>CBDDBV010000047.1:0-5155 GCA_965225785.1 Bryobacteraceae bacterium | reverse complement strand
TATGCTTCACGCTATTTGCAAAAGAACTCCAGCCGACCTCCAGCGCCTGCCCGGGAGTCATGATTTGCCACTCACGGTCGCAGAAGACAACGTCATCTTTTAACCGACGATACAGCCACTCTAGGGAGTCGTGTGGAGCAATGTCCGAGCACTCCTGAAAGACAAGGTCGTACATCGAGTAGGTGTGAACTTGGTATCCGCCTTCGCCTCCGTCATAAGGCGCGCTTTCGTTGGCATCTTCGTAATGCTCATAAACCTTGTCCAAGAAGAATTGGAGTACCTGATCTGCGGGCGCCGCAATTTCTTTTCGACTCTTTCGCCCGCACAGGGAACACTTTGTGAATTCAAGACGGTCTCTAATGAACTGAACGATTCCCGGGTCGTCGAAGCACTTCGCGCATATCGCATCCGAGGACGTCTCATAGCCACGCGCTTCTTCCTCTTCCATCAGGCGTTTCGTGTAGCTCATGTCTTTGCTCCCATTCCATTTTCTCTTAATCATGCAGGATGGGAGGGAGTCTCCTCCCCACGCTGCAGCCGCTCTCGCGTCTTTCACGCCCCACCTCAGCGGGCCGTTCCCGCCCGCAACGCCCACCCTGGAACCATCCGCTTCGCGATAACGAACGGTTGACAGACCCTCCGCTAAGGGGCTCTGCCCCGATCGCGCGGCGCAAGGGTATCCCCAATCTTCCGCGCTCGCTTGTGCAGACCGGCCTTCGGTCGCCTCCGCTTCGCTCCGGTGGGGAGACCCCTCCCATTGCGCCTTGCTACCCCCGCCTTCGCCAGGTGGCGTTCGGCATGTACATGCCGCGTTTCAACGCGGAAGTGCAAACGCAAAAAGCGGGAGGCCAGATGCGAACCACGACACCAGCCACACCAAACCCCTTTACATGGCGGCGTTTCGCCAACGTGCGAATGGGCGACTACCTCCTCGGCGAGGACACCGTAGACCTCGCGGAATTGGGCTTTTGCGGCGACACGGTCACCGTCTCTTGTCCCACCTGCGGGGAGATTCTAGGGAATGTCCCCGTGGAACTTCTCAGCGATGGGCTGGAAGACATCACCACAACCCACATCACTCCCGCGCTCGATTGGCATGGAGCAAAAAACCATCCGCGCCCTGCATAAGCCACGGCTCGACAACCCAAGGAGGAAACACCATGAACACCGCACTCGCCACCAGCAGCACCGTCACCCCCATCAGCGAAACCCCTAAACAGCCGCAGCAACGGCAGACCGCCAAAGACATCATTGCCGCCAACGTCAAGAGCCTTATCGAACAGCTTGAAGCTGGACACTCGGATGCACTCACCGCCTATCTGGACGCGATGAGCCGCTTTCACAACTACAGCTTCGGAAACATTCTGGAGATTGCACGGCAGCGACCGAGCGCAACCCGCGTTGCTGGCCTGTACGCATGGAACCAGCTAGGCCGGAAGGTGAAGAAAGGCGAGAAAGGGGTTCGGATTCTCGCGCCCATCGTCGGCATCAAGCGCAAGAAGGACGAGGAAGCGGAGAAGGACATCACCAAGCAGAACATGCGCGTTTTGGTTGGCTTTCGCAATGCTTACGTCTTTGACGTGGAGCAGACCGAAGGCGCAGAGCTTCCAACGCTACGGGAGATGACCGGCACGGTAGGCGAGAACCGCAACCGTCTCGTTTCGTTCATCAAAGGCCAGGGCATCGAGCTTGTCTTTACTGAGAAGATCGCCCCTGCTTTGGGCATGAGCTATGGCGGAAAAATCGCCATTCTTCCCGGCCAGTCCGAGGCCGAGGAGTTCAGCACCCTTGTCCATGAACTCGCACACGAGATGTTGCACAAGGCCGAGCGCAGGACGACCACGACCAAGGTAGTGCGGGAGACGGAGGCCGAGGCCATCGCCTTTGTCATCGGCAAGGCCGTAGGACTTGAAACCGGAACGGCGAGCGCCGACTACATCAATCTCTATCATGGCAACGCCTCACTCTTGGCCGAGAGCTTGGAAGTCATTCAGCAGACCTCGGGCGTCATCCTCGCAGCCTTGCAGCCGCCCACCGCAGAGCAGGCAGCGATGCCCGATGCAGAACTGGCGAAGGTGGCGTAATGCAGACCATTCTTCGCATCCTCAAACAGGCCGGAGGTTGGCACCACGGCCTGTACCTCAAGATCGAGAACCCGCCTTATATGGCGTTGGTCATCGAGGCCACCGACGAGTCCGGCCCATGCGGTCTACCTGCAATCTCTGTCTGCCACTACGGCGAACAGAATGGCGACCTCATGCGCGACCCGGAGATGTGTTTCGAGCTTGGATTCGCGGACGGGCCACACCTGAACGCTTTCTATCACCGGAACGACTATGTAGGCGTGGAGCCGTGGAGCCGCAATATCGTCCGCGACCACTACGTTTACCTCGTCAGCTTGCACCAGCAGCATGAGCGATTCGCCAAGGGGTGGGACAACAACCTGCGATTGCAGGGCTTCGCCGAAGCTTTTGAGCAGCAGCAGACCCCACGCGCCTAACCCTTTCCCGCCCGGAGCGGATGGGAAGCGCGTCCGCTCCAAAACACCCAACGCAGTGAAACCGTTCAAGGACAGCAACCATGCAAGATAGCAGCGCATTCCAATTCCTCGCCATCGACACCATCCACGAGTCCACCACCAACCCCCGCCGCACGTTCGATGAAGGCAAGCTCAGGGAACTCGCCGAGAGCATCAAGCACAATGGCCTCATTCAACCCATCACCGTCCGACCCAACAACGAAGGCTTCGAGATCGTTGCGGGAGCAAGACGCTTCCGTGCAGCGCAGCTTGCCGAGCTTTTCTCCATTCCTGCCCGTATCGTCGAGATCGATGACGCACAGGCTCTCGAATGGCAGTTGGTCGAAAACAGTCAGAGGGTAGACGTTCACCCTTACGAGGAGGCGCAGGGCTTCCAACGCTTGCTCGACATCCCCGGCTACGACGTTGCCGCCTTGGTCGAGAAGTCGGGCAAGAGCGCAAGCCACATCTACACCCGTCTGTCGCTCTTACAACTCATCCCCACTGTGGCGGAGGCGTTCACCCATGAAGGCATCACCGCCAGCCACGCCAATCTCATCGCCCGTCTTCCCCAGGACGTTCAAGCAAACGCCTTCGAGCAGTGCTGGCGCAAGGACTGGCAGGACAAGGAGCCGCACCTGCTACCCGCCAAGCACCTTGCCGCGTGGATACAGGCCAACCTCTATCTGTCCCTCGCGGATGCACCATTCGACCGCGAAGACCCAACCCTCAACCCCACCGCCGGAGCTTGCGTCACCTGCCCCCGCCGCAGTGGACACAACACATCTCTCTTCTGCGATGTGCAGGGTGACCAGTGCCTCGATTCAAGGTGCTACCACAGCAAGGTTGAGGCGTTTCTTGACCGCGAGGTTGCGGCCCACCCCGGACTCGTGCAGATCGAGAACGGCTGGCGCAATCCCAAGGAACAGCGACCGGGAGCCGTCCAGCGCGGTCACGTTCGAGAGATCGAAGCCGTGATCGACAACCCCGACGCCGAGCCAGTCACGCCATGCGCCGCAGCCAAGACAGCCATCATCGTCTACGGCAAGCAGCTTGGCCGCAAGCTGACGGTTTGCACCGACAAGAACTGCCCCGTGCATGACCCGCAAGCAGCCGCCGAAGCAGCCGCCAATCCAGCCCCGACCATGGCACCCGCACCGGAGGCCGAGACGGAGGAGGAGGCCGCAGAACGCGAAGCCGACTTCGAGCAGCGCAGGGCGGAGCACGAGGAAGAACGGCAGCGCAAGGAGGAGGAGCGCAAGCAGCAGTTCGAGCGTGAGCAAGCGGCGAACGAGGCCGAGTGCAACCGCAGAGCCGAGATACTGGAAGCCCGCGAAGCCACTTTCAATCGCATCCTTGAGAACGCGCCGCCGACGTTCACCGCCGCGCAGTTGAGGGTATTCCTCCGCGCCCTCGTCAACCTTGACCCCTACACCCTCACCGACGACGTAGCCGAACATTTCGCCGGCGACAACGAAAACAACCAGCAGACCGCCGAGGATATTCTGCTTTCCACCATCGACGGCCTCAGCGACGACAAGCTGACCGGCTTTGCCCTTCGGTTAGCACTCACTGGATACATCGACATCCCACGCGAAGGCGAGTTCGACTTCCTCACCGAAGCCGAGGCCGTCTTCGTCCCGCCACAACCGAAGGAGGAGAAAAAGCCACGGAAGACACCAACTTCCATCAAACCCGCATCGAAGAACGCCGCTACAAAGAAGAAGGTTGCTGCGTGACGAAGGAAGCACGTTTCAAGAAGCAGCGGGCCGCGTTCGCGCGGCCCGTTTTATTTCTGCTCACGAATGCTGCGCGGCGGGGCCGTTCCTTCCCCTGCACCCCTCCCCACTCTTCTTGCTGAAGACCGTTGCAGCTCGAGTCTAGCTATGCGGCGCAGTCAGAACAGGGGGTTCCGAGGCGGGAACCTGCTTGCTCAACAGCATCCCTTCAAGCCGATGCTGCAACTTCAGCTTCCGCGCATTGAAAAAGGTCATAAACCCGAGTTCATCTTTGGGTACGGTGCCGAGATCGAGGCGTGAAATCGCCGCCTCGCGGTCTACGAGGTTGGGATAACGAGTCTCAAACCATGGCTCCGGAAGCATGTCATTTTTCGACACGTTGAGCAGCCCCTCCAGGAGAAGGAGATTAGGAATCTGATTCCGGGCCTCCTGGGCCTCGTCAACGTACTCAGCATTGCAGCCGAGCTTCTCCAGTCGCTTCTTCTGAAAGGCGCTGTACGGAAAGAAGTGGTCGATGTGGTGCAGTTGGCTAGTGTCAACAAACGGGTACAGAAGCGATAGCAGCGGAAAGACGCGGCGATCCCCGTACTCCATCTCCAGGAGGCCGCCGATCTCCTCGGCGCCGAACGTTAGGGACTTGCCTCTCGCCGCCATCTCCTTTTCCAACTTCTCGGTTGGGAAGACGGCATAATCGTTCTTGATGATCTCGCGCAATGCCGTGAGCAGCGTGTCCAACCCGCTTCCCCAGATACCGGCTTTGAGGAGCGAGCGGATGAGCCAGCTCCGAACCTCCTCTCGCTCAGTCGCGTATGCGGGAAGTATCAGCCAGTTGGAGGGCGGATTTCTCTCGAAGAGGAAGTAAGCAATTGGCAGAAGCGCGCTGTCGGCTCGGAGCATC
>CBDDBV010000046.1:0-8972 GCA_965225785.1 Bryobacteraceae bacterium | reverse complement strand
CAAGTGGAGACCAAGTTCATCCGCGCGGCTCAAGCGCTGCCGCTCGGATCTTGGCGCGACGGGTGGCTGGTGGTGTGGTGCCAGCCCGACCGCCAACGGGTGTTGTGGCATGTGATGCTGCTGCGGCCCCGGATCGAGTTTCGAGGTTGCTGCGACTGAAGGCGGATCGGTGCAATCCATCAACGCACCCACACCGACGAGCCCGCGCCAAAGCAGCTCGCATTCCGGTGCCGGGCACCTTGGATTCAGATGCATTCCTCTCCACCGTTAATCAAACCCGCATCGAGGCACTTTTGATTAACATCCCTTCATTTTCGAGTTAACCGAAAGGGGTTAGGTTCGAATCCTACCTGCGGAGCCATTTATTTCACGCAAAACAACAGAGTTTTCGGTTAACTGCGAACCCGCTCGAATGAGCCGCCAAACCCGCCATATATCGCCGCGTCTTGGTCTCTGTCTTGTCTCTCCGGGCCGCTGACTCGGTCCTCGGACTAGGATGTGGCGAGCATCTTCGGGATTTTCTCTGTCTCTCCAAGCGGTGGTGTGCACCATTTTGCGACTTTCTGTGGCGCAACATCACGCCGCATCTTATCGAGATGAGGAGACTTGGTCGTCCGCACTTTCCCCGACCCAGGCCATTCGCAAGCGGTTCTCGGCACTTTGGAACCTCGGCAACATCGATTACTTGCGGCGTACCTTGTAGCCGAGTGCGAACATTACCGCAGCCAGCGCGATCTGGCCAACGAACGCGCTGACGCTGAGCCGCATCCGCGGCTGGACAACAAGGTTGACGGCGGAAAGCGAAAGCACCAATGCTCCGACGGCGTAAAACGTTCCAGACTTAGACCGCATTTGCCGAGCTACCATCGACTTGAAATCCAGGCTTATGCGCTTGGTTTACGCCTCGCAAAATCATGCTGAGAATTTCCTTATGCGCCGGAAAGTCAGCAGGCATGAGCCTCCTAGTTCCATCGAGCATCGTAAACCGGAACGACGGCCTGAAGACCGGCTGAAGAAAGTAGGAGCTTGGGAGCAATTTCACCTCCGCGCTCTCGACGTCCCGAAATCGGACCTTCATAATCCGGCCAACGGCCGGCTGGTATGAAACAGTCTCTGAACTGACGGTGATCACGCGCCTTGACTCTAACAGTCGCCGGCCTAACAGAGCGACTGCGAGCGCGCAGAAGAGAGGCCCATCGTGAACCCTCGACAAAAAAAACAAGGCGGCTGCAATCGCCGTCAGCTCAAACAGAATATTTGGGAACAAAACCTGATGGTAAGCAACCGGACTCTCAAGACGACTCCCCTCCACAAGATACTCCCTAGCGCTTTCGACCGCTAACATAAAGCCCCCCGAGGATCGCGACGACGACGACAGCGGCGCTCGACGGATCAGGTGTCAAAAACCTTCCCCAACTCTGGTTATAGTACCGCTGATCCGCATAGTACAACCCCGACCCTCCATCCAACACATAAGTCCCAAACCCCTGCGGCTCGGCTGCTGCCCGGCCTGCACCTGTCCCCACGGATAGTACTGCGTCTGATCCCAATTCGATCCCACCTGATCCTCGGAGATATCTATCCGCTTACTTCCCAAATACCAGATATCTTTCGACAACCCGGGCTGGAATTGCGCCCTGGACCACGGCGCAGTCGCCGTGTAGGTATACACTCCTATCTTCCGCCCATTCGGATCGTAGATGTGGAAAGCAGACTGCGCGCTCGTCCCGGAGCTCGAATAAACGGCCATCCGTTTGTTGCTCCCGGGGCTATAAGTGTAAGTCCGGAACCGTTCGTACCAGAATCGTTCCTCTAAGACATGGGTACACTTTTGCACCGGCGCTCCCAGTCAAACACGCCTAACTCAGATCGGGGTGGCACTAAGCTAGCCAGTTGGTCAGCAGAGACATCAATTCTCTCGGACCACAGTACTCCTCCGTCGCGCGGGGGGCCAACTACTTCAATTAGATCCTGGAGACCTCTAAACTCCCAGTGGGCTGCATCGCCATTACAACGATGGCTACCGACCTCGCCTGCTTGGGCCCGCCCTAGCTCGTTTGCTAGGTACAATGCGACGGTCGCATTATTGGCCTTAATCAGGTGCCAGTTGATCCAAACCAGCAGCGGTCCCCCATGTGTACCCTCATCGTGGACTTCTATCATTACCAGTTTCGCAACGAACCACCCACTCTTAGATGCACGCTGCCCTGAACTCAACTCAGCCTCGGTCTTTACCAAGCTGACCACCGCGTTTTGGTCAATTTCGTGTTGCTCCCAGATTATCTCAGTACCGGTGTCTAGCTCGGCTCCGACGTCCAGCAACTCAGACGTCCCGCTAAACGACCAACGGGCCTCTTGCTCCCGCGAAGCCGTATCCGCGGCTTGCTGGCCTAGATCAAGCGTTATCAAGTATGCTTCCTCGCTGCCCTTGGCTTTGAGCAAACACCAATGCCTGCGAAGCTCAACGAGCACCGGACCGCCCGGGCTTGGCGTTTTGATCGTTAATAACGACGCTATGTACCACCGCATGTTTAAGCTCCGATCAGGGATACGCTCCCCTACGTACCTTGCGCGTGTTCTTACAGTTGCAAAACTTAAGAGCCTGGACTATAACCGCTCTTTCACGCGCGGAAGTCTCTTCCTGTAGCTTCTCTTGTAGTGCCTGACAGACCGTTTTGTATAGACCCTCCTGCACCGCCTGTCTTGCCCAATCGGTCCATTCGTTGCTCTGGATTTTTCCCATTGCATAGATATGCTCTGCAGCCTCAACGAAAGCTGGCCAGTTCCTGTATACAACGTAGGCTGTAAATAAAACGCCCCCCGCAACACAGATTTCGGGCTGAAGCAAACACAGGTCCGCTATGCCTCCCCAAGCGCCAGGGGAAATTGAAATTGCTATTCCTGTTGTTGTATTTTCGAACCCGCTGATGACGCCCTGCTGCTCCAACGTCTCAAACTGATCCGCTTCGGCCAGAGTCATTGGAGACGTAACGACTCCGCTCCCGATGGCCCCGTCGCCCTGCCCCTCGCCAGGGCAAGCGTCAATCGTGGCATACGAACTGCATGGCCGGCGACAAAAGGGCTAACGCGCACACAAAAGTAAATGCCTTCACGAAAAACAAACTCCCAGGTTGAAGCGACTTACGATTCTACCCCGGCATGGACTTGCTCTAGCCCTAATTCACGCGTTGCACCATGCTAACCTGCGGGGCGAAGCCGCAGGAGGGCTTTTCCGCATGTTTCGTTTCCGCATACCTTTCGCTTTATTCATTCTCTGTCTCTTCCACGCCTCCGCCCACGCTCAAACCGAAACCATCCTTCACAACTTCGGCTATTTCCCCCAGGGCGCGGCTCCGTGCGGCACGGTGATCCGCGACGGCGCGGGCGATCTCTATGGAACCACGGTCCTTGGCGGTACGACGAATAACGGCGTCGTCTTCGAGCGCAGCGCCTCCGGCACGTACACGGTGCTCTACAGCTTCCAAGGCCAACCGGACGCGGCCGCGCCCAATGCCGGGGTGACGGAAGACGCGGTCGGCAATCTCTATGGCACGACCAACGCCGGGGGCGCACACAACGCAGGCACGATTTATAAACTGACGCCGGGCGGCGTGGAAACGGTGCTCTATTCGTTCACCGGGACCACCGACGGCGCCAACATCTACGGCGGTGTCGCGCTCGACGCGGCGGGCAATCTGTACGGAACGGCCGAAGCGGGCGGCAGCTTGAACTTCGGCACCGTGTGGAAATATTCGGCGGCGGGGCAGTTCACGGTGCTGCACAACTTCGCGGGCGTTCCGGGCGACGGGGCGAACCCGGACGCGGGGGTAATCCTGGACGGGCAGGGGAACCTGTACGGGACGACGTCGATGGGCGGGGCGACGCTGAACCTGGGGACGATATTCAAGCTGAGTTCGGGGGGCGCGTACACGCTGCTGCATAACTTCACGAAGGAGCCGCAGACGTATCCGGAGTCGGGGTTGGCGATCGACGCGTCGGGCAATCTGTACGGGGCGGTCGAAGGCGCGGTGTACGAGGTGAGCGCGAGCGGAGCGTACACGCAGTTCAGTTTGCCGAGTTCGAAGGCCCCCATGGTGACCGGAACACCGGCATTGGACGGGGCCGGGAACGTGTACGTGGTAAGCGGCGCGCAGCAGCAGTACTCGTCGTACGGTTCGATTTTCAAGGTGAACCTGGTGTCCGGGCAGGCGAGTAAGGTGTATTCGTTCCCCGGGCCGCCGGACGAGGGGTTTCCGTCAGGAGGAGGCTGCCCGGAAGGGTATACTGGGGCGCCCGGAGTGGTGGCGGATGCGTCGGGGAACCTTTATGGTAGTTCGCCGTTTCTAGGACTGGGAGGCGGGATATTCGAAATCGGGGCGGCGACGGGAGCGGAGAGCACGCTGTACCGATTCCCGGCGGCGCGGGGCGGCTCCGGACCGTTTCAGATTGCGCGAAGCGCGAAAGGCGCGATCGTCGGGACAACGGGAAGGGGCGGTCAGTGGAACGGCGGAACGCTCTTCGATCTTGTTTCGGGAGTGGAGCGCGTAGTGCCGTTGCCGTTCGCCGAAGTCGGGTCGGGATTCGGGGAAGATGCCCAGGGAAACTTATATGTCTGCGGAGGCCCGACCGAGCAGCAGTCGGACACGCTGTACAAGATCACGTTGTCCGGGGAATCGACGCTGTTATACACGTTCACGGACGGCAGCAACTGCTTCGGGGTGACGGCGGATGCTGCGGGGAACGTGTATGGGACGACTCTGGCCGGCCCCGCGCCGGAGGGGCAGGTGTTTCGGGTGAGCAGTACTGGGGAATTTACTTCGCTGCACGTGTTCAGCGGAGGCAGCGACGGAGGGTTGCCGAATCCCGGTCTCACGCTCGACAAGAAGGGGAACATCTACGGCGTGACCAGTTACGGCGGAGTGGGAGGCGGCGTGATCTACCGCGTCTCGCCGAACGGGACGGAAACAGTGCTCCACGAGTTCGTAGCCGAGACGGGAGCTGAGCCGATCGACAGCGGGGTTGTCATCGATGGTTCGGGTAATTTGTACGGGACAGCGACGAACAATGGGCCAAACCGTGGTGGGGTAATTTATAGGCTCTCCGCAGCTGGCGAGTACAGCGTGCTGTACGCATTTACAAGCGAACAGGACGGCGGTGAGCCCGCAGCCAACGTTGTGCTGGACGCAGCAGGGAATCTCTACGGCACGGCCCAGATCGGCGGGAACCTGGGGTGTTCGCCCACAATCGGTGGCGCTCTAATCGGCTGCGGAGTGCTCTTTGAGTTCTCGACGGCGGGGTCTTACTCGGTCCTGCACGCCTTCATCGGCGGCGCGGAGGACGGTGCTCAGCCTTCCTCCGCGCCGGTCTTGGATGGCCAGGGAAACATTTATGGTGCTACTTCGGATGGCGGCCCGGCAAATTACGGCGTGATCTACAAGACCACGCCGCAGTAGGATTAAGACTGCGTCAGTTCAGACTTCCCGCAAAACTATTCACGGGAATGTTGATTGTCGCAGGCGTCGCAGTTGGGTTCTGAGGATTGATCACTGTGACCGTAATGCTATCGCCTGCGGTCACCGGGCAGCTAGTGGAAGCGAGTAAGCTGAACGGGTTGGTTTCCGTGATTAGCGAGATTGTGTTGCTTTCGCCGTTGGTTGGGCTCAGCTGTATGTTGGGAACGACCGTAATCGAGGTGTCGCTCCACTTTAGAATGTACATCTGGCAGCTGTAGCCATTCGGGTTGTAGCTCGGACTGCTCCAATTGACTTGGCTACTCGAGTTTAAGTCCGTGACCGTTAGGTATGCGGTAGCTGAAGAACTCCAGCCCGTGGTCGCGTAGGGCAGGTTCGGCGCCGGCAGAGTTCCAAATCCCGAACCCTCGATCGTGAGCGGCAGGCCCGGCTGCCAGTTCTGGTTTACATTGCCGCTGGCCTGGATCGATTGGGCGAAAATCTGGCTGCACATGTTTTGGGCGGCAGGCATGCCGCAGTTCGTCGGATCGGCCGGAAAAATGCTGGGGTCATCCACCGGAATGGAGAATTGGGTTCCCACGAAGTTGATCTTTGGCGACGGCGTGGTTGTACCGCAGACCAGATATTGCGAGGACGTCATCCCGGTGGATGGCCAGTATTGCTCGGGGTAGTTTTGAAGCTGTAGGGGCATTCCCGGAACGACGATCTCACCCTTGTTGGTAAGGGGGCTCGAAGTGGGCTGCCCGGCGCTCGGTAAGTTGGTCGGTAAGCTCGTCGATAGATTCGAAAGCACGACATACGACACCAGCGGGACGTACGGGCCCATTATTCCCTGGTTGCCTCCCAGGTACTGCGCGGTGGAAAAAGGGACGGCCAGCCCCGACTGCGTGAATGCGCTCGCCGGCAGGGTGTTGCGAATGTTGAGCAGGAGCGCCGCGCTGAATGGAGATGCATTGCCCGCCGTGTACCAGGTGCTGAAGCCGGGGAGCAGGGTGAGATCGACCGCGGTGTAGTTGACGGCGCTGATTTTCGGGTTTCCAAGTTGGAATTGCAACGCGGTGAAGTTGGTGCCTGGGCTATTTGCGGTTGCGTTATTTCGCGGATACACGCCCTGAAATGCACCGGACGCATTCTTGCCGTTTAGGAAGGCTTGAAACGCGTTGCTGCCGCTTGGGTTCACGTTTACGAGCAGGTTGACATAATTATATCCGCCCGACGCGGTAGTGGCGAAGGCGGCATCCGAAAGGCTGACGAGGGAAACCGGGCCGCTTGCGGTAGGGTTCATGCCGTCCAAATCAAGGTCGGAGGCAGTGCTCCCGGGGTTGAACCCGAGCGAGAGGCTCATATAGCGTAGCTGCTCGCTGCCGGTTAGCTGGCATGGGTAGTTGCTACCGACGGGCGCGCAGGGGGTGTTCGGCATAGACGGGAGTTGAAACTGCAAAAGTATTAAGCAGAGGCCCGCACCCCCAGTCGGACAACTGCTCCCGGCGAGGGTTTTGAGATCCGTGGCCGAGATTGCGCCGCCGATATAGGCGTCGTCCGGGGCGGGAAGGAAGACCCACTCCGGGCTGCGGGTCCAGGCGACGGCGTTCGGCGGGGTTGCGGCGGACTGGTCTGAGTAGCACGAGTCCGGCGTGGCGTTCGAGTAGTTGCTGTGGCCGGCCTCCGCCTTGGTGTCCAGCCAATTGGTCGCTGGGGACGGGTCAACGCCCGAGAAGGCGTACGCCGCCGCAGTGCCGGGGTCCGTGCCTACGTAGACGATTTGGTTGGTGGTAGTGCCAAGGTTGCTGATCGACTTTATCGTAATTGGGCACCCGGTGCTGGCATCCCGGAACGCGGCGTAGACAGGTGGGACCGAAGCGGGCGGAATGGGTGGGCAGTTCGATACGGTCGTGCAAGGCGGGTCGACGGGTTGGTAGAAGCGGACGATCGCGGCTCCTGCCAGGTTGGGGTTGGAGTGGCTCGGAGAATCGACCGTGTGGGCGCCACTGGTCGAGCCGATATATTGCGAGTACCAATAATCCGTGTTCCAGTCCACGGAGAGGTGCCGCTGGGTGGCATCGAGCAGGTTGTCCGTCTCGGACGGCGTAACGCCGCAGGCGGAGTTTATGTTCTGTTGGTTCGGGACTGTGCCGAGCCCAACCGGGACCAGATAGTAATCGTTAGGCTGATACGACGTGCCTGAACGGAAAGGGTTCGCTTCGGTGCCGCCCGCCGTCGAAATAGGGTCCATACTAGCGTCCGTGACGTGCTGGGCGATGTCGTAGTGCATATCGTAGACGCTTGCAGAAAGATATCGTGCGTCCGGGAAGGCCCCGAAAAGAACCATTTCAATCGGGCAAACGCCCACGTTTGTGGTCATATTCTTGAGCTGAGTGATACTGAAGTACATTTGACTGTATTGCGCGTTGAGATCCCCGCCCTGCGTCGATCCTACGCCCGTGGTTAGTGCCGTAAGGTATGGGTTAGTGCCTAATGGGCTCCCGTTGAGCAGGTAGTTTGAAACGAAATCGCCGCCTGTGCCCACAGCTGGCGTGGGCTCGTCCCAAGGCTTTGAGCAGGTTGGCGGGCTTTGTGCGTAAGCAGCGGAATGGATCATGCAAAGCGTAGTGATTGCGAGCGCGCTGCGGATCGCCGCGCGCTTTAAGAGGTCAAGAAGCTTGGCCGATCGGCACGAGCGGATCGGGTCCGGCGTCCCGTCGCTCGCTCCGAAGCCTACAGATGATGGGCAAGTAGTACATTTTGGCAAGTTGCACATGGGTACCAACTATACATGATTCCGGTTAAAGCGGTTTACTATACCAACGGGCGCCATCGCCCGTCACGCGTTTCTCAACGAAATTTTCCTAACAGTCTTAATTACTTCCAGCACATCTCGACCGCGCACCCCCGTGTTGCCTGCCATAGTCGAATCAGGAAGTGTCATCCAATGAATCCAACGCAGCATCCCCAACCGCCCGCTCCCAGGCAGCGCCTGGCCCTTCGCGGTTTCGACCACGCCGTCACCGGCCAGAAGCTCATGTACCAGGCATCCGAGATCCGCGCCTACATGCACCTCGGCGCCGAGTACATGGCGGAACTCCGCCCCGTCGGCATCCGCGAAACCCAAACCGCGCAGCGCATCGTCGATCTCAACTGGCGCCTCAACCGTCTCACCGCCATCGAAACCAATCTGCTGACGTTCAACTCCCTCGCGAAGTCCAACGAAAATCCCACCGGCGACCCCAACACCGAAGGCATCATGGCCCATGCCTACGCGTGGGCCACCGACTGCACCTATTCCAAAACCTTCGAAGCCATCAGCCGCTACGAATCCCGTTTAACGCGCCTACTCATCCAACTCACCAAAGAGTTCGAGCGCCTGCAGGACCGCCGTCTCGCCCAATCCGAAGACAAATTCGTCCTGGAAGACTGCTACGTCTGGCGCTGGTACTCCGGCAACCTCCGCCCCGAACCCGCTCCCACTGCGGAATCGCCGCAACCTGCACAAACTTGTGCAGC
>CBDDBV010000045.1:0-22204 GCA_965225785.1 Bryobacteraceae bacterium | reverse complement strand
TGCCGCAGGGCTTTGGCTATCGGCTGTGGTGATGTCGGGCGTGACGGCAGCGCCAGGTTCATGCCGAGCCGGCGATAGTTGCAAAGCGTGGTTTCCGCCCACTGACCCACGGTGCAGTAATTGGCGCGCGCCGCGGCCTTCAGTCGCTGGTATGTTGCTTCGCTGATCTCGATCTTGACACCAGCAGGCGGCTGATAGGAATACGGCCGTTTGTAGCCGGACTTCGACTTGATTGCGCCTATGAGTTCGTACAAAAATGTAGTGGCTCGCCGGATGAGGTTCGAACCTAACCCCTTTCGGTGAACAGAAGATCGCCCATGCCTTAAAAACTCACACTGCGGGTCATCTCACAGATGGAAGAAGCTTTAGCAATGAGCGATGACGGCTCGCCAAAGCTGACTTCCTACCGGCAGACTGTAACTAAGTGACTCGTTGCGGCAAACGCGTGATAGGATTTCCGCGATGGCAACGATCAAGGTCCGGGGAACGCCTGCAACGGAAATCCCCAATACGGTAAATCCCGCGCGGCGGGCCGGTACTGCGCAGGCCGCCACAAAGCCGAGCGGCTTGGAGTTGGACGGAATGACGGTCACGTCGAAAATGGCCGTGTGGACGGCCGGTGTCCGCGCGGCCGTGCAGGAAGAGATTGTCATCCCAGATGTTAACGAAGACGATGTTCTGGCGATTGAGATCGAAGGCGACTTGCAGCTTTTGACTCGGTTCGACGACTTTAAACGAGATTTCCCGGGCAGCGCCGTGCGAGCGCTTTCGGGCAACGACGATTTTCAATTGAACCCGAACCTTGGGCTTCCGGGGGCCCAGCGAGTTCTCGGGACTGTGCTCATGAAGGGCTTGGAGGTGTTTGGCGTCAAAGTCGACCAAGACGGCGCCCTTCGATTTGCCCACAAGGTGGAAGAAAAACTTAGGTTAGGCCTTCGCCGGCTCACGGGCGACCCTCAGGTGGTTTTGTCCGAAAATCTCGATGCTCGCTTCGGAGACAGAGTAGCCCTGATTTTCATCCACGGGACGGGTTCCTCCACCCGTGGGGAGCCACTTATTTGAAACAAACAACGTTGCACCAAATCTGCGGAAGATCCCATTTCAAAATACCGAAATCAGCACTCATTTTGCAGAATGCGTGTGTTGGTACGTTCGCCGTGGCGCCATCATTACTGTGAGTTCCTGCTACGTAGTTTCGGTGAAGGTCGGGAAGCGCGGGGATGCACGCTGATGAGACCAATCTGTTGGGGGCCTTGAACTTTCTAGAACGGCATCTTATTCTCTAACGAGAATGGCGGAGATCGAGGCAAACGTCGCGGTATTAATCGTAGAGGACGGGGCGGTCTGCCAGTCGGCGAAAGCGGTGCCGGCCGTAGTCCCCAGCCCAACTTTCAAAACGACGGTCACCGGTTTCTGCGCGGATTTCGCCACCACGGTATCGCAACCGACATTCGCGATGCCGAACACGACGCCCACCGGCGAGTCGCCGACCAGTGTGATGGTACCGCTGTCCGAGCCGCACCCATTCGTCACGTATAGGTTAGGCATGTTCAGCGTGACCACGGCAGTATTGTACAGCTGGCTTGCCGCGGGAAGGCTGATCGAAAGACCGTTAATCGGAATGGACGTGACTCCGCTGTATGACATCGCCTCCGTAGTTTGCGAATATAGGAAGTCGCTCGCAGAGGCGAGAGGCGAAGCCGTACTGAGTGCGCACACTACGAGAAACAATCGCCCTAATATCGCAGGTCGCATTGTATTTTGCCCTTTGGAGATAGATACCAAAACTCTTTTCATCTTAGTTTTCCTCGTTTGATCCTGACTTGAGCAGCTCCATACGCGTTCGGAACCGGCTGGGATGTCAGCTCAAATTCTACCCTTTTTCCGAGGCATTTTTGGCCAGAAGTTCCAGATAACTCTTGGACACCGGATGGATCGGAGATAAGGACGATAATGGCAATCACAGGCGAAGTTATCCGGGTAGTAATTGGCCGTGCTCCGAAGACCGGAGATCGGAATCGGAGACTTGGTTCTATTGTTGCCCTGGATGACCAACGTTGCTTTTATCATTATTTCGACACTTGGCTGCCTATAGCGGGGGACATGAGGATCTATTAAGATACTTTTGGCAGTCATCCGATGAAAGGCTAAATAGGCGTATAGCGTTATGGGCCTGTCTTACTAGCACGTCAAGTGACCCGGGCCAAAGCCGAACAGTCCCATCGAAACTGGTGGATGCCAATGTTTTCCCATCGGGGCTCCACTCAACGCTCAAAACGGAGTTAGTATGTCCGCTTAGGATACGTAGAGTTCGTTTGCTGCCGAGGTCCCACAAACGGATGGTCCCGTCCCGACTTGCAGAAGCAAGTGTTTTGCCATCGGGACTGAAATCTAGGTCGTAAACAGCATACCCTTCTCCAACAAGCCCTTCTCCAACAAGGGAAGGCAACGCACGTCCGTTGAGGGCATCCCACAAGTAAATAGTGCCGTCCTGAGTTCTGGAGACCAGCATTCTTCCATCAGGACTCAACTCAATACTCAAGATGCGACTCTTATCTACGGAACTCATGTTTACGGCAACAGTACGCAGTTCTCGTCCACTGGCTACATCCCACAAACGCAGGGTGTTGTCGTCGCTCACGCTGGTCAGTGTCTTCCATCGTCGCTCCACCGTATATTTTCTAGGGTCTTAAAATGGCCCCTGAGTGTATACAGGGATTGTCCGGTGACGCTCTCCCATAAGCGCACTGTATGATCGTCGCTGGCCGATGCCAGCATCTTTCCATCGGGGCTCCACGCTGCAAACGTCATTTGGGCAAAAACGCGGGAACATCGCCCGCTGGCGGTATCCCACAAGCGCACTGTATGGTCAGCGCTTTGGGTAAGAACTGTCTTCCCGTCGGAATTCCACGCCAACCAGTTGACTGAATCCGTATGTCCGGTGAGCGTGTGCAATATCCGTCCGGTCGCGGCATCCCACAACCGGGCTGTTTTGTCCTTACTACATGAGGCCAGTGTGGCGCCATCCGGACTCCAGAAAACCCCCCAAACGACATCGGAATGGCCCTTCAGTGTACGCAGAGCTCGCCCACTAGCGGAATCCCACAACCGCACTGTTTTGTCCCGGCTCGCGGAGGCCAGCGTCTTCCCATCCGGACTCCAGGCAGCAAGATCAACGGGGTTGGTGTGGCCCCTAAGGATGAGCGGGACTGGCCCGCTGGTATTCCACAACCGCACGGTGTGATCCGCGCTTGCGGACGCCAGCGTTTTGCCGTTCGGGCTCCACGCCACGCTCAAAATCCAGTTGGCATGCCCCGTAAAGTCGCCGAGGACCTCGCCGGTGGTAGCGTTCAACAGTCTGACCGTACGGTCATTACCAACGGAGACGAGTGTCTTTCCATCGGGACTCCAAGCCACTTTTCTTATGATGTCGGAGTGGTCGGTAAGCGGACGTCGGGATAGCCCAGTACTAGCATCCCAAAGGCGAACGGAGCCATCTTCTCCGGCGGAGGCAAGCAACTTTCCATCCGGACTCCATGCCACACTACGGACCCAATCTGAGTGGCCCTGGAGGACGCGCCCGGGATGCCCGCTGGCAGCATCCCACAAACGAATGTTCTGGTCCGCACTGGCCGAGGCGAGCGTCTTCCCGTCCGGACTCCACGCCACGTCGAAGACGGTATTCGTATGCCCGGTGAGCTTATATAAAATTCGCCCGCTGGCGGGATCCCACAGGCGAACTGTTTTATCCTTACTACCGGAGGCAAGCAGCTTTCCACCTGGGCTCCACGCCACACTGTAGACGAAATCGGTATGACCGGCGATTGAGCGCAGCGCACTCCCGCTGGCAGGGTCCCAAAGCCGAATCGTCTTGTCTTCGCCGGCCGAGGCGAGCATTTTGCCATCCGGACTCCATGTCACGCTCCAAATGGGACCGGTATGACCAATCAACGTGCGCAGCGTTTTGCCACTGGCAGGGTCCCAAAGCCGAATGGTGTTGTCACCGCTGGCCGAGGCGAGCGTCTTGCCATCCGGACTCCATGTCACGCTGATGACGGGGCCCGTATGGCCACGCAGGCTTTCGAAGCTGGGGTTTTTCTCCAAGGCAGATTCGAGATGTTGTTGTAGCTGAGGTCGAGGAGGACGAGCCAACAGTTGATCGTAGAGCGCGGTCGCCGGGTCTCCAGAATCAAGTTGACTAAGTCGGAATTCCTCCATGCGAGCCTCGTTTTCGCGAGCCCACTTGGCTTCAAGCCGGCTGCTGTTTGCATTACCTTGGACAGTGAAAGCAATAGCAATCAAGATTAGGCCAACGATGGCTAGCGCCGACCCGTTAACTACAGCGGATTTTGTTTTCCTTTTTCGAATCAGACGCCTGACAGCCCCAAAATCAGCTACTGAGCCATAGCGGAGAGCCCAGGGCTGAGTAAATCCTTTCTTAAACAGTCTTCTAACGTCGCGCACGTCTGCTCTAGTGATTGCGCTCTTTCGTTTCGCCCGATCCAGCAATTGCAAATACAGATCGTGCGCTTTGGCTTCCTCTTCGATCCACAGGCGTGCTTTCGGCCAACAGCGCAAGACGCATTCGTGAGTCACGTCTACTACGCCTGAACGAACGGTGACGATGCCCGCTTCCCGGAACCTTTCAACCACAAGCTCCGAGTCCGCGCCGGCAACGTCGCGCAAACGATGAAATGAAGTAAGGCGCCGGACGGCACGACCTTTATCGAGCTCGGAGAGCTGCTGAAAAACCATGCGGCACGCGTCTTGCTGCGGCCCGGTGAGGCTGTCGTAAATGCGGTTCAGGTCGTTCTCAAGACCCTTATCCCATCCGCCCGCTTCGGTGTAATGGCGCAAGGCAAGTTGCTCGCCGTTGGCGCGCTTCCACATCTCCGCTAGAAGGTGTTGCAAGCGGGGAAGTTGGTCGGGGTCACTGCCGGCGTTGTTGATCAACAACTGTACAAGAGCGCCTTCGATGCGGTCGCCTACGGGAGCCGTGATTGCTTCCTCTAACTGATCGCGGCGGAGGCGCGGAGCCAGGTAAAGGCTTGTGCTCATCCGCTCCGGAAGGTCGGCGAATTGTGAGCATTCGCCAAGATAATCCGACCGCATCACGATAAGCACGTAGATCGGGATCGAAGACTGATCGGCGGCGTAGAGCAGGCGACGCACCAGGGCTTGGCATTGTTCCTCGGCGGCTGCACCCTCGCCAACCGTTGCTTCCTCGCGTTGGAAGCGGAAGATCTCTTCGAACTGATCGGCAATGATGAGCAGATTGGTGCTGGAGTCGAAGCCTGCGGCAGTGACTGCGCGGATGATGCCGAGCGGGCCTTCTTCGACGATCGAACGGGCATCCGGCAGATTTAGCGTTACGCCCAGAGCTGCGGAGAGTTCGCCCAAGGGGTCGCACCCGGGTTTGAACTCGACCACTTTCCACTTAGGCCCCGCCTGCGGGACCATACCGGAACGGAGTTCGGGTAGGAGCCCGGCGCGAATAAGAGAAGATTTACCGCTGGCTGAGGCGCCAAGGACTGCGATAAACCGATAATGGGCGAGTTTGGACAGGAGATCGACCACGTGCTCATCGCGCCCGTAGAAAAATTGGGCGTCGGATTCCGTGAAGTAGCGTAATCCTACGTAGGGACAAATGCCGGTGCTCGGAGAAACCGCGACAGCTGTGCTCAAGGGGTGGCTCCCGGAGCAATAAGGAAAGCGCGGGCGGTGGATTCGACGTCGAAAACAAGCGGGAGGCCCAGGTTGTTAAGGTCCTGCGATTTGTGGTCAGAGGGCGGCGGAGCGAGAAAGATGGCAATGGGGAGGCCTCGCTGGCGAATCTTTTTGGCGATGCGGAGGAAGACGGAATCGAACCAATCGCGGCCGATGTCGCCGTAATAAATCAAACAGCCGTCCAGTTCGTCCAGCGCTTGCACGTGGGTTTGAACGGCTTGATCGGCAGGACCGTCAAGAGGCGAAGGGTAGACGCGAATGCCTTTTGCTTCGAGATTGTTCAGCAGAGTTTCCGCGACAATTTTGTTGGCGCGGTTTGGGCAGAGGAAGTAAATAAGCCGCTCCTGGGTGCCGAGCCTGCGTTCGCGCTCGGGAGGTTTTTGATGGATGCGGCGGATTCGATCTTCGAGATCCGTCTGGGAGGTGAGCCATTCGAAGCCATCGTTGAGGAGACCAGGCGACGGGGCGGTAGGCGCGAAGATCAGGCGAGGTTTACCTAGCGCGCGGGCGACCGCTAGTTGGGCGTCGATGAGAGGCTTGGCCATCGGAGCGTCCGGCAGAGTGTGAACACTGACAAAGGCGCGGTTGAGATCGACGGATAGGGTTTGCTCCAGTTCCGTCTGGGACAGGCTCAGAAGCGCCTCGGGATTCGTGGGTGTGACATCGTATAGGTGGGCAAGCGAATCACGAAGCTTCTTTGGTTCAGGGGCGGCGAGGTAGACTGCGGGGCGTTGATTATCTTTGGGCAGGACCGATTGCAAAAGCTGCGCGAGGGAGACCGCTAGTTTGCGGACAGCCTCTTGGTATTGCATCGAAGCAGGGTTGTACTCGATGGGAACGTGGTCGAGTCCTTCTGAGCAGAACGAGATGGCCTGAAAATCCGCCAGGTCGTGGTCCTTCGGCGCGGTACAAAGCAGCTTCACCGGTAAAATGCGGCTGCGGTTTGAGCCGGTAGAGCGTGAGCCGGACCGGCCGACGAATGCATTGAATTCCTTTTGACAGTAGTCGCTTTGGAAAAAGCGGGGCGTGAGAATAGGCAGGAGGATAGCTGAATCTTTGGCAGATTCGAGCAAAGCCTCCTTCCATACAAAGCCAGGCTGGAGGCGAAGCCGGTCAAAAAACGGATAGACATCTGCAACCGCGAAACGGTTAACGTCGGCCACGAGATCAGAGAGAAATTGTCCTACCCAAGCGGCATCGCGCGAGCTATAACTTACGAACAGATCGTAGGTGTAGCCGTGCTGATGGGTGGAAGGCATTGCGCGACGACGTATCTAGTATATTCAAGTGCTTCCCTAACCCATTGGCTTCTTGACCACTTCCGAAACCTGCTTAAGGAGAATTGCGCCATTTCGGCTCGCTCGCATCCGCTAAAGCAAGGGCTTTCACCTCGATGACATTGCTCGGACGGGTCAGACCCGCGACCTTATCCGCACCGCAGCCGAGCAGGCCGCTTCCGGAAGGCGCCTTGGGATTATCGGGCGAGTACACCACGACGTCTTCCGACTCATGGCTGACGGCCTCGGGCCGGAACTTGATGCGCTCCGACCGGGTGAAATGGAAGACCGGCTCCCAGGCGTTCTTAAAGCGATTCGGCCAACCGCCGGGAACACCGTTGGCCGTGTTGCGCCAGCAGAACTCATCGACGAAGCGCCAGCCACACTGCCGCTGGTGCGCGATGACCAAATCCTTGACGTAGAGGCTGCGTTGGCCATCTTCGGCATGCTCTTTGATGTTCAGGAAGTAAGAGCCGTCCGGGCTTAGGACCGACTGGATGTTCGCCGCCACCTCGCGGAACCAGGAGGAGTAATCCGCGGGGATGGTCCCGCGCGATGCCGTTAACCATTCGTGCTGTTAAACCGGAGAAACAGAGAAAAACCTCAAGATGCTCGTCAGCGGCCCGGAGAGACAAGACAGAGACCAAGATGCGGCGGTATATGGCGGGTTTGGCAGCTCTTTCGAGCGGCCTCGCAGTTAACTGAAAACCCTGTCGTTTTGTTTTATGACCGTACCGAGACATAGGTAACAGAACGTTCCGGAGACATGGGTTACACTTTGTCCCCCAAAGGGGGACGAGGGCCATGCCATGGAAGGAGAGTTCTGTGAGCGACGAACGGATGCGTTTTGTGATCCGGCTCAAGGACGGTGAGAGTATGGCGTCACTGTGCCGGGAGTTCGGGATTTCGCGAAAGACTGGCTACAAAATATTCGAGCGCTATGAAGAGTGCGGCCTGGAAGGGCTCAGCGACCGGACGAGGCGGCCAGTGCGGTATGCCAATCAGCTGCCCGAGCAGATCGAAGCGGCCATCGTGGCAGCCAAACGGGAGAAGCCGCATTGGGGCGCACGCAAGATTCGCGAGCGGCTGCTGCGGCGCTTACCGCATGGGGTGAAGGTTCCCGCAAGCAGCACGATCCACGCCGTTCTGGATCGCCACGACTTGGTGGCGCATCCGCGGCGGTCGAGAACGCGTGCCGAGGGTACGCCTTTGTCGGAAGGGCTGAGTCCGAATGATCTGTGGTGCACGGACTACAAGGGCGAGTTCATGCTTGCGGATCGGCGCTACTGTTACCCGTTGACCGTCACGGACCATGCGTCCCGCTATCTGCTGCTCTGCGAAGCAATGGAATCGAACGCCGAAAAGTTTGCGCTTACCGCATTCGAACGGCTCTTTCGAGAGCGCGGCCTTCCCCGGGCGCTCCGCTCCGATAACGGCGTCCCGTTCGCCTCGCCCAACGGGCTGTTCAACTTATCGCGGCTTTCCGTCTGGTGGTTACGGCTCGGCATCGCGATCGAGCGTATCCGGCCCGGGCATCCGCAGCAGAACGGGCGGCATGAGCGCATGCACTTAACCTTGAAGAAAGAGGCCACGCGACCGCCGGGCGGCAACATCCTGCAGCAACAGGCCAGGTTCGACGAGTTCGTCGAAGAATTCAACACGCAACGCCCCCATGAAGCGCTCCGGATGCAGTGTCCGGCACAGGTGTATCGACCTTCGCCCCGCCCCTACGAGGGCATTCCGGAGCCGCATTACCCGTTCCATGACCGTACGGTGATGGTGACCAGTTGCGGACGGCTCTGCCTGTATCGCAAGAAAATCAACTTGAGCGTCACGCTCGCCGGCCAAGCGGTCGGGATCAAGGAAGTCGAAGAGGGCATCTGGCTGGTCAGCTTCATGCACTATGACCTGGGCTACATCGACCTGGAAGAGAAAACGTTACAGCCGCTGGAGAACCCGTTCGGTCTTCACGCCGAACCGCCGTCCCCTACACTGAAAGCACCCGGTGAAACGGAAGCGAGCGCTGCGGGAGCGCAACTCGCCGAGGGATAGCCGGTGCGACTCATCGTGGACGATGGGCGGGGGGGCGCTTCGGCGCCCTTTTTTTTTCGTGGAAAGCATCGGACCGATAGATCGCCCATGCCTTGAAAACTCACACCACGAATTCGCACCGCACCCGCGAATGTGTTACCTATGTCTCAGGAACAATCTGTTACCTATGTGTCCGGTCCGGACATTAAATAAGTGGCTCCTCGAGTAGGATTCGAACCTATGCCCTTTCGGTTAACTCGAAAGTGAAGGGATGTTAATTAAAGTGCATCGATGCGAGTTCGGTTAACGGTGAAGATGAGCGCATCTTCATGTAAGGTGTCCATGACACCGGAATGCGAGCCGTTTTCGGCGGGGCCCGTTATTGTGGGTGCAGAGAGACTGGCACCGATCGGCTTTCAATCGCAGCAACACGCTGGATGAACCTGACGGAAGTGAAGAGGCGGGAACTGAACCAACTGTTTGCCCTCAATCGAAAGCTATTCAAGGCTTACCTGCTCAAAGAGAGCCTCGACCGGCTGTGGAGCTACCGCTATGAGGGCGCCATGATCCGCTACCTGAAAAGCTGGATGGATCAACTTCGCTGGCAACGGCTCGAACCCTTCCGCAAACTGGCCAGAATGCTGATCGATCACCTCGACGGCATCCTGAACTACTGCCGGACTCGAGTGCCCATGGGCGTGGTGGAAGCCGTGAACGGGAACATCAACTCTTTGCTTCGCCGCGGCCGTGGATATCAAAACCTACGATATCTCCTGCTGAAAGCTCAAAGAATGTCCGCCAGTCGGACTGAATTCGTGGCCTTCAGGAAAGCCGCCTAGAATGCGGGCCTCTTCACATTCTCGATCAGAGCCTATTTTTTTTGGCGTTTACTCCTGAGCGAACGGCGGGCAGCAAAAAAAAGCTTACTTTTGGCTGCTAGCCGGTGTAGAGGGGGGAATAAATAAGTGGCAAAATAAAATATTCTCCTGGCTCGTCAGATTACTTCTAACAAAGAAGCAGGCTGACGAGGTGCAAGCATTGCTGGGCCGTCCTTAAGCGATAGTTCCCCCTGTGGAGCTGTCCTGATTTTCGAGAGGCCCCGGCAACAAGATAAATGGTTCGGGGAATAAGTCGAGCAAGTTTGGCAAACCTCGAAACAATGGCTCTATAAACCTAAATAAGTTACTAGATCCATTGTTTAATGGGGATGATCCCTGAGGCTGATTTGTTTGCGTCGGAATGGAGCATTGTGGAAGCTTATCTAACTGTTCGTTCAGGTCCCCAATGAAGTTCGTTGGGTCATTTAGAGTGAAGGATGCAAGGTTTGCTGGCTCACCTATTCCCGGCTGTGAAGCGTGGCAGAGCCCAAGTGCGCAAATAACTACCAGCGCGCCTGTCCTTGCTCCCCCGCCTATAATAATGAGCCCAGATGTATCAGTCCACATGGCCGGATTGTTGCCCACATAAGCGTAAGTGTTGGTGCCGCCAGCAAGCCCGATAGGATCGCTTTCGAGATATCTACCGATAGCTGGGTTATAATCCCGAAAACCGTTGTGAAAGAACCCCGTGTTGTCGCCATACTGCCCCGGCATTTTGAGGTTTTGCGTGATGCTGCCGGTCGGCGTGCCGCCGCCGAATGGCTGATACTGCGCGCTGAACACAGTCGCTTTGCTGGCATTCGTCGCCAGCTGCGGCGTCCCGAGATGATCGGCATGCAGATAGCTGATCGTCGCCGTGCCGGGCTGAATCGTCGCAATGGGCGTCCCGTCGAGATAGATGTAATCCGTCTCAATGCTGTTATCCGTCTCCGTCAGCAGATTGCCGGTCAAGTCGTAACTGTAGACCTGCAAGGGCGCGGTCGGAGGCTGCACTTTCAGGCGACTGCCAAAGGCGTCATAGCTGTAGGCGCCGCTGCTGCCCGCTGATGTCGCCGTCGCAAGCTGGTTGGCCTTGTTGTAAGTCAGCTTGGTGCCGGTGCCGATGGTCTCGATATTGCCTGTCGCCAAATAAGTCAGGCTCGTGCTGCCGATCGCGGCCAGACGGTTGCTGGTCGGCGCAATCTTATACTTCGTGCTGCCCGACGCCGTGCGGTTGCCGTTATTGTCGTAGATATAGCCGAGCGTGCCATAGCCGCCGGTGCCGGAGACGGCGCTCGTCAGCCGTTCCAAGTGATCGTAGCCGAGGGTCTGGCTGCTCGCCGCACTGATCGCGTCCGTGATCATGTGCAGGTTATTGTCGGCGTCGTAAACGTAGGCCAGGTTCTGGATGGCTGCCGCTGCCGCGTCAGTCAAGCCGGTCTGCCGATAATCGGCATCGAAGCTCGTGGCATGTGTGACGCCATTTCCCCAGCTCAGCGCTGAAACCGGACCGAACGGCAGATGAGTGATGGCGCTGGCAATGTTGACGGCCGCATGGCCCGGCTGCGTGGCGGTGACGCCGTTGACCTGGCCCGCCGCGTCGCGGGCATAGCTGACGATCCAGCCCGCCGTCGGATAAGCAATGCTGGCAAGGCTGCGCCCGCTGAAATACGTATAGCTGGTTGTGTAGATCTTCTTGGCTATGACGCGGGCATTGCTGGTGATATTGCCGCACTGATCGTAGCTGAGCGAAAGGCTGCCCGCCTGGTCGATAACGCTTGTCAGCCGCGTAATCCCGTTCGTGTGGCCGGTGATCTGGTCGTAAGTGTAGGCGACGTTGAGCGTCTTATCGGTATAGGTGCGGGTCAGCGGCCGGTCCATGGCGTCATAGGTCCAGGTGGTGGTCTGGCTGGCCGCGTCGGTTTTGCTGCTGACGTTCCCGTCCTGGTCATAGTGGTAAACGGTCTTGCCGCTGTCCGGGCTGACAACGCTGATCGCCTCGCCGAAGCCGTCATAGACATACGTGGTTGCATGGCCGTTCGGGTCTGTGACCGTCAGCGTCCGGTCATGGGCGTCATAGGTGTAGCCCGTCGTATGCGCGTACGGGTCAGTGACCGTCTGCAAGCGGTTGAGCGCATCGAAGGCGTGCCCGGTCGCCCAGGTCAGCGGCGTTGTGATGCCGGTTCGGTTGCCCTGGCTGTCATAGCCGTAGGTGGTCGTCTGGCTCATGCCTCCAACATCCGTCAGCTGGCGGCCTATTGCATCGAAACTCGCCGTGTGGGTGCGCAAGGTGGTCGGAGCCGCCGTTTGCCACAGCGTTTGCGTTACGTCGCCATTTGCATCGAGGGTCAGCGGCATCAGCTCGCCGTTGGCGTTGGTGATGCTGGTCAGCCGATGCGCAGCGTCGTAGCCGTAGCTGAGATAATAGCCGTCCTGCGGTCTCCATTGGATCAGGTTTCCCGCCGCGTCGTGATTCCAGGTTGTCGTCAGGCTGCCGGGATTGATGACTTTCGTATTGAGGCGCAGCCGGGCGTCGTAAGTCAAGGTTGAGACCACGTTATTTGGATCGGTGATGGTCAACGGCAGGCCGCCGCCGGTATAGGTGTTGATTGTCGTCGTGTGGTTCAACGGATCGACAATGCTGGTCAGCGTGCCGCCAGTGTAGTTATAGGTCGTTTTCACAGTGACATCTGTGCGCGGGAGCTGCACGGTTTGCAGTTGGCCAGTTGCGGTATAGGTGTAAGTCGTCGTTCGGCTCTGGCCGTTTGTTGAGTACGGGACGGTCTGCGCCGTCGTGTCGAGATCGACCTTGGTGAGCAGATTGCCGAAACTGGGGTCGTAATTGAGAGTCGTGGTCAGGCCTTGCGTCGTGATCGTGTGCGGCAGGCGGACCCACGTCGCGTCATAGACGACGGTAGTCGTCCGCGCAACGTTGCTGCCAAAGGCCTCAATAGTCATGGTCGGACGACCATGACTATTGTTTTTGTATTGAATGCTGTTGCCGTTCCAGTCCGTCGCTGTGGCGAGATAGCCATTACTGTCGTAAGTGAAACCCCGTGTCGCAGCTGCCACTGTGCCGATGGCGGCACAGTCGATCTCCGTCACTTTCGGAAGGCCCTGCAGCATCGTAAATTTGTACGTCTCTTGATTACCAAGCGGCCCGGTCACAGTACGGTTCCCCGTCGTGTCGTCATAGGAAATTTGGGTGGAATTCGCGCCCCCAGCAAGCTTGCTCAAGTTTGCTCGGCCGTGGGAGTCGTATGCCCATGTCGCATAGCGGTTGCCGAGTTCGTCCTGAATACCCGTCAATGCGAAAGGAAAGCTGGCATCCTCGTAATAGTAAGTCTGGCCCGTTACCGGAGTGGTGTTGAAGCTTACTCCTGTCAGCTGACTGCCTTCCCCGGTCGCGGTAAAACCATAAGTCAACATCAGGGTATCCGGTGTTGAAACCGTTTGGAGCAGACCTGCTGTGTAAGTTAGTGTTAACGCACGGCCATAGCTGTCGCTGACGCTTGTCAGCTGACCGCTCGTATAATTCATGGTCTGCGTATAGCCGTTGCGCAGCTTGATCGTGTTTAAAATCGCTTCGGCACCGCTCTGCGTGTAGGCTTCGACCGTGTCGTCGCTGTCGGTAAAGATCCAGGTCGTGCCGGAATTGGTGAGTGTTGCGTCAATATCCGTGTCTGGCGTCCAAGTACTGCCAACCAAGGTGAACGCGACAACGCGCCCGTTCGGGCGCTCGACCGAGGCAACGAACGAGGTGACCCGAACGTAGCGGTCAAAATTGGATCGCCAGTTGACGCCAAGCGTAGATGCCAGACTGCCGCTTTCCGCAGCAGCTTGGCTGTTGTAATAGCGGATGAAGGCAAGGGGGTTCGGCCCAATCGTGCTGTAGTCCGTCACTTGCTCGAAAAGATTTCCGTTGGATAGACTGATTGGCTCGGCAACGGCAATCGGAGCCCCGGTACTCACCTGATCCCCGGGTACCGGGGCAACGCCGGGACATTTATCGCAGAATTCATTTCCTGCAAGCATTCCTAAATCTTTGCCCGGTTGGGCCGACGCCTCTCCCGTCGCGCCTGTCACCATGACCGTATAGCCACCGGCATCGCTGGCGTCACCCCAGTGAGATGCCACAATCGTATAGGTTCCGGTCGTACTAAGGCTCAGGTTAACCGAAATCGTCGAACCATAATTGGAAAAAAGACGAGCTCCATCCGGTGAAAAAATATATATATTAACGTCGCTGGTGGAGCCGGTAGCCTTGACAGTGACATAGTCCCCGGAATTCGCGTTGAAGCTCCAGGGGTCGAGATCGCCACGATACACCGCGCCGTTGTAGACCACCCCGTTGGTCATAGGACCCCCTTCATCTCCAGGGGGAACGGAAAATCCTCCCGGCGCGCACACATAGGTGAGGAGGTACGCGCCCGGGTTGGTGACGGTACTCCACTGTGCGACGACTACCGAATAAGTGCCGGTTTGCGCCGCCTCGCCGTAAAAACTATAAAAAGGCCCGCCGTAGTTGGAGTAAAGTAACGAGCCATCGGGATTGAAGATATAGACAAGAGGATCAAACGGTGTGGATACGCTTGTACTGCTAGCGCTGACAATAAAGCTATCGCCATTATTCAGATTGAACGTCCAGGGATCAATATCACCTCGATAGACAGCGCCATTGTAATTTTCGCCACTAATGATCGGGCCGCCCTCATCGCCGGAAGAAACGCTGAATGTCTGACCGGTAATAAACACCGTAACGACATAAGTGTTGGTGCCGGGATTGCCTCCCCACTCCTTTACAGAAACGGTATAGGTGCCGCTCTCCGTCGCCGTCGCCTCGAACCGCGTATAGGAGTTATCGTAGTTACCGTATAGAACTGAGCTATCTGGCCGGAGGATTGTTGTTGAAAGATCGAAGGGTGGCGACGGGACAGAGCTGCTGACACTCACGATGAAGGACTGACCGCTAGTTATACTGAAGGTCCAGTTATCAGTCTGGCTTGTACTGCTAATCGCCCCGGTTTCGTTGGCACCGTTCGTTAGACTGCCTTGGGCGAAAGCAAAGGCGGGAGAAAAATAAAAGAGAAGACGAACGAGCTGTTTAGTCGTTTTAGGCATCGATATCCCTGCCTCGCGGCACACAAAGCGCAGCCATGAACCCTCGGACGGGCGAATTTGGCGTCGCATCTAGAATAGCGGAACACCACAGATCAATTCCCGCTTGCACGGAACCGTGGTTGACGATTGCTCTAATCAGGCCGTCGCTTCGGCAACCCAGAATACCTGGGTTTTTACTGTTGATCGTCGCGATATTGCCGAGGGTGAGGCCACGATGTTCATTTGTAAGCGGCTGATCGGCTCGCCCTTCGCATCCCACAGCGCGATGCGCTCGGCCTGCTCGTCAAGCGTCTTCAGGTAGACCGTGCAATCCTTGATCCCGTAAACGCCATGCTCCTGCAACTTTGCGATCAGCTTCTGCAGCTCGAATGAGAATTGCTCGAGCGTATGCCGGTCCTTGATGTCGATAACCAGCCGGTCGGCGGATGGTGCCGTCTTCGCTTTGCCGCCGCGCGGAATTTTGTCGTAGGATCGTGACATGCCGGTAACGGGACTCGAAGGGCACGAGGCTGGCGGTCGAGACGCAATACCGGCGCATGCTGGAAGCGTCCGCGCATCCGTACCTGATCGAGGAACGGCGGCTGCCGGCCGAGTTGCTGGCGTTGGATCGCTTCGCTTGATCTTGGACATTGAGGATCTTAGGTTGCACTGTGTCGGTAGGTATCGCCAGAAGGCGGTTAAAGCATTTGGACTGCGAGTGCGCGACGATTAGCTCGGCTGACAAGCGTGTTCTCCTGGTCGAGAGTCAGCACAGTTCATTGGGCGACACGCGAATCTTAACCGAGATCGAAAGGCTGGCTCACGAGTTTCCACAGTTGAAAGACATCGACGAGGTTTGCATCGTTGACACTTCGATCCGCTGTGCGGGCGTGTTCGTTGTAGTCCTGTTTCCAGGGCACTCGCTCATCGGGCATCAACCTCGGCTCGGCGCTCACGAAAAGTGATCCACTTCTGCTCGATTAAAGTGAAGTTGTTTTGCGTGAAATAAATGGCTCGGCAGACTGGATTCGAACCTAACCCCTTCCGGTAAACAGCGAGGGACGGCCGTTCGGCGGTCACCGGTGCCAGAAACTCGGCGTAGGCGATCTGCGATTGTGGTATCGGATGAGGCCGGCAAGCTATAGCCGAACGATTTTCTTGGTGCGGAATGCCCGATAAACAGCGTGGCTCCGGTGTTCGCGATCACTGGCATGGTGGCGGACGGTTGTCCTTGCGGGACAGTCGTTTTGACCCCGTTGGAGAGACTTTTAAACTTATCGCAACCGGGCCGGCCTGATCCATTTCATCGAAAGGAGTTTCTGATGACGCCAGGCAACGTGAATCGGAAGCAGAAGAAAGAGTTAGCGAGGCAGTTGCGATCCGAGAACCCGGGGCTGGAAGTGATGCATCCCCGAGCAGCGGGAATCGACGTAGGCAACAGCGTCCATTATGTCGCGGTGCGTCCCGAACAAGACCCGGATTCGGTGCGCCGATTCGAATGCTTTACGGCAGACCTGCATCGATTAGCGGACTGGTTGGAGAGCTGTGGAGTCGAGACCGGCGTGCATGAGGACAGCAGAGGGAAGATTCACGGGCACCCGGACGGTCCGGAGCAATAGGTTAATGTCCAATCTGACAGTCGAGTCGGTGAAACAAGAGATTGTAAAGGCCTACATCTCATTAGACAATCCAGAGTACGCCTTTTTGGCGAGGGGCAAGTCAGAAAGGCCGTACCAGGATCTAGTGGACGAGTTGCTCCAGAGGTTCTTCGTGAAAGATTCCACGAATGTGAACCAGGATGTATCGTTTGTATATCTACTTTGCAATGTTGTTGCTGAGACACAAGCGCGTTGGATGCTGCAGTTATCTTTGGTGGCTCGCTATGGAGTCCTCTTTTCTTTGACAGAGAAAGGTCCTGAATTATTGTGCTCTGGCGAGCATGGGTCGGAGCAGATCGCGCATCTCATGGCCAAGTGGCGGGTGCCGATTCTCACATCGGAGGTCCTAAAAACACGCATTCCCCTCAAGCTGTTCTACACAGAGCCTGAGAATGTTTGCATCTATCAAGCTCTGTTCTCCGATGTTGATTTGCTGCCATGGGAGTCGAGGAAGATTCTGGTGCCCGAGGATTGAGTTCATCCGCCGCGAGCGGCGCCTGCGGCGCGGAGTGGAGTAAGACACTTCACCTCTTTTCATATATATTTCGCGAGTTCCGGAATCAGCATCCCAAGCGGGATGCAAGCCGTTCCGAATGCATCCCGATCTAACCGCAGCCCCACCAGAAAGATAGCCGCTAAATCAACCACAGCCGCATCCCGTGCTTATGTTCCACTACCGGGTTTTGGGTGGTCCGGAGGCGGTCTTCGCAGCCGCTGGTTGTTGCAATCTGTTGCAATCTGTTGCAGGCGCGGGTTGACCGGCGAAACTGTTGCAGACGGTTCACAAACTGTTGCAATCTGTTGCCGAGGGGCTGAGAAGGTGCCGTTTGGCCTTTCTCTTTTAGCTGCCGTCAGCGGTAGGCTTCCCTGCGGTTGCGGACGCGGAGGATGCGCATGGTGTCGTCGTCCTGGTGGAAGCGGACGCGATAGTCGCCGACGCGGAGACGGAACTCGGGAGGGTCGATTCCCTGAAGCCGTTTCACCACGGCGGCATCCAACTCAGTGCGATGCCCGAGCTGTCGGGTGCAGAAATCTTCCGCAATCTCGCGGATGCCCTGCTTGACGTAATCCTTGCTCAGAAGCAGCGGGCGGCCCTCTGCTCCGATTCCCCTGATCGCCATATGCACATGCGGGTGCTCCGTGTTGTAGTGGGCCACGGCTGCCCACTCGACGGGCGTGCCCAGGTCATTCTCCATCCGTGAGACGAGATCGCGGGTCAGCCGCTTCAGGTCGGCTCTATCGCCGAACTCCGGGGATACGATCAACTTCCAGAGGCGCTCATCGCCCGCTTTCTGCCAGCTTTCTAGCCGATCTGCGATGTCTATGGATTCTCCGCGACCATCGAACCCAACCGCCTTCGGGTCGCCGTCGTGAGTGGCGCTCTCACGGGCAACGTAGCGTCCATGGGCTCGCCACCGTCCGGCATCGGCATTCTTTGCGTACATCACCCGGACCGCACAACGTTGGTTGTAAGGCCGAGTGCGTTTCGGACCTACGCCGGTTCCGCCTGACCGGCTCTTCGTGCTTCCGCTCATTCGGGCGTGATGCATCAGGATTTTATAGGCTGACGCCCACGCCGCGCGTTCATTCCGGGCCGGGGGCTTCCGCGGTCGAAGCCGGAACTCGCGTTCTTCATCCTTCGCCACGGTTCACCAAATCCTGCATCGCCACCTGCGAGTCTCCGACCATCGCTTGGCCCGCACTCTTCAGCAACCGGGCGTGCCGGCCACGCGCCCGCGCGACGGCGGCCTCCATCGCCTCGCCTCCTGGCTCGGGAACGCATCGGCGCCCGGGATTTTGTTAACCGTTCGTGCTGCCAAACCGGAGATGGGATGAGAAGGCCGATGCTCAAGGAGGAAGGGGTTAAACTCTCCCTCGAACGCACTTGAAGGTGCAAAGGAGATCGGCCATGAAAAAGAGTAGCAAGGGTAAACTCGTCAACTCAGCCACTTACCCCAACGGAAGCACGATAGGCCTGGATGTGAGCGACGACTATATTTACGCGGCGGTGATCCCCACTCTCGAGAATGGAACCCAATGGGCACGGGACTAAGTATGGTCCACAAGAGTGCGGATGGAAGCGGGTGCGAGAGGCGGACCGGTAAGAGGAGGGACACAAAAACCTTCCTAAGAGGAAAGGCATCACGGTGAGTCGCTTTGTCGCGCCTCCCGTTGGTCGGCACCGGGTGGTGCGAAAGCTAGAAGCAAGATGCCATTTATACTTACGCCTTGAAGTAACCCGCCTTGATGCGGAGGAGGGGAAAAGAAAGCAAAAACAAAACCCTCCTAAGAAGGAAAGGCGTTACGGCAGTCGCTTTGTCGCGCCTCCCGTTGGTCGGCACCGGATGGTGTGAAAGCTAGAAGCACAAACCGAGTAGTTTCAGTTGACAGCTGCCGGCCTTCTCATGGAAGAAACAGAGAAAAACCTGAAGATGCTCGCTACATCCTGGTCCGAGGACCGAGTCAGCGGCCCGGAGAGACAAGACAGAGACCAAGATGCGGCGGTATATGGCGGGTTTGGCGGCTCTTTCGAGCGGGCTCGCAGTTAACTGAAAACTCTGTTGTTTTGTTTTAAATAAGTGGCTCCGCAGACGCGATTGTAACTAAGCAACGTTTGGTTAACAGCGCTGCACCCTGACCTAGACCGGAGACGGGCTGCGCTTGCCGAGCCACTTTCAGGCATTCCGTTGCCGCTTCAGGCGGTGCTGGATCAGGTGAACGAATCCGCCATCGATCGGTCGCGCGCACTGCATCTATGAACAATCCACCCGTTCCTGCCTTTCTCGTCATCTTCGTCGATGTCGATTCGTGGCAAAGTTTTCTAATTCTGCCAGTCGGCTTAACGGCCGAGTTCGTGCTCGATGTTGTTCCAGTACCTGCGAAGCATTGCATCCCGGTACCGGCCAGCGAAGAACTCGTTCGCGCTGGTCTGCGTGTGCAGCTCCACCAGCACGCCTCCCTCAACGTTCCGGCAGGTCGCGGTGATCGTAACCGCGCGGTAGTATTGGCCCACCGCACTAATCGAGCGAAGGTTGACCAGACAGGCGGACCTGTCATGGCTCGCCAGCGTGGATCCGGCGGAGCGAACCAGCGCGGCGTACACCCGGTCCTGCGAAACACCGGCGAACAACCGGTGATACGGCGGCTTATCCGCGGCTTGCGAAGCTGCGGCGACGGTCAACAAAATAACAAGTATGCGCATGACACATTCATTGCTCTGAACCTCGGCCACAGGCAAGTGTTTTCCGCGGCGGCGACGTACAACAATAGGCACACGCCCGAACATCACGCCGAGCAGGAACCAGGGGGAACCCGTTCGTTCCGCGGGTTCTCGGCGATCGAAGCCGCCGCCACTCCACACACCACCCAAACTGAGATCATCGTGTACATGTCTTTGTAAGTTCCTTTCGCGTTGTCAATCGCAGCAACCCCGAAACTCGATCTTTGGACGGAGCAGCATCGCATGCCACAACACCCGCTGGCGGTCGGGCTGGCACCAGACAACCAGCCAGCCTTCGAGCGACGAGCCCAGCGGCAGCGCATGAGCGGTACGGATGAACTTGGTTTCCACCGGGGAACGGTCGGGGGTTTCGCGTTGCACACCGACATTCATGCCTCCGCGGCCCGGCACATGGCAAGTGCATTCGGAGAGGAATTCCGCAATCCCGGTTAGTTCAAGACTTTTCGCAAAGACCGCGATGCGCCTTGACTGTGGTCGGGAGCATCAGCCTACACTCGAACGGTTCCTCCGAGCCAGGGGAGACGGATTGGGTTCAGTACGAGGGAAAGTCTACCGGCATTTGCTGCGGCTCAACCGCGGCTTCGACGCCGTGACGAAGAGTCTCAATGCGCTACGGAAGTACGAAGCCTTCGACCGCGGCGAACTGAAGCGCATGCGGGACCGCGCCGAGGAGACGCGCGCTTCCGCCAACTCCTACCTCACGGCCGCGCTTGAAACCATGGAGACCGACGAAGCCGGTCAGCTCTTCCGCAAGCGCATCGCCCAAGAACAGGCGGAGGAAGGACGGACCGGCTAGATAAGACACCGATGACGGCTTGACTTCCGGCCCGCGCATCGCCCGAACATGCCGCATGTCCAAACGCACCGTAGTTCCCATTCACGAAGGTCCCCCGGCGGAGTTCCCCGGCGACCGGATTACCATCGTCGTCGGCTCCCACCGTCATCTGCTGAATCTCCGCACCCTGGAATCGAGAGATCTGCCGCCCAAACAGCTTCTCGCATTTCCGTTGCGGAATCCGCCGGATGGACTTGCTAGCGGCGCCGCTCCGAGTGATCTATGTCCTGACCGCCACGAGCGGCAAGGAGAAGCAACCATCATGAAACGATTCAGCATCACTCGGGAGAACGCGGTCAGCGTGCTGCGCGACGACGAAGCGAGCGCACCCGAAAGCGCCGTGTTCCACTCTGAACAGGAACTCGAGACCGTCAGCAGCCACTGGCCGGTCTCGCGCCTTGTCGATATCTGGAACGGCCTGCCGGGAGTCGCCGCCGTGCGCAAGTTCAAGGACCGCCGCACCGCCGTGAGCCGCATCTGGAACCGGATCCAGTCTCTCGAACCGGCGGAGATCCCGCAGCCGGTCGCGGCCGCCGAGCCGGAAGAAGCGGCCGCGAGCGCCGAACCCGCCACGGCCGCGATCAGCCGGAAGGACCAGATCCTGGCGCTGCTGCGTGCGCCGAACGGAGCGACCCTCGGCCAGATGATGGCCGCGACGGGGTGGCAGAAGCACAGCCTGCGCGGATTCCTGAGCGCCGTCGTGCACAAGAAGATGGCGCTCCCCGTCCACTCGTCCAAAAGCAAGGACGGCGAGCGCGTCTACCGCGTCGGCCAGTAACGCTCGCATCGTAACTCCTCGCTTGCTTTCGCAGGGCCGCTGATTTGCGGCCCTGTTCTTCGTTTGGGATCGGACCGATCGCTAGGCCGCCGAACTTTCTAAGCCCGCCTCCTTTATTGGCCTTGCCTGGCTTGCGATCCAGGCGGGTGAAGAGCGTACATGTGACTGGCGGTGAACCGCCGCCGGAAAAGGAGAAGAAAAAAATGGACACGGAAGTTCTGGCCGAGATCGAGAGCCCGCGCAGGGCCTCGCTGGCCGAGTTGCTGACCCGCCACCGGGAGCTGCTCCGCAAAATTGCGGCCCGAAAAGGAAGCGGACATGGTCCCGCCGAAGTGAGATTGAGCCTTCGTGGTCGTTGCGGAAACCCTCAACAGAAACCCAGTAGACCGTTCGTTTGGATACCGCTTTTTCCTCCGACTTTCTGGGTCAGAAACTCGCGTGCAGCCTTGCTTGTGGCGCGTCAGCGAGCAATGAATGTGGTGTCCCTAGACGCCATGCCCAACTATCCCCATATCCTGTTTAACAAGTCTCCAGAACAACTGCGCCGCCAGGGAGCACTTGGCGGTCGAGCCTTGGGTCGCAACAACCGAGCCCGCCGTGCACTAATGCCGACTCAGCATCAAACCGCTCCGCCACGGGCTGCTCCCAGGGAAACTACAGCGGAAGCCATCGTGACCCTCAACGCGCAGTTTCCATGGCT
>CBDDBV010000044.1:0-12486 GCA_965225785.1 Bryobacteraceae bacterium | reverse complement strand
AGAGCCCGGACATTCCGGTGTACCCGGACGATATCCTTTATATCCCGGAAAATCACGGCAAGAAATTAACTGCGGGGGTGCTTGACCGCATCGCGGGGACAAGTCAGAGCGTCGCGGCTGCGCTTGTCTACCACTACTAAGAGCAAATCGAAATGACGCCTGAAAGACTAGACCGCCAATCCGCTAACGGCCACGACGTCGAGCGCATTCCGCGCTACATCCCGTCGCCCCAGCCGGACATCGAGCTCCAGCCCGCGGGACTACCGCTCTCTCATTACCTTTGGATCCTCAAGCGCAGCAAATGGAAAATTCTTGGATTCATCGCCGTTTGCATGCTGATCACCTGGATTGTCTGCGCTCGCATTACGCCGGTCTACGAATCCACTGCCCGTATCGACGTTGACCGCCGCGCACCGAGCGGCATCATCGGTCAGGACGCTGCGCAGAACAACGCTGGAAATGATTCCGACCAGTTCCTCACAACGCAAATTGAACTGATTCAATCGGATGGCGTGCTGCGTCCGGTGGAAGAGCAATTTCACGTTCTGTGGCGGGAGAAGCAATTCCCCAGCAGCCCAGAAGCGGCCAGGATCCTCGCCGACGCGCCTCTGAAATTTAATAACCTTAAGATCGTTCGGCCCCCGAATAGCTTCATTCTCCGTATTACGTACCGTTCGCCGGACCGGCAATTTGCAGCGGATGTCACCAACGCCCTCGCGCGGTCTTATGTAGAACATACCTTCGATATTCGGGTGAAGTCCACTGCGGGCCTTTCCACCTTCATGGAACGGCAGATCGATGAACTCAAGGCCAAGATGGAGCGGTCGAGCCTAGCTCTCGCGGCCGCTGAAAAGCAGTTGAACGTCATCAATCCCGACGAAAAGACCAACATACTTTCCTCCCGCCTGCTTCAACTCAACACCGAGTACACGACGGCTCAAGGGGAACGGGTATCAAAAGAGGCCGCATACAACTCTCTGAAGACCGGCTCGCTCGCAGCGGTACAGATCTCCACGCAGGCCGAATCGCTGGCCAAATTACAGGAGTTGGTTCAAGCGGCCAAACAGCATCTGGTGGAATTGAAAACAACGTACGGTCCCAACTATATCGAATACAAACGTGCCGCGAACCAATTGACGGAACTGGAACACCAGTATGACGAAACCAGAGCGCAGATCACGAATCGTATCGAGACCGAATACCGGCAAGCTTTGAATCGCGAGGAAATGCTCAGGAAGTCCGTCGCGGAAACCAAGGCCGAATGGGATCAGCTAAACGCGCGATCATTCGAGTATCAACAGTTGAAGCGTGAAGCAGAGAACGACAAGACGCTCTACGATGAGTTAGTCCGCAAGATTAAGGAAGCTGGAATCAACGCAGGATTCCAGAACAGCGCAATCCGAATCGCCGATAACGCGAGGCCAGGAGCGAAGCCCGTGTTCCCGCAAAGAAATATGATGCTTCTTCTGAGTTTTCTCCTCTCAACCGTGCTTTCTATAGGTGCGGCAGTTGCAGGCGACTTGGTCGACAACACAATCAAGGATCCCGAGCAGGCAATGCGCATGCTCCAAGTTGATGTAGTCGGTACGCTCCCGGAAGTTAAGAAGGCGCAGATGCTTGCTTTGACTCGAGCTTTCAAACCGATCAGTCCGAACAACCCAGAGCTTGCTCTACTAACAAACGCAGAAAGCGCCAGCGGCTACAAAAACTCCGCATCCTACGAAGAGGCAGTTCGCACACTGCGCAACTCGATCCTTCTCAGCGACTTAGATCGCCGGATGCGATCAATCTTGATTACAAGCGCCTCACCAAGCGAAGGCAAGTCAACCACAGCTGCTCATTTGGCTGCCGCTCATGCGGAACAAGGAAAAAAAACGCTGTTGATCGATGCCGATCTGCGACGGCCCTCACAGCACAACCGGTTTGGAGTCTCTAATGCCATTGGGCTTTCTACAGCTTTAACCGGCGTACTCCCATGGAGAGATGTGGTGCTGAAGTCGCCGCAAACGCCCGCACTCAGCGTGTTACCCTCCGGGCCTTCATCTCGTCGCGCCTCCGACCTAATCGGGCAATTAATGGTCGACATCCTAGAAGAAGCGTCGAAAGACTACGACCTGATCGTGATTGACGCTCCACCAATCCTCGGGTTCGCAGAACCACTGCAACTCGCCACGGCAGTAGACGGGGTTGTCGTAATAACGCGTGCTGGAGAGACCAGCCGAAAAGCAGTCGCGACCGTGCTGGCAACGCTTGATAGGCTGCGCGCTAACGTCGTCGGGCTTGTGCTGAACCAAGTCAAGAAGAACATGAGCGATACGTACTCGTACTACGGATACTACCGAAAGTACTACGCGAGTTAGTCTTCCGGCTGGGTTCAACGACAGAACTCCCTAGGGTGGGCGTCGGGGCGCTCGCGAACCACCACGGTCTTGCGCTCTTGCGTTGTGCAGCGCCACCTTCCGTTGGGGCTGCTGATCATTCGCTCGCGCACAGCGTCGCGCCCCAGTGGGAAGTCCGAGTCGGCGCTCATTGCAAGCCAAATAACCCAGATGAAAAGGATTATAGAAAACGGTGGCCTCGTCATAGCAATGATTGGAAGCCGCCAATTCTACCAGCCCGCCGTCGAGGCATACAGGCAGGGCTGCCTCGCTAGGTTTATCACGGATCTTTGGGTGCCGCCCAACCCAGTGCTCTCAAGGCTTAATCGCAGGCTAGGAAAGTCCCGCTTTAATGACGCTCTTTGCGGCGCCGATGTCGTCTCGACTCCGGTAATCGGGCTCGCACAGGCGCTGGGGACCACGGTCCTACGGCGAGCGAAGTGGAAATACGCCGTCTATTCAACAATAGGTCGGCAATTCGCCCTAAATTGCGTACCCCATTTACGCACCCCTCACCGCGCCTTTCTGGGGTTTACCTGCGGATCATTAGAGGCAATCGAACACGAAAACAGGAGCGGTGTTTTCACCGTCTTAAACCAAATTGACCCTGGTCGAGTTGAACAGCACATTGTGGAAGAAGAGGAAAAGAGTCAACGCGCCTGGCTTCTTCAGCCCGGCGACAAAACGCCGGACGCCTACTTCGACCGCGTCAACGAAGAAATGCGAATCGCGCGCCGGGTCCTGGTAAACTCCGTCTGGACCAAGTCCGCATTAGTACGCCAAGGGATCCCCGAAAACAAAATTTACATTTGCCCGCTGGCTTACGCGAGAAGGGCAAGCTTACCGCTCAATCGGCGCCATCCAGCTTCGGGCAAGACGGTTAAGGTTTTGTGGTTGGGGACACTGAACCTGCGCAAAGGGATTCCTTACGCAGTACAAGCCGCGCGCATTCTAGAAAACACCAATATTCGCTTCACTTTCGCGGGGCCACTTGAAGTGGCGCTTCCGGCCCTGCCGTCAAACAGTCGGTACATCGGGAACATCGCTCGCGCGGACGTCGAAGCGACATATGCTTCGCACGACATATTTATTCTGCCAACCCTGTCTGACGGCTTTGGTCTGACTCAAGTCGAAGCAATGGCTCATGGATTGCCGGTAATCGCGACGGCGTGCTGCGGCGATGTAGTGAAGCACGGAACCTCGGGCCTCCTGGTGCCACCACGCGATGCTGTAGCCCTAGCAGACGCAATCCTCCAGATCGCCAATGACCCATATGCCTTAGCTGCAATGTCGCATTCAGCTACGGTGCGCGCGGCGGACTTCTCGCCGGCGGTGGTGTGGGAAAGATACAGGCGGTGCTTCCCATGAGCCCGAGAAACCCGACTTGTCAGTCACGACATTCGAAGTTGGAGACGAGATCACCGAAGGTCGCAGTACTGTTCGCCAATTTCGGGCCCTACCATCTCGCCCGCGTCGGCGCGCTGAGCACAAAGTGCCGTCTGACCGCCATTGAATTCGCACGCGAACAAGAGATTTACGGATGGAAAATTAATCGTCGTGGGACTGGCATCTTAACCCTAGACGGCGGGACCTTAGAAAACACAGGTCGACCGTTGCGGCTCCTACGTGCGTTCGCGCGGCTCATTCGGGCACTTGAGCGTTCCAACCCTGAGCATATTATGCTGCCGGGATACCACGATCCCCGGTCGCTCATCGCAGCCCTGTGGGCCAGGATAAGGGGAGCATCAACAATCCTGATGTTTGAATCCACAGAGCAAGACCACCCTAGGGGATTCGCCAAAGAAACGGTCAAACGGTTGATTGTTCGCAACCTTTTTGACTACGGATTCGCAGGGGGATCTCTGTCGGCATCTTACCTTCGAAAGCTCGGGATCCCGGGCGAGTCGATTGTAACAAAGTACGACGTCGTGGACAACGATTTCTTTCAATTCGGGACTGAATTGCTCCGGGAGCGAGTAAATCTTGCGGGATCGCTCCAATCAGAAAAGCACTTCTTGTTTGTCGGCCGCCTTGCTGACGAGAAAAATCTCTTTACCTTGTTAGACGCGTTCGACGCATACCGAAAAGCTGGAGGCACGTGGTCGTTAGTGATTGTTGGAAAGGGCCCGCTAGAAAAAAGCGTCAGGCAAAAGATAACATTACTGGGATTGACCCAGTCAGCAGAACTTGTAGGCTTTAAGAGCCATCAAGAGCTCCTCCCCGTGTACGCGTCTGCCAGTTGCCTAGTTTTGCCCAGCAGTAGAGAGCCTTGGGGGCTGGTCGCGAACGAAGCCATGGCGGCAGCGTTGCCGGTAATAATATCGAAAGCTTGCGGGTGCGCGCCGGAACTTGTGCGAGAGGGCGTTAACGGATTCACCTTCGACCCTCTTAAGCCAAAAGACCTCTCCCAACTAATGATGGTAGTCTCATCGGCAACTCCAGCAGAGCTGTTGCGGATGGGCCGATCGTCACGTTCGATCATCGAACGCTTCTCCCCTGAAGCCTGGGCGAATGCCGCGATCAGTTTAATTGAGGACAAAGAAAATCGGGCAATGGGCACCACATCATCAAAAACCTCAATAGTCGAACGCCCCAGGAATCTCGCTTGACCTCAGGGCAATCTTTGTTGCTGGACCTCACCGCACTGGCGGTCGCGACCCTCATAACAAAACGACTCGCAACCTCTGTGCTACACCCAGCATGGGCGATGATCGGAATTCACTGCTACATAGTCACTTTTCGCCTCGTCATACTTGAGCTAGGCGGCTCGCCTATGCAGCAGCCATTTACCTGGAGCGTCGCCGAATCAGAAATCGTGCGAGCGAGTCTAGCGTCCGACCTGGGTCTACTGTCAATGATTTTCGGATGTTTCCTGGTTCGGAACCAAACGAGAAAGCACTGCCTGCCATCGATCACTGCCATACCGAACCGTATGTTGAGATACGTCGCCCTGGTTTCGATCCCGCTTGGCGTGCTCGGGCTGGTCTTAGCCGGACGGATCGACCAGAATGAAAGAAACATCAGTTTCGCCACTAGCGGTTACCTTGCTTCGACGGTCGCTTGGGCGCCCTGGGCCTGTTGTTTGCTCCACTACTACAAAGGATTTTCCCCCAAGCTACTGGTTCTTACTGCCACCGCACTAGCGGGCGCAGCAGTATTTACCCCGACTCGCTGCGCAGCAGTCTTGCCAGCCACGTTCCTACTGTACCTCTGGATCACTCGACGCCCGAGCCGCTCGATTCCCATCGCCTTCTACCTTGGGGTCATCGCCACTATTCTGGTTTGGCTTCCGCTGAAGCCGATAACCGGGAACATCTATAAGGGCGAACCGATCGCAAATGCGATAACCAACGGAATCCGACAGACCGTGGATGAAGCTACATCATCGAAGGGACATATTGATACCGAATTTCTCGACATGATCGCTGCAACAATGAGCCTCGAAGATCTGCGTGGGCGATGGTTTCTAGGGGGTACCATAGTCCCAGTACTAGTCGGCCCGATCCCAAGACTGCTTTGGCCGGAGAAACCTCGCGCTACCGAATACCTTCTTGAACTACAGACCGAGTCGCGTCAACTAACAAAGAATGGGTTTACCGCAGGGCTAGTAGGCGAGGCATACGCAAACGCTGGCTACATAGGAATCGTATTGACCGCCGTCATGCTGGGCGCGCTGTACGGTTTACTCTTCCGCCAGGCACTTCCAACAAAGAAACGTTCCGCGGACCAAGCGCGTTCAGCTCAGTCGTTGATCTACCTTGTGTTCTTAGTCAGCCTACCACAAGTCTACCGCGATGGACTTGCTTCCCTAGTGTGGTTTCCCTTTGTGTACGCGGCACCTCCAACTCTCCTCGCTGCTTCGCTGCTGTTGTTTCGGCGCAAGCTCAGGCGAATTGGGGCCCCGCTACACTCACCCCGGGGAAAGCAAAGCTCATTTTCAAGCGAGCGGGAACGTAGCGCAGACCCCGGAAGGCGCATCGCCCTTTCCGCAAGACAGGGTACAACGGAAGCAACTCTGCGCCCAAGCTGGCTTGACGTTCGGGCCCGCAGCTAACATGGCCGCCAAAACCATCAAAAGCAAAATGCTTTCCTATAAGTATCTCGGACAAACAATCGACAGAATACTGCGCTCGCGCCTTGCGGAAAGCCTGATCTCGCTTTACAGCGTTCAGTTTGCTGGGTACATTCTGCCGCTGTTCACAGTTCCATATCTGGCGAGGACTCTGGGCCCGTCTGAATGGGGAACCGTAGCTTTTGCAGAGGCCTTTGCGGCCAACCTATCGTTGATTCTTGAGTACGGTTTTGGACTGTCTGGATCGCGGGCGGTCTCACGCGCAGGTAGCAATACGAAAGCGCGATCCCGGGTGGCCTCCGATATTCTCATCGCGCAGGTGCTCCTTTGCGTCACTTGCCTTTCCGGGGCGGCTGTTATGTGGCAATTGACGCCACGACTTATGCCACAAGGACGTATGCTCACGTTCTCCGTAGCTTTGGCGATCGGCCGATCCCTAATGCCAACTTGGTTCTTCCAAGGCATAGAACAGATGGCGGCCGTTTCAGCAACGAACCTCATTCTAAACAGCTCTGCCTCGGCTCTAACCATCGCGTTCGTCAGGCACCCGTCAGACTCATGGGCCGTTCTTGCGTTTCGTAGCCTAGCGGCCATATCTTCAACCACATTTGCCATTGCGTATTTGAATCGACACACCCCAATATCGAGGCCGTCCTTCTCTCGGTCGCTGTCGGCGTTGCGCAAAGAAGCATCATTATTCCTGTTTAGAAGCGCGACAGCTCTGTACACAAGCGCAAATGTGGCGGTACTGGGTGCACTGGCATCCCCAGCCACCGTCGGATGGTTCGCAGGCGCAGAGAAGTTCACGAAACTGGCAATTAGCGCGACCGGGCCAATTACTCAAGCATTTTACCCAAGGATCAACAGTCTAATCAAAGAGCATGAAACCGAAGCTCTAAAAGCTCTAAAGGCATCCGCATGCCTGATGCTCGCGATTTCGGCGTCAGCTGGAGGGGTAATGTTCGTTCTCGCGCCTTGGCTGGTGCAGGCACTATTAGGGCCAGGCTTCGAACCTAGCATCCCAATTCTGCGAGTTATGTCGCCACTACCAACTCTAATATCAGCCAGCAACATTCTAGGAATCCAGTGGATGCTTCCCCTCGGAATGGATAAGTCGTTCAACACCATAATTGTTTTTGCAGGTCTCTTTAATGTCGGCCTTGCCACTTTGTTAGTACATCAGTTCCACGCACTCGGAATGAGCGAAAGCATCGTTGCGACAGAATTCCTCATTACAGTTAGCATGTTCTTCTGTGTGCGTCGAAAGCAACGCGAACCAAGGGTCAGACGTAATCTGGGCGCGCAACGCACTGAGCAGCAAGAGCAAATTTCGGTCGTGACCTAGAGGCTACTATTAACGCCCGTATTTCCAGAACACCCCCGAGATGAAACACACTCAAATCATATTTGCATCGCCAACAGCCCCCCGGGAAAACTGCGGGGGCCCGCTTGCCGTCTTCAAGCAGCTCCACAATTACGCAGCGGAAAAGGCATCCGGCTCTCCCCTTCCGAACATCTGGTTCTTAACCGGATCAAATCTTATCCGCGCAGAATCTATCAAGTCGAATTCAGGGTTACCATTAAGCTTCTCGAAAAAGCTTGTAAGGAGCATTGGATCCTACGTCGCCGAAAGGCGTAGCAATCCAGCCAAGGCCCTGGTATTTCGTGCCCGAGCCGAATTTGTGGGGCTAAAGGCTGCAGCGGCGATAACTGCGGCAACCGGAACAGACCCAGTAACGATCATCGGCTTCGGTAACGTCACCGGTCTACTTTGGCGCTACAGGCGCCCGGGCTGGTCCTTTATTCACACCGAACATTCTAAGGGCGGCATATCGCAGGAACTCCTAAGGCTCGGCACAGAGCCGGCACACCGGATTGACCAAGAGATACGATCGGAAGTTGCGGTCGCCCGCCGGTGTCACAAGCTAGTGTTCCCGAGCGAGGCGGCTCGCGCTCTTTTCCTTGAAAGCCACCCTCGCGATGCCGACGTCATTCTGAGTAAGTCGGAGATCGTATACAACGGTGTTCCTAGCCCCTGCGTTAAGCCGAAGCCAAACCCACAAGACAAAATTTTCGTACTTAACGTCGCCGCCCACGTCCCAGAGAAACGTATACCCTTATTCTTCACCGGAGCGCAGCAATTTTTAGAAACCGTACAAGAAAACCGTCGCTCTCTCTTCCATTTCGTAAATATCGGACGTGGAACTCAGCTGACGCCCTCGATAAAACGCGCAGCAGAAGCGGCCGTCGGAACACAAGCAGAGTTCTTAGGCGAGGTAAGCCACGAAAATGTGCTCCAACGAATCTCCGAGTCATCAATTGTTATTTCCGTCGGGGAAAGGGTCGTGTTCGACTTATTTCTGCTCGAAGCAATGTCGCTGGGCAAATCGATTATCGCAAGCCGGTCTGGCGGCAATCTAGAGGCCCTCGGGCACAGTTACCAATATTTTGCCGACACCCCCGAGGAGGTGGGTGCCTGTCTTACCCGCTTACTCAGGGCAGGTCCAGAAACAGTCGGCAACCATAACAGAACCCGATGGCTCGCAAACTTTACGATTGATCACCAATTTAAGACTCTCTTGAGACTTGGGGAGAGTGCGGCGGTGCCAAAACCGCCTCCACCGAGTTATTAATCAAACTTGCCGACTGGACCAGAATACGGGCTAGGCAAATACTTATTGCGACCCCTTAACAAACATGTATAACACACCGGAAGCGGCGGCACGCCGCAGGCAAGCAGTCACAAAGCGTCGTTAACGAGGAAGCTACAGCCATGAAAAACGTATTGGTTACCGGCGGGGCGGGGTACATTGGCAGCCACACGTGCCTAGCGCTAGCGGAAGCGGGCCTAATCCCCGTCACGTACGACAATCTTTCAGCTGGGCACCGATGGGCAGTAAAATGGGGTCCCCTCGTAGAAGCGGATATTTCAGACAGCTCCAGGCTGTCCCACACGTTTCGGCGGTTCTCCATAGACGCAGTGATTCACTTCGCCGCCTCAGCCTATGTCCACCAATCCGTTCAGGACCCGCGGAGCTATTATCAGAACAACTTCACAAACACACTGACCTTGGTTGATGCCGCGCTCGCAGCAGGAGTAAAAATATTGGTTTTTTCCTCCACCTGCGCGACTTATGGCGCCCCCCAAGCGCTACCTGTAGACGAGGATCACCCGCAGCTACCCATCAATCCATACGGAGAGACCAAACTTGCGGTCGAGAGGCTCTTAAAATGGTACGAAGGGCCGTACGGAATGAAAACCGTCGCGCTGAGATACTTTAACGCGGCTGGCGCTGACCCCTCGGCGCGGATCGGCGAGCTACATAGCCCAGAAACACACATTATCCCAAACCTTATAATGGGGGCTCTCGGCTCGCAAACCAATGTTCGGGTGTACGGCCACGACCACGCCACAAGCGATGGAACATGCATTCGGGACTATGTGCACGTGCAGGATTTAGCCGATGCCCACGTCCTGGCGCTGAAATATCTCGAATGCGGGGGGAAACAGCGGGCCTTCAATCTAGGAACGGGTGTTGGAACCTCAATCGGGCGACTAATCCAAGCCGTGGAACTCTACACCGGCGCTAAAATACAAGTTGTCAGAGAAAACGCGAGAGCAGGCGATCCCGCTGTGCTAGTGGCAAACGGAATACGTGCTGGAGCAGAACTAGGCTGGCGACCGACACGATCTGATCTTAGAATGATTATTCAAACAGCCGCCACATGGCACAAGAACGACCACCGGTTTCGAGTTCCCGAAGTTCCTCATGGTGCGATAGGGATGGTCGCCGCTGCGAACTAAGTTCGACAAGGAGTATCCTTCCCTCCGACGCGGCCCAACTCGCCAGACAGCTCACTAATTTCATAGAACCGCCCCCTCTTAGAAAACTTTTTCAGCCTTCGAAAAAGTAAGTAAGCGCTACTGGAAACAGGGCGGCGGGCGGAAAGGACTTCCGGGATGCTGGTGAAACCAAGAAGAAGGCCGCGAATCATGTTCGGCCACCTTCCGGTCCGAGCCCCCTCCAGAAGACCTCGAACAACGGCCCTGAGAACGCCCGAAAACAAGAACGGCTGCGGTACATTGTAGACGGCAAACAAGACCTGATTCCGCCGTCCAAATACGTCCATTCGCCTAAAATCACGCCGTGGGGACTCGAAGTGGTATATCGGGTCGGATGTGCCAAGACGAACAACAAACCCCGAGTCGAGCATCCTAATCGCATAGTCTTCTTCTTCTCCTTGGTGGAAAAAACTAATCCGATACCCCCCGAGCCGCACGAAAAGCTCCCGGCGGAGAGCATGCGCAGTGCCCACATAGGAGAAATCAACCAGGATTTTGCCATTTTTAGGCGCCGCCTGCCGCACAATATTATTCTGCCTGACATTAATGAACGGAATTGCTACGGCTCCTACTCTATCTTCAAACAACGCCACCGTATCCGACACGATACCGGGGCTTGAAAACACCGCATCGTCGTCCAGCGAGAAGATAAATTCCGAGCGTGAGGCAACTGCAGCCCTGTTCCTGGCCGAAATATAGCCACAAGATTCACGATTTCTTATAACGAGTACACCCGGAAACTCGCTAGCGACCATCTCGGCACTTCCATCGGTCGAGCCATCATCAACTACGATGACCATCGGCTTTGCGGACTGTTCCAACGCAGAACGCACAGCCGATCGAAGCTCATCCTTGCGGTTCTTAGTAGCAATAACCACAGAAACCCGCGGGTATGGGCCAACCAGCTCATCCTCTTCCCTCAGGAGCCCAGTCTGAAGCATGCACGGAGCGCTCATCAAACCTATTTCACCACTACTCCGCGTTCGCGAGCTCGTTCTTGTTTCGTACATTGGCGGCCCCTAAACTTCAATGATCCCCTTAAATTAGTAGACTACAAGAATGGGCACGCTGCCTCGAGCAAAGCGGCGGCATATGCAGACACGTGGAGTTGACATTCGAGGGGATGAGAGTGCGGCGTCGCCCACGGCCCGGGTATCGGCGATTTTACTGTACACAAATCAATCCTCGTATTGATCATGTTATTGGAGGGGCGGCAGAGTAAAACACGCCGCGCTGGCGATTGTGTCCCTACGAACGATGAACATTCCGGTAAGCCTTGAGTATCCCGATAGTCAAGATCTCGTCCGGGGTCGCTCCAGAGCTTTTGAGATTCTGTGGCATTTTTTAGGCTCGCCGATTCTCAAGACCGAGCTTCTACCGCTACCCTCGATCAAGCGGGCAATTCTTAGATTATTCGGCGCGAGAGTCGGAAGAAAGGTGATCCTCAAGCCGGGCATTAAAGTTAAGTTTCCATGGTACCTGTCGATTGGGGACTACGCCTGGGTCGGCGAGAGGGCCTGGATAGATAACCTTGCAAATGTATCAATCGGTGCCCACGCCTGCATCTCGCAGGATGTTTATCTTTGCACCGGAAATCACGACTGGTCTAGCTCAAACATGCGCCTATACTGCAGGCCGGTTTCAATAGGAGCGGGCGCGTGGGTAGCAGCACGCTCCTCCGTATTCCCAGGGGTCACCGTAGGGACGTGCGCCGTCGTCGTTGGGGGTAGCATCGTCGCGAAAGACGTCCCGCCGTACGAAATCCACGGGGGAAACCCCGCATGTCTCATCCGGGTCCGAACAATCAGGTCGAAGAATGTGGGCGCCCCCCAACCGACTTCTGCGGAAATATGAAAATTCTACACTGCCTCGACTCGATAGACCCTGCTTTCGGGGGGGCCGGTCGAAGCGGTTCGGCAACTTGTGCTGCGGTCGCTCGGGACCCGACACGCAGCAGAAGTAGTCACGCTCGACGACGACATCTCGGAGTGGAGAACCGCTTGGCCGCGGCCCCTCCACTTCATACAAGGGTCACAAACCGCCTACCGCTACAACACAAGACTTAATTCATGGTTGCAGGCAAATCATGAACGATTCGATGCCGTCGTCGCCCACGGGATTTGGAAGTACCACACGGTCGCAGTATCGCAGGTTTTGGAGGGCACCAAAACCCCGTACTTTGTGGTTCCACA
>CBDDBV010000043.1:0-11987 GCA_965225785.1 Bryobacteraceae bacterium | reverse complement strand
TGCTCGCGTCTGCATTTCGCGATGTCGACCAAGAGACAGGATCTCCGCCGACAACTCGACCTCCTGTGCGGCATCGCGGGGTTGTTGAAATCGGGCGAGGCGCCTTGGCGCGCGCGAGAACTGGGTGAAAGAGCCAACAGGCTGATCCTCGACCTGGCCACTGAGTTGGAGCACCTCTCGCTACAAACCGAGCACGACCTGAGGACCGATCACCTCGCATCGCTGCCGCATTACCGGACGATGTGAAGACCGGCTGACGCTCAACGTCGGTACACGGTTTAGGTCATTACACGGTCTAGGGAAGCTCTGCACAGGCGGTGACATCCACGGCCGTGTCACGCACGCCGACACATTCCACCGCCGCGAAGATCGGTGTCGGCGGTATCCGAGCCGCCGTGCAATGTCATGAAAATCCGGGTTCGTTCCTTGATGGCACGGATCCGTTCGATGTCCAAATGCTTCCTCGTGTCGCCGGTCAGTCTGCTTTTCAGGACACCGTGCATATTAGCATCTCCGTCACTGCGCACGGCGACACCTCTCTCGTATTCGAATAGAATCATCCCGGCGGCGGACCGCAGTCTTGACTGGAAGCGCCGCTCCGCTTGTACCGCAGTGCTCGACGTCAACCGGCTGCGTCAACGAGACGAGATCGACACCGCCGGCGATTCCGGGCTACTTCGGTCGCCATGGTTCAAACACACAAGAAATCGCTCCTTCTCCGGTAGAGAGTAGAAGCAGCACAGCGACCCAGGAAGCTCCATGTCACCCATAGCGGCGCCCCGATCATCGACGAAGCTGTCCGCCGAAAAACAGCGGCTGGCGAGCGACGCGGCGGGCAAGGAGAATTGGCGCCGCTGGGGACCGTATCTCGCCGAGCGTCAGTGGGGAACGGTCCGCGAGGACTACAGCGCTTGGGGGGGTGCATGGGATTATCTGCCGCACGACCACGCGCGCAGCCGCGCCTACCGCTGGGGCGAGGACGGTATCGCCGGATTCAGCGACGATCATCAGTATCTGTGCCTTTCATTGGCGCTGTGGAACGGTAAGGATCCGATCCTCAAGGAACGGCTGTTCGGGCTCACCAACTCCGAAGGCAACCACGGCGAAGACGTCAAGGAGCTGTACTACTACCTCGACGCCACGCCGAGCCATTCGTACCTGAAGATGCTCTACAAGTATCCGCAGGCGGCGTTTCCCTACACACGGCTCGTCGAGGAAAACCGCAGACGCGGCGCCGGAGACGCGGAGTTCGAGCTGCTGGATACCGGGCTATTCGATGATGACCGTTATTTCGACGTGTTCGTCGAGTACGCGAAGGGCGGCCCGGATGAAATTCTCATGCAGATCACCGCGCACAATCGCGGGCCGGATGTGGCGCGGCTCGCGTTGCTCCCGCAACTCTCCTGCCGAAATATTTGGTCGTGGCGGCCGGGCGCAGCGAAGCCGACGCTGATCGGCCGGCCGGGTGCCGTGGAAGTCCAGCACCCGGAGCTTGGCAAATTTCAGGTTGATTTCGATGCCGCGCCGACCGTGCTGTTCTGCGACAACGAAACCAATCTCCGCCGGCTGTTCGGCATGAACGCGGCACAAGGCTACTTCAAGGACGCCTTTCATGAATACCTGGTGCACGGCAAGCACCACGCCGTGAATCCCGAACAGACCGGCACGAAAGTGGGCGCGCTGTACGACATGAACGTCGCCGCCGGCGCCGCGGTAAAGGTACGGCTGCGCCTATCCCCGGACAAGGGTTCTAAAGCCAGAGTTGCGCCCTTCGCGGACTTCGACGCCCTATTCGCCGCGCGCCGTCATGAGGCCGACGAGTTTTACGCCGATCTGCAACGGCAGATCGTCGATGCGGACGCAAAGCTCGTCCAGCGCCAGGCGTTTGCCGGCATGATCTGGAACAAGATGTTTTACTACTATGCCGTCGAAGAGTGGCTCGACGGCGATGCGGGACAGCCGCCTCCTCCGCCGGAGCGGCAACATGGTCGCAATAGAGACTGGCAGCACGTCTACTGCGCAGATGTCATCTCGATGCCCGATAAGTGGGAATATCCCTGGTTCGCCGCGTGGGACCATGCCTTTCACTGCATCGCGTTTGCAGTCATCGACAGCGAGTTCGCCAAGTCGCAATTGCTGCTGCTGTCGCGCGAGACCTACATGCACGCCAATGGCCAGCATCCCGCATATGAATGGGCCTTTGGCGATGTAAATCCGCCGGTGCACGCAGTCGCCGCATGGCGCGTGTTCCAAATCGACCGCAAGCAGCAACAAGAATCGAACCCGACGTACCCCGGGGATCTCGACTTCTTGAAGCGCGCGTTCAACAAGCTCGCGGTCAATTTCACCTGGTGGGTCAATCGCAAGGACGCGCAAGGCCGCAACATTTTCCAGGGCGGCTTTCTTGGTCTCGACAACATCGGGGTGTTCGATCGCAGCAGTCCTCTGCCGACCGGCGGTTTCATCAATCAGGCAGACGCCACCAGCTGGATGGCGATGTACTGTTTGCACCTGTTGCGCGCCGCGCTTGAACTCGCGCTGCATGATCCGGCGTACGAAGACATCGCCGTGAAGTTCTTCGAGCATTTCCTTTCCATCGCCGGCGCAATCAATGGTGCTGGCGCGGATAAGCTCGGCTTGTGGGACGAGGTTGACGAGTTCTATTACGACCAGCTCGTGCTGCCGGATGGCAGCCAAGTTGCATTGAAGATCCACTCCATCGTCGGGCTGATTCCGCTGTTTGCCAGCCAGGTCTTGGAGCCCGAGGTACTGCAGCTACTGCCCGAGTTCTCGGCGCGAATGCAGTGGTTTCTGGAGCATCGGCCGAAGCTGGCCAAGTTGGTCTCCAATTGGCATCTCGGCGGTCAAGGCGACCGGCGCTTGCTTTCGTTGCTGCGCGGTCACCGCCTCAAAGCGCTCCTGCACCGGATGCTGGACGAAAAGCGCTTTCTGTCGGAATTCGGTGTGCGCGCCCTGTCCAAGTTTCACGAGCGGCAGCCGTTCCGCTTCGCGGCCGGCGGCATAACCCACGAAGTAAGCTACTGGCCGGCGGAGTCGCGCAGTGGACTGTTCGGCGGCAACTCGAACTGGCGCGGTCCCATTTGGATGCCGATCAACTATCTCATCATCGAGGCGCTGCAGCGCTTTCACTACTACTACGGAGAGGACTTCAAAGTCGAATGTCCGACGGACTCCGGAAAATTCCTCACCCTTTACGAGGTGGCCGAGGAATTGACGCGTCGCCTGTCGCGCCTTTTCCTGAAAGGGGCTGACGGCCAGCGCCCCGCCCTCAAATATCATCCCAAACTCGCCGGCGATCCCCATTTCGGCGACTACGTGCTGTTCCATGAGTACTTTCATGGCGACACGGGACGTGGTGTGGGGGCATCCCATCAGACCGGCTGGACCGGTCTCGTTGCCAAGCTGCTGCAGCCCCACACCACGGAGAGAGGTACGCTGCGTGAGGCCGTGATCGGCGCGGCGCAGTCGGCGGTGTCCAAACGGCAAAAGGTGACGCCATGAGCGGTATTGGTTTGGCCGACGTCTATCTCGTGCGGCATGGGGAGACTGCTTGGAGTATCACGGGTCAGCACACCGGACGGACTGATCTCGCGCTCACGAGCCGGGGTGAGGATCAGGCTCGCGCGGTCGGTCCGCGGCTCAAAGGCCTTGAGTTCGATCACGTGTTCTCAAGTCCGCTGCAGCGCGCGTGGCGAACCTGCGAGCTCGCCGGTTTCGCCGGCGCGGCAACGCTCGACCCCGACCTGGTCGAGTGGGATTACGGTCAGTACGAGGGGCTGACACTGGCGCAGATTCATCGCGAGCGGCCCGAGTGGGAGATCTTCCGCGACGGGTGCCCGGGCGGTGAGTCCGTCTCGCAAATCACCGAGCGGGCCGACCGGGTTGTGACGCGGGTTCGGGCGCTCCAGGGCAACGTGCTGATTTTCTCGAGCGCACATATGCTGCGGGTGCTCGCAGCGACGTGGGTCGAGGGCCGCGCAGCGATCGGCCGCCGATTGGCGCTCGATCCCACCGGTTTATGCATGCTCGGCTATGAGCACGGCGGCGTGGACCGCGTCATTCGTCTGTGGAACGCGCGCTAGGCACGCGGGCGCCGCCGGACCGTTCACTTCTCTGGCGCTGCATCCTCCCAGGCCTGCAGGATTCCCGCATCGAAGGCGGCGCGATCGGCGCGCACCGACTGATCGACATAGACGGCGCTATCGTCAGCAAAGATTCGATCTGCCCCGGACTCCAACCCCGCCAAGGAACGCTCCACGACCTGCCTCGGGCTCGTCTTGGGTTGGGTGATGTGCGCCGACATGTCGGTGTCGATGTAACCGGCATAGACGCCGGCGACGTGAGTTCGTTGCTTACGCAGTTGCATACGGATGGCGTCGGTGAGAATTTCCTCCGCCGCTTTCGACGCACAATAAGTCGCTATGGAGGGGCTTGCGAACCAACTCGCGACCGACAGCACGTTGATGATCGCGCCTCCACCATTTTTTGCCAAAATGGGCGCGAATCGTTGGACCATCGAGAGCACGCCGAAATAGTTGATCTCCATTTCCTGGCGCGCAGCTTCTTCAGACTCCGTGCCGAGCATGGGCGAGTTTTGCAACACGCCCGCGTTGTTGATCAGAAGCGAGATGTCCTGACAATCGTGAGCCGCCGCAACGACCTCCGCGACTTTGGTGACGTCGAGCGCGATAGGCACGACCCTTGAATCGACTATGTCGATCTTCGCAGGATCTCGCGCCGCCGCGTAGACTTTTGCAGCGCCGGCTCGAAGGAGTCCTTTACAATAAGCAAGGCCCAGGCCGCGATTGCCACCGGTCACCAATGCCACGCAATCTTGAACTCTCATCGTCCGGATAGTAGCGCGCGAGCCGCGTGATCGTCGATTACAACCTCGGCTCGTGCGGCGAGGATCGCTCTCAGCAGCAAGCTTGGCGGGCCTTTCGGAACCTCGATCCGTGAGATATCGTGGCTGCGCTCCATAGGTAGGTCCGCGGAGGGCGGTGTTTCCTTGGCAAAGCGATCGTGATCGAATACCGGCAGGCGACCCTTCTGCGTATTTGCCTGGCCAACAGCATCGGATTTTCGGCGTCGACAGCGGTGCCGATCTGGGTCGGCAGCGTGGGCGCTCACTTTGGCTTTCCTTCATGGGGCGCGGGAGCGGTCGCGACGGGACAGCTTGCCTGCGCGGCTCTGCTCAACGCGGCGACGCCTTGGCTGTTCCGCGGCGCGCACCTCGGGAGATTGGCTTTTGGCGCCGCGGCGGTTGCCTTGCTGGGAAACGGGCTGGCATGGCGCGGATCGTCTGCCGCGTTCATTGCGGGCTGCCTGCTGTGTGGCGCGGGTTTCGGGGTGTTGCTGAACGTCACGAACCGTCTGGTTGCGAACTCGAGCGCACCGCAGCGTGGGTATGCGACTGTGCAGGTGGTGGAGGTGCTGTTCTGCATCGTATTTTACCTGGGCGTGCCGCCCATCGTAGAGCGATTCGGAACTCTCGCCGTGTTTGCGGCGCTCGCGGCGCTCTGCGCGGGAGTTTTTCTTTTGCTGGCCGGTGTGCCCGTCGACGTCCCCGGCGCTTCGGAAGTCACCGCTCGGCACGCCCTCCTCGGTTCCCAAGGAGGCACCGTCGAGTTGCGACCGGGCGGCGTTCCGCCCAACGCCGGTGCGGCTGTTCTGAGTCTATGCGCTGCGGCGCTTCTGTTCGCTGGATATAGTTCCATCAACTCTTCGCTGGTGTCGATCGGCGCGACGGTCGGTCTGAGTGTCCTGTGGGTGGGGCGTGTCATTGCACTGGGGTTGCTCGCCGGTCTCAGCGGCGCAATGGTTGCGCGGGGACTCGGCGAGCGCGCCGGTTTGCTCGTGCCCTTGCTCGCCGGCGCAGGCGTGCTCGGTGGGGATGTGATTGTCATGACCCTCGCCGGGGGAGGCACCGTGTTCATCGGCAGCGCCATCGTAATGTTCATGGACATGGTGTTCCTGGTTCCATATATCTTCGCGCTGCTGGCGGTCTTGGATAAGGCCGGCCGGTGGGCCTCGATCGGGCCGGGATTTGTGCTGACGGGCGCGGCCTTGGGCCCCGGTATCGCGGGAATCGTGAACCGTGGCGTCGACTTCACGACACTCGGGTTTACGGCTTTGGCTTGCATTGCCCTCGCCATGACTTTTTTTCTGTGCGCGCAGCGCCTGCGCGCGGGTCGTTTACTTTCGATCGATCCCTGAACGATCGGCGACCAAGTTCGGGAGCGCGACCTCTTGCCAGTTGCCCCCAAGTGCTTTGAACAAGGAAATATCGGCAAGGCAACGAGTCAGCGAACTGGTCACCTGTGCATCCTGGGTGGCGTAGAGTTGCTCTTGGTCCTCGAGCACGGGGAGCAGAGCCACTTGACCTCTCTTGTAACGTTCCTGTGCCTCGAGCAGCGCTTGATGATCATCAGCCAGCTGCGCGGTGAGGTCCTTGTAACGCACTTCCTCAGCCATCTGGTTCGAAAGCGCGTCCTCGACCTCCCCGAAGGCTTTCAACACCGTCTGTTCATACGCGAATAGCGCGGCTTCCTTGCCCGCGCGGGCGGCATCTACGTTCGCCGCGAGTCTCCCTCCGGTATATAGGCTCTGAGTACCATTCAGCCCCACGCGCCACAATAGACTCGCCGTTTGAAACAACTCGTGAACCTGGCTCGAAGTCGGCGCGATGCTCAAAGGAATCGAAAAGTGCGGGTAGAGAGCCGCGACCGCAACTCCCACGTTGGCGTTCGACTGCGCATACTCGCGCTCCGCCCTGCGGATATCGGGGCGCTGCGCAATGACTTCCGAGGGAAGCGATGCAGGCAACAGTGGCGGGGCCGGGATCGCCGCGTGAGTCTCAAGATCGCTGATCGCGAACTCGGCGGGCGCCTGCGCGAGCAGAATCGCGAGGGCATGTCTCAGCTCTTCCAGGTGGGCTTGCAGCGGAGGAATCGTGGCCTCGACCCCATGGACGCGCCCGTCGGCTTCGCTCACGTCGAGGTGTGAGCGCTCGCCGGCCTCGAAGGCGCGATGAGCGAGCCTTTGCGTTTGCCGGGCGATGTCAAGATTGTCCCGCGCGATCTGCAGCCGCAACTCGGTCGCTTGCATGCTCAAGTAATTGCTCGCCACCGCCGCCGTCAGGCTGACCAAGATGTCGCGGCGCGTCTCGACGGCCGCATCGGCCGCGGCCTGCGCGGATTCCTTTCGGCGGCGGTTTTCGCCGAACAGGTCGAGTTCCCAAGAGGCGTTGAAGCCAAGCGAATAATACGGGTATTCGCCATACTTCGGCGAAGCCGGGGGCCAATCGATCGACTGAGTCTCGCGTCGACTTTCGGCCGCCGCTCCGAGGCCGATCTCAGGTCGGTCGGCTGCCGCTGCCACACGGACCGCATCGTGCGCCGCCCGAATCCGCTCGCCGGCAATTTTCAGGTCATAGTTGCTGTCGACGGCTTGCTGAATCAACTGAGTCAAAACCGGGTCTTGAAAGCCTGCCCAAAAGGTCTTGAGTGCCTGCGCGGCGTTCTCTTGCCCTGGGTTCGCGCTCCAATGCTCGGGGACCTTCGTCGTCGGCGATTGATAAGTCGGCCCCACGACGCAACCGGTCAAAACGAGACTCACGGCGAACGCCGACCATCTGCTCATGGACTTGTCTCCTGCGGTCGGAGGGCCTTGCCCGAGCCGAATTCGGCCATCAGCACGACGAGAAGGCAGCTTGCGAAGAGCAGCCAGCCAAGAGCGGCGAATGTATCCGAAATCCCGAGAACGGCTGCCTGTCGACGCGCTGCGCCCGCTATGATCTGAACGGCTTGCGTTCGAGCAAAAATTGGATCGGAGGCGGTATGCGCCGTGCGTGCCGCGAGGCTGGCGAGCGAAGTGCCCCTGCCGCCGGGATAGAAGCCTGTGTTGCTCAGGAGCTCGCCGAATTTGCCCTCACTGTTGAGCCGCAGCGACGTGCTCGCCCAAGCGGTGGCGATAGTCCCGGACAGGACGCGCGATAAATTCAATATGCTTGCGGCGGGAAGACTCTCGACAGGCGGCCGTAGACTGGCCACGAACATGGCAACCAGTGGTACCGCGATCATCGGCAATCCAACTCCCTGGATCAACTGCCCGACGTTGAGCTCGCCGACCTGCCAAGCGCTGGTGATCTGCAGGTTGAAGAAGGCACCAATGGCTACGACCGCGAGGCCCGCAATGATCAATGCGCGTACTTCGATGACTTTGCGCGTCAAGAGGATCACGCAGGCGGCATAGGAGAATGCTTGAGGCCACAACGCATTCCACAACGCCGGTGCCACCTGCTCGGGCCTAAAATCCTGCACCTGAGCCAAGGCCGCCGGCACGATGACGCCCGAGATACCGAGGGCGAGCCCGAGCGGCAGCAAACCGATGGCGGCGAGCGTAACGTTCCGTCGTTTATAGAGTCTCGCCCAGAGGATGGGATGGCGCAGCCCGCTCCAGTCACGCAGTGTGAAAATGGCCAGGCACAGAGCGGCGGCCGCCAACAGGATCGAAATGGCCGGCGTCTGAAACCAACGCATCCGATCGCCCTGACTGACCGCGCAGGTGAAAAGACCCAAGGCAGCCGACAACGCGACCAGACCCGCGAGGTCGGCGTGGATCAAGGGTCGCCATTGGATCCGTTCGCGCGGCAACGCGATGTGGCCCGCCACGAGTGACAGAATTCCCGGGGGAAGCGCTGCCCATAGAACGAATGACCAATCGAAGTGCTCGACGCCCCAAGCGCCGATCACGCCGCCCAATTGGGGAGCCGCGGTGGGTGCGGAAAGAAACAAGGCGATCGCCAAGGGTGCTCGAGTGGGCCCCCAGGTGCGAAGTTGAATGATGATCGACTGCGGCATGATGGCCCCGCCGGCGAGACCGGTGACGATGCGCGAGACCATCAAGGCATCATAGTTCGGCACGACGAGCGGTATGATCGAGCCGATCAGGAAAGTCACGACACCGACCAGCAACATACGCCGCAGCGACAGTGCGATCCCGAGCCATGCGCCTAGGACCACACCGATCGGTTCGCAGATGGAATAGGCCGTCGTCAGCCACGAACCCGTATCGATGCCGACACCCAGCGCGCCGTTGATGTCGCTCCCCTGAAGGGCGTAGTAGCGGGTTGCCATGAGCACCATCCAACCGGCCGAGAGTCCCGCGACACTGCAGAGAATTGCAGTGGCGGTTATCGGCGTCGGCACGGGCTCCGGGTTCGTCACCTCGCGATGCTCCGCTCCTGCCGAATTTCGCCCACCGCCACGGTGGCGATCGCCGACATTCCAGGACGCAAGCGAGGAATGCCGGCCTGGCCGGGCGCTAGAATCAATTTGACCGCAAAGCGTTGCGCGACTTTGGTGAAGTTTCCGGTCGCATTGTCCGGAGGAAGCAATGCCTGCAACGCGCCCGAGGCGGGACCGAAGCTATCGACGGTGCCGTGGAACCGGGTTCCCGGCACGCTATCGACCGTAACGACCGCCGCTTGGCCGGGATACATGTAGGCCATCTGGGATTCGCGAAAATTCGCGACAATCCAGACGTTCGGCAGCGGCACGACGAGGCCTATCTTGCTCCCCGCAGTCACGTACTCGCCCGGCAGCGATGCACGCTCGGAAAGTTGCCCGCTGGCCGGGCTCACGATACGGGTGTAGCCGAGATCGATGCGGGCGAGTTCGAGCTCGGCCTCCCGCGTCTTGACGGTCTGCTGGGCTTGGAGCATCTGTGTGCGAATGACTTCCAGCGTATGTTTTGCGGCATCCAACTCGGCCGCTGTTTGGTCATAGAGAGCCCGCAGACGATCCTCGTCGGCCTCGGCGGATTCCAACTCTCGGTGCGAGGTGGTGCCGTCATCAACGAGCCCCAGCTGCCGAGCGTGCTGCAATCGCGTTTGTTTGAGGCCCGCCTCGGCCGCGCGAACCTCCGCCGCCGCGGCCGCGATCTTCTGACTTTGCACGATGACCTGAGCTGACAGGACATCCACCGCGGACTGAGCGACTCCCAGTGCCGCGGCGGCGTCCGCCACCTTCGCCCGGTAGTCATCGTCCCGGATCACCGCGACCAACTGACCTTGCTTGACCGTCTCGTTGTCCCGCACCGGGATGGACTCGACGTAGCCGGCAATATGCGAGGAAATCGTGATTTGATCGGCCCGAACATAGGCGTCGTCCGTACTCTCGCTGCCGGTGACGCTCCCCAGGGTCACGCCACTGCGGACGGTGGCCAGCGCCACGCCCGTCACCAGCGCCACCAGCAAGACGATGACTAATGCGGACCGGCCGTTGAACCGCCTCAAAAACAATCGGCCTACGCGTGACACGGTGGATATCCGATCTCGAGCGGAAATGTCGGTCTCGATGTTGTCCATCTGCTTCGTGCCCCATCGACTCCCAGATCGTCGACTCGTGCGAGCATCACACCAGATGCACCTGACAAGAGTCGATTGCACGATGGTGTCGGTCGATGCTTTGGAACGATTGGAATTGCACCGATACCATCGTCCAATGGGAACACGGGGTGCTTGCTGGAACCTCGCTGTGGGAGTTTCCGCGCATTCCGACACGGAGATAGCGTCATACAAGAAACGCACGATCGGGCAAGGCAGGCCCGCTCGACCGATCTAACGTTGCCGGGTGCGGATGACTCCGCAACGTTGCCAACTATCCAAATTTCATAACGGAGGAATTATGCGAATCGTGACTTTAATGGCGGCCTTCTTACTCATCGGCGGGAGTGTTCTTGCAGACGAACCGCAAGACGCTTCCACGGAGAGTCGAGCGCCTGACGGATCGTTGTCGTTGAATGGAACAAGCCTGGCCGCCGGCCTCGGATGGGTTTGGGGCGAAGGCAAGCTCCAGTTCAACGGCAAGGAGCATCCGTTCAAGATCTCGGGGCTTTCCATTGTCGACGCCGGCGTCGCCGACATCTCCGCCAACGGGCAGGTCTATAATCTCAAGAACCTGAGCGACTTCGGTGGAAAGTATACGGTTGCCTCCGCCGGCGTTGCCGTCGTCGAAGGCGCCGGTGCTTCATATCTGAAGAACGAGCACGGCGTGGTCATCAAGCTGCTCGAATCGAGCCAGGGGTTTCGAGTCAACCTGGCCGCGCAGGGCGTGACGATCCGGCTGAAAACCTGACGGCCGTGGTACCGGGACCGCCGCGGTGCGCGCCGATGCGAACCGCGGCGGCACCGGCCCGGGTCACGGTCTAATACTCCGCCTTGCACGTCATCGACTGATTCCGCAACGGCTTGGCCCTGATGAACGACCGGAGTCTTACCGCTCGCCCTATCGCGCAGCGTCAGAGTTCCGGAGAGCACATATACGACGTTACCGGTCTCGTGATCTGCACCGGACCGCGGCGAATCCGTTACCGATGTAACCGGAGAGCCATTTTCTGCAATCGAAGCGTAATCGCGCCGCGGCAGCTTGGATAAGGGCCATTGAGGCCGCGATCGTGGCGCGCACCGCCGCCACTTGCAGGAGTTTGTCATGGTCACACGGGAACAGGCGGGCGGGATCGTTGCCGCGGCGGAGAGCGGGGCGAGCGATCTAAGGCATTCCAATCATATCGCTGTTGCGGATCGCGGCGGCAACCGCACGCACATTGCGCCTGCGCGCATTACGCTCATCGACTGGATCTGGACTGCGCCCGTGCTGCTGATAATCGCGCTGGCGGTCGCCTTGGCTTGAGCGCCCCTGGCTTGAGCGCCCCTGGCTTGAGCGCCCCTGGCTTGAGCGCCCCTGGCTTGAGCGCCCCTGGCTTGAGCGCCCCTGGCTTGAGCGCCCCTGTGGCTTGAGCGCCCTTGGCGTGAGCACCCCCTGGCCGGACTCCTCCGTCGATTAACCCTGGCGGCGGGAGCGCGCTGCGCGCGCCACGCCCGCCGTCCGCCTGTTTCCTGGGCGATGCTAGGAGAGCGAGTCTCCGAACAGCACCAGCATCCGGCTCCAGGCCCTCTCGGCCTG
>CBDDBV010000042.1:0-61430 GCA_965225785.1 Bryobacteraceae bacterium | reverse complement strand
CAGGCCATATACCGCCGCATCTTGGTCTCTGTCTTGTCTCTCCGGGCCGCTGACTCGGTTCTCAGACCAGGATGTTGCAAGCATCTTCGGTATTTTCTCTGTTTCTCCATTTGGGTAGCACGAACGGTTAACGGCATCCGTGTTTTATCCTGCAGACACAGAGGAAAAAGATGGATTGAATGGCAAAGCCTTTGTCTACCGTTGCCATGTGATCATAGAACTTTTCGATATTTTTGTCTGGCGGAAGCGCGGGATCAAACGTAAAAGCCATCAGCTTAGCCTACTCTAAATTCGTTACACGGAAATCCGCTCCACAATATTCCGCCTGACCTTCTTTTTTGTCCGGTCGTAGAGACCGGTGGTGCGGGCATCGGCATGCCCGGCCAGGTGCTGAACGTCCTCGCGCGGTACACCCTGGTCGAGCAGGTCGGTGATGGTGGTGACCCGGAAGGAGTGGGGAGAATAGAGGAGGGGAAGGCCAAAATCCTTCAGCCGCCGTTTCATCATGCGGTAGATGTCGTCGCCGTTCATGGCCGTGCCGCTAAGCTGCCGTAGCTTTTTCATCGCGCGCTGGAACAGCGGCGTTTCTTTTGAGGCTCCGCGCAGGCCTGCGCCGTCGATATACGCGTCAATACACTCCTGCAGGTCGTGCCGCAAGGGGATCTCGCGCGATTTACCGCCCTTTTCGCTGAAGTGCAGCATCCATTGTCCACCGGCATGGTAGTAGTCGCCGAGCCGTAGCTTCGCCACGGCACTGCGCCGGGAGATCGTATAGACGAGCGCCGCGAGGATGGCCCGATCGCGCAACCCCACGATATGGGACGTGTCGATGGAGGCAAGCAGCCTGCGTGCTTCGGCGATAGGGATTTCCGGGGTGCGGCCTTCTATCACGTCGAGCTTTTCGCCGCGCACGGTGCGGGCCGGGTTGAGCGCGATGGCGTGGCGGTTGACGAGATTGTCGAAGAAGTGCCGCAAGGCCGATAACCTTGCATTGCGCGTCGCGATGCTGGTCGTCGGCGAGAGCTGCTCGAAGTAGGTTCCCACATGCCAGGGGGCTATCTGCGCCAGCTCTCGGAGGACGACAGAAGTGCGGGTTTTGCGCGGGCGGGTGAATGACAGGTCGGGAATCGAAACCACTGTGAAAGATTTGACTCCCGACCCTCGAAACACCGGACAGCTGAGCGCTGGGTCCCGGCTAGCGTCAAGGATAACGCGCCAATACCGTAATAGGTGAGCCCGTTCGTTAGCAACGTACTTGAAGTCTCAAATCTTCAAAGATCGTATTGAAAACAATGTGTACGGACCAGCTCAGCCGTTTGTCGGAAATAAATGGCTCGGCAGATGGGATTCGAACCTAACCCCGCCCGGTTAACTGAAACGTAAGAGAGAGTGCATTTCTTGGCACTTCCGAGTTGCCCGACATGCCGCTCATCGGGCAGCACCTCGAAATCCCGAACTCCCGGCACAGTGACGCCATACTCTCACCGTCCTTGAGCCGGATCATAAAACGCATCCGTTCGTCGCTCACAGAACTCTCCTTCCATGGCATGGCCCTCATCCCCCTTTGGGGGACAAAGTGTAACCCATGTCTCCGGAACGTTCTGTTACCTATGTCTCGGTACGGTCATCAAACAAACAGCGGCGCCTTCCGGTCTCTGTCTTGTCCCTCCGCGCCGCCGACTCGGTCCTCGGACCAAAATGTGCGAGCATCTTCGGGCTTTTCTCTGTTTCTCCGTTTTGGTAGCACGAATGGTTAACCCATCGAGATTCGCCCAATTGCGAACGAGCGGCACCGTGGCGATCCACAGGCTCTTTCGTGACTTTCGGATCGACGATCAAATTCAGAATGGATTGTCAATAGGCGGCATTAAAAACTGTTCATAAAAGATGCTAACCATCCGGATCTAGGTTCGAATCATAGAGCCTGAGCCACTTATTTCGAGCAAAACACGGATTTTCACACGGATCTAATCGTTGTATTGCTTCTGCGATTTAGGTCGATTGCAATCACCGACGCGGCTGTGTGACTGCGATGGACCGCGCCTTAGACTACCGATGCAGCGTGAATGCCTTCGGCAACAAGTCAGTGGAGAAGCGGGCCAGGCGGTCGGGGGAAGCGGCCTTCTACCGGCGCGACGGCTCACGCCTGCCGCCTCCCAGAGGTCGCAATGCCAAAAGAAAATACATTCTATCCGGGCCCGCATCGAACTGGCAGGTGCGTAGCCCTCGTTATCGTTCTCTGCAGGAATCTAGGACTTGTAGAAGAGCTCGTCCACAACTCCGGTTGTCAGTGCGATGATTGCGTGGGAGTAGCCATCGTCCGCGGAGTAGAAACCACCGACGTCGAGTGCACCCTGAAACTGCTGGAGCACGGTGGTGACCGCGCCATTGGGTGAACTGTATCGGATCTCGGTTGCGTTCGTACTCCCGGCCAGCGCAGGTGAGCAGGACGCTGAGGGCGTCGAGAGAATGAGCACCCGTCTGCTGTAGGCATCGGTGCTTGCCGTATAAAAGCCACCGAGCTTAAGCAGGTTCGGAACCTTCCCCAGTGTGGTCTGACTGACACCTTTCTGCGGATTGTAGTAGATCTCTGTGATCGTGCCGTCGGCGGAGCCGGCGATTACGTGGCGATACGAATCGTCGGGAGAGTAGAAGCCGCAGATATCCACCAAGTTGTTGATCGTTGCAATCTGCGTCTGCGAATTACCGGCCGTGCCATAAAAGATCTCGATAACTTTCCCGTCTGACGTAGCTACAACCGCATGGCGTTCGCGATCGTCCGGGCTATAAAAAGCGCAGACGCGGACGGCGTTTGCGATGTTGGCCAGCGACGTGGTGTGCGGGCTGCCGGGCGACGAATACCACGTCTCTTCTAGGCCTCCCCGAGCGTCGAGACTGATCACGTGGCGCATCTTGTCGTCTGCCGTATAGAAACCGGCAACGTCACGCAGACCCGCGCGTGTTGCCAGGAGCGTCCGCGTTACGCCGGTCTGGGGGTTGAACGCAACGTCGAAGATCTGCCCGTCGGAGGTTCCTTCGATGGCGTGCCTGACGGAATCGTCGGCACTGTAAAACGCGTCGCAACAGGTACTGGAAGGAATCATGGCGACGGTCGACAGCCCTCTGCTGGCGACCAGCTCCGCAGAGACCAGAGCCGGGATCGTGACACCGCTGCAGCTCGTGAAATACGTCTTTTCGGTGGGGGTCTGAATGTCAATATCACAGGCGCCGTACGCCATTTTGCCGAAACCAGCCTCCCCCCAGCAAACGCCCCACGAATTCTTGAAAATCCAGCATTGCTCGGATTCCGAGTAGCCGATGATCAGAATGTCATGGCCACCAATACCGATAGCTGTGGAAGAAGGCGAGTAGACGCCGCTCTTGTAAGCGGGAAGGTCGCTATACGCTGTGATGCCCGCTACCATAGGGCCGACATGGGTGAGATAGGATTTCCGCTCCGAGACGGTAAACAGGTTCCCGTACCCGCCGATCCGGACTGAGAACGCTCCGTGGTTCGGGACGGCAATGCATTTCGGCGAACCATTTGAACTGAACGCGCTCTGATATGAGTAGCGCCCATCCGTCACCACTCCGCGGTTCTTCAGGTCGTTGAGTGCGCCCGTCTGGCTCCATCCCGAACAGTCGGCTTTATGGCTGCCACAGAATGCGAGGTCCGATTCGGAGAGATCGATCTGTGCACCCTTTTCGACCAGCGCGGTGGACTCCACCAGAGCGCAGACGGCGAAACTTGCACAGGTTCCGCAGTTGCCCTGATCCTTTACCGAAGTGACAAAGTTCTTCCCATTGCGACTCCGCCAGTCGACCTCGCTGTCGAAGGGGTCCGATGGCGACCAGGCGGTGTTGCCGGGAGCGTTTGTAATCCGGGTGGCCGGAGACGGCGTCGGTTCCGGGAGCAAGCCGAGCATGCCCCTGTATTGCGCACTCGCGAGTTTAGAAACGGGGGTCTCGCCGGCAGTCCACCTGGCGTTTTCCTTAATCAGTTGCTTATTTAATACGTCTATGTCGATCATGATTTTTCCTTCCAACGCAGGCTGGCGCCGTTGAATCGCCGGGCCTGCCGTGTTCTTTATTTCTGGTTTGAGTGCCGAATAGACTCGCGCCGCGCGGAGATTATCAGCGTGGCGCGAGACCACCCTATTCCGTCAGCTTGAGAGACTTGACCTGATCGCCGGCACGGGCCTTGAGGGCCTTCACCGCCGCATCAACTCCACTTTGGAGTGCCGCGCGTGTACCGTCATCCGTAACATTCTTAGCGGCCTGATTGATGCCATCCACAACTGCAAAGTCGACCAACAGATGAGTACCTGCACCATACTCGCCTGTCGGGTGCCCGGGAAGAGGGGGCCACACGACGCACCTGCCCACTTTTCCTGGTAAGCCTTCATAACAGATTGTTGCCATTGAGTACTGCTCCTTTCAACAATAAAAAGCGCAGTAAAGGCCGAGGATCTGTCACGCGCCAGCGCTGAATTTTATTTTTCTTTGCGTATCGGCCCTGTTACAATCGGCTCGAAAGGACGCACCGAAAATGGCCGTAGACGAGGGTCATATTACTTTTAATATTAATGCCGGCTCATCAAGCTCACATGGCGGGGAATCCAATCCCAACTACGTGCCTGTTTTGCTTGCCGTTGCTGCACTAGCCTTGAGTGCTGTGAGTTTGAGCTTGATCGCTCTACGGGACGCCTCATCCAGAGCGGTTGTGCGTCGGTCTAGTTAGCACGCGTTATCAGAACCGCGTCGGAAAGTGAGCGGCCGCGGACTATTGCCAGTCGGCCTTTGGTGCCCAGCCAGTCGAATTCGAAGATTTGCTGGTCATCGAACGAAGTCAACGCGCGTTTTTTTTGCGTGATCACATTAAGATTCACCAGATTAGAGGCGCCGTTCCGCGCCTCTATGAGGGTCAGTTCGTCGGGCTCAGGGGCCCATCTATAGGCCAGTCCATCCGTTGCTGTAAAGTTGATGGTGTGAAAGGTTCCGGTTTCTGCGGACAGCCATCCCATCTTCCACGGTTCATTCGGTCCGTGACATTGAGCGGCAATCCGCCCGTCAGGGGATGCGGCGGGACCCCTGCAGTCCAGAGGTGAAATTAGCTGCGGGGGACCGCCATCCGCGGCGACCCGATAGAGCTCATCTCTGCCGTTCGATGCTTCCTGGTAATAAATCCACTTGCTGTCGGGCGACCAGTCGAAAGCGATCTGGCTCCTCCCCGTCGTGAGTTGCCTTTGATGCGAGCCGTCGGCTTCGGCTCTCCACACATGCCAGACGCCGCCCCGATTTGAGATGAAGGCGATGTAGCGGCCGTCGGCGGACATTCTCGCTCTCCAGTCCGTCCACGAGGAACGAATCAGTTCATTTTGATGAGACCCGTCGGCGTCCATTCCGGCTATGCCCGAGTTATCGGCGCTGAACGACACTTGAGTAAGTAGCCGTCCATCAGGTGTCCACGAAATGCCATAGAGTCGGGCCGCAGGCGGTGAAATGCGCGCCAGCCGACCGTTCGGTCCGCTTACCCAAATGCTGCTGACGCGGCTTTTCATGGTGGTCACCAACCGTTGCGCATTCGACGATACGGTCACTCCGATCGCCCGATCAAGCCCACGCGTCACTTGCCTAAGCGTGTGGCGTTTCGGATCGAACTGGAAAATTTGCGCGCTCCGATCCCCAGTTAGGCCTAACGAAATCAGAAACTGCCCCACAAATCCTCCCCCCAGACGCGAAATCTGTCCGATCCACCCCACGGGCTCCGGCAGAGGATAAGTCGCGGTGCCAGACATAGCGATCTGCGCAATGCGAAAGCGCTGGTCGGCAGCGCGCGCTGGCCAAAGGACCGACTTTCCGTCTGCGGTCCAATCGCCGCCAGAGAACAGGAAGGCTTCCGGTTCCCTCAGTACGGACAGAGGCCGGACGCCGCTCCCGTCCCGCGCCGCGATGAAAAGCGCGCTTTCGTTGCGGTCTGGATTTGCGCGGGTAAAAACGAAGTGCCCGCCGTCGGGAGAAAACGCAATTGGGGAGTCCACATCCTCGATCACTTTGTGCCGGGAACCATCGGTGAGCGATACAGCATAGAGCGTGCGCAAGTCTCGAAGATCGTCCTGCAGATAGAACAGAAACCGATGATCGGGACTGAAGGTCAAGCCGCTCAATCGAACCTCTTTCTCCCAAGAGAGATCAATGCGCGCCTTTGTGACTAAATTCAGAGCGGCGATAGTTTGTTTTTCCCCGTTATTGCTGACCGTGGCAATCCATGCGCCATCCGGAGAAATCGCCGACATCAGCACATCGCCCGACGAAGTAAGGCGGGTAGTCTCGCCGGCGGCAAACAAAGGAGTGGCGCTCCCACGGGTTCTCAGACGCTGAGCCACGACTGTAAGGCTGATGATGAGGATTGCCACCCCGATCCCGGAATACACAGCGGTTCGCAAACGTCTGCGCGATCCGACACTCCGCGCAAGGGACGACCAGTCACGATCAAGTTCCGCGACGCTGGCATAGCGGCGAGCCTTATCCTTTTCCAGTGCTCGTCTTACGATGTCTCTGACCTTCGGATGCCAGACAGTTTCCGGTAACTCTGGTGCTTCCCCATGAACTATTGAAAAAAAAACTTCAGATGCTGAAGAGCCGGTGAAAGGCCTTCGACCAGTGGCGAGTTCGTACAAGAGAATGCCGAAGCTCCAGATATCTGTTCGCGCATCAAGTAACTGACCATGGATCTGCTCCGGCGACATATACGCGGGCGTTCCTATATTGAGCCGCGACTCCGGCGCCCTTTCGCCCGGAATGTGACAGAAGCGCGTCGCAAGTCCGAAGTCGGTAAGCTTGATTCGTCCTTCGCGCGAAATCAGAATATTCTCCGGCTTCAAGTCCCGATGGATGATGCCAGCCTCGTGGATCGTCTTTAGGACGGACAGGAACGGTGCCACGATCGCATGGACATCGTCGAATGGTAGCGGACCGTTCTGCAGCCGTATTCGTAAACTGATGCCGTCGACGTATTCGCTGACGATATACGATCGTCCGTCGAAGTCCCCGAAACTGTGTACCGTGACGATATTGGGATGGTTGAGCAGCGAAGCAGCTTGCGCCTCCGCTAGAAGGTCGCTTTGCGAGGAAGCGATGCCGTCAAGCAACTTAATCGCGACATTCCGCTTCAGCCTAGTATCTTCTGCAAGCCAGACCGATCCCATCCCGCCTGAGCCGATCTTTTCGATGATCCGAAAATGATCGATCTGTCTCCCGGACTGCACCGGCGGCAACGTTTCCATCCGCAAGCCGCTGAGACAGAGATCGAACGTCGCTTCGTTCGCTTGTGACAACAGCTCCGCTACGGAGTGTCTGATGCTGGGATCTTCAGGACAGGCTGCACTCAGGAAGTCGTCCCGCTTGGAAGGATCCAGACACAAAGCCCGATGAAAAAGGCTCTCAACCTTCATCCATCGATTCTGTTCCATAAACGCCATTCACCGCTCCGACCTGCGTTAACTTGCCTTCAATGCGTTGAATGGGTTTGTCTTGAACTCCGGAAAGAGTTCTTTTCGAAGGAAAGCTTTGATGAACTTCCAGTCTCGAGCTACGGAAGCGTCCGAGACGCTTAGTTGCTGAGCGATTTCAGCGATTTCAAGCCCAGCCCAGAACCTGAGGTCGAAGACCCTGGCCTTTCGGGGATCCTGCTGGGACAATTTATGCAAAGCCTGATCCAGGGCAACCAGTTCGGTGATCTCGTCCGATCGACCGAGATTGCACTTGTCGAGTGACACAACGATCGCGTGACCGCCACGCTTGTCGGAATTTCTGCGGCGCGCGTAATCGGTCAGAGTTTGGCGCATCAGATATGAACAGAGAGCGAAGAACTGGGCTCGATTTTGAAAATCTATGTCGTGATTGCCCGTTGCTAAACGAAGCCACAGCTCGTTAACGAGCGCTGTCGGCTGCAGCGCGAGATTTGACTTCTCGCCGCGCATCACCCGAGCCGCTGTTTGACGAAGGTCCCGGAGAAGCAGCGGAATGATCTGATCTAACGCACTCGCATTCCCTTGACTCCAGGAATTCAGCAACTGCGTGACAGTAGCCTGATATTCACTCATTCTCAAATCCTGGGCGCGCCAAAATTGTAGCATGCGCGAAGTGCCCAAGGCTTGGCGAAGTGAGTAGGAATTCTGAGGTCGGGAGCATGCGCGAGTTCGGGTTCACTAACCCCATCCTGATCGACGGCGACTCCGGAGTGCTGGCCGGACACGTCCGGCTACAAGCGGCGCGCAAGCTGGGCCTCGCCGAAGTGCCCGTCATCGTGCTCGACCATTTCACCGCAGCTCAGAAGCCGAGCCGGAAACCTTCGTAAGTCCCGTCAAGCTGGCCGTAGGCGATGCCGAAGAAATCCTTCCCATTCCTCGTTTGAGACGGTGAGTTCGTTACCGCTCGATGCGGTAGACGCGCTCGCCGTCTTTCGGTTTGGAGGAGACGACGGCGAGGCCCATCTTCTTGCCCACCGCGCCGCTCAGGAAACCGCGCACGCTGTGCTTCTGCCATCCCGTTGCCGCCATGATCTGCGCCAGGGTGACGCCTTCGGCGGCGTCCAGCATCGACACCACCAAGTCCTTCTTGCTTCCGCCGGATTCGCTCTTCGCTTCTTGCTGGGCCGGAACCTCTTCAACCGGGATCGGTTCCACGAAAGGAGGAAGGCTCTGGGCTTGCTTCCAGATGCGGCTGAGGGCGGTGGCGCGGTCCTTGAATTTCCGGATGGCGGTCACGCCCGGAAGCCCGTTCCAGATCTCGACCAGACGGCTCGCCGGCCAATCGCTCGTGACTTCCGCCAGTTGCTGCTCGGAGTCGAATGCCGTGCCGCCTTCGGGTGCCTCGGCGGTGCTGCTGATGGTCACCATTTGGTTCTCGGAGGTGATGAGGAATCGTTGCATGTGGTGTGGTTCTCCTTCCCGCTCGTTGCGGTCAGGACATACATCACTCTCCGTGGCGCTGTTATCAAGTCCATCCTGCGGATTCCGCACAGGAAACTCGAGAAGCTTTTTCGGGGGCAGTTCTTTCGCTTCCATGGTGCGGAGGTTGAGCAGATGGCGGCTGGAGCCGATGACGAGTTGAATGCGATCGCCTTCGAACTCTTCCAGAAGATCTTTGAGCATGGGAACTACGGTGCGTTTGGACATGCGGCATGTTAGTCCGATGTTGCGGGTCGGAAGTCAAGTCACCAGTGAGTAATTAGCCGTGGCCCTGCTCATCTCGCCTCTCGCGGGCCAACTGTCGGCGGAAGAGCCGCCCGGCTTCATCCGTTTCAGCGGATTCGATCACGGCGGCAAGATAGGAGTTGGTGGAAGCGCGGGCATGTTGCGCGAGCGCGCGGAACCGGCGCAGTTCCGCAGCATGGAAACCCTCGCACCGTTTCAGAACAGCCAGGCTCCGGATGACGTCATCGAAGCCGCGGTTGATGCGCAGCAGTTGTTTGTAGACGATCTTTTCCAAGCCCTCGAACTCCAGGATTCAGTGGAACCGATCCGAGTGTAGGCCGATCTATCGACGGTGAGTCAAGATCGAAGTTCGGTCCTTACTCAACCGGCACGCGCGGCATAGCCGGTCGCTGCCGCAGGCAAAGGAAAAGCCAGCCCGAGGCCCGCCCAACATGCCGAGCACCAACCAGGGAAACCCATTCTCGCCGCGAAAGAACTTGCCATGTGCCGGACACCGAGGCATGAATGTCCTGTGCAAAGCCAACCTACGAGTCGTCGCCAAGTGGAGACCAAGTTCATCCGCGCGGCACAAGCGCTGCCACTCGGATCCTGGCGCGACGGATGGCTGGTGGTGTGGTGCCAGCCCGATCGCCAACGGGTGTTCTGGCATGTGATGCTGCTCCGGCCCCGGATCGAGTTTCGAGGTGGCTGCGATTGAAAGCCGGTCGGTGCCAGTCTCTCCGCACCCACAATGACGAGCCCCGCCGAAAACGGCTCGCATTCCGGTGTAATGGACACCTTGCATGAAGATGCACTCATCTTCACCGTTAACCGAACTCGCATCGATGCACTTTAATTAACATCCTTTCACTTTCGAGTTAACCGAAAGGGCATAGGTTCGAATACCACTCGGGGAGCCATTAATTTCACGCAAAACAACAGAGTTTTCGGTTAACTGCGAACCCGCTCGAATGAGCCGCCAAACCCGCCATATATCGCCGCATCTTGGTCTCTGTCTTGTCTCTCCGGGCCGCTGACTCGGTCCTCGGACTAGGATGTGGCACAGAGCATCTTCGGGATTTTCTCTGTCTCTCCGTTTGGGTAGCACGACTGGTTAACTGCATCGCGTCGCACGCGAGCGGTGGTGTGCACCATTTTGCGACTTTCTGTGGCGCAACATGGTGCCCTCAGTGCTCGGGGAGATCGCCGCGGGATGCGAGTTGACGTTCTGCACACGACGTCGAAGTTTTTAAGGATCGGCCTTCGCACGCAATCCCCAATCAACACTTTGGCTGAGCCGCAGGCGACGCACGAATTCAACTGCTGTTGAGGGTTGTGCAAAAAGCTCTTCGATCGGAACGAATTGCGGCATCGCTCTATCATCGCTTCAAACGCGTAACCGTTCGCACCAGAACCGAATTTATTTACCTTACGGCCGGATCACAAAACGCATCCGTTCGTCCATCACAGAACTCTCCTTCCATGGCATGGACTTCATCCCCCTTTGGGGAAAAAGTGTAGACCCATGTCTCCGGAACGTTCTGTTACCTATGATCTCGGAACGGTCACCTGTCCAGACCCGTGCATCGCTAGTTACAACGATGGCTATCGGCCTCGCCTCCTTGGCCCACGCGCTAGGCTTGCCTCAGGATCTATCCACTCGGCTCCGGAGTAGGTTGACTAGGTCCCAATCGTGGCGCTGGACTGTCGCTTTCACAAGGCCTTTTCAAAGAAACGACACGGGCCTCCAGCACTCTACCCATGTCAATCAACACATCGCCGAGTTGGTACCCGGACCTACCTTCTGAAGGCGCAATCGCTAACACACGCCGCAAGCAAATCTCAGCCGAAGCCAAGTCTCCCTTCTGGCAATAGAGGGTAGCCAAATTCCTCCCGATGAGAGAAATGCGAGAGAAATCATCGGACTCGCCAGAATTTTTGAGCGCGTCTTCTAGTATCGATATTGCCTCCTCAGTCTTACCTCGCGAAGCCAAGTAAATGGCTTTCCGGACGTCATCGTAGCGCGACGGCATTTCTACTAGGGCCTCCGACGATATGGGGGTATTGGCATTCTGTGCGGGGGCTGCCCTTGTTTGCACCTATGGAGATTCAACCAAGCCCACTCCATGCATTGCTCGTAGTTCGTGTCATCCTCACCATGATGCATTTCCCCGCAAGCTCCAGTATCGTCCAAATACTGCGCATAGCATAGATCATCTCTATAACTTTCCTTTGGCTGCGGTATCTTCCCTGTCTTTAGCCATTCGGCCTCCGCTTGGTTTAATGGAGTCGGGAAAGACACGGCAATTGCTGCTGGGACCTCCCCTAACAACTGGACTACCACTGAGAAAACCGAATCAAAGAACGTCGGCTCAAGTGAATCGAACGGGTCGGCGCTCGGAACAGTCGGAACATCGATAGGTGTGTCAGTGACGTCCACGCTCTGCGCTACCATTGCGCAGTTTGGCTCGTTAGTAATGTCCTCGCCGTCGGGTGTTCCGCCAGAACATGACACCGCGCCTCCTGTGCTATCAGTTCCATTCGGGTCAAATCCGTTCAGAGGGTCGCCGTTGGTGTAAGCGTATCGATTCCAGCTGCCCGGATTAGTCGAATCGACGTTTGCATTCGACGGATCAGGCGTCAAGAATCGTCCCCAACTCTGGTTGTAGTAACGCTGATCCGCGTAATACAACCCCGATCCTCCATCCAACACATAAGTCCCAAATCCCTGCGTCTCGCTCGGCTGTTGCCCGGCCTGCACCTGCCCCCACGGATAATACTGCGTCTGGTCCCAATTCGATCCCACCTGATCCTCGGACATGTCGACCCGCTTACTTCCCAGGTACCAGATATCTTTCGACAACCCCGCCTGAAATTGCGCCCTGGACCACGGCGCAGTCGCCGTGTAGGTATACTCGCCTATCTTCCGCCCATTCGGATCGTAAATGTGGAAAGCAGCCTGCGCGCTCGTCCCGGAGCCGGCCAAGTACCCGGACCGAGTCGTGTACGGGGAACTTGGCGTACTTCGTCTTTTCGTGCGAGGCCGTTCATAAGCTGATGGTGAAGTCTGTCGGAAAGCCGGATGCCCGAAATGGGCACGTCCGGTTTGATGAGCGGGGAAGGGAAACCACCGGCTGACTGAGGTCCCCGGTCTAGCGCCCTTCCTCGACTCTACGCCACCCGCCCAAAAGACCCGGAAGACTGGCCACATTACTGCCGTCCGGTCGTCTCCGTGGCTCTCTCCGAGTCACTGGCGAGTTCGGTCCAGGCAAGACTGTGGCGCATCTTCGAGTTTCTCTCCGACTCTCCGGTTTGGTAGCACGAACGGTTAACGGCATCAATTGAACGCTGGCCCGACATCTCCAAAATCAGATGGACCGATTCCCCGTTTGAAGAAAACCGCCTGCAACTTGCGAGTAAAATCGATCTCTTTCGTAACCTCCTATGCCAGCACTAGTCCCGCGTTATCGAAAGAACGCAGGAGTCGTGGAAGCCGTTGGGGAAAGTATCTTCGAGTTCTTCAATTGTCATAACTACGACCATCATCGCAGAACCAAGCAAACAAATGAGTTCCGGTTTTTTCTCCATACGGAGAACCGAAAGTTGCTGTATAGCAACCGGCAGAGGGCCTCGCCCTTTGTTTTCAACGGTTACCATATAGAAACCAAGGTTGCTCTACAGCAACTTCCCCAGGTGTCGTATCTCTCTAAACCGGCGCCGCAGGCGCCGTCTTCCAAGACTATGACCACAAGTCGTCACTACCGCGAGAACACGCGACTAAACGCAATTAACCTGAAAAGAATGCCGGACAACCCTCCACATGCGACAAGAACGGAGAGGCTCTTAAGAAACGCAAATGCCGTAGTCGTTCGGCTTGTGTTTAGGAAGTTGGCACCACGAGTAATGGAAGTAATCAGCACCATTGCAATCACCGCGATGACAACGCCTCCGAGGGCATACGAAATCACTGAGTGCAGTTGAAATCGCTTGTACATAAAGAAGGCGGGAACGCCAAGCAAAATCGTTGCCGTATAAGCAAACGTCGCGATCATAAGGAATCCCGTTAGAGCGTCCTCAAGCATTCCAAAAGTGCCGCGAAAGGAAAGTAGACTTCCATCGAAAGCCAGCAGTGCTGTAAAGATCAACGGTGTAACTAGCGGGGCAAGAACGAAAGCAAGAATCGATCGCATGGCCATCATTTCCACTTCATTGCGCGCAATTTATTACCGGGCCGACACATTGCTTTGGTTTCTGCAAATCGCCCGGGTTCTTCTCAGAAAAGTTGAGTAGCTCAGTCGGGCCTTGTCCACCTGGCCCGTATGAATAGATTTCGAGCGATGGGAACGTTCGCGACACTGCCTTATCTAACGTGACATCTCCTTGAGGAGACACTGTAAATGTCAGGTCGAAGTTGATGTCACCTTTCGGGGCGGGGTCGAAGAATGGAACGTATTTGTTAATCGATTGCTCGCCGTTAACGGCGGAACCGCTCACCGTGAACGTTCTGTTTCCATCGCCGTCCGTGGACACAGGGGATAGCGAGGCAGTACCCTTTCCACGGAACCCAAGGCCCTCAATCAAGACTGAACTCTTGGCGGCATCTGAGTTGATAGAAACTTTGCCATTTGCACCCGGATCAACGCGTATGTCCACGCGAAAACGATACGATCCACCGCTTGAGGAAAACGATCTGTTGTCGCCTTTGCCAATTCCGCCAATAGATTTATTTGCGATGAATGCTTCCACGCAGATACCCGTTTGCCCGCCCCGAAGCCCAGAGGGAGCCGAACAGTTGCCTCCGATGTCTATGTTTCGCAGCGGATTATTCAGACCATAAGCGTACTTATTCCATGCTTGTGGATTAGAGATGAAGCTGTTGAGAAGAGCCTGTCGCTCCTGTGGTGTCTTTCCCTGATTCTTTCGAACTACAATCTCGTACGGGTCCGGGCTTGTGAATCGTCCCTGGGCGCTGGAATTGTACCGTTCACCGAAGAAATCCAGCCCGGTTTCGGCATCGCGTTCCTTGCCGGTAAACTCCAGCGTAACCCCGCTCGTCGCGCCATACCCTAAACTCGACAGCCTGCATCCCGTCGACCCGCCCAGCAACTCCTCCCCGAACGGTTCCGTATCGTGCCGCGCCACCGCATTGCCGGTGGAGTTCGTAATCATCCGAATACTTCCCAGATGATCCGCCGTTAGAAACTCCGTCCCCGTCACCGGATTCGCCACGCTCGAATAAGCCGCCGTAAGCTGACCCGCCGCATCGTACACGTAAGTCGTGGGCGCGCCCGACGTCGCGTCTTTCGTCACCCGCCGCCCGTCGCCGTCGTACGTATACTGCACCGCCGCTCCCGACCCTGGCGTATAACTGACCATCCGGTTTTCTCCATCGAGCGTCATCTTCGCATTCGATGGATCGGTGGTGATGTTTCCGTTCCCGCTGCCCGCTCCCGCATCGTACGCCCATCCCGTGCTCGAAATGCGGTTCGTCGCCGCATTGAATGCCGTCGGCGCCAGCGGCGTCGCTCCCAGGTTGAACGTCGTCGGCGTCCGGTTTCCGAATTGGTCATAGGCGAACTGCTCGCACCACGTGAAGCTCGACGTCGGGGTAGGGCAAGCCGTCGCCGTCTGGGCCGGAACCGTCGTGGGGCTCTCAACCGACATCTGCACCCGGTTTACGTGGTCGTAATAGAAGTACTGCGGAATCGTGCAGGAGCTGTTCGGTCCGATGGTCTCCTCCTGCAAGTTGCCGTTGGCGTTCCAAGTGTAGCCCAGCGTGAGCGCCGTGGGCGACGTCGCCGTTGCCGCAATCTTGGTCGCCCGAAGCCGGTAATCGTACGTCCCGGTCTCGGTCATCTTAGGCCCCACCGACATACTCTTGATCGCCCCGTGTCCCCAGTAAGCCGCGCCGGAAACGTAGGATGTGGTTGCGCCGCTTCCCGACAGGCTCGTGGGTCGGTTCGACGTGTCGTAAGCCAGTGTGAGAACCCGGCCCGATGGATTGGTCTGGGTCGTTAGACTTCCCTGTTCGTTGTAGCCGTAGGAGAACGAGTAAAGCTGTCCAAGAGTGAGCTGCGTGCCTGCCGTGACCCGGCGGAGCGCATCCACCCCGGTCACAGACGTAGTGGACGCGGTGGAAGCTACCTGCACCAGTGAATCGATGAATGGCGCGGTCATCTTCTGAGAAACCGCCACTCCGCAGTACTTCCCCGGATTGGTCGCAATGTCATCGTAGTAATAATTCACCGACGGCGTCGCCGCTATGTTGGCGCCCACCGCATAAGACGTGGTGCATACGCGATTTAATTGATCGTAGGTGTGCGAGGTGGTCGTGCCGTTCGCGTCGAGCTTAGTCAGTATGTTGCCGACCCCGTCGTAGGTGTACGTTGTAGATCCGCTCTCGGGAGCTACCGCCTTTTTCAACCGCCCGTCCGCATAATACGTGAACGACCGGCCCTGCCCCCCTTGAGTCACCGCCGTGAGCCGGTCGCCGTAATCGTAGCCATAAGTGCTCGTGTAGTTCAGGCCGGAAGGATCCTCGACCACGGACGAAAGGCGCCCCAAACCGTCCGCCAGAAGGTTCTTCACGTTTCCCGATTCGTCGGTATCGGTTGTCTGATTCGCGCTATACGAGACGGATCGGGTCGCCAGCGAAACTCCCGCACCCCAGGGTGGGGGAAGAACCCCCGCCCCCGTGTTCCCGGAATAATAATCGACCGCCGTAAGCCTGCCGTTTTGGTCGTACGTGTTTCTCGCCCACCCGTAGGAAGCGTCCGAAGCGCTTACAAACGGGTTTCCCGAGGCTTCGTAGCTTACGCCGCCGACCGGAAATGTCCTCGGCAGCGTTTGGACCGTCGTGTCTCCGGTAACTCTTTGCTCGCGGCGGCCCCGCTGGTCGTAAGTATCGGTAATGACGTACAGCCCGTCTCCTTTGGCGGAAAGGTCCAGATTGTACTGAATCGTGAGCGGAGTGTTGCTCGCCGTCGCCGTGTTGACTTCCGTATACTTCACGGCGACATCGCTTTCCACGGCAGACCCCGACGCGCCCGCGAAGTTCGTGACCCGGCCAAGATTATCGTACGCCCAAACATCTTCGTTTCCGTTTGGGTCTGTCCTGGAGAGGATGCCGCCGCCATAACAGTCCCAGGTCTGCGTGGTGATCCGGGAAATCCCGGCAACTCCGGAGGCTCTTGTAATTGTGTCCGCATAAGGAGCCCTCGGGCACGCATTGAATGTTGACACAGTGATATTGCTGTTTGCATCCGTAACCGATGTATTGTTACCATAGGCATCGTACGCGAAAGTCATTGTCTCGGGCCCGGAGAAGTCAGTCAGGGCGAGTCCCAGCCCGTCGAAGCTTGCGTAGGCTGTTTTCGAGGTCACATTCCCGGTTGTGAAGGCGTTGTCATATACGAGTGAGATGGCTCCAGCGGTGTTTCTATTGTCGGATGATATCGAACTCGTCTTCGCGGCCAGCAAAGTCGTCCCGTCAGATCGGCTGTTCCAATAGGCGTTTTGGTCGTCGACATTATTCACCGGCGACGTACCGCAAAACTGAGCCGCAAGCGGAGCGTTCTGAAGTGCGCCCGTGACGACGGCGTAGCTCGAAGACACACTGCGCATTAGCGTTCCGGGCACAAGAGTCGGGTATGACGAACTGCTCCCCGCGACCACGGCGTTGGTCGTCCAATCGTACTCGCTCGAGCCCACCTGGTTACCGTTTCTATCGTAGGAAAAAGCCTTTTCCGACGTTTCACCACCAGTGGTAAAAAACGTTGCCGCTATGTAGGGATTTCCAGGTTGTCCGCTCCATATCTGGTAAGGACAATTTTCTTCCCATACATTTTGAGTCGTGTCCCCGTTCGGGGCGATAATCGTGCATACTTCCGGAACCGGCGTGATATTACTCTGGCAGGCAATGTATTGAGTAATCCCGCCATCGGGGCCCGTTACCGAGGTGCCGAAGGTTTTCGAGGGGAAGTAAGAGTACGACCAGCTCTCCTTATACGTTGAGCCCGAAATCAATGATTCCGTGTAACTCCTGTTCCGCGCGGAAACGGGGTTGAGCGGAACGCCCGCGGTGATCATGGACGTGGACGCGTTCCGGATTGGACCAGAACCGAGTGAATAAGAATAGGTAGTGGTCTCTTGATACGGCGCAGTGATGCTATTGAGTTCCCCGTACCCCGGATTTACAGAATATCCGAAAGTGTAAGTGAGAACCTCGCTGCCAGCCTGCGGAAGCTGGATGGACTCGACCACCGTCGCGCCAGGAGTGAAAGGTACGTTGATCCCTCCATCGTTCTGGTATGGCTCGTTCGGTCCGCATGGCGCGGAATTGCCGAGGGCCGGTAGACAGTAGTATGAGTAATACTGGTCAGTGCTCTGCACCATTCCCCAGTTGACCGTGGCCGTAAGATTCGTTCTGTTCTTCGTTGTCGTGTTAAATCCGGGCGCCGCAATCGTGTCCTGCATCGTGCCTGCGCCGCTGGTTGTGGTAATCGTGATCTCCCGCCCGAGCGCGTCCTGGATGGCTACCATCGCCGTGCTCCCCGAATATGTCTGAGTCGTGGTTATGCTATTCCCGTTCCGATCCTGAATCGCCGTGCTCTGCGCGCCCGATCCAAGCACCGTGGTGCCGTCGGCAAGATGAAGGGTCCATGTGGCGCCCGCCCAGGCAAAATTGCTGGGTGGAAAAGGAACTAGTTCCAGGCGAGCGAACGTTCCGTCGTCCGTATAGTAGACGAGAACATTCGGCGCTTGCGCAACTTGCGTGTAGCCACTGTTGCAAGGTCCCTGCTGTCCTGCCGGCGTCACTTGATAAAATCCGTTACCGTCAGATCCCTGCGCGCCCTGTCCATATGTGCTCGTCCCCGGAGCAACCCATCCTCGCAGGTGCAGCAAATGTTTGGTGCCGTCCGGAAACATTATGTTCACCCTCTGCTGATAGTGACCATAAGCATCGTTGCACGAGACCGAACTTGAGCCGGGATCCGGTTGTTTCGTGTCGAACTCAAGCTCGTAAAAAATGTTGTAGTGCCAGCCTCCCGCCGGCTGAATATTAACCGAGTTGTACGGCAAAATGGAATTGCCGAAGAGATACTGCTTGGAGCCGCCGTACTCCGTGTCATAGAGGGAGCTGCTGTAAATCAGCTTGAGGTCGAACTTCATCCCTCCCGGGCCGGGCGGCAACGAAACAAGCGGGATCTGGAGGCCCAACGTTCCTGTGGCCGTGTCCACGCTGTCAAGCTCCGAAATATCGAACGTTCCACCTGCGTAAAATCCCCGGTTAAAGGGGAATATCTCGCTTAATCCGTACGGAGCGGACTGCGCCCGTAAGGCGTGCGAGATAAACGCGAGCGACAGAAATAGAATTGTGTTCCTCATTGTTGCCATGAGTTAAGGCCTCCGCTCTCACCGCAGTCGCACCAATCACTTGGGACTAAAAAGACCGTCGTTCACCGCTGCACTTACTGCCGCTGCGGTAGCCTCGAACTGCGCGACCACCGATCCGCTCAGGGATCGAGTGATCGTCATCGGCACAGGCACACCGTTTATAATTTGCCAATTCGAACGCGCCACGCTGACGGAGGCGTTCGGGCTGACTGCTCCTCCGATATAGCGGACTTCGTCGAGATATAAAGATTGCGAGCCGAACACCGCCTCCCGCGTGTAACGTTGCTGCGCTCCCCGGCTTAGGACAGGCCCAAGAACCGCGACGACGTCTACGAGACTGGCCGCACCACCCCCGGGGACCGTGACGGCGTGGCGAACGATCGGACGCGTCACAAGCGCCTGCTGGGCAAGGTCGTAAAACATCACCTCGGGCGAGTCATCGAGAAAAGTTTGAATTAAATCGATTTGTGTGGGCGATACCTGACTGCCCTTTACCCAGGGCTTCGCCCCATCGAACCCAATCTCCACCCCGTTTTCGAGGCTAAGATTGAGCTTTCGCGGCAATTCCATTGTGATCGTGGCTTTAACGGCCGTCCCTTGTAAATTGAGCGTTCCAGTCAGCGCGACTCGTTCACTGCCTGACTGAAGAAGTCTCTTGGAAAACAAGCCCAAGTTGAATTGCACAGCAATTGGAACGCTGGCGATGCTTTGGATCGCAGGCTGAGGCACGGGTGCCACCTGCGACTGGGCGAACGCCAGGCAGGCGCACATCGCGAGGGAGGTCCAGGCGCCTCGACGCACCGCTCTCATCATGCGCTTGGGGCCTTTTAGAATCTGGGTAACGGCCTTAGCCTGGCCTGTGCGCGTTTCGATTCTGGCATGCATCCAGACGCGAGTCACGGCAACCAACAAATGCGTGGAGCTACCCTCGGAACACTTTGTACGGTCCAGTATACGTTTCATTTGATCCGTCAGCCTCCCGTAAAGCTTCGATATCTTCGAACAGCGGCCTTTTCCCACCCGTCTCTGAATGTCATTGTTCAATCGCTATCACTCGGCCGCCCAGCCGGATATATTCCGTAATCGACTGCGGAATTACGGTAAATGCTCCACTTGTACTTGGCACCCCATTTACAATCACCGTCACGATTCCCGTCGTCGACGCCAACGGTACCGGAACGGTGATCGATGTCGCAGTCCAGCCGGCCGCGGGCACCGCCGCGAGGATCCCATTGAAAGTGACGGCGCTTGCCCCCTGGGTGGCCCCGAAATTACCGCCCGTAATGGTCACCAAAGATAAGACCGGACCAGAACTCGGATTTAACGTCAGAGTTGGCGACGCCGAAACTGTAAAGAATGCGCCGGCGCTTGCTTCGCCATTTACGGTCACAACCACATAGCCCGTAGTCGCTCCTGAAGGGACGGGAACGACAACCGATGCGGAGCCCCAAGTCGTCGCCATGGCGGGCGTTCCGTTGAAGGTGACCGTGCTCGTTCCTTGCGTAGTGCCGAAGTTCGCGCCAGCTATTGTCACAGACGATGCCACCGGTCCGAAAGCTGGGGAGAGGCTAGTAATACTCGGACTCTGCAGTACGCTGAACAGTGCCCCGGAACTCGCAATACCGTTTACGGTGACGACTAAATTGCCCGTGCTTGCTCCAGTCGGTACCGTTGTAGAGATGGCCGTCGAGCTCCAGTTCCCGGACGCCACTGTCGCAGCTACTCTATTGAAGGACACAACTCCTGGATTCGATCCAAAGTTAGTGCCCGTGATTGTAACGTTGGCCCCAACCACGCCGGTGCTCGTCGACAACTGAGTAATGCTCGGGCTGACTTGAAACTGCACACCGTTACTTGGAACGGAGTTCACGGATACAACCACGGCGCCGCTCGTCGCCGAAGGAGGGACCAGAACATGAATGGAACTCGCGCTCCACTGCGCCACCACCGCAGGAGTAAGATTAAATGCAACCGTGCTCGATCCTTGTGTCGCGCCGAAATTACTGCCCGCAATAGTTGTAGGAGTACCCGCCAATCCGGAAGACGGCGTGACGGTCGTAATACTCGGGCCAGTCGGTGTCCCTGAAACCGAGAGATAGAAAGTTACGGAAGCCGACGCGTTCTTGCCACTGTCCAATACGGACACTCCAAAAGACGCGGTCGTCGCCGTTGTAGGCGTTCCGCTAATTGTTCCCGTCCAGTAGTTGAGGGTTAAGCCGCTAGGCAGTGATCCGCTCGTGACCTGCCAATCCTCATAGAAACCTGTGCCGCCGCTGGCGGTCAGCGTTTGAGAGTATGGCGTCCCGGTGGTCCCCACCGGCAGCGAACTGATATTCACGACAACCGGGGTGACGGCAAACGATAGTCCCTGAGGAGTAGATTGGCGACCTAAATTATCGGTGACAACAACCGTGAACGTGAATGGGCTCCCTATATTCTTGGTTGGAGTTCCGCTTAAAACGCCAAGAGGGCTCAGGCTCAATCCGGGAGGTGCCGAAGACCCGGACGCAAGACCCCACGTGAATGGGGCGGTACCTTGACTGGCCGCTAGCTGAGTAGCGTACCCGTTACCAACCGCACCTGCGGGAATAGTAACTGTAGAGACGATTGGCGGAAGCGTAGTGTTCGGAAGAACCGTCAAGTTCAGTGTTGTGTACGCCGTGATAGCTGAACTGCCGTTTGTGTCTGATATAGAAAAGTCTAGGGTGTAGGTTCCGGTCGGAGTAGGAGTAGGATAACCCGAGTTAAGCGGCTCATACGTGTTTGCCTGAGCTGTTCCCCAGACTACGCCATTGGCGGCCGAAAGGCCGGTCGGAAGAGTAATGTTGAAACTGGTATTACCAAAGTAAATATAATTGTAACTCACGTTGTATGGAGGGTTACCCCCGATAACCGTGAGAACACCAGGTGTGCCAAATTCACCTACGACGTACTGCTGATTGTAAGGAACCCCGATGGTCGCATCCGGTAGCCCGGTAGACCCCGTTATGGTGATTGGGCCAACTCCTAGCGATAAAGCTTGGGGGGAGGATGTGACATTAGTGCTGTCCGTAGCCTGAACGGAAAAGGTGTATGGGCTCCCAGCTATTCCCGAAGTCGTCGGAACACCACTAATTACGCCTGAGGGCGCGAGTGCTAGGCCAGGCGGCAATGTCCCACTCGAAACGCTCCACTTGGGATAAGACCCTGAGCCACCCGTAGCTGCAAGGGCTGCCGAAAAATAATTACCCGTTTCTACAAAGCGAGCCGATAACTGAGCGATCTGTATTCCGGATACCGTGTCAAACGAAATGGCTCCGATGGTCCCTAGCCCGAGCGGACCGCCAAAGGCCTCCACCTCGTACTGCGTCCCGGGATAGGCTCCGTCGATATCGAAGAAGATCCAGTCCGGAACGGAATCGTTGTAAACAGGCGAGCCGGTGCTGATTTGTCCGCTGTCGCCAACTCCTCCTACCTGAAAGACTCGTACATAGCTTGGATTGTAGGTCACCGAATCCAGATTGTCGATCATCACCCCAACGCGAACGTGGGAAGGGACAGCTTGGCCGAAAACAAAACTGAGGATCGAGCTTCCAAGGTTTGATCCCGGCTGTGCATTGGCTGTCCCGCTCTGCTCTTTCGTGGGCGAAGACCCAGGTGTAGTCGTAGGGTTGTCAATCGAGGCATAGAGCGAATTGCCAGGATAAGTCGTACTCGTTAGGCGCCACGAGCTCACGTAACCGGGCTGGCTTGACGACGTTGGGCTACCTCCAAGCAGGTAATAGCCGTCCGTCCCAAGCACATTATTTCCATCTCCATCTAAAGATTTAGGTATCGCGGATGTTCTCCATCCGGACCCGAGATCGGTGATGGATCCGACATTTGTGACTGAACCGACCAAAGCTTGGTGGTCGAATGATACCGCGCCTACGGCGGCGATGCCTTGGGTCCCGGCGAACGCTTCTAATTCGTATTGACTTCCAGCCGTTGCCCCCGTAATGTCAAAGAAAATCCAGTCGGGAATATCATCGTTGAACAACGCGCCGGTGACACCAACCGGCCCACTATCGCCCGGGCCACCTACCTGAAAGAGGCGAAGCGCGCTGGGGTTGAATCCGCCTCCCCCAACGTTGTCCACCATGACTCCAACGCGGACGCGACCGGGAACGACCGTCGCCATGGTGAAGCTAAGGACCTGCGCACCATTGTTCGGTCCCGGCCATGGATTCGCCGTGCCGCTGCGCTCGGTCGATGGGCTCGCCCCAGGAGTTGTTGTTGGATCATCGATGGTGAAATATACCGAGTTTCCGGGGTAAATGGATGATGTTGGCGTCCATGAGCTCACATAAGCCGGCATGCTTGTCGAGGAATCCGTCCCCCCAAACAAATACCAGCCGTCGGACCCTAGAACATTGTTGCCATCCACGTCGAGACTCTTGAGCACGCCAGCCGTTCTCCATCCCGCGCCGAGGTCGGTCAGAGATCCGACATTTGTAACGGCAACTGGCGCGCCCATGCTGTCGAACGAAACGGCTCCCACTGTCGCGATACCGAGCGCGCCCCCAAACGCTTCAAGTTCATAAGTGTCGTTCACTTGAGCGCCGGTAATATCGAAGAAAACCCAATCCGGGTTTTTGTCGTTGTAGACCGCGGCGCTGAGACTAAACTGTCCGCTGTCCCCGGAGCCTCCGACTTGAAATATGCGCACCGAACTTGCATTATAGGTTGATCCACCTACGTTATCGATCATCACGCCAACGCGAAGTCGATACGGCAACGATCCGCCGGCACCACTCATTTTGAAAGTTAGGATAGAGGTGCCCACGTTAGTGCCTGGGGTCGGGTTAGCAGTCCCGCTCTGCTCGGTTGTCGGCGAAGCACCAGGCGTGGTTACCGGGTTGTCGACCATTGAATATGCTGAATTTCCAGGGTATACCGAGCTGGTCGGAGTCCAAGTTTGGATATAAGGTGGCTGTTTTGACGAGCTTAAGCCGAAGAGGTAATAGCCGTCCGAGCCGAGTACATTGTTCCCGTCCGCATCTAAATTCTTGAGCAAACCTACGGTTCTCCAGCCGGAGCCCATATCGGTCTGCGCACCAACAAACGCGACCACTCCAGCTTGCAAAAGCGCTCGGCAATCGAGGGAAGCGAGTAAGTAAACGGCCGACATTAGCCTGAATGCGAACCTCAAAAAATTCGATGGCGATCCAGTAAGCGTACCCGGGCGACTATGCTGCACGGTGCCGCCATGGTAACGAACTCGGCTTTGTCCCGAAGGGGAAAGAGCTTCCACCCACGCCTCTTCGCTGCTTCTATGGACTTTCGCTGACAACCGAATTTTGTGATCTTCAACGCTGCGTCCGCGCCGAACTTGAAGGTGGGTCGCAGACACAGCGGAAGCATCGCACATGGTTCTGAATCTTGTCTGTTTCGAAAGCAAAAGTCAACAACTTTCTTTCGTCCGACTTGGCCCCAAAAAGGCCTCAGCGTATTTAATTTGAATTGCCACCAAGTAAAGAGGCTAAATCTCAAACAAGCTAGATATTATCAAATATTCTCTAGATTGCTGCAATGATGCACTCAGCTCAGCGCAACCAGACGCAGAATGAGTGAGAAGAGAGCGCTGTTTAACTCTCACAGAATATCGATTTAGTTCGCTCCGCATTCTTGTGACAACGAATCTGCTGACGTAACTCGCGAGGATGTGCAGGCACTCGCCACTTTACGAGGCGGGTTTTGCCATAGTTTGTTGAAGTTGGACCTGCGCGGTGCAGTCTCGCTTCGCACGATCCTCGCCACATGCGAGTTCGAGAACCTCAAGTCAGCTACGCGGAGAGAGAAACGGAAAACAAACCATAGCGGAATAGCCAGTTTCTTGAGAGATTTACGAGGGGTGCCGGATAACCGTAAATGCCCGTAAATTATTGAATGTAGTGGCTGTCGCGGTAGGGATACCGATCGCTCGAGGTGCCGGTGACTGCCGAACGGCCGTCTCTCGCTGTTAACCGAAGTTCCGTTGTTTTGTTTGAAATAAGTGGCTCGGCGGACCGGATTCGAACCTCACCCCTTCCGGTAAACAGAAACATAAAAGAGAGTTCATTTTTGCCATTCCAGCCTGCCGTGACTGCACACTCGCTCGGATTGCGCCGTTCAGCGCTCCGGCATCCAAGACGACGCGGTGAGATGAAAGTGCGCACTGCGGGATGCGCGCGAACTCGCCGCAGTGATGCCTGATGAGCGGAGTGCGGAGTCCGGCGATGCTGGAAGTGCTCAAGATGAAGTCTCTTTCATGTTTCTGTTTACCGGACGCCTTGTTTTGTTTGAGATAAGTGGCTCCGCAGGTAGGATTCGAACCTAACCCTTTCGGTTATGCGGTCTTTCTTGCCTTGGACTGGCATGGCGACAGCTCATTTCTGATCACGCTTTTTGACCCTACAGGAACTTCGGTAGAGCCCTCGGTGCCTGGGCCAATCGGCATCCAGCCCTTTTCCGTCCTCCTTCAGGCTTTCGCGGAGCCCGCTTGTCCGTCTTCCTGTTGCGTTCGGGCGGACTTGCGAAGAAGACTGTCGAACTTGCAATTCGGAAGCGTCTTCAAGGCTCCCTAGGGCCGATTCGAGACGGTTGCGATATTCCTTTAGCGCGAGGATGGCTTCTGAAAGGTCCATGGGAGGTGATTGTACAACAGAATTCGAATATTTGGCGCACCGGCGACGCTGTGCCCGAACGCAACGCTCGGCAAGCTCTTTCGACTTACTTCATGAATCGCTGCACCACCCAGAACAAATATTCTATCTTGGCTAAGAAATATTATGCGAATACCGCACATGAATGACGGAGGCGTAGCGCGCCGCCACGTTACGACTGACACATGATAACGAACGCGGTTCCCCCTCCCAGCTGTTTTTCTGAAATAAGTGGCTGTCGCGGTAGGGATACCGATCGCTCAGCACCCCCGCACAAAACCGTACGAGCGCTTCAACGCATAGTATGTGGCGCGCCACATACTATGCGATATGTGGCCTCCAAGATTATGTGGCGTCAAGCGGGTAACCGCCTTGCTTTGATCGCACTCACCTGGGCCGGCGTCACATAAGTTTTTCACTCATACTGGTCGAACCTCCCTCGTTCAAGACAGGAGATTCGACAGTGTTCGAGAGTTTATTCAAGTATCCCGGCTACATCGACCTGGAAGAGAAAACGTTACAGCCGCTGGAGAACCCGTTCGGTCTTCATGCCGAACCGCCGTCCGCTACACTGAAGGCACCCGGTGAAACGGAAGCGAGCGCTGCGGGAGCGCAACTCGCCGAGGGATAGCCGGTGCGACTCATCGTGGACGATCGGCAGGGGCGCTTCGGATCTCCAGCGACGGTGGCGTCACGTTTGCGCCGTTCAATGAATCGCCGAACGGTGCGTTCGCGGTCTACGGTATCGCAACGAGCAATTAGTTAACGGGATTCGACACCCTTCTGCAACTTGAAGCGCGCGTGGTGGCGGAGTTGTTCAATTCCGCAACACCGCCGACTCGCCGGCCGGATAAGTGGCTCGCCGAACAGAATTCGAACCTAACCCCTTTCGGTAGACAAAAACATGAAAGAGGGTGCATCTTTAGCACCAGATCCGCACTGCACTCACCACGCATCACTGCGTCGAGCACGCGCATCCCGCAACGCCCACCTTCATCTCACGGCATCGACTTGATGCTGCAGGCCGAACAACGCACTCTGGGCTCTCAAACATGGCAATCGGGACGCAATAAGCCTCGTGACAGAGTTGATCTTTATTTCGCTTCCGTTGCTTCCGAGAGTCGCGTCCACCAGACCCCGAGGCGATAATTAGACACTGCTGGTGCAAGGTGCAAGCTCAACGCATCCGAGATTGATGCACGATGCGCGAGTGCGCAGTCCCGGAACGCCGGAGTGCTAAAGATGCACCCTCTTTCATGTTTTTGTCTACCGAAAGGGGTTAGGTTTGAATCCTGTTCGGCGAGCCACTTATCTCGATGTCCGGACCAGACGGAAAGCCGCGATAAGTTGAACAGCCCGTTGGGCGAGGCGAACGGGACGCCGTTATCGGAGCGGATCGCCCGGGGAGGCCGCGCTCCTGAAAGAGCCTTTCGAATGCGGTCAGCGCAAACCGTTCCGCGTTCGACTCCATGGCTTCGCAGAGCAGCAGATAGCGGGACGCATGGTCCGTGACGGTCAACGGGTAACAGTAACGCCGATCCGCGAGCATGAACTCGCCCTTGTAGTCCGTGCACCACAGTTCATTGGGACTTAGCCCTTCCGACAAAGGCGTACCCTCGGCACGCGTTCTCGACCGCCGCGGATGGGTCACCAGGTCGTGGCGATCCAGCACGGCATGGATCGTGCTGCACGCGGGAACCTTCACCCTGCACGAAAAGACGAAGCGCTCCAAGTTCCCCGTGCTCGCAAGGAACATCCTTTCGAATCGCGACTGTCCTGCACCTATGCTCGCCTTTTGTTTGTCTATCGGGCGAGAAAAATCCAGCCGAAGACATATACATGAAGAAGAGCACCGTTTCTATCTGCAAGGAAGCGACAATCATTTTAACGGACAAAGGGCGGCTTGCAATAGCGGCTCTGGCTTTAGACGCCGCGGAGAAGACCCGCGATCGGAAGAAGCGGAACAGCTTGTGCAAAAAAGCTTTGCACCATATACGCCTTGTTACCCGGAATCGAACCAACCCGGCATAAGGCACCTCGCCGTCCGGGCAAATATTATCGACCAACTTCGGACAGAAACTGTACAGCGTGGTCACTGTACCGCTAGTCGTTAGCCGGAAGACCGCGCCGAGGCCCGTGGCACCGCCCAATAATTCAGTTCCATAGAAGTCCCCGTTCGATGCTTGAATCAAAGGCGCGTGCGGAGTTCCGAGATTCTCGGAGGTGGGAATCGTAGTCACTTCGCCGCTCTGACTGACCTTAAAAAAAGTCCCGTACTGATAAGTCGTCCCATAAAGGTTGCCATCATTGGCCAATACAAGCTGGTTGGGGTCTGCGCCAAACTCGCACGTCCCAGTCGCGGGGCAAGGGAAGGAATATAAAGTCGTCAGTTCGCCGCCCGGCGTGACTTTAAATATGGTCCCTGCTCCATTGGTCCCGCCAGCCGCCGTTGTCCCGTAGAAATTGCCGCTGCTGGTTTGGACTAACCCCGTCCGAAGAATGCTGCCATCCGTACAGTTAGGCAGGGCGCAGAAACTGTGCAGCGTGGTAAGTATCCCACCGGGAGTGACTTTGAAAATCGTTCCAGAGCTGTTTGCGCCCCCGCCGTAGGTAGTTCCATAGAAGTTACCGTCCAAGCCTTGCACTAGTCCCGCGCGGCCGAAGTTGTCGAGGTGGGCGCCGACGCCTTCCGCGCCGCGCGCGTATTGCTCGGAATCGAGCAAATCGAACTTTCAAAGCGAGCACGTGTTTCCATCGGGACAGTACGGCGCATGGAATCGTTTAGCGGTGAGATAGGGTCCAGAACCTTCACTCTGTCGCTGGTGAAGAGAGCGCTGGAAAAAGCCGGGATCGAGTTCCTGAACGATGATCAACCCGGCGTTCGGCTAAAAAAAGCGGTTCCAAACAAGTAAGGCGCAAAGCGCGGGGGAAAAGGGCCACCTTTTTTGATGGCCCCCAGAAATTCTCGATTAACGGCCTTGGGCGCGACTCTTGGACATTTCGGAATCTTCGCGCTCGCTTCTCGGGCAGCCTCGGCGAGGGCGAGCAGGTCGAGTTGGCCGTAGCTGCTCCCGTCCTTGAATTCGCCGCTTGTGCCGTCTTTGTAGCGAATCACCAGAGAAGACGCGGTGAAGAAGTCGCCATTCTGGCCGACGTTCTTCCAAACTGCAATCTCGACGTTGCCGACTTTGGCCGTGTATTCGGGGCGGCGCGCAGAACGCTGTTGGTCGTCGCCTTCGTGGGCGGGTTGAGCGTTGGATTGAGGCGGTAGTGTTGGGTGCGCTGAACGTGGCCACCGGTTTCGTTGCTTTCGCCATACGAGCACACAGTGCAGTCTTCAGATCTACGTCTTCGCCGGAGCCACCCTTAGGGAAGCTTGCAGGGCGGACCTTCCTGAAACTTCGCCTTCTCCACGAAACCAGGCAAAGCGCTCACCCGCGCGGAAATTGGCCCCACTCCCAGAATAGATACGTTCGTCCCCGGCGGCACATTCACGCTCGTAACCAGGTGACCCGAGGCATCCTCCAACACGGTCTCGTCCGCCGACAGCGTAATCGTCTCCTGCGCCACGCTGCCATCGGCGTTGAAAGCCTCCGCAAGCAACGAATTCATCGCTTCCCCGTTTCCGATCCGGCAGGAAGCCGTGAATTGGAAGACGGGCCGGTTGGGAACAATGTAGCGATACGCAAGTGGCGCGCTGTCCACACCGTTTACCGTTGCAATTACTTCAACTTCCACAGGCGCATTGCTTTCCGCCGGTGATGGCGGAGTCGTGAGCTGGACCAGTCCCCCATTGAGTACTGCCACATTGGTGGCCTTCGCTGTACGACCCGCAGCGCGAAACGAAACCGAAGTATTGTCAGCGGTGAAGCCGCGCCCAGTCAACTGGATCACCTGGCCTCCCGCCGTGCCTCCCACGGATGTACTCAGTGCTTCCGCAATCGGATGAACGTCGATTGCCAGATCGGCCTCGACTGGCGAAGGTATCAAGTGCTGCTGGGTGTCACCGGCTCCGGCAAGACGTTCACGATGGCGAAAGTGATCCAGAACATTGGACGCCCGGCCCTCGTGCTCGCTCACAACAAGACGCTTGCGGCGCAGCTCTATGCGAGTTCAAAACCTATTAGCGCAAATTTGGCCGGTATTCCGACCCTTTTTGCGGGCCCGGCCAGCACCTGAATCCCTATCTCAACTTTCATCGGCCCTGCGCCGTGAGGAAGTTTGTGGAACTGGCGAACGGCAAGAGGAAGCGCACTTATCCGCACTGGGCCACGCCGTTCGAAATCTCGAGGCGGACATCGTTTATAGAGACCGACCAATGTTAAGCTGTTGTTCCTCGGGAGAAGTGAAAGTGAAGCGAACTGTCAAGGAAATTGCACGCGAGGTTGTGGTTGAGATCGCCCCGGATGAGGCCGACTTATTTGAACAAATGTGGGCGGAGGGAAGTCAAAATCCCGAATTCCTGACCGCTGGGCCCGAAAGGACCGACAGAGAATTGGGCGCGGGCCTCGAGTTCTCAGTGGACTCGCTGATGTCGCTCTTCCTGATTCCGCTGGTTCTCGGAGTTGCGAAGGACGCAGCCTCGAAGGGTGTAACGGCTATCGTCGATTACGTCAGGAAGAAGCTGGGGTATCGGGAAAGCGAGACGGCTTCCTCCGAAAACGAAACGCCTACAGCGCCGAAGCTCTCCAACGAGGATATTAACCGGATCGCGAACGCGATTGCGGAAAAATTCGCCGCAAAACCAGAACGCGCATGACGCCATTACCCCAAACTCTCAACGCGGGACGAGACGGCCGAATGGTGGCGATGCTGGTATGCATCATCGCCCTGCTGGTAACGGTGCTCTTCAGCGGCGAAATCCGGGTATTGCTACGCGCGGGAGATTATTGGAGTCCCATCCTCCTCGTTTCCTTCTTTCTAATTGCCTGTCTCATCACCCGCCGGGTGATGCTCGAACGCGCCGTTTTCCGGCCGATTGTGCTTCTCAATGGAGTGAAGAAAAGAGTCGATCTTGCGCCGGCGCATGCCCGCGTTCAGGAGTATGTGCGCCAGCGCGCGGCCGAACTCAGCCTCCATGTGGAAATCGAAACCTGCTACGTGCCCGGATCCTGGCGAACGGTGGACGCTTACGTTTTTGGGAGCGGCCTTTACCAGACCGTCGTCGTTACAGGGGGCCTGCAGGCGCTTTTCCTTCGGCGCGCGCCTGGAGAAATGGAGCGGTTTCGCTTCGTAATCGATCATGAACTCGGGCACATCGCGGGCCAGGACACCAACGTCTTGTATATGGCTCGCGCCGGGCTGGTAACGGCCCCGATGTTCATTCCCGTAAAACTGTGGCTCATATGGATACTGAACCCGGCCCGAGTCCTCAGCGCCTATACCGACGTGTTACCGGGCAGTCTCGACGCTTCTTATCTGTTCTCGCCCACAGTGCCGTTCTTTACCGAGGCATCGAAAACATTCGTCGTTAGTTTTTTTGTCGCCCTCGGCCTGATTGTGTTGTTCCTTCTGGCGTCCCTGTACGTGGGGATCGTGAGGCGGCGCGAGTTTGTGGCGGACCGCTATGCGGTCGTTCACAGCGCTGACAAATCCGAAGCCATCGAAGCCATGAAGAGCCTCATGTACGGTGGCAAACCCATGGCTCTGGCCCCGGCGCAGGCATTTCTGGGGCGATTCCGCTGGCATCCGGGTTCTGTCGAACGCGTAATGCAGGTGACCGGGGAAGCAGTGTCGGCCATCCCAGAGCGCCTCGGCATCGCGGTCGTTGTCGTCACGCTGTTGGCTCTGAGGCTTCTTCTGGGCGTCACCACGGATCCGCGGGAAGAATCGTGGGACGTGCTCACACTCATTCCGGTCTCCGGCGCATTCTCTATTCTTATCGGAGTGGTTCTCGAAAGCTTTCTCGAAGACGGCCGGGCGCAGGGCAAAGTGCAGGCTCAGATCGCCATCCTGTTTCAGCTCACCTTCTGGACCGCCGTGGCATCCGGACTCGCCGCATGGGGATTCAGCCTGGTCGGGCAGCCGAAACAAGGTGGATTCAGCCGCTCCAACCTCGCCGGATTCGAACATCTCATCGCCGTCGAGCAGTTCGAGCGCGTCTTACTGTTCCTGTCACTGCCCGCCACTCTCTTGATCTTCGGTACTGTGTTTATTGTTTTGAACCGCGCCTGGACTCTTCCTCGTCCTGACGGACCCATTCGCTTCCTGCGCACCGCTGTCGGCTCGGCGATCGCGGTGCTGTTGCTGTGGGGAGCCGGCTCCGTCTTCGACGGACCCATGCGCTCCTATCGGGCGGAAAAGTATGCGGCCTATTGGAAAGAGCGGGTAGCCATCGTTCAGGAAGGCAAATGGGATCAGGTGTCGTTTCTCGATTCCTTGAGACAGTACGCGCAGTTAACCGGCAATCCCACCCCTGCGATCCCCTCGGCTTCCGGTGCGGACTCGAAGTCCGGTACCAAAGAAGCCACGAAGGAAGAAAAAAACGGTTCGCCGGCCCAACCCGCCAAAGATGGCAATTCGCCCGATGACACTCCCGCCCACTTCGGCGTAACCCCGGGTTCCGAAACCGCCGACAGTCTGAAGGAGTATCGGTCTTTGCTTCCGTGGGAACTCGACATAGCTCGCAGGCGAATGGGGCACGAGTTCTCGCCGCCGCTGGCGTTCGTAACGCTCTGGGAGGGCCCATTACGGGCCAGCATGTTGTGAATGCCTTCGGGTCCGTCGCTGCGCGGCGCCTCAGGGCGATAGACAGACTTCGCGCCACCGCGGTCGCGTCGCTGATGCTCGCGTTTTCCTGCATCCCGTTCTGCGCCTTCGCGCAAACGCCGGCCGAGGTCGGCAAGGCCGCCGCGGCGGCCATCGAGAGCCTCGACGTCCAGCGGCAACTGCCCAGCGAAGCCCGATCGCCGCAGTCGCATCAAGCCCAATCCCGAGTGGAAATGATACAGCTCCCCGCCGCGCCGCCTCCTGATGCTAAGGATCTCGACTCTAAAAATCCCTGGGGCACCTTGTTTCAGATGCTTCTGTGGATGGCGGTAATTTGCGCCGTCGTGCTGATCCTGGCGTTTGCCGGCGTTGCTTTTCCCGGGCTCCGCCGCCGCACCGGCGCGAACGGGCCCGGGGGAGGAAGCGAGGCTGAGGACGATCCTGTGGGCCCCCTCCGGCCTGCCGAAATTTTGCTCCAAGCGGACCGGTTCGCCGCCAGCGGCCAGTATTCCGAAGCTATGCACAGCCTGCTGGTTGAGACCGTCGCGTTGCTCCGCAGGCGCCTGGACGCCGATGTCTCTGATTCGCTCACTAGCCGCGAACTGGTGAAAGCGCTCGCTCTTGCCGGCGCCGAGAAACAGGCGTTTGGCGACATTGTGGCGCGCGTGGAAGGCGCCTGGTTCGGCGACCGGCCCGTGGTAGAGAATGACTACGCGCTGGTCCGCCGGAGTTTCCAGACGTTCCGGATTCAGTCGGCCGGGGCCTCGGAATGACGGAGGAGATCTTTCCGCGCAGGATCATGATCCTGTGGTTCGGAGCGGCCGGACTCGTCTTCTTTTGCTCCTTCTACTTCATGACGCGCGATAACTCGAAGTTCGGCGTCCCCGATATCTCCGGTCCGAGCACTAACTCCCGATCGGCGATCGGTTACGCAGCTGCTTATAAAATGCTGGCACAACTGGGCGTGAAAGTATCCCAAGGCGGCGGGAGTAAGGGCAAAGACACGGGAGCCAACGAGGTCGTTGTCATTGCCGAACCGGAGACCGGCCGGGATGTGCTTCCGGCGGTGAAGAAATGGATTGACGAAGCGCCCGCCGTTCTCTTAATCCTCCCGAAGCGCAAGGGCACGCCCGACGAACTCCATCCCGATCGCCTGGCCGAAGACGATCTGGTGGAAGGAGACGAGGTGGCCCGGGTCCTTGGCCTGGTCGATCCCAAAGCTACGTTCGGGCGGTACAGCAGCATCAGCCGCTGGCAGGCAGACCAGCGCTTTCCGGACGCGCCGGTAATCAATGCGCCGCAGCTGGTTCAGTCGAAGAAGTTGACCGCTCTCGTTTCAGCCCCGGAAGGAATATTGGTCGGAGAGGTTCGCCAGGGCAACCGGAGACTCGTCCTCGTATCGGATCCCGACTGGTTCGCGAATCACGGACTCGGCAAGGGCAGGAACGCGTCCGCCGTATATCGGCTGATTCAGGATTTGCTTGGCTCAAACGAGGGCGTGGCGGGAACCGCGGTGTTTGAGGAATCCATCCACGGCTTTGAAACGACTCCCGAGCACACCGCGGCAATTCTCTTCCGATGGCCGTTTGTGCTGGTCACCATCCAGTTGGCAGTCGCTGCGGCGCTTCTCATCTGGGCCTCGGCCGCCAGATTTGGCGCGCCCCGGAAGCTTCCTCCTCCGCTCGGTACAGGCAAAGCCAGCTTGATCGAAAGCGGTTCGCGTCTGCTGGCGGGCGGCGGCCACGTTCAGTTTCTGGCGGGCAGATACGCGGAAGTGGCCCTGAGGGATGTCGCCATGCGCCTCCATGCTCCTCCGGCTACAGATCCCTCGGCACTCCGGGCATGGTTTGCTCGGACCGGCAGACCGGTGCCGCCGGCCGCCGCCACAGGCAACAGTTCCCGAGCCGCCCTGGCGGAGGCCAAACAAATCTATTTCTGGCGAAAGAAGGTTCTGAGTGAATCTCGAGTCCGTACGAAAAACGGTTGAAGCCGCAAAGGCTGAGGTGGGCAAAGCGATCGTCGGGCAGGACGAAGTCATCGATTTGATGATGACCAGTCTGCTGGTCGGCGGTCATATTCTGCTCGAAGGAGTTCCCGGCACGGCCAAGACTCTGATCGCCCAGTGTTTTGCGGCGTCCCTGTCATTGCGGTTCGGCCGGATTCAGTTCACGCCCGACCTGATGCCCGGCGATGTCCTGGGCACCAACCTTTTTAATTTCCAGACCAATCAGTTCGTGCTCACCAGAGGGCCGATCTTCGCTGAGTTGCTTCTGGGAGACGAGATCAACCGGACTCCGCCCAAGACGCAGGCAGCGCTGCTCCAGGCCATGAATGAAAGGCTGGTCACGATCGACGGTCGCGATTACCCGCTGGGTGAATCCTTCATGGTCATCGCAACGCAAAACCCGATTGAGCAGCAGGGAACCTATCCGCTTCCCGAGGCCCAGCTCGACCGGTTCCTGTTTAAAATCGTCATGGGTTATCCCGGTCGCGACGAGGAAATCGAGATCGTACGCCGGCATGGGAACCGGTCGGCAATGCCCGATCTCAGTCAGTTCGCGCTGCAGCCGGTCGCCGACAAGGCCACGCTGGCCGAAATCCGGGCGGCGGTCAGAACGGTTACCCTCGCCGAACCGGTGCTGACCTACATCGTGGACCTCATTCGCGCAACTCGCGAACACCCCAGCCTCGAAGTCGGAGCCTCCACCCGGGCCGCCAACATGCTGGCGTCGGCCTCCCGAGCCTATGCCGTCCTTCGAGGCCGCGACTTCGTGATTCCCGACGATGTCAAGGAACTGCTGCTTCCGGCGCTCCGGCACCGCGTGACCGCGACTGCGGCGGCCGACATCGAGGGCACTACCACTGATGAGGTCATTCGTCAGACGCTGGAAAAGACGGAAGCTCCGAGATGATTCGTCCCACCAGGAAGGCGGTGCTGCTGTTCGGCGCGCTCTTGCCTGTGCCCTGGCTGGTTCTCGTATTTCAACGCTCTCTCTATTTCCTCACCTTTGACGTAAGCGCGGTCATCCTGCTGATCATTGCCACCGATGCGGTGCTGGCATATCCGCGGAACCGGATTTCGCTGACCTTCAGGGTCGCCGAATCGGCCTTTATCGGCGACGCGATCGAAGCGGTCCTTCGCATCGTCACCGGTAAGCGTCGGCGGCCTGCTCAGTTCGAGGTAGCCGTGGAGCTGGAGGGGGACGCCCAGCCGGAGTTGGCCCGGAATCCCTTCGTCGGCGGCAAAACTGACGGGCCTGAGACGATCCGGATCACTACGCGCCGCAGGGGCGCCGCCCGCGTCTGCGCTATCTGGGTCCGGTGGGAAGGTCCCCTGGGATTGGTGGAACAGGCCTGCCGCTTCCCTGTGGATCGAACCGTCAGGGTCCTAAGCCACGCCGGCCCCCTTGCGCATCCTCAGGCGCGTAGTCCACGTTGTAGGGTGGATCGGTGAACACCATATCCGCCATACAACCCGTACGAGCCCGTCGTCGATAAGTGTTGAGAGACTTGGCTCATTAGAATTTTCCGGGAGTGCGGCCTCATAGATGGTCCTGGCTCGTTCCGCATCGCGCGCAAATTCTATATTCATGCCGAGCATGAGGTCAAGGAGCAATTCGTCCTTGATGAGAGCTCTTGCAATCGTCGGCGAAACCGTATTGTTGGGAGTACCCAAAAATCGCGGAAGTCTGTCACGCAATAGGCGGCGCGTCTCAGATGGATTGTAAGCGAGGCTTGAAAGGCGCGTCATGATTGATCGTCCTGCCGAAGAGCCTCTTCGAGCCGATGGGCTTCGGCAACGCCGAGGCGAATGAGTTTGCCCAGCAGGTCGTCGATCTCCCGCCTTGGAGGCTGATCCATCGCGAACAGTCCCGGTTGAAGCGCAAAAATCTTCTCAATGACGACACAGACCCGGCGACCGACGGCTTGCCCAATCCAAAACTCGCTGCTCTCAGGATGGGCCGTTAGCCAGCTTTTCGCGGCCGCGCAGATAACAGGCAAATGAGCCGGCTTCGGCGAAACTTCGAGAAGGTTTAAGAGCGTCGTCGCCACAGAGAGAAACGGCCCGGCCTCGGCAAGTTCCTTCAGCAACGAAAGAAAAGGCCCCAGTCGCTCGATTGCTTGCGGGAAGAGGTAGCATTTCGCGGGTTGGAAATGGCCGAAATCACTAAAGAAAAGAGCCGCGATAGCAGGCCCCAAATGGGTTGTCATCGTGTCGGACAGGTCGCGGCGATGCCACTCCCACTGTCGCGATGTCATCAGACGTCGAGCGAGAGCGGTACGGATATGAACAGCCTCTGCGTCGCTAAGTAACTTGTCGTTGAAAAACACTTCATCAACGCTTCGAAGAAAGATTGTCATCGCGTCGAGGAACGCCTCCCCCGGCAGTTCGAGGATGAGCCCCAGGGCCAGTTCGTCGATTTGAGGAATTGTCAAACCGGGAAGGCAGCGCGCAACCAGGTTGAAATAGACGCGATTCCATTCGTGCGGGGTTCTATCCGGGTCGTCCTCCTTGCTCAAATCAGAGCCGTTCCCAACAGCAGTCCAGGTCAAATAGGATTTCGCCAGATCGCGCAGCCAGGGCTGCTTCGAAACATCAAAAGTGTCTGCAGCTTTGCCGAGCCACAATGCCGCTGCCTGATGATCCGTGTATAGCGCTGGCCGTTCTTCTGGCTGCGCGCGCTCGCGGCGTCTGAAGTGATGGCGGGAATCCGTACGAGACGATTCAAAGGAGGGCCAATCCGGCTCAGCTCCCGAACCCTGCAACGACGCGACTTCAGCCTGTATCGCGCTCGCAACCTCGCGCCGACGGGCTTCCACGCGCTCCGTATAGTCCTCCTCCGGCATATCCCATTGCCGCGAAGGATGAACACAGGCTGCAAACGCGCAACGCAAGATGGCACGTATCAGGCGCCCGTCGATGGCTTGGAGAATCCCTGCGGCGTGATCAAAGCCCTGAGCCGCTGCGGGGTTGCGGGCTCCAGCGGATTCGAGCAGTTTACGAACATCCTCCATGTCGAAGCTGTTCTTAAGCAACAGCGCAGTTCCCAGAAACGCGATCGCGAACGGGTTGTATTGCAGGCCACCGCGCATTCTATGCGCGTGGTCCTCATTGCCGTTGTATGCCCCCTTGAATGTCTCGCGAATCCAGTCGCCATGGGCGGCGATAAGGTCCGGGCCGCCATCGCGGGCCGCGATCATTGCGGCCGAGACTACCGCTTCCGCGCGCATCCACTGTTCGGTTTCATTCCCGGCGGGTTTGTCCACCACAGCCTGCGCCCATTTCACAGCGGCGGCGGCGGATTCCGGCGACGAACGCGCCGGGTCGTTCATCGCAATTCGGATGGACATTTGCATCGACGAATCTTGATTCCGCTCCTGTATCTCGTCTTGCAGAGGTTTGAGGTGGTCACTCTCCGCAGCGGGGGGCACGTACTCCAAAACGTTCCGCGGGCCGTCCGCCGTTTGAACGGTCGCCTTCCGCCAGTTACTTGGGTCAATGCGGTTGAGAGCGTGCAATACCATGAATTCCGGGTCGCCCAGGTCCGATTGTCCTTGTGGCGGGCCGAGTCTGGTTGCCGCCCGACGCAAGAGGTCGGTAAGGATCGGACGGTCCACATCGAATGTCCCCACTGCGTAAAGATCGAGCAGCCGCTCAAGAGCCACGCGGCGCGAGGCTCTTGCCTTCAGGCTATCGAGCGTCACAGGACCCATGGGCGGCTTTTGAATTTCTCCAAGGCCGAATATGTCGGGCATCTTGACGTTGTCGTGTGCCGCTCTTAGGCGATCGAGAATGAGCAATTCGGGAGAAGCTACGAAAGGCGCTGCCGCCTCATGGGTTTTCGGCCAATGCGACAGCAACAGATCGACGGCAACCAGGAGATAAGCCGCCGGAACCGGTGATTGTCCAATGACATCGGCCAACACCGCATCCACGGACTCGCCTTTTTCGATCCGTCCCTGCGCCCACGCTTCGAGAGCCATCAGCGCCGATGCGACGACAGAGGGTCCGGCACCCACATCTCTCGACCAGTTATAAGACCGAGGCCACGAAAAGACTTGCTCACTGCCATCCCGATAGGTGATCGTAATTGCATTGGTGCCAAAGTCGTTGCCGTTCGTCTTGAACGCAATCGCGTGATCGACGACACGGCGTATCAGAGGCAATCCATGCTGAGGTGCATTTACGAGTAGCTCATAAAATGGTCCCTGCGTCGGCGCCGCGGGAACGAAATCCCAATCCGCAAATTTGAACGCTTTGGGAAACGGACCGTTGTACTCTTCCTCATCCTCCTCATCGCCCTTCGGCATGAGGTATTCGGCAGTGCGTTCAGCCAGCTCTTTCGGTGCCGCCTGCGCCAGCATTCCGCGGGATTTCAGAAGACTCTGCAATGCGCGTTCTGGATACGGGCGATTGCTGAACGAATTCAGGTACATTACGGCGAGGTCGGGCGTGTGATTGCAGTACAAGAGGAAGCCCGTCCGGAGACCTTCCGCAAGCCTGCCGATCTCGTCATTTTTCAGTTCGCCGTTGAACGATCTTTGAGACCCATCGGCGCTGGTCACTCCCAGGGCAGGATCGATCTGGCTTAGCCAGTAGTACAACCATCGAGCGATGGTTGGCGTCAACGGATCTCTCCCTAGAAATGCGAACGACCAGCTAGTATAGAGCGAAACAACGTCCAGGAGCGCAGCCGCAGGGATGCCGACGCCCCTCTTGAGAATCCAGAGCATCAACCTCGACCAGGACGGTCCATCAGGGACATTCATTCCTGCCGGAATCATGCTTGGATCGACACCCAATGCGGCGAAATGTTTGCTGGCGGGCTCGCTTTCCACGGCCATGACGATGTGGATAAGTTCGCATAGAAGTTTTGCGCGGTCCGAGAACAGAATCCCAGAGGCCTTGTCGAGCATCTCGCCCGCGATCTCCGAGCGCACGAGTGCCAGCAATACCGCACGGCCCCATGATTCATTGAAGCCGGGCTTGGTAACGGAGAGATACAAAGACCGCCAGCCCTCAATGTCCGACGTGCGCTCAAGCATCAGCCGTGCCGTCAACTCAACGCCCCGGATGAGATCGGCGGGCGCAGGCCGGTCCAACGGCAGTTTTTCAATCAGTGAGGGATCGGAGAATAACAGATTGGCGACTGCCCACTCGCGAAGAACGTCGTGTTGGAAGGCCACCCGGTCGTTGCCGAGGTCGCGCAGGCTCTCGCTGGCGACGAGCGCATCGACAGCGGCGGCGGGGATCCCCGCGACGCTAAGGTGATCCGCCCCCGCCAGTGCCTGTTCCGCCAGAAGCTTCAGTGCGCGCGCCCGCTCGCGATGGCCTGCGTCTTTAATGCCGTCTGCTGATTGCCACCATTCCTGGGCCATCTCAGCCTCGGTGCGAAGTGTGGGCGCGCCGGATGGCCGATTTGCGAGGCGCGAAAGGCGAAAAAGGTTGCGTGCAACATTCCGGGCCGGGTGACTTTCCGCCAGGAGCGCCGTCAACTGTGGCGCCGCACTCCGCAGTTCATCGGTTTCGCCGTCGCTGAGCTCATCGATGAAAATTGGCTCCGCGCGACCCAACTTATCAAGAGACTCAGATGGCAGCCAGTTCGGTTCCGCGACTCCGAAGTCGCGGCGTGCTGTGACGATCACAGACACACCGGGAGTTTTGGCGGCTTCCCGCACAAGGTCTATCACCGTCAAGCGTTCTTCGGCACCGAAGAAGTCGAGACCGTCTATAAAAAGAAGCGCGCCGCCGCTCGCAGCTAAATCGCAGAGGAGGTCATGCGCGGTGCCGTCGAACCCGAGAATGGAGCGCAGTGCTGTAAAGCCTTTGGCAACAGTGCGGGACGGGCTAAGCGCGATAATCGGAGCGTCGGTCGATGATTGTGCCGCGAAATGTTTCAGTACGCCGGATTTTCCAACGCCGGCATTGCCCCTGATTTCGACGTATCGACCCCGGTCCAGCGCGTTGTGAACCGCGGCCGCGCGTTCATGCCGGGTGAGCATGACCCCGGCGACCTTGTCGCTGATATCGGCAAGCGTGTTTCGGGACGCCTCAGCCAATGCCTGACGGGCTGGAAGGTTTTTACGGTCGCCCGAAAGGCGGAAAGACGCCAGGTCGCCGAGCAGCTTCCCTCGTGTCCTGTCTCCGCCGGACTTGGCGACATCAGTCGCGAGTTCTGTTAGCACCTTCCAGAGTTCCCCCGCGCGCAGGCCGTCTTCCGGATGAAGCGCGCTCACAGCGCGTTCTTTTGCAAGTTCCGCTGACGCCGAGCCACTTGCGTTGAAATCAAAGGGCAGAATATGCAGCCGGCCGAGTAGACGCCAAACGGTTTCGTCATCATGCGCGGCGCCCTCGTCCTTCAGATGAGTTCTAAGGGTATCAACGAAAGTGCGCATGTCATCGTTGGCGGAACCAGGGCGTTTGATGCGCTCGAAAAAAGTCTTGGCGTCCCCCAACTGGCGTGCCCAGGTAAGGACATCTTGGTATGCGCCGTCGATCTTGTGGGAACTCTGCGAAATCGCGATACCCAATTCATGATGGCTGATCCAGAAATCTGCCTTTGCAGCCGCCTTGGCGATTTGCGCAACGACTTTCTTAAAAATAGGGTCCTTCGGCGCGAAGGTAATGTCCCGCTTGACTTGGATTTCAAGCGCGGCCTTGTTCCCGGACGGATCATGGGCATGGACGATGACATCATCCAGCGGATATCCCTCGGCAGCTCTTTGGCACTCGACGCGGTCGATGATCGTACCGGGCAACCCGCGAGGTTCAGCGTTTGCGAGCATGGCCAGCAGATAGGAGGCCCCGACCTGGCCTTCGAAGTGGGCTCCGGCTGGTCCGCTCGATGCTGGGCTGCTTGCGTCGGTCATAGTGAACTCGTTCAACAAAACTTCGGCCATCCCGGTATATGGCGGGTTTCGCGTCTAGCCCAGGTGGAACGGTTCTCCGGTAAAAGCACTCCTCCTGTGCGCGCGCATCGCTCGAAGACCTCGACAGCGGACCAAAAGACAGCCGTCGCGAGTGCAACGACCGGTGTCGGTACGGGCGCAAGCGGCGCTAAAGTTGACAACACCAAGATGAATCAGGAACCACATCCGGTTCCGCTCCGACTGCGGATAATTCCAAGAACGGGCATAACGATCTTGATCTTACCCGCCGTATTCGTCGAAGCATAATCGCGGACAAGACTCTATCAACTTACGGGCCAGACCGCAGGACATCCGGCGCACTCGGTGCCCCTACTGCGCTTGCACGGCAAAGCTCAATTTAGCGGATTTGCGTAAGATCGTCCGCGCTCGGGGCGGGAAGCTGCTCTCTACAATCTACGTGAATGAAAAAGAGCCTCTTAACTTACAAGGTTAGCAGTTCGCAGTAATCAGTGAGAGGCCCGAGCGTCAGCCGAGTGCTGGACAAAGAAGGTTCAGGCTTGGGCGGCATCCAAACCGTCCGGTATTCCTTTTGGTACCCGAATCGGAAATGTTTGCAGAAGGGTAATCCCACCGGCTCGCCAATCCGACCGTGAGGGTCACGGTAGGAAACGTAAGAATTGGCGAACTCCCATGCTGGCCAGGTTTCTTGGCCGCATGCCCTCAATCGATCGATGAACCGTTGAGGCTGTTTGATAACAAGACACGAATCATACGGATCACAACCCGCCTGCGAGAAGTCATCGTATAAGCGACAGTCATACTCCATCCCAAAGCAGGCCATCATGTAGTCACTCGCCCACTGAGCTGTCATCTTGACATACCCGATCACTGGCCCTTTCATCTTCTGCCTTCCCTTTGGGTCCGCTTGGCACTCGGGCACGCCCACCGTGATTCCGTAAAATTTCTGCCCAAATTCTGTTTCGTTGTCTCTTATTGCAGGACCGAGATCCTGACTCTCGTACTTCTTCGCGTTACCGATAAGAAGTTCGCCCTTCTCCAGAAGCGGAACCATCCATTTCCTGCCGCCAAATTTCAGCAGGTAGCTGCCTGGACCAAGGTTAAGCGGTCGCCACACTTCCGCCGCGCGCTGAGCATTCGGGTACTCAGGAATGCGGATTACCTCAAGCTCTATATGCAACCCTCGACGCTCTGCTTCAGCATAGACATGAGCAAGGCGGCGCAAGTAGAACTCGTTGTTACTTGGGGCTAGTCACGGGGGGCCCGAACGTTCCGTCCCCGCGACCTTTCAGGGTGAGAAAGAATTCCCAGCCGGCGGCGACATCCGCGTGTCCGTTGCCGTCGAAATCAGCGAGGGCGATCTGCTGACAATCCAATCCAGCGAGCGTGGCGACCGAGCCTAGCGAAAAGCTGCCATCTCCCTTTGCGAGCAGCGAGGCCACTGAATCGACGAGACCGCCGGATCCGACGCCGAGGATCACCAGATCGGCATACGAATCTCCGTTGACATAGCCCGCGGACAGGATCTGTTCTTCGGTGTGTTTCTTCTGTGACATCCGTTTCTCCCTTTCTTCGTCTGAATGAGTATTTCCGTTCGGGCGAAAATCGGGGTTCACGTCACTTCGCTTACCGCGCGCGAGTCGAGGAGCCATCGCGAGTTCGGGTTCACCAACCCGCAAAAGATTAGTTCAGTTGGGGTTAGATTCGTTTATAATCAACCAGTCTGGACGTAAACGCCCGTTTTTGGAGTAGTCGATGGCCAAGCACATAAGCGTTCTTCTTCCCAATGAACCGGGACGCTTAGAAGAGATTGCGGAACTGCTGAAACGCTGTTTGCCGCCCGTGAACATTTGGGCTTACCACATTGCGAATGTCGGCCGCGCGGGCATCCTGCAACTAGTTTGTATCCCTCATTTCGTGGCGCTTCGGGCTTTGACTGCGAAGTATGGGCATTACGTTGCGGACTCTGAGATCGTAGCGATTAAAGTTCCCAATGAGCCCGGTCAGCTTTTCGACCTGCTGAGCTTTTTAGACGGACGTGATCTAGTGAGCTCCTACCAAACGCTTGATGTTGATGGGCACGCCGTAATTATTCTTGAGTTCGGCACTAAAGGTGAGATCGATCAGGTGCGCCATGCGATTTCCGGATCGGCCTATCGATTGATGGACAGTTTGGGAGAGGGCGATGGACGAAACGAGTGAATTTCGCCAGGTATACGATCTCTTCTTAAGACCAGAAGCTATCGCGTGGCGAATAATCCGGGAGGACGGAGACGAAGAGGAGTTTGATCCTCTTACCCTGATCGACTCGTTCATCGAGAGCGAGGTGCCTTTGCACCATGCATTCACAATATTCGACCATTTCCGAAAGAAAGCGGCCGAACGATTTCCCGATAAACGAGTTACGCATGCAGAGATTCATGCGTGGGTATCAGAGGCGTTCTTGGCCTATCCGCACCAGGATAGAACAGTCTGGTTCGCCAACTATGAAAATGTGTTCTCACCTGAACTTGTTACCCCAGTAGCCGAAGAGGGCTTCGTTTTCGCTCGTAAAATGGGCGAGATGAAGAAGATCTTGATTGAGCTATTGGACAAGGAGTTCGGGATGACGGTTTCGCACAGAGTGGACCAGCCAAGCGCCCGACCCATTACAAGCGACCAGCTTGACAACGCTGTGCGTCGAATAATCAAGTTAGTTCGACAGTGTGGCTTCTATAAGCTGCCCGTCACATTTCTACGTGACTTTTGCAGAGAGTTAGCCGAACACTCGTCGAAATTGTACTTGCCAGCCGGACGAATGCCGCCTGAGACGCTGCGCGGTCGCCTGAAGACAGCTGAAGAATCGATTGCCCTCTCTCGCCTTCATTTCCAAAATTCAGGTTTGTCAATGCTGCAAATTGCCGCTCGAGTGATGTCTGTGACCTGGCTTCAATGGAATCGATTTGTAGCCAAAGACGGGCCTTTGGAGTCCCTCCGACAAATGGCAGAAGTCCTCCGGGACGGTCGCACTTTGACCGGCACTAATCAACCGGTGGCGGTAGTCTATGATGGAGTGCGCGACACTTTACGGCAGCACGGGCTGAGACCCGAAAATCTACTTCAAACCTCCGAAAACTTGTTTAAGCTCCTGACCGATGAACGGCCGAGCGCGAACGGGTTTCAGCAGGCGTTTGAAACTGCTGAGAATTTACTGAATCTAATTCGCGTAGGGACTAACGCTGATCAGGAGCTTAGCCAAGTCATTGCCGCCTTCAACGCCGAGTCTGGGAATCGGGTGGAGCGTCTTCATGCGATCGCGGGGTATCTGCAAAGTCTCAAGATAAATTCTCATATCATAACAGCAGGCGGGGACGTACCGATCCCAATCCTGAACATTGAAATTGGTCGGATGTACACGCCACTTCTAGAGCGCGGGCGATCCGTCCACCTCCTTTTAGACGCCGGAACGGCAGCTTCCAATTCTACGGAATTGCAGACACTCATGGGCCACATGGAACGTGAGACTGATCTTATCGGCCTGTACGTCTCAAGCTCTCTCGTTTCCACAAGGCTCCCTGCAAACCTTTTCGCGTCTCTCGAGATGCTTGCGAGCCAAGGTAACCTAATTATCCCAACCGGCAGCACACAGTTTGTCCGCATGCTCGCGGAACGGGAGCGATTTTTCGATTCAATCGCGGAATTGCTTCAAAAAACATTCAAACAATTAGGTACTAAAAACAGCAGGGTGGCCGCGGTGTCGATCGATTCCAGTATCAGCGGTTACGATCGCGAGGTTCTCGAGCTCGCTGCTAGTCAACTCAGGAGAGGAAGCCCCTTGGAGTGTGCGACAAGGGTCGGTCAGCTACTAGAAGACGTTCTCAGGCTAAACGCTCAACTGGTCCTCTGCTATGGCGGGTCGTTTGGTAGGAAATGGGATTCGGCAGTTCACGGCAGCCGTCTACTCAGTGATCCGATTTTTAGAGGAAGCCTAAAAGATTCGATTGATCTCTTACGCGAATCCCGAAGATTGCCAGACCGCGACGTGCTATGTCCTCAAGGAGCGACTCCGTCCGACGCAGACCTGAGATTCGCGGACGAAACTCGGGATCTAAGAAACAAATTGACTCACGAGACCGATTCCGTCGCGCAAGCGCCGGAGTTGTTGAAGCGAGTCATTGCGGTCGTAAAGAGCATCGGTCCGCAATCGAAATGGCATCTTGTCGCAACCATGCGCGCGTTCGATGGCTCTCTAACAGTTGTCTTCTCCAACGGCCAGTTCAAGAGCTACTCCGGTTTCAAAATCGCGACGAGTACCGAAATCGCTGCAGATTCTATCTATTTCCTGGTAAAATCCGACGCTGACAGTTTTGTTCCGTTCAAAACTATGTGTCCGCGATGTGGAAGACAGCAAGCAGCCAAGTTCGATCAGAACTCTACCGCAATGACCTGTGGTTACTGTCGCGCTTCGATGCCCAAAGAAGGCAGACTGAATCATTTACGCCGCCTTGCACTTGCCGTCCAGAGGGAAGTTGGAGCGTCGGTCTCCGAAATACCAAATGAACGGTTCCACCAAGCATCTGGACCAATCGAGTTGGCCGAATCTTTTGAACCAGCGGGCTGCGTAACCATTGAGCAGGAGCGACAATCGACTCAATTTAAACAAAACGATCGCGACCTGTTGAACGTTAAGGAAACCGTTCGAATTTTCATAAGCTATGCACACGATGACCGAAAGTATCTTGCGAAAGGCTCGCTTTTCGGGTATTTTCAGGCACTCGAACGAGATCACGTCCAGCTGTGGCACGACGCGAAGCTTATCGCGGGAGAAGCATGGGACGAGCGAATCCGCGCTGAGATTTCCACCTGTCACATTGCGGTGGTACTCGTGAGCCAAGCGTTTCTTAATTCGGAATACTGTCGTAATGTCGAAATTTCTGAATTCTTGAAGCTCCGCAAAGCCGAGGGTTTGCGAATCTTTCCTGTGATTCTTTCAGCATGCGAATGGCACCGGGAAGAATGGCTGACGAGCACTCAGTGTCTGCCCAGTGAAGGTAAGAATGTCGAGTTAAACTTTAGGGAGAAGGGGAAAAGATTGCAGCTTTACCAGCAAATTCTCGACCACCTGCGTCAACTCGTCGAGGAAATCAGAAAGAAGCAAGAGCACAAGCCGGAGCGGCCACAATGAGCGTAATCTGCGACCCCCTTCTCACATCATCCGTGGCGTTCAGCACGGGCCTGTGGCTCTTGGCCGATTGGATTGAAGCCGACCCCGGGGCGAACTTCGTAGAGAAGCAGGTTTGCGGTGTACTGGAAAGCCACGACCTCAGAGCGCTCCACGGGCTAGCCGTGTACGATGTTTTTTTGAATGGACTCGAGTACGCGTTGCGTCGACGTGGTTACGAAACTGCAGCCGAAATCGTTGCACGCCGGAGGTGCCCAGGGTTACGTTGCGAAGTTCCGGTCACGGTCCTGGTAGCTTAAAGGACGATGCCCGTCACCCCAGACAACGCCTTCAAGGGAAGTCACTATAAGGGGACCTGATCGTCTTGTGTGTGCGGTCACACCTCCGGTATCCGCTGTCGTATGAGCACGTCTCGGAGCTGGTTTCCGGACGCGGTGTCGAAGTGGACGCCAGTCGCATCGTTGCATCTGGCGTTGGGTTCAGACATATGCACCCGAGGGTTCTGGTGCAAAGTCGAGGGGATGAGACAGTAACTCGTGTTGTCGGATAAAGTTCCCGGTTAAGCCGCCAGTGCAGCGTGCCAGATCTCAGTTACAGTCGCTCGGCTTCCTCCGAGCTTGCCGATTTTGAATTGACCTTTCTTGATTTTCTCCACCAATTCAATACCTCCGATTACAACGGCCGCCGTCCTAAGCTCTTCAGCCCGAGCATCGGCCTAAGCCGCTGCTTCACCCGCCGGTGGTCCTGCTCGATCACGTTGTTGAGATACTTACTGGTTCGCACTTGCACCCGCTTTGGCAAATATCCACTGTCCTTCAGGTCCGTTACCGCTCGATGGGAAGCCGCATAGGCATCCAACGTGATCTTGACCGGAGTCCGTTGTGACGTGGTGGTGCTGGCTTTTGCAACGTTCTCAGTGACGGGAGAGGAGTTGCTGGTAAAGGACACCGCGTCGCCGTTGTAGGATGCGGAAATCGAATCCGCGCCGACAGGAAGGTTGGTGGAAGTGAAAGTGGCGACGCCACCAGAGAGGGTGCCAGTGCCTATCGCGGAGCTTGCGTTTTTGAAGGTGACGGTGCCGGTCGGCGTAGGTCCGGGGTGCGGTCCCGTGACTGTGGCCGTGATGACGACTTTGGCGCCGTAACTAATGCCGGCGGGGCTAATCGAAACGGCCGACGTGGTTGTCTGCTTAACGTCTTGACTCAAGGGCGGGCTGATACCAGGCAAAAAGTTGGTGTCGCCGGAGTAGTTGGCCGTGATGGCGTTGACCGAGGCGGAGGAGAAGCTGGTGGTAAGCGAGGCTTGTTGTGCCGATACGCCTACTGGGGAACCGATCTGAACGCCGTTCGCAAAAAACGCGACCGATCCTGTCAAGGTCGCCGGGTACTGGCGTGCGATTGTGGCGTAGAAAGTGACTGGTTGATTGATGCCTGGCCCCGGGTTGTTGGAAATAACAGCGACGGAGGTCGTGGCCGGATTGACAGTTTGAGTCAACGTGGAACTAACCGGCCCGTAGTTGGCGTCACCGCTGTAAGCCGCGGTAATTGTCTGGCTGCCGGTAGTGAGTGCGGAGATAGAAGGCGAGAGTATAGCGACTCCGCTCACAATAGTAGCCGTGCCGAGATTGACTGTTCGCGAGGAGAAGCTGACGCTCCCGGTAATGGGGACGCCCGCGATCGGCGCGGCCATAGTGGCGGTCAGGGAGAGCGTTTGACCGTACGTCGACGGATTAGCGCTTGATGTGACTGTTGTACTGGTTGCGCCTGGGTTCACGACCTGGCTGAGGGGGCTGCTGCTTGTGGGAAAGGAGGAGTCGCCGCTGTAGACGGCAGTAATGCCGTGGGTGCCACCGAGCAAGGCGGAGGTGGTGTAGGACGCTGTGGAACCAGATAGCGCGACGGTGCCGAGTTTAGCATTTCCGTCTGAGAACGTGACCGACCCGGTGGGCTGGCTACTTCCGAGCGCCGCAGTGACAGTTGCGGTGAGCGTGACTCGTGTCCGAGATGATCGAGGTGGCAGTGACGGTGTTGCGCCCGAAACCGAGGAAGCCGGTGGAGTCATCCTTGATGACGACGCCCTGCGGATCGGCCTGGTGCCCGCCGAAATAGGGAGACATGCCGTGAACCTGGCAACCGTTCGCCGATTCGAGGTAATAATCACAGCTCGCGGGATCGCCGCCGGCGGCGGTTACTGCGGCAGAGCTTGCGCCCTTCGCAGCCCACGGGCAGTTCACGCCATCGTTGTAGGTTTTCCAGCACTGGCGGCTCACCTGCCGCTCCGGGTACTGGTTCATGATCTGGAAGAAGCCGTCCGAGCACGTTACCGGGAAGATCGGCGTCCCGTCGCTGGTGAAGTTCTGGATGACGCCCTTCCAGAGTTGAAGCAGAATCCCGGAGTTGACGTGGAAGAGGCAGAGATCGATCTCGGCGTACTTCAGATCCGTGTCGTTGGCGAGCTGCGTCATCACGCGGTCGCCGTTGCCGAACGTGAAGCGGACGTTGTCGGAGGTGCCCTTGATGTCCTGCGAGATCAAAACGTCGGAACCGGCCTCGCCGATGCCGATCAGTCGTGGGAGGTAAAGCTGCCCGCCGACCGTAACGCGCCGGTCGGAGAGATAGATGTCCGCGACCGCGGATTCGCGCACCCGGACGTGAATCAGTGGGACAATCTGCTGGACTTCAGAGAGCAGTGCGGTGGACAGCGCGGTCGAGGGGAAGCGCGTACAGGTCGAGTTGATCGTGTAGGAGGGTGCGGCTGTCGGATCGACGACCTCGATGAAATTCAGCCCCACTTGCGCCGCGTTGCGCAAGTACTCGAACGAAATCGGCACCTGCTCGAATGTCACGAGCACGCTGCTGGTCGTTCCACCGGGGTTGGGGACGGTGTAGGTGAACGCCTGACACGGTCCCTGCATCGATTCCCAAAACGCCCTGAGCTGGTTCACCTCAGCCCAGTTCAGATTCGGGTGCTTGAACTGGAACTTGCGCGGGCCGACGCCGACGTAATACCGCTGCTCCTGCTTGGCGTCGAGGCTGCCGAAGCGATGCACGATCACCGGGCGCTCGACGGAGAAACCGAACGGATATTGCGTGATGAGCGGGAATGTCTGGCCGGAGTTGATCACCGTGGGGACGGTGATGCGACCGATGGTGTCGGGCATGGGGATGTGGAACAGACTTGGCGAACGGAACTATCAGGCGCGCTCGCAAACAAATATTTTCAGAAGATCAACGGGCGGGACAGCACGCTGCAGCCTCTTGCGGAGTTCCTCAGGTTAGCGGTGGAGTCGACGTAACGCTCGCCTGAGAATACGCCACCAGTTGCCGTGCCCACGGGGCTTTGTGTATGATGGTTTCGCTGGCGTCATCGTACGCACAGTGTTTGGCAAGCAAGCCGCATCGTCGGCATTCAAAAGGAGCGTACCAAATGGGCAAATCTGTCCACCGTGTCCGCGCATATGAAATGCGCAGGATCTCTCACCCTGTTTTTTCCACCATCGAGAAATACTGGCTCACTATAGCCGCGAAGGATTTCCCTCCGGGGATTAGCACTTCCGTCAACGCACGTGACCCGGTCGGCCTCAACCGGCGCGTCTACAAGGATGTGCGAAGCAGCCTGGACGGCGAAACCGCGACGCCTGGAACGTTCGATCTGATGAACAAAGGTATAACGATCCTTGCCCGAGCGGTGAAAATGGTCGACAAGGAAAAGGGCCTTTTCGATCTTGTCCTCGATGACGAAGAAGGAGGCATTGTTGACGGAGCTCATACAGCCAAGATCATTGAAGAAGCCAACAACGACGGCACGACCCCCGACGAGCAGTACGTAGAAGTTTATGTACGGACGGGCATCACCAACGAACTCGTCAGCGACATCGCCCGTGGCCTCAACACCGGCATTCAGGTGGCGCCGCAATCTATTTACAACATCGCGGGTGTATTTGACTGGCTCAAGGAGGAAATCAGCGACGAGCCGTATGCGACCCATATCTCATGGAGTGAGAGTGATGACGAGGACTACGATGTCCGCGACCTGATCGCGGTACTCGAGGTGTTCAACATTTTCGATTTTCCAAATGGTGTGAACGTACTAAAACATCCGATCGTTGCATACGAAAAATGGAGCGTGCCGCTGAGAAAATTTGCCGATGACTACGAGGAGAATAAGGATGCGATCGAGAAGAGTAAATACCATCGGCTGCGAAATTTGCTCAAGGACGGGCTGACTCTCTACGACCGTATTCGGCATGACTTCCGCGAATTACGTAACGAAGCCGGCGGGAGCGCCGGCAAGATGCACATCATAGAGGAAGCCTCGGATCGACGCGGCACCTTTGATTTTCCCTTTGCGGGGTTGACACCTAATAAGTACCGGCTTACCAAAGGTGCAACATTTCCAATCCTCGCGGCGTTTCGCACCTATGTGGAGCAAAATCCCAAGACAGGAGAAGCGCGGTGGCGCGGGGGGTTCGATAAGGTCCTTGGCGTTTGGGAAGAAGCTGGGCCGAATCTGGTAGAGGAGACATTTCAGTTAACACGAGAAGGAAAGCGCAATCCTGATCAGGTTGGTAAAGACCGGAAGCACTGGGCGAGCCTATACCGGGATTTGCAGGTTCGGTTGCTGCAAGAACGTCTGGAAGAGCAGCAGGAAAAAGCTCCGCCGCGGCGTCGCAAGTAGATTTGTTAGCCAAGAACCGAACGGGGCTCTCGCTCCCGTTCGGTTTGGCATGTTAGTCCTGCAGGAATCAACATCGCGAAGTTTACAAGAGAGGGACTGGCGTCGCGGAGATTTGACGAACGGAGCGCTACTCCGACTGCAAGGGAAACGGCGGCGACCTGGGAACCTTCGCGGCGGGCTATATGGTGGAGGAGTTCGACAGCGCACTCCGGGCCATCGAGCCCGGCCAGCGCACCGGCATCTTTACAACTCCGTTCGGATCCTGATGGGCGAAGCGGCATCGGAATGGCGCACATAAACGCCACCGCACTGGGGTTGGACATGAGTCGATGCAGTCAACCGTTCGTGCTAGCCACGTGGAGAGTCAGAGAGAACGGGTCATTTGACGGTCAAGCACGCGTATACGGTTCGCGTGTCCATTGTACGGTGGGGTTATCGCTGCGCTATTGGCCGCATATTCGGCACCTGCCTTCGTTAACCGAAGTGCACTCTGTTTGCACCGAGATGGATGGCTCCCCAAATAGCGGAGTATAACGGGACTCTCCGGAGAGGGGAGTTAGCGTTAAGATAACGCAAAAATAACGTTAACCGGGCGTTGGAGTCCCGCCGGAACAAGTGGAAGCTGGGGGGGCCGGGCCTCTTCGAGGTCGGTGATGAGTTCGGTGCAGGAAGGGTCGATAAACAGCCGGCGAGTCTGGCCGTCCGCATTGCAAAGCATTCCGTTCGAAGCCACGCCGGTAGCGGGCCTGGGGATGGCGGATGCGTCCTTCGAGCCGGAGCCACGCATCCTCTTTACAGTAAGTGAGTTCATCGATCCCGAACCAACCGAGATTCATAGCTCGCAAGCGTTCCGGGTTGTCGAGCGAGCGCAGCAGAATGGTCGCATCCGGTTCCAGCAGACGGATCTGATTGTCGGACTTGCGGTAGCGGTAAGGAATACCGTGCTGATCGAGAATGGAAAGCAGTTCGATCAGAGTGGACGACGCAAGCAGCTTTTCAGTGGGCGCACCGAGCAGGCCGGGAACACCGGGGTTTAGGTAGCAGCACTTGATGACTTCGTGGCAAAGCGCTTTCGATTTGCCGGAGCCGACCGGGCCGCTAAAGCCCTTGAACGTGCACCGAAGTTCATCGAACTTCCGCTGCGATTCGTAGCGGTTATACGGAATTCGGCGCTTGCAAACAGTAGCGCCCGGCGCTAGTGGAAGCGATTGCGGTCCCTGCGGAACAACGCCACCGCGTTCCTTCCAGGCAAGCCGGTACTCGCCACGCCGGGACCGAGCGGATTCGAGACGTTCCAGTCGGCGAATGAGACTAGCTCGCATGGGAGATCTCCTCGCCGGATTCCGTTTCGTGTGTCGGTTGGAGTACGTCGACCAAGGCGGCCGATGCGCCGGAGTCGCTCTGTTCCAAAGCGGCGATGCGGCTGGCTACCTCATCGGCCTCCAGCACACGGCGATGGGCGTCGAGCATCTCGGTCAGGGCGCGGCCTTCTTCGAGGGTGATGTCGCCCCGGGTTACGGCTTGGATGACTTTCGCGGAGGCGGCGGACAGATCGGCAGTCGAGCGCACGGGCGGGAGGCGCAAAGTGATGCGGCTTCCCTGAACCGGGGGAAGCAGGCGCTCCACGGCCAGCTTGAGCGCGGTGCGATCGCCCTCCATCGCCATCTTCAAGGTTTTGCGAAGGATGTGGGGACCGTACTCGTCGAGGGTGTCTTGAAACAGGAGCGTGAGTTTGTTGCGGCTACCGGGCGGTCTTCCTTTGCCGTGCCGGTTGCCCGGTTGAAAGGACTTGCCGCGCGGCTTGCGCGCGGCGGATGTCGGTGCAGTATTCAGTTCCGGTGGAATGCCGGTGTCTGGTTTGTGGCTATTTTCTGGCACGCCCTTCTTAATCGAGGACTCATGGAAAACTTTTCCCCTCAGGCCGTCAGAAGACCTCTCGCCCGGGCGAAAAGCTTTCGCTGCTCATCCCAACGCACGAGCCGAACGATGGGACGGAGGGTGCGCTCGACGATGCGGGAAGATGGCGGCAGGAACAGCAGTTGTTCCTGAATGTCGGGCGCGAGGTGGAGCAGATCCATGATCTGGGTCAGCCGGGATCGCGTCACGCCGCCCAGTTGCGCCAAGGTCGTCTGATCGGCAACGGCGCCTTCATGAATCAGGCCTTCAAAGCGAATGGCAAGGGCCATCAATCGGCTGATCCGCGGGATGCGGAGTGTAGCGTCTGCGTAACTGGAGGGCCGGACGTATCGGCCTTTGCGCGACTGCTGCTTCGCGAACTCGAAGGTGATTTCCACGGTTTTCAGTTCCTCCCCGGCTCGCGCAAACGGATGTGGATGCGGCCCGTTGTGCCGTCGTACCCGACCCGCTCGATGCGCTCCTGAAAATAAATCATGCGGGCTGCGAAATCTGCGGGTATTTCGAGCGACGAATGGCATTTCAGCTGGTTGAGAACGGCATCATCGATGTCCTGGGCGGGCAGCGAACGCGACGGACACGGATTGGCCGATCCCTTGTTTCGGGTGCGGCAGACGTAATAGCGATACCGGTGCCCGTGCCTGCCCACATGGACCGGGATCATCGGCACGCCACATGACTCGCAGTGAAGCAGTCCGCGCAAAAGCGCCAGATGCTTCTGCCGTGGCCCGGACTCCGGGGCATAATGCTCGATCAGCGATTGCACCCGCTCCCAAGTGGCGGGATCGATGATGGCTTCGTGCTCGCCGGGATAGATCGTGCCCTTGTACCGGACACGGCCCGCGTAGAGCGCGCTCGCGAGCATCCGGCGCAAAGCATTCTCGTTGAAAGTGCCCCCGCCATGCACTTTGCCGCTGCGGCAGGTCCAACTCTTCAGCTTCCATCCCCGACGAAGGATCTCGTCGAGCGTCAGGCGCACCGAGCGAGTCTCCTCGAACAAAGTGAAGATGGCGCGCACTTGATTCGCTTCCTTCGGATTGACAACCAGCCGCTTCGAGCGCGGATCGACATCGTAGCCCAGCACTAAGCTGCCGCCGGTCCACTTGCCCTTCTTGCGCGCCGCCGACATCTTGTCGCGCGTGCGCTCTCCGATCAATTCGCGCTCGAATTGAGCGTAATGCGGTGCACCGCATTTCGCGCAGTATGCGGAGCGCGCGATTATGCAAAGCGGAAGCGTCGGGAGAGCTGTCCTGCTTGCATTTCGATGGTGTTGGACTCCGCATTATCCCGGGTCGAACAAGGAAGTGATCAGCGCGTCGGGTGGCTTGAATCGCCCGCGACGCAACCCCAGTGGAAGTACGTGCTCTACCGCTTCTAACTTGTCCGATACATCCGCACGCAGGTAGATCTCGGTTGTGCGGACATCGGCGTGACCGAGCCACAGTGCCACCCGCCGTATGTCCCGAGTCGCCTGGAGCATGATCAGCGCGCAGCTGTGCCGGAGTTGGTGAGGCGATACGGAACGTCCTTCCATAGAGGAGCAAGTCTTCGCCGCGCTGCGAACATGCTTGTTAAGGATGTACTCGAAACCTGCCCGAGTCATCGCAGCCCCGTCAGCATTCACGAACAGCTCCGGTACGGGAACGACTCCCCGCACGGCTAGCCAAGCCCGTAGATCGGCGGTCGTCTCCTTCCAGAGAGGGAGGCAACGTTCCTTCCGGCCCTTGCCGAATACGCGAATACTGGGCATCCGTTGCAGAGAAAGATTCTCCAGTGGAAGCCCCACCAGTTCCGAGACGCGCAACCCTGCGGCGAAGCAGAGATGCAGCATCGCACGATCCCGAATCCCAAGCCGCGTCGTGATCGTTGGCGCGTTGAGGATGGCGCGAACTTCTTCCCTCGTCAGATGACGCACTAACGTCTGGTTATGGCGTTTGGCGACGATCGCGTGGATCTGCCGCGCTTGCGCCAGAGCGGATGGCGACAGGAACTCGCTGTACCGGATAAAGGCCTTGACCGCGGTAAGCCGCCCGTTGCGCGTGGCTGCGCAGTTGCCGCGTTGTTCCTCAATATCGGAAAGAAAGTCGAGAACCAATGCAGCGTCGATCTGTTCAAGGCAGATCTGCGAAGGTCTGATACCAAGGCGTTTGCTGGCGAAAAGGAGCAGGAGTCGCAGGGCGTAGGCGTAAGTCTCGCAAGTGTGTGGACTGCACCCTTGGGCAATGGGCATGTGTTCGCGAAGAAACCCGGTGATCAGCGGAGCGATGGACGTCATAAGCCCTCCCCTGTGACCAACGCTTCGGCTGCGGAGGCGGTGTCGATCATCAACTCCGCTGTTGCTTCCAAGTACCAATAAGTGTTGGCGATGTTGACGTGGGCCGAGATATGTCGAAAGGGCCACGAAGTGACGCGCGACCGCTTCGCTCCGCATCGGACACTGTTCCAGTGCCCGAGTAGCGAAGGTGTGCCTCAGATCATGGATGCGCGGCGGGGATGTCCGATCGGGAGCTATCCCGGCAAGCAGAAGAACCCGGCGGAAGGTGTAATGCGCCAGAGTGTAGTGAATCCGGCGGTTTCCAGGCGATAAAAAGACATGATCATCAGTTACCGCCAGCTGCCGACGCTGTTTTAGGTAACTGCCAAACGCAGTCACTGCCGTAGGATGCAGAGGCAGGAGACGCCCTTTGCTGAACTTGGTCTTCCGGATCTGCAGAACGTCTTCGGGCACGACATCCTGGAGCCGAAGGTTGAGCGCTTCCGAAATGCGCAGCCCGGTCGCGGCAATCAGCCCCAGCATCGTTGCATAAACTTGCCGCCGAAGCGGGTATGACTCCCGAAGACGGTGGGCTGCTCCAAGCAGCTTGACAATCTCCTCCGGTGCGTAGATATAGGGCGAGGGTCGACGTCTGGGCCATCGAGTTAGGTTCGTCGGTACTTCGTGCATCGGATCCTCGGCGTGCAGGAAGCGCGCCAGGCGGGCGACGTCTCTCAGTCGAACGTGCCGGGCGTAAGGCGAACGAGCTTCGGCGCTCCAGTCCCGCGCGGTGGAGGCGCACACGTGCGTATCGCCCCTGTGAGCCGCGAAATTAGCAAACATGCGGAGATGTCTCGACAAGTCGCAAAGCTTGTAGCCGAGCGCCTGCCGAAGCAAGATGTATCGTTCCACGTGGGCGGCTAGCATGAGGACACATCCGGCCATGGCTGCGCGATCTCGGACAGTAGAGCGAAGTCCACTTTGGCGTAGTGGGCTGTCGTTATGGGAGAGCGGTGTCGCAGGACGGCGCCGACACCGGCCGGGGTTGCGCCGTTGCGGAGCATATTAGTCGCGGCGGAGTGCCGCAGGAGGTGAGCGCCGTTGCTGGGCGCCTTGATCCCCGCTCTACGGAGTGCACGGGCGACGATCTGCGTAACAGCGGCACGTGTCAGGGGACGAATCGGTGCCAAGACCGACGCGAATATCTCAGTAGCGCGCAGCGATGGCCGGCCCTGATTCAGATAGAGGAGAATCGCATCTCCCACCTCCTGAGGCAAGGGTAGGGACTCTTTCACGCCGGCCTTTCCCGATTACGGTGATGACCCCGTTGGCCCAATCGATGTCGGCGAATCTGAGCTGCGCGACCTCACTGGCCCGCAGTCCAAGCCGGGCTAAAAGTAGAAGCACGGGCCGATCCCGCAACCCGAACCGGTATGCGGTACACGTGCCGATCATCCGTTCCACGTCTTCCGCGGCAAGAAATCGGGGGATGGAGGCCAGTTGCCATGAGGCAAAACCGGGAATCGCTTGTTCCAGAGCGGGCGCGCATTGCCCTGTTACTCCAAGGAAGCGGACGAAAGAGCGGACCGCGACGACAATACTCTTGGCGCGTTCGATGCGATGAGGTTGCGCCCGATCGAGAACGAATGCGCGTAGAGCCTCGGCGGAATAGGTGCGTGGGTCATCCCCGAGCGTTTCGAGCGGTCCGGAAAGGATTCCGCTATAGGCGGCAAGCGTTGACTCGGTCAGTCCACGATGTTGGCGCATCCACGAACAAAACCGGCTCAGGATAGGCCAGAGGTCCATGGACGATGGCGGGGCTATGGGTGGCGGAAGCTCACCTTGATGTTGGAGAAACCGGATGAACAGCGAGGAAGCCGACAATGAATGCCGATTCAGTCCGCGGCGGCGGCCGGTGCTCTGTTTTCGCTCGATTGCCACTTTGCCTGCCTCGAACGCCGGAAGAAGATGCTGCGCGGTAAATCCCGCGGTGAGCATCCAATCCGTCCAACCGGCGAGTGATCGGAGTGTGTTTTCGATGGAGATTGGTTGGTATCCATTGGCCCGGAGCCAATCCGCGAAAGCGTCGACATGATGAGCGGCTGGACCGCTGTGAAGCCGTCGTCTGGTGACGGCGGACGTTAAGTATGTTTCGAGCATGTAAGCCTCACTTTTCGTCGGGGGAGGCTTCAGTATGTTAAGCGTCCCGCGCAGCTTGAAATCGCAGTAGCCGCGGGCGGGATTGTCCCGTTTCACGTTATTCGTCGGGCGAACTCTCGCTTTTCCGCAGCACGCAGCCATGGAAACAGTGCGTTGAGGGTGATGATGGCTTCGGCCGTGGTTTCCGTCGGAGCGGCTCGAGGCGGAGTGGGTTGATGCGATGTCGGTATAAGGGCATGGCGGGCTCGGTTGTTGCGACCGAAGGTCCGGCCACCGCGTGCTCCCTGGCGGCGCAGTTCTTCTGGAGACTTGTTAAAGAGGATATGGGGATAGTTGGGCATGGCGTCTAGAGACACCACATTCATTGCTCGTTGACGCGCCACAAGCAAGGCCGAACGCGAGTTTCTGACCCAGAAAGTCGGAGGAAAAAGCGGTCTCCGAACGAAGGGTCTCCCGGCTGCGGGTTCCGTTGTCGAGGGGTTCCCGCAACGAGACTAACGGCTCGATCCCACTGCGGCAGAAGCATCGATGCTTCCCTGTTCGAGCCGGGATAATGCGGAGTCCAACACCATCGAAATGCAAGCGGGGCCGCTCTCCCGACGCTTCCGCTTTGCATAATCGCGCGCTCCGCATACTGAGCGAAAGAAAGTAGGATGTGCAGCGTCAATCTACCGAGCGAAGAGCTGGTGTTGAACTGCTGGGTGACGGAGACGAAGCTGACCTCGTGCTCATCGAACAGGCTCATGATGCGGGCGAAGTCGAGCAGCGAGCGGCTGAGCCGGTCCACCTTGTAGACCACCACGCAATCGATCTCGCGGGCGCGCACCGCATCGAGCAATCGATTCAGCGCGGGACGTTCCATGTTGGCCCCGGTGAAGCCGCCGTCGTCGTAGTGACCCGGGACCGCTTTCCAGCCCTCGCGCTGCTGACTGCGGATGAAGGCCTGCGCCGATTCGCGTTGCGCATCGAGCGAGTTGAAGTCTTGTTCCAGCCCTTCCTCGGTGGATTTGCGCGTGTAGATGGCGCAGCGCAGAATGCGTTTGCTGGGCTTAGATTCCAACTGCATGGTTGCTCTCCTGGGATGTTTTCTCGCGCTTTGTGTCCGCGCCGTTGGCGAAGCCGAAGAAGGCCAGCCCGTTCCAGCGGGTGCCGGTGATCTCGCGGGCGACGGAACTGAGCGAGCGGTGATGGCGGCCCTCGTAACGGAAACCATCGGGCAGCACTTCGACAAAGTGAGCTTTGCCCCGATACCGGCGCTCGATCAGGGTGCCCGCGATCGGTAGCCGCCGGTCCTGATTTCCGCCGCGATCGGTCCGCGGCACGGTTAAACGGGCGCTCGGCCGGTCTCCGAAGAACCCGCGCGGAGCCACGATGCGGATGTCGGCATCGCAGGCCAGTTCCCGCGCTCGCGCCCGCGCCCGCTCGCTCAGATCTCCTTCGTGGAGCGCCTGCACCCGCCAGGCGATCTTGCGAAACAGATGCTCGCGATGCCGGGATGGGGTGTCTTCCCCGAATACTTCTCTGTACCGGGCTTGCAACTCGGCGAGCGAGGCCCGCCGCAGCTTCTCGATCTCTTCCAGAACGTTCGTGTCCATCTTTTTGCTTTTCTCCCTTTCCGGCGGCCGTTCACCGCCAGTCACATGTACGCTCTTCACCCGCGCGGATCGCAAGCGAAAGAACCGCTGGGAGAGCCGGACTTTAGAAAGTTTCGTGGGCTGGCGATTGGGAAGTACGAAGGCGCAGCTAGCGCCTCGGAGAGAAGAGAGTGCATTTATCGACGACGATTGAACATTGGCCGGTAGACCGGCTGATTCCCTAAATGCGCGCAATGCGCGCACCCACTCCGCCGAGCAGGTCGCACAAGTCGCGGCCAGCATCCGCGAGTTCGGGTTCACCAACCCCATCCTGATCGACAGCGATTCCGGTGTAATCGCCGGGCACGCCCGGCTGGAGGCAGCTCGCAAACTGAGCCTCACCGAAGTGCCCGTCATCGTGCTCGACCATCTCACCGAAACCCAGAAGCGTGCCTACATTCTGGTCGACAATCGCCTGGCGTTAAACGCCGGGTGGGCGACGAGTTGCTGGCGGCGGAAATGGCAACGCTGCGAGAAGACGAGTTCGATCTCGATCTGCTCGGCTTCGAAGACGTCGAAATGGACCGGCTGCGGAACGAACTCGATTCCCCTCTCGATACCGATGAGAATGCCGCTCCCGAAGTGCAAGAGCTCGCTGTCTCACAGCACGGCGACCTGTGGCTCTTAGGACCGCACCGCGTGTTGTGCGGCGATGCCTGTTCGCGGGCGGACCTCGACCGGGTGCTGGACGGGCAACCGGCGGACATGGTGTTCACCGATCCACCCTACAACGTGGACTACGCGCCGGAAGATCGTGACGGAAACGCTCGCCGCATCGCCAACGACAACCTCGGCGAAGACTTCCCGGATTTCCTGCGCCAGGTCTGCACGCATCTGGTGGCCTGTAGCAACGGCGCGATTTATATCGCGATGTCGTCTTCGGAACTGCACACGCTGAAGCAGGCCTTCTGCGCAGCGGGTGGGCACTGGTCGACGTTCCTGATCTGGGCCAAAGACCGGTTCACGCTGGGATTCTCCGATTACCAGCGGCAGTATGAACCGATTCTCTATGGGTGGCCGGAAGGCAAGCCGCACTACTGGGCGGGCGCCCGGGACCAGGGCGATGTCTGGAACATTGCGCGTCCATTTATGAACAAGCTGCACCCGACCATGAAACCGGTGGAACTGGTGGAGCGAGCCATCACCAACAGTAGCCGCCGGGGCGCAACGGTGCTCGATGTGTTCGGCGGATCGGGCACCACCCTGATCGCCTGCGAGAAGACCGAACGCAAAGGACGGCTGATCGAACTCGATCCGAAGTATGTGGATGTGATCGTGAAGCGCTGGCGGGATCAGGTTCACAAGTCGGCGGTGCTGGAATCGGATGGACGAATCTTCGAGGAGATCGCGGCGGAGAGGTTGGCTGTGGCGGTCTGAAGACGGAACGAAGAACAGGGCCGCGAGGAGCGGCCCTGTGTGTGGGATCGACTTCGTTTGAGACAGTGAGTTCGTTACCGCTCGATGCGGTAAACGCGCTCGCCGTCTTTCGGTTTGGAGGAGACGACGGTGAGGCCCATCTTCTTGCCCACCGCGCCGCTCAGGAAGCCGCGCACGCTGTGCTTCTGCCAGCCCGTTGCGGCCATGATCTGCGCCAGGGTGACGCCTTCGGCGGCGTCCAGCATCGCCACCACCAAGTCCTTCTTGCTTCCGCCGGATTCGCTCTTCGCTTCTTCGAGCTTAGCTTCTTCGGTCTGGGCCGGAACCTCTTCAACCGGGGCCGGTTCCACGAAAGGAGGAAGACTCTGGGCCTGCTTCCAGATGCGGCTCACGGCGGTAGCGCGGTCCTTGAACTTCCGGATGGCGGTCACGCCAGGAAGCCCGTTCCAGATCTCGACCAGGCGGCTCGCCGGCCAATCGCTCGTGACTTCCGCCAGTTGCTGCTCGGAGTCGAATGCCGTGCCGCGTTCGGGTGTCTCGGTGGTGTTGCTGATGGTCACCATCCGGTTCTCGGGGGTGATGAGGAATCGTTGCATGCGTTGTGGTTCTCCTTCCCGCTCGTTGCGGTCAGGACATACATCACTCTCCGTGGCGCTGTTAGCAAGTCCATTCTGCGGATTCCGCACAGGAAATTCGAGAAGCTTTTTCGGGGGCAGTTCTTTCGCTTCCATGGTGCGGAGATTAAGCAGATGGCGGCTGGAGCCGATGACGAGTTGAATGCGATCGCCATCGAACTCTTCCAGAAGATCTTTGAGCATGGGAACTACGGTGCGTTTGGACATGCGGCATGTTAGTCCGATGTTGCGGGTCGGAAGTCAAGTCGGACTATGGCTTCGCAGAGCCGTCGAACGGACTTGCTATGTGCCGGGCGTAGAGGCATGAATGTCGGTGTGCAAAGCCAAACTCCCGGTTGTTGCCAAGTGGAGACCAAGTTCATCCGCGCGGCTCAAGCGCTGCCACTCGGATCTTGGCGCGACGGGTGGCTGGTGGTGTGGTGCCAGCCCGACCGCCAACGCGTGTTGTGGCATGTGATGCTGCTGCGGACCCGGATCGAGTTTCAAGGTTGCTGCGACTGAAGGCCGGTCGGTGCAATCCATCAACGCACCCACACCGACGAGCCCGCGCCAAAGCAGCTCGCATTCCGGTGGTGGGCACCTTGGATTCAGGATGCATTCCTCTCCACCTTAATCAAACCCGCATCGAGGCACTTTTGATTAACATCCCTTCATTTTCGAGTTAACCGAAAGGGGTTAGGTTCGAATCCTACCTGCGGAGCCACTTATTTCAATGTCCGGACCGGACAGTTGAAAATATGGAGCGGGAGATGGGATTCGAACCCAA
>CBDDBV010000041.1:0-35318 GCA_965225785.1 Bryobacteraceae bacterium | reverse complement strand
GTTCGTCGGACTTCCCGAAAAGCTCGTGTTGTCCACAGGAACGGAGAATTGGGTTCCGACGAAGTTGATCTGGGGCGATGCCGCAGCCGTACCACAGACCAGCTTTTCCGGACCCGTAATGCTGGAAGACGGCCAGTATTGCTCGGGGTAGTTCTGATACTGAAGGGGCATCCCCGGTGGGGCGACCTCGCCTACGTTTGTACTCGGACTGGAAGCTGGTTGACCGGGGCTCAAGAGGTTGGGCGGAAAAGGCGTCATCGACAACGCGGGAAAGAGGGCGTAGGACACCAGCGGGATGTACGGACCCATAAATCCCTGATTGCCTCCCAGGTATTGGGCAGTCGAAAAGGGCACTGCGAGTCCGGATTGGGCAAAGGTGCTGCTGGGAAGCGTGTTTCGGATGTTGAGCAGGAGCGCGCGGCGGACATCTATCACATGGCCATCGTCACCGCCTGCCAGTAACGGAACGTCCGACCTACCGCGCTATCTCAATGAGCCGACGCCCGTGCTACTCTGCGGGACAAAGCCGCAGGAGGCTTTTCCGCATGTTTTCCTTCCGCCCTTCTTTCGCGCTATTCATGCCAATTCTGTTCGCGCTTCACGCGCCCGCGCAAGGTCAAACCGAAACCATTCTTCATAACTTCGGCTATTTCCCCCAGGGCGCGTCTCCCTGCGGCACCTTGCTCCGCGATGGCGCGGGCGATCTTTACGGAACCACGATACTCGGCGGCACCACGAATAATGGCGTCGTGTTCGAGCGTAGCGCCTCCGGCACATACACGGTGCTCTACAGCTTCCAAGGCCAACCGGACGGGGCCGCACCCAATGCCGGGGTGACGGAAGACGCGGCGGGCAATCTCTATGGCACGACCTACGCCGGGGGCGCACATAACGCAGGCACGATCTACAAGCTGACACCGGGCGGCGTGGGGACCGTGCTGTACTCGTTCACCGGGACCAGCGACGGCGCCAACATCTACGGCGGTGTCGCGCTCGACGCGGCCGGAAATCTGTACGGGACCGCGGAAGCGGGCGGCAGCTTGAACTACGGCACCGTGTGGAAATTCTCGGCGGCGGGACAGTTCACGGTGCTGCATAACTTCGCGGGCGGGCTCAACGAGGACGGCGCCAACCCGGACGCGGGGGTGACGCTGGACGGGCAGGGCAACCTGTACGGCACGACGTCGATGGGCGGGGCGACGCTGAACCTGGGGACAGTATTCAAGCTGACTCCGGGGGGCGCGTACACGCTGCTGCATAATTTCGCGAAGGAGCCGCAGGCGTACCCGGAGTCGGGGTTGGCGATCGACGGCGCGGGCAATCTGTACGGGGCGGTCGAAGGCGCGGTGTACGAGGTGAGCGCGAGCGGAGCGTACACGCAGTTCAGTTTGCCGAGTTCGAAGGCCCCCATGGTGACCGGAACACCGGCATTGGACGGGGCCGGGAACGTGTACGTGGTAAGCGGCGCGCAGCAGCAGTACTCGTCGTATGGGACGATTTTCAAGGTGAACGTGGTGTCCGGGCAGGCGAGTAAGGTGTATTCGTTCCCCGGGCCGCCGGACGAGGGGTTTCCGTCAGGAGGAGGCTGCCCGGAAGGGTATACTGGGGCGCCCGGAGTGGTGGCGGATGCGTCGGGGAACCTTTATGGTAGTTCGCCGTTTCTGGGACTGGGGGGCGGGATTTTCGAGATCGGGGCGGCGACGGGAGCGGAGAGCACGCTGTACCGATTCCCGGCGGCGCGGGGCGGCTCCGGACCGTTTCAGATTGCGCGCAGCTCCAAAGGCGCGATCGCGGGGCTAACGGGAAGGGGCGGTCAGTGGAACGGCGGAACGCTCTTCGATCTTGTTTCGGGAGTGGAGCGCGTAGTGCCGTTGCCGTTCGCCGAAGTGGGGTCGGGATTTGGGGAAGACGCACAAGGCAATTTCTACGTCTGCGGAGGCGCGACCGAGCAGCAGTCGGACACGCTGTACAAGATCACGTTGTCCGGGGAATCGACGCTGTTATACACATTCACGGACGGCAGCAACTGCTTCGGGGTGACTGCGGATGCCCAAGGGAACGTGTATGGGACGACTCTGGCCGGCCCCGCGCCGGAGGGGCAGGTGTTTCGGGTGAGCAGTACTGGGGAATTTACTTCGCTGCACGTGTTCAGCGGAGGCAGCGACGGAGGGTTGCCGAATCCCGGTCTCACGCTCGACAAGAAGGGGAACATCTACGGCGTGACCAGTTACGGCGGAGTGGGCGGCGGCGTGATCTACCGCGTCTCGCCGAACGGGACGGAAACAGTGCTCCACGAGTTCGTAGCCGAAACGGGAGCGGAGCCTATCGACAGCGGGGTTGTCATCGATGGGTTTGGTAATCTTTACGGGACAGCGACGAACAATGGGCCAAACCGTGGTGGGGTAATTTATAGGCTCTCCGCAGCTGGCGAGTACAGCGTGCTGTACGCATTTACAAGCGAACAGGACGGCGGTGAGCCCGCGGCCAACGTTGTGCTGGACGCAGCAGGGAATCTTTACGGCACGGCCCAGATCGGCGGGAACCTGGGGTGTTCGCCCACGATCGGTGGCGCTCTAATCGGCTGCGGAGTGCTCTTTGAGTTCTCGACGGCGGGGTCTTACTCGGTCCTGCACGCCTTCACCGGCGGCGCGGAGGACGGTGCTCAGCCTTCCTCCGCGCCGGTCTTGGATGGCCAGGGAAACATTTATGGTGCTACTTCGGATGGCGGCCCGGCAAATTACGGCGTGATCTACAAGACCACGCCGCAGTAGGATTAAGACCGCGTCAGTTCAGACTTCCCGCAAAACTATTCACGGGAACACTGATTGTCGCAGGCGTCGCAGTTGGGTTCTGAGGATTGATCACCTTGACCGTAATGCTATCGCCTGCGGTCACCGGGCAGCTAGTGGAAGCGGCCAAGCTGAACGGGTTGGTCTCCGTGATCAACGAGATTGTGTTGCTTTCACCGTTCGTTGGGCTCAGCTGTATGTTGGGAACGACCGTAATCGAGGTGTCGCTCCACTTTAGAATGTACATCTGGCAGCTGTAGCCATTCGGGTTGTAGCTCGGGCTGCTCCATACGACCGGGTTTTGGGAGTTCATGTCCTGAATTGTTAGGTATGCCGTGGAACCCCAGCCCGTTGTTGCGTAGGGCAGATTTCCAACCGGCAGAGTTCCAAATCCCGAACCCTCGATCGTGAGCGGCAGGCCCGGCTGCCAGTTCTGGTTGATATTGCCGCTGGCCTGGATCGATTGGGCGAAAATCTGGCTGCACATGTTTTGGGCGGCAGGCATGCCGCAGTTCGTCGGACCGGTCGGCCCATTCCGATCTGCGTCGAGACAAAGCATAGATCCAGCTCCAGCCGGAGCCGTCGCAGCATGGGCAGTCCATCCATGCGTCGCGACCGCCGTGCGTTTCTTCCCAGCGCGCAGCCAAGCTAAATGGGGTAGTGTCCGTCAGGAGCGAAACTGGAACGCCCACGCCGTCATCGATAGGTCCCGCCAAGTTCGGGATCACCGTGATGGATCTCTCGCTCCACTTGGGAATGTACATCTGACAATTGGCGTTGGGACTGGTCCAGCCCGTTCCAGATTTAGGTGTGTCCGTAACCGTCAGGTAAGACGTAGACGTGGATGCCCACCCAGTGGTGGCATACGGCAGGCTCATTACCGGCAGAATCCCAAATCCCGTTCCCTCGATTGTCAGCGGCAGCCCCGGCTGCCAGGTCAGGCCTGCGGCAGCGGCGGTCGTCTGAGCTTGCTGAGCGAAGATCTGGCTGCAGCTGTTGCTGGGTGCCGGGAGATTGCAATTCGACGGGCTGCCGGCGTAATTCGAGTTATCTACTGGAATGGAGAATTGCGTTCCCACGAAGTTGATCTTGGGGGTCAGCGCCTGGGTCCCGCACACAAGGTATTGCGGGGCCGTGGTTCCCGAGGGCCAGTACTGTTCCGGATAGTTCTGGAGAAGGCCTTGGCTGAGCTTGATGTTCCCCGCATTGGTCAGGGGATCGGAAGTGGGTTGCCCGCCGGTGGGGAAGGTGGGCAGGCCAAGCGCGGACAAACCTGAGCTTGAGATTGGCTGGTACGACACAATGGGAGCATACGGGCCCATCCAGCCCTGGTTGCTCCCCAAATACTGCGCGGTCGAGAAGGGAACCGCCAACCCGGATTGGGTGAATAGTTCTCCGGGCGTCGCATTCGGCAGCGTATTGCGGAGGTTGAGCTGCAGGGCTGCAGTAAAGGCAGCAGGACTGCCGCCGGACCAGGACGGGAAGCTGGGGAATTTCGTAAGATCGACCACCGTCCAGCCGTTCGAAAGTTGCGTCGCCGTGTAATTGTAATTACCCGGGGAGGTTTGGACGGAGCGCGGGCTCACACCCTGAGGCAGATTCTGAGGATTGTTGGCGTTCACAAACGCCTGTAGATTTGTCTCCGCTGTCGTGCTGGGGTCCACGTTGATCAGAAGGTTGACGTATTTGTTCCCACTCACCGATGTAGTGGCGAAGGCGGCGTCGGAAAGGCTGAGCAGGGTTGTCGGGCCGCCGGTTGCGGTCGCGTTCATTCCGTCTAAATTAAGGATATTGGGCGTCGTCCCGGGGTTGAAACTGAGAGACAGGCTCATGTACCGAAGCTGCTCATTGCCGGTCAACTCACAGGGGTAAGCATTTCCCGCCTTCGCGCAGGGGGTGTTTGGCATCGCCGGGAGCTGGAACTGCAAAACGATGCCGCATGGACCCGAAGCTCCGCCAGGACAGCCATCCCCGGCAAGCGTGGTCAGGTTAGACGCGGGGATCGCTCCGCCAACATAGGCGTCATCCGGAGCCGGCAAATAAATCCATTCCGGGCTACGCGTCCACGCGACGATATTGGTTGTGGGTGCTTGGGACATCTGGGACTGATCGGAGTAGCAGGAATCCGCCGTGAAATTGCCGTAAGTGTTGTGACTCGCTTCGGCATTCGTGTCCAGCCATCCGGTAGTCAAGATCTCTTCGGGACTCGTCGCCTAACCGAGGTCGACTTGTTAAGACCGTTTGACACCCGCATTTCACAACCCGCCGTTTTCAGATCGCCTTCTAAGCCGCCATCAGCCGCACGCTACTTCCCACTTGTCCGCGAAGACTTCTTCGGGGAATGACCGGGCCGGGTGGCGGGGAAGTACTTCCCGTCCTGGCGTCGCATTCTTCCGTCCTTCACGGACAAACTCAATGCGTTGTAAATCAGGTTCCTGCCTTTCTCGATCTTCCGTTTCGCGAAGACCTCTTCGATTTCCTTCGGCGTCACTCCGGCTAAACCCCGCGATTCGACAATGGAGGCTACAAGCGCCCTCTTATTCCCGGTGAATTCCGTTTCCGCCGCTTTCGGTAAAGGTTCCGTTTGTGGTTCCTGAGTACCGCTCGGCTCCTCCGGAGTATCTGAACTCACCGGCTGAGGAGAGCCTTCGAACACCCCGAGAGTGGCTTTCAACGACGCGATTTGTCGGTCAATCGTCTCCAGCTCCTTGTTTAATCTGTCGAACCGGCCTAACTCCGCCTCGATGCCGCGTCTACGTTCGCTCAGTTGCTGGTACGCCTTGCTCAGGAGATTGGCCGTGGGGTTTTCCGCCCCGGCGTTCTGCGTCCCTTCCAGAGTCCCGCGTTTTCCTGGCGCTAGAACAACCGCGGACTTCGCGGGAACAGTGGGCGCGGCCTTCGGGGTCGATTCGGTGGACGACGGAACTTTCCCGACCGCATGCTTTCCTGGATGAGCACTGCGGATATGGGAGGCCAGCCCCGCTCCGCGGGTAGACTTCTTTGAACAAAAAGGGCACTGAAGAGTTTGCTTGGGCATCGTTCAAGGCTAGCAGTAGGCAGCCGCCGGAAAGGGATTGTCCGGTAGATCGTAGAAAGTAGCGACTCTCAAGCCCTGAGCTTTTGATAGGCTCAGAGCAATTTTTCTTTGCCGGAAAAAAGGAGAGTCGCTATGAAGAAACCTTATCAGATCGAAGCGTCGCGAGCTACCAAGGTGCTCGAAGAGATGGCCGCGGATGGAAATCCGGCGGTTCAGATGGTTCTGCCCATGGCTGAGATGGTGGGCTGGCTGCACAAGGGAGTCGGCGAGTTGGTTCGTCAGGCCGGACTCCAGTTGATGCAACTGCTCATGGAAGAAGAGGTGAGACAACTGGTGGGCGAGCGCAGCCAATCGCTTCCCGAGCGAACCGCCAACCGCTGGGGCAGCGAACGCGGGTATTGCGTGGTGATGGGACAGAAAGTGCCCGTCGATCGTCCGCGTGTGCGCTCCACGGAAAACCGCGAGATCCGGCTCGGCAGCTATGAGATGTTTCATCGCGGCGAACCGCTGACCGAGACCGTATGGGAGAAGCTCATGCTCGGTCTGACGACGCGAAAATACGGTGACGCCGTGCGTCAGTTCACGGAAGCGTATGGGCTGGAAAAGAGCGCCGTGAGCGAACACTTCGTCGAAGCGAGCCGCGCGAAGCTGCAGCAGCTGATGGAGCGCAGGCTGGGCCAGAAGAAGTTCTGCGCGCTGCTGGTGGATGCAACCCCATTCGAAGGGCAGCAGATGGTCGCGGCGCTGGGTATTGGCTGCGATGGGACGAAGATGGTGCTGGGCATCTGGCAGGGGGCCACGGAGAACGCCACCGTAGTGGGGGAACTGTTGGGGGACCTGACGAATCGCGGGCTCGACTTCACGGTACCGCGACTTTATGTTCTGGATGGTGGCAAGGCATTGCACGCGGCGGTGAAGAAGTATGCCGGCGAATCGGCCCCGATTCAGCGTTGCCAGGTGCATAAGCGGCGCAACGTGCTCGATCACCTCAACGAGCAAGACAAACCCATGGTTGCCAGGAAACTCAACGCGGCTTACGCGATGGAGGACTACGCGGCTGCCAGACAAGCGCTCGATGGATTGCACCGCGAACTGATGCATCTGAACCCCAGCGCAGCACGGAGTCTGGCCGAAGGAATGGACGAAACGCTAACCGTTCACAAGCTGCATGTTCCACCGCAGTTGCGGCTGACGCTGGCCAGCACCAACGTGATTGAATCCGCGTTCTCGATTGTCGAGACCATCTGCCGCAACGTCAAACGATGGCACGGAGGCGACCAGCGTGAACGTTGGATCGGTTCCGGGCTGCTGATTGCGGAAGGGCAGTTCCGACGTGTCAGAGGCTGTAAACAGATTCCCACGCTCGTCCGCATATTGGAAACGCTGAAGCCTTCGAAGAAACAACTTGTCTCAAGGAGAAAGGCATCGTAGAGTAAGTCTCAGAGCCGCTACTTTCAACGGAATGTCGGGCAACCCCGCCGGAAACGTCCCGAGCGACAGGACTCCGTGCTGGTGAGGCCTCTTGTCCGGAAAACATTCTTCCTCGTTCCTGTTTATTGTCTATACTTGGGCCATGGCCACCATAACGATGACGCAGACCAAACTTACGCAATCGGTCGCCGATGCCTGCGGGCTCCCCGTTAAGACCGCGAAGCTGATGCTGGCATCCTTGTCCGACATCGCCGTGCGCGAGGTGAAAAAGAACGGACTGTTCGTATTGCCCGGGATTGGACGCCTGGTAAGGGTGGATCGGAAGGCTCGTATGGGCCGCAATCCAGCGACCGGGGAAACGATCAAGATCGCGGCCAAAAAGGTGGTGAAGTTTAGAATCGCCAAGAGCGCCAAGGATGCGATCGTGCCACCGAAGGTGAAAAAGTAGTCCTGCGCTTAGTACTGGAGCATGGCGTGCTCGCGGATTGATAGTAAGGGCCGACTTAGCTCCAGCCAAATAGCGGACTAAATTTCAAAAAACCGGCGGCGACCAGCTCAACACGTGAAGCGCTTGAAGAAGCGCAAACAGTGGGTTCTTCTTACTCCGGCAGTCAGAAGAGAGAGTAGTTGTGAGACATCCGGGTGTTAACCGAAGAGTTGTAGGTTCGAATCCTAACTTCGGAGCCACTTACTTTCAATAACTTACCCCCGTTTACGGTGGCTGCATCGTATACGAACTTCTTCGCCGGCGTGCTTGCCGAGTAACTACCGTTGGGGTAGGTCACGGAGGTCAGCCGGTGGAGCGAGTCGTAGGCGTAGCAGGTCACATCGCCGACCGGGTCAGTTCTCTTGACCAGATCGCCGTTCGACGTTCCACAGGTGGTATCCGCTCCGTTTCTCCCTTTGGGTAGCACGAACGGTTAACGCCATCGTGTTTGGTGCCGCGTCAGTGGACTCAATCGACAATGGACGCAACCCCCGAAGAGCTATGCGGCGATCTGCTTGTTATTTTCGGGCGGCGTCAGCCAGTACCAGCCATTCGTGCGTAGGCTCTACGACCCTGAAGAACTTAGGATCGTGGATGTGGTACAGGATGTGCCGCAATTCGCCCTGTATTTCCATCAGCAACTCCTCTAACTGCTCTCCTTTGAGCTTTGGATCAGCGAGTCTCGGAAGCTGGTCGTTAAGGAACGCACGAAACGACCCCTCCAGATCAGAGAACGCTTGCACGAGTGTTTCGGGTTCTTCTGGGCCATACTGCGCAACCATTGGACACGCCGCAAGCCGTTCCCTAAGCTGCTCCATAACCTCTACTGCTTGCATTAGCTCCACATGAGTGTCCTCAGAACTTATCGAAGTACGGACCTTAGCGCCTCGATTGCGCGGGTAAAGGTAACTATTTCTCTTTGGCGTTACCGGAACCCAAGTGCTCTATATCGCCGTCGGAAACTGAACGGGATTCTCAGGTCCTTATTCTAAGTTGAGCGTTTTCTGTCGCGGACAGGATAGCCGATACCCAGTGCATCGGCGATTAATTCGAAGCCCCGCTCGTTCCGGAAGGGTTCCAGATCGAGCTTTCCCAGCTTGAACTTCTCCCATGAACTGGTTTTATCGTGCTTTAAACGGATGAGGTCAACAGGAAGGGTGTAAAACTCGGGTTCCCGCAAACCAGCCCGGCACTCGCCTTTCGTCCCGAAGTTGCCGATGTTCAGAAATGCGGCAACGAGAAAGTCGAACGCGCTGAAGGTCCGTTCTTTGACCGGGAAGCTTCGGGCTGCTTGGCGGTTGCCGTCACCGCGCCCGGAGCCACGGGCTTGAATATCTGAGCAGGCTTGCAGGTCCCGTTTTCAACCCAGTACGTGACACCCGCGCCAGCGGCAGAAAGGTCCGGGGCCATGTCCGGCTTATTAAGCGTCATGCAGATGATGGCCGGAATGCCCGAATTCAGGACCATCTTCAAAAGCCTCCCGCGCGCGCCCTGGTCGAGAATGTCAGCGCCATCGATGATCAGGAGGCCCTTGCCCATACAACACCGACCGTGCAGGCCACTCATGCGGACGCCGAAGCGCGTACAGTCGTCCGGGCGGTTACTCGTCATTGTGCTACGCCAGCGATGTTACGACCGAACTGGTAGCTGCTTACCGGAACAGTCACCCCGCAGGGTGAGGTCGATAGCGCTTGCTACTAGACGGAGAAGATTCTTCGCGAGCAGCCACTCACCGTGGATGGACACGAAGGTCTCTGAAAACTGGAAAGCGGCGTGCGATCGGGCTGCGGAACGCGAGGAAAGGTGGTATCCGAACCTCAGAGTTTCGACCGCGACGCCAGTCTCGGCCAGGATGATCTTGAACCTATTCATGAAACGCTTCTGGAACATTCTCTTGCGTTGTTTTGCTTGAAATAAGTGGCTCCACAGGGGCGATTCGAACCTAAGACCCTCTGGTTAACAGCCGCTTCACTTCGAGAACTCCGCGACGGAGAACATCTTCGTTTAACCGAAAGGTGATAGGTTCGAATACGGTCTGCGGAGCCACTTACTTTCAAGAACTTACAGTGAACTCGAAGCTCCGCTGGTTCGTTTCTGGCGCCGCCGATTCCATCTTCCGCAAGGGTTAAACGGGCGGCTTTTTCAGCTGGAGTTACGGCACCAACAGTTACCAGTGGCAGCCCTTGGCTACCGCATCGCTTTCCGGTTAGCGTGACTTTCGGAGCCCCTCCCGATTTCTGAGTAGCCCGCAATATAGGAAATCCCGCGCGCGGACGGTGAAGTGGTCCACGGGCGGCCGTGGCATGGAGGTTGGAAGCAGGTGGCCGTTGCTACGGCGTCTGGTCCTTTGCCTCGTCTAGCATCCTGAGAAGCAGGCTCGCAAAGTTCAGGGTTTCAAACGCCCGGCGCTCATCACTGATGTCCAGGAATCTATGACTTAAAGGGTTCTTAAATACTCCGATGGCACCGCGAAAAAGAGCGTGTGCAGCCTCTTGTTCTGCGTTAACACCGCTGAAGATCAGAAGGGCCGCTTTGGGACTCATCGCTTTGGACATCAGCCCGGTGCCGATTTCTTCTGACTCAGCATTGATTCTTAACCGGACTTCATGCTCCACGGCCTTAAATGCGTTGAAAATCGCATCGTCATACTGGCCCGCACCAAATCTTGGTCCACACCGTGCAGCGATCTTCGGATGGAGGTCGTCGAGAGTTAACGGCTTCGGTTTCGAATGCGGACCCGGTGCCGAAATCCTGAGTTCGTCAAGAATCTGGCGAAGCCTTGCGGTCCTTGGATACAAACCACTTGGTGTAATCAAATCACCCCGCCAAATGGGGGAAACCACAAATAGAGCCGCCGTAGTCTTCACAACGTCCGTCACCCACTCCGCGGTTTGCCGGCGCAAGTCTGAATTAATTTGCGGTATTTCCTTGTAGGCGCGTTTCCCCCTGTACCCTTCTTCATCGCTAAGAGGGTCGGTGGCAAGTAGTGCGCCGCTACGCTCAAGCAGATGTTCAATGGCAACTACCGCTTCATCGACGGTGACACTCAACCGGGGAAACATGAAGTATAGGTAGCATAATTGCGCCAGACGGACAAGGCCACATAAGCAGAGACCAAGATGCGACGGTATATGGCGGGTTTTGCGGCGCTTTCGAGCGGGCTCGTGTTAATCGAAAACTAAGTTGTTTTGAATCGGGATCGTCCATGAACACAATCCGTAACGAAAGACACGACCGATTTTTCGACGGATCGGGTATGGAATTATGATAGAGCACGTCATGAAGTGGCAAAATCGGCCGCGTTGGTTGGTCCCGTATTTGGGTGCGTTCCTAATCGCCCTTTTACATTACATAACGTCGTGTTTGTACATACTATACCAATGTAACGTCTATCATCGCTGCCCTTGATTCTTTACGGAGTTCACAGCCGGTGCTAAAAGTGCGCACTTTCATCTCACCGCGTCGTCTTGGATGCCGGAGCGCTGAACGGCGCAATCCGAGCGAGTGTGCAGTCGCGGCAGGCTAGAATGGCAAAAATGAAGTCTCTTTTATGTTTCTGTTTACCGGAAGGGGTTAGGTTCGAATCCGGTCCGCCGAGCCACTTATTTTAATGGCATGGTCATCGGGCGCGTCGGCGCACCCTGCTCCAGCATCTGCTTCCTCGACTCTACCGAACGGTTAACTGAATCCGATGTCCTCTCCTTCGACCCCGGCATCCGCGCCGCGTTGGCTCCGTCCACCTACCCGAAAGAAGATGCAGCGGCGTTATAGCGCCGCTGCCCCTCATCTGCGGGATATGGAAATCGTTGCATCCCTTCTCAGCCGCGCATTCTAAAGCAGTAAAATCAGGAGATCATGGTGGCCGGAAAGCACGATCCGTTCGTTTGGCTTGCGCCCGAGCGTACGGACAATGCGTCGGCCTACTCGGCTTATGCCTCCAAGATACGAAAAACTCTTATAAGTTTCTTTGCGGGCAACCGGTGCGATGATGCGGAGAACCTTGCTTCCGAATGCTTATTTCGCCTGACGATGAAGCTTGGCACTGGCGCGCTGCCACACCTCGATGATGAAGGAAGGCGCGCAGCGTATCTCCGTGGTATGGCCAGAATAGTCTTGCTGGAGTGGCGACACCGTGCGGGGCGTGCCGATGTTCCTCTGGAGGATGAGGACAGCCGCCCGCAATTTCAGGTGTGGCCCGTCGATCTGATCCAGGAGCAGTGCCTTGAGTTGTATCGCGAGGCCATCCGAAAGCAGGAAGCGCACTTCCGCCGAATCGAGCCCGAGATCCTGACGATGCTCAGGCCGGAACGCGGTCACCTTGACAAGCTCGCCCGCGCGCGCGGAGTAAAGCCTGCCACGATGCGAAAGCGCGCGGAAAGGGTGCGTGATCGTTTTCTGAAGCTGCTTGCCGATTACGAGCGCTTCGATGATCTGAAACGATGTCTAGGAATAGGTTGGGATTGAACCGTGAAGACAACATTTAACAAGGAATACGAGCTTCTCACGTTGTATCTCCTTTGCGAACTGTCAGCCCTTGAACAGGAGCGCGTGGAAGGCCTTTATATTTTCGACGAGCGTTACGCGGACTTGCTTGAAGAGGTCGAGACCAACCTCGTGGATGCATATGTTGAGAATACGCTTTTGCCGGCGCAACGGCTCCACTTTGAAAAACATTTCATGGTCACGAAGCCCCGTCGGGAGGCTGTGCAGACCGCGTACCTGCTTAAGGTGTACCGCGACCGCATTGTCCAACCGATGGCAAAATCCGTTCCGCCTTTCCTGAAGCCTCAGGAACGGCATGGATGGCGAATATTTGCCGCGGCTGCAACTGCGGCTTCGTTTGTCGTTTCGCTTGCCATTACTGTCATGCTTTTTTCCCTTCATCCAAAGCGTCCGACGGAACTGGCGGCGCGGACGCCGCCAGCATCCGCTGTCGGAAGCAGTCCCGGGCGCGATATGCCGCCGGGCACGCAGGCCGTCCCCGCGGTCCCACCGGTATCGCCCGAAGCTTCGGCTCCCACGGCCAGCAGTTTTCCGAAAAGCCTTCCGGTATCGTCCAGTGCGAAAACTCCAGGGTCGCAGCGCGCCGGCATTGTGAAAGACCAAGGGTCGCCTCAGTCCGTCGTGTCTGCATTGCCCCCCGACGTCGGAAGCAAACCGGCTTCCGCCCCGCCTTTGGCGTCAGCTTCCATCCCAGACACAGGACCGCCCTCCCCCTCACCTGTGCTGCCGACTTTCACGCAGCCGAAACCGGAAGCTCCTATCGTTTCCGCGCAGGCAACCCCTTATCCACCCCCCTTTGGTCCACGCAATACGACGAAACGGCTTATTGCGGTAAATGCGTTCGACTATTCAGCCGTAAGCGCGTCAGCGAAGTCTTTGATGGGCGACGATGTCAATATCGGCGAAGGCATCCGCTCGATGCTTATGGCGAAAATGGCTCAATCCAAGACAGTTGTTCTTTTTGACCGTCAAAAAATCCAAAGTGTGATGCGCGAGCAGGACTTCGGCGCGACAAATCGTGTCAGAGAGGGCACACAGACCATAATTCGTCAGCTCGCAGGGGCGGATGCGCTGCTCTTCGGCGACATCGTTGTGTTTTGGACGGGATAATACACGGAAAAAAAACGCGGTCGCCGCGGGATGGCTCCCCGGCAGGCTCGGAGTGATCGGCGGCCGAGTTGCCGATGCGCGCCAGGCTGGCAAGGCCGAGGTCGTAATCAATTTGCGTCTGGTCGATGCCGAAACCGGCGAAGTCATCGATTCGGAAGAGGCCAGAGGCGAATCGTCGCGAACCGGCGCGAACTCGGGCGGCGGCAGTGAGCGCGGCGCGGGCGACAGCCAGAGCATGACGAGTTCCAGCTTTGGGCAAACGATGATCGGCGAAGCCACTCAGGATGCGGTCAACAAGATCGCCGCTGTTCTCGAACAAAAGATGGCTGGTGGTACCGCGCGTTCGCGAATAATCGAAGGCCGCGTGGCCGCCGTTGAGGGTTACCAGATGACTCTGACGTTCGGAGCCCAGGATGGCGTGCGGGTCGGCGACCGTTTCGAAATCGGACAGATTACCCGGACCGTGGTCGATTCGCAGACCAAAGAAGTCCTAGACCGAATGACGGTCAAGGTCGGCGAGTTCGTCGTCCATCAGGTTCGGGACCGAACAGCCATTGGAGAGTACGGCGGCCAACCGGTCGACACGGCCCACCCGGAAGAATACATGGCGCGCTTGCTCCCCTGACGCTGCGCTCCTGTGTCCATCCTCCGAACCTCAACGGCGTGATGCCCCGTTCTGAGCACAACCGTCGCAACGCCCCGTCCTCACAAAATAATCCGCACATTTCGCGTCACACTTCTCCCGGAATCGGCATTTCCTAAATAAGAGGTGATTGATGCCGCCAAGTCTCGCCCATGACGCACTCACCGCGATCATGCGATTTGCCGAAAGTAATTACCCCAAATTTTTTGAGCCAATGCGCAAAGCTTTTCCGCTTTAACGAACAGGAGATAAAACATGATCGGGAAACCACGCTCTCACAGCACCTTCGTACCGTCAACTCAGGTCTTACGGTCTGCAGTAGTCGCAGCGTTGACGGTCGGCACCAAAGCGAATTCCGTCACGGCTGGATTGGTCCAGTATGTTGGATCGTCCTACGAAGCGCTCAAATCCGATGCTGTAGGGGCGTCTAAGCTTGTTGGCGCTGTGTTGATCGGTTCGGTTTTGATCGCGCTAATAACGACCGCTCCGCTCTGGGGCGGCATCATCAATTTCGATGACATAAACGCCTCGTCAAGTGATGTTCCCCTGGACGGTCTGGGTTCCTATCAAGGTCTCAATTGGACGAACTTCTCCGCCTCTACGAGCGTCCCCGGATTCCCCGGCTACAACAATGGCATTGTCTCCTCGCAAAACGCTGCCTATACGGCGGGAGACGCCTTCGGCTCCCCGATTGTCAGCTCGATCGCCCGAACGAACGGTTTCGATTTTACGAGCGCCTGGCTTGGCTCGGGCTGGTACGACGGATTGAACGTCACCCTCAACGGCCTTTCCAACGGCTCACAGGAGTTCACTCAGACCGTGACGGTGAATACGGAAGCGCCGCAGCTTTTCACGTTCGACTTCATGGACATCACGGAACTGGATTTAGGCAATATGTGCCGTGATCCAGATCGCTGCAAGCGCTTGAACGCGCAGCAATCTGGCGCGAAAGCCCAACTTCGCCCCGGAGGGTCCGTTTCCCGGACTCGATAAACCTGCTGAGCAGGATTTAAGGACTAACTCGATGCCCTCACCCAAATCACGCAACGCGACCTGGCAAGTGCTTGCCCTGGTCTTCACCTGGATTACAACCCTCTTCTCAATGACAGCATCGGCCCAGACATCGGGCACCATTTTCAACTACGCGGGGATTTATACGCAGGAAGGCTATTCAGGCGACGGAGGACCCGCTAACAAAGCCCTGCTCGCAAATCCGCTGCTGGTCGTGCACGACAGCTCAGGAAACATCTTCTTCTTTGATGCTCAGAACAATGTCATTCGGGAGGTGAACGCCAAAACCGGGATCATCGCCACCTATGCCGGTAACGGCCAGCCGACGCCAAACTCAACGGCCGCTTTGCCCGGAGATGGCGGTCCGGCATTATCCGCAATAATCTCGCCAAGCGGGCTCGCGTTCGATGCGGCGGATAATTTGTACCTCTGGGGAGCCCCGCTATGCTATTGCATCCGTAAGATCGATCATCAGAGCGGAATCATCAATACCGTGGCCAATCCGGCTATCCCGTTCAATTCCTTTGCCGTTCCGAGTCTCGCATTTACCGTCAATCCGGCGGGCACATCGGCATACGCGGGAATTGGTCTCGCCCTGATTTACGAAATCTCACTGACGACCTCGGCTGCAACGCCTTACGCGGGAATGTTAAAAGCTACGGTCGGATCGGGCGATGGCGGACCGGCTACGTCCGCTGGTATTAACGCCCTGGCCGCTGCCACCGATCAAAACGGCAACCTTTTCATTTTGGAAGGCGCCAACGTTCGAAAGGTAAATACTCAGGGAATCATATCTACGGCCTTTTCCAGCAAGTCGTTGGTTGCTCAACACTTTGCCCTGGACGCCGCAGGCAATTTCTTCCTTGCAACTCAAACCCAGATATTCAAGGCCGCGCAGGGCGCGACGTCCGCAACACTCGTAGCCGGCGACGGCACCGCTAATTTCTCAAAGGCATTCGTCGATAACAGCTTTGCGGTGGACGTGCCGATTTCCCCCACGTCGATGACGGTCGACTCGGCGGGAAATCTCTTTTTGGTGGACACCTACATCATTGCCAAAGTGTTTGGCGTGGGATCGTCGGTCGCCACTTCGGGCGTCGCTACCGTCGTCTCCGCCGCGTCGTCGCTCGTGGAGCCTCTCGCACCCGGCTCAATCGCCACGGCATACGCATCGGACCTTGCAAACGGAATCGCCTCCAGCACGGCCTTACCTCTTCCGACATCGCTTTCCGGAACCTCCGCCATTATTCTCGATGCCGCTGGCGTGACTACCCCGACGCCGCTATTCTTCGTCTCACCGGGCCAGGTTAATTTCTACATCCCCACCGGAGTAGCCGTTGGCGCAGCAACCGTAAGCTTCACCTCAGGCGATGGAACGCAGTCCGTCGGCGCCATGACCATTGCCGCTGTTGCGCCGGGCATTTTCGTGCTGAACTCATCGGCATTGGCCGCCGCCAACACCATCACTGTAAACCGGGACGGCACGACCACGAACGGAAACGATTTCCAAATCGTAAACGGCGCGATTGCCCCATTCCCAATTAACTTGGGACCGCCAGTGCAGGAAGTCTACCTCGTGCTGTACGGAACGGGGATTTCGGGTCGCACCTCGCTCGCAAACGTCATGTTCAACATCGCTGGCATGTCCCTGCCCGTTGCCTATGCGGGACCGCAAGGCGACCCAGGGCTGGATCAGGTCAACGTGGTCATTCCGCTTTCGCTTGCCCAGAGCGGCACTACGAACATTTCGCTCACGGTAGATGGCGTGAAGTCAAATACGGCGACTATCGACATCATGTAGTTTCCTCGGCACGAGCCGAGTTTTTACGGCAAGGGCCAAATTCGCGCCCGGCACCCGCTCCACCCCCCAGCTGACTCGGGCATCGTTGCCGGGTCGGCTCCACACACCTATTCGAAAGAAGACGCAGCGGCGTTTTAACGCCGCTGCCCGTCCATCCCGTCACCCGGCGTAAGAAGTTTATTTGTTCCGCGACGGAATCGGAATATCGGAACGCGACTCGATTGCAGCTTTCCCTAATCTGCGGCATTTGGACAACATTGCATCCCTTCCCAGCCGCGCGTCCTTACGCAGTAGAATCAGGGGATCATTGTTGCCGGAAAGCATGATCCGTTCGTTTGGCTTTCGCCCGAGCGTACGCACGATGCATCCGCCTATTCGGCCTATGCCTGCGAAATACGAAAAAGTCTCGTAAGGTTCTTTGCGGGCAACCGGTGCAACGATGCGGAGAACCTTGCCTCCGAATGCTTATTCCGCCTTACGAAAAAGCTTGGCGATGGCTAACTGCCAAACTTTGAGGACGAAGGCAGGCGCGCAGCGTATTTCCGTCGTATGGCAACATTTGTCTTGCTGGTGACCGGCGGGAGGAGGGACCTCTTGGCCGGTGCGCGAGTTCAGCACATGAGGGGCGCTGCCGACCATAAGTGTGATGCGGCCCGGCTCGGGCTCCGGTCGGGGATGATCTTCAATGGGAACAACGGTGCGGTGTTTCGACATGCCGGAATGTTAGGGCGATCCGCCAGCCCACAGTCAACTCGAGTGACGTGGATTCAACACTCCATCTGACGCAGCACAACGGCTTCGATTAGCTTTCGACGAAAAGAATTACACTCAGCTTCGATTGTCAATAGGTGCGCAATTAAGATCCATTAAGAAAGGAGTTAACCAAAAGGCTATAGGTTCGAATTACACTTGCGGAGCCACTTATTCGAAACAAAACAACGGAATTTTTGGTTAACTGGGAGCCCACTCGAAAGTGCCCCCAAACCAGGCCATATACCGCCGCATCTTGGTCTCTGTCTTGTCTCTCCGGGCCGCTGACTCGGTTCTCAGACCAGGATGTTGCAAGCATCTTCGGTATTTTCTCTGTTTCTCCATTTGGGTAGCACGAACGGTTAACGGCATCCGTGTTTTATCCTGCAGACACAGAGGAAAAAGATGGATTGAATGAGTTTTTAACGGCGATGCTTTCGAACGACAGAAGCGACGATCGTAGTCCAGGATACATCAAACCGGAAGCGAGGGACCATCTGTTTGAGATGCCGACAAATGCGTCAAAGTTACTTGATACGCTTGACGGGCGTGTCGAGGCGCGATGTCAACTGTCGATTGCAACTGGGGCGGCACGCGATTGTTGCTATGAGGCGACCGGAAGGTAGTCGCATGCCCGGGCCACTTCCGCGCCTTAACTCATCTGATATTCTTCAGGATTATCGCTTTTTTACGATGGAAACATTGCCACGAATTTCTGTTTGAAGAATGGACGACGGCGTTCAAGTGAACGCCGATGATTGATGCTCTGTGGCTGCCCAAAAACCTCTTGGTAAATTACGGAAGCTGAATCCCGGCGGAGCTGACCTGCCGATGCAGATCGGTTCAGGCATGGCCTTTCCCGTCGCGAGGCTGATCGAGCTGCTGGAGCCAGCCCAGTGGGAAGAATTTACGGAAGAATGGGCCACATCCCTCAAGTCGCATAAGGATGTTCAACGCTGGTCCGGCCCCGGCGATATGGGCCGCGACATCGTGGCATTCTCCACTGCGAAGCAATACGCCGGTCCGTGGGACAACTATCAGTGCAAGCGTTACGCCCTGAAGCTTCAACCCAACCATGTTTGGGTTGAGTTCGGTAAGATCATCTATTACACGTTCAAGGGCGAATTCACGGTGCCTTCCAACTACTACTTCGCCGCTACTTCGCCGCGTCGAAGGGTGTGGGACTGAAGCTCCAGAGCCTGCTCGCGAACCCGACAAGACTCCGTGAAGAGCTGATCAAGAATTGGGATGCCCACTGCAAAACCGGCATCACCGAAACCGAAGCAATTCCGCTCGAAGTCATGGTCGGGTGCAGCAGAGCGCGGCCTTCCCCGGGCGATCCGCTCCGATAACGGCGTGCTCTCCAGGCACGAGACGCCGAATCGCCCATGCCTGGAAAACTCAAACCACAAACTCGCACAACAGCCCAGAATGTGTTACCTATGTCTCAGGAACAATCTGTTACCTATGTGTCCGGTCCGGACACAGACCGAAAGGTGTGACGACTCCGGGTGGAACGGTGACCACCACGTCGAACTTCACTGTGCAGTAAGCGTAAACTGAGCGCCCGGCTGTCCGGAACCGTTCGACGGGCCGGCTCGCCTGATCTACGTCCGCCGTTTCGATGAAAGTCCTGTGCCGCCCGCGCCGTTTCGAGCCGCTAACGGGCTGGCTTACACTGATTTGCCGCCCGGCGCCCGGCGCAAGTGGGAGCGTGCAATTAGGATCGCGCCGTATTCTGTGGGGCGCGGCCTGCGGGTGACCGGCTTCAGCGAAGAAGCGATCGTGGCCGTCCGGGACTGACGGAAAGTCGCAGGACCTTAACAGATAAAGCCAAGGGGAAAGGGCGCGGCTGGAAAGATGTTCAGAACGTAAATAAATTCATTGAACTGTAGCGCGTCCCGTAGTAGACTTTCACCACTGGCTCTTCGAGGAAGATTATGAGTCCGTGTCCTTCGATTTCGGCATGCCGGCGAGTAGCACTGCGGATTGTTAGCAGGCGCGCATCGCCCTCGGTACGCTGGCCAAGGTATCTCGTCGAGCATGGCGCTATGCAGGACGGCGAATTGCCCTGCCCTTACCGGCGCGGGCGATTCCCGTCCGCCGTCGATCCGAGGTCACAATGCTAAAAGAAAATACCTTGCATTCGGGCTCGCACCGGATTCTCAGGTCCGCAGCCCTATTCATCGTTCTCACCCTAATCGCACCCCGGGTCAAACTGCTGGGGCAGGCGTGCTCAGGCACAACCCCTTGCGTTCTAACCGGCCAATACGGCCCGCTTCGCCAAGCCTATAACCCGAATGAAACTGTCATCACGCCCAGTAACGCGTCGAGCCTCGCCGAGGTCTCTTGGTCGCCGCTTCAACTCACCTCGGACACTCTCACGGGCGGCGTCATGAACGAGGTGTTCGCGCAGCCCCTATACGTCGCGGGCATTTCAACCAGCCTTGCAAATTGCACCCCATCCTGCAACATGCTGGTGGTCGGCACGCTCTCCAGCAGCCTGTGGGCCTGGAACGCCGATACGGGGGCCGTGGTTTGGAAGAGAACGACCCAGACCACGGGAGGTGCGCAGACCACGAACTTGTTCTGGTACGACGACTGCACGAGCTTCGGCTCGCTTGCCACGCCACCCGCCATCCCCGATATCCCTTACGCCGGAATCGTCGCGACGCCCGTAATCGACGTTACCGGTTCCCATCCCGTAATGTTCGTGACCAGCCTCTGCCAAACCAGCGCAACGCAGGGGAACCAGCAGTGGTGGATACACAAGATCGATCTCACCACAGGCTACGATGTGACGACGGCGCAGCAGGTAGGCGCCACGCCCCCGGGCGCGGACGCAGCCGACGACCTATCCGGAAGCACCATAGCCTTTACGGGATGGGAGGTCATGCAACGTTCGGCTCTGTTGGAGGTGTCGAACCCGAATACCGGATCGCCGGCGAGGATGGTCTACGCCGCATTCGGCTCGGCCGTGAACGAGACCGCCGCGCCGTACCACGGCTGGATCTTCGGCTACGGCCCCTCGCTCGGAACCGCCCTGGTATCGTTTGTCACCTCGGCGAAAGGAGCGAGCGGAAACACCGACCTGCCCGCGTGCAGCGCGAACTGCACGCTTTGTACCCCGTACACGGGCCCAGGAAGCTGCGGTGTCGCCGGCAAGCCCGCATGTTGCTCCACCCAGTGCGTGCCGGCCGGGTACGTGGAATCCCCGAACGAATGTGGGCATGGCGGTGGTGCCTGGATGTCGGCTCGCGGCCCGGCTTCGAACACGTTCAGTAACGGCACCACCAACGTCGCGCATGCGTTTTTCGGGATCGGCAACGGTCCGTACCAGCAGTACCAGAGCGACGGCGTTACGCTCCTCAGCCCCGTGCAAAACTGGGGCAACAGCGTCGTGGATTTCACTCTGTCCGGAAGCAGCTACTCCACATACCCAGCCTCCAACTTTACGCCCTCGGGCGGAAGGGCCGTCGAGCCGCCCGCGGTTGGCGTCTCTTATACGTATCAGGGTCTCAACCAAAATGACTTCGACATGGCGACCAGCGGAATCTTGCTCTTCGACGATCTCAGCGGCAACCACCGGTTGGTAACCGTCGACAAAGCTGGCTATGGCTATCTGCTGAAACAGGGCAATCTTTGCGGGCAGGGCAACAGCAGCGGGTCCGGCCCGGAAAACGGGACGTGCGGGACCAGCCCAGGGCTCACCCCCACCGACTACGGGGATATTTTTCCATTTGGAGCCAGTTCCGTTCTCTGCGCGGACCAGACGGATCCCGACATGTGCGACCGGGTGACGAGCTTGGCCTTTTATAAGGACGGGTCCACGGAGCGCCTTTATTTCTGGCCCAACGACGAAGTTCTTGCGGGATTCCAACTCTCCAACAACAGCGCGGTCTCGGGGACCGGGACAGTGAGCGCCGCCTCGGGGAGCACCACGGTCACGGGAGCCTCGACCGTGTTTACGCAGCAGATTGTCGTAGGCGATCAGATCACGGCGGGAGGACAAACGGCGGTCGTGACGGCGGTCGCTAGCGACACCTCCCTGACCGTCAATCAGGCCTTCTCGCCCGGTCTAAGCGGGGCGTCTTTCACTTACAACGGATACTTCATCAATCCGATTTACGACACCCACCCGATGGGGGACAACGTGGGTTTCCCGGGCGGCTCGGTACTTGTTACAGCGAACGGAAGTTCCGGAGCGGTCGTATGGGGCCTCGCGACTCTTGACACTGGCGGTGCCACGCTGTTCGCCTACAACTCGGCCTTAAGCATTGCGTGGTGCTCAAACGCGATGAGCTACTGCAGTAATAGTTCTTACCAGACGAAGTTCACGCAAACGAAGTTCTCAATGCCGACGGTGGTGAATGCCTACGCCTATATTCCAACAGGCGGCATTCAGCAGAGCAGCCAGAACTCGACCTGCACCTCGACCGCCCCCTGCTCGGGCTTGTTGGTGTATCACCTTCCTCACTAAGGAGCGATCGCGGCCCGGGAGCCCGAAGCCTAGGCCGCATTGAAACGACCTCGTTCAAATAAAGGAGCCAAATGATTATTCGTCTTTGCCGCAATTTAGCGTTCGCAAGCGCCCTGTTAGCATTGACTACCGCCTCAGCGGCGGCCCAACTCAGCTTCCGTATCATCACCTACATGAACGGCCTGGATCAGCCTGCTGGTATCACGGAGGGGTCCCCTGGGGTATTCTATTCCACGTCCGGGGCAATTACTCACGCCCTTATCACTCTCACGCAGACCGGGAACAAAAAAGTTCTTGCAAGCTTCCCAAGCGGGGAAGACATTGAGTCCGAAGTGGTGAGCGGAGCGAACGGCAGGTTTTACTCCTCGGTCGATAAGGCGACGAATCCCGACGCCGTTTTCTCGGTTACCCCGCTCGGAGATCCGACGATATACCCGAATCAGTACATCACACCTCAGTTTACGCAGAACCTTCCCGACGGAACCCTGCTAGGCTTTGGGGTAAACCCAAACGTGGTCCTCTCGGTCGTCACGAGCACGCTCGAGGGCGCTGTGACATCGATATTCCAATTCCCTCCGACCGACTACCTCGCCAACGCCATCTACGCGAGCGACGGCAACTACTACGGGGTCTTCTACAACACGAACGCGCTCAACGTGTTCGCGTATCGGGTAACTCCGGCGGGAGTGATGACCCAGTTGGTGGAGTTTCCTTTCCACAACTTGAGCGGCGGCTATGCCTTCGCTCCGCTCCTTGAAGCTTCGGACGGCAATCTATATGGGGCCATCTTCAGCGGCGGCGCGAACGGCACCGGTTTCATCTACAAGCTGACACTCTCCGGCCAGTACACGCTCCTTTACTCCTTTCCGGCGGGCCATTACAGCCCAACCGCGCTGATCGAGGGCAGCGACGGAAACCTGTACGGCGCTACTCTCGGTCTTCCCGGAACCAGCGAACTGTTCCGTATCACCAAGGCCGGCCAGTATACGACGCTATACGTCCTCTCGAATCCCACGCTCGATGGGGCCTGCACGTGCCGCCTCACGCTGGGAAGCGACGGGATCATCTACGGCAGCGCGCAAGGGAGCGGCGTCTACCTGGGCGGCGCTTACTTCGCCTTCGACGTGGGGCTGCCGAAGCCGCAGCCGCGCCCGCGGGAGTTCAACCCGAAGTCGGGCGCCGTGGGAACCAAGGTACTGATCTGGGGATCGAACCTGCTCTCGGCTTCGGTCACGTTCAATGGGATACCGGCGTCTTCCGTGACGGTGAGCGGACCGAATTACGTCTGGGCGACCGTTCCCGCCGGCGCGTCGAGCGGGCCGATTACGGTGACGACGCCGGGCGGGACGAACTCCACCAAGGGCAGCTTCACGGTGGAGTGACGGGCGGCGGAAGAAGTCTCATCCCGGGCCGCGCTTCTTAAACGGCCGTGGCGCCGTACTTCTCGAAGAAATGCGCCACGGTCCGAATGCCCTTGTAATAATTCTCCACGCTGAACTTCTCGTTGGGCGAGTGCAGACCGTCGTCGGGCAATCCGAATCCCATCAGGATCGTGGGAATGCCAAGGTGCTTCTTAAAGTCGCCCACGATCGGAATCGACCCGCCCGACCGCGTGAATACCGTAGGCTTCCCGAAGATATCCTCCATGGCCGACGCCGCCACTTGGATCGCCGGATGATCGGTGTTCACCATCAGTCCCGGGCCGACGCCCAACACGCGCACCTCGACGTGAATGCCTTTGGGTGTGTACTTCTCCACATGCTTCCGGAATGCCGCGACGATCTTATCGGGATCCTGATTCGGCACCAGACGGAAGCTCACCTTCGCCATCGCCTTCGAAGGGATTACGGTTTTGCTGCCCGCGCCGGTAAAGCCGCCCGCAATGCCGTGCACCTCAAACGTAGGCCTGGACCACACGCGCTCCAGCACAGTACGATCTTTCTCGCCGGTCAGCTTCTTCGATCCCACTTCGTCGCGCAGGAACTCCGCCTCGCTGAACGGGAGCCGCGCCCAACTCTCCAGCTCCGCCTTCAATGGATCTTCCACGTCATCGTAGAAGCCTTTCACCTTGATCTTGCCCTTCTTGTCTTTCACCGTGCCGAGAAGGGTTCTGGTGCGAACGGTTCGCTTTGAAGGATGATAGAGCGATGCCGCAATTCGTTCCGATCGAAGAGCTGTTCAAGGGTCGGCATTTCGACCGGGAAATCGTGATTCTATGCGTCCGCTGGTATCTGAGCTTTAAGCTGAGCTATCGCGATTTGGTGACCATGATGGGCGAACGCGGCATCGCAATGGCGCACACCACAATTCTGCGGTGGGTCCAGCATTACTCGCCCGAATTCGAGAAACGCTGGAAACGGTACGCCCGTTCGGTTGGCGGGTCGTGGCGTATGGACGAAACCTACGTCCGCGTAAAGGGTGATTGGATGTATCTGTATCGAGCGGTCGATAAGATCGGCAAGACCGTGGACTTCTTTTTGAGCCGGAACCGCGACGTGAACGCGGCGAAAGCCTTTCTGCGGAAAGCCATGAGGCAGCAACGGACACCGGTCAAGATCACCTTGGATGCCTATGCGGCGTCCCATCGGGCGGTCTCGGACATGAAGGAGAGCGGTCAATTGCCGAAGCGGGTGCGAGTGCGAGCCAGTAAGTATCTCAACAACGTGATCGAGCAAGACCATCGGCGCGTGAAGCAGCGGCTTAGGCCGATGCTGGGGCTGAAAAGCTTTAAGACTGCGGCAGTCGTAATCGGAGGCATCGAGTTGGCGGAGAAGATCAAGAAAAATCAATTCAAAATCGGTAAGCTTGGAGGAAGCCGAGCGACCGTAACGGAGATCTGGGAAGCTGCGCTGGCCGCTTAAGGGGAGCTCATCCGATAGGACGGCTCTTGGCCTATCCCCCTCTTGGGTTTGCACCAGAACCAGTTGATCGAAGTACGCCTGATCGCGGCCAATCGGGAAGTGGCAGTATCCCGGCCCGACCTCGCCGATCTTCAGCCGGTCGTAGAGCGCCGTCTTCGCTGCATCCACACCGACCATGAAGAAAGGCGTCTGGTTCTTTCGACTAGGCTTGCGCGGCCAGATCGGAGACTCGCCCGCGCGTCCCTTCACCGCATACACGCGGCGCGCATAACGGTCGCGTGTGAACCGCAGCACCGTCGCATCCTTGAAACCGCAATCGATGCACGCGGCCACTATCCGCAGTGTCTGACCGGAGTCGTGCAGATGCTCGGCAAGGAGCAAGCCTTCGAGGTGATCCCACACCTCGTTGCGCATCACGTCGCCGGGGATCACATGGTGCGCTATCGACCAGGACTCCTCGTCGCGGCCCCATCCGACGATCTCAACTTCGAGGCGGTCGGCTTGCACGTCGACGCCAGCCGTAATGAGCGCGACGCCGTCGGGCGCCTCCGCTTCAAATGGTTCGCAGCGATTCCACAACGCCCGCGCATCGGTCGGCACCTCGTGGTTCTCTTCCCACAGTTCCGCGAGGACCGTGTTCATGAACGCCTTGAGCGTCTCGGGCGACTTCTTCGCCGCGACGAACTCGGTGGCAATCGAACCCCACGGGCGTTTCAGCGAGATCAACTGCGAGATGCGGAAACCCGGAATCTGTGAGGAAGGGTTCTGCGCGCGATACTCGCCACGCTCGACCATCCACGCCTTCTGGTGAGGAGGAATCAACTCGCGACAACCGGCGCAACGGTACATCGCGTCGTCGGGCAAGTCCTCGGGCCACACCAGACCGGGTCCCGTTCCATCGCCCAGCACGAGCACCTGGTAGTGACCGCACTTCGGGCACGGCACGAAAAAGTCGCGCTGGTCGCTTTCCTTCCATGCCATCTCGATCCGGCTGATGCCTTTGATCGTCGGCGTCGAAGCCATGACGATCTTCGTGTTGTGCTGGAACTCCGCGGTGCGCTGGACCGCAAGCGAAACCGGATCGCCCTCCGTGCCTGCGCTCGCCGGGTACCGGTCCACCTCATCGAGCAGCGCATAGCGGATCGGCCGCATCGCCAGACCCGACGGCGAGATCGCTCCGGTGAACGTGATGTGTCCCGCGCCGTTAACGAACACCTTGTGCAGCGTTGTGTTGTTCGAGTCGCGCGATTTGACGGGCGCGATCTTCCCACGCAGTGCAGGCGTGCTCCGAAACATAGGAGCCACGCGATCCTTCGAGAGCGCCTTGGCATCCTCAGTGCGCGGCTCGACCACCAGCACCGGACCCGGATCGACGTCGGCGATGAAGCCGAGGAAGTTCAGCAGGACCTCGGTCTTCATCATCTGAGCCGCCGACAGCAGCACCACCTGGCGGCAGGGGTGGCCAGGGCTGAGCACGTCCATCGGCTCACGCTGATAGGAGCGCGTGCGCCACTGGCCCCGCTCGGCGGACGCGCCGCCGGTGAGCACGCGGTTCTCGTCGGCCCACTGCGAGACCAGGATGTCTCGCGGCGGCAGCATCGCCGCCGCTCCGACTTCGTGAATAGAGAGTGGCGTCATCTTTAAAGACCCGCGTCCGCGACTGACTTACTCACCTTCCGCAGCACTGCTGCAACCTCGGCGGCCAGCATGCGGTGAATCGCCTTCTCGTCATCGACGGCAGCGAGCATCGGCGACACACGATCCGGCATCGCCATCAGGCCGTCCTTGACGATTGACGAAAAGGTCGCGGCGTATTCGGAGGCGCGCACCGCCGGGATCAGTTTGCCCGCGCGCTCCTCGTATTCCAGTTGGGCGGTTCGAGCCGCGAAGCTTTCTTTGACTGCGCGAGCCCGCAGGTACGCGGTGACCGGGTCCCCCGATCCAACCGTTGACTCATGCACTGGCGGGAGGCGATCAGACGATGCTGCGCTTGCCTTATGAATCGTCTGCCCGGCAAACGTGTTCTTCGCCCAGTCCTGATTGGCACGCTCGGGATCGATGGTCCCGTCTGGGAGCGTCGTGATCCGCTTGCTGGAGATCGCCTTCTGGACGGCGGTCAGGCTGCATCCGCGCATCCGTGCGTAAGCCCTGAGAGAGACGCCCATTTTTTCCTGAAGAATTGACTTGCCTTCCGGGCGCACCGGAGTGATGAATCGTGGTGCGGAGACACCGCACAAGCTACTGAGCGAAAAGGACTAAAGCCAAATGAAGACCAACGAAACCATCGAAACCACAGAGACCGCCGCCGTTGCGGAACAGGGCGCGCACGTCGCGCCGGAGAAGGCCCCCTCGAAGAAGGGTGCCAGCCAGAAGAAGGGCGCGCCCAAGGGCCAGAAGACCGCCAAGGTTGCCAAAGCCAAGGCAGTAGCCCCGAAGAAGGCAGCAAGCGCGAAGAAAGCCGCTGCGCCGACGAAGGAAGCCAAAGCCACGAAGAAGGCTGCCAAGCCCGCCCGCGCGAAAGAAGCCAGCGCACCGCGCGGCGAGAGCAAGGGCGCGATGATTATGGCCCTGATCGGGCGAGCCAAGGGCGCAACCCTCGCCGAGATCATGACCGCAACGGGCTGGCAGAAGCATAGCGTTCGCGGGTTCATTTCCATCGCCGGTAAGAAGCAGGGCGTCAAGATCGAGTCCTCGAAGAACGAGGCTGGCGACCGGCTCTACAAGATCGTCAAGTAGAAACTACCCACCTGCCCCCCATCAAGCCGCCGGTTCTTCACCGATCCGGCGGCTTCTCTTCTTCGAAGCGGTCTTAATTGGTCTTAATATGGTGTAGTGCCGAAGATCACGGACCTCGTTTCGCAGCATTATCAGTGGTTCTTTTCAGGGCTGGGCGTGTTCCTTCTGGGCGGTCTGGCTACCCTGATTTCGCGGTTGCGAACGAGCGCCGGAAACGCGCGTGAGAACCACCCACACCTCTCAGTCCATACGCAGAACATTGACTTGTCTGCTCGGGATCACCACGAGAACTACGACCACGCACTCGGCATTTTCATCGCGAATACTGGCAACTCACCGATTCATATCTCGCGCGCCCTCTTCAAGAATGAGGTGCGGGCTCTCGGGATTCTCAGGAAGAAGAGCGAGCTTCCGATCTACCCGAAGGCCTTTAAAGACGCTGAGAGCGACGCCTATGAACTGAAGTTCGGGGACCAGTGGTACGATCCGCAGACGGACATACCGCCGAGAAAGCGCGTTATGACTTACCTGCCATTGAGCAGACCTGCTCCAGACGATTCCACTAACACACGCCGACATGGGCAGATCATTTTGCGATACTCTTCTGATGAAAAAATCGGGACGCACACGGTGAACGTCTGACTGCGGGGGACACGAGAAGCTGCACGATCTGGTCAGTCATCGCCGTTCACACAGAATTCGCAACTCCGCCGACCAGTCTACGAGTGCAAGGCAAAGCCCTTCGAGGTCCGGGTTCCCCGCGCGGATCTCTGTCTCGATTGCCGCGAGCTCCTTGTGGCACCGTTCGATTCAGGCCGCACTCTTCAGCCGCCTCGCCGCTACATCGTCGAAACTTCCGCCGCCATCGAGAAGCGCTTTCTCGCCCGTGTATTCCTGCCACCGTCGGATGATCACGTCGCAGTACCTCGGCTCCAACTCAATCAGCCGCGCCTGCCGCCGGGACTTCTCGCACGCGATCAGCGTCGTACCGGACCCGCCGAAGACATCGAGAATCGTGTCCTGCGTCTTGCTGCTGTTGCGCAGCGCCCGCTCGACCAGTTCGACCGGCTTCATGGTCGGGTGTTCGAGGTTCGCCATGGGCCGCTTGATGAACCACACGTCGCCCTCGTCCCGCGCGCCGCACCAGAAGTGATCCGTTCCGTCACGCCAGCCGTAAAGGATCGGCTCGTACATCCGCTGGTAGTCCGAACGCCCCAGCGTGAAATGGTGCTTCGCCCAGATCACGAACGTGGACCAGTGGCCACCGGCGTCCGTGAACGCCCGGAAGAGCGTGTGCAGTTCCGATGAGGACATGCAGATGTAGATGGCTCCCTTGGTAACCGCCAGCACGTTCGTGCACGCTTCGCGAAGGAAGTCATAGAACTTCCCGCCCAGCGCGTCGTTGCCAATCTTGAGCTTCTTCGCGGTCTTGCCAACGTAATCGACGTTGTAGGGCGGGTCCGTGAAGACCATGTCCGCGAGCCCGCCCGCGAGAACCGTTTGAATCGCATCCATGCTGGTCGCATCGCCGCACAACAGACGATGGTCGCCCAGCACCCACACATCACCCGGAACGGTGATGGCCGTCTCCTGCTCGTCGGGAACGGCGTCCTCGTCCGTCACTCCATCGCGCGTCTCTTCCGGATCGCGCAGCAGGTCTTCGAGTTCCTCGTCGGTGAATCCGACGATGTCGAGGTCGAAACCGTCTTCCTGAAGCGACGCCAGTTCGACCCGAAGCATCTCTTCATCCCAACCGGCATCCAGCGCGAGCCTGTTGTCCGCAAGCACCAGCGCGCGCCGCTGCGCCTCGGTCAGGTGATCGAGAACGATGACCGGGACCTCGGTCATCTTCAGCTTCCGGGCTGCCGCAAGCCGTGCGTGGCCGGCGATGATTGTACCGTCCGCAGCGACAAGGATCGGGTTCGTCCATCCAAATTCCCGGATCGACGCGGCGACCTGCGCCACCTGCTGGTCGGTATGGGTGCGCGCGTTTCGGATGTAGGGCAGCAGCCGGTCGATGGACCAGACCTGAACCTGCAACCGGGAGAGATCGATCATCATCAGGCTGCTCTCTTTTCCTCAATCACACCGCGATGTTGCGCGACCTCGCGGAGCGTCTGTCCCGTTGCGGCCAGCACTGGCTCGTCGCCGGTGAGTTCCTGCATGCGGCGCAGGATCACGTCGCAGTAGGCAGGAGAGAGTTCGACTCCGAAGCCGATTCGCCCGAGCACGTGCGCTGCTGCCATCGTCGTACCGCTTCCCATGAACCCGTCGAAAATGGGATCGCCTTCGTCCGAGAACGCCTTCACGAAGAACTCGACCAGCGCGCGCGGGAACGGAGCGGAGTGCGATCCCTGGCTGCCCTCAGCCTTGGCCTCAATCACATTGCTCGGCCATGCGATGCCCGTGGTCTTCTCTGCACCGCAACCGAGAAGGCCCGAGCCGCTCGGCGCAGAGGGATTGCTAGGCGCGTACACCACGACGTCTTCGGACTCGTGGCCAGCGCCCTTCGGCCGGAACTTGATCTCCTTGTTGCGGCAGAAGTGAAACACCGGCTCCCAGGCGTTCTTCAGGCGGTTCGGCCATTTGCCCGGCACACCGTTCGCGGTGTTCCTCCAGCAGAACTCATCGACGAAACGCCAGCCCCACTCCCGCTTGTGGGCCAGCACCAGATCCTTCACATAGAGGCTGCGTTCGCCGTCCTCCGAGTGCTCTTTGATGTTCAGGAAGTAAGAGCCGTCGGGAGCCAGCACTGACTCGATGTTGCGTGCGACATCGCCGAACCACGCCACGTACTCATCGGGAGGGATTGGCTGGAAGCCGCTTGACGGATCGTAAGTGCGCTGCGAAGCATAGGGCGGTGAGGTGATCGCCACGTTCACCCGCGCGCCGTCGAGCAGCCGCGCCACCGTAGCGGCATCCCGGCAGTTTCCGCAGATCAGCCGGTGCCGTCCGATCACCCACACGTCGCCGGGACGGGACACCGGGTTGACCGGCGTTTCAGGAATCTCATCCTCGCCCGCTTCGTCCTGCCCGTCGAGAGCATGGTCCGCCAGCAGAACGCGAAGCTCCTCGTCGGAGAACCCGACAAGGTCCAGGTCGAAGCCGTCCTCCTGGAGCGCAGCGACTTCCGCGCGCAGCATGTCTTCATCCCAGCCCGCGTTCAACGCCAGCTTGTTGTCGGCAATGACCAGCGCCCGCTTCTGCGCTGGCGTCAGGTGGGCCAGCACGATGACCGGGACTTCCTCCATCCCCAGCTTCCGGGCAGCGAGGAGTCGGGCATGCCCGGCGATGACGACGCCGTCGCCGTCCACCAAAATCGGATTTGTCCAGCCGAACTCCCGGATACTGGCCGCTACCTGAGCGACCTGCTCGTCCGAATGCGTCCGCGAGTTGCGGGCGTGCGGCAGGAGCACGCGGACCGACCGGAGCTCGATCTGGGTAGGGAGATGCATTCGATTTGAGGGGTGACAACCCGGAGTGACAACCTGCCTAAGCCTTACTAACTACGCAACCTGCGCTATATTTCTACCCGCGGCCCGCACCTTCAATAACAGGTCCCTGAAATTCTGGCGAGCGTAGCTGCGAGGGAGTTCCGCTCCGGCCGTGTCGCGCCCGTGTGGCCTGTGTCGCACCGTTTGACCTCGGGTTGCCCCGTTGCACCACCCGGCTCGCCCGGTCGCACCTCGCGGCGGCGAAACGCACCCCGTGCCCTTGCGAGGTACCGTCCGCCGACCTGCCGTCGCTCGCTCTTCATGACCTTGTGCAGTCTGCAACGACCTGGAGGAAGGCCGGGCGCATACTCACTCGCTTGCCGGTTTCGTCGCGCTGATCCAAACTTCGAAGCGCATAGCAGCGACTGCGCTCCAGCCTTTCGATAAAGCTGTATCGGGTGCCACTTCGTGCGTGTGTCTCAACGGGATTGCCGCCGCCCTGCTGGAGCAGCCAGATCGCCTTCAGGTGACCCTTGCGGCCGTAGGCTGGCTTCACGTAACCTCCGGCGACGAGCCGTCTGGCAGCCTCGATAGTTCGAAAGCCGAGCGAACCGCCGTCGGGCGCGTAGTACGGAATTTGATCGGGGGATTTCATCCGGGCACACCTCGGGTACAGCAGGAAAGGGAAGGAGTTTTAACGAGAGTCCCGTCTCTCGATACTGATTGGGGGTGGACCTTCGGAGGGTGCGCTGTGCGCTGGCCTGTCGAACTGCGCCTTCACCACAAATATACGCAGAGCGCCGGAAAAATGTAAACAGCCAGATGGCGGCGGAATAGAAAACAGCTCGGCCGCGAGGTCACATCCCCGTGTTGTACTGCAATAAATGGCTCCCCTGAAGGAATTCGAACCTAGCCCCGTCCGGTTAACTGAAACGTAAGAGAGAGTGCATTTCTTGGCACTCCGAGTTGCCGGAACTGCCGCTAATAGGGCAGCACCTCAGATGACGAGCTTGCACCCAGCATTGTGTGCCTTCATTGGCTGAGTTGCCGGTGAACGCGGGTTTCGGAAGCAACGGAGGCCGAGACAAGATCTACTTGTTCACGGAGCCGTTGCGGATCTTGGAAAAGTGAGCGGCGAAACGGTATTCTCGGGAGCGGCGGCACGGATACGGCGCGGTGGAATCAAATTGCGGGTGCACGCGCAGTGCCTCAGCGATTCCTGCCAAGAGATGCACTCTCTGTACGTTTCCGTTAACCGAAAGGGGATAGGTTCGCATCCCGCTCGGTGAGCCACTTACTTTCAATAACTTACGGATTCTAAGGCCGACACTTCCGCCATCCCGATCCTGGCCGTTTTTTTTTGGCGCGTAAGAGAATTCAAGTAAAATAGATCGTGCCGAAAAGAGTTTACTAACCGGGAGACGAGACAGCTCTGTGCAGGCCCTGAACGATCTGTGGTTTGGTGTAACGAAGCACAAAACGAAGACGGTCACATACATCTTCACGAGCTTCAGCGTACTCTTTACACTCGTTAAAATCGTCACGCAATTTTTCCCAACTGTTCAGATTTCCGGGGGATTCCCACTTGCGGCAGGCCTGATCATGAGCATCGGATGGGGCCTTTGGAAAGTCTGGAAGCCTTCAAACAGATCCATTCGCATCGCACATTCCAACACAACCGTCGAGATCGTCTTCGGCGACATCTTCGACCAAGATGGCGTTCGCGCCATCGGCGTCAGCGAGTTTTTCGAAACAGAACTCGGAACGCCAGTTTCAGAAAAGAGTTTGCATGGGGCTTTTTTGAAGCGCCACTTTTCCGGTTACCCAGAGTCTATTGATAACCAGCTCGACCTAGAATTGAAAACCCAAGCGCCGACAGAAGTCACGGACAAAGCTTGCGGGAAAAAGCTCTGCTACTCCGTGGGAACAACAGCCCTGATCCGCGTCAACGAGGAACGTTACCTGCTTTTTGCCCTGTCTAAGACCAATCACGAAAACTGCAAGGTCTATTCGGACGTTGAGTTGATGTGGCGTGCGCTTCATCGTTTATGGCAAAGAGCTCGTATCGAGTGCAGCGGGCACCCGTTGACACTACCGTTCGTTGGCAGCGGTCTGTCCGGCCTCAACCTACCGACACGGGATCTGCTCAATCTCGTGATCCTTTCCGCCATCACCGAATCCAAGGCACACGAAATTACGCAGCAGATACGAATCGTACTAAGGCGAGACCGTTTCGAAGACATCGATTTGCGAGAGGTGAAGGAGCACTGGGAGGCGTAGATGGCTTACAACGGCACTTACATCGCATTCCATGCTGATGGCAACAACCTGCCGGGCGGCAAGTCAGACATTGATTACTACCGCATGCTTTGCGCATGGAACGCCCACAAACACCACGATTTTCAGATCATCAACACCCATGAAAAGTTTTCAGCCGTGAAAGATAGCAGCACAAAAACGACATTGCGAGCGGGACTCTTGGAGCGCCTACGGAACTCAAAGAATATGCTCCTCATCATTGGGAAGACGACGCGATTCGATACCGATTGGGTGCCATTTGAAATTGCGAGAGCCGTCGATTTTTATAAGATTCCGATTATCGTAGCTTACACGGTGTACACCGACGCGATTCGAAAACCTTCCGCTCTAGCGCAACATTGGCCGCCCGCTCTCACCAGCCGCATTAACAATGGGACCGCACATGCCATACACATCCCGTTCAAGCAGGCGCCCATCTATGAAGCAATCCGCCAGTTCTCTCACGAGAGTCTGCCAAAAGGCGGGGGCCTTGGGATCTATAGCGATGCTACTTATCAAGGGTGGAATATCCCTTGACCTCAGCGCAAGCTTTGCTAAAAACCGAACTTTTTCTTAACGCCCTGTTCCGGTTCCCGCTCATCCAGATACGCTCGCCCCTCCGGCGTAATATCAGTTACGATGAATTCTGGATACGTCGACTGATGGTCCGTTGTTTCGATAGCTTTCAGCATTTCCCTATCGACGAGATATTTAACATGGTGCGCTACGACGTTCGGTTCGATGCCTTCTAATTCCACCGTGACGCCGTGACCTGTACCAGCCTTATCGTCGCTTTCCACTGCGATCAGGATCTTTTGGCAAATGGCCGGGTCGATGCGCATTCCCGTATTTTAACTGATCATTTACGCTCGCGGACTGCGGCGGCTTGCAGAGCGGATCGGATTGCGAGGGACGCATGCAAGCGCCCATCATATCCCAACGATCCGGGCGCGTATCCTCGACCAGCCATAGCCACAGCAATGACGAGAGAATATAAATGCCGCTGTAAGCTGCATAAGCGCGGCCCGCGGAGTCGCCAAGGTTCTTTCGAGTGGGCTCGCTGTTAACCGAAGGTTTTGACCACGGCTGTTTTGTTAGCACGAACGGTTAACGGCATCAGTTGGACGCTGGGCGTTGGTTTGCGACAACCTTAAAAGTATTGAAGGCAAGACGCCCTTTGGTAATTGCTATACGCTCATCGCGCACGGCCGCTTCAAGCTCCTGCGTCGTGGTGCCACAGAGTGGTCCAGTGACTATCTCACGCAAAATAAGTTGCTCATTGAAGTCGCCGAAATAAAGTCCGGTTGCTGTGTCGCGTTCTTCAAGTCGAGCGTAGACTCGGACCTCTTTCTCATACTTCCAATCGAGGTGCTTCGTCGAAAGCAATGTGTGAACCGTTGGCTCGTCGGCTTTGCGGAATCGCGGGCGCGTCCGAGAGTAGGCAACCTGCCTTACTATATTGCTGTCGATGTCAAAACCGAGTGCAATTCCACGGTGGCGGTCCGCGTAGTGACTCCTATGGGCTCCTGTGTTTCAGCAAGGCTTGGGACAATCCTGTTCTCATGGGTGCTCTTCTCGGGGAAGATTGAGTCTACACCAACCTCCGGTTGTGTTGCAACAATGGTACGGCTACGAGATAGGCTGCGACGATGCCTGGATTGGCCGTGCCGACGGGCCGGGTCTGAGTTCATCCGCGATTTAAACAACGATCCTTCTCTCAGGAAACGCCCCGTAGACTCTGAAATACGATGCCGTTAACCGTTCGTGCTGCCCAAACGGAGAAACAGAGAAAAGCCCGAAGATGATCGCACATCTTGGTCCGAGGACCGAGTCGGCGGCGCGGAGAGACAAGACAGAGACCAAGATGCGGCGCGATGTGGCGCGTTTAGCGGCGCTTTCGAGTGGGCTCGCTGTTAACCGAAAGTTCCGTTGTTTTGTTTGAAGTAA
>CBDDBV010000040.1:0-13521 GCA_965225785.1 Bryobacteraceae bacterium | reverse complement strand
CGGGGTTGCAGGACTATAATATTTAACTGGCCCGGTCGGCCTCCGCATGGAGGAGGATCTGGCAAGTTAAGTAAACGGAGGATAAGGGAGCGTTAATTGAGCGGTCTGGAAAGGCCGGCCATAGAGGGTGACAGCCCCGTAGATAAAAATGCAATCTTCTTCCTAATGGCTCCTAAGTACCGCGGGGCACGTGGAACCCTGTGGGAATCAGCCGGGACCATCCGGCAAGGCTAAATACTTGCTTGCGACCGATAGTGAACCAGTACCGTGAGGGAAAGGTGAAAAGTACCCCTGCGAGGGGAGTGAAATAGTACCTGAAACCACACGCTTACAAGCAGTTGGAGGGCTATGCGCAAGCATGCCTGACATCGTGCCTATTGCATAATGAGCTGGCTAGTTATTCTCAGTGGCGTGGTTAAGCATAAGCGAGCCGTAGCGAAAGCGAGTCTGAATAGGGCGTAGGTCGCTGGGAATAGACGCGAAGCGGGATGATCTACCCTTGGCCAGGATGAAGTTCGTGTAACAGCGAATGGAGGTCCGAACCAGTGTTGGTTGAAAACAGCTTGGATGAGCTGAGGGTAGGGGTGAAAGGCTAATCAAATTCCGTGATAGCTCGTTCTTTCCGAAATAGCTTTAGGGCTAGCGTCGCGTGGTCCGTCCCGGTGGTAGAGAACTGATTGAACTAGGGGCCTTTCCGGGTTACCGAATTCAACCAAACTGCGAATGCCGGGAACGCGTAGCGCGGCAGTCAGACTGTGGGGGCTAAGCTTCATAGTCGAGAGGGAAACAGCCCAGACCATCAACTAAGGTCCCAAAATTCATGCTCAGTGGGAAAGGAAGTCGGGAAACAGTGACAGCCAGGAGGTTGGCTTAGAAGCAGCCATCCTTTAAAGAAAGCGTAATAGCTCACTGGTCGAGTCGCCCGGTGCCGACAATATAACGGGGCTCAAGCATGATACCGAAGTTATGGGTTCACGCAAGTGGACGGTAGGAAAGCATTCCTGCGCCGGTGAAGGTCGAGCGAAAGCACGGCTGGAGGTTCAGGAAGAGACTCTGCCAGCATAAGTAGCGAAAAACCAGGTGAGAACCCTGGTCGCCGTAAGTCTAAGGATTCCTGAGAAAGGTTAATCCGCTCAGGGTTAGTCGGTACCTAAGGTGAGGCCGAAAGGCGTAACCGATGGACATCGGGTTAATATTCCCGAACCACCGAAACTCGATCAAGACCGAAGGGGGGGACGCAGACCGTAAGCCTATCCGCGCAATGGTTTCAACGATAGGTGAAGGGAGATCCGGATTGGTAAATCCGCCGGGTCGTCTGCCAGGAAAAGCCTCTAAGGAGAGTTAGGTGACCGTACCACAAACCGACACAGGTGGACGAGATGAATATTCTAAGGCGCTCGGGTGATGGTATGTTCAGGAACTAGGCACACTAGCTCCGTAACTTCGGGAGGAAGGAGTGCCCCCTTTTAGGGGGTCGCAGTGAATAGTCTCAGGCAACTGTTTAACAAAAACACAGGTCTCTGCTAAGTCGAAAACGACGTATAGGGGCTGACGCCTGCCCGGTGCCGGAAGGTTAAAGGGAGAGGTTAGCGCAAGCGAAGCTTTGAACTGAAGCCCCGGTGAACGGCGGCCGTAACTATAACGGTCCTAAGGTAGCGAAATTCCTTGTCGGGTAAGTTCCGACCTGCACGAATGGCGTAATGATCTGAGAACTGTCTTAACATGCCGCCCGGCGAACTTGTGGTCCCGGTGAAGACGCCGGGTGCCCGCCACTAGACGGAAAGACCCCGTGCACCTTTACTATACCTTTTCATTGAATTATGGGGCCATCTGCGCAGGATAGGTGGGAGGCTTTGATGCCGGACTCTTGGGTTCGGCGGAGCCAACGGTGAGATACCACCCTGATGGTTCTGTGATTCTAACCTAGCCCCGTAATCCGGGGCAGGGACAATGGAAGGCGGGTAGTTTGACTGGGGCGGTCGCCTCCTAAACGGTAACGGAGGCGCGCGAAGCTTGGTTCAGGCTGTTTGGAAATCAGCCGACGAGTGCAAAAGCATAAACCAGGTTAACTGTAAGACCAACAAGTCGAGCAGATACGAAAGTAGGCTTTAGTGATCCGGTGGTTCTGTATGGAAGGGCCATCGCTCAACGGATAAAAGGTACGCCGGGGATAACAGGCTGATCGGAGTCAAGAGTTCACATCGACGCTCCGGTTTGGCACCTCGATGTCGGCTCATCGCATCCTGGGGGTGTAGAAGCTCCCAAGGGTTAGGCTGTTCGCCTATTAAAGCGGTACGTGAGCTGGGTTCAGAACGTCGCGAGACAGTTCGGTCCCTATCTGTGGTGGGCGTAGGAGATTTGAGGGGGCTTGCCCTTAGTACGAGAGGACCGGGGTGAACGAATCTCTTGTGTTCCAGTTGTCACACCAGTGGCACAGCTGGGTAGCGAAATTCGGTCAGGATAAACGCTGAATGCATATAAGCGTGAAACCTTCCCCAAGATGAGATCTCCCAAATTATAAGAAGAGCACAGGAAGACGACCTGTTTGATAGGACGGATGTGTAAGCGTGGCAACACGTTGAGCTGACCGTTACTAATTGCTCGTTCGGCTTGACCATAAAATTTATTGATCACGCATTTGTGATTCTGTCGTAAGTGGCCCGTCAACATATTTCAAACCCAGTTTCTTCACAAGTTCTGGGTGACCTTAGCGAGGGGGTCCCACCCGTTCCCATCCCGAACACGGTAGTTAAGCCCTTCAGCCCCGATGGTACTGCACGCGCAAGTGTGTGGGAGCGTAGGAAGTCGCCCGGTTAATTCCACAAAAGCCCAACTGATCCAGTTGGGCTTTTGCTTTTTTGCGGGGCATGTTTGATGACTCGAAGACTCGAAGCGAAATCCTTTTCACAACCTAATTAAAATGCGGTGGTCGCAAGCACCTTTGTCCAGCCCGGCCGCGTCCCGCGCGCGGGGGCAGATCGCCGCCATCTATCGTCTGACGCTGAAGGACGTGCTGGGCGTGAAGAATGACTACCTCGCCTACATCGACAACGCAGCGCCCGTACGTTCAAGCGCGTTCTTTTCGGCCATAATGTTCCGGGTCCTCTGGAGCGGCGTTGCGCGCCTACGATGTACACCCCGCCGAGGGACTTGGCTGGGCAAGGCTGAAGAATGGCGAACTACTAAACGCCGCCGAGGCCGCCCGGCTTTGATGTGCTTTTATCAAGTGACAAGACGATCCAGTAGGCGCAAAACATAGCCGGACGAGGTATCGGGATCGTGTCAATGAGTGACAACCATTGGCCTTCTGTTGGCATCGCGGATAGTCGAATCTGCCCGCGGTCAGGCCCAGCCCCGGAACCTACAAGTCCCTCACCACCCGAAACCCGATATGTCCGCTCGAACTATCCGGCGGCGTCCCCGTCCGCGCGGAATTCCGGTACCTCCAGCAATACGACGCATGACACAAATACGACCCGCCTCTCATCACGCGCGCTTCCCCCGCCGGTGGACCCACCGGATCGAACACCGTCGCATCCGCATGCCACGTTGTATCGAACCAATCCGCGCACCACTCCCACGCATTCCCCACCATGTTATGTAGACCGAAGCCGTTTGGCTCGAACTCGTTCGCGTCCGCGGGCCCGGTGAACCCGTCCTCCCCAAGGTCGGCCTCTGGAAAAACGCCATGCCAGATGTTGCATCGGTGCTCGCCGCCCGGCATCAGCTCCATGCCCCACGGATAGGTTTGCTGCTCCAGTCCTCCGCGCGCCGCGAACTCCCACTCCGCTTCGGTCGGCAGGCGATACCCGGCCCACGCGCAGTAAGCGTTCGCATCGTTCCAGGAAACATGTAGCACCGGCCGATGCGCCCGCGCTCCCACTCCGCTTCCGTAACCCTCCGGGTGCGCCCAGTCCGCGCCCCGCACGCCCAGCCACCACGGCGCCATATATTCCGCAGGCGCTGACGGATGACATCGTCGGCATAGCGGCGGGGCGGCTGACGGGGATAACGCGGCCGATATTGTGCTGACCGATTTTAACTCCGGTTCAATCTATGTGCTGCTGAGCAACGGCAACGGCCCGCTCGAGAAAAGACTCGCAAGCTACATCATGGCGACCGGCGGCGGGAGTCGCGGCGTGGAAAGTCCGCTGGCCGTGACCACAAAGTGGGTCCATCCGAAATCGGCGTCCATCGGCGTCCATCGGCGGCCAATCCCACCCTCGGGAGTGCTCCCAACTCCTGTCCAAAGTAGTTCATCTCCACATTCCAGACAACATGCCAAAACCCATACTCCTCCTCATCGGCTGGGACGCCGCCGATTGGAAAATCATCACCCCGCTCCTGGACGCCGGCCTCATGCCCACCCTCAACACCTTCATCGACGAGGGCGTCATGGGCAATCTTGCCAGCCTCCAGCCCATGCTCTTGCAAAGCGCGTAGCGGCCGCACCGCAAGCGCGAAGCCGGGCGCGGGGCCTGACCATATCTCATGCGTTAACGTGTATCGCAATGCGACTCAGTAAAAGGTCATGGGCGGCGGCCAGATTCCGCAACTCGGCTTACGCCCAAGCTGGTAGATTCAAGTGATGAGCATCGATGAACGTCCGGAGGCGCTCACCATGACCGCGGAGTTGCTTCTGCATGAAAGTCAAGAGCATACCCTTCACCTCCGCGGAGCATCGTGCGCATTGCCGAGCTTCATCACGAGCGGATTTCCAGGCTAGAACCGGAGTAAATCGGGGCAATGCTGAAGCCGGGCCGGAAGGTTGCGAGTCTCTTGCTGTCTGGGCCAAGGCTCCTTGATGTTCGCGCCGAGCGTTACGATCCTTACGGGTTCGGCGCCCGGATTCGCAGCGGCGTGGTTAACGGGTATCTCAATACGACCAAGTAAGGATTATGGGCAATCAGAAGCGACCGCCGCGGGAGTCGCACTGGGCTCCGCTCAACCGGCCGATGCGGCGCACTACCCGCGTGGCGTGGAAAGTCCGCGCTGGCTGTGACCACAAAGTAGGTCCATCCGAAATCGGCGTCCATCCGCGTCCATCGGCGGCCAATCCCACCTCGAAAGTGCTCCCAACTGCTGTCCAAAGTAGCTCATCTCCGCATTCCAGACAACATGCCAAAACCCAAACTCCTCCTCATCGGCTGGGACGCCGCCGATTGGAAAATCATCACCCCGCTCCTGGACGCCGGCCTCATGCCCACCCTCAACACCTTCATCGACGAAGGCGTCATGGGCAACCTCGCCAGCCTCCAGCCCATGCTCTCGCCCATGCTGTGGAACTCCATCGCCACCGGCAAGCGTCCGGAGAAGCACGGCATCCACGGCTTCATGGAGCCTGACCCGCACACCGCCGGCATCCGCCCCATCACCAGCACCTCGCGCAAAGTCAAAGCCATCTGGAACATCCTCACGCAGCAGGGGCTCAAAACCCACGTCGCCGGATGGTTCGCCGGCCATCCCGCCGAAGCCATCAACGGCGTCTGCGTTTCCGACCTCTTTCCCCACGCGCGCGGACCCCTGAACGAACCCTGGCCGCTGCCCACCGGAGCCGTCCATCCGGCGCACCTGTCCGAAACCTTCGCCGCCCTCCGCATGCACCCCGCCGAAGTCGCCGCCGAAGCCATCCTTCCCTTCATTCCCAACGCCGCCGCCATCGATCAGGACAAGGACAAGCGCCTCATCTCCTTCGCCAAGGTGCTTTCCGAGAACTGCTCCATCCATAACTGCGCCACCTGGATTCTGCAGCGGGAGGAGTGGGACTTCGCCGCCTTCTACTACAACGGCATCGATCATTTCTGCCACGCCTTCATGGACTTTCATCCGCCCCGCCGCCCGCACGTCCCCGAAAATCTCTTTGAGACTTACCAGGGCGTGGTCGCCGGAGCGTACCGCTTTCACGACATGATGCTGGACCGGCTGCTCCAGCTCACGCCTCCCGAAACCACCGTTCTGCTCGTCTCCGATCACGGATTCCACAGCGATCATCTGCGGCCCCGGGGCATTCCGCGTGAGCCCGCCGGTCCCGCCGTCCAGCACCGGACCTTCGGCGTCATCGCCATGCGCGGTCCGGGCGTGCGGAAGGATGAGCGCATCTACGGCGCAACTTTGCTCGACATCACGCCCACCATCCTCAGCGTCTTCGGCCTTCCGGTCGGGCAGGATATGGACGGCCGGGTGCTCGTGCAGGCGTTCGAGGAAAAGCCCGAAGTCCAGTCAATCCCAAGTTGGGAAAGCGTGCCCGGCGAATGCGGAATGCATGTGGCCGAAATGCGCATGGACGCGGAGTCAGCCAAAGCGGTCATCGATCAGTTCGTCGCCCTTGGTTACGTGCAGCAGGAGGAGGATCAGCAGAAGTCGGTGTCGAAGGCCATTCGGGAGCTGAACTACAACCGCGCCCGCGCCTTGATGGATGAGCGCAAACCGGCCGACGCCGTTCCGCTGTTCGAAAACCTGCGCACCGAGTGGCCGGAAGAGATTCGCTTCCGCGAACATCTGGCCCGCTGTTATTACCAGATGGGCCGCACGCCGGAAGCGAAGGAGCTTCTCGTGGAATTGATGAAGCAGCCGGTGCGTCCGCCCGCCGCTCCGGGCCAGACCGGCGTGGACGCCGCCGCCCAGCAGATTGGAGCCGGGGCCGGCGACGGGGCCGGTGATGACGCGCCGAAGCCCGCCGAAATCTCCGTCGAGCGCCGCGCCACCGTGCAGGCCCGCGCGGACTGGCTCATGGGTCTCATGCTCTTCGAAGAGGGCGACCGCGAAGGCGCGCTCGCTCACCTGCTGCGCGCCGAGGCCGCCGAGCCGCTGCTGCCCAATCTCCACATCCTCATCGGCAACACCTACCTCCGCATCGGCCGCATCGATGACGCTAAACGAGCGTTCGCGCGCGCTCTGGAAATCGACGCCGAAAGCCCCGAAGCGTTCCTCGGAACCGCGCGCTGTCATCTCCGCCTGCGCGAAAACGAAGACGCCGTCGAATTCGCGCTCAGCGCCGTCGGCCTGCAGCATTTTCTGCCCATGGGGCATTTCGTTCTGGGGATCGCGCTCATGCGGCTCGGCAACTTCGAGCGCGCCATCGTCGCGCTGGAGATGGTCCTTTCGCAAACGCCGGGCATGCTAAATGCCCACCGCGTGCTCGCCGCCATCCATAGCCGCCCCGAAGGCGACAAGCGAAGAGCCGGCATGCATCGCGACCTGGCGGCGGATTTGAGCGCCCAGCGCGAGGCCCGAAAGCGGCGGGCCTCGCGTTGATCACCGTTGTATCCGGTCTGCCGCGCTCCGGAACCTCGCTCATGATGCAGATGCTCGCCGCCGCCGGAATTCCCATTCAACAGGACGGCATCCGGAAAGCCGATCGGAGCAACGCGCGCGGCTACTTCGAGTGGGAGCGCATCAAGCAACTTCCCCGGGAACCGCGCTGATCGCCGCCTGCGAAGGCAAAGCCGTTAAAGTGATCTCGTCGCTGTTGCCTTCGCTGCCGGAGGCGTTCGATTACCGGATCATCTTCATGGAGCGGGACCTCGCGGACGTCGTTGCGTCGCAGGCCAGGTTGATTGAACGCCTGGGCACGCGCGGTGCCGGCTCTCGCCGGAGCGGATGCGTCAGGCCTTATCGACTCACCGCGAGCAGGTGTATGCCTGGTTAACCCGCCGGGGGTGCGCGGATCGCCCCGCGCACTCCGTTTCGGGGGCGGATGACTCCAGCGCGAAGCCCGCCAGCGTGATCAAGGTCGGGTATGAACAACTTCTCGAACACCCGGCGGTGCAGGCGGCCCGCGTCGGCAGCTTCCTGGGCCTGGACGATGCCGCCGCGCGGACCATGGCCGGCATCGTCGACCCGGAACTCCATCACGAGCGGCGGGGCGGCCGGTAGTTCGGGTCTCCGGAGCGTTGCGGCGTCCACCACGTATGAAAGGACATACAATGAGGTCATGGGACCTGACTTCTGGAGTGGCTGCAATCTTGTGGAAACCGTTCCGGACAAGCTCGGCCGTCCGCTCATCAGGGACACTCGGGTCGAAGCCGATCAGTGCCGGAATCGATCGAGCGTGGGCAAACGCCCGAGCAGATCGCCGCCATCGATCGTCTGACGCTGAAGGACGTGCTGGCGTGAAGAGTGACTACCTCGCCCACATCGACAACGCAGCGCCCGTACGTTGAAGCGCGTTCTTTTCGGCCATAATGTTCCGGGTCCTCTGGAGCGGCGTTGCGCGCCTACGATGTACACCCCCGCCGAGGGACTTGGCTGGGCAAGGCTGAAGAATGCCGAACTACTAAACGCCGCCGAGGCCGCCGGCTTTGATGTGCTTTTATCAAGTGACAAGACGATCCAGTAGGCGCAAAACATAGCCGGACGAGGTATCGGGATCGTGTCAATGAGTGACAACCATTGGCCTTCTGTTGGCATCGCGGATAGTCGAATCCTGCCCGCGGTCAGGCCCAGCCCCGGAACGGGTCCCGGCTGCCCAATGGGGGTGCCGAGAATCGCCAACATCTCTTCCATCTTCTGCTGGTTCGAAATTGTATATTTATGGTAAAGAAAAGGAGAGGTTGGCTGACCCTGCGGGCCTGCGAATCCAAGTCTCCGGCAGATCTCAATCACCGTCAACACCTTTAATCCGAACCGCGCAATATTTCGGCTCTGGACGAGAATGTGAAAAGCGCTGCATTTCAGGCCGCTTTTCTAAGCACGAGAAATTCGGTCCTTAACGCCGCCAGCCGCTGTGCTTTGAGTAATAGGTAGCGGATGTTCTTGTACCCGCGGCCCCGTCGCAGTAAAGCCTTGATGTTCCCGTTGACGGCCTCGACCACCCCGAATCTCACCGGCGCGTGACAGTAGTTCAGGAGTCCCTCTTGATGCCGGAGTAACATCAGAGCCAACTTCTTGAATGGCTCCAGCCGTTGCCAGCGGAGTTGATCGATCCACTGATGGAGATAGCGAAGTGCCCGCGCCCTCATAGCGGTACGTCCAGAGCAGGTCCAGACTCTCCTTCAGAAGATAGGCCTTCATCATCCTGCGGTTGAGTCGGAACAGTTCATTCAACAGTTGCTGTTTCTTTCCGTCCAGGTTCACCCAGCGTGTCAGTAGCAGCCAGCGCTTCCCCTTCACCACTTCGCGCCTCTTCCCGCCCTTACGAAGAACTCAGATCGCCGTACTTCGTCCACCGCCCGGTTCGCATGCTTCATCACGTGAAACTTATCGAAAACGATCCGGCATTCCGGCGCCCATCGCAGAATGCTCGCCGTGAACGGCTCCCACATATCCACGCAAGCGGCCGTAATCCGTCCCCGTTGCATCGCACTCAACTCATCCCGGAAGAACTCGTCTAAGGTTTCCTGTTTACGGTCTTTGCCGAACCACAACGGTTCGCCTGTTTCCAGGTTGCTTACCACGGTCAGAAACTTCTGCGTCTTGCCGAGATAGATCTCGTCCACCCCCATTTGCCGCAGTACGGGTTTCTTCCTCCCTTTCACCCAGCGCTCCAGATACCGCTGATCGATCGTGCCCGCACCGTGCTCGCCGCCAGCCTAAACTGCCGCGCCACTTGCCGGGCCGCGGCCGATTCGCAAGCTAATCCCACTGCGTCTTCAAAGTCCTTGCTGAAAGGCGCTTTGCTCGGCAGTTGCGGCACCTTCTCGACCTTCAGTCCGCATTTCGGGCAGCGCACGCGATAGAACTCGACGACCACCACCGTTTGATACTTGCGCCACGGCAGATCGCGTACTTCCCGCTCCCGCGTCTCCTCAACCTTGGTGCAACGACCGCCGCAGCCCGAACAGACCAATACCTTGTTACCGCGCTTGCGACGAACCCACAGCTTCAGCGTTCGCGTTCCCTCGTCGATCTCATGCCGGTAGACGACGTATCCCGGCCAGTCTAAAATCTTCGTGAATTCCCGTTCGGTCAAACACGCGATTTTAGCTCATCCCTTCACATTCTTGCTCAACCGCGCAATATTTCTGGACAGCGTGTAGTCGTCTATCAGGTGATCCGCCGTGCAGAATCCCGAGTTTCTCTCGCCTATTGTGATATTGATGTTCTGAACCGCCTCTTCAAACGTCAGATCGTCCAACGGCCGCCATAAGTCGAGGCACCAGTTGGACGCCACTGTGAACCAATTGCAGAGCCTATGTGCCGGCCGTCCCTACGAAGTACTGATCGTACTTCCACCGTATACCTGCCATATCGGTTCCGTTGTGGCAAACCGTGTCTCTCGGGAGATGTTCAGTGATTGTCGAACATCTCCGGGTTGATAAGCGAATCGCCGTCACAAAAGAGGTTCCAATCATTCTCCCGGCCAAGCTCGTGGATCTGAAGTTTTTCGTAGACGACCGGCCAACCGGGAAACTTTCGTTCTCGAATCACGTGAAAGTCAGCCCCGATCTTGCGGGCATACGCCTGAAAAAGGGGGTAAGTGAGCGAGCAAATTTCCGGCGCGTAATTATCGATGTTGAGCGTGTAGAGAGTCTTTTGATTGGCCGCACGTTAACGCATGTCCTTTCGAAGAAGAATGTGACCGGTCACGCCCTTCGGTTGCGAAGGCAAACTGCTCGTGGACAGCTGATATTTAGGTACATGCTAACAGACGAAAATAGAGAAGGGAATAGCGGTCTTCACCGCAAGCCAGGATCCCGCAAGGGCTGCGTAGCGTTCCGGAACAACTCAGAAAGAATCTTAAAACAGGCCTTGCGCCCGGCCACAATTCCTGCTCGCATCTCTTGAGATAAGCTCCGGAGGAGGTTATGCACGAGCTACCTCAGAATACAAATCAGCCTGTCGAAACCGCTGGGGCACACCTAGACCGGCGAACGTTCCTGGGTGCGCTGGGTGCCGCAGCCGCCTCGGGACTCCTGATTCAGCACGCTAGCGGAGCCAACCAAGCATCCCAAAACTACTTTTACCAGGACTCTTTCGGAAACGTAGCTCCAGCGGGGGCGGGTGCCATCGGGGTTGGAGTATATCCTCCCCCGGCCATGCCGGATACTGGTCTCGCGGGCACTACCTATGCTCCAGGAAGCCCAACATACAACATCCTGCTGATCGTCGTGGATCAGATGCGCAATCCCGCGTTTTGGTTGCCTGCGGCCAACGCATCGGGTACCGGGCAGCAAATTGTCAATTCCTACATGCCGAGAACCGGCGGAACTGGCCGGCGCTTCTTTCTATTTTCCGCACTTCTTCACCGCCGCGACAATCTGCGGGCCGGCTCGCGCCTGCCTCCTGACCGGCCTCTACTCCCAGCAGCACTGCATTTTTCAGTCGTCTTTACCCGACGCCACCGAGTCGACACCGGAACTGCTCCCCTATAACCCGAACTGGATACCCGGGGGTTCCGGCCAGACTCCTGGGTTTCCCACCATCGGCAACGTGCTCTCCCAATCGCTGCCCGCAAACAACAGCTCGCCGATCAAGTACGACTGCACATGGATCGGAAAGTGGCACCTGTCGTGCGTCACCGGGAACAGGGACGGGAGCAATGGACAGAACGGCCCCGCTGACTACGGTTTCAACCGACGTACTCGATTCCGAACAATTGGTCCAACTCGTCCGCATCCCGTACGGCGTTCTAAATTATCCTTCGCCGAACGGACTGGAGAACGAAGGAGTTGGCGGCGATTTCCTGGATAGCTACGCTCAAACGACGCCGGGCGCGACGTCCCGCTTTTCACTCCTGTCACCTTCGGGAACAACAGCGCGATTCCAAGTTCGTGCAGCTCAACGACGCTGCCATCGCCTGGGCGTTCACCAACAAGTGGCTTCCCTACGCCAACACGAGCCTGAATCAGAATATGGCTCGCAGCTAACCACGCCCTGGTTCTGTGCTGTAAGCTTTGTGAACCCGCACGACATCACCGATTTTCCATTTACGTACGGACTCACCAAAGGCAGCAATGCAAACTTCTCAGGCGGGCCGTCCGTACTCCTTGGAGCCAACTACCAGCCGGCACCATCGAACGCAAGCACTCTTGTTTATTATGGAAATAACTGCGCCGGGGAAGTGCGAACTGTTCTGCTGACGGTGATTTCGTGAGCGTTCCTGCGTTCCGTCAGTTTACTCTGCTTTGCCGGTCGGGGTTGGTGGAAATAACGGGTGGAACTACGAGCGCGTATCCGGGCCCGCTTTCACTTACGCTAACAACGGAAAGCCAAGCCTCCAGCCCTTCTTTCAACAGCAGCACAACATCAACTCAGGCAGCATTGCCGATCCCGGGCTGTATAGCGCCGCGAGTAACACGTGGGGTAGTCCCACAGCGTGGACGACGTTCCTGAACTATTATCTTTGGATGCAATCCTGCGTTGACTATCAAATTGGTCAGGTGCTAGGTACAAATCCTTCCAGCCCGACGTTGAACCCGGGGCTGCAGCAATACCCGAAGTTTTGGCAAAACACCGTAGTTGTATTTACGTCAGATCACGGCGAGTACGGAGGCTCTCACGGTTTGCACACCAAAGGGGGAGCTGTCTACGAAGAATCGCTAAACGTGCCTTTGTATGTGAGCAATCCCACCATGCGTAACAACAGCACGGTGACAGCTCCGATCCCGCTTACGTACACATGCTCAAGTGTTGACCTTTTGCCTTTTCTGTACTCGCTGGCCCTGGGTAACGAATTATGGAGATCGAACCCAGCGGACATGGTTTACTATCTTCGCGGGCGCGAGTCGATCCGCGACGCGATTTACAAATATTACAACTCGCCGGCCGTTTTGCAGCAGCGGAGGATATCCGGCATCCCCCTTTACAATAATAGTGTCGGTACGGATTTCGGCGAATTTCAGCCGTTCGTCTTGCATACCTCGGACGACATTCCTACCGCGAAACTAGCCGGAAATTTTGTCCTTCACATGTCGTGGCATTTCGGACAGTCGACGAGACGATTGTCAACTCGAATTCCGCCCCGTTTTATCCTGCTAATAGCTACGGAGGGGGAAAACTGGGAATCTACAGCTTCTGGAATACCTGTGGGCAAATGTCCGCGCCTATCATGGGTATTAACAACAACACTGTGGCTCCGAACCAGTATGAATTCTATAACTACTCGCCCCACCCGCAGAGCGGGAACCTACAGGCCAACCCGCAGGAAGTTAAGAATCAAATGTTCGACGGAATGGGCAACAATACAGCCCAAGGCCAGAATTATTTTAACGACTTTTACGGCATCGGTATGAATCTTTATGGGAACAACATTCAGCAAGAGCTATACCAGTTGAATGCCGGACTAGCCCTGGTAACAACACACAGCAGGTTCAGGCCGCTATCCAGGTTGCCTACACCAACTATCGCAATTACCAGTTTGCCTCCGGGACAGCAACCGGACCGGGCGGAAACAATTCCAGCTGTTAGCTTGTTAGTCAAAAAAGCCCCTAGCCGGGGCGTGAAGGAAATTATGCTTAAACGTCGTCGATACCAACCAATGAAATCTGTTTTGGAACGCAGGGTCGCTACATACTCGCTCGCGGGCGCTGCGAGCCTAAGCATCTTTTACGTTCCTCCAGTATCTGGCGCAATCGTTTATAC
>CBDDBV010000039.1:0-15138 GCA_965225785.1 Bryobacteraceae bacterium | reverse complement strand
AGGAGCAGAGGCTTTGCCATTTCCAGGTCAGAAGCGTTCTGAATTCGGATTTCGAGATTCCCCGTTCCAAGGTGGCCAACATCTGTTACATCTCGCGTGAAGCCTTCTTTCAGAGGGACCGTAGCTGGATCGACTTTTGCCCAAACCAACAACTCGGTGTGCAGCGGCTTGACACACGCGAAATTCTTGATTCGTCTGAAGGCTGTATAGTGCTCAAGCTCCTTAGTCATCACGTCATCGCCTAGCGCCAATAAAAACGCCTTCAGTGCTTCCAAGAGATCGCTCAAGGCTGCGGCCGGGGGCGTGCTCTCCGAATTACCATGGCCTTTGAGGTTGTGCGTCTCTCCAGTTTTGGATGCTTTTCTACCCTCTTCCCTTCCGGCATTCACCAATTCGAGCAGCAGGAGATCGGACCCGTACCGTCGGTACCTCAGGAGTTCGACGTTTCGGGGGATTTGCATCACTGCATATTCGTCGTATCTCGTGAAGTCCGCGGCAATGCATAAAAGCCGCGGACCCGACCAGTCGATCTTCTCTGCGAAGCCAGAACCTAAGCGCTTCATGACCTCGAGCGTGAACTCTCCCTGATGATCCATCAGCCAGTCCAGGTAAAACAAACCCTGATTGATCACATTCTCGTTGAGTGATCGTTTGTATTCAATGATCACCGGAGAAGAGTTATCATCAAGCCCGAGCGTGTCAATCCGGCCGCCGTGCTTCTTCCCAGTGACATACTCACTAGCGAGGAAGCGGACGCCTAGGAAGCTTTCCAAATGCGATTCGAGAAGCGTTTGAAGAGACTTCTCTATTGCGATTGACTCCGCTGGAAGCTCTTTCACGGAATCTCCCTGCAGTCGGAACAGTTTTATGTCAGCCACAATCGTTGAACTCCCTCGTTGAGCAGAGAGCGATTATTGTTTCACATCACCGCTTGTCCTCGCGACTACAAATGTCTCCTTGGGCGCGAATCGCTGGCTTTGCGGCTTCTACTCTTCACGGCCCCATTATCCGTCCTTTCATTGCTTGCTCTCTCAAGCTTTTCGAAGTCGATGAGAGCCAAGCTTCGATCTTCGAGACAGAGATCTCGTGGCGGGTGGCCGGACGGCGCACCTCGATTTCAAAACGGATCGCTGGACCGATATGCTCGATTACGCCCGAGGAACGGAATTCAGCTAAGGCGAGCGCACCTGCTTCGTACAACGAACGCGCTTCGACCTCGACCGAGTGAGAAATCAACTCAGTATCGGTGAAGGAGACAATGCAGAGCGGCACCTGATCATTATAGGCGAACAAAGGGCGAATCCTGGGCCGACAGGGACTGCCCGTGTTTCAAGTCTCTCGCCGAACATCCTTCGCCTGCCTGTCATCGCGCAGCGCAATAAACCGCGTATGCCGGAGATGATTCACATCCGTCCATTCGACAAACTCGAACTGTCCGACCAGTGTTGGCTTAAGCCAGCGGCAGTCTTTCATCTTGGCGGCAGTAAGCCCTTGGCCCCAGCGGCCGCTCCTCGCTTCCGGCAAATTGGCGAACGGGCAGTCCGCAACCTCAAGTGGTCTCATCTTTTCGAACAGCTTCGCCCGCAGAGCCGGTGTGAACCCGTTCCGTGTCCGTGCCGCGTATATCAGCTTTGGCCCTTCGTAGTAGCCGATGACGAGCGCGTCGAAGTTCTTGTCCGTCGGCGTGTACCCACCGATCACGAGTTCCTGGCCCTGGCGCAACGTGCTCGATCACCTCAACGAGCAAGACAAACCCATGGTTGCCAGGAAACTCAACGCGGCTTACGCGATGGAGGACTACGCGGCTGCCAGACAAGCGCTCGATGGATTGCACCGCGAACTGATGCATCTGAACCCCAGCGCAGCACGGAGTCTGGCCGAAGGAATGGACGAAACGCTAACCGTTCACAAGCTGCATGTTCCACCGCAGTTGCGGCTGACGCTGGCCAGCACCAACGTGATTGAATCCGCGTTCTCGATTGTCGAGACCATCTGCCGCAACGTCAAACGATGGCACGGAGGCGACCAGCGTGAACGTTGGATCGGTTCCGGGCTGCTGATTGCGGAAGGGCAGTTCCGACGTGTCAGAGGCTGTAAACAGATTCCCACGCTCGTCCGCATATTGGAAACGCTGAAGCCTTCGAAGAAACAACTTGTCTCAAGGAGAAAGGCATCGTAGAGTAAGTCTCAGAGCCGCTACTTTCAACGGAATGTCGGGCAACCCCATCAGGTTGGCGAAACGCCCATTGCTGTAGCCTTATGGCCCTCGAACTCCACCCGAGTGAGCGTATGCTCGTCTTGTAGATTCAGATTTTTCACTGGGAGAAGATCGATGCCCATTTACGACGGTTCTCAACTGGTCAGCCTCCGGTCTCTTTTCGCCGGTGCTTCCGTCGGTTTTTCAGTGACAGACGCGAATGGCCGCTTTGTGACTGCGAACGACGCGTACGAGAAGATTACGGGATATTCCGAAGGTGACCTAACCCGCCGGAGCTACCAGTCGATCACTTACGAACCCGACTTGCCGGCTAATCTTGCGCTGTCCAAACGGCTGTACGCCCGAGAGATGATCCATGCTGTTTACGAGAAACGTTATGTCCGAAAGCCCGGCGACCTCCGCTGGGTGCGTAACAGTGTTTCCGCACTGAACGATCAAAACGGGGCCGTCATCAATGTTGTCGCGCTAACGGAAGACATATCCGACTTACGCGACGCCCGGAGTCTTCGTAAAGCCCGCGACGTGATTCGCAGAGTTGCCGAGAACACCGGGGACAGAGCATTGGCGGAACGCTGCGGCATTGCTGAAAACCTCGAAGGAAATACGTCACCACTCGGAAATCATCTTTCCCTATTGCGCTCATCTTCCGCGCTGAACCCAGCGGAGAAAGAGGCCCTCACTCAAATCATATCCGCGGCGGAACGGTTTGTTTCCTATCTTCGCCGACTTACAGAGATACTGGATCCACCTACCAAGGTTTCAGCGGGCCTGGCGAAGGCGGTCTCGGATTATGCCAGACGTTTCACAATGCGAACCGGCATCGAAGTCATCACTGACGTTTCCGGCGATCTGCTTGGAGTCGATTCTTTGTTACAAGCGACCGTCCTCAACGCGGTCAAGAGTGGGATCGCGTGGCTTGCGGAGGTGTGTTCGGGTGGGCTGTTTTTGCATGTCGATCACGAAGATACTCGAATTCTGGTTCTCGCCGATGGCAATGACGCAAACATCCTCAGTGGGGCTGCAGAACCCGTCGAGATGGTGCGGCTTCGCCAGGAACTGCGAGACCTGGGAGGCTTAGTCGAGATGAAATTCGCGAATGGACGATGCCATTTTCGAGCCTTGATTCCGCTAGACCGTTAGGCTTTGGGAACTGCCTTCGATTCTCAGGAAGATGGGTGCTAAGTGGAGACGCAAAAGCCGTTCAACGCCTCTAGCCGCGATGCGAATCGACGATCAAACGCAAGCAAAACAGTGTCCGATAATGCGACATTATCGCCATCTGTTCTTGGTAATCGATGGGGCGACGGCCAGCCATGAAGGCATGCATTTTGATCACTAAATTTGCAAGATTAGCAGATTAGCTGAAGGTTAGTTTACGGCGGAGTGACCCGTGGTAACCGCGAGGAATCATTACCCCTGCGTGGATGAGCTGGATCTTCAGCGCGGATCGCAGCGACCCCAATCCGGCATTCCGGCCCACCGTTTTGACCGATTAACAGTCAACTTTCGAGTGGCGCATAACACGAACCGAATCTGCCTACAACGGGACGTATGGGCGGGCCGGTTTTGGGCGATGACGGAGTTCTCCGCTAAGATCGCCTCTAACTTTGCGATGATCGACGGTACATTTCCAGCGCTCCCAGCTCGCGCCTTGAGAATGGGATAGTCACTCATTCGTCCGGCAGTCTTGAGGGCGGGGTCGGTCGGGCCGCAACATTCGTCACTGCATTTGGAAAGAAAGCCTCGACTCCGCCTCCCGCTTGGCCGAAAGCTGGCGCGACCGTCCCAAAATGCACGAGCGTTCCGACGGGAGACTCGATTTCATAGTGGTGTGATGCTGGACGATTTACCGGCAGTGCAAACCTTCCCACGGCCACGAATCCGGTAGGCACATAAGGTACCTCCGATGCCGGAGCCGCATACGTCCCGGCCACAAAGCTTCCGGTTGTAGGGTTCACACGCCGATCCGGATTGTACGCCGAGAATCGATGAAACGCGCGGTTTACGATCAGTGTTACCGTCTTGACCAAGCTGCTGGGGAGTGCTGCCATGGGGGCAGCGACCGCCGCTGTGGCCGCCGCCACGAGCGGGATACGCGAACTGAGCAGTTTGAAGCCTGTCGGCCCCGGCTCCATGATCATGGTTTCAACGATGCCGCTCCGCATCGCATTGATAATTCTCAATCCGTTTCTCAGCACCACATCAGGTTCTTGGCTCATTTCCAGGCCGAGTTGTGAAATATCAATCGCCTCGGAAGCATTGAACACGAGGAGCGGCGTGGCGCCTCCCCAGATACGCGCTTCTACAATTTGGAAGCCCATTCCAGTTTCGGGGAGCTCTATCAGATCCTGAATTGCAGTCGAGTCGATACTGTACTTCCGCACATCGGACACATTAACACGGGGAGACACGCTGTTCGGGTACTCAGGACCGCATGATGGACCTTTGTGCTTACCGGTTTCATCTTCCTCGAATCCAATGAGCCATGGCTATAAAAGTAGAGGAAAAGTATGATCTTGAACACCCTGTTGTTTCAAAGGAGAAGGCGCTCCAGCTAGCGAATTACGTCGTGCATAGTTTCGTGTTTTGCCCGGGCTTTGACGACAACGGCAAGCTCATCGCCGTTTTATTCAACTCGGACCGAACGCGCGGTAAAACGCTTTACGAAATTGCTATTACTGAACTAGTAGGCTTCTTTCGGGATCTAGGCTTGGATGACCCCGCGACTATGACAGCGTGGTTCGACACGCGAAAAGGCGACTACGTGGTTCATGTAGGTGCCTCGCAAAAGTTGTAGAGACTGTTACTCTCGACTGTTCCACAGGCTCTTTGGTCCGAGATCGCGTGAACCGGCGCGCCCTTTGCCCATCAGGGCGGGTAGAGAAAACCAGGACTACGATCCCAAGTCACCGGAGCGCGGTGAACGGGTAGCCGTATAACCTCGCCAGATAATTGCCATTATCGTCCGGCTTCCTTGGATCGTGGCTTGGCCCGGAGTCTGACGGTTACTCTCCGGTAACGGGACTCTACAGGCCGAGTGAGAAATGGCGTGATCAGGAATCTCGGTTTCCGAGTTGCGCGACGCCGCTAGAGCACGATTGGCCCATTCCCCCAACTGAACTTCGCGGGAATTTGGTGGCTCGACGGATATTTTCTCGACGGTAAACAATCACCACTTTCAAAGCCAGAACTTCGATGCCGAGGGTCAACTTGTGAATTCAGCGTGGCGTCCGCGATCTGCTGAAGAAGGAGAAATGTGAATGACCGAGGAACCGCAGGGCCGGAAAAAGCAGTCACGGCAGTGCTATTTCCCGCCCGAAATCGTCCAGCGAGGACCAAACTGCTGCACCGCAACGTACAAGACCTTCGCTTGAACTTGGTCGACTCCCGAAGAGACGAGTGCCTCATAGAACATTTGATTCACCTCGGTATAAGAATGGGTTCGCTGAGTCGTGAAGTATTCATGAAGAACAACGGCGAGTCTGGACTTGCCTTCGAATGGTGACCCGACAACACTCCAGGCAATCCTCGGAATTGAATTGCCGGTGAATTGGGTCCCTTTCGGTACGGTCCACGTCACACCCTTTGAGTCCACAAATGAAATTTCTGCCAGGATCGTGAACGTTCTGCCATCCTGAAGTGCCTGCATCTGGAGCGTACCAACGAACTTGGGCGTCTTATTTGCCGAGGGCAAGGAGCTGCCAACATATTTTTCCGCGGCCGCGGTGGATACCGGGCCTTGCGTTGCTTGAACGGTCAGAATGGAGAGGAGATCCGCTCGGAACCTTGAGTCGGGTATTGCTCCCACGAGGACGACAAGCGCTCGGCCTCGTTTCTCATCCTGCTCGGATGACAAGTATTTCTCGGTTCGGTCGTATATGTCTTTGAATTGGTCGAAGTCGAACTTTCGTTCAGATAACTTAGTTTCTATCTCTTTTAGGCGATCATTGTTGATGCCTGCCTGTCCATTCAGCTGAAACGTCTTCCATCCAATAAACGCTGTCGCCAACGAGACAAACACAGCCACGACAACCTGGAACCTCTCGAGGGCCGATAGGGATTTCGCGTCGTTCTTGGGTGCCACCTGCTTTCGAGGCGGCGGTTGCATCGTCGAAGCCTGACGGAATCGCCGTCCCCCAATCCGCCGGCGAGCCATTACTGATTATGCTAACCCAGATAAAACCGGTCCGGTCCGCCTAAGAAGGAACTGTCGTCCGCGTAGTGACCGACAAGCACCGGTTCTGCAGGTACTTCCGCGCTATTTCGTTTGTGGTTCATGACTGCAAGCTTCTCGTGAACTATGGCAGATCTAAACCTGCTGGACAACGACTGCTGATAGGCGGCGATAAGAGAGGACCTCATTATCAGCAGACACAAGTGCCCAAAATACGGCGCTCTGGGGAGTGTACGGATCGCTGCGGGCGGATCGTCGCCGTTCCGGTGATTGGGAACGAAGAACGGCGTTCCCGTCAAACAGCAACTCTTTCCCTCTACAATTTCCCTAATGGCCACCAACCCGATGATCACAGCGCCCGTGCCTCGCGGTTCTATCGACATGTCCGCACTAAACAGTTTCCTCAGTTCGGTTGGCTCCGAGGCTGGCCCCGATCTCATCCTCAGCCCCGGTAAAGAGCTTTACCACTATACAAGCCTGCCCGGATTGCTCGGAATAATTGAGAATGGCGATCTCTGGCTCACCCACACGCTTTATCTCAACGACGAGGAAGAAATGGCGCATGGCGACCACGTGGCGGCAGAGGCCATCGTCGCCGCACGCGGCAAGTCCGCTGCTGACGCGAAGAAGAGTGCTTACCTCGATCAGCTCGCAGCGCTTCTTGGCCGCCCGTCGAAAGAAGGCGTCTACATCTGCTGCTTCTGCCAGCGCGATAACCTACTCAGCCAGTGGCGCGGCTACGGCGCTAACGGGGCGGGCGTTAGTCTCCAGTTTGACTCTGCCGGTTTTGCGCAGTGGACGGGCGCGGATTGCGCCCATGGCCTCATGCGCTTCTGGAAGGTGTTTTATAAATCCGAAACCAGCACCGGATCGTCGATGCCGCAATCAACCATAGCTGGAACCCAAATCTCGACCCTGTCCTTTGCGCCGAGCGCGCCGCCGACGCCATCCAGTTCTTTATCCCGACTTTCAAGAACCCCGACTTCGTGGAAGAATCAGAATGGCGTCTGATCTTCACTCCTAACCCACTCTGTCTGATTCCTCCTCGCTTCCGCGTTCGCGACACTATGCTGGTTCCCTACTACCGTCTGCGTGAAATCACCCAGGCGGCGTTGCCCGTTCCAGTCTCCGCTAGTTATCAGTTGCCCATTGGCCACGTCACGGTAGGCCCTGGGGCGTCCAAAGTACTGAACGTTGAAAGCGTCCGAATGCTGTTAAATGGTCGCGGATACACTGGCATTCCGATCGAAGCGTCTAACACGCCTTTTAGGGGCTAAGGGTCGGCGTTGGAGAAAGTCATTCCCGTCTTGTCGTGCAGCGTTCACCGATTCGCCTGGATACGGCGTTACCGGACATCGCAGAAGTCGCCTGCCCAGTTAAATCAAATAGCGTTAAGTAACGTTATCGGTAGCTTTAAGCCTGCGGTTAGGGCGCTCTCAAGAATCTACTCCCCTCGATGCTGTGACATTCCCGATCTTATCCAGATATAGACGTTCAAACTCCTGCAGCTCCTCAGTAGAACCGTAGTTGGTGAAGCTGGCTACCCAGAGCGACCTGTCATGCTTCAGAATCCCAAATTCTATCTCTGCCGGGTGGGAACATAGGCCCGCGTACAACGGACGGCAGAAAAAATAGACGCCAGGGTGTTCCTGGCAATATCGCTCCATTTGCCGCCACCCGCCACCCCGGTTCATCGCCCGGCTCTGCGGGATGATGTTGATGTCAAGACCCCCGCCAAGCTTATGCCCGATGGCATGTCCCCGGTCATATGGGAGGCGGCGAGCTGGGTTGACGAACTCGACTGGACCAAGCGTACGACCGCGCAAGCGGGAGTCATCACGCGATGCAACGTTGGCTCGCGAGATCCCATGAGCGGCAACTAGGCGGTCATCGACGGCGTCCGAGGCAGCAACTACACCATGCTTGACAAGCTCCGCAGTGAAATCCCAAAGGTATTCAAAGCCCTCAAGCTCAATTCGATGGACGTTTTGCTCATGAGGCAGCGTCGATATGTATGCATCGAGCCAGTGATACGGCAATTCCTCTATAAGGAACTCCCGCGTTTCGTCGAGCGATGACGGTGCCGAGGCTAGAATCGCATCATAGTTGACCTTGACCATTCCGTTTTTCCTTCGGTTGCCTAAGTTTCGCAGGTGGCTACCCACCTAATTCCGCATACAATCCGCCACCCGCTCGCCGCACTGTCTCCCGCACCGGATGTTCTTCGCTCCAATCAGCGCCAGCGTCGTCCGCCGCTTTCTGTGTGCTGAACACGCCCAACAGCACCGCTGCAGGCTCATCTTGATGCTTTCCATGTTGCCATGCCAACCACACCGTAGTAGCCCTCGTTCTTCTCCCTCGCTTCCGCATCGGGCACCTTGCCACATTCATCACTCCGAAGGAGTAACGGAGCAAGCGTCACGAGGAGATTGTTCATCGGCGATATCTGCGATTCATCGGATGACCGCACTGGGTTTGGATCTGCGGACGGGATTGATCCAGCACAACGGTCATCGTGCTATCTACCTCACCGGTCTCGGTAACGAACTGAAGGATCAGCGTGCGCGGGGGCTTCGAGCGTCGGCAGGATTCGGGCTTCCAGCCGCTCCAAGCGCTTACTCAGGCTTCTTAGCATCGGGTTCGTTCGCTCGTTCCAACAGCGCGAGACGTACTTCCAGGTCTTCGATCTCGATGGCCTTGGTCGAGTGATTGAGGACGGAATCGGCGGCGCGTATGCGGCTGGATGCGGGCGTGGCCGGGTCGATCATGACTTTCAGAAGCGTGGAGACAGCCGCTCCAGATGCTTGTTGCAGCCGCCCGACTGATTGAGAGAATGCATCGCGCCGGGCCTTGCGGTAAGCCTCTTCGAAGTCCGGCGTTTTCGTCCATCGGAACAGGTTTTCGTTCCCACGCCGATCGACTTTGCTGCGTCCTCAAGATTGCGATTGGTGAGCAAAGCGATTATCGCTCTTCGCGCTTGCGCCCGTATTTCGCCCGTGCCCGGTCACCTGATATCCCCTGTGGCCGGATTTCTCTTGAATGAGAGCAGAATCGCCTTGCTTGTGTTCCGCCCCGGAGTGATGAATGTGATCGTCGCGGACGCAACCGCGCAAGGAGAACAACCATGAAGACCTTTGGGATCAACGCCGAGAACAGCATCAGCATTTACGAGGGAGCCGCCACCCGCCCTGACGAGATCATCTTCAGCACCGAGGACCAGCTTGCCCTGGTTGCCGAACTCTTCCCGACCAGCCGCTTGGTCGAGATTTGGAACACCCTGCCTGCGTCACGCCGGTCAAGAAGTTCAAGGATCGCAAGACTGCCATCAGCCGGATCTGGGCTGCGGTAATCGCGCTCGAAGTCCCGGGCGAGTCCGTAAGCGATGCAGCCGAAGTCCCACGAGGACGAGGCCCAGGAGACACAGCCGGAACCCCAACCAGAACCTGCGCAGGAGCCGGAAGCCACGGTTGCCGAGGAAACGCCACAGACGCCCGACGTCCGCGCCCGCGGGGGCTTCCTTGGCTGACAAGGCGACCCCTCCGGGAAACGCGCCCAAAGCGAAGGGCACGCGCGAGGGCAGCAAGACCGCAACCGTCCTGGAACTTCTGAAGCGGGCGGGCGGCGTAACGGCGCAGGAGTTGATGACGGTCACCGGCTGGCAAGCACATTCGGTCCGGGGCTTCCTTTCCGGCACCGTCAGTAAGAAAATGGGATTGGCGGTTGTGTCCACGAAGCAGGAGGATGGTACGCGGGTCTATTCGATCAGCCATTAGCATCGTTTCACGCCCACCTTGCCCGCCCGGCTCAACGCTGCGGCGGGCGTTTTTCGTTGTGCGCAGATTCCGCTTGATGTTGTCCTTGGTAAGAGCGATGAATGGTCCGAAGAGGAGAGACGGATGAATCAACTGACAGAAACCGCAAACGGGAATACGGCGATTGACGAGAGCGCAGAACTTGGATTCGGAACCCTGTTGGTGGCCGAAGACGAAGAGGGCGGGTACGAACCGGTAGCCCTGGTAAGCACATTGCGGGAGGCCCGCGAACTGGCAGCGGAGGATTTCCGAACCCGGCTCGCGGAGGTCGAGAGCGGGAATTCTCCGCTCTGCCCTGACCGGCATGCGATCTGGGTCGGCGCTCCGCGGGCTACACGGTTCTCACCGCGATCGAGCCGGACTAAGGGCGTCAGTAACATCAGCCCCGCTAACGTGCCCGCCCGGTGATCGCCGTGGCGGGCTTCTTCTCTTCCAGCAGGATTATCCGCAACTCCTGCGACCAATCCGCCAGTGCCAGCAGTAAGCCCGGCAGTTCCGGGTGCCCGTTCCGGATCAGGCGCGTGATGTCCGCGATCTCGCGGTGGCATCGGGCGATTCATGCTGCCACCTTGATCCGCTCGTCCGTGACCGCTTCGAACGTTCGTCCGTCGCCATCGAGAGTCGCCTGCTTGCTCGTCAGTTGTTGCCACCGCTGCACGACCACGTCGGCATACTTGGGATCGAGTTCGATGCCGTAGCAAACGCGCTCGGTCACTTCGGCTGCGGCCAGCGTGGTGCCGCTTCCCAGGAACGGCTCGTAAACCAGTTCACCGCGGTTGGTGTGGTTCAGGATCGGACGCCGCATCAGTTCCACGGGTTTCTGCGTTGGATGGTCGTACTTCTCTTCATCCGAGCCGCCCATGATGAACTTCGGAGATGGCGAATGCCAAATAGTGGAGTTCTCACCGGCTTTCCCGAACCAGGGCGCGTTCTTCTTCCTGACGTACCAGCAGGGCTCGTGTTGAAACCAGTAGTGGGTCCGCGTGAGAACCGTACGGCCCTTGTCCCAGATGATCTGCTGGTGATGCAGGAAGCCGATTCGCAATAGTCCGTCCAGGACTTCGCGAGTGAACTTGGATGCATGCCAGACATACGCCGACTGAATGCTTGGAACCAGTTCGAACGCTTCAGACCAATCGGCGCGAGTGTCGCCCGAGATGGTCGTGCTTTCGTGGCCTTCGGTGCGGTGCTTCATGTAGCTCGGTTCGGCGGCACCGCATCCGTTCAGGCCAGCTTTGTCGCGCCACTCTGAATCAAGCTCGATGCCGTACGGCGGATCGGTGACCATGAGCAGCGGTTTGTGGTCGCCCAGCAATCGCGCCACATCTTCCGGCTTGGTGGAGTCGCCGCAGAGAACGCGGTGGCGGCCGCACAGCCAGAGATCGCCAACTGCGGATGTCGGGAACTTCGGCACCGGCGGGACTTCATCTTCGGCCAGATTGGTTTCAAGCGTGAGCGCGTCGATTCTTTTTCGCTGAAGCCGGTGAGCGAAAGATCGAAGTCTTCGGTCTGCAGATCCAGTAACTCGAGGGCTAGAAGCTCCTCGTCCCAATCGGCCCAAGTCACGGAGCGGTTCACCATGAGCCGGAAAGCTTTGACCTGCGCGGGCGTCCACTCGTCGCAAAGGATAACCGGAACTTCAGCGAGTCCGAGTTGCCGAGCGGCCTTCAAGCGCAGGTGGCCATCGACTACTTCGCCATCCGCGCGAACCAGGCACGGGATCTTGAACCCGAACTCTCGGATCGAGGCGACCATCTGACTCACGGCGGCGTCGTTCTTGCGCGGGTTCCGCGCGTAGGGAATCAGCTGATCGAGCGGCCAAACATCGATTCGATCGGGCGAATTTTGGGGAATTTGGGGATTTTTCATGATTTCCGCTCTTAGGGCGTCGGTATCTCTTCAAGATCACCAACAAACAGAATCATTCGTCAACAGTCAGTAAGGAAGTAAGCTTTTTCCGTTCTTTCAAGAGCCACATTCGGCTGGTGAGGTTCAGAGCGAACACACGGAGTCTTTTGACCCCGTCGTGTTCCGCATGGAAGTAACATTCGGCCGGAGCCGGTCCGTCGCTTCACACCGCAGCTTGGGCGTCGCGGTTACCCGCGACTTCTAGGCGCTGCGCGCCTGCATTTCTCTTACCCGCTTGTTTACCAGCAGCCGGTGGGTGTTCCGTGCTTCTCGCGCTTACTGACGTGCGCGGCTGGACGGCCTGACGGATCGGGTAGAGGTCAACTTGATGGGTTCGGCGTATTCGCTTCGCTCCGGAAGAGCTTACCATCCAGTCCTGGAGTCAAACTCCAGATGCGCCCCTTTGACATCCGGCTGCCCTTGCGAGTAGCTGGTCCCAGATCAACAATATTCCGCGTCATTCGTCAACAGTCATAAACACGATTTGCGACGCGCAATAAGCTAAAGTAAAGACCTTAATTTGTCGAACGGCGAGAATAGCCCTGAAACTTCTCAGGTTTTCCGCCGTTAGCTGCACATGAGACTCGTCCTGGTTTTTCTTGTTCTCGCATCCTCCGGCATTTCCCGAACGATTTGCGTCGGCGAACACATGACGCATGGCGGTCGCTTGATTCACGGCTACTGCTACGAGCGCCTGGAAACGCATCGCGCGGATTACTGCGGATCATGTCCGCGAGACGGTCGCGGGCGCATTGCACGAAGTCCTCAAGCGCGCGCCGCATTTGTCCGGCAGCATCCCTGTCCCAGCACCGGCAAAAGCTACGGCGCTTGCCCGATTATGTCGTAGACCACGTCTTGCCCCTCGCTTGCGGCGGTCCAGATTCTCCAAGCAATATGCAATTCCGATGTCTTTGCGAATTACTTCTTCGTTCAAGGCCAACTCCTCGGCGGCGCGCTTGATGAAGGCGGCGCGCTGGCGGTCCGTCTGCATGTCGAGCGTATCGACGTGGAACTCGGCTCCGCTGTCTGACCCGCGCGAAACGAGTACATTCACCTTCATCACTTCAGGGCTGAGATTCTTCAGCAAGCCCCGGATGCGGTAGCGGCGTTCGTTGCGTTGGATGACGATCTCGTCGCCGTTGACTGCGAGTGCGGGCTCTTGCGGCACCGGTGCGGGCGGCTTCTCGGAACGATTCAACAGCACCGCGAGACTTTCACCTTTCAGTGTGTATCATTGGCGTCCATGCCCTTCGGAAACAGCACGCGATGCGATTCGATGCCCATCGCAGCAAGTTCTTCTTTTAGCCGCTCGGCCGCCGCGTCTCCGGCATCGTCGCGGTCGTAGGCGATCCAGACTTCTCGCACGCCATGCTTAACGAAGAATTGTTTGTGGTCCGTCGGTGAAGCCATTCACGCCATAGCTGGCCGTCACGTTGCGAAAGCCCGCGCACCAGAACGTCAGCGCATCGATCAGCGATTCGCACAGAATGATTTCTCTGGAGGCCTGCAAAGCTTCTTCGTTCCACACGCCGCGATGCGGACCGGGAAGATACATATGCAGCGGCGTTCCTTCGCGCAGACCCGGCGTGATCTTGCGTCCGTACATGCCGAGCACGTTCCCTTCGAGGTCCAAGACAGGAATGATGAGGCTGCCATTGAAGTGCTCGTGACCGCTCTCGCGCAGGATGCCGAGCCGCTGCAAACGTCCGCGCAGTTCCGCGCCTTCCTTACGGTTCTTATCCGGCAGCGTGAGCCCCAGCTTGCGATTGGCGAAGCCCAGTTGAAAGCACTCCATCATCGCCGGATGCGTCAGGCCGCGGCTTTCGAGATACCGCAGCGCTTCCGGCGATTCCTTCAGCGTCTCGTGATAAAAGCTCACGACATCACGCAGGGTCTGTTGCTCATCGGCATCGAGCACGACCGGCGAGGGAAGCTTAGCCGTGGTTCCTTTGCGAATGACATGCCCATCGCCGGCGGCTAAAGAAGAATGATCGGCGCGCAATAATTCGACCGCATGCCGGAAGCTCACGCCCTTCGTCTTCATAACCCAATCGATGGTCGAGCCGCCCACGTTGCAAGCTCCCAGGCAGTGCCACAGATTGGTCCTCGGCGAGACGACCAGGCTCGGCGTGTGATCCTCATGAAACGGACACCGCCCGATCAGTTCCGCCCCGTGCCGCTTCAACTCGATCCCGAAGCCGGTCACCAGGCGCTCCAAAGGAATTTCCCGTTTTAGCCGCTCGATTTCTTCATCTGGTATCCGCGCCATCAGAACTCCCCCAAGAACGGCTTGCAGATGCGATTGCTGTCAAGGATCATATGTGTTATATATTTAATATCACATGATCTCTCTTTCGGGCAACACATCTGCTCTGCTCCCTTATCTTGGATACGTGAGCAAACAGGCAGGTCCCGCCCTCGATTTTCCGCAAAGGCTCGCTGAACTGCGCAGGCAGCAACAGCCTCACCCAGCAGCAGCTTGCCGATCGGATCGGTATGCATGTCGTGCAGTTGCGCCGCTACGAAGCCGGAACGTCGCAGCCCACTCTCGATGTGATCCGCAAACTCTCCACCGCTCTACAGGTGAGTGCGGATATGCTCCTTTTCGGTACCGATGAACGCGGCCCCGACGACGACCTCCGCTTGCAGTTCGAGGCCGTCAGCCGATTCGATCCGGAAGAAAAACAAGTCGTCCGCTCGGTGCTCGAAGGCATGATCTTGAAGCACGAAGCCCGCGCTGGCAGAACGTTTCGAACGGCGGAGAAAGGAAGTAATCGATGTCTCTTGATCTACAGCAGGAACTTCAGCAGGCTCATGCCTTGCTCGACCGGCTGCCGCCGGCAAAACTCGGCGCGGTGGCGCTCTCTCCTGGAAGTCATGATCGATGACGACGATGAGGACGAACTCATTACGGACGAAGACCGCCGCCGCTTTCGCGAGGGGAAAGCCTGGTTCGCGCAACACGGCGGCCATGGCATTCCCATGGAAGACGTGCTCGCCGAGTTCGCATGAAGCCCGAAGACTTT
>CBDDBV010000038.1:0-14063 GCA_965225785.1 Bryobacteraceae bacterium | reverse complement strand
CGTCGCGCGAAGCGTCCCCCCGGCCAAGTAACTCGCGACACACCAGGCCTCCGCGCGGGCTCCGTGTGTCACAAACCGTTGGGGAGGAAAACCCGGCAAAATAATCAAAGGCGGCTGGTGCGTGGTCTGACAAGACGCTTCATTCCAGCCGACCTCCCTGTTCGTCGCGGGCGAGCCTCTACTGCCATTGAGTCTCGCCCGCCCCTGCAAGACTCACGTCCAAGACTTCGGAGACGCGGTTGACCGCGAGCCTCGACGAATACCGCGCCGTGATGGTCGCGCTCGACCGGATCGAAGGGTCCGCGATCGTCGGCGGGCCGCTCCCGATGGGCCACAGGCCGAAGCTCTTGACCGCGGAGATACGGGAGCGCGTCGAGATGCTGCGGGACGAGGTCGAAGACATGCTCTTCGCCGACAGCGGCGGTACGCGGTTGGGCTTCGAGAGCGAAAAGGGTCACGCAGAAGCCTCCGACCAATCCCCCGCCTCTGGCGCGCGCGCAGGCGTCCGCGCGGCAATCCTCGCGAGCGACGAGCCGACGAAGACGCTGGCCGAGCGACTGAGAATCAGCCTCTCGGCGATCGCCAGGATCAGGCGCGAGGCCGGCGACCGCTGCGCGTTCCAAAGCGGCTCGGGCCTGAGCGCAGAACAGCGCGACGAGATAGCGACCAGCGCGGAGCCCGCGAGGGTCCTGGCAACGCGGCACCGAGTGGCGGAGTCGCTGGTCAACAAGATCCGCAAGAGCGGCCGTCAAGGCGGAATATGCGCCCCAGCGACGGAGCAGATATAAAGCAGCACCCACAAAGCGAAAGAAGGAAAAATGAACAACAACGAAACGAACAACGAGAACCGAGACGAGAAATTCTGGCTGGCAGTGCGGAGCGCCGCGCTGGCCCTCTTCGCGGCCGTGCCCGAGGAGCTGAGAGACGCGCCGACGGACGCGAGCCGCTGGCTCAGGATCAGGGACGCAGCTCTAATGGCGTGGTCCTCGCTTCCGAAGGAGCTTCAGGCGACGGCGACCGAGGAGGCGGGACAGTGAACAGCCCCCTGTTCGAGAAGCTCAGCACCAGCGGCGGAGAAGTCGGCGCGTTCCTCCAGAGCGTCCAGCCGATCATGCTGGCGCGACATCCCGAGCCGCTCCACCCCGGCGCGAGCGACAACACCTGCTGGATCTGGCAGGGTCGCGCCAGCAGCGACGGCGTCGCGTACGAGTACCGCGAGCCCATCTACCGACGAGCGTACCGGCTGCTGGTCGGGACGATCCCGCCGGGCCTGCGCGTCGAGCGGACGTGCGGCGGAAAGCTCTGCGTCAACCCGCGCCACCTGAAGCTGTCCACCCCGGCAGAGATCGCGCAGCGATCGCACGGGCTGACTGCCCAAGACCACGCGGACATCAGGAAGGCGCTGGCGGCCGGAGAGCAGCAGAACACCATCGCTCGCCGCTTCGGCATCAGCCAGGCAGCCATCTCGCACATCAAGAACAAAGAAGACTCGCTGGCCTCCTCCCCCGGCCTCGAGCGGGCGCCGAAAGACCAGGCTCCCGCGCGTTCGCTGGCCGAGTGGCTCGACCGCCAGGACGGTCGGCTCGGACCCGTGGGCAGGCTCGCTCGCGGGGAGTCCATGACCGGCGCGGCGAGAGAGACCGCGCTGTCGAAAGCGACCAAGGAATACATGACCTACTCGCTCCTGCTCCGAGAGTACGAGGCGCGGCTGGGACGAGAGAGGGCCGCGGCGTGACGCTGACGGAGGCGCTCGCGGCGCTGGTCGGCGCCGCGGGGCCGTTTCCCCCGGCCGCGTTCCCGACGCTCTCGACCAACGAGGTTCGGGAGATCCGGCAGATGTTCAGGGCAAGAGCGGGCTTCTCGGCGATCTGCCGGAAGTTCGGAGTGACGGAGGCGCACGTCCGGCATCTCTGCCTTCGCGGGCGCGGCAGCAACGCAAGGTAGCACCATCACGAACAGAACAACGAGGAAAACGAAATGGAAATCAAGCAGTACTACGAAGACATCCGGCGCGAGAACCAGCGCCTCGTGAGAGACCTGCTCGCCGGCAAGCATCCGGGGCAGCCCGAGCCCGAGCTCGTGACCGACGAGTACGGCGACTCGGAGAAGAAGCCGGTCGCGGTCTGGATGACGAGCGTGAAGCATCGCGAGCGCATGACGGTCGCCGGCAACACCTGCCTGGTGGCGATCTGGGACCCGAAGGGCAACCCCGGCATCGCCGCGACTCGCATCGTCGAGGGAACTCACAGGGTCGCCACCGCGGAGGAGATCGCGGCCAACCTGAAGCACCAGCAGGAGCAGCGGCGCTTCCACGAGGAGCAGGACCTCCGGTTCGACACGCGCGCCAGGCAGTTCAGAGTGAACCTCCCCGAGTAGCGCCATGAGAGACCGGACAGCAGTAACACATATGGGCTCCAGCGAGAGCCCGCAAGGAAGGAGCGCGACATGACCGTAGAAGACTTCGTCCAGTCCACGATCGCGGGGCCGGGCGCTCTGTCTGCCGAGGGCTTGGCCTTCCGCGAAAGATGCGTGGCGGAGGCGGAGGCGCTGCTTAAGAGCGCCAAGACGAACGCGACGGCGGCCGACGCCAAGGTCGTCTCCCTGGCCAGGAAGCAGGAGGCGGTCAACTCGCGCCTCGCCGAGGTCAACGCCGCGCTGCGAGACAAGGCCGGATTGCGGGCTGTCCTCGCCGACTTGAAAGCCGTGAAGACGGAGGCGGCGAAGCGCACGACGCTGGAGCAGGAGAGAAAGCTGTTGACGGAGGCGCTCCAGCTCCTCGTCTCCGGCGACCTCGCCGAAGCGGAGATCGCGGCGAAGGTCGCGCGCCTGGACATCAAGCGCGCACAGCGCTCGTGGGCAGACGCCAAAGGCAGGGAGGAAGCGGCCAAGCTGTGGTCCGCGCTCGCTCCCGCGATGAGGCGGGACCCGGCGCTGACGGTCCAACTGGATCGCGGCGGCGTGGTGGTGGAGTACGTCAAGAAGCTGGCGGAGCTGGACCGCGACATCGACGAGATCGCGGCGGCGCTGGCGAGAGAGGCGCAGGCCGTCCAGCAGCAGGGCGCAGGCGCGCATAACACTCACTGAGGAACGCACAGGAAAAGAGGAACGAAGACATGAGCGACATCAAAGCACGCGATTACGCGAACAAGACCATCGACCAGATGAGCGCTGAGGAACTGAGAGACGGCGCCCTGAAGTGGATGATGGCCGAAGCCCAAGGCGAAGGTCTGGGCGACCTCCAGGCTGGACAGCTGGGCGGCGGCAAGAAGGGCGGCGGCAAGAAGGCCCTGCTGGCCCGCATCGAGCAGCTCGAAGCGCAGATCAAAGGGGGCGGACGGTGACGATCGGCGGGCTCGGTCACGTACCCGTGCCGACCCCCGGAACGCCGGTCCTTCTCAGCGCCGTGCTCTCGGCCCTCGGTCTCGATCCCGAGACGCGGGCCGCGAGGGTCTACGTGACCCCGCTGGGCGGGAACGCCGGCAAGACCTACGTCGGGGCTCCAGGCATGAGCAAGAGCACGGGGGTGGGGGTTCTGAAGCAGATGCAGATTCCCCCCGCCACCGGCTTCAACGACACGTTCACGCTTGAGCCGGCCGACGGCGGAACGAACCTGATAAGGCTGGCTTCGCTCGCCTTGGACGCCGACTCGGCCAACGACAAGCTGACCGTCGGCTACGTGCAGGGCTGAGCCGATGCCCCGCATGATGAAGCTGACCCCGGCCGAGCGCGAGACCATCGCCAAGAGCGACGAGCGCACCCACGTGCTCGCCGCTCGTCACGGCGTCTCGGTGAGCCGCATCAAGGAGATCCGCGCGGCTGCCGGATGGTCGCGGAAGGACGACAAGGGCGGCTCGCTGCCGGGGAGTCCCAAGCCCTTCGGCAGCGGCCGCGTCAAAGGCCAGCCCAACAAGCGCACCGTGTACGCGCGGCAGATTCTGGAAGACCACGGGGTGGACCCGGTCTCCATGCTGGCCAAGACCATGGCCGACGAGGACGGCGTCCCCCTGGATATCCGCATTGATTGCGCGAAAGCTCTCCTGCCGTACGTGTTCCCGAAGCTCAGCGCCGTCGAAGTGTCCGGCCCCGACGGAGACCCCGTCCGAGTCGAGCACGAGGACCAGTTCCTCAAGCGGCTCATGGCCGACGACGTGGTCGTGGCGAGGCTGGAGGAGCTCATCATCGAGCAGACGGAGCCCGAGCGTCGGGAGCGGGCCGACATCGGCCCCTCCTACGCCCCAGAGCTTCCGCGCTGACCGGCTCCGCTGGCGCCCATGCGCTGACTTATGCGCGCCAGCGGCGCCGGCTTCTCTTCGAAGATGTCGTCTGGTATCGGCCGCAGCTTCGAAAGGTGGGGCCGTCTCGGCTTGGCTTCCCACCAGTCGGTTGACTGGGACCCCATGACCTTGTTCGCCTTTTCGATCAGCCCGCCGACGCTAGCCCCCGGTAGAGGGCGGAGACGGCTTTGTAAGCCCTCAAGCCGTTCAGTTGGACGAAGCCTTTGTCGGATTCGATCTGGTCTTCGAAGTGCCTGCACGCCACGTCGGGGAAGGCCGAGTATCGTTCGAAGAAATCGTACAGGCGCCACAGCAGTTGCGGGGAGCCCCGAACCTTGAACCTTGCGTAGGGGCGGCCCTCGGAGTCGGTCTTCTTGCGCGGCTTCTGGTTGAACGGCATCCCGATCTCGGCGCGCCTGGATTCGCAGACGCCGCGCCAGAAGTGCGGGCTGATCTCGCAGTCCAGGTGGCCCTCGTGGGTCCGGACCTCCCAGCTCTTACGCTGGACCTCGGCCTCGTCGCTTCCCGCGACCACCCCGTACCCGTACAGGATGAGTTCTTCCAGCGGCGCGTCGGCCAGCCGGCGGGAAAGCGCTGAGCCTACGAAGCGCGTCCTGTGCATCCCGGCCAAGTCTTCGAGAACCTGGTCGTTGATCTCGTCGGTGTTCATGATGTCTCCTGTCTTGTCGTCTTGACGGGGAGCCGCTTTGCGCGGGGGCTCCCTTCCCGCCCGCCTCAGAGGCCTGCCGCGTATGCCCAAGCGATGGGTTTCAGGCGCACCGGCTCAGTCGCCCATCCTGCCACGATGCGCTGGATGTTCTCCTCGGCGGCACCGCCCAGAGCCCTCGCCCTGTCCCACATCGAGAGAGCCTCGTCCACGTCCCTCGCCGTGACTTCGAACACTGGCGGCGGGGAGTCGTCGAAGGGCACGTCTTCCAAGTGCTCCTCCCATGTCAGCGGCGTGCGGAAGCCGAGAGACTCGTTGGCGACTCGCAGGCGGCGCGTCTGCTCGAAGCGCCTCGCCCAAACCAAGCGGACCACGTCTTTCTCCGCCAGTTCGTTGAAGAGGGAGTCTTGCCGGATCGACGCGAAGTCCGGATAAGCGCGGCCTCGCAGCCTCTTGAAATGCTTGCCTTCGAAGACGACGGGTTCTCCGACAAAGAATCGGTCCGCCAAGCCGGTCAGCATCTCGAAGGCTTCTGCCCGGCACTCGTTGGAAGCCTCGCTGATCTGCTCCAGCCATCCGACGTCCCGCGCCAGATCGATCAGCTTGTACTCTGGCGACCGGATGGCCTCCCTCGCGAGAGCGCGCGGGTCTCTCCACGTGCCGACAGCGGCCGAGTTCCTTGCGACCCTCACCCCGAATTGTAGTGTGGTCATCGTCCCTGTTGTCTTCTCCTTTTCGCGAGGCCGTCTGCCCTACATCAAGCTAATTGACGCCGGCACTCGGTCAATCCCGATCACTCGCGATCTCGTTGAAAACACGGGCAAAGAAAAATCTTGCACTGCTGGAACGCTTTTTGGCGGGGGCGCATAAGTGCAGCTGAAAGCCGCTGAGGAAAAGATCAGTGGGTGGACTTGGTCGCGACGGCGGGCTGCGTCGTCGGAGACTTCCCCGTGGACGGCAACTCGTCGATCTCGTCGTCTAACTCCGGCTCCGGTTGCTTCTCGCCGGCCAGAGCAAACTTCGCCTCGCGGAGCGTATTCGAGTAGTAGTCTTCTGCCGCCTTCCAGTTGCGGAACACCCGGCATCGGATCTTCGAGACGAACACCTGAGGTTCCAGCGCTAGGAAGAGTCCGGAGGTCGAGGCCATGTTCTCAAAGATCTCCTTGCGCAGTGGATGATCTTGGGGCAGCAGTCCCGGATTGAAATTCTGATAGACGAAGTTCCGGATGGAGTCCTTGACCTTTACCCAGTCTTCGAGATCAACTGCGGGCGCGTGCTTGTTCTTCGAGCGCACGCTGTAGACCGATGGCTCAAGTTCGTTCAAGGTTTCGAACAGCAGCCTCGATCCTCGGTAGAAGAGCGGCTCCGAAATGACCACGACGTCCACGTCCGACGTCTCAGCGAACGGCGTCCCGAACTTGTGCGGGCTCGGGCTGTAGCCCAGCTTTGCGCTTCCGACTATGCACACGTCCTGCGAGCCGATGTCGAACCTGTCTGCCACTTGCTCGCGGAAGATGACGTATTTCATCGGGCGGTTTTCAAAGACGTAAGGAGCGCCTTCGAGCAGGAAGACTTTCGCCAAGACACGGTGGTTGTCCAGCGCAAGGATCAGCTGCCTGAACTCCTCCGGGTTGGGCGTCTTCTGTCCTGCGAGCAAGGAGAGCAACTTATCGTGGCCCTGCTGAATGGCAGTTTTCGAGTTCTTCTCCTGCATGTTCCCAATCGTACCGTCCGGCTGGGTTTGCGTGCAACGGAAGCCGCGTTCATAACCCGATGCCGAGGTGGTCGCAGGGCGCGTCGGCGAGGTCCAGGCGCGCGCCGATGTATCGCTCGGTGACAGTCACCGACGAGTGACCGAGGCTGAGGGAGACCTGCTCCATGCCCGACCCTCCGTAGAAGGCCAGCCTGGCGAAAGTGCGCCTGGCGTCGTGCGGCCGGATCGCGACGCCCAGCGCGCGCGAATGCTCCAGCACGATCCTGAAGATGGTCTGGGGCGAGAGCCGGTCGCCGGCGAGAGTTCCGTTGCACCGCACGGGCCGCAGCACCCGGCCATTCTCGATGCCCGCCGCGGAGGTCCACTCGTCGATGGCGAGCTTTGTCCACGCGGCCATGGGAACCGTGCGGGACTTGCCCTGCTTCCCGACCAGGTCCACTATGCACCAGCGGGCGTCCCTCAGCTGGACGTGCTCCACGGTCAGGTCTCTGGCCTCGTTGCGCCGGAGCCCGGTCCCGAGCAGGACGGCCAGCAGCGCCCGGTCCCTCTTGCCGGTAAAGGTGGCCGAGTCGGGCGTCGCCAGCAGCCGGCGAGCCTGTTCCTTCGTCAGCCAGTTGCCGGTGCGTACGCCCTCCCGGCGAACGCCCTTGACCCTGCCCACCGCCGCCGCGACGTTCGGGTCCAGCATCCCGGAGTCGGCGGCCTCGAAGCCGAGGCGCCGTATCGCGCTGAGAGCCTGGTTGATGGTCGAGGGCGAGAAGCCCAGCCCTTCGAGGTGCGAGCGGTACTGGTTCACCAGCGGCTTGCCGAAGGTCCGCCCAGCGGCCCACGCGATGAATCGGTCGAGGGCGATCTCGTACTGCCGCTTGGTGAGCGGAGACGAGACCGCGTCCAGGACCAGCGACTTCAGGATCTTCAGCGGGTCGGGCGCCGGGACCAGCGTGACCGCGCAGGCGTCGGTAACCACTCTTATGCTCCCCTGCCGTCGCGGGCTTCGGTCAGTATCCCAGCGGGGCGGAACAGCTTGCAGAAGTGCCAGGCGACAAGCTTGTCCGGGCGACCGGACTTGCTGAACTTCCCGACGATCGCGCAGCACTCGGCCATCGAGAGCGGCCGGGCCGCGTCCCTCATCTCCTCGGCCAGGCGACGCGCGACGGGGTTCATCGCGGCGACCTTCGCCGCCTGCTCTGGGCCCGCGATCCGGACGGCGTACCTCTTGACCTTGGGCGCCTCGTCCGGGGCGCCCTTTTCAGCGCCCCGGACCTCTGCGGTCGCGTCCAGGGCTTCAGTCTTGGCGTATGACACTTCCGCAGCCTTCGGAAGCGTCTGGGCGGCCTTCCAGAACAGTTCGATGGCCTTGGCCTTGGTCGCCGGCTTCGGCGGGTTTCCGCCTCGGATCGACGCGACGAGGGCCGCGATCTCGCCGGTCTTCATCGCCTCCAGGCTGGAGTCGGTGCGCTCGGCCCCGTCCACGACGGCCTTGCGGGTCTTCTTCGTTGCTGCTGCTGTCATCTCTTGATCTCTTTTCCCGGCCGCTTGGTTGGAAACGCGGCCTCATCGAATATTGGCGCGTTCCGCTGGGAAAGTACGCGCCCGTTTTCGCTAATTTCCTTAGCCTTTCGCCAGCGGAAAAATGTCGTTCGCGATCCAGCCCGACCCCGGTACGATTCGAATCGAGGTGAGAGAGATGATCTTGGGAATCGTGCTGTTAGCTGCGTTGGCTGGGTTGGCAGCGCTGCTTTGGCCCCGTCGCGAGGACGGGGAAGAGTTCGTGCTGACGCTGCCGGCTGGGGCGCCGCAGGCCAGTGCAGGAGACAAGATTCGGCTGCGCGCGACCGCAGACGACGGCGTCGCGCTGGAGGGAGACTTCGTGGTCGCGAGGGCGAGCGGAGCCTGGCTGGCGGTTCGCCGCCGCTGATGCCCATAAGCATGACTACCGACTGGTTGCGGGCGAACAAAAGGCGAATTAGAATAGGGCGGTACGGTGCCGAGGGTTTTCCTGTATCATGGTGTCTCAAGACGTATCAGGACGTTCTGTGCCCGTGGTCATCGAAGGAAGAAAGTTCTATCGAATCGGCGAGGCTCTCGCTGTGGCGTCGGTCAGCAGGGCGACGTACTTTCGATGGCTGAAGCTGGGACTTCTCAAAGACACCCAGTTCAAGGATCGAAACGGGCGAAGAGTTTTTACGGAAGACGAGTTGGACGAGTTGAAGCGGGAGAGCCAAAAGCTCGTGCAAGCGCCGCAGATTCCGCTCACGTTTGAGTGACGCCGATGACCGACATTTTCACGCCCGAACGTCGAAGCGCCATAATGGCGAACATCCATTCTGCCGATACAGTCCCTGAGATGGAGCTGCGTCGGCTCTTGCACGCGCTCGGCTACAGGTTTCGGCTGCACAGGTCGGACCTTCCGGGCAAGCCGGAAGTGGTTCTCCCGAAGCACCGCGCAGCGATATTGATGCACGGCTGTTTCTGGCACGGACACACATGCAAAGACGGGCGCAGACCTGGCAGCAATACCGACTACTGGAACAAGAAGCTGGACCGCAACTCCCGGCGCGACAAGATGAACGTGTCCGCGATGCGGCGATTGGGGTGGCGGTGCATGGTGGTCTGGGAGTGTCAGTTGAAAAACAAGGAACGGTTGATGGACCGCGTGACCCGGTTCCTGGAGGGCCCGACAAAATGAAGCCTACGGTGGCATCTTTTTTCTCCGGCATCGGAGGATTCGACCGGGGCTTCGTCAACGCCGGCTTCAAGGTCACCATGCAGTGCGAGGTGGACGAGTTCTGCCGCTCCATCCTGAGGACGCACTGGCCGAAGACGCCGCTGCTGAAAGACATCAAGGAGATCCAACATGCAGATGTACCTGTTTCCGAAGTCTGGGCAGGGGGATTCCCCTGTCAAGACGTCTCGCTTGCGCGAATGGGGCCGCGAGCTGGGCTTAAAGGGAAAAAATCTGGACTCTTTTTTGAGTTTGCTCGCCTACTTGAAAAAGGACGTCCCCGAGTTTTCCTCATCGAGAACGTTCCAGGTCTCCTCTCTAGCCACGGAGGAAGAGATTTCGAAATCATCCTACGAACGCTGGCCAACATCGGGTATGGCGTGGGATGGCGTGTGCTTAACAGCCGGTATTTCGGAGTCCCCCAGTCGCGTCAGCGAGTCTACATTGTCGGGTGCTATCGAGACTGGCGAGGTCCCGGAGAGATACTTTTTGAGTCCGAATGCGGCGCGCGGAATCATTCGGAGGTCGGATCGGATGGGAAGAAACCTCTTTCCCCCTTTAAGGAGCGCATTGGAGATCCTGTCAAAGGGCCAATAACGCCGAGCCTCGCCTACTGCCTCTACGCCTGCTCCGCGCGTCACACCGGGACGGACTGGAGCCGCAACTACGTCTCCTATCCCGACGGTCGCGTGCGCCGGCTGATGCCGATCGAGTGCGAGCGGCTGCAAGGGTTCCCCGAGAACTGGACCCTGCCGCCGGGACTCGACGTCACCGACCCGGACAAGATCGACACGATGCGCTACAACGCGCTCGGCAACGCGGTCACGGTACCCGTCGCGGAGTGGCTGGCGCATCGCATCGGAGCCTACGTCTCGGCGCAGCGGGACTTCGAGGAGCAGCAGGCGACGGTCGCCCTCTAGCTGTTCTCGGCCAGCATCTCAAGGTATCGAGCGCTGGGCCTTTCCCCGCTGAGCCTCGGCAATCTGGCCTCGGGTATCGGCCCCGCGAAGTCGCTGAGGGACGCGATGCTGAACGCGCCGTTCTCGGCGAGGATGGCCTGAGCCATGTCCGCTGGAACCTCGACCGAGTACGCGTCGCCCGCGAGACGGATCAGTATCAGCCCCTCGTCGAAAGCCCAGTGGTGGTGCTTGCACAGGCAGATGCCGTTGCAGACGTGATCGAGATCGTAGTCGGCCCAAGGAAGGATGTGCGCCGCGTCCACGCCAGCCGACGTGTTGTGCGCCGTCGAGGGAAGATGCAGGCCGCACACGGCGCAAGTGGAGTTCCAAGCCCGCCGCACGGCCTGCCGGAACCTCGCGCTCGCGGCGCCCCTCGACGCGGCCCAACGCTTCCACTCCTTGACGGTCCTGCGCTTGATCTCGGTCTCGTCGGGGTCCACCTCCGCGACGGCGACGGGAGGCGGCGCGGGAGGCTCGCTGAGCGACGCGAGGATGTCGGGCAGCGCGTCTTGGGCCTCGCTGCGGTACAGGATGCCCAGGTCGGCGGCGTTCTCGGTCACGGCCCGCTGGATCTGGTCCACGACCCTCTCGGCCTGCTCGGGGATGGGCTGCCCCGAGTGCGTCAGCGCCCGGTGCTGGTCGATCAGATCAGCCAAGCCTTCCGGCAGTTCGGCTCGGCTCTGCCACACGTGCTCCAGGTTCGCGACCCGCTCGGCGAAGCGCAGTTGCTCGGCGTGATGGCTCAGGTTGCGGAGGATGATCTCGCCGATCCTCAGCTGGACGGCGTCGTCCCCGGACAGCTCGGCGTCGGCGATCTCGACGTGCTCTATGGCGTAGCGGTTGGCTTGGAGGATCGGCATCCCCCGTCCGAGGGCGCTGTCGGCTCTCACCGAGTGCGGCATCATCAGCGCCGCGGCGACCTGCCGCTGGATCTGGATTCCGCCGTCGAGGAGCCTGAGCCTGCGCTTGCCGCCCTGGCTCGTCAGCTGGACGCCCGAGTCCACGGTCCATCCCGCGCCGAGGTCGAGGAAGATCCGGCGCAGCAGGATGTCGTTAGGGGTCAGGCCGTTCGGAGCAGGTTCGCTGATCTCGTACTCGCCACGACCGCCGCTCGTGCGGCGGGTGATTCGCATGTACTAAAGATCGCACTACCAGCGGAGGGCCGCAAGGAAGCTGGTCGGTGTGCCCCCTGTGTGCACCTTTCGGTGTCCTCCGGTTTCATCCGGTGCACACGACCGGTTTTCTAACTGCCTTTGGTTTCAGTCGGTTTCGCTCGGTGACAGGAGCCTGGTAGGATTATGAGTCCGCTGCACTAACCGCTGTGCTAAGGGCCCAGGCAACTTCATTGTAGCTTTCAGTGTATAGCGCGTATGGATTGCACAGCCTGAGACAAAACCGCTCCGAGCAGCGCGATAATGGGTCTGTGTACATCCCTAGAAAACTTGGGCAGCCAAGGGAGCTTGCCGCTTCAATCGCCGAGATGGAGCGAAAGCTCGGTCCCGACGTTGTCCGGCTACGGTACACGATTAGTGCGAACTGGTCAGATGAACCCGCCATTTTTTTAGGGTGCTGTTAGCCGACCACGCCAGCAAACTAGATCGGTTGCACGAGGTCGCGTCTCGCGTCGAAACTCTCATTCAGGAGCACCCCGATCCTCTTAACTTGTGGGGCCTAATTCCCTACTACAACTTTCGGAGCCGGGCCGAACAGGAGATGCTCAAGGAGCCTGCATGGGCGTGATCGATGGCATTCCACGACGATCTGCTCGAACAGGCTCACCATCTCGCCAACCGGGAGCCTAGACAACCGCGCCAAGCGAGCTTAAGGCGTGCGGTTTCATCCGCTTATTATGCTCCTTTTCACTTACTGATTTCCGAAGCAGTATCCAAATGGAAGATTCGCACGCAGCGGCCGCGACTGGCCCGAATCTTCGAACACGCAAGAATGAACGCGGCATCGGAACGGGTGCTGAATGTGAGCGCGTTCCCATTCGCCGACCAGGATCCGGCCGCCATTGGATACCTCAAGAAAGTTGCCGCGACATTCAGTCAACTTTATGAGCACCGGCAAACGGCGGATTATGACCTTACGGCTCAGGAGACGGACCCAACCGAGAGTCGGGAAATGGACCAGATCAGTGTGCCCCTGTGTGCACCTTTCGATGTCTTCCGGTGCACACCGCTGATTCCGCAACAGGCAATGATTTCAGTCGCGGTCTCCGAGGCTTCTATCCAACAACGCGGTATCGCAGTACCGGCCACCCAGCTTTCAGGAACCAAGTCCCCGCAAAGTCTGCACCACGCGGCTCACTTCCGCCAGAAGCTCTTCACGCCCGTACGCGCCTTTCCGCAGAATCCGTTTCACCTGACCATTGAGCCGCTTGCGATCCTCATCGGTCAGATCCTTGGCCGTCACCACAATGACCGGCGTGCCGCGTAGCTCTTCTTTCTCCTTCAAGGCGGCAAGAAACTGGAAGCCATCCATCTCCGGCATCATGAGATCGAGCAGAATCACGCTGCTGGGCTTGCGGCGTAAATGCTCCAGGGCCGTAACGCCATTCTCGGCTTGGCGAACGCTCCAACCATCGTTTTCCAGAAGACGCCGCAAGAGGTTACGGGCGTTCGGATCATCATCGATGACCAGAACGGAGCGCTCAGCTCCGGCGGCCCGGTAGCGCGCGAGGACGGCGAGCAGGCGATCCCGGTTCACAGGCTTGATCAGGTAGTCGGCCGCGCCGAGCGTGAAACCCAGATTGCGTTTATCCTCGATCGTCAGGACCACGACGGGAATGGTCGCGAGTTCGGGGTCGGACTTCAGGCTGGCCAGCACGCTCCATCCGTCCATCCCGGGGAGCAGGATATCCAACGTGATTACGGCCGGTCTGAGAGAGCGGGCCAGCTTCATGCCTTCTTCCCCGGACTTGGCCCCGTACACCGTAAAACCCTCCTTCTCCAGAGTGCGGGAAAGCATCTTCTGCACGGCGGGTTCGTCATCGATAGCCAGCACAGAGCTATCGTGCCGGCCCTGCTTCTGCAAATCGCTCAGGGGCGCGACGGCCTCAGCAGCCGCCGCTTCCATATTCGCGGGCAGACGGAGGTGGAAGGTGGAACCGACGCCTTTCGTGCTTTCCGCGGTGATGCCGCCGCCGAGGATGCGCGCGAACCGCTGGCTGAGAGCGAGCCCGAGCCCGGTGCCGCCGAATTTTCGGGTGGTCGAAGGGTCAGCCTGGATGAACGGATCAAACACTCTTGACAGTTCGTCAGCGCTCATGCCGATCCCGGTATCGGAGATGGTGAAATCGATCCAGTCCCGGCCGGCGGCCGTGGTGCGCTCCACCGAAAGCGCCACTTCGCCGTCGCGGGTGAACTTACACGCGTTGCCCACCAGATTCAAAAGGCTCTGCCGCACCCTGACGTGATCCGAATGCATGCGGCCCACCGCCGGGGAGCAGTCGACCCTCAGGCCGTTATTGTTCTGAGTAGCGGACGGACGGAGAATGCTGACCACTTCCTCCACGAGCTCGCACACCGGGAAAGTTTCCAGAAACACTTCCATCTTCCCCGCTTCCACTTTCGATAAATCGAGGACGGAGTTGATCAGTTGTAGAAGATGCTTGCCCGCGCCGCGCACGTTTTCCAGGTCAGCCACCAGGGACTTGGGCGTGGTTCCGGCCAAAGCCTCCTCCTGCAGCATCTCGCTATACCCGATGATGGCGTTGAGCGGG
>CBDDBV010000037.1:0-3319 GCA_965225785.1 Bryobacteraceae bacterium | reverse complement strand
CGTCTTTCGGCCGGTTGCGCGCGAGCAAAAGCGCGCCCAAATTGAAGTGCGCGGAAAAGTCCGCCGGATACTTTTCCAGCCGGTGCCGCATCACGGCTTCCTGCAAGACTTCGCGACGGTCCGCATCCCCGCGTGGCAGCACTTGCAGCCACAGGTGCCCCATCTCGTCGGTCGATTGGTTTCCGCCCAGCACGCGCTTCGGCGGATGGTTCGGATTGCGCGGATTGCCTTCCGAGTTGTCGTACCGGTACCGCATGGAGATTACGGTCCCGCGCGGCAGAAATACCGGCGACTCATACCGGTACACTGCCTGCCAGTTCAAATCCCAGTCGGGGGTGCGGATCAACCACTTCCGCTTTCCGTCCGGCAGCGTCGCATAGCCTTCCATCAGTTTTCCCAGGTAGTGCGCGTGCGGGTAGACGCTCAGAACATCCACGTCAAGCGGAAGCTTGAAGTCGTCGCTGACCAGGAAGTCTTTTGCGCCGGCCGGAATATCGAGGTTGCCATCGTGTTCCAACTGGATCAACATCGGGAACTTGGTCTGCGGCTTGTCGGTGAAGTACAGGCCGATCGTCGGCTGCACGGTTTCCGGCTTGCCGGTGGTTTGCAAGTGAACGTTCAACACCAAGTCGTTCCCCTTGTCGATGCGCCACGCCATTCCGTCCGGCTCCACGTCCGGCGTACTGCCCCGGCTTCCAGAAGAGGAAATGGCTGTCCGGCTCGAAGGTGTCCGCCTCGATGCTCAAATCCATTCCGGCGAAGCCGTCCCCCGGGCTGGCCTCGCGAGCGCGCGAAGAGCGCGTGCGGTCCACCAGAAGGTTGGCGTGATGCACGATGCGCGCGTTGCCCGGTCGGATTTCCAACGCCCGCACGTAACGCGTCTGATCGATCGGGACGTGCAGAACAAAGTTCCAAAACACGTCCGGCCCGGATGCCTGCAAGGTGAAAGGCTTGGGCGCCTGGATCACCAGATCGGGTTCACCCAACTGCCAGCCGGGAGTGAACTGTGGCGTCGGCGGCGCATCGGCCGGGCGAGCCTTCCAGCATCCCGTCGGCCACCCACTGCTGGATGGTATGCAGTTGGGCGTCGGTAAGCCGCCGTTCGCCCGCGAACTGCCCGTACCCGTGTTCCGGAAGCCACGGCGGCATGTAGCGGCTCTTAGTAACGGCCGCGATTAATCCAGCGCGCTTCTTCACATCGGAGTAAGTCAGCAGGGAAAATGGACCGGCTTGTCCCGGCCGGTGACACGGCGCGCAATATTCGTTTGTAAGGGGAGCGATGTCCTTGTTGAAGGTAACCGGCGCCGCGGCAATTAACGGTAAAGCCGCAAGAACAAAGAGGATCGGTACGGACTTCATCGGGACAACTATCTGGAGTCTATCAGGACTCCACCCACGCGAAAAAGGCCGGCGGAGCGTTTGCTCCACCGGCCCATGTTAAAGGATAGGTAGCGATTTAGAAAGTAACCGTCGCCGAGTATTGCAAACGGCGCATGTTGTTGCCGCCGAAAGCCGTGCTCGTGATTTGCCCGGCCTGACCGGACTCGATGTCGCTGTTCGGAAGGCCCAGGTTAGTGTGGTTGAAGATGTTCGTCGCGTCTGTTCGCAGAATAAATCCAATCCGCTCGGTGATCGCGAACTTCTTCATCAGAGATATATCCTGCTGAATGAAGTGCGGTCCGAACAACGTGCCGATCGGCCAGTTGCCAAAGGTATTCGCGGCCGGCAATTTGAAGGGTCCGGTCCCCGCTTCCAGCGTGGCTAAACTCTCGCCGACAAACCATTGGTTGCGGTTGCCCTGTGCTCCCGCGTAAGGGCTGCCGGTTCCAACGTCCGGACGATTGTTCGGTCCCGTATTGGGATCACCCGGATATCCAGTCTCCAGCGTCGGATCGAATGGCAATCCGCTGTAGAAGGTTGTGATGCCGCTGATGTTCCATCCGCCGAGCGCCAGATCGACCGCCTTGTTCGTGTTAGACCCGAACTGACGTCCATGGCCGAACGGAATGTCGTAGTTCTGAAGCAGCGTGAGTTGGTTGCGCGGTAAGTTGCTGTTATAGCCTTCACCGGCTGCCCGGTCGTAGAGGAAGTAATAATTGGAATCGTAGCTGCCCCAGCCTTGTCCGTAGGACCGCTGGTAGGTGTAACTTCCCTGAAGGTTATAGCCGGACAAATTACTTACCTTGAACGTCGTCTGCAGCGAGTTGTACATGTTGTTCGAGCAGTCGCAGTAATAACTGAGACCCTGCGTCCAACCGTAAGCCGCATAATACGGCCTGCTGAGGTTCAGGTTTGACTCGCCGGGAACGAACATCGGTTCGTTCGTATTGATGGACTGTCCAGTCCCCAGGAAGCCGTGCCGGTTTACATTGCCGACATAGGCCGCCGTCACAGCGATCCTCTTAGTGAGCTGCCGTTGAAGGGACAGGTTGTAGAGATACACAGTCGGAAGCGTAACGGTTGCGGGACGGTACTTTACATTGATTCCATCCGGGAGCGGGAACGTCCCGTTCGCGCTGACAACGGTCGGCGTCGGAAGCGGCGGTCCCGTCGAAAGGTTGAACACGTCGCTGAAGGCGGTAGAGGAGTTCAGTTGCTGATTCGAAAGAACCGGCGGGTTCTGAGTGACGTTATGCCCGAAAGTTGAGCCGAACGTTCCTAGATCATAAGACCAGCCGTACCCGGCTCGGACCACCGTCTTCTCATTGAAGGAGTATGCGAGCCCGATGCGCGGCTCAAAGTCATGCCAGTTCATCGTCTGGATACCGTGATTCGGCACGCCGTTCACGCCAAATACATACATCTCGCCGTTGTTGATGTCGAGCGTGGCGCCGTTGCCGGCCGCGTTTACAGTCTCCGGGAAGATCATTTCCCAACGCATACCGTACGTAAAGGTTAGTTTCGGAGTGACGCGCCATTCATCCTGCCCGTAGAAGAAGAAGCGCTTCTGCCGTTCCTGCGCGTTCGTGCTGCTGCTGACGTACCGCTGGAAGGAAGATACATCGCCCAACAGGAAGGAAGCCAAACCGTCGCCGCCCACTACGCCGCCGCCCGCAGTCAGTACATCGCCCGTCGTGCTGCTGTTGAAGGTAAGCTCGCCGGCGCGGTGCGAGTCGCTCGGCACGCGGAGGTTTTCCGCGTAACGAAGGTCGGTTCCGAGCTTCACGCTGTGATTACCCATGATCCGGGTAACGTTGTCGATCACTTGGTACTGCCCTTCGATCTGGGTCAACGGGCAATTGCACTGGTTAACGCCGAGCGCGTAGCCCAACTTGGAGCTACCGTTCTCGTCGTTGATATCGAAGTACGGCAAGCCCGA
>CBDDBV010000036.1:0-1093105 GCA_965225785.1 Bryobacteraceae bacterium | reverse complement strand
CATCTCGTGGTGCCTCGGATCCATCTATCAAAAGCGCCAAGTGACGCGCGCGCATCCCATCGTCACCGGAGCCGTCCAGCAACTCGCTTCCTCTTTATCGTTCGCGCCCATCGCACTGCTCGTGCCGCATGCGCCCATTGTCTGGGAAACGCGGGCGGCATGGGCCGTAGTTTATCTCGTGATCTTCGGCTCGCTCGTGGGCTACAGCGCCTATGCCTATGCCATCGCAAATCTGCCCGTCGCCATCGTTTCCATTTACCCTTACGTCAACTCGATGGTGGCCGTCACTCTAGGCTGGCTCTTCTATCGCGAACCGTTCGGAGCGCGCGAACGGCTCGCGATGGTGATCATCTTCGCCGGCGTCACCATCGTCAAGTGGCAGACTGCGCGCGTGGAGAAGCGAGCCCTTTGAAATGAAGGCTTACGCCCCCAGCCATTTTGGATTCTTCGCGGTCGAATCGAAGTGGCTGCTGGTCTTGAATAACTCGTACTTGCCTTCGAACGCCGCCTGCCTGGTCTTCGCAACCATGCTCGCAATCTGCTGTTGATTCAAAGGCTTGAAACCTTTCACCGCGTTCAACGCCTGATCCAGATACTCCATCTTGTCCATCCCCGTGATCACCACCGAAGCCGGAAAGCTCATTGCGTAGTGCAGGCAGTCGGTGGCGGAAACCGTGTTGCTCTGCAATATGAACTTGCCTCCCATCGGCTTCATGGTCTGCACGCCGATACCCTCCTTCAACGCCACCGGCATCACCTGGTGGACAAAGCTGCGGAAGTGATAATCCATCGGGTTGGAAGGATGCAGCAACGCGTCGAAGTGGAAGTTATGCTGGGCCGCCACTTCCAACATCCGCAGGTGAACGGTCGGATCTTTGTGCCCGGTAAATCCGATGTAGCGCAGCTTACCGGCTTTCTTCGCGTCCATGAACGCTTCGTGCGCGCCGCCGGGAGCGAAAATACGGTCGGGATCTTCCATGCGAATCACTTCGTGATACTGAAGCAGGTCGACGTGGTCCGTCTGCAGCCGCTTCAAGGATTCGTCGATCTGCTTGGCGGCGTCTTCTTTGGTGCGCCCATCGATCTTTGTCATGAGAAAGACTTTCTGGCGGTAGCCGTCGCGCAAAGCCTTCCCCATCTTCGTTTCCGCGGCGCCGTTGCCGTTGTTGTAATCCCAGGCATTGTCCATGAAGTTGATGCCGTGATCGACGGCCGACCGGACAATCTGGATCGCGAGATCGTCGGACGAAGTCTGGCCGATGTGGGAACCGCCCACCCCGATGATGGAAACCTTCTCGCCGGTGCGGCCGAGAGTGCGATAAATCATGTCCCCCTTGCGCGTCTCGGCCGGCATCGGACCGATCGAGCCTCCGGCGCCCGTGGAAGTCTGGGCGGTCAGCGCCTGCGCCGCGGCCATTTGGACCGCGCCCGCCGCAATCCCGCCGAGGGCCGCGCCCAGGAAGCCGCGCCGGCCGAAATCTGCTTTCTGTTCGTCGTGCATGCCCCGTTGCCAGCAGGTCATTCGCCAGTGTTTTCATCCATCCCAATCGCGTCGGAATGAATCCAAACCAATGAAGGACATTCCCCCACCCGATCGTTTTCACCCCGCGTTACTTTCGTCCCTCGGATGGAATACGATCGAATTGGTAAACAGATGAGTTCCATCGCCGTTCCCGCTCCGTTCAACCGCGCCTACCGGTTCTATCAGACGACTGTAGGCAAGAAGGCCATCATGGCCGTCACCGGCGCCATTCTGTTCGCGTTCGTGATCGGACACCTGGCCGGAAATCTGCAGGCGTTTGAAGGCCGCGAGAAGCTCGACGCTTACGGAGTTTTTTTACGATCGCTGCCGGCCGCGCTCTACGCCGCGCGCATCACGCTTCTGATTTCCGTGACGCTGCACATCATCACCACGGTTCAGTTGGCGCGTCTGAAGCAGGTGGCGCGGCCGATCGCATATGTAAAGAAGGACAATCACGTGGCAAGCTACGCGTCCCGCACCATGTACTGGAGCGGCCCGATTGTCGCCGCGTTTGTCATCTATCACCTCGCGCAGTTCACGTTTCTGCTAAGCGACCCGCGCTTTCAGGAAGGCCACATATACGACAATCTGGTGATCACGTTTCAGCAGCCCTATATTTCCGTGCTTTACATTGTTGCGATGGTGCTCTTGGGATTTCATTTGAGCCACGGCTTCTGGAGTATGTTCCAATCGCTGGGTATCGCGTCGCCGGCTTACTCGCCGCTCATCAAGACGTTCGCGCGCTTGCTGGCGATCGTCATTACGCTGGGGTTCATCTCCATCCCCATCGGCGTGATGGCCGGGGTCATTCATCTATAAGGAGGCACAAGCTATGATTCTCGATTCGAAGATACCGGCGGGACCCATCGAGCAGGCGTGGGAAAAAACGCGCTTCGATATGAAGCTGGTGAACCCCGCCAATAAGCGCAAGTACAACATCATCGTGGTGGGTTCAGGACTCGCCGGCGGATCGGCCGCCGCGTCGCTCGGCGAGCTGGGTTACAACGTCAAGTGCTTCTGCTTTCAGGACAGCCCGCGGCGCGCACATTCCATCGCGGCGCAGGGCGGCATCAATGCCGCGAAGAACTATCAGAACGATGGCGACAGCGTCTTCCGGTTGTTCTATGACACGGTGAAGGGAGGCGACTTCCGCGCGCGCGAAGCCAACGTCTACCGCCTCGCTGAGATCAGCGTCCACATCATCGATCAGTGCGTGGCCCAGGGCGTTCCCTTTGCGCGCGAGTACGGCGGCATGCTGGCCAATCGCTCCTTCGGAGGCGCGCAGGTTTCACGGACATTCTATGCGCGCGGGCAGACCGGACAACAGCTTCTGCTGGGCGCCTATCAGGCGCTGGAGCGGCAGGTGCATGAGGGCAAAGTAACCATGTTCCCGCGCACCGAAATGCTCGATCTCATCGTGGTGGATGGCAAAGCGCGCGGCATCGTCACGCGCGATCTAGCGACGGGGAAGATCGAGTCGCACATCGCCGACGCCGTGATCCTGGCGACCGGCGGATATGGCAACGTTTTCTACCTTTCGACCAACGCGAAGGGATCGAACACCACCGCCATCTGGCGGGCGCACAAGCGCGGCGCGCTGTTTGCCAACCCCTGTTTCACGCAGATTCATCCAACCTGCATTCCGGTATCGGGCGATTACCAATCGAAGCTCACTCTGATGAGTGAGTCGCTGCGGAATGACGGGCGCATCTGGGTTCCCAAGCAGGCCGGCGACAAGCGCTCGCCCGATCAGATTCCGGAAGCCGACCGTGATTACTACCTGGAGCGAAGGTATCCCAGCTTCGGTAACTTAGTACCGCGCGATGTGGCGTCGCGCAACGCCAAGCACGTGTGCGACGAAGGCCGCGGCGTGGGTGAGAGCGGGCTCGGCGTCTATCTGGACTTCGCCGAATCCATTAAGCGTCTGGGGCGGAACACCATCGTCGAGCGCTACGGCAACTTATTCGACATGTATGACCGCATCACCGGCGAAGATCCTTACAAGGTTCCCATGCGGATCTATCCGGCCATCCATTACACGATGGGCGGCCTGTGGGTGGATTATCACCTGATGAGCACCATCCCCGGCTTGTTCGTTCTGGGCGAAGCGAACTTCTCCGACCACGGGGCTAATCGTTTAGGCGCCAGCGCGCTCATGCAGGGCTTGTCGGATGGTTACTTTGTGATTCCCTATACTCTCGGGGATTATTTGGCGACCACTAAGCTGGACAAGGTAGATCTATCCCGGCCGGAAGTCCTCGAAGCCGAGCACAATGTGAACACAATCACCGACCGGCTGCTGGCCGTAAAGGGCAAGCGCACGGTGGCGAACTTTCATCGGGAACTGGGCAAGGTTGTGTGGGAGTACTGCGGGATGTCGCGCAATGCGCAAGGGCTTGAGTTCGCCATCGGCAAGATTCGCGAGCTACGCGATGAGTTCTGGCGTAACGTGAACGTTCCAGGCTCCGGGGCGGACTTCAATCAGCAACTGGAAGGCGCGGGCCGCGTCGCCGACTTCCTGGAGATGGCCGAGTTGATGTGCATCGATGCGCTCGATCGCAATGAAAGCTGCGGCGGCCACTTCCGCGAGGAGTATCAGACCGAAGATGGCGAAGCGCTGCGCGATGACGATCATTACGCGTATGTGGCGGCGTGGGGATGGAACGGATCAGGCTCCCCGCCGTCCCTCACCAAGGAGCACCTGGAGTTTGAATATGTTCATCCGAGCCAGCGTAGTTACAAGTAGCGCCACAAGTAAAGGTAACTAGAATGAAACTAACCCTGCACGTTTGGCGGCAGAAGAACCCGGCGGACAAGGGCCGGATGGTGCGGTACGATGCGCCCGATGTTAGTCCGGATATGTCGTTTCTCGAAATGCTCGATGTGGTAAACGAAGGGCTGATCGGGAAGAACGAAGAGCCCATCGCGTTCGAGCACGATTGCCGTGAAGGCATCTGCGGATCGTGCGGCTTCATGATCAACGGCGTGGCGCACGGGCCGGAGCGGGGAACCACCGTTTGCCAGCTACACATGCGCCATTACAAGGATGGCGATACGTTGTTCATCGAACCGTGGCGCGCGGCGGCTTTCCCGGTCATCAAAGACCTGGCGGTGGACCGGCGCGCCTTCGACCGCATCATCGCTTCGGGCGGATACATATCGGTCGGGACCGGAAACGCGCCCGATGGTAACGCCATCCCGGTGCCGAAGCGCGCCGCGGATAAGTCCATGGACGCGGCTGCCTGCATCGGTTGCGGAGCTTGCGTCGCGGCGTGTCCCAATGCCTCCGCCGCGTTGTTTACCGGGGCCAAAGTAACGCACCTGAACATGCTGCCGCAAGGTAAGCCCGAGCGCTATGCGCGGGCCAGGAACATGGTCAACCAGATGAACGCCGAAGGCTTCGGACAGTGCACCAACATCGGCCTGTGTGAGGCGGTATGTCCGAAGGAGATCAAGATTGAAGTGATCTCCCAAACCAATAAAGACTACCTGCTGGGTAAGATGATGAACCCGGAGAAGTTCCGCGATGACACTCCGGAAGCGCTGCCGCTGGCCGGTGGACGCAGGTAGCTTCAGATTCCGCGGCGATTGCCCCAGAGATCGACATGCAGGCGCGGGCTATAACGATAGCCCGTCTGCTTGCAGAGTTCCGCCAGCCACAGGCTACGGTCGTGCAACTGGGCGGCGTCAATGCCTTCCGGCATGAGGATTACTTTGCGCGGGTTCGCCTTCACGCCACCAACTAACTCGCGCACCTCGCTCAAATCGTCCGCGCGCGACACCACGAACTTCAGTTGATAGTCGTAAGCCGCCATCAGTTGGCTAAGTACTTGCGGCTGGATGCGTAGCCGCTCGTGCTGGGCCTGGAACGGACCTTCGGGCTTCGAGTTACTCAGCTTCGGGCTAATCGACATCAGATCGCACTCCACCGGATGGTAAACCGTCCCCGCCGTCTCCATCGTGATGTGCATGCCGAGCGCGCGCAACTGGTGAGTCAAGTCAACAACCCCCGGCGCAATCATCGGTTCACCGCCGGTAACCACGACATAGGGAGCATGGAAGCCGGCAACGCGCGCGCAGATGGCGGCCACGCTCATCTCCTGGCCTTCCGGTTTCCACGACGTGTACGGCGTATCGCACCAGACGCAGCGCAGGTTGCAGCCGCTGGTACGAACGAAGACCGAGGGCGCGCCGACGAGCGAGCCTTCGCCTTGAATCGAGTAGAAGATCTCGGCTATCTTCATCCGGCCCCGTTATCCAGCAAGGAAGATCGGATCGCGCACTCCGGCTTCCGCAAACCCCTTGGCTCGCAGTTGGCACGAGTCGCACTCTGCGCACGCGCGGCCGCTCTCATCGGGGTCGTAGCAGCTATGAGTCAGTGAAAGATCGACGCCCAGTTCCACCGCCAGCCGCACGATATCGGCCTTCGATTTCTCCAGCAGCGGCGCATGAATCTTCAACCGCATGCGTCCTTCAACACCGGACTTGGTCGCCATATTCGCCATGCGCTCGAAGGCATGCAGAAACTCCGGACGGCAATCGGGATAGCCGGAGTAATCGAGCGCGTTCACGCCGATGAAGATATCGGACGCGTCCAGCGTTTCGGCCCACGCCAAAGCGAACGAAAGGAAGATCGTGTTGCGGGCCGGAACATACGTGACCGGAATTTCACGCGACATCTCGTGTGCGGAACGGCCCTTGGGAACCTCCGTCTCGCTGGTTAAGGCGGAGCCCCCGAACATCCGTAAATCGAAGACGGCGGTACGGTGCGCGGCGACTCCAATCGCGTTCGCTACACGCGCCGCCGACTCGAGTTCAATCCGATGGCGCTGGCCGTAGTCGAACGAAAGCGCGTAAACTTCGAAGCCTTCGCGCTTGGCGAACGCGAGGCAGGTGGAGGAATCCAGTCCTCCGCTGAGCAGACAAATGGCTTTAACCGGTTTCAAGCCTCAGTATAACGAGCGGAGCAGGTTGGCAAACTCGCGGAGCTCCTCTGCATTCAGGTCCGAAACGGCGTAGTAATGGAAGCCGGAACGGGTCCACGAGAGCACGTTGTAACCGCGCGTGTTCTCCGCCGAGACGCCGGAATCCCGCCCGCTTGCCGGCCACTCAAAAAGGTTGATCATGTGCGCGCGGCGCTGATAGACCAGCGCGGCCACGGGACGTTCCGCCAGATAGTCGAGGCGCCCGCCGGTGAGCGCGAACCCGCTCGCCTTGAGGTCGGCGACGGGCGGCGAGAAGTCGACCTTCCCGTTGAACCAGGGCTTCACCGTATGGTTATCGGAAGAAGGAACATCGATCAGGTGGCCGGGTGTAAGAGACCGCAGGTGGGCGGCAAGAGCATCGTGGTCCAGCGCGGAACCGCCTTGGCGCGGAAGCAGGAAAGCGAGGAAGGCCAGCGCGGCTGCAATGGGCGCCCCCAACGTCCACGCCCACTTGCGCGACTTACCCGGCAGGGACGCCCGGACCTTGCCGCGCACCTTGGAGGGCGCCCGGTAGTAAAGCTCCGGCCGGGAGATGGCCTCATGCAGTGCCGCGCGGGATTCCAGTTCGGAGGAACAGCCCGCGCACCCGTTGATATGCTGTTCGATAGCCACGCTGGTCTGGAGATCGAGCTCGCCATCGAAGTAGCCGTCGAGCAGGTTTCTCGTCTCCTCGCAGGTCATTGAGCCGGTCCTTTCAGGCGCGCGCGCAGCGTCTGGCGCGCCCGGGCCAGGCGGGACATCACGGTCCCGATCGGAATCTCCGCGATGTGGGCGATCTCTTTATAAGAAAGCTCTTCGACTTCGCGCAGGATCAGAACCTCGCGATGGTCCACCGGGAGTGCGGCAATGGCTTCTTTGAGCGCGTCCGGATCGATCGCGAGCGGCGGGCTGCGGTCCTCGCTTTCGTCGCGATGGCTATGCATGCTCTCATCGAACGTGGTGGAAAGGTTCATGTGCCGGTTCTTGCGGAGCCAGGTGTAGCAGGTGTTGCGAACGATGCGCAGCATCCACGATCGCGAGTCCGCCCCGCGGAAGCCGTCGAAGTAAGTTAGCGCCCGGATATACGACTCCTGGACCATGTCGGCGGCATCGGCATCGTTTCCGGTCAGCCATCGCGCAAGGTTGTGCGCGGCGTCCAAATGCGGAAGCATCAGTTGCTCGAATTGCACCTCTCTCCGGCGGTCTCCCAGAATGAGACTCGATGACGCGGAACTTTATTCCGCCGCCCTTATTGTTTTCCAATGGGTCAAAGCCCCGGCGTGGATGAGCAGGTGGCCGCCGGGGAACAGATAGGTTCCCAAGGTCTGCCCCGCCGCCTTGGTATTCCTGGTGGAGTATTCGAGTGCCTTCAGGTCGTCTTTGCCGGGTTTGTTGAGACCGCCTCCGTTCTTATCGATGACCGGCGTTAGCTCCAGGGCGGCCGACGCGTCAGGCAGTTCCACCGATTCGAAACGCAAGCTGACTACGAATACCTGGTTGGGCTTGAGCCGCTTCTGCATGCGCACAATGCGGCCGCGGACAATGGCGTCGCCCTGAAGAAGGGTCTGGCCCGATTGATCTTTCAGCGGCTTGGTGAGCGAACCGGTAATGGCGTCTCCCGCCATCATTGTGTCCGAATCGATGGGAGACTTCAGGCGAATGTCGAGTTTCAGACCCGCCGGAATAATCAGGGTTTTCTTGACGCGAGCGGTTGGCTGATCGTCCGCGACGTCTTCGAAGTGAATCTTCGATTCGCCCAAGTATTGACGGCACGAGGTGTAAGAGGTCTTGTTATCGGATTTGGCGCCGTCGCTTCCAAGGACAATGAGTTCAGTCGATCGGGGCAGGAGGAAAGTACCGCTGCCGATCTTCACCTCCCCGTATTCCATGGTGGTGGTCGCCTCGCAGATTTTCGTTGCCGCGGGCGGATCGTCGGTTACAGCGGTCAGGCGCCGGAGGTCTCCCGAAGCGGAATCGAGCGCAAATGTTCCATGAAATCCGACCTGGTAGCTGGCACCCGCCGATCGCAGCAGATACGAACTTTTGGCGACGGGCACCTTGTAAGCGAATTCCGTAATCGACACACCGGATTCGTCGCGCCGTCCCTGGTAATCGAAAGTGGCGTTGTGGCCCCCGAAGATGGTGGTGATGAAGCCGGCGAAGTCTCCCGTGCCGATGGTTCCTTCCTCGGCGAAATCGGCGTTGCGATTCGATTGAAATTGCTTGTCCCCGGCCCACGAGAAAATCTCCCGGCCTTCGGATACAGCGACATCGAAATGCAAGCGGTCCAACCACGAAACCGTCAGTGACGATTTCTCGCGGTCGGCGACGCTGTCCGCAATCTGGCTGCAACTGCTCAGGACCACCGCCGGGTTGCTATCCTCCGCGTAAGAACGGGTGAGCGTCTGCACACAAGTGTAGTTCGGCAGGCGGCCAAGATTCGCAGAGATCTTTCTCGATGCGCGGTCAAGCAGGGCTTGCGGCGTTTCGCTCACCTGGGCCGCGGCGGCGAGTGCGATGGCAAGAAGGGCTCGCAGCACAAGTTCTATTGTGCAATGGGCGCCCTTTGCTTACAGCACGCGCGGATCAGACTTCAGGATCTGCTGAAATGTAGCGTTCTCGCGCAGCCCAGCGAACTCCGACTCTTCCATGAATTTTCGCGGTTCGTTGAAACCTTCCTCGAGAGCTTTGCGCACATACTGGAGTGCCCTGTCCGTGCTGCCCTGTTTGGCGTACATCTTCGCCAGGTAGTAATGGAATTTGGCGCGTTCCGCTACCGTATGGTCCTGCATCAGAACGCCGAACGTGCTGTGATGTTCGAACACGTCGGGATCAAGACGGAGCGCTTCCTGATACGAATCCCCGGCCCGCTTGTAATCCTGCCGCGCGAAATACGCGGTACCGAGATTACTGTACACGGACGCCGACCCGGGAAGCTCCCGAAGCGCCCGTTTGTATTCCCGGACGGCCCGGCGATAGCTTTTCTCGGCGTAGTACACAGTCCCCAGGTTGTTGCGGGCTTCGCCATAATGGGGCTCGATGCGGAGCGCGGTCTCGTAGAATTTCTTGGCCAGCCTTAAGTCGGCGAGCTGATGATAGGCGATTCCGATTTTGTTCCAGCGGGTTGCAACGGTTTCGGGTTCCTGGGAGTAGACGGCGATGGCCTCGCGGTACATCTTGCGCGCCATGAGAATATCGCCCCGCATTTCAGTAGGGAGCTGCGCGGAAGGCGCAGCCGCCGCTAATCCCGCGCACGCGGTGAATGCGAGCGCGATCGTCACGACAACGGTTCCAGAATGCATGGGAGACTCCTAAATCCGGCTGTCCTTAGGATCACGCCGGAAGCGGGTGGTCACAATCACCACTTTGCCTGTCTTTCCTATATCCACTTAATATGCCTTGACACGTATATACTCGGTGCGGTATACCGAAGGGGTGGAATCCGTGTTTGAGATCATTGCGGAGCCGAACCGCCGCGCGATATTAAACTTGCTGGTCTCGTCAGACCAGTCGGTGGGAGAGATCGAGCGCCTGCTGGGTATGCCGCAGCCGACCGTGTCCAAGCATCTGCGGGTGCTGCGAGACGCCGGTTTTGTGGAGTCCACGGTAGACGCGCAACGCCGTCTCTACCGCTTGAAGCCCGAACCGCTTCAGGAGTTGGATGCGTGGCTGGAGCCGTTCCGGCGGTTCTGGTCCGCGCACGTCGATGCTCTGGAACGCCACCTGGACCGCATGGATCAACCGCCACCAACAAAGAAACCAACGAAAAGGAAGACCAAGAGATGATGACCGAACGCGAGCAGTACGAACCGGGTCCCGCCCGCGGGGCGCAAGTACGAAAGAACGGGGAGAAGTGGACGCTCATTCTGGTAAGAGAACTGCGCCATTCGCCGGAAAAAGTCTGGCGGGCGCTTACCGATCCAGCGGATCTGCGGCAATGGGCGCCCTTCGACACGGACGGGAGTCTGGGTACGGAGGGGAACACGGTGAATTTTACCTGGCTGGGAGCGCCGGCGGGGCAACAGATAACGGTGACGCGAGCCGACCCTCCGAAGGCGTTGGAGTACAGCGATCTCCGGTGGGAACTGGAACCCTCCGATGGCGGCACGCGCCTGACGCTGTGGCAAAGCATCGACCGCCGATACGTTTCCTGGGGCGCCGCGGGCTGGCATATCAGTTTCGACGTGCTTGAGCGGCTTCTGGCGGGTGAGCCGATGGGAAGAATCGCCGGGCCTGACGCGATGAAGCTGAGCGGCTGGCAGAAATTGACCGCCGCATACGCAAAGGAGTTTAGTGAAGCGTGAAACAACAAACCTCCGTTCAGACGAAAACCATTCTGTATTGGATTTTCACCGTGCTTTTATGCCTGCAGATGGGATTCACGGCGTACGCGCAACTGCGCCTTCCGCAGGTCTCGGCGGCGTTCGCCCATTACGGCTTCCCCGCCTACTTCCGGGTGGAACTCGCGTGGGCCAAACTCCTCGCCGTGGTGGTGCTGCTCGCGCCGTCTCCGGCGACACTCAAGGAGTGGGCTTACGCCGGGTTTGCGATCACTTTAATCTCCGCGCTCATCGCCCACTTCGCAGTGGGCGATGGTCCGGCGGCGTGGGGCTGGGCCGCGGGCACCAGTGTGCTGTGGGCGCTTTCCTACTTCTTGTGGCGCCGCCAACCTGAAGGTGGAGCGCGTTTTGCGGAGAGTGGGGCATGAAGGATTCGATTGCGGTGGAATCCGCTTCCGCATTACTTGACGAGCGGATCAGAGAACTTGGAGATTGGCGCGGGCAGATGCTGGCGAAAGTCCGCGCCATCATGCACGAGGCGGACCCGGAGATCGTCGAAGAGTGGAAATGGAGAGGCACTCCCGTGTGGTCCCACGGCGGCATCGTCTCTACGGGTGAGGCATACAAGAGCGTCGTCAAGATGACATTCGCCAAGGGCGCCGCGTTGGAAGATCCATCCGGCTTATTCAACTCCAGCCTTGACGGAAATGTCCGGCGGGCGATCGACATCCACGAAGGCGAGAAGATCAATGAGGCGGCGTTGAAGACACTCATCCGCGACGCCGTGGCGCTCAATCTTCAAGCCAAGAGTAAGCCGAAGCCCCGACGCGCGAGCAGCAAGCGGGCTCGTTAGTCTTCATCGGCAACCAACAAAAGAGTCCCAGCGTAGAGTAGCGTGTCGAAAAGGTTATTCGTAGCGTCGTTGATTTCTGAAGGCTGCCTGGCCAGGATGAGCAGCGGAAGGTAAAGGAGTAGCACCGGCAGGGTGACTGCCAAGCCGGCCAAAGCTGCCGCGAGCCTTCTAGTCCGGTCGAGTAGGATTGCAAGCCCAGCCACCAGAAGAACCGTCCCCGTCAGGAGGCCCCAGAGGGGGGCCCAAGGGACCCAGGGGGGCGTGATCAACTCCAGCGGTACACCGGGCGCGGTAACCGGATGCAGGACAAATTGGGTTGCGAATAAGAGAGTGGCAAGCGCAACAAGAAGGCGGCCCGTTCTCATGAGGAAACGGGAGTACCGCCATTCGGGAGCCCGGCTTGCGGCGAGCGCCCACGCGGCGCCTCCGAAAGCGAGCTCTCGAAACGTATACGCCCAGAACAGCCGGTTACCGAATTTAGTTGGCGTCCCGGGTAGGTCCAGCAGAGCGACAAACAGGAAGAACATCATCCCCAGTAAGAGCCCGGCTAAGCCAGCGTAGCGGTTTATCAGGATACTGACGGCGGCGCTGAGTAGGCAAAAGCCGACGAAGTACACCCAGAAAAGATGCCAGGGAATCCAGCGCGGGACCAGTACTTGCAGTATGTGCGGACCTACCAGATGCTCAGCGGAGAAGACGGCCAAAGGAACCGCGTAGAAAACCGGGCCCAAACCGACAAGCTTGTCGAGCCAGGGCGCAACTAACAGCCTTCTCCGAATCGAGAGTAAGCCGAGAACGAGGAACACCAGACCGGTGAACAGTGGCCAGAATACAAATGCGGTAAACAGATGGACCTCCCAATATCCCGGCCGAATGCATCTCGTGATTGTAAGAAGGGGCGTACGGCGGCACAATAACCAATCGAGCCGGCGAGGATGTAACCACTATGCCGAGCCTCCCGACGACGCGAGCACTTCCTTCAGTTGCCGGACCTTATCCGGCATCTCCGCGGCTTTCGTCCCGCCGAAGCCCAAAATAAATCCCTGGCGGCGGGTCTTACCCATGAAAGACGTTGAGAGCGGCCACAACCACAAGCGTCTGGCAGCGGCCTGCACGGCGATGTCGTAGTCCCGGGTCCCTCGCGGGAGCGTGACGGTCAGATGCATGCCGGCTTCCGCCCCGACAATCTCCAGGCGATCGCCGAACTCTTTTCGCAGGGAATCCGCCAAGGCATCCCGTCTCTCGGCATATAGCAAACGGGTCTTTCGGATGTGGCGAGCGAAATGCCCCTGATCCATGAAGTCCCCCAATATCGCTTGATAGAAATGCGATGGGCAGATATCCATGATGCGGCGAACGGCGACAAAGCGGCTGACGAGATCGGGCGGGACTACGACATACCCCATGCGCAGCGACGGGAAAAGAATCTTACTGAAGGTTCCGATGTAAATCACGCGGGAGCCGTGATCCATTCCTTGTAGAGATGCGATCGGCATACTCTCATACCGGTACTCGCTGTCATAGTCGTCCTCCATGATCCAGGAACCCGAGTTGTGGGCCCAATCGAGAAGTTGAAGCCGGCGGGAAGCGCTCATCACCACCCCGAGCGGAAACTGATGGGACGGTGTTACATAGGCGGCGGAAGCGTTGGGGCAAACCCGGATACCCGCGGATACGTCCAAGCCCTCACCATCGACGGGAACCGGAATCAGCTTAGAACCGGCGAGAGTAAGAGCAGAGCGCGCCAGTTCGTATCCGGGTTCCTCCATCCACACGGTACTTTCGGGATTCAATAGAACGCGCGCGGATAGATCCAGGGCCTGCTGGGAACCGCTGACTAATATGATCTGGTCCGCTTCGCATTGTACGGCGCGAGCGGTTCTAAGATAAGTCGCAAGGGTCTTACGAAATTCGAGTGAACCCATAGGATCGCCATAGTTCAAAGAGCTGGCCCTTACCTTGCGCGCGCGCCGCGATACCAGGTTCGACCAGATCTGGAAAGGAAAGTGGTCGAAAGCCAATTGACCAACGCTGAACGCGCCCGAACCTACTACCCACGGCGCGCGTTCGTGGCTTAGCAGGAGCGAAGAACCTCGGGAAGTAATTCGAGGGCCGGGATCCTTAAAAGACTGCTCGATATGAGACTCGCAGGCGATCAACTGCTCGGGTAAGTCACTGGACACAAATGTGCCCGCGCCCCTGCGGCTTTCGAAGTAACCTTCCGCCAACAACTGCGAATAGGCGTCGAGGACGGGAATACGGGACACCCCCAGTTCCGCGGCCAGAGCGCGGCTGGAGGGAACCTGTTGCCCGGGTTGGAGATCGCGGCCAATAATTCTGGCGCGGTAAGCATCGTAAATCTGACGGTGTAGCGGCTTGGCGGCCTTTCGATCCAAGGTGATCACCGGCGAGTAAGCGCCGGTCGTCCTGCTCATATGTTCATCATAGTGGTCTTAGCGAAATGGAAGCAATTGGTCATTGCCCTCGACCACTTTCAGGGTGATCATGCAAGGTAACTCAGAGGTAAAAGGGGTAAAACATGAAACAGCTTTCCGCGTTAGTATGCTTTGCGATCGCTCTCTGTTTTGGAGCCATTCCCTTATTCGGGCAGGCCGAAACCGGCCAGATCACGGGTAACATTGTAGATCCGTCGGGCGCCAGAGTCGCGGGCGCAACCGTAGTGGTCACCAACGACGCCACGCAGGGTGCGCGTGATACGACGGCGGGCACAGACGGCCTGTTCACGGTCACCAACTTACTGCCCGGCGACTACTCCGTCAGTGTGAGCGCGCCGGGTTTTGAAACTTACAAGGCCCGGGTCACTCTAACGGTCGGGTCAAAGCTCGGGCTGGATGTCCAGTTAAAGCTGGGCCAGACGGGCACGGTTGTGGAAGTGTCCGATTCGGTGGTGTCCGTCAATACCGAGACTCAGACCGTGCAGCAAACGCTTTCCACGAAACAAATCCTGGAACTCCCCACACTTTCGCGGAATCCGTTTTCGCTGGTGATGACATCCGGGAACGTCAGTGAAGACGACCCCTCCGGCCGCGGCGCGGGAGTGGCGATGAACGGCCTGCGTTCCTCGAGCACCAACATCCTGCTCGACGGCGTGTCCAACAACAACGAGTTTAGCGCGTCTGTGGGCCAATCCGTGCCGCTCGACGCGGTGCAGGAGATCGGGATCGTCACGAATAACTTTACTGCGGAAGTGGGCCGCGCGTCCGCGGGTATCATCAACGTAACCGTGAAGTCCGGGACGAACGGCTTCCACGGAACAGCTTACGAGTTCAACCGCGTCTCCGCGCTCGGCTCGAATAGTTTCCTTAACGATGCGACCGATATACCTAAGTCCATCTATGACTTAAACCAGTTTGGTTACTCCCTGGGCGGTCCGATCATCAAGAACAAGCTATTCTTTTTTAGCAGCACGGAGTGGACGCGCATTCGATCCGCGACGAACACGCAGGCGTGGGTCCCCGATCCGGCTCTTATCGCCGCATCTTCGCCAGCCACACAAGCGGTCTTTTCAACCTACGGAAAACTTGCACCCGGTGTGAACGTGCTCGGCACGTATAGCCGGAATCAGTTGATCGCCGCTGGAAACGATCCATGCTCGAACGCGTCGGCGGGCGGGGGCTGCGTCGGTTACAACCCGAACGCCCCGCTGTTCGACCTTGTGAACTACAATGTGGCGTCCAGCTTTTCAGGAGGTCCCGGCACTCCTCAAAACACTTACTCGACGGTAGGCCGAGTAGATTACAACCTTAGCGAAAAGACGCAGATGTACGCGCGCTACGCGCTCTTCAGCGAGTCGGATTTCGCGGGCTCGGTCGATAACAGCCCATACAGCGGCTTCAACACCGGTCAGATCTTCTTCAACAACAGCGCAATCGCGTCAGTAACACATACTTTTAGTCCGACGTTCGTCTCGCAATCGAAGCTGGACTTCAACCGGCTCAACAATAATGAACCACTCTCGTCGACAGGAGTGGTCCCGTCATACTTTCTCGGAAGCGCCAATGTAGGCACGGCGCTGGGGAACTACGACGTCGCACTGCCGGGCTACGGTCCGTTCACCCCAGGCAGCGCGATTCCATTCGGCGGGCCCCAGAACCTTGCCCAAGCCTATCAGGATTTCAGTTACAGCAAGGGCAAGCACAGCCTTCGATTCGGCGCTTCGCTGACTTACACCCGCGATAACAGGACCTTTGGCGCTTATGAAGAGGCGAGCAACGTCCTGGGGAATACGATCGGCGGCGGGCTGGATAACTTCATTGCCGGGGATGTGTACTCTTTCTCGGCGGCGGTCAACCCGCAAGGCAAGTTTCCCTGCGAAGGCACCGTACAGACCCCGGCTTGCACGATTACTCTACCGGTAGGGCCGCCGCAATTCGATCGGAGCAACAGGTATCACGAGGGAGCGGCATACTTCCAGGATACTTGGAAGATAAGCAAGCGGCTCACCGCGAACCTGGGCGTCCGCTGGGAATATTACGGCGCGCAGCACAACGTCAACCGGAACGTCGATTCCAATTTCTACTATCCGAACAATGTACAACCTACTAATCCGCTGTTCATTCAGAATATCCAGCAGGGACAAGTAGAGACTGTTCCGAACAGCCCGATCGGGGAATTATGGAAGCCCAAGTGGACGAATTTCGCCCCGCGCGTGGGAATCGCCTGGGACGTATTCGGCGACGGTAAGACCAGCTTGCGCGGCGGATACGGAATCGGGTATGAGAGAAACTTCGGCAACGTTACTTTCAACGTGCTGTTCAACCCGCCCAATTACGCGGTTGTCGATCTTACCTCGGGAAGCAACGGGATCGGAACGATACCGATCAGCACGAGCAACGCCGGACCGCTGGCCGGTACGACCGGTTCGGCGGCTCTACCGCCATCATCCATCCGGGCGGTCGAGCCAAATATTCCGCAAGCCTACGCCCATCTGATCAGCGCCTCGCTCGAACATACGCTGTTCGGGACGCATCATATCGAACTCGACTACTCGGCTTCGATCGGCGAGAACCAATACGACATCAACTACGCCAACTTCCCCGGCACCGGCAATGTCTATGGCGGCATACCCTGTAACCCGGCCGATACTCTGACCGGCGGAAGCAACGGCTGTACAGCGCTTTTGAATCCGCAGTACTCGTCGATCAATCTGCGCGGCGCGGGCGGCCACTCCACTTACAACTCACTGAACGTGCGGTACGACATCGCCAATCTGCATGGACTCACGCTGCGCGCGAACTACACTTACAGCCACACGATCGACGATCTCAGCGATACGTTCAGCGCTTCTCCGAATCAATTCAACCTCGGCTATACGGACTTTACCAATCCTTCGGTCGATAAAGGCAGCTCGAATTTCGATAATCGCCACCGGGTCGCGCTTCTGGCGGTTTGGGAAATCCCGTTCGGCCGGAATCTGAAGGGAGTCCGCCGGATGCTGTTCGGAGGATGGGAACTGGCGCCGGTGTTCTCCGCGCGCACAGGCGCTCCTTTCTCCATCTACGATCTGACGAACACGGAGTACATCTATACGCGGGTGGTTCTGAACCAAGCCATGCCCGCGGCGACGCGAACGCCCTCCGGCGCGGATACGTACACGCTTTACGATTTCAGCAACATCAATACGGGATCGTATATCAACCCGCTGACCGGCAGTTCGGACTTCGGACCTTTCCCGGCTAACATGACGGGGCGGAACGCCTTCAAGACGCCCGGCACACTGGATCTGGATCTAGGCATGTATAAGTCATTGCAGTTTACGGAGCGTTGTTCTTTACAGCTTCGGCTGGAAGCATTCAACGCCCTGAACCATGCCAACTTTATTGTGAACACGGGCGCGGCGTACATCGCGGGTGGAGCGGGAACCATCACCGGACTGTACAACGGCGACCGTAACGTCCAACTGGGAGCGAAGATTATCTTCTAGGACGTGGTCAACGGGTGAGGAACCGCGGAGAGTGGGTTGATAGCAACCCCTCTCCGCTTCCCGAATTGAGCTTACCACACGGACAACCGAATCGGGCTCCGTTCCTATGCAAGCCGTGTGCCGGTTGCAGGACATTCCGTCTTGCAACCGGCGGACGTTATACTCTCCTAGAATGAAGCTGTTCTTGTCCGGGTTTGTTCTCTGCGCGATGTCATCGGCCAGCATGGCCGCGCAAACTGTTTCCACGGTACTGAGCTTTAATGGAAGCGACGGCCAACATCCCCAAGGAGCGCTGGTTGAAGCGCTTGACGGAAATCTTTACGGCACCACATACGGAAGCCTGGCGGGTTACGGCGGGTCGATCTTTAAACTGACCCCGAGCGGAACTCTGACGACTTTGTATACGTTCTGTTCGGCGGGACCGCCGTGCACCAATGGCGCGAGCCCGCAGGCAGGGCTTTTCCTGGCGTCGAACGGGGTTTTCTACGGCACTACAACCGCTGGCGGTTCTTACAATTCCAGTTGCCCTCAGGGCTGCGGAACGATCTTCAAGGTAACCGGCGGCGGCGCCTTGACGGTGCTCCATACCTTCTGCACGGTAACGCCATGTGTGGATGGCCAGGAACCGATCGCGGGACTGGTGGAGGCGAGCAACGGCGGTCTCTACGGGACAACCTACCTTGGCGGGGCCAACTCGGCGGGGACTATCTTCCGGATTACGACGGGCGGTAAGTTCGCCAGCCTTTATAGCTTCTGTTCCCTAAGCGCATGCGCCGACGGCGAATTTCCCGCAGCGGGATTAGTGCAGGCCAGCAATGGGGAACTTTATGGCACAACCTATCTGGGCGGGAGCTTCAGCGAAGGAACGGTGTTCCAAGTTACTACGACCGGAGTATTGACCACTGTCTACAACTTCTGTCAGGAGAGCGGATGTACGGACGGCGCGGAACCGGAGACGGGACTGGTCCAAGGCACTGACGGGAACTTATACGGAACAACTTCTTCCGGAGGCGCGACGACTTCAACCGAAGGAACAATCTATAAAGTCACCACCAGCGGCGCGCTTTCCACGCTATACAGCTTCTGCTCTAAGACCAACTGTACCGACGGCTACGTACCAGCCGGGCTGATCCAGGCCACTAATGGAGATTTCTACGGGACCACAACCTATGGCGGCGGCGAGAACGGAAACTTCTCCTGCAATGAGGGAAGTTGTGGCACGATCTTTGAAATTACTCCGAGCGGCGCGTTTAGCACGCTCTATTCGTTCTGCACTTTAGCGAATTGCGCGGACGGTTGGCAGCCTTACTCGGGTCTAGTTGAAGATACTAATGGAACTCTGTACGGGACGACTAACCTGGGCGGAGCGGACGGTAACTGGGGGACGGTGTTCAGTTTGTCAGTAGGTCTAGGCCCGTTTGTGGAGGCAAGGCCCAGTTTCGGAAAGCCCGGCGCGGCGATCAAGATTCTGGGAACCGGTCTGACTGGTTCCACCAAAGTTACCTTTAATGGCGTAGCGGCATTCTTCGAAGTGCTTTCCAGCTCGGAGATTCTGACCAAAGTGCCAAGCACCGCGACTACGGGGACGCTTCAGGTGGTCACTCCCAGCGGGACTGTTTCCGGCAACGTGCCATTTGTGGTTGAACCGTAGAGCGATCCGGGTGGCGAAGTGGAATTTCGGTCCCTGCAAATTGGTGAGGACGACGGGGCGTTTCGCAAGCTGAACGAGGAGTGGATTACCCGCTACTTCACGCTGGAGGCTAAGGATCGGGAGACGCTGGAGGATCCCGAAAATATGATCCTGCGGAAAGGCGGCCGGGTATATCTGGCGTACCACGAGGAGCAGGCGGTGGCATGCGTGGCGCTGCTGGCGGTGGGCGGAGGCGTGTATGAGCTTTCGAAAATGGCGGTTTCGCCGGAGCTGCGCGGACGGGGAATCGGGCGCAAACTGCTGAAATTTACGATCGAGCAAGCGCGGCGGATGGGTGCCAAACGGCTGAGCCTGGGCAGCAGCACGAAGCTTCCAAACGCGGTGCATTTGTACGAATCGCTGGGATTCCGGCATGTGGGGCCGGAGCGGCTGCCGTGGATGGCGTATGCGCGCTCGGATGTCTTTATGGAACTCGAGTTGGAAGGCGATGGAAATTCGGTTAGCGACTGAGATGGATATTCCCGGCCTGCTGGCAGTTTTGGCGGCGGTGGTTCCCTTGATGCGGGCCGCGGGAAACTTGCAGTGGGACGAAGCGTACCCGAATGCGCGCGTGCTGGAAGAGGACATTGCGCGCGGGGAACTGTGGGTGGCCGAGGTCGACGGGCGCGTGGGGGGAATGGCGGCGATCACGATGGACCAATCGCCCGAGTACGCCGACGTTGGTTGGGACATCCAGGAGCGGGCGATCGTGATTCATCGGCTGGCGGTGCATCCGGAATGCCGGGGACTGGGCATCGCGCAGGAACTGCTGCGTCAGGCGGAGGACGTCGCGCGGGAGCGAGGGATCTCCAAGCTGCGGGTGGATACGAATACCGGCAATGAAGCGACGAAGCGGTTGTTTCCGAAGCTGGGATACGTGCTTGCCGGGGAGATCGGGCTGGGATTTCGGCCGGGGCTGCGGTTCTTCTGCTATCAGAAGGAACTGGCGCCGGGGATCGAAGGCCCTGATGACCCTCTTATTCCGTGAAGCGGGGCAGCGGCATGCCGATGCTGTCGGCATAGGCGCGTAACGCGTCGTAGTGAGAGGCCGGCTCGGGCTCGATTTCGTCTTCCGGCCAGTGCCAATCGCAATTCAAAGCCATTGCGGAAGTGGTTTTGGTTGGTAGGGGTTGCGGCGTTTCTTGCTTGATTTCTTCTGGGGTCTCTTCCGCGATTTCTATTTCTTGTTCTTTGGCCTCGCGCTCGGCTTCTTCGGCGAGGTAGTGGTTGAGCGCGGTCGACAGGAATTTCCAGGCGCGGCTTTCGTGTTGTACGAACGAATCGACGTCTTTGTCGCGCTTGAGACGGCGGGCTTGGAGCGCGTCGAACTCGGCGGTCATTTTGGAGAGCGTGCGCGCGATGCGGCCTTCGTGGCGGCCGAGCGATTCGAGCGCGCGGGGACCGGCGCAATCGGCACGCCAAGCGTTGGCTTGACCGGCCATGGCGGCGCTGCGCTCGTCGTCACTGGTGAGGAAGTAGGCTTCGACCACAGTGTCGTTATTGAGGAGATTGTTTTCGATGGCGGCGGCGCGGTTGAGGCGCCAGTTGCCGTCGATGATTTTCTGGGCGAGCTGTTCTTCGCGGACGCCGACGGGGCGCAGGTCTTCGACGAAGTCGAGCGCGAGGCGGAAGTAGGGGACGGAGTCGTCGGTCTGCAGGCAGAGGTTTTGACCGGAGAGACCGTGTTTGAAGGCGTTCATGGCGACGCGGTGCTTGCCGGCGGCGGTGCGGGGGCCGGTGGATTTGAGCGCGTTTCGGCGATTGGCCAGAGTGCGCTTGGAGGGTGATGCTTGTGGATCTTCAGTGACTGGTGGTACCGAGTTTAATCTCATATCCGATTGTGGGGCGTGAGGGATTGGGCCGACGGCGGCGGGTGGGCGTAAGTGGTTGAGGGGATGGGGAAAAGACATTGCGCGGCGAAGTCACCGAACTTAGCACACCTCTTAAACCTCTTGAATCAGTCTCTCCGCCAGGCCGGCTGCCGCGAACCTAAGATCAGTTGCTACGGGAGGCACGCGTTTTTCCGGTCCCAATAAAACCATCTTTTTAAACTGTTTCGTTTCAATCGTTTCCGCGTCTGATCGTCTTTCAACGGCATTCTCTCGGTCTAGCTTCGGATCAGAAAGACCCTCATCGGCATAAAGCTGAGGGAAAAACCGACGAAAGAGGAGACTATATGGAACACGGTCCGATTGTCATGGCAATTCTCAGTTTTTTTCCGTGGTTTTAATACGGAGCTAGTGAGTGTTCGCGTCTAGTCAATGATGCGTGATGGGAAATAACGGAAATAATCGTAAAAGATTTATAGGAAATTTTCACCCGGCATGACTCGCTTTGGTGGTACTGTACTAAATATCACCAAAGCGAGCTAGCCATTACAAATGCCCTTTCTGGCTCTCAAGCACGGTGCCCGCCTCGCCACCTTACTTGCGCTTGGAGTTGTTCCGCAATCCGGGAACTCCGGACTCCCCACTCATCCAAACCCGCACGTCCCCCTAACTCAAGACCTGGCCCGGCTGGGGCAAATGATACGGTCGCGAGAATATGTCTCCAGTATCACTTTAGGAAAGAATGTTTTAGCGCAAGCCCAAGCTGCGCGCTCTCCCCATCTTGAGATCCAGTCTCGCCGACTTTTGGGTGCGGCGCAAGTGGCGACTCACCAATATCGCGAAGCACTGCAGACGCTGGTTCCCGCGCGGGCGGAGGCTTTGAAGCTCGCCGATTTCGAAGACCTGCGGGGAATCGACAACAACGTGGGCTGGGTGTATCTGGAGATGGAACGCCTGGAAGCGGCGGCCGAATATGCGGATCAGGCGCTGCTGGCGCAGAGCAAATTGGGAAAATACGACGCCCGTCCGATTATTTTAAGGGCGTTGATTTATGCGAGAGCCGGGGAATTTCCTCCGGCCGTCCGTTTATTTTCCGACGCCATTAATCACGCCATTCAATCCGGGGATCTGGATTACGCGGCGTCGGCATGGAATTTCCTGGGAACGGAGTACTTTAACGCGGGACGGCTGAAGGAGGCGCGCACGGCGCAAACCGAGAGTTTCCGGCTGCGCAAGCTGCATCGCCTGCCGGATCTGGAAGTATCGATGCGGGCGCTGGCGAAGGTGCTAGCGGCGGAAGGGGATCTGCGGACGGCGGAAGTGCTGATGCGGGAATCCGTGGCCGGAATGGGGGATCCGCATAGCACGGCGCCGGCGTGGGTGTTCTACCGCGACCGAGGGCAACTGCGTTTACTGCAGGGCGACCTGGAAGGGGCGCTGCCGGATTTGCGGACGGCGCTGGATCTGGCGCGGGCGCAGATCGTGATTCCGACGGACGACGACCGGGTGACGTTCGAGTCGCGGCTGGCGGAGCTTTATTCGCTCTATATCGATACGGGGAACCGGATCTATCTGGAAAACCACGATCCGCGGCTGAAGGAAACGATTTTCGAGGCGTCGGAGGAGAATCGGGCGGCCAGCTTGCGGGCCCTGGTTCCACAGCCTGATGGGTGGCGAAGCCGGCTTCCGGCGGAACATGCGGAGATCCTGACCAAGCTGGAAGCGGCGGAGCGGGATTCGCTGATGCATCCGAACGAGGACCGCGCGAGCGCGGCGGTGCGGGTATTGCGGGCGAGTCTGGACACGGTGGAGGCGCGGGCGGGGGCGAAGGAAGAGAGCGGCGGCCGGTCTGCGTTGGAAGCGGCCCGAAGCGCGCTTACCGCGAACGCGGCGGTGCTGGCCTTTCATTTAGGCGCGGAACGTTCGTGGATGTGGACGATCACGAAAGAAACTTTCGAGGTCTACGCGCTTCCCGGGGAGGGCCAATTGACACCGGCGGTGACCGCATTCCGGAAGGCGGTACGGACGGGGACGCCGGCGGTGGATGCGGGAGACGCGTTGGGAGCGCAGTTATTCGGCAAAGCCGGCCCGGTGATTCTGGGAAAACACGAGTGGATTTTAGCGCTCGACCAAGAATTATTCGACCTGCCCGTGCCGGCGCTGCGTTTGAACGGGCGTTATTTAATAGAAGACCACGCCATTTTGTTGACACCTGGTGCCCAATTTTTGGCGCCAGCTACCGGCAGCGTGGTTTATTCCGGAAAATTCATCGGAGTCGGAGACCCGATTTATAACCGGGCGGACCGGCGATGGCGGGACGACTCGGGCTGGCTCGCGCGATGGAAGACGATCGGGACGGCACGGACGCCGGAAGCCTGGCCGCTGGCGCGCCTTTTGGGCAGCGGGGACGAGGTTCGGGAAGCGGCGCATATCTGGAAAAACGGCGAAATTCTGACCGGTCCGGAAGCAACCAAGGGTGGGGTGGAACGGGCGCTGGCCGAGCATCCGGCGATTCTGCATTTGGCGACGCATGTGGTTGCAGGATCAGGAGATGGCCGCGCGGGCATGCTGGTGCTGGGATTGAACCGGGAAGGTGAGCCGGAATTCCTGACAATGCGGGAAATCTCGGTGCGAGGCGCGAAGGTGGGACTGGTGGTGATGAGCGGGTGCGCATCCGGAGATGCGCAGGCCCGGCCAGCCACGGGGCTCATGGGATTGACCCGGGCGTGGCTGGGCGCGGGGGCCAGCGAAGTGCTAGCAACACAGTGGCCTTCGTCGGACGACGGAGGCAGTTTTTTTGACGTTTTCTATAAGGATTTACATGCGGACCCGCGGGCGGGAGCGCCGGAAGCTTTGCGGCGGGCGCAGGTGGCGGCGATGAAATCAGACTCTTTTCGAAATAAACCGGCTTACTGGGCGGGATATTTTTTAATTGGAAAGATATGATTTTTCTGAGAACTTTAGATAATTACCCTACTATCAGCGAAAAGAGGGACTATGTCCTTATTGGCAGAAGTGCTACCAGGAACTATTTCGGACAACGTGGGTGACCCTGAGCAGCCGAATTGGGAGCAGTTGGTCGAGAGGATCCGGAAGGACGATCCGGTGGCGCTGGAAGACCTGTATCGCATTTTCTCGCGGGGCATGCGGTATTATCTGTGCCGCCAGTTGGGACCGCAGGATTTGGACGACCGGGTTCACGATAGCTTTCTAATCGTGGTGCAGGCGATTCGGCGGGGCGACCTGCGGGAACCGGAGCGGTTGATGGGCTTTGCGCGGACGATCGTACGGCGGCAGATCGCCGGGCATATCGATGTGGCGGTGCAGCAGCGGAAGCAGCAAGTGGATCTGGACACATCGGCGCCGCTGCCGGACTCGGGAATCAGCCCGGAGGCGGCGGCGATGACGCGCGAGGAAGAAGCGCTGGCGGTTTCTGTGCTGAAGGGGATATCCAGGCGGGACCGGGAGATCCTCACGCGGTTTTACCTGGAGGAGCAGAGCCAGGAAGAGATCTGCCGGGACATGTGCCTGAGCGAGACGCAGTTCCGGCTTTTGAAGTCGCGCGCGAAGGCGCGGTTCGGGGAGCTGGGAAAACGGAAGCTCTCGCGGAAAAACTTTAGGGTTTTTTGAAAAAAAATTTGAGAGCGGACTTTAGGGGCGGGTACTACGGTTGCAAATGCGGGTTGGAAGCCCGAAGCAATATTGGTGCCCTGGAGTCTTAATGATTAGAAAGTTCGAAAGTCATATTACGGAAGAGTGGTTGGAGTTATACGCGCTCGGGCGTTTGCCGGAAGAGAAAGCTGAAGTGCTCGAGGAACATATTCTGATTTGTGAAGGGTGCCGCGAGCGGCTGGATGGGGCGGATGCTTATGTTCGCGCCATGCGGAGCGGAGCAGCGCGGTTGCGGCGGGAGGAAGCGCCCAGGAAGATGGCGTCCAGGTCCCACGGAATGGCGGACTGGTTCCGGATGCCGGCGGCGGCGTGGGGAACGGCTGCGGCGGCGTTATGCGTGGTGGTGATTGTTTCCGTGACGCAGACCCATCGCAACAATCCGGGCGCCGGTGTGGTGGCTGCCACGCTGATCGCCGAGCGGGGAGCGGCGGTCCCGGTACCGGCGAATCATCCACTCGACCTCACGTTGGACGCGCGCGGCCTGCAACTAGGTTCCCAGAGCAAATTGGAACTAGTGGACGCGAACGGCAAAGTAATTGAGGAACAAACCGTCGCGGAGCGGAATGCGGTGTTCCATACCCGGACTCGCGAAGGATTGGCGCCGGGATCTTATTATGTGCGCGTGTATGCGGCGGGCGGCACGGAACCGGCGCGGGAATACGCGTTGTCGGTAAGGTAGCGGCTAAAAGTGGCGGCGGCTCAGGCGACCGATGTTGAATCGGGCGGTGTCGGCTATCGCCATTACGGCCATCACGCCGGCCTGAACAGGGTCGGAGACCACCAGGTCGGCGGCGTCCGGAACGCTGCCGGCCATATTCAAACTAATCACGAGCATTCCTTTCGAGCGGACTTCCCGAACAGCCACTTCAATTTCACCCCCCATCAGGGCTCCGGCCAGCACGAGCGCTTTGGCGCGCGGTAAGCGGCTGACAGCGCGCACGGCCTCAGCCAGCATCTGTTCGCCGACGAGTGGAATAGTATCGACGGAGATGTGCTCGCCGCGGATATTGTGGCGATCGGCCTCAGAGACAGCCCCGATGGCAACTTGGCCGACCTGGGCGCCGCCTCCCATGATGATGATGCGTTTGCCGTAGATTTTTTCGAGCACGCGCACGCGCTCCACGCCGCGGACGATGTCGAGTTGCTGGAGGTCTTCGATCAGCGGTTCGGGATCGGGAACCACCACTTCGAAGTAGATGCGGGAGCCTTCCACCTCATCTTCCAGAATGGCGATAGAGGCGATGTCGCCGAGGTGCTGGGCGATTACCCCGGTGAGGCGATGGAGAATACCAGGTCCGGAGCGGGTGGTTAAGACCAAACCAGTTTTTTCAGACTCCGCTGTTTTTTCGGACGGCAAGATATGATCAGTGTAAATGAGTAAGCCGTTCGTCATCGCGTTCGGCGTGGCGATTGCCCTGATACTGGGAGTTGCCTGGTTTATCTCCTACACGCAACGCGGGAACCGGATTGAGCCGGCGGGGCGAATTTTGCACGTGCGGACGGTCCCGCTGGACGATAAGAACTCGGCCGCGATTGTGGATTTTGAAGTGACGAACCCGTCGGACGTGGAGATGGTGGTGCGCTTCCTGAACGTCGCGATTCATGAGAAAGACGGAGCAGACGCGGAAGGAACGGCCATCGCGGCATCCGATATGGCGACGCTGTTCCGGTATCACCGCGAAGAACTGGGCGCGATGGGGAACGCGCCGATGCGGGAGCGGGACCGGATCGGCCCACATCAGACGGTGCGGGCTTTGACGGGCGTAACGTTCGCGATCCCTGAGACGGAATTGAAGGAACGGCGGGACCTGGAGGTGTCGATCGAGGATGTCACGGGGCCGAAGCTGGAACTCAAGGCGAAGTGATTCAGTTTAGCGGCGCGCCGATCGCGGTGGAGTTCCGGCCGTGTCTGAAGGCGGTGGGCGGGCAGTTGCGCTGCGGCGGCGAGCGCGGAACCGAAGTGCATGCCGGAAGTTTTCTGCGGGAACGGCGGATCGTGCTCGATTCCGCGCTGCTCCGCGATAAGGGCGAATGCGACCGCATTCTGACGCACGAGATCTTCCACTTCGTGTGGTGGAAGCTGGGGCGGCGACGGCGATTGGAATATGAAAGTTGGATCGCGCGCGAGATGCGGGAGCGTGTGGCGGGCGAGATGGGGTGGTCGGCTGAATGGCGTAAGGCGAATTTGCAGCCGGTGGATTGGAAGGAGCAAACGCGGCGGTGGCGCGAGTACCTAAGCGAAAGTTTCTGCGACACGGCGGCCGCGCATCTACTTCGATTGAAAGATCACGCCGAGATTACGCTGGCGAAGCCGGCGCGTCGCCTGAGGTGGAATGGATTGGAAGAATTGCTGGACTGGGATCGTCTGAGTATCTGAGGCCCCGCTGATCGGCGCTTATAATTAATGAGGAGCGACCGTTGAAACAGTTGAAGGCTGGATGGAGAAAACGGACGGTTGCCGCCGCTCTGGCTCTGGGCACGGCGGGGGTGATGGGCTGGACGGCGTGCTCCTCGGACGCGGTGCACGCGGGATCGAGCGGGGAAGTCAAGAGCTTGCAAGCGCGCGATCTTGCGCCCGACTTCGCGCTAAAAGATGCGGACGGCCGGACGGTGCACCTGAGCGAGTATAAAGGCAAAGTGGTGGTTCTGGATTTCTGGGCGACCTGGTGCGGACCCTGCAAAGTGGAAGTCCCGTGGTTTGCCGAATTCGAACGAAAGAATAAGGATCGCGGTTTTGCCGTTCTGGGCGTGGACATGGACGAAGATGGATGGGAAGCGGTGAAGCCATTCCTGAAAGAGTTGAACGTAAACTACCGGATCGTCATGGGAGACGACAAAACCGCCGAACAGTATGGCGGAATTGAAGCGTTGCCAACGACGTATCTGATCGACCGTAACGGACGGATTGCCTCCGAGCACGTTGGATTAACGTCCAAGAAAGAGTTTGAAGATGCGATTGAACAGCTTCTCCAGAAAAGCCAAACCGCAAGTGCTCCTGCTGGCGCTGCTCTGCTCGCCCGCTTTGCTGGCGCAGAGTCCCAAGATTACGATTCCGGAGCCCAAACAGATCACCGTTAAACGGGGCGGAGCCGCCGACGTGAAACTAACAGCGACTCTCAACGAGGGGTTTCACGCGAATAGCCACACGCCATCCGACGAGAACCTGATTCCTCTGAAGCTGACGTGGGAGCCTGGCGTGCTAACCGCTAAGGACGTGATTTATCCGAAGCCGAAAATGGAAAAATACGAATTCTCCGAAAAGCCGCTGAGCGTGGTGGCGGGAGAGTTCGACCTCACGACCAAGTTCGCGGCGGCGGCGGGAGCGGCCCCCGGGGCTTCAGTGATGACGGGCCGTCTGCGATACCAAGCCTGCAACAACAATGCCTGTTTCCCTCCGAAGACGGTGGAGATCAAGCTCCCTGTGCTGGTGCAGTAGGGATCTACCCGGCGAGAAACTTCTGGATGGATTTGGCCGCCTGGCGAAGGCGGTGATCGTTTTCGATGAACGCGAAGCGCACGAAACCTTCGCCCATGGGTCCGAAACCGACGCCGGGAGAAACGGCGACTAGCGCTTTTTCCATAAGCAGTTTGGAGAATTCCAGGGAGCCCAGATGGCGGAAGCGTTCGGGAATCGCCGCCCATAAGAACATGGAGCCTTGCGGCGGGGTGACAGGCCAGCCGGCGTGATTGAGGCCTTTCACCAGAAGATCGCGGCGTTTCTGATACATCGCGCAAATCTTTGCGGTTTCGGATTCACACTCGCGCAAGGCAATGATGGAAGCGATCTGGATGGGCTGGAACACGCCGTAATCGAGATAGCTTTTGATGCGCGCCAACGCGGCGATCAGCTTCGCATTTCCGAGACAGAAGCCGACGCGCCACCCCGCCATGTTGTAACTTTTCGATAGGGAAAATATTTCCACGGCCACTTCCTTGGCGCCTTCCACTTGAAGAATGCTGGGCGCGCGGTAACCATCGAAACAGATGTCGGCGTACGCGAAATCGTGTATCACCCAGGAGCCATGCTTGGCGGCGAGCTGGACGACCGTGCGAAAGAAATCCAGGTCGACGCAAGTGGTGGTCGGGTTGTGAGGAAAGGAAATCAGGACGATTTTGGGCGGGTGGCTGGACTTGTACAGATCCTCGAGGCGGTTGAGGAAAGTGGCGGAATCGGGCATCGGCACCAGGCAGGCGTGGCCTTCGGACATCAGGACGCCGTATTGGTGAATCGGGTATGCGGGATTGGGAGACGCGACGACGTCTCCGGGACCGACGATTGCGAACATGAGATGAGCGAGCGCGTCCTTCGCGCCGATGGTGACGATGGCCTCGCTGGTGGGATCGAGAGTGACTCCGTAGTTGCGCGCATACCGGTCGACGATGGCGCCGCGCAAATGCGGAATGCCCTTGGAAACGGAATAACGATGGTTGCGGGGATTACGCGCGGCTTCGACGAGCTTGCTGACGACCGCGCGCGGGGTGGCGCCGTCCGGATTGCCCATGCCGAGATCGACGACATCCAGGTTGTCGTGACGGGCCTTCGCCTTCATTTCGTTGATAACGGCGAACACGTAAGGAGGGAGCTTTTGGATGCGGTAAAACTCTTCAGACCCTAGCGGCATTGACTTTAGTTTGACACTTTGAGAGTTGACACTGCGAGTTTGGCGCTGCGCGCTGCGCAATTAAAAAGACAGCGAGGTCTGAAGATCGTTCGCGGCGGCGCGGTTGAGCGCCCGGGTGGCAGCCAGGGAGCGCTCATACATGGATTGGGGGGATGGGGCGTGTTTCGCGGGCTGGCGATAAGGAATAGATTTATGCCGAATAACAGCGGGCTGATGGTGCTGGACCGCGGGCGGAGGCGTTACAAATGCGGCCCGTTCCAGCGGGGGCGGTGCATCGAAGGGCTGATCGAGCTCGGCGGTCACAACGAACCGCTTGGGCGCATGGCCGAGAAAATAAAACGGATAGCAGGTAATGAGGTGCAACTCGGCATCGGGCGTTGGCTGGAGAACCTGAATTTGGTTGGGGGTAATGATCTTTGTGCCTGTGACACGGTAGCGGAAGCGGCCCTGGGCAGTTTCCAGGAAAACCTCATCGCCCGGTTCAATGTTCTTCAGAAAGCGGAAATGCAGATCACGGTGACCGGCGATCACGCAGTTGCCATGTTCACCGGGCATGGCGCTGCCGCGAACGTGGCCTGGACCTTTTTCCAGAGCGGAATCGTTGTCTCCTTCCACCACATAAAGACTTTGATTCAGGCGGGGAACATCCAAGCGCGAGAAAGTCTGACCTTCCGGAATAGCGGCTTTGGGGCGGGTTATCGACGAGCTGGAGCGCCGGGTTAAACCGATCCCACCGGGGTACGGGTGCCAGGACGCCGCCGCTTCTTTCTGGGAGTTGCTGGCGCCAAAATATGTACTCAGTCCTCGATAAACGAGGAAGCCGCCGGTGCTGAGTAAGATCAGCACAACGGCGGCTTTTGTGACTCGAGCCATAGAATTTCCGGTCAGGCGGACCAACATGCGGATGGCCCGTTTGTTAGGCCGTACGGCGGCGGAGAGCGAAACCAGTGGCGCCGATCAAGAGTAGACCAGCGGCAACTTCCAAACCCCAGCCATCAGCGGTGGTGGGCATGCGATTGGTCTCAGGAGCGGGAGCGGGTTCCGGAGTGGGAGTTGGCGCCGGGGCAGGCGTTTCGGCCTGGGCGACAGGTTCCGGAGCAGGCACTGGTTCAGGTGCGGGGGCGGGAGCAGCTTCCGCAACCTGCGTGGGTGCCGGCGTGGCTTCATACTGGGCGGCTACTGTGTAAGGGGCCATGCGTTCCCTTTCGCGAGCCTTGACAGCGGGCGGCAGCGGGAACTCATAACCGTAATTCTTCCCTTGCACCCAAACCTTGTCGAAATAGTAATCGGTTCCGTAGTGGTGCAGAATGACGCGAGTCTTTTCGGGCGTATTCATATCCAGGGTGGGAATCGTCATCGCGGTCGTCTCGAGCTTCTGACCCTGACTGCCGAAGATCTGGAGAATGCGGCTGTCGCCGGTCGGGCTGTCGAACTGGCGGATGACATAATGACCGGGCTGAAGGGTAGTGTTGTTCACCGTGACGGCGTACGGGAGATCCACTATTACTTTGTCGTACATCGGGCCTTGTGCGTTTACATTAACTACGAGCGTGAGACCGGCGGCGAGTGTGCCGGCGATGGTCATAACACGGGCTAAGTTCATATGTTTAAACTCCTTTATTCAATTTGGCGGGTTTTCTCCCGACCACGCCAGGTGTTGTTGCACGGATGTTGCCAAATGTAGGAGATGCGGTGTGGAAGGCCGATCGATAAATTGAATTCGCGCTATTTTGGAAAGCGGCGGAGGGTTGACCGGGCCGGGGCGGGAACGGTAAAGTAAAAGGGTAGCCGCAGCGTCCACCCGCAAGTCCCCATCGTCCAGAGGCCCAGGACATCGCCCTTTCACGGCGGTAACGGGGGTTCGAATCCCCCTGGGGACGCCAAAACCGAACATGTCCGGACCGGACACATAGGTAACAGATTGTTCCTGAGACATAGGTAACACATTCTGGGCTGTTGTGCGAGTTTGTGGTTTGAGTTTTCAGGCATGGGCGATCTATCGGTCCGATGCTTGCACGAAAAGAAAAAGGGACGCCGAAGCGCCTCCCGCCCATCGTCCACGATGAGTCGCACCGGCTATCGACCGCTGAAACCACCTTGTCGATGCCTGTGCCTTGCTCTTCGCAAATGCGCATGCGCCGCATTGGTAATTTCCAGCCGGTCTTTGAATAGCTCGATAAAGGGACCAGCTCCGGTGATCGTGTCTGCCCGATTGTTTCCAGCGTCGGCGACAAAACGCACAGCGACATACGGCCGCGGTTTGTCCCATAGCGCCCGAAGAAGTTCTGGAAAGTCTGAAAGCCGAGGGGTGGCGCTGCCGATTCGAATAAAAGCAGTGCGGTTGAATTCAACCGGGCTGGCCGTTACGGCCGGAATCTTGAGAAGAACCACTCGACGAAGACTTCCGAAGATCCTCCACGAGGGCCAGAGTACGGATATCGTTCACTAAAGTTGGTTGGGCTCCACGTTGGTCAGTCGTCCAGGTAGTGGTCGCGCATCGCTTTATGGACGGCCTTCAGCTTACTCTTCCTCTGTTGTGCGGCCACTGGACTGATAGTCTCTTGAGATCGCTCGGCTTCGCGCTTCAGCTTGCCGTAACTGGATAGGCGGGCGGCGTCCATTTGCTCCCGCACGGCGCAGCCGGGTTCCTTCTCATGGCGGCAGTTCCGGAAGCGGCATTGCGCGGAAAGGGCCGCGATCTCCGGGAAGGCATTTCCCACGGTCTCCTCATCGGCGTTGATCTGGATTTCGCGCAGCCCCGGTTGATCGATCAACCAGCCGCCGCCGGGAATGCGGAACATCTGGCGGTGCGTGGTGGTGTGGCGGCCTCGGTTGTCGCCTTCACGCACATCACCCACCTGCTGCCGTTCCGCGCCGAGAAGCAGGTTCAGCAAGGTCGATTTGCCGGCGCCGGACGATCCGATCAGCGCCGCCGTAAGCTCCGGCGTAACCAGCGCGCGCATGCTTTGCGCGCCCAGGCCGTCGTGCGAGTTGCTCAAAATCACGGCGTGTGAGCCGGCGATGGATCTCGCCGCGCGCAGTTTGTCTTCGACGTCGGGGCAAATATCCGCCTTCGTGAGAACGAATGCGGGAGCGGCTCCGCTATCGAGCGCCAACACCATGTAGCGCTCCAGCCGGCGGACGTTGAAGTCGTTATCAAGGCCGGTGACGATGAAGAGCAGGTCTACATTGGCCGCCAGAACCTGGATCTGGCGGGAACGGCCGGGCGCGGTGCGGCGGATGGTGGAGCGCCGGGGCAAGACCTGGGTGATGAGCCCGTTCTCGATGGCGACGTAATCGCCCACTACCGGCGGCTCGGGCAGCCTTCCGGCGGTGGGCAGCAGGCTTTCGCCCGCCTCTGTGAGAACCAGGAAAATTTTGTGATGAACGGCGGTGATCCGGCCTTCGGAGAGAGACACAAGGACGTACTCAAGGCTACCAGATCCACTTCGTTTTTATCCCGCTGTAACAAAGCCGCAATATAATTTTGGACGTTCGAGTCCGGCGTTCTAATATTTTGTGGAGGCACTCTTTTGGATCGTAGAACTTTCCTGAAAACGACAACCGGGGCCGCCGCCGCGGGCACGCTTCTTAGCGCCGCGTCCGGCAAGGCCTCATCGCCCGGCCAGATTCAACACATCGTGGTGTGCATGATGGAGAACCGCAGCTTCGACCACATTCTCGGCTGGCTGCCGAACTCCACTGGCAAACAAGCCGGACTGAGCTACATCGATAACAGCGGGCAGAGCCATAGCACGTATCCGCTGGCGCCGGATTGGACCGGGTGCGGGCATCCCGATCCGGATCACAGCTATAGCGGCGGCCGGCTGGAGATCGACGAAACCGGCGGCGAAACCATGGACGGATTCCTGAAGCCGGCGAGCAACGATGTTTATGCGATCGGCTATTACGAGGAAAAAGACTTTCAGTTTCTGCCGCAGTTCGCGCGGAATTTTACGGTGTGCGACCACTACTTCCCGTCGATTCTTGCGCCCACTTTTCCGAACCGGATCTTCCAGCTTGCGGGGCAGACCGACCGGCTGGACGATGACGTCTCATTCAGTTCGCTGCCTACGATTTTCGATCACCTGAAGGCGGCCGGGGTGAGCCACAAGTATTATTACAGCAACATTCCGTTCGTGGCGCTGTGGGGTCTGAAATACTTGCCGATCGCGTTTTACTACGAGAAATTTCTGGACGATTGCGCCAATGGAACGCTGCCGGCAGTGTCGTTCGTCGACCCTTCTTTAACGCTGCTGTTGAACTTCGGCAACGACAACCACCCGCACTCCGACATGCGGAACGGCGACGCGTTTCTGGCGCAGACCTTCAACGCGGTGGCCACCAGCCCGAACTGGCCCAATACGGTTTTCGTGAACAACTACGACGAGTGGGGCGGATTTTTCGATACCGTACCGCCGCCGAGAGCGCTTGCCCCCAATAACGTGGACCCGGACCTGGTGGATGGAAAGGCGCTATTGGGGTGCCGCGTGCCGTGCATTGTGGCGTCTCCGTGGACGGTCGGGAATCCCACGAACCCGACGGTGAACAGCACAGTGTTCGATCACACCTCGGTTCTGCAGATGATCGAAACGGTGTTCAACGTTCCGCCGATGGCGGCGCGCGAGACTTCGGGCGACACCGGAAACCTGCTTTCGCTGATCGACCTGAGCAATCCGGCGCAAGCGGCGCCGACGCTGCCCTTGCCGAATTCCGTGTTTCCGCAAAAGATTTGCTCAAGCAGCATCAGTCCGGGGGGCGTCGTGAACCCCGACGCGGCGATCGAGCAAGACCACAACTCCTTTCAGAAACTGGCTGACGCCCCGTGCATGGCGGGATGGCCCGTCAAGGTATAACGGCTGGCGGCGCGCTATGCTCCAGTTGTGGAGAGCGCGCCTAAACTCGAGTCCGAACCGGCGGAGTCGACGCACCCATCGATTCTGCGGCACGAACTCCGCACCCCGCTTAACCAGATCATCGGTTATAGCGAGATGCTTCTGGAGGATTCCTCGCCGGAGACGGATTCGGCGCTGCGCCAGGAGCTCGAAGGGATTCACGCTTCCGCATACCGGCTGGTAAAGCTGATTCAGGAGCTGATACCGGGAACGCTGGGAACCGCGGGACCGGGCTTTCTGGAGCGCGTGCGCAATGGACTTGCCGACCCGGTAGCCGGGCTGTATGAGGCGGGCCAGCGCCTTGCCGATCGGCCGGAAGTGTTTCTGAAACCGTTCGCGCAACATATCGAAACCGCGACGCGGGAGATGTACCGGTTCACGGCGGGGGACGGGCTTCCGGAACATTCTTCGGCGTCGAAGACGGCGCCCGAAGAGCACTTCGGAGGCGCGCGGGCAAAGCTACTGGTGGCTGACGATAGCGACCGCAATCGCGAGATGCTGTGCCACCAATTGGAACGTCAGGGCTACTCGGTTACGGCGGTCGCAAACGGAAAAGACGCGCTCCGGCTTCTGCGTCAGCGGCCTTTCGACCTGGTACTGCTGGATGTACTGATGCCGGAAGTGGATGGCTTCGCCGCATTAGAAAGCATTAAGGCGGACCGGAACCTGCGGGAGATTCCGGTGATCATGATTTCAGCGTCCGACGAGTACAGCAGCGTGATCCGCTGCATTGAAGGCGGGGCGGAAGATTATCTCCCGAAGCCTTTCGATCCGGTGCTGCTGCGCGCGCGGATCAAAGCGTCACTCGAGAAGAAAACCCTGCGGGATGAGCAGCGGCGGAAGACCGAAGAGCTGGAGAGCGCTTATCACAATTTGCAGAAGATGCAGGATCAGCTCATCACGCAGGAGAAGCTGGCGTCGCTCGGTTCGCTCTCAGCCGGAATCGCGCATGAGATCAAGAATCCGCTGAACTTCGTTACCAACTTCGCGGCGCTTTCGGCGGAGCTGATCGAGGAGCTTCGGCAGGAACTGGGCGCGGGGGCGAGCGGGAATACGGCGGATCTTCTGGAGGATTTGCGCGGCAACGTGCGAAAGATTGAAGAGCACGGGCATCGCGCCGATCGGATTGTGCGGGGGATGCTCAGCCACGCGCGGAAGCAATCGGGAGACCGCGAACTGGCCGACCTGAACGGATTAATTACGGAGTGTATCAATCTGGCGTATCACGGGCTCCGGTCACAGGAAGTGAGTTTTAACGCCACAATTGAAACCGATCTCGACCCGGGGATGGGGAAGGTGATCGTGTTTCCACAGGACCTCAGCCGGGTGTTCCTGAACATTGTGACCAATGCTTTTCATGCGGTGGACGAGAAGCGCCGCGCGGCGCAGGCGGCGGATTTTCATCCGACGGTTCGAGTCACGTCGCGCGCGCTTCCGGATCAGGTGGAGATCCGGATCTGGGACAACGGCGCGGGAATTCCGGCGGAAATCCGGCAGAAGATCTTCGAGCCTTTCTTTACCACGAAGCCGGCGGGAATGGGCACCGGACTTGGACTTTCGATCAGCCGCGACGTGGTGGTGAACGAGCACCACGGCGAACTGCTGGTGGAAAGCGAGCGGAACGCTTTCACCGAGTTTGTGATCCGCTTGCCGCGGGAGGTGTCCTGATGGCCCCCGCGCGCATTCTGGTGGTGGATGATGAACCGGATCTGGAGCCGCTGATTCAACAGAAATTCCGCCGCAAGATCCGCGACGGCGAAATCGAATTCATTTTTGCGCGTCATGGGGAGGACGCGATCGAGAAGCTGAACGGCGATCCCGCCATCGGCATCGTCTTCAGCGATATCAACATGCCCGTGATGGACGGCCTGACGCTGCTCACGCACCTGGCGGCAATGGACCGGCAACTGAAAACGGTCATCGTCTCAGCCTATGACGATATGCAGAATATCCGGACGGCGATGAACCGGGGGGCGTTCGATTTTCTGACGAAGCCGATCGACTTCCAGGATTTCGAAGCGACGCTGCGCAAGACGCACGATGAACTTGAGTCGACCCGGCAAGCCATTGTGCACCGCGAGCAGCTTTTCGCTCTGCAGAATGAGCTGAGCATCGCGGGACGGATACAGCAAAGCATTCTGCCGCGGGACTTCCCGGTGAGCGCGAACTGTGAGATATACGCCCGCATGCTTCCGGCGCGGGTGGTGAGCGGAGATTTCTATGATTTCTTTCCGCTGGATGAAAACCGTCTCGGCTTCGCGGTGGGGGATGTTTCGGGCAAAGGCATACCGGCCGCGATCTACATGGCGGTGAGCCGCACGCTCCTGCGGGCCACGGTGGCGCAGAAGCTGGCCCCGCTCGATTGCCTGATGTACGTCAACCACGTGCTGCTCCGGCAAGGCGAAGGCGACATGTTCGTCACCATGTTTTATGGCGTGCTGGACCTGACCACGGGAGTGCTGGAATACTGCGTCGCCGGACATACACCACCCTGGCTGATTTCCACAGCGAGCGGGGTGCAGCCGATGAAGCAGGTTCGGGGAACGATGCTCGGGATATTCGAAGATCCGGAAATCGGACACGGGACCGTCACCTTGGCCAGGGGTGACAGCTTGTTCGTGGCGACGGACGGCATCATGGACGCGGAACGCGCGGACGGCGGGGAATTTTCAGAGGAGGGAATTCGAAGCGTTCTGGAAGCCGCCGTCTCCATGACAGCGGTGCAGACCGTGGATCACGTGTTCAGCGAGATTGCTAATTTCAGCGCCGGAGCAAACCAATTCGACGACATCACCGCCATGGCCATTCGGTTTATATAGGAGAGGGTGTGGTGGAATTGGCGAAGCTGTCGATCGCCTCCTGCTCGTTGGCATACAGAGGAAACAGGCGCGTGAGACGTGTCATTTCCAACGCGTCTTTCACTCGAACCTGAGGCTCGGCCAGTTTGAGGAGACCACCGGCATTCTTGGTTTTGGTGTAGCTAAGAGTGAGAGCGCCTAACCCGGCGCTATCGATGAAGGGCACGCCCGACAGGTTGAAGACGATCTGCGGACAATTCTCGGCAACCAGTTTTTCCACGATGGCGCGAACGGACTGCGAGGGTTCCCCAAGCACGATCTTGCCTGTAAAGCTAACCACCATGACCGATCCAGCCTTCCGGGTTTCCGACGCCAGTGCCAAGCACACCTCCGCAGGTGAATCTATAGCACGGGAGTAGCCAACACCGGAGACCGTACCTGCCCGATGGCATCCGAGAGAGTGGTGGCGACGACGCCCCCGGTGGATTCCTGCAGGCGTTCAATGGTGCGGGGCGTGCCGGCCGGGTAGCCCCACAAACCGACGATGAGAGCCGCTTCCGGGAAAGCTTCATGAACGGCTTGGCTTAAGGTGCGGGCGTGGGTTATTGCGAGCGGAGGGACGGACGAAACGCAGATCACGTCGCCGGCTTGTGGCGCCAGGCCTTCGAGCAGGTCCACCACGGATTCGGTGAAAGGAAAAGCAAGCGTCGGAAAACCCTCGCGCTCGGCGAGTTGGGCCATCATGGCGGCGGTGATCTCATCGGCGGCATCGTGGGCGGCCACGCAAAACACTCGGTTTTGGATGCGTTCGCCGGGCTTGGGGTCTTCTTCCGGAACCAGTAAGCGGTCTTTCGGCCGGCGCTTCGGGTTGGCATCGCCGAGCTCCGTTACGAACTCATGAATGCTCTGGATGATGAACTCTTCGTGGCGCGAAGCCAACTGTCCGCCGTGGCGGTCCTGCTCGGCCATGGCCAGGGCGGGGACGACTACCTGATCGTAAAGGTCGACCAGAGGGTGGTCTTTTAAGTAACTCTCAATGATGGTGAGGGCTTCGCGTTGATCGAGCGCCAACAAGCGTTGATAGAAGAGCGCGTCGGGTGGAAGCACGGGCGCGTCGCCCAGTAGGATGTCGAGGAACTGCAGGTGCGGCGAGTAGCGGCCGAGCACGCTGAGGCAGACGGTTAGGGGAGTGGAAAGAATGAGGCCGACCGGACCCCAGAGCGCGGTCCAAAAGACGGCGGCCACCAGAATGGCCACGGCGGACAAGCCGGTGTGCGCGCCATAAACCTTCGGCTCAACGGCGTTGCCGGTAATCAGTTCGACGATGAGGAACAGGAGGAACACGGAGACGGGCGTGCGCCAGCCTTCCGTGGTGGCGACGGCCAGAAGGAAGGGCAAAGCTCCCGCGAGAACCGGGCCCACGTAAGGGACGAAGCGAAACAGCATCGCCATCACGCCCCACAGAAGAAAGCTGGGAACGCCCAGGAAGAAAAGGCCGATCGCGATCACGGACCCGTAAGTGGCGTTGACGAGAAACTGGAGCAGGATGTAACGGCTGACGCGTTGCGCGGCATCGTCCATCGCCTTGGTGGTCAGGTGGATTTGGCGCTGGCCGATGAGACCGAGCAAACGATTGCGCAGGTCCTCCTGATCGATGAGCATAAAGATGGTGAAGATGACTACCAGCCCGGCGTTGCCTAGGGGCGTGAGCAGCGGGCCCAGCAGATTGCGGAGGGACTGTAAGGCGTTGGGCGGCGGTTCGACGACTTCCACTCTCTGCGGGGTCGCGGGCGTTTCGGCGGCGGGAGCCTCTTTTACACTTTTCGCGGGACGGCGGGGCGCGGCCCGCGGTTGCGTGGGAGGCGCTGTGGTGATTTCTTTACCCAGGTCCTCGAAACTTTCCATCATCCTGGAGAAGCGCCCCGGCGTTTCGACGGCAACTACCTTGGCGCGAATATTACTGCGGAAGCGCGGCAGGTCTTTCATGATTTCGACCAACTGCGCGGTGACGATCCAACCGGTGCCGCCGAGAATGCCGAAGGCGACCAGCAGGACGATGAGGACGGCCGGCACACGGGGTACGCGCCAGCTTTGGATGGCTTTGACGACGGGGCTCAGCAGGAAAGCAAACAGAAGCGCGAGCGCGAGCGGAATGAGAATGTCGCGCGCGAAATACAGGGCGGCGACGGCGATCGTCAACGCGATCAGTGGCGACCCGGTAGCGGCGGCTGGGGCCGATGTCTGTCGAGGCATCCGTTAAGGAGTGTAGCGGATGGCGTTGTATGCGGGATGTGTAGACTCAATGCGGGGGTTGGGATGTACGCGGAATGACCTTGCTGCTGCTTGCCGGGCTGGCACTCGCGGCGGTTTCCGATAGGCCGCAGAATTTTCTTTATACGAGCGCGGGGGAGTTTGACCGCGTGAAGCCGCTGATTCGGCGCAGTGACATAGACGGCGTTCAGGTGGTTTATAACTGGAATGCGCTTGAGCGCGCTAGAGGCGAGTACGACTTCTCGGAAATTGAACGCGATCTTGCGTTCACTGGAGCGTTGCATAAGAAGCTGTTCCTTCAGGTTCAGGACCGATTCTTTAGTCCGGAAGCGAGGAACGTTCCCCATTACTTGTTGACCGGGCCGGAGTACCGCGGTGGGCTGGCGGCGCAAACAGATCGTCCCGGGGAAGGTTTACCGCCGGTATCGGGGTGGGTGGCGGAGCAGTGGAATCTTGCGGTCCGGCATCGTTATCAGGAGTTGTTGCGAGCGCTGGCCGGGAAGTTCGATGGGGCGGTTTACGGCGTTAATCTTCCGGAGACGGCTATCGACACCGACAGGAAGCGCGACCGGACGGGCTTCACGTGCGATGGGTATTTCGAAGCTGAGAAAGAGAACATCGCGTTTGCGAAACAGGTCTTCAGGCGATCCTACGTGGTGCAGTACGTGAATTTCTGGCCATGCGAATGGAACAACGATCACGGATATATGGGGCGGTTCTTCGCTTTTGCGGCCGCCCGTGGGATTGGGTTGGGCGGACCGGACATTGTTCCCTATCGGAAAGCGCAGATGGATAACTCTTATCCGTTTTTCTTCCGCTACCGGGGTAAGCTCAGTCTGGTGGCGATGGCGGTTCAAGAGCCGACTCTGACTTATCGGAACCCGAAGACGGGCAAGCCGTTTACGAGGAAAGAGTTTGAGGAGTTCGGCCGCGGCTATCTGGGCGCGGATGTTATTTTCTGGAGCGCCGCGGCGCTGCGATAACTACTTATCGTCAAAAGTAATGATGGTGGAGCTACCGAATTTCTGATAGTTCGTGTAGCGGATCATGAGCTTGATCCGCAACGGTCCGGTGTGGAACGGAAGCGTGTCGTCGGCGTAAGTCATCGCCGGGAACCAGAAGCCGTTCACCGGTTTGCGGATCGTGGTGAAGCGCGGGAATAAGTTCTCCTGGTGCGTGCTGTAGATCTGCGGCACCGCCTGGCCTTCGGTTCGGACGATGGCGAAATCCTTTTTGGACGCCCATAGCATTCCTTCGAAGAATCTTTGGTTCTGCAGAATCTGTTTGGGCCGGATCAACAACACCCAACATGTTACGCCGTCCATGTCCTCCTCGCCGCGGAATTTCACGTCATAGTTCGGTAGAAACTCTTCGCGGAGGACAAACGGTTGTATCTCACGCAAATCGCGAAAATCTTCGTCCGTCATTTTCAGGTTTTTCAGGTTGGTGAGCGGGAGACCAATCATCTTCTCGGTACGCTCCTGCGAAGGAGAAAAGACGATATCGCGAACTTCGCTGTAGCGGCCTACTTCGGCCCCGTGCTCGTTCAATTCCTGCAACCGGACCGTCTGGCGATAGGCATAGTTCTTACGCTCTTCCACGGTCTCGTCCTCATGGTGCGCAATGCGGCGGATCAGATCCGGCGGCGGAGTCTCGGCGGCGCGGGCATTCGTGATCAGTGCGGCAAACGCGATAATGAAGCAAGCATTCAAGATCGAGAGAATGATGACAGGCGCGCTCCCCGAAACCCGACTTGCACGCCCGGCGCTCCGCAACTTTGGCGCGGCGTTAGCGATCGGATGGATCGTTCTTGGTTCGGCGGCGTGGGTTCTCGCCGGGGTGCGGCACGTGCCACCCGCCATCGCGCTGCCCATAGCCCTGGGATATCTCACCGAGCTTCCATTTTATCTGTTGCTGGGGTTCGGGGAAGTCCGCGATTATCTAGAGGCGCGATTTACGCGCGTGCAATTGGCGGGCGCGATCTGGTTGAGCGCGGTTCTGCCTTCGCTGCTGTATCTCGCCGCGTCGGGAACGGCGCGGTTGGGGCCGAGTGTGGCGTTGATCGGGATGATGGCGGCGGTGTCATTGTGGTTCCTGCCGCGCGTATCGCGGGCTGGATGGGCGGGCGTACGCGACGTCGGCTTTCTTATTCTGGTAGCCGCGATCATCATTTCCGGGGTGCTGGCGCGCATGATGCCGGAGCCTGTGCGGCACGTACCGATGGAAGTGCTGGGGCATATCAGCCTGGTGCGCGGCGCAATGCTCGCGGTAGTGCTCCTGCGGGGCGCGGACGAAACCGGGATCGGTTTCATTCCAGGATTGCGCGATCTCGGCGTGGGACTTTTGTGGGCGGCGGCGGCGGGAGCGGTTGCATTCCCGATCGGGCTTCTGCTGGGGCAGTTGCGAATCAGCGGACGAGCGCCGGGGCTATGGCAATCGATCGGGTTGCTGCTCGGAGTGTTCTGGGTGCTGGCGCTATCGGAGGAATTTTTTTTCCGCGGTCTCCTACAAAGATGGATTTCGCAGTGGACCAGAAGTACTAGCGCGGGGCTCGGGATCGCCTCTCTTTTGTTCGGGGCTTGTCATCTGGGATGGTCAAGAAGTGTCTTTCCGAACTGGCGTTACGCGATTCTCGCGACGATTCTGGGTTTAGGTTGTGGAGCGGCTTTTCTGCACGCTCGGAGTATTCGGGCTAGTATGGTTACGCACGCGTTTCTGGTAAGCGCCTGGCGTTTGTTTTTCAGTTAGGGAATTCAGTAACGGAAATTCGGGAACTCCCGTCGAGATAATTTCAATCATCCATATGCAGCGCAGACTGTTCTTCATTCTAATCAGCAGCCTCATCGCGGTTTCTTCCCCTCTTTCCGCCGCAATCAAAGCGGGCAGGTATGCTCTAATTCTTCAAGACGAGCCGGCGGTAAAGGCGCGCACCGCGGGGACGCGACGTGATGCGCCGGAGATCGTTTCCGCGCGCCAGAAAATTCGAGCCAAGCAATCTTCTCTGAAGTCGCAATTGAAGGCCGCCGGTTTTCCGGTGACCGGGTCAACGGATACGCTGCTCAACGCGGTGTTTGTCCGGGCCAATCGGGGCGATTTGGCGACACTGCGGGCCATGCCCGGCGTGAAAGCCGTGGCTCCGCTGCCTCGCATGCACCTTCAGTTAAACGCGGCGGTGAACCTGCTGGACGCGCCTAATGCGTGGAACATTCTAGGGGGCGTCGGCGATGCGGGCGCGGGGATCAAGATCGCGATCATCGATACCGGAATCGATCAGACCCATCCGGCGTTCCAAGACCCGACGCTGACAACGCCCTCGGGTTATCCGATCTGCGATACAACGGCGGACTGCGCGTTTACCAATAACAAGGTGATTGTGGCGCGGAGTTACGTGGCCCTCGCGGAGGCGGCCAACGCGGTCAGCGGCGAGAGCTACCCGGATTATTCAACGCCGGACGATGTCTCGGCGCGCGATCGAGTGGGGCACGGGACCGCGGTCGCGATGTGCGCGGGCGGGAACACGAATACGGGTCCTCTGGGGACGATCACGGGACTAGCGCCGAAGGCTTATCTGGGCAACTATAAAGTGTACGGGTCGCCCGGCATCATTGACTTTCTTGCAACAGAAGCATTCCTGCAAGCGATGGACGATGCGTTCAACGACGGGATGGACATTGTGAGTTTCTCGTCGGGCGGGCCGGCTTTCAGCGGACCTCTTGATACAGGGACCTTCTGCGAGAACGAACTGGGTGCGAGCGAGTGCGATGTTACGGCCTACTCGGTGGAGAACGCCATTACGCAGGGGATGGAAGTGATCACGGCGGCGGGGAACTCCGGGGCCGATGGCTATTTGACAGGCCCCTCATATAATACGGTGGGATCGCCGGCGTATGCGCCGGATGCGGTGGCGGTGGCGGCGTCAGGAAACAGTCACATGGTGACGGAGTCGGTTCAGATTGCCGGCCCCAGCTTGCCCGCGTCGCTGCAAAGCATTTCGGCCCTGGAAGACGACGGACCAGCTCCCAACGGCATACTGACGGCGCCGCTGATCGACGCCGCGAGCGTAGGCGACGGCTACGCCTGCTCCGCGTTTCCGGCGAACTCGATGACAAACGATATCGCGTTGATTGAGCGAGGCGCGTCGAGCGGCAATGCGTGTACCTTTGCAGATAAGTTGACGAATGCCGAGGGTGCGGGAGCGATCGGGGTTCTGTTTTTTAACAATGGCCAGCTTCCGGATTTGATTTCACCGGACACTTCGGAGTCGGATCAAGCGATCCCATCGTTCTTCATCGGCACAAGCGACGGCCAGGCCGTGAAGAGTTATGTGGATGCGAACAAGGGCGTGACGGCGTCGCTGGACCCCTACACTTCCGGCTTTACGGCTGCGACGGACACAAACCAGGTAACGATCTTTTCATCGCACGGCCCCGCTCTGGGCGGCGGACTGAAGCCGGATGTAGACGCTCCGGGCGAGAACATTTACATGGCCGCGCAAAACTACGACCCGAATGGCGAGGTTTACGATCCGACGCGTTATACCGTGGCCGATGGGACGAGTTTCTCTACGCCGATGGTGTCCGGGATTGCGGCAATGGTGAAGCAGTATCACAGCGGGTACACGCCGAATCAGATCAAGTCGGCGATTGTGAACACGGCGACGAGCGATACCACCGATCCGTATGTGGCGTTCGATGGTTCGCCTTCGAGCGTTCTTTCGGTGGGCGGCGGTAAAGCGGAAGCGACGTACGCGCTGCAGAGCAACGTTACGGTGGAGCCGGCGACGCTTTCGTTGGGAGTGTTCGGCCCGACGACGAATGCGTTCGCGCCTTCGACGCAGACGCTGAAGATCACGAATCAGAGCGGCGGTTCGTTAACACTGGCTCTCTCGGTTACGCGGCGGAACGCGGATGCCTCGACGCAGCTAACGGTAAGCCCTACTTCGCTTAATCTGGCGGGAGGCGCTTCCGGAACCGTGACGGTTAGCTTTACGGGATCCGCGCCGACGGCTGGAATTTATGAAGGCGCGGTGATGATCACGGGTGGAACGCAGGCGCTGCATGTACCGTACGTTTACATAATGGGTGACGGCGTGCCCGCGCAGTTGTATTCCATTGCGGGAGATCAGGAAACGGGGACGGTCGGCCAAGTGGTTCCCGATGGAGTCTCCGCGTTCCAGGTGATCGATCAATACGGAGTGCCGGTGGCGAATCTGCCGGTGGCGTGGAGCGCACCTGACGGCGGGAGCGTGAGCTTTGCGGATAACGTGACGAACATGTACGGCGAGGCGCTGGCCGAAACGACGCTCGGCACGGGAGTGGGCGTGTACACGTTCGCGGCGAACATCTCCGGATTCCTTACGTATGACTTCCAGGATGCCGCGCGGGCGCTGCCGGTGATTAATGCGGGCGGCGTGGTGAACGCGGCGAGTAATACGGTTGGCAATGGGATCGCGCCGGGTTCTTACGTCTCGCTTTATGGCGTGGGCCTGGCGGACAGCACCGGTTCGGCGAGCACGACGATTCTTCCGATCGCCATCAACTACACTTCGGTGGGATTCGACGCGACGAATGTGAGCGTTCCGGGCGCGCTGCTCTATGTGGGCGCGAACCAGATCAACGTGCAGGTCCCCTGGGAACTGGCGGGACAGAGTTCGGTGCAAATCAAAGTGGACATCGAGCCGACGATCGGGCAACTGATCACGGTTCCGGTTACGCCTTACTCGCCCGCTTTCTTTGTGGTGAACGGCATTGGGGCGGCGGAGGACCTGAGCGGCAACGTGATCACCACGAGCAACGCGGCGGTGCGGGGCAATTACATTGCGATGTATGCGACGGGGTTAGGGCCAGTGACCAATCAACCGGCTACAGGGAATCCGGCGCTCTCCAACCCGCTTTCCAATACGACGACTCCGGCAACGGTGAAGGTGGGCGGACAGAATGCGACGGTGAGTTTCGCCGGGCTGGCGCCGGGATACCCGGGGCTGTATCAGGTGAACGTGCAGATTCCGGCGGGGATTTCGGCGGGGACGCAGCCGGTGGCACTGACGATCAATGGCGTCGCCGCCCCCGTGGTGAACCTACCCGTTCAATAGCATGCGAGCCGTTTCTGCTTTCGTTCTCCTGGTGCTCTGCGCAGCGACGGTGACGCCGCCGCTGCGGGCGCAGATGGACGAGCAGCCGCCTGTGTTGAAGCGGGGCGATAGCGGCAATGGAAACAACGGCTCACAAACGGGCCGAAGCAAAACGGAAACAGCCAAGAACACCACACCCGCGGTTACGGCCACGGGCGTGGTTCGGCGGATAGACGCGAACAGCATTCAAGTGGAAGCGGAAGATACCCGCGTTCTGACCTGCAAGCTCACCAAGACGACCACATTCAGCGGGCCCGACGGTAAACTGACGGCGGACGACATCGATATCGGAATGCGCGTACGCATTCGCGCCAGGACCGATGAAGAAGGCGAGGAGTTGACGGCTACTTCCGTGGTAATGGAGAACTCGGCGGTGAAGCCGAGCGGAGACGAAAAGACCGTTACCGTGCTTAAAACGCCCGCGGAAGACGACGCGGACCGGCCGATCTTGAGGCACGGCGTTCCCCCCAAGCGCAAGAAGACCGATGACGATGACGACGATGACGATAAGGTGGCTTCGGCTAAGCCGGCGGGAGAGCTTTCGCGGTCCGCGCCGCGCATGGATGGCGAGAGCGAGCCGGTGGAGAAACCTAAGCCGGCTACGCTGATCGACAAGGCTCGCGAAGCCAACGGGGAGTTTACGGAGAAGCTTCCCAGCTTTGTCTGCCAGCAATTTACCACGCGCTACTTCCGCGAATCGAAACAGAGCGGCTGGCAGGCGCAGGACGTGGTCTCGGCGACGGTGGTTTACGTGGACGGCAAGGAAAACTACGAGAACGTTAAAGTAGGCAACAAGGCCGTGCAGAAAGACATGATGGACATCAAGGGCCAGCGCTCCGTGGGTGAGTTCGGCTCAGTGCTGCGTAGCCTGTTCGCGCGTTCCACGAATGATGACTTTCATTTCGTTAAGGATCAGCAGGTAAAACACCTCAACACCAAGGTCTACGACTTCGCCATCAGACGCGAAGATTCGGATTGGCAGATCATGATGAGCGGCCAGTCCATTGTGCCCGGATATAGCGGACGAGTGTGGATCGATAAGGAATCCGGCCGGGTGCTCCGGATTGAGCGGCAGGCGGACAAGATCCCGGTGGCGTTCCCAATGGACACGCTGGAACAGACAATCGACTACGATTTCGTGCTGATCGGGGATCGTAAGTTCCTGCTGCCGACGGAGTCGGAAAATTTGTCCTGCCAACGGGAAACGCCGTTGTGCGGGAAGAACGTAATTGAGTTCCGCGATTATAAACAGTTCCGCGGCGACGCCTCAATTACGTTCGATAAATAGCGTTTCCGCTACACCAGTTTGGCGTTGAGATGGATGTCCACCCCGGCGAGAGCTTTCGAAACCGGGCAGCCTTTCTTGGCGGCATCCGCTTGTTCCTGAAACGCCTTGTCGTCGATGCCGGGCACCTCGGCTTCAGTATCCAGGTCGATGCGCGGGATCGCGAATCCATCCGCGGATTTCTCCAGGTGCACGGTCGCTTTGGTGTGAATGCGGGTGGGCTTGAACCCCGCGCGGCCGAGCTGCGCCGAGAGCGCCATGGAGAAGCAGCCGGCGTGAGCCGCGCCGATCAGTTCTTCGGGATTGGTCCCCACTCCATCTTCAAATCGGGTTTTGAAACTATACTTTCCTTCGAACGCGCCACTGCCCAGCTTGATTGTCCCCTGGCCATCGGTGACTGCGCCTTTCCATTCCGCTTCCGCGTTTCTTGCCGGCATCCATTTCTCCTGTTGTTAAACCTTTACTCAACCATCATTTCATCCACGTAGCACCATTGCCAGCTTTCACCGGGTTCAATCGAACGCATGATGGGATGCGCGGTCGCGTGAAAATGCTTGGTGGCGTGAGTGTTTTTCGAAGAGTCGCAGCAGCCGACGTGGCCGCATTCCAGGCACATCCGGAGATGCACCCACCGGTCGCCGGTCTTCAGGCACTCTTCACACCCGCGCGTGTGCGGATGAACGTTATGTATATGATTCTTGTGCGTGCAGTTCTTCATGAGAGTCTTTCGCGGTTGCCGGTTGCGTAAGCGGCAAGCGCACCTGGAAGCGCGTTTCGCCCGGCTTTGAAGTGAAGCGCACGTCGCCATGATGGCGGCCGACAATGCGGTAAACCAGATCGAGACCTAGGCCGGTGCCTTCGCCGACGCCTTTGGTAGTGAAGAACGGCTCGAAGATGCGTTCCTTGATAGCGTCGGGAATGCCCGGACCGTTGTCGGTAATCTCGACCAGCACCAGATCGTTTTCGCGTGCCGTGCGGATGCGCAGGATGCCTTCGTTCTTCATGGCGGCGATGGCGTTGTCGATCAGGTTGGTCCACACCTGATTCAGTTCACCACCGTTGGCAACGATTTTTGGGATGGACTTATCGTACTCGCGCTTCACCTGGATGCCCTGCTTCAGGCAATGGTCGAGCATGGTGAGAGTGTTGTCCAGACCGCGATGCAGGTCGATCTCCTGCTCTTTCATGCGGTCCATGTAGGAGTATTCTTTGATGGCGCGAACCAGGACGGAGATGCGATTGGTGCTGTTCTCGATCTCGCGGAGCAGCAACTCGGCGTTGAACGTAGCGGCGGCATGCTGAACCGCGTTGCTTAAGACCGGCTTTCCCATTGCCGACAGAAGCTCTTCCAGACATGCTTGGTCCATACCGGCTTCCACCAGTGCCGGGGCAAGCTCCCAACCGCGCGCGATATCGTGGTGGTCGAACCATTCGATCAATTGATCCTGGCGATCGTTTTGCGCGAGGGAATCGAGCACCGGGTTTGAATCGATCCGCGCCGCCGCGCTTTCTTCGAAGGCGGTGAGATGCGCGCGCTGCTCCTCGGACATAGCGCATCCGGCGAGCCGGCTATTGGCGTCCGCCAACTGCCGCAAGGCCTCGCGCAGGTTGGACGCGGATCGCTGCGCGGCTGACGCGGGGTTGTTTAACTCGTGGGCCAGCCCGGCGGAAAGCTTCCCGAGCGCCGCGAGCTTCTCGTGATTCTGATCCACGCGGGCGGTTTCCCGGATGCGGTCGGAAAGCACGCCCACCATGCGTTCGCCCATTCCGGGAATTAGCTGGAGCATTTCCGGGAACAGACTCTCATGCATACGGCCGACGCGCGTGCGGCCCACCGCGCGGACTTCGGCCATGAACGTTTTCATGCGGGAGAACGGGAGCTTGCCCGTGACGCGTCCGGCGGGCGCGATGTAGATGGGGACGTCGTTACCGTCGGCCTTACGCCGGGCCTGGATCTCGCCTTCGAAAATCGCCACCATCAAGTCCGCGGGGGATCCGGGCGCGAGCAGGATTTCGCCGGGATCAAAGACTTCATTGGTGAAGTGGTCTCTGAGCCACTCGAGTTGCGGGGGCTCAAGATCCGTGAATACGTTAATGCTTTTCAGATCGTCAATGGAGGGACTGCCCAGGTTGATCATGTCTAAGACCTGTTCAAATACTGGTGAACGAACTGCACCGCGATGGAACCTTCACCCACGCCGGAAGCCACGCGCTTGATTGATCCCTGGCGCACGTCGCCTACCGCGAAGATACCCGGGACGCTGGTCTCAAGAAGCATGGGAGGCCGGTCGAATTGCTTCGTCACCAGATCTTTCGGGAGTTGCGGACCGGTGAGGATGAAGCCGTGATCGTCGCACAGCACTTCCGCGCTGAGCCAAGCCGTCTTCGGCTCCGCGCCGATGAAGATAAACAGGGAGGTGGCCTTGACGCGATCTGTGTTGCCGCTCGCCTCGCAGTGCAGCGAGAGCTCTTCCAAGTGCTCTTCGCCGTGAGCTTCCACCACCTGCGTGCAGAATTCGACGTGAATGTTTTCCTGCTTTTTGATCTGGTCGATCAGATATTGCGACATGGTGGCCCCCAACGTTTTGGCGCGCACCAACATGATGACCGTGCGCGCGTAGCGGGAGAAATGCATGGCGGCCTGCCCGGCGGAGTTCGCCCCGCCCACGATGAAGACATCCTCACCTTTGCAGGTGGGCGCTTCCGTCAGGCCGCCGCCGTAATAAACACCCGCGCCCTGGAGTTTGTCGAGGCCCGGAACATTGAGGCGCCGCCACTGCACGCCGGACGCGATTACCAGCGCCTCGCAGGAAACATCCGTGCCGTTGTTGAGGGTTACGTACTTATACCGATCTTCGACCCGCAGCTTCGTCGCTTCCTGCGGCACCAGCAATTCCGCTTCAAACTTCCGTGCCTGGGCCACCGCGCGAACGGTCAGTTCCTGGCCGCTCAGGCCGCCGGGAAACCCCAGATAGTTCTCAATGCGCGAGCTCGACCCAGCCTGCCCGCCCGGCGCATCGCGTTCCACGACCACGGTCTTGAGGCCTTCGGAAGCACCGTAAACAGCGGCCGCGAGCCCCGCGGGCCCGCCGCCGACGATCATCAAGTCATAGTGATCCAGCTTGGCTTTGGTGTTGAGGTTCAGATGCTCCGCGATCTCCATCGTGGTCGGTTCCGCGATGCTGGACCCGTCTTCAAAGACCGCGACCGGAAGGTTGTGCAGCTTCTCGCCCAGCGAATCCAGCAGCTTCTTCGTCCACTCATCGGGCTCGGTGGCTTCGGCGTCGATCCATTTATATGGCACCTGGTTGCGGCCCAGGAAGTCTCGGAGATCGTAGGATTTGGGGGAGTATCGGGTTCCGATGATGCGGAGGCCGTGATATGCCGGGCGGTAACAGGCGAGCCAGGACTTTAACAGATCGTTCAGAACCGGATAGAGTTTGTCTTCCGGCGGATCCCAGGGCTTCATCAGGTAGTAATCGAGGCGGACCTCGTTGATAGCTCCGATTGCGGCATCGGTATCCGCATAAGCGGTGAGCAGAACGCGCCTGGCATCGGGCATCTGCTCGCGCGCCTGCTTCAGAAATTCGATACCGTTCATCTGGGGCATGCGGTAATCGACCAGAAACATGGCTACGGTATCGTGGCGTTCGGTTAAACGCGGGATAAGATCAAGCGCAGCCGCCCCGGAAGAAGCGCGCATGATGCGAAACTGCTCGCTGTAGAATTTATTGCGGCGAAGGTCACGCTCAACCGCGCGCAACACTTCGGGATCGTCATCGATCGTTAACAGGACCGGTCGCGCCATAGTCTCACTGTACAAAACGATGCTCCTCCCGGCGAGAAGGGTTCATGCGGAATCGAGCACGCTACGCTCAATGAAGTGAATAGCCCGGAGCCGGAGTATGAACGCCGCCTAATAGAGAGCGAGAAGGCGGTGGAAGCGCACAGGGCGCGTTACAAACGGCTGGGGAACTGGCGCGTGATTTACGCTTTGACCGCATCGGCCGCGATCTGGGCTGTGGGAGCTTATGGCGTCCGGCAATGGCCTGTGCTGGTGTTCGGCGCGCTCGGGATCATGATTGCGCTCCTGATCGCCGGCAGCCGGATGGAGAGGCGAATCAAGCTTGCTTCGCGTGCCGTTGAGTATTACCGGCGGGCGTTGGAGCGGGTGCTCTTGCGCCGGAATGAACATGGGGAAACCGGCGAGCGCTTCCTTGATCCGCAACACCCTTACGCGGTCGATCTGGATGTTTTCGGAAAGCACTCCTTGTTTCAACTGCTGTCGGTTTGCAGGACGCGCGCCGGTGAAAACCGGTTAGCCGAATGGCTGCGGGCGCCGGCAAATGCGGCGGAGATTCGGTCGCGGCACGAGGCGGTGAACGACATGCGGGATCGGCTGGATCTGCGCGAAGACCTCGCCGTGCTTGGGGAAGATTTCCGGGCGGGTGTGAATCCCGAAGCGTTGGCGCGATGGGCGGTCGCGGATCCGGTTCCCATCCCGTCCACACTGCGCTACGTGGCCGCCGCGCTTTCCGTCGTAGGGCTGATTCTGTTGAGCGCTTTGACGTTGACTCTGTTTGGCGACCCGCGCCTACGCATCGCCGTCATTGCCGTCGCGCTGATTGAAGCCGCTATTTTTTTCCGCTGGCGGGCGGTGGTGAGCCGCATCGCGCATGACGCCGAAGAACCCAGTCATGATCTTGCGCTGTTGGCGGGAACGCTGGCGCGGCTGGAACAGGAGCAGTTTACATCGCCGCGATTGGCGAGCATGCGCCGGGCGTTGGACCAGCCCCGCCAAGCTTCGCAATCCATCCGCGGCCTTGGCCGACTGATTGAGCTTTTGGAATCGCGGGATAACCTGTTCCTGCGGATCTTCGGCCCGCTGATTCTCTGGACCACGCAGATCAGCTTCGCCGTGGAACTCTGGCGCCAGCGCCACGCCCACTCGATCCCGCAATGGCTGGACGCGGTGGCGGAGTTCGAAGCCATCAACTCGCTCGCCGCCGCCACCTATGAGCATCCCGAGGATGTTCTGCCCGAGATCACGCACGGGCCGCCTTCCCTACGCGCGCAGGCACTCGCGCATCCTCTGCTCGCGGACTGCATCCCGAACGACATCGAACTCGGCCGCGACCGAAGCTTGCTCATTGTCAGCGGATCGAACATGTCCGGCAAGAGCACGATGCTGCGCACGGTGGGATTAAACGCGGTGCTCGCATTGGCGGGCGCACCGGTTCGCGCGCGGGCGTTGAAAATTTCGGAGCTGTCCATCGGCGCGTCGATCCGGACGTCGGACTCGCTCGAGGGCGGCATCTCGCGCTTCTACGCCGAGATCCTTCGCATTCGCCAGATTCTGGAACTGCCGCGGCCAGTGCTCTTCCTGCTGGACGAACTACTAGCCGGAACCAACTCGCACGACCGCCGCATCGGCGCGCAAGCCATTCTGCGCGGGTTGTTGGAACGCGGCGCGATGGGGCTCGCCACCACGCACGATCTGGCGCTGTCCGCTATCGCGGATTCGCTGGTGAGCGCCGCGAATGTTCACTTCGAAGACTCCATCCAGGACGGTCGCATTAATTTCGATTACCGCATGCGTCCGGGTGTTGTGACGCGAAGCAATGCGCTGGAACTGATGAGGTCGGTTGGGCTGGAAGTATGACCCGCCGCCGCGACTTGTTAACGATGCATTTGTTAAAGTGAAGAGTCGGCTTTTGGGAGGTCGTCCAACGGTAGGACTGCAGATTCTGGATCTGCGTATCGGGGTTCGAATCCCTGCCTCCCAGCCAACGCCGCACGTAGATAGGTGCAGTATGTCACGCGAGAGTTTGGAAGTCGCAGTCTGGTTCTGTACGGGCTTGTGATCTACGAAGGTAGGACATCGAATGTTCCTGCCTTTTATCAGGGCGACGCGACAAATTTAGCAATTATAGGCCGTAAAGCTCATACGTTGACCAGAGCCAGTTTCTAGAGACCCCGAGCCCGCGCGACGTACATAATACCTATATGTGCGGAATCGTCGGCTATATCGGCCAACGCAAAGCAGTTCCCATTATTCTGGAAGGCCTGAAGCGGCTGGAATACCGCGGGTACGATTCGGCCGGTCTCGCTGTCTACTGCGACGATCAATCTCTGGGCGTGCGGCGCGCGTCGGGGAAACTGCGGAACCTCGAAGAGGTGGTCCGTATCGATCCTGTGGATGGGGCGTTCGGAGTGGGGCATACACGGTGGGCTACGCATGGGCGGCCGACCGAAGAGAATGCGCATCCGCACCGCGATTGTTCGGGCGACATCGTGGTGGTGCATAACGGAATCGTCGAGAACTATCTGTCATTGAAAGATCAGCTCATCAATGAAGGGCACGTTTTCAAGACGGAGACGGACACGGAGGTGATCGCGCACCTGGTGGAGAAGTATTCGGATCGGCCGCTGGAGGACGCTGTGCGGGCGGCGGTTAAGGATCTGACAGGGGTATTCGCGATTGCGGTGCTCTCGCGAAAAGATCCGAACAAGATTGTAGCGGCGCGGAATGGGCCGCCGGTGGTGATCGGACTGGGAGACAACGAGTATTTTGTGGCCTCCGATGTTCCGGCGATCCTGAGCCACACGCGCGACATGTTCTTTCTGAATGATGGGGACTTGGCGGTGCTGACGCCAGACGGCGTGCGGCTGACGGACTTTGAAGGGCGCGCGGTGAAGCGGCAGGTCCAGCATATTTTGTGGGACCCGATCATGGCCGAAAAAGGCGGCTACAAGCACTTCATGCTCAAGGAGATTTTTGAGCAACCGCGGGCGGTGCGGGATACGACGCTGGGGCGCGTGGGACAGGAATCCGGGCGCATTTTCCTGGACGAGATGGATATTTCCCCGAAGCAGTTTCGTGATTTCAAGTCGGTGAAGATCATCGCGTGCGGGACGAGTTGGCACTCGGCGCTGGCGGGCAAGTTCATGATCGAACGGCTGGCGCGGATTCCGGTTGAGGTGGATTACGGGAGCGAGTTCCGGTATCGCGATCCGATTATCTCGAACGAGGTGCTGACTGTGGTGATCTCGCAATCGGGCGAGACGGCGGATACGCTGGCCGCGCAGCGGGAGGCGAAATCCAAGGGATCGAAGACGCTGGCGATTTGCAATGTGGTCGGGTCCATGATCACGCGCGAAGCTTCGGGATCGATTTACACGCATGCGGGGCCGGAGATTGGAGTTGCTTCGACCAAGGCGTTCACGTGCCAGTTAACGGCGCTGTTTCTGCTAGCGATGTATCTCGGACAGACGCGCGGCGCGCTGAAGGATTGCGATTCGCAGCGGCTGGTGCGGGAACTGTTGCGGATTCCGGGGAAACTCGAAGCCGTGCTTTCGGCCGATACGCTTTATGAGGAGTTGGGCAGGAAGCTGCACCGCGCGACGGACTTTTTGTTCCTGGGGCGCGGCGTGCATTTCCCGATGGCGCTCGAGGGGGCGTTGAAGCTGAAAGAGATTTCGTATATTCACGCCGAGGGTTATCCGGCGGGCGAGATGAAGCACGGGCCGAACGCGCTCATCGATGAGAAGCTGCCGGTGGTGGTGTTGGCGGCGCGGGATACGACGCGGGACGAGAGCCGGCTGCTGTATGAGAAGACGGTCTCGAACATTCAGGAAGTGAAGGCGCGCGAAGGGATCGTGGTAGCAGTGGTTTGCGAGGGAGATGAAGAAGCTTCGCGGATTGCGGACCACGTGATTACGATTCCGACTTCGGACGATTTGCTGCTGCCGATTCTGGAGATCGTGCCGCTGCAATTGCTGGCCTATCACGTGGCGGTGCGGCGCGGATGCGATGTGGATCAGCCGCGTAATCTGGCGAAGAGCGTGACCGTCGAGTAGATGAAGCAGTTCACACGGTCACTGACCGTTTCGACGCGCGGACAGGGCTTGCTGATGATCACTCGTGAGATCGCCGGATGGGTGAGCGAGCAGAAGATTCAGACCGGGCTGTTGACGGTGTTTGTGCAGCATACTTCGGCGTCGTTGACTATTCAGGAGAATGCCGACCCGGATGTGGGGCGGGATCTGAATGAGTTTTTCCGAAGGCTGGTACGTGAAGAAGAGCCTTGGTACCGGCATACGGCGGAGGGTCCGGACGATATGCCGTCGCATATCCGCGCGGTACTGACGCAGACTTCTCTTTCGATACCGGTGGTGGGCGGGCGGATGGCGCTGGGGACCTGGCAAGGGATTTATCTGTTCGAGCACCGGACGCGGCCGCACCAGCGACTGATCGTGTTGCACCTGGTGGGGGAATCGGCTTGACGAAAAGCCATACGTACTTATGAACCTCGACGAACGTCTGGAAGCGCTTACGGGGAACATGGAGTTACAGCATCGCGAGGGCGAAGCGCAACGCGAGCGCATCGATGCACTCCGCGGAGCGATCGAGATCGATGCGGAGAACATACGGGCTCTGGCCCGAATCGCGGGAGCGCATCAACAACGGATCGAACGCTTGGAAAGCGGGCAGTAGAGTCGAGGGGTACTATGACTGTCAACGAACCCGAGGACGAGGAAGGCCGGAAAATCGCTCAGCTTCGCTCGTTGGTCGAAGGCGATAGAGAGAAGATCCGCGCTCTGCTTCGGAAAGCCGAAGCGCATGAGCGGGGGTCTGGGGAGCCGGAGGAGCACGCGTGACGGCTCGGCCAAAAACGTCCGCTGCGCTTCTTGCCGGCAACCGTTGGGCGGCGAAACGGAAACGCCGCTGCGACTAGGCCACCCCTTTGGCACGCGCGCGCAACTCGCTCAAACCGCTATCATATGACCGGGAATGACGGGCGAGGTCGAGTTTCTGGGGAAAGGCGTTCCGAAACACGCCATTATTGGATTGCTGGGGGAAGATGGCGCGGCCATATCGGCGGCATTGCGGGCGGTGCGGGGCGTCGCCGCCGTGGACTATGCGCTCGACGCCTGCGAGCCGGTAGAGCTGCTGCGTAAGCGCCGCGAACTGACCGCCGCGCGGCACCACGGCGAGAGCGTTCTGCTGGCGACGTGGAATGAGACGCTGCTGGGGGAATTCTGCGATGAAATCTGGTGGATCGAACGAGGCGCGGTGATTGCGCAGGGCGATCCGCGGGAGATTCTGGAACGATGGAAAAAGCATGCGGCTGAGCGCTGGCGCGCGGAGCAGGCGGAAAGCGCGGAGATGGATCCGGCGTTTCGGGCGGGCGACAGACGCGCACGGGTCCGGCTGGTGGAATTGATCGATGCGAACGGGAGCGCGGTGCGCGGCTGGATGAGCGGCGAAGACGCGGGGATTCGCGTTGACGTGGAGTTCGCCGCAACGGTGGAAGATCCGGTGATTGGGATTCTGATTCGGACGCGCATCGGGCTGAACGTGTATGGGACGAACACGGAACTGGAGCAGTTGAAGCTGGGGCCGCGGCGGGCGGGCGATTCGCTGCGGCTGACGTTCCGGTTCCGGTGCGATATCTGCCCGGGCGAGTACACGGTGACGGTGGCGTCGCATGATTCGGATGGCACATGGCATGAGTGGCTGGAGGACGTGATCGCGTTCACGGTGGGCGATACACGCTATACGGCGGGAGTGGCGAACCTGCGGGCGCGGGTGGAGTGGGCGATCGGGTGACGTTTGTCTATTGCCTACTCGCGTCGGTGGCGGGGGCGGCGCTCTGTTACCTGGTACTTCGGGAACGCATTCATGCACTTACGAAACAAGCTGCGGAAGTGGACGGCGCGCGGGGGGAGAATGCGCGTCTGCTTTCCGCGCTGGGCGAGTTGAAGGGCCGCTTGAGCACGGTGGAGTCGGCGTCGGCGGAGATGTCGGTGGTGTTTCGCGCGGCGTCGTCGGAAGCGCTGCGCGAGAGCAGCACGCAATTTCTGGAGCTGGCGCAGGAACGTTTCGAACGATTGAAGAGCGACGCTTCAGGGAGCATGCGGGAAATGGTGAAGCCGCTGCGGGACGCGCTTGACAAAGTGGAAGCCAATGTTCAGAGAGTGGAGCGCGACAGGGTGGGGTCGTATTCTTTGTTGACCGGCCAGATCGCGTCGCTCGAGACGGAGACGAGGAAGCTGGCGACGGCGTTGGCGAGTCCCACCGCGCGCGGTCGCTGGGGCGAGATTCAATTGCGGCGCGTGGTGGAGATGGCCGGTATGATCGAGTACTGCGACTTCGCCGAGCAGACCGGAATCAGCGGTGCGGAGGCGCGCATGCGGCCGGACCTGGTGATCCAGCTACCAAACGAGAAACAGATCGTCGTCGATGCGAAGGTTCCGCTGACGGCTTACCTGGCGGCTTGTGAACTGACCGATGAAAGCGCGCGGCGGGTGAAACTTGAGGAGCACGCGAAGCAGATCCGGCTTCATATGAAGATGCTTGCCAGCAAAGCTTACGCTTCGCAACTGGCTTGCTCCCCGGAGTTTGTGGTGGCGTTTCTGCCGGGGGAAGTCTTCTTCAGCGCGGCGCTGCAGGTGGATGGGGAACTGCTCGAGTTTGGCGTGCAGAACAACGTGATTCTGGCGACGCCGACTACTTTGATCGCGCTTTTGAAAGCGGTGGCGTACGGCTGGAAGCAGGAGCAACTGGCACGGAATGCGCAAGAGATTCGGAAGCTGGGGGCGCAGTTGTATGACCGCGTGAAGGTGTTCGCGAACTTTTATGAGGAGGTGGGAAAATCCCTGCGGAGCGCCGTGCAGGCATACGACAAGGGGCGCACCAGCATGGAAACGCGGCTGCTCTCGACGGCGCGCAAGTTTGAAGAACTGGGCGTGGCGCAACCAGGCGCGCTTCCGCAGCCTTTGCCGTTTACCGAAAGCTTAGGATTTGGAATCGATGATGAAAGTCGGGGTGATGCCGGCGGAGGTGGAGAATCCGCCGCTGCCGGACGCGCTTAGCCAACTGGAACAGCCGGAGACTTTGCCGAGGAACGCCTGGGGATGCACGTCGACATTCATTTCGCGGAACTCCAGGTGACCATAGCTCAGCAGGGGGAACAGCAGGCGAGCCTGCTCCACGCGCTCCTGAACCACGTATAGGGAACGCTGCGCCTGGCGAATGGCGCGCTCCCACGCGGACTGATCCATTTCGGCGCCGATGAACGAAGGCTGATCGCTGCTATCTTCGTTGGGCTTAAGAGCCAGCTTTTCACGACGATCGCGAACGAAGTCCAGAAGTTCCACCTGGGCGTCACCGTACGTGGCCATGCCCGGCTGCAAAAGACGCGTCCAGGGAACATGCTCACGGATGGCTTTGCGCTCCGCGATGGGGAACCTGGCGGTAAGAGTCTCGTCGCTCAGCAGGGCGAGCATCGCACGCTTATGGGCCATCTCCGAGCGGAAACTGTTGATGACGCAGACTTTCAGGTCGCGATAAGCTTTGACCAGCGGGTGCGAAAGATCGAAGCGCACCAGAAATTCCTGGACGCTAAAGCGGCGGTAAACAAGATCGATTTCCAGACTGCCGGCGCGCAACTTGCCGTTCTTGTATTCGAGTTGTTCCGGCGAAAGAATTTCCGCCTGGAAACCTTCTCGTCTGAAATAGGCCCGGAATATTTCGAACTCGCTCTTGCGATTGGCCTGGCGGAATTCGAGCAGGGCGATGTTGGGGCGTTTGGGCTGGCTATTGCCATTCGCGCGTCCATTTCCGTTGCCCGCATGACGGTGAGCCAGAAACTGGTTGTAAGCTTCGAGGAGCGCCGCGAGAAACGGCTCTTTTCCGCCGACGTGCGTCAAAGTGTACTTGCGGCGGAACTCTTTAACGGGAGGCGAATCGTAGAAGATGTCGGCCAGGTTTTCGGTGTAAGCGACGCCGGTGGGAGCATCCCCGTTGTACTGAGTGACCTGGAGGGATCCGTTCGAAAACTGGAGATCCAGGTTGGAGGAAACTTCCGGAATGTTGTAGCCGGGATCGATGGAGGCCAGCATCTTCTCGGCCGGCAGAAGTTCGAGCTTGGCAAGAAGGCGCGGCGACGCAAGCACCACCTGCTGCATGCGATAGTTGGCGGAAAGCAAAGCTTCGCCCGCTTTCACCAGAGCGTCATATTGGCGCTGGGTGACAAAGTTGGGCCGCAAGAACGGACATAACAATCGCCCACCGGACGAAAGCTGATCCGCTTCCATCCTTTCCTGAAGTTCTTTCACCCAGGAAAGATCCCGGTAGGCTTCCGATTCTAAGATTTTGTGATAACGAGCGATTGCCTCGTTCAACTGGGACATCGCAGGATTAGCCGTTTCCAACACAAGTATTGCATAAATGTTGCAATTTGTCGGTAACGACAAAAGAATGTTTGATTGTAAGTAAAAGATTCGAGGGTAGTTAATACACCAAACAATTTTCGGTCAGTTGTTGGAGTTTTGAAACACTTCAGGGTTGAACCGCGCAGCCGGAGGCTTGCTCAGAGCAAAGCCCGTAGACGAAGATCTGGAAGTTTCCGTTCGAATCCGGCATCGCGGTGGTCACGTAGACCTTGCCGTTTGAGACGAGCGGCTGGATAAAACGCTGCGCAATGAAGAAATTGGTTGCACCCCCGGTGCTATCCCAAAGCTTTTGCAGCACCGGTGTGGAATCGGCCGAGTTCCAGAGCCGGAAGGCACTGAGCGCTCCGCCACCGTAGGCGGATTGGGCGGTGATGGACCAAAGAATGGCGTTCGAGGTTTGATGGGAGGAGACGGCGAGGATTCCCCCATTGCCGGGAATAGTGCGGGGGGTGAAGGTGGCAACGGGCGTGGGATTAAAGAGGTTATTCCCGGACGAGTTGAACGCGTAAGCCCGCAGAATGTCCGACTGGGCCCAGACGTACAGGAAGCCGCTGGCGCCCATGGACCAGTAAGCGGGATGGTGGATTTCATCGCAGTAGCCTGGATTGGCGGGGGTACCGAGCGGCGGCTGGTTGTAAGCCGGCAGGTTGCTGGGGCATTGCGGGGTGGCGCCCGAAGCCTGAAAGGTTTGATAAGGCGAGGCCGTTTCTCCGCCGAGAGCGGTGGTCTGCAACAGGTAGACTGAGCCGGTCTTACCCGCGGCGATCAGGTAGGAACTGGTGGCCGGGCCGGAGGCGGGCGGGATCAGAAGGACTCCGGAGCTGCCGAGGTCCATGTCGTTGTAGTCCAGGGTAGTGATCCATGACGCGGCTGGCGAGAAGAAATCAGCGTTGGCGGTATTGAGAACGCTTTCACCCGATTCCTGAGCCGGACAATTGAGCGGGTTTCCGCCCTTGTCGCAGGCGTTGCCGGTAGCGGCAAAAATGGAGGAACCGCCGTCCCAGGCCGGACCGCGGGCGGACATCCAAATGCCGCCTGCGTGGGAGTTGGGGGTGGTGTTTTGAACGGAAATCTGCTGGAGTGCGCAGGCCGGGCCGGAGTAGCAGGGCGGGTCAGTAGGGCAGGTGGTGGAACCCGACATACAGCTCTTGTAGGCGAAAAGCCAGCCGTGAAATGGATTGGTCGTCTCCGAGCCGGTAAGGGCGGTTCCGAATCCGAACGAAACGTAGATGGTTCCTTTTACATTCAGGAGCGCGGGACGCTGATATTGATGGCTGGCGACAAAGGGGACGTTTCCGGAAACAGAGTCGTCACCGGTTCCCGGGACGCTGCCGCTGATGACGGCTCCCGTCGGGCTACCGGAAAAGAATTCAAGCCCGGTGGAAAGCGCGATTGCGTGCAGCCGGAAAACCCAACCGGAAGTACCGGAGCCTTCTTCCGCGAGGCTGGTGAAGTAAAGGACGCCGTTGGTGAGGTCGATGACCGGAGCGCTTAGGATTCCGGAAGACAGGAAGCCGGAATACTTCGAGGTGGTGTACGAAACGGGCGTGCCGAACGGCGGCGTTTTCCAGATGTACGGAGCGTAGGCGGTAGGCGGATTATCGCCATCGAAGGCGTAGATGGAGTTGTCCATGCCGGCGACGAAGATTACGGTGCAATACGCCTGTCCGTTGATCGTCAGATTGTGAACGATCAGGGGCTGGGCGTAGATGGCGGTGGAAGACACCGGGATCGAAAAGAGGAAGCCGAAACTGTTGGCAGCGGACACATTGGACGGGGAGAGCACGGTTTCGTTCAGGTTTGCCCCGGTGCGGTAGGCGTTGTACTGGCCCGTAAGAATGTCGCTCGCCGAAGTGGCGGAGCAGGAAGCCTCGGCTGGGCGCGGTAAGAGCGAAAGCAAGACGAGAAGGAAGAGAGCCGGTCGGGTCTTCACAGAATGGATATTGTACGCGAACGTGAAGGTTTTTCGAGCAGTTTTTCGGGTTAACCGTGGAAAACGGGTCTAGCTCGGAATCGCTTCACGGATAATGGTGTCAGATAAATCAAATGAATGACGGGCAAGGCGAGCTTAGTCCGGACCAGCATCGGGATGACAGGGGGGATCCCGACAGCTACCGCGAACTGGCGGAGGCCATGCCGCAGCAGGTCTGGACGGCGAAGAGCGACGGACAACTCGATTATGTGAATCAGCGCGGGCTGGACTACTTCAGCCGAAGCGCCGAAGAGATGCTGGGTTCCGGCTGGTTGAACGTGGTGCATCCGGAAGACACGGCGGAATGCGTGAAACGCTGGATGCGTTCACTCAGCACAGGCGAACCCTACGAGGTGGAGTTCCGGCTCCGGCGCGCGAGCGACGGGATGTTTCGATGGCATTTGGGCCGTGCGGTGGCAGTGCGGCGCGGGGGCGGTGCGATTGTGCGATGGCTCGGCACGAATACCGATATTCACGATCGGATCGAAGCCGAACGGGAGTTAAAGACGGCCAAGGCGGCTGCGGACGCTGCAAGCTTGGCGAAGAGCCAGTTTCTGGCGAACATGAGCCACGAACTGCGCACTCCTCTGAACGCGATTATCGGGTACAGCGAGATGCTGCAGGAAGAAGCCGACGCGATGACCACATCCGGGTTTGTCGAGGATCTGCAGAAGATCCAAACTTCCGGGAAGCATCTGCTCACGATGATCAACGACGTGCTGGATCTATCGAAGATCGAAGCGGGTCGGATGGAACTCAATCTGGAGACGTTCCCGATTGCTCAGATGGTGCGGGAGTTGGAAGACGCGGCGCGGCCGCTGTTGTTGAAAAATCGCAACCAGTGGGAGCGTCAAGCCGCGAACGGACTCGGTTCGATGTACGCGGACTGTGCGAAAGTCCGGCAGAGCGTTCTAAATCTGCTCTCAAACGCGGCCAAGTTTACGCAGAACGGCCTGGTGAGGCTGACGGTTACGGCGGAGGAACGAGACGGGCGGGAATGGGTTGATTTTACGGTTGAGGACACGGGGATCGGGATCGATCAAGCGTCTCTTAGGGAGTTGTTCCAGCCGTTTTCGCAATCGGAGAACTCGAGGCCGGCGCATCTCGGCGGGGGTGGATTGGGATTGGCGATTGCGCGCCGCTTCTGCCGGATGATGGGCGGGGAGATCTTGGTGGAGAGCGAAGTAGGGAAGGGATCGCGGTTCAGGATTGAACTGCCGAGGGAGGTCGGGGAAACACAGAGCCAAGCTAGCGGTGGCGGCTGAGGGTTAGTGCGTGGCTGAAGCAGACGGAGTTGCGGAAAACCGTTTTTTGGTGGCCAGGGAGGGAATCGAACCCCCGACACGCGGATTTTCAGTCCGCTGCTCTACCAACTGAGCTACCTGGCCAATCCTGCGGAAAAGTCCAGTTTATCAGACGACCGCGCAGCCGGGTTAAGCGAGCACGCGCGCGGCGGTTTTCGCGAAGTAGGTGAGGATGAAATCCGCGCCGGCGCGTCGGATGGACGTGAGGGTTTCGAGCATGGCGCGATCCTGGTCGATCCAGCCATTGCGCGCGGCGGCAACGATCATCGAATATTCGCCGCTCACCTGATAGGCGGCGATCGGGACGTCAAAGCGATCGCGGGCTTCGCGAATCAGATCGAGGTACGAAAGCGCGGGCTTGATCATGATCATATCCGCGCCTTCGTCAATGTCCATGGCGATCTCGCGCATGGCTTCGCGGGCGTTGGCGGGATCCATCTGGTACGTGCGGCGATCGCCGAACTGTGGCGCGGAATCGGCGGCTTCGCGGAAAGGTCCGTAGAAAGCGGAAGCGAATTTGGCGGAGTAGGCGAGGATCGGGGTCTGATGAAAACCTTCGAGATCAAGCGCCTTCCGGATGGCTTCGACGCGGCCGTCCATCATGTCCGAAGGAGCGACGATATCCGCGCCGGCGCGGGCGTGGGATACGGCGGTGCGGGCCAGCCACTCAATGGTGGTGTCATTATCGACGTCGCCATTCACCACATAACCGCAGTGGCCGTGGCTGGTGTACTCGCAATTGCAAACGTCGGTGATGAGAAGCAGATCCGGAACGGCGGCTTTGGCGGCGCGCAAAGCTTGTTGAACGATGCCATTGTGGCTGGACGCTTCGGACGCGGATTCATCTTTCCACACCGGCAACCCAAAAAGAATCACGCCGCCGATGCCGAGAGAACGGACCTCTTCGCACTCACGGATGAACTGGTCGATCGACAACTGAAAAACGCCGGGCATCGAGCCAACCTCGCGGCGGACGCCTTCGCCGGGACCGATAAAAAGAGGAAGTATGAAATGGGCGGGGTTTAAACGTGTCTCGCGAATCAGAGAGCGCATGCGCTCGCTCGAACGGAGACGTCTACCGCGATGGGTGGGAAATGGCATTTTTCTCTATTATGAGGCTCGATTACGATGCTCGGAACGGATTGAAATTGGTGGAATTGTCGAACGTATCGATCCCTTCGCTTGCCTTCAAAAAGTTTACAACTTTATAGGTCAGCGGAGTAGCAACGATTTCATACACTACTTTAAACAAATAACCTGAAAGAATCAGGTTGACGATTCCGGCGAATGGGACGGTTCCAGCGAACAGTAGCGTGATCACGAGAATGGTGTCCACGGCCTGTCCGACGACTGTGGAGCCGACGGTGCGGGTCCAAAGATACTTGCCACCGGTGAATAGCTTGAGCTTAGCCAAGGTGAACGAGTTCGCGAATTCGCCGGCCCAGTAAGCGATCAGGCTGGAGGCGATCACCCGCGGAACCACGCCGAAGACAGTGGCGTAGGCGGACTGGTTTTGAAATCCGGGCGCAGGCGGAAGGGAAACGGCGAACGCGCCGAGAATCGCGAGTAACCCGGAAGCGAGAAAGCCAATCCAGATGGCGCGCCGGGAAGCGGCATAACCGTAAACCTCAGTGAAAATATCGCCGAAGATGTAAGTGATGGGAAAAAGCATCTGCGCGCCGCTGAAAGTAAGCGGGCCGATCTTGGTGATTTTGGCGGCCACGAGGTTGGATACAAGCAGCACGACCACGAAGATGTGAATGAGCAACTCCAGATGTTTAAACGGTCGGGAAGCTACGGGACCAGCGGCTTGCTGCGAGGACGGCTGCATCGATGGACGTTTCGCGGTAGAGTACCACGAGACAGATGTACTTGAATTTCGATTGGCATTCTTTATGGGTCAACGTGGAAAAGATCGGGCTCGCTTATCTCATCTCTCTGCCGATCGGATGGGAGCGGGAGAAGGAAGCGCATAGCGCGGGAGTCCGGACCTTTCCCATAGTGGCGATGGCGAGTTGCGGGTATCTACTGGTGGCGCAATCGCTGGCGCCCGGCGACCCGGCGGGTGTGTCCCGCGTGCTGCAGGGGTTGATTGCGGGAATCGGCTTCGTCGGCGGCGGGGCAATACTGAAGGAAGGCGTGACGGTGCGGGGAACGGCGACGGCGGCGAGCATCTGGAATACGGGTGCGATCGGAGCGGCGGTGGCGGTGGGGCGTGAAGAGATCGCCGTCGGATTAGCGGTGCTGAATCTGGTGACGCTGCACTTTCTTCTGCCCCTGAAGAAGCGTTTGGGAGGCGGATTGGAATAGTGAACGGGCAAAAGAAAAGGCCGCGCGTGGCGGTGACGCACGATGCGGAATACAACGTCGACGCTTATCTCCGCGCGATCGAGATGGCGGGCGGCGAGGCGGTTGCGGTGGTGGCCGGAACGGGTCCGCGGACGCTGGAAGGTTTCGACGCGCTCCTGCTCAGTGGGGGTGTGGATGTGAATCCGGCGCTGTACGGACAGCCGCTGGGACCCCGGACCGAAACGCCGGACGATGCCCGGGATAATCTGGAGCGCGAGATGCTGCGCGAGGCGCTGGCAGCCGACAAACCCGTGCTGGCAGTCTGCCGCGGTTTGCAGCTTTTCAACGTGGCGCACGGGGGAACGCTGGTGCAGCATATGGAGGGGCACGAACATGAGCCGGGAACGCAGAAGTCAGAGGCGGCGCATGCGGTGAAAGTAACCGGCGGCAGCGGGTTGGCCAAGCTTTTGTGGACGGAAGAAGTTCCAGTTAACTCACGCCATCATCAGGCGGTTGACGCGGTCGGTGATGGGCTGATGGTGACGGCAGTCGCGGAAGATGGAACGGTGGAAGGGCTGGAACGGCGCGACCGGCGGTTTGCGATCGCCGTTCAATGGCACCCGGAAAATATGGCGGATTGCGACGCTGCGCAAATGCGGCTTTTCCGGGGGTTGATCGAAGCTGCGCGTTAGGACTACGACGGATCCTTGGACCGCGTCGACTTTACCCCGGTGAAGATGCCGAGGCCGATAAAGATGATTACACCAACGCCGATCCACTGGGCGGGGACGTGCAGCAGGTACGCGGCATATCCCAGCCCGATGACAAATAAGGCGTAACCGATCAGGTAGATAGTAAAGCTCATAGAAGGTCTCGTTGCAGCGAATCGAAGCTGCTTACTTCTGTAAGCAAGTGTGTCGCCGAACCTTTACATCACCGGAAATACCGGCTACTGAATCTGGCGGCGCTGCTGGGAGTTGACGGCTTCGTTGTGAACCAGCGCCTCAAACACGGCTAGAACCTGTTTGCGGAAGGCGTAGATGCGCTCGAGATCGGCGCGGAATTCGGCTTGGAAATCCTTTGCTTTGCGCCACTTATCGCGCACTCGCGGCGAGATGTCAATGTCCTGGCGCAAGGCGTCCAGCGAATGTCCACGCAGAAACAGACCGTAAAAGAAGGCGGCCTCACGTTGCGGAGCGAGTGGGTCGAGCGGTTCCGATGCCGTCATTTCGAAAGTCCGGTATGAAAAGCAAAGTATACCCACGCAATTCCATTTACGGCAAGAGGAGATTCGCGGAGAGGAAAGGTAGAATTGGTTTTATGCGAAAGCAACATACGCTGAGACGCCGCGCGCTCCTGGTGTGGTTTCCGGCAATGGCCGCCCTGGCGGGTTCTATGGCATTATCGGCCGCGGAGCATCCGAGCTTTACAGGAACCTGGAAAATGGATGCTTCGCAGAGCGATTTCGGTCCACTGCCGGCGGTCTCCGCGATTACCGACCGCATTACCCAAGGAGACAAGGAACTGGTAATCAAAAGAACGCGGGATGGCCAGGACCTGACGATTCGCGTGCCGCTGGACGGCTCCTCCAAAGACAACGATATTTTAGGCATGACGATGAGCACGGATGGCCACTGGGACGGGAACGCCCTGCTGGTGAATTTTTCCGGGACGCGGAACGGGAACGCCGTGAGTTATAAAGAGCGTTGGACCCTGACGGCGGACGGAAAGACGTTCGAGGTAGCTCGTCACCTGACGGGGCGGCGCGGGTCCACCGATCAGAAGCTTGTCATGTTGAAACAATAATGTTGTGGTGTAATTGTCGTTTCCGCATATGCCAGGGTTAGGATTCCGCCTGAAACGGGACGTCAAAGCGCTGGTTCGCCGGGTTCGCGAATGGCGAATGCTGGCGCATGGAGTGGCGTCCACCAGCCATCCCGTGCTGGCCCACATCATCCCCACGCGCCGGTGCAACCTCGCGTGCGAGTATTGCAATGAATACGACGACTTTTCGGGGCCCGTGCCGAAGGAGAAGATGATCGCGCGTATCGACCAGCTTGCGGCGCTGGGGACTTCGATCATTTCGTTCAGTGGTGGAGAACCGCTGCTGCATCCCGATCTGGATGAACTGATTGCGCGCATCCGCCGCCACGGCAAGCTGGTGGGGATGATCACGAACGGGTTCCTGCTCAATGTGGACCGCATCAAGCGGTTGAACCACGCGGGGCTGGATCATATGCAGATCAGCATCGACAACGTGCAGCCGGACCAGGTTTCGAAGAAGAGCCTGAAGACTCTAGATCCGCGGCTGGTGATGCTGAGCGAGCATGCCGAGTTTCATGTCAACATCAACTCCGTGGTGGGCGGCGGCATCAGGAATCCGTCCGATGCCTTGGTGGTAGCGAAGCGCGCCGTGGAGCTGGGCTTCACGTCGACGGTCGGCATCATTCACGATCACGAAGGGCAGTTACAACCGCTGAGCGACGAAGAGCAGAGTATCTACCTCCAGGTTAAGAATCTTGGCAAGAAGAATTACGCGCGGCTCAATTTCTTCCAGGACAATATCGCCCGCGGCGTGGAGAACGAATGGAAGTGCAGGGCCGGCGCGCGATATCTATATGTGTGCGAGGACGGTCTGGTGCATTACTGTTCCCAGCAGCGCGGGTTTCCGGCGATACCGCTGGCGCGGTACACGGTGGAGGATATCCGGCGCGAGTTCATCACGGTAAAAGGATGCGCGCCGAAGTGCACCATCGCGTGCGTGCATTACACATCGTATATGGATTTTTGGCGCGCGCCGCAGACGATCTCCGCACCGCTGGCAACTACGGAAGCAAGCCAGCTTGTGCAGATCAAGTGAGCTCCTGCGATTTCCGTTTTCCTGCTTCACTCTTCGAGGGGGCGTGGTAGGATCACCGAGTACATACCCAAGGAGCGGCGATGAGTGGGCGCAAAAATCCCAGCGATACTTCGCACGCGGTCGCGTTTAGAACCGTGGACGTTACCGTAAGCCCGCAGGGCGGCGGAAAACTGGGAATGTATAGCTACTGGCCCCTGACCGACCCGGTCACGGCGGTCTCGGCAATGACCCGGCATACCAGCCCTCAAACCCAGCCCGGAGTCTCGGCAGGCAGCTACACGCCGCAATACGAGTTCTACAACCACACCGCCGGAAACGCCGCCGAGACCGGCAATTCGTACACGACTGACCCAGCAGCGCCTACCTTCGCCGCGGCCTTCGGCGGCATCGTCAACAACGAGCTGTATAACCTTTTTTCGACAACGGGCGCTCCCAGCGGGCTGCTCTATTCCCAGTGTAACCTTGCGCTCACCGCATTCTCCATTTACTTGAGCAACACCGCAAGCGCGGGGCTCTCGTTCCCGGTTTCGGAGGATTAAATGGCCCGGCGTAGTAGTCCGGGGGCCCTCGCCCTTGTCTTTCTTTGCGTCAGCGCGGGGCTTTGCGGCGCGCCACCGTCGTTCCTCGACCGCTACGATTACGCGGGCTTCGGAGCGGCGGCCGTAGCGGACGTGAATAACGATGGAAACGACGACATGGTTACCGGAAACCCCAACGAGATCGCCGTCTTGCTTGGCAACGGGAACGGCACGTTTCGATCCGGCCCCGTCTCGAACATATCGTTCCAGCCGGGGGAGATCATTGCGGCCGACGTGAATGTGAACAACTCTTTCCTTTGCCACTATTCCTACTGCAACGGGTATCGGAAGTCGGCGCGCACGGGAAATACGCCGGACTCCGCTTCCGGCAACATGGGGTTCCGCGTGGCGAGGGATACGGTGTGAAGTCGACGCGGGCCCTAAGCAATGTGTAATACCAAATTGCAGTGGTTTTCCGTTAGTATCGAAACATCCGATGTCCTACCGCGTGTTTTGGGTGGCTCTCTTCTTTTCCGTCATTGTTTTTGCGCAGCAAGATGACGAGTCCGGGGAATCTCCGCTCGATCGCGAGAAGTGGTTCATGCGTCACCGGCTGGACCGAAGCGGCCAAGTGTCGGCCAGTGGCCGCATACGCGCGCTGGCGGCGCGGGACCGGCTGTTGGCGGCGGGGAATGCGGCCTATCCTTCCCAGAACTGGCAGTTGATCGGCCCGCAACCGGAAACGTCGTTGGGCGGCAGTTCCGGGCGGGTGACCGCGCTGGCGGTGGATCCGCGCAGCGCGCAGGTGGCGTATGCGGGCGGCGCGGAAGGCGGATTGTGGAAGACCATCGACGGCGGAGCGCACTGGCTGCCGATCACGGACAATCAGGTTTCGCTCGCAACGGGCTCGATCGCGCTCGATCCGCAGAAGCCCGACACGGTCTACGTCGGGACCGGAGAAGCGAACTTCAATGAGGACAGTTACTTCGGTTCCGGCATTCTGAAATCCGCTGACGGCGGCTCCACGTGGGTAAACTATCCCGGGCCTTTTGTGGGCGCGGCCATCGGAGCACTGGCCGTGAGTCCAACCGATAGCAATGTCTTATTGGCGGGAGCTTTCGGCGGTGTCTATCGGTCCACCGACGGGGGCGCTTCGTGGAATTCGGTTCTGGAAGGCTACAACGGATGCGCGATCGCGTTCGTTCCGGGAACCAGCGGCGTGGTCTGGGCGGGTGTGGCGTGGCCCTTCTTTGACGACGCCACGACCGGGCTTTACCGCTCGGGCGATGGCGGGCAGACTTGGGCCAAAGTGGTGGCTGAGGCGATTCCGGCGGCGGGAATCGGACGCATTGCGATTGCCGTAGCGCCTTCGAACGGGCAGATCGTCTACGTGGGAATGTCCGGCATCAACCCGACCGATTCGACGAAGACACTAGGACTTTTCGCAACGCAGGACGGCGGCAACACCTGGACGGCGAATACGGGTAGCACTTACGGCGGAGATTGGTACCGCAATACCCTGGCGGTTTCGCCGGTCGACCCCAAGGTGATTTTCGGAGGCGGCCTTACGCTGCAGCGCTCGCTGGACGGCAACGCGACCTGGGGGACGACCGGCTATGGAGCGCTGCATGTGGATCAGCACGCGGTGGCGTTTTCGACCGATGGAACGCTCCTTTATGCCGGCAATGACGGCGGCGTGTATGTGTCCTCGAATGCCGCGACGGATGCGACGGTGTGGACCAACATGAACACGACGCTGGCGCTGACGCAGTTCTATCCCGGATTTTCCATTAACCCGGCCGACCCAACGTTTGCGATCGGCGGGACGCAGGACAACGGAACGCTGGTCTATAGCGGCGTTCCGCAATGGACCTATGCCACCTGCGGGGATGGCGGCGCAACCATTGTGGACCCTTTCAACCCGCAGACGGTTTACGCGACATGCCAACAAAACGGAATTCAGAAATCGCTGACAGGCGGCTCGCCGGGAAGCTTCGGACTGGTGATGGCGGGAATCCCGAAGACGGAGGTGCAGTTTGTCGGGGTAGTTGCCGCGGACCCCTCGGCGGAAGGCACCATCTACTTCGGCGGGAGTACCGCGCTTTGGCGCAGCGCGGACGGGGCGGCCAGTTGGACCAACCTAACGTCCGGGATCACACCGATCATCTCCGCTGTCTCAGCCGTGTCCGTGATGTCTTTGGACGGCGCCGGCGTGGTTTTCTCCGATGAGGACGCGGACACGGGGAGTGTGGATGTGTACTGCACGGCGAACGTGAAGGCCGCGCCGGTGACGTGGCAGCTCTGCGAGAACGGATTGGAAGGAGCGCAGATTGAAGCTTTCGTGGAAGATCCGCGCAAACCCTCGGCGGCTTACGCGGTGGCGACCGGATACGGGACCGGGCACGTGTTCTATACCTCGAACGGCGGGACCAGTTGGACGGACCTGACGGGAGACCTGCCGGACGTTCCGGTGAGCGCGCTGGTGATCGATCCGGATACAGCTTACTTGTATATCGGGACGGATGTGGGAGTGTTCCTGAGCGGGGACAACGGCGCGCATTGGCAGCCGCTGGGGAATGGCCTTCCGAACACGGTGGTGACGGGCTTGGCGCTTTACCGGAGTTCAAGGCTGCTGCGCGCGTCCACGCACGGGCGCAGTATGTGGGATATCACCGTGCCCATTCCGGCGCCAACCATTACGGCCGCGGGCTTCGTGAACTCGGCGACGTTCGGGATCACCGGTTCAAAGGGGCTTGCACCGGGGAGCATCGCCACGCTTTTCGGAGTGCAGATGGCGGAGGGAACCGCTTCGGCCGTCTCCACGCCACTGCCGAATAGCCTCGGTGGGACCTTGCTCTCATTCGGCAGCGCGGTTGCGCCGATGTTCTATGTTTCGCCGAATCAGTTGAATTTACAGGTGCCGTGGGAGACGCCGGTTGGTACCGTGAACGCCAGCTTGACCGTGGGGCAGCAGACGTCAACGTCCACCGTGAACGTGGTTCCGTATGCACCGGGGATCTACACGCTGAACGCGAGCGGGAGCGGGCAAGGGGTGGTTACGAACCTGGATTACACGTGGGCCGCGCCCGCCGGGAGCATCCCTGGGGTGACGGCAAGACCGGCGTCTCCGGGCGGATACATCGTTATCTACTGCACGGGGTTGGGGCCGGTGACCAATCCGCCGCCGACGGGTGTGGGCGGACCGGGAAGGCCGGCGACGAGCACGACGGCCACTCCTGTTGTCATGATCGGCGGCGTTGCGGGGACGGTGCAGTTCTCGGGTCTCACCCCCGGCGCGGTCGGTCTGTATCAAATCAACGTGCAGCTTCCGGCGAACGTTTCAACAGGGAACAGCGTACCTGTAAGCGTGAGCATTGGCGGTGCAACATCCGATACCGTGACCATCGCCGTTGCCGCGCCATGAGCAAAACGCGTTTTAACTGATACACTCCGAACACATGGAACAGGTCCTGTTTGATCGTCCCCCGCGGGGCGCCAGACCGGGGCGTCTGGTATGGCTCATCGCCGTTCTGTTCGTCCTGGTGTTTGTTCTGCGCGAAGGTTCCGCGCTCGCGATTGAGTATGCATGGTGGCGGGAACTCGGCCAACTGGAGACCTGGTTGGGCCTGTTCACCTACGCGTACGCGCCGCTCACAGTGGCTACTCTTTTCGCGTTTGCTCTGCTGTTCTTCACGCATTGGCGCGCCATGCGGTTCGCCGGCGTGCACCGCGAGAAGCACACCAACTATCTGCGCCTGATGACTTTGGGACTGCTGATTCTGGGATGGCTGCTCGCCTCCGGAACGCTCGAAAACTGGACGGTGGTGCGATATTTCGGCAGCCGCGGCATTGTGGACGCGCCCGGCGCATTTCACGATCCGGTGTTCCATCTCCCGTTGAAATTCTACTTGTTCGACCTGCCCTTCTATTCGGCTCTGCGGAATTATCTATTGACGCTGGCCATTGTGTGCGCGCTCCTGTTCTGGATCACGGCGCGCGTCTGGCAACTGCGATTCCGGTTCCGCGAACTGCGCGAAGTACGCGATATCGATTTGTCGCTGCTGCGTTTGCCGGGCGGACTCGAATCGCGGTTTCTACGCGGGGCGTTGGCGGTGGTGCTGATCGCTCTCGCGTGCCGCTACTTCCTGGGCCGGTATGAAATGGTCTGGCACGAGCACGGCTTTATGGCGGGGATCGACTGGTTGGAGGATCACGTCGCCCTGCCGCTTCAATGGGTGTTGATCGGGGCCTGCCTGGCGGCGGCGGTGTTTGGCTGGTTGGGCAAATGGCGCGTAGTGCTGGGCCTCGCGATCCTGCTGCCCGTTACTTGGGTGATTCCGAAACTGGTCTCCGGACTTTATGTGAAGCCGAACGAGATTTCGCTGGAGGCGCCGTACATCGATGCGCATATTCACGCCACGCGCAGCGCGTACGGGATTGAGAACCGCGTGCAGGCGGTGGAGTATCCCACCAACACGACGGAGATGTCGCTCGATGTCGCGAGCCATCGGAATCTGCTCGATAACGTCCGGCTGTGGGACTGGAAAGCGTTTCACGAAACGGTGACGCAGAGCCAGGCGCTGCGGCCTTATTACGTCTTCAACGACACGGATGTAGACCGGTACACCATCAACGGCCAGTACCGGCAGACGCTGATGGTGCCGCGTGAGCTCGATATTACGCAGATCAAGAATGCGGGCTGGATCAACCCGCGATTCATTTACACCCACGGGTACGGCGTCGCGCTGGCGGAAGTCAGCAAGCTGACTCCGGAAGGTCTGCCTGTGTACCTCATCGAGAATATGCCGCCGGAAGTGAAGACGCCGAGCTTGAAGATCACGCGGCCGCAAATCTACTTCGGGGAAGTAACTCAGGAGCCGGTGTTCGTGCACACGGCGCAGGAGGAGTTCGATTACCCATCCGGGGCGGACAACGTGAAGACCCGCTACAACGGCAGTGGCGGATTTCCCGTATCGTCTTTCTTCATGCGCGTGGCGGCGGCGATTCATGAAGCCGACCCGAACATCCTGCTGACCGAATACCTGACGCCGGAGAGCCGAATGATGATTCATCGGCGCATCGTGGACCGGGTGGGAACGCTGGCGCCGTTTCTGGAGTGGGACCCGGATCCCTACATGGTGATCACGGATGACGGGCATCTGGTGTGGATGCTGGACGGTTACACGACCAGCGACGCGCATCCGTACGCGCGCGCGGTGGAGATGCCCAACGGAGAACCCGTCAACTACATCCGGAACTCGGTAAAAGCCACTTTGGATGCTTACGATGGGACCGTTCACTTGTATGTGTTCGATCCGAGCGACCCGTTGATACAGGCGTACCGCTCGCTGTTTCCGACGCTATTTCAGCCGGAATCGGCGATGCCCGCCGACTTGCGCGCGCACGCCCGGTATCCCGAGCTTCTGTTCCGGGCGCAGGCCGAGATTTACCGCTCGTATCACATGCTGAACCCGCAGGCGTTCTATAACCATGAGGACATCTGGGATCTGGCGCGGTCTTCATCCGGGCAGGAGAAAGCGCCGGAGCCGGTGACGCCGACCTATGTGATCGCGAATCTGCCGGGCGAAGAAAAGCCGGAATTTCTCCTGATGACTTCCTTCACGCCGACCTCGAAGGAGAACCTGATCGGGGTGATGCTGGCGCGGTGCGATGGGCCGCACTTAGGCGAGATCCGCGTGCTGCAGCTATCGAAGCAGGAGTTGACGCTGGGGCCGATGCAGATCAGCGCGCGCATTAACCAGGATCAGAACATCTCGAAGGATCTGACGTTGTGGAATCAGCAGGGGTCGCAGGTGCTGCGCGGGCAGATGCTGGTACTGCCGGTGGAACATAACTTCCTGTACGTGGAGCCGATTTATATTCAGGCGACGGAAGCGCGCATGCCGCAGTTGCGGAAAATTGTGCTGGCGCTGGGGAACCGGCTTATTTATACGGATACGTATGAGCAGGCGTTGGCGGAATTGAACGGAACGAATGCGGTGGCGCCGGTGCCCGCGAGTGCGGCTGGCATTGTTCCCGGGCAACCGGTGACATCGGCTGCGCCCCAAGGCACGGATGCCCGGCTTGACGCCATTCGCGGACACTTCAAACGCTATTTGTCGTTGACGGCTGAAGGTAAGCTGAGCGAAGCCGGACGGGAGTTGGACTTGCTCAACCAGGAGTTGAAATAGGAATGGTGGCGGCGCGCAGACTCGAACTGCGGACCTACGGATTATGAGACCGTCGCTCTAACCGGCTGAGCTACGCCGCCCTAATTTGATTTTAGCTGAAGAAGGAAAAGACGCGCTTCAATCCGGGAATACGGCGCCATTCCGCGACTGGCGAAGCCACTGACAATCTCAACGTCGCATGCGTCACGGGTCATCGCTCGTTCTACCTATACCTCGAGCGAAGGGTTGCGCGCTGTCGCTCCAACTCCTTCAAAGTCACGGGTGTTGTGCGTAACTTCGCGAGATCATAAGTCAATACGCTCGCCAGCACGCTTACGCCGTTGTGATCGACCCCTTGATCATGGTGTAGGAATGCGGCGGAAAGGAATAGCGCATCCGGTTGCCATTGGCCGTGATCGTTTTCTTTGCGGCCTTCACCGGGCTTGCATCAAAGCTGTTTTCGGCTTTGATGTCCGGCCCGGTGACCTCGGATACCGCATAGCTGCCGCCGAAGCTGCTGTCTTCCGCTTCGATATCCACGGCGATTGCCTGATCGCGGTGGCGATTGACGACGTTCAAGACCAGCGTTCCACCGTCGCGCGCGGCCGAAACGTCAAGGTAAGGAACGGAATCGTGCGTCTTCGATTTGTAAGTGGGCGCGTCGACGAACACCTCGAGAGCCACGCCCTTCGAATTGTTGGCGAATAGCGCAAGCGGGTAGTAGATGGTCTGCAGGAAGAGCCCCTTTTCGCTCGTGAAGATGGGTGCGATCACGTTTACGAGCTGCGCCATGTTGGCGATCTTCACGATGTGCGCGTTATTGAGGAACGTGTTCAAGAAGGTGGCGACCACCAGCGCGTCCTCCAGGTTGTAGCGCTCTTCAAGGATGCGCCGCCCGCTCTCTTTTCCTTCGCCGCGGGCGCGATACCAGACGTTCCATTCGTCCCACGCGATATAGATTTTCTTGGACGCGGGCTCGTTACTGAGCGCTTCGCGGATGGTACCCTCCGCCGTCTTCGTACGGTCGTTCAGGAGCAGGGAACTGGCGAGGAATTCGTAGTAATCATTGGCCTGATTTCCGACATAGGTGTGCAGCGATAAGTAGTCGATGTGGTGCTTGAGGTAATCGAGCACGGTACGGTTCCAGCCGGTCCAATCGGCGTCCGGGCGGAAGTTGGAAGAGCCGGCGGCGACGAGTTTGAGGGACGGGTCAGTCCACTTCATGAGCTTGGCGCCTTCGAGCGCGAACTTGCCGTAATCCTCCGCGCTGCGATGGCCCATTTGCCACGGGCCGTCCATCTCGTTGCCGAGTCCCCAATAAGTCACTTTCCACGGTTTCGCGCGGCCGTTCTTGGCGCGCAGTTGGGTCATGGCGGTGTCGGCGGAAGAGTTGATGTATTCCACCCAGCGCTGGGCTTCCACCCACGATCCGGTGCCGAAATTCGCACAGAGATAAGGCTCGATGCCCAACATTTCGCAGTAGCCGAGCGCTTCGTGTGTGCCGAACCGGTTATCTTCGACCGTGCCCCACGCCATCTCGAGACGTTTTGGCCGTTGGTCTCGCGGGCCGATTCCGTCCATCCAATCGTAATTCGACGAGAAGTTTCCACCGGGCCAGCGCAGTAGGGTGACGTTGAGGGCTTTGACGGCATCGATCACGTCCTTGCGATAGCCCTGAGAGTCCGAAAGGGGCGAACCTTCGTCGAAGATTCCGCCCTCGATGCAGCGGCCCAAATGCTCGGCGAAGTTGCCGTAGATCTTCGGGTCGATGGTCCCGATGGCGCGATCGGGATCGATCTTGATGCGCGCCCGGCTGGTGTTGGATTGGGCTCGGGCGAGGAATGGAACGGTCAGCAACGACGACGAGAAAGCGCGGCGGGTGAGTTCGGGTTTCATGGGTGGCTTCATAGACGACGAGGCAATCATATACGACTCGATTGTTTGGGACTTCGGGCGGGAGCGCGGGATTGGACTTCACTCGACAGCTTCTCCAGCCAGCGCAGTTCCAGACGAAATTGCTGGATGACTAGCGTGACCATCCACACAGCTTCGTGAAACGAGTGGCCGACCTCCTTGCGGATGGAACGCAGCACGGCTTTTTCACGCGCCACCTCTGTGCGAAGGAACTCCCTGCGCCGCGCGATCTGTTGTTCGAATACGCCGGGCCGCGCCCGCCAGGATAGGGCGAGCCAGGTGAGGAATGCCGGGCGGTCGCGCTGATTGGTCCAGTCCTCGCGTTCGAGCGCATGGGCGAGTAGCCCGACTCCTTCCGCGGACGTCTGATAAATGCGGCGCTCCGGGCCATCCGAACGGCCTTCTGTTTCCACTTGCGCGATGAGGCCCCAACGCGTGTGGGAACGAGAGCCGGCGAGACGGCGCGGCGTAACTTATCAGTAGGCGCGCCATCTTTTCCATGGAGTAATAAATCTGGGGGCGTGAAATTCCCGCCCAATCGCGCACTTCGCGACGTTCCAGTTCCAGGTGCACTTCATAGCCGTGCATCGCGCGTTCCGATAAAAGGCTGAGCAAAACCAGATCCGGAGTCGTAAGAGCGGCGCTTGACATTCTACTAGTCTAGTTTAGACTAGTTCCGAGGAGATCCAAAATGACGTTCAAGAAGATTACGCCCGTGCTGTTCACCGAGGAAGCCGAGCCTTGCGTAAGGTTCTGGGTGGAGCGGCTCGGTTTTGAGAAGACCGCCGAAGTCCCGGAAGGGGACAAGATCGGGTTCGCGATGCTTCAGAAGGACGGGCTGGATTTGATGTATCAGACCTTTGCCAGCGCGGAGAAGTATGACCCCTCGATCCTGGAGAAAACGCGCAAAGGGCCAAGCTTTCTATTCGTTGAGGTCGAGAGTCTGGACGAAACGAAAGCGGCGATGGGCGGAGTGGAAATGGTCACTGCCGAGCACAACACGTTCTATGGCTCACGCGAGTTCGCCGTGGAAGACCCAGCTGGACACGTCATCACTTTCGCCCAGTTCTAAACTGGACTTATGCCCGTCACCATCGCCGGCCGCACGTTCCAGTCGCGTCTATTCGTCGGCACCGGAAAGTACCGTAGCTTTCAGGAGATGAAGCGATGTCATGATGCTTCAGGATCGGAGGTGGTCACGGTCGCGGTTCGACGCGTTAACTTGACGGACCGCTCCAAAGAATCCCTGCTCGACTATATCGATCGCGAAAAGATGTTCATCCTGCCGAACACGGCGGCTTGTTACACGGCGGATGAGGCCATCCGCACCGCGCGGTTGGCGCGGGAAGTGGGGCTTTCCAACTGGGTCAAGCTGGAAGTGATCGGCGATGAGCGAACGCTTTTCCCGGACAACGAAGGGCTGCTCGAAGCCACCCGTGTGCTGGTGAAGGAAGGCTTCGTGGTTCTGCCATACACCAATGACGATGTGGTGAACGCGCGCAAGCTGGTGGACGCGGGCGCGGCGGCGGTGATGCCGCTGGCTGCGCCGATCGGCTCCGGACTGGGCATTCAGAACATCACGAACCTGCGCATCATGCGCGAAATGATCACGGGCGTCCCGCTGATCGTGGATGCCGGAGTCGGCACGGCTTCCGATGCGGCGCTGGCGATGGAACTGGGAGCGGACGCGATCCTGATGAACACCGCTATCGCCGCGGCCGATGACGCCGTCAAAATGGCGCACGCCATGCGGCTGGCGGTGGAGGCGGGCCGCATGGCTTTCGAAGCGGGACGCATGGAGAAGAAGCTTTACGCATCGGCCAGCAGCCCGCTGGCCGGCGTAGTCGGACGTTAACGCGCCTGCGCCACTGCGTTCATGGGGGCGCGTTCGCGAGTCTTCAGAAGGTAAGAAACTTTCGGACCCTCCTTGCCCGCTTGCTGCTCAAACACCAGCTTTAGGAACGATTTTGGATAGAACTCGATCCGTAACGGCAGTCCGCTGACATCGCCCTTCTCGTACCAGACCTGGAAGTTGGTCGATTGCCGCGTGGCAGTTTCCGTGGTTGAACCATTCACTCGCCAGACGGCGTTCGGGTTGTGCGTTGCGCCGCGCGCGGCGAGCTGCTGTCCCATCCGAAAATCTCCCTGCTTCTCCGTCGCTAGCACGTAATTCTTCCCGTTGTAAACGATGGGGCGGCTGAACGTCGCGCTATCGCTGAGAATGGCCCGGTGCATCGAGTAAAGAAAAGTGTTGGGGACTATCGAACCGCCCTCGAGCGCTACGTCGAAGTGTTTGGCGTCCGCTCCTTCGTCAATGCGCTCGCGCATCACGTGGTTCAACTGGTCGAAATTACTCCAATTGAAGCGTGCGGGGACCGCCAGATGGCTTACGGTGCATTGGAATCTTCCAGCGCGCCCGCTGCCGAACGCGGCGGAATACGGGACGGCGCCCGCCGAATCGGGCTGAAGAGACTTGCGGGCCTGATCCAGATTCTTCTCGCCGGAAGACACCATGAATCCGAAGTAGGCGGCTTCCAGGGGAATGCGGTTCCGTTCGACGACGGCCTCCTGAATAAGTCCCACTCGATTCAACCCGCGGGCTCGTTCGGGCAGCGAACCGCCCGCGAATTGCAGCCCGACGATGGATTGTTCACCGGCCGCCGCCCGCTCCACAACGGCGTATCCGCCGCCGACGTCCTGGCGCGAGAGGATCGGGATGGCCATCAGATGAATGTAAGCGTCCGCCCGATAGATCCGGTGGACGGCGGGACCGGGCTCCCCGGGGTGATCCGCGATCAGGCGGTCGAGCGGGGTTGGCGCGGAGGCGCGCAGACGGGGTGCGAGAAAGCGGACTACACCGGCGCCCAGGATAAAGCGCATCAGCATGCGCCGTGTCGGCTTGATTGGAAGAGTCATCTCTTACAGCGACTGTCTAAGCAATTCTCAAAGCCATACTCTAAACAACGTCGCAGGAAATTGTTTACATTCCTGTGCACTGAACGTAAAGATTCGGCCACATCTTAAGAGCCGCCCCATCCCGTCGACAACTACATTGCAGCACGAAAAGAGCCGCTCAGCTTAACGGGCGCCAATTTCGCGGCCCCAATAGTCACCCTGAGTGGAGTAGAAGTACGGCGCGCGCACCGGATCCCGGCCATCCTGGAACGATCGGGCCACCTCGCGGTAGAGCTGTAGGAATTCGCGCGCGATCATGGGCCAGTCAAATGCCGCGGCCGTCTCGATCGCACCGGCGACCTTTCGCTCGCGTTCGCGCAGGTCCGCATGAACACGGCTGATGCGCCGCGCGAAAGATGCGGCATCCGCCGGTGCGAGCCATGCATTTGAGTCATTCGCGTAGGAAGTGATTCCTCCCGCGTCGGCGGCGACAAGCGGCAGACCCGATGCCATTGCTTCCAGCGGCGCTATCCCAAAGGGCTCGCGAGGGTTCGGATGGACAAAGGTATCGCAGCTTGCGTAGATACGGGCCAGTTCCGCTTTGTCCGCGATATGGCCAAGGAAAAGCACCTTACCCGGAACGCGGCCGCGGCAGGACCGTTCGAAAGATGCCCGCGACATGCCCTGGCCCGCGACCAGAAGCCGGTAATCGCCTGGATCGTGCCGATTCAGAACCTCCAACGTTTCCACCAGCAGGTTGAGATTCTTCTCCGGATCCAAACGGCCGGCATAGAGTAACAGCGTACTCTCATCCCGCGCGCCGGCTTTCGCAAGCAACGCGGCCCGCAGGCTCGTGCTGCGCATGGAAGGCGAGAAGCTGGAGCAATCGACGCCCATTGGGCACACCCAGACGCCTCGCCGCACCTTGTGGCCGCGCGCCGCCGTGCGCAACTCTTCAGCGGTGTGCTCGGAATTCGCAATGTGATGGTCGAATTGCGGGAAGTAAATGTTCTTCATGTACCAGCGGCAAAAGCGTCTTCCGGCCGCGCTACGGCTGAAGTACGCGAGCATGTTCTCGTCCATGCGCTCGCAACTGAGACCCAGCACGGGAACGCGCAGATGCACCCCTTTCAGGCGTCCGATCCGCAACAGCCCGGTCAGGTAAGGAAGCGTGTACTTGTCGCAGACTTCGATCAGGTCCGGCCGCTCCGCATTCAGAATGCGGCAGATCTTGCCGCCGGGACGGAGGTAGTGCGGCGGGTACAGAAAGCGGTAGTTGCGATTCAGCGGCGCGTGCGAAGACTTGACGTGGTAGATCCGTCCGAACGCACCCGCTTCCTCGATACGGTCGGCGGCGCCGGGCACAATCAGCCGGAGCGGCTGACCCACTTCATTCGCGGCCTGGAGCAAGGAGCGGTAGAACGTTCCGATGCCTCCCGACGTCGCATGCCATGCGTTAGTCAGATGAAGCGTCTTCAGGCTCATGCGGTGGGCGGACGGACCACACTCTCTCCTTCGGCCACAAAAGTGAGCGCATCAGCCGCCACAATGCTACTGGTCCGGCCATCACGAATCCGCCGATCAGCCGCGGGATGGACTGCATATCCCGGGAGACCGGCTGCGCATCAGTTCCCACGATGAGACTCCCCTTTCGCATGGCGTACCAATTGAACAGGGTGGAGATCATGGTGAAGCCGATCGAGGTCATGATATTGGCTTTCAGATGCGGCGTGTGACGCACTGAGTGTATCGCGAACTCCATCGAGTGTGACGATAGCGGCAAAAGAATCATCACGGTTAGAGCGCCGGCCCAGGCCGGCTGCGTGCCGCTGAACGATTGGGTCAAAGTTCCATAGAAGCCGGACGTGAGAACCCGATACACCAGTTCCGCAGTGAAAGCCCCAAGAGCCGCACGCCATCCCGATTGCAGCGTCACGAAAAAGAAAATGTTGGCGCGAATAGCCGAACTGAAAGCGGCCGATTTCCAATTCCACTTGAGAACCAAAGCTTCCCAGGGGTTACGCAAGAGACACAGAAAGACATCGCGGACGGTTTCAGGCCGCGATGCGGGACGTGTTGCGGCAAGTGTCGCGGGAACGTCCGCGGCCACTACTGTTTTGGAAGTCAATGCACCCACTGTAGTCGGGGCGAATTTCCAATGAATGAATAAAAGGTAACGATGTGTTTTTATTCTTTTGCGGCGGGAAGGAAAAGATCGCCGTGCCTGAGCTTGCGGAGACCTGCAAGTGCGGACCGGCTGTGATGTGTCAGTTGTGATAATATCCCGTCCGGGAGAACTCTGAACGTGAGAGTCTACGAGTCGAAAGCCATTCGGAATGTCGGCATCGTAGGGCACGGCCACTGTGGGAAAACCTCGCTGACCTCTGCCCTGATCTTCACCACCGGCGGATCCACCCGCCTTCTAAGAGTCGATGAAGGAAATACTCTCACCGACTTCGACGAAGAGGAGGTGCAACGGAAGATCAGTATCTCGACCTCGCTGGCCGCGGTCGAATGGAACGGCATGAAGGTCAACCTGATCGATACGCCGGGCTACAACATCTTCCTGAACGATACGCGCTCCACTTTGGTTGCCGCGGATGGAGCCCTCATCGTCGTCGACGCCGTCGCCGGCGTGGAGGTGCAAACGGAAAAGGTTTGGCATTTCGCGGCCGCCTACAACCAGCCGAGGGCGATTCTGGTCAACAAACTGGACCGCGAACGCGCAAGCTTCTCGCGCGCGCTCGAAAGCATCCATGGCCGCTTCGGCCGGAACGCCATTCCGGTGCACCTGCCGATCGGATCCGAGCGCAACTTCAACGGGGTCGTTGATCTCATCCGCATGAAGGCGTTCGTCTATACGCCGGACGGGAACGGGAAAGGACGCGAGACGGAAATTCCAGCGGAATGCCAGGACGAAGCGAGCGATGCCCATGAAGCGCTGGTGGAGATGGTCGCGGAAGGCAACGATGCGTTGATGGAAGAGTTCTTCGAACGGGGCACGCTCCCGGTGGAACACATCGTTGAAGGCCTGGACAACGGTGTGCGCGAAAGGCGCATTTTCCCCGTGCTTTGCGCCTCCGCGCTGCACAATATTGGGAGCGACCTGTTGCTAACGTTTTTGGAAGAGGCGTTTCCCGCGCCGGACGAACGCAAAACAATCGCCTGTTCCGTCAACGAACGGGAAACGGAGCGCTGCATCTCCAGCCGGGAAATGCCGGCCGCCTTTGTCTTCAAGACCATGACCGATTCGTTTGCGGGACGCGTCACCTTCTTTAAAGTCTGGTCGGGCACCGTGCGGAATGATATGCATCTCACGAACGTCAGAACCGGCGCCGATGAGAAAGTGGCGCACATCGGTGTGCCGGTCGGGAAGAGCATCGTTCCGGTGAATGAACTGCACGCGGGCGATATCGGCTGTGTCGCCAAATTGCGCGACACCCTTACGGGCGATAGTCTTTCCGACAAGCACTCGCCGGCCGTTTTCCCGCCCGTGCAACTTCCGGAACCTTCCCTGGCCTTCGCTGTCGAAGCAAAGTCGCGCCAGGATGAGGACCGGCTAGGCGCCGCGATGCACCGGCTGCTGGAAGAAGACCTGGCCCTGCGGTTCTATCGCGATCCGCAAACCAAAGATTTCCTCATCGCGGGTACCGGCCAGCAGCACGTGGAAATTGTGGCGAGCCGGCTGCGCAAACGCTATCACGTCGACGTCGCATTAAAAGCGCCCAAGATCCCTTATCGCGAGACAATTCGCGGTACCGCCGACGTTCAGGGCCGTCACAAGAAACAGACCGGCGGACATGGCCAGTTCGGTGACTGTTGGATTCGCATGGAGCCGCTGGGGCGTGGATCGCGCTTTGAATTCGTCAACTCCGTATTCGGCGGCGCCATTCCGAAAAACTATATTCCCGCGGTGGAAAAGGGAATTCTGGAGGCATCGGAGAAGGGCTTTCTCGCCGGCTATCCAATGGTGGATTTCAAAGTGGAAGTCTACGACGGTTCTTATCATGACGTAGATTCATCCGAGCTTTCATTTAAGTTGGCCGCGCGCAAAGCGTTCCGAAACGCCATGCAGACCGCTAAACCCGCTTTGCTTGAGCCTGTGATGAACGTGGCGATTCAGGCGCCGGTGGAGTTCGCGGGGGATCTGATGGGCGATCTCAATAGCCGCAGGGGCAGAATCGCCGGCATGGATACCACCGCCGGCACGCAGTATATACGCGCACAGGTGCCGATGTCCGAGATGCTGAATTACCAGAATGATCTGACGTCCATGACTCAGGGGCGCGCCTCTTTCACCATGGAATTCGATCATTATGATTACGTGCCCGGGCCGCAGGCGGAGAAGGTTATTGCCGCCGCGAAGGCAGCGCGCGGGGCGGATGTGGAAGAGGAGGAGTAGAATTCCTCGGCCATTTAAAGGTCCGGTAAAATATTCCCTGTAAAAATCGTGTCACGCGGACACAGATGTTGTATGATTCCAGCTCACGGCTTTATTGACGCACTCTTACAATTCGGTGTAAATTAGAGATGTCGCGAGAACGCGCGGGAGGTTCCCGTGCGCGCAGGAAGTTCTACTTACCCTAGCAGATTCAGCGTTTTGAGGAGCTCAGATGGTTGTATTTAGAAGCCCTGTCGGCGTCGCAGTCCGTTCCAGTTTGTTCATCGGCCTTTGTTTACCTCTCTTTTCCCAGCAATCCAATCTCCAGATAGCCCTTTTCCCAAGATCCCTTGCGAGCGTAGATGCAACCACCTCGGAAACCGATTCGGGGACCTATATGAGCCTGATGGGAAAGCGACCGGCGCCGTTCCGTCCCACTGGTTCCGATCTGATGATTGGTAAGGCGGAAGAGGTATTCCAGAGCGGTAAACGCGCCTATCAATTAAACGACACGGAGACCGCGCGCACGGACTTCGACGCCGCCATCGACTACATGCTTCAGGCTTCCGATAACCCGACCGATCGCCGGCTGTTTGAAGAGAAGCTGGAGCAGATGGTGGATGTCATCCACCGCTTCGATCTGGCCGGGTTGGGAGCGGGTGCGCCGGTGGAAGAGGCGCAGTTTGAAAAAGCGCCGCTCGATGACATCCTCCAGATGACCTTCCCGGTGGATCCCAAGATCAAGGGAAAAGTAACGGATGAGGTAAAAGAAACATCCTCGCAGCTTCCGCTGGCGGTAAACGACGCGGTTCTTTCCTACATTAATTACTTCTCCGGACGCGGACGTCGAACCATCATCGCGGGCCTTGAAAGGTCGGCGCGGTATCAGCCGATGATCTCCCGCATTCTGGCCGAAGAGGGCGTTCCTCAGGAATTAATTCACCTGGCGCAGGCGGAATCCGGATTTCTTCCCCGCGCTGTTTCGAATATGGCGGCCGTCGGTATGTGGCAGTTCGTGCAATGGCGCGGCAACCAATACGGCCTGAAGCAGACTCCTTTCACGGACGACCGCCTGGATCCCGAGAAGGCTACGCGCGCGGCCGCCCGTCACCTGCACGACCTCTATAACGAGTTCGGTGACTGGTATCTGGCGATAGCCGCTTACAACTGCGGTCCCGCAAATATTGAAAAGGCCGTGCAGAGAACCGGCTACGCGGATTTCTGGGCTCTTCGCGATCGTCACGTGCTGCCCGTGGAAACCACCAACTACGTGCCGATTATTCTCGCCATGACCATCATGAGCAAGAACGCCGCGGCTTACGGTTTGACCGATGTCAACCCGGAACCGGTGCTCGAGTACGACACTGTAAAAGTCTCCTCGCCTACTCATCTCGCGCTCGTCGGCGATCTCACGGACGCTCCCGTTTCCCAGTTGCTTGCCATGAACCCGGCGCTGCTGAAAAGCATTGCGCCCGCGGATTACGAACTGCACGTTCCGAAGAACTCGGGAGACCAACTGCGCGCGGCGCTCGAAATGTTTCCTGCCGAGCGCCGCACCTCCTGGCGCATGCATCGCGTGGAATCCGGTGAAACTCTAGCGGGCATAGCGCGCCAGTTTAATACCGCGGCGTCCAGCATTGAAGACGCGAATCGCATAAGCACCAACGGTCCCCAGGCCGGCGACCGGTTGATTATTCCGGCCAGCTTCCGTGAACCGGCCGGTTCGATTCATATCGGCAAGGCAATCCGCCGTGGGCATGCCGCTCCCGCTCACCGCATGCTCGCTCGCGGCGGCCTTACCCACAGCTCCCTCGCTCGAAACAACGCGACCCATGTGGCGGCTTTGCGCGCCCGCGTTCGCCCTAAGACCTCAGAGAGCCACGTGGCCGCACGGGTACATCGAACCGCTGCGCATCGCGCCTAACCCTCCCTGCCTCTCGAGAAGCTTGCCTCGCGCAAGCTTCTCTTCTCTAAACCCTTTTTCTCCATCCCCTTTCCAGAAACCAAGACGTAGAGTCCAGGCAGGCGGGTAAGTCTTGGTTCAAGCGTTCGCGTGGATTACCAACCTGAAGCGCCGGATCTGCGGCGAACCTTGAGAGAAAGCCCGTTTCCGCTGCTTCAGATCGTCACAAAGCGCAAAGCTGTGATAAAGTCCGAGACGCAAGCGGCAAAAAGCTTGCTTATATTGTAAAACCAGTTATGCTATGGAATAACTGTACTGAAACAGGGAGGTCACAAAATGTTTGATGTCTGGAATCTTGCTTCCAAAGACGAGGAAGAGATGGAAGACTTTCAAGGGTACGAAGACGATGCTGCGGAAGAAGGCAAGCTCGACGACTTCGATGATGACGACGATGACGAACTGGATGAGGAAGAAGAGGAAGACGAAGAAATAGTCATAGCCCCGGTAACCAAGCCCGGCAAGGCCGCGAAGAAAACCTCCGATCACGAAACTGCCCCGATGCACGAGACGGGAGCTAACCCCAAGGATGATGAACCGCAGATGCCAGAAGAAACCCCCGAGAAGAAACCAGCCGCTAGCGCGGAGGTGAGTACGCCCGCCAGTCCTGGTGGATCGAAGCCATCCGCCAAGAAGTCTTCCACCACCGCCCCTGCTAAGAAAAAGAGCGCGGCCGTGAAGAAGTCGACCGGTTCCCCCGCGAAAAGCGCGCCGGCCAAAAAGGCGCCTGCCAAGAGCGTCGCCACCAAGAAAGCTCCTGCCGTCAAGAAGGGTCCGGCGGTGAAGAAGGCCGCGGTCAAGAAAGGCGCGGTGAAGAAAGCAGCGGTGAAGAAGGGGGCGGTAAAAAAAGCGGCGGTGAAAAAGACCGCGGCTAAGAAATCCGCGCCGGTGAAAAAAGCAGCGGCCAAGAAGGCCGTTAAAAAGGGCCGCCGCTAAACGAACGGGTGGCGCCCCTGGCGGAAATTCGTGATATGCTTCCTAGCATTTATTGGTTTCGGAGGCATCATGGACAGACGCGGTTTCTTCCTTTATGGCGCGCTTTTGGCTTCGGCTCTTACCGCCGCGGCGCAACCGTCGAGCTCTAAGCTCGATGTTCAGCTGAGCTATACCGGCTCTGGCACGGTCGATGACGCTCACAAGCTTTTCGTGGTTATTTGGGACTCCCCGGACTTCGCGAAAGGCGGTGCAAGCGAGGCCCCCATCGCCATACAATCGGTCAACTCGAAATCCGGTGTGGCGCATTTCGACAGTCTTCAGAAGAGCCCGGTTTACGTAAGCATGGTGTACGATCCGAGCGGGAAATGGGACGCCGCCAGTAACCCGCCCGCCGGTTCGTCTCTCGGGCTCTATTCGACGGAGCCGGGGACGCCGGCTGCGGTAAAGCTTGATACCGCTAAGACAACCAAGGTCTCCGCCTCGTTCGACGATTCGGAAAAGATGCCGTAGGTCACGGTTGCAATGGCTTCACCCGCTCCGCAAGCGAAGTCGGTGGAACTCTTCTACTCTTACGCGCACACGGATGAACCCCTGTGCCGGGAGCTGAGAAAACATCTGACCGCGCTGCGGCGTTCCGGCCTGATCTCCGATTGGTACGACCGCAAGATTGAACCTGGCTGCGAGTGGAACATCCAAATTCAGGATGCGATGGACCGCGCCGGCATCATCCTCCTCCTGATCAGTTCAGACTTCCTGGCATCTGAATATATTTCTTCCATTGAGCTGCCTTTCGCTCTGAAGCGTCAGGACTCCGGCTTGGCAAGAGTTATCCCCATCCTGCTTCGTCCTGTTGAAGTGCGCGATGCGCCCTTTTCGAAGTTACAGATGCTCCCGTCGGCTGCGCGTCCGGTCACCTCGTGGCCCAACCAGGATGAGGCGTTCTCCGATATCGCCGGCCGGCTTCGCGAAATCCTTTATAGCGGCAAGCTCGAGTTGGTTGCGTCCGCGCCGCCCGCGCCTCTCACAGCCACCACCCAGCCGCGCGTTCTCGATACCGCCGTATCGTCGTCGGTCGTGCTCGATGAACCGACGGACGTCGTTACCATGGTCCGAAGAACCGAGTCCGGCGGTTTGAAGACCATCTTAAATCTCGATCGCTCCTACTCAGCCACAAGCGACGACGTCCGTTCCGGATCGCTGGAGATCGATTTTCCTTCGAATGAGTTCGGCCGCCCACTACCCGCCGCTTTGGAACTCGTGCTGGAATCTCCCGGCTTCGATCCGCCCCGCCAGGTCAAGAAGATTCGTGTTCCCCCCGACGCCGATTCAGCCGTGTCCGTCTTCATGCTGACTCCCAAACGCATTGGTACGCTGAGGCTGAACCTGCAGGCCGTCTCCGGCGGAGTCGAGATCGGTTCTTGCACCCTGAAAACATCCGCGATGTCCCTCGCGAACGCGCAGCCGAATCTGGCTTACGGCGTAGTCTCGCTCACCCTGCAGCCGGCCATCGGCTTGATCCGTCCCTCCCCGCGGGCGGCAAACATGAAAGTCTCCTCCCCATTCCCGCAAGTTTCTGAGCCCCAATACGCCAATCCTTCCATCACGACGAAAACGACGGGCACGTCCGCGTTTTCCCGCCGCGGCGCCTGGATCGGCATCGCGGCCTCGGCCGCCATGCTTACGCTGGTCGTTTCCTTCGTTACGCTGCGTGCACCCAAGGCGCCCGTCCCAATGAGCGAGTCTTTTCCCAGCCAGGGAGAGAGTGCCGATTTTTATCTGGAGCAGGCCAGGAATGATCAAAAACGCGGCAATCTCAAAGAAGCTTTAGTCAACGCGCAACGTGCCGCGAAACTCGCGCCCAACAACCCGGAGATTCACCTCTATTACGGCGAACTGCTCGAAACCGCGAACCACACAGACCAAGCGCTCGAGGAATATAAGCGGACCCAAGCGCTCGATCCCACTGCGGACACGGCAAAAAGAGCAGCCCGGCGAGCCGAAGTCTTGCGTTAACAAAATCCTCAACCGCGGAAACGGCCCGACGCAAATTTGGCGGTTGCGTGTGGAACGCGGTCGAACTTGCCATCAGGAATGAGTTTCATCACTCCCGGTTCGCCCTTAGAAGCACCGCGTCTTTCGATGTACTTCCACGAACAACGGCCAAATACTTACCGGTAGACGATGATGCGAACCTCCTGATACCGCCGTCGTCGAACCGGGTAATCTGACGAGGCTTGCCGCCAAATACGGGCGCGGTCCAAAGGTTGTCGGATCCCATATCGCTCCGTATATAAATCAGGCTTTTCCCATCTGCCGTCCACTGAACCGACCAGGGATTAATTGGTAGAACCGCGACTGGATCGCCGCCCGTGGCGGGTATAACAGCGGTCTTCCCCGTATCCTCGTCCACGCCGAACGCGATCCAACGCTTGTCCGGAGATACTGCGACCTGGATCGGCAACATCGGCAGGCTCGATAGTACGGTTGACTTCAAAGAGCCGTCAGTCTCGCTACGCATCAACGTGCGCTTGCCGGAATCTGTGAAGGACATGTAGGGAATAAAGGTCCCGTCGGTTAGCTTTTCGGCGTGCGCCGGATGGCTATCGGGGGCACTCCCCGTTTCCGACCAAAACCATCCACTCAAAGACGAGATGCGCCTGGCATTGCTGCCATCGGCGTCCATCGCCCAAGTACCGGGCGCCTGATCTATCCTCCCCCACAAGATTGTCTGTCCCGAATTGGAGAGGGAAGGATGCATATTGCGCGCGCCGTTATCCGTCAGTCTCCGCCGATTGGTGCCGTCCGTGTCTATGCTCCACAATTCAGTGGTCCCCGACAATTGTGACGTAAAGACCAGCCGCCGGTCGGCGAGGAACACAAGTCCGTCAGACCCGTCGCGTGCCGGACCCGCTGTGGTTAGGTGCCGAAGCACTCTGCCCTGCTCGGATAAAAGCAGAATCTCCGATGTAGTCTGCTCGCGGACTGCGCCAAGCAACTGTGAGTCACTGCTCGCGCTTACCGACGGGTACGAGTCGAGGCCGTTGGTAATGCGCTCGAGTTTACCGTCCGGGTACGACATGGACCAGATTTGATAGTCCGGATCATGTCCTGGTATATCCACCGCCCCGAAGGTAATCGCCTTTCCGCCGTTGAGCCAAGCCATGCGGCTAATCCGGTAGAAGTGGTGCGGCGAGATGATACGCGGCGCGCTGCCCGCGTGTGGAGCGACAGTTAGGATGTCCCACAGAAAAAAACCCTTCGGAGTACCCGCGAAGGCGATAGCATCACCTTGCGGGGACCAGGCCGGTCCATACAGGATCCGCGGGAAACGAGACTCAATAAGGGCTCTCTCTTCACTCCCGTCCGGATGAGCGAGGTAGAATCCGAAACCATTGCCGACGTAAGAAGAAAAGACCAACTCAGCTCCGTTCGGTGATGGTGCGGCATAGCCTATTTTTCGCTTTGTCAGCAGTTCAACGGGTGCGCCGCCCGCTACGGGAATCCGATTGATCGTGCCATCGAAGCCGACGTAAATTTGTTTGGAATCGGAGGAGAACACCAGTCCGTACATAGGGCCGCGGCGAGCGCCAGGCAACTCACGATCCTCTCCGGTTCCGAGTGTCTTCATCCTTAAGCTAAGGTGGTCGGAAGAACCGCTGGTGTAAGCCAGTAACTTTCCGTCCGGTGAAACGATCGCCTCTTCTATATCGCCGGCCGACGTTAGCGGCTCTAGGCTGTATGTAAGCCGCTCGCTGAACCGCACGTTCCTGATACCAGGTAACAGGAAGATTGCGGCGGCAAGTGCGCCGATCGCTATGGCGGACATGACAGGGAGCAATGTTGCGCGCCGCCGTCGTTTTTCCGGCGGGGCGTCGAGCGAGGCCTCCAGGGCGAGTGCAAGATCGCCGGCGTTGTGGAACCTCCCGTCCGGATTTTTTTCTAAACATCGCCGTACTATCCGGACTAGCGTCGGCGGAACCGTCCGCGGGAGCGCCGGCGGCTCCTCCTTCAGGACGGCATGCATCAGTTCCGCGGAAGACTCACCCGAGAATGCCCGCTTGCCGCTGAGCAGTTCATACAGCACCACACCGAAGCTGAAAACGTCCGCGCGAAAATCGGTGGCTTCACCGCGTACCTGCTCCGGCGCCATATACCCGATCGTGCCAAGAACCACGCCGGACTCGGTCAGTGTACCTTCCCGCGGCCCAAGCGCGGTTTGTTTGGCCAATCCGAAGTCCACCAGCTTCACGCGCCCGTCGCGATGCAGCATGATATTTGCGGGCTTCAGGTCGCGATGCACTAACCCGGCCGCATGTGCCGCTGAGAGCGCGTGCGCGGCTTGCATGGCGATGGCCAGCGAGCGCCTTCGTTCTATCTCCCCACGCGCTAGCAAGTCCTTAAGGGACTCCCCGTCGATGAGTTCGGAAACGATCCAGTGAAGTCCGTTCTCGTGACCGATGTCGAATATCGAAACGATATTTGGGTGATTCAGCGCGCTGGCGGCCCGCGCTTCACGCTCGAATCGCGCAACGTAGCCGCGGTCCGCTGCGAAAAACGCCGGTAGGACCTTGAGTGCCACCTCGCGCCGCAGCCGTGGATCGAAGGCTCGCCAGACTTCACCCATGCCGCCGCGGCCGATTCGATCCCGTAACTCGAAATGACCGAGTCTGGAGCCTTGCGCAAGAGCTGACGGGAACGGAGATGTTTCCAGAAAACTGTCCGCCCGCTGTTCCAGCAGCGATTCGATTTCGGCTCGAAGCTTGGAGTCATCCGGGCACGCGCGACGAAGGAATTCCGCTCGTTCTTCCGGTGGCTGCTCTTCCGCAGCATGGAACAAGTCGCGAAGCCGATTCCCACTATCGGAGTACAAAGTCACTCCCTACCGATTTTTTGTCTCCAATGAGCGTACATTAGTCGCTTCTGCCTTGGCAATCTGCGTTGATGTTACGAAGTCACTAAGTCTTTGCTTTCATTTGCGTAAACTCGCCTTCGGAACTCGCAAGCTGGAGCTCCGGCCGGCTCCGTTGCCGGCCTTGCGAAAAGAAGGGAGTTCCTCGAGTTCGTTCGCCGTGGTCTGGAATGTTATCGAGAATGGTCCGGTCCGCATGTGACTGCGGCCGCATCTGCACGGATCGAGGAAAGGGTGGGTTGCATTCGGCGGGAACAGGCTAAGCTGGAGCGGCACCTACCTACTCATCGCCCGCGCGGCTTTGCCGGAGTTCCGCCACAAACGCCCTGACGTCCAGCGCCGGTGCATCAGCCATAGCTTCGGGTTTCGCCGCGAATAAGCGGGAGCGAATGAACTGAAGCGCCCGCTGCCGCTCCGAGGCGTCAAGCCAGTGCTTCGCAACGTCGACCAGCACATCCGCCCAGTGGGAGCGCCAGAGGAAATTCGAAACCCGTTCCGTATCCGCATCCAGATATCCCAGCGCAAGCAGAAGCGGCTTCTCAATCCGAAGCACCTCACGCAAGTCGGATTTCGAACGATGCTTGTGCTTGCCGATCGATGAACCATAGACCCCGGTCCGCAGCCGGTTCAGAGTCTCCTCCGGCGGCGCAATACCAAGTTGGTCAAGGAGATGCCTTGCCGTCGCGGCAAAGTTCAAACAGAGATCCTCATATCGCACTTCCAGGTAGCGGTCCCGCAACATCGCGCCATACGCACGGCCCACCGAGACGCTGTTCACCCAGTGCAGCGCATTGAAAAAGTAACTCTTCCGGCGGTACGCGAGTGTAGTCAGCCGGAGCCCGCCAAAGGTTCGGATGCGGCCCGTGTTGAAGTACACCTTGCGCCAGAACTCACGGTCCGGACCCCTGTGATCGCAGAACGCCACGTCGCGGCCATCCCGGATCAGATGAACATACCGCGCGCCGGGAAAACAATAATCGATTACCGGCAGGATATAAACCGTCTCGCACAGTTTCCATCCCCATGGCCGTCCCATACCCGCATCGGCGTCCCGCAGATGGCGCGCGAACACCCGTTCGAGCACTTCGGCGAGTATGTTGTCGGCCGGACGGCCTGCATCCCATAACGGGGAGTAATCGGGATAGTAGCGGGTAACAAGATAGTCCACTAGCTCGAATACGTCGAGGGAGTCCCACGAATCATTCAGATGCGATCCCAGGAACACGCCCGCGGAATCGAGCAATTCAGCGAGCATCCGGCTGCCGGAGTGCGACTTATTAAAGACAATCAGCGGCGGCCTGTGGTTGGAGAATCGCTCGCGGAAGGGGTCCAGCGTGGGAGAACTCATCGCTGGGAAGTCCTGTCCGAAGCCACCTCTACGAAAATCTCCTTCAGTCTGGGGGCGATCTTATCGAGCGAATACTGCTCCAGGACCACGCGCCGGCCGCATCCGCCAAGAGCGTTACACCGGTCACGGTCTCGGTAAAGCGCCGACAACGCATCGTACCAATCGTCGTTGCTTTGTGCTGCCGTTCCCACCGTGGAGTGCTCCCGCGCGGCGCTTTGAAGGATTTCCGCCGCCACGCCCACGGGACTTACCACCACCGGCAATCCAGCGGACATATAGCAGAGCATCTTGGTGGCGCACTTCGCCCGGGTCCACTCGTTATCGGGAAGCGGCATGATCCCAACATCCATGCACCGCGGAGATTCCGCCTCCGTCTCGGCGGTCCACGCGTTGAACGCGACCCGTTCCGGCGGCAGCCGTGAGAACTCGGGACGCCGGTCGCTGACTACCAGGAGTCTTGCATCCCGGTGATCCTCCAGGAAGCGCCGCAGGGGATCTTCGATCGCGTACAGATAAGGTAGATTCCAGGCGGTTCCGCTCCAACCCACCGTAAAGAGTTCACGGCCGGGCTGCCGGCTTGTGTCGGAAGCAGGCGTGAACCAATCGGTATCGACCGCCGTGGGCACGATCCATATCCGCGCCGCCACTCCACGAAAATGCTCCGCGATAGTCTCATTCCCGGCAATCACTCCGCTGCAGTGCCGCGCGATTTTCCTCGCAAAGCCCTTGCGCCCCGAAAGCCAGATGGCGTCATCCACATCCAGCACGCGCCGTCTTCCCGCGAAACGCTCGAGCGTAGCATGCCCTGTGACCCACTCGCGATTCAACCACGCGACATCGAACTCGCGTGCCGACTGTGCGGCAATCACGCGCGAGAGCAGACCCAGTCCGGCTAGTTGCCGTGCGCCGCTCGCGTATTTGCTGACCCATGGGCGGAATTCGACGGTCTCGATTCCCATGCTGCGCAGCGGCTCGAAGAACTGCCGCAATCGGAAGCGGCTGGACGGATCGGCCCGGCTGGAAGTGAACGCGGCCACGCGTGGCATTAGCTCAACCTTCCCGCCAACTCTCGCTCGCCCAGTTCTTGCCCGGTTCTTGCTGGTCAAATTCCCCGATCATGCCCATGTACTTACTCAAGTGAGCGTCAAGCGTCCATCTTTCCCGCCATGTCCTGCGGCCCGCGGCGCCCAGTTTCTCTCGAAGTCCTGGACTCGTCCTCATGAGAGTGAGTGCCCGGCGCAGCCCTTCAACATCGTCGAAGAGAATGCCCCCTTGGCTCCGATGAACAATCTCCGCAAGCGAGCCTCGGTTGCGCGCAATCACCGGCGTGCCCTGCGCGAAAGCTTCCAACATCACCAGCGCAAAGACCTCGTACGCCAGAGAAGGAATCACCACCGCGATCGCTTCCCGGTACAGGCGAGCCAGCCGGTCCTGTCCGATTCGCCCGACAAACCGGATATGGTCGCAACCCCCGGCCATCGCGCGCAATGGCTCCAGCTCTGCGCCGTCGCCCGCAATCACCAGGCCCGCCTCGCGATTCGGGCGGATCGCCTCGATCAGATCGCTGACTCCCTTCAACTTCTCCAGTCTGCCGACGAATAAAAAGAATTTGCGCGTGGGCATTTCTTCTTCCCGCTGTTCATACGGCTGCTCACAGGGCTGATGAAAGTTTTCCAGCACCCGGATGTCGCGCATAGGCAGTCCGGACTTCCGATGAATCTCCCGCGTGAATTCGGTCGGCGCAAGAAACAGGTCCACCTCCTGCAGGCTGCGGTTCAGCAATCCGGTATACCGCCACCACTGAGGCGGCCGCTTGTACCGCAGCGAGCACGATATGCAACGCTTGCCGGTGCAGAGTTCCACTTGGTCGCGAAAGAGCGTGTGCATCGGGCACAGTAACCAGTGCTCGTGCAGCGTATAAAGTTTGATGGCCTTGCCAAGGCGCAACAACCCGGGACCGCCCACCAACGACACATTATGGAAATGGATCACGTCAAAGCGTTTGGAATTCAGAATCCGCAGGATCTGGGCGGACTTCAGCAGCGGGCGTCCCGTCTGCTGCGTTGCCAGCGGCGAGAGTATGCCGAAAGAGCTGCGCAAAGGATGCACCGTTACGCCGGCCGGTTCAATTTCCCGGTCACCTGGCGCGGAGGCCGCCAGCGACTCATAGCTATCGACGCAATGCACTACGTCGACACTGTGCCCGCGCCCGGCAAGCCCGCGGCTCAGAGCCTGCACGAAGTTTCCATCACCGCCGAAACTATACGGCGGGTAGAAAGTAGTAATCATGCAAAACCGAAGTGCGGACGGATCTCGCTTCAGGCGCTACCTCAACTTATGGAAAGAAGGAAGCGCCCGGCGGGACATTCCATCTGCCTGATCCCGCGGCGTGGATCGAGCATTCTGGCGGCGTGCTCACCGATGGTGCTCGAGTGCCCGCCTGCCCTTATCAGATCACGCCACCACTTTCGACGCAAGGCTTCTTTGATCAATCGCGGAGCGTAAACGGCAGGCACTTGCAGGGAGGCGAGTCGGTGATACTGTTCAGGACGGCCCCGAGGCATCAACCGTGACGCTAAAGTTTCCGTACGGCGATAAACCGTGTACCCCATCTGGGGACCCGACGACTTCGAATCACGCCGCTGCCATTTTCGGTATAACAAATAGCGGGATATTTAGAACACTCGCCGAGCACCATATGAAACTCCTTCTTTACCTTTGCATCCTCTCCGCGGCTTCACCTATGGCCGCAATCCCAAACACGTCCCCCGAAGTTCCCGTGTTCTCCGCCCGCTATGACTACGGTGTCGGGTATGGCAATTTTGCAGTTGCCGATGTCAATGGCGACGGAATCAAAGATCTTGTCGGTACAGGCGCAAACAGTTTGATCGTCTATTTCGGGGCGCCGGACGGCCGGTTTCAGCCGGGACCCGTTTCGATCGTTACACCCTCGAACTATCAACTGTCCGATCCCGTATTGATTGATCTGAACGGCGATGGAAAGCTCGACGCCATTGGAGTCGGTTCAATCGGCTTCTCCCTACCCACTGCGGGCATCGAAGTAAGCCTCGGGAATGGAGACGGTACGTTTCAGCCGGCGACGTTTTACCAGGCCGGAACCACAGACCACTTCAACCAGTACGTAGCGCTTACCGATTTCAACGGCGACGGGTATCTCGATGCCTTTACCGTCATGGAGAACGACGACCTCTGGATGTTCGCCGGCCGCGGCGACGGTACATTCGATGAAGGCGTTCTAATCCCCACGAACTACACGGGACAGTACGGAAATATTCAACTGTTCGCGGCGGACTTAAACGGTGACGGCCGCACCGACCTGATCGCGGGAAGCCCCGTTGGCTTTGCCTCCCTGCTGAATAACGGGAACGGAACCTTCACGGAGTTCGACTATGCCTCCGGATTGTCGCGCGAGCCTGCCGCTCTAGCCCTCGCCGACCTCGACCGTGACGGCGCCCTCGATGTCCTGGTGGTCGGCGTTGCAACCGGCCACAATCTCATATTTGCCGGGACGGGGCAAGGAACTTTCTCACTGCAGCGAAATGTTCCTCAACTGGATTCCGCGCTCTTCGCCACCATCGCGGATCTGAATGGTGACGGTCTGCCCGACATCGCCGCCTCGGGGTTCTACGGGTTGGAAGTTCTCTTTCAACAGCGCGACGGCTCTTTTACTGCTCCGGTCTCCTACAATATTTCGACTTACTACGGCGGCGATTACGTAGTCACCGCGGACCTTCGCAACATAGGCGTTCAGGATGTCCTTGTGTTGGATTTCGACGGCCCGGTTTCCGCTTATTTAAACAAGGGAAATGGAAATCTTCAGATCGGATTCGATGTTACGGCGAATGGCGGTACGGCTGCGTGCGTCGTCTCCGCGGACTTTAATGGTGACGGAATAGCTGACTTGGCGGTTGGGGTGAGTGAGGGTATGTCGATCTTACTTGGGACGGGACAGGCAAGAGCGCCGTACGCGGCCGGGCAACTCCTGGAACTCGGTTCGCCGGCGTGTCCCGCCATCGGAGACTTCAACGGGGATGGTAAGCTCGATCTCATTTTTACATCCGGCTACGATTTGGGGTCGGGCTTCGCCCAGGCATTTCTCGGCAACGGCGACGGAACGTTTACTGCCGTTCCCCAAACGACACCGCTGTCGCTCGTGGGCTTCGGACTGGTAGTCGGCGACTTTAATGGCGACGGAAAACTGGACTTCGCTTCCACGTCCAACCTTCTCGCCCTTGGCAACGGCGACGGTACGTTTCGAACACCCGTTCCCTTTGTTCCCCAGGGTCAGACCGTCGATTCGATCGTATCGGCCGACATCAACGGCGACGGAAAACCGGATATCGTGCTCACTGATTACTCCACGGTTTATATCTTGTTAAATACAGGCAGTGGATTCACGGAAACCTCGATAGACGTCTCCCAGACCTGTCAGGAAGCAACCCCGGCTCTAGGCGATCTGAACGGCGACGGTTTTCCCGATCTGGTTCTTGGCTGTAACTATTACGGAGCTCAGATTTATTTAAATGACCGTTCGGGAGGCTTTCACTACACATCACTTCTATCCAATGGGGGCGGATATCCCGTTATCCAGGACATAAATGGCGACGGCATCTCCGACATCTTATTACGGAGCTCTTACGAGATCGGCGTATATCTTGGAACGGGCGGCGTGGGTTTTGCGGTTCCATTCTCCCTCGGAACGCCCTATGAGTCGGGCTTTGCCACGGCGAATGCTCACGGCCAGCCAATCGGATCGGGAGCACCCGACCTTGTTGTCGGCGGCGGCAGCGGCGTGCAGGTGTTATTCAACGAAGGGCCTCGCGACATGCATGCTCAATGATTTCAACCCTCGAAATACACCAAGAAAATCTCTTGCAGCCGTGTTCGGCCGATCACGGGAGGACAACGAAACGAACTCTGTCCGCCGTCGCAGGCATAGGGCAGTTTTGTCGCTTAACACCATCTGTGGGCAATGGGTCCACGACGGCGGGCGGCCCGGAGCCACCACATCGGAAGGTCACGCGGCGTGCCACCGTAGGCAACAAGGATCGGTCGATTGACATTGCGAGTAAACAACGGCTCCGCGAGACGGATCGCGAGGTGGATCGCCGGGTTGACCGGTTCCATTTCGAAGTTACGGCAGCTTTTTCCTTTACGCACGCGGGGATCTGTTCCGCCACCTCGTCGAAAAGTAACCTTCAGAGACTTGGGGAAACCAGAGGTGGCGGTACACCCGGGAAGGTCAAGCGCATTCTGGAACGCACCGCCCAAGCAATTCATGAAACCGGACGCGAAGTCCGGTCCTACATGAAGCATCATGCGGAGTTCGCCGAAGTAGGAAAGCGCATGTTGGCTGAATGGGATAGCGGCGTCCACGGGTCACTGCGCGGGCGAAAGGCTTCTTTCCTCGACGGGATTTCCGTATGGTCACAGGCGATGTCTTTCATGTCTCCGAAGGAGCGATGCGCGACATCGTGCGCTTCGATAGCACGAAAGAAGCTCCTAAACTAAGCTAACCCCCAATCGTCCGAGCAACCAACCGATCAACTATGCGCTGATCTTCGCTGGAAACTCGCTACTTGCCTGCTTGTCGGGATTCGTAACGACAACTTTTACGTCGCCAGGCACGTCGGATGCGTCTAGGGCGACCGTGAGCTCGTTCACGCTGCCGAAAGTCACCGGTCTTGCCTTTCCGGTAACGGTAACAGTCGCGCCCGACGCGAAGTTTTTCCCCTTGATCTTCATCTGCTTGGTCGCGGCGGATGCCTCAACGGATTCAATGGTCGGAATCTCGATCAATCCGGTAACTTTGTCCTTCCGCTCGTCTTGAGTTGGGAACAGAGCCGTTATGACGTCTTTCAACTTCTGCAGTACGGTATCGGCGAAAAGCCCAACCAGCCCCGCCATAAACGTCGCCGTAAACGGGTCGGCCGGCGCCGCGCCTTTCACCCCGGCGATCGCGCCGATTCGGTACCCGAAGAACACCAGCAGTGCTAAGCCCGCGCCGAACGATGGCCGAAGAAGATAATACAGAGTCCAGCGCGGAACGAATGCGTCATTTCCCACGAAGTTGGCTAATGAGCGGGAGGCGCCGAGCAGCGCTCCCAACGCTCCCGTTAGTAGCACGAGCATGATCAGTCTCTTATCCCTGAATAACTCGTATTCCGAGAGATCTTCATCAATCGGCAACTCACCAGGGGAAAGCCGCACGAGCGACGCCGCCTGCCGCGTGTGGTCCGTCTTATCCATCACGGTGATGATGACGTTCTTAAAGAAGTCCACCTTCGTCGGGGACTGGACAATGGCCTTGCCGGCTTCTTTAGGATCTACCTTCACCGACGGATCGGAGCTTACCCAGTCATACTCCGGAACCTTAGCGGCAGGCGCCGGAGCCGGTTCGGCGCCCCCCGGTGATTTGGGAGCACTGGGTGGAGCGCCGGAAGTCAAAGCTTGAAACTCGACCGCCTTCGAGGGTCCCATACTTGCGCTGATGGGGCTGCTCGCGAGGCCGCTCGGATTCAAAACCACCATGCCGGACTGTGCCAGCGTGTTATCGGACTTGCTTGTCGCAGTGACGATAATTCGGGTGCCCGGTGCCGGCTCGGCCGGCGGAGTGAAAAAACCGGTCGGTGTGATCAGACCAGCCGTTGCCGACCACGTGACGCTCTGATCTCGGACGTTTCTTACGCGCGCCTCGAACTGCTGCGTGTGCCCGGGCGCCAGCGTCACAATGGGCGGACTAACATCGATCCACGGCGTATACGAGGGAGGAGGCCAGATCCAATAAACCCCGAGCACGAGACTAACAAAAAGCACGGCGTAAATGACGCATAAAGCAGCGATCCACGCCGGAGTTGAGACCAAGGTAATGACTGCGGAACTGCTTCCCTGAGCGCCGCCTAGCGCCGTAAGTATCACGTCTCTCGAAAACCAGATTTGCCATTTGGGAGGGGCGGTGTAAACGCAAACCTGTCCCTGAGTATCAATCTTCCCGATTCCCGGCGCCACCCATGTGACCTCAGGCGTATCGCAGGTAAAGGTCTGTGAATCGCCACCGCTCAGCCGGGCTGCCGCTGGTTGTACCGCCATATAACCTCCTTCGCGCCAACGTCCATCCTCAGTAGCGTTGAATCAGAACAAAAGAGGACACTTGAACACAAGAATTTACAGGGACGCGGCCTTTGAATGCTCATTCCTCTGCCCAGAGGCAAATCGATGCGAGTCCGACAGGTTCGATCCCGGTGTACCGCGCCCGCTGATCCACGCCCCAAAGTAGTCATAAAACAACCGCGAATCCTTGGGCTTGGTAAACACCCGGATAACAATCGCGGGCACCAAAAACAAACCATTGACAAGGGCCCAGACGCCAAACAACGCTTGCCGCCCGGTCAAGCCCTGCAGCGTTAATGAGGCTATCGGGCGATCCGCCTTGTTCACACGCGCGACGAACATCCCAAAAGTGCACTTGGTCTGACGCAGGATTGTCGCACTAATAAGCACCCACACCACTAACGCTGAGCAAGTAAATGCCAGCGGCCAGAGCGAGTCGCCAACAATCACGATCTCCCGCAAAGGTGTTTCTGTTACCAATAGTAAGCAAAGCACCCCAAATGCAAGGGCCACGACCACGTCAATGAACTCTCCAAAAGCCGACCGCCACTTCTGCTGCGTTGGCGCTGATAATGGCCATCGTGCGGCAAACGCCGATATGACAGCCGAGTAGCATACAAGAAGGAGAAAAAAGGCGATAACAAAGATCGTCACGCTTGCATCGCTGCTCGGGTAGGACGGACCGAGACAAGCCAATGCTGCCAGCATGGCAAACACCACCGCAACGTTTAGTCTAATCAGCGCGCCCGCCATCGTTAACCCCAGAGCGGCTCCCAGAACAATCCATAGAAGCGGTCGCGGCGAGAGATCTCCTGAGATCACATACAGTTATCGCTCGGTCGGCCAGACCCGCTCCGAAGCTGAGAGAGCTTCCATAAACTCCGAGCAGCCTGCGCGGTATTCGCCGCCTTCACCGGTTCTGACGCTCGCAAGGGCTGACGGAAACGCGGTATGACTGTAGGGTGAAAAATCTTAACCCGGAAGGAAGTGCCATGACGATTGAGATTAGTCAACCGGAGGTCGAGGCTATCATCCATCAGCGCATGGAGAGCGGCATGTTCAAGGATGCCGAAGAGGTCATCCTGCATGCGCTTCGCTCCTCTCCAGCGCCGAACGCCTGGACGCCTGCCACCCAGAGCGTCGACCAGGTGTTTGCCAAGGTGCGCGGCCTGCTGAGCGATGAAGAGGTGGACACGCTGTTTCGCCGCAATCCTTCTACCAGCCGACCGGTCGATTTTGAATGAGCGGCTTTCTGCTCGATACCAACATTCCATCGGAGTTGGTACGCATCCGGCCTGAGCCCCTGGTGCGCGCCTGGATAAATGCACAAAAGGTCAGTGAACTGTTTTTGAGCGTCGTGAGCTTCGGTGAATTCCGCTAAGGCATTGCGCTGCGGTCGCCGGGCAAACGACGCTCGGAACCGGAAACCTGGCTGGAAACGGATGTATCGACGCTCTTCGCCGCTCGCATTCTCCCCCTTACCCGCTTCATCGCCGAACGTTGGGGTGTTCTGGATGCTCAGCGGGAACTTATGGGACGTCCCTTGCACACCGCCGATGACCAGATTGCCGCCACCGCGCTTGAGCATGGTCTTACTGTGGTCACGCGCAATGTGAAGGATTTTATGGAACTGGGCCTTACATTGCTCGACCCCTGGGAGACAGCATGAAAAAGCCTTTGACCTGGCTGCCCCTGAGAACGTTACGCCATGGACTGGAAATTTCAGTCGAGACCGAGAGGCTGCTGTCGAGGCCATGAATCACCTGGAAACCGAAGATTACGAGGAAGCGCTGCAAGCCGCGCTGGAGGCATTCCTGTCCCCGGAAATGCGAAAGAAGGAAAAAGCGGAATGAGCGAGGTCATGCCGTATCTTTCCGACTCCAGGCTGCCAGCGCTCATTGCCGGTGCCGGAGAGCGGGCCGCTTGGCGCTTCCTGGAATTCTTCACCGTCAACATCCGCAATAAAAACACCCGCGCTGCTTACGGGCAGGCGGCGGGCGCGTTCCTGGCTTGGTGCGAAGCCAAAGGCATCAAACATATCGAGGACGTGCAGCCGGTGCATGTGGCGGGCTATATCGAGCAGCTGAGCGCCATCCGCAAAGCGCCGACCGTCAAGCAGCACCTGGCCTGCATCCGGATGATGTTTGACTGGCTGGTGACCGGCCGGGTCGTGCCGACGAATCCCGCCCATGCTGTGCGCGGGCCGCGTCACTCGGTCATGAAGGGCTCGACCACGGTCATGTCATCGGAAGACACCAGCGCGTTTCTCAGATCCATCGACACGGCGCATGTCGTGGGCCTGCGTGACCGGGCGGTTATCGCGGTGATGGTCTACAGCTTCGCCCGCGTTTCGGCGGTTGTAGGGTTGAAGGTCGAGGATTATTTCCCGCTGAAGAAACGCTGGTGGCTGCGGCTGCATGAAAAGGGCGGCAAGGTCAATGAAATGGGCTGTCACCACAAGCTCGAAGAGTATTTGGACGCTTATATCGCGGCGGCTGGCATCGCGGACGACAGAAAAGGCCCGCTGTTTCGCGCGGCGGTCGGCCGCACCGGCAAGCTTTCCAACCGGCCCATGTCGCGCGTCGACGCCTGGTACATGGTGCAGCGGCGCACGGCGGACGCCGGGCTGGATGTGGCGATAGGCAATCATTCCTTCCGCGCCATCGGCATCACCGATTACATGGATAACGGCGGCGACATCACCATTGCGCAGCGCATGGCCGGGCACGCCAACATCAAAACCACGCAGGTCTATGACCGGCGCAGCGATGAGGTGAGTTTCAGCGAGATTGAGCGCGTGGGGATTTGAGTGACTAACGAAGACATCATAGCTGAGGTTGAACGTTATGAGATGGAGCTGAGTGGCATTCTTAAGCGCTTCGTTGTAACCACAAGAAGCTGGTCCATGCAGCAAAATGACCACTCCAAGCTGCGTCAGTTTGTTCCGGAGATGATAGACCTGTTCAATGACGCCTTAGGACCTAACAGTTACTCCCAGCAAATTGCTCAGGAATACAACGTGGGAATGAGGAACATAAATCACTCGCCTTCCTACAGGAGTATTGACAACATGGCAGCGGTGCTACGTGCAGCGCTGACTCGTTTCAAACGAAACCCAGCGATTCTAGACAGCAAAAAAAATAAGGATAGCCTTGTTCATCGAGAAAATGTCTTCCTCATTCATGGTCAAGATGAAGCAAAATGGCGAGAACTGAAAGATATCTTGAGGTCCGACTTTGGGGTTAACGCAATTGTGTTGATGGAGAAACCAGATGCCGGTTGTAAGACCATAATCGAAAAGTTTGAATACTACGCTCAGACTTGCAGTTATGCAGTTGCGGTATTCACCCCAGATGATGAAGTGAAATCAGGGGAAAAAGCCTATCTTCAGGCGCGTCCGAATGTTATCTACGAGCTTGGATGGTTTTGTGGTCGGATTGGTAGACACGGCGCGATGTTGCTTCTAAAGGAAGGTACTTCAGTCTTCTCGGATTTTGGCGGTGTAATCCAGAAGCGCTTTAAGGAAAACATTTCAGAGCAAATCATGGAGATGAGAAAAGAACTGGTCGCCGCCGGTATTATCGACGAGACCTAGTTGCTTCACCCGCCGTACTCTTCTCCAACCGTCGTTTGAACGAGTACACCCGCGTGGGATGCTCTATCCGAGCAACTCATTGAGAAGTTCGGTTTCTGTGGGGAGACACTTTCGGCGCTCTAATGCATTGAGACAATCCATCAAAATTCCCCATGCTTGATTCCACTCGTTGAAGCTGATCGTTGTGTGCGCTCCATGAGCAATCTTTGAACGTATTCCGTATGCGGTGCGGACTGTTTCGTAGCGGGAGAAGCGCTTTTCCTCGCTTGCGGTTAGCTGGGCAATTGACAGTCTCGGCCCACAGGCAGGTCGAGTGGAACACAAGATCAATCACCTCGGCGATTCGCGATCTGGTGCCGGGCCGATTAAGTGACCTCGCCGCTCTGCTCGCGCCTGCAAGCGTACCGCCAACGCTCTCGCTAGCTTATCTTCTGGGCGAACAGCCGCCGGCACAGGACAACTTATCTCCCGTCCCGCCTTCCTGGCCAGATCAATCCGAAGGGATAAGGGGCACGGCCACTGCCGGGTAGACCCAGAACGACCCCATTTTCCCAAACGCAATACTCCCTCTCAGCCAAATACCTTACAATCTCAATTTGCCCGCCAACACCACCGAACTCGAAAAACGCCTCTGGTCCGCCGCCGACGAACTCCGCGCCAACTCCAAGCTCAAGTCCTCCGAATATTCCGTGCCCGTCCTCGGCCTCATCTTCCTCCGCTACGCCGACCACAAATTCGCCATCGCCAAAGCCAAACTCGCCAGCCAGGGCACCGGACGCCGCACCATCGGCAAGGCCGACTACCAGGCCCAGGGCGTTCTCTTCCTGCCCGAAGCCGCCCGCTTCTCCACCCTGCTCCAACTCCCCGAAGGCGCCGACATCGGCAAGGCCATCAATGACGCCATGAAGGCCATCGAATCCGCCAACGAGGATCTGAAAGACGTCCTGCCCCGCACCTACAACCGCCTCGACAAGGAACTGCTCGTCTCGCTCCTGAAGAACTTCGCAGCCGTCCCCATGGACATCGAGGGCGACGCCTTCGGCCAGATCTACGAGTACTTCCTCGGAAAATTCGCCATGACCGAAGGTCAAAAGGGCGGCGAATTCTTCACGCCCATCAGCATCGTTAAGCTGATCGTCGAGATCATCGAGCCCTTCCATGGACGCATCTTCGATCCCGCCTGCGGCTCCGGCGGCATGTTCGTTCAGTCCGCCGCTTTCGTCGAGCAGCATCGCAAGTCCGTCACCGGCATCTCCATCCACGGCCAGGAGAAGGTTTCGGAAACCATCCGTCTGTGCAAAATGAACCTCGCCGTCCACGGTCTCTCCGGAGACATCAAGCAGGGCAACGCCTATTACGAAGACATCCATAAGAGCGTCGGCTATTTCGACTTCGTCATGGCCAATCCGCCGTTCAATGTGGACAAGGTCGATAAGGAGCGCCTCAAGGACGATCCTCGCTATCCCTTCGGCCTGCCCAAAGCCGACAACGCCAACTATCTCTGGATTCAGCTTTTCTATTCCGCGCTGAACGAAACGGGCCGCGCCGGATTCGTGATGGCGAACTCCGCCGGCGACGCGCGCGGCTCCGAGCTCGAAGTTCGCCGGAAGATGATTGAGGACCGAGCCGTGGACGTGGTCATCTCCGTCGGACCCAACTTCTTCTATACCGTCACGCTGCCCTGCACGCTGTGGTTCCTCGACCGCGGCAAGAAGAAGACGAAGCGCGAGGATCAGGTGCTGTTCATCGATGCCCGCGCGATCTTCCGTCAGATCGACCGCGCGCACCGCGAGTTCACACCGGAACAATTGGAGTTCCTCGCGAACATCGTTCGGCTTTATCGGGGCGAAGAAGTCGAGGATATCGCCGGAAGCAGCGCGTTGATGAAGGAGAGATTTCCGGCGGGCAAGTACGCGGACGTGCTCGGGCTATGCAAAGTCGCAACGATTGCCGAAGTCGAAGCACAGGGCTGGAGTCTGAATCCGGGACGTTATGTCGGAGTGGCCGAACGTGCGGCGGACGGTTTCGAATTTGCCGTGCGGCTCCAAGAACTGAATGAGGAATTGCAGACCCTTAACCGCGAGGCAAAAAAACTCGAAGAGCGAATCGGCGAGGGTACCCTCGCACTACTAGAGGCAAGGTCCCTATGAGCGGCGAACGGAAATCGTGGCCACTCAGACGTTTAGGCGAGGTGGTAACAGTTGCAAGGGGTTCGTCGCCGCGCCCGATTGCAGACGAACGATACTTCCAAGGCGGCTACATTCCCTGGATCAAAATTGCCGACGCAACAAAGTCAGGTAAATATCTTTACGAAACCAAAGAGCACGTCAACGAGTTGGGCGCTTCCTTCAGCCGCAGACTTCCGCCCTACTCTCTTATCGTAGCAGCGAGTGGAACGCTTGGTTACACCCAGATGCTCGGCATCACCGGGTGTGTCCATGACGGGTGGTTATATGTAACGGACTTCAATGGCGTCGATAAACACTACATTTTCTACTTCCTTAAATGGAAAAAAGAACACTTCTACAATTCTGCTTACGGCGCCGCAATACAGAACATCAACACTCAGATTTTACGGGACACCGAGATAGCGCTGCCGCCCTTACCCGTTCAAGAACGCATCGCCTCCATCCTTTCCGCCTACGACGACCTGATCGAAAACAACACCCGGCGCATCAAGATCCTCGAAGAGATGGCACACATGATCTACCGGGAGTGGTTCGTCAACTTCCGCTTCCCCGGCCACGAGAACGTGCGCATGGTCGATTCCGAGTTGGGGCCCATCCCGGAAGGCTGGTCCCCAAAACGCATGACCGAAGCTGTTCAAGTAAACCCGGCGACTCGGATGCCAATCGAAGGCTTCAAACCGTTCCTGCCTATGGGCAGCTTGTCCGAAAGCTCAATGCTGATAAGGGACGCCGACATCCGCGAGGGAAACAGCGGGGCAAAGTTCAAAAACGGCGACACGCTTTTCGCCAGGATAACGCCGTGCTTGGAAAACGGCAAGACCGGATACGTGCAGTTCCTTCCTCAGGAGGACTCAGTCGGATTTGGATCGACAGAGTTCATCGTCCTCAGGTCGAAAACAGTCTGCCCTGAATATGTTTATCTAATGGCCCGCACGAGCGAATTCAGGGACAATGCAATCAAGAGCATGTCAGGAGCCACGGGGCGCCAACGCGTACAAGAAGCATGCTTCGATCGCTTCCTCATCGCGCGACCCGACGGAGAAACCCTTTTGCAGTTCGAAGCGACGATAAAGCCTGTGTTTCAGCTTGTTCGAAATCTGGGAACCCAGAACTCCAACCTCCGCGCCACCCGCGACTTCCTCCTCCCCAAACTAATCTCCGGCGAAGTCCCGGTCGAAGCCGCCGAAGACACCGCCGCCGAACTCCTGGAGCAGATTGCGTGAGCTACAAGCCCGACTCCGAAGACGCAGCCATCGAACAGCCCGCGATCGCTCTCTTCGCCGAGTTGGGATGGGAAACGCTGAACTGCTATCACGAGAACTTCGGTCCGCTGTCCCTGCTCGGCCGCGAAACCATGGCCGACGTCGTTCTCCCCAATCGCCTCCGCGCCGCCATCGAGAAACTCAACCCCGGCGTTTCCCCCAACGCGGTCGAGATTGCAATCGGCGGAGTAACCTCCAGCCGCGGCACGCTCAGTCCCGCTCGCGCCAACCAGGCCGTCTACAAGCTCCTGAAAGACGGCGTCAAAGTCACCTACAAAAGCCCCACCGGCGACAATGGCGACGAAGACCAGGAAGAAGCCGTCGAGACCATCCAACTCATCGACTGGAACAATCCGGAGAACAATAACTTCCTTCTCGCCTCGCAGTTCTGGATCAGCGGAGACTATGGCAAAAAGCGTGCCGATCTAGTCGGCTTCGTCAACGGCATCCCACTCGTCTTCATCGAACTCAAAGCCTCTCACAAGAAGCTCGAACTTGCCTACGACAAGAACCTGTCGGACTACAAAGACACCATTCCGCAGATCTTCTGGTATAACGCCTTCGTCATCCTTTCCAACGGTTCAAAGGCCCGCATCGGCAGCATCACCGCCGGCATGGAACACTTTGCCGAATGGAAAAAGATCGACGACGAAAAAGAGCCCGGCCTGATCAGCATCGAAACAATGATCCGGGGCACCTGCGAAAAAACAAGGCTGCTGGACCTAATCGAGAACTTCACCATCTACAACGAGGCCAAGGGCGAACCCACCAAGCTCGTCGCCAAGAACCACCAGTTCCTCGGCGTCAACAACGCCATCGCCGCCGTCGAACGCATCCGGGACAACAAAGGCAAGCTCGGCGTTTTCTGGCACACCCAGGGTAGCGGCAAGTCGTACTCCATGGTCTTCTTTTCGCAGAAGGTCTTGCGCAAAATTCCCGGCAACTGGACCTTCGTCATCATCACGGACCGCGAAGACCTCGATGGCCAAATCTATCGCAACTTCGCCACCACCGGCGCCGTGCTGGAAGACGAGTCGCGCGTGCGTGCCGATAGCGGCGAGAGCCTGAAACGCATGCTGAATCAGGAAGACCATCGCTACGTCTTCACGCTCATCCAAAAGTTCCGCACGGATCACGGCGAGCGCTACCCCGTTCTTTCCACCCGTTCGGACATCATCGTCATCACCGACGAAGCGCACCGCAGCCAGTACGACGTCTTTGCCTCCAACATGCGCAGCGCTCTGCCCAACGCCGCCTTCATCGGCTTCACCGGCACGCCGCTGATGGCCGGGGAAGAACGCACGCGCGAAGTCTTCGGCGAGTATGTATCGGTCTATAACTTCCAAGAGTCCGTCGATGACGGCAACACCGTTCCGCTCTATTACGAGAACCGCATCCCGGAAGTGCAGCTCGTTAATGACGATCTGAATGAAGAGATGGCGGCCATCATCGATGCCGCCGGTTTGGACGAAGACCAGCAATCGAAACTGGAACGGCACTTCAAGAAGGAATACCAGCTCATCACCCGGGAAGACCGGCTGGATCGCATCGGCGAAGACATCGTCGCTCACTTCATGGGCCGCGGGGTACTCGCCAAAGCCATGGTCATCTCCATCGATAAGGCCACCGCCGTCCGCACCTACGATAAGGTTCGCAAGCATTGGCCAGCGGGCCTGGCGAAATTGCGAAGCGAACTCTCATCTGCGGACGCCGCCGCTGACCCAGGTGCCAAGCCGGAACTCGAGCGCCGGCTCCGGTTCCTGGAAAAAATAGACATGGCCGTCGTCGTCTCCCAATCCCAGAACGAGATTGAGGAGTTCCGCAAGAAAGGCCTCGACATCGCCACTCATCGCAAGCGCATGGCGAACGAAGACCTCGAAAGGAATGCTTCAAAGACCCCGGCGACTCGCTGCGCATCGTCTTCGTCTGCGCTATGTGGATCACCGGCTTTGACGTGCCGTCCTGCTCCACCATCTATCTCGATAAGCCCATGAAGAACCACACGCTCATGCAGACCATCGCCCGGGCGAACCGGGTATTTCGAGACAAGCAAAACGGCCTGATCGTGGACTATGTCGGAGTGTTCCGCAATCTCCAGAAGGCTTTGGTGATCTACGGCGGCGGGCCGAATGGAGGCGCAAACGGCGGCAGCGGCACAGTTGGTACGCCCATCCACGATAAGAGCGAACTCGTTCGCCAACTGCAGGACGCCATCTCCATCACAACGTCGTTCTGACTGGAGCGTAAGGTCGATCCGTCCAAAATCCGCGACGCCCGGGGCTTCGAGCGGGAGAAGTTGAAAGAGGACGCCGTCGCCGCACTCGTGGTCAACGACGAAACCAGGCGCCAATACCTGAACCTTGCCGCCGCGGTCGACTCAATATTGAAATCGTTGCGGCCGGACGCCGCAGCGGATCAGTTCGGCCCCATCTGCAACGTTTTCAAAGTGGTCGCCGAGAAGATCCGTTCGGAACTCCCGGCGGTGGACATCTCGGCGGTAATGGCCGATGTCGAATCCCTGCTCAACAAATCCATCGCGGCGGATGGCTATGTCATGCCGCCGGTCTCGAACGATCCCAGCCGCTACATCGACCTGAGCCAAATCGATTTCGACGCGCTTCGCGCCCAGTTCGACCACGGCCGCAAGTCGATTGAGGCCCAAAAGCTCCGCGAAAAGATCGCCATCAACCTCGCGCTCATGGTCAAACTCAACAAAACCCGAATGGACTTCCTCGAAGAATTTCAGAAGATGATCGATGAGTACAACGCCGGGTCGCTTAACGTGGAAACATTCTTCACCAAGCTGATGGTTTTCACGAAGAAGCTCAGCGAAGAGCAGAAGCGCGGCATCGCCGAACAGTTGACCGAAGAAGAACTGGTGATCTTCGATCTGCTCACCAACCCGAAATCTCGCTGACCAAGCAGGAAACGGCTGCGGTCAAGCTCGTGGCTAAATCGCTCTTGCAAAAGCTAAAGCAGGAGAAGCTGGTGCTCGATTGGCGGAAGCAGCAGACCGCCCGCGCCATGGTCCTCACCACCATCCAGGACATCCTCGATCAGCTCCCGCGAACCTACACCCCGGAGCTTTATGAGCTCAAGTGCGACACGGTCTACCAGCATTTCTACGAGGAATATCCGGGGCACGGGAAAAGTTTGTATGCCGTGAACTAATCAGTCACGCCCGGTCACAACGTTCCCATCCCCGTTTCACCCAATAAACAAAGCCCTTCCGCTCATCCCGCGTCCATTCTTCCCAAACCTCGCGTGTACACTCAAGGCGTCCGAAGGACGCCGACGGGGACGCACCCAAACGGCGAATAAAAAAAATTGCAAGCCGAACCCAACAAACACAACAAAACAAAACGCTTATCAATCCTTGGGTGTCAATCGGAACCCAAGGAAACCGAGGATAACCCGCGAATCAGCTCCCGAAACCCGGGGGAACCCGCCGCCTACTTGCCGGACGCGGGCGCATCCTTGCCGACGATATCCCGGCATCGCTCGAATAACTGCAGCAGCGCATCCGCATGCTCTTCCGTCGTGCGCGTGGACGCTTTACCGGAGAAGCCCGCGCCCGTGGAATTCGCTTTGCCGTACCCGGTCTGCACCGCCACGAACTTCATCAACTCCAGTGCCACTTCGTCTTTGCTCCGGCCCGGCGGCGGGGTTGGCTCCGGAACCTTCGGTGCTTCCGTTGTTTCGTCAGCCATAAAATCGTTTCTCCTCAATCTTTTTCTAGAAGCGAAAATCCCAGTGTACTGAAGCGGAAATGCGCCTTTTCTGTGTTTCCGATGCCATTGGCGCGCCGATTGCTTCATTCTGGGAATTGGAGTCACTATGAAATCGCAAGCGCTGGAAGATTTGTTTCTGCAGGAATTACAGGAACTATACGACGCGGAGAAGCAAATTTATAAAGGCCTCAGCCTTATGGCGAAAACGGCTACCGCCTCGGAATTGACGTCGGCTTTCGAGAAGCATCGGAAGGAGACAAAGAGCCAGATCCAGAGACTGGAAAAGGCATTCAGGATTCTCGATGAGAAGCCGGAGCGTGGCAACGCCGCGGGGGTCGCGGGCTTGATCCGGCAGAGTAAACAACTCGCGTCTACTGATAGCTTCGACGCGGCGGTGAGTGACGCCGGTCTGATCAGCAGCGCACAAAAGATTGAGCATTATGAGATTGCGGCATACGGCTGCGTTCGCGCGCACGCGGGCATTTTGGGCTACAAAGAGATCGAGGATCTTCTGGCGGATTCCTTAAAAGAAGAAGAAGCCGCTGACGAACTGCTCACGCATATCTCACTGGCCGTCAACAAGGTTGCCGCCGGTGCGCCCTACTCGCAGGCGCGGACCGGAATGCGCCACGATGCCGCCGGGCCTTTCGGCGAGCATGAGCCGTCGGAGAGCAAACTCTCGCTGGGGAAGGTCGCGCTCGGGCTCGCCATCGGCGGGGTCTTCTCAGTCTTGTTCGCGCCGAAATCCGGTCAGGACACGCGCAATCAAATCCGCGATTCGTTCCGCGACGCCGCCGATCGCGTGAAAGACGCGACGCAGGTCTACTAGTCTCTCAATGCGTCATGGCCGCCACTCGGGTATTGATCCTCGGCTGCGGCTACACTGGCAAGCGCGTTGCTGCGTTGCTGACGGCCACGGGTATCGAAGTAGCGGGAACCACCAGAACCGGACCTCTCGCGTTCGACGCTACCGACCCGGAAACGTTTCGCCGGCTCACGCCATTCAACTCCGGTGATTGGGCTGTTCTGCATTCCATTCCAACAATCAACGGGACCGATCCAACTCCCGCTTTGATGCGGGCTCTCTCGGAAACCGCGCGCGTCGTTTACCTTTCCACCACCGGCGTTTACGGCCCCCGGGTCGACGTTGATGAGAACACGCCGCCGAACGCACTAACCGCCAGAGAGCAACTGCGCCTTCACGCCGAGCAGGCGGTTGCGCGGGCGAAGAGTTGGCTGGTTCTGCGCCCTGCCGCTATCTACGGGCCGCATCGCGGCATTCACTCCTCCATGCGGGAAGGAAAGTATCAGCTTGCGGGCGATGGAAGCAACTTCGTCAGCCGCATTCACGTGGACGATCTCGCGGCTCACTGCGTCGCCGGTTTGTTATCCACCATCTCCGGCGCGTGGCCGGTCGCCGACGAAGAGCCTTGCCAAGCTTGCGAGATTGCCCGCTTCTGTTCCGACTTTCTGGGAGTTCCCATGCCGGCCGGCGCCAATCCGGAAATGCTGGGGGAAACGCGGCGCGCCAATCGCCGCGTCGATGGGTCCGCCGTCCGCCGCGCGTTGGGGATTCAACTCCGCTATCCCAGCTACCGCGCCGGCATTCCCGCCTGCGTCGCCGCCGAAGCAGTCGCGCGGGATTTCTGAAGATCGTCGAGGAGCTTGCGATAGATCTTATCCGCCACGTCCGCGCTGGCGCTCTTGAACCGCGCGCCGTTGCTTTCCTGCGTCGTCGACCAGATCACGTCGCCGTCGCGATTAATGAGCCGCACCGATGCCGACGCCTCATGCTTCCGCTCGTTGGTGTGCATGGATTCGTTCTGTCCGATATTGAGTCCATTGCTCTTCGCGTTGGTCGTGTGGTCGTACTTTGATGAGTAATTCTCTGAGTTGCCGGAGTGAATCCCCGCCGAGAGACTATCGGTCGAAGAATGCGTTTCCATGAACACCTGATCGTCGGCCGAGCCTCGCAGAAGCGCGTCGGCGAAATCGGCCTTTTCCGTAATCACGAAGAATCCGGACGCGGCCAGGCTGCTGATCACCATGTCGCGCAAAAGGATCGCCTGCGGGCTTGCTCCCAGGCTTTCCACATAGACCCGCTTCACGGATCCGAGCGTGCTGGCCGCTGGCTCTAGGGCGGTCGCGCTCGCGGCCAAAAGCATAAACGCAAGAAAGGTCTTCATCCCTTGCCCGCCTTTCGGGCTTCGTCGTCCTGGTATTCGATCTTGCGGCCGGTGCGCGCTTCCAGACCTACCAGAAGACTGCGGACATCGCCGGATTCCACGCGGAACACCATTGCCTGCTGATGGCCTTCGGCGTCCGTATAGCCGATCGTAAGGAAATGCGTGCGGCGCTTGGAAATCAGAAATAACGGGGAAATGATGATGGCTTCGGCAATCCGCCTTTCCACCTTCTGCCCATATTCAAGCGTGTTGATATTGCTGTACGGAACGCGCAGGGACGCGCCCTTGCACTCCAGCACCATGTCGTTATCGCCGTCGATGGCGATCCGGATTTCGGACTTCTGTATCAGCGAGGAGCCGGTTCCGCCCACGTAGTGGACCCGCGCGCCCGAGGCTTTCGCCTGAAGCTGAGGCGACAGCGGCGTGAGGAATACCGCCAGCAGCAGTACTCCGGTGATCCTGAACATATGATTACCGACGAGCTTATCGAGAACCGGGGATTTGGTCTATTCCTCTTAGGAGATAGCCTTAGGTTCGTTCCGTTTCAGCTGGCCGCACGCTGCGTAAATGTCCAACCCGCGCGGCCGCCGTACAAAGCACGGCAGAGACCGCTTCACAAGCTCCTGGAAGCTCGCCACGCGCTCCGGATCGGGCGTGCCGTAAGGAATGCCAGGGCCTGGATTCAGCGCGATCAGGTTCACTTTTGCATTCAGATTCGCGAGCAGTTTCGCCACCCGGCGCGCGTCGGCGTCACTGTCGTTCACATCCTTCAACAGCACATACTCGAACGTGAGCTTTTCCCAGGCCCGCAACGGATAAGCGCGGCAGGCTTCGATTAAATCCGCCAGGTGCCACTTGCGCGTGATCGGCATCAGTTCCCGCCGCTGCTCTTCGGTGGAAGCGTTGAGCGAGATGGCCAGCTTCGGCCGCACCGCGGCTTCTCCCAACTCGGCAATCTTCGGGATGATGCCGGAAGTAGATAGCGTGATACGCCGCTCGGAGAGCCCCACACCTTTCGGATCGCAGAGGATGCGCGTCGCCTTCAGCACATTGGGTAGATTCAGAAGCGGTTCGCCCATCCCCATCATGACGATATTGAAGCGCTGCGGCCCACCCAAGTGCTGAGCTTCGGCCAGCAAATTCTGATCGCGCGCAACGAACAAAACCTGCCCGACAATCTCGCCCGCCGTCAGACTTCGCTCCAGTCCCATCAGCGCCGTCATGCAGAACTTGCAATCCACCGGGCACCCCACCTGGCTGGAAATGCAGACCGTGTCCCGGTTCTCTTCCGGCATGAGAACCGTTTCCACCGTGCGCCCGTCGTCCAGACGCAGCAGGTAGCGTTTAGTGCCGTCTGCGGAGTCGTACCGCCGGTCGAGATCCGGTAGACCAATTCCGTACTGTTGCGACAAGTGCGAACGCAGCGGCGCCGGAAGCGTGGAAATCTGTACGAGCTCCGCTACTTTCTGTTGGTAAATCGCCGAATAAATCTGTTTCGCGCGGAAGGCCGATTCGGAAGGACCTATGACCTGTTGCAGATCGCTAAGTTCCATTCCTAGAAGGGGTTGCACGATTCTTTAGAGTATCATGCGTAGCCGAATCCGGCAAAGCATCACCATTTGCGGTAGCAGTGTTCCCGCGGAAATGGTACAAAACAGATAACAACCCCTTCCATGCCAGCCACCCTTCCCGTTGTGCGTGATATTGAAGTCACCACACTGCGCAACGGCGTTCGCGTAATCACCGAGCAGATGCCTCACGTGCGTTCCGTATCCGTGGGGGTGTGGATCGGATCGGGTTCCCGAAGAGAACTGCCCGAGCAGAATGGGCTCTCCCACTTTATTGAGCACATGCTGTTCAAGGGCAGCCGCTCACGATCGGCCGAAGAGATCGCGCGCTCGGTCGATTCCATCGGCGGCAACCTGGACGCGTTCACTGCGAAGGAACTGGTCTGCTACAACACCAAGGTTCTCGATGAGCACCTGCCGCTGGCCTTTGACGTCCTGAGCGATCTGGTGCTTCACCCGCTGTTTCGCGAGGAGGATATCGCCAAGGAAAAGGGCGTAATTCTCGAAGAGCTGAAGATGGAAGCGGATAACCCGGATTACCTGGTTCACGAGTTGTTTTCGGCGAACTTCTGGCGCGACCATCCACTGGGACAGCCTATTCTGGGCACCCGTGAAACGGTAAAGGGTTTCACGCGCGAGAAGCTGATGGAGTACTATCGCGGCGTTTACTCCCCCGGCAACCTGCTGATCACGGCCGCCGGGAACCTCGAACACGGCCGGCTGGAAGACTTGGCGCGCGAGTACTTCGAAGCTCTGGAGCCGCAAGCGCTGCCGGCACCTCAGCCCGTTCCCGTCACGCACGCGCGCATCACTCTCAAGCACAAGAAAGAGCTGGAGCAGGTGCATCTGTGCCTGGGCGTTCCCTGTTACCCGGTTTCGCATGATCAGCGTTTCGCCTGCTATGTGATGAACAATCTCTTAGGCGGTGGCATGAGTTCGCGCCTGTTCCAGAACATTCGCGAACGGCAGGGCTTGGCTTACTCCGTGTTCTCCGATTTGAATCCCTATCGCGATACGGGTTGCCTTTCCGTCTACGCGGGAACCTCGCTTGAATCCGCCCGTAAGGTGGTGGACTCCGTCCTCACTGAATTCCGCCACATCAAAGAGGACGGGATTCCGCCCGACGAACTGCGCCGCGGAAAGGACCACCTCAAGGGCTCGCTGATGCTAAGCCTGGAATCCACGTCCAGCCGCATGTCCAACCTCGCTCGCCAGGAACTGTACTTCCAGCACTTCTTCACGCTGGATGAACTGGTGGACCGCATTGAAGAAGTAACCGCGGACCAGGTTCAAAATATCGCGCGGACGTTCTTCAATCAGGAATCCATCGCGGTTACTATCCTCGGCAACTTGGATGGATTCAAACTGACGCGCGAAGATCTGGTCTGCTAGACCAGCTTCCGGATACCGCCGGTTTCATCACGCAGTAGACACGTTCCCAGATATTGCTGTTTGGAGTGCGTAGCCGAGAGGTCATGGTAAACGAACGACCCTTTCACGAAGAAGTGCGTGACCAGCGCCTTTCGGGAAAGCTGTAAGTTGCGCCTCTCCGATCCGCCGTGAATCAGGTTCGCATGCCAGATGAGCACGTCGCCCTTGCGCGCGTGAAAGGTATGCGGCTCGCTTTCCGCAACTGACCGGCGGATGGCCGGCTCATACTTCTCGTGGTAAGGGGCGTAGCCGCGCTCCTTGAACTCCGCCTCGGTCAGGTCAACATCTTTGCTGAAGACATACGGAAGGCGATGGCTGCCGGGGTGGAAGACGAGCGGACCAGAATCGGGGTGGATATCTTCGAATGCGATCCACGCCGCGGTCAGGTAGCCGAGCGGGTAAGTGGTCATGTGGATCGAATCCGAGTGCAGCCCTTGCTGCGAACCTTTGTGGGAAAAGATGGTCTGCAGCGGCTTCGGTTCGCGTTCCATCAGAACGTTGATCCAGTGCAGAAGACCGGGATGCTTCAGAATGCGGCAAAGCATCCCGAGTTTCCGATGCGGGTTGAGGAAGCGGCCGGGATGGGGATCGCCTTCGGCGGCGGGCTCGGCCGGAAGCGTGATCCTGCCCGCGGCGATGGCGCGCTCGTAAGCGCTCCACACCTGATCCAGAACCTCATCCTCAATCAAGCGATTCAGAATGATGTAGCCGTTCGCCGCCCAGGCCCGGCATTGAGCCGCTTCTTCATCGGTGATGGCGCCTCGGGTGAGCTTCTCTTCAATGCGGGCGGAGGCGTTCGGCTGGTCGAGCCACGGGTAAGGACCGGAGTAAGGGAAGTGCTCGGCGCGGAAGGACGGAATACGCGATGTCTTTAGGGGTGTGTCCGCAAAATTCGCCCGCAGTCTCACTTTCCCCTCAGGATACTCTCAACTGTGTCTCGGGATATTCGCAACTGTCCTCGGGATATTCTCAACTGTGCCTCGGGATATTCTCAACTGTGAGTGTTAAGCTCTGCTCGTTGCTCCCTCGCTTCGTAGTTCCGGCTTTTCTGCTGATCGCCATCACGCCCCATCTGAGAGCCGTCGATCTGAAATCCCTGAAACCGCAAGGCTACCTCAGCGACTTCGCCGGCGTGGTGGACGCGGAAAGCCGCCCGGAAATCGAGAGCTATGCCGCCGCGGTCGAGAAAGCCACGGGCGCGCAGATGTCGTTCATTACGTTGAAGACGCTCGATGGCGAACCGCTCGACGACGTGAGCATCGACTTGTTCCGTCAATTCGGGGTCGGCCAAAAAGGCAAAGACAATGGCGTTCAACTTCTCTTAGTCACGCAGGATCATCGGAGCCGCCTGGAGATCGGCAACAGCCTGGAACCGATTCTGCCGGATGGTTTAGACGGGCAGATTCTGCTCGACATGCGTCCGGAACTGCAGGCCGGGCATTATGGGCAGGCGATTCTAGCGGCGGCGCAGCGCATTGGACAGGTCATCGCGCAGGCTAAGGGGGTCCAGATCGCAGCCCCGGCACCCACACCCGCGCGGCCTTCCCATCCCGTCCACGATGAAAGTATTCCGTGGCCGCTCATCATCTTCGTCGTCCTCCTCTTGTTTTCGATCTTCCGGCGGGGTGGCCGCGGCGGCGGTGGATTTCTTACCGGCATGCTCCTGGGCAATCTACTGGGCGGCGGGTTCCGTGGTGGGGGCGGTGGCTTTGGCGGTTCAAATGACGGCGGCGGATCGTCCGGCGGATTCGGTGGATTCGGCGGCGGCGACGCGGGCGGCGGCGGCGCTTCGAGTAGTTGGTGAACGGCCTCGTATCTGGATTGTTCTAGAATCGAGGGTCAACCCGCATGGAGAAACTGCTCGGCCAACTCGTCGAAAAGCTGAAGAAGGCTCACGGCGAAGATCTTGTCTCGGTGATACTCTACGGCTCGGCGGCCGAGAGTGGGCAGCATGACACGGAGTATTCGGACATCAACATCCTATGCGTGCTGCGGGAGGTGGCGTCAAGGCAACTGGCGCAATCGCAGCCGGTCTTCGCGTGGTGGCGCACGTATGAGAAGCCCGCGCCATTACTGCTGAGCGAACGCGAGGTGGCCGCCTCAACCGACTGCTTCGCCATCGAGTTCCGGGACATGCAGCAGCGCCGGCGCGTTCTGGCGGGGCGCGACGTGATCGATGGTCTGACGGTGGAGGACACCTATTACCGGGCGCAGGTGGAATATGAGCTGCGCTCCAAGCTGCTGCGGCTGCGGCAGAAAGCTTCCGGGATTCTTGACGATTCCAAGCTTTTGGGGCGGCTGCTGATCGGCTCCGTCACCACCTTTTGCGTACTGATCCGGCACGCGCTGCGGCTGCACGGAGTGGACGCGCCGCTCGACCGCCGGGCTGTTCTAAAGGCCGCGCAGGACCGGCTGGGTCTGAATCCCAGATCCTTTTACCAGCTACTCGATGTCCGTGAGAACAAATCAAAGCCAAACGCGATCCGGCCGGATGCGCTGCTTGACGACTATCTGAAACAGATCGATGTGGTCATCGACGCCGTGGACCGGCTGGGGCCGGTTCCGGGCGGCGAAAAGGGAGAACTATGAAAACAGGTTTAATCATTCTGATCGTGGTTGTTCTGGCGGTGGTCCTGGTGGGCGGCAAGTTTGTGGGGGTGCGCAATGAGCTGGCGACCAAGCGCGAAGCCATCAACGCCGATTGGTCTCAGATCGATGCCGATCTGCAGCGGCGCGCCGACCTGATCCCGAATCTGGTGGCGACGGTGAAAGCGTACGCGAAGGAAGAAACCACGGTGGTTGACGAGATCTCCAAAGCCCGAGCCGGATTGATGAACGCCAACACACCGGACGAGAAGATCGCCGCCAACAATCGGATCGACGGAGCGCTGGGACGCCTCCTGGTGGTGGTGGAAAACTACCCCAACCTGAAGGCCAATCAAAACTTCCAAAGCCTGCAATTCCAATTGGAAGGAACTGAGAATCGGATTCTGCAGTCGCGGCGCGTTTATAACAAGGCCGTGCAGGATTACAACACGGAACTGCAACTGTTCCCGCAGAACGTGGTGGCGTCGCTTTCCGGGTTCCAGCCGAACAACGCGTATTTTAAGACGGATGTGGGCGCGCGCACCGCCCCGAAGGTTTCGGACGATCAGAAATTCTAATGAGCACTCCTGTTTTCGCCAATTACATTGCCGGCGAGTGGGTCGATTCCGGCGACTATATCGAGAACCGCAACCCCGCGGATACGGCGGAGGTGGTCGGTCTTCACCCGAAAGGCCATGCGGTGGATGTGGAGAGAGCGGCCGCCGCCGCCGCGGAAGCGCTGCCCAAGTGGGCGTCAATGCCGGGCCCGGCGCGCGGGGCCATTCTGTTCAAGGCGGCCGAAATCCTGGAGCACCAGTTCGATCACCTGGGCGCCGAAATGACGCGCGAGGAAGGCAAGACTCTACCCGAAGCCAAGGGAGAAGTTCGTCGCGCGATCAATATTTTCCGGTACTACGCGGGCGAAGGTTCGCGCGCGGGCGGAATCCTCACACCGTCGGAACGCGAACGCGTCCACACGTTTGCGATACGGAAGCCGATCGGCGTGGTGGGGCTGATCACCCCATGGAACTTTCCGATTGCGATCCCGGCGTGGAAGATGGCGCCCGCGTTGATTTGCGGGAACACCATCATCGTCAAGCCGGCGTCGGTTTCGCCGCTGAGTTCGTGGCGCATTGTGGAAGCGCTTCACACGGCCGGGGTTCCGAAAGGCGTGGTGAACTTCATCACCGGTTCCGGCGGGGAACTGGGCGGAGCGATCGTGAACGCCACTCCGGTACGAGCGGTTTCCTTCACCGGATCGAACGACGTTGGACAGAAACTGCACGAGGCGGCCTCGAAGCGCCGTATCCGGATCCAGTTGGAAATGGGCGGGAAGAACCCGACCATCGTTTTGGCCGACGCCGATTTCAACGCGGCGGTGGAAAATACGGTGAACGCCGCCTTCTTTTCGACCGGACAGAAGTGCACGGCGACCAGCCGCGTGATTGTGGAAGACGCCATTTACGACAAGTTCCTGGAAGCGCTGGTGGCGCGAACCGGAAAGCTGAAGGTAGGCAACGGCATGCAAGCCGGAGTGGATATCGGACCGTGCGTGGACGAAGGCCAGATGAATACGGTGCTCGAGTATTTGGAAATCGGACGGAAAGAAGCGGGCGAAGCGAAGGCCGGCGGCCATCGGCTTACCGGAGGCGATTACGACAAGGGCTACTTCGTGGCGCCGACCATCTTCGCCGACGTTCAGGAGAACATGCGGATCGCGCAGGAAGAAATCTTCGGGCCGGTGTTGGCGGTGATGCGGGCGAAGGATTTCGAAGACGCCATGCGCATCGCCAATGCCATTCCGTTCGGACTCTCGGCCTCCATTCAAACGACCAACGTTTCGCGTGTATTCGACTTTGTGTATCGAGCGGAAGCGGGACTTCTGACGGTGAACCTGCCCAGCGCCGGAGTGGAATACCAGCTTCCCTTCGGCGGGACCAAGGACTCGAGCTTCGGGCCGAAGGAGCAGGGCCCCGCGGCCTTCGAGTTTTATAGCGACTACAAAACGGTTTATCTGAAGTACTGAAAACGAAAATGAAACTTGGACAGATTCGCAAAGACGGCGCCATAGTCGCGGCGATTTTCGAGGAGAATTCCGCGCGGCCCATTCCCGCGCATTCGACCGCCGATCTCATTCGCCGCTCGGAAGCGGAGCGCATCCCGCTTCCGCGGCTGGCGGAACAACTCGCATCGCGCCACCGGGAAAACGCCGACGCCATTCTTCCGATTCATCCGCTGGAAGTGTGGGGATGCGGGTGTACGTATGAGGCGAGCGCCGCGTTCCGTGACGCGGAGCATGGAACCCGCGAGGGGATGTACGCGCACGTCTACCGGGAGCAGCGGCCGGAGATTTTCTTCAAGGGAACTGCCCGGACCTGCGTGGGACCGAACAAAGCGATCGGCCTACGCGCGGATTCCAAGTTCACCGCGCCGGAGCCGGAACTGGCGCTGGTGCTCGGCAGCAATGGCTCGATCGTCGGTTACACCCTCGCCAATGACGTTTCGGCGTGGGACATCGAACGCGAGAATCCGCTTTATCTGCCGCAGTCGAAATCGTATAACTGCTGCTGCGCGCTTGGTCCGGTGATCGTGACGGCGGATGCGATGCGGGATCCCTACGCGCTGGAAATGACATGCACCATACAGCGCGACGGGAAAACCAGATTCTCCGGTTCGATCTCGACGGCGAAACTACATCGAAAGCTGGAAACGCTGGTGGAGTTTCTGCTGCGATCGAACGCCGTACCCGCCGCGTCCGTTCTTTTGACGGGCACGGGAATTATCGTTACGGAGGAAGCGTCGCTCGAACCGGGAGACCGCGTGGAAATTTCCATCCCCGAAATCGGGCTGCTCAGCAACGGCTGCGTGAGGGTTTAGTCGGCCGCGGGTTCCTCGATGCCATCGAGCAGGTCCGGGTTTTTAGCGAACCTCTTCAGCACCTTCACAACGACGCCCGAACGGAATCCGGCGCGAAGCAGGCGGCGGTAAGCCGCGGCAAGATCCTTCTCTTCTTGAAACAGCGTTTCGCGTGGGGCCGCCCGATACTTTCGGCGAATATATTCCTCGACCAGCAGAACTTCATCCGTTTCCTGATAGGCCGATTCGACCGCGGACTCGGCCATGGTGGGCGCCACGCGCCGGGCGCGCAGATCGTTTAACGTCCGGATGCGGCCGAATCGCTGGTTCTCCAGACGCGCGGACGCGAACTGCTCGGCGAATCGTTTGTCATCGAGATAACCGTACTCGCGCAGACGGGCGAGCGCGGGCTCGATATCGGCTTCATCCGCCGCGCGATCGCGCAGTTTATAGCGAAGTTCCGAGCTCGATTGCGCCCGGTGCGCCAGGGACCTCACCGCAAATTCAAAAAGCTCCTGAGCGGCTAGCGGTTTCTTTATTTTTCGCACGTTGGAACTAAAACTGCTTCCGATGACGAGAGTATACTTGAGGGCTTAGCCCACTGAAAGAGGAGTGTAAATCATGGATCGAGATGGAATAACGAATTTTCTGCTGGGGCTTGGCGTAGGAGTTGGTCTTGGCATTTTGTTTGCGCCGAAAGCGGGTGACGAAACCCGCGGCCTCATCAAGTCGAAAGCCAACGAAGGCACCGATTATTTGAAGAAAGCCGGGTCGGAGTGGAAAAGCACCGCCGACGATCTGCTGGAGAAAGGCAAGACAGTGGTGAGCAAGCAAAAGGAAAACCTGAACGACGCCGTGGAAGCCGGTAAGCAGGCATATCGCGAGAAGGTAGAGCCCAAAGTTTCCGAGATGGCCTAAGGCCGCTTTTAATTAAAGGGTATTACCGTCAATGTCGGAAGAGACGTTTCGTTGGGTAGTAACGGGCGGCGTCGGACTAGCCGCCCTTTCGTTTGTAGTGCTGGCGATCGTGGCGGCCGTGATCGCTTCGTTGGCGATGAAGCTGAAGGCAAAGCTCGATCCGATTCTCGATCTAACGAAGCCGATCGTCAATAATGTTCGAGAGACCGCTGAGGCGGTAAAGCCGAAGATCGTGAAGATCTCCGAGCACGCGGTCGAGGTATCGAAGCTAGTGGTCGATGAAGCGCATCGCTACAGCGACTTATCGAAGGATGTAGCGGCGCGGGCAAAGGCGCAAGTGGCCCGTATCGACGTGGCTGTGGATCATACCGTGGAGCAAGCCCAGGAGGCCACCGTCGCCGTTAAGGGTGCGGTGCTGCGCCCGATTCGTGAGGTGGATGGGGTTCTTGCCGGTTTGCGAACGGGAATCACGACCTTCGCCCGCGGCGGCCGGAAAGCAACTGTAAACAGCGCAACGCAGGATGAAGAGATGTTCATTTGATGCCGCAGTTAGCTTTGGTATACGGATTACGCCTGCTACCGGCGGAGGAACTGCATCAATTGCACGATGCTCCCATTGAGCTCAAGAACGACCGTAGCGCGTCGGTAACCATGCACCTAATCGAAGGTTCGAACGAAACCGAGATCCGCAAGCAACTGGAACAATCCATCGACGCGTTCTTCGAATTTTACCCGCAACTCTAGAATCTCGCGCTTACATCCTGTAAGCGTGTCCCTTTTTCAGCCTCGAATCCGCGATTAATACTTACGGGTACGTTTTTGTCTAACATTCCCGTTGACAGCGATTCATTCGTCGAGTATGATCCCATCACTTCTTCGAAAATTTATGACTAAGGTTTCCAGAAGACCGCGGGAAGCAGCACAGGGGGCAACGCCGGAATCGAGCCCGGGTGACCTGAGTCAACTGCTCGCGACGTGGGATCCATCAGACCCGAACGTGCAGTCCCGCCTAATCGCCTTGATTTACCCGGAACTTCGCCGAATTGCGGAAGTGCGCATGCGGAGCGAACGGGTTGACCATACTCTTCAACCCACCGCTTTGGTGAACGAGTTCTTCCTGCATTTGGCGCGACAGAAGAATGTTACGTGGAAAGGCAGGTCTCATTTCCTGGCGGTGGCTTCGAAAGCCATGAGGCGTCTATTGGTGGACCACGCCCGCGCCCACAACGCGGACAAGCGGGGCGGCGGGGTTTGTAAGCTCCAGCTGGATTGCGTGGATCTCCATAGGGGACACACGCCGCTGGACGCGATGGACGTCGACCGTTTGCTGGAGCGTTTGGCTGTGGAAGAACCCCGGATGGCGCAGGTGCTGGAATTCCGCTGCTTCGGGGGATTGACGCACGCCGAAATTGCCGAAGCTCTGGGAATCGATGAACGAACGGCCAAGCGCGATTGGCAGGTTGCGCGGGCTTGGCTGATCGGGCAGCTCAGGAGCGAAGAGCGCGATGTCGAAAGAAGAGTGGGATGAGATCAAGAGCATCTTCGCAGCGGCTCTAGAACTCCCCACTTCGGAGCGTGCGGATTACCTGGAAGCGGCCTGTGCGGACCGCCCCGGCGTGCGCGACGTCGTCAGCGACCTTATAGCCAATCACGACTCTCAGGATTCCTTTTATCCCGAGGCCAACCTTAGAGGAGCGAGAGCTTTTGCGGACCAGCAGTTGGTGGGAGAGCGATTCCGAATCGAGCGGTTCATCGATCGCGGAGGCATGGGTGAAGTTTACGAAGCCCGCGATGAAAGGTTGGGGCTCCGGGTCGCGCTGAAAACAGTCAGGCACGAACTCGCGCAAGACCGGCTCGCACTGGAACGGTTCCGGCGTGAAATCCTCATCGCGCGCGAAGTGGCTCACGAATCGATCTGCCGGATCTTCGATCTGGTGGAACATAAGTCCGGAGGGTCAACCCAGGTCATTCCCTGTCTTTCGATGGAACTGCTGGCCGGGGAAAGCCTTGGGCAGTATTTGACGAAGCACCGGCCTCTTCCCGTCAGCTTGGCACTGCCATGGATTCGCCAGATAGCCGCCGCTCTGCAGGTGCTGCACACCAAAGAGATCGTGCACCGGGATCTCAAGCCCTCCAACATCATGCTGGTACCGGGCCGGAATGGGACGATTCGCGCCGTCGTCATGGATTTCGGCCTGGCGCGGCAGGTTCGGAAGGATCCGGAGACGTCGATGTTCGAGACGCGCGCCGAACTCCAGGCCGGCGCGCCGTACTTCATGGCGCCGGAAGTTCTCTGCGGCGAACGCCCCAGCATCGCTTCGGACGTGTACGCCTTCGGTCTGTTGGTGGACGAGATGGTGACCCGCTCGCGCGCGTTCACGGCGCAATCGATGCACCTGCTTCTCTATCAGAAGCTGTGGGAGAAGCCGATTGCACTGTCCGATCGAGTCGACAATCTGCCCGAGGGATGGCACCGATTCATTCTCAAGTGTCTGGAGCCGGCTCCGGGAGACCGGTTCCAGACGATCGGTGAAGCGCTTGCGTTTCTGGAGAATCCCGTTGCGGCGCCGCCGCCGGCCCGCCGGTTTACCCGCCGGAAGCTTGCGGCCGCGGCGGCAACAGTTCCCGTGCTGACGGCGGGCGCCATCTTCGCGAGCCTTGCTCTGAAGCCGCTGAGCGCGGGCATGACCGTGTTCCAGATGGTTAATGAGACGGGGCAAAGCCAGTACGACTACATCTGCAACATCACGGATTCCGAGTTGATGCGCCGGTTGTCGGGGGTGCCGGGAATCGGCGCCGTCGCGTACTACGCGCCGCGCTCGGGCGCCGCGGCCAAGTTCGATACGCGCTTGATTCTGGAAGGCCGGCTTACCGCCGTGGCGAATGGCTACCGGATGATTCTGCGGTTGACGGACAACGGCAAGGGCCGGGTTTTCTGGACGCATGAGTTCGATCCATTCAACCGGCCGGGTGCGCTCGACTTGCAAACGGAAATCACGCAGCGGGTGATTGAGGCCGTCGATAACTTTTCGACCTTCGGCGCGAGCGACTCCGTGATCGCGGGCGCTGCTCCCTTGGTGACTCCATTCCGCAAGTGGTTCGGATCGGAGCCGACCCGAATTCCCGGAACCACCACCATGAATAGCGAGGCGTGGGAGCACTACAGCCGCGCTCATCAGTTGCTCGATAAGGATAATGAGAGATCCATCCTGGCCGGCATCAACTTACTGAAAAAAGCCACCGAAACCGACCCGAATTTCGCACTCGGCTTCGCGGCTCTATCGCGCGCTTACATTCTGCTTTCCTCGGAAGTGGGACACGATGCACACCAGGCTTTGGACGACGCCGAGAGCTATGCGTTCAAGTCCCTGGCATGCGACCGCCAATTAGCCGAGCCGCATGCGTTCCTGGCTGCTGTTCAACAGAATCGATGGGAGTGGACGGATTCCACGGTCAACTTCAGTAAGGCGCTTAAATTGCGGCCGCGTTATCCCCAGGCACTGCGATGGTTCGCCGGCTTGTCTGTGCAATTCGGCAATTTTCAAGAAGGACTGGCGCGCTCGGCCGAGGCCATTCAAATTGACCCGTACGGAGTCCCGAATTATCTTTGCCACGGCATGTACCTCCGCTTTGCCCGCCGATTCGAGGAAGCGATCCAAGTTTACAAGACGCCCGGCGTGGAAGCGGCGGTTCTGGACAATCTGGGGATGACGTACGCGTGGCTCGGCTACGTGAACAAGGGCTCGACGCGTGAGCACTGGTTTCAGTTGGCGTTCCAGGCAGCGGATCAGATGGAGGTCCAGCTGAAGCAGGAAGGAACACTCGACACAACCCAGGAAGCGGCTCAGGACGGATCGAACAAGCTTTCAGACGTGGACCACCTGAGAATGCATTTGTACGCCCTCTCGGGTGACGGCGCGCGCGCGCAGCGTTATTTGGCTCGCATGGAACAGGCGATGAACATAGGACAGTCCGCGCCGGCGGAAGTCGCCCAGATTTATAGCGTGATGGGCGACCAGAAAACCGCGGTGGAACTTCTGGAACGCGCATACGTGATGAAGGATCCGGCACTCATGTTCATCAAGGTGGAACCGGAACTCGATGCTGTGCGGCAGCACCCGCAGGTGCAAAGTATCATCCGCGCGATGAAGCTAGTTTGACCCTTTAAGGAGAAGTGACGATGGACGAAACGAACGCGGCACGGGAACACACGGTAAGTACATTCACGTTGTTTGCTCAGGAGCCTGACGATTCGCAAAAACACCCTGACCCCAATGAAACCGAGCCGAAATCAGCGATGTTACACCCGCGGGTTTTCAGAGACGCGACGGGCGCGCTCCGGCTAATGAGCAGTGAATAGCGCGTCCGCAGCCCCGGAAGAAGGCGGCGGGCTCGACCTGGCCGCGGCGCGCCTTCTTGCGGGCGATTTGGATCAGGCGAGCAACATCTGCCGGACCATGCTGCGCGCCGACGCGAGTTTACCCGAGCCGCTGCATCTGCTCGGGCTAACGCTCGCGAGAGCAGGCGCGTTCGAGGATGCGGCCGCTACTCTGGCCGAGGCCATACGACACAAGCCCGCGCAGGGTGAGTGGTATTGCGACCTTGGAACCGTGCAAGCGGCTCGCCGGGAGTGGAGTGAAGCGGCTCACGCTTTTCAGAAGGCGCATGAGCTGATTCCCATGGATGCGCATAACCTTCTGTCATACGCACAAGCGCTCTACGCGCTGAAGCGATTCGACGAGTGCGCCCGCATTGCGTTGCTGCTGCTGCACGCCGGCACCTGCCGCTCGAAAGCTCTTTCGTTGCTTAGCTCCGCGCTCTGGCAGGCAGGGGACTTACCGGTGTTCTCACAAACGCTCCGGGCGGTGAGCGAATCGGGCTGGAGTGATTCCGCTACGGACAGCTTTCGGCTCAGCGGGCTGCTGCATGATGCCACCCAAACGGGAACATCCATCGTGGAAGGCCATCGCTCATGGGAGCAGAGATACTGCGCGCGCGCCCACGCGGCCGGCGAGTTCAACAACTCTCTGGATACCGAGCGCCGGCTGCGCGTCGGGTACCTGACGGGAGAGTTCGCGTGCTGTCCCGGTTATCACTTCCTTAGTCCGCTACTGAGAGGGCATGACCGGAACTCCGTCGAAATTTTCTGTTACCAAACGCGAAAATACGCGGACAGTTGCGCGCGCATGATTCAACAATTCGGACATCACTGGCATGAAGTCCATCACCTGGACGACGAAGCGCTCAGCCGGTTGGTGCGAAGCCATGAAATTGACGTGCTGGTGGATTTTTCGGGTCACTTCAACGGGCACCGGCTATGCGCGTTGTCCGGACGGTTGGCGCCGGTGCAGGTGTTCTATCCCAACTATCCCGCTACCTCAGGGCTTGCCAACATGGATTATGTTCTGACGGACCAGTGGCATTGTCCGCCGGGGCTTGAGAATAACTACTCGGAGAAGGTTTACCGCGTTCCATCCGGCTACATTGTGTACAGTCCGCCGGGAGAATGCGCGATCCGGAGTCTTCCGGCGCGATCCAACGGCTTCATCACGTTCGGCATTTTCCAGCGTCCGCAAAAGATCAGTTCCGATTCCTGGGATGCCATCGGCGAGGTGCTGCGAACGGTACCGGACTCTCGGCTGCTGATTCAATACGATTCCGCATTGCGCCCGAGATTCTCGTCTGAATTGGAGGCGCGTGGCGTAGCGGGGACGCGCCTGGATGTGCGGGACTGGCTGCCTTTGCGGGAGCGCGTGCTGCTCCTGGGCGAAGTGGATATTGCGCTCGATACCTTCCCTTATAACGGGCAGACTACGACTTGCGAATGCCTGTGGATGGGCGTTCCGGTGGTGACCCGATCCGGCCGCACGCACGTCAGCCGGGTCGCCGGCTCGCTACTCCAGCAGGTTGGCCTATCCGAATGGATTGCCGAATCGAATGAAGAGTACGCCGCCATCGCCAGATGGCATGCCAACGACCTGGACGGATTGGAGGTCCTGCGCAGGAGCTTGCGCGGGCGCGTGGCCGCGTCCCCGCTGGTGGATGCGCCGCGCAAAGCGCGCGAAATGGAAGAGGCTTACCGGGCTATGTGGCGCGCGTGGGTTCAGGCCGCGTCCGCGCCGTCGCGCGAGCCGCTTACCCGGAACGCCTCGTGATACTTGGGCGGCAGGCGCATGGGCCGGAAGCGGGTTTTGCTGAGGTATAGATGCGCGGTTTCGCCCTGCGCCAGCTTGCGCCCATCCGGTTCACGGCTCATGTCGTACTGGAAGCGCAAGGCTTTGGCGGAAGTTTCGAGAACGGTGACGGCAATCAAAATCTCATCGTTGAACCGCGCCGGAAACTGGTAGCGGCAGTGCGCTTCCACCACGGCGATTACCACGCCGTCTTCCTCCATCTCGCGGTAATCCACGCCGATGTGCTTGCAGAAATCCACCCGCGCCACTTCCATCCAAACCAGGTAATTGGCGTGGTAGACGACGCCCATCTGATCGGTTTCCGCATAGCGGACGCGCAGCCTGGTTTCGAAGTCCGCCATCAAAAAAGTGTAACGCACTGAGCAGGTTAGGCCGTCTGCTAGACTTGGCTTCGCAATGCGGGTGAAGGTGCTTTTCTTCGGCATGCTCAAGGACGTAACGGGTTTTGCGGCGGAGCAGATCGATCTGGAAGAGCACGCTTCGCTAGCGGCCGTCTGGGACCTGTATGCCGGGCGGTACCCGCGGATCGCCGAGTTGAAATCGCATCTCCGTTTGGCGCTAAACCACGAGTTCGCGCGGTTAGATGCCGTGGTCACGCCGGGCGCGGAGATCGCGTTTCTACCGCCGGTGAGCGGAGGGTCCGGCAGGACCGAACACTACCAATTGACTCGCGAACCGATTGACGCGCGCGCACTCGTGCAACTGATCCAGCGCGAGCAGGATGGCGCGGTGGTGACATTTGAGGGAGTGGTCCGGGACAACACGGCCGGGCGTCCCACGGAGTTTCTCGAATACGAGGGCTACGAACAGATGGCGCTGAGCATGATCCGGGAACTGGGCCGCGAGCTACTCGACAAGCATGCGGTGGGCGGGATTGCGATCGTGCACCGGCTGGGCAAGCTGGCGATCGGAGAAGCGAGCGTGGTGATCGTGGTTTCCGCGCCGCACCGCAAGCCCGCGTTTGAGGCGTGTCATGAAGCGATCGACCGCTTGAAAGCCACCGTGCCCATCTGGAAGAAGGAACATTTCGGCGGGGGCGAGATCTGGGTGGAAGGGCAGTGGGACGGCCATGCGGTGGTTTCTTAGGTTCCTTCCGGCGCTGGCGGCCGCATCGCTTTCGTTGAGCGCGCAGGACGACGTCACGATCCGGGTGAAGGTTCAGTTGGTGCATCTGCTGGTGACCGCCAAAGATGCGGCGGGAAACCTGGTCGGCAATCTCACCAAAGAGGATTTTAAAATCCGCGACAATGGCACTCCGCAGAAGATCGCCGTTTTCGAGCGGAGGACGGAGCAGCCGCTGTCGGTTTCCCTGCTGATCGACAACAGTGGATCGACGGCCAAAGATCTGAAGTACGAGGTCGATTCGGTGAGCCGATTCGTGAAGGCGCTGTTTGAAGGCGGCAATGAGAAGGACCGCGCCGCGCTCTATAGCTTCAACTATCAGGTGGTGAAGCAGACGGCGTTCACACGGCAGCCCAATCCGATCGATCGCGCGCTGCGGCAGTTGAAGGGCGAAGCGGGGACGTCGCTGTACGATGCTATTTACCTGGCGAGCGACGAACTGTACGGCCGCGAAGGGCGGCACGTGATGGTGATCGTCACCGATGGTGGCGACACCACGAGCTCTAAAGATTTTCACGCGGCGCTGGAGGCGGCGCAGCGCGCGGATGTTGTCATCTATCCGCTGCTGGTGGTTCCGGTGGAAGCCGACGCCGGACGGAACGTGGGCGGTGAAAACGCGCTGACCACTCTATCGGCGGGAACCGGCGGCCGCGTTCAGGTTCCAACCGTCGGCAGCTCGCTCGACCGCGCTTTCGAGCAGATTCTGAACGAATTGCGGACTCAGTATTTTCTGGCGTATTACCCGAAAGACATGCCGCTGCAGCGCGACCATTTCCATCACATCGCGGTGGAGATGCAGCAGCCCGGTTTGCGGATCTCCACCAGAAGCGGCTACTATGGGGATTCCGAAACGGCTTCCGAATCGGAGCCGCCGGGTGTTCGCATCATCACGCAGCCGCACTAACACAATGCCGAGTTCCGGAAAATCCAGCGCGAAAGCGCCCGAGCAGACCTTTGAGGAAGTGAAGTACCTCAAGCAGTTGATCGAACGGCAAACGCCCGTGCGGCTGAAGCTGAGCGACGGCGAAGTGGTGGACGGGACCATCGAGTACTTCGACGCGCGATTCATTCGGGTGACGCGAGGGAATGCACCCAACCTCTTCGTGTTCAAACACGATATTAAGTATTTGGCTGAGCGGGAAGCTTGACCGACGGGCTTGCGGCCACGCTGCACAGGTTTTGGGGTGACCACTAAGACGGGAACCGCTGGCGGCCTTGCATTCGCCTCAATGACGGCAGAGGAAGGTTTCCGCCTTCACCCGCTTGCGGCGGAGGACATCACCCGAATTTGGGAGTTCGTCGCGGAAGACAACCCTATTGCTGCGCGCCGTCCGCGTGAGGAAATCCTCGGCCGGATTCGCGCCCTGGCGCCATTTCCCAATCAGGGCCACAAGCGCCCGGATCTAACTGGACCACCCCTTCGCTTCATCGCCGTACGTGAATATCTGATCGCCTACGCGCCGAAGGAAAAGTCCCTTTGGTTGTCGCCGCGATGCATGGAAGGCACAACCCGCGCGTGATGGCCGCGATTCCGCGTGGAAGAGAGTAACATCGTCCCTCGCGCTAGCCCTCTTGAGTAGAGGCCATTGCCGCCCGTTTACGCGATGTCCTAAAATCAAGGCACACCAATCATGGATTCTTTCGTAGAAGCAGCCGCCACCATTGCGCGCGAAGCCGGCGCGCTGCTCGCCGACTACTTCGCCCGTCGGGTCGGCTTCGAACTCAAAGGCGATTTCGATCTGGTGACGGAGGCCGACCGCGCTTCTGAAAAGCTGGTAATTCAGCGCCTGACCGAGCGGTTTCCGGATCATGGAATCGTGGCCGAGGAAGGCGGCGGCCACGATTCCCCGTCCCGTTATCGGTGGTATGTCGATCCGCTCGATGGCACCACCAACTTCGCGCACGGCTTTCCTATCTTTAATGTCACGATGGGCCTCGAACACAACGGCGAAATCATCGCGGGGGTGATTTATGACCCGACACGCGACGAAATGTTCGCCGCCGAAAAGGGGTCGGGCGCCACGCTCAACGGCCACAAGATCAGCGTTTCCCAAGCGGCGCGTCTGGAAGATAGCTTGGTGGCCACCGGATTCCCCAGCCGGAAGCGTCACCTGAACGTCAACATTCACTTTTATCACCAACTCGCGATGGCGACTCACGGGGTGCGCCGCGGCGGGTCGGCCGCAATTGACCTGGCGTACGTCGCCTGCGGGCGTCTCGAAGCCTTCTGGGAATTCGGACTCAACCCATGGGACTTAGCCGCCGGGACTCTGCTCGTTACCGAAGCGGGCGGCAAATCCACCGACATGAAAGGCAAGCCGCACCAGGTGCGGGACCCCCATCTGTTGGTGGATAACGGCTTGATTCACGGGGAGATGCTGGAACTGTTTGCGGAAATATTCCGGGGCGAATACCGTTTCCCCATGCCGGTAATCTCCACCGAATAAGGCGGTAAGCCTACCAATTGTCCTTTACTTTCAGTTGCTTAAGATGGTAGCCTGAAGTTCGTTTCATGCGAACTGTCGATCTGATTACTCGTAAGCGGGATGGGGAAGAACTCAATCCGGAAGAGCTCCAATACCTGATTCAAGGCTACACGTCCGGAGAGATTCCGGATTATCAGATGTCGGCGTTCCTGATGGCCACGTTTTACTCCGGGATGGAAGACCGGGAAGTGAGCGCTCTCACGGAGAGCATGATGCGGTCGGGATCTACCATCGACCTGAGTTCGGTTCCGGGAGTGAAGGTCGATAAGCATTCCACCGGCGGCGTCGGCGATAAGACGAGTTTGATCTCAGCGCCCATCGCGGCGGCGGCGGGGGTGGTTGTGCCGATGATGTCCGGCAGGGCGTTGGGGCATACCGGCGGAACGCTCGACAAGCTGGAATCCATACCCGGTTTCCGGACGGATCTCTCGGCGGAACAATTTACGGAACAGTTAAAGATGCACGGGCTTTGTTTCATCGGACAAAGCGATGAAGTCGCGCCCGCGGATAAGAAGTTATACGCGCTCCGCGACGTGACCGGCACAGTCGAATCGATCCCGCTGATCGCTTCTTCCATCATGTCGAAGAAGATGGCGGAAGGCGTGGACGCGCTCATCCTGGACGTCAAAGTGGGCACCGGTGCTTTCATGAAGAAGCAGGTGGAAGCGCGGCGACTGGCGCAGATGATGGTGGGCATTGGGCGCCGCATGGACAAGCGGGTTCAGGCGCTGATCACGGATATGAACCAGCCGCTTGGATACGCCGTGGGCAACGCGCTGGAGGTCATGGAAGTTTCCCAGACCCTGCACAACGAAGGCCCGGACGATCTTCGCCGGCTTTCCGTGGAACTGGCGGCGCGCATGATTTTTCTGGCGAAGCTCACGCCCACGCTCGAAGAAGCCCGCACCGTCGCCGAGCAGAAACTGGCGGACGGTTCGGCTTACCGCAAGTTCCGCGACGTGGTGCAGGCGCAAGGCGGAAACGCGCAGGCCATCGACAAATTCGAACTGCTGCCGAACGCCACCGGGATGCGCGAAATCACAACGTCGCGCGGCGGCTATATCAGCGCGATTCACGCCGAGGATATCGGGCGTGCTTCCACGATGATGGGCGCGGGCCGGGAGCGCAAGGAAGACGGAATCGATTACGCGGTCGGAGTCATCCTCGAAGTCAAGACGGGCGATAAAGTCGATTCCGGGGCCGTGCTCGGACGGCTCTACTACACGCGCGAAGAAGGTCTGGAAGAAGCCGCGGGGATGGTGGAGGACGCTTTCCGCATTTCGCAAACGAAGCCGGAAGATCGCGAACTGATCCTCGAGGTAGTCGGCTGATCGATGGCCCGATTCACGGGTCTGCTTGGAATCGCCGTCATCCTTGCCGTCGCGTGGCTTTTTTCCACGAGCAGACGCTCCATCAAGCCGCGTTTGATTCTTTGGGGGTTGGGGCTGCAATTCGGTTTCGCCCTGATCGTTCTTAAGACCGGAGCGGGAAAAATTTTTCAAGCCGCCAGCAGCGTGGTGAACGCCATGTTCGGTTACACCGCCGCCGGCAGCCAGTTTGTTTTCGGTCCGCTCGGAGTTCAAACGGGGCCGATGGGCGTGGTCTTCGCGTTTCAGGTTCTCCCCATCATCATCTTTATCGCCTCCTTTTTCGCCATCCTTTATTACTTCGGCATCATGCAGGTGGTGGTGAAAGCGATGGCGATAGTGATGCAAAAAGTGATGGGCGCGAGCGGTGCGGAATCCTTGAACGTAGCGGCAAGCATCTTCATGGGCCAGACGGAAGCGCCGCTGACCATCAAGCCGTTCATCGCCAACATGACGCGCTCAGAACTCTTCACGATTATGGTGAGCGGCATGGCGCACGTTTCGGGCGCGGTGATGGCGGCATACGTGATGATGGCCGGCGTGAGCATCCAGCACCTTCTGACGGCGGTGATCATGACCGCGCCCGCCACCATCATGCTCGCCAAAATCATGATCCCGGAAACCGGCGTTCCGGAAACGGCGGGCCGGGTGGAACTCAAGATGGAGCAGACCGCGGTCAACGTGATCGATGCGGCGGCGCAAGGCGCGGGCGATGGACTGCGGCTGGTGCTGAATATCGCGGCGATGCTGATCGCGTTTCTCGCCTTGATCGCGCTGGTAAACGGCATCTTCGGCGCTATCCATTCCTGGCCTTACTTCGGTTGGTTTCCGCAATCGCTGCAGCAGGTTTTTGGAGTCATCTTCGCGCCGGTGGCGTGGCTGCTGGGAGTGAAGTGGAACGATTGTTCTTCCATCGGCCAACTGCTCGGCACGCGGCTGGTTTTGAACGAATTTGTGGCGTTTATCGATCTCGGAAAGATCAAAGCCCAGCTTGACCCCAAGTCTTTCATCATCGCGACCTATGCGCTGTGCGGGTTCGCGAACTTCAGTTCCATTGCGATTCAGATTGGCGGCATCGGAGCACTGGCGCCCAACCGAAAGAGCGATCTGGCGCGGCTTGGAATGCGCGCGGTGGCCGCCGGGACCATGGCGAATTTTATGTCGGCCTGCGTCGCCGGCATGCTTCTATAAGTGATGGCAGCGCGCGTCGGCGTCATTCTCGGCAGCGGTCTCGGAGCCTTTGCAGACTCGCTCATGGACGCGGAACCCATCCCTTACGCGGACATTCCCGGCTTTCCAAAATCGACGGCCGTCGGGCATGCGGGCAAGTTGTTGACGGGTCTGCTCAACGGCGTTCCAGTAGCCGTGCTCGCCGGGCGATCGCATCTCTATGAAGGCTACACGCCGCGGGAAATCACGTTCGGCGTGCGCCACCTTCACCAACTCGGCGTGCGCTCTCTTGTGATCACCAACGCTTCGGGCGGCATCTCGGATTTCGCCGGCGCGGGCGATCTGGTGCTGATCCGCGACCACATTAACTTGCAGGGCGTGAATCCGCTGGTGGGGCCGAACTCCGGCTTCATGGACATGACCGAGGCGTATAGCGAACGTTACCGCGCCATCGCGCGCGAGTGCGACGCTTCGCTCCGTGAAGGTGTCTACGCGGGCCTGCTCGGACCCACTTACGAAACGCCGGCCGAGATTCGCTATCTCGCCCGCATCGGCGCGGACCTGGTCGGCATGTCCACCGTGTGCGAAGTCATCATGGCGAACGCGCTGGGGATGAAAGTGCTCGGCATCTCCTGCGTTACGAACAAGGCCGCCGGGCTTGGCGGAAAATTGCATCATGAGGAAGTGCTCGAAGTAGGACGCCGTTCGCGCGGCCGCTTCATCGCGCTGTTGAGCGCGGTCATTCCTAAACTGGCGGACGAAATCTAAATGGATCAACTAATGGAAGCGGCCCTGGCCGCGCGTGACAACGCTCATGCACCCTATTCCCAATTCCGCGTGGGAGCGGCGGTGGAGACTGTGGATGGCCGGATCTACCCCGGCTGTAATGTCGAGAACGCGACCTATGGTTTAAGCGTCTGCGCCGAACGCGTTGCCGTTTGGAAAGCCATGAGTGAGGGCGCGCGGAATTTTGTGCGCGTGGCCGTGTGCGCCCATCCCGAGCAGCTTACGCCACCTTGCGGCGCGTGCCGTCAAATTCTCTGGGAGTTCTGCGGGGACATCGACGTCGTCATGTTCAACCTTTCCGGCGGCCAGGACACTGTCAAACTGTCCACGCTGTTTCCGCGCGCCTTCGATGCTTCGTGTCTGTAGCGCTCTCTTGTTAATCGCCGCGTCGGTCAGCGCCGCCGAGCCAGTGGACCTGATCGTTTCAGCGCGCTACGTCGTTACGGTCGACCCGCAATATCGCATAATCGAGAACGGCGCGGTCGCCGTGAAAGGCGCCGGTATCGCCGCCGTCGGCCCGCGCGCCGCCATCGATGCCGCCTATCAGGCAACTCAACGTGTCGATCGCCCGAACGCGATCCTCATGCCCGGTCTGATCAACACGCACACGCACGCCGCCATGACGCTGCTGCGCGGCATCGCCGACGATCTTGCGCTTCAAGACTGGCTGCAAAACCACATCTTTCCCGCCGAAGCGAAGAACGTCACGCCGGAGTTCGTCGAGTGGGGCACCAAGCTGGCCTGCATCGAGATGATGCTATCCGGCACGACCACGTTCACCGATATGTACTACTTCGAAGACGTGGCCGCACGCGCCGTGAAGCAGGCGGGCATGCGCGGTGTGATGGGCGAGACCATCATCCGCTTCCCCGTCCCCGACGCGAAGACGCCGGCCATTTCGCTCGCCAACACCGGGCGCTTTCTCGACTCCTTTGCGGGCGATGAACTGATCGTCCCCGCCGTCGCGCCGCACGCGGTCTACACGAATGACGATGAAACGTTGAAGGCCGCGCGTGCTCTCGCCGATCGGTTTCACGCGCCGTTGATCATCCACGTTTCCGAGACCGAACAGGAAGTGAAAGATTCCCAGGCGCAGCGGCACGGCACTCCGGTGGAAGCTCTCGAACGGCTGGGCGTTCTGGATGGCTTAACTGTGGCTGCCCACTGCGTCCGGGTGGACGCTCATGACATGGAGATTCTGGCGCGTCATCACACCGGCGTGGCGCATTGCCCGTCGAGTAACATGAAGCTCGCGAGCGGCGCTGCGCCGGTCACGGAGATGCTCGCGCACGGCGTTACGGTTAGCCTTGGCACGGATGGCGCCGCCAGCAACAACGATCTCAACCTGATGGAAGAGATGGATCTCGCGGGCAAGCTGCAGAAGCTGGTCACGCGCGATCCGCGCTCGCTTCCGGCGCGCCAGATCATCGAGATGGCAACCATCGACGGCGCGCGCGTTCTCGGAATGGAAGCGAAAATCGGATCGCTGGAAGCAGGCAAGCGGGCCGACATGATTACCGTCTCATTGAACGAAGCGAACGCGATTCCGCTCTACAGCGTCAGTTCGCAATTGATCTATTCGCTCAAAGGTTCGGACGTGCGCGATGTCTGGGTGAACGGCCGCCAAATCGTGCGCGACCGCAACGTGCTCACGCTCGATGCAACGCAGGTTTATGCCAAAGCTCATGCGCTAGCCGCGCGCATCGTACCCTGAAGATTGGGCCGCATCCGCGTACTCTCGGACAACGTCGCGAACAAAATTGCAGCGGGCGAAGTTGTCGAACGGCCCGCGTCGGTTGTCAAAGAACTGCTCGAAAACTCCCTCGATGCGGGCGCCACCAGCATCCGCGTGGAAATCGAAACCGCCGGACGCCGCGTGATCCGCATCGTCGATAACGGCTCCGGCATGATGCGCGATGATGCGCTGCTGGCCTTCGAACGCCATGCCACCAGCAAGTTGAGCGACGTGAAGGATCTGCTCTCCATCGCCACCCTGGGGTTCCGCGGAGAAGCGCTGCCATCCATTGCTTCCGTTTCCAGGCTGACTCTCGAAACGCGCGCGCCGGAAGAGCGCACCGGCACGCGCGTCGAAATCGCGGGAGGAAAGATGCTGAGCTGCGATGAGATCGCGCAGACGAAAGGCACCACCATCACCGTGCGCGATCTGTTCTTCAACGTCCCCGCGCGCAAGAAATTCCTGCGGTCCGAGCAAACGGAACTGGCGCACATCGCGTCACTCGTCACGCATTACAGCCTGGCGCATCCCGATAAAGAATTCGAGCTGCGCGATGGCGCGCGCGAACTGCTGAGCGTGCAGCCGGTGGAGAGTTTGCGCGAGCGCGTGTTTCAGGTTTTCGGGTCGCAGATTTTGGAAGATCTGGTCGAGCTTTGGCGCGTCGAGCGCAACACTGACGGCGGTCCGGATGAAGCGCCGCTGCCTTTCGCCATCAGCGGATTCATTTCGCGTCCGCAGATGCAGAAGAACAACCGCAATTCGATCTACATCTTCGTGAACGGCCGCCTGATCCGCGACAAGCTGCTGCTGCACGCCATCTCATCCGCTTACTACAACCTGATGCCGGGACACAGCTTCCCGTTCGCGCTTCTGTTTCTCGATTGCGATCCGCAATCGGTCGACGTGAACGTGCATCCATCGAAGACGGAAGTGCGTTTCCGGCAGCAGAGTTTCGTGCATGATCTGGTGCGCGACGCGATTCGATCGCAGTTGATGGAGTCGCGGCCCGCGCCCGCGTTTCGCGCGAGCCCGATTCCGCAGCCCGCCGCCGAGCTGCCTTATTCGGAATTCTCCCAACGGCTGGAAGACATGCCGGCGTCGGAAGCCGTGACGCTTCCGGCAGCCCACGAAAACGCGCCGGTCTTCGCGTTGCGGCCGCAAGCCGGTCCCGCGCCACGCCTCGATTTCTACGACGCTCCCCCGCTTGATCCACCCGCCTCGCAACCCGAGCAGCCAACTCCGCTCCGCCTGCGCGTCCCCGACACTCACGGCCCACTTCCGCAGGGCGCATATCACGACGGCCCCGCTTCGCTCGCCGGTCTTAACGATCTTCGCCCGCTCGGACAGATCCACGAGAGCTTCATCCTCGCCGCCGGACGCGATGGCCTTTGGATCATCGATCAGCACGTGGCCCACGAACGCATCCTCTTCGAAAAAGTGTTAGCCGCGCGCGCATCCGGGCGCGTCGATGTGCAGCGCTTGCTCATGCCGCTCATCGTGCAACTGACCAACGGCCAGCAGATCGAATACGCGCGCATCGAATCCGAACTCGCAGCCAATGGCTTTGAAACCGAGCCGTTCGGCAATCGCACCATCGCCATCCAAGCCGCGCCCGCGTCCATCGGTCTCGCGGACCTGGAGCGCGTCATCTTCGAAATTCTGGAGATCGCCGAATCGGAATCGCGACGCGTCTCTCTGGATGACCTGCGCCGCGCCATCGCCGCCTCCATCGCCTGCCGCGCCGCCATCAAGATCAACACGCGCCTCGACCAGAACAAGATGGAATATCTGCTGCGCGAGCTTTCGAAATGCGAGTTCCCGATGGCCTGCCCGCACGGCCGCCCGGTCGCGCTTCAATACTCCACCAAGGAGATTCTGAAGGCCTTCCACCGCATCTAAACGCACAAGTCGCTGTGCTAACCTAAGACTTCCGTTTGCCGCAGCACATATGCCCGCTCGCGTGAGCGAAGCCATCGTTTTGCAGACCTATCCACTAAAAGAGTCGGATTTGATTGTCAGCTTCTTTACCAGAGACGCGGGCAAACTGCGCGGTGTAGCCAAGCGGGCAAGGCGTCCGAAAAGCCTGTTCGGCTCCGGCCTGGAACGGTTGTCACAAGTGAAGATGGCGTACTTCGAACGCGAGAATCGCGAGTTGGTAAACCTGGATTCGTGCGACCTGCTGCAGAGCCAGTTCGCCGTGCTCTCCGACTATGCCGCCAGCGTGTCGCTCGATTACTTCGCTGAAGTTTCCGAGCAGATCATGCCCGCTCATGAGCCGAATGAAAAATACTTCCGCCTGCTGCTTTCCGTGCTGGAACACATCCGCGCCGGCGGACTTTTTGCCGTGTGGCGCGCGGTCACGTACTTCACGTTATGGGCCGTCAAACTCGCCGGGCTGCTCCCGGAATTGCACGTATGCCTTTCCTGTGGATCATGGCTGGAAGATCCGGAAAATCCCGAACGCGCGTTCTTCCGCCGCGGGGTATTCGGACTTATCTGCGGCGATTGCCAGCGCGCCACCAGCATGCGCGATTGCTGGGAACTGAGTCTCGAATCGCGCATGCTCGTCCGCGAGATGCTGCGTAAACCCGTCGCCGAAATTAACGCCGAGTGGAAGCGCGAAACCGCCGCCGATCTCCGCCGTTTTCTGCAGCAACAAATTGAAAGCCACATCGAACGGCGCCTGATCACCGTGCCTGTTTTGGAAGCCGCATAAAGAAGATGCCGCACTCGTTCCAGGACATCATCTTCCGGCTGAAGCAATACTGGGCGGAGCGCGGTTGCGTCATCCAAGAGCCGTTGGATATCGAAGTGGGCGCGGGCACCATGTCACCCGAAACTTTTCTGCGCGTGCTCGGGCCCAAGCCGCACCATGTCGCTTACGTGCAGCCCAGCCGCCGTCCCGCCGACGGACGCTACGGCGAAAATCCGAATCGTCTCTACAAGCACCAGCAGCTTCAGGTGATCCTGAAACCCGCGCCGGATGACGTGATCGATCAATATCTCGGCAGCCTGGAAGCGATCGGAATCGATCTCAAACAGCACGACATCAAGCTCGAAGAAGACAACTGGGAAGCGCCTACCCTGGGCGCATGGGGCGTCGGCTGGCAGGTGATGCTGGACGGCCTGGAGATCACGCAGTTCACTTACTTCCAGCAGTGCGGCGGAATCGATCTGGAAGTGGTCCCCGCCGAAATCACTTACGGTCTCGAACGCCTCACCGCCTTCCTGCAAGTGCGCGACAGTGTCTATGACATCGAGTGGACCGCCGGTTCTTCCTACGCCGACGTGCGTTTCAACGATGAGCTGCAGTACTCCGTTTATAACTTCGAGATGGCGGATGTCGAGACGCTCTGGAAGCTCTTCGACCTGCACGAAAAAGAAGCGCAGCGCCTGATCGGCCTTTACGCGAAGTACGAGCCGAAGCACCGCTTCCCGATTCTTCCGGCTTACGATCACGTGCTGAAGTGCAGCCACTTGTTCAACACGCTGGATGCGCGCGGGGCCATTAGCGTCACGGAACGCGTGGGCGTCATCGCGCGCGTGCGCAGGCTCGCCGTTGGTATTGCTGAAGCCTGGGTGGACCAGCAGCACGCCCAACAGCATGGAGTCGAAGCGGCTTGAACTTCCTTCTCGAAATAGGCGCGGAAGAGATTCCCGATCACATGATCGAGCCCGCGCTCGAATACCTCAAGACCGAGTGCGCGAAGCTGCTGAACTCCGAAGTCCGTGTCGATGGAACGCCGCGCCGCTTGACCGTGCGGGCGGAGAATATCATCGAGCGCGAGCCAGATAGCGAAGAACTGGTGACGGGTCCTTCCACATCCGCGCCCGCCGGAGCCGTCGCGGGCTTCGCCAAGAAACTCGGCGTCCCTCCGGAAGCGCTCGCGCGCACCACCGGCGCGAAGGGCGAATACTACACGTATCTCAGGAAAGTTCCCGGCCGGCTCACGCGGGACATCCTCGCGCAATCGCTTCCGAAACTCATCCTCGCCATGCCCTTTCCCAAAACGATGTATTGGGCCGGCAAGGGAAGCGAGCGCTTCATCCGTCCCATCCGTTGGCTGGTCGCGCTGCTCGGCGGCGACGTCGTGCCTTTCGAAATCGCCGGGGTGAAGAGTTCCAATCTTTCGAGCGGCCATCGCACGCTCGGGCAAAAATGGTTCTCCGTCACTTACGAAGACTACGAACAGAAGCTTCGCGACAACTTCGTCATCCTCTCCGCCGACGAACGCTACGCGCGCATTCGCCAAAGCGACGTTCACTACAAGTGCGACCGCCCACTGCTCCGCACGCTCACCAACATCACCGAATTCCCCACACCCATCACCGGCAGCTTCGACGAGGAGTTCCTCACCCTCCCGAAAGAAGTCCTGATCACGGTAATGAAATTCCACCAGAAGTATCTTTCGGTGGAATCGAAGGACGGCAAGCTGCAGCCGCGGTTCGTCGCCGTCATCAATTTGGATGCCGATCGCGAAGGTCTCATCCGCCGCGGCAACGAACGCGTGTTGCGCGCCCGCTTCAATGACGCCCGCTTCTTCTGGGACGCTGATCAGAAACGCAAGCTTTCCGATCGCGTCGCCGATCTGTCGCAGGTGACGTTTCAAGCCAAGCTCGGCTCATATCTGGAAAAGACGCGCCGCGTGGAAGCACTGGCGAAAGATCTGGGCGGCGATGCCCAGGCGGTACGCGCCGCCGAACTTTCGAAGACCGATCTCACCACTGAACTCGTCAAAGAGTTCACGGAGCTGCAAGGCGTGGTCGGCGGTCTTTACGCGCGCGCGCAAGGCGAGTCCGAAGCAGTCGCGCAAGCCATCTACGAACACTATAAGCCGGTCAGCATGGACGACTCGATCCCTGCCACGCAAGCCGGCCGCATCTTATCCATCGCCGACAAGCTCGATACACTGCGCGGCTGCTTCCAGATCGGCCTGATCCCATCCGGCTCCAAAGATCCGTTCGCTCTGCGCCGCGCGGCGCAAGGCATCGTCAAAATCATCGTCGAAGGCGGCATGAAGCTGGAGCTCAAGCCGCTCCTCGGCGGAGACGCGAAGCTCGAAGACTTTCTGCTCGATCGCGTCCGCTACTATTTCCGCGACATCCGCCAGTTCCCCTACGACGAAATCAACGCCGTTCTCGCGCCGCGCTGGAGCGATCTTACCGATGTCGAGCAGCGTCTCATCGCCATCCGCGCCGTGCGTCACAGCGAGAACTTCGAGCCGCTCGCAGCCGCCTTCAAACGCATCTCGAACATCCTCAAGCAAGCGCAGTTCTCGGGCGAGCATGCGATCGATCAGAACCTGCTCGAACCCGGCCCCGAAGCGGATCTCTACGCGGCTTATCAACGCACGTTGCAACTCACCGAAGGCGCCGACTATCGCATCGCGCTCGAAACCATCGCCGCCCTGCGCCCGCATGTCGACCTGTTCTTCGACAAAGTTCTCGTCAATGCAAGAGACGAACGCGTGCGCGCCAACCGTTTCGCTTTGCTCAGTTCCATGCGCCGCGAATTTTCCACCATCGCGGACTTTTCCGAAATCGTAACCACTTCCCAGGAGACCAGAATATGAAAAAACATGTATTTTCGTTCGGCGGCGGCACAGCCGATGGCGATGGCAAAATGAAAGACGTTCTCGGCGGCAAAGGCGCCGGGCTCGCGGAGATGAGCCGCGCGGGACTGCCGGTGCCTCCCGGCTTCACCATCTCCACCGACGTCTGTAATATCTATTTCGATAACCACAAAGAAGTGCCCCAGGAGATTGAAGACGAAGTCTCCAAGGCGCTAGCCAAGCTGGAGAAAGAAATGGGCCAGAAGCTCGGTGACACCGAAGATCCGCTGCTGCTCAGCGTGCGGTCCGGCGCGAAGTTTTCCATGCCTGGCATGATGAACACCATCCTCAATCTCGGGCTCAACGACGAAACCACCGCGGGCCTGGCCGAGAAGTCCGGCAACCCGCGTTTCGCCTATGACTGTTATCGCCGCTTCATTCAGATGTTCGGTGAAGTGGCGCTCGAAATTGACATGGAGAAGTTCGATCATGTCTTCGATGCCCGCAAGGCGAAAACGAAAGCCCGGCTCGATACCGACCTCACCGCCGAAGATCTCAAAGCCATCATCGGCGACTACAAGAAGCTCGTTCAGAAGGAGACCGGCAAGCCGTTTCCGCTCGATCCGCGCGAACAGCTCACGCTCGCCCGCAACGCCGTCTTCGGCTCCTGGTGGAACGATAAAGCGGCTTACTACCGCAAGATGGAAAAGATCCCGGACAACATCGGCACCGCCGCCAACGTGCAGGCCATGGTGTTCGGCAACATGGGCGATACGTCGGCCACCGGCGTCGGCTTCACGCGCGATCCTTCCACGGGCGAGAAAGTGTTCTATGGCGAATTCCTGATCAACGCGCAGGGCGAAGACGTCGTCGCCGGCATCCGCACGCCGCAGCCGATCTCCGAACTGGAAGACGTGCTGCCCGAAGCTTTCGCGGAACTCAAAGAAATCACCACCAACCTGGAAACGCACTACAAGGACATGCAGGACTTCGAGTTCACCATTCAGGACAAGAAGCTCTACATGCTGCAGACGCGCAACGGCAAGCGCACCGGGCCCGCCGCGGTTCGTATCGCCGTCGACATGGTGCATGAGAATATGATCGGCAAAGCGGAAGCCGTCCAGCGCGTCGCGCCCAACCAGCTCGATCAGCTCCTGCATCCCGTCTTCGATTCCAAAACGCTCAAGGAACTCACCAAGCTCACCACCGGCATCTCCGCATCGCCCGGCGCTTCAGTAGGCCGCGTTGCGCTCACCGCTGACGACGCCGTGCTCGCTTCCGCTAACGGCCCCGTGATTCTGGTCCGCAAAGAGACCACGCCGGATGACATTCACGGCATGGATGTTTCGAAAGGCATTCTCACCGCGATCGGCGGTAAGTCCAGCCACGCGGCGGTAGTCGCGCGCGGCATGGGCCGTCCCTGCGTCGTCGGCGCGGGCGACCTGCAAATCAGCGACGCCAAGAAGACCGTCACCGTCACCACCGGCGGCAAGGCCGTCGTCGTCAAGGAAGGCGATTGGATCTCCTTCGACGGCACCACCGGCGAAGTTTATCTCGGTCAGGCCAAGACCATTCAGCCCGATACCGAACACTCCACGCTGGGCGAGTTTATGGGCTGGGCCGACGAGTTCCGCGGCAAATTCGGCGTGCGCGCCAACGCCGATATCCCGCGCGACGCCATCGCCGCCCGCAAGTTCGGCGCGGAAGGCATCGGCCTCTGTCGCACCGAGCACATGTTCTTCGCCGAAGATCGCCTGCCGCACGTGCAGACCATGATCCTCGCGAACGACGAAAAGTCCCGCCGCAAAGCCCTGTTGAAGCTGCTGCCCATGCAGCGTTCGGATTTCGCCGGTCTCTTCAAAGCGATGGACGGATTCCCCGTCGTCATCCGCACGCTCGATCCGCCGCTCCACGAATTCCTGCCCAAGCGCGAGAATTTAATGGTCGACGTGGAGAAACTCAAGACCGCCGACATCAAAGGCAAGCGCGCCATGAGCGAGCAGTACAACGTCCCCGTCGCCGAACTCAAGAAGCATCTGCCCGAACTGCTGCACCGCGTCGAGCAGCTACACGAGTTCAACCCCATGCTCGGTCATCGCGGCTGCCGACTCGGCATCACCTATCCCGAGATCACCGAGATGCAGGCCCGCGCCATCTTCGAAGCTGCTGTGCAAGTCGCGAAGAAAGGCATCAAGGTCATTCCCGAAGTGATGATCCCGCTCATCGGCAGCGTGGAGGAGCTCGAAAACCAGAAGAAGATCGTCGTGCGCGTCGCCGAGGAAGTGCTCGGCAAAGCGGGCATGCCGGATCTCAAATACATGGTCGGAACCATGATCGAAATTCCCCGCGCCGCGCTGCTTGCCGGACAAGTCGCCAAGGAAGCGGAGTTCTTCAGCTTCGGCACCAATGATCTGACGCAGACCACGATGGGACTCTCGCGCGACGACTATACGAGGTTCCAGAAGCAGTACGAAGATCTAAAAATCTTTAAAGCCGATCCGTTCGCCGTCCTCGACCAGGAAGGCGTCGGCATGCTGGTCGAGATGGCGACGAAGAACGGACGCAAAGCGCGGCCGGATCTTGAAGTCGGCATCTGCGGCGAGCACGGCGGCGAACCCAGTTCCGTCCAATTCTGCTACCGCATTGGACTCGATTACGTCTCCTGCTCGCCCTACCGTGTGCCGATCGCGCGCTTAGCCGCCGCGCAAGCCGCCATCGCCGCCGGTAACAAGGGCGATAAAGCCGAAGCCATGCGGACGGCGTAAGTGCCGGAACGCGACGCGCCTGAATCGATCATCCGGAAGATCCTCCCGTTCACGTCGATCGCCATCCTCATCGCGGCGATCTACGTGGGCTGGATATTCTACTCGCGCTGGAACGACGATCAGGAAGCCAGCCGCGCGCGTGCCGAAAAGCAGCGCGCCGCCGCTCAACAAACCCTCGATCAGCTCGGCGGCGGCCAGTTCAAGATTCTGAATTTCTACGCTTCGCCGGGCGCCGTCAAGCGTGGCGACTCGGCTACGGTGTGCTACGGCGTTAGCGAGGCCAAGAGCGTCAAGATCACGCCGGACGTGGAAGCGATTCATCCAGCGATTAGTCATTGCTTGCAGGTCACGCCGAAGAAAACTACCGAGTACACGCTTACGGCTGAGGACGGCAAGGGCCATACGGCGACGCAGAGTTTCACGCTCCAGGTGGTGAGATAGGCTGCGCGGTCAAAGCTGACGAAATCCGACGTAAGATACGCGCTAAGAAGCGACATGGCGGTGGGGAGAGCCAAATTCTTTTGCGTAGGGACCGCTTCTGCTTTATCATCTTGCGATGGCCACCTTCGACGCTTCCAAACATGCTCGCGCTGAGTTCAGGCAGATAAACCTCGTCGCGAAGATGCTTAATCGAGAGTCGTACCGCTATGGGGCGACGTATCTCCGGGCCGATCCAGATGAACAGATGCGTCAAAGGATCGAAGAATATAAAATGTTGCGGACCGAGATCGAATCCATTTGGGGTCAAGCGTACCAAACGCTTAACTTTCTCCTCGCGTTCGTTGGGCTGGTCCTCTCCGCCACGCTTTCCAAAGAGATGAGCAAGGTTGAGCGAATTCTGATGCTAGTCGGAATTTCTCTAGTAACGCTCGGAGGGTATTCCCTCGTACGCGTGCACGCTTCCCGCGTCTGGCGAGTCACTACGTATATGCGTCAGGCACTGGAGCCGAAGTTGGCCGGAATCGCCTGGGAGAGCAGGCTCGAGTTCCGGGACCGAGTAAGCCGGAAACGAGAGCGCTCGCTTTTTTCAGGGCATACATTGATTTTGCACACGATAAATTTGCTCATATCGGGATACATTTTATTTCAGGCCCTTCCCGCTGAATGGTTACAAAATGCCCTTCATAACCCGTGGTCCCCGGTCCTCCGTTATCTCCCTGCCCTTGTTCCTTTCAGTGTCTTTGTATTCGGCCTGTTACGCCTTGGGAGCGTGTTGCGCCGTCACGGCAAGATCGAACTTAAGCAGCTTGAGGCTTGGGAGATGAAAGACGAAAACCAAAGGTCTTCCTATGACTTCAGGCCCGGCATTGATGCAATGCCTCACGAAAAGAGACGACCCTAACGCGACTCGCCATGCCCTCGATGATTCTCGGACTGAGGTCACGCCCATTCCACAAAGCCGGTTCCGTCCTTGATCGATTGTTCCATCTCTTCCCTCGTCTCTTGGAAGACCCTATTTTCCAGGATAATCTTACTAACCTCTTGAATAGGTGTGACGATCGCGATCCCCGAGTTGAGCGGCCCCTCATTCAAAAAATCCTTAAGCGCGCGATCCGTGGAAGCGCCCCATTCATAGTGCCCACGCATTAGCCCCAAGGCAAGACTGTACCCCTCCTCGGGTCTTAATCTGTTGAATCCAAGAGATCGTTTAGGCGGTATGTTGGCAAAGACAGGAGATCCGCTAAGGCCACCGATCGACCTCGCCTCGATCAGGTACGCATGATACTCCCCACCGGTGCTGTCGTCAAAAAGAAGTTCCTCTGGCATGGCGGCGATTATCCCGGATCGAACAATTGGAATATTCAGCTTTCTCCCTTGTCTCTGTGTGAAGAGCCCTATCAGCGTTGTCTCATCACCAATGCCAACTCCGAACTCTTCAATCTTCGCGTCGGTAGCGAAATACTCCGACTTCAAACACATGACATCGAAAGGACGGCCAATATTTAGATTGAGAACCGCAACGTTGACATTCGGATCCCCTGGAAACATCCATTTATTCGGCAAGTCGATAGTGTCTGCACCGTTGGAGGACGCCAGATTCACGCGCGCCTTCAAGTGCCCATACTTGCGGTAGGCCCGCTCGACGCAGTGCCTGGCGGTCACCAGGTATGTGAACGAGAGTGCCGGGAACCGCTTGGAACGAAGGATCGTGAAGAACGCAGTGCCGCCATACAGAACTTTGCCTGCTTTCTCGACGCAAAGAAAACACACTGCCGCCTTTAGCTCATCTGGAACACGCAAACGTTTGACTCCAAACATGAAAATACGCGACTCACAAGAGCGATCCAGGGACGGACCTCTGTTTTGTTTGTCGCGGTTTTGAGCTTTTCTTCGCTCTAAATTCGCCTGTCTATCCTACTAATAGCGTTAGGGCGATCTAATCTCCCGCCCCTAGTACGCCCCTAACTCCTTACAAACAATTAACTTCTTCCAAAATTAGCTTGCAACATTCCTCGATTCCATGCCACAATCTGTTGTGGCCAGAAATGGAATGAAAGTGGTCTAAAAGTGGAAGAAGCCCCGGGTCAGAGCTCTGCGCCGTCCGTCGAACCCCCTCGCGGGATGTTCCCGGCACGTCTTGACGATAAAGGCCGCATGAAGCTCCCCACCGCTTTCCAGACATACTTCAACTCCTTGCCGGAAAAGAAGTTATTCGTGACCAGTCTCGATCGCCGCATAGCTCAAATTTACCCCATCGCGGCCTGGCGCGAGAACGAAAAGTTCTTTGAAAATTACCGCGATGACCCCGAAGCCGCCGAGAGCATCTGGTTCAACGCCAATGATCTGGGCCTGGAAGCCGAAGCCGACAACCAGGGGCGCGTCACCTTCAACCCGGAATTGCGCCGCGATCTCGATCTCGAAAACACCCCGCTCCACATGTACGCCTATCGCGGCCGCGTGGAAGTGTTAACGGAAGCGATTTATCAGGAACGCCGCCAGAAGGCGAAGTCGGTGAGCGAACAGGTTCGGGTTCTCGAGCGGGCAGGTTTGAAGTAATGAATGCCGGATACCAGTCACTTCCCGGTCATGCTCGCCGAGTCGCTCGAAGGCTTGGCGATCCGTCCGGACGGCGTCTATCTGGATTGCACAACGGGGCTGGGCGGTCATACCGGAGCGATCGCGGCGCAGGTCAGCGCTCGGGAAGCAACGGGACTGGTGATCGCCAACGATCGCGACGCGGCGGCGATCGAGATCGCGCAAGCGAATACGCGCGAGTTCGCCGGCAGAATTTTGTTTCATCACGGTCCGTTCTCCATGCTCGCGAGCGCGGTGGCGAATGCCGGCCGTGGACAGGTCGATGGACTCTTAGCCGACCTGGGTGTGAGCCGGTTTCAGCTAATGACGCCGGAACGGGGTTTTTCATTTATGGCCGATGGCCCGCTGGATATGCGCATGGATCGATCGCGCGGTATCACAGCCGAGGAGTTGGTCAATCGAAGTGCCGAAAAGGCGCTCGCCGACTGGATCTACCAGTACGGCGAAGAAAGGAGGGCGCGGAAGATAGCCAGAGCAATCGTTCGGGCGCGGCCCATTCGGAGCACACTACATCTGGCCGATGTAGTGGAGCGGGCCGTGCCCCGGACGAGTCACCTGCATCCCGCGACTCAGACTTTCATGGCGCTGCGTATGGTTGTGAATCAGGAGCCGGACGAGCTCGACGCGCTACTCGAAATTGCGCCGGACCTCGTCAAGCCGGGCGGGCGGATCGTCGTGATCTCGTTCATGTCGCTCGAAGATCGGCAGGTCAAGGAACAGTTTCGCGAGTTACAAAAACAGGGCGTGGGAAAAATCATCACCCGGAAACCGCTGGTGCCGTCGGAGGACGAAACCCGGCGCAATCCGCCCTCGCGCAGCGCCAAACTGCGCGTTTTCGAAATGAGCTAAACAAGGAAGTTTTTTCATCACGGAGGATGCAGTCATGGCTACACTAGCAACGTATTTCCGCCGGTCGGATTTTATGACCGCGGAAGGGACCACGGAAATCGAACAGGCGGATCCTTACCGGCTGCGCAGCTTGCCGGCGGACAACCTTTACTTCTACTCCAAGCGCATCGACAACTCGCGCCTTGTGCGGGAAGCCGATCCGAAAACCCGCACCGATTGCTGGTCGGCCATCGCGACCGCGTGCGTGATCGCCGTCATGATCGGTACGGCGGTCAGCCCGCGCGTCGGCGGCATCCTCTCCGGTTATCAGGCCCAGAAACTGCGGGCCGAACAGCGCGAATTGATCGACAAGCGCCGCTCGCTCGAAATCGAAGAAGCGCAGATGCTGAGCCCCGCGCGCCTGGATGAGTTGGCGGCGAAGCAGCAGCTCGCCGCGCCCGGTCCCGGCCAGGAAATGCATCTCCAGCCGAAAGATTCTTCCTTGGCCATGAACGTGGCTCATCCCGCAATCTCCGCCCAATAAGCTCGCTCAACGCAAAGGAGGTCGACTCAAGTGAATCCCGGCGCAAGGCTGGAAGCCATCCGGCGGCTGACCTGGTTCAGCGCCGGCCTCCTGCTTTGGGGCGTGCTCATTTTCGCGAAGCTGATCTCGCTCCAGGTCCTTCATCACAATACTTATCTCGAACGCGCGCAGAAGCAGCAGGAGCATTCCATCGCTCTCAACGCCCCTCGCGGCACCATCTTCGATCGCAACGGCGAAACGCTCGCCATGAGCGTCACCGTCGAATCGGTCGCCGTCAATCCGCTGCTCGTCCCCGATCGTTCCATCGCCGCTGACGTCCTCTCCCACGTTCTCAGCCTGCCGCCGAAGAAGGTCTTCGACGACATCTCCGCCGCCGCCGACGGTCGCCGCGGCTTCCTCTATATCAAGAAGAAGATCAGCCGCGATGAGTCCGAGCGTCTTCATGCCATGCGCGCCAACTGGATTCTCTTCGAAGAAGGCAGCAAGCGCATCTACCCGAATGACAGCGTCGCCGCGCACATCGTCGGCTCCGTGTATCAGGGCGAAAAGGGCGCGGAAGGAATCGAGAAAGGCATCGACGCCGCGCTAACCGGAAGGACCGGGACCGAGACCGTGCAGACTGACGTCAAGCGCCGCGGCGTCGATAGTTGGGTTGCCGATCCCGCCGTCCCCGGCAAGGAACTGAAGCTCACCATCGATGAGCGCCTCCAGTTCGTGGCGGAGCGCGAACTCGCCGCGCAGGTGATTTTGAAGAAGGGCCGCACCGGCACTGTCATCGTGATGAATCCCTACACGGGAGAAATCCTCGTGCTGGCCAACTACCCTACGTTCGATCCCAACAAGCCGCCCATGACCGCCATCGAACGCCGCGCGCACTTCAACCTGGGCGCCCAAGTCCCGTTCGAGCCCGGCTCCATCTTTAAAGTCCTCACGCTATCCACCGCGCTCGAGACCACCAACCTTCGCCCGGAGACGATGATCAACTGTCACAACGGCGTACTCGCGCTGCCCGGCCGCGTGGTGCATGAAGCGCATCACGGATGGGGAATGCTGAGCATGGCGGACGTGCTCGCGCATTCGAGCAACATCGGCGCCATCGAAATTGGATCGCACATAGGGCGCGAAAAGTTCTATCAATACCTCACCAACTTCGGCTTCGGTCAGCGCACCGGCATCACCCTCCCGGCCGAATCGCCGGGCATCCTGCGCAAGCTGAATCACTGGGGCACCACCTCGCTCGCATCCGTCTCCATGGGGCAGGAGGTTGCGGCCACATCGTTGCAGCTCATCCGCGCGGACGCCGCGGTGGCCAACGGCGGACTGTTGATCAGGCCCAAACTGATCGCGGAGATCGGCGGCCAGCCTACGCCGACGGAAGCGCCGAAGCGCGTGCTCCGTCCGGAAACCACCGTCACCATGCGCACCTTGATGGAAGGCGTGGTTCTGAATGGAACCGGCCGGCATATCCGCCTCAACGGCTGGACCGCCGGCGGCAAAACGGGCACCGCGCAGATCTTTGAAGACGGCCATTACACCCACCTTTACAACGCATCCTTCATGGGATTCTCACCCGTGAATAATCCGGCGCTGGTCGCCATCGTCACCATCAATGGCACCGCCGGAGACGCGGGCATGGGCGCGTCCGCCGCCGGTCCCGTCTGGGTGAAAGTGATGAACGAAGCGTTGCGCCTTTATCATGTTCCGAAAGATCTCCCGGAAATGCCGGTCGCTCCCGCCGGTCCCGAAAAGCCGGAAGAGTACAGCGAAGTCGCGCAAATTGACGGCGACCCCGGCCCGAATATTCTGCAGGACGATCCATCGGCCATGCCATCGCTGGCCGACGTTCCGGCGGTCATTCAAGCGGCCGAGCAGGGCGCGGAACTGGTTCCCAAGAGCGGCATCATACCCGTCGTCACCGCGAGGAATGCCCCGGCCGGCGCCTTTCCCGTACCCGTTCTGACGGCGCCCGTCTACACCGGCCCGGTCGCGCCGGACTTCCGCGGTAAAGCTATGCGCGTCGTAGTGCGCGAAGCTTATGGTTTGGGATTCCAAATTCAACCGGAAGGCAGCGGCGTCGCCCGCTCTCAGTTTCCTGCACCCGGCAGTCCGATCCATGCCGGAGAACAGATTCGGGTGCTGTTCGCGCGATGAACCTTTCACAGGTGCTTGGTGGTGCGGGCCTCAAGCGGGAGGCCCCGGCGTCCCTTGCGCATCGTGACGTCGCCGGCCTCGATTTCGATTCCCGCCGCATTGAACCCGGCTATCTCTTTTTCGCTTTCCCCGGCGCCAAAGCCGACGGTCGCCAGTTCGCCCGGCAAGCTGTCGAACGCGGCGCCATCGCCGTCGTCAGCGAAGCCCCCGCGCCGGAAGACTTCCCCCATCCGTGGATCGAAGTCGAACATGGACGCCGCGCGCTTTCCACCGCCGCGCGCAACTTCTATGGGCATCCCGATCGCGAGATCGCTCTCACCGGCATCACTGGCACCAACGGAAAAACCACCACCAGCTTTCTAATCGATTCCGTGCTCCGCGCCGCCGGTCACACCACCGCGCTCATCGGCACCATTGAATATCAACTCGCGGGCAAGGTTCTTCCCGCTGTCAACACCACGCCCGAGTCGCTCGATCTGTGCCGCCTGCTCGATGAACTGCGCCGGCTCGGCGGCGCGTACGCCACCATGGAAGTCTCCTCCCACGCGCTCGATCTGGGCCGCGTCTACGGCTTCGACTTCCACACCGCCGTTTTCACGAATCTCACGCAGGACCATCTCGATTATCACGAGACCATGGAGCGCTACTTCCAGGCGAAGGCCATGCTCTTCAACGGAGCGAACGGCGGTCCCGCGCCGCGCGTCGCCGTCATCAACGCCGATGACGAGTACGGCAGACAGCTCCGGGCGCCTAAGGAAACGGAGACGCTCCTCTATGGTCTGGGCGCGGACGCCGCAGTGCGCGCCCGGCATGTCTCCACCACCATCAGCGGGCTCAAGTTCGAATTGCAGTCCGGCAAGAACCGGTTGGAAATCGAAAGCCCGCTCATCGGCCGCATCAATGTCTACAATATCCTCGCGGCCATCTGCACCGGCTTGAGCTACCGGATTCCGCTCGACGTCATCGCCCGCGGCATCGGCAATTGCAAAGGCGTCCCCGGGCGCTTCGAACGCGTCGACGCCGGCCAGCCTTTCGCGGTTGTGGTCGATTATTCCCACACCGACGACGCGCTCCGCAACGCGCTGGTTGTCGCCCGCGGACTGAATCCCAACCGCATCATCACCGTCTTCGGCTGCGGCGGCGACCGTGACCGCCGGAAGCGCCCGCTCATGGGCCAGGCGGCCGCCGAAGGCAGCGATCTCGTCATCCTCACCAGCGACAATCCACGCAGTGAAGATCCGCTGCTGATCATGAACGATGTCCTCGTCGGGATCCGCCGGAAAGACACACCCAACATTGTGGAGCCGGATCGCGCTGCCGCTATCCGCTATGCCATCAAGAACGCGGGTCCGGGCGATCTTGTTCTGATTGCGGGCAAAGGCCACGAAACCTACCAGATCTTCAAGGACCGGACGATTCACTTCGATGACCGCGAAGTAGCCCGCCAGGTGATCGAAGGCTTTGGCTATAAGAAGGTGGGCGCATGAAGCTTGCACTCGAAAAGGCCGCCGCGTGGATGAAGGCGCGAAGCGGCGTCTCCAGCCCGGTCACTGGTGAGGCTTCCGGCTGGAGTATCGACACGCGCACGCTCGCGCCCGGCGACGTCTACTTCGCCATTCGCGGTCCCGTTCATGACGGCCATCAGTTCATCGCCCAGGCTTTTGAGCGCGGCGCGGTTTGCGTGGTGGTCGACCGTGACATCGCATCGAACGGCCCCACTCTGCGCGTCTCGGACACCGTCTTCGCGCTCCAGCAACTGGCCCGTGAAGCCCGCCGGCAGTGGCGCGGGGATGTCGTCGCCGTCACCGGAAGCGCGGGAAAAACAACCACAAAAGACGTCATCGCGCAACTGCTCGCCATCCGCCACAAAGTGGGCAAAACGGTTGGCAATTTCAATAACCACATCGGCGTTCCGCTATCCATTCTGCGCCTGCCGGATGACGCTCGTATCGCCGTCCTGGAGATCGGAATGAACCATGCCGGTGAGATTCGCGAGCTGGCCGGCATCGCCGCCCCGCGCGTCGGCGTGGTGACCAACGTCGGCTACGCGCACGTGGAATTTTTCAACTCCATCGATGGCGTCGCGGCCGCGAAGCGCGAGCTGATCGAAGCGCTCCCGTTTTCGGGGACCGCCATCCTCAACGCGGACGATGAACGCGTCGCCCGCTTCGCCGCCATCCACCCCGGCAAGTCCATTACCTACGGACTGTCCGCCGCCGCAAACGTTCGCGCGGAGAATGTCGAATACCTGCCCGATGGCGCGCGCTTCCAATGTTCGGGCGCAACGTTTACCATCCCGCTCTCCGGCCGGCATGGCGTCCAGAACGCGCTCGCCGGCATCGCCACGGCGCAGGTCTTCGCAATCAAACCCGCCGAACTCGTTGACGCCGCCCGCACCATCCCGATCGGTAAGATGCGCGGCGAGCGCCTGGAACACAACGGCATCACGATCATCAACGATGCCTACAACGCCAACCCGGAAGCCATGCGATCCATGCTCGAAGTGCTGGCGGCCACGCCCGCTCAACGCCGGGTCGCCGTGCTCGGCGAGATGCTTGAACTTGGGACGCAAACCGACGCTCTTCACCGGTCGGTCGGCGAGCACGCGGCCGACGTTAAAGTTGATTTACTCATTGGCATTCAGGGGAGCGCGCGTGCGATGCTCGATGCAGGGTCGCGCGCGGGCATGCCGTCTCAATCGACCTTGTTTTTCCAGACTTCCGAGCAGGCCGGAGCGGCTCTCAAAAAGCTGCTTCAACCCGGCGACGCGGTACTCTTCAAGGGCTCGCGCGGAGTAGGCGTGGAACGCGCCCTGGAGAAGCTTCTGGAGGCCGAAGCCTGATGCTGTACTACCTGCTCTACGAGAAACTGCACCCCTACGTCAGCCCGTTCCGCGTCTTCCGCTTCGTCACGTTCCGGACCGCGTGCGCCAGCCTGACGGCGTTCGTCCTTTGCCTTGTCCTGGGACCTTGGTTCATCACCAAACTGCGCCAGCTTTCCATTGGCCAGCATATCCGCGAAGAAGGCCCCAAGTCTCACCAGACCAAAGCCGGCACACCTACCATGGGCGGAGTCCTGATCGTGGTTTCCATCATCCTGCCGACGCTGCTCTGGGCCAACCTCGAATTCACCTATGTGTGGATCGCGCTCTTCGGACTCATCAGCTTCGCGGCCATCGGCTTCATCGATGACTACGCGAAGCTGCTGAAGAAGCGCAATCTGGGTCTTACCAGTGGCCAGAAGTTTGGCCTGCAGATGCTGGTCGCGCTCCTGCTGACGGCCACGCTGGTCCTCATGAGCCGTTCGGATAACTACAACACCGCGATGAACATCCCGTTCTTCAAGCAGTTTCAGCCGGACCTGCTCATCCATCCGCTGCTCCATTACTGGACTTATCCGCTTGCCTTCATTCCGTTTTTTCTGTTCGTCGTCTTTGTCGTCGTGGGATCTTCGAACGCCGTCAACATCACTGACGGTCTGGATGGTCTTGCGATCGGCCTCATGGTGATCGCCGCCGGAGCGCTTACCGTTCTCGCGTACATGGGCGGGCATCGGGAGTTTGCGCAATACCTGGGGATCGCACGCAATGAGCGCACCGCGGAACTCACTATCTTCTGTGGCTCCATGGTGGGCGCGAGTCTCGGATTTCTCTGGTACAACGCGCACCCGGCCGACGTGTTTATGGGCGATGTCGGTTCTCTTTCGCTCGGCGGCGCGATGGGCGTAGTCGCCATCCTCATCAAACAGGAAGTGCTGCTAGTGTTCATCGGCGGCGTCTTCGTCATCGAAATCCTTTCCGTGATTCTGCAGGTGGGCAGCTTTAAACTGCGCCGCAAGCGCATCTTCAAGATGGCGCCCATTCATCACCATTTCGAAGCGTTGGGATGGCGCGAGTCAAAGATCATTGCGCGCTTCTGGATCGCCGGTCTCGTGCTCGCACTGTTCGCGTTGACGACGCTCAAGCTCAGGTGAATATGGAAATTGCGGGCCGCCACATTCTCGTCGTCGGCATGGAGCGCTCAGGCATCGCGGCCGCTGGGTTGCTCCTTGAGAAAGGCGCGCAGGTCACGGCGGCCGATCAGAAGCCCTTTGAACAATTGAGCGAGCCGGCCCGCCATCTGCTGTCCCAAGGCGTCACATTCCAACTCCAATCCGAAGCGGGATTCGAGCGCTTCGATGGCATCGTTCTTTCCCCCGGCGTTCCCGCCGACGCCCAAGAACTCGCGCCCGCCCGCCGCAAGGGTGTTCCCGTGATCGGGGAAGTCGAACTCGCCGCGCCATTCCTCAAAGGCCGCACCATCGGCATCACCGGGACCAACGGCAAGACCACCACCACCGCGCTCACCGGCCACATCCTCGCCGAGTCCGGCGTTCCCGTTCAGGTCGGAGGCAATATCGGCACGCCCGTCGCCGCCATGGCCGCGACGTCGCGCGACGGTCAGTGGAATGTTCTCGAACTCTCCAGCTTCCAGTTGGAAACCATCCAAACCTTCCGGCCCGATGTCGCCGTGATGCTGAACATTACGCAGAACCATCTCGACCGGCACTACACGCTGGAACAATACGCGGATGCGAAAGCGCGCATCTTCGACCACCAGACCGCTTCCGATTACGCCGTGCTGAACGCGCAAGACCCGCACTGCCGCGAGTTCGCGAATCGCGGCGCCGCGGCCCGTGTTTGGTTCAACGGCGCGGACGTTTACCTGGATCGCGAAGGCATCTGGTTCCGCGGTGAGCCGGTGATCGCATCCGCCGACGTGCCGATTCGGGGCCGCCACAATCTGGAAAACACCATGGCGGCAATCGCCGCCACGCACCTCGCGGGAGTTTCACCGGCATCGATGGCGAACGCCATCCGAAGCTTCCATGCGGTGGAGCACCGGCTGGAATTTGTGCAGCGCCTCAACGGGGTGGATTTCTATAACGATTCGAAAGCGACGAGTGTGGACGCGACTTTGAAGGCGCTGGACGCCTTCGACCAAGGGCTTTGGGTGATCCTCGGCGGCAAGGATAAAGGCAGCGACTATACGCCGTTGCGCGTTCCGCTGCGCGCCAAAGCCCACGCCGCGCTGGTGATCGGAACGGCGGCGGAGAAGATCGCGGGCCAACTGGATGGCGCGGTCCCGTTGATCGAATCCGGCACGCTCGAATCCGCCGTGAGGGCCGCCTTCGCCAAAGCACACCCCGGCGACATCATTCTGCTTGCGCCCGCCTGCGCCAGCTTCGACCAGTTTCAGAGTTACGAACACCGCGGCCGCGTCTTCAAAGAACTGGTGCGCTCGCTCAACACTGCTCACACCCCAGAGGAACATGGCACAACGGCTTAAAACAGACTGGTATCTATTCTTCACCATCGTCATCATGGTCTTCTTCGGCGCGGTCATGATCTTCAGCGCATCGTCCGTGATGGCCAGCTTCAAGATGGGGTCGAGTTACTACTTCCTGATTCGCCAGGTCTTCTGGATCGTTGTCGCGGTAGGCGTCATGATGGCGTTCAAGCGCATGGACTACCGCAAGCTGCAGCACCCGGCGGTCGCGTTCGTCAGCATGGGACTGGTCATCATCCTTCTAATCGCGGTCTTCTTCCTCGACGCCAAGCAGCATCGTTGGATCCGGATGGGGCCGATCGGCATTCAGCCTTCGGAACTTGCGAAGCCGGCGCTGGTCGTGTTTCTGGCGTTCTTCATTGCACTGCGGTCGCGCGCCATCAACACCAAGTACACGCTGTTTCCGGCAGCCGCGGCGGTCGGCGTCGTCACGCTGGCCGTGGTGGTGGCCGATCTGGGAACCGCCGTGGTCCTGGTCGCCACCGCCGCTACGCTCTTCTTCATCGCCGGATTGGAGTGGCGATTTTTTATGCTGGCGTTGCTGGTGGCGTTGCTCGGTTCTCTGTTTGCGGTGGCGTCAAAGCCCTATCGCCTTACGCGCATCATCGGCTATATCGACCCCGGTTACAAGCTGGTGGAACAGATCGATAGCCGCTTCCACGCGGGCCTGCAAGCTTATCTGAAGCGTTCGCTCACAACCAAAGACACCAGCTATCAATCCGAACAGGCGAAGATCGCCGTCGGTTCCGGCGGCTTGATGGGGCAAGGGCTGATGCAGAGCAAGCAGAAGGAAGGCTTCCTGCCGGAATCGCATACCGACTTTATCTACGCCATCGTCGGTGAAGAGTTCGGGCTTATCGGTTGCGCGGGCGTGCTGATTGCGTTCGTCATCATCTTGTGGCGAGGCGTGCGCGCTTCGGTTTTGGTGCCGGACGATTTCGGCCGCTATCTGGCGCTCGGCATCACCACCACGCTTGTTGTCCAGGCCTTCATGAACATGAGCGTGGTGCTTGGCATGATGCCTACCAAAGGCATTCCGCTGCCGATGATCAGCTTCGGCGGCAGCTCCCTTCTCAGCACGCTGGCCTGCCTCGGAATTCTCTTAAGCGTATCGGAGCATGCCGGATAAGCTCTCGTTTCTGATGGCCGGCGGCGGCACGGGTGGACATGTGATTCCTCTTCTGGCGGTGGCGAATGACCTGCGCGCGCGCGGACACGAACCCTACTTCGTGGGTACCGAGCGCGGCGCGGAGGCGCGCCTTGTCCCCGCGGCGGGATTCTCGCTCGAGCTGATCCGCATCGGCGGTCTGCAAGGCGTGAGCGCCGGGCGGAAAGCCGCCGCCGCGTTCGGACTCATCACCGAAACGGCGCGTCAGTTTTCCCGGCTCGGCTCACGGCGACCGAGTGCCGTTTTCAGCCTCGGCGGTTACGTCGCCGGACCGCCGGTGCTGGGCGCGCTACTGCGCCGCATTCCCATCGTGGTCATGGAACCGAACGCGGTTCCGGGCCTGACCAATCGCTGGGTGGCGCGCTATGTCAAGCGGGCCCTGATCAACTTCGACGAGACCGCGCGGTACTTCCCCGCGGGCCGCACCGAGCTCACCGGACTGCCGGTGCGCGAGGAGTTCTTCCACTTGCCGCCGCGGCCCGCGTCTCAACCCTTCACCGTCCTCATCACGGGCGGAAGCCAAGGTTCGCGCACCTTGAACGAAGCGGCAAGGGCTGTCTGGGCCAGGCTGAGGAGCCTCGGCGTCTCTCTCATTCATCAGGCCGGCGCGGCCCATTACGAAAAGCTGCGGCCGGAATTTGAGGCGTCCGGCGTGGCAGGCGAGATCTCTGCCTTCATCGCGGACATGCCCGCCGCTTACTCGCGTGCCGATCTGATCATCTGCCGCTCCGGCGCGGGCGCCGTCTCCGAACTCGCCGCCGCCGGTAAGCCCAGCGTGCTTATCCCGTTCCCCTACGCCACCGACGATCACCAACTCCACAACGCCGAGCAGTTCCAACGCTCCGGCGCGGCGCTGCTCTTCACCGATAAGGAATGGACGGGGGACAAGATGTTTGAAACGGTTCGCGGCCTTGCGGCCGATCCCGATGGCTGCCGCGCCATGGGCGAAGCCGCCCGAAAACTGGCGCATCCAGGCGCGGCCAAGCGGGCCGCTGACATTCTTGAGGAGATCGCGCGAAATACACGTTGACACGGGACCATTTCGCCGAAACAATACGTTAAGATAATGTTTTTTTCTAAGCAGCACCTCCACTTCGCGGGCATCGGAGGCATCGGCATGAGCGGCATCGCCGAAGTGCTGCTGAATCTCGGCTATAAGATCAGCGGATCCGATCTGCGCCTTTCCCCCACCACCGATCGCCTTGCCAAGCTGGGCGCGGCCATTTACGAAGGTCATGACGCCGCCAACGTCACCGGCGCGAAAGCCCTGGTGGTCAGCTCCGCCGTGGATGACGCCAACCCGGAAGTGATGGAGGCGAGGCGTCTGCAAATTCCCGTCATCCCCCGCGGCGAACTGCTCGCGGAGCTGATGCGCCTGAAGTACGGCATCGCCGTCGCCGGAAGCCACGGCAAGACCACAACGACATCACTCATCGCCACCATCCTGAGCCATGCGGGATTGGACCCGACCGTCGTGGTAGGCGGCAAAGTCTCCACCATGGGCGGCTCCAACGCGAGGGTCGGGCGCAGCGATTTCCTGGTGGTCGAATCCGATGAGAGCGATGGCTCATTCCTGAAGCTTGCGCCCATCCTGGCCGTGGTAACCAACATCGACCGGGAACACCTGGATCACTACGCGTCGCTCGACGTCATCCGCGAAGCGTTCATCGAGTTCGTCAACAAGGTTCCGTTCTACGGCGCGGCCGCCGTCTGCATCGACGACGAAAACGTGCAAAGCATTCTGCCCGATGTCCGCCGCCGCACCGTTACGTATGGCCGCAGCGCGCAAGCGGATCTGATCGTCCACGATTCTTCCTGCGGCGACTTCCACTCCGAATTCGAGGTGCGCGCCAACGGCCAGGAACTCGGCGAGTTTCGTCTGAACATCCCCGGGGAACACAACGTCCTAAACGCGACCGCCGCTATCGCGATCTCGCTTGAACTCCACGTGGAGCTTGAAAAAATCCGCGAAGGTCTTGCGACTTTCCGCGGAGTCGACCGCCGCTTCCAGCTTAAAGGGAAAGAGCACGGCGTCTCCGTCATCGATGATTACGGCCACCATCCCACCGAGATCCGCGCCACTCTGGCAGCGGCGCGCTCCTGCTCGCCCAAGCGCGTTCACGTTCTTTTCCAGCCGCACCGTTTCACCCGTACCTTTCACTTGATGGACGAGTTCGCGCGCGCCTTTATGCAGGCCGACCGTGTCTTCGTCCTCGATATTTACGCCGCTTCCGAAAAGCCCATCGAGGGCGTCACCGCGGAATCGCTGGTCGAGCGCATGCGCCAGTTCGGGCACAGATCCGCCGAATATGTTCCATCGCCGCAGGCCGGCGCGGAGGCGATTGCCGCGGGCGCGGAAGAAGGTGACATGATCATCACCCTCGGCGCGGGCAGCGTCTCACAAGCCGGCGAGATGATCCTCAACCAACTGCGAGGAGGCGCGCCGAATGCCTAAACCCGCCGAGAAGAAACCGCGTTTCCGGTATCACCTTTGGATCACCGTCGCCTTGTGCCTGGCCGTCTTCGCGTCCACCGCCTGGGGCACGAAGACGGTCCGCAGTTTCCTCGCAACCGATCCGCGCTTCACCCTGCGCCCGTCACTGCCGGGCGCCAAAAATCAAGGCATTGCCGTTATCGGGGCGACCTACACTTCCATTGGGAGCGTGCAGCAAATCTTCGCGCAGGATTACGGCCGCAGCATCTTTCAACTCAATATCGCCGAACGCCGCCGCCGCTTGCTGGCGATCGATTGGATTGAAGACGCGAGCGTTTCGCGCGTGTGGCCGAACCGGATCTATGTGCGAATCCGGGAGCGGCGGCCGGTGGCATATGTGAACGTGCCGCACCGGGCGTTTCTGCTCGTCGATTCCGAGGGCGTTCTACTGTCGCCGCCGCCGCGCGCGAACTTTGAATTTCCCATCCTGAACGGCGTGTGGATCGACCAGAGCGAGGCGGATCGCAAACTACGCGTGCAGGCCGCGCTGCGTCTGCTGGACGATCTTGGTCCAGCCGCAAAGGATGTGTCCGAGGTGAACGCAGCCTCTCCAGAAGATATGCGGGTGACGACCGAGATCCAGGGGAAGGCGGTGGAGTTGTGGCTGGGCGACGGCAACTTCGGACAGCGCTATCGAAATTTTACGGAGCATCTCGCCGACATTCGGGCCGGATCCCCGCGCGCAGGCGTTTTTGATTTACGAATCGACGATCGAATCACGGCCAGATGAAGACCACTACTCAAAACAAAGCGATCTATACGGCGGGTCTCGACCTGGGAAGCAGCGCTACGCGATGCGTAATCGCGCGGCTGGATGGCGCACGGATGCACTTTGCCGGCGCGGGCGCGGTGGAATCGAGCGGCTGGACGCGGAGCCGCGTCGTCGATCGCCAGGCCGTTTCCGCAGCCGCGTTGAAAGCTGTCCAAATGGCGGAAGCCGAAGCGGGCGTGCAACTGGAGAGCATTGTCGTGGGCTGCGGCGGTCTAACGGTGCGTGGCGCCAATACCCGCAGCCGCACCGAAACCGGCCGGCCCCGCGAGATCGAACAGCGCGACGTCAACCGCGCGTTTGAGCGCGCCGCGAAAGTCCAGTTGCAGGAAGACCGGATGATTTTACAGCTCTGCCCGCAGGAGTTCGCGCTGGATGACCGGCCCGGTTTCCGCGATCCGCGCAAGATGGTGGCGAGCAGCCTGGAAGTGAACGCGCACATCATCACCATCTCGACGATGGAGCACAACACCATCGTGGACGCGGTGAACCACGCGCATCTCACTGTGGATGAAAGCGTTTTCGAAGCCGTGGCCGCCTGCTACGCGTCGGTGCTTCCGGAAGAGCGCAGCGAGGGTCTGGCGCTGGTGGACATCGGGTCGCAATCGACGCAGGTGATCGTCTACTACGGCGATGCAACGCAACTCGCCTCGACGGTTCAAGTGGCCGGCGATCATTTCACGCGCGACGTCGCCCATTTTCTGCGCGTGAGCTACGGCGACGCGGAACTGGTGAAGGAGCAATTCGGAAGCGCGATCTCCGCATATACGGCGGAAAACTCCTTCATCGAGATGCCCGCCACCAACGGCCGCGCGCCCCGGGAAGCGTCGCGCAAGATTGTGAATGAAATTCTGGAAGCCCGCGCCGAAGAACTTTTTCAACTGGTGAAGCAGGAACTGGCGCGCGTGGGTATGGACCGCGTGCTCACCAGCGGCGTGGTTCTCACGGGCGGCGGCGCGCTGCTGCAGGGCATGTGCGATGTGGCTGAGCGCGTGCTCAACTGCCCCGTTCGTCTGGGGCTGCCGCTTGGCCTGATGGACTGGCCCGATGACTTATACACGCCCGATTGGACGGTACCGGCCGGGCTCGCCATGTACTCGGCCCGTCTGCACTCGCTGGTGGATCTGGAGCGGCAATCGATCGGCCTGCTCGGAAGGATTCTGCGATAACCACTTACTTAAGGAACCCATATGCCCATCATCACCACCGACTTCGACTCATTGAAATACGAACTGCATGAGGAAACGCGCAAAGGCGCACGGATCAAGGTTATCGGCGTAGGCGGGGGCGGCTCCAACGCCGTGGCCCGCATGATGCAGGAAGGCGTCGAAGGCCCGGAGTTCCACGTGCTCAACACGGACGCGCAAGCGCTGGAATCCTGCCCCGTGCCGAGCAAGATTCAGATTGGCGCGAAGGTGACGCAAGGCCTCGGCGCCGGGGCCGACCCGGCCGTTGGACGGCAGGCCGCGCTCGAAGACACGGAGCGCATTCTTGAGATTCTTCAGGGCGCGGACATGGTCTTCGTCACTGCGGGACTGGGTGGCGGAACAGGCGCGGGCGCGGCTCCGGTGGTCGCGTCACTGGCCAAAGAACTGGATGCGTTGACCGTCGCCGTGGTCACCAAACCCTTCGCCTTCGAAGGCGGGAAGCGCATGAAGCAAGCGGAGAAAAGTCTGCTGGACCTTGCGTCCAGCGTGGACACGCTGATCACCATTCCGAACGAGCGGCTGCTCACCATCGTCCCCCGGGGCACCAGCTTTCTGCAGGCGTTCAAGATTGCTGACGACATCCTGCGTCAGGCCGTGCAGGGCATCAGCGACATCATTTTGACGCCGGGCATCATCAATCTCGATTTTTCGGACATCCGTTCGACGATGCACGGAATGGGTTACGCCATGATGGGCACGGCGACCGCGCGTGGTGAAAACGCGGCCATTGAAGCGGCGCGGCTGGCCATCAATTCCCCGCTGCTGGAAGATACGCGCATAGCCGGATCGCGCCGGGTGTTGATCAATTTGACCGGATCATCCAACCTGGGCCTGCATGAAGTGAATGAAGCGTGCTCGATTATCCGCGAAGCGGCGCAATGCGAAGACGTGCAGATCAACTTCGGCGTGATCGCCAACGATCAGATGGGCGATGCGGTGAAGGTAACGGTGATCGCCACTGGATTCCGGGCGGAAGAACTGAAGCCGGAGAGTGAACGGCAGTTCTTTACACTGCGGGAGGAGTCGATGTTTGTGGCGGCTCCGGAGCCGGTGGAAGTGTTGACGGTGACGCAGGATGAAGACGAAGCGGTGGACCACTTCGACGCGGATGATTTGGAAGCGCCGGCTTATTTACGGAATCGGAAGCTGGTTGGGTGAAGTAACGGCCTGCGTGAAACCGATTGCTATCGGCGCCGGTTCAACGGAAAAGCTTCTGGGCGGTCGCCAGAGGCAGGAACAACGCCCGAGGATGACTGGCCAGGATGCGAAAGCCGAAGCGAAGGTAGAAGGCAACGGCTTGGTCGCTCTTCGCATCTACGAGTAGTGTGAACGCGGCAGGACCCGCCTTCAGGGATCTGGCGGCAGCATCGGCCAAGAGCGCTGCGCCCAAGCCACGACCCTGAAATCTCTGGTCTACGGCAAGCCTCCCGATGCGGACAGCGGGCACGGTTGGGTAACGTGGCAAACGCCTGGTTTCCTCGGGGGGAAGGTCAACGAGGGGAATACTCGCCGCGGAGATGGTGTAATAGGCGGCAATGTTGCTCGTGGAGTTCTCGACAGCCACGAAGCAATTGGCAATATGGCGACGGATGTCCTGCGTCACTTGTGTCTGAAAGTAACGATCAAGCGCGTCGTCACCGCAGCGAAATATCGAACGCTCATGCTCCGCGCCGAGCGGTTCCAGATGAAACGGGAATGTCACTGCAAGCCGAGCAGTTCACGTCGCCGCTGAAAGGCTTTCTTCAGGGCGGGAGCAGGCTCAGGCGGATCAAGCAGTGCTTCGGCGATTTGCCGCTGATCGTCGACAGAGAGCCGGATAATCTCCATCTCTTCGATCGTCCGGCAAGCGGCTTCACGGGCCGCCGACACGACAAAATCGGTGAGGGTGCGCCCTTCGATCTCCGCAGCCCGCTTCAGCAGCGCGTGAACGTCGCTCGGCAGACGCGCTTCCAGGCGGCCTGTGGGTTTTGTCTCTTCTCTCATCACTGTCTTTAGAATACGGCGAACTGCCGTACGCGTCAATCCGATTGGAGAGTCCCGTTGTTGCGTTTTTCCTGCTGGCGGAGCCACTGTTTGCGCTTGAATTCTTTCAAAGAGCCGGTGAATTCGGGCATCTGCGCGACGGATTGGGGCGCCGCGGCGCGGGCGCGCTGGCTTTGTTCCAACAATTTTCCGTGCTGCGCCTGTTCCACGCGGCGGGAAATGAGGGCTACGAGTTCGCGCTGGGTGCGGTCCATTATTTTCTCCAGGCGGGACAGGTGGCGGCTGAGTTGGTCGAAGAGACGGGCGTTGGCCTGGAAAGCGGCGGCTTGCGCAAGCGCGCGCCGGGACTCTTCTTCCTGTTCGCCGAAGAGTTGGTCGACCGATTCGAGTTGCTGTTCTTCGGTGAGGCGGCGGAGGTTGTGTTCGGCGGTAATGGCGCAACTGAAGCGCCAGCGACATTCGTGAAGAACCTGGACCAACTCGCGTTCCACGGCGTCGACCGGACGGTAGCGAGCTTCGAGAAGCTGGGCATCGCGTTCGTAAGCGGCTTTCTCGGCGTCGGGGACGAGTATGGTCTGCGAATACAGGCCGTGCTTGAGGGCGTTCAGGCGGACGCGTTGTTTTCCTTCGATGGTGCGGGGGCCGGTGGAGTGCTGGGCATTCTCTCGATTGATCGCGGCGCGATCGGATTGAGGATCCGGGCAGATGGACGGTGTGGTCATGAGGGACTTCCTTTCGGCTTCACGGTACATGGCGGGAATCGCGCGGCAGGAGCGCGAGCGCTTAAAAGGCGTTTAGAACGCAGGAAAACTGCCCAAAAATAAATTTGAAAAATCTGTGACTCAGGCGTTGGCGCGCGCGACGGCCGCCGCTCCCGGCAGTAACTGCGCATCCGCCGCCGCGGCCGAGACGCGCCCGTTCCCATAGCGCGGGTCCCAAACGCCCGCGGGGCCGGGATTCACTCGCGCGGTCGCTACCAGCAGATCGCGAATTGCGGCTCCCGTCAGGGTTTCGCCGTGCGCCTGCGTTTCCGCGAGCAGAAGCGCCGCCGTTCCCGCCACGGCGGGAGCAGCCATGCTGGTGCCCAATCGGGAAACCACGCCGGTGCCGGTCCGTGCGCACGCCGCGATCACGTTCACGCCGGGCGCGGACACTTCCGGCTTGTTTCTGCCATCCCGCGTGGGCCCCGCACTCGAATCGAAAAAGATCGGGCTTCCCGCCGTATGCGCATCATAGGCGCCCACCACGATCGTATTCCGCCCCGACGCAAGCGAGCCCAACGTATGAGAACCATCCTGCCGCGGAGCCGCGAACCGCGCGCCGTTGTCATCGCGCTCCAGCCACGCATGAAAGCCGCCGGACGTCACCGTCACCCCGCTCAGGCGCACGGTCCAGGTTGCCGCTTCCAATCCTTTATCGAGGAAGATCTCGATCTGATTGTCGTGATTATTCGGATCATTCAGGCGGCTCGCCGCGACGATCGCAGCCACGCCGGCCTGCGTCAGGGTCTTGGTCTCTCCGGGGTTGAACGTCAGCAGACTCTGTCCGTTCGCCAGAATTTCCACGCTGAACCGATCCGCGCCGGCATACCAAATCTCCAGCTTGTGATCCACCGGATCGTCATCGGGAACCGTGAACGCCAGATCGAAGACGCCGCCCTGCGCCACCTGGCCGCTCGCATGGATGCCTTCTGAGAACGAATTTCCCGCCGCCACCACCACACACCGGTTCGGCTGCTGCTCTACGAAGCGATCCAGCGCGAGTTCCACCAAAGTGGTGCCATCGTGCGGACCCAGATTTTCGCCGAGCGACAGATTCACCACGCACGGCCGCGCGCCCGCCATGTTGAAGAGAAACTGCACCGCTTCCACGAGGTGGACGGAATCCCCAATTCCCGCGCTCGCCGAAAGCTCCACGAAAAGTAATGCGGCCTGTGGCGCTAACCCCGGCTGGCCAGAACCGAGCCCGTTCCCCGCCGCGATGTCCATCACGTGCGTTCCGTGGGTACCCTGGCCATCGGCGTCGCTCGCGGCTACTTGATAGCCCAGCACGGTGTAGGGATCGGCCTGGGCCAGCGCCGCATCGATTTCATCCGGCGTGTAGAACCTTCCGTAGCGAACGGTTCCGGCCGGGGCCGCGGCCGCGTTCTGATCCCAAATGCCGAGCGCGCGCGTGGACCCATCCGCGTTGCGGAAGTTGCTATGAGCGAAGTCGAACCCGAAGTCCACCAGCCCGACGATCACGCCCTGACCGCCCGACGCGGCGCTCGCGGGCGGCATCGCGTCGGCGCCCAGGTCAGGCACGGTCGCGCGCAGCCGGGCGCGCACCGGATGCGAAGCTTTCAAGCTGCGCACCGCCCAATGCCGCCGCACGCGCTCGATCGCCCGCGCCGGAATGCGGCCCGTGACGATTGCCTCACCCGCCGCCTCACCCGCTCCATCCTCCATGGGCAGGACGAATCCCGCTTTCACGCCGGGCAGCGCCAGCCACGCGGACGCATCGCTGACGCGGGCGATCACGGGAATTTCGCAATCCTCATCGCCCGCGGCTTTCGCGCGAATCGCGATCCGCTGCAGCCGCGGGTCCATGGCGGTGAAGACTTCCGAGACTTCTTCCTTGAGCTCCGCCAGCCGGAATCGCATGAGGCTACTGCACGTTCTCGAGAGCCGTCCAACCGCTATCCGAATTTACGTCACAGCCCGTGCCGTTACTGCAAACCAGAAACTGCGAAATCGGATGAATTTCCCAAAGCGTAAACCGCTCCGGCTGCCCATTGATGGGATTATCGGGATCCCCATTGACGACATGAGCGTTGTCATAAAACAACTGGCCCACCACTTTCACTTGTGTCTGGTTGGTCTGCAACGTCTTCAAACTGGGGATGGTCCACGCCGCATTCCGATCCTGCGGAATCATCTCCACCACAATTCCCAGATACGGACTTTGCCCGGCCGTTTCCGTGACCGGGATATGGAAGTCATTGTTGGCCGCCGTCCGCAGGTTGCAGTTCACCGACTCGCCTGTGTTGGGATGGGGGCCCGGTTTATCCGGCGAAAGAAACGCGGCAACCTGCACCATCATTCCTTCGCCCAGCGTGGCCGAACCGGCCGTTAAATTCTGGATCACGGCGCGGTCCGGAATATCCTGGCCTTGCGTGACCACCGCGTCGGTTGCGGTCTGGAGAGCCTGCAAGTCGCTGAACGCGACCGTTACCGGAGTGCCTGTCGCGACCGTGCGCTTCGCCTGGTTCAGGAACGCGTGCGGCGTGCCGGCGGATTCGCAGCCCGTTACCGGACACGCATCGAGATTGGCCGCGCATGCCGCCGCCGCCAGTTCAGCCTGTTCGTTGACGGGCGCCGGCGGAGGCTGCATGACGATGCTGACCTTCTTCTTCGCGACCCAACCTTCGCCGCCGCGGGTGACGACGCGCAGCCAGTTGTTCTTCTCCTGCCCTTCCAGCCATTGCAGTTTCGTACCCTTGGGCACCTTCGCCATGGTGCGGCCTTTATTCGGGCCGGACTTCAAAACCGCCGACTTCTTGGTGAGGAGCACGCCGGACCGGACGGTGTCCTCGTCCGCCCGCAAACTCACAGTCAGGATGACGGCTACGAACAACACCCACAACCGATGCGCCATTACTTTTCTCCGTTTTCGGTTTAAATCATAACCTGAAGAAGGCGAATGGTTCGTTACAATTTTCGAGATTATTTCAATTCCCGCCGGGTGAATAAACCACGAGCACGTTCCCCGGCATTCCGCCATAGCGAGAGTATCCGGACATCACATAGACGGCTCCGCCCGCGATCACCGGCCCGGCGACGTCGAGCGAACCGCCGTGCGCCTTCTCGCCGCTCACGGTGACGTAATCGCGCTCGGTATCGCCGTCCCAGATGACCGCTCCCGTCCCCGCCGCATAGGCCCGCAGGTGTCCATCGAGCGAGCCGGAAAACACCACGCCGGGAATTCCGCTCACCGCCGCCGACTGCGCGGGACTGCATGGCCGGCGGTCCCCGCACGGCACGGGCTTCGCGCTCCAGACCACGTTTCCGGTTTCCGCATTCAGGGCAAATAACCCGCCACCCTTGGTTCCATCGGCTACCAGGCGATAGCCCGCCTTTTCGCTGCTATCGGGAACAGCCTGGAGCCGCAAGTCGGAGAGCGCCACATACACGTGCCCATTCGCGGCGGCCGAGCCCCATTGCACGCCGCCGAGCGTGCCGCCTTCGCCGACCCTCCGGCTCCACATCGGCCGGCCATCCGCGTCGGGATCGAACGCGTGGACAAAACCGGATTTCTGCCCGATCACGAGCGCGCGCCTCCCCGCCGCCAGTCCGGCCAGAATCGGCGGCTGCCCGAAATCGAAATCATGGCCGTGCGTCTCCGGGCAGGCGCCGTGGACTCCGGCATCGCAGCCCACGTTGTAGATGTCGCCGGGGGTGGCTTGCCTGGCCCACAAAGTTTTACCGGTCGCCAGATCCATTGCAATGACGGCGTCACTGGTGGCCGTGGCGGGGGCCGAATAGTTGTCGCCGGTGGACACATAGAGGCGTTGCAGTTTTTCGTCGATGGTGGGGCTGGACCAGATTCCCGCTCCGGAAGGACCTTGGAACGCCGTTCCCGCGATTGCCTGCGGGGGTTCGGCAATGGTGTACGTTTTCCAAATGCGCGCGCCCGTCATGGCGTTTAGCGCCACCACACTGCCCCGGAACGAACAACAAGGATACTTCGGCGATGCCGCCATCACCTCTTCAAAGGAAGAAATGCCCGCGTAGAGGACGCCCTTGTAAACGACGGGCGTGCCGCTGACCATCGCGGCGAAGTTATCGTCGGCGTGGGTCTTCCAGACAAGCTTTCCGGTCGCCGCGCTTACCGCGTAAATGTTGGCGTGGAAGTCTCCAAAATAGACGATTGCGTCATTGCCCGCACCTGGTCCGACAACCAGACCCGAGCGGACGGGAGCATCCGATCCAAACACCCATAGTGTGCAGCCGGATTGCGCGTTGAGCGCATATAGCTTACCTGCACCTACGAACAACGTTCCGTTCACTATCGCCGGTTGGGAGCGCGGCTCGGCATCGGGACCCAGGTAGAACGACCATTTCACCTTCAGCCCGGGAACCTGCGCCGCGGTCAAACCCGCGGCAGCGGCCGTTTGGAATCTGGTATTCGCGAGATCCACTCCCCAACTACTCCAATTTCCTAATGCCGCCCGCGCGGTCTTGCCGGAATTGATGACGAGACAAACGTTGTTTGCGGCAGCCATTTCGGGAGCCGGCGCTTTGCCCAGGTATGTCGCAACCGCCCTTTTCTGGGCGTGGGTGAGCGACGCGGCCTGCATCTTCATCACGCCGTTCACGAGGACTTCCAGGATCGCGGTCTGAGACATCGCCCGCAGCGTGCTCACCGGCGGAGTCCGCCCCTGCGCCGCATCGTGACAGCGCGCGCAGTTTTCCTGGTACACCGCGCTTCCGTCCTGCGCCCATGCGGCGCCGATGAACCCAAAACACGTCACCGCTAAAGCCAACCGAATTCGTCCAGCCATAACAATGTCTTACCGCACCCTTGAAAACTCTTGCTGCTATGCTGCGAATTTCATGCCCGCGCGTAGAGATGTCCCAGCGGATCGATTCGTCTTCGGCTGTCACCGGTTTGGCTTCGGTCCGGTTCCCGAAGGCGGTGCGGTCGATATCGCCAAACACGTGATCCCGCTGGTGCGGACGGCGCTCGATCTCGGCATCCGCACGTTCGACTCCGCGGTGCTGTATCGCGCTACGCTGCAACTGGGGCGCGCGATCGATGCGCTCGGCATCGATCCCAACTCCATCCGCTTTCAAACCAAGTGCCTTCGCTATCTCGGCTTGGCTGCCGGTTCGGCGATTGAGCACCAACCCGATGCGCTGCTTCAGGGGATACCCGCCCGCTACCACGGCCTTACAGATAAATGGGACACGTCACCGGCCGGGGTGGAGCAGCAAATCTGCCGCGAGCGGATCGAGTACGGCGGCGAAGTTCTTCATGGAGTGGCTCTCCACGATCCGCCGGACATGGAGAAACAAATCGGTTTGGATTGGAAGCGCGACATCCGGCCCGCTGTCGAGTACCTCAGGCTCGCGAAATCCGCCGGATTGGTGCGGCGCATCGGTTTGGGAGTGAAGGAGCCGGCCTTCGTGCATCGCTTCGCCGCTGAAGAGCCGGGTGTTTTGGACTACGCGGGCGTGACCTTCTGCCCGGCGATTCTCGGGCCGCTGATGGGGATCATTCGATCGGCCGAAGAGCAGCATTTCCAGGTTACGTTGATGGGGATTAACTACGGCCAGGCGTTCACTCTGAGGGAGGACCCGCTTACCGCCCCGCCGTTTCTTTACAACTATGAAGTGGCCAACGCGGAGGAGCGCGCGCTGATGTCGCGCTTTTATCGTATCTGCGGCGGCACGCCTTTACTGCACTTGTCCGCCGCCGTGGCGGGACTGCTGGTGACACACTTCCCCGGGGCCGTCACGCAGATCGTTACTTCCACAATCCAGCCGAACCGTCTGGCCGAGACCATGCGCCTGGTGCGCGAAGCGGAAGTCCCTGCGCCGGTCTGGAACGAACTGAAGGCGGCGGCGCTGATCCCGCGCGACTTCCCGACTTCCTGACAAGGCATTCTTGCGGCACTTCGACGGTAAACGCTTCTTTAATCCCGGCGCGCGTCAAGCGCTCGGCCTGCCGAGCGTGATCCGATGGAAACTCACCAGCCGCCCGGAGCCGTCGCCGAAATTCGTTTCTGACGTCGTGCCGGCGCGTCCTCCTCGAACAGTAAACGCCCCGCAACTGCTGGTCACGGTGGTCAACCACTCCACCGTTCTTATTCAGTGCGGCGGGATGAACATTCTGACCGACCCGGTTTGGTCGGAGCGCGTCAGCCCCTTTACCTGGATCGGCCCCAGGCGTCATCGCGCGCCGGGAATTGCCTTTGGAGATCTACCTCCGATCGACCTGGTGCTGCTCAGCCACAATCATTTCGATCACCTCGATCTGGCTACGCTGAGGCGATTGGCGGTCGAGCACAAACCCGACTTCCTGGTACCGTTGAAGGTCGCCGCCCTGCTCGAGAGCCACGGCATTCCGACGACGCGCGAGTTGGATTGGGATGAATCGGCGGAGGTGAAAGGAGTTCGGGTCCACTGCGTTCCAGCGGTCCATTTCTCGGCGCGCAGCGGGGCCGACCGCAACCGGACTCTGTGGTGCGGTTATGTGATCGAATGCATCGGCGGACCCATTTACTTCGCCGGTGACACTGCCGCGGGACCTCTCTTCCTGGAGATCCGGAAGTGTTTCGGCGAACCGCGGCTTGCTCTTCTGCCCATCGGCGCTTACAAGCCTCACTGGATGATGTCGCTTGTCCACATGAGCCCGGAAGAAGCCTTAAGCGCGCATCATCAGCTTGGCGCGCGGACGAGCGTCGCGATCCATCACGGAACATTCCAACTGGCCGACGAAGGCATCGACACACCTGCGAGAGAATTGGCTGAGCTCCTAAATTCGCGGAGCGGGAACGTTCCGTTCCTGATTCCGCGGAATGGGGACATGTTAAACGTGGATTGAGATGGCCGGCCAAACAAAAGCGAAATTGACAACCGTTCAGATCGGTGGAACCGGTCCCGCCTTGGTTATGACCGAGGAAGACGCGCAAGCGTATCTTGCGATGTCAAAGACATTTCTGGCGGAACTGCGGCCGGAGGGGATGCGGGAAGAAGACCTGGTTCGCCGGATCACCGACACTTCCTGGAGGCTCGACCGCATGCGGAACATCGCGGGGACGCTTCGCGGTCTTGCCAAGGAAGAACTGCAGCCGGCGATTGAGAAAGCCGATCGGGAAGAGAGCCGGTTGTCCAGAATGCTGGAGCTTCTCCGGAAGCAGTTCGAAAAGCTGCGGACGAAACGCCGCAGTAAGCAGATCAGCGAGGCTTTTGCGAAGACCGGTCACAGCCGGCTTATCCACTGAGAGATCCCGAAGCGCCGGACGAAGTGAACAGACTTTAACACCTCGCGGTCAAATCCCGCGAACCCTCTCGGTATATTTAGACGTAAACAGTTACTAGAGGTCTCCGGTGGCGCAGAACGGCCAGGATAGCGGCGTACGGAAGTTAAGCGGGCAGACAGTGGTGGGCGAACTGATCCGAAACATGGAACTGGGACGGTTCGAGCTTGCGTACAGCGTATTGTTGCCCTGCGTGTTCAGCGTTTACCTGCACCCGGAAGATCACGCGCGGCTGAGCGGTGTATTCGGACTGATTACGGAAGACGCGCGGAAGGCGTTGCGCGCCAGGGTGTCCGAGTTGAACGCGCGCCGCAGTGTGTTGGGACTGAAGCTCAGCGGGAAAGGCGCGAAAGAATATAAGATCGCCTGCAAGGATTGGATTATCGAGTTTCTGGCCAATGCGGAAGTGCCTTTCGGCGACATCGAAATTCATTCCGAACTGAACGAAACCGCGGAGCCCGGATTCCGCGGCACCAAGACCACGCTGATCAACCGGGAGCCGTCGGTTACCTCGGAACGCGCGCCCGGCCAGAACGCGGAAACGCGCAAGTCCGCCGACCGTGTCTTCGCCGAGGTGCATTACGAGGACGATTCCGGCCCGCAGCTTTACCTGATCACGAAGAACGATGTTTCGGTGGGGCGCGGAGGAGACGGGCAACTGATGGATCTGGCGCTGTACGCGGCGGACGACGTCTCGCGCGAACACTTCGGCATGCGCCGCGACCCCGCCACCGGCGCGTTTACCATCACGGACAAAAGCACCAACGGAACCTGGTTGAATGGACGCCGGTTGAAGAAAGGTCAGGATGAGCCGCTTCCGGATAGCGCGGAGATTGTGCTGGCGGAAGTGTTGACGCTCTCCTTTCGATTGAAGAACTGACCGGGCCGCGCCAATGACTGCTTACGGCTTTCACATTCCTTTCGTCGTGGCCTTCGCGGTGTTCGCGGTCGTCTTGTTTTTTGTGGGCCGCAAAGGACGCGAATCATGACGAAGGCGTCCGTCTCCTGCAGGGCGGGAATGGCCAGCGACGCCGGCATGCAGCGGTCTAACAATGAGGATCGCGCGCATGCCGATGAAGGCAGCGGCGTGTTCCTGGTGGTGGATGGAATGGGCGGGCACGCGGCAGGGGAAGAAGCGGCGGAGAACGCGGTTGAGAGCATTCCGCGCGCCGTCGAAAGTTCTACAGAAGCGATGGAGAACCGTGTCCGCATCGCCATTGCCGCCGCCAATAATGAGATTTATCGCTTGTCGCAAACCCGCGAGGAGTGGGCCGGGATGGCCTGTGTTCTTACGCTTGCGGTCGCTCACACCATCGCCAATGAAGACAAGCTGACGGTGGGGCACGTGGGTGATTCGCGCCTGTATCTGGCTTTTGCGGGTGGATTGCGCAAGCTCACAGCCGACCATTCTCCGGTGGGGGAGATGGAAGATCGGGGCGACCTGAGCGAATCGGAAGCGATGAGCGATCCGCGCCGCAATCAAGTGTTCCGCGACGTCGGCTCGCGGCCGCATCAACCGTTCGATGAGGAATTCATCGAGACCAAAACCTTCCCTTTCCGCAGCGACGCCGCGTTCCTTCTGTGTACGGACGGCTTGAGCGATGTGCTCACCAACGCGGAGATGAACGCTATCGTGCAGCGCTACGACGGCGACCCGCAGCACACCGCGCAAGACTTGGTGGACGCCGCCAATCAGGCCGGCGGAAAAGACAACGTCACGGTGGTCTTCGTGGCCGGTCCGGAATTTAAAGGCAATGATTCAAAAGCCATGCTGGACGCGCGCGCGCGCCACTCGATTACTCGCATGAAGACAGGACGCCGCTGGTGGGTCATTGTTTTGAGCCGCTTGCTTTGGCTCGTGATGGGAGCCGCGCTCGGGATTGCCGGCTGGAATTATCTGGCGCGCCAGGCGAGAACAGCGGCAGGCGGGCAGCCGGCACACGCGCGCGCTCATGTCCTTGTCGATCCCGCCAACCCGCGTTCTCTGGAAACCGCTCTCGCGGCCGCTTCACCCGGCGATGTGATCGAAGTTCCGAAGGGCGAATATCAGGGGCCTATCGAACTGCGCGAAGGCATTGACGTGATCAGTGTCAGCCCCGGCGAGAGCGTCATCCAGGCCGATGCCACCGCGCCCGTCGACCCCGGCATCGGCATCGCCGCACACAACATCAAGACCGCGCGCATTACGGGGTTCCGCATTCAAGGAGGTGACGCGGCGCCGCTTGCCACCGGCTTGCTGGTGGATCATTCGAGCGTGGAAGTAAATGAAGTCGAGATCGCGGGCGCGAGCGACTGCGCGGTGCGCTTCACCGGCAACTCGGCGGGCGTGTTGCGCGCGGGCTCGATTCACGATTCCGCGTGCGGGGTGCGCGTTGCGGACGAAAGCTCGCCGCGCATTATCGGTAATCGCATCATCGGCGCGCGCGTGGATGTGCAGCCTCCCGCGCGTGCGGTGCTGGTGAACAATATGATTGAAGACGCGCCTCTCAAGCGGAAATAAGATATGGACGCGGTCGTTTCCCAGACAAAACGGTTTGCCCGCTACGAGATTATCCGCAAGCTCGGGCGGAGCATGACGGACGTTTATCTCGCCTTCGATCCTCGCACGGCTCGCCGCGTCATTCTGAAGTTGATTGAAGAGTCCCGCGACGATCTCACGCAGGTGGTCATTGAAGCGGAAAAGCGGGGCGCGCAGATCCAGAGCGAACTGCACCGTCTGGATTCGCGCATCATCGAGATCTACGAATGCGGCAACACGCAGGGGCATTTCTTCATCGCGATGGAATATTTCGAGGGCAAGAACATCCTCGAGATTCTGCAACTGGAACGAAGGCTGGACGCGCGCCGGGCCGCTAAGTATGCTGCGGAAATGTGCAGCCAGTTGGAGCGGCTGCACTCATTCGTGTCGGATGTGGACGGGAAGAAGCGCGCCGTGGTTCATGGCGATATCAAGCCGTCGAACATTCAGATCGGCCGCAATGATGAACTGCGGCTGCTCGATTTCGGCATCTCCAAAGTAATCACGTCCACGCGGAATCTGACGCAGCATAATCTGGGCAGCCCGACCTATTGCTCGCCGGAGCGGCTGGCGAAAGGCATCGTGGACGCGCAGACGGATCTGTGGGCGGTCGGCGTCAGTCTGTATGAAATGGTGGCGGGCGCGCCTCCGTATCAGGCGCAGGACACGCGCAAGCTGGAGAATCTGATCCAATCCAAACGTCCGCCGCGCTCGCTGCCCAGCAATTGCCCGCCGATTCTGGCGGCGATCATCTGGAAGGCGCTGGCGGGCGATATCGATCGACGTTACGCCTCGGCCGCGGACTTCCATAGAGACCTGCGCGCCTATCTGGATGGCACCCCGACGGTGGCCTTCGCGGAGAAGCGGCCGTCGTGGGACAGCAACGACACGGTGCAGAAGTTCGAGCCTGAGATCGTCACCATGGGCCTGCCCGACGCCAAAGCGGGGGCCACTCGTCTGCGCGCCGCGATCGATAAGGTGACGCGCCGGATCAATCGCGTGAATCGTGCGCCGGGTTTCGACTGGCTGCGCTTAGGCGCGATCATCGCCGGCATCCTCGCCATTTTTCTGCTTGCTTACTTTATTGGCCGGCTGCGCGACGAGATCTGGCCGGCTCGCAATCCCGCGGACTACGCGCATGCGAGCGTGGCGGAAATCAATAACGAATGGGCGCAGTATCTGAAGATGAAGCAGCGCGATGGATTTCTCGGCGCTTTATCGCCCGCCCGCTTCCGAGGACGGGAACTCAAGTCGAATTTCGTCGCCTCGGCCGATGAGCTCATCGACGGGTATCACAACAGTTCGGATCCTTCGCCCGAGAGCGTCGACTGGGCCAAGGCCGAGCTCTGCTTGCGGCATGCGGAGGAGATCGATCCGGATGATCGTTCCATCGCGGGAAAGCTGTTGCTGTGCCAGGGATACGTAGTGCTGGTTCAAAATCCGAAGCTGCCGGGCGCCGCGCGGAGCGAGCCGATTTTCCGCAAAGCGATCGCGAAGATGCCGAAATCGCCCGACCCGCATCTGGCGCTTGCGCGCCTTTATGTTTACTCGTATTCGAATGTCGGCCGCGCGCTGGCCGAACTGCATTCGGCGGAGCGTTTGGGCTTCCGCTTCGGACCGCGTGAGATCGAAGAACAGGGTGATGGCTATTTATTCCGCTGCGAGATTGAGTTGAAACAGGCGGAGAAAGCCGCTGCCAAACAAGGCTCCGAAGAGGAGAAGTTTGTCCGGCTGGCGCGCGACGATATGGACCGGGCGCGCAACTTGTATGAGCCGATCTCCGGTTATTCGAACGTGAGCGTGAGCCTGAACCGATTGGATCGCGACGCGGATCGGGCAGACCGGTTGGAACCGGATTCGGATTCAGACAGTTCCGACGAGACGGCAAAGACCAAAGCGCGCGCCCGCGGCAAGACGTCTTCGGATGCATTCTCAAAGCTGCTGAGCCACTTCAAATGGCAGTGACCACATGGCGATAACCAGGAGCTGGGAACAAGCGCCCGCCGCGGTACGCGCTCCGAAAGAGCCGACGCCGGTGGAGCGGCGCCGCGAGTTGCCCTTTCTGCTGGCCGCATCCATCCTGGTCGCTTCCGGGTTGGGGCTCGTTTACTACGCAAAGTCGCGGAACTTCCCCGAGTCCTCGGCGAGCCTGGCAAAAGGCGAGCTCTTGAATCTGAACGCCGAGCCGAGGGTAGAACAGATCACTCCGTTCCTGCAGAACTTCTCCGACTCCACTGAGCGTTCCGAGGCCGCCGGGAAGCTTCACGATTTTCTGATCGCCGCGCGCGCCATTCCCAATGTAGGCGCGCTCTCTCGCATCCGCGTAGCCGCGCAGGCGCCGCGGAAGCGCAGTCAGCCGCTGCTGCCCATCGCCCGGTTGAAACCCTCGTTTATCGTGCGGACGCCGGCGCAATATTCCAGGCAGTATCTGGAGTGGTGTGTCATTTATCTCGCGGCTTTTTGGATCGTCCACCTGGCTTGGCGATGGCGGCGGTTTCGCGGCGACCCCACCATTCTGCCCGCTCTCCATCTGCTAACCGGCATGGGATTGATGCTGGCGGTGAGCCTGCGCGATCCCTTGCGCGACTCGCTCGATTTCAAGAAATTCGCGTGGGGCGCGGCGCTCGGATGCGCCATGCTGCTGCTGCCGCTCCTTCGCGCTTTTCAGGTCCGTCATTTCTCGCAATGGATTTACACGCCGCTGTGGCTGAGCATTCTGCTTTTCGGCGCGCTCCTAATCAAAGGATCGGGGCCGACCGGGAGCGACGCCAAGGTGAACCTGGGGCCGTTTCAGCCGGTGGAACTGATCAAAATTCTGCTCGTGTTTTTCCTCGCGGGTTACTTCGCGCGCCGATGGGAGTGGCTTCGGGAACTGCATGAAAAGCGTTTGGTCCCGCGCTGGCTGCATTGGCCGCAAATGCCGCGGGTGCAGCACGTGCTGCCGGTGGTCATCGGCGTCGCCATCGCTTTGGCGCTCTTCTTCGTGCTCAAAGACATGGGCCCCGCACTGGTGATTGGTTTCCTGTTTCTCTCCATGTTCGCCGTTGCGCGCGGACGCGCCGGGCTGGCGCTGTTCGGCGTCGGCATGCTGGTCGCGGGCGTCGCCATCGGCTACCGCGTGGGCGCGCCTCACACCGTGGTGGATCGAATCAACATGTGGCTTTCTCCGTGGGACAACAACCTGCGCGGCGGAGATCAGATCGCTCACTCGCTCTGGGCGCTTTCGACCGGCGGCCCGTGGGGCTCCGGCCCCGGCATGGGCGATCCGGGCATGATTCCCGCCGGACACACGGATCTGGTGCTGGCCGCCATCGGCGAAGAATGGGGATTTGCCGGAACCTTTACGTTGTTCGCTCTGTTCGTTCTACTCGTCTACCGCGCCTTCCGCATCGCGCGCGACGCGACGGACGAGTATGGAACCTTTCTCGCCTTCGGTCTGGGCGCGCTGATCGCGTTCGAAATGCTTCTGGTTTCAGGCGGCGTCCTCGACGCTATTCCGCTGTCCGGCGTTGTATCGCCATTCCTGAGTTCCGGCAACACCGCCATGCTGGCGAATTTCCTGATCTTCGCCATTCTTCTAGGGATCTCCAATCAGCGCCGTCTTCGGACCGTTTCCGCAACTCCGGCGTTCGCCACGCCGATACGCTCGGCCGGACTTGTCATGGGCCTTCTCGCCACCGCGCTGGTTGCGCGCGCGGCTTACTTTCAGGTGGTTGCCGATCGCGAGTTTCTCATTCATGACGCCAAGGTATTCGCGGATGACGGCGTCAAGCGGCCTCAGCATAATCCGCGCCTGAACTCGCTGATGCGTCAGATTCCGCGCGGCGATATCTTCGATCGCAACGGCGTTCTCATCGCCACCAGTAGCTGGGATCAAATCGAGAAGCACCGCGCGGATTATCAGAAGCTCGGCATCTCCATCGACGACGGAAACTCGCGGCTGGAGAGCCGTCACTATCCTTTCGGCGCGCTCTTGGTGCAGTTCCTGGGCGATTTACGGAGCGGCGAAAATTTTCACGCCACCAACGCCTCGCTGATCGAACACGATTCCAATGCCCATCTGCAGGGCTACGCCGATCTGGAGGAACTCGCGCCCGCCGTGCGCTACCGCCATTACCCCAACGATCCTCATATGCGCAAGCTTCTTGACCGCGACCGCGACTTGAAAACGTCCATCGACGTGCGGCTGCAGGCGCGCCTGGAAGACATCGTGCAGCAGCGCATGGATGTGGCGGGTACCAAGGGCGCGGCGATCGTCATAGATGCCGCATCGGGCGACGTCCTCGCCATGGTGAGCGCGCCGCATCCGGTGTCCGGCCATGTTCCGACGCCGGATGAACTGCTGGACCGGGCCCGCTACGGCCAATATCCACCGGGTTCCACGTTCAAGCTGGTGACTGCCATGGCGGCACTGCGGCTGGACCCGCACTCGAAGAACACCACTTACTCCTGCACGCGGCTGCCGGACGGCCGCGCGGGCGTCATGATCAAGGGATGGAACCGTCCCATCCGCGATGACATCAAGGATCGCCCGCATGGGTCATTGAACATGTTCCAGGCCATCACGGTTTCCTGCAACGCTTACTTTGCGCAGCTCGGCGTCTTCACCGTGGGATCTAAGGCGTTGCGCGAGATGGCGGGAATGGTGGAGATCCCACCCGGCGATCCCGCAAACTTCAAACAGATGTTGCCGTTCTCTTCCTATGGCCAGGGCCCGGTACTGACCACGCCGTTCAAGATGGCGCGCGTCGCCGCCACCATCGCCGACGGCGGCACTATGCCGCAGGGCCGCTGGGTAATCGATTCCACCAACTCCCGAACGAACGCGCCGCGAACCATCGTGCCTGCCGAAGCGGCGAAGTTTCTCGCCACCGCCATGCGATCCGTAGTTACCAGCGGCACGGGCCGCCAAGCCATGTCCGGGTTGGCCATGCCGGTGGCCGGCAAGACCGGCACCGCGCAGGTGGAACAGGGCGAACCGCATTCCTGGTTTGCGGGGTTCGCGCCTTACGACGACGGACCGAACAAGATCGCCTTCGCCGTCATCGTGGAGCATGGTGGTTATGGCTCCCGCGCCGCCGCTCCCATTGCCCGCGAACTGGTGGAAGCGGCCCGCGATCTTGGGATTATTTCTTCACAGGAGAAGTAGCGTTGCCACTATCCGACGTCTTTGAAAAGTTAGGCCGGGCGATCTTCGAGTCGCCGTTCTCCGCCGCGCGCATCTCGGAAGACGTGCCGGAGCTAGCCGAAATCCGGCTCGCGGCCATCGATGCCATCAAAGGCAAAAGCCATCGCGTGGCCGGCAAGATGGTGTTCCCGTTCAACGTGGTCCGTATCCATCTGAGCGGGATCCCGGAAAAGCAGGCCGAAACCTTTCATAGCGATTTCATGGCGAAGTACTTCGATCAGGAACTCCGCGCGGGTCTGGCCCGCTCCAACTACCGGCATCCCGACGAACTTCGCGTGGAAATTGAAACCACTCCCGAACTGCCGGGACCGAAGCAGGATTGGATCCGGGTGGAGACCGCTCTCGAAGCCGGACCAGCCACGCCTGAGCAGCCGGGACCACAAGCCGAGGGTGCTCTGGTGGTTCTGCTGGGCGCGGCCGATCAGACCCAAATCCCGCTCACCAAAACGCGCACGAATATCGGCCGGGTTCTCGACGTCTTCACCAATGCGGGACCTTCGCGCCGGAATGACGTCACCTTCTCGCAGGACACCGATATCAACCGCTCCGTTTCGCGCGAGCACGCCCATATTCTGCGTGATGCCAGGACGGGCGAGTACCGCATCTTCAACGACCGCTGGTACAAAATGGGTCCGGACGCGGAAGCGAACTGCGGCCTTTGGATCGTGCGCGGAGGGCTGAGCCAGCCGGTGCATCGTAATTCGCGCGGAGCGGCTCTGCAAAGCGGCGATGAAATCCATTTCGGCCGCGCCGTCGTGCAGTTCGCCGTGCGTGAAACTGCTTAGCTATTTCCGGACATACCCATGCTGCGCGGTGCGCTTGCCGCCTTCCCGGTGCGCCTCCGGAGACATGGCGTGGACGCCCGAAGCGTCGATCCACCGGTTGTAAAAATTGAACAAGGCGCATACCGTGATGGCGTAATAAATCGCGTCATCCTCCCAGCCCACGGCATACAGAGGCTGCATGTCGTCCTCGCTCATGCCCGGCGATTCGCGATTCACCTTTGCCACGAAACGCAGCAAAGCTTTCTCTTTTTCCGGAAGCGCGGACCTTTCCAGGTTATCCAGCACGCCCAGCACAAGCGCCTCATCCCCGAGCAGTTCCGCCGCAACTGCGGCGTGCGACTTCAGTCAAAACTGGCAATCGTTCTGATAAGACGTATACGCCGCAATCAGCTCACGCAAACCCGGGGTCAACGGCGCTTCGCCATGCATAATCTCCTGCGTGAAGCGCGCGAGATGTTCCGTCGCGTGGGGCCGGAACGCGAACATATGCCAGATCTGCGGATACTCTTTGCCCGCCTTCTTCATGGTTTCAATACTGGTGGCGAACGGGCTCGGACGCGGGTTCGCTTCCACTCCGGGCAGGAACATTGGCTTCATGGACATGGTTACAGAATATGCTGGATCTCCACGCCGCCCCACTTAGCGTTTAAATACTCGGCCACCAGCCTGCGATGGCAATGGTGAGGCGTCTCCTCACTGCACAATAGACAGGCGCCATCCAAAACCTCCGGAGCAACGCTCTCTTCGATGCGACGCTCGGCCATCAAGCTAAGAAATTGCTTTTCGTACACGTCCCAATCGCCCTTTCGTTTCTTATACGGATCGAGAATGTCTTTGGTGGGAGCCAATTCCGGGGCATGCGAATACTCCATCCCGCAAATCGCTCTTAAGAAATATTGAAGGTCTTCGCGTTTGGCGAATCCGGCCAATTGCGAAACGTTGTTCAGACGCACGTCTACCAGGCGTTTCGCACCGGAATCGATCAGCCTGGTGAAGAAAGTCTCGGCGGACTTCTTAGTGAAACCGATGGTGAAAATCTTCATCCCGCCGCGCGCAGGGCGAATTCGGGCTCCAACTCGTACGCAATCCGGGCTTCTTGGCGCTCGTGCGCTTCGGCCGTCAGTTCCTCGCGGGAGCGAAACATATCTTCGTAATCCAGGCGGAACATCTTCGTTAGCCGTTCGACGGCGTCCGCGTGGCTCTCCAACGTTCCATCCGCGAGAATATGCTGTACTTCAATTCCAGAAGCGGACAGACTCCGCGCCACCAGAATGCTGCGATGGCAATCGAGCGGATCCTGCTCCGCGCACATCAGCGCCAGTTGAAAGCCCTGCCGGATCCCGTTCGTTACCCGCTTGATACCGCTAAGGAAGAGTTCCGTCTCAGCCAGCCGCGAATATTGAACCTTGCCATCCCGATAGCAGCGTTCATCGTCCGTCCGGGCGCCGAGTTCCTTGCCGAGAAACCGGTACTCAATGCCTTCACCGGCGAGGGCGCGCTCCAGTTCCTCTCGATTAAACTGCGGATTCATGCGGCTATAAGGCTGCGACCGAACATCGCAAAGGGCCGTAACGCCGTGTTGCTTCAGCAACCCGATAAAACGTTCCAGGGAATGCCTCGAATGTCCCACCGTGAAAACTGCCCCAACCATTAACCCATTTTACCAAATATCGCCGCCACCAACTTATAACAAAATCCATCCGCGTACTCTTCTCCGAGGCTCACACAAAGATAGGCATCCCCCGTTCGATAGGAGCCTTCCGCCTTGCGGGAAAACTTCTTTTCCACGATAGGATCGGTCACCGGCAAATCGTAGTGAGATCCCAGATAGTCGAAACCCGCCCTGACACGGGCCTTCGGGTAGCCCTCCCGGAGTACGCGAATAAACAGATTCGCGGTTCGCACCAGCGTAAGAGAAGATCGCAGCCGATTGGCAATTTCCGCCGGAACACGGTCATTCAACCCGTGATAGGTCGAGTAACCGTCGACCCAAAGACAAGACGGCTCGTCCGCGAAATATCCCACTTCGGAAAGCTCGATCCTGCCTTTCTTCACCCATTGCCCAACGCGGATCAACTGGTTTTCCGTCTGAAACCCGCGAGGTCTCGCGCCCGCGATGGGAATCTCGACAAGGTCCAGCAGTCTCACCGGCAGCCCGTTCTCATAGGCGCGCTCGCCGTTTGAGATTTCCGCCGTCGGGCGTCCGCTGACCGCTCTGATCCATCGTGACCGGCAGGCATCCTCCGCGGTCTTTCCGGCAATACACCGTCCGGAATGCTTCCGCGAATTGGCCAGGCAGACGATCGTTATGGTTTCTTCCATCCGCCCTTCGCTATTATCTCCGCAAAATGACTTGCGGCTCCCTATCCCTTGCTGGTACACCAGTAACTTCGCAATCATGCGCAAACCGCTAATCACTTTCGGCGAGATCATGCTCCGCCTTTCTCCCCCGGGTTTCGAAAGATTTCTCCAGACGCCGCAATTCGTCGCCACGTTCGGGGGCGGGGAAGCCAACGTCGCGGTCACCGTCGCGGGCTTCGGCTGGCCCGCGGCCTACGTCACCGTGCTTCCGCCGTCCAATCCCATCGCCGACGCTGTCATCGCCGAACTGCGCCGCTTCGCCGTCGACACTTCGCATATCGTCCGGGGCAAGGGCCGCATGGGCGTGTATTTCGTCGAAGCCGGGGCCAACCAGCGCGCGTCCAAGGTGGTTTACGATCGCGACAACTCTGCCATCGCGCTCGCTCAACCCGGCGCCATCGATTGGAAAACAGTCTTCGCGCAAGCCGGCTGGTTCCACATTACCGGCATCACGCCCGCGCTTAGCGAATCCGCCGCCGCGCTGGCTCTCGAATCGGTGCAGGCAGCCAAGGTCCTGGGCTTAACCGTCTCCTGCGATTTGAACTACCGCAAGAATCTCTGGAAATACGGTAAGCCCGCCGCCGAGGTGATGCGGACTATTGTTCCCTTCGTCGATGTCGTCATCGCGAATGAAGAAGACGTGCAGATGGCGCTCGGAATCCAGGCCGATGTCGACGTGCACTCCGGTCATCTGGATCAGGACGTCTACCGCACCCTCACCGGGAAGGTCTTGAACGAATTCCCCAATCTTCGAAGCATCGCCATCACCCTGCGCGAATCGAAGAGCGCGTCGCACAACGGCTGGTCCGCCTGCTTCAACGACCGCAAAGAATTCTTGCAAAGCCGCAAATATGAAATCACCCATATCGTGGACCGCGTCGGCGGCGGCGATTCGTTCGCCGGCGGCCTGATTTACGGCCTGCTCGCGCTCCCGTCCGCCCAGGACGCGCTTGAATTCGCCGTCGCCGCGTCCTGTCTTAAACACTCCATTCCCGGCGACTTCAACCGTTTCACCGTCGAAGAAGTAAACTTTTTGGTAAAAGGAGATGCGTCCGGCCGTGTCCAAAGGTAGTGCCACTACAAGGAATTTGCGCGATCTTCGCGGCATCGGCCCGGCCATGCTGAAGGATTTCGAACTGCTCGGCGTCCACAGCGTCGAGCAATTGGCCCGGGAGGACGGCGCGATTCTTTACCAGCGTCTCGCTCAAATCACCGGGGCCGCCCAGGACCCCTGCGTACTCGACACGTTCCGCTGCGCCGTGGCCCAGGCCAGGAACCCGCGGTTGCCCGCTGAGCAGACCAACTGGTGGTATTGGTCGCGGGTCCGCAAGCGCGCGTAACTTGGCTATCCGTTTGCTATATGGCAAGCAGGAGGTTTCTGATATGAATTCCGATACGATCGGTGGAAACTGGAAGCAACTCGTCGGCAAGGCCCGTGAGAAATGGGGCAAGTTGACCGATAGCGATTGGGAAATGGCTGCTGGCAAAAAAGATCAGATCGTGGGAAAGATCCAGGAACATTACGGGATCACCCGTGACGAAGCACACAAGCAATATGACGAGTTCGAGCGCGAGCACGCGACTCCCACCTCCGCCGGCAAGTATTAGTCCGATCAGCGGGGTATGGCCGATTCCGGCGTACCCCGCTCGCAACCTCGTCGTAAACTACCCTGAGTGCCTCTTCGTCCTCTCGTCTCCGAATCCCAAATCAAGTCGCGCATCGCGGAACTGGGGACGGAGATAGATCGTGACTATCCTCAAGACCCACTTCTCCTAATCTGCATCCTCAAGGGCGCTTCGATTTTTCATGCCGATCTCGCCCGTGCCATCCGTCGCGACGCCCGTCTCGACTTTATGGGCATCTCCAGCTACGGTCGGGAAAAAAGTTCGTCCGGTCAGGTTCGCGTCACCAAAGACCTGGATGCGGAGATCGAAGGCGTTCATGTCCTGATCGTCGAGGACATTGTGGATAGCGGCGTCACTCTCGACTACCTGATGCGCGTCCTGGAGCAACGCAAGCCTTTGTCGCTTTCGATCGTCGCCCTGCTGGACAAACCCGAGCGCCGGAAGCGTCCCGTAAAGGTGAAGTATGTGGGCTTTCAAATTCCGGACGAGTTCGTGGTCGGATATGGACTGGATTACGCGGAGCGCTACCGCAACCTGCGTGAAGTCTGTGTTCTCGAAGAGTGATCGACTACAATTGACAGTGGAGGTTGGGAATGGGTCCCATCGGCTGGCCGGAAACCGTTTTCATTGTTGTCCTCGCGCTCTTGTTGTTCGGGCCGAAGAAGTTGCCTGAACTGGGGCGAACCCTGGGCAAAGCGATCACGGAGTTCCGCAAAGCATCCGCTGAATTGCGATCCACTTTCGACCGCGAGATGAGGAACCTGGAGCGGGAAACCGAAGCCGTCAAGGAAAATACGGGCGCGCACTACCAGGATTCTTATAACTACGACTATTCTTCCTACGACACCGGAACTCCGTATACCCCCGAAACCACGACGGGGAACGAGACGCCGGCACATGGAACCGATTTTTCTTCTAACCATCCCACCGAAGGCGCATCCGTAGCTCCGGGCGTCCTATTGACGGCAGCCGAACCCCAGCCGCCCCTGACTGTAACTCCCGCTTCCGGAACTGTCGCGAACGGTTCCCTGAATGAGGAACACGCGTTTCCTTACACCAGCGGTCCAGTCACCGGTCTGGCGCCAAACGACGCTGCACAGGATAGCCACAAGAGCTGACGAATGCCGCCGCCTGATGAAACGCAGGGAGCGCAGACTCCCGATACCACCTCTCTGCCCGCTGACAACGTCACCTTGCACCCGGTGGTCGACAACCCGTATTACGCGAGTGATTACACCTACGGCGCCTCGCAGCCCGGGAACACGATGCCGGTCAGCGCCCCCATCGCGACCACCGCCGTAACCACCATTCCTCCCGCCGCGCGAACGCCTCGCAGACCAGCTTCCCCTCCCGGCGGCGTCTCCGGTGGAGGCAGCCGGCGGCTTCCGCCTCCACCATCGGGCGGCGGCGGTGGAGAGGAGGAAGAAGAAGGCATGCTCCGCATGAGCTTCCTCGAGCACCTCGAGGAACTCCGCATGCGCATCTTCTACGCGCTCGGCGGCTTCATCGTCGCTTTCCTGTTGAGTCTCACCTTCTGCAAAGAACTCTGGGCCGTCGTCAGCGCGCCCGCCGTGGATGCGCTCCGGACCCTCGGCGTGAACCCCCCGAACCTGAGCCAGATCACGCCCATGGAAGCGTTCAACGTGATCTGGGTGAAAGTTCCGGTCCTTTGCTCCATCTTCCTCGCGTCCCCCTGGCTGCTCTATCAGGTTTGGGCTTTCATCGCCCCCGGACTCTATAAGAAAGAACGGAAATGGGCGGTGCCGTTTGTGGCCTGCACCGCTGGACTTTTCATCACCGGTGGTCTTTTCGCCTACTTCGTCGCCTTCCGCTACGGACTCACGTTTCTGCTTGGCATCGGGCGGGATGTTCACGTGACGCCGCTGGTCTCCATCAATGAATACTTTGATCTGTTTGTAAACGTCACGCTCGGAATCGGGCTGGTGTTCGAACTCCCCGTTCTCATTTTCTTTCTTACTCTTTTGCGGCTGGTCACCCCCAAGTTTCTTATTAGTCACAGCCGCTACGCCATTCTGGCGATTGTGATCATCGCCGCCGTGGTCACGCCCACCCCGGACGTTTTCAATCTGCTTCTTTTCGCCACGCCGATGATTCTTTTGTTCTACGTCGGTATCTTTGCCAGTTTTCTTTTGGTAATGAGCCGCGAAGGGCGCAGCCTTCCCTGGACCCGGATCATTCTCTGGTCCCTCCTCGTACTGGTGGTTCTGGGGGGAATTGCATGGTTCGCCGCTTTGAAAATGCATTATCATTTTCTTCCGCGGTGGCCCTTTTTGTCCCGCTAATACGCCAATACAATTAGGCGGTGCTTTTTCTATCTGCTCCGCCTGAAAGTTTGGGGGGTGGGTGTGGACATAAAAGAGATGATTCGCAACTTACAAAACGAACGCGATCTGGTGAATGAGGTCATCGCCGCGCTCGAACGTCTGGACAATCGGATCGGCTCCGGCGTAAAGCGGCGGGGGCGTAGGTTCATGGACAACGACGGACGCAAAGAAGTCTCCGAGCGGATGAAGCGCTACTGGGCCGCCCGTCGCAAGCAAAGCGGCGCCGGAACGAAAGAGCGCGGAAACGGTTCCAAGCGGCGAGGCGCCTTCGACTCCAACTCGCGCCCCAAAAGGCCCGATGCGCCATCGGCCCCCGGCGTCCAAATGGTTGCCGCATAAGCCGGATTGACCGGATCCGCGCGCGTGCGGCGCTCGCGTGGCCAAGGGTTTCCAGGGCCCATGTTATATTGAGACATCCAGGCCATGGGCGGCTAGCTCAGTTGGGAGAGCACCACGTTCGCAACGTGGGGGTCGTGGGTTCGAACCCCATGCCGTCCACCAGGTTCTTGTACGTTCGAAACCTCGCTCGCGCGCACTTTCGTAACCTCGCTCGTACGGGCATCATCTAGGAATCAATGCTGCGAGTTCAGTTCGCGTTGCTTCTAGTCTGCCTGCCCGGCTTCGCTCAAACCGAATCGAAGAACAATCTGGACGATCTGCACCGCGTCAGCGAGGGGATCCAGGAGCTCGCCGCCCGCGTTTCTCCCGCCGTCGTCAAGATCCTGGTCACTGGCTACGGTCCCGTGAGCGAGAGCGGTCGTATGGAGACCGCCCTGATCGGCCGTCAGCGCAGCATCGGCTCCGGCGTGATTCTCGATCCGAACGGCTTTATTGTCACCAATGCGCACGTCGTCTCCGGAGCGCAGCGCGTCCGCGTCGCTTTGTTCACCGGCACCGGCGGCTCCGTCCTGTCTCTTTCCACGAATTCCAATGCCCGCATCATGGAAGCCCGTATCATCGGCGTCGATAAGATAACCGATCTCGCTGTTTTGAAGATTGAGGGCCGCGACTATCCCACCCTATCCATCGGCTCCTACGGCAACCTTCGCCAAGGCCAGGTGGTGCTCGCCTTCGGCACCCCGGAAGGTCTGGAAAACAGCGTAACGATGGGCATCGTGAGCTCCGTATTGCGTCAGATTCAGCCCGAATCCACCATGGTCTACATCCAGACGGACGCGGCCATCAACCCGGGCAATAGCGGCGGCCCGTTGGTTGACCTCGATGGCAATCTGGTGGGCATCAACAGCGCCATTCTTTCCGAATCGGGCGGCAACGAAGGCATCGGCTTCGCCATTCCGAGCGTCGTCGTGAACTCCGTCTATCAGCAGATCCGCCAGTTCGGCCACGTGCATCGCGCGGAGATTGAAGCCAAACTCCAGACGATTTCTCCCACGCTTGCCGCCGGCCTCAAGCTTGCCCGCGATCACGGCGTGCTGGTCGCCGATGTCATGCCGGATGGTCCCGCCCAAACCGCCGGCCTGCGCGGCGAGGATATCATTCTGAGCGTGAACGGGTCACCCATCGACAGCCTGCCCATGTTCGCGGCGTCCATGTATCTCCGCTCGTCCGGTGACGCCATCAAGGTGGAAGTTCTCCGCGGCGCCACCACCAAGTCCCTCACCATCCCGGTGGTCGAACAGGACCAGGATATGGACAGCATCATCGGCGCGCTCAACCCGGAAAAGGCGCTCGTCAACCGTCTTGGGATTCTCGGGCTGGAAATCACTTCGAAGATGGCGGAAACCTTCTCCGACCTGCGCATCAAAACCGGTATTGTGATCGCCGCCCGCGCCGCCGGACCTTCCATCGAAACCGGCCTCGAGCAGGGCGACGTCATCCATCGCCTCAATACCACCGACGTGGTTTCGTTGGACGGGCTGCGCGCCGCGCTCACCGCTTTGAAGCCCGGGGATCCCGTGGTCCTGCAGATCGAGCGCGACGGCGTCTTTCGCTACATTGCGTTCGACTGGGAGTGAGGCGGTCTATCTTCCGGATGAACCGAACCCGCCTTCACCCCGCGCGCTCGCGCTAAGATCGGTCTCGGACCATTCCACCGCCTCATACTTCGCGATCACCATCTGCGCAATCCGGTCGCCCGCTTCAATCCGGTATGGTTCCCGCCCCAGGTTCAGCAGGATCACCCGGATCTCGCCGCGGTAACCGGGATCGATGGTGGCCGGGCTGTTGGGCAGCGTAATGGCATGCTTAAGCGCCAGCCCGCTGCGCGGCCGGATCTGCGCCTCATAGCCCGGCGGCAATTCCACCGCGATCCCGGTCGGAACCAGCTTCGGTTCCCCGGGCGCCAGAGTCACGCTCTCCACCGCCCGCAAGTCCATCCCCGCGTCCTCTTCGGGCCCGTGCGCATAAGCGGGCAGTTGCGCTTCCGGGTGGATTCGTCGAATGCGCAGAGTCATCGGGGCGCGGGCGTAGGCCGTAAGTTCGCTATCATAGCGGATTCGCCCAAGCCGATCCGCCCCAACCCATCCGCACATGTCCCCGCGCTCCCGAGTTGTCTCTGTCTCCCCCATGCCGCCGGAGAAATGCGCGTATGCGCTGGCCCGTTACAGCCGCTCGCCTGATTCCATTCGCGACTCCATCGAATGGGTTCGCTCGCACAACGCGCAAACCTTTCTCGAACAGTTCTACTTCCAGTACGGCCACCAATCCATCGCCGACCTTGGACATACCGTTCTCTGTTTCGAAGGCGTCTCCGAACTTGCCGCCACCGAAATTGAAGACGAGACGCTATGGGACGGTCAGGCAAAGAGCTCGCGCTACCAGGATTTTTCGCGTTCCGGCTTCATCACGCCGGCTGAGTTCCGGCCGCGCGAAGCGAAAATCTACAACGCCGCCGCGGAAGCGCTGCTCGCGGCATATGCCAAAGTGCACGCCGGCGCCTTTGAACATCTCCGCGGTATGCATGACCGCCCGGAATCGATGAAGCCCGCCACGTACGAGCGCAACCTTCGCGCGCGCGCGTTCGACGTCGCCCGCTACCTGCTCTTCTGGGGCGTTCCCACCAACGTCGGCCAAGTCACCAGCATTCGCACGCTGGAAAAGCAAATCAGCCGCCTGCGCGCCTCCGAGTACGCCGAACTGCGCGAAGTCGCCGAAGAGATCTCCGCCGCCTGTGCTTCCGAGCCGGAATGCCGATGGGAAGAAGGATCGCGCGAACCGCTCGCCCCCACGCTCGCGCGTCACGCCGCGCAGGATCGCTACGCGCTGCAATCGAACGCCGATCTGAAAGCCTGGGCCGTCCAGAACCTCGGCGCCATCCCAGTCCGGCCGCCGTGTAGCGTGGAACTTACGCGGCCGCACGACACGATGAGCGATGTGGCCGCCACCCTTCTGTATCGCGTGACGGATCACCCATACGCCGCTCTCTTCGAAACGGTGCGCGGCTGGAGCGGCCCGCAACGCGCCGAAGTCATAGATGTCGCCAACCGTTCGCGCGGTCCTCGCGATGAACTCCTGCGCGCCTTTCGCGGCGGCGAGTTTGTCTTCGATATGACCATCGACATCGGCGCGTATCGCGACATGCACCGGCATCGCCGATGCGTCCAGTTCCGGCAGCCGTTCAGCGGCCGGCTGGGTTACGAGACACCCGCGCTCTTAGAGCAGGCCGGCATCGAAGATCTCTTTCGCGAAGCCATGGATGCGGCGTTTGGCGCGATCCGCTCCCTCCCGGCGCCCGGCGCGCATTACCTGCTGCCCTTCGGAGCGCGCTCCCGCTTCCTGTTCAAGATGGATTTCGCCGAAGTGGAGTACATCGCCCGCGTCCGCAGCGGCGTGAAAGGCCACTTCAGCTACCGCGATATCGCGTGGCGGATGAAAGAACTGATTACGGAACTGGAACCGGCGCTCGGCCGTTTGATCCAGGCGACGCCACCATGGATAGAGGACCCTCTGGTCCGGTGATTGCAGGGCGGTCGTGCGGAGGAATTCAACTATGCTCGCAAAACGAGCCATCAAGCGCGCACAGGAAGACAAAAAAGAAGGAAAGGCGCCCACCACCCAGGCGGGCAATTTTGTCCGCGAGGAAATGGATCAGATGAAGAAAGGCACAGGTGCGGCCAAGAATCCGAAACAGGCCATAGCCATCGGCCTGTCGGAAGCGCGCAAGGCGGGAGTAAAGCTACCGCCTCCCAAGCAGGCCCCCAAAGCCGCCGCCAAAAAGAAGAAATCTAGTTAACGTTCGCGCCTTGGGTGCGGAATTCGTGCTTCTGGATCAAAGCGGCTACGCGATTGCCGTCCGCCCGTACCACACGCCCCACCGCAACCATCTTCAGCCGGCACTTCTCATTCAGCATCGCGGGCCACGCGATCATCAACTCCACCCGCTTGCCGACCGGCAAAGCCGAGGGCGACTCAAACAAAATCCCTTTGCTGCTGATATTGACTGACTTCCCGCTTTGCTGCGGGAGATGCCGCCGCGAATCCAACAGGCGGAAGCGCATTTCGCACTCGATATCGAAGCGATGTCTGCGGCGGCGTTCGGCGGTGGCGGATCCAGTGGTGGGCGTCATGCTTCTACTATGGGCCTTCCCGAGACCCCGCACAATGAGCGATGAGGTTCGATTCCATTTAGGTCTTTTGGACTACTTCGCTCACTCTCACTCTGACGCTCTTCCCCCATAATGAACTCATGGCGCTTGCCGATCAGCGATGTACCCCTTGCCGCAATGGCGATCCGCCGCTTGCAGCCGATGCGGTCGAGAGCTATTCCGCTGAAGTTCCCGACTGGTCCGTATTCGAAAGCCATCACCTCTGGCGGCGTTTCGCCTTCCCTGATTTCCTTACCGGATTGGCCTTTGTGAACAAGGTGGGCGCGATCGCCGAGGAACAGGGCCATCATCCTGACATCTTTCTTGCGTGGGGCAAGGTGGAAATCACCATTTGGACGCACCAGATCAACGGCCTCACCACCAGCGACTTCATCCTCGCGTCCAAAATAGACCAAGCCCTTTAAATCGCGCCGGTCCGGCGGGCGAACTTCAGCGCTTCGATCGCCGCGCCGCGGGCTCCGGCACTGTCTCCATCGGGCATGATCCTGATCGGAATATCGGCCTGTTCCACGCGTTGTTTCGGCATCCCCACGCGGATTTCTTCGATGATCCACGCCTGCAGTTCGTCCGTGGTTTCGATGAGGCCGCCGCCCACAATCAGCGCGTCCGGATCGAACGTATTAATCATTTCGTCGAAAAACACGCCCAAAGCGTGAGCCTGCACGCGGAAGATTTCGCGCGAGAGCGCATCTCCCCGTTCGGCCAGCCCCCTCACGAGCTTCGACGCCTTCCGGAGGTCGCCCAGCTTCGCCAGATCGTGGTCCGGAGCTTTCCGTAGGAAGTAGGGAAGCAGGGTTTTCTCGATCGCGGTGAGCGAGCAGAGCGATTCAAGGTCCCCGACGCGCCCGCAATTGCATTGGGGAATGAGCCCCTCGATGCCCCGAATGCTTTGGTATGGAATCAGAACATGGCCGAGCTCTCCGCCAAAGCCGTTGCGCCCCTTGACGACGTTGCCCTCGATAATAACGCCGCCGCCCAGGCCAGTGCCGACAATCGCCGACACCGACGTGGCGGGGCTGTTGGCGCCGAAAATCACGAAGTGGCCCCAAAGCGCCCCGGCATTCCCATCGTTGAGGTAGATTACCGGCTTACCCAGCTTATCGGCGAGTCCTTCGCGAATGTCGAAGCCCGCCCAATCTGGATGGACGAAGTTGGTGGATCCCCGCGCGCTTAAAACTCCCGTGGCGCTGGAGGGTCCAGGAGTGTCGAGGCCCACCACCGAAATCTCCGTCGGCAATACGCCGGCCTGTTCAAAAGCGATCTGAAGGCCATCGGCGATCTGCTGCAGGCAGATCGACGGACCTTCGCGCGCTCGCGCGGGATACTCGCAAAGGCTCTCGATTAGAAATTGCTCCTGGGCGGTCAGGATCGTATAGTTGATGGCGGTTCCGCCAAGGTCGACGCCGGCTACAGCTTGCAGGGTTGGCACCTCACGTTAAAGAGCGTGTTCTGGTTCTCCAGACTAGCAGGTGCTCGGCTGTCAAATCCGCGTCATCGCACGATCTCCCACGCCAGGTGCGCCAGTTCCGGTTCAATCAACTTCTCCCATGCCAGCCGCACCGCGGCGGGCGAACCCGGAGTCGATATCACCACTTTGCCGCGATAGGTCCCGGCGGTCGCCCGCGAAAGCATGGCCGCCGCTCCCACTTGCGCGTAGCTCAACATCCGGAAGATCTCACCGAACCCCGGCAGCACCTTCTCCAGCTTGCGGCTCAGCACGTCGTACGTGGTATCGCGGCGCGAGATCCCCGTGCCCCCATTCCACAGAAGCACCTGCGCGTCCGTACCGGCCAATTCCTCCAATGCCGATTCCACCTGTTCGGGCTCATCACGGATCAGCCGGTATTGCGCAACTTCGTGTCCCGCCGCCGCCACCGCCTGCCGCAAAAACTGATAGTTGGTGTCCGTTTCCGGCGTCCGCGAATCGCTCACCGTGATCACGGCCACCCGCACGGGACCACGTTCCGACGCGAGCTTTCGGTGTAAGGCTGAGCTATCTGTCACAGGGGTTGGCGGACTGGCATTATTCTACCCCGGATGTTGGCGGAAACCCCGCAAAATTTCGTCAAGCACTCTCCCGTTCCCGCCCGAAAAGTTGTCTGCATGACAATGCGGTACGAGCACGGCTTGAATCCGCCGATGTGATCTAGTAGCCTTTAATTTCAATGACATTGGCGCGGGCCGACGTGCGCGAAAGCGAAGAGCGGGCGACGCGGGTACGGTATCGGTCAGTAACGCCCGCCATCGTTCTCCTGCTCGCCGTCGTAGGCGGCATCCTCGTCAGGGAACTCCAGCTCTGCGCCGGCCACTTTGGCTATCCCATGGATGACACGTATATCCACATGGCGATCGCCAAGAATTTCGCGCTCCATGGCGTTTGGGGTGTGACGCCGTATGGTTTCTCGTCCTCGACATCTTCCCCGTTTTACACGCTCGTGCTGGCCGCCTGCTACGCTGTGTTCGGCGTACGTGAGCTCACTCCGCTGCTGCTGAATCTCGCCGCCGCTGTGGCCGTGCTCCTATGGTGCGGCTACGTTCTGCGGTGCCGCTGCTTTTCCTCCATCTCCATCGCCGTTTGGCTTTGCCTTCTCACCCTCGCCATCCCCTTGCCGATTCTGGCGGTCAGCGGGATGGAGCACACCTTCCAGATCTTCTTCGTTCTCATCTTCGTCCACCTGGTCAGTACCGCGCTGCTTGCCGGACGGCTCGACGCGCGCCCGTTCGCGCTGCTTCTCGCGATCACCGCTCTGACCGCCGCCACGCGCTACGAAGGAGTGTTCCTGGTCTCCATCGCGGCGGCGCTCCTGCTACTCCGGCGGATGTGGAGCGCCGCGATTGGAATCTCGGTCGCCTGCGCACTCCCTCTTGCCGCCTACGGGCTGGTCTCAAGGCTGCACGGCTGGTATGCGCTCCCCACGTCCCTGCTCCTAAAGGCCAATCTGCCTGCCGCGTCCACCGGCCGCGCGTTCTATTACTTTGCCCGAGGCTTGTATTTCAATTGCGTCCGAGCCCCACACATCGTGTTCCTGGTGTGCATCGCGTCCGCGCTCGCGTACATCGGCTTCCGGAGATATCGATCCATTTGGACGTACCCGCAACTCGGACTCATCCTCTTCGTGGCCACCGCGGTTCCCCACATGGTGTTCGCCCGCGTCGGATGGTATTTCCGTTATGAAGCTTACCTGATCGCTCTCGGTGGTCTCGTCTGCATCGTGTCCGCGAAAGACTTGACCAGCGAACTGACACGGCGCGGCGTCTGGCGGTGGCCGGCCGTGGCCGTATTATCGGCATTGACGTTGGCACTGGGAATCCGCACCGCGCGCGCCGTTTACCTGACCCCCACCGGCATCCGCAACATTTACGATCAGCAGTACCAGATGGGCCTATTCATTCAAACCTACTTCGACCACGGCACGGTGGTTCTCAATGATATCGGCGCGGTCTGCTTCCTGTCGGACGCGAAGGTTCTCGACGTCGTGGGCCTGGGCAGCGTGGAAGCGGCCGCCGCAAGTCTCCACCGCCAGTATTCGACTGCCTGGCTGCGCCGGTGGGCCGATCAGAATCACGCCCAAATCGCCCTGCTCTACGAGCATATGGGACCTCCCGGGGATTGGAGGGCCGCCGCCACCTGGACCATCCCCGATAACTGGATCGCAGGGAAGAACTGGATGAAGATCTACGACATCGATCCTGCCGTGTCGCAGACGCTCACCGCGGACCTTCGCCGCTTCCAGAGCCGGCTTCCGGCGGGGGTGACCCAAAATCTCTGGTAAGAAGATCTCTGGTAAGAGGATCTCTGGCAACTGGATGCGCGCCGCTGTCTCCCTGGCCGTATCGATCGCGTTAGTCGCGCTGACTCTCTACTCTCTCGGCAGCGCCTTCCGCGACAATGACCAGGCCATGTTTCTTTTCGGCGGGATTGAACTCGCGCACGGCCACTACTCCACCCCGCAAACGCCGATTTATAACTTCGACAAGCAATGGGGAACTTATTTCTTATTGGATTTGTTGTTTCGAATTCTCCCGCACATTGACCCGGTGCTCGGCGGAAATGCGTTACAAGCCGCGTTACTCCTGCCCGCGCTGCTCGCGTGCATCTTCATCATGCACCGGTACTCGCGCACTCCGGCCTGGTTATACCTTCCCCTGGTTTCATCGCCGGCCCTGTTGCTGTACCTGCCGTTTCTCGCCTCGGCATCCATGTCGCTGGCGTTTCTTTTGTTCGCTCTTGCGTCCCTCCGCCGGCGCCGCCGAATTCTCCTTGCCGCGATGTGCGTAGCCGCGGCGGCGGCTTGCCGTGGTGACGCCGTCCTGGTAGTCCCCGTAATGATTTGTTCGACTCTTCCGCGGTCCTCCGCTTGGTCGCTGCTGCGATCCCGCTCCGCTTGGCTACTCTCCGCCGCGGCCGTTCTGCCTGTCCTGATCGGTAAGCTAATCGATTCGCGCCGCGAATCGGACTTTGCCGGCTTCGCGTTCCACCCGCTGGTCTTTGCGGGGTTCATGATGTTCGCGCTTGGAATCGGCGCGCTTTTGATTCTCTGCGCGATCCTCTTTTGCCAATTCACCATCGTCCTCAAACGCACCCGGTTTCGCGTTTTTTACTTACTCGAATGGCTGGCTGTTCTTACACCCATCGCCTTTTACTGGCCGCAGTTGTACTCGCCGCGATACCTGTTTCTGACTCTGTTCGCAATAATCTGCATGGTCTCCAGCCGGCGTACCTTACTCCTCTTACAATCCACGCCGCCCGCATTCTCCTGGGCCGTGATTGTAATCGCACTTCTGCCTTGGGGAGTAGGCCTGAAAATTCCTGACCTTCACCACGTCGGACCTACTCTGCAACAACCCACCGTCTTTCCCACGGCTGACGGCGCATTTCCCATGGGAGCGTTCGCGGCCTTTACTTACAACCTTGTCAGCCGTGAGCATTTCGATTTGGATCACAACCAGAAGACATGGGACAGCGCCCGAACCGTCGACTATCGAACGTGCCCTGGCGGGATCGTCCCCATTCTCAATTCGCCCATGCGCAACTACCTGATGCTCGCGGCCGAGTTGCAAAACGAAAGGCCGCAATTTATCCGCGCCGTCGCGGATTCCCCGTGCGGCTTTGCCTATTTGGATTCCAGATCGATCGTGCGGGGCGACATCCCGGCCAAATTCCTCAGCGGCGCTGGATTGCGGGTAGTCTCGCTCAGGCCCGATCTCGGCCGGCCCATCCTCGTCGCCCAATCGAATTACCCCACTGCGGGCGGCGCCAACACGCTACTGGAAATTCCTTCGAAACTGCACGGCCTGGACGCCGAAGTGTTTTTCCAGCCGGACCTACACTACCGCACCGTGTTCCCCGCCTATATGAAAAAGTAGCGCCGCGTACGGTACACCCTTAATGCGCTTCGCTCCCGTGCGTTTCCTGCGCGATCCGCACCCGCGCATCTTCCAGCTTGCGCTGCACCTTCGCGATCTCCGTGGGGTCCGCATCCGAGTTCGCCGGGTTGCTATCCCAGTTCTTCAGCGACGTCTGCCACTGCGCGATCGCTTCCTTTACTTTGCCCTGCTTCAGCAGCACATCGCCGAGATGATCGTGCACCGTCGGGTCATTCGCCACCTTGCCCAGCGCGCGGCGCAATTCGTCTTCAGCCTGCTCCAGGCGGTTCTGGTGGAAGTAAACCCAGCCGAGGCTATCCATGTACGCATAGTTCTGCGGGTCGATATCCAGCGCCTTCGTAATCAACTGCTGCGCTTCTTCCAGCCGCAGATTCCGATCCGCCAGCATGTAGCCGAGATAGTTCAACGCGCCCGCATTGCCCGGATCCGCCTTCAGAATATCCCGAAATTGCGCTTCCGCCCCTTCGAAATCCTTCATCTTTTCCAGCATCGCGCCGCGCATAAACCGGACCGCGGTCACCTCCGCCTTACCGGAACTGAGCTTCTCCGCCGCGTCCAACGCCTTCTGCTCATCGCCGAACCGCTTCGCCTTTTCGTAAAGATCCGCCGAAATCAGGAGCAACTCGCGGTCATTCTTCCCGTCCTTCAGCCCGTTTAACTCGCTGATGGCCTGATCCACTTTCCCGGATTCGGCCAGTACCTGCGCATGCTCGCGCACCACAATCCTGTCCTTCGGATACTTCTTGAAAGCCGCATCGGCTTCTCGCCGCGCCGCCGCCGCATCTTTGGACTGCCGGTAAGTTTCGATGATCTGCACTTCCGCCCGCGGCGCCGCATCCGCATCGTCCGAGCTGATCTCGCGGAAAGTCGCAATCGCCTGCGGATACTTGCCCGCGGAACGATAAAGAATTCCCAGCCGCTCTTCCAGTTTGTCCCGCTGCGCCCGTTCCTGCGACGTGTACTCCGCCTTCGACGCCTGATCCAGCATGCCCTTAAGTTCCTTAATCGCGTCTTCCGGCTTTCCTTCCGCGTCCAGCAGCAGAACCTCGTCGTACTTCACTTCATACTTGAAGTCGGCGTTGTCCACGTCCTCCGCTTTCGCCCGATTCAATGCCGTCCGCGCCTTCGGCAAATCCTGCGTCTGCAGATAAATCTCGGAAAGCCGCAGTTGCACCTGCGCATCGTGGGGATTGTCCGCCGCGATGCCCTGATACATCTTCAGCGCTTCCCCGGTCCGATCGGAAAACAGCAGATCCTCCGCCAACGCGCGCTTCCATCGATCGTTCTCCGGAGCCGCCTGCAAAGCCTGTTCCCACGCGTCCGCCGCTGCTCCGTAGTCGCGATTCTGCTCATACAACTGCGCCAGCGTCACCAAAGTCCGCGGGCTCGGCGCCTGATCCCCCGCGCGCTTCAACATATCGATCGCCGCTTTCGTATCGCCGCGATCCGAATAGATGGACGCCAGTCCCGCCAACGCCTCATCGTTATCCGGTTCTTTCGCAAGAATCGTCTTGAACGTCTTCTCGGCCGACGCTGAATCTCTTTGCAACCGGTACAAGCGCGCCAATAAAAGCTCGCTCTCGGTATCGTCCGGATCTTTGGCCACGATCTTCGAATACTGCTCGATCGACATCTTCAGCATGTTTTCGTCGATCTTGCCCTGCTGCGGATCGCCGATCATCCGTGTGTAAACGCGGCCCAGAATCCTCCGCGCGCCCAGGTCGTCCGGGTTTTGCTTCAGTAAATCCTCGGCTTCCGTGACGGCCTTCTTCAGTTGCCCGCTTTGGATATAAAGATCCGTCAGCTCTTCCGTGATGAAGCTGACGGAAGGATCAAGCTTCAGCGCCTGCCGGTAGAACTCGATCGCTTTCGTTACGTAGTCCTGCCGGTTGTACGCCTGTGCCATCTCCGCGTACATGTGGCCCATCGAATAGTTGTAATATGCGGAAGCCTTATCGTCGGGAGCTTTGGCGTCGGATGCCGCACTCCGCGCCGCCGGAACCGGGTTGTTCTGGGCGGAGACCGGAGAAGCCGTCAGCCAAAGGGCCGGCGCAGCCACAATGGCGAATGAACGAAACGCGCGCAACGAACTGATCATGGATATGGTTTATCTTTCCCTGCCGGTTCGGACGTGGCGGCAGAATGAAGGCGCTTTAATACTCAGTATAACTCCCAAAAACGGCCCCGCATGAACGCTCCGTTGGTCGCCGTCTGCGGACCCACCGGCGCCGGCAAGAGCGATCTGGGCATCGCGCTCGCTCTTCGCTTCTCGGGGGAAGTCATCAACTGCGATTCGCTGCAGGTCTACCGCCACTTCGACATCGGAACCGCCAAAGTCCCGGTGCATGAGCGCTGCGGAGTCCGGCATCACCTGATAGATGTCGCCGATGCGGACAAAGGTTTCACCGCTGGCGAATTTACCCGCCTGGGCCGTACCCTCCTCCACCAGATCACCGCGCGCGGCGCCTTGCCCATCGTCGTCGGCGGAACCGGATTCTATCTCCGCGCGCTCCTCGACGGCCTTTCTCCCGCGCCCGCGTCGGACCTGCAACTCCGCCAAAATCTCACCGCCCGCGAGCGCCGCCATCCCGGCTCGCTCCATCGCATCCTGAGTCGCCTTCATCCCGCGGCCGCCGCCCGCATCCACGCCAACGACCTCCCCAAGCTCATCCGTGCCCTCGAAGTCCGCCTGCTTTCCGGTCCCGGCGCCGTCCACACCACCCCTCGCGACCGCCTCGAAGGCTATAACGTTCTGAAGATCGGCCTCTTCCCGCCCCGCGGCCAGCTCTACGCCCGGCTTGACCAGCGCTGCGAAACCATCCTGCGCGACGGCCTGCTCGACGAAATAGCCCACATTCTTGCTTCCGGCGTCTCGCGCGACGCCCGCCCGCTCCAATCGCTCGGGTACAAGGAGGGTCTCGCCATTCTGGAAAATCGCCTCTCCGCATCCGCCGCCCTGACCCAGATGCAACGCGACACCCGCCGCTACGCCAAGCGCCAGATCACATGGTTTCGCCATGAGCCCGGGCTTATCCCCCTGCCCGGCTTCGGCGGCGATCCCGAAGTCGCCGCGCAGGCTCAGGACCTGGTTCTGCAATTGTTAAACTCGGGCTAGTGCGGTTTCGTTCGTTGGTTTTGTGCCTTTTCTTCACGCTGTCTCTTCCCCACCACCTTCTACAAGCCGCGGCGGACACCGTCGTCGTTCTGCCGTTCTTCAACACGTCCAATGACGCCAGTCTCGATTGGGTCGGCGAAAGCGTCGCCGAAACCGTCCGCGAATCCCTGTCCGGCGCCGGCGTTTTGGTCCTGTCCCGGGAAGACCGCGTCGAAGTCTACCAGCGCCTTTCCGTGCGTTCCGGCGTAACTCTCACCCGCGCCACCGTCCTCCGTATCGGCGACTCGCTCGACGCCTCCCAGCTCATCTTCGGCCGCTTCGAAATTTCTCCGCCGCCCGCCGCCGCCACCGGCTCCCGCGGCCAACTCAAACTCACCGCCGGCATCATCGATCGCAAGCACCTCCGCGAAGGCCCCACCTTCTTCGAAACCGGCCCGTTCGAAGACCTCAGCCTGCTGGAGTCCCGCCTCACCTGGCAGTCCATCCGCTACCTTCTTCCCAAATCCGCCCCCACCGAAGCGGATTACCTGCGCAACCGTCCGCCCGTCCGCATCGATGCGGTCGAAAGTTATATCCGCGGCTTGCTGTCCGACTCCATCGAGCAGAAGCAGAAGCTGTTTGTCCTATCGGCTAAACTCGACCCGCGCTTTAGTGAGCCCGCCTTCCAACTTGGCCGCATCGCGTTCGAGAAGAAGGAATACCGCACATCCGGCGCATGGCTGGAGAAAGTGTCCCCCACCGCTTCGCGCTATCACGAAGCGCAGTTTCTGCTCGGCCTGTGCCGCTTCTATCAAAGCGATTTCGACGGCGCCGCGCAGGCTCTCCAGCAGGTAGCCGCGTCCGTTCCGCTCAACGAGGTGTTCAACGACCTGGGCGCCGCCCAATCCCGCAAGAACCGCCCCGAAGCCGTCGAAAATTTCCGTAAAGCGCTCGAAGGCGATGAGAGCGACCCCGACTATTGGTTCAATCTTGGCTACATCCTCTGGAAAACCGGAAAGTCCGCCGAAGCCGCCAAGGATTTCCAGGCCGTCCTCGACCGTACCCCGGATGACGCCGAAGCCCACGCGCTCCTTGTGCGCAGTCTCCGCGGCGACACCCCGCACCCCGGCGAACCCGTGAACGCCGAGCGCATCAAGAAAACCTTCGAAGAAACCGCGTTCCTGCAGTTACAAGCGGAATTGAAGAAGTAAGTGCAACGGCCCGTTCTAATTCGCACGTCGCTCTTTCCATCAAGGTAGCGGAAGCTATAAAATAAGCGGCTGCCGGCCCGAACTCACTACTAACAGCTTTTACCAGGAGTGACACATGCGACACCGTCTCGCCTTCCTTGCTTCTCTCACGTTCATCGCATCCCTACACGCGCAAACAACTGCAAACTTCTTTCAGCCCACGCAAGTCGCCCTCAATTGCACCGCCTCTCTAATGGCGCAAGGCGACTTCAACGGCGACGGCCTTACCGACCTCGCTATTCCTTGCGGAACGCTCAACAGCTTCCTCGTCCTCCTTGCCGATGGAAAAGGGTTCAGCACACCCGTGACTTACGCAACTAACTCACCCATCGCCATCGCCGCCGGAGATCTGAATGGCGATGGAATCCCCGACTTGGCGGTACTTAGCCCTGGCTCGATCTCCATCTACACGGGAAAGGGAGATGGAACCTTTCCCGATTCCCGGACCATGGGTCTGACAGGAGGATTTTCCGCCACTTACATCGCCATCGCCGACGTCAACGGGGACGGTAAGCTAGATCTCATCGTCGGTGCGTCAGCACGCGATAAAAGTGGTCTTCTTGTCTTCCCGGGAAACGGGAACGGCAGCTTTCAACCTCCTAAGGTCAGCGGTCTCATCTTTCCACCTACCTTCTTCATGACAGGCGATTTCAACGGCGACGGGAAGACGGATCTGGCGCTCGTCGAGTACTTCTCGGGATATGGCTATCTTCCTTCCATCCTCGCCAGCTTCGGTAACGGCGATGGTACCTTTCAGCCGGAAATCCAACTCATCGGCGGTGGCTATAGCAACGGCATCGGAACCGGGCTCCTCGTAACCGGAGACTTCAATCACGATGGACGAACCGATATTGCCGGGATCATGATCAATCAGTTGCTTCTTCCTTACACCTCGTCCCTCGAAGTCAAACTCGGCCAGGCCGACGGAACCTTCACGGACGTCCCATCCTCCCGCGTTCAACTCAATGCGCAGGGCGTCGCCGCCCGGGATCTCAACGGTGATGGCATCCTTGACCTCGCGGTTGCGAATGAAGGCTCCGGTACAGTAACTGTCCTGATCGGGAACGGAGACGGCTCGTTCACGCCTAAAGCATCTTACCCCGCCGCTGCCGCTCCATATTCGATCGCCATCGGCAATTTTTTCGGCGCCGGAAGGCTAGGTTTAGCCGTGGACAGTATACTCGGCTTGGGAGATAACTACGGACAAGCGGCCGTGGACCTCTTACCCGTCGAATCCGACGGCGCACTCGCCGCCCCGCCAATACGGGCCATGCCCCGAGTGGTCGATTATCCGCAACTTCCCGCCGATTACAACCGCGATGGCAACCTTGATCTGGTCAGTACCAATCGCACCGCGATCCTATTCTCGGCGGGCAATGGCGACGGATCGTTTCAACCCGCTAAGCTGGCCGCGACAGGTTCGGACGAAATCACCCTGAGTGCCGTGGCCGATTTCAACAATGATGGCATTCCCGATCTTTTCACTTTCGACACGGCCAGCAGCCAGCATACGGGGTCGGTCTATTTAGGTAACGGGGATGGAACTTTCCACCTGCCGCAAAACGGCTCGCCCTTTCCCGTTTTCAATGACAATGAGCTGATCGGCGACGTCAATGATGACGGCATTCCCGATGTGTTGATAAACGCTGGCGGAGTGATCACGGTCTATCTGGGCAAAGGGGATGGAACCTTCCAATCCGGAATCGTCATTCCCTACTCGCTGGGTCTAGACGTCCTGGGAGACTTCAACAACGATGGCAATCTTGACCTTATTGCAATGGGCGATACCGCATTCCTACTGCTCGGCAACGGCGACGGCACCTTCCAGCCTCCGGTTCCCACATCCCCCAACGGCGCGCAATTCGCGGTCGATCTCAGCGGAGACGGAAATCTCGACCTTATCGCCTATGTGGAGCCCGCCCTGAATGAGTCCGATGTTTCCATCGCGCTCGGCAACGGCGACGGTACCTTCCAAGCGCCCCAACTCTACACCACACCCTTTGGCTACGTCGATGGCTTCATCTACATCGCGGACTTCAACGGTGACGGTAACCCGGATTTCGCGGTAAGTTACGACTACCTGACTTACCTCTTCATCAATCTGGGAGACCTTGGCGCCGGTTACTTCAACCTGCAAGGCCCGCCGTTGGTCTTAGGACCCCATAACATTCGAAACGTCGCCGACTTCTACAATCACGGCCTTCCGGACATACAGACAACTTTCGGTTCGCCCGGTAATACCTTGATCCTGAAAAACCTCACAACACAATAAGTCAGTATTGCTGGCCGAATTGTAAGTTTCGCCGTTGCCGCCAGGTTCTCAACCAATAAGGAGCCTTTCCAATGAAACGCAACACCATGTTGGTCGTCGCATCTCTGCTCTCGCTACTTTTCCTGACGCTTCACATTACGGACGACATCGTGCGTGGGATATCGAAGGCGGAGAGCTCAAACATTGCGCTGCTCGTCCTCGCGGTCTTGCTGTACGGGACACTCGTGCTCCCCGAACGGCGATCCGGGCACGTTATCATGCTGCTCATTGGACTGTTCGCGATAGCCATGCCCGTCATGCACATGAGGGGCGCACATTACGGTGCGATCGCCCAATCCCCCGGCGGCTTTTTCTTCGTCTGGATACTCTGGGTGCTCGGCGGGCTAGGGGGCTTCATCGTGTTGCTCTCGGCGCGGGGGCTGTGGGATCTGCGGCGGCGACGGCCCAAGTAATCCAGGCAATGGACTACCCACAGATTTGTCTGACGCTCCGCTAATCAAAGCCCATGGCTGGCGCGCCGGATCCGCGCAAGCTGATACTCGTGATGCCGCAAATGCGCCGAAACAAAACGAAGCGCCTGCGGCATGGTCATCCACCCGCTTATCGGATGCTTGAACAATCCGCAAGTAAGTTGTTCCGGAGTCAGGCGGCCGACTAAGTCCGTCATCTCGACCCGTACTTTGTCCCAACGCGGGGTGATCACCGCCAGATCCGGTGCTCTTCCCGGCAAGACCGCGCTGGCCGTTGCCGGTACCTTGACTCGCAGCGGCGAACGCATCACGCCCGTCACGACCATCGCACCCACTCTCTCTCTAAGCCCAACCTTCCGGGCTTTATCGAGGCTCGTTTGTGCGGTCCTGACCAGCGAAGCTTCCGTCTTGAACAAGTGGTCGAGTACATCCAAAATCGACCACGCAGCCGGATCGGACTTAAAGCGCAGCCGCTCCGCTGACCAGGAGGACGCCTCCGCAAGCATCGCCGATTTCTGCCGCTCCAGTTGTCCAAGCGAGCGGCTTAGAGTCGAATTCATCTGTACAGTCAGTCTATCCCGATCCCGCCCGCGCCGCTCCGCCGTACAATCGGACCGTGGCCACTTCGAAGTATTTCCTATTCCTCGCCTGTGCCGGTCTGTTCGCCGTTACTCTCAACGCCGCCTCGCCGCGCCCCATCGTCCTCACAACCGATTGCGGCGCGGATATGGACGACCAGTGGGCGCTTGCGCACCTCGCCGTCTCTCCCGAGTTCGAGCTGCGCGCGGTCATCACCACTCATACCGGCGCCCATCCCATCCTTCCGCCGCCCGCCGCCGAAAGCTCGGCCCGCATCGCGCGCGAAGTGCTCGCCGCCATTCCCGCCCTCACCAACCCCCCCGTCATTCCCGGTTCCAGCGTCCCGCTCACTTCGCGCTCGCCCCTCCGCAATCCTGGAGTCGACCGCATCGTCGCGGAGTCCCAAAACTTCTCGCCCCAAAACCGGCTGACTGTGCTCGTGATCGGCGCCGCCACCGACACCGCTTCCGCGCTGCTCCTCGATCCAACCCTCGCCGACCGCATCCAGATCGTCGCCATGGGCTTTAAGAATTGGAACGATGCCGACGAGTTCAACATCGTCAACGATCCGATCGCCTGGGGCGTAATCCTTGGCTCCGCGACGCCCGTCACCGTGGGCGATGCGGCCGTCACCAAACGCGACCTCGCGATGACGTCCGCCCGCGCCCACGCGCTGCTCGATCCGGCCGGCGCACCCGGCAGCTATCTGGCCGGACTTCTCGATCAGTGGTTCTCGAAGCATCCCGGCATCGTCCGCGGCGTCACTGGGGATCCCGAAGTCTGGCCCGTTTGGGACGAAGTCACCGTCGCGTACCTATTAGGTTTCGCTCAGACGGAACAGCGTCCCCGCCCCAAATTCCTGGCCGATCTTACTCTCGACCACACCTGTGCAACCGGTTCCATCACTTGGGTAACCTCCATCGATAGCGTTCGCCTCTGGGAGAACTTGGCGGAAAAACTAACAAGCGCGAATACTTCGAAGTAGCCGCTATCCAAAGATTCTCCGTCACAGCCCGCGCTGCGAAGTTTTCCCTATCCCCTCAACCACTTGCGCCCGCTGCATCTGCCTAACTCAATCCCTCACGCCCCACAATCGGATATGAGATTAAACTCGGTACCACCAATCACTGAAGAGCCACAAGCATCACCCTCCAAGCGCACTCTGGCCAATCGCCGAAACGCGCTCAAATCCACCGGCCCCCGCACCGCCGCCGGCAAGCACCGCGTCGCCATGAACGCCTTCAAACACGGTCTCTCCGGTCAAAACCTCTGCCTGCAGACCGACGACTCCGTCCCCTACTTCCGCCTCGCGCTCGACTTCGTCGAAGACCTCCGCCCCGTCGGCGTCCGCGAAGAACAGCTCGCCCAGAAAATCATCGACGGCAACTGGCGCCTCAACCGCGCCGCCGCCATCGAGAACAATCTCCTCAATAACGACACCGTGATCGAAGCCTATTTCCTCACCAGTGACGATGAACGCAGCGTCGCCGTCGCCGGTCAAGCCAACGCCTGGCGTGCCGATTGCGCCGGTCCCCGCGCGCTCGAATCCCTCGGCCGCCACGAAGGCCGCATCGCCCGCACGCTCTCCAAAATGACCGCCGAGTTCGACGCGCTACAAGCCCGCCGTCTCAAGCGCGACAAAGACGTCGATTCGTTCGTACAACACGAAAGCCGCGCCTGGAAATTCCTGTCGACCGCGCTCAATCATTACCTCGCCGAAGAAGCCGAGCGCGAAGCCAAAGAACAAGAAATAGAAATCGCGGAAGAAACTCCAGAAGAAATCAAGCAAGAAACACCGCAACCCCTACCAACGAAAACCACTTCCGCAATGGCTTTGAATTGCGATTGGCACTGGCCGGAAGACGAAATCGAGCCCGAGCCGGCCTCTCACTACGACGCTCTACGCGCCTACGCCGAAAGCATCGGCATGCCGCTGCCCCGCTTCACCGATGAATGCACCGAACCCGCCGATTTATAATGTGACGTCAACCTCTCATGCGTAACTTACTGACTCTGATCGCCATCTCTGCCGCCGCGTTCGCCCAAACCACGCCCGCCGGCCACAGCACCACCAAGACTAGCGTTGCCACTAGGCCGCGTGCCGTCGCGCCCGCGCAAACCTGGCCTACCGAACCCGGCCTCTACGTCGCCTTCAACACCACGGAAGGCCGCATCGTCTGCAAGCTTTATGAAAAGGAAGCGCCCGTCACCGTGAAAAATTTCACCTCGCTCGCGCGCGGCCTCGTCGAATTCACTGACCCTAAAACCGGCGCCAAAGTGAAGCGGCCTTTCTACAACGGTGTCACCTTCCACCGCGTCATCCCCGGCTTCATGATCCAGGGCGGCGACCCCACCGGCACGGGCATGGGTGATGGCGGCGTCCCCACCATCGTCGATGAGTTCGTCCCCACGCTCACCTTCAGCCAGACCGGACGCCTCGCTATGGCGAACACCGGCCAGCCCCATACTGGTTCCACGCAGTTCTTCATTACGGATGGCACGCCCGAACATCTCAACGGCCGCCACACCATCTTCGGCCAAGTGGTCGAAGGGCAGGACATCGTCACTAAAATCGCCAACGTCCCGCGCGGCGCCAACGACAAGCCCACCACCCCGGTCGTCATGAAGGCCGTCTTCATCCACCGCGTCGCCGACCCGAACGCCCCGAAGCCCGCGCCCTCGACGCACAAAACATCCAGCGCGAAGAAGACCTAGCTTGCCTTACCTCACGTGGGCGTCTTCCAGATACGTATAACCCAGCAGCCCTTCTTCGTAAAAACGAAGTAACTGCCCGGATTCTTCATATCCCAGGCGCCCTTCTCTTACCGCCGTCTCCACATCCCGCCGCAGCCGCGAGATCAGATTATCCGCGTTGAACTGCACATAGTTCAACACCTCGCGCACGGTATCGCCTTTTACCACCGCGTCCAGAATCGCGTCGCCGTTCTGGCCCAGCCGCACATGCACCGCGTTCGTATCTCCGAACAGATTATGCATGTCGCCCAGAATCTCCTGGTACGCGCCCACCAGAAACGTGCCCAGGTAATAATCCTGCCCGGTGTATGTGTGCAGCGGCAGCGTTCTCTTTACGTCGCGCCGATCGATGAACTGATCCACCTTGCCATCCGAATCGCACGTGATATCGCCCAGCACCGCCGGATGCGTCGGCTGCTCCTCCAACCGATGGATCGGCATGATCGGAAACAGATGCTTGATCGCCCAGCTATCCGGCATGCTTTGGAACAGCGAGAAGTTGCAGAAGTACGTGTCCGATAGCGCCGCGTCCAATCCTTCCAACTCTTCCGGCACGTAGTCCAGATCCCGCACCATCCGTTGCACCCGTCGACAGATCGCCCAGTAAAGGTTCTCCGCCAGACAACGCTGCGGCAGCGAAAGGTATCCCAGGCTGAACAGATTCAGAGCCTGATCCAGCGCCTGCTGCGCATCGTGATAAGCCTCCAGCAAATTCCGCCCGGTCATCGACCGGTAAGTCTCCTGCAGGTCAATCAGCGGCTGCTCCGGCTCCGGATCGACCGGCACTTCCGGCGGAATCTCTTCATCCCCCAATCCGGACACGCCCAGCACATTGAACACCAGCACGCTATGGTAGGCCGCGATCGCCCGGCCGCTCTCGGTCACGATCGTCGGATGCGCCACGTTGGTCTCATCGCAAACGTTCTGGATGTGATACACCACGTCGTTCGCATACTCCTGCAGTGTATAGTTCACGCTCGATTCGAAGTCCGTCTGGGATCCGTCGTAGTCCACGCCCAGTCCGCCGCCCACGTCCAGATACCGCAGGCCCGCGCCCGCATGCACCAGCTCCGCATACAGCCGCGCCGCTTCGTTCACCGCCGCCTTCACCTGCCGGATATTCGTGATCTGCGAACCCAAATGGAAGTGCAGCAGATGCAGGCAATCCGCCATGCCCCAAAGCTTCAGTTCCTCCAGCGCCCGCACCACTTCCGTCGTGCTCAGTCCGAACTTCGACCGGTATCCGCCCGACGACTTCCATCGCCCCGATCCCCGGCTCGCCAGCTTCACCCGGATCCCGATCGTCGGCCGCACGCCCACCTTGTCGGCGTACTTCGCGATTAGCGCCAACTCCGTGTACTTCTCCACCACCGGGATGATCCGCCGCCCCAGCTTCTGGGCCAGCATCGCCATCTCGATGTACTCGTCATCCTTGAACCCGTTGCAGATAATCGGCGTCGAGTTGTCCGCCATCGCCATCACCGCCAGCAGTTCCGGCTTCGACCCCGCTTCCAACCCAAACCCCAGCGGCCGCCCGAACTCCAGGAACTCCTCCACCACCTGCCGCTGCTGGTTCACCTTGATCGGGTACACGCACGTGTACCCGCCGTTGTACTTGTGATCCGACATCGCCGTCTGAAAGGCCGAATGAATCTCGCCCAATCGGTGCTTCAGAATCTCCGCAAACCGGATCAGAATGGGCAGCGAAATGCCGCGTAGAACCAGAGTGTCCACCAGCTTCTTCAGATCGATGTAGCGCGCCGCATCCTTCTCCGGATGCACCAGCACGGTCCCGTGGTCGCTGATTGAGAAGTAGCCTTTGCCCCAACTGGCTACGTCATAGAGTTCGCTTGCCGCTTGCGGCGACCAACGATCGGTCGGGTCCAGAACCGCCGCTTTCCGTCCATTCTTTTCCAATTCTTCCCTCAGGCTTTAGTTTAGTTTGATGGCGGCGGAACCTTGCTCCAGATCCGATCTTTGATCCAGTGCTCATCCCACCATTCGTTCGGGTTCACCTGCACGCCATCCACCTGCATGCTGAAGTGCAAATGGTCGCCGCCCGCCAGCCCCGTCTGCCCGCTCTTCGCGATCACCTGCTCCCGCTTCACGCGATCGCCCTTCTTCACCAGGAACTCACTCAAGTGCCCGTAGATGGTCTGCAAGCCATAGCCGTGATCGATCACGATACAGTTCCCATAGATCCCCAGCCGCGCCGCCCATAGCACCTTGCCGTCGTTCGCCGCCGGTATCGGCATATGCTGCGTCCCCGCGATGTCGAACCCCAGATGCACCTGCTGGTCCACCTGCTTGCCGTGATATATATAGTTCCGCTTGTCCGCGAACATCGATTCGCGCGCGCCCTGGATCGCGACGAACGGTTTATTCCATAGCCACTTCTCCTCCGTCTCCATCCTCATATCCGCAAGTTGCTTGTTATTCTGCACCCGCATCTCGCGATTAATTTTCAGGAACCGGTCCAGCAGACTCCCCGTTCCGTTCGGGTCGATATCGTTCACCGCCTTGTTCAGGAAGTCGTCCGTGATCTCGATGTCCCGCGTCCGGAACTGCTTCGGAAACACCTTGTACCAGAACATCGCTTGCCCAACCGTCCCCGTCGGATTCGTCACAAACACGAAGGGCTTCGCATCGCCCGGCTGATCCCACGGCATCGCGAACAGGCTGAACCTTTCGGTCTTACTCCCCGGCAGCGGGAAACTCCGGAACCGCCGCGTGCCTACCTGCACTCCCGAATCCGTCACATACCCGCTCGGCGTAAACGTCACCAACTCCGCGCCCGCCTGGTTCAGGTAATGCTGCGCGCCGTCCGCCACCACGTGCGGCGGCGACGTCACCACGTTCACGTCGAATGCCGCCGTGTCCGTCTTCCCCACCATGTCGTTCGCCTTCGCCGTGATCGTTACATGCGCCTTGCCTTCATGCAGCGACGGTAGTTCCTTCTTTCCCAGATCGAACGTCACATCGCGCGCCGGTTCGCTCTTGAACAAGCCCAGCCGATGCTTCTTGTCCGCCGCCACCACGCTCGTTCCGCTCTTCCCGTCCTGCTCCACGGTCGCGTTCAACTCCCGCAATCCATGCGGGCTCGTCACGTGGACCGACACCGCCGTCTGATCCCCGATCACGCTCGGCTGCGTCTGCACTTCCAGATGCGGACTCTGCGCCAGCACGAACACCCCGGCGATCGACAACACAATCACCGCGGCCACAACCACCAGCAGGTACTTCAACGTATTTGTAATTTCCGTCTCCTTGTTCTAATTGGCGCTTTAGTGCTTGGTATAAGTATCCAGCCAGTCGATCACCGTCTTGTACCAGAACGCCGAGTTCCGCGGCTTCAGCACCCAGTGCCCTTCATCCGGAAACACCAGCAGACGTGACGGAACCTTCTGCATCTGCAACGCCGTGAACAGTTGTAGCCCTTGCGAATAGGGAATGCGGAAATCCAGCTCCCCGTGGATCACCAGTGTCGGCGTCTTGAACTGCTTCTCGAACATGCTGGGTGACCACTTGTCGTACATCTCCGGGTTATCCCACGGCATGCCCTTGAACTCCCACAAAGGGAACCACAGTTCTTCCGTTCCACCCGCCTCGCTGCGCAGATCGTAAACGCCCGCATGCGACACCAGCGCCTTGAACCGGTCCGTATGGCCCAGAATCCAATCGATCATGTAGCCGCCATAAGATGCGCCCGCCGCCACCATTCGATCTTTATCCACATACGGCAGCGCCGCCACCTGGTCCGTCACCGCCATGATGTCCTGATACGCGCGTCCGCCCCAATCGCCGTTCACATCGTCGATGAACTTCTGCCCATATCCGACTGACCCGCGCGGGTTCGGCATCACCACCACATACCCCGCGCCGGCGAACACTTGAGAATTCCAGCGATAACTCCAGTTCTGCGCCCACTCACCTTCCGGGCCGCCGTGTATCAGGATCAGCGCCGGATACTTCTTCGTCGCGTCAAACCCCGGCGGCTTCACCACAAAACTTTGAACAGGCGCGTCCTCCGCGCCTTTCGTCGAAATCTCTTCATAAGGAGCCGTCGGATGAGCCGCCAGCAAAGCGTCGTTGAAATGCGTCAGCGCCACTGGCGCGCCACCCCGCGAACTTCCCTTCATGATCTCGGGCGGCTGCGAACCGGCCTGCCGCGTGAACACGATGGTCTTGTCATCCGGCGTCAACTGCATCTCATCCAGCGTGTTGTCCCCGCTGATCGCAATCTGAATCCCGCCGCCCTTCACCGGAACAATCGAAATCGATTGCCGCCCTCGGTCCATCGCCGTAAAGAAAATCGACCGCGAGTTGGGCGAAAAAATGAAGCTATCCACCCAGCGATCCAGCAAATCCGTCAGCGGCGTTACGGTTCCGGTCGCGCGCTCCATCACCAGCAGCCGCCACCGGTCGCTCTCATAACCGGCCCGCTGTTGCGCGCGCCACGCCAGATACTTTCCATCCGGCGAATACTGCGGACTCTGATCCGCCGCCGGATTCGTCGTGATCTTATGCGCGCCCTCGATGCTTCCGATCGGCGTCACGAACAGATCCGAGTTCGTGCTGATCGCCGGTTGCTCGTCCGTGTTCATCGCATAGCAGACTTCCGTGCCATCGGGCGAGATCACATAATCGTCCGGACCGCCCAGCGAGAACGGAGGCACATCGCGCTTGCCCGGCGTCAGATCCACAATCGAACTCACCGTCATCGCACTCGCGTCCAAGGCCGCCGACAGCAAATGGCTCCGCCGCGCGCCCTGCCAACTCGTCCAATGCCGGTAGAGCAGGGAATCGATCACGCGCGCGGTCGGTCCCGCCTTCGCCGCCGCGATCGCTTTCTGATTGCACGCGTCATCCGCCGCGCACTCCGGAAACACTTCGCTGGTAAACACAATATGCTTCCCGTCGCGCGCCACCGTCACGCCGGAAGCTTCCGTCGCCAGCGTCGTCAATTGCTTCGCATTCGCGCCGTTCGCATCCACCACCCAAATCTGCGAAGCGCCGGACCGGTCCGAATCGAAGATGATCTTCGAGCTATCGGGCATCCATCGCGGACGGTCGCCCGCGCCGATATTGACCGGGTCGCCTCCCGCCAGCGGCACCGTATAAATGCTCGCCGGCTTCTTGTTCGCCGCCATGTCCACCCGCACCGCCGCGAACGCCACCGTCTTTCCGTCCGGCGAAATCTGCGGATCGCTAACGCGCACCAGCGACATCAACGTCGGCACGTCGAACGGCTGCTGCGCCTGTACCTGCAAGCACGCTATTCCCGCAACGGTGATCAAAAGTGCCGGCAGCCTGCGCATAAACAGCGATTGTAGCGCGGGATGTTAACATGAAAACTCCCCTATAAACCCATTCGCAAATATGATCCGAGCAGTGAAAGGGACCCGGGATTTGTTGCCTCCCGAAACGGCCGTGTGGAACCGTGTGGAACGCGTTGCGCGTGAGGTGTTTCACGCCTACAACTATCAGGAAATCCGCACTCCCATCCTCGAGGAAACGCAGCTCTTCGCGCGCGGCGTCGGCACCGAAACCGACATCGTCACCAAAGAGATGTACACATTCCTTGATCGCGACGGCGAAACTTCTTTGACTCTGCGCCCGGAGAACACCGCCGGCGTCATGCGCGCTTTCATCGAGCACCGTCTCGACCAACGCCCCGGCGTGCAGAAGCTCTACTACATCGGCCCCATGTTCCGCCGCGAGCGTCCCCAGAAAGGCCGTTACCGCCAGTTCTTCCAGATCGGCGCGGAAGCCATCGGTTCGGAATCTCCCGCCGTCGATGCCGAAGTGATCGAGATGGTCGTCGAAGTCCTCTCGCGCTCCGGCCTATCGCACTTTGAGCTGTACATCAACTCCGTCGGATGCCCCAAATGCCGTCCGCAATACATCGCCAAACTCCGCGCCGCGCTGCAGCCCTTCATCCCGCAGCTCTCGCCCGATAACCAGCGCCGCGCCGAAACCAATCCTCTGCGCGTGCTCGATTCCAAAGTCCCCGAAGACGAGCCCATCATCGCGCAGCTCCCGTCCATCCTCGAAGAACTCTGTGACGATTGCCGCCCGCACTTCAACGCCGTCCAGCAATATCTCTGCGACCGCGGCATCAAGTTCGAAATCCGCCCGCGCTTGGTCCGCGGACTCGACTACTACATGCGCACCACCTTCGAAGTGGTCCATGGCAACCTCGGCGCGCAGAACTCCGTTCTCGGCGGCGGCCGCTACGACGGTCTCGCCGAAGAACTCGGCGCCAAAGTCCATTCGCCCGGCATCGGCTTCTCCATCGGGGAAGATCGCCTGGTCATGTCCGTCGGCGACAACCACCCCGTTCCGCAACTCGACCTCTACATCGCGCCGCTCGATGAGCCCGCGCTCCGCCACGCCGGAATACTCGCGCGAGAACTGCGCGCCACCGGCCACTCCATTGAAGTCGGCACGGCCTCGAAGCTGAAGCGCGCCATGGAGATCGCCAACAAGACCGGCGCGCGCCGCGTCCTCATCATCGGCGATGAGGAAATGGCCGCTCACGAGTACTCGCTCAAAGACATGCAAACCGGCACGCAGGAGCGCATCGGCCGCGCCGAACTCGCCGGCCGTCTGAATTAAACAAACATGCAACTCGACTTTCTAGGTGACCTCCAACGCACGCACATGTGCGGCGATCTGCGCCCGTCCGACGCCGGCCATCGCGTCCTGCTCATGGGCTGGGTGCATCGCCGCCGCGATCTCGGGGGCGTCATCTTCATCCATCTCCGCGACCGCGCTGGAGTCGCGCAACTCGTCTTCTTCGAAAACTCCCCGGCCCACGGACGCGCTGAAGATCTGCGCTCCGAATACGTCATCGCCGTCGAAGGCGCGGTCGCTCTGCGAACGCCCGAGACCATCAACCCCAACCTGCCCACCGGCGCGGTCGAAGTAGTGGTCGAGCGCATCTGGATTCTCAACGAATCCCGAACGCCGCCATTCCCCATGGAAGATTCGGTCGACGTCTCCGAAGACGCGCGCCTCAAATACCGCTACGTCGATCTGCGCCGCCCGCGCATGCAGCGCAACGTGATCCTGCGTTCGCAGATCGCGTTCGCCGTCCGTGAGAATCTCACCTCGCGCGGCTTCCTCGAAATCGAAACGCCGTTCATGACGCGCTCCACTCCCGAAGGCGCGCGCGATTATCTCGTGCCCAGCCGCGTCTCGCCCGGCAACTTCTACGCGCTCCCGCAATCGCCGCAGATCTTTAAACAGCTCCTCATGATCAGCGGCTTCGACAAGTACTTCCAGATCGTCCGCTGCTTCCGCGATGAAGACCTGCGCGCGGATCGCCAGCCCGAGTTCACGCAGATCGATCTCGAAATGTCGTTCCCGCAACAGGAACAGATCTTCGACGTCATTGAGCCGCTGATGCAAAAGGTCTGCCAGGTCGCGGGATTCGACGTGCCCATCCCGTTCCCGCGCATGACCTACGCGGAAGCAATGCGGCAATACGGAATCGATAAACCGGATCGCCGCATCCCGCCGATGACCAGCGTTGCGGACCTGCTCCCCGCGCTTTCCGGGAACGATCTGCCCTTCGTCGCCATCCACATTCCCAACGTCGGCCAACTCAGCCGCGCCGAGCGTGATGCCCTGAAAGACTTCGGCAAGGAACGCGGCCTGCGTGTCTTTGACGATCTCAAACGCCTGGAGCGCGACAACCCCGGCATCACCGAAAAGCTTCGCGAACGCACCGGCGCCGCCGATAACGATCTGCTTCTTCTCGCTTCCTGGGCCGGCGAACCGAAAGGTCATCGCCCTGAAGAGACCGTGCTGCAAGCCGCCGGTCAACTGCGCCTGCACGCCGCGCAGAAGTACAACGACAAGCACGGGCTGCTTGACCCACAACGCTTCGAGTTTCTCTGGGTCACGGACTTCCCCATGTTCGAATGGGACGAAGAAGATCAGCGCTGGATGGCGGCTCATCATCCGTTCACTTCGGTGCACGACGAAGATCTCGACAAGCTCACCACGAACCCCGCGCGCTGCCGCTCCAAAGCGTACGACCTGGTCCTCAACGGCACCGAGCTCGGCTCCGGCTCCATCCGCATTCATCGCAAAGACGTGCAGTCCAAAGTCTTCGCCGCGCTCGGCTTCAGCGAAGAGGAAGCGAAGGCGCGGTTCGGTTTCTTGCTGGAAGCTCTCGAATTCGGTGCGCCTCCGCATGGCGGGATCGCGCTCGGCCTGGATCGCATCGTCATGGTCCTCGCCGGCGAAACGTCCATTCGCGATGTCATCCCGTTCCCCAAAACCGCGCGTGGAACGGACCTTATGTGCGACGCGCCATCAGCCGTCCCCGAGCGCAATTTACGCGACCTCGGCATCACTTTAAAGAAACAATAGGAGAACGAAGAAGTGCGAAACAAGATTACGGTTGTCGGCGCCGGTAACGTCGGCGCGAATTGCGCGATGTGGATTGCGGCCAAAGAGCTCGCGGACGTCGTGCTGGTGGATGTCGTCGAAGGCGTACCGCAAGGCAAAGGCCTCGACCTTCTGCAGGCCGGCCCCATCAACGGCAGCGACATCCACATCACCGGAACCAACGGCTACGAAGAGACCGCCAACTCAGACGTCTGCATCATCACCGCCGGGTTCCCGCGCAAGCCCGGCATGAGCCGCGATGACCTGCTTCTCGCCAACTACGAGATCGTTAAGACCGCGACCGAAGGGCTGATGAAGCACTCGCCGAACGCCATCCTCATCGTGGTCTCGAACCCGCTCGACGCCATGGCCCAGACCGCGCTCATGGTTTCGAAGTTCCCCAGGCAGCGCGTCATCGGCATGGCCGGCGTGCTCGATACCGCCCGCTTCCGCACTTTCCTCGCCGAAGAGTTGCAGGTCTCCGTCGAGAACGTGACGGCTGTTGTGCTCGGCGGCCATGGAGACACCATGGTCCCGCTCGTTCGTCTCTCCAGCGTCTCCGGCATCCCGCTCACCGAACTGCTTTCGAAAGAGCGCCTGGACGCCATCGTCGACCGCACCAAGAATGGCGGCGCCGAAATCGTGAAGCACCTCAAGACCGGCAGCGCCTACTACGCGCCTTCCGCCGCGGCGGTCGAGATGGCCGAATCCATCCTCAAAGACAAGAAGAAAGTCCTGCCTTGCGCGGCCTATCTGGAAGGGGAGTACGGCATTCACGGCCTGTTCGTCGGCGTCCCCGCCAAGCTGGGCGCGAGCGGCATCGAGAAGATCTACGAGATCCAGCTCAGTGACGAAGAGAAGACCGCGCTCCACAAGAGCGCCGCCGCCGTCAGAGAGCTGGTCGACGTCATCAAGAGCAAGCAGTAAGTTACCGCGCTCCGGTCGTATTCCGGAGCACCAGCAACTGAGACGTGTTGGTCTGCGCTCCTTCCGTCACCAGCACGAGATCGGTGAGACCGCTGCGGGTGAGCACGCCCGCGGCGATGCTGATCGTCGGGCTTCCCACCGGAATGCCGTATGCATCCCGGAACGTTCCGTCTCCATTTGAGGGGAGAATCGCGATGCTCTTACCATTGCTGGTCGCCGCGATATCGATGTTGCCGTCGCCGCTGAAATCTCCCGCGGCGACTCTCACGGGATGCTGCGAGACGAACCGGATCAGAGGTCCCAAAAAAGTACCGTTGCCGCGTCCAAGATAGATCGTTACGCTGTGCTGATCCAAATCCGCTGTGACCAGATCCACCGTGCCGTCGCCGTCCAGATCCGCGGCGATCAGATCTCTCGCCTTGTTCGCGCCTTCAGGAAGCTGGCTGGCTCTCTGGAACGTCCCATCCCCTTTCCCAAAGGCCAGGCCAAGTACGCCGTCTTCGGAATTGGCCACCGCGAGATCCAGGTTGCCGTCGCGGTCCAGATCCGCCGCGATGGCCCGGTTGGCGTGTCCGGTGAAGCGCACGGGTGCGGCCGGCGTAAAGTTCGCGCTGCCGTCGTTCAGGTAAACGGTCGCGCTGAACCTGATGCTATCCACAAAGGCGAAATCCTGAAACCCATCGTTGTTGAAGTCGCCCGTTACCACCGAAACCGCAAACCCGCCCGTGGCCAGAACGATCTCCGGTTGAAAGGTGCCGTCGCCGTTGCCCAGCATAATCCCCGGTCCGCCGGCGGTCACGTCCGCCAGTACCAGATCGAGCTTCCCGTCGCCGTTGAAATCCGCCGTCGCTACTTCCACAATTGCGGTGCTGGCCGTGACGCTCTCTATCGCCGGCTGAAACGTTCCGTCGCCGTTCGACAGCATTACCGCGATAGTACTTCCCGCTTGATCCACGGCGACGATGTCCGGCTTTCCGTCTCCATTCACGTCCGCGAGAATGGCCGAGACCGGCGCGGCGTGGCTAAGGTAAGAGCTTATTTGGAACGTCGAACCTTGTCCAAATGCAAGCAAGCTACCGAGACCGCCGAGTGCAACAACCCTGACCCATTGAAACGTCGCCATAGTTAGTCCTTAAGTTATAAACGAATCGTGCCTGGATAACAACACCAACACTACCGGCTCCTATAATGTTCTGTAGTGCCTAAGGTAAAGTTTCTTCCAGCAAACGAGATATTCGAGTTCGAACACGGCAAGCTACCCTATGCCGATCATGGCAAGCCCGAGTCCCTCCTCGACGTCGCCATAAACTTCGGATTTCACCTTGAGCACGCCTGCGGCGGCAACAACGCCTGCACCACGTGCCACGTCATTGTGAAGGAAGGCGCGCGCAACCTTTCCGAGATGGAAGACGATGAAGCCGATCGCGTGGAAACCGCCGCCGACGTGCAACTCAATTCGCGCCTTGGATGCCAGTGCGTGGTGAACGGCGATGTTGTTGTTGAGATTCCCGCCTGGAATCGCAACTATATCAGCGAGGGCGGGAAATCCACTCTCTAGTTGACTTGATTAAAGCGGCGCGTTAAATCTTCGCCGGACAGATATTCCGATAAAACTCGCAGCGCCGGCAATGCGCGCCCACGCTTAACGGGAAATGCAACTGCTCCTGCGCCGCGGTAAACTCCCGCGCCACGCGGCTTACATTCTCCTCGGCCTCGTTGACGGGAACGGAAACGGAAACATCCGGACGAAGAAAGTAAAGCAGCGCGCGGCTGGGCGGCTTTCCCAGCGCGCGCGTGAGAGCCAACGCATAAATCTGGATTTGCAAAGAATAGTCGCGGGCTCGATCCGCGGCCTGTTCGGAGGTCACGTCGTCTGTCTTATAGTCGATCAGCATCAGGCCCTGCGCGTCTTCGAACCACAGATCGATGGTTCCGCGCAGAATCAGGTCTTCCAACGCAAAACAAAAGTCCCACTCCGTTTCGCGGGCGCGCGCCTTGGCGGAGCGTTTTCCATACGCGCTGCTTTCGAACACCCGCGCCAGGCGGAGCGCTTCCAGATCAGGCTGCTTTACAGGAACATCCGCCAGCAGAGCGTGTACCTGCGTGCCGATGTCGCTCGCGCGCAAAGGCGAAGCAGGCAGGGACTCCGCGCCGCGCGGACGCACCAGATCGCCGTTCCATCCAAGGTAGTTGCCGAGATAATACTTGCGCGGACAACTCGCAAATTGGGAGAGCGCGCTGGCGGTGGTGTTCTGTTCATACTGCCCGCGCTGAGAGGGCGGCGCAATAACGATGGCGTCGGATACGGCACGGTTTACTCCCGCGCCATCGGCCCTTGCCGGAGCCGAGGCCGTGCGCACAATCCGCACCTCGAACGGCTTCCCATCCGGCGCGTTGAACCGGCGGACCCGCACCTCATCGCCCGGCAAAAGATCCGCCAGGCCGAACGCTTCGGAAACCGTCTTTGCCCACAGCCTGGGCCTCTTGCCGCTCTTCTGCGTCCACGCCAAAATCAGATGCTCCTCGGCCCGCGTCATCGCCACATACAGCAACCGATTGGCCTCTTCCTTCTCGATCTCTTCCAGGCGCTTCAGGTTCTCCGCATGAACCAGCCCGCCGGAAGGCCACTTCACGCCGAGCCCGAACCGCGGCGTAAAGTTCAGGCAGTCGCGGTCGCTCTCCACGCCCGTCTCCATCGCCGCCAGAATCACCACCGGGAACTCCAGACCCTTGGCCGCATGGGTGGTCATAATCTGTACCGCGTCGCGCGTCTCATCGATGGGCGCATCGGTCTCGCGCGGGTTCGCCTTGCGCATGGCGTCAACGTGCAGCAGGAATTCTCCCAGCGTCATCTGCGCATAGGAGCGCGCGATGGCGACGAACTTCTCGATGTTCCCGCCGGCGGCCGATCGCGCATCCCACGCGATGCCCGATTCATCGAGCGCCCGCAGCACCAGCCGGTCGATCGAAGTATGCGCCGCGGCCTCGCGCCAGCCGGCGAACGCCGAACGGAAACGGTCAAACCTCGATTGATCTTCAGGATCGAGCGTCACCGGAACCGCGGATGCCAGCGCATCGCCGAAGTTCTTGTGCTGCCGCTTGAGCCGCAGCAGCCCTTCATCGGAGACGCCCGCGAATGCCGACCGCAGAACCACCAGCGTGCTCACTTCATCGCGTGGGTTGTGGATCATGCGCAGCAGATGAAGCAGATCGCGCGCTTCCCGAGTCTCGAAGAAGCCGCTGCGCCGGTTCAGGTTGTAGTCCAACCCCGCGGCTTCCAGCGCGTCGAGGAACGGCTGCACAATGGTCATCTTCCGCAACAGGATGGCGAAGTCGCTGAGCTTCGCCGGCCGGCGCTCGTCGCCCAGCCGCAGGGTTGCGCGCAGGTCAACGATGCGGTTCACCACCCACTGCGCTTCGAGTACGCGGGTCTCTTCCGCTTCCTCGCTCTCATCGATCGCAAGCACTTCGATCAACGGCTCATCGCGCGGCGGCAGCTTGCGCGCGGGAATCAGGTCGCGCGCTTCGATGCCGGGTGCGCTGTGCAGGATGGTCTGCGTCGCCAGCAGAATCGCCTCGCGGCTGCGCCAGTTCTCCACCAGTTCCTGGCCATGCGCCTTTGACTCCTCCACGACGCGCCGGTAGTGATTGAACACCAACGGACTCGCATGCCGGAAGCTGTAGATGGATTGATTCAGGTCCCCCACCGCATAGAAGCGTCCGGGCGCGCGCACCAGATTGACCAGCGCCGATTGTTGCGCGCTAGTGTCCTGAAACTCATCGATCATCACCAGGCGGTATTGTTCGTTCACCTGCTTCCGAATATCGGGATTCTCTTCGAGCACGCGGACGGCGAAGTATTCCAGATCGTTGAAGTCCAGCGCCGCTAAATCCGATTTGCTCTTGCGGTAGTTGGCGTCGAATTCTTCGAAGATGGTGAGGAGCATGTCCTTCTCATCGGCATAGAGGTCGTCCTGCAGGCTGGTTCGCAGCGCGTCGATCTCTTTTTGCGCTTCGGTGGCAAGATCCTTGCACACCGTCAGCCGCAGATTGAAAGGCTTCGCGGCCAGCAACTGATCCAACTCCCTCTGATCGCGAACAGCCCTCACGCGGGTTAGCCACTCTTTAACGTTCGCGAGCCCAAACTTTTGCGGATCGCTCTTGGGGGCCGGAAACTCGCGAATGTACCGTTCGGCCTTCGCGAGGACCTGTTCCAGGCTCGGTGCCTTCAGGCGCGGAATATTTTTTAGGTCGTGCGGACGCAGCCCAGCCGCTCGCATCGCATCGTACAGAGGCGGAATCATCTGCTCCAGGTCAGCACCCGTGCTAGCTTCAAGAAGAGAGGCGGCGCGTTCCGGCTGCAGACGGAAGGCATCGTCGAGCGCCAGGCGCAACGCTTTGCTCTGCTCGAGCACGGCCAACTGCTCATCCAGAACTTCGAACTCCGGATCCACTCCGGCGGCGGTGGCATTCTCTTTCAGCAGCCGGGAGCAAAATCCGTGGATGGTGGAAACCTGCGCGCGTTCCAGTTTGCGCAGCATTTCCGAATCGCCCGCAAACTCGGAGGCCAGCCGCTGGCGCATATTGGCCGCGGCTTTCTCGGTGAACGTAATCGCGAGAATTTCGGAAGGCTGAATGCCGGACGCGACTAACTGGCGATAGCGCTCCACCAGCACGGTGGTTTTGCCCGAGCCGGGTCCGGCCACGATGCAGGCATCCTCGCCAAGACGCGCGATGTCGATCGCATTGAGTTGCTCTTGTGTGAAATGCAATATTAAGGGGCCCCAACCGCCGGGATCGCAATCGGTTGTTCGATCCGGCAGGCGTCGTGATAAGTGCAGTAGCGGCAGGGATCTTTTACGGCCGGGCGCGGGTGGATCACGCCGGATCGAAACTCCGCAATCGCCGTCGATACGCGCTCCGATGCGCTCCGCATCCACTCCGCCGTGAGCGGTTCCAAAGTGAGTCCCGGGACTTCGCCCCAGCCGAAGTGATGCAGCTTGTCGTCTTTCAAGCTGATGTACACCATCGCCACAGCGTCCAATCCAAACGCGCGTTTCAAGCCGATGGAATAAAGCGGACCTTGCAGCTTGGTCTCATCGTCCACTTTGGTTTTGGTGTTGGCGGCGCTGCTGAACTTGTAGTCGATCAGGATGGCCTGCTTGTCGTCGAGGAGGTCAATGCGATCAAATGTCCCGCGCACTTTCACGGAGGCGTTCAGTTCGAATTCCAGATTCTGCTCGGTCAGCGATCGGGCTGCGCGCGGAATGGTGGTGTCGTTCGCGAAGCGCTTCAATGCGACCAGGATCGCGCGGCGCAATCGTTCTGTGCGGAACCCGGGCTGCACGTTGTTCTCGGCGCACAAGCGGTTGAAAGTCCGGTGGAACAGCGGCTCTAACGGGGGGCGATCCGCAAACCAGTCTTTGAGCACCTCGTGCACGATGTTGCCTTGCAGAAGAAAGCTGAGCCGGTCTTCCGGGCGATCCGGCATCTCGCCGATACGCAGTGTGCGGCGGCTGAAGAATTGGAACGGGCACTGCAAAAGGCTTTCGAGCGCGCTGACGCCCATCGCCTTATCGCTCGGCGCGAGGGCCGCGGTCAACTCCGCCGAGCGCACCTGACTCGGCTGATGCCACGGCGCCACGGGAGTGGGCAGCAGCGGGCGAACGGTCGCCGGCTCGGTCGCGGCATCGCGGCTCTTGAGGAAGATGGAACGGAGCGTAGCTTGGCCGCGGGCGTCGGTGCGCGGATAGCTGAGAACCACCAGGTCGCGGGCGCGAGCACACACGGCCGCGAACAACCCGAACTCTTCTTCGTCCTTATCGGCGGACGTGCGGACGCGAATGCCCTGGCGGGCCAGATCGCGTAGCGCCAGGTCGGAGATGAACGGATCGCGGCTGTTCTGCGCGGGGAAATCTTTTTCAACCAAGCCGCAGACGAAGATGGCGGAGAGATCCCACTGGCGTGCTTCATACGCGCTGATCACGTGGACCACGTTGCGGGAGCGGTTGGGTGCGCTCACGCTGCTGAGGCGGACGACGGATTTGGCCACACGCCAGAACTCCGCCAGCGGCATGGATTTGGCATCGCGCGGCCACCACTCCGCGGCCGTCCGCATCGCGCTCGCGAATTCGGTAAGGCCCGCGGCCTGGGAACGATACTGCGCGGCCTCCGAATTGGAAACGTGGTCCGGTAAGTGGCCGGGCCAAAACAAAGACGGCAAAGTATTCAGGCGCTCCGCCCATTCGACGGGCGTTCGTCGTTCCTTGTGCCACATGATGAGCCGGTCAAGGCGCGCAAGCAGCCGCGCCAAAACGCGGTTTCGAGTCTTGAGCTCGATGAGCGGCTGAAGACCTTGGCCGGGCAGCGTAAGCTTGACCGCGATCTCCATCGCATCGAGCGCGCTCGAGGCCCCCACGACAGGCGCTTGCCGTAGCAGTTCCAATGTTTGCTCATGCTCCCAACCGGCAAGCAGGCCGTCGACGGTCCCGCATAGCAGGCGGCCCGCGGGATGGCTTGCCAGCGGCGCGGAGAAATAGAAGTGGGAGGGAATCCGGAAGCGCTCGAAAGTGGCGCGCAACAGGGATTCATACTTGGCGGGCTGGCGGAGGACGACGCCCATCTCGCGAAAGGCCGTTCCGCTGTTGCTGAGCTCGATGATGCGGCGCGCGATCTCTTCCGTTTCGCGCTCCGCCGTCTCGGGCACCGAGAGTTCTTCGCGCGCGGCGCGGCTTCCGGCAAGCTGCTCTTCCACGAACCCACGCTTAATCAGGGCGCCTTTCAACTCACCGGGAACGCCTTCTTCGGGCAGGGTCAGGGTAAGTTCGCAGCGTGCGCCGACCGCGCAGATGAGCTCGATCTCGGGGCCGGAAAGCTGCGCGAAGCCGTCCATCCAGATGCGCTTCGGAAGCTTGAGCCGATCCAGTTGCCTGGCGATGCGCCGTAGCTGTTCGCCGCGCGTCACCACTTCGCGCGCACGCGTCTGCCGTTCCACGTCTTCCCAGATGGCGGCGATGGCATCGCGGAAGGGCGCGAGATCCCGGCGCGCGCGCGCCAGTTGTGCGGGCGTGCATCCGGCCGCGTCGAGTTCGGAGATGGTCGCGCCCATACGCGAGTGGAAGCCGGCCAGTTCGGCGACCTTCTCAAACTCGGGCCGATTGAGATGATGCACCGCGTTCTCCACCATGAGGTGGAAGTGCGGCTCGGGAACGATGGCGATATCCGGAGCGAGTTCCTGCGCGAAGTGCGCGAGCGTGCTCACCTCGCGCGAACGCAGCACCGCGCCATCGCGCGCCAGTTCGTTGCGGAGATGGTCGGCCAGCGTGGCCGTGGGAACCAGCAAGCGATCGCCCGTCCGGAACTCGCGCAGGACGCGGGCCGTTTTGCCGGAACCCGCGGGTCCCGTAAGTAAACGCATGACGGATGTTTCCTTACTGTTGAGGTACCGGTCCGCCGGCGGGTTTCTTACCGGAATCCACCCATGCGCGCAGCTCGGCGAAGCCCGCGCCAATCTCGGCCGGCTGGATGGCGCAATGGCCGTCATGCTCCACGAACTGCTGTACGAACAGATCGCCCGAGCCGGCTTCCTGCGTGAGGTCGAAGTAGCTGTCGGGAACCAACGGCGAGACAAGCTGATCGTACGTGGTGTGGATGGCCAGCATCGGGCGGAAAAGCTTGCCCGTGGGAGTGTAGAACGCGCGCAGGTAATCGACCGCGGCCGGGTCCGCCGCCGCGCGCTTGATCTTCAGGTTCAGCGCGTTGTCATCGCCGGTGTTCCAGTAGATGGTGCTTCGGTTATCGAAGGGATTGCCGCCCGCGCGCTGATCAATCTCTTTGATGATGTAGGTCCAGAAGGCGGCCTGGCCCGCGATGTCTTTGGGATCCTTCAATCCGCTGTAGTGTTCCAGCGCCGCGAGCGCGCGCGGATCGGCCTGGAGCTTCTTCACGATCTCCTCCGCCACGGCCGCGCCCGGTTTGTAATCTTGGGGGACGCTATGTGGTTCGGGGAGCAAGCCCGGCAAATAATAGGTGAAGACGATCTGATCGTCGAAGGCTTTCTTCAGGAGCTGCAGCGCGGGTTGCAACGGGCCGCACATCGGCATGCCGCCCGCGAACTCCGACGGATAGCGCTCCATCAGCAGCATGGTGAGGAAGCCGCCCATTGAATGGCCGGTGATATAGACCTGCTTGGGCCTGCCGTATTTCGAGGCGAAGTAGCGCTTGAGGGACAGGGTGTCGATCTCGGCTTGTTGAATGGCCCAGCCCCCGGCGGAGTAACCGGAGCGGGCGACGGCGAATCCGGCATGCAGGAAAACCTGTTCGAGGGAGTCGGGATCGCCGGACTTAAACTGATCGGCCACAAGCGAGTAGCCGTGGCAATAGATGACGAGCGAACCGTTCCACGGCTCGGGCACATCGATGCGGAACGCGGCGCCGTTCAACTGACCGATTTCGGTCCCGGAGGCGGCAAGGGCGAACGGGGTCAGCGCGGCAAACGCGATTGCGGGCAACAGCGAACGTAGATTAGGCACTAGACCGAATTATATTTTAAGCGGGGGGAGCATGAACGCTTCGCCGGACAATCACGCCGAAGAGCATCCCGGCCACGCCGGTCGCCAGCAGCATCAGGATCAGCAGCAGGTACGAGCCGATCGTCCGGGTTAAGTAGGGGTTCGGCCGCAAGCCGAGCCATTGCGGAAAGAGATTGATCAGCGGGATTCCGGCCGACGTCAAGAAAGGCCAATACCAGCCTCCGCGCGGAACCGCCGCGCCCAGCACCATGTTAAAGACGAACACGAGACCGAGCGTGACCACCACTTCCGAAGTCTGCAAGTCAATGTATCCTAGCCCCACTCCGCCGGCAAGCGCACACAGGGCCGCAATCAGGTACACGGGCTTCATGTCAAGGCTTCCGTAATTGAACCAGCTCGAATTGTAAAGGATTCAGCCCGCGTCGGCCGAGTTGATCGATACAGGACGTGGAGGAGCTTGCCAGGGCCGCGATGAGGCGTAGCGGGAGCGTTTGCGGAGTATAGATCTCAAGCGCGATCCACCAGCCCAGGTAGCGTTCGCGCTCGGCTAAAGTGAGGCGGTCCGGCGATTCGCCGATCAACGAATCCGGTTCCCGGACAGTGCCGGTGAGCCAGCCTAGAATTTGCCCAGCTCCATGATCAAGGCCTTGATTCCGTGCTTGCGGTAAAGGTCCGTCAGGCGCTGCTCTTCGGGCGAAGGCGCCAGAGCCGCCAGGCTATCGCCCGAGGTCAACTCTTCCCGGCGCGGGATCCAGACCTTACCATCCACGAACTCCACCTGACTCACGATACCCACCATCTTGTCGATGGCGAGCGGGGTGGAGGAATCGCTCTTGGAAAAACGCAGCGCCGTATCTTCCAAGAGCTGACCGTGGCGGCCGGGCGGCAGATAGATGTCGGTATCGGGGCCGGGAACCGATCTGGCCTGGTACTGGCGGCCGTCGCGGTCTTTCACCAGCCAGGCGATCTCGACGTACCGTACGGACTTGGTGGAGCGGTTCTCGACTTCAATCCGCGGCGATAAGAGCGCTTCCCCGGAGACTTCGGCCGAGCCATTCAGCGCGCGCACCGGAGCGTCCGGCATCTGCACGAAGGCGAACTGGGCATAGCGCCCCGGTCCGTTGATGGTGGGATCGTGGTTCAGACGCACATCCAGATGCTGGAGGTCCCGTTGCCGCGCGAGACTGCTTACCACTTCTTCCTGCAGGCCGGACGGCCCGCGCGCCGCCAGAATCTGCTTGAAGTATTGGCGATCCCGGCGTGCTTCCATCTCCCAAAACGTCATGGTGCGCTTGGAGTTCAGACGATTGGGGCCGTAGAAGTTCAGATCGTCGAACAGGACGCCGTCCAGATTCACCTGGATCAGCGGACCGGATACGGGATAGGGCCGCATCAGGCGAACATCCACCCGCAAGGGGAAGCTTTCGCCGACGCCCACATCCACCAGACGCGCCACCGAAGCGCGGCCGAAAGCGGAAGATTCCTGCGTGACCACCAGCATGGTGATCCCGCGGAGGCGATGCGCGGCCGAGTTCCGCAGCGTCACATCCATGTGGAGATCCAGCGTGACCGCGCCGCCGCGCACCATGGCGCGCGACTCGTTCAGGTTCAACCCCAGCAACGACACGGGAGAATCGGCGGGCAGGTTGAACTTGACCGAATTAATCGGATCGAGGGATTGCTCCTGCGCGCGTGTAACGGCGGTGCTCGCGCAGAAGATCGCCAGGGCCAGCGCGAGTTTACTCGACCGAAGCATATACGACATTGATCGTCACTCCGGTATCGTCCACGTACCTGGTTCCGATATCCCCGCGCGTGTTCACGGTGCGGACGACATCGATGCCGGCCGGGGGCGTCACCGTCAGCATGCGTTCCGAGGCGTGCAGATCGGGCTGCGGGTTCGACACTTTCGGCCGCTCCAGACCCGCCAGGACGATCAGCAACGCCAGGCCCGCAAGCGCCACGGCCATCGCCGGCCGCCGGGCGAGAACCGGGCGTACATTGACGCATTCGCCCGCCGCCAGACCCAGGCGGATATTCGCCGTCATCTCGGAAGCGAGCGAACGCCAAGCGTCGCCGTTCAGTTCCACCGGGAGACGCTCGGCGGCCTGCGCAAGAGATTGCCGGAGCTGGAGGAACTCGCCGGTAAGGCGCGAGCACTCTTCGCAATGCCGCAGGTGGCGTTCGACGCGGCGGCGATACCAGAAGCCCAAGTCGCCGCGTGAAAAAAGAGCTAGCTGCGAAGCTGGAATGTGCGTCTTCATGGTCTTCTCACCGTTTCGTCTTTACGAAATACCGCCGGAACTTGACGCGGCCGTTCGCGATGTGGGAGCGCACGGTCGCTTTCGAACAGGACATTTGCCGGGCAACTTCGTCCGGAGTCAGGTCTTCCACATCGCGCAGTACGATGGCCGCCCGTTCCCGCGGGCTCAGCGTCTCCAGCCCCTTCCGCAGATAGTCCTGATGCTCGGAGCGGAGCAGAAGGTCTTCGGGGCTCTCGGCGTGCCGCTCCGGCGCGAGCTCCATCTCGCAGAAAGAAACGCGCGAGCGGCGCCGCAGAAAATCAACCGCGGTATTAGTGGCGATGCGGGAAAGCCAGTGCGCCGCCTTCTTCTCATCCTTCAACTGATCCTGGCGGGACAGCGCTTTGATGAAGACTTCCTGGGTGAGGTCCTGCGCGTCGGACACGTTCCCCACCATGCGGTAGATCTGGACGAAGATCCGCCGCAGGTTGCCGGACACAAACCGGTTCTGCGCCTCTTGGGAAAGCAGCGGACTGTCGAGCAAATCGCCCATCGAACCTTCTACGCGTTCGCTTGCAATCATCTGTTCGCTCGAAAGGGTGACGGGCGAACTCGTAAAAGCGTGCAGAACTGTCGCGTTACTCTTAAGAATATATGAGAGGAGTGGCGGTTGTGGGAGCGGGAAAAACGCGATTCGGGGCTTTCGCGGACCGTGATCTTCGCTCGCTGGCGGTGGAAGCGGGGGAAAAGTGCCTCGCCAACGCCGGCGCTTCCGCTGAGCGGATGGAAGCGTTCTACCTGGGGAACTTCGCGGGGCCGTCATTTGCCGGGCAGAGCCATCTGGCGCCCTACATCTCCACAGCTTTGGGCATGAAAGGGATTCCCGCGACGCGGTTCGAAGCGGCCTGCGCGTCCAGCGGCTCGGCCTTCTTTCACGCCGTCTCCGCCGTGTCCGCCGGCCTCTACGACACGGTGATGGTGCTGGGCGTCGAGAAAATGACCAACCAGCCGACCGCGCGGGTAACCGAGATTCTGGCGGCGGCGGGCGATTGTTCAGGCGAGATCGCGGCGGGATCGACGTTCCCTTCGCTGTTCGGGATGATCGCGCGGCGGCACATGCACGATTTTGGAACCACGCGCGAACACCTGGCCGCGGTGGCGGTGAAGAACCATGAGAACGGCGCGCTCAATCCAGACGCGCATATGCGGAAGGCGATCACGATGGAGCAGGCATTGAACGCGCGGCCTATCGCCGAACCGCTGGGGCTTTACGATTGCTCGCTGGTGAGCGATGGAGCGGCGGCGGTGATCGTAACGGCGGCGGACCGGGCGGGCGAGTTTACCAGCAAGCCGGCGCGGGTGCTGGGCATTGCGCAAGCGTCGGATTACGTGGCGCTCGATCAGAAGGACGACATTACGAGGTTTCCGGCGGTGCGGGCGGCGGCGAAGAAGGCTTATGCGATGGCGGGGTTGAGCGCGGGCGAGATCGAGTTCGCCGAGCTGCACGATTGCTTTACGATCGCGGAGATTATCGCGACCGAAGATCTGGGGTTTGTGGAGCGCGGGCAGGGTGGTCCGTTCGCGCTGGCCGGTTGCACGCGCCGCAACGGGCGGATGCCGGTGAACGCGAGCGGCGGCTTGAAATCGAAGGGGCATCCGGTGGGCGCGACCGGCGTGGCGCAGATTGTGGACGTGGTGCAGCAGCTTCGGTGCGAAGCGGGTGAGCGGCAACTGGCGCGGCATTCGGTCGGGCTGGCGCAGAATCTTGGCGGCTCCGGCGCGACGTGCGTGGTCAGCATTCTGGGGGCGGCTTAGTGCGGACGGGAATTGTCTACACGGAGACGGTGGTTCATGCCGCGCCGGCGGCGTTCGCGGATGAAGCGCCGTACCAGGTGGCGATTGTGAAGCTCGACGGTGCGGCCAGTTTAACGGCCCGTATATTGGGGGATCGCGTGGCGATCGGTGACTTCGTCGTGGAGGTCGAATCCCTGCACAACGCTCCCGCATTCAGAAAGGCCTGATCATGAAACTCGCCGCACGCATGAACCAGATACTGGTGGAATCGGCATTCGACGTCCTGGTACGGGCGCGGGCGCTCGAAGCGCAAGGGCGCAGCGTGATTCATCTGGAGATCGGCGAACCGGATTTTCCGACGCCGCTCCACATCATCGATGCCGCTAAGCAGGCGCTCGATGAAGGCTATACGCACTACGGACCGACACAGGGGTTGCCGGAACTGCGCGAGGCGATCGCGACGCATGTATCGAAGACGCGCGGCATTGATGTAGGGCCGCAGCACGTGTCGGTGGTGCCCGGCGGCAAACCGATCATCTTCTTCCCCATGCTGGCGCTGCTCGAACCGGGTGACGAGGTGGTGTATCCAAACCCCGCGTTTCCGATCTACGAGTCGATGATCGGATTTCTGGGCGCGACTCCGGTTCCAATTCCGCTGGTCGAAGAGCGCGGGTTTGCGATGGACCTGGACCGGCTGCGGGACAGCCTGACGCCGCGGACGAAGATGCTGATTCTGAACTCGCCGCAGAATCCGACGGGCGGCATCATTCCGGAGAGCGATATCCGGGAGATTGCGGAGATGGTGCGGGACCGCGATCTGATCGTGCTGTCGGATGAGATCTACGCGCGCATCATTTACGACGGGCAAAAACCATTTTCAATCGCCAGCGTTCCGGGGATGCTGGAGAAGACCATCATCCTCGACGGGTTCTCGAAGACCTATGCGATGACGGGTTGGCGGATGGGCTACGGCGTGATGCCGGAGTGGCTGGTGAGCGCGGTGAACAAGCTGATGGTGAATTCGAATTCCTGCACGGCGACCTTTACTCAGCGCGCGGGGATTGCGGCGTTGAACGGGCCGCAGGCGCCGGTGGAAGCGATGGTGGCGGAGTTCCGCCGGAGGCGCGATGCGTTCTGCGCGGCGCTGAACGATATTCCGGGGTTTCGATGCGCGATTCCGGGCGGGGCGTTCTACGCGTTTGCGAATGTGACCGGGACGGGCAAAGGATCGAAAGAACTGGCGGACGAGCTGTTGGAAACCGCCGGAGTTTCGTGTCTGGATGGAACCGCGTTCGGCGCATATGGCAGCGGCTATGTGCGGTTCAGCTACGCGAACTCGCTTGAGAACCTGATGGAAGCGGCGCGCCGGATCAGACAATTTATCGCAGGGTGACGACGGTGGCGCCCCATCCGCCGGCTTCGAGAGGCGCGTCTCCGAAACGGAGCACGCCGGGGTCTCGAGCGAGGACGGCGCGGACCACTTCGCGCTGCACGCCGATGCCGCGCCCGTGAACGATGCGAAGGGCTTTCAGATTCAGAAGTTTCACTTCTTCCAGCCAGGCTTCGACCACGCCTTTGACGTCGCGGGGCGGAACGGTGTGCAGATCCAGCACATCGGTGATGGGGATCTGGAACGGTTCATCGGTATCGCGCGGGAACATGCGAAAACAGAAACGCCCGATTCGCGCACTGGGCAAATCGGGCGGGTTTAAAGGGCGCTCCTGACGCCGGTAGACTGCTAGGCGTGAGCCTTGACTTTGCTCAGCATCTCTTCCATCTGGTCTTTCAGATGGAGCTTAATCTTCTTTAAACGCTGTTCCTCCAGTTCCTCTTCTTCAGTGAGGAATGGCTTCGATTCGAGGTCTGAAACCAACCGCTTGTACGCGCTGTGCTGATCCGCAAGATCGCGAAACTCCGGGCTGGTTTGCATCAGGTGCGTCTTCGTGTCCTCTTGTTGTGCGTTCCGTTCCATCGTTGGGCATCTCTCCTAAAGAGTGGAGTTGCCTCGCCGACCGCCCGTTCGGGTACGCGTTACCGGGCAGCCGGTGGGTAGCTTCACTTCACGTTTGAAGTGCGGCTGGTTTACACCCGCCGTCTACCTGACATTAACATGAATGAAATTTCATAACAATAGCGTCTTCGGGCGGAGCGGGGTAGTAATCGCGGCGGCGGCCGGCCTCGAGGAACCCTAATCGCTTGTACAGGTTACGGGCGGCGATATTGGACTCGCGCACTTCCAGAAACATATCGCCGGATTCCTGTTGTTGGAGAAACTGGAGCAGCGCCCGCGCGCATCCGCAACGGCGAAACGGATCGAGAGTTTCGATGTGGAGAATCTCAGACTCGCCGGGGGCGACCCGCCGCCAGATCAGGAAAGCGGCGAGCCGCTCGCCGAGGAATGCCACCAGAAGGGGGTGGTTCGAAAAGCGCGCCGCGGCGGGAATCGACTGGAGCAGCGGACAATCTTCCGGGCCGGCGGCGCGAACGAGCGGCGTACCGCTAGGAGAAGATATCCTTCACCTTTTCGAACAGTCCTTTCTCATGCGGTTCGTTATCGACCGGGAGATTGTCCTTCAGCTCCTCCAGAATGCGGCGCTGTTCGCGCGTGAGCCTGGTAGGAGTTTTGATTTCCACGTGAACCACGATGTCCCCACGCGATCCGCTGTTGACCCCCGCGATGCCTTTATGACGGATGCGGAACTGCGCTCCGGTCTGCGTTCCTTCGGGGACGCGAAGGGTGTGCGGTTCACCGGCGCCGAGCGTGGGAATGGGAAGATCCGCGCCGAGCGCCGCCTGCGCGAAGTTGATGGGCACGACACAATGCAGATCGTTCTCATGGCGTTCGAAGAACGGGTGATCGGCCACTTTCAGGAAGACGTAAAGATCGCCGTTAGGACCATTGTTGGCGCCGGGTTGGCCTTCGCCGCGCAGACACAGACGGTTGCCATCGGCCACGCCCGCCGGGATGTTGACCTTGAGTTTGCGCTGGACCGGCTTGAAACCTTCACCGCGGCAATCGCGGCAGGGATTGCGAATGATCTGGCCGGACCCGCCGCACTGGCCGCAGGTGCGCCGTACGGCGAAGAAACCCTGCTGGAAGGTTTGCTCACCGCGGCCCTGGCACGCGGGGCAGGTGGTGGAACCGCTGCCGGGCTCCGCGCCGCGCCCTTCGCAGCGCGAACAAGTTTCGCGGCGAGGCACCTGAATCTCCGCCGTCATACCGAAGGCCGAGTCTTCAAAACTGATTTCCAGATCGTATCGGACGTCGTCGCCCCGCTGCGCGCGCGAGCGGCGGCGGCCGCCGGCATTTCCGAACAGATCGCCGAACCCGAATTGGCTCAGGATATCGCCTAGATCCACATCGTTGGGGTCGAAACCCGGGCCACCGCCGGAGGCGACGCCCTGATGACCATACCGGTCGTACGCGGCGCGTTTTTGCGAATCGCTCAACACCGCATATGCTTCGGCGGCTTCCTTGAACTTCTCTTCGGCGTCGCGATCGCCGGGATTGCGGTCAGGGTGGTATTGGAGCGCCAGCTTCCGGTAGCTGGTCTTGATGGAGCCATCATCGGTGTCCCGGGCCACGCCGAGCACCTCATAATAATCGCGTTTCGTCACAGGCATTTCAATGAGTCAGGAGCTAGGGTTGGACGGCCACCTTCACCATGGAAGGACGAAGCAGCTTTCCCTTAAAGTAGTAACCCTTCTGGAATTCGCCGAGAATGGAATTGTCTTCCGCATCGGCCGTGTGCACTTTCTCGACGGCCTGATGAATATGGGGATCGAACACTTTGCCTGCCGTATCTATCGGCTCAAGCCCGACTTTCTTGAGAGTGTCCGCCATGCGGTTATAGATCATCTCGATCCCTTTGGCGTAATCTTTGCCGGCGGGATCGGACTTCAGAGCGCGTTCGAAGTCATCGACGATCGGTAGAATTTCGCGGATCAGCTCGGTGCCCGCGTATTGCGTGAACTCCGCTTTCTCGCGCTCGGTCCGGCGCCGGAAATTATCGAATTCGGCTTGGCGGCGCTGCAACAGGTCCTGTAGTTCGAGCTTCTCTTCGGTGAGGCGGTCGCGCTCCGCGGCTACGGCCGCGAGATCCCCCTTGCCGGAAGAATCGGGCTGGGGTTTGGCGCCTGTTGCATTTATGCTTTCGGCATCCATTTCGGAAACATTAGGTTCAGACATGACAGAATTTTCTAAATTTCAGGGTAACAAAAAGAACCGTCGAGGAACCGGGCCGTTCAGGCGGCCTGGACCTTTTCAAACGCCTTCCCGATGGCAAGAACGCTGGAGATAATCCGCCCGTAATTCATGCGAAGCGGTCCGAGGACGGCCACGCGCGTGACCAAGCCGCCGGGGAGTTGGACGGTGACCCCCACCAGCGCCAGTTCAGTCATGGACGGGTGCGCTTCGGCCAACCCGATTTGTACGCCCAAACCTTTGGAGCTATCGAGGAACCGATCGAGCAGTTCGGCGATGCGGGTCTTCTCTTCCAGGGTGCGGAACAGATCGCGCATCCTCTCTCTGGTGAGATGCAGATCGAGACCGACCAGATTCGACGCGCCCTCCATGTGGATATGAGGAAGCCGGTCGCTTGCCAGGAAATTCTTGTCGCAGAGGACGCTCAAGTGCTGCAGGACGGCGTCATAAGCGGCGCGCTCTTCCTCGATGCGGCGTTGAATTTCACGGCGGGCGTCGCCCAGCAGCCAGCCGGCAAAATTCCAGTTGATGTAATTTCGGAGCGAGTTTAGATCATCGGGCGAAAGCTGCTCATTGAGCGAGACGACGCGATTGCTGGCGTGGCCATCCTTGGTCACGACGACAATGAGAACGCGGCGCTCCGCCAGTCCGATCAGTTCAATATGTTCGAGCTGCTGGTCACCCACCTGGACGGCGGCGGCGATGCCGACGGCTTGCGAGATTTCCGTGAGCATCCGGCAGCTATGCGCGACGCGCCCCTGGAATGAGCCGATTTCGGTAAGCTGCGAAAGCAAACGCTGTCCGCCGACGGCCGCGATCGGCCGGGCGATCAAAGTATTGACGTAAGCCTGAAAAGCCTTATCGGTGGGAATGCGTCCGGCCGAAGTGTGAGATTGGGAAAGATAACCTTCATCGGACAGATCCGCCATCACGTTGCGAATGGTGGCCGGGCTGGTGGCGCCCGCCGAGTCGCAACCCAACAAGGCGCGCGAGATGGTGCGCGAACCCTGGGGCTCTCCGGTCTCGATGTAAGCCCGGACGATGGAGAAGAGAATCTGTTGCGACTTGGCTGTCACGGTGCTAATTCGTAGGCTCTGAGGTCTGGCTCCCTACCACATATTGTAATGGGAGCGCGCCGCGAGCACAACTTCGCGGATACGGGCCCGGCTGGAAAGCAAAAAGCCGCGCCTGCGTACAGGAGCGGCTTGAGGGGACAAGAATCAAGTCAGAATTACGGGGTGGGGCTCAGGGTCACCGCGGAAGTGCTCTCATTCTGAGTGGCGAGCACACCAGCCGTAACACCCAGGCCAGCCGCCACCGCGACACCAGCGATGACCACCGCGGCAGTAGACGGACCAGCTGCGCCAGCAGCGCTGGCCCCGGCTCCGGCGCCAACCATGCAGCGCTTCACCGGACCCTGATCGTTGACGTTACTCAGGTTGAGCACCTGGGACGCTCCAGCGGCGGGCGTGCTGCCGGATGCCGGCGTGCCAGTGACCGTCACCGTGTGCTTCACGTACTTCTCGACGCCGCCGCCCATCAACTGGACGGTTACGTTGGAAGTGGTGTCAGTGAGAAAGTAGAATTCGCCCACTTTCCGGACACATCCGGTCAAAGTGGCGGGCGCGAGGGCGCCGGCGTCCTGGGGAGTAAACGCGAGCGCGCGGCCAGGCATCAGGTTCGCAATCTGGACACCGGTGGAGGTCGATACGGTGACAGGGGAACCGAGCGCCGCGACTTCCACGGTACGGCCGTGGATGGAAACGCGGGTGGAATCACCGGCGATCCGCAGCGAACTGGCATCGACGCCCATATTTCCGTAAGTCTCGCCGAAGCCCTTTTCGAGGACGATATGATCGCTGTAGACTTTCGCGGAAGACCCGCTGCCCAACCGCGCCAGCTTGCCATCCTTCATCTGAAGCCGGGAAGAAGTAGCTCCCGTTACAATCGTATTGCCGTCGAACAACGTGGCGTTGCCCGGTACGATCGCGTTATCGACAGTGACACTGCCGCTGGAAATTGCGACACCAATAGCAGGCGCTGCCGCGGTTAACACGCTCAGGTTCGCCACCAAAGTGCAGGCGATTAAAGACTGCACACCCCATTTATTCATCGAGTCCTCCCAGACAAGCCAAAAATCAGATTAGATCCAGTTAACGACACTAGTACGACTCAAGTATGCGGGACTTGCAAAGCGACAGTCAAGCGCACCTTGATTTCATCTTGTGATCGGCTTCATTATGCCGTGAAAAAGCTCACGTACACAACCGCGGGACAACGACCGGGTACGATGTGGGCGTGAGACGTGAAAGCAAATGATCCGGGCGATTCTGCTCGATTTGGGGAAAGTCATCGTCCCATTCGATTTCTCGATTGGATACCGCGAGATGGAGCGCCGGTGCGGTTTGACGGTGGAAGGAATTCGCGAACGCATCCGCGGCACCGGATTAGTACCGCGGTTTGAGACGGGCGAGATTGAGCCGCACGACTTCGTGGAGCGGCTTTGCGCGGCACTGGAAGCGCCGATGTCTTACGAGGAATTTTGCAGGATCTGGAGCTCCATTTTCTCCAAAGAGACCCTCATTCCAGATGCGTTTTTAAAGGCTCTGAAGGCTTCTTACCGCTTGATTCTGGTCTCCAATACCAATGCAATTCATTTCGAAATGATCCGCGAGACGTACCCGCTACTGCGGCACTTCGACGCTTTCATTCTTTCGTTTGAAGTGGGGGCTATGAAGCCTTCGCCGGTCATTTTTCAGGCTGCGATTAAGGCCGCCGGATGTCCGGCCGAAGAGTGCTTTTTTACGGACGACATCCGGGAGTACGTGGAGGCGGCGCAGGCATGCGGAATCGACGCGGTGCCGTTTGAAGGCTTCCCGGAGCTGGTGCGCGAGATGGAGAAGCGGGGAATTCATGCCGAAACCAAGAATTTTTGATCGGCTTCATTAAAAGAATCGATGAGGATTAGGACGGTAAAATCAAGGCAGGAGGCATAACCAATGCCCGAAGTTGCCCTTTCCGCTGGACTTACGACTACGCAAGCGCCCTTTATCGAGAGCGCGCAACAGAGCGGACAGCTATTCATTCATCAGCCGTACGAGATGTACTCGGAGGACAACCATCGCGCCTGGCAGAGGCTGTACACGAGAATGGCGCCGCGCTGGAAAGCGCATGCCAACGAGCATTTTCTGGCGGGTATCGAAAACCTGGCGCTGCCGAGCGACCGCGTGCCGCGGCTGGATGAGGTCAACCGCTTCTTAAAGCCTCTCACTGGATTTCAAGCGCGGGCGGTGAGCGGATATATTCCGGCGTTCCTGTTTTTCGATTGCCTGCGGGAGCGCACCTTTCCGACGACCATCACGATCCGCGACGCGGGGAACCTGGACTACCTGCCGGAGCCGGACATATTCCACGACGTGGCGGGCCATGTTCCGATGCATACGGACCGGGCGTTTGCGGAAGCGCTGGTGCGGTTCGGCGAATGCGCGCGTACGGCGGCGGAGATGACCTCCGGAATACGCGACGAACATCTGCGGGCGCAGCGGCTTACCAGCATCATCAAGGCGATGGCCCGGTTCTTTTGGTTCACCATCGAGTTCGGCCTGATGCGCGGCCGCGACGGGCTGAAAGTTTATGGAAGCGGGTTGCTGAGCTCGTTCGGGGAAATCGAGCATTCGCTGCGCTCGCCGGACGTGCAGCGCTTCCCGATGCAGTTGGAGTGGGCGGTTAACCAGGGTTTCGAGATCGATCATTATCAACCGCTGCTGTTTGTGGTGGATTCGTTCGATCATCTGTTCAGCCTGGTGGATACGCTGGAGAAATGGATGCGGAGCGGGAAGCTGAATAACGTCGCGCCGGGCGAACCGGGCGTGAATGAGGCGGATTTGCTGAGCTTTATCCAGGCGGGGGTTGGGGCTTAGGCCGAGTTTGTTTGACTCGCTCGTGCGTGATTCTCACCGGGTTGGATGTCACGCCCCGGCAAGAAATGAGCGGGCGGCTGTCAGAACGGCGTTCCCGTCCTCTTCGAGAGTTCCTTCCCGGAGTAGGCGAATCGGAACCCGATCCCCCAGTTCCGGATTCAGCCCTGTGAGCCACGCTTGAATGACTTCGGGGTTCTCCCAATGGGACCGGAGCATTTTCGTCACTCGAAAAGCCAGCCGCATCCTATCTTCGATGTCTTTATAGGGTCCAGCCCCGCCCATCCAGCGCTCGACGGCTCGGGTATCCTTACTCTTGCCGATATAGGCCGTCAGTTTCTTGCCAATCAGGGCGCTGAGTTCGTGAACGACTTCAGCGAAACTCATCGATACGGACTCCCGAAACGCATCGAGGTCGGCTTTCGCGCCGGCTAGAAACTGCGGAGACGTGCCCATGATCTCAAAGGTTAACGCGCAAATAGCATGCAATTGGACGGGGGAAACGCTCAGGAATTGTTAGCTGCCGCTTCGTGCGGCTCGTCCAGCTTGGAGAGATCCTGGGTACCCGCCGTTCAGGTCAGCCATAACCGCGGGAAGCGCCGACGCCGCGGTGCGCGCCCGCGTTCCATCTACAATATTTCCACAACCGATGACCCGATTCGTATTCGCCTCGCTTCTTCTGCTCGGTTTCGCGGCCGCGCAGACGCCGCCCGATTCCAGTTTCCAGTCGCTGGAGTGGCGGCTGATCGGACCTTTCCGCGGCGGACGCTCGATTGCGGCTACCGGCGTGGCAGGGAATCCGGGCCTATTCTACTTCGGCTCGGTCGGCGGCGGCATCTGGAAGTCCAATGACGCCGGAACGGTTTGGAAGCCGATCTTCGATGACCAGCACGTCGCGTCGATCGGCGCGCTTGAGGTCGCGCCCTCAGATCCGAACACTCTTTATGCGGGAACCGGCGAGGCCGACATACGGTCGGACATCGCGTTCGGTGACGGCGTTTACCGGTCCGACGATGCGGGCGCGCATTGGAGGAACATCGGGCTGAAGGACACCCGGCAGATTGGGCGAATTGTGATCGATCCGGCGAACGCCGACGTGGTGTATGTGGCGGCGCTGGGACATGCGTACGCGCCCAATGCCGAACGCGGTGTTTTCCGGACGCGGGACGGCGGCAAGACCTGGCAGCATGTGTTGGACAAGGGGCCGGATATCGGGGTGGTCGATATCGCAATGGCGCCCGAAGACCCGAAGGTGCTTTATGCGGCGGCGTGGCAGGCGCGGCGCACGCCCTGGAGCCAGTATCCGCCGAATCAGGGGCCGGGAAGCGGGTTGTACAAATCGACGGACGGCGGAGATACGTGGGCCGCGGTGGCGGGTTCTGGTCTGCCGGCATCGCAGTGGGGACGGTCCGGCGTGGCGGTTGCGCGCGGCACGCAGGGGAAGCGGGTTTACCTGCTAGTGGATGCGGGGAAAGACTCCGGACTCTATCGTTCGGACGATGCGGGGCAATCGTGGAAGCGCGTCAGTGCCGACCCGCGCATCACCAGCCGGGCCTGGTATTTCAGTTTTCTGGCGGTGGACCCGAAGAACCCCGACACCGTTTACATCCCGAACGTGGCGCTGATGCGGTCCACGGACGGCGGCGCGACGTTTACGGTTGTTCGCGGCGCACCCGGCGGGGATGATTACCATTCGATCTGGATCGATCCCGCGGACCCGGCGCGCATGATCATCGGCACCGACCAAGGCGTGTCGATCAGCTTGAACCGCGGTACCACCTGGAGCACTTGGTACAACCAGCCGACGGCGCAGTTCTATCACGTGAGCGCGGATAACCAGTTTCCTTACACGGTTTGCGGTTCGCAGCAGGATTCGGGGACGGCCTGCGTGCCCAGCCGATCGAACCAGGGCTCGATTACGGAGCGCGACTTCACGACGGTGAGCGGTAATGAAGCGGGATGGACAGCGCCCGATCCGAAAGATCCCAACATTGTTTACGGGACGGATACTTATGGCTCAGTCACGCGCTTCGATCGCCGGACGTCGCAGGCTCAGAACGTGACGCCGTGGCCGATGCCGTCGTTCGGGACCAACATCTCCCAACGGAAGTATCGTGCGCCGTGGACCACGCCGCTGCTGTTTTCGCCGGCCGATCCGAAAGCGCTCTACCTGGGAACGCAGTTCCTGCTGAAGACCACGGATGGGGGGTTGCATTGGCAAACCGTCAGCCCGGATCTTACGCGAACGAGCACGAAGGTCTGTACCGGGCCGGCCACCATGCAAGACGCGAAAGCCTGCGGATACGGCGTGATCTTCACCATTGCGCCTTCGCCGTTGCGGGCCGATCAGATCTGGGTGGGGAGCGATACGGGCCTGATTCAATTGACGCGCGACGGCGGGAAGACCTGGTCAAAGGTGAATGAGCTTCCAGACTGGAGCAAGGTGACGCACATCGAGGCTTCGCACTTCGACGCGGCCGAGGCGTGGGCGGCGGTGGACCGGCACCGTCTGGACGATTATGCGCCGTACTTGTACCGGACGCGGGACTTCGGCAAGACGTGGGCGGCCTGCACGGAGGGTCTTCCACCGGGCGCGTTTCTCAATGCCGTGCGGGAAGACCCCGTGCGCAAAGGTCTGCTGTTCGCCGCAACCGAGACCGGCGTGTTCGTTTCGTTCGATGACGCCGCGCATTGGCAGCCGCTGCAACTCAATCTGCCGACGGTTTCGGTTCGCGATCTGATTGTTCATGGAAACGATTTGATCGCGGCCACGCATGGGCGATCGTTTTGGATACTCGATGACATTGCGCCGCTGCGTCAGTTGATGCCGGCAATATCGAAGGCTGAGGTGGTGTTGTTCCCGCCGGCGGCTGCGGTGCGCGTGTTTACGGAGCCGTTTCACGGAACGCCACTGCCGCCGGAAGTGCCCGCGGGGAAGAATCCTCCGAACGGCGCGTTGATCGACTACTGGCTGGGAGTCAAACCGGGGGCGCCGGTCGCCCTGACTATCTTCGACAAGAACCATGCGGTGGTTCGCAGCTATACCAGCGGCTTGCCTGTCCCGCCAATTCCGCGCGGGCTGCCGATCGCCGACATCTGGCTCAAGCCGGCCCCGGGGTTGACCGCCAAAGTGGGGCACAATCGCTTCCTATGGGATTTGCGGTATGACGGACCAAGGTCGGGCTCCGCCGAGGAAGATGCGGAACTGGGTCCGGCGACGGGCCCGCTGGTTGTGCCCGGCGATTACACGGTTAACTTAACGGTGGACGGGCATACGGAGACGCAACCGGTACACGTGGAGCAGGATCCGCGCTCGCCTGTGGATCAGAAGGTTTTGGAGACGCAGCGGGATCTGGCGCTGGGAATCATCGCCGAGATGAAAAGCGCGGGCGAACTGGGAGAGAAGTTGCCGGCCGAATCCCGCGGGCAGCTTGCAATGGCGATGCTCGGCCTGCGATCCGCGCTGGCGGCGATTACCAGCGCGGACCGGACGCCCCCCGCGCAGGCTCTCGAGGTGTTGGAAGAGGCGCGGGCAAGTCTTAAGAAGCTAGCGCCGCGTTGAAGCCGCGCGGGGGCGGAGATGGATTCCAGTGAAGATTCGACTGAGCGAAGATGAAGAAGAGGTCTGCCGTGCCCCTGACAAAAACACCGCTTTCCGACGAACTCCAGCAGACTTTTGAAGAAATTGCCCGGGAGCAATCGCGAGCCTGGCGAAGTGTTGGAAGACGCCGTTCGTAGGTATGCGGGCGTCCGCCAACTTGAGCGGCTTGCCGAAAAGGGCGAAGCTCGTGCCCGTGCCCTCGGCATCCGCGAAGAAGATGTACAGGCCCTTGTTGACGAAGTTCGCCGGGAAAACCGCGAACGCGGCCGAATCGATCCGAAGGGGCTGTGAAGGCAGCATTTACTTATCGACGCCGACCGGCCGCGTGAGCGACGCGTAGAGAATCTGCTTCCAACGCGTGATATCGATCGACCAATCCACCCGCACCTGCAGCGCCCCTTTCCAGGTAGCGCGATTGCGCTCATCTTCCGCGACGCCCAAGCGATCGACCACTGTCATGCCGCGCGTCAGATCGCCCACCGTTTCGACGTCCACGTAATGATCGCTTGCGGCCGTGCAGATGGTGGGATCGAGCGCGATCGCCATGGCCACGGGGTCCGGCAAAGAGATTCCGATCTCGCCGGTTTGAACGCGGTAGGCTTGCTGTGCGCGCGAATTGCACTCGATGGCGAAGGTCGCGAGCGCCGTGCGCAGGCTCATGACGTGATTGATGTCCGAGGCGCTTAAAGCGGCGCTTCCGCGGCATAACTGCCATCCGACAAGCTCAATCGGCAGACCGGACCGGAGCACCATGCGGGCCGCTTCCGGGTCCACCCAGATGTTGTATTCAGCGGCGGGTGTTACGTTTCCTTCGCAGCAGGGATTGCCGCCCATGACGACGCATCGGCCTACTTTGGAGATGATGGACGGATCTTTGGCAATGGCCAGAGCGAGGTTGGTTAACGGCCCTAGAGTGACGACGAGGAGTTCGGGAGTATCGTGCGCCGCGGCGATGATCGCATCCACCGCATGCGTTGGCTCGGGCTGGCGTAACGGCGGCGGATAGCCGTGATCGCCCATGCCATCTTTGCCGTGGAACCACTCCGCTGTGACCCACTCCCGCAAGAGCGGCTTGCCGGCGCCGGCGTGCACGGGAACTTTAGAACCGCATAACTCGGCGACGTAGAGAGCATTCTGCGTGGCTTGGCCGACGGGCACGTTGCCGGCGACGGTGGTGATGGCCCGGACTTCCACATCCCGGGCCATCAACGCCATGATCAGGGCGACGGCATCATCCGATGCCGTGTCCGTATCGATGAGTAAACGGCGCACTCCCGATTAGTTGGAAGGTCCGTCGAGGATGTACAACGAATCCATCCGGTAGGAGCGATAAGCCTGGCTCCCATTGGACAACTCGTAAGTGAGAACGCCGGCGGGGCTGTACTCGAAGTTCAGGGACGGATTGACGAATCCGGCCAGGAAGTGGTAATCGCCGTTGTCGAGACGCTGGGCGCTTCCGACGGCCATAGAGTAGATGCCCAGATCCTGCGTCAGGAACGAACTGACGGTAAGGGCCGGTTCATTTACGTTGAGCACCATCCCGCGGCTGTTCTCGCCGGGGTTCTGGGAAACGCGGGTGTTGCCGTTATCGAAGAGCGAGAGAACGGTGGTGCCGCCCAACTCGTATTCGGCGTCATGCTGGTGCGAGAACCACGGATACGGATCGCTGGAGCCGGTGAACGTGAAGTTGCCATCGACACCCATCTCCCAAAGCACCGCACCGGTTCCGGCGCCGTTGTTGTAATCGATCTTGACGAGCCAGTCCTGGTTGCGGACGGAAAGAAGGATGTCGCCGCTGGCCGGAATGTAATTCAGCGAGTTGCCGTGGAGCCAGTCGGCGGCCGTCGAGGCGAGGTTCAGCGGGGGGCAGCCAGGTTGACCGGGTGCACACGTCTCACCTAACACGGCCGGGCGGTTCACGTCCATGTGATCGTACGCGCTCCACCACCACGCCACCTGCAGATTGGCGTCAAGATCGACAATCAGATTGCCGACGATATCCAGCGGCGCGGTGGCGCCCTGAGTACCGGCGGGGAAGATCTCTTCCTGACTGCACAGGATGAGCGTATGGCCATTGGGTAAACGAATGGCGTCGTGGTCGAAATCCGTGACTCCCAGCGCGCCGTAGCTGTTCAGTTGAGCGCTCACGCGGGTGACGTTGGTTTCGCGGATGGTGTTTCCGGCCAGATCGATCTCGCGCCAGAACTGTCCCTTCTGATTATTGACGGGCAGTGACGGATCGGCGATGTTCAGCATGAAGGTTCCACCGGTAACGGGCCGGATGTAGAAGTCACCCGCCTGGACGGAAGTGGCGAGTTTCGGGTAATACCAGAGCGTGTTGCCGCTCAGGTCCGTCGCCGTGGGAACAAAGAGCGAAGTGGTGGAGTTTGTGAGGTTGTCGATGAGCAGAACGCTCTGCGCCGTTGCCGTCTTTGACGTTGCCGGCGTGGGGACCGTAATCGCGGGGAACGGGATTCCCGCCGGCAGCGCGCCGGTCTTAAAAGTACCGGTGGGGCCGGACTGCTTGCTCGACCCGGTTTGCACGACATAGTGCATGTTGTATGTCGTCGAGGGCAACATCCCGCCGATGTAGAAGTTCATGCTTGACGGAGGCGCGCACGGCCGTCCGTCCGTGTGGTTCCCCACGCCGGTGGAAGTTTGAAAAACGATGTACATGCTGCTACCGGAAGGGCAGGAAGGGGCGCTATAAAGAGCCACCAGCGGGTTCTGCACGGCGGTGATGGCGGGAGTGGATCCGGTGACGCGTGAGCCGATGTTGTAAGTCACCTGCGCCGTTGCCGTGGCCTTGGTGGACAGGTTCTCGGCGACCACCTGAACGCTGTAAGACCCTTCATGCAGCGAGGGGGCGAATACATAGGTGTTGACGTAGCTGAAATCGACCGATACCTGATACGGTTGCCCGCTCTTGGCCACGCTGAACTGGTAGTTGATGGTTCCGGCGGAAGTATCGGTCGCCGTCGCGGTGAACGTGACAGGCGTGCCGATTAGTTGGGGGGAAGCCACGGACGGGGTCATGGTTACCGTAAGGGTGGCGAAACATGGCAATGCCAGAAAAAGGGCCGGCCAAAGTCTGAAGAAACGCATAATTTTTGCTCCTAAAATGTTTTTTTGCTTCGGGCGAAGATTTGAATTCAAACGTGGAATTCTCTGGGGCGAAGGTAAGAAGTGTATCACGAGCACAAGACAAAATTGCAAGCGGCCGTGAAAATTGGGAAAATCCGAAACGTGGTTAGACGCCGGGCGCATTGTCAGCAATCCTCGTATGGGGTAAGAACAGCTAGGCTTACCCCGGGATACGGAATGAGGACGCGTTTACTCCAGTCTCGGAACGGATCGGTGTCAGAGGTTTCCGCGGGAATCCTGCTCGCGCTCGATGGCTTCAAACAGCGCTTTGAAGTTTCCTTTGCCGAAGCTCCGGCTGCCCTTGCGTTGAATGATTTCGAAGAATAAAGTCGGCCTGTCTTCCACCGGTTTGGTGAAGATCTGCAGCATATAGCCCTCGTCATCGCGGTCCACCAGAATGCCCAGCGCGCTGAGTTCGCCGATGGGTTCATCGATCTTGCCGACGCGCGCCTCCAACTGCTGGTAGTAGCTGGTGGGAATCTGCAGGAATTGAATTCCCTGCGCGCGCAGGCGGCTCACAGTCTCGATGATGTCGCCGGTTGCCATGGCGATGTGTTGCACGCCCGGGCCTTGATAAAAGTCCAGGTATTCTTCAATCTGGGACTTTTTCTTTCCCTCGGCCGGCTCATTAATGGGAAATTTCACGCGGTCGTTGCCGTTGGCCATCACCTTCGACATCAAGGCGGAGTATTCGGTACTAATGTCCTTATCGTCAAAGTGCTGGTACTCGCGGAAGTTCATCACGTCGCGGTAGAACGACACCCACGTGTTCATCTCGCCCCAGCCGACGTTGCCCACCATGTGGTCGACGTACTTCAGGCCGGTTGGGCGCGCGAGCGGGTCGGGTTGAGGGACGGCCACGAAGCCGGGCAGGAAGGGTCCGGTATAGTTCTTGCGCTCGACGAACGTATGTACGGTGTCGCCATAAAGGGCGATGGATGACAAGCGCACTTCTCCCTGGGAGTCGCGCTCGGTATGCGGCTCCGTGGCGCTGCGGGCGCCGCGTTTGGTGGTTTCGCGCCACGCCGATTCCGCGTCGTCCACCCAAAGAGCGACGTCCTTCACGCCATCGCCATGCAGCGCGATGTGGGCGGCGATGGGATGATCCGGCTTGAGCGGCGTGGTCAGAACGAAACGGATTTTGTTTTGTTCGAGCACGTAGGAAACGCGGTCGCGCGTCCCGGTTTCCGGACCGCGATAGGCGGTGAGACTCATGCCGAGCGCGGTGCGGTAGAAGTGAGCCGCCTGTTTTGCGTTGCCCACGTAGAATTCGACGTGGTCGGTGCCGTTGAGCGGTAGAAAATCAATCGATTGCGGATCGGTTTGCGATGCCGCGGACGGTTCTAAGACTTGGGGCATAACGATCTCCTTGGGTTTGGAAGTGTCAGACCTTCACGGACGCGGTGACTTTTTCCATCGCGTCGAGAAATGCAGTGTTTTCGGACTCGGTCCCGATGGTGACGCGCACCGCCCGCGGGATGCCGAAGCCCTTGAGGGGACGGACGATCATGCCCTCGCGCAACAGATCTTCGGTGACGCGCAACGCTTCGGCTTCCGTCTCCCATAGCGTCATCACGAAGTTCGCGTTGGAAGGCACGAACGGAACGCCCAGAGAACGCAGGCCTTCGTTTACCTTGCGCATGCCGCGGAAGTTCAGTTCGAGCGTGCGATGAAGGAACTCGCGGTCATCGAGCGCTCCCAAACCGGCCGCTTCCGCGATGGCGCCGGGCTCGAAAGGCAGCTTCACCTTAAGCAGGTTGGCGATCAACTCCTCATGCGCGAAGCCATACCCGATGCGCACGCCGGCCAGACCGTACGCTTTCGAGAACGTGCGCAGCGTGATGACGTTGTCATAGCGGTAGTGCATGGAATCCGGGTAGCGCGGATTGTCTTTGGCGTATTCGAAATAGGCTTCGTCGAGGATGATGAGGACGCGTTCAGGCACGTGCGCGTAGAAGGCGTCGAACTCGGCGCGGGTGAAGATGGTTCCGGTGGGATTGTTGGGGTTCGCCAGATAAATGATCTTGGTTCGGCCGGTGATGGCGTCGGCCAGCGCGGGCAGGTCATAAGCCCAATCGCGGTAAGGCACGGTGCGGTAAGCGACGCCGCGCGATTTGGCGAGCACCTGGAATCCGATGAAGGCGCCCTCGGTGGTGAGAACCTCATCATCATCGCCCAGGAACGTGCGGATGATGTTGGACATGATGCCTTCCGAACCGCTGCCGGCGATCACGTTTTCGGGCTTTAACTCGAACGCGGCGGCTAGACGCTCCCGCAACTCGCGGCCGCCGGTAGGATAAAGATTCAGGCGGGACATCGGCCGCAGCATGGCTTCGAGCGCCCGGGGGGATGGGCCGAGCGGGTTCTCGTTGGAAGCCAGTTTGGTGACCTTCGAAAGGCCGTAGGCGCGTTGAACTTCCTCAATGTTGCGCCCCGCCTCATAGGGCCGCAGGGAAGCAATATTGGAAGGGACGAGAGGCATCGGCTCGCTTCCATCATAAGCCCGCTGCCATAATCGACCTATGCCCGCATGGCTCAGCGACTGCGTGATCTACGAGATCAACACGGCGACATTCTCGGCGGCGGGAGATTTCGCCGGAGTTACGGCGCGGTTGGGCGACCTGCGGGATCTGGGAGTGAACCTGCTTTGGCTGATGCCGATTCATCCGCTCGGGGTTTTGCGGCGAAAGCCGCCGCTCGGAAGCCAGTATGCGATTCGCGATTACTACGGCATCAACCCCGATTATGGGAATAAGGACGACCTTCATCGGCTGGTGGATTCCGCGCACGGGCTGGGCATGCGGGTGATCATCGACGTGGTGGCCAACCACACCTCATGGGACAGCGTGCTCATGGAGCACCCGGACTTCTACCATCAGGATGCGCAGGGCCGTCCGATGCAGGCGAATCCGGATTGGACCGATGTCGCGGGCCTGAATTATGACAACCCGGCGGTGCGCGATTACATGATCGCGATGCTGCAATACTGGCTGCGCGAGTTCCACCTGGATGGCTTTCGATGCGACGTGGCCGGGCTGGTGCCGACCTCTTTCTGGGAGCAGGCGCGGCCCGAACTGGAGAAGGTGAAGCCGGATCTGATGATGCTGGCCGAGTGGGATCAACCGGATCTTCTGCGGCGCGCGTTCGATATCGATTACTCGTGGGTGGTTTACAAGGCGATGAAGGCGGTGATTGCGGGCGACGCTCCCGCTTCGGATGTGCGAAAGGCCTGGGAACAACAGAAGGCCCAGTATCAGCCGGACGCGTTGCATTTGCGATTCGCCGACAACCACGATGAGCAGCGGGCCGTCAACCTGTTTGGGCTTAACGGCGCGAAGGCCGCTTTCGCCCTCATGTTCACGCTGGATGGCGTTCCCATGATCTACAACGGCACGGAAGTGGGCGACTCCACGGAAAGCGGCAGTGACGCGATGTTCTACCGGCTCAAAGTGTTCTGGCCGATTCAGGCGCGCCGGCCGGACTTCCTGCCGTATTGCAAGAGCGTGGTCGCCCTGCGGAGGAATGCGAGTTCGCTGCGGCACGGCGCGCTGGAATGGGTGGACCATTCGGCGGACGAGCACGTGGTGGTGTTCCGGCGGCGCGGCGAAGAAGACCTTCTGGTGGCGGTGAACCTGAGGAATCAGCCGGTGAAGGTGGAACTTCGGCAGCCGGCGTCCGGCGGCGGCCGGCAGATTTTCGGAGACCCGATCGGCGCCGGCGGGAGCTTCCGGTTAAACGCCTTCGGATCGGCCGTTTGGGCAGCGGCTCGTTCATGAGTCCGGATTATCCGCGTCCGCACCACCCGCTGCAATCCGAACTGGTGGCGACGCTCGAGACGGGCCTGAAGGTGAAGCGGCGCGTGCCCCGCATGAGGGCGTGCGATGAACTGAACGCAAAAGGAAAGACGTGCCTGGGGCATCTAAAGCGCTGGTATGAAATTCCGGATGAGGTGAAAGCCCGCTTCGGAAATGAGATCTACCGATGCGAGCGATGCCACACGCTGTATCTGCCGAATGTGGCGGAGATGCCGCGCACGCGGACATTGAGTTGGTAACAAAAGAGGCGCTGAAAAAAACCCCTCAGCTGCAACGTGCGGACAACAGAGATCCGAGTATGCTGCAACAGCGGCTACCGTTAGCCGATGTTTTACCCTTCACCCCTGAAGTCGCCCACCAGTTGCAGTAGAGGGCAGGTTAGAGAAGAAGAATCTTCTCCCGATTCGCTGTTCATAATAGCAACCCGGCCACCGCGGGCATGTCGCGGGTAAGTGATTGATTTGTCTCGGGAACTCTGGTACTAAGCGGGCGAGCGATGTGTCCGGCGGAACGGCCTGCTGTGTCGGGTTGACACAGCTTCGGTAGGCGCACTAACCGTTTTCGAGAACCCGCGATGCGGCCTGCGATAGAAAGGCACCGCGGTTCCTCGTCACAGCGTCGATGCGAGCCAGAAGCCGTTCGTCCATGGTCACCTGAACCCGAAGCACTTTCCCTTGCGGCGGCAATAAAGACACGGTCGCCACGATTGCGTCCTTCATGTCGACCCAGTCCGCGTCCGCTTTACGAACGGCTTCCACTGAGCGGTGCAAAAGTGCGATGTATCTAGTCATATACGTTCGTCCGGATGATGTTTCATAAGCCCAGCTTGCTTCGAGATCAAGCCTGACGTAGGTGCCACGGGATTTCCGGCGGGCGCGCCGCTCACCTGAACCAGTTCGCCGCTTTCCATTGCGCGTGCGTGCGCCAGTCTCAACATCGCCGGCAGCGTCGGATTAATTATGCGTTTCGGGGTCGCCCCGTGAGTACGGCCCCGCAGTGTTCTGCCGGCCAATTTCTTTCGAACGCCTCCCCACTGCTTGAAGAAGAATGCGACACTCGCGTTTTTGCACTGCTCTTGAATCGAGAGCACCCAATCCTCCCGCATCGGGCGTGCGCCGGGCCCGCTTTCGCCACCCACGATTACCCAAGAGATCCCTTCGAGCGGTAACTCCCCGACATCTTCCAGGAGCGGCTCGATGGATAGGAAACGGACTGCGGCGCGAGCCGCTTGCAGATCAGCGATTCTTGGCAGCCCGTACTTCCGGTCTTCAACCGATACTCCCCACCAGACGTGCGGTTCCTCAGCTACTTCTCGCAAGGAATTGTTTAACATATCGCGGAGACGATCCGATCTCTTCGTCAGCACTTGGTATGTGTGCCACCGGGCCAAGCGCATTGTCGTTGCCACCCGCGAAATGTATGAATCCGGCACGTCCTTGTGAAATAGATCGCTCATGGAGTTCACGAAAACCATCCGAGGCTCGCCCCACCGCAAGGGTTCGCCGAGCTTATGCGGAACCAGTTTCAAGTCGAAACCTTGCTCAAAGGGATGACCCGGCACCCCGCGGAAGCGTTCCGCGAAGCGCTCGGCGTAGCAATGCTTGCAACCCGGACTAATTTTGGTGCAGCCGCGGACCGGGTTCCAAGTCGCGTCAGTCCACTCGATTTTCGACAGAAGTGACATTGGGTTATTTCCAGTCAAAAGCCGTTTGATCGTCAGCGTACTTCAGAACGTCGTTCCAGAACTTATATGCCGTGCGGCTCCGGGAGAATAGCGCGAGGTAGTAGAGAGGCAAATTGCTTTCGGAAGAGCGCACCAGTTTCATCCGATCCAATGGCTGCTCTAGGTACCCAAGCGAATGCATGCTCCTAGAAAATTCCTTGGCCAGAAACTGCGGGAAGTCGCTCCGTCTTGCTCCTGCGCTCGCCCAGCGTTCCCGCCATTCCGAGTTGCCGAGAGCCTCATCAATCTTTGTTGAATCGCCCTCGACATAGTGATCATAGTTGCGGTTCGCGTCCATGCCGGCCGCAAGCAGGACCATAAAATCAATGAACACTGTTGAGAGCCGCTTCAAAGTCTTGAATTTCAGGCCGAAGTCAAATGGGTCAACTAAGCACAGGCTTAAGACCTTATTGGTGGGCGAACCCATAGGGATCTCGCTACAGATATCGTCGATATGGGAGTCGCAAGCACCAGCTATGTAGGCCACCTGCGCGTTTGGCTGGATTCGCTTGACACGCGCCTTAAGTGCCTCCAGCAGCTCTTCATCTTCCTCGCAGAAAATGTATTTATCAAATGGACTGGGGACGTTCAAAGCCAGCATCGGCGAACCAGGAATTATCTTCCGGGTGCCTCTTATACGTGCGTAGCCCGCACCGGCATACAAATCAATGTACACTCGCTGATCCCACTTATGCTTCATGCCTGTCGAAAATAACTGGTCGTACAGTGCCAAGAGACGGTGTTTCGTTTCCGCCCATGCACCGACCTCCGGGCATTTCAGACCATCGTCCTCGATGTTCACCGCGTTTCAGAGCCCATGCGCAGCATTGTATAAAACACTTCCAGTAAGAAATGGATGTTCTTATCGTTCTCCTACCATGCAAGGCGGCTCCAATCCCAACCTCATCGCATCGATATTGTCGCTTTATGCCACAATCGGCTCGGATGCGGACCTGCCTGCTCATTGGAATCGCTTTGCTGACCGCCGTCCCGCCCGCCGCGCCGCAAGCGGGCCCCGAATCATTCCAGGTTTACACCGAACATCCGCGTCTGTTCCTTCGACCGCAAAGGCTGCGGCTGCTGCGCCGGGAGCGCGAGCGGAACTCCATGCGATGGGAACAGTTTCACCTTCTGGTTTCAGGCGGCGCGCCCATGCCGGAGCCGGCGTTTGCGGACGCCCTTGAGTACAAGATCTCCGGCGACAAAGCCGCCGCCCGCCGCGCGATCGATCGCGTGAGCGCCGCGCAATATGACCTGCGGCAGACGGCGCTGGTGTTCGATTGGTGCCAGGACGAGTTGAAGCCTGACGACCGCCGCACCCTCGCCGCACGCTTGCGCGCGGGAATCGAGCAGCCGTCCCGGGATCTTGCGGACGCGCGGTCGCAGGTGCTCGCCGCCATCGCTCTGGCGGGTGATGACGATGCGGCTTCGGCGGCCGCGCTCCAGCGGTTCCTCGAGCGTGAATGGCGCGGGCGCATGATCCCGGCGTTGCGCGCGGGGCACTCCGCTTTTTCCGAATCCGACACATATGCGCTCTATGAAATCCTTCACGCCGTGCGCGATAACCTCAACCTCGATCTGCGCGAGGATTTCCCGAAGTTCTTCAGCGAACTTCCTCTAATCGACCTGCTCTCCTATTACCCCGCGCCATTTCCCGCGGCCGAGAATGAGTTTCACATTCCGTTCTCGCCCGCGGCCGGTGAGCCGGACCTGCGCGTCGCGGCGTTGTCGCGCGCGGCCGAACTCGCCATGGTCGCGTTCGATACGAACGCTCCCGAGAGCCAGGTGCTGCAGGGCTGGCTGATGAACGATCGGTTTCTGATGCGCGGCCCATTCGGAAGCCCGTATGAATTTTTGTGGGCCAATCCCTACCAGCCCGGGCTGAGCTATTATCACGTTCCTCTGGTAATCCACGATGAACTGCTCGGGCGCCTGTTTGTGCGATCGAGCTGGGAAGACGACGCGCACTGGGCCGCTTATGCCGATGGCAAGCTGCAGGAGTTTCGAGACGGGCGCGTGGTGCCGTTAAATCCTCGTGAAATGTCCGCGCCGATGGACTTGGACGAAGCGGTCATCTTCTTCTCGCCGCAAGGCCGAAAGCTGCAAGCCGGTGGAAAAGAGGCCAACGATCTCTTCGTGGTCGGGCTGTCGCCGCGCACGGCCTTCCATGTGGAAGCGGATGACGAGGAGATGCATGAGGCGCGGTCGGACCCCGGCGGCATCCTGTACTTCAAAGGTGTTCGGCCCAAGCTGGGAATACGGTTTAACGCCGCGCCCGCTCAGCCGTGAATCAGCCGGGCGCGATCCCCCGCGCGCGAAAGATCATCGAGCACCAGGGCCGGCCCCAGCGCTTCGAGCGACGCGCGCGGCGTCATTCCCGTCGCAACCGCGACGCAGCGAAAGCCGTTTACCCGGGCCGCCTCGACATCGCTGGGCGAGTCGCCAATCAGCGTGACTTGCGTATGGGCCGCGGCGCCCGCCAGCCGGCAAGCCATCTCCGCCAGCTCCGCGCGCGTGCCCGCCATCTCGGCGAACGCGCCGCATTGGAAGTATTGCCGCAGGCCGGCGCGCTCCACCTTCGTCCAGCCGATGTCCGTCAGATTCCCGGTGACCAACGCCGCGGGGTAGTGGTTGGCGGAAATCTCTGCCAGCGTCTCGCGCACGCCGGGCAGAACTTTGCCCGTCAGGTCGGGACAAGCCCCGGGATAAATTTGTTGGGCGACGCGGATGATCTCTTCCATGTGGCCGCCTCCGCCGTCGCGCAGCATGCAGCGCAAGATATCCTGATCCAGCATCCCGTGCACCGGAATCCCCTCCATGCTCGTTTCGATTCCCACCACGCGCCGGATGGCCTCCACCAATGCGTTGCCGTGAGCCGGCCCGGCGCCACGCATCAGCGTGCCGTCGATGTCGAACAGAAAGAGCCGCTTCACCGGTCGAACGAATACTCCCGTTCCACTCGGCAAACGCGCACCGTATAGTGCTCGTACCAGACCGCGCGCCCGCGCTGCTGGGCGGTCAGATGTTCCGCCTGTTGTTTCCAGTTGCGGACGCTCTCCAGGTCCCGCCAGTAGGAAACCGTGATGCCGACTTCGCTGCGAGCGGAATCGATCCCCAGAAATCCCGGCTGCTCCCGCGCCAGTTCTTCCATCCTGACCGCCATGGTTCCGTAGCCTTGTTCCCCTTCGGTCCGAAGGCTGGTGAAAATCACGGCGAAGTACGGGGGGCCCGCAAGCGGCGACACCTACAATAATACGAGTGACGGAAAAGAAATTTCGGATCGCGCTGGTGCAGATGAGTTGCTCCACCGATCCCGAGGCGAATCTGGAGAAAGCGGCGGAGCGGATTAAAGACGCGGCCGCGCAGGGCGCGAACGTCGTCTGCCTGCAGGAATTGTTCCGGTCGCAGTACTTCTGCCGCGAGGAAGACGCCCGCTTGTTCGATCTGGCGGAGTCCATACCGGGGCCATCCACGGATCGGCTTTCTCAGGTGGCTCGCGAGCAAAATGTGGCCATCGTCGCCTCGCTCTTCGAGAAGCGCGCGCAAGGGCTTTACCACAATACCGCGGCGATGATCGACGCGGGCGGCGAACTGCTGGGCATTTATCGCAAAATGCATATCCCGGACGATCCGCTTTACTTCGAGAAGTTTTACTTCACGCCGGGCGATACCGGATTCAAGAGCTTCGATACGAAGTCGGGCCGCGTCGCCGCGCTGGTGTGCTGGGACCAGTGGTATCCGGAGGGCGCGCGCATCGCATCGCTCACCGGAGCCAGCGTTCTGTTCTATCCGACGGCCATCGGCTGGCACCCCGCCGAGAAGGATGAGTTCGGCGAAGCGCAATATGACGCGTGGCGTACCATCCAACGCTCGCACGCGATTGCCAACGGCGTGTATGTCGCGGCCGTCAACCGCGTCGGGTTTGAGGGTCCTCCCGAGCGCGGCCTGGAATTTTGGGGCGGATCCTTCATCGCCGATCCGTTTGGCCGCGTCATCGCGCAGGCGTCTCATGACAAGGAAGAAATCCTGATTGCCGACGTGGATCCGCGCGTGATCGATGAGACGCGAAGGAACTGGCCGTTTCTGCGCGACCGGCGCATCGACGCTTACGCGCCCATCGTCAACCGGATGCTGGTGGGATGAACCGGGCTACCCCGCGCGAGCTGGGCTTCCGCATGCCCGCCGAGTGGGAACCGCACGAGGCCACCTGGATTGCGTGGCCTCACAACAAGGAGGATTGGCCCGGCCGTTTTGCACCGATTCCCTGGGTGTACTGCGAGATCGTCCGCAAGCTGGCCGAAGTGGAACGGGTTCGGATTCTGGTCGATGATCCCGAAGCAGCCGAGCGCGCGACGCGCATGCTACATAAGACCGGCGCTAACTTGAAGGCGATTGAGTTCTTCGCCATTCCCACCGATCGCGTATGGACGCGCGATTACGCTCCGCTCTTCATCCGCAACTCCCAGGGCGAAGTTGCGATTACCAACTGGATTTTCAACGCCTGGGCGAAGTACGATGACTGGCATCTCGACAACGCCGTCAATGCCGCGCTCATAAACACGCTGGGGATGGACGCCTGGGAACCCGGCCTGGTGCTCGAAGGCGGCAGCATTGACGTCAACGGCCAAGGCCTGCTGCTGACCACGGAAGAGTGCCTGCTAAGCCCGATCCAGGCGCGCAATCCGCATCTCACAACCATGCAAATCGAACATGCCATGCACGATTTCCTTGGTACCGATCGCGTCATTTGGCTAAAAAACGGGATCGCGGGAGACGATACCCACGGGCACATCGATGATCTCGCCCGCTTCGTCGCACCGGACACCGTCGTAATCGCACAAGAACCGAACCGCGACGATCCGAACCATGAACCCCTGCGGGAAAATCTGGAAATCCTGCAACGCGAACCGCTCAAGATTCTCACTCTCCCAATGCCCCAACCGGTCCAATTTGAAGGGAGGCGCCTGCCCGCAAGCTACGCAAACTTCTACATCGCGAACGAGTGCGTGTTGGTACCGACATTCAACGATCCGCACGATCGCATCGCCCTCAACACGCTGGCGGAAGTGTTCCCGGACCGGCGCGTGATTGGCATTCACGCCGTGGAACTGGTGTGGGGGCTGGGAACCCTCCACTGCATGACACAACAACAACCGGCGTGAGACCCGAGTTCATCCGCGGGCCTCACGCCATTTTCTTAACGCCAGTGCCCTTCGACCAGCACATACCCGCCGCCGCGGCGCACGTAGCGATGCGGAACCCAAACCGCGTGCGGACGCGGAGGCAATACGTAGGCGCCGGGGGCCCAAACGTATCGGTTACCATCCCAGCGATGGTAGCCGGGAGTCCACACGTATCCCGGTCCTGGCGCCACCGGCCGCGTTTCCACGATCGGGGCGGGCGGACCCACCCGAACCACGACCTGCGCGTTCATCGCTGTTCCCGCCGCCATCACGACGGATGCGAAAGCAAGGAGCAATTTCCGTTTCATTGTTTTTCCTCCAATGAGATCCGAGCTAGTTTATTGCCAAACTCTATCCCGGTTCTCATTCTCACTATGATGAACGCTCGCGGTCAACTGGGAGTTGCGCTTAGAACCCTCGATCGCCCCTTTTTAATCGCGCTTTAATTAGACATTCAAATGGATTCGCCCCGCATTCATCTCCTTTGTTTCAATCCCGATTGCCGCGCCCGGTATGACGCGGACGCAGTTTTGTATGCGTGCTCCCGCTGTGGAGGACTGCTCGAAGTCGCCTATGAACGGCACGGCCCGGATCCCGTTTTCTCGAAGCGCCTCTGGCGCGAGCGGCGCATGTCGAACCAGCCCATCGATCAGAGTGGTGTATGGCGATACCGCGAGTTTCTTCCCCCGTTTGCGCCCGATCGAATCACCACGTTGCGCGAGGGATGCACGCCGATTCTGGACGCCCCGCGCGCGGCCGAATACGCCGGACTCAGCGCGCTCGCGTTCAAGCATCAGGGCTTCAATCCCACCGGATCTTTCAAAGATAACGGCATGACGTGCGGCGTGGCGCAGGCGCGCAAACTGGGAATGCGCCGCGTGGCCTGCGTCTCCACCGGAAACACTTCCGCGTCCATGGCCGCCTATGCCAGCGCCGCCGGTCTGGAGCCATTCATCTTTCTACCGCATGGCAACATCAGCTTCGGCAAGTTGGCTCAGGCGCTCGAGTATGGCGCGCGCACGTTTCAGATCGAAGCTAATTTCGATCAGATCCTCGCGCTGGTTCGCGTGCTGGCGGAGAAGCTTGGCATTTATCTCCTGAACTCGATTAATCCGTTCCGTATCGAAGGCCAGAAAACCATCATCATGGAGATGCTCGATCAGCGGGACTGGCGCGTCCCGGACTGGATCGTGCTGCCCGGCGGCAATCTTGGCAACGTGTCCGCGTTCGGGAAAGCGCTGCGCGAATTGCGGTCTTTCGGCTTTATCGATCGGTTGCCGCGGCTCGCCGTGATTCAGGCGCAAGGGTCGTCGCCCTTCTACGAATACATGCATGCGGCGGGCGAGAAGCACTTTCTGGCGGAGCCGCATCCGCAAACGCTGGCCACCGCGATCAAGATTGGCGACCCGGTTTCCTGGCCCAAGGCGCAGTTCGAAATGGAAACCACGCAGGGCGTGGTGGAGCGCGTGACGGAGCAGGAAATTGCCGATGCCAAGGCCGTCATCGGGCAGTGCGGGATCGGGTGCGAGCCCGCGTCCGCGGCCACTCTGGCCGGATTGCGTAAGCTCACGGCGGCCGGGACGGTTGCGCGCGAGGCGGACGTGGTTGCCGTACTCACCGGGAATGTCTTGAAAGATCCGGATTACATTCTGCGCTATCACACGGGACAACTGGCGGCCCCGGATGGGACCATGATCGCGCCCACGTTCGGCAATCAACCGGTGGCGCTTCCGTATGATCCCGACGCGGTGGAACGGGCGATCAACCCATCGTCTTCTTGACGATTGGCGCCAGTTCCTGGAAGCTCATCAGACCTGGGTGATACATGCGCACGATGCCTTGTCCATCCACCAGCACCAGCGTCGGCGTGGTGCTCACGCCGTATAGCCGCATCGTCACTTCGCTCACCGGCACGGGCATGATGCCGATCCGCGCATAATATTTCTTGCGCGTCTCTTCGATCCACGCCGTCTCCTGATCGGGGGGCGCTTCTTCGCCGCCGCCCACAAAGCCATAGTGCATGGTGGGGCCGATCACCTTCAATCCGCCCGGGCCGTAGCGCGCCAGCAGGTCTTGAATCACGCCGGCCTCGGCTTTGCAGTCGGCGCACCAGTGCGCCCAAAAGAAGAGAAGCACCGGATGGCCGCGCAACGCGCTCAGCGGCTGCGGCTTCACGTCACCCGTCCATTTTGAGACGTCCAGCGGCGGCGCCGGCTTGCCTTCCAGCGTGAGCAGGTTCAGATTTTTCTGAATCCGCGCCCGCATGCTCGTTTCGCGCCAGCGCACTAATTCGCCGCGCAGAAAGGACACCGCTTGCGAACGCTCTCCGCTTTTCTCAAGCACCCGCGCATGAACCTCAATTGCCGCGCCCAACCCTTCCGGCAAGATTGGTTCCGCATCCGGTTTACGGCTCGCAAGCATTTGGAGAGCCCACGTTCTCGCTTCCCCCGCGTGCTTATCGGCTTCGGTCAAATTGCCGGATTCCAGGAGTCCGCGGCCGACCCAGGAATCGGCCAGGATCAGTTCAGGCGTAACGCCATGGGCCGCGTGATAGTCGGCCACCAATCTGGACGCCAGGCTGAGATCCCGTCCCGCCATCGCCGTCCGCACATCCGTTACAATCTCCGCCTGTAGCGCGAGAGCCATCAGGGCAAGCCCCAGGAGTTTCCACATGCCATTCGTATTCTTGTCGATTCCAGATTCGTCTTTCAGGTTAATATTCAAGCGCCCGCAGGTATTCGCGGAATTGCTGACCCAGGTCGTGGCGGCGCAGGGCGAATTCCACCGTCGCCTTCAGAAAACCCAGCTTGTCCCCCGCGTCGTAGCGCTTGCCTTCAAAGCGGTACGCATAGATCGGACGGCTTCGCAGCATGTGCTTCAAGGCGTCGGTTAATTGGATCTCCGAGCCTGACCCGGGCTGCACGCTGGCGATCGATCCGAAAATTTCCGGCGTCAAAACATAACGTCCAATGATGGCCAGATTCGAGGGCGCGTCGGCGGCCTTGGGCTTCTCCACCAAGTCGCGGATGCGGTACACACGATCTTTGCTTCCATTATGGGAGATCGGTTCCGCGTCCACCACGCCATACGCGGAGATGTTTTCCATCGGCACTTCCATCACCGCCAAAACCGGCGCGTTGAAGAACTCGTAGATGTCGAGCAACTGCCGGAGACACGGCGTCTCCGCGTCGATCACATCGTCCGCCAGCACGCAGGCAAAAGGCTCGGGTCCCACCAGTTCCGCCGCCCGCAGGACCGCGTGGCCCAGGCCCAGCGCTTCTTTCTGCCGGATATACGAGACGTCGATCATGTCGGAAACCGACCGCACGATGCTGAGCAGTTCTTTCTTTCCGCGCGATTCGAGCATGTACTCCAGCTCAAAGCTCACATCGAAATGGTCTTCGATCGCGCTCTTCCCGCGCCCCGTCACGATGATGATGTTTTGAATTCCGGAGTGCATCGCTTCTTCCACTCCGTACTGAATAATCGGTTTATCCACCAGCGGCAGCATCTCTTTGGGCTGGGCTTTTGTCGCCGGGAGGAATCGGGTGCCGAGACCGGCGGCCGGGAAAACGGCTTTTCGAACTTTTGCTGGCATTCTTCCTAGTGTCGTTCGCCGGTCGTTTGGGATGCAAGGCGCGCCGGCGGCATCAGCGGCCGGCCCGCGCTAAATCAAACGGAAGATACAATACAAACTTGACCCGAAACCCGCCGCCAAGCTGGCCGCTGCTCTACGGGGCGGTGGCTTTAACCACGCTGGCCACGCTGCTGTTGGAACTCTCTCTCACCCGCATTTTTTCGGTGGTTTTCTACTACCACTTCGCTTTTCTCGCCATCTCGATTGCACTGTTCGGGCTCGGCGTGGGCGGTGTCTTGTCCTACGTGGTTTCGGGCTGGCGGGGAAATCTGTACGGCAAACTCGGCTGCCTCAGCCTGCTGAACTGCCTGTTCGTTCTCATCGCCATCCTGGTGGTGCTTGGACAGAAAGCCACCGTCGGCAATGGTGCTCTGGCGCTGATCTACTTCACCAACGCGCTTCCGTTTCTCGGCTCGGGGATGATCGTTTCCCTGGTGATTTCGGAAACCATCGAGCGCGTCCACCGCGTGTACTTCTTCGATCTGCTCGGCGCCGCCGCCGGTTGCCTGTTGCTGGTTCCCATCCTCGAATGGTTCGGCGGTCCGAACACCACTCTGTCCGTCGCGGTTCTCTTCGCCGCCGCGGCCGCCATCTGGTTCAACATGTCCGGATATGCGGTCGGCAGGCTGGCCGGCGTGGCGATAGGCCTGGTGTTCGCGCTTCTGATCGGCGTCAACCTGCGATATCACTTCATCGACATTCACTACGCCAAGGGGCACAAGTTGGAAGGGGAACAGTTCGTCCGTTGGAACAGCTTCTCGCGGATCGCGTTGGCGCCCGAGCGCGAATCCCACGTCCCTATGATCTTCATCGATGCCGACGCTTCCACCGGCATCGCGAACTTCGACTTCGATCACCTTACGCCCGACAACCTTCGGGATCTGCTCCACCAGGGACCCGGCTTGCCCTACAACATCCGGCCCGGCGCGAAAACGCTGGTCATCGGACCCGGTGGCGGCTGGGACGTCTCCCGCGCGCTCGCGTCCGGAAGCCACGACGTAACCGGGGTGGAGATCAATCCGATCATCGCCACCACCATCATGCGCCAGAAGTTTCCGGAGCTGAGCCGCCGCCTCTACTTTCGTCCCGATGTTCATATCCACGTGGAGGACGGAAGGAGTTACGTCCGCCGCAGCACCGATAAGTTTCAAGTTCTGCAGGCGACGCTGGTGGATACCTGGGCGTCCACCGCCGCCGGCGCGTTCGCTCTCAGTGAGAACAATCTCTACACCACGGATGCGTTCCGCGATTACCTGAATCACCTCACCGATGACGGCCTGCTGACATTTACCCGCTGGGGCTTCGATCCCCCGCGCGAATCCCTGCGCCTCATTTCACTGGCCATTGTGGCTCTGCGGCAGCTGGGCGAGACCGACCCCGCCCGCCACGTGATTGTGGCGCGTGCCGGCACAAAGGCCGATCTGGCAGGCTTCGGCGCGCAGGATACCGTAGTCATTTCACGCAAGCCACTTTCCGCGGGGGATATCGGCCGCGCGGAAGCCGCCATCGGCGACGGGCACCTGACCCCGATCTACCTGCCCGGCGCTCATATTCCCAACGAATTCACGTCGCTTCTCACCGCCGCCGACCCCGCGCGTTTTGAACACGATTACCGCTACAACATCACGCCGGTAAGCGACAATCGCCCCTTCTTCTTCTACACCGTGCAGCCTCGCGACATCGCCGCTTTCCTATCCGGATCTTCGCGAAACTCGGCGGATTACAAGATCAACGTGGCCGTTCCGCTGCTCTTCGAATCGCTTCTGGTCAGCATCGTCGCGGTGGCCGTCATCCTTCTGCTGCCCCCGGTTCTGCTTGGCACTCGCTTGCCTCGCGAGAAAAGCGTGCTGCTGTTCCTCCTGTACTTCCTGTTCATCGGAGCCGGTTATATTCTGATCGAAGTCGCGCTCATCCAGAAATTCGTCCTCTTCCTGGGACATCCCACTTATGCGCTCACCGTCGTCATCTTCTCCATGCTTTTGTCGTCCGGTCTGGGGAGTTACTTTAGCCGTAACTTAATCGCGCAGCGGGATGGGCGGCTGCTGACGGCGCTGCTGGCGGTAGCCGCGCTGGTGGCTCTTCTGGCGGCAAGCGTGACGGTGATTGTGGAAGGTGGGGTGGGGCTGCCGCTCGCGGTAAAGATAGCGATCACCGTAGTCCTCATCTTCCCCGCGGGATTCGTCATGGGCATGCCTTTTCCGACGGGTCTGGAGCGTCTGGAAGCCTGGCATTCTCCTTCCACGCGCTGGGCATGGTCGCTCAACGCGGCGTCGAGCGTGCTCGGTTCGGTCGGCGCTCTGGTCTGCGCCATTTACCTGGGGCTCGTGCAGACTCTATTGGTGGGCGGCGCGCTCTACCTGTGTGCGCTGCTGATTCTGTCGGCTGATCGCGCGCGGGTCCGCCGCTTAACGGGCTCGTTAGTGGCGCACTAGGCGGATTCCGACTCCAGGTCGATCGCGTCTCCGGCGCGGACCACGCCCTCGGTCAGAACTCTCGCGTAAACGCCCGCATACCCCCACACGGGCGAACCGGTGTCGCCGTCGCGTGCCCGCGAGTCATACAATGCGCGTCCGATGCCGCTTCCATAGACCTTGATCGTTGCGCAGGGAACGCGCAGCTTGGTGATCTGGAGCCGCGCGGAACCGGCTCGAAAGACCTGGCCGAACCGCCACTTACCCGCGTTCAGGCCTTGCGTCGTCAGGTTTTCGCCAAGAGCCCCGGGGAACAGCGGGAACCCATCGGACTTCAACCCTTCGATCACTTCGTGCGCGACCAGCAACAAAGCCTGCTCCGGCCCTCCATGGATCTGCGGGTGCGCCCACGAATCTCCCTCGATCCCCTGATGCGTGATTACTCCCGCACCGATGGCGCGTTTAGGTACGCCTCCGCGTGACACGCTGACTTGCAAAATTTTGCCGTTCATTTCCGGAAACTCTCACCCCATTCCAGCTCAATGCCGTACACTCTTACTTCTGTGGCAATTTTATCCACCGGCATCGACCCGCCCCGGTTGCGCCCGCGCTCTTACTTCATGCCTGAGGCGAAGGCGGTCATGCTTGCAGCCGCGGCCGTTCTTGCCATTCTTCTTCTGCGCACGGCATGGGCCGCGGAAGACGCCTTCATCTCTTTCCGGGTTATCGATAACTTCCTCCGCGGTTACGGCCTTCGCTGGAACGTAGATGATCGCGTCCAGACATATACCGACCCTCTTTTCACCGCAATACTCACTGGCGTTACGTGGATCTCCGGAAATGTTTATCTTTCCGCGATGGTGGTGTCGCTGGTTCTCACGCTGGCCGCCTTCTTTCTGATCACGTTCGAGGGAGCGGAAATTGGAATCCTCACCGCCGCCGTCGCTCTCATTTTCTCCAAGGCGTTCATGGACTTCTCGGTATCGGGATTGGAGAATCCGGCTACGCACCTCGCCATAGCCGCTTATCTGTTTGTCTACTGGCGCAGACGTGATCCGTTTACACTTTCACTGATTGCGGCCTTGGCCGTCACGAACCGGATGGATACCGTACTTCTGTTTCTTCCATCCCTGGCACTTGTGTACGCGCGCGCGGGTTGGCGGAGTTGGAAAAGGATTCTGCTGGGCTGGTCGCCTTTCATCGCGTGGTCGCTTTTTTCGCTCTTCTACTATGGCTTCTTATTTCCGAACACGGCGTACGCAAAGCTGAACAACGGCATACCCACGCGCGAGATGATCTTCCAGGGCATCGTCTATTACTTGAATGCCTTTCGCTGCGACACCGCCACCATGTTCGTTATCTGTATCGGGCTCGCCATCGCTTACTTTGCGCGGGAGTGGATGCTGGGACTGGGCATCCTTCTCAACTTACTTTACATCCTCCGCGTGGGCGGAGACTTTATGTCGGCGCGGTTCTTCAGCGCCGCTGTATTTCTATGCGCGGCTCTGATAGCGCGGTATTGGAAACCTGGCGCCGTGACTGCGTCCGTGACCATCGCGCTCATCGCCGCGCTGGGCATGTGGGTTCCTTCGCCGACGGTCACCTCGGCTGTCGCCGAGTTCGGCAGCCCTTGGCCAGTGGACAACGGCGGTATCGCCGATGAGCGGGCTTACTATTACCCCGGCTCCGGTCTTCTCCGGTATCATCGTGGCGATCTTTGGCCGGACCAGACGCTTGCCCATGCCGGTGAAAAGGCCAGACTCGACAATACGAAGGTGATCGTTTTCGGTTACATCGGAATGTTCGGGTACTACGCGGGTCCGGGCGTGCACATTATCGATCCCATGGCGTTAGGCGACGCGTTTCTTGCCCGGCTGCCGATGAAATCCGGAGGCTGGCGTGTGGGTCACTATGAGCGGGAGATACCGGCCGGATATGTTGAAACCATTCAAAGCGGCGTTAACAAAATAGCCGATCCGAACTTACACGAATATTGGGCTCATCTTCACACCGTCATCAGCGGCAACTTATGGAGCCTGGATCGGTTCAAGGAAATCTTCCTGTTTAATATCGGTTACTACAACCACCTGATCCCCGCCCGAAAATAACTCGGCCAAAGACAGTGATCCCGGTCGCCGCTATCGCGGCCGTCGGGAAGCTCGCCGTACTGCTGATCCTGTTTCTCCGAAGCGCGTGGGTTACGGAGGACGCGCATCGGGAATACTACGAGCATCTTCTGCCCAGCAATAAGTAAGGCAGGTCCGCGGACCTGCCTTACTTATTGCTTCACTGACCTTAGATGTCGTAGTACATGGAAAACTCGTAGGGGTGTGGCCGCAGACGGATGGCATCCGCCTCATGCTTCCGTTTGTAAGCGATATAGGTCTCGATCAGCTCCTCGGTAAATACATCGCCTTTGAGCAGAAATTCATGATCCGCTTCCAGACAGTCGAGCGCTTCTTCGAGAGACGCCGGCATGGACGGAACGTTCTTCATCTCCTCGGGAGATAGATCGTAGATATCCTTATCCAGCGGCTCGCCGGGCTCGATCTTGTTGGTGATTCCATCCAGACCCGCCATCAGCAGCGAAGCGAACGCAAGATAGGGATTCGAGGCTGGATCCGGCGGACGGAACTCCACGCGCTTCGCCTTCGGGCTGGCCGAGTACATCGGAATGCGGCACGCCGCCGAGCGGTTGCGCCGTGAGTACGCCAGGTTGACCGGCGCTTCATAACCGGGAACCAGCCGCTTGTAGCTGTTGGTGGTGGGCGCGATGATCGCGGAAAGCGCGCGCGCATGCTTCAGAAGGCCACCGATGTAGTGGAGAGCCATTTGGCTGATACCGGCGTATCCATCGCCCGCAAACAGCGGTTGACCGTCTTTCCAGATGCTCTGGTGAACGTGCATGCCGCTGCCGTTATCCCCAAACAGCGGCTTCGGCATAAAGGTGATGGTCTTGCCGTACTGTGCGGCCACGTTACGCACAATGTACTTGTAGAGCATCATGTTGTCGGCGGATTTGAGCAGCGTGCTGAACCGCTGGTCGATCTCGCACTGCCCCGCCGTCGCGACTTCGTGGTGATGACACTCCACGTGCAGCCCGCACTTGATCATCACTTCGACCATTTCGGCGCGCAGATCCTGATAGTGATCGGTCGGCGGAACCGGGAAATAGCCTTCCTTGAAGCGGGGCCGGTATCCCAGGTTGTCCCGCTCCCGGCCGGAGTTCCAGCGGCCTTCCTCAGCGTCGATGAAGTAGAATCCCGAGTGCGCGTTCTGGTCGAAACGCACGTTGTCGAACACGAAGAACTCCGCTTCCGCGCCGAAGTAAGCCGTGTCGCCGACCCCCGCGTTGCCGAGGAACAACTCCGCCTTCCGCGCAATCCAGCGCGGATCGCGTTCATAGTTCTGCTTGGTGATCGGATCCTTGATGTCGCCGAGCATTACCAGTGTGGGAACCTCGTAAAACGGGTCCATCACCGCGGTGCTGGCATCCGGCACAAGAAGCATATCGCTCTCGTTGATCGCCGCCCAGCCTCGGATGCTGGAGCCGTCGATTCCAAAACCGTTTTCAAAGGAACCCTCGTCAAGCTCGCTGATCGGGTAGGAGATGTGGTGCTGCAAGCCCGGTATATCGGTGAACCGGACATCCAACTGGCGCGCTCCATTTTCTTCTGCAAACTTCAATACTTCGCTAGGACTCATTCCGCCTCCAGAATTTCATTTGGGTGAAACCCAAAGTAGCCAATCACTCAACCCGCGTCAACTTTAGCTGCATTCTTCAAAGTTCTAGCGCATAGCCGCTGGACCGTTCATCCAAAGCTCGTGCCCCGGACCTGGGAAATTTGCCGCTCGTGACCAGCCTATCAGCAGGCCAAAGCTGCATTGTCGTGGGGGCGGGCATCAGCGGCCTTTTAGCGGCCCGGCTGCTGGTTTCGAAGGGCATTCGGGTGGTTGTCGTCGAGAAGTCCCGCGGCGTGGGCGGCCGCATGTCGACCCGCCGCATCGATAACGCCGTCTTCGATCACGGCGCGCAGTTCGTCACCGTCAGAGATCCGGAATTCTCGAGAATGGCCGAGGAGTGGGCACAGGCGGCGCTGATCGCCGAATGGTCCCGTGGCTTTCCCAGCTCGTCCGGCGAAGGGGTTGACGGGCATTCCAGGTATTTCGTCCCTCACGGCATGACGGCGCTTCCGAAGCACCTCGCCATCGGGTTGGACGTCCACACGAACTCACGGGTGGCCGACGTCTCGTTCGCGGGCACGTGGCGCGTGCGTATCTCGGCTGGTACGCCGACGAGCACGAAGGAGCTTCTGGCGGACGGGTTGATCCTTACGCCCCCGGTGCCGCAATCGCTGGACCTGCTGGACTTGGGCGGCGTCGAAGTACCTGGCGAGGTGCGGGCCCGCCTGGATGCGATTCGCTATGAGCCGTGCCTTACCTGGATGGCGTACCCAACCTCCGAGACGCGGCTGCCGCCGCCGGGCGCTCTGCAGTTCTCAAGCGGATCGCTCCAGTTCCTGGCGGATAACCAACAGAAGGGCATCTCGCCCGAAGCCGCCATCACCGTGCACACCAGTGGGGAGTTCAGCCGCCGGTATTTCGACGGGAATGAGATTGAAAACTGGGGACGCATCGTCGGCCAGGTCGCTGAGTTCACGGGCCCGATCCGCCGCGCATCGTTCCAGCGATGGCGATACGCCAAGCCGGTGGAGTTGCATCCCGAGCGTTGCCTACCCGTGGACATGGCCGCGCCGCTGGTGTTCTGCGGAGACGCCTTCGCCGGCGATTCCTCGGGGCGACCGCGCATTGAGGGCGCAGCGCTTTCCGGGCTGGCCGCGGCGAGGTCGATAATAGGCCTATGAAGGCTGACGGCACGCTTGACCAGATCGACCATGTCGCGATTCCGGTGACGAATATAGCCGAGGCGGTCCGCTGGTACACCGATACTTTCCAGTGCTCGGTCCGCTATCAGGATGAAACCTGGGCGCTGATCGCCTTCGCCAACATGCGGCTGGCGCTGGTGATCCCGGAGCAACACCCGGCCCACATCGGGTTGGTAAGCGAGCATGCGGAGCGTTTCGGCGAGCTCAAGAAACACCGGGATGGCACGCGCTCCTGCTACCTTCAGGATCCGGGCGGCAATGCGGTGGAGATCCTCGCGAGCGACTCCATGCCGAAATCCTAATGGCGTTCGAGGACTTACCGCGGGATTCCATCATCATCATCGGCGCCGGTCTGGCGGGGCTGTGCTGCGCCCGTGAACTGGCCGGCGCCAATCTGAAACCCGTGGTCCTCGAAGCATCCGACGGTGTCGGCGGCCGCGTCCGCACCGACCCGTTCGAAGGGTTTCTGCTGGACCGCGGTTTCCAGGTGCTTCTGACGGCGTACCCCGAATGCCAAAGGGTTCTCGATCATGACGCGCTGGATCTGCAGCCGTTCTACCCGGGAGCGCTGGTGCGCTTCGAAGGGGGATTCCATCGCGTCGCCGATCCGTTTCGCGCGCCCTTGAGCGCGGTGCCGACTCTGCTCTCGCCGGTGGGTTCGCTTGCCGACAAGTTCCGCATCGCGCGCCTGCGCGCCGCGCTGGCGCAGTACACCGTGGATCAACTCTTCTTGCGGCACGAGATAACGACCCGTGAGCGTCTGGCGCAGGAGGGTTTCAGCGCGGCCATCATCGACCGCTTCTTCCGGCCGTTCCTGGGGGGCATCTTCCTGGAGCCGGAGCTGCGCACTTCCAGCCGTATGTTCGACTTCGTGTTCCGCATGTTCGCGGAAGGCGAGAGCGCCGTTCCGCAGCGGGGTATGGCCGCGATTCCGGAACAGATTGCCGCGAGGTTGCCGGCCGGTACAGTGAGATGCAATTGCCGGGTGGACGATCTGGCAGCGCTGGCCGGCCGGACGATCGTGCTCGCGACGGAGATGCCGGAAGCGGCGCGTCTTTTAGGAGGTAGCCAACCCCGGGTTGTCCAAGGGTGTGTGGTGCTACTACTTCGCAGCCAAGCAACCGCCGCTCGATGAAGGAATTCTCGTATTGAACGGTGACGGAACCGGCCCGGTGAACAATTGCTGCGTGATGACCAACGTCGCCCCGTCCTATGGGTCGCCGGGAAGCGTGCTGATCTCCGCCAGCGTTCTTGAAGCAGCGCCAGACCATGATGACGCCAGCGTCCGTGCGCAACTGGCTCAATGGTTCGGCCATGCTGCGATGGAATGGCGTTTTCTGCGGAGATACTTCATTCCGCATGCGCAACCGGATCAAGCGCCGCCCGCCTTAAGCCCGCCGCAACGCAGTGTGCGGATCAGGCCGGGAATTTACTGCTGCGGCGACCACCGCGAAAATGCCTCGATCAATGGTGCGATGGTTTCTGGAAGGCGCGCCGCCCAAGCCGTCATTAGCGATCTTGGCAGGCTTTAGTACTGAAGAACAGGTAAGAGCGCGGATTAAAAAATAGTAATGGTACCTAACCAGCCCAGCCGCGGCTACTTAGCACGCGGCGTTGCGAAACGCGCGGAGCAAAGTTACTTTACTACGGAAAAAACTTCCGAAGCGCGGCCCGGCGCCCCTGCCGCTACGGGCTGGCCGATGTGCATTTCTTTCCAGTTGTAGTCGAATTCCTTGCCGCAATCCAAGCAAACCACATAAGTTCCGTTACGTTTTTGACCGGAGAAGTTACTGCCAGTTAGTCCGTTGCGCCTTGCGGGCGTTAGCGGAAAGCTTGTTCTACGATGGCTACAGCCGAAAACCGAGTTTAAAATTGAGTCCAGCATAATCTCCCTTACTCCCCTGTTTTGATTCCACCAATGGTGTGATGGTTTCAAGTGTTGCAACTTTTGTGCCACAACTCTCTACTGGCTTAAGCGGAAAAACGTTTCAAACCGTGGCAAAGTTTTTTTGCAGGTGTATGCAACGCTCAGTGAACCGATGACGCGATACTCTCGGCAATTTTCAATCCGTGAAACCGCCCATTTTCGATGAAGATTTCGTTGGTATGCATACCGGCGACGATTACACCGGCCAAGTAGAGCCCATCTCGTTCGCTTTCAAGCGTTTCCGGATTGGTGCGCGGCCGGAGCGTGACGCTATCCAGGCGGATTCCGCTGGCCTCTAAGAATTCCAAATCGGGCCGATAACCAACAAGCGCGAAGACGAAGTCATTCGGAATAGACACCTCGCCGAAGGGTGTAAGTAAATCCACGGATTTCTCGTGAATTCGCGAGATCCGCGAATCGAAAAACGCTTTGATCTCTCCGCTCTTAATCCGGTTTTCAATATTGGGTTTAATCCAATACTTCACGTGGTGGTGAATTCCGGGCCCACGGTGTACCAAAGTGACTCGGGCGCCGGTCCAGAAAAGTTCGAGCGCGGAGATGGCGGCGGAGTTCTTGGCGCCAACGACAATCACATCCTGATCGTAGTAAGGATGCGGTTCCTTGTAGTAGTGCAATACCTTCGGCAAGTCTTCGCCGGGCACGTCCAGGCGGTTGGCGACGTCGTAATAGCCGGTGGCCAGTACGATTTTGCGGGACCGGTACTGTTGGGCGCAGCCGTAGCGATCCGTTGTATCGACGACGAACCCGTTGTTGTGACCGCCGATCTTATCGACGTTCTCGTACTGCCGAACTTCGAGGTTGAAGTGGTCCGCCACGCGGCGGTAATACTTCAGAGCCTCCGTTCGATTCGGCTTCTCGTTCAGGCTGGTCATCGGAATGTCTCCAATTTCCAGAAGTTCCGGGGTTGTGAAAAAAACCAGATTCGTCGGATAGTGATAAATCGAATTAACGATGCAGCCTTTATCGATAATAATGGCGGAACAGCCGCGCTTTTTTAGTTCGATGCCGCATGCGAGGCCGGTTGGCCCCGCACCGACGATGATCGCGTCCACCATCTCCGGCATCGGCTAGAGAAGCCCTTCGATGTTGGAGCGGACGGATGCAAGAGCGCCATCGAGCGCCGCGGGATTCTTGCCGCCGCCTTCGGCCAGATCCGGCCGGCCGCCGCCTTTGCCATCCACCGCCTGCGCGACGGAGGCCACCAGTTTTCCGGCTTGCACTTTGGCTGTGAGGTCTTTGGTGACGGCGGCGACGATGGAAACAGCGCCGTCCTCGGCGGAGCCCAGCACGATGACAGCGGACTTCCACTTGTTTCGCAGACCGTCGGCGAGCGAGCGCATTTGGGCGCGGTCCATGCTTTCGACGCGTGCGGCCAGAATCTTCACCCCGTTGCGATCGAGCGCCTGGGTTTCGAGTCCGCCGACGGCCGCTTGGGCCAAGCGAGTTTTGAGTTGATCCACCTGGCGTTCGAGGGCTCGATTCTCCTCAAGGGTCTTTTCCACTTGTTCGACGAGCTCCGGTTCCGCAACGCGGATCATTTGCGCAAGGCGGGTGACGGCATCAGAGGCCTTTTGGAAACGTGCCACGCCTTCTTCGCCCGTCACCGCCTCGATGCGGCGCACGCCGGAGGAGATACTTCCCTCAGAGACGATTTTGAACACGCCGATGTCGCCCGCGCGGGAAACGTGAGTGCCTCCGCACAATTCCTTGCTAAACCCCGGGATAGACACGACCCGCACTTCGTCTCCATATTTTTCACCGAACAAAGCCATGGCGCCGGTGGCGAGCGCCTGTTCGATGGGCAGGATGTCCGTTTGCACGGCGGTGTTGGCGCGAATCTGTTCGTTGACGATCTGCTCGATCTCGGTGAGTTCAGCGCGATCAACGGCGGCGTAATGCGTGAAATCGAAGCGCAGCCGCGGCGGTTCCACCACGCTGCCCGCCTGCTTGACATGTGGGCCCAGGACCTTTCGTAAGGCCGCGTGCAGGAGATGCGTAGCGGTGTGGTTGCGCATGGTGGAGTGACGCTCCGGGGCGGCGACGTGAGATTTGAGTTCGTCTCCGAGACGGACGGGAGCGACGGCGCGAATGCGATGCGATGTGAGACCGGGCGCGGCTGGATACGCGGTTTCGACGTAAGCAACGACTTCGCCGGAGGAGCTGAGCAGAGTTCCGCGGTCCCCCACCTGGCCTCCGGTTTCGGCGTAGAACGGCGTCTGATCGAGAACGAGTTCGGCGTTCTGGCCGGCTTCAATGCGCTCGACGGGCTGATGGTCCGCCACAAGAGCAACGACCCGCGAGGTGGAATCGAGCTGGTGGTAACCCAGGAATTTTGTGCGGCCGTTGGCTTCGCGGATCTCAAGCCAGACCGGGGAAGCGGTTCCTTTCTCCGCGCCCTTCCAACTGGCGCGGGCGCGTTCGCGCTGCCGTCGCATTTCGATCTCGAAGCCTTCCGTATCGACCGTGAGACCGCGCTCCCGCGCCATCTCCTGTTGTTCATCGAGAGCCAGGCCGAAGGTGTCATAGAGGCGGAACGAAACGGGCCCGGGAACCACTCCATCGGAAAGGGTTTTGACCTCATCCTGGAAGACTTTCTCGGCGAGCAGGAACGTGGAGGCGTAGCGATGTTCTTCGTCCTTCACGATCCGCGCTACGCGGGAGACGCTTTCCATCAGATCGGGATAAGCGGGCTTCATGAGTTCGGCGACGAAGCCGGTGAGTTCATAGAGGTAAGGCTGCTCGCGTCCGATCAAACGGGCATTGCGCATGGCGCGACGCATGATCTTACGGAGCACGTAACCGCGGCCTTCGTTGGAAGGCATGACGCCATCGTGGATGAGGAACGTGGTGGCGCGGGCGTGATCGGCGTTGATGCGGAGCGCGGTGTCGATACGCGCGTCATCGTCGTAGGTGACGCCGATCAGTTCCGCGGCGCGATGCACGATCGGCAGAATGAGATCGGTCTCGTAGTTCGAAAGCTTGCCTTGCAGGATGGAGGCGAGCCGTTCCAGGCCCATGCCGGTATCGATGGACGGGCGCGGCAATGGGGTGAGCTTGCCTTCGGTGTCGCGATCGAACTGCATGAAGACCAAGTTCCAGATTTCGACGAAGCGACCGCCGCCATCGAGTGGAAACCCTTCGGATTCACGGCCGGGTTCGGCGCCTTCGGGTCCGAGATCGTAGTGGATTTCGGAGCAGGGACCGCAGGGACCGGTCTCGCCCATTTGCCAGAAGTTGTCCTTCTCGTCGAGGCGAAAGATGCGGCCTTTCGAGACGCCCGCGACGGATTGCCACAACTGCTCGGCGTCGTCATCCTCGCGAAAAACGGTGACGTAAAGGCGGTCCTTCGACAGGCCGTAGACGCGGGTGACGAGATCCCAGGCGTAGGCGATGGCTTCGGCTTTGAAGTAATCGCCGAAGGAGAAGTTGCCGAGCATTTCGAAGAAGGTGTGATGGCGGCGGGTGTACCCGACATTCTCAAGATCGTTGTGTTTGCCGCCCGCGCGAACGACCCTCTGGGAACTGGCGGCGCGGGAATAGTCGCGCTTCTCAAGGCCGAGGAAGACGTCCTTGAACTGATTCATGCCGGCGTTGGTGAAGAGCAGAGTGGGGTCGTCGACGGGGACGAGCGATGAGCTGGGGACGACGTGGTGCCCGCGCTCGGCGAAATAGTCGAGAAAAGCCTGGCGAATCTGGTTGCCTGTCACTGAATACCTTTATGTGGAGTGGATAACTCAATTATAGAGAGCGCGGCGGGGGTGTGAGCGATTCTCAGGTAGGGTCGCCGGCCCGGGTTAAACGGCGTGGAGCGCGGGTTTTGGCGGGTTCCGGACGGGGTTTCTTGGGTTCTGGTGGGTACCCAAGGATTAGTAAGTGTTTTGCTTTGTGGGAGTTTCTGGGTTCGGGGAGTGACAAAATTAATTTCCCGCCGCGAGCGATGCGGAAAGGCGCGGGCCGTGCTTACGGGCGCGGGATTCGGGATTAGGGACATCGGCATAAAGTGGTGTCCCTGTGGGACTGCTTCAGGGTAGCGTGCGATTCTGGGGCCGGTGGGCGGGAGGATTGTTAAGTCCTTTAGATGGAACAGATGTGGAGATTGGCTCGACGTGATTCGCTTTCCGTGGAGCAACCCCGCTCAGCGAGGTCGAAGGCTTAGGGGCAGCCGTCGAGACGCAGACCACCAGCGAAAAGTTATGACAACAACTCCGTCCACTGCCGTTGCGAGATTAGCATGAGCATGGCGACGCTCCGCTTTACTTGCGTTGGCCGAAGCGCTTGGTACCAGCGCAGTCCCTCGATGAGGGCTTGCTGCAAGGTGTGGAAGAGGGTATCGCGGAGCGGAGCCAGTCAGGGGACCCGCCCACCCGAGGGTAGTTCTCGATTCCAGCATCAGGGCTTGCTGCAAGGTGTGGAAGAGGGTATCGCGGAGCGGAGCCAGTCAGGGGACCCGCCCACCCGAGGGTAGTTCTCGATTCCAGCATCATGATCGAGGCCGAGCGGCAAGGGCCCGGCGGTGTGCAGTCGGCTGCTGACATGGCGCTGAATGAAATGCCCAAGGTTCCAGCCGACATCATGGCAGGCCGTCCGAAGGACGGCGCTAGCCAGCACGATAAGTATCTTTCCGGCTGGCCGAAAAAAAGGCATGAAAGCCGCTTTCGCCGACACTTTCACTGGATTGCTCTGGCCGATTTCGAACAGTCGCCCACGATAGCCCCTCGCCAAATATGACGTTTCCACCCCGCTTGCTCCAACACCACGGAACTCTCAATGCGGAAGCCTACGGAAAAGTGATATAGTCGCGCTTTCAAAGGAGCAGCATGGCGCTACTAATTAACGGAATTACCCAAAAGACGCCGTACAGTGTCCCTATCATCCTCAGGAAAAAATACAAGTATGCAACCTTCGAGCAGCCGATGAACATAGAGGTTTTGAAAGACGGAAAGCGAGTGGTGCGCTCGCTTGACACAAGGAAGATCATCGAGACGGCATGGCATCTCGTACAAAGCCGCGCTGCTCACGAAAGGTGCAATTATTATTTTAAGAGTTTGTCCCGGGGTAAGACGTTGAAAGAAGTGCTCGCCGAAGGCAATATTACGCTGCACTGCTTAGTTCCAAAGGACGGATACCGATTCGAGGATCTTCCCTTGGCGAATACCGCTGAGCGGGATATCGCGATTCACCCCGACCTCTTATTAGAGGATGACCATCTTAGTCTTACCTGTACCCTGATTCACGAGCTCGCGCATGTAGCGGGCGCCATTACAGACGCGTTCGACCCGAAGGCCGGTGAGGCAGAAGCGGCTTTGAACTATTGTCAATGCCATTCGAAATATAACCCGCAGAATCTGGGTCAGGTGATTCGAAGCACTAGCCTGCGTCGCGCCTAGTTACTCTCAGATGCGCGCGGGATTGATCCACTCGTCCCGCACTGGCGCCAGAACCCGCTGCCTAGGCGGGCCCAAAAGACTGAGAGTTCACGCCGCCCCACTCCTCAGCTTAATGATGCAGACTTTTCTCCGCCTGCGCCTCGTACGTCAAAGAGAAAATCAGTTCCGCCAGCCCGCTTTTGAAGCCCGGGTCGTCCTGGTACTTCTTGAATAACTCGGTCTGATTCATCATCATGCTGACCATTGCGCGCTGCAACGCGGTCTCCATCTCGATCCTCGAGTTCTGCTTATCCGAATTCTTGCGCGCATTCTTGTAGCGCTGGTCCGCTTCTACTTTCGGCACGATCTCTTCCGCAATCACTTTCTGCGTCTCTTCCGCAGTTTTTCCGGGGAAGTTCCCAAACCGTTCGTTGAACGAACGGATGATCTGGCTCAGCTTGTCCAGTTCCGGCTCCGGTTTGCGGCCGCCGCCGCTGGTGGGGGCCGGCTCGATTTCCGCCTCTTCGTCCGCCAAAGCGATCTTGATGGTGGCCTGAGCTTCGGCGCGGTAGCTCTCCATGTCCAGCGCCCTCAAGAGCCCGGCGGATGGATCAGGTTCTATCGGCGTAGGCAGTTTAGGGATGAGAAAGTTCAAGAAGATAGACAGCTTCTCCCAAGCCGCGAGGGAGTACGGCAGGATCGACCCAAGGAAACCATACGTGCGAACAAACGCTTTCGCCTTACCTTTGAAATCCACTTGCGCGTCTTCGTCCAGCGTCTCCATGTACGCGGCCACGCAGTCATCGAGGATGGGGTCGATCCGATCGCGCTGTTTGCCACCCGTATCGGCTAAGTATTGCTCGACCAACGTGTCCACCTGGAGTTGGCTGTATACCTGGTGCCGGTCGAGATCGGATTTCAAATTATGGAGCTTGTTGGGATCCGTTTCGCCGCTCAGGACGGTGGTCCGGTAGTAGTCGGCGAATGAGTCGCGGATCGTATCGATGTCGTTCTGAAAATCGAGAACAAACGTCTCGTTCTTTCGGGGATGTGAGCGGTTGACCCGCGACAGTGTTTGGACGGCCTTGATGCCGGAGAGCGCCTTATCCACGTACATGGTGTGGAGAAGCGGCTCGTCGTAACCGGTCTGGAACTTATCGGCGCAAATCAAGAAGCGGTAAGGATGGGTCTGGAACGCGCTCGGGATCTTGGTGCTTGAAAAGCCGTTCAGGGAAGCTTCGGTGACTTTTTGCCCCTTGTATTCCGGTTCTCCGGAAAACGCCACGATCGCCCTATGCGGAAGATGGCTTTCCTTGAGATAACTATTAAAAGCCTCCCAATATTGAATAGCCCGCTCGATGCTGCCGGTGACCACCATGGCCCGCGCTTCCCCGCCTATCTTCTGCGGCGCGACCACATGCGCCTGAAAATGATCGACCATGATTTCCGCCTTCATACGAATGGCATGGTCGTGCGACTCGAAATAACGCCGCAGCTTTTTATTCGCCTTCTTTACATCGAACTCGGGACCGTCTTCTATGGTTTTCGTAAGGCTGTAGTAGCAACCGACCGGGGTGTAATTGCCGAGGACATCGAGGATGAAACCTTCCTCGATGGCCTGCTTCATCGTGTATGAGTGGAATGCCCGGTGTTTGACTTTTCCGTCTTGCTCAAACGGGGATCCGAAGGTCTCAAGCGTTTTGGCTTTCGGTGTCGCGGTGAACGCAAAGTAACTCGCGTTAGGAAGCATTTTGCGGCTTTCCATAACGCGGTTAACCTGATCCTCATAAGATTCGTCCTCGTCGACCGCGCCCTCAGCCGAGAGTGAGCGGTTCATTTTGGCCGCCGTCTCGCCGCCTTGGCTCGAGTGCGCTTCGTCGATCAGAATCGCGAACGTGCGGTTGCGGTGGCCGGAACCGATTTCTCCCAGAATGAACGGGAACTTTTGAACGGTGGTGATTACGATCTTCTTGCCCGACGTGAGAAAGCTGCGAAGATCGCCGGAATGGTCCGCGTGTCCGAGGACGCTCGTGACCTGCGCGAATCCGCGCAGTGTCGCGGCAATCTGATCGTCAAGCACGGTACGGTCAGTGACCACAATAGCCGTATCGAAGATCTGCTTACTTTCTTTCTCTAACCCCACCAGTTGAAGAGCGAGCCACGCGATGGAGTTGCTTTTGCCGCTGCCCGCCGAATGTTGAATGAGATAACGCTGCCCCGCGCCAAGAAAGCGTGCATCTTCGAGAAGTTTCCGAACGGCATCCAACTGGTGATAGCGCGGGAAAACCTGCTTACGCTCCTTGCGGGCGGTTTGCGGATTTTGAGTTTCGAGAATGGCGGCATAGTTCTCGATAATGTCCGTTAGGCTTTCGCGAGCCAGAACGTGGGATTGCCCGGTAGATCGTAGAAAGTAGCGACTCTCAAGCCTGAGCTTTTGATAGGCTCAGAGCAATTTTTCTTTGCCGGAAAAAAGGAGAGTCGCTATGAAGAAACCTTATCAGATCGAAGCGTCGCGAGCTACCAAGGTGCTCGAAGAGATGGCCGCGGATGGAAATCCGGCGGTTCAGATGGTTCTGCCCATGGCTGAGATGGTGGGCTGGCTGCACAAGGGAGTCGGCGAGTTGGTTCGTCAGGCCGGACTCCAGTTGATGCAACTGCTCATGGAAGAAGAGGTGAGACAACTGGTGGGCGAGCGCAGCCAATCGCTTCCCGAGCGAACCGCCAACCGCTGGGGCAGCGAACGCGGGTATTGCGTGGTGAGGGACAGAAAGTGCCCGTCGATCGTCCCGCGTGTGCGCTCCACAGAAAACCGCGAGATCCGGCTCGGCAGCTATGAGATGTTTCATCGCGGCGAACCGCTGACCGAGACCGTATGGGAGAAGGTCATGCTCGGTCTGACGACGCGAAAATACGGTGACGCCGTGCGTCAGTTCACCGAAGCGTATGGGCTGGAAAAGAGCGCCGTGAGCGAACACTTCGTCGAAGCGAGCCGCGCGAAGCTGCAGCAGCTGATGGAGCGCAGGCTGGGCCAGAAGAAGTTCTGCGCGCTGCTGGTGGATGCAACCCCATTCGAAGGGCAGCAGATGGTCGCGGCGCTGGGTATTGGCTGCGATGGGACGAAGATGGTGCTGGGCATCTGGCAGGGGGCCACGGAGAACGCCACCGTAGTGGGGGAACTGTTGGGGGACTTGACGAATCGCGGGCTAGACTTCACGGTACCGCGACTTTATGTTCTGGATGGCGGCAAGGCATTGCACGCGGCGGTGAAGAAGTATGCCGGCGAATCGGCCCCGATTCAGCGTTGCCAGGTGCATAAGCGGCGCAACGTGCTCGATCACCTCAACGAGCAAGACAAACCCATGGTTGCCAGGAAACTCAACGCGGCTTACGCGATGGAGGACTACGCGGCTGCCAGACAAGCGCTCGATGGATTGCACCGCGAACTGATGCATCTGAATCCCAGCGCAGCACGGAGTCTGGCCGAAGGAATGGACGAAACGCTAACCGTTCACAAGCTGCATGTTCCACCGCAGTTGCGGCTGACGCTGGCCAGCACCAACGTGATTGAATCCGCGTTCTCGATTGTCGAGACCATCTGCCGCAACGTCAAACGATGGCACGGAGGCGACCAGCGTGAACGTTGGATCGGTTCCGGGCTGCTGATTGCGGAAGGGCAGTTCCGACGTGTCAGAGGCTGTAAACAGATTCCCACGCTCGTCCGCATATTGGAAACGCTGAAGCCTTCGAAGAAACAACTTGTCTCAAGGAGAAAGGCATCGTAGAGTAAGTCTCAGAGCCGCTACTTTCAACGGAATGTCGGGCAACCCCCCAGAACGTCGCGCCACAGGTAATCGGTCTTGAGCCCTTCCGGATTTGGTGGATTGCCCGCACCATCTTTCCAGCCCCGGTTGAACGGTAGGAAGTAGGAGGCCTTACCTTTCAGTTCCGTGCAGAACCAGACCTCCTGGTCATCGACGGCGAAATGGGCGACGCAGCGGCCGAACTGGAAGAGCAGTTCACGCCCGTCGCGATCTTTCTTATATTGCTCGATCGCATCATGAAACGTCTGGCGCGTGAGACGGTTCTTAAGCTCGAAGGTGGCGATGGGAAGGCCGTTGAGGAAGATGCAGAGGTCGAGCGACAGACGCGTTTCGTCTTTGCTGTAGTGGAGCTGGCGCGTGATGCTGAAGATGTTCTGGCTGAAGAGCAGAGCGGCTTTGGGGTTGCTTCGCGACGGCGTTCCGTAGAAGAGATCGACATGCGCGGGACCATGATGAACGCCTTTGCGGAGCACGTGGACGACGCCATGCTTGGTGATCTCGTCCTGGAGGCGAGCGAAGAACTGATCCCGTTTGTTGCCGGATGTTCCGAGCGCGAGTTGCGCGAAGGTGGCCGGCTGGGTGGTTTCGAGAAAGCGAAGGAGATTGGGAAGATCGAGAGCATAGCTCGGGTCGAAGCCGGCATGATCGTCACCTTTCGTGTCAGCCGCGTTTGGAAGGGGAAAGTAGGTCCGACGTTCGAGATGCCAGCAATCCAAACGACCGGCGGACTTTGCACTGCATTTTGGGAAGGGCAGCTTCGACTAGGAAACGAGCTAGTGGTTTTCGCATCACGCAATCGATATCTGCCTGGCGGAGGCATTGAATTCCTCCCCTTGCGGCAGAAGAGCGTGTTGGTTAGCAGGTCAACGGACGTTAGCGCGTTAAGCCGAGGGCACAAGCCGAAGGGTCAGCCATTTAGAACCGCTGATGTTCAATAGGAACATCCTCCTTGTGACTAAAACAACGGTTGTGCCGGGCGGAGAGCTACCGCTAATGAATCACGAAGTACGCCCGTGTGGTCGCCAAACTGGACCGTGACCCTAGTGTCGATTTGCAATCGCCAACTTCCGCTTGGCGCGCGACTCGCCCGAAGCGGCACTTTTACGAGATGCCGACAAGCCGTCAACTTGCGCTTGGGCCGGAACGGACATGCAAGAAGCATCCGCGAGCTTTTTCAACAGAGTTTCCAACCGCCCAACGTTAGCAACAGTGCTGCGATCGGCCTATTTTCCCGTTATTTTTTGCGACTGACATTTGCAACTTGCGCCGACCCCGAATTTTTACAGGCCATTCGGCGATGATGCGAAACTTACCCTTTGTGAGATTCGGAGCGAGAGATAGAGTAACCGTGTGAAGGTCTCAATTCCACTACTGTGGATCGTTGTTCCGTCGTTGCTCTTGATAGGTGCTTGAAGCACTTTGCCCCGGGACCGACCAACGCATCTGTTACTCTTTTCCAGCATTGATTCTTTGCTCCTGAAGCCTAGATTCAGCTGGAGCAATGACTCTTTCCTGCAGTGTACAAAGTAAACTGTGGAGATCATCGTACAAGACAGTCGGGAGAACCCATGGATACCGTTTGAAATGCTCGAACATTCCATACTCAGTCTGTGAAGTAAGTAAGAGCGGCTGAACTGGAACAGATGGGAGATTTGGGATGATCGCCATCAACTCCTGAGGAATACTCTTGGCGTCCGTTATATCTGCGATTACAAATTTCGACATATGTGCCAGCGTTGAAATTGTCTCCGTTACATCCCGATTTGAAGGTTTTTCCCAGTCAAACAAAACCGGCAAGTAGCCACATCTTCTCAACGCTATGCGGATCGCATCCAGCACAGTTTTCCGCTCGTTCGTAAACCGACCAAGAATGAGTACGACTGTGGACGTTATCGTGTCGACAACACGACGGATTTCGATATTGTTTAGCAACAGATGAATAAATTGGGCAACTTCTAAACTGTCAACCTGAATCATCGGTGCGCTTTCGTGCGTGATGATGATGTTTTTCTGAATAGCGCCAGAAAGCTTGAGGTCCCAGGTGGATGCGCCATACACATTACAGCCGGTCAAGTCTGCCATTTGTAGATTTGCGTCCACTAGAATTGCGAGGCTCAGGTTTGCCTCGCGGAGGTCAGCCCCAGTCATATCCGCCCAGCGTAGGTTCGCTCCGGACAGGTTCGCCCGTCGCAAGTCAGTCTTTCTCAGGTAAGCTTCTTCCAAGTGAGCATTTGACATCCATGCTCCGCTCAATCGTGCTCCGCTCAAGTCCGCTTCACCTAAGCTAGCTCCGAAGAGCCAGGCCCCGCACAAATTGGTGCCGTTCAGGTTTGCCTCGCACAGGTTTGCCCCTTGGAGATGTGCCTCTTGTAGGTCTGATTCTTGCAGTGACACCTCTCGCATGTCGGCCTTGCTTAGATCAGACCGGCGCAGGTTTGCCCCGCGAATGGAAGCCCCCAACAGATCTGCTCCTTGCAGATTCGCTCCACTCAGGTTTACGCCATCCAGCTTTGTCCGGCGTAGGTCTACCCCGACTAGGCTCGCTCCGACAAAATCCGCACCGCTCAGATCGGGTTTTAATTTTAGATTAGCGGCCCTGAAAGAGTTCCATGTCGCAACGCCGCTAGTGAGAAGTTGGATATACTCAGGGCTAGCCATGACCCTGATTGTATTTTAAGCTTACGTACGAAGGTCAACCCTCGCTACCGACGACGGGACATACAATGCCGAAGAATAATCAATATTTAGAAGGGTACGAGGATTTCCGTGCGAACCAATCGGGTCGGTTAATAATACTCCATCGCCAAAAAATGAACGGAACGGGCAATTCTGTTCAAATCCGTGGGCGAAAAGGACCCTTTGCGAAACGCGCTCAGTATGAGTACGTTTACCGAGATGACGTTATTTGTGCTGAACTTTTGGTTCGGTACCTTGTGCAGACCACTGAACAATGTAGGTGTGCACAACATCTTCCATCGTGGCTCCCTTCTTAAACTGGGAGGCAACAGCACAATCACGAATATCATCAATATCGGGGTGCATGGTTGCGATGAAATGGGCCCGCTTCTGATCACCGGCGGTTACATAATGCTCAATCGCTTTTTTTCGTTCTGCATGCAACGTGGGCTGCAATTGAGCCTCGGCCTTAAGGTGATCGGCCCTGTCGAGCTTCAACCATTCAGCAGGCGACTGCGCCAGCGCTACCGATGGGAAAGATGCGGCTATCAACGTCAGGACGGTGACGGCTTTTCTTACGTGCATCATAAAGAGATCATCTCCTGTCGCGCGCTACTCCCCGGGACTGGCCCTATTTTAGCGAGACGGCACGTTGCAGCGAGAAGGACCCTTTGTGCAAACTGATTGCGGCCACATGGCCGTAAAACGCGCAAACCGCTGAAGTGCGATGATACCGAGCGCATCGTCGGCGATCCGGAAGTTGGGCCTGCAAAACGGCGTTCGCTTCAACTGCGCAATGCGGTGCGCGTCCAGCGGCGACAACCAGCCCAGACGCACTACTGTCTAATAGGACTACAGGCACGCCGCATGACCGCAATTCAGCCAAAAATCCTGACATGGGCGCGAGAGACCGCGGGTCTGTCGCTCGATGATGCCGCACGGGCGCTGGGCTTTGCTGCCGCCCGCGGTCGCACCGGTGCGCAACGCCTGGAGTCGTTGGAGCTTGGCGAGGGAGAACCCACACGCCCCATCCTGCTGAAGATGGCCAGGAAGTATCATCGGCCTCTGCTGGTCTTTTACCTGGCACAACCACCCATGATGGGAGATCGCGGGCAGGACTTTCGTACGCTGCCCGTCCAGGAGAAGTTCAACCCTGAGCTCGGCGCGCTGGTACGGGACATAAAGGCGCGCCAGGGGCTTATTCGGTCGGTGCTTGAGGACGAGCAGGCCGAACCACCGGGGTTCGTCAGTTCGGTAACCATGGAACTCCCCGTTCCCAGGCTTGCGGCGCGGATAGCTGAACGAATCCACTTCAGCCTGGCAACATATCGCGCGACCAAGACCGCTGCGGAAGCGTTCACGTACCTTCGCGAGGCGATTGAGGCTAGCGGCGTCTACGTTCTTCTGCTCGGTAATTAAGCACTCATCACACGGCCATCCCCGTGGAATCGTTTCGCGGCTTCGCTCTCGCCGACGATATCGCCCCGTTGATGGTGATCAACGATAAGGACGCCAGAACGGCATGGTCGTTCACCGCATTGCACGAATTCGCGCACCTATGGCTGGGAGAGACGGGAATCAGCGGAGACGATAGCGAGAACATGGTCGAGCGATACTGCAATGACGTGGCAGGAGAGATCCTCATGCCTGCAAGCGAATTACGGCAACTAGCGCCGATTCTGCAACGGAACGACGTGACAATCGCTGAGCAGATCGGGACATTTGCGCAAGCGCACCGCGTGGGCCGGGCAATGGTCGCGTATAGGCTCTACCGGGCCGGCATGATCGGCAAGATCACGTGGGCAGCACTCGCCGACGGCTTCAGGAAAGAGTACCTGCAGTTCAAGCAATGCGAGGCAGAAAAGAACAAAAAAGCGAAGGTGGGCCGGATTACTATACCGTCCGCCGCCACCGTGTGGGCCATGCTCTCCCGCAGTTGATCCGCCGTGCGTTGGACGACGGAACGATCACGTACACCCAAGCCAGCAGGGTTCTCGGGGTGAAGGCGCGCAGCGTAGAACCACTTCTTTCCACGCGAGGCGCGCGCTAAAGAGTGTTGTACCTGTTCGATGCGAACGTTCTCATTACCGCCAGCAACATGTACTCCCCGCTCGACGGCGTGCCCGAGTTCTGGGAATGAATCGATTACCACGCGCCAAATCTGCCCGATGACGAACTAATCGAGATTGGGCAGGATCCATTCCTGATAACGTACGCTCTCGCGAAGAAGGAGCGTTGCGTGGTGACCGTCGAAGTCGCCTCGCCAAGCAAGAGGCACCAGAACCGTAAGATCCAGGACGTATGCAGTGGCTTAGGCGTGGACTGTAAGAATCCATTCCAAGCCTACCGATCGCTCGGGTTCAGCACCGCATGGAAGGAAGCGTAAGTAATTGGAACGCGCCCGTGCGTGAAGACGCACGTTAGTTCTCCAGGACGTTTCCGAGGTTCACCCCAAACCCGGCGACGGCGATTGGGTGCTTTTCCACCAATGGGCTGGATTGGCAACGCAGGCTTTCAGACAAACCTCCAGAACCTCGTCGCAATTGCTACTGCACGCAAACCTGGTTAACCGTGCCGAAGGTATCACCGCTCCATACGTCCGTGCCGCAGGTTGCGTTCTGATCTTCCGCATCGTAACTTTGGTTCCCCGCCGCGGTGTTGCCGGAGAGCACATTGCCGTACGAGAGCGTCTGGATCAGAAAACCGTCCTGGCCGTTCGAGTTCGCCGTGTTTCCAGAAAAATCGCCGTCGACGATGTTGTAGAGCAAGAAGCCGCTATTGCCGTTGTTACTGGAGACGTTTCCGGAAAAGGTGCTGGCTCCCGAACCGTTGAAGTCGAACCCGTGATAGGCGTTGTTTGTCGCCGTATTGGACAGAAACACGTTTCCGGACGAGAGGCAGGTGGTATTGCAAATTCCTGAATTCGCGACGAACCCAAAGAGATTTCCACTCGCGGTCACGCCTTGCACCACCGAGTTCTGAATTCCGTCGAACTCCAGGCCCGCGTATCCGTTGGCGAGAGTACCGGGTCCGAGAACCTTGATATCGGTGAGTGCTGAATCCACCGGCGATGGAGGATACGCGTGAATCAATGCATTTCCGGTGTTGCCGATGCCGGTGATCGTGTGGCCGTTCAGAAGGAGAATCACCCCGCTTCCCGTAATGGTGAAACAGGAAAGGTTGGTTTTCACCGTCAGATCAGCGGTAATGACATAGATACCGGGTCGTGTGAGCGTGCCACCGCACTCCGAAAGTTTGGTGACTCGATTCCCCGCAAGAGCCGCCGTTTGTCCGGTTAGCGCCAAAGCACCGATGAGTATCACAACAGTGACCGCGCGGTTGTGAATTACGCTCTTATTCCAGTTTGTCATTCCGTGAACTGAGACGTGGAGACACGTAATACTTCGCAAGTTTTTGTTGCTTATAGCCGACCCCGAGAGGCCCGCGGTTGCGAGCGAGCCCCCCTCGGATGATGACCGCTATTGAAGGATGGACGGCAGAATCAGACCTTGCGCCGGATTTAATCCATGCCCAATCAGGAACTGCTCCATCGCCGCGCCGTGTCCTTCCGCCTGCTGCCGCATCATGTCAACGAACATCCCCGCGTTGGCCAGCAGCATGATCGCGGTAACTTTATCTTGACTGGCGCCCCTGGTACCGCTCACTATGACTGCGCCGCCGATTGCGAGGTCGCCCATTTTGCCGTCCGGCATGGAGCTGAGGACTTGCGCGATGTCGACCGCGCCGCTCTGTGTGCGCGGAACTTCATGTTGCGGCGCACCCTGGTAACTCGCCGCGGAATGCCCCGGCATATGCATGTCGGGAAGCAGCTTCAGTTTCGAATCGGCGGCAACCGCGATCACGAGAGGCCTGTTCGTCCCCACCTGTTGAATGGTGATTTCCTGCGAGCTGGGATCGATTGAGGTAATCGTGCCGGCCCTGGTCCAGAACGTTCCGGAAACGACCTCGCCGGCGGTAACCGTCAGTCCATCAGCGCTTTTCTGGCCGCGGGCGCGGATCTGGTCGCCCGGCAGGATTTCCGCGAGGTTCCCGGACGCGGCTTCGGCGAGGGTAACGGAGTCAGGTGCATAGCGGCGGAATGTGGTTGTTGGGGTGACGACGACCTTAGCTTCCACATTCCCCGGAAGTTGGACGGCGATTTGATTGCCGGTCTTACCGGAAACAATCCCGGACACGCCCCGTTGTTCCCCATCGGTGGCGGCGGAATTCGGTTTCGCGTCCTGGGCGTGGGCGCGGACGTTTTGGAAAGGAATCGACGCCAGCAGGGCGGCGGCGATGTAAAGCGGCTTCGTTTGCATGTGAGTTTCTCCTCAGGCTCGACAGTAACCGCCGGGAGCAGATGCACTCAACGGCAAGCGGACAGGCGCGGGGAGTTTCCGATGAGCGCGGAAATCCGGCGTGCCAACGTGGGAAGCGCATTCGTTCACAGACCGGGAATTCTCAAGCGTAGGGAACGCGCCTGGCGTTCGCTGACGGCAATCTCGGTGGTGCCGGCATCCTCCATGATCAAGAGAAAGGCGCTCTTGAAGTACGGTCGAACCTCTTTGATTTTGCGGAGATTCACCAACACCTCGCGCCTCGCTCGAAAGAACACGTCGCCCGAGAGATTCGTTTCCAATTCACCGAGCGAATAGTTTACCCAGTAGGTCTCGGTTGCGGTGTGCGCCTTCACGATGCCGTCCTCCACCTGGAACCAGAGGATCTGTTCGGGCTGCATCAACAACATGCGGTCCCGCTTGCGGCAGACGATCTGGCGCAGGATTTCAGGCGTGCCGCGAACCACCTCGCTGATGTGCTCGCGTTCCTTGCCCCGGCCGAGGGCACCGAGCTTCACCGCCCGTTCTATTGCGGACGCCAGCCGTTCCGCTTCCACCGGCTTGAGCAAGTAAGCCAGGGCATTGGCGTCGAATGCCGCCAGTGCGTGGCGATCGTACCCGGTCGCGAAAATTACCAGGGGAATGACATCAGCCGGCAGGGACCGCAGCACCTGGAAGCCGGTGAGTCCGGGCATTTCAATGTCGAGGAAAATGAGGTCGGGCCGCGACTCCTCGATTTTTTGTACAGCCTCCAGTCCGTCGCGCGCCTCATCGATGATCGCGATCTCCGGATGCGCGCGGAGCATTCGCCGCAACCGCTCGCGCGCGGACTCCTCGTCGTCAATGATGATCGCTCTCATGAATGCCCGGTCTCATGAGTACCGGAGCTGCGCGGAATCCGCACGGCTACGCAGGTCCCGCCGCCTTCACGAGGTGCGAACGTGAGGCTGGCTCGATCCAAGTAAAGTGTCCGCAACCGTTCCCGTACGTTGGTCAAGCCCGTTCCCACCGCGCCCGGTTGCCAGCCCAGTCCATCATCTTCGACGATCAAGCAGATCCGATCAGCCTCCAGCCGCGCGGAAATCCACAAGCGGCCCGGACCCGTCTTCGGGCCGAGCCCATGCTTGAGAGCATTTTCCACCAAAGGTTGCAGGATCAGAGAAGGAATTTCGAGCGCGGCGGTGCTGGGCTCCACGCGGATTTCCACTGTCAACCGGTCGCCGAAGCGTGCTTCTTCAATATTCAGGTAGGTGCGGACAAACTCCATCTCTTCGTGGACCGAAGTCAGTGGCCGGGCGGATTGCGCGAGCACGTGCCGGAAAACGGCGGCCAGACGCAGCGTCATCGTTTCGGCGCGAGGCGGATCGCGCACGATCAGATCGGCGATGGTGTTGAGGGAGTTGAAGAGAAAGTGCGGATTTACCTGGGCCCGCAACGCCCGCAATTCCGCTTCAGTGACTTGTTGGAGCAGCGTCGTCTCCCGGCTGCGCTGCTCTACACTTTCGCGCTCGCGGCGAAGCTGGTCGAGACGATTCCCGCATAGCGTGGCGACCGACCGCAGATAGTTGATGTCGCGAGTCACCAACCCCGGGCGTGCCGCTCCCGGCCGTATCCAAAGGACGTAGTGGATTTGTCCCGCAATGGAGACAGGAACGCGCCATTCAAAGTCCAGTTCCACCGGTTCGCCGGCTAACATGGCGGCGGGCCGCTTCTCGAGCGTGTGGAGATTCGCTTCATTCAATTGCAGAGTGGCTTTTACGGATGCCTCCACGGCGCTCGCGATTTCACGCTCCGAGTCGAGGTGCCGCAGCGTTTCGCTGAGTTGGTGCGTCGCCGCGCCGAAGTCCGGGGGATGGAAAAGCCAATAGTTGACCGCGCCGGCAACTCGTTGGTCTATGAAGGGAAACGTCAACAACAACCCGTAGATGATCAACGTCAACACCAGCACATCTTCCGGAGAGTTTTGCGGAACGGCGTTATATCCAAGGATTGCGGCGAAACCGCCGGCTAATAAGATGCGGACGCTATACCGGATGAAGAGATCGGCGTAACGAAATCGCGCGAACAGGAAGAGCGTGCAGAAACAGAGTACGAGGAGCGAATGGCCGCCGACTGCCATGAACGTCCTCGCCAGTTCCCTGGAAGATGCGTACACATGCTGCGCCACGGAGAGGGTCAACGCGCCGATGGCGCCGGAAATGACGACCACCAGGGACGGCCCATAGACCCCGCGCGGAGTCGATCCGGGCCGCAACAGGATACCGGCGGCGAACGCCAGGGTGAGGGCGCAACTCAGTCCCGCCACGTGAGCCAAACGCGAGAGGGTAACGGGGGGATTGCCGGCCAGCGCCGCGACGAGCAGCAGCACCACGAGTGGTCCGGTTACGGCATAGACAAGGAGGTTGAGGGCGCCGGCGGCTTTCTTTTGCCAATCGTGCTTGGCGTAGGGCCGCCAAATACCCAGGATGGGGACACATGCGGAAACGGCTCCCGCGTAATGGATCGCGCGGCTCAGCATGACGGGACGCGAGGAATAATGCATCCCCGCCGCCAGCAATAAGGTTTCGGCAAGTCCTCCCGCACTCCACAAAAGCCCGCAGATGGCGAAGACGATGTTGCTGAGCGGAGTGCCCGGCAGTTTCGACGCGCGGAGCGTCAGGACCAGGAGCAATCCAGTGATCAGCAGGCTGGTGATAAAGCCCGTTAGATCGGCGGCAAACGAAGGGTCTGAGATGAAGGTGGCCGAATGCACGCTGTCTTCAGCAGTATGCCAGTGGCGGCGAAATGTCGAGCAGCAGCGGTCAGGCGCGGAAAAATCGGGGCCGAACGCGGATGGCCTGCGTGGGATCCCTTCCCAATCTCAGATCGCATCAGTCAGGCGGAGTTCTCAACAGCGTGAAGATCTCATCGCTGCCTTTGCCGTTTTGTACATGGTGAACGGTGCACGTGAGCCTCTTACCCGCGAGATGGTAGTGCAGCGACACGCTGCCGTCCGCCTCGGCGAACACGGCATCGTTTTCAGCGGCTGCGATGAGTAACATCTTCGTGCTGATATTCTTCTCTTCCCAGCCGACGAGGCCGGCGTTAAAGTGCTTTAGTTTAAGCAATGGCCGATGGCCGTCTACTTCCACGACCCAGAACTCGTAGAAGACAGGCCGGCCACGCTGCACAATGCGAAAACTTCCTATCATGCTGTCGCCGCTCACCGGTGTCCAAATCTCTTCTTGCAACTCTGAAGGCGTGTCACTCACCCACCGACCCGACAGGAAGCGTAAGGGCTGTAGCGCCGAGGCCGTAGGAGGCTGTCCATCGCCGATAGACGCAAGCGCAAGTAAGGCTAAAAGAAGACCGGTGCGACGAAAACAGATCATTCCGATGCGGGCCGTTCCTCATACCAGCGGAGAACGCGAAGCGCACGGAGGGTATTCCACCGGCTCGGGTGGTTGTCGCCATCCTCAAGTTGAAAGTGGACCCGGCCTCTATGGGTATTCTCGAGAAGCCAGGCGCCGTCGTCTTGCCTCTTGGATCGCAGAAGGTGAATCGCTTCCTCCAGCCGTGGGTCAGGAGCGGCCGCGGCCGAGCGGAAGTATTCGAGTGCCCGTAAGACGTCGTAGTGCCAGCGGATCGGAAAGGAGAATTGCAGCCAGGAAGGATTAACGATTTCTCCCGTGCTGCGGCGTCGAAATAGCTTCCGCTCGAGAAGATATTCCTCTCCGCGACGGCGAGCCGCAATCGATGCGGGAGTTCCTCCGGCGGCCCGCTCGTGCGCCAGCAGGCCTTCGAGCACGTTGATGGTGGTGGCGAAGGACGATCGGACGGAGCCATTCTCCGCCTCGCAATTCCACCCGCCATCTTCCAGTTGCTCGCCAACAAGGCGTTCCACCAGAGCATCCATATTTTGACCGAAGTAAACGCCCAGAGTAACCGTCCTCCCGTTAATGCACGGCTCTACTTCGCCGTCGAAGAATGGTTGTTCCGCATGTTCCCAGCGGCAGCCTTCCCGCACCCGCTGTACCGCGCGCCTCACTGTGTCCGAAGATGGATCAATTCCGAAATCATGTAACAGTTGGAGTGTGGGAAGCGTGGCCGTCCAGGGCTGGCCCTGATTCTCTTTACGCCACCCAAAGGAGTTTGCCGGGAAGCAGGCGCCTCCCGCCCACTGTCCGTCGTCTCCCTGCAAAGCCAGGAGTGTGGCGCCCCAGCCCTCGGTTACGATCCGCGCACGCTCGGTGGCTACGATCTCCGGCGGCGCATCCACCAGATCTCGCAGCACCTGCCAACGAATGGCGGGATCAGAATCCAAAAGCCAGTCCAGGTGGCTCATCGAGGCAGTTTATCGGATATCGTTGCAAGCCGACACGAGCACGGAAATCTATCCATAGGGCTCTTGTCCGGGACTCTATTGAATCGAGATGTGTACGGAGTTACTCTGCTCCCCGGCCGCGGTTACGGTCACCAAGTTATCGCCTGAACCGGCTAGCGACAGGGGGATCAGAACATTGATTTGATCTTCTCCGGCGTAGCCATCGCTTCCGGCAAAGAGAGCGGTTGAAATCGTGTTGCCGATCTGAACCGAGACGTCGGAAAGCGGGGAGTTCTCGATTCCCGTGCCATACAGGATCAGGTAGGTGTCAACTGTGGGACTTAATTGAATCGGCGCGGTGGTGTACTGACCCGCATTGTTCGGGTCCGCTTCGAAAGTGAGGGAGTATTCCAGTTGACCGTTGATGCTCTGCAGGCTGTAGGCGAGAGCCACGTTGTCGATTTCGAAGACGCCGGGCGCAACGGGCGCGATGGTGACGTTCCCTTGTGAAACCACTCCATCCCCGTTGGTGACCTGGACGGTCGCCGTTCCGGTGGAGAGATCGGCCGGAATCTGCGCGTTCACTTGGCCCGAGGACACGAAGAACAAGGGAACCAGCGCCGAGACACCGGAGCTATCCGTGATCACCACCGACGTTCCGCCGAGCGGGTCCTCAAGGCTGGATGCTGCGGACGCGGTCTGGGTCGCCAGGTCATTCCCAAACAGGCTCGCAATCGAGTTCGGCGCGACTGTTTCACCGGCGGAGAAGCTGGCGCCGTTCACGGTCGCTACCGAGTTGGCCGGGCTGGGGGCGCCCGCGGTAATCCCTAACAGGATAGGGTCGGAACCGTTGAAGGTATCCGTGATGATGATCTCGGTGAGGGTTTGACCCGCGAAGGCGTTGCCCAGAGAGAAGTCCTGTTCGTCCACCATATACGCGCCCTGGTTGCCGGTCTGCACATCGGAAGTCGAACCTCCGCCCAGGCAAGTGGTTGGGTCGTTGCAGAGGAACGCGCCGTAGGCCGTCGCGCCGGCCACTCCGTTGGCGAGACTGTTTGCAAAATTACCCAGGTGGAAATCCCGGATGTTGTAGCCGCCGATCAGAGGAAACGTGATATCGGCGCCGGCGCTTCCGATGAACTCAATCGTGGCCAGTACTTGGCCCTGTTGCGGCTGGTACGCATTCATGAGCGTGTATACATCCGTCGGGCTATTGACGGAGGTAAATATCTTGAGGGCCGTCCCGGATCCGGAGAAGCCGAAACCGTCGTAGAAGTTGCACGGAGCATCTCCAGAAACGCCGCAGGTTCCCGAGTTCGCTTGGATGACGAATGGGGTGGCGAGTAAGTTATTCGCGTTGAAGATGCCCAGGGGAAAGGTGCTGATTAAGTCCGTCTGGATGTCATTGCTGACAGGAATTGGGACGAAGGTGTAATCCGTGGCGAAGGCGACCGTTGAAAAGATGGCGCCGCAGATCAGGAGCTTCGTCAAAGCAGGAAAGCGAGACATTGCGACCAGTGTATCGGATGTGGTCCGAGCCCCCACTTAATATGTGCGTTGGACGAATTTAGCCATTTTCCACGCGCGCCTTGATATCCGAGTACGCCGCCTCGATAAGCGCGGTTAAAGCGGCGGTGTTGGTAGCCGAACCCGGTCTCGGTTTTACATGGCGCATAAACTTGCCGGCGCCTTGCAGCAGGCGGCGAGGATCCGACAGCGATGCGCCTTGAAAGAACCCCACGTTGACGTGCGAGGTGAATACATTGACATAGCCGAAGGGAACATCTCCCAAACACGCCACTGGACAGCCGTCGTGCAAAAGTTCGCGGACTTCGTCTCCGCAATTTCGCATTACCTCAAACCAGCGACGCGCGATGGCGCCCAACTCACCGGCGTGCGCTTCGATCCACGCGTCAATCGTGGGGTCCCGCTCGACGGCGCCGTGGAAGCGCAGCAATTCCGTCCTGTTCGCTGGGCTTAATTTATCATTCATGCGACTATCTAATTCCTGTTCGGCGTCAACCGGCGTGATCGTCGATTACATCCGGAATGAACCACCCAACGCCATCGCGGGCGTTCGGCTCTGAATTAAGTTCGAAGCAGCTTCCAGAGCCATCGGCCACACAAGAACTACCGTGACAAACCAACCCAACTTCGATGTGGCGGGCCCTTCCGCGTTGCTGTAGACAACCAGGCAAAGCGCGGCGTTGGCGAGATAGGCCGTACTTAGACCAGTCAGACAGGCGCGATCAGCGTCTATGCTGTCCCGGCGAAAAAATAAAGCTGCCCCGGCCGCGAGGATGATCCCAAAGCCGAGGCAAAGAATCGCTAAGCGCTGCCACTCGCTGGTGCCGGCGAGATGTAACAGGAAGGGCGTTTCGACCGCGACTGTCGCGCAAATCGACAAGCCCACCGCGATCCAGATCAAGCGGCTGCCCACTGGGCTAAGCACTCGCTTTGTGGCGAGGAAACGTGAGCGGACCCATATCATCGGAAAAGCGAGAAAGAATGGCGCTCCCACAAGTGCGTGCCACCAGTTGCCCTGATTACCCGGCACCCTGAGCAGAAGCGTATCCAGAGGTGACGTGTTGGAAGCAAATGGAAGGAACGGGACGAGTCCAGCGAGCAGCGAGACCAATAATGCCAGGAGGTCGCGTAGCGGCGCGCTTCGGCCGCCCTGTTGTTCGCTCATCGATCAATCTCCTGAACTTCGCATCGCGCCATGTGCCATCCTCTCTGTCACAGAACGGATGTAAGCGGAATATTGTTCCCCGTTTGCGGCAAGCCCTGTGCAACTCTGGCCTTCTATGCATGCGCGAGGCTCGCGACATACTCCTCCGGGCATCCAAACCCCTCCACCTTTACTCCGAGGCGGCGCAGCGCATCTATCGCGAGCATGCGCCGGTAGAAATTGAAAGTGATGACATGCGCGAACGTTCCACCGAACGTAAAGGTCTCCGGCGGCTCACACAGCGCGTCGACGAATGTGTCGTCCCAGGCGCTTCGATTGCGCACATCCGTGAGTACCCTGTGGAACGCCGCATCCGCCGCCTCCACGCGCGCCAGCATGGCCGAAGGAGTACGATGCTCCGCGGGCGCATCTTCCATCGGAGGCATGCTGCCGCCGGTAAGCGCCGCGGCCCAGACTTCCTTCGTCAACACCATCCGGTCCAAGATCTGGCGCAGACTCTGATCGGGGCCGTCCCACGGAAAGATCTTTACCTGGTCTTTCAAAGGGCGATCCAACTGTTCTTCTGTGAGCGCGTTCGCTAGACTAATCAGTCGCCGTGTGTGCCAGGATTCCTGGCCGGAGAAGATATCGAATAGATCCATAGATGCGCTAACTCCTTTCTCATTGTTCCCACCGGAATGGTGATGAATTCCATTACTGCTGTGAAGCCGTGTGTGCATCGCCCCGATACGGCGGTAGAGGCTCGGCGAAACGCCGAAAGATTTTCGAAACGCTCTGGTGAAAGCCTCGAGCGATCCATAACTCGCGTTCAGACCGATGTCTGTGATCGAGAGCCGGGTGCGCGACAGTTGCCATGCCGCGCGTTCCAGGAGCAGCCTGCGCCGCATCGCAACCGGTGTCTCCTCGACGATCGCCCGGAACACGCGATAGAACTGCGTTCGGCTTCGAAAAGCATTGCGGGCGAGACCCTTGGCATCCTGTTCCTGATCGAGCGAATCAAGAATGACTTCGCGTAGCCGGCGCGCTTCGTCCACACAAGGAAAATACCACCGCCGCAGGGTGAAACTCTTGATCGGAAGTCCCAAATTGAGGCGCATGAAGAGCGGCGGCCATTAAGTGATCCGAAGATGCTAGAATTCCTCGACGACGCTTGATGTAAGCACCGATCGGGTCGGAGGAACTCTCATGCCTTACGCACTGAAAATGCCTGAAAACGAGGTATTCGGAAAGGGTAAGTTCGTTAATCTGAAGAGCCATACGGAGTGCGTGGAATTTGTGCGGCAAGCAACCGGTGCGCCGGCGACGCCGTTATGGAAACCGGGGATCAAGGTTGCAGGCGCAAAGCCGGGCCAGATTGCACGTGGGACCGCGATTGCCACTTTCGACGATAAAGGCAAATATCCAACGGATACTCTTGGCCACCATGCGGCTATTTACCTGCGGCAAGATGCGAACGGGATTACCGTTCTCGACCAATGGAACAGTCAAGGAGAAGTCAAGCAGCGCACAATTTCTTTCAATCGGCCGAAGGGTACCAAACGCAGCAATGATGGAGAAACCTTCTATGTCATTCAATAGGTTCCTGAGCCCGCTCAATCTTATCGCGGTTGGATTGCTGCTGACACTGCATACCCTATCCGCGGCGGAGCTGACTTGTCCGGCGTCGCTCAGTGTGACGCCGAACGTACAGGAACCGGGCAAAGGCTGGAAGGTCTTCAATGGCGCTGAATCGGTCCCACTCGATCAGGTCGTGATGTTTCTCGACAATCCCTCACACAAAGGATCTTTAGTACCCGACGACAGTCAAAAAACGAAGACCGAGGCACGCGACCGTTGGACGTTTCACCGCGCCTCGGGAGATACTTACTGGCTTGGGTGCGCTTATCTAAACACCACGGCGGTTGCCGCGCGTGAACTCGAGCAGAACATTTCTCAATGCGAGGTTCGTTATAGTCTGCTGCCGACGGGACGCCGTCTTGCGGTGAAGGACATCACCTGCAAGTAAGCTGGACCAGCAATACATGTGAGAAAATGCCGTATCGAGTGGAATGGCGTCTATCGCGGTTCGCAACCTGTTCCATGACAAGGTCAGGCTGGTGGTCACACTTACGGGGATCGTATTCGCCGTGGTGTTGGTTTGTATTCAAATCGGACTGTTTCTCGGGTTCAGCGACACCACCTCCAGCGTGATCGATCATTCCAATGCCGACCTTTGGATGATGTCGAAAGGTGTTCGCTACCTGGAGGAAGCCGGCCGCTTCCCGGATCGCAAACTGTATCAGGCGTTGACTACTCCCGGCGTCGCCGATGCGCGGAAAGAGATCGTGGAGTTGAGCGATTGGAAGCGCCCCGATGGCGGCCAGGAAGTGGTGGAAGTCATCGGATTCGATCCGAATAGCAACGTGGGCGGACCCTGGAACGTGGTCGAAGGGCGGATTTCCGATCTGAAGAGTCCGGACGCGGTGATGATCGACCGGTTATATGCCAACAAGCTCGGGGTGGATCACTTGGGCCAGGTGTGCGAGATTCGCGATCACCGCGCGCGCGTAGTGGGATTCACGCGGGGGATTCGCACCTTCACCACGGCGGCCACGGCGTTCACCACGTTTAAGAACGCGCAGACCTACGAGAGTATCGGGCAGGATCAGACGCTGTTTATTCTTATTCGCACGCTGCCGGGAGCGGACGTGCAGCAGGTGAAGCGGCGTTTGATGGAAAACATCAAAGACGTCGACGTCTGGACGAGGCGGGAGTTCGCGCAGCGCACCACCTATTACTGGATGTTCTCGACCGGCGCCGGGGTTTCCGTTCTGATCGCCGCGGTGCTGGGATTAATCGTCGGGATCGTGGTGGTGGCGCAGACCATCTATGCGGCGACCGTGGACCACATCCGCGAGTTTGGAACGCTGAAAGCGATGGGCGCCTCGAACGGGTATATTTACCGCATCATCCTGGGGCAAGCGACCATCAGCGCGGTGATCGGCTATGTGCTGGGCATCCTGCTTGCTTTCGCCGCGGTGAGGGTCACGGGGGAAGGCGCGCCCATTCTTCTGCCCAGCCAGTTAGTCCTGGGAATGTTTCTGCTCACCTTGGTTATGTGTTGCGTGGCCGCGTTGGTGTCGATCAATAAAGTGACGCACATCGATCCCGCCCTGGTGTTTAAAGGTTGACGCAGATCCCGAAGATTCGGGTCCGCGGCCTGACGAAGACGTATCAGACGGGGCCGGCCGCCGCGCGCGCTCTCAACGGGGTGGACCTCGATGTAAACGGTGGGGAAGTGACGCTGCTCATGGGCCCTTCAGGCAGCGGAAAAACGACGCTCATCTCCATCATGGGCTGCATCCTGCGCCCGAGCTCCGGGTCGGTTGAAATCAACGGACGCGAGGTGACCCGGCTAAAGGAACGGCAATTGCCGAGAGTCCGGCTGGAGCACATCGGCTTTGTCTTTCAAGGCTTCAATTTGTTCCCCACCCTGACCGCGGCGGAGAATGTGGAGGTGGCGTTGGACCTGAAAGGCGTTTCCGGACGCGAGCAAAAGCGGCGCGCGCGAGCACTTCTTGATACCGTGGAACTCTCGGATAAATATCGGGAGTTTCCAGCCGATTTGAGCGGTGGACAGAAACAACGCGTGGCGATTGCGCGGGCGCTCGCGGGCGATCCGGAGATCATTCTGGCGGATGAGCCGACCGGCGCCCTCGATTCGCAAAGCGGACGCCTCATCATGGAGATGCTGCGCGGGTTGGCGAAAGAGAAAGGACGTGCCGTGGTGATTGTGACGCACGATAATCGAACCCTCGACTACGCGGACCACGTGGTGTACATCGAGGACGGGCGGATTTTGCAGCCCGGAGACGCGCGTTGAAGCGGCTGCTTGGAGCGGTTGCGGTATGCGCGTTCCTGCTAGACTGCGGCACGCCTTCCACGACTGAGAGTAATGCGGAGACCAAAACCAAGGCGGCCGCGCCGAATCCATTGCGCGAGATATCCGCGGCGGGCCGCGTGGAGCCGCTCTCGGAAGAGATCAAGGTCGGCTCCGAAGTGACCGGCCGCCTGGAACAGGTGCGCGTGGATGAAGGGGATCACGTAACCAAAGGCCAGGTGTTGGCGGTGGTCTCCAATCGCGATTACGAAGCGCGCGTGGCCGAAGCGCGGGCGGAAGTGCATATGCGCGAGGCCGAACTCGATCGCATCGTGAACGGATCGCGCACGCAGGAGCGGCAGGAAGCGCTGGCGTCCACGCACGCCGCGGAAGCGGTGCTGAGCAACGCCAAGGCGGAGATGGATCGCCGCGATCGATTGTTCCAGAGCGGCGACATTTCACGATCGGACGCGGAACAGACGGAGCGCGAGTACGCGGTGGCCAAAGCGCGTTTGGACGAAGCCAGGCAGCATTATGCGTTCATCGACGCGGGTCCCCGGCCGGATGACAAGAGCCGCGCGGAAGCGGGCCTGGAACTGGCGCGCGCGCAGCTTGCCGAAGCGGAATCCCGCCTGGCGAAGACGGTGATCCGGTCGCCGGTCACGGGAATTGTCCTACGCCGCTATCGCCGCGCGGGAGAAAGCGTCACGGAAGGCGCGGATTCGCCGGTGTTGACGGTCGCCGATAACTCAGCGGTGCGCGTGAGAGTGGACGTGGATGAGTCCGATGTGGGCCGCGTGCAGGCGGGGCAGAAGGCGTACGTTACCGCCGAAGCCTATGGAGATCGCAAGTTTTGGGGCCGCGTGTTTCGCGTGGGAAAGGAACTCGGGCATAAGAACATACGCACGGATGATCCCGCCGAGCGCATCGATACGAAGGTTCTCGAGACGCTGGTGGAACTCGACGGCCATCCCGATCTGCCGGACGGTCTGCGCGTCAACGCGTTCATTCTTACCGGAAACGAATCTGGAAACGCGAAATGAATCCAGCACTCTTCCTCGCGCTCTTCGCCGCGGCTACCTCGCAGGACAAACCCGCGCACATCGGCGTCACTTCCGTTCGGAGCCTGACTCTGCGGGAGGCGATTGAAATCGCCATCCGCGAAAATCTGGAAGTGGAGATCGAGCGCACCAATGAAGCGGATGCGCAGGCTTCACTCGACGCGGCGCGCGGGTACACGGATTTCACTCTGCGGTATCAGCCGGGATACCAGGCGCGCAGCGTTCCCGCGCCGTCCCTGCTCGAAGCGTCCAACGGCAAATTATCTGAGCATTACGACACGCAAAACGTGTACCTGCATGAAGTGGCGCCGTGGGAAGGCGCGGCCTTCGATCTCTCGTTTGAGAACAGCCGCGTTTCGTCGGATAACCCGTTTCTAGGAGTAAACCCGTTTTTCACGTCGCAACTGGCGCTCACGTACACGCAGCCGCTTTGGCGGAATCGGGAGATCGATGCTTCACGCGCGCTGCTGCGGATTCGTGCCACTCAGAAAGATCTTTCCCACGCGGATCTGGAAGCCAAGCTGATTGAAGTGATCGCGCGCGTGCAGCAGACGTATTGGGATCTGGCGGCGGCCCGGGAGAACGAAGAAATTCAGGGCGAAGCCGTCGACCTTGCGCGTGAGCAACTCAAGCGGAATGAGGATCGGATTCGCGCCGGAACGCTGGCTCAGATCGAATCATCCGCGGCTGAGGCGGAAGTGGCGCGTCGCCAGGATCTCTGGTATTCATCCGCCGCCATCGCCGCCGGACAGGAGAACATTCTCAAGCGGCTGCTGGCCCGCTCCACCGATGCGCCGATATGGAAGGAAGAGATCATACCCGCGGATCGCCAGGCGAACGCGGCGGTGGTCACGGACGATGTTTCCTCGCTGGTGGCGCAGGCGGTAAAGCTGAGACCGGAGCCTAAAAGCATTGCTCTGCGGGAACAGGTGACCGCGATTGAGAAGAAACAGAATGAAAACCTGACCAAACCGCAGGTGAATCTGGTTGGCAATTACACGCTGGCGGGATTGGCGGGCAAACAGAACATCGCGCCTGACCCCATCACCGTCGCCACCACGCCCATCGTCAACCAATTAAACGCGGTGCTCGGTCCTCTTGGAGAAGCGCCGGTGACCGCGCCCACCCTGGGAACGCTGCCGGGTTATCTTTTCGGCGGATACGGGACCGCTTTGGGAACTTTATTCGATGGCAGGTTTCAGACCGTGCAAGCCGGACTGCAAGTAGACCTCACGTTTCGCAACAGGGCCGCGAAGGCGGCGGTGGAGCAAAGCGTCATTGCGGAGCGGCGGGAAAAACTCCAGGAATCCCAGGTGGAGCAAGCCATCGAAGCGGAAGTTCGCGATGCCCTGGAAGCCTTGGCCATCGCTCGGCAGCGCAGAGTTGCCGCCGAAACGGGGGAACGCGCCGCGCGCGACAAGCTGGAAAGTGAAACGCGGTTGTTTCAAACGGGTGAGAGCACAAACTTTCTGACGCTTACCCGGCAGAACGAGTATTCGGAAGCACGGCGCAGATTACTGGTCGCCGTGCTGGAGTACAACAAAGCCATCTCGCGGCTCCAGCAAGCTGCCGGGACGACGCTAAGCGACAACAATGTAGCCGTGCGCTAGCAGCGGCTGTCGACTACCAACGAGAAGGCTTGCGTCCGTACCCACCGCCGCCGCCACCGCTGCCGCCGCGATCACGTCCACCACCGCCGCCCGCGCCGCTTCCTTTAGGCCGCGCCTCATTCACGTTGAGGGCCCGGCCGCCCACTTCCCGTCCGTTCATAGCGGCAATCGCTTTATCGCCTTCCGCATCGTTCCCCATCTCAACAAACCCGAAGCCCCTGGGCTGTCCCGAGTCGCGGTCAGTAACGATACTGACTCTGTCTACTGCGCCATACGCTTCGAAAAGCGTACGGAGATCCTGTTCGGTGGTACCGAAACTCAGGTTTCCTACGAAAATGTTTTTCATCGTTCATCCTCTTGATTTGAGAGCGGAGCAATTCGGAGGGGCGAGAAGCTCTCGCCTAAATTGGCAGGGCCGGTCAAACGCAGCTAAAGTGTAGCACGTCGCGTAAACACGCCGGAATGGCTAAACTGAAAGCGGGATGAAGATTGCGCTGGGACAAACCAATCCGACAATCGGCGATCTGGCTGGAAACGTTGCGCGCATCGTCGAATTCGCCAACGAAGCTTCCGCGGCGCAGGCCGGCCTGATCGTCTTCCCGGAGTTGTCGATCACCGGCTATCCGCCGCGCGATCTGGTGGAAAAGCCCAGTTTTATTCGCCGTTCGGAAGCGGCGCTGGAAGATCTCGCGAACCGGACCGCTCATCTGCCGATTGCGATCGTCGCCGGGTATGTCGGGGAATCGCAAAGCCAGACAGGTAAACATGCGGCGAATCGCGCGGCGCTCATTCAATCGGGAAAGATTCGTTTCCGGCAAACCAAGACCCTGCTGCCCACCTACGACGTCTTCGATGAAGCGCGGTACTTTGTGCCCGGTGACCGGCGGGATCTGTTCGCGCTCGGCGGCCGCAATCTGGCCATCGCTGTCTGTGAAGATGCGTGGAACGATAAACAGTTTTGGGAACGCCGCCTGTACACGGTGGATCCGGTGGAAGAGATGGCGCAGATGGGGGCCGACATGTTGGTCTGCATCAATGCGTCGCCATATTCGATGGGCAAGCGCGACCTTCGCCGCGACATGTTCGCCGCCGCCGCGCGCCAATACGGCTTTCCTCTGGTGATGGTCAATCAGGTTGGCGGCAACGATCAACTGGTTTTCGACGGTTCCAGCTTCGCTATGAACGCCCAGGGCGACGTGATCGCCACGGCGCGTTCGTTCGCCGAGGATCTCGTTTACGCCAACATCGTCACCGCGCAAGGAGATCACCACGCCGATTTCGCGGACGAGTGCGACGCTGCTTTCGAGGCCCTGGTTCTCGGCACGCGAGACTATCTGAGAAAGTGCGGATTCCAGCAGGTGCTGATCGGCTTAAGCGGCGGCATCGATTCTTCTTTAACCGCCGTGGTTGCGGTGGAAGCGGTCGGCCGCGAGAACGTGATCGGGGTGGGGATGCCTGGTCCGTATTCCTCGGAGCACAGCGTAGCCGACGCCGAGGCGCTCGCCCGCAGTCTCGGCATTCGCTTCGAACTCATCGGCATCTCGCCGGTCTACGATCAGTTCCGTTCCGTCCTTCAGCCCGTGTTCAACGGACTGCCGATGGACGTCACCGAAGAGAATCTGCAATCGCGCCTGCGCGGCGTCACGCTCATGGCGCTGTCCAATAAGCTTGGGGCCTTGGTTCTCACCACGGGAAATAAGAGCGAACTTGCGGTCGGTTACTGCACCCTCTATGGAGACATGTGCGGCGGGCTTGCCGTGATCAGCGACGTTCCCAAAACGCTGGTGTATTCGCTTTCGCGCGTGGCGAACCGGCGCCACCCGAACGCGATTCCGGAAAGGGTCTTCGAAAAACCTCCGTCAGCGGAACTGCGGCCGGATCAAAAAGATTCCGATTCGTTGCCGGAGTACGAAGTGTTGGATGCCATTCTGCGCGGCTATGTGGAAGAGATGCTGGCCCCTGACCAGATTGCGGAAATGCTTCAGTTGCCGCTTGAAACCGTCGCCGACGTCGCCCGCAAGGTGGACCTGAACGAATATAAACGGCAACAGGCCGCGCCGGGGTTGAAGGTGACCACCAAAGCTTTCGGGATGGGGCGCCGCTTCCCGATCGCGCAGCGATACCGAGAGTAGACCTCGCGCGAATTTAGGACAATCAAACGACATGCGATTCTTCGTGAGCATCGCCGCAGTGCTGTCCCTCGCCGGATATCTGGTTTCGCAACCCGCGCCGCGTGAGCAGGTTGGGCCGCTCACGTCCGGCGGCTTCCTGCTGAGCAGCGGCTGGAAACTGACCCCGGCCGGCAAACAAGTGGAGTTGGGGACATTCCCGATGTCCACCGCCTTATCGAAGGATGGGCGATTTCTCGCGGTGTTGAATGCGGGCGTAGCGCCGCCTTCCATCAGTTTGATCGATCTTGCCGCTGAGAAGGAAGTCAGCCGGACTCCTGTCGCCGACGGTTGGCTGGGGTTGACGTTCAACCCGAAGGGCGACCGTCTCTACGTCGGCGGAGGTTCACAAGCGGCTGTTTTCGAATTCACTTATAGCGAAGGAAAACTCGCGCCGGCGCGAACACTTCCGCTGGTGGACGCGGCCAAACGGACCGACCGTGACTTTACCGGAGACGTTGCGTTCAGTCCGGATGGCCGCGTTCTCTATGCGAGCGATCTCTATCATGATTCGCTGGTGGTGATCAATCCGGTTTCGGGAGCGATCCTCGGCCGCATTCCGACTGGGCGGCGGCCTTATCGTATTCTCTTTTATCCTGACGGCAAATCCCTCCTGGTCACGAGTTGGGCGGATGGAACAGTCACCCGCTATCAGGCGATCGACGGATCCCCGCTGGGCGCCGTGCGTCTGGGCCCGCATCCTACGGACATGCTGTGGAGGCGCGCTCAAATCGGCAACACGCTCTATGTCGCGGCCGCCAACACGAACACCGTGTTCTCGGTCGCCGTTCCGGACAATGGCGAGATGAATCGCGGGGAAACCATCAACATCGGGTTCAGCGCGCGCCAGCCTTTGGGGATGACGCCAAGCGCTCTCGCCCTGAGCGCCGATGAGAAAACCCTGTATGTCGTGTGTTCGGACGCCAATGCCGTCGCCCAGGTGGATCTTTCCGGCGAGCGTACGGTGGTTTCCGGCTTCATTCCGGTGGGCTGGTATCCGACCGCCGCCCGTGCGCTTGCCGATAATCGCATCGTCGTTTTGAACGGGCGCGGTGTTCGCTCTTTTCCAAATCCACGCGGCCCCAATCCGGTCAAAGCCGTGGAGCGGTCGCACATGGCGGATGCTTCCGATTATCAGTACGTCGGGTTGATCCAGAAGGGAACGATTGCTTTCATCTCCCCGCCGGGCGCCGATCAGCTTCTAAAAGACACCGCGGCCGTTTTTGACAATGCCGCCTATAAAGACGCCAAGCTTGATGCGCCGGCGTCTCTGCCCGCGGGTCTCAAGCACGTGATCTTCGTAGTGAAGGAAAATCGCACGTATGATCAGGTGTTGGGAGACATGCGGGAAGGCAACGGCGATCCCTCGCTGGTGCTCTTCGGCGAAAAGGTCACGCCCAATCTTCACAAGATCGCCCACGATTTCGTTCTGCTGGACAACTTCTATGTGAACGCGGACGTCAGCGCGGACGGCCATAACTGGAGCACCGCCGCCATCGCATCGGATTATGTGCAGAAACTCTGGCCCAATAGTTACGGTGGCCGGCGCGACCACTATGACTACGAAGGCGGCGAACCAGCGGCCCTGCCCCCGGCCGGTTATCTGTGGAACAACGCGGCGCTGGCCGGCGTGTCCATGCGAAATTACGGCTATTGGGTGGAGAACGAGAAAGCCTCCACCGGCCCTGTTCAAATTAAAGCGGTGCTGGATCCCGCCTTGAAGCCCGTCACCGATATGAATTTTCGGGGCTTCGATCTCAATTATCCGGATGTGGGGCGCGCCCAGGAATTCATTCGCGAGCTCAACGAATTTTCGAAATCGGGTCAGTTTCCCCAACTAGTTTTTCTACGCATGGGAAACGATCATACTTCCGGCCTGGCCACCGGAAAAATTGCGCCGCTGAGCGCGGCCGCCGATAACGATCTCGCGGTGGGCATGGTTGCCGAAGCTCTTTCGAAGAGTCCATTCTGGAAGGATACAGCCATGTTCGTCCTCGAAGACGATGCCCAAAACGGTCCGGATCACGTTGACTCGCACCGCTCCACTGCTTACGTCATCTCCTCATTCACTCGCCGCCGCGCGGTCGATAGCACCATGTACAACACCACTTCCATGCTGCGCACCATGGAACTCGTTGTGGGCATGCGCCCGATGACCCAGTTCGATGCGGGCTCGCGGGTGATGTCCTCGGTCTTCCAGTCGAACGCCGATCTCACACCCTTTACCGCGGAGAAGCCGCGCACACCGCTCGATGCGCGCAACCCTCCCTTCAATGGACCCGACACCGCGCGGCTCGATCTGCATGATGCCGATCTGAACGATGATGGCGAAATGAATGCGCAGTTGTGGAAGGCGATCAAGGGCGGCAACGCGCCTGTGATGGCCAGCCGAAGATCTCAATAAACTCAATGCCGCGAATCTACTTGTGCTTCCTATGGCACATGCATCAGCCGTTTTACAAGGACTTGCTTTCAGGCGAATACCAGTTGCCGTGGACGCGCATGCACGCGCTCAAAGACTATTACGGCATGGTCAAGATTCTGGAGGAATTTCCCGGCATCCGCCAGACGTTCAATCTGGTTCCTTCGATGATGGTCCAGGTGGAAGAGTATGCGGCGGGAACAGCCCGCGATCCCTTCTTCGATGTGGCGATGAAGCCCGCGGAATCGTTGACGCCGGATGACCAGGCTCTGCTGCTGCGGCAATTCTTTCATGCCAATCCGCAGCGGATGATCTACCGGTACCCGCGCTATGGCGAGATCTTCGACGCTTGGAATGCGCAGCGCGAGTCCGCCCGCGGTCCGGCCCTGTTTGGTCCGCAGGAGTATCGCGACCTGCAGGTGCTTTCCCAGGTTGCGTGGTTTGACGAAGAGTATCAGGAAAACGACGCGGCTACGATAGCGCTGATACGCAAAGGCCGCAATTTTTCGGTGGACGATCAGGCCGTGATGGGTCTCAAGCAGCGCGAACTGATGGGCCTGGTGATCCCGCAGTACCGGAAGCTCGCCGCCACCGGACAGATCGAAATTTCAACCACCCCGTTTTATCACCCGATTCTTCCCCTGCTGTGCGATTCGGATATTTCGCGCGTTTCTCATCCGCATGTGCCGCTGCCTCGCCGGTTCCAGTATCCCGAGGATGCGCGCACGCAATTGGAACGCGCCCGCGACTACACGCACCAGTTGTTCGGCGTGGCGCCGGTTGGTCTTTGGCCTTCGGAAGGTTCGGTTTCCGATGAAGTGTTTGCCATTGCATCCGAGACCGGCTTCAAGTGGAGCGCGACGGACAACGGCATTCTGGATCGAACCCTCGGCTATTCGGCGGGCGTACAAAATGGCTACCGTCCGTGGCTCTGGCAGCAGGGAACGGCTGAGATGGGCGTCATTTTCCGAGACCATCTCATGAGCGATTTAATCGGCTTTGTCTATTCCGGAATGAATTCCCGCGATGCCGCTCAGGACTTTCTGCGGCGCATCCGCGAGAACTGCCGCGGGATACTCGATTCCGGCTCGGACGCGATGGTGCCCATCATTCTGGACGGCGAGAACGCCTGGGAATATTACGACCACAACGGGCGGCCTTTTTTTCGCGAACTCTATTCAGGCATCCTCGCGGATCCCGGATTGGAAGCGATCACCGTGCGGGCGGCTTTCGAAAAGATGCAGCCCTCCAAGCTGGATCACATTTTCCCCGGTTCCTGGATCAATTCCAACTTCGATGTGTGGATTGGCGCGGAAGAAGATAACAAGGCCTGGGATTTCGTACTCGCGGCCCGCGAAGCGTATGCCAAGGCCACCAATGTTCCCGAAGACCGGCGAAAGCTCGCGTACGAAGAGCTGCTGATCGCCGAAGGCAGCGACTGGTGTTGGTGGTATGGACCGGAGCACGATACCGCCAACCGCGAAGAGTTCGACGCCCTGTTTCGAAGTCACATCGCGAACGTCTACCGGGCGCTGGGGCTTATCGCTCCTCAGGAACTTTCCAACCCCATCACGCGCGTGGACGTATCCGAAGCCCAGATCAGCCCCACCGGGCCTATTCGAGTGAACGTGGATGGGACTATTACTTCCTATTTCGAATGGCTGGGCGCGGGCGTGTATCACGTTTCGGCTCGCTCCGGGGCCATGCACGGAAAGCGTTTTCTGGTAAATGAACTTCACTACGGTTCCGACGGGGAGAAGATTTTTGTACGAATCGACTTCGCGCCGGGATCGCCCGATCTCATCGAAGATCTCGAGATCCGCCTAACGCTTCGCGCCCACGGGAGTTCCGATCAGGAAACATTTCGATTGAGGTTGGAGAACGGAACCGCGTCCCGCATCGACGGGAAAAACGGAGTGGAGTGCGCTTATCAGCAAGCACTGGAACTGTCCGCGCCCCTTCCCGATAAAGCGGTCGATATACAATTTCAGACTTCCTTCTGGCACGATGGACTGCCGGTGGATGCGATACCGGTGCAGGGCTGGCTTTCCATCAATGTCGCGGACCCCGACTGGGCCGTGTAGGCAGGATTGCGCCAAAAAAAAAGCGGCGCCGAAGCGCCGCCTTTATTGAGCCGAAATAAATCTAGCTCTGTTTGTGCATCGAGTTGCGGTTCAGGACGCGCTCGAAACCCGCGGCTGCGGCAGGCGGCGCGACGGTGCCTTCCAGAATATCTTTAGCGGACATATCGCTGCCATACAGATCCTTGTTGGCATCGTGGTCCGGCCTTAACGTGGCGCCTTCCAGCGAGATGCCGGCGAAGAGCCCGCGCGCGCGAGAGTAAGAAAGAATCTCAGCATGGAGCTGGGCGTCGGTCTGCGCGCTTAAGTCGCGTCCCACTGGACCCGCGGCCGCGGTCGCGTCACCGCCGAGTGTGAACTTATCCTGCAACAGCTTCTTCTCGCCATCGCCATTCATCACGAGGAGAATCAAATCCTGCTCGGACGCGCCGATCTGAAATCCGACACTGCCTCCTTCGATCGAGATCGCGGCCGGAGCGCTCCAGCCACCGCCGGCTTTTCGGCAAGCGACAAAACCTTTTCCATATTTGGCTCCCACGATGAAGCCGGCCTTCTTCAGACCAGGAACAACCGCTACACAAGCAGCCTTGTTCACCAGATCCTGCGGCACACCTTTATCGTCCATGTGCATCATCTGTCGCACCACCATGGTGGCGTCTGTAAGTCTTTTCGTGGGGGCTTCCCCGGCGAACATTAAAGGGGCTAACGACGTGGCTGCGGTAACGCCCGCTACCATCAGAATTTTTGAAACGCGCATTAAGTTACTCTCCTCACGCTAGGTTAGCGCATGTGATGCCAATGTAATCGTCCTCACAATGCAACATTGAGTTCCGTTCACGATAAGCTGGAAGCGACTATGAACATTGAAGTTCTGCTTACGGAGGCGGAAATTGCGGGTGAGTTCACCGAGGCTCTGGAAGCACGGGATTTACCGGAAAAGTTCTTCTACTGGTTTCCACTTTCCGTCAAGCGTTGGCAAGGTTTAGCGGCCCAACCTGCTTACAGTCAGTTGGTGAACGCATGGACGGCCGTCAGCGGGCGGGCCGGCGAACTTACCCGGCACTTTGGTTATGATGTTCCGGTAATCAGCTTCGGCGCGGGAGACGGATCGAAAGACAGGCTGCTGCTCAGCGCCATACGGGCGCTGTCCAAGAACCCGAAATACTATCCGGTGGACGCCAGCCAGACCCTTCTGGAAACAGCTTGCGCCGGTGCGGAGGATGAAGAGATTGAGGTGGTCGGCATCAAAGCGGATATCTCCAGCCGTATGCACGTTCTGCTGGCGGCGGATGTAGCCGAAGCGCCACGGATCTTTCTCTTGGCGGGAAACACGCTCGGCGGATTCGATCCCTTGGATCAGGTGAAGAATATCGGCGACGCCATGCGTCCCGGCGACCGTCTCATCATCGACGGCGAACTCGATTCGGACGGAACGCGCGGGATTGTGGAATCCGACGCCGCTCGCAACTTCGCTTTCGCTCCCCTCGCCAGCGTCGGACTGACGTCCGAAGACGGCCGCATCAAATTCGAACAAAAGCGGGACACTCGTCACGCGGGATTATGCATGGTCAAGAAGTACTTTCTAGCGGACCGGGACCTTCGCATCTCCATGTCTTCGGAAGACATTCTGCTGGCGCGCGGGGAGCGCATCTTCATGAACTTCCACTATCTCTACACACCGGAGGCTTTCACCTGGTTGCTGGAAAAGCACGGTGCCCTGACTATTCAGGAGCAGATGCATTCGCCTGACGGACGCTTCGTCACCGCCATCTGCGCCAAGTAACTTCCTATTTACTGGCGTAGGCGTGAAAGAAAAAGTAGACGGTCATCAGCGCGCCTGTGGTTGTAACAAAGATGCGGATGAACTTAGGCGGTAGCTTCTGCGCGTACTGCGCGCCGAAGTAACCGCCGGCGATCGCAGCGGCCATCATGATGAAAGCCTCGCGCCAGTAAACCTTTCCCGCCATCACGAACACCACCACCGCGACTCCGTTCAGAGCCCCCGCCAGAATCGTCTTGATTCCGTTCATCGCGTGAATATCGGTCATCCCGAAAACTGCCAAGGCAGCCAGCATCAGTATTCCGATACCGCCGCCGAAGTAGCCCCCGTATATGGCGATTACCACCTGTGCGGCCACCAGGGCGCCGAACCCGAAATGCATGCGGCGCTTCAACGCCGCGCCAAGTTGTTTTCCAAATGCGAACATCACCGTGGCGAACAACAGAAGCCACGGAGTAAGGCTGACAAATATCTGTTCCGGCGTCTTCAGTAGTAGGATGGCGCCTAAGATGCCTCCGCCGAGACTAACGAGTAACATCGTTCGCAAACTGATACCTTCCATCCGCGCCAGACCTTGCCGGTAAGAGAAAGCGCTCGCGAACGAACCCGGGAAAAGAGCCACGGTGTTCGTTGCGTTGGCGATCACAGCGGGAACGCCTACGAAGACCAGGGTGGGGAAGGTCAGAAAGCTTCCTCCGCCCGCCACCGCGTTCAGCGCGCCGGCCGCGAACGCGGACAACAACAGAAGAAAAATGTGCATCTTGGATTAGAACGCGTGTTCCAACGCGCCGGCAAGATCGGCTTGCAGGTCTTCCAGATCTTCCACACCGACGGAAAGCCTGACCAGTGTGTCTCCGATTCCCGCTTGACGGCGTTGTTCGGCCGGGATGGAAGCGTGGGTCATGATAGCGGGGTGTTCAATCAGGCTTTCCACGCCGCCCAGGCTCTCGGCTAAGGAGAATACGCGGCAATGCTCCAGAAACCGCCGGGAGTTCTCCAGGCCCCCGCGAAGAAAGATCGTGATCATGCCTCCGAAGGCGCTCATTTGCCGCGCCGCCAGAGCATGTTGCGGATGGGATCGTAGGCCCGGATAGATCACGCGCTCCACCCGCGGATGCCGTTCCAACCACCCGGCAAGAGCGGCCGCGTTTTCCGAATGGCGCTGCATGCGCAGGTGCAGCGTCTTCAAGCTACGCAGCACCAGAAACGAATCGAAGGGCGCGGCGATGGCTCCCACCGCATTCTGCAGAAACGCCAACCGCTCGCCGAGTTCGGCGTTGTCACCGGTCACGGCAATCCCGCCCACAATATCCGAGTGGCCGTTCAGATATTTGGTGGCGGAATGGATAACGATGTCGAAGCCGTGTTCAATGGGCCTCTGAATCCATGGGCTGGCGAAGGTGTTGTCGCAAACGGTTATGAGGTTGTGCTCCCGCGCGATCTGCGCAACCGCGGCTAGATCTACCAGATTTAGAAGCGGGTTCGACGGCGTCTCCACCCACACCATGCGCGTGCGCGGCGTGATGGCGGCGCGTAAATCCGCGGGATCGGTCAGATCGAGAAAGGAAAAGGAGAGACCCGCCGAGCGCCTTCGCACCCGCTCGAACAGACGGAACGTTCCCCCGTAAAGATCATTGTTGGCCACCACGTGATCGCCCGCGTCGAGCAGATCCAGAACCGTCGCCATCGCGGCCAGGCCGGAAGCAAAAGCGAATCCGCGCGATCCACCTTCCAGATCGGCGACACAGCGTTCGTAAGCGAACCTGGTTGGATTGTGACTGCGTGAATATTCGAAGCCTTTGTGAACGCCGGGGCTCTCCTGCACATAGGTGGAAGTAGCGTAGATAGGAGTCATAATGGCTCCCGTGGAAGGATCGGGCGTTTGCCCGGCGTGGATCGCGCGCGTGCCGAATTTGAGAGGCATGAGATTATTTCAAGCGCCTCCGGAGATGCGCCAACAGGTCGGAACGCGTAATGAGCCCAAGGAATTGGTCCCCGTCCATGATCAGCGCCACCAGCCCGCGATCCAGAACGCTCAACACCGTTTCCAGACTGGCTGAGGTCGGCAGGGTCTCAAGCTTGCTCGTCATCGCCGAACGCACCGGGCGGCGGAAGCGTCCTTCGTCGGCGTGCACGGCGAACAGCAGATCGGATTCGTCCAGAATGCCGACCGGTTTGCCATGCTCGATCACGGGAACTTGCGAGACATCCGCGACGCGCATTCGTTGGAACGCGGTGAGCAATGGGTCGTCCGGACCCACTGTGATCAACGCGCCTTCTTCGTACCGGCGGGTCAACAGATCACGCAGGTCGCCGGTTTGCGGCCGTTCCACATAGCCTTGATCCACCATCCAGTAGTCGTTGTACATCTTCGACAGGTACTTGTTTCCGGTGTCGCAGATGAAGGTGACCACGCGCTTGGCCGTAGTCTGCTCGCGGCAATAGCGCAACGCGGCGGCCACCAGACAGCCCGATGACGATCCTCCGAGAACTCCGAACCGCCGCAGCAGATCCCGCGCCGTGTCAAAACTCTCGGCGTCGGAAATCGAGTAGGCGTGGCGTACTCGCGAAATATCGGCGATCGCCGGAACGCAACTCTGCCCAATGCCTTCGATGGCATAAGAGCCGCTTCGGCCGGGCATCCCGTTGTTCACGTAGCCCGCCAGCGCGGAACCCTGCGGATCCGCCAGCACCATCTCCGTATGCGGACTCACCCGCCCGAAGAACCGGCTGAGGCCCGTAATGGTTCCGCCGGAGCCGATCCCGCAAACCACCGCGTCCACGTCGTGATGCAGTTGCTCCCATATTTCGGGCGCGGTGGTCTCTTCATGCGCCAGCGGGTTGGCCGGGTTCTTGAATTGATTGACGTTGTAGAATTCGGGATTCCGCGCTGTAATGCTCGCGGCCAGGTTCATGTAATAGTCGCCGTGGTCCGCTCCCACATCCGATCGCGTTAAACGGATATCGCAGCCGAAAGCCCGCAGGTGCGCGATCTTCTCGGCGGACATCTTATCGGGGATCACCAGGATCAGGTGGTACCCCCGTGCTGCCGCCACCAACGCCAAACCCAGCCCGGTATTGCCGGCGGTGGCTTCAACGACGGTGCCGCCGGGCTTCAGTTCGCCCGACAGTTCCGCTGCGCGGATCATGCTGACGGCCATTCGATCTTTGATCGAGCCGCCGGGGTTTTGGTTCTCGAGTTTCAGAAACAGTTGGCACGGGCCGGTATCGAAGCCCGTTAGTTCGACCATCGGAGTGTTCCCGATCAGGTCCAGAACATTGTTGGGAACCGCGCTGGCGGACACGTCCGCATCCTACCGCACTTTCCCTGCGTGCCCGCCGCGGCGCTGAACAAAACTTAACGGCCCTGTCCCGTAACAAGTGGATGCACAATTGCGTTGTTATAGGTGGAGATTACGAACGATTTCCCGCGAAAGAGAAAACTATGCACAAACGACTTCTTTACCTTGCGTTTTCTACGGTTGTTGGACTCGGCATCGCTGCCGCCGCTCCGCAGGATCAGGCCGCTCCTCAGGACCAGGCGGGTCCGCCTCCGGGAGGTCCCCGTGGTGGCCGAGGCATGATGGATCCGGATCGCCAGATCCAGATGATGACCAAGCAATTGCACCTGAGCGATGACCAGGTGAGCCAGATTAAGCCGATCCTGGCCGATCATATGTCGCAGGCCATGGCGCTTCGCAGTGACACGTCGATGTCGCAGGAAGACAAGATGGCGAAAATGAAGAGCATCCGTGAGGACGGCAACACGAAAGTGATGGCCATTCTGACCCCGGATCAACAGGCCAAGTTCACCAAGATGCAAGCCGAGCAACGCGCCCGCATGATGGAGCGCCGCCAGCAGAACGGTGGAGCGCCACCGGACGGTAGCAACCAGTAGTCCTGTTTCTTGGTCGATCCGCTAAGATGGTGAGCGGAGGAATGGCAGAGCGGTTGAATGCGGCGGTCTTGAAAACCGTTAGCGGGGAAACTCGCTCGGGGGTTCGAATCCCTCTTCCTCCGCCACCTTGGGCAAGCCGAGATCTGCCCTTTTGCACTTTCCTCCTTCCCGTTGTAGCCTCTTAGGGCTGTGAGCGGCGTCGACTCTTTCTCCCCCAATTCGAGGGCCGATGCTGCTACCAGTCGAACTCAATCTCTTCTCACCGTTCGGGGTACCTCTTGCGTCACTCTCCATAGAGCATGTTTGCGCGAAATTTTCTTTGGGCCGCGGCGGTCTTACCCACGGCGGCTTTCTCTGCTGTTGCTCCGCCCGTTCCCCTGGGCTTCGAACAGGTGGGTGACGCCTTTGTCGCTCACGCGATGGGAACCGCCATACAAGTGAGCGCCGCGGGCGCTGCGATTCAGTTCCAAAACACCACCATTCGGATGAGGCTCGTGGACGCGAGCGGGCATCCCACGCTCGTAGGGCAGGGAAACGCCGATACCGAAAACCGCTTCATCGGAAACGATCCGGCTCGTTGGCAACGCGGTATTCCTCTGTTCCGGCGTGTGGGGATCACGGACGCCTATCCAGGCATTGCTCTCGCCTATTACGGAAGCGGCGCGCGTTTGGAATATGACTTCACGGTCGCGCCCCACGCGAACCCGAATCGCATCCAATTGGTTGTGGAAGGCGCGGGCCCGCTGCGGCTGGATCCCGTCGGCGATCTGGTGGGCGGCGGCATCGTCCAGCAGCGCCCCGTTGCTTACCAGATCATCGGCAACGCGCGCCACGAGGTCGCGAGCCGCTTCGTCCTGAACGGGAAGAATCAAGTCGGATTCGCGATCGGCCCCTACGACCACTCCGCGCCGCTCACCGTCGACCCCATCATCGATTACGCCAGCTACCTGGGAGGAACCGCCACCGACGAAGCGCATGCCGTCGCGGTGGACGCGCAGGGCAATTTTTATATCGCCGGACGAACGTTCTCCACCACCCACAGCAACTCCAACGTGCTGCTGTTGAAGGTGACTCCGACCGGTTCGAGCGTCCATTCCATCTTCGGCGGCACCACCGGTAACGACTCCGCCAACGCCGTGGTGGTGGACTCTACCGGAAACGTTTACCTGGCCGGCGGCACCAGTTCCTCCGACTTTCCGGTTTCGGGCGAGTATGCCGCTTACCAATCGACCCTTGAAGGCGCGATGAATGCGTTCGTGATGGCCTTGAACGCGTCCAATACCGTGCTGATCTTCAGCACTTACTTCGGTGGCAATTATAGCGACCAGGCTCTGGCGATGGCGATCGGACCGAATAACAACCTCTATATCGCGGGCGATACGACCTCTTCCACCTTAACCGTCCTGAGCAGTACCGCGTTTCAGGCGTTCAACGCGAGCGGCGCCGGCGGGTACGATGCGTTCGTGGCCTCCTTTACCTACCAGGGCGTACCTAACTTCGGCACGTTCCTGGGCGGCTCAGGCGACGACCACGCCTATGGCATCGCCGTCGACGCGAGCGGTGACAGCTATGTTGTGGGGACTACCGCGTCCACGAACTTCCCCGTAAGTCCCTATCCGGGTTTTCTGGAACCGTTCCAGTTGACGAACCACGGGACGGCCAACGCGTTCGCGATTGAATTGCTGCCGAACGGCAATGAAGCCGCCTGGTCGACTTATATCGGTGGATCGAGCAACGACGCCGCCAACGCGGTGGCGCTCGATTCCAGCGGGAATGTCTATATCGCCGGAACGGCCGGTTCATCCGACTTCCCGACGCTGACCGGGCACTACCAGACGGCGTATCAGGGCGGCGCTTCGGACGGTTTCGTAATCGTGCTGCAGAACAACGGACAGGGGCTTTGGGGCAGTTTCCTCGGGAGCGCGGGAGACGATGTGCTCAATGGAATCGCCTTGGATTCCAGCTCGGACATTTTAGTGACGGGCGCCACGGACAGCACTAGTTTCCCTATCACCACCGACGCCGTGCAAGCCGCGAACGCCGGCGGCCAGGACGCCATCATTACGGAACTGAACAACGGCGGAACCGAATTACTTTTCTCCACCTACTTCGGTGGTACCGGCAACGATGTGGCCACCGCGATTACGACGGCCGCCACCGGCCAAATCTTCATCGCCGGGATCACCGCGTCTTCCGACAACAGCTTCCCGGTCACCAGCGGGACGTTCCAGACGACTTACGGCGGCGGTTCTTCGGACGGGTTCTTCGCCGTGTTCGGATGTTCCAGCGTCATCCCCACCATCGGCTCCGGCGGCGTGGTCAACGCGGCAAGCTACGTCGCGAGCGCCATTGCTCCGGGATCGATTGTCTCGATTTTCGGAACCAACTTGTCCTGCTCGCCGGCCTCCGCGTCCACCCTCCCGCTACCCACGGCCCTGGGCGACGTCACGGTAAGCATTAACGGCGAAGCCATGCCGCTTTACTACGTGGGCGCGGGACAGATCAACGCCCAAGTGCCGTATGACATCGCAGTGGGCAATGCCATGTTGACGGTGACAGGGCCGGCGGGAACCTCCGCCGCGGCTTCGGTCCCGGTGATCGAAGCCGGGCCGGGTGTCTTCGCTTTGAGCGGGCAAGCGCTGGCGCTCAATCAGGATTACACCGTAAACAGCGCGACCAACCCGGCGAAGACCGGAAGCTACATCACGCTGTTCTTCACCGGGCAAGGGCCCTTGAGCCAAGCGGTGGCAACCGGCGCCGCCAACCCGCTCCCGCCTCCGCTGATTACGGTCACCCTGGCGAATTCGGCAACCATCGGCGGAATGAACGCCCCGGTCGATTTCATGGGCGCGGCCCCCGGACTGGTCGGATTGGGGCAGGCCAATCTCACCATACCGGCGCTGGCGACCGGCAGTTACCCGGTGGTTCTCACCATTGGCGGCGTCGCCAGCCAGCCGGTCACCGTGACCGTAACCCAATAGTCTCTTGCCTGCCTCTTACCGATGTGATATCAATGTTCTCAAGATTTAACTTAATAAACCGTTTCGAGCTTGCGGGTCATCCACGCAGGCTTCGAAACCCCGTTGTCGCCGCTAATAAGGAAGGTAATTGTGGAGTCCGCTAATCGCAAATTGATTCGTCCCGCTTTCAATGAGGTCAAGGAACCGGCGACTCCACCGCGCAAGGCTCCGCAAAAAAAGCCGATTCCGCCGGATCAGACGAACGCGGAAAATTTCTATTACGTCAAACAAATGCAGGCGAAGACGCCTATGGTGTTCGTTCTCAAAGATGGAGAAATGATCCGCGGCGTGATCGAGTGGTACGACAAAACGTGCTTGAAGGTAAACCGCAACGGCGAACCCAACATTCTGCTGTATAAGCCGAATATCAAGTACATGTACAAAGACGAGTAGTCTCGCCTGCTCCTATATTACACCCGTACACGGTTACGAAGGCTCAGGCGGTATTCCCGCCGGTCGCCGGCGTCCTGAAACCGGCGTTTCTCCTCGGCGGTTTCAGGAATGACCGGCGGAACCTGGACCGGTTTGCCCGCAAGATCCACGGCCACAAATGTCAGGTACGCGGAAGACGTATGGCGAACCTCGCCGCGAATCAGATCTTCCACGAACACCTTGACGCCGACCTCCATGGAAGTGCGGAAGACGCGGTTAACGGCCGAAACGAGACGGACCAGTTGCCCGATGCGGACGGGATGCAGAAAGTTCATGTGATCCACGCTGGCCGTGACGACCGGCTGCCGGGAGTGCCGCATGGCGGCCATGGCGCCCGCGAGGTCCACCACGTGCATCACTTTGCCGCCGAGCAGGTTGCCGAGTCCGTTGGCGTCATTGGGCAGAGCCAACTCGGAATACTCGGAGTACGACTCGCGAACGAACTTTCCTTCCATGCCCTATTCTAGGGGAAATGGGAACAAGCCGGATCGAAGTCCTGAAGACCATGCTGGAGCAGGACCCCTCCAACAGCTTCGCGCATTACGGCGTCGCGATGGAGTACGCCAATGCGGGGCATCTCGATCAGGCCGCGGCCGAGTTCGAGCGATTGCTCGCCGCGAATCCCGACTACGTCGCCGCTTACTTTCACGGCGGCCAGGCGCTGGAGAAGCTGGGCCGGATCGAAGAGGCGCGCGCGATTTATGAGCGAGGGATTGCGGCCAGCGGACGAAACGGAGACCTGCATACGCAGTCGGAGATTCGGACCGCGCTCGAGTCGCTATAGAAACCGCAAAGGTGCTCAAGATTGTCATCGGCCGCCGATGAACGGGATGAACGCCGATTTTGGATGATCCCCGGATTAGATCGTCCAATTATTTGTGGATAGTACGCTAAAACGGAACGTCGTCGTCGGTAATGCCTTGGCCGTAATCGTCCGGCGGGGCTTGCTGGGGCGGTTTGGAACGGGCGGACGCGCCACGTGGGGCGGAAACCGGCGCCTGCTGCGAAAAGTCGTCGCGCGCACCGGGTGCGCCGCCCGCGCCCGCGCCGCCGCTACCGAGCAGGATCACGTCGTCGGCGATCACTTCCGTGCTGTACACCTTCTTGCCGTCTTTATCTTCGTAGCTGCGGGTATGGATGCGGCCTTCCACATAGACCTGCTTGCCCTTGGTCAGGTAAGCCGAGAGGTTCTCCGACTGCCACAGGACAATGTTGGTCCAATCGGTTTCCTCTTTGAATTCGCCGGATTGCTTGTCTTTCCAGCGTCGACTGGTCGCTACGGAGAACTTGGTAACCGCGGCGCCGCCGGGTGTGAACTTGGTCTCGGCGTCGCGCCCGAGGTGACCCAGCAAGATAACTTTATTAACGCTGCGGGATGCCATAATCCCGCACTCTAACACAACGTCGCGTTACTTCTGTTTCGCGCCCGCATTCACAACGGTCCAGTCTGTATTCGGGCGTCGTGGTGGGACAAAGTAATGTTTTAGCACAAACGTAATGTTTTAGCTTGAACACCGTGAACGGGCGATTGTGCGGGTCTACAAGTCAGGCTTGTTGGGTCAAAAGTAATGCTTTGGTTTGACAAACCCAGGTAATCGGCTAGCATCCTCGTCAGACCATGCTAAAAACTTTCCGATCATCACCATTCGCCGTGCGGAACCACCTTTGGCTCGCCACCTGTATGCCTTGTTTCGGAGAACGGCAATCCGTACGTAGCGGTAGGGCATCTTACGCCGGTGGCCGGGAGCTGGCTGTGACGGCCTCGATTGATAACGGAACCGGCTCCGGCCTAGTTAGCATCGATTACTACTGCTCTGGCACGTAGGGCTGAAGTTGCGTTGCGTGGAGCATCCAGGCGCCGAGCATCCACGTCGGCATTAGTTCAGATTAACGAGCCATTTCGAGTACCCCGGTCGCCAGCGTAGACACGACGAATAACCGGGTGATTATCGGGTCGGGAGCGCCGGCCAATGCGTTGGTGGTAGGGGTGGAAGCGACCGGGTCTACTTTGGTTCCGGCGAGTAGCGTGGAGATCGGAAGCACCACCGCCAGCAGCATCCTGACGCTCGGACAGAGCCTGACCGGCGGCACCGATACCTTTGGCCCGGTCTATGTTTCGTCAGCTACCAGTCCCCAAGGGGTGTCGGTTGCTTGGAGCTTTGCCGGGCAGTCGGGCACGGTCACGACCCAGGGCACGCAGCCGCTAAATCTGCAGTCCAACGGGGGCACGGTGGTCCTCGGCGGGGGCTTCGCGCCGACTCCCCTTGGGGGATCGCGTTCGATTCAGGGACGGGCGGGGCGTTGTTAGGATTGGTCCTGAACCCCACTGCCAGTGCTGCGTCCACCGACGCCCAGCAGATTGAACAGTGCGCCCTCAACGCGGCGTCCGTTGCCGTCTGCTCGTTGTTGTCAACGACTGCATTTATCGGCGTTCACGATCGCCGGTCCCGGGCGTTACCACGGTTACCAACGCGGTCGGGTTTCAGGCCAACCACTACGGCGGGCTGCCGGGCGCGTCCGCTCCCACTGCGATGGCCGGGGGAGCGATTACGAGCGTTCCAACGGAGTAACCGGCAACGATTCCCAGGGCACGATTTCTATCCCCTCAACGGTTGTCAACATCAACTTCAGTCCCTTGCACGATAGCTCACAACCTCGTTACGATCACCTTCGGCACCTCTTACGGGGCACCGCCCATGTGTCTCGTTTCAGAGAACGGAAATCCATACATAGCGGTCGGGCACCTTACTCCGGCGGCAGCGACGTTAACTGTGACGGCCTCAATTGGCAACGGAACCGCATCGGCGTATACCATCGATTATTACTGCTCTGGTACTTAGGGCCGAGCATGCCGGCGCGTGTAGCATCCAACATTTGTCACCCCAAACATGCCTCCATTGAAGTGCAGAGGACATCGGATTATTTATAAAAGGAACAGATCATGATAACGGACAAAAGAATTACTCGGGCTATACTTCTACTCGCTGTTTGCACGTTTTTTGCGCGTGCGCTTCCAGCCGCAGACCCGATTGCATACGTAAGCACCTACGCGCAGGATGTGATTACTACGGTTGACCCGTCCACCGGAAAAGTCACTAAGGTCGCGAACGCGGGAACGAATGGGTTAAATTTCGTTGTGTCGCCGGACCAGAGCGCCGCGTATATTCTAGCCTGCTCACAGGGCCCGACGATCTGTTCCGTCGAGGCGATCGACCTCGTTTCCGGAAAGTTCGCCGCCAGCGGCTTCGGGGGATCCTCCGGTGCCCAAACGGGCCTTGCACTTAGCCGTGATGGCTCGCTCCTTTACTTTGTGGGGGCCCTCGGGTTGACGGTGGTGAACACGTCTACTCTGGGCGTTGTCGCTCAAACACCGATTTCGCTAGTCTGCGATTCATGCGAAGTCGCGGTCTCGCCGGACGGGTCTAGAATCTACGTTGCCGGCGCAATGGGCTCGGGCGGCTTGGAGATTTTCGACGCCCGTACGTATGCGGAAATAGCCCAGCTTCTGGGGCACAAGATTATCACGGGGATGGGGTTTTCCGCGGATGGAACCAAGCTTTATCTCGCGGGCCCGAATTCGAAAACGATGGTTACCGTTTTGGACACCGGCTCGGACACCGTGATCGCGACAGTGCCCTACACCGACGAGGGCGATATCGCGGGCGTGGCGGCAAGCCCTGATGGCCAGACGCTCTATGTGACGAGCGGGCGCGGCCTGGTCCGGATTGCGACGTCTACCAACACCGTGATAGACCAGATCGCTTCCGCGCCGTTAAGCAATCAAGTTACGGTGTCATCCGACAGCCAACATGTTTTTGTGAGCCGCAAGTATAATCTGCCGCCCGGGCTTTTGAGCTTCGATGTAGCTGCGGGGACGTTTTCTACTATTCCGGTTGGAGGCTCGGCTGTCTCCGAGCAGGCACTGGGATCAGGTGGCCCCGTGTATGTGCTCCAGAGGCCGTATGGCATCGCGAAGGAGGACACGGTAACTGGGACGGCTGAGCCCATCGGCACGGCGTCGGGAACATATGCGCTGACCGTTTCGTCGAGCGGGAACGTGGTGGCGGGTGTGAGCCAGCTTTCCCTGCCCGGTGCGGCCACGGCGTTCGTCAGCGTTTTGAGTACGGCCACTCACCAGATTACGGGGCAATTCACCTACGCGTTTCCGCCGGACAACATTACCCCCTTGTCGCTGGCGGTTAGCGGGGATGGAACGCTGGGGTACGCCGGTTACGAGAATGCCCCGATCGGTCCTGAAGTTACCATCCTTGAGTTGCCGCAGGGTACAGTGAAGTCCAGTTTCCCTATTGCTGGAGGCAGCCTTGAGTTGATCGCCATCTCCCCGGATAGTTCGACCCTTTACTCTCTGATGACAGTCGACATCGTATTCGGGGGAGCGCCGGGGGAACAGTTGTGCGCCACAAGCCTGGCCACCTTCTCGACCACTGGATGCGCAGTGCTCGCCCTGGACTCGGGGCAGCTTAGCGTCATGGGCAATACCTTCACGGTAACGCCCGACGGGTCCCGAGCCTACATACAAACGTTTCAGGCGGACAACTACATCGGCGCTTTCGCCGCCCCTTTTCTGAGCGAGGTGGACCTACAGTCAATGACCGTGCGGCGGGCGATTGAGCTGCCGTTCACGAGCGTTGTGGAGCTTCTCGGGACCATTGCCTACTCGAGCGCCACCAACAGCGTTTACATGACGAATGGCGTGAACAAGGGGGCATCGGTGGTGCGCGTGGACCTGGCAACTTTCGCGGTAGCGGTGACCCAGTACGTGGGCTACGCTCCCACGGGCATGGCGGTTACGCCGGACGGGACTGAGCTTCTGCTAACGGGTTCGTTGGGCGGGACTCAAATTCTGGATGGAACCACGCTCGCGCCGGCGGGTTTCATCGCGGGTGGATTGCAGCAGTCGATTGTGCTGGCGCCGCAGTAGAGGCCGAGGCTGACCCCTCTCTACCAAAACGCCGCGTTACTTCTGTTTCGCGACGATCCGGTCTTTCACTTTCTCGTAAACCGCGTCCGGAAGGATGTTGCGAGTTTTGAGTTGCGCCTTGTTCTTATAGGGACGCCCGCCCATGATCTTGTTGGCGTAAGCGTCGCCGATGCCCGGTATGGATTTCAATTCGCCCATGGAAGCCGCGTTGATATCGACCGGCTTAGCGGGCGCGGCGGCCGAGGCGGTGGCGGGCGCCGTGGTGTTGACGCCCTTCGGCGCGGGCGCGGGGGATTGGCCCCAGGACAAAGATGCGAGAGCGGCCAAGGCCAGCGTCAGAAGAAATCGTCGGGACACGTTCATGCTGTTCATCGTAACCCGTATTACTTTTCGATCGGTAGCCCGGACGCCTCGTAGGCGGTCCAGCCCCCGTCGAGCGAGAGGACGTGGTTGTAGCCAAGCTTCTGGATAGCCGCGGTTGCCAGAGCGGAGCGGTATCCGCCGCCGCAATAGAGCACCATGGGCGTGTCTTTATCGGGGATCTCGTATTCGATGTCGCGCTCGATGATGCCCTTGCCGAGATGCTTGGCGCCGGCGGCATGCCCGGCCGTGAACTCGGTATCCTCGCGAACGTCGATCAGCAGATGCGGTTCCCCTTTCTCCCGCATGGCGCGGTACTGGCCGATGTTGATTTCCTCGATCTGTTTTTTGGCTTCTCCCACAAGCGCCAGGAAACCCGGCGAGTGTTCGCGCGTCATCATTCCAGCCTCCTGATCGTCATTCCACCCTGCGGATGCGGGCGCCGACCGCGGCGAGCTTCTCTTCGATGCGTTCATAGCCGCGATCGATGTGATAGACGCGGTCGATCACCGTTTCCCCTTGCGCCACCAGCGCGGCCAGCACCAGAGACGCGCTGGCGCGGAGATCGCTCGCGATGACGCCCGCGCCGGTGAGAGGATGCTTGCCGGCCACGATGGCGGTGCGCCCTTCGATGCGGATATTGGCGCCCATGCGGGCCAGCTCCTGGGCATGCATGAAGCGGTTTTCGAAGATCGTTTCGGTGATCATGGAGATGCCGTCGGCCTGCGTCATCAGGGCCATATATTGGGCTTGCAGATCGGTCGCGAAACCCGGAAACTCTTCGGTGGTCATATCGACCGAAACGAGTTTTTGCGGGCCGTACACATGGAGCGTGGTGGGACCTTCCGGTTCCACGCGGGCGCCCGCCAGCCGGAGCTTATCGATCAACGCTCCCAGGTGTTCGGGCGCGCATCGTGTGACGCGAAGATCGCCGCCCGTAATCGCTCCCGCAACCATGTAGGTGCCGGCTTCGATTCGATCGGGAATAATCTCGTGGGGTTGGGGAGTTCCATGCAGCTTGTCGACGCCGGTGATGCGGATGACGGACGTTCCGGCGCCTTCGATTTGGGCGCCCATGGAGGACAACAGATCGCAGAGGTCGCCCACTTCCGGCTCGCGCGCGGCGTTCTCGAGAACGGTCTCGCCGCGCGCCAGAGAAGCGGCCATGATCAGATCCTCGGTGCCGGTGACGGTGATGCGGTCGAAGCTGATGTGCGCGCCTTTCAGACCGTCGGGAGCGGTAGCCTCGATGTAGCCGTACTCCTGCTTGATAACGGCGCCAAGCTGCTCGAGGCCGGAAAGGTGAAAGTTGATGGGGCGCGCTCCGATGGCGCATCCGCCGGGCATGGAGACGCGGGCGCGTCCAGCGCGGGCGACCAGCGGGCCCAGCACCAGGCTGGACGCGCGCATGGTTTTGACCAGCTCATACGGCGCTTCCGGAGAAACGATTTCGCGCGTCTCGGCGCGGAAGATGCCGTCTTTTTCTTCAACCACCGCGCCGATATCGACTAACAGCCTCACCATGGTGCGAATGTCCCGAACGGCGGGAACCCTGGTCAACTCGACTTTCCCTTCGGTGAGCAGCACGGCGGCTAGCGCCGGCAAGGCCGAGTTCTTCGAGCCGTTGGTTTCAATGGAGCCGCTCAACGGCGAGCCACCCTGAATTACAAATTTATCCATATGTTTTTCCGCGTGTATTTCCGCGTCTGCCGGCTTCCTTAATCCAGCGTCCTCAACAACCCAGCGTCCTCAACGCTTCGCTAATCCGTCCGCCGGACCGTGCCAGCAAGCGGGTCGCTTCGTCTTTGTCCACTCCCGTCTTGGCCATCACAATCGCGGTCCGCACGACATTGCCCGCGCGTTCCAGGTAACGGGCGGCCTCGGTGGGGGAGATTCCGGCGGCATCGCGGACGATACGGCGGGAGCGGTCCAGCAGCTTGGCGTTGGTTGGCTGCACGTTGACCATCAGGTTGCCGTAGACGTTTCCGCGCCGGATCATGCTGCCGGTGGTGATCATGTTCAAAACCAGTTTGGTGGCGGTGCCGGCTTTCATGCGCGTGGAACCGGTGATCACTTCCGGTCCGGTGAGCGGCGTGATGGCGATGTCCACCGCGGCGGCCAAGTCCGATGCCGGAGTGCAACTGATGCCGATGGTGAGCGCTCCAGCGGCGCGGGCGGCGTTTACCGCGCCGAGCACGTAGGGGGTGCGGCCGCTGGCTGCGATTCCCGCAAGAACGTCCTTCTGGTTGAAGCCGCAAGCCAATAAATCGTGCGCGCCCGCCGCGGGATCATCTTCGCTCGCTTCCGTGCTGCGCGACAAAGCGGGCTCGCCGCCGGCAATGATTCCCCGCACCATTTCGGGCGAGACATTAAACGTGGGCGGACATTCCGAAGCATCGAGCACGCCGAGACGCCCGCTGGTTCCGGCGCCGATATAGAAGAGCCTTCCGCCGCGCTCGAAGGCGGCGGCAACCGCGTCCACGGCGCGCGCGATGGCGGGGATCTCCGCCCGAACGGCGGCGGCGATTTTCGCATCCTCGCCATTGATGACGAGCAGCATCCGCTCGGTGGGAAGTTCATCGATGTGGACGGAAGCGGGGTTGCGCTGCTCGGTCAGCAGCGACTCGAGACTACTCTCCATTAATGCAGCGTCTCCACATACGCGCCGGTGGTGGCGTCGATCAGCACGGAGAACTCGCTGGTGCTCGCGCTCTCGCCCCACAGGACCCGCCAGGCGGCATTGTTATAGCCATTGTTTTGCTCGAGTTGATAAGTGATGACCATACCTGGATGTTTTCCGTCGAAGTCCGCCGCTTTTTTCAGCGCGGTTTCATAAGCCGCGTCGGTATCGATTTTGGCCGCCGCAATGGCGAATGGCTGGCTGGAAGCGTTCGGTCCACTCCAGCTTTCCGCTTTGCTGGAGGTGACACCCTGATGGAGGCTGACGGACGCCTCGATTACGGAGTAGGTATAAATGCGGGATTGTTGCAGGGATCTTGAGACGAAAGTGGCTTGCCATGCGCCCGCCTTGCCCGGCTGCGGTTTTACGTCGGACACGTGAATGCTGTTGACTTCGTAGATCAGGGCGTCCGGCGCCCAGGCGTGGGTGGCGGCAAACATCTGATACAACGCGTGGAGACCGGTGACGGGTTCCGGGGGAGCTTCGGCTTTCTTCGGCTCCGTGCCCGCGGTGCCGCAGGAGGTCATGGCGGCGATCGCCACAAAAATGAGCGCTGGGCTGGACTTCACGGAATCTCCTTGGTTGGCGACGTTATTCCGCCAACAGCCCCTACATTGTAACGGGATATGGAATAATCGGAATCAACGTAGCGGGGTGGTCCATGATCCATCGGTTTCTTTTGCCGGCCATTTGTCTGGCCGTGTTGCCGTCCGCGGGTTTCGGCCAGCGGCCGGTGCGTACTATTTCACCGCCTTCTCCCGGACCCACTATTCCGGGAAATACCAACAACCCCAACTCCAATCCCTCCGCGCCCTCGGTGGTGACTTCGCCCAACCCGAACCAGTCTCAGATTTATGTGAGCGGCAAGGTGATGGTGGAGGATGGCAGCGAGCTTCCGGCGAATGTCGTGATTCAGAAGACATGCGGCTCCAGGAAGACATCGCTGGGATACGCCGATCCGAAAGGAAACTTCAGCGTCAAGGTCACCGGGCAATCCTCCGCGTCGGTGCTTGACGCGAGTGACGATTCGGTGAACACGCATACGCTGCCGGGCGGCGGTCAGCAGCAGGCGGGAACGAACATTCTGAGCGGCTGTGAGATTTCCGCATACTCGGCGGGCTACCGGTCACAGAGCGTAAACATCGGCACGCAGCGGGCTCTCGACAATCCGGATATCGGAGTGATCGTTCTCAAGCGGGTGGGCACGAGCGGCGCCGGAACATCCATCAGCGAGACCATGCGGACGGCCCCGAAGAACGCGGTGAAGGCATACGACCAGGGTCTGGAAGCCATCCGCAAAGGGAAGCTGGATGTGGCGGAAAGGAGTTTCGAGAAAGCGGTGGAACTGCATCCGCAGTTTGCGAACGCCTGGTATCAACTAGGCCACTTGCAACTGACCAACGATCCGAAGCTGGCGCAGGGCGACCTGGAGAAAGCCATCGCATCGGACCCGAAGTTTCTGCCGCCATACGCGGATCTGGCATTGCTTTCCTTCAGCGGCCGCCGCTGGCAGGAGACGATCAACATCACGGACCGCGCGCTACGGCTGGACGCGTCCGCCTTTCCGCAGCTTTACTACTTGAGCGGGGTGGCGAACTTCAACCTGAAGAACCTGGATGAAGCGGAGAAGCGGGCGCGCGAAGCGATCAAGGTGGATGTGGACCACTCCGTCAAGCGTAGCGTCCAACTGCTGGGCTACGTTCTGGCGGGCAAGGGCGATTATGCCGGGGCGGCGGAACAGATGCGAGTGTATATCGCGTCCGGTCCCAGCGCGGACGACACGGCGCGGGCTCAAAAGGATCTGGCCAAGCTGGAAGCCAAGATCAACGAGACGGCGAACCGGTAGCGGGGAACCGGATGTAACCCTGGCCTTCGAGCGAGAGCGTGGCGGCATCCGGATGCAGGATTTCAACGAGGATTTGAAGCGACTCGACGACGCGCGGTCCGGGCCGGTTGAAGTATTGGTTGCCATCCGCCACGTAGACGGCGTGGTTGTTGACGGCTTGCAGCTTTTCGTATTCGGACCGGTCCGTGATCCAGTGCATTTCCGGCAGCGTGCGCTCGATGGGGAAGCCGCAGGGCATGGCGATGATTACGTCCGGATCGGATTGCACGAGATCCTGCCAGGTCATCCAGGGCGAGTGCAGGCCGGCGTGTCCGAACAGGTTGGTTGCGTGAGCCAGTTCGACGAGCTCCGGCACCCAGTTGCCGGCGGCCATCAAGGGTTCGAGCCATTCGATGCAGGCGACGCGCGGCTTGCGTGGGCTGGCTTGGGCCGCGGCGGCGAGTTCCCGCATACGGCGTTGTAAGGAGGCGATGGCCGGTGCCGGGCCGATGCCGACGCTGGACGCCACGCGGCGTATGTCTTCCCAAATATCGGCCAGGGAATTGGGTTGAAGCGAGATCAGTTGCGGTTGGCTCGACAGCTTGGAGGCGACCGAGCGCTCGACGTCTTTCAGGCTGACGGCGCAGACTTCGCATTGGGTTTGCGTGACGATGTGGGTCGGTTGGAGCGCTTCGAGAACATCGTCATGCACGTCGTAGACGGAAAGCGCACTCGCGACGGATTCCTTGACGAGGCGATCGATCTCGCGGCTGTCGCCCGAGCAGTCGATACGCGGACTGGTGCAGCAGGGCAGGGCTTCGATGCCCGGAGGAAAATCGCATTCATGCGAGCGGCCGACGAGGAATGGGCCGAGTCCAAGCGCGTGGATAATTTCGGTGGCGCTCGCAATCAGCGAGACGATGCGTGGTTCAGTTGACGGCAAGCGCGCGCTCATTGCGAGCCACGGTGCGGGTCAGGGCGTAATGCAGGCCGAAGAGGACCGTGGTCCAGCACGCGTCACCGGCGAGCGTGGCGGGGAAGAACGGCAACGCGTCCACGTAACACGCGGTTAGTCCGGCCAGGGTGTGCGGCGAATACTGGATGAAGTAGGCGAAGTTGGAGATGAGGAAGAACTGCATGCTGCACGCGAGCACAGCGGCGCCGATGCGCAGGGGGTTGTTGGTGGCTTTCAAGGAGCGGCCGATGAGCACGCTGAGGAGGAAGCTGGCGTAGATGAATGGGGTGGCGAAAGTGTAGCCGCCGAGCAGCGGATCAGTGATCGCCATGACGAAGAGCGGGATGAGATATGCGTACCAGGAGTTGAGCCGCGCGCCGGCGAAGAGGCTGGTTCCTCCGACGGGCGCGAAGTTGGGTGGGTGCGGCATGAGACGCGCGAGGCTGCCCAGAATGGTCAAGGTCAGCGCGTAGGGCCGGACGTTCGATTTGTTTTCGGTCATGCTTATTCTCCCGCGTTCGGTTCCCAGAGTGTTTCCGGGCAGTTCATTTCCCGGCTGGCAAGCCGGCTCCAGACAAAGAAAGCGTCACTGAGCCGGTTCAGATATTTCAGTGTATCGCCGTCGACGGATTCCTGACGAGCGAGTGCGACGCAAATCCGCTCGGCGCGACGGCACACGGTTCGGCAGACGTGCAGTTCCGCGTTGAGGCGCGAACCGCCGGGCAGGACGAAGGAGCGCAGTTCCGGGAGGTGTTCGAGAGCGCGGTCCATCTCGTCTTCGAGCCACTTGACTTCCGCGGCGGTGACGCGCGGCTGGCGCGGGTGAACATCTTCCGGGCGCGTGGCGAGAATGGAACCGAGGTTGAACAGCTCATGCTGCACTTTCTTCAGAGTGGCGGCGAGGGCCGGTAAACCGGCTTCCTCGGAGCTCTGACGGGCGCCGCCGACGAAGGCATTCAGTTCGTCGACCGTGCCGTAACAATCGATGCGGAGATCGTCTTTGGGAACGCGCTGTCCGCCGACGAGACTCGTTTGCCCGTCGTCGCCGCGCCGCGTGTAGACACGGTTGATGGCGAGGCGGGGTTCGTTGAATTTACCAGTCTCGTCCATGCAGGCTCCATTTGATTCCCGAGATGAAGGTGAGCTTCGGCGACGGGTAGCCGAAGATCTCTTCGTAACGCTCATTGAGCAGGTTGCGGAGGGTTCCAAAAGCAGTGACGCCGTGCGTGAGGCCGACGTTTAAGTTCAGCGCGAGGTTGGCGTAACCGGGGTTGGTGTAGAAGCCTTCGGACGCGCCGTAGTTCGGTTCGACATCCAGGGTGTCCCCGCGAATGTAACCGATCAGGTCGCCCGCGACGCGTCCGCGGGTGACCCCGAGGCGGAAGGAACCGGACTGCGGCGGACGGCGCGCGAGCTGCTGGCCGACCTGGTAATACTGCTCGGCCAGGTTCTGCGTGTGATTCAGCGCGAGGACTTTAGTATCGAGGAAGGTGTAGTTGCCCGCGAAGGTCAGCCATCGCGCGGGCCGGAATTGGATGGACGATTCGACACCGCTCGCTTTGGCGTTGGCCAGATTGCCGGAAGTGTAGGAGCTCAGTTCCGAAAGCGAGCCGCCGAGGGAGACGATCAGATCCGCGTAATGCGTGTAGAAGTAAGTTGCGTCGACCATGACTTTGCCGGAAGCGAAGGTTTGGGAAGCGCCGGCGTCAAAGCTGAGGGAACGCTCCGGCTTTAGATTCGGGTTGGTGGTGAACGCCAGATCCTCGCCACCGGGCGGCCGGATGCCCGTTCCGATGGAAGCATGGAGACGCGCGCCGTTGCCGAGTTGATAGCCTGCCGCCAGTTTGGGATCGACGCGGCCATAAGTATTTTCCGGAATGGTTCCGTGCGCCGGATATCCATTCAAGTTGGCCAGGATGGGACCGGTTTCGAAGATGTCGCCGCGCACCCCGGCTTGCACATAGAGTCGCCCGAACTGGAAACGATTCTCCCAATAAATTCCTTGGCCGTCGCGCCGCAGCGGATAGATGACGCTGTTGCTATCGGTCACGTAGGTGTTCTCGACTTCTTCGCGGTCCCAGACAAAGCCGGCGGACATTGTCCAGTTTTTGGCTACGCTGATGACGGTGCGGGCTTCGGCTTGGCCGCGCAGGTCTTTACTGAAGCTGTTGCCGTAGGGGCTTGCGTAGAAGCTGTTGTCGAGGAAGAATCCGCCGAAGAGTTCGCCGCGGACGCGCGAGTTGAGGTCGGCCTGGTAGTGGAAGCCGTAATCGGAAGTGTTGTTCTTATCGCGGGAGATGGTGTCGACGCCGCTGTAGAGGCCGGCGGGATCGGAGCCGTAAGGGCCGGGCGAACCTTCCGCGTTGGAGTCGAAGTTGCCGGTGGCGCTGAAAGCCTGGTGCTCCCCGTTGCGATTGAGGTGCAGGAGAACGTTCTCATTGCGCCAATCGGAGTTGGGGACGTTCCCGTCGGAATCGATATCGATGCGGGAGGCGGAAGCGGCCACGCCGAAACCGTCGATCAAACCGGAGCCGCTGACGGCGAAGCGGCGTTCGCCATGGCTGCCGCCATCGGCGATGACGTCGAGCGCGGGCCCGCTGTTTTCGGCGGAGCGGGTGACGAAGTTCACCACGCCGCTATTGGCGTACGGCCCGTAGACGGCGGATTGCGCGCCCTGCACGACTTCGATGCGATCGAGAAAGTCGGTTGGAATCTGGGAGAAGTCGAACCCGCCGCCGTAGAAGAAGCTGTTGACGGGGACGCCGTCAATGGTGACGAGGGCGTAGTTGAAATCGCCGCCGCGAATGAAAGCGGACGTGACGCCGCCGCGGCCGCCGGTTTGAGAGATCACGACGCCGGGTAAGGTGCGCATCAGTTCGGAGGCCTGGTCTTCGTTGCGCTCGCGGATCTCATCGCTGGTGATGACGTTGACGGTGCTGGCCTGTTCGCTGGCGGGGACGTCGATGGTGGAGCCGGCGACGCGGACGGAATCGGCAAACGGCGCTAGTTGCAGTTGGATTTGCAAGGGATTGGGAAGCGGCGCGGGGATGGTTTTGGTGGCGAACCCGGCGGCGGTAACGATCAGTTTGGACTGTTCGGGAAAGTCGTCGAACACGAAGTCACCGGACTTGCCGGTGGTGCGTTCGTCGAGTAATCCAACGCGGTTGAACAGGGCGACATGCGCGCCGGTGATGGCGCCGCCGGAACTATCGACGACCGAACCGTTGATGGAAGCGGCTTGAGCGAGGCGCATGGCCGCGACAAGGCATAGAAATACAGAAGTAACGTTTCGCATTGAGTGCAGCCCTCCGCTGCCGCGCGTTTCCGCGCGATGCTGACCGGTCGGTCTCCTGACTTACGCCTCAACGGATTCGATCTGCCTTCCCATTCCCGTGGGAACAGTGGCGTAGTGCGATCAAACCCTCCGCGCTTACAGTGGCGGGGCCGTGCTGGATTCACACCAGCTTCCCAACTGCTACCGGACAGTTTCTTTGGTGATCTTTTTGAGCTTAAAGGGTTGCGCGATCAGAGTCAAAGGCGCGCGATCTTGCGAAACCGCACAATGGGGGAGCGAGACGGGTTGATGGCGGAAAGGGCGGGCGGCGATTCGGTATAAAAAGCGGTGAATTTTCGCGCCCAAGTACACTAGAAAAGAAGCAATCTGCTTCGACTCATGCCGACACTGCGAGTTTGCGCGTACCTGGCGGTAATCGGCGGGCTAGGCGCATGCGCGGGATGTATCCAGCGGGGCCCCTCGACGGCGGGCCAGGTGTTTGCGGGTCCGTTGGATCTGCCGCTGCACGAGGACATCAATCCGAAATCCAAGGTATCCGCGCGGGTGCATCATGGCGACCGGCTGGAGATCGTGCAGCAGCGGAGGCGCCTGTATAAGCTGCGCACTTCCAAGGGCCTGGAAGGCTGGACCGACGAGCGCAACCTGATGAGCGTGGACCAAATGGCGGCGCTGGCGAACCTGGAAAAGCAGGCGCGGGAAGAGCCGTCGCAGGGCGTGGCGACCTGCTTCGAGGTGCTGAATGTGCATACCGAGCCGCAGCGCTTTTCGCCGAGTTTCGTGCAGATCAAATCCGGCGATAAGTTCGACGTGATCGCGCACGAGACGGCGGCGCGAACGGAACTGGCGCATCGCATCCTGGTGAAACCGCAGCCCAAGACGGATGCGAAAAATAAGAAGCACGCGGATCACAAAAGGCTGGCGCCACCGCCCGCGCCGGACGCACCCAAGCCGCCTTCCGACTGGCTGGAACTATCGGAAGAACGGAAGGCGCCGACGCCGGTTAAGCCGCTAAAGCCCGAAAAGGAAGAGCCGAAAGAGCCGGTTCCAACGGACGATTGGACGCTGGTGCGAACGTCCGGCGGCGCGGCGGGATGGGTGCTGACGAACCGGATCTACCTGGCGATTCCGGATGAAGTGGCGCAGTATGCGGAAGGACATCGCATCACCACTTACTTCTCTCTCGGAAAGATTCACGACGACGAGTTGAATGTCGACAAGGACATCTGGCTGTGGACGACGATTCGAGCGGGATCGCATCCGTACGACTTCGACAGCTTCCGGGTGTTCACGTGGAACCCGAAGCGGCACCGGTACGAGACGGCGTATATCCAGCGGACGATGGAAGGCTATCTTCCGGTGCTGGTGAAGAAGGAAGGCGGCCAGGAAACGTTCTCGATCTGCCTGGTGGATGACGACGGGAACCGGGCTCGACGGCGGTTCGCGATGGTGGACCGGCAGGTGAAAGGCGCGGGGTCGGAGGCGTGCGGGAGCGAGCCGGTGAAGGCCGGTCCGGCGGCGGTTGCGCCCGCTCCGGCTGCGCCTGAACCGAAGGGGCCGGAGACTCTGCGGGAGAAACTGAAGGACCGCGCGGCGGCGGTGAAGAAGCGGCTGACGGGGAAGTGAAACATTGGCTTCGTTGGTCAATTTTGCGTATTTGTTTTTGGGGTCCAGATCTTTAGTTCCGGAGTGCCCCGCGGCAAAGTCAGATGCCGTATGTGTTTGATTCTGCTGGACTTTCGTCTATTCCTTTCCGCGCGTTCGGCCGTGAATTCTGACCGCAAAAGGACCGAAACGAACCCAATTTTCACGCGGTGTTTTTAATAGGTTGTCCGTGCGGGTGCGCTACCGTTTGCTCCTCTAACTAGATTACCTTGCGCAGCCAAGTTTTCCGGTGGGGATGCGGCTTAAGGAGTTATGGGTCTACGGATTAGAGTTCTTTGGAAGGCCGTGACCGCGCGCGTTTCGGGCGGGACGGCACCCGGCAGCGTTGGTTCGCTTTCATACGTTGACTCATATGCTCGGGTAAGCAGGTACCAGTCTGCCTTATTGCAAGTTCACCTCATATACGGTGCCGCGCGGGCTTCCCTTTACTCCCCCGGTAATCGTGTTTCCGTAAAGGGTTGCGTTTCCGCCAAGAATCAAACCCGTTGGGCCGTTAGGAGCATTCTTCTTATTGCTGAAAGCATAGGCTGTCGTTTCGGTCCATGGCTGGCCCGCTACCGCGGGCGGGTTCAACTGAAATATCACGCCACCATCGAGGGGACCTTCCTGATAAGCCGTCCCAAGGAGAACTCCTCCGGGGGTCATCAATAAGTAACTTGGCTGGTAACCATCGCTATGAGCAAATGTGTGCAGGACAGCAAGCGTCCAGGTAGCTCCGGAGGAGGAAGGCGGAGTTAGCTGAAAGACCGTGCCAGCATCGTTCGCTCCCCCGAACCCACACGTCCCATAAAGTATTCCGCCTGGGCCGAAAACAAGAGGAGCCTCGATGACAATTCCTTCGGTGCTCGGGTCGAGCGTGTACAGAGCCGTAAATGTCCAAACGCCGCTGGTTGCTGGCGTGAGTTCGAAGACGACGGAATTGTTAGTGTAGTTTTCCGTTGAGGTTCCGCCGAATAACTCACCGTTAGGCCCAAAGAGTAAACCGGAATCGGGCTCGGAGCCGTCTGGCCCACCGGTAAAGTCGTGTACCACCTGATAAGACCATGGTTGGCCCGCAGTCTTGGGCGGATTTAGCTCAAACACCGTTCCTTGACTAAAGCTACCTCCGAGGGAGGTTGTCCCGTAGAGAGCGCCCTTTGGTCCACTGATGAGTTTTCCGTTCGGAGCCCGGCCATCTGTCCCGCCGAACGCATGGATCACCGTTTCCGTCCAAGCTCCGCCAAGGGTCGCGGGCGGCTGCAATGCGAACACGACGCCAAACATGGATGCCCCGCCGCCCCCGGTCGTGCCAAACAATGTTCCGTCCGCAGCTATTAACAACGGTGTATTTGGAGCTGCGCCATCCGGCCCGGAGAAAACATAGAGTGTCGCCTTGGTGAAGCCTCCGCCACCAGTTATCGGGGTAAGCTGATAAACCGTTCCGTCATTTTCGGGTCCGCCCCCCGTGGTGACGCCGTAAAGTATGCCATTTGCCCCAAGGGTGGGCTGAAGAGGGCCGCTCCCGTCATCACCCCCTTGGAACTCATAGATGATGGATGCGGTTGGCTTCGTTTGCGCCGCCAACCGGGAATGGGAGTCTGGCCAAACTATTAGAAAAATGAGGCACGCATTACAAATCGTTTTCCGCATTCTGCAATGTTAGCCTCTGTTCATTTACGTGTGTCGGCGAACTCGATCACACCTCGTTGGCCTCGTTCTCGGAAATTGCATCACAATCAGCGTTTCCACTGTCAACCACGTTTTGATGAACAACGGCGAGCCGTGCACTATTCCGAGTCTCTCAAAACAAGCGGGCACTCGCTCCAGGGCCATCAATGGTCATGAGGTTAGTTTAGTATCGGCAGCGCAGTTGATCGGTAAACGGCGGCTGCGGACGAAAGGGAAGAGTGTAAGTCTGCGGGTTCTACGAGGGTCTGGTGTTGAGATTGGGATCGGTCCCAATTTCGAAAGCGAGCGACTCCAAAGCTTCCTCCTCTGAGGTGAAATCGCCTCGCCACCGATGATTTCCAGAAGCCGCATACCAGATTTTCCAGCGGCCGTTTGGTCTTGCCTGCAAGAGGGCCTCTTTGCCTGGAGGCTCCAAGCACTTCAAACATTCGACCGTTTACGTTCTCCGGAGTGCCAGCCCAGGTGCTGGCAACTTGTTTTCCTTTGAGTAACTTCATAAGCTCTTCTACGGTCGGCAATTCTTCCTGCAGCCTTTCCGGCAATGATTCTCCGTGAGTGAGTTGATACTGCGCGACGCCCATCGACTTGTTCGTTTCACGGAGAGAATATTCCACGATGACCTCGTTGCGGCCTTTGCACAGGATGATGCCAATGGTGGGGCTATCGCCGGTGTGGCGCATTTGCTCATCGACGGCGGCAAGATAGAAGTTCATCTTGCCTGCAAATTCGGGTTTGAACTCCTCGATCTTTAAATCAATCACGACATAGCAACGGAGGCGCACGTGGTAGAAAAGAAGGTCCATAAAGAAATCCTGCCCGCCCACTTGGAGATGCTGCTGGCTGCCGATGAAAGCGAAGCCCTTGCCGAGTTCCAGAATGAAATCGCGCACGTGCTCAATCAGCCCGCGTTCGAGGGCACGCTCGTCCATCTCCGGCCCGAGGGTCAGGAAATCGAAGTTGTATGGGTCTTTGATTAGTTGCTGCGCGAGTTCGGATTGCGGCGCCGGCAGCGTCCAAGTGAAGTTCGTGATAGCTTTTCCCTGTCTCTGATAGAGGCCGCCTTCAATCTGGTGCATTAGAACATTACGGCTCCAACCGTTCTGGACCGCTTGCCGGAGATACCAAGAGCGCTCTTCCGAATTCTTGACCGCATCGAGGAGGCGGACGTTGTGACCCCATGGCAATAGTGCAACAACCTGTTGCACAAATTCGCCGTCAGGGTAAGCCTCGGCCAACGCCCGCATGTAGCGCAAATTTCCGCGCTCTGAAGCCGGTGACGCCGGGAAAGGCTTGGCTGAGATCGGCCGCAAGTCGATCGATGATCTTTGAGCCCCAGCCTTGAATCTTCTGGCGGCTCAGAATGTCCTGGCCGATCTTCCAGTAAAGCAGAGTGAGCTCCCGATTGACGGAGAGTGCCGCTTTGACTTGCGCGAGGCGAATGCGCTCTTTCAGATCACCGAGAAAGGTTTCGTACCCTTCAGGGATGGCGAGGCGTGGCTCAATCATTCGAAGTGCATCGTCCTTCTTGTTCCCGTCTTTCGTTTTGCTGCCTCGAGAATAGCGCCTATTAAGACTCGCGGCGCGCGAAATCGAACGCGCTTATTCGCGCTGGCGCAACGCGTCCGCCATTTCGATCGACAGGATCTGATTCCCTAGTTGCAGTTCCATAATCTCCATGACGGCGCTGGTGAGCAGCAGCGCGATGCCGCCGACGAATAACGGAAACAGCACGGGTTGCGAGACGCGGGTGAAGGGGGAGAAACCGATCGCCAGCACCATGAACAGGAACAGCGCGGTGGCGGCGTAGAGCAGGCGGTGGGAGATTCCGACAAGCCAGAGGCGGCGCGCGAAGAGCCCGACCTGCCGCTCGATATTGACGCGGCGCTCCGGGGTCGTTTCAGGGCGGCGATACTCCGCGGTCAGGGCGCGCAAGCGGTCCGCCATGGACCCGTGCTTGGAACTGACGCCGCTGATCAGTATGGCCGTGGCGGAGATCATCACGGCCGGCGTTACGGCGGAAGAGATGATGTTAAGCGGTCCGCCGGGGATGCTGGGGAAAACCGGGAACAAGTTAGTATTTCGACTCGAGTAGGACGATGGCCTGGGCTTCGGCGGACTTTCCTTCGCCGACGGGTCCGACCTTCTCCGACGTCTTGAACTTCACGTTGACCGCGTTGATGTTGAGCTTGAGTTTTTCGGCAAGCTTCTCGCGGATCTTCTGGCGGTAGTCGGCGAGTTTCGGCTGCTCGATAATCACAGTGGCGTCGACGTTGACCAGCCGGAAGCCGGCGTCGCAGGCGAGCCTTTCGGCTTGAGTGAGGAACTTGCAGCTATCGGCGTCTTTCCATTGCGGATCGGAATCGGGGAAGTGCTGGCCGATATCACCGAGCGCGCTGGCGCCCAGAATAGCGTCGACGATGGCGTGGGAAAGGACGTCGGCGTCGGAGTGACCGTCAAGCCCAATGTCCGATTCAATCTTGACGCCGCCGAGGACGAGCGGCCTCCCGGGCGTGAGGCGGTGATTGTCCCAGCCGAGCCCACATCTTGTCTTGGTCATAGGGTCTTAGTCATAGAAGTGTGTTTTCGCGATGCGCCAAACGGCGGTTATCCTGCTCGAGAAAAAGGCGCGCGAGTTCCATGTCGTTGGGGCGCGTGATCTTGATGTTGCGGTCGCTGCCGAGCACGACGCTCACCTCGACCGTTTCGAGACGCTCCACCAGGCTCGATTCGTCGGTGCCGGTAAAGCCGTCCTGGCGCGCCCGCGCGAACGCCTTCTTGAGAACTTCGTAGCGGAAGACCTGGGGCGTTTGGGCAAGGACCAGGCGCTCGCGCGAGAGCGTGGTGCGGACCTTGGCGCCGGCAGCCTGGGCGCTGCTCACCTGCTTCACGGTATCGACGGGGACGATGCCCACGATGGCGGCGCCGTGGGCACGCGCCTCCTCGATTGCGCGGTCAATGGTTTCGACGTCGACGAATGGACGGACGGCGTCATGCACGGCGACGAGTTCGGTGTCGGGTGCGAGAGTGGCGAAGGCGTTTTCAACGGAGTGTTGGCGGGAATCCCCACCGGCGACGGCGCGGACGGGAATGGTGCGTTCCTCTTTCGCGAGCAGATCGCGGAGCAGGTCCGCAACCCATTCGACGTCATCGGCGCGGACGGCGACGACGATCTCGCTCACCTTTTCCGAGTGAAGGAACTTACGGACGGTGTGCGCGAGAATGGGCGAACCGTCCAACAACATGAATTGTTTCCGGCTGGTGCCGCCGACCTCGGCCGCGCCGCGACCCATCCGCGTACCCAGCCCCGCGGCGGGCAGAATAACAGCGACTCCGCTCACGGCTTCTATTCTCGCTTACAACGAACTAAGATTCGCCGACAGCCTGTTCTTTACGCGGAGCGCGCTCGGCGGCGAGCGAAGGGGCGCGTTCATCAAGCTTGCCGAAGATCATCTTGCCCGCCGTGGTCTGGAGGACGCTGGTGACGGTGACGTCGATCGTTTTCGAGATCATGCGCTTGGCGTTGTCGACCACCACCATGGTGCCGTCATCCAGATAGGCGACGCCTTGGTTGTATTCCTTGCCCTCCTTGAGAATGAAGACGCGCATGGTCTCGCCGGGGAGCACGATGGGTTTGAGGGCGTTCGCGAGTTCATTAATATTGAGCACGTCCACGCCGCGCAGTTGCGCAACCTTGTTCAGATTAAAGTCATTCGTGACGATTTTGCCGTCATAGACTTTGGCGAGTTCGATGAGCTTAAGATCGACTTCGCGAACATCGGGAAAATCTTCCTCCACGATTTGCACGTTGGCGTGCGGCATTTTCTGGATGCGCTGCAGGACGTCCAGACCGCGGCGTCCGCGATTGCGCTTCATGGAATCGGAGGAGTCGGCGACCAGTTGGAGTTCGCGCAGGACGAATTGCGGGATGACGAGGATGCCGTCGAGAAAGCCGGTGTCGGCGATATCGGCGATGCGACCGTCGATGATGACGCTGGTGTCGAGGATCTTATAAGAGTTCTGGACCGTGGCGTCTTTGCCGAAGATGCCAAGAGCGCCCAAGTTCAGCATCTCGCCTTTCTGCGCGCCCACCGCGAGGCCGATGTAAGTAAAGGCGATCAGGAGGACGAGTTGAGAAAGCTGTTCGCTGCCGGGATCCTGGAAGCGGATGCGAGCCAGCACCAGCGAACCCGCGGTCGCCAACAGAATACCGACGCCGCCGCCGACGGCTGCGCCCAGCACGCGCGTCAAGGCCAGCCGCTCGATTCGCAGTTCAGCCGCAATGAGGATCAGTCCAAATGCCAGCCCGCCGGCCGTAGCCACCGCGGGGGAAGCATGCATCGGCCGCAACGCGAATCCGATGGCTCCAAACACACTTAGGATGAGAATACGTAAGCCAACAAGTTCAAACAAAGTCAATAACCGCCTTTGAGCGGGCTTACCTGCCTTGGTAACACCCGAGGAAGAAACGATCGTCGTGGTCGCATCGAGATTGTAGCATCCGCATTACAGCATGGTAAAGAATTGTAGTTCGCCGCGGAATCGGTAGTTTCTCTTCATTTGTCGGGTTATTCGCTGAGCGCCGGGCGGGGAAGCGCGGGGCTATGCTGAGCTATGGCCCCGACGGCCCGCGGCGCGCCGACAATCTTTCACCTGGATATGGACGCGTTCTTCGTGTCGGTGGAAGAGCTGTTCGACCCGTCGCTGAAGAGCAAGCCGGTGGTGGTGGGCGGGCGTCCGGGGGAGCGCGGCGTGGTTTCGGCGGCCTCCTACGCGGCGCGGAAGTTCGGCGTGCATTCGGCGATGCCGCTGCGGACGGCGGCTAAGCTCTGTCCACAGGCGGTGTTTGTGGAAGGGCATCCGGACCGGTACCGGGAATATTCGCGCAAAGTGCGCGCGGTGTTGGACCGGTTTACGCCGCTGGTGGAGATGGCTTCGATCGATGAGGCGTATCTCGACATGACGGGGACGGAACGGCTGCACGGGCCGCCGCTGCGATGCGCGCATTCGCTGCATGAAGCGATCGGCCGGGAAACGGGATTGAATTGTTCGATCGGGATCGCGACGTCGCGGTTGGTGGCGAAAGTGTCGTCGGACCAGGCGAAACCGAATGGAGTGCTGTGGATTTATCCGGGATTGGAAGCGCGGTTTCTGGCCCATCTGGAGATTCGGCGGATTCCGGGCGTGGGGAAAGTGACCGAGAAGCGGCTGCGGGAGTTGGGGGTGCGGCGGGTGGGCGATCTGGCTTTGTTCGACGACGCGGTGTTGGAACAGCGCTTCGGGAAATGGGGTTTGGCGCTGGCGGGCAAGGCGCGTGGGGAGGATGCGGGCGCGTGGTTCGATGCGGCGATCGGGGCGGGCGGCGATCCGAAGTCGATCAGCCACGAGCATACCTTTTCGACCGATACCGCCGAGCCGGATCTCTTGGGTTCGACACTGCTCAAACTCTCCGAAATGGTGGCGCGCCGCCTGCGCGAGCACAACCTGCACGCCCGCACCGTGCAACTCAAGATGCGGAACAGCGCGTTCGAAACCGTGCTGCGCTCCCGTACGATGACGCAGGCAACGCAACTCGACCGGGACATTTCCCATCGAGCCCGCGAACTGTTTCAGGAAAACTGGAAGCCCGGCACCACGGTGCGGCTGTTGGGCGTGCAGGTTTCCGGATTAAGCGCCGAAGCGGGTCAACAGGATCTGTTGGAAGACCCCCAAACGGCCCGCTGGCGCGATGCGATGTCCGCCGCCGACCGCCTGCGCGATCGTTATGGCGATGGCGCGGTGGCGTTGGCCGGAGGGATGAAGGGACGGTTTCGGGAGCGGACGCACGAGGCGCTGGTGCAAAGCGAAAGGAAGAAGGAGTGAAGTTTTGCGTTAAACTACGCGCAGAATGCCTGCTTTCAATGCTGTCCGACCGATTCGAGCGCGCAATGTGGCGGGTCTGTACCGGGCTTTCTGGGCGGCGCCTTTGCAAGCGGTCGATATGCCCGAGTTTTATTCCAACGCCCTCGACGCGCTTCGCGGAAATTTTGCCGTGCGCCGTATTCAAGACAACCTAATCGAGTCCGCCGATATCGGCTTCTTCTTCCAGGGTGTGCTCTACGGAAACCGCGGCGTGGGCAAATCGACCGAGATTAACCGGCTCTTAAACCGCCCGGAAATCAAGGATCGTTTCGTTGTCGTGCGGATGGACGCTCTCGAAGAGCTCAATCCTCAGTCGTTTGGGGTTGTTGACGTATTGCTGTTGCTGCTGGCGAATTTGGTGCAAACCTGTAAGGACAAGTGCGACGAACTGAGGATTGTGTTCCACGAATCCGGCCTGATGATCGATGATCTTCAAACTGTGCTCGCGCCATTTTTCCCGGAGTTGATAGGCAAGGCCGACACGAGCCGGACAACCGGAGGAGCGGCGGAGCTGAGCTTCCTCGGTCTAGCCAAACTAAGCGTGCGCGCCGAAGGACAACGCAAGATGGAAGGAGTGCCAGCCCGACAGACCATCACCGCTTTGGCCGCTTCCATCGAGCGTTACCTCAACGTTCTCAGATCCCGGCTTCCCGGGTACCAGTTCCTGATCGTGGGCGAGAACTTCGATAAAGAACAGATTCCGCCGAAGCTTCTCGTGGACACTTTCGTCAACTACGAAGGCCTGCTGCGGGACTTGCGCCTGCATCTTCTCTTCACCCTACCCGTACCTTTCGTAAATGCCTACGGCTCGGAACTGGCGTTTCGGATGGAAAACCGATACGCGGTTTACGATGTTCCGGTTTACGGCGAACGGCACGATTATGACTCGGCGGGACGCGAGGCCCTCCAGGATGTGATCGAAAAGCGCGCGGACCGCGCGGCGGTCTTCGCGCCGGACTCTCTTCCACTTCTGCTGAGCGCTTCTGGAGGCGACCTTTACCGGCTGTTTGCGCTGATCGTCACCGCCAGCAGGTTCGCGCGATACCGCGCGGAAGAAGACGGGTCCGAAAGCCGGATCCTCCGGGAGGATGTGGAAAAGGTCGTCGGCGAACAGTTGGGAATCTTCCGCAATGAACTCGGCACCGCGCCCAACGACCCCGACGACACGCCGTGGAGCGCGAAGTTGCAGAAGCTTCGGGACATCTACGAAGGCAAAGCCGAAGCGCGAACCCCGCCCGACCCCACGCTTTATCAGTTGTTGCGAAAGCGGGCGGTTCTGTTCTTCAACGGGAAGGGACGTTACGGCGTCCACCCGATGGCGGTCGAAATCCTGCGGGAGCAGTTGGAAGGCGATCCCTCTTTCGTTTATCGGGGCGGCGGAATTTATGACTTCGAAGCCGTCCGGCCCGGTTCGTGACGCCCGGCTCGCGCGGTTGGGTCGCGCGGTCGCTCCGCGATTGGGCTTCTTCCGTCGGGCACGGGATGGCGCTGGTCACGCATCTCAACAATGTCGCCGCGCTCGAGGTTGTTGGAAAGATCACGCGGGAACTGGAACACCGCGGCTTGACCTGCTACACGATGCTTTGCAACGCTCGCACCGAACCGCAGCCCTTCGTCCGGGACGTTGCCGCCGATCGCTCCGACGTCCTTTTCGTTCTCGACGTCGATCGCATGCTGTTCGGCGACGATCAAAGCCTTTCTCCCTTTTGGATCAACTTCCATCGCGAAACCATCGTCGCGCACCCCGGCGCCCAGATCTGGTGGATGTCTCCAAAAGGCGCGATCCGTTTCGGTCAGTCTCTTCCCGATCTCGCGCGCTTCTTCTTGTTTCGCGAAGCTTTGACGGAAGAAGCGGAAGCGGTTCAACCCCAAGTTGGCGCTAGAGAATCGGGGTCGCCGAAGCCCGCACGCGCCGGGAACGAGGGCCGCGCCGAAGATCTTCTGGCCCGTGCGATCCAGGCGGCAAAATCGGACCGGGCGGACCCTGCTCGAATCTGGCTCGAACTGGCGATTCCCGCGATTAACGAATTCCTGGAGTTGCACTTGGCCGAACGGGCCATCGCGGCTTTCGGCAACATTTCCGAGCTGACCGGCTCTCCCGTCGATTTTCTGCGGCTCGCGGGCCGCAGCGAAAATGTCGAAGACGCCCAACGCGGCGCGATTGCGCGCGCTTTCCGCGTCATCTCCTGGGTTGCGAGTGAAATGGGACGGAGGGAAGAGGCGCTGGAGCGGGCGGAGGAAGCGGTCGGGATGTACCGGGAATTGGCGGAAAAGCGGCGGGAGGCGTTTCTTCCGGATCTGGCAAGATCGGTCAACAGCCTGGCGATCCGTCTGAGCGAAATGGGGCGGTGGGAAGAGGCGCTGGAGCGTGCGGAAGAGTCAGTCGGGATGTACCGGGAACTGGCGGATAAGCGGCGGGAAGCGTTTCTGCCGGATCTGGCGCGATCGGTCAACACCTGGCCAACTGTCTGAGCGAAATGGGACGGCGGGAAGAGGCGCTGGAGCGTGCGGAGGAAGCGGTCGGGATGTACCGGGAGTTGGCGGACAAGCGGCGGGAAGCGTTTCTGCCGGATCTGGCGCGATCGGTCAACAACCTGGCCAACCGTCTGAGCGAAATGGGACGGCGGGAAGAGGCGCTGGAGCGTGCGGAGGAAGCGGTCGGGATGTACCGGGAACTGGCGGATAAGCGGCGGGAGGCGTTTCTGCCGGATCTGGCGCGATCGGTCAACAACCTGGCCAACTGTCTGAGCGAAATGGGACGGCGGGAAGAGGCGCTGGAGCGTGCGGAGGAAGCGGTCGGGATGTACCGGGAGTTGGCGGACAAGCGGCGGGAAGCGTTTCTGCCGGATCTGGCGCGATCGGTCAACAACCTGGCCAACCGTCTGAGCGAAATGGGACGGCGGGAAGAGGCGCTGGAGCGTGCGGAGGAAGCGGTCGGGATGTACCGGGAACTGGCGGATAAGCGGCGGGAGGCGTTTCTGCCGGATCTGGCGAGATCGGTCAACAACCTGGCGGTCCGTCTGAGCGAAATGGGACGGCGGGAAGAGGCGCTGGAGCGGTCGGAAGAGGCAGTCGGGATGTACCGGGAACTGGCGGACAAGCGGCGGGAGGCGTTTCTGCCGGATCTGGCGAGTTCGGTCGGCAACCTGGCGATCCGTCTGAGCGAAATGGGACGGCGGGAAGAGGCGCTGGAGCGTGCGGAGGAAGCGGTCGGGATGTACCGGGAGCTGGCGGAAAAGCGGCGGGAGGCGTTTCTGCCGGATCTCGCGAGGTCCTTGGGCGCATTAGCGTCGATCACCCGGCAGGAGGATCCCCGAGCAGCCGTCAAAGTACTCAAAGAAGCGATCGAACTCCTCACCCCGTTCTTGTTAAACACTCCGCAGGCGCACAAACCCCTAATGGAGTTTCTCGTTTCGGATTACAAGAACGCGGTCTCCGGCATCCCTGGCACCGGCACCGATCCTGCCCTGCTCGCGCCCGTTCTTCCCCTTCTCCAAGAATCCCCACCGGCCGCCCCGCAACCTAATTGAAAAATATTCGAGAACCCACTTGCGCCCGGCTCCCGCTACCTGCTAACTTTGTTTTGTCACCGCAAGGAAGACAGGCTGTTTGGATCGGCGTTGTTCGCTGGTTTTGGTAGGCCGCTAAACGGGCCTGCGAAATATCGGTTGCCAAGCTGGAATCTGAATGGTACAGTTTTGAATAAGCGTTTGAGTGGGGAACGGTAACAAATTTCCTTCGGGCCTCCGAGGGAAACGGTAACGGCCTTCCTGGTAGTTCAAAAAGCTCTTACATTTTGCTACGCCAATCCAGTATGCAGTGGCGCTTGCGCCGTGCGATTGGAAGCGTAGGACCCGCGAAGTTCTGCGGGAGCAAGTTTCGAGGCCTGTGGCCGGATGTCGTATGCGAATGCGATGTTGGGGTCATACAGATCTTTGACAATCTGGTTGGATGCACTAATTACTTCGTCAGAACTCTGAGTTCAACCGGGGCGATTCAATCAACTCACAGCTTCAAATGAGAGTTTGATCCCGGCTCAGAATCAACGCTGGCGGCGCGCCTAACACATGCAAGTCGAACGAGAAAGTCCGCAAGGATGAGTACAGTGGCGTACGGGTGAGTAACACGTGGATCATCTACCTTTTAGTGGGGAATACCGATGGGAAACCGTCGACAATACCGCATAATCTCGAGAGAGGAAAGCGTCTTTATGCAAATAGAGCCGCGCTGAAAGAGGAGTCCGCGGCCGATTAGCTAGTTGGTAGGGTAATGGCCTACCAAGGCTTCGATCGGTAGCCGGCCTGAGAGGGCACACGGCCACACTGGCACTGAAACACGGGCCAGACTCCTACGGGAGGCAGCAGTGGGGAATCTTGCACAATGGGGGCAACCCTGATGCAGCGACGCCGCGTGAGCGATGAAGCCCCTCGGGGTGTAAAGCTCTTTCGGCAGGGAAGATTATGACGGTACCTGCAGAAGCAGCTGCGGCTAACTACGTGCCAGCAGCCGCGGTAATACGTAGGCAGCAAGCGTTGTTCGGAGTTACTGGGCGTAAAGGGTGTGTAGGCGGTTCTCTAAGTTTGGTGTGAAATCTCCCGGCTTAACCGGGAGGGTGCGCCGAAAACTGGAGGACTAGAGTGTGGGATGGGAAAGTGGAATTCCTGGTGTAGCGGTGAAATGCGTAGATATCAGGAGGAACACCGGTGGTGTAGACGGCTTTCTGGACCATAACTGACGCTGAGACACGAAAGCGTGGGTAGCAAACAGGATTAGATACCCTGGTAGTCCACGCCCTAAACGATGCATATTTGGTGTGGGTCATTCATTTGATCCGTGCCGGAGCTAACGCGTTAAATATGCCGCCTGGGGAGTACAGTCGCAAGGCTGAAACTCAAAGGAATTGACGGGGGCCCGCACAAGCGGTGGAGCATGTGGTTTAATTCGACGCAACGCGAAGAACCTTACCTGGGCTCGAACGGCTTTGGATCATCCTTGGAAACAGGGACTTCCCGCAAGGGACTGAAGTCGAGGTGCTGCATGGCTGTCGTCAGCTCGTGTCGTGAGATGTTGGGTTAAGTCCCGCAACGAGCGCAACCCTTGTCCTGTGTTGCCATTTATGGAACTCGCAGGAGACCGCCAGGGATAACCTGGAGGAAGGTGGGGATGACGTCAAGTCCTCATGGCCTTTATGTCCAGGGCTACACACGTGCTACAATGGACGGTACAAAGGGTCGCCAACCCGCGAGGGGGAGCCAATCCCAAAAAACCGTTCTCAGTTCGGATTGCAGGCTGCAACTCGCCTGCATGAAGCTGGAATCGCTAGTAATGCTATATCAGAACGATAGCGTGAATACGTTCCCGGGCCTTGTACACACCGCCCGTCACATCACGAAAGTGGATTGTACTAGAAGTCTGCAGGCTGACCCGAAAGGGAGGCAGCGGCCCAAGGTATGATTCATGATTGGGGTGAAGTCGTAACAAGGTAGCCGTAGGAGAACCTGCGGCTGGATCACCTCCTTTCTAAAGAGACCGTGGGTGGAGCTCCTCACATGTACAGAGGAGCAGCCGTTCCACTCCATACCCTTGAGTTTGGGTTTGCTTTGCAAATCCATATTCAAGAGCTCGTCCCGAACTCTTTACTCGGAAATTCTCGAAGTAGTTAGCGCCGTAAGCGGGCTGGTCCCGCAAGCGCTGCATCCAATCGGCCTCGATTGATTTTCGCGAGGCGGCTTCGCTACAATGGCGGAGCCGCGCAAGCGTAAAGTAAGGGGCTGTAGCTCAGTTGGGAGAGCGCCTGATTTGCATTCAGGAGGTCGCCGGTTCGATCCCGACCAGCTCCACCACAAGCTACAACCGGATGGGCACCCTAAGCCGGGCCTGTAGCTCAGTTGGTTAGAGCGCACCCCTGATAAGGGTGAGGTCGGTAGTTCGAATCTACCCAGGCCCACCATTACTCAGCAAGAAGACGTAAGCCGGTTGTCCGGAAACAGCTTTTGGCTCATTTCGGAATACCGCCTTCTGCCGTCTTGTGAAAGCAAGCGCAACAGAATCGAGTTCTTTGACATTTGAATATGTTGACGGGCATTACTTACTACAAGTAGTGCGACGTTGTACTCAATCGATATCGGGTTGAGTGCAACCGAAGCGTACAAGAATTACATTTGTGTCTTCAGTAGATTTTGTGGTCAAGCTACTAAGGGCGTGTGTGTGGATGCCTTGGCGCAAGCAGGCGATGAAGGACGTGGTCAGCTGCGAAAAGCCTCGGGGAGACGCTAACAGTCTGCGATCCGGGGATGTCCGAATGGGGAAACCCAAGCCGTGCGAACACGGCTTATCCCATCGTAAATACATAGCGGTGGGAAGCGAACCTGGGGAAGTGAACCATCTCAGTACCCAGAGGAAAAGAAAACAACCGTGATTCCGAGAGTAGTGGCGAGCGAAATCGGATCAGCCTAAACCGAATAATCCGCAAGGAAAATTCGGGGTTGCAGGACCATAATATTTAACTGGCCCGGTCGGCCTCCGCATGGAGGAGGATCTGGCAAGTTAAGTAAACGGAGGATAAGGGAGCGTTAATTGAGCGGTCTGGAAAGGCCGGCCATAGAGGGTGACAGCCCCGTAGATAAAAATGCAATCTTCTTCCTAATGGCTCCTAAGTACCGCGGGGCACGTGGAACCCTGTGGGAATCAGCCGGGACCATCCGGCAAGGCTAAATACTTGCTTGCGACCGATAGTGAACCAGTACCGTGAGGGAAAGGTGAAAAGTACCCCTGCGAGGGGAGTGAAATAGTACCTGAAACCACACGCTTACAAGCAGTTGGAGGGCTATGCGCAAGCATGCCTGACATCGTGCCTATTGCATAATGAGCTGGCTAGTTATTCTCAGTGGCGTGGTTAAGCATAAGCGAGCCGTAGCGAAAGCGAGTCTGAATAGGGCGTAGGTCGCTGGGAATAGACGCGAAGCGGGATGATCTACCCTTGGCCAGGATGAAGTTCGTGTAACAGCGAATGGAGGTCCGAACCAGTGTTGGTTGAAAACAGCTTGGATGAGCTGAGGGTAGGGGTGAAAGGCTAATCAAATTCCGTGATAGCTCGTTCTTTCCGAAATAGCTTTAGGGCTAGCGTCGCGTGGTCCGTCCCGGTGGTAGAGAACTGATTGAACTAGGGGCCTTTCCGGGTTACCGAATTCAACCAAACTGCGAATGCCGGGAACGCGTAGCGCGGCAGTCAGACTGTGGGGGCTAAGCTTCATAGTCGAGAGGGAAACAGCCCAGACCATCAACTAAGGTCCCAAAATTCATGCTCAGTGGGAAAGGAAGTCGGGAAACAGTGACAGCCAGGAGGTTGGCTTAGAAGCAGCCATCCTTTAAAGAAAGCGTAATAGCTCACTGGTCGAGTCGCCCGGTGCCGACAATATAACGGGGCTCAAGCATGATACCGAAGTTATGGGTTCACGCAAGTGGACGGTAGGAAAGCATTCCTGCGCCGGTGAAGGTCGAGCGAAAGCACGGCTGGAGGTTCAGGAAGAGACTCTGCCAGCATAAGTAGCGAAAAACCAGGTGAGAACCCTGGTCGCCGTAAGTCTAAGGATTCCTGAGAAAGGTTAATCCGCTCAGGGTTAGTCGGTACCTAAGGTGAGGCCGAAAGGCGTAACCGATGGACATCGGGTTAATATTCCCGAACCACCGAAACTCGATCAAGACCGAAGGGGGGACGCAGACCGTAAGCCTATCCGCGCAATGGTTTCAACGATAGGTGAAGGGAGATCCGGATTGGTAAATCCGCCGGGTCGTCTGCCAGGAAAAGCCTCTAAGGAGAGTTAGGTGACCGTACCACAAACCGACACAGGTGGACGAGATGAATATTCTAAGGCGCTCGGGTGATGGTATGTTCAGGAACTAGGCACACTAGCTCCGTAACTTCGGGAGAAGGAGTGCCCCCTTTTAGGGGGTCGCAGTGAATAGTCTCAGGCAACTGTTTAACAAAAACACAGGTCTCTGCTAAGTCGAAAACGACGTATAGGGGCTGACGCCTGCCCGGTGCCGGAAGGTTAAAGGGAGAGGTTAGCGCAAGCGAAGCTTTGAACTGAAGCCCCGGTGAACGGCGGCCGTAACTATAACGGTCCTAAGGTAGCGAAATTCCTTGTCGGGTAAGTTCCGACCTGCACGAATGGCGTAATGATCTGAGAACTGTCTTAACATGCCGCCCGGCGAACTTGTGGTCCCGGTGAAGACGCCGGGTGCCCGCCACTAGACGGAAAGACCCCGTGCACCTTTACTATACCTTTTCATTGAATTATGGGGCCATCTGCGCAGGATAGGTGGGAGGCTTTGATGCCGGACTCTTGGGTTCGGCGGAGCCAACGGTGAGATACCACCCTGATGGTTCTGTGATTCTAACCTAGCCCCGTAATCCGGGGCAGGGACAATGGAAGGCGGGTAGTTTGACTGGGGCGGTCGCCTCCTAAACGGTAACGGAGGCGCGCGAAGCTTGGTTCAGGCTGTTTGGAAATCAGCCGACGAGTGCAAAAGCATAAACCAGGTTAACTGTAAGACCAACAAGTCGAGCAGATACGAAAGTAGGCTTTAGTGATCCGGTGGTTCTGTATGGAAGGGCCATCGCTCAACGGATAAAAGGTACGCCGGGGATAACAGGCTGATCGGAGTCAAGAGTTCACATCGACGCTCCGGTTTGGCACCTCGATGTCGGCTCATCGCATCCTGGGGGTGTAGAAGCTCCCAAGGGTTAGGCTGTTCGCCTATTAAAGCGGTACGTGAGCTGGGTTCAGAACGTCGCGAGACAGTTCGGTCCCTATCTGTGGTGGGCGTAGGAGATTTGAGGGGGCTTGCCCTTAGTACGAGAGGACCGGGGTGAACGAATCTCTTGTGTTCCAGTTGTCACACCAGTGGCACAGCTGGGTAGCGAAATTCGGTCAGGATAAACGCTGAATGCATATAAGCGTGAAACCTTCCCCAAGATGAGATCTCCCAAATTATAAGAAGAGCACAGGAAGACGACCTGTTTGATAGGACGGATGTGTAAGCGTGGCAACACGTTGAGCTGACCGTTACTAATTGCTCGTTCGGCTTGACCATAAAATTTATTGATCACGCATTTGTGATTCTGTCGTAAGTGGCCCGTCAACATATTTCAAACCCAGTTTCTTCACAAGTTCTGGGTGACCTTAGCGAGGGGGTCCCACCCGTTCCCATCCCGAACACGGTAGTTAAGCCCTTCAGCCCCGATGGTACTGCACGCGCAAGTGTGTGGGAGCGTAGGAAGTCGCCCGGTTAATTCCACAAAAGCCCAACTGTTCCAGTTGGGCTTTTGCTTTTTTGCGGGGCATGTTTGATGACTCGAAGACTCGAAGCGAAATCCTTTTCACAACCTAATTAAAATGCGGTGGTCGCAAGCACCTTTGTCCAGCCCGGCCGCGTCCCGCGCGCGGGGGCAGATCGCCGCCATCTATCGTCTGACGCTGAAGGACGTGCTGGGCGTGAAGAATGACTACCTCGCCTACATCGACAACGCAGCGCCCGTACGTTCAAGCGCGTTCTTTTCGGCCATAATGTTCCGGGTCCTCTGGAGCGGCGTTGCGCGCCTACGATGTACACCCCCGCCGAGGGACTTGGCTGGGCAAGGCTGAAGAATGGCGAACTACTAAACGCCGCCGAGGCCGCCCGGCTTTGATGTGCTTTTATCAAGTGACAAGACGATCCAGTAGGCGCAAAACATAGCCGGACGAGGTATCGGGATCGTGTCAATGAGTGACAACCATTGGCCTTCTGTTGGCATCGCGGATAGTCGAATCTGCCCGCGGTCAGGCCCAGCCCCGGAACGGGTCCCGGCTGCCCAATGGGGGTGCCGAGAATCGCCAACATCTCTTCCATCTTCTGCTGGTTCGAAATTGTATATTTATGGTAAAGAAAAGGAGAGGTTGGCTGACCCTGCGGGCCTGCGAATCCAAGTCTCCGGCAGATCTCAATCACCGTCAACACCTTTAATCCGAACCGCGCAATATTTCGGCTCTGGACGAGAATGTGAAAAGCGCTGCATTTCAGGCCGCTTTTCTAAGCACGAGAAATTCGGTCCTTAACGCCGCCAGCCGCTGTGCTTTGAGTAATAGGTAGCGGATGTTCTTGTACCCGCGGCCCCGTCGCAGTAAAGCCTTGATGTTCCCGTTGACGGCCTCGACCACCCCGAATCTCACCGGCGCGTGACAGTAGTTCAGGAGTCCCTCTTGATGCCGGAGTAACATCAGAGCCAACTTCTTGAATGGCTCCAGCCGTTGCCAGCGGAGTTGATCGATCCACTGATGGAGATAGCGAAGTGCCGCGCCCTCATAGCGGTACGTCCAGAGCAGGTCCAGACTCTCCTTCAGAAGATAGGCCTTCATCATCCTGCGGTTGAGTCGGAACAGTTCATTCAACAGTTGCTGTTTCTTTCCGTCCAGGTTCACCCAGCGTGTCAGTAGCAGCCAGCGCTTCCCCTTCACCACTTCGCGCCTCTTCCCGCCCTTACGGAAGAACTCAGATCGCCGTACTTCGTCCACCGCCCGGTTCGCATGCTTCATCACGTGAAACTTATCGAAAACGATCCGGCATTCCGGCGCCCATCGCAGAATGCTCGCCGTGAACGGCTCCCACATATCGACGCAAGCGGCCGTAATCCGTCCCCGTTGCATCGCACTCAACTCGTCCCGGAAGAACTCGTCCAAGGTTTCCTGTTTACGGTCTTTGCCGAACCACAACGGTTCGCCTGTTTCCAGGTTGCTTACCACGGTCAGAAACTTCTGCGTCTTGCCGAGATAGATCTCGTCCACCCCTATCTGCCGCAGTACGGGTTTCTTCCTCCCTTTCACCCAGCGCTCCAGATACCGCTGATCGATCGTGCGCACCGTGCTCGCCGCCAGCCTAAACTGCCGCGCCACTTGCCGGGCCGCGGCCGATTCGCAAGCTAATCCCACTGCGTCTTCAAAGTCCTTGCTGAAAGGCGCTTTGCTCGGCAGTTGCGGCACCTTCTCGACCTTCAGTCCGCATTTCGGGCAGCGCACGCGATAGAACTCGACGACCACCACCGTTTGATACTTGCGCCACGGCAGATCGCGTACTTCCCGCTCCCGCGTCTCCTCAACCTTGGTGCAACGACCGCCGCAGCCCGAACAGACCAATACCTTGTTACCGCGCTTGCGACGAACCCACAGCTTCAGCGTTCGCGTTCGCTCGTCGATCTCATGCCGGTAGACGACGTATCCCGGCCAGTCTAAAATCTTCGTGAATTCCCGTTCGGTCAAACACGCGATTTTAGCTCATCCCTTCACATTCTTGCTCAACCGCGCAATATTTCTGGACAGCGTGTAGTCGTCTATCAGGTGATCCGCCGTGCAGAATCCCGAGTTTCTCTCGCCTATCGTGATGTTGATGTTCTGAAGCGCCTCCTCAAACGTCAGATCGTCCAACGGCCGCCATAAGTCGAGGCACCAGTTAGACGCCACCGTGAACCAGTTGCAGGAGCCTATGTGCCGGCCGTCCCTACGGAAGTACTGGTCGTACTTCCACCGTATACCCGCCATATCCGTTCCGTTGTGGCAAACCGTGTCTCTGGGGAGATGTTCCGTGATGTCGAACATCTCCGGGTTGACAAGCGCATCGCCGTCGCAAAACAGGCTCCAATCATTCTCCCGGCCAAGCTCGTAGATCTGAAGTTTTTCGTAGACGATCGGCCAACCGGGAAACTTTCGCTCTCGAATGACGTGAAAGTCAGCGCCGATTTTGCGGGCATACGCCTGAAAAAGGGGGTAAGTGAGCGAACAAATCTCCGGCGCGTAATTATCGATGTTGAGCGTGTAAAGAGTTTTTTTGATCGACCGCAACGTGACGAACGTCCTTTCGAAGAAAAATGTGACCCGTGGAACTCTTCGGTCTGGCGAAGGCGACCCGCTCGTAGACAGCTGATATTCAGGTACATGCTAACAGACGAAATAGAGAAGGGAACAGCGGTCTTCACCGCAAGCCAGGATCCCGCAAAGGTGCGTAGCGATCCGGAACTACCAGAAAGAATCTTAAAACAGGCCTTGCGCCCAGCCACAATTCCTGCTAGCATCCTTTGCAATAAGCTCCGTAGGAAGTTATGCACGAGCTGCTACCGAATAATACGAATCAGCCCGTCGAAACCTCTGGGGCACAACTAGACCGGCGAACCTTCCTGGGTGCGCTGGGTGCCGCAGCCGCCTCGGGACTCCTGCTTCAGCGCGCTAGCGGAGCCAATCAAGCTTCCCAAAACTATTATTACCAGGACTCTTTTGGAAACGTAGCTCCAGCCGGGGCGGGTGCCATTGGGATAGGTGTTTATCCTCCGCCTGCCATGCCTGACGACGGGGGCGACGCGGCTCCCGCGGGCACTACCTACGCTCCAGGAAGCCCAACATACAACATCCTGCTGATCGTCGTGGATCAGATGCGCAATCCCGCGTTTTGGTTGCCTGCGGCCAACGCATCGGGTACCGGGCAGCAAATTGTCAATTCCTACATGCCGAGAACGGCGGAACTGGCCGGCGCTTCTTTCTATTTTCCGCACTTCTTCACCGCCGCGACAATCTGCGGGCCGGCCCGCGCCTGCCTCCTGACCGGCCTCTACTCCCAGCAGCACTGCATTTTTCAGTCGTCTTTACCCGACGCCACCGAGTCGACACCGGAACTGCTCCCCTATAACCCGAACTGGATACCCGGGGGTTCCGGCCAGACTCCTGGGTTTCCCACCATCGGCAACGTGCTCTCCCAATCGCTGCCCGCAAACAACAGCTCGCCGATCAAGTACGACTGCACATGGATCGGAAAGTGGCACCTGTCGTGCGTCACCGGGAACAGGGACGGGAGCAATGGACAGAACGGCCCCGCTGACTACGGTTTCAACCCGACGTACTCGATTCCGAACAATTGGTCCAACTCGTCCGCATCCCCGTACGGCGTTCTAAACTATCCTTCGCCGAACGGACTGGAGAACGAAGGAGTTGGCGGCGATTTCCTGGATAGCTACGCTCAAACGACGCCGGGGCGCGACGTCCCGCTTTTCACTCCGGCCACCTTCGGGAACAACAGCGCGATTCCCAAGTTCGTGCAGCTCAACGACGCTGCCATCGCCTGGGCGTTCACCAATAAGTGGCTTCCCTACGCCAATACGAGCCTGAATCAGAATAATGGCTCGCAGCTAACCACGCCTTGGTTCTGTGCGGTAAGCTTTGTGAACCCGCACGACATCACCGATTTTCCATTTACGTACGGGCTCACCATAGGTACCAATGCAAACTTCTCCGGCGGGCCGTCCGTACTTCGGGGGGCCAACTACCAGCCGGCGCCATCGAACGCAAGTGCGGTCGTCTATTATGGAAACAATTGCGCTGGTGGAAATACGAGCTGTTCCGCCGACGGCGATTTCGTGAACATTCCCGGCTTCCCGTCGGTTTACTCTGCTTTGCCCGTCGGGGTTGGTGGAAACAACGGCTGGAATTACGAGCGTGTATCCGGACCAGCCTTCACCTATGCAAACAACGGAAAACCAAGTCTGCAGCCCTTCTTTCAACAGCAGCACAATGCCAGTTCAGGGGTCATAGCTGATCCCGGAATATATCACTCTAACAACAACGCGTGGGGTAATCCGGCGGCATGGACGACGTTTCTGAACTACTATCTTTGGATGCAATCCTGCGTCGACTACCAGATAGGTCAGGTACTCGGCACGAACCCTTCTAGTCCGACATCGAACCCGGGGCTGCAGCAATACCCGAAGTTTTGGCAAAACACCGTGGTTGTATTTACGTCAGATCACGGCGAGTACGGAGGCTCTCACGGTTTGCACACCAAGGGGGGAACTGTATACGAAGAATCGTTGAACGTGCCGCTGTACGTGAGCTACCCAAGCATGCGTAACAACAGCACCGTAACCGCGCCTATCCCGCTTACCTACACATGCTCAAGTGTTGACCTTTTGCCTTTCCTGTACTCGCTGGCCCTGGGTAACGAATTATGGAGATCGAATCCGGCGGACATGATCTACTATCTTCGCGGGCGCGAGTCGATCCGCGACGCGATTTACAAATACTACAACTCGCCGGCAGTCTTGCAGCAGCGGCGGATATCCGGCATCCCTCTTTACAATAATAGCGTAGGTACGGACTTCGGGGAATTTCAGCCGTTTGTCTTGCATACATCGGACGACATTCCTGTCGCCGTCCTTGCCGGAAACGCCGTACCCTCCCATGTCATCGCGTTCCGGACCGTCGATGAGACGGATGTGAATCTGAACTCGGCCCCATTTTATCCGGCCAACAGCTATGGGGGCGGAAAACTGGGCATCTACAGCTTCTGGAATACCTGTGGGCAAATGTCCGCGCCTATCATGGGTATTAACAACAACACTGTGGCTCCGAACCAGTATGAATTCTATAACTACTCGCCCCACCCGCAGAGCGGGAACCTACAGGCCAACCCGCAGGAAGTTAAGAATCAAATGTTCGACGGAATGGGCAACAATACAGCCCAAGGCCAGAATTATTTTAACGACTTTTACGGCATCGGTATGAATCTTCATGGGAACAACATTCAGCAAGAGCTATACCAGTTGAATGCCGGGACTAGCCCCGGTAACAACACACAGCAGGTTCAGGCCGCTATTCAGATTGCATACAGCAGCTACCGGGCATACCTGCTTGCACATAACAGCGCCACTGGCCCAGACGGGAACAACTCGAGCTGTTAGTCCGAACTGTAAGAACGACCGCAATACAGGAGGAGCACATGTCCACGCGCCGTAAATTCCGACCGTTAAAAGCTACCGTAGAGTCGCGAGCCGCCTCTTATTTTTTGGTAGGCGGAGCGGGCCTTAGTATTCTTAACGCCACGCCCGCATCAGGCGCCGTTGTCTATACCTCCGCGAAAGCAATAGGCGAGGGCCAGTTTGGTCACGAAGTCACTGCCCGAATCGATCTCAATCACGACGGGATCATTGATTTCGAGATCAAGGATGGCCTTTATTCAACCTTTGACGGTTCCGGGTACGTCCGCCAGGCTTTTTTGTATGCCCAACCCACGCCCGGAAACGAACTGGCCGCCGTGCATTCGCACGCCGTCCCCCCAAGCGCGAGAGCGCTGAGCTTGGGACAGGAGGTCGGGCCGAATCTCAAATTTTCAAGTCTGCTTCATTACGGAGGCGCTCGCCTCGCGCGCTTCGTCTCAGTCGGGTTCGGGCCTCAGAGCGCTGATGGAGAGTTTTACAACCAGCGAAATAAGTTTGTGGCGCTGAAACTCTCGCTGAAAGGGGAAACATATTACGGTTGGGCGCGCATTTCAACCCAAGAAGTCGGCAATAAGCTATCCTTCGAACTGATCGACTACGCTTATCAGAGCACTCCGAACTTGCCGATTTTGGCCGGCCAAGGGATTCCAAAACCGGCAACGGCTTCGGTCGACTCCACGACGGCAATGCCTGAGCTCGATCTTTTGGCGCCTGGTCCTGAAGAAATGGGCCACCCCGCCGCGCTCGGCCTTCTCGCATACGGCTCTGAAGCATTACCTGCGTGGCGCCCTCGCAAAACCCAAACCAGGTAACCGGCGCATACGTTCATAGACCACCGTGCCTTGGCTCGTCAACTCACAACTGGTTCCTGAAGAGGTAATACGACAGGAATCTGATCGCATCGGTCGCGATAAACATTGGCAGTCGATCCCGGATTCGGGGGAGCGAACGAGACAACTTCGGGCCGCAGCGGAGCAGTCCGCAATTGATCGCATATTGATCGAACAGCAAGCGATTCGAGACCCCCGTCCGATTGACCCAGACCTACTCGCCACCGAAATCGACAGAGTGAAGGCAAGCTGGGGCGGCAGCGGCACCTACAAAGTAACCCTAGTCGAGGTCGAAGGAAATTTATGCCGAAACATCGTCGATACCAACCGCTGAAATCAATTCTGGAACGCAGGGTCGCTACATATTCGCTCGCGGGCGCGGCGAGCCTAAGCATCTTTTACGTTCCTCCAGTATCTGGCGCAATCGTTTATACATCCGTAAAGGAAATAGGAGAGGGTCAGAAGGACCATGAAGCGTTTGCCCGAATCGACCTCAATCATGACGGAATAACCGATTTCGAGATAGTCGGCATTTTTGACTCCGTTGAAGGTAGCCAAGTCTACTACAGGGACGCCCGCGTATATGGGCTTACTCCCTCTGGGAACAAGATGGCCGTAGTGTCTAGCTACCCGGTTATCCCGAGTGCCAAGGCCTTAAGCTTAGGCCGGGAGGTCGGCCCGAGGCTGAAGTTCTCAAGCGGGCATAACTACGGCATCCGTCTCGCGGGATTTGTTTCTCTCGGGGCCGGGCCCCAAAGCGCGGCTGGGCAGTTTTATAACCAGCGCAACAAGTTCATCGCGCTAAAGCTCTCTCTCAACGGAGAGACGTACTACGGTTGGGCGCGGATTTCAACTCAAGAAGTCGGCAACAAACTATCTTTCGAACTGATCGACTACGCTTATCAGAGCACTCCGAACTCGCCGATTTTGGCCGGCCAAGGGATTCCAAAACCGGCAACGGCTTCGGTCGACTCCACGACGGCAATGCCTGAGCTCGATCTTTTGGCGCCTGGTCCTGAAGAAATGGGTCACCCCGCCGCGCTCGGCCTTCTCGCATACGGCTCTGAAGCATTACCTGCGTGGCGCCCTCGCAACGCCCAAACCAGGTAACCGGCGCATACGTTCATAGACCACCGTGCCTTGGCTCGTCAACTCACAACTGGTTCCTGAAGAGGTAATACGACAGGAATCTGATCGCATCGGTCGCGATAAACATTGGCAGTCGATCCCGGATTCGGGGGAGCGAATGAGACAACTTCGGGCCGCAGCGGAGCAGTCCGCAATTGATCGCATATTGATCGAACAGCAAGCGATTCGAGACCCCCGTCCGATTGACCCAGACCTACTCGCCACCGAAATCGACAGAGTGAAGGCAAGCTGGGGCGGCAGCGGCACCTACGACGAGTCTGGAATGCGGTCATTCGTGGAACGCAACCTGAGAGTCCAGCGCGCGCACCGCGAACTGACAGACGCTGCATCCCCGGCTTCGGCTGAAGAGATTGGGGCCTTCTACAGAGAGAACGCTCAACACTTCCAAAAGCCGGAGATGTTTCGGGCCGCCCACATTGTAAAGTACGTCAATCGCGAAAGCTCCGAATTCCAGGCGCGGATGGGCATTGAAGCCGCGCTCTTGGAGTTAGAGAGGGGGCAACCCTTCGGGGAGGTTGCAAACCGCATTTCGGATTGCAGCGATAAAGATGGCGACCTTGGGCAGTTTCCCGCCGGCTACATGGTGGACGAATTCGAGACGGTACTACGCGCCCTAAAACCGGGCCAGCGTAGCGGTATTTTCTCTACCCCTTTCGGCCTGCACATTGCGGAGCTGCGGGAGAAGCTCCCGGCCGGGACGGCGGGTCTCGAAGAGGTACGCGGCGAAATCGAGCGCGTCATGAACTACGCCCGTCGACACGAAGCGTACACGCAAGCCGTCGCGAAGCTCAGGGAGGCAGCCGAGATCCGGTTCGTGGAAGCGTCCCATGGCGCTGGGCAATAAGTCGCGGAGCATGTCCAAACCCAAACTCCTCCTCATCGGCTGGGACGCCGCCGATTGGAAAGTAATCAGCCCGCTGCTCGGCTCCAGCCTCATGCCCACGCTCAACACCCTTCACCGACGAAGGCGGTTAGTGTCCTTTGGCTCGCCCGCCACTGGTATCCAATTTCACGGGTCCCGGCGCGCTTCGCAGGCCTCCCCCGTGACCCGGTCGTGAAGGTCTCCCAGCTATTAGCCTTGGGTCGCCCCTTTTTGGTTGAGCATGCCGGTATCCCGCCAGCGTGTCTGCAGCGCCGTTCCTCTTCGATCCTCAGTCCGATCGCTAACTCTGTAGCACCGCCGACGATTGGATCGGCCCGGCTTCTTCGCGATCTTGACATCCGGGCGTAAAATGCAGGTACGGGCACAGAAGCCAATAACATCTCGCTCGCCGGCCCGCTGCTGGCCGAGCTTGAAAAAGCAGCGCGGTCGGAACAGCGTAGCGCGGATAAGATCGCACCCGAAGCCGTGCGCAGGTATCCCAATGCGTCGAAATGGACAAGTTTCGTGGAGCGCAATGAGGAACGCGCGCGCGAAATGGGTATAGCGGAAGAAGATATCCCGCGCCTGATCGCCGAAGCACGCCGCGAAAACAGAGAGCTCGGGCGCGGGTGATCCGCGTCACAGCCGAAATCAGCCCGCGCGACTAAGCCCGAATAGGCCAGACGCTCTGCGCGGGGCACCATTAACAGCTAAGGGAAAACGCTCGCGAAAAAAGTACCGAGGTTCGGTTTTTTTTTAACGCTCTTCCCTGAGTCTGTTGTATGATTCTCCAACGGATTGCGGGAGGTGCTTCGCTCGGGAGGAGTGCCTATAATCATGCCGGCCGGCCCGTCTTGCTCCAGCCAAGACGGCGGCGGTTTGCGTAGAGTTATTAGTCCTATTGCGCGTCAGAAATTGCAAATTGCGAACTTCGGTTTGGAGGTCAAGGCAGTAATGGAACAACGCAGATCACTCAGGCGGAAGGGCCCACACGGGCAGCCGTGTTCGCCTTTTCTCTATCATAAATACACAATCAGTAAAGCCCCGGATGCTCAGGCGATAGCAGCTTCATTGGCCGGGACAACCCTGAGTTCCAGACCGGCGGGCGCGGGCCCCGGTTGCGCCGCGCCGATGGAGGATTTCAATAAACCACCTCGAAAAATCGAGTGAACACCAGCGGGAGTTCAGACCAGCCATTAGGGAGATGAACACCGATGCCCTGCGATCCCAAACAGCCCTGTTGTGCTCCGGCCAAGGCCGCGGCCGCGTCGCTTGCGCCGGGCTTCTTAGCCACGCCTGCTGGGGCACGTGGAGGCACGCTGGCGGAAGTTCGTAGAACCCCCCGCCCGAGCCGCGCGTGATTCTCCGCCTCGGCTCAATGGGCGAGGACCCCATCTTCACCAGGTTTGAGGTGGAAGCCAGAAGCTTACTCGCAGGCCGCATCTTGCCGGTGACGGAAGCGGTCGGCGAGTCGCGCGGCAGACCCGACGCAACCCGCTAGGCGCCCGGGCCCCCTCTATACCGTGTTGAAGCCGCCATTCTCATCCCTCGTGCTCCGCAAAGCGGAGCACGCGCGTGGGTGATTCACAGCCCAAAATCACCACCTCCGCACTGATACTAAGCCACTTACACCCAGAAACCGCTCAACCGCGCCCTCCCCGGCTCTAAACTAAAGGCGTCTTACGGGACACCGATGCGCACTCCTAAACAAATCGAGGCCTCCCGCGCCAACGGTGCCAATTCCAAAGGCCCGCTAACCCCGCGCCGGCCTGCCGCTCCCAATCGTCCGCGCGCGGAGTTCTCCCGCTACATCGTTCCGGAGGGCGAATCCCGCCATCGGTTTGACCGGCTCCATCGAACCTTCGAAGCGCAAAGGGCGCGAACCCGCGCCGTGAAATCGAGAGCAACTGATGAAGGCTCGCGGCGCGGGTCGCGCTCCGTTTTGCGCGAGATCCCAAAAGCCGAACTCCTTCCCCAAACCGCCATGGACCGCCTGCTCGTCGCCCGCATGACCGTCGCGCACTCGCGCACCGCCCGCGTCTGGGCTCCGGAGAAAGCCCCCGTCTTCCAGGACCACGCCCCGCATGCCGCAACCGATGCTCCCGCTCGCCGCGCCCAGACCGTGTTACGAATCGGCTTGCGGCCGCCAGTTTTCCCGCGCCTTCACCACTTCCTGAAACTCCGCGTTTCCCGCGCCAAATAAAAAAATGACGGCCCTAACCCAACAAACTATTGAAAAAAGGCCACTTAGCGTTTCTTGGGTCTCAATCTCGTGGCATTTCAACCCTCCTGGAACCCACCGAAGCCACGAAAAACCCGGCCCAACCCGGCGCAAACACACGCGAAATCATCCGGTTTCCGTCCAATCGCGCGCGCTCGCCTCCCCGTCCCCTCGCTGCGAAGCCCGTTGCCGCACCTTATATAATCACCTTGGCGGAAAAAGCTGGATTGTTGGCATGAAATCGAAATTCCCGCGTAATCTTCACGCCGTAGCCTTGGCTGCTTCGGCGTTGCTGCTCTCGTTTCCTTTGAGCGCGCAGACCGGTCGGACCGGCGCCCCGGATTACTCCGCGGAAATCGGCAAGACTTACAATTTCCGCTTCGGCCTCGATAAGCTTTCCACCCCGGGCAATGCCGTGATGGAGAACGGCGGTTTCGTCCAACCCGGCGCTTTTCCCACCGCGGAATATTGCCGCCACTGCCATCAGCAAGCTTATACCCAGTGGCGGCAGGCGCTCCATTCCAATTCCTTCCGCACCCCGTTCTATCGCGCCAGCGTCAACATCCTGCTTCGCACCAAGGGCATCGAATTCACCCGCCACTGCGATAGCTGCCATAACCCCATCGGCGTGCTCACCGGCGCTCTCACGCAAAACTCCCGGGTGGATCGTAAATTTGATCGGGATGGCCTCACTTGCATGACCTGCCACTCCGTCCAGCGGCTTCAATCCACTCTCGGCAATGGCGGCTTCGTCATGGGTATTCCCGCCGTCATGGTGGATGAATCCGGCAAACGGATCCCCGGCGAAGTTCCCGATTCCGAAATCATGGCCCATCCCGATCGCCATTCCAAAGCCGTGATGAAAGATTTTTATCGGACTTCGGAACTCTGTGCCGCGTGCCACAAAGCCAATCTGCCCAACCCGCTGAATGACTATAAGTGGATTCGCGCTTTCACCGCTTATGACGAATGGCAGAACTCCAAATTCTCGCGCCGCAATCCGCTTACTTTCTACTCCGCCAATCTCACCACTTGCCAGGGCTGTCACATGCCGCGGGATCCAGCGACGCTGCTCGATTACGGGGCCAAGCACGGCAGTCTCGCCTCCCATCGCTGGCCTGCCGGCAACACCGCCGTGCCTTTCTATTACGGTTTCGAGGAACAGCTTCAAAAGACCGTCGATTTCCTCAAGTCCGGCAACTTCCTGAATGTGGACCTGTTCGGCATCCGCAAAGGTTCCTCCGCCGAACTGATCGCGCCGCTCGGTTCCACGCCTTTCGCTTTGGCCCCCAAAGAAATGGTCCAGGTTCTAGTGGTCGTCCAGAACAAGAACATCGGCCATTCGTTGATTCCGGAAGTTCGCGATCTCTATGAAGCCTGGGTGGAATTCGAAGCCAAAGACGGTCAGGGAAAAACCATTTATCGGAGCGGCTTCATCAAGCCGGATGGCATGCTGGATGAGCGCGCCCATAGCTTCACCAACCGCCCCGTAAACAATGACGGGAATTTCGTCGATAACCACAAGGTCTGGACCATCCACTCGGTCGCCTATGACAACACCGTCCAGGCCGGCCGCTCCGCTTTGATCCGCTATGAGTTCCAGCTTCCCGCCGGCATGAGCGGGCCCGTCAGTATCACAGCCCGCGTCAATTATCGCCACCTTCGCCAGAGTTACTTGAACAATGTATTCGGGACGGACCACCCCGCTTATCCGATCGTGGAACTTGCCTCCCGCACCCGCTCGCTGAACCTCGGTGACAACCCGGTAGCCGCGCCCCAACCCAGCGACAATCCGGATTGGATGCGCTGGAATAATCTCGGAATCGGGTATCTCGATCAGCTCCAGTACGCCGACGCGCTTCACGCCTTCAGCCAGGTGGTAAAGCTTCGCCCGGATTACGCCGACGGCCACACCAACATCGGGCTCACTTACCTCGAATGGGAGAAGTACTCCGAAGCCCGTGCGGACCTGGAGAAAGCCCTAACCTTGAGTCCCGCCAACGCCCGCGCGCTTTACTATCTCGGGCTCGTCGAGAAGCGTGCCGGCAATGAGGAAGCCGAGGTCGCCGACCTTCAGGAAGTCGTCAGGCAGTTTCCCGATTCGCGGGATGCGCGCCGTGAGCTCGGCATCGCTTACTATCAGCAGCATCGCTCGCAGGAAGCCCGCGAGCAATTTGAAGCGCTGCAGCGCATCGATCCGGATGATGTTACCGCTCACTACAACTTGGCCGTCCTGTATCGCCGCCTGGGCATGAAGAAGGAAGCTTCCGAGCAGGCCGCCCTTTTTGCCGCCAAGCAGGTCGATCCCGGCGCGCCCACTTACTCGCTTGACTACCTCCGCAAGCATCCCGAAATCTCCACCGAAAGTGTGCCGTGGCACATGCACACGGATACAAAATGAAGAATCCCACCCGGCGCGCGTTTGCCAAATCGCTCAGCCGCACCGCCCTGGTGCTGCCCTTTGCGGATATTTTCGCCGCCGCTCAAGCCCCTGTGCAGAAGAGTATCGGGCCCACGGAGAGATCCTACGACGCCAAGCCCCGGCCGGCGCCGAAAGGTACTAAGTCCCCGATTGAAGGCACTCCGCTGGGTGTAAGTTTCGTCGATGTCGTCAAAGAAGCCGGATTGGCCGTCAAGACCATCTACGGCGCCGAACACAAGAATCGATTCTTACTCGAAACCACCGGCTGCGGGCTCGCTTTCTACGACTATGACAACGACGGCTGGCTGGATCTGTTCCTTGTCAACGGCTCGCGTCTCGAAGGTTTCCCGGCCGGTCGGGAACCGCGCTGCCATCTTTTCAAGAACAATCGCGATGGCACCTTCACCGATGTGACCGATGGTTCCGGATTGGAACACCGCACCGGCTGGGGCCAGGCCTGCTGCGTCGGTGACTACGATAACGACGGCGCCGATGACTTGTTCGTGACTTACTACGGGCAGAACGCGCTCTACCGCAACCATGGCAACGGCAAGTTCACCGACGTCACCAAGGCCGCCGGACTCATCCAGCCGGGCCCCAAGATCCGTTGGAACACCGGATGCACTTTCGTTGATTACGACCGCGACGGTCACCTCGATCTGTTCGTAGCCAATTACGTCGATTTCGATATTAAGACCGCGCCGCCGCCCGAAGCCGGTCCCTGCACCTATAAAGGATTGCTGGTCGCTTGTGGTCCGCCCGGCTTGAAAGGTGGAAAAAATATCCTCTACCGCAATAACGGCGACGGCACCTTCACCGACGTAAGTCAGAAAGCCGGAATCTGGAATACCGCTGGAACCTATGGCCTAAGCGTCGCCGCATCCGATCTGGACAACGACGGCTGGCCGGATATCTACGTCGCCAATGACTCCAGCACCGCCACTCTTTACCAGAATCAGAAGGATGGCACCTTCAAGGACATCGCCATCGAGTCCGGCGCGGCGCTATCTCCCGAAGGCAAGCCGCAAGCGGGCATGGGAGTTTCCATCGGAGACTACAATCGCGACGGCAACCTGGATGTAGTCAAGACCAACTTCGCCGGCGACACCGATTCGCTCTACACCAATCTCGGCGATGGTTCCTTCGAAGACCGCACTTATCCCAGCGGACTCGGCGTTAACACGCGCCTGCTTGGCTGGGGCGTCGGCTTCTTCGACATGGACAACGATGGCTGGCTGGACGTTCTGATGTCGAACGGTCATGTGTATCCCGAAGTGGATAAATCCAACGCCGATCTCAAGTACGCGGAACATAAGTATCTCTACCGCAATCTCCAAAACGGCCGCTTCGAGGAAGTGACCGATCAGGGCGGTCCCGGAATTTTAGAGAACGCTCCCGCGCGTGGATGCGCTTTCGGAGATTATGACAATGACGGCGATATCGATGTCGCCGTGAATTGCGTGAACGCCATCCCGCAGTTGCTCCGCTGCGATTCCACGCTGAAGCGCAATTGGATCAAGATCAAGCTCGTCGGCGTAAAATCCAACAAGACCGGTATCGGCAGCCGCGTCATTGTTGTGGCGAAGAACAAACCTGATCCCGCCAAGCCGCTCGCTCAGATGGATGAGCTGCGAAGTGGAGGTAGCTATTTCTCCCAGAATGACTTGCGGATGCACTTCGGTCTCGATCAGGCGGCGAAAGTCGACTCCGTCGAAATTCGCTGGCTAAGCGGACAAATAGATAAGCTGGCAGACCTGGAGGTCAACCGTTTGTATGTGATTCAGGAAGGTGGAAAAATCTTACAATCCGCCCCGCTCATACCCGCGCGCAAGCCTACTTAGCTTTGTTCGCGCCCTGCTCTAACTGGTGTTGTTTCTCCCGCGCTTCGGCCTCGCGGATTGCCGCCGCATTGTTGAAAGCTTGCTTCGCACCTTCCGCATCTCCCTTGCGCCGAAGCAGCAAGCCGAGCGAATTAAACGCTCCCGCGTTTTGGTTATCCAACTCTACTGATCGTTTCAGCGCCTCGATCGCGCCATCTACTTTACCTTGCTGTTGCAGCACTGTACCCATTTGATACCAGGCCTCCACGTAGTTCGGCCGATGACTTACGGCTTCTTGAAACTCCTCCACGGCTTTATCCGCGTCCGCGCCTTCAAGGTAAGTGAGGCCGAGCGTGTAGTGCGCTTCGGCCAGTGTCGGCGCCAGCCGGATCGCATCGAGTAAGTGCTCCCGCGCATGCGGTAAGTCATCGAGTTCCTTATAAGCGACCCCTAAGTCGTAGTTGACCGCGGCATCGTCCGGATGCTTCTTCGCAATCTCGGTTAGTACTCCGATCGCCTGCTGCATCTTTCCCGCCGCGATATAGGCGTAGCCGACATTTACCTGTACGTGCAGATTATCCGGATCGCGCGCGAGTATCTTCTGGAACTCTTTCAGTCCCGCTTCCGGATTACCTGACTTCACCAGGGCGTTCGCGTAACTGTTCTGAATGGAGGAATTAGTTGGCTCTAACGTCACTGCTCGCTTGTAAGCGTCGCGCGCGTCGCCATAGCGCTCAAGCTTCTGGTAAGCCAGGCCCAGGTTGGCCCAAAGGTCAGCGTTGCCCGGAAGTTGTTTCGAAGCCTTCGTCAACTCCGTCACTGCCTCTGGATAGCGTCCCGTCTCGCAGTAAGCCGCGCCCAACCGGAGCCGGTAATCCGCATGATCGGGCGCTAGGTTAACCGCTTTCCGAAGCGCGTCCAGACCGGTTTCATTCTGATGCGCCAGCCAGAGCGCGACCCCCAGGTGATACCACGCCTGCGCTGAATGTGGATCCAGCTCGCTCGCGCGCCGCAGATGCGGGATCGCTTCCGCATTCCGGTTAGTCGCAGCGAGCAGGAAGCCGATCTCATCCTCGTATGCGGCCGACTTGGGTGCCAGCCGCGCGAGCCGTTCATAATCCGCCAGCGCGCCCGCCGCATCCCGCGCCGCCAGATGTCTCCGGGCCGAAGCTTCCAACTCGGAAACCGATGCGGTTTGAGCCGCCAGCGGTAATCCAAAGAGCATCATCAGAACGCTGCACTCCAGCCGCCGCACCATCTGATTATGCCGAACGGTTAAACTCAAGGTTGAACCGAATCTCTATCTCCGATGCCGCGCGGCACGAAAACGAACAGGTTGAAATAGCGGGTTGGCTTTACAATCTGCGCAAGAGCGGCAAGATCGTCTTCCCCATTCTGCGCGACGGTACCGGGCTCATGCAATGCGTCGCGGTGAAGAGCCAACTTCCCGAAGACGTATTCGAAACACTTAAGAATCTGACGCAGGAATCCTCACTCATTCTGCGGGGCAAGATCCGCGCGGAGCAGCGCGCCGCCGGCGGATTTGAAATGGATGTGGAAGGCGTGCAAGTAATTCAGCGCGTCTCCGAGGAAGATCCTTACCCGATCACCCCCAAAGAGCACGGCGTCGAGTTCCTGATGGACCGCCGCCACTTGTGGCTTCGCTCGCAGCGCCAGCATGCCATCATTCGCGTCCGCCACGAAATTATTAAAGCGGTCCGCGATTATTTCGATAGCCGCGGTTTTACGCTGGTCGATACGCCGATCTTCACGCCGGCGGCCTGCGAAGGTACCACCAACCTGTTCGAAATTAATTATTTCGATGACGATAAGGCTTATCTGACGCAATCCGGCCAGCTCTATAACGAAGCGACGGCGATGGCGTTCGGTAAGGTCTACACCTTCGGGCCCACATTCCGGGCCGAGAAGTCCAAGACTCGCAGGCACCTCACCGAGTTTTGGATGGTGGAACCGGAGATGGCCTACGCCTCGCTCGAAGACGTCAAGCGCGTGGCTGAGGAGATGGTCCTGTTCGTCGTCAACCGCGTCCTCGAAAATCGCCTTCCCGAACTCAAAACGCTGGAGCGCGATCTTACGAAACTGCAAGCCGTTCAATCCCCTTTCCCGCGTCTCAGTTATGACGAAGCCGTGAAGATCCTCAAAGCCAACGGGAGTGAGATTGAGTGGGGTGGTGATTTCGGCGGCGGTGATGAAACCATCCTGACCCAGCAGTTCGATCGTCCGATTATGGTGGATCGCTATCCATCCGCCATCAAAGCTTTCTATATGCAGCCGGACCCCGAACGGCCCGAAGTGGCGCTGGGTGTGGATGTCCTCGCGCCCGAAGGGTACGGTGAGATCATCGGCGGCGGAGAGCGCATTCACGACCCGGAACTTCTGCTGCGGCGCATTGACGAGCATCAACTTCCGCGCGAGGCGTTCGAATGGTACATCGATCTGCGTAAGTACGGCACCGTTCCGCATGGCGGATTCGGAATGGGAATTGAGCGTTGCGTCGCCTGGATTTGCGGTCTGGAACACGTCCGCGAGACCATTGCGTTCCCGCGGTTGTTGAACCGTTTGCGCCCATGAAGCCGGCGAGCATTGCGATCATCGGCGCGCCGCTCGATATGGGGTGCGATCGCAGAGGAGTCGATATGGGTCCGTCTGCTCTGCGCGTGGCCAATCTCAACGGCAAGTTGGCCGCGCTCGGCTTCCACGTGGAGGATCTCGGCAACGTACCGGTGGATCAGCGCGAGAGCATCGCTGAAGGCCCCACGCACGCGAAGTACCTGCCCCAAATCGCGGCTACGTGCGAGCGCCTCGCCTACATGGTTTCAAGCGCCATGGCTAGCGGCAAGACGCCGCTGGTTCTCGGCGGAGATCATTCCATCGCGGTCGGAACCGTTTCCGGCGTCGCCCGTCAATTAGCGCTGGAGCACAAGAAACTGGGCGTACTCTGGATCGACGCGCATACCGATATGAATACGCCGGCCACCAGCCCGAGCGGAAACGTTCATGGCATGCCGCTCGCCTGTCTCGTGGGAACCGGACCCGACGAGCTCGTGAAGATGTTCGGCTTCTCGCCCAAAGTGGACGCCGCCAATGTCGCGTTGATCGGCATTCGCGATGTCGACGTGAACGAACGGGAGATTGTCAAAGCTTCCGGCGTAACGTGTTTCACCATGCGCGAAGTTGACGAGCGCGGAATGCGTGCGGTGGTGTCGGATGCGATTGAGATCGCGACCCGCGGCACGGCGGGCTTCCATCTTTCGCTTGACCTCGATTGCGTGGATCCCGACTACGCGCCCGGCGTGGGCACGCCCGTTTCCGGGGGCATGACCTATCGCGAGACGCACCTTGCGATGGAGATGATCGCCGACAATGGAAAGATGATTTCGATGGAAGTGGTGGAAGTAAACCCGGTGATCGATCAGGTGAACCGCACGGCTCATCTCGCGGTTGAACTGGTGCTCTCCGCACTGGGCAAGAAGATCCTCTGATGAAGACTCGCGTTGCAATCGTTTACGGCGGCCGGAGCGGCGAGCACGAAGTCTCGCTGCGATCCGCCGAATCCATCATCGCCGCAATGGATCCCGAGCGGTATGAGATCCAACGGCGCCCCATCGATATCAACGGGAAGTGGACGGCCGGTCCCATTCTGCCGGAACCCGGCTCGCATCCCGATATCGACGTGGTCTTCCCGGTGCTCCACGGCACGTTTGGCGAAGATGGCACGGTGCAAGGCCTGTTCGAATTGGCGGACCTGCCTTACGTGGGCGCCGGCGTGATGGCGTCCGCCATCGCCATGGACAAAGCCATGATGAAACAGGTTTGTCAGCAGGCCGGTCTACCGGTAGTCGATTGGGTGGCGATGCTGCGCACTCAGATTGACGTCGATCGCATCGAGGCTGCTTTCCGTTACCCCGTGTTTGTCAAACCAGCGAACCTCGGCTCATCCGTTGGAATCAGCAAAGCGCGCAATCGCGCTGAGTTGGACGCGGCGCTCCAGGCCGCCGCGCAGTTCGACCGGAAGATTCTGGTGGAGCGCTCCATCGAAGGCCGCGAGTTCGAATGCTCCATCCTCGGCAATGATCAGCCGCGCGCATCCATGCCCTGTGAGGTGTTCCCGTCGCGCGAGTTCTACGATTACGAAGATAAGTATTTGTTGAATCAGGCCCGCTTTGAGCTTCCCGCGCATTTGCCTTCCGCGGAGATAGAAGAGATGCGGCGCCTGGCGATTGAGTGCTACCAGGCGGTGGAGTGCACTGGATTGGCTCGCGTGGATTTCCTGCGCGAGACCAGTTCCGGCCGGACGTTCATTAACGAGATCAACACGCTACCGGGGTTCACCTCCATCAGCATGTATCCCAAGATGTGGGAGCAGAGCGGAGTACCTTACTCACAGTTGATTGACCAGTTGATCGCACTCGCTCTGGAACGGCATGCGGAAAAGAAGGCCACTCGTTTCGCCCGCTAAATTCCTGGGCCTGGTAGTCTCGGCGCTTTGGATTAACAGCGCGGTGGCGCAAACCAATCCGGTCGACGCGGCACTTGAGAAAGAAGTCAAACGCGTTACGGACGTTTACGCTTTGGTGGAAAGCCGCGCGGCAGATCCGGTTTCGCCGGACCAAGCGTTCTATCAAGGCGCGATCCCCGGTCTGCTTCGCAGGCTTGATCCGCATTCCATCTTCTTCGATCCGGGCCAGTTTGAACAGCTCCAGCAGATGGAGCGGTCCACCAGCAAGGGTTTCGGCAGCATTGTCTCAGTGCTTCCCGGCCGCGTGATCGTGCTGCAGACGCTGCCCGGTACTCCGTCCGCGCGCTCCGGGATCGCACCCGGTGACGAGATACTGGCGGTAAATAACATCCGGCTGGACCGGCTCGATCTGAACCAGCTCGTGCAGGTGCTGACCGAGTCCAAGCAGCGGCCCGCGCAGCTTTATGTGCGCCGTCCGGGAAGCGCGAAGCTTCTCTCGTTCACGTTGACTCCGGAAGAGATGCAGTCGAAGAGCGTGGACCGCGCGTATCTTCTGGAGCCCGGAATCGGATATGTCCGGATCGCCAGTTTCGAATCCAATACCGCGTCTCAGTTTCGCGCGGCGGTGGAACAGATCGGCGGCGAAAAGCTCAATGGGCTGGTTCTCGATTTGCGCGGCAATCCGGGCGGAGTGGTTGTGGCGGCGCTGGAGATATGCTCGATGTTCCTCGATCCCGGCCAGAAGATTCTGACCGTAAAAGGGCGGCATGTTCCCACACAGGACGAGAAGGTACCCGCCAGCGCGCAACCGTATCGGTTCAAGCTGACGATCCTGGTGAACGAAAAGACGGCGAGCGCTTCGGAGATCGTCTCGGGCGCTCTGCAGGATCATGATCGCGCGACCATCATCGGCGTTCCCAGCTTCGGAAAAGGTCTGGTGCAAAGCGTGTTTCCGCTGGCCGAAAAAACGGGCCTGGCGCTCACCACCGCACTCTATTACACGCCAAGCGGGCGCTCGATTCAAAAGCCTTTTCACGGCGGTGATTTCGCGTTGTCGAACACCGCGGCACATCCGAACGTTGAATCCGAATTCAAGACGGACAAAGGCCGCATCGTGCATGGCGGCGGCGGAATTATCCCAGACCTGATTGTGGAACCAACCACTCCCACTCGACTACGGATCGCGCTGGACGCATCCGGAACTTTCATTTCCTTCGCGAGCGATTACGTGCAGCACAATCATGTCGATGAGAAATTCGAGGTCACGCCGCAACTACTGGATCAGTTCGAAGCTTATGCATCCGAACGTCACATTCAGCCGGGGTTTGTGGAATTTGCAGGCGATCGCGATTTCATTGCGCATCGCATCAAGGCCGAGATTTTCAACCAGGCATTAGGAGTGGATAAAGGCGATGAAGTGGATGCGCAGCTTGACCCGCAGATCATCAAGGCCGAACAGGTTCTAACGGGCACTGGATCCGCGGCCACTTCCCAATGAACCCACGATGATCAAAGCAGAGTCGCGGCAACGCTTTTTCCGGAACTCGGTGGTCCGGAACGCGCTCTCGCTGTACGGCATGCAGGCGGCGAACTATATTCTGCCGTGGTTCACGTTTCCTTACACCATCAGAGTACTGGGCGCGGAGAAGTTCGGGTTGATCGCCTTCGCGACTTCTTTGATCACTTACTTTCAGGCGGTCACGGAATATGGTTTCAACCTTACGGCGACGCGCGAGATTTCGATTCATCGCGACGACCCCGTGAAGCTTTCGCAGATCTTTTCGGCGACGCTCCTGGCGAAGACCATCCTGATGACCGGGAGCTTCATTGTGCTCACCGCCGTTGTGTACGCGGTCCCGCGATTTCGAGCGGAAGCTCCGCTGTTCTTTATTAGTTTCCTCGTCGTGGTCGCCAATGTCGTCTTTCCGGTTTGGCTGTTCCAGGGAATCGAGAAAATGGAGAACATCACTTACCGCGAAGTTGGCGCGCGCCTGCTCGGACTTGCTCCCACTTTTCTGCTGGTCCGGCGCCAATCGGATTATGTCGTCGCGGCGGGGATTTACTCGGGAAGCATGCTGCTGGCCGGGGCGGTCTCCTACCTGGGGTTCTCTCGAGTAACCACCGCGCGCCTGGTCTGGGTAAGTTGGCGCGAGGTCAAGCGCACGTTCAAGGAAGGTTGGAATATCTTCCTATCCACCGCGGCAATCACCATTTACACCAGAAGCAACACGTTCATTCTCGGCTTACTCGCGTCTCCCGCGGAAGTAGGATATTTCAGCGCGGCCCAGCGTCTGATTGAAGCCGCCAGGTCACTTGTCTATCCGATCACGGCCGCTACGTTTCCGCACATCAGCCGCCTCTCTCACGAATCTCCCGAGAAAGGTTTGGACTTCTTACGGCGCAACCGGCTACGGATGACGCTGCCCTTTGTGATTCTATCCGCCGGGCTGCTGCTTGGGGCGCCCGCCATCGGACTCATTCTTTTCGGACGCAACTTCGGCCCCAGTATTCCGCTTCTTCGTATGATGTCGCCGATTCCATTCATCCTGGCGACGGGGTCCGTATACTCCACTTTCTACATGCTTGGGATGGGGTTCAAGAAACAATGGTCGCGATTGATTATTTCGGCGGGATTCTTTAACTTCGTTGCGCTGTTTCTATTACTGCTATTTATGAAGCCTTCGGCGGCCATCGCGGTCACCAGCGTTCTAGTGGAACTGTGGGTTACCGCCGGCGCGTATCTTTTCTACCGGATGAAGCAGCGCGTGAAATAATACGGGTGGAGATTACAAGCACTTTGACCACTTCCATTCTGTCCCTCGAACAGGAAACGAATCCGTGGCTGGCCGCTGAAGCCCGATTCGACGAGGCGGCCGAAAAACTGCAACTCGACGATGGCATGCGCAAGGTGCTTAAAAGCCCCACGCGTGAGATTACCGTCAATATCCCGGTGGCGCTGGACGATGGGCGCATCGAGGTGTTCACCGGCTATCGCGTGCAGCACTCGATTGCGCGGGGTCCAGGTAAGGGCGGCATTCGCTTCGCTCCCGATGTCACGCTGGACGAAGTGCGCGCGTTGGCTTCGTGGATGACGTGGAAATGCGCGGTGGTGAACATCCCGTTCGGCGGCGCGAAAGGCGGCGTGATCTGCCAGCCCAATCTGCTTTCGGATGGTGAACTGGAGCGCATCACGCGCCGTTACACCGCCGAGTTGATTGAGTTTCTGGGGCCGGAGCGCGACGTGCCCGCGCCCGACGTGAACACCAACGAGCGCACGATGGCGTGGATCATGGACACCTACTCCATGCACGTGCGGCACACCACTACCGCCGTGGTCACGGGCAAGCCCGAGAATCTGGGCGGATCAAAGGGACGTCCGGAAGCCACCGGGCGCGGCTGCATGCTGGTGACGATTGAGGCTTTAAAGCGGCTGGGTCTTGACCCTCGATCGACGCGAGTAGTGATTCAAGGCTTTGGGAACGTGGGCGGAATGGCCGCAAAGCTGATGGCCAACGAAGGGTTCAAGATCATTGCGATCGTCGAGTACGACGTCGCCGTGTGGAACCGGAACGGCCTGGACATCGTGGCGTTGATGCGGCATCGGAAAGAGACCGGCTCCATTCGCGACTTCGCCGAAGCCGAAAACATGGATCGTCACGAAGCACTGTTCCTAGAGTGCGACGTTCTGATTCCGGCGGCGACGGAGAACGTGATTCATTCAGGCAACGCCGATCGGCTGCGCTGCAGGATATTATGCGAAGGCGCCAACGGGCCGACTACTTCAGTGGCCGACGAGATTCTCGCGGATAAGAGGATCTTCGTTATCCCGGACATTCTGGCGAACGCCGGCGGTGTTACCGTGTCTTACTTCGAATGGGTGCAGGATCGCCAAGGCTTCTTCTGGAACCTGGACTTAGTCAATGAGCGGTTGAAAGAAATTATGGTGGATAGCTTCGACGCCGTGGTTAGTTACGCTGACAAGCACAGGGTGAACAATCGGACCGCCGCTTACATGCTTGCGCTTGACCGCGTCGCCTATGCGATCCGCTTGCGCGGTATTTACGCCTGAACGCATTTATAAGAACTGAGTGTCTGAAGCCGCAACGCCGCTGATGCGGCAATACAACGCCGTGAAAGAGCAGGTCCCGGGGACGCTGCTGCTGTTCAGGCTGGGCGATTTCTACGAGCTGTTCTATGAAGACGCGGTAACCGCCGCCCGTGAACTGGGTATTACACTAACTTCGCGCAACAAGGAATCCAATGTACCGATGTGCGGAGTTCCTTACCACTCCGCCGAGGGTTATATTGCGCGCCTAATCAACAAGGGGTATCGGGTCGCCATCTGCGAGCAGATGGAAGTGCCCGGTCCGGGAAAGAAACTGGTGCGGCGCGAAGTTACCCGCATTGTCACGCCAGGGACGGCGACGGAGACGCACCTGCTTCGTTCGCACGAGAATAACTTTCTGGCGGCGGTGGCGCATCCGGGTTCGCGCAATTCACCTTATGTCGGGATCGCGCACGTTGATATCTCCACCGGCGAGTTCCGCGTGACGGAAGTAGCCTCGGCGGAGGCCGCGCTTACGCTGGAAACCTTGAACGCGCGCGAAGTTCTGATGACTGCTGAAAACCCTTTGTTCCCGCAAGCGGCGGCCGCGCAAGGTCCCATGCGGACGGAACTTGAAGAGTGGATATTCAGCCCGGATTACGCGGACCGCTCTTTGCGCGAGCACTTCAAGTTGCTTACTCTGGACGGCTGCGGTCTGGCGAATCGCATCGCCGCTGTGTCGGCGGCCGGAGCGATTCTACATTACCTGCGCGACACGCAGCGTGCGGCGCTGGATCATCTGGAGGCGCCCACCTTTTATGACCGCGCAGACGCGATGGTGCTGGATGCGGTGACCATCCGCAATCTGGAACTAATCGAGCCGGTGTTTCAAAGCGAAGGCGCCACGTTGATCAGCGTGCTCGATCAGACTGCCACTGGAATGGGCGGACGTCTTCTGCGTCAAAGATTATTGCATCCGTCGCTTGATCGCGCGGAGATTGAGGCGCGGCTTGACGCGGTACAGGAACTCTACAAGCAGACCATCCAGCGGACCGAGCTCTGCAAGTTGGTGGCGCAGGTTCAGGATCTGGAGCGACTGCTGGCGAAGATCACGATCGGTTCGGCGGGTCCTCGTGAACTGCTCGCGCTAGCGCAGAGTCTGGCCGTTCTGCCTAAGCTTCGGGCGACTGAGCAGTCAGCGGGGACGCGCGTTCAAGAGATGTTGAGTAAGTTGGATGACATTCCCGAACTGCGTCATCCGATTGCCGAAGCAATCTCGGACAATCCGCCGATCAACCTATCGGATGGCGGAACGATTCGCGCGGGGTTCAACGCCGAGCTGGATGAACTGCGCGATCTCAGTCAAAACGGACGTGAGTATGTGGCGAGGATTGAGGCGAGAGAGCGGCAGAGGACCGGCATTCAATCCTTGAAGATCCGGTTCAATAACGTTTTCGGCTATTACATTGAGATCTCCCGCGCCAACATGCACCTGGCGCCGGCGGACTATGAGCGCAAGCAAACTTTGGTGAACGCGGAGCGGTTCACCACGCCGGAACTGAAAGATTACGAACGCAAGATCCTGGAAGCCGATGAGCGCATTCTTGCTCTGGAGCGGGATATCTTCACGGCGATGCGGCTGAACGCGTCCGCGCACGGGCCCCGGATTCGGGCTACCGCATCGGCTGTGGCGCAGCTCGATGTTACCTTGGCGCTGGCGCGGGTGGCTGCGGAGAATCGCTATGTGCGCCCTCGTTTCTCGGACACGGGCGAGATGCGGATCGTGGCCGGGCGTCACCCTGTGATTGAGAAGCTGCTCACGGAAGAGGCGGGCAGGTTTGTCCCCAACGATGTTTATTTGGATGGCGATAAGCGGCGCATCGGACTCATTACCGGGCCTAACATGGGCGGTAAGTCGACTTACCTTCGGCAAGCCGCGCTGATCGCGATCATGGCGCAGACAGGATCGTTCGTGCCTGCCGATGAGGCGACGCTGCCGGTGATCGATCGCGTGTTCACGCGCATTGGCGCATCGGATAACCTGGCGCGCGGGCGTTCCACATTCATGGTGGAGATGACGGAGACGGCGGTGATCCTGAACACGGCGACGCCACATAGTTTCATCATCCTGGATGAGATCGGCCGCGGCACGGCGACTTATGACGGGCTGGCGCTGGCGTGGGCGGTGGTTGAACATATACACGAACGCACGTGCGCGAAGACGCTTTTCGCCACGCATTATCACGAGTTGACGGAACTTGCGGATCAGCTTCCGGGGATTGAGAATCTTCGCGTGGCGGTGAAAGAAGCGGCGGATAAGATCATCTTTCTTCGGAAGGTGGAACCGGGGCGCGCGGATCGAAGCTATGGGATTGAAGTGGCGCGGCTGGCGGGGTTACCGCAGAGTGTAATCGAGCGCGCGCGCGAGGTGCTGAAGGTGCATGAATCGAAAGAGCGTGCCGCCACGGGCGAGTTGGAGCCGCAATCGGGAGCGGTTCAGATTCGCTTGTTTGAGCCGTCACCGAATGAATTGATTGAGCAGATACGCTCGCTCGATTTGGATCAAATGCGTCCGGTGGAAGCGCTGCGCGTATTGGCGGATCTGCAGAAGCAGGTGACTTAGACGATGCGAGTAGCGGGAATTATGAGCGGGACGTCGCTCGACGGAATCGATGTCGCGATCGTGGATGTGACGCGGTCGAAGATTACGCCCGTTGCGTTTCGGAGCAAACCCTACAAAGACGCAATGCGGGCGGCGATATTGGCGGTGTCGAATGCGCAGACACATACAGCGGAGATCTCACGACTTAACTTCGCGTTAGGTGAACTCTACGCCGAGGCGGTCATTAAGTCCGGCGTGCCATTGGGATCGATTGAACTGATCGGCTGTCACGGGCAAACGATCTATCACGAAGGCGGCAACACGCTGCAGATCGGCGAGGCGGCGGTGATTGCGGAACGAACGGGCATCCCGGTCGTGTCGAACTTTCGCGCGCGCGATATTGCGGCGGGTGGCCAGGGTGCGCCGCTGGTTCCCTTTTTCGATTACCGGATGTTCCGGCATCCAAAGCGGCGGCGAGTGGCGTTGAACATCGGCGGCATTGCGAACATCACGATTATTCCCGCCGATGCCGCGGTTGGAGACGTGGTTGCATTCGATACCGGGCCGGGAAACATGGTGATGGATCAGTTAGTGGCGGAGCTTAGCGGCGGGCGCGCGGGCTTCGATAAGAACGGGGACATCGCTGCTTCCGGCCGCGCCGATAAGAAGCTTCTGAGCGAACTGATGCGGGACCCGTATTACCGGAAGAAGCCGCCTAAGAGCGCGGGCCGCGAGCAATATGGCGAGGAGTTTATCGCCCGCCTTAAGCAATCCGGCGGCTCTTTGGTGGACTTGATCGCGACTGCGACGCTGCTCACGGCGGGCACTATTGCGCGCGCGATCGGCGATGAACCCGGCGACTTGATTGCGAGCGGCGGCGGGGTGCATAATCGGTATCTCGTCTCCCACTTGCACGCGCTTCTTCCGAACATGCGGATAGCGACCACGGCGAATTACGGCATTGACCCGGATGCGAAGGAGGCGATTGCGTTCGCATTGCTGGCTTATGAAACGTGGCATCGCAGGCCATCGAACATCCCGAGCGCGACCGGCGCGGACCGGGCGGTGACACTCGGAGACATCACTTACTAAATGAAGATTGACGTTCCCAGCACAAGGCCGCTCATCGATAAGTTGGGAGTCAAGCCTGATATATCGGTTAGTCTGGTTAGTCTCAGTGACGCGGAGTTCTTGAAGCTTCTGGAAACCCGCACAACAGACTACACCGTCGACCGCCCGCGTAAAGAGAGCGAATTGATTTTTCTTGGCGCGGAGACGCCGGCCGGCTTGAAAGCGATCACCAAGCTGATCCCCTACATGAAACAGAACGGCGCCATGTGGATCATCTATCCGAAAGGGATTAAGACCATCACCGAGGCCAACGTCCGCGAGGCGGGACTGGCGGCGGGATTAGTGGACAACAAAGTAGTCAGCTTCTCAACGACGCATACCGCGCTGCGATTCGCGATACCTCTGGCGAATCGAAAGAAGCCGGTTAAGCCGTAGTGCGCAGGGTGTTCTCGCGCGTTTTTTCGAACTTCTGAATGGCCGCTTCCTGCGACAAGATGAAACCCAATTCATCGACGCCGGCGAGAATGCAGGCTTTTGAAAAATCATCAATGGGAAACTCGACCTTTGTGCCGTCAGGTAGGGTCACGCGTTGATTGCCTAAATCGACCGCAACCTCGGCATCGGGATTAGCCGCCAGCGAATCGAATAACTTCTGGTGCGCCTCGGCTGGAATGGCGATTGGTAGAAAGCCATTCTTCAGAGAATTCTGGCGGAAGATATCGCCGAAAGAAGTGCTGATGACGGCTTTGAATCCGAACTGCTGCAGCGCCCAGGGAGCGTGCTCGCGCGAACTCCCGCATCCGAAGTTATCGCCCGCGAGTAGAATCTGCGCGCCTTTCGACTCAGGCTGGTTTAAAACAAAATCCGGCTTGGGCGTTCCATCGGACTCATAGCGCCAATCCTGAAACAGATGCTCATCCAAGCCCTGCTTGGAAGTAGTCTTTAAGAAACGGGCGGGGATAATCTGGTCGGTATCGATATTGTTCGCTTCCAGAATGACCACGCGGCCGGAGAAGTCATCGAACGGCTCATTCATTGCAATAAGGTCCTCACGTCGGTAACGACGCCGGTAAGTGCGGACGCCGCGGCGGTTAAGGGAGAAGCCAAAAACGTTCTTCCGCCTTTGCCTTGCCGGCCTTCGAAGTTGCGGTTGGAAGTGGAAACGCTGTATTGGCCGGGTTCCAACTGATCGCCATTCATGGCGATGCACATGGAGCATCCGGGCTCGCGATAGTCGCAGCCGGCGGCGCGGAAGATCTCGGGCAGGCCTTCCGCAGCGGCCTGACGCTTTACTTCCTGCGATCCCGGGACCACCATCACGCGTACTTTCGGACTTACTTTGCGGCCCTTTAACAGAGAGGCGGCGCTACGCAGATCACTGATCCGCGAGTTAGTGCAGGAGCCGATAAACACCACGTCCACGGCATGTCCGAGCAGCGGCTTACCGCCTTCGATGCCCATGTAGCGCAGAGCTTTTTCGACGGTCTCGCGTTCGCGCGTGTCGCCGATGCGCGAAGGATCCGGCACGGTGCCGGTGATCGCCATGCCCATGCCGGGGTTAGTGCCGTAAGTGATCATGGGCTCCAGAGTATCGGCGTCGATGGAAACGGCGCGATCGTAAGTTGCGCCTTCATCGGTGGGCAGCTTCTTCCAACGCTCAACCGCGCGATCCCACTCTTCACCCTTGGGGACGAAATGCCGGCCGTAAAGATACTCAAACGTGGTGTCATCCGGCGCGATCATTCCGGCGCGCGCGCCGCCTTCAATCGACATGTTGCAGATGGTCATCCGCTGTTCCATGTTCAAGCCGCGGATGGCCGAGCCGGTGTATTCAAAGATGGAGCCGGTGCCACCGCCGACGCCGATTTTCGCAATCAATCCGAGGATGATGTCCTTCGCGGTGACGCCGTTCTTCAGCGTGCCTTCCACGCGCACCTGGAACGTCTTCGATTTGCGCTGCAGCAGGCATTGCGTGGCGAGCACATGCTCCACCTCACTGGTACCGATGCCGAAAGCGAGGGCGCCGAAAGCTCCGTGCGTAGCGGTGTGACTGTCGCCGCAGACTACCGTCATGCCCGGCTGGGTGGCGCCGTACTCGGGACCAATCACGTGCACGATTCCTTGTTTATCGCTGTGAATGCCGAAACAGGGAACGCTGAACTCCGCGCAATTTGCTTCCAGTTGTTCGAGTTGCTTACGCGCAGTGGTGTCAATGATCGGCAGCGCGCGATCCGAGGTGGGGATGCTGTGATCGGCGGTGGCCAGCGTCAGGTCCGGCCGGCGAACGGTGAGGCCGCGCTCGCGCAGACCTTCGAAAGCTTGCGGAGAAGTGACTTCATGCACCAGGTGAAGGTCAATGTACAGGAGCGCCGGGGCGCCTGCCTGCTCATAGACCACGTGCGAATCCCAAACTTTTTCAATGATGGTTTTCATTTCACTCACTTATCAGACAGTTCATAAAGCAAACGCCGCGCAGACCGCTTCGCCGACTTGTTCGGTGGTCGCCGCCGCACCGCTCGGTTTCAAGTCCGCGGTTACTTTGCCTTGAGCCAGAACGCGCTCGATGGCGCGGGTGACCGCCGACGCCTCATCGACGAGGCCGAAGGTATACTCGAGCATCGCGGCAACCGAGCCGATGGCGCCGAGCGGATTGGCCTTGTTCTGACCGGCGATGTCCGGGGCCGACCCGTGCACCGGCTCATACAATCCGGTCCAAGCGCCGGACGCCCTCTTCTCGCCGATGGAGGCTGACGGAAGCATTCCAATGGACCCGGCGATGACCGCGCCTTCATCGCTCAAAATATCTCCGAACATGTTCTCGGTCAGCACCACATCGAAACGGCGCGGGTTCAGAACAATCTGCATCGCGCAGTTATCCACCAGCAGATGATCCAGCGTCACGTCCGGATAATTCTTCGCAACTTCGATCACCACGCGCCGCCAAAGCTGCGAGTTTTCGAGCACGTTGGACTTATCGACGGAAGTTACTTTGCGGCGGCGCCCGCGGGCCAGCGAGAACGCCATATGGGCCACGCGTTCAATCTCCGGGCGCGTATAAGTCATGGTGTTGACCGCGCACTCCTGCTCGCCTTCTCCGAAGATTCCGCGCGGCGTGCCGTAATAGATGCCGCCGGTCAACTCCCGGACAATGATCATGTCGGTTCCATCGACAATCTCGTTCTTCAATGGGGAAGAATCCAGCAGCGTTTTATAAGTGCGCACGGGGCGAAGGTTCGCGAACACGCCCATGGTTTTACGTATCGCGAGCAAGCCGCGCTCCGGTCGCGTTTCCGGCGGGGCATCCTCAAACTCCGGCAATCCAACCGCGCCCAGTAGAACCGCATCGGCGCCCAACGCCAGCTTTTCCGTCTCGGGGGGAAACGGCGTGCCGGTCTTGTGAATTGCCACGCCGCCGAGCAAACCTTCGCTCACCCGTAGCTGGTGGCCGCCCGCTTGCGCCACCGCGCGCAGAACGCGAACCGCTTCGCCGGTGACCTCCACACCAATGCCGTCACCCGGCAGAACAACCACGTTCAGATTCAATCGAATTTAATCTCCCGCAACTTGCGAAGCGACGTTTCCGGGGGACTTCGCCCGCGCCACGATGGAAAGAATCTCGCCGTCCATGATTCCCTTTTTCCGATCGGAAAGCGCCGTAAACTCGGTGTAAACGAGCTCGAGTTCGTCCCGCGTCAAAGTATATCCCAACTCTTCGCAACGCTGCTTGAGCGCGTGCCTTCCGCTATGCTTGCCGAGGACCAGCCGGCCTTCGGGCACGCCCACGGATTTGGGATCGATGATCTCGTAAGTGGACTTTTCCTTCAGGTAGCCATCCTGATGAATGCCCGCTTCGTGGGCGAACGCATTGCGCCCAACTATGGCCTTGTTCGGCTGCGGGCCGAAACTGATGATGGAACTGAGGAGCTCGCTGGCGGCAAAGAGATGTTCGGAGTGAATGCCGGTCCGGTAAGGGAACTGATCGTTACGGGTCTTCATCACCATCACGATCTCTTCCAGCGAACAATTGCCGGCGCGCTCGCCGATGCCGTTCATGGTGCACTCCACCTGACGCGCTCCCGCTTTGACAGCCGCAAGTGAATTCGCGACCGCCAGCCCAAGATCGTCATGGCAATGCACGCTGACGACGGCGGTATCGCCGAGGGCTTTCACGACGCGCCCGATAATGGCCGCATACTCATCCGGGACGGAGTAGCCGACGGTGTCCGGAATGTTGACCGTGCGCGCCCCGGCTGCGACTACCGCTTTGGAGATCTCTTCGAGGTAATCGGGATCTGTGCGGGCGCCATCCTCGGCTGAGAACTCGACGTCATCCACGTACTTCCGGGCGAGCTCGACCGCGGCCACGGCGGTTTCGAGAACCTCTTCGCGCGATTTTTTCAGCTTGTATTTGAGGTGGATGTCGCTGGTTGCGAGAAATGTGTGGATGCGCGGCCGCCTGGCCATTTCGAGGGACTTCGCCGCGCGTTCCACGTCACCGGTGGACGAGCGCGCGAGCGCAGCCACCTGCACCCAGGAAAACTCGCGGCTGATGGCGCGCACCGCTTCGAAATCGCCTTCGGAAGCAATCGGAAAACCGGCTTCCATGGTGTCGACCCCTAGATCCGCCAGCTTGCCCGCGAGCCGCACCTTTTCGGCGACCGTCATGCTGCACCCGGGCGACTGTTCACCGTCACGGAGCGTTGTATCGAATATGTAGACGCGATTCGTCATGAGCCTGTTTTGCCCTCCGACTCCACCCATTATCAAAGCTTCATGGCAATAAATCAAATTTATTCTTAAGGAGCAATTGATAAGCTTCTGTTATTCTATAACTCCGGCCGATGGAACTCTACCCGCTGCATGTCTTCCATACGATTGCCACGGAACGCAGCTTCTCGCGGGCGGCGGAAAAGCTGCGGCGGACGCAACCGGCGGTCTCGCTGGCGCTGCAGCGGCTGGAGGCCGATCTGGGCGAGCGGCTGATCGACCGTTCCGGTAAAGAGATCGTGTTGACGGACGCCGGCCGCGCGGTTCTCGATTACGCCAGACGTTTCGAAAACCTGGAGAGCGAACTCGACAACGCGCTGGCTGAGCTGCGTGACAACTCTTCCGGCCGGCTCACGATTGGAGCGAATGAATCGACCAGCCTTTATCTGCTGCAGCATATCGAGCGCTATCGCCGTTTGTATCCGAAAGTGAAAGTGCAGGTGAGGCGCAGCTTGTCGAGTAAGATCCCGTCGGAGCTGATTGACGGGAATCTCGAACTGGGGGTGGTGAGTTACGATCCGCGCGACGAGCGGCTGACGGCGAAGGTGATTTATACGGATTCGCTCGCATTCGTCGTTTCACCGGGGCATCGGTTCGCGGCGCGGGACGCGGTCTCGATCAAGGAACTGGGCATGGAGACGTTCATCGCGCACAACGTGGTTTCGCCGTACCGGGAGGCGGTGCTGAAGGAGTTCAAGAAACATAACGTGGAATTGAATATGGATATCGAGATGCCGACGATCGAGACGATTCGTAAGTTGGTGCAGGCCAATCTGGGCGTTGCGTTTTTGCCGAGGATGTGCGTGGAGCCGGAGCTGCTGCAGGGCAAACTCTGTTCGGTGAAGGTGCGGGAGTTGGCGATTGAGCGGAAGGTGCATTTGCTGCGGCCGTCGCGGCGGGGACTAAGTTATGCGGCGAATGCGTTTTTGGAAGTGGTGGGGTAGAAGCGAGCGGGAAGGCGGATTTCACCCATGCCTGAAGTCCGCTCAGCCGTTCAACTTGGCGTAATCTATATTTATCCGCCATGGCTTATCAATTAACGGTGAACGGACGGTTATCGACCGTCGACGTAGCCGCTGACACCCCGCTGCTTTGGGTGCTCCGCGATGTTTTAAATCTGCACGGAACCAAGTACGGCTGTGGCATCGGGCAATGCGGCGCGTGCACGGTGCATCTGGGCGGGCAGCCGGTGCGTTCCTGCCTGACGCCGATTTCAAGCGCGGCCGGGGCGAAGGTCACGACTATAGAGGGACTGTCGCGCGATGGGTCGCATCCGCTGCAGGTCGCGTGGCGGGAAATCGATGTGCCGCAGTGCGGCTATTGCCAGGCGGGGCAAATCATGTCGGCGGCGGCGCTGCTGGTGAAGCGTCCCACCCCGAGCGATGCGGACATCGACACGGCGATGAATGGGAATGTGTGCCGGTGCGGAACGTACGTGCGGGTGCGCGAAGCGATTCACAAAGCGGCTGCTTCGCACCGCGGCGCGCAAGGAGGTGCGTGATGGTTGCCACGAGACGTTCCTTTCTCCAGGTGACCGCGCTTGCCGGAGGCGGCATACTGCTAGGCGCCGTCGCCGAAACATTGAGCGAAGCGCGCGCCTACGGGCAACAGCCGCCCGGCAAGACGCTGGACCCAAGCGCGTTTGTCCGTATCGACAAAGACGGAACGGTGACGCTGGTTTCGCGCAATCCGGAGATTGGGCAGGGAATCAAAACGATGCTGCCGATGCTGATCGCCGAAGAGTTGGAAGTGGACTGGAAGACGGTGAAGACCGAGCAAGCGGATCTGGATTCGAAATTCGGCATGCAGATGACCGGAGGCAGCCGCGCGGCTTCGAACAACTGGATTCCGATGCGCCAGATGGGGGCGGCGGCGCGGACGATGCTGATCGCCGCGGCCGCAAAGAAGTGGAACGTGCCAGCCGGCGAATGTTATGCGCAGAATGGACGCGTGTATCACCGCTCGACGGATCGGTCTTTGGGATACGGGGAACTGACTGAAACAGCCGCTACCATGCCCGTTCCCGATCTGGCTTCGCTGAAGCTGAAAGACGCATCGGCTTACAAGATCATCGGGCAGGCGACACCGAACGTGGACATTCCGGACATCGTGGTGGGAAAGCCGATTTTCGGGATCGATTTCACCATGCCGGGGATGCTGTTCGCGAGCTATCAGAAGTGCCCGGTGTTCGGCGGCAAAGTGGTGAGCGCGAACCTGGACGAAGTGAGGAAGATGCCGGGCGTGCGGCACGCGTTCGTTGTGGATGGGCAGGTGAAGATGGGACCGGTGCTCGATTGGGAACCGGGTCTGGAGCCTGGTGTTGCGATTGTAGCGGATACCTGGTGGGCGGCGCAGACCGCGCGCAAGAAACTGGCGGTGAAGTGGGACCAGGGTCCGGCGGCGCGCCAAAGCAGCGCAGGTTTCGCCCAGCAGGCGCTCGCGCTTTCGAAATCGGCGCCGCAGCGCACACTGAAGAAAGACGGCAATGTCGACGACGCCCTGAAAGGCGCGGCGAAAACGGTTGAAGCGGCTTACGTGTATCCGTTCATTTCGCATGCGCCGCTGGAACCACGCAACTGCTCCGCGCACTTCCATGACGGCAAGATGGAAATCTGGACGACGAGCCAGTTGCCGGCGAGCGGGCGGCAGTTTGTCGCGAAGACGCTCGGGATGAAAGAAGACGCCATCACGCTGCATCAGTTGCGGGCGGGCGGATCTTTTGGGCGCGGATTGAATAACGACTACATGGTGGAAGTTGCGTCCATCGCAAAGACCATCGGCGTGCCGGTAAAGCTGGTGTGGTCGCGTGAGGACGATATGACGCATGACTACTATCGCCCGGGCGGTTTCCACTTCCTGAAGGGCGGCGTGGATGCGGCGGGGAACGCGGTGGCGTGGAGCAATCATTTCGTGAGCTTCGGCGACGGCGAGCATTACTCGACCGGCGCCGGGATTACCCCGGGCGAGTTTCCGGCGGGTTTCGTTCCAAACTTCGCGATGTACTCGTCCGTGATGCCGCTGATGTTGAAGACCGGAGCGTTGCGTGCGCCGGGAGCGAATGCACAGGCGTTCGTGATGCAGTCGTTCATTGACGAGTTGGCGGTGGCGGCGGGTAAGGATCCACTGGCGTTTCGTCTGGCGCTTTTGGATGCGCCGGGCAAAGACACCGTTAAGGAAGCGGCTAAGCCGAAAGTGGAGCACGAGCCGACTGCCAAGGCGTCCGACCGCAAGAAGCAGGACTATGATGTGGAGCGCATGCGAACTGTTCTGACGTTGGCGGCGGATAAGGCCGGATGGGGTAAGCCGCGTCCGAAGGGGACGGCGCTGGGCGTGGCGTTCCATTACAGCTTTCAGGGGTATTTCGCGCATGTGGCGGAAGTGACGGTGACCGCGGGCAACAAGATCAGGGTGAATCAGGTATGGGCGGCGGGCGATGTCGGCAGCCAGATCATCAACCCGAGCGGGGCGGAAGCGCAGGTGCAGGGAGCGATTATCGACGGGCTGAGCGAGATGATGTTCCAGGAAATCACGCTGGAGAATGGCGCGGTGGTGCAGACCAATTACGATAAGCACCAATTGTTGCGGATCCGGCAGTCGCCGAAGATCGAGGTGCATTTCGTGAAGACGGATAATCCACCGACGGGACTGGGCGAACCGGCGCTGCCTCCGCTGATTCCGGCGGTGTGCAACGCGATTGCCGCGGCGAGCGGGCAGCGTGTGCGGGAGTTGCCGCTGCAGAAGAGCGGTTATAGCTGGGCGTGAACGATGCGGCCCCCGACGATGGTGGCCACCGCCGCGCCGCGGAATGGGCGTCCGTGAAACGGGGAGTTGCGGCTTTTCGATTGTGACTTGTTGACGTCGTAATTCCACTGCAATGCGGGATCGAGGATGGTGACGTCGCCCGGCGATCCCGTCGCCAGCCTGCCGCGATCCAGTTTCAGGATGCGAGCGGGGCCTTGCGTGAACAGTTCGACCATGCGTGTCAACGGGATGTGGCCGGGGTGGACCAGGCATTCGAACGTAAGCCCGATTGCGGTTTCAAGACCGAGGATTCCAAACGGACAGGATTCGAATTCCTGCATCTTGTCACTACCCGCGTGCGGGGCGTGATCGGTGGCGATGGCGTCAATGGCGCCGCTGACGATTCCTTCGATCACGGCGTCGACGTCGGCTTGCGACCGCAGGGGCGGCTTCATCTTATAGTTGCTATCGTACGTTCCGAGTTCGGCATCGGTGAGAACAAAGTGATGCGGAGTGGTTTCGGAAGTGACCGGCAGCCCTTTGCTCTTGGCGAAGGCGACCATCGCTACCGAGTGCCGGGCGGAGATGTGGGCGACGTGGTAGCGGGCGCCGGTCAGTTCGGCGAGCAGGATATCGCGGGCCACCATCACGTCCTCCGCGGCGGAAGGAATGCCGCGCAAACCCAGACGCGTGGATTGCGGACCTTCATGCATATCGCCGCCGGCCGAAAGGTGCAGGTCTTCGCAATGATTGATCACTGGGAGATCGAGCGAGCGGGCGAATTCCATGGCGCGGCGCATGACGCGGGCATTCATGACCGGGCGGCCATCGTCTGAGATGGCGACGATCCCGGCATCGCGCATGGAGCCGATGGCGGATAGCTCCAGGCCCTCGCTGCCTTTGGTGATGGCGCCGATGGGCCGAACGTTAACGATGGCGCGCCGGCGCGCGCGCTCCACGATGTAACTGGTGACGGTGGCGCTATCGTTCACCGGGATCGTGTTGGGCATGCAGCAGATGGTGGTAAATCCTCCCGCGGCCGACGCGCGCGCACCGGTTTCGATGGTCTCGGCATGCTCCATTCCGGGCTCGCGCAGATGAACGTGCATGTCGATGAATCCGGGCGCGACGATCAGGCCGGCGGCGTCGAACTCCGGAGAACCCGGGGCGGGCTTCTCGGCTATGAAGCCATCCACAATGGCGATATCGGCGACTTCGTCGCGTTGCGCGGCGGGATCGATGACGCGGCCCTTTCTGATCCACAGGTTCATTGCAGAACCCTCTCGAGCACGGCCATGCGGACGGCCACGCCGTTCTCCACCTGATTCAGGATGACGGAGCGCTGGCTGTCCGCGACTTCGGAGGACAGCTCGCGGCCGCGATTGATGGGCCCCGGATGCATGACGATGGCTTCGGGATTGGCTGACGCCAGATGCTCCAGGCGCAAACCATAGAAGCGGAAATATTCTCCGGCCGACATGGGCACTTCATGCTGACGTTCCAATTGGACGCGCAGCATCATAACGACATCCACGCCCCGAATGGCGTGATTCATATCGTTGGTGAGCGAAACGCCGGGCGCGAGTTGTTCCAGATCGCGAGGGAGCAGAGACGCGGGCCCGCAGAGCACGATCTCCGCGCCGAAACGCGAAAGGAGGTGAACGTTGGAGCGGGCCACGCGGCTGTGCGCGATATCGCCGATGATGGCGACGCGCAGGTCTTCGAGCGTGCCGCGGTGATCGAGGATGGTCAACGCGTCGAGGAGCGCCTGGGTTGGATGTTCGTGCGTGCCATCCCCCGCGTTGATGATCGGGATGTTGAGATGCCGCGCGAGAAATTGAGGCGCTCCCGACGCGGAGTGGCGCATCACGATGGCCTGCGGCCGCATTGCGCCGAGCGTGTTCAACGTGTCGACCAGCGACTCACCTTTAGAGACGCTGGAAGCGGCGGCGGTAATCGAAAGGGAATCCGCGCCCAGGCGTTTGGCGGCGATTTCAAAGCTGGTGCGCGTGCGCGTGGAGGCTTCGAAGAAAAGGTTGACGATCAGGTTATGCCGCAGCGTTTCATAACGCCCGGGCTTTTGGAAGTGTTTCGCACGCGTTAGAATTTCCTCGATCTCGGCGCGTTCCAGATCTTCGATGCCGAGCAGCCCGGCGCGCATAAGCTAGACGCCGACCTTCTCCACCATCAGGACCTTTTCCATGTCATCGATTTCCTGAAATTTCACTTCGATGATTTCGTTACTGGTGGTCTGGATGGTGCGGCCGATGAAGCGCGCTTCTATGGGCAACTCGCGATGGCCGCGATCGATGAGCACGAGCAGTTGGACGCGGGCCGGACGGCCGTGGTCAAACAGCGCGTCAAGAGCGGCGCGGATGGTGCGGCCCGTGTAAAGGACATCGTCCATCAAAATGATGTCTTTGCCTTGCACGGGGAAGCTGATTTCCGTGGCGCTGACCACCGGCTTATGGCCGACGGTGGACAGGTCATCGCGGTAGAGGTTGATATCGAGGATGCCGACGGGGATGGTGCGCTTTTCCAACGCTTCGATTTTCCGGCACAGCCGCTGCGCGAGCGGCACCCCGCGGCGGCGGATTCCGATGAAAGCGAGCGTGTCGAGATCCCTGGTTTTTTCGAGAATCTCGTGCGCCAGGCGGACCAGCGTCCGGTCGATCTCGCTCGCGCTCATGAGCTGTGCTTTGACTCTGGTTTCTGCCATGCGGAAGCGATCAGGGTATCACAGGGCGCGGGTTTCAAAAGCGACTAATAGCGGCGCATGCGCGAACGAATGCGCTTGGCGATTTTTTCAATCTCTTCGGTCTTATGGATGCTGCCCAGACTCAGCACATTGGCGCTGCCGGTTTGCTCAAGGTCTTTCCGCAGAGCCTGTGAGAGTTCGATGAGCTGTTTGGCATCTTCGAGAGACCGGGCATGATCCTCCTTCAGGATTTCATCCTGCTGCAGTTTCCCATTGGGTAAGCGAACCTGCTCAGGAGGGACGCGGCGCTGATCTTCAGGCACTTCGCGAGGATCGAATTGCGAGGGGAGCAGGCCGGCGAAAGCGAGGTAAAGGAGGAAAGTTAGCCGAAACATGCCGTTGCTATCATAGCCAAAGTGCGCGGGGTCAATGTAGGGCTCGTCGGGCTGGGAAACGTGGGTTCGGGGGCGATCGAGATCCTGGCGGGGAATGCCGATCAGATTCGCCTGAAGCTCGGGTTTCCGCTGCGCGTGACCGCCGTTTGCAGCCGCTCCGTTCAGTCCCGCAAGCTTCCCCTGGAGCTGGGAAAAGTACGGAGGACAACGGACTGGCGCGAGGTGGTGAACGATCCGGAAATCGATATCGTGGCGGAACTGGTGGGGGGAACCACGGTAGCGCGCGAAGTGATCGAAGCTTCCATCGCGCAGAAGAAATCGATTGTCACCGCGAACAAGGAGTTGATGGCGCTGTGCGGCGCCGATATCTGGGCCCGCGCCATTAAAGCGGGAATTAACCTGGCGATGGAAGCGAGCGTGGCCGGCGGGATTCCCATTCACGCGGTGCTGCGTGAAGGAATTTCGGGCGATCGCATTCAGGCGCTTTACGGCATTCTGAATGGGACCAGCAACTACATTCTGACGGAGATGGAGAAGCACGGCACTTCTCTCGAGACGGTTCTGGTGGAAGCGCAGCGGCTGGGTTATGCCGAACCCGACCCGGCGGCGGATGTGGACGGGCACGACGCGCGCTACAAGCTGGCGCTGTTGGCGGCGCTGGCGTTCGGCGAGCGCATCACGCCCGAGGATATTTATGTGGAGGGAATCCGGCGCATCAGCGCGATCGATTTCGATTACGCGCGGCAGCTTGGGCAGACGATTCGGTTATTGGGGACGGCGCGCCAGACGGCTGATGGGCTGATTCTTTCCGTGAGGCCGGCGCTGATCCCGCGCTCGACGATTCTGGCCGGGGTGGACGGCGCCTATAACGGGGTTTGGGTGCGGGGGCACTACGGCGGAGATACGTTCTATTACGGGCGCGGTGCGGGTTCCAAGCCAACCGGCGTGGCGGTGGTGAGCGATCTGATGCGGGTGGCGCGAGAGATCCGGTCCGGGAGTCCCGAGCGTGTTTCTCCTTTCGCGCACGAGAGGCTGGGAGAATACAAGCCGCTCTCGGTCCTCGAACAATCGCGGCCGTTTTATATCCGCTTTCTGGTGGACGACCGGCCGGGCATTATCGCTACCCTGGCGGGTATCTTTGCGGACCGCCATATCAGTTTGGAAGCGGTTCTGCAACTACCCAGTGACGATAAGCGGCAGTTGCCGTTTGTGATCACGGTGGAGACCACGTCCGAGAGGGCGCTACGCGAGGCGGTGGACAAGATGAGCCATTTGGATTTTCTGCGGGAGCCGCCGCTGTGCCTGCCGATGGAGGGCGGGATTTAGTAGACTGTATGTATAAGTTGTTCCGGGCGGGAGTAACTCAATGGTAGAGTCACAGCCTTCCAAGCTGTTGGTTGCGAGTTCGATCCTCGTCTCCCGCTCCATCCTGGATTTCGCGTAAGCTTTCCTCACCAGTTCGTAAAATCCCCGCATCTTGACGTTAGTGGAAATTATGGGATGGGGCGGCGTCCGTTCGGTAAGGGAGCGGGCTGGCTTTGGCAGCCAGCACGTGGATCACATTGTCCACATTCTGTACTTTACCTTCGATCAGCAGCCAAGGTTCTGTGACTAACAGCAGGCGCGCGGTGGTGAACAGGTCCGGCATAACGACGGCGTTGGCGATCCCGGTCTCATCCTCGATGCTGAGGAAGACGATTCCGGCGGCGGTTCCGGGGCGCTGGCGGACGATGACGTTGCCGGCGATGCGGACCAACCCGCCATTGCGGACTTTGATGAGATCCCGCGCGGGCGTGACGCCGAGTTCATTCATCTCCTCACGCCGATAGGCCATGGGGTGCTTGCCGATGGTGACGCCGGTGCCGCGGTAATCGGCTGTGAGGCGCTCCTCAGTGGTCATGCGGGTCAAGGGCGAATCGGGTGCGGTTTCGGGCACCTGTTCCAGCAGGGGGCCGATCGGGCGAGCGGCGCGTCCGGCTTTCCAGAGGGCGTCGCGGCGATGCTGGGGATCGAGCGGGTTGAGCGCGCCGACTTCCGCGAGGCGATTCATTTCATCGGTGCGGAGCGAAGGGACGCGCAGGGCGAGATCGTCCACGCCGGCGAAGGCTGCGGCATTGCGGGCTTCGACGATGGCCATGCCGGTTTCCGCGCGAAGACCGCGGGCGTAGCGCAGGCCGAGGCGCAGATGGCGGAGTTCGCCTTCTTCCTCAATGGTGCAGTTCCAATCCGAACGAGTGATATCGATGGGCAGCACGCGCAGGCCGTGGCGCTGGGCGTCCTTGATGAGCACGGAAGGATGATAAAACCCCATCGGCTGATTGTTGAGAATGGCGCAGGTGAAGGCGGCCAGGTAATTGGTTTTGAGATAACCGCTGGCATAGGCCAGAAGCGCGAAGCTGGCGGCGTGTGACTCGGGAAAGCCGTACAGCGCGAACGCGGTGATGGATTGGACGATGCGATCCTGCGTGTCGCCGGTGATGCCTTTGCGCGTCATTCCGGAGCGCAGTTTGACCTCGATTTCCTTCATACGCTGTTCGGAACGCTTGAAGCCGAGCGCGCGGCGGAGTTCTTCGGCTTCGCCTCCGGTGAAATCGGCCGCGACCATGGCGATGCGCAGGAGTTGTTCCTGAAACAACGGGACGCCGAGAGTGCGGGCGAGAACGGGTTCGAGCAGGGGATGCAGCGGCTCGACTTTCTCTCTGCCCTGGCGGCGCGCTAGATAAGGATGCACCATCTTGCCGACGATGGGACCGGGCCGGATGATCGCGACCTGGACGACGAGATCGTAGAAGTGCGTGGGTAGCATGCGAGGTAGCGAGGCTTGCTGGGCGCGGCTTTCGACCTGGAACCAGCCGACGGTGTCGGCCTTTTGCAGCGCGGAATACACCGGCGGATTATCGGGCGGGAGCGCGCCGAGGTCGATCTCTTCGCCCCAATGATCGCGGATCAGCAGCAGGCTGTCCTCGAGCACCGCCATCATCCCGAGCCCAAGCAGATCCACCTTGATAATGCCGAGATCGGCACAGTCTTCCTTGTCCCACTGCACGACGACGCGGCCGGGCATGGTGGCGGGTTCAAGCGGGACCACACTATCGAGACTGCCCTGGCAGATGACCATGCCGCCGGAGTGCTGGCCGAGATGGCGGGGAAGGTCCTGCAGCCCGACGACGAGTTCGAGGAATTTGCGGATTTTGGGATGGTTCATGTCCAGGCCGGCGTCGCGGAATTGTTTGTCCGCGGTGTTGTCCTGATCCTTCCAACCCCAGACAGGGACGAGGCTGGAGAGCCGATCGAGCGTTTCGACTTCGAAGCCAAGGACTTTGCCGGCTTCGCGCGCGGCGGAGCGCCCGCGGTAGGTGATGACGTTGGCGGTCATGGCGGCGCCTCGTTCGCCGTAGCGCTTGTAGACGTGCTGGATGACGCGCTCGCGGCGGTCGCCGGAGGGAAGATCGAGATCGATGTCGGGGCATTCGCCGCGTTCTTCGGATAGGAAGCGTTCGAAGAGCAGGTCCATGCCGACGGGATCGACCGCGGTGATGCCGAGCGCGTAGCAGACCGCGCTGTTGGCGGCGGAACCGCGGCCCTGGACCAGGATGCCTTCATCGCGGCAGAAATTGACGATGTCCCAGACGATAAGGAAATAGCCGGGGAGTTTGAGTTTTTCGATGAGCGCGAGCTCGCGTTCGATCTGCCGGCGGGCGCGATCGTGATACGGGCGATAGCGGCGGCGGGCGCCTTCATCGGCGCGCTTGCGCAGGAAGGACATCTCGGTGTCGCCAGGCGGCGCGGGGTAAATGGGGAACTGGTAGCCGAGATCGGTGAGCGTGAAGTTGAGCCTGGAGGAGACGCCGTGGGTGTTGGCTACGGCGTCAGGGAGATCGGCGAAGAGGCGGGCCATTTCGTCGGGCGGGCGCAGGTGACGGGCGGAGTTGCGGGCGAGCAGGCGTCCCGCTTGCGCAAGCGTGGTTTTGTGGTGCAGGCAGGTGAAGACGTCGAGAATCTGACGCTGCTCCGGGCGCGCGTGGCAGACGCCGCCGGTGGCGACCAAGGGAACGCGCATGCCGCGGGCTAAGGCGATAACGGCTTCATTGCGCAGTTCTTCGCCGCGCTCACCGTGGCGCTGGACTTCGGCGTAGACGTTGGAGCGGCCGAACGTGTGGATGAGGAGATCGAGGCACGCGCGGCCGTCTTTCTTTTGAAGCGCGAGCGCGAGCGGGCCGGATTCATCACCCGTGAGGCAGACGAGGCCATCGGCGAATTCGGCGAGTTCCTCCGGCGTGGCTGCGGCCGGAGTGTTCTTAGGGACGCGCAACTTCATGCGGGTGAGCAGGCGGCAGAGGTTTTGATAGCCGATGCGATTGCGGACGAGCAGGGGATAGCGGGCGCCGTCCGTGCAGGAGATTTCGGCGCCGGTGTGGGCGCGGACTCCGGCTTTTCCGGCAGCGAGGTGGAAGCGAGGTGAGCCGTAGAAGCCGTCGAAATCGAGCAGGGCCATAGCGGGGTAGCCGAACTGGGCGGCGAGCGCGGCGTATTCCTCGGGAAGGCTGGCGCCCTGGAGAAAGCTGAAGGCGGAACGGGCGTGGAGTTCGATGTAGGGACGGGGGATCATTTTCGCTCTTTGTTCGCCTGTCACTCTACTATTGCAGAATGGAAATCAAAAGGAAATGGCGCCGCGGGTGAACGAGAAGGCGCTCGGGACTCATTCGAGGCTCGACTGTTGCTTTGGATGGCGCGATGGGCTACTATCGCTAGCCACCTCTAAAATCCCGGTCACTCATGAACAAGACTTTCGTTGCGCTTTTCCTTCTGGTTGTTCCTGCCTTGCTCCATGCCGCGGCGCCGAGCACTGTTGCGCTCAAGAGTTCCGCCACGACTGTTGAGTATGGGCATCCGGTAACGTTCACTGCGTCGATTTCACCTTCGGCGGCGACGGGGAAGGTTACGTTCTATCGCGGGACCATGGTGCTGGAAACAGAGCCGGTTGTGAAGGGAGTGGCGGTGTTTACCACGAGTCTCTTGCCTTCGGGAGGACACGCGTTTACGGCGTATTACAGCGGTGATGGTACTTATGCGCCGAGCACGTCGGCGGGGGTGTCGATCAAGGTGAAAACCGTGCCGTCGAATGGTTTTGGGGCACCGCTGGATACTCCTCTGAGCGGCATCACTGTAACTTTCGCGGTGGGGGACTTCAACGGAGACGGGAAAGCGGATATTGCCGTCGTCAATGGCTTATTAGCAGAGATAACCGTAGCTCTGGGCAATGGAGACGGAACTTTCGGCGCGCCGTTGGGTACGCCGAGCTCCCTCGGCCTGACGATGGCGGTAGGGGATTTTAATGGAGATGGCAGGGAAGATATCGTCATGCCGACGTTCCCATTCGGCGTCACGGTGGCATTGGGGAACGGCGACGGAACCTTTCAGGCCCCGATCTTCTCCCCTTCCGGCGGAAACGAATCTCGTAGCATCGCAGTCGGGGACTTCAACGGGGATGGCAAAGCCGATCTCGCACTGACTAATAACTTCGGTTCAGGCGGCGTCGACGTGGTGCTGGGGAACGGGGACGGAACTTTTCAAACCGCGGTCACTTATGAAGCGGATATCTTTCCAACCTCGGTGTTAGTTGGCGAGTTTAATGGCGATGGGAAAGCGGACTTAGCTGTGACCTACGGACCAGGCGTGCGCGTGCTTTTGGGTAACGGAGATGGGACGTTTCAGGCTGGTCTGAACGACGCCGATCAGGTCTTTGCTGATTCCGCCGCGACGGGAGATTTCAATGCAGACGGCAAGGCAGACCTTGCGATCTCGGGCATTAATGAGGCAGAAGTACTGCTAAGCAATGGAGATGGGACTTTCCAGCCAGGGGTTTATTACCCTCTACAGGCGGAGGATGGAGGCGAGGCAACGATTGCGGTTGGAGACCTGAACGGAGACGGAAAACTTGATCTTTTTGGGTTTACCGGCGGGGATCCGGACTTTTTCCTAGTCAGCGTCGCGCTCGGCAACGGAGACGGAACCTTTCAGGCTGTTCAGAACTCCGTCTCGATCGGACCGGCCATAGGTGGGATATTATTGGCGGACTTCAACGGAGACGGACGGGTCGACGTACTGGAAGCTACTTATAACGGACCGACAATGCCAGTGGTTCTCCTAGGGTCGCCGGCTGCTTACAGCACCACTACCTTGACGTCATCGCTGAACCCATCCGAGGTGGGTCAGAGCGTGATGCTCACGGCCAGCATTTCACCTATTACTTCGGCGGGATCGGTTACCTTTTATCTATATTCGTACACAACCGGGTCTGCGCAGGTTGTTGGGGAAAGTACGGTCGCCAACGGCACCGCGGCGGTCGCGTTAGCGAAGCTTCCCGCCGGCACGGATACTGTATACGCTGTTTACGGGGGAGACACGCAAGTACTTCCGAGCGACTCCAATACAATCACTCAGCAGGTGAACTTCGACCCCGATTCGATTGTTTTGTCATCTTCGCCGAATCCGTCAGCCTCGGGCCAGACCATTACAATGGTAGCGACCGTCAGACCAGCGGCGGCAACCGGAAACGTGTTCTTCAATGATGGCGAAACAGCAATTGGTCAGGCTACGTTGGTCCAAGGAAAAGCGACCTTCACCTCTTCAACACTATCGTTGGGTACACACTTACTAACTGCCACTTATAACGGATCGAGTAAGTATGCCGCCAACACTTCCGCCCCGATCAGTCAGCTTGTGAATTGATCGATGAATCGCTCGGTTCCAGTTGACACGATCCTGCCCCACGTCCACTATCCAGACGTGTCTGAGGCAGTCTCCTGGCTCGCCCGCGTCTTCGGGTTCACCGAGCATTTTCGCTATGGCGAGCCGCTTAGCGGCGCGCAGATTTGCCTGGGTAAAGCTTATGTCATGGTCCACCTTGCCGACGGCCAGCCGACGCCGGCACAGTTAGGTTTCGGAACGCAGTTTCTGACCATCTTCGTCGATGACGTGGACTCGCATTTCGCGCGCTCGAAGGCGGCCGGCGCCAAGATCGTCGAAGATCTCCATGAAACGGTGTACGGGGAAAGGCAGTACGGGGCGGAAGATTTGGCCGGGCATCGATGGCTGTTCTCGCAGCATTCGCGCGATGTAAATCCGGAAGAGTGGGGCGCGCAAATGATGACCCCTCGCGCGGAGTAAAGTCTGAAGTAGATGCAATTGATTCAGTTGACTCACCCGCGCCACGGACGCAGCGCGGGGATCGTGGAAGCATCCATGGTGGATCTGCTCGAAACCCACCACACGCTTTACGATCTGGCGAATTCCGCCATTGCCCGCGGGGTGGGGATCGACACGATGGCCCACGGCGATCGCGGCAAGCAGAAGATTTCCTACGACGAGATTTATAGTGGCCCATCGGAGTGGACGCTGCTGCCGCCGTTCGATCATCCAGAAGAACCGGCGCGCTGCCTGGTAAGCGGTACCGGGCTGACGCACAAAGCGAGCGCGGAGAATCGGGCGCGGATGCATGAAGCGCAGGCTACGGCGATGACCGACAGCATGCGGATGTACCAGTGGGGGCTGGAAGGCGGAACCCCGGGTGAAGGCGAGATCGGGGTGCAACCCGAATGGTTTTACAAAGGGGATGGGACGATTCTGCGCGCGCACAACGATCCATTGACCGTGCCCTGGTTCGCGGACGACGGCGGGGAAGAGCCGGAAGTTGCGGGCGTTTATCTGATTGGGAATGACGGGATGCCCTACCGCGTGGGGCTGGTGACGGGTAACGAATTTTCCGATCATCAGATGGAGCGAAAAAACTATCTGTATCTGGCGCCATCGAAGCTGCGGGAATGCGCGATCGGTCCGGAACTGGCGACCGGGGTGGAGTTCGAGAGTATCGAAGGGACGGTGGCGATCGAGCGGGGCGGGGAAACGGCCTGGTCGGCGCGGATTTTCACCGGCGCGAGGAACATGTCGCACACGGTGGCCAACCTGGAACATCACCATTTCAAGTACCCTGCTCACCGGCGCTCGGGCGACGTCCACATTCACTTCTTCGGCGCGGACGCGTTCAGCTTCGGCGCGGGTTTTGCGCTGCAGGCTGGCGACGATATGGTGGTGTCCTGGCCGGCGCTCGGCCGCCCACTGCGCAACAGGGTGCAGATGGAGGAAAAGTCCCATAAGAGCATCAGTCAGGTCGCGGTGCTGGGCTAGGTTGCAGTAGACTGGGCGGAGCATGGACTGGTATTACAACTTCAACGGACAGCGGACCGGTCCGGTTTCGGACGCTGAACTCGAACAGTTGGTGGTTTCAGGAGTGGTTCGGCCGGAGACGCTGGTCTGGCATGCCGGGTTGCCGGAGTGGCAGACTTTCGGCGGCGTGGGGTTTGCGGGGCCGGCCGGCGCGGTATCCCCGACGGGGACTGCGCTTCCACCGGCGTTCGCCGCGGGGCGGCACTACGCGGGATTCTGGATTCGCTTCGTGGCCATTTTCATCGATGGCATGATCCTGGCCATAGCGGGCCTGATCCTGCGCGGCATTACCGGATTGGGTTCCGTGCATGTTCCCATGGACATGCCGGACACGGGCACGGCGTACTTTCCGATGCTCGGACTAACGTCGGTGGCGAATATCGTGATTGCCTTCGCGTACAACGCTTTCTTCCTGACCCAGTATGGGGGCACACTCGGCAAACTGGCCCTTGGTCTACGCGTGATCAAGGCGGATGGGAGCCGGCTGTCAGCGGGTACGGCGATCGGCCGCTACGCCTGCTACTGGCTGGATATTGTGACCATTTGGATTGGGTTCATTATCGCGGCGTTCGATTCCCAGAAGCGCGCCATGCACGACTACATCTGCGGAACGCGAGTGATCTATAAGAACTGATTTCCGCGCCGCGGCGAGGCTCACTCTTGGTGCGCGGGCGCTTCCACGGGTTTAGGGGCGGCCTCCAGCCGAGCGAGATAGTCACGAAGCTGCGCTAGTTGCCGGCCAACATCCGGCGCACTGGCGGCGCGCGCCGAAAGCTGCAGACGCTCGCCCAAGCGGCTGAGTTCCGGAAATCCGAACGAAGTTCCGGTTCCTTTCAAATCGTGGGCTATTTTGTGAATGCCATCGAAATCCGCTTCGGCAAGAAGTTGAAACAGAGTTGGCACCTGCCGGTTGCGGGATCCGAGATAGGCCGGAACCAGTTCCTTAATCTCGTCCGGCGGTTCCGTGGCAAGAAGCTCGGGGGGATTGAACGGGATCGGGGCCGGCCGAAATTCCTCGAGCATCATGAGTAGCTTCTGCTTGGAAACGGGCTTTGCAATGTGCGCGGTGCAGCCGGCCTCGATGCATTCGCGGGCATCGTGGGCAAGCGCATTGGCAGTGAGCGCAAGAACGGGGGTCGGGGCGCGATCGTGAAGCCGCTCAAAGGAGCGAATCGCGCGTGTTGCGGCCAGCCCGTCCATCACGGGCATTTGCATATCCATCAACACCAGGTCAAATCGGCCGGAAGTGAAACGATTCACCGCTTCCTGGCCGTCCTCCGCAATGGTAGTGATGTAGGGTTCGTTCCTGAGATACGCTTCCAGCAGAAACCGGTTATCTGGAGAATCTTCGGCGATCAGGATGTGTAGGGGACCGGTGGGGCCAGGGGCGACGAAATGGGATGTGGCAACTGGCGGTATTGATTCGCGATAGCGGGCGTCTTCGAGCGCGGTGCAAATCAGCCGAAGTAAAACGGGGCGCGGGACGGGTTTGACGGCGTAACCAGAAAGAGCGTTCTCCCGGCTCTTCACCGCATCGCCCGGACGGCTGTCGGAGGTAAGCATGACGATGGGGATCGCCGGATTCACCGACCGTAGCAGCGGAACCGCGGTGAACCCGTCGACTTCCGGCATGTGTTTATCGAGCAGCACCAGAGCGAAGGGCTGATTCGCGGCAATCCCCTTCCGGAGTTCATCGATTCCGTCCTCGCAATTGGAAGCTTCAACACTAACAAGGCCCCAGAAAGAGAGCGTTTCTCTGAGAATGAAACGATTGGTGTCGTTGTTATCGATGACAAGGACGCGGAGACCGTGGAGGTCGAGCACCTTCCCGCGGGAATCGACCGCCGGTTCCGGTCTCTCTTGAAAAGCGGCAGTGAAGCGGAAAACGCTCCCTTCGCCGATTTTGCTGGTGAAGCATAGCTGACCTCCCATCAATTCGACGAGGCGCCGCGCGATGCCAAGTCCCAGGCCGGTGCCGCCATATTTGCGCGTGGTTGAGGGATCGGCCTGGCTAAAGTCGTTGAAGATGTGCTTTGCCTGAGACTCGGAAACGCCGATGCCGGTGTCGGAAACGGCGAATTCAATCGCTCCTGCCGCGCCGGATGGGTCAGGGTGGGCGTCGATCACGACCTCGCCTGAATCAGTGAACTTCACGGCGTTTCCGACCAGGTTGACCAGAATCTGTTTCAGGCGGCCGGCGTCTCCAATCAGCCGTTTATTGATCTCAGGCGCGATGCGACGCAACAGCAGAATATTCTTGGTCTTCGCCGACGCGCTGAACAATTCCAGCGTTCCGCCGACTACCTCTTCCAAATTAAACGGAGTGGACTCCAATTCCAGGTGTCCGGCTTCGATTTTCGAGAGATCCAATACGGAGTTGATTAAATCGAGAAGCGCATTACCGGCGCGCCGGAAGACTTCGACATACCGCCGCTGTTCCGGATCGAGCGGCGAATCCCATAACAGATCCGACATTCCGAGAATGGCATTCATCGGCGTCCGGATCTCATGACTGATGGACGCCAGAAAAAGGCTCTTCGTGGTATTGGCCCCTTCCGCCTTAACAGTCTGGAAAAACAGCTCCTGGTTGCTCCTGGCAAGAGACGCCTCGTTTTCCCGAAGTATTTTTTCGACGTGCGAGCGGCGTTTCATCTCGCGCCAGACAATGTTCAATGCAAATACCGCAAGCAACCCCGCCAAGCCATAAGAGATCAGTAGAGTTTTCTGGACGAGAACAATATTTCTCGAACTCTGATCCATTTTGAGACGCCGTCTATCCCTAATGATCTTCACGATGCGATCGCTTTCGGCGTCGATCCGGTCCATCAGATAGTCGTCCTGCGAGGAGCGGATCGTTTGGATGGCCTCCGCATGGTGGCCGGCGGCATCAAGAGCAAGACTCCTCCGCAATTCGTCCAGCTTAAGCCGGGAAGTCTCGACGAGTGCGCCATCGATCCCGTCGGCTGCCGGAGCAGCGGCGTCGAACCCCGATAAGTTTGCCTGAAAAGACTTCAAATAGTGCGACTCCCCGGTCAGGAAGTAACCGTGGTGCGCCCGATCGGCGAGGCGTACGGATTTCACCAAACGTTCGATCGTCCGGGCGTCGCCCGAGGTTGCGCGGAATTCGGCCCAGGTACTGGTAAGAGAATTCGAGAAGCCCCAGACCGCGGCTTCGATTCCCCCGAACAGCAGAAGCAGGCTGATGGTCGCCAGGAAAGCGGCGGCGAGCGAAAGCTGCGGACTAGTTTCGGGGTTTCGCCACGGCAATGCGCATAGAGCGAGCCCGAGCAAGCAGAGACTAATTGCGGCGGGGACCGAGATGTCGTAAAAGAACGTACCCCACGAGCGGGCCGTCTGAAAGTCTATTGAGTGTTCCAGGAGCGTCAGAAGTCCGATGGTGCCGACGACCATCCCCAGAAAAGCGCCGACTTGAAAAGCACGCCTCGAACGCCCGGACCCTGACAGGATGAACAACGCAGCGCTGAAGATCAGGAAAGCGACGGTGGTCCCCTCCGCCATTTGCAATTGACTCGAGTAAGCGAAGAAGAGGGCATGCAGCGTAAGTCTAGAGCCGCTTACGAGAAGGTTCAAGCAGCCGATCAGAATGATGGAAACAGCAATCAAGCGCACGAACTTCAGTCGATTTTGCCTGATCAACAGCACGCCTTGGGCGGATAAGAGGACGACGATGGCCGTATCGAGCACCATTCCGGGTGCGTCCACCAGAAATGCCGCCAGATCGGGGCGATGAAATACCCAGGCGCAGATGGTGAACAAGCTGATGGCGATGGCGGCTCTTATGCTCCAGACCACTACGGCGTCGGCCAAAAGGGCGGGTTTGGCCGGCGTCCCGGGATCGGATTGAGCTTTTCTGAACCACCGGAACGCGAAAGTCATTTCAGCTTTTGGAACGCATGTTCCGGAAGCAGGGTGACCTGGAGCGAGCGAGAATCTCAAGGCTTGCGCAGGGTTAAAGGATGTGGAACCGGTTTTGTAGGATCTCGATAACCCGGTCTGGGTCATCGTCCCAGATGGCTTGGTTGAAAATCTCTACTTCGATGGGCCCGTCATAGCCGGCGCGATCGACCGCGACGCGAATGCGATGGAGATCGATGACGCCGTCGCCCATCATCCCGCGGCCGAGCAAAACGTCGGGAAGCGGGACGAGCCAGTCCGAAACGTGAAAACCCAGAATGCGGCCGTTTGCGCGGGCGATCTGGGGATAGAGTTCGGGATCCCACCATACGTGGAAAGCGTCGATGACCACGCCCACGGTTTCGGGATCGAAGCTTGCGGCGAGCGAATTCGCTTCCGCGAGCGTTGTGATGGCGGAACGATCGGCGGCGAACATGGGGTGAAGCGGTTCTATGCCAAGACGGATGCGGGCGGCCAGAGCGTGATCGATCACAGCTGCGATGCCGTCGGCGACCATCGCGCGCGCGGCGTCGAGATTGCTATCGGGTGCCGGCCCGCACACCAGCACCAGCACGGGCGCGCCGATGGCCGCCGCCTGGTCGATGGCGCGCCGGTTATCTTCAATCGCCAAGCGGCGACCGGCGTCGGTGGCGGCCGGAAACATACCTCCGCGGCAAAGGCTGGAAACGCGCAACCCGGCATCGCGAATGATGCGGGCGCCCTCGTTCAGCCCCGCTTCGGCGAGCTTATGACGCCAAACGCCGAGCGAGGGAATGCCGTGCCTTACGCATGCATTCACGGCTTGTTGAAGCGACAGCCTCTCTGTGGTGATCTGGTTCAGGCTGAGGCGCGTCATCCGAGGCGAATCAACAGACACCGGCGAGCGCAAGGATCATCTTCATGCGCTGGCAGGCGAGATCGGGATCGGTGAGCAGACCGGCCTCGGCCGCTTGCACAAGTACGCGTGAGAGATGGAGAACGCTGCGAGCACTTTCCCGCCCGCCCACCATGCGGAAATGGCGCTGGTATCCGTTCAGATATGCGAGGAAGACGATCCCGGTTTTGTAGTGGTAAGTCGGCGGTTCGAAGATGGTGCGCGAGAGCGCGACGGTGGGTTGCAGGACGCGTGCGTACTCGGCGGCGTCTCCACGATCGAGAGCCTGAAGAGCCGCGCCGGCAGCGGGTGCGATCGCGTCAAATATTCCGAGGAGCGCGTCACTGTGGCCGTGTTCGTCACCGAGGATCAGATCCGGGTATGCAAAATCATCTCCGGTGTACATGCGCACATTCGGCGGCAGGCGGCGGCGCATATCGATTTCAAGCGAGGCGTCGAGAAGAGAAAGCTTGATACCGTCAATTTTTTCGCGATGATCGCGGATGATTTCCAGGCAGATGGAAATGGCCGCGCGCGCGTCGGGAGAGCCCCAATAGCCGGCAAGCGCGGGATCGAACACGCCGCCCAGCCAGTGAAGGATGACGGGTTCGCGGACCTGGCTGAGAATGTGGCCGTAGACCCGGGCGTAATCGTCCGGGCCGGTCGCGACGCGGGCCAACGCGCGGCTGGCCATCAGGATGATGCGGCTTCCGCATCTTTCGATGTGAGCGCACTGCTCTTCGTAGGCCGCGATCACGGACTCGATGTCAGAGTTTGCCGAGGGATCGAGTTGATCGGTACCCGCGCCGCAAGCGATAAGACCGTTGGAAGCCCTGGCTTCGGCGCTGGAGCGAGCAATGAGCTCGCTGGCGGATATCCAGTCGAGACCCATACCGCGCTGGGCCGTGTCCATAGCCTCGGCGACGCCGAGCCCACAACCCCAGAGCCCGCGCCGGTAGGCCAGGGTGGCGTCCCAATCGAGCGCGCAGGTGGACGCGGGGTCGCCAGGCGCCAGCGGGTCGGCGACAATGTGCGCGGCGGCATAGGCGACACGGCTGCGGATTGGAGCCGTAGCAGGCGGCCAGTTGGGTGGATCAGGAAGCGTGAAAGTGATGAGGCGGCGATCTAAAGAGGGAAGCAGCAGCTCACGGGATGGCATTTATAGGCTCAGGTCCGGCACGTTGACCCAGCGCCGCTCTCGCCAAGACTGCATGCCCAGTTCCGCAAGCTGGACGCCCTTTGCGCCTTCGAGCAGGTCATAGGGGAACGCGCCGCCCGCCGCCACGTGCCGCAGGAACATTTCCCACTGCACCTTGAACGCGTTTTCGAATATCGCGTTGTCGGGAACTTCCTGCCAGCCGCGGCGAAAATCGATGGGGTTTGGCGCATCGGGGTTCCAGACCGGTTTAGGAGTATTCGCGCGGTGTTGAGTGCGGCAGTCGCGCAGGCCGGCCATAGCGCTTCCTTCGGTGCCGTCCACCTGAAGCGTGAGTAACTCATCGCGATAGACCCGGCTAGCCCAGGAAGAATTGATCTGCGCGACGATTCCGCCGCTTATTTCAAACGTGCCATATGCGGCATCGTCCGCCGTTGCGGAGTAGCCGCTGCCTTTCTCATCGACCCGCTCCGGAACGTGCGTGGCGCCGAGGCAAGATACCGATTCCACTTTCCCGAACAGATGATCGAGAAGGTAGCGCCAATGGCAGAACATATCGAGGATAATGCCGCCCTCATCTTCCTTGCGGTAGTTCCAGGACGGCCGCTGTGCTGGTTGCCAATTGCCTTCGAAGACCCAGTAGCCGAACTCGCCGCGAACGGAAAGAATGCGGCCGAAGAACCCGCACTCAATGAGCCGCTTGAGTTTGCGGATGCCGGGAAGAAAAAGCTTGTCCTGAACTACTCCGGACCTCACGCCGTGCGTCTTGGCGAGCCGCGCCAGATCGAGAGCGCCGGCCAGGGTGGAGGCGACGGGTTTTTCACAGTAAACGTGTTTGCCGGCGAGGATGGCGGCGCGAACGCTTGCTTCGCGAGCCGCGGTGGTTTGCGCGTCGAAGTAGATGGGCAGCTCGGGATCGGCAAGGCATTCATCGAGACTGGTGGAGATTCGTTCAATGCCAAAGCGATCCGCCAGCGCCTGTAGGCGGGCGCGCGAACGGCCGAGCAAGACTGGCACCGGATAGGCCCTATCCCCATCCGGAAGCGCGACGCCGTCCTGTTCGCGAATGGCGGCGATGGAACGCTCCAGGTGCTGGTTGGCGCCCATGCGGCCGGTCACGCCATTGAGAATGATGCCGATTGGACGTTTAGCCATCGCACAACAATTTTACGTGGCTGCTTTATCGATATGAAGTTCCCGCTTTCGGCCGAACACGGAACCTCCCGAAGCAGCGCCGAGCAGCGATCGGAAAGATTGTAGTTACGGCCATCTCTTCCGTCCGTCAACAAATAGACCCACCACTTCACGCCGGAACCTCGCGAATGAGGGGCAAGCCATCGCCTCCTCCAAGCTGAATGAATTAGCCAAACTCGGCTGATCGATCGCAGCTCTGTAAGTTCGGCCCTCGACCATGTTCGATGCGAGCCACTCTTTCGCGCCTCTGATGGTCTCAGGACTATCTGGAGCGGTCAAATTCGTAACTAATCCTCGTTTCCCCGCTAGGGAACTTGCGGCGGCCAAGTACCAGCATTCCCATTCCCTGTGCGCGAGAGTCACTCGAACGGGTAGACCCATTGCGGCACTAACAGCTCTTTTCAATAGCAAAGGACCGAGCACACATGGTGGATCGTCGTCACTGTCAAGGATCACCAGGATGCATCCGCTCCGCTGAACGTCCAAGGCTGCAAGCTGAACAGCCCGTTCCAACTCACCGGGCTGTACGAGCTTGTTTCTCGACTGCCGAATGGGACGTTTAACGTCCGCCCAAAAATTTCCGTCCTCTTCCTGAAGCACGCGCCGGAGCAAAATCGGGACCGATTCAATCTCGCCTTCGCCTTCCACTATGGACGCTATCTTGACGGGCATTCCGGCTCAACTCGGCCGGTCCACTAGCAATTCCTCTTCTCCGCGCACATCTGCCTGTTCGCCTCCCGGCCGGACCTTATTCATCCTCATCAATTCTCCAGTCGAATAAAGTTTCATCTGAAGAGCTTGTTTGGTTATGTCGTCCACATCCCCAATACGCGTGGAGCCAGACACACTTTCCACTGCACGCACCGACTCGGGTTCAACTTCGTCGGTATCGAGTAGGTCTGCGCTATGGGTGGTAACAAGCACTTGAACATGACGGGAAGCTTCAATAAGTGCTGAGAGCAGAACTCTGGAAGCGGCGGGATGCAGGCCAGCCTCCGGTTCTTCGATGCTCACCACGCTGGGACGAACACTTCTGGAATTTCTTTGAAAGAGCGCGATAAGAATGGCGAGTGAGCGAAGGGTCCCGTCGGACATCCCTTCGGCAAAAAATCTATGCTCGCCTTGAACAAACTGAAGATATTTATAAGTCTGATTCAGGTCTTCCACCTCAATCCGATTCAGATCCGGAAGTATCCTCCGCATGTATTCGGCAATTCGTTCTTTCGAATCAGGACTCTCAGCGGCTAATCGCTCAAGGACATTGGCCGCATTCACCCCATCCGGCTCCAAAATGTCTCCTGGACCTGGTGTATCGAAGTTGGGCTTCATGACTCCGGGTTCCGGGTTGTAAAACTCGAGGTTCGACAGAAAATCGTAAACCGGACGGTACTCCGCTCTTCCCGAAGCCTGCACAAGGAAGAGTCGATCATCTAAAAGGCCGGGTTCCGTTGGAGATGAGGGGAACAATAGTCTCCCATGCCGGACGACAAACTTATCTCGATCAGAGTTGCCGACGGCGCACTCTTCCCGCTCCACGTGAAATCCGCGCGGAGATTGCTGACCAATCGAAAACCCATAGTATGCAATCTCGCCGGAACCCAATTCGAGATTGAAACCCATGGAGAATCCGGGCGGGACACTTGAGAAATGCGTCAACGTCCGAAGACTCGCGCGCCGCTCGGAGAACGCATGCTCCAAAGTTCCCCTCAACGCGTCGCGGCAAAACCTCAATGCATCGATGAAATTGCTTTTTCCCGATCCGTTTAGACCAACCAGGAATGTGAGCGGTCCAAGAGAAACGTCGCACGACTGGATACTCTTGTAGTTCGTGATCGACACCCGCTTAAGTAGAGACACGGTGCTCATCCGATTACCCGGCATTCTACCAGTGTAAGGAAACGGGCTTGCCGAGAGGAATGGGGTGGGGGCGCTCCGCTAAACAAAAATACTCTGCGCGGACTAACTGTTCGCGCCGTTCTTGCTTGAACCGTTGCTCATCTCCGTGATGCACGGAACCTCCCGAAGCAGCGCCGAGCAGCGATCGGAAAGATCATAAGGCGCGCCGTCTTCCATCCTGGTGGGTGCCGAGTCGAAGGCGTGACGCGTGTCGATCATCGCCTCCCACGAGCATCCGTTTCGCGGTTTCGGCAAATGAAACGAAATGGCTTCATGTCCCGGGTTTAACAGCAGCAGAAAGGTGTCATCCATTATCGGCTCTCCAAACGCATTGACGTCGTTCAGCGTCAAGCCGTTCAGATGAATGCCGATGCAGCGGATCCATCCGGTGTTCCACTCGCTCGCCGACATCTCGCCGCCGTCAGGACGAAGCCATGTGATATCCCGCTCATTCGAGTCCTTTACATCGACGGAGTCTCCAGAAGGTTCGATTTTGCGGTCTTGGAAGAAACGGCGCCGGTGGAGATTGGGATGATCCTTGCGGCATTGGATCAGCCGCTGCGTAAACTCCAGGAGCTCTCGCGCATCTTTATCGAGGTTCCAGTTGGTCCAACTGGTCTCATTGTCTTGCGCATAGGCATTGTTATTGCCGCTCTGCGTGCGGCCCACTTCATCGCCGCCGCAAATCATGGGTACGCCTTGAGACACGAACAGAGTCAGAAGGAAATTCCGCAGCTGTGTTTGACGCAACGCGAGAACTTCGGGATTATCCGTGGGACCTTCCACGCCGCAGTTCCAGGAGTGATTGTCGTTACTACCGTCGCGGTTATCCTCGCCGTTCGCCTCATTATGTTTGTCGTTATAGCTGACTAAGTCCCGCAGCGTGAACCCGTCATGCGCGGTGACGAAGTTGATGCTGGCACTGGGCTTGCGGCCATCCCTCTTATATAAGTCGCTGGATCCCGTAAGCCGATAGCCCAGCTCCGCAATCTGGCCCTCGTCACCCTTCCAGTAGCGGCGCACCACGTCGCGATACCGGCCGTTCCACTCAGCCCACAGGGGAGGAAAGTTGCCGACCTGATACCCGCCTTCGCCGACATCCCAAGGTTCGGCAATTAATTTCACCTGCGAGATTACGGGGTCCTGATTGATGATGTCGAAAAAGGCCGAAAGGCGGTCCACTTCGTGAAGCTCGCGCGCCAGGGCGGCGGCGAGATCGAAACGAAAACCGTCCACATGCATATCGAGCACCCAGTAGCGCAGGCTGTCCATTACCAGCTTTAGGACCTGCGGACTGCGAATGTTAATGGTGTTGCCGGTGCCTGTATAGTCCATGTAGAAACGTTCGTTTCCGTTGACTAACCGGTAGTAAGTACTATTGTCGACGCCCTTAAAGCTAAGTGTGGGACCTAACTGGTTGCCCTCGGAAGTATGGTTGTAAACGACGTCGAGAATAACTTCAATGCCGGCCCGGTGAAGAGCCTTAACCATATTCTTGAATTCGCCGATCTGTTCACCGGCGGAACCGGTGCTCGCATAGCGACCGGCGGGAGAAAAATAATTGATGGTGCTATAGCCCCAGTATTCTTTCAGACCAAGGTCAAGGAGCCGCTTATCATCGATGAACTCATGCACGGGCATCAGCTCGACGGCCGTGACACCGAGCTTCCGCAAGTATTCGATGGCTACCGGATGAGCTAGTCCCGCATAAGTCCCGCGCAGCGCCTTGGGGATATCGGGATTTGTGGCGGTAAAGCCTTTTACATGCAATTCATAGATAACCGAATCGTGCAACTGGGTCAACGGCGGCCGATCGTTTTCCCAATCGAAGTGAGAACTGGTGACGACGGATTTCGGCACACCTAAAGAACTGTCGCGATCATCGATGACGAGATCTCCTTCAGGACCTCCCACCTGGTATCCAAACACTGGTTCGTCCCAGTTCACTTTCCCGCAAATCGCTTTGGCATAGGGATCGATCAGGACTTTGGCGGGGTTGAACCGCAAGCCGCGATTGGGATCGTATGGCCCGTGAACGCGATAACCATAGAACTGCCCCAGCTTGATGCCCGGAATGTAGCAGTGCCAGATGAAACCGGTGGTCTCATGCAGCTCGATGGTTTCGGTCGCGGGTGCGTCGGGTTTGTCGAAGAAGCAAAGCTCTACTCTTGCGGCGCATTCCGAATAGATAGAGAAGTTGACGCCGGTTCCATCCCATGTGGCGCCTTGAGGATATGGTTTTCCAGGTAAAATCGTTCGCTGCATCGAATGCTATGGGATCCGTTGATTAGACGCGCTGCCTACAACCACGCTTTCAGGAGGAAGTACAACGCATTTATTTTGGATGCTTATGCCTTCATCGGAGACTAGCAAAATCTGAAAGGAATCCGTTACCGGAAGCCGGCTTATATTGGACGACAAGTTACAAATCACGTGCACCGCGCCGCGTGTCAAGTGCACAGAGTACCGATCTACTTCAACCTCCATACTGGTTGCCGGCGCGGCATGCGAAAGTTCGGAGGCGAGTTCGGGAATGGTCTGGCGCAAGTGAAGGAGTGATTTGTACCATGTCAGCATCTCACGGTGCGGTTCACAGCCGAGTTCCGGCCAATTTAGCTTGGAGCGGCGGAACGTCTCGGGATCCTGCGGGTCCGGCACGTCTTCCGGCTTCCAGCCGAATGCGGCGAATTCCCGTTTGCGTCCTTCGCTCACGGCCTTCGCGAGAGATTCCTCCTCATGGTGGGTGAAGTACTGGAACGGCGTGGACGCCCCGAATTCTTCGCCCTGAAAGAGCATGGGAATGAACGGCGATAGCAGGTAGAGCGCGGCCCCGATTTTCGCCCGGCCCCAACTGGTAAGTTGCGCGATGCGTTCTCCGCGCGCGCGATTGCCCACCTGATCATGGGTTTGCAGATATCCGAGAAAGCGATGGCTCGACACGTTTTCGGGCGGGCGGCCATGGACGCGGCGGCGGTGTCTGGAGTACACGCCATCGTAGACGAATGTGTTAGTCAGGGCTTTGGAGATCTGTTGCATCTCACCGAAGTCTTCGTAGTAACCGATGGTCTCGCCAGTTAAGACGGCATGAAGGGCGTGGTGAAGATCGTCACTCCATTGCGCGTCTAGACCATAGCCGCCGGACTCGGGCGAGCGCACCAGACGCGGGTCATTCAAATCGCTCTCGGCTATCAGCACCTTTCGTCGGCCAAGAGCAGACTCAAGCCGGCGCACTTGAGCGGCAAGTTCCTCCAGGAAGTGAAGGGCCGACGTGTCGAGCAGCGCGTGCACCGCGTCGAGCCGCAACCCGTCGAAGTGGTAATCCCGCAGCCACATAAGCGCGTTGTCAAAGAAGAACCGGCGCACTTCCAGGCTATCGGGCCCATCCAGATTGATCGCTTCGCCCCAAGGCGTGCAGTATCGATCGGTAAAGTACGGCCCGAACCGGCTCAGATAGTTGCCGGCCGGCCCGAGATGGTTATAGACCACGTCGAGGAGTACCGCGAGACCTTTCGCATGACAGGCATCGACAAGACGCTTCAGGTCATCGGGGCCGCCATAGACATGATGCGGCGCGTAAAGATCCACGCCGTCATAACCCCAGCCCCAGTCACCGGAGAATTCGTTGACGGGCATAAGTTCCACATGGGTGATGCCGAGATCCTTTAGGTAATCGAGCCGCCCGATGGCGCTCTCGAAAGTGCCTTCCTGCGTGAAGGTTCCGATATGCAGTTCATAGACGATTGCCGCGGAAAGCGGCGCTGGTTGCCAGGTTGGATCGGTCCACGGGAAGGCGGCGTGATCGACGGTTCTGGAAGGGCCGTGAACGCCATAGGGCTGCCACGGCGAGCGCGGATCAGGCACAGGGCTGTCACCGTTGACGATGTACGCGTAGTCGGCGCCGGGGCCCGCGTCTGGAACGTCAGCGTGCCACCAACCGGATTCGGATTTCGACATCGCATGGTCAGCGCCCGCGATGCGGAGATCCAACGTCTCAGCCTTGGGCGCCCAAACGGAAAACGTGGAACTCACTCGGTCTCCCGCGCGAGCAGCGCGACGGGGAATCGCCTCAGCAGCTCTGAAAGCCCTACGCTACCGCCCTGCAGAGCGTCGCCGGTGAGCCGGTTCCGCCAGCGGCCCTGCGGAATGTCAAGCGTGGTTTCACCCCAGTTGCCTGCAAGGGTCAACGGCAGCCTCGGCGCAACCGTGACCACGTTATTGGAACGCAGAAATGCGAGAACGTGATGGGCCTGCCCGCCCGACGCAATCAGCGGCAAGTACGAACTGCTTGCGCCGAAACTGGCGGGGACTTCGCGGCGCAGCAACAGGGCGCGATGAATGGTCCATAGCTTGGGCAAGCCCTCGTCGGCGCGGCGCTGAATCTCTTCGACACTTAGTCCATCTACTTCGGCCAGTAAGCGGCGGCGCGTTTTGTAATCGACCGGACGGCGGTTATCGGGATCCACCAGACTGAAATCCCACAGCTCGTTTCCTTGATAGATGTCGGGGACGCCGGGCGCGGTGAGCTTGATCAGCGCCTGCGCCAGCGAGTTCACGCGGCCCGGTTCGATGAGCTGAGCAACGAACTTTTCGACGTCGGCCACGAATCCGGCATCGGCGAGAGTAAGGTCGATGAACTGGTTCAGGTTCTCCTCGAAGTGCGGATTGGGATCGAGCCACGAGGTCTGCTGCTTGGCCTCGCGGGTAGCCTTTTGCATGTAAGCTTTGATGCGCTCCGGAGAGATGGGCCACGCGCCCACCAGCGTCTGGTAGAACAGATATTCGGTGTTGCGGTCGGGCAACTCATGGATGCGATAATGCTGCGCGGCGAGCGACCACCTGCACACCGCATCGCGCCATTCCGCCGGAATTTCCGAGATCAGATGCAATCTGGCGCGAACGTCTTCGCTGCGCTTGGTGTCGTGCGTCGACGTCGAGACCATCGTCTCCGGATGAGACGCCTGCAGGTCACGGCAGAACTCGTGGAAGTCTTCAGGCGACACTCCGAAGCGGCCGGGATCGCCGCCGACTTCGTTCAGCGAAGTCAGCCGGTTGTAGCAATAGAACGTAGTATCTTCGACGCCTTTCGCCATGGCCGGCCCGGTGAACTGCTGGAAGCGCAGCACAAACTCCGATAGCAGCGGACCTTTCGATTCCAGTGTGAGCGCGCTCCGAATGAAGTCGAACAGTTCGGCGTCGAGATCCGGCCGGCGCGCCTTGGCCGCGGTGATCGCTTCGTCGATATAGCGCACATCGGTTTCGGTAATCTCCCCGTAATCCGCGCGGACGTAGGTGCGGTAGACGGGGAAGCAGGCGACCGTCTCGCGCACGGCGTGATGAATGTCGTGGCGGGTGTAATCGCGATGGTAGCGGTCGCTCTCGCAGATCTGCATGAAGAGCGCAGTTAGGCGATTCACGTCGCTTCCGAGCATGTCGCGCAAAACCAGCAGCTTGTTCGCGTGCGCCACTTCGGAGTAATTGATGTCCTGTTCGGTGAACTGGCCGTAGAATTCGGTCAGAGGCGCTTCGCCGTTCCGGTCAACGAACACGCCATTGAGAGCATTGAGAAAGTCATAACCGGTGGTGCCAGCTAATGGCCAATCGGAAGGCAAGCGTTCGCCTGGCTCTAGGATCTTTTCGCAGATGATCCAGGCCTTAGGCGCGGCATCGGCGAGCCGGTCAAAATACTGTTTGGGATCGAGCAGGCCGTCGGGATGATCGATGCGCAGTCCATCGATGATGCCGCGATGCAGCCAGTCGATGAGCAAGCGATGCGTTTCGTCGAACACCTGCCGCTCTTCGGTGCGCAGCCCCACCAGCGTGTTCACATCGAAGAAGCGGCGGTGGCCCAACTCACGCCCGGCGGTCTTCCAGAAGGCGATGCGGAAGTTCTGACTTTCCAGGAACTCGTCCATCCGGTCAGGGTCGTCGTTGAGTTTGTCCAAAGCGGTTGCGATGGCATCGCACACGGCGCTCTGTTCGCGGCAGAGGCGGGCGAGCAGACCGCGGATTACTTCCTTATCGCGATGCCGGTCGGCCAGTACGTCACGATCCTTGATAGTCGGGCGCGGCAGGCGCGCGAGCGAGCCCGCCAGAAACGCGAGATAGTCGGAACCAGCGACGCGCGCGGCCTCTTCCAGTAATTCACTCAGCGACCGCGGCGCCACCGGCAACACGTGCTCGAAGTAACGAATCAGGAAGCTTCCCTCCTGCCGTGCCACCGTGATTTGTTTATCGTTGAGAACCTTGCCGTAGTGTTCGCCCAAAATCGGCACCAGCACTTTGTTGCGAAGCTTCTCTTCCGGTGGGTGCCACTCGACATCGAAGTAAGAAGCAAAGGGGCTTGCCGGACCGTTCTCCAGAACATCCCACCACCACTTGTTTTCCGGACCGGTGATGGCCATGTGGTTGGGGACGATGTCGAGCACCTGCCCCAGTTGATTGCGCCCCAGTGTTTCGCAAAAACTCTGGTGCCCGGCCGCACCGCCCAACTCTTCATTCACGCGGCTGTGATCCACCACATCGTACCCGTGCATACTGCCCTTGGCGGCCTGCAGATAGGGCGAGCTATAAACATGCGACACGCCCAGCGCGTGCAGATAATCCGCAATTGCGGCGGCGGATTCGAAGGTGAAATTCGCATGCAACTGCAATCGATAAGTGGCGCGTGGCGCGTGGCGGCTCATACAAGGTCTTCGGTTTCGGCCTTGCTATCGAGCACGTGCAGCACCGATCTGACAGCCACGCGAACGCGATCCGGGTGATTTGCCAGATTCTGCTCGATCTGCCTCATAGCGCGTTCGAGCGTGAGAATTTCAAGCAGGCGAGAAAGATCCGGACGCGAAGACGGGAGCAGTTCCTGAATTTCCGGGACCGCGAGGTAGCCGCGCAGAAACTCGGTGGAGGCCCAGCGGTACCAGCGTCCGGCGAGCGTTTCGAGCAGCGCTTCGGATGCGTCGGGATGGGCGACGCCGGTTACGCGCCCATAGATGGCGCTGTGCGAGGCCAGATACAACGACTGTAATAATCCCGCCACATCCCGCAGCGGCGAACGCTTCAGACGGCGTTCACCCAGCGGCCGCTCCACTTCGCCTTCGAAATCGATGATGTAGAAATCCTTGCCGGTATAGAGCACCTGACGCAGTTCAAAATCGCCGTGGATGCGGATGCGCATGCCGCCCATGCGGTGTTCGCGCAAGCCCTGCAGCCTGGACGTAATGCGCTCTTCGTGTTGGAGCAGTTCTTCGCAATCGGATTGGGCGTCCAATGGCACGTTATTCCAATCGTTGCGCAGTTGCTGGATCACCCGATTCTTCTGGCCCAACAACGAATGATAGAGACCCAACCGGTAGAACTCGGTGAACGGTTCCGGCGTGAAGTTCGGGCCATCCAGCCGGGAGAGCGCGAGATGCAGTTCGGCGGTGCGGCGGCCGAGCAACTCGATCATTCCGAGATAGGACCCCATGAGGGTTTGCGCGTGGTCCGGCGTTTTGGGGAGCGTAAGCGCAGGGGCGCTTTCATTGGCGGGCGACCCCGTGAACTGGCCGTGCTCGGCCGCGAGCGCCGTCTCAAAGAAAACGCTCAGGTTATCGAGCGTGAACTGAAAAGCACTGGTCTCATGCGGGATATATTCATGCACCGCGCCAATGGTGAGCACTTCCTGATCGCGGCCGCGGTACTCGAGCCATCCCGCCAGCCGCGGCGTACGCGGACGGTCCCGCAGGGCGCTCAACGCCTGTCCAATTTCAAGCTCCGGGTGAGCACCGGATTCCAGGCGGCGGAAAAGCTTTAAGATAAAGCGCTCGCCGAACTTGATCGACGTCCCGTTCTGATCGGCCTTGCATAGCGAGGACTCCAGGCTGGGATCATGCTGCCAAATCTTGCGGAACGCGGTGGTGTGAGATCCGGCGAGAACGCCATCTTCACCCGCGAACCGGCGGCGCCGTGACACCGCGCCCAGCAACTCTTCGCGGAAGGGTGGACTGTGGGAACCGCCGTAGAGAATACCTTCGCGCCCATCCGGCGTGCGGACGCGGCACAGCACCACCTGCGGCGCCTCATGAGCCACCTGTTCGGCGCGCGCACCTTCCACCAGACTGAGCGCGATGCTATAAAGTTGCGGGTCGCCCGCGCTGTATTCAAACCGCATCAGCACCAGCCAGGACGCGGCGTTCGGGAACGGGATCACGTCCTGCATCACGACACCGGCGATCTCGCGCTCTTTGCCTTGGAACCACAGTCTTGCACGGAGCAGATGCGGAAGATAGCGCTCAATGTCGCGCCGATTTTCCCCCACCAGCACGGAATCCCATGAGGCGATTCCAAACGTCGGGATGGAGCTCAAGTCTTCCGGGGAACGCAGCGATTCCTGCTCGGCCTGCTTCTTTTCGAGCGCAAACCAATAGAAGGCATGCGGCGCAAGTGAGAGGAAATACGGCTGCTCGCCGATAGCGGGGAACTCCGTGTTCCCGAACATCTCCAAGGGCACCATGCCGTGGAATTCCGCAAGCGGGAGGTGGCAGCCCTGCGCCACGCGCGACAGGTTGGCAACCACAAGAATGCGCTCGTTATTATAGCTGCGGACAAACGCCAGGATGCGCCGGTTCTCCGGGTAAATAAACTCCAGTGTGCCGCGTCCGAAGGCCCTCGATTGCTTGCGTTGGGCGATCAGGCGCTTCATCCACCAGAGCAGGGAGTTGGAGTTGTTCTGCTGATTTTCAACGTTGAGTGCCTCGAAGTGATATTCGGGATCGATGACGATCGGCAGGTAAAGGCGCTGCGGATTGGCGCTGGAAAATCCGGCGTTGCGGTCGCGGCTCCACTGCATCGGAGTGCGGACGCCGTTGCGATCGCCCAGGTAGAAGTTGTCGCCCATGCCGATCTCGTCGCCGTAGTAGATGACGGGCGTTCCGGGCAACGAGAAAAGCAGACCGTTTAGAAGCTCTATGCGGCGGCGGTCGTTCTCGAGCAGTGGAGCAAGCCTGCGCCGGATGCCCAGGTTGATCCGCATGTTGCGGTCGTGCGCATACACGCGATACATGTAATCGCGCTCTTCATCGGTGACCATCTCGAGCGTGAGTTCGTCGTGGTTGCGAAGGAACAGCGCCCATTGGCACGTGTCCGGAATGGGCGGAGTGACTTGCAGGATGTCGGTGATCGGATAACGGTCGCCCATGCGCGTTGCCATGAACAGGCGCGGCATCACGGGAAAGTGGAAGGCCATCTGGCATTCGTCGCTCTGACCGAAGTATGCAACGGCATCTTCCGGCCACTGATTGGCTTCGGCGAGCAGCATGCGGTTCTGAAACTTCGAATCGATGTGAGCGCGCAGTTCGCGGAGGAACGCGTGCGTTTCCGGCAGGTTCTCGCAGTCGGTTCCCTCGCGTTCGTAGAGATACGGGACCGCGTCCAGACGCAAGCCGTCGACTCCGAGATCGAACCAGAAATCGACCGCTTCGAACATGGCCTGGCGCACTTCCGGATTGTCGAAGTTAAGATCCGGCTGATGAGAGTAGAAGCGGTGCCAGAAGTAAGATTTCGCAACCGGGTCCCAGGTCCAGTTGGAAGCTTCGAAATCTTTGAAGATGATGCGCGCGTCCTGGTAACGTTCGGGCGTGTCGCTCCAAACGTAATAGTCGCGCCACTTGGAATTCGGCGCGGCGCGGCGGGAACGTTGAAACCAGGCGTGCTGATCGGACGTGTGATTCAGAACCAGTTCGCTGATGATGCGGATGCCGATGCGGTGCGCTTCGGCGAGAAACGCCTGGAAGTCGCGGAGCGTGCCGTATGCGGGATGGATGTTGTTGTAGTCCGAGATATCGTAGCCATCGTCCTTCCACGGCGAAGGACAAAAGGGCAGCACCCAAAGCGCGGTTACGCCCAGGTCGGCCAGATAGGGCAGACGTTGCGTGAGGCCGCGAAAGTCGCCCATTCCGTCGCCGTCGCTATCTTGAAACGCGCGGACATGCACCTCATAAATGACGGCGTCTTTGAACCAAAGCGGGTCGGAAGGAGTGGGATTGTCGGAGTGTTTGGCCATAGAGAGAATGCGAAACTGTAAGCGCCATGCGGTTAGTGCTTCTGCTGATTATGCCTGTTGCGTTTGCACAGACTTGGGTTTTGCAACCAAGCGGGTCCATCGCGTCGCTACGCGGCGTCAGCGTTGTGAACGGCCAAGAGGCGTGGGCGAGCGGGTCAGGCGGCACGTTCCTGCGCACCACCGACAGCGGCAAGACCTGGAAAGCGGGCGTTGTGCCGGGAGCGGGCGAGCTTGACTTTCGTGGCGTGCAGGCGTTGAGCGCGGATGCCGCGTTTCTGATGGCGAGCGGCGAAGGCAAGAAGTCCGGCGTGTTTCAGACGGGGGACGGCGGTTCGACATGGCGGACCTTCTATGCGAACCCGGATGAGAAAGGATTTTTTGACGCGATCGCGATGCCCGCTATGCGGGATGGAATGCTGTTCGGTGATCCTGTCGATGGCGTTTTTGCTCTCTTTCGCATCAATCAGGAAGGCGCGGTGTTCTCACACGTGAAGCGCCCCGCCGCAATGCCGGGTGAAGGCGGGTTCGCGGCGAGTAACACCGCTCTCGTCATGCGCGGGCATCGGGTTTGGTTTGCGACCGGCGGCAAATCCGGGTCCCGCGTTTTTCGGTCGGATGATGCGGGGGAGCATTGGACCGTCGCGCAGACTCCGGTCCGCAGCGGCGCGGATGGCGCGGGCATTTTCTCGCTGGCCTTCGCGGACTCGCGGAACGGCATCGCGGTGGGCGGCGATTACTCCAGGCCGTCCGAAGACGCCCACAATATTGCGATCACGGCTGACGGAGGTATCACGTGGAGCGAACCCGCGGGAACGCGGCCGCGCGGTTATCGGTCGGCGGTGGCGTGGTTACCTGAGCATCGGATGTGGATCACGACGGGACCGACTGGATCTGAGGTGTCGAGTGACGGCGGGCGGAATTGGAAGCCGATCGACGACGGAGCGTTCAATGCGATTGGAGTGGGACCGGGTGATGCGTGTTGGGCGGTGGGGGCAAAGGGGCGGATCGCAAGATTGGGGTTCGAAAAGAAGTGATTAACTACGTTTTGCTGGTTTTCGCCGTGCCGTTCTGTGCGTCCGCGCAGGATGCCGATCGGCCTTTTGAGGCGCTCAGGCAGAAGCTCAGGCTTACCGAGGCCCAGATGAAGCGGCTCCAGTCCCCTCGGGTTCTCGCTCCTACTGTGGCAACCGGGGTGTCGCGATCCGCCCGAAGGAGCGAACGTTCGAGCAGCGCCGACGCGCACAATGAGGAGTTCGTCGGCTCACGCGGAGTGCTGATTCCGTCGCAAGAGGCCGAACTTACGCTGATCGCGAGAGTTCTGGAGAGCGGACAGGCGGCGCGAGAGGCGGTTCAACTTGGGTTGATTAACTCGTTCGAGTGGCCTGGAGGCGGTCAGTGTTTCGACCCTGACCCGCGGTACGAAGCGCTGGGCCTTGGTCTGACGGCGGACCAGATCGCTCAGCTGGATCGCATTGGTGCAGCGAATTGGTCCGAGGCCAGGGTGTCCGACGTGCGGCTGTCGTTAGAGCAAAGGCGACTCCGTGAGCTGATGAATTCCGGGATGCCTGACGAGAGCGCGATTCGCCAAGCGAGAGCAGATTTTGCAAGCGAGCGAAATTATGCGCAAACTACCTTTCGCGAGCCGGCGCGGACGGTCTTAGATGGATTGCAGAGGCAACGCCTGGAAGCTTTCGAGAGCGAGTTGGAACTGGCGAGCGAGGCGGTTGCGCTGAACCTGCTAATGGCACCGGGAGGCGAAGTGTTTTGTCATTGATGAAAGGGCAACCGGGGATGCCTTTCCAGATTCGCTCTAACTGAAGCGTGAATCCGTGCAACGGCCCTTCCCCATGGACTCCAACCGGCTCGACGAAAACGTCGACTGGACCATCCGCTCGGTAGACCTCAACCGCGCGCGTTTCGGGGATGATCAACCACGCGAGCAATGCACCGTTCGCCGTCCATTCGCGCATCTTCGCGCGAAAAGTGGTGAGGCGGTCCGAAGCGGATTTCAGCTCGATCACGAACTCCGGGGCGACGTGCCACATGGCCGCATCGTCCGCAAGACCCTGGCGGCGCTCGCGCGAGACCCACGCGGAATCCGGTGAGCGGCGCGCGCCGTTGGCGAGGAAAAAACGGCGCTGGCGTCGAAGGCTTCACCGCGCCCGTCTTTTTCGGTCCATGCGAAAGCTGACAAGTGATTGCCGCGTTTCGTTGCCCAGTGCGGGGATACGGTAGAGGCATGATGATCACGTCTCCTTCGGCGGTGGTTTCGAGCCGATAGTCCGGGTAGTGGGCACAGAGTTCCAGAAACTGGGAATCGGTAAGCGGCGCTGACCATTCTGCAGCACTGCCCCGGCGAACATCTCGAACTGGTTCACGACCAACTGCATTTCTTAGATTTCCCTTCGAGCCAGCATGGCACAATACAACCCAAGGCAAGTCATGGCTGATCTTGACATCACGCAGGCCGAAGCCAACTCTCTTATCAAAATGGAGGAACGCGGAATCGATGACAAGCTGTACTGGTTCCCTGAACCCGGCGGCAAACTGACTATCCCGTTGACGTCGTCAGACAAGCGCGAAAACTTTGTGCTCGATGTTACCCGCGCCCAGATCAAGGTCACGAACATTACGGATGTTCGGATAGAAAAAGGCCTTTTCTCATGAGCGTGGCGGAAATCGAAAAACTACTGAAAGACTATAGGGACTGGCTGAAGGACAAGACCACACTCCGCCAAGTGAACGGCTCATGGGTTGAGATCACAACTCCGTACCTTGATCGCCATAACGACTCCCTGCAAATTTACGCGCGCCGCGAGAACGGCGGATTTGTCTTAACCGATGACAGCTACGTCATTCATGACCTGGAGACTTCGGGCGTCAAATTGGACACGCAAAAGCGGAAAGAACTTTTGCGAATGACTGTCAACGGATTTGGCGTGAAGTTGAACAACGACGCAATGGAGGTTCATGCGACACCGGAAAGCTTTCCTCTGCGTAAGCACAATCTCATCCAGGCCATGGTTGCGGTAAACGACCTCTTCTACTTGGCAAAACCCATGATTGAGAGCCTTTTCTACGAGGATGTAGTTGCATGGCTTGATGCAAACGGCATACGCTACACGCCGAGTGTTAAATTTACAGGAATTAGCGGCTACGACCAGCGCTTCGACTTCGCAATTCCGAAATCGAAGAAAGAACCCGAGCGCGTCGTACAGGCGATTAACCGCCCGACTCGGGACAGCGCTCTGTTGTTTATCAATGCATGGGGCGATACCCGCCGTGTGCGCGCGGCTGAATCGAAGGCATATGCGGTTCTCAATGACGAACAGCCAATCTCCAGCGCAGTCACGGAGGCGCTGGATAACTATGAAATACGACCAGTTCTATGGACACAGCGCGTTGAGATCGTCACCGAACTGGCCGCCTAAACCCTTAAGGGCTAGAATCGATTAAACGATGGAATACGTCAACCTCGGATCCACCGGCCTGAAAGTCTCCCGTCTTTGCCTCGGCACCATGACTTACGGGTCGAAGAAATGGCGCGAGTGGGTGCTCGAAGAAGAAGCGAGCCGCCCCTTTATCAGGCGCGCCATCGAGCAGGGAATCAACTTTTTTGACACCGCCGACATGTATTCGGTAGGCGTGAGCGAGGAAATCGTCGGGCGGGCGCTGCATGACTACGGGCCGGGACGCGATCGCCTCATCATCGCCACCAAGGTTTACAACCCGATGGGTGACGACCCCAACCAACGCGGGCTCTCGCGCAAGCACATCATGCACGCGATCGATGACAGCCTGCGCCGTTTGAAAACCGACTACGTCGACTTATACCAGATTCATCGATTCGATTACACGACGCCCATCGAGGAAACCATTGAAGCCCTGGATGATGTTGTGCGCTCGGGAAAGGCGCTCTACATCGGCGCTTCTTCGATGTTCGCCTGGCAGTTCGCGAAAATGCTCTACAAAGCTGACGAACTCGGCGCTGCGCGGTTCGTCACCATGCAGAACCACTACAACCTGGTCTACCGCGAGGAGGAGCGCGAGATGATTCCCCTGTGCCGCGAGGAGAAGATCGGCATCATCCCGTGGAGTCCTTTGGCTCGCGGATTTCTCGCCGGCAATCGCACGAAGGGGAGTTTCGGCGAGACCGTTCGCGCCAAGACGGACGAGTACGCGCAAGGCCTGTACTACCAGGACTCCGACTTCACCGTGGTGGACCGCGTGACGGAGATCGCGAAAAAACGCGGCGTGAGCAATGCGCAGATCGCGCTGGCCTGGATTCTGGCGCAACCGGGCATCACGTCGCCTATCATCGGTGCGAGTAAGATGCATCATTTGGATGACGCAATCGCGGCGCTATCGATCAAGCTCGATGACGAGGAACTGAAGTCGCTGGCCGGGCCTTATCAGCCGCACCGCGTGCTCGGGCACTCCTAGCGCGAAACTGCGAAGCCCGCCAGCGCTCCGCCCAACAGCGCGACTAAGATCACGCCCAAATGCCAAACCAGAATGTGCGCGGCGTTCAGAACGGGGCAGTGGAGCGCCAGCACAGCGACGCCCAGCAATCCCGAAATCCCCGCCGCCGATAGCGCCGCGGGCAGCGGATCGGTAACGAAGCCGATCCGCAGGAACCCCCAGGCGACTACGCCACTTCCGGCCGCGCAGAGCGTTCCCAACCGAAGGCACGGCATCCCCAGCCGCACGTATTCGCTCGTGGTGAAATCCGGGAAAAGTAGCGGCGCGATCATGCCGAGCACGGCGAGGCAAACGAGAACAGCCATCACAGGCGGCACGCGCAGCCTCGACCCGGGAATCATCTGCGCCACCAGTGCGGAACTCAGGAGCACGGCCGAAGCCAGCACAGCCGAGTATTCGATCACCAGTTGAAGGCGGCTGAGTTTGTGGAATCCCGGGAAGCCTACCATCGACGCGCCGACTATCGCCAGCAGAACAAACAGCAACGCGCACCCTGCGATCATCACCCCGTTTGAAGGCAGCGGCCGCACGCGCGGGAGGGACGCCGTGATCGTCTTCTCAATCACGGCGACGCGGCCGACCGAAGGCTCTTCCTGACGCAGGTCTTCGAACAATTCAGGCGGCATGTTCCGGCCTCTCCATGAGCGTCCGCAACTTCGTATAGGCGCGATGCGCTTTCTGTTTCACTGATCCGATGGAACTCCGGGTGGCGCGCGCCACCTCCTCCAGACTCAGGCCCGACACCTTCAACATCAGGATCACTTCGCGCTGGCTCTCCGGAAGAGACCGCAGCAGCTTCCGGAAATCCGTCGCGCCTGCCTCGGCCGGCTTGGGCGCGGTAGCCTCGGGCAGCTTATCCACCTGCAGTTCATAGCTGCTGATTCGCCGATTCTTGCGGTACTGATCCACCTTCACGCGGCGCGCGATGGCGTACATCCACGGAAGAACCGGCTCGCCGGTCCTATAGGTATGGCGGGCGGAGTGGATGCGCAGCCAGAAATCCTGCAACAAGTCTTCGGCCTGCGCGCGGTTGCGCACCTGTCCCAGGAAGAAACGGAAGAACTGCGCGCTCAGGCTTTCAATGAGCTCGCTCGCGGCGGTTGCGTCGGATTGTTGATAGCGCGCCATGAGTTCATTCAAAGGAGGGCTCAAAGTCAGCCCCTTACCAGAGATTCGCTAGGGCACGCCAGGAGGTTACGGTGTTGGGAAGCCGCGGCAGTCACGCGTAACTTTCTAGGATACCGTTCCGAACACCACAGCGAGGTGACTACGATGATCATGTTCGGAATTCTGCTCGCGCTCACTGCGGCTACTATGAATCCTCCCGCGCCCGCGCGCACTCCAGTGCTGTTGGAACTGTTTACATCCGAGGGTTGCTCGAGTTGCCCGCCGGCCGATGCGTTGCTCGAAAAGTTCGACCGCGATCAGCCTGTCGCGGGAGCGGATTTGGTGGTGATCAGCGAGCACGTCGACTACTGGAATCATCTCGGCTGGGCCGATCCGTTCTCCTCAGCGCAGTTCAGTACGCGCCAGCGGGACTATGCGGCGCGTCTGGAGACAGGCGAGGTCTATACGCCCCAATTGGTCATCGATGGACGCGTCGGCTTGGTCGGCAGCGAGAAAGCCGAAGCGATCAGCGCTATTCAGAAAGCTGTCATCGCTCCCAAACTTCCTCTAACGCTCACCGCTTCGCGGTCGGGAAACACGGGGACGGTGCGCGTGGAATCTGCAGGGCAAAAGGAAAAGGCCGATCTGTATCTCGTGCTCGCGTCCGACCACGCCCAATCCCATGTGGAGCGCGGCGAGAATGCCGGCCGCGCGTTGACGCATGTAGCTGTCGCGTACTCGTTCGTCAAAATCGCAGCGGGACGCGATATTAACGTCAAGCTGAAATCCGGTGAGACGCGCGTCATCGCGTTCGAGCAGGATCGCGTCACAGGTAAAGTTCTAGGGGTTGCCATGCGTAAGTTAAACTGAAACATTCGAATGGCTTGGCGCGGCGACCTGAGATTTCTCTATAAGCAGTTAATCCTGAAGGATTTTCGCATCCGGTACCGGAACATGTCATTGGGCGTGTTCTGGTCCCTATTGAATCCTTTAGTGATGATGGCGGTGCTGACCTTCATCTTCACTAAGATTTTCCCATCCAGGGTTCCACACTTCCCGATCTTTGTGCTGTGCGGCATCATCCCTTTCAACTTCTTCTCCATGGCTTGGGCTACCGGCACCATGTCGATCATGGGCAATGCGGGGCTGATCAAACGCGTCGCGGTTCCCCGCGAAGTCGTTCCCATTTCAACCGTCCTCTCCAGCGTTCCCCACCTGCTCATACAACTTGCTTTGCTGGTCGTCATCGTGCTCGGATACCGGATTTCTCCCGGCATTCACTGGCTCTGGATGATCGTCATCTGGGGTCTGGAAATCGGATTTGTCTGCGGCCTTTCGCTTCTCTTCGCCGCGATGAACGTCTTCGTACAGGACACCCGCTACTTCGTTGAATCGGCTAACACCGTCTTGTTCTGGCTGGTCCCCATCTTTTACAACTTTTCGGATGTGCCTCATAGGTATGCCGAGATCTACCAGCTGAATCCGGTTGCGGCCATCGTGCTCGCCATGCGGAATATTCTGCTTGAGAATAAAGCGCCGACCACTGTGCTCATGCTGAAGCTGACCTGTGTCTCCGCGTTGACCATCGTCATCGGGCACTTCGCGTTTCAAAAGTCGCAGAAATATTTCTACGAACACCTCTAACATGCCGATTCTGGAGTGCATTGACGTTTGGAAAACCTTCCGGCTGCATAGCGGAACGCGCTTGTTGAGGCAGCGCATGAAAGATGCCATCGCCCGGCGCGAGCGGCAGAACTTCATCGCGCTGAAAAGCGTTTCATTCGCGGTGGAAGAAGGCGAAAGCCTGGGCATCATCGGGCGCAACGGCGCGGGTAAGAGCACGCTTCTCAGTCTCATCTGCGGCTTGGCCAAGCCCAATCGCGGACGCGTGGTGGTGAACGGCCGCGTGGCGCCGCTGCTCGAGCTTGGCGCGGGCTTCCATCCCGACCTCACAGGGCGCGAGAACCTGCTGTTGAACGCGGCGTTGATGGGTTTTCACGAAAAGGAAATTCGCGGTAAGCAAGAGCAGATCATCGATTTTTCCGGCATCGGCGAGTTCATCGACGAGCCGCTTCGGACCTATTCAACCGGTATGGGTTTGCGGCTCGCATTCTCGATCGCTGTCAATGTTGAGCCCGAGATCCTGATTGTGGACGAGGTGCTGGCTGTGGGCGATACGGCATTTACCCAAAAGTGCCTGGAGCGCATTCGCGAGATCCGCAACATGGGCCGCACGTTCATCTGCGTTTCGCATAATCCGGAGATGCTGCAATCGTTGTGCGACCGCGGCATCTGGCTCGATGCCGGCGAACTGGTGATGCAGGGACGGATTGACGAAGTATTGGCCGCTTACCACGGCGGTGTCGTTCCGCACGCGCCGCACTCGACCCACGTGCCGCGTTCAATCGATAGTTGAAATCAGGCACTGCGCCGGCGCTTTATCCGGACGCCAACGCAACAGACGGGTGCCGTGGCGGAATCGTCCGCCGCTGAAGTGATCGTACTGAACCTCCACCACAAGTTCGGGCTTGAGCGGCTTCCATTCCGCGGAACGTTCGGTCGACCAGCGGCTTGGCCCGCCGGGCGCGCGTCCGGTAAAGCCCGGCGGTTCAATCAGAGCCTCTAATTTCTTCGTAAGCGCGGGCTTCTCCGCGGTCTTCAGGCCGGAGCAGAAACCGATGTGGTGCAGCAAGCCTTCCTCGTCGTACATGCCAAGCAACAGTGACCCGACCACTTCACCCTTCTCCGCATAACGGAATCCGCCAACGACGCAATCCGCCGTCCGCAGATTTTTGATCTTCACCATGCCGTCGCGATTGCCCGATTGATAAGGCAAGTCAACGCGCTTGGCGACGATGCCATCGAGATCGCCCGCTCCACCGCGCAGCCAGGTTTCGGCGACACCGATGTCTCGCGTGACGGGCGAGAGCACCACGGTCGTTTCATCGAAGAACCTCGTCGCGAATGCTTCAAGAAGCGGCCGGCGCGCTCTCAAGACCTGATCGGCCAGCACCGTTCCGTCTTCATCCGCCAGAAGATCGAACACGATGAACTTCGCGGGCGTCTCCACCGACAGTTTGCGGATGCGGCTTTCGGCGGGATGAATTCTTTGCAGAAGATCATCGAACTGCAGACGCCCGCCGCGCTCGATCACGATCTCGCCATCGAGCACAAACTGCTTCGCGCCCAACGCCAGCAGCGACTTCACCACTTCCGGGAAGTAGCGCGCAAGAGCCTGCTCAGATTTCGATTGCAAGTCGATATGATCGCCGTCGCGGAACGCGAGGCAGCGGAATCCGTCCCACTTTGGCTCGTATTGCCATTGATCTCCGGCGGGAATCTTCTCCCGCGTGGCCGCTTCCATCGGCGGATAAGGCGCGGTGAGCATCAGAGAAACCTCTCCAGATTGCAGCGGCCGCTCTTCTCGAGCAAAGGCCGATAAAGGTCGCCCACATCCCGCACCCGCGCGGGCATGTTCTCCAATCGGAAATCTCGAATATGAAAACCCTTGACGACTTCTTCCCACGTGACCGGAGCGGATACCGTCGCATGCGGCTGCGGACGAACGGAATAGACCGAAGCGAGCGTGCGGCCCCACGCGTTCTGGTTGTAGTCGACCAGCACATGTTTTTCCGGGCGCTTCGCCACGCGATACTCGGCGGTAATCAGGTCGGGGTGTTTCGCGGCAAGGGACTGCGCGAACTTCTTGGCAAACGTCCACACCTGCTTCTGTAGCGGCCCGCGTACGATCGGGATGTAGATGTGAATGCCTCTCGATCCCGTGGTCTTCGGGTAACTCGGCATCTTCCATTGATCGAGCGCCTCACGGACTGCGCACGCGGTTTCCAGCACCTGCTGGAAGCGCGCGCCCGGAGTTGGATCAAGATCGAAATGCAGATAATCCGGACGATTGACATCGTCGCAGGTCGCATACCACTGATTGAGATCGATGCACCCCAGATTCACCACCCATAGGAGTGCGGCTAGATCATCCACCACAGGAAAGGCAATAACATTACCGGAACCATGCTTGATGGAACAGGTCTTGAGCCACTCGGGATGCGGCTCCGGAGTGCGCTTCATAAAGAAGAACGGGCCCGCCGCGCCGTTCGGGTAGCGCTTCATCACCATCGCCCGGCTGTCCAGGTGTGGAATGAGGGCCTCCGAGACGTCCGCATAGTACTGCAGCAAATCCCGCTTGGCGATGCGCGGCTCCTCCCAGAAAAGCTTGTCTAAGTTCGTGAGCCGGAGATCACGGCCATTGATCGTCATCCCCGGCTCGATTGTCATAGGTTACGCCGCGTTGCTTCGCTGATGAGCGTGCCGGCCTTCGGCGATCTCCTCGATCATCTTCTTGTTGAACGCCGGAAGGTCATCCGGTTTACGGCTGGTAACCAGTCCGTTGTCGGTCACCACCTGCTCGTCAACCCACACTCCGCCCGCGTTGCGGATGTCCGTCTGCAGCGACGGCCACGACGTCATCTTGCGTCCGCGCACCACACCCGCTTCCACCATGGTCCACGCGCCGTGGCAGATGGCGGAAACGGGCTTGCCGTTCTCGAAGAAAGACTTCACGAATTGCACGGCTTTCGGGTTCATGCGCAGTTTGTCCGGGTTCATGACGCCGCCGGGAAGCAAAAGAGCATCATAATCCGCCGCGTTAGCGGAATCCAGCGGAAGATCCACTTTGATCTCCTGGCCCCACTCCGTCATGTTCCAGCCACGGAACTTCTCCTTGGATGGCGAGATTACGGTCGTCTCCGCGCCTTCGGCCTCCAGAGCTTTGCGCGGTTCCAACAATTCCACCTGCTCCACGCCTTCCGTGGCGAGAATAGCAACTTTTTTACCTTTTAAACGTCCAGGCATATCGAACGAACTCCTCGCCGGTGCTAGTGCAGATCAACTTCCTCTGTAAGGGCGGTCACGGCGCAGCTAGTAAGATTGATGTACGAACGGAGGTCTTAGTGAAGCTATCGACAGCGTTTATGCCGGCGCTTTCTTTTGTGATTCTGGGCACGGCCCTGTGGGCCGATGAAGGTATGTGGACGTTCGACAATCCACCCACCAAGCTGCTCCAGGACAAGTATCAGTTCACTCCCACGCAGCAATGGCTGGATCACGTGCGCCTTTCGAGCGTACGTCTGAATGACGGCGGCTCCGGCTCATTCGTCAGCGCGCATGGTCTGTTGCTGACCAATCATCACGTGGCCCGCGGGCAGCTTCAAAAGAACTCGACGCCCGAACATGACTTCATCAAGGACGGTTTCTATGCCGCCTCGCCGGAGCAGGAGATGAAATCGCCCGATCTGGAGGTGAACGTCCTCGTCTCCATGGAGAACGTGACCAGCCGCGTGCAGAGCGTGCTGAAGCCCGGGCAAGCTGAGAAAGACGCGTTGGCCGCGCGTAAGGCGATCATGGCGCAGATCGAGCGCGAGAGCACCGAGAAGACGGGGTTCCGCTCGGACGTCGTCAGCCTCTATCAAGGCGGAGAATATTGGCTCTACCGATATAAGAAGTACACTGACGTACGCTTGGTATTCGCGCCGGAGCAGCAGACGGCCTTCTTCGGCGGCGATCCAGACAACTTCACCTATCCGCGGCACGATCTCGACATGGCGATCTTTCGCGTATACGAGAACGGCAGGCCGATCGATAGCAGCGCCAATTATCTGAAGTGGAACGCGAAGGGCGCGGCGACCGACGAACTGGTGTTCGTGTCCGGAAATCCGGGCTCGACGCAACGGCTGGACACCATGGCGCAACTGGATCAGGAGCGCGACCTGATCGAGCCCGCCGTGCTGAAGCTGCTGAAGGCGCGTATCGACACGATGAAAGCGTATTCGGCGCGCGGGACGGAGCAGGCTCGCCAGGCCGCTTCACTCATTTTCGGCCTGGAGAATAGCTATAAAGCTTACGTCGGCCGTTATGAAGGACTGCAGGACAAGAACCTGATCGCGAAGAAGCAGCAGGAGGAAGCGGATTTTAGAAGCAAAGTGGACGCGAATCCGCAATGGCATACCGAGTTCGGAGGCGCGTGGACGGAGATCTCGAATGCCACCGCCAAGGCGAAGTCGCGCTTCAACGAACGCTTCTACCGCCGGGCGGACTCAAGCCTTGCCGGCATCGCTCTGCAGTTGGTCCAATATGTGGCGGAGGTAAAGAAACCGGACGGTGAGCGCCTGCCCGGCTATCACGAGTCACAGCTCGAATCGTTGCGCTACCGTCTGTTGTCGCCCGCTCCGACGTATCCGGAGATGGAGATCGCCCGCCTGAGTTCCAGTTTGCAGTTTGGGATACAGGAGCTTGGTCCCAACGATACCTATCTCAAAGCGTTCCTGGACGGACGCACTCCGCAGGACGCCGCGCAGGCGCTGATCAGCGGTACCAAGCTGGCCGATCCAGCGGTTCGCAAGCAGCTTCTGGATGGCGGACCCGCCGCCGTCGCCGCGTCCACCGATCCCATGATTGTTGCCGCGCGCAAAGCGGACCCGGTGGTGCGCGAGATGACCAAGTGGTTCGAGGATAACGTGGAAAGCGTCGATACCCACGCGGGCGAGCAGATCGGGAAAGCGCGGTTCCTGGTGTATGGCAAATCCGCTTACCCGGACGCGACCTTCACGCTCCGGCTCTCGTACGGCTCCGTAAAAGGCTATCCGATGAACGGAACCATGGCGCCGCCGAAGACCACCATGTACGGTCTTTACGACCGCGCGGCCAGCTTCGATTACAGCGGCCCGTGGTATCTGCCTTCGCGCTGGAAGGAAGGCCGTGACAAGTTGGATCTCTCGACGCCGCTCGATTTCGTCAACACCTGCGACATCATCGGCGGCAACTCCGGTTCGCCGGTCATCAATCGTAATGCGGAGATCGTCGGTCTGATCTTCGATGGGAACATCGAATCGCTTCCGGGCGATTTCGTTTATGAAGGCGAGAAGAACCGGGCCGTTGCCGTGCATACGGCAGGGATGATTGAAGCGCTTCGGAAGCTGTACGATGCGGGGAAACTCGCCGATGAGCTACAAGGCGTGAGCAATTAGCTTGGAAGCGCGACTAGTAGAAAAGGCCACCTGACACGGTGGCCTTTTCCATTTCGAACTGAGTTGGTGCCCAAGAGAGGACTCGAACCTCCACACCCTTGCGAGTACTGCAACCTGAATGCAGCGCGTCTGCCAGTTCCGCCACTTGGGCAAGCGGCAAACCTATAGTCTCTCAGGGGTTCGTCTCTGATGTCAATGCGATCTTAACTCGTCCGGTGTAAACGTTAACTGTCGGTCCAACACCATTTCGACCGTGCTGCCTTTTTCAAGCACCGCGTCGGGACCGCGCGTGGCAAGGACCGAAGCTAATCCCCCCAAAGCTCCCGCAGCCGCTCCGATGCCCGCGCCCATCCCAAGATGTCCCGCCGCGCCGCCGGCGATGGCGCCGATTCCGGTGCCTGCCGCCGTCGCCGTGGCCACCGTACGCGTGTCATTTCCTTTGCCGCCTTCACCCTGCACTTTCCCCTCGGTGCGATCGAACGTGCCCTTTCCGTTTCCGTTCATGTTCGACATGCGGGAGCGGAAATCGCGCGTGGTGCCGTTCGGCAGCGTAAGTGTATCGAAGCGCAGATAGAATTCGCTCTTGCCCTTTACGCGTCCCGCCCGTTTGACTTCGCTCAAACTCCCGGTGACGTAACTGCCCGGAGGAATGATCACGCGACCGTGCGACAGTATCGGGTAAACCGTTTCCAGATACACCCGATCGCCGGGCGACGAATACTTGGTGTTAACGGAGTTCAGCAGCCGCAGTGGAAGCTTGGTGCCCTCGGGAACAATGAAGTCCGCCGTCGGCTGCGGAGCCTCGGAGTTGGGTGCAACGCGCAGGACCGGCGTCTCGCTTACAGGAAGCTCGGGAGCAGCCGGCGATTTCGCCTCGGCCACCACGAGCGATTGCGGGCCGGCGGGCTTCAACTCGCGCTCATACACCAGCGTCGATTCCGATTCACCGTCACGCCGCTTGATGGATCGGGTCACCGTCAGCCGGCTCCCATCCCGCGATTTTTTCCAGCGTTCGGAGATGCTGTAGCTCTCCCGGGGAGAGCTTACATTCGTATTGATCAGCAGCGCCGCGCCCTCCCACTTAGTCTGGCTACTTAGCACGCTTTGGCCAACGCGCCGCTTCATCTCCTGGCCGTCCGTGGAGTAAGTGGAAATCTCTTCGGCGGGAGTCTTTGCGCTCTCCGCCACGCGGTAAAGGTGAATGGTGGATGGTTGCTGATCGACCTTGAGGATGGGATCGGGCTTTTCCGGAAGAGCGTTGATCTCGCTCTTCGCTGGATTGAGAAACCAGCGCCCGCTGAAATCGCGGTCGGACTGGGCGTTTGTCTGAGGGAAGGCCGCGCTACACGTGAGCGCAAGAACCACTAATGCAAAACGAACCCGCATAACATACCGATGCGTCATCATACCCGGAACGCGGGCGGAATGCTATGCCTTCGGTGAAGAAAACTTAAACGATATCGACGCCCATACTGCGGGCCGTACCCTTGACCGAGTTCATAGCCGACTCGACGCTGAAGCAGTTCAAGTCCGGCATCTTGATCTTGGCAATCTCTTCGATCTGCTTCATCGTGATTTTGCCGACCTTCGTCTTATGCGGCTCGGCCGATCCCTTGGCCAGATTTACGGCCCGCTTGATCAGTACCGGAACCGGCGGCGTTTTCGTGATGAACGTGAACGAACGATCCGAGAAAATCGTAATCACGACCGGAATAATCAAGCCTTCCTGGTCTTTCGCGGACGTCTTAGCGTTGAACGCCTTGCAGAATTCCATGATATTCACGCCCTGCGGACCGAGAGCGGTGCCGACCGGCGGCGCGGGAGTCGCTTTACCCGCGGGAATCTGCAGCTTAACCTGACCTGTAACTTTCTTCGCCATCTTCTAACTTAAGCCTCTCTATGCTTTTTCCACTTGCAGGAAGTCCAGTTCCACCGGCGTCGCACGCCCGAAGATGGTCACCAGCACCCGCAATGTATTGCGCTCCGAATTCACTTCGTCCACTTTGCCGGAGAAGTTTGTAAACGGTCCGTCGACAATGCGAACGTTTTCGTTCTTCTCGAAAGTCATCTTCGGCCGCGGGCGCTCATACGATTCCTGCTGCCGGTATAGGATCGAATTGACTTCGTCGGCGGTGAGCGGCGTCGGGACGTTGCCGCCGCCCAGGAACCCGGTTACTCGCGGAGTTTCCTTCACGCGATGCCAAAGATCGTCATTCATTTCCATCTCGACCAGCACGTAGCCGGGGTAAACCAACCGCTTAGTCGTGACCTTTTTGCCGGCCCGCAGCTCGATCACTTCTTCCTTCGGAATCAGGATCTGGCCGATCTGGTCCGCGAAGCCGAACGCCTGCCCCCGCGTCAGCAGGCTCTCGCGCACTTTCTCTTCGAAGCCTGAATACGTGTGCAGGATGAACCATTTCTTCGTCGACGGCGGAGCGGGCTGGGCTTCCGCTTCTTCGTGCTCTATCGATGGAGGAGGGTCGTTCTCTTCCGCGTCCATCGAACGTTCTTCCTCGTCCTCAAACTTGCCGGGAACTCCCTGCACATGTTCATGAGGATGCAGTTCGTCTCCGCCGTCCTCGGCGACAGCCGCTTGTTCCTGGAAATGAAAATTCTCTTCGCCTGGCATCTGGTTTCTCTACTTGGAGAGAGTCGTATAAACGCGGACGATGGTGTTGTTGATGATGAGATCCACCAGCTTGAAGTAGGCGGCGAACGCAAACACGGTCACGATGACAACCGCCGTGGTCGACTGAACCTGCGTGCGCGTGGGCCACGTGACGCGCTTCATTTCCACCTGCAATTCCGAGATATAGTTTCTCGAACTTTGCGCCCAGGATTTCACGGATTCTAACGAGTTCGCCATGCTATGGATCTCTTTTCTGGATCGTTTCTGGATCGTGGGATTGGCAGGGGCGGACAGAATCGAACTGTCACAGGCGGTTTTGGAGACCGCTAGTCTACCGTTAACCTACGCCCCTATCCGAACGAAGCGGGATTTTACCCCCGCTTCAGTTTACTTGATTTCCCGATGCGGCCGGTGCACCCGGCAATTCGGGCAGAACTTCTTGAACTCGAGACGCTCGGTGGTCGTCTTCTTGTTCTTCGTGTTCGAGTAGTTCCGGTTCTTGCACTCCTGACACTGGAACGTGATAATTTCGCGAGCCATTAGCTTTTACCTACCTTCCCAAACCTAGTCCAGAATCTCCGACACCGTACCCGCGCCCACGGTCCGTCCGCCTTCGCGAATCGCGAACCGCAGCCCCTTATCCATCGCCACCGGCGTGATCAGCTCCACTTCCAGCTGCACATTATCTCCCGGCATCACCATCTCCGTGCCTTCCGGCAACTGCGCCACTCCCGTCACATCCGTCGTCCGGAAATAGAACTGCGGCCGGTATCCCTTGAAGAACGGCGTGTGCCGTCCACCCTCTTCCTTGCTCAGCACGTAGATCTCGCCGCGGAACTTCTTGTGCGGCTTGATCGACCCCGGCTTCGCAATCACCTGCCCGCGCTCCACTTCTTCCTTTTCCACGCCGCGCAGCAAGAGGCCCACGTTATCGCCCGCGCGCCCTTCGTCGAGCAGCTTCTTGAACATCTCGACGCCCGTGACCACCGTCTTGCGCGTGTCCCGGAACCCGACGATCTCCATTTCCTCGCCGACCTTGCAGATCCCCTGCTCAATGCGCCCCGTCACCACCGTGCCGCGGCCCTGAATCGAGAAGATATCTTCAATCGGCATCAGGAACGGACGGTCGATCACGCGCTCCGGCATCGGGATGTACTTGTCGACGTTCTCCATCAGATCGTCAACCGTCTTTTCCCACTGCGCTTCGCCGTTCAACGCACCGAGCGCCGACACGCGGCACACCGGCAGATCGTCACCCGGGAACTGATAAGAGCTCAACAGCTCGCGCACTTCGAGTTCGACCAGGTCGAGCAATTCGGCGTCATCCACCATATCGACCTTGTTCATCGCGACGACGATATACGGCACGCCGACCTGGCGGGCGAGCAGAATGTGCTCCCGCGTCTGGGGCATGGGGCCGTCCGTGGCGGCGACCACCAGGATCGCGCCATCCATCTGGGCGGCGCCGGTGATCATGTTCTTGATGTAATCGGCGTGACCCGGGCAATCGACGTGCGCGTAGTGCCGGTTGGCCGTCTCATACTCGACGTGCGAGGCGGCGATCGTGATTCCGCGTGCTTTCTCTTCGGGCGCGTTGTCGATCGAATCGAAGCTGCGGAACTTGTTCTTCGGATTGTGCTTCGACAGCGTCTTCGTGATGGCCGCCGTTAAAGTGGTCTTGCCGTGATCGATATGGCCGATCGTCCCGATGTTGACGTGCGGCTTACTGCGGTCAAATTTTTCCTTCGCCATTGTCTTCGCCTTTAAAAACTGTCAATGAATCTATTCAGAAATTTATGGAGCCGTTGACCGGGATTGAACCGGTGACCTCGTCCTTACCAAGGACGCGCTCTACCATCTGAGCTACAACGGCCCGTTCGTGCAAGCCTGGTGGACAGGGAAGGATTCGAACCTTCGTAACCCGCAAGGGGCGACAGATTTACAGTCTGTTGGTTTTAACCACTCACCCACCTGTCCGAAGTACCACTACCCCGTCAACCTCCATTTTGCGCCAAATTCCAGCACAAGGCAAATTCCGGCCCTGGAGACAATCGTTTAGCTGTGTAGCCTGGACCGTACGGACGCGACTCTCAGCGGGGAATGCCTGACTTCAGCGAAGAGTAGGATAGCACATCGCTGGAATGGCAAAGCCTGGAAGGTCGGGAACGTACGCGCTAAAACCGGTATTCGTTCTTGCGATTAAGACGGCGTATCTGCTCATTTCAGCCCTGCCTGTTTCAATATAGAGGCTTTGGCGCCAGCCGGGAATGCCTGACTCCAGCGACAACACACACGCCGCTGAGAGTGCCGCACGCGCGTCGTCAAGCGACTCGTATTTCCACGTCTTCCGCGTGGGTGAACGGTTCCGGGACAGGCTCGCCATTCAGCCGGAGACCCTCGATATGGAACCCAATGGCTTCGGCGATCAACATCCGGGCTTCTTCCACGGACGCGGCAACCGCAACGCACCCAGGCAAATCCGGCACGAGAGCTCCGACACTGGTGGGACCCTGCTCAAAGATCACGGTGTACTTCATGGGTTTATGCCTGCCTGCTTCATTATGTTCTTCAGTGTACCGACCGGAACGTCCGTTGACGGATGCCCGCGACGGTGACTGTTCCCGGCTTAACGGGGTGACGAAACTGGCGGTGGCTCCCCTTCTGGCGGATCTGTTCCCAGCCACGTCTGCGGGATGCTCCGTCCGGTCCCTGGGGTAGCCGCCTTCAAACGGAGCGCAACGCATGATACCCTTCCTGAGTGCAATCAGGCGCCCGACGCGCCCTTTGGGGTTACCCGGACGGCGTCATATTGAACTAAAACGAACCCAATACGAATCGGGTGTTCAGTTCGGGGCTTTTCTCGTAAGTGCCTTATTTTCTTAAAAGGCGCATGGCAGTTTCGCGAAAAATCGCCCAGAAAAATTGGCTTCGTTCGTTGATTTTGCCCCCTGAATTTGCGAGGGCTGGAGGTGTAATCGACGGATCCGCTGGACGGTTTCGAAAGCCGATTTCAGTATAGCGCAGGGTGGAAATATTTGAGGGTTTCGGTCACGACTCGCCCGACCGCATTTCACGATCAGGCACACGACCAATCGCGGGTTTCTGGAGAAACTCGTCGAGCGAAACGCCGCGAGCGCGTGCCTGGGCCAACGATGTCTTAAAACCTCCGCCCAATTGCGCGGCATCGAAACCACATGCAGCGACAAAAACCAGGTCCCGGCCAGGAGTCTGTTTGGGACTACCCACGCCCTCCGCGCCTTGAGTCATCCACCCGCAAGATTCGCGTCATCTTCGCGGGCCAGGTAATCGCGGAGTCCTCGCGCGCCTACCGCCTCCTGGAGACGAGCCATCCCCCAAGCTGGTACATCCCTCGCAGCGACGTGAAGATGGAGTTTCTCACCCGCGCCAACCGCAACTCCTTCTGCGAGTGGAAAGGCGTCGCAAATTACTGGAGTGTGAGCGTCGGCGGTGACGTCAACGAAGGCGCCGCATGGTCCTACGAGTCTCCGAACAAAACCTTTGCGGAACTCACAGGCTGCCTGGCGTTCTTCCCCGGCCGCTTCGAATGCTATGTCGACGACGACCGAGCCAAACCCCAAGCCGGCGGTTTCTACGGCGGCTGGATCACCCGGGACGTCGCGGGTCCGTTCAAGGGAATTCCCGGCAGCTCGGGTTGGTAGGCTAATTTACCTGCAGCACAACGCTGCCGAATGCGGGCAGCGTCACGGAACTTAAATCGACGTCGCCTGTTTTGTGGCCCTCACCGCTGGCTGCCAGCACCTTAGCGGTCTTATGTGTGTCCCCAATTGCCTTTCGTAAAGAAACCACCTGCGGCGTGGCCTCGAAACTACACGCCACCAGCACCGTCCCGGAACCGTCCGTCCGGCTCCACGCAATTACCTGCGGGTTACCGGCATCCAACATCGTCATGTCCCCGCCGTGAATCGCGGGATTCATGCGCCGCAGCGCAATCAGCGTCTTGTACCAATTCAGCATCGAATCCGGATCCTTCGACTCGGTCTCCACATTCACCTTCTTGTAGTCGGGCGCCACCGGCAGCCAAGTCTTCGGATTGGTGCTGAATCCCGCCGACACCGAACTGTTCCACTGCATCGGCGTACGGTCGCCATCGCGGCCTTTCTCTTTCGGCCAGCCCGTGATCCCGATCGGGTCCTTCACCTGCTCCTTACGGGTGGGCGGCGTGGTCGGCATTTCGATCTCGTCGCCGTAATACATCATCGCGGTTGACCGGGTCGTGAAAAGAATCGCGGCCAGCATCTTGTCGATCGCCTTGTTGTGAACGCCGTCGCCATAACGGGCGGCCGTTCGGGGATTGTCGTGATTGTCGAACACAAACAGCGGCTGGTTGCCGCTCAGCTTCGTTTCCGCATCTTCGATGCGCCGCCGGAATTCGTTCGCATCCAGCTTCGGCTCAAACCCGACCTGCATATCCATGGGCAACTGTAGCTCGTCATGCTTGTCGCCGCCGTACCACTTATTCAACTCCTTCACATTCGGTAAGTAAGTCTCACCGATCAGCACCCGATCGCCCGCGTAATTGGAAACCATCGTCCGCATTCGCTGGATCACGCCGTGTACTTCGGGCAGATTCTCCTGCAACTTAGTCATCTGGTTCGGATCGCCAAACGCGTTCGTACCCGCAAGGCGTTCCTCATCCTGGAGTGATGGATCTTCGAAAAGCGTGGGAACCGCGTCCAGACGGAACCCAGCCACGCCTCGGTCCAGCCAAAACCGGAGCATGCCGAACATCGCCTTCTCCACTTCCGGGTTGCGCCAGTTCAGGTCAGGCTGCTGGATGTAGAAATAGTGATAGTAATACTGGTTCCTCGCGGGAACGAACTGCCACGCGGAATGCCCGAATGTGCTCAGCCAGTTATTGGGCGGCTTGCCATCACCTTTGCCGTCCTGCCAGATATACCAGTCGTGCTTAGGGTTGGTCCGCGAACTCGCCGATTCGATAAACCATGGATGTTTATCGGAAGTGTGGTTCATCACCGCATCCATCACGATGCGGATGTTGCGCTTCTTCGCCTCCGCCGCCAGCCGGTCGAAATCCGCCAGCGTGCCGTATTGGGGATCGACGTTTTGATAGTCCGAAATATCGTATCCGAAATCAACTTGTGGCGATGGATAAAGCGGCGCAATCCAAATGGCGTCCACTCCCAGATCTTGCAGGTAGTCCAGCCGCTGCGTGATCCCGTTCAAATCACCCATGCCGTCGCCGTTCGAATCCTGGAAACTGCGCGGATAGATTTCATAGATGACGGCATGCTTCCACCAAGGATCGCCGACGTTATCCGGAGCCTGGGCAAAACCATGCATGTCGAGACACGCCCCCACGCAACTTACGATGATGGCCGATCTTACTGAGCGAAATGTCATATATCCAACCTATCTTTAGTTGTCCGGCTAAGGAGCCGCCGCGAAGTAAGCCCCGCTGAACCGGCCTGCAAACACGACCACCGGATTTCCCGACGGGTCGAGGACAATTGGGAACTGGGATGGAGCGCTGTCCGCTCCTTGAGATGGATCGATATTTACCTTCCATAGCAGCGCATTCGTCGGAAGGTCGATCGCAATCACATACGAACTTAATCCGTTCTTACTCACTGTCCCAAGGAGCATCACCGGGTCCGCGGCGGTTCCCGCCATAGTGATCGCGGAATAAGGGTAATTGGGCGTGGGATCGCCCACCAGGTTTGTAACGTTCAGCGATTGTATCACCGCGCCCGTTTGCCCGTTGTATCGGTTCACCCCGCTATACCCTGTAAAGAGAGACCAGAATCCACCACGCGGATCCAGGGCCATATTGGCGGGCACTGGATCGGGGACGGTTACGTTCCAAAGTAGCTTTGAACTTAACCCCTCGTCCTGAACGGCGAAAATCTGCGGATTCGGAGGCTGCCCGGGCAGAACGCTGGCGCCGTCGAAGTAAAGAGTGTTGCCTACGCACAACGGACTTGCCCCGCTTGGACCGCCGAAGAGGAACATCCAGGCAACCGTTAAAGGATTCGCCGTGTTGCCTGTGTTCAAGTCGATGGCGACCAGAGCCCCCGTGTTGGCGGGATCGTTTGTAAGTTGCATCGACAGATAAAACCGGTTACCTCTCACGCAGGGGGTGTTTATTGTGTCGAAGTAGTTGCTTCCGCCGGTGGCGTTCTGAACGTAAATAGAGCCGACGAGATTCCCGGTGGTGGAATCGAAGGCGGAAACCGGACCGTTCTTGGTTCCGAAAAGAATGGATCCGGATGCGTTCGTGACCGGGCTGATCGGGATGGCTACAACCGGCAACGGCGTACTCCACAAAACCGTGCCGCTGCTGTTCAATCGCACAATATGCACATCGTCGGTCGCGATCACGTCGCCCGACGCGTTGATCAGGGGCGCGGAAGCCCAGGTGTTTTGGTCGAGCAGCGAACCGGATGACCAGATCCGGGCGCCATCGGCCGTATAAAAAACCAGATTATCGCCCGCCGGGTTGTTGTAAGTACACGCGGCGAGTATACCGTTCGACGAACATCCCAACCCAAGCCCCTTACCGGGAGACGCGGTGTCGTGACTGATAATCGCGACACCGGATGATGTGGGCGGGGCCATCCGAACCAGATCGTTCATTTGGTCATCGCAATGCGCCATGGCGCAGCCTGACGGAGCCGGCACAAACGGGATCAACGTTTGTGCCGGGAGGATCGCCGGCAACGAAGCCAGGTGGAAGGCGAGCCCGAACGCGCGGAAACTCATCCGCCGCTACATGCCATAGAAGAATTCTTCGTGTACGATTTTGCCGCCATCCACCTTGTAGAGCGCAACTTCTTCCATCTGAAAGCGTTTGCTTTCCGGTTTGAAGGTGATGTCCATCTTGAAGGCTACGGTGAAAAACGGACCCGCGACAAGTGGGCCTTCCACCGTGGAAGAGTGGACCTCATGATTGTTGACCCACCATTCGCCTTTCGCCAATACCCCTTCCAAGCCTTTCGTCTCGCGCGAGCCTCCCGGAGGCGCGGCTGCTTCCACGCTGACGATATCGGGCGAATAGAGAGCCTTCGTGGCTTCAAAGAACTTGCCCTCGGAACAAAGCTTGACCAGTTCGTTCGCTACTTCTTGTGTGCTCATGTTCGATCTCCTTTGTAGGAATACCACGCTATCACAGCCTGTCAGGATTCGGCTAGCTTCGTTTTATGACGTATCCATGACGCAGCGTTTCCTGTTTGGTTTCTTGGGTTTGGCGCGACGGCGCACACCCGGCCGCGTTTCCTGGAGTAGGTTAGTGGTAATGAGAACCAATCCCCGGCTTTCCGGTCCCATGACTTGCGAGCTGCCGCGCCGAAGTTTTCTGCTGACGGCCGGTTCGATCACCAGCTTTGGTCTTCTTCGCGTCGGTCTGCGCGCCCAGGATGAGCCGACCTTTTCGGCGGGAGTCAAGGTAGTCAACGTACTCGCGACCGTGCGGGATAAGAAGGGCGCCATCATCCGCGATTTGACCAAGGATGACTTCTCTCTTTCGGAAGACAAGCGCCCCCAGACGATCCGTTACTTCGCGAAACAATCCGACCTTCCGCTCACGATCGGACTGATGGTCGACACCAGCATGAGCCAACAACGCGTGCTCGACGCGGAGCGCGGCGCCAGTTACCGTTTCCTCGACCAGGTTCTACGAGAGCGGAAGGACCAGGTCTTTATCATGCAGTTCGATATGTCGGTCCAGATGAGGCAGGACCTGACGGACTCGCGCAAGAAACTCGATGACGCGCTGGATTTTGTCGATACTCCCACCCGCAATCAATTGCGTACCGTGGGTAGCGGGGGCGGAACCCTGCTATATGACGCAATGGTGAAAGCGTCCAACGGCACCATGAAAGCTCTCACCGGTCGAAAGGCGCTGATCGTGATGACGGATGGAGTGGACTTCGGGAGCGAAGAGACCGTCTCTTCCGCAATCGATGCCGCGCAGAAAGCGGACACGCTCATCTATTGCATTCTGTTTTCCGATTCCGGTTACTACGGAGGCGGTGGCCCGGACGGCAAGGGGGTGCTGATGCGGATGGCAAAGGAGACCGGCGGCGGATTCTTCGCAGTCTCGAAGAAGGAGGGAATCGAGGAGATCTTCGGATCGATTCAGGATGAGCTACGCAGCCAATATAGCCTTGGCTATGTTTCCGACCAGCCTGTGAGTATCTCGGAGTTCCGCAAGATCCAACTAACAGTTAAAGAAAAGGCACTGCTGGTGCAGGCGAGGGATAAGTATTGGGCCCGTCCGTAGCAGCCCGATCATTGTGGCAACCCGCTACTCTTTCCCGTGAACGCCCTCAGTTTCAACGTGCCCAGAAAGCCGGCGTCACCGCTTGCGGTCAAGGTAATTTCCTCCCAGTGCGCCTTGCCTGACGGGGGTGCCGTGAGTGCAAGCTGTACGGAGTATTCTTCACCGGCTTGTACCGAGTAAGTACCGGCCCGCGGCTCAACAGTCCATCCGCCCGGCAGCACGGCGGTAAGTTGAATACTTTCCGCCCGGCTCGTGAAGTTTTTGATTACCAGCGGGAGATGTAGCGTTTGCTTGAACCCGACGGTAACTTCCGGCACCGGAATCAGGTCCGCGATGTTCGTAAGATCGTGAGCTTTCCAGAAATCTTTGTAGAAACCCCACGCGCCCCCGAACTGGAAAGAAATCCCCTGCGCTTGCGGGCCGGTAAAACCAGTCATATGATGAAACGCCGCCGGCCGGGATGTCACGTTCTCGAATACGTCCCCGGTGGGTGTTGACCCAACCACAGACTTACCGAATATGAGCTGCACCGGGTATTCGAAATACTTCAACGAAGCAGACTCCAAAGCCTGCTGACCGATATCACCTTCCTGAGTCAAATAGAACGCCTGCTGCTCGGCGCATAATCTTGCATAAGATTCATGCTTGGACGGAGAAACATCGGTGGTCGAGTAAGCCGGGCCGTGTCCTTCCAGAAAAATTTTCCGGAACGGGGATAATCCGGCGGGGTCATGCCAGTACGGGCCGAAGTCTTCGAACGCGTCGGAGAAGTAGTATAGCTTCTTTGGCTGCCACGCCGACAAGCCCTCGGTCAGATTCATCATGCCGGTGCGGTTGCGGGGCGCCGAGACTTGCTCCGGGAACTGCGTCGGGTCGCCGGACAGGTCAAAGGCCTCGGTCGCGATCACCCCGGAAGCCTGGTGATCCGCATGGTTCTCGCCGACCACGTAGTCCGGGAGCCAAGTCATAATTACTTCGGGACGAGTTAGGCGAACAATCCGGACCATCTCGTCCAGTATCCGGCCGTGGTTCCAGTTATCGAGCGACCAAAGCACATTCTGGCCGGGAGTATCATGAGCGCCCAGAAACCATACGTTCTCTATTCCGTAAAGCGCCATCGCACGGCGCGCTTCAATTGTGCGTATGAGGCCAAGCGAAGCGCCGGCTTCATTTCCTACCGCGTTCCCACCTCCATCGCCCGAGGTGCAATACACGACAGCCACTCTTCTATGTTCATCCAGAGCAATGCGCGCCAGATACCCGCCGATGACGACGTCATCATCCGGATGAGCGACAACCAGAAGCACATCGGCTTTATAACGCGGGTCCGGTGGTAACCGCGGCTGCGCCTTGGCAGGCTCCGCCGCCTGCGCAGCGCCGCCCAGGAGTAACGTAGAGACTATCAGGAAACGGTTCATGCTGGAAACGATTTTGATTATTCAAGGATAATGCGAGTTGCCGTCAAAAATATATGATGTTTGCGTAGTCGGCTCCGGCGCTTCCGGCGGCACCCTCGCCGCCCATCTTGCGCGTGGCGGAGTGGACGTGATCGTGGTTGAAGGCGGCCCTCCGGTGAACACCTTCACGGCTTTCAACACGCATGCCATGCCGTTCGACTTTCCCAACCGGTCCATCCCCACCATGAAGCCGGGAGTGCCTGGTTTCGAGGGCGAACGGGCGCGCGGCGTGGGCGGCAAATCCCTGCTCTGGAACGCCGTGGCGCTGCGCTTCAGCCAGCGTGACTTCAAAGGCCGTTCGCATGACGGCGCGGGCGAAGACTGGCCCATCTCCTATGCCGACATCGCGCCCCACTATGACCGGATTGAGCGTGAAGTGGGCGTGTGCGGGAATCGCGACGGGCTGGAGGACTTGCCGGATGGCATCTTTCTACCGCCGGTCGCCTTCAAATGCAGCGACGAAGTGATCCGGCGCGGCGCGGCCAAGTTGGGCGTCAAAGTGATACAAGTTCGCAAGGCCACCCGGACCACTCCGGGCAACGGGCGCGTACCCTGCCATTACTGCGGGAACTGCATGGCGGGATGCGATGTGGCCGCGAAGTATAACTCCTACGATGCGCATATGAAGCCGGCCTTACGAACCGGGAAGCTGGAAATCCAGCACAACTCCATCGTTCGTGAAGTCATGATCTCCAGCGAGAACCGTGCCACCGGAGTGCGGTTTCTGAATCGCGAGACGAAAGCCGAAGGGGAAGTGCGCGCCCGCTGCGTCGTCGTTTCCTGCGCCACGGTGCAAAGCGTCGCCCTGCTGCTCATGTCGAAGTCGCGGATTTATCCGGACGGATTGGCTAACTCGAGCGGCCGTCTTGGGAAGGATTTCATCCCCCACTTCACGGGCGGTGTGCAGGCGTTTTTGACGGACCTGATCGGACGTCCGCCGGTGAACGACGAAGGCTTTCTGGATCACGCCTATGTACCGTCGTTCATGCATAACCGGAAGCGTGACTATGCGCGGAGTTTCGGCATGCAGTTCAACTATCAGAATCGGCGGTCGGTGGGATGGGCCCGCGCGTTACCGGGATTTGGAGCGCATTACAAGTCGTCGGTGAAGGAGCGATACCCGGCCTTCGTCGTGATGTCCCCATATGGCGAGATGCTGCCGAATCCGGAATCCTTTGTGGACCTCGACTACGCAACCTTGGATACCTGGGGCTTGCCGAGCGCCCGCCGCCATCTGCAGTGGCGGGAAAATGAGATGAAGCTCTTCCATGAGATGAGCCGGTGGGCCGAGAACATTCTGCGGGAATCCGGCGCTGAGATCCTGTCCGTGGCCCAGACGCCGGCCCCGAATCACGAGTTAGGCGGCGCTCGCATGGGGACGGATCCCAAAACTTCCGTGGTGGACGCAAACTGCCGCACCCACGACGTCGCGAACCTGTACGTGGTCGATGGAAGCGTGTTCCCTTCGTCCTCGGAAAAGAACCCCACGCTGACGTTCATGGCGTTGGCGGCGCGGGCAGCCGATGATATTGCGGCCGCGCTAAAAGAGCGGAATATTTGAGAGGATGGAACGATATGGAGACGCGCCGGAATCATTTGAGGATCATTGGAGCGGTCGGCGCAACGTGCGCTTTCCCGTTTTCGGCGGATGAACTTTACGGTCAGCAGGACGCCGATCACGCGCATATGGACGGGCCGCATTACAAAGTGCCCGTGGTGCCGCCTTTCGAACCGAAGTTCTTCACCGTCGAAGAAGGCCTGATCATCTCGCGCATGGCGGATCTGATTATTCCCCCGACGGAAACGCCCGGCGCCGCGGCGGCTGGAGTTCCGCACTACATAGACATGGTGGTTCTGCAGAATCAGGAGCACCAGAAACGCTTTCGGGATGGAATCGCATGGCTGCAGGCTCAGTCCGAAGCCACTCACGCTAAGCCGTTCATCGAGTTGAACCAGGAACAGCAGATCGGGATGCTCACACCGTTGAGCGAGGCGGTGGACGCGGGCAAGTTCGAAGGTGAGGGAGCCGCGTTTTTCCACGCAATGAAAAACATGACCGCGGACGGATATTACACGTCTTATGCCGGACTCGTTACCGAACTGGAATACAAGGGTAATCAGGCGCTCGCCTCATTCCCAGGATGCGTGCGCGAGCATTAAAAGAAAATCGCCGCCCGGATTTGGGTCCGGGCGGCGCGGTAAAGCGGAACGCCTAGCGGGGTTTCGGCGCCTAGCGCAGCACCATGCGCGAACCAGAACCGTAAGGCACGCCCATGAATGTGAGACTGGTGCTGCCGGCCTTGATTGCGGTAAGCAATTGCGCGTGCGTGAACGGTCCCAATCCGGTGGTGATCGACGTGTAGTTATTCGACGCCGGGTTGTAGAGCAGTGAGGTTGCCGTGCCGTTCAAAGTCCCGTCGGCAATCAGGTCGCAATTGGTGGCCAACGCCTGACTTTCGAGGGTGCTCCAGTAGGTGCTGTAAGTGCTGTTCCCGACGGTTGCGGCCGTCAGTGTTTCCGCGTAACCCACGGCGGGCGCCGTCCCTGAATCGATCGCGAGATTGAAAGCACTAATGTCCTTCTGCGCCTGCGGGTTGTTCTTAATTCCCGGGAAGTTTCTACCTTCGATGAAGTTGAGGACCAGATCCTCGTTACCATCATGAAGGATGCCGAAACCGTCAATGGTCTGACCATTGCTGCTCGATTTGTTGAAAAGCTGCTTCTGGTAAGTGGTGCGAAGCAGCGTGTTCTTCATCGGCTGATTTTCATTGCCGAGAATCAGGATCTGCAGGTTGGAACCGAAGTTGTTGGCGGCGTGGCAGCTGTTGCAGGTCTGCTTCTCGGGATTCACCGTGAGGGTGGAAAATTCGGTTTGCCCGTTAGCCGCGTTTCCGCCGTTCAGACTGGTCGGATAGGTCCGATCCAGGTTTTGGTAGGGGTTTGGCATCGGCGTGATGGTGTTGATGAAATTCTCGAAAGCCGTCATGTTGTTAGTGGAAATTTGCGTTCCACCCATCAACTCCTGGAAAGCGACGTTGAAGTCTGAAAACACCGGCTTATCGCCGCGCCAGTGATACGGTTGCTCGTTGGCCAGCCCGCGAAGGGTCAGCGAGTTCATGGGTCCCTTCATGGGATGCTCCTGGAAGGTGGAGCCGTTGCTCAGCGTGACGGGGAACAGCGAACCGGTGGGGTCGCCCAGATCCCAAGACATGTGGTCACCTTCGCCGTCCACGTGGCAGGCCGCGCAGGAGCCGGTCCCGTTGCCCGAAAGCTTCGCGTCATAAAGGAAGCCGCGTCCCGCGGTGATGACGGCCGGAGTTGGGTCTTTGGTACCGGTCGGAATCTCCGATGTGACCGTATTGCTGCTGGTGTTGACCACCGAGATGGAGTTGGTGATCCGGTTCATCACATACAGTTCATTCGTGGAGGTGTTGATCGCGAGCCCGCGGGGTCCCCGCTTTGTCGCCGGGTTGATTGTCGAACCGGTCGCCTGCGGGTCGATCTCAATGCGCGTCAGAACGTTCCCGCTGGTGTCGACCTTGGCCACGCGGTCGGTCCCGAAAGCCGCGATATACATGTTCTGACCGGTGCCGTCAAATACGACCCCAGCCGGCTGGGCGAGAGCGATGGCAATCGAAGCGGGGTCGGGAAGATTGGTGTAGCTGACCGTCGGGTTCAGATCGTAAGCGGTTACCGTCCCGGATGGCGTGATCTTCGTCACGCGATTGTTCACAAAGTGCCCGTCGAGATTGGTTTGGAACCGCACCAGGTTCAGCGCGTCGGTGTTGGTCACAAAGAGATTGCCCGTCGAAGGTTGGACGGCGATCCCCAAATTGATAGTGCCCACGCCGGAGTAATAGCGGTTGACGGCCAAGGTTGAAGTGCTGATCGCCGCGACATCGTTGTCCGGCATCGTCCAGGTGATGTACTTCGTCCAGGAGGGATTGTTGTATTGAACGATGATGCCTTGTTGCGGCGCCGGGGGCAGGGCCGGATTCACGGGCGGCGGCGGCGGCGGAGCAATGTCTTCCGGCACACCTGTCGTCGCGTTTCCGGATAGGGCGAAGGCCACGTACACCGTAGACCCATCGGGACTGACCACCATCTGGCGCGGACCCCCGCCGAACAACGGAATCGTCGCCGCCAAGGCGTGCGTGCTTACGTTGTAGACATAGATCAGGTTGTTCCGCGCCGCGCTCACAAACGCGTAGCTTCCCGCGAACACCACATCTGAAGGCTCATCTTTTGCCGGCAGTGTCGCCGTTACAATTCCTTTGGAGACGGATAGCACGCTGACGCTGTCGGATTCCTGGTTCACTACCCACACTTCGTCATTGGTCCGGGGATTTACCGAAACGGGTTCCATTCCCACTTTGATCTCCGAAAGCAGGGCCGGACTGGCGGGATTCGTGCTTACGTCGAACACAGAGACCGTTGCATTTGGAGTATTGACGCAGTACAGACGAGTTCCATCTGCGGACAGGCGGATTGGGCTCGTCAGAGCGCCTTCGAAGTTTACGTATGAACTGCTTCCGCTCTGAGTTAACGACGGGAAAGCAAAGATGCAAAGCAACGGCAATGTTTTCAATCCCCAACCAAGTCTAAACATATTATTTGAACGCTCCTAAAAATCTCTAAAGCTTCTGCCAGGAACTGCCGATAAGGGACAATAGACGGCTTTCTACCGATAATACACATGCACTATGGTGCAATGGGGGGAAACTAGTATCAATCGTTTCGCGCGCTTTTTATTGAACCTTTCGTAATGTTTTGTTCCCTCCGCCATGCTGGTACTCCGCAACGCAACTGCAAAACCTGCCCTGGAGTGAGCTCCACCGCTGGATATACTGAGAAACGATGATTCCAGCAACAAAAGTGCGTCCCGGGATGGTGGTGAAGTTCAACAACGATCTGTTTTCCATCTTCAGCGTCAGCCACCGCACACCCGGAAATCTCCGTGGATTCGTCCAGATCAAGATGCGCAACCTGAAAAGCGGCTCCATGATGGAGCACCGGTTCTCCTCCGAAGATAAGGTGGAACGCGCCATCCTGGATGAAGTGCAGATGGAGTATCTGTACGATGACGGCGAATCGTATTACTTCATGAACACCTCCAACTACGAGCAGATTCACCTCACAAAGGAAATTCTCGGCGATGCGGTGGAGTATCTGATTCCCCAGCTTCAGGTAAACGTGGAGTTCTACGAAGGGCGAGCCATCAGCGTGGAATTACCGGCGACGGTGGATATGACCGTGATGGAGACGGAACCAGGTCTGAAGGGCGCCACTGTCTCAAACGTGACGAAGCCCGCAAAAATGGAGACGGGACTGATCGTGCAGGTGCCGCCTTTCATTCTGGAGGGCGAAAAGATCCGGGTGAATACCTCCGAAGGCACCTACCAGGAACGCGCTTAAGAGTTCCTACAGGGCGAGAAGCGCTGCCCGAAGCGCGGGCTCTTCCTCGGGAAAAACGGTACGCAGGTCGATGAGCAGCAGATCTTCCGAGATTCGGGCGATCACCGGTGGCTGGTTGCGCCGCAGGGAACGCTCGGCCGCCGTCGCGCTTCGGCGGGCCGCGACGATCAAGGTTGTCGGCACGCGCTGATCCGGCGTCGAACCACCTCCAATCACCGATTCGCCGGCCATCAGATCCGCATCCGGCATGATCCGGCGCGCGCGCATCTCAATCTCCGTCGCCGTCATACGGATCATTCGTAAAGCGGGGATGCCGTCCCAATCTTCGAGCAGGAGCTTGCGGAGCGCGTTTTCGAGGGCTTGGTAGATAAGCTTATCCAAGCGGATCGCGCGGAAGAGAGGATTGCGGCGGAGCCGCTCGATCAGACCCGCGTCGCCGGTCAGGATGCCGGCCTGTGGTCCGCCCAGCAGTTTATCGCCGCTGAAGGAAACCAGGTTGACTCCCGCGCTCAGGCTGGAGGAAACGAGCGGCTCGGAGATACCGAACTCCTGGAGATCGACCAGATTGCCGCTCCCGAGGTCTTCGTAGACTGGAATGCCGTGCCGCTTCCCAAGCTCGGCCAGTTCTCCGAGCGACGGCTTGGCGGTGAATCCGCTAACGTGGAAATTGCTAGGGTGCACCCGCAAAAGAAGCCGGGTACGGTCGTTGATGGCATCGCGGTAGTCTTCGATCCGCGTGCGGTTGGTGGTGCCCACCTCGCGGAGGACCGCTCCCGAGCGGACGAGGATATCGGGTATGCGGAAACCGTCGCCGATCTCGATCAGTTCTCCTCGAGACACGATGACCTCATAGCCGGACGCAAGTTCGTGCAGCGCCAGAAAAGTGGCCGCCGCGCCGTTGTTGACGGCGATTGCGGGCTTTCCGAGAAGCGCTTCGAAAAGTGCGTTGACATGGGTGTCACGGCGGCCGCGGCGACCGGACTCAAGTTCGTATTCCAGGTTGGAGTAGCCCGGTAAGGGGCTCCAGCTTCCAAGCGGTGCGCGGCCGAGGTTGGTGTGAAGCACCACGCCGGTAGCGTTGATCACGGGCTGAAGTGACGGGATGGCAAACTTCTCAAGACTCGCGGCAACGCGGTCTGCGATCTGCTCAGGCATCGGCGCGGGGTGGCCAAGGCTGATGGATCGTCTGGCTCTTTCGAGTTCAGTGCGCACTTCCCGGCTCACCAACGCATGCGGGAAACCAGGAACGATCGCCGAAGTGAGCGCGACCAGTTCGTGAACGGACGGGAGTGAGCGAAGGGCGTCCGGAGCAGTCACAAGGGGATCTTAACAGGACGGGTGTTATACTCGGGGAGTCCTGCTATGGGCGTGAACCTGCCGGGACGAATCGTATTGCGCCAATCGGGGCGTGGCTCAGCCTGGTAGAGCGCCTGGTTCGGGACCAGGAGGCCGGAGGTTCGAATCCTCTCGCCCCGACCAATATTTTGAATAAGTTACAGGAATAGGGGTTAGAACTCCTTTAATCGATGCCCAGGAGTTCCGATACTATCCATTCTTCCAAGACTTTCCTTTGCAGTAGTTTACAGGCAACTTCGATAACTTGCGACCGAGGTAAGAGGTAACCAGGAAGACAACGACTGGTTGAGGTGCTCCATTATCGAATAGACCCCGAGCGAGTCTCTGGCGCACCTGTCTTCAGGAATACGCGCCTGCTCTGGGTGAAGTGGCGGAAATGCTCATATGAATAACATGCGGGCACCGATCGCAATCGGTAGCAAAGCTGCTACGTCTCTGATTCCCAGCCGAGATTTGTGAGTAGGAGCGTGTCTGTGCACGACGATCTCCTGGTCCAAATCAGGAGGTCAAATTCATCCATCACGCAACTTAGCAGTTTCAATGTTTTAGGTTCAGTGGCCCAGCCCCGTCGTGACCCTTCCGTCGCCTCTTCGAGACTGCGGACGCCGCCACTTGGCTGTTCACGGCATTCCTCAAGCGTCGATGGGAGACGATTCACCCCGGTGTGTTGTCGGGCGGTTTGACCCGTAAGAAGAGTTTGTCCCATTTATGATGTTTGCCGGAAGGCGTGGGTCGGCCGCCGGAGAAGGTCCGATCGAGCAGCTGTGCACTGGAAATCTTGTCGATTTCCATCCAGCGCCAGTTGGGGAGCGGACCGCTGCTTGACCCGCCGATCTGCCAAGTCAACAGCTTGATAATGCCGTTGTGCTCACCGTAGTCATGAGGTTCGACAATCCGGATTTTGTTGCGATAACGGAGCTGCAGCAGTCTGGTTTGTTCGATCGCGCTGCGCAACAGCTGATCAAGCTTCGGATCTGGGGTCAGCATAAAACGAGGCTCTGCTGACCACGTCGCATGTTTCGGGCCGCACCCATTGCTGCGAACTATAAGTAAGATTCCTGAGCGCGGACGAGAGCGTCGAAGTAGCCCTCGTCCTGACCGCGGAGATCGTCGCAGAATCCGGCGGCGCGCTCGCAGTAGAAGACCATCAGTTCCGCCAGTCCCGCTGGATCGCCGACAGATTTTCTGTAACTCGAGATTGCCTGTTTGGCTTTTGCCACGGACGTATCCTGGTCCACGTGTGCCGACGGGGACGTGGGGAGTGGCCGGGAAACGGGTTTGATGCCGGGCGTAACGGAGGCGCCAGGCCCAAATAACTCGGAGTGAATTTGCGTTTCGGCCGTGCCTCGTTCCTGGGGCCAGGCGATGTCGCGCGGCATACCTACGTTGACTGAAACGAGGCGTCCCATCAAAACTCTTTTCCTTCCAAACTTATGCAATGCATTCGGTTTTCACATGGCGTCGAAATTACGCCGCAGTCATTTCAAGACGTTGTCGAAACAAAGTAGTCATGTGCGACTGACTGGAGAAGCCGCACGATACAGCTCTGTCGATTATGCTTGCATTCTTCCGCCGGAAAATCCTGAGCGCGGGAGAGACGTAGGTCCAGCACGTACTGATGGGAAATCAAACCGGTGGCCGCACGCTGGAACGTGGATCGAGCAGGTTTACTCCGGTGTGGTGGTCTCGACTCGTGGCCGATACTATCGGGGAAGAGGGACGTTATGTCACATCACTTCGATACCCCAACCGCTCAGGAAGACCCTCGGATCAACATCTGTGATTTCTATCTGTTCCAGGGCAGTCCGGAAACCACAGTGATGGCGATGACCGTGAATCCGAACGCCGGGATCTCAGCCCCCGATACCTTTCGCGAGGACGGGCTCTATGCTTTTCGTTTCGACACCGACGCGGATGCGAAGGAAGAAGTCACGTTCAAGTTCCAGTTTGGAGATCCCGTGCACGCCGACAGCGACGAACATTCACATCAACAGCCACTGACCGTCCGCCGCTCTACCGGTGAGGCGGCGCGCCTCGGAGCCGAAGGCGAAATCATCGCGCAGGGACAAACCGGCCAGCCCATTAAGAACGGCAACGGACTAATGGCTTGGGCTGGACTTGCACCTGACGTTTTCGCCGGCGATGGTGTCGCATTGAGCCAGTTCTTGAAGACGCTTTATTCGGAGAACCGTTTCACCCCGGAAGCATTTCTCAATCGCAAGAACCTTTTCATGAACCAGAACATAACTGCGATAGTCCTTGAGGTTCCGAATCAAGTGATCGGCGCCGGCAGAGTGCATGCTTGGGCAACGTGCTCGCTTCAAGGCCATGCGCCGGAAGTCCAGGTTTCGCGATGGGGACTGCCTCTCATCACGCACTTGTTTCTCTCGGACCCCGCAACGCCGGCATTGAGAGAAGACTACAACCGGAGCCGGCCCGCGGACGACCTCGTGAAGTTCGGTCCGCATTTCGCAAAGTTGGCTGAGGACCTCACGCGCCTCGCCGGTTCGGCCGCGGACCCGGCCGGCTACGCAAAACAGCTCGTCACGCGCATTTGTCCCACTACTCTGCCGTATGAAATCGGCTCGCCCGCAGCTTTTGAATTCGCGGGGTTCAACGGGCGATCTCTCCAGGACGACGTGATGGACGTGATCCTCACGCTCGCTACCAACACGCCATTGGGCGACGGCGTTGCTCCCGACAAGTCCCGAATCCAATCCGCGTTCCCCTACTTCGGGAAAGCTGTGTCGAAAGCCGAACAGGTAGGGGTGAAACCCAGCCCGCGCTTGCCAAAGAAGCCCTCCTAGCGTGAGCCAAGGCCAAACGATGCCTTGACCGCTCGCCGCGGCCCGGTCAATTGCCAGCCATATTGCAGCAGTGGCCCGGCAACCCAATCGTACACTCCACTCGGCAAGATGCGGGGCGTTAACCTCGGTTTCATTGATGATTCGACCGTTAAAGACGTGTGACCGGCCCGATGGGAACCGGCAGCTTCGACTTTATCCGCGTGTACGCAACGCGGAAGCCCTTGCGCTCGGCGTTCCTTTGGGAGTCGCTCCCGGCAAAGGCGACCATCATCGCCAGGTCGCATCCGTGCTCCGCCGCGTACTCCATGCGCGCGTGGAGGAGCGCGCCCTGTAGCCCGCGCCGGCGCATCGCGGGTACGGTCGACGACCCGCCAAACAATGCCACGCCCTCATGAATGCTCAAGACCCCGGCCGCGCCCGGGCGGCCATCGATCTCAGCCAGAAAGCAAAAGCCATCGCGCTGGCCCGCGATGGCCGCGCCGAACTGCCGAATTGAATCGACCAGATCCGGATACTCGCCCGCCCAACCCCGCGCGCTCGTATCGGCCCAAACCGCGGCTTCCTCAGGGCGGATCACGTGGACCGCGATTCCCGCGTTCGCGCGCGTGAGCGGCCGTTCGACCGGCCGGTACATCACGTTGCTAATCTCAACGGGCTGGTAACCGCGGGCACACAGCAGACCGAGCGCGTCCACCCCTACCAACGGACTCACCTCATGGAGCACCGGCGCGCCGCGGTCCTGGAAGAACGCTTCGATTACATCCAACGACTCCGCAGTCAATTCTTCAAACAAGCCCAATCCAAACGTCTGCGTGGCGGGCGACTCGGTCCCATCGAACACGCAAAATGCTCCCGCGTGTCTGATCCATTCCGAGCCGGATGCGGGAAACATGCGGCGGCGCGCTTCTGCGAAACCGACGCATGCATACGCTTCAGCGACTTCCAGCCGCCGCGAGAGTTCCAGGTCCGCAAACAATTTAAGTGGGAGGTTGAGAAGGCGGCTTGGGCTTACCGCCACCGAAGATCCGGTGGAAGAATCCTGGCTTCGGTGGCTTGGCACCGGTGCCGACAGGCTGACCAAACTCATCGAGCGGCGGAGGCGGAAGCGGGTTGGTGCGCCTGAGGGGCACGGCGGCGCCGGGGATGGGGGCAGCGGTGCTGGTGTCCCACCCGGCGACGTTGGTGGTATCGGCGCCGCCTGGGTTTAGCGTAGGATCAACGCCGACCGGTTCGGTGCCGGCGATAAAGACTTCGGAGCGGGCGGCGGCCGAATAGGGAGTGGCGGGCAAGCCGCTATCGCCATCGATCTGCAGGGTGACGACGCCTTCCGGCGGACTGAATTGCTTGGTGTCGCGATACCCTCGGTAAGCGAGCGACCGCTTCATAAACTCGGTCCAGACGGGCAGGGCGGAATGCGCGCCTTCCAGATTGAGCGGGCTGTTGTCGTCGAAGCCGACCCACACGATGCAGAGCAGTTGAGAATCGAAACCGGCGAACCAGCCATCGTGCGAGGTGCCGGTTTTGCCGGCGGCGGGGACGGTGAAGCCTTTGGAGCGCACCGCCGCGGCCGTGCCGCTGCGCATCACTTCCTGCAGCATGCTGACCATCAGGTAATTGACGCGGGGATCGAGGACGGACTTCGTCTCAGGCTTGCTGTGGAAGATGTGCCGGCCGCTGGTACCGCGCACTTCGTCAATAAAGACCGGCTGCACGCGGGTTCCGTTGTTGGCGAAAACGGTGTACGCGCCGGCCATTTCGAGCGGAGTGGCGTCATAGGAGCCAAGCGCCATCGCCGGCGTGGCTTTGACGTCTTCGTTGATTCCGGCTTTGTGAGCGAGGGCGACGACGGTCCCATATCCGACCATCTCGGCCACTTTGATAGTGGCGACATTCATGGAGTGGGCCAAGGCGCGGCGGAGCGTGGTGGTGCCGTAGAACTCGCCATGGAAGTTGTTGGGTTGATACGGCTTGCCGTCGAACCAGAAGGTGGTGGGGGAATCGTCGACAGTGCTGGCCGGGGTCAGGGTGCGGGAGCCGCCGGCGAGCGCCGTGTTCATGGCGGCGGCGTAGACAAACGGCTTGAAGATGGACCCGGGCTGGCGCTTGGCGGTTACGTGGTCCAACTGGCTCTGCCCATAGTTGCGGCCGCCGACGAGGGCCTTGATCTCACCGGTGTGAGGATCGAGCGCAATCAAAGCGCATTGGGCTTCTTTGGTCACCTTCATCTTGCGCAGGAGATCATCGACCTGCTTCATGCCGGCCTGCACGGCGTCATTCGCGGCTCGCTGGAGGTTAAGATCGAGCGAGGTGTAGATGCGGTAGGAACCGGCCTGAAAGTCGTAATCGGTGAAGCGGCTCTGTAATTCGTCATTGACGAGGTCGACGAAGTAAGGAGCGTCGCTCGATTCCGCGCCGGCGGCGGCGAGCTTCAGCGGGGTGTCGATGGCTTTGGCGTATTCACGCTCCGTGATGAAGCCGTTATCGCGCATGAGCGACAGAACCACGTTGCGGCGATCGAGAATGCGATCGCGATGCCGGAAGGGATTGTAGTAGCTGGCGCCGCGCAGCATGCCGGCCAGCGTGGCCGCTTCCGGGATGCTGAGCTGGCTGATGTCCTTTCCGAAGTAGGCTTCGGCGGCTTCACCGAAACCGCGGATGGTGAAGCTACCGCGGCGGCCCAGATCGATCTGGTTGCAATAGAACTCAAAGATCTTCTGTTTAGAAAGCTTGCGCTCAAGCTGCAAGGTGATGATGACCTCGGCGGCTTTCCGCTTCCAGTTGCGGGTGGGCGTGAGCCACATGTCTTTGGCCAATTGCTGGCTGATGGTGGAAGCGCCCTGGGCGTTGCGGCCCTCGCGAACATCCACCCATGCGGCGCGCAGAATGCCGACGGGATCGAAACCGGAATGCTGAAAGAAGCGGCGATCCTCGGCGGATAAGACCGCGTCGCGCAGGACGGGCGGAATATCGGCGTAGTTGACGTAACGGCGCTTTTCGCGATTGCGATCGTAAAGGTTGGTGATGAGGCGCGGCTCGAGGTTGTATTCGGTGCGCGGGGTGGTGTCGCTCAGGGCGAGAATGCGGACGATGCGGCCGTCGGCGAAGTTGATGACGCCGGGATCGTCCGGGGCGTAGGATTCGGGACCGGGGAAAATATCGATCTCGTCGGGCTTCGGCGTGTAATACCCGATGGGATTGCTGCGGCTCTCAGTGTAACCGGAGCGGCGCAGTTCGGCGGCGATGGCATCGGGAGTAACGGCATCGCCGACGCCGACGGTGACGGGGGCTGCATAAATCCGGGAGGTGGTGGTGAACGGGCCGGCTTTCAGTTTGGCGTCTATCAGCCGGGAGTAATGGATGTAATAGTAAGTGAAAACGGAGACGGCGGCGATGGCGACGGCGGCAAAGAGACCGACAAGGATTTTGCCCGGAGTGGAAAAGAAGAAGCGGGCCAGGTACGCGTTCCCGGCTACTCGAACACGTACGTTCTTTTTTCTTTCCACAAGCCCCATTCTCTCATGAGGCGCGCGAACGGCTACTCGTCAGGGCCCGAACGCGTACCAATTTCGCATAGCTCCGCCCAGTAATCGGAGTGGCCGGTCCACTCCGGGACGTCCATGCCGGTGAGGTGAAGTTCGGGTATGTTTAACTTGCCGTGGCCATAGATGCAGATGTACTGGATCTGGGGACGGCCGAACTGCAACATTTTGCTCCAGGAGCCGGTCTCAATAGGCATGCGGAGACGGCGAAGGCAGACGCGGCAGCGATAGCGTTGATCGAGAATGCTGAGGTAGAACAGCCCGACGCCGACGAGATAGACGGTGAACATGCAGACGAGATACGCCAGATAGTTCTCACCCGCAACGTGATGCCGTGTGACGGCGGGGTTGGCGTGACCCGCCCACAACCAGTTAACGCTCCAGATCAGCGAGGCAAGAATAGCGGCCGACGCGGCGAACTTCGCGGTGAGAAATCCCCAATAGCGCACGAATTGTTTGACACGCGCGGGGATCAGCGGGTTCCCGGATTTGTGCGAGTTCGCTTTATGCAAGTTCGATTTACTCCGTTAGCTTTACTGACTTATCCGCGAACGATATTGCGAGCGAGGAAGAGGACGTTTGCGGGGCGCTCCGCCAGCCGTCTCATAAAATACGGATACCACGCTTCGCCGAACGGCACATACAGGCGCATGCGGTAGCCATCGCGCAGGATTCGGGTCTGCAGATCCCGCCGGATTCCATAGAGCATCTGAAATTCAAAACGCTCCGAAGCAATGTTTTGTTCCTTGACAAACCGGATGACCTCGTTGATGATCGCCTCGTCATGGGTGGCGATACCGGGGTAGTTACCCTCGGTCAGCAGTTTTCTCGCAAGTTTTAGGAAATTCTGATCGACCTCGGATTTATCCTGAATGGCCACGGATTCGGGCTCAAGGTAAGCGCCTTTGCAGAGGCGCACGCGGATGCGGCGGTTGTTGAGATCGTCGATGTCGCTCTCGCTGCGGCGCAGGTAAGCCTGGATGACCGCGCCGCATGCGCCGGACTCGGCGTGCAGATCTCGGACGAGTTGGAGAGTGCGATCGGTATACTCGCTCGATTCCATATCGACGCGCACGAAGTTGCCCAGCTTGGCGGCGGTGTAGACCAGTTCGCGGACATTTCCGAGGCAGGCGTCCTCAGACAGGTCCATTCCGAACTGGGAGAGTTTGAGGGAAACGTTGCCGCGAATGCGCCGGTTCTCCAGTTCATTCAGGCAGCGCATGTACATGGTGCGGGAGCCGGCGGCTTCTTCGAGGGTGCTGACGTTCTCGCCCAGATAGTCGAGAGTGATGGTGAGGCCGTCGCGGTTTACTTTCTCGCAGGCGGCCAGAGCTTCTTCGAGCGTGCTTCCGGCGACGAAGCGGGCGGAAAAACGCCGCGCCATGGAGGAAGTTTCCATAAAGCGGCGAAGGCGGCGGTTGCCGGAAAGGAACAGAAAGAAGCTACGCAAATTTGTCTCTCCAATAAACATCGCGCACAACGCAGCGGGATGCGGGTGACCTCACCCAGTGAGCGCGCCCCGCGCTGTGCGCTCCTCTATTGATGACATGGGGAAGGGAACGGAGGCAAGGTGGACAGGTGTTAGTTCCTCCGGGCGGACGAAGGCTCGATAAGGACAACGCCGACGTCGCCGAAGTCGCCGGCGCCGCGGGCGCGCCAGCCCGCGAACGACGGCTGTGCGATGAACCACTTTTCCCAGAAGTTTACGGGGCCGAGCGGTCCGTAGAGGATGAAGGGCGAATCCGGGTGGACGCGGGCGGCGAAGCGCTCGGCGGCGGGAGAGGTTTCGAACGGGAAAAGGATTAGCTTGCCTTGGATGGGATAGCCGGCGAGGGGGGCGTAGAGAAATCCGGGAAGCGGGTAATTGGGGGTCCAGACGGGCGGGCGCGCTTCGATGAACGCGCTGGGACAGATTACCGGAAGCGTGGACGCGGATTGGAGGAGGTTGACAGCTTGGGCGGCGGCGCGCCAATTGGAGTTGTGGTGGGCGGGCCATGCGATTTGCCACTCACCCAGAAACAGCAGCACGCAGGCTCCGAGGATGGCGGCGGCCGGTTTCAGAAGCGGTTCGGACAGAAGTGGGGCGGCGATGGCGGCGGCGACGAGAGCGGCTCCGGGAAGAGCGATGGATAGATAGCGATCGACGAAGACGCTGTTGCCGGTCAGCCATGAGAATGCAAATAGACCGAGCGGCTGAACCAGCCACCAGGAGGCCAGGAGAATCCAGGAACTCGGCCGCGGGTTGGAGTTGCGCGGGGCTTCGCGCCATCTGCCGAGAAGCCACGCTCCGGCAGCGCATTCGGCGATCAGGCCGATTTTGAGCGATCGCCAGAGTTCGCTCATGCCGGGAGCGCGGACGATGACGTGGGCTCCGGCCTGACGGAACAGGGAGAACGCCTCAAAGAAAGTTGGCAGAAGCGCGAGCGCGAGCACGGCGAAGACGGAGACGGCGCGAAGAGCGTTCACTTGCGTGCCGCGGCGCGCGATCCGGAGCGCCGCGTAGATGGCGAAGACCGCGTAGAACGGCCAATAGACCAGATGAACGCGCCAGAGCAGGGCGGCGAGGACGATGAAGAGAAGGGCGTCGCGGGTGCGGGCGGTGTCCATCCAGCGGACGAGCGCCCAGATACCGGTAACGGCGATGAGGGTGCCGAAGGCGTAAGGCCGGGCGTCAGCCGCCTGATAGTTGAAGCCGCGCAGCGACAGGCAGGCGAAAACGGCGAGCCAGGCGGCCCGCGGGTGGATGAGGCGCTTGGCCAGCCGGCCGATTACGAAACACGCGCCAGCCATGGCGAGAAGCGAGGGGACGCGATATGCGGTTTCGGTGACGCCGGGCACGCGCCAGGCGGCGGGGAGGAGTTGGAGAAGCGCGTCCGCGAGGCGCGGCAACCAGAAGTAAAGAGACTCGGGAACCTGGGGCGCCACGGCGAGCGAGGGGTGGCCGGCGCCGTAGCGCACGACGAACATGGTACCCATCTCGTCCACCCAAAAGCTGGAAGGGAGCGGGATGATCCAAAGGCGCAGGATAGAAATCAGGAAGATCGTCGAAAGAAGCCAATCCAACCTACGGCGGGAAGTCACGAGACCCACACGCGGAAGCGCGTGACGCCGCGCAGCCCCATCTGTTCGTAAAGTTGGAGACCGAGCGTGGTGGATTGAAGCACCACGGGCAGGGGTTCGGCGGACGCTTGTTCGCGCCGGAGGCATTCCCGCATGACGGCCTCGGCATAACCACGGCCGCGGAACCGCGGGAGAGTGGCGACGTTGTAAAGACCTACGGCGCCGCCGGATACGAGACTGGCCGCGGTGGCGATGGGGGCGCCATCGACATAGCCGACCCATGCGCGGAAAGGCAGGCGCTGACTGGTCAGATCGTCGAAGACTTCGTCGAACCAAGCCTGAGGGACGCGAAAGCAGTTGGCGCCGACCTGGCGAAAATCGTCGAGGACGGAGCGGCCGTTCGCTTCGCGCACAATGCAATCCGGCAAGCGGCGACGGCATTCGGCAAGCGCGTTGGTGATCATACCGGGCATCTGAGTGGCGAGCGTAAGACCGGCGCGGGAGAAAATGCGTTGGGCCTGGGGAATGACTTCAGGCGGCAGCCAACCGTCGCAAAGCCAGAACGACCACTCGACCCCGCGCGCGGAGAAGTGCACCTGCGCGGTGGCGAGACGGCGCTGCAGGTCCGCGGCGGATTCGACGGGGCTTGCCAGGAAGGCGGCGTTGAACATCTGAAACTGGACGCCGAGCGAGAGGACCTCGACGCCGGCGGTTACGCGAGTCTCGGCATGTTCCCGGCCGGCGGCCAAGGCGCGAAAGCAGGCGCGCAGGTTGAGATCCACCCGTTCGAAATCCGTCACTCTGGTTGTGCAGAAAGAGGCATGGGATGGGAGAAAGGGACGCGTCCGCGCGCCGCTGAATGGGTGTTCATGTGAAAATTCCTCAATTTGCTAAGGAAAACGATGGTTTTGACCATTTCTCTCTTTACTTCATCGGCCCCTGCTCGTATGATTGTTACGTTTTGAAACAACGCGGAAAAGCCGGTCGAGGCGCGCGTGAGCGCACTTGAGACGCTACGGGCCGACCCGCAATCCGCAGAAATTTTAGCGTGGCATTGGAGGCATAGTTTGGCAAATACAAGAATGACGCAGACGCAATTGATGAGGGCGCTCGCGGAGCAGTGCGAGGTTCCGAACAAGACGGCACGGCTGATGCTGGATCATTTGGGCACCCTGGCGGTAGCTGAAGTGAAGAAGAATGGGGTGTTCGTGCTCCCGGGGCTGGGCCGCCTGGTCCGCGTCGATCGTAAAGCCCGGATGGGCCGTAATCCGGCGACGGGTGAAACGATCAAGATCCCGGCCAAGAAGGTGGTGAAGTTCCGCGTGGCAAAGGCCGCGAAGGACGCGATCGTACCGCCTAAGAAGCCGAAGGCTTAAGACCGCAGCGGGCTGAAAACCGTGCGAACCAACGACCCCGTGCAGCGCCGCCATACGCTTCACGGGGTTCGCGCATCCCGGGCTAATTAAAGCGGCTTCTTGTCCGTAACCGGGGAAGGCTTGGGATCTTCTTCTTTCATGGTCTGTTTGAAGTTGCGGATTCCTTCGCCCAGCCCTTTGGCCATTTCCGGAATCTTCTTCCCTCCAAACAGGATCACGGCGACGATCACAATTACAAGTAGTTCCCCACCACCGAGCCCGCCGATACCCGCCGTCTGCAGATCAAAGGACGTCATGAGTCCTCCCCTTCACCTTCGATTGTAAGGGATGCGGGACGAGGCGCGTCAACCGGTTTAGGTCAATCGAAAGGCGGGGCGGTATATGCTGGTTTGGTCGAAAATCGAATGGAACCTATCGCACCCAACCAACAACAAGCTTTTGTAGACCGCCTGACGGCCGCATGCGGCGGAGCATACACACCGGAACAGCGCAGGAAGTATTTCATTACGGGACCGCAATGGGCGGCGGCGTATCCGGGGCACGCGTTGTTTCACGCGCCGACGCGGACGGAGGTGCCGTTTACGACGGTGATCCGGGAGTACGCGAAGATCGGGCTGGGGTGGTGGTGCACGCACGACACCGACGTGATTCCGACCGCGGATTTGGGCAAAGATGGGCAGCACGCGATTGTGGCGCAAATCCAGAAAGACCTGGACGAGAACGGTTTGAAGTGCTCCATGGTGACGACGGAGACGTTCTACCACGCGGTGTTCGCGGCGGGGCCGGCGGCGGAATCACCGGCGGTGCGCGAGTACGCGAAGTTCCGGGTGAAGAACACGGTGGACATCGGGCACACGCTGGGCGCGCAGTTTGCGGTGTACTGGCCGGGGTCGCTGGGGTATCAGGTGCAAGGCGCGGTGGAAGAGACGGAGACGCTGCAGTGGTATGCGGAGGCGTTGAACGCGGCTTGCGAGCACGACATCGCAGTGGCGAAAGCGAAGGGCCGGCCGACGCTGAAGCACTGCATGGAGGCGAAGCCGTTTGAACCCGCGGCGGAGATTCTGTTGCCGACGAGCGACGCGATGCTGGGGTTCATCGCTTCGGGATTGCTGACGCATCCGGAGATGGTGGGGTTGAATCCGGAGTATCTGCATGAGCTGATGTGGGGCGCGGCTCCGCGGGCGGCGCTGGCGCGGGCGATTGTGGCGGGGAAGCTGTGGCACTTCGACATCAACGACGGATACCGGCTGAAGCACGACGTGGATATCGGCGTGGGACTGGTGAATCCGCTGGACTGGCTGAACGTGCTGGTGATGCTGCGCAGCCACGGCTATGACGGGCCGTTCAATCTGGACTTCAAGCCGCCAAGAACGACGAGCAACGCGGGCGTGTTCTCAGTGAGTTTCCCGACGGCGATCGACCGGTTTATCACGTTGTGGGAGATGGCGGGGGAAGTGATCGCGGACCCGGTGATGAAAGACGCGACGGATGCGCTGAAGGCGGGCGCGCCGATGGCGGCCGGGATCGACGGGGATGCGATCTTCCAGGCGCACAAGGAACTGCTTACGCTGCACGAGTTGATCTCGCACCGGATTTTTCAGATTCTGGTGGGAGCGCATAAGGGGCGGAGTTACTCGGTTTAGGCGCAGCTCTCGCGTCAGAGCGGCCAGCCTTTTGCGAGTGGCGGGTGATTAGGCCGCGTTCGGGGAATTGTTGAGCTTCTGTTGCTGACGCAGCCACTGCTTGCGCTTGAATTCCTTCAGCGATCCGGTGAACTCGGGCATCTGCGGCGCGTGGGGCGCGGACTCGGAGGCGTCCGGATGGCTTTGTTCCGTTGCGTGGACAGCGCGGGGTTTCAATGCTTCCGAGGCGCGGGCTCTTTCGAGGCGCGCGGAGATGAGGAGATAAAGCTCGGACGCAGAACGATCGATGGTGCGCTGCATGCGGGCTTGGTGACGGCGGATCTGATCGAAGATGCGGGCGTTGGCCTGGAAGCCGGCGGCTTGCGCGAGAGCACGGCGCACGGTTTCGTCCTGTTCGCCAAAGAGTTCGTCGATGGATGCGAGTTGCTGTTCTTCGGCGAGACGCTGCAGATTCAGTTCGGTGTTGAAAGCCTGGCTGAGGCGCCAGCGGCATTCGAGAATAGTTTGAACGAATTCATGTTCTTCGATGGTCTCCGGGCGATAGCGGGCCTGGAGGACGGTGCGATCCTGCTCGAAGGCGGCCTGGTGCTCGGTGGGGATGAGGACGGTCTGCGAGTACATGCCATGTTTGACGGCGTTCAAGCGGACGCGCTCTTTGCCTTCGACGGTGCGAGGACCGGTTGAGTGCTGGGCGTTTTCGCGGTTGGTGGCGGCGCGGGTAAGTTCGGGAGCGGACGTGGGTAGCGGCGAGGTCATATGGGAATTCCTTTCGCCTTGACGGTACAGGACGGATTTGGGCGCGCGGGACGGAGGGGCTGTAAGTTGTTGTGGCGGCGGGGAAAAAGATTTTGAAATGATTGTGACCTCGGCTTCTCTTCACGGAAAAAAGCATTTTGCCGACCTCACCAGATCGTATGAACTCGCGTGGAACGGATTTTGTGGTCGCGGCTGATCAGCGAGACTCCCATCGCAAGTGCCGTTGCGGTCACAATCCGATCCGGTAGATCCGGCTTCTCGATGAGATATGTAATTCCCAGTGGCGGTCGCAAGACAGCCTCGGATCAGCCGCCAGGTACCAGATGATCGCGTGCGTATCGACCGCGACCGAGGGCATCAGAGGTCTTTTCCAGGGAAGTCCCGCCACATTTCGCGCTGATTGTCCTCGATCATTTCCGAGGAAAGCGATATTCCCAAGTCTGCCCACAGCCCTTTAATACTTCGGAAAGGCACAGTCCTTGCCGCATCCTCACGCAGCTTGGAAGCATGGTCGAGAATCTCCTTCTGCTTTTCAGCCGGGAGAGCGCGCACCGCCTCAAGGATTGATGGTTCGAGGGACATGAAACCTCGATTTATTATTCGTTAATTATGCCGCCGACACAAAGCAGTTTTCAAATGCGTCCAAAGGCGAAAACTTATACTCCAGTGAGCTACTCACGGGATCGCATTGTCTGGAGTACCTTGGATTGGAGGCGCGGATCGGAGTCGAACCGATGAATAAAGGTTTTGCAGACCTTGGCCTTACCACTTGGCTACCGCGCCGGTTCAGGTGAGCTAACAGCCATCATACCGCGATCTTCGCGGCGTGCGATAAGATGACGCCGGTGACCACGCCCTCCGTAACTCCTGTCCGAACGGCGGTACGAGCGGGGCGGCTGACGTCCAGCCAGTGGATTTTGCTCTCACTGCTGGTGGCGTCCATCTGCATCAATTACGTGGACCGCGGGAGCCTGTCGGTCGCCCAGCGCTACATCACGCGGGAATTGCACCTGGATCCTGTCCACCTGGGCATGATTCTTTCGGCATTTTTTTGGACGTACGCATCTCTTCAGATTGTGGCGGGGCTGCTGGTGGACCGGTGGCCGGTGAACCGCGTCTTCGCGGGCGGATATCTCCTCTGGTCCCTGGCGATGAGCTGCACCGGGCTGACGTTCGGGCTCACGTCCCTGCTGGCGTTTCGGCTCATGCTGGGCGCGGGCGAGTCGGTCTCTTATCCAGCCTACTCGCGCATTCTCGCCGCGGGGTTCCGGGAAGAGCAACGCGGCATGGCGAACTCGTTGATTGACGCGGGAGCGAAGGTGGGGCCGGCGATCGGCATTCTGGTGGGCGGGCTCGCGATGGAACGTTTCGGATGGCGCGCCTTCTTCGTCGCCATGGGCGCGCTGAGCCTGCTTTGGCTGATTCCCTGGTTGAAATATGCCCCGGCTTCCACGCCTTCCAGCCATCCGGGCGTCAAAGCTCCCACGCTCACGCGGATTCTGCGCGAGCGATCCGCCTGGGGAACTTTCATCAGCCTCTTGTGCAGCAACTACGCCTGGTATTTCATGGTTTTCTGGCTACCGCCTTACCTGGAGAACGAGCGCCACTTTTCGCACCACGACATGTCTATTCTGGGTTCCATTCCATTCTGGGGTGTTGCGGCGACGTCTATCTTCGGGGGGTGGCTTTCGGACCGTCTCATTGCCGGCGGCCATTCGGCTAACCTGGTCCGCAAGACCGCCGTGGGCGCGGGGCTGATGCTCTCGACACTGATGCTCCCCGCCATGCTGGTTCGTGACAACCTACTCTCTTTGGCGCTGCTGACGGTGGCTTGCAGCAGCTTCGGCCTCTTCTCATCGAACGTTTGGGCGATTACGCAAACACTCGCCGGGCCGAGCGCGGCCGGCCGGTGGACCGGGCTTCAAAATGCGATCGGCAACGTTCCGGGAATGATCGGACTGTGGTTCACGGGCTGGGTGATCCAAGTAACCGGGCACTACTTCGCCGCGTTCCTGATTGCGTGCGGGTTCCTTGTGGTTGGCGCTTTCTGCCTGGTGGTGGTTGTGCGGAGAGTGGAACCGGTGGTGTGGTAAAACGGGTTGACCTTTCATGCCTATCCGCGCCCGCCGGCATCTGAGAAAAATGCGCGGCGGCGCGCAGGCGCATCTGGTGGAGTGCGACGACGGCGGCTTCTACATCGTCAAGTACGTCTCGAACCCGCAGCATCGCCGGATTCTTCCAAACGAATGGGTCGCTTCGGTAATCCTGAAGTATCTCCAGATCGCAGTCCCCGACATAGCCATCATCGACATTCCTGAAGACTTCATCCGGGAGTTTCCGGAAGCATCCATCCAGCTTGGCACCCGACTTACACCGCCCGAGCCGGGTTGGCACTTCGGCTCTAAGTTTCCGGGCGATCCGGCGCGCATGGCCACTTATGACTTTGTGCCGGACCAGTTACTCTCGCAAGTACACAACATACGGGATTTTCTGGGTGTGCTGGCTTTCGATAAGTGGACCGGCAATGCGGATGGACGGCAGGCTGTATTCTTCCGCGCGCAGATCAATGAGTGGCTCCCGGCGGCGGAAGCGCATCCGCGGAAGATGGGTTTTGTGGGACTGATGATCGATCACGGCTACATCTTCAACGGCCCGCACTGGGACTTCATCAACTCTCCGGTGCAGGGTTTGTATTCGCGGAAGATGGTCTATAACAGCGTGCGGTCAATCGACGATTTTCAGCCGTGGCTCAACCGCGTGGTTCACTTTCCCGACCATGTGCTCGATGAAGCGCTGCGGCAGATTCCGCCGCAGTGGATTCGCGGCGATGAAGAGATTCTGGAAAAGCTCCTGGAAAATCTGATGCGCCGGTGCAAACGCGTGCCTGATCTTATTGCGGATGCGCGATTGGCGAAGACCAATCCGTTTGCGAACTGGCCGGCCTGACGGATCCGAGGAGCATTTCGTCAGCGATGACGCGCGCGGTGGCGGGCGCGAGCAAAATGCCGTTGCGGTAATGGCCGTAGGCGAGCCAGACGGAGGAATCGCCGAGACGGCCCGTAACCGGACGGCCTGACTCCGAACCTGGCCGAAGTCCGTTCCACGCCGTATAGCTTCGCCCAATGAGTTGAGGAATCAACTCGCCGGCGCGGTGCGCGATTTCCGCGGCTATCGCTCCGTCGATGGTGCGATCGAAGCCGGCGTTCTCGGTCGAGGATCCCGCAAGCACAAAGTTGGGCGCGCGCCTTAATAGATAGGTGTGACCGTGCCGTACGATGGCGTCGCAAAGGCCGCTCGATTCTTCGAAGGCGACCAGGTGCCCGCGCACCGGAAATGCTTTGGGCATGGCGTGGTTTTGAAGCGCGGACGGCATCTGGATTTGAGTGCTCCAGGCCCCGGCGGCGATGACCGTTCGATCGAATGTTCTTGAATCCGCTGTCGGGATTTGTTCAATCGGTTCCCATTCGCGGAACCGCACTCCGGCGCGGGCGCATGCCAACCGAAGAGCGCGCACTAAGTGGCGGGGGTTCACCACGGAGTCAAACGGGTAATACTGAGCCGCGATGGCGCCATCGCGCAATCCGGGCACCCGCGCCGGCGGGAACTGTTCGGAGTAAATGCCGATCGCGTTTTGACGGGTCGCGCGGCTTCGCAGAGTCTCCCCCTCTTTTTCGGAGAAAGCGGCATCGAACGCGCCACACTTCCGGTAATCGACGGAAACTCCGGACTCGGATTCCAACTCGCGCACGAATTCCGGATATAGAGAAAGACTCTCCAGTGCCAGTTCGGACCAGGCGGATCTTTCTTCAAATTCACCGCCCGGAGCCAACATTCCGGCGGCGGCCCAACTCGCCTGATTGCCGATACGGCCGGCATCGAAAACGGTGACGGCTGCTCCCGCCTGCGCAAGCCTCCAGGCGATGGACATGCCGATAATGCCACCACCCAGGACAGCGGTCACAGCGCGCGACTCCATAATTAAATTGTATCGGCTCAACCGTAACGTCTTAGTATTCACTAGCTTGCGGAATCGTCACTATGCAACGGATACAAATTTCTAATTTGGTAATGAGGTCAGGGCTTGTTAGTCTGAGGTTGTAACCAGCGGCTGTACAAAAGTAAGCGGGCCGCGAAATGTAAGTCCGGGTAGACCAATGTAGTGACCTCCATCGAGGACCCTTCATTCCAAGTTGAAAGTCTGCACCAAACTCCAGTCGAAGTTCGGGGCCGGAGAGCAAGATTCATTTCTTGAAATCTAGGAGACTTATGATCAACCAAACGAAAAAAATCATCACTTTGTCAATCGTCGCATTGGCATCGTCCATTCCAAGCTTTGCGGCGGAAATGGACAAAGTCAAGATCACCGTACCCTTTGCGTTTCGGGCGGGATCGGCTAACCTCCCGGCGGGCCAGTATGTGGTCGCGCGGGAAAATCCGTCGGGCCTGTTGTTAATCAAAGGCTCGGGTGGGGCTGCTATGGTTATCACGCACCCTGGTTCTCTGACGGCGGAGAGCCATACGTCTTCGCTTGAGTTCCGCAAGAATGTTAACGGCGCGATCCTCCAGGAAGTGCGGTTCAGCGGCGAGTCGACGGACGTTCTGCCTCTCATTCGCAAGTAAGTCAGGCGGTTATCGGCAGGGAACGCAGCGATTCAAAAACGAGCAAAGCGGGCTGGAAATCCAGCCCGCTTTTGCGTTTTCGTCTTACTCGGTCAGCGTATAGCGCCGGCTTCCGGCCGGCCCGTTATTTTTTTGCCGGGGCCAGCAAACCGAAAACGCCAACCCCGGTTTGCGTAGCCACATACACCTTTCCGTTGGCGATCATGGGCGTGATGAACTTATTCCCATTGCCGAAGTGATCGCGTGTTCCGGCCTGGTTGCTGTTATACAACTCGGTGCCCAGGTTGGTTACCTTATATGCGTGAAGAACAGCCGGATTGGTGTTCTCTGTGGCCCATAGAATCCCGTTGCTCACGCCGTTTGAAGAAACGCTTGGGGTCGCGCCCGGATAGCCGAATGTGGAGGGCGTGGTGGTAGCAGCGACAAATTTTCCCTTGGAAAATCCAAACGCCCGGATGTTATCGTTTACGCCGCCGAAGAACACGTAGCCCTCAAAGTATGCGGGCGAGCTCCAGGCGCCCCCGTGGACGGCTCCGGCCAGTTCCTGATAAACGTTATTACTGGACGGACTGAACTTACCCATGTTTGTCCGGTCGACCACATAGATATTCGTGTCTTTACCGGCGCCGATGGCCAGCGCGCGCTCTGTGCCCGTCGCATCTTTCAGCGGCGGCAGTAGCATCGCTCCGCCTGAACCCAGATCCGTGTCGGTATCCGATTCGGAGACGGTATTCGACATGGTGAAGTAATCGGCTACCTTCAGCACTTTGCCCGTGTTGGAAAGCTTCATAAAAGCATTCCCATAGTCATTGTTAATCGGGAAGCCCGATGCGGTAAGCGTGGTGTCAAAAGTGCCGTTCGCCGCCAGGAAGTAGATGTTACCGGAGCCATCCACCGCGGGACCGGACCCACTCTGCCATACACAGCCCTCGTTTCCGTTGGGCGTGAAGTCCAGAACGCTGACCTGGGCAAGCGATTTCTCGTCATAGCTGATCACCCAGCCGGTGTAAGGCTGGTCATCACAGTGCGAGGACCACGTGGTAATCACTTCTCCGTTGGTGATGAGCAACCCCGGGCGCTCTTTGTACTGCGCCGGATTGAAGGTGACCGTACCTCCGCTGCTCCCCTCGCCGGTACCCGGATAAGTGGCCTGTACCGTTATCGGCCCGCTGAATTGTTCCGCGCCGGTCGTGATATCGAGCGCGTGAAGCCGCTGATAGTAATTGCCGGAAGTATCCTTACTCATCGACACGACATACATGGTTCCGTGCGACCCGATCGTAAGATCGATGGCGGGAGTTGCGGTTACGCCGATCTGCGGAGTTACCTGGCCGCAGCCGCGATCATCGGACGGAATCTCGCCGGTCTTCAGCATGGTCACCTGCCAGAGCGGAGATCCGCCCGCATCGGCGTCGTAGGCATAGACGGTATCGTTCTCCGTCGCCACAAAGACCACGTTGTGCGTAGCGCCGGCGATAGTCAGCTTCGGAACATAGAGCGGCTCGGCATCTACTTTGCCGTCCGCCGGCAGAATCGTCAGCAACCCAAAGGCGGTTGAGTTTACGTTGCTCTGCGTCAGAGTGGTTTCCTGATGGTTCCAGCCCGAACGAAAGACGTCGTTGTGAAAGGTAAGGACGGGCGTTTGGCAGAGCGCTACGCCGCTAAAAGCAAGAAGAGGAATTGTTAGTTTTGTAAGACGTTTATTCATGAGTAGCTCCATCTTTGCCCACCATATCAGTCCGGCGGTGATGGATGGCGGAAAGTGCCTCCGGCGACGTGCTATCCACCACGGGTAAGCGCTGCGTGACGAATGAGGGACGGCAAAGCGGGAGTGCTACAGCAGGGTGCGCTGCCGGATCTCCATGCAGCCTTTTCCGGTAGGCAGCACCTTGCCCGAGTTCAGGCGGCAGCGAGGGTCGAACAGATTCTTTAGGTCGCGAATGGTATCGAGGGTTTCGCCGGAGAACTGGCGCGCCATCATCTCGTTCTTTTCCATGCCGACGCCATGCTCTCCCGTGATGGAGCCGCCCGCCGCAATACAGAATTCCAGAATCTCTTCGCCCGCCGCGCGAGCCTTGGCGAAATCTCCCGGTTTGCGCATGTCGAAAAGAATAATGGGATGCATGTTGCCATCCCCGGCATGGAAGATGTTACTAATCAGCAACCCGTGGCGCCGGCCCGTAACATCGATATGACGCAGAGTATCGGCGATTTTGGAACGCGGCACTACGCCGTCCTGAACGTAGTAAGTGGGACTCACCCGCCCGATGGCTCCGAACGCGTTCTTGCGGCCTTTCCAAAGAAGGTCCCGTTCTTCGGCGGTCCGGGCGATCCGAAACTCGCGCGCGTGACACAACGCGCAGACTTCCCGAATTTGCTCCACCTGCTCCTCGACGGCCTCGCGCGGACCTTCCAACTCGATCAGTAATACCGCGGCCGCGTCCATCGGATAGCCGGCGTGGGTGGCTTCTTCCACCATGCGCAGCATAGGGCCGTCCAGCATCTCCACGGCGACGGGAGTAATCAGACGGGCGGTAATTTCGGCGACGGTATCGGCGCAATGGTCGGTGGATTCGTAAATCGCGAGGATGGTCTTGACCGCTTCCGGCTGACGGACTAACTTCACGGTAATTTTAGTCACCAGCGCCATGGTTCCCTCCGACCCGGTAAGTAATCCGGTTAGATCGTAACCCGGCAGGTCCGGCAACGTCCCGCCAGTTTCGAAGAGCGTCCCATCGGGAAGCACGCACTCCAGGCCGAGCACGTGGTTGGTCGTCACACCGTAAGCGAGGGTATGCGGGCCGCCGGCATTTTCGGCGACGTTACCGCCGAGCGTGCAGGCTTTTTGGCTGGAAGGGTCGGGCGCAAAGAAGTAACCGTGATGGTTCGCCGCCAAGTTCAATTCCAGGTTGACGACGCCGGGCTGGACGACGGCGCGCTCGTTGGCCGGGTCCATCTTGAGAATGCGATTCATTCGCGAGAATCCGATGACGACGCCGCCTTCCTTCGGAATGGAGCCTCCGCTAAGGCCGGTTCCGGCGCCCCGGCCCACGATGGGGACATCATGTTCGGCGGTCAGACGCACGATTTCCACCACGTCTTCCGTGGTGCGCGGAAACACCACCATTTCCGGCTTCACTTTGTCTACGCTGCCATCGTACTCATAGAGCGTGAGGTCCTGCGGCCGATCGAGGTAACCACGCGGGCCGAGTAGCGAAACCAGTTTGCGCTTAGCCTGCGACGGTAAGAACTTCGGTTCCGCGGCTTCGGCTACAGCGCCGTCAAAGGAGCGACTGGACATAGTTCACGACACGTTCATCGTTCCACGTTTCTTTCCCGATGATCTTCTTCACCACCTTGCCGGAGCGGTCGATGATGTAGGTCTCGGGGTACTGGAAGGTGCCGTAGTCGGCATTGATTTTGCGGGTGTCCTCGCGCGCGGTGAGGAAGGAAACGCGGTTTTTGGCAAGGAAGCGGCGATAAGCGTCCTGATCCGTATCCACGCTGACGCCCAGGACCACCAGACCGGAGCCGGCGAAATGACGCTGCAGGCTATCGAGCGTGGGGATCTCTTCCACGCAGGGCGCGCACCAGGTGGCCCAGAAGTTCAGCACCAGAACTTTGCCGCCGAAATCCGCGGGAGAAACGGTGCGGCCTTCATCGGTGCGGATGCTGAAATCCGGCGCCCGGTCGCCTTCCTTGATCACGTGATCGTTGAGCGATTGCGCCAGAACGGCAATGAAGGCGACCACCAGAACGGCGATGCCGCCAAGCAGGAGTCGGTCAATACGGTTCTGCATACGGGCGATATATTAGAGTGTAGCGGTTCATCTTCCCCGCGCATCCAAGAAGAGGCCCGATGTTCATCACCCGCAAGGCGGAGTTCTCCGCCTCTCACGTTTGCCGCAACCCGAAGTGGAGCGATGAGGAAAACCAGGCGCTCTATGGAGCCGCCGCGAACCCGCACGGGCACGGGCATAACTACATCGTCGAAATCACTATTGAAGGCGAACCCGACCGGGTAACCGGTATGGTGCGCGACCTGAAAGAAGTAAAAAACATTCTGAACGAGCAGGTGATCGAGGCGTTCGACCACCGCTTTCTGAACCATGAAGTGCCGCCGTTCGGCAGCGTCATTCCCACGGCGGAGAATGTTGCGGTCGAGATCTGGCGGCGTCTGGCCCCGAAGCTTCAATCCGTAAGTAGCCGGCTTTATTCCGTTAAGCTTCATGAGACGTCCGATCTAAGCGTGGAATATTACGGGGAGCAGCTGTGATCACGGTGAATCGACGGTATCGGTTCAGCGCCTCGCATCGGCTGCATGTGGATGCGTTCGACGAGCGCACGAACGCCGAACTGTTCGGGAAATGCAATAACCCGTTCGGGCACGGCCACAATTATGAAATCGAAGTCAGCGCGGAAGGCGCGATCGACGAGCAGACGGGCCGCGCGGTGGATTTGAATCAACTCGATGAGTTGGTTCACCGCGCCGTGGTCAGCCGCTACGATCACCGCAACCTCAATGTGGAACTGCCCGAGTTCGCAAAAGAAGTTCCGACCACGGAGAACCTGGGACGCGTCATTGAGAGCAGGCTATCGGAGCAGTGGGCTTCGGCGTTTTCCGCGGGGGAAGCGCGCCTCAAGCGAGTTCGCATCTATGAGACGGCCCGCAACATCTTTGAAGTGACCCCCAAACGGGTTTGAAGTTGTTCCCAAGCGAAATGATTAAAAACAAAAGCGTAGTGAAAATGCCGGCGCGGCATGCGGCAAACGTCAGCATCGCGCCGCAGATCGAATCGATTATCGAGAGTCTGGGTGAGGATCCCCGGCGCGAAGGTCTTTTGCAAACGCCGGAGCGCGTGGATAAAGCACTGAAGTTTCTCACCAGCGGCTATGAAACCGACGTGGCGCAACTGGTGAATAACGCCTTATACACCGTGGATTACGATGAGATGGTGCTGGTGAAGGACATCGAGTTCTTCAGCATGTGCGAGCACCATATGCTCCCGTTCTACGGCAAGATGCACGTGGGTTACATACCGAACGGCAAGGTGATCGGGCTCAGCAAAATTCCCCGTATTGTGGACGCCTTCGCGCGGCGCCTGCAGATTCAGGAGCGCCTGACCCATGAAGTGGCGACGTGCCTTCAGGAACACCTGGCGCCGCAGGGAGTGGGAATCGTGTGCGAAGCGCAGCACTTCTGCATGATGATGCGCGGCGTGGAGAAACAGCATTCCGGTACTGTCACCAGTGCGATGCTGGGAGTTTTCCGGGAACAGAAGCAGACCCGGGACGAGTTCCTTTCGCTGATCAAAAGCAATCGTTGATTGAGCGCTTCAGACACTTCTCACCGCACTCCGCCGGGAATTCATCGGCTCCGTGTCCCGCTGCCGTTTGCCATGGCTCCGCTGAATGCGTGGCTGGTGGATTCGGGCGACGGATGGGTGCTGATTGACGCGGGCATGAGCACCGCCGCCGCATGGAAAGCGCTCGACGCGGCGGTGAACGGAACCGGGGTGGGCTGGTCCGACGTTCGGACCGTGATCGTCACCCACATGCACCCCGATCATGTCGGGTTGGTTCCACAGGCCTGCCAGGCGAGCGGCGCGTCCGTCGCGATGCACGCGTTGGAAGCGGATCTGCTGCGCGAGTTCGCCAAGCCGGAAACGGGGAACCATTGGAACCGCATAGCGCTTGAGCTGGCGGGCAGCGGGCCGGAGATGCTGGGGCCGGTGAACGCGGCGTTTCAACTGATCACCGGGCAGTTTCCCAACCTTGACCCGGAATTTCGACTGGCCGGCGGTGAGCGTTTCGGATCGCTCGAAGTGATCTGGGCGCCCGGTCATTCTCCGGGCCACATCTGTCTGCTTGACCGGGAACGGCGAATCCTGTTCAGCGGAGATCATCTGATCGATACCGCGTCACCGAATATCGGATGGCTGCCGGATGGCGATCCGCTGGACGCCTATCTCAAGTCGCTGGCGGAAATCGAAACCCTCGACATCCGGCTGGTTCTGCCCGGGCACGGGGAGCCGATTCCCGATCATCGCGCGTGGATTGAGAAAACCACCACGCATCATCGATCGAGGCTCGCGCGGATTGAGGCGATGGTCACGCACCAGCCGCGCACGGCGCACCAGATTACCGGCCTCTTGTGGGAACGCTCGCTTACGCCGCTCGATTACCGCTTCGCCATTTTCGAGGTTTTAGCGCATCTGGTTCATTTGGAAGCCCAAGGTAAAGTAAGTCACCATCTGAGTAACTGGACCGCGCCCGGGGAATTGGGAGTGCACTAGGTTAGGCCTCATGGCACAAACCCTCGATCAACTAAAAGCAAAGTATCAGACAGTACTCGATTCCATCCAGAAGGTTGGCGGACATTTAGAGAACGTCAACATGGAGGGCGACAAGCTTTTCATCCGGGCGGAAGTAGCGAATGAAGATCTTAAGAATACCGTCTGGAACCAGATTAAACAGGTGGACGCTAATTACAGCGACCTGACAGCCGACATCGTGGTGAATTCGGCGCTGCAGCCTCCGGCTCAGCAAGCCCAGGCCGTAGGCGGTACCACGCAGCAGCGGACTTACACGGTGCAGCCGGGGGACAATTTGTCGAAGATCTCGGAGCACTTTTACGGAAAGGCCAGCGAATATAACAAGATTTTCGAAGCGAATCGGGACAAGCTGGACAATCCGGACCACATCCGCGCCGGGATGAACCTCGTTATACCGGGATAACTTTATGAGCCTCTTCGATCAGCTTGGTGGAATTCTTCAACAATATTCCGGCGGGAGCGCACCGGCAAATCCGGAGCAGGCGTCCGATCACCTCGGCCAGGTGGCGCAGCAAACCGCCCCCGCGTTCCTTGCGGGCGCGCTCACGCGGGTATTTCAGTCACCGCAAACCGGATCGTTTGGCCAGAATATCTCTTCGATGTTCGATCAATCGAACCCTCAACAGCGCGCGGGCATTATCAATCAGCTTCTCCCGTATGCGGGTTCGGCTGGATTGGGCGGCTTGTTGGGCGGAGTATTGAGCGGAATGGGGGGTGGGTATGGCGCTCAGCCGCAGGTGACACCTGAGCTGGCTCAGCAAATTCCGCCCCAAGCCGTGGAACAACTGGCAAACCACGCGGCGCAGCAGAACCCTTCCGTAATGGAGCAGGCCGGCAATTTCTACTCCCAGCACCCGACTCTGGTCAAGGCGTTGGGCGCGGGCGCGGCGATTATCGCGCTGCGCCACATCGCGGAAGCCGAGCAGCACTAGAGGGTTGTTGTTACACTCCGATCGCGGCGATCCGGGTCCACGGCCCGGCAGGAGCATCGAAATGTTGCAATTCGTTTCAAACGCGCTAAAATAGGTTCTTGAGTTGGCGGTCAATTGCAGTGGGCGAAAGCCCACTTTTTTATTGCCTTCCAGCCTTTCTTGAAATGGTTGAGGTTTGGAATGTCCAGGCAAGCGACGGTTGCGCGCATTGAGGAAGTTGCCGGGCGCGTCGGCCAGTCTGAGGGAATCGAAATCGTTGAAGTGGAGTTGAAAGGGACCGGCCGTAATCATCTGCTGCGGATCTATATCGACAAGCCGCAAGGCGTAACCCACTCGGATTGCGAAGCGGTCTCCCAGAAAGTCGGCGATCTTCTGGATGCCGAGGACACCATCCCCGGGCACTACACGCTGGAGGTCAGTTCCCCTGGTGTGGAGCGCAAGTTGAAGAAGCCCGCGGATTTTGAGCGCTTCGAGGGCCATAAGGTTCGCGTGGTGATGCGGGAATCAGAAAATGCGGAACGCAAAAGCCGACTGGTGGAAGGCACGCTGGCCGGAACCGAAGAAGCCGGGGTTTTTGTGGAGACGGCGGCGGGCGAGCGCATTCATATTCCGTACACCGCCATTGACCGCGCCAATTTGAAGTTTGAGTGGTAGCCGGGAACTTCGCCGGAACGCCACGGAAAAAGGAAATATCTTGGAAAACATTTATTCGTCCATCGAAATGCTGAGCAAGGAAAAAGGCATCGACACCCAGATTGTGCTCGATGCGGTGAAGGACGCGCTGCTCATCGCCGCGCGCAAGCATTTCCGCACCACCGAAGATCTGATCGCGGAGTTGGAAGAGAGCACCGGCTCCATCCGGCTATTCGCGGTGAAAACGGTGGCCGATCCGGTGGTGGATCCGGTGAAAGAGATGAGCGTCGGCGAAGCGCACCGGATCAATCCGGATGCCGAAGTAGGCGCGGAAGTCCGCATTTCCAAGCCGACCGAGGGGTTAGGCCGCATCGCCGCGCAGACCGCTAAACAGGTGATATTCCAGAAGGTTCGGGAAGCGGAGCGCGACACCATTTATCAGGAATATTCCGGCCGCGCGGGCGAACTGGTGAACTGCGTGGTGAAGCGCATCGAAGCGCCGGACCTGGTGGTGGACCTGGGCAAGACCGAAGCGCGCCTGCCGAAGAAGGAGCAGTCCCGCCTGGAAAACTACAGCGTGGGCGATCGAGTGCGTTGTGTGATCAAGCTGGTGGATAAATCCAGCAAGGGTCCGGGCGTGCTCGTGTCCCGGGCCGATCCGGAGCTGGTCAAGCGGCTGTTTGAGCAGGAAGTTCCCGAGATCTACGACAACACTGTGCTCATTAAGGGATGCGCGCGGGAAGCGGGCGAGCGCACCAAGATCGCCGTCTGGAGCCGCGACCGCGATGTGGATTGCGTCGGCGCATGCGTGGGTATGAAAGGGATGCGGGTGCAGTCCATCATCCGCGAATTGCGCGGAGAAAAAATCGACATTATCGAATGGTCGGAAGATCCCGTTCAGTTCGCCACGCATGCGCTCAGCCCGGCCAAGATCACCCGCGTCACCGTGGTGGATCTGATGGGGAAGCATATGGAAGTGATTGTGGATGACTCCCAGTTATCTCTCGCCATCGGTAAGAAGGGCCAGAACGTGCGGTTGGCGGCTAAACTGCTCGGCTGGAAGATCGATATCAAGAGCGAAGAAGAGAAGCGTCAGGAAGTGGAGTACGCCATGGCGGCGCTGGCGCAGGGCTCGCCTGTTTCCATCCTGATCGAATACGGTCTTGCGGAACAGATTGCGGACAACCTGGTTTCGGGCGGCGTAGGGACGGTGGAGAAGCTCGGCGACATGACGCCGGAGCAACTGGAGGAGATCCCCGGCATTGACGGAGAAATCATCGAGCGCATTCAGACCGCTGTGAACGCTTACTACGGCCAGGCGTATGGCGAAGAAGGGGTGATCGAATCGACCGATCAAGCGGCGGAGGAAGGCGGCTTGGAGTCTCGCGCGGCCGAAGCGGAAGATGCTCCCGGTTCGGACCTTGAGTCCGCTCCCGGTGAAACCGGTTCGCATGCCGATCTCGAAGGAACGGAAGCCGTCGAAGTTTCAGCCGTGAATGGAAGCAATTCCGAGGACTTTGTTACGATAGAAGATACCGAAGGAGCAGGGCCACAAGGAGCAGAGGGTGATGTAAGCGGACCAACCAGCCAGTCTACGAACCCTCAAGTGTAATTCGACCGCTTTTCTATGAAGAAGATTCGTATAAATGAGCTGGCACGGGACCTCGAAGTCAAGGCGAACCTGATACTCGATAAATTGCCGGACTTCGGCGTGACCGAAAAAAAGACGCACTCCAGCTCAGTGGATGAGGACGTTGCGGAGAAACTTCGCGATTTCTTCGTCGGCGGTGGCTCCGGACGTGGCTCGGGCGGCAACTCGGGTACCGGTGAGCGGTCGCACTTCAACGGAACCCATTCCCGCAATTCGCACGAGGGAGCATCCGAAGCACGCATGGTGGAACAGAAATCCTCCGCAACGGCCCTCGAAGATCCGCCGGCGGCGTCGAGCACGACCAGCGTTTCGGACGCGGCGCGGGAAGAGATGAAGGCGGGGAACGCAGCGGAGGAATCCGGCGCGTCCAGCCCTGAAGAAGAGCGCCCATCGCCAAGAATTTCGTTACGTCCTCCACTGGCGGGGCCGATTCGGCCACCGGTGGCAGGTCAGCCGCGCCCGCAGCCTTCCGCGCCGGCGGCGATGGCGCCCGAAGTTCCCGCAGCGCCGTTGACGGCCGCGCCACATCCGACGCCGGCCGCGCCCACCACGGTGCAACCCGAAGCGAAAATTGTTTCCCATCCCGCTCCGGCGACTCCTGTAGTGCCGAGCGCGGCTACTCCAAGCGCCCCGAGTCAGAGCACTCCTCATCCCTCCGCGCCCGGCCGACCCGCACCGCCTCCGCCGCGTCCTATTCCCACAGCGGGGAGTGGGCCGTCCAGACCGGGACAAGTTCTATCCGGACCACGCGCGCCCATGCCCGCGGGTTCAGGATCTTTCGCTCCGCCGCCTTCGTCGATGGGCACATCAGCGCCCGCGCGGCCCAGTGGACCGGGTGCGCCGCGCCCGCTTGCTCCCCAGGGCCCGCGGCCGCAGGCGGGACAGCCGCTCCGCCCGCAAAACGCGCCTCCGCGTTCCGGCGCCACTCCCGGCGCGCCCATTGCGCCCCGCCCCAGCTATCAGCCGGGCCAGCAGACCCACGGGGCGAGACCGTTAGCCGGGCAGCCCGCGCCGCGTCCGATCGTCCCCCCACGCCCGGACCTGGCCCGCAAGCTTACCGAACAGCAGCGTTCCACCGCGCCCGGAGCTCCCGGTCCGGCGCAACCCCGGCCCGGATTACCCCAGCGTCCGCCCCAGACCACCCAGCCCGGCCGTCCCATCTTCGGTCCGGGGCAACCCAGACCGGGCCAACCGCCGCGCCCCGGACAGCAGGGTGCTTACGCCCGCACGGGGGGTGCTCCCGGCACGCGTCCGCCCGGAGCGCGGCCGATGCATCCGACCACTCCGCGAAGTCCTTTCGGGGCGCCCGGTCTGGTACCCGCGCCCACGCCGGATCAGGCACGGCGCCCGCAAAGCCGCGGCACGGCGCGTCCTCAAAACCATCGTGAGCGCGAGGAGCAGGAGAAGTCGCTGCGGCCGATGCGCCGCGAGCGCGAACAAGGGCCGCCGCCCATCAATCGTGACATCACCATTTCCGAGGGCGTCACCGTCAAGGAACTGTCCGAGAAGCTCGACGTGAAAGCCAACCTGGTGATCAAGAAGCTGCTCGATCGCGGCATCTTCACCACCATCAATCAGGCGCTCGACGGGCAGCTTGCCACCGATCTTGCCCGCGAATTCGGCGCCTCCACCTCCACCATCACCTTTGAAGAAGAGGCGATGTTCGATATCGAAATCGCCGAGGAAGCAAAGGATCTCTTCCGGCGGCCGCCCGTGGTTACCATCATGGGCCACGTCGATCACGGTAAGACCAGTCTGCTCGATGCCATCCGGTCGGCACATGTGGCGGATCGCGAAGCCGGCGGAATCACTCAGCACATCGGCGCGTATTTTATCGAGAAGAACGATCAGAAGATCGTCTTCATCGACACCCCCGGTCACGAAGCGTTTACGCGGATGCGCTCGCGCGGCGCCAAGATCACGGACGTGGTCGTGCTGGTGGTCGCGGCGGATGACGGCGTCATGCCGCAGACCCTGGAAGCTATCGATCACGCGCGCGCCGCCAAAGTTCCCATCGTCGTCGCCATCAATAAGATTGACAAGCCGGACGCCCAACCGGACCGCATCAAACAGCAGCTTTCCGATCGCGGGCTCCTCGCCGAGGATTGGGGCGGCGACGTGGTGATGGCGCCGGTTTCCGCGCGTACCCGGGCGGGTCTCGACAACCTGCTCGAAATGATTCTCCTGGTGGCGGAAATCCAGGACTTAAAAGCCAATCCGCTGCGGCCCGCCATGGGTTCGGTAATCGAATCCAAACTGGATCGTGGGCGCGGCCCCGTAGCGACCGTTCTGGTCCGCAACGGCACGCTGCGTGTCGGCGACTTTTTCATCTGCGGCGAAGTCTTCGGTAAGGTCCGCGCCATGCTCAACGATCGCGGGGAGCAGATCCGCGAGGCCGGTCCGTCCATGCCGGTCGAAGTGCTCGGTCTGCAGTCGCTGCCGGACGCGGGCGACGAATTCCAGGTGGTCACCGATACCGCCAAGGCCAAGCAGATCGTCATGCACCGCGAGGAAAAGACGCGGGAAGAAGCGCGCGCCAAGAACAAGCGGATCACGCTCGAGCAGTTCCAGAAGCAGATGGCGGCGGGGGAAACGAAGGAACTTCCCATCATTCTCAAGGCCGATGTCGCAGGCTCCGCGGAAGTTCTCAGCGATACCCTGCAGGCGCTCTCCACCGACAAGGTTCGGATTAACGTTCTGCGCGCGGGCGTGGGTGCCATCAACGAAGGCGACGTGCTGTTGGCGTCCGCTTCGAACGGCATTGTGATCGGCTTTAACGTGAAGCCTGACCGGAAGGCGGAAGCCACCGCCGAGCACGAGAAGGTGGACATCCGGCTGCATTCGATCATCTACAACCTCACCGACGAACTCAAGAAGGCGATGACCGGCCTGCTGGAGCCGGTGTACCGGGAGATTCCACGTGGACGCGCCGAAGTGCGCGATACGTTCCGCGTGTCGAAGGTGGGCATGGTGGCCGGGTGTCTGGTCACGGATGGCACCATTACGCGCGATTGTCTGCTGCGCTTAACCCGGGATAAGGTGGTGGTCCATACCGGCAAGGTCGGTTCGTTGCGCCGCTTCAAGGACGATGTCAGCGAAGTGCGCTCCGGAATGGAATGCGGGATCACGATTGAGAATTTCGGCGATGTGAAAGCGGGCGATGTGATCGACGCCTTTGTCACGGAGAGGATCGCTCCGGTGCTCGGGTAGACCGGCGTGCCCGCGACCGTAGGGGTGCTGACCATCGAGCTGCACGTCGAGAGTTCGCATTCCCTGAAAGACAAGCGCCACGTGGTGAAGAGCCTGAAAGACCGGTTGCGCAGCAAGTTCAACGTGGCGGTGGCGGAGATCGACGGCATGGATACCTGGCAGTGGTCGGTGATCGCGGCTGCGGCCGTTTCAGCCGACCGGATCCATTGCGAGCAGATGCTGCGCGCGGTGGAAGACGAATGTGCGGCGCTGCTGGGCGGTGATCTGGTTCGCGCCGATTTGGAGCTTTGGTAAATCAATGGACGAAAGGCGAACAGCGCGTGTGTCGGAAGCGATCCGTGAGGAGCTTCTGGAGATTATCGGCTTTGAAATGGCCGATCCGCGCGTACGTTCCATCGAAATCTCGGCCGTGGACGTGTCTCATGATGCCCGACATGCCTATGTACGGGTGGCGGTGAAGGGTGACGCCAAGGAGCAGAAGCAGGGTTTGACCGCGCTTGAAAATGCGGCGGGCTTTCTGCGGCATGAGTTGGCCGGCCGGCTGGATCTGCGGCATATGCCCGAACTCCACTTCGAGGCGGACAAATTCCCCGATGCGGATCAGCGCATTGAAATTCTCTTGAAGCGCGCCGAAAAGAGCCGGGCAAAAGGGTGATGACTCGCGCTTTCCCGTTTCGATCGCCAAAACAAACTGATATCCTCGTGTTTCTATCGGCGCTCGCGATCCTCCCATGAATAGTCGCTTTTTAGATGCTTGCAGGCGCCGCCCTACCGACGTGCGCCCCGTGTGGTTCATGCGCCAGGCCGGGCGCTACATGAAGCAGTACCGCGAGATTCGGCAGCATCACGGGATTCTGGAGATGTGCAAGCGGCCCGACCTCGCCGCCACCATCACTCTGCAGCCCATTGAAGTGCTCGACGTCGATGCCGCCATCATCTTCGCCGATCTGCTGTTGCCGGTCGAGCCCATGGGTTTGCGCCTGCGCTACGCCCAGGGGGAAGGCCCCATCATCGATAACCCCGTTCGCACCAGCGATGACATCGATTCGCTTTCCACTGAGAGCGTGGATGATCTTGGCTATGTGGGCGAAGCGATTCAAATGGTGACCCGCGCGCTGGGCGGTCGCATCCCCGTGATCGGGTTCGTGGGCGCGCCCTTCACCATGGCGAGCTACATGATCGAGGGCGGAGCATCGAAGAATTTCATCCGGACCAAGAAGCTCATGTACTCCGACGAAACGCTCTGGCGCCGGCTCATGGGCAAGATCGTGGATGTGCTCGCGCCCTTCGCCATCAGCCAGATTGCCAGCGGCGCCAAGGCCATTCAGGTGTTCGATAGCTGGGTGGGGGCGCTCGGTTCCGACGATTACGTGCGCTACGCCGCCCCTTACTCCCGCGCGCTGATTGAACGCATACGTTCCGGCGGCGTCCCCGTGATTCACTTCGGCACGGGAGCTTCCGGATTCTTCCGCGAGCTGCACGCCGCGGGCGGGGACGTGCTGGGCTGCGATTGGCGGATCAACATCGACCAGGCCTGGATGGACATCAGCTATCGCTCGGCCATTCAGGGCAATCTGGATCCCGTAGTGCTCTTCGCGCCCTTGCCGGAACTTCGCCAGCGCGTGCAGGATCTGCTGCGCCGCACTGGTACGCGGCCCGGCCACATCTTCAATCTGGGCCATGGCATTCTTCCGGAGACACCGGTCGAGAACGTGAAGGCGGTCGTCCAGATGGTTCGCGACTTCCGCCCCTAGCGGACCAACGTGCCGGCCATTGTCATCGGCGGCGGAATCACCGGACTAAGCGCGGCCTGGACGCTCGCCGGCCAAGGCGCCGAAACGATTCTGATCGATCCCGGTCCGTTGGGCGGCCTGCTTCGCACCGAATGCGTTGACGGCTGCATCGTCGAATGCGGCGCCGATAGCTGGATCCGCACCAAACCCTGGCTCCGAAATCTGGCTGCGGAGGTGGGTCTGGAAGCGGATATTATTCCGTGCAATGAAGACGTCCGCCGCACCTTCATCTTCCGCGACGGCAGGCTTCTTCCCCTTCCGCGCGGATTGCGGATGATCGCACCCACGGAGTGGCGGCCGCTGTTCGAATCGCGCCTGATCGGCTGGAAGACCAAGTTCCGCATGCTGGCGGAAACCCGCCGCAAACCCTTTCATCCGGAAGCGCGCACCGTCGCGGACCTGGTGCTCGATCATTTCGGTCCGGAGGCCCTGGAGTATCTCGCCGAACCGTTGTTCGCCGGCGTCTACGGAGGCAATCCCGAGTCGCTGGGGGCGGCGGAAGTGTTGCCGAAGTTCGTGGAGTACGAACGCGCATGCGGCAGCCTCATTCGGGGCGCGCGGCGCGATGCAGCGCCCTCCGGACCGTTGTTCGAATCCATGCGGGAAGGTTTGGGACAGATCCCGCAAGCCCTGGTCGCGCGGCTCGGACCGCGAGTGCAAATCATCCGCGCATCGGCCGAACGCATCGAATCCGGACGCGTGCGCGCCGCCGGAAACTGGATCGCCGGTTCGCCGATCATTCTGGCGTGCGGAGCGCCGGCCGCTTCCGAACTGCTTAGTGGAACTGGGGCAGGCGCCATGCTCAGCGAAATCCCGCACTCGTCCGCCACCATTTTCGCGTTCGGCTTTCGGCGAAGCGCGATGGAGCAGCCTCCCAACGGCTTCGGGTTCCTGGTCCCTCGCAGCCAACGGCAAACCATTCTGGCCGGGACGTGGGTGACCAACAAATTCCCCGGACGCGCGCCCGCGGGCAAAACAATCCTGCGCTGTTTTGTCTCCGGCGACCATTCGGAATCCCTGCTTCCCGACGTCCGCGCCGACCTGAAGCGCATCGCCGGCGTTGCGGCCGAGCCGCTGTTCACGCGCGTTTACCGCTGGCCGAATTCGATGCCCCAGTACGGCGTGGGACATGCGAAGCTCATGGCACGCATCCACGCCGCGATGCCCGGCGATGTGCGGCTGGCGGGCGCTTTCGTGAATGGTGTGGGGATGCCGGACTGCGCGAAGAATGGAAGCGAGGCCGTGGAGGATCACCGTTGAGACATTGGGAGGCGACGCGGAACCGGTTTACCGCTTGCGCGCTCTTGTCTTTGCTGGCGGCGCCGAGGGAAAGTGTGGGCGCGGTGTTCACCACCAAGCTCCAACCCCACACGCTCCCGGCATGGAACGACTACATCGGGCGTTTTGAGAAGGTTGCGCCAAGCGCCCGCCCGCTGCTCCAGACGGAACCGGGAAAACCTCTGGTAAGAGATCTGAATCCGAACGGGACCAATGCGGATCACGACGTCCCCGACGGTTTCATCCACCACTGGATCGGCGTAATCGTGATCCCGAATGCCACCGTTGCGTCGGTGCGCGCGATCTTGGAGAACTACCCGGCGTACCCCGCCACTTACGCACCGGAAGTGAAGGCGGCATCCGCGTCCACGGTTTCAACATCGGGCAAAGAGGCCCGGTATCGCGTGCGCCTGGTGACCGAACAGATCGAAACATTCGGGATGCACTTCGCGTTCGATATGAAATCCGACGTGGAGTATCGCGAGGTGAATGGCGACACCTTGGTGGATTCGCGATCAATTCTCATTCGCGAGAGCGATAGCGGCCGCGCGCCCTACACCGACCTGCTCCCGGAAGGCGAAGACCACGGCATCGCGTGGCGTTTGAATTCTTACTGGCGCCTTCGGCAGACGGGACGCGCCGTTTACGCCGAGTGTCAGGTGATCTCTCTTTCGCGTAAGCCGTTGTTCGGCTCGCGCGAACAGATCAGGGTGAGAGCTCACGATTCCATGCTCGCGACTTTGTTGCAAACCACGCGGGCCGTCAGGAACGCCCCATGAGCGCCACGGGTCCTAAATGCTCGCGGCCATCGCCAATTTGGACCACGCCAGTCCATCGGCGCCCTTGCCCGCGTCGATCAACTGCTTCACCGTGAAGTTCGTCAGGTCGATCACGGCCACCTTTCCGCTGGAGTTACAGGACACATAGGCGGTCTTGCCGTCGGGGCGCATCAGCACTTCCTGCGGGGCGCTCGGTACATCGATGGTCTGGGTCACCTTCAACGTGCCGAGGTCCACCACCGCAACTTTATTCACGTGCGGCACGGCGACCAGAAGATGACGGCCGTCGAGCGTCGGCGCCGTTCCATACCCGGTGCCTGGAAGCGGCACCCACGTCTTGATCTTATTCGTCGCCGTGTCGATCACGGCCAGTTGCGGCTGCGTCTGATCGGAGGTGAAGACCATGCTGTCATCGGGCGAGATGGAGATTCTCTGCGCGTTCTTCGAGATGGGGATAATCGTGATCTTTTTCCGCGCTTTCAGATCCAGCACGGAAACCGTTCCGGGTCCCACGTTCGACGTGTAGCCGTGCCGCCCGTCATGTGAAATAGCGAGCATGTGCGACTCGTTCTGGCCGGTGGGAACCGAGCCGACGATCTTCAGGGTCTTCGGATCGATGACCGAAACCGTCTGGTCCAGCTCCGTAGTCACATAAAGCATCCCATCCTTCGGATTGAGAACGGGGCAGTGCGGACGCACGCCATGGCCGAAATCCAGCGTGTTGACCACTTTGTGGCTCATCACATCGATGACCACCATGGTGCTTCCGTCGGTGCCCGGCTTACCCACACCGGAACTGCCATACATCGGAACGTAGGCCAGCTTTCCATCCGCGGACGCAATCACCTCATGCCCCGTAACTCCGCCTTCGGGAACGGCCGCGATCTGCTTGGCCGAGCCGGAATCGATAATGCTCAGGCTGCGGTCGCCCTGGTTTGCGACCAGCACGAAAGGCCCCTGGTGATTCTCGACTGCGCCCGTGCCCGCCTCAGGCGCGAATACCCCGATACCGAGAAGTGAAACCATGACGATCAACGCGCGTTGCATCGAACCGCTCCTTTGTTTGAGTCAACATTCTTGCGATCACGTTATCACATGCGGCCGCATGTTGGGCGCGGCTCTTACGACGCTTCCACGTTCCGGGAAGCGGCGGGAGCGGAGATCGTTTCAGGGGCGCGCACCTTCGGATCCTGCACATACAGGAAGAGAGCGCAGGCGATAGAGACCAGATTGCAGCAGTGATAGATGAGCAGCATGGGAATCACCGCCAGCGCAAACTTCAGGCCGCGAATCTCCCGAAAGAAATGCAGCACCGGCCGGTTGAGAAGTAGAAAAGCAATGAAGCTGGCCGCGCCCACCGCCACCGCGGCCGAGCCGGTGAAGACCGAGCCCGTCGTTAACGCGACCACCGCAACCGCAAGACTGACAACCATCAGGGCGGTGAAAACCACGCAAAAACGTTCACTCGTTCTAGTGACCAGATTGTCGGGCAGCTTACCCGTTCGTAAAACAAGCAGAGTCCAGGGGATGCCGCGGTTGGAGATGTCGGTGGAGATGAGGCTCCGGAAGGTCCATCGCTTCAGGTGCTTCACTTGAAGCTGCCGGTCCAGTTGGATCTGCCGACCGCCGGCTGCCAGGCGATACCCGAACTCCACGTCTTCGATCGCCGCCTTCCGGTAGCGCACCGAAAATCCCCCGCAGCCCTCGAACACGCTACGGCGGATGGCGCCGCAGCCCGTCCAGAACGAATCCATATGCAACGCGCCGTGCTGATGGACGAAGCAATGAAACAGGTTGCGGAAGACCGAAACAAACCCCGGATCGGCCGGGGCGTTGTCGTAGGAACCCACCAGGGCATCCAGTTCGGGTTCGGTTGAAAATCGCTTGGCAACTCGCTCCACCACGTCCGGATGGATGGTCGTATCCGCGTCGAGAAACAGGAGGATGTCGCCTGTTGCCACCGCCGCGCCGCGGTTTCTGGAAAACGCCGGACCGCGGCACTGGTCGTTGCGCATATAGCGCACTCCGAACGCGCGGGCGACACTCGCCGTATCGTCCGCCGACGCGTCGTCGACCACAATGCATTCGAACGCTTGCGCGGTTGCAGATGCTAAAGATCGCAGGCAACTCTTCAGATGAATCGCTGAATCCTTAGCGGGAATAACTACCGAGATTGATACCATTTATGGGCTTTAGTCCCCGGCCCCGAAGCGCGGTCTCGGCGAACTAAGATGATAGCAAGTAAATCGCAATATTCACAGGCTCTTCCACACGATTACCGTCATGTCGTCGTACTGGTTTGCGCCGGCGGTAAACCCGTCGGCCGCCCGCATGATCGACCGAGTCATGCCGGATGAGTTCTCATCGTAGCAGGCTCGCGCCGCCGCGATTAGCCGGTCGTCGCCCCATTCTTCCTCCTCAACCGTCATCGCTTCACTCATACCGTCGGTATACACGATCATGATGTCTCCCGCTTCAAATTGAAAGATCGCGCTCTCATACTCAACCGTTCGCAATAGTCCTACAACCGGACCGCAAGCCTCCAGCCTGATTACCTCGCTGCCCCGGAGAATGATCGGCGGATTGTGTCCGGCATTCACGTAGACCAACTGCCGTGTCATCGGATGGTACTCGCCGTAGAAAAACGTGACGTAGCGATTGGAGGTGGATACTTCGTAGATCAATCGGTTGGTGTTGGTGATCAGCAAAGCGACGTCGTCCAACCCGGCGGCGATCTGCCCGCGCAGCAGCGACTGCAGGCTGGCCATCATCAATGCGGCCGAGATGCCTTTCCCGGAGACATCGCCCAGCGCCAATCCCATGCGCCCATCGGGCCGCGGGATGTAATCGAAATAGTCGCCGCCCACCGCCAACGCGGGACGGCAAAGGCCGCAATAATCGACGCCCGGCAACTCGGGGCGCGACTGCGGAAGCAAGCGCTCCTGCACCTCCCGCGCAATCTCCATCTCCCGGTTGAGCCGCTCGCGCTGACCGGCTTCCCGCGCCACCGCCGCCAGCAATTGCGTATTCTCCAGAGCCAGTCCCGTCTGCACCGCGACCGATTGCAACAGGTTGAGATCGGACGAGGAATACGGCTGCTCCGACAGCTTCGGGCCGAGTGCGATGAGCCCCAGTAGCTCGCTGCGTCCGGGTAGCGCCAGAAGCACTTCCGCGTTCAAGCTGCGAAGCTTTCGCTGCTCATCCGGAGCGGCGCCATGGACCCAACTGCGGGGGTCGTCGAAGTACACCAACTCCGGCTTGCTGGCTTCTTCGAGCAGCCCCACCGAACGGCCTTGCGTAGACAGGCAGGAGATGCCGTTGGGCTGCGGTCCGATGGTTTGAGCGACGCAGAAGCGGTCCTGATCGCGCAGGAAAACCGACATTTGAGAGATGTGCAGGGTTCCGGCGATGCGATGAGTGACGGTGGAGAGGAGCGGCTCGGGTTCGGTAAAACGACGGGTTTCCTGGGCGAGTTCGCTCATGAGGATTTCGGCGCTATAAGCCTCGCGGAAGAAGCGGCGATCTATCAATTCGGAGAGGCGTTTAGAATAGCGGCCGCGCAGGGCGATGACGGCGGCAAGTAAGAAGACCGCGGCGATGCGTTCGGCAACGCCGGTGTTTTTCTCGCTGAAAGCGTTTTGTAGGACTACGATGGCGGTGATCAGAATGATGCTTCGGAAGATCTGGAGACTGCGGCGGGCCAGCGCATATTGAAGTCCCTGTCTGACGACGACGCCCACCGCCATAGCCCGCTGGACCACGATCACATAAGCCATGGTCAGTGGGAACAGCAGGAGCATCAGCAGCGTGACGATGCGTGCCCAATCCGGGATTCCGCGGAAAACATCCTCATGCCGCACCACGCTGATGACGGCGACGATGAACAATGGGGTCAGACTGGCGGCCGTACCCACATAGAGAATGCGCAGCCGGCGGCGCGAATCCCCTTTTGCGATTCCGCCCTTAAATCCAAGCAGAGCGAAAAACGCCGAAATGGCGGCGAACGCCAGGTAGGTATAAAGCGGAACACGCACCAGAAAACGCAATGTAGGCCGCAGCGAAGCGATTGACCGGTAGCTATAGGCGCTTCCGATCTGAAACGCGCCAAACAGAGCGGCTAATAAGAGTAGCGGGATGAGCAACAGCCACTTCAATGAGGGATGGCGCCGGTCGAATTCGGCGCGCTCCGGGAAGTAGATTCCGAACAGGACCAGACAGGTTAGCCATAATCCAAATGCCTGTCCGGTGATCGCATTCCATAACACGGCCAGCCACATGAGCGGCCAGTTCCAGGAGAAGCCTTCGACAAATTGGGAGAAGCCGATCATCAGCGCCAGCAGGAGCCAGGCGAGCCGGTCTTCCGGACGCGCCAGCACCACCCAGAAACCGAGCGCCAGACAAAAAATAGGCAGAAAAAGTTCAATCGCCAGGGTTAAGAGCCACGCGGCCAGCGACGCGGGCTTGTCCCGGATAGGCGCTAAATGGATATCGGCTGTAAAGCGAGTGCCATCGGGATGGCGCAGAACGCAATGCAGGATGTCTCCGGGACGCTTTTGGCCCAGGATCTGGTCAAGGACAAGCTCGCCGCTGAAAGGCTTGCCGTCCACCTGTTCCAGGACATCGCGCAGTTTCACGCCGGCCGCTTCTCCTTCCGGCAAGACTCCGGAAACTTCGTCCAGGCGGAAGCCGAATAGCATGGGAGTTCGCGCCTCGGTGGCGCCGTGGCGCAGCACGTCGATGGACGCGGCGGAGGAACCGGCCTGATAAAGCGCGGCCAACGCGAATACGACCGTGAGCAGGCGGCGGGCTTGCGATTCCGAGAGCCGGAGAGACATTGGCGGAAGTATCTTAGCTTACTCGCTTGCGTTGACGGTTGGGGCACGAAGTATCATCAATGGACAAACAAGATGCAGCTGTCGGCAAGGATGGTCAGCGCGACGATTCTAATCGCATTTGTGCTCTGGATCGCGGCATCTCTTACCGGCGCGGAACCTTCGTCGAACTACCAGGTTCAATGGGAGCGCGATTTTGCCGGGTTCTCGAATCTATTTTTCCTGCGGGGCGCTGGAGTCGATGGGAAGGGCGACCTCTGGGTGCTAACCAGCGCCTTCACTCGGACGGGTGCCTATAACCGCACGCAGACTCTCTTCCGCATCGACGGCTCGAGCAATCAGCAACTCGCAGTTGAAGTGCCTGTTCCTAGCGACGTGGGCACGGATCTGGCGGAGTACTTTCCTGCTATCACGTCCGCGGGACCCGCTGGCTTTCTGATCAATGTGACGCGCGGGCGAGGCCGTAACATTGAGTCGCGGGGTGCGTTCTATGCTCCTTTTTCCAAATCCGGGGCTACCGGGAGTCCCGTTCGCATCTTCGGGACCAGCGGCCCCATTTTTTGGCGTGTGATTCCTCTTACGGACGGAGATCTTTTAACCGTGGGCGATCAGTCTCCGCTGGTGATCGAGAAGATTAGTCCGACTGGCGAGGTCCGGTGGCAACGCCGGTTTTCCAAATGGCTCGACGTTCTCGACGCGGTCGCTATGCCAGACGGGGGAAGCTGCGTTGTGAGTTCGGAATATCCAAGGAATTTCCATAGACAAGAGCTACACCTGCTACGCCTGGACGCAAGCGGTAGCCTTCAGGCACAAACCCGGCTTTACGGCCATTTGGCTAAGGTGGCCGCCGGCTCGAGTGGCTCATGCGCCGTCTTCTCCTACGACTATCTGCCCGAAAAGATGGAACACGCGCGACACCGCTTGACCGTCTTCAATGCTTCGCTCACGCGGAAGTGGACAAGAGACATCCCCTCAACGATCGCGGGGATAAGCGGGGAGAACTGGTATTTGATCCCCTTGCGCGACGGCTACCTTGCGAGCGGAATTGCCTGGAGTGGTGACTTGTTCCTGGCCAAGTACAGTTGGTCGGGAGAATTGCTTTGGATCGAGGCCCGCAAACTGTCCTTCAGGCTGGATTTCGTCGTGCCGAGCGGAGACGGGTGTTATCTGATCGGTGAGGCTGAGAGCCCGAAAGGCCCACCTGCCTCGTTCCGAATTACACGCCTTACGGTCTTGCGATAACGTGCGCGTCGCTTCGAGCCGTGGCGCTAGCGCGAGGCTACTTCAGAATCCCGCGCGATTCGTCAATCCGCAGATTTTGATTCGCCGGAACATTTGAGAAGTGCTGGCGCGCGCCGCTGGGCCACTCCACATCGATGGACTTTACTACCGGGTCTTGGCCCAGCCCGAAAGTCAGCGCGAGATCGCTCTGCGAGCAGTAACTCCCGCCGCTCCGCACCATGTTCCATTGCTTGCCGGAAGCGGACTCGATCCGCACCACGGCATCGAGCGCGCTCCGGTTGGACTTAGTGCCTTGCAGCCGCATCGAGATCCACTTATTGCGGTTGCCGCCGTCATTGCGGAGCAGGACCGCGGGTCCGTTGTTCGTAGTAAAGAGCAGGTCAAGATCGCCGTCACGATCGATATCCGCGTACGCCGCGCCGCGCGCGACGATCGGACGGCTAAAGTCCGAACCAACCATCCCGCTGACGTTTTCGAATTTCTTACCGCCGACGTTGCGGAACAACAGCGGCGCTTCCTTGAACTGCACTTTCGGCTGCACCCGGGCGATATCCGTTTCGGTGTGGCCGTTGGCCGCCAGAATGTCGGGGTAGCCGTCCAGGTCGTAATCGAAGAAGAACGCCCCGAACGTAAGGCTGAGCAGGCTGGCTTTACCCACCATGGAAGCGGGCGCTTCATCCACGAACAGCCCGTTGCCTTCATTGTGATAAAGCGCAAGCATCTGGTTGGAGAAGTTACCCACCAGAATCGAAGCGCGCCCGGAACGGTCGTAATCGGCCCAGTCCACTCCCATCGCGCCGCGCGCCGCGCCATCTTCGCCGAAAGCCACCCCCGCCGACGTACCTTCTTCCGTAAACGTGCCGTCACGGTTATTGCGAAGAAGCCGGTTCGGTTCCGTATCGTTCGAAATGAACAGGTCCGGCCAGCCGTCGTTGTTGTAATCGAGCACCAACACGCCCATCGACTTACCCGGCTTCAACACCGCCCCGAGCTTATTGATGCCGGATTTCGCGCTCACGTCTTCGAACTTACCGCTACCTAAGTTGTGATAGAGTTTCGACGGCGCGCCTTTGGACGATTCCGGCGTGCAGTACGACTTACTCACGCCGTCCAGCGAACACCACGCATCCGTCTTTACCGACCATTGGACGTAGTTCGCCACATAGAGATCCGGCTTGCCGTCCTTATCGTAATCGAACCACGCGGAACTGGTCCCGAAGTTGGCGTTCCTGATGCCGGACTGCGCGGTGACGTCTTTGAACTTGCCGTTCCCCATGTTACGGAACAGGCGGTCGCCTTCCAGCGCCGTAATGTAAATGTCCGGCCGGCCGTCGTTATCGAAGTCCGCCACCGACGCGCCCATGGCGAACATTTCGACGTCAAGCCCGCTGCCGGCCGTGACGTCGGTGAACGTGCCGTTGCGGTTGTTGTGATAGAGCGCGCTGTAATAATGCGTGCCTTTCGGCGTCCAGTCTTTACTGTTGATTAGTAGAATGTCGGGATAGCCGTCGCCATCATAGTCGATGAACGCGCAGCCGGAGCCCATCGTCTCCGGTAAGTATTTCTTGCCGAACGCGCCGTTGTGATGAACGAACTTGATTCCAGCCTTCTGGGTAATGTCGGTGAAATGAACTTGTTCCGGTCCCGCTGGATTAATGGACGCTGCGAGGAAGACGCTAACTCCCGCCGTGAAGAGTCCGGAAAAGGTGAAGAGAAGTTTCATTGGTTTACGTAAGCGGACGAATCAGATGCAGCGCAGGCCGGGTTAGATATTTGCGGCGATACTCGCGGTGCGCGAAGTCATCCGGGTAATGCTCGTCCGCCCGGTACGGATAAGCGCTCATGCCGTGAAAGGGCAACGGCTCGACCGATTGGGAAAACGCGGTATTGGCGTCGGCGTCTTTTGCCCATCCATCCACCAGAAGCAGATAATCGCGGCGCCATCCCGAAGGAAGCGGCGGGAACTTGGACGCGGGATAGCGTAGCGTGAGTTCGTCGCCCGATCCCATGATAGTAAGCCGGTCGTCCACATCGGTGACCAGTTCGCGCACATCTCCGTAACGCGTGTAGAGACCCGGCGTGGGATTCCACATCGATAGCGGCATCCAGGAGTTATAGAGAAACTGCTCGGGCTGCTTGCGGGCGGCGTCGATCACCGGGCGCGAGAACCCGCGGAAGTGCAGATTGGCGGACTCGGCGTCGATCGCGGTAAGTTGGACGCGCGGCGATCCGGCATGTTCCGCCAGAAAGATTTCATCCCAATACACACAAATATTAGTAACGATGCGGACTTCGCGCGACGCCGATAGAAACTTGCCGGTAAGGTCCACCGAAATGGTCTTAGGTTTCCCGGCGGGGATTCCCATATCCGCGATCACGGTCTTCCAGTTGCCGCGCTCGTCCTTCACCTGTAAGTAGGGAAGAATCAATCCACCTTTCCCTTCCTGTGACGCGCCAAGAAAGGTGCTGCCGTCGGCCCAGTCAACCCACCCGCTGAGGATGAGAACCGCATTGTTGTCCGGAGCCGCCTGACCAAAATCCAGGTCGATCGCATGTTGCTCGGCGACGCCCAGGTAGTTACGCTTGAATTGGTCGGGATAAACGCGATCTTTCTTGAGTAGCGCGGGGCGGATGTCCGCGCCGTGATCGTCATGCGCGCTTACTGGGTAGATGCGGCGCTCCACGCCGAATAAGCGGAACTCCGGGAACGGCGGGCTCTTAAATTTATCGTTGGTGAAGATCTCTTCGTAGCTCGGATGATCCACTGCGAGTAACTGAACTTTGTCGATGTAAGAAACCTCGCGAAGCTCTTCCGTGATACGAACTTCATAAGTTCCGTCTTTCGGTTGTAGCTTCTCGCCGGGAATCTGCACATACTCATCGTGATCCACCGGAAAGTACTGACCATCTCCGGAACTCGCGCCCAGCGGGGCTACTCCTAAAACATCCGTGATGAAGTCAAAGCTGCTTCCATTCCATGTGAAGATCATCGGGCATGAGCCCGACATCCGCTGAGCTTCTTCAATCCGCCAAGCTTGGTTGGTGCGCTTCTGCGGCTCATTTTGGATGAGTCCGTTGCTCCAGGTGATGCGCACGGTATCGGCATCCGCATAGTTGTTCATGCCGAACCAAAGCGGAATACCTTCATAGACCTTCTTCTGATAAGTGGCGCTGGCCTTAACCTCCACCGTGGAGCCGACGCCAAGCTTCACGTTCTTGATACCGGTCAGCTCGATGGTCATCCACTTTTCCGACGCGGGCGTAACCTCGCGGCGATGCACGTTGCCGTCTTTATCCAGGCTGAAGAGCGGCGTTTCGAGATCCGCGGCAGCGGCGGGAGTAAGCCCATGGCCGTCATTCCTCAGTGCCAGACCTTCCGCCGTGACGTCCAGAAAGCTATCGTGGTTGAAATCCTGCACGGTAAGTCCGTGCGAGCCGGCCGGAAGCTCGGGGATTGGGACCGCTTCGAAAATGCCGTTGAGCTGGTCGCGATACAGAACACCGGCATGATCGGAGTAAGAAACAACCAGATCGCGGGCCGGCGTTTCGGGGCGCAGCGCAAAACGCGTGACATCGATCGCGTGCGCGTTCAGAAAGGGGAAGGACTTCGATTCGTTGCTGAATCCGGCGGCCCCGTTGTTGCGCAGTAACACCGCGTTCTCGCCCAGCAGAATCAAATCCATGTCGTTGTCATGGTCGTAATCCAGCCAGATGGCGCGCTCGAATTTTCCCGAGGGTATTGCCGCGCTCACTTTGACGTATTTACCGCCGCTGTTGCGATAGAGTTCGACGCCGGACTTGCGGATCACGCAGAGATCGAAAACACCGTCATTATCGAAATCGCCCGGGGCCACGAATAGAACGTCCTTGGCGTCAAGCACCGGTGTCGCACCGGGATAAACGGCGACTCCTGAAGCGGACCATGCGATGACGTGGGCGCGGTCCAGCGGCGCGAAACCCGACACCTTTTCGGCAATCACCTGATCACTATAAGAAGGCTTAACTAAATCCTTCTGGAAGGTCGTCGGAACATCGATGGGATCGTAAATCTCCGAATAGTTATTCGCTTCCGCATCTTCCGCAATGGGCGCGCCCGCTTGATCCGCCTTGATCTTCTGGAACAGATCGAGTTCGCGTTTGGAGTCCTCCGGACGCTTCGCCTGACGGTACAGATTGAATAGTTGTAAGTGCGGCGCGGCGAAGTTCGGATCTTCCTGCTCGGCGGTCTCCAGTTCTTTCAAAGCCTTGTCGCGGTCCCCCGCCTGTTTATAAAGAACGCCCAGGTTGTAGTGGGTTTTCGGGTCATCCGGAACCAGCTTTTCCATCTGTTCCAGTTGCTCCAGCGCGCGCGCGTTGTCTCCGTCCTTCTTGGCGAGGATGCCCAGGTTGAACCACGTATGGGGAATAGATGGATCCTGCTTCTGCGCCTTGGTGAGTTCCGCAACACCGGCGAGCGTGTCGCCTGCTTTCAAAAGCGCCAGGCCGTAGTTGATGCGCTCGCGCACCGAATCGGGCTGCATATCGAGCGCTTTCTTGAACTCCTCCACCGCTTCTTTCTGGGTGGTCGGATTCTCAAAAAACGCTTTACCGAGATTCCGATGATGCCAAAGAAGATCGGTCTGCTGCTCCGTTGCCGGTGCGCCGGGCAGAAGAATCCAGGCGAACGACACCACAGCGCAACCGAATAGGCCTGCGCGAACCCTACGCATTGTCAGTTTTTCTTAGACCCCGAGACTTACTGGATTATAGTCACCCGCGCCTTATGCCTTCCATAGCGTTTTCTTATTAGACGGATCGTAAACGGTATACCCGTCGTAATCCGGGTACAGCATGCCCGAGCCGCTCTTCCCCGCGATCATCCAAACCAACGCCCCGGCGCCTCCGCTTTTCTCCACCTCGTCGAACCATTCTCGAAACGCGCCGTCTCGCGAGCTCCGCGCGTCATTCGCATTCCACCCAAGCTCCTCGATCACCATCGGCTTGCCCGCCCGCCGGCCCGCTTCGATGTGTTCCCGAATCCAGCGCCGTCCGAACTCTATCGGATTCGCGCCGCCATGCTCCTGGTCGGCGTAGCTCGCGTAGAGATGACAAGTCCCGAAATCGATAGCGGGGGCGCTGAGCAGACGCTCGCAATCCACTCCGTAAAATCCGTTGTAAAGCGGGTTCTTTCCGGCGCGCGACCGTCGGAAGAATCCCTCATCGCCCACGCCGATGAGATGTTTGGAATCGATCGCCTTCAGATAACGGCTCATCTCGTCCACCCACTCGAACAGAATGTCCGCACCCTGAAGTCCCTCGCACCGCGGCTCATTCGCCAACTCCCATGCAAGAATCGAAGGTTCGTCCCTGTACCGCCGGCCCGTGCGAGTGTTAGTCCGAAGCAGCAGGGTCTCGGCATAGTTGCGGTATGCCCGACGCGCCCGTTCGTCCGTGTAGAATTCGGACCGGTGCCGAAGGCCGAACCATCGCACATACTGGTTCACGCCTCCAAAATCGTCCCAATAATTTACCAACGGAAGGATCAGCCGAATGCCATGAAGCTCTGCCAGCGCAACCGTGCGATCCAAACGCTCCAGACCGGTGGCGCCTTTGTGCACGCAGATCTCGCCGCTGCTGTCGTCCTGGAACTGAAAACATGCCTCGCTGTTCGAGAAAACGTCACGGTCCAGAAACGCCCAGCACCGCAAGACATTGAAACCCATGCTGACTGCGAGAGCGAATACATCCTCCGCCATCGCATCTGAAGCGAACCCAAGGTAATAGCAGTTGGCCCCGAACAGACGATACGGCTTTCCATCCAGTGAAAAGCCGGATCCGGCGCGGGAAACGAAGTCCGGGTTCAACACCACGCGGCAAATCGAAGCGCCAACTGCGCGTCCTCTAGTAGTGTCAGGCGGCGCTGCGGCCGCGTACGAAGTGCAGAACCAGCATAATCACCGCGAGTACGAGAAGCAGGTGAATCGCGCCGCCCGCCACATGAAATGCGGCCCAAGCAAGGATCCAGCCACCGAACAGCAGAAAAAACAGTATCAGAAACAGAAACCGCATCGTCTTCCTCCTATCGCCTAAGCGACTCAGCCTGTACAGCATGCGGCCTGCCACCCCGCCCTGTCTGTAGCACAGATTCTATCAGCAGGACGATCCGGCCAGACAGACCGCATGGTACTTGTAAAAGTCTCCTGTAAACTAAAGTGGCCAAAGTGCCGATTACCCGCGCAGGAATAGAATGGCGTAGGAACCTAACTATTGTGAATCGCACCCTCTTTTCTTCGTGTTTCGCAGCCGTCTTGCTGGCCGTCGTCGCCGGGCCCAGCGTGGGGTGCAATCGCGACCCGAACTACGCCAAGAAGCAGTATTTGGACAGCGGAAATAAGTACTTCGATCGGGGCCGCTATAAAGAGGCGCTCATCATGTACCGCAAGGCGCTCGCCAAAGATCCGAAATATGCCGAGGGGTATTACCGGCTGTCGAAGTTATACGAGCAAATGGGACAGAGCGCGAGTCTGGTTCCGGTTCTGCGGCGCGCCACAGAGTTGCTGCCGAAGGGCTCGCAGGAGTGGAACGAGTCCGCCTTAGTCCTTGGTGAAATCTTAGCCCAGGGCGTGGTCGCGCAAAATGTTCCGGTCAGAAACAAGCCGCTGATGGATGAGGTGGATCAACTCCAGGCCACCCTGGATGCCAAGGCGCCCAACTCCTTCGAAGCCGCCCGCCTGCATGCAGAGGTGCGGCGCGCCGAAGCCTCCCATGATCTTGGAATTCAGGATATTCCGGCCCTGAAGAAAGATCTGGAAGCTTCCATTTCCTACCTGCGTAAAAGCCTGCAGATCCGGCCCAACGATGTGAACACCTCCATGGCCCTCGCACGGGCGTTGTCGCTGTATGGTGAAACCGGCGAAGCGGAGACCATCTATCGAAGTCTTATCGATCGCAACAAGAAAGACCCGCAACCTTACGCCGAACTTTACCGCATCTTCGCCAACCAGAAACGCAACTCCGAGTCGGAAGAAATTCTTAAGCGCGCCATCGCCAATAATCCAAAGGACTTCAACTTCCGCACGCTCCTCGCCGGTTATTACTTCAGCCAGGGAAACCGGACTGAAATGGCGCGGGTTCTGCAGGATATGGAAGATCACCAAAAGGAGTTCCCTCAGGCCTACATCACCGCCGGGGACTTCTACGCCAGAATCCGCGATTACGACATGGCCAACAAGCAGTATCAGGAGGGTGCGCAAAAAGATAAAAGCCGGCGGTCCGAATATTCCAAGCGGGAGATCGACGTTTTATTGCGTCAGGGCAAAAAGGACCAGGCCTATGCTCAGTCCCTGGAACTGTTTAAGGAAAATCCGAAGGATGATGATGCCCGCGCCATGCGGGCCACCTTCTTGCTGGATCGCGGCGAAACCAACCAAGCCATCAACGAACTCCAGGACGTAGTCACCGCCAAGCCTCAAAATTTCGTGGCCCGATTCAACCTGGGCCGCGCCCACGCCGCCAAAGGCGAGTATGAGCAGGCCATTCAGCAGTATCAGGAGTCGATCAAGATCCGGCCGGACTACCTGCGCCCGCGCATCGCCATGGCGGAGGCGGAACTGCAGATCGGAAACTATGACGCCGCGCTGAAAGGCGCACAGGACACCGAGAAGCTTTCCGCCAACAACGCCGGCGCGCGTTTGCTGGAAGCTGTGGCCCTGATGCGGCTCGGCCGGAATGACGAATCGCGCAAGATTCTTGCCGACGTGGTTGCCCGTTACCCGCAGTTCCCCGAAGCGAATCTGGAATACGCTTCTCTCGACGCGAGAGAAAAGAAATATCCCGAGGCGCGGGACCTGTTTCATAAAGCTTATCTGGAAAATCCGGCCGATCTGCGCCCCTTGTTCGGCGAAGCGGAAACCTGGGTGGCGGAGAAGCAGCCGGAAAAGGGACTGGCTTTGATCCAAACCGAAGTCAACACCCATCCGGATCGATCGGATCTGCTACGCGAATATGCCGGTCTAAAAGCCAGCGTCGGCCAGTACGATAGCGCCATGGGCGATTACCGCGCTTTGCTCCAACGCTTCAAGGATAATCCGCGCGAACTGGCCCCGCTCTACTACGCCATCGCCGTGTTGTACCGCCTTAAAGGTGATCTGAAAAGCTCCATCGAATGGATGGATAAGGCTAAGCCGCTGCAGCCCAATAACGTTCAACTCCTGGACGCGCTGGGCGAGATGGAGACGCAACTGGGTGAGACGAAGGAGGCTCAGGCCGACTACCGCTCCGCGCTCGCGCTCGATCCTAATAATCCCACGGCGCTGAATAACCTCGCATTCGCCATCGCGGACACGGGAACGGACCTGGACGAGGCTCTCACCATGGCCAATAAGGCCAAACAGCAGCTGCCCAAAGCGGATGAGGTGAACGACACCCTCGGCTGGATCTACATCAAGAAACACATGGGCGACCCCGCCGCCGACATCTTCCGGGAACTGACCGCGCGCCATCCGGAGAACCCGACTTACCATTATCACTACTGCCTGGCGCTCTACGAGAAAGCCGATAAGGTCGACGCCTTAAAGGAATGCAACCTGGCGCTCGCCACCAAGCCGCCCACCAAGGAAGAACTGGACAGCGTTCATCAATTGCTGGCGAAACTACAATAACCTGCGGCGGCCCTCAAGTTTCACCCAGCCTAGGAACTTCGCGGCCGATATCCCGGCCGCGCCCGCACCCTCAATTTCTTTCCCGGATCATTCGCCAGCTCCACGCTGATCTTACGAAAGCCTTCGTTCGCGTTCGCAGCCGGATAGTAAGTCACCGTATAGGAATTCCCCAGATCCTCGCGGATGTTCTCGAACGCTTCCACCTGCTTCTGCCAGGTCTTCGCCCAGTACGCCTTCCCGCCCGTGCGTGACGTGATGCGTTTGAACACCCCGCTCGAAATAGAATCCTTATTCACCTCATTGGTCGAGATGACATAGATCGGAATACCCTCATCCTCCGCTACCGCGCGAACGTCGTCGGGTGCGATCATGCTCCCGTTATCCGGTCCGTTCGAGAACACGATCACCACTTTCCGGCCCGGAACTTTCGCCGCGTCCCGAATGGTCAGCAGCAGTCCGTTATAAAGCGCCGTGTCGTCCCCTGCCACCGCTTTCCGCAAACCGCTGATCGCCTCGTTCCGGTCTCGGGTCAGCGATGCCGCGCGCGAAAGATTTCGGCTGAACGTATAAACCGCAACCGAATCCGCCCGATCCAGCCCGCGCACGAAATCGGCGATCGCATCCTCGGCATAAACGAACCCGCGATACATGAAGTTGCTCGTGTCGAAAAGAACGAAGACGTTCGTTCCGGAAAACGCGTCCGAATGTTCCAGGCCCGCTTTGGTATCGGCCGGTTCCGCCGCCGCCGGGATCTCGCTCGGCAGCATCGGCCGCAGCGAACCATCCGCCAGCACCTGCATCACCGGCTTGTTCCCTTCTTCGAACGTGGTGACCTTCTGCGCGATGCCATCCTCGTAAACCTTGAAATCGCCGGGCTTCAGATTATTGATGTACCTTCCATGCCCGTCCGTCACCGTAAATGTAAGAACCACCAAGTCCACCTTAGACTTGAAGACCGGCTGCTTATCCTGCGCCCAAAGCACCCAAACGCCAAAAGTCAACGCCGCCGCCAGCGACGCCGCCCACCCCATCCGAATTCCCCACCTGATCACGCAGTCCCCCTGAAGCCCCAATTACGAACCCGCCGGCTGACTGGCCTGCGCCGGCTCCACCAATGCGCCCGACCGCACTTCCGCCCCCACCGCGCGCAAAGACTTCAACAGCGCCGGCCAGTCTTCCAGATGCGACGCAAAAATATGTTCGACTACTTTCTCCGTCCATTCCGGAATCAGCACGTTCAACTGCGGCGGCGTCACGTGCATCTGGTCCCCCAACGCGGCCCAGTAAAGCGTGTTGGATTCCCAGCTTTCCGCCATGATGCGGCTCGAATAACCCATCAACGTGGGAAACGTCCGCAGCTTCAACAACTCCGGCCGGTAGGAGTTTGCCAGCGTCGGCTTGGGCGTACCGAACGCCTGTGAAATCGCCGCGTCACTGACCTCGGACGCATGGTGCGCGGCTAACTGGCTGATCTCGATCGCCACCGCGTCATGGCTCACGGCCGGGGAAGACTCGAGCGTGCACGCCATCACATACAACTCCAGCGGCGTCAGGTTTTGAATGGCCCCGCTGACGTCTCCGCTTTCGAGCATATGGGTCACGATGTAGATCCGGTTCGGCGGAACCTGCGCCCGCAACGCCTCCATCACCGTCTCCCGCAGGCCCGGCGCAAATACCGCTTCCGCCAGCAGGGATTGCGACAAGCGCATATGCAGGTTCACCCAATGCATCTGCGCCGGCGTCACTTTCCACCACCGCGGCAGCTTGGCGCTTAGAAGCATCTGCGGAACCAGATCGCCCCAGATCAGAGCCTGCGTCTGCGTCGGCACCAGGAAGTTTTGTTCCGCCTCCGCCAGCGCATACGGCAGGTTCACCAGCGAACCAATCAGCCGGCCGCCGCCGTTTGACGGCCATCCGGTTCCCACCAACTCCGTCGTTTTCCAGGTCCCCGGCGAACTTCCCACCCCCAGAAAGTCGTGCCCGCGCACGAATAGCGGATTGGTATAAAGCACCTGCGCGCCCGGCGGCGCATAGTGGATATAGTTGTAAGCCACCAGCGTGTCCCGCATCAACGGCGCCAGCGAGCCTTCCACCGCTCTGAGCCGTTCCGCATCATGCCCCGCCTTGTCCACCAGAACCCGCAGGTTCAGCTTCCGTTCCCCGTCGATATGTCTGTCGGTCCAATAGCCGGTCGCCAGCGCGCCTTTCTCGGCGGCGGAAAGCGGTGCGCGCGGCAGCTGAATTTCGTTGATCCGCGACGAAATCTTTTGGATTTGCGCCATGTCGGCGGGCTGCCCCGCCGCCGCTTTGTCCAGGTTGTCGGCAATAAACAGAATGTTGGTCAGGCTCACGATTCGCTGCGCGTCCAGCACCCGGGTCATTTCCCGCACCAGTTGCTCCTTCGGCTCCGCGCCGCCCGTATCGCTGCCGCCCGCCAGCAGATCGAGCATTCGATCCTGCGCCGGCATATCGGATGGGGAACCCGTTGCGCTGAGCAAAAGCTTGACGCCGCTGCGCGAAGCCCCAAACAAATCCCGATCCCCGTGAATCTCGCCAAACGGCTGGACCAGATTGGCCAGAACCCGGTCCGCCTGGTCGGCCGGTACAGAGCCCTGCCGACAGAAAATTTGCCACAACCCCATCAGACCTTGCAAGCTCCCCGCGGTGTCCGCCCGCAGCCCCGCGTCGCGGATCTTCTGAACTTCCTCCATCGTGGTGATGACCTTCAAAATGGTCCCGTCGGTAACCGCCGGCCCATCACTGAAGATCCGGTATTGAGCGCCGTATTCCCGGTAAGCATGCGCCAGCGTGGTCACGGTCTGCGCCTGCAGCGGCGTCGTCCGATAACGCTCCATGTCGCTCAGAGCCATGAAAATTTTGAGCGGCTCATTCTCCACCGACTTGCGCGAAAGAGCGAACAGCGCTTCCACCACATCCTCCGGTTCACGCCACGACGGCGCCGCATGGCTGAGCTTCGCGTCGTATTTGCCGCGCTGGTGTTCCCCGAACACCTCGCGCCACGCCTGCACCCCGCCCGGTATGTGCGGACGGCCGTCGGGATCTAAACGCAACCGCGTCGTCAGCAGCATCATGTCGGCGTTCGCGCGGAACACCGGACGCGCCGGCCCCGGGCTCGTGACATTTCCGCGGACCGCCGCGTAGTAGCGCTTCATGTGCGCCGGATCCGTTAGATAGGCCTGCACCGGGCCGTGAATCCGCGCCAGCGAATCGTACAGACTCGCCAGCCATCCATCGTCTTTCGCCAACAATTTCTCGAAGAACTGCGGCCCCTTTTCAGGACTGGCTCCCGCCAGTTCGCCCCACGCCGCCGCCGAGCGTTGGCCGCCCGGAACCACCGCCCGCCCGTTCCGGATCTCGAACATGCCTCCGAAAAAATCCAGCACATGCGCGTAGGTCCGCAGCCGCGCCGCCGGAACCGCGGCCTTCAGTTGGTCGGCCGTGGTGCGGTCCAGCTTCGCCATCCCCAGGTAAAAACGGCAGAGCGAAGGATCGGCCAGAAACGCATCCAGAAAGTCCCCCGTGCCCCGTTCCTTGGCGCTCACCCAATAATCCGCGCCGTAAAGAATCGGGATGCGCGACGCATGATAGTCATAAGTGAAGGGCCGGTTGGTGCGCAGCGCCTGCTCCAGATCGGCCATGGGAAAACCGGAATCGGTCGTAAGAAACGCGCGCGCCGCATTCACCGTCTCCAGCACCACATCGCTCCCGCACGCGCCGCGCATGCGGAACCCGACGATGCGCAGCAGTTCTCCCGTCTGCGCCGTATCGCACTCGTCGATCTTGATGACCTTCCCCGCGCCCGCAAACTTCTCCAGCTCGCGTGCCTGCGAAACATAGCGGACCAGCAGCTTCAGATACTCGGTGGGCTCCAGAACGTCATTACTCCGCGACGCCTGGTAACCGTTGGTCACCACATTGCGCGCCAGCGCCGGCAGCACTTCTTCGGGCGTGGGATCGGACGCGGTTGCCGCCATGCGCGCAAAGGATCGGATCGGGCCCGGGATCAGTATAAAATCCTTATCGTTGGCGATGGGAGCTGTTTCCGGCGCCGGTAAATTCAACTGATTTCCGCCGCCCGCGCGATAGGCCGCAAGGTCGCTCGCCGTCGCCGCGCGATCCCCTTCCACCAGATCCAGAATCACCAGATGCCGCTCGATGAACGCGGCCTGCGGGGAGTTCGCCGGAACCGCCGCCAGCCACTTCCGATATGCCGCGCGCGCTTCGGGATCCCCATACCGGTCGAGAAACTCGGCGTATGCGCCCAACGCCGAAGCATCGTTCGGGGTGCGTTGGACTTCGTTAAAAAGCTCATTCCGCGCGGCGGCGGCTTCGCCCGATTGTTCCAGTTGGCTGGCCCGATTCACGGCCTCGGTGGCGCTATGGGCGCAGGTAGGAATAAGAACAGCACAGGCAAAGACAGTTGTGGCTGCCCAGTTATGCTTCATGAGGTCCCCGCTTTGGAACACACTGTATCATGCCGATTTCCGTTTCGGAAACCGGTCACGCTCGGAAGGGGTACGAGGCGGCGCGGGGAACGGTTTGGGGGGCGAAACAGCGTGCGTGCCGTTATACTGTTGATGGCGCTCGTCTGGGCTGCTGTTCTAACCTAAATATGATTTCATCGCTCCGAGTACAGGGTTACCGCGGTTTCGAGACCTTTGAGATGAACGGGCTCGGACGTATTAATCTGCTGGTCGGAGCCAACAATAGCGGCAAGACTTCCGTTCTAGAAGCGATATTTTTGCTTTGTTCGGCGGGTGACCCTAGCGCCCTGTGGGAGCTTTTATCACGGCGCGGGGAGCGGATCCCGCCAGTGTTGACGGATGCGTCGGAGACCCCTGCCGTGCGGTCGAGAGTAGAGCTCGATGCCGCGCATGTGTTCCATGGGCATGATGCCCGTCCGGGTGCCACGGTACGAATACAATCGCGCAACCAGGGGACTGAACGATGGGTCGAGTATACGGTCATCGAGGACGCGTCTCGCGAACAGCCGGTTTTGTTTTCCGGCGTCCACGATGATTGGCTAGTTGCTCGCTTGGCTATTGAAGTGAAAGGTGATCCCAAGCCAGCCGTGGGTTTAATTCCCCTTTCTCAAGAAGGTGGAATGTACCTGAGCCCTCTTGAGGTGACCGTTCGTCGCAAACGGCTCCGAGTGGACGAAGCACCCGCGACGCAATTCATATCGACTGACTCGTTCGCCGGTAATCAACTCCTCGTCATGTGGAACAAAATTGTATTGACGCCTTCCGAAGGTCTGGTTCTGCGGGCTTTACAGTTTCTCGATCCCGACATTGAGCGGATTGCCTCCCAATCCACAAACGGAGAGCAGTATTTATCGCGGGCTAGGGGCGGCTTCATAGTCAAGCGAAGAGGATTGAAACAACCCGTTCCCATCGGAAGCATGGGGGACGGTATGTGGCGCATGCTTGCAATGGCTATCGCGATCACTCAATGCCGAGGCGGAGTGTTGCTCGTTGATGAAATCGACACCGGACTGCATTACACGGTCATGTCGCAGATGTGGAGGCTCATTTTCAATGCTGCTAAGGACTTGGATGTGCAAGTTTTCGCGACAACCCACAGTTACGACTGCGTTTATAGCTTGGCTCAAATCGGTTCCAGGGAAGATGAAGTGACTGTACAGCGAATCGACCTTGGAAAATCTAGATCTGTACCCTACGATCACGACGAAATCACCGTCGCGGCCAGCCGGGATATCGAGGTTCGTTAGGGGTAGGTGATCCTGAGACCGAATCCTAAGCTTCTCATCGTTGAGGGCCAAGATGATAAATTCGCCATCGTTGGCCTAATGGAACACCACGTTTTCTGGCCAAGCCAAAAGGAGGACGCGCCAGTATTTATTAAAGACGTAGGCGGCTCGGAAGAGATCCTGAAAAGGGGTTATCTCAGCGGCGAGCTAAAAGCGAGCCGCATCCAGGTTGTAGGTGTCGTGCTCGACGCGGATGCCCGTCCGGACGAACGATACAAGAGGGTCCGCGATCTTTGCTACGGCCTCTTCCCGGACTTCCCCTCTGAGCTTCCACCGCATGGTTTGATCCTGGACAACGAAGACAAGAAACGTTTGGGCGTTTGGATCATGCCCGATAACTCGTCTGAAGGCTGCTTGGAAACCTTCCTACGTTATCTGGTTCCCGATCAAACGCTCCAGGTGTGGCAGCACGCTGTCGCGTCAACCCAAGCCGCCGGTGCATGGGGCGCGCCGTTTCGCGAGCCGCACACCCCCAAAGCGGAGATGTACTGCTGGCTGTCGTGGCAAGATCCTCCCGGCTACTCTCCTGGCAGAGCATTAACCCAAAAGATCCTCGATCCACATTCCCCATTCGCTGCCCCGTTTGTAAATTGGTTCCTCGAGCTTTACCGGCTTGAACCCATCATCTTGCCCGCGTAAATCCCCTTCTATACGGGTTTCAAACCCATGCTTCAGGTCACCGCCAACGGACTCTACTGCGCGGCCGGCGACTTCTACATCTATCCCTGGTGCCCCGTCGATCGCGCCGCCATCACCCACGCTCACGGCGATCACGCCCGTTGGGGCTTTGTATCATGCCGATTTCCGTTTCGGAAACCGGTCACGCTCGGAAGGGGTACGAGGCGGCGCGGGGAACGGTTTGGCTTTCGCGGGCGATGCCAAGCCACTGCGAACCTGTATAATCCGCAGATGCAAGCAATACGCTGGAGCGCGATTGCGCTCGGCTCGCTGTTGCTCATCCCGGTCTGCTCAAACGGAGCGCAGGAGACGCAATCTCCGCAACCCGAAAAGTCGAAACCGTCTGTCAACACGGAGCCGCGTGGGCACATCATTGGAATCGGCGGGGTCTTCTTCAAATCCGCTGATCGTGATCAGATGCGCGATTGGTATGCCAAGCATCTTGGACTCGCCGACAAAGGACAGGGCGTGATGCTCCCCTGGCGCGAACACGACGGGCCGCAAAAGGAACACGTTACTGTCTGGACTGTTTTTCCCAACTCCACGAAATACATCCCGGACACGCAAACGTTCATGATCAACTACATCGTGGACGATCTGGATGCTTTGCTCGACCGGTTAAAGCAAGAGGGAGTAAAGATCGACGCCAAACGGATGAATGAATCGTACGGCCGCTTTGCGTGGATTTATGATCTGGATGGAAATAAGATTGAGCTCTGGCAGCCGCTGCCGGCGAAGCCTTAACGCGTTCTACCCCACTTACTGAAAATGACTTTGGCGGTTGGCGCAACGCAAGACCCCATGCTTCAGGTCACCGCCAACGGACTCTACTGCGCGGCCGGCGACTTCTACATCGACCCCTGGTGCCCCGTCAATCGCGCCGTCATCACCCACGCTCACGGCGATCACGCGCACTGGGGCTGCCAAGCCTATCTCTGCTCCACCGAGTGCCTCGGCCCGCTCCGCGCCCGCATGGCGCCCGGCGCGCTCATCCAAACCGCCGACTGGGAGCAGCCCGTCACCTTCGGCCAAGTTCGCGTGTCCTTCCATCCCGCGGGCCATATTCTCGGTTCCGCCCAGATTCGCGTCGAACTTGACGGCGAAGTATGGGTCGTCTCCGGCGATTACAAACTCGAAGCCGATCGAACCTGCCGCGCCTTTGAGCCCGTCCGCTGCCACACGTTCATCACCGAATCCACCTTCGGCCTTCCTATTTACCGTTGGCGTCCCCAACCCGAAGTGTTCACGGCGATCAACACCTGGTGGCGCGCCAACCAACAAGCTGGAAAGGCGAGCGTTCTCTTTGCCTATGCGCTCGGCAAAGCCCAGCGGCTAATCTCTGGTCTGGACCCCTCCATCGGTCCCATCCTTTGCCACGGAGCGGTCGAAAAGCTAAACCGCGTCTATCGCCAAAGCGGCGTCGAACTGCCGCCCACCAGCTATGCCGGCGACAAGGAGAAAGGGTTCGACTACTCGCCGGCCCTCATCGTCGCGCCGCCTTCGAGCAACGGCAATCCGTATCTCCGCCGCTTCGGCGCCGTCGCTACCGGTTTCGCTTCCGGCTGGATGCGCATTCGCGGAACGCGCCGCCGCCGTTCCATCGACCACGGCTTCGTGCTTTCCGATCACGCCGATTGGCCTGGCCTGCTCACCGCCATCGACGCCACCGGCGCCCAACGCGTCATGGCCACCCACGGTTACCGCCAGCCCCTCGTACGCTGGCTTTGCGAGAAAGGTCTCGACGCCAAAGCTCTCGAAACCCGCTTCGAAGGCGAGCGCGACGAAAGCGGCGACACCATCGGCGCGGAAGAAGGCGATTCACCGCCATGAAGCGCTTCGCGGAACTCTACACGCGCGTCGACGAAACCACCAAAACCAACGAGAAAGTGGACGCCATCGCCGGCTATCTCGCCGCCGCCACGCCGGAGGACGCCGCCTGGGCCATTCACTTTCTCATCGGTCGCCGCCCCAAGCGCCTCATTGAAACGCGCAAGCTTGTTGAGTGGGCCATCGAAGAAACCGGTCTGCCCGGCTGGATATTCGACGAATCCTATCAGGCCGTCGGCGATCTCGCCGAGACCATTTCATTGCTCCTGCCCACTCCCACCACCTCCACGGATTTGCCGCTCCATTACTGGGTGGAAGAGCGCCTGCTCCCGCTCCGCGAGTGGGACGACGCCAAGCGCCGCGACTCCCTGATCAACGCTTGGCGCGAGATGAATGAAGCGCAGCGATTCGTCTGGAACAAGCTCATCACCGGAGCGTTTCGCGTCGGCGTTTCGCAGAACCTTGTCGTCCGTGCCATGGCCAAAGTGAGCGACATCGACGCCAACGTCATTGCCCATCGCATGATGGGCGATTGGCAGCCCAACGCCGATTTTCACGCCCGCCTGCTCGGCGCCAACTCCAGCGATGCCGACGTCAGCCGCCCTTATCCCTTCTGCCTCGCCTATCCCATCGAAGGCGAAATTAACCAGCTTGGCGGCCTCACGGAGTGGCAGATTGAATGGAAGTGGGACGGCATTCGCTCCCAATTAATCCGCCGCCGCTGGCACACTTTCCTCTGGTCGCGAGGCGAAGAGTTGATCACGGAACGCTTCCCGGAACTCGAGGCCATGGCTTCGCTGCTTCCCGAAGGCACGGTAATCGACGGCGAAATCCTCGCGTGGAAGAATGAAGCTCCGCTGCCTTTCGCCCAGATGCAGCGCCGCATCGGCCGCAAAGTGCTGAGTGAGAAAATGCTGCGCGACGTCCCCGCCGCCATCGTCGCCTATGACCTGCTTGAAGATGGCGGCGTTGATATCCGCGAGCAGCCGCTCGAACACCGCCGCGCGCGCCTGGAAGAGATCGTTCGCAATGCCGGAGCCAGCGGCCACATCGTCCTCTCGCCAACGGTACAAGCCGCCAGTTGGGAAGAGTTGATCGAGCTGCGCCGCGGCTCCCGTGAACGCGGCGTCGAAGGTTTCATGCTGAAGCGCCTCGGGTCCCCCTACCTGGTCGGCCGCAAGCGCGGCGATTGGTGGAAGTGGAAGATCGAACCTTACTCCGTGGACGCCGTCCTCATCTATGCCCAGCCCGGCAACGGCAAGCGCGCCTCGCTCTTCACCGATTACACGTTCGCCATCTGGGACAACGGCGAGTTAGTCCCCTTCGCCAAAGCCTACTCCGGCCTGACCGATGAGGAGATCCGCCAGGTTGACGCGTTCGTTCGCCGCAACACCGTGGAGAAGTTCGGCCCTGTGCGTTCCGTCAAACCCGAGTTAGTCTTCGAACTTGCTTTCGAAGGAATTCAGAAGAGCACACGGCACCGCTCCGGAATCGCGGTAAGATTCCCAAGGATGGCCCGCTGGCGTACCGACAAGAAGCCCGAAGACGCCGATACCATCGATACGGTAAAGGCCCTGATCCCCAGCTAACTTCCCATGCCGTGGACCCATCCAAGCTTCTGGTTACTCCCGCTCTTTATCGCGGTCATACTCGCGGGCGTCTCTCTGCTAGTCTCGCGGACCGGGCTCTGGGATGTTTACCGGCGCCACTTTCCCACCGCGCGCCGCGAGCGCCTGTTTCTCGCCTCGTTCGGATTCTTTACCGCGGTGCTGGTCGTGCGCGGAATTACCATCGCCATTCACAACAACATCGGCCCTTTCCACGATGTCTCCATGCATGGCCGCCACATTCATCATCTGGTCTGGGGTATCTTATTGTTGCTCAGCGTAGGTTATACTTGGCTGCTCGAAGCCGATGATGGGAACAGCGTTTCCGGTCGATGGATCTCGCGCCTCACATCCATGGTCTATGGCGTCGCCGCCGCCCTCACTCTTGACGAGTTCGCCCTTTGGCTCAACCTCAAAGATGTCTACTGGGAACGCGAAGGCCGCGAAAGCTTCGAAGCGATGGCCTTATTCGGCGGATTGCTGGCGATCGGGCTGTTTGGGAGTTCGTTCTTCGGCGGCGTGGCAAAGGAATTCGGCACGTTACTGAAAGGGAAAAAATGATTCGAAACCTATTACTCTGCAACTTACTTTTAGTCGCGGCCGCGTCCGCCCAGTTAGTTACTGATTTTACACCCGCAAAGGCCAATTGCTGTCTACCCGGTATGGCCCAGGGATTAGCCGACCAGTTACAGGACTGGAACCAGCTCGGCCGCTATCACGCCGATGACGAGCGCCTCAAAGCTCTGTCGCCTGACCCCAACCGCGTGGTGTTTCTCGGTGATTCCATCACCGACGGCTGGAAGCTTGACCAGTTCTTCCCCGGCAAGCCTTACGTCAACCGCGGGATCAGCGGCCAGACCACACCGCAGATGCTCGTCCGCATGTATCCCGATGTGATCGATCTCAAACCCGCCGCGCTCATCGTGCTCGCCGGCACTAACGACATCGCGCATAACACCGGCCCCGAAACCCTCACGATGATTGAAGAGAATCTCCAGGCCATTACGGAATTAGCGCAGGCGCACGGCATCAAGGTAGTGCTCTGCTCGCTCACGCCGATAAGTGACTACACGGCTCATCCGCAGAGCGCTCACCGGCCGCCGGCCGACATCCTCAAACTAAACGACTGGATGAAGAGTTATACTCAGCAGGTTCACGCCGGCTTTGCCGATTACTACTCCGCCACCGTAGATGACAAAGGAATGTTGAAGGATGGTTTCTCGGGCGATGGCCTTCATCCCAACGCCAAAGGCTACGCCTTAATGGTCCCCGTCGCGCAAGCAGCACTCGATCAGGTCATGGGGGCGAAGTAATGCCGGGACCGCGCCCGATCTGCTTTATGATCATGCCCTACGGTACGAAGGTGACCGGGGCGGCGGCGGGAACCAACGCGCCGGATAAAGTGGACTTCAACCGCTTGTGGGCTGCGGCGCTAAGTCCCGCCATTGAAAAAGCTGGCTATGAGCCGGTGCGGGCGGATCAGGATATGGGCGCACTGATCATCACGGAGATGATCCAACGCCTCGCCATCTCCGACTTAGTGGTCGCGGATGTTTCGATACCTAACGGGAACGTTTACTACGAAGTTGGAATCCGGCACGCCGCGAAGAAAGACGGCTGCATGCTAACCGGCGCCGATTGGGCCAAGCCTTTGTTCGATGTCGATCAAATGCGGCAGATCCGTTACCCGCTGCCGACGGAATCGATTACAGATGATGTGGCGGCTAAAATCGTCGACATTGTAAGTGCGGCTATTCCTAAGATGAGTGGAGGAGCATCACCGTTTTATCAGGTGTTCCCGGATTTTCCTGTCTATGAGCTGGCGCGCGCAACAGCGTTTAGGGAGAGCCTACAAGAACTCTCGCAGTTCCAGCAGGAGATCCTCGCGGCGCGCTCGGCTACCGGCGATGCCTGCCGCACGCGCGCTCTTGAGTTACGCGACCGCTACTTTACCGGCGGCCCCATTCAAAGAGCGGTAGCGGTTGAGCTTCTCTACACCCTTCGCGATTGCACCGATTGGAAAACGACACGGGACTTCATCGATCAATTACCGAGCGACTTGCGGGATTCCAACCTGGTGGAGGAGCAGCGTGCCTTGGCGCTTTCGAAAGCCGGTGACCATGACACTGCCATAGGAGCCTTGCGGGAGCTGATCGCGAGCAGTGGTGACACCTCCGAGCGGCGCGGATTGCTAGGCGGACGATATAAGAAGAAGTGGAACCTTAGCAAGGACCCCGCCGATCTGAGTCGCGCCATAGCCGAATACGAGAACGGGATGAAGCTGGATTTGAACGATTACTATCCATCTTCGAACCTGGCGCGGCTCTACCGTACGAGAGGACGTTCGGGGGACGCCGACAAAGCCCGTATCTCCGCGGCAATCACGATGACGGCGTGCGAGCGGGCGCGCCTGCGTAAGTCCGAAGACGAATGGCTGAATCCCACGCTTCTCGGCTCGGCATTCGACGCCGGCGACGCGGAGAAGGCGCAGGAGCTAGCGGACTTAGTCGAAACAGAAGGCCCCGCCGCGTGGAAGCTCTCAACCACCTTAGATGATTGCAGAACAGCCGCGGCTTTATTCGAAGAGCCCAAACGAAGCGATTTACTGGGGATCGTTATGCAGCTGGCAAAGTTGTTGGGCCCGAAAGTCTGAACCGTGCGAGCTACCTTGCTGGAATATTATTAGGACTGAAACCAGCAGCCTCACGCATGCCGCCGCCTGATTTCGTTATTGTTGGTGCTCCCCGGTGTGGAACCACTTCGCTATTCGCCATGCTTGATCAGCACCCCGGCGTTTACATGGCTTCCATCAAGGAGCCGCATTTCTTCAGCACGGACCGCTATCGTCTGGTGCGGCATCGGTATCTTTACAACTGGCTATTTGCTCTTGCCCCGCCCGGTCAGCTTCGCGGCGAAGCTTCCACGTCATACCTGTCTTCGTTCGATGCCGTCCCCGGGCTGCTTAAGACCAACCCGAATGTGAAAATTATCGCGATCGTCCGCAACCCCGTGGACATGTTTATCTCCTGGCACAACGAATGCGTGCGCTACCTGGATGAAGATGTGGAAGACCCCGAACAGGCCTGGCATTTGCCGGCTTCGCGGAAAATCCCGAAGCACTGCAAAGACCGCGTTGCGCTCGACTACCGGTTCATCTGCTCCATCGGTTCGCAACTGGGGCGGCTGAAAAATCTGGTACCCCCGCGCAACCTTTTGATCCTGGTGCTGGACGACCTGAAACGCGACGTTGCCGCAACTTATCTTCAAGTGCTTTATTTTCTTGGACTTCCCGACGATGGCCGACGTGTATTCCCGGTGGAGAATCAATTCTCGCGGCATGCTTCCAATTGGTTTGCCGCATACCGCCATCTGGCCGAAGTATGGCCGCCGATCACCATCTCAAAGACCTTGATTCGCCCTTTGCTGAAGCGGGCCGGCATTGAATTTTTCCCCAGGATGCAACAACGCGGGGTAAAGCCGATTGCCAAACCGGCGCTGACCGAAGCCTTTCGCGAAGAACTCTGGGCCGCGTTCCAGCCGGAAGTGGCGACGCTCGAAGCCATCCTCAACCGCCCGCTGTCGCACTGGGCTCCAAAGGCCGTTTCATCCGGCTGACCATATATCCCAGTAGCGCGGCCACGGTGTCGTCCCGAAAGTCTCCGGTTTCGAATCCGCAGTGGTAAAAATAATTTTCCAAAAATTCGACCGTGAATCCGGTGGCGATGACGAAAAGAAGCGCGGCTACTTTCTGTCTCTTCGTACGCGCGACCGCCATAAGCAAAACGGCCGTGAACCCAAACGCCGCCAGATGGACCAACCGATGAAAGCTGAATACCTGCCCGGCGCCAATCCCCGTTCCCAGATCCTGCTTGGCCCATTCGGGCAGCATTGACCCGGTGACCAGCGCAAGCACCCAAAGCGCTGCCACCAAAACCAGAACACGGCGCTTGCTCATGTCCTAGTCTATCGCGTGAAACCCGCCTAAACTTTAGCCGTCTTGAGTTCCACCACTCTCGGCTGTAAGCCCGCTTTGGCCAGCGCGGCGTACACGGCAAAACCGGCGATAAAGCTGTATACCGCAGCCGGTTGCAGATATGGTTTGGTCGCCTCATTGATGGGCAGGAACGGCAAAATTCCGATGAAGAATCCGACCGCCCAGGCGCCGTATCCCGCGATGTTAATGCCTTCCCGGGGTCCCGCCCATTTTCGGCCGGAAAGCAAATAGTCCGCCGCCATCGCACCGCAGATCGGGCCGAAGGATGCGCCGATGATCGTGAAGAGATTCACCAGATTAGCGGCCAGTCCAGTGATTGCGAGAACCGCCGCCACGACGGCCCCCACCATGGTCGACGTTAAGCGCGGCACGCTCGGAATCATCGTCGCGAGGCTGTTACCCGCGATGAATGACGAGAAGCACATCGGAGCGATGGATGCCACCGCGAACAACAAAAAAACCACCCCCGCCAATCCGCCGGTCTGGGCGATGGCGGAGTCGAAGTGGAAATCCGGCACGCCGTTTCCGTGCGCCCCGGCAACGGCCAGCAGCGGCAAACCGCCCGCGACCAACACGGCTAAAAGAACGCCGACCAGACCGCCCCAGCGGACGTCGTTTTCATCACGGCTATTGGTTCCGAAATCCACGCCCGCCGCTCCGGCGGTGGCGAAAAATCCGACCACAATCTGCACCATCATCATGAAGCCCACATACGGGTTCACATGAGCGGGGGTGAATTTGGCAATGCCGCTTGCGTTTTTCGCAAACACCACGAGGATCATCAGCAGCGGCACAAAATTCAAGAACAGCGCAAAGCGTGCAACGTACTGGATCCCTTTCGCCCCGACGTAGCCCAACCCCAGCGCCCAGACGATCGCGATCAGCGCGAAGGAAATCGACCCCGGTCCGTCTTTGCTTCCGAACGCCGTCAGAATGAAGCTGGTGGCGACAAACGTGTTGACGGACATCCAGCCAACCTGGAGCAGGCCCATCAGGATCCCCGGCATCAGGTATCCGCCTTGCGTGCCGAAAGTGGAACTACCGATCACATAAAGCGGGTAGCCGGTCCGCATGCCCATGGTCGCCGGAATGAGGTAGAACAGGCCGTAGCTGATCAGCCCCGCTACCAGCAGCGCCAGCAGGCATAACGTCACTCCCGCCTGATCAAGCGTGCCCGCGGCGATCTCGCGATAGAAGACCACCCACAGAAACACTCCGGCGTACGTGGGCGCGGTGTTTTTATACCAAGGCGCGCGATTTGCGCGTGGATTCGGGACAGCTTCGGAAAGGTAGCCTGGCAACATGGGGGCTAGTATATCCGAACGTTATGCGCACCTGATTACCGGCGGCTAGAATGGCAGATCGATGACTTCGATGGAGAGCGCGGGCACGGTGTGAATCCAATCACCGCCGGGGACTGACATGGACGTTTCCACGGGACGAATCGCATCCGGATCGTGAATCGAATTGGTTGCTTCGAAGGTGGCGGCGTGCAGCGAAACCATGCCGGCTGTTCGCGCGCCACGCACGCCTTTCAAACGTATGGTCAGGCGCTGGTCAAGACTCGAAGCGTTCACCAGTTTGAGATGGAGAACCTTTTCCCGGGAACTCACCGTCGCGGAGTAGAAGAAGCGCGGGTTCTCGCCCGAGATCGAACTCTGGGCTGTGCCATCGCCCAGATGACGGGCGAATAGCGACTGCGCCCAATAACTTGGAGATGCGTAGGTGGTCCCCGCATCGAAGCCGATCAGATCCGTGGGCCACTGCATTCCGCCGGGGCTGACATTGACGAGCAGAGGAGCGTAACTCGCCATGACGATCAAATCGCTGTTGCGTTCCAGCGACGTCATCCAGGCGGCGTCGCCGAGCGCGTCACCAAAGTTGGGGGTGGGCGATCCGGATCGCGTCGCCCACTCGCCCACGAAGATTTTGGGTCCATCCCGTGGAGCATCGTCATAGTGGTGGACCAGGTCCATCATGTCGGCGGGCGACTTATAGTAATGCTCGTCGGAAACGTCCGGATGAACCCTGGTGGCGTATTCGCTGTTGCCATCGGTGGCAATCAATTTGTATTGCGGGTAGCGTTGGTGCAAGGCTTCAGCGAACTGCGCATAGCGGGCCGTGTAACTACCTGACTTATCCAGATAGTCCTCATTGCCAATCTCGATGTAGTGCAGGGGAAATGGCGCGGGATGTCCGTCGCGCGCCCGCTCCGCGCCCCATTTGGTGCCAACGCCGCCGGTTACGTATTCGACCTCGTCCAGCGCCGACTGGACATAGGGCTCCAGATCCTTACCTGTGGCCACGTGGCTGCCGTTCAGCGAGTAACCCGCATAGACAGCGAGCACGGGCTCAACCTTCAGGTCTTCGCACCACTCCAGAAACTCCAGCAGACCGAGCCCGTCCGTCGACCAATAGAACCAAGGACCCTGATGGCCCGGCCGATCGACCAGCGGCCCGATGGTCTTCTTCCAGTCGTACCAGTCATTGAGCGCCACACCTTCGAGGTAGTTACCGCCGGGGAGCCGCAGGAACTTGGGTTGCATCGCCGCCATGCGATTCATCAAATCCACGCGGTTGCCGTTCGGCCGCCGGTTAAAGGTCGGCTGCATGAGCGACATTAATTGGAGCCACACGGTACCGGGGCGACTGACGGTAAACTCCAAATGATTGCCGATGGACGGCGAGATTTCACCGGTGGTGAGTTGGTATTCATAGCGAGCCCACGGGCCGGCATGAAGATCGATCCGGGCGCGGGCGGCGACCGCTCCGGTGGCATCGTTGACCATCCGCACCGTGATGGGGCCGACGTCCGGGCTTTCGACGCGCGCATAGAATGACCCGGAGTAAGTAGTGCCGGGGCGAAGCCCGAAACCCCAGAAGCCGGGGTTGGTCAAGCCGGCTTCATTGCTCTTCGGAAGCGGCGGTGACGGAGAGCTTCATGCTGTACGGCAAGGCCTGACTGGGGCCGGTTGACCGATCGAGTGATCTGGCGGCGACGGCGTTACCGCGGCGGACTAAGTCCCATGGCGGCTCGCCTTCCCAATCGGAGTGGAACGCGCGATTCCGGATCATCTCGGCGTAAAGGCCGCCATCGTAGGAGTGGTTAATCTCCTCCGTCATCAGCCCGTATAACGTAGGGCTGACCGGCGAGACGATCCGCGTGACATCTATAGTGAGTTGGGCCGGGGTGTCAGTCCCGGCTTGAGCGCTGAGACTAGAACCAATTGCCGCCGCGACGAAGACGGTACAGAAGATTGGAAGTAGACCGGATGATCGTAAGTTCAGCATTTCAGTTTTGCGGCGCGGCCGCATAGAACATTTGAACACCAGCGCCGTCAAATTCGGTCCGGAACGGGAGTTTTTGCCCGGGTTCGAGGGGAAAAAGCGCGGGTTTTGGCTGAATCGGTGGGTTCCGGCGCCACGAGGTTGGAACCCAAGAACGGCTAACCGGGTATGTTTTCATCGAATTCGCCGGGTTCCACCGGTAAATTTTTCGCGGGTGCGCCGCCGCGGGCGGCTCGCCACTCCGTCAGGTGCGAGAGGGCGCGCGAAAACTGGCGGTCGCAACGCATCTCGTACTGACTCAGGAAGCTGGAGGCACGCGGCCGATCGAGCAGGGACGAGGCGAGGTGAGTAGGCGCGTTTTCGGCTGAATCGGGCACGGGTCCGGCGGCGAAGGACTTTTTTTCGAGAGTCCAGATGCGCATCTGACGCCATTGAGCGACGGTCATTTTGGCAACGAGCAGACGCTCGATGGGGGTCTCCGGGAGGAGTTCGGATTCAAGGGAGCGGTGGAGCGCGTCAAAGCGGTGACGTGATTCGCCGGGGAGGAGAACGGAGTGGGCGAGGTCGCTGCGGAGGTGTTGCGAATGGTTCGGCCCCCGGGATTGGGCTCCGTTGGCCCGCGAGGCTTCTATTTGTTTGGGTGTGCGCATAAGAGTCCTGTTGGACGCCTTCAGTCTAGGACGGGGATGGAGCGGGAGTAGGGAACGGCGGGGCTAAGATGTTTGGTGTCAGCACGAGATTCCGTGTTTTTGTTTGTGATCCACACATCGGCGGGGCGGAAAATTGGGGGAGAAAAGGGCGGTCGAAGAAATTCTGCGCGAGTTCGGCTTGAACCAGTGAACCGGGAGACCAACCGAACCGGCGACGTGAAAAAGCTCAAGCATCCGATGACCGGGTTCCGGCTGCGATGTGGCGATTCCCGGGTGTTCTTCGATCACAAGAACGAGAACGCCATTGAGATTACCGGTGTCCGCAACCGCCGCGAGGCCTACCGCTGACGGCGGCTAGAATTTATCAGTTGGGGCCACGTGAGGACACCGACGCAAGATTCGCGCCGGACGACGTTACGCAGGCCGGACGACTTAACGCCCTTTCCTTCGATCACCAATTCCGAAACTTTCGGGCACTGAGCGCCCAAGCGAGTAGTTCCCGGTCCTATCGAGACAAGCCACCCCACAGCGGTTTCTGAATCGGGTCACGCGCGATGGGGATTTATCAGCGCGGGGTTAACCCTTTTGCTTTCAATCCGGGACGGAAGTTGGCGCGGCGGCAAGCGCTTCGATGAGGGAACCGGCGGGTGAATATTGGGCGTGGGACTCACCTACGCCGAAGTACGGCGGACCAAAGCGCGGACGGAGGCAGAAAGAGCGAAGGCGAAGGTGCCGGAATTTTCCGATGCGGTGGAATTCGCGGCAAAGAAACTAGGGCTGGCGGCGGACGAGAAGCAGCGAGAAGTACTGCTCTGGACGGGCAAGCGAGGCATTCTCAATTGCACGCGGCAGTGGGGCAAGAGCACGATTGCGGCGGCGAAAGCGGTCCACCGGGCGTATACGCGGCCGGGCAGCCTGGTGCTGGTGGCGAGCCCGACGGAACGGCAGAGCGCGGAGTTCCTGCGAAAAGCGGCGGCCATGACGCAGAACCTGGGAATCAAGCCCCGGGGCGACGGCGACAACGCGATCAGCCTGCAGTATCCGAACCGGTCGAGAATCGTGGGCCTGCCGGGAACGGAAGCGACGGTGCGCGGCTTTTCGGCGGTGAGCTTATTACTGATCGACGAGGCGGCGCGAGTGGAAGACGTGATGTACAAGAGCCTGCGGCCGATGCTGGCGGTGGGCGACGGCGACCTATGGCTGATGAGCACGCCCTACGGCAAGCGCGGATTTTTTTACGACGCGTGGCAGCACGGGGGCGACCTTTGGAAACGAGTAAGCGTGCAGGCGACGGAATGTCCTCGCATTCGACCGGACTTTCTGGAAGAAGAACGCGGACAGATGGGACCACTGTGGTTTCGGCAGGAATATTTATGCGAGTTCGTGGACAACGGATCCGCCGTGTTCGGCCGAGGCGTGGTGGAAGAAGCACTGGATGACGAAGTGGGCTTCATGGAGATCTAAGACATGTTCATTATCGGACTGGATTTAGGGCAGCGGCAGGATTTTTCGGCGATCGCGGTAGTGGAGCGACGGATGAGGAAACGGGCATATCAGGCAGCGGTGTTCCATAGTTTGGCGCTGCGCCGGATTGAGCGGGTAGCGCTGGGCACGCCGTATCCCAAAGTGGTGGAACGGGTGCGCGAGATGGTGCAACACCCTTTGGTGGAAGGGGATTGCCAGGTGGTGGTGGATGCGACGGGGGTGGGCGGGCCGGTGGTGGATTTACTCCGGCAGGCGCAACTGGGATGTCCGATTTCCGCGGTGACGATCACGGGCGGCGACAAGACTACGGCAACCGGATCCGTGATGGGGGTGACGCGATTCGGCGTGCCGAAGCGGGACCTGATCGCGGGACTGGAAGTGCTGCTGGAACAGCGGGAACTGCGGATCGCCAAGCACATGAAAGACGCGGGAGCGCTGATCCGGGAACTGATGGATATGCAGTCGACGGTGAAGAGCAACGGCCGAGTGCGGATGGGCGCGGACGGGTGCGGGCAGCACGACGACCTGGTGATCGCGCTGGCGCTGGCGTGCTGGCAGGCGAAGAAGGAGGTGCGGAGCGGGTACGGGCAGGTGCGATTGAAGGGGTTTTAGGAGGAGATTGGAAGTGGCACGCGCAAATTCCGAGTTCCTTATCTTCCGCCGGATCTTCCGCCGGCGGATCGGGTGGCCAGGGCCGAACTACACGTTTGCGCATCACGAAAGTGAAGAGATAGGCCCGAGGATGCCGGCGCGCATTGCGAAGCATACCGGCCGGAGCCCGGAAGACCTCTAGATTCCGCTACCTGGAGGGGCCGGCCTTGAAGGCTCCAGGATTTTTATTAGCCGCCGATGAACGCAGATGAACGCCGATTCGGACGAACCCAGAGGAGACGAGAATGAGACGAGAAAATGACGGACCGGGAGGAAAGGTGATGGGCGGGAAGGTCGACGCTGGAACAGGAGTTGAAGATGGCGAGCCTGCGAGAACAGAAACGGATGGGGAAGGTGACGGGCGGGGAAGAGGCGGGACGGTATGAGTCGGCTGGGGATTACGATCCGGTGCTCAGGGCGCATTGCCGGATACCGGAAGAGACTACGTGAGGAAGATGAGCAGGGAGGGGGTTTCGTCGGGGTGGTAGTGGGCGAGATAGCGGAGGCAGAGCAGGAAAAGAACAAGGACGACGAGGAAGACGGCGAGCTGGATTAATTGGTGCTTGCGGTCCTTCCAAGCGGTTTTGACGCGGCGCTCGCGAGCGCGGCTGCGGACGGCGGCGGCAGCGGCTTCGGGGTCAGCTGGGGCGAAGAAGCGAAGTCCGCAGTCGCGGCAACGGTGGGGGAACTCGCCTTGATCGGCGCGGTCGCGGTCGCCGGATTTGGTTTCGCGGGATAGGCGGGTTTCGGGGCTTTTGCAGTGGGGGCAGACGGCGATCTGATGTGGGACGGACAAGGTCGACACAGATAGTCTATGCCTTTCGAGTTGAGATGAGATGGATGGAGAAGGTGGCGAAGCCGATACTTTCATCGTGCCGGGCGATTAGGCCGAGTAAGAATCCGGTTACGATGATCAGCATCTTTGGCAGAAGTTCGACGGGCTGAAGCTGTGACCGACTACCAAGCCCTGGATACATTCGATGGCTCCGGCGGAGATGAAGCCGAGTAAGAGGCCGTTCGTCAGCGTGTTGGACTTCCAAAAAGTGAGCGGGGTTTCCCAGCCTAGCGCGAGGAACAAGAGGCATTTGAACGCTTTCCACGAATAGAAGACGTAGCGCGGCATGCCTTCGCTGTGGAATGGCGTAAGTTCGACGATAGTCGTCAGGAGTACGGTCGCGAGCCACGCGCTTCGGAATGCCCTGCTGAACATCGTCAGTGACATTGCTTCGAACCCCGCATTCAGTATGCGCCGCGGCCGGTAAGGACAACGCCGAACGTGCGGGCCAGGATATAAATATCCATCCACACCGACCAGTTCTGGATGCAGTACGCGTCCAGCTGGACGCGTTCCGAGAAAGGGAGCTTGTTTCTGCCGGAAACCTGCCAGAGGCCCAGTGATGCCCGGGCGCACGAGTTTGTAGAGTTCGAAGCTACGACCGTACATCTCGATCTGACATTCCAGAAATGGACGCGGGCCGACGACGCTCATTTCTCCTTTGAACACGTTCCAGAGTTGGGGTAGCTCGTCAATGCTCGTTTTGCGCAGGATGCGCCCGACCTTCGTGATGCGCGGATCGTTTCGAAGCTTCTGGGTTCTCAGGAATGTGAACTGTTCCAGCGGGTGTTTTTCGAAGTACTCGCGCAGCACTTGGTCGCCGTTCACGACCATGGTGCGGAGCTTCCATGCCTTGAACTTCCGTCCGCCGAGACCGATGCGTTCGTTCGCAAAGAGGACGGCACCGCGCGATTCGAGCTTGATCAGCGCGGCACATGCGAGCACCATAGGCAACGCAATTGGCAGCAATGCGGCGGTGATCGCGAGGTCTAGCAATCGCTTGGCAATTTTCGCGGATGGCCGAAGGAGCTGGCGGGTGACCTCCAGTCCGATGATGCCGCGCATTTCGCGGACGCGGATTCCGACGCTGCTCATGCCGATGAGATCCGGGATGACCATAACGTGGCCGAAGCATTGGCCGTAGCGGTCGAGTAGCCGGAGCAGCTCGTTTCTTGAAAGGCTAGGCATGCAGACAATCGCATAGGAGATGCTATGTTGGCGGGTGATCTCCAGGCAGCGCGAGAGCGGGCCGCGGATCAACTTAGTATCGGCTTCCAGGTATTGCGTGGGATTGTCATCGAGAGCGGCGACTACCTTGAGACCGATCTGCGGGTTGCGGTTCAGAATTTCTTCGATGCGTTTGCCAGTGGTCCCGTAGCCGAGGATGGCGACGGGACATCCCCACCAATCGCGACTGGCAAAGAATGACCGGGCCGAAGCGCGCGAGGATGGAACGAGAACAACGCTGAACAAGCAACCGAAAAGAAAGGTTAAACGGGACGACGTCAGGTCATGGACAAAGTACGTCGCGGACCAAAGGCACAGGAAAGCCAAAAGAGTTGCCTGAACGGAGCTCCTGAGCTCTTCTATCGGGTTCTCGGAGACACCAGGATAGAGGCCGGCGGTGATAAAGCAGCAGGTTGTCAGGATCATTGATGGAAGTAGGATTCGGAGAACAGCCGGTGGAGGCCATCCGAGGAGCACCGCATGAACTAGCGAGGCGAGTAAAAGGGCCATGATGACTGCAAGGCTGTCTGATGCGCAGAGGCAAAGAATGGTCCCTACGGGGTGCGTTACTGAGGTGGAGGTTGGCGTTAATTCGTCAATCGGGATCTCTACAGCGGCCCGTAGTAGGTCAGGGGACATGAAGCTCGGAGTGTTTAGGAGTGGGTGAGCGGGACCTTAAATGATCCGAAGGAACGAGGGCTCACGGACTTCGGGCCCAGCATGGTTTAGAGACTTTGTTTTGGGCGCTTTGCTTTGACTGATGTCGGCCGCGCGAGTTCGCCGGGGGCGTTGGTCTGTTGCGCAGAGACTCGTCCATCTCTCCCCGCCAGAACTTTCTCGTATTGGCGTACGAAGGACACGTGGGCAAATTGCCAGCTATGTTGCTGTGCACTCTCTTTACTCTTGTTTGCAAGCAGCGCATGCGCGGAGGGCACTTGCGAGATAAAGTCGTCCAGCCGCGCGAAGTCTTCTGGGCTTCCGTCGAATGACAGTAAAACCCCGTTCGCTCCTGGTGTGATGAAGCGGTTCAGTGGATCGATATTGCGGCAAATGACAGGAAGGCCTGCTGACAAGGCTTCTATGACTGTTAGCCCGAAGCCTTCGTATTCCGATCCAGTCACGTACACCGAGTTCTCGGCTATTTTGGTTAGAAGCAGAGGGTCGGATGGAGTGTCGACAAAGTCGATGTAGGGGCCCAGTTCGTGATCTTTGGCGTAAGAGAGAAGTTTTTCTAGGATTCCCTCGCGATTGCTTCCACATACGGTCAGCTGAATGTTGTGCCCTCGCTGCCGAGCGAAGTTTAAATATTCGAGTACTCTATCAAGGCGTTTGTTACGAGCCAACCTGCCCCAGTAGATCCACTTATAAAAACCCTGGGATTGGTGCCTGCGTATGGCAGAGAATTGCTCGATGTTTACGCCATTCCGAGCTAGTTGGGCCCGCGGAGTAAGCTTGCTGAAATAATTGTAGTCCGCTTCGCTTGAAGCAAGTACAATCTGATAGAGACACAGCATTCGCCTTACTGTGAATCGCGTGTGCAGCCGCTTGAGGATTCCGTAGCTCCCGGTATGGCGAAAGCCGCCATGTGTGCTAATCACCATCGGCTTTCCGCCTCCCCAAAGGCCCGCGTTCGCGGACAGGCACAGAAGTTGGGGATCGTGAACATGAAGTAGGTCGTAGCTCGCAGTTACTTTGCGTAGCTCCGGTGCGATTCCGATTAGCCTATTGCCGTAAAGAGGAACTCGAAAGACCGATCCGGCCCCGCGTTGTTCGCGGGTGAACTGGCGATTAGAAGTCCTTACCTCGGCTATGTCACACTCAATCCCGGCGAATATCAGGGAGTCCACTAATGCGCCAACGACGCTTTCAATTCCGCCTATGGAGGGCGCGAAGGTCGGAGTAATATGAAGTACGCGCATTGCGTCTGTTGCACACTTTCTTTAACGTGTGAGTTCGAAGACCATAAGAAACGTCTTTAGTGAGCTTCCCGGCACAGACGCGTCGATTACAGCTAGCCTTGTCGCCGGCCTAGAGAAAGGGGGCTCGTCAATGAACACACCACTTCCCAGGCTGACTCTGGTTCGTACCGTATGCGAGGGAAGGTCTAGGTTTGGCACCGGGTTGTCAGACGGATTGTGGACTTCCTCTGTAATCAGCACCCGTCCGCAGTCTCTTGAGTCCAGTTTCTGTAAAATGCCTTCAATTTGCGAGTTGGTTAGGTGCTGCAGCACCTGTCGGATGAGGATGAGGTCGGCGGGTGGGAATGGGTCCGAGGTCATGTCGAAAACGCGAAATGTTGCTCGGGGAAACGAGGCGTAGGCTGTGCGGTTCCTTTCGATTATTACCTTGGATATGTCTAGCCCGATGTATTCCTGCATTGCAGGTGCAATCCGCGATCCTACTGCAAAATCCCCGCAGCCGCCGTCAACGACTCGCTTCACGCCGTGCGTAACCGCGTAGTCTAAGATAAACTTGGCGTAGTTTTCCGCTAGCGGGCCCTCGCTTCCAAGCCCTGATGCCGCGCTGCCCTGCTTCCAGAACCCTCTCCTGTAGATCTCGTCGAAGGCGTCTTGCATCGGGAGTTGACCAAGCGACCTCTCTCGTCGCTTTATCAATGCTCGCGAGATGAGTTGCTGTATTTGTACGGGGGTGAGCGCCTTTGCGGCGGATCGAAGTGTCCGTCTCACAGGAATTTTGGGTGTTCAGATCTGGGGTCTTTGGGATGAACACTTTGGCCGCACCGCTCTGGGGCAATCGTGTCTTTCTCAGGAGACCGGCGGTCCGCCACGACGACCGCTGGGTTGCCGACGTTGACTGTCCAAGGCTCGATGGCGCGTCGGGCGACGGCCCTAGCGCCTAATACTGCTCCTTCTCCGACAGTCACCCCGGGCCCGACGAACGCTTCGGCAGCAATCCATGACAACGGGCCGAGCGAAATCGGCTTGCGGATCAGGGTGAAGTGGGGGTCATTGTAATCGTGCGTGCCAGCACAAAGAAATGCCCCTTGCGATACGAGCGCTCCCCTTCCTATTCTTATCGGAGCCATGTTGTAACACTTCACTCCACCAGCTATCAGGGCGTCCCGTTCCATGACGAGGTTTGGCGGGTACCAAATACGCGCGCTTGCTCTTACATCTGATCGCGTACCCATATTTGCGCCGAAAAGCCGCAGCAAAGCCCGCCTCCATGGGTGGAACGCGACGGGCGTCCACGACGCGAATGCTGCCCACATGAAGGACCACAATGCGCGAAAAATTCGGTGTCGTAACGGGAAGCTGGGACCGCCGTGTTGCGGCGTAGTGTTAGATCCAATGAAATTAGCCATCAGCGCGTGTGTCGTTTGTCACTTTAATAGCACAATCATGCGAAAAACGGTCGTGAGCGGTTCCGCGGGCCGGGCGAGGAAGGTAGGGCCTTGTTAAGGACGGACGGATCTCTTCAGTGAGAGGACAGGCCAGTTCCGACCTCCGAGCTAACGTTTTGATTTTCCAAGTCGATGTTTGCGTCGCTCAGGATTTTGAGAAACCGAGACGCGATCTCTTCAAGGTCGAATCTCCTCAGCGCATATGCCCTGCCGGCTCGCCCTAGGGTGTACTGGAGGGATTCGTTGTTTAGGATCTCGCGTATTGCAGAAATGAACCTTTCTATTTCGCCTGGTGGCACTGTAGCCCCCGCGCCGGACGCCCTTATCATTTTCGCGGCAGGATTCGCTTCGGCGATTGCCATCACGATCGGGCGCCCTGCGCAGAGATATGCAAGAATCTTCGAGGGCACGCAGAACTCGCCCGCTGATGGGTCAAGTGGTGCGATCAAGACGCTTGCTGAAGCGAGCAGCTGCGGAACTTGATGGGCCGACTGGAACGGCAGTACTGTTAGGTTTGTGATGTTGCTTGCATTGACTAAAGACTGGAGTTGCCGGGCGCCTTGGCCGCCGCTGACGACTACAACCTTAACATCTCCGTCTTCTCTGACCGATTTTGCGAGAGCAATGAACATACTGAGGTCGTGCTTAAGCCCAAGCGTTCCCGCGTAGACTACATTACGGGTCCTTTCCAAGTTATTTGAAACCGACCAAGGGTTACATTTGGGGAACGGCGAAATCTTATCAACGTCGCCCCAGTTTTCAAGAAGTGCATAGCGCCCTCCTGATCGAATCGCCGCTGGGAGTTCTACCGCGTGTTCTTCTGCGATGGTTATGACAGTAGTGCTTCCTTGGAGGACACGCTTTTCAAGTTGGCAAGCCAATTTGCCCGCGAGCCATCCAGCAAGCCCAAACTTGTCCCCAAGGAGCGTACGCGTTGCGCGCCCTTGCAGATCTTGCAGCCAGTAGACGAAGGGTATGCCATTCTTCTTGCTCCAAGCCTGAATTCGCACTGCTGCCAACAGCGGAACGCAACACGCGACTATTGCCGCTGGCTTCTCTGATTCAAGCGCCTCAATACACCTTATCCCCCACTCGACCTCCCCGCGTAGCCGTTGGCGGAGGTTAATCTTCCCGTATTTGGAACGGCATTTGATGATCTTGACTAGGGCCGGCTGTTCGCGAGCCCATCCCTCAACCGACGACAGATTTGGTGATTCGAGCGACCCGTTCACAAAATAGCGAATAGGCTTTCCCGCGCTCCGCAGACGTCCAGCAAGGCTGTAGGTGAATCCGTGGCAACCGTAGTCTACGATAATTAGGTCGCGAATCTCTGGAAAGTGGCCTAACCGCTCATTGCGCGGGCTTTCTGCTGGGCACGCCCTTTCAACCGCACTCAATTGGCGCCTAATCTCGCACTCTCGTTAGAGTTGCGTGTGAACTTACCGGCCGCCCTGTACTCTCGGTATTTCAGAGTGATCATATATTCATAAATTGACTGCAGGGACGCATATGTAAGACCCGCCCGGCCGTCCAAGAACCCCAGCTTGATAAAGTAGAGTAGGAGAAACTTTATGAGATAGCGGGCGGGGAGCCGGTAAAAAATTTCTTTCTGGTGATACTTGCGCAAAGCCGGGTCGGGTGAAAATAAGGCCTCACGGATACTAGGAGAGTCTCCCATGTTATTGCCGTTTTCGATTATCTGGAGCGCTTCTAGTGAGCTGTAGGAGTTGTGTCGGTCAAGCCAGTGCGAGTAGCCTTTACTAAATGGGTAGTGGTCGAGGTACCCGTCGACCTCGCCGACCGGCCCGTCAGCGATGGTTCGGGGGTTTACTAGACGCTCAAATCTTATGCGTGCGGGCTGGTATAGTCTAAGATAGGTCGGGGTTGCTTGCACGTGTTTGAGCCATCTTCCTTCAAGGAAGTCTCGCCGTCTAAACCTAAACCCGATATGATTGCCCGGGTTTGTAATCGCCTGAGCGATGCTCGCCGCGAGTTGTGGTGTGACGACTTCGTCGGCGTCGACATTTAACACCCAACGGTTTCGAAAGGCCAGATTTTCTAAGGCCCAGTTCTGGTGCCCGGACCAGTTCATAAGTCTTCTACAATAAACTCGGCATCCAAGTTCTTTAGCGATAGCAACGGTTCGGTCCGAGCTTTCAGAGTCAAGGACAAAGATCTCGTCCGCCCATCTTAGGGACTCTAAGCACCGGGCTAGGTTGCGCTCCTCATTGAGTGTCATCACTAAAACGCTTACGGGTGTTTTCATTGTGTGTTGTTAGGTGTTTCTTCTGGGTTCTTAACCGTCCAGTTGGGCTTACCGAAGCCGAGAATAGCTGAAGCGCTTCAGTTTATGAGGCCGCAGCAGCGCTCTCGGCAGCTAGTGTGCTGCCCTGTGGTAAGCGGAAGAAATCGCGCTCAACTGCCCGAGGAAATTCGACGACGCGTGCCTGAGGTCGAAGTGCCGTTCAAAGCATCTGCGAGCGTTGTCGCTCATCGTTAGCCTCTGGTCATCTGTAAGCGACACCCATTGTCTAACGATTTCCGACAACCCTTCGATGGTATCGGCCGCAACAAGGCCCCCACCTTCCCCTTCAATTTCGCGCCAGATATTCACCTTGTTTGAGATGAGGACGGGAACACCGCACCCAATTGCTTCAGCCACAGCTATCCCGAAGTTCTCCTGGTGGGAGGGGAGAACGAAAACTTCTGCGGCCCGCAGCAACCCCCACTTAAGCGGGCCCGTGACTGCGCCGGTCCAGGTGATTCGGTCTGCCACTCCTTTTTTTCGGGCTAGATCTTCCAGCTCCGGCCGCCAGTTGGTGTGATCAGGGCCAGCCATTACCAGATGCCAGGACGGATCGACGGCAAGTTCCCGCGCAAAGGCGGCGATGACCAAATCGCAGGCCTTCTTCATGTGAATTCTTCCTAGAAACAGTGCGATACGCTTGCCCAGCAGCGCGGGGAAGGCAACGCGCATTGCGAGTTCCTGCTCGGAATGATCGTCTGGGGGGCGTATGGTCCCATAATCGACAACCACTTCGTGCGCGCGATAGAGCCAAAAAGACTGGCGCGCGAGTATCCTCTCGTCGGCGCTTGTGAAGATTACCGCGGCGGCATCGCGTAGGACCCGGTATTCACCCCATGGCCAGTAAAGCCACTTCTTTAAGTGTTTTAGGGGATAACGTCTCTTGAACCAAGGGTCCAGCATACCGTGGGTGAAGACCACGTAAGGAATGTTCGAACGACGAAGAACTCTCCAGACAGCGAAGCTGTGGTATTGCCAAATCCCGTTGACCACGACGATGTCGAAGTAAGGCGCGTTCTGTTTCACCCAACGAACAAGCAGTCCGTTGTAGCCATATTTCCCGAACCCGGGCCCAAGTCTGTGAACGGGCGTCCGCGTGGTCCCGCCAAAGCGGCTCTCGGGAGGGTCGAGGGATGCGATCTCCACGTGATGCCCCTCTTCACGGGCTCGCACAGCTAGTTGAGTAACGCCTTCAATCGGGCCTCCGCCGGCTGGGTCTACGGAGCGTATAACATGCAGGATTCTCATTTTGGTTAGCTGTGATGGCCGCGAGTGAATTCGGTTTTATTAGCCTATCCGGGTGTGCGTTAGCTCTCAACGAGAGGCATATATCTTATGTTCGGACGAACCAATTTGTGTTGCTCGGAACTGGCAGGGATGCCCTCGGCAGTCTTGAGGACTGAAGGGATTGCAACACTTGTGGATCTTCTCTTGAGCAGTAAGGGCAGCGCGGGCAGCCGGGGCCGCCTCATTGGACACGAAGGTCGACGCCAACGCTCGCTCGTTCTATTATCTGCGTTGAGCTATATCCCGGTAGGGTCGGGATAATCTTAACAGTTCCACCCCATGATCGTACCTCGCGACTCCCGACGACCGTGCCTTCGCAGTAGTCCCCGCCCTTTACCAACACGTCAGGTCTGATTCGCTCGATCAAACGAATAGGGGTCGCTTCATCGAAAATTACCACAGCGTCTACCGCAGCGAGTGCCGCGATTACTATTGCCCGGTCCTCTTCGTTTACTACCGGTCGAAACTTTCCCTTAAGCTCGCGAACCGACTTGTCGCTGTTTAAAGCTACGATCAGGTGGTCGCCTTCGCGTCTCGCCTTCTCAATTAGGTCGATGTGTCCTGGATGAAGAAGGTCGAAGCACCCGTTTGTAAACACCACTCGGCGGCCACGGGCCCGCCATTCTGCTGCCAACGCGGCGACTGCCGTGTGTTCTAGGAGTTTTTTCCCGAGCGGTGGTTGTAAATCCAATTTCATCGCCCGGATTACCTCTGCTAGGAAAACCGGCGCAGTACCCAACTTACCAACGGCGACGCCCGCCGCGATATTTGCTACGGATGCAGCCGTTTCGATCGGCATTCCTGACGTGATGCAGAGAGCGAGCGTTGCGATTACGGTGTCCCCGGCACCAGAGACGTCGAACACTTCGCGGGCGACTGCTGGTGCACTAAACCGAGCGTATTGCCCCAACACGGCGATGCCTTTTTCGCTAAGTGTGACTACTAAGTGCTTAAGACGGAGCGTAGTAACTAAGGCCTGCCCTTCTTCCAGAAGTTGATCCAAGGGCTTCGCGGACCCTCCCAAAGCTTCTGTTAGTTCTTTGATGTTTGGGCTTATCAATGTTGCACCGGAGTAGCGGTCGAAATCGGGAGACTTGGGATCTACTAAGACCGGGATTCCTAACGCCTCTGCCTCAGTGATAATGGCTGCGCAGACTTTCCTATTTAGCGTCCCCTTTGAGTAATCCGATAGAATGACCGCGTTGGCCGAGTTCAAACAATCGCTGGCCAGTTTAAGCAGGTCGGAGTAGGCTATGTTGTCTGGTTCATCCGTATCTTCCCTATCTACTCTTACAATCTGCTGATTTCCCGAAATTACGCGCAGTTTTGACGTTGTACGTTTCCCGGGCAAGGTGATGAAGTGGGTCTTTACGTTTCCAGCCCGGAGCAGTTCCTCCAGGCGGCGCTGTTCTGAATCGCCACCTCCGAATCCAATTAGGTCAACACTTGCTCCCAGACCAGCGACGTTCATTGCCACGTTAGCGGCGCCCCCGGGCCTTTGGCTAACGCGGTCCGCTCTCACAACGAGCACAGGTGCTTCCGGCGAGACTCGATCAGTTTTGCCCCACAAATATTCGTCGAGCATCAGGTCGCCGACGACTAGCACTTTGGAGGCTGGCCAATCGGTTTTCATCGATTCGATTAATAGGTTTAGGTCGGTTAGCATCGGCTGTTCTTCATGCAGTTGTGGTTTCGAGTTCAGACTCGACATGGTCACATAGAAAATGCCCAATGAAGATATGGACTTCTTGAATTCTGGCAGTGTTGGTCGACGGGACACTTACGCATGTGTGAGGCACAGCTCTTAATTGTCCTCCCCCGCTTCCCGTCATCGCTACAGTAAACGCGCCTATCTGCCTTGCTCTCTCTAGTGCGAGCACGACATTAGGGCTGTTCCCAGAGGTCGAAAGTCCTACGACGACATCCCCCTCCTCGCAGAGGGCTTCGACTTGGCGCCGGAACACTTCATTGTATCCGTAATCGTTTGCAATTGCGGTGAGCACGGACGTGTCAGTCGTAAGTGCTACCGACGGCAATGGGCGGCGTTCGCGCCTGAAACGCCCGACCAGCTCGGCGGCCAAGTGCTGGCTGTCAGCGGCGCTCCCCCCGTTCCCAAACCAGAGTATCTTCTTGCCCGCCGCCAACGCTTTCGTCATTTCGGACGCGATTGCGAGCACGCTGTTCCATTGCTCACTCATTTTCAGCAAGACGCCGACGTGCTCAGAAACCGTACTCGTAAGGCGCTCTGCGGCGGCAATAGAATCTCTTTCAGATGTCGACGGGGAGATTGCTAGCATAGTCATGCAAATGGGGAAACACGCCGCGTTCCAAAAACTTTCGTCCCTAAAATGCGTTATTCTTGACCGGGATGGTGTAATTAATCGTAAACTTCCAGAGGGGCAATATGCGCGGTGTTGGGGCGACGTCGAAATCCTCCCCGGTGTTCCCGAGGCGATTGCCCGCTTTAACGCGCGAGGACTCCTAGTCCTGGTAGTAACAAACCAGCGCGGTGTAGCTCTGGGGCTGAACTCCGAGCAGTCGGTTCGTGAGATTCACGAGCGGCTGAACGCTTTTCTCGCTTCTTACGGTGCCGAAATAAAAGCTTTCTATTACTGTCCACATGAGATTGGTACCTGCAACTGCCGAAAGCCTGCGCCGGGTCTTATTGAACAGGCGTTTGAGGAGTTTCCGGTCGCTAACCCCTCTAACTCTTTGCTGGTTGGGGACTCGCCAAGCGACATCGAAGCTGCAGCCCGCCTTGGTATGCGTTCGGTTTTTGTCTGGGGGGACCCAAGTAGGAGGAAGCCCGGCGGGGCGGCCGCTGCGCGGGCCGCGACGATATGTGTCAATTCCTTGAGCGAGTTAGCAACACGTTTTTTCTAGCATAACACCGGCTCTTCCGGCCGACCTGCTCTTTGTTCGCATAGGGTTTTGAGAGCAGCGGAAAGCACTTCCCCCGGAGTTATTGAGAGAATGCACTTCTTTTTCTCTTTTACGCACTCTTGAAGGCCGCATCCGCTGCACTGCGTATCGTGAAAGATAACACTGTTCCGTTTTCCGAATGGGAACCATACCCCGGGCTTACTTTGCCCAGAAAAAACCGAAACGGATGGCGTTCCGACCGCCGCGGCAAGGTGCATTGGGCCACTGTCATGGCCGATGAAGAGATCAGCGAGCCTCAGAACCGCGCCTGCCTGCCGGGGAGTCGTGGCGCCGCAAAGATTTAGGCGCTTACCCCGCCAGGGAATTGCGGCCGATTCGCTAAGCGCGTGTTCGTCGCTTGATCCAAGCATCACCAGCGTATGCGCCGGAGCCGATATCGATAGAGTTGCTAAAAGGGATCGCCAGTTATCCACTCCCCAGTCTTTCGCGGCTTGCTTTGTTCCAACCCCGCAGCAAATTAGACGCTCGTTTGGGTTGTGCTGAATGAGGTGTGCCGCGTCTTCCATTTCACGATTGGTCAAGCAGAGATCCCAGCTTTTGGGATTGTCGACCATAGCGTCTCCAAGAGACCGCAGGCACCGACCGAGACGCGCTGCCTCGGCTTCGTAGAGTCCCGTACGTTCGTTAAACATGTTAGTTGCGCAATCTCCAGTCGGGATCCCGATAAGTTCCCGGATTCCGCAAAGCCTGAAAAACAATGCGTCCCGCTTCAACGCTCGGCCTTCCCGCGGCTTGGCGAGATATATTAGAACCTCGGGTCGGAAACGCGCCACTCTTATCCAGATTGAGAACAATCCTATAAGACTCCGTATTCCCACTGGATACGCTATGTAGTTATGGATCAGCTCCGATTGCCCGAGCACTTGGAATGCCGGCGCAGCTTTGCTCTTTATTGGAATGTTGGTGAGCAAAGCTCTCCTTGCGTTTGGATAAGTTTTTCGGACGAGGTGTAGGCAGGGCAGGGAAATGATGAAGTCCCCCAAGCTTCCAAGCCGGTATACCAGTACGCGCTTCGCCTTATTACGATCAACTGATTCGCATTCCGGCTTCGAACCGGCCAATCCTAATTTGCTCCTTAGCGGCATAAAAAGTAGTGCTAGTCTCTATCTTAGATTGACCGCGCATGCCCAAAATGCACCCCGCTCCTAGGCGCTACTTTCTGAGGCAACTTTGGCGCGTGTCTGAACGCGAGAAATTTGGCTACTGCGTAGCAGAGAACGATGCAACCGATTTGCAGGACCATGAACTCTTTAAAAAAAAACGAGAATGCGTTTCGCTGAAACCAAAACGCAAAGGGGAGTGAAGAAAGACTGACAGCGCCCTTTAGTCCCCAGCGCCGGTCGCGGCCGCCACTGACATATAATACTCTAAACGCAATAACCATTACGAGTGTTGCAACCACGACCCCTGGATACCCACCAACCAAATACGCTTCACCAAAAAACGAAAAGCCCCAACCCTGGCCCTTGGCAGCCCGCTGGGGCGCAAATATCGTTGCAAACCGCATGTTCAGAGGAGAGAACGGCGAGCCAAAGATAAAGTTGGGAAGGCACATCATCCATGATTTGGTGTAGTCGCCGCCGTAAGCCAGCGCCCCTACGAAGCCTTCATGGGCCGCAGTCGCCGTCGCGAAAACCGGGATCGACTCTCCCCCTAGAGACTCCTCGCCGCCGCCGACGAATTGTGTAAGCACGCCCGGGTCGCTGGCTTGAGAGAGCGCGTAGTTGTTTGTTCTCAGGAACCCGAGATACATAAAAACTATTAGACCCATCGCGCATCCAATGATCATCAGCGCCAAGCGTTTTATACTGCTCACTTTATAATAAGTCGCAACGTAGAACACTGCGGGAATAATAAGATATTTTCGTTGCCCTAGCGAAACGAATAGGGCTAGGTAGGCGCCCAGCCCAAGTAGATGGTGATGCGGCTTTAGCGTCGCTCGACTGGTCAGCAACATTACAACGCCCGCAGCAGCTAAGGGGACCGCAAGCAAAAAGAACCCTTCGCCTTGTTGGAGTTGGGCTTGGAAGGATTCGCCATAGGAAATATCGCCAAGCAGCACGGACCCGCTTCGCGCCATGTGTACGAATGAAAGAATGAGACTTGATGAAGCGGCGAGCACACCGGCGTATCGAGAGACGGGGTTCGTTCTTGGGACATGCCTCGGGTGCTTGCCGGTTTGTATGTATGCGGCGGAGAGCGATGAGCCCAGGAGCATTGAAGCACTTCCTACTCCGTAGATCATTGCCGCGCCATCGAATGAGAAACCCAATGATCCCAACGAGTATGGTGTGCCAAACATTAGCGGGAACGAGGCGTAAATGAACCCGAACAAAAGAATGACCACGGTGGGATCAGATATGGACTTGCGCACGAGAGTTAAGTGAAGGCTTGCAAGCAGTAAAAAGAAAAATGGTGCAACCCCGTATTGTCCTTCGATCACGTATTGCGTCAGAAGTGATAGGACCATCAAGCCGCAGTATAGGCCTGAGGTGACGGCGACCTCGCGGTCTAGCCGCACGGTTGATTCTTGAGTATCCCGCATGTTAACGATTCGGTCTTAGTGAATCTTGCCTTTTTAGCAGACGTCAGTGTCGAATTGGTGTGTTTCTGACGCCTAACCTACGTGACGGCTCCGTGATGGGTGGGGGTGCGCGCCCTCGCTAACGCGCTCATGGCTCGCGGAATGTCGAATGCCAGTATTGCGGTGACCATGGCAATCAAGCAGACGAAGGAGACTGACGTCAGAAACGCTAGCGCACTGCTCTGCTGAATCGCCCACCCTGCCCCTTGGCAAACAGGGAGCGCTAGGAAAAGCAAAGCGCAGAAGATTAAGAGGCTTCTTACAGGAAGCGTAGTAATGAGTTTGCTGTTTTCTCCTGCGATTAGTAGCAGCTGAAGTAACTCAACGATCCCCCACGCGCAGACAACTCCGTACCCCTCCCAACGCTGTGCTAATGGGGGGATCGCAATCACGAAGCTGATGTACCCGAAAAGGCAAATCTTGGCCGACTGGACGTGTGTGTTAGTTGCTTGTTGCAGGTCAAGCCTTGCGTCCTTCGCGAGCATTAGAACCGTCGTTAGGCCCATGATTGCATATAGCGGCCATGAGTACATGCGCGGAGCCCGCGCCCAGAGTGGGACTACGCGCGGCGCGACCGTTGCGGCGGTAGCAATTGCGACCGCGCAAGCTCCGTAGTAAAACTTTTCAAAGGTTTGGAAAACATGGGAGACCGCAACTAGTCTGCCGAGCCCCGCCAGGCGGGTGATTTCCGGCCGAATGGCAAATCTCAGTACGGTGCCTCCTTGTCTCACAATTCCGAAGTAGGTGCGGCAGAGCGAGAAAATGACGACTGCTTCCGCGCCGGCAGTTTGGTTCAGCACCAAAATGGGAGCTTGGAACAAAAGAAACTGATTCACAGTGAATGACCCAAACCAGAGGCTTGGGCCCAGGACCTCGCGTGCCATCTCTCCACTCCAGAAGTTAATCGCGGGAAAGGCTTGAGGGACTCGCGCGCGGAGTTCTCCTAGACTAAAGAGCGCCGAGACGGCGTAGGTAACAGCTAGGCTTGCGGGGATCGCCCACAGCGGCCCATGGGCCACGATGATCGCATACGTTACAGCGAGCCCGGCAGCCCGTTGCGTTTGAGCCCACATCTCCGCTCGATGTGGAAAGCCTACTGCCCGTAGAACGCCATTCAGTTGACCCCACAGAATTCCCGCCGAAGTCTGAATGGTTAACAGCGCCGCGATGATTCTTGCCTCCCGCGCGGTCATTGAGAGGTGCAACACCTGGGTCACTGGGACCGCTAAGAGGGTCAACAAACATGCCGCTGTGCCTACGCCCAAGATTCCCAGCGAAACTCTGATCGAAACTGATTGCAATTGCTTTAGCCGGCCGATTCTCCCGGCATAAAATTCGAGGGACAGCTGGTTTATAATGTAGGTCTGAAGCCCGAAGTCCATGGATTGGAGCCACCCGGCTCCCGCGGAAAGGGCGAGCCATTCGCCGTATCCTCTTACCCCGTACGAGTGGATAAAGATAGGAGGAATAACTAGTTGACTTGCCGCTGACGCCACCTGTCCCGCCACTAGTGCCGCTCCGGTTTTTGCTATTTTCCCGCGCGCTACCGTCGACAGTGCCTTGGACATGGTGTTGTTCCGATATTGCTCTACTCTTGGGGAACGGAGTTTTTCTCCGAGTAGTAGCGCCGGTAGTATCCGTAGTACGAATAGCTGTCGCTCATGTTCTTCTTGACTTGATTCAGTACTAGCCCCACCACGTTTGTGCGGAGCCTTTCCAGCGTCACAAGTACGGTTGCTACAGCTTTCCGGCTAGTCTCGCCCGCGCGAGTGATAACGACGACCCCATCAACGGCGCTCGCCAGCTGCAACGGCTCCGCAAAACCCAGGATTGGAGGGGCGTCAATAACGATCAGGTCGTAGTCCCTGGACGCCTCTTCCAAGATGTCGACCATCAGTTGACCGATCAGGTCCGACGCTCGCCGAGACGATGGGCCAGATGGCATCAGATTAAGAGAAGGAGAATGCGGGGACTTGAGGACGACATCGCGCCACGGAAGCACCCCTGTTAGCGCGGTCGACAGTCCAATTGCATTTGATACACCGAACCGGTTGTGCTGAGACGGACGGCGGAGGTCGGCGTCTATCAACAACGTCTTCTTCCCTTGTTCCGCATGCGACACCGCCAGATGTGCGGATATTGTCGATTTACCTTCGCCGGGCGATGCGCTCGTTAAAAGAATTGAGCGCATCCGGCGGTCGAGGTCGCTAAGAAGGATTGAATTCCGCAATGTTCGAATCGCTTCTTCGTAGGACAAGGTACTTCTATAGCTGCCCGAACTCTCGGCTGTTGGAAGCAACTCAAGGCCAGGGTTGTCGGGATCGAGTGGCTTGAACGTTCGAGTAAGCGCGAGCATTTGCCCTCTCTTGATCTCCGGCAGCGTGCCAACGACATCAACTTGAAGCATTCTGGTTGCTTGTTCGGGGTCTTTTACGGTACTGTCTACCAAGTCCGCTGCTATCGCTGCGCCCACTGAAAGCAGCGCGGATAAGAGTAGGCTTAGCATAAGCGTAAGAATCTTCTGTGGAAATACGGGCTTAGCCGCCGGGCGGGCATTATCCGCGATCCTAATTGCACTGTTTTGGAAACCGGCGTTAATACCAGCCTCCTTTATCTTACGGACGAGCTCGTCGTACAAGGTTTTGTCGTTTTCCGCTTCCCGTTTGAGCTGTTGGTATTGGAATGAGCTTGCGTTTAGCTGGTCCCATTCCGCCTTGGATTGAGCGACCGACTTCTTCAACATTTCCTCGCGATTGAGGGCTTGGCGATACTCGGTCTCGATGCGATTTGTGATCTGAGCCTTTGTCTCGTCGTACTGGCGCTCAAGCTCGGAGAGTTGGTTTGCAGCTCGTTTGTAATCGATGTAGTTTGGGCCGTAGGTTGTCTTGAGTTCCGCAAGGTGCTGCTTCGCGGCCTGAATAAGTTCCTGTAGTTTGGCAAGCGACTCGGCCTGAGCTGAAATCTGGACGGCCGCCAAGGAGCCGGTCTTCAGAGAATTATACGCGGCTTCTTTCGTCACGCGCTCGCCTTGGGCAGTCGTGTACTCGGTGTTGAGTTGCAACAGGCGAGAAGAAAGGATGTTAGTTTTCTCATCCGGGTTAATGACGTTCAACTGCTTTTCCGCGGTTGCAAGAGCGAGGCTGGATCGTTCCATCTTGGCTTTCAGCTCATCGATCTGGCGTTCCATGAAGCTGGAGAGCCCTGCGGTTGACTTCACCCGGATATCGAACGTGTGTTCCACGTACGATCGCGCGATCGCGTTTGTCACGTCGGCAGCGAACTGCCGGTCTGGAGAACGATAGGTGATCCGAAGAATAAAGCTATTCGGTGGGCGCACAATCTTCAGATGTTTGAATTTTAGGGGGGCGTTCGCTAAGTATTTGGCCTGCTCAAGGTCGTCGGTGAACTGCTTCTCATGCCAGAGCACATGGAACTGTTCTTCTACCGGGCGTAAAACGCCGTCCGACTGAATCAGTTCGATTTGGGTAGTTAGGAACTGGTCGGCGTCGCTAGGAGCGCTGCTCTGTGCTGAATCCTGGCCGATAATGCCGCTGGGTGCGCGCCGGTCAACGTCGATACGCGCGGTTGATTCGTAGATCGGCGTGATGCGCGCGCATACGATCCAGGTAACCATCATGCACATCGCGATGAACCCGGATATCTTCCATTTACTCCGCTTGATAATCCACAGGTAGTGGGAGAGCGGGAGCGGGCCGGGCTGCAGCTCAATATCGGCCTGCGGCGACGGGATGTAGCGCGGGATGCGCTCGAGTTCGTGGCCGTTTCCGGATGGGCGGTCGAGTTTTTCGGGAGTCATTTTCGTTTCGGCTAATAGTGGTAGACCAGCGCGGTTGCGACGTTTTGACTCGTGCCCGCGATCCGGTCAAGCACTCCCGCCGTTAATTTCTTTCCATGATTTTCCGGTATGTACAGAATGTCGTCCGGATACACCGGAACGTCCGGACTCTTGCGCGCCATGATGAGTTTCAGTTCCACAGGAATCTCGGTCCTAGCGTTCGTCACTTTATCCCGTCTATAGATGTACGCGAGTTTGGCGGAGTAGGGTAACGTCCCCTGGCTCAGCGCGAGCGCTTTTAAGAGCGTGGTGTCGGAATTGTCCTGCATCGGAAACGCGCCCGGCAGCTTCACGTTGCCGGCGACGAAGATTTTGCCGACCTCGGGTACGCGGATCTCTTCGCCACCGTGCAGGCGGACGTTGACGGCGGGGTCGGCCGAATCGATCAGGCTGCGAACGGGAATACGCTGGACTCCTGTGCCGTCTTTACGCGTTACGAGAATTTCGGGTCCGGCTTCGGGTGCGAGGCCACCGGCTTTGGCGATCGCGTCGAGGAGGGTGGAGTCGCTCATGGCCTGGAACGTGAGCGGGCTGCGCACCGCGCCGACGACGCTGACGGGTTTGGAACGATATTCGGAGACGGAGATGTTGACCACGGGGTCGACCATGGTTTGGGTGCGGCGCAGTTCAGCGGCGAGTTTGTCTTCGAGCTGGACGGGCAGGAGTCCATTGGCCGGGATTCGGCCGAGGATGGGCAGCGCGAGCGTGCCGTCGGACGAGACGCGGAAGCTGCGGGTGAGCTCCGGACAGTCGAAGACGGTGATGGAGATGAGATCGTCCGGGCCGATGGTTTGGGCGGGCAATGCGGTTTCCGATGAAGTGGGGTTGGCGGCGACCGGCGCGCGCGGAGTGGACGGGGCTTGTGCCTGGGTGGCTGTTTGGGCCGACACCAGTGAGGCGCCAAGCGCAAGGATGGGGACGAGTCGGGTCATGTTGAGGCCTTATTGCGAAAGGGTGGACGCGGCCGGCTGCGGCGTGGAAGCTTTGCCGAGCAGGCCAGCGAGGCGATCCAGCTCGGCACGGAGACAAAGCACCTGGTGCTGGAGCGTGAGCAGGAGTTCCTCATTCTCGGGAGTCAGCTGCGGACGGCCGAGATAGGGATTGCGCATCACCCCGATGGTGGCGTTGCGGGCGAAGGTGGAAACGCTGCGCACGCCGTGAGCGGGACAGCAGCGCTCGGCGTAAAGGTATTCGGTTTCAGACATGCGGAAACTGATCATCCGACTTTTTTTATCGAGGACGGGCATGAACCGGGAACGCGGGCGGCGCGTAATACGCCGGGGCCAAATTGGCGGAGCTTAAATGGCGATGACGTGGTCGAGATCGACTTCGGCGGCGATGGCGCGGTGCAGGGTTTCGACGTTGATGATGAGACGGCCGGGGCTTCTGACCGCCACCATGAGTCCTTCGACGCCGGCCAAGGGACCGAACACGACGCGCACGCGGCGGCCGGCGGTGAGATAAGGCGCGGGAGTAGCGAGTCCGGCTTCGGAGGCGCGGCGGACACTTTCGATCTCGGCGGGGCTGACGGGCGCGGGCTGGGCGTCCACCGTGAGGATGCGATGGACGGCGGGCGTGGTGACGACGGCGAGAGCGCGCTCGGGATCGAACTGGCAGAAGACATAGCCCGGAAACAGCGCGGTTTCGACTTTGCGGATACGGTCGGAATACTTGCGCCGCTCGAGGTACGTGGGCGCGAACGTCTCGAAACCCTTACGCCGCAGCACGGCGCTGACGAGAGCTTCGGACTTGGCACGGACATGAAGAGCGAACCACGGACTGGGAGAGGCAAGGGGCGATTCTTCTAACATCGTCGAAAGAGCGAAGGGCACGTTAACTACAGCGTATTCCGTGAGCATGGTGGTTCAGGTTTCCGGAAGTTTTTTTAACTTTTTTTGGCGGATGCGGCTGGTTTGGGAAACGCCCAAGCTCCGCCATTTCTTCCACAGAGACGTTCTGCGAAGTAGAAGAGAGACGAACCTGGCGGCCCCGCGCCGGTACGAACCGGAGCGCGAGGAGTGTGCCGGACAGAACTGACTTAATCGGTGTAGATCCAGTTTTACCCTGCGAGTCAGCATTCGTCAATCTTTTTTTCTCAATTTTTTTTCAGGCGGATTTTTGGGGTTGCGTCGAGGGGGGAGTCAGGTTGACAGTTGCGGCGGGCGACCTTACAATTGCTCAACGTCGCATACGAGCGCCCGTAAAGCAGGTGTAAGTAGGCGGCAGTAAGGAGAAGAAGCATGAAGAAGACGAAGAAGCGCATATTAGTGGGCATGGCGGGATTTCTGACTTTAGGAATCGCAACAGGCGCGGCGGCGGTGCTGGACACCATGGAGACTTATAGCAACGCGTGTTCGAAGCTGGAGTGGTTTTCCGGGGATGCTGCAGGCAACGGGTTTTATTCCGCTGGGGCACTGTCAGCTGCTGGAGGAGCATTGCCCGCATCATGAGTGCAAAGCTTCGAACGGGAAGACGGGACATTGCGAGGCGATCAAGGAAGGAACGAAGTATGCGTGCCTCTGCGTTCCGCTGAAGGTAAGCCCATAGTTAGAAAGCAAGTTAGAAATTCCGGAAATGATTAGGACGATTTCAAATGCTCCGCAGCGCGCTGGAGTAGCGCGAAGTTAGAAATCCGAGTTATTCGACATGTGTTTTTGGGAGTAAGCCAAACCTAAGAATGCGAATAGCCAGAGAGCGATGGCGGGGCGGTGGAGAGGGTAGTCGATGGTGGCGTGAAGGAGGGTGGATAGGATGCCGAGTGCCCAGAGGGATCGCCAAAGGATGGGCGCGCTGAGCAGGGCGACGGCGAGGAGGGATAGAGATAGAGGAAGACCGCCATCGAGGGTCCATTCCACCCAGTCGTTATGGGCGTGAGTAAGTACGGCGCCATCGTCGTAGTGGGCGAAGGGCGGGTAAGCGAACTCGAAGTTACCGAGGCCGAAGCCGGCGAGGGGATGTGTGAGGAACATTTCGCGGGCGGATTGGAGCATTCGGTAACGGCCAAGGTAGGGGTCGGGCTGCTGGAGCCGTTCGATGAGGTGTTCGTAACCCGCGGCAAGAGTAAAGGCGGCGGTAAGGACAAGGATGGCGGCGAGCGGGGCGGCGCTTCTTCGTAATACAGGCAGGCGGCGATGGGCGGCGAGGATGAGCACCGTCAGGATTTCGAGAGTGGCAAGAAATGAGCCGGCGCGCGAGGCACCGGCGATGATTGACGCGTAGAGCATGCCGGCCATGACCGCGCCGAGATAGAAGCGGCGGGAATGGGTGAGCGCCCGGTAAAGCGCCAGCGGCAGAAGCAGCTCAATGAACGCGGCGAAATGGTCCCGGTTGGAAAAGGGGCCGAGGTAACCGATCTCCACATCACCGGGGATGAGGCCGAATATCTTATTCGTGCCGGTGTAAAACGTGGCGACGGATAACGCACTGAAGAGAAAACCAAACCAGAGCAGGGAGCGGAGCAGCGCGGCGCGGATGGGCGGGCGCGCGCCGAGCTGTAGCGCAAGCCAGAAGACGGCGAGGTACGTGGTCCAGAGCAGGACGGCGTTCCAGGTGTTCCAGCGGTAAATGGTGGAGCGTGTGAGTAACTGAATGAGGCCGATGAGTATGGGCGCGCTCACAGGGATGAAAACAAGCGAACCATTTTGGATGCGATAAGGGCGGATGAGGTAGAAGACGCACCAGACGGCGATGAGGGCGAGCGCGATGACTTGAGGGATGGCGAGGTTCCACGGGGATTCGATCCAGACGGTGAGGATGGATTCGCAGAGAGCGAGCGCGAGCAGGATGGCGGTGAAGATGGCCAGGAGTTTTGGCGGGTGGTCAGTGAGCTTACGGGGCGAACTCCAAAGTGACACTTTGTAAGTAAAACACGCCTTCGCGGCGAACGGTGCCGAGAGAGCGGCGATAACTGAGCTGGAGTTCGGCGGTGTTGGTTTGGGGAGTAGTGGTGAAGGTGAAGAGTTGGGAGCGGGGAGAATCGGCGGTGGGTAAGGGGGCGGCGGGGTGGAGATCGAGAGGGGCGGATGGCGCCCGAAGCTGCCAGAGGAGACCGGTGTCGCCATTGGGATCGGGATTGAGGCCGCGGGTGAAGTAGCGGACGGTGAGGCGATAGGCGCGGGAAGGTTCGAGCGGCAGGTATTGAGCGAGGAGATCGCACTGCTCGGGCTGATTGCCGGAGAATTCGAAGCGCAGGGAATCGGGCTGGCTGATGAAAATCTGGGGAGGGTGAGAGAGGCGCCAGTCGAAGGCCTGGGAGAGGAAGGGATGGCGGAAATCGGGATTGGTGAGACTGCGGGCCTGGGCGGGTTGGAGCGCGGGGTAATCGATCAGATGGGATTGGGCGAGGGTGTTCCAGACGGTGAGCGCGGGGGCGGTTGGAAGAGCCGCGGCCAGGGATTGGGTGATGAAGGCGAGCAGGGATGCGGTGGAATCCGGTGTGGGGTGGTGGAGCAGGCTGAGGGCGACGGGGACGGCGAGAGCGGTTTGCGATTTGGAGAGGAGAAAGTCGAGATACTGGCGGGCGACGTCAGGGCGCGTGGGCGGAATGGCGAGGGCGAAGATGGTTTCGGGGTGGGGCGTCATTTGCCGGCAGAGGTCGAAGAGCGGGGTGACGTCGTCATAAGAAGCGGCGAATGCGGCCTGGATGGCGGGCCAGAAGCGGGCGGGGTCATGGGTGCGGGCGTAGAATTCGGCGAGGAGCCAGCGGGGGCCAAAGGTGCGGTCGAGGGCGACGGCGCGGAGGAGGTAGGCGTGGGCGCGAGGCAGGTCCTGCTGCTGTTCGGCGAGTTCGGCGAAGTTGAGATAGAGGCTGGAGCTGGAGGGGTTGAGGGCGAGCGCGGTTTGGATGGGGACGCGGGAGTGGGGCGGATCCGACTGGGCGAGCTGGGCGTAGTAGGCGGCGTTGGCGGGAGCGAGGCGGATGGCGGCGGCGGTGGTTTGGGGGGAAATGTCGCGGGCGAGGGAATCGGCGTACCCGATGCGGGCGGCCCAATAGCAGGCGTAGAGGGAGACGAGCAGGATGCAGGCGGCCAGGGATTTGGAAATGGCTGCCGGGAACATGGATAGTTTACTCGCCCGGGCCGTGGGAACTGAAACGGCGGAGGCGGAAGATTTCGGTTAGTGAAATCCAGAGGTTCAAGACGCCCAGGCCGCTGACGGCGCCGCGGAAATACCCGCTGGCCCATAGGTTCCGAATGGCGGGGACGTGCGCGGGGATAAAGCTTTGCGTCCATTGGTCCATCCAGGGGTAGACCACGAGGAAAATGCCGAGCTCCATGCAGAAGATGATGAACAGCAGGGCGAAGCCTTTATTGACCCAGGTTGCGCCGCGGCTCGCGTGTTGGGCCATCATCGCGCCGCCTGCGCGGAGAGGCGGACGGGGAGGAAGCTCATGCGATGCAGGGACGTGGGGCCGTGTTGGCGTAAAGCGCGGGTGTGTTCGGGACAGTTATAACCTTTGTGATTGGCAAGGCCGTATTGCGGGTAGATGGAATCGAACTCGCGCATTTGGCGGTCGCGCCAGACCTTGGCGATGATGGACGCGGCGGCGACGGCGTGGCATTGCTCATCGGCCTTGACCATGGGCCACTGAGGCAGCCGAAGCTCCACGGGGACGGCGTCGATCAGCAGGAAATCGACGGCGATGCCGAGTTGTTCCACCGCGTGCTTCATGGCGAGGCGCGAAGCGTGATAGATATTGATGCGATCGATGGTAGCGGAATCGATGGCGGCGATGGACCAGGAGAGAGCGCGCTCGCGGATGCGTTCGGACAAGACCTCGCGGCGCTCCGGGGTGAGCTGCTTACTATCGTTCAGGCCGCGGATGGGACGGGCGGGGGACAGCACCACGGCGGCGGCCACGACGTCTCCGAACAGGGCGCCGCGCCCGACCTCATCGATGCCGGCGATGTGGGCGAATCCGCGGGCGCGCAGATCCCGTTCATGCAGATCGAGACACCGGTGCTTCGATGGGGAAACGGCCATGCCCGACGCCGCCGCGAGCTTAGGTGCGTTCTTTGAGCCGGGCCGCTTTGCCCTTCAACTCGCGCAGGTAATAGAGCTTGGCGCGGCGGACTTTGCCGGTGCGCACGACGTCGATGTGATCGATGACTTTGGCGTGTACGGGGAAGATGCGCTCCACGCCGTGCGAAAAGCTGATCTTGCGCACGGTGATGGTTTCGCCCATGCCGACGTTGTTGCGCGCGATCACCACGCCTTCAAACACCTGCAGACGCTCTTTGTCGCCTTCCCTGATCTTGACGTGAACCTTGATGGTGTCGCCGGGGCGGAACACCGGGATGTCGGTCCGTTTGTTCTTGTTAATGAATTTGGTGAGCAACGCGTTCTGCATTTAATTCCTCGTTTCCGATCCTTGTGCTTCGGCCGCCTTCAACAGGTCAGGCCGCAGGCGAGCCGTCTTATTGAGCGCGGCCTCGCTTCTCCAGCGGCGAATCTGTTCATGATTGCCGCTTAGTAAAACCTCGGGGACTTTCCATCCCCGGAACTCCGCCGGGCGGGTATACTGCGGGCAGTCCAGCACGCCCCCGTTTCCGTTCACATGCGAGCCGTGCCCGGTGGCTTCAAAGGATTCGAAGCTAGTGGAATCCTCATTGCCCACCACGCCCGGAAGCAGCCGGCCGACGGCGTCGATCACAACGCACGCCGCCAGTTCGCCGCCGCTTAATACATAATCGCCGATCGATAGCTCCTCATCGGCCAGATTTTCGGCAACGCGCTCGTCCACGCCTTCGTAACGGCCGCAAATCAGAACCACTTCGGCGTAACCGGCCAGCCTGCGCGCGGCTTTCTGATCGAACCGCTCGCCCTGCGCCGAGAGCAGGATCACGCGGGTAGCGCTTCCGCGTGCGGGCGCGATGCTTTCCACAGCCGCGAACAACGGCTCCGGCTTGAGCAGCATTCCTTCGCCGCCGCCGAACGGGCGGTCATCCACGGTCTTATGCCGGTCTCCGGCCCAATCCCGAAGGTTGTGGAGGCGGATCTCGAGGCCGCCCCGAACGTCGGCGCGCGCGGCGGCCCGGGCAACGACGCCGTGGTCCAGCGGTCCGCGGAAGAACTCCGGGAAGATCGTGATGACGTGAAACTTCACTTATTGTTCAATTCCTTCAATCCATCCGGCAACCGGGCCAGAATCCGCCGGCCGGTGACATCCACTTCCGTGCAAATGGCCGGGGTATACGGGACCAGCCAATCTTCGTCGATCTCCATCAACAGCGGGCCGCCCAAATCCTCCCAGCCCGTCACGCGCCCTAACGTCTGGCCGGAGCGCTCGTCCACCAGTTCGCACCCTACCAGATCGCTTTGGTAGTGCACTCCTTCTTCGAGCGGCGCGCGCTCGGCAAACGGGACGCGTACTTCCGCATACGCCAAGGGTTCAGCGGCGGAGATGGAATCGATGCCACCGAACTTCAGGACCAGCTTCCCATCGTGCCACCAGGACGATTCCACGAAATACTCCCCGAGGTTCGCGTCGTCCCGGAACAGAAACACGCGCGCAAGGCCTTCGAACCGCCCTGGACTATCGCTCAAAGACGTGGCCTGCAGCTCGCCTTTGTTTCCGCGGGGCTTGCCGAGCAGGGCGATGGTCACCCAGTCGGGCATTTACTCGACGATCTCAAGCGTACAGACTTGGTTCTGCCTGGCCGCCGCCGCCGAAGCGATGGTTCGAAGCGACCGAGCGGTTCGTCCCTGGCGGCCGATCACACGGCCCAGGTCCGCCGGAGCCACGCGCAGTTCCAGCACCTTCCCGCCGGAGCCTTCGACCGCTGTAACCGCAACCTGGTCCGGCGCTTCCACCAACGCGCGGGCGATATTTTCGATAAGCGCCTGCACCGGAACGTTCCTTACGCTACCGGCGCCGGCTCAGCCGCCGGATTCGTCTTTACCAGGCGCGTTACGGTATCCGACATCTGCGCGCCTTTGCTCTTCCAGTAATCGATACGATCATGCCGCAGGACCACCTGCGCGGGGGTCGCCGTCGGGCTGTAGTTGCCGAGCACTTCCAGCGCGCGGCCGTCGCGCGGGCTTTCCTTTTCAATCAGAACCACGCGGTAGAACGGTCTTTTCTTTGCGCCGAACCGCGCCAAACGAATCATCAACATGCTTTCTTATTTCCTCTGCATTTCGTCTTAATCTACATGCCCGGCATGATCTACATGCCCAGCATGCCCGGCAAATTCATCTTGCCGAGCTTCTTGGCCAACGCCGTATTTCCCATCAGACTGCCCGAGAAACTCTTCATCATCTTGCGGGCCTGCGTATACTGTTTCAAAAGCGAGTTCACATCCTGCACGCTGGTCCCGCTACCCTTGGCGATGCGCCGCCGCCTGCTCCCGTTGATCAGCATGTGGTTCATGCGTTCTCTGGGCGTCATGGAATCGATGATGGCGACCACGCGCGTGATCTCTTTCTCGTCCACTTTCACATTTTGCAGGTCTTTCATCATGCCCACTTTCGGCATCATGCCGAGCAGACTTTCGAGCGGGCCCAGCTTGCGGATCTGTTTGATCTGCTCGCGAAAATCCTCCAGCGAAAACTCGTTGTCCACAAGCTTTCGCGTCATCTCTTCCTGCTTCTTGGAATCGAACGCTTCCTGCGCCTTCTCGATAAACGAAAGCACGTCGCCCATGCCGAGAATGCGCTGGGCGGCGCGATCGGGATAGAACGGCTCCAGGGCGTCGGACTTCTCGCCCGTCCCCACAAACTTGAGCGGCTGTCCCGTCACATGGCGGATGGAAAGCGCCGCGCCGCCGCGCGCATCGCCGTCCATTTTGGTCAGGATGATTCCGGTTATGCCGAGCTGCTTGTTGAACTCGTCGGCCGACTTGACCGCGTCCTGCCCCGTCATCGCGTCGGCGACGAAGAGAATTTCGACCGGGTGAAGCTCTTCATTGAGCTGCTTCAGCTCCGTCATTAACTCTTCATCGATGTGCAACCGGCCGGCGGTGTCCACCAGCAGGACGTCGCGCCCGGACTGGACCGCTTCCCGCCGTGCGGAGCGCGCCAAATCGATCGGCTTCGCCTCGTCCGCCGCGCCCGTGTAGATCGGCGTCTTCGTCTCGTTTGCCAGAATCCGAAGCTGCTCCCGCGCCGCCGGGCGGTAAACGTCCACTGACACCAACTGTGGCCGCTTTCCGTTCTTCGCCAACCACTTGGCCAGTTTCGCGGTTGAGGTGGTTTTCCCGGAGCCCTGCAATCCGACGATCAGGATGACGCTGGGCGGATCGTTCGCAAACCGAAGCTTGGATTCGTGGCTGCCGAGGATCTTAATGAGCTCATCCCTGACAATCGAGATTACCTGCTGCGTGGGCGTGAGAGAACTCATCACTTCTTCGCCCATCGCCTTAACCTTCACGTTTTCAAGAAGTTGCTTGACTACCTTGAAGTTGACGTCGGCTTCGAGCAGCGCCACGCGGATCTCGCGCAAAGCGGCTTCCATGTTGGCGGCGGTCAGCCGTCCTTCGCCTCGCAGGTTTTTGAAAACCCGCTGCAACTTGTCGGAAAGATTGTCGAACATGCTTTTAAATCGGGATTCTTACAAGCCTACCGGGAGCGATCGCGTGGAAACACCTGGGCAGCCTAGCCGAACCTTAACATTATAGACAACTTTTGTACGCGGAGCAAAAAGCACGGGCCTACAAAGCAAAACGCCCGCACGGGTATGCGGGCGTTTCGCCGATAATCGGAAACCACAGGGTCAGACGGTGGCGTTACGGCTTCGGTGAATCTTGAACCCGATCAAAGCCAAACCAACCCCCAGGAGCAGCCACGTCGAAGGCTCCGGCACGGCGGCAATATTGGCAATCTTAATCGTAAAGTAAGCAACTGAATCCGGCCCGGTGGTAGTGAGCACCGCGTTGTTCGTGATGGAGTTGGACGGCCCCACGCGCTCCTGCGCAAGCGGGTTGGAGATGCTCGTCGAGATCGAGAACGGAATTCCCGAACTCGCCGTTCCGGTGTCCGAAAGAGTAACCGCTCCGCCCGGTCCCGCAGTCGCCTGCAAAGCCAACGAGATCGCATTCAACTGGTTGGTGCCGTCAGTGACGTCGATCGTCAAACCGATATCCGTGGCCACCGATTGCCCGGCCGCTTCACTCGGGACGCCTGTGAAATCGACGCCATAATAAAACTGATCGTTGCCGTTGTAGATCTGATCGTAGCCTGAAGCTGTGAAGTCGGACGCCGTATACGGGGTCGACGCCGCGTTCAGAGCGGTTGAGCTGAAGGTAAAGCCAGTGATCGTGTAGATCGATACCGAGCAGCTATAGCCAGGGGTCAGGTAGTCCGCGTACGACTCGGTCGGACACGCAACGGGCGAGGCGCTTAACAGGCCGGGCACCAGGATCAAGCAATATAGTAGTTTCTTCACAGTAAACCGATCATAGACGATTTTACGGAAAACGCAATACTAAAATAAGAAAAATCTCTTAATTCAGTACCCGAGTACTACTGTTGCGTATTACGCGAAATCTTCCGCAGATGGGCAAACGAGTAAATGCCGGTTGCATGTCCATCATTCCAAACGATGCGGATCGCGTAATTCCCTACAGGTTCCACGCTGACCATCCGGGGCTTGGGAGCAAACAGTTTCAAGGGATTGTCGGACATTTTGGCGCGCGGCTCGGTACCATGGGCCCCGGTGCAACTCGCGCATGGACACTGATCCCGAAGGTATTCGTTTTCGTAAACGCTCTTGTGCCCGTCCTTCCAATCGATCGAAATCCCTTTTGATTTGGAGATGGCGATATGTTCGGGGTCGGTGGAAACCTGTGGGCTCACTGAAACAATCTTTCCACATCCCGGATCCCTGAGATGCGCCGCATGGAATTCACCAACTTTTCCAATTGTTTCTTATCCTTCACGTCAATGGTCATCTCGATCAGCGCATCGCCCGTGGAATCGATCTCCGTCTTTGCCTCCAGGCTGCGAATGTTGGCGCTTTCATTGGAGAGGATCGACGTCAACTGATTCAGCAGCCCCGGCCGGTCATCGGTCCGCACCACCAACTTCACCGGAAGCGCCGCCGATGCAGTACCTTCCCATTCGACGTCGATCTTCCGCTCCGGCTCATACATCAGGTTCTGCACGTTGTGGCAGAGTTTGGAGTGGACGGCGATGCCTTTGCCCCGGCTGACATAACCGACGATGGCCTCACCACGTATCGGATTGCAGCACTTGGCGCGATACACCAGCAGTTCGTCCAGCCCGCTGACTTTGATAACGCCATCGCCGCCCTGCCGCGCGGCTGGGGTATTGTCTGGCTCCGGCACGGGCGCTTCGGGCGAAGCAAGCGGCAGCGGAGCGGGGGCCAACTTCTGTAATACCTGGCGTGCGCTAAACCGGCCAAACCCCATCGCGGCATACAGGTCTTCCATCTTCCCGTAGCCATAATCCGCCGCCACCGCCTGCAACTGCTCCTTCGGCGCACGGTTCAAATGAAAGCCGACCCGGCGCGCTTCCCGGTCCAGATACTTTTGCCCGATCTCAATCGCTTTGTTCCGCTCTTCGGCATTGATCAGATGCCGGATCTTATTCCGCGCCTTGGCCGTCTTGACGAACGACAGCCAATCCTTGCTCGGCTTCTGATTGGACTGCGTCACGATCTCAACCGTGTCGCCGTTCTGCAGCGTATGCCGGAGCGGAACCGCCTTCCCGTTCACCTTCGCGCTATAACAGGTATTGCCGATATCGGAGTGAATGGCGTAAGCGAAATCCACCGGCGACGCATCCCGCGGCAACACCACCACGCGGCCTTTGGGAGTAAACAGATAGACTTCATCCGGATACAGATCGACCTTCAGAGTCGACATAAAGTCGCTCGGATCGCTCATGTCGCGCTGCCACTCCACCAGATGCCGCACCCACGCGATGCGCTGATCGTCCTCCGCCGGTCCGCGCCGGCCTTCCTTATATTTCCAGTGTGCCGCGATGCCTTCCTCGGCCACACGGTGCATCTCTTCGGTCCGGATCTGCACCTCGAAATGCCGCCCGTCCGGCCCCACCACCGACGTGTGCAGCGACTGGTATAGATTAGGGCGGGGAATCGCGATGAAGTCCTTGATCCGCCCCGGAATCGGCCGCCACTCGTTGTGTATTACGCCCAGCGCCGCGTAGCAGTTCTTCACCGAGTCCGTGATGATCCGCAGCGCCAGCAGATCGTAAACCTGGTCGAGCGAAATCTTCTGCTTCTTCAGCTTCTGGTATACGGAGTACGCGCGCTTGACGCGGCCTTCCACGCGCGCCGGAAGCTGCTCGCGCCGCAGTTCGCCTTCCACGATGCGCCGGATCTCCGCGAGAAACGCCTCGTTATCGTCGCGATGGGCTTCAATGCGCTGCGAAATCTCGGCGAACGCGTCCGGATCCAGAAAGCGGAACGCCAGATCTTCCAGTTCGCCGCGCACTTTTCCCATTCCGAGCCGGTGCGCGATGGGCGCGTAGATCTCCACGGTTTCATGGGCGATGCGCTCCTGCCGCTCGCGCGAGAGCGCCCCCAGGGTGCGCATGTTGTGGAGCCGGTCAGCCAGTTTGACGATCATCACCCGGATGTCGTTCACCATGGCGAGCAGCATCTTGCGGTAGCTTTCGGCCTGCCGGTCTTCGGCGGAAGTGAAATCGAGCTTGCCCAGCTTGGTTACGCCATCGACGCAGCGCGCGACCTCTTCGCCGAACTGCTTGCGCACTTCGTCGGTGGTGGCGGACGTATCCTCGACCACGTCATGCAGCAGCCCGGTTGCGATGGAGACCGCGTCCATGCGCATGTCCGCCAGGATGGACGCGACGGCGACGGGGTGCGACATATACGGTTCACCCGACGCGCGGAACTGGCCCTTGTGGAGCGACTCGGCGAAGGTGAAGGCCTTCTCGATGGGCGCGAAGTCTTCGTTGGGACGGTAGCCGGTGATGCGGGCGCGCAGATCGCGGAAGGAATCGTCAACGGCGCTGGTGACTCCGCCAGTGGCTTCGTCCGCGTTGGGAACGGGTTCTACCAGGGCCGGAGTGTCGGGGGGCACTTCTTTATCTTAGTAAGAATTTCTAAAGAACTGAGGCTTCTTATTGCGCTGCGTCCGCTATTCCGTTACTCGCGCTTAGTGGCGTCAAGACTTCGACATCCCGCGCAATTGTCGTCGCCCACGGAACTTGCTCTCCAAACTCACGAAGAGTCTGCAAATGCCCCTCGATGGCTTCTCGAATATTGCGCTCCGTCTCTTCCAGCGTTGCGCCCGTGGTAATACAGCCGGCAGGCCGGGTACATATGCTGCCCAGTTTCCCGCCACTCTCTCAAAAGTGATCGCGCGTCGTAAACTCATGGCTGCTTCTCGAGTCCCGCCTCCCTCCGGATGGACTTTAGCGTTCCCGCCGGAACGTCGTCTCCCGGGTACCCTGGCATGGTCACAACCTGGTTTAGAGACGGGCGTTTGGAGCGGCGGTGGCTTCCCGTGATGCGAACGTGTTCCCAACCGTCCGCCTCGATCAGTCTCAGGAGGTCCAGAACTTTCACTCGCCAATTGTACCTTTCATGGAACATCCCAGGGAAGGTGAATGTGCCTTGTGCCCCCGACCATTGGGATCACTCCACTTACGATTTACCGCAGGTCCTACTGCGGTGCTATTACAATGGCTTGCTGTTGGCCGCCCGCGATGGAGCCGATGGGGGCAAGCGTGGCGCCGTCGAAGATTTGGGTGCCGTGGGGCGATCCGGTGACGAGAAGACGAGTGCCGTCGGGAGTAATGGCAAGGCCCGCCGGCAAGTAGTTCACACCTTGAGTGTTCGCGATCGTGTAGGTGCCGAGATCGACGCGCGCGAGTTCACCGGTCGAGTAGTAACCTTGAATCGCGACGTACACGCTATTGGTCGATGCGGAATACGCGATGCCGCTGGTAAAGTCGAACTTGGATCCTGCGTTGTCCAAGGTGAGTATCTTGATCGCCGTCATCGAAGCGGCATCGACCTCGACTAGGTAGTTGCCAGACGGGTAGCCGCTCCCCGAGGAGGCGGAAACTGGAACGTACAGACTAGTTCCATCCGCGCTCACGGCCAGAGCGCGCGTCGAGTCTTGCGTTGTCCCAGGCACGGTCAGATTTAGGCAGGCGATCTGGGTAAATGTGGAAAGACTCGCGCTGCACACGCCGACCGGGCCAATCCCGCCAGGGGAGGAAAGGAGCACAAATAGTCTGGACCCGTCCGGTGAGACGGCGAGAAAAGAGGGATCTTGCCCGTAGGCCGGGTAGACGGAAAAGTTCTGCTGCACCGTTCCCGCAGGCAACTCCAACACGGAAACCACCGTCTCGTTAAAGCCTTGCCGATTGCTGGCGGTCGGGTACGCCAGATAGGCGGCGGTTCCATTAGCGTTCAAGGCGATCGGGTAAGCGTAGGGGATGGAGAGACCGGCCGCCGGCAGCGGGTCGCTAAACTCGCCCACTATTGTATGCGTCGCCGTACTCACTAGGTTGATCTCGGCCGAAGTTACTCCGCTCAGCGAGACCTGGGTAACGCCCGCGACCATATTGCCACTTGAGGAGACAGTTAGCGAAAAACTCCCCGTGGCGGGAATCGCCTTCGTCACCGTTCCGGAGACCGGGTCCTCAGCGGTAATTCCGTACGTTCCTTGCAGGACGTATACCGGGCTTCCGGAGCTTGGGATTTGTTCGGCGATCGCGGGACCGCCGATTGGGATGTTCGAGAAGGTAGCCGCAGCCGTGTCGAAAACGAGCAGACCGGGGACCGTGGAAGTGATGGAGTCTTCCCGGTACAGCGCGTTGATGCGGTTCACGTAAACGTACTTTCCGTCAGGCGACACCGCTAGTTGGCCACTTAACGAAGACGTCTTCGTCTGGTCGATAAAGGTGTTGGTTGCCGTTGCAAAACGCAGGAGCCCTTTGCTCCCGGCTAAGTACAGGGTTGCGCCATCCGGACTGACTGCCGTTCCGGTAACAGAGCCTTCGCCCGCCTGATTCGGGATTGCGGCTACAACCGTGTTCGAGGCGGTGTCAATAACGGAGATCAGAACGTTCTCGTCCGGGGTAAGAGCGTACAGGTTACTGCCGTCCGGGGAGAGCGACATTCCTAGTGTGTAACCAAGGTTCGGCGCGGCCACCTGAGTAAGTGACGGGGAGTCATACACCAAGAGACCGAAGGCCCCGCCCAGGTAGAGGTGCGATCCGTCCGGGGATAAGACAATCTGGCACGGGCACTCGCCGTAAGATGCTTGGGCGAATACGGCAAGCGTCTTCGTGTTTAGGGCGGTCAGGCTCTCCCCAATGATCAGGTAAAGAAGTGATCCGTCCGGGCTAAGCGCGAGATTGCTGGAAGCCTCGCCTACCGCAATCTGTTGTGTCAGCTTCCCGGTCGTCAGATCCACCACCCCGGCTTGCGCGCCCACGGGATACGGTGCGGGCCCAAGCACGTACGCTGCGGTGGCGTCAGAGTTCACGACAAAAGTCACTTCGCCAATTCCCTCCTGGTCTAACCCGCCATTAGCTAGCCTAGATGTCCGGCCGGTGGCCGGGTTATAGGCCGTTATTAGGTCCTGGGTTGACGAACTCGTGTAGGCGGTAGGATCGCCTGCAAGAAGCGGCCCCGCGAGTAGTTGAAGCGAAAGGTACGCGGCAAGTGCAAACGGTTTGAAGAAGAATGTAGATGTTAGCATAAATAACCTCGATGGTGGCTGAATAAGTGTTGGCGGGCAGCCCGGCGCTCAGAATGCGGCGTTTTTGCGGCCCGGACTCCCGCTGCCGCGGGTTCTAGGTGGGTCCCACCCAGGTCCCGGTCTGGTACTCTACATACCAAACCGAATTCGTCGCGTAGACCTTCAGAAAGCTTCCTGGAACGTTGCTGGCTATTGTTCCCCCTGTCACGGAGCACGTTGGTGCGGATGCCCCGGCCTGGGTATAGCATATTTGAATCCCGGCTGGTGCCTTCACCGTTAGCGGCAGGGCTGCGATCACGGTAAAATAATACACAGACCCCTGTGTGGGCGAGGGCAGGCCTAAGACCACGCCCGCCGTTGCGCCAGCGTTATTCCAGTAAGCTCCCTGGTCAGTCGCAGTCAGGGGATAGGTGCTCGCCGTCTCGGACGTCTGGTTATAGACGAAGCTAACCGGAGAGAGGGCCGTTCCAGCTGAGTTCAGGAACTGCGTTCTTCCGGGGGAGGAAAAGTTCGTCAAAAGAGTGGAGGTTGTGTCGATGATGGTGCAACTGGGGGTCGAGGACGTCGTCGGAAAAGCGCATTGCTCGAGATCTTGCGAATTGCTTGCCGTCCCGGGGATTGTGAGCGGGTTCAGTATGAGCCCTCTCGTTGCCGCTCCCGGCGCCGATACAAAGCCAGCTCCCCAGGCCATTGTTGTAGCGCCGGCCGGACCGCTTTGAGCGATCTGCGAGTCGGCCTTGAACGCCACGTTGGGGTTGGAGACGCTGCTTCCCATAACTGCCTGGCCGGAGTTGTTGCAGTTCACGCAGACGCTGTAGACGCCGATGCTAGGGCCCGAACTCTTCCCCGTCCCGCCCCTCTCCTCAACGTCCGACTCGATTCCGATCTGCTGCACGTCGGAGTCGACGTAAAGGGGAACCGTCCCTCCGCACTTGGTTCCGCTGCAGCCGGAGGTGTGGGAGTTGACTCCATACATGATCGTCGTGTAACTAAAATGGCTGGGGAACCCTGCCTCGTTGAAGAAAGATGCGGGTACCGACCCCAGGCCCTGCGTGGTGTAGTCGAAGACTTCAAGCGTGTTTTCCCGCGTGCCCAGCTGAGTCACGGCGGACAACCTCAACAGCTCATAGTCGTACGGGGCGACTGCGGTAGTGCCGGCGGCCGGCAAACCTAAACCGAATCCTCCCCGATCAATCCAGAAGCCTGCGTAAGAACTTGAGGGCCCCGTCGTCGGGACAAAAGGTGGAGTGCATAAGCTCGGCGGCATGCCCGTATTCGGTGCGCACATTTTGTAGGTGTACGCATCCGTGTAGGTGGCGTTACCGGGCGACGTGCCGGGAAACTGATAGAACCCGTTCACCAACGGGAGCCACCCTGTCCCAGCTACTCCGGGGCCGAACAACTGAACGGTGACCGGCGTGGTGCTTGCTCCGGCCGTTCCTACCGAGATGATTCGGCCGACAATCTGAACCCCAAGTGCGACGCCCGACACTGGGATGACTCCGCTATCCGTCCCGTAACCAAGCGTACCCGCCACGCATGTCACCAGGTCGCCCACCGTCGGGGTTGCCGTGTTGACGATCACCACAGCCGTTCCGTACTCCACCACCTGGACCGTGGTTCCTGTATTGAGCGCGACGCCGGTACAATTCCCGTTGTTGGCCGTGACGATCATCCCGCTCGCTCCTTCTTCGACGAGCGTGTTCGCGGTGATGGTGCTGCTGGCCGTACGTGTGACTGTAAGCACGGTCTGTGCGGGTGCGCTAAACGGCATGGCGATGAGAATAGCGGGGCCGAATAAACCGAGTTTGCGCCGCGCTCGGCGGCATGATCCGTTGCTGCTGATTATAGGCATGTAGTTACCATTGGTGCCAAAGGGAGCCGTCCGAGTAGACTAACCGGAAGCCGAAGTTGGATACGATGACGAGCGAGGGGGAGCCGTCGATCATCTGGCCGGTCGGAGGCAGGCTGGATAGACTTCAGCGTTCCCGCCGGCACGTCGTCGTCCGGGTGCCCTGGGATGGTTGCAACCTGAGGTTTAGACGGGTGTGTTTGTAGTGTCGGTGGCTTCCCGTGATGCGAACGTGTTCCCAACCGTCCGCCTCGATCAGTCTCACGAGGTCCCGAACTTTCACTCGCCAATTGTACCTTTCATAAAACATCCCAGGGAATTTGAATGTGCCTTGTGCCCCCGACCATTGGGATCACTCCACTTACGATTTACTGCAGGTCCTACTGCGGTGCTATTACAATGGCTTGCTGTTGGCCGCCCGCGATGGAGCCGATGGGGGCGAGCGTGGCGCCGTCGAAAATTTGAGTGCCGTGGGGAGACCCCGTGACGAGAAGACGAGTGCCGTCTGGGGTAACCGCCAAGCCCAGCGGCGTGTAGTTGAAACGCTGAGTAAGGGCCAAGCTGAACGAGCTTAGATCCACTCGGAACAGGACATCCCCTTGCGTCAGATAAAGGCTGTTCGTTGCCCCGCTATACGCAACCGCGCCCGTTCCCGGAAGGCTATTAATCTGGATTCCCTGCACCACCTTCATCGAGGCAGTGTTGATCGAGATCAGGAACAGGGCCGGGCTGGAATCGAACTGCGCTTTGGATTCCAACGCCGGCACGTACAGACGTGTCCCGTCAGAACTGATTGCCAGGGCGGTTGCGCTGGCCTGGGACGCACCCCCGGGTAACTGCACCGAATAATTCGCGCATCCAAGCGTTGCATAAGTGGAAAGACTCACCTTGCAAACCTGATAGGCGGACAGCAGGACAAATAGACTGCTTCCGTCCGGTGAGGCCAGGAGGAAAACGGGCGGACTTAGCTGTGTTGTGACGATGGGAATGCTCGCCTGCACTGTTCCTTGCGGCAATTGAATCACTGAAACCGACGGCTCCGATGTCTTTGAGTTCGATGTGCCTAGATAAGCAAGCGTTCCCCCACCGTTTAGCGCAAGAGAAAACGGATACACCTTTTCCGGTGGCTGCGGCGCATAAGTGAACTGGCCCGTCACCTTATGGGCGTTGGTATCGATTACGCTAATCCACGCGGTTTGCACGCCGGACAGGCTAACTTCGCTGACGCCCGCGACCAGATTGCCGCTGGACGATTCGGCAAGCGCGTATGTCCCGTTGACCGAACCAATAACCTGCGTAATTGTCTCGGCGACGGGATCTTCGGTCGACACGTTGTACGATGCTTCCAGCACGTACACTTGGTTCCCCGACGTGGGAATCTGCTCCGCGACGGCCGCGCCTCCGATACTCATGTTCAAGAACGTCGCGGACGTGGTGTCAAACCTGAGGAGCCCGGGAACCGTGTTGCTCACCGAATCTTCCTGCTGCGGCGCAATGACGCGGTTTACATAGACGTACTGGCCGTCCGGTGAAGGCGTGATCTGATTGCTCAGCGCCGGGGAGCTAATTTCGTCGATAAGGTTGAGCGGCGAGGTACCAATCCGCAGCAGGCCGCCAGGGGAGCCTACATACAGGGTTTCACCATCCGGGCTGACTGCGGCTCCGGCCGCCGCGAAGGTGTTCGGGAATGGTAGGGCTCCGATAACCGTGTTCGTGGAAGTGTCCAAGACGGAAACTAACGTGTTTTGTCCAGGAGTTACGAGGTACAGTTTGGTTCCGTCCGGGGAAAGCGCAATCCCCTCGACGTAGGAGGTGCCTATGGAGCCAGTCTCCAGGTAGGTGGTTCCATTGAAGATTAGTAGCCCTCTCGCGGAAGCCACATAGATTGACGAGCCATCGACCGGGGACGCGACCAGGCACGGGCAGGTGTTGAGCGGGGTTGCGGCTACCAACGAGCCCGTAGCGGTGTCGACGACGGTTAGCCCTTGTGATCCGACGAAATACAGCAGGGATCCGTCTCTGCTTAGCGCATCCGTCTCTATCCCCCGGGCGCTATCCCGCTAATTGTGCTCACAACTTTTCCCGTCGCTAGGCTGACGACATTTAGGCTGCCCGTCGAAGACGGGTAAATGGTTTCCGAGACGACGTAGGCCGTTGTTCCGTCCGGAGAGATGACGAAGTTTGCTGCGTTTGCGCCCGCGTTCGCAACTTTGGTTATAAGTCCGGTGTCGGGGTTTAACGTAGAAATGAAATTCTGGGCGAATGAACTTACGTACGCGGCAGGATCGCCTGCCTGCGCGAAGGCGGCGAAAAAGAGGGTCAGTATTGCAGTCCGTGGTAAATGATAGGCGCGGTTGGTCATAAGAAATTCGATCCTTAACTACAAGCAGTCTTCGATAAAAGAGTCTAGAAATTTCCGCGAAGCACCATGCGGCGCGGCTGAGGCCCGGTCCCACGAGGTTAAGCGAACAGAACTGGTCAAGCATTCGCAGTTTCAGTACCCTGCGCAGAAGTAGTCGAACGAGTAGTTCGCCGCCGCGCCCGCTGTTGCCGAGGTAATGGAAAGCGTCATCAGTGCGTCGGTGTGACCGACCCCAATCTGCACGGTATTTGAATTTGGCGCCACCAGGCACCGGACCGAGTTTGTGTACTGATTCGCGAATGTCACAATAAAGATCGTGCCCACGGAAACGGTTCCCGCGCTGATAGCCACGGTTCCATTAAAATCGTTTCCGCTAATGGTAGCCGAATTCATCGAACTCAGAGCAGTGCCTTTCATGATTCCTGGTGTTGACGAGAAGCCAGCGAAATGGCTTGCTTGGACGCCCGCGGTCGAGCCGAAGCGGGTCAGTCCGGGAGCTCCAACGCTGAATAGCGACGCTGATGTTGTGGCGAGGGTTGTACACGCTTGGTCCTTGCTTGCGTCGGTGTATGCACATTGTGTAAACGGCTGAGCGTTGCTTGGACCAGAGGTGTTTATCGGGTTGAGGAGAACTCCTGTTAGGGCAGCGCCCGGCGTAGTCTCGAACGCCGTCCCCCATGGTGCCGTGGTTGCGCCGGCGTTGTTCGCCACGTTGGAGTCGGCAAGGAAGGCGATATTGGGGTTAAAGGACGCCCCTGATCCGGAACCTGAATTGTTGCAGTTCACACAGACGCTGTACACGCCTAAACTTGGGCTTGACGTTTTCGTCGAACCGGATCTCTCTTCGACGTCGGACTCGATCCCGATCTGTCTAATGTCGTAGTCCGTATATGGCGACATAGATCCCCCGCACTTGGTCCCGGAGCAACCCGATGTGTGTGTGTTGATCCCGTACATAAAGATCTCCGGGTGCCCTAAGACTTTCCCGGGCGTTCCGGCCTCGTTGAAAAACGAGCCTGGGACCGACCCAAGCGACAGTGCCTGAGTAAAATTAAAAATTTCCAGCGTGTTCTCCCGGGTGTACTGCTGAGTAACTGCCGACAAGCGGAGAAGCTCGTAGTCGGCAGGGGCGACTGCGGTAGTGCCGGCGGCCGGCAAACCTAAACCAAATCCGCCTCGATCCATCCAGAAGCCTGCGTAAGAACTTGCCAGTCCCGTCGTCGGGACAAACGGAGGAGTGCATAGGCTCGGCGGCATGCCCGTATTCGGTGCGCACATTTTGTAGGTGTACGCATCCGTGTAGGTGGCGTTACCGGGCGACGTGCCGGGAAACTGATAGAACCCGTTCACCAACGGGAGCCACCCTGTCCCAGCTACTCCGGGGCCGAACAACTGAACGGTGACCGGCGTGGTGCTTGCTCCGGCCGTTCCTACCGAGATGATTCGGCCGACAATCTGAACCCCAAGTGCGACGCCCGACACTGGGATGACTCCGCTATCCGTCCCGTAACCAAGCGTACCCGCCACGCATGTCACCAGGTCGCCCACCGTCGGGGTTGCCGTGTTGACGATCACCACAGCCGTTCCGTACTCCACCACCTGGACCGTGGTTCCTGTATTGAGCGCGACGCGGTACAATTCCCGTTGTTGGCCGTGACGATCATCCCGCTCGCTCCTTCTTCGACGAGCGTGTTCGCGGTGATGGTGCTGCTGGCCGTACGTGTGACTGTAAGCACGGTCTGTGCGGGTGCGCTAAACGGCATGGCGATGAGAATAGCGGGGCCGAATAAACCGAGTTTGCGCCGCGCTCGGCGGCATGATCCGTTGCTGCTGATTATAGGCATGTAGTTACCATTGGTGCCAAAGGGAGCCGTCCGAGTAGACTAACCGGAAGCCGAAGTTGGATACGATGACGAGCGAGGGGGAGCCGTCGATCATCTGGCCGGTCGGAGGCAGGCTGGATAGACTTCAGCGTTCCCGCCGGCACGTCGTCGTCCGGGTGCCCTGGGATGGTTGCAACCTGAGGTTTAGACGGGTGTGTTTGTAGTGTCGGTGGCTTCCCGTGATGCGAACGTGTTCCCAACCGTCCGCCTCGATCAGTCTCAGGAGGTCCCGAACTTTCACTCGCCAATTGTACCTTTCATGGAACATCCCAGGGAAGTTGAATGTGCCTTGTGCCCCCGACCATTGGGATCACTCCACTTACGATTTACCATAGGTCCTACTGCGGTGCGATTACGATGGCTTTCTGTTGGCCGCCCGCGATAAAGCCGATGGGGGCAAGCGTGGTGCCGTCGAACATTTGCGTGCCGTGGGGCGATCCGGTGACGAGAAGGCGCGTGCCATCGGGGGTAATGGCAAGTCCCGCTGGCAAGTAGTTCACACCTTGAGTGTTCGCGATCGTGTAGGTGTCGAGATCGACGCGCGCGAGTTCGCCGATGGAAAGATAAGAACTTTGAATCGCGACATACACGCAATTGGTCGCCGCTGAATAAGCAATGGCGCTAGGTACGCTGAACTTAGAGAAGGGAAGGTCCAAAGTAAGAAGCTCCAGCGCGGTCATCGAGGCGGTATCGACCTCGATCAGATAGGCTCCGAAGGGGTAGCCGCTTTGCACGGAGGCGGATATCGGAACGTAGAGGCGCGTTCCATCCGCGCTGATGGCCATCGCGGACGCTACGTCGTTCCTCGTCCCCGGAATGGTGAGGCTTACGCAGGCGATTTGGGTCAGAGTGGAAATGCTCGCGTTACACACGCCGACCCCGGAGCCGGCTCCAGAAGAGGAAAGAAGCACGAACACGGTTGATCCGTCCGGTGACACTGCAAGGGAGGCAGGCCCCCCATAAGTCGAGTAGACGGGGAAGCTATGCTGCACCGTTCCCCCAGGTAAGGCTAAGATGGAAACCAGCGTCTCGTGGTAGCCTAGATCGCTTGTAGCCGGGTATGCCAGGTATGCTAAAGTTCCGTCCGCGTTAAGAACGATCGGATAGGTGAAAGGGAAAGAGGAGACGGCGGCTGGCAGCAATGTGGTGAACTGGCCTTCAACGGTATGTGTGGCTGTGCTGAGCACGCTAATTTCAGCCGCGTTTTCGCCGGACAGGGACACCTGCGTAACACCGGCCACTACGTTCCCGCTAGACGAAGCGGCTAAAGTATAAGTGCCCGATGTAGAGACTGTTTTTGTGATTGTTCCTGAGACCGCGTCTTCCGCCGTGATCGCATAGATCCCTTGCAACACGTAGACCGGGCTGCCGGAACTCGGAATCTGCTCGGCTATGGCAGGCCCGCCAATCGGCAGGTTCGCGAAGGTGGCCGCCGCCGTGTCGAACTGTAAAAGCCCCGGCACCGTCGCCGAATCGGAGTCGATTAGCTGCTCCGCGATGACGCGGTTCACGTACAGGTATTTCCCGTCCGGAGACACCGCCGCCTCGGCGCTGAGCGCGGGCGAGCTTACGAGGTCAATAACCGTGTTGGTGGATGTAGCTACGCGCAGCAGACCTCGGTTGCCGGTTATGTAGAGCGTCTGGCCGTCCGCACTCAACACCGTGCCCGCTAAAGAGCCTTGCCCGGATTGGTTTGGGATACCGGCAATCACTGTGTTCGCTGCGGTATCCACTACCACGGCCATCACGTTCGCGTTCGGCGTGAGCGCGTACAGCTTGCCGCCGTCCGCCGAAATCGAGATTCCCGTGGTTAACCCGAGGGGAATTGTCGCGATTGGGGCTAGCGTTTTTCCGTCGAACACCTCAAGGTCCAGGGTGGTTCCCACGTACACTTTCGAGCCGTCCGGCGCGGCGGCAATTTGGCATTGGCACGGGGAGGTCGGCGCTTCGGAAAGCAGGGAAAGTGTTGATGTACTGATTATCTCTAAGTATGAGAAGTCGCCGCCCCCAACGCCCAAGTAAAGGAGCGATCCGTCAGGGCTCAGGGCAAGATTGGTTCGACCGTACGGGCCTAACGTGCCGGTAATCTTGCCCGAAGTCAGGTCGATCACGTTAACGCTAAGGCTGAAGCTGGGCTGTGACACGGACTCCGTCACGTAGGCGGTGCGCCCGTCTGGCGATACGACGAAGCTCGTTCCGTTGATTCCGCCGTTTGCGAGCTTGCTCACGCTGCCCGACGAGGCGTCTAGTGTGGAGATCGCGGTCTGTGCGGTTGTGCTGACGTAAGCGGTTGGATCGGCGGCGTAAAGCAGGGGGCCTGCCAAGGCCATGAGTAAGGCAGGCCTGAGTGCGGATTGTTTGTGTGATGGCATGTTTTCCTTATAAAAGTGCAAAATTGCGGGCTTTCGTGGGCGGTCCGCCAGGTGTTGTGGCTCGCGGGCGCACTGCGGTCAACCCCGGACGGGTGTCAGGAGCCGGAGCAGAAGTAGTCAAAGGAGTAATTAGCGCTCGCCCCAGCGGCTGACGCAGCGATGGTGAGCGTTGAGAGCGTTTGAGCATGGCTCACGCCGACCTGCGACATAGTCCCGCCCCCATTCTGGGATACGAGGCAATTTACAGAATTGTTATATCCGTTGACAAAAGTCAACGTGGTGATGATGCCGGGGACGATTGTCGTGGTCGTGACCGAGACTGTTCCGCTGAAGTCATTTCCTGCGACGCTCACGGTCGACGATGGTGCGACGACCGCCCCACCCTTCGTAAACGTTACTATAGGCTGCGATCCCACGTAATGAACTGCCTGAAGACCGTATGTGGATGATATCTGGGTCGCACCAGGAGAAGCGATGACGAAATTTTGGGACGAGGTGGTTGCAAGGTTGGTACAAACTTCTGAGGACAGAGACGAAGTTTTGTACGCGCAAAGGGACAGGGGCTGTGAGTTGCTCGGCCCCGTCGTCGCTAGCTCATCGATTTTGATGGCGGTGCTTGCTCCCCCAGGACCGACCTCAATGCCGGTTATCGTCCCAGGGGTCTGGGGCGTGCCGCCCGTGCCGGAAATGAACAGGCCCGTTCCCCAGGGAACCGACGTCACACCAGCTGCGGTGTTCGCGCCGATTACAATCGCGTAGTTCTGCGAATGAAGCGAGTTCAACATCGCCAGGTAGAGCCCGATATCGCTGGCGGAACCTCTCGGGCTTGGGGACCGGTCCTCAATGTCGATTTCGAGCCCGATTTTCCCGATGTCGTGGTCCACCTGCCCGGCCCCGCATTTGGTGCCCTCACATCCTGACACGTGCAGGTTGGCACCGTACATGAGCACCGAGTTGGAGGGAGTGTATGCTTCGTTGAATGCCGTAATCGGAACCGAGCCTAGCCCCCCTGTGGTAGCGTCGAAAACCTCAAGGGTGTTCTCCCTCGTCGCTGTCTGGGTCACGGCCGACAAGCGGAGGAGTTCGTAGTCGAAAGGGGCGACTTTGGTTGTTCCCGCAACCGTTCCGAATCCTCCCCGATCAATCCAGAAACCCGCGTAAGAGCTCGAGGGACCCGTGGACGGTACGAAGGGCGGAGTGCATAAGCTCGGTGGCATGCCCGTATTCGGTGCGCACATCTTGTAAGTGTAGGCATCCGTGTAGTTAGTGGGGCTGCCGGGCGACGTGCCGGGAAACTGATAGAAGCCATTCACCAACGGGAGCCATCCTGTCCCGGCTACCCCAGGGCCGAACAACTGAACGGTCACCGGGGTGGTGCTTGCCCCGGCTGTTCCCACCGAGATGATTCGACCAACAATCTGCACGCCGAGTGCGACGCCCGACACTGGGATGACTCCGCTATCCGTCCCGTAACCAAGCGTACCCGCCACGCATGTCACCAGGTCTCCGACGACTGGGGTTGTCGTGTTGACAATCACCACAGCCGTTCCGTATTCCACCACCTGGACCGTGGTTCCTGTATTGAGCGCTACGCCGGTACAATTCCCATTGTTCGCCGTGACGATGTTCCCGCTCGCTCCTTCTTCGACGAGCATGTTTGCGGTGATGGTGCTGGTTGCGGTACGCGTGACCGTAAGCGCGGTCTGCGCAAGGGCCGAAATCGGGAGGCTCGCAATGAGAACGGCGGGCCCAAAGAAGCCTAACACCCGCCGCCCGCGGCCACCAAGTGCACTTCTAACGCCTATGGTCATATCGTCACCATTGATGCCAGTTCGAACCGTCCGAGTAGATCAAGCGAAAACCGTAATTGGACACGATCGCCAGCGAGCCCGCGCCATCGATTAACTGGCCCGACCCCATTGCGGGCGAAATAGTGATGTTGTTCGTTCCCGCCCCGCCCACTTCGTCTTTGATGATAAAGACCTGCCCGGTTGTAACCGCGGACGCGTTCGGGAGTTGAACGGAAGCGCCGCCGACCGGAATCGCGGTGAAGGCGACGAGATAGTCGCTCGCCGAAAGAGAGTAAGTGACGGAACCCGTCGTCGTGGCGCGCTTGAGGATCAAACCGCCCTGCAGCGAGGCCGAGCCGTTCACGGCCATGTTCCCGTTAACATCCACCGAAAACGCCGTGACGCTTCCAGCATTGTTCTGGAACTGAACGAAATTCCCGGCCGGGGCCGTGTCGGTTGCACGGCGCGCGTGAATCGTGCCTTGCCCATTGGTAGCCTGGCGGGTGTCGAGCGGCGCGAGCGGCGCCGAGGTCCCGATTCCCAAACCTCCGCCCAGAAAAGTGGCCGCGTAGTTGTTCGTCGCGCCGGATGGGGCGTGAACCTGCAGGCCGAAACCGTTGGTTGTCCGAACCAGGGCGTTGGTCGCGATATTGAACGCCGTGCTATTGGTCAGCGTTTCGTTGGTACCCGCAAGCGGCGCACCGAGGATTTGCAGCGTGTAGGCATTGGTGGTGGTGACGGAGGCGTTCGTTGCCGCGAGCGTTGGAATCTGAATGGCGTTGAAGGTAGCGCCGGGCGCGGTGCCCGAACCGGCAGTGGCGTTGTCGGTAAGAGTGGAGGCCGCAAAATTTTGATAGACGCCGACGGTAGCTGACGGCGCGGTCGAGACTGGCCCGGACACATCGAGGAATGCACTCGGCGCCTGCGGGCCGATGCCGACGTGGCCGCTGGTGTCCACGACAAGCGGGTAGGTGGGAGCGCCAACCGGTCCCTTCCTGATGAAAAATTTGGGCCCGGTGAGCTTGGTATCGCTGTAGCTTGAGGGTGCGGCGCCGATGGCCCACTCGTACGCCGGTGTAGTCGTGTCGAAGAAGTCAACGCTCCCGTATCCTAGCGCAGAGTTCGTGTATGCCAACTCAATGCCTGAGTGCCCGGTTGGGACCGCCTTGACTTGCAGGATGTCGGGATTCGTGGAGGTGTTCGCGCCACCGATGCCGACTAGCCCTAACGTCCCCGAGGCTCCTCCTATGGCTACGCCAGAGGTATTCGTTGGGCCGATCTGGATTTGCCCAGCCGTACCGGTGCCGCCTCCAGCACCGGTGTCAACGACAATGCTACCGGAAACGCCGGAACTGGCAATAGCCGTATTCAGGTAGAGGGCGCCTGGGCTAGTGAGCTTTGGATAGAGGAATATGCTTCCAACAGCGCTAGCTGAGCCGGTGCTGACGACGACGCCGAGGGGCAACTGCATCGTGGGGTAGGTTGAGCCCGCGTCGGAACAGCGCCCTCCCATCCCCGAGGTCGTCGAGGCGACAACGTAGTCGTTCGCCGTGGGAGTGGTGGAATCGAAGAGACACGGCGTGGGACCGGACTCGACGACGACCGCGTTCCCCGAAGTCCCAGGATTGCCTATGACGACGCCGATGAAGTTCGTTGTCGACATGGCTGTGCAATTCATGGCCGCGCTTTGCCCCGCAGATCCGTTCCAGCAAGCGAGTTGGTTAACGACCGTTCCGCTGGTCGTTGCATTTGGGATTTGCACGGAAACGGTGAAAGCTGTCTGTCCGGTAATGGCGGAAGCTCCGCCAAAACAAAGGAGCAACGTCCGGAAGGTCAGCCACCAGGTCGCGGACGCCGGGGGGGGGGGACCAAGTGCGCTTTCTTGATTTCGGGACAACGTCACCGACCACATGGCATGCAAGTATGGCCCGAAGTGCGGCGAATGTCAACGGCGGTTAGTACTTGTGTTTAATCGGCTTTGATTTCGGCGTTTGCCAGTTAGAATTAGCGACTCACTATCCGACGTGATTCATACGCTCGTCGTGCGGACTGGCAAGTGTCCCCGGGAATCAATGCCGGGCGTGCACCAAAAGAAAAAGGCGGCTCTTGCGAGCCGCCCTCGGTAACTCCCAACCTAACCTACTCAAAAGCTATTCCGACTTAGTCGCACCATTTGCCGCGGCGTCCGCCTTCTTCTGCGCGGTGATCTTCTTCGTCTCGAGCGACTTCGTCATCCACTTATCGGCTTCATCGCTGGCTTTCTTCCATTCATCGGTTGTGTCCAGTAAATCGCCTTTATAGCGAATCAATAAGTTCATGTACGTCATCGCGTCGTCGTAGTCGGGGTCGATCTGGATGGCGCGCTCCTCATCCTTGATCCCTCCATCCAAAATCGGAATCCACTTTTCCTTCAGGGAGTTCCGGATCTTAGCGTCCTTGATCGGGCCGGGGTCCGTCGGCGTCTGATGCGAATCGACCCGCGCCTGCCGGTCCAGCGGCAGCCAGTTCGTCCACGCCAGAACGCCCAGGGTATAGTACGCTTCCTTGTTCTTGGGGTCGATCGCGATCACCTTCTTGTTCCACTCTTCCGCCTGATCGAACTTCTTTTCGTTGTAGTAAAGCGAAGCGATGGAAGATGTCGCGAGGACGTTCTTCGGATCGATGTCCAGCACCTTGTGGAATTGGTCCATCGCGGCGGTGGCGAAGCGCATGTTATCGGGTGAGTCCGCGCCGGGAATGTACTGCATCTCGTATGCGGTGGCGAGGTAAAGCCGGGCCATCGGCAGGCTCGGGTCCAGATCCACCGCGGTCTTGAAGTAGTCCACCGCGGCGGCATACTGCGCGCCTTTGAACGACTGCACGCCCTTGTTCAGGTTATCGCGAGCTTCCAACTGCTTACAACCCGAACTCGATGCCACCACCACCGCCAGCAACGCCGCTAACACGGCGTATTGTGCCCGCATATTACTTACCTTCCTCCACTTTGGGAGTCATCAATCCAACCTTGTCGATGTTGGCGCCGTGAGCGTGATCGATGGCGCGCGCCACCCACTGGAACTCGAGATCGGGATCGCCCTTCACGAAGACCACACGCTCGGCGCGGGTCTTGAAGATTTCCACCAACCGGTCTTCAATCCGGCTTTCCGGAATGTCTTCCTGGTTGATCTTCCAGTTGTGGTTCTTGTCCACCTGGATAACCACCGTTCGATCGTTGTCCTGAGGAGGTTGATTGGGAGGCGGCGGTTGAGGCGCCAGCGCTTCCATGCCCTTCGGTTTCGTCGGCGAAATCGCCATAAAGATGATCAACAGCACCAGCAAAATGTCGATCATCGGCGTCATATTGATGCTGGCCTGGACCCCGCCCGATCCGCCGCCAACTGCCATTGCCATAAGGATTCTCCTTTGTAACGATCGATCTCGAACTGTCTTACCGCCTACATGGAACCGGAGCCTGAGCCGCCTTCGCCCGGCTTCTTTTTCGTTTCCTGCGCCTGGTCCGTGAGCAGACCCAGTTGGTCTACGCCGCCGGCCCGTAAATCATCCACTACTTCTTCCACCCGCTCATACTTCGACCGCGCGTCCGCCTTGATAAACACGGTCTTATCCGCTTTATTGGTGAGCAGATCCTTCACCTTTTGCGGCAGTTGATCGGGGTTGACCTTCTGCAATCCGGGGCTGAGATACGCCTGTCCGTCGCGCGTGATGGCCACGATGATGGCGTCTTCCTTATCCGCGTCCCCCAGGGTGATGGTGTTGCGGGCTTTGGCCATATCGAGCGGAACGCTCTTCGATAACAGCGGTGTGATCACCATGAAGATGATTAGCACCACCAGCATCACGTCCACCATGGGCGTTACGTTGATCTCTGAAACCGGCGGAGGCGCCTTCTTAAGCTGCATGGTTCTGGTTCTCCTTGATCAAGCTTCCATCGGACCTTGCGGAAAGCTATTGAAAGGGACGCGCTTGCGATGCGCCCCTTTCCGCAACTCAACCGCGGGAAAACGTTACTTGCGAAGCGTGGCGGCGCCCGTGCGGGCCTGCGAACGCTTCAGGAAGTAATCGATCAGCTCAGAGCTCGAGTTCCCCATCTCCACGTCGAACGAGTCGATCCGTCCCGTGAAGTAGTTGAACATCCACACGGCGGGCACGGCCACCAGCAGTCCGATCGCGGTGGTCACCAGCGCTTCCGAAATACCGCCCGCGATGGCGCCGATACCGGGTGACTTCTGCGCGGCCATATCCTTGAACGCGTTGATGATGCCGACCACCGTTCCGAACAGGCCGACGAACGGCGCGGTGGAACCGATGGTCGCCAGGCTGCTGACGCCGCGTTTCAGTTCGGCGTGCACGATCGCTTCCGCGCGCACCAGCGCCCGCTGCGAAGCGTCGATCTCTTCACCCGAAATTTCCGGGCTCGCCTGATGGGCCTGGAACTCCTGTAAGCCCGCCACCACTACCTTCGCCAAGTGACTCTTCTTGTAACGGTCGGCGACCTTGATCGCCTCATCCAGCTTGCCTTCACGCAGCGCGCCCGCAACCATCGGGGCGAACTGGCGCGATTGCTTCTTGGCGGCCTGATAAGCCATCAGGCGATCGATCATCACGCCGATGGACCAGGCGGACATGATGAACAGGATGATAACCACGGCTTTGGCCAGACTTCCCATCTGATGCCACAGAGAGCGCGGGTCCCAACCAATCGCGCCCGCTTCCTGCAAAAGCCAGAATCCCCAAACTTGAAATTGTAAAAGCATCGTCTTTGTGTCTCCTGCGAGTTGAGTTGAGTTACCTTCTTGTGAATCCGAGGTTCTAAATCCGAGCGCGCTCTTTACTGGCTCAACGTGAAGTTCACGTCGATCGTTGTTAGTACTTCCACCGGTTCGCCGTTCAGCAGCGTGGGTTTATACACCCACTGGCGGACCGCGTCCTGGGCAGCCTGGACCAGCAAAGGATGCCCGCTGATCAAAGTAAGATCTTCGATACGTCCATCCTTCGAGATCTTCGCGTTGAACTTCACTGTGCCCGAAATACGCGCCTGGCGCGCAAGCGGGGGATAAGTCGGTGTCACCTTGCGAATCAGGTTCGCGGCGGTCACGTTTCCACCTTGCCGGATGATGCTGGGCGTAGCGGGCTTGGCCTTGGGGGGCGGTGGCGGAGGCGGAGCGGCGGAGGGGAGCCCTCCAATAACGCCGCCGAGAATTCCACCCTGGGTTCCACCGGCGACTCCACCGACCACTCCCATGCTGGTGCTGGGCGGAGGCAGCTCTTCCTCCTTGATCATCTTGACTTCTTTGGGGATGGTCTTGGGCGCGCGCAGGACGTTCAAATCCATTTGACGCGGGATGATCTTAACCTGTTTCACAGCCTGCGCGGGCGGCGGCGGTGGTGGCGGCGGTGGCGGCGGCGGTGCGGTCAACATGGTCGCCAACTGCGCGCCGGGAAGCTTATCGAAGTAAATCATCGGAAGAATAACCAGAACCGTCAGTACCAGAACCTGGATGCCGAACGAGAAGAAAATCGTCGACGCCCGCCGGCCCGTATCTCCAGTCTGCACAAAACTTTGCTCGAACATTGTGCTCCAACCTCCCCCTAAGCGAACCTAATCAGTCACGAACTGGAACTACATCCTACTTCACAAGCTTTACGGAACCTTTGGCGCCGCCGGCCCGGATAGCCGTCCGCGGCTCCACGCTCACGGGAGCGAGCCGCGCCCGGCGGTCCGCCCAGTTATGCCAGAACAACACGATCGGACTGGCGATGAACACCGATGAGTAAGTGCCCACGATGATGCCGACCACCAGAGCAAATGAGAAGCCATGTAACACCGGGCCTCCGAAGAAGAACAACGCCACTACCGTCAGGAAGGTCAGACCGGAAGTCATCACGGTCCGGCTCAGCGTCTGGTTGACGCTGCGGTTGATTACGTCTTCCAGGCGTTCCCGGCGCGTGCCGCCGGAGCGAAGATTTTCCCGGATGCGGTCGAAGATCACGATCGTGTCATTCATTGAATACCCAACCAGGGTCAAAAGGGCAGCGATGACTGTGAGATCGATCTCTTTATTGAACAAAGAGAACATCCCGATCGTGATGATGGTGTCGTGAAACACCGCGATTACGGCGCCTAAACCGTAAATCCATTCGAACCGGAACGCGATGTAGAGCAGCATTCCGCCGAGCGCGCAGAAGGTGGCGACAATCGCCTGCTTCCTCAAATCCGCGCCGATTTTAGGACCCACCACGTCGGAGCTCCGCAACGTGAACGGAGACAAATAGCATTCCTGCTTTAGCGCCGTGATCACCTGGGGAGTAACACCTGGGACAGCGGAAAGCTGGTCGATGTTCGAGAGCAATCCGGATCGCGGGGAGGAGTCGCGGTACTGGCGGATTGCATTCGCAAGCTGCGTGACCTGCGTGTCATTCAACAGCGCGCCCGCGTTTTGTAGCGGCGTACGGAGCCGGTTCGCGATGTCGGCCGCGCTCGCATTATTCAGATCGAGCTTACCGTTGGCGGGCTGGCCGAACGCATTTTCCATCGTCTGCATCACGTGCTGGCGGGTGTTGCTATCGGCCCCTTCGGTCCCGATCGCCACTTCGTTCTCACCGCCCACAAAGTTCTGCACCGAAGCACCCGATCCAAGTCCCTTATCCACCACGTTCCGCAACTGATTCATCGGAGGCGCGTTCTGAAACTTCACGGTGGTCATGGTGCCACCCTTAAAATCGATCCCATACCGCGGTCCGCCATGCACGGCCAGACTGATCAGCCCCGCGGCGGTAAGCACCAGCGAGGCAATAATGAAGGGCCACTTGTAGCCCAGAAAGTCGAAATGCGTTGCTTTAAATAATTCCATCCGTCAATGCCTGACCGGGGCCGACAACAGCTTAGACACCGGTTCGTAATTACTTGTTCCCATTCTCCAAGGTTCAAACGCTAACACATTTCGATTCGCGGCGAAAGCACACATCATATACTGAGCGCCTTCACCGGCTGTTTTCCCGATAGTTCGTAATCGAAAATCGTCTTCGACACAAATACCGCCGTGAACACGTTGGCTACCAATCCGATGACGAGGGTTACGGCGAACCCGCGGACGGGACCCGTTCCGAACAGAAACAGGAACAGGCAGGACACAATGGTGGTCACGTGGGTGTCGACGATAGTCCACCAGGCTTTGCCGAAGCCCGCGTCCACGGCGGCGATGACGCCCTTGCCGGTGCGGAGTTCTTCGCGGATGCGCTCAAAGATCAGGACGTTGCTATCCACCGCCATACCGATGGTCAGGATGACGCCCGCAATTCCCGGCAGTGTCAGCACGGCCGAGAAATACGAGAGCGCGGCGATGAGGATAACGGTATTGAGAATCAGCGCCAGTACCGCGTTAATGCCGCTCTTCTTGTAGTACACGAGCATGACGAAGATGACGGCGAGCAGCCCGGCAATGCCCGCGATCAAGCCTTGCTTCACCGAATCGGCGCCGAGCGACGGACCCACCACGCGCTCTTCCTCATACTTGATGGAAGCCGGCAGGGAACCGGAGCGCATCACCAGCGCGAGATCCGAAGCCTCCTGCTGGCTGCCCAGGTTCGAGATGCGGCCGCTATCGGAAATCTTCGATTGAATGGTGGCCACGCTGCGGATCTGGTTGTCCAGAATCACCGCGAGCCGGTTGCCGATGTTGGCGCCCGTGAAGGCTTCGAAGCGCCGCGCGCCGTCCTGCGACAGCGTAAAATCTGCCTCCCACTTGCGAAATTCGTCCTGGCTGGGGCGGGCGTTGCGCAAATCTTCCCCGACGATGACGGGCGACCGCGACACAAGGTACCACGCGCCGCCCTGCTGCGCGCTCGACGCGGTTTGTACCAGACGCGTATTCAACGGGAGGATGCCGCCTTTCTGCTGCAGGGCGACTTCCTGGCTGGGGAACGGACCTTCTTTCACGTCCACGATCTCCAACTGCGCGGCCTGCCCGATGATGTCTTTCACGCGGGCGGGATCGTCAACGCCCGGGAGTTGCACGAGGATCTCGTAATCGGAATCGGCGCGGCCGCGCTGCTGAACCACCGGCTCAGTCAACCCGAGCGCGTTCACGCGATTGCCGATGGTCTGAATGGATTGATCGATGGCTCTCGTCTTGGCGTCCCGCAGTTCGCTGGGCTTCATGTTCAGCTTGTAATCGGTGGCGTTGACGGGAGTGAGGTTCCATTGCGGCAGGCGGTCGGCCACCAGCGAGCGGAAGGCGCGGGTTTTATCCTGGGGCACGCCGTGGACGTTGATCTGAATGGAATCGGTCTGCTCGATGGTCTGGGGATCGTTGCGGTCCGGCACGGAGGCGAGCGCAATCCCCTGCTTGGCCGTCTCCGTCTTGAGCGTCTCGATGGCGTGGTCCGCGATGGTGCGCACCGCATCCTGCACCTGGACTTGCAGCACCAGGTGGCTGCCGCCTTTTAGATCCAGCCCCAGACGGATGTTGTGCTGGAGATTGGATTCCAACTGGGCCTTCGAAGTGGGCAGTCCGATGATGCCGTAGATGCAGAGAAGGATCGTGGCTACAATCACGATCGTCTTCGTGGTTAGGTGTCGTTGCATGAATTTCGTTTTCCTACGTAAGAATGAACAGTTTATATGAAGCCGGCGGGCGATTGATACTACGCGCGCTTATTTGGAGGTGGTGACGTCGATCGCGGGTACCAGTCCGGAGACCGAAGCGCGCGTGATCTGCAGCTTCAGATTGTCCGGCTTGACGCGGATAATGATCGTGTCTTTATCGAGCGCGGTGACGGTGCCGACGATGCCCCCGGTGGTGACGACGTTATCTCCACTCTTCAGTTCCGCCAGCATTTTCTGAGTTTGTTTCTTCTGCCGCTGCATGGGAAGGAACAGCAGGAAGTACATGATGCCGAACATCAGGACGAGCGGCAGGGCGAAGGTGAAGGAGTTGGATGCGCCCGCCTGGAGCAGAAGCGCCGGTAAGGATGAGGTCACGTTTTCTCTAGTGTATGCTGCCGCGAAGCCCGCAGGTACTCGGGGAACACGCCCAACCGGATAGCCTGCCTGATCTCCCGCATGATGTCAAGGTAACGCTGCAGGTTGTGAATGGAAGCGAGGGTGGAGTAAAGCAGTTCGCCGCACTGAAACAAATGGCGCAAATAAGCGCGGGAGTAATTGCGGCAGGTGACGCACCGGCATTTCTCGTCCACCGGGCGTTGGTCCTCCTTGTAAACGGCGTTCTTGATGATCAGCTTGCCGCCGCTGGTGAACAGACAGCCGTTGCGGGCGTTGCGGGTGGGAAGCACGCAATCCATCATGTCGATTCCGCGGGCTACATACTCGGCGAGTTCGTCCGGCATCCCGACTCCCATGGCGTAGCGCGGCCGGTCGCGAGGGAGGATCGGTTCGGTGGCTTCCACCATATCGAGACTGAGCGGACGAGGCTCGCCGACGGATAAGCCGCCGACCGCGTAACCATCGGCATCCAGATCGACGAGCGCGGCCGCGCACTGGCGGCGCAGGTCAGGGAACATGGAGCCCTGGACGATGGGGAATAAAGCGTGGCGAGTGGTGACTTCTTCCATGCGCCGTCGGAAGTGCCGCATGGCCATGGCCGCCCACATGATCGTGCGCGCGGTGGAGGTCTCGGCATAGGCGCGATCGACTGGGTAAGGAGGGCATTCGTCGAGAGCCATTTGAATGTCACTGCCGAGCGCGAGTTGGACGTCCACGGTGGATTCCGGGGTGAACATGTGCGCGCCGCCATCCAGGTGCGACTGGAAGCGGACTCCTTCATCGGTGATCTTACGGAGGGCACTTAGACTGAAGACCTGGAAGCCGCCGGAGTCGGTCAGGATCGCGCCGGGCCAGGACATGAAGCGGTGCAGGCCTCCCATGCGGGCCACGGACTCATGGCCGGGCCGCAAATAAAGGTGGTAAGTATTGCCGAGAATAACGCGCGCGCCCAGATCCTGATAGAGCGTTTCCTGCGCTACACCCTTTACGCTGGCCTGCGTGCCGACCGGCATGAACACTGGGGTTTCGATGTCGCCGTGGGCGGTATGCAAGATACCAGCCCGCGCGCGGGTGACGGGGCATTCCGATTGAACTTCGAAACCGATCTGACGCGCCGCTGGCATTGTTTAGGATCGAATGGAGTTGTTGGCGGTCAGTATCGCTCGCCGGGAAGGAAGTTCAGCGGCATGCTGGTGGTTCGAAGGCCGCCGAACAAACGTTTTCCAGCTTCCACATGCTCAGGCGCCGGCCTGGCGCCGGGACGGGATAAAGCCACCTCATACCCGTCTCCGTCGCGATCCACCAGCACGAGGCACTTAGGTTTCTCATAGAACGCCATCGCGGCGCCCATCAGCGAAGTGATTCTCAAAAGGAGTTCTGTTCGATCGAAGTTCTTCGCCGCCGCCACGACGTATACCCACTCCGGCATCGAGTCGAAACGAGCCGCTCTAAAAACAAATCCGCGATCCTTTTGGGCAATATGTTCGCTCGTGCCGTGGAATACACGGCCAAGTTCCGACCGCTCCCGCAAGTGAAGATCCGCCAAGGCGGCTTGCATCTCCAGGTAAATGCGCCTTTGAGCGGCCGGATCGTACTCCGCGAGGAAAGATTCGGGAACGCCCTCGCCGTTGTTGGGATGCCGTCTCGCGAGCGCATCGGCGACGTGTTCCATTAAATGCGCGTACTGATCCGCCTCAAACTTTCGTTCTAGAGCATCGCGCAGGCGGTCGCCCTGTGTCGCGACCAAATGGCGAGCGTCGGAGATCCCATCGCAGCCTGCGAACGATCCATCGTTGAGGAGATAGAAACTGAGCAAGTCTCTTTCATCACCGATCCGCCGGAGTTCGACAGGTGGAAGCACGCGCCGTGCTGACAAATAGTCGATCAGTTCGGGAACGCTCCTCAGGAGATCCGCTAAATTTAAGAAATCGTTGAGCGAAATATATGTAATCGGTATCCCATTGTGATCGAGCGGTAGACTCTCCGCGGAGTCGAGATCGACTGGCTGGAAGACCTCGACAGCTACGATGCCATGTTGAATCGGCGGCAACCCATCCCGGAATTCGACGCGTCCACGACGCCGATGATCGCACCAAATCAGAAAATCTCCGCGCCGCGTGAAGGCGCGGCGCATCTGAGCCCACCCTTCCTTTGCCTTCTTTCGGGCCCAGAGGTCCACTTTTGGTGCTGTTCGAGAAGTCGGGTCCTCCTGGCATTTCTGTTCGATTAGAATGCCGGTCCCGCGGTGAGCGATCAGGAAATCGGCAACTTGCTCCCGTTTGCGCCGTTCGACTGTCTGCACATTTCGAAATACAAACTCAGAGAAGAACGGGAGCGAGAGGATTTCGTCCACGTGGCGCTCCGCCCATTCCGTACGCCGCGGCGGCGCCGTCACCGCATTTACCGATGAGAACGAGGCTATATTGCTAGGCTTCAAATTCTCCATAATCCGTGAGGCGAATGATGAAAGTCCGGGATTCGCCGGTCTCCAACGCGCTCCTCAGCAGCGCATTGATTCGGGTTTGATAACCGCTGCCCGCGCCTTTTAGCCGCGCGAGAACATCCGCGTCCAGCCGGATCGTAAGCGGCTTCTTAATCGGTCTATAAAACCTGCCGACCACTGCTAGACTCCAGTCGAGGACTGGCGGAATGTCAGTCGTGTCGATCTCGCCGTCCTTCATCCGCAGCAGTGCGCGGATTTCATTCGCCGGAACCGCGTCGGTTTTCCGCATATGCTTGCCTCTCCTCACGCGTCGCCTTACGCGCCGAAATCAAACGAATCGCTTCATCGCCGTTGCTGTCCTTCCAGGTATGGGCCACGATCAATACAACAACGCCGCCAATCAACCCTGAGGTTCGCCAACGCTCCTCACCGTCGACGACTCGATCCTGGATACTGAGCGCAAACGGATCATCAAAAACCAAGATCGCAGTCTCAAAGCTGACCTTGTGCTTGGCGAGATTGCGGCGATTCTTTTCATCGTCCCACTCGAAGCGCATCTGTCCGGGAGCGAAGATAACGTACATACAGTATTGCATGTACGCCGGTTCGGCTTTCTTGGGTGGTTTTCACAGAGTTCGCCAGCCGTCCGCTGAACGTGCGCTTCCCCACAATCTGCGGTAAGAGGCGAGGTGGTTGGAACTGCTCGTGCACCGGTGGTTTCGGAGAAATCGAATACATATGTATCGTGCGGCATTGTCATGCTTATTGCTCGGCCTTCTGACAGGGGCGTTTGCCCAGGAACCTAATCCCACGCAATCGATGAACCGGCCCGCGCCGGCAAATGGTTCGGAACCAATCTTTCGCGTGAACGTTGTTTCGCGCACCATCGCCGCGGTGAACTTTCATCACCGCCAAGGCACCACCTATGTCGATCTGCGCGGCACCGCGCTGATGCCAAACGCCGTGGGAAAAGTGAAGGTGGAGAGCAACACCGGCGCAACCAAGATGCATGTGGAAGCCGATAAAATGCTTCCCGCGTCCACCTATGGTCCCGAATTTCTGACGTATGTGGTTTGGGCGATTACGCCGGAGGGCAATGCCAAAAACCTCGGCGAGATCGTGCTGAAACCGAACGGCGACCACCGGGGATTGGATGCCGCGACGGATCTGCAGGCCTTCGGCATCATCGTTACGGCGGAGCCCTACTGGGCGGTTTCGCAGCCCAGCGACGTGGTGGTGATGGAAAACATGATCCGGCATGACACCACCGGAACGATCGAAACCATCGACGCCAAATATGAACTGCTGCAGCGCGGGCAGTACACGATGAACATCGGCGCGGACCGCCTGACGCCCATGATCAGCGACCCTAAAGTTCCCCTGCAACTGCGGGAGGCGCGCGAAGCGATGGCGATTGCGCGCGCCCAAGGCGCGGACCGCTATGCCGCCGATACCATGCAAAAAGCCGGCGTGGATATGACCAATGCGGAAGGCTTTCTGGTCGGTGGCCATAACGAGAAGGAACTGGAGACGGTTTCCCGTCAGGCAACGCAGATGGCGGAAGACGCCCGCTTGATCTCGATCCGCAAGGAACGCGAGGAAGCTCTGGCTGCGGAGCGTCAGGCGGCCGCCGACGCCCAGTCCGCCGCCGAAGCGCGCGCCCGCCAGGAAAAGATGCGCGCCGAAGAGTCCGCACGCAACGCACAGCAGGCCAATACCGACCGTGCCGCCGCCGAGGCCGCCCGCGCGTCAGCGGAACAAGCCAAGCTGGAAGCCGACCGCATGCTGCAGGAAGCGCAGGCCGCCCGCAACGCCGCGCTGCAGGAGAAGAACCAGGCGCAATCGGAAGCCGATGCCGCCCGTGCCGCAGCGGCGAAAGCCGAGCAGGATAAGCAAGCTCTGCGCGCCCAGTTGTTGGCGCAACTCAATACCATCATGCAGACCCGCGATACCGCGCGCGGCTTGATCATGAACCTTTCGGACGTTCTGTTCGATTTCGGCAAGGCCACGCTACGCAGTGAAGCGCGTGAAAAACTTGCCAAAGTTTCCGGCATTCTGATCGCGTATCCGTCTCTGCGGGTCCAGGTGGAAGGCAACACGGACAACGTGGGTAGCGATGCGTTCAACCAGAATCTATCGGAAAAACGCGCCTTCGGTGTTCGCGACTACTTAGTAGCGCAAGGCGTGAACGGCAATAACCTGACCGCCATCGGCTACGGCAAGTCCAAGCCCATCGCCTCTAACGATACGGCGGATGGACGCCAGCAGAACCGGCGTGTGGAGATGGTGATGTCAGGCGATATCATCGGGACGCCGGTAAATCCGGCGACTACGGACCAGACGCAAGCGCCGGCCACTGTACCGGCTCAGCAGTAAGTTCATCAACGACAATCGGCAACGGGGAATCATCCTGGTTCAAGGCCGCGACAGCCGGATTCCTGCTCCAGGGCTGGGGATTCCGGATATCGACAACGCGATCTCGGGCCTCAGGTTTAAGGTGACCATCGAGTCCCGAGTTCATCCGAAATTCGCGTTGATCCGTTTTCATCGGCGGCCTGAATCGGGATCCGTCCTTTAACGCTTTTCCCGCCTATTCCATCCAGCCCACCCTAAATGAGGATGGAAGAAAACGATTGATCCTACACTGGCAAACCTGTCGGCGCCAAGAATGAACGCGAGATCAAAGCAATGCAACCCAAGGTCGCGGCAATCGATGTGCCCGAACCGGAGCTGCTGACGTACCTAAAGAGATGACGCGCAGTCTTCCCTCCCTAAGTTATTGCCCTTCCGGCGACAACCAGCGTTCCAGGCGATTCGCGTGCGTGCGGCTGGACCGGTGTTCGGAGCCATCGGAAAGCCGGACAATATACTCCCGATTATCGATTGACCGCAGTTCCACAATATTCCCCGCCTGCACGATTCGGGAACGATGGATGCGAAGAAAGTTCGCCGGATTGAGCCGCTGCTCCAGCGATGCCATCGTTTCCCGCAGCAGGTAAGCGCGGCCATGCGCATGCAGTTCCGCATAGTCCCCGGCCGCTCCAATCCATTCCACATCGTCCGCTTGCACAATCTGTATCCGCGGCCCGGTCTGCACCGTGAAACGAGTGGCGAATTTTTCCTGTGTCTGATCGAGCATCTGCAAAACGCGTTCCGCCATTTTCGTCTTCAACGAGGATTCGACAAGCTTCCGAGCCCGCCCGATAGCAGCCGCAAAGCGCTCGTCGTCCACCGGCTTCAGGAGGTAGTCCAACGCGTGAACTTCGAATGCCCGCAGTGCGTGCTGTTCATACGCGGTCAGGAAAATCACGTTCGGAAGCTTCTCTCTTGGGAGCGCGCGCAAAACCTCAAAACCATCCATCCCCGGCATCTGCACGTCGAGAAAGACCAGGTCGGGAGAAAGGTCGAGTATCTTCTCGACCGCCGAAACCCCATCCCCGCACTGCCCGGCGATCTCAACATCCTTAAACTTGCGCAGCCTGAGAACAACTCCCCGCCGCGCCAGCGGTTCGTCATCCACAATCAGCGCTACCATGGCGACACCTCTTGCCGTTCGATCTTACGGATCGGTAATTCCACAGTGACGACACAGCCGCCGGACTCCGGCCACTCCAAACAAAATTGATGATCGTTGCCGTACAGTGTCTGCAACCGTTCCGCGATGTTGCGTTTGCCGATCCCATTCTCGCCTTCCCCGTGTTTGCCGGGCCCTTGGCGTCCCGAATTCCTGACGATCAGTTGTAGTCTTCCTTCGCGCAGCCCGCTCTCGATCGCGATACTTCCACCCTCTGTAAGGCTCGCCACGCCATGCCGCACCGCGTTCTCCACCAGCGGCTGAAGTAACATGCCCGGTACCATGGCGTCGAGCGTGTCCGGACATATAGTTAAGCTCACTTGCAAGCGCTCGCCCAGCCGGGTTTTCTCGATTGCGATGTACTGTTCCGTAAACGCCATCTCCTGTGAAAGAGGCGCCTCCAGGCCTGCTTGACCATTTAGGCTGGTGCGCAGAAAGTCTCCAATTTGCGCCAACATCTTAGTAGCCGCGGAAGCTTCGCCATCCAGAACAAGCGTTGACACAGCGTTAAGTGAGTTGAATAGAAAGTGCGGATTCAACTGGTACCGCAAGGCTTGCAGCCGCGCTTCCCGAACCTCGGTTTCCGCGCGCAATAGCCGTTCCTTTTCCTTCGAAGATGCATTCCATTGCTTGATACTGAAATACAGACTGCACCACAGGAACAGAACAAAGGGGAACTGGACGGAATTTACGACCAGGTTCTCCGAGGCCATCTTGAAGGGACCCGTGAGAGTCATCTCATTCACGAACGCAATAACTACTCCGGTGGCCACCGACGCGGCCAACGCTCGCCATTCAAACGCAAGCAACGAGGGGTAACGCCGGAGCAGCCACCGGCAAACAGGATGCAGTACACAACTGCCGGTGAACAGCAATGCTTGTAGGATAGTGTGTTCGCGAAGCGCTCCGGCGCGTCGCAAAATTTCGGGGAGCGATCCCAAAAGGCCCCAGAAATAGAAGCAGACCCACCCTGCGGCTTGTAACTGCCAATATGGACTGAGCCGCCGGCGAATATTGCGCACCATCGGAATTCTAGCGCACAATGCAGTGTCACGGGGCCCGCTCTACCGATCAAAACCCGCAACTCGCCGCATCCGTCTATCGCCCTGAGGATCGGTTTCCACTCCTAATCCGGCAGGCGGTACTCTACGTGTAAGTATGAGAACTCTCTCGATAAGAACCGCGCGTCCGGGTAGAACCTTGATGCAATCCACTCTGCTTGCGGCTATCCTGGTCGCCGGCTGCCAGGCTGACGGCCTCTCGGAACAGTACGCCCGTATGGCTGACGTTGAACATTACATGATGCCGGATTCCGCCGCTGAAATCGCAATGGCCCGGAGCGCGGCGCCCGAAGCTATCGCCAAAGATGCAACGGTTCTTATTCTCGGGACCGCCGGTTACAAAACCGCCGTCGAGGGCAAGAACGGTTTCACATGCCTGGTCGAACGGTCATGGATGTCTCCTTTCGACAGTCCCGAGTTTTGGAATCCTAAGATGCGCGGCCCTATATGCTACAACCCCGCGGCGGTGAGAACGGTTCTTCCTTACACATTGACCAGGACAAAACTCTTTTTATCCGGTGTATCCAAGGCGCAGGTGCATGAAGTCATAGTAGCCGCAGTCTCGAAGAAAGAACTGCTGCCCCCGGAGGCTGGCGCCATGTCTTATATGATGTCCAAGCTTGGTTACCTCGGCGACTCAGCCGGACACTGGCGTTCTCATCTGATGTTTCATGCTCCCAAGGCGGGCGAGGACAGTTGGGGCGCCAACCTTGCAGGCTCTCCAGTATTATTCAATGACGAGTTCCGTGACGTACCGGAGCCCGAGACAATCTTCATGGTCTCGCTCCCCTATTGGTCGGACGGCAGCGCCGCGCCGCGCGGGGGAAGTCATTAGCTGACACAAGAACGGCTCATCGTCTAAGACCGTCAATCCGCCGCATCGTTCAATCGGCCTGAGGATCAGTCCTACCAACTAACTCCGATGAGCGCTACTTTAGCGGCATGAATGCTTCAAGAAACGCCAATGCCTGTCTCGCGGCGCTACTCTTCCACACAGTACTACCAGCGATGTTCGTTGGAGCCCTGCTGACCGTAGCGTCCGTCCCCATCCACGCCCAATCCCTGACCACCGGCGGTGTATCCGGAAACATCACCGATGCCTCAGGCGCCGTCATTTCCAACGCAACCGTGACGCTGGCCGATCTCGATAACGGCGCCGTTCAAACCGCGTCATCCAACTCCTCGGGTGAGTTCCGCTTTTCGCTTCTCAAACCGGGCCGCTACGCGGTGTCCGCGACCGCCACCGGCTTCGAAAGAATCGAACGGTCCGTCGAGGTCTCTGTAGGAAACGTAGTTACGGCTAGTCTGAGTCTTCAAGTGGGAAGAGCCGCCGCCACCGTTGAGGTTTCGTCCGCTGCGCCGCCCGTCACCGAAGACCCCTCCCAGGTCACCACCTTTACTCAACAGCAAATGGAGCTGTTACCCAGCGGCGGCGGCGATATGACCAACATCGCTTTCACCGCGCCCGGTGCTCTTCTCAACGTCGCGCCTCCGGGACAGAGCGGTTTCGGGAACTTCACCGTCAACGGGTTACCCGGCACTTCCAACCTGTTCACTACCAACGGCGAGAACAACATGGATCCGTACTTCAACATCAACAATTCGGGTGCCTCCAATCTCACTCTCGGTTCGAATGAAGTCCAGGAAGTGACTATCACGACGAACCCCTACAGCGGACAGTACGGTCAGCTATCCGGAGCCCAGGTTTCTTATGTCACTAAATCGGGTACCAATGAGTTTCACGGCAATGCCAACTATTACTGGAACGGACGGCTGCTGAACGCGAACGATACGTTCAATAATGCGCAGGGTGCGCCAACACCCTTCGCCAATGCCAACCAGTGGGCGGATTCCGTCGGCGGCCCTATTATCAAGAACAAGACATTCTTCTTCTTCGATAACGAAGGCTTGAAGTTCGTACTCCCGGTGACCGATGTAGTCACCGTTCCCAGTCCGCAGTTTGCGAGCGCGGTGCTGGCGAATGTGACGGCCCTTGAGCCCACGGAAGCGGCCACTTACCAGAAAATGTTCAACTTATACCAAAACGTGCCGGGTATCAGCGGCGCGAGTGCTCTCCCGAATAGTACGGCGTGCAACAGTTTGACTCTGCCCGGTTTCGATCCCACTTCGCAGCCGTGCGCGTTGCAGTTCCGCACAAATCCATCGGTTTTGGCGTCGGAATGGATTCTGGCTACTCGCGTGGATCACCGGTTCAGCGACAAAGATCAGGTTTACTTCCGGTACAAACAGGACCGCGGCACCCAGCCGAGCGCCACTGATCCCGTGGATTCGAAGTTCGACGCTATCTCAAAGCAGCCTTCGTGGGACACCCAGTTGGACGAGACGCACATCTTCAGTCCGCGTGCGACGAACTCCCTCATGGCGACCCTGAGCTACTATCAGGCGCAGTTCACGCAGAATACCGCTCAGGATTTGAGTATCTTCCCTTACGGCATCCTTACTTCCGGGACTGTCCCGTTTACCGGCTTCAACGGGATATATGAGTTCCCTCAGGGCCGCAACATCACTCAATACCAGTTCATCGACGATTTCAGCTACATCTTCGGAAATCATAATCTGAAATTCGGAGAGAACTTCCGGCGCTACGATGTCAGCGACCATAACTTCTCGTTTAACGAGCCGGCCGTCTACTTCGGTTACACCAACGATGGATTGCAGCAGTTTGCCGACGGCCGCGCTTTCCAATACCGGGAATCGGACAATCTGTCCAATGACATTCCGATCGCACTCTGGGGATTGGGTCTCTACGCGCAGGACGAGTGGAGGATACGCCCCAACCTGAAACTGACCATCGCACTCAGGGGCGAGCACAACTCTAATCCGGTGTGTCAGACGGATTGCTTCTCCGAGTTCAAAGCTCCGTTCGCCAGCCTCGCTTCAACGGTCGCCGGCAACGGCGACGTCCCTTACAGTTCCGACATCGTCACCGGTCTGCATTACGCATACCCTGGCGTTGATCGAGTCAACTGGTCCCCGCGCCTGGGTTTCTCCTATTCGCCAGGTAAGTCGGGCAAGACGATCATCAGCGGTGGCGCCGGCATGTTCTACGACAACGTGGCAGCGGGCTTGGTTGACAACTTGAACTCGGATCCGCCCTCGTCGGTCTCCATCCGTGTGCGCCCCGCCGGCGGCGTGCTGCCGTTCGATCCAGCGGGCGGCGCCGCCACGTATGGCGCTTCCGCGCAGGCTTTCAATCTCAATCAGAGCTTCAATCAGATCTCCTCCACTCTGCAGGGTCTCGGATCGATTTTTGAGGCGCCTTCGTTCAACTACTTCAGCGGTACGCTCCATTCGCCCGTTTATCAGGAATGGAACTTACAGATCCAGCGCGACCTCGGTGGATCCTATGCTTTGATTCTGGCTTACAACGGGAACCACGGGATCAAGATCCCGTATTCCAATAGCTGGGGCAACGCATATGACCCGGAGTATTACGGGCTTCCTGGAGCGCTTTACCCAACGGTCCGCGCGATTGCCCAGGGTACGGCGCCCAACCCCAGCTACGGCACAGTTACCCAGGTTCAAAGCGGCGCTATTTCCAATTACAACGGCGCAACGGTCACCGTCCGAAAACGTCTCTCGCACGGCTTGAGTTTCGACCTCAACTACACGTGGTCCCACGGGCTTGACGAAACCTCCAACGGCGGCGTTTTCCCCATCAACACCAACACCGCGATCGGGACCCAGCTTAGTCCGTACGGGCTGCGGCAAGGCAACTACGGCAACTCGGATTACGATATCCGGCACAGTTTGACGGGGGACTGGGTGTATTCGCCCGGCTACCATTTTGGAAACCATCTCATGAACTCCGTGTTTGCAGGCTGGCAATTGTCCGGCAAGGTCTTCCTGCGCTCGGGTCTGCCGTTCACCGTCACCGATAGTAACTGGAGCGGAGCCATCACCAATACCGACGCCCCGATCCTTGCTTATCCAACCGGCGCTTACACATCCAGCTGCGGGGCATCCGCGGTCAACACACCTTGCTTGAACGCTGGTAGTTTTGTTCAAAGCGGCTCAGGTTCGTTTACGGGTTATCCGGGAATTTCGCCCGAGACCCGCAATCAATTCCGCGGCCCCGGTTACTTCGACGTCGATACCCAACTCTATAAGACGTTCAAACTAACCGAGCGCCTCACACTCGGCCTGGGGGCCCAAGCCTTCAACGTCCTCAACCACCCGAACTACGCCGTTCCCGACAGCGGTTACGGGGATTCAACCTTTGGAAGTATCCTGCAAATGGCCGGAACCCCGACCAGCCCTTACGGTAACTTCCTGGGTTTCGATTCCGCCCCGCGCCTGGTCCAGATCACCGGAAAGGTTACTTTCTAGTAAGATCTGCAAACCTACCAACACGGCGGCGGAACTCCCACGAGCCGAACTCGTTCGAGCTCCGCCGCCAAAAAATCGCTAATCGCCGAAACAACCACCGGCCCGTAATCTGTCCTACAATCGTGGATTCTAGGAGAGCTTCTTGTATCCTGAGAATCCCGACATTACGATCTGGCTTCGCAAAATAAGAGAGGGCGACAAAGATGCGGAGAATCTGGTTCTTGAGCATCTTAAGAATGAACTCTACCGCCTCGCCCGGCGGCACCTCAGCGGCGAACGGAAAGGTCACTCCCTCCAGGCCACGTTGCTTGTCGACGAGGCCTACATGCGTCTTGTTCGAAGCGGAGACCGCACCTGGCAGAATAGAAACCATTTCCTGGCTTTAGGCGCCCAGGCCATGCGCCGCTTCCTGGTCGATCATGCAAGGGAAAAGTTGGCGGCCAAGCGCGGCGGAGAGATGATGCGCGTCGAAGTAAATGAGGGCATCGCTTCGCCGTCTCGCAGTCCGGAGCAGTTCCTGGACTTGCATGAAGCCCTCAACCGATTGGCTGCTCTTGATCCCCGCCTGGGCCAGATCGTCGAGATGCATTACTTTGGCGGCATGACCGAAGAGGAAATCGCGATTCATTTTGGCATAGTGGCCCGCACCGTGAGGCGGGAAATTCGGGCCGCTAAAGACTGGTTTGCTGAGGAACTCGGCGGAAAAATGTCCTCATCTTGAGACGGATCACGCTAGTATCCGTGAGAGCGGTTATTTCGCCTCAATCGGTTGCCTGACATGTGCCCCGAACGCTGGCTGGAAACAAAAGCGATTCTCCAGGACGCGCTGGACATGCCGCCCAGCGCCCGCGAGGAGTGGCTCAATAACCAGCGCGGCGTCGCCCCTGAGGTTCTCCTGGCGGTGCGGCGGCTTCTTTCTCATGAGGATTCAACGCACAACATCCTGGACGATCCTCCGGAAATACCCGCGGATCTGGTGGAGTTGCTCGCTTTCCGCCCAAGCTTTGAGATTGGCCAGGTGATCGCGGACCGTTTCGTCATCGTTCGCAAGCTCGGACAGGGAGGCATGGGCGAGGTCTTCGAAGCCGAAGACCGGGTCGGACGCGAACGGATTGCGATCAAGACGGTTCTCACGGACATGACTTGGGACGAACGTTCCCACTTACTCTTGAAGAAAGAGGTTCAGCTCGCGCGTCAGGTCACCCATCCGAACGTCTGCCGGATTCACGAGATTTTTGTACATCACTTTACTTCCTCCTCCGGCACTACTGAAGGTCAGATTCCTGTGCTTAGCATGGAGTTGCTTCCCGGCCGCAACCTCGCCGCGTATTTACAAGAGGAGAAAGCAGCGGATCTTGCGACGGTCGAAACAATGGCAATTCATCTTGCGGATGCTCTGGCTGCCGCTCACGGCGCCGGGGTTGTGCACGGGGATTTCAAACCCGCAAACATCATCCTCGTGCCGGACAAGGGTAAGTTGCGGCCTGTCGTCACGGACTTCGGATTGGCCTTTCGTCTCGCCGATTCCGGACCCGGGACTCCGGCGATTCGGAGTTTCATAGCAGGTACTCCCGCTTACATGGCCCCGGAGCAGTTTGCGGGCGAAGCCCCCACACCCGCGAGCGACGTCTACGGTTTTGGGCTTGTCTTGTTCGAGATGCTGACTGGTTCCTCTGCGTTCCCTCCCGCCGGGACCATAAGACAAGCGCGCGTTCTTGCCGAAGCCGATCCTCCTCCGATCAAATCGATCGTTCCCGCCATCGACAACCGGTTGGAGCGGATTGTGAGCCGCTGCCTGGAGCGCGACCCGGCTCGCCGTTACGCCTCGGGCATTGAACTTCGTTCCGCATTCCAAGCCGCCCAGGGGGTTGCCCGGCGAACATTTCTCCTGGTCGGAGCGGGACTTGTCCTCGGGGCGGCAGGGCTTGCGGCCATCGAAATTGGCACTAAGAATATCGGTGCACCCAGGAAGCAGCGTTCCATCGCGATTCTTCCCTTCCGAAATAGCTCCAACGAGGACGCGGCGGACTATCTGGTGGACGGTTTGACTTCGGAGGTGCGCCGCTGCGTCCAACGCATCCCGGATCTGCGCGTGGTCGCCCGCGAATCCAGCGCGATCGCGAACTCGGCCAGAATCTCGTTCACCGAACTGGGCAAGCAGCTTTCCGTCACGCACGTTCTGGCAGGCTCGGTTCGCGCATTGCCCGACCGCTTGACCACCCACGTCCAGGTTTTCGAAGCTGCCAGCAGCCTCCCGATGCTCGATCGCTGGTTTGAGAGCACCGCCAAAGATGCGATCTCGCTGGAGATTGAAATTGCCGCCGCCGTGGCGGATGCTTTGCAGTTGCGGTTCGATGAAGCCCGGCGGAAATCGTTCGCCACCCAACAGACTTCCGTGCCGGAAGCGTACAATCGCTTCCTTCTAGCTAACCACTACATGCAAACCCGCACCACGGAGGATCTCGAGACGGCCGGAACCTTCTACCTGGATGCGCTGAAACTCGACCCGAATTACGCCCTTGCATGGGCCGCGCTCGCGAATCAACGGCAGGCGCTTTCCGGCCATCCCGGGTACACGTTCAACGATCTGGTGCCGGAAGCCGAGCGTTACGCTCTCAAGGCGAAAGAACTCTCGCCCGATCTTCCGGAAGCCCTTTCTGAAATGGGCCGCGTCGAAGAACGGTATCGGCGGCAATGGGCCGAAGCGGAACGGCTGTTTCAAGAGGCGGTCGGCGTCAACCCGAACTTTACCGACGGGATGAACCACCTTTCCGGCATATACTCCATCCTTCATCGCCACGACGAGGCGATCGCTGAGGCGGTCCGCGCCGTAACGCTCGACCCATTGTCTGTATCGGCGCAGAACAATTATGCGTATGTGCTGCGAAACGCCCGGAGATTTGCCGAAGCCTTGAACGAAGTGAATAAGGCGGTGGCGCTGAACCCTGAGTTTTCGCTCGCGCACATTCTTTTGGCGGATATCTTGAGCTGCATGGGGGTGCATGCAAAAGCTCGTGATACGATCCGCGAAGCGATCGCGCGGTTCGGAGACGCACCGAACTTAAGAGGTTACCTAGCGATCGCGACCGCCCGCGGCGGCGATGCTGCGGCCGCTCTCGGGATAGCGGAACAGTTGGAAGGCGAATGGCGGGAAAAACCGTTCTATCCATCACTTTTAGCCGATGTTTTTTGCGCACTGGTGGAGCGCGAAAAGATGTATTATTGGCTGGATGTAGCGGTCCGGGAGCACGACGCCGAAGTTGTTTCGGTTTCGGTGGATCCGAGTTATGATCGCTTCCGGGATGAAGAGAAGTTTCAGGATGTCCTTCGTCTATTAAATCTTGGGCCGAAGACTTTGTGAAGAACCGATTTTCTTGAGTATGGAGGAATTATGTCAGCATCGATTAGCGTCGAAGAAAAGTGGTTAACGATAACCGATGTGTTGGCCGCCTTTGATCGAGCGGTGGCTCAAGGGATGACGTCCGCGGCCCAACTTCGGAGCGCAGTCAGCGGGTGCTGTCCAACAAGAATGATTACGATCGCTCAGGGAACGATCACAATAAACGGAAATGATGGAAGCGGGCATCCAGCGGTCATGGTGATCAATCTCTAGCGTTGCGTCTGCGCTTCTTTATCAGGGTCGATGGCGGGACGCGATCTCAGCGCTTCAATCTGCAATCGAGCTTGATCCAGGAGTCGCGCTCGCTCGTGAGCATCTCGCCTTTGCGCTCGAAAATTCGGGCGAGCTTGAACGCGCTCTAAATGAGTACCAACTCGCGCTCCCTCATTCCGAACGCCCTGCGCGCCTGCTCCGCCGGATGGCGATCCTTCACACTCATTTCGGGCATGTCGCCAAGGCTGTCGAACTCCTCCAACAGGCCAACAATCTCGGCCCCGGCAGCCCAGACATCCTAAGCGATCTTGGCCACGCTCTGTGCAGCTTCGGTGACGTCACCGAAGCGCTCGATGCCTTTCATGCCTCAGTAGAAATCGACCCAGCGAACTTAACAACCTGGAGCCGGCTGCTGCTTACAGCGCATTACTTACCGTCTCTTTCCCGCAAGGACATTTTCGCTTTGCACGTGCGCGCGGGCACAGCTATCAGTCCGGCCGGCGTGCAACCTGTCCGGCCGTCGCGGAAGCGCGCCAGGTCCGAAACGCGCGTCCGAATCGCCTATCTCTCGGCGGATTTTTTCGGGCAGTCCGTGATGGCCCAAATCGAGCCGGTCCTCAAGCATCATGACCGAACTAAGTTCAAGGTGACTTGTTACTCAGACGCCAGGCGGCAGGATGCGGCGACCGATCGGATCAAAACCTATGACCTACACTGGCACGAAACGGCGTCGCTAACTGCCGACGCGCTTAGCGAGCTCATCCGATCCGACGAGATAGATATCTTAGTCGACCTCGCCGGGCATACCGGCGAAGGCCGCTTGCGTGTTCTCGCGTCGAGTCCCGCTCCCATTCAAATTTCTTCCTTCGGCTACCCGGACACCACCGGACTCAACACGGTTGACTACCGAATCACCGACTCATTCACAGACCCGCCCGGCGATGCCGACCAGTTCTACACGGAGAAACTCCTCCGAATCGATCCGTGCTTCTTCTGCTATCAACCGGCTTGCGAGACCGGACTGCCCGAGTTCCCGCTACCGCGAACGGACCACTTTGTCTTCTGCTCCTTCAATGCTCTACCGAAAATTTCAAGTACCGTCGTCCAACTCTGGGCCTCCATCTTGACGCAGGCGCCCGACGCCGCGCTGCTGCTTAAAGCGCTGGAGTTTATCGAGCCGGAAGCTCGCTCCCGCCTGACAGCTAAATTTGAAGTTTTCGGAATCGCGCCTGAGCGGATCCAAATCATTCCGCCGCTCGCGGACCGCTTGCATCACCTCGCTCTTTATCAGGTAGCCGATATGGCCCTCGATACCTTTCCTTACTCCGGCACGATCACCACCTGCGAAGCTTTATGGATGGGCGTCCCCGTGGTCACACTGCCGGGTGAGACCCATGTTTCGCGCGTTACCGGAGCGATACTTCACACAATAGGAAGACCGGAGTGGGTCGCTACGTCGCCCGAAGAATACGTCGCCATTGCGATCCGGGAGTATGGAAGAGGCAAGCGCTCACTTCTCCGAAGAAACAATCTCCGCCGGCAAGTAAGTGATTCTCCTTTGATGTGCCAGCCCGAGTATGTCAGGAAGCTGGAGAACGCTTACCACTCAATCCTGGGAGTTGGCACTTAACTGCTAAACAAATACTTATCCAGGAACACATTGCGAAACTTACCGTTCGGGTCATACTTCCCAACCAGTTCCAAAAACTCGGGTATCTTCTCATACCGGGACCGAATTTCGGCGGGCGCCATGGTGAACAGCTTGCCCCAATGCGGACGCGCCCGGTAGGGCGCCAGTTCTTTTTCGATCACCGGCAGCACTTGCTTCACCGCCGGCCAATCCGGCTTCCAGGTAAAGTGAATCGCAACGCTGGGCTGTTGATATGCCGTGCTGAGCCACAAATCATCGGCGGCGATGGTGCGGATCTCCGAGATGAGTAAGTGTGGAGTTACTTGATCCCGCAGGCGCTCCACCGCCAGAATCGCATCGATCGCATTCCTGCGCGGCAACAAGTATTCCGACTGGAGTTCTTTGCCGGCGCTGGGCGTGAATCCCATGCGGAAATGTGGAAGACGCTCGTACCAGGGACCGGGCACACCCATCTGCGGAGTACAGTTCTCGGCGGAAAGATTCGCGATCGGATGCATGTCGCGCGTTGCGAGCGTTGCGCCGAAATACTCCCGGGGCCCTGTGAACGGCTTGCCATGTCCATCGCGCACTTTGATCCATAGTTCGCTCACATTCTGCTTCTGCCAATCGGTGAACAGGCTGACGCTGTATCCGCTCGCCTGTATCTCGTCGAAGTGATCCCCCACTTGCGCGAGCGGAAGGTTCTCGTAGACGTACTGGCGAACCGTGTAAGTCGGCTCAATGTCGAGGGTGATTCGCGCGATCACGCCAAGCGCGCCAAGGCCAACGACCGCGGCCCGGAAACCATCGCCATCGGACTTACGGGAAAGCTTCACCAAGTCGCCGGATGCGTTCACTAATTCCAAAGCGGCGACTGAACTCGCCAGATTTCTATTGCCTTCGCCTGAACCATGCGTTGCCGTCGTACATGCGCCCGCAACCGAAATATGCGGCAACGACGCCAGGTTATGAAGCGCGAAACCTTTACTATCGAGGTAAGGTCCCAGCTGCCCGTACGTGATGCCCGCTTCCACCGTCGCTGTCCGAGCGTCCGCATCGATCGCCACCACGTCATGCATCGGCTTCAACGAAAGAAAGCTATGATTGCTATCCGCGATGGAGTTGAAGCAATGCCGGCTCCCCAGCACTTTCAACTTATCCTGCGAACGAACAATCGATCGGATCTGCTCAATCGTCGCCGCTTCCCGCAGGTGATCCGTGCCGTAAGTGAGATTACCCGACCAGTTTGTCAATTTCCGCTCCGCGGCTCGCGCTGCCAAAGCCGGGCTCGCAATCGCGGCCGAAAGTAATTGAAGAAACTCGCGCTTGTTCACGGTTACTCAAACAGATCCGGTTGCTCGCGCGTGATCAGGTCCCACAGGGGCTGATACTGGAACCACCCCACGCGCGGATGGCCCACCTGCTTCTGCGCGATCAGCGCGCTTTCATGCGAAATCTTCACCGGCTTACCGGCGGCGTCGGCCATCAACTGCGACTGGCAGGCGCGATCCATCGTGATGAAGAACCAGGCGGCCTCATCCACCGTGCTTCCCACTGTCAGTAGACCATGGTTCTGCAGGATTACGGCCTTCCGATGACCCAAGGCTTCGGCGATGCGGTCCCCCTCCGACGTGTCGTAAACCACGCCTGTATAGTCCGCGAAGAGGCTGTGGTCTTCATAAAATGCGCACGCATCTTGCGTTAACGGCTCAAGCAACCGGCCCATGCAAGACCATGTTTTCCCATAAAGCGAGTGTGCGTGGGCGGCCGCGATGACGTCCGGCCGCGCTTCGTGAACGCGCGAGTGGATGGCGAACGCCGCCTCATTGATGGGCCGATCGCCTTCCACCACTTCGCCTTCGCCATTCACCAGCACCAGATCCGACACGCGAATATGCGCAAAGTGCATGCCGAAGGGATTCACCCAGAAGTGATCTGTGAATTCGGGGTCGCGCGCCGTGATGTGGCCGGCAACGCCTTCGCTGAATCCGAATTTGGCGAACAGGCGGAACGCCGACGCGAGCCGCTGCTTGCGGTGCAGGCGCTCTTCCGCGGCCGTTTGAAAGGTTGGGGGATTGGGTGTCTTCGCGATTTTGACTTGCGCGGGAAGAGTGGTCGTCGCCATGGTTACAAACCTCCACCGTCATAATATCCTGACGGGATGGCTGCCCTTTCCACCAATATGTACGGCAAGAACCGCGTGCGTCTGGTGCGCGTGCGTCGCGGCGCGGACGAGACGGGGATGATCGAATGGGTTATCCGGATCCTCTTTGAGGGCGCGTACGAGAGCGCGTTCCAATACGGCGACAACAGCGCGGTGCTGCCGACGGACACGATGAAGAACACGGTCTATTGCCTGGCGCGGACGTCAAAGGCCGATTCGCCGGAAGAGTTCGCACTGGAACTGGCGGGGCACTTCCTCGTTAACAATCCCGAAGTGACGAGCGTGTCCATCGAGGTTGCGGAAAAGTCTTGGCAGCAGATTCATCCGACAACCTTTTGGCTAACGCGAGACGACCTCCAAATCGCGTCGGTGAAACAAGATCGCCGACACACGGAATTGCGTTGCGGGTTCAGCGGTCTGAGCCTCATGAAGACTTCCGACTCCGGCTTTGAAGGATTCAAGAAGGATCGCCTGACGACGCTTCCCGAGACGGCCGATCGACTGCTCGGCACGAATGCCAGCGCGGAGTGGGGCTACTCCGAGACGGCAATACCTTATCGCGAACTACGTCGACGCGTGCGCGACACCTTGATGAATATATTCGCCTACCACAAGAGCAAGTCTGTGCAGCACACGCTTTTCGCGATGGGGCAGGCAGTGCTGATCATAAATCCTGAGGTGGCGGACATCCGGCTCACGATGCCCAACATCCATTGCCTGCTCGTGGATTTGAGCCGCTTCGGCCTCGATAATCCGAACGAGATCTTCGTGCCCGTGGATGAGCCGCATGGGTTGATCGAAGCGCATATAACGCGTGACTAACCTGGCGACTAATATCGAACCTTGTTCACCATTTCTTCCCACGCTTGAAACGCGCTTTGTGCCTCTTGCCGCAACACTTGCCGCATCGGGATGTGACGATGTTCGGCGGGAAGCGGGATTTGCGTGTAGATGAAATCATCATCGAAGCCCGCCGCGGCGGCGTCCGTACGGCTGCTGGCGTAGTAGACGTGATCGGGCCGCGCCCAATAGATGGCGCCGAGGCACATGGGGCAAGGCTCGCAGGACGTATAGAGATCGCAGCCGGCCAATTGGAAGCCCTTCAGTTCGTGGCAAGCGGCGCGGATGGCGACGATCTCGGCGTGGGCCGTGGGGTCATTCGAGGAAGTGACCTGATTCGCGCCGCTGGCGATCACTTGTCCGTTTTTTACGATCACCGCGCCGAATGGGCCGCCGAGACCGCTGCGAACGTTGTCGATAGAGAGCGCGATGGCAATGGCCATGAACTTCGCGTCCATCGTTACGATCCTTTCCCCAGGTAGTAGAAGCGGGCCAGGAACAACGCCGTGAGCACATAGACGAACCAGTGCAACTGACGGAACTCGCCGCGCAGGAGGCGGATCAGCGCATAGGCGGTGAAGCCGAAGGCAAGTCCGTTGGCAATGCTGAAGGTCAGCGGAATGGCGACTATGGTGAGAAAGGCGGGGATGGAGACGGCGGGATCTTCCCACGCAATCGACGAGACCGCCGACATCATCATACTGCCGACGATGATGAGCGCGGGAGCGGTGGCGCCGGCGGGAATCGCTCCCATGAGCGGCGCGACTCCGATGGCGGCGAGGAAGAGAAGACCGGTAACGATAGCCGTAACGCCGGTGCGTCCTCCGGCGGCCACGCCCGCCGAACTTTCGATGTAGCTCACCACCGTGGAGGTGCCGGTGAGCGATCCGAAAATGGTTGCGGCCGAGTCGGCGTAGAGGATTCGAGTGACGCGCGGAATGTTGCCGTTCTCACTCATAAGTCCGGCCTTCTGCGCGACCGCGACGAGGGTGCCGAGGTTGTCGAACAGGTCAACGAAGAGGAATGCGAAGACGATATCGAGCAGGCCCAAATGGAGCGCGCCGGGGATATCGAGATGAAAGGCAGTGGCTTGGATGTCCGAGACACGCCAGGCTTGCGGCTGCCAGTGAACCAGCCCCGCGGCCACCCCAACGATGGTGGTGACCACGATGCCAATCAGTATGGAAGCCTGTACGCGCCGCGCAAGCAAGCCCGCCATGAGCAGCAGCCCGAACAGGGCGAGCAGGGTGTTCGGGTTGCGCAGATTTCCGAGGCTGACGAGAGTCGCGGAATCGGGCGCGATGATGCCGGAGTTGCGTAGGCCGATCAGCGCGATGAAGAGGCCCACGCCCGCGGCGACGGCGGCGTAGAGTTCATGAGGAATGGCGGCGATGATGAACTGTCTTGCGCCGCTGACCGTTAGCAGAAGGAAGGCCACGCCGGAGATGAAGACCGCGCCCAAAGCCGTCTGCCACGCCACTCCCATGCCCTTTACGACTGAGTAAGTGAAGTACGCGTTGAGGCCCATGCCGGGCGCGAGCGCGAGGGGATAGCGCGCGAGAAAGCCCATGAGCAGAGATCCGAAGGCGGCGGCCAGACACGTCGCTACCGTGACCGCACCCAGCGGCATGCCCGTCTCATGCAGGATGGCCGGGTTCACGAAGATGATGTAGGCCATGGTGACGAACGTGGTGAAGCCCGCAATGATTTCGGTGCGCCACGTCGCTCCGAGCGCGGCGAATTCAAAGTAGCTTTCCGCGCGCTTGCGCACGTTACTTGGCTAGCTGGCGCGCGGTCGCATTCAGCAGCGCGGTCTCGCCATCCAGCACTTTCGCGACGCGGATGATCTGCTCGTCCGCCAGGGTCCATTGCTTCTGGTCGATGGCTTCGCGGATGGCGGGCAGCGTCTTGACGCCGTAGCCGGTGTAGTAGCCGGGCGCGTAGATCATGTTGCGGAACCACTCGCGGTTGGGCAGGCCGGCGGGATCGGTGAGCAGGCGTTCGCTCTGGATCAGGTTCGCGTTAATTGCGAGCGAAGCATGGTCTCCGGCGGCGGCGAGTGCCTTCTCATAGCTTGCGGCGGCGAGCACCAGCGCGTCCACCGAGTTATCGAGCGGCGCGAAGTTCAGGTGCGGTGGAAGCTCTTCGCGCTTGGGAACGGCGAGCTTATGCTTCGGATCATCCACCGCCGTGAACAGGCCTTCGTCGATTTCCTTATTGCGCTCTTCGATCTCGGCGCGCTTGTCTTCGGACAGCTTCTTTAACTCGCGATCATAGACCTGGATGGTGTCGGCGAAGTCGGTGAACTGGAGCGGGATCACGTTGGCGTCGGCCAGACGAAGCAGCATGGTTCCGGCGGTCTGCGCCAGCGCGCGGCCGTAGACGAAGTCCGTGTCCGAGTAATGCGTGTACCAGTAAAAGTCGTCGTAGATGGAGTGATATTGTTCACCGGTGGATTGCTCGCCGAAGAACCCGAGGTTGATGCTGGCGACGCCGAGATGATCGAGGAAGACGGTGTAGTCCGAACCGGAACCCAGAGCCTCGATGCGCAGATCGGCTCGGCCGCGCAGTTCGCTCTTCTTGTCGATCCCCGCCGCCAGCGCGAGCTTGTTCAGACGGGAACGATTCCACGCGCTCAGTTTCGTTTCCGGATCTTCGATATCTTTTGCAACTTCGTTGGCGAAGTTCTCCAGCGTATGCGAACCTTCCAAACTTAAGAAGCCGCGGCCATTCACATCCGAATTGATGTACGCCACGGCCTTCGTTTTCAGCTCGTCGGCATGGGTTTCAGCCCACTCCGTGGAACCGAGCAGACCGGGCTCTTCGCCATCCCACACGCAAAACACAATGGTGCGTTTTGGTTTCCATCCAAGCTTGAGCAGCTCGGACATGGCGCGCGCTTCTTCCATCAGCGGACTGGTTCCGGAGAGTGGATCTTCCGCGCCGTTCACCCATGCGTCATGATGATTGCCGCGGATCACCCACTCCTCCGGGAACTGCGAACCGGGGATGCGGGCGATGATGTCGTAGAGCGGCTTGCGATCGAAGTTGAAATGCAGACGCAGGTGAACGGTAGCGGCGCTGGGGCCCACATGATAGGGGAACGGAAGTGCGCCACGCCATCCGGCCGGGGCCATCTCGCCTTGAATGGCGCGCAGCAACGGCTCGGCATCGCTCGATGAAATCGGCAGCACCGGAATCTTCGTAATGGTCTGGACCTGATCGAGCGGGATCAGCTTGGCATCGGCGGTTGCACCGACTCCGGGCGTTTGCGGATCGCCGGGATAGGTCGGCATATCCATCACGCTGCCGCGCTGCACGCCGAACTGCGGACGCGCGGGACCATCGGGGTAGGCTACTCCGGTGACGTAGCCATCGCCCGCCGGATCGGAGTAGATAAGGCAACCGACGGCGCCATGTTCGGCCGCGAGCTTGGGCTTGATGCCGCGCCACGATTCGCCGTAACGCGCGATGACGATGGCGCCTTTGACGGAGATGCCCATGCGCTCCAACTGCTCGTAATCGGCGGGGATTCCGTAGTTGACGTAGACTAACGGCGCGGTCACGTCGCCATCGCGCGAGTAGGCGTTATAAGTGGGAAGCTGATCTTTGTGTTGATCGCTGGTGGGGTCGATCGCGAGGGTCGGCTCTTCCAGCTTGGCCTTGAATTTGGTGGGCGCGATCAATTCGACCAGCCGATCTTTTGGCGTCGGGAACAGGGCGGAGAACTCTTCGATTTTGGCGTCGAGTCCCCATGACTTGAACTGCGCGAGAACCCATTCGGCGTTGTTCTTGTCGTAGGGCGAACCGACGTGATGCGGGTGCGCGGACATGCGCCGCATGGTTTCGCGAATGTTGTCGGGCTTGGGAAGGTCGCGGAACCTCTTTTCCCAATCGCGTTCCGTTTTAGTCTCATCCGCCGAGTAGCCGCGCAACTGTGCGGTGCTTTCGGCGGCCTGTACAACCAGCGTGAACGACGTCAATGCCGCCAGCGGCAGGCGTGCGAAACGCATCATCTAAAACCACCTCGACATGATGACTTTCTGTTCGGTGTAGAAATGGACGGCGTCTTTGCCATGGGCGTGCAGGTCGCCGAAGAAGGATTGCTTCCAGCCGGTGAACGGGAAGAAGGCCATGGGCGCGGCCACGGCCATGTTGATCCCCACCATGCCGACTTCGATGCGCGAAGCGAAATCGCGGCCGGACTTGCCGCTGGAGGTGTAGATGGTGGTGGTGTTGCCGAACGGGACGCTGTTGATGAGGTCGATGGCGGCGTCAAGCGTGTCGACGCGGATGACGGAAAGCACGGGACCGAAGATCTCTTCGCGCGCGATGCTCATGGTGGGCGCGACGTGGTCGAACACCGTGGGGCCAAGGAAGAAGCCTTTATTCGAGACGCTTTCGCGGGCTTTGTTGGAGACGGCCTCGCGGCCGTCGCAGAGCGGCTGTGCGCCTTCCTTGATGCCGCGATCGATGTAGCCCGCGACGCGGTCACGATGCTCTTTGGTGACGAGCGGCCCCATACCGGTGTCAGCGCTGGCGGGGTCGCCAACCTTGAGCGCGTGGCAGCGATCGAGCAGCGTTTCGAGAAGCGGCTCGGCCACATCGCCGACGGGGACGAGCACGGAACCGGCGAGACAGCGCTCGCCCGCCGCGCCGAATGCGGAGCTCATGATGGCGTCGACGCTCTTGGCGATATCGGCATCGGGCATCACGACCATGTGATTCTTCGCGCCGCCCAACGCCTGCACGCGCTTGCCTTCCGCGGCGGCGGTGGCGTAGATGTACTTCGCGATCGGCGTTGATCCGACGAACGAAACGGCGCGCACCAGCGGATGCTTCAACAGCGCGTCCACCACTTCCTTGCCGCCGTGCAGCAGCGTGAAGACACCGGGCGGCAGACCGGCATCCATCAGCAGTTCCGCGGCGCGCGTGGGTGTCATCGGAACTTTTTCCGAAGGCTTCAGGATGAATGCGTTGCCGCACGCGATGGCGAACGGATACATCCACATCGGCACCATGGCCGGGAAGTTGAAGGGCGTGATTCCGGCGCACACGCCGAGGGGCTGGCGGATGCTGTGGCAATCGATTCCGCGCGAGACGTTTTCGAGAGACTCGCCCATCATCAGGCTGGGCATGCCGCAGGCGACTTCCACCATTTGAATGGCGCGGTTTACTTCCGCTTTGGCGTCATCGACGGTCTTGCCGTTCTCGGTTGAAAGGATGCGCGCGAGTTCGGCGGCGTGCTTTTCGAGCAGGGCTTTGAAGCGGTAGAGCGGCTGGACGCGATCGACGACAGGCAGTTCACGCCACCCCAGAAAGGCTTCGTGGGCGGCGCGAACGGCGCGGTCGACATCGGCCGCGCCCGCATAAGAAAGCTCCGCGATTACTTCGCCTGTGGCGGGATTCGTCACCGGATGCAGATTGCCGGCACCCGCTTCCCACCGTCCGTTCACCAACCGGCTTACGCGGCTGATTGTTGCTTCCGTTGTGGCCATACTTTTCCTCCTGCCTGAATCATGAGAGCGGAATAGATGCCGCCGGAAACGAAGAAGCCCACAAACCAGGCGTATTTGTAGAGCAGGTAAAGCGGCGGGATGACGAGGCCCGCGAGCGCCAGAAAGATGCCGGCGGCCAGCGCCCAGAGCGCGCGGTAGTTGAAGCCGTTCGCGTATTCGTAGATGCCGCCGCGTCGATAGAGATCGTCGACATCGAGATGCGCGTGGCGGACCAGGAAGTAGTCCGCGATCATGACGCCCGCGATGGGGCCGAGCAGACCGGAGTACCCGACCAGCCAGCCGAAGATGTACGCGCTGAAATCGCCCATGAGTTTCCAGGGCATCATGAGCACCCCGACCACGCCGGTGATCAGGCCGCCGGTGCGGAAGGAAATGAGACGCGGATTGAGGTTGGAGAAATCGTTCGAAGGCGAGACCACGTTGGCCGCGACGTTGGTGTTCAGCGTGGCGATGAGCAACGCGATCAGCGCGATGAAGGCGACCACGGGCTGATTGAATTTCCCGACGAGTTGAACGGGATCCCAGACGGGTTCGCCGAACAAAACCGCGGAAGCGGACGTGACGGCGACGCCGATGAAGGCATAGAGCGTCATCGCGATGGGAAGCCCGAGAGCCTGGCCGACCATCTGCGCGCGCTGCGATGTGGCGTAGCGCGTGAAGTCTGGAATGTTGAGCGCGACCGTGGCCCAGAAGCCAACCATGCCGGTAAGCGCGGGGACGAAGAAGGCGAAGAACTCGCCGGTGGAATGGAACTTACTGGGCGCGCTGAGCACCGGTCCGAGGCCGCCCGCTTTACTGGTGACCCACCAGAGCAGCAGAAGTCCCACGGCCAGCATGAAGGGCGCGGCGATGCCTTCGAGCAGCTTGATGGTGTGGATGCCGCGAATGACGACGAGCATGTTCAGCGCCCAGAAGGCGAAGAAGCAGATCCACTTGCCGGCTTCGAAATGGGCCCACGCGGGAGACAGAATGTTGAGCATGGAGTTGATGGCCTGGCCGCCGATCCAGGTCTGGATGCCGAACCATCCGCAGGCGACGAGAGCGCGGAGAACGGCGGGGACGTTGGCGCCGCGCACTCCGAATGACGCGCGCACGAACACCGGAAACGGGATGCCATACTTCGCGCCGGCATGCGCGTTGAGCAGCATGGGGATGAGCACGATGAGGTTGCCGAGCAGGATGGTCCCGATAGCCTGCCACCAGTTCATGCCGCCCGCGATGAGACCGGAAGCCAGCATGTAGGTGGGGATGCAGACGCTCATGCCGACCCAGAGCGCGCAGTAGTTGTACGTGGTCCAGTCCCGCCGCGAGAGAGGGATGGGCGCGAGGTCTTCGTTGTACAGTGCGCTGCTATACCGAACTGTTTCTACCGCCATGCGCCTCCGCGCGCTTCGCGGCGCAGATAGCGGCCGCGTCCAGGGCGGCCGTGGGATTCTCCATTGTCCACCAACACTTCGCCGCGCGAAAGAACTGTGCGCGCGTTGCCGAGAACTTCGAAGCCTTCGAACATGGAGTAATCGACGCGCATATGATGGGTGGCGGCGCTGATGCGGTGCAGGGCGTTCGGGTCCCAGAGGACAAGGTCGGCATCGCTTCCGACGGCGATCTCACCCTTGCGCGGATAGAGGCCGAAGAGCTTGGCGGGCGTGGTGGAGACGAGCTGCACGAAGCGGTTCAGTGAGATGCGGCCTTGATTCACGCCGTGATGATGGATTAGCTGGAGACGATTTTCGACGCCGGGGCCGCCGTTCGGAATTTTGGTGAAGTCATCGACGCCGAGTTGCTTCTGATCCGCGAAACAGAACGGGCAATGGTCGGTGGAGATCACTTGCAGATGATCGTGCGCGAGGCCGTGCCAGAGTTTATCGAGGTTATGCTTTTCGCGCAGGGGTGGAGTAAAGACGTATTTGGCGCCTTCGAAATTCGGACGCGCGAGTTCGTCGATGGTGAGCAGCAGATACTGCGGACAGGTCTCGGCGAAAGCGGGGACGCCACGATCGCGCGCTTCGCGAACTTCGTTCAGCGCCTCTTCCGAAGAGAGGTGAACGATGTAGACGGGCGCGCCGGACATCTCCGCCATGGCGATGGCGCGGTGCACGGCTTCCGCTTCGGCCTTCACGGGACGCGTAAGCGCGTGATAGACCGGGGCGCGTTTGCCTTCGGCCAGGGCCTTCTGAATAATGACGTCGATCACGCCGCCGTTTTCGGCATGCATGCAGATGAGCGCGCCGTTTTTCGCGGTGCGGGAGAGCGCTTTGAAGATGGTTGCGTCATCGACCATGAGGACGCCGGGATACGCCATGAAGAGCTTGAAACTGGCGACGCCTTCATCGACCAGCGAGTCCATGTCTTCGAGACCCGCTTCGCCTAAATCGGTAACGATCATGTGCAGACCGTAATCGATGACCGCTTTGCCATCGGCCTTCTTCCACCAGGTGTCGAGTGCATCGCGCATGCGCGTGCCTTTGGGCTGAATCGCGAAATCGATTAGGGTTGTGGTGCCCCCGAAAGCCGCGGCGCGCGTGCCGGTTTCGAAATCGTCGCTGGAAGTGGTTCCGCCGAACGGCATGTCGAGGTGCGTGTGAACATCGATGCCGCCGGGAAGAACGTAGAGGCCGGTGGCGTCGAGTACGCGATCCGCGGACTCACGCGGAATATGTGGCGCGATGTCGCGGATCTTCTCACCATCGATCAGGATGTCGGAGGCGAACGTGCGGGCGGCGGTTACGATGGCGCCGTTGGCGATGAGGGTCGTCACCGGGCGACTCCTTGCATGCGTTCCGCCCAGGATTCTGGCTGCTTGCCGGACTCGACCTGCTCCATGGTGATGCAGTTTTCGACGGGGCACACCAGCCAGCAGAGATTGCAGCCGACGCATTCGTGCTCATCCACTTTGGGAATGCGCAAGGGCGGCGTGGCGTGGGAGACGGTGGTGGTGGTTGGCGTGGAAACGATTTTGGCGCTATCGTGCGCGGCTTCGGATTCGGGCTTGTCGAATCCCTGGACGTGGATGCATTGATGCGCGCCGTCCCAACAGGCGGTGTAGCAGAGCTGGCAGCCGATGCATTTTTCGGGATGGATGCGCGCGACGATTTTGAAGTTGAGATCCAGGTGCTGCCAGGCGGTGACGCGCGGAAGCGAGAGGCCGCGAAAGTCGTCGAGGGTAGGAAAGCCTTTCAAGTCCATCCATTCGGAAAGGCCGTCGATCATGTCTTCGACGATGCGATAGCCGAAGTGCATGGGCGCCGTGCAGGCCTGGATGGAACCGGCGCCCAGGAGGATGAACTCGGCGGCTTCCCGCCATCCGGAGACGCCGCCGATAGCGGAAATAGGGAGTTGCACTTGCGCGTCGGATGCGATCTGTTCCACCATGTGGAGCGCGATGGGTTTGACCGCGGGACCGCAGTAGCCGCCGTGCGCGGACTTGCCGCCAACGTTGGGGCGCGGTGTCAGCGTGTCGAGATCGACGCCGGTGATGGAGTTGATGGTGTTGATGGCGGAGACGGCGTCGGCGCCGCCTTTGCGGGCTGCGCGGGCACTGACGCGGATGTCCGAAATGTTGGGCGTGAGCTTGACGAGAACCGGAGTGCGCGCCACTTCTTTCACCCATTCCGTGATCATGCTGGTGTATTCAGGGACTTGGCCGACGGCGCTGCCCATGCCGCGTTCGCTCATGCCGTGCGGGCAGCCGAAGTTGAGTTCGAGCGCGTCTGAACCGGCGTCTTCCGCGCGACGCACCATTTCATGCCACGTCTCGCGTTTGGATTCGACCATCAAAGAGGCGATGACGGCGTGGTGAGGATAGCGGCGTTTGACCTCGCCGATCTCGCGCAGGTTGACGTCGATGGGGCGGTCACTGATGAGCTCGATGTTGTTGAGGCCCATCATGCGGTTGCCGTTCCAATCGACGGACGAGTAGCGCGAGGAGACGTTGACGATCGGTTCGCCAATGGTCTTCCAGACAGCGCCGCCCCAGCCGGCGTCAAACGCGCGCATGATCTGTTCGCCGCAGTTGGTGGGCGGTCCGGAAGCGAGCCAGAACGGGTTGGGGCAGCGAATGCCCGCGAAGTTGGTGGTCAGGTCAGCCATTGAAGAATGCCTCGGGCGGCGCGCTTTCCGGAGGCCACCGCGTCCACCACTTCACGGCCGCCGTTGACGCAATCGCCGGCGGCGAAATATTTCGGGTTGTGGGTTTGGCCGGTGAGGGGATGCGTTTCCACCAGACCGCCGTTCAAGCGGATGCCCGCGACCGATTGCAAGATTTCGAGAAGGCGCAATTGACCGATGGCGATGATGACTGTGTCGCATGCGAAGCTCGCGCCGCTATCGCATTCGACCGCGCTGACCTGGGTTTCGCCAACGAAGGCGGTGGGGCGGGCATGGAAAGCGAACCGGATGCCTTCGTGTCTGGCGTGCGCGTATTCGAAGGCGAAGGCGGACATGTCGTGCTCGGAACGGCGATAGAGGATGGTAACGTCGGACGCTCCCAAGTGACGCGCGGCGACGGCGGCGTCGATGGCCGTGTTGCCGCCGCCGATCACGACCACGCGGTCATTGAAGGGAAGCGGGCGGTAGTTCTTGTAGGCGGCGATGAAATCGAGCGCGTTGCAGATGCCGGGCAGGTTCTCGCCGGGGATGTTGAGCGGCTGCGTTTTGCCGAGGCCGACGCCGAGGAAGATGGCGTCGTGATCGCTTTCCAGCGCGGCTATGGTGATGTCTTTGCCGATCTCGGTTTGCGTCTTGAACTCGACGCCGGACGCGCGGATCAGTTCCACCTCGCGCTGGCTGTCTTCGGGAGTGAACTTGTATTGAGCGACGCCGTAAGTGTTGAGTCCGCCGGGAAGCGGATGCTGATCGAAGATGGTGACGGCTGCGCCATGCGCGCGGAGTTCAGCGGCGCAGGCGAGCGACGCCGGGCCTGCGCCGATACATGCCACGCGCGTCGGCTTCGTCGACGTTCCAATCGGAAGCTTGCCGCCGCGCTGATAGAAATGATCCATCGCGTGGCGCTGTAGAAGACCGATGGAGATTGGTTTTTCATTCACGCTGTGCAACACGCACGCGCCTTCGCAGAGCACGTCGACGGGACAGACGCGGGAGCAGCTCAGGCCAAGCACATTGGCGTCGAGAATCGCACGGGCCGATCCCATCAGGTTGGCGGATGCGATCTTCTTGATGAACTTCGGAACGTCGATGTGGGTGGGGCATGCACCCGCGCAGGGGGCGTCGAAGCAGTAGAGACAGCGATTGGCTTCGACGAATGCCGCTTGCGGGGTCAGCGGCGGATGCAGTTCGGTCATCTTGAGCTCGCGGCGAGCGCGGGTTGGGTGACGGCGGCGAAGCTGAGATCGAGCTGGCGGATGAAATCGTCGACATCGGACTTCGCAACGTTGAGCGGCGGTGAGATGCGCAGGACGTTGCCGAAGATGCCGCCGCGTCCGAGGAGAATGCCGTTCTCGCGGGCGGCTTCCATGAGGCGCAGAGTGGTTTGGGTGGCGGGCGTTTTCGACTGACGGTCTTCCACGAGTTCGACGCCTTGCATGAGGCCCATGCCGCGCACGTCGCCAATGACTTCATGACGGGATTGCAGTTCTTCGAGACGAGCCCGGAGATACCCGCCGACTTCCGCGGCGTTGGCGGCGAGGTTCTCTTCTTCGATGAGATCGAGCACGGCTTTGGCGGCGGTGGTGGCGATGGGGTTGCCGCCGAAGGTGGAGATGGTGAGGCCTTTCATAGCGTCCGCGATTTCGGGCCGCGCCATGGTGATGCCGATGGGGAAGCCGTTGCCAAGGCCTTTGGCGCTGGTCATGATGTCCGGTGTGACGCCCCATTGCTCGATGCCGAACCACTTGCCGCCGGTGCGTCCCCATGCGGTCTGCACTTCATCGCTGATGAAGACGCCGCCGTATTTGCGGACGATTTCGGTGACGATGGGAAAGTATTCTTTGGGCGGTGTGATGAAGCCGCCGACGCCCTGGATGGGCTCGGCAATCATACCGGCGACGCGGCCGGAGGTGGTGGTGCGGATGACTTCGTCGACATCGTGCGCGCACTTGACGCCGCAATCCGGATAGGTGAGACCGAAGGGGCAGCGGTAGCAATACGCGTTGTGCGCGAAGACGATGCCGGGCTGAATCACGGGGCCGAGACGCCAGGCGGAGTTGGCCGTCATCGCCATGGCGAGCGCGGAGCGGCCGTGATAGGAGTGGCGCAGCGCGATGATTTCCGTGGAGCCGGTGTAGAGGCGCGCCGCGAGGATAGCGGTTTCATTGGCTTCCGTGCCGCTGTTGGTGAAGAAAGATTTGGTGAGGCCCGGCGTAAGGGACGCGACTTTCTTGGCGAGCGCGGCTTGCGGCTCGGTGGCGAAGACGGTGGAGACGTGCTGAAGCTTATCGACCTGCTCATGCACTTTGGCATTGACCTTATCGTTGCAGTGGCCGACGCTGACGGTGAGAATGCCGCCGAAGAAATCGAGGTACTGGCGGCCATCGGCGTCCCACACGAACTGGTCTTTAGCGCGTTCGAGAACCAGCGGTTCCTTGAAGTAATGGAAGACCGACGGAAACAAGTGGTCTTTACCGGCGAGAATGATTTCGTCTTTAGTCATGGCGTTGTCAGGGACGTGTACGTTTCAGGGCGGCGGTCGCGGAAGAACTGCCAGGTGTTGCGGACTTCGGCGATTTTATCGAGGTCGAGATCGGCGGTAAGGACTTCGTCCTTGTCGCGGGAAGCTTGCGCGAAGATCTGGCCGCGGGGATCGCAGAAGTAACTGGAGCCGTAGAACTGGCCGATGTTCCAGGGGGCTTCCGTGCCCACGCGATTGATGGCGCCGACAAAGTATCCGTTGGCGACGGCGTGCGCGGGCTGTTCGAGTTTCCAGAGATGTTCGCTCAAGCCCGCCACGGTGGCGGAAGGGTTGAAGACGATCTCCGCGCCGTTCAGGCCGAGCGCGCGGGCGCCTTCGGGGAAGTGACGGTCATAGCAGATATAGACGCCGATTTTGGCGAAGCCCAGATCGAAAACGGGATAGCCGAGATTGCCGGGGCGGAAGTAGAATTTCTCCCAGAAGCCGGGGTCGACCTGCGGGATGTGGTTCTTGCGGTACTTGCCAAGATACTTGCCGGAAGCATCGATCACGGCGGCGGTGTTGAAGTAGACGCCGGTCTGTTCCACTTCGTATACGGGAACCACCAGCGCGACTTTGAGCTTGCGCGCCAGATCCATCATGAGGAGCATGGTGGGGCCATCCGGAACGGCTTCGGTTAAGTCATACCAGCGGGTCTTTTGTTCGGCGCAAAAGTAAGGGCCGTAGAAGATTTCCTGCAGGCAGACAATCTGCGCGCCGGCCGCCGCGGCCTGCTCGATGTAGCCGACATGTTTATCGATCATGGCCGACTTGACATTTTCGAGCGGCTGGTCCGGAGGTAGGACGTTGGTCGCCTGGATGAGGGAACAGCGAATGTTTCTCGGCATTGCGCTTATTGGATTCCGGTATTATCGCTTGCGGATGGAGTTGACGCAAACCGAGCTGGCGAACGATATCGTTTTGTGGTGCCGGCAACTGGCGAAAGTCAGCGATGTTGCGGGTTGCACGACGCGGACTTTTTTATCGCCTGCAACGCATGAAGCGCACCGTCTTGTGCGAGAGCGCATGGAGCGCGCGGGGATGACCGTCCGCATAGATGCAGTGGGAAATGTGCGCGGAAGTTATCCGGGATTTGTGGCGGGGAGGAAGCGGCTGGTGATCGGGTCGCATATCGATACGGTGCCGGATGCGGGCGCGTTCGATGGGGTGTTGGGGGTGGCGATCGGGATCGGATTGGTTTCGCTGTTGGGTCGCGTGGCTTTTCCGATTGAGTTGATTGCGTTTTCGGAAGAAGAGGGCGTGCGGTATGGGGTGCCGTTTATTGGGAGCCGGGCGGTGGTGGGGACGGTGGATGCGGAGTTGAAGGCGTTGATTGCTCCGGCGATTCGGGAGTTTGGACTTGATCCGGATGATCTGCCGGGCGCGGAGTTGGATGACGACGTGGCTGCGTACCTGGAGTTCCATATTGAGCAGGGGCCGGTGCTGGAGAGCTTGGGTGAGCCGCTGGGCGTGGTGGAGGCGATCGCGGGGCAGACGCGGATGGAGTTTCGATTTGCGGGTTCGGCGAACCATGCGGGGACGACGCCGATGCATTCGCGGCGCGATGCGCTGGCGGGGGCGGCGGAGTGGATTGGGTGCGTGGAACGCGAGGCGCGCGGGACGGCGGGTTTGGTGGCAACGGTGGGAAGGATTGATGCCGAGCCGGGTGCGGGGAATGTGATTGCGGGGCGCGTGGTGTGCTCGCTGGATGTGCGGCATGCGGAAGATGGTGTGCGGGTTGGGGCGGTGGAGCGGATGGAGCGGGCGGCAAGTGAAATCGCTTTGCGGCGCGGGTTGGCGGTGACGTGGCGGGTGCTGTTGGAGCGAGGTGCGGTTCGGATGGATGCGGGATTGACTTCGGGATTGGCTGCGCCCCGACTGGTGAGCGGGGCTGGGCATGATGCGATGATTCTGGCGGGGCGGATTCCGGCGGCGATGGTGTTTGTGCGGAGTCCGGGCGGGGTGAGCCATCATCCGGATGAGACGGTGCGGGTGGAAGACGTGGAAGCGGCGCTGGCGGCGGGCTTGCTGCTTTGTCGTTTAATGGAGTGATCTTGCAGAGACTGGGATTTACGCGGAGCGCGCAGCGGTCGAATCATTTGCTCTCGACGCCGGAGACGTTCGTGCGGACGGGGTTTCCGGGGCTGACGAATGGGATGGCGATCGTGCATGTTTCGCCGGCGGGCGGCGCGGAGTTTGCGCAGTACACGTTGGAGATGAGCGCGGGCGGAGTTTTGGAAGAGGGTGCGGCGCAGCGGTTCTTGTATGTTCTGGACGGGGGCGTTGAGGTGGAAGGGCGTCGTCTCGGAGCCGGCGGGTTTGCGTTCCTTGAGGAGGGAACGCCGCACCGGATTACGGCCAAGAGCGCGGCGCGTTTGGCGGTGATCGAGAAGCCATATTGCGTGGGTCGTGGTGGGGCGCATCCGGCCGCGGTGATCGGTGAAGAGCGGGATGCGGCCGTGCAGTATCTGGGCGATGATCCGTGGCTGGAAGTGCGGAGCTTGCTTCCGGCGGCGTCGGAGTATGACTTCGCGGTGAATACGATGACGTATCATCCGGGGGCGTCGCTGCCCGCCGTGGAAATTCACGTGATGGAGCACGGGCTACTCATGTTGGAAGGCGGAGGTATCTACCGACTGGGTGATTCGTGGTATCCGGTGACGGCCGGGGACTTCATCTGGATGGGGCCGTACTGTCCGCAATGGTTTGGGGCCATTGGGAAGACGCCGGCGAAGTATCTGATCTATAAGGATTTCAATCGGGCGCCGCTCTGATGGAACTGGAGATTCGGCGGGAGCAACTCGCGCGGGAGTTGGAGACGCTGGCCGCGTTTTCGGATGCGCCCGCGCCCGCCGTGACGCGAGTCGTGTTTACGCCGACGGACTTGCAGGCGCGCGCTTACGTGAAGGGGTTGTGTTTCGATGCCGGTCTGGCGGTGCGGGAGGATGCGGTCGGGAACACGTTCGCGCGATGGGCGGGTGAAGCGGCCGAGATTGCGGCGGTGGGAACCGGGTCGCACATCGATGCGATCCCGAGCGCGGGCGCTTACGACGGGACCGTCGGAGTGCTCGGCGGGCTGGAGGCGATTCGGGCGTTGCGCCGCGCGGGGTTCCGGCCACGCCGTTCGATTGAGCTGCTGCTGTTCACTTCGGAAGAGCCGACGCGCTTTGGGATTGGATGTTTGGGCAGCCGCATGTTGGCCGGTGACACGATGGAGCGGTTGCGGGATGCGGTGGATGCGGCGCGGACGGAGGCGGGTTTTCAAGGTCCGCTGGATGAAGTTGCGTTGAAGGCCGATTACTATTCCGCGTTTGTCGAACTGCATATCGAGCAGGGTCCGCTGCTGGAGCGGCATGGGGTACCGATCGGAATCGTGACGCATATCGCGGCGCCCGCGACGCTGCGGATTTCGGTGGAAGGCGAAAGCGGACACGCGGGGGCGGTGCTGATGCCGCATCGGCGGGATGCGTTTCTGGGTGCTTGCGAGATTGCGCTGGCGGTGGAGCGTGCGGCGAAGTCGACCGGCTCGGTGGATACGGTGGGGACGGTGGGGGTGTGTGAAGTGCATCCGGGCGCGGTGAACAGCATTCCCGGACGGGTGGGCTTGATGGCGGATGTACGGGATATCGATCCGGCGCGGCGGGATGGCGTGCTGGATGAGATTCGCCGGGCGTGCATTGCGGTTGCGGAGGCGCGGGCGCTGCGCGTCGAGTGCGAGGTGGTGAATCAGGATCTCCCGGCCGCGTGCGAGGCGGTTGCTATGCGGGCCATTGAGGAATCGTGTGAAGAGCTGGGCATCGCGCCGATGCATATGATCAGCCGTGCTTATCACGATTCGTTGTTTATGTCGCGGATCGGTCCGACGGCGATGATTTTTATCCCGTGCCGGGGTGGAGTGAGCCACCGGCCGGATGAGTTCGCTTCGGCGGAGGATATTGCGCGGGGTGTGCATGTGCTGGCGAGTGCTCTGGCGCGGCTGGCTTCCTGATGCAAACCGCTTTCACTTCGCAGGCTGTTGTGACGCCCGAAGGAATTCGGCCTGCCGCGGTGATTGTGCAAGATGGCCGGATCACCGAGATACGCGAGGCGCTCGGGGATCTCGAAGCGGGAGTGCGTGTTTGGGACTTCGGTTCTCATGTGATTTTGCCGGGGCTGGTGGACACGCACGTTCATATCAACGAGCCGGGGCGCACGGAGTGGGAAGGTTTCGAAACGGCGACGCGGGCGGCGGCGGCGGGCGGGTTTACGACGCTGATCGATATGCCGCTGAATTCGATTCCGGCGACGACAAGCGTTGAGGGGTTGCGGGCGAAGCGCGCGGCGGCGAGTGCGAAGTGCGCGGTGGATTACGGGTTCTGGGGCGGGCTGATCGAGGGGAATCAGGATTGTTTGGCGGCACTGGCGCGTGAACGGGTGCGCGGGTTCAAGTGTTTTCTTGCGCCGAGCGGCGTGGATGAGTTTCCGATGATTCGCGCGGAACCGCTTCGTGAGGCGATGCGGGTGGTTGCGGGGACGGGGTTGCCGCTGCTGGTGCATGCGGAGTTGCCGGAGTTTCTGGGCGAGCCGGTTCCGGGCGATGGTAGAAGGTATCGGGATTACTTGGCTTCGCGGCCGGCTAGGGCCGAGGTTGCCGCGATTCGGCTGTTGATCGATGGCGCGCGGGAGACGGGTTGCCGCGTGCACGTCGTGCATCTCGCGACCGGGGAGGCTTTGCCGTTGCTGCGGGCGGCGCGCGCGGAGGGACTGCCGGTGACGGTGGAGACGTGTCCGCACTACCTGCACTTCGCGAGCGAGGACATTGCGGATGGGCGGACGCTGATGAAGTGCGCGCCGCCGATACGGTCGCGTGAGAACCGGGAGCTGCTTTGGGAAGCGCTGCGCGCGGGCGATATCGATCTGGTGGTAACGGATCATTCGCCGTGTCCGCCGGCGATGAAGCGGATGGAGGACGGCGATTTCTTCGGCGCGTGGGGCGGGATTGCGAGTTTGTCCGTGGCACTGCCGGTGATGTGGACAGAGGCGCGGCGGCGTGGGTTTGGGCTTGCCGATATCGCGCGGTGGATGAGCGAGAGGCCCGCGGAGTTGGCGGGGCTGGCGGGCGTGAAGGGAAGGATTGCGGTTGGGTGCGACGCGGACGTCGTGGTGTTCGATCCCGACGCGACGTTCGTGGTTGAGCCGGAGCGGCTGCATTACCGGCATCCGGTGTCAGCGTATATGGGCGAGACGCTTTACGGAGTGGTGCGGCAGACCTTCGTTCGCGGGGACTTACCCGCGCAAGGGCGCGAGGTGCGCTAGGCTAGCCAGATAATCACGTGATCGGTCAGGCGGCAATCCGGAAAGAAGGAGTTGGGAAAGTCACCGGCGCGGCGCGGTATGTCGACGATCTGACGCTGCCGGGTCTGCTACATGGCGTGACGGTGCGGAGTTCGATTGCGCGCGGGCGCATCGTTTCCATTTCGTTCGGCGGGCCGATTCCGTGGGATGAGGTCACGGTGGTGACGGCGGCGGACATTCCGGGGAAGAACCTGGTGGCGCTGATTGTGGACGATCAGCCGCTGCTGGCGGACGGATTTGTGAATCATCCGGAAGAGCCGATCCTGTTGCTCGCGCATTCCGATAAGGCGCTGGTGAATGACGCGCGTAAGCATGTGCGGATTACGTATGAGGCTCTGCCCGCGGTGCTCACGATGGAGGAATCGGAACGGCGCGAGCGCATTGTGTGGGGCGATGACAACCTGTTCAAGAAATATCTGCTGGAGAAGGGCGACGTGGATGCGGTGTGGGCGGACGCGGCTTACATGGTTGAGGGCGAATACCGGACGGGCGCGCAGGAGCAGCTTTACATCGAGAACAATGGGATGATGGCGACGGCGAACGCGGAGGACGGCGTGACCGTTCGCGGGTCGTTGCAGTGCCCGTTCTACGTGCATAAGGCGCTGTGCGCGGTGTTTGGGTTTCCTGCGGAAAAGGTTCGCGTGATTCAGACGGAGACGGGCGGGGCTTTTGGGGGCAAGGAAGAATACCCGTCGATGATTGCGGGACACGCGGCTCTGCTGGCGTGGAAGAGCGGGCGGCCGGTGAAGCTGATGTACGGGCGCGCGGAGGATATGGCGGCGACGACGAAGCGGCATCCTTCACGGACGCGGCATCGGACCGCAGTGGATAAGGACGGACGGCTGCTGGGAATGGACATCGAGTTCGATATCGATGGCGGCGCGTACGCCACGCTCTCGGGAGTGGTGCTGTCGCGCGGGACGATACACGCGGTGGGTCCGTACTGTTGCCCGAACGTGCGGATCCAGGCGCGGGCGTGGGCGACGAACACGCCGCCGACCGGGGCGTTTCGAGGGTTCGGCGCGCCGCAGAGTATCTTCGCGCTGGAGCGGCAGATGGAGGCGATCGCGAAAGCCGTTGGGCAGGCGCCGGAAGAACTGCGGCGAAGGAACTTCCTGCGGGAAGGCGACTCGACGGCGACGGGGCAGGTGATGCGGGAGCCGCTCGACATGCCGGGGTTGATGGATCGGGCGCTGGAGATAGCGGGATTCGCGGAGAAGCGGGAGCAGTTCGCGCGGGAGAATGCGGGCAATCGGATCAAGCGCGGGGTGGGGATGGCGGCGTTCTTCCATGGCGCGGGATTTACGGGGTCGGGCGAACGGTATCTGCGATCGGTGGTGGGCGTGGAAGCGCTGGCGGATGGGCGGGTGCGGGTGCTGGCGTCAAGCACGGAGATGGGGCAGGGGACGAACACGATCTTCGGGCAGATTGCGGCGGAAGCGATCGGGATCGATTACGGCCAGGTGGAGATTGCGACGCCGGACACGCAGATGGTGCCGAATAGCGGGCCGACGGTGGCGTCGCGGACGGCGATGATCGTGGGCAAACTGGTGGAGAACGCGGCGAAGGGGATGCTGAACCTTCTGTTTCAGAGCGGGCTGTTGAAGCCGGGGTTTACGCGGGATCAGTTTCGAGCGGCTTGCGCGGCTTATGTGGAGCGGTGCGGACGGCTGCGGTGCGACGTGCAGTATCAGCCGCCGGAGGACGTTTACTGGGACGACGAGAAGTATCGCGGGGAAGCGTATTGCGCGTATGGGTGGGCGGTGTACGTGGCCGAGGTTGCGGTGGACGTGACCACTTATGAGGTGCGGGTGGAAGACTTCGTGGCCGTGCAGGAAGTGGGGCGCGTGATCAATCCGGTGTTGGCCGGGGGACAGATTGAAGGCGGGGTGGCGCAGGGGATCGGGTTCGCGCTGTACGAGAAGGTGGTGTGGCGGGAAGGCCGCATGATCAACAACCAGATGACGAACTACATCATGCCGACGTCGGTGGATCTTCCGGAGATCCGGGTGCATTTCGAAGAGCGGCCGTATGAGCATGGTCCGGGCGGGGCGAAAGGGATTGGCGAACTGCCGATGGATGGGCCGGCACCGGCGATTCTGAATGCGGTTGAGAACGCGACGGGAGTGAGTTTCACACAGATTCCGCTGCTGGCCGAAGACCTGATGGGGCGGGTGCATTGATGGGCAAGCAGGCGATTGCGATGACGGTGAACGGAACGGCGCGATCGGCTGTCGCGTATCCGATGACGCGGCTGCTGGACGTGCTGCGGGAAGAGTTCGGGCTGACGGGGACGAAGGAAGGCTGCGGGGAAGGCGAGTGCGGGGCGTGCGCGGTGCTGGTGGATGGCGAGCTGGTGAATAGCTGTCTGATGCCCGTGCTGCACGCGGCGGGAACGGATGTGGTGACGATCGAGGGTCTGGCGCAAGGCGGCCGTTTGCATTGCGTGCAGCGCGCGTTTCTGCAATGCGGCGGGGCGCAGTGCGGGATGTGTACGCCGGGGATGATCATGGCGGCGGTGCATCTGCTGGAGAAGAATCCGCGGCCGAATCTGGATGAGATTCGGGAAGGGCTGGCGGGGAATCTGTGCCGGTGCACGGGGTACAAGAAGATCTTCGAATCGGTTGAGCGGGCGGCTGCTGGCGCATGAACGGGAACGCCGCGGAGTACGACCTGGTTGCGGCCGAGACTCTGGGCGAGGCGTTGATGCATGTGGCGGCGGGGCGGCGGCCGATCTCGGGCGGGACGGATCTGATGGTGCTGTTCGAAGCGGGGCGGCTGCCCTTTCGAAAGCTGGTGAGCGTGCGCGGGGTGACGGAACTGCGCGGGATTGCGGTTTCAGATGAGCGCGTGGAGATCGGCGCGGGAGTGACTTACTCGGAGATCCGCGCGCATGCGGTGCTGGAACGCGAGTTTGGATTGCTGACGCAGGCGGCGGGTTGGACGGGCGGGATCGCGAATCAGAATCGGGGGACGATCGGGGGCAATATCGTGAACGCTTCGCCGGCTGCGGACAGTGCGCCGGCGTTGCTGGTTTATGGAGCGGAGTTGGAGTTGACTTCGCTTCGGGGCGCGCGGTGGGTGGATTATGCGGGGTTCCATACCGGGTATAAGACGATGCGGATGGAGGCGGATGAATTGTTGACGCGTATTCGGTGTCCGCGGGGGAGCGGGGAGTGGATCGAGTATGGGCGCAAGGTGGGGGCGCGGAAGGCGCAGGCGATTTCGAAGCTGAGCATTGCGGCGCGGGCGCGGATGGATGGGGCGCGGGTGAGCGAGGTGCGGATTGCGTTGGGAAGCGTGGCGCCGGTGCCGCTGCGCTGCGTGGAGACGGAACGCGTGCTGGCGGGCGCGGTGGTCTCGGCGGCGGTGCGGGAACGGGCGCGCGAGGTGCTGATGACGGAGCTTTCGCCGATTGACGATATCCGGTCGACGGGGGAATATCGGCGGGTGGTGGCGGGAAATTTGTTGGGCGAGTTTTTGGATTTGATTGGGCCGACGAGGGATGTGCTTGGGCGATGGAATGGGCTGGCGGCCCGGGCGGCGCGGGAGGAGATTTTGAAGTGTTGCGGGTCAGAGCGGTGGGCTGCGCGGATGACGGAGGAGCGGCCATTCGGCGGCGCGTCCGAATTGTTTGCGGCTGCCGACCGAATTTGGGCGAGCGTCGATTCGGACGATCGGTTGGAGGCGTTTCGGAGCCATCCGCGAATTGGCGCGGCGGCTTCGACGAAGTGGGCGGCGGGCGAGCAATCCGGAATGAGCGCGGCGGACGCGGCTGTGCGGGACGCAATGGCGGCGGAGAATGCGGAGTACGAAGCGCGGTTCGGATTTATCTATATCGTTTGCGCGACGGGAAAGAGCGCGGAGGAATTGCTGGCGATCTTGCAGCGGCGGCTGGAGAACGATCGCGAGACGGAGGTGGCGGAAGCGTCCGAGCAGCAGCGGCAGATCATGCAGATCCGCTTGCGCAAGTGGCTGGCGGAGTAGTGGGAATTTCGACGCATGTGCTGGATGTGGCGTTGGGGAAACCCGCGGCCGGCGTGCCTGTGCGGCTGGCGTGGCAACGGGACAGCGAATGGACGCAGCTTGGGCGTAGCTCTACCGACGCGGACGGACGCTGCCGGGATTTGCTCGGTTCTTCGACGGTCGAGACCGGGAGCTATCGCCTGATCTTCGATACGGGCGCGTATTTTGACGCTTGCGGGGTGGTGGGGCTTTATCCGGAAGTGACGATTACGTTCTGGGTGCGCGATCCGGGCCAGCATCATCACATCCCGCTGCTGCTTGCGCCGAACGGATATTCGACTTACCGGGGGAGCTGAGCGGAGGTTGTGCATGGTTGTGCGTGTGCGGCGGCAAGCACATCTGCCGCAGCAGGCTATCAAGGGCTTCGTCATCGAGCGGGCCGAGATCCCCGGGAAGATCGGGGACCTCGGTTGTGCAAGATTGTGCAGACTGTGCAACGTTGCGCAGTGATCCGGCCGCTTGTGTTTGCGACGGCTGGAGTTCGGGTTGAGCGGGAGCGACAGCGGTGACTTTGTTGAGAACGGCGAGCGCGGCACGGAGACGAACGCCGGGAGGAGTTTTCTCGTCGGTCAAAGTTTTGAGAATCGCATCGACGGCGATCTGAGCCATGGACTGCATTTCGTCACGCCAGTGCATGGCCTGTTCATATTGCATGCTGTGCCACTGCTTGCGAAAGGTTTCCGACGAGCGGCGCCAGTTCGCGATGGTGTTGCGGTGAATGTTAGCGGCTTCAGCGGCCGCGTTAATGGTTTTGCCCTGCGCCAGCAATACGAGGATCTGCTGTTGTTGGGCGGTTAGTTCGGAGTTGAGACGCACTTCAGTTGTTCCCTCGGCCTCAGTGTAGAGGCGCGAGGTGAGCGCGGACGCGAGCCGAAGTGGTCAAAGTGTTGATAGTAAGGCGTCAGGTTTTTTTGGGAGCGATGTGATCGGGCCGGCGCTCGTGACGTGGCGATACTCCGGCTGAAAGCCAAGCCGGTGGGCATAGTTGAGAATACGGTCGAAGTCGAGACTGATAGTGGCGCCGGCTTTTTGCGTGACTTCATCTTCCACGGGCAGGTCGAAATCGTCGGCACCGAACCGAAGACCTTCGAGCGCGCGCTCATTCTGCGTGAGCACGGAGGTGCGGATGCGCGGCACGTTATCGAGGAAGATGCGGCTGAGCGCGAGGTGGCGCAGATACTCCGCCGTGGTGATTTCGATTTCGCCGAGTTGATTGCCGAGCGGCGTGAAGTAGGGCTTAAAGGTCCAGCAGAGAAAGCTGGCGAGACCGCCGGTTTCATCCTGGAAGTTTCTGGTGCGTTCGAGATGTTCGAGGCGCTCGTCGAGGGTTTCGTCGAACCCGATGACCATGGTGGCGGTGGTTTTCAGTCCGGCGGAGAGGATTGCGCGTTGCGCTTCGAAGTACTGGTTGACCGTGTACTTGAATTTGGAGTGACGCGCGCGGAAGGCTTCGGTTAAGATTTCGGAACCTCCGCCCGTGATCCATCGGACGCCGGAAGACCGGAGACGCGCGGCGGCTTCAGCGAGGGTCAACCTGGCGTGATCGGCAAGGTAAAGGAACTCGGCGATGGTGAGGGCGTAGAACTCGACGGAATCGCCGTAGCGGGCTCGAATGGCGGCGAACAGATCGCAGTAATAGCTGAGCGGCAGGGCGGGGTTAAAGCCGCCGTTGAAGGCCACGAGGTCGCCACCGAGGGCCAGCAGTTCGTCGATCTTGGCGAAGACCTGGGACTGCTCCATGACGTAGCCGCCGGGCTGACCGGGAAGTCGGTAGAAGGCGCAGTAATCGCACTGGGCGACGCAAACGTTGGTGTAGTTGATGATCCGCATGATCATGTACGTGCAGGCGCCGGGAGGGTGGAAGCGGTTGCGGACGATGTTGGCCAGGGCCTGGAGGTTGGAGTCCGTGGCGTTTTGCCAGAGCCACTTGGCTTCGGGGACGGTTACTCGCTCGCCGAGTTGAAGCTTGGAGTGAATGGCTTCGAGGGAAGGGTCCGCGGGCGCGACGGGTTCGAGAGCGGCGAGAGAGGGCATAGTTTTAGCTTAGCGTTGGGGAAGGGCTGGGGAAGGGCTTCCTTCGCGTTATAATTCTATGGTGGATATGGCGCAAAGCAAAGTTAATGAGATCTGCTGTGCTCGCCACACGGAATCCGCTCTTGCCGACTATCTAGCTGGATACCGAGCATTTTTCTTAAGCCGCCGTTCGCATTCGCCAATGTTCGATTTTCTTCGTGGCATTTGTAGCGTTTCCTTATCTCCCTCCGCCAGAAGCCACTGGCAATTCTCGGCTCCAGCGTCGGGCAGCGGCATTGCCGATGATTGGGAGATGGTAGGGGAGGACTTGGATTGGTCGATACAGGAGTTCCAGCAGGAACTTGACGCGAATGGGCGACACTACTCCAGACCCGAGTCAGCCGAAACCACCTCAGGCCTCATCGAAGCGTGAAGTCATCTCGTTGGGGGCCAGCTTTTCAGGCCCTCTGCCTCATCCATCCGCGTTAAAGGCCTACGAAGAGGCTTGCCCTGGAGCCGCCGAACGTATTATCTCGATGGCGGAGAAGCAAGGAGATCATCGCCGGGCATTAGAACTCAAAGCGGCGAATGCGGCTATCGAAGACATGCGCCGGGGCTATTGGGTCACGCATGCGGGGCAAGCATGTGCGCTGGCTGTTGCGCTTTGCTTAATCACCGGCGGTGTTTACGTTGCGGCGAATGGTAACCCCGGCTGGGGAACTGCGATGGGCGGCGGCGGTATTCTCGGCGGCGTGACGCTACAGGGTATGATCTCCGCCTTCATGCGGAACAAGAAGCCCGATGAACAAGTTACCGTCACTAAACCGCCCCGACGAAAACCCAAGTAAGAGCGCGGCCACCTTCTTTCTTGACAGGTCAGTAAGCAAATAGCAATACTGGGTGACCGACCTCCATTCCAGATTCAGGGCACTGCAATCTGAGAGTCCTCGTTCGACACTCTCACGGGCGGCGGTTCTTAGGGGGCTTGATGCAATTGAGAAGAGCGATTCCGGCGTTGGCCGTTTTTCTGGCCGGCTGCTTGGTTTGTCCGTCGATGAAAGGCCAGGCGACGAGCGGGATCTCGGGGACGGTCACCGACAGCACCGGCTCGGTCATCAGCGGCGCGAAGGTCAGCGTTACGGCGAGCGCGAAAGGCGTCCTCCGCGAGGTGACGACCGATTCGAGCGGCCATTATGTGGCGCCCCTTCTGCCGGTAGGCGATTACACGGTACGCGTCGATTTACCGGGCTTTCAGAGCACGGAGGCGCGGGATATCCGGCTGCAGGTGGACGAGCAGCGCGCGCTGGATTTCAAGCTGTCGCCCGCGACGGTGCAGCAAAACGTGGAAGTGGTGGCGAATCCGGTGACGGTCGAATCGACGAACGCGACGCTGGGCCAGGTGATCACGTCGCAGCAAGTGGAGGAACTGCCGCTAAACGGGCGGGATTTCGTGCAGTTGGCGACGCTCACACCGGGTACGGTGCAGGAAACGAATCCGGGCAGCTTCTTCAACGGCGGACCGAGCAGCGAGGTTTCCGCGCGCGGATCGTTCTCGCTATCGGTGGGTGGATCGCGAGCGAACAGTACGGATTGGCTGCTGGACGGCAACGACAACAATGAGCTGACGGGCGGCGGGATTTCGATTCTCCCTTCGATCGACGCGATCCGCGAGTTCAAGGTTCTCACTTACAACTACTCGGCGGAGTGGGGCACGCGGGCGGGTCCGACGGTTCTGGTGACGACGAAGTCCGGTACGAATCAACTGCACGGCTCGTTGTTTGAGTTCTTCCGGAACACCGACTTGGACGCGCGCAGTTTCTTCGCGGCGAATACGGAGCAGTTCAACCTGAATCAGTTCGGCGGGTCAGTGGGCGGAGCGCTGCAGAAAGATAAGACGTTTCTGTTTGCGGATATTCAGAACAAGTTCCAGCGGCATGGGATTCCGTTTACGGGTCTGGTGCCATCGGTGGCGATGCGGAATGGAGATTTCTCCGATGATGCGTTCGGGAACCCGCGGTCCGGGTTTATCACGAACCCGAACGTGACGGGCGCTTCGAATACGAATTTTCAGTGCGATGCTTCGGGCAATCCGCTGCCAGCGGCGGCGGATGGGAGCCAGGCGGCCGGCGCGAACTGCAATAAGATTCCGCAGAGCCTGATCAACCCGATTTCACAGAAGCTGATCAATTTGTACCCGCTTCCGAACGCGAACAACTCGGCGCTTGGGTACAACTACGTGAGCGAGCCGGTGCGGAGTTTGAACGAAGGCGAATTCGACGCGCGGCTGGATCATAACTTCTCGGACAAGGACTACGCATTTGCGCGGTTCAGTTACGATCAGGCGACTTCTTATGTTCCGGGCGGATCGCCGGGATTCGCGGAGGCCAATCCGTTCGCGAGCAACCAGGGAATTTTGAATCATGCGCGGAATGCGGCGCTCTCCGAGACGCACGTGTTTACGCCGAATACGATTAACCAGATCAGCGGCGGGTACAACCGGATCTTCGACTATATTTCCTCGCAGGGAAGCGGAAGTTGTATCTCGGCGGCGTTTGGTATTCCGGGAGCGAACCTGGGCGGCGAGAGTTGCGGGTTGACGTCGACGCAGTTGGATGGCGGCTACTGGTCATTGGGCGATCGCGGCTATTCGCCGTTTCAGGGCGGGACCAACGTGTTCATGGTTTCCGACACGCTCGACATGGTGCGCGGCAACCACGACATCAAGGTCGGCGGCCAGATTCGCGCCATGCAGATGAACGTGAAGACGGAAGGGTTCGCGGATGGGTATTGGATCTATACGGGCTTGTGGTCGGGTGAACCGGAAGCGGACCTGCTGCTGGGGCTGCCGAGCTTAGCGATTCATGATCAGACGTTCGACGGCGACACAACCGGGCGCCGATGGAAACTGTACCGGCCGTTCGTGGAAGACGACTGGCGGGTTACGAAGAGTTTGACACTGAATCTAGGGTTGGCGTGGGCGCTGGTGACGCCGATTACAGAGGCTGCGAACCGGCAGGCGGACTTCAATCCGGCGAACGGGCAGTTTCTGATCGCGGGACAGAACGCGGGTGCGGCGGCGGGAATCAAGATGGATCTGACGGCGTTGGAGCCGCGGATCGGATTGGCGTGGAAGCCTTTCGATAACGGGAAGACGGTGTTCCGCGGCGGTTACGCGATCTTCCATGATTCGTCGTGGAACCAGGGCGCGCAGGGGCTTTGGCAGAATCCGCCTTACTACGCGGAGTCGGATTCATTCGCGTTCGGCGGTTCGTGTACGTTCGCAACGGCGGCGTGCGCGACGAAGTATGGCGGGAGCCCTTCGGCGATCGGCACGAGTAATGGATTTCCGATTTTCACGACGCCGCCGGATCCGAGCACGTTTACAGGAACGATTCAGGCGCAGGATTTGAACTTCAAGCAGGGGCGCGTGCAGCAGTTCAATTTCAACGTGGAGCAGGAACTGCCGGGGCGCGTGATCCTGACGGCGGGGTATGCGGGTTCGCGCAGTTCGCATATTCTGACGGATGGAAACAATATCAACGTGGGATCGCCGGGAGCTTGCGGCACGTCAGGGTATACGCTGGGTTGCGGCGCCGGTGGAGCGGCTTTCGGCGTCCCTTATACGCAGTTCCCGTATTCGACGATTTCGGATATCTTCGACATCGGGAAGGCTCACTACAATTCGTTCCAGGTGAAAGCGGAAACGAAGAGCGATCGGTATGGGCTTTACGCTTTGCTCGGATACACTTACTCGCGAGCCTACGATAACGGGTTCTCGGACGGGCTGGGAAGCACGATCGGCGCAACTTACTTTCCGCTTCCGGGGTGGCAGCAACTGGATTGGGGACTTTCGCAGATCAATCTAAATCATGTCTTCACCGCAAGTGTGATTTATACGCTGCCGTTCGGTAAGGGGCGGCGGTTCGGCAGTTCGTGGAATGGCGCGGTGAATTCCGTGTTGGGCGGATGGGAAGTGACGGTGATTGAGAAGGCGACATCCGGATTTCCCATTTTCGTCATCGACAGCGCCAACGGATCGGGCGTGAACTTTGAGAACAACGGAAACAGTCTAAACCGGCCGAACCAAACGTGCAATCCGTCGTCGGGCGCGGGGTCGCTGAGCGAGTCTTTCAATACGGCGTGTTTCTCGGCTCCGGCGACGGGCGAGCTCGGAACCGCGTCCCGGACTCCGCTCTCCGGGCCCGATTTCATCAACACGGATTTCTCACTGATCAAGCACTTCGCGATACGTGAGGGGATGCGATTGGATTTCCGCACGGAGATTTTCAACTTGTTCAATCATGCGCAGTTCGGGCAGCCGGGGTCGGACTTCAATTCGCCGGCAACGTTCGGGGCGATCAGTTCGACGGTAGGGAACCCGCGGTTGATCCAGTTCGCTTTGAAGCTTGCGTTCTAATGGCTGGATGGGTTTTCGGGTTGTTGCGCTGCTGGCGCTGGCCGCGGTTGTCGGCTGGGGTCAGCAGCGGCATAAAGTAATCATCGACGAAGACTGCTCGGGTCCGGGCGGTTCCAATTTGCAGACGGTGGCCTTGCTGCTGAACTCCCCGCAAGTGGAAGTGCTGGGGATTACGGTGGCGAGCGGCGATCAGTGGCGCAATGAGGAAGTGGCGCATACGTTGCGGCTGCTGGAGATCATGGACCGGACGGATGTCCCGGTTTTCCTCGGTGCGGCTTTTCCACTGGTGAACACGCGCGAGGATATGCTGCTGTGGCAGGAGCGGTACGGGAAGCTGGCGTACGCGGGCGCGTGGGATGCGCGCTGGTGGCATGAGCCTTTCGTCGTGCCGCCGCTGGCGGAGGGGCAGCCGAAGATCAAAGCTTCGAACGAAGACGCGGTGCACTTTCTGATTCGGATGGCGCATCAGTTTCCGGGCGAGGTGACGATTTATGAAGGCGCGCCTATGACGGATCTGGCGCTGGCGATTACGATTGATCCGCACTTTGCCGAGTTGGCGAAGGAGTTGGTATTCATGGGCGGGAGCCTGGCGCCGGTGACGGAGTATGCGGAGTTCACCGACACGCCGCGGCATGAGTTTAACTTCTGGTTCGATCCGGAAGCGGCGCGGATTGTGCTGCGCGCGCAATGGAAGAAAATCGTTTGCACGCCGACCGATATATCGATCAAGACGCGGTTTAGTCCGGAGATGGTGAAGCGGATTGAAGCCGCGGGGACTGCGCTGGGGCGCTACACCGCGCGCTTCTATGCGCCGGGCGGCGGGAACGATTACATGTGGGACGAATTGGCGGCGGCGGCTTGGATGGACCCGAGCCTGATTACTAAACGGGAGACGCGGCTCATGAGCGTGGATATCGATCACGGCGCGGGTTACGGGAACACGCTGACGTGGAGCGCGAAGGACGACGTGAAGATGACCACGCAGCCGGTGGAGATCCAGATGGATTTGGATGCGGGGCGATTCTACGACATGTTCGTGAAGCGGATGTCCGCGGCTAGTGCCGCAACTCAATGACGAATTGCTGGAGTTCGTTGCGCTCGCGGTTGGCTTGAGCCGTTGAAGCCGCGGACAAGCGTTGGTAGGCGGTGAGTTCTTCCAACGCTTTTTCCTTTTGGCCGGTCAGCCGATAGGTCTGGGCGAGCCGGTAGTGCGCTTCGTCGAGCGACGGGTTGATGTGAATGGCCTGCTGGAAGCTTTCGATGGCTTGCGGGAATTGCTTCAGATCGGAATAGAAGGCGCCGAGCGCGAGGTACGGTTCGCCAAATTTCGGATCGAGTTGAGCGGCTTTGCGGAGAAGCGCTTCCACCTTCGGCGCGAGTTCCAGATTCGAGCGAGTGGTCCAAAGACTGACGGCGTAAAGGTAGTTGGCCTGGGGATCTTCGGGATGCAGGTGCGCGAAGCGTTCCATCATCGCGGTGACGGCGGGTGACTGAGTGAGTGCGGTGGCGCGCGCTTTCGCCAAGAGAAGGTATGGAGTTGGATTGGCGGGATCGAGGTCGGATGCCGCGAAGAAATACTTTGCGGCTTGATCGTAAGAGCCGCGCGCGTACCATGCGGTGGCAAGCCCGAGCAGCATGCGGACGGAGTTTGGATAGAGGCGATTGCCTTTGGCGAAGACTTCGGTGGAGGGCGCGTCGGCGTGATGGCTGAGAAGTTCGGCGGCCCAATCGAACAAGTGGGGTTCGGTGGCGTCGAGTTCGGCGGCGCGTTGGTACTCGCGGACGGCGACGAGGGGATGGCCCGCGAGATCTTCCGCATCGCCGAGTTGGTGATGAAGGGCGGAGTTGTTGGGATCGCGCGTGAGAGCTTGCTGAATGGACTCTACACTTTCGGCGGGCGCGGATTTTACGCTCAGGTCTTTTCGCAATGCGTCGGTGGAGCGCAGGACGACATCCGAGCCATGACCGCCCTGGTAGTTTCCCGCGGTCACGCCGGCGACGACGAAGTTCGGTTCGTCGAAGAAGTCCGGTTGGAGGATGAGATCGATCTTTTTGGTGTCGTTTTCGTCAAGCTGAAAGGGGCCGGACGAGGCGCTGCTGTTGCTGGCGCTGGCGCGCACGGAGTACGATCCTTTCGGAAGCTCGCGGATCTGGTAGTTGCCCGCCGCGTCGGTGCGGACTGTGATGGTTTGCCCGGCTAGTTGCAGCGTGGCGTTCGGCACCGGATGTCCGCTCGCGTCTTTTACGCAGCCGTGAATGGTTGCGGCTTGAATCGCGGGCACAAGCAGCGTGAGGACGATTAAGACGCGCATGGTTTATAAACGAGCCAGACGGTCGATTACCAGTTCGAAGTAACCGTCCGCGTTCACCTGGCGAAGGAATTGGACATTGGCCGGCTTGCCTGTGACCGACCACCAATCGACCACGGTCATACCCAACGTGAGCGCGCTGCCACATTCGACGGCGACGTTCACCATGCGGCCGGAAAACAGGTCGGGGTTTAAGAGATACGCGATGACGGTGGGATCATGCAGCGGGCCTCCGGGCCAGCCGTACTTGAGCTCATCGAATGTCTTGTTGAAGGCGAGCAAGTGGTAGAACGCTTCGGAAATGGGCGAACCGATGTCGCGAAGTTTCAGCAGACGCGGCGCGGTGGTGAGGGCCTGGTGCGTGCAATCGAGCGGGATCATGGTGATGGGCGCGCCGCATTGGAGGACGCGCGCGGCGGCTTCGGGATCGACGTAGATGTTGAACTCGGCGGCGGGCGTGATGTTGCCGCCTTCGGAGAAAGCTCCACCCATGATCACGATTTCGTGGAGGTGATTGGGGAGCCGCGGTTCTTTGGCGAGCGCGAGCGCGATGTTGGTCAAGGGCGCGATACAGCAAAGCGTTACTTCTTTGGGCGGCCGGGACATGACGAGATCGACGATAGCGTTCGGAGCGAATCCGGGCGTGAGCGGCAAGGTGGGTTCGGGAAGGTCATAGCCATCGAAGCCGGTGCGCCCATGAACGTGCTCCGCTGTGATCAGCGGGCGCACCAATGGGGCCGACGCGCCGGCATAGATGGGGATTTCCGTGCGGCGAGCCAATTCCAGGGTCTTGCGCGCGTTCGTTGAAGTGAGCGCGAGGGGAACATTGCCGGCGACGGTGGTGATCGCGAGTAAGTCGAGCTCGGCCGGGGACGCGAGCGCGAGCAGGATGGCGACCGCATCGTCGGGCGAAGGATCGGTATCGATGATGATGGAACGGCGCATGCCGGTATCGTCTCCGGATTATCGCAATTGGCCGAGCGCGTCGAGCGCGGCGGCGTGACCGGGATGCTGTTGGAGCAAAGCACGCAAGACGGATTTGGCTTTCCCCGGATCGCCTTCCACGGCGTAGACGCGGGCGAGATTGAGATAGGACTGATCGAATGCGGGCGCGACATGGATGCACTGCTCGAACTGAGCGACGGCATCGTCACGGCGGCGGGTGCGCAGGTACAGAATGCCAAGATTGTTCAGCGCTTCGGGATAAGCCGGGTTGATCTTGAGCGCGCGCTGCAGGTACTCGAGAGCGCGCGCGGGATCTTCGGTTTGGGCGAACACCATACCGAGGCTGTAGTTGACTTCGGCGTCGCGGGGGCGCATGGCGACGGCGCGCTCCAGCGTGGCGCGGGCGAGATCCCAACGCTTCGATTGGCGGTAAGCATTCCCGAGGTTTTCGAGAGCGGTGAAATAGTCCGGGCTGGCGTCCAGAGCTTTTTGAAAATAGGCGATAGCGGTATCGAGGGCGCCGTCGCGCGTGGCGAGAAGGCCAAGATTATTCCAGGCGTTGAGGCGTGTATCCGGGTAGCTGGCGGTGCGCCGCAACGCTTCTTCGAAACTGGCGCGGGCTTCGCGCAGTTTCTCCTGCTTGAGATAAACGCTCCCGATTCCGTAGTGCGCTTCGGCGCTCGCGGGATCTTCGGATAGCGCGAACTGAAAGTATCGTTCCGCCTGCTGCAGGTAACCGTGCTGGAGATAATTCGATCCGAGCGACAGATAGTTGCGGCCGAACTCATAGGTGGTGGAAAAGCCGGGGAAAGGAAGTGCTTTGGCGAGTCTCTCCGCATCCGTTAACGGAATGGCCGAGGCATCTTTGGCGAACACGTCCGGCGCGGCGGGGCCTTGATAGACCTTCACGATGTAACCTTTCGCATCGATCAGGAAGGATGACGGGATGGTGAGATCACGGTGGCGATCAAACATGGAGCGGAACAGGAGATTGTAAATGGCGACCAGGTCATTCGAGGCGGGATCATTCACGTTCACGGTCATCGTATGAAGGCCCCGGATGGTTGGAACGGCTGCACCGCTGGAGAAGTGGAGGAGCATCGGGACGCCTTGGGAAAGCGATGGATCAGGCGCGGGAACGGGCTTCAGCAACCAGGTTTCGACTGTGGAAGCGCGGCTGATGGGCTGCGGTGTTGGTCCGGCGATCGGATTCTTTGAGACGCGAAAAGGCTCCAGGCGCGGCGCCGGCATGCCTTCTTCCACGTGGACGATGTGATTGGGCGGCAGATCGCGCAGTTGCTGAACGAAGCCGCCCGGCCAGCGAATGGCGGCGTTCACAGTTCCTTGGGCATGGCCGAGGCCGAAGAAAACATCCTTACTGTGCTGCGAGAGGAAGCCCGATCCGGCCTGGAGCATTTTGGTCTGGCGGCCCTGGCTGGTTTCGATGTGGATCGCGGCGCCGATTGCGTCGGGATTGCTTTTGGTTCCGCGCAGACGAAACGTAATGGACGGCGGCAGATCGGCGGCGATGTTCTTTAGGAGGCGCACTTGGGGGCCGTTGCGATTCTTCAGGAGGATTTCCTGACGGCCATCGTGATCGAAATCCGCCAGCGCGAAAGCACGGCCATCTTCCAGGAAGTCCAGCCCGGCGGCTCCCGAAACATCGGAGAAAGTGCCGTCGCGATTGTTGGCGTAAAGGATGTTGCGCTCGTAACCGCTCCAGGTGTGGTCCGATCGAATGAGTTCGTTGATGGCGTTCCATCCCCGCTCGTAATCGGAAGACGAGCGCGCATCCGCGGGCGAGTTGGCGACTACCTGACGCCAGAAGAAACTATTGAGATCGGTCCGCAGCGGGCCGCTGACCATGCCGTTGGTGATGTAGAGATCGGAGAAGCCATCGTGATCGAAATCAAACGTGTCGCTGGACCATGACCAGCGGCCGACGCCGACTTGCGCCGGGGCAGTTTGATCGGTGAACGCCCCGCCGCCGTTACGGAAGTTGTTGTGGAAGAGGGAATTCCCCATGGCGTGTTTGGCGTAGAAATCGCGGATGGCCTGGGCAGATTGCTTCTGGAAATCCGGTTGCGTCGAGATGCGTTCTCCGGCGGCGGTCCACATATCGGCGATGTAAAGGTCTTCCATGCCGTCGTTGTCGTAATCAAGCCAGCAGACGCTCATCCCCGCGCCGACATCCTCCACGCCCGCTTGCCCGGCGATGTCGGTAAAAGTTCCATCGCCATTGTTGCGATAGAGGTTCTTGCGTCCAAAGTCATTGGCGACGTAAAGGTCCGGCCAGCCGTCCTGGTTGGAATCGCCCCAGCCGCAGCAGAAGCTGAAACGCGTGTTGTTGCGATCCAGCCCGGCTACCTTGGTCACGTCGCGAAAGGTTCCGTCGCGATGGTTGCGCATCAGAAAATTGGACGGACCGTTCTCAGCGTCGTAGTAGGGAGTGGGGTAGCGATACTGGCCCGCGCCCTGGTAGTAGGTGTAAAGGCAGAAGTAAATATCGAGCCAGCCATCGCGATCGTAATCCGCAACGGCGGCGCCAGTGAACGTTCCCTGAGGAGGGCTCGCGAACTGGAAGGCGTTCGGCTTCAATTGAAATTTCCCGCCGCCCTGATTCAGAAAGAGCAGCGGCCCGGAGGCGCGAACCACGATGAGATCCTGCCGGCCGTCGTTATCGAAATCGGCGAAGATGGCGCAGGCCGTGTTATCGAGTATGCCGACGCCGGAACTTTCGGTGATGTCCTGGAACGTGCCGTCTCCGCGATTCCGAAACAGGCGGTTTGGCAGGCCCGCGGGTTGGCAGATGTAGACGTCGTCGAAGCCATCGTTGTCGATATCGCCCACGGAGACGCCGTTATGGCCGTAGATGTCGATGCCGCATGCGCCATCGAGAACGGTGCGCCAGTGATCGACGCCGTGAAGGAGTTGGGCGGAGTAGGACGGATTTTCGCTGAAGGCGTGCGCGGCGATGTCTTGAAACAGCGGGCTTGCGGAACGGCTACGCGTTTCGTTTTCCCACGTCCAGGATTGAACGCGGGATTGATTCCATTCGAGGGTCCAGTTGCCGACGCGCTGCTCGCGATGAAAACCGTCGCCGGCGCCGACGAATTCATAGCGGATCAAGGTCCGAACGGGAGGGCCGAGCGAGATCCGAGTAATCTGAAAGTCCGCCGTGAAGAGCTTCGAGAAGACTTTCATTGTCCGCCGCCATTCGTCTAAGAATGGTTGCGGCCCGAGGGCTCGCGCGCTCGAAAAGGAAATCCGGTCTACCGTGAGTGCGGCGGATTTACGAACGGTACGGAATTGGTTTGGCTGTGGCGATGTCGACCGGAAGGATGGTGCGAGATGCGCTCGCAAGGGCTCAGGATCGGAGGGAAATCTTAATAACTCAGCGCTCCAGGCGGCTACAACAGACATCAGCCGCTCACACTCAACCTCCGCCGGAAAGTCGTCGCGAGTGGGATCTACTTTGAGGAGAACCGGATCGAGAGATGTCAGGGATCGGTAAACCGGAGTGACGGTGAACGAGGTCTCGGCGTAGGAGTTGCTTTGGAGAAGTAGCGGCCAACGTAAGCCTCCGGCGGCGCTTAGGCCTATTGCCTGAAGCGCACGGATGATAAAACTACGTTTTCGGAGGTCAGTCAGAAGCCGAGGCGTCCAAAATTAATTTTAGCCTCGGCTTCATCCAGAACCGCGGCGGCTTCGTAACCATGACAGGAGTCCATCATTTCATCCTGATCTGCCCCGGCAAGCCCGCCGGGGCGATTTTTTTTGGACGAAAGGATGTAAGAATGTCGCGACCGGCCGTTAGACTGAGCGGCGGCCCATCAACATCGCAACCAACCAAACCACGAGGAACACGAAGAACAGAATCTTTGCGATTCCCGCGGCGGCTCCGGCAATTCCACCGAATCCCAGGAGTGCAGCCACCAGCGCGATAACGAGGAATACCAACGACCAATGCAACATTTTAGTTTTGTCCTTTCGACGGCTGCTCTGCAGCCCGCCCCAAGGTATGCAATCCTGAAGCCATTCGACGCTTTCTGAAACGCGCGCTGGCACTAATTGCGATCCTGGCCGCTGCCATCTTTCTATCAGATACGGCGATCGTTCACTTGAGTCGTCAGCCGTTCGATACTGTCCGAGTCAAGCCGATGTTGTCATTCCCGATGAAAGACGGCAAAACGATGTATGTTCCCGGCGATCCGGAAGACCAGCCGTGCGTGCGATCACTGTTTCCGCATTTCGGCGACAAGCCCTGTTGGTATCTCAAGCGGCAGCGGAACAAGATCGATGGGGTATGACTACTCAGGGGTGCGCTAAAATCGCGTAGACATGAGATCGAGAAAATCCTTCCTGGCGGCGGCTGCATTCCTGATCGGCGGCGTTTGTTTGGGAACTACCGGGTGCCATTACGACCGGGACACGGCGGGACGCCCGGACGCCGAGCGCGGGGATGGAGAGGTTGGGAGCACCGCTTATACCAAGGAAGGTACGGGCGATCCGAAGGTGGGCGCGGGACGCGGGCAAGTGGGGACGGATGCTCCTCCGAAGTCGAACGAGACCGACCAGCCGACCGATTCCGGCGCAAAGGGCGATGCTACCGGGGGCAATCCGGACCTCAAGCAGAAATAGCGGAGCGGCGTCCTTGTCTGCTGTTTTACTCGGTGTCCTGGGCTGGGTAGATCGTGGTGGCCCGAGCTTTCGTGTCGCCGCGGAGCCAAACATAAAGCGGAAGCGTAGCCGGAGCGATGGGCAGCGTGATGGGAAGCATCTGCCTTGGTCCTTCGTCAGGCAGGGGTGAGGGTAGTTCGACTACCGGGTTGGGGTGATCCGGATCCCAGCCGACGCGTTCGATGGTTTCCAGGTCGCGCCCGTAGAGCGTCATGCGCACCGGATCGGTCGCGATCGGCGGACCAACCTGTAGACCGTTGAACTTGAGCAGTTCGATTTTGGGAACGTGAACGATGCGCCCGATCCAGTAACCCTGGCTCTCCGGTACGCTTCCACCTGAAGCTTCCGCGGGTTCGGGCATGGCGAGTAATTCGCAGTTGTTTTGGAAAATACCGTCGGCGAACGTGAGAAAGAACTGGTTCATTCCCAGATGTTCCAGGTTTAACGGGCCGCCTTTCAAACCGGTATGCAGAACCGGGCCGGTGCGGTTATCTCCGCGGCACTGCAAGGCGATCCCGGTGTCCGCCGCAAATCCGCTCACATGCACCAGAGCACTCAGGACATAATCGGCCGGGAGTTCTCCCGGTTGTAGCGAAATTTTCAGGCCCGGCGGCATGGATACCTTTGAACCGGTGACGCTAGGCAAAGGTCCGACAATGCGGACGGCGCGCTGGAGCATCAGCGGCGTGCTGCGATTCTCGACGTAGGCCTGCAGATCGAACTCTTTGCCCGTGGTCACATTGGGGTCGAGTTGCAGCGTGGCTTGGCGCTCGGAACCATCGGGCTTCGCGGGCCCAAGGGTGGCGCCGAGTCCGGGTGCCTTCAGCGCCGCCAGCAGATTGAGATGTTCGCCTTTCAGCGTGATCTCCCGAGACGTCACGCCACAGTTCACCAGGAGCGGCAGATTATCGAAGCGCGGGGGCGGCGGAAGCAGCGCGATGGGAACCGGATGGGTTTTGCCATCGGCCTGGGTGAGGAGCAGCCGGTAATCACCCGCGTCCAGATCGCCGGTGTTCACCTGCAGGTCCATCCGGGGCTGCGTGCCCTCGCGGAAACCTTGCGGCACGGCGAACGGAACAGCGGCGGGGGTGAAGAATTTATCGCCGGGCTTAATCAGTTCGGCCTTGGTGACGAACTGAAAATCCGCGCCTTCCATGCTCACGACCACGCGGCCCGACTTGGCGATGAGGTGGTCCTGCGAATCGGCCGCAAGCCGGGCCTTCTCGAAAGCTCCCAGCCCGGCGACGTTCACTTCGCCGCTGACGGCGAACGAATCCCAATCCCAGTTGGCGGTCAGACGGTACTTGCCCGGGATTACCGCGGACTTCGTCAGATCGATCTGAAGCGCCTTGGGGTCGGCATCTTGATGCACCGCGACGGGGAAACTCTTGCCGGATTTCGCGATCGGCTCCAGCGTCCATTTGCGGGCACGATCAAGGTATTTCCAATCGATATCAGAGGGAACCTCGACGGGTAAGGGCGCTTTCATTCCGGCGGGCAGAGAGAGCGCCTTCTGAAACGTGACGTGCGGCGGCCCGATGTTCGGGACACGCGTGGCCCAGAGATACGCGACCTTGGTGTGGGGCGGGACGGCGTCGCGGTGGCCACAGAGGCCTAAACCGTCCTCCGGAATCGGCTGCGCGAAGGAAGAGCGGAAGATGGTGTTCGGGAAAACCACCGAGCGCATCTCCAGTAGCATGGCCGCGCCGCCGGCCGCCAAGCCGACCGGGCTCCCGAAAAAGAGCGCGGCTATGGAAGTTGCCAGGCTTGCGGTTTGCCCGATGCGCTGTGAGGGCTGCGGCGAAATCGGGTCATAACCGGCGACGGCGGGATTCAAACTTCGCAGGGCGAGCATCATCTGCTGGTTGGGGGGAAGCGTGCGATCGAGCTGGGCGGAGAAGCCATATTGCGAAGCGAAGCCCTGGAACGCGGCGTTCAGCGTTTCGCCGCTGCCGGTGTCGGATGCGAGAGCCTGGAGCAGCGCTTCGGTCTGCGAGGTCTTCTCGGCGTAATCGGCCAACTGCGCAATCAGGCCGTCATCCTTAGAGAGGAACTGCTTCACCTTGGCAGCGTTCAGACCGGCGGGTCCGTATACGAACGCGGCCACGGAAGATCTGGAAGGCACCTTCCATTCGGCCGGCTGGGCGGCGCGACGCGGGGTGAGAACGGTGATTTGGTCCTGATTCGGTTCGCGCACCGCCGCCACCAGGACAATGGCCACTTCGCCCTTGCGGGTTTCGGTGGCGCGGACGAGCGGACGATACAGAATGGCGTCGCCTTCTTCGAGGCGATTGATCGTCTTCAGGGGAAGCGGAACGCCGCCGCGCGCGTTGCGCACGCGCAGGTCGATGTTGCCAATGGGAGCGCCCGCGGGACATACTACAGGAGGCGCGGCGCCGAACGCCAGTTGAGACGCGAACACGGCGAGCGCGGCTTTTGGCAGACTGGACACGACTCAGTTTATCGCGGCGGCGCGAACGGGGACAATTCGTTGCTGGTGACGGTCCAACCAACGGTTAGCGTTAAAACCCAAAAAATAATGGTTTTAGGGCGTTAAACCCCAATAAGTTGCTGGGGCGGGTGTAGGATGAGCGTTAATGCCCGATTTCTTGGCGATGCCTGAGGTGTTCGTTTCGACGGCGGAGCTGGCACCCGCCGTTTCCCGCGAGGTGAGGTCCGGGAAGCTACGCAAATTAGCCTCCAGGCTTTATACCCGCAATCTCAAAGATAAACCAGAGGCAATCGTCCGGCGGAACCTTTGGCCGTTGGTGGCGTCTTACGTGCCCGGGGCGCTCATCGCGGACCGCACCGCGCTGGAAAACCGGCCGGCCACGGATGGATCGGTATTTCTGATCGCTGATCACAAACGGAACATCGCAATTCCTGGAGTTACGCTGCGGCCGCGCAAAGGGCCGCCCCCGCTCGAGAGCGACAGACCTTTTATTGGAGGATTAAGAATCGCTTCGCAGGCCCGCGCGTTCCTGGAGAACATGCAGCCGTCGCGCGCGCGGGATGGGGTGGCGCGCACCCTGACCAAACGCGAGATGGAGGAGCGCCTCGACGAAATGCTTCGGCAGAGCGGGGAAGGCGCGGTCCAAAAGCTGCGGGACGGCGCCCGCGAGATTGCGGGCGAGCTTGGGCTGGTGGACGAGTTTCAAAAGCTGGACGCCGTAATCGGCACATTACTGGGCACGCGCCGCGCCGCCGTGGAATCGCCGGTTGCGCGGGCGCGAGCGGCGGGGACGCCATACGACCCGCATCGCCTTGACCTGTTCCAGCGTCTGTTCACGGAGCTGGCAAGAACCGCCCCCATGACCCGTCTGGCGCGGTCCACCGATGGCCCGGCGCTTCCGTTTTTTGAGGCATATTTCTCTAATTTTATCGAGGGCACGGAGTTCACGGTGGACGAAGCCGCGGACATCGTATTCGAAGGGCGCATTCCAAAGGCGCGGCCCGCGGACGCCCACGATGTTCTGGGAACGTGGCGCGTGGCATCCGACCTGAGAGAAATGTCCCGCGTTCCCGGGGACCTGGGCGAACTGGAAGCGCTTCTCAAGAGCCGCCACGCTCAAATCATGGAAGGGCGGCCTGACAAGGGACCGGGGCGTTTCAAAGCCGAGCCGAACCGAGCGGGTTCCACGACCTTTGTCGCGCCGGATCTAGTCGAAGGGACGCTCGCCAAAGGGTTTGAGATCTACCGAGGTCTGACGAGCCCCCTGCATCGAGCTACTTTCATGATGTTCCTGATTGCCGAGGTTCATCCGTTCGCCGATGGAAACGGGCGCGCCGCCCGCCTGATGATGAACGCGGAACTGGTGGCGGCCGGCGAGAACCGGATCATCGTGCCGACGATCTATCGCAATAATTACCTGATGGCGTTGAAGGCGCTCTCGCAGAATGGAGTTACGGGCGCGCTGGTGCGTGTAATGGACTTCGCGCAGCGGTATACGGCGGCCATCGATTTCTCCGAATTGGACCGGGCGCGCTCCATTCTGGAGAGCACCCATGCATTCGACGATGCGAACGAGGCGGATGCCGCTGGGATTCGTTTGGTGCTGCCGACGCCGGAGCTGGTTCCGGAGCTGGTTAATGATGCGCGCTAGCGGCTAACGCGCAAAGTATCGGCGGCTTGATCAGGCGTTCGTGCCACCATCCACCGTTAAGTTCGCTCCCGTAATATAGGAAGATTCCGGCCCGGCCACGAACGCAACCAGGGCCGCGACCTCATCGACATTCCCATAGCGGTTCAGCGCCGTGCTGGCTTTCTGCGGCACCGCCCACTCCCCCGCGGCCGGGTTCAGATCCGTATCGATGGGCCCGGGCTGAATGTTGTTCACGGTGATGCCCCGGCTTCCCACCTCTCTCGACAAGCCCTGCGCAAACATCTTCACGGCGCCCTTCGTGGCGGAGTATGCTACCAAACCAGGCGTCATCGTGCGTTCGCCAACACATGACCCGATGGTGATGATCCGGCCGCCCTCCTTCATGTGCTTCAGTGCCGCCTGCGTGGCGATGAATATACCGCGCACGTTGAGATCGACCATGTGGTCCATCTCCTCCAGCGTGGTCTCTTCGAACGGTTTCGGGATGGCGGTGCCTGCGTTATTGACAAGCACATCCAGCTGGCCGAAGGTTGCAACGGTCTTTTCCACTGCCGCCTGGACGGCTTTGGCGTCGACCGCCTCCGCCTGGAGCGCGAGTGCTTTGCCTCCACCGTATTCGATCGCTTTGACAACAGCCGCGGCCGCGTCCGCGCCCTTCGCATAGGTAATCGTTACGCTCGCTCCGTCCGCCGCCAGGCGCTTCGCAATGGCGGCTCCAATTCCTCGTGAACCGCCGGTGACCAAGGCTACTTTGTTGGACAACTTCGACATGAAATTTCTCCTGGTTTATAAACAACAGGCAATCATCAGCCGTTATATGCACCTTATCCTTGTCCGCTCAATTTTGCACAATACTTAGATGGTTTCGGCGCTATGCTCGTAAGGCATGGAGCTTCGGCATCTTCGGTACTTCATTGCCGTCGCCGAGGCGGGAAGCCTCACCGTGGCGGCAGGCCGGAAGCTGCACACCACGCAACCATCCCTAAGCCGCCAGATGAGAGACCTGGAGGCGGAGATTGGAGCGCAACTCTTCCAGCGGAGTGTACGCGGAATCGAACTCACGGCCGCGGGGAAAGTCTTCCTGGATCATGCCCGCGTGGTGCTCTCGCAGGTTGAGGTCGCAGTCGCGTCGGCACGCCGGGTGGCGGAACCGGCCAAGCCTCACTTCGTGCTCGGTTTTCTGACGGGGCACGAAACGACGTGGCTGCCCGAAGCCTTGCGGCTCCTCCGCGATGAGCTGCCGCACATTCACGTTGTGGTCTCGAGCCAAACCTCACCTCAGCTCGCGGCGGCGCTCTCGGAAGGCAGCGTGGACGCCGCGTTCCTCCGAAGAGAAGTGGGGACCTCCGATCTGGAGTTTCGTCTTCTGACCGAAGAACCCCTGGAAGTCTTCATGCCGAGCGATCATCGCCTGGCCACGCTCAACGCAATCGACCCGCGCGAGCTCAAGCGCGAAGTATTTCTTAGCGTTTCCGGCAAAGCACTGAGCGGACTCAGCCGGCCTCCGGCGCTCCGCATGGTGATCGATGCTTATCTGAAACGCTGCGGCATCGCTATCACGCCGAGCCATGAGGTCGACAACCTCGCCGGGATCATGTCACTGATTGGCTCGACCGGCGGCCTCGCGCTGCTGCCGACATACGCCAGAAATTTGCTCCCCGGGGCGGTCACAAGCCGGCCTTTGAAAGGTAAGCCGCCGACGATCGATCTATGCGTGGGCTACAAGCGGGAGAATCGTTCCGCGATCCTCCAGGTCTTTCTCACGCGGCTTGACGAACTCGTCTCGCGCGTCCCGGGAGAGTGCGGTGTTGCGCCCAGTTTTTCAAAGGCCCAGCGGCCTTACAGGCATGGATAACGATGCAGGCTCCGGGGCGCGTTACTTCGGATGGATCACATCCATGATGAGCGCATCACTGATCTTCCAAGCCCCGTCCTTCTTGACCAGGACCTTCAGGTAATAGGAGTGGCGCGGCGGCATCGGGTTCCCGCTGAAGTCGTTGACCAGACCTTCGATGCGCTCATCGCTCCAGACCGCGGCGGTGGTGGGCGAGGTGAGGCGCAGGTCCAGAATCGTGGTCGGCGCGGTGCTCTTTCCCGCGCGATACCCGGGACGCGCCAGCAGGTCTGTCAGAAACTTCATAATTTCTTTATTGCCATGAAGCCGCACCCCGAAGGGGTTCTGCCAGATCGCATCCTCGGTAAAGGTGGACGCGACTTCTTTTGGGTTGAAGTTGTTCCACCCGTCCGTCTCGCGAGCAAGTAGGTTTCGAATCGCCGTTTCGTCGGATGGCTGCTGCCCGTGCGCGCCGGGAAGAGGAATTAGGAAAAGAACAATTGAGAGTGCGAAAGGGACACGCATAGAGGCTCCGTATAACTCCGCAGTGTACCCCGCGGCTAACAAATTGCAACCAAGCGGCGCATCGCAGCTTACCGCTAGTGTCTTATCGTCCCCGCCGGAAATAACGCAGCCACACCATCCCGATCGCGAGCACCGGCACCGCCAGTAGAAACCCGATCGGCCCGAAGAGCAAGCTCCCTAATAGAATCGCCGCGAATACCGCCAGCGGCCGCAGCCCGAGCGGCCTGCCAATCAGCCGCGGAGCCAGCCAGAAAGCTTCAATGATCTGCGCCGCCAACCACACTCCGGCGGTTATGCCCAGACCAACGAAGCCCATCCCGCCGATTCCGCTCACCAGCAGGACCAAGCCGATTCCGATTAAGCCGCCGAGATGCGGTATCAAGGCCAACACGGCGCACAGCATGGCCATCAGACCCCACATCGGAACGCCCACGATCGCGAAGCCGATGGAAAGGAAGACGACGTGGAAGGCCACGATCAGCGCGGACGCCCGAAGGTACACGCCCAGCACTTTCGCGGACGCCGCAACCGGGTTTCCTTCCAACCGTCGGATCTGCATAGAAACCGTTGATAGAATGATGCCACGATGAAACCAGGTAATATTGCGGCGCCCCTTTTTCTGCTGGCCCTGGGCGCGGGATGCTCCAAACCACCCATGACTGAGAAAGCGGAAACGGCCGCGCCCGCGGCGATGCAGATCGGCGGCGAGGATGTGATCACCCTCCATCGCGATCAGAGCGGACAGGATATGCAGTTCCTCGCGACCGAAATCCTCCCGGGACGCGGCTGGAACATTTACCAGATTCGCGCTTACCTGCCGGGTAAAGGCGAGATCGGAGTGCTGGATAACGTCAGCCTGGCGGATGGGAAGGCGTTGATGAACGGCGGCGCGGAAGACCGCTCCGGGAACAAGAGCTTCGCAGGCGGCGGCGCGATTCTGGTGCCTTACGCCAACCGCATCACCGGCAAACTCAGCGCGGACGGCAAAGACGAGACGGCCGATATCGCGGGCAAGGAAGTGACGCTTCCCGCGAATTGGGGCGGCAAAAAACCCGGCGCCCGGCAATATGCGATGCACGGCTTGATTCTGGACGCGAAGGTGAACCCCGGCACGGTGAGCGCGACCAGCGCGGAAGGTAGCTTCGATGCAGGAAACTTTGGCGGCCACTGGCCTTCGCAGACCCAGCTTCAATTCAAGACGAGCATCGATGCCGGCGCATTCACGTTGGAGGTGACGGCGAAAAACGTGGGGCAGGAAACGCTTCCGCTCGGCATCGGATGGCATCCGTACTTCCACCTGCCGAGCGGGAATCGGGAACAGGCGCGCCTGCATGTCCCGGCGCTCGAGCGCGCGCCCGCCAACAATTACGACGAAGTTTTGCCACTTGGGAAGATCGAAAAGGTGAAGGGGACCGATTTCGATTTCACTGCGCCGGGCGGCCGGGAAATGGGCAAGCTGTTTCTGGACGATACCTTTACGGATCTCACCAGGGAGGGTGGAAACATGATCTCGGAAGTGATCGATCCCGCCGCGAAATATGGAGTGCGGATTATCGCCGAGACGCCGCAGGTGACGGCCGTGCAAGTGTACGCGCCGCCGGCGAAAAGCTTCATCGTGGTGGAACCGCAGTTCAATCTGGCGGATCCGTTTAGCCCGGTGTGGAAGGGTCACCCGACCGGCATGCTCATGCTCAAGCCGGGTGAGTCGGTGACTTACAAAGTTCGGCTGGAATTGTTCCAGCCGAAGTAGCGCGTTTATTGGACCGTGATGCCGTTCGGGAGCACGGCTTCGGTGGAGCCGTTGGCGCCTTGGACATAGACCGCCTCAGGTTGCAGCGCGGCCCCCGACGATGCCGTCAACGTCACGGTGAGGGTTGTCGGGCTGGTTACGACGACGTTGGAGGCGGTGATCCCGCCGAGTGAAACGACGGTGGTCCCAGGACCGAAATTGGTGCTGGCGCCGGTGACGGTATAGGTGGAACCCGCCGCGCCGTGCGTGATGGTGTTGGGAGAGATGCTGGTGATGATCGGCTCACCCGCCACCAGGAGCTGGTTAAAGCCGCCACGCATCACGAAGATCGCCATGCTGCCGCGGGTTACGGGTGAGGTCGGGCAATAGATGTTCGCGCCGCAGCCGCCCGTAATGCCGTCTTCCGCCATCCGTTCGATCCACGGATACGCGTAGTAGTTGGGGGGAACGTCCGTGAAGTATTGAATCGGCGCAGCCGTGAAGTTGGTGGTGGCGCCATAGCGGGCGCGGATGATAAAGATCGCCATCTGATCGCGCGTGACCTGAACAGTGGGGCAATAATCGTTGCCGCCGCAGCCGCCTGAAATCCCGAGTTGCGCCAGCTTCTGAATCCAGGGGAACGCGAAGGAACTCTGCGGCGTCACGTCCGCGAAGTAGGGCGTGGAAGGCGCCGGCGGGAAGTTGTCTCCATTGAAGATCATGCGCACGATGAAGATGGCCATCTGATCACGGGTCACGATCGTGTCCGGACAGAAATCGCCCCCCGAGCAACCCGCCGTGATGCTGTGCTGCGACATCAGATTAACGGCGTCGAAGTAGTAAGAGGAGGGTGGAACATCCGGGAAAACCTGCACGGTGAAATCCTGGAGCAGCGAGATGGTGACGCCGCCGATGAAGATGTTTCCGACCCGGTCGAGACCCGTGGTATTCGTCTGGGCCGAGATCGTCACGGTTCCCGATTGGCCGCCGCCGAAGGGCGTGACGGTGATCCACGGAGAATCGGTGCTGGTGACAAACGCGCAGGAAGGGCTGGAAGCGGACACTGTCACCGGGATTGCCGGAAGGCCGGTGCTATCGAACGCGACTGACGGCGTGCTGACGGAATACGTGCAGCCCGCCGCGGTGTTCGCCAGCGAGAAGACCGTGCTGCCGCCGTCCGCCGCCGCCGTAACCTGGAATGCGCCGGAGATTCCGTTATCCGTGAACGTGGGAGCGGTGGCGATGCCCGTGGAAGCGGTGTTGACGGTGGCGGTCAAGCCCGAAGACGCGAAGGTTCCGCTGGCGCCGGAGGAAGGCGCGGTGAACAATACGGGCAAGCCGGAAACATTCGCGCTGAAGGCCGTGACTTGCGCTTCCAGAGGTGTAGCGTACGCGGCTCCGGGCAAAGCAGTTTGTACGCTTCCCGCGGCGACGGACAGCACTACCGGTCCGCCGGACAGAATGTTAACGTTGGCGGACCCGGTGGTGGCGTTGTGGTCGGCAACCGCCAGATCCACCTTGCCGTCTCCATTGAAATCCGCCACGGCCAGACCGGCCGGATTCAATCCTGCCCCGAACGCGACGCCGGGGTAGAAGGTGCCATCGCCCTTGCCCGGAATAATCGCCACGGTATTGTTGCCGTAATTGCCGACCGCGATATCCTGGAACCCATCGCCGTTGAAATCACCGACCACCACCGGAGTCGGCTGGTTGAACAGCGGGTTCTGGTCCGGCGGGTCCACGGTGAAGCTGCCGTTTCCCTGGCCCACAAGAATGCTTACCGAAGAGGGCCCGGGGTTCATGCCGCCGCCTGTATTGGTGACCGCCAAATCGAGTTTACCGTCGCCGTTAAAGTCGCCCACCGCGATCCCAAGGGGATCCGCCCCCACTCCGAAACTCGAACCAACCGTGAAACTGCCGGATCCGGTGCCGAGGAGAATCGTCACATTCGCCAGATCCGCAACCACGACGGCCAGGTCCATCTTGCCATCCTGATTAAAGTCGCCCGCGGTCACCTGGACCAGCGTGCCGTCAATGGTTGTAGAGCCGGTTGCGGCGAACGAGGTTTGAAATGTACCGTTGCTGTTCCCGAGAAGAATGCTGACGCTATTGGCGCCGCTGTTGGCGGTCGCCAGATCGATGATTCCGTCGCCGTTGAAGTCCGCGGCGGTGATGGAGACCGGCTCCAGATCCACGCTATAGGAAACACCCGCGGCGAACGTGCCATTCCCGTTCCCGAGAAATACCGCGACGCTGCTCGTGTTCTCCTGAACCACCGCGAGGTCCTGTTTGCCGTCTCCGTTGAAGTCACCCACCACCATGGCAACCGGCGAGACGGCGCTCAAGCTCGGTTCCGAAGTGAAGGCCCCGGCGCCGTTCCCAAGATAAATATTCACGCTGGCGGAAAATTGATTGGCCACCGCGATATCCGCTTTTCCATCGCCGTTGAAATCTCCGTACACCACCGAAGTGGGATTCGAACCCGCAATCAGGTTGGCGAGCGGAACGAGCGAGCCGGAAAGAACCGGTTTAACGGTTTCGCTGAACACGCCCGAGGTACTCGCGCCGTAGCTGACGTTTCCGTCGTAGCGGGCGGTCAGTTTCTGCAGTCCGGCGGGAAGAGCGTTGGTGACCAGATGAGCGATGCCGGACGAAACGGGGGCAATCCCCAGGACCACGGGACCGTCGTAAAAGGTTACGGCGCCGCTGACGCTGATAGAGGAGACGGTGGCGGTAAGAGTCACGGCGGCGCCGAAAGTTGCGGGGCTGGGTGACGCGGTCAGCGATGTGGTGGTGGCAGTTTGGGCTTGGGCGATGGAACCCGCGAGTAAAAAAGTGCTCAGCAGGAATAATAAATTACGATTCATTCATAATCTCCGAGTAAGATGGCAACTTAACAGTAGCTTCCGTACAACACTTCCGAAAGTACGTTTAGTACTGACGGAAGACTATAACAGTAGCAAGACTTTTGTGCACGCCATTTCCGCAAGAACGGCAAAAACTGGGACAACGTCGGGTGCTTATATCACTGTTCATCACGTGCTACAACGATTTGCTTTTTCCCGAGACCGGAAAAGCGGTAGTCGCGGTTCTGGAACGCCTGGGCCATACGGTGGAATTTCGCTCGGAGCAAACCTGCTGCGGCCAGATGCACTACAACACGGGCTATCATCAGGAGGCGCTACCGATGGTTCGCCGGTTTCTGAAGACCTTCCGCGGCGCGGACGTGATCTGCATCCCTTCTGCATCCTGTGTGGCGATGATTCGAGATCAATACCCGCGCATCGCGGCCGGTTCAAAAGATCCTGAGTTCGTACGCGAAGTAGATGAAATTATCCCGCGCGTCTATGAATTTTCCGAGCTGCTGGTGGATCGTTTAGGAATTGTAGACACGGGCGCATTTTATCCACATACGGTCACATTCCATCCGTCCTGTCACTCGTTGCGGTCTTTATGTATTGGTGATAAGCCGTACCTTTTATTGAAGAACGTTCGCGGGCTCACGCTGGCCGATCTGCCGGACCGCGAACAATGTTGCGGCTTCGGTGGAACCTTCGCGGTGAAGAATGCCGAGGTTTCGGCGGCGATGTTGTCGGAAAAAGTAACGAACATACTGAACTCGCGCGCGGAAGTTTGCGCGGCGGGCGACAACTCCTGTCTCATGCACATTTTTGGTGCGCTTCACCGCCAGAGGACGGGCGTGCGGACCGTTCATCTCGCCGAAATCCTGGCGGCAACCGAGTGCGAACCATGAGCGTTCGCGTGGGGCGCGCGGCGGAAGCACCGTCATTTCCGGACGCGGCGCGCAAGATCATCGATAACACGCAGCTTCGGCATAACGTCCGCCACGCGACGGACGTGATTCGCACCAAGCGCGGGAGCGTGGTAGCGGAGATGCCGGATTGGGAAGAGCTGCGTGAGTCCGGCCATCAAATCAAGCAGCATACTCTGCGCCATCTGGATCGCTATCTGGCGCAATTCGAAGAAGCGTGCACGCGCGCGGGAGGCAATGTTCACTGGGCGCGCGACGCGGATGAAGCCAACGCGATTATCATCGATCTGATCCGGAAGAAGGGCGGCGCCGAAGTCATCAAAGTGAAGACGATGACTTCCGATGAGACGCAGTTGAACACAGCTTTGCATGCCGCCGGGATCACGCCTTTTGAGACCGATCTTGCGGATCTGATCATTCAACTGGGCGATGACCAGCCGTCGCACATCGTGGTTCCCGCGCTGCACAAGAATAAGCAGGAGATCCGCGCGATCTTTCTCGAAAAGATGCAGCTTAGTGAACTGGGCGACCGCGCGGTGGATCTGGCGGATGCCGCGCGCGTTTACCTTCGCGAGAAGTTTCTGCGTGTGCGCATCGGGATCAGCGGCGCGAATTTCGCCATCGCCGAGACGGGCTCGGTATGTGTCGTCGAATCCGAAGGCAACGGCCGGATGTGCTTAACGCTGCCGGAGACTCTCATTACGTTGATCGGCATCGAGAAGATCATCCCGCGCTGGCAGGATCTGGAAGTGTTTCTGCAAACGCTTCCGCGCTCGGCGACGGGCGAGCGCATGAATCCTTATAACTCCATCTGGACGGGAGTCACGCCGGGCGATGGTCCGCGGGAGTTTCACGTGGTGTTGCTCGATAACGGACGCACGCGGATTCTGGCGAACGAGCGCACGCGCGAAACGCTGGACTGCATCCGTTGCGGCGCGTGTCTGAATGCATGTCCGGTTTATCGCCAGACCGGAGGTCATGCGTACGGTTCCATCTATGCCGGTCCTATTGGGGCGATTCTGTCGCCGCAACTGCAGAGCATGCGGCATTCGGAATCGCTGCCGTACGCTTCCTCTTTATGCGGCGCGTGTTATGAAGTTTGTCCGGTGAAGATCAACATTCCGGAGATCCTGGTGCAATTGCGCGGTGAAATCGTGCGCCGCGGCCGTGCCCCGCTGAGCGAACGGGCGGCCATGCGGATCGCTGCGTTTGCGCTGTCGAACGCCAGACGCTTTCAAGCGGCGCAGAAACTTGCCCGCTTAGCGCAAACGCCTTTCGAGAAGCGCGGGATGATTACCAGTCTTCCAGGAATGCTCGGAGGGTGGACCGCCGTCCGCGATCTTGCGCCGGTGCCCGCGCAATCGTTTCGCGAGTGGTGGGAGGCGCGGAGCAAGTGAGCGCGCGTGAAGAAATCCTCGCCGCCATCCGCAACGCTATCGGCCGGCCCCTCGCAGAGGAAGCCGATATCCCGTGCCACTACATCCAGCAAGGTTCTCTCGACCGCGAGCATCTTCTGAATCACTTCGCCGAGCGGCTCGCCGATTACGAAGCGCGCGTTTACCGTTCCGCCCCGGGAGACGTTGCCGAAACCGTTGCGCTCGCTCTGCGCCACCATGGCAAGACGCGAATCGTCATCCCCGATGGATTGCCGGATGCGTGGTTGCCGCCGGACTTTACCTTCGTTCCGGACCACGGATTAACTTACGAGGAACTCGATGCGGCGCAAGGCGTGATCACCGCGTGCACCATCGCCATCGCCTTCACGGGAACCATCGTTTTGCAAAACCTGCCCGGACAAGGGCGGCGGGCGATCAGCCTGATCCCGGATTATCATCTCTGTATCGTGCGCGCCGATCAGGTGGTCGAGACCGTCCCCGAAGCAATCCGGTTTCTGCAATCCACCAGCGGCCTGGCTACCACCACCATCTCCGGGCCGTCGGCAACCGCGGACATCGAAATGACCCGCGTGAAGGGCGTGCACGGCCCGCGGACGCTTGAAGTTGTCCTCGTGTTGTAGCTCGGCCCGGATGGGACGTGTGATCGCACGCTAACCAAAAATTCATCAATTACTAACACTCGGTGGGTATCCTGCGGGGGTTGCCGTGGGCTGATGACGGGCGGACCGCGCCGAGCGAATGATGCTGCGCGCCGCCGCGCCGTTGGTTCAGCGCGCTAATTCAGGGCCAAAAATATCAAGGAGTTTGAATGATTGCAAGACTAAGAAATCAGTGGATGCGAACGGTGGGATCCGGCCTGCTGATTTCCCTTACGCTCAGCGCGCAGCAGTCCGTCCCGGTCGCGCCGATGGCATCATCGATTATCAAAACGGATGCGTCCGGTACCGCTGACGACATCGCCACGTTGAAACAGCAACTCGCGGAGCAGCAGCGGCAACTCGAACAGCTCCGCGCCGCCATGCAGAAACAGCAGGACGCGATTGAGAAAGCGGCCAAGCAGATTGAAAGCGCGGAAGGGCGCCGGGTAAACGCTCCCGCGTCATTAGGTGAAGTGGCCAGCACGACGGGTGTGCTGCCCATGCCGGCTATCGTTGCGCCGGCCGCGAATCCGGCGGGCGCCATCAACGCGGCGCAGACGCAGCAGCCGCCCGGCCAGGGCGAATCCCCGCTCGGTTTCCACATCGGCGGAGCGACGTTTACCCCGCTCGGATTTGTGGACTTTATCAGCGTGACGCGTTCCACCAACACGGGTTCCAACCTCGCGACGGGTTTCAGCGGGATCCCCTATTCCAATACAGCCGCGGGCGGTCTTTCGGAAGAGCGCCTGAGCATGCAGAACTCGCGCCTGGGTTTGCGCGTTGACTCCATGGTCGGCGACTTCAAGGTGCTTGGATATGTCGAGACCGACTTCCTGGGCAACGCGACCACCAACGTTTATGTGACCAGCAACAGCGACACGCTGCGCATGCGGCTTTTCTTCGTCGACATCGTGAAGGATGCGTTCGAGTTGACCGCGGGACAGACTTGGTCGCTCATGACCCCGGACCGTAAAGGCATCGGAGTGTTGCCGGCGGATCTCTTTTACTCCCAGGATATAGACACGAATTACCAATCCGGCTTGACGTGGGCCCGCCAGACCGGCATCCGTGCCACCTGGAATCCGAATCCGAATTTCCACTGGGCCGTGGCTCTCGAGAACCCTCAGCAGTACACCGGCTCCGGAGTTGTACTTTCGAGCAAACTCTCCGGTCTTGCAAACGAAGTGGATAACAACACCAATAGCGCCAGCGTTCCCAACCTGTTCCCGGATGTGATCAGCAAAGTCGCGTTCGATGGCGGTCCGGCCGGCCACGCGGCGCATCTTGAGATTGCGGGCGTCCTGAGCAGCTACAAGACTTACAATTCACTGACCACCGGACCAGGCGCCGGTGAAAAGTTCACCAAGGTGGGCGGCGGCGGTTCCGTGAACTTCAACCTGGAACTCGCTCCCGGGTTTCGTCTCATCGCCAACAACTTCGTGAGTGACGGCGCGGGCCGTTATATCGGCAATACGGCCGCGCCTGACTTCATTCTGCGCGCCAATGGTTCGCCCTCGCTGGTTCACTCCGCTTCCACCGTGGATGGACTGGAATACCAGGCCACGAAGAAAACGCTGTTCTACGCTTACTACGGCGGCACCTACATCGGACGTGACACAGCTCTCGACCAGGACAACAAAACCCTGATCGGCTATGGTTTCCGCGGCAGCCCCAGCAGCAACAACCGTACCATTCAGGAAGCCACCTTTGGTCTGACGAATAACTTCTGGAAGAGTCCGCAGTACGGCTCCTTGCTTCTGGCTTTCCAGTATTCTTACCTGACTCGTGATCCCTGGTCGCTGATCACCGCCGGCGCACCCACCAGTGCCAACGCGCACATGGGCTACGTCGATCTGAGATATACTCTTCCCTGATTTCGGCTGCTCCCATCCGCCCCGGCTCCTACTGGTCCGGGGCGGATTCACCCCGAATTAAACCGTCAGTAACAGATTTGTAACTTTCGAATGCAAGCCTGAAGAAGGAATATTGAATGAACAATCGAGTGTACGTCGGGCTGGCAATGATCGCCGGCCTTTCTGTTGCAAACGCGTCCGCCCAAACCAGGATCAACGCCGCGGGCGCGACGTTCCCCTATCCCATCTACTCCAAGTGGTTCTCGGAATTCAAGACAGAAAAGAACGTTGAAATCAATTACCAATCCATCGGGTCCGGTGGCGGGATCAGCCAGCTCACCAGTGGGACCGTCGATTTCGGCGCTTCGGATAAGCCGCTGAGCGACGCGCAGGCCGCCAAGATGAAGGTGAAGCCGCTGCACTTCCCGACGGTTTTGGGCGCGGTGGTTCCCACATATAACGTCGCGGGCGTCACCAAAGACCTGAATTTCACCGGCGATGCCCTTGCGGGAATTTTTCTCGGCAACATCAAGAAGTGGAATGATCCGGCCATCAAAGGCGCCAATCCCGGCGTGAACCTTCCGGGCGCGGACATCGTGGTCGTGCACCGGTCGGACGGCAGCGGAACGAACTTTGTGTTCACCGATTTCCTTTCCAAAGTCAGCCCGGAATTTAAGACGAAGGTGGGCGCGGACACTTCGGTGAACTGGCCCACGGGCCTGGCCGCGAAAGGCAACGAAGGCGTGGCGGGTTTGGTGAAGGGAACGCCCAACGCCATCGGTTATGTCGAGTTGATTTACGCGATCCAAAACAAGATGGGCTATGGTTCGGTGAAGAACGCTTCCGGCGCTTTCGTGAAAGCGAATCTTGCCAGCGTGACGGCCGCCGCAGCGGGCGCCGCGAAATCCATGCCGGCCGATTTCCGCGTGTCCATCACCAACGCTCCCGGCGCCGCCGCGTACCCCATCTCCACGTTCACCTGGCTGTTGATCCCCTCGGACATTCCGGATGCCGCCAAGCGCACTGCGATCGTCGAGTTTCTGCACTGGATGCTGACCAAGGGTCAGACCTATAACGAAGGTCTGGGCTATGCGAAGCTTCCGGCTTCCGTAGTGGCTCAGGAAGAAAAGCAAATCGCGTTAGTCAAATAGTCATGGCAATTCCCGCAAACGCGACCGCGACTCTGCCCGCGGCTCACCCGACGGCGACGTTCTGGTCGCGTTTGAAAGGCGGTGATCAGGTGGCGTATCTCATCACGCTGCTCTTCGCCGCATCTGTTTTATTGATCGCGGTTCTTCTCGTCGCCGTGCTTTGGAAGGAATCCGTGCTGGCGCGCAACGCCTTCGGCTTCGGCTTCTTCTCTTCGCAGGCGTGGGATCACACCAACGATAAATACGGCGCGCTGCCGTTCATTTACGGAACCCTTTTAACTTCCGCTATTGCTCTGATCATCTCCATCCCGCTCGGCTTAGGGGCGGCCATTTTCCTGGCGGAACTGGCGCCGCCGCGACTTTCGAGCAGCCTCAGCTTTATGATTGAGCTTCTCGCCGCGGTCCCCAGCGTCATCTACGGTCTGCTCGCGATCTTCACGATCGTGCCGCTCATGCGTGAGTACGTCGAACCCGGGTTGAAGGCCGCTTTCGGTTACCTGCCCCTGTTTACTGGACCTATATACGGAATGGGTTATCTGGCTGCCGGAACCATTCTCGCGATCATGACTTTTCCTTTCATCATCTCGGTCTCCCGGGAAGCTCTGCTCGAAGTGCCGCGCGAGCAACGTGAGGCCGCGCTGGCGTTGGGCGCGACTCGCTGGGAAGCCACATGGCAGGCTGTGGTGCCATTCGCGAAGCTCGGCATCTTCGGATCTATCTTCCTCGGACTGGCGCGCGCCCTCGGTGAAACGATGGCCGTCACCATGGTGATCGGCAACTCGCCTACGATGAGCCCTTCGCTGTTCGCGTCCGGCTACACAATCGCGTCTGAGATCGCCAACGATTTCGCGGAAGCGAGCAACGATCTTTTTCGATCTTCTCTGATTTACCTGGGCTTGGTTCTCTTTCTCCTGACGATTGTGATCAACGGCGCCGCCCGGCTTCTGATCATCGCCACCAACCGGAAAGGATCCGCTTAACCGTGCGCCTGGCCTGGAGAAACTTCGTCAACAAGCTGATGCTCTCGCTGACCGGCGTGTGCACGTTCATCACGGTATCCATGCTGTTCCTGATTCTCGGCTACCTGATTTGGAACGGCGGCAAGAGCCTCAACTTCGCCTTCTTTACGCAGTTGCCGAAAGGCCCCGGTGAAGCGGGCGGAGGAATGGCGAACGCCATCGTGGGCAGCGCCAAGCTGATCTTTCTCGCTTCCGTCATCGGCATTCCCGTCGGCTTCATCGCGGGCGTTTACCTCTCGGAGTTTGGCGGACGTACGTTTCCGTTTATCATCCGCTACGTGGCGGATTTGCTGAATGGCGTGCCGTCCATCGTCGTCGGCATCTTCGCCTACGCTGTAATTGTGCTGCCGTTGAAGCACTTCTCCGCATGGGCGGGTTCGCTGGCGCTGGCCGTGATGTTGATCCCGGTGGTGGTCCGCAATACGGAACAATTTCTGCAGAGCGTTCCGGTGAGCCTGCGCGAAGGCGCGCTATCGTTGGGCGCGAGTAAGTGGCGCACCATTGTCACCGTCGTCGTGCCCGCTTCCATCAGCGGGATTCTGACCGGAATCATTCTCGGCGTGGCGCGCATCGCCGGTGAAACCGCGCCCCTGATCTTCACCAGTTTTGGAAATCAATTCTGGAGCAGCGGCTTCAACGAGCCGACTTCCTCGCTGCCCGTCATGATCTACAACTACGCGATTTCGCCTTACGACGACTGGCACCGGCAGGCATGGGCCGCGGGCTTAGTCCTGCTCGCGCTCGTGCTGCTTTGTAACATCGCCGCCCGCGGAATTCTCTCCCGTGGTGCGTCCGCGCAAAAAGGATAAAGGCATGGCAATCGCACCCGAATCCAGAACCAAAATGCAAACTGTCGACGCACCTACCGCCGCCGCTTTCGGAGCCGGCCCGTCTTTCGCGAAAGTCGAAGCGAAGAACCTGAGCTTCTTCTACGGAGCTTTCCAAGCGCTCTACGGAGTTTCGCTCGCCGTGGAACCACACACCGTCACCGCGCTGATCGGACCATCCGGTTGCGGCAAGAGCACCTTTCTCCGCACGTTGAACCGCATTAACGAAACCATCAAGAACACGCGGGTGGAAGGCGAGATTCTGCTCGATGGAAACAGTATCTTCGACATCGACGTCACCGCTTTGCGGCGCAACGTCGGGATGGTTTTCCAGCGGCCCAATCCGTTTCCGAAGTCCATCTACGACAACATCGCCTACGGGCCGCGCATCAACGGCCTCAAAGGAAAGATGGACGATATCGTGGAGCAGTCGCTTCGCCGCGCGGCTCTCTGGGACGAAGTGAAAGACAAGCTGAATAAATCCGCCTACGCGATTTCGGGCGGCCAGCAGCAGCGGCTTTGCATCGCCCGCGCCATGGCTGTGGCGCCGGAGGTTCTCCTGATGGACGAACCCTGCTCGGCGCTCGACCCGATCGCCACCGCCAAGATCGAGGAGCTCATCTTCTCTATTAAGAGCCAGACGACGGTCGTAATCGTCACGCACAACATGCAGCAGGCCGCGCGCGTGGCGGACCGCACCGGATTCTTCCTGCTCGGGAAATTGATCGAGGTCGATAAGACCGACGTCATCTTCAAGAACCCCGCGAAGAAAGAAACCGAAGATTACATTACGGGACGCTTCGGTTAGACCGAGGCAGCCCGATTCGAGTCTCTAAGGACATCTATGCCTGAACCTCGTTTACGCCATTTCGACGCGGAGCTGGACGACCTCAAGAACCAACTGCTCGAGATGGGCGCTCTGGTCGCGTCCTCCGTGCATCGCAGCATTCTCGCGCTCACTGAGAAGAGCGAAGATCTCGCCCATCAGGTGTTGCGTGATGAGACTCGCGTGGACGCGATGGAGATCCAGATCGATGACGCGGCCACCAGGTTGATCGCGACGCAGCAGCCGGTGGCGCGCGACATGCGCCTGATCGTCGTCGCCATCAAGATCAACACCGAGCTGGAGCGCATGGGCGATCTGGCGGCCAACATAACGGAGCGTTCGCTCGCCACCATGCATCTGTCCGCGATCAGTCCGGAGCTGACGACCGATATCAAGGAGTTGTCCTTGATCGTCGAGCACATGGTATTGAGCGTTCTCGATTCGTTCGTGAAGCAGGATGAACAGGCGGCGCGCAACATCATCGCTTCCGATGACACGGTCGACCGGCTCCGAACCAAGATCGGCGACGCGCTGATCGAACGGATGCAGAAAGAACCGGAGATCATTCCGCGGGCGCTCAGCCTGATGTTCAATTCGCGCAGTCTGGAGCGCATCTCGGACCACGCCACCAACATCGCCGAGGAAGTGATCTTTCTGGTGAAGGGCGTCGATGTGCGGCATCGGTACGGTTCGTATCGCGAAGCCGCGGCGAACGGCGCTGACGCTACCGAAGACGGATCCGCGGTTGCCGGTTAGCGGAACTCTTCCTGTAATCGATCAAGCGCGGCAGACCCGGGGCACAGCTTCTCATACGGCAGTTTAGCGAGAGCTGTGGCCGGAGTCCGATGAAGTTCGTGCACGTCCGGCGTTGTTTCATCCAGATAGAGCAGGCCGGTGGGGATGCGGCCGGTCCCGGATTGCGTTTGTAAGTACTCGGTTACCGCGCGCCGATCCGTTGGATCGTAGCTCGGTGGAACGGCGGTGAACCGGACCACGCTGCCATCGTGCAGGGTCACGCTCGTCTCACCCGTGTTGCTGATCTGCGCCAGCACCGGGTTCGCCGGTGGCACGAAATCGGATTCGGTGACGCGGATCTGATTCTGCCGCGTATGCAGATAGCTTTTGGTGGAACCCGCATGATCGTTAAACGTGACGCAAGGCGAGATCACATCGACGAGCGCGAACCCGCGATGCGCGATGGCCGCTTTGAGAATTGGCACGAGCTGTTCCTTGTCGCCGGAGAAGCCGCGCGCCAGAAAGGTGGCGCCGATGCTGAGACCGAGCGAGATCGGATCGATGGGCGCCATGCGATTGGGCTCGCCACGCTTGCTCTTCGAACCCACATCCGCGGAAGCCGAGAACTGGCCCTTGGTGAGTCCGTACACGCCGTTGTTCTCGATGATGTAAACCATGCGTAGATTGCGGCGGATGGCATGGCAGAGATGCCCGAGACCGATGGAGAGCGAATCGCCGTCGCCTGAAACACCGACGTACAGCAACTCGCGGTTGGCGGCGTTCGCGCCGGTGGCGATGGGCGGCATTCGCCCGTGGGCCGAGTTGAACCCATGCGCGCCGTTGACGAAGTATGCGGGCGTCTTCGACGAGCATCCAATGCCGCTCATCTTGGCCAGCATGTGCGGTTCGATGGAAAGCTCCCAGAGCGCGCGCACGATGGCGGCGGTCACCGAGTCATGCCCGCAGCCCGCGCAAAGAGTCGACATGGACCCTTCATAATCGCGGATCGTGAGACCGATCTGGTTGCGCTGCGCGCTGGGGTGTACCGCGACGGGTTTGACGATTGACGGCATGCGTTAGTGCTCCACCGGGACTTCGATTGTCGATACTTCCTGATCGGGCAGCGTGTCGTGCGTGGGCACCGGCGCGGGCCCGGATGGATGATCGTAGCCGCGCAGAATTCCATCGATCACGTGGCGCGCGCTCAACGGGAAGCCGCCGTAGACCAACACGCTGCGCAGCTTCTCTTTCGGCACGCACGTCTCAAGTGTCAGCAGGGCTTTCAACTGCGCGTCGCGATTCTGCTCGATCACGAAAGAGAACTCATGGGCGTTGAGGAAGTCTTCCACTTCGGGTCCGAAGGGGAACGCTCGAATGCGCATGAAGTCCGCGTGGATGCCGCGCCGTTCAAGCAGCGTCAAGCCCTCGCGCACCGCCGCGTCGCATCCGCCGATGGTGACCACGCCGAAGCGCGCGCCTTCCCGGCGTTCGATGATCGCGTGGGGCACGCTCGCCGCCGCTGAGCGATGCTTCATCAGAAGCCGGTCGATCACTTCCTGATACTCTTCCGGCACTTCCGTATATGCGCCGAACTTGTTATGGCCGGAGCCGCGCGTGAAGAAGGCGGCTTTCGGATGCACGCCCGGAAGCGTGCGCGGAGCGATGTTCGATCCGTTCTCCGGAAGGTAACGGCGGAACTTGGGCAGATCCTCGATCTCTTCGAGGCTAAGCACACGGCCGCGATCGGGCCGATACGAGTCGTCCCATTGCAGGCGCGGAACTACCCAGTCATTCATCCCGATATCGAGGTCGCTCAGCATGATCACGGGCGTTTGGAAGCGCTCGGCCAGATCGAACGACTTCACTGCGAACTCGAAGCACTCGGCCGGGTTCGCCGGCAAGAGCAGGATGTGTTTTGTGTCGCCGTGCGAGGCGTACGCGCATGACATCAGATCGGATTGCTGCGTGCGCGTCGGCATGCCGGTGGATGGTCCCACGCGCTGCACATCCACCACTACCGCGGGAATCTCGGCGTAGTAAGCAAGACCGAGCAGTTCATTCATGAGCGAGATGCCCGGGCCGGCCGTGGACGTGAACGCGCGCGCGCCGTTCCACATCGCGCCGATCACCATGCCGATGGCCGCCAGTTCATCTTCGGCCTGCAGCACGACGTAGTTGTTCTCGCCGGTTTCTTTGTCCTTGCGAAACTTCTCGCAAAGGTTTTTGAAGGCGTCCATCACGGACGTCGCGGGGGTGATGGGATACCAGGCGGCGACGGTTGCGCCCGCATACAAAGCGCCGAGCGCAGTGGCCGTGTTGCCATCGATCAGGATCTTATCCGCGTTGGCGTTCATCGCCTGGAGACGGAACGGCAGCGGGCATTCGAAGTTTTCGCGCGAGTATTCCAATCCGAGCCGCAGCGCGCGCAAGTTGGATTGCTGCAGCGCGGGTTTCTTGCCATAGCTCTCCGCGAGTAACTGCTCGACGATCCGCATGTCGATGCCGAGCAGCGCCACCAGCGCGCCGGCATAGGCGATGTTCTTCATCAGCGTGCGCTCGCGCGGTTCCGTGAACGCTTCGTTGCACATGCGCGCGAGCGGCACACCGAGCAGATGGACGTCTTCCCGCAACAGGCTCTCATCTAGAGGCCAGCTGGAATCGTAGAGCACGTATCCGCCGGTGCGGACCTCATGCATGTCGCGGTCGTAAGTCTGCGCGTTCATCGCGACCATCAGATCGTAATCGAGAGCGCGCGCGGTATGACCGTCGCGATTGACGCGGATCTCATACCACGTGGGCAGCCCCTGAATGTTCGAAGGGAACAGGTTCTTCCCCGATACGGGGATGCCCATCCGGAACACGGCCTGCATCAACAGGCTGTTGGCGCTCGCCGATCCGGTTCCATTGACGTTCGCCAGTTTGACGGCGAAGTTGTTTATGCGTTGACTAACTGATTGTTCCAATCCGGGGCCCCTGCCATCGATATGAGCACTTCGAACTTCTGCATGTCCCACGCGGCGGTGGGGCAGCGCTCCGCGCATAAACCGCAGTGCACGCAGACGTCTTCATCTTTCGCCATGATCCGCGCCGTCTGCGGCAGCGGGGCGGATACATACAGCGCCTGATCCAGGTTTAGCGCGGGCGCGGAAAGCCGCATGCGCAGATCCTCTTCTTCACCGTTGCGCGTGATGGTGAGGCACTGCACCGGACAGATATCGATGCAAGCGTCGCACTCGATGCAGCGCTTGGGAGTGAACACCGTTTCGATATCGCAGTTGAGGCAACGCTGTACCTCGCGCGCGGTCTGCTCCGCGCTGAAGCCGAGTTCCACTTCGACGTTCAATTCCTTGAATCGCTCCGTCAGATCGACATGCTGCATCTTCTGGCGCGAAGCCGGATTGTAGTCGTTGTGATAGCTCCATTCGCTGATGCCCATCTTCTGGCTGATCAGATTCATGCCCCATGGCGGCCGCTCGTTGATGGCCGCTCCCTCACAAAGATTGTGAATCGAGATGGCCGCCTGATGCGCCTGCTCGACGGCCCAGATAATGTTCTTCGGACCCAGCGCCGCATCGCCGCCGAAGAATACTTGCGGCAGCGTGGATTGGAACGTGGTCTCGTTGAGCAGCGGCATGCCCCAGCGATCGAACTCGATACCGAGATCGCGCTCAATCCACGGGAATGCGTTCTCCTGCCCGATCGCGAGAATCACGTCATCGGCGGGAAGGAAGATGGTATCGATCGTGGTCGAACGCTTGGCTTCGCGATCCCATTCGAGGCGCTCGAACTCCATGCCGGTCATCTTGCCGTTCTCAATGACGAAGCGCTTGGGCGCGTAGTTGATCACGATCTCGACGCCTTCCTCCTCGGCGTCGTCCAGTTCCCACGGTGACGCTTTGAAGAACGCCCGCGGCCGCCGCGCCATCACCTTGATGTCTTTGCCGCCCATGCGACGGGACGACCGGCAGCAATCCATGGCGGTGTTACCGACGCCGATGATGAGCACGCGCTCGCCGATGGTTTCGATATGACCGAACGCGACGGACTCCAGCCAGTCGATGCCGATGTGAATGCGATCGGTTTCATAACGTCCGGGGATGTCGAGGTTCTTGCCGCGCGGGGCGCCGGTGCCAACGAAAACGGCGTCGAAACCTTGATCCATGAGACCGCGCATGCTTTCGACCGGCGTGTTGTAGCGGATCTCGACGCCCATGTCGAGAATCACCTGCGTCTCTTCGTCGATGATGCTGCCCGGCAGGCGGAACGCCGGAATGTTGGAGCGCATCAGGCCGCCGGCTTTTTCCGACTTCTCAAACATCACGACCTCATAGCCGAGCGGCATGAGATCGTTTGCGACGGTGAGCGAGGCGGGACCCGCGCCGACGCACGCGATGCGCTTGCCGTTCTTACGCGCGGGAATCTGCGGAAGCAAGTGCGAGATGTCGCCTTTGAGATCCGCAGCCACGCGCTTCAAGCGGCAGATGGCGACGGGTTTCGCGTCGATGCGCTCGCGGCGGCAGGCGGGCTCGCAAGGACGGTCGCACGTGCGCCCCAGAATCGCGGGGAACACGTTGGACTGCCGGTTGAGCATGTACGAATCGGTGTAGCGCCCCTGGGCGATCAGCCGGATATATTCGGGTACATTTGTGTGCGCCGGACAGGCCCACTGGCAATCGACAACTTTATGGAAATAAGCGGGATTATTGACGTCAGTCGGTTTCAAATTTGTCCCCTATTCCGCAGAACCGATCTGAAGAATGGATTTCGTTATTGTATGTTGCGGTCAAGCTCGGTGCAACCAGCCCTTGAAAGTGGAGCATCAGACGCGGTGAGAGGGCCAAGCCGGCGCGCGCTTTTCCTGGAACGCGCGTACACCTTCCTGAAAGTCAGGATCCTGCATAATATGGTCCCGGACGACGCGGCCGGTCCGGAGCGCGTCCACATTGGACCTGCCGCGAATCTGGTTCACATATTCGATTCCGGACCGGAGCGCGGTGGCGCTGGAATCGGCAATGCCGTTTGCGACTTCCAGGGCGCGATCGGCCAAACGGTCCGCGGCCACGACTTCGGAAACCAGTCCATACGCTTGCGCTTCAGGAGCATGGAAGGTTCTCCCGGTCAGCGACAACTCCATCGCGCGCCGTTCGCCGACGGCTCGGACGATCGCGGGAAAAATCAGGACCGGCCACAGCCCCAGGCGCACTTCCGTCAGGCCGAAGGTGGCATCTTCGGCGGCGATTACGACATGCGCGTTGGCTACCAGTCCCGTTCCGCCGGCGATGGCAGCGCCATGAACGGCGGCGATCACCGGCTTGGCGGCCCACTCATAAAGGGTGAACAAGCGGTCATGCGCCTGAGCCAGCGAGTCGAAATTGACGGTGGGCGCTTCGTTCAGGTCCATCCCGGAGCAGAAGGATTTGCCGGCGCCCGTCAGCAAAATCGCGCCGACGCTCCGATCGTTATTGGCTTCGCTCACCGCCGCGATCACTTGCCGGCAAGTTTCGACGTTGAGCGCGTTGCGCTTTTCCGGCCGGTTCAGGATGATGCGCAGCAGGCGCCCGGCCCGCAGTAGTTCAATCGCCATCGATTTCAAGTCCCAGAAGAGCGGCTCCGAAAGTCTTGCCCTGGGCGTCCACCCGCAGCGTCACTGTGCCGCCGCCGCCCAGGGCTTCATGCAAAAGAAAATTCAACGCACCCAAATTGGGAAGTTCGAACCGTTCCACTTTTCCTTTCACGCGATCTCCGAAATATGCCTTTACGCGTTCCGGCGTTACTTCTCGAACCAGCACCGGATAATCAGCCGGACGGTATGCGATCACGCCGATGTTCACCGTGTCGCCTTTGTCTCCCGAGCGGGTATGAGCCAGACGGGATAGCGGAATGCGCATGTAGATAATGTAACGCGCGCTACCCTGACCATAGACAATGTCTCTGCAGCACCAGTTCGATAGCAACTTTATTACGACCTCCGTCGACTACGTCTTTAATTGGGCGCGCAAATCCGCGCTATGGCCGCTACAGTTCGGCCTGGCGTGCTGCGCGATTGAGATGATCGCTTCCACTACGTCGCGGTTCGATATCGCGCGTTTCGGCGCGGAAGTGTTTCGCCCAAGCCCGCGCCAGGCGGACCTGATGATTGTGGCCGGGACCGTGACGCTCAAAATGGCGCCGGTGCTGAAGCGCGTTTACGATCAGATGGCCGAACCGAAATGGGTGATTTCGATGGGCGCGTGTTCGAGCGTGGGCGGTCCTTTTAATACTTACGCGGTTCTGCAGGGCGTGGACAAGATCGTCCCGGTGGATGTTTACGTGGTGGGATGCCCGCCCAGGCCCGAGAATCTTTTTTACGCGCTTCTGAAACTACAGGACAAAATTGACCGCATGACGACATTGGTCAAGCCTACGGAGGTGCGTTTGGAAGAATCGATGCTCGACGAGTTTAAGAAGCAGATCCGCATCGCGCAGGTGAATAACCCCGCTTAATGTCTGAACCTTCTCTGCTGGAACAACTTCCGTGGGTGCGGCACGGGTTCGGGACCAGAACTTCCGCGCCGCCGGATGAGCCGCTCGCCACGGTGAAGCAGGTGCACTCGGCGGTGGTGCTCGAAGCCCGCGCCGCCGGCAACCAAGGGGAAGGCGATGCCCTGATCAGCAATACCGGCGGACTGGCGATTGCGGTGAAGACAGCGGACTGCGTTCCGATTCTTCTGGCGGATTCCAGAAAACACGCCGTGGCCGCGGTGCATGCGGGCTGGCGGGGCACGGTTGAGGAGATTGTGCGGGTCGCAATCGCGCGCATGAGCGCGGAATACGGAACCGAGCCAGTGGACGTGACGGCGGAAATCGGGCCGGCCATCGGGAAATGTTGTTTCGAAGTGGGACCGGAAGTAGCGCGTCAGTTTTCAAAATGGAATGCCGCGTTCGCCGGGACTAACCGCAAAGAGCACGTGGATCTGGCTGGCGTTAATTGTGCACAGTTGTGCAAGGCGGGAGTGCCCGCACACCAGATCCAGACTTTCGGGTTGTGCACAATGTGCGAGGCCGAGCGGTTTTTTTCGTTCCGCCGGGAACGCGAAGCGGCCGGACGAATGTGGTCGTGGATCAGAAAAGTCTAGGTATATGCGAAAGGGGCGCGGAATCGACCGCGCCCCTTTGTGCAGGATTGTGCAAACTTGTGCAGCGTTGTGCAGCCTTGTGCACCAATCGGCGGTAAAACTTACGCCGCGTTGGCAAGCAAGCCGTCGAGCGTTTCCTGCTCTTCGAACTCGTGGCGATCGGCGGCTTCCTGGCAGCGGATGCAGAAAGCAGTCTGCGGCACAGCATTCAGCCGCTTGATGCTGATTTCCTCATCGCAGTGCATGCACGTGCCGAAACTGCCGTCGGCCAAACGCGCCAACGCTCCGCGAACCTGCCGCAGCAGATTCGACTCGCGGTCAAGATTGCGAATCGCGAGTTCACGCTCTCCGGCGAGTTGCACCTCATCCAACGCGTCCGGCGTCTTTTCGATCGCGATGTCTTCGCGATTGCGCAGAGCGCCACCCAACTCGGCCTGACGCGCTTCCAGAATATTTTTAAATCGATCCAACTCAGCCTTGGTCATCAGTAGACCCTCCTTCAATAATGCTTACGAAATCAATAAGACGGTAAAACAGCGAAAAAGTTTCAATATCTTCGTCGGACTCACTCTGGAAATCTGAGGCATCCAGACTAATATTTAACAGCTATAGCGAGCTGTCCCCGACTTGGCAACTGCTTGAAGCACGAATGCTGCCAAACTCCAATAGTGCGGCAAGTCCTGCAACAATATCTAAGAAATTTTTCCCGAAGTCAATCCATGCGCGTCTTGAAAAACCCAAAATGTGTCTGGGCACAAGAACAGCCGCTGGTCGAGTTTGAGGAAATCCAGGAGGGAGCAGCCCCTTTCCCTTTGCACCGGCCCAAAGCGGGGACAATCGGGACGAGTGGAGTATGGCACATCGGGTTTGATTCCGTCAAGAGAAATTTGATCGTTAATTTGAGTTGGAATTGAGCAGGATGGGTCAGAGGAAAAACGACGCGCTAAGACAATGCATAAGGGTCGAGGGCGCCAAGCCGCCGCATTGCCGCCCGCGCTTGAGGAATATAAGAACCAGCGCATCACGAAAGCGGACCTGCGGCGTCTTCTCGGCATCGGAACGCGTGACCTTAAGCAGGAACGTGAAGACCTGCGCCGTCTGGGCTACTAAGGCTCGTGCGTCTCAGCGATCTTCTACTTAGCGGCGGTCCATAACATCAGAAAGCGTGGAACGAAAGAGGACAATCGCAACGCGAGCCGAAACCTTCCGTGTATCAGCGCGGCGGCCATCCGAAAGGCAACCAGGCGGGCGCGGTCGAGAGACAGAGCCAAGCGAGGGCCTAGATCGATTGCATTCTCGTTCACGTTCTTCCTGATCACGAGATAGGACTCAGCGACATCCTTCGCGGCGGCGAGATTGCCGGCGCTGGCTTGCGCGGAATGGATGCGGAGGTCGAAAAGGGGCCGTTCGAAGTACAGAAACGGCGCAGTTCGAATGGCCCGCAGGAGCCAGTCGTAGTCACCGCAATGCGGAAGGTTCGAATCGAAGGGAAGCGCTTGAAGCAGCCGCGCCCTGGTGAGTGAGCCGCTGATCTGCCAGATGCAGCCGCGCCGCAGAACGCTGTACCAAGGGGGATAACCGGGCTGGATGATCTCGATTCGTCCGGTGTCCGTGCCGTTCCGGGTGCGGCTTCCGTGGGCGTCGATGATATCTTCGTTGGCCCACAAGGCATCGATTGCAGGATGCCGGTCCGCGAGAGCGAGCGCGGTTGCCAGCCAGTCGGGTTTCGCGCGGTCATCCTGCATCACGATTGCAATCCATTCTTCCTGGACGATCCGCACGGTCTCGGACAAGGTCGCGTAAAGACCCAGGTTGCGATCATGTTTCACCACCACGCGCCCGGGGTGCGGCAGGGAATCGATGATGCCGCGCGATGCGTCAGAGCTTCGGTCATCGATGATGTACAGGCGCCAATCGTGTGAGGTTTGATTGTAAATGGAAAGTATCGCTTCCTGGACATAGGCGGCCCCGTTGTATACCGGCAGGATGATAGCAACGCGCGCCATGCTGGAGCTTGATTATGCCATCGTTTCCTATCGGAATGCCCGGGAAGCCGTCTTGTAGAAGACCCAGGGAGGGTCAAGTTGATGCAGGCGTGGTTCGACCAGCTTTCGCACGACACCAGGCACGCGCTACGGCGTTTGCGGAAGACGCCGTCGTTTACCCTCACAGCCATCCTGACGCTCAGCCTCGGCATCGGCGCGACCACGGCGATTTTCACGCTGGTGCATGCGGTGATGTTGAAGTCGCTCCCGGTGTCCGACCCGGACCGGTTATTCCGCGTCGGCAAAAAGACGCACTGCTGCGTATGGGGCGGGTATCAACAGTACGAAGAGTTCTCGATTTTCTCCTACTCGCTTTACCAATATTTGCGTGATCATACCGGAAGCCTGGAAGAGACCGCCGCGTTCCAGGCGGGGCAATCCCTGTTCGGGGTGCGGCGCGAGCAAAGCCGCAACGCGGCCGAAACCTACACGGGAGAATTTGTATCGGGAAACTACTTCGCGATGTTTGGACTGCCGGCTTACGCGGGCCGGACGCTTACGCCTTCCGACGACCAGCCGGGCGCCGCGCCCGCGGCCATGATGAGTTACCAGGTGTGGCAGCGGAAGTTCGCGCTTGACCCAAGCGTCATCGGCGGGCTCTTCGAAGTGGACGGAAAGCCTTTCACGGTGGTGGGAATCACGCCGCCCGCGTTTTACGGCGATCAGTTGCGCACCGTGCCGCCGAACTTTTATCTGCCACTCGCGATGGAACCGGTGGTGCAGGGCGATACCTCGATCCTGAAAAACGTCGAGCAGCATTGGCTGGACATTATCGGACGCGCGCGGCCGGGCGTCAATGCGAACACTCTGCAAGCGGAGATGCGGGTGGAACTGCTCGACTGGCTGCGGGCCCATCAGGGCGCGATGACGCAGAACGAGAGGTCGCAAATTCCCAAACAGATCCTATTCATTTCGCCCGGCGGCGGGGGCATCACGAGCATGCGGCAGGATTACGAGCACTGGCTGCAGATCTTGATGCTGGTGGCGGGATTTGTGCTGCTCATCGTGTGCGCGAACGTGGCCAACCTGATGATGGTTCGCGGACTGGAGCGGCGGCAACAGACATCGCTCAGCATGGCGCTGGGCGCGCGGCCGTCGCGTATGATCCGGCAGGCGCTGACGGAGAGCGTGATCCTTTCGATCTTCGGCGGCTTGGCTGGTTTAGCCGTGGCGTTCGCCGGCACGCGCCTTATTCTGCGTTTCGCTTTTGAATCGACGGGCGCGATTGGAGTGGGAAGCATTCCTATCAGCGCGTCGCCGTCACTACCGATTCTGCTCTTTGCCTTTGGAATCTCCCTGCTTACCGGCATTATTTTTGGGATCGCGCCCGCGTGGATGGCGTCTCAAAGCGATCCGGTGGAAGCGCTGCGGGGCGCGGGACGGTCCACCCGGCAATCCGGATCGCTCCCGCGCAAGACGCTGGTGATTTTGCAAGCCGCGCTTTCTCTGGTGCTGCTTTCCGCAGCCGGGTTGTTGACCGAGGCGCTGGGTCATCTGGAACATCAGAACTTCGGGTTTGAGCAGGAGCGCCGGTTCGTGGTGCTGATCGATCCGATGCTGGCGGGATACACACCGCAGCAACTGGACGTTCTCTATCGACGCACGCACGACGCGGTGGCGGCGATCCCCGGCGTCCAATCGGTGGCGTTGTCGCTCTACTCGCCCATGAGCGGCGATAGCTGGAACGAATCGATCTATGTGGAAGGAAAGCCCGCGCCGCCGCCGAATTTCGACAACGGTTCTTCATGGGCTCGCGTGACGCCGGATTTTTTCTCCACGCTCGGGATCAGAATCGTTAACGGCCGCGCGATCACGGAGCAGGATACGGCAAGCTCACCGCATGTGGTGGTGGTAAACGAAGCGTTTGCGAAGAAGTTTTTCAAGGGACAGGACCCGATTGGAAAGCGATTCGGGAAAGGCACCATCCAGTACGCGAGCGATTACCGGATTGTGGGCGTCGCGGCGGATGCCCGGTACCTGACGTACGGGATGGAAAAACCGCCGGGCGAGTTCTTTTTCGCGCCCGCGGTGCAATCCACCCTCTATGACACGCCGGGGAACACGACGGGCGAGTTGCGGTCGCACTACCTGCATGACATGATCATCGCCATGCGCCCGGGCGCGCGGCTGACGGAGACGCAGGTCAAGCAGGCGATTGCGGGCGTGGATGGGCGGCTGCCCGTGCTTCGGATGCAAACCCTTACTGAGCAGGTGGCGAATAACTTCAGCCAGGAACGCCTGATCGCGCGGCTGACCTCCCTGTTCGGAGCGCTGGCGCTGGTGCTGGCTTCCATTGGATTGTACGGAGTTACCGCGTATGGAGTGGGTACCCGCACCAATGAAATAGGCGTGCGCATGGCGCTGGGCGCGGACCGGCGCAGCGTGCTCGCGCTGGTGCTGCGCGGGGCATTCGCGCTGATCGGATTCGGGCTTCTGCTGGGGTTGCCGCTTAGTTTGGCCACCGGACGGTTTCTCGGAAGCCAATTACACGGGTTGGATCAATACGATCCCGTCATCCTGGGGGTGGCAACGGTGACTCTGGGGATAGCCGCCGCGGGCGCGGCACTGATTCCGGCATGGCGGGCAAGCTCCATTTCACCCATGGAGGCTCTGAGAACAAACTAGCTTGAAAAGCGCGGCGGATACAATTGATCTTCGCCATCCGGAATGGTCCCGAAGCTAAGAATTGTTCTGCTCGCGCTGCTGATCGCCGCGATGTATGCCCTGTGCCTGCGGTTTGGCTTCCCGGGATACCTAGGGCCGCTGGCGCCGTTTCATGGCGACTTCTATGACTATACGGGAATGGCGGAGGTTTCGTGGGCCCGGGCGGCGCATTATCCGCGGCCGGTAACGTTCCTGCTCTTCAAGCTGTTCGGCGCCATGGGCGTGAAGGGATTGATGGCCGCCGGGATCGCCGTGGCGCTGCTGGATGTGTTGCTCGTCCTTTCCTACGCCACACGAATCACTCCGGTCACAAAGCATCTTAACTGGGTCGCAGCGATCCTCTACCTGGATCTCGTCTTCATTCACCCGCGGTTTTATATTGAGCACCGGCACGACATGCCCGCGATGTTCTCGCTGCTGTTCGGAATGCTGGCTTTGCATTGCTGGCTTTCGTGGTTGAAGAATTCCTCGGTGGGTGCGCTTTTGGTTTGCCCGGTGTGCGTGTTGGCGTTCGCGTTCAGTAAGGAGGCGTTCTTCGTCTCGATATTTGCGTTGATCGCGCCGCTGCTGGCTCTATATGGGAGACGTTGGCAGACGATCGGCTTTAGTTTGTTCTGCGGGGTAGCCGAGGTTTCCGCAATTCTTTACTCGCGAAGCCTGGCGAGCCCTTTCGTAGATCCCTCAGCGACGGCCGCCGCCTCGTACCACATTGACGCTCATCCGGGGAGCGTTCTGCGGGTGTTCGCCATTTACGGGATGGCGTTGTTTAGCTTCTCGATGGTGGTCTTCATCGCACTGGGTATGGCGCAGGCGGTTTCGGCGAGACGAAACAGGCTCGTGATGACGGCGTATATCGCCGCGGGGTTGGGCGCCTTACTCCCCATATCCCTACTGCCCAATCACATTTTCCGGGAATACGCCTGGTTGGCGGTCCCTTTCGTTCTTATTCCAGTAGCTCTGTTGGAAGTGCCGGAAATGGTGTCCGCCCAGAGGCGAGTGGCAGTTATATTCGTGGTGTCTCTTTTACTAAATTTCTACGGCGATCATACCCGCGGGGTTTTTCGGGCAACTGAAATGCGCTGGTATCTGGAGCAGGAACAGATTGGCCGCAACCTCCTGGCATCGCTCCACACCGCCGCCCCGGAAGTGGCGCGCGCGCGGCGGATCGTGGTGGCCGGCCTGGAGAATCCTTTTGTTCCGTGGGCTTCGGACACTTATACGACCTGGCGGTTCGGGAATGACCGGTTTTGGTCAGTGGTCACTCCGCGAGACAAGCCCGATTGGAAAAGCTCGCGCAATGTGGCGTTCCTGCCAGCGTCGAAGATCGATCTCGCGCAGGCCGATCTGTTCCTGATCTACCGCCCCGACGGTTCACTAGACGAGATGCCGCCCGGCGATAATGCCCGAAGTCTGATCCACTCGGCGGCAGATTTGATTCCGGAACTGCGCGGCATCAAGCCGGCTTCGGAAATCGGCAGCCGTACGGAACTGGCGGTAGATCGAGTGCGATTCGAGCGCTGGTCTCTGTTTGCGGAAGCCCGTCCGTATTTCGAACGCGGGATTGAGTTGGGGGATCCGGAAGCCGCTTACGGTTTGCAGCAGATGAACGCGCTTGCGGCGAAGATGGAGGCGCGGACAATCCCCGCGACGATGGTGATTGTACCCGCTACGACGGTTACTCCCGACCATTCCGGTTTGGCGGTCGTGCGAATCGAGTGGCGCGTGGCCGATGGAACACCGGTGGAATTGCACGTGGAAAGCTGCAATGGGCCGCTGCTCGCCAACGCGGCGGGTTCGGGTTCGGCGGAAACCGGCAAATGGGTGCGTGATCAAATGAAGTTCTATCTGCAGGACGTGAGCGGCGGGAAGGCGCTATCGGCAGCCAATACTTTGGCGACGGCAACGGCCAGCGTGAAAATAGAGCGCTAACCGGCGGTTCGTCCGGCGACGTACGTTCGCACGCCCTGATCGCGGGCCAGCGCGAGATTGCGAGTCGACGAGACGACGTAGAGCGGGCGCGCCTTGGCCTCCTCATAAATGCGCGCGACGTAATCGCCCACCATGCCGATGGCAAACAGCGTGATCCCGGAGAAGATGATCTGGATGCAAACCAGCGAGGTCCAACCGGGAACCACGGACTTCACGACCAACGCGGTGAACAGCGCGTACGCCAGGTAGAAGCCGCCGCCGATCATAAACAAAGCGCCCAGGAGAACGGTGAGGCGCAAGGGCAACGCCGAGAATGAGGAAATGGCGGTCCAGGCGAAACGCAGCATTTTACTCAGCGGATACTTGGTTTCACCGGCCGCGCGCGCCTGACGGTGGAATGGCACCACGGCTTCCCGAAAGCCGAGCCACGCAATCAGTCCGCGCATGAACCGGTGCTGTTCGCGGAACTGGCACACGGCGTCCACCACCACGCGGCTCAACAGACGAAAGTCGCCGACTTCGGGCTGGACGCGTTTGTCCACGGCGGTTTTCATCAACCAGTAAAAGCCTTTGGCGGTCCATGATTTGAAAGGGCTGTCGGAAGCGCGGCTGATGCGCTGGGCCGAGACCACTTCGAAGCCCGCGCGGTACAGTTCCAGCATCTGATGGATAATCGCGGGCGGATCCTGCAGATCCGCATCCATGATGACGACGGCGTCGCCGCGAGCGAAATCAAGACCCGCCGTTACGGCCGCCTGGTGGCCGAAGTTGCGGCTGAAGTGCAGCACCTTCACCGTGACGTCAGACCCGGCGAGGTCATCCAGTATTTCGGATGAGCCGTCGAGACTGCCGTCATCCACGAAGACGATCTCGCTCGAACAGCCCGATTCGCGCAGAACGTCTTTGAGCGCAGGAAAGAGCAGCCCCAACGTTTCCACTTCGTTGAAGACCGGAATGACGAGGCTTAGCAGCATGAACGGCTACTTCGAGGTAAGCCCTACCTGGTTGACGATGATGCCTAATTCGCGGCGGTCGGTGGAACTGGGCGGAATGGATTTGTCCAGCCAGAAATCGACGCGGACCGGCGCGCTTCGGAGTTCGGTTGAGGGAACGTCGGCTTCGTAGGTGTAATCGCCGTGCTTGTTGAACGTCTGCGGCGGAAGCGAGGTATCGCCGACTTTGGCCGACAGGGTGACCACATTCAGCTGGTGAATGGTTGAATCGGGAATGCTCAGCTTCAAGGCGAGCTTGGCGCCTTTGGTGTCAGCGCCCGGCGGCGGCTGCAACGCGACGGAGAACTTGCTGGAAGTCCATCGCCAGGCGCCGTTCTCGACATTGTAAATTCCGGAGACCAGTTGACGCTGCGCGCGCGGGTCATTCATGCGAACCGAGCTGGCGAAAGGAGACCGGTCGTCCCCCGTGCCGCTTACCGGCTTCCGGCACGCGGGCACGATGATCATCGTGAAGCTTACGGCCAGGCAGGCTACAAAGCGTTTACGTTCAATCGCCAATCTTTTCCACCTCAACCAGACAACTATAGAACGTTGGACCCGCTCCGATGTCGGTGAGGCGCTGGCTGGTGAGCGCGTTGATGTTGCGGGAATCGGGAGCGCGGCGCGCCCAGCGGGTGGAGGGAACGCTGACGACGCCCGGCGCGACGGCGGGTGCGACGCGCACGCGCAGAAGGCACGCGCCCCGGTCATTGAAGATGCGGATGGAATCGCCGTCGGTGATGCGGCGGGCCGCGGCGTCGTCGGGGTGAAGGGTGGCTGCGCTGGTGTCGCGGTCGGTATCGGCGCGGTTGCCGAAAGTGGAGTTCATGCTGTCGTGATTCTTAGGCGAGACCAGTTCGAGCGGGAATTTTGCGCGCAATCCGGCATCGCCCCGGCGCGATTCCACCGGCGGTTCGTAATGGATGGTTTCGGCGTGGAACTCGCACTTTCCGGACGCCGTTCCGAAGTTGCCTTGGGCGAAAGGCAGGAACGGCTCACCTTCGGCGGAAACGTTTAACCGGACCGAGCGTTCGCGATCCAGCCGTTCCAGAGTGATGCCTTCGAGGAACGGATCGCCCGAAGCGAGCAGGCCGCGAATCATGTCGTCTTCGCTCTCGTCGAAGCAGGCGTCGTCGAATCCCATGCGGCGGGCCAGTTCGCGGAACACGTCCACGTTGGAGCGGCATTCGCCGGGCGGGGGAAGCGCGGGCCGCGCCAGTTGCAGGTAGTAGTGGCCGTACGCCAGGTAGAGATCGGTGTGTTCGAGGAACGTGGTGGAAGGCAGCAGGATGTCGGCGAAATCCGCGGTATCGGTTTGGAATTGTTCCAGAACCACGGTGAACAGGTCCGGGCGCCGAAGCCCACGGAACACCTGGTTTTGGTCGGGCGCGACGGCGGCGGGATTGGAGCAGTACACCACCAGCGCGTTCACCGGCGGGCCGGTGAGTTCGGTCAAGGCGTTACCCAGCAAAGACATGTTCACGATGCGCGCCTCCCGGCCAAGCGGAATTTTCTGCAACTCGGGCTTTTCGAGGCTCGCGCGATTGAATCGAAAGGCGCCGGAAGTGGTGGCCTGCAGACCTCCGCCAAGATCTCGCCAAGAGCCCGTGAGTGCGGGGAGCAGCGCTACCAGCCGAAAAGCCATGCCGCCGCGTTCTGAGCGCTGCACGCCGTAATTGAGCCGGATGACGGCTGGACGCGTCCGCGCATACTCGCGGGCGAGCGCCACGATATCCTCGGCGGGAATGCCCGTAAGCTGCGCGACGGCGGCGGGCGGGAATCCGGAAGCTTTGCTGGCCAGTTCTTCAAAGCCCGTGGTATGGTCGCGGACGTAATCCACGTCATAAAGCTTCTCGCCGATGATGACGTGCATCAGCCCGAGCGCGAGAGCCGCGTCCGAACCGGGGTGAATGCCGAAGTGTTTATCGGCGAGCGTGCCGATCTTCTGCCGTACGGGATCGATGGTATAAAATTTCGCGCCCCGCCGGCGCGCCTCGACGATGAACGGCCAGAGATGGACGTTGGTGGCGAGGATGTTCGCGCCCCACGCCAGGATCAGTTTGGAGTGGACGAACTGCTCCGGCTCCGTGCCATAGCGCAAGCCGAGCGCGGAGATCAACCCGGCGCTTCCCGCCGCGGAGCAGATGGTTCGATCCAGCCGCGACGCTCCCAGCCGATGGAAGAAGCGGCGATCCATGCCATTCGCATTTAACATGCCCATGGAACCGGCGTAGCTGTAAGGAAGAATGGACTCGGGGCCGTGTTCCCGCGCGGCGCTTTTCAGGCGGTCCGCGACTTCGTCCAGAGCCTCATCCCAAGAGATGCGGGTGAAGCGCCCTTCGCCCTTCGCGCCGACCCGCCGCCGCGGATAAAGGAGGCGGTCGGGCGAGTATTCGTGTTCCAGATAACGCGCGACTTTGCCGCAGAGAAAGCCGCGCGTGATGGGATGATCGGGATCTCCGCGCAGCCGGGAACCGCGCCCGGATTCATCGACGTTGACCAGCAGCGAACAGGTGTCGGGACAATCCAGCGCGCAGACGGAATGGCGCACTTCAGGCATGTTTCAGTGTAGCGAAAAAGCGGGTCTTACGATCCGGGCTTCGTTGCGGCTTCCGGTTTGCGCTTTTTGTAAGTCAAATCGTATTCCACCTTATAGTTGGCGCCGTTATCTTTGGAGATCTCCGCTAACTGGCGCACGGAGCCATCGGTTAATTCGGAGAAAGTCAGCCGGCGCTTCACGGGTTCGCCGGCATTGGTGAAACCTTCCGTCTGGAAGCGCATTTCGCCATGCTCGAAATGCCCGGTGAAGAACATGCGCGTGGGACCTTCATCCACCCAATACTGCTCCCACTGTTTCATGGGCGCGTTGTAGCGGCTGAAACTTTTGCCTTCCGCGCCCAGCGCGTCCGTCCAGTTCTCTGAAATGACGCAGCCTTTGAGGATCAGGTCCACATTGTCGGCGGCAACCTGATTCCCGTGCGCATCGAAAACGTCCCACTGGCCCACCCAGAAATCCAACTGACGATACTCGGGCACTTTCGTGTTCTTGCAGGGCGAGCCATTGATTTCGATGCGGTCAATGATGGCCTTGTAACGCGGATCCAACTGCAAGGCGGCGAAACGCGGTTCGTCGTCGATAACCTGCTTCAATGGAAAACCGCTGGACGCTAATTGATCGAGCATGGTGAGCGCTTTATCGGGCTCGCTGAGCGCGGCGAAGCAGGCCGCGATGCGAACCTTCGTAAGGCCCGGCTGGAAGCTGAGCGACGCGGCTTTTTGAAAGGCGGCCAGCGCTTCGTTGAAGCGGCCCAGTTCTTCCTGCCCGCGGCCTAGGCGATACCATGCGCCGCCGTCGGTGGGCGATTCTTTCGTCACGCGGGTGTAGGCGTCCACCACTTCCGGCCAGTCCCGCGACTGGAAAGCCTGCTCCGCGCCGCCATCTTCGGCCGGCTGCCGCACAGGCTGCTGAGCGAAGGCGGACATCGCCAGACACAGGCAAACGGAAGCGCGGAAGGTCATCTTCGAAATCATAGTCGTTTAGATGCGCGAGGGCGCCGATCCATTTCGATTCCATCAAATAATTCGATGCGCCCGGCACAGCTGTCGTCGAATCAGCACGGGTGGAATGATGGATAATTTACAAAATGCGCACCGGAGAATGTTGTCTTGAGTAGCGCCGCCGCGGCGTTGCTGCAACTGGCTGTGATCCTTGGATTGGCGCACGTGATGGGTACCCTTTTCCGCCGGATCGGGCAGCCGCGCGTGGTGGGCGAGATGGTGGCGGGCATGCTGCTCGGGCCATCCGCGCTGGGCTGGATTGCACCGGGCGTGTCGCAGTTGCTTTTTCCCCATGAAAGCCTCGGTTCGGTGGCCGTCCTGAGCCAGCTTGCGGTGGTGCTGTTCGTTTATCTGATCGGCGTCCGGCTGGAGACCGAACATCTGCGGCAGCACAGCCGGCTGGCGATCGTCACCAGCAACGTCAGCGTGTTTCTTCCCTTCCTGATGGGATTGGGGCTGGCATTCCTCCTTTACCCGCGGACGGAACAGCCGCGCGGCGCTTTCCTGCCTTTTGCGCTGTTTGTCGGCACCGCGATCAGCATCACGGCGTTCCCGGTTTTGGCGCGCATTTTGGAAGAACGCAATCTGGTGGAAACGCGTCTGGGCTCCATCGCGATCACGTGCGCGGCATTCGGCGATGCGACGGCCTGGGTGCTGGTCGCATCGATCGTGGCGTTGGTGAAGAACGGGCAGAACGGTTCGGCCCTGGTGCGATTGGCGCTCTCCACTTTGGTCTACGCGCTGGTGATGTTTCTTTTGGTAAGGCCGATCTTGAAGCGCTATCCGCCGAACTCTGTGGTGGTGTTTGTCCTCATCGCGTTGGTCTCGGCTTTTGCCGCGGAATGGATTGGCCTGCATGCGTTGATCGGCGCGTTGATCGCCGGACTGATTACTCCGAGAGCGGCGGAGCAGCGGATATCGAGAACGTTGGAAGGCGCCACTTTTCTACTTCTGCCGCTTTTCTTCGCGTCCACCGGACTACATACCGACTTGCGCTCGGTCTTCTCGGGAGGGAACTGGATGACAACGATTCTCATTGTTCTAGTTTCGGCCGCGGGCAAGTTCGGCGGCGCGATGTTCGCGGCGCAAACGCAGGGGATGGCATGGCGCGATGCCGCGGCGCTCGGGGCCCTGATGAACACGCGCGGGCTGGTGGAGTTGGTGATTCTCAACCTGGGACTGGAAACCCGCATCCTGCCGCAGTCGCTTTACTCCATGCTGGTGCTGATGGCGCTGGTCACCACGGCAATGGCCGGCCCCATCCTGGATTCCTTACGCGTCGGCGTGCCTTCCCGCGCGCCGGAACTGGTGCGGATGTAAAGGCCCGCGCAATTTCGGCGTTCGCCGGTAGTTATCCGTCACTCGCCGAAAACCAGATGAACCGGGGCTTGGGCACGGGTAGGATCGGAATCGAGGTTACGATTATGAAATTCGATTCCACTACCATTCTTTTTACCTTGCTGCTTATGGTTTCCGGTACGGGACTGTTACTCGGCAGCCAGTTCGGCGTCGTTTCTTTAGATGGGCTTGCGCGGTTCTGGCCGCTTTCGATTGTAGCTACCGGGCTCGCGCAACTTCTCACCGCGCGCGATAAGAAGCAGTCTTAGAGGAACACCATGCCTAATGACATTGAAGACGAAATCCGGCGCGGTTTGCGATATCCGAACGGGGAGCGAATTAAGGATCCCGGAAACCCGGTCGGGGAGAGTACCGGGGCAACAATTCCGCCGCCCCGGCCAAGGCATTCCGCCTCTCCGATTCCTCTCATCCTGATTCTGGCCGGCGTGTTCTTTTTCCTGAGTAACATCGGCATCGTGAGAATGTCCGATATCGGCGTGTACTGGCCGGTGATTCTGATCGTCGTCGGACTTTCGGGGCTGTTCCGGAGACATAATTCCGCGCGCGGCATCGTGTCGATCGTGCCCGTTCTGGTAGGCGTGATTTTTCTGCTACGCAACTTACATCTGTTTAGTATTCACCTGAGGATGATCTGGCCGCTGGCATTGATCGTGGTGGGCTTGCTCATGTTAGCCAAACACCGGGGGCATGGCGCGGGTCACTGGCATCGCGAGGGTCACGGACATGCGGCGTTTCCCGGAGCTTCAGAGGAAAATGCGGATCGCCTGTTACATGACTGGGCGGTATTCGGAGGAGTAAGTCGAGTGATCACCTCACAGAACTTTCTAGGCGGTGAACTATTCAGCGCCTTCGGCGGGATTGAGATCGATCTGCGGCAAGCGGGAGTCGCCCCCGGCGATAACCCCGTTGTCATCGAAGCGAATACGATGTTTGGAGGCATCTCCATCAAGGCTCCGGACACCTGGCGCGTAGCTGTGCGAGGCACCGGCATCTTCGGCGGTTATCAGGATGAGCTGCTTCGAACCCGCCAGCCGGACCCGACTGCGCCGCTATTGATCGTGAACGGATTCGCCATGTTCGGAGGCGTGGTCGTAGAGTAGCGGCCGCTCAACGTGCCGGCTTAAGAGTGAGGCCGCTGGAGTCAAGATCGATGCACCCCATTTTCAGAACCAAGGCTAATTTCCTACTCTACTTTACGGCCTGGATTCCGTTGGCCGTTATGTTCGGCCTGGCGCTTACGATTTCCGGCGGGTTCAGCGGGCAACAGAGTACGATGCTGGCCGCGCCTGTTACTATCATCCTGGCCTTCCTGTGTCTTTCGCCCTGGTACGCATGCAAGGCTCTGCCGATCGGAGCGACGCCGGTTTGGAAGCTTCTACTTAATCATCTCACCGCGGCGGTAATGGCCAGCGCATTCCTGCTATTGGTGGCCTGGGGGCTGGTGGCGAGTTACTCCAGATCGTTTCCGGAGCTTGGCGGTAAGCTTACTCCCATCACACCGTTGTTAGCGGCGGCGGGCGTCCTGATTTACGTCTTGTCTATTGCGTTCCATTACGCCATGCTGGCCATCGAGTCCTCCCGTCACGCGGAAGTACTCGCGCGGGAAGCCGAGTTACGGGCTCTGAAAGCGCAGGTGAACCCTCATTTTCTCTTTAATAGCCTGAACTCAATCAGCGCGCTGACTACCATCGATCCGGCGAAGGCGCGCGATATGTGCATCCGTCTTTCAGACTTCTTGCGGATGTCCCTCGGATTGGGCGAACGCGCCTCCATCTCTTTCGGCCAGGAGATTGAACTGACTCGCACTTATCTCGATGTGGAGCAAGTCCGGTTCGGAACCCGCCTGCGCGTGATTGAAACCATTGAGGCTGCCTGTTCAGACTGCCCGGTGCCTCCGCTTCTGGTGCAGCCGCTAGTGGAGAACGCGATTAAACATGGCATTGCGACGTTGGTGGAAGGCGGAGAAATCTGTATCTCCGCGCGGCTGGCCGCCGAAGGCTTGCTCTTCGCGATAGAGAACCCGTTTGATCCGGAAGCGCCGTTGACGCGCCGAAGCGGGATCGGCCTGCGGAATGTACGCGACCGCCTGCAGCGGCGATACGGGACGGCGGCTAGTCTGACTATAGATATTGGTGAGAACCGCTATAAGGTTTCCATGTCATTTCCGTGCGAGGCGAAGGCATGATTCGCGCCATCATCGCCGATGATGAAGAGTTGGCGAGGAAGTTACTCCTGGAATATCTACGCTCCTCGGAAGATATCGAGGTGATCGCGGAGTGTGGGAACGGATTCGAAACCGTGAGGACCGTAATTGAATTAAAGCCGGACCTGGTGTTCCTGGATGTACAGATGCCGAAGCTGAATGGATTCGAAGTGCTTGAGTTGATCGACCGTGAGATCGCCGTAGTATTCGTCACGGCGTTCGACCAATACGCGATGAAGGCTTTCGATGCGGCGGCGGTGGACTATCTGCTGAAGCCTTTTAGCGAGGAGCGGTTCCGCACGGCTCTAACCAAGGTGAAGCGGCGCCTGGCCGAGAAACAGCCCATGCCGTCCGCGGGGGATCTGACCGCCGCCGCGCGTCCCGCGGATCAGTATGCCCAGCGGATTGTGGTCAGGGATGGGACGCGCGTTACCATCGTCCCCGTTGCGGAACTGGATTATGCCGAAGCTCAGGATGACTATGTGGCGTTTCACAGTAAGCAGAAAACACACTTGAAACAGCAGTCCCTGGCTAGCCTGGAAGCGTCCCTGGACCCGGCTCTATTTGTGCGGGTGCATCGGTCGTACATCGTCAACTTAGAGCGGGTTACTAAGATTGAACCCTTCTCGAAAGACGCGCGCATCGCGGTACTCACCGATGGAAAACGAATTCCGGTCAGCCGCGCGGGCTATGCCCGGCTAAGGGAACTAATGGACGGGCGCTGAACTTCCCGAGGCGTAGTAATAGACGGCCGGCGTCACCACTAACGAGAGCACGAGCGAAGCCGCAATGCCGCCGATCACCGCGATCGCGAGAGGCTGTAACATCTGCGATCCGGCGCCGAGCGCCAGCGAAAGCGGAATCATGCCCGCCACGGTGGCAAGCGCGGTCATCACGATGGGTCTTAGCCGGCGTTCTCCGGCCTCAATCATGGCGCGGCGTGGCGCAATGCCCTCGGCGCGGAATCGCTGGTCGGCGTCAAGCAATAGAATGCCGTTCTTCGCCACAATCCCGATGACCATAATGAGGCCCATGAAAGACGATAGGTTGAAAGTGGTTCCAGAAATCCAAAGGGCCAGGAACACGCCTGAGGTTGAGAGTATCGCGGATGACAGGATGGCCACCGGGGCGGCGAATGTTCGGAATTCGAGCAGCAGGACGATAAAGACCAGCACTACCGCTAACGCGAGGACGATGAGTAAGTCGCGAAACGACTTCTGCTGCTCGGCATAAGTGCCCCCGTACTCGACGCGAATCGCCGGCGGAACGTGGAGCGCCGCAACCGATTTCTTTACCGCCGCCACGCCGTCGCCCAGGTTGGTTCCCTCCAGGCGCGCGGTAACGGCGACTTCGCGCTGCAGGTTCTCGCGGAGAATCTCTGTCTGGCCGGGTAAGTCACGAATCGTGGACAGTGCTCCCAGCGTCGCCGTCTTGCCGGTCGAACTTACGAGCAAGGTATCGCGGATATCATCTAGAGTCGCCCTGTTGCTCTCCGGCAAACGCACCCGCAAAGTATATGCATGACCGTTTGCAATCACAGGTGAAGCCGCGGTTTCGCCTTGCAGAATCGCGCTGACATCCAGTTCCACTTCCTGCGGGGTAAAGCCGGACCGCGCTACCGCCGAGGGATCGACCGAGAAGATCGTCGCCGGCCCACTAACCGTATTCTCGATTCCGTTCTTAAGATCAACCACGCCAGGAATCTTTTTCAGCGCGTCCGTTATCCGCGGCGCCCACTTAGCGAGCAGGTCCGCATCCGGCGAGAAGAGTTTGACTTCGATTGGATCCGGCGAGTTCGTCAAGTCGCCGATCAAGTCCTGCAGAATTTGCGGAAATTCGGTATCGAGCACGGGAAACTCTTTGCCGACCCGCTCGCGGACATCCGCGATCACCTGCTGCACGCTCCGGGTGCGTTTCCGTTTCAGTTTCACTGTGAAGTCTCCTCGATTGGACTCCGTGACCGCCGCCAAACCCAGTTGCAGGCCGGTGCGCCGGGACGTACTCTCTACTTCCGGAATCTTGCTTAGCAAGTTCTCAACGCCGGAGATGATCCGATTTGTATCGGCTAGCGACGACCCGGCCGGCATGAGGTAGTCGAGAATGAATCCGCCTTCATCCATCTCCGGCAATAAGTCCGAACCGATCGACTGGTAACAGAAGTAAGATGCGCCGATCAGGACCACGCAGCACACCGCAAGTAGCCAAGGCCGTTCCAAAACCAGGTTGAGCGAGCGTTCGTAAAACCCGCCGGAGCGCCCGCCTTTCTTTTTTTCCGCGCGCGGCTTCCGGCTGAGTAAGTGGACGCTCAGCGCCGGAGTCCAGGTGAGGGCAAGCGCAAGAGAAGTTAGTAAGGCCGCGCCCACCGTTACCGCCAGCGCGCGGAAAAACGTCCCGGTCACGCCGGTGATGCTGATTAGCGGGAGAAACACTACGATCGGCGTAATGGTTGAACCTACTAAGGGAACCCGGATCTCCGCCAGCGCGCTGCGCACGGCTTCGGCTCTGGTCTGACCAGATTGCCGGTGAATGACGATATTCTCTACCACCACGATCGCATCATCGATGACAAGTCCTACGGCGGCCGCCAGTCCTCCGAGGGTCATCAGATTGAAGCTTTGCCCCACTAAGCGCAAAACAATGCAGGTGATCGCAATGGTGGCCGGGATCACTAGACCAGCCACCAGAGAGCTACCCCAATCGCGAAGAAACAAAACCAGGATGAAGGTGGCAAGCGCCAGACCGATCAGGATCGCATCACGCACGCTACCGATTGAATCTCGAACCAGTTCGGACTGATCGTAGAACGCGGAGATATCGATCCCGGCAGGGAGCCTGTGGCGAAGGTTCTCGATCTCTGAATGAACCTCGTCCGCTACCGCCACCGTGTTGCTGTTAGGCTGACGGAACACGTTGAGGAGAACGGCCGGCCTGGAGTTAGCGGTGACGGTGGTGTATACCGGCTTGACCGAAGGAAAAACGCCGGCGACATCGCCGACACGTACCGGGACACCCGCCGGAGTTAGCTTCAGAACGATGTCGGCGATCTCCCGCGGAGTAGCGGCCTGTCCGCTCACCAGGGCTAATACCGATTGGTGGCGGTTCTCCAGAAGGCCCGGGGAATCGAGTAAGTTACCGCGGGCCACCGCATCCAGAATGCCCGGTATTGTTACTTGCGTTTGTAGCAGTTTGGCCGGATCGGGTTGAATCAGAAATTCCGGCTCTTGGCCGCCTTGCACTACCACTGTGGAGACCCCCGGCAATCGATTCAACCGGGGCTTCATGTCATAGGTTGCCGCTTCCCATAACTTAGTCTGCGGAATCGTGTTGGAAGTAAGACTGTAACCCAGAATCGGGAACGCCGCGAACGTAAGCCGGTTTGCGGTAAGCCGGGCTGTTGCGGGAAGAGAACCCTGGACGCGCGCGAGAGCCGCGTTCACCAAGTCCAGCGTCTGAAACATGTTGACGTTCCAGTCGAAGAAAAGATCAATCTCGGCCGACCCGCGCGAACTGGTGGAGCGGACGCTCCGCAGCCCCGGCACCGTGTTCACAGCTTCTTCCACCGGTCGGGTAAGGGTGACTTCCATCTGATCGATCGGCATCACGCCGTTGTCGATTCCGACCAGAATGCGCGGAAAATCCGTCGACGGAAACACAGAAACGGGAATCGTCGTGGCGAGGTACGCGCCGACCGCGACTAAAGTCAGAACGATAAAGAGGATAGGCTTTGCAAAACGTTCGGTCCAGTGTTCATCGGGGAGCGGGTCATTCATGGGCCACTTCCACTTTGGCCTTGTCCGCTAATCCCACCCCGCCGGAAATGACGACGATATCTCCGTTCTTGACACCCTCCGTGATCTGCACCTTGTCCCCGTTTCGGATGCCGACTTCCACCTTCTGTTCATGGGCGATGGAATCCGAACTCACCAACATCACCTCATTCTCGCCTTCACCGGAGGCCAACAAAGCCGCGGCGGGAATCACGATGGCGTTCGGAATGGTGCGCGCCTGGATGGATACCTTGGCCGTAACTCCGGGCTTCAACCGATCGCCGGGGTTGCGGGCGCGAACCCAGACTTCCACGGTCGTGCTCGCGGGGTCCACCGCCGGGCTCACTACGGTAACGCGGCCGGTAAGTTGCCCATCGGGCGCCGTGATGGTCGCCTGATCGCCGGTATGTATCCGGACAATCTCCCGAACGGGTATGTTGGCGCGCGCCACAATGTCAGAAACATCCACCACGGTGACTAATGCCGTTCCGCTGCTTGCCATCTCACCGGCGTTGAGAGCGCGATCGGCCACAATCCCGTTGATGGGACTTCGCACTTCCGCGTACCCGACCTGTAACTTCGCTCCCGCGAGACGCGCCTTCGCCGCATCCACTTGACTCTGCGCGCTTCTGGTCTGTCCCGTCCGGCTTACGGTCTGTAGAGAATCCCAATGACGCCGCGCGATATCAAATTGACTTTGAGCCTGCACCAGCGCCACCTTGGCATCGTCGGCGGTTTTTTGGGCAAGCGCTCCTTCACGAACCAGCGCGACGCGGTTGTCATAAAGCTTTTGGGCCGCGTCAAGAGCCTGCCGGGAAGTATCCAAATCCGCCTGCGCTTTGGCAGTATCATCCGGAAGTGTTCCTTTGGTCATGGTCTGGAACTGTGCTTCGGATTGATCATAGAGAGCCTTGCTCTCATCCAGCGCCGAAACAAGATCACGGTCTTCCAGTTCCGCCAGTAACTGACCCCGCTTTACAGAATCCCCGCGATTGACTAAGAACCGCCGCACGGGCGCACTAATCTTGGCGGTTATGGCCGACTGACTTACCGGATACAAAACAGCGTCGGCCGTCACGAATTGCCGGATCGATTCTGTAGTTGCTTTGGCTGTTTCCACCGGTGTTGCCGCATCGGCATCGGCCTCTTGTTTCTTTGGCTTAGCGCAGGCGCAAAGCATGAGCGTAAGCGCGAGCGCCGCAAAGCGTCTCAATGCCATGTCAGAGGTGTCCTGTCAGAGACTGCACGTTCGCCAGCGCCACGCGGTAGCGGACCAAACCATCGGCATACGCATTTCGTGCGTTCGTCAAGGTGGATTGCGCGTCTACTACCTCAAGCACAGTGGATTCGCCCGCTTGATATCGAAGTAAAGTGAGGCGTAAGCTTTCAACGGAAAGATCCACGCCGGATCGCAAAGACTCTATTTGTTCCCCGGCCGCTTTGGCTTCCATATAGTCACTCGCGATATTGGCCCGAAGTTGCCTTTGCGCCACCGATAAATCCAACTTAGCCTGCTCCTCTCGAATTTCCGTCTGCCTTACTTTGCTGCGCGTCGCCCCCCAGTTCCATATGGGAATATTCAACGTAATCTGGCCGGAGTAGCCCAAATTGTGACGGTTCGAAACCAGATAGTCCGGCAACGTGCTGCGGCCGGATTCGGGCGTAGGAGAATCGGTAGTGGCGGCAAACTGATTGGCGTCGATCCCATAGTAGAAATCCAACGCCAGGCTTGGCAGATAAGCGTACCTGGCCACATCGCTTTCCCGCGAAGCCTCCGTTAGGCCGGCCCGTGCCGCGCGGACGTCGGGACTCGTTGCCGTTGCTTCGGATGTCACCGATGTCAGTTGATCCAAGGGCGGTAGGTTGTCAAGATCGTCAACCGCGGCAAAGTCGGTGGTAACATCCGGGAAGATCAGGACGGCCAGCGCCACCTTGGCCTTCTCGCTTGCGAGTTGGGCGTCGCCCAGATCCCGCTCGCGCTGCTGCCGCAGCAGGCGAGCTTTAATCACGTCCGCGCGCGCCGCTTCGCCGCCGCGTTCCTGCTTATTTGTAATATCCAGAAACTGCGATGCATTCTCCAGACTGATCTGTGCATTCGCCAGCTTACGGGCGCCGGCGACGACATTGTAAAAGGCCTGTACCACGGTAGCGTTCAGACCGCGTAAAGTAACATCCCGTTTGGCGGCGGCCACCGCTTCGGCCGCTTGCGCGCGGCGCAGTTCAGCCCGGCGGACTACGTTCAGCAAATCCTCGTGCACAACGGCCTGCTCGTTATACACATGAACGCCGTCGTTTGCAACGAATACTCCCGAGGGCGTGCCGTTGCCTTCCGTGTAGATGAATTGATTCAGCGCGCTAACCGTCGGTAGTAATCCAGCCCTTGACTGGCTGGTATCCTCATGCGCCAACCGCGCCGCGAAACTAGCTGACTGCACCTGACCCCCGTAGCGTTTGGCGCGGTCCAACGCATCCTGTAAGGTCACCCGCAATAGAGGTTGACTCACCTGGGCGCGTGCTCCGGGACACCATCCGACTAATAAGCAACACAGAAAGTGAGTTACTAAGATTCGACCAGTCATTGCTGAAAGTTCGCTGAAAGCGGTGCGTCGGTAGTCTGACCGGATGACTACCCGGGATTACCATGATAAGCGATGCACATTCTGGTTGTAGAAGACGAACCGCGCATGGCGAACCTTTTGCGGTCAGCGCTGATTGAAGAGGGCCACCATGCGACCATCGCGCCCGATGGGGAGACGGGGCTCGGTATGGCGGCGGCGTCATCCTTTGACGTCATCGTTCTCGATATCATGCTGCCTCGTCTCGACGGATTTTCCGTAGCGCGCCAACTGCGGGAAGCACGCAACCAAACTCCTTTGTTGATGCTAACCGCCAAAGACTCCGACGCCGACGTGGTTCGCGCCCTCGATATAGGCGCGGACGATTACCTGACTAAGCCCTTTTCTTTCGAAGTGCTGCTGGCGCGCATCCGCGCCGTCGGCCGCCGCGGTAGCATCCCGCAGGGCGTTCGCATGCAGGTAGGAGATCTTACAGTTGATACTGCGGGCCGCACCGTGATCCGCGGGAGCCGCCATATTAGTCTCACGCCCAGAGAGTATAGCCTGCTGGAGTTACTTCTACGGCACAAAGGGACGGTGATCAACCGGCAGCGCATCCTGTCCGCGATCTGGGGCTTCGAGGCGACTATCGAAGAAAACACGCTCGAAGCCTTCATTCGCCTGCTGCGAAACAAGATCGATCAACCCGGTTCGCCCAGGCTGATCCACACAGTCCGCGGAGTCGGATACTGCTTGCGCGAGGAAGAGATTTGAATCGTCGCGCTATCCGGGTTCGCCTGGCGTTCTGGTACTCGGTGGTGCTCTTGTGCGGGCTGGTCTTATTCGGCGCCTTGGTGTGGGTCGCCATGTTCCAGCAGACGATGACGGATGTGGATAACGGCTTGTCTACTCACGCGCAGGGGCTCGAAGAGTACTTACGCATCGAAGAAGCGGAAGACGTTTCGACGCTTGCGCATGAGCTAAGCGAATTAAGCGGCTCGCTACCGGCAAACTATTCCGTTGAGGTGGTGAGCCCGGCGCATCGCTCGCTTTTCTCCAGCGGCGACGCAAGTCTTCTCTTTCAGGACGCTCGCGCCCACGCGTTCGGGACTGCGGCCAACCCATCCGACTTCCGCCGGAAGGTGGAGTGGCGCGGAAACCACTACCGGTTACTCGCCCATCCCGTTTCTCTTGTCGGTGGTGAGTATTGGATTATCATCGCCGCGGCTACTGATCCGGCCCTGCGCGCCGGAAGGCAATTGGGTCTCGTGATGCTGGGGACAATTCCCACCGTCGTCATCATCGCCGCCATCGGTGGATTCTTACTGAGCGCCCGGGCGCTTGCTCCGGTAGCCGCGATGACCAACGCGGCGCGGCTGATCGGAATCGAAGATCTCTCGCGCAGACTTCCCGTACCCAACGCCAACGACGAAGTCCAGCAGCTTGCGACGACCTGGAACGATATGCTCGCGCGGCTGGAAATCGCAGTCACCCGCATTTCACAATTTACTTCGGATGCTTCGCACGAACTCCGTACTCCCATCGCCATCATCCGTTCCACCGCCGAGATCGCTTTGCGGCGGGAACGTCCTGAAAGTCATTACCGGGAAGCTCTGCGGCAGATAGAAACGGAGTCTGAGCGGATGACTCAGTTAGTAAGTGACTTACTCTTTCTCGCCCGCGCGGGCGACCATGCCGTCTCCGCCGAAATGATCGAGCTGGATCTTCGCCGGCCTATTCAGGAAGCCTGTGAGGAGATAGCGCCGCTCGCGTCCGATCGAAGCATAGAGATGAATCTGGAGCATTGTCCGGATAGCTTGCCGGTTATCGGACATGAGTCGTCTCTCCGGCGCATGTTACTCGCCGTGCTGGAAAATGCCGTGAAGTATACTCCGCCAGGAGGCAAGGTCACGGTAAGTGTGGAACGCGATGCAAACCTGATTCGGCTGATTACGCGCGACACCGGCTGTGGCATCCCGGAATCCGCCTTGCCGCACATCTTCGAACGGTTCTATCGCGCTGACCCGTCCCGCAACCGCGGCTCCGGCGGTCATGGGCTCGGTCTCGCCATCGCGCAAACCATCGCCCTTCAGCACTACGGTTCCATCGAAGTGGAATCCCAGGCCGGCGCGGGCTCCCGGTTTTCGATAACACTCCCGCTCTATGCAGCTTCGGACGCCACGAACGATTCCCGCGCCGCTTCCGCCGTCCGCGCCAAATCTTCCCCGGTATGAGCCGCGGAAACGAATAGCGATTCGAATTGGGACGGAGGGAGGTAAATCCCGCGCTCCAGCATGGCGTGAAAGAATCTGCCGAAGCGCGCGCGATCGCTGGTCAGAGCGCCCGCATAATCTTCCACGGGCTGCCGCGTGAAGAACCACGTCATCATAGACCCGATCCGGTTCACCGTCACCGCATCCCGCGGTAGCGCGGCGGCCAAAAAATCGGTCGATTGATCAAGGCGCTCATACACCTCCGGATGGCTCCGCAGATGCCGCAGCATCGCTAGACCGCCCGCCACGGCCAGCGGATTCCCGGAGAGCGTTCCCGCCTGGTAAATCGGCCCGCTGGGCGCGACGAAGGTCATAATGTCCCGCCTGCCTCCGTAAGCCGCGATCGGCAATCCGCCCCCGATCACTTTGCCCAGCGTGGTCAGATCCGGCTTGATTCCGTAGATCTGCTGCGCGCCGCCCGGCGCCAGCCGGAAGCCCGTCATGACTTCATCGAAAATAAGGAGCGCCCCGAACCGCGCAGTAATCTCGCGCAGCGCTCCCAGAAAGCCGGGCTCGGGCAAAACGCATCCCATGTTCCCGCAAACCGGCTCCACAATCACCGCCGCAATCTGCTCCCCGCGCGATTGGAAAGCTTTTTCCACCGCGTCCGCGTCATTGAACGGCAGCGCCAGCGTGGTATCGCTGAAGCCGCGGGGCACGCCCGGCGAATCCGGCAGCCCTAGCGTCGCCACTCCCGATCCGGCCTTCACCAGCAGCGAATCCACATGGCCGTGATAGCAGCCTTCGAATTTGATGGTGACGTCGCGGCCGGTAAATCCCCGCGCCACGCGCAGTGCGCTCATGGTCGCTTCCGTCCCCGAATTCACCAGGCGCACCATTTCAACCGACGGCACCATTTCGCGGATCAGTTCCGCCAGCTCAATCTCCCGCTCGGTGGGCGCACCGAAACTGGTGCCGTGGTCCATCGCTTCCTTGAGCGCCGCGAGCACCGGCGGAAAACGATGCCCCAACAATAAAGGACCCCATGATCCGATATAGTCGATGTATTCATTGCCATCCGCGTCGAAAATCCGCGAGCCCTCGCCGCGGACGATGAACGGAGGCGTGCCGCCGACCCCGCGAAATGCCCGCACCGGCGAATTGACTCCGCCCGGAATCGACTTCTGCGCCCGCTCAAAAAGCGCTTTCGACCGCTCGTGGTTGTTCACTTACTCACCGAGCCGGGAACCGCGCGGCTGAACCAGGAGCTCAAGGCGATATCCACCAGGCTGCCGTTCAGATTTTCCAGCAAGCGCCGCTTCAGCGTGAGGTAGCTCTGCGTGCCCGCAAACAGGTCCTGCATCATGGAAGTGATCCGCGGACTACGGCGCGTCATCTGCACCATCCGGCTGGGGAAAGATCCCCAGAGAAACCTGCCATGAAACACGCGCTTGGCCAGCCGTGATCCGAACTCCAGATCGTCCGCGAAATCACGTCCCAGCAACCGCTGATACGCATGCGGCGCGGCGTCCGGCCCATTCGTGGCGAGCGCCTGAACAGCCAAGTCGGCCGAGCGCATGGCATAGTAAAGACCTTCGCCCGTAATCGGATCCACCAGCCCCGCCGCATCGCCCACCGCCATCCAACCCGGTCCCGCCACCCGATTCTTCCGCCACGCCGGCGTATCCAGACTCGGCAGCAGGTGGCTATAAAAAGTCGCGCCCGCGCGGCTCAATCCGTTCCGCTGCATGTAATTTTCTAATCGCCGCCGCAGCGACGACGCCTGTTCGCCCTTGCCGCAGATGCCTACCGACAAATGTCCGCACCGGGGGAACACCCAGATATAGCCGTCCAGATCCGCCAGAAATTCGATGTCGATCTGTTCCCGCTCGCCCGGGACATAGTATCCGAGCGCGGACATCGTGTCGGCCGCGGAAAGCTGCGTTCCCACATCCCGGAGCGAGTTGCGCGCACCTGTCGCAACCACACAGTAAGCCGCCTCGATCGACTTGGTCTGCGTGCGAATCCGCCAGCCATCACCATGCCGATCCAAGCCAAGCACGCGCGTCTTTTCGAACTCCGCGCCCGCCCTCACCGCCCGCTCCAGCAGCAGTCGATTCAGATCCAGCCGCGAGTAAATCAGGAGCGGCGCTTCCAGCTTCAGTCTGACGCTTCCCGCCTCCGGCGCGGCGAGCACGGTCTCATGCACCACTTTCCTGGGCGTGGAATTGTCCATCAAAAACGGATACTGATGGTAAGCCTTGTACGTGAGTCCGCCGCCGCAAGGCTTCTCCCACGCCAGCTTCTCATCGAGTACAATCGCGCGGAAACCCTGCGATACCAACCGCTCCGCTGCAAATGCGCCGGCTGGACCACCGCCGAGCACCGCGACCGTCTTCATCTGGGGGTGCCGTCAAGGGGTGGATGTCCCGCCGGCAGCGGACGCTCTGAACCGGGCGTCGCGGTATCGGCTCCCGAGTTCTGATCCATCATCGGCGGCGCCGTCTGCATGCCGCCCGCGTGCTGCTGCATGTTCATGCCGGAGCGTCCCGTGATCACCCACTCGCCATCGCGTTGATCCAGCGTATAGCGCATCGTCAGACCGTCTGACAGTCGGCCACCTTTCGGCGCGAACGACACCACCGCATCCGCTTGCTTGCCGTGGAATTTCACTGACGTCACGCTCACATCCATCGAGTTTGCGTTGATGCCGCGGGCCGCCACGCCTTTGAGAACTCCGCGCTCCACGGCTTCGCGCGTCTGCATCCGGCCGCCGCAGGAAATCAGCGTGACCGCCACCGCAAAAACCGTCCAAACCCCTGATTTCACAGTTCGATTATACTCACTTGGCGGATAGCCTCCACTAAGCCCTCCATCGTATAGATGGATGCTTCGGCCGCCGGTTCGACGCCATATTTCCTCAGCGTCCCCGACGTCACCGGACCAATGGAAGCCGCTCTCGAAACGTGTACGGAAGAAGGCGAAACCGCGCTGAAAAAGTGGTCCACCGTGGACGAACTGGTGAACGTCATCCAGTCCGGCGGATGCGCGATCACCTGCGCGGCGCGCTCTTCGAGTCCCGGAGCGGGCGCCGTCCGGTACGCTTCCACCACCTCCACCTTCGCGCCCCGTCTCTCCAGTTCCAGCGGCAGCAAGTCCCGCGCAACCGCGGCGCGAACCAGAAGCACCCGCTGCCCCTCGAGCGGGAATTCCGCCAGCGCTTCCACCAATCCTTCCGCCAGAAACTCGCGCCCCATCGCGTCCACTTTCAGATGCGCTTGTTCCAGCGCCTCGCGCGTCGCCGGGCCGATCGCCGCAATCTTCGCCCGCAGCCGCCGCAAATCATACGCCGATCCGTCCAGCCGTGCAAAGAACGCGCGCACCCCGTTCACGCTTGTGAAAATCAGCCAGTCATACTCTTCCAACCGGTCGATGGCGCGGTCGAGCGGACCGCAATCGCTCGCGGGCTCTATCGCAATGGTGGGGAACTCAATCGGCTGGGCGCCTAAATCGCGCAAGCTCGTCATCATCCCCGCCGATTGCCCGCGCGGCCGCGTCACCAGCACCCGCTTGCCGAACAGCGGCAGTCTTTCAAACCAATTCAACTTGGCGCGCAGCTTCGTCACTTCGCCGATGATGACGGTCGCGGGCGGCTTTAATCCGCTCTCGCGGATGCGTGCGGGCAGTGTCGCCAGCGTGCCTTCCACCGTTTGCTGATCCGGCCGGCTGCCCCAGCGCACGGCCACCGCGGGCGTTTCCGGCGGCCTTCCCCCAGCGATAATCCGCTCGGCGATCGTTTCGAAATTCGATAGCCCCATCAGGATCACCAGCGTCCCCGAATGAAGGAATTGATCCCACTGAATCGCATCCGCCTCATGCCCGGTCACAATGCTGACCACGGAAGTATGTTCGCGATGCGTGAGCGGAATACCCGAGTACGCCGCGATTCCCGCCGGCGACGTCACTCCGGGCACCACTTCGAAAGCAACCCCCGCGTCGAACAGCGCTTCCGCTTCTTCACCGCCGCGCCCGAACAGAAACGGATCGCCGCCTTTCAATCGAATCACCGTCTTGCCCGCGCGCGCCCGTGCCACCAGCATGGCGCTGATTTCTTCCTGCGAGAACGCATGGCTGGATCGCTTCTTGCCCACATAGACGCGTTCGGCTTGCGGCGGCGCCAAATCCAGAAGCGAGTCCGGCGCCAGGTGATCGTAGAAAACGACATCGGCCTGCGCGAGCACTCGCCGGCCTTTCAGCGTCAGCAGTTCCGGATCACCCGGGCCGGCGCCCACCAGGTAAACCTTCCCCGTCATCAGACCTCTGCATCGCGCTGGCCGCTCAGAGCCGGCCCGATCATCTCCAGCGCGCCGCGCGCGATCAGCCGCTCTCCGATCGCCCGGCCCAGCTTGGTCGGCTGCGTATAGTCGCCTTCCATCTGTTCGCGAATCAGGCTGCTGCCATCCGGCGCAATCACCACGCCCATGATCTGCATCTCCTTATCGACGATACTCGCGAAGCTGCCCATCGGGATCTGGCATCCTCCGCCCAGCGTCGCCAGCACCGCGCGTTCCGCCGTAACGCAGAAGCGCGTCCATGGATGGTCCAACACCGCGCACGCGTCGAATCCCGCGCCTTCGTGAAGCGTCTCAATGGCCAGCGTGCCTTGCCCCACCGCCGGGCACATCACTTCCGGCGCCAGCACTTCCGCCACGCGATCGTTCCAGCCCAGCCGCCGCAAACCCGCCGCCGCCAGCACGATCGCATCGTATTGCCCCTCATCCAGCTTGCGCAGCCGCGTATCGATGTTGCCGCGAATCGATTCCACATTCAAGTCCGGCCGGTAGCGCCGAAGCTGCGCCGTGCGCCGCAGCGAACTCGTGCCCACGCGCGAACCGGGCGTGAGTTGCCGCAGCTGCTTACCCACCATCACGTCGTTCGCGAACTCGCGCTGCGGGGTGGCGGCGATCGTCAAACCCTTCGGAAGCTCCGTTGGCAGGTCCTTCAGACTATGCACCGCCAGATGGATGCTCTTATCGAGCAGCGCCTCTTCAATCTCCTTGGTGAACAGGCCCTTCGTCCCCACGCTGTTCAGGGGAACGTCCGTAATGCGGTCGCCGGTGGTCGTGATGATCTCCACGCGGCACTCATGCCCGCGCGATTCCAAACGGCGTTGAACGTAATGAGCCTGCCATAGCGCGAGTTGCGACCCGCGCGAACCAATCACCAACATGTCTTCTCCACAATTCTCGCTAGCGGGCTCGCCTATTTCGGATTTGGTTCGCGCAGGCGGAATACTCGCCGGATGGCATTCACCACCTGCGCCCCATCGGGATCGCCCGCCTGCTTCCGCAGTTCCGAGATTGGCCCATGCGCAATTTTATTCACGATCGAGCGCGTCATCAGGTCGATCGTCTCGCGCTGCTCCGCGCTCAACTCGCCCAGCCGCCGCGTGGCCCTCGCCAATTCCGACTCCCGAATCTCTTCCAACTGTTCCTGCAGCGAAACGATGGTCGGCGCAATCTCCCGCGCCCGCAGCCGCGCCATGGTAACGTCCACTTCCTGTTGGACGATTTCCTCCGCCCGCGCGGCTTCCCGCTCGCGCTCCCGCATGTTGCTGTTTACCACGCCCTGCAGATCGTCGATATCGTACAGGAACACGTTGTCGATCTTGTTGATCTCGGGTTGAATATTGCGGGGCACGCCGATATCGATCAGGAAAATCGGCCGGTTCTTTCGCGCCGACCGCACCCGCTGCATTTCTTCCACCGTGAGAATAAAATCCGGCGCCGCGCTCGACGCGATCAAGATATCCACTTCCGGCAGCATGGCCGGAAAGCGCGGATACTCCACCGCCGTGCCTCGAAACAACTCCGCCAACTCCACCGCTCTTGCATGCGTCCGGTTCGCGACGAAGATGTGTGAAGCCCCGCTGCGCCGCAGATGCCGCGCCGCCAGTTGCGACATCTTGCCGCCGCCCACAATCATCACCTTCTTGCCGGTCAGCGATCCGAAAATCTTGCGCGCCAGTTCCACCGCCGCATAGCTCACCGACACCGCCATCTGCCCAATCCCGGTTTCACTGCGCACGCGCTTGGCGACGAAGAACGCCCGGCTCATGACCATTTCGAGCATGCTTCCCACCGCGCCTTCCCGCTTCGCCGCGCCGTACGCGGCCTTCAATTGCCCCAGGATCTGCGGTTCACCCACCACCATCGAGTCTAGGCTCGAAGCCACTCGGAACACATGCTCGATCGCCGCGCGTTGTTCGCACCGGAAGAAATGCGCGCCCATCGTTTCAAGTGAAAGTCCGCGCGTGCCTAAGAACTCCGCGATCGCCGCGTAGGGGTCCGCCCCATCGTCCGCCGCTACCGCAAACTCCACCCGATTGCACGTGGAAAGCACCACCGCTTCCGCCACGCCTTGGTAGCGCCGCAAACTGCGCAAAGCGTCCGCAAGGGACTTCTCCGGAATCGCCAGCCGCTCGCGCAACTCCACATCCGCGGTCTTATGACTAACGCCCGCCACCAGGAGCTTCATTGCGTCAGCATGTACTCCAGCCGCGCGTGCGCCACCCACGTCATCGCGGAGCAGCACAGCGCGATCAACGCCAGCACCGCGACTTTCCTGCCGCGCCATCCCGCCGTCGCGCGAAAGAAAACCAGCGCCAGATAAATGCTCCACGTTACGTACGATAAGCCGATACTCGGCTTCGTCACCCAGCGCGTTCCGAACTCGACAAACGCCCAGATGCTTCCCGCCAGCATTCCCACCGTGATGAACGCAAAGCCCACGCCGATGGACCGCGTGATAATCTCATCCAGCATCCCGAGCGGAGGCAATCTTTGACTCCACGTACTCGGCTGTTTCCGTTTCAACTGGCGTTCCTGGAAGAGATATAAAATGGCGGCGACCGCGGTGAAAGTGAGCGCGGCATAAGCGAGCAGCGCGGCCACCACATGCGCGATCAGCCACGCGTTGCGCAGCACCGGACTTGACCAGTTTTCCACGCGCGTGCTCAGCGCCGCCGCCAGCGTCATCATGAAGACCAGGGGAAAAATAAACGCGCTCAGGCTTTCCAGCGGATACCGCCACGCCGATATCAGGAACAAAACGGTGACGGCAAACGCGCACAGAGAAAGCGATTCGAAGATATTGGTGGCTGGAAAATGTCCCGCCGCCACGCCTTGGTCGACGATGGACACGAAATGGAAAACGCCGCCCATCCCAAACGCCGTCAGCGCGATGCGGAACAGGTGCTGCCGCCGCTGGACAAGCGTAAGTATGGCGTAGAGCAACCCCAGGGAATAAAGCCCCGCGGCCACCCGAAGCCACAGGGCACTGGTTTCGGACACTAAGTCTAGTTTAAGCCTTTGGCGGTTTAGCCGTAAGGTCGCGTCCCGCTCTTCTTCAGTTTTCAAGCTCGTCGTCGGTCCGCGCGTCGGCAGTCGCGCGGGAGACCGGATCGAGCATCATCGCGTCACCTTCTCTCTCCCGGCGATTCGCCGCCCGCACTCACCCAGATCCTTACACGCGCACGGGCGCTCCAGCAGTTCCCGGGTAGCCGCGATCTTACGCGCCAGTTCATCCAACTCCACCAGCTTCTTGCGTGCCAGCGCTTCCCAACGCTGCGAAGGCGGCGCGTCCTCGCGAAAGCCAAAGAAAAGCGCACGCGTTTCACTCAACGTAAAGCCGCACGCCTGGGCGCGCTCCATCACGGCAAGACGCTCCAGGATCGTCGAATCGTATCGCCTCTTGCCTCCCACGCGGGCTGGTCGCGGCAGTATGCCCGAAGCCTCGTAGTAACGAATCGCCGACGCCGCATAACCCGATTGCTTCGCAACTTGCCCGATCGTCATTCTCGAAATCCGCTTGACATCAAGTTAACTTTAAGTCGGATGATTTGCAAATGACCACCGCAACATTTCTCTTCATCACGCTACTTGCCGCGTCCGCCGCGGCTGAGCCGATCCCGCCCATCGCCTGCAACCTAAAGGCGCTCACATCGGAACAACGTAAGCAGTTGGAACAGCACGGCGTGCGCGTCATCTCCGCGATTACCGCGTCCCGCGAACTCGACGACGGTTACTCGTTCCTGATCGATCCCGCCAGAGCATCGCTCACCGACGTTGCGGAATGGTTGGAGTTATGGCGGCGCTGCTGCCCTTTTTACGAATTCCGGATTGACTTTCATGCCGCCGACGCGCGCCTTTGGTTGACCGTAAGAGGACGGCCGGGTGTGAAGCAATTCATTCCGCTCGATGTCCCCCGCTTAGCGGAAAAGCTTCCGCAAAAGAAGTAGATTGCTTTTATATTTCTATCATGATAGAAATATAAAAGCATGGCAGCCAAACCGACCGAGGACGATGTCACCCGCTTTGCCGATATGTTTTCCGCCATGGGGACTGCCCCGCGTCTTCGCATCATGCGCGCCCTCCTATCCGCTTACCCGGAGGGAATGATCGTCGGCGACATCGGCAATGAGCTAAGCATCGCCGCTTCCACGCTTTCGCACCATCTGGAAAAGTTGAAGAACGAGGGGTTGGTGAAGGTGAAGCGCGAAGGCACTTATCTCTGGTATTCGGCGAACGCGGATGTGCTCAAAGAACTGCTGGGCTTTCTCTATGCCGAATGCTGCACCCGCAATAAAGCCGTCGAACCACGGGCGATTGTCCGCCTGTGCCCCTAAGGAGCGAACATATGGAAGTCAAAGAAGCTGTGAAAGAAAAGTACGGACAGGCGGCGCTTCATGTCAATAGCGGCGGATGTTCCTGCTGTGGAGGGGAATCGGACCCGATCACGTCCAACCTCTACGATCCCGAGCAAACCGGCGCACTGCCGGAAGAGGCGGTGTCAGCGTCGCTCGGTTGCGGCAATCCCACCGCGCTCGCCCAACTCAACCCCGGTGAAATCGTTCTCGATTTAGGCTCGGGCGGCGGCGTCGATGTCCTGCTTTCCGCGCGCCGCGTCGGCCCCACCGGCAAAGCCTACGGGCTCGACATGACCGACGAAATGCTCGCGCTCGCCCGCGCGAACCAGTTGAAATCCGGTATCGCCAACGCCGAATTCCTCAAGGGCGAAATCGAGCACATTCCGCTGCCGGACAATTCCGTTGACGTTGTCATCAGCAACTGCGTGATCAACCTTTCCGCCGACAAAGGTCGCGTCTTGCGCGAAGCATTTCGGGTTCTGAAGCCGGGGGGCCGTTTCGCCGTTTCGGACGTCGTCGTCCGCGGCGAAGTTCCCGACGGCGTCCGCCAAAACATGCTGTTGTGGGTGGGCTGCATCGCGGGCGCGCTGGAACACGATCAATACCTCGCCGAGCTCACCCAGGCCGGTTTCGACGGCATCGGCATTGAACCCACCCGCATCTACAACATCGAAGACGCGCGGGCTTTCCTGACCGGGCAAGGCGTGGACGTCGATCAAATCGCACCGCAAGTCCAAGGAAAATTCATGAGCGCGTTTATTCGCGCCGTCAAGCCCGCGGGCTGTTGCGCTCCCGGCTGTTGTTCGTGATCGAATGCTGCTCGTGATTAAATGCGGCGCGTGACTCGGGCGAGGTCCGTGACTGCCGAAGCGCTCGGCACCGCTATGCTGCTTGCCGCGATCGTCGGCTCCGGAATCATGGGCGAGCGTCTGGCCGGCGGAAACGTGGCCATCGCACTCCTCGCGAATACGCTCGCAACCGGGGCGATGCTCGTCGCGCTCATTCTTACGTTCGGCCCGATCTCAGGCGCCCACTTCAATCCCGCCGTGACATTCGCCGACGCGTCGCAAGGCGGGTTGCCATGGCCGGAAGTGCCTGGATACGTGTTGGCTCAGCTCATCGGAGCCTTCGCGGGTGTGGGTGCCGCGCATCTTATGTTCGGTGAGCCCCTGTTCCGCGCGTCCAGCCGCATCCGCGCGGGAGGTGCTCAACTCTTCAGCGAGTTCATTGCTACCTTCGGACTGCTCGCCGTCATCTGGGGCTGCGCCCGTCTGCGGTCCTCGGCGGTTCCGTTCGCGGTCGGCGCCTACATCACAGGCGCTTATTGGTTCACCGCGTCCACATCCTTCGCGAACCCGGCGGTCACGCTGGCCCGATCGGTCAGTGATACCTTTGCTGGAATTCGCCCGGCCGACGCGCCGGGATTCATTGTTGCCCAACTTGCAGGTGCGGCCGCGGCCACGATTCTCTTCCGCTGGCTCGTGCCTTCACTGGCGAAAGATGCCGCATCCGTAGTCGTTTCCCACCCTCCACCAACCCGATGATTTCGATGGAAAATAAGAAGCGCGTGCTCGTTCTCTGCACCGGAAATTCCGCCCGCAGCCAGATGGCGGAAGGATTACTGCGCCACGATGCCGGGCAGCACTTCGACGTGGAAAGCGCAGGCACGAAGCCCGGTTTTGTACGGCCGGAGGCGATCGCCGCCATGCGTGAGCTGGGCATCGACATCTCCGGCCACCGCTCGAAGCATGTCAACCAGTTCGAGGGCCAGCGGTTCAATTACGTCATCACCGTCTGCGACAACGCCAAAGAGGCATGCCCCGTGTTCTTCGGCGCGGTCACGCGGTTACACCATAGCCTTGACGACCCCGCCGCGATCACCGGCGCCGAAGAAGAACGCCTCGCGGTCTACCGGCGCGTGCGCGACCAACTCCGCAGCTACCTCGTGGCGTTTGCCCAGAAATACAGCTAGAGGCGCGGCTCGACGCTTTTCTTGGAGGCGGATGTGTTATTATTCAATCTGCTGAATAATCATTCATCGTCGCTCATAGGCGAACGTTCAGCACGGAAAGGAGTACGCCATGTTCGCCACTCACGACCACGTCTTCACCATCGCCGCCCCCGATTTCGCCCGGGATCTCGACATCTCCACCGAAGAGCTTCTCGCTCTGCTCGATCTCGCGGCCGACGTCAAGCGTTCTCCACGCGACTTCCGCCGTGCTCTCGATGGCAAGAGCGCCGCGCTGCTTTTCGAAAAGCCGTCCCTGCGCACGCGCCTCACCTTTGAGCTCGCCGTCCAACAGCTTGGCGGCAATGTCGTCACCGTTGACGGTCCTATCGGTGCTCGTGAGCCTCTGCGGGACGTCGCCCGTAATCTCGCACGATGGGTCGATGTGATCGTCGCGCGCACCTTCGAGCAGAGCACCATCGACGGCCTTGCTCGCTGGGCGAATGTGCCCGTAATCAACGCGCTCAGCGACCTATACCATCCGTGCCAGGCTCTGGCGGATTGTCTCACCATTCGCGAGCATTTCCGCTCGTTCCGCCACCTCAACATCGCCTTCGTCGGCGATGGCAATAACGTCGCGCACTCGCTCATGCTGTGCGCCGCCCGGCTCGGGATGAACATTACCATCGCAACGCCTGTGGGCTACGAACCGAATCCCCAAATTCTGGATGACGCGCAAGCGCTGGCGGCTGTCTCGGGGGCCCTCATCGCGGTCACCACCGATCCCGTGGATGCGGTCAAAGGCGCGCACGTTGTTTACACCGACGTCTGGGCTAGCATGGGCCAGGAAAACGAAGCCGCCGAACGCCGCCGCATCTTCCGTCCGTATCAAGTGAATAACGAACTGCTCACTCATGCGGATGACGCGCTCGTCATGCATTGTCTGCCCGCCAAGCGTGGCGAAGAGATTACCGATGAGGTGATGGAATCGCCTCGCAACATCGCTTTCGACCAAGCCGAGAACCGGCTGCACGCGCAGAAAGCTCTGCTGCTCATGCTGGTCAGCTGAAACAGAAACGGCTCGCTTCAACCCGATAATCGGGGTGGAAGCGAGCCTGCGCGCGGGGAGGTGACTTGCTTAGTTCTACACGCTTGCGCCGGCAAAGCGGCGGCGCAGTCCGAAGCCGGCGACCAGACCGGCGATCCCGAGCAAACCGAACGTTCCTGGCTCGGGCGTAGCTGCGACTTGGGCGATCTGAAGTGACTCGCCGCCCGAATCGTCGCTGTTGGACCCATAATCGGGAATGGAAAAGATCACGTTCTGAATGCTATTCAGGGTGAACTTGAACGGGTTCGAGTATCCCGTAACCGTTGCTCCGCTGGTCGGATTGTAAAGGTCCACCGTAGTGGCCGAATCATAAGCGGTGAGAGCGCTCAGAGCATTGGCATATCCGGGGTTTCCGTCCATGACCACTACCTCGTTGCAGGTTCCGCCGCAGAGATCGATCCCGTAGCGATCGGTCCACAGATTGTTGGTGGCCGCGCCGTTCGAAGTGTTCCATCCGTTATAAAGTGCGCTTTGGGTTGTCGTACCAATGACCGAGACGCTGTACGTGCCCGCCGCGAGGGTCTCCGTTATAGACGAGCCTGGCGCGCTCGTTGCGTCCAAATTCACGATAATCGGTGATGCGAACGCGGTTCCCGCCACTGCTATTGTTCCGAGTATTGCCGATATTAAGTTGATTTTCATAAGAGCTCCTTCAGCTATCTAAAGCTTAATGAAATGGCGTTTACATTGGGTGTACATTCGTACTTGGCACCGGAGTACCAGCAGATACCGGGCGATGCCCGATGATCCAAGCCTGTTTGCAACAATGCGAAGATGAACCCCAAGAAGGTAGCGCTCGCCTATTCCGGCGGACTCGACACGTCCATCATCATCCCTTGGCTCAAGGAGCATTACGGCTGCGAAGTGGTCGCCGTGTGTGGCGACATCGGCCAGGGCGGCGACGAACTCACCGGCCTCGAAGAGAAAGCCCGCAAGACCGGCGCCGCGGAAGTGCGCGTCGCCGACATGCGTGAGGAATTCGTCTCGGATTATCTATGGCCCATGGTGCGCTCCGGCGCCGTTTACGAGCATAAGTATCTGCTGGGCACGTCCATCGCGCGCCCGCTGCTCGCAAAGAAACAGGTCGAAGTGGCGCTTGCCACGGGCTGCGACGCGCTCGCTCACGGCTGCACCGGCAAAGGTAACGACCAAGTCCGTTTTGAGCTCACCTACAAGGCGCTCGCGCCGCATCTTCCCGTCATCGCTCCCTGGCGCGAATGGGACATCGTCTCGCGCGAAGACGCTCTCGATTATGCCGCCAAGCACAACGTTCCCGTCGCGCAATCCACCACGAAGATCTACAGCCGCGACCGCAATCTCTGGCACATCTCGCATGAAGGCGGCGAACTGGAAGACCCGAAAAATGCCGCGCCCGATGGCATCTGGATGCTGACGAAGAGCCCGCAGCAGGCGCCCAACACGCCCGGCGAAGTCACCATCGGCTTCGATCGCGGCATCCCGGTTTCGGTCAACGGCCAGCACATGATGTCCGGTGTGGCGCTGATCGAAAGGCTCAACGAAATCGGCGGCGAACACGGCGTCGGCCGCATCGACCTTGTTGAAAACCGCTTCGTCGGCATGAAGTCCCGCGGCTGCTATGAAACTCCCGGCGGCACGCTGATTATCGCCGCTCTGCGCGAACTGGAAGCGCTCACGCTCGATCGCGCCACCATGCACTTCAAACAGAAGCTCGCCATCGACTACGCCGACCTCATCTACGCCGGCCTCTGGTTCACGCCCCTGCGCGAATCGCTCGACGCCTTCTTTGAAAAGGTGAGCGAGGCCACCACCGGCGAAGTCACGCTGCGCCTCTACAAAGCCAACATCGAACCCGTCAGCCGCGTGAGCGCGAACTCGCTCTACTCGCTCAACATCGCCAGCTTCACCATGGGCGCCGAGTACGATCAGAAAGACGCGCGCGGTTTCATCAATCTCGTCGGTCTCCCCATCAAAGTCCGCGCGCTGCTCAAGAACCCGCAATGAAGCTCTGGGGCGGCCGTTTCACCACCGGACCTTCGGAAGTGTTCGAGCGCTTCTCGGGCTCTCTGCACTTCGACCGGCGCCTGCTCGATGCCGATATCCGCGGCTCCGAAGCCTTCGCGCGCGCGCTCGAACGTGCCGGCATTCTCACTGCCGCCGAATGCGCCGAGGTTCTCGAAGCTTTCCAGGAGATTCGCATTCAGTCTCATGACGAACGCTTCTACCATTCAGCCACGGACGAAGACATCCATACGCTCGTCATCCGCAAACTGAAGGACGAAGCGGGCGCGGTCGCCGACAAGATCCACACCGGCCGCAGCCGTAACGAGCAGGTCTCGCTCGATACGCGCCTCTGGCTGCGCGACGAATGCGACCAAACGCTGCAACTGCTTCGCGAGTGGATGCGGTCGCTTCTCGACCTGGCGGCGAAGTACGAGCACGCCGTCATCCCCGGCTATACGCACATGCGCCGCGCGCAGGCCGTTCTCTGGCCGCACTATCTGCTCGCGTATTTCGAAATGTTCATGCGCGATTACGAGCGCCTTTCCGAAGCGCGCCGCCGCACCAACGTCATGCCGCTCGGCTCCGGCGCGCTGGCCGGCAGCGGTTTCGCGCTCGACCGCGAAGCCATCGCCCGCGACCTGGGCTTTGACCACATCACGCGCAATAGCATGGACGTTTCCGCCGACCGCGACTTCGCCCTCGACTTTCTCTACGCCGCGTCGACCATCATGCTGCACCTCAGCCGTCTCGCCGAAGACTGGATCCTTTATTCTTCCGAAGAGTTTGGCTGGATGGAACTGGGCGATGGCGTCACCAGCGGCTCCAGCCTGATGCCGCAGAAGAAGAATCCCGATTCGCTCGAACTCATCCGCGGCAAAGCCGGGCGCGTCACCGGTTGCCTCAACGCGCTCATGATGACCATCAAGGGCCTGCCGATGACTTACAATCGCGACTTGCAGGAGGATAAGCCGCCGCTGTTCGAAGCCGCCGATCAACTGAGCGGCTCGCTCGAAATGGCCCGCGCCGTGGCCGATACTGTGGTGCTGCGCGAAAGGGTTCCGTTTGCCGCCGCCGAGCAAAGCTGGGTGATCGCCACCGACCTCGCCGAAGCTCTCGCGCGCGCCGGCACGCCTTTCCATCAGGCGCACCAACTGGTCGGCCGCTTGGTTCTCGAAAGCGTGACCGCCGGCAAAACCCCGCGCGATTGGACTGCCGCCTCGCTCGCCGCCTTCGATGCCGCATTCACTCCCGATATGACGGCGCTGCTCGATCCGCGCGCAGGCATGAAATCCCGCGAGATCCCAGGGGGGACCGGTCCGCAGGCAGTCGCCGCCGCGCTCGCCGAAGCCCGGGAACGTCTCACCTCACTCGGCTAATGAGCAAGCGATTCCGCCACGGCCAGATCCTCAAACTCATCCGCGAAAAGCCCGTGTTCACCCAGGACGAAATCGCCGCCGAACTCGGCCTTCGCGGCGTCTCCGCAACGCAGGTCACGCTCTCCCGCGACCTGCGCGAACTCGGCCTCGTAAAGACTCAAGATGGCTACCGCGAGATGGCTCAGGATGATCCCGGCACCGGCTTGGCAGCGCTCTTCAGCGAGTTCGTCGGCGACATCCGCATCGCCCAAAACCTGCTCGTTCTCAAGACCGACCCCGGTCACGCCAGCCCCGTCGCCGTCGCGCTCGACACCGAAGACTGGCCGGAAGTTATCGGCACCATCGCCGGCGATGACACCATCCTTATCGTGACCACGGATGCGCAAGCCGCCCAGCAGCTCCGCGCGAAACTTCTGATGCTGGTCCAATGATGCCCCAATGAGCACGCTCCGCAAGATGCCGGGCGGACGCGTCCAACGCGCCGAGCTTCCCATAGGTCCCACCGGCCGCACGCTCTGCCGCTGGTGCGCCATCGAAGTTCCCGCACCGCGCCGGACCTTCTGTTCGGAGTGGTGCGTGCATGAATGGCGTCTACGCACGGACCCCGGCTATCTCCGCGACCATGTCTTCCGCCGCGATAAAGGTGTCTGCGCGATCTGCCGCGTGAACACCGTGGAAGCCCATCTGCAACTTCGCCGCGCGCGCGGCGAGCGCCGTCAGGAACGCTTGGCCAAGTGGGGTTTGAAGAGCGTCAATCGCAAGAGCCTGTGGGACGCCGATCACATTCTCCCGGTCGCCGAAGGCGGTGGAGAATGCGATCTGGGGAACCTCCGCACGCTATGCCTGATCTGTCACCGGCGCGTTACCCGCGAATTGATCGAACGGTTGCGCGGGAAATGAAAAAGGCCGCAGCCTCCAGAAATCTCCTGGAAGCCGCGGCCTTTTCAAACCCTTGCGGGCCGGCTTACTTCAGTTGGAAAGCGGTTCCCGGACCGTACGCGCCGCCATAATACGTGGTGCCGTAAATGCCGCCGCCGGGTGAAACCGCAACCTTTCCGAGCGGAGCCTGTCCGTCGCCGCCTGTACCGGAGAAGGTATACAGTACCGTCTCAGACCACGTACCACCGCCGAGCGGGGTGAGATCGAAAACGTTTCCGTATCCGACTACGCCACCTGCCGTAGCGCCGTACAGTCCGCCGGACCCGTCGGCGACCAGACCGGCGCTCGGATTTGCTCCGTCCGCTCCGTTGAATGAGTGAAGCACCGTCTCGGTATAAGTCGTCCCGCTACCCGTGGGCGGCGACAACTGGAACACCACGCCGTATGAGCCGACGCCCGACGTGGACTCACCCCCGAAGAACGTGGTGCCGAAAACCGCGCCCTTCAGCCCGACGATCACCGGCGCGTACGGCACACCGCCGTCCGCCCCACCCGTGAATTCATAAATCACCTTGAACGCCGGGGTTGAGCCGGTCGAGGTAATCGTATAAACCGTCCCCGCGCCGAACGATCCGCCGGCCGTCGTGGTTCCGTAAAGGACGTCCTTCGAATCGAAAGCCACGTTCGCATACGGGCTCGCGCCATCCGCGCCGTTCGTGAAGCTATAGAGAATCTGTTCGCTATAAACGCCGGTGCCGCTTACTGGAGGCGACAGCTTGAAAACCGTTCCATACCCGTCAGTGCCACCGGCGGTCGTGGTTCCGTAAAGCGCGCCGTTCGGGCCTATGATCAATCCGCTGTTCGGATACGCGCCATCCGGCGTGCCGGTGAAGCTGTAGATCGTGCTCTCGTACCAGGCTCCTCCCACCGTGTCGGGAGGGCTCAACTTAAACGCGACGCCGGTACGGTTTCCGGATGCATCTTCGGCCGTTCCGTACAGCGCGCCGGTGCTGTCGAACGCCAGTGCCGCCGCCGGTTGCGATCCATCGAGTCCGCCGGTAAAGCTGTAGAGAACCTTCTCGGTCCACGCGGCGCCCGAGGTAGCTGGCGGAACCAGTTCAAAGATCGTTCCCTCGTTAAAAGCCCCGCCGGACACGGTCGTTCCATAGAGGCCGGAATCCGCCCCAATCACGAGAGGTCCGTCTGGGTATCCCCCGTTTCCGCCCACAAAGTTCCAGATAACAGTCTCGGTTAAAGGTGGTGGTGGGGCGGCGGAGCCAACCCCGACTGTCGCGACAGTTGCGAGGGCGATAGTTAAAGCTGTGTATCGAACGCGAAAACGCATAAGGCGACCGCCCAACAGGGCCGCTGAGACTTGTGTACGTAGCATGTACCGAGCTCCTTCGAAATTTGATGAGAACGCGATTATGACAGGGGATCGCGGATTTACTCAACCAAAAATAGCAGATGTATCACCTACCCTGCCTGCGTATATTTACCAGATTGTGTGATTTTACCCGAAGATTCGGCCCAGGCTCTCAGCGGCTGGGGCCGTCAGACCATCGCAAAGGCTTCAGACCAGACGCGAAGAAGCCGCGCTCCCGGAACATTTCCATTGGGAAGCGCGGCCGTTTTATCGATCAGCGGAATGGGTTAGCGGCACCTAGCAATCCGGGGACGGGATCGCGGGGCAGGAGTTTAAGTTGAGCTGGAAAGCCGTCCCCTCACCCCACGTACCGCCATAGTACGTCGTGCCGAAGATGTTTCCATCCGGGCTCAACGCCACCTTGCCGAGCGGACTCTGCCCATCGTTACCGGTTCCCGAGAAGGCGTAAACGACGCTCTCCGTCCAGATCTTTCCAGAAACCGGCGGCGTCAGATCGAAAACGTTTCCGTATCCCGCCACTCCACCGGCGGTGGTCCCGTAGAATCCACCGTTACCGTCCGGGACTAATCCACCGCTCGGATTCGCTCCGTTGGTTCCATTGAACTCAAAAATGGTCGCTTCGCTGTACGCCGTTGCTTTTCCGACCGGCGGCGACAGTTCGAACACCACGCCATAGCTGCCCACGCCCGACACCGTTTCACCCCCGAAGAAGGTGGTCCCGAAGATCGCGCCTTTCGAACCCACAGTCACCGGCGCATAAGGAATTCCGCCGTCCGCGCCGCCGGTGAATGAGTATAGAGTGGTCAACACCGGTCCGGAAACGCTGGGCTTCAGCGAAAATACCGTTCCGTTCAACGTCTTGCCGCCGGTGGTGGTCGTTCCGTAGAAAATGCCATTGGTATCCTGCACCAGGTTGGCGAACGGACTGCCGCCATCGCTCTGGCCGGTAAAGCTGTAGACCACGGATTCCGTCCACGGACCGGTACCCGGCGATGTGGGAACCAGCTTAAACACGCTTCCCGCGTTGTACCTTCCACCCGCCGTTGTGGTTCCGTAGAGATTGCCGGCGGTGTCGAACGTCAATCCGCAGTTTGGGTTGGCGCCATCCGGTACTCCGGCGAAGCCGTAAATCGTGGTTTCCGTCCAGGGACCTTCGCTCACCGGCGGCGTCAGCTTGAAGACCACTCCATGCCCTCCGCCCGCGCTGGTTTCAGTGGTTCCATAGAGCGCCCCGGAAGTGTCGAAAACCAGTCCGGCCGCCGGCTGCGCTCCGTCCGCTCCGCCCGTAAAGCTGTAGAGAACCACCTGCGTCCAGGGGTTTTCCGGAACCACCGGCGGTACCAGTTCGAATATGGAGCCATGGTTTGTCGCACCGCCATAGGCGGTGGTCCCGAAGATGTTCAGGCCGGGTCCGACCACCAGCGGTCCATCCGGATATCCTCCGTTGGCGCCAACGAAGTTGTACAGTATGGTCTCAAGGGGCGGCGTAGCGAGAGCGCTTCCGGACATTGCGATAGCGGCGATCGCAATTACCAAGGACCTGGTGACAGTGGACGAACTCCGAAGACAACCGACGACGCGGGCAGCCGGAATTACTCGATTTTGCATCTATTGAAGCTCCTTCAAACGCATAATGAGATTGCGATAGGGCAGGGAAATTGCGCAAACCCTGCTAAGTATCTTAACAACAGTGAGTGATTTAACCGAAAAAAGGCCACTTTATTTTGGTATTACCGGACCAACTGATGAAACACATTGTGTTCGTTTTATTGATCGCGGCGGAAACCATCGCCCCCAATGCCGCCCTTGCCGCTCAAAAGCGGGCCGTGAGTTTAGACGATCTCGGTCTGCACTCTCTAGTGCACCCGGTGAATCCCGTCTGGGCGCCCAACGATAATCAATTCGCATTTATCGAAAATGACAAGCTGAGCGTTTTCGATATTTCTTCCCGCGTCAAGAAAGAACTGCTCGATATGCCGCGGCTGAAAGAATCCGCGGCGAAAATACCCGAGGATGAAATTACGGATTGGACCAACCGCCGCGTCACCGAAGACCCCGTGCAGTGGTTTTCGAGCGGTGACCGCCTGCTCGTCTCCGAAGGCGGCGACCTCTTCATCGTCTACCTGAACGGCGCAGACGCAGGCAAGGCGCGCTTCGAGCAGTTGACGAATACGCCCCTGCGGGAATACGATCCGAAGCTCTCGCCCGACAACCACTTCGTATCGTTCCGGCGCGAGCACGATCTTTATGTCCTGGAGATAGCGAGCAAGAAGGTGACGCGGCTGACGTCCGGCGGGTCGGACACCCTGCTGAACGCGCAGCTCGACTGGGTGTATCCGGAAGAGCTTGATCTTGGAACGGCGCATTGGTGGTCGCCCGACAGCCGGCACATCGCTTATCTCCAACTCGATACGCATGCCGAGCCCACCTTCCCCCAGGTGTCGCTTTTGAAGCCGGACGCCTTGCTCGAGCCGGAGCGGTTTCCCAAGCCCGGCGATCCGAATGCCGAAGCGCGCGTCGGCGTGGTGAGCGTGGATGGCGGCCCGGTCAAGTGGATGAACCTCGGTGAGACGCGGGATCACCTGATCGCGCGCGTCACCTGGCTTCCCGATTCTTCCGCCATCGCCGCGATGCGCCTGAATCGCGTTCAGAATAAGCTCGACCTGCTCAAAGCCGATATCGCCACCGGACAATCCGAAGTCCTCATTCATGAAGAAGATCCCTATTGGATCAACGTGAAGGATGAACCGTATTTTTTCAAGGACGGCAAAGAGTTTCTCTGGGAAAGCGAGCGCGACGGCTTTCGCCATCTCTATCTTTATGGTGCCGACGGCAAACTGAAGCGCCAGCTCACTAAAGGAGATTGGGTGATGGAGAAGCTCATGGCCGTGGACGAAGCGGACAAGCGGATCTACTTCTCATCGAATGAAGGCAGCCCGGTGGAGAGCCATCTGTATGAGGCCGATACCAACGGGAAACGCCACACACGGCTCACTTCCGGCAGCGGTATGCACGGCGTCTCCGTGAGTCCGCACGGGCAGTACTTCATGGATGTGTTCTCCAACGTGTCGACGCCGTCTTCGCAGACCCTGCGGTCCGCCGATGGTTCGCCGGTGATGGTGTGGATGGCCGCCGACAAGACGATTGCCGATACCCTGACGCTGAGCACGCCGGAGATTGTACAACTGCCTGCCTCGAACGGCGATACGCTCTACGCGCGATTGGTAAAGCCCGTTCCTTTCGATCCGGCTAAGAAGTATCCCGTGATCGTCACCGTCTATGGCGGCCCGGGCGCGCAGGCGGTCCACAACATCTGGCCGGGCGTGACCATGGAGCAGATCTACGCGAACCAGGGCTTTGTCGTTTGGCAGCTCGATAACCACGGATCGATGGGCCGCGGCCACGCGTTTGAATCCACGCTCTTCCATGCCACCGGCCGGCATGAGCTGGATGACCAGATTACCGGCATCGAGTATCTGAAGAAACTGGGCTACGTGGATGCCGCGCGGATTGGGCTGTTCGGCTGGAGTTACGGCGGGTATATGACGCTCTATTCGCTGGTGAACGCGCCGGACGTGTTTCGCGCGGGCGTGGCGGGCGCGCCGGTGACGGATTGGAGAAACTACGACACCATCTACACCGAGCGCTATATGGGACTGCCGGATCAGAACAAAGACGGCTATGAGCGCAGCTCGCCGCAAACGCACGCGGCGGATCTAAAGGCGAAGCTGCTCATCATCCATAACATTGAAGATGACAACGTTCATTTCGCCAACACCTTGCAAATGGCGGCGGCGCTGGAGCGCGCCAACCGCCCGTTCCGCATGGTGATCTACCCGCAGAAATCCCACGGAGTCTCCGGCGACTACAGCAAGAGCCTAAACGCCACCATCCTGCAATTCTTTGAAGAGAACCTGAAGTAAGCCGCGGGAATTTAGCGGCCGCGCCCGCTGCTGATTCCGCCGCCGGCGCCCGCCCGCCCGGCGCTGATCGAGCCCGCGCCGACTCCCGACCAAACAGGCAACGAGGTCTTGACCGGCGACGCCGATCCCACCTGGGACGTGGCCGTTCGGCTGGCCGTCGAACCCGCGGAGGAAGACCCGCCGTAGACGTTATAAGCCTGATAGACCGTGCTCGGGCTGAAGTACGAATAGCCGAACGGGCTATAGGCGATCCCGCCATACGGCAGGAACGTGTACATCCCGTAGAAGCTGTTGTAGTACCAGCTACCAAGGCCTCCGGAAGAGAGATAGCCACTGCCGTAACCGGAACCGGCCGACTTGGCGGCGGAGACGTTGGCTACGGAAATATACTCGCTCCGCACCTTGCTCCAGCGATACAGCGAATCTCCGTTCTTGTTATCGAAGTGCTCCTGCGCCAGCGCGGCCGTAAACGCCAAGACACGTCCTTCATGCACCGTCACGGTTTGTCCGCCGGCGGAGACCGAGGCCTCACCCGAATACACTTTCAATTGCGCGGGCGACGTTTGAAATTCATAAAGGCCGTGCTTCAGGAACGTGGTTTCGTAGCCCTTGTAGACGATCGTGACCAGATTGTCTTTCATCGGCGTGTCCGCTTCCAGCATGGAATTGCCGGAAAGGATCTCGACGCGCGTATCGGCCAGCGCGGTGTTCAGCATACGAATGGAACTTTGCTCTCCCACTCTCAGAAAAACGCCGGGAGTCAGAAGAACCTCGGCGCGGCCCGCGTCCGTGTTCAATTCGCGATCTTTCTTGAGCTCCGCGAAGGTGCCCATCTTGTCGGAAACGGCCGTGCCATCGACGGTGACGTCCCCTTCGATGTAGTGAACCAGGCCCGATTTAGCGGAAATGACATTTTGCGCCAGGGCGGCTGCGGCGGAGAGCGCAAATACTGCTGATACGCGAACGAAGCGGCTAACGTCTTTCATAATGCCTCTAGCTGTAGATTCTGTGCCGAATCCGCAACATTGTCAACCCGGGGGCTCGTGCCCGCAACACTATACGCACTGTCCCGGCACCCCGTTTCACAAACGTACGATCTTCCTGGAAACCACACCCTTCAGCGCGTTACGCGTATCCACAATTAACTTGGCGGTCTCCGCGAGCTTCTTGAAATCGAACGCCGAGTGGTCGGTGATCACCGCCACGCAGTCCGCTTCCGCCGCCATCGCCTCGCTTTGCGACGTCAAAGTTTCATCGCCCAGCCGCAGCGAGGGTACGTGCGGATCGGAGTACGTGATCCGCGCGCCTTTGCGTTTCAGCAGCAGCATGATATCGAGCGCGGGAGATTCGCGCACGTCGTCAATGTTCTTCTTGTAGGAAACGCCGAATACATGGATGTGCGCGCCGCGGACGGCCTTCGAATGATCGTTCAGCGCGTTCTGAATCTTGGCGGCCACAAAGTGCGGCATCTCGCCGTTGATGTGGCCGGCCAGTTCAATGAAGCGCGCCTCAATGCCCGCCTGCTTCGTCTTCCACGATAGATAGAACGGGTCGATCGGGATACAGTGCCCGCCCAATCCAGGACCCGGATAAAACGGCATAAAGCCGAACGGCTTGGTGGCGGCGGCTTCAATGACTTCCCAGACATTGATGCCCATGCCGTCGCACATCACCGCAATCTCATTCGCCAGCCCGATGTTGATCATCCGGAAGGTATTCTCCAGAAGCTTCACCATCTCGGCCACCTGCGTGGAACTGACTGGCACCACCGTCTCCAGCGCCTGCGCGTAGAACAAGCGGCCCATCTCCGTGCACGCGACCGTCGAGCCGCCGACCACTTTCGGGATGTTGGCGGTCTGGTAGCGCGGGTTCCCCGGATCGACGCGCTCCGGCGAGAAGCACAGAAAGAAGTCTTCTCCCACTTTCAGCCCGGGTTTTTCGAGCATCGGCAAAACCAGTTCTTCCGTGGTTCCCGGATAGGTGGTGGATTCGAGGATCACCAGCGTGCCCGCGTGCAGATAAAGAGCGATCTCCTGGCTGGCCGCCACGATGAAACTCATATCGGGATCTTTGGTTTTGCGCAGCGGGGTGGGCACGCAGATGTTAATGGTGTCGAGATCCGCAACCGCGGCGAAGTCCGTGGTGGCGCGCAGCCTACCTTGCTCCACCAAGCCGCGAAACTCGGCGGCGGAGATATCGGCGATGTAAGAATCGCCCGCGTTCACTTTGGCCACTTTCGCGGCGCTGAGGTCGATGCCGGTGACATCGAAGCCGGCTTTCGCGAACTCCACCGCAAGCGGCAAGCCGACATAGCCGAGCCCGATAATTCCTACCCGCGCGGTGCAATTGCGGATCTTTTCCGTTAGGCGCGCGGCGGCGTCCACGGTTTGCGGCGGCTGCGCCGTCTGCTCAGCGGCGGCCGGCGCTTCCGTCATTCCGATGCTCATTCCCCTCCATGATAGAAGAAATTGCCTTCGCCCACGATTACCGCGGGTCCGGTGAGATATACATCCCCGCGAACTTCGATATCGAGCGGTCCGGCGGCCGTAATCACGCGCAGCGGGCTGGCCGCCATTCCACGGGCGATGGCGCAAACCGCCGCTCCGGTGGAGCCGGTACCGGAACTCATGGTCGCGCCCGCGCCGCGCTCGTAGAAGCGCACTTCAATCGCATGCTCATCCACACGCCGGATGAAGGAAACGTTGGTGCGGTTCGGGAAGTGCGGGTGATGCTCCATCTCCGCGCCCAGCGCGATCCAGTCGAAGTCAAAGTCCGCTACCGGCAGGGCGCACTGCGGGTTGCCGCAGTCGATTAACGTGACGTCGCGCGGCCCCGACGCGAGCGGAAGCGGGAAATGTTCTTCAATGACGCGCGGGCGGCCCATATTCATCTCGAACCGGAACTCGAGATCATTTCGCGAGAGCAGCCGCAAGTGCTTGGTTCCCGCGCCGGTGACGATTGCAAGCTCTGTGGATGCGCTGCCGTTATAAATGAGGTACGCGGCGGCGCAGCGCGTGCCGTTGCCGGAAAGCTCCGGCTCACTGCCATCCGAATTGAAGAGCCGGATGCCGGGGCGGTCATCGATCAGAATCCAGCCGTCGGCCCCGATGCCGGTGTTCCGGTCGCAGATCGCGCGGGCGATTTCCGGGAGTCCGCCAACGCCGGAAACGATGCCCCGGGGTGTCAGCAGAAAATCATTTTTCGCGCCGTGCGCTTTGGTAAAGGGGATATGCATGGTGATAAATATCGAGCGGCGGCGCACCCGGCACGGTGATTGTGTGGGCCAGGCGGTACTGCGGCGCGTGTTGCGCGGCGGTGGACAGAAGGCTCCACGACGCGCGCTGGCAAACGATCCAAGTGGTGTTCAGAAACAAGTCGGGACGCTGCGCCGCCGCCTGCCAGAGTAGTGTGTTGCCGGGATGAAAAATCTGCTTCATATCGATGCGCGCATAACGCGCGATGCCCATGGTGTCACTGAACTCGGTGGCGATATGTTCACCCGGCCGCACCCGGGGCTGGAGATAGGCGGCCGCCTGCGAAGTCCACGCGCGCCGGCTGATCGAGTTCTGTTCCGATTCCTTCCACGTGATCCAATATTGCTGCGTAGGATGAATCAGCCATGGAAGGATGACCAGCGCAACCACAACAAATCCGAACCGCGTGCGCGTGATCGCGGCCGCGCAAAAAGCCGCAAGCGGCAGCGCCGATAATCCGTAGCGCGTGTTGTACCAGGAGCCCGGCATGAACTCCGGCAGATAAATCGGCACGTAGGACGAGTGCACGCTCCAGACATAGAAAAGGGGCGGCAAGGACAGAAGCAGCACCGGCCACCAGGCGCGGCGGAATAAGGCGATTAGCAAGCCTAGCGCAGTGATCCAGTAAAGCGTGGGACCTAGAACCGCGCGCGCGCAGATCCGAAAGATGAGCGTGGAAGCGTGCCAATGATGAAATCCCGGATAAGGGGCGAACTTTTGAATGGCGGCGGCGGAGCCCGGTCCGTTCGCAAACTCCAGCCAGTTTCCGGTGAGCCACCAGTTATAGAACAGCCAGAGCAAAGGACCGGGCGCGGCGATGGCGCTGAACAGAATCGCGGTTAGCACCGCCCGCCATCGGCCGCCGCGCGCTACGGTCAGCAGATAAATGGCGCAGAACGGCAGAAGAAACCAGGCTTCATAACGCGTCCATGTTCCGGCCAGCGCACACAGCGCCGCGGCCACCACGTCCATGGTGCGCTGGGTCCTGCGGAACCGCATGGTGAAGAACAGCAGGCCGCAGAGTTCGGCGGCGAAAACCGGCTCCGTCATTGCGGTCGATTGCAGATAAAGCGCGTTCGGATTCAAAACAAAGACCAGCAGCGCCGTCCACGCGGGCCAGTAGCTTTCGAATATTTCCTGTACCGCCAGGAAGAGGAACATCGCCGCGGTAATGAAACAAGCCGCCGCTGGAATGGATCCGGCCAGGCCGTTGAACCAAAGCGCATCGATGGCCGCGAAAGGCGCGGTGATCAGATGCGGTACCGGCAGCCACGGACTTCCCAACTGGTCCCATCCGAGCGTGGCCGAATCCACCAGCCGCCGCGCGATATTGAGATGCGCTTCGGCGTCCCCGTAGTACAGCAGCCATCCGTGCGCCGCGAAGAACCACACCGCGAGCATGCTGGCGATATAGGCGATGAGGGCTGCTAGAACTCGGTGCAGTTTCGGAATTCCTGAAAGCGTTCGTCGATCTCGGCGCGGGTGAGAGTGCGGAAGCGGTCCGGGCCGAACTTCTCGCAACAGAAGCTGCCCATAACCGAACCGTAGATCACGGCGCGGCGCAGCGCGGTTTCATCGATGTTCTTGTCGTGCAAAGAGACTCCCTGATTCGCCAGATAGCCCGCGAATCCGCCCGCGAAGCAATCGCCCGCGCCGGTGGGGTCGAAGACGTCCTCGAGCAGATAGCCGGGCACCATGAAGTGCAGGTCCCGGCGGAACAACATCGCGCCATACTCGCCGCGCTTGATCACCAACGTATGCGGACCCATGTCCATAATCTTCGCCGCCGCGCGCCGCAGGTTGTTTTCGCCGGAGAGCATGCGCGCTTCACTATCGTTGATCAACAGAAAGTCCCACTCCCGGATGGTGGTCAGCAGACCCTCGCGATAGTCTTTTATCCAGTAGTTCATCGTGTCGCCGCCGGTGAGGCGCGGCGCGCGCAACTGGGCGCGGACGGAGCGCTGCAGCTCCGGTTGAATATTGCCGAGAAGCAGGTTCGGAATGTCCCGATAACGTTCGGGGAGCTTCGGGTCGAAGTCGGCGAAAACGTTCAGATCGGTGATGAGCGTGGTGCGCTCATTCATGTCGTCCGAGTAGACGCCTGACCAGAAGAAGGTCTTGCCGGGGACGCGTTGGAGGCCTTCGAGATCGATGTTGCGGGAAGAGAGGAAATCGACGTCTTCCTGCGCGAAGTCGTCACCGACGACGCCTACGAGGAAGGATTTCGTGAAGTAGCTGGAACAGAGCGCGATGTAGGTGGCGGCCCCGCCGAGGATGCGATCGACCTTACCGTGAGGAGTTTCAAGCGCATCATAAGCAACGGAGCCGACGATCACCAGGGACATCGTCCGATTCTAGAACAGTGGGCTGGGCTGGAACCGCGAAGACCATCGAGATGCCGCTCTAAACAAGAGCAGCCCTTCACGGCGTCACGGACACTTCCGCCGAGTTGGTGCTCGTGCCGGCGGCGTTGGTTTGGGAAACCACGTAGTAATAAGTTGTCCCCGTCGTCACCGTGATGTCCATGTAATTGTACGTGTTCAGGCTGATTACGGTAGTGTACGGACCGCCGGAAGTGGTTCCTCGCTGGACGTTAAAGGCGGTCTCGAACTCGGGCGTGGTGGTCGGCTGCGGCGTCCATTTCAGGAAAACCTCTCCTGCCACGGGGACGCTTGCCGTTAACGCCGTCGGCGGAACGGGCGTAACTTCGGTGGTGGTTCCCGAGACTTGCTGCGACGGTGAACTGGTCCCGTAGGAGTTCACGGCGGCGATGACGTAGTAGTAAGTGGTGTTATCGACGACGCTGAGATCGTTGTAACTCAGCCCGATCTGATTGATCACCGTGGTATAGGGGCCGCCGGAAACCGTGGCGCGCTCTACATTGTAAGTGACCGCGTCGGGGACGGCTTGCCAAGAGATGATGGCTGAGCCGCCGCCGAAGAATGGCGTCACGTCACCGCCTTTGATATTGAGCGTCACACCGATGGGCGCGGCGGGTGCGCCGGTGGTCGTAGGGGTAAGCGGAATCTGCATCGAGTAGGCACTCTGACCGATACTGTTGTGCGCCGTAATCACGTAGTAATAAGTAGTCCCATTGGTGACCGTGCTGTCGGTGTAAGTGTTGGACGCGGTGTTGGCGATCTTCTGATAGCTCCCGCCGCTCTTAGTGCTGCGATACACGTTGTAACTGCCCGCCGTGGATTCGGTGGCCCACAGTAAGGTCGCCGTACCCCCGGCGATGGTCCCGGTCAGGTTCATGGGCGCGGATGGAACGACGCCTTTTCCTCCGGCGGACTTCAACGCCACCGTTATGAGCGAGCCCGCGGGAAGGGTCGAGTTACCTGATCCGGTTCCCGTTAGGAGCATCCCGTGAAAACCCGCCGCCACGGTCACCGATACCGGCGCGGAGTTACCGGCCGTGGTGGGCAAGGTGATGGTTGAGATGAGTTGATCATCGACATAGACCGCGACTTGGGCGCCGGCCGCCGCCGATCCATACAGCGTGAACGAGTAAGTGCCGGCGATGGGCGCGCGCAGTAGGTAATCGTTGATGGAACCCGGCGTGATCGTTAAACCTGAACCGGGAACAGCTTGCGGACTGAACGGATTGGGTACGCACTGGCTGGGATCTAGCGTCGCGGTTGCGCCGCTGGTCCACGGCAGCACGTGACCCGCGGTGATGGCGGGCTGGTCCGCGTTCATGATATCCACCGCTCCTTCGTACTTGGGAGTATTCAGGTGTTCGTAATCCTCGATGAGGAGGAAATCGCCGAACTCCCCCACCGCTCCGCGCATGGCGAAGAAATTGATCAGATCTCCGCCCACCGCGAACCAATTCGCGAGGAAGTGATGCATTTCGCTGGGAATCATCTCGCTATTTCGGGTGGCATACGCGCCGGTTCCGCCGACTAAGCTGGGGCCCGATTCATACGCGACTTCCTTCAAGCCGAAGTAAGAGGCGACGGCCTGCCAGCCGACGAAATCCACGCGCGTCGTATCGCTGCCCGTCCAAAGCGTGTTGAAGATATTGGCCACGGTGGAGGTATCGGTCGGATTGTAATAGGCCGCTTCGCCAACGCCCCAGAGAAACGTTTTCACAGGAGCGGCGAAACGCTGTTCGGCCCACGCGAGCGTGTTATGAAACATGGCTTCCGTGGTGTACTGCCACAGCGCCACCGGACGAATGACGGTGTTGAGCGACCCGGGTCCGAACACGTTTTCGAAATCCTGCGCGATTTGAATGGTTCGCTCCACATAGCGTTCGTCATTGGTGATGCCTTCATCCTGGGCCTGGATCTGGTTATAAGTAGCCTGTTGAAAGCCGAAATTCCAGACCTCATTGCTGTACTCCAGGTAGACGTGCAGGTTCGGATTTAATCCGGCTGTGTATTGGTTGCCGTTCTTGATGAGCGTCGCCAACTGCGTGCAATAGTCGTCATCGGCCGAAGCCGGGATGTTGATCCACATATCGTGATTAGTCTGGTTGGAAAGCAGGATCATGTACTCCCAGGCATCGCCCCACGCCTGATTGCCGCCGGTTTGATTCTGCGGCAAGCCGCCTTGGTACGCGTCGGTGACCTGGACGCGCGTGGCCCAGGTGGTGGTGATCAGCGTGGTCCCGTAGAAGTTCTGATAATTGTTGGTGGCGTCCGGACCCAGAAAGCGGTTGGCGGCAAAAGGTTGCGCGTAGGCCTTGAGCGTGCCGTTGGTGAAAATCTGCGTGGTGTTGGCAGGATAGCCGGGGCGCAGAAGGGACATTCCGGTGAATCCGGTTCCCGGTGTGTCACCCGGATTGCGCTGCGTATTCGTAAAAGTTAATTGCATAAACCAATGACCGGGTTGAAAAACAACCTGCGCGGTGGTGATGTTGGTAGACGAATTGTAACTTTGATTTTGGATCAGAACGCCCGCGCCGGTATCGGTACTTCCGGCGATTACGGCCTGCCCACTAAACGAGAGTAGATAAGTGCCGCTAAGATTCTCATTTACGGCGGGAGCGTCCGGCGCGCGCCACGGCATGTTGCGGCGTTCATCCATGATGACGGCCTGGGCGTCGCCCATGGGCCAGCCGTTCACGTCGAGCGCGAGCGCCGCGCCGGTGGGCGAACTCCAACCGGTGATGCTCTTGACGGTGTCGACGAAATCCCAATCGCCATTCACCCCAAAAGGCTGCGCGGCAAACGCCGGCTTGTTGAAAGAAGTTGACGCGATTAGAAAAATAATCCACAAACGAAATACGGGCATGATCATTTACTCCCAAAGAAATAAGGTTCTTTGAATTAGAACGTATCAGAATATTTAGCGGAATGGCGGGATAATCCTGGGGAGATTGTTAATGGGCGCGACCGTACCCGAACGGGGTTACCTTGTTCTCAAGAGCAATTCGCGTCACTCTAAAGGATTCACGGGCTCCTGTTTGGGTTCGACAGCAGCAAAAAAGATGGGCTACCCTTCACTGCCGCGGCGCGAAAAATTCTGAGTCTCCGAGCGTGAGCCGCGCGTACTCACTGTAGAACGGGCTGATCAAGGCGGACTTGGGGAAGCGGGAACTGGAGCGGTTCGAGAAGCTGCTGCGCGAGCATCAGTCGATGGTGTTCAGCACGGCCATCCGTCTGCTCCGCGATCGGGCGCTGGCGGAAGAGATCGCGCAGGACGTGTTTCTGCAGCTCTATCACAAGCTTTCGGATTTGGAGTCGGAGGAACATGTGAAGTTCTGGCTGCGGCGCACGACTTGTCATCGGGCGATCGATGAGATCCGGCGGAGAAAGCTGCGGCCGAGCATCAGCATTCAGGAGATTCGGGAGCCTTCGATGAGAGTGGAGCATCGGGATCCGCTGTTGAGCGATATGCTGCGGAAACTGGTGTCGGCGCTGCCGGAGAAGGCGCGCGCGATTGTGTTGATGCGATACCAGGAAGATCTGGAACCGGCCGAGATCGGGCGCATACTCGATATGCCGGCGAGTTCGGTGAAGAGCCTGCTGCACCGCAGTTTGCGATTACTGCGCGGCAAGGTGGAGCGCGCGGGAAATATGCCGCGCATGGAGATTGGAGCATGAATCTGGAAGACGCGTTGCGAGAGGCGCTGCGGCGGGAAGATGCGCCGGTGGGGTTCGAGGCGCGTGTGATGAACCGTGTCAGAGAGCGGCGTCAGCGCGGGATGGCGCGGGCGTGGATGGCAATCGCCGCGATGCTGGTGATCGGCGCGCTGCTCTTCGGGAAGTATGAGACGCAGCGGCAAGAGACCGCGCGCAGGGCCGGGCAGGAACTGGTGCTTGCGCTCAAGGTAACGGAAAGAACGCTGCATTCCACGCGGCGCATGATTCGAAGGAGAACCAATGGAGCTTAAGCGGCGGTGCGGGGCATTGTTAGTTTTCGGTTTGATGGCGGGTGCGTTGGTTCGCGCCGATCCGCTGGATCTAAAAGATCTGGATAAGAGCGTTTTCGATCGCCTGAAGGCGCGCGCTTCGGAGACGGTGAATATCACGTTGGATGGAAGCATGTTGAAGATGGCGGCGGGATTTCTTTCTTCCTCGAACGACGCGGACGCGGCCAAGATCAGGAAACTCATCGGCGGCCTGACCAGCGTGACGGTGCGCAGCTTCGAGTTCAAGAACAAGGGCGGCTACACGGAAGCCGATGTTATGGCGATTCGCAATCAGATTAAAGCTTCGGATTGGAATCGTGTGGTCGACACGCAAAACAAAGAGGACGGCGAGACCGCCGAGATCTTCGTGCTGCCCGGCAAGGACAGGCCACAAGGGTTGTTCATTCTGGCCGCCGAACCTCGCCAGTTAACTGTGGTGCATATCGTGGGGTCGATTGACTTGAGCGATTTGGGATCGCTTGAAGGTTTGGGCGTGCCGAACGTAATGAAAGATAAAGGTGACAAGTAGATGAGATTTGCAGTGGTTTTGATTCTGTCGGCCGGAGCACTTTGCGCGCAGACCGCGGACGAGATCATGACGAAGGTGGGCCAAAGCCAGGATGCCGATGTGGGGGCGCGCGCGGAGTTCGTCTATCACCAGAACCTGCTGGTGCGGATGAACCGGGCGAATGGGAAGCTGGCGCGCGAAGAGATGCGGGAGTATACGGTGGCGCCGAGCGCGAACGGAGTGAAGCGAGACATGGTGACGCTACACGGCAAGATCCAGGAAGGGCGCAAGGTGATCGAGTACACCGAGCATGGTTACAAGTACAAGGGGATCGATATTGACGGCGACCTGGTCAATAGCTTCGCGGACGACTTCGGGGCCGACGAGAAATCGAAAGACGGTTTGGACCACGATCTGTTTCCGCTGCGCAGCAATCAACAGCATCGGTTCGTGTTTAAGCTGATCGGACCGGAGAAGTGGCGCGATCGAAATGCTTTCCATATTGGGTTCACGGCGGCGGAGAACGCGGACGACGACCACCATTGCTGGGCGGGCGAAGCGTTCATCGATGCCGCGGAGTATCAGCCGTTGATGGTGGAGACGCACTTCACATGTAAGATTCCGATGCTGGTGAAGACCATGCTGGGAACGAACGTGAAGCAAATCGGATTCAAGGTGACGTATCAAAAGGTTGCGGATGGCGTGTGGTTTCCGGCGAGCTACGGCGGAGAGCTGGAGTTTCGCGCCGTCTTTATGTATGCGCGCAGAGTGGGGATCGGTCTGCAGAACTCGGACTTCCGGCGGACCAAAGTCGATACCGCGATCAACTACGAGCCGGTGCAGTAAGCGGGAGCGTTTTGAGGAACCGCGGCTCGCGGCGGGCTTTGGTGGCCTGCTCGAATGAGTACGCAATCTTGAGCAGCGCGGGCTCGGTCCAGGCGGCGCCGAAGAAAGAGATGCCGATGGGAAGGCCGTCGACGAAGCCGGCGGGCACGGTGATGTGCGGATAACCCGCGACGGCCGCGGGCGTGGAGCAACCGCCGGTATCGTTATCGCCGTTGACCCAATCGGTGACCCATGACGGGCCGGCGGTGGGAGCGATGATGGCATCCAACTTGAACTTGCCCATGACCGCGTCGATGCCTTCTTCGCGGGAAAGCTTCTTCGATTTGGCGAGGGAGTCGAGATAGATCTTGTCGGTGAGCGGACCGCGGGCTTGGGATTTCAGCATCAGTTCCTGACGGAACCAGGGCATCTCACGGTCTTGATGCTGATCGTTGAAGGCGATGACATCGGCCAGGGATTTGCAGCGGGCGTTGGGTCCGAGTGAGGCGAGATAGGCGTTGAGGTCGGCCTTGAATTCGTAGCTGAGGACATCGCTCTCGGCCGGGCCGATACCTTCGGAAGGCAGGTCGGCGGGATCGACGATCTCGGCGCCCTGCCGTTTCATCTCGGCGATCGTGTCTTCGATCAGTTTGTCGACGGCGAAGTTGTTGCCCATGAACTTGCGGGCCACGCCGAGGCGCGCGCCGCGGAGGCCGCTGGGGTCGAGGAAGCGGGTGTAATCGGATTCGACATGGCCGGTGCTGTCACGCGTGGCGGGGTCTTGCGGATCGGCGCCGGTAAGAACGCTTAAGAGGATGGCGGCGTCGCGCACGGTGCGGGCCATGGGGCCGGCGGTGTCCTGACTGTGAGAGATGGGAATGATGCCGGAGCGGCTGAGCAGACCGAGCGTGGGCTTAATGCCGACGATGCCGTTCATGGAAGAAGGGCAGACGATGGAACCGTCGGTTTCCGAACCGATGGCGGCGGCGCAAAGGTTGGCGGCGACGCCTGCGCCGGAACCGGAACTGGAGCCGCAGGGATTGCGATCGAGGGCGTAGGGATTGCGGGTCTGGCCGCCGCGCCCGCTCCAACCGCTGACGGAGTGCGTGGAGCGGTAATTGGCCCACTCGCTCAGATTGGTTTTGCCGAGGATGACGGCGCCCGAAGCGCGCAGGCGTTCGACGATGAAGGCGTCACGCGGCGCGATGGAACCTTCAAGCGCGAGCGACCCGGCGGTGGTTTGCATGCGGTCCGCCGTATTGATGTTGTCTTTGATGAGCACGGGGATGCCATGCATGGGGCCGCGCGGACCTTTCTGTTTGCGCTCGCGATCGAGATCGGCGGCGATGCGGGCGGCGTCGGGATTGAGTTCGATGACGGCGTTGATTGCGGGACCTTGCTTGTCGATGGCTCGGATGCGCGCGAGATACTTGGTGACGAGCGATGCGGCGGTGTCGCGGCCGGACTGCATGCGCGCGGCGAGATCGGGGATGGTGGCTTCGGCGAGATCGAAATGGGCGCTGGGCTTAGCGGCGTCGACCGCTTTGGTTGCGGCGAGCGCGGCGACGCTGAGTTGGAAGAAGTTGCGGCGATCCAGCATATTAGGCGCTGGCCGCCAGTCCCCGCGCCAGGCGGATGTGGGCGAGGTGATGACGGCCGTGCCAGGCGTAGAGCCCGGTGGTTTCGTTTAAGGTCATCGCTCCGCGTTCCGGATGGACGAACCTACGTTGGAAATCCGCGTCGGTCATGGATTTGAGCAGCATGATCCAGCGCGTGTGGAGCGCCGCGATGAGTTGCAGAGACACGTCGACGGGACCGGTTTTGGCGTCGGCGAGCTCGGCCCAGCCGGACTCTTTATAAGGCTTGATCACGGGCTCATGTTCGGTGAGCGCGAGCCGGTAGCGGCAGTAACTGTTGAGGTGGCTATCGGCGATGTGGTGAATGATCTGACGAATGGTCCAGCCTCCGTCACGATAACGGGAGTTCAATTCCTGATCGTCCATATCGCGGATGATCTCCCGCAGTTGGCGAGGCAGAACCGCGATGGCGGTGATCCACTCATGCTTCATCTCGTGCGTGATCTCCGGCGGCGGCGTAAAACGGCCAATAGGATAGCGGGCGTCTCCGGTCAAGTTTGCCTCCAACGACGTAGATTAGTGTAGCGTTTTGGGCGACGGCTTCTCGAAATGTTGGTAATCGGGATTGGGCCATGTGCCGCCCCAGGTCCAGCCGCGGCTTTCGAAGAGCTTCACGATAAAGCTTCCGGCGAGGATGGCGCCGGGTGAAGCTTTGGAGCGATCGGAAAAGCGCGCGCCTTCGGGCGGCAACGGCTTGCCGTGCAGGATCATGGGATTGGTGAGCGGATTGATGTCGATGGCCAAACCCCAGCTATGGTTGGAGAACTGGCCGGGGCGGCCGGTGACGTCGCGGCAGTTGAAACCGGATGTGTTGTTGGCGGCCATGGAGCGATCGTCACTGCCATCGAAGTCTTCAACGGGTTGCATGCGCTCGATCAGAAATCCGTGAGCGAAGAGTTGCTGGAAGATGGATTGGAGTTCGGCGGCCACGCTCTTGTTAACGAGCAGCAGGCCGTCGCGCGGGATACCCGAGAAATCCCAGAAGGCGAGGTGGAGTAATCGGAGGTCTTCGATGGGGACGGGGCAACCGGGATGCCATGTGGTCTGTTCGATGCGGCTGAGCAGCGCGCCCGGAGGATCCGCGATGAGGAAGCGCGGGGCCGCGGAAGCGGACGATGTCAACGCAACGATCTCCGGGGGCGGCGTCGAGGCGGCGAAATGAAGGGTACTTAGAAAGAGGTAAATCGTTCGGATCAGCACAATGAATCAGGGTCGTACCAATAGTTTTACATCGGGAGCGGCTTCCACTGTTGCCGGAGAGCGTGGAAGAGCTCCTGGCCCGGTTAAACTCTTAAATACGATGCGACGCGCTGTAGGATTTTCAGCGGAGTTACTGACGCTTACCGCGCTGTTCGCTTTTGCAGGCGTGGCGCAGACGCCGGCGCCGGAGACGATCGTCATCGATGCGAATGCGCCGGCGCGTCCGTTCCCGCATTTCTGGGAACAGGTGTTCGGTTCAGGACGGGCGACGCTTAGTTTGCGGGAGAGTTACCGGAACGACTTGCGCAATCTGAAGAGCCACACGGGAGCTCAGTATATCCGGTTCCACAATATTCTCAGCGATGAATCGGGCGTGTATAGCCTTGATGCGAACGGGCTGCCGGCTTATAACTTCTCTTATGTCGATCAGATCTATGACGGACTGCTGGATAACGGGTTCAAGCCGTATGTGGAACTGAGCTTCATGCCGAGCAAGCTGGCCAAGAACCCGGCGCCGCATCCGTTCTGGTATAAGCCGATTCCTTCACCGCCGAACGATTACCGGCGGTGGGACGGATTGATTCTGGCATTGACGCGCCACCTGATCGACCGGTACGGAGTGGGCGAGGTGGCTAAGTGGTATTTCGAAGTATGGAATGAACCGAACCTGGATTTCTGGGACGGGGTTCCGGCGGAAGATACTTACTACGAGTTGTACGACCATACGGCGAGTTCGATCAAGTCCGTGAGTAAGTCATTGCGGGTAGGTGGTCCGGCGACGGCGCAGGCTTTGTGGGTGGACCGGTTTCTGGATCATTGCGCGAAGAACAAGATACCGGTGGACTTCGTATCGACGCACGTGTATGGGAACGACACGGCTAAGAACGTGTTCGGGACGGACGAAAATATTCCGCGGTCGGAGATGGTGATCCGGTCAGTCAAGAAAGTCTACGACCAGGTGAAGCATTCGCCTCTGCCGGACGTGGAGATTCACTGGACGGAGTACAACGCGACTTACCTGAACGAAGTGCAAGTGACGGACTCACCGTTTATGGGGCCGTGGCTGGCCCATACGATCGCGGAGTGCGACGGGCTGGCGACCACGATGTCTTACTGGGCATTCTCAGACGTGTTCGAAGAGCAGGGCGTGGTGAAGACTCCGTTCTACGGCGGATACGGGTTGATTGCGGCGGGGGGAATTCCGAAGGCGGCCTTCAACGATTTCGCGCTTTTGGGTAAGCTTGGGCAAGAGCGGATGGCGAATGACTCGAAGAGCGCGATCGTGACGAAGCGGGCGGATGGAACGCTGGTGGTGGCGCTCTGGAACTATGCGGAAGCGAACGAGGAAGGCGCCAATCGGGATTTCATTCTGGATCTGCGGAACGTGCCCGACGGGGCGAAGGCGCGAATGACGATTGTGGATCGCGACCATGGCTCCCCACTTCGGATGTGGGAGGAAATGGGAAAGCCGGCGTTCCCGACGCGTGAGGAGCAGGCGCGATTAAGGCAACTGGCGCTGGTTCCGGAGCCGACGCCGATGAACTACCAATCGCACATGGCCGTGACGTTGATGCCGAAGGCTCTCGCGTTGATCGAGATCACCCGGTAACGAAGATACCGTGTGGATGAGATGGGTGGCCGCCATGTGCGCGGCGGCTATGCTGGCAGGCTGCGGGGGCGCAAACACTCCGATACATCCACTGAATTTTCTGACGTCGCGCAAGGCGCAAACCGACAAGCAATTTCTGGACGACATGGGCCGGCGGGGTTTCCTGTATTTTTGGGAACAGGCGGACCCGCGAACCGGGCTGGTGCGGGACCGCGCGCTGACGGATGGCTCAACGCCACCGAGCACCAACCGTTATGCGGCGAGCATCGCGGCGACGGGATTCGGATTGACGGCGATGGCGATTGCGGCCGACCGGCACTGGATGAACGAGCGGGATTTGCGGGAGCGGGTGCGGAACACGCTGCATTTTTTCGCGTTTGAAGCGCCGGGGAAGAACGGATTTTACTACCACTGGCTGGATACGGCGACGGGCGAGCGGGTGCGGCAATCGGAAGTATCGTCAATCGATAGCGCGCTGCTGCTGGCGGGCGTGCTGACGGTGCGGCAGCGGTTTGCATCCGATCCGGACATCGCGGGTTTGGCCGATAACATCTACCGCAAGATGGATTTCCAGTGGCTGCTGGATAAGCGCGGCATTCTGTCGCACGGGTGGCGGCCGGAGATCGGGATGCTGAAGAGCAATTGGGACACGTATAGCGAGCACATGATTTTATATATGCTGGCGATCGGGTCACCGACCCATGCGATTCCGGTATCGAGCTGGTATGCGTGGGCCCGGCCGACGGTGAAGTTCGAAGACTATACGTACATCAGCGACGGGCCATTGTTCACGCAGCAATATTCGCATGCGTGGATCGACTTCCGAAACCTGCGAGAAGGCGCGCCGACCAACATCGACTGGTTCAAGAACGCGCAGATTGCGACGGAGGCGAACCGGGCGTTCTGCATCAGCCTGCACAAGAAATTTCCGGACTACAGCGCGGAGCTTTGGGGGATTACGGCTTCCGACAGCGTGGGCGGATACCGGATCTGGGGCGGACCGCCGGCCGATGCGCGGATCGACGGGACGGTGGTGCCATGCGCAGCCGGAGGGTCATTGATGCTGACGCCGGATATTTCGCTCCCGACGCTGCGCTACATGCGGGAGGCGTTCGGGACAAGGGTATACGGGCGTTATGGTTTTACGGACGCGTTCGATCCGCTGACCAATTGGGTGAACCCGGAGATTATCGGGATCGACCAGGGAATTATTCTGTTGAGCGCGACGAATGCGCGGGACGGCGGAGTCTGGAGATGGTTTATGAAGAATCCCGAGATCCAGGACGCGATGAACCGGATTGGCTTCCACCGGGCGACGTAGCTTGTGCACGATTGTGCAGGCGCGGCGGGGTGGTGATGTGCTCAAGCAGGTCGGCGACACCATCGTCATCGAGATGACGCAGACTTTCCAGGAACTCATCGAGTTCGGTTGTGCAAGGTTGTGCAGACGGCGCGGGAGCATCGGAGTTGTGCAATTTGGTTTCCTCGGGGAAGACGACGCCGCTGGTCTCGGCATGGACGGACGCGGCGGTTGGTCCGGGTTGTGCTTGTTGTGCAAGATTGTGCATGGTTGGTAACGCGGTTTCCTGAGTAGTGGATAGAGTGAGGCCGGGCTGCGCGGGGGCCACGGTGGTTACCTTGTCGAGAACCGCGAGCGCGGCGCGAAGGCGAACGCCGGGCGGAGTTTTTTCATCGGTCAAGGTTTTGAGAATCGCGTCAACGGCGATCTGCGCGATGGATTGGAGCTGATCGCGCCAGTGCATGGCTTGTTCATATTGCATGTTGTGCCAGTGCCCGCGAAAGGACTCGGAGGAGCGGCGCCAGTTCGCGATGGTGTTGCGGTGAATCCCTACGGCTTCGGCGGCCGCGTTGATGCTGTTGCCCTGCGCCAGCAATACGAGGATCTGCTGTTGTTGGGCGGTGAGTTCGGAGTTGAAACGCAATTCGAAGGTTTCCCTCGGCTTCAGTGTAGTGGCGTGGGAGAAGGATGGAGGGTAGTGGGGCGGGGTAAGTGGTTGAGGGCGGGGTGGTTAGCGATTTTCGAAGTGCCGTGACCCGAGGTACCGCGGGTGACCGAAGCGCAGATCCACTGCGCTTGGGACGGGAAGTAACATCCTGGACGATGCCTTACACTAACCAGCGCTGGCACACTACTTTGGCAAAAGCTGCAAAGTGTTGATCGCTGAGAAGGAGCGAGGAGCATCTATGAAGCCGGGCCCGACGGTTGTGATTTTCTTGCGTTCGCTTCCGAGCGTCGCAGCGATCAGTTTTATCTTCGCCTCGGCCGCAATGGCCGCGCCGCCTACTCCCAGCTTCGTCGCCCGCTATGACTACAGCCAATGTGTTTCGAATTACGCGAGTCTCGCTGTGGCCGATACCAACGGCGACGGGATCCCGGATGTCGTTTGTTCCGGTGAGATAACGCTAACGGTTCTTTTTGGGAACGGAGATGGAACCTTTCGCTCCGGCCCGTCTTCTAACGTCAATGGTGGTAACCCGATCGCGGTCGACGTTAACGGTGACGGTAAGGTGGATACGGTTTCTATCGGGGAGGTAGGGATTGACCCTGAGCAATTCGGCCTGCTCGTCGCTCTCGGAAACGGAGACGGCACGTTCCAGCCGCCCGGGGTCTTTTACCCGACCGGAGGTTACGGATTCATCGTGCACGGCGATTTCAACGGCGACGGGATCGTGGACTTGGCGACAATCGGCGGCGGCGGAATCTGGATCCTTTTCGGGCAAGGTGGCGGCCTATTCAGCCAGGCTACCCTCGTCCCCGTCTCGGGCGGCGGCGGAATCGATCTCTTCGCCATTGACGTGAATGGAGACGGTAAGCTCGATTTCGTCGCTTCGGCCGCAAGCGGGTTCGCCGTCCTACTTGGGAACGGCGACGGAACGTTCCAGCCGGAAATCGACACCGCAGTTCCGTTCTCCCTCACCGCCTTCGCGGTCGGCGACCTCAACGGTGACGGCAAGCCCGACGTATTCGCCGGAAGCGTTTACTACGGCGACGGCCTGCTTTACCTGGGCAACGGGGACGGCACCTTCACGCTCACCCGCCAAATCCCCATTAATTCCGCCCCGGAGTCGCTCGCCATCGCCGACGTGAATAACGACGGATTCCTCGACGTCATTAGCTCCGGCAGCGACATCGTGTTTGGCAACGGCAAAGGCTATTTCTCCGCGCCCGTTTACTACCCCATCGCCAGCAACGGCGACGCGACGTACGTGCTCCCCGCCGATCTGCGCAACAACGGCCGCATCGATCTGCTCTTTTCCAATCTTTACAGCGGCTTCTCCGTGCTGCTGAATGAAGGCAAAGGCAAATTCCAGGAGGGCGAATCGGTTCCGGTGTCCGGTGGCGCCGCGTACTGCGCGGTCTCGGCGGACTTCAACGGGGACGGTAAACCCGACCTCGCGGTGGTGGTGGATTCCGGGATCTCCATCCTGCTTGGTACGGGCAAGGCGTCTTCACCCTACACACAGGGCCAGGTGCTTTCTTACCCGACGTTCAGTTGCCCGGTCGAAGGCGATCTAAACGGCGACGGTATTCCCGACCTGCTAGTCACTTCCGGAAACAACACAGCCATCGCTTTTATCGGCAACGGTGACGGAACCTTCACCCAATCCGTCAAAACGACGCCGCTTTCCTCGAACGGCACGCTGGTGGTGGGGGATTTCAACGGGGACGGCAAGCTCGATTTCGCGTTGAACTCCAATCTGCTGGCCTACGGTAACGGCGACGGGACGTTCCAAACACCCGCGCCGTATATTCCGCAGGTGCTGACGGATGACATTGTCGGCATCGCGGCGGGGCGGCTGAACGGGGATAACGCGGCCGATATCGTGTTGACGGATTTCTTTTCCGGCCTCGTGTACGTGCTGCTGAGCAACGGCAAGGGATTTACGCAAACGACGTTCACCGCAAGCGGCTGCGTGGGCCCGGCGATCCCGGTGCTGGGAGACGTGAACGCGGACGGGCACAAAGATCTGCTGCTGAACTGCGACGGTCCGAAGGTGCCGATCTATCTGAACAACGGAGCGGGAGCGTTCAGCTACAGCGGGGTCACGCTGGTGACGGGCGTCGATGGAGGCGTACCGATCGTGGCGGACATCAACGGGGACGGAATCGCCGATGTAATCGTCCAGAGCGGCAACGATCTGACAATGAATCTGGGCGAAGGCTCTTTGATGTTTGCGCCGAGCGTTACGATCGGGACGGGCTCGTCGCCCGGATTCGCGCTCGCGGTGGACGCGCACGGTCAGAAGTTCGGATCGGGCAAACCGGATCTCATCGTTCCCGACGGGAGCGGTGTGGTTAACGTGTATCTCAATACGACCAAGTAAAAGGTCATGGGCGGCGGCTAAATTCCTCAAGTCGACTTACGCCCAAGCTGGTAGATTGAATCTATGACCATCGATGAACGTCTGGAGGCGCTTACCATGACAGCGGAGTTGCTTCTGCACGAAAGTCAAGAGCATACCAGTCAACTCCAGGAGCATACCAAGCAGCTTCAAGAGCATACCAAGCAGCTTCAAGAGCACACCAAGCAGCTTCAACTGGATGGGGAACATATCCGGGCGATCGTGCGGATTGCGGAGCTTCATCACGAACGGATTTCCAGGTTGGAGTTGGAGTAAGATCGCGGGACACTGTGAGCCGATCTGGAAAGTTGTGAGTCTCTCGCATCAGGAGGTCCGCAGTATCTAGAACGATGCAATCGTGTCCGCTAAGCAATTAGGCCAAATGCTCCTGCCCATTGAGGCTCACGCTGTTATACAGTGAATCCATGAGCATCGATGAACGTCTGGAGGCGCTCACTATGACGGCGGAGCTGCTCCTGGGCGAGAGTCAGGAGCATACAGGCCAGCTTGAGCATACTAAGCAGCTTCAAGAGCATACAAGGCAGTTTCAGGAGCAGACGAAGCAGATTGAGGAGCAGACGAAGCAGCTTCACGAGCAGACGAAGCAGCTTCAGGAGCAGACGAAGCAGTTTCAGGAGCATACCAAGCAGATTGAGCACACGAGGCAGATTGAACTGGATGGGGAACACATCCGCGGGATGGTGCGGATTGCGGAGCTTCATCACGAACGGATTTTCAGACTGGAGTTGGAGTAAATCGGGGCACTCTTAAGCCGGTTCGCTCGGACCCTTTGCGGCAGGGCGAAGGAATCACGCGGTGAGTGGTAGGGACAGCGGACGAATAGAGTGATATTATTTCACTAATTAAGGAGGCCGCCTCTCATGGTTTCCACCAGAACCGCGTTAATCGGCATCACTTTCGCATCGTTTTCCTGCTGGACGGGATTGCTCGCCGAGAATCCCGCTCCCAAGCCACTCGTTCCCCTTTCCCTTGAGACCCGTGCCGATATTCTGATGGCGCGCAAGATGTATCGCGAGGCCATCGATGTTTATTCCCAGGCGCCGGCGGCGAACGCCTCGCGCTGGAATAAGATCGGCATCGCTTATCATCAACTGGCCGACATGAAGGCCGCGAAAAAGAACTACGAACAGGCCCTTCGGCTGGACCCTCGGTACGGGGAGGCGCGCAACAATCTGGGCACGGTTTACTACGCGGAGAAGAGTTACCGCCGGGCGATTCACGAGTATAAGCGAGCGCTACGGGACCTGCCGAACAGCGCGTCCATCTACAGCAATCTGGGCACGGCTTATTTTGCGCGGCAGGATTACAAGCGCGCGACCGAGTCATACCAGACGGCGCTGCAACTGGATCCGGATGTGTTCGAGCATCACAGCAGCTACGGTGTGCTGATGCAGGATCACACGGTGGCGGAGCGGGCGAAGTTCCACTACTATTTGGCCAAGATGTACGCGCAGCGGGGCAGCACGGATCGCGCGATACAGTGCGTGCGGAAAGCGATCGAGGAAGGTTTCGGGGAGCGTAAGAGGTTTCTGGAAGAGGCCGAGTTCGCGGGGCTCCGCGGCAACGCCGAATTTCAGCAGATCCTGAAGTCCGAGCCGCGTGTATTGTAAGATCGCGCTGTTCGCGGCGGCGGTGATGGCGTTGGGCTCATGCCAGAAGCCGGCGTTCTCCACCCGCGTGGCGGTTCTCCGATTCGAGAACCTGACACCGGACGCGTCGGCCGCTTGGATCGGGCGGGCCATTAGTGAAGAGATCTCCGGGCAGTTGGAAGGAACGCGGCATCATGCGGTGATTCCATTCGCGACGTTGCATCAACTCGATGCGGCTTTGGGCGCGAGGCCGGTAAGCGCGCCGGGCGTTTCGGCGGAGCGTACGGCGGCGATTGCGGCGGGCGCGAACCGGCTGCTCACGGGCTTCTATACCTTAAGGGACGGCAAGCTGACCATTGCGGCGTGGCAGGAGAATCTGGAGACGCGCGGGCAGGCGATGTTGCCGCGGGTGAGCGGTTCTGCGGACGAGATTCTGCATCTGGGGGATACGCTGGCGCGCGATGTCGATGAAGAGTCGGCGCCGGCGATCACGGAAAGCGCGCGGGCGCTGCGGTCTTACTCGCTGGCGCTCGAGAGCGCGCCGGACGCGGCCAAGCCGCTGTTCGAGGAAGCTCTTCAGCTCGATCCGAACTTCGGCGAAGCGTATACGGCTTTGGCGGGCATTGCGCTGCGGGAAAAGGACGCGGCGGCGTTCGGGAAAATTTTCGACGAGGCGCGGCAGCGGGGCAACGGCGTGCGCGCGCTGGATCGGGCCGAACTCAACCTGGAAGACGCGCGGTTGCACGCGTCGCTGTCTTCACGGATCGATGCGCTGGGGGCGCTGGTGAAGCTGATGCCGGCGGACCCGACGCGCGCGGAGGAACTGGGCAACGCGGAACTGGAAGCGAACCGGTTCGCCGAAGCGGCCGACCAATACCGGAAGCTGATTACGTTGATGCCGGCGAGCAGCCAGCCGCTGAACATGCTGGGCTATGCGTTGATGTACGGGGGCGACGAGGCGGGGTCGGGCAAAGAGTTCGACGAGTATGAGAAGGCCGCGCCGGGAGATGCCAATGCGCTCGATTCGAGCGGCGACCAGCGCTTCTTTTTCGGACACTTCAGCGAGGCGGAAACGCTGTACTTGCGGGCGCATGAGAAGAATCCGGGCTTGAGCGAGGGCGGGGAACTATTGAAAGCCGCGTGGGCCCGGTTGATGCGTAATGACGCGGCCGGCGCCAGTGCGTTCGTCAATCGGTACTTGGGCGAGCGGGCGGCGGCGCACGACGCGCTTGCTCCTTATCGCGCCGCGCAGTTGCTGCGACTGGCGGGGAAGCGGGATGAAGCGGGCCGGATGATGTCGCAATATGCGGCGCAATCCGCGTCGCAGTCTGGACCGGGCGGGGCGCGGCAGGTGAGCGAGATGGCCGAGGCGCAGATCGCGTGGTGGCATCTGCTGGATGGCGAAGGTGCGGGACCGATTCGCGCTTCGCCCAATGCAAGCGCGTTCGAGGCGATGGCGCGGAAGGACTATCGAGCGGCGCTTCCGGTGCTGCGCAAGCTGGCGGAAGAGGCGTCTCCGAACGAGTGGTGGACGCGGACGGTGTATGCGCGCGCGCTGCTGGAGACAGGGCAAACGCAGGAGGCGGGCAAATATCTGAAGTTCACGCCCATTCCGCAGCCGAGCCGGGCGTTGAGCTTCGATGAACTTTGGTATCCCTGGATTTTACAGGCGCGGCACGCTGTGATCTGACCGAACCTCAGCCGGCTAGCGGCAAAGTCGAATAGGCCGAAATTCCCAGGCTGGAGAACTCGCCGCGACTGAGTTTGGGGAAAGCCGCGGCGGCGATCATGACGGCATTGTCGGTGGAAAGAGCGGTGGAGGGAAAGTGGACGGGGCAGCCGAGATCGGCCGCGCGCGCGGCGGTGCGCAATCCCGAGTTGCAGGCCACGCCGCCTGAGATGATGACCGAGCGCGCACGCATTTCGCGAGCGGCAACGGCCGCGCGGCGGAGCAATTCGTCGATGACGGAGCGCTGAAAGCCGGCCAGCAGATCGAGCGTGGCGGTGGGAGTGATGCGGAGCCAATCTTCGACGGAAGGGTTCGGATGAGCGGTGAGGAAGTCGCGCCGGGTGCGCACTTCGGCATGGAGGTCGCGGGCCTGAGTCCAGCGAAGCACGGCGGTCTTCAAGCCGCTGAAGCTGAAATCGAGCGTGTTGCCTTTCATGCGAACGGGGGTGAAGGGGACGGCGCGGGGGTTGCCGTGGGGCGCTAGACGGTCGATCACCGGGCCACCCGGATAGCCGAAGCCGAGCAGTTTGGCCACTTTATCGAACGCTTCCCCGGCGGCGTCGTCACGGGTTTTGCCGAGCAGGCGGTAGCGGAAATCGGGTTCGACAGCGAAGAGATGGGTGTGGCCGCCGCTCACCACCAACGCCAGGGCGGGTAATTCCACGGGATGGCCATCGCGGCGGGATTCGAGCATCACCGCGTGGATGTGTCCCTCAATGTGATTGACGCCGATCAGCGGCTTGTTCCAACTGAAGGCCAGCCCTTTGGCATACGTCAGGCCGACCAGGAGTGAGCCCACCAGGCCGGGGCCCATGGTGGCGGCGATCGCGTCGAGGGATGGCCCGTCGGCGTGGGCTTGCTCCAGCGCGAGGCGCACGACGGGCACAATGGCGCGCAGGTGCTCGCGCGAAGCGAGTTCCGGAACCACTCCGCCGTATTTTGCATGAGTGTCCAACTGCGATGCCACCACCGAAGAGAGGATGCGCGTTTCGTCTTCCACCACGGCGGCGGCCGTTTCGTCGCAGGAACTTTCAATGGCCAGGATGCGCAAGCTTTACTGTAACCGTTTACTCGCGCGGGAGCGTTAACCGAAAACAAGCGCCGTGCGGGAGCACGTCTTCCAGTGTGAGTGTTCCGTTGAGTTCCTTCACCATCTCGAAAACGCGCGACAGACCCAGGCCGTTTCCGCAGGAATCCGGCTTGGTGGTGAATAGCGGCTCGAAGATGCGGTCGCGGATTTCGAGCGGAACGCCGGGGCCCGTATCTTGAACCGAAAGGCTGAGGCACTCCCCGGCGTCTTCAGCGACGATGCGGATGATGCCCGCGCCATTCATCGCGTCGACGGCGTTGAGACAGAGATTTACCAAGGCGTGATGAAGTTCGGCGCCCTCGGCGGGAATGTAACTGTCCGTGCTGCACTCCACCTCCAACCGAGTGTGGGCGGGGAGAAAACAGCGGATGAGAGTCGCGGTCTCTTCCACCAGCTCGCGGACGCAAACGCTGGGCAACGGACGGGGCTGCCGACGATCGGGGAGAAGTTTTGCCACCAGATCGCGGCACTTGCCGGCCGCCTTACAGGCCTGCCAAGCTTCCGGCAGGTCCGGATAGGAACTCGTGATCCAGTCCAACGCGAACATGAGGATCACGATCTGATTGTTGAGATCGTGTGCGATACCGCTAACGGTCAGGTTTCGTTGCTTCATTCCGTTCCGATGCTAAACCGCGGAACGGCCGCGCGGAAAACCAGATGTCCGTAAACGGTTGGTTCTGAAAGGAAAGGAGCTCGCCGGAACGCTGTGACTGAGAAACCGGGGAAGCGAAAACTAGTCGGCGTCGCCGAATTCGGGCAGAAGCGGTTCGAGCAGCGGCCCGGTCAGGACGTACTTCACCAAACCGCGGCGCACTTCTTCCATGGCGATCACAGTGGCCTTCTTGGCGGAGGTGGGCAGCACCGGGCGTGCGCCGGCCTGCAACTGGCGCGCGCGCTTACCCGCCACGATGACGAACCGGTACCGGCTGTGTTCCGAGTCATCCGGAATGGTGCAGTTCGAAATATTGGACGCGCCCGCTTCAGTGCTCATGATGATTATCTTTATGTTAGCAGGAAATCCCGCTACTTAACCGGGTTAATCGCGGCCGGGCTAATCGCGCAGCCGAGCGCCCTGGTGCGCGGCCGCGCAACCGGTTTTCCGGCCAATACGGCATCGAGCGCATCCCGCAGATCGAACTCGGTGACTACGGTGCGCTGCTTGCCGAAATCCGCCAGACGATTATCGATGCGGCCCAGGTAGACGAGAGCGCCGCGCGCATCCAGAACGGCGGCCTCCGGAGTGGTGACCGCGCCGGTAAATGCCGCGAGGGTTTCGTGAGGGTCGAGCAGGTAAGGGAAGGAATAATCGAAATCCCGGACGTGCTTCCGGACCTCTTCCAACCCGACCGTGCCATCGCCCTGCACCGCGTAAAACGCCACGCCGCGCGGGGCGTAGGTCTCTCGCATGCGGTTCAACTCAGGGACGTAGGCGTTGCTGAGCGGGCAGTCCGTACTCAGGAAAAGCAGCACGATGGCGTGCTTGCCGCTCCATTCCTGACGGGTGTGCATGCGGCCCGCGGAATCCGGAAACGAGAACGCCGGCGGCCCGGGCGGGGCAGGCGCTGTGGCCGCGTGCAGCACTACAGACGTCACCAAGGCAGTCGCGAACAGGAACCGCGGCATCACGTTCTTATCTTCGCATCCACAGGGCCTGGTAACGCCGCCGGCTGACTAAAGAAAAGGGGAAAGTGCGATGGACGGCCATCGCCCCCCGGGCCCTGGCCAGCGCGGCCGGATCGTCAAACAAGCCGAACAGGGACGATCCGCTGCCGGTCATGCGCGCGCAAATCGCTCCGTGGCTTTCGAGCGCAAGACGGATGCGCGCCAGCTCGGGATGCCGTTCGAACACGGGTTCTTCAAAATCATTGCGGGCCAGCGCGAGGTTCTCCGTCCATGCAACCTGGGCGAAAGCGGCGCGTTTCCGATCGGCCGCCAGCGGATCCAAGCGGGCGCTGAGCGCGCTGTATGCTTCGGCGGTGGAAACGTGGATCGCAGGGGCGACTAGCAGTCCGCGCATCGGGGGAAGATCCGGCAGCGGATACAGCTCTTCCCCGCGCCCCATTCCAACCGCCGTGCCGCCGTGCAGAAAGAAGGGAACGTCGCTCCCGAGCGACGCCGCCAACGCGTGCAGCCGCTCCGGCGCGATCGCGCGGCCGAGAAGTGGGGGCAATGCGAGCAGGGTGGCGGCCGCATCCGAAGAGCCGCCGCCCAATCCCGCGCCCATGGGGATGCGCTTTTGCAGACCGAACCGGAAGTTCCCGGCGCATCCCAGCTCTTCCGTCACCAGCCGCGCCGCCCGTGCGATCAGGTTGTCCTCGATCGCGACGTTCCCGTCCACGGCTAGCTGGGTCTCCGCCGCCGGTTCGTACTCGATGGAAATCCGGTCCGCCAGCGAAATGGTTTGGAAGATGGTCCGCAGCTCGTGATAGCCATCCGGACGGCGGTGAAGAATGCGCAGATCGAGGTTGATCTTAGCCAGCGCGCGCACGTTCCGCCACGCTGTCATTTGTCGTAAGCGAGCAGCGAGAAGACGTCGCGCCCCGGCAGCCGCGCGCGGCCGTTCAGAAACGTAAGCTCCACCAGAAACCCGAGCCCCACCACGATCCCTCCGAGCTGCTCCACCAATTGCGTGACGGCATGGGCCGTACCGCCGGTGGCGAGCAGATCGTCCACAATCAGAACCCGCTTTCCCGGCGCAACGGCGTCGCGATGCATCTCGAGAGAGTCGGTGCCGTACTCCAGTTCATAGTTGACGCTGATGCGTTCGAAGGGGAGCTTCCTGGGCTTGCGCACCGGCACGAAACCGGCGTGCAGCGCGTAGGCGAGCGCGGGCGCGAAGATAAACCCGCGCGCTTCCACGCCAACCACCAAGTCCACCCCGGCCGCCACGTAGTGGTCCTTGAACCCGTCGATGGCCCCGCGCAGTCCGTCTTTATCCTGGAGCAGAGTGGTGATGTCGTAGAAGAGAATGCCGGGTTTGGGGAAATCCGGCACCTCGCGGATGAGGGTTTTGAGATCGGTCATGAACCTCTAAAGGGTAACCGATCCAAGGAAAACAAAGGCCCGCGCTAGAAGCTTCGCGGGTCCATCTTGGGCGAGCCCATTTTACGGTCGATGTCCCGCCGGTGCGCCTCGCGCTCGGCATGGAACTTGTCGTACTCGGGAATCTGCGCGGGCGTGAGAATGGCTTTAACGCGGGCGTATTGTTCGGCCTGGATGCGTTCCATATCCGGACGGCTGCGCTCCATCACTTCCCGGTACTGAGAACGGGCCTCATCCATGATGGATCCCAACTGCTGACTTTGCTCCTCGGTGAGATGTAGGCGATCCTTCATCTCCTGGATATGACGCTGCTTCCACTTCTCCGGCGAGACCGGAAGCGGCGGGTTGGCCGAAACCGATTTGATCTCATAGAAGCGGTAGCCGGAAACCCCGATCGCGAGTCCGCCGACGAAGACGACCAGAAGGTAAAGCGTGGGAATACCGTACCGCTTGAACATCGTCCCCCGTTTCAGCGCGGCGATTCCGTGTCGACCGCGTTCGATAACCGCACCGGCTCATAATACGCCGTGTTCTGCGATAAATGATGATTGGCCAAGGCTTCCACCCAGGTATCGTCCTGCTGCCGCGGCTGCTCGAAAGACACGAACAAGCCGGCCACCACCGCGATAGCCACCGTCGCCCCGGCAAACACCCGCGCCAGGCGCTCCACCACCAGCGAATTTCGGCGGCGCGATTCGATCCGCTGCCACAACACCGGCATAAAATTCGGACTCACCTCGCCAAACTCCGTCGCCTCCCGGTAGGACCGGAAGAGCGCGTCCAACTCGCCTTCGCCCGCAAAGTTCCGATTATCTGGAGTCATCACTGTTTCTTCGCTCCCGTTCCCATGGCCTTTAAAACCCGCTGACGGGCCCGAAATAGGCGGACCTTCAGCGCGTTCTCGTTCACCCGGTATACCTCGGAAAGCTCTTTTAAAGAAAGGCCTTCCACTTCCTTCATGATCAGCAGAGTCCGATCCTCCGCCGAAACCGCGCCCAACAGCGTATTGACTTCCTCGCGGACCGCATTGCGCTCCGTCTCGATCTGGTTCGCGACATGCCCGGCCGCCGAATCGGCGGAAACAATCTGCTGCTCGCTCAAATCCGCCATTCTCGATTCCGGCCGCCGCCGATGGCGCCGCAGGTGATCATAGCAGGCATTCACCGTCATGCGGTAGAGCCATGCGTCGAACCCTTCAGGGCTGCGCAACTGCTCCAGGGAGAAATACAAACGCGTGAAAACCTCCTGCCCTACATCTTCCACATCTTCCGGGCGGGAAACAAGCCTCGCGATGGTACCCAAGGTACGACGCCGGTAGGCCGTGACGACCTGGTTGAAGGCGGCGGCATCGCCTTCCCGCGCACGTTGAATAAGCTCGAATTCCACCAGCATCAATTTAGGTGACGCCAGCACTTAAGTAGGCGTGAGGCCAAATCAACAGGTTACACGGGATTGCGATTGGGTTTACAGCGGGAAAGAAATTTTCGGATCTGGGTAGTTGACACCGAAACACTAAGATTTTATGATGTTCAGTAGATGAGATCACCTGAGGTGGTTGAATCCAAATCGAACGAAAGGAATCTATCAACTATGAGCCTTACTCACGACCCCTTCCAACACCTTCGCCTCTTTGAAGATGCGGTGACGCGCATGATGAGCGAACCCCGTACGGCGCGGCCCTGGTCGCCCGCCGTCGACATTTTCGAGAATGAAAACGAGCTGGTGCTCAAAGCGGACGTCCCGGATATCAAGCCGGAAGAGATCGATCTTCAAGTCGAAAATCAGACTTTGACTTTGAAAGGTCATCGGAAATTTGAGCAGCAGCAGACTGAAAAGGGCGGCTACCATCGCATCGAGCGCAGCTATGGGTCTTTTGTCCGGACCTTTAGCGTGCCTACCACGGTGGATACCGAACAGGTTGCGGCCGAGTACAACAACGGCGTGCTAACGGTGAAACTTCCCAAGAAGGAAGCCGCGAAGCCGCGTCAAGTGCGCATCGGCGTGAATCAAACCAATGGAAGCGCCCAGGTTGGCGCGGGCGCCGGCCATACCAGCAACAGCTAACTGTAGTCCGTCATTACCGGGGCCGGGCCATCCGTCAAAAGGCGGCCCGGCTTCACCAAAAAGGAGACCATGTTCCGCTTCGATAAATTAACCCAAAAGGCACAGGAGGCCCTGCAGCAAGCTCAAGCTGCGGCTGAGCGCTCGCAGCATCAGATCGTCCATCCGTTACACCTGCTGATTTCGCTGGCGGGCGAGCGCGAAGGCATCGTGCGTCCGGTGCTCGAGAAGTGCAACGTTCATCCCGACGCGATCATCGCGGAAGGAGAGCGGCAGTTACAATCCATCCCGCGCGTGCAGGCTGGTTCGCAGCCGGGCGGAATGGTGGTTTCACCGGCATTGAATCAGGTATTGGAATCCGCCTTCAAGGAATCCGAGCGCTTTAAGGATGAGTTCGTTTCGACCGAGCACTTACTGCTCGCCATCGCCGACGCGAAGTATGACCCGGCGGGAACGCTGTTGGCTCGCGCGGGCGCGGATCACGATACCATTCTGAAAGCGTTGGTGGCGGTCCGAGGCAACCAGAGAGTGACCGATCAGAATCCCGAATCGAAGTACCAGGCGCTGGAACGCTACTCGGTCGATCTGACCGATCAGGCGCGCAAAGGCAAGCTGGATCCCGTCATTGGCCGGGACGAGGAAATTCGCCGCGTGATGCAGGTGCTGAGCCGCCGCACAAAGAACAACCCGGTGCTGATCGGCGAGCCAGGCGTAGGCAAGACGGCCATTGTGGAAGGGCTGGCGCAAAGGATCGTCAAAGGCGACATCCCCGAACAGTTGAAAGACAAGCGGCTGGTGGCGATCGACCTGGGTTCGATGATCGCCGGTACGAAGTTCCGGGGCGAGTTTGAAGACCGCCTCAAGGCCGTGCTGAAAGAAATCACGGAATCGAACGGCGAGATCATCTGCTTCATTGACGAGCTCCACACCCTGGTGGGCGCGGGCGGCGCGGAAGGCGCGATCGACGCGGCCAATATGCTGAAGCCCGCTTTGGCGCGCGGCGACCTGCGCTGCATCGGCGCCACCACGTTGAACGAATACCGCAAGTACGTGGAGAAAGACACCGCGTTGGCCCGCCGCTTCCAGATGGTGCTGGTAGGGGAATCGTCCGTCGATGACGCGGTCGCCATTCTGCGCGGCCTCAAAGAGAAATACGAAATTCACCACGGCGTGCGCATCAAAGACGCGGCCATCGTTGCAGCGGCGACGCTCTCCGATCGCTATATTACCGATCGCTTCCTGCCCGACAAAGCCATCGATCTGATCGATGAAGCCGGTTCGGCGCTGCGCATTCAGATCGGCAGCATGCCGATTGAGATCGACAACCTGGAACGCCGCATCGCGCACTTCGAGATTGAGCGGCAGGCGCTGAGCCGCGAAAAAGATCCGGCATCGCGCGAACGCATCCGCCACGTTGAAAACGAGCTGGAGCGCCTCCGCGGCGAATCCGCCGGCTTGCAGGAACGCTGGAATCGCGAGAAATCGGCTATCAACCGCGTGCGCGAACTCAAGGAGGAAACCGAGCGCGTCCGCAACGATTACGAAGCCGCCAATCGGGTCAACGATTGGAACAAGGCCGCCGAACTTCGCTATGGCCGCATGAGCGAGATCGAGAAGCAGCTCGAAGTAGCTACCCATGAGCTCGAATCCATCAAGAGCGGATCGGCGCTGCTGAAGGAAGAGATCGACGAAGAGGACATCGCCAAGATCGTCGCCAAGTGGACCGGCATCCCGGTTTCGAAGATGCTCGAAGGCGAAGTGCAGAAGTTGATCCACATGGAGGAGCGGCTGCATGACCGCGTGATCGGCCAGGATGACGCGGTGAAGTTCGTCGCCAACGCCATCCGCCGCAACCGCGCGGGCTTAGGGGATCCGAAGCGGCCCATCGGCAGCTTCATTTTCCTGGGGCCGACCGGCGTCGGTAAGACCGAGCTGGCGCGCGCGCTCGCCGAGTTCCTCTTCGATGACGAGAAGAGCATGATTCGCGTCGATATGTCCGAGTACATGGAGAAGCACGCCGTTTCGCGCATGGTAGGCGCGCCTCCCGGATACGTCGGCTACGACGAAGGCGGTCAGCTCACCGAACATGTTCGCCGCCGCCCGTACTCCGTAGTGTTGTTCGATGAGATTGAGAAGGCGCATCCCGACACGTTCCACATGATGCTGCAAATTCTCGATGACGGACGGCTGACCGACGGGCAGGGCAGGGTGGTGAACTTCAAGAACACCGTGATCGTGATGACTTCGAACATCGGTTCGGGGATCATCAAAGAGACCGGGCCGATCGGGTTCAGCGTGAACCAGAACAAGGATCACGACGGGGCCAAGCGGCTGCTGGAAGCTTTGAAAGCGCACTTCCGTCCGGAGTTTTTAAACCGGGTGGACGACATTGTGGTCTTCAGCCAGCTCACGAAGGACAACCTGACCCGGATCGTGGACATCCAACTCCGCGGTTTGGAGAAGATGCTGGTGGACCGCAAGCTGAAACTGACGGTGACGGCGGCGGCGAAAGAGAAGCTGCTGGAAGAGGGATACGACCCGAACTACGGGGCGCGTCCGATGCGCCGGGCGATTCAACGGCTCATCCAGGATCCGCTGGCGCTGCGTTTGCTGGGAGGGGATTTCCTGGCGGGCGACACGGTGGAAGTGGATGTGGACGAAAGCGGGAGCATGGTGTTCACCAAGGCGCCCGTGGTGGTGGAAGAGCCGGCGCTGGTATAAGGCGGGAACGGGCCAGGCAATCCGGGGCGGGGGTGAAAGCTCCCGTGTTAGCACGGCTCGGCGGAAGCAGGGGTGCTCCGCCGACCGCGAGCGCGGCGCGGTTCTAGACCAATTGGCGGAATTGGCACAGGAGGATAACATGGGCTATCCCCGCCCATGAGCAACTGCACGGCGTTATTAGACGCCAACGTGCTCTACCCCGCTCCTTTGCGCGACCTGATAATGCAGCTCTCCGTTATGGATTTGTTCCAAGCGAAATGGTCCGCTGACATTCATCGAGAGTGGATCGAGGCGCTGCTGCGAAACGAGCCGCACCGGGAACGAGCCAGGCTGGAGCGGACACGGAACTTGATGGCGCTGCGGGACTGGTGAGCGGCTATGAGCGAGCCGGCATCCTGATGATCGCCACGGGAACGCGGCTATCGCCGGCGGATGCGCATGGAGCGGAATCTCATGGACTTCCCGGAACTTGATGGACACCAGCAAGCCCGGCATCTGACGAGTTTCTGCTTGAGGCGGCGCAGTAAGCTCAAAGGCTAAAGAGCCCGCCCTACTCAGTCGATCAATATCTCGATACGTTAGCCCGAAACGGCTTGGTGGCTACTGCTGCCGGGCTGCGCCCCTTCTCAGAACTGCTTTAACCCGACTCTTTTCCACGCATTCCAGAGTCTAATCAAGTAACAACATGCACGGCAACAACAACGCATTCAAAACCGTTCTCCTCCTCGGCGTCCTGAGCGGCATTTTCCTCCTCGGCGGCGAAGCCATCGCCGGGCGGCGCGGCCTCATCTACGGTCTCGGCTTCGCCCTGGTCACAAACTTCATCAGTTATTTCTTTTCAGACAAGATCGCGCTCGCGATGTCCGGCGCGCGCCCGCTTACCGCCGCCGACTTCCCGCAGATCTACCCCCGTATCGCGCCCCTGGTCGAGCGCCTCTGCGTCCGCATGAATCTGCCCATGCCCAAGCTCTACATCACGCCGGAGCAATCCCCCAACGCCTTCGCCACCGGCCGCGACCCACACCACTCCGCTCTCGCTTTCACCGCCGGAATTCTGCAACTCATGAGTGACGCCGAACTCGAAGGCGTAGTGGCCCACGAACTCGGTCACGTGCTGCATCGCGACATCCTGATCAGTTCCATCGCCGCCACCCTCGCCGCCGCCATCACCGCGCTGGCCCGTATGACGATGTGGTTCGGCTTCGGCAACCGCGATGACGACGATCGCGGCGGCAACCCGATCGGCGCCATCGCCATGCTGATCCTCGCCCCGCTTGCGGCAATGCTCATTCAGATGGCGGTCTCCCGCACCCGCGAGTACGACGCCGATGCCGCATCCGCCAAATACACCGGGAATCCGCAGCAGCTTATCGGCGCTCTGCGCAAGTTGGAATCCTGGTCGAAGCAGATCCCGATGGAGGCGAACCCGGCCACGCAGCACCTCTACATCATTCAGCCGTTCACCGGGCAAAGCCTGCTGCGCCTCTTCTCCACGCATCCGAAGACGGAGGACCGCATCCGGCGTTTGGAAGCGATGCATTAGAGTCCAAGCGCCCGGAAGGGCGTTCCGCCGTGCTATTGATGAGTTAGGAGATTGAGACGCCGGCGCGTCCCCGGTTCACAACGGCGCACAACGCTGCACAACCTTGCACAAGCAGCGCTCGCAGTGAGCCAGTTAAAAATTCGGAACAAAGCCAACTCGATTATGCAAACGCCTGCACAATCTTGCACAACGCTGCACAACCCTCTTATGCCAACCGCGCTGGTAAACCGCAAAGCCGCCGCCCGTGTCGACGCCGGCCATCCCTGGATCTTCCGCAGCGATGTGATTGAAACGAATGACCTCACCCCCGGCGAGACCGTCACCGTCGTCAGCGGCTCGCGTACTCTCGGCATCGCCCACTACAGCGCGGCGTCTCAGATCACCCTGCGCATGCTCTCCAGGAAGGTGGAGCACGACCAAGCCGGCTTCTTCCTCGACCGCCTCAGCCTCGCCATCAGCCTTCGCGCCCAGGTCGTCCGCGACACCGACGCCTACCGCCTTGTGCATGCCGAAGCCGACGGCCTGCCCGCGCTCATCGTTGACCGCTACGCCGATTACCTCGTCCTCCAGGCTCTGAATCAAGGTATGGACCGCGCCACGCCGCTCATCGTCCAGGCCCTCGAAAGTTTACTCCAGCCTGCAGGAATCTTCGCCCGCAATGACGCCGCCGTCCGCACCCAGGAGGCTCTGCCGCGCGAGTCCCGCATCCTCGCCGGCCAAATCCCCGAGTTCGCCGCAATCCACATGAACGGCCTCCGCCTTCGCGCCGATCTCCAGCACGGCATGAAGACCGGCGTCTTCCTCGACCAGCGCGAAAATTACATTGCCGCCGCCCATCACGCGCGCGGCCAGGCGCTCGATTGCTTCACGTCCACCGGCGGCTTCGCCCTGCACCTCGCCGGAACCTGCGATCACGTCGAGGCCATCGATTCCAGCGAGTCCGCGCTCGCCACCGCCCAATCCAACGCCGCCGCCAACGGCATCGCCAACATTCATTTCCATGAAGCCGATGTCTTCGACGCGCTGGCCGGATTCGCCGGCGCCCATCGAACGTTCGATACCATCGTGCTGGACCCGCCGGCCTTCGCCAAATCGCGCGGGCACATCGACGCCGCCCGCCGCGCGTACAAAGAGATCAATCGCCGCGCGCTATCGCTGCTTGCTCCCGGTGGCGTGCTCATCACCTGCTCCTGCTCCCACCACATCAGCGAGGCCGATCTTCTCGAAGTGCTAGCGGAATCCGCGCTCGAAACCAAACGCAGCCTGCGCATCCTCGAACGCCGCACCCAGGCTCAAGACCATCCCATTCTTCTCACGGTCCCGGAAACGCTGTACCTCAAATGTCTGATTCTGCAAGACACCATGCTCTCGGGGGTCTGACCGCCGATTCAACACTGTCCGGCATGCGTTAGAGAGGGCTTCCACCGGTTCAAAGCCGCTGCTCTCCGCTTCCGCCCGGGTGCGCGCGCTCCTCGAATGGGCGGCGAGCCACCCGATGACACCGCCGCTTTCCGATGAAGCCTGGAGCGGCTAATTGGAGCGGGCATCCGGGTAAGCGTGCCGCGGCCAGACTCATCCCGACGCCCGTTCTCTCAACTCCGCAATCTGTCCGTCCACATGCGCCAACGCCTTGCTCTTCAACTCCCGAAACCTCGCATTCCCGCTCGCCTCCATCTCGTTCAGAATCCTCACGCGCGTTTGCTCCAGCCCGGCTAGCCTCTGCTCCACATCCGTCATCGGCGGACGCTCCGCCGCCCGCGCTTCCGCCGCCTCCTGTTGCGATTCCACGGACTTGCTCTCCCACCCGCGCGCCATCCCCCTATTTTCCGCTATGCCAGAATGTGGAAGTGATTGAACAAGTCCGGCCCCCGAAGTCCGCCGGTTCCACCCCAGCCCGCGTCGCGCTCTTCGATTTCGACGGCACCATCTCCACGATTCGCTCCGGCTGGATGGACGTGATGGTCCCCATGATGGTCGAAATTCTCAGCGGCCTGCACACCGGCGAATCGGAAGCGGAACTCACCGGGATCGTCCGCGAGTTCGTCGGCCGCCTCACCGGCAAGCAGACCATGTATCAGATGATCGAGCTGGCCGAGAACATCTCCAGACGCGGCGGCACTCCGTCCGATCCGCTCGAATACAAGAATCTCTACCTGTCCCGCCTGCACGAGAAAATCTCCAGCCGTCTCGCGGACCTGCGTTCCGGCCACGTTGATCCCGAAACCTACATGGTCCCTGGCGCGCGCGCACTGCTCGAAATCCTGCGCGATCGCGGTCTCAAGCTTTACCTCGCCAGCGGGACCGACCAGATCTACATGCGCGAGGAAGCCGCCCTCCTCGACGTCACCCGCTACTTCGATGGCGGCGTATTCGGCGCGCTCGACGATTACAAAAGCTTCTCCAAACGCATCCTCATTCAAGGCCTGATCGCCAACTCAGAATTCCGCGGCGATGAGTTCCTCGGCTTCGGCGACGGCTACGTCGAGATTGAAAACATCCGGGAAGTCGGCGGGGTCGCGGTTGGCGTCGCCACCGATGAACCCGAATGCCGCCAGGTGGACGCTTGGAAGCGCGAGCGCCTCATCAACTCCGGCGCGGATTTCATCATCCCCAACTTCCTCGAGCTAGACGAACTCCTCGAAACTGTCTTCTCCCGTGAGCACCAGGTATCTCACGTTTGAGCGGTCGCGTCTGCGCATTCGCCCGCTAGCCGAGCGCGCTCACGACCTGCACGTTTCCCATTGGCTCGGGCTCGACGACCCAACCCCGGCCTTTGAACACCCCGATCTCGTCACCGTCGCTGACCGCATCCACGCCGCGAAACAGCGCAACGCCGCCCGCATCCTCTTCATGGGCGCGCATTTGCTTCGTTCCGGCGTCTCCCGCCATCTGATCGACCTGATCGAACGCGGCTTCATCGATCACATCGCCATGAACGGCGCGGGTTTAATCCATGACTACGAACTCGCTCGCATCGGTGCCACCACAGAAAGCGTCGCCCGCTACATCCAGACCGGCGAATTCGGTCTCTGGCGTGAAACCGGCGAGCTCAACGACTGGATCACCAGCGCTGCCCGCGAAGACAAAGGCCTGGGCGAATTCGCCGGCGAGCAGCTCCAGCGCAGCAACTACGCCCACGTCGATCTCAGCGTGATCGCCGCAGCCTGGCGCGTCGGGGTGCCCGTCACCATCCACGCCGGCATCGGTTACGACATCCTTCACGAACATCCGAACTGCGACGGCGCCGCGCTCGGCCAAGCCTCCTACACCGATTTCCTGATTCTTGCCGCCGCCGTCGAGCGCCTCGAATCCGGCGTGGTTCTCAGCTTCGGTTCCGCCGTGATGGCGCCGGAAGTCTACCTGAAAGCACTCGCCATGTCACGCAACGTCGCGGCGCAAGAAGGCCGCGAGATCCGCCGATTCACCACCGCCGTCTTCGATCTCGTCCCCATCGCGGGCGATTTCCGCCGCGAACTTCCCCGAACCGATCCCGGCTATTACTTCCGCCCGCACAAGACCATGCTCGTCCGCACCGTCGCCGATGGCGGCGAGAGCTTCTACTTCCGCGGGCCGCACCGCGCCACGCTGCCCGCACTGCGCCGCGCGTTGAGCCGGCAGCCATGACCGACGAAGCCATTCTGCGTGAACTTCCACGCCTGCGCGCCTTGGTCGTCGGCGACATCTGCCTGGACCGTTGGTGCCGCTATAACCCCGCGCTCGCGCTGCCATCCGCTGAAACCGGAATCCCCCGCGTCGCCGTCGTAAGAACGGAAGCAACCGCGGGCGCCGGCGGAACCATCGCCAACAATCTCGCGGCTCTTGGGGTGGGACGCGTGTCGGTGCTGGGAATTATCGGGGATGATGGCCACGGCTTTGAGCTCCGCAAGGCGCTGTTGTCGCGTGGCATTCACGATAACCTGCTCGTCGAAGCGCCCGGCCGCCAAACCTTCACCTACACCAAGCTGATCGATCGAACCACCGATCGCGAAGATCTCCCGCGCGTCGACTTCCTCTTCGATCCGGCGCCCGCGGCCGAGCGCGCCGTCCTCGACCGCATCATCGAGGTCATCGATGAATTCGAACTGATTCTCATCTCCGATCAAGCCGAAACCGAGAATGCCGGCGTCATCACTGAAGCCGTCCGCACCCTGCTCGCGGAACTCGCTCCCGTCTACCCCGACAAGATCTTCCTCGCCGATTCCCGCCGCCGCGCCCATCTCTTTTCGAGCGTGATGCTCAAAGCCAATCGCGCCGAAGCCGAGGAAGCCTCGCGCGCCATCTGCGGACGCGTCGGTTTCCCCGAGCTTCGCCAAGCCACCAATGCCCCTGCTTTATTCGTCACCGATGGCGGCGCGGGTGTTCACCTCTTCACGGAGCAAGGCGAATCGTTCGTCGCCGTCCGCAAGATCGAGAACCCGGTCGATATCTGCGGCGCGGGTGACAGTTTCGCGGCGGGCGCGGCCGCGGCTTTATTCCTCACCGGTTCACCCACACGCGCCGCCGAATTTGGTTCCCTCATCGCGCGCATCACCATCGGCAAACAAGGCACCGGCGCCGCATCGCCGGCTGAAGTTCTGAAGGAAGCCGGCCGATGAACACACTCGCCGTCGATATCGGTGGCACTAAATTCACGCTCGCCGTTTTCGCGGACGGCCGCATGATCCGCCGCGAACAGCGCGCCACTGACCAAGCGGGCGGCGGCCCGTGGATACTCGGTCAAATCGAATCGATGGTGGCCGACTGGCGCCGCGGCTTCCATTTCGATCGCTGCGGCATTGGCTTCGGCGGCCCCGTGATCTTCTCCGAGCAGCGCGTCGCGCTCTCCACCCACGTCGGCGGCTGGAACGGCGTCCCGCTCACGCAGTGGCTTTCCGATCGCGCGGGCGCCCCCGCCATCATGGATAACGACGCGAACGTCGGCGCGCTCGGGGAATACCACTTCGGCGCCGGCCGCGGCACCTCACCGCTTTTCTACATGACGCTTTCCACCGGCATCGGCGGCGGCGTCGTGATGGATGGCCAGGTGCTGCGGGGTCCCGATTCGTGGGCCGGCGAGATCGGCCACCTCAACGTCGTCCCCGATGGCCCTGCGTGCCTCTGCGGTTCCAACGGCTGTCTCGAGCGCATGTGCTGCGGCCTGTGGCTCGAACGCGATCATGGCCGCCCCGCGCGTGACCTGTTCGATAATCCGCAGTTCCTGCTCTCGTACGTCGTCCCGCTCGCGCGCGGATTGAAAGCCGCGATCATGCTGCTGAACCCCGAACGTATCGTCATCGGCGGCGGCATGAGTAAAGCGGGCGATCGTCTCTTCGATCCGCTCCGCGCCGAACTGAAGCGTCAGATGCCGCCCTGGTCGCAAGCCCGCGTCGATGTGCAACCCGCCGCGCTCGGCGATGACAGCGTCCTTTGGGGCGCACTCGCTCTCGCCAAATGAGTACCCGCCGCGCGTTCGTCCTTGCTCTTGCGGCCGTGCCCCTGCTGGCGGCCGATGAAACCATCCCATCCATGGAGCGCCGCGTCTTCGACGCCATTAACTTCCAACGCGTGGCCGCCGATTGCGACCCGCTGCGCTGGAGCGCCGAACTCTGTCTCACCGCCCGCGAGCATAGCCGCCGCATGCTGGAAGCCGGCTTCTTCGGCCACGATGATCCGGTGTTTGGGGCCTTGGCCGCGCGCCTCGACCGCGCCGGCATCGCGTGGCTCAAATGCGGCGAGAACCTCAGCCGCGAGAAGGATTTTCAGGACCCCGTCTCCATCGCCGTCGTCCACTGGATGTACAGCCCCGGCCACAAACGCAATCTGCTTCAGCCGGAATTCACGTTCAGCGGAGTCGGCGTCGCCGTCCGCGCGCCCGGAACCGTAGCCATCACGCAGCAATTCATGCTGCCGATGCCGGATCCGCCGCAGCGCGGAGGCCACCATTAATCGGCGTGCTCTATACTTCCTGTTTAACCTTTCGCCCGTGACTAAGATTCAAGTCCGCTTCAAACTCGAATACGCAATGGATGAGCAATTGATGGAACGCGTCAGCGACGCGCAAGCCATCTACGGCATCGAACGCATTACGCTCGATCGCGCCATGACCGGCATGGAAGTGGAGTATGACGCCACTCGCCTGCGTCCCGCCGAACTCGAAGCTCGTCTCCGCGCATGCGGCTTGCCCGTCGAGCGCGCCTGAATCCAAACCGCTGGCGATATAATTTCGTCAGCATGATCTCTCGCCGGCATTTTCTCCAAACCTCCGCCGCAGCCACGTTTGCCGCCCAAGCCGCAAGTGGCGCCCAAGGTGCACAACGCACAATCTCGCCCAACGACAACGTCCAGATCGCCATCATCGGCTTGGGCGGCATGGGCACCGGCGATGTCGAATCCTCGTTGAAAGTCGGCGGCGCCAAGCTCGTCGCCGCCGCCGATGTTTACGATGGGCGCCTCACCCACGCCAAGGAACGCTTCGGCAATGATGTCTTCACCACCCGCCATTACGAAGAGGTTCTGGCGCGTCCGGACGTCGACGCCGTCATCATCGCCACCCCCGATCACTGGCATTCGAAAATTTCTATTGACGCGATGAATGCGGGCAAAGACGTTTATTGTGAGAAACCTATGGTCCAACTCCTGAGCGACGGCCCGGGAGTTATCGCGGCTCAGAAGCAAACCGGGCGTATCATGCAGGTAGGAAGTCAGCGCGTCAGCTCCATCGTTTATAAAAAGGCGCAGGAGCTGATCAAGCAGGGTGTCATCGGCGAGTTCAACATGGTGGAAGCCTGGTGGGATCGTAATTCCGCCATGGGCGCCTGGGAATATTCGATTCCGCCGGATGCTTCCACAACCACCATCGATTGGCCGCGCTTTGAAGGCCGCGCTCCCCAGCATGAGTTCGATCCTAGACGCGTGTTCCGCTGGAGGAATTATCGCGACTACGGAACCGGCGTCGCGGGTGACTTGTTCGTCCACTTATTCAGCGGCATGCATTTTGTCGTTGGCGCACAAGGTCCTTCGCGCGTTTACGCCACCGGCGGCATTCGTTTCTGGCGCGATGGCCGCGATGTTCCCGATCTGCTTCTCGGCGTTTACGATTACGAGAAGACGGATGCTCACCCGGCGTTCAATCTCGCGCTGCGCGTCAACTTCGAAGACGGCGCGACGGAAAACTCGGGCTTCCGCTTTATTGGCTCGGAAGGCATCCTGACCATCGGCAACGGCGTCACGGTAACACGCACGCCGCGCGAGTCGGCGCCCGGTTACACCATCGATACCTTCGCCGACGCCACGCAGGCGGAGTTCTTGAAGGAATATAACGAGAAGTATCCGAAGCAAACTCCCAACGCCGACGCCATGCGGCCGCAGACGGAAGAGAAGTTTATGCCGCCTCAGGGTTACAGCGACCACCTGGACCACCATCGCAACTTCATCGAGGCGGTGCGGACCCGCAAGCCGGTGGTAGAAGACCCGACGTTCGGTTTCCGCGCCGCCGGTCCCGCGCTCTTATCTAATCTGAGTTACTTTGAAAAGCGCCAGTGTAAGTGGGACCCGATCGCGATGAAGGAAATCACTAAGGCTTGACGGAGCGGTCTTGTTCTTTTAGGCGCGCCAATTGTTGAAGCAGGGCGGGGATCTCTTCCGTCTTGCCGCCTTTCCGCAGGGCGAGAATCAGATGGTACAGGGCGGTCTGATCGGTGGGGTTCGCCTTATAGACCACGCGGCTTTGCTCGATTGACTCCGCGGTACGGCCCGCTTGTAAGTACAGCCGGGCGAGCAGGTTTCGCGCCAGAATCAGATCAGGCTTTAGTCGAACCGAGTTTTCGGCCGATGTGAGTGCTTCGTCCGCCGCGCCTTTCTTACTCAGTATTTCGGCGAGTAAGTAATACTGAAAGGCGTTATTCGGATGCACTTTTAGCCGCTCTCGCACAGTACGTTCCGCGCGCGGCAAATCATTTTGTTGTAGCTCCGCCAGCCCTTGCGCCTCGGGACCGAGCTCAACATCCGGATCAAGCCGGCTCGCCGTCCGAAAGTCGTTCTCGCCCTGGTCGAAGTGGCCTAGTTCACTGTAGAGCAGGCCCCGGGCGACGTAGAGCGGCGCGGCGCTCGGAAGCTTCTGCAGTCCCTGATTGACCGTATCCAGTCCCGCCTGAAACTTACCGTGGGCCAGGCAGATATACGCGAAGTCCGTATAGTAGCCCGGTGCTTCCGGGCTGATCGCAATGGCCCGCTTGATCAAGTCCATTGCCTTCTCGCTTTGCCCGGTGAACTCATAAGCTTCGCCCAGTAACTCCAGAGTATCCGCGTCGGATGAGTCTTGCGACAACGTCTGAATGACTTGCGAATATCTTCCCGCGAGAAACTCAACCACGGCCAATGAGTACAGCGATTTCTCAGATCCGGAATCCAACTCAACCAGACCTTGGTAAACGGGCAGCGCTTCGACGAAACGCTTGCGATTGACAAGGCAGCCTCCGAACTCCTTCAGTCCTTGAGCTTCTGACGGAGCCGCGCTTAGCAGCGATTCTTTTTTCGCTGTCTCGCAATCCCCTTGCTTGAAAGCGATTTCGGCCAACATGGCGTGGCTGGTTTGATCGCCCGGCCGCAACTTTACAATTTGATTCAGAAGCGCCGGCGCGCGCGCGGACCCCGCCTGAAACTCCAACTGCGCTGCGCCTTCGAGCGCGGGAAGATAGTCCGGCGCCAGCGCCAGCGCCCGGTCAAACGACTTGAGTGCGGCATCCGGTTGCTTCAGTTGCGCCAGGGCGATTCCATCGAAAGTCCACAGCCGCGCATCTTTGGGGGATTGCTTCAGCGCTCGTTGCAGCAACTCCCGCGCCTCGGCGAAGTTACCCGCTTGCAGATCCAGCGCGATCTCATGGCCGATATCCGGCTTGCCGTGCGACGCCTGCCAGCACAACAACAGAGCTCCGGCGAGTAAAGAGAGTAGCGGCAAACGGTTATCATACTTCAGGCTGGCTTACAATGAACCGAGTGCGCCACTGTATCGCCGCCTTCGCCGCAAGCCTGTTTGTAATCGGCGCTTCTGAAACCGCCTCGGTCATCTATGTGGACGTAACCGCAGTCAGCCGCGTTCACTTCAAGAACAATAACTCGGCGACTTCGGATAAGTACCTGATCGAGACTATGACCGGGGGCGCCGCCGTCTTCGATTACGACAACGACGGCTGGCTCGATATCTTCCTGGTAAACGGCGCGAAGCTACACAGTGGTCAGAAAAATTCCGACCCGCTCGATAAATCGGACCCGTCGTTCTGGAACCGGCTCTATCACAACAACCGCGACGGCACGTTTACGGATGTGACCGAAAAGGCCGGCGTTCGTGGCGCGGGCTATGGCATGGGCGCGGCCGTCGGAGACTTTGACAACGACGGCTTCGAAGACTTACTTGTCACGAACTATGGCGGCGCCATCCTGTACCACAACAACGGCAATGGCACCTTCACGGATGTCACGGCCAAATCAGGATTGCGCACGGCGGGCTGGATGTCCAGCGCCGGCTTCTTCGACTACGACAACGACGGTCACCTCGACCTGTTCATCCTTCGCTACCTTGATTGGGACTTTTCGAAGAACAAGTTCTGCGGCTCGCGCGTGGAAGGCGGCCGATCTTACTGCCATCCCGATAACTTCCCGCCGATCGCCAACTATCTCTTCCACAACAATGGAGACGGCACTTTTACAGACGTCTCCGTTAAGAGCCGCATCGCCGCGTCCCCGGGCAAAGGCCTGGGGTTAGCCTTTGCCGACTTCAATAACGACGGACGTATGGATATCAGCGTGGCCAACGATTCCATGCAACAGTTCCTGTTCCTCAACAACGGCGACGGAACATTTACCGAGTCGGCGCTAACCGCCGGGGTTGGGTTCACTGACGAAGGCAAAGTATTCGCCGGCATGGGAACGGACGCTGCTGATATCGATAACGATGGTAAGCCGGACATCGTCAGCACCGCTCTTTCAAACGAGACTTATGCCTACTTTCACAACAACGGAGACGGAAGCTTTAATTACGACACTAACGTTTCCAGGCTGGGCGAAATTACGCGCTTGTTCGGCGGCTGGGGTATGCGCATTCTGGACTATGATAACGACGGCTACAAAGACCTCTTCTTCGCCAACGGCCATGTTCTGGACAACGTCCATAAGATGCAGCCGCATCTCGAATACCTGGAGCCGCTGTTACTGTTAAGACAGGTGAACGGTAAGTTCGTGAACGTCTCCGCGCAATCGGGCAAAGTGTTTTCCGAGAAGTGGGCCAGTCGCGGCGCGGCGTTTGGAGATCTTGACAACGATGGCGACATCGACGTGGTTGTCGCCACGTGCGATGGACCGGCATACGTGCTGCGCAATGACGGTGGCAACCGGAATAACTGGATCGCCCTGAACCTGCAAGGAACCAGGAGTAACCGCGACGCGATCGGCGCAAGAGTAAAACTGACTTCCGCTTCGGGGCGTTCTCAGTACGGCATGGTCACCACCACGGCGGGTTATCAATCCGCGCAGGACCGCCGCCTCTACTTCGGCATCGGTCAGGAAAGCTCCGTTCGCGACATCGAGATTCAGTGGCCGAGCGGGATACGGCAAACCGTCGACAGCATGCCGATACGGAAGATTCTCACGATCACTGAGCCTACTTCTGCAAAGCCGTGATCTTAGGGCTGGTATCTTCCGCCTTCTTAGCTTCCTGAAATAGATTCATCTCTTTGCGCGACTCTTCCACCCTTCCCGTCGAAGCTAATAAAAGCCCGAGCCGATAATGCGGCTGCGATAGAGTAGGGTCCATCCCGATCGCGCGGCGCAGTACTTCTTCGGCGCGTCCATTCTGATGACGGGCCGCTAAGATTGCGCCCAGGGCCGCTAGCTCATGCGCTTCCGGACACTTTTGCGATCCTTCCTCCAGGGCGGCAAGCGCTCCGGCATCGTCACCATGCTTGGTCAGATAGTTACCGAGACTCAGGTAAGCCTTCGCATACGGCTTACCCTGCGCGTTACTCTGCCAAACCGCTTTTCGATATAACTGGAGCGCGGTATCGTCGAAGCTCAACGCCTCCGCCGAGAGTCCAAGGTAGGTGAGTACTTCGAAGTCGTTCGGGTCAAGCGTCAAGGCTTGCCGAAGCCACACGGCCCCTTGCTCCGGAAGGTCCGCTTCATAGAACAGCCGCCCTAAGTAGTATCGGGACTTCTCATCTTTCGCATCAAGCTGCACGGCTTTCGACCAAGCTTGATACGCGCCCTGATAATTCTTCGACTCCAGCCGCGCCAATCCCAGTCCGCGGAACCCGTCGGACGATCCCGGACCGGTCTCGGCCGCCCGAGAGAACGCCGTCTCGGCATCGGAAAACCGGCGTTGCAGCAAGCGCGCGTTACCCAACCAATACCAACCCGCCGAATCCGACGGATTAGCGGCAACATACGGAGTCAGTTCAGCCTCGGCTTCCTTCCACCGGCCAAGCTGTTCTTCACACATCGCGGCGTATAGATCGCGCGCCGTCGCGGGTTCTTTGGTCTCCGCCGATAGCTTCAGTTCCTCTAAAGCCGCCGCGTACTGAGCCGACCGGTAAAGCTTCTGGGCCGCCTCAAAGTGGGTAGCCTCCGCGCCGATGAAAGTACTCGCCAAAAGAAAAAGACCCGGTCGCACCGCCAAGCGGAACAGCCAGGTCTCGAACTTACCTGTAGCCACAGATTAGAAGTTTACGCGAAGAGTAAACTGAACCACGCGCGGCGAGTCCAGCGTTCCGGTGACTCGGCCGAAGGTATTGTCGTACGGGCCCGTATCGGCCGCATCCGGTATCGCGAAGATATGCCGGTTAAAGGCATTCAGCAGTTCCGCCTTAGCCTGCAGACTCGCGGTCTCGAATAAGTGGAAGTTCCGGATGATGCTGAAGTCCTCGTTGTAATAGTTATAGCCGCGCGCTTCCGGATTGTTCCGCGGCATGTTACCGAGGTAATAGGCGCCGCCGCGCGCCTGCTGCACCGTCACATTGCTGCCCTGCGCGATCAACTCCGTATTCGGGTCGGCGAACCCGCAGCCGGTCTGTCCCACGTACTGGCATACCGGATTGAAGTACGAATTGACGAACGGGTTGAATGTCCCGTTCAACGCTTCCGGGCTCAGCACCGAAACTCCCTGGACGCGGTCGAATCGGATGCAATTCTGGAAGTCCGGAATGCCATTCGAGCAGCCGAACGAGATCGGAGTACCGGATTGGTATCGCAGTACGCCGCCCACTTGCCAGCCCCCGAACAGGGCGTTTCCAAAACCACCCTGGAAGAACGGCTTGCCTTTTCCAAACGGAAGTTCATAGATAAACGCGGTGGTGAAGGTAAGCGGCACGTCTTGGCTACTTAACGCCTTTTCCCCATTCAGGTTGTCCGGATTCTGCACCTGACTAATGCCGCCGTTAATTCCCGGGAGAATACTGTCTGCGTCCGTAAGCGTCTTGGACCACGTGAAAGAAGCCTGTACGCTCAGCCCTGCGCTCATCCTGCGCTGCAGGGTTGCTTGCAAAGACTCGTACGTCGATTGCCCGATATTCTGTAACACGTCCGCATAGAGATAGTTGTATTGCGGATACGGCCTCAGCGCCTGCGCCACATTGATTCCGGATCCCCAGTCCTGATAGAAATTCGGATAAGGAGCGCTAATACCCAAGGTGTTGTTGTTTACCGGTTGATTCAACGCGGTCCCTAAGTTGAGATCCGCCAGCGGAATATTGTTGAGGTTCATCAACGCGGATCGCAGGTTCTGCGCGCGTTGGCCGACATAGCCCACCGTGGCGATCATATCTTTCGAAATCTGACCCTGCACCTGGAAGCTCCAGCTCTGTACAATCGAAGGCTGGCCGAAGCGCGGTTGAATTACGTTCGGATCGCCCGTATTAACCACGGAAGGATTCAGGAACGGCGGCGCGGCGTAAGCGGGGAATCCGTTATTCCAGTTAGCCGCCGGGGTGAATCCATTCGGGCTGTTGAAGGTAGGTGTCGCGGAGTAACCCTGCACCATGTTGCCGCCAAAGTCCGTGTACTGCAGCGGAGCATAGATGATGCCGTAGCCGCCGCGGACCACATATCTGCCGCCGCCCGGGTTCCAGGCAAAGCCGAGGCGTGGGCCGACGTCGTGATACTTCGTGTCCGCCCATTGCGAGTTACAGCCGAGGCAGGTGTTCCCGAAAACTAATGCACCGGGCAGACCGCCGGCCGCCGGATTCGGGGCGGTCGGGCTGAAGTTCGAAGTATCGTGCTTCGATTCACTCCGCGGCACGTCCACATCCCAGCGCAATCCCAGGTTCAGCGTAAGGTGATTCGTAATTTTCCAGTCATCCTGCGCGAAGAGCCCGTAATATTGGAAAGTCCATCGCGGTACGTGTCCCTGAATCAGAGCGTTCGTGTTATCCAGATCGCCCAACAGGAAGCTTGCGAAGCCGTTACCGCTTTGCCCATTCACCGCCTGGTCGGCCGCCGTTTCAGCGCGCGCGAAGTTATAGACGCCCGTATCGGTATCGTTACCGTAAGTGGCGTACAACTGGTTGCGGTAATCCAGACCGAACGTCATATTGTGCTTACCTTTAACGTAGGTAATCGTGTCGTTCAACCGTTCGCCGTTATCCACGTTGTCGTCGTTATTGGCGCGGCCGAGCGAAGGAAAACTCTCGCCGTAGTTGACGATCGGAAACTCGGTCCCGATAATGCCGGAAATCCCCAGCTTCTGAGCCCAGTTGAATCCGCCCGCCTGAGCTTCCAGGGCACCCGTCGTATAGTTCTGGCTGTTGGTTCGGTTGTACCCGATCGCCAGGTGATTCAAAACGATGGGGCTGAAAATGTAATCCCAGCCGGCCCGCCCGTAGTGCGTGACAAAGTTTTGATTCCATCCGTTCGGGTCCGCCGGCGCGGGTAGAACCAGCGTGCCCGATGAGTAACGGAAATTATCTCGCGTGTCATATGTCGCGAAGAACTTACTCTTGTCGGAGATACTGTGATCGATCCGAAGAGTGTAAGTCGTATTCTTCAGCGGGCTGGCGCTCGAAAGGCTGTAGTTGTTTCCATTCGATTGCGTTGCGATATTGGAGGACGGCAGATACGCGAGGAAGTTCTTCGACACCTGCGAGATCTCCGACGCGGGAATGGTATTGTTCGGAAAAGCCGTCCGGCACGGGACACCGGTCGGTCCGATGGTGGTGGTGCTTGGATCGAAAATCTCACCCTGATAGATAGGCTGCCCGTTGCAGGGATTGGTTCCCAGCACGTTGTTGGTATTCAATTGTGCGGAGAAGTCCCCGTTACGCTCGGCGGTGGTTGGAACAATACTCTGATTAGTGCCGCCGATGTGCTGGTTGTACTGCTCCCAGTTGAAGAAGAAGAAGCTCTTGTTCCGTCCGTTATAGATTTTGGGAATGATCACCGGGCCGCCGAGATTGGTTCCGTAATCGTTTTTCTTATCGATCGGACGGGAGTTATTCGCAATACATGTGGAGTCTGTAGGCGCGCACTGCGCCTTGTATCCGTTCGCAAACCAGGAGTTGGCGTTCAGATCGTCATTCTGTAGAATGTCGTACGCCGTCCCGTGGAGCGAATTGGTTCCGGACTTAGTCGAGAAATTTTCCACCGCGCCGGTGGTGCGGCCGTAGATCGCCGGCATGGTCGAAGTAGTCACTCGAAATTCCGATATCGCTTCCACCGAAGGCGCCGCCTCATCGAAGGAAGATCCATTCTCCGTTCGAAGGATGCTCGTGCCGTCTAATAGAACATCGTTGCCGAAGCTCTGGCCGCCGCCAAGCTTCGAGATAAAGATGCCGTTGTTACTGTTGGCCGTTCCCGGTCCCGCCGTCCCCGGAGCAAGGAAGACGAAAGCTTCCGGAGATCGCATCGCGCCGACGCCGCCCAGCGCAAGCGGAAGTTCGACTTCCTGCCGCGCCGTGATGACCGTTCCCACGTCGGAGGTCTCCGTCTCTATCCGCGTCGCATCCGCCTGAACGGTAATGTTCTGCTCAGACTGCCCGACCGCCAGCGATACGTTGATCGAGGTCGTCGTACTCACCTGAACGTTTACGCCGGTCTGAGTAGTGGAGCTGAAACCTGGATGCGTTACGGTGACGTCGTACCTTCCAATGGTGAGAGACGGGAATCGAAATGCGCCGCCGGAGCCGCTGGTTGCGGTGAACGTTGTGCCGGTGGATTCAGCCTTTGCCACCACCTGCGCGCCTTCGACGCTTGCCCCGCTGGCGTCAACCACAGTGCCAGTGAGGATTCCTTCGTTTGTCTGCGCCTGTAATGCAAATGGTGCAAACGCGGCTAAGAAAACCAGCGAGCGAACGATGCTCTTGATCAGTGAACGTTTCACAAGACCCTCCCGAATCAACTTAGATCCGAACCCGAATTAATGCTTTTGCGGCTAGTATATTGGAGTGATTCGAACTCTGCAAGCATTATTGTGGAAGAAATCACGTCACTTTGCTCCGGCTGCGGTCGCCATTGTTTCCTACCTCGCGCCGGCCGTGGCGGCCGCACCCAGCGTCGCTGATGCAATTGTTGACGCCATTCAGAAATCGCATTTCATAGAAGCGCGAAACCTCGCTTCCGAAGCGCTAAAACGCAATCCAAAAGAAATACAATTCTGGAATCTATTGGGTATTGCGCAGACGGAACTTCACGCTCCGCTTGAAGCCAGGAAGGCTTTCTCGCGAGGTCTGGAACTCGCTCCCGATTCCATTTCCTTAAATGAAAACATGGGCTTTCTGTATTACCGCGAGGCCGATTACGTATCGGCTAAGAAGTATCTGGCGCGCGCCGTTAGCCTCGGCAGTAATCAACCGGGAGTACGATTCAGCCTGGCCGCATCGCGTCTTCGTACCGGCGATCCGGACCATGCGCTCGACCAATTAAGAGCGTTGGAAACGGACCTCGGCAATCTTTCAGGCTACTGGGAAGAGCGTGGCCGCGCCGAGTTAGCGCGCGATCCGGCGCTTGCGGAAACCAGCTTCGAGCATGCTTTATCTATCGAGCCGGATAGCGCCGCCGCGCTCAACCTTGCGGCGCAAGCCGCCGAGGCGCAGGGATTAGATGAAAAAGCACTCAGCTATCTGATTCAGGCGAGGCGCACCAACCCCGATGACGTCGATACCCTGGCACACTTCGGCGCGGTCTGCCTACGCCGCGACCTGGGCCCGGACGCGCGCGACGCCCTCGAAAAAGCGCATCGTTTGCAGCCGTCCAACAACACGGTCCTATACCTGCTCGCGCGGGCCGACGTCGCGCTGCAGAACTGGCGGCAGGCGTACGATCTCTTTCAGGAATTCTCCGCCCGACAGCCCGTTTTCGCGCCCGCTTACTACGCCATGGGGTGGCTGTCGCTGCGACTGAACGACTCAGAGGACGCGCGCCGAAAGCTGGAGCAGTGCCTCAAGCTGGAGCCGCGCCTGGTGGACGCGCGCGTGGATCTGGCGCAGTTGGAACTCGACGACGGCCACTCCGAGGACGCCGAAAGATTGCTTGACACCGCCCTCGCTACACAGCCCGACCACGCCGCCGCGAACGTCGCGCTGGCGGGAATTCTGCTGCGCAGGGGTGATCTCGACGCTGCGCAGTCCTGCCTGGAGAAAGCGATTGCGAAGAACCCCTCGCTGGCGCCCGCGCACTACCGATTGGCTATCGTTCTTCAGCGCAAACATCTGAGCGATCAGGCGCAGCGGGAGCAGTCGCTAGCGGCGGATCTCAACACAAAGGCGACGCAGGCGGGCAAGACCCAGCTTCGTCTGGTGTTGCCGGAAGGAACGAATTAAGAAGGATTTGGGGTGGGTGGTGGGTTTTGAACCCACGACCACCGGATCCACAATCCGGTGCTCTACCAACTGAGCTACACCCACCGCACCCGAGTCTCTATGGTAACAAATCGCCCCGCTCACATGCGCGCCGCGCGCCACAGCGCATCCACCCTCTGCTTCACCGGCTCGGACATTTTGATCACGTCCGGCCAGCGCCGCGTGAACCCTTCGCCCGCCCACTTGCGCGTCGCGTCGATGCCCATCTTCGAGCCATAATTCACCAGCCGGCTGGAATGATCGAGCGAATCCACCGGCCCGAGCGTGAACTGGATGTCGCGCTCGGGGTCGATGTTGTTCAGCGCTTTCCAAGCCACTTCCGAAACATTCTGGACGTTCACGTCCTCGTCCACGACGACGATGCACTTACTGAACATCGCCTGTCCCAAACCCCAGATGGCGCTCATCACTTTGCGCGCGTGGCCGGGATAAGCTTTGCGCACGGATACCAGGATCAAGTTGTGAAACACGCCTTCCGCCGGCATGCAGATATCGCGCACTTCGGGCAGTTGCAGCCGCATTAATGGGAGGAAAATCCGCTCGATCGCCTTGCCCATCCAGAAGTCTTCCATGGGCGGCGGTCCCACGATGGTCGCCGGGTAAATGGGCTCTTTCCGTTGCGTGATGCAGGTCAGGTGGAACACCGGGTACTCATCTTCCAGGGAGTAGAAACCGGTATGGTCTCCGAACGGACCCTCGGTCCGCAGCTCCCCCAATTCCACATAGCCTTCCAGAACGATCTCGGCCTGCGCGGGCACTTCCAAGTCGATTGAATGACATTTCACCATCTCCACCGGACTCGATCGCAGGAAGCCCGCGATCATCATCTCGTCAATGTCCGGCGGGAGCGGCAGAATGGCGGAGAACATGGTCGCCGGGTCGCCGCCCAGCGCCACGGCCACGGGCATCTTCGTGTCCGTGCCTTGCGCCTGCAACAAGCGGTAGTGATCGGCGCCCTGCTTATGCGTCTGCCAGTGCATGCCCGTGGTGCGCTCGTCAAAGACATGCATGCGGTACATCCCGCAATTGCGTTTGCCCGTTAACGGATTGCGTGAAAACACCAGCGGCAGCGTGATGAAGCGACCGCCGTCATCGGGCCAGCACTTCAAAATCGGATAGTCGTTCAGCGAAAAATTCTCCGCCTTCACCATCTCCTGGCATGGCGCTTTCCCAACCATTTTCGGGAAGAACGATCCCACCTCGGCCAGCTTCGGCAGCATCTTCAGCTTGGCCATCATGCCTTCAGGCGCCTTCATCTCCAGGAACTCGACGATGCGCGCGGCGATCTCATCGAGCGAATCCACTTCGAGCGCGGTCTTCATCCGCTCATCGCTCGCAAACGCGTTGATGAGCACCGGAACCGCACTGCCTTTCGGCTTCTCGAACAGAAGCGCCGGCCCACCCGCCTTCACCGCGCGGTCGGCGAACTCCGTGATCTCCAAAACCGGATCGATCTCCTGCGAAATCCGGCGCAATTGCTTGCGCTTTTCAAGAGCTTTGATGAATTCGCGAATGTCGGTATACGCCATGCCCGTTTACTATGATGGTCTCTCATGCCGCAACGAACTGCTTTTGTTACCGGCGCCAGCCGCGGAATCGGACAGGCGTGTGCCCTCGCGCTCGCCGCGTCGGGAGTTCGCGTGATTTTAGCCGCGCGCAATCGGGGCAAACTGGAGCAGGTCGCCGATCTGGTCCGCGCTTACGGCGTGGATGCGTTCGTGGTGGAGATGGAGTTGAGCAGCACCGAATCCGTGCAAGCGGCATTCCACGCGGCCCGGGAGTTTGGCGCGGTGGACATTCTGGTGAACAACGCCGCCATCACCCGCGACGGTCTGGCCGTGCGCATGAAGAAAGACGATTGGGATGCGGTGATCAACACCAACCTTTCCGGCTCCTTTCAAGCCATTCAGCAGGCGCTGCCCGCCATGATGAAAGGCCGATGGGGACGCGTCGTCAACATTACCTCCGTCGTGGGGCTATCGGGTAACGCCGGGCAGGCAAACTATTCAGCGTCGAAGGCGGGGCTGATCGGGCTGACCAAGTCGCTCGCGCAAGAGATGGCGGGGCGCAATATCACGGTAAACGCCGTGGCGCCGGGTTTCATTGAGACCGATATGACGGCCGTACTTCCCCCCGAACTGAAGGAGAAGATTCTGCAATCTATTCCGCTGAAACGCCTGGGTTCCTCCAACGACGTCGCCGCCGCCGTGAAGTTCCTTTGCAGTGAGGATGCCGGCTACATCACCGGGCAGGTTCTCAGCGTGAACGGCGGCATGTATATGTAAGGCGCGGTTATTCCGCGCGCTAATCCGACTTCTTCACCAACACCGCCGTCCCGCGATAGAACCCGAGCGACCCCAGTTGCGACGCCGTCCAATCCACTTTCAACGAGTGGTCGGCCGTCAGCTTCAACGTGACTTCCCCCTTTGATCCGCCGGTCCCACTCCATGGCAAGCTTCCGGAATCGCCGCTCAGTTTGCCTGCGAACTGGAAACTGACCTCGGGGGACATGGGCCGGTTCGGAACCTGATAGCGCGCGTGATACGTGCCATGGACCTGTCCGTTTTCCTCGGTGATGGTGGTCTCGATGAACTCCGGCGGATACAGGTCTTTGTTCTTGGGAGGCATCGCGGGCTTGCGATATGTCCAGCTCCCCGCGATCGGATTCCGGATCACCATCGGGATATCCGGCGGTGGCGGCGCCGGCGTGATTCTGGCGGTCAGGACGGGCTTTTCGGCAGACTTCAGCTCCGGTTTCGCTTCCGCCTGCACTGCCGGGGGCGCCTCGCGTTGCCGCGCCTGTTTGGATTCACGCATCTCGCGCTGCTCCCGCTGGCTGGCGGCATTGGCCTTCTCGGCGGCCAGCCGGGATTGCAAGCGGGTCAACTCCGCGAGTGCCGCGTCGCGCTCGTCCTGCGTCTCCGCCAGCCGATTCTTCAGAGCCTGGGATTCACCGTTGGGAGCGGGCGTTGCCGGGGAAGGCTGCGGCGCGGCCGTTTGAACAGCGACCGGCTGCGCGGGTGGAGGTGTCGGCGCCCGCTGCACGGGCGGTTGCGGGATGGGTTCTCCCGGCTCAATCGGACGCGCGCCCGCATCCGCACGCGGAGTGGAATCCGCCACGCTCGCGCCCGAATCGCGATTGTACGTATTGGTAGTGGGGATGGGACGCGACGCCATCCAGATCAACAAAACCGCAAACACCGTCACCGCGCTCACCCACGCGGCCGAACTCCGATTGATGAACCCGCGTTGCGGCGGCGGAGGCGGCGCGTGAATGATGATAGGAGTTGCGCGCTCCACGCCTTCCGCCAGTTCCCGATCATAAAGACGTCGCCGCTCCGGATCCGCCAGGATGCCGTAAATGCGGTTGAGCTTTTTTACCTGCTGTTCGGCGACGTGCTGCAATTGTGGATCGGGATGATGATCGGGGTGCAGCAGGCGCATGAGCGCACGGTACGCGTCCTTAAGTTCCTCAGCGGTAGCGTGCGCGGATACCCCTAACTCGTCGTAATAATTCATCGCTGCCGGTACTTTTTAGTCTACCGGAATTCGGAAAACATTCCTATTGCGGCGGGAGAAGCGTAAGGCAGAGGAATTAGCGAACTACGCTGGGCATCTACTGGACCACTGGCGTTACCCGATCGCCCTCCTTCACCGGTGTATCGGTCGGCAGCATCACCAGTTCGCCTTCCTTCAGACCCTTTAGAACCGCCGTAATAGTCACATCGGCCGACCCGATCGTAATCGGCTGCCAAGCCAGACGGCCGCCCCGCAGCACATAGACGCCCAACGGTCCCCGATCACGCCGCAGAGCCGCTTTTGGAATCACCAGCGCGTCACGGGAGACGTCGGTCCGAACCTCCACGTTCACGGTGGTTCCCGGTACCAGATCGTGCTTTGAATTCACAATGGTCACCCAGACTTCACCCACCTGGCGCGAACCCAGCGAGACGATCTCCGTCGGGAGCCTCTCCACCGAACCATCCCACTCGCGTCCCGGCAGCCCTTCCCACGTGATCCGCACCGGCATGCCGACGCGGATCCGGCCCAGATCCGGCTCATCCACAAACACCTTGACCCGCAACTGATCGAGCGTCCCCACGTTGGCGATCAGATCGCCCGCGTTTACATAGAGACCGGGTCTCCCGGGCAGGCTGTACACAATGCCCGCGATGGGAGACCGCACGATGCCGGAAGCCAATTTCGCCTCCGCGGCCTGCGTATCCGCGTCCGCCTCCGCTACCCGCGCGCGGCCCGCCAGGATGTCATTGGGGCCCACCAATGCCTGGCGCCGTTGCGTCAGGGTCTGGATGGCCAGTTCCGCCGCGCCCAGCCGCTGCTTCGCGTTTTGCACTTCGATGTCGGTAGCGGCCTGCTGCTGGACCAAGCGCTGGAGAACTTCGGTATCGTGTTGCGCCACGTCGCGATCGAACCTGGCCTTCGCCAACGCCGCATCCAGTTCCGCCAAGCTCGCCGATTTGCCGCCACGGCGCAGCGTCTCCAGATCGCTGCGAAACTGCGCCGCGCGCGCCTCCGCGCCGGCAAGGTCCTGGCTTGCGCCCGGCTGCGAAATGCGCGCGATCACCGCGCCCGCCGGTACGCTTTGGCCTTCCTTCACCGGAACCGCGCTGATCAACCCCGCCGTTTCAGCGCGTACCGATTGCCATTCGAGCGGCTCCACTTTGCCGTTCGTCGGAAGGTTGCTGACGATAGTCCGCCGCGTCACCCGCGAAAATGCCAGCACCGGCGGCTCATGCTTGCGCAGCAGTAATAAAAGCACGATGGCGGCAAACACCAGAACTACCCAAACCCAAGCTCTTCTCAAGGCAGCAGCACCGTTTTTCCGCCGCGTAACTCGCGCACATGTTCCAGCGCCGCGTTGGCTTCGGCAAGAGGAAACCGGTGCGTCACCGCCGCCGCAAACTTTCCCGCCCATCCGGATGCGAGCATGGCCAGAGCGGCGTTCACATGCCGCGGCTCAAACCCCCATGAACCGATCAGGCGCAACTGCTTGCGCGTAACGGTGTGCGGATTGAAGGAGATATTTCCGGCGTTCCCGTACTGTCCCAACACGAGAAACTGCGCTCCGTCGCGGCCGAATTCCAACCCCTCGTTCACCGCGTCGGGGCGTCCGACACACTCGATCACCACGTCTGCGCCGTAACCGCCGGTTTGCTCCAATACGAGTTTGCGCCGTTCTTCAATGCCCTTTACCTCATCGACATCGATGGTCGAATCCGCCCCAAAGTTTCGCGCGAGTTCCAGCCGATGCTTCGGACCGCCCAAGGCGATGATGCGCGAAGCTCCCGCCGCACGGCTCACCGCAATGGCCGCCAAACCCACCGGCCCGGTCCCTTGTACCACTACCACGTCCCGCCACGCCAACGGCGCGCGCTCCAGTCCGTGAATGGCGGTGGTCAGCGCGCACCCCGCGCCCAGTAGCGCCTCGTCGGAGATGCCGTCCGGGAGGCGGAAAATCGCTGTCCCCGCACGCAGCAGGATCTGGTCCGCATAGCCGCCGCGCAGATGCGGATCTTCATCCGCGTTGTAGCTGATTCCATAGGCCTTGCGCGAAAGGCAGCGGGTCGGCTGCGCTTTCAGGCGGCAATAGAAGCACTCTCCGCAGGCGATGGAACTCGCCCACGTTACACGGTCCCCGGGGTGCAAAGTCCGGCCAGTCCAATCCTTCTCTAGACCCGGGCCGACGTCTTCCAGCACGCCTGCCGTTTCGTGGCCCAGGATCACCGGCAGCTTGATCGGCAACTCGCCGCGCCACAGATGAACGTCCGTCCCGCAGATGCCCGCCATGGTCACCCGGACCCTGGCCGAGCCCGCCTCCAGCGCGTCCGGGACCGGAAACTCGCGGATGGTCAGCGGCTGCTCAAAAGAATGAAGAACGGCTGCCCGGGCCGTCCGCATCCCGCTGTGACTCAATGTCCCGCGCTCCGCGCGCAGTGCAGTAATAGCAAACGCCATTCCGCCTGCTGCACTTCGCGCACGGCGGGCTCACGCTCGGTTCCGGCAGCCTCGCCGCACAGGTCCACAAAACGACCGGCGTCCCACGGCCCGGCAAGCCCCAGCTTGTCGTCTCCCACCCGCGCCAACTCCGGGTAAATGGGATGCATGCCCGCTTTGTTGAACCAGTACCTGGAGTTCCAGGGGTCGGGTTCCTGACGGTGCACGATGGCATGCCAGTAGTAGCCGTCCGCCGAGTCAATATCCTGCGCGAGCTCGTGCGCACGCTCCCAATCCCCTATCCCGAGCCACAATCCGGTGAGCGCCGCTTCCGGCGCAGCGGCATTGGGGAACAGGTCCGCCGTTACGGCGCCATTTAATAGCTCCGCGCCTTGCGCAATCCGGGAGTGTGCGTCGCGCGTCAACGCCATCGGATGCTGGTCCGCCATCCGGAACACCTGCGCAGCCACCTCGTTCATTCCAAAACCCATTGTTTCACGTCGATTCGGGCGGCGATCCGGCTGACACCGCAGACCACTGCCGCCCGTGATATTGTTAACCATTGGACGGCATGTCCGGAGTATCCGTAGTCATACCGGCTTATAACGAAGAAGCCACGCTGGTCGCGGTTGTCAATCGCGTGCTGGCAATTCCCGAGGTTGCGGAAATCGTCATTGTCAATGATTGCTCGACCGACCGCACCGGTGATCTGGCCAAAGTTTTGTCCGGTTCTCACTCCAAAGTGCGCGTGGTCCATCACGCGACCAATCAAGGCAAAACGGAAGCGCTGAAGACTGGATTCGCCCACACCACCGCCGACATCGTAATGGTGCAGGACGCCGACTTGGAGTATGACCCGAAAGAGATCCCGGAACTAATTGGACCGATTCTCGAAGGCGCCGCCGACGTGGTTTACGGTTCGCGCTTTCTGGTCCGGCGCCGCGCCCGTGTTTTGTACTTCTACCACTATCTGGCGAACCGCGGCCTCACCTTTCTTTCCAATTTGTGCACGAACGTAAATATGACCGACGTGGAAACCGGTTATAAAGCTTTCCGCGGGGACATCATTCGCAACATGCGGATCACCAGCAGCGGCTTCGGCTTTGAGATTGAGGTGACGGCGAAGATCGCGAAGCTGCAGTGCGCGATCTATGAGGTGCCCATCAGCTATAGCGGCCGCACTTACCATGAGGGCAAGAAGATCGGATGGAAAGATGGTGTCGCGGCGCTATGGTACATCGTGCGGTTTAATTTCTTTTGCAGCCTTCAAAGCTCCTTTCGAAAAATTCCGGACCTGCGGCCCACGCTCCGGTTGAATTAGCGCTCCGGCTCGCGTCGTTTCTTTGTCTGGCCGTCCTTCTCGGGGCCATCGCCTCATCGTTGTTTTTGTCTTATGACGCGCTGCACCGGCAGTTAGTCCAGGCATACGGCGAAGATCGCACCAGCCGGTATCTGTCTCCGGCCCGTTTCGCTTCATTGATGCTGCGGCTCCGCGTTGGCGCCTCGTTACTCCTGCCGCTGCCGATTGCGGCGTTGCGTTTCCAGCGGGAGCTTGCGCGTCTGATCAGTCCGTTCTGGAGTGCTCTCTCGCGAAGCTTTGCTCACGCGCGCCGCCACCGGCTAAACGCGCGTCCGATCACTGCTGCGGCGCTCGCGCTGATCACACTCATCGGGCTCATCGTCCGCCTGCAGTTCATCCATCAGCCGATGCGGGACGACGAGTCCACCACCACGATGCTCTACGCGATGAAGCCCCTTTATATCGGGCTCTCGATCTACGTTAAGCCCAATAATCATCTTTTTCACACGCTGCTGGTCCACATCTTTACCCGGTTCTTCGGCGCCGCGGAATGGGCCATCCGAACCCCCGCCATGGTCGCGGGTCTGATGCTGGTTCCGCTCACCTATGAACTGGTCCGCCGGTTCACGTCCGTCACCGGCGCTCTGTGGGCAGCCGCGCTCCTGAGTGCTTCCTCCATCATGGTGGAGTATTCCACCAACGCCCGTGGATACACGATCATCTGCTGCGCCGCCGCCGTGACCCTGATCGCCGCGGATGAGATGCTGCGCGTGGCTTCTCCGCGCTGGTTCGCGGTCTTTGCCCTGGCCGCGTTCATCGGTTGTTGGACGATCCCGCTCTTTCTCATCCCGCTTGGCGGAACCGCCGTGTGGGCCGGCTGGCAGTCCGCGCACCGCTCCCGGCGATTCCGCCGCATCTTCTGGACGCGACTCCTCATCGCGGGAGCGATTGCAATGATTGCCGTTGCGGTTGTGTATCTTCCCCCAATCGCTACCAGCGGCCTGAACGGATTGCTCAACGATGCCTATGTGACGCCGCATAACTTTCGCTCTTTCCTCATGTATAACGGAATCGGCTTTGAAAGAACCTGGGCACTCTGGACGCGCGACCTTCCCACTTGGTGGAGTTTGGCCATGCCGGTCGCGTTTTTCGCCGGCCTTGTCCTGTGCCCCCGCCTGCGCACGCTGATCGTCTGTATCGCCTCCTGGACCGCGTTCCTGTTCATCGCCCGCCGTTACGTCACGCTGGAGCGAACGTGGCTGGTGTTCATGCCCTTGGTTCTAGGATCGGCCGCCGCCGCCCCGGCCTATCTGTTCGGACGCTTCGTCCCAACCAGACTGCGCCTTCCGGCCGGCGCGATCGCCGCCGTGGCGATAGCTGGCGCCTTATCGATCCCGGTGGCCCGCAACCGTTCGATCCTGGCCTCCAAGGAAACGGGCCCGTTTCGGAGCGCTTCCGAAATCGTGCGCTACCTGGAGACGGAAAACATTCCGCCGGAACTCGTCTTCCGCGATCCCGATTACGACTTTCCCCTCCAGTATTACTATTGGCGACGACATCGCACCGATGCGCTTCAGCCTAGCCTGAAGTCGATCTTGGAGCGGCACGCTTCGGAAGGCTGGCTGCTCGTGAACACCGATATCGGCGAGACTTTCCCGGAAATGGTCCGGAAGTTCGGGTTGCAAGGAGTCCGCGTTATGGATCAGCAACCTTTCAACGGTTGCACGCTCTACCATCTGGCGTGGACCGGCCTTTTGGGGAATCCCGCTTGACCACCCTAAATTCCCGTCACCTTGATTACAATAGAGAGTCATGCCGCAATACCGCATACACCGCATGAAGGACCCGCTCCGCGAAAGCTTCCGCTTCGCTCCGCACTTACCGGCGCAGGCTAGCGTGAAGCTGAAGGACTATGAACCCTCCGGGCAAGTGGAGGCCAGCCACGAGTACGAGGCGTGGGCCAACCTTCGATCGACGGACCGCGCGCTACAGTTGGGCGATCTGCTCGAAACGGAAGCGGGTGACCTACGCATTTGCAAGTACGTCGGCTTCGAGCCGGCGGTCTGGTTTGTTCCCGAACCGCCGACGGACAAGCCGAAAGACAGCGAGCCGAAATCATGACAACGCGCCTGGGCGACATCATCGACGACTTCTGCATCAAGTGCAAGCGTATTACGAATCACGCGGTCGTTTCCATGCTCGGGAACGATCCCGCCAAGGTTCGCTGCCGCACATGCTACTCGGATCACGATTACCGGCATGAGCAGGCGCCGCCGCCAAAAGTGGACCCGCGCAAAGCCGCTCTTTTTGCCGAGGTCTCGGAAAAGATGAACCTGCCCGAAGCTCCCGCCGCGGCGGATGCCCCCGCGCCCGCGGTGAAGTCCAAGCGCGCTAAGAAGTAGCCAGCCGTCGAGCGTCGCCGGCGACGTGCCCGACCATATCTTCATCGCTCATCCGGTAATACGCGCGGATCCTTCCTTCACCATCCACCAGGACGAACCGGGTGCTGTGATTGAAGGAAGTATCGAGATCGCCCAGTTTGAAAGCGTCGCGGTCCAGCATCCGCAGCGTCTTGACGTCTCCGGTGAGAAAAGTCCATCTGCGAGGGAGTGCACCGAAATGGTGCGAGTACTCCATCAGCGCCGCGGGCGTGTCGCGCGCGGGATCCACGGAAAACGAGACGAGCCGGACAGCGTCGCCCGTCAGCTTCTGAAGGCGGCTCATGCGCGTGGACATCAACGGACAAGGACCAGGGCAGTTTGTATAAATGAAGTCGGCGATCCATACGTGTCCACGCAGGGTAGCGCCTGAGAAGGGTTTGCCCGATTCATCGGTAAGCGTGAAGTCCGGAATCCGCCCCAGAATCGGAAGCGGCTCGCGCTTCTGACAACCGGCGAGCGTCATCAGCGCCAGAGCAATGCAAATGCGGGCGATCACAGCAGCTTGTGATCCAGAATCATCAGACCGTACATGAGCGGTAGATAAACGACGGAAGCCAGAAGAACATTGCGCGCCCTGAGAATGGTGCGGTCGAACGCCACGCGCAGACCCGTATAGAGGAACCATCCGCCGAGTAGCAGCGCGCCCACTACATAGATGCGGCCGGTCATGCCCAGCAGCGTCGGGAAGAGACTTACCGGAATCAGCGTGGAGGCATAGATTACGATCTGGCGCGAGGTCGATTGCCCGTCAGGTTCCACTACCGGCAGCATGAGGATTCCGGCGCGCGCATAGTCCTCGCGGTACATCCAGGCGATCGCCAGAAAGTGCGGGAACTGCCATAGGAACAGGATTGCGAACAGCGCCCAGGCGTCCGCATTCAAGTGACCGCTCGCGGCCGCATACCCGATCATCGGCGGCATCGCGCCGGGCAGAGCGCCCACTACCGTCGAGAGCGAGGTGCGCTGCTTCAAAGGGGTGTAAACAAACAAATAGCTCACCAAGGTGAAGAGCCCCAAGAGCCCGCTCAGCAGGTTGACGAACAGCGCCAGCTCGGCGAAACCGAGAGCCGCCAGCGCGATGCCGAACCACATCGCCGACGCGGGAGTCAAAGAGCCTGAAGGCAGCGGGCGCTTCTCCGTGCGCCGCATTTTGCGATCGGCTTCGCGCTCATACCATTGATTCAACGCCGCGGTTCCCGACGCAATCAAAGCCGTTCCCACGATGGTGTTGATCAGGATCAGAACGTCGGCCCAGCCTCGCCAGTGATCTTCCAACCCGAAGAAATACCCCACGCCGGTGCTCATCAGGATGAGCCACGTAATCCGCGGCTTGGTAAGGGCGATATATTCCTTCACTGCGGAATCTTCCCATACCTGAAGTCCGCGGTCTTCATCTCCCCGGGCCCCAGTGTGACGACCTGCTCGCGCCGTCCATATTTTTCATGCACGGTCTCAATCACGAAGCGGCCCTGCGGAACGCCTTGGAACTCATAGCTCCCATCCACGCCGGTCACGCCGAAGAAGGGATGCGGAACCACGGCGACATAACTGCGCATCCAGGGATGCACTCCGCATGTCACCTGAAACCAGACTTCCTGATGCACGAAGCGGCGGTGAATCGTGTCCGAACGCGGCGGCTCATTATCGTTCGACGGTTCATTCTCGCGCGACTCCATATGCACATCGTGGTTCACGGGATCACTGTTCAGAACGTCCAGTTCCTGATTGACCATGACGCCCAGAACATGCGGCTTGTAGATGCATCCGGACTGATCGAGCTTGACGGGGACCGTGGGCGCGTCCCATTTTTGATCCGGTAAGCCGCTTTTGATCCACACCAAAACGTTCGCAAGCCGGCCGTCCGGCCCTGCCACCACGGTCTCTTCCTTTGCACCTTTAGGATGCTCGCGTTCGCACTGCGGATTGGAAGAGAAGTCGATCGGCGCCATTTCCGGCGGCGGTCCTTCCAGTTGCACCACGCCGCGTAGCGTTCCCGCTCCGGTCCGGGCTTTGGTGGATGCGGTACGGTCGCACCCGGCGGCAAAACACACTGCGACCATCAATAAGCAAACAGACCACCGCATCGGGAAACCTCATTGTCGCATCCAAGCGCGGCATCACTTTGCCGCATGCAATTTTTCCGAACCCTTTCCGCGCTTCCCGCGTAGCATTAAAAAGCACGAGCCGGAAGCACGAATTAGAGCACGGAGCAGACATGAACCGACAAGCCCTCACCTTGATTCCCCTGATCACCCTGGCCCTGGCGACCGTCGCCTGCGACGAAATGGATATGGATTTCGCGGGCCCGAAGGTGGAAGCGCCGTTCCACTACAGCTTCGACGCCAAACCCGGCGAGCGGCTGGATCTGGAAACATTCAACGGCTCGGTGGAAATTCGCGCCTGGGACCAGAACAAGGTGGATATCTCAGGGACGAAGTACGCGAGCTCGGCGGCTCTGCGGGACGCCATCCGAATCGATGCGAACGGTACCGGATCAGGCGTGAGCGTTCGCGCTGTGCGGCCTTCCGAGCACCACGGAAACATGGGCGCGAAATTTGTGGTCCGTGTGCCTCACGACATCGCGCTAGACCGTATCATCACTTCCAACGGAAGCATCCGGGTGGACGAAATCAACGGTCCGGTGCACGTCCATAGCTCGAACGGCAGCGTAACCCTGACGCATATCCATGGCGCGGTGGACGCCGAGACCAGCAACAGCGCCATCGACCTGACGGAACTTACCGGTAACGCCGTTCTGCATACCAACAACGGACACATTCACGCCGACCACGTGAACGGACTGGTGGAAGCGACCAGTTCCAACGGCAGCATCACGGTGTCGTTCGATGCCCCTCCAAAGAACGACGTGCATGCGGAGACATCCAACAGCAGCATCGAGATCACGATGCCGGCCAGCAGCCCGGCGCGCATCCGCGCCAATACTTCGAACGGCTCGATCACGAGCGATTTCGACGTGGCCGGTAAGTCGGCGGATTCAAAGAACCATCTGGAAGGCACGGTGAACGGCGGCGGCCCGCTGCTGGATTTGGAGACTTCGAACGGGTCGATCAAGATTGTGAAGCCGTAAGGGAACGGGCTACGAGTAAGATCTTGCGCCGGTCTATCGGGTAACGGGCGAGCGTGCGCGGCGTCCCGTTGTCGAACAGAATCAGCATCGGGGATGGGAATCTGGCGATTCCGCGCTCAACGCCACGAATTGCAAGACCGCCTCAACCTGCTCCCGCGTCAAAGACAGTCGAAACGGGCATTCGAGTACCACGAAATACCCACGCGCCACTCCGGCGTTCCGGAACGCTTTCCACTGCCGAACATTGCGACCAGTCTACAGTTGCCATAGACTTTGCTCTGCTTAGCCAACGTCATCTCGAATTCGGTTGTCAGCGATTTTCTCGACCTGAATCGGAGGTTGATGTCGCCTACTTCCGAAAGTAACTATCCTCCCCTCTGATCCAGTCCTCCCGTCTCGGCGCAAAGACATCGGTCGCCGTCGAATCTTCCAACGCTTCCACCATATGCGGCAAATTAGACGGGATTTCCAGCACTTCCCCTGCGTTGACCAGGATCTCTTCACCACCCATCCGGAAGAGCAGACTCCCGCTCTCCACCATCGTGACCTGCTCGCTCACATGCTGGTGCAGCGGCACCACCGCGCCGCGCGTCAGCCGGATTTTCGCCACCGTCAGGTTCTCCGTATTCACCATCTTCCGCGTTACCAACGCGTTCATCCGCTCTTCCGCGACATCGCGCCAGCTCTTGGGTTTCATACTGTTGCGATATGCTAACACTTTGACTCAAAGCCATTTATGAAGGGCATTGTTCTCGCGGGCGGCACCGGAAGCCGTCTTTTCCCGCTCACCAAAATCACCAATAAGCATCTGCTTCCAATCTACGATAAGCCGATGATTTATTACCCGATCCAGACGCTGGTCGATGCCGGGATCGAAGACATCATGTTAGTCACCGGCGGCAAGAACTCCGGTGATTTTCTGCGCCTGCTCGCCAACGGCAAGCAGTTCGGGCTTAAGCATATTGACTACACCTATCAGGAAGGCGAAGGTGGAATTGCCGACGCTCTGGGGCTCGCGGAACACTTCGCCGATGGCCACAAGATCTGCGTCGTCCTGGGAGACAACATCATCGAGCAGAATATCCGCGCCGCCGCCGATGCCTTCCGCGCTCAGCCTTCCGGCGCGCGCATCCTGCTCAAGCAGGTGGATGACGCGGAGCGCTTCGGTGTCGCCGAACTCGCGGGGGACCGCATCATTCACATCGAAGAGAAGCCGCGACGCCCCAAATCCCATTACGCCGTCACCGGTATTTATATGTTCGATGGAACCGTGTTCGACAAGATCCGCCGCCTGGTCCCGTCCAATCGCGGCGAACTCGAGATCACGGACGTTAACAACGCCTACATCGCCGAAGGCTCGATGACCTTTTCCTTCCTCGACGGCTGGTGGACCGACGCCGGCACTTTCGAGTCTCTTCTACGCGCCGCCAACCTGGTCGCGCAGACCCACAAGCACCGCGTTGAAAGCCAGGTGGAAGTTCTTAGCGGGCGGGCGGATTAGTCCGGGATGCGCGTGGCGCTCGACGCGACGCCGTTGGCGCTTTCAAGCGGGGGACTTCGACGCTATACGGAGGAACTCAGCCGAGCCCTGGCCACCGAATTTCCCCACGACGTTTTTACGCTGATCAGCGATCAGGCTTTCACGCTTCCTCAACCCGCGCCGCCCAACTTGCGCCGGGGACCGTTGCCCCACACGCGCCTTGAATGCCGCTGGTGGACCTTCGGCGCATCCCTCGCCATGCGCCGTCTGCACGCCCAGGTGTTCCACGGGGTCAACTTCGAAGTTCCGTATCTGAATCCGCGGCCCTCGGTTCTCACGCTTCACGACCTCTCGCCTTGGAAAAACCCCGCGTGGCACAGCGATGCTGCGCGTGTACGCGGGCGCGCTCCGTGGCTCCTGCGCCTGGGCATCGCCACCATGGCCATCACTCCGTCCGAAACCATTCGCCGCGAAGCGATCGGCTTCTTCGGCATCGCGCCGGACCGCATCGTTGCCGTTCCGCTCGCACCTTTTGCGGCTGAGGCTGGACTGAGATTTCATGGGTCCGGCACGCCATACTTCCTGTTCGCGGGAACCCTGGAGCCGCGGAAGAATCTGCAGTTGCTGGTGGAAACCTGGCGGAGCGTGCGCGCCCAGCATCCGGTCGACCTTATCCTGGCTGGCCGCCGCCGCGAAGACGGACCGAGTTTCCCCGATGAACCCGGTCTGCGCGTGCTCGGTGAAGTCACCGACGCGCAACTCGCGCTCCTCTACGCGCAGGCCTTGGCTTTCGTTTACCCGTCTCATTACGAAGGTTTCGGGCTGCCCGTTCTGGAAGCGATGCAAGCGGGCGCGGTGGTGATTGTATCGAGCGATCCCGCACTGCTCGAAGTCAGCGGCGGCGCCGCTCTGCGCGCCGACTCGCCTAGCGATCTCGCCGGGCTGATGCGCGCCCTTCTCACGCAGCCTGATCTGTGCGCCGACCGCCGAGCGCAAAGCCTGCGTCGCGCCGCGCAGTTTTCCTGGCGCGAAACCGCCCGCCGCACGCACATGGTTTATAAGGAAGCCCTTGCCCGTTTCGGATAAACCGGCCGCGCTCGTCATCTCGCCCGAAGCACCTTACCCGCTCGATGGCGGCGGCGCTCTCCGCACCGCGTCGCTTGTCCAGTATTTAGCGGCGCGCTATGAAATAGATCTCATCACCTTTCAACTGCCCGGCCAGAACGCTTTGGGCGGTCTTCCTCCAGGCCTGGTCCGCTCCTGCCGGGCTGTAACCCTGGTGCGCCACGCGGACGATTTTCCCTCCTGGGCGTCGCGCAATACCGCGCGCCTGATCCGAGGCCGGCCGCCGCTGGTAGATCGGTACGGCGGCTATGACGCCACGGTCGAAGGCTTCGTCGATGAATTCCAGCGAAATTCCGGTAGCACGCCCTACGAAGTCGCTTTGGTCGAGCATTTCTGGTGCGCTCCTTACCTGCCCATCGCGCGGCGTTTCAGCAAGCGCGTGATTCTCGATCTGCACAACGTCGAATCCGAGTGGCACCGCGCCTGCGCCGCAGCCTCTAAACTTCCGGAGGCGGTGGCCCATTACGGTTTTGCGCGAGCCGCCCGCCGCCAGGAACGGGAGTGGATTCCGCAATTCGACCTGATATTAGCCACGTCCCCGGAGGACGCGCTCCACGTCGAAGCACTCGCTCCCGGGCTTCCGGTTTGTATTTATCCGAATGCCATTCCCTGGCGCGAAGTTCCTCAGCGCGAGCCGGACCACGCCATCGCTTTCTCCGCCAATATGGAGTACGAGCCCAACCGGACGGCGCTCAGATGGTTTCTGAAAAAGATCTGGCCGGAACTTCACCGGCGATTCCCCGGTCTCATTCTGCGCCTGATCGGAAAGAACGCGCACGCCATTGAAGACGATATCCACGGGGCGGCCAACGTCGAATGTACCGGGTGGGTGGAAGACACCTTTCCCCATATCGCGTCCGCGGAAGTCTGTATTGCGCCGCTCCTCTCGGGGAGCGGCACGCGTCTGAAGATTATCGAAGCCTGGGCGGCCGGCCGCGCGGTGGTCTCCACCAGCAAGGGTGCGGAAGGCCTGGGCGCCGTGGATGGCAAATCTATCCTGCTGGCGGATACACCGCACCTGTTCGTGGAGTCCGTCGCGCGCCTGCTGACCAACCCCGCGCTGAGACAAAACATTGCAATCTCCGGGCGCGAGTTGTTCGAAGCTAAATTCACCTGGAATGTAGTATGGATAACACTTTCCCGCTGCCTGGATGGGTTCTGTGAGTAGTGTCCACGTGAGACGATACTAAGTATGGTTCGGAAGCGTTATGCCTTCGACGCGCATGCCATTGGCCAGAGACTGACGGGGAACGAAGTTTACGCCCGCAGTCTGCTCGGCGCGTTTGCGGCGGTTGATAAAGAATCGGAATTCTACGCATACATCGCGGTGAAGGAAGCGGAAGCGTGGATTCCACGGCGCTTTCAGATCCGGCGCGTGAGCCGCAATCCGTTTGCGCGGCTCGGCCATAGTCTCTCGCGGGAACTGCGCCGGGACCGGCCCCATCTGCTTCACGTGCAATATACAGCGCCGCTTTTTTGCCCCGTGCCGGTGGTGGTGAGCATTCACGACGTGAGTTTCCTGGAGCGCCCGGAATATTTCACCTTACTGCGGCGGAAGCAACTGGAAGCGACTGTCGCGCGCACCGCGCATCTCTCGGCCAAGATCATCACGGGCACCGAGTTTTCGCGCGATTCCATTCTCCGCGCGTACAACGTCAAGCCCGAAAAAGTGGTCGTGGTACCGGACGCCGCCAGCCCGTTTTTTCGCGTCGTCCATCGCGAATCCGCCGCGCCGCGTCTTCATAAAGCTCTGGGGATATCGGGCCCTTTTGTGCTGTCGGTCGGCGATCTGCAGCCGCGCAAGAATCACATCGGACTTATTCAGGCGTTCGCCAAACTCGTCTCCACCTACCCGCAGCTTCCGCATCGCCTGGTTCTGGCCGGTCAGGAAACCTGGTTTGCCGGCAAAGTACGGGAAGCCGCCCGGCAATCCGGCGTGGAAGATCGGATCTCCTTTCTGGGGTTCGTCAGCGACGATGATCTGCTCCAGCTCTACAACTGTTGCGACTGTTTCGCGTTCCCGTCTTACTACGAGGGATTCGGCATCCCCATTCTGGAAGCGATGGCCTGTGGCCGCGCGGTGGCTTGCGCCAATACCTCATCCATGCCCGAGGTCGCGGACGGCGCGGGACTGCTCTTCGACCCGTACCGGACCGATGAAATCGTGCGCGCCCTGAAGGACATCCTGCTGGATCCGCAGTTGCGCGCGCGCATGGAACGCCTTGGGCTGCAGCGAGCCGCGCATTTCACCTGGCAGAAGACCGCACGGCTGACACTCGACGTGTATGAGGAAGTGGCTGGGATCTCCTCCGCACCCTTTCTGCCGCGCGTCAACGCACGAAGATAAAGCGCATGCGCCGCCTGACCTCGCTTCTTTCCGCCATCGTTTGCGCCGCTTCGCTTTACGCAGCCAACAACCCGTCTTTTCCAAACGAGAAGCTGGATTACAACATCAACTGGCCGAGCGGTCTCAGCTTGGGCGAAGCGCACTGGCAGGCGCGCAATATCGGATCCACACAAGCTCCGGTCTGGGATCTCGACCTTAGCTTCGACGCGCGCATTCCCGGCTTCACGCTCATAAACGCCTACCATGCCGTGACCACCGGCAACTACTGCATGGACAAGCTCACGCGCGACATCGAGCATGGGTCGCGCAAGACGACGGAGACGGAAACGCTCGATCCCAAGACGCTGACGGTGACGCGTAAGACTACGTCTAATAGCGGCGGCGAGAGTACTTTCACCGTTCCCGATTGCATCCGCGACGCGCTGACCTTCGTCTTCCTCACCCGCCACGAGTTGTTGAGCGGAAGGATCCCTCCAAATCAACCCGTTCTGCTTGGCTCCAAATACGATACGCGCCTGACTTATCTTGGCTCGCAGAAAGTGAAAACGGGCGATGTGATGGTGGACGCCGATCGTGTGGGGTGCGATGTCGTCGGGCCCGCGTCACGGCTGAATGTGGAAATCGACTTCGCCCGCGACGCCGTGCGCACTCCCGTTCTGGTGCGGATTCCGCTCAGCATGGGAACGTTCTCGTTGGAGCTGGTGCGCTGAACCAAAGGCTTCGCATAGCATTCTTCTCGCCGATGCCACCGGCGCGCAGCGGGATCGCCGATTACTCAGCCGCACTGCTACATGAACTGCACGCGTCGTCGGACGTAACAGTTTTCGCCGACGCGCCGGCCGCCTTTGATCCGGCTGCATTCGACGTGGCCGTTTATCAGCTCGGCAACAATGCGGATCACGCCTTTGTGTACGAAGCGGCGCTGCGCCATCCCGGAGTGGTGGTGATGCACGAAGCGAATCTGCACCATCTGATCGCGGACATGATGATCCGGCAGGGCGATTGGGACTCCTATGTTCTCGAATGCGAGTATGACTCCGGGCCAACCGCCCGCGCTCATGCCGATCGCGCCCGCGCCTTGGTGACCGGTCCCGATTACGACGGTGTTCCCATGCTCCGCCGGATCGCCCTAAGCGCGCGCGGCGTGATCGCCCACAGCGAGTATGTGCTCAACCGGGTACGGGCCGCGGGCTTCTCCGGTCCGGCCGCGATTATCCCACATGGCGCTTGGGTCAATCAGCCGCCCACGCCCGATGCCTATCAGAAAAGCAGCGCCGCCGTCCGCTCCCGCCTGGGGCTGGATGAAACCACGCCGCTAATCGGCGCATTCGGCTACATCAAGCCGTACAAGCGGATCGCCGAAACACTGCGCGCGCTGCGGCGGCTGGTGCGCGTGGAGCCCCGGGTCCGCATGATTCTCGGCGGCGAACCGCATCCCGATCTTCCCGTCCTGCAACTGATTCAGACGCTGGGGCTCGATTTCCACGTGCGTTTGCTCGGCTACGCGCCCGAGGGGGACTTCGCCGCGTATATCAGCGCCTGCGACGTCGTGGTCAACCTGCGGTATCCGACAGTAGGTGAATCCTCCGGAAGCCTGTTGAGGGCGTTCAGCGCCGGCCGCCCGGCCCTGGTTTCGGACGTTGGATCGTTTGCCGAACTGCCGGACGATGTCTGCCTGAAAGTACCGGTGGGACCGGGAGAAGAAGATCTGATCTTTGAATATCTGAATCTACTGGTCTCCCGGCCCGAGATCGCGATGCGCATCGGGGCGCGAGCGCGAGACTGGGTGGAACGCGAATGCGGTTGGAACAAGGTTGCGCACAAGTACCTCGATTTTCTGAGGGAGGTTGTGGGGCGCCCATCCATTGCCTTAGAAGAGCGCCCGCGCGCCGGCGGGGCCGAGCCTGCGTTGTCGGTGGAAGCCGATGCGGGTTACCTCCACTCCTGGTCAACCGAGCCCGCCGCGCGGGAGTACCTGGATCAGCACGCGGCGCGCCTTCTGAAGACCCTCGAAATTACCCCGCCGGGCGATGCCTCGCAATCCATTCTGGAGATGGGCGCCTATCTACAGATCACTCCCGCGCTGAAGTTCAAACTCGGTTACGGTGAAGTCCGCGGCTGCTATTACGGGCGGCTCGGGCGTCTGGATCACCGTTACGTCTCCTCCAGCGACGGCCAGGAATTCGAGTGCATCGTGGATCACTTCGACGCCGAAAAGGACGTCTATCCTTACGCCGACGCGAGCTTCGACACGGTGCTGTGCGGCGAGCTGATCGAACATCTCTTCAGCGATCCGATGCACCTGATGAGCGAGGTCAACCGCATCCTCAAACCCGGCGGCCACTTCGTCGTGACCACACCCAATATCGTTTCCTACCGCGCCATCTCAGCCATTCTTGCCAGCTATCATCCGGGGTTCTTCTCGAACTACATCAAGCCTGATGCCGAGGGCGTCAGTGACGCCCGCCACAATCGCGAGTACGCGCCGGGGGAGATTCAACATCTGCTCACCAACTCCGGCTTCGATCTTGTTCGCCTGGAGACCGGTCCTTTCCGCGATGAACCGCATCCCGAGTTCAACTGGGTCCGCCTGCTTCTCGAAAGACTCCAGTTTCAAACGTACTGGCGGGGCGACGGCATCTACGCCGTGGGCCGTAAAACCGGGCCGGTGCGCGAGCGGTGGCCCGGCTGGCTCTACTCGTGAACGCGCGGTATCTTCATCCGCAGATGGTTGACGGCATTCTGAGCTTTGAGCTTGAGTGGAGTGCGGCGGCTGATCTCAGCGCGGCTTACCAGATCTACGATTCCGAGAGCGGCGCCATTCTGGTGGAAGGCGCCCGGGTGGCGCTCCCCGAAACCGGCGGCAAGATCCCGGTCCGTTTTCCGGTCGCGCTTCCATCCGAACCGGGCCGTTACCGCATCTACGCATCGACGATGATCGAAGGTCAGGCGTGGGCTTACGAGCGCGGACTTCCCTTCATCCTGATCGAGCTTCAAGTGACCGACAGCCAGGCGACCCGCGTCGAAGACGTGCGCGTGACGGACCTGGCGGCCATCCGCCGCGCTCATCGACTGCGCATGCTTCCACGCGCCATTCTGCTCCCTTTTCAGACGATCTGGCGCAACCGGCGCCTCAGCTACACGCTCACCCGCCGCGAAATTCTCAGCCGGTCGCGAGGCTCCTTCGGCGGCGCGCTTTGGACCATTCTGAATCCGCTGCTGCTCATGGCGACATACTTCTTCGTGTTCGGCCTGGTGCTTAAGTCGCGCTTCGAAAGCGACCCCAGCCCGGCGTCGTTCGCGCTCTACTTCCTCGCCGGAATGCTTCCCTGGCTGGCGTTCAGCGAGGCCGCCGGGCGCGCGCCTTTCGTCCTGATCGAGTACCGCCAGCTCATCCGCAAGCTGGTCTTTCCCATCGAGATGCTACCGGTAAATCTGGTCTTCTCCGGTCTGGTGGGTGAAGCTTTCGGCCTTGTGCTATTCACGCTGGCGTTCCTGTTGATCCGCGGCTATTTCCCCTGGACGCTGGTTTATTTGCCGCTCCTGCTCATCCCGCAAATGATCTTCACCGTCGCAGTCTGCTGGTTTCTGTCAGCGCTGGGGGCGTTCCTTCGCGATCTCACGCAGATCATCGGCTTTCTGCTCACCATCTGGTTCTTCATCACTCCGATCTGCTACCCCGAAACGCAAGTCCCCGCCGCGGCGCGTTCGCTTCTTACCCGGAACCCGATCTTCATCCTGGTGCAGGGTTACCGCGCCATCTTCCTGCAGAACCGCGCGCCGGATTGGGGCGCTCTGCTCTGGCTCACGGCGATTTCGCTGGTGCTCGCCATCGCCGCGCACGCCTGGTTCTACCGGTTGAAGAAGTCCTTTGCCGATGTTCTATAGCGGCTCCGGTACACTTCAGAATTGTTCAAGTCCTTCACCCAGGCGCTGATCGCCTTCGGCCCGCTTGGCGTGTTTGCGCTCGCGGTCATTGATTCCACCGGCATTCCCGTCGCCCAGGGCGTGGATGCGCTTCTTATCTTTCTGGCCGTGGAATCGCCGCGAAACGCTTGGATATCGGCGCTGCTGGCGGTGCTCGGTTCCACCATCGGGACCATGATCCTGTTTTACGCGGCGCGCAAAGGCGGCCAGCGATTCCTCGACAAAGCGACAGCTTCCGCGCGCGCGCAAAGGTTCCGAAGCTGGTTCGTCCGCTATGGACTGGTCACCGTCTTCGTCCCCGCGTTCATTCCGTTCCCGATGCCGCTGAAACTTTTCGTGATCTCGGCGGGGGTGCTGGGGACCCGTCCGGCAGCGTTTCTCGCCGTTATTCTTCTGGCCCGCGTTTTGCGCTACGGAGGTGAAGTCTGGCTGGGCCTCACGCTCGGACATTCCTCGCTGGGATTCCTCAAAGCCCACGTCTGGCATTTCGCGCTCGCCGGGGTGGTGCTGTTCACCGCTCTTTATCTGCTGGTAAGGCTTAGCGACTCCAGCCGGCGCGCTGTGGAATCGCCCACCGGATTCCCACCCGAGAGGCCGAAAACATGAGAAGCTAAAGGGGCAGGCAGATGACGGATCAACAGCTATATCTTGCCATCGGCGTACCGATCCTCGTGAACACCGCCACGATGCTTCTTGGCTTCACGCTGATGTCGAATAGCCTGAACAAGCGGATCGACGATCTGCGCAGCGACATCAACAGCCGGCTCGACCTTATGAGCAAGCTCTTACCGAGCAACTCCGACGGGTTGAGGATGTAATGGATGCCCGCCTCAAGCACCTGGAGGAAAAGTAGAAGTCACCCTATTCCGGCGCCTGTGCTCTCCACTTCGCTACGTTCAGCCCCACGGTGGCCAGCCACAGGCTGCTCAAACCTTCTCCGGGCAGACACGGGTAGATGATGTACGGGTACAACCGCGCATCCAGCGCCGGCGCCAAAAAGCTGAGAAAGCCATGCGTGAAGTAGCAGAGCCCGGACAGTCCTAAGAGAACTCCAAGTACCCGGGGCAAAAATCCTGAGCGGAAAAACAAGAACCCGGTCGCAATCTCATCAACCCCATAAAAGACCCACGAGAGCAGAAGACCGGCCTGCTGCATCTGCGCCGCGAGGTAAGTGAGAGCGCGCATCTGGTCCGGACTGAAGCTTGCGCCCGGCAAGGTCCCGCCGAGCGCAAGCTTCAGCGGCATGTACGCGACCAGCAGGTCGACGGACTCGACGGTTACGCCGACCAGACCACAGCATAGGGCCACGGCCGCGACCATTCCATTCACGCGCCGCAACAAAGCAAAGCCGATAATCTCGCCGAGGATGTTGAATACCAGTTCGAAGAGATGGGCCGAAAATCCCATCCGGAAGAGTGCCTCGTGCGCTTGAAGATTGTGCAGTGTCGCCGACGGATCGCCGGCCACAATCAGAGCGCTCTGGACATAGCCGATATCGAATGCGCCTGTCAGTATCCCAGCCAAGCCCAGGATGCCAAGTACCCTCGCCAATAGTAAGGGGGAAAACCTCTCCGAACCGGTGCGCGGCAGCATGAACCAGATTCTCACGGTAAACTAAGTTCTTCTATGTCGAAACGGGTTGCCGTGGTCGAGGACGAGGCTGAACTCGCCTCGCTGGTGGAGTACAACCTCGCCAATAGCGGATTTCAATCCAAGATCCTCGATGGTTCCCGGGGGACGCTCGGCCAGCTCGAAGAGTGGCGTCCGGATCTGATCGTTCTCGACGTCATGCTGCCTGATGGGGACGGCTTCGACCTGTGCCGCCAGATTCGCAAAAGCACGTCGATCGGACGTACGCCGATCCTTTTCCTCACGGCGCGCTCGGATGAAGTGGATCGCGTGCTGGGTCTTGAAATCGGCGGCGACGACTACATCACCAAGCCGTTCAGCCCGCGCGAACTGATCGCCCGAGTTAAAGCACATCTGCGGCGCGGCGGACCGGACCAAGATATCGGCATCGTAAAAATCGGTCCCTTCCGGCTGGACCGCGACGCTCATCGCGTTTTCCTGCGCGACACGGAGCTCCAGCTCACTTCGACGGAGTTCCGTCTGCTGGACTTTTTCCTCGTGAATCCCGGCAAAGCCTACAGCCGCGATCAACTCCTTTCCGAAGTCTGGGGCGATCAGCACTACGTGACCCCGCGCACAGTGGACGTCCACATCCGGCGCATTCGGGAACATATTGAAGCGCAGCCCGACGACCCCCAATTTCTGGTGACCGTGCGCGGGTTCGGGTACCGTTTCGAAGGCGGCAATGACGGCTAGAATTTTCCTCAAACTGATCGCCAGCCTTGGGATCATGATCGCGCTGGCTCTCTTCGCGATCGATTTCCTCACCGCGCGCGTAGTCGAATCCACGTACATGGACAGCCGCTGGCGCGAACTCGAAGATAAAGCCAGCATTCTTGAACTGAGCGGGATCAGCGCCCTGGCGGATTCCACGAAGATCCGCCAGATCGCGGAGGCCGCCGGCGCGCGCATCACCTTGATCGCACGCAACGGCGACGTGATCGCGGATTCCGAAGCCAACCCTTCCGAAATGGAGAACCACGGCGGCAAGCCCGAGGTGGAGGAAGCGCTCGCGGGCCGCCGCGGTTCCAGCATCCGCGAAAGCACCACGTTCAAAGAGCCGTTTCTCTTTCTCGCGGTACCCATTCCGCAAGGGGCTCTCCGATTATCCGTGCCGCTCGCCCAGGTAAAGCGCGACGTCGCCATGATTCGCACGCGGACGCTTCAAAGCACGGCGCTGGCGTTCATCCCGGTGATCCTCATCGCGCTCTACTTCGCCCGGATCACGTCGTCACGCCTGGGTAGCATCATCGCTTATGCGGGGGAACTGGCTAATGGAAATTTCCACGCCCGTTTGAAGGATTACCGGCGCGGCGAACTCGCTGTTCTGGGGCGCAAGCTAAACGAGACCAGCGCGAAACTTGAGCGCACCGTCCAACAACTGCAGACCGAACATACCGAACTCGAGAAACTCGAACGTATTCGAAAGGATTTCGTCATCAACGTGTCGCATGAGCTGCGGACGCCGCTCGCATCCATTCAGGGGTACACCGAGACCCTGATGGACGGCGCGCTTTACGATCAGGTTCATAACATGCGGTTCCTGACAATCATTCGCCACAATGCGGAGCGCCTCGCGCGGCTCACGGCGGACCTGCTCGCCCTTTCCCGCATTGAGATGAAGACGCAGGAATTCCGCTTCGCATCCTACCGCATCAACGAACTTCTGGCCGACGTTCTCGATACTATCCGCCCTATCGCGAACAAGAAGCAGATTGGGCTCACGCAGGATCTCGCGCCCTCTGGAACGGAAGTCTACTGCGACTCCGAAGCTCTTTATCAGATTCTGAGCAACCTGGTGGACAACGCCGTGAAGTACACGCCTGAGCGGGGCATGATTACCATCGGCGTCCATCTGCTCCCGGTATCGAGCGCCCGCCGCATGCTGGAAGTCTATGTACGCGACACCGGCGTCGGCATTCCGCCGGAAGACCAGCCGCGCCTGTTCGAACGTTTTTACCGCGTGGATAAAGCACGCTCCCGTGAACTCGGCGGAACCGGTCTGGGGTTGGCGATTGTGAAGCATCTGGTTCGCACCCACGGCGGTGACGTGCGCGTGGAGAGCGAATTCCACAAAGGTTCCACTTTCTTTTTTACGCTTCCGATGGAAGGAGTGGATGTGCCGGAAGCGGCTGAACTTCATCCAGAGTTTACGGCAACGTAACAGATTAGTAACAGGCTGGCGGCTAACCTGACCACAGCGGTATCCCATGAAGAAAATAGTTCTCATCGAAGACGATTCCGACCTTTTCGCACTCCTCAAGTACAACCTGGAGAAAGAAGGGTTCAGCCTCACGGGGTCGCAAACCGGACGGGGAGCTCTCGAGCTTTGCCGCCGCGTTCGCCCGGACCTGATCCTGCTCGACATCATGCTGCCCGATTCCGACGGACTCGATATCTGCAAGGGCATTCGCAACGATTCCGATCTTGCTCAGGTGCCGATCATTTTTCTCACCGCCCGCGCTTCTGAAACCGACCGGATCGTGGGCCTGGAACTGGGCGCCAACGATTACATCGTCAAGCCCTTCTTCATTCGCGAGCTGATTGCTCGGATAAAGCTCCAGTTTCGTACCCAGCAAACTCCCACCCGCGTGCTGAAATCGGGCGGTGTCGAGCTGGATCGATCAAGTTGCCAGGCGCGCGTGAACGGTGAACTGCTATCCCTCACGGCCACCGAGTTCCGGCTGCTGGAATTTCTCATGAGCCGTATCGGAGTGGTGTTCAGCCGGGAGCAACTTCTGAACGCGGTTTGGGGACAGGACCGCGCCATCACCGACCGGACCGTGGATGTCTACATTTTGCGGCTCCGGCAGAAGGTGGAAGCGGATCCAACCAACCCGCGGATCATCCATTCGGTTCGGGGTTTCGGCTACTCCTTCGAACCGCGCCTGCAAGTGCCGGAGGCGCAGCTTGCGGAACCGACCGTGGCTGCACGGTGAACCACGGTCGTGATACGCTGACCGGGAGTGGCAACCGACCTAATTGAAGTCGACCCGGAGACCCCGGCCGACGACGCCATCGAACGGGCCGTCGCCGCCATCCGCCGGGGGAAGGTCGTGGCCATTCCGACCGAGGCGCTGTATACGCTCATCGCGGATCCCATGAACCTACACGCCATCACGCGCGTGTTCCAGGCGAAGGGGCGCGAAACGGTTCGATCGCTTCCGATGCTTGTCTCCGACACGATGATGGTGGAAGACCTTGCGCGGGAACTGTCCACGCGCTTTTATCTGCTCGCCCGCCGGTTCTGGCCTGGACCTTTGTCCATCATCCTTCCAGCCGCTTCCAAAGTGCCGCTGAAAGTGACCGGCAATACCGGGCGACTGGCGGTGCGTCAGAGCCGTTCCGTAATCGCCGCGCGGATTATCGAACAAATCAACCAGCCGGTGATCGCCACCAGCGCGAACATCTCCGGTCAGCCCACCTGCACGAGCGGGATTGAAGTCTTCGGCAACATGGACGGCCGCGTGGATCTGGTTCTCGATGGCGGCGTTTGTACCGGCGTTGGATCGAGCACCGTGGATATCACGGAACCTTATTGGAAGATGATCCGCGAGGGCGCGATTCCCGAAAAGGAAGTCGCCGATTGTTTGCAGGGGATGTAACGGTTAGCAGCGATTCCACCAAGCAATCTGCGAGCGGTCAGATGAGAGCAACGCAGTTTGAACTCCGACACCAAACCGTTTTGCACCTTCTCGTGATCGGCGCGGCACTGCTGACTTGTTTCGTCAACCCCGATGACGTGGTTTGGTTTTTGGTGCACCTTCACGAGGACAGCGCGCTGCTCGATCGAATTATCTTCGGCATCGGAACGTTGCTGTTTCTCGGCGCGGCTGCCCTGGAGACGTGGACGAATGGCGTTCTGCTCGCCCGGCTTTTATTCGTGTTGGGGCTGGGACTTCTCCTGCCGCTGCCTGGCGCCATTATCCTGATCAGCGGTGAAGCTTTTCTGGTCGCCCGCTTATTCCTCGCCCGCGATTCCGCCGCGCCATCGCCCGGCCCAAGTCGAGCATTCCGAAAAGCAGCCTCAAAGTGGGGATTCGCAGTAAGCATGATCGTCTTCACGCTGACCCTGCAGGACCGGCTGGTCGAGATCGGCGGGGTGACAAGTTTTTGCATTTGGCTGGCACTGAATATTAGCCAGCCCAAACTTCCTGAAAATTTATAAAATCTCCCGCAAATCGCTATCGCGTTTCGCGCTTCTTTTAATAGGGACGGAATCGAGATCAATGTTAATCACCTTCAAATCGTCGCGGCACTCTACGCTTCTAGCGGCGTTCGGGTTATGGTATTCGGCGGCGGCAAATGCTGCCCCGCCTCCCGGACCTTACCAAGCCTCGTGCAACAACATCTCGGTGAGTGATTCCACGCTCAAGGCGAATTGCTTGAACTTCTTTCAGAAACGGCACACCACCACACTCGCCAACGCTCTGACTTGCAAGAACATTCAAAACATTAACGGCAATTTGCGGTGCGTCCTCTTTGAACAAAATCGCACCGGGAATCACGCCACGCTATTCGAAATCATCTCCGTTTCGCGGGAATTCGACGCCAACGGCGCCCATGAAAAGGTCTGGCGAATCGACAATCCGCGCGTCTGGGAACGAACGACGGAGTATCCCGAAATCACATTCAAACCGGGCGACCGGATCACGATCACGAGCGCCGGCGGGTGCGCACAGACAGGAGGGAGCGGGAAAACTTGGAAACGATACGTTAACCCTTTAGGCCCCGACGCCCCGAACTACTACTCAGGCACTGTATGGATCAACGGCGTTACGGGTGAGTTTGATCGAATCGGCGGGCTGATCAACCAGACCTTCACCGTGCCCATCTTCAAGAACTCCGCGTTAAACAAAGAGCTCATCCTGAATCTGGGTTATCAGGACGATGACTTCAGCGATAACGGTTACTGGAACCACGATAACGGCAATCCCGCGCAGTGTGTGAACATCGGCCCCGCCTTCGTGGAAGTGACTGTCGTGACGCCGGCCGCCACGGCGATTTCGAAAGGCCCGGTCTTTTCTCCTCATTCGCTGCCCTTCGATCTGGTCTGGGACATCAACAATGAGGACTTCAACGGCCTCCCGAGAGACCCGCAGTGGGCCTTCCAACTCGATCATCCAGGCCAAAGTCCCGACTTCGTAAGAATCTGCGGCGCCGCCATTACCGGGGACAACAATATCAACCTCGACATGCTTTCTCATATTTGCACTTCGCAGGACCCCTACACCGACCTGTACCACGCCGCCGTCCCGTGCCACGCCGGCGTCCTTCCCGGTCACCTGGATTGGACTATCGCAACCTATCAAGGCCCTGTGACGTGGGAGGGTTGGTCAGGCATCTGGCCTTTTGACAATGACTACAACCTGCGGCTTCAACCCCGTAGCGGTAACGGCCTCACCACCGAAAGCACAACCTTGGGTCTGGAATACAACGGCAGCGAAGTTATGGATAACACCACCACTCCGTTTGGCGGCAGCTCAAATCGAGTGCGATCGATGTCCTCAATACCGCGTCGGATACAGCCAAGTTACTCAACGGGGCCGACGGATTATTCGGCGTGGTGATCGGACTGGTTGGTCTCGATTGCGCTCATCCTCCCGCCACCGAAATACACCCTGTTTACGCGTTGGCATTGAGAACGGCGCAGATTCCCACCGCAGGCAACATCCAGCAGAAGTGGGTTTTCTTTCTGCGCAACTCGGGCAACGAGGGCGAGTGCGCAGAGGGGCTGCACTTCTGGGATAGTTTGAACCGTGAGTTCTCGATTCAACTGCCGTGGCCTCAGGGCGCTACCTCCATGAGTTTCGACGGCAATCAGAGCGAATTCTTCGCGTGGGACGACGCGGCCATTACCGGCGACATCCAACAGTTCGAGAAAGCGTTCACCGTTCTGAAATTCAAGTTCCCGAACGATGGCGAATTCGGGGTCGATGGGCAGGTAACGCTAAATTTCGCAGTTCCGGCCGAACACAGACAGCCGCCCAAGAAGAAGCCTGTCCAAGTGACTTCCAGCGTGCCTCAGGAAGACTTGGACAAGGACAAGGATGAAGGCTTGGGTGCGATCGGAAACACCATCTCCGATCCCGCCGCCCAAGCCCATTTCAAATCAGACCTGGCTGCACTCGGGCCTTTGTCGATCAAACCGCCGAAGAAGCGCATCCCGCTCAGCATGAACCTTACGATGAGCGAGTACATCCACGTTCCCGGGGCGGCCAGCCGCGGCCAACTCACCAAGACACGCACGGTTCCCGACCCGGTCAAGCAAAAGTTAGCCGCGTAGACACAGCGAGTGTTGGAGACTTACCGGGCTCAACTCCCGGCCGCAAGTGTGAAACAGTAAAACACGTGGTTGCGATCTTTCTTCGCGAGAACGTTTGAGAGCATTGTCAAGAAAGGCAGAGGGGACGGACGTGCCGGCACCGTTTAATGACTGACCGTCCTTCCAAACCTCACCGCCTTGTTCTATTTGGGCCGTAGCCGAGTCGGCCGCGGGAATCTCATTCCCCACGGGTTGTTGAACATACTCTTCGAGGGGACGCCTTCCGCTTGCGCCTCGCCTGACAAGCCGGCCTTCGATCTCGGGCTTTAGGCTTAAGGTAACGGTCACAAAGGCCTTCGCTCATCACTCTAGCGCTAAAGCCCCCGAGCCTTTAAGCGCTTTCCCTCCATTCCATCCACCCCACGCTAAAATGAAGGTGAAACAAAATGATTGATCCCATACTGGCCAAGCTTTTCGGCACCAAAAACGAGCGCGAGATCAAGGCCATGCAGCCCAAGGTCGCGGCTATTAATGCGCTTGAGCCGGAGCTGCAGAAGCTTTCCGACGCCGAACTGGCCGCCAAAACTATCGAATTTAAGCAGCAACTCGCCAACGGTGCGACGCTCGATGACATTCTGATTCCCGCGTTCGCAGTGGGCCGCGAAGCCGGACGGCGCGTTCTCAAGATGCGCCACTTCGACGTGCAGTTGATCGGCGGCATGGTGCTTCACAGTGGCAAGATTGCCGAAATGCGAACTGGTGAAGGAAAGACGCTGGTCGCCACGCTGCCCTGTTATCTGAACGCGCTGGGCGGCAAGGGCGTCCATGTGGTCACCGTCAACGACTATCTGGCCCGCCGCGACGCCGAATGGATGGGGCGTCTCTACAAGTTCCTCGGCTTGACCACCGGCATCATCGTGCATGACCTGGATGACACCGAGCGCCGCGACGCCTACGCGGCCGAGATCACTTACGGCACCAACAACGAGTTCGGGTTCGACTATCTGCGCGACAACATGAAGTTCCGGATCGAGAACTGCGTCCAGCGCGCGCATAACTTCGCGATCGTCGATGAAGTCGATTCGATTCTGGTGGACGAAGCCCGCACGCCTCTGATCATCTCCGGCCCGAGCGAGCAGTCGACCGACAAATACTATAAGGTCAACCGCATCATCCCCAAGCTGGAACGCGGCGAAGTAATCGAAGGCAAGGAGCCCGGCGAAAAGTTCACCACCGGCGATTTCACCGTGGATGAGAAGCACCGCAGCGTGGCGCTCACCGAAGAAGGCGTGTTGAAGTGCGAACGGCTGTTGGGCATCGGCAATATGTATGAGCCGGCCAATATTGAGTGGAACCATCACGTGCAGCAGTCGCTGCGCGCCCATGTGCTGTTCCACAACGATAAGGATTACGTCGTGAAGGACGGCGAAGTGATCATCGTGGATGAGTTCACCGGACGCCTGATGCCGGGGCGGCGCTGGTCGGACGGATTGCATCAGGCGGTGGAAGCGAAGGAAGGCGTGAAGATCGAGCGGGAGACGCAGACTTACGCGACGATTTCCTTCCAGAATTACTTCCGCATGTACAAGAAGCTTTCCGGCATGACGGGAACCGCGGAGACGGAAGCGGCCGAGTTCCAGAAGATCTACAACCTGGACGTGACGGTGATTCCCACCAACCGCCCGATGCTGCGTAAGGAGTTTTCGGATCTGGTGTACCGCACCGGGGAAGAGAAGTTCCGCAACGCGGCCAAAGAGATTGCGGAGAAGCATGCGTTGGGGCAGCCGGTTCTGGTGGGAACCATCTCGGTGGAGAAGTCGGAGAAGCTGGGCGCGCTGCTGAAGAAGATGGGGATCAAGCACGAGGTTTTGAACGCCAAGAACCACGAGCGGGAGGCGTTCATCATCGCGCAGGCGGGACGCAAAGGCGCGGTGACTGTTTCCACCAACATGGCGGGCCGCGGCACCGATATTCTGCTGGGCGGCAATGCCGAAGCGATGGCGCGCGAGCATCTGCGCAAGCAGGGCAAGAACCCCGAGGAGATGATTAAGTTCCCGGAAGGGAAGGCGGAATGGGAACGGTTGCTGCTGGATTTTAAGGCGCAGACCGAGAAGGAGCACGATGAGGTGGTCGCGGTGGGCGGACTGCATATCGTGGGCACGGAGCGGCATGAATCGCGGCGCATCGATAACCAGCTTCGCGGCCGCGCGGGCCGTCAGGGCGATCCCGGCAGTTCGCGCTTCTATCTTTCTTTACAGGACGATCTACTGCGCATTTTCGGTGGCGAGCGCATGCAGAATCTGATGCTCCGGCTGGGCATGGAAGAGGATGTGCCGATCGAATCCGGCATGATCACAAAGCGCATCGCGTCGGCTCAGAAGGCGGTGGAAGTCCAGAACTTCGAGATGCGCAAACATCTCATCGAGTACGACGATGTGATGAACAAGCAGCGCACCGCGATTTACAGCATGCGGCGGAGTCTGCTTGAAGGCGAAGACCAGAAGGAACGCATTATGGAGATGGCGTCCGATCTGGTGGGCGGGTATATCGACGACCGCTGCCTGGTGAACACGCATACTTCGACGTTCGATTTGACGGGCCTGAAGACCGATGTGCTGACGCAGTTCGGCGTGACGATCAACACGGAGGAACTGATTGGACTGACGCGCGAGCAGATCGAGCCCGAGATCTTCGACAAGGTGAAGCAGAAGTACGAAGAGAAAGAGAACGTGGTGGGGCCGGCGATCATGCGCGACACCGAGCGCTGGATTCTGCTGAACGCCATCGACGATCAATGGAAAGATCATCTGCTGTCGATGGATCACCTGAAGGAAGGGATCGGGCTCCGCGGGTATGGGCAGAAGGATCCGCTGGTGGAGTACAAGAAGGAATCGTACACGCTGTTCCAGGAGTTGATGGGGCGGATCGAAGACGAGACGGTGCGGAACCTGTTCTTCCTGCGGTTTCAAATAGGGCCGGAGGATGGGACCGCGGTAGCGAACCTGCCGTTCCCGCCGGATCCCGACGGCGAGTACGAGGAAGAGGAAGACGAGGAAGCCACGCGTGCCGAACAGGAGCGGCTGGAGCAGGAGCGCCAGCGCCAAATCGCTCAGGCCGCCGCGCAGATGTCCGCCACCGACATGACGCGCAACATCCAACGCAAGAAGGAACGCGAGCTGGCCGACCTGCAGTTCGTGGGCGGCGATGGGACTTCCACCGCGACCAAGACGGTGGTGAAAGGCAAGAAAGTGGGACGCAATGAAGTTTGCCCTTGCGGCAGCGGGAAGAAGTATAAGAACTGTCACGGCATCGCATCTTGAACCCGTAACCGCCTTGAGCGGCGTCTAAGGAGAAAGAACCATGAAAACGTTTCTTTTGTTGCTCGCGAGTTTCTCTTTGGCGCTGCCCGGGTCCGCAGCCATACTTCCCGGCGTGATCGGCCCTTGGAAGCTGGTTTCCACCGCGCCGCTGCCCGTTTCCAGCAACCGCCCGCTGTGGGATGAGTATGGGCTGCAGGATTCCGAGCAGGGCGTCTACCAGAAGGCCGGCGGCACGCTGAAGGTGGAGGCGTGGCGCGTGGCGGATTCTACCGCGTCCATGGCCGTTTTCGACTTTCTGCGGCCTGCCGATGCCAAGCCTGCGCCCACGTTCGATGAACTGACGCCGGAGGCTGCTCTGACCCCTAACGGCGCGCTGGTCGCGCTGGGAAATTACCTGGTGCGCTTCGGCGGTCCGGTCCCCGAAGCGGACGCGGTCGCCAACATGTTCCGCTCCATGGCGCGGTATGAGCATTCGAGTCTACCCACGTTTAACAGCTACCTTCCGGCGCGGGCAGTTCCGAACAGTGAACGATACATCGGCGGACCGGTGGCGCTTAAGGAGTTCTTCCCGGGTGTGGACCCGTCGGTTGCGGGTTTTCATCTGGGCGGGGAAGCGGCGGTTGCCGATTACAAATCAGGGCTGAGGATGGCTTTATTTTCCTATCCGATGCCGTCGATCGCTCGCGACCGGGAGGCGGCGCTTAGCAAGATTCCGGGTGCGATTGTAAAGCGAACCGGCCCGATGGTGGCCGTTATCTTACATCCGTCTGACGCTAATGTCGCCGAGAATCTGATCTCACAAGTGCGTTACCAGGCCACTGTCACCACCGGTCAGAAGCCCGCCACGCCCAGAGACAACCCTGGCAACCTGATGCTTAACATCTTTTATCTCATACTGATACTGTTCGGATTCTGCGTGGCATCGGGCGTTTTGTTTGGTGTTTTCCGCATGATTTTCCGGCGATCCGGCCCCGGCGACGAAGGCGAAGAAATTCTCGCGCTGCACCTCGAGGGCAGGTAAGTAGCGCATTTTTAAAAGCTTACGACCCATTTCGCGGGCGAAAAATGGCGTTTTCCGGGGGATCGAGCAATTGCCTAAAAAATGAATGTGCGTATAAGTATTTTGATATCAGTTGTTTATGGGCCACAAATTAGATGCTGGAATTCACTTGACGCGATACCCCGTCAGACTTTACTATCCAATCACTTGAAAGTTTTTCGCCGGTTGCGAAACCGTTGAAAAATGATTCTCCCATCGAATGCCGGTCCTGAGTGGGACCGGTCGAAGGGCCCGGCCTACCACCGGGCCTTTAATATTTGTGTTCGGAACTTTAACTGCTCGGGTGGCGATATGAGGATGATTCAACGCGTTTTCATTCTGGGAGTACTCAGTCTTTCCGGTCTGCTGTCCGGGCAGGAAACGCCATCTGCCGTGACTCCCCCAGCCGTTGCTCCGGAACGGCCCGGCCCCGCGCCTTCCCCGAGCCCGCTGACCCCGCCCGACACCACTGTTCCTCGGCCATCCGGCAAGGCGCCCGGCGCGCCCGCTACACCCGGCGCGAAGCCCAAATCCAAGACACGGAAGCAGCACACGCCTCCCGCCGCCCCAAACTCGGCGAAGCAACCGGCGCAACCCGCTTAAATCTGGAGTTCACAGTGGTGCTACGGCGTCCCTGTAGAATGGAGAATTGATTATTCGGAGCACCACCATTGACAGATAAGAAGCTGCACGTCATTCCGCTGGGCGGCTTGGGCGAATTTGGAATGAACGTGATGGCGATTCGCTACGGCGACGACATTATCGTCGTCGATTGCGGAATGATGTTCCCCGACGCGGAACTGCTGGGCGTCGATTATGTCGTACCCGACCTTACCTATCTGAAAGAGAACCATGGGATGGTGCGCGCGCTGATACTGACGCACGGGCACGAAGACCACATCGGCTCAGTCGGGTACTTCCTGGAAGATTTTGGCAAGGTCCCGATTTACACCACCGCGTTTACGCAGGCGTTGGTGGAACGGAAGCTGGAAGAGTTCGATCTGGAAGACGATCCCGACTTTCACCCGGTGAAACCGAAGGACATCGTCGAGATCGGGCCGTTTAAGATCGAGTTTATTCACGTCACGCACTCGATTGTGAGCTGCGTGGCGCTGGCCATCACCACCCCGCTGGGCGTGATCATGCACACAGGCGACTTTAAAGTGGACCCGACGCCGACTGATAACGCGCCGTTTGACCTGCATACGTTTGCGGAGTACGGGAAGCGCGGTGTGCTGCTGCTGATGTCGGATTCGACTAATGCGGATCGCGCGGGCTATACGGACTCCGAACGCGCGGTGCGCCCGCGCATGGAAGATATCTTCAACCGCGCGGAGCGGCGGCTGTTTGTCTCGTGCTTCAGTTCGTCGATACACCGGCTGCAACTGGTTCTGGACCTTTCGGTCGAGTTCAATCGGAGGGTGGCGATCATCGGGCGCAGCATGACTTCGGTGACTGAGATCGCGCATAACCTGAATTTTCTGCAGATCCCGGACGGGGTTTTGATCCGTCCGCAGGACGCGATGACGTTCCGGCCCGATAAACTGACGGTGTTGATTTCCGGAACGCAAGGCGAGCCGATGTCGGCGCTGTCGCGCGTAGCGGTGGACAACCACAAGAACATTTCGGTGGAGCAAGGGGATACGGTGGTTCTCAGCTCGCGAATTATTCCGGGCAATGAAAAACCGATTTTCCGCATGATCGATCACCTGTCCAAGCGTGGGGCGGACGTGATGTACGGCAGCATGAGCCCGCCGCTGCACGTCTCCGGGCACGGGAGCATCGAAGAGCTGCGCCTGATCCTGAACCTGGTGCGGCCTCGCTATTTCATGCCTGTGCACGGCGAGTTCCGGCAGCTTGCGAAGCACGCTCGGCTGGCCGATCACCTGAGATTCTCCGGCCTCGAAGAAAGCTTTCTGATGGAGACCGGCGACCGTTTGGAAATTGACGTTCGGGGAGCGCGGAAGGCGGGCAAAGTTCCAGTCGGGCGCGTCTGCATCGACTCCGGCGTGTTCGACGAGATTGTGGGCGAGACGATGATTCGCGATCGCCGGGCGTTATCGGAAGACGGCATCGTAATCCCGATCATCGCCATCAACAAGCACACCGGGCGGGTGGAAGGCGTGCCGGAACTGGTGAGCCGCGGGTTTACATCCGAGGACGGCGGATCGGAGCTGCTGGCGGGGGCACGGCAGGTGATCGCCAGGACGCTGGAATCGGCAAGCACGGAAGAGAAGACCGACTGGGGCGTAATCAAAGATAAGATTCGCGCGGACCTGAAGCGTTTCATTTCCAAGCAGACGGCGCGGCGGCCGCTCATTATGCCGGTGATTCTGGAGATTTAAGACGGCTAGATTCATCAAGGCAAAGCAACAACCGAGGTCGGCGGGTCTTTACCTGATCGGCATTTATAAACTGCTTGAAGGCACGCTCTTGGTGGCGGCGGGCTTTGGCGCGCTCCGGTTGATGAACCACGATATTCAGACGGTGCTCACGCATTGGGTGCACGTGCTGCGGATTGACCCGGATAATCATTACATCCATAGCGCGCTGGTGCGGGCTTTTTCAGTGAGTCATAAGCAACTGAAGGAACTGAGCGCCGGGACTTTCATTTATGCGGCGCTACGTTTCACGGAGGGCATCGGACTGGTGCTCCGTAAGACATGGGGCGAATATCTGACTGCAATCGCGACGGGCCTTTTTATTCCGCTTGAGATGTATGAAATGTTCCGTCATCTTACGTGGGTGAAGGTGGTGGTGTTCGCGTTGAATGTGGCGACTGTATGGTATTTGGTGTACAGGCTTCGACGCTCGAGAAATTGAATGAATTACCGCAAAAACCACTTACATATTCTTGCATCCCGTCCCAATTTCTGACAACATAACTGGCCATGGAAGACTCTTATTTACTTCGTTCCGCGGCACGGCGAATTTCCGCATGGATTTTGACGGTGGGGCTGTGCGCCGCTATCCCCGCTTTGGGCCAATCTTCGATACCGCTCAATACTTTGACACTAAACGGAAGCGCGACCCTGGTTTCCGGGAACTATATTCAACTAACCAGCGTGGGTTCGGAAGCAGGTAGCGCGTTTATTCCGACGCCATATGCGCTCGGGCCAAGTTCGTCGTTTGAAGTGGCCTTTATATACAACGCCTACACGCCGGTTGGAGGGACTCCGGCCGATGGTTTGGCTTTTGTGGCGCAGAACACGACAATGGGTGCAAGCTTTCTTGGTCTGGGCGGATCCGGTCTCGGATTTATCACGCAAACCGATATCCCGGCAATAGGGGTAACCTTCGATTTCTACGCGAACGCTTACACGGGCACGTTGCCGAATGCGGCGGCAATTACACTGCCCGTGGGCGAGTATCTAGTCGCCACATATCCTAATCCTCCGATCATTGCGCCGCGCGGAGATAGTCATCGATATGTCTGGGTCGAATATAACAACCCAATGAAGGCGCTGATCGTTTACTACTCCACAACAAGTACGAAACCGGCGACGCCCATTCTCACCAAGATTCTTGCCACGGATCTCTCCAGTGAGTTTGGCGGCCAGGTATATTTCGGGTTTACGGGTGGGACCGGCGCGTCATATGTTCAGCAGTCTATAACGGCGATGGCGGTGGATGTCGTGAATTAGGTGAAATGCGTGTTTTACTTCTCAAACCAAGGTAAGTCCGCTAAGAACCAATCCACCTGTTTGCCACTTCGTGCTATCAACTGGGAAGGGAATTTCATTGGATCCGAATCACCAATGAGCACGCTTTTCAGCGCACCGCTCTTGTCTTTCCCGTTAAGAAGAAAAACACTCGCGCGAGCCGCCAGCAATACTCCGGGCAGCAGGGTGACGCGGTCGGGAGGCGGCTTGACGGCGCGAACGGCCGCCGCGATCCCGTTCCGATCGTGAATCAAAGGTTCGCCCGGAAACAGACTCGCGGTATGTCCATCCGGTCCCATGCCGTGTTGAATGACATCGAATACCGGTAAGTCGGCGCCTGTGAGGCCGAAACTGATGCGAATTTCTTCGGAGTATTCGGAAGCAGCCTGCGCGGGACTTAGTTCGCCTTTGATGCGATGAACATTCTCCGGCGGAAAACCCAACGGCTTCAAGAACGTTTCTTCCGCCAAACGGTAGTTACTCTCGGGGTCATCGACGCCCACAGCCCGCTCATCGACGAAGTAGAAACCCAGGCGATCCCAGGGGAAGTTCGAACTGCGCATGGCGGCGAAGAGCAGGCCGGGGGTACTGCCGCCAGACACGGCGATGGTGGCGTGATTCCTCTGCTGAACGGCTTGCCGGAGCCGCTCCAGAATGAAGTCGGCGCAACCGCCGGCGGCCGCTTCAGCGGTTCGGTAGAGGTGCGGTACGTTCACGGCAGCGGCACTCGCTCAGCCAGTTGTTTGGCAAGCGGCAAAGCCGCCTCAAAGGCCGCGTCCCGCGTGGTGATCGATAACTCCTCCTGCAGCGATAGGTAATCCGTCGGCTTGGGAAAGATCGTGCGGCTCTCCAGCTTATGAGCCTTCACCGTTACACCGCCGGACTTATCTGACTGGATGGAAACGTCGCAACCGCCCGGTCCGGAGAACGTGACTCCGGAAAGATCCGGTCCGTCGCGTCTGGCCAATTGCACCTGGACGGAATTGCCGGCGCGCTTCAAGCCGTCTTGCAGCCAACTGGCGAGGTAAATAGCGCCCGTGCCCGGTTTATCGGAACCGAACTCGACGCGAGCCTCGGTGTACCCAGCCAAGGCTGTCAGGCATTCTTTGTTTTCGAATACCTGCGAAACGGTCTCGCGCCACCTCGTGACGCGCACCCAAGCCAAATCCGCAATCAGGCGCTCGCCACCGACCTGCGCGGAAAGTAAATCCAGGGCTTCACGGGCGTCCGTGTAGGTACCCGTATCGACGATCAACTTGTCCGACATTGCGGCTATCTTTGGAAAAGCCGCGGTACCGAAGAGACGCGGACAGGTGTTCCAAAGGAGCACGGGAAGATCGGGTACGGCCAAGGGCAGCACCACCCCGGGCACATCATCGAGGGCTGCCAGAGAGGTGGTAATTTCGATCTGCTCACAACAGATCTGGCGGCGCTGTCCGAAGGGCATCCAGCACTGAGCGAAGACGCGGGAGTCGAGCAGCTTCTCCGGGGTGGCGCGAAGCCGGATGAGCACCGAGCGGCTGGGATGCTCTTTCATGAGCATGGCGACGGTCTCGCCGACATTCTCGGTTTCGGCGCAATCATCGGCGATGGTGATGAGGGTCATCGCGCAGGCGCGCAGCATTCCGCTTCCGTGCGCGCCGTCGGGATTTCCTTGCTGCTCTTCGTGGCCGAGATCGACCCAGAGCTTGGAAAGTTCTTTGAGTATCGTTTCGGGTCGAACCATAATCGCTCCTAAGGCCTGCGCCAGACCTGTCCGTACCGCGCCAGCATCTCGTCGGAGGCGACCGGTCCCCAACTTCCCGCGGCGTAATTGGGGAAGTTGAAGCTGCGGTTCTGCCAGACTTCGAGGATCGGCTCGACGACGGCCCAACTGGCTTCAACCATGTCCTGCCGCGTATACAATGTGGCGTCTCCGATGATGGCGTCGAGCAGCAGGGTCTCGTACGCCGATGGCGAACGCTCGCCGAAACTCGAACTGTAGTTGAAATCCATGGAAACCGGACGGAGCGTCATCCCCGCGCCGGGACGCTTTGAAAGCAGCTTTAAGGACACGCCCTCTTCCGGCTGAATCCGCAGGATGAGAAGGTTCGGCGAGGCCATTTCGGCGGATCCGCTTCCGCCGAACACCGCGTGGGGTGCTTCATGAAATTGGATCGAAATCTCGCTCACCCGCTTTGGCAGACGCTTGCCCGACCGGATGAAGAACGGGACTCGGGCCCAACGCCAGTTGTCGACGAAGAAGGTGGCCCCGGCATAGGTGTTGGTCTGGGCTTTGGGATCCACGCCTTGCTCCTGCCGGAAGCCGGGAACATCTTCGCCCCCGATGCGGGCCGGACCGTATTGCCCCGCCACCGCGTTTTTCGCTACTTCATCGGGCTTCAAGATGCGGATGGAGCGGAGCAGTTTGGACCGCTCATCGCGCACCGCGTCGGGGGAAAAGGTGGCGCTTGGCTCCATGGCCACGGTGGCCATCACCTGCAAGAGGTGATTTTGGATCATGTCGCGCAGCGCGCCGGCTTCCTGGTAGTAAGCGCCGCGCCCTTCCACGCCGATCGATTCGGCGGCCGTAATCTGGACATGGCTTACGTAGCGCCGGTTCCACAACGGCTCAAAGATCCCATTGCCGAAGCGGAGCGCCAGAATGTTCTGCACGGTTTCCTTGCCTAGATAATGATCGATCCGGTAAACCTCTTCTTCGCGAAAAACCTCGTGCAAGCTGCGGCTCAGCTCTTTGGCGCTTTCGAGATCATGCCCGAACGGTTTCTCGACGACCAGCCGCCGCCAGCCTTCGCCCTTATTCAGCCCGACCCCGCCGAGTCCCAACGCGGTGGGGGCATATTGACTGGGCTGGGTAGAAAGGTAGAACAGCACGTTCCCGCCGGTTTGGCGCTGTTTCTGAACGCCTTCGAGGCAGGCCTTCAGATCGGCATAGCATTTGGGCTCATCGACGTTCCCGGCCATGTAGAAAAGGCCCTTGGCGAAGCTGGACCACACGTCATCGTCGAAAGGGGAATCTTCGAGAAATTTTTGAACCGAGTCGCGCATCTTTTCGCGGAACTGGTCATCCGACATGCCGGTTCGCGAGATACCGATCACGGCGAAGCCGGGAGAAAGGCGGCGTTCGAATGCAAGCCGGTAGAGGGCCGGCATCAGTTTACGCTTTGTCAGATCGCCATTAGCTCCGAAGATAACAACCGCGCATTCGGGCATCTTGCGTTCGAACCGCAAGGGGTCGTGGAACGGATTCTCAGCCAACATGAGGTCAACATATCACGGGGTATCAACCGGGGTCGGCGAACGCCGGATTTTCAATTCGGCAACCAGGATTTATGGAATTAAATTTGCAACCAGCACGGCGAAGGCGCGCTGAAAAGGCGGCTTAATCCGCGCTCTGATTCTAGAATAAAATCAAAGATCAGGCGTTGCGGAATGGACGATCGCGAGCAGATCGAGAACCGGTTGCGGTCGGAACTGCACGAAGCGCGGCGGCGGTTTGAATCGGCCACCGGCGATTTTGGCGCAGTCACCGCTTCCGTTCCCAGCGGGATTCCTTTTCCCGATAATGTTACCCGACTGCAGCAGGCAGGGTGCGAACGTCACGCCGCCATGCGGGAACTCCGGGAAGCGCTACGCCGGTGGAACGAATTCGTAATCGACGGGAAACTGCCGGAGGATGGGTAAGTCTCCGAAGGTTGCATCTGAACCTTAAAACCGCTACTCTCAAACTTCCACCTTTTGCAACGAAGGCGGCGGAATATCAAAGCCGCCCAGCAAAATACCATCTTTTCAACCGATAATGCCGAGACAGGCCAACAATAGGATGCTGGTCGCTGTGAGCGACCTCTTCTTTACCGTGAAGATTCTCGACGCCGCGAAGCGCGCCATGATGCAGGCGGAAGTCGTGAAGACGCAAGAGGATTTGCTGGAACGGGCCAAGACTGTGCCCGCACTGATCATCTTCGATCTGAATTTCGAATCCATCGAACCGGTGAAGATGATCGATCAACTGAAAAAAACGGCGGAGATGAAGACGACGGGGATGATTGCTTTCGTTTCCCACATTCAAGCGGAACTCAAGAAGGAAGCGCACGATGCGGGTTGTGACATGGTTTTGGCGCGATCGGCATTTTCGCAAAACCTGCCGCAAATTCTGAAACGCTACAGCGGCGTTATCTGATTTCGGCGAGGCGAGCGAGGCGTTCCTTTGCAGCACCGCTATCGATGGAAGCGGAAGCTTGGGCGACGGCTTGTTCAATTTCAGTGGCCACCTCCGCCGCCAGCAGGGCCAACGCGGCATTCGCCACGACGATATCTCGCTGAGGGCCGAGTTCACCATTCAGAACCGATCGGGTGATGGCGGCATTCCGGAGCGGAGTTCCACCCCGCAGAGCATCGAGCGGTGCGCGCGCCATGCCGAAATCCTCGGGTGCCAACCGCGTCTTCTCGATCTGGCCGGCCGCAATTGCAAAAACGGTGGAGGGTGCCGTTAAAGTGACTTCGTCCAACCCGTCGTCGCCATGCACGACGAAGCCGCGCGCGAGGCCTAACTCGCCCAAGGCGGCGGCGACGCGTTCGGCAGCGTCGAGGGAAGGAGTTCCGACGATTTGCGCTCGCGTCCGCGCCGGATTTGACAGCGGTCCGAGTAAGTTAAAGACGGTGCGCATCTTGAGTTCCCGCCTGACTTGCTGCGCCTGTTTGAGAGCGGGATGAAACGCAGGCGCGAACAGGAAGCAAATTCCGGCCTCCCGCAAAGCGCGAGCCGCCAGTTCACCAGAGACCGCAATAGTGACCCCCAGATGCTCCAGAACATCAGCGCTGCCGGCGTTGCTGGAGACGGCGCGATTGCCGTGCTTGGCGACGCGCACTCCGCAACCGGCAACGACGAATGCGACCGTTGTGGAAATGTTGAACGTGTTGTGTCCGTCACCGCCAGTGCCGCAGGTGTCGAGAAGAGTTTCATCGGGCGCGCATTCGAACGGGACGGGTAGCGCGGCGCGGCGGATGGATCGCGCGAATCCAGCGAGTTCACCGGCTATTTCCCCTTTCATGTGCAGCGCGATTAAGAATGCCGCAAGCTGGGCGTCGGTTACGTCGCCGCCGAGGATCGCATCCATGGCCACCTCCGCTTCCGCGGGTGAAAGATCCTCGCGCGATGCCACGGTGTGAAGAAAAGGCAGGAGGGGCAAACGGTCAGCCGATCAACCTGGGGAAGAAGCGGCCCACACGCTTCATGTAAGCGCGATACCGGTCCCCAAAACGCTCAATCAGATACTCTTCTTCGGTACGCGTGCGCAGCGCCAGCAACAGGAACATGGAGATTCCGATAATCGGGATCAGCCAGGTTCCGAGGGTAAGGCCAAGGCTCGCAGTCGTCAATAGAATTCCGGTATACATGGGATTCCTCACGTAACGGTAGGGACCGTTATCGACGAAGTAGGAGTCGCGGCGGGTTACTACGGTGTCGGTCAGATTGCCGCCAAGGGCGTGGAACATCCATATCAACCAGGCGACGGAGAAAGCAAAGCCGGCGACTCCGGCCCAGCGGAGTGCGGGTGAAACGGGATAAGACGCCCACGGAAACCATTCGGGATTTCCCATCCAAGCCGCGACTGTGGCGAGCGCGAGGAGCCCGACGACGCGAACCGCGATCAGAACTGGCCAGCCCTCCCTGGTGCGATCCAGGCGCTCGCCGGAACGTTGGGATTGCACCCGATAATAGCCGCCCACGACCACGAAGATTAGGGAGATGCAGATTAGAGTTGTGCGAATGGCTTCGGACATCTGCTTCAGAGCGCACGCCGCGGTTCCCGCCCGGCGGCGATCCAGGCGGGAATCGAAGCGGCGATCAAGGCGACGACAAACAGGAAGCCCACGACCATCACCAGCACAAGCGGGTTGCGAGCTAGATCGCCATAAAGTAAGTCGGCGAAAGCGGTCCCGGAAGCAAGGGTCAACAACAAGCCGACGACTTCGCCGATTAAGACGAAACCGAGAATCCCTCCGGACAAGTTACGGACGAGCGCTAAGTGATCCGCGCCAAGAGCGAGCCGAACCGCGATCTCCCGGGTGCGCATCGCTACGTTCTCGGCTACCACGCTATATACGCCGGCAGCCGCCAGCGACAACGCGGCCACTCCGAAGATGAGAAGCAGAGTCATGTTGAAACGTTGGCGCGCGGTGTCGCGATCCATAAGCTCGCCGATGGTGGCGATGCTCGCGATGGCTTGGCCGGCATCCAGTTTGGACAGCTCCGTTTGAACCAAGCCGGCCAGTTGGCCCGAGGTTGTCCGTCCGCGAATCGCCAGGTAGTTTACGGGAATACCACTCTGCCGATAGTTCACGTAAATATCGTCGCCGCGGGTGGAGATGCCGCGGTAGCGAGCGTTTGCGGCGATCCCCACGATTTTCCACCAATCGTTCCCGCTGTGACGGCCGAGCCGGATCAGAGTTCCGAGAGGCGCGTGACCTTGACGGCGGATGCGCTCAGCTAATCCCCGGCTGACGATCACGGACTGAGCGGAAGTCTCGCGATCCTGATCGCCAAAGTCCCGACCCTCCAACAACGGCGTTCCCACGGTTTGTAAATATCCGGGAGTAATGACTTCGAAATTTGAAACGGGAAGCTCTTCCGGCCGTTTGAAAGGATCGAATTGCGATTGGAAGGGCATATCCCATCCGATCGTTCCTTCAAGCGGTCGAACGAGCACCGCGCCTGCCGCGGCCACCTGGGGATTTTGACGCAAGCGATCCAGAAGATTTGTGTATAGGATTCGGCGGTGGACTTCGTCCATTTCCGGGCCGCGTAAAGCGAGGTTCATGGTGACGGCATCCCGCCGGGCGAAGCCGGTGTCGGTGTTGAGAATGTCGCGCACGCTGATTACGACCATGACGGCCGCAGCCAGGAGGACGACCGTGATTGCGACCTGGCCCACCGTGAACAGGTTCTGGATGCGCCGCCCGCGACGCGACCCGGTTAGCCGGACTCCGCCTTCGCGCAACGCTGATTCCAGATTCATGCGCGTGGCGATGAAGGTAGGCGCCAGGGAACACGCCAACCCGGTGGCGAAAGACAAGACAATTCCGAATCCCACGACGGGCCGGGAGATACCGGCATCGGCGAGCCGGGGGATATCCGCCGGGGCCATCGCGACCAGGATCCGAATCAAGAGCGCTGCCAGACCGAACCCGGCAGCACCGGCGATCAGTGCCGCGATCATGCCCTCTGTGAGGAACTGGATAAGGATCTGAAATGTGTCCGCGCCAAGCGACGATCGCGTGGCGATCTCCTGGCTGCGGGCAAGGGTTCTCGATAGGAATAAGTTGGCCGCGGTTACCCAACCGGTGAATAACAGGAGGAAAGAAGCGCCTAAGGATACGAGTAACTGCGGCCGCGCGGAGCCGACCCAGTATCCAGGTAAGGATGTGATCACCGCCTGCTGCGTGGGCGAATAGTAGCCGCTGTACTCTTTGGCAAGACGCCGGAACAATCCGTTCACTTGCGCGGCCACCTGATTATCGGAGTAACCTGGCTTAATCCTTGCGATTGCCTGCATGAAGTAGATGCTTCGATTCTCCAGGTCGCGGCTTACTCCCATCGGAACCCACAGGCCAACGCCTCGGGGAAAGTCAATTTGCGGTCCCATTACGCCAATGACTCTGTAGCCTTGGCCATTTAGAGTAAGCGGGCGGCCTACGATTGAGCGATCCGAATGGAAAATACTCCGCCAGGTGGAGTAACTCAAAACCGTGACGGGTGCGGCGCCAGGGTGTTCATCGGCATCGGAGAAGTCGCGCCCGAGCATAGGTGCTATACGGAGGGTCTTGAAGAAGTCATGAGACACGGGCGCGCTTTCCACCTGCACCGGCGCGCTCTTTCCGGAGCGGATTATTTTTCCGTATCCATAAAGCGTAGTCGGCATCACCGCTACTGACTCAAACGCCGTTACGTTGCTCTGCAGATCAAGAAGCTCCGGATAAGCCAACTCAAGAAACGGTACGCCCGACTTAACGTCAGCTTTCCAGATAATCCTCAAATCATTCTGCCGCGGGAAAGGAAGCGGCTGGAAGAGGACAGCCTGCGCAATCGAGAAGACGGCCGTGCTGATGCCGATTGCCGCCGCCAGAACGACCATCGCAAACAGATACGCCTGATCACCAAGCAGGGTACGCAGCGCGAAGCGGAGATGCCTCATTCTCTACGTATTGTCGTCTACTTTTTCTTCTCCTCGTGAGGAGCTTCGCGCTGCGGCTCCGGACGGGCTTGCGGCGCGGGTCGAGGCGCGGGGGCGGGACGCGCTTGCGGGGCGGGACGAGCGGGCGGCGCTTGCGGACGAGGCTGCGGCGCTTGGGGGCGAGACTGCGGCTCGGGCCGAACTGCCGGACGGGGTTCGGGTCGGGGTTGAGGCACGGCCTGGGGACGGACCGGGACGGGCGCTTGGGGTCTCGCTGGAACGGCGGGTGTGGGGCGGGCTGGCGCGGGCGTTGCTGCGCGAGGCTCGGGCCGAGGCTGAACGGCGGGAGCCGGATGGGCTACAGGTGCAGGCCGTTGCGGCTGCTGAACGACTGCGGGCCGCGGCGCCGGTTCGACCGCATGCTGCGCAAGAGGGCGATTCGGAGCTGCCGCCGGGATGGGTCGGGCTTGCGGGGCAGGTACGCCGGGCCGTATAGCTTGTGGAGCGGATGGCGGCGCAACGCGGCCGGGCTGACCAGGTTGGGTCACCTGGCGGGCTTGAGTGGGCATGGGTGGATGGATCGGCGCTACCGGTAAGGCGCGCGCCTGGACAGCCTGGGGCGTCGACGCTGGTGCGTGGTAGGGCGTTGCGATCGGGTGCGCGAGCGCCACGGTCTGCGGACGACCCCCGTTTACAGCGGCAAATTGCGCGCGATTTGTGGCGGCCTCATGGGATTGCTGAACTTGCGACGGCAAGGGAGCGATGCGGCGCTCTTGGAAGACAGCCAGTTCCGGCGCGGTCGGACGGGCCTGAATGCCTCCGTGGCCGCCGTTATAGCTCACCCGCATGACGTTGTTTACTACCACGTTCCGGTTGTAAACGTTGGTGATGTTGGTTGTGGTTATGTTGTTGACCGCGCGGTTGTAGGCAAAGCTGCCACCGTTCCAATAGCCGCCATAGTATCCTCGCCCGGTATAACCGAATCCGTAGTCGATGCCTCCGTAGAAGCCGATGTGCGATCCCCAGTAGCCGCTGTAGTAACGGTAGCGACCGTCATAGAAGCCCCAATAAGGCGGGGTCCAGAGGGCATCCACGAAGGGCGCGATGATCCACGCGCCGGGTGTCCAGTAGTAGCCCGAACTCGCATAAGACCACGAACCGGGCGTCCATATGTAATTCTCACCGGGGCACGGCGGCTGGTCGTATTCGGGCAGAGGAGGCGGCGGCTGGGTTGCGTAAACAGGTTGCTGATCATCGGCGTACTGCGAGTAGTATTGCTGCGAACTCTGGTCATAGGCAGCGTCGTATGAGCCGCTCTGAGCGGGATAGGAAGAGGATTCGGTTTGCTGCGGCTGGCTCACCGGATTAGACGGTTGCGCGGGCGCGGGCTGAGGTGGCTGCTGGGCGGCGGGTTGCGCCTGAGTCTGATCGGGAACCGCCAGATTGCCGTTCGCCGGATCTCCCGCGGCGGGGGGAGCCGTTTGGGCGGCGGTCTGAGTCGCTGTCTGATCCGCAGGCTTATTGCAGCCGGATTCGACAAAGAAAGTGACACTACACAAAAGCGTCATGTACGCAAGCTGACCGAAAATCTTCATTTATGTCTCTTCCTTCCAACCGCCCTCGCATTCTTCATGCCATAGCCAAGGAATGGACTTACGGCCGTTGCCGCGCCGCCCACGAGGAGCATGTCATCAAAGTGACAGCGGCGAGTTGGTTTACTAGGGGGAAATGGTTTGGTTTGGACGGAATGGTTAGGATTGTTACAATTTTGCTAATTTCCCTGCTGCGGGCTGGGCTTGTCCTCGCGCAGGATCAGAGTACCGCGTCCCAGACCGCGTCGCCGGTGGACGGGCAGGTCGCGCGACAGGACGAGCCTAGCACTGCGGACGCGCCGGCCGAGCCCGGGCTCTGGAATTTGTTTTTCCAGGCGACGTCAATCGGCCAATATCATGGGACCTTCCATTCGCCTTATTCCAGCCCATTCAGTCTTCAGGATTACCCGGAGCGCGACGTCTCTCTGACCACCACACTGTTTTTCGGCCTGCGTCTGGACGGCAACACAACGTTCTATTTCAATCCGGAAGTCGCGGGCGGCCGGGGCTTCAGCGGGGTCGACGGCCTGGCAAACTCTTCCAACGGGGAGCTTCCGCGGGTGGCGACCGCCACCCCGAAACCATACCTGGCGCGGTTGTACATTTCGCATGACTTTGGGTTTGGCAAAGAAACGGAATCGTTTGAATCCGATGAGAATCAGCTAGCCGGCGCGCGTCCCATGAACCGGTACACGATCACCGTGGGGCGGTTCACCCTGACGGATTTTTTCGACAATAATCGCTACACGCACGACCCGAGGACGCAGTTTATCGGGTGGGCGGTTATGTATAACGGCGCGTGGGATTACCCGGCTGACGTCCGCGGGTACACGTGGGGTTGGGTGCACGAATTCCATACGCGGCATTGGTCACTACGGTATGCGAGCGCCGCCATGCCGAAGGTGGCGAACGGTCTCCGGTTCGACCGCCGATTGTTTGTGAACCGCGGCGACGTCTTCGAGGGAGAGTACCGGTTCACGCTTAATAAGCACCCTGGAGTGATCCGGTTATTGAATTACGAAAACCACGCGAACGCGGGAAATTATGCCCTGGCCGTTCAGGAAGCGTACCTGACAGGCACAACGCCCGTGGTGACGGCGACGCGAAAGAACGGCACGCTGAAGTATGGCTTCGGGATAAATATGGAGCAAGAGCTTACGAAGGACATCGGCGTATTTTCCCGACTGGGCTGGAACGACGGCAAAACGGAAAGCTTTGCTTTCACCGCGATCGATCGTCTGGCTACAGGCGGCGTCTCGGTCACGGGGGGACGTTGGCGGCGTCCGCTGGACACGGCGGCGACGGAGGTCACGTTCAGCGGGATTTCCGGCGTCCATGCGTTGTATCTGGCGCGCGGGGGCTATGATTTTCTGATCGGCGACGGGCACCTGGAGTATGCGCCCGAAACCATCTGGGAAAGCTACTACAGCGCCCGGCTTTTTCCAGGCTTCTTTACCACCTTCGACTTACAACACGTTTCCAATCCGGCGTACAACCAACAGCGCGGGCCGGTTTGGATTCCTTCCATCCGGCTGCACGTGGAGTTCGGGAAAAAGTAAGTAAGAAGCCTGAGATTCAAGCGTTGCCCGGTACTTTGCCGCGATGGAGCACTCTAACTCCGCCGGCCCCGCCGACAATGGCCTGCGAGGCGATGCCCAGAAACAATCCGTGCTCCACCACACCCACAACGGAATCGAGTTGCCGTTCGAGCGCCCCCGGTGAAGGAATAGAGGGAAACGAGCAATCGAGAATGTAGTGACCGCCGTCGGTCGTGAAAATGCCACCGCCGGAAGGGAGTCGAAGAACGGGGTCGGCGCCCAATTCCTGTAGTCTCCCGACGGTGGTCTCCCATCCGAATGGAACCACCTCCACGGGTACCGCGCGGCGGCCGAGCGCGCTCACGATTTTGCTTTCGTCCACCACCACGATCATGCGGGAACTCGCTACCGCGACGATCTTCTCGCGCAGCAGATTGCCTCCACCCCCTTTGATGAGAGAAAGCGTCCCCGTTTCCACCTCATCGGCGCCATCGATGGTCACATCGATCCTGAAACGTTCTTCGAGCGTCGCCAACGGTATGCGTAGGAGGCGCGCCTGATCCGCCGTTTTTTCCGAAGTGGCGATCCCGGTGATTCGCAGACCCTGCGCGACGCGCCGCCCAATAGCCGCTACGGCCAGCGTCGCGGTGGTCCCCGAGCCTAACCCGACTACCATCCCGTCCCGCAGTTCTTGAGCGGCAGCCTTGGCAGCCAACTCTTTGAAATTCTTTACGGCGGAGCGTTCTTCCGGGCTCATTTACTTTTGTTCGCCCGGTAGTGACGGATCAGCGCATTGGTGGAATTGTCATGTTGGAGCGATGGCTCGTCGGCGCGGTCGAGTTCCGGAATAATTTTCTCGGCCAGCACTTTTCCGAGTTCCACGCCCCATTGGTCAAAGGAATCGATCTGCCAGATCACGCCCTGCGTGAAGACGCTGTGCTCGTAGAGCGCGACTAACTTCCCCAGGGTCTCCGGCGTAAGCCGCTCGGCCAGGATGGTGGTGGATGGCCGATTGCCTTCGAAAGTACGGTGCGGGACGAGCCATTCCGGCGTGCCTGAAGCCTTGACCTCCTCCGGCGAGCGGCCGAATGCGAGCGCCTCCGCCTGCGCGAAGACATTGGCGAGCAGCAAATTATGATGGTTTCCAATCGGGTTGAGCGATTGGGCGAATCCGATGAAGTCGCAAGGGATTAGCTTGGTCCCTTGATGGATGAGTTGGTAGAACGAATGCTGGCCGTTGGTGCCCGGTTCGCCCCAGTAGATGGGTCCGGTCTGGTAATCGACGTGGGCTCCCCGCAGTGTCACGTGTTTTCCATTGCTCTCCATCGTCAACTGCTGCAGGTACGCTGGGAAGCGCTTCAGGTATTGTTCGTACGGCAAGACCGCCACAGTCTGGGCGTCGAAGAATGCGTTGTACCAGACCACGAGCAACCCCATGATCGCGGGCAGGTTACATTCGATGGGCGCGGTGCGGAAGTGTTCGTCCATCTGGTGAAAGCCGGAGAGCATGGCCCGGAACTGCTCCGCGCCGATAGCGAGCATGGTGGATAAGCCGATCGCTGAGTCCATTGAGTAACGGCCCCCTACCCAGTCCCAGAAGCCGAACATGTTCGCGCTATCGATCCCGAATTCCGTTACTTTCGCGGTATTGGTGGAGACCGCCACAAAGTGCCGTGCGACCGCCTTTTCTTCTTTTAACGCTTCGAGAACCCACTCCCGGGCCGTGCGGGCGTTGGTCATGGTTTCGAGCGTGGTGAAGGTCTTGGAACAGACCACGAACAGAGTCTCTTCCGCGCTCAGATCGCGAGTGGCCTCGACGAAATCGGTGCCATCCACGTTGGAGACGAAACGGAATGTGAGGTCGCGTTGGCTGTAATGCCGGAGCGCTTCATAAGCCATCACCGGCCCCAGATCCGAGCCGCCGATGCCGATGTTGACCACGTTCCGGATACGCTTTCCGGTATGGCCCGTCCAGGCGCCGCCGCGGACCTGCTCGGAAAACGCGGCCATCTTGTCAAGTACCTGGTGAACCTCGGGAACCACATCCACCCCATCGGCGAAGATTTGTTCAGTACGCGGCGCCCGAAGCGCGACGTGCAAAACGGAACGCCGTTCGGTGACGTTGATCTTGTTCCCGGCGAACATCGCGTTTATTCTTTCGCGTAGGCCGGACTGCTCGGCCAGTTGGAATAACAAAAGCATCGTCTCCGCCGTGATTCGGTGCTTCGAGTAGTCGAAGTACAGACCGAGGGTTTCCAGGGTGAAGCGCTCCGCGCGTTGCGGATCTTCGGCAAACCATTGCCGAAGGTGCAGATCATGGACCTTTTTTGAATGCTCTTCCAGGGCACTCCAGGCCGGAAGTTGGCGGAGCGGAATGCTTACTCGGGGCGGCTCGGGATTAGTCATTTGCTCTTTATGATGCGACAACGTGATCAACGCTTTTCCACGCTCTAGTCCGTGAAGAGCCGAACTCCGCTCGCAAGGCTTAGTTCAGGAAGAACGCATGAAGCACATTGGAAGAATCGAGCAGCGTTCCCACAACCTCAGAGGACGCGTTGATCCCGTAGACCATCGTGCCTTGACCGGCAACAACACCCGCGCCCGGCGCGCTAAACGGGACGATTGTCCCCTTCGCGGTGCGAAGAAAGCCGTGATAGACATTCGCGGAGTCGATCCAGTTTCCCGCCACGCCGCCAGTGGCGTTCAGAGAAGTTGCAACAGTTCCCTGATTGTCCGCGGTTCCCGCGCCCGGAACGTTGAAAGCCGTAAACGCTCCTTGAGCAGACCGTAACATTCCCGACGCGCCCTGCCCGCCCAGAAACGAGTTGCCCGCAATCTCCCCGGAGTCGTTAATCGAGTAAGCATACGTCCCATCCGCTCCCGGCGCGTCGAATGTGGTGATCACGCCGCTCGCGTCACGCATGAATCCATGGATCAGCAAGCTTGAATCCCAGTAGAGTCCCGCGGCCACGCCATGATCGTTCACTGAATACACAAGTGTTCCGTAAAATGGCTGCTGACTTGCGCCAGGGACGTCAACGACCGCGAGCTTGCCGGCCGCGGATCGCAAGAACCCGTGAAAAACGTTATTCGCGTCATCGTAATAGCCGGCCACTTCATCCGAAGAATTGATTGCATAGGGGAATGTCCCTTGGCCCGAACCGGTTCCCGCGTTGGGAGCTGAAAAATCGCTAAAGGTTCCGCTGGCCTTGCGCAAGAATCCATGAAGCACCCCGCTCGAATCAATGTAGTTTCCAGCGAGATCGCCCGCGCCATTCAGCCCTAAGCAGCCGCCTGTGCCCTGGCCGGATTGCGTTCCAGCGCCGGGCGCGTTGATGATGGTAAACGTTCCGCTGGAAGATCTCAGGTAGCAGTGATAGAGACCGTTCGCGTCGACCTCACTTCCCGAAATCGTTCCGGAAGCGTTTACTCCCAGAGCGAACGTTCCCTGGTCCGCGGATGTCCCCGCGCCTGGTGCGTTGAACACCGTAACATTCGCCGCGGCGGCTATTCCGCAAGCTAAGATCGATCCCACTATACGAGCGGCAACTGGTTGCATTCTCATCCGTTACAAATCTCCATCGCGTATTCTAAAACGAAACCGGCGCGGACTGAACAACAAAATAGAGTCGATCGGATCGGACTGACGGCGGAAATGGTCAGTACTTCATATTCACCAGGTCCTCGATCAACCCGGGCCCATTCGGCTCCCACCCCAGCGTCTTGCGCGTCCATTCGCTCGAAGCCGGCATATCCAACGTCGCAAAGTGCCCGAACATCCCGAAGTGTTCGCCGGCCGCTTCAGCCGGGATCGAAGCCACCGGCACCTTCAGCCCCTTACCGATCGTCTCCGCGATATCCCGCAGCGGCACGCCTTCTTCGTCGACCGCGTGATAAGTGGTCACGCCCGGGCCGGTCTTCTCCACCGCCAGCCGATAAAGGTGCGCCACATCTTTCAGAGGGCCTGCCGCCCAACGGGTCGCGCCATCACCCACGTACGCCGAAACCCCCTTCTCGCGCGCGATCTGAATCAACAAAGTCACCAGCCCCTGCTTGCGCGTGTCATGCACCTGCGGTAACCGCACAATCGCCACATGCACACCCTTTGTCGCCAAAGCTTGCGCGTTCTGTTCCGGCCTGCGAGGAATCGTCGGCGAATCGGTCGGAGGATCAGTCTCCTTCCGCACTTGGCCCGGCGCGCCGCTCGTAATCCCGATTCCGGAGGTGACTACCAGCAGCTTGCCCGGATCGAGTACGGATCCCAACGCCTCAATCGCCTCGATCTCGTCGTTCGCACTCTGCGCAAATTTCGACCAGTCGTGGTTGAACGCCAGGTTCACGACGGCATCCATTCCCGTCGCTCCGCTTCGTAGACTGTCGAGGTCTTGCAGGTCGCCGCGATGAACCTCCGCACCCGCCGCCTTCAGTTGCTCCACCCCTGCATCGCTGCGCGTAAGACCGCGCACCTGGTGCCCCGCTGCAGTGAGTTCCCTTACCAGTTCCGTTCCGATAAATCCGGTTGCTCCTGTTACAAATACGCGCATCTTTATCCCCCTGAATTATTACGGCGCGAGCCCCTGAGGATCGCGCCGAAATTGAGTTTCGTGCCGTCGCTCAATAAAACGGAGACAGTCTCCGTATAAAAGATAGCCGGAGACTGTCTCCGGTTGCAACAAATTTTCTGTAAACTCACATTTGCCGAAGAAGAAGCTCCCGCCACCCCCGCCCGCCCGCAAGCCCCGGGCGGATGCCCAGCGCAACCGCGAACGCATCCTGGAGGTCGCAAAGGAAGTCTTCACTCGCGATGGCGCCGCCGCCAGCCTTGACGATATCGCCCGTCAAGCGGGCATCGGCCCCGGCACGCTCTACCGCCATTTCCCCACCCGCGACGCCCTGATCGAAGCCGTCTACCGCAACGAAGTGGAAAAACTCGCCGATGCGGGGCAGCGATTCGCCGCTGGCATGACGCCGATCGAAGCCCTTCGCGCGTGGATGCTGCTCTTTATCGACCACGTGGCCGACAAAAGGCTCATCATTCCCGCAATGGACACTGTCGCCGGCGGCTCCCTGCGTCTCATCGAAGGTGCGCGCGGTCTCATACACAGCGCTTTCATCGCCTTGGTACAGCGCGCTATCGACAGCGGTGATCTCCGCTCCGAAACCGACCCCAACGACTTCGTGCGTGCTCTGGTCGGCGTTTTCCACACCACAGCTCTTCCCGGATGGGAACCCAGCGCCCGGCGCATCGTCGACATCCTCATCGCCGGTTCAAGCGCAATGGCCAAACATTCTTCCTCCGCAACCCGCGGGCGGCAAAAATAGCGGGGGTTAGAGACACCCGGATCTACCTGCCCATCCGCGAATTTACGAATTCTTTACAATTAGCCGACAACATCGGACACCTATGTTCATAAGCTCAAAGAGTGCTTATCAACTTAAAACTCGCGCTCCTCTGTGTAGCCGGCGCTTGGCTGGCGAACGGGCAGACTTCCATCTTCCGTGTAGTGCCAACTCCCAATTTCTTCCCGTCTGGTAACGACGCGCTTAACGCCGTCTCCGCGTCGTCGCCGAGCGACATCTGGGCCGTCGGACAATCCACAATTCACTTCGATGGAACCGTATGGACCGCGGTCAGCGCACCCCACTTGACCGGGACGAATGAGAACGCCCTGCTCGGTGTAGCCGATCTTTCGCCGACGAACGCGTGGGCGGTGGGATATACGATTACACCCAGCCAGACACAGTTACTGGAGCACTGGGATGGAACCGCATGGTCCGACTCTCCGGGACCGCGGCTGCCAGAAGGTTCGGAATCGTATCTAAGTTCTATCTCGGCTGATTCGCCTACCGATATTTGGGCCGCCGGCCACATCTTGCAAGACGACGGCTTACAGCTCTTCGGGCTGATCGAACATTATGACGGAACCAGTTGGAAAGCTACGGAGATCCCGAAAACGCCGTTCCTCAACGCCATTGCGGCGATCTCCTCCGATGACGTCTGGGTAGCCGGGTATTCCGGCGAAACAGGCGAGAGCAGCAAGCCTTATGCGGCCCACTGGAATGGTACGGAATGGACGCAGGTGACCACTCCCAACGTTGGCACGGGCGCCAACGCTTTCAACGGGATCGTCGCTCTCGCGAGCAACAACGTCTGAGCCGTGGGGTATTCGACCGCGAAGCCCGACCAGGATCCTACGTTCAACTTGATTGAGCATTGGAATGGAACGGAATGGTCGGTAGTCACAAGTCCGAACGTGGGCCCGAAAACGAGCTATCAATCGAACCGCTTGTTCGGCATCACGGCTGTTTCAGCCACCGACTTGTGGGCTTTCGGATCATCCTTCGCGCCCGATGGTTCAGGCCAGCAACTATCGCTGGCCATGCAAGGAAATGGAACGGCCTGGAGCCTTATGCCGACACCCAGTCCGGATGCCAATGGATTTCGGAGTGATGTTCTGTTTGGGGGCGCAGTCGCCGGGCCGGGTAATCTTTATATCGTCGGCAGCCAGGACGAGGCTCCGGATCCCATTACAGGGACGCTGGTATTACACACGACAGGCGGGTAGACGGGTCAGTTCTCCGGGAGGTCAGCTGGATATCTAATCTCGAACGATAGTGCGGTCGTTCCTCCACCGAGATTCCAGTGACTTAAAGCGGCCTGTTACTCCACAACGATAAATTCCCGGTTGCTAATTAAGGTGCCGGCTCCGGTAGTCACCGTCACCTTGCCAGTAGTAGCGCCGGAAGGTACGGTCGCAGCCAGATAGCCACTTGAGATCACGCGCGCAACGGCCGCGGTTCCATTGAAAGAGACGGTCGTCGCCGCCGTGAAGCCCTGTCCGAGTATTCCGATTGATCGGCCTGCCTTGCCTTCAAAAGTCTGCAGGCGGACAAACGACGGTAAACCTACGTTAAGGCTAAAGATGGTTCCGTAATCATTCGCTCCGCCGGAGTAAGCGGTCCCATAGAATGTCCCGTTCGTGTCTTGAGTAAGTCCGTTCATGGGATTCATCCCATCCGTCAAACCTTGAAAGCTATGCAGTGAAGTAAACGTCCCATCGGGAGTTACTTTGAAAAGCGTGCCGTCGTTATCCGCTCCGCCCTGATAAGTTGTGCCGTAGAAATTCCCGTCGCTGCCCAGTGTCAACGCCGACTCGATTCCATTGCCATCGGGCGGCGAGAAACTGTACAAACCGGTGAACGCTCCCTGGGGCGTGATCTTAAAGATCATCCCCATATTCGCCGCTCCCCCAAAACCCGTGACTCCATAGAAATTTCCGTCGTTGCCAAGGGTGAGCGGGCCCGGCGCGGAACCGATGGTCGCGTCGAATGTATAGAGATTGGTAAACGTTCCATCCGGAGTAATCTTAAAAACCGTGCCCAGTGCATTCGGCCCTCCCGAAAGAGTTGTCCCGTAGAAGTTGCCATCATTCCCAGGCGTCAATACCGATGGTTCCACGGTGGAATAGTCGGTATTGGTGAAGTTGTAGAGATTGGTAAACGTTCCCCCCGGAGTGATTTTGAAGATCGTGCCGTAACCGTAAAATCCCAGCATGATCCCGGCCCCCGGGCCGCCAGCGTACGTCGTGCCATACAGGTTTCCGTCATTGCCGAGCACCAGGCTATTCGGACCGGCGCCATCCTCATCACCGAAACCGTGAAGGTTCGTTATGACACCGGCCGGAGTGACTTTAAAAAGCGAGCCGTAGGTGCTAATGGGACCGAAATTCGCACACGAACCATAGAAGTTACCGTCGTCACCCAATGTCGGCGGCGCTTGCGGATCTTCCCCATATTCACCGCGGGTGTTGAGGCCGTCGAAATCGAAGACATCGACCACCGTTCCACCACTAAGCCGGAACAGCTCTCCGCTCGTGGTTCCATAAAGTGCGCCGCTCACACCTTGAGCAAGAGGCCCGGGCGGGTTGGAGCCGGTCGCATTATCGAAGCTGAATAGTGTTTTGAAGATTTGCGCGGATGCGGGCGAGATTACCGCTCCACAAAAGACGATTGCAATGACGGCGCGCAGAGTAAGTTTCATTTTCTATCGGCTGAGTGTATCCCAACTTCGGACGTTGCGGTGATGGGAAATGTAGCAGGTGCTGCCCGGATCAAAGACCATCCTTTCCCGTCTTCTAAGTCAGCGGGGGGATCGCTTTTCTAGCTTCCCTGTCTGGGTCGTTCTTCGCCACGCAGGTGTTATCGAAGATCATGGTCTGACCTTTCGCCGCCGAGTACTTCGGCCATGCGGGAAGACCGGCTCCGTTCGGATCGCCCGTCCTCATAAACTGCAGCAGGGCGCCGGCCATCTTCTTCGATAGCGCACTTGGCACCGGGCCACCCCCGGTGTGTGTCAGCATCAGGTCCGTGTTGTAGAACCAGAAACAAATATCAATACAGTGAAACGCACGGAGGCGGTTATCAAATAACGGTGGTTGCCACGTAAACCAATCGACGTAAACCGGAGCAGGCTGCTTCGATTTCACGTCCGCCAGCTCGACGACGCTTTCCCGATTGCTGCTGACCAGCGACCAGATCTCGATCGGTTTCCTGCCCGGAAACGCCTTGACGTACGCATCGACCACATCCTTCGCCTTGTCTCCAAAGCCCGCACCGAAGCCCGCTCTTTGCTTAACTCGTTCCACCACCTGGTCAATCGTCATCGCCTCCAGAGAGGAATCGGCCCAACTGTTGGATTGCTCATTCTCCACCGAACTGATGATCATCGGCACCTCCGCCGCCGTGGGAGCTGCGTCCGGGTAGTACGGATTCTGGGGCAGAATCGTGCCGTCCACCACCGGGCCGAAGCCACGATTCATTCCCCCGCCGCCACCGGCGCTCCTCGCCATTTCCTGCTGCGCTTTCGTCGCGATCGTATAGAAGTCTTTCCAGGGCATGGCTTGCAACTTGTCCAGACTGTCCGCCGTTAGACCGGCTTCTTTGACAACCGCGGCGCCCAGGTTCTCCGAGTAGGCCTTGTCGGCGGCTTTGCGCGACGCGCCGCTCAGAACCACCGCCTTATGGAACAGCCCTTTCGCTGAGGGCATCGCAGTAAGGACGCAGACTTTGGCGCCCCCGCCGGATTGGCCCATAATGGTGACGTTCCCCGGATCACCGCCGAAATTCGCGATGTTGCTCCGCACCCATTCGAGAGCAGCCACGATGTCGAGCATGCCCACATTTCCTGACGCGGCGAACTTCTCTCCGCCTACGCCCGCGAGATTGCAGAATCCCAAAGGACCGAGGCGGTGATTGATGGAGCAAAAGACGGCGTCGCCGAAGCGCGCGAAGTTCTCGCCGTTGTAACCGTCCTGCTCGATTCCGTTGCCCGCGGTGAAGCCGCCCCCGTGGATCCAGAAAAGTACAGGCCGTGCTTTGCCGCCGCCTAGTGCGGGGGTGAAGACGTTGATGCGCAGACAGTCTTCGCTGACGTCGTCGTAGTTCCAGTGGTCCCGGAAGGAAGCGTATTTGTTTTGATACCGGTTGTCCATGTTTTGCGGCGCCGAATTTCCCCACCAGAGCGCCGGGTAAACATCGGTCCAGGACTTCGGCTTCCGCGGCGGCATGAAGCGGTTCGCTCCGGAGGTATCCGCGCCATAGGGCATGCCGAGAAAATAGAAAATGCCCCGAAGCTGGTATCCGCGCACCTTTCCGTATTCCGTCTCGGCTACAGCGATGTTGTCGCCGACGAGCAGAACCTGCCCATCGTGGGATTGTGTATGAGTTTCCCCCGCGGCGTTTTGGGGGTTGGCGGCGACTGCCGCACCAAGCGCGATTCCGGCTGAACCCGTTCCAAGTTTCTGTACAAATTCTCGTCTGTTGGTTTTCATGGCGTTGAAGTTGTAAACATTCTATACGGACCAGCGCCGCGCACGCCGGCAGTTTGAGAACCTCTGTCAACCGGACCGTGTTAAATGGTGAGTTGCCCGTTTCATCCGCGCTTCCGCCTGGATTCTGGAATGCGGCCGAGGCGCGGATCGCGACGCAACAGAAGATCGCATGCGTGCAGCGCTTCCGTTTCAAAGTCAGGACTATCGCTGGGGATGAGAAGCCAATGGCGAATCTTATTGCCCAGCAGGTCTATAGAACGAAGAGATGGGAATTCCCGGCGGAGATCCGCATTTGCGGGGTCGGTGTGTTCCGAAAGAACAAGCCAAACGCCGTTGTCTCTGGGAAACTTGATGTGGTCTCGCAGCATACAAACGATTCGATCGCCAAGGTAGACCGCGAAACCGGAGAACATCCGGCGAACCTCTGGATTCAGGGGCATAAGCGCGTCCAGCACAAATGCGTGCGGGGGGCTCTGGTTTCAGTTTCGCGGCGCGCGGCATGATCTCTATAGAATGCGGGAGGCGCGGAGTGATCGCGTCCGAACCTTTGCCGCAATCGAACGTTTACACGTCGGCGGGTATGCGTTGTTGCAGCGTTTCGGCCAACGTATCCACCGCGGTAAGGTTGCTGAGTTCGGCCACCTCGGCGTCTTCGCGCACCTCCTCGATGCCAAGCCGTTCACAGATGAGGCGCTGCAGTTGCAGCACTTTAGTAATCTCTTTTTCCGAAAGCAAGTTGATCTGCAGATCCAGGTGGCTGCGATGGTCGGCGCGTTGGCTCATCCGGTTCTGCTTGATCAGCACAAACGTGGAAAGCAGAACGCCTTCGAGCGACACCAGCATGCACAGCAGCGCGAACGGGTAGGGGTCGAACTTCCACAACCCCTCATTCAGACCGACCCAAACGCCGAACCAGACAATATGAATCACCACAAACGGCATGCTTCCGACGAAACTTGCAATCGAATCGGACAGGCGATCCGACAGCGTCCGTTCTTTCAGCGATCGCTCTTCCAGCCGAATAACGGTGTTGATGTTGCTTTCCGCCGATGGCGGCGTGGCGCCGGGTTCACTGCTTCTTCCATGCACATCCAGTATGGCGGCAATTCGCACGGCGATGTGTACTTTGGCGCTCATTGGTGCGCCCGGCATGATTCGAACATGCGACCTTTTGGTTCGTAGCCAAACGCTCTATCCAGCTGAGCTACGGGCGCGCGGGGATTTGCTCCCAACAGATTAACACGCGTACCCGCCAAGGACGCTCGTGTTACACTTCGTTTTCCTATCCAAACATGGCGGACCACCGCTGGCGTATTGCAATTACAGGGATCGGTCTCGTTACCCCTATTGGACTCAATACTTCTGAGACTGCCTCGCGCGTCTTGCGAGGCGAGACGGGTGCGATTCTACGTCCTGTTTCCGATGGTGATCCGGCCGGCGGCGTGGCCTTTGCCTCCGTTCCCCCTTTCGATATTGCGAAGTTCCTCCGTAATCCCAAGAATTTGAAATTGATGAGCCGCGCCGTTCGCATGGCGCTCCTCGCTGCCCGGGAAGCCGTCGATCAAAGCTGCATCACCGCCGCCGGCTTGGAGAGCGAACGCATCGGCGTCTACGTTGGTTCCGGCCAGACCGGCATGGAGTACGACGAGTTTTTCAAAGCGCTCACCATCGCCTGGGAAGGCGGCCGCGAGCAGGACTTCAAACATATGGGAGCGATGCCGACGCGCACGCTTGACCGATACTTCTCGCTGCGCACGCTCGCCAACGCCGGGGTCGCCGCTATCTCCACGGAGTTCAGCGCCCGCGGTCCGAGCAACAACTACGTTCAAGGGGAAACCGCTCCCGCCGTCGCCATTTACAACGCTTGTCAAGATCTGCTGGAAGATCGTTGCGACGCCGCCATCGTGTGCGGGTATGAGAGCCTCGGCGTCCCATCCATGGTCTCCGCCTTTCGCAAAATGGGCCTGCTCAGCGGAGGCGGTTTCGGTAGCTGCTATACGCCTTTCAACACCGGCCGGCCGGGCATGATTCTGGGCGAAGGCGCGGGCTGCCTCATCCTGGAACGAAACGGGGCCGCGGTTACACGCGGCGCTTCCATACTCGGCGAAATCGACGGGGTCGGTCTGGCTTCCCAAACCACCGATTGCGATGGGCTCACCGCCGGACCCGACGATCTGCGCGCCGCCGCTGAAGATGCCGCCAATCCAATCGCTCCCGATTTCGTCATCGCGCGGGGTCTGGGAACCGAGGCCGACGATCTCGCCGAAGCCGGCGCATTGGCTGGCTTCGTTTCGCACGGCACGCCCATATCGGCGTTCAAGGGACATACCGGATACCTGGGCGCCGCGACGGCTGCCGTCGAGATCGGTATCGGCTTGGCCTGCGCCCGGCGGAGACTTCTCCCGGCGGTTTTCGGTTTGGCGCACCCCGACGAAAACGTTCACCTGAACTTGGTTCAGGGAAGTTCCGCCGCGCTCACAACCCCTGGTCCTCTTGGCCTTTTCTTCTCCTCTACTTTCGGCGGTCAGGTGGCGGCGGTCGCCGTCCGGGCGGTACCATTCTCAGATGGATGAGGTGAAAACACTCGGCGCGCTCTTCTTCCTGAATGTGGAGCGGTTTCACCGGGAGCGCCTGCTGGTTTGGAAGCATGGCGACCTCACTGTCGCGTACTCCACCGCCGAGTTCGAGGACGCGGTGCTTCGCCTTGCGGGCTGGCTTCGCGCGAGCGGCCTGAACGCGGGCGATCGCGTCGGCGTTTATTCCGAAAACCGGCCCGAATGGCACATCGTTGAATTCGCCGTTCATCTGGCGGAGATGGTGCTGGTTCCGGTTTATCCCACGATTGCCGCTCATCAGATGGCGGAGATTCTGGAGCACGCCGGAGCGCGAGCAACCTTTTGCGGCGCGGAACAGTTGGAGCGTCTGCAGAGTGTGCGGGACGGTCTGCCTGAGCTTGCACACGCCGTGGGGCTGGACGAATTTCCTACGTTCCTGGCGGGTGTCGAGCCGGCCGATGCGGCGGAACGAGCGGCTTTTCGGGACCGCGCTTTCGCTCAGGACCCCGACGCGATCGCCACCATCGTTTACACATCCGGGACCACGGGCAAACCCAAGGGCGTGATGCTGTCGCACCGCAACCTCGTTTTCGATGTAGCCAGTTCGCTCAAGAAGCTTCCGGAGCGCTCCGCGCGGATCGCTCTCTCCGTTCTTCCTCTATCGCACGTGCTGGAGCGCATTCTTTGTTACGGCTACTTTTATAGGGGGGTGCCCATCGCGTATGGCGATCCGCATTCGCTCAAAGAACTGCTCGCGCTGTATCGTCCCACCCTGATGGGTGCCGTCCCCCGCATTCTCGAGAAAATGCGTGACGCGATTGAAACCACCGTCTCGCAGATGCCCGCCCACCGGCAGCGCATTTCCAAATTTCTGCACGGCGCCGGGTATGACCGGATGGACGGCAAGCGGTCGTTGCGATCGTTGTTTCATCCGCTTGCCGATCTGCTCATGTTCCGGAAAGTTCACCGCCAGATGGGCGACGTCGAAGTTTTCGTATGCGGCGGAGCGTGGCTGAACCCGGAACTCGAAAGGTACTTTCGCGCTCTCGGCTTCGTGGTGATTCAGGGCTATGGACTGACGGAAACCTCTCCGGTAATTACCTGCAATGAGTACGGCGCCGAAGTACCGGGCAGCGTCGGCCAGCCGATCGAAGGCGTCGAAGTCCGCATCGACGAGGAAGGCGAGATTCTGGCGCGCGGCCCGAACGTGATGAAAGGCTATTACCGCGATCCGGAAGGAACCGCGCGCGTATTTCGCGATGGCTGGTTCGTTACCGGAGACCTCGGCCGCTTGGATTCCAAAGGCTTCCTGACCATCACCGGCCGGCGCAAGGAAATGCTGCTGCTCTCCAATGGCAAGAACATCTTCTACGCGCCTATCGAGCAGGCGCTGCTCCAGTGTCCGTTTATCGAACAGGCCTTCGTGGTGGGTGAAGGGCGCAACTATACGGCATTGATTATCGTGCCCAATAAAAGTACCGTGTTGCAGCACGCCGCCGAGCAAGGCATACTAGTCAGTTCAAACGATGAATTGTTGTTGGCCCCGGCCATCCTTGAGGTCTACCGCGAATCCGTGGATCGGTTCCAGGCCGGGTTCTCCCGTTTTGAGCAGACGAAACGCTTTTGCTTCCTACCGGAAGAGGCGCTTCTGGATCTGGAACTGGTAACACCCACGCTTAAGGTTCGCCGCAATATCTTGACACAAAAGTACGGAAGATTCATTGACCAGCTTTATCGCGAGGACAAACCTTTCGTGATCCCGGCGTTACCGGCAAGCGAGCTGACTTCCGTTTCTCAATAAGGGGTTTTCAAATGACTGAGCAGCCACCGACGCAAATGTCCAACCAGGAAATACTGATGAAGCTGAAAATCATTGCGCAGGAGCAGCTTAACCTGACTCCGGAGCAACTCGCGTCGATTCAGCCGGATTCTCCGGTGATGGAGGCTTTGCGTCTCGATTCTCTCGCCACCGTTGTCCTGATATCGAGCGTCGAACGCGAGTTCGGCCTCACCTTTGAGCCGGAAGAATGGCAGCAATTGACTTCCATTAAAGATCTTGTCGATATGATTCAGGGCGGGTTGGCGGCCCGGAGCGCTACGGCATGAAGTTTCAAACGCAGAGCGGTACCGTTCTCGATATGCTTCTGTCGCTCGAGTCCGTTACCACTCGAGGCGCGCGGTTTGTCACCCCGTCATTTTCGGAAAAGTTCTACCCTTACTCGGACATTCTGAATCGCATCAAAGTTTCCGCGGCCACGCTTCAGCGGCACGGGTTGAAGCCCGGCGATCGTGTGGCCGTCATCCTCCCCACGTCCATCCAGTTCTTTGACGCGTTTCTGGGCGCGCAACTCGCCGGCGGCATTCCTACCGCGCTCTATCCACCGTTCCGCCTGGGCAAGCTCGATGAGTACTTCGCCCGCTTGCGCGAGATGCTGAACCGGATTGGCGCGCGCTTTCTCATCACCGATAGCCGCATTAAGAAGTTGCTGGGCGCGGCGACCACCGTGGAAGCTCTGGAACAGGTTCTGGACGCTAAAGAACTTTTCGAAACGGCCTCTGTAAAAGCCCATGACTGGCGCGAGATCGACGTCAAAGAAGACGATCCCGTGTTCCTCCAATTCTCCTCCGGGACCACGCTGCAGCCCAAGGCCGTGCAGGTCAGTCATCTGAACCTGATCGAGAACCTGAAGATGATGGGCAACACTCTGGATCATGCCTATCGCGACGGCACGGAGGCGGATCGCGGATGCGTCACGTGGCTGCCGCTTTATCACGATATGGGGCTGGTGGGTTGTCTCTATCTGGGACTTTCCTACCCCGCCACGATCACGTACATGGGGCCGGAGATGTTTGTCGGCTTCCCGGCGATGTGGCTGCAGGCGATGTCGAAGTACAAGGCCGTCATCTCCACCGCGCCGAACTTTGCTTACGGGCTGTGCCTGCACAAGATCAAAGACAGCGAACTGGAAGGAGTCGATCTGTCTAACTGGCTGCTGGCGCTGAACGGTGCGGAACCGATCGATACCGACACGATGAACCGCTTCGCCGAGCGCTTCGCGCGTTGGGGTTTCCGGCGAGAGGCGATGACGCCTGTTTATGGGCTTGCCGAAGCCGGCCTCGGCGTGACTTTCCCCGCGATCGGCGCGGAGCCGATTGTTACTGAATTTGATCGTGATCTTTTATCTCTCGACGGACGGGCCGAGCGGGGGATCGGGCGTAAGCTGCCTTCCGTAGGCAAACCTCTGGCCGGTTTGCATATCGAGATTCGCGATCCTGAAGGCGCAGCCGTTCCTGAAGGCTGGGTGGGCCGCATCTTCGTAAGCGGACCATCGATTACAAAGGGTTATTACAATGACCCGCAAATGACGGCCAACATCATCGGCGAGGACGGCTGGCTCGATACCGGCGATCTCGGGTTCCAGTTCGAAGGCAACCTGTACATTGCCGGACGCGCAAAGGATCTCATCATTCTCCGTGGACGCAATTATGCCCCGCAGGAGTTCGAAGATCCGCTTTATGAGCTGGGCGGCATCCGTCTCGGGTGTGCCGTCGCGGTTAGCACAACGGTGGAAGGGCAAGGCGAACAACTGATCATTCTGGCTGAGAAGGACAGCCGTTCAGAGCGGCCGGACGAGGACATAGCCGCTGATATCCGAAAGCGCCTTCTCGCCACTGTTTCGCTGGACCCTTGGCACGTGGAGCTGCTCGAACCGGGTACGCTTCCCCGAACGTCCTCGGGCAAGTTGCGGAGAAGCGAAGCGCTGCGCCAGTTCCTTGCGGGGGAACTGACGCCTCCGGAAAAAGTGACTACTCTTCGGATATTAAAGGAAGTCGCTAAGAGCCAGATCGCCTGGGCCCGGTTCAGCTTGACTAAGAAGTAACTCCTCGTTATTCGTTAATGCCGCCGTCGGAAACGCCGATGCAGGTTGGTTTTGGCGCGGTGAGATCGATATCGAGGGTGTACTCGGCAATCATGTAAGTGCTGGTTGTGCGCGCGATCGTCAGCATAAGTTCGTCGCCGCTGGTGGCAAGGGTTGTGCAGTCTTCGTAGTTGAACACGCGGTCGTTTACGTTAGTCGTGTTTTGTTCCGAGGCTCGCGCCGAGTAAGGGGAAAGCTTGTACACTTGCTCGGTTAGCGCGTCGGTGAAGAAGAACTGGGTTATAAACTCGAAGGTCGCCGTTGAGCCGGAGAAGAGACGCACAATGCAGTGGATGTGCGGAGTTCTCCCTGAATACCACCCCGGATAGATGGTGAGGAATTCGACCTGTCCGCTCGTGTTCGTGATCTGGTAACCGCGAAGGAAATTTTCCCCGGAGCTATTTTCTGACGCTTCGTCCGAATACACGCCGGAAGCGTTGGCCGACCACAGATCGATTCTCGCTCCGGTGAGAGGACTAACCACGCCGCTGGTTACCTGGTTGAACGTAAGCTTCAAGAATAGAGGGAGACCGGGCTGAACGGTTTTCGTGGTGGTGTCGTAGATGATGTCCGCACGTTCCAGTTGGCCATCGACGAAGAACGGCCCTTGCTCTTCCTGCGGGGTTAGAACAACGGTGGAGGTGTCGGCGCGGGCCGAGCGGGTGGCAACGGCGCCGAGCCCGAATAACGAAAATGCTCCCGCCGTTCGTAGAATGAGTTCGCGCCGGCCTAGTGACGCTGTTAACTGATCGTGATTGTGCACTGTTGTTGCTCCTTGTTGATTACGCCTGATGACGGATTGCGCTCGTGAGGACGGCAAACGAGTGTCGGGGGTTTACCCGGGAATCAGACTATCGACAATTCTTTGCGCGGCTTGGCTTGGCCGCGGCATCCGCCAGTGCTATAACAGGTGAATCGTGAAAAAGCTCAGTCTGTTCTGCGGTCTAGCCGTGCTCTGTTTCACCGCTCCCGCCCATGCCACTCTGGAGACGATTTCCCCCGCAATCGGCCTACTGCCCAATCCGCCGGCCAGCGTGCAGCCGGGGAAGTTGACCAGCAACACTTACGTGTTTCTGTTTTTGGAGAAGCAAAACGTAACTCTTGCCGCTCCACTGAACGTGGATATCACCGCTCCCGGCACTTACTCTCAGCGAAATCAGCTTACGACCGGCCTTCAAATTCCCGCGGGCACTGTTGTGAACTCCTACTTTCTTCACGCCAACCCCGCCAGCGGAACGCTCACGTTTACGGGCGAAGCTTTGGGATTCTCGCCTGACGAAATTGTGATTGGAGTGATGATCGGGCCGCCCAATCTCGCCGCCGCCGTGCCGGTTGTCGGCTCGCCTCGCACTTCGTATAACGGACCGAGTTCCCAAAACGGGTTGCACATCGCGCCGCAAGGCAAGGATTCCATTATCATTTCGAGCGACCAGCACACGGTTACTTTGACGGAGATGTTGAAGTCGACCACCATCACGGAAGTGCGGCTGATTACACAGATTGTGCCGCAGATTATTCCAAACGCCCCGCGCGTAAAGTAAGTGGGCGCGCCACTGCCGGCCCTTGTTTTCGTTCTCGTATAATGACCCGAGGAGTTTTAATGAAAAGGTTTTTTTCAGCATCAGCCGTGTTCCTATCGCTGTCCTTGTGTGCATTCGGCCAGACACCTTCCATCGCGACCGGAGGCATCTTCCAGGCGGCTACTTATAGCCCGAGTGGAATGCCGAACTCGGCCATCGCGCAGGGCGGGTTCTTTACGATTTTCGGGACCAACCTGGGAGCGGCGGGCACCCCCGGACCTACCGCCGGACAGCCGATCCCCACCACGTTGGGCGCAACTTCCGTCGCTGTTACAGTCAACGGCACCACGGTGCAGGCTTTGATGTCGGTCGTTACTCCCGGTCAGATTAACGCGATCCTTCCTTCCAATACACCCACAGGTACAGGAACTGTTTCGGTTACGACGAGTGCCGGCACCAGCGCGACTCAGCCGGTGACCGTTGTGGCAAACAACTTCGGGACTTTTACTCAAAATGCCGCGGGAACAGGACCGGCCGATGTGCAGGATTTCACCCAGAACTACGCACTGAACAATCTGCTAACAACTAGTAAACCGGGTGATATCGGGATTCTTTACGGTACAGGTCTCGGCCCCAACCCCGGTGGCGATCAGAATTCGACCGGCACCACCGGCGGTCTGCAAACCAATCTCACCTTGCCGAATTTTCATCTGTACGTTGGTGGGGTGCCTGCGGCCGTCTCTTATGCCGGACGGTCCGGATACGTGGGACTGGATCAGATCGATTTCACGATTCCATCGAACGCGCCGACCGGCTGCTACGTTCCGGTTGCGGTGTCGGTGAACGGGATCGTGAGCAATTTCGCTACGATGTCCATCGACGCGAACGGGGCGACATGCTCGGATCCTTACGGTCTGACGCCCGCCCAAATTTCAGCCGCATCGACGGGTACGCTGAATGTAGCGTCTCTCCTCCTGACTCGTCTGGCACTGAATATCGGATTGCCCACGTTGATCACGGAGGATGACGCCACAGCAAACTTCTATCAGTTCAACGGTGCGAACTACTTCACCAATCCCGAGCACACCACCGATTTCATCGGGCTCTCTTCGTTCGGATCCTGCTCGGTGACCACGTGCAGCGATACCGTTACCTGCATCCCGAGCGCGAAATCGCTGAGTCTGCCGAAGCTTGATGCGGGTGCTCAGCTTCAGGTCTCCGGCTCCGGCCAATCGACGGTAGCTGTTCCCAAGCAGACCGATGGTACGTATTCCGTTGGGCTTGGAAGCTCGCCGTTCGCTCTGCCTGGATACCCGGCCACCCCGGTTGCTTACCTGCAGCCTGGAACATTCACGTTCAGCGGCAGCGGCGGTAGCGCTATAAGCGCTTTCTCGGCATCGATCAACGTACCCGCGACACCGAGTTTCACCACGAGCCCGGTCGCAAACGGAACTTCACCGGTTCACCAAGGCCAGGATTTGACGTTCAACTGGACCGACAACTCTTCCACCGATTACTTTCTGGTTTCGGTAAGTTCGGCGACCGTTGTTGGAACGCTACCCGCGGGACAAGCGAATTCAGCCTCTATCACCTGCTTGCAAAAAGCGAGCGCGGGAACGTTTACCATCCCTTCCTGGGTTCTAGAGGCTCTTCCCGCAAGCTCCCCTGTTACCTTTGGGCCTTTGACGAATCAGCCGGGCGGCGCGGTGGTTGGGGGAATTTTCAACGTGAGCAATACGTTCACCAGCAATGCCCAAGTCAGCTTGGCGAACAGCATCGTTCTACAGGCGATTAACACCAACGTGGAACCGTAGCGCTTGCGGCACGCGGGTTGCGAACTGGCAACCCGCGTGCCTGACGTTCGGCATGGCTATTACTACAGACGAAGTCCGGTCGATACTGAATCATCTTTCAGAAGTCAGTAAAGACGGTGAGGAAGGTTACCGGGAGTCCTCCGAAAAGATTACCCGTACCGATCTTAAAACTCTCTTCAGCGAATATTCGGCTCAGCGAGCGCGTTTCGCTGCTGAACTGCAAACAACCTTGGCCAAATTAGGCGGGGAACCGAGCCAATCGGGAACCTTCGCCGGCGCCGCCCACCGGGGCTGGGTTAACTTGAAATCCATGGTGACCGGTCATGATGACGCGGCGATTATTTCGGAAGCGGAGCGCGGCGAAGACGTTGCCGTGAAAGCGTATCGCGACGCGCTCACCAAAGATGTTCCTCTGGATGTTCGAGAGATCATCCAAAAGCAAGCGCACGAAGTTGAAGGAACCCACAACAATGTTCGGGCTCTCAAGATTACTTCTCACCGCGCTTAGCCCAGCGGTTCTAGAAGGGCCTTTCATCCCACTTTCCCGTAAAGACGAACTTTGAGATGTCTTTGCGTCTGCGCACACCTTCTTCGCGCTTACGGAGCGCCTCCTCCAGGTTGTCGGGATTTCCGGGAAAGCCGATCGCCAGCATAGCGACGGGATCATAGCCGTCGGGGATCTCAAAAATCCGCCGCGATTTATCGACGTCGAAACCTCCCATTTGGTGCACAAAGATGCCCAAGTAGGTCGCTTCGAATGTCAGGCTGGCGGAGGCGGCGCCCACATCGTGAACGGCAACGCGGTTGGGCGCGCCATTGTGCGTAAACGTGTTCCTTGCAACGGAAAGCGCCAGAACAGGGGCGTCCTTTGCCCAAGAATTTCCCGGAAGCAAAGTACTCGCCAGTTTATCGAACTGATCCGGATCTTCACTCTTTAAGCCGATGATGTATGACCAAGGCTGTTCGTTGTAGCTGGACGCCGCCCAACGCGCTGCTTCGAACAAGCGATACAACATTTCTCTTGGAATGGGCCGCCCATCGAAGGCCAGTGGGCTCCACCGGCGATGGAGCAATTCATGAATGGGGTGGTCGGTGATCGCGGGCTTTTCCATGCCCTTCAGTGATGCTATGGACGTGCGATTTGTCGCACTGGTATCATCACGGAAATAGAAAAATTCAATTGGACGGTGAGTTGCGCCGATCCCTAAACTGGTTTCAACCGTTGAACTTGCGACGGAACTTTCTCCGCCGGTCCGGCCGGCCATGAAGCGAGGTGACCAGAATGATCGGCGAAATTCAACTGCAAGGTGAGCAAATGGGCAGCCACGTAGCGCTTCTTCATCGCATCAGCAGCATAGTTAGTTCAGGCTTGGAACTCGACAAAATCCTCCGCGAACTGGTGGATATGATTCTCACGGTAACGAACGCCGACGCGTGTTTGGTGTACCTGATGGATCCGGCAAGCCAGGAAATTGTATTGTGCGCATCGCACTTGCCGCACAACGACGAGATCGGAAATCTGCGGCTCAAGATGGGTGAAGGAATTACGGGATGGGTCGCGCAGCATCAATCGGTGGTCGCATTGGCGGACAACGCTTCGTCCGACACGCGGTTCAAATCGTTTGCGGGTTTGCAGGAAGACACTTACGACGCATTCCTTTCCGTGCCGCTGGTGGACAACGGGGAACTGACCGGGGTGATCAACGTCCATCACAAGAGCGTGCATCATCACACCAGCGATGAAGTGGCGCTGGTGACTTTCATTGGAGAACAGATGGGCGGAGCACTCGCGAAATCACGGCTTACGGAACAAAGCCTGAGCGCGGTGAAACGCATGGAGACGCTTGCCGCCGTGGCGAAGACCATCAGCGCGGAGTCATTTCTGGACCGCATTCTGCAGGCGATTTCCGAGATGGTGGCTGAAACGCTCGATTCGCCGGTTTGCTCGATCATGCTCGTGGATGAAGAAAAGCGCGAGCTCACGATTAGCGCGGCCCGGTGTTCCTCCCCGGAATACCTCCATAAGCTGCCGCTGAAGATCGAGGACTCCCTGATCGGCCGGGTCGTGCGCGAAGGGCGTTACCTTACTGTCGCCGATGTAAAGGATGAGAAGCAATACCGTTATCCGGAGTTGGCGCGCAAATCCGGGTTGGCTTCGTTGTTGTCGTTCCCTCTCACGCTTCGCGAAAAGGTGATCGGCACCATCAACATTTACACCCGGGAACGCCGGATATTCACGGACGACGAGATCGGATTCGTCGGCGTGGTGGCGAGCCAGGCGGCGAGCGCGATTGAGAACACCCGGCTGATGTCCGAGACGCTGGAAATGAAGCGAACGCTCGAAACGCGGAAGTTGGTGGAGCGCGCGAAAGGCATTCTGCAATACAAGCATCACCTTACGGAAGAGGATGCGTATCTGCGGCTTCGGAACGAAAGCCGGAGGTTGCGGCGGCCCATGCGGGATCTGGCGGAAGCGGTGATTATGGCCGACGATCTGAACCGCAAAGACACGGATAAGCCCGTACCGTTGCAGCGCGAGTACAAAGAAGAGCTAATGTAGGTGTGCCGTTTAAAGCGACGAGGCTGATCCCTCAACCGAAGCGACGCGCGTACCCGTGACGGTGACCCGAAAATAGCCGCGCTCGTTGCGGCCGGAAAAGCCGTCGGATTCTTCGCGAAGGAAATCCATTTTCATAGACTTTCCTTCGAGACACTTACGATAGATTTTCGCGAACTCGGCGGCGTTAGCCTCGTGGCTCCATTCGGAAGCGTAGTAGAGGAGCAGGCGATGGGTTCGTTTCTCCCGGGCTACCCGGAACCCGCCACCGCGCCACTCCGGGCTGATGCGCTTCGCCGCCGCCAGGGATACAAACTGCTGGATGAGTACGCGGTGATCGAGTTCGCCGAGATCGCCTTCGAAGATTACCTTGAAACCACGCGGCGGTCTCGGGAGTTCGACGGAGCGCGGCTGCTCGCCCGAGAAATACGACTCAGGATGAATGATCTGCCGGGTGGAAACGGGGGCGCGGCGAAAAGGCGCGGTGAAGCCATCCCGTCCGAATTTGTCGACCAATGCGGCTTGGAATCCAGTTCCCCAGGTGTAAGGAAACACAAGACTCATCCGCAGGTAGAGCGGGGCGTGATCGAATACCGGATAATCGCCGGTAGGAACGACGGAATCATCGTAAGAAGCAGGATCGGGATGGACGCTGAACGGAGGCTTTCCCGATTCTGACGCGGCATACGCCAGCATCAGATACGAAGCTTGTCCTTCCACGACCGCCTGCCGGGCGGTTGATTTCTCATCATCGTTTTCGACTTTCCGGGTGTACTTTCCGAGATGGAAATTCTGATCCGCAAGCGCATGGGCGAGTTCGTGAACCACCGCTGTATCCCGGATTGACACGGGAGCCCAATCCGTCAGGAAAAGTGCTTTCTTATCAAAGTCATAGAAGGCAGCGGCTTGCTCAGTCATCAGATCGAGCGTGACTTTTTGCAAATCAAAGCCATTGGGCAGGAAACCGAAGAATTCGAGAGCAGCCTGTTCGTTTGCGATGTCTTTCGGCTTGATGGTTTCGTGTACGCGGTCGTCAAGAAAGGCGCCAACCTGGGCTCGGCTGATGGACTGAAATCGCAGTTTGTGCCGGACAGGCATTCCGGTCAGTTCCGACAGTCTTTGCATGACCTGCTGAACGTCCGCGCGGGAAGGAAGTGTGGGTTGGGCGGCGAGGTGAAAAGCCGCGAGGAACAGCGAAAGGCCGGAGCGGGTTAAACTGGAGTATCGGAAACGATCAGGAGACAAAATTGGCAGACGAAAACAAGTTATACAAAGCGGAAAACCTGGGGAGCGGGACGTTTGTGATCAGCAAACCGAAACGCAAAAAAACAAAAATGCGTCAGACGGAGCTGAGAAACCCTCGGCGCGGTTCCCGAAAATAGCTACTTGTTGCGCCGATTCGGATCGATAGCCAAAAGGCACACACCAAGGAGAGCTTTCTGCAGCACCAGCGCAGAAGCGATCGATCCGCATAGCGTCAATAAAATCAGTAAAGTCTGCATCCACAACCCCGAAGTAGCAAGCTAGCTGCCAACGAACTTCTCTCGTCTAGTGTATTCATACGGAATAGTTCTCTGGCTGGTGATAGAAATTTTTCCGCAACGCGATTAATGCAGGCCTGGAAAAACTTGACAGAGGGAATCCGGCTTCGGAGAAGAACGCTTCTCTTTGGAAGCGGGTAGGATTTCAAGGTAGGTTGTTTGGTCAACAAGAGGACTACAGGTTGGACCGAACTCCCTCTGCGGTTTCACATTACCCCGCCTAGTAGCTCTGCCGGACCTGATCCGCGCTAAGTGCTTGATTCAGAGACGAGAAAAAACTCAAATCGATTGTCAATGGTTGAGTTTGGACAGCGGGTTGCTTCAGTCAACGCCGGAGGAACGCAACGTGAAATATCTCGTGGCATGGTTGTTCGGAATACCCGGTGGGCTGATCTTACTGTGGTTCTTGTTCAACCACATGCATTAACAACGTAGAGGAAACTGGTTGTCACCGGCTCATCCGCATTCTCGTCATCGCTTGGTTCAAACAAGTGAAAGTAATACGTGGTGAGCGCGATGATCACCAAGACGAGCACCAATGCGAGAGCCCAACGAACCAACGGGACGGACAGTGGCGCATCGTTTCTGACAGCGATGGAAGTCACCTTTACGACCAGGCTGGAAAATGCGGTCGCGAATACGATCTTCATCCACCACGGCATGAGATCGAGCGGTCCCTGCCCCCCGATTTGACTCCAGCATTCAAAAAAGGCGATTAGAGCAAGCAAAAACTCGATGGCGTAAGCAATCCGAAGCGGGCGGGGTTCCATCTGCGAGGCGAAGGGTTCTGGCGATCCTCCATCTTACGCTACCGGCAAAATCCCCGGAACATCCGGCTGCCGCGGTCCGTCTCTACTGTATTCTTGGAGACGTATGCGCAAAGACGGTTTGGCACGTCTGGTCTACGATTTGAGGAGCGCTCTTGGACTCGCGGTCGATTCAATCCGCGCTCATAAGCTGCGCAGCTTCCTGACACTGCTTGGGGTAATCATCGGGGTCGCGAGCGTCATTTTCGTCGGGTCGGCAATCGAAGGCTTGAGCGTCTATGCGGACCAGAGCACTGCCAAGGCGTTCGGAAGTAATTCTTACCTGATTGCCCAGGTGGCTGGCACGAACATGAGCCTCAAAGAGTACCTCGCTCGTTTGAAAGAGCACAAGCGGTTGACCATGGCCGATTGGACGTATCTCAATGAGTCCGCGGGCGATTCCAACTTGTACAGCCCTTACCGCAGCAAGGCGGAGGACGTAAAGCGCGAAGGCTATCTCAGTGAACAAACCCAGGTAATTGGAGTGGCCGCTGATATGGCGGAGATTCGCGATATCGGGGTGGTCGATGGGCGGTTTTTCAACGAGCAAGAGAACCAGAACCGATCGAATGTGGCTGTGGTGGGCGACGAGCTACGAGAGCATTTGTTTCCCGATGGAAGTTCGCCGATCGGAAAGACGATCAAGATCAGCGGGATTGATTTTAGCGTGGTTGGACTACAGGAGAAACTTGGGTCCGCTTTTGGGCAGAGCCAAGACAATTCCGTCTACATCCCGATCACCGCTTACAACCGGCTATTCGGGCCGCCGACTACCGGAATGCCAATCTTCGGTTCGGCACGAAAAGAGACCGGGGCAAGCATGCAGCAAAGCCTGGATCAGACACGCGTCGCTTTGCGAACGCGGTTTCATCAGCTTCCCGGGCAACCGGACAAATTTGACACGCTCACGCCGGACGCGATTCGAGGGTTTATCGATTCACTGCTCTCACTGGTGGCGGCAATCGTGGTTCCGGTAACCTCTATTTCCCTGGTCGTCGGCGGAATCGTGATCATGAACATCATGTTGGTGAGCGTCACTGAACGGACGCGCGAGATCGGGATACGGAAAGCGCTGGGCGCGCGGCAGTCCGACATCATGCTCCAGGTGCTGATTGAGGCGGTGTTGATGGCTTCGATCGGAGGCTTGATCGGGGTCGGAATCGGCGCTTTGGTGACTGGAATCGCGGGTGCTTTGTTCAACTTGAAGCTCCACATCACGACCGCGTATGTCATTCTCTCGGTCGGCGTTTCCAGCGTGGTTGGAATTGTATCCGGCTGGTATCCGGCGTCGCGGGCCGCGAAGCTGGATCCCATTGCCGCTTTGAGGTCGGAGTAAAGCAATGAGTGTAAGTGTTCCGCAGAACCTTGGGATGGCGGTGGACGCCGTTTGGGCACACCGGTTCCGTTCACTTCTCACCATTCTGGGAGTGGTGATCGGCATCATGACCGTTGTCACAGTCGCGTCTTTACTGACCGGCTTGCGACAGGGGATTGTAACGTTCTTCGACCAGATGGGGCCGGACAACATCTTTGTCTACAAAACGAGTGGCAATCCGCAGATGGATGGAATCAACCCGACCGAGCGGCGGCGGCGGCCCATTCTGGTGGAATACGCGGATCAGATCAAGCGCTTCGCTGGATCCGTGCAGGATACCGGAATCCAGCTGTTTATTCCCAACGTTATTAATGGGCAGGCCCTCACGGCGCACGTAGCGGGGTTTGAAACGGATAACGTGAGCCTGCTGGGACAGTCGCCGAACATGGAAGAACTTTCGCCGCGTGACTTTCAAGCGGGACGTTTTTTCACCCAAGAAGAGAACGCCCGCGTTTCACACGTCGCTGTGATCGGGGCGGACATTGCCAGTTCTCTTTTTCCGGACGGGAAGCCGCTCGGTAAGACGTTTATGATCAGCGGGGCGGAGTACACCGTGATTGGGGTTCGCGAAAAAGCCAAGGGCGGTTTTTTTGGAGCAAATGGCGAAGATGACCAGGTTTACATTCCGATCAATACGGCCCGGAGCCGCTATCCGCAGCTGGACCGGTTCATGATCGTGGCGAAGGCGAAACCGGGCATGCGCAAGCAGGCCTACGATGAAGTGGAAGCGTTGCTTCGCCGGATTCGACACACGCCGAAGGATAAGCCCGATGATTTCGCTCTATCGACTCCGGATCAGATCATCGCGCAATTCGACAGCATCACCGGCCTGATCGGGATTGTAGCCATCGCCATCTCGGGATTGGGCCTGCTGGTCGGCGGGATCGGGGTGATGAATATCATGCTAGTCAGCGTGACGGAGCGTACTCGGGAGATTGGCGTCCGGAAAGCGCTGGGAGCGAGGAAGTTCGACATCATCAGCCAGTTTCTGGCGGAGGCGATGGCGCTGACCGGGGTGGGCGGCGTGCTGGGAATCATCTTCTCCGTTCTGGTGACGTTGCTGATCGGACTGCTGGTACCGTCTTTGCCATCCGTGGTGCCGAGTTGGGCGGTGATCACGGGCTTTACGGTGTCAGTTGCGATCGGGTTGTTCTTTGGAACGTGGCCGGCCGTGAAGGCATCGCAGCTAGATCCGGTAGAAGCGTTGCGCTACGAATAGCCTGTAACACTCTCGTTTTATTGCACTTGGTACCCTAGAGGGAATGAGTCCTCAACAGCCCGGCATTGTCCCCAAAGTGCCGATTCCGGGCGTAAAGAACATCATCGCGGTCGGTTCAGGCAAAGGTGGGGTAGGGAAGACCACGGTTGCGGTGAACCTGGCGATTGCGCTCGCCGGACTGAGCCACAAGGTGGGACTGATGGACGCCGATGTTTACGGGCCCAACGTTCCCCTCATGATGGGAATCAACCGGACGCCGCTGACGAACGGCGAACGCATACAGCCGCTGGAGAATTTCGGGGTGCGTCTCATGTCGATGGGGTTTCTGAATCCCGGCGACAAGCCGCTAGTGTGGCGCGGTCCGATGCTGCATAGCGTGATCCAACAATTTCTGCGCGGGGTTGATTGGGGCGAGCTCGAATATCTGATTATCGATCTGCCCCCTGGAACCGGGGACGTCCAGCTCTCGCTTATGCAGACGGCGCCTGTCACCGGCGCGATCATCGTGACCACGCCTTCCGCCGTGTCGCTCGAAGATGCGCGAAAGGCGGTCCACATGTTCTACCAGGTGAAGGTTCCGGTGCTGGGGCTGGTGGAGAACATGAGCTACTTCACCGAGCCTTCGACCGGCAAGAAGCTTGACATTTTTGGCACCGGCGGCGGAAAGCGAACGGCCGAGGAGATGGGGATCGGCTTTCTGGCGGAGATTCCGCTCGATCCTGAGATCCGGCTTGGTGGAGATACGGGAAAACCGGCAGCGGCGCGCACGCCGATCTTTCAAGATCTGGCCATGGTGGTGGATCGACTTGTCGCGGGCCTGGGCGCACAGTCGGGACCGACGATCTCCCTAACCGAATAGCCGGGTGTTTCGCGGAACCTTCGCACAAGCCCGGGCATCTATTGGGTATTCAAAGACGTAAGGGTTGATATGAAAATTCATGGGTTTGTAAGGTTAGTTGCGGGCGTGGTTGTTTCGGCAAGTCTTCTGGTGGGGGCGGAAGCGAACTCCGCAGATGCGTTTGCAGCGGAGGCTCGGAAGGCACTACAGAGCGGCGATTATAAAAAGTCAGCAAAAATGTGGGAAAGAGCGGTGCGACTGGATTCGACAAACGCCGACTATCGTGAGGGTTTAGGCAAAGCTTACGAGAGAGAGGCCGAGATATCGTCGTTTCCCCAGGTTTATACGGCAAAAGCCCGGCAAAGCCTGGTGCATGCTCTTGCGCTTCAACCTGACCAGAAAGAAGCTATGGCTGATTTGATTGAGTTGAATCAGCAGCCGATTGGTCTGTGTGAAGGAGATTTGAACGAAGCGTCGAGGTTAATCGACCGTCTACAGCAGGTGGACCCCGCCGCGGCGCAGCGGGAAAGGGATTACTGGAACGACGCGAAACACGAGGCCGACCGTCCGGGGCAGAAGTTTCTATGCGGGCCGGTGAAAGTGACGCGCGTGGTGGCGAACCGGATTCTGCCGAATCCCAGGGTTCAGCCGCAACCTGCGCCAGTGTCGCGCCCTACTGAGTCGGTTGTGGCGGAAGCGGGTACGGGGATTGCGGTGGGTGGAACGAACTAGCGGTTGCGTCCTTAACTGCTAAAGTTAGACTCGCCACCTTCGGCTAAGCCTTTATAACCGGCGGCGGCAGTTCCCGCGCCACGACGTTGTCCTTGAACCCAATCCGCACGTGTGAGCCGTCGCAAAAGGGTTTGTTTAACGAAGCCCCACACCTGCATAGCGAAATGCGTTTCCGGCCCGCCAGCCCGAACGCCGCGCCTTGTGCATCGAGGATCTCGAAATCCCCGTCAATTCGAATCGAGCCGTCGTTCAGAACCGTGATCTTGGTATCGGACATGAGGTCCGATTATCTCATGTCCTATTTCTTGGGAGGCGCCGGCGGCTGCGGCTTAGCGTCCTTCGGATCGGTCACTTCATCGCCGTATTGGATGTTTACGTCGCTCTTGAACTGCTTGTAGTCTTCGTATTTCACGATCATCTTGATACGTTGCGGGCCAGCCTGGAAGTGTAGCGTATCGTTGGCAATGGTGTAAGTCGGAAACCAATACTTGCCGTCGATCTGCTCGCGGTAGGTTTCGAACTTTGGGAACTGGTTGTCGGAATGCTTTTTCTGCAATCCGACGCCTTTGCCGTAAGTTTTTACGATCTGTAAATCGCGATCGTCCACCCAGATCTGGCCCTCAAAATAACGCTCGCCCTTCACCATCGTCTTGGGCTTCACGGCAAACAAGTAGCAGCCGATCTCGTCCACCTTCTCGCGGCCCATGTAATGAACGTCGTACTTATCGATGGTCCCGGAATTCAGGACGAACGGCTGAACGTTGCGGAGATCCTGTTCATCTTCGGGCGTGAGAAGAATATTCACCAGCGTGTTCGGGGGCGCCTTTACTACGTGCTCCGTGCGTTTGCCGTCCGGATTGAAGATGACGTCTTCGACAATTTCGTACTTGCCTCCCGACGGATTGCCGTCGGCGTCCTCTTCGAGAAGCTTTACGGTCTGACGGTAGGTGTAGTTTTCGCGAGCTTTCAGGAACTCGGATTCCTTGGCGGCGAACTTCCGGATAATCTCATCCGGGTTCACCGGCGCTTCCGGAGCGGTGTCGGCGAAGCAGGAAAAGGCCGCGCCAAGGAGAGCGACGCCGAGCAGTAAGGATTTGGGCATGACGGTGATGCTTCTATTGTGACGCGCTTCGTCCCGCAGGTGTTACTCCGCGCGAGTCAGGAGAATAGCTTTTTCCCGATGGTCATGAGCTGCATATTCGTGGTTCCTTCGTAAATTCGGCCGATTTTCACATCACGGTAAAGCTTTTCCGCCGGACATTCCTTGGTGATCCCGATGCCGCCGAACACCTCGATCGCAAGGGAAGCGGACTTCTCGGCGATAACGCTGGAATAATACTTCGCCATAGCTGCTTCCGTAACGAACGGGATGCCGGCATCGCGCATGCGGGCCGCGTTGTAGACCAGCAGTCGCGCGGCTTCAATTTCCGCGGCCATCGCCGCCAATGGAAATTGCACGCCCTGGAATTCGCCGATCGCTTTCCCAAACTGCTTCCGCTGCCGGGCATACGCGACCGCGTGCTCGTGCGCGCCGCGTGCCAGGCCGATCATCTGCGACCCGATCGCAATGCGCCCTTCATTCAAGGTCTCGATGGCGATCTTGTAGCCCTTGCCGACCTCGCCCAATACATTCTCGCGCGGTACGCGGCAGTTATCGAGAATCAATTCGCACGTGGAAGACGCGCGCAATCCTAGTTTGTCCTCTTTGCGTCCGACCTGGAAACCGGGGAAATCCCGCTCGATCAGAAAGGCCGTGATCCCGCGGTAGCCCGCGGCGGGATTGGCATTCGCAAAAAGCAGGAAGATGCCGCCTTCAGCCGCATTGCTGATCCAGAGCTTGCGCCCGGTGAGCAGGAAGTGATCGCCGTGATCCACGGCCTGCGTGGCGAGAGCGAACGCGTCCGAGCCCGAACCGGCTTCCGACAGAGCGTAGCAGCCCACCTGATTCAGCGCGAGATCGGGAAGATATCTGCGCTTTTGTTCCTCCGTCGCCCAACGCAAAATCGCGTTGTTGACGATGGTGTTCTGCACATCCACGATCACGCCGGCCGATGGGTCGACCGCCGAAAGTTCTTCAACGGCCAGCACGCACTGGAAGAACGTTCCACCTTGGCCGCCGTACTCCTCCGGAATCTCGATTCCCATCAGCCCGAGGTCGAAAAGCTTCTTCAACAAGTCCGGGCGGAACTTGGAGTGTTCGTCCATCTCGCGCACATACGGCGCAATCTGCTCGCGCGCGAACTGGCGCACCTGGCTGCGAAACATCCGCTCTTCCTCGCTCAGATGAGTGAGCGGCGGAGCGGCGTTCAATTCATCAACGGCCATCATGCGGCGACTCCCATCAAGCTTGAAAGTTCGTGGTATTCGCGGTTTTGCGAAGCGGCGACTGCCGCGTAGGTAATATGGCCGTTGTACGTGTTGACGCCCGCTCGCAGGCCGGGGAGTTCTTCGATTGCCTGTTCTACGCCCCGGTTAGCAAGCGCCGTCAGATAGGGAAACGTGGCATTGGTCAAGGCCAGCGTCGATGTGTTTGGCACCGCGGCCGGCATGTTGGATACGCAGTAATGCAACACGCCGTCGACGAAGTAGATCGGATCGGTGTGCGTGGTCGGATGGCTGGTTTCGAAGCAACCGCCTTGATCGATGGCCACATCGACCACCACCGAGCCTTTGCGCATGTTGGCGATCATCGAGCGACGTACGAGGCGCGGGGCGGACGCGCCCGGAATCAACACAGCGCCGATCACAAGGTCCGAGTGCCGCAGTGTTTCGGTGATGGTCCACGTGTTCGATGCCAGAGTGCGTAGGCCACGCCCGGCAAAAATGTCGTCGAGCTCGCGGAGACGGTTCAGGTTGCGGTCGATGATGCTGACCCGCGCGCCCATGCCCAGCGCGATCTTGGCCGCGTTGGTCCCGACGACGCCGCCGCCCAGGATGACGACGTTGGCCGGCGCGACGCCGGGCACGCCGCCGAGCAGGAGCCCGCGGCCGCCGTTGGGCGCCTCCAGGTATTGCGCGCCCACCTGCACCGCCATGCGCCCCGCCACTTCGCTCATGGGGGTAAGCAAGGGCAGGGAACCGTCGCGTTCCACGATGGTTTCGTAAGCAATTCCCGTGGTGTGAGAACGCAGCAGGTGCTCGGTTAAATCCGGCAGCGGCGCCAAATGCAGATAAGTGAAGAGCGTCAGTCCCGGACGGAGAAATCGATACTCGGAGGTCTGGGGTTCCTTCACCTTGATGACCAGGTCGGCCTTGTTCCAGACATCCGCCGCGCCGGCGGCGATCACGGCGCCCGCAGCTTCGTAATCGGCGTCGGGCATGGCGCTCCCATCGCCGGCGGCCGATTGCACGATCACCTCATGGCCAGCCTCGCGTAGAGCGGTTACTCCACTTGGCACCAGAGCCACACGCGCTTCGTGGTCTTTGACTTCTTTTGGAACGCCAATGATCATAGCTGCCTCTATGTTGACACTATTGCGGGGCTGCGGGGGGCGCCCCAAGACCCAGTGCGGAAAGGGATCTTGCGGTGATGGTTCCCGATTGATCCAGCTTCTGATCCGCCTGGAATCGACGCATCGCGTCCTGCGAAGCCGCATCCCAACTCCCGCTCGGCTCCGACTTCAAATAGCCTTTGGACGCGAGGGCTTGTTGAATTTCCTTGTAGCGATCCGCCGTCGGTTCCATTTGCCCGCGCCGCCAAGTGGCGACCGGCGGAGCGGCGGCAACGCGCGCATGCCTGCCGCGCTTTCCGGCTTTGGCGGAAACTCGCGCGGGTTTGGTGGAACTCCGCAACACCGCTCGCGCGGATGCGTTGGGCTTTGATTTTTTGGCGACTGCGGAGCGGGTGGGGGTTGGAACAGCCTTCTTCTTCACCTTGGCTTGCGCCGGTGGCGCAAATCCGAGCGCGCAGAAAACAAAGCCAAATACGATCGCCCAATAAAGTTGTTTCATCGCAAAAAGAAAGGGGCGCCGGGTGACACCGCGCGCCCCGTGATTCTATCAACACCCGGCTTACTGACCGGGAGCAGGCACCGTCCCCGCGAGATATATCGTCTGCCAGGAAGATTTCTGCTGGCCACCCGTATTGCGCAAAACGCGCAACGCCACCGCGTCGCCCGTCTTCAGGGAGCCCTGAAGACGCTTGAATTCATCGACGCTCGAAACAGGTTTGCGGTTAATCGCCGTGATCACATCATTTTGGGCGAGCCCGATGTCCTCGCCGAAGGAACCCGCTTCCACGGACTCCACTACCACTCCGTTATCTTTGACGCCCATGTTCTCCTTCATGCGCTCATTCAGATTCTGGATGGCGATGCCAAAGCGCGCCTGGGAAACCTCCGAAGGATCGTTGTTGTCGTTGGCCTGTTCCGGAGCGCCGGGCTCGTTGGGGAAAATCTTGTCGCGATCCCCCACGGTCACCTTGGTCGATTCCGGTTTTCCGTCGCGGAGATATTCGACATTTAGCGCCGTACCTACTGTCGTATCGGCGACGATGTCGATCAGGTCCGCGCCTTTCATAATCTTCTGGCCATTGATCTCAGTCACGATGTCCTCGGACCGCAAGCCTGCTTTATCCGCCGGACCCCCGGGTTCCACACGCTGGACAAACACTCCCTGCTTAGCGTTGAACGCTTTAAGCAGCGCATTCGTTTGAGGGCTCTCGTTAAACGAAATGCCGATGGACCCGCGAGTGACCTTTCCGGTCTTGATGATCTGGTTATAAACCTTGACCGCGGTATTGATGGGCATTGCGAAACCGATGCCCTGATACCCGCCGGTACGGCTGGCGATTTGCGTATTGATACCGATTACTTCGCCATTAAAGTTCAGCAGCGGGCCGCCGCTGTTTCCGGGGTTGATTGCGGCATCAGTCTGAAGAAAGTGCTGGAAGCTGGTGGAATCCCCCGGAATATCGCGCGACTTCGCGCTAATGATACCGGCCGTGACGGTTTCCTGGAAGCCGAACGGAGATCCGATCGCTATGGCCCAGTCGCCAACCTGAATTGCATCCGAGTTTCCGATCTTTACCGGGGTGAGGTTCGCTTTGTCAATTTTGATAACGGCCAGATCAGTGCGCCAATCCGCGCCTATCACCTTGGCTTCGTACTCCGTGGAATCGCCATTGAACTTCACTCGAATTCTGTTGGCGCGTTCCACCACGTGATTGTTGGTCAGAATATAGCCGTTCCGATCCACCACAAAGCCGGAACCCAGACTCGCGCCGCGCTGGCTTTGCTCGGGCGATGGGCTGCCGAAGAACCGGCGGAAGAAGTCTTCCATGTTGTTTCCCTGATCATCCTGCTGATCGGGTTGCTGCGGGCTCAGGCGCCGGCGCGGGCTGACAGGAGCAGCGGCCGCGGCTTTAGGCAAATACTCCGACGAGATATTCACCACCGAAGGCTCGAGCACCTTGGCAATGGTGGAGAACGAATTCTGAAGCTGCGTCGCGGGCGGAATCTGCAACGGCGTCGCGCCCGGCGCACTCGACTCGCGCGCGGCCTTCACCCCAGTATTCAGAACCGTCCCGATCAGAACACCGATCGAAAGAGTGAGCAGCACGACTGTAAACGACAAAAATTTTTGATTCTTGAAATTGAACGAACTCATGGGATCTGACTAAACTCCTGCGCGCAAACCACGCAACCTTCTTTCAGTATAACCGGCCATTATACTTCCGGACTTACGGCTCGAACGGTGGGATGTACCGCAGCCGTCTCCCGTTTCAATTCCGCCAGCAAGACGCCTGCCAAGATGAGGACTCCCCCGATCCCGGCGGAAATGGACAGGTGCTCTCCGGTAAGGATGCGTGAAGTGAGCCACGCCCAGACCGGCTCCAGCGTGTAGATCAACGCGGTTCGCGTTGCCGTCGTATGCTGCTGCGCCCAAGCCTGGATCGTAAACGCCAGCGCGGTAGCCAGAAGCGCCGTCACTACGACGGCGGCGATCACGGGAGTGCTCCAGCGCAAGCGGGGCGTTTCCAGAAAGGAGAAGGTCGCCGCCGCCAGGAGCGCCGCCGTCAAAACCTGAACGGTCGCCACCGTTTCGAAGCTGAGGCGATCGGCGAAAAACCCGACAACAACGATGTGTCCGGCAAATGCGACAGCGCACAACAGGCTGAGCAAGCTTCCCTTATCCCAGACGACACGGGAACCGTCTGTGGTGAGCAGTAGCATCCCGATTGAGGCGACCACGATGCCGGCAAGCTCAACCGCGCGCGGCGCTTTGCGATAGACGATCGAAGCAAGCAAAGGCACCAGGGGGATGGACAAACTCGTGTAAAAGGCTGATTTCGACGGCGTCGTGAACTGCAATCCCGTGGTTTGGAAAACGTAACCGAGAAATAGCAAACAGCCGGCGATCGCTGCGCCCGGCAACGAACGGCGCTCCAGTTTTCGGCCGTAAACCAGCGTCAGCGCAATGCCAGCCAAAGCAAAACGCAAGGCCAGGTAGACCATCGGCGAAACATCGTGGAGCGCGTCCTTGACCAGCACGAAGGTGGCGCCCCAGATAAGGGTATTGGTGAGAAGGGCTAAATCGGCTTTCCAGGTCTTCAAGCGTCTATCACGCGCTGGGCTTCACGCCGAAACGCATCAGCATCGCGGCCAACAGCAGGATGCGCTTTAAACCGAGGTCGCGGCCCTCTGGATTAAACCACTCCTGAGGAGTGTGGGCGCCGCCGCCATGGCCGCCCGCGCCGATAGAGATTGCTGGGATGTTCATGGACAGCGGAAGGTTGGCATCGGTAGAGGAGCATTCGAGATTTGCCCGTATGCCGAGATGCGCATCCACGGCGCGGGCGAAGAGAAGAATAGGACTATCTTCGGGCAGACGAGCGGCCGGACGCGATCCAATCTCCTTTACCCGCGCGGACACTTTCCCGGCGGAGGCGCGTTGGTTCTCAATGGTTTGGGCCCGCTCAACGGCATCGTGAAGAATGTTCACAAGCTCGTCCATCTTGTCGTTGCTTTCCGAGCGGATATCCACCTTCGCCCGCGCACTAGTAGGGATGGAGTTCACGCTGGCGCCGCCCTCCATTATGCCGACATTGATGGATGAGCGCGGATTTCCGTTTAACCGGGTGTCGCTGAAAAGCGAGATAGCCCTGGCCAGCGCATGTACCGGGTTGCCGACACCGTAATCGCTCCAGCTATGCCCGCCGTTTCCTGCGAAAGTAAGATCGAAACGCCGGCTGCCCAAGCCGCGGACCGTAATGTGGTCCGTAGTCGCACCGTCTACAACGACGTAGGCGGCAATGCGCTGTGCGAGCGGCGACTGGTTGCACAGATAGCGAATCCCGGTCAGGTTGCCTTCGCCTTCTTCGCCGACATTAGCTATCAAGACCAGGTCGGCGGCCCGCTCGTCAGGCACCCCGCACGTCTGCAGTGCGTGGGCCAGAGCTAGCAAGGCGGTTAAACCAGCGCCGTTGTCGGAAACCCCTGGTCCGTGGAGCTTTCCGTCGGATCCGACAAAGATGTCGTCCTTGAGACGCGGCGCGAGAACAGTATCCAGATGAGCGGTGATCGCGATTAGCGGACGGGACGAGGCGGGATCGCGTTGCGCCACCACATTTCCGGCGCGATCCAGGTGCGCCGCTATTCCCAGGGTTCGAAATTGCTCCACCATCCATTCAGCGCGCTTTTGTTCCAGAAAGGTGGGTGCCGGAATGCGGCAGAGTTGCAAATGTATATCGGCAATCCATTGCCTTTCACGAGTAATCCATGCGAGGGCTTCGCGCACTTCGCGTACCCGTGACATCGCCGAAACCGCATTCCCGGCCGCAACCAGGGATACCGCCATGAACCGAGTGTAGCGGAATCCACACGGCTCCAAACGGCGCGCAAAATGCTAAAGGTTACGTGTAAAACGAAGTCCTCAAACGGACTCACGAATAGGAGAAACAATATCATGGCTGGCAAGAATACGGCAGTATTTGGAATATACCCCTCGGTTGGCGCGGCGGAGTCCGCTGTTGACTCGATACTCGCGGCAGGCTTCCTGAACGATGATGTTTCCGTTCTGCTGCCGGATAACGAAAGCACCAGGGACTTTGCACACCACAAAGAGACAAAAGCGCCGGAAGGAACGACTACAGGGGTTACCACGGGCGGCGTGATCGGCGGGACGCTTGGCATTCTAGCCGGAATCGGAGCGCTCGCCATCCCTGGCCTTGGACCTTTCATCGCGGCCGGCCCGATCATGGGCGGACTTGCGGGTCTGGGCGTTGGAGGAGCGGTTGGTGGTCTGATTGGCGCGCTGGTCGGGATGGGCATCCCTGAGTACGAAGCTAAGCTTTATGAAGGCCGCGTAAAGAGCGGCGGCATTCTGCTTTCAGTCCACTGCGATACCTCGGAGGAAGTCTCCGCGGCCAAAGATTTGTTGAAGCGCACCGGCGCGGAAGATATTTCTTCGACGGGCGAATCCTCTCACGGCGTTGACACTCACCCCGCTACCACGGGCAGCTACCGCTAACTCCCGCCTACAAAGTGGCTGGCTCCCTGAGCTGGCCACTTTTCTCTTTTCTCCCTCGTCTACCATATGCAAATGGATGGAATCCGATTCCTGCGTGCAATGCTCGTTTGGGCGGCGCTGTTGCCGCAATTGGTGTTGGGCGTAGAACGCCATGACAGGCGGCTCGCCGAGTCGTCGGATGTCCTCTCCGAAATGAGCCAATCCTCAGATCATGGTATACCCCGGGATCTGTCTGCGAAGGCGCGGTGCGTGGTTGTGGTACCGAATCTTCTCAAATTTGCTTTCATAGGCGGCGGCAAATTCGGGAGGGGTTTCGCGTCTTGCATGACCCGCCATGGTTGGAGCGGACCAGCTGCCATTCGTATTGAAGGAGGAAGTTTCGGCCTGCAACTCGGCGGATCCTCGACGGACGTCCTCATGCTAGTCATGAATGAAGGCGGAATGGCGAAACTGATGAGCGATAAATTCACGCTCGGTGGGGACGCGGCAGCCGCGGCTGGTCCGGTGGGGCGCAATTTGAGCGCACAGACAGACGTACTCATGAGAGCCGAGATACTCTCTTACTCACGATCCCACGGAATTTTTGCCGGCCTATCACTGGACGGGTCCACATTGCGACAGGATGTGGATGAGAACGCCCGTCTATATGGAAAGCCCGTCACCGACCGAGAAATTCTTTCCGGATCCGTCAGGCGTCCTCCTGCTTCCAAAGCCTTCATGTCCGAGTTAGAACGTTTCTCCGGCAAGGGTGGCCTGCATACTCAATAAGTGCCTACCGACTACGATCTTGACCTTGAGCGCATTGCGCTTCAAGAATGCGAGCTAGTGTTCACGAATTTCGATTCAGATGTTGCCTGGCGTTTAGGTTCGCGGCTGCGGCAGACGGCGGTCTCGAGGAGCCTGAAGGCGGTCATCGACATTCGCCGTTTCGGGGAGCAGCTGTTTTATACAGCTTTGGCTGGGACAACGCCGGACAACTTTGAATGGGTCCGGCGAAAGAGCAATGTGGTTCAGCGTTTCTACCGAAGTTCGTATTCTGTCGGTCTCACTTTAGCGCGAGACAAATCGAACCTGCTCGATAAATTCGGTCTGTCATCAACCGACTACATGGCCCACGGAGGATCTTTTCCACTGACTTCCGCATGTGCCGGGGTTATCGGTAGCGTCACGGTATCCGGACTTCCGCAGCGGAGGGATCATGAATTGGTAATTGAAGCTATCTGCGCGGAATTGAATTTGAACTATGAGAAGCTTGCTCTGCCTTACGATGAGCCGGGCTTCAAACACGCGTACTTCCTTGTATTTCTGGACCTTCGCCCTTTTATCCTCCATTCTCCTGTTAGCGCCAATTCGCGCCGGCGATCTAGCGGGTTATGATGACGCTCTTTACGCGCACATTGCAAAAGGAGTAGTACACACAGGCGACTGGCTGAATATCCGGAGCAACGGACACCCTGCGTTGGAACATCCGCCTCTTCTAGTCTGGACTGAAGCTATCTTGTTTTCGTTGTTCGGCTTTTCGGATGCGCTCGCAAAACTTCCCGCCGCACTCTGCGGGTTCGGTACCATCCTATTGGTTTACTGGCTGGCTCGCCGGCTTCTCCGTGACTCGCTTCAAGCGGCGCTCGCAATGTTCGTAATGGCGACAACGATCTACTTTCTAAAGTATTCCGCGCGCGCCATGACGGATGTTCCTTGCACATTTTTTTTCATCGCCGCGGTGTGCGCATGGACGCTGATCGACGAAGATCCGCGTTGGTATCTCATTACTGGAGTGCTGGCCGCGTTCGCCCAGATGTCCCGAGGAATGATGGGCCTTGCTCTTCCCGTTATTTTTGGACTCCACTTATGCGTTCGCCGCCGGCGGCCGCCTTTCGGTTATGTTCTTGCCGCCCTGGTGATTACCTTTGCGCCGCTGGCAGCTTGGTACGCGCACATGGTGACCGCAAATCCGGCCATCTTTCTTGACGCGCATTCCACGTGGCTTCGCAACGAAGTTTATGGTTCACTCACGCCCGCGTGGCGGCGCTACACCGGCGCACCGGAATATTTGTGGATGATCGCGAAATCCTACTGGCCGTGGCTGCCTGCGATGGCCGCCGGTTTATACGTGGTAGTCCGCGGGAGGGACCGCAAACTCGCACTTCTGCCTATTTGGATCGGAGTGGTGTTCGTTCTTTGCGCGATTACACGTAGCCGGGTGCTCCGTTACATGCTACCGGCGTATCCGGCTTTCTCTGTCCTTGCCGCCATCGGATTGCATCATTACATCCCGGAGCGATATCTTCGGAACGGACTGCGATTCATCACGCCGATAGTTGCTGTCGCCGTGCTTGCCATTGCGATCTTTCCGCCAGTAATCTGGCACGCGAAAGAGATCCGGCCTATTGCCGAAGCCGAAACAGCCGCCACCCGTCCCGGTCAACGTGTCGCTTTCTATGATGAGGGCAACCCGCGCTTCGATGAAGTCAACCAGTTGCAGTGGTATGGCGGTCGAAACCTGATAATTCTTTTTAAGCCGGAGCAACTTAACGACGAACTGCGCAACCCGCGGTCCGATATCTTCATTGTCGACCGCACGGCTTTTAACACTTACATCCGTTCGTCGATACCTTATCGCGTAATCGCGCAAAGCGGCAATCTGATCTGTCTCCAATTGAAGGCGCCATGACTCTCATCAAGGAGCGCGTCGGCGCGGTCTTCCCGATCTTATTCGCGATCAGCTTTTGCCACCTGCTGAACGACACGGTGCAATCTCTGATTCCGGCGATTTATCCGATTCTGAAGATCTCTTTTCATTTGGACTTCGGACAAATCGGCTTGATTACGCTGACATTTAATCTGGTTGCGTCCCTGCTGCAGCCGCTGGTCGGAATATATACGGATCGCAACCCCAAGCCGTACTCTCTGGTAGTCGGCATGGGACTGACCCTGCTCGGCCTCTTATTTCTGTCGGTGGCGCCCAACTACGCCGCACTACTCGTCGCAGCGTCATTCGTCGGCATGGGTTCGGCCGTATTCCATCCGGAGTCCTCGCGGGTCGCTCGGGTGGCCTCAGGCGGTCAGCATGGGCTGGCGCAATCGATCTTCCAGGTTGGAGGAAACACCGGGTCCGCTTTAGGACCTTTGCTGGCGGCATTTATTGTTGTTCCTTCCGGCCAACGCAGTATCGGCTGGTTCTCCGTCATTGCACTAATTGGAATGATGGTGCTCACAAGAGTGGGTTCCTGGTACAAAAAGCACCGTTTGTCGATATCCAGGTCGCAGTCGAAAGAAGCCAAGGGACTTTCACGAAGAAGAGTTGCAGTAGCGATTGTCATCCTGATCAGTCTTATTTTCTCCAAGTATTTTTACTTGGCGAGTTTATCGAGCTACTACACTTTCTACCTGATCAATAAATTTCATGTTCCCGTACAGAGTGCCCAGGTCGACTTATTCATCTTTCTAGGCGCGGCGGCAGTGGGAACTCTAATCGGCGGACCGGTTGGAGACCGCATTGGACGCAAGTATGTGATCTGGTGCTCGATTTTGGGCGTCCTTCCGTTCACGTTGTTGCTGCCATATGCCTCACTTTTCTGGACCGTCTTCCTGACGATTCCGATTGGCGTCATCATTGCATCCGCCTTCACGGCCATCCTTGTATACGCGCAGGAGTTAGTTCCCGGCAGAGTGGGTATGATTTCAGGACTGTTTTTCGGTTTGGCGTTTGGAATGGGCGGCATAGGGGCCGCGATACTGGGCCACCTGGCTGATGTTACAAGTATTCGATTTGTGTATCAAATCTGCTCATTCTTGCCCCTGATTGGATTACTTACGGCTTTCTTGCCAAACTTAGAAAAGAAGAACCTACCGGTGACGATTCAACGCCGATGAGGCATCGGTTGTGACCTTCTCCACTACGGCGCTGATTGTGCTTAGGGGTTATCGGCAAGGAGATGGAATGTATCATCACGTAAAGAAATTGATGTACACAGTTCGGGTTGGCATACCTGACCCTCGTTTTGGCAATATGCTCCTGGAGCAATTCGGGGGAGCAAACGGCGAGTTAGCCGCGGCCATGCAGTATTCAGTACAAGGCTTAAACTGTGACGATCCGGAACGCAAGGATTTGTTGATGGATATTGGGACGGAGGAGCTTAGTCATCTGGAGGTGGTGGGCGTACTTACCCGGATGCATTTGAAGCCGTTGAAATCAAAGCGGCACGCGGCCGAAGCCGATCCGCTGATTGCAATTGTGGGCGGAGGTGGAGTGAACCTCTTTAATTCTATGGGTACCGCGTGGACAGCCGATTACCTGAAAGTCAGCGGAGAACTCGACGTTGACCTGCGGAGTAACATCGCTGCTGAGGCCCGCGCCAAGATCACCTACGAACGCCTGATCGACTTCACCGACGATCAAGGCACAATCGACACACTGCAGTTTTTGATGACGCGGGAAATTACGCACATGAAGGCATTCACCGCAGCCCTGGAAACCATGGGTAAGCCGGCATTTTCCATTGGCCGCATTCCGCCTACTCCCGGCGTTGTGGACCAGTACTTTAATGACTCAACGGGCGTGGGAGATCGGGGCGAAACGGATTCCCGCGGACCTTGGAACCAGGGTGGCAACTGGAGTGTTGTGGATAACCCGGCATTCACGCCGATGGTATCGGAGCAAACTGGCGCGCGGGAGGAGTCTGATCCGCAGCATGCTAACGGGCACACCCGTAAGGCGGGGAAAAGCGCTCGGAAGGCTGAAGAAGTTACCGGACCTCAAATCAGCGGTTCGAAGTAAGGGAATTGGAAAAGGATCATTATGGGACAACTAAAAGAATTGCTCGTAGAGGAAATGCAAGACCTTCTTCATGCTGAAGGACAACTCGTCGCCGCTTTGCCGAAGATGGTGACGGCGGCTCACAATCCGAAGCTGAAGGAAACCTTCGAGAAGCATCTCATTCAGACGGAAACACATGTAGAAAGGCTCAAGAAAGCTTTTGAACTATTGGGCGAAAAAGCGCAGCCCAAGCCGTGTAAGGCGATGATGGGCTTGATCGCGGAAGCGGAGGAGACGATAGCCGAGAGTAATGAGAAAGATCAGCTCACTTCCGATATCGCCTTGATCGCGTCCGCCCAGCGCGTGGAGCATTATGAGATCGCGGGCTATGGGAACGTGTACGCGCTGGCTCGCCAGATAAATGAGTTCGATGTTGCAACTCTGCTCTCCCATACGCTCGGCGAAGAGGAAACCGCTGACTTTCTTCTTACCGAGGTTACAAAACCAATCCTTCAGCAAGCCACCCTGGATGACGGCGACGCCATTCTGAAAAAGACGAAACACCCTGTGAAGGCCAAAGTTAGTCTCAGCGCAGTTTAGGTTAAGAATCGGCGGCTGGGAGTTCCTCAGCCGCCATTTCTTAGCACTGACATAGCTGCGTTTCTGCCATTAATCCCCATGACACTTCCACCGGGGAATGTCCCCGCTCCGCATAAGTACACGCCGCGCATTGGAGTCTTTGCAGCTAGCCGGTTGCTCCACATATAAGGAGGCAGGCATTCCCCTTGGAAGATGTGACCTCCGGTAAGTCCGACTTTCTTCTCGATGTCCGGTGGTCCTAATACCTGTACATTCACAACGGCGTCCAGTAAGTTACTGCAGAAGCGCCCGATGGAACGCAGCGCAACGGCTGCAACGTCTTGCCGCCGCGAATCCCAATCCCCTTCCGCAAATGAGTACGGCACGTATTGCGAGAAGACACTCATACTGTGGAAACCTTGCGGCACGACGGTCGGATCATGCACACTCTGAAAATAAAGTTCCGTCCAAAGCCGGTCCGCAATTCGCCCACTAGCCGCGGCATTGAAGCTTTCGCGCCATTCGGTCTTCGACAATGGAGTGTTAATCTGCCCATAGTGGTGGGTCCGCCGCACACCGGGACGCGCGCGGAAGTTCGGAAGCTCTTTCAGGAGCACGTTTAACTTGACCGTGCAGCCACGCATCGGAACAGACTCTACTTGCGCCCGCCAATGAGTGTCAGCCGATTTACCAAGAAGCCGTAAGGTCACCCGAGGGTCCGCGTTGGAGATCGTTATAGGCGCATGGATCAGCTCTCCGCTTTCGAGTAACACGCCTTCACCAGGGAGAATTTGAGCCACCGCGACTCCGGCGGCGACCACGGCGCCCGCCTCGCGCGCCGCATCGCAGATCAGGAACGAGACCACCCCCATTCCGCCGCGCACGTAGCCCCACATTCCCGGCAGGCCACCGAGACGCCCCGACGCGTGATGAAACCGGATGGATGCGGTTCCCTTGTCGAAAGGACTCGCATTCGTGCCGATTACACCTTGACCGAGATAAGCCGTTTGGAGGCGCTCGTCCGCCAGAAAGCGCTCCACCATTTGAGCCATTGACCACTCGAAGAGCACCCCGCGGGCTTCGCCGTCATTCCCCAGACGCTCTTCAATCTGTTCCCGCGATGGCGCATCTCCAATCCACACGTCTCGCTCATCCGCCGGCCGTAAGGCATCCCGAACGCGGCGAATCAAGTCTGACATGGCATGCCAACCCTTAACGTCGCGCGGAGAAAGCCGGGCGATTTCGGCATCGCAGACAGCGTCATCCTCATGCAGTTGGACGCTTTCGCCATCTTCGAAAGGAACAAACAAACCAGCACGCGCCGGGGTCCATTCCAAGCCGCGTTCCACCAAGCCCAGCTCGCGAATCACCAGCGGATGGAGGAGGCCGGCGAGATAGGCGCAGGGAGACATGCGCACTCCGGGCCAAGGTTCTTCGAGCGTGCATGCGCCGCCGATGCGATCGCGCGCCTCTATAACCAGAACGCGCTTCCCCGCACGCGCGAGGTAGGCCGCACAGGCCAGGCCGTTGTGTCCCGCGCCGACTACAATCACGTCCCACTCGCGCGCCGCCAACTCACGAATTGGCGCCGGTAACCCGATGAGTCCTAAAGATGCAACTGCGGATTCCACCACGGAGTTAAGGGTAGCGCGAGTCGGCCCTTAGGGAGCGAGGAGGGCGGAGCCGGGATGTCCGCTGCGCGTTCGACGTCGTTCGCTTCTTTGTCCGAACCCAAGTGGCGATTACGGTTGAGACTAACGAGCGGCCGTGAATATTGCCGAGCGATTATGCAAGCCGGTCAGACTATCGGCGGTCTGACGATGCCCAATCCACTTTCCGGCTAGCAATGCGGCTTCCCGTTGTGGAACTATTCGACCGATACGTAGAGATCCTGCGGAACGGTTACTCCGCCTTGCGTGACTTGCACTTTGAAGTCGCCGCCCGTTTGAAGGGCGGGTACGATTACGTTGAACTGGTAAAGGCCAACTTCACCTTCGACCAGACCTTGATAGACCACCTCGGCTGGTTGGCCATCGATTGTGAACGTGACTGGGGAAGCAAGGGTCGTCATCTTAGAGGTCACGATCTGACCGGCGACCGGCGTGCTCGACGCGGTGACGGGACCGAATCCGACGCCGTAGAAGACGATCTGTTCGAGGGGATTCGCGGGCGTACCCTGAATACCTAGAATGTTTCCAAAAGTGACGAATGTGCCATTTGCGTGAAGAGCCACCGCATATTGAGTCCCATTCGCCTTGAAGTTCGACGGCGCGAGCAAACCGCCTTCAAACGCATTGATCTGCAGGTTCACGGGCGCACTCGACTGGTTGCTGTATGTGACGACCACCGGAGCGGCGCCGGTCGGGATTCCCGCGGGAACCTGAACATTGACCTGACCCGGGCTCACGTAATTCACGTAAGCGGGAATGCCATCGACGGTGACGGCGACGCCATCGACGGTGGTAGGAGCGGCGCCATTCACGAAGTCGCTGGCCGCCCAACCTCGGGTGGTACCGGCAAGATTCGTTCCATAGATTTCGATGAACGATCCGGAAGTGGCACCCGTAAATCCACCGAATCCGCTGGCGCTGATGATGCCGCCGGCGCCTACGGTGGGGCCGGTTCCGACTACAGCCGGCTGCGTAATGGAGGTGATCAGCACCAGGTTGGACGTGGCGATGGCGGTAGTGCCTGAGTAGTTGACGAGCGGAAGATCGGCGAACGCGCCCGTGCTGTTGGGGTCGAGCGAAGTGCCGGTGAAGTTGAAGACCGGCTCGGCGGCGATCTGATCCATGACGGCCAGGCTGGCGGCGTCCGCAACTTGCCCGATGACGGTAAACGGTCCGTTGGCGGATGAATCGAGCGTGGCCGAGTTGTCCACGGTGTTGAAGAACCATTCGCTGGTGGCGCTATTGGGAGAGCCGCTTAGCAATGCCATGGCGAGCGTGCCGCGCGTATTCGGCACTTTGTATTCGTTCACTACCGCCGCGGTGGTCGTGATGGCCACGGGCGCATTGCTTACCCACTGATAGCCGCCGCCCTGGATGATGAAGTTCGCGACGGAGCGATGAAAGAAAGAGTTGTTATAAGCACCGCTGTTCACGTAGCTGAGAAAGTTGGCGACGTTGAGCGGAGCGTCGCCCGGGAACAGTGTGACGTTGATGTTACCGAGCGAAGTGTTGAAGACAATGGACGGTCCAGTAACGGTTTGGCAGAAGAGCGCGGCAGGAAGGAATAGCGAGGCGCACAGGGCCGTAGAAAAACGGATTCGCATAAGAAACCTGATTTTACCGCTATTGTTTCGGCGCGTCGGCGTCCCCGAACGTGATGGAAGAGCTTGCTTCGAACTTCCGATAGTTTTGGAATACGAGTTCGTTACGGATCTTTTGGTCGTGGGTGACGACAAGGACCGAGGCTTCGACCGGCAGCATATAGCTTTTGCCTCCGATCCCGACCCGTCCGTATTCGACGGCGGTGGTTGACGATCGGGTCAGTAGCGCAGGAGGGATGTCGGTAATTTCGCTCACGATGCGCCAGACCACACCGGTTAGCGGATCGGCGTAGATGGCGCCGCCGTAAGGGACGACGGCGTGGGCGAGATCGCTCAGGCTGAGCCGCAGAGCGGAGTGTTCCTTATCTACACTGAAATTGAAGACGGCCACGCGTTTTCCGTTCACCGTCTCCCAGCGGTTCCATTGATAGAATGCGGGGCTGTCCGTACCGGCAACTTCGGCGAGCAGAATGCCGAATTCACCTTCGCTTCGGAGCGGCGTCCGCCAGCGTTTGCGAGCCTGTTCGGGAGGCTTTTCGTTCACCAGCCTGAGGTTCCTTTGCTCCTTGCCGTCATAAAAGCGGAGAACGGAAACGAGGGTGTCACCCTTGTGCCATTTCTGGGACTTCAGGCCGGCTTCAAACTGATGGGTGGTCTGGTCGCAGAGGAAGTTGGGAAGGTTGCCGATGTACTGGTCGGCGTATGTGCGGATAGCGGCGAGTATGCGGTCCTGTGCGGCGGAGTCCGGCGGGACGTCATCAGCCGGCAATAGCGCCGGGAAGGCGAAGAGGATGCAAAGAAGCAAGCGCCACATGTAAGCAAGATAGCCCGAATCAACTGCCGTCTGGAAAGCCGCCTCGGTGCAAAACCATCGGGAAGTGTGGCAGCGTTTTGGGTTTGTGGACCGCGGCGCGCCATCCATCGGGGTAGGGTTCTAGACCTTCGAACAGCCGGTCCATCAACGGATTAAATGAATCACGAAGGTTATCTATGTGGATTGCGCCGAAACGCGCGCGCCAGCTCTCCTCGATGCGGTCGAGAAGTTGAAAATAAAGCGCCTGGGCGTGAAGGCCCTTCGGCGTGAGGCTTGCGGCCTTGCCTGAGCGCGCCGCGGGGTCGGGTTCAAGCACGGAGAAAAGACCCTTCGTGAGAATGCCCATCGCCATCGCGATCGACTCCTTCGAGACGCCGCTGAGTAGGGGCAGGTCTCGTATGCGAGAGCCTTTCGCACCGAGGATACGGAGTACGTTGGCGCTGATGGCGATAGACAGAGCCGATTCCCGCTCGAACTCGATAGCGAACGCGAGAAGGACACGAGAAAGGAGGGCGGCGAGCGAAAGGAGTTCCGGTTCGGATTTGTGTATGGATTGCTTTGGCTGGGGAACGTGGCTGAACAGACCGTAATGCAGAATGGGCATACAGTCGGGCAGGTCGAGTTTGATCCGGGCGTTCACCTCCGATAGAGACCGCAAGAGGTGTTCGATTTCGCGATCGCCGAAGCGGGTGCGCCAGCGGTCTTCGATTTCCCCGAAGAGCGGCCGCCAGATTTCCTGGGCGTTGCGACCTGCGGAAGTGGCACGGATGATTTTGTCGGGTGAGATGGTGATATAACCCCAGCGCTGCATCCCATGCAGGTTGGTTGGCGTCTTGGCGCGGGCCTCGAGTTCGCGCACCGAGATGCCCTGTTCGGTGACGAACCGCATGCAGTTCGACCACATGACCATGGACACCAACCATGCAACGGAACGCGATTTGCGAGCCGAACCGAAATTGGTCGTCCAGTGAGGCATCCGATGTTCGGCTTCGTTGTCGAATTCGATGGTGAACGCGACCAGTGCCTGCGAGAGCAGGGCCGGCAAAGCTAAACCGTAGGACATTCGCTCCATTATCATCATCGAAGTGGACGCCGTTTTCTTTCCTAGCGGGCGCGAGTGGCGCGAGTGGCTGCGGAACAATCATGACCGCGCCGCCGAGCTGCTGCTGGGTTTCTTCAAGAAAGGATCGGGGCGCGGTGGCATTACGTATGCGGAGGCCTTGGATGAGGCGCTTTGCCTCGGATGGATCGACGGAGTGCGAAGGGGACGCGATGAGGAGTCTTACACGATCCGGTTCACGCCGCGGAAGGCGGTGAGTATCTGGAGCGAGGTGAATCGCAAACGAATCGGGGAGCTGATCGCGGAAGAGCGGGTGGAGACGCCGGGGATGGCGGCATTCGCACGCGCGGATCGGGTGGCTGCTCGGCGATACTCGTATGAAAATGCCGAACGGGAGCTGTCGGCGGAGTTTGGGGAGCGGCTGCGGGCGAACCGGGCGGCGTGGGAGTTCTTTCGCGGACAGGCGCCGTCCTATCAGAGGGTTGCGAAGTATTGGGTGATGAGCGCGAAAAAGGAAGAGACGCGCGTGCGGCGGCTGGCGCTGTTGATCGAAGATTCCGCGAACGGGCTGAGGCTCGCGCAGTACACGCTGGAGAAGCGCGAGAAACGGCGCTGAGGACGGGATGGAACTTGGCTTAACCTGGCCGATGAGATAATAGCAAACTATTGACTATTTGTTATCTGGACGCCTTTTCCGGCCTAAGCGGCGACATGCTCGTGGGCGCTTTGGCCGATGCTGGGGCGGACTCTCGAGCCATCGCTTCCGCCATTCATTCGCTCGGAACCGACGCGCAGGTTACCTTTGAGCGCGTGCTGCGGCGCGGCATCGGCGCGACCAAGTTTCGGGTGAGCGCGCCGGAGCAGAAGAAGCATCGGCATCTTAGCGGAATTCTCAAGATGGTGGATGGGGCCGAGCTTCCCGGACGCGTGAAAGAGAATGTCGCGCGCGTGTTTCAGCGGCTCGGGGAATGCGAAGCGGCGGTGCATGGCGTGTCCCTGGAAAAAGTGCACTTCCACGAAGTCGGCGCGGTCGATTCTATCGCCGATATCGTGGGCGCGTGCATGGGCTTCGATCTGCTGCGCGCGGACGTGATTCGCTGTTCACCGGTGAACGCCGGCTCGGGAACGGTGGAGACGGAGCACGGGACGTTACCCGTTCCCGCCCCGGCAACCGCGGCTTTGCTCAAAAACGTGCCCGTTTACGCGCGAGGTCCGGCCATGGAGTTGACGACACCCACCGGTGCGGCGGTGGTGACGACGCTCGCCGAGGGCTTCGGGACAATGCCACCGATGCGCATTGAAAAGATTGGTTACGGCGCGGGCGATAGAGATCTCAAGGAGCACGCCAATGTGCTGCGGCTGATGGTGGGGACGGCGAGCGGCGCGGCCGAAGCGTCCTCGGTGACGGTGCTGGAGGCGAACATCGACGACCTGAGCCCGCAGGTGCTGGCCTATGCCATTGAGCGGCTGATGGATGCGGGTGCGTTGGACGCCTCTCTGCAGTCGATCGAGATGAAGAAAGGGCGCCCGGGATCGCTGCTGCGTGTGATTGCTAAACCGGAAGATCGCGAACGGCTGGCGACGATTGTTTTCGCTGAAACTTCGACTATTGGGTTGCGCAGTTATGTGGCGGAGCGAATCGTGGAGGCGCGCAGGCTCATCGAAGTGGATACGCGCTTCGGCAAGGTGCGGGTGAAGGTGTCCGATTCCGGCAATATCGCACCGGAGTACGAGGACTGCCGCGCACTGGCGCGTGAGCAATCGGTGCCGCTGAAAGCCATATTGGCCGAAGCAATCTACGAATATCAGAAATCGATTCGATGAAATACTACCTGACCACGCCGCTTTACTATGTCAATGCGGCCCCGCATATTGGACACACGTACACCACGCTGGCCGCCGACACTATCAAGCGCTTGAAACGTATGCAGGGCTTCGACGCGACGTTGACGACCGGCACCGATGAGCACGGACAGAAAGTGGAGCGGTCCGCGGAGGCAAGCGGGCGCACGCCGAAGGAGTTTACGGATACAGTGTCCGCGGAGTTTCGGCGGCAGTGGGATGTGATCGGCGTTTCCTACGACCACTTCATCCGTACTACCGATCCGAAACATGCCGAGACCGTCCGTTGGCTATTCCAGCGCTGCGAGGCGAATGGCTTTATCTACAAGGGCAGCTACACCGGCGAGTATTGTGTTTCCGATGAGCTGTATGTGAATGACGCCAAGCCCGGCGACGCTTGTCCGTTCTGCGGGCGTCCCACCGAAACGGTGACCGAAGACAATTACTTCTTCAAACTATCGGCATTCGGCGATAAGTTGCTGGCGCTCTATGACGAGAATCCGGATTTCATCCGGCCGGAATCGCGCCGCAATGAAGTCATCAGCTTTGTAAAGCAGGGCCTGCAAGACCTATCGATCAGCCGAACCACTTTGAAGTGGGGCATTCCGCTGCCGGTGGAAGGTCCGCACGTTTTCTACGTTTGGTTCGATGCGCTGATCGGATACCTGAGTGCGGCGCGCGATACCGGCGAATGGCCCGCGGCTTTGCACCTGGTCGGCAAAGAGATCGTCCGGTTTCACGCGGTGTTCTGGCCGGCGTTCCTCATGGCGGCGGATCTTCCGCTGCCGGGCGGGGTGTTTGCGCACGGCTGGCTGCTATTTGAGAACGACAAGATGAGCAAGTCGCGCGGGAACATTGTGCGGACTGATCCTATCCGCCAGGTGATGGGCATCGAAGCGCTGCGCTATTTTCTGTTCCGCGAGATTGTGTTCGGGCAGGATGGAACGTTCAGCTACGACGCGTTGGTGTCGCGCTACAACTCCGACCTGGCGAACGGGCTGGGTAACCTGGTGAACCGAACGCTGACGATGGTGAAGCAGTATCGTGGCGGCGTGGTCCCGGCGGCGTTCGATGAAAAGATCGGCAAAACGGCGAAGGAGATCATCGCGGCGGCGATCGCGAATTTCGACCGGTTCGAGTTTTCGCGCGGGCTGGAAGCCGTGTGGCAACTGTTGGCGCTAGCCGACAAGTTCATCGTGGAGCAGGCCCCGTGGAAGCTGGCGCGGGCGCAAGACGAAGAGTCCGGCCGGAAGCTAGATGCGGCGCTGGGCACGGCGGCGGAGACGGTGCGCGTGGCGGCGGTGCTGCTGGCGGCCGTTCTTCCGGAATCGAGCGCGAAGATTTGGGCCCAGCTGGGAATGACGAGCGATCCACGGGATCTGCGCCTTGATGATCTGCGGTGGGGCGGCTATCCCGTAAGCCAGCCGATCGGCGACATTGCCGGGCTGTTTCCTCGCCTTGAGCCAACCGATTCGATTGAAAAGATGCGGGTGCTGGAGCAGGAAGTGGGGCTGCAACAGGCTGCGCTCCTCGGCCAGCCCGCAAAGAAGGAACTGCCCACGGGGATTGCGGAGATCGCGCCGCCGATCGGCATAGAAGACTTCTCGAAGGTGGACCTGCGCGTCGGCCAAGTGATTTCAGCTGAACCGGTAAAGGGCGCCGACAAGCTTCTGCATCTCAAAGTGGACATCGGCGAGCCCGATCCGCGTACGATCGTCGCCGGCATCGCGCAGGCTTATCGCCCGGAATTGATGGTGGGGCGCAAGGTGGTAATCGTTGCGAATCTGGAACCGCGGAAGCTGCGCGGGATTCTGTCGCAGGGCATGATTGTTGCGGCGTCGCTCGATGGCGGCAAGCCGGTGCTGACCGGTTTTCTGGAAGACGTTCCGGTGGGTGCGCGCCTGAAGTGAAGTTGGTCGATTCTCATTGCCACCTTGACAGCCCCAAGTTCCGCGACGATCTGGCGGCCACTATTGAGCGCGCGCGGGCGGCGGGCGTAACGCGTTTCATGGCCATCGGAACGGGCGAAGGTCCGCCGGATCTGGAAGCTGGATTGCGGATGGCGGACGCGCATGAAGGGTTTGTCGCCACCATCGGCGTGCACCCCCACGATTCGTCGAAAGCGAACTCGGAAACTTTCAAGCGGCTGCGTGAGCTCGCCCGGCATCCTAAGACTGTGGCGCTGGGAGAGATCGGGTTGGATTACCACTACGACTTTTCGCCGCGCGCGGTGCAGTCTGGAGTGTTTGTGGAGCAGTTGCGAATTGCTGGAGACGCGGGGTTGCCGGTCGTGATCCATACGCGCGAGGCGTGGGCGGAAACCATGCGGCTGTTGCGCGAACATTGGCACGGAAGGACGGGAATCATGCACTGCTTCACCGGCGGACCGGAGGAAGCGCGCGAGGCGTTGGAACTGGGCTTTCACGTGAGTTTCGGCGGGGTGATCACGTTCCCGAAATCCGAAGAGAACCGGCTGGCGGCGGCGATTGTGCCGGACGACCGGCTGCTGGTGGAAACGGACGCGCCTTTTCTGGCGCCCGCTCCGTATCGCGGGAAACGCAACGAGCCGGCGTTCATGGTGGAGACCGTGCGCAAGCTGGCCGAGATTCGCGGGACGGATTCCGAGCGTATCGCGGAACTGACGACGGCCAACTTCGAACGGCTGTGCCTCAGTAGTTACACTGGGGAAACCGATGAATACAAGTAAGACGGGGCAAATCGCTTCCACTCCGGAGATGTTCGGTCTGGTCGAAGAAGAGCTTCGCGGGGTGGAGCGCGAACTGGCGCTGGAATCGGTGGCCAGCGTGGAAGCGGTGACGCGCATTGCGAGCGCGCTCCAGAACAGCGGCGGCAAGCGTCTGCGGCCTTCCTTATTGCTGCTTTGCGCGCAGTTGGCGGCGGACGGCGAAACGCTCGGAACGCCCGCTATCCGTCTCGCAGCCGTGGTGGAAATGCTGCACACCGCGACCCTGGTGCATGACGACGTGATCGACATGGCGAGTACGCGCCGGGGAAGGCCATCCACCAACGCGCAGTGGGGCAACCACACCAGCGTATTGGCGGGCGATTGGCTCTATATGCAGGCGTTCCAGATTGCGCTGCGCATGCGCAACTTCCACATTCTGGACTTGCTGATCGGCCTCACGCAGCTCATGGTGGAGGGCGAACTGATCCAACTGGAGCGCATCGGCAAGCTGGAAGTGACCGAAGCCGATTGCATGGAACTGGTGGACCGCAAAACCGCCGGGCTGTTCAGCGTGTGCGCAAAGCTGGGGGCGATCGTCGCGGGGGCGGACACGACGCTCGAGGAGAAGCTGGGCGAGTTCGCGTGGAACCTGGGCATGGCGTTTCAACTGATCGACGACGTGTTGGATTTCAACGCGGAAGAAACGGTCCTGGGCAAGCCGGTGGGCGGCGACCTGCGCGAAGGAAAAGTCACGCTGCCCTTGGTCTACGCACTGGAGGAGGGGAGTGAAGGGGAACGCGCGGAGATTGAGACCGTGCTGCTCGACCGGGCTTACACACGCGTGCCCTTTGAGCGCGTGCGGGAGATGATCGAGCGGCGGGGCGGGATCAAGCGCGCACTGGATCGCGCTCAGCAGTTCAGCGAGCGAGCGATCCGGATTGTGACGGACTTGCCGAATTCCCCGTATCAGAGGAGTTTGATTGGGTTGGCGGAGTTGGTGGTGGCGCGGAGTTTTTAACCGGCAAAGTAAAGGGAGCGACGGTCCGAAACGCCGTTCCATACCCTGCAATTTTGTTCGGAACCACGGAAGCCGTTGGCCGCAGCTTCTAGAAAATACAATACGCCGCGTAACCCAACCCAAACCCAACCGCGCATCCAGCCAGCACATCACTCAAGAAATGCAACCCCAGCATCACCCTGGAAACCGCCACGCTCATCGCACAGAAAACCAGTCCGGCCAGCAGCGACGGATAATGAAGGAACATCGGTGTCGCCACCGCGAACGCCGTTATCGAGTGGCCCGAAGGAAATGAGAACTGGTCCGGCGGCAGTAAACTCGCCCAGCAATGCGAAGCCATTGCGCAGGGGCGGCGACGGTTACAGATTCGCTTCAGTTTGATGAAGAGTAAGATCCCAACCGCGGTCGCCAGAGCGGAAGCGCCGACCGCGGCATAACGCTCCGGGCCGCCGAACAGCAGAATGATCGCGCCCATGGCGTACCAAAGCCAGCCATCGCCGCCGCGGGTCGCGTAGACCATCCACAAACGGATCCAGCGCGGGGCGCGCCAGCCGTTCACCCTACGCATTAATCTCTGATCGCGCGTGGCGATGTAGTCGAGAACGGAGTGTCCCGTCACGCCGCCTCGTCCATCGCGGGCGCGAGGCTCTGTACAGTGGCCAGCCGCCGCTCCCAAACGCTTGCGAAACGCTTCTCGACGATATAGTTGATCAGGGTGATCACAGGCGCTAAACCACCCAGCAGGGCCACCGGGGCCGTTAGAGGGGCAGTCTGCACCATGGACACTCCTATCTGTAAGATATCACGCGTGAGTTTATAGTAACTGCCGTTGGCGCCGTGCGGATTGCCACGTCCCTGCCGCAGTCCGGCGAGGAATTCCGCTTTATCACGCGCTCCCGGCACTTCCGTCCAGCAGCAGCCTGCCGTAGACAATGTATGCGCATCGCTGCCGCCCAGCCCGATTTTGCCCGATCGCGCGGCGAACTCGGCCGCTTGCCGGTTCGTTACTTCCAGCATGCAGCCGTTCAGCACTTCGAACGCATCGAATTCAGCCTCGAAACATTCGAAGTCGGCCATAGTGCGGCGTCCGGTAAGGCTGGAGAAGATATGGTTTGCGCTGAAGAAAAGCTTGTGTTCGCGAAGGTACGCGATCAGGGACGCGAAGTCGTGACGGCGGCGCTGTACTTCGATATGCTGCCGGTCGTTGATGTCGTACACTCCCACATGCATCTCAGATCCGCTGGGCGTTGTGCAGGTGACCTCTTCGCTCACGAAAAAGTCGCGGTGGCGGCGCAGCGACTCCACCGCTTCGATGGAATCGTGGTCGGTTATGGTGACAAGCGACATTCCCTGCCGCTTCAACTTGTTATAAACTTCTTCTGGCTTCGAGTAGCTCTCGTTGCAGAAGGCCTTGATTACGGGGATGCTGCAGAGCCCCGAGTGAACCGTATGCACATGCAAGTCGCACCGCATGCAACCTTTATAGTGCGAACCATGTCACGGTTGGGTGACGGAAAGAAAAAACAATAGTGAATGAGCTTGTTTCTGTTTGAAAAACCGCAAGCAAAAGCAGTAGAGCCGCGCAGGAGTCCGGGCGAGGCGCGGGCGGGCGCGCGCATGCAAGAATCGAACGAGCGGATGAAGACAATCCACCTGATCTTTTTCGATGCCGGCGGCGGTCACCGTAGCGCCGCCAACGCATTGAGCCAGGTGATTCAGGAACACGGCCGCCCGTGGCGGATCGAGATGCTGAATCTGCAGGAGCTGTTCGACTCCCTCGACGTCTTCCAAAAATTGACCGGGGTCCGCATGCAGGACCTCTATAACAACACTCTGAAGCGTGGGTGGACGCTGGGCTCGCCGCAACTCACGCGCGCCATGCACGGAATCATTCGCCTCTACCACCATCAACAAGTGCGTCTGCTCGAAAAGCACTGGCGGAACAACCCCACGGATTTGGTGATTTCGCTGATCCCCAATTTCAACCGGGCGCTTTTCCAGAGCTTGGAGAGCGTTCTCCCGGGGGTGCCGTTGATGACGGTACTAACAGACTTCGCCGATTTTCCGCCCCACTTCTGGATCGAAAAGCAGGAGCAGTACATCGTGTGCGGCACGGACCACGCGGTGGAACAGGCCCGCGGGATGGACTATACGGAGGACCGCATTTTCCGCACGTCCGGCATGATCCTAAACCCCAAGTTCTATCTTCCGATTAAGTCCGATCGCAGGGCGCAACGCAAGAAATTGGGGCTGGATCCCGCGCTTCCCACCGGGCTGGTACTCTTCGGCGGCCACGGATCGAGCGATATGGAAGACATCGCTAAGCGCATCAGCCATTGCGAGCAACGCCTGCAGTTGATTATGCTCTGCGGGCACAACCGGAAACTGGCGGAACGGCTTCGTTCCATAAAAACCCCCATGCCGATGCATATTGAGGGATTCACGCGCGACGTGCCGTTCTTCATGCATCTTTCCGATTTCTTCATTGGAAAGCCCGGACCGGGCAGTATTAGTGAAGCGCTTTGCATGCGGTTGCCGGTGATTGTGGAGCGGAACGCCTGGACCTTGCCGCAAGAGCGATACAACGCCGACTGGATTCAGCAGCAGGGTGTCGGGATGGTTTTGTCCAGCTTCAAGGAGATCGGTTGGGCTATCGGGGATATGCTGAAGCCCGCAAACTACACGCGATTCCAAGCGCGTGCTAGGGCGCATGTGAATCGCGCCGTTTTCGAAATTCCGGACCTGATGGAGAAAGTGATGGCTCGGGCCCAGGTGGGTTTGCAAAAGGAACCCACCCGGGTTTGAGCACCGGTCCTCATCGAGCTTATATCTTCTGCGCCGCGCCGTGCTGCTCAGCCATTTTAAAGAGCGATTCCAACTGGCTTTCCGGAATGGTTAACGTGACTTTCAAAATATTGCTGTCGGTACTCACCACCATCGTCTTCAGCAGATCGACTAGCCCCGCAGGCGCCGGGTTCGCGGAACCGTGCATCTCCAGCATCTGAGAAAGCAGTTTCACCACATCCCCCAACGAAGTGGCATCCTGTGCGCTGGCGGTTACCGCCTGCGCGTCCAGTTGAACCTGGGCGCCGAACTTCACGCCACCGCTGGCCTGTTGAATGCTCTTGAGGACGGCCGAACCGCCGCCCGATTGATCGCTGCCGGGCATCGCTAAGGCGCCGAAATTTGCGGTCGATACACTCCAGATGTCTTCCGTGGTGCTGAGTTGATTGATGCGAGCCATCACCGCCGCGGGAATAACGCTGCCGGTAGAACGCCTGTCGAGCGCCGCCTTGACATCGTCAACCGGCCCGGCGACAGCGGTCGACCCGTCGATCAGCGCTAGCGCCTGACTTTGCTCGCCCTTACCGATAGTCACAAGTTGCGCCGAGGAGTAGGCGCTAACCGTTGCTTTCGCATCGGTGGCGGCGGCAGCAAGGATCTTCGAAATGTTGAACGTCCCCTTGGCCAAGAGCATGCCCGAGTGGACGGAAACCCCTACGCCCGGAGTCGTGGAGACAGATGGCGTGCCTGTGACAATCAATACCTCGCGCAAATCCGTCCTCGGGTCGAATCCGGTGGACCCGATAAACTCCTGGAAATCCGCGCTCGAGGGCAGGTTCATTAGCAAGAACTGCCCGAACTGCGAGGTTTTGGCTTGCTCGACGTTAATTCCTGCAAACATCTGAGTGTCCGGCGGGGCCATGTTCAGAAGCTGCGGGTCCGCCGCAAAGAGGGAAGTTCCGGCTAAAAAAAGCGCGGATGCGGCCAAAATGGTTTGTTTCACGGAGAATACTCCTTCGCCAATGGTAACGAACCAGCGGATGGTTGCGTTCCAGGTATATTTCGAGTCTTCAGCAAGGTGCCAGGTTGCGCACCGGAGTCTGGCCGACGATCTGGATGCCGAACCCTTCGAGCGCCACCACCTTCCTCGGGTGGTTGGTCAACAACTGGACAGAGCGTAGTCCGAGATCCGAGAGAATCTGCGCTCCAATACCGTTCTCGTGCTGAAACTGCGCATGCCCCGGCTCCGGATGCGGACCGACTTGATGCCGCAAGCCAGGTCCGTTCTGGTGCAAGTACACCAGAACGCCGCGGCCGGCTTCCGCAATCTGACGCATGGAGCCGCGAATCAAACTGCGGCACTCGCAGTTCACGGAGCCGAACACATCGCCGTAAAGACAATGGGAATGCATGCGGGTGAGCACCGGCTCGGGGCCGGAGATGTCTCCTCTCACCAGAGCGAGATGGTTCTCGGGCAGGATGTCGCTGGAATACCAGATCATCTGGAACTCGCCGAACTCGGTGTCGAGCAATGTCTGCGAGCGCCGGTGAATATACCGTTCGTGCTGCATCCGGTACCGAATCAGTTCCGCGACGGACGTCATCTTCAGGTGGTGCCGCGCGCAGAAATCGAGCAACTGCGGAACGCGTGCCATGGTGCCGTCATCGTTCATGACTTCGCAGATCACTCCCGCGGGAGCAAGTCCGGCCAGGCGTGCGAGATCGACGGCGGCCTCGGTCTGGCCCGCCCGCACCAGCACCCCACCTTCGCGCGCGCGCAGCGGAAAAACGTGTCCTGGACGCGCCAGATCGTTCGCCCGGGTCGCAGGATCCACTGCAGCCAGAATGGTGCGGGCGCGATCCGCCGAAGAGATACCGGTGGTAACGCCTTCCCGCGCGTCGATAGACTCCGTGAACGCGGTGCCGAACGTCGAAGTATTCTGCTCCGACATGAGCGGAAGCCGGAGATGATCGCACCGGGCCGCCGTGAGCGCCAGGCAGATGAGCCCGCGGCCCTGCATCGCCATGAACGTAATCACGTCCGGAGTGACGCACTCGGCGGCGATGGTGAGGTCGCCCTCGTTCTCGCGATCCTCGTCGTCCACCACAACGAGCATCCGGCCCGTCCGTATTTCTTCAATCGCTTCTGGGATGGAGACGAATGCCATGGGTTGTTCGAAACTTTCCTTCATTTTACCGATTCCTTATCGCGCAAACCATTCCGCGTCGCCTCGCCGCATCCGACAGGTCCGGTCTGGCGTATCACCTGATGTCAATTCGTGTTATCTTCCCTGTAGCACTACTTGTAACTTCGTATGCAATCGCTCGATGCCGATACTCCAGGTTGGCATTTTTTGAGCCGAAGGAAAGGAACGTGATTGCCTCCTCACGCGTGCTTCTCCCATTCCGCGGGTTCGCGCTCTTGCCTATTTTCACGGCTTTGGCGTGGGCGGTATCGGGAGGCTCGCTCGCCGGAACCATCAAAGACCAGACCGGCGGCGTAGTTCCAGGTGCCCGGCTCATCATCGTCAACAACGCGCTCAGCACCGAATTCAGGGCGGCGACCGACGCCCAGGGAAAGTACATCTTTCCCAATCTCTCGGTAGGCCAGTACACGCTCACCATTGAGGCCCAAGGCTTCCGCCCTCAGAAAAAAACCAATCTCCAGATCGACGCCGATTCCGCCATACGTCTTGACGTGCCGCTCCAGATCGCCGGGCAGACGAGTGAAGTCACGGTCAGCTCCGAAGCCGCCGAAGTGCAAACGAGGGTGGAAACATCCTCCACGCAACTGGGCGAAGTTGTGTCCGGTAAGGAGATTGCCGAGCAGCCGCTGAACGGCCGCAGTTATACCGATCTTCTCGCCATCCAGCCCGGAGTAACACCCATCACCACATTGACCCCGACATCCGTCATCATGGCGGGCGTTACCGGAACCCTCAATCCCTCCGGCGACGCCAACCCAGGCGACGTTTCCATCAGCGGCCAGCGCGAGTCTTCCAACGGCTTCATGGTCAATGCCGTGGATGTGCAGGAACATATGAACGGCGGCACTTCTGTGATTCCCAATCTGGACTCCATCGCCGAATTCCGGGTTCTCACCAACAACTTCGATTCCGAATACGGCAATTACAACGGCGGCATGATCAACGTCGTGACCAAATCCGGCAGCAGCGAGTTCCATGGCGATGGGTTTGAGTTCCTGCGCAATACTGACCTCGACGCCCGGAACTTCTTCGATGCCATCCGCGGCGTTTATCGCCAGAATCAGTTTGGCGGCACCCTCGGCGGTCCGATCCTCCGGAACAAGGTATTCTTTTTCACCGATTACCAAGGCACGCGCACGACGCAGGGCATCAACTCACCCGCCGTTACCGTTCCGTCCCAACAAGAGCGCGCCGGTGATTTTTCCGATGATCTGGGCGAACTCACGGGAAGCGTCAGCGGCCCCTACGCGGCAAGTCTGCTAAGTAAAAAACTTGGCTACAGAGTCCAGTCAGGCGAGCCGTACTATACGCCCGGCTGCGATGCCGGTGACTGTGTTCTGCCCGGCGGGATCATCCCGCAAAGCGCCTGGTCGGCGCCAGCGGAGCATCTCCTCCAGTACATCCCGGCTCCCAACATCGGGACCAACCAGTTCGAAACCTCGGCCTTCGCGCAGACCGTGGCCGACCACAAGGGCGGAACCCGTATCGACGCGAATACGCGCTTTGGCTCTATTTCCGGCTATTACTTCATCGACGATTACCAGTTGGATAATCCCTACCCCGGCGCGCAAGGTGGCGCCAGCGTACCCGGATTTAACGCGTTAACGATCGGGCGCGCTCAAATGATTACTCTGGGCGATACCAAAGTGTTCGGCGCCAGCACCGTGAACGAAGCCCACATCGGTTTCCTGCGCGACGTGAACAATATCGGCGAGCCGCACGGCGGCCTGGGCGTCACCCTGGCTTCGCAGGGCTTTCAGACCGACGGCGGAGCCGGCATCGTGGTGCAGGATCCTTCCATTGAAGGGGTGATGAATATCGTCTTCCCGTCCTTCGTTATGGGCGTGCCGATCACGAACACCGACCAGTGGAATAACACCATCTATGCCAGCGATACCGTTTCAAGAGTGGCCGGAGCCCACGCGATTAAAGCCGGACTGCAGTTTCATAACGATCAGGTAAACTCCAATCCCAACGCTACTTTTAACGGCACCTTCGATATCCAGGGAACGGAGACCGGCTCGGCCTTTGCGGACTTCCTCCTGGGTTTCCCAAGTAACTTCACCCAGACTACCGGGCAGCGCTTCTATCTGCGCAATCAATACATGGGAGCGTTTGTGCAGGATAGTTGGCGCGCTCGCCGGGATCTCACCATTAACCTTGGTCTGCGTTGGGATCTGATCCGGCCGTGGAATGAGAAATACGGCAACATTCAGACTGTGGTCCCCGGTGAGCAGTCCGTCCTTTACCCGAACGCTATTCCCGGTCTGGTGGTGCCGGGTGATCCCGGAATTCCTCCGGGGCTTTCGCCTACCAAATGGACCAGTTTCGCGCCACGCGTCGGCGTTGCTTATTCCCTTCATGCGGATAACGGGTTTCTCAAATTGCTACTCGGAGATTCGGGAAAGAGCAGTATCCGCGCCAGCTATGGGATTTTTTATACCGAGTTTCCCGGCCTCACGGCGGGCGTCATGTACGGCGTGCCTCCGTTCGGCTACAACTATCTAAGTCCCGCCCCCCCGCTTTTTGCTACGCCGTTTATCGACGCCGGAGATGGCGTGCGGCAGACCGACCCTTATCCATTCACCTTCCCGCCGCACAACGTCTCGCAGTCCCACCCATATACCGGCTTCAATTTCTCCAGCGTGATTCCCATCAGTGCCGACCCTTATTTCTACTACAGGAACAGCGTGCCCTATACCGAGAACTTCATGTTCTCCTTCCAGCGGCAGATCCGCTCTCATGCGCTCCTGACCATCAACTATGTCGGCAATGAGGGGCATCACCTTCTGGTGCTCGACCCCGTGAACACCGGCAATGCCGCCTTGTGTTTAAGCCTCAGCCGGACCGGTGAGGTGGCGCCCAACAGTTCCACCTGCGGGCCGTACGGCGAAGACTCCACCTACACCACCGCGTCCGGCAAAGTCATCACCAGCACTCGCCAGGGTCTCGGCTCCAATTTCGGCTCCACCACCGCGCAAAAGACCATCGGAAACTCGAACTACAATGCGCTGCAGGTGAACTTTCGTCTTTCGGTGGGCGCGAAAGGGACCCTCTACGCTGGCTATACTTGGTCCAAATCCATCGATCAGGCGTCCAACCTTGGTGAGCAAATCAACCCCTTCAACCAGTCGCTTACCCGAGTGATTTCCTCCTGGGACATCCCACAGCTCTTCGTCGCCACTTACCACTACAACATTCCCTTCGATCACTTCCTCGGGCATAACCGCATCACGGAAGGCTGGAGTCTTTCGGGCACGTCACGATTCTCTACCGGACTGCCGGTGACTCTCAGCGACACTTCGGATAATTCGCTGCTCGGGACGCTTGGCAACGGGGTCAACAACCAACTGCTCGACACGCCTCGGATGATTTCCGGCCCGCTGGAAATCAACACCAATCCTCGCGATGGCAAACCCGTGTTCAACACCGGCCTTTTCTCCACAGAGACGCTGGGTGTGCTCGGAAACGCGCCGCGCCGCATGTTCCACGGTCCCGGCATCGAAAATTTCGACGTGGAACTCAACAAAAATTTTCCGCTGGCGGAATCGAGATCCCTCGACATCCGCATTGAAGCCTTCAACGTCTTTAACCACGCCCAGTTTTACGGCCCGGCATCAGTCGACGGAAATGTGGATGACGCCAACTTCGGCAAAGTCGTCAGCGCAGCGCCTCCGCGTTTGGTCCAGGTGGCGCTTAAGTTTCACTTCTGAGACCCGACCCATTTAGTTCCGGTTGGCTATGGTTTCAACGCTGCCGGATCCCGGCTCGTACAGCCTTTGTTGGGCCGCCGCAAACCGCTATGGCAAAATAAGGCAGCCGATGTCGATTTTTGAACCATTTACGAGACTAACCTTCTGGTCGGTTATCGACATTCTGGCGGTCGCCTTCCTGATCTACCAAGCCTTGGTAGTAGTGCGCGGTACGCGCGCCGCTCATATCCTGGGCGGCATTGTGACGATTGTATTCGTCTATCTTTTAGCCGTCTGGCTGGGTTTGGAAGTCTTGCGGTCTCTACTTTCTTATCTGGTGCCGTACTCGGCCATCGCAACCGTCATCTTGTTTCAAAGCGAGATCCGCCGCACTCTGGCGCGCATCGGCCGGAAGAATTGGACCGGGCGCGGCTTCAAACGCCCCGAATCCACGGATGAGATTCTGCTTGCCATCTCCACTCTTTCGCAGCGCCGTACGGGCGCGCTGATCGTACTTGAACGGGATATCGGCCTCAGAACCTTCGTGGAAAGCGGCGTTCGGCTGGACGCCGAAATTTCCCGCGATCTTCTCCTGGCGATTTTTCACCCCGGCGCCGCACTGCATGACGGGGCGGTGATTATCCAGAAAGAGAAAGTGAGCGCGGCGGCCTGCTTCCTGCCGCTCAGCACCAATCCCGCGATTTCGAGCAAGTTCGGCACTCGCCATCGCGCCGCCATCGGAATTACCGAAGAGACCGACTGCCTCTCGCTCGTCGTCAGCGAAGAGACGGGCTGGATCTCGGTGGCCTCGTTTGGTGAGTTAAAGCCAAACCTCACCGCCGAAGAAGTGGACCAGACGATTCACCGCCACTTCGGTTCGGGAAAATACAGTGGTGCCGCCGGTACGTCCATCACCGTCCCGCCGGTGGAGGAACAGGTTCCCGCTGAAAAGGTCATCCAGTCGTGATCGGCTGGATTCTGCAGGATTGGCCGTGGAAGCTGCTTTCCCTGTGCGCCGCCGTGATCATTTGGGTGCTCGTGGCAAGCGAGCCTGAGATGGCCACCGTCCTTCGCGTTCCCGTGCAGTATAAGGACGCACCCCGGGATCTCGAAATCAGTTCGGATATCGCGAGTAACGTTCGCCTGGAACTGGTGGGCGTCAGCGGTATTTTGAAACAGTTCAGCGCCGTTCCTTCGCCGGTGGTTCTGGACTTCTCCACCGTCAAGGGACCCGGAGAGCGGACTTTCAATATCGATGCGAGTGCGGTGAAGCTGCCCAAAGGCGTCCAACTGGTGCGCGCAGTTCCAGCCCAACTCCGCTATGTATTTGAACGGCGGGAGCAACGCTTCGTGCCGGTGGAGGTACAGTTGAGCGGCTCACTGCCTAATGGAGCTCAGGTCGGCCGCGTAACCACGGAACCCGCAACTCTGGCCGTCGTCGGACCCCGGAGCAAGGTGGATCTCGTACATTCGGTTTCCACGGATCCGGTGAATCTAAGCGGCTTAAAGAACGGCCAGCCGGTGATCACCTCCCCGTTTATCGCCGAGCCGCAGGTACGCTTCGTCAACTTTCAACCAGTGCATGTCACGGTCACCATCAGGAATTGAACACTTTAATGAGACAACTATTTGGAACGGACGGCATTCGCGGTGTCGCTGGGGAGCCGCCGCTGGACAAGGCCACCGTGTCCGCATTCGGCAGCGCGCTGGGGAAGGACCTTCGGGCGAACCGTGCCGGGCAATCCGTGGTGCTGATCGGCATGGACACCCGCGAATCCGGACAGTGGATCGCCGAAGGCGTCGCGGGCGGTCTGCGGGAGCACGGCGTTCCGGTACGTTTCGCCGGGGTCATCACCACGCCGGGTGTGGCATGGCTTACCAGAACTGGGGATTTTGCCGCGGGCGTGATGATCTCCGCCTCGCATAATCCTTACCAGGACAACGGGATCAAGGTGTTTGCCGCCACCGGATACAAGCTGCCGGATGCGGAAGAACTCGAGATTGAGCACGAAATTTTCCGGGATCTGCGGCGGCATCCCGTTCCCGCGCAGCCGCTCAATGCGGACGACTCCCTGGCACCCCGGTACATCGATTTCCTGTTATCCACTTTGCCCATGCCGCTCGATGGTTTGCACATCGTAATCGATTGCGGCAACGGCGCGGCTTCGCACCTTGCCCCCGAACTGTTCCGGCGCGCCGGCGCCCAGGTCTCTGCGATCCACAACCATCCGAATGGACGCAATATCAATCTGGATTGTGGCGCGCTGCATGTGGAGTCGCTCGCCGCCTCGGTTGCCGAACATCGCGCGGACGCGGGCGTCGCCTTCGACGGCGATGCCGACCGCGCGATCATGGTGGCCCCTAGCGGCCGCATCGTGAATGGCGATGCGGAACTGCTTATCATGGCCCAGGCCATGCGGCGGGAAGGCCGTGTCGAGCAGGATACGGTTGTGGCCACCGTGATGTCCAACCTCGGGTTGGAGATTGCGCTTCAGCGCGAAGGGCTGAAGATGTTGAGGACGCCGGTAGGTGACAAGTATGTCCTCGAAGAGATGCTTCGCACCGGCGCCTCGCTGGGCGGAGAGCAGTCCGGACACGTTATTCTTCGCGAGTACGCGACCACGGGCGATGGCATGCTCACCGCCCTTCAGGTGCTGGGCGCGGCGCGGAAACAAGGCAGTACCATCGACCAATTGATTGCCGATCTGGAGATTTATCCGCAGAAGTTGGTGAATGTGCGCGTCAGCGTGCGCCGCAAACTGGAGGAACTTCCGGGCGTCCAGCACGAAATTCAAGCTGCCCAGGAGGCGATGAATGGCGCCGGCCGCATTGTGGTGCGTTTTTCGGGAACAGAACCGTTGGCGCGGGTGATGGTGGAAGGCCGGGACGCCGCGCTCGTGGAATTTTACTCGGAACGCATCGCCTCCCTCATCCGCCAGGAGCTTGCTTGAGAGCCGCGGCGCTGCCAATTTGCTTGCTCGCCGCGTGCAATATTCCGGCGTTTGCCCAAACCGGATGGGTTGCACTCTTCCACGGACGCGACCTTTCCGGTTGGGAAACCGTTGGAGTCGAAAAATGGGAGGTCGCGGAAGGAGCCATTCATGGGCAGACGCTGACCAGGAACTACGGCTATCTGCAGACAGCGCGGAAGTACAGAGATTTTGAGCTGTCGCTCCGCTTCAAGTGCATCAGCGAAGGGAACAGCGGCGTCTTCTTCCATACAGCCTTCAAACCGGGCACGGTGGATGTCAACCAAGGCGTTCAATTTGAAATCGATCCCGCGGTGGGGCATCACACCGGCGGTGTCTACGGGGAGGATGGACGTGCATGGATCGCGTGGCCCGCTCCCGAGAATGAGGCCGTGATCCGGCCCCACGATTGGAACGATTATTTCCTGACCGTCCGCGGGAATCACTATATCTCGCGCCTAAACGGAGTCACCCTGGTCGATTTCACGGACCCGCGCGGCAAGGCGGAAGTTGGCACTATCGCTCTGCAGATGCACATGGGCGGCGGCGGAGACATCCTCTTCAAAGACATCTACATCCGCGACCTTTCCGCCCGCTGATCGATGGCGCTCCACCTCTTCTATTCGGACCTTTACACCATTCCGCTTCCGCCTGGACACAAGTTCCCGATGCACAAGTACCGCGCGCTTCGGGAATCTCTCGCCGACGATCCGCGCTTCGAGTTCGAACCGTCGCCGCTCGCGTCGCGCGAGCAGGTGGAACTGGCTCATGACCCTTTTTACGTAAGCCGGTTTTTGGAAGGCGGTCTCAGCCGCGCCGAAATCCGGCGGATCGGGTTTCCCTGGTCGGAAGCTCTGGTAAAGCGGACGCTCGCGTCCGCGGGCGGAACCCTGGCCGCGGCTTGGCGCGCCTGCCGGGATGGATGCAGCGGCGCGCTCGCGGGCGGAACTCACCATGCCTTTTACGCCGAAGGTTCCGGCTATTGCGTCTTCAACGACATCGCTATTGGCGTCCTGTCCCTCCGCGAAGCGGGGATGATCCTTCGCGCCGCCGTGATCGATCTGGATGTGCATCAGGGTGACGGAACCGCGTCCATCTTCGGCGACGATCCAGATGTCTTCACCCTATCTATCCACGGCGAGAAAAACTTTCCGTTCCGGAAGCAGATATCCCGCCGGGACGTGGGATTGTCTGACAAGACAGAGGATGCCGATTACCTGGAAATTGTGGATCGCGAACTGGGCGCGGTTTTTGGTTTTGAACCACAAATCGTATTTTTCCAGGCAGGCGTCGACGGGCTAGTGACGGACCGCCTCGGTCGTCTCGCCCTGACGCACACGGGGCTGAGGCGGCGCGACCACACCGTCCTAAGTGCCTGTAAAAGCAGAGGAATCCCGGTCGTAATTACGATCGGCGGCGGATACTCCGACCCAATCGGACCCACGATTGAGGCCCATGCCAACACATTTCTCACTGCGGCGGAAATCTTTGTTTAGTACAAGCCGCGAAAACTAGAACTTTCGTTCAGTACTTAGCGCGCTGTGCACAGCCGTAATCGCCCCTAAGCTGGAAAAGTAACACAAATTTGATCTGCACCATTCCGGTGCGATAGGGGAAAAAATGAAAACGAAAAGTGAACTATTAAGGCCTTTATTCACGCTCGCGGCGGTCGCGGCAATTGCCATTCCGGCCAGCGCGGGAACGGTTACTTTCGGTCAATTCAACGAACAAAACGGAACGCAGGATTTTCTTCTCACCCAGAGTGGAGCAACGGAAACCTTTTCGGGCTCGAGCCTCGTTGATTTCACGTTCTTCAACAGCCCCAGCGCTCCGACTGGCCCTCAGGCGGCGACGCTAAACTTCGATTTCACTTCCACCGCCAACGATTCCGCCAGCGGCGGGAACCTGAGCGAGGGTGACTTCACCGGCACCTTCTCCATTACGTTGGCCACGGCGTATCAGGGTCAGACGAACGCGCTTTCGGGAACAATCGGCGACTCGGGCGCAACCCTCTCCGGGAAATCGGCCGGCAGCTCCGGAAGCTTTTCGGATTCGACGCCCCCCGCTAACTCCGTGGTCTTCAACTCCAGCTTTATCAATTTCTCGTCCGCGCAAAGCGAAGCGTTGGCCTTCTCCCTGTCTTCGGTGAACCCGGCGTTTCTCGATAATGGATCCGGTAAGCTTTCGCCCTTCACTTCAGCTGGATCAGGAACCTTCTCGTATAGCCCCGTCGCCAACGCTCCCGAGCCGGCTTCTATGCTTCTACTCGGCGCAGGTCTGATCGCCTTCGGCGGTTTCGGCGCCCGGCGCGTTCGCGCACGCCGCGTCTAGAACTTACTCGCGTACGGTTCTCTTTTTGTTCTTTGCGTCACCAAATTGCGGATCAACTGTATGGGTTGATCCGCGTTTTTCGTTTCACGGTATCCCGAAACTTCCACTTCGTGATGTCATCTATAGCGGCATGAGAGCGACACTGGGCCAATGGATAAGTCAAATTGGAATGCTGGCTTTACTAAGCCTGCTCACCCTTCGGATGAATGCAGCCGAGCTAAAACCTGAAACGGTACAGGCGTGGGATAGTTACGTTCAGTCCGTCGAGACCGGCATGCAGGCGAGGCTGGCGCCCGGGCAGACATTTCTGTGGGCGGACGAAGATCAGAAGCGGCAGGACAAGTTACGCCACGGTTTGAGCCAGGTGGCTCCGGTTGATGGCAAAGGTTACAAGCCCGTGCCGAACGGACTGATTCACGACTGGGTCGGCGCGATCTTTATTCCGAACACCTCAATCGCCGAACTTATGACCGTCGCACGCGACTATGATCATTATAAAGAGATTTACAAGCCACTAGTGGTGGACTCGAAAGCTATGGATCGGTCCGGTGACGAGGATCGTTTTTCCATGCGGTGGGTGCACAAAGCTCTTTTCGTGACGGCCGCGGTGGATGCGGAATATTGCTCGCGGTTGATTCGCGTGAGCGATCACAAATTCTATTCGACCATCTCTTCAACTCGTATCCAGGAGATTCAGGATTACGGTAACTCTGGTGAACACAAGATTCCCGCCGGGCAGGGAAGCGGATTTATTTGGAAGCTGTATAGCGTGACCCGTTACGAAGAGCGCGACGGGGGTGTGTATGTCGAAATTGAAGCGGTCGTGCTGACACGGGACATTCCGGCATCGCTGCGCGTGCTGGTGAAACCGATCGTCACAAAACTATCCCGTAATTCCTTGCTGGTTTCTCTCGATCAGACACGCGACGCCGTGCGGTCCCGGGCGGCCTCGAAGGTGGCGTTGCAGGTCACTCAGAAAAAGGACGAACCTGCGCGAAATAGCGGCGGCACAACCTCATTCGCCCAGCGATAGGTTCGCGCGCGCCGGCCGATTCGTTTCCTGAATTGCGTCAAGATAGAATTGGGCTGTACTCCTGGATGCATAGACTCCGTGCAATTTTTGGAGTCGAAGCTCCCAGGATTGGTCAAGATGAATCTAAATCGCCGTCAATTACTGGCGCTCAGCGCGGGGTTCGGCGCGGGGCGGCTACTCAAGGCACGCCAAACCACGCCCTTATTTGAAGAAATCCCGCCAGGGATGAGTGGGATCACATGGGTTCATGACAACGCCATGTCGGACTTGCGCTATCTGCCGGAGACGTTAGGCCCGGGTTGCGCCTTCCTTGACTATGACAACGATGGCTGGATGGACATCTATCTGGTGAATAGCGGTCCCAGTGATTTCTTTAAGCCAGGAAAGCCTCTCAAGAACGCGCTTTACAAGAACAACCGGGACGGCACATTCACGAATGTTACCGATCAGGCGGGAGTCGCCGGCGGCACGTTTGGAATGGGCGTAGCGGTGGGCGATTATGACAACGACGGCTGGCCCGATATCTTCGTCACCTCTTATGGGAACTGCATCCTATATAAAAACAATCGCAATAACACTTTCACCGACGTCACCAAGGCGGCGGGCTTAGCAACTCCCGGCTGGACCACCAGCGCCGTATGGTTCGATTACGATAACGACGGACATCTCGACTTATTCCTCTGCTCGTTCGTAGACTACGGGAAAACCGAGCACATGTCCTGTGGCGACAACAAGCTGGGCCGCCACTATTACTGTATCCCGCGGGTTTTCAAGCCGACCTCGAGCTTTCTCTATCACAACAACGGAGACGGCACTTTCTCGCAGGTCCAGATGGGGACTGATATCGCGCGCGCACTCGGCAAAGGATTGGGTGTGGTCGCTACCGATATTAATAACGACGGGCTGATGGACCTGTTCGTCGCGAATGATACAGTTCAGAATTTTCTGTTCGTCAATCGCGGCCCGGACAAGAACGGGAAATGGCAATGGGACGAGGTAGCTCTCGCCGCAGAGGTTGGCTACAGCGAGAATGGGCAGGCGCGCTCCGGCATGGGGGTTGACGCGGCCGACGTGTTTGGCTCGGGTTACCAGGACTTATTCGTCGCCAATGTGGATCAGGAGTCCTTCTCCCTTTACCGCAACAACAAGAATGGAGCATTTCGCGATGTGGCCCGCGCAAACAACGTCGCTCAATCCACTCGTCTTCTTAGCGGCTGGGGTCTGAAGTTCTTCGACTATGACAATGACGGAGCGGTCGATCTGATTCTCGCCAACGGCCATCCGGACGACATGATCGAGAACTATTCCGCTCAGGTAAGATATCGCGAGCCGGTGCTGCTGTTTCATCAGGAAGACGGAAAGCTTCGGAACGTGTCGAGTGAAGCCGGCCCGGCCTTTACCAAGTCCTACCCGGCGAGGGGCTTGGCGGCCGGTGATTTCAACAATGACGGCCTGATCGATATTCTCATTGCCACTAACGGCGGGGCGCCGGTTCTATTGAAGAATCAAGCTGGGGTAGGGAATCACTGGCTGGGGCTGAAACTGGAAGGCGTCACGTGCAATCGGGACGCAATCGGCGCGAAAATTCGCTGGTCGGCCGGGGGCGTAGTCAGATCCCGGCTCAAGAACAATGGCGGAAGTTACCTTTCCTCTCATGATCCGCGCGAGGTTCTGGGGATCGGCCCGGCTGAAAAAATGGATTGGGTGGAGATCACCTGGCCGAAACCGAGCGGCAAGGTACAGAAGATCGACAATCCCGGCGTGGATCGTTACATCACAATCAAAGAGGCCTGACATCAGGTGATCGGCGCGGGATTAAAAGGAGCGAGAGCATTCCCCAATCCCCAATGCTCGGCCCATGTTTTCCTCCGTCCGCTCGCCACCTCGAGCGCAAAGCGAAAGATCTCCCACCCGGCATCTTGAGTGCTTACTTGGCCGGTCGCAATCCGGCCCGCATCGATGTCGATCAGATCGTGCCAGCGCTCGGCAAGCGTGGTGCGTGAGGAGACTTTGATCACCGGTACCAGTGCGAGACCGTAAGGGCTCCCCTCGCCGGTGGTGAAAATGTGAAGGTTCATGGAAGCGAGTTGCTGGGTTCCGCAGACGAAATCGCTTGCCGGTGTGGCGGCGAAAACCAGACCCTTCGACATAACTTTCTCTCCTTGGGACGCGACGGCGCTGATGGCGCTGCTGCCCGCTTTCGCAATTGAGCCAAGCGCCTTCTCCACAATGTTCGCAATGCCTCCGCGTTTGTTGCCGGGCGTGGGGTTGGCGCTGCGGTCGGCGCCCCCACGCGCTAAGTAATCGTCATACCACCGCATCTCATCGACCAGGGCCCGGCCAACCTGCGGGCTAACGGCTCGAGGCGTCAGCAGGTGAATCGCATCCCGAACTTCGGTGACCTCGCTGAACAAAACCGTGGCGCCGGCGCGAACGAACAAATCAGCGGCAAAACCAACCGCCGGGTTACAGGTTACGCCCGAAAGTGCGTCGCTGCCGCCGCACTGCAAGCCCACCACAAGTTCGGAAGCGGGAAACGTCTCGCGCCGCCTCCGATCGAGTTGCATCAGACGCCGGTCGGCCGATTCCAGGATTGCCGAAACGGTGGCGGCGAATCCTCCGTAAGACTGAAGGCGCACCAAGTTTGGCGGTTCCAGAAGAGGAAGCTGGTTTTGAAAAAGCCGTTCCGGTTGCAGCTTCTCGCACCCCAGACTCACAATCAGTGGCACGGACCCGGCGTTCGGATGAAGGCTGATGTTCCGTAACGTGCGAATTGGGATCTCAGCGCCGGGAGCTTCAATAGCAACCCCGCAACCGAAATTATGGGTCAGCGCAACAACATCATCCACGTTGGGGTATCGCGGAAGAAGTTCCGCTTTAATCCGGCGCACGGCGTAATCGACAGTCGGCGCCACGCACTGCACCGTAGTCGTAACGGCTAAAATATTTTTGGTTCCGACGGAGCCGTCCGAATTGCGATAACCCTCGAAGGTGTAGCCATTGAGCGGCGGAGGACTCGGAGGAACGGCGGTCGAAAACTCCAGGCGATCAAGTGGGACCGCTGTGGGTGGGTCGATGACCTCTGTCCGCATCCAGCCGCCGCGCTCCACCGTCCGGTTCGCATGTCCAATAATCTGCCCGTAGCGCCGCACGGGATCACGGGCGCTGAATGCGGTAAGCGCGACTTTTTGAGCTTGGGGGACGTGTTCCGTGCCCTCGAACCCCTCAGGCGAGACCACGACCGCGACGTTGTCGAGCGGGTTGATCTGGATGAAGGCCGGTGGCATGCGTCCAGTATAAGGACTTGATTTCCTCCTCACGCGATATTGGCGAACCGTGATTTCGTACGGATTCTTCAATGTGCGGCGATTCTGCACTAAAGTAATTCCGTCATTTCGCCGTTAGACGCCTAATGACACCCTACGAACCAAATGCTATCGCTGAACTCTTGGTTGCGGATGAAGAGGACCAGCGCCCAAGGCTCTCAAAACCGGCTGCCTCTTCCGGGGGAAAGACGCGCGGAAGCGCAAGCGATCTTCCGTTGTCCGTCGGGGCCTACTCACCCGTCGGTCTCAACTTGCTGGCCCTTAACGACGCGATTGAAGCCGGAGGATATCGCACCGAACACCAGGAATCCGAAGCTAGTCGGACGCACCCTCTCGCACGCGGCACCCTGGGGGCGGCGAAGCGGATTTTCGACGCCGTAGCCGCCGCGCTTGCTCTGCTGGTGTTGCTCCCGGTTCTTGCGGTATGCGCCCTGGTCGTCAGATTGACCTCTCCCGGTCCAATCTTCTTCCGCCAGAGGCGGCTGGGACGTGGCGGCGAAGAGTTTTACATCGTGAAGTTCCGAACCATGGTGGTGGATGCGGACGTGCGTTTGCAGCAGCTTCTAGCGACGGACCCCCGAGCGCGGATGGAGTGGGAAGCGGACCACAAGCTTCGGAACGATCCTAGAGTCACATCGATCGGCGGGTTTTTGCGCCGGTTCAGCCTGGACGAGCTCCCTCAGTTCTGGAATGTCTTAAGTGGAGACATGAGCATGGTGGGCCCGCGCCCGATCGTGAGTCATGAAGTACCCCGTTACCGAGAGGCGTTTCTTACCTATACCCAAGTTCGACCTGGAATCACCGGCTTATGGCAGGTATCGGGCCGGAACGACACGGGTTACGCCAAGCGCGTATCGCTGGATTGCCGATATGTGAGCAACTGGTCTCCGCTACTGGACTTACAGATTCTTGTGAAAACGGTGACCACCGTAATCAAAGCAGCCGGTGCTTACTGATTGACTGTGGATTCAATCAACTGAACGCGGTTGCGGCATGGGCGTGACCTGCCGCAGAGCATCCGCCAGGCTCGCAAGGTCCGTGTTAGCCGCATCGATCGTTTGGGCCGGAGCTGGCCGGCGGTAGGCAAAGAACCTTTTGAGTTTCAGGAAGTGCACCTCGTAGCAGACATAGCTTAAATACGCGGTGATGCTGCTCGCGGTGAGTACTAGAAAAAAGCCACAGACAGCCGGCAGCCAGACTGGGTTGATTACACTGACTCGAGGTTGAAGAGCAGCTTGGTAAGCCTGTGCCAGAGGCCAGTGAAAGACGTAAATCCCATAACTATAGGCGCCGAACCAGCGGAGGTATCGATTTTCGAAGATAGCAGAGAACCTCTGCCGACTGGTCGCCACATAGCCGATCATCGCAGCGAATAAGATTCCGAATGCCGAGTATCCGAATACCGCGCTCTCAATCGATTCGAACGGCACGAACCCATCTCTAAACCCAATTAAGGTTAAAGTGCCGATTGCGAGCGAAACCGCGGTCTTGAGAGCAACACGATACCTGCCGGAAAGAGGCAACTGCCTCACGGCGAGCGCGGCAATGGCGCCGTAAAGCAGAGAGTCGAAGCGAGTGTGAGTGTACTGGCGGACGGCCCATGTGCGCTCGCCGGACAAGACCAGCGCGAGCCGCACCAGCGGCAATAGAGCGCAACACGCGAAGCAACATTGCAACAGCCGCCGCCTCGGTAATAGAAACACAACTAGAGGCCAAAACACGTAGAATTGCTCTTCTACCGCCAGCGTCCAGAAGTGCCCGAACCCCGGCAGTGTATGGGCGGACCTCGCCTGCAGATAGTTTTGGGTGTAAGTCCATAGCCAGATCTGTTTGCCGATCAGCCGGGAGTATTCCGGCGGTAGATGACGTAATCCGACTACGGTGGGAACCACCAGGATCGCTATCGCGAGAACCGCATAGTAAAGAGGAAAGATCCGGAGCATTCGCCTTGCATAGAAGTTGCGGAAATAGCCCGGCTGGGACTTTGAATCGAGAAGGATGCCGGTAATCAGAAAGCCCGATAGCACGAAAAACAAATCGACGCCGGCCCAGCACGAGCCGTGGAACTCGGCCCAGGCAATTCCGAACAATCCGAGATCCCCGTTCATGTGCATCGTATGAAAGGCGACGACCGTTAATACGGCCAGACCCCGGATCCCATCCAGACCTTGCAGACGGGTCCCGAACGCGACGGAACGCGCGGGGTCCGCGACAGAACGCCGGGAGTCAATGACATTCGACTGCATCGAGAAGAATGTCGGAAACGGACGTCGGAGTTCTCTTGGCTTACAGCGAACCGTTTAATTTACGTAAACAGATCCCAGGGAGTAGCCCCCGTCCGGAGTAATGCCCTCGATCGCCAATCGCATCGGAAGTCTATAAGCCCTTGGGTCGGTCACTTTTACTCGTAAATCGTAGCGGCCCTTGGCAAGTTTCTTCGACGTTTTGAGAACGTCCACAATCTCCGTCGGTTGAACCGCCGGCAAAAGCGTTCGCAGGTTCAAGGTGGAAGTAGTTTGCGCAACCGGACTTCCCTTGTCGCTCCATAACGTAAACTCGACCGTCCAGGACTCATAGCTGGGAGTGACCCCTTGGTTCATCCATCTCGTTCGCAGGGGTATTTCCGTGCGCCCGTTCATCTCCGCGGGCAGTGTCGCCTCCATCACGCTGAAACGATATCCCGACCTCCGTCCCGCAATGAGAACCGCGTCTCGATCTTCAGTCGGCAAGTCGCTCCAAGGCCCGAAGCCTCCGTTGCCGATTGCCGCGATATGGTATTTCTCGACCTGGCCAGCCAGCCCCGCCGGACCGGCCTGGAAAGCTTCCGGTGGACCAAAGGACTCGGTGACTAAGGGCGCTGTTCGCCAACGATTCAGCACCAGGTCCCGATCTGACGGCTGCATGGAATTATCGACAAACTCGCGGGAAAAATGATTTGAGCCGAAGCTGTCGCGCCGCATCCCGATCTGCACCTCACGAGACAGACGCAGCGCATAAACCAGAGCCTGTTTGTCGTCAGTCATCATAACCAGCCGCGTCTTCTTAAACGCATTCGCGTGGGCATCGACGATGCGCTTCCGCGTGGCCCACGTTCCGGGCTCGGCGCCGCGCGAATTGAACCGGCTGTCGTCGTAAGGAATTGCGCCGCGCGCAAAGTCCGGGATCCCGAAAGTGTGCCATTCCCCGAAGGTCCCGTACAGGCCCATATCGACGAAAGAGATACGCGGATCGCCGTCATACTTCTGGCCAAGGGCGCTCAAAAGCTTTTCCAACCGATCCAGAAACTCCGGGGAATTCCAGTCCGGAATATATAAGCGCGGTGGTGTTCGCCCGTTAACCGGAATGAAAAAGCCCTTTGGCATTCGGGCCATCAGGTAGGTTGGAACATTGCTACCATCCTTCCAACTCCAGAACGGATTCAGCGCCACCACTCGAAAGGACAGTGATCCGCCAGGAGGAAGTTTGGAGAGCTCACGATCGATGATCGAATAATCGTATTGAGATTCGCTCGGTTCCAGAGCCGCCCAGGGAATCCTCTTATAAAACTCGATTGCCGGTTCGGGCTGTGGCGCCATGTGGACGTCGAGCCAGGTGTAAAGACCACGCATCGGATTTACCAGTTCCACGTCCGCAGGCAGCGCTTTTGGACGCAAAACCTGCTCTTGCGAGGGCGCGTTATGAAGGAAGAAAAGCTGCGGGACAACACTAAGCAAAGAGAAAATTCGTGCCAATGGAAGCTCCGGTTTCGGAGTTGCCGGAAATCGATTTCGCTCTCAAACTTATATGCCGCCGCGGTAAGTACTCGGTTCGCGAGTCCAATTCAATTACTGAGAGGATTTGTACCGAAGGCCAACTACCTCCGAAAGATATTAGGATGAGCCTACTTAAAGCCGGACGCAGCCAACCTTCAAGTGGACCCAATGCCAAAAACCCCTTTGTACTCTACGCCTTAGGTATCTCGATTCCCGCAGTTATCGCAATTTACTGGCCCTTGTACTGGCACCACCCAGACCGGACGGCGGAGACCCTGCGGCCGGCAATCCTGGGTCTCGGGATTCTCATGGTTGTGTTTTGCGGACGCCGGCGTCTTTCGACGAGCGAGACGCGGCTGGCCGGATTTTTTGGCCTATATTGCGCTCTTTGGCTAGGCAGCTCATTGGGTTCGGTACAGGTGGATCGCGCGATGACGGATTGGTTGAAGTTGTTCGTCCTCTGCTGCATCGCCGTCCTTCTGAGCCGTCCGCTGCGCAGCCCCGCGATTCGCCGGCCGTTTGGCCTTGCTCTGATTGCATGCAGTGTCGTGATAAGCGTCTACATGGCCTTTTGCTACGTGTTCTACGCGGGCTGGGTTATACCCACCTACGAATCCGCGCGCGCGTTCAAAGGCTTTGCCGAACGCGTCAATATTCCGCTGAACGCGATTACCTTTTCGTCGGTGTTTTCCTACATTACCGGCATGTGTATCATTCGATCGAATAGTTATCTGAAAGCCGCCGGTCTGTTGGTGCTTGCCGTCTCAACTGTATTGACAGGCTCGCGCGCGCCCTTGGCGTCATTCCTACTGAGCGCGTTTGGTTTGCTGATTCTAAATGGCATTCGAAACCGTAAGATCCTCTTTCGCTGGGCGACATGGGCGTTGGTGGGGTGTTCATTGGCGGTCGCGTGCTATCTGGTCGCCACCGTTTCACCGAAGCAGTGGAGCGAGCTTTCGGAAGGGCGATCGGATTTGTGGTCGGTGGCGCTGGACAAATTTTCCGAACGGCCCCTTATTGGGTTCGGTTTCGAATCCTTTAGCGATGATCTCGTTTCACGCTCACCGGGCTATTACAAGATTAAGTGGGTCAAGAGCATTATCGGCGGCTATCATAACGTCTATTTGACAGCTTTGGCCGAGGAAGGGCTCATGGGCTTCACCGCTTTGGTTGCGCTCACCTGGTTTATGATGTCCAGCTGCTGGCAACTGGCGTTCCTGCGATGGCAAACCTGGCACTGCGGGCAATGGGCTATGTTTGGGGCTCTATTCATCGCCATCCGGGGGATGCTTGAAACGGCGGGGATCTTCGGATACGCCCGCGAGCCGGCGGACTTCCTCGGTTTCATTTTCCTTTCCGTGATGGTGAGCGCATTCTCTATCGAAGAGGAAGCCGCGCTCGACTTTCGTAAACACCTGGTGCCTTCAACGCGTTCCATGTCCGAATCGGCGCGGGGTAGTTTGGCCGGAGCCTTTGCGCAGCCCTCTTGAAGCACTCCCCCTCGAATTTGCCGAGGCACGCCGGTAGAAATTGTTTTCGTCCAGGTGAGAGGAAAGGGGTATGCGGGCCACTTGGGTGAAAGACCAATTTTTTGCGCGGTTTAGAACGCGAGTGCTTCGGAAGTTAGGACTCTATGAACCCACAACTTGCTCTTCTTCTTCTTTTACTGACCGCCGCCATATTGGGCGCGCAAACTGATCCGGGAACTTCGGGGAAACCTGCCCGGCCCGAGATTACTGACCCTTCGGCCCTCTCGAATCTCTCGTTTGAAGCCATCGGTCCCGGAGATCTCATCAGCGTCTATGTAGAGGATTATCCGGCGGTCGACCGCAGCTACCGCGTGTCCTCCGAGGGGACGATCGAACTTCCCGTAATGAAACAGCCGATCCATGTGGATGGATTGAAGGTGAGAGACGTGGAGAAACTCGTCACGAAAGCCCTCACGGATAGCAAGCTTCTGGTGGACCCGGTAGTGGCGGTTTCCGTCATCGAATACCGGAGCAAGCCGGTCAATATCGTTGGAGCCGTCCGCCAGCCCGTGACCGTGCAGGCGATCGGTGGGCTGCGGCTCCTTGACGCCATTTCAAAAGCCGATGGATTGTCTCCCGAAGCAGGCCCTGAGATTATCGTGAGCCGTCCCGATTCCTTTAGAGGCCCCGGCTTTGTGAACCAGATCTTAGTGAAAGACCTGATCGGCGGCCGGGATCCATCACTGAACTTGGTGTTGCTCGGAGGCGAAGAGATCCGCGTGCCCGCCGCTCAGAAGCTTTACATCGCCGGCAACGTCAAAAGCCCGGGTGTTTATCCGATGGACCAGAACGGTGGGCTGACGGTGCTCCAGGCGCTCGCCTTATGTCAGGGCGTACTCTCGTTTTCCCAGCGCGTTGCGGTGGTTTATCGCGCGACTCCAGGTCTGGCCGCCAGGGTAGAGATCAATATTCCTTTAAGGCAGATCATGAAGCGTCACACGCCGGATGTCGCGTTGGTGCCGAACGACATTCTGTATATCCCAGACGATTCGGGCAGGCGCGTCAGCATGGATGTGGTGGAGCGGATCCTTGGGTTCGGGACTGCCGTCGGGTCCGGAGTGCTGATCTTCTCCAATCGCTGAGAGTCATAGACAAGTTCACCGACGGAGACCTTAGAGATATCCGATGGAGCAGATCAAAGACGGTTCGGAACCCATAGAGCGCCGCGCAACGCCGTTTCAGCCACCGCGAGGGATGACCCCGGTTCACAACCCGGAAACGTTCTCCCCGCCATTTCGGAAAGTTCTTAGTGACGAGGACGAACGGGGTGGCACCCACTTGCGCCACTTCATCGGGGTGGTGGGTAAGCACAAGTGGAAGCTCGTCACTTTCGTGGCCGCCGGAATGCTTGCCAGCGCGGTTGTTACGCTTCTGCTTCATCCGCTCTATAAGTCAGGCGTAAAGATCAACGTGGAGCGCCGCGGTAACAGTGGTTTCGTGGGCCAGGAAGCGGGCATGCAGGCGTCCGGCTTTGACATGGATCAAGTGATGATCACCCAGGTGGAAGTGATCAAATCCGATCCGGTTTTACGGCCGGCTGCGGAGAAATATCACCTCCTCGACGTTGAGAAGCAGTTTACGGGTCTCACGCCGGATGAGGCCGGCCGTTTGCGCAAAGCCCCGATCGTCCTCAAACGTCTCAAGGTCCTTCGCATACCGAACAGTTACCTGATCGAGTTATCGTATGAGGCGCCTGATCCTAAGTTAGCGGCGGATGTCGCTAACACCATTTCCTCGTCGTATGTGGAGCACGCGTTCGACTCGCGCGACCGCTCTTACCTTCAGGCGACCCACGCGATTGAACGCCAGCTCAAAGACCTCCAGGACAAAATGGACGCTTCGGGAAAAGCTTTGGCCGCGTTCAACCAGCAAATGGGCATCATAGATCCCGAGCAGCGGGTAAGCATTCTCTCAGCGCGTCTATTGCAACTCGATACCGACTTCACGGCGGCTCAGTCCGACCGGGTCAAAAAGGAGGCCGTGCTGGATTCGACCAGATCCGGAGACCTCGCCGCCGCTCAGGTCTCCACCCACGCCGAGCCTTTGCAGCAGATAATTGAGCGCGTGGGGGCGGCGCGTCAGGAGTTCGCCGTCGCTCGGACCACCTATGCCGAGAATCATCCGGAATACAAAAAGGCGAAAAACAAGCTGGCGGAGTTGGAAACGGAGTTTCAGGAGATGCGCTCCAACACTCTGCAGCGGGTACAGGAAGATTACAATCAGGCACTCGGGCGCGAACTGAAGTCCTACAAGTTAGTCGGCGAGACCAAGAGCGAAGTAGACCACCTCAACGGCGCGGCGTTTGAATACGCTCAACTCAAGAGTGCGTCGGACAATTACAAGAAACTCTATCAGGATCTTGACCGGGTTACACGAGAGGAAGATATAAACCGGAACTTCCAGGACTCGGTGATTCAGGTCGAAGAGTCCGCCCGTCCCGCGGCTAAGCAGGCTTTCCCTTCCATGCCGATCGATCTGGCCGTTGCATTTCTCCTTTGTTCCCTGATCGGGGTGGCGGCCGCCATCGTCTTCGACATGCTCAATACGAAATTGAGTAACGCGGACGACGTATCGTTCAAGCTTCCCCACGTAGACGTGATTGCAAGTCTTCCGAAAACCAAGAAATCCCTTCAACTCGGAGGCCCGAGCAGGGAAAGTTACGTCGTCGGCAAAATGGCGAAAAGCAAGCGGACGCACATGCTCATGCAGTATCACGAGTCGATACGGGTGCTGCGCAACAACATTGATTTTGCTACCGCCGATCTGACGTTGCGTTCTTTGCTACTGACGAGCGCCAGCCCGGGGGAGGGCAAGTCGACGATTGCGGCCAACCTCGCGTTCTCGTATGCGTTGCTCGGACGGAAAGTCCTGCTTATCGATGCCGATATGCGCCGTCCTTCACTGCACAAGTTGTTCGCCAAGACAGTCGTCCATGGCTTGGCCGAGCTTTTGGAAGAAAAGGGAGACTGGGACGGAGCGTTGCTCAAGATCGCCCGCGAGCATCTGTTCCTGCTTCCGGCCGGACAAATGTCCGAGAGGAGCCCGGATCTGGTCGGGTCCGCTTTACAAAAGGTTCTCGATCGCGCTTACCAGGACTTCGATTTCGTCGTATTGGATGGGCCGCCGCTGTTGGGCGCCCCCGAGGCTACTCAACTCGCCTCCCAGGCTTCCGGAGTGCTTGTCGTCACTCGGGCGAATTTCTCTTCCGTTAAAAAGGTGGAGCAGGCGTACGCGCTACTGCGGCGCTCCCGCGCCAACGTGATCGGGATGGTGATGGACGATGTAGCGGACTGCGGCCGGGTTGATTCCACGTACCAGGTACCGCGTGCCGTGTCCGAGCCGGTCTAGGGCCGTCGATAGCCTGCATGATCAAGCCCGTCGGGATCCGTTGGTCCAGGACATACGGACTGATCGCGCTTACCCTCGGCTTAGGGGTTAGCTTCAAACTGTCGGCCTTCGCGCGGGAAACGTTTATCGCTTCCCGCTTCGGATTTTCCTCCATCACCGACGCGTATTTCAGCCTCCAGCAATTGCCCCTGGCGGTCGCGTCCTTCATGTTCGGACCGTTTTGCCGAGCATTCGCACCAGCCTACGCCGACGCGCATTCGCAACAGGAACGCGTTCCCTGGATGGCGGGTTTGATGTTCTATGGAACGTTATTCGGTCTGCTGCTAACCGCACTGTCTCTCGGTTTCTCTCCGGTCGTTCTCAAACTGTTCACCCGCACGGACTTCACCGAGGGCTGGAGAACCTTAGCGGTTCTCAGCTTGTGTTACTGGCCGATCGTTCAGATCGGACTATTCGCGGGAATCGCAACCAGCCACGGGAAAAATCTTTCCTCGCTCACCATGACGGGGCTTCCTTACCTCGTGATGACCATCGCTCTGGGCGTGATCTATCTGGCGGGGAAGTTGGGAAACCTGAGTCTTCCCATTTCCATGACGGCCGGGTTTGCCTTGACGGGCTTAGTCAGTTGCGGGCTGGTGCTCTTTCGCGAGAAGCCCATTGCCGGCGCACGGGGAATCCTGCGGCCCTGGAAGAGCGACGGCTTCCCGGCGTTTGCATGGCAACTAGGCGCCTCTTCGCTTGAGAACCTCGGGTACTCCGCAAATCAAATGCTGATTCTCTTTTTCATGGCCGGCGCGGGCACAGGAGCGGTGTCGGCCAACAATTGCGCCGGCCGGATCGGGCTGCTCGGTTTTAGCCTGCTCGTTCAGCCACTTTCCCAGTTGATGCAGGCGCGGCTTTGCAGGACCACTGGCGCCGTTCAACGAAGGACGTTCCATCAATACTTGTTTGCCGTCGGCGGCAGCTCCATTCTTCTGGCGCTGTTCACTGGCACGTTCCGCTACCAGGTGGCGGCGTTTATTTACATGCGCGGCAAATTTTCCGGCGCCGCCCTGGACCAGGTCGCGGCGATACTGCCTGCGTGGCTTTCCTATTTCGTGGTGCTGTCCTTAAACGTCATTGTTGGGCAGTACCTGTTTCGGACAGGAAAGGGCCCGCGCTTCACGCGCAACATGTTGTGCGGGTACGCATTCGCCAACGTGATCCGTTTCCTGACAGCGGGATCGTTGGGGACCTCATGGATTATCTGGTGTTCCGTACTTGGAGACGGATCGGCGCTCACTGCCAACCTCTGGGATTCCGGCGTCCGCCTTGTCCGGCCTTCCCGCGTCATGCCGATCCTCAGCGAAGAGGAGGCGTAACCGCCGTACCGTTATGCGGGAAACTCCAGGCGCAAAACGAAGAATTTTATTGTTAGTCACGTCCCTCCAGGTCGGCGGAGCGGAAACACAGGTGGCCAGTCTCGCGTGCATTCTCAAAGCCAGAAACTGGGACGTCCAGGTGGTTTCCTTGCTACCCGTTGCGCTGCCCGCCGCCGCCCTGGCCGGCGAGTTGGAATCCGAGGGCATTCCAGTCCAGGGTTTAAACATGCAGCGGGGTTTACCCGATCCCCGCGCGATCTTCAAACTGTCCCGGATCGTGCGCGAATGGCGGCCGCACATCGTGCACAGCCACATGATTCACGCGAATATTCTGGCTCGCTGCACGCGAATCCTCGCGCCCATGCCGGCCTTGATCTGCACCGCCCACAACACGCGGGAAACATCTGAACGCGGTGGACCCACCTGGCACAAGGAGTTCCTTTATCGCCTAACGGACCGGCTTGCCGATTTGACCACCATCATCTGTCACGCCGGTAAGCGTCATTACATCCGGACCCGGGCTGTTCCGCAAAACCGTATAGAAGTCGTGCCAATCGGAATTGACTGCGAACGCTTCGCCCCAAGACCGGAGATCCGGCTCGGAATGCGCGAACAGCTTGGGCTTCTGGAAGACGAGTTTGCCTGGCTGGCGATTGGCCGGATGGTGGTCCAAAAAGACTTTCCCAACATGCTGCGCGCGTTTGCGCCGCTGAAAGGTGGAAGGTGGAAACTCCTCATTGCGGGCGATGGTCCCCTGCGCCAGTTCTTGGAACTCTGCGCCGCTGAGCTGGGTATTGCGAATCAAGTCGTGTTCCTCGGAATCCGGAAGGATATACCGGCGTTGCACGCGGCGGTTGACGCACTGGTGCTCTCCTCCCAGCTCGAAGGCTTGCCGCTCGCCGTCTTGGAAGCCGCCGCCTCCGGGCTTCCCAGCGTCGTTACCGACGTGGGTGGCACGGGCGAGGTCGTGCTTGATGGGGTGAGCGGTTATATCGTGCCGCCGCGCGATTCGCCGGCACTTTCGTGCGCTTTGTCGAAGCTCATGAGCCTGCCGTCCGAGGAGCGCCGGCAATTCTCAGTGTCCGCGCGCAAGCGTTGCGTCGCGCAATTTGAAATCAATGCCGTCGCGAATCGGTGGGAAGCGCTGTATGAGCGGTTCGTTCCACGAAAAGCCGCGACGCCCAGGATCTTTTACGTAATTACCCGCGCGGAACGCGGCGGCGCGCAGGTCCACGTGCAGGACTTGCTGGCCAACCACCCCACGGAATGCGAACCTGTTCTAATCACCGGTGAGCCTGGGTATCTTTGCGATTGGGCGCGTCTGAGAAAGCTTTCGGTCCGGATCGTTCCCAGCATGCGCCAACCGATTTCTCCGGCGCAGGATGCCAAAGCGCTTTTCGACCTCATCCGTCTTTTCCGTGCGGAGCGTCCGGCCCTGGTGCATGCGCATACTTCAAAAGCGGGCCTGCTCTGCCGCTTCGCCGGTCTCCTTACCCGGACGCCCGTGTTGTTCACCGCGCACACTTGGAGCTTCGATGACGCCTCCTCGCGCTTCCAGCAGGCCATCACCGTCCCGCTGGAGCGTTTGGCCGCCCGGCGCGGAGGAAAAATCATCACTGTGTCGGAGGCGAACGCGCGGACGGCCATCGCGAAAGCCGTGGGGAATCCATCCGATCTGGTCACGATCTGGAACGGAATGCCGGACACAGCTCTTCGCGCCGCCCCCGGCAGCCGGGAGAATCGGACCGTCGTCATGGTGGCGCGTTTCGCCCCCCAAAAGAATCAACACGCGCTCGTGGAAGCTCTGGCCCGCGTACATCTCTCCAAGCCTTGGAAGCTGTTGCTGGTGGGTGATGGGCCGACGCGGCGCGATGTGGAGAGCCTTGCGTCCTCGCTTAAATTCGATGGTGAAGTCGTTTTTCTGGGCGATCGTGGCGATGTGGGCCAAGTGCTGGCTTCGGCCGACCTCTTCGTACTCTCCACCAATTGGGAAGGTCTTCCCTTGAGTATTCTGGAAGCGATGCGGTCCGGCCTTCCGGTAATCGCCACTGCGGTGGGCGGGTGCTCGGAGGCGGTGACCGAGGGCGTCACTGGATTCCTGGTTGGCCGCAACGATGTTCCCGAGCTCGCCGGTCGTCTTGAGAGGCTGCTATCCTCGCCGGAGTTGCTCCAGTCGTTCGGGCAGGCGGGGCGCGCCCGTTTTGAACGCGATTTCCAGTTGGAAACGATGCTGGAAAAAACGTGGCAGGTCTACGAAGACTTGGTGCCGGAACTTTCTTTCACCGATTCGCTGCTCCGGTTGCAGGCTCAGATGGGGAAGTCAAACGCCGGGAACGTTCCCGAGCATTCCCGGGAAGGCCAGTTCTCTCAATAAGGGAATTAAGCCGCGACGGCGGATTCTCGTGGTCCCTTCCGGTAGGAATCGTATAGCCTTCTTGTTTCTTCGGCGCATTTGGGCCATCCACATTCGCCGTTGACGTAATCCGCGGCCGCTTGCCCCTGGCGCGTGAGCTCCGCAATGTCCAGCCGGGCAACTTCTTCGATCGCCGCGCAAACGCTCGTCACCGTCGCCTCCTCGATTCCCACGCCAACTCCCGAGGAATCGAGCAAAGGCCCGAGACCGCCGACGCGCGTCGCTACAATCGTGCGGCCGTTCGCCATGGCCATGGCTGCAACGCCACTGTCAGAAAAGAAGCGAGTGTATGGAAGCAGCACGCAATGGCACTGCGCGAACAACTCAGGCAAACGATCATCCGGAATAAAGCCACGGTCGACGTGAATCGCTTCGGGATCCCGCGCAATCAGGCGCAGGCAATGCTCCCAATATTCGGCCTGATTCCCATTTTGAATTTCACCGGCGATGGTCAGACGGATGGCCGCGCCTCTCGCATGTAGACGCTGTACCGCTTCAATCGCCAGATCGATGCCCTTGTTGTCTCGGATGGAGCCGAATACCAGCAGTTCCAGATTCTCCGAATGAGGCATGGGGATGACGCCGCCTCCCAACCCATAAGGTCCGTGACCTATGACTGAAAGCGTGTTGCCATCCAGGTGAAACTGATCGAGAAGCGCCACCTTGCCGGGCTCACTATGAACGATCAGAACATCGGAGACTTGATAGGCCCACCGCAGTAGCCCGCGATCCAACCATCGCAGCGTCGGCGGAAGCAGCCACTTATGAGGAACCGGATCATGCACCGTGAAGACGATTTTGCATCTTTTCAGGAGAGCCGCGACAAAGAAAACAGCGGAGAACGGAAAATGGAGAACATATTGGAAGTGCACCAGATCCGATCGCCGGGCCGTTCGGAAAAGAGCGAAAGCGGACGAACTGAGGAACAGCCCGTTGGTCCAGAGTTTTCCTGCCAACCCACGTTGCGTACTGGTGGAACGGGCTCGAGTGAGCTCCAGAGTCACCAGCGGATTTCGCCGTAGTTCTTCCAGAAACTGATAATTGCGGGGGCAGATCAGCGTGACGGCGGTTCCGTTTGCCGTCAACGCGGTAATCATCTCCCAGACATATCTGGCGGCGGCCGAGGCGGGCTCGGGTGTGTGCCAGATCACGCGCGGCCTCAATCCGCGAGAGCCTCTTGAACGGTCGGCCGCTTTTCCGAAAGCGCCCGTGACAGCGCCTCTAATCCGGAACGCTTCTCCCCCTGCGAAGCCGCCGGCGGTGGTGGGGCCTGTTCATAGGACAAGTCGAAAAGCTTTATGGTCGGCTTTCTGCTCGCGTCGATGCGCGCCTGAAACTCCGGCCCTGGCTTTTGGGTAAGTACGATGTACTCGACCGGCTCAAGCATCTCGTCGATGGTGTGGGCCATGAGCTTTTCGAAATGCGGCACCGAGTTCAGCGCGAACTGGCGGTTCTGCCCATAAATTTCCTCCAGCTGAATGTGAGGATCGAAGATCAGGAGCTCACGGCCCTTTCCAACAAGGTTTTCGACCAGCGCGCAAACCGGGCTTTCGCGAAGATCGTCCGTATTTGCTTTGAAGGCGAGTCCGAATATCCCGATTCGTTGAACTTTCAGCGCCAGAACTCCATCAATCGCCCTCTGCAGGTGGGTCCGGTTGCTTGCGAGCAAGGTCTCAAGCAGAGGTAACGAGAGGTCCAGCCGTGCCGCGCGGTAAGTGAGCGCCCGCAGATCTTTTGGCAGGCATGACCCGCCGAACGCAAATCCGGGTTTCAGATAAGCGGGAGATATATTCAGGCGCAGATCGGAGCAAAGCGTCGTCATCACCTCATCCGGAGAGATGCCGAGCCGGGCGCACAGCGTACCGATCTCGTTCGAGAAACCGATTTTCAGAGCATGGAAGGTGTTGCAGGCATACTTGATCATTTCGGCCGCTCGTAAGGAAACGGTCAGCGTCTCCGCCGCCAGCGACTCATAGAGTCCCGCGACGCGTCGGGTGGCTTCCGCGTCGTAGCCGCCCACCACCAGAAGGCTGGGATCGAGAAAATCCCGCACCGCGCTTCCTTCCCGCAAAAATTCCGGGTTGGATACCACCGAGACAAGCGGAAGATGATGGAGGGCCGGCAGAACCACCTCTTCGCACGTGCCAGGAAAAACCGTACTGCGAATGGCCACAATGAGACGCCTGGACCGCCTGGGCACATGGGCCGCAATATCCTCGCACACCCGTCTCAATTGGGAAAGGGACATATTCCCGTTCGCTTCGGAAGGCGTGCCGACGCAAACCATCGCGATGTCACATGCGTCGATGCAACTGGCTAAATCGGCGGTGGCCGTAAGCAATCCGTTGCCCACGGTTTCCTTGAGAATTGCATCCAACCCGGGTTCGTAGAACGGGGTTTCACCCGCAAGAACCTTTTCGACTTTGCGCGTATCGCGATCGATTCCGACGACGCGATGGCCAAGCTTTGCCAGACAAGCGGCGGTAACGCAGCCGACGTAGCCCAGTCCGAATACAGCTACGCCCGGAACGTTGTTGCAGGGTTGGGACATCGAGGATGAGGTGTGTTTCCGCGATATTTACTCTCGCTTAATCTTCGATTTCATCTCGCTATGAAGAAAAGCCTTCTAAGTGCCGATAGAACATTCAATGCAATCAAGCGTGGCTCCGCTGGTTAAAAGCCCGAACTTCTCACTAGTGGCGCGGGACGCGCTCAATTACCTCCATGAGAACGTCGGTCTCGGGATGTGGATGGTGACCCGTGTGAGCGGGGAAGATTGGATCCTGCTCGATGTGGAGGATAGCGAGTACGGGGTGAAAGCGCCTGCCGTGCTGCGCTGGACGGACTCGTTCTGCTCGCTCATGGTGCGGGGCAACGGGCCTCGAGTCGCGCCATCCGCGGCGGAGGTTCCCGCGTACGCCGCCGCTCCGATCGCCAAGCAAATGCAAATCGGCTCTTACATCGGCGTTCCCTTGATTAACCATGATGGAACTCTTTTCGGAACCATTTGCGCAATCGATCCTCAGCCCCAACCCGATTCCATGCGTGCCAACCTCCCATTGATCGAGTTAGTTGCTTCCATGCTGAGTGGAGTTTTATCGGCCGAACTGAGAGCTACCGAATCGGCGCGCAAGGCCGAGCAGGCTATGCTGGAATCGGAGACCGACTGCCTGACCGGTCTGTACAACCGCCGCGGTTGGGACCGCATCCTCGACCTCGAGGAGCTGCGGTGCCAGCGTTACGGACACCCCGCTTGCGTAATCGCGGTCGATTTAGATGGCCTAAAACAAGTAAACGATACGCAGGGCCATTCCGCTGGTGACGACTTGATAGCCCGCGCCGGCACTCTGTTAAGAACCGCCATCCGCGCGACCGATATTGCCGCCCGCGTTGGGGGAGACGAGTTTCTGGTTCTCGGGATCGAGTGCGACTCCTTCGATTCTCAGGCAATCCTGACCCGGATCAGAAGGACGATGGATCAACACGGCGTCAGTGCATCCCTCGGCATGTCCAAAAGAATTCCGGCCGCGCCTCTGAAAGAGACCGTGATGGAGGCTGACCGATCCATGTATGGAGAGAAGCGCTTGCGAAAGGCAATCAAGTCCCCGTTGATCAGAGCATCCTAACCTACTCATGCTTCAGCGCTGATGCCGGATCGATGGCGAGCGCGCGGCGCACGGGTATGGTTATGGCGAGAACGGCTGCCGGGATCACCGTGCCAAGAGCGGCCATAATCGCGATCGGGTCCACGAGCGGAACTTTGTACAGTAGGCTCTGAATCCATCCGCCCACCAGAAGGAAACAGCCGAAACCGGCGAAAGCACCCGCCCCGATGATCCTGCCGGCGCGCTTACCCAGAAAAGAGCAGACGTCGGATGTCTTAGCCCCGAGGGCCATCCGGACGCCGATCTCGCGGTTCCGAATCGTCACGAAGTAAGAAAGGATCGAATAAAGCCCAATTCCAGAAAGAAGCGCCGCGAACAGCCCAAAGCAGGACGCGAGTGTCGCAACCAATTCTTCCTGCCAGAGCGAACGCTCGATCTCGCTACTAAGCGCGGCGGTTTCGTAGAAAGGCATTTCCGGGTCCAGAGACCGCAATACCCGGAAGACCGGCGCTACTATTCGCCGCGGGTCTCCAACCGTGCGAACGTGCAGGGTGAACGCCTCCGGATAAGTCTTGGGGCCAAAATCGCATTGGTAGAAGATTGGCGGCGGCGTTTCCCGCAAAGACCGGTACTGCGTATCTCCCACGACGCCGACGATTTCGAATGCCGGCTTCACAAATTGTTTCCCCGTCGCGAATCTGCGCCCGATCGGATCGCCTCCTTTGAGAAAGTGGCGGACGAACGTTTGGTTCACCAAAACGGGCGCCACCACGGGAGAAGGTGGCGAAAGTCCGATATCCTGCTGTCCGAAAGCGCGGCCCGCGATCAAAGGTATTCCGAGAGCTTCCAGATAACCGGGCGTCACATTGTTGGTGCTGCTGTTCATCAGGTCGCTGCCGCCCAGCCGCTGCCCGGGAAGCACGACCGTGGTCTTCATTCCGACGCCCCGCATGAGTGCGGCATCCGCAAGCCCGGCCGCTTTCACGTCCGGAAGAGTCCGCACCGCGGCAAGAAGTCGTTGTTGCAGTGCCCACGTCTGTTCCGAGCTATACCGGTGCATTCGTGGGTCGATCGAAAAAATTGCGACGTGCTGCCCGTCGAAGCCGGGATCCACCGCTTGCAGCTTGCTGAAGCTGTGGACGATCAACCCGGCGCAAAGAAGCAAGACGGTGCACAACCCGATTTGAAGCGCGCACAGGATGAACTGTAATCGGGACTGCCCGGCGCTCCCGTTGGATGTCTTCAGCTCGCTTAGCAAATCGATTCGCAAGGAACGCCATGCCGGAGCGATTGCGGACGCGATCGCGGCTAACACGCAGACCCCGATGCAGAATGCCACCACCCGCGTGTCTGGCCGAATTACCAGCGACAAGCTTCGAAGTTCGCCGCCGACCTGCACCGGCGGAACCCAGTGAAGAAAAAGCGGAACGCCGGAATACGCGCAAATAAGTCCGAACAGGCCCCCGGCGCCACCCACCGCCAGACTTTCCGCGAAAATGTTGCGAAGTATGCGGGCACGGCTTGCCCCTAAAGCCAGGCGAAGCGAGATTTCCTTCTGGTATGCAAGGGAGCGGGCGAGCAGCAGGCCGCCGACGTTGAATGAGACGGCCAGCAGAAGAAGCCCGCTTCCCGCCAGGATCGCGAGCAGCGAATTACGGAACTGCTTGCGCAGCGCGGAGACGCCGTTTTGAATCGACTGTATCTCCAATTGAGAATCGGCCAGCCACTCGCGCTGGTCCTCGCCGTCCGCGGAGGCGTTTTGTTCGTATCGACGCCAACGCGCCGAGACTTCGGCTTCCGCCGCGGCAAGCGAGACGTGTGGTTTGAGCCGCGCAATGATCTCGATTGCGGAGCGATCCGGATCGAGATGCGAGTTCATCACAAAGTCAGGAAGGTTTCGCCGGGGAACCCACACATCGGGCCCGATTTCCAGGGTGGTGCCATTGAAATTCTCGGGCATCACGCCCACTACTTCAAACAGGCGCCCGCCAAGATGAATTCGTCGGCCTATTGCCCTGGGATCGCGCCCGAAACTTCTGACCCACGTGGAAAAAGCGAGAACGGCGGTATGGTCGTCTCCTCGAACCAGTTCGCGGCCCAACACAACACCGGGCGCAAGCGACGGAAAGAAGCCTGCGGTGACGGGCTCCACGTCAATCCGCGAGACCGCCCCGCCGCTCTCCATCGCCACCGTCATCCGGTTCATCCCCATGAAGTCGAACAGCGTGGAGGAATTCGCCTCCAACTGCCGGAAGAACGCGTAATCGAAGCTCCGCTGTGGCGGCAGGTTGGGACGCTTTTCGAAAAGCTGAACCAGATTTTGTGGGCTGCGGACCGGCAGAGCGCGCAGCAGCAAAGCGTCCACCAGGCTGAAAATCAAGGTGTTGATGCCCGCTACGGCGCCGATCATAATCACGGAGAACGCAAAAAAGCCAGGGGCGCGCCTAACCCGGCGGACGGCGTACCGAACCCCTTGAAGATACCCGGCTGACATAAGCGGCGAACAAGAACAAAGAGCTAGTGCAAGATCGTCGGATGGACGCCGGCAGGGCAACCACTCCGCCCGAGTCCGGCAGCCCACGCAACGCCCTGCTCAAGAAGCCGGTAGGTATTGGGTTCGCTGTAACCCTCCGGGCGGTGCCCAATCGCGCAATAAAACGACCTCCCCGGGCCGATGCACTGCGTCCAGGCGATCGGATGGTCTCCCATTCGCAGGTCCACCTTGCCGCTCATCGGGTGATAAGTGCTTTCATCCAGGGTAACCAGAACGTGAGCGCCGTTCGCTCGGGGATCGCTCTTGAAGGAATACCACTCATCGGTCATGGTCCATTGCGGCGCGACGTCCTTCACGATCGCATTATGCACGTCGTCCACTTTCAACGTGGCCGCCTGGAACTGGGGAGACATCGGATGACTAAGAAAGCGCGCCCCGATCAGAGCATCCGCGTACCAATCCCAGTCGTAGTAAAAGTCTCCGCCAGAGCCGTGAAAACCCGCGAAGCCTCCCCCATTCTCGATATAGGCCTTGAAGTCCCGCCGTTGGTCCAGGGTCAGAACGTCTCCGCTCACGTTATTCCAAACGACCGCGTCAAAGCGCTTCAAGGCGGCGGTGTTGAAAACCGCGGCGTTATCGGTAAACCAAACACTCCAGTGTTCACTCTCACCCATTTTCTTGAGTGCGGCTTTCGCGGCGTTCACGGACGGATCATCGCGAAATCCGTTGCTCTTGGAAAAAACAAGAATAGCGGGATGGGTCAGGTTTTCCGGCAGAACCGGCGGAGTTTGGTCGTAACGGGCGCACCTGACCTCCGCCGCCTTCTCCGTTAGCGGCACCAGCGCCAGATCTTTGTCCAACTGATCGAGCTTGTCCTTCGGGATCGGCATGAAATCCGAGGATAAGTTTCTTATCGTTAGAATGTCCGCCAAGGTCGGCGGCGCGGATCCCGTCAGAATGCCGGGCAGTCCTGAGAAAAATCCCGGGAGATCGCGGTCCACCACGCTTTTGGCCTCGGGATTCAGAAGAAGATCAAGCAGTGGCGTCCCCGCGCTGGAGTAGGGCCGGAATGCGGCCGGGCAGTTCGTGGCGTGATTCTCCGCGCCGAACGCCGCGGAACTCAGCGCCATCGCGAAAACGGTCCACATCATCAGCTTCATCGGGCAGCCACCTCGTACGCCATTGTACGTCCGATGAAGCTTCGCTCACGCCGGCCTCAATCGATCGGTTACCGCTCAATCCTAAACTTGACGGGCGAAACAGCCGATAGATATATGAGGAGATTTGTTCTGGCCCCGTTGCGAAGTGATTTGACGATACTTCGGAAGATCACGGTCACATTACTACTGCTACTGCTGGCGAGGATGCCTGTCCACGCCCTTGATCCCGGAAAGTCTTTTAGCCAGTATGTCCTAACGTCGTGGTCCGCGCAGAGCGGCTTATCCCAGAAATCCGTCATGTCGGTAGCCCAAACCGCCGATGGGTATATCTGGCTCGCCACCGAAGAGGGTTTGGTCCGCTATGACGGGATGTCGTTTCGCACGTTCGACGAGCAGAACTCGGCGGGTTTGCCCGACCGGCTCATCAGAAGCCTTGCTGCGGATTCGGACGGCAGTCTATGGATCGGCACACGAAGCGGCTTGGCGCATTATCGCGATGGCGTTTTTTATAACCTGGTGGAAAAGGCCGGATTTTCCGACGATATCTACGATCTTTGTTTGAGCCGGGACGGCAGTGTCTGGTTTAGCAGCGACCACGGGCTCTACCGCTTTAAGAATGGAAGATCGATAATTTACACAACCGCCGACGGATTACCTGACCCGCGAATTACTACGATCGCCCAAGGTCCCGACGGGTCAATTTGGGCGGGCACGCGGGCTGGGCTGGTCCGGTTCGCGGACGGGCACTTCACCACCTACCGTTGTGACCGCGAGTCAATCGGCAACTCCATCAACGCGCTTACGGTAGGAGCTAACGGAACCGTCTGGATTGGAACCAGCAATGGTGAGATCGATCGCTGGAGCGCTGGGCGGATCACCACGTGGTTGCGCGATCCTCAGCGCCACGCTCAGATTCAATGCATCCTCGAGGACAAGGCCGGAACGCTCTGGGTGGCCTTTGAGCGCCTGGGACTAGCCCGCGTGCGCGGCGGAAAATTCGAACTACTCACGAAATCCGACGGGACTGCCTAGTGAGGACCCCGATTGGATGTTTGAAGATCGTGAGAGAAACATGTGGATCGGCTGGGCAAATGCGGGAGTCTCCACTCTGCGCGAGGGCAAATTCACTACCTTCGGAATGCGCGAAGGTCTTTCGTCCGACCACACCGCGAGCGTTCTCGAATCCAAAGACGGAAGCCTCTGGGTGGGCACCGAAGATGGGGGCATCAACCAGATTCTTGACGGAAAAATAAAGAGTTACTCCGCGCGGCAGGGCTCCAGCGGCAGCGATCTCGTCTCGCTTCTAGAAGCACGCGACGGAACCATCTGGTCAGGTTCTGACCGTGGCTTCTTAAACAGCATCAAAAACGGGCGAGTATCCGTTTACGGCAAGCGGCTGAGCGTGCCGCCGCGGATCTCCGCCCTGCTCGAAGATCGCTCCGGCGAGCTGTGGGTCGGCTTTGAGGAACAGGACGGTCTGGCCCGTTTCGCAGGCGGCAAGTTCGAGCACATGCATCTGACAGGGCGGGTGAAAGGACTCGCCCAAGCCCCGGATGGCGCGCTCTGGGTTGCCGCATACGGCGGAGGCGTGTCGCGCCTTTATAATGGCAAGCTCACCACTTTCGCCGAAAAGGAGGGGCTGTCAAGCAATAAAGTTTTGAGCATCTACGTGGACCGTGCAGGCGCCGTTTGGGTGGGAACCGCGCACGCAGGTCTTAATCGAATCAAAAATGCAAGGGTTACGACCTACTCGGTCAATCAGGGACTCTTCGACAGCACCGTCGGCGCCATCCTTGAGGATGACTACGGCTACTTATGGCTTACGAGCAGCCGCGGAATTGCGCGAGTGAAAAAACAGGAGCTGAATGGCTTGGCGGAAGGGAAAACGGGATTAATTCACTCTACCTCTTACGGCGTCGAGGACGGTCTCCGTTCCGCCGAATGCAGCATCGGTGCGCAGCCGGCTGCCTGGAAAACCAAGGATGGAACCCTCTGGTTCGCCACCACGGAAGGCTTGGCTTCGATTCATCCGAATCGGATCATGATCGATGACGTCCCGCCGCAAGTCAATTTCGACGGCATCTTTTACGGCGGCGAAAGAGTCAGGAATGGTGCAAACAAACTTAAATCCGGATTAGGCCGCCTCGATTTCAACTTCACAGCCCCAACCTTCGTGTCGCCGCTCCGCGAGCATGTGCGCTACCGGCTGGAGGGCTACGATTCCGACTGGGTTGACGCGAATGCCAGGCGGAGCGCGACCTACACAAATATTTCGCCGGGCGCCTACAGCTTCCGCGTCCAAGCCGCGAACGCTGACGGTGTCTGGAATCCGAACGAGGCGGTTTACCGTTTTCGGATTCTGCCGAAGTTCTATCAGACCGTCTGGTTTCTCATGCCGGCGGCACTGGTTGTCTGTCTCTTGATTTGGAAAATCTACTTGATCCGCGTCCGCATCCTCATGCAACGCAATCAGGAGTTGGAACAAAAGGTTCAATCGCGGACCGCCGAACTTCAGAAAGCGGTGGAATCCGCTGAAGTTGCTCGCGAACTCTTACGGGAGCAGGCCACCCGCGACACCCTTACGGGGTTGTGGAACCGGCGCGCCATTTTCGACATTCTCGAAAGTGAGACCGCCCGGTGCCGCGGCGGCTCGGGCCAGCTTTGCGTCCTCATGCTTGACTTGGATCACTTTAAATCAATCAATGACGGAAAGGGGCACCTCGCGGGAGATCAGGTGTTACAAGAGGCTGCGGCGCGGCTCCGAAAGGGCCTCCGCGAGAAAGAAGCCGTCGGTCGCTATGGAGGGGAAGAGGTTCTGATCGTTTTCCCGGACTGTTCTTTATTCACCGGCCTGAAACGCGCGGAAGACTTGAGGGCTTTGATCGAGCATCCAAGCATGCCTACGGACGCGGGTGAAGTGCGGGTCACCTGCAGTATCGGGGTAGCGAGTATGAGCTCCGGCGGAACTGCGCGGGAGTTGATGGGCGCGGCGGACGAAGCCCTTTACGAGGCGAAGTCCGCTGGACGCAATTGCGTTAAGGCGCATGGTTTCTCACAGGAGCCGATCTCCGAACGGGATCTTACTCTCATGTTGGGATAAGCATTGGCTTGGGATAAGCATTGGCGCCATGCGCGCAGCCGGCGTCAGCGTAGAATGGTTCCCGATGAAAACCGCGTTTGTTTTCCCCGGCCAGGGATCGCAATTCGTCGGCATGGGCCGTTCCCTTGCCGCCAAGTGGCCGGCCGCGCGACTGATCTTTGACGAAGCCGATGCGGCGCTTGGGTTTCCGCTCTCCACCCTTTGTTTCGAGGGTCCCGAAGACCAACTCAAGCTTACCGAGAACACCCAACCCGCGCTGCTCGCCGTTTCAATGGCGGCCTTCGCTGTGCTGCGGGAGCGGGGAATCACGCCCGATATCGTCGCCGGACACAGCCTCGGTGAATACTCGGCGTTGGTTGCGGCTGGCGCCATCGAGTTCACCGACACGTTGAAACTGGTTCGCACGCGGGGCCGCTTCATGCAAGAGGCCGTTGCACCCGGAGTTGGCGCGATGGCTGCGCTCCTGCGCCTTCCGGCGGCCGCACTTGATCAGGTGCTTGCGGACGCTCGCCAAGGCGAAGTAGTCAGCGCCGCCAACCTGAACTCACCCGATCAATTGGTTATCGCGGGACACGCGGGCGCGGTGGCGCGTGCGATCGAACTGGCGAAAGCCGCGGGTGCTCGCCGCGCAATCCTACTACCCGTCAGCGCGCCGTTTCATTGCGGCCTGATGCGTCCGGCTCAGGAAAAGATGCGCCCCGAACTCGACGCCGTCGAGTTCCACCACCTGCGCGTCCCACTCGTCAACAACTGGCAGGCGCGCGAAATCCGGAGCGCCGCCGATGCCCGGGAGGGACTCTACCAGCAGATCCCCAATCCCGTCCGCTGGATCGAATCCGTGCACGCGCTCATCGCGGCCGGTGTGGAGCGTGTCATTGAATGCGGGCCCGGCGCCGTTCTCTGCGGTCTCATCCGCCAGATCGCGCCGGCCTTAAACTGCGTGGGTTTCGGCGAAGCTGCGGACCTCGCAAAACTCGCTGCCTAATCCTTAACCGGCTAAAACAGCTTAACCACCAGTTCGCCCGCGTCGTCGCTATAAACTAGGTCGAGCGTTTTGATCTTCTTGATTTTCCCTCCGTACTCGAAGTACAGGAATCCGCTCTGGGGGCTATGGAACTCGCCTTCAGGTAAAGCCGTCCGTGTTAGCGATTCGAGCGCGGATTCGGGGGCGGCCTGCGGATCGCTTTGGCTCGGGTCCGGAGCTTGCGCCGGTGGCAGCGGACGCGTGCCACCCGGATCACCCGGAAACCGCGGCTGCTGTTGTGCCATGCCCGGATTGCGGAAATCCGGATTTTGCAGTGAGTAGCCGACCATACTGGGCGCCACCGGGTTCAGCCGCTGCGTCCCGTTCACCCGCAGTTGAAAGTGACCTTGTTGGATCGTCAGCTTCCCTTGCGGATAAACCGCCGTGTCCACCACCAGGTAGTCCGGTACAAAAAACGTTTGCCGCCCATTTGAAAAGCTGTGTACCAGGTATTCCGCACCGATCGCGACGTGGGCGGATTGGGCGTGCGCCGGATAATCCGCCGGTTTCGCCCGCGGATCACCAAAGCACAAAGCTCCAGCCAGTGCCACTCCAACCAGCAATAAGACGAACCGAAGTCGAGTCACTTGCGTAAATCTTATCGAATATGCGATTAAGCGCGCTCGCCGAATGGGTCTTTAATTTCGTCGTTCTGATTTTCGCCACCACCAGCATCGCCCAGCCTTTCGTGATTCCCTCCGGTTCCATGGAAAGCACCCTGATGACCGGCGATCACGTGCTCGTGGATAAGCTGGCCTACGCGCCCGCCGATCCCGTAAGCCGTAATCTTCTTCCTTACCAGCCGATCCGGCGCGGCGATATCGTCGTCTTCCGATATCCCGTCGACGAACGGCAGAACTTCGTGAAGCGCGTGATCGGTATCCCGGGCGATCATATCCGGCTGGACCAAAAAGAAGTCTGGCGAAACGGCGTGAAGCTTCACGAAAACTACGTCCAGCACATCTTCCCGCCCAACGATTACCGTGACAACTTCCCAAACGCCGTTCCGTTTCCGGGCGAGATCTTTCCTCAAGCGGAGCGCATGCTGGCCAACTGCGTCTCAGGGGGAGAACTGATCGTGCCAACCGGTCACTATTTCGTCATGGGAGATAACCGCGATAACTCGTCCGACAGCCGCTACTGGGGATTCGTACCCGCGCAAAACATCGTCGGCAAGCCGGTTCTGGTTTGGTGGTCTTATGCGGCCGGCGGCGACGAACTAACCGACTTTCTCAACGTGCGCCACATCGTCGATCTGGCCGGGCATTTCTTTTCTAAGACCCGATGGGACCGCACCATGCGATTCGTGCATAGCGCGAGCTGACGGCCGCCGCCCATCCTTACGAGCTCGAAGCGAGCGCCTGCTCACCGTCCCGCCCATTTTGATCAAGCGCCTCTCGGACGCGCGCGGCCAGCATGTCGGGTGTGAAAGGCTTTTGTAGGAAGCCGGTTCTTGCCGGGAGTGCGTCGGTCATCTGCAATGACCGGTCCGTGTAGCCGGACATGAACAGGATGCGTAGATCTCCGCCGCTTTGACGGCGCTCCTCCCTGATCCGGTCGGCCACCTCGACTCCGCTCATTTGCGGCATCACCAGATCCGTAATGAGCAGATCGATGCCGGGTTCATCACGCGCGATCTGCAGCGCTTCCGGGCCGCCCGACGCAACCAGCACCCGATAGCCGCGGCGCTCCAGCGTCGCACGCACCAGCCGGCGTACTGCGTCTTCATCCTCTACCACGAGAATCGTTTCCAGGCCGCCCGCCACTTCCACGTCGAAATAAACGTCTTGCGGGCATCGTTCTACTTCCCCCGCCCTCGGTAAGAACACCTTCACCGAAGTTCCCCGCAGCGGCTCGCTGTAAAGGTCAACGGTCCCGCCCGCATGTTTGACAATGCGGTAAACCGTCGATAACCCCAGCCCGGTCCCATGCCCCTTTTCCTTAGTCGTAAAAAACGGATCGAACACGCGCGAACGCGTCGTCTGATCCATCCCGACCCCGGTGTCGTTCACGGCGATCATGATGTAGTGACCAGGCCGCAAACCCAAGTGTGCGGCGTCATCCGTAGCCCCTCCCGTCTGATCTCCCGTGAGGTCAACATTGGCCGTTTCCACCATGAGCTTTCCGCCCTTGGACATCGCGTCGCGCGCGTTCACCACCAGGTTCATAATCACCTGATCCAGCTGCCCCGGGTCGGCGTGCACCGTTCCGAGATCAGGCGCTAACGACAAATGCAGTTCGATGTGTTCTCCGATCAGGCGCCGCAGCATAGTGGACATGCCGGAGACGATGCTGTTGACATCCAGAGCCTGTGGCTGCAACTCTTTTCGGCGGGAGAAAGCCAGCAACTGTCCCGTAAGATCCGCCGCTCGTTCGCTCGCTTTCAGGATCTGTTCAACCGAAGATCGCTCCACCTCGGGAACCGCATTCAGCAAAAGCTGGCTATAGCCCGAGATAATGGTAAGCAGATTATTGAAATCATGCGCAATGCCGCCCGCGAGCATCCCGATGGCTTCCATCTTTCCGGCCTGGCGCAGCCGCTCCTCCAGCGCCTTGCGTCCCGTCATATCGAGTGTGCAGATCAGGATAGAACGCTCCCCGTCGAATTCAATGAAGCGAACCGAGACGTCTGTGTCGATGCTCTCGCCGCGCGCCGTGCGGGTCTCCCAGCCGCGCAACTCCAACATCTCCCCGCTGGCCGTCTCTGAAATGACCGAGAGACGCTGAAGGTCCGCCTCGCGATGAAGATCCGCCAGAGTCATGCTGAGAAGCCGTTCCCGCGGGTACCCGAACTTCTCCACAGCCGCCTGGTTCACCTCTCTTAAACGAAGGTCGCCTAATGAGGCCAGCAGCAATGGCTCCGGCGCTTCGTCGAAAAGCCGCCTCCCATTACCCGGCGATTGGGCCCTGACCATTCCGGGGCTACTCACGTATGCACCAAATGAGAATGTTCATGCGTGAGCGTAAATTCTCGAATTTCTTTCCATACGCGTGAAGGAACGCCTAGCCAGCATGCCGTCACTTCCGGGTCGAACTGCGAACCGGAATTCCCCGCGATTTCTCTACGGGCATGCTCATACGATTTTCCGCTCCGGTACGGCCGATCCGACAAAACGGCATCGAGCGTATCCGCCACCGCGAAGATTCGCGCGCCCAACGGAATCTCGCTACCGCGTAGCCCTCGCGGATATCCGGATCCGTCAAACCGCTCGTGATGCGCGATGACGATCCCCGACGCGGCTTTCAATGACTCCACGCCTTCCACGATCCAAGCTCCGATCTCCGGGTGTTGACGCATCACCGTCCACTCTTCCTCCGTGAGTTCGCCGGGCTTGAGCAAAATGCGGTCCGGTATGCCGATTTTGCCGATATCGTGGAGCATGGACCCCTGCCGGATTTCCTCAAGCCGGGTTCCCGAAATGCCCATCTCCCGCGCCAGCCGCGCCGAATATTCGCTTACTCTCTTCGAGTGTGAAAGCGTTTCCCGCTCGCGCGCATCCAGCGCCGCCGTTAGCGCTTCCAGCGTATCTTCGGAAGCCTCCTGTAGCTGGTTCATGGTGCTTCGCAACTCGCCCGTCTGCTGCTCCAGCGCGTGCTCCAGATCACTCAGATAACGTTCGCGGCCGACCGCCCGGCGTTTGTTCCCGATCGCCCGCCCCAGCGTGTCGCTCAGTTCCTTCAATTCGAAAGGCTTCACCACGTAATCCAGAGCGCCGCCCTTCATCGCCCGCACCGCCAGTCTCACGTCATCGCACCCGCTCAGCATCACTGCCGCGGTCATGGGTCTCTTGGCGGCTATCCAGTCCAACAGTTCCAGCCCATCCGGACCCGGCATCCGCACGTCCGCAAGTACCACGTCGAAAAACGTCTTCTCCATCAGCTCGATCGCGGTGATGGTGTCGTGAGCTGTCGCCGTCTCAAAACCGATATGTTCGAGATAGCGTCCGAGCATCTTTCGAAGAGCCTCGTCGTCATCGACGACCAGGACCCGGTAATGCTCCATACCTCCACTATCCCGCGAAACGCGCCCAAATCTCGACTTGCTAAATCGCCGGTTCGTGCGAACGTATACAACGATACACGTCCTGCCGCGGACGGTAGTAGAGCGCCAGCCTTAACAGCAAGCCGTCCTCAGCTCGCCTTCGCTTGGACCGCGCTCATCACGCCTCGAAAAAAGTGATCCGGGCGAAATCCCGACGCATCTCGTCATTTAGCTATTCCGTTCACATGCAACCGCTTGCGCACTGTCAGCCATGGCCTTTCATGTGCTTACCCTTCAACGAAGATTCAACTTTCCTTCAATCGGAGATCAATCATGCACGAAGCAATTGAAAATGTTTTAGAGCGCGACCCCCAGACTGGACCCAAGGCGGAACATCGCGAAGGTCCCATCGCCAGAACTCTGGAATCGCAGACCGCCAAGCTTCCTTCCGATATGTGGCTGTGGGCCGCCTTTGGCTCCATTGGCCTGTCACTCACCTTCCAGTTCCTCGGCGAGGAAAAGAAGGCCAACTTCGTCGGCCACTGGGCTCCGACGTTCCTCATCCTCGGGCTCTATAACAAGCTCGTCAAGCTGCACGGCTCAGACGGGGTTTAGTTAAACTTCGATCAAATTTTCAGGCTCCCGCGTGTCCCCCACCGGGAGCGAATTTTCCTCAAGGTTGAATCACTGACTGGTAGCTGACATAAACAAGCCTCCGTCCATCGGGCGACCATGGCCGCCGGCTAATCGACCCTCCCTGCATTCGTTCCAGCCACCTCGTGGTGTTGTCGGAAAGCAAGGTTACCGATAGGTTCATGCAGTCTTCTTGATCGGGATCGCCAGCTTTCCGCACTGCCCCGGTAATCACGCACATCAGATTTGCCCGTTGTGTCCCGTCGGGAGACACCGCTGGTTCGGGTGCATTCGCGCCCACTGGCAGATTGGACGGCGCGGGCACGCCATAAAGCGAAGCGGCGACAACGTTCGATTTCCCATCTGCCTGGTACATAATCGACTTCCCATCCTTGGTCCATTCCGCTGAATCGATGTGCTCCGGCGTCACATAAGTGACACGCGCGTCGCCCGAACGGACGTTGATCGTTGTGATCGTGCTGAATGTTTTTGTTGCTCCCCGCCTATCGGCCTCCGCCGAACGGAAAAGAACGTTCGAGAATTTCATGGTCTGCACGTCATCTTTGTCGTGCGCGCTCACGCCGATACCGACATAGAAGGGAGCTGTCAAGGTCACGAAAGTTAGCGCCCCGGAGAACTGAAGGCTGCGCTCGTCATTTCCGATCCACATCGAGAAATGATCGCCGGCCTTCTCAATCTCCACCCGTTGCGGTCCGGAAACGCTGGCTTCAATCTCCTGTGTCGCGCCTCCTTTCTTGCCTCGGAACTGAAGCGAAGTCAGCCCATCTCCGTGAACCGCCACATCCGCGTACGCGGAATCCGGCTCCAGGCTTTGCCGGATCATCAGCACGCCTTTCCGGTGACGGTCGCCGCCGACGCCAGTCATCCGTATTTCCGCACCCAGCGTCACATCGCTTGCCGAAACCTTCTTCCACACAAACTGGAAGTCATCTTCCGCCGCCCAGATATTCTGGCCGCTTCCGGTCACGATATACGTCTTCGAGGCCTCGTCCATCTTCACCGACCCCGGGTGTAGCACCGTCCCCACGTCGCCGCTGCCTTCAAACATTCCGATCTTCGCCGGGTTCGATTGCGGGAAGAGAGCGCTCGCACTCGCCAGAAACGCCAGCCCTATCATGCTTCGTAACATTTGCTTGCTAGTGTATCGATAATGTCTACTGTGTTCACCCGCGAGCAAGCTCTCGAAATCCTACACGAATTCGTTCAATCGCCATCCCTCCGCCGGCACGCCATGCAGGTAGAGACTTGCGTCGCGGCATACGCCGGGAAATTCGAGGAAGATCGCGAAAAATGGTCCGTCACTGCGATCTTGCACGACTTTGATTTCGAAATTCATCCCACCCTCGACAAGCATCCGAAAGATGGCACGCGCATCCTCGAACAGCGCGGCGTTCCCGAAGAGATACGCCGGGCCATTCTTTCGCATGCGGATTATACCGGCGTCACGCGGGACTCATTGCTCGAGAAAACGCTTTTCGCCTGCGATGAGCTGTCCGGCTTTATCTCCGCCACCGCGCTGATCAAGCCCACCCGTAAAGTCGCCGACGTGGATGTCTCCAGCGTGAAAAAAAGAATGAAAGACAAAGCGTTCGCGCGCGCCGTCAGCCGCGAAGATATCGTGAATGGCGCGGCCGGAATGGGTATCCCGCTCGACGAACACATCGGCTTTTGCATTCACGCGATGCAGGCGCGCGCGGCTGAAATTGGTTTGGCCGGCTCTACGCCTTAATACAATGGATCAGACCGACCATGCAGCTCATTGTTCCATCCACTTTGGGAAGCGACCCGCTCATTCGTTCGCGCTCGCTGGAAGCCGGCAACATCTTCTTCTTCCCCCAGATCCCTTTTCCTTTTTCCATGGCGGACCGCGAGAGCTTGCTCGCCGCCGTGCAAACCGGAAGCGAACTGCACAAAAACATCGCCTACCGTCCTAAGTTGGATAAGGTCTCCGGACTTGGCCCGGGCGACCCCGCTACCGCCGAGAAGGTTCGGGTCAGTCTGAAAAATTTTTCCGAAGCCGCCACCTGCTTTGTCGCCGGACTGCTGCCGCACTATGCGGCGAACTGGCATCTGGATTACGCCAGCTTCCGCGGCATCGAGGAAGCCGGACGTGACCTTTCCTGGAAGAAGCGGAATGACCTGCTCCACACCGACGCTTTCCCCACCCGCCCCACTAACGGCGATCTCATCCTGCGGTTCTTCGCCAACATCAATCCGGTTCAAGGACGCGTGTGGGTAACTTCTGACCCCTTCGAGAAAATCGCCGCTCAGTACGCCGCCGATGCCGGACTCAGCCGCATTGCCGGTCAATCCCGTTCGCCCATCACCTCCCTGAAACGCGCCGCCAGCGCCGTCGGTCTGCCGGTAATCGCGCGTTCCCCGTACGACCAGTTCATGCTCGGCTTTCATGACTATCTGAAAAGCAACGAAGCGTATCAAAAAAGCTGCCCGAAATATCGCTTCGACTTCCCCCCCGGTTCCGCCTGGATGGTGTTTACCGACGTCGTTCCGCACTCCGTCATCTCCGGCCGGTATGCGGTGGAACAGACGTTCATCATCGCCAAAGACAGTCTGGCCGCAAAGGAACTCGCGCCGGTGCGCGTGCTGGAAAAATTGAGCAATCAGAGGCTCACTACATAAATGTCCGTCCTGCCTCTAAACCCGCGCGCGGTCACCCGCGATCACGTCACCGACGCTTCCGGCTTCGAAGGTTTCGCGGAAGGTTTCTTCGCGCCTGTGGATGAGGCGGGCGTCGTCGCCGTTCTCGCTGAAGCCGCGGCGAAGCGTATCCCGGTGACCGTCCTCGGCAACGGATCCGGCCTCACCGGGGCCAGAGTCGCGCAAGGCGGATGGGCTTTATCGCTCGAAAACTTCCGCAAGATCGATATCGGCACCGGCCACGCGCGCGTCGGCGCCGCCGTCTCACTCGTTGAACTCAATCAAGCCGCTTTGCCTTCCGGCCAGTTTTACGCCCCCGATCCCACCGAAAACACCGCTTCCATCGGGGGCACCATCTCCACCAATGCGAGCGGCTCGCGCTCCTTCCGGTTCGGCAGCACCCGCCGCCACATCCTCGCCTTGCGCGTCGCTTTGATGGATGGGCTGGTGGTCGAGTATCGCCGAGGCGCCCAAGTCGATTTCCCCATACCCGCCATTCCCGTTCCCAACACCACCAAATACACCGTCGGTTACGCGCTCCGCCCCGGGATGGACTGGATCGATCTCTTCTGCGGCGCCGAAGGAACGCTCGGAGTCGTCCTCGAAGCCGACGTTCGCCTGCTCCCCATACCCGAGCATCTCTTCAGCGCCGTCGTCTTCTTCCCCGGCGACGCGGAAGCGCTCGACGCCATCGACGCCTGGCGTCCCATCCCCGAACTCCGGATGCTCGAATACGTGGATCGCAATTCGCTCGACCTCATGCGCTCCCGCTATCCCGACATCCCCCGAACCGCGCTCGCGGGCTTGTTAATCGAAGCGGAAGGCGACGACGTCGATGCCTGGGAAAGCCGCCTCACCGCCGCTCACGCGCTGATCGACGGGTCCTGGTTCGCCGTGAGCGCGGGCGATCGCGAGCGCTTCCGCAAATTCCGCCACACGCTGCCCGAGGTGGTCAACGCGACCATGCTCAGCCGCGGCTTCATGAAGATGGGTACCGACTACGCCGTCCCGATAGAGCGCAATCGCGAAATGCTCCATTACTACCGCGAGCGCCTCGAGGCCGAATTACCCGGCCACTATGTGATTTACGGCCACATCGGCGATGCCCACGTGCACGTCAACATGCTTCCGGCTTCCCGGGACCAATTCGAAATCGCATCGAACTTCATGCGGGAGTTCGCCCGGAAAGCGGCGGCGATTGGTGGAACCGTCTCCGCGGAACACGGGCTGGGCAAACGCAAAGCATACTTCCTCAATTTTCAATATGCCCCGGAACATATCCAGGCCATGATGGATGTGAAGCGCCGACTCGATCCGCACTGGCTGCTGGGGCGGGGAACGCTGTTCCCGGTGCCGGATGAATTCCAGCCGCGCTAACTCGTCGCGCGTGTCTATTTCACCGTGTATTGCGGCTGCGGCGGATTGAGCTTAACGTCGAGCGTCTTCGGGTCGCTATCCACCTCCATCATCTTCCCGAAGGTTTGATAGTTAGCCGCGATCACCTGAATCCGCATAGTGCCCTGCGGGATGGGCGGCAGCGTCGCGTCGCCTTCCTGATTGGTGCGCGTTTCCCAGGTATCGGTCATTTTCTTGTAGAGCTTCATGGGCGCGCGCCCGGTGACGAACTTGATGACGACGCTGGCGCGGTCGACGGGCTTGCCGGTCTCGGCGGACGTAACGTGGATGGTGACCTTCGACATAGGCGGACCCGCCAGCCCCAGAGCGGAAGACATTAGTAGGAGGGTGACGAAGCGTCGAAATGGGCGCATGTCCTATTATGCGACGATCTCGCGCAGAACACGGCCGGACGTGCCCGAGATGCCGATTCATCTTCGTATCGAGAAACGTCCATCTCGCTCAAGGCGGCGATATGTATTGCATATACAATGAAGTAGTCGATGTTCGAATGGGATCGGAGCAACCTTCGCAAGTTATCCGCACATCACATTCGGCAAGAGGAAGCGGAGCAAGCGCTTATGAACGACCCTATTCTCATTTACGAACAAGACGTGGAGGGGGAAGCTAGGTTTGTCTATTACAGTGAAACCGACGCGGCCCGCCTGCTAGCGATCGTTGTAACGGAGCGGGGCGAAAACCTGCGGGTGGTAACGACCTACGACCTGGACCCATCGCAGCGGCGCGACTACTACGCGAGAAGAACGAAAGGAGCATAGCTCTAATGCCGGCTAAGAAAATCGAAATGCCCGCCTTTAAGAACGAAAGCGATGAGGCCGACTGGTGGGCTAGTCCCGATGGCATAAAGTTCGTAAAACAGAAGTCCGCGATGCAGGCCGGCGCCAACGCGCTTAAGGGCTCAGGTCTAGTGTCAAAACTGAACGAAAAAACCAGCGTTCAGATTGCGATCCGCCTGCCCCAGGCGGACCTCGATCAGGCCCGGGAACTTGCCGAGCGTAAAGGTCTCCGCTATCAAACTTTCCTAAAGATGCTCGTCCACGAAGGCTTGGCCCGCGAAGCCAAGCTGGGGCAACCCACTCCTAATAGCCGATAATCAGAATATTTCCTTCTATAGACAACAGCCACGGTCCTCTACAATAATCCGATACGCGGGCCAGCAAGACCCTCCTGCAGAAGCCTTACAATGCGCAACATTCTCACGTGGTTGTTTGGCTCGATCGCCTTCTCTACGCCCCCTCGCCGGTCCGCGAGTATTACTTATCTGAGCTCAACCTGCAGAGCACGGCCTAGAGCAGGCTGCTCTGATAATGTCCTGCGGCTTCGCCCTTTTTGATACCCGTGAAACCCCGGTGACCATTTCCCCCAACCTCAATCTCCCATCCCCTCAACAACTTACCAACTCCCTACCCCCGCGGCCGCTCTGCCCCGTTCCTACCATGAGCATGGGGAGACCCAAACATGAATCGTCGTATCGAAGAACTCATTAGCCGAGCCTCTCAGCCCGGCCCCAAAACTACAGAAGGGAAACAGGCCGTCCGTATGAACGCATTTCAACATGGACTTACCGGTCAGTCGATCGTGATGACCGCTGCCGAAGCTCCGTATTATCAATCGCTCACTCACGGGTTTACAGAGCATTTTCAACCCGCCGATGTGTTCGAGTCCCAGTTACTCCAGAAAATCATCGACACGAATTGGCGCCTGAACGTTTGCGCCGCGCTCGAATGTAACATGATGGGCACCGGCACGGCCGATAACATCATCCACTCTACTGAGGACCAACGCACCGAGGCCGTATTCGCACGCTGCCGCGCCTGGGCTCAAAGCAGCGATGACTTCGAAAAACTCGGCCGCTATGAGGCCGGCCTCAATCGCCGTCTTCTGAACATGGTCGCTGAACTCGAACGAGTCCAGCAGGCGCGCCACTCGCGTGAGGAAAAGGATGAAGCCGAACTTCAAGCGTCATTCGACGTCCTCGCTCCCTTGCAGGCGTCCCTAACGGCTGTCGGCGAACTCGAAGCCGCATCGCCGGCCACGGCCAGCGCCGACCCGGAACCCGAACCCGAGTCCGGTCCGGATCCCGACGTCGTCTTAATCGCCGCATCCTAAAAATCCCTGGCCATGAAGCCAAGCGGAACAAAAGGCGTCACTTAACCTCAAAAACGATTTGTTTCGCAGAAATCGTTTCCCGGCGATCGTCGCCCACGCTACCCACGTGGGCGACCACCACAACCGCCCTGATATCCTGTCCCTTCATAACCATGAGCAATAAAACTCCCATCACGGTCGCGCACGGCGACGGAATCGGCCCCGAAATTATGGATGCCACGCTGCACATCCTCGCCGCAGGCGGTGCCCAATTAGAGATCGAAACGATTGAGATCGGCGAAAAAGTTTACCTCCGCGGCAACACCGCCGGCATCGAACCCTCCGCTTGGGAATCCCTCCGCCGCACCAAGGTCTTCCTCAAAGCACCGATCACGACTCCGCAAGGCGGTGGTTTCAAAAGCCTCAATGTAACTACCCGTAAGAAACTCGGCCTCTACGCCAACGTTCGCCCCTGCGTCGCTTACTCGCCGTTCGTCGATACGCTTCACCCCGGCATGGACGTCGTCATCGTCCGCGAAAACGAGGAAGATCTCTACGCCGGAATCGAATACCAACTTAGTCCCGATGTTACGCAATGCATCAAACTGATCTCCCGTCCCGGCTGCGAAAAGATCGTCCGCTTCGCCTTCGAATACGCCAAAGGTAACAACCGCAAGAAAGTCACTTGCTTCACCAAAGACAACATCATGAAGGTGACCGATGGCCTGTTCCACAAGGTCTTCGATGAAATCGCCGCCGAGTATCCCGGCATCGAAAACGAGCATTGGATTGTCGATATCGGCGCGGCCAAGTTAGCGGATACCCCAAACGCGTTTGACGTCGTTGTCATGCCCAACCTATATGGCGATATTCTTTCCGACGTCGCCGCGCAGATCGCCGGTTCCGTCGGTCTCGCCGGTTCAGCCAACGTCGGCCTACAATGCTCTATGTTCGAAGCCATCCACGGATCCGCTCCCCGCCGCGCCGGCCAGAACCTCGCCAATCCTTCGGGACTCCTGCTCGGTGGCGTCATGATGCTCGTCCACATCGGTCAAGTGGATGCCGCCGACCGCGTCCACAACGCCTGGCTCAAGACCATCGAGGATGGCATCCACACTTATGACATTTATAAGGAAGGAGTAAGTAAGCAGAAGGTGGGCACCCGCGAATTCGCGCAGGCCGTGGCCGCCCGCGTGGGTCAGAAGCCGGAACAACTCAAACCCGCCTCTTACTCCGCCGAAGCGGCTCACCGCAAGGAGTGGACACCCAGCTACCGGAGTGCGCCGAAAGTCGATATGATCGGCGTCGATCTATATGTCGGCTCCAAGAGTAAAGACGGCAAGCATTTCGGCGACGCGCTCCACTCGATTACGCAGGACACCCTCGAACTAACGATGGTGGACAACCGCGGCGTCGCCGTATGGCCGCAATTCATGTCGGAGACTTTCCTCACCGATAGCTTCCGCTGCCGCTTCATGAACAAAACGAACCCAAATGCCCCCGTGACTCACCAGCAGGTCTTCGCGCTTGCCGGTAAAGTAGCCGCAGCCGGCTACGACGTCGTGAAGATCGAAACTCTTCGTAACTACGACGGCCAACCGGGCTACACTCTCGCCCAGGGCCAATAAGCCCGAATCAGTAATCCAATTCAGTAATCTAAGTCAGTAATCAATGCTAGTCGGGATCATCATGGGGAGTAAGTCGGACTGGGAGACGATGCAGCTCGCCAGTCAGATACTGGACGAGTTCCACATCCCGCATGAATCCCGCGTCGTCTCCGCTCATCGCACGCCGGAGCGCATGTTCGATTACGCCCGTTCCGCCGAGTCTCGCGGCCTCGAAGTCATCATCGCCGGTGCCGGAGGCGCCGCGCATCTCCCGGGGATGGTCGCATCCCTCACCACCGTCCCCGTCATCGGCGTCCCCGTCGAAAGCCGCACCTTACGCGGTATCGATTCGCTTTTGTCCATCGTGCAAATGCCCGCGGGCGTCCCCGTCGCCACCATGTCTATCGGCCCGGCCGGCGCCAAAAATGCCGCGCTCTTTGCCGTCCAGATGCTCGCGGCCACGCGCCCCAAACTGCGCGGGCAACTCCACCAGTATCGTCTCGACGCCGCCTCGCGCATCGAACACGAGTCGCTCCCGTGAAGCCCGTGCTCCCCGGCGCGGCCATCGGCGTTCTCGGCAGCGGGCAACTCGGCCGCATGTTCGCCATCGCCGCCCGCCGTATGGGCTATCGCGTCCACACCCTTTCCCCTGACGAAGACACCCCCACCGGCCAGGTCGCCGACGTCGAGATCACCGCCCCCTACGAAGATCTCGACGCCGTCCGCGACTTCGCCTCCCACGTCGACGTCGTCACCTTCGAATTCGAGAACGTCCCCGCCGCCACCGCCGAAGCCGCCGCCAGCCGCGCGCCCGTCCGTCCCGCCGGCGACGTCCTCCACATCACGCAGCACCGCCTGCGCGAGAAGACATACCTCGCCGATTACGGCTTCCCGGTCGCCCCATTCGCCTCCGTCCGCTCACCCGTCGAACTCGAAAGCGCCCTCAGCACCATCGGTACGCCCGCCATCCTCAAGTCGGCCGGCTTCGGCTACGACGGGAAAGGCCAGTTTCCGATCGCCGGACAAAACGAAGCCATTTCCGCATTCACCCAACTCGGCCAGGACGCTGTCCTTGAACGCCGCGTCGACTTCGCCTGCGAACTTTCGGTCGTCGCCGTCCGCTCCCAAACCGGCGAGTTCGTCCACTACCGCCCCGTCCGCAACACACACGTCCGCGGCATCCTCGATCTAACGTTCGCGCCCGCGCCCATTCCCGAACACATCGAAGCCAGCGCCGTTCAAATCACCCGCGCGATCTTGGAGCAGATGCAGGTCGTCGGCGTCCTCTGCGTCGAGTTCTTCCTCACTCGGGACGGTCACCTCCTCATTAACGAACTCGCCCCGCGTCCCCACAACTCCGGCCACTTCACCATCGACGCCTGCGTCACCAGCCAGTTTGAACAGCAACTTCGCGCCGTCTGCGGTCTCCCGCTCGGTTCGCCCGAAATGCTTCGGCCCGCCGCCATGGCCAACCTGCTCGGCGAACTCTGGTCGCACGGCGAACCCGATTGGGAAGCCGCCTGCGCGCACCCCGGCGCTAAACTCCATTTGTACGGCAAACTCGAGCCGCGCCCCGGCCGCAAGATGGGTCACATCACTGTCGTCGCCGAAACGCCCGACGAAGCCGAAGCTAAAGTTCTGTCCGCCCGTGCCGCCCTATGCGCCTCCTGATCTCCTCGTTACTTCTCGCCGTCTCCGCATTTGCCCAAGTCACTATCACCCAGAAACCCAACCAAGTCGACGTCTTCATCGACGGTCACCCCGCAACCTCCTTCTATTACGGTATCGGCGTAACCAAGCCATACCTTTACCCTCTGCGCACCGCCGACGGAACCATCCTGACGCGCGGCTGGCCGATGGACCCGCGCGATGGCGAGCGCCACGACCACACCCACCACCGCGGCGTCTGGTTCGCTCATTCCGACGTCAATGGCATCGATTTCTGGAACTCCGATCCTTCGTACACCAAGCCCCTCGTTTCCGACCACCCGATGGGCCACATCGAAGTCACCAAACTCGAAATCGTCAGCCCCTTCATCCACGCGCAACTTGCCTGGGTAGATCCGTCAGGCAAGACGCTGTTAACCGAAGACCGCGCGATGATCTTCCACTCTCGAAACCCCCGCTTCATCGATTTCGACATCACTCTCACTGCCCTCAGCCGCGTCACCTTCGGCGACGATAAGGACGGCGTCTTCGGCCTCCGCGTCGCGCCCGAACTCGAAGAGCCGCTTAAAGACTCGCCTCCAGGAATCGCCCGCACCGGCGTCATGACCGGTTCCAACGGCTGTCACATGGAGAAGGAATGCTGGGGTTCGCGCGGCAATTGGATCGACGTCTCGGGCCAAATCTCAAACAAGATGGTCGGCGTCGCCATCTTCGATCACCCCGCAAATCCGCGGCACCCAACTTACTGGCATGTGCGCGGTTACGGCCTGCTCGCCGCCAATATTTTCGGCGTCAAGGCGTTCACGCATGACCCCAAAGCCGATGGCGCTCTCACCTTGCAGCCGGGTGAAAAGCTGCGCTTCCAATACCGCCTCGTATTGCACTCGGGCGACGCGCGGCAAGCCAGTCTGGACGCCTACTATACCGATTACACCCAAGGCGGTTCACGCACGCCGCTGCGCTAGATTAGGGGCATGTTCTCCTGGATCTGCCAGCGCTGTGGCCGCGATAATCCGCCATCTGCCGTTCAGTGCCTTTCATGCGGCGCGCGATACGACGAAGATCCCACGCCACCGCCGGAACAAGCCGCTGCGCCTCCGGAGCCAGACCTTGAGCCGGCGCCGGAACCGATTCCCGAGCCCAAGCCCGTGCGTGTCATCCCAACGCCGCCTGTACCGAGGCCACCGGCCGCTCCTCGTCCCATTCCCGTTCACCAGACCGCGCCCCCCCGCTCTGGTCTGCCCACCTGGCTACTGACCATCCTGTTCTTCTTCGCCATCGTCGGCGTTGGCGCGGCCATTTATTACGGCATTGACTATTTCCGCAACCGCAAAGCCTTTCCTTCCGCCGGCGTCGATCCCGCCGCCAACGTCGCCCGCACCAAAGTCACTAGCCCGTTGCAGAAGTATGTGGAAGTAGTCGGCATACGTCTGATGCAGGATTCCAAAAAGAAGCCGGCCGCCCGCTTCCTGGTGGTCAACCACTCCCCCAACTCGCTTGACGATCTAGCGGCGACGGTCACTCTCTGGGCGAGCACGAATCGCTCCGAAGAAGATTCGGTCGGGTCATTCAACTTCAAGGTCGGCTCGCTCGCCCCGTTCGAGTCGAAAGAGATCACCGCCCCATTGAATACCAAGATGAAGTTCTACGAGTTACCGGACTGGCAGAATGCGACGCCGGAGATCGAGATCACTTCGCCTTAATGCGCTTTTGACCAACCTTCCGTGCGTTCATCCGAAATCGGCGTTTATCTCCGTTCATCAGCGGCCAATAATAATCCTGGGAGGCACTGCGCTTCAAAAAAATTGACTGGTTTGTTCAGCGCGCGTCTCCCTTAACTATCGGGTTCTTGGCCATCAGCGGGCTCTTGCTAACGCCCACACCTCGGCAACCCTAAATTCCTCCGCGCCTCTTCCAAACACGGATCCATCTTCAATGCCCGCTCGAAATCCTGCCTCGCCGCGTCCGCCTGTCCCAACGAGAGCAACGCCACCCCCCGGTTATTGATCGCGTGCGGATCATCTGGCCGCCGTCCCAGCACTTTCCCAAACTCCACCAGCGCCAGCGCGGGCTGCCCTTGCACCAGGTAAACGCGCCCCAGTTCCTCATCGATCTCGGGACTGTCGGGATACAGCGCCTGCGCGTCATGAAGCTCGGTCGTGGCGCGCGCGGGGTCCATGGCGCGGGCCAATTGAAGGCGGGGCCGCAGCTTATCCGGCGCGCGTTCCACCGCTTCGCGCCACAGCCTTTCATCGCTCGCCCACACCACCATTCGTTGAGAAGAAACGCCGATCAGAATCACAATAGCTACGATGCCCGCCGCGCGTGGCAAGCGCGCCAGCCACATTCCCACGCACCCAGCGAAGGCCGCCATCGGAAGATACATGCGATGATCCGCCGCCAGATCCGCCAGCGGGAAAATTGTAGAGCTTGGGATCAACAGAATCAACCCCGCCAATAGCCAACGGTTTTCCCGCGACGCCCAGATCACTAATGCCACGACAGCAATCCACGAAGCGATCGCCGCCGCGAGACTTACGTTGATCTCGGGATCGATTGTGAACCCGTAAGGCAGCACGATCAGTCTGAGGTACCGGAGAATGACATAGCCTTGGTCGAGCGCATACATTGCCGGCGAAGTGCCTGCCGTGAAACCGGCCCCCGAGCCCGCCAGACTTCGCGTGACCATCAGCGTATGCAATGCGGCCGCGGCGGCTAGGGCAAACATCGCGCACAGCGAAGCCCATTTGCCCCTGATCCTCCCGCCTTCGAAGAGTAGGATTACGAGCGGTACGGTCGCGCAGTCCTCTTTTGAAAGTAACGCTAGGGCGAAGCACGCGACCGCGGCCCAGCGGCGTCCGCGCATCCACAGCAGGCATGACGCCAATGAGAATGCCGTGCTGAACAGCGTCGCGCGCGAGTAGACGTAGGCAACCGTCTCCGCCTGAATCGGGTGCACCGCGAATAGCGCCGCACCCAGCAGCGCTGCTTCCGGGGCCAACAATTTCCGAAACAGTTCGAATACGAGCAGCACCACGGCCAGATGCGCCAGCACGTTCACCAGGTGCCACAACGCCGGATGTTCACCGAACCGCGCATTAGCCGCGAACGAAAGCCACGTCAGCGGCCGCGTCTGCCAAGCCGTCCAGACCGGTCCGTGAATGATGGAGTAGTCATCGAAGTGGAAGCCATGCGTTACCGACGCGCCATACGCCAGCAGCACAGCGACGGAGAGCAGTATGCGCGGGTGCAAGAACCATCGTAGATCGTGCTTTACTCTGGTCGGGTGAGCAAAAAACCACCGCGCCCCACAACCGCCGCCGCCCGGCGCGAGCGCTTCGCCGAAATTTATAAGATCCTTGATCGCGCGTATCCCGATGCGACCTGCGCTCTGCGCCACAGCTCGCCTTGGGAGCTCCTGGTGGCGACCATCCTCTCCGCCCAGTGTACGGACAAGCGCGTGAATGAAGTGACGCCGGAACTGTTCCGCAAATACCCGACGCCGCGAGACTTCGCCGCCGTGCGCCAGGAAGTTCTGGCCAACGACATCCGGTCGACCGGCTTCTTCAACAACAAGGCGAAGTCTGTCATCGGTGCGGCTAAAGCCGTTCTGGAGAACTTTGGCGGCCAAGTTCCGCGAACCATGGAAGAGATGCTGACCATTCCCGGCGCGGCCCGCAAGACCGCTAACGTAGTACTCGGGACGGCTTACGGGATTCCCACCGGTGTGGTCGTCGACACGCACGTGCAGCGGATCGCGGCGCGGCTGGATTTTACAAGGGAAACAGATCCGGTGAAGATTGAACGAGACCTGGTCAAGATAGTCCCGCAAGAGCGGTGGATACTGTTTTCGCATCAGATCATCCTGCACGGCCGGGCCCTCTGTATTGCGCGGCGCCCACGGTGCGCCGAGTGCCCGATAGAGAAGCTCTGCTATGCCAAGGACAAGACGGTTTGAACGAAACCTTAACGCGTGATTTCCCATCTATCTTAGTGGGAGTAAGAACAGTGAAGACGCTGAAGAACTTTGTTTTGGGTGCGCTGTTCGCCGGCGGTATGGCGATTGCGGCAAGCACCGGGAGTATACAGGATCAGGTGATTCATCAGATCCGGATGTACTCTCGATATACGATCTTCGATAACATCGAAGTGCGCGTCGATGGCTCGAATGTGGAACTGATCGGGCAGGTCAGTCAGCCTTACAAAAAATCCGATCTGCAGCGCATCGTGGCGCACACCCCCGGAGTCAGCTCAGTTACCAATGACCTCGAAGTACTTCCGCTCTCGAACTTCGATAACCGGATCCGCGGCCAGGTGGCCCGGGCGATTTACCGGGATCCGGTGTTGTCGCGGTACTCGCTGCAGTCCGTCGCGCCGATCCACATCATCGTGAATAACGGGCATGTGACTCTGGAAGGCGTGGTCAACACGGATATGGAGAAGCAGGTGGCGGGAATGCGGGCGAGCAGCGCGAGCCTGAGTTTCGGCCCGGTCGTGAACAATCTGCGTGTGGAGAACCCTTCGCCCAAGCACGTGAGTTAATCTAGTTTTCTACGGATGCGGACAGTCTTCTACATTCTGTTCGCGTCCGCGTTCACGACCGCGGTCAGCTACGCCTTCGGCGGCATCCTTCTTCAAATATTTTCAATACCCGAACTAAGCCGGCTCGAGCGCCGGCTTTTTTCATTTCTCACTGGGGCGGCCGCGTTAAGCCTGTTCGTCTTCTTACTATGTGCGGTCCATTTAGCTCTCAAAGGCGTTTTCTTGGCGGGTGGTCTGGTTGTCCTCCTGGTGGCTTGGCGAGTTAAGCCCGCTCAAGCTTCGACGTCCAAACTTCCTGGACGGCTGCTGGTGTTCGTCCCGGTCGTAGTATTCGGTTTCATTTATCTCGTCAATGCTCTTGCCCCGGAAGTGAGTCCGGACGGGTCTGCTTACCACCTCGCGTTTGTGGCGCGCTATTACAAGTGGCACGGGTTCCAACCAATCACCACGAACATGTACGCCAACATGCCGCAAGCGATGGAGATGCTATTCCTGTTTGCTTATGCCTTCGGCAGACACTCCGCGGCGGCGATGGTGCATCTCACGTTTCTATTTGCGCTGGCCCTTCTGCTTTGGAGCTTCGGCGCCCGCCGGGGACAAGCTGTCGCGGGAGCCGCGGCCGGCGCGATTGTGTTCCTTAGTCCCGTCTTCGGCGTGGACGCCTCCAGCGCGTACAACGACGTCGCATTGGCGGCGGCGGGATTCGGCTGTTTCTACTTACTTGAAATCTGGAGAGAGTCCAACGCCCGATCGGCACTAATTCTTAGCGGCGTTCTGGCCGGGTTCTGTTTCGGTCTTAAGTACACGGGTGTTTTTGTTCTTGCCTACGCGCTGATCGTAGTCCGGCCGAAGAAGTGGATTCCGCTACTGATCCCGTTCGCGGTCATGTCTCTGCCGTGGCTGATCAAAGCAGCGATCGTAACCCACAATCCGTTCTCACCATTTTTTAATGCGATCTTCCCCAATCCGTACATCCACGTTTCCTTCGAGCGCGAGTACTCCGAACTCATGCGTGGGATCGGCTTGGCTCACCCGCGGACACTGCCTTGGTCTCTCGCTTGGACCGGTGCGCCCGGCGGTGCGCTTGGCCCGATTTTCCTGCTTCTCCCGCTTGGGCTGCTGTCGCTTCGAAGACCGGACGGGCGGCGGCTCTGTTTAGCCGCGGTAGTCTTCGCGATGGCGTTTCCGTTCAATACCGAAACTCGATTTCTGATGCTAAGCGCCCCGGTTCTCGCGCTTCTTATCACAAGCGCGATTCCCTGGGGGCCGCTGCTCTACGTTTTGGCCGGGGCACAAGCGATCTTCGCTTTCCCACCGATGTTCCAGAAGCTCAAAGCTCCCTCATGCTGGGCCATCGAAGAGATCCCGATTCGGGCGGCGCTACGGCTGGAGCCCGAAGAAAAATTTCTAGAGCGCCGGCTGTCAGAGTACGACATGGCGAGGTTCATCGAGAAGACGGTGCCCTCGGAAGAGCGCGTTCTGGCACTTACTACAGCAACGGAGGCCTACACAGCCCGGAACATATTGGTGTACTACGAATCCGCCGAGGCCGAACTGGAACGCCTGATCCTCCTGACACCCTTATACTCATTTCTGCAACCCGATCAGATTGTCCACTTTTCATTCGCATCCAGTGCGGTGAAATCCGTCAGGATCTTAGCAACCTCATCCGATAACGACAGTTGGACGATGAGTGAGATGTATCTCATTCACAATGGAGTTCGAGTACCTTACTCCGTGTCCTGGCGATCGTATGCTAGCCCTAATCCCTGGGATACTTCGCTCGCTCTGGACGGTAACCTCACGACGCGCTGGAGCAGCTGGCGCGCAGTCCATCCCGGAATGTTCTACTCTATTGATTTCGCCGAAGCGCAAACCATCGACAGCTTGGAGATTCAATGGCATCCGTCTGGGGTGAAGTTTGCTCTCGATCTGCTGCTGGGCGACGGTTCCCGGATGCGAGTGGATCAGTCATCCACCGCGGTCTACGCTGTGCCCGATCTTCGGAAATCCGCGACCCGAGCCATCCGGCAGCGCGGTACGCGATACCTGATGGTTCCGAACAGTGATCCGCTTGCCGGTGAGTTTCTGAGCCACCAGCAGCAGTGGGGGATTTCAATGTTGGGCGAATGGGGAAACGCGCGTTTGTATCTTTTAGAGTGATGTCTCTCTATCTCGGTATCGATGGCGGCCAGTCCGGGACCACTGTTCTGATCGGGGACGAGCACGGTCAGATCATGGGCCGGGCTCGCGGCGGACCTTGTAACCACGTGAGCGCGCCCGAAGCGTCAGCGAAACTTACGCGCGTGATCGTGGGCTGCATCCGCGATGCCGGGTTCGATCCGGAGTTAAGTTACTTCGAATCGGCATGTTGCGGCATGAGCGGCGGCGCTGAAGATAAGCAGGATCTACTCGCGCGAGTGTTACACGCCGATAGGCTCCGTGTCATCACCGATGGAGAGATTGCGCTGGCGGGCGCGATGGAAGGTGGCGAGGGGATTATCGTGATTGCTGGTACGGGCTCGATCGCCTACGGCCGCGGGGAGTCCGGCGATTTGGTGCGCGCCGGCGGCTGGGGCTACGTCTTCGGCGACGAGGGGAGCGCGTTCGATATCGCGCGTCAGGCGGTGCGGGCGGTGCTGCGCTTCGAGGAGGGTTGGGGCAATCCAAGCGCGCTGGGTCTGGCGCTGCTGGAAGCGACCGGGGCACGCGACGCAAACGAAATGCTGCATCTCTTCTACACGCCCGAATGGCCGCGCTCCCGCGTCGCGTCGCTGGCGGAACTGGTGGACACCGTGAGCGCGGGCGGAGATGCGATGGCCCGCAATATTCTGGAACAAGCGGCGCAAAATCTGGCGGCGCTTGCGGGCTTCGTGCGCAGCCAACTGCCGCGTGGCTCGACGTTACATGTGGCGCCAATTGGAGGCGTGTTCCGAAGCGGCGCCGTGTTGGAACGCTTCCGAATGCTGGTTGATCTGACCGATGGATGCCGGTGCGTGACTCCCGCTATGAGCCCCGCCGAAGGGGCGCTTCTACTGGCATACCGGGCGACCGGGCTGACAGTCACTCCGCGCCGGCTTGCTTGTTAAGCTCAAGATTCGATCATGGCCAAACTATCCATCAAAGATCCCGATCTGAATCAGAAGCGCGTTTTCATTCGTGTGGATTTCAACGTCCCGCTCGCATCCGGCGGTAAGGAGATCACCAGCGACAAACGAATCAAGTCCTCCATTCCGACGATTGAGTACGCGCTGCAGCACGGCGCGGCGGTGATTCTTGCCTCGCACCTGGGCCGGCCGAAAGGAAAACCGGATCCGGAGATGAGTCTTAAGCCGGTGGCGGCGCGGCTTTCGGAACTGATGAAGAAACCGGTGGCAATGGCGCCTGATTGCGTCGGTCCGGCGGTGCAGGCGATGCTGCCGAAGCCGGGCGAAATATTACTCTTGGAAAATTTGCGATATCACGCGGAGGAAGAGAAGAACGACCCCGAATTTTCGCGCGAACTCGCCTCGTTGTGTGATCTCTATGTGAACGACGCGTTCGGGAGCGCGCATCGCGCCCACGCCTCCACGGTGGGCATGATTGGGTTTGTCCCGCAAGCGGCGGCAGGCCTACTGATGGAACAGGAACTTAAGTACCTGACGATGGTAACCACCAATCCAAAGCGTCCGGCGGTCGCGATACTCGGCGGTGCTAAAGTTTCCGATAAGATCGAAGTTATTGAAAATTTAGTCAAGATCGTCGATAAGCTGATGATCGGCGGCGCTATGGCTTACACGTTTCTAAAGTCGGAAGGTGACCCGGTAGGTAGGTCGTTGGTGGAGAACGATAAATTGGACCTCGCCAAGCGTCTGCTGCACGACCACAAAGATAAGATCCTTCTACCGTTGGACCATGTGGTTGCGGCGGAATTGAAGGAAGGCGCCCCGAACGAGACCGTGGAGACAATACCGGAAGGTAAGATGGGGTTGGATATCGGACCGCGTACGATCGAATTGTTTTCCAAGCAGATCGCTGACGCCAACACGATCATCTGGAATGGTCCGATGGGCGTGTTTGAGAAGCCCCCGTTCGATAAAGGAACGGTAGCGCTGGCTAAAGCGGTAGCGGAATCCCACGCAATTTCCGTGGTCGGCGGCGGAGACTCCGAGAAGGCAATCAAGAGCGCCGGAGTTTCGGACAAGATCTCTCACATTTCCACAGGCGGCGGCGCATCGCTCGAATTTCTTTCCGGGGTGATGCTGCCCGGTGTGGAAGCTTTAACTAATAAGTAGCCTCAGACAATAAGGACAACGGACTCCTGTTGTTCGCCGGTAACTCTAGCCGAGTTCTCGTCGACGAACATATTCACTTCCGACCTGACGCCGAAGTCGTCCAGGTAAATTCCGGGCTCGATGGAAAAGCAAGACCACGGGATGATGACGCGGTCATCGTGAGTTTCCAGGTTGTCCATGTTCGCGCCGTTGGCATGCACCTCGACTCCGATGGAATGACCGGTGCGGTGGACGAAGCGCTCGCCGAAGCCGGCGTCCGTTATCACCTGCCGGCAGGCATCATCCACCTCAAAGCCGCGAATGATCCGCCCCGCCTCGAAGGCTTTGATGACTTTACCGGAGGCCGCCTTGCGCGCGTCCCGAACGACCTCAAAAACCCTCGTGATGTTATCCGGAACCGAGGCGCCACAAAAGCCAGTCCATGTGATGTCATAGAAGATCGCGCCAGGCTGATCCAGCTTGGCCCACATATCGAGAAGGACGAAGCTTCCGGGTTGTATCCGCGAACTCCCTTCAAACCCTGGCTCGTAATGAGGATCGCCCGCGTGCCCATCAACGGCGACGATAGGACCGTTGGCTGCGATCAAATCCTCAGCGGCGAAGCGTTGACGGATGAACTCCGCAGCCTGCCATTCGTTGATGTGATGACCGCCGCGCACAGCATCGCCAATCCATTCGAAAGCGGAAGCACGGATTGAATCTATCTTCTTGCCGGCCTCCAAATGCGATTCCAGCGCTTTCTGATTCAGACGGGCTTCGAAGAACTGGATTAGTTCCGCGGAACCGACAACTTCGCACCCGTTAGAACGGACGAGATCAATGGTCCCGCCGTCCACGTTGGAAATATAGGGAATCGCGCAATTGGGAGAGTACTGCATGGCGACCTTTGTGACGCCTGAAAGCAAACCACTAATCGTGCGCTTTTGCTCTTCCCAACTGGAATAAACCTCTTTACTTCCTTCCAAGGAATCGAGCAATTTACTTTCAATGCGATGCACCAGCTTTTTCGGCTCGCCTTCGGCCGGAATCAGGTAATACCAGCGGCGCGTAACGTGGAGTCCGTCCGGAAGGCCGAGCACGCGGTAAGCGAGCGGGTCGCGATAGTGGTGATCGAACAGAAGCCATCCGTCGAGTTTCTGTTCTTTTAGTTGGGCCTGAATTTGATCAAGTTTCATGCAATCTCTCGAGTATCCTTGTGATAACGCGACCAGCGCACCTCAGCGCGGAGATCCGCTACTCCGGCGGCGTGGCGTAACGACACGACATCGAAGACGATGGCGTCGTCCAACCAATCCTGGCTGGTTCCGTCAGAGTTCTGTGTCGCTACGGTCAGCGAGTATTGTTGGGGCGTTAGCCAACATTGAAAGCGGAACTCAACCGTTAGTGTATCGCCCGGAGCGAACGCGCCTAGCTGAGCACCGTCAATGCTGGTGTTGGTGCCATAAACTTCGATTCCGATCCGATTGCGGACCAGGATGCCAACCATTGGATCAGTCTGGCTCTGGTGAAAGCGCGATTGAATGCGAACGACGACGGCCTGCCCGCTCGACACAGTGGTACATGCGCAGCCGGTTTCATCGAGGAACTGAACGTCAACTATCTGGCTAGAGTAATCTCCGTGGCCTTGACGTGATTTGAGCTCGTCGGGACGAGTGAAAGTTGGGGCGGGCGCCTGACGCTCAAGTACACTCGCGATATATCGATCGATTACGTATTTCGGATCTCCATCTGCTTGAACGGAACCTTGGGAAAGGAAAAGTGCGCGATGAGCCAATTGCTTCACCAAACCCATGTCATGCGAAACGAACAAGACGGTGACGCGGCGTTCCCGAAGCTCGTGAAACTTGCGGATGCAGCGATTTGCAAACGCCGCGTCACCGACGGCTAAAGCCTCATCAACTATGAGCACTTCGGGATCGACGTGAATGGCCGTGGAAAAAGCGAGGCGAACATACATGCCGCTGGAGTATTCTTTCACAGGCCGGTTTATGAATTCGCCGATACCAGCGAACTCTTCGATCCGAGGGAGAGCGTTTTGTATTTCCGACCGGTCCAGCCCGAGCAGTTCGCCGTTAATCATCACGTTCTCGCGTCCGGTAAACTCCGGGTTGAAACCCGCGCCCAGCTCGAGTAATGCGGCGACACGCCCGCGCGTAACTACCTTTCCCTGGCTCGGCTGAAGAATTCCGCTGACAATCTGGAGGAGTGTACTCTTACCGCAGCCATTGGGGCCGACCAGCGCTAGGAACTCACCACGATCGACGGAAAACGAGACATTCCGCAACGCCCAAAAGTCCGAGTGAAGCTTTTTCCGGGTTAGGCGCAGGAACTCGATCATGCGATCGGAGGGCTTGCGATACAGGCGATATACCTTGGAAACGTTTTGAACGAGAAGCACAGGATCTGAGGACTTTAGGGGAGCATGCCGCTGAAGTGTATCTTCATACTCGCATGATAACGGTGAGATCGCTACCGGGAACGGTTGTGCCGACGCTTTGAATGTCAATGCTAAGCCGATCCTGATACTTCATGGGGGCGAGAGAAAGCCCGTCAAGCGGCGCGGCAACTGTGGTAGCGTTCGCTGGGATGGTCAGAGAGCAATACGGGTTTCCATTGAGGTTCAATTGAATAACGATCGGCGCGCCGGTGGGGGCCTGATTGACGACGGCGTAAACGTCACCGACGACTTTCGGAGCATTGACGATGATGTCGGGCGCCGCCTCGGTCTGAACGGCAAGAAATCCTGCGATCTGGAAGGAAAACTGACCACCGGAAAGCGTCCTGAGGCCGCCATCGATAAGGTTAGTGAAGTTCACGGCGCTTACCGGGCTGTTCCCTTGCGAATTGGTCACGAACATTTCCGCCCCGGCAACACGAACATTCGGCAGAGTGATCGAGTAAGTCCAATCCCCACTGGCGGGCGAACCAAAGAATTGTTTTGGGAAGGCAACTACAAAGGTCTTCGCACTCAAGGAAAATAATCCCACGCCGGCGGAGTGCGCGGACGCGGTGGTTCCCTGGGCGGCGCGAGTAACTGTAAGCTGGGTGGCACCGGGAGCGCTTAAAGGAACGCCAATGATTTCAGAGTCGATCAGGATGTACGAGGCGGACGTTAATGACGACGCCAGAGCGGGCGTTAAGCTCAATTGGGTATCGGAGACGGCCATGCTTGCTGCGAGAGAAGCGAAGGGCGCCGGATTCAACTCATCGATGTAATAAAGCGTGTAAGTGCCGGCCGTAGCGGTCGCGAGGTTTAGCAAGTTCGGGAAGCCTATCTGGCCAAGCTGTATCAATCCGCCCACGTTCTCCGGGAGGCTAAGTCCAAAGTTCGCTTGCGGGGGCGGCGCGGAATCCACGTTGACGAAGTCCGCGCCGCCGATGAGGTGACGCGTAAGTGGAGAAACTTCATAAGGTGTTTCAACCCCGTTGCAGTTAGCAGCCCGGCCGGAGATATGGATGAAGTTGCCCGCCTGGTTGGGTATCGTGAATTCGGCGGGGCTGGACTGGGTAGTAGCGCCGAACTGAAAAGTCCCCTGCGCGATCACGAAAGTGCTGGTGAAGTCCGGTAGGATTGACCACGGCGCTGATAACGTGAGAGTATTGACCGTGTTCGAGCTAATGGTAAGTTCTTGCCCAAAGCCAGTGCCGGAAATAACGCGGGCGACCATACCCGCATAATTGGCCGTGCCGAGTTCGAGCAAGTTTGAACCGATGGTGGTGGAACTGACGATGGTCGCGGTCACGGGCGGTTCGAGTTCCAAGCGCCAGTAGAAATCGGAGTGATCATAGTTAGGATCTGCGGGAAGAACTGACGTGTACGCGAGTCCGGAATCGGTGAACGATGTCGCGATGGTCTGGTTGGCCGCAATCTGGGACAAGTTGGCGGGCGAGAGCCCGCGGTACACCTGGAATGCGACGGCCGCGGGCGGGAAGCTTAAGCCGGTTAGTGTAACTGAATTCGTCTGCGTACCGGCAGGGATGGTGGCGTAGACCAGAAAAGAGAGCGCGCTTTCGGAGGCGTCCGCCGCCAAGCTGGTTACAGCGTAATAAAGATCCTGTCCCCCGGCCAGCGTGCCTCCGGTGACCGATACCGTAGGTGAAAGTGAGACCAGGGGGATATCGGGCGCGTTGGTCTCTGAGGTTGCGGGAGCGGCAAATGCGACAGTAGCCGTTACTGTCGCGGTGCCGTCAGGCGTCTGACTTACGGACTCACTTATGGCGAATTGCAAGACTCCATTGGCGTCCGGAACGACGCCGGCGATAGGCCGCGGAAGGCCAACGCCGAAAGCTCCTTGCCGCCGGCCGGCGTCCGCGGGAGTCAACCCGTTCGTGTCGGAGTACCAGTCGTCAAGATGCCATTGCGCAGTAACCGTCGCCGTCCGGTAATTGGTCCCGGGCTGCAGCTTGATGATGCGGAAGGGTTGGCGCTCCAAATTCTCCTTGAGATAGGTAATAGCGATGATGTCGCCGGGATTGAGCCCAAGCGCCTTAACGCTGGTTTGGAACTCAATCATTGTATTTCCGTAGATACTCTTCGATAGATAGAACTGAAGAATGCGGGAGGCCTGGTCATAGTGCGGCAGCCCAAGCACGGGTGTTGTGCTAGTGATCTCCTGACCGGTAGAGGCGACGTCGTCAGGGTCGACGATCGACAAACTATCCTGCTGATACTCGTTAAACGCATCCTGGAACTCGGCGACGAATCGGTTAGGAGTGTCGGCGATGGATTTCGAAGTTAGCTTTACGCTCGATGCCCTCGTGCTGGTTCGGGCGATACCGGTGGTACCGCTGGTGCCGTCTCCGAACTCGTATGCGGGCCAACCTCCATTTAGGGTGGCGGTAGAGTTGCTATTTGGAAACGGGTTGGGCTGCTGTAAAGGCAAGGAGTTCTCCACCATCAACTGCAGTAACCCATTTGGACCGTATCGAAGGAATAGACGGGAAGAGTTTCGGATACCTCGAATGACGTCAGAAGCGGCGCGCCTGCTATCGAGCACCAGATTGCACTGGAAGCGCGGCGTCATCACCGGGTTACCGAACAGGTCAGTAGTCTGAATCTGTTCCGAACAGTAGGCGGCAGTAGCTGCAAAGGTGCTCATATCCATTTCGGTAATCGACCAACCGATTCTGGATAGTAGGTCGAGTATCACCCAGGCGGGGTTGTTTGAGAAGGTCTCCCCCTGATTCGTACCATCCGATCCGTATTGCGGTATGGTTAACCCATCGATGAGTACCTGTATTTGAGGAAGGCTGCTGCCGTCGTTGATCCGATTTGGAACAACCACCGATAGGTAGGCCATGCTTCCATAGGGATCTCCCAGCGGATTGCCGGTACCATCGGAAAAATCGGGATTGAAGGACCCATTCCGTTGACCGGCGCTAATGAGGTTGTACCAGCCGGTGCCAGTCATATTTTGACCGGACTGCCCGGGTGGGATTTCAATGGTGTTGACGAGAACCTTCTGAATGTCCTGGATCTGCCCAGCTCCCAAAAGGACCTCAAAGTGGGTCAGGTTGCCGTCGTTTCGGGCGAAAACGATTCCGGGAGAGTACCAAGCGGTTCCATAAATAAGCGGGACGAAGTCGTTGTATCTCGCTTCATTGTCTTCGAGCGGGGATAGGTGAGAACCCTTTTCACCCGCGCTGCGGACGACGATTGTGGCAGGTACAAACTCGATTCCGCCGAACCTTGCGGTGATATTGTTAGCCGCGTCAATGTTGAACATGCCGCGCGCCGTGCAGTCTACCCGGGTGTAAGCACAGGAGGTGAACGGGCCTAAGGGCCCTTGAGTGCCTACACCGCCGGGCATGTCCGGCGAATAGCCACAACGATAAAATTTCGAGTATTTGCCGGCGCTGCCTCCACTCACAGCTTCCTGACGCTGGTCGGAACTGGTGGGAAAGGTCCAGGGGCAGCGACGCTGAATACGAGTGTCTGGAAGCACGACTCTCTGAAGCGAAAGTCGGTTGCTCGCACTTACCCGGAAAGTATCCTCGGTAACTAAATCCGGCGGATTTAAGATGCCTTTGAAAAGTACCTGCGTATTGCTGGAAGGTGCTCCAGTGGGGAAGCTATAAAACACCATGGAGACAGTGATCTGGGCGCCTTTGACTCCGGGACTTGCCTGCAGCTCGGAAAAGTGCGAATCCGCGTTCGCCAGATCGAGCGTGATCTTCGGGATGCTGTCCACTCCCAGGTCGGAACCGTACTGCATCTCAAAGACATTTTGACGCAAAACGCGCGCGGCATACAAGTTACCGCCGACGGTGACAGCGTGGGAACTCCAATGCTCCAGTATCCCGTTCGAGAAAAGACAGTCGAAGAGCAGGAGCGGCGTATCCGCAATGGGTAATTCTTTAGCTTGGTCAAGCGTGAGCATCGGATCTACTGACTCGCTTTCGAAAGGATGGACATCTGGAGATTACTTTGACCGGGTCCGGTTCCGACCACGGTAAGTTGATTGGTATCGAAGCGCGCACCAGGATATACTCCGTTCTCTTGCAGGCTCGTAACATAGGTCCCGGGGAATGGCTGGGCATCCAGTTGCAAACCAAACACGTCCAACGAAACGCCCGGTGGGATGGAGATAGAAAAATCACAAGAAGTGCTAATACTGGAAGCGTACGCAGTGTTTAGGCTGAAGCGCTGCCAGGATGGGGTGGGGCTGACGGGAAGTGGAACGCTGTTCGATCCGTCATCGCGAATCAACTGGAACCCGGCATATTGAGACCGAAGATAAACGCTAAACGCGCAATATATAGATCCAGGGATGGCGACCGTTTGAGTGATGGTTAGTGCGGCGAGGGAGTTGTTCAGCACCCGGGTGGCTCGATCAGTTCCGAACGGGTCGTCGATTTGATGAGTGAGGGTGAGAAGACTGCTTAGCTGCCAAGAAGGCTGTGTAAGGTCCTCGCTGTAGGAAAGTAAGTTCTCCGTGGGGTCCAGGAAGAGGAAGGGTTGTAGGGACCCTTCGCATAAATCAAAAAACGACGTAAGGTTCAGTGCCTCCTGATCTGTCAACCCGTTGAATTTCAGCGTCCATCGGACTTCGCTCGCGAAAGTGTCCGCTAGAGTAATGAGCCTGCCATCCTCGCTCAAATTTACAATCGTTCTTTCGGATCGCTGCTTCTGGATTGGATACTGTACTGAAGCGAAGGTGGAGAGTTGCGGGAAGATTAGCATTTGCTCACACTCTGTTTTGACGAATGGTAAACGTGGTCTTTCCCGATAGCAAAGCAGCGTAAGTCATAGTCATGTCATCGTGGATCAGCGAGCAGTTCGGGTAGCTCGTGATGGTCCAGGGATCGGTGAAGGCAAATGTATTGCTGGCGCCCTGGTTTGAAAGGAAGAACTGCTGAAACTGGGCAAGCTCCTGTTCCTCCAGTTTTGATAGATCGATTTGCCATTTATAGAGAACGGAGGGAGAATTGCGAAAGCGTTGCTCGCTCCCGTCAAGGAAAGATACAATGTCGGCCCGATAAGTGAGCGTATAAGTAGCGGGATACTGAGCTACCGCACCGGTGTTAAGAGTAGGAAAGGTTGCCATGGCTAGAGATCGTTAACGACGTCATTGATGGAATGCATGTTCAGCATCGCTTGCCTCACAGCCTGCGCGATATCCCCGCTTCGATCAAGAAAAGACTGGCTATCCATTGCCTGCACTTGAACCGTGACTTGCGTACTTTGAGCGGAGGGGGCCGACCCACTGGGGACGCCGTTACTGGCCGAGTTCGCGCTCTGTGTTGCGGGCTGTAGCCCACTCAGGGCCAACTCGGTAAAGCTGGCGGCCCGCGGCTGGCCGTATGAGTCGTTGACAGAGTCAGTTACTTGCCCGTTTGTGTCCGCTAAGTTAAAGTCCTGTTTGTCAGGAGGCAGATACTGGGTCAAAGGGGCCGGCTGACTAGGCCCTCCGCCAAAGAGGCTGGAGATGCCGGAGAAAAGCGCGCCCAATCCCCCGCCAAGCAACCCGCCTCCCAGCAGTCCGCCAAGCCCGCCACTTGACCCGCCAAGCAACCCTCCTCCGCTCAATAGGCTGGATGCGGCTTGACCAACCGAATCGCCGATCCGCCCACCAACACTCGGACTGGATTGTGAAGAGTCGGTTAGCGCGTCAGTGTTTGCGGCAATTGAATCCGCGTTGGTCTGTGTTACATCCTTTAGCGCCTGGATCTGTTCGGTGGCCTGCTGGATGGTATCGGTGACCTGCGAGTTTTGTGAGCTTCCCCCGTTTAGGAGTCCAGTGCTCAGGGATCCCGCCGCGCCGCTAGCTGGAAAGCTTGCGTTTTTTATCAAGTGTTCGATCTTGTCCTGCACTGCGTCTCCCTTCTTCCACAAGCTCAGAATCGAGAATCAAGAAAGCCTCTACTTCGCGGGCGCTGCGGGAGTCTACCGTCTCCCCACCAAACCGTTTCCAAATTGCGAATGACTCGAGGAACGCGGCGCTCTGACCGGTCACAAACGACTTCGGGCATTCGTAAAGTACAACGTCGCGCCTTACCCAAACGGGAAGGTCCCCGGGCGCGGTAAGTTGGGGCAGCCAGCCGCAACGTCTTTTCTCCTCCAGGCCGTTCTTCCGGCAGTCGTCGCAGCTCCAGCCGGCCTGGCCTTTTCCGAGGAAATGGAACGCGACTCTTAGTTTTTTGTTTCTTGCCCCGTTAATCGGCAGGCAGACATTACGAAGCCGAGCGCCTCTTGAAACAAATGCTCAGGACCGGCAACAGCTAGGCTCATCGGGGTCGCCGCCTTGCCATCTATCTCCAGTCCAGCAATGCCGCTTAATCCCCACTCGACATATAGCCGGTCGATTTCCGCCGAAAGCACGCTCGCCTCTATTTTGTCCTGCTGCGTGCCGCCCGCCAGAAAACACTCGAGTTTAGGCGTAATATCTCGCACCCGCCGCATCAGTTCCAATCGGCGGCCGAATGACATTCGATTTACCGTATAGCTAACGCCATCGTGTAGCCTGGACGGGATTACCTCGTAACTTTCGTAGTTCATACTTATCCAAACGCGATCACAAGCTCATCGTTTCCGAGACCTTGCGCCTGAGACCCACGGAACTGCCACTGCAAGCGATTCTCCCGGTCGTCATAATCCGGGACTTCGGGGACAACGCTCTTCATGTACAAGCCGAGTAGCTGTCCCGTGGTCTGACCCAATTGAATACCCACTCCGATTGGAGCGCGCTGGCGCGCCGACTGATAAAGGCTTAGAGTTGCCGGGTCATCCTGCCCGAAGAGTTCCATGTCGAGTAACACGGAGCGCGCGCCAGGGTTGATTTCTTGTGGAACAATGCTTCCAAACTCATGGGTCCGCATATCCAAGCCGTTCTGCAGTGTCACCTTTGCGCTGGTCAGGCTATAAAAGCGGCTGCCGGTAAACCACACCTGTCCCAGGTGCCCGGGAACAATCGTGGTAGGAGCAGTTCCAGTAACCGGCTCTACAGGAAACGAGCTTAGCCCGCCGTTGTCGGAAACAGACGCGAAGCTTTCCGAATCCAGCAGATCCTGCGCCATACCTTTGAATTCAAACTGCTGGTAGTCGCCATTCACCTGGAGCTGGAAGCTATCCATGCCACACCCGCAAAGCAGCCGCTGCACCGAAGTGCTTGGCGTCCAGTAATCAAAGATGCTGACGCTGGGGAGTTCGGTGGCGGGAAAGTAAGTCACGGTTTGTCCGATCGCCGTGCCAAGCGTCGGAGTTGTCGAGAACGGCGCATTAAGCACCACCGTAAATGAGTCGATCACGACGGCGACAAAGCGAAGTTCTCCCAGGAATGTGATGGCCTGCCCCACGATTAAGCCATGCGCGTTTTCGAACGCGATGAGGATTGAGCTTGAGCTCGCGGTCGACGCCGCCGTACCACCGTTGAAGTAAAGCGGAGACGCACCAAGCGCCGCCTGGAACAACGGTCCGTAGGCAGGCGCGACTCCCGGGGTTGACCACGAAGTCATGTAAGTGGTTACGTCAAACTTCGTCTGCTTCCGCATGTTCGCCAGGGCGCCGGGAAAGGTCCTTGTCCCGGTCTTGTCCTGCCGCTTCGGTGTCTCTACCGTTTGCTGCACCGTCATTTTCACGGCCGGAATTCGGTTGCCGGCCGTAATCGTAGGAACCTGTCCGTAAGAGTTCTCAAGCTGGCAATACCAGCGGTTATTATTGGAAGAAATGTAAGCCACGTATCACCTTTGAGTCTTCGTATTTGCAAGAGCGCGGGATCACGCGCTAATATCCAATTCAAGCGTGATCTGCGCGACTTGCAGAAAGTTACGGCCGCCTCGCTTGACTGGGGTAAAGGCGACTTTATAGCCGCCGCGATAGAACAGGCCGTTCCCAAGATCCCCGCGCGAGTCATCGAGTATCTCGCAAGCCGCCGTCGCGTAAGTCTCTAGCGAAGCCTGAATACCCTGGATTTGATCTTGCGAATGGCGTATCTGGACCGCTACTCCGGCGGTGCCTGAGAACACGCGGAACTTCTCCTTAAGAGTATTGTTGAGATTCTCGCAATAGACATTCACCGTCGGATACTTAATCGCGAGGCTTTGTTCGTAGATCTCGGGAGATGCATTCCCCAAAAGCACTGATGCGAGCGAGAGGCTTGGAACATCCGAAAGCCCGCGGGCTACGGCGTCCAGCGCGAAGTCGTCGCCGGCCGTGGCCGTGAATAGATTGAAGACCGCCGTAGCGGATGCCGTCGCAAGGCTCGCCATGATCAGCCCCTCATGATCCGTCTGGGAAGGTCCCTGGTGACATCGGGGATCTGTCCCGTGCCGGGCGGCTGGCCTGTCTGCGTCCCCGGTAGAATCAGTTGCCACACGTCACCGAGAACCAAGGGGGTTGTGTTCTGTAGAGTCAGACTAGTTGGTGTCAAGCCGACATAAACATTCCATCCCGTTGCGTTGGACGGCCATAACGGCGCGCCAAGCTGCAGCAAATTCGAATCAGGGATTACGCTTTCCGTCACGATGGCGGGTGAACTCTCCTGGCTTTCCGCGTTGACGAATGTCACTGTGAAGTACACGGTCCCGCCGACCGCCGAAGAAGGTTGAAAGCTTGCTACGGGAATGGCTGGCTGAGGAAGCGGGTCGATTATCAACCCCGCCCCCGTGTCGATGAACTTACCGCGCGCGTAGCTACTCAGTGACTGGTACTCAGCCCACTTGGCTTTGTAACGGTCGTTTAGCTGGTTGAAATACGCGTCGCGGTAAAACAGTTCGAGGCTCTTGAATGTATGCCAGAGCTTAAGCGCCGGAGTGACCGATAGGTTGGTAGTGTCCAGCGGGGCCTGGCCAAGCACCGGCGCGTAAATCGACGCCTCTCTATTGAAGATTGCGTTGACTTCGATCTCAACCTCGTTGTAAGCGAGTTGCAGCTTCGCGGTCACGTCGATCCCTTCGACACCCGCGATGGAAATCAGGAACGAGTCCTGCTGGGATAAATCGTCAATGATCGAGGGAGGACCATCAGAAAATAAAGCCATTGGAACCCGTGTCCTCTATTCTTTCGACGTTTTGGGGTGTTTAACCCGGACGTCCGCGCTCGGCACGAGCGTCACCTGCATTCGCTGAGTCGCGGCAAGGGCCTCGGCTTCCATCCTGGCTAGAAGCTGCGCTTCGTAAAAGGCGTTAGCCTCATCGTCCGAGGCCAGTCTTACCCGCGCTTCGGTAATGAGCTTGGCTGCAATGAGCCGGGAGACCTCAGCCAAGGTCCCGGGTTTGCCGCCATCCGGAGTCTCGATACCAACGACCACCACATAGGGTGCGCTGATTGTGTTCTCCACCTCGTGAATCTTTTTATAGAATGCTCTCAGGTCCATTTGTCCGCTCCTTTAATCGAGTGCCAGAAAAAGCCGCCCGCTCGGAGCTGACGGCCCTAACTTCGTGGTGAGTTGTCGCTGCCGGTTACTTAGCTGTTGACCTGGACGGCGAAGTTGTTGCGCAGTACAGCCGCGCCGTAAAGGACATCGACTGTGAACTGCTGCGCAAGCGTATTCGGCTGGTAGCTCATGGTGACGCGCATACCGAAGTTGCCCAGTTCCGCGTACTCCGCGATCGCGCCGGTCCCCGGCAGCGGTTGCGGCAATCGCCGGATAACCAGTCCGAGCGCATTCTTGGTGAACGCAAGGTTGTGGGTAGTCAACGGCGAACTACCGGTCTTGGCCACAAACTGTGAGCGGAACACGAAGAAGTCTTTCAACTTCCCGAACGTGCCCTCGATGATGGCGCGCAGACCCGCCTCGCCAACGGTCTGGTATTCACTGAATCGCGAGATCTGCCGCATTTGCGAGTAAGTGATCGGGTCCACCACCAGATACTTCGGCTCGTTTGGAGGATTCAGCGCTTGAAACAACGAGGTCTCAGCAGAGTCCAGCGCCGCTTCCGTGATTGCCACGCCCGGGGTTCCAACCGGCGTATTTGCAGTGAACCCGGCATAGGTGTTCAGTAGATCAGTCTCAATCCGTTCGGCGATCGCGATCACCGCCGGCTCCATGTAGACCTTGAGCAGATCGGGCACGGCCAGAACACGCGTCACGTCCGGAATCTGGAAAGTGGCTTCCACGTGGGTGTTAAGCACAATCTGTGCGTTGCCAAGGTTGGGGTTCTGAGTTTGTACCGTCCCGCCTTCAACGATGTTGTTTGCCACCAATGTCGGTGGAATCGGAATGTTCACCGTGTCGCCGGCTTGTGCCAACACCGGCTCGTAGTCGCGATTGACCAGGTTGCCCATGATCAGATTTCCCACCAGGGCGGGCAAAGCGTCGGCCGCCACAAGCTTTACAATCGCGCTTGCTACGTTTGCTGAGGTAATTGCTGCCATTTGTCTCCTTCTTTCGTCCTAACCAGTAAGTAGTTATCAACCCTTGCTCTGTCCGTTCTTACTTGCCTTGCGCGAAACGCAAAACAGGTAACCTGTTAAACTCCGGTGAGGTTCTGGGCCGTGACGCGCAGTATCTCCTGCCGCACGCGCTCCTTGTCTTCCTTGCTCATCGTCGGAGTGATTGAATTGATGTTGATCGGAGCCAGGTTATTGGTCGTCCGGGCGCTCGTTACGATTCCCGTTCCGCCTTGGATTCGAGCCGGAAGGAATTCGGGATTGTCGTTCACGAAGTTACTCAGGTACTCTCGAACGCCAACTTCTCCGCTTTCGCCGCGAACCACCAAACGGCCGTCTTCTGTTCTCTGAATCTCGTCTTCCACCGCTTTGTAGGCGAGGTCCACCTTCGTGACCCCAAGCGCCTGCAACTCGCTCTTGATCTTGGAGCTCCGCTCGGCCAAGTCAGCCACTTCCCGGCTCTTCCGATTCTCTTCCGCCATTTGGTTCAGGCGCTTTTCAAGAGCCTCCCGCTTACGCCGTTCTTCCTGCAACTCCGCCTTGAGCGCGGGTTCCCGGCGTGTTGAATCCTGCCGGACATACTCCGATATCGCTCGCTGTACTAAGGCCTGGACGTCTACCTCGGACTGATTCTCTTTCTTAACGTCTTCCATATCGTTTCTCCTTTTGTCGGCCGAACTCACGGCTGGTTTAGCGCTTGATCAATTCATTCGCGATTTGGCTCTTAATCTCTTGGCGCGAATCACTGAAATACTTTAAAGCCACGCTTTTGAAAAGCTGCCGCTTCAGTGTCTCGGACGGAATCTGAAGAGCCAACAAGCTTTGCGCGTCGCTTAGTTCGCTTGTCAGGTCTTGAATGTCGAAGTCATCCAGACCGCACACGTTTACTTCCAGTCCATCCTGCCGTGCTTGGGAGATAGCGGTGAGGACAGCCCTCATGGAATCTTTCACCACATCTCCATAAGCGCGTAAGATCTCTTCGGTAACGCTGAAGTCCCAGGCTTTACTGGCGCCGCTCTGGGCGGACCCGCTGGTTTTGCCGCTGAACTGGTTGTTCATATAGCAAATCCTGTAGATCTCGTCCTGCAGCCGGAGCAAATTGTCTGACGCCACCTGGTAGACGGCCCCGCTAGGCTCCGCCCATCCAAACCGGTCCTGGGGGCCCAGTTGGATAAAGTAAGACTCGCCGACGATTTGCGCGAACTCGCGGTCTGAGTAAATAACGGGCGTGGCGAACAGGCCCATCGTCAACGCCCACCCGAGCGCGTTGGACTTGTTGAAATGTTCTAGCTGCAGCAGCGCGGCTTTGTTCATCAACCAAAGCCCGTGACTAAGCCCCAACTCAAATACCGGAACGCGGTTCTGTGCGGTTAGCGCATGGGACCCGGCGCCAAGTAGCTCCGGATTCGTATGCGGCCCGTTAAGTTCCCCGGTACTGCCATAGAGTTCGAATTGTTGCTTGTCGTAGTAGATCCATCTTGTTTGTCGTTGCCATTGGGTGTCACGGACGCTCGGCTGCTTTATTTCCGATGTGCGGATCACGATCCATTCAAGAACTCCGTGTGCGTCGTAAGACCAGTTGATAATCTCGTCGGCCGTGTAGTCGGCCAGGTACGCCCGGGAAACACCGGACGCGTCTTCCTGAGCGCGGCTGTATACTTGACCGTCCGTCCTGGGGAAGTCCAGCGAAATGTATGATTTTCCGTTGATCAAGGCCTGCGTAATCTGCCGGCCGTAGAATTCCGTAAGTGTCGTTCCCCTGCGATCGCAATCTTGGACAAACGCGCTGAAAAAGGCTTTGCCGCTGTCATTGGCGCCGTCGAAGGTAATCTGCGCTTCGCGGCGGAATAGCGTCGCCGTATACCAGTCGATAATGGATCCGACATAGTTTTCGTAGAACACCCGATTGAGGCGTTCGAAGTAGACGTCGTTTGGCTCTTTATGCCGGCGCACCAGGTAGTTGGAGGAGTTCGCTTGAAAACGCGCCCCGCCGGAGTACAGATCCATATACATCGTCCGCGTGTAACGGTCCACCGAGTAGTCCGGATGCTCCTTCGTTATAAAGTGGTTGTTGCTGGAAGTGTCCTTGTCGCTGGTCAAATAAGTCGCCCCCGGCGTTCGCCGGCGGAGCCGGTCTGAAATTCCTGCCATAGTAAGTACCCAAGCGCGTCGGACAGGTGCGAACGCTTCGAATCCTTGGTCTTATCCGGAATCATGGTTCCTTCCTGATACGCGAGCTCCTCGAAATCCTTAATCAGTTCTTTACATTTCGGGTCAACCATCATCCGGATCTCCCCCTCCGCGTTTCTAAGCCGCGCGTTAACCAGCGAAATGCGATCCCGCACCGGCGGATTCGATCGGGGAACCCTTTGGTCAGGTATTGACGAAGCGCGCGCCCGGAAGAAATTGAGAATCGTTTGATAGTCCGTGCATCCGGTAGTGTGCTGGTTGTTGCCGGAAGCGTCTCCATATATCCGCACCCCTTTGGCGTGCGGCATGTGCCGGCGAAAGAACTCCTCGCAAGCCATTTGTGTCGATGCCCGCGAGACCACGATTTCGTCCACCACGCGCACCGTTTCTCCCACCACCTGAACCACCACGGAGCTCATCGGGTCGACGTTAAAGTCCAGCGCCCACAGCAGATGCGCGCCCGCGTCCACTTTCTGCGAGCTCACGTGGGCCGCTCGCGCAAAGCACTTATACACAAGGCCGCCGCTCATGTTCAGGTATGAGCCCATAACCTCCTGTTCGTAGAACTGCTCGTCGTAGCTATTGCGCAGGCGATCGTAGAAGTCCGGAACAGCCGCTAGTAAATACTTGTTTTCGAATGGTTCGGCGCGGATCACCTCATAGTTTGCCGTCTCATCTTGCACAAACTTCCGGTACACCCAATCGAAGCCCTTGGGTGTCCATACTGCGAACCCACGTAGTTCCTTTGCCAGTGGATCCCGCAACCTGCCTTCAAGCCGCAACCACGCTTCTTCCTGCGTGTAAGTCAATTCGTCCAACCCGAACCACGCCAGGTTGGTTCCCCGAAGCCGCTCGAATTCTTCCATGGAACGGAGTAGAATCTTAGATTGCGTCGCCCGCAGCGTAACCGAATTTTCTGACTTATTGAGCGTGTATTTGACCTCGCCTTCTTCCAACGTTTCGATCAGCGTCTTTTGAGTCGCATCCCTTAGCATCTGGTAAGTTGGCGCGCCCATTAAACCCCACCGTCCCGGGTTGCGATAGCTGCACATAAGAACTTCCTGTACCAGCGCCTGGCTCTTGCCGGACCCGATCGCTCCGGAAAATCCCTTGAACCGGGCGTTACTTAGATGGAAACGGCGCTGCGACGGAAGAGCTTCATAACTTACGCCTACCCTCTTGCTTACGGGAGTTCGCTCCATGTGACCTCAATTGACTTGCCCAGGCGCGCCCAGCGGCCCCGCCTTGCGTCCGCGAGAAGCCCGATCAGCTTCTCTCAGCCATGAAACTAACAGCCGTTTTGGCGAACCATCATCGAAAAATCGGCGGCGATGTTGATAGCAAAGGAAATAAAGGCATTTTCAGACTGTCACCGCTCTCCGGCACGCCGCCCAAACCCGTCCGTGTTACCTTGTCTGAGGCATGTCCGTACAGATCCTCATTCAGGGGAAACTGCTCGGCCTGGACGACTTCCTTACTGCCGCCCACGACGCGTCGGATGACGTGATCGCCGCGCGATCGCTCTGGATTTCGCTGGTCTGTGAAGTAGTCCCGCGAGCGCTGCTCGCCGAGTTGGAGCTCGCCCGGGTGCTTCTCGGCTCCAGCGGCGGTGGCCAGTTTCTCCTCGTTTTGCCGGATGCCGTCCGCACCGCGGCGGAAGAATTTCTCCGCCAAACGGCCGAACAGGTGGATGCGGCTACCGGCCGGCAAGTCCGCCTGGTCTGGGCCGTCACCGAAAATTTGGGGGATTGGACCGCCGTCCGCAAGCGCCTTCAGGAAGAGTTGCATCGTAAGCAATCCACTCCGCTCGCCAGGTCGCGTTCCTTTCTCCCGTTTCACCCGGACGCACACCAAGCGTCCTTCTTCACGCCTGATTACGCCGGCCGGCTCCGCTCCACCGCCAGCATCGGTTGGTCGCCGTCCCTGAGCGAAGTAATCAGCACGGAACCCGCAAAGCACAATTGGCCGGTTTCAGCAAACCTTTCCATGGACGGCATTACCATCGCCCGTCACACTGCGCGCAATGAAGAAGGTTCGTTGCCCGCAAGCACCGCCGAACTGGCCACGCGCGCCTCCGGCCATCATGCCTGGGGCGTTCTCCGGGGCGAAGTCGATCTGTTCGGTCTGCGTTTACGGCGGCTCCAATCCATCGAAGAGCACGTCCAACTCTCGATGCTCTATAAACATTTTTTCGCCGGTGAATTGGAAGTGCTTTGCGCCGCCGGTGAATTCTGGCGGCGCATCACCATCCTTTACTCCGGCGTGAGCGATTTCGCGGTCTACGGTTCCTGGGACGCCATCGTCCTCTTCGCCGCCGAAATGCAGCGCACCTTCCATCGGTTCACGGAAGAGAATTTGCGCGATTTCCCGGGGGCCGAATCTAAGACCATCACCATGGCGATCGCCTTGGCTGAAGATCCCCTAATTGGCGAGACTCTCACCGAAGAGCCGGCTGCGGGACAGCGGGAAACACTGGCCCGGATCTTCGATCAAGCCGGCGGCAATCTCGCCATCGCCAAAGCGTCCGACCGCGATTGCATCTACCTGTTTGACCGTGTGGTCGAATGGAAGCAGTTAAGCGATGCCGCCGAGCTGAAAGAAGCGGTATCGCGGGTAAGTGAGGAATTCAAGACGGCGGGACGCCAGTTCTTAACGGAACTGACCAGACTTTACGGAAAAGCCTCGTCGGTGACGGAGTCGCAAAATGACCATGAGAAACTTCTTCGCCACGCCTATCGCTTCCAAAGGCGCTATAACCGCGCGGCTTATTCCAAGCGCGAGAAGGAATTCCAGAAGCTGCGTTTACATTTGATCAGTGAAATCGTCGGCCGCAATATCCGTCCGGCTGCGGGCAAGCAGTTGCGTCTGCGTCCGGCCGGCGTCATCGCTCTTGAGTGGGCGCGGCTATCGAAAGAGGTTTGAACGAAATGGCAGAAGAGCAAGCAACCAAGGCGCCCGAAGGCGGTAAGCCTCCCCAGCAGAACCGGCCGCCTCGCGAGAGCCGCGGCGCCGGCGGTCCGGCGGGAGGTCAACCGAATCGCGGTCCGCGCCCCGAAGGCCGTGGGGATCGTGGTCCAAACGACCGGGGCCCGAACGATCGCGGACCTCGTCCCGACAGTCGTGGTCCCGGCGGTGAGCGCCGTTTCGAAGTTCCGGAAATCGATCTCGAGAAACTCGTCTCGGATAGTCTTTACCTGGACAATCAAGCCCACGCCATCGTGAGCCGTATCCGCGACATGGATTCGGCCACCCGCACCCAGCTCCGCCGGCTTTATGGCGCGGTTCGCCGGGCCGTCCGTGCTCCGGAAAACGAACGTCAGCACGAATTTGTCATGCTCCGCGCGCGTCTCGCTTACACCATCGCGCGCCACTCCCTGCGCAGCATGGACCAGATTGAGCGCCTGCTCCTTCAGGTCACCCGCAAAAACGAAATGCGCGGCTATGAACGCTTCCGTGACTTGTTTGAAGCCATCGTCGCCTACAACGAATAGACCGATTTTAGTAAGAGAGACTTTACAATCCAGATGAGCGCGCACACCGCACAAACCGAACTGAAATTGTTGGGAAAGTTGATTCTCGAAGGCACCCTTCATTGCGAAACCGGCTTGCACGTCGGGGCGGGGAAGGGCTCCCTTGAGATCGGCGGCGCGGATAATCCCGTCGTGAAAGATGCGTTCGGACGCCCTTATATTCCCGGTAGTTCGCTGCGCGGCCGCATTCGCGCTCTGCTTGAGCAGACTACCGGCCAAGCCATTCCTTCCGAATTGGTTTACGTTTCCAAGCGCAAAGGACAGGAAGTCCGCATCCATCAGAGCGACCGTCCCGATGACGAAATCTGCCTCCTGTTCGGACGCACCCCCGGGCGCATGGAGCGCGTCTCAGGCGAGGCTCTCGAAGGCGGATTCTCCAGCCCCGCGCGTCTCGCGGTCTTCGATGCACCGCTCGATATCGACAGCATCACCCCGCAGATGCGTGAAAATCTCGATGACGAACTCACCGAAGTGAAGAGCGAGAACGCCATCGACCGCATCACTTCGCAAGCCAATCCGCGGACTTTCGAACGTGTTCCCGCCGGCGCTCGTTTTCGCGTCCGTTTCGTGCTCGACATTCTCTGTGAGGAAGACGCTCCGCTCCTGGCCATGCTGGTCCAGGGCTTGCGGCTTCTCGAGGACGATGCGCTGGGCGGCGGTGGTTCTCGCGGGAGCGGTCGCGTGCGCTTCAGCGCTCTAAAACTTACCTGGCGCGGCAAAGACTACTACGCCGCCGGCAAGCCGGAAGCGGAACTTGCAACCGCGCCCGCCCTGGATGCCTTACAGTCCGCCGTAACCGAAAAAGGAAGCGCCTTCCTCACGGCGTAAGAGAAGGATGTCAGCGTCTTCTGCAAAGGCGGGCGCCGCTCGTCCGGGTCTGCTCGTCAAGTTGCGGCCGTCTCGTCCCTGGCGCATCGGCCCGGCTTCCGGAGCGCGCGACCGCGTCGACCTCATCTTCCACAGTGACACCCTGTATTCCGCCGTCACCCACGCCATGCGCCTGCTCGGTCGGCTCGAATATTGGCTCGAAGTAACCGCCCGCGCGGGCGAAACGGGTCCCCTCGTAAAGTTCAGCTCGATGTTCCCGTTCTTCGGCGACACCCTCTACGTCACGCCTCCGCGTCATGTCTGGCCGCCCGCTCCGTCCGTTCGCGTCCACTATGAGGGCGCCCGTTTCATTCCCATCTCGCTCGTTGAGGCGATGTTTGCCGCCAAGCCTCTGCAGGATGATCGCTGGTCGGTGGACGGTGCCAGCCAGTGCCTCGTGCCCGGTGGCAAGTCCGGTCCATTTCGCGTCGCCGTTCGGTCCTCCGCCGCGATCGATCGTTTGACCGGTGCCTCCGAAGCTCATCGCACCGCGTGCCTGGAGTTCGTTCCGAAATCCGGCCTCTGGTTTGCTGTGGCGTTTGCCGATGAACTCACCGCCGATCAATGGAAAGAACCCATTCGCGCCGCACTTCGCCTCTTAGCGGATTCGGGCTTTGGCGGCGAGCGTTCCCGCGGCTGGGGCCGTGCCCACAACCCCGAATTCCGGGATGGCAAGCTTCCGCAAATGATTTACAGAGGGACCACCATCGGCGAAAGTGCCAACTGGGCGCTGTCCCTCATCACGCCCGCGGAAACCGACCACGTCGATTGGGATCGCGGCAGCTACTCTACGACTGTTCGCGGCGGCCGCATTGATAGTCCTGCTCAATCCGGCGCTCCCAAGAAGCTACTCGCGATGATCGAAGAAGGTTCCGTCCTCGCCGCCGCAACGCTGGAAGGCTGCGCCCCGGACGTAGGTCCGGAAGGTTTCCCCCATCCCGTGTATCATGCCGGATGGGCTTTTACGATTCCCGTGCCGCTGGAAATCCCAAGACAGATCGATATAGTCGAGGAGTCACCCATGCCTGTCGCTGAAGCTGAAACCCTTACCGCGGAAGAAGAATTTTCTGTCGAAGTGCCGCCCGATGACTCCCCAGACGAACAACAGGAAGCCATTGCGGAGCCTTCTCACCTGGAGGACGACATGTTCGCCATCGACTCTACAGAGCCCCTCGAAATTCCCACGCCGGATGAAGAACTGGAACAGCTCGAAAACCAAGACCCCGGCGGTCCCGATGACGACGTCGCGCCGCCCATGAACGATCCCGGGCCGATGGAACCGCCGTTCACGGAACCGGACGACCTGACTCCCATCGATCCTGATCCCGGTCCGCCCGATTCCGATCCTGTCCCCGGTCCCAATCCCGATGAGCCTGAAGGCCCCGTAGGTCCTGTCGAGTGAAGTATCGCGTCACCTGTCTTACCCCAACTCTCGTCGGAGGGGGCCAGCGCCTTTCGCCCATCGATTACATGGTGTGGAAGGATCAAGTCAACGTCCTCGATCAAACGCGCATCTTCAAACTCCTCAGCCGCGGCCCACGTCTCGAAGGCTATCTCACCCAGTTAAAAAAAGCCACGAAGTTGGACTTTGCCTCCTGGGGCGGCTTCGCCCAGAACTACGCCGATCGCCGCATCCCGTTCGAATCCTCCTCGCTCACCAGGCATTTCGATCGCGCACAGGGCGATTCGCTCAACATCCCGCTTTTCGCCGCCGGCACCAACGGTCCGTATCTCCCCGGTACCGCGCTGAAAGGCGCATTGCACACCGGACTGATGAGCGCCTTATGGAAAGAGTCCACCACCCGTGAACTCGCGCAGCGCGCCAAAGGCGACCGTCCACCCCGCCGCCCGGCCGAGTTCGCCGAAGATCACGTCCTCGGTTCCAGCGGTACCAACAAAATGCGTTGGGCTGGCATGGCCGATTCCCATCCCATCAGCAACACGCAGTTCAAGCTCTACCTCGTCCGCGTCTCCACGCTCATCTCGAAGGTGCCCGGTCAGTATTCGCTCGGCTGGAAACAGCTTCCCAAAGGTGCGGTCGATGGCCGCCGCGCGGATGATTCCACTCCCACCTTCGCCGAAATGGCCCAGCCGGGGACCACGTTCGAAGGCGCCTGGAGCGAACAGGAGTTCTTCAACACTCCCGAGATCCGTCGCGTGCTCCGTTGGAGCGAGCCGATGACCCGCGCTCGCCTATTCACCGCCGCCAACGAGTATGCCCGCAGAGTTCTCGACCTGCACGCGCGCTACGCTCTCATTCCCGGCCTGGACCGCCTCAATACCCATATCCAGGAGCTCGAAACCCACTTAGCCGAGTCTCACAGCCGGGGCGCCTGTCTGCTGCCCATCGGATGGGGCGGCGGCTACTTCGGCAAGAGCGCTCTGCTCGACACGCAGGATCCCGAACCTCGCGAAATTCTCGCCTCCCAAAACGTCTACGAGCGCGCCATTAAGAGCGGACTTCCGTTTCCCAAAACGCGCCACATCGTCTTCGAGCAGGATCAACCGTCCACCTTGCCCGGTTGGGTACAGTTGGAAATTAGCTGACTTCCGCGCATGGCTAAGCCCGAACTGATCGTATTCGCCGGTCCCGGTGATCGATACCTCGCTCCCCTCGAATCGCTTCGCGAACTCGCCCACATCACCATCGGCAACTCGCTCGACGCCGTTTCAGAAGCGATCCCCAAAGCCGACGCGCTTCTGGCCTGGACCGTGAACCGCGCCGATATCGAAGCCTTGCTCCCCCGCGCGCAGCGCCTGCGTTGGATGCACGTCCGCTGGGCCGGGCTGGATTCTCTTCTCTTTCCCGCGCTCGTTCAAAGCGACGTTATCCTCACCAACTCCCGCGGCGTGTACAGCCAATCCCTCGGCGAATTCGTCATTGCCGGCGCCCTGTTCTTCGCCAAAGATATCCGCCGCCTTCTCAACGCTCAGTCCCAGCACAAGTGGGAGCCTTTCACCATGCTGGAACTCCGCGGCGCCACCATGGGAATCGTCGGTTATGGTGATATCGGCCGTGCCTGCGCTTCCCGCGCTCACGCCCTCGGAATGCGCGTTCTTGCGCAACGCCGCCGTCCATCCCTTTCCGAAAACGACGGATTTGTCGATAAGACTTACGGCCCCGGTCAACTAATCGAAATGATCCGGCAATGTGACTATGTGGTGGCCGCTGCGCCCCTAACCCCGGACACGCGCGGCATGATCGGCGAATCCGAAATCTCCGCAATGAAGCCCACCGCCGTACTCATGAACGTGGGCCGCGGACCCGTCATTGACGAACCCGCCCTTATCCGCGCTCTCGAACGCCGTTCTATTCGCGGCGCGGCGCTCGACGTTTTCACCCATGAGCCGCTCCCTCCCGATTCGCCGCTGTTCGGTTTCGATAACGTTCTGCTGGCCCCGCATTGTGCCGATAACACGCCCACCTGGAACGAAGAAGCCATGGACTTCTTCGTCGCGAATTTCAAACGCTTCGTTAACGGTGAGAAACTCGAAAACATAGTGGACAAACACGCCGGTTACTAAGCGCTGATCCATTTGGCATAAAGGCTCCGTGCCACCGCGGGATCGGTGGTTCCCTTAATAATTGCGCGTCCATCGGGAAAGACCGTGATGTCATTCGGCCCGCGTGCAAAGCGTAAAGCAAACTCATTCGCCCGCACTTCGCCCGACGCCGCCAGCCGGATCCTCAGCGCGTCCAGATCCACCCGTCCCAGCCGCTCGTGAATCTGCACTGCGTTTCGGCCGCACAAGCTCACCGGCGCGTCCCGCATCCCGTCCAGCCATTCGAACTCCCGCCCCACGCAGCACGGGCAATCGGAGACCCGCGCCGGCTCACTCACCTCGCGTAAAGGCCCGTTCCAAACATCCACCGTCGTAATCGTCCGCCGTACGCTGGATAGGTTCCCGCTCAATACCTGCAGAATAAAACCTGCTTGCAGACTCGCTATTAGCGCGGTCACCGTTCCCAGAACTCCCGCCGTTTCGCAGTTCGGCTGGGTTCCGGCCGGGCGCTCCGGATAAATACATCGGAAGCACGCCGAATCTCCCGGTATCACGGGCATCGTAATCCCGTAACATCCCACCGCCGCCCCATACACCCAAGGCTTGCCATTCCTTACCGAGAAGTCGTTGATCAGGTAGCGCGCTTCAAAGTTATCGGTCGCATCCACAATCGCGTCCGCATCACCCAGCAGTTCCCACGCGTTTCCGGCGCGCAAATCGTCAACCACCCCATGCACCGCAATCACGCTGTTAATCTCCCGTAAACGCCGCTGCGCCGCTATCGCTTTCGGCGTTCCCGCAACCGCATCGGCTTCATCGAAAAGAAACTGCCTCTGCAGGTTGCTGCCCTCCACATAGTCGCGATCGATCACCGTCAGCCGGCCCACTCCAGCGCGCGCGAGGATCTCCGCGCATACGCCGCCCAGGGCGCCGCAACCCACCACCGCCGCATGACCACATGCCACTGCTTCCTGCCCTTGCTCACCCCATACGGCAAGCTGCGTTTGCCTCGAATAGCGGTCGTTCTCCATCTCTGTCTGAATCCTAACAAAGGATTTTCCAGCGCCCCGGACCCCCTATTCGCGCCTACGTTACGATGAAACATTGCAAACTCGGAGTGCCGCCATTTCCTGCCGTCTCGCGGCTTGCACCCTGCTGACCTTCGCCTCGCTCTTTGGTCAGGATTCGCCCGACCCTGAAGCAGTTGGCGGCCAGCCGCGGGAGTTCGAAGGCGCCACCATCGTCCACATCGAGTCTCTCGCTGACCAGCCGCTTGAGGCCAAAGAGTTCCACGACATTCTCGCCGCTCAGGGGATTCGCGAGCTTGGCCCTCTGCACTCCGCCGCCGTGCAATCCGCCATTCAGAAGCTCTTTCTCACCGGCCGGTTTTCTGATATCAAAGTCAACGCGGAGCCTACTCCAGGCGGAATCGTGCTCCAGTTCCTTACCCGGAACGCTTTTTTCATCGGCGACGTTTCCGTACAGGGAAAAGTAGGTGAACCGCCCAACAAAGGCCAGCTATCCAACGCTTCTCGCCTTGACCTCGGCGCGCCGTTCGATCCTTCCATGCTCAAGGCCGCTGAGGAGGGGATCAGTAAGTTACTGGTCGCCAACGGGTATTATGAGGCCACCGTCACTCATCACCTCGACTATCTTGATCTCGCTCAACAGGTAAACATCACCTTCGATGTGGATGCGGGTAAGCGGGCCCACTACACCGAACCGGAAATCGATGGAAAAGACCTTGTCCTTTCCAACAAGAAGATCGTAAAAGCGACTTCCTGGCACCATTTCCTCATACCCGGCTGGAAGTCCGTCACGCAGAAACTTACCTCTCAGGGCGCCCAAAACGTTAGAAAGAAGTACGAAAAGTCCAACCGCTTGCTCGCGACCGTGCAACTCTCCAAACTCGAATATCAAGCTGCGCTGCGCAGGGTTCGCCCTACTCTAACCATCAACGCGGGGCCCAAGCTCCAGATCAAGACCATCGGCGCGAAAGTAAGCAAAGGCAAGCTGGAAAACAATGTTCCGGTCTTCGAAGAGCACGCGGTGGATCGCGATCTGTTGCAGGAAGGCGCCAACAACCTCAAGGATGAACTCCAGGCATCGGGCTTCTTTGACGTCGACGTCCAATACCGTGACGCCCGAACCGTCGGCGATAAGCTGGAGATCGACTATGTGATTACTCCCGGGCAGCGTCACCGTCTGGTAGCTCTCACAATTACTGGAAATAATTACTTCCGGACGAAAACGCTGCGCGAGCGTATGTTCATTGAGCCCAGATCCCTGCAGTTCCGTCACGGCCGTTACAGCAATGCCTTTCTGCGCCGCGACAAGGAATCCATTAGTAATCTTTACCGGTCAAACGGCTTCCGCGATATTGCCGTTACCAGTGAGGTGGCTGACGACTATAAAGGCAGGAAAGGAGACCTGGAAGTTACCATCAAGATCGATGAAGGCAAACAATGGATTGTCTCCAAGCTCAAAGTCTCCGGCGACAAGAAGCTGGACCTCCACCGCATTGTGTCCACCTTGAACTCTTCCGAAGATCAGCCCTTCAGCGAATTCAATATCGCCGCCGACCGCGAACAGATCCTCAACTATTACTTCGAAAATGGCTTCCCCAACGCCCAGTTCAGTTGGACCTCAACGCCAGGGATCAAGCCCACGGTCGTCGATCTTAACTACACCATCCAGGAAGGAAATCAACAGTTTGTCCGGCAGGTGATTTACACCGGACTAAGCACAACGAAGCCGGCCTTGGTCGACAAACAGATTCATCTCGGTCCTGGCGACCCGTTGTCTCCGGTCGAAATGGGCGAGACCCAGCGCCGTCTTTACGACCTCGGAATCTTCGCAAAAGTCGACATGGCGGTTCAAAACGCGGATGGTCAGACCGATCACAAATACGTGCTCTACGATATGGAGGAGGCGAGCCGTTGGGCCCTTACCGGCGGTATCGGCGCGCAAATAGCCCGCATTGGCGGCAGCAGCGCCGCAAACGACTTGTCCAATCCCGGCGGCGCCACCGGCTTCAGTCCTGACCTTCAACTCGATGCCACCCGCATCAACTTGTTCGGCAAAGGCGAAACGGTCGCGCTCCGCACCCGCTACTCTAACATCGATAAGCGCGCGAGTATCACCTACCTTCTGCCCCGTATCTTCGACAACCGCAAGCTGGATCTCACCCTCACCACCCTGTACGATGATTCCTACGACGTTCGAACGTTCGCCAGCAAACGCGAGGAGGCATCCGTTCAGCTTACCGACCGGCTTTCCAAACCAACCACCGTATTCTTCCGGCTGACCTACCGGAACGTGAACGTTTCCAATCTCAAGATCGATCCGCTCCTGATTCCTTTGTTCTCGTCCGCGACCCGCACCGGAATCGCCGCCGTCAACTTGGTAAACGACCGTCGCGACGATCCCACCGATGCTCATCGAGGCATCTACACCTCCATCGACGTCGGCCTCGCCAGTCACTACCTCGGTGGCCGCAATAACTTCGTTCGCTTACTGGCCCGCAACGCCACTTACACCCGCATTGGCGAAAAGCTCATCTTTGCCCGCCAGACTTCGTTCGGAATCCTCCCCACTTATGGTGCCACTCCGGTCACTGATCCAGCCGACCCCGACCCGATCCCGCTCTCGGAGCGCTTCTTCGGCGGCGGTACCGACACTCTCCGCGCATTCCCTCAAAACCAAGCCGGTCCCCGCGACCCGCTCACCGGCTTCCCTCTGGGTGGCTCCGCTCTTCTGTTCAACAACACCGAACTGCGCTTTCCCCTGATCGGCGACAATATCGGCGGAGTGCTATTTGAGGATTTCGGCAATGTCTTCGACAAGCCCGGCGACATCAGCTTCTCTTTCCATCAGCCCCATCCCAGCGATCCTACGGATTTCAACTACACCGTCCACGCAGCCGGATTCGGCATTCGTTACAAAACTCCCATCGGTCCCATCCGCCTCGACCTTGCGTACAGCATTAACCCGCCCAAATACTTCGGCTACTCCGGTTCTTTTCAGGACTTGGTAAATTGCACCGCTGCTCATGACTGCGTCTCCGGTTCCCAGCAAATTAGTCATTTCCAGTTTTTCTTCTCCATCGGTCAAACGTTCTAACATGCTGCGCCTCCTGCTCGCTGTACTTGTCCTCTCGGTCGCCGCGCGGGCCGTGATCATCGATCAAATCGCCATTACTGTCGGAAACCAGGCCATCACCCAAGGTGAAATCACGCGTGATATTCAATTAAGTGCATTGGTAAGTGGTGAGAAGCCTCGGGAAACTCTCGAATCGCGCCGCAAAGCTGCCGGCCGCTTGGTCGAACAAGCCTTGGTTCGCGCCGAAATCAACTTCGGCAGCTACCCTCAGGTCTCGCCCGCCGATGTCGACCAAGCGTACTCCGCCACGGAGCGCTCGCTTGGCGGGTCCGCGGCCCTCGCAGCCACCCTCAAACAGTACGCGCTCTCCCCGGCGGATCTTCGCGCCTATCTCCAGTGGCAACTTGCGCTTCTCAAGTTCATTGATCTCCGCTTTCGCCCCGCCGTCCAGGTGAGCAGCGAAGACGTCGACAAGTATTACCGTGAAAATGTCTTGGCTCAGTCAGATAAGGGTTCAACTCCGGCGTCACTCAATGACCTACGTGATCAGATCCAGCAGAAGCTCACCGGTGAACGCGTCGATCAGCAAGTCGATGAGTGGATCAAAAGGGCCCGCTCCCGCACCGCCATCCGGTATATCGATGCCGGTCTCGGCGCCACGCAGATACCGCCGGAGCAGGAGACTGTGCAGCCGCACTAAACTGTTGATACAATTTCCCGCAGGAACTTGATGCCTGTAATGCTTCGTCTAATTCTGGCCGCCTTGATTACCTTAGCATCCGTTAGCGCGGCCGACACTTGGCAGCAGGCCGTTCACGACACCGTCCCTCTTTACGGCCATCGAAACTGGATCGTGATTGCCGATTCCGCCTATCCCGCGCAGTCTCGCGACGGTATCGAGACCGTCGTCGCCAACGCCGACCAGCTCGAAGTCGTCAAACGCGTTCTAGCCTCTCTTGCCAATTCGCGCCACGTCAAACCGATCGTCTATACCGACAAGGAGCTCGCGTTTGTTTCCGAATCGGACGCTCCCGGAATCTCCCAGTATCGCCGTAATCTCACGGGCCTCCTGGGAGATCAACACGTGAACGAGATGCTCCATGAGCAGATCATTGCGAAACTGGATGATGCCGGTAAAACCTTCCGCGTCCTGATCATCAAGACCAACATGACCCTTCCTTACACATCCGTTTTCCTTCAATTGGATTGTGCGTATTGGAATGCTGACGCTGAGAGCCGGTTACGAGAAGCAATTGCCTCCGGCGGCAAGTAGCCGACTGTATCCGCGCTCCCAAATCTAACCCCTGATCCCCGTACCGTCTGTTCTCCAGTTGCTAAACTCGGGCCTGAATGAAAAGGTTTTTTCGGGTCGCGCTCATCGCGGCCGGCGGCCTCATCCTGCTACTCCTGATCCTCGCGGTCTCCGCGGTCGTCATCGTTCGCAGCCAGTGGTTCCATGACAAGGTTCGGGAACGGATCATCACGGAAGCGGAAACCGCTACTGGAGGCCGTGTTGAGATCGCTCGTTTCGATTTCGACTGGCACACCCTCACCGCCAAAGTCTCCGGATTTACCATCCACGGTTCTGAACCCCCCACCGGGCCGCCGCTTCTTCATGCGGATGACATCGTCGTCGGTCTGAAAATCATCTCCATCCTCAAGCGTGACGTTGATATCGCACTCCTTCGAATCGATAAGCCGCAAGCCTTCCTACTCATAGCGACCGACGGAACCACCAACATTCCCAACCCGAAAACACCTCGAAAGTCCGACGAGTCCGCCGCGCAAACCATCCTCGACTTAGCCGTGGGACGCTTTGAGCTAAACAGTGGCACAGCGGAAATCCACGGGGCCGGCCAGCCGCCGAAGTCGCAAAGTTACTCCGCCGCGGGTGATAACCTGCGCGCGCTATTTACGTTCGATGGGGCCGTTCCTCGCTACCATGGCGCCATCTCCATTGCGCCGCTCAATCTGGTGTACGGCACTTACAAACCTCTTCCGGTCAATATCGACTCTTCCCTCGCGATCGAGAAGAATCGTCTCGTTCTCGAACAGTCAAAAATCACGTCCGGCGACACCCAGCTTGCGGTCAATGGCCGTATCGAAAACTTCAGCGCACCCGTGTTTACGGCCGAATACAAAGCGAAACTATCCATTGCGCAGACCGGCGGCATTCTCCGCCTCAAGTCTCATCAATCCGGATGGATCGAAGCAACCGGCAGCGCGAGTTACAAAAGCGCCGCCGACTTCGCCATCAACGGTTTAGTCAACGCGTATAACGTCGATTACCGCGATGGCGCGGTCAGCCTTCGGAATCTGCACGCCCAGGCCAAGATAGATGGCGGTCCTAAAACCATCTCGTTCAATGATGTAAAAGCATATGCTCTTGGTGGAGAAGTCGTTCTCAAAGCCGAACTCCGCGACTTCGACCATTTCAAGCTGAACGGCGAACTCCATCATTTCGACGTTCGGGCAGCGGCATCGCTCGCCACGCGTGAGAAGTTGCCTTACGATGGCGTCGTCTCCGGCCCTGTATTCGCGGAAGGCGCAATCTCCGAACTGAAGAAAAATCGCTTCTCTGGCACGGCGCGTCTTACCATCTCGCCCACCGCCCGCGGGATTCCCGTCCACGGCCTGATTGACGCCAAGTACAATGCCGCGGGCGGCACGCTCGAACTCGGTAATAGCTTTGTCGCTCTTCCCAACACACGTCTCGACCTTTCTGGAACCCTTGGCCGGCAACTCAAAATCCGGCTTGCCTCAAGTAACTTGAATGACCTACTTCCTGCGATTCAAGCAGCTTCCACGCCCGGCCAGACTCCGGTCGGCATTCCTGTCTCGGTCGCTCCGCTGGGCCAGGTGATTTTTGACGGTACCGTTACCGGGGCACTTTCCGATCCGGCCTTGGCCGGCAATCTGAGCGGCGCTAACTTCATCGTTCAGGATCAAACCGTCGACTCGCTCTCCGCGTCCCTCACCGCCAGTAAGTCGGGCGCCTCGGTCGAGGATGGCACGCTGCGCCAGAAATCCGTTTCTGCTACCTTCGCCGGCAGCGTCGGCCTACGGAATTGGAAGGCGGATAACGATCAGCCGCTTACTGCCACGCTCGGACTGCGGAACGCCAATTTAGCGGATCTGCTTGCTCTCGCCGGTCGGAAAAACATACCTGTTTCTGGAACCCTTAACGCTACGGCCAAGCTCGCCGGTAGTGTTGGCAATCCACAAGCGTCCGCCGATCTGGCACTAACCCGAGGGAACCTTGAAGGGGAGCCGTTTGATCGTCTGAATGCTCATCTTGCTGCGCCTTCTCGATCGTCCCAAACACTCACCGCCCAACTCAACGCTGGACCGAAACAGTTAAATCTCAACGCATCTTACTCTCACGCGGCAACCGGCTTCGCTCCGGGCAAACTGACGTTCAACATAAGCAGCAATGACATCCAGATGAACCAGATCGTCACGTTGCATCAGCGCGAGCCCGATCTCCTCGCCGTCGCCAAGCTAACTGCCGGCGGCGAAGCGTCCATCACCCTCGATAAGTCCGGCAGTCCGGTCGCAGCCCTCTCTCGCATTACGGGCGATGCGGTCATATCGGGCCTTCAACTAGCCGGCAAGCGCTTGGGCGATCTTCACCTCACCGCCGATACCCTATCGAACGATGCCGTTACTCCCGTCGTTGAAGTGAAGCTTCGGTCGAATCTCGCGTCCGCTGTGATCACCGCGGACGGTCGTTGGACCCTCGCGGGCGATTACCCGGGCTCTGCCAAACTCCAGTTCAGTAACGTTAACCTCGACACTGCTCGCCGCCTCTTTCTTACTCCCCAACAGGCGGAGTCCGTGCGCGTAGGCGGTAGCATCGAAGGCTCTCTTGATTTAACCGGGCCCGCCGCCAAGCCGGAACAACTCAAAGCCACGCTCGAAATTCCCAAGCTCGAAATCAAGCCATTGCCGCCTACCAATGGACCTGCGAGTCCGGTCGATTTGACCGTCCGCAACTCCGGTCCCATCCGCCTAACCTTGGCAAATCAGGTTGTAACTATTCAAAGCGCCAGGATAGTTGCGCAGGATTCAACCTTCTCACTTACCGGCCGCGCGGATCTTGCCCCTCAACAGAACCTCGACGTTAAAGTAGATGGCAACATCAATCTCGCCATCGTCCATCTCTTCGATAACGAAATCGTATCTTCGGGCGGTATTGTGGCCGACGCCGGCATTCATGGGTACTTCAATAATCCCCAGTTGTCCGGATCCCTCCAACTCAAGAATGCGAACTTCGCCATTGCCGGCATTCCCAATGGTCTCAGCAACGCCAACGGCAACATCCAATTCACAGGGACCCAGGCGCGCATTGAGAATCTCACTGCGGAGAGCGGTGGCGGCAAAGTGAACGTCGCCGGCTTTGCTTCATTAGCCGGCGGCGATCTTAGTTTTCGACTGCGCGCCGACGCCGCCGGTGTCCGCGTCCGCTACCCTCAGGGCGTCAGCACCGTTGCGGATTCTCAACTCACCTTGGTCGGCAACGCCCAACACAGCATTCTTTCCGGAACCATTACGGTGGACCGTCTCGCATTCAACCCGAAGACCGATCTTGGTTCCATTCTCTCGTCCAGTTCCGCGCCGCCCGAAACCCCATCCGCCCAGACCGGATTCACCAGCAACCTTCAGTTCGACGTGCAGATTCAAACGTCTCCTGATATCACTTTCGAAAGTAGTTACACCGATAGCGTTGAAGCCGACGCCAACCTTCGCCTGCGAGGGTCCATCGCCAATCCCGTGCTCCTCGGTCGGATCAACATCACCCAGGGCGATCTTACCTTCTTTGGGAATAAGTACACGATTAACCAGGGTTCCGTCTCTTTCTTTAATCCGGTCAAGTTGGAGCCGATCCTGAATATCGATCTCGAAACGGTGGCCCGCGGCGTCGACGTCACCCTGACCGTCTCCGGTCCCATCAACAAGCTCAACGTCAGTTATCGGTCGGACCCGCCCCTGCAGTTTTCAGACATCGTCGCCTTACTCGCCACCGGCCGCACTCCCAATGACGCCACCATCGCCGCCCGCCAGCCCACGGCTCCTCAGCAAAGCTGGCAGCAGATGGGAGCTTCCGCCCTGGTCGGTCAGGCGATTGCCAACCCCGTCGCCGGACGCCTGCAGCGGTTCTTCGGCGTAAGTAGAATCAAGATAGACCCCACCATTTCCGGCGTCACCGGCAACCCCCAAGCTAAAGTAACGCTGGAACAGCAGGTTACTCCCGATATCATCTTCACTTACATAACCGATGTCGCCAATGCGGAAGAGCAGGTCATTCGCGTTGAGTGGGATTTCTCCCCCCACTGGTCGGCCGTCGCTCTCCGCGATGAGAATGGGGAATTCGGAATCGATTTCCTGTACAAGAAACGATTCCGCTGACTTACTTCTTCTGGCAGCGTGGGCAGTAATGCGTTCCACGCTGTGACACCAGCGTCCGCTTGATCAAAGCTCCGCACTTACCACATGGCTCGCCCATCCTCTGGTAAACCAGGTGCTCATGTTGAAAACTTCCCTTGTTACCTTCCGAATCGACATAATCCGAAATAGACGAACCTTTCGCCGCGATCGCCGCCGCTAGCACCTGGCGGATCGAGTCATAGAGCCGCCTCGCCCGCGGTTTGCTGATCTTTGCCGTATCCGCGCGCGGATGAATCCCCGCTCGATGCAGCGCTTCGTCCGCATAGATATTCCCGATTCCCGCCACAAATCGCTGATTAAGCAGCACAGACTTTACCTGCGCTTTGCGCCCGCGCAACCGCGTCAGAAAATCATCGAATCCCATTTCGAGTGGTTCCGGACCGAGCGCCTGAACCCGCTCCGGCATAGCCTCGCTATATTCCAAGCGTCCAAACTGCCGGCTGTCGGTATAGATCAGGGAACCTTCATCGAGCGTGAAGATAGCATGGGTATGCTTCGTAACTTCGCCATTCGATAGCAACTTCCCCGTCATCCCCAAATGCGCCAACAGCGTTCCGCGTTCCAGTTCGAATACGATGAACTTGCCCCGCCGCGACACCGCCCGGATCCGCTGTCCCGCAACCCCTTCCAATTCGCCCCGGACCACCCGCCTCTGCCGCACTTCTACATTCCGAAACCGCCGTCCGCGCAGCCCCTGCAGGCTCCGCACCACCGTCTCCACTTCCGGTAATTCAGGCAATGTCGATCAACACATCCGTGCCTTGCACCTCTACACGGAACGTTTCCACTTTTTCGTCCGGTTCCACATCGTTCTCGCCCGTTCGGCAATCGAAATTCCACGCGTGCCACGGGCACATAATGCTACTGCCCGTAAGAATTCCTTGTCCTAAAGGACCGCCCTGATGCGGGCACACTCCATTCAACGCATAAATCTTCCCGTCTACCTTACAAATTGCGTACGGGTTGCCGTCGACAACCACCTCAATTAAATCCGCCTCGCCCACGTCCGAAGCCTTCGCCACCTTGATAAACGCCATCGCTGTCCACAACATTAGCATCCCGCTTCAGCCCGATAGCCGCCCGCTAATCGCAACGTGATCGCTCTAAAGTTTCACCGTCTCGGCCCGATTAGAGACAGTATGAATCTTCGCTCCACCCTAATCGCTGCCTTAGCTTTAGGCACGTTTCCACTTTGCGCTCAGCAGACGCCGCCTTCTGCTCACCATCACCACATCGTCTTCCCGGCGAAGGGGTTCAATCCAGGCGCCCAGCCCGTTGGGCTTACACCGTACACGATTGGAACCGTCTACAACTACTATGAGGATTACGTCGAACCCGGCGGCGGCCAGATAATCGCATTGGTGGATGCTTACGACGATCCAACCGCGGAGTCCGATCTTGGCGTGTTTGATGCTGAATTCGACGCTGTCCCATGCACCACCATGAACGGCTGCTTCTCGAAAATCTACGCCACCGGAGTAAAGCCCGCCACCAACGCCAGTTGGGCGACGGAAATCGCCCTCGACGTTGAATGGGCCCATGCCTTGGCTCCCTTCGCCCGGATTCTGCTCGTGGAAGCTCCTTCCTCGAGCACCAGTGATTTGCTCGCGGCTGTTCAGGTTGCAATGGCCCACGGAGCCACCATCATATCGATGAGTTGGGGAACCGCCGAGTACGCGGGCGAGACCATCTCTGATGCCATTTTTCAGTCAGGCGTTCAAGGGCATGGAATCGGTTTCGTCGCTGCCGCCGGGGATAACGGGCATGGCGTCGAATATCCCTCCGCTTCTCCGTTCGTCGTCGGCGTGGGCGGGACCACCCTGTCTCAGAGCGACGGCAACTACTTGGGCGAGGTCGTCTGGAACAACAGCCTCGGTGCTACCGGCGGCGGTGTAAGCGCGTTCGAATCCGAGCCCGAATGGCAGGGTCCCTTTCAGAGTCAGGGCCACCGCGGCGTACCTGATCTTGCCTTTGATGCCGACCCGGCCACCGGCGTCGCCGTGTACAGCACTCAAGGGGAAGCCGGTCAAAAAGGATGGATGCAGATCGGTGGCACCAGCGTCGGCGCGCCGTCGATCGCCGCCCTCTTCGCCACCACAAACTCCGTTCGCGCCAACGAAGAGAAAGGTTCTCTCATTTTCCCCACAGCGATTTACCAGAATTCCGGTATCTGGAACGACATTACCTCCGGCACGAACGGCCGCTGTGGCGCACTATGCGACGCAACGCCCGGCTATGATTTCACCACCGGCTTGGGCACTCCCATCTGGGAGTACTTCATCAGCGCGCTCTCCGGCTACTGCTACTAGCTCCCGAGCTTAGGTAGAGCCACCGCTTGCGGGATACCATGCATCGCATATTCGTATCCCGCGTACACCTCGTCGAATACCTGATCCCAGGAAGCGCGGCACGCTTGTCTCCTTGCTGCCGCGCTCATCCGGGAATGTAACTCCGGGCTCAACATCAACTCCGCAACCCGCTTCACAAACTCCGCGTTCGATCCCGCCGCATACCCCGTCACTCCCTCTTCGATGATGAATTTCGGTCCGCCCTGGTCCGTCACCACGCATGGCGCGCCTGAGGCCAGCGCTTCCAGAACCACGTTCCCAAACGTGTCCGATTTCGAAGGAAACACGAACAAATCCATGTTGGCGTAGGCCGTCGCCAGTTCTTCCCCGCGCAACACCCCGGGCAAGTCCGCCGACTTGAGATTCCGGCTCAGCCAGTCTCTCTCGCTTCCATCTCCCACCACCAGGAAGCGAAAATTGCGTAGGCCCAATCCGATTAAAGCCCGTTCCAGATCAACCAGAAACCGGACATTCTTCTCCGGCGTCGTCCGGCCCACATATCCCAGCCGGAAAATTCCGTCGTGCTTCGTCCGGCGTTCCGGTTGGAACAGGTGGGTATCGATTCCACGCTTCATCAGAAACGTAGGCTTGCCCGTCTTCTCCTCCAGCATTGAAACCAATTCATCGTTCGGTGCCAGCAGCACCCGTCCCAACCGGTAGAAGCGAATCATCGCGGCCATAATATGCCGCTCGCTCAGCCGCCCCACCGCGTCGCGTACGGCGTGCGGCGCCCAGCTCAACATTCGCTCCAGCCGCCGCGCTCCAAACTCCTGAAAGTTGGTATGCCACGAAATCACCAGAGGAATCTTGAGTTGATACGCCAGCACCGCGCCCATCTCCCCCACGTCGCCCGGGCTCGTAATATGAATCAGATCCGCCCGAAACTTCGTGATCTCCTCTGACAGGTCGCGCATGTAGCGCCACAGCACCGGATCGTGCCGCAGCCCCTTGTCCAGATTGAACGCCAGCGGACCGCGTTTCAGCTGTACATGCGTTACCGACCCGGCATCCCAGCGCTTCCGATCGTCCCCGCCGTACACGCAGAGAAAGGGATACCCCCGGCGGCTTGCGAACTCCACCAACTGCCTACTCGTCAAAGCGACGCCGTTCACTTCGTGAAAGGTGTCTGTGAGAAAAGCTACTCGGGGTACGGAAGTCACATGCGTTGGGGAAACGTGTCTTGATGGTAGCCTAGAAACTTCTTCAACCCGTCTTTCCCAAGATATCGCTGCAGCACGCTTGGTTCGGTCTGGCGCAAATCCACAAAGATCAATCCGTCCAGCGCGTCCGCAAACCCCGCGTCCACATTGAATCCCAGCAGCTTTCCGCCGAGTTTCAGGTACTGCTTCAGCAGCACCGGAATGCCCTTTCCGTCCGCTTCGATATCCGCCGTCACCGCTGAAAGCTCCTCCGTATCCCGGAACATCAGGCTGATCATCTCGTTGTCATGCCCGCGCGAAATCGATCGGAACTTCCGCCTCGGCTTCACCATGCTCGCCAAGTCCCGAATCGATGCCTGCGCATTCAAATAGCGTACAATCAAACGCCTTGAAACCGGATGGTAGCTGTTGCTGATGCTCACCGGTCCAAATAAAATCGGATTCTCAGGGTGCCGCGCCACATACGCCCCAATCCCACGCCACAGAAGTAGCAGCGGCGCATACTGCTTCTGGTAATCCGGCCGGACAAACGAGCGCCCCATCTCAATCGCCGGCCCGATTCGCTCAAAGAAACCCGCATCGAAATGAAACAAAGTGGACGTGTAAAGCCCGCGCAGTCCGAACTTCGGAAGGATCTCCGCTGTCACTCCCAGCCGGTACGCCCCCGCGATTTGCCGATCGCCCCGGTCCCACACAAACAAATGATGGTAGTGAGTATCGAAGCGGTCCAGATCGACGGCGTGTCCAGTCCCTTCCCCCACCGCCCGGAAGCTGATCTCGCGCAATCTCCCAATCTCATGCAGCGTATTTGGGATCTCTTCCGCCCTCGCCAGGTATACCGCCAGATCGCCGCTCTCCGACAAGCTCTGAAGCCCCGCCACTTCCGGTTCCACCAGTTCTCTCGGAGCGGCTCCCGCTACCCTCGCTGTCGCTTGCTTCGGCAGCCGCAGCAGCTTGGAGAATCCCATCTCCTGCCGCTGGCCCCTGCACTCCAGCAGGTAGGTTCGCGACCGCATGTAGTTCGTGACCGCCTTGGCGTCCTTCAAACCGTTCAAGGTTTCCCATGCGATCGGGTTCGCGATCCGCAGTTCAATCGTTTTCTCTTCCTTGTTCACCAGCTCGTGCAGCAGCCGCGCCGTCCGCAGTTGCGAATTCACCATGCCCACCAGTTGGAAGGCCAAACTGTTTACGCCCCTGATGTAGATCGGGGACACCGTTGCATTGGTGCGTAGGATAAATCGCGAAATATTTTCGTTCCAGCCGGGGTCCGCGATCTTCCGCTCCCGGAACTGTACGTGGGAAACTTCACCGGCCGGAAACACAATCAACAACCCGCCCGCGCTCAGGAACGACAGCGTTTCCCGCACCCCTTTCCGGTTCGCCCGATTCGAATCCGCGCTTTCGAACGGATCTACCAGAATCAGCCGATCCTCCATCTCCGGGAACGTCGCCAACAGCGAGTTGGCTAGAATCTTAACGTCCGGCCGCACGCGGCAAAGCATGTCGAAAAGAATCAGGCCTTCGAGAATTCCGAAAGGATGGTTGGAAACCACGACAACCGGCCCGGTTCTTGGAACGCGAGCCAAGTCGGCGTCGGTTACTTGATACCGGACGTTCAGCCGGTCCAGCATGCCGCGTACAAACTCCTGCGGACTGCCGGTCGACTCTTCGCCCGTGTAAATACGATCGAGGTTTTGGGGGATGATAAACCGCTTGAACGCTCCCGCTATCGGCAGTCGTTCAAGCGCGTCCGCAAACTGCGACTTTGCCGAAGCGCCGGAAGAAGTAGTCATGCAACCACCACACTACTTCTGATCCGTGACGAACAAATGAACGCCCGGTAAAGAGCATTACTAATACCACGATTTTAATGAAAATCAGTCCAACCCGGCGACCTTCACAGGAGCGGGAGTAGTCACTTTCGCATCCGCGCTCATAATCGGCTCCGGCGCTGCGAACTCTTCACTGGCCTGCTTTAAAGGATGATCGGCAAGCCACGCCTGCGCCTCATTTCCCGCGCGCGCAATCTGTTTCTTATCCAGCTTCTCCGCTGTGAAATTCAGCAGTTCGAACGCCCGCGAATCGCCCGCCCGAAACGCCAGCAGCAAATACGTGTACGCCTTCTCGCGGTCTACTTTCACGCCCTCGCCGTTGTAGTAAAGAATGCCGATGTTACAAAGCGAACCCGAATCGCCTTGATTCGCCGCTTTCGTGTACCATTCCACGGCTTTTCCGAAATCCTGCGTTACTCCATGGCCCAGGTCGTACATCTCACCGATGTGAAACTGCGCCAGCAGCACTCCGCCCTCGGCCGCCTTCTGATACCACTTGATTGCGTTCGTGTAATCTTTCCGGTCTTCAAGGATTGAAGCCAAGCTATTGGCTGCGTTCGGGTCGCCCAGCTCCGCCGCCTTTTGGAACCAGCTAATCGCCTTATCCTCGTCCTTCGCTACGCCGGAACCATTCAAGTAGCTTTGCCCAATGTTGTACTCGGCTTCCACCACTCCCATGTTGGCGGCTTTCTCGAACAAGCCCGCCGCGGTGGCTTCGTCCTTTGGCACGCCTTGCCCCCGCATATACAGCAACCCCAGGTTGTAGTCCGCCTGCGCAACGCCCTGTTCCGCCAGCGGCTTCCACTCGGTCACCGCGCAGTCGAAGTCGCGTGATTCATAGCACCTCATGCCTGCGCCGAAGTCCGCGCTGAAGGCCGGGACCGCTATCGTCATCGATGCTGTAAGGAGTGCAATTCCAAGGGTTTTCGCCATAACGCACCCATCCAATGCAATCCGCCCGCCAAACAAGATAACTGATTGGCCCGATAGAACTTACGCTCCACTTGCCCGCACCCCTAACACCCGCATGATATAGTGCTAAGTCGAGCCGAGTTCTTGCTTACCAAGCAACGCTCTGCCATCGAACCAAAATGAAAATTCACGAGTACCAGGCGAAGGCGATCCTGGCCAAGTACGATGTCCCTGTGCCCCGCGGCGAGGTCGCGTTCACCGTCGCCGAAGCCGAGACCGCGGCCAAATCCATCGGCGGTAGTGTCGTTATCAAAGCCCAGATTCACGCCGGCGGCCGCGGCAAAGGCGGCGGCGTCAAGATCGCCAGGTCCGCCGAAGAAGCCGCGCTCATCGCCGAGAAAATGCTCGGCATGACGCTCGTCACTCACCAGACCGGTCCGGAAGGCCGCGTCGTCCAAAAACTCATCGTCGAAGAGACCCTGCCCATCGACAAGGAACTCTACCTCGGCATAGTGCTCGACCGCGTCATCGGCAAACTCGTCTTCATGGCCTCGGCCGCCGGTGGGATGGAGATCGAAGAAGTCGCCGAAAAAGATCCGCACCTCATCCTGAAAGAAGTCATCGAACCCGGCTACGGCCTCATGCCTTTCCAAGCCCAGAAGCTGGCCTTCGGCATCGGCATTCCCCCCGCCAGCATCAAGGCCGGCGTCGCCGCTATGATCGCTCTCGCCCGCGCCTGCGACGCCAATGACGCCACCCTCGCGGAAATCAATCCCTTCATCCTCACCAAAGACGGCAAGGTTTACGCGCTGGACGCCAAAATCAATTTCGATGACAACGCCATGTTCCGCCACAAAGATCTGCAGGAACTGCGCGATCTCAACGAAGAAGATCCCCTTGAGGTCGAAGCCTCCAAGTTCGGCCTGAACTACGTCAAGCTCGAAGGCAACGTCGCGTGCATGGTCAACGGCGCCGGTCTTGCGATGGCCACCATGGACATCATCAAGTACGCCGGTGGCAGTCCCGCTAATTTCCTCGATGTCGGCGGCGGCGCCAACGCCGAGCAAATCAAGAACGCCTTCCGCATCCTTCTATCCGACCCCGGCGTCAAGGCCGTCCTCATCAACATCTTCGGTGGGATCCTCCGCTGCGATGTCCTGGCCAACGGCGTTCTGGCCGCCGCCCGCGATCTCGACGTCAAAGTCCCCATCGTCATCCGCATGGAAGGCACCAACGTGGAGGAAGGCCGCCGCATCTTGAAAGAATCCGGTTTCAATTTCACCGTCGCCGAAGGCATGCGCGATGCCGCCGACAAGGTCGTACGCCTCGCCGGAGGTGCCCGGTAATGAGCGTTCTCGTCGATCAAAACACCCGCCTCATTGTTCAAGGCTTCACCGGGCGCGAAGGCACTTTCCACGCCACCCAGGCCATCGCTTACGGAACCAATGTCGTCGGCGGCGTCACGCCCGGTAAAGGCGGCGCCAAACATCTCGATCTCCCCGTTTTCGACACCGTCGAGCAAGCCGTCAAAGCAACCGGCGCCAACGCCAGCGTCATCTTCGTCCCGCCGCCTTTCGCGGCCGACGCCATCATGGAAGCCACCGCCGCCGGACTGCCCCTCGTCATCTGCATCACCGAAGGCATTCCATCGCTCGACATGATCAAGGCCTGGAAGTTTATGCAAGGCAAGTCCACGCGCCTCATCGGTCCCAACTGCCCCGGCGTCATCTCCCCCGGCAAGTGCAAGATCGGCATCATGCCCGCGCACATCCATCTGCAAGGTCATGTCGGCGTCGTCTCCCGCTCCGGAACGCTCACTTACGAAGCCGTCGGCCAGCTCACCAAGCTCGGTATCGGCCAATCCACCTGCATCGGCATCGGCGGCGATCCCATCATCGGTACTTCATTCACTGACGCCATTCGCCTCTTCAATGAAGATCCCGATACGCACGCCATCGTCATGATTGGCGAAATCGGCGGCAATGCCGAAGAGACCGCCGCCGCCTACGTCAAGGAGCACGTCACCAAACCCGTCATCGGATTCATCGCCGGTCAAACCGCGCCCCCCGGCCGCCGCATGGGCCACGCCGGCGCCATTATCTCCGGCGGTTCCGGCGCCGCGCCCGATAAGATCCGCGCCATGGAAGAAGCCGGAATCACCATGTGCCCATCGCCCGCCGATATGGGCGATAAAGTCAAAAGCCGCCTCCCCAAATAAACAAAAATGGAACGCACTTTCTCAATCATCAAGCCCGACGCCGTCTCCTCCGGCCACGCCGGATCCATCCTCGCTCTTCTCGAAAAAGAAGGCTTTAAGATCCGCGGTCTCCGCATGTTGCGTCTCGCCAAAGCACAGGCGGAAGGCTTCTACGCCGTTCACAAAGAGCGCCCCTTCTACGGCAGCCTCGTCACTTTCATGACTGAAGGACCCGTAATCGCAATGGTTCTCGAGCGGGAAGACGCCGTCAAGAAACTTCGCGAAGTAATGGGCGCGACGAATCCTGCCAACGCAGCGGACGGCACCATCCGCAAGCTCTTCGCCGAAAGCATTGAGCGCAACTCCATCCACGGCTCGGACGCCCCCGAAACCGCCGCGCAGGAAATCCCCTTCTTCTTCACCGCCGCCGATCTACTCTAAGAGCATCCGCCTCCCGCGGAGTTCTCCGAATCCCCCCTTAATGAGTGGCAGTGGTCAGTCCGTAAGATGCTGACCTTGGTCTACGCCCGCAAGTACAGGGCCGGCAATCCGTATCACGGCAAGCGGTAGGATCTTCAGTCCGTTCTCCGATCGGTAGATGACCCGCATCTAGACGAGGGGAAACCCGTCAACTCTCCGACCCCACAATGACCTTCAGATCGTTGGTCTCGTGACCGCTCTCTTCCAGCTTCACGGAAACCCCATCCTTCTCGATCGTCCTTAAGTAATCCGGATCTTCCCAAATCCCCGGCTCCACGCCTTGAAACGCATACACCGAGTAAGTTCCCGGCGGAATCCCGCTTATCTTATAGTGTCCATACTGATCCAGTCCCGCCTGCTTAAACAGTTCATGGTTCGAACGCTTTGCTGCCTCCGGAACCAACACCACTGTCCCCGTGGTCACGGGCTCGTCTTTATCGTTCTTTACCATTCCCTCCGCCACCGCGCCTTTCGGGCTGAGTAGAATCTCGATCGTCGCGCCCTGAACCGTACTCATATCCACGGTGCCTTCGCTCATGTTTGCTGACCCCACCCGCGCAGACTTTACGTAGTAACCCTCCGGTAGGTTCCACGCGCGCAGTCGATAGCGCTCAGGACCAACATCTTTGAACGTTACCGATCCATCATCTTTCGGAGTCGCGCTCGGCGGCCCGGACATCATCATCATTCCCGAGTCTTCATCTGCAAACACGAAGTTGATCGCGTTCAAGTTTGCCGGTGCCGCGTCGCCTTCCACGCGCACGCTCCCTCTTAGCTCCCATCCCGTTCCCAGTTTCAATACCACTCCGCTCGCGTTGTCTTGAGCTACTGAGATTTCCTGTCGCGCGCGGCTCAGGGCATCTCCGGATCGGCCGAACGAGCTCGCCGCTAGCTCATAGCTTCCCGGCATCACTCCCCGAAACTCGAACTTCCCATCACTGTCGCTCTGCGTTACGCGGTTCGCCTCCCACATCCCGCTCTGATCCTGCGACTTCGGCATCAATTGCACCATCACTCGCGCCTGTTTCGATGTGCCCGGTGCGGAACTGACCACTTTGCCAGTCACCCGAAAGCTGCGCGTCTTCTGCAGCTTCATGTCGATCCCATTAAGCTGTCCCGACTTCGGTACTTCCAACTTAGTCGCGCCCTGTGGGTCGGGCGTTCCCGGATAGTAAATGGACGGATAGTCCACATCCGGCGTATCGGAGGTGGTCTTACCGAATGAAAATTGATTCGGGTTGTAAGTCGCGGAAAGAAAGTATTTGCCCGGACTTATTCCGAACAATCGATACTCCCCCAGATCGTTCGTGGTGGCCCCGCCGCCGGGTGTCAGCATGCGTTTCCCGTTGATCCACTGGTATCGTGAGAGACTCAACTGCACGTTCGCGAGCGGTTCCCCATCCTCATCGACAATTCGCCCCGTCACCACCGATTGCGGAGTTAGCTTGAAGTTCGCTTCCACCGTCCCGCCGGGCCCGATCGAAAGGACTGTCCCGTTACCGCGCCCGCTCGTGTCTCCATAGCTTCGGCGCACATATCCGTTCCGCGACGCGTGGAGCGTATACTTGCCAGGTTCCATCTCGTCGATATGGAAGAGCCCCGACGCGTCGGTCATCGTTGTAATTGACGCGCTATCTTGTCCCTCGGTCGAATAGGCCTCAACCGTTACCTTCTTAAGCGGCTCTCCCGTCACCTCGTTAGTGACTTTGCCGGTAATGTGACCTTTCTCCGGCGGCTTCTGCGCTCCGCTATCGTCCGCCTTCACGGCATTGCTGGCCGCGGGAACGGCCGGAGTTACCTGACCGGAAGCCGCAAGAGCAAACGCCAGCAGCAATGACGCCAGTCGCATCGTACTCCTACTGCTTTGTCAGACTCAACCCGCTCACCGTCACATCGGTGTTATGAGCCATCCGAATCCCGTACAACCCATCGGTCGACTTCAACTTCCCGGCGCCCACTACAGCGGATTTGTCATAGCTCCCCACCACAGTTCCGTTGATCGCGCAATCCACCTTATCGCCCTTCACCGACATCGCAATCTCCTGCGTAACCGGTTCGCCCGGACCCGCCGCCTTGTGCACCGCCGCGTTCATCTCGCCGCGTCTGCCATTCACCTGAAACGCCGCCGGCCCAAACCCGCGCACAATGAAGTTCCCGTTGCCATAAGCCGCGCAATACAGGTAACTCTGCTGGTCCGACCCTAAATCATTGCCCGCGATCATGATTCCATAAGGATGAGGATGGCTGTTCAGATTCATATACTTCGGTTCGCTGAAAGTCGCTTTCACTGTATAGTTCCCCGTCGCCATGTTCGCCGGATTCCAATAGGTTATGGCCGGTCCTGTAGTCACATGCATCGAACTCTTATCCCCGGAAAGCTTCGCATCGTTCACCGATCCGCCGCCATCCGCCTTTCCGGTCCACCCGGAAACCGAAATGCCGCCGCCCTCAATCTTCTGGGACGTTTCCTGAGCGCTCATCCCCGCGGGGATAAGCATCAGAACCGTGACAACCAAACCGTAAAAATGACGCATAATTTCCTTTCGTTGATGATGAGAGTATCATGCCCACGTGCCTTTCCGCGCGATCGCTTCCGCCGTCATCCTCTTAACTCTCGCGCCATCCACGCCCGCGCAGACCATTCGCCGTCTCGATGGCTCCCGCCTTTCCACCACGGAAGCCGACTCTTTCGCGAAGCAAACTCTCGCCGCCGCCCACGTCACCGGCGCCGAGATAGCGGTACTCAACAACGGTCACTTAGTCTGGAGCGCCGCCTTCGGCCTTCGCCGCCGCGACCCCGCGCTTCCCATGAATCGCGAGACCACCACCTGGGCCGCATCCATCACCAAGAGCGTCTTCGCCACTTATGTCATGCGGTTAGTCCAGCATGGCGAGTTCAATCTCGATCAACCCATTGCCGCCCAACTCGCCAAACCGCTCAACGAATACGAACCCTACCGCGTCACCGCCTCCGAAATCGTCCACGACCCCGCCTGGCCGCTCGTCACTCCGCGCATGTTACTCGCCCACACTTCCGGTCTCGCGAACTTCGCCACGATCGAGCCCGACAAGAAAATGCATCTCCACTTCCCGCCGGGAACCCAGTTCCGCTACTCCGGTGAAGGCATCGATCTCGTCCAGTTCGTAATCGAGCAGCGCCAGGGAAAGCCCCTCGACCAACTCATGCAGCAAGCCTTGTTCACTCCTCTGGACATGACCCGCACCGGCATCATCTATCGTCAGGAGTTCGCCGGCAACGTGGCCGACCGGTACGATCTCAACGAAGTCTTTCGTTCCCAAACCAAGCGCTTTCCCGCTCGCGCCGCCGGTTCGATGACCACAAGCGCGGACGATCTCGCCCGTTTCCTCACCGCCCTCTTCGCTGGAAAAATCATAAACAAGCCCATGGAGCAAGCCATGCTGCGCCCGTACTTCTCCATCCGTTCCCTTCACCAATTTCCGCTCCGGCCCAATGAACCGGAGAGCGCCGAAGCGTCCGCCGTGGGCCTCGCATACGGAGTCGGCTGGGGCCTGCTCACGCGCACCAAATACGGACCGGCATTCTTCAAGGAAGGGCACGGCGATGGCGCCCAAAACTATCTCATCTGCTTCGAGCGTCAACAGTCCTGCATGATTATTCTGACCAACAGCGACAACGGCGAACTAGCCTTCCGTCCCCTTCTCGAGAAGATTCTTGGTGACACCGTCACGCCTTGGGAATGGGAAGGGTACACGCCAGAAGCCATCGAAGAGAACCGGAAACATCCGTAGCGAAGTATGAAAATTGTGATAGCCTCTGTTCACCGCGTTTATGTCTCGTCTCTCGGATCAACTGCTTGCGATCTATACAGCGAAAATCTACCCCATACTCGCGCACAATGATCCCATTTACCAGCAAGCTCTGACCAAAGCTGGTATGGGCTGGGTCGCGCCGGATACTATCCCGCCCGCCCATCGCCGTTCCTTTGAGCAGGAAATGAAGCTGCAATCTTGGCTTGCCGCCGGCAAGATTGAGGACGCGAAGAGCCTGGAGCCTAACACCATCCGCGCCAAAGTCCTCAACGGTCCCGTGACGCTTTACCGCGTCGCGCAGAGCGGAGCCGCCACTCCTCCCGGAATCTGGTGGTTTACGGAGAAAGTCGCGCACCGCTGCCGTGATGAGGCCGGCCCGGATCCCCAGAAGCGCCTCGACTGGCTCCGCAGCGGCTTGGCGGTCTGCTACAACTGGAGCCGCTTCGATGCCATCCAGCGTCTGCAACTCCACGCGGGAGAGGAGATCCCGACCGTGATTGGCCGCGGCATCCCAATGCCCTACTACAACGTCGCCCCGTTCATCGACCGCAAAACCGGTCAGCGCGTCGTCAACCTGCCGGAGGATTACTGGCGCAAAAAAGGGGAAACTCTCTTAGGCGGCGAACTCCAAATCGTTCTCCCCTGGGTACCCGTCCATCGGATCCGCACGATCCCGTCCCTTTAGCGCGAGCCCGGCAAGCGGCAAAATTTCAGCTTGCTCCTACTCCGGGTTGAACGGTAATGCGGGTCGCAAAATCCTGAGACGGGGTCGCGCCTTTCACATGCTCAGCATAGCGGATTTCCTATAACTCTCGGGAACCAAGGTTCCAGCGACAGAGGAGTTGCATCTGTCAGATTGCATGAAGATTCAGCGATCAACGTGCTCAAGCGAGCCGACGATCCTATTAGTTGGACCGTGGAATCCAAGTAAGATCCGAACCGATAAACAACAGAAAGCCTTCCATCAACCGAACGCGCTGATCCCAAACCACTTACCTCCAAAATCGATCTGTTTCGCAGAAAGCTTTTTTCGCCGCCGCACCCGCGCGCTACACTCACATTGAATGTTCGCCGGATGGATAGTCGCTCGCGCAAGCGGGAGGAAAGTCCGGTCTCCACAGGGCGGCGCGCCGGCTAACGGCCGGGGAGACAGGTTCAAGCCTGCTCTTACGGAAAGTGCAACAGAAAAGATACCGCCAACCGCGCAAGCGGAGGTAAGGGTGAAATGGTGCGGTAAGAGCGCACCGCGCCGGCAGCGATGTCGGCGGACAGGGAAAACCCCGCGCGGAGCAAGACCAAATAGGGGAGGAGCGGCGGCCCGTCGCGTTTGACTTCCGGGTAGGTTGCTGGAGCCGGTCAGTAATGGCCGGCCAAGAGGAATGACTATCGCCCGCAAGGGTACAGAAACCGGCTTATAGTCCGGCGGACATTCAAAATTCCTAACTGACCATCCCGGCTAGCACGGTAATAGGGGTAGCGTAGTCAGGGCCATGATCATCGAAATCATCCAACCTGAACTGGATACTCCATGGAGCTAAAACATTCAATCAAAATCACTTAACCGCAAAATCGATTTGTTTCGCAGAAAGCACTTCTCACCGCGTCCCCCATTCCCAAATCCCAAACGCCACCTTCTTATCCAGGGCCCGTCCGCCCTGTTTCATCGTCAAACAAATCTGTCCCCTATGATGCGATTCATGCGAAACCAGGTATGCGAAGAACGCCGTAACGTGCGGCTTGAACCCTTTGACCTTCCCGTCGCCCGCCAGCGCATTCTCCAGCAGCTTCTCAATCGCCGCGCCCGACGCCGTCAGCGCCTCAATCAACCGCGCCTTCGTCACCGCTTCCTTCTCCACCTTCTCCAGCGCCGCCAACAGCGACGCGTCGGCCGACTTCAGCCACATCAGCCGCACATTATGAATATGCGCGAACTGCTCCCCACACGTCCGCCCCTTCGACGACAAAACGAAGCCAAGTTCCTGCTCGTTGATCGCGTCGAGCAAATAAAGATTGATTCGGTTATGGATCCGCCACGCCTCGCCCATGTCGCTCATCTCGGCAATTCTACAAAAAAGGCCCGAGTCTTGCGACTCAGGCCCAGGGCGACGTTCGAAAAATTGAGGGATTACAGAGGAATGTTGGGATTAGCAGAGGGAAATGTTCGGGGCTGGGGTACTGAGTGGCGACCGTCGCGCTGGTGCCTGCCTTTTAGGATTCACGCCCAGCTACAAAGCAATCGGCTCGCCAAACTGACCCGCCGACAAAACGAACCCATTTTTCGCCCGCCATCGTTCGCTCCGAGTAAAAACGAAACGACTCCCGTCGCCATCAACGGAACACCATGCTCAAATTTGCCCGACCATAATGAAACGGAGCGATGTCGCCATCCCCCCACCTCCGCCGCGTCCGCATCACCGTGGCTTATGACGGCACCGATTTTCACGGCTGGCAGATCCAGCCCGGCCTGCCCACCATCCAGGGGCGAATCGAAGAGATCGTCGCCTCCATCGAAGGCCGCCCGGTTACCGTCCACGGCTCCGGCCGCACCGACGCCGGGGTCCACGCCGAAGCGCAAGTCGCCGCCTTTTCCCTCACCAACCCAATTCCCGCTGAAAATCTCAAGCGCGCCATCAATCGCCTGCTTCCGCCATCCATCCGCGTCCTCGACGCCGCCGAAACCGCGCCCGATTTCCACCCCCGCTTCGACGCCATCGCCAAGACCTACGAGTACCGGATCTATCGCGCCGAGATTTGCCCGCCCCCGCTATTCCGCTACGTGCACCACCATCCCTATCGGCTCGCGCTCGAACCCATGCACGCCGCCGCCGCACTCTTCGAAGGCGAGCATGATTTCACCGCTTTCGCCGCCGCCGATGTGCGCGACTCGGAACGCCGGTCAAAAGTCCGCCGCATCTTCTCGTCCTCGCTCACGTTCCAAAACGAAACGCTCTTCTATCGTGTGCGCGGTAGCGGCTTCCTCAAGCACATGGTCCGCAACCTGGTCGCCGCGCTCCTCGAAACCGGCAAAGGCAATCTCAGTCACAGCGAAATCCAGGATCTCCTCAATCCCGGTTTTCCACGCAAATGGCCGCACACCGCGCCCGCCAAAGGCCTGCATTTGATCTCCGTCGAGTACCCCGATCCAGCTTCGCTCTGATACTCTGTACGCGTGGCGATGCTATATGACATTGATCCCGGTCCCGAGAGCCCGGAAGTTGTTCGCGCGATTGTGGAAATTCCCCAGCACTCCGCGAATAAATATGAGTACGACGGAACACTCGGCGTCTTTCGGCTGGATCGCGCGCTCTACTCGCCGCTCCATTACCCCGGCGATTACGGCTTTATCCCCGGTACGCTCGCCGATGACAATGACCCGCTCGACGTTCTCGTTCTCGTCCAGCAGCCGAGTTACCCCGGCGTGCTGATCGAAGTCCGTCCCGTCGGCCTCCTAAACATGGTCGACAACGATGAGCGTGATCAGAAAGTTCTCGCTGTTCCCACGCGCAATCCGCGGTTCGATCAGATTCACACTCTTGATCAGATCTTCCCGCACACCAAGCGCGAGATCGAACATTTCTTCACCATCTATAAGGAGCTCGAAGGCAAGATTACGAAGATGAGCGGCTGGGGCGGCCCGCGCGAAGCTCGCCGCGCCATCGTCGAGAGCCGCGACCGCTATTTACAAAACAAAGCCAAACTGGCCGAAGCCGCTGCTGCTACGAAGAGCTAACGGGAATGTTCGCTTTTTGTTCGCCTTTTGCTTCGGTTTATGATAATCTCCCTGATGCCGCTTCTTGCGGCGGAGAATCTTATGTCCATTAGCCAATCCCTTATCCCCGAGTTCGACCAGGAAATGGCGAGCACTCGGAAACTTTTGGAAATTGTCCCTGACGGCGGTTTCGACTACAAGCCGCACGAGAAATCGATGGCTCTCGGCCGCTTGGCCAGTCATGTTGCGGAGATGCCGTCCTGGGGCGCACACACCCTCCAGATGGAGATCCTTGTCATCGAACAGGGGCAGAAACCCTTTTCCGCGCAGTCTCGCGAGGAACTTCTCGCCAGCTTCGACAAAGGCGTCGCCGAAGCCCGCGCGCTCATCGAATCCACCACCGATGAGGACTGGGCCAAGATCTGGACCATGAAGTTCGGCGACAAAGTGGTCTTTTCCCAGCCGCGGATCGCCGTTTACCGCGGCGTTGTCATGAACCACATGATTCATCACCGCGCTCAACTCGGCGTCTACCTCCGCTTGAATGAGATCGAGATTCCCGGCATGTACGGTCCGTCCGCCGATGAGATGAAATATTGGACCGCGGCGGCCACATAAACTAGTCCAACAGGAGCCATGTTGATTCATCGAGCCTTCCACCTTCCCGCGCAAATCATCCTTTGCGCGGGTTTGGCGTTTCTGAATGCGCAGGAGCCGCAGGCCCCTGTCACCAATCAAGGCGGCAAAACCACTCCCGCCGATCCCGCCCAGGACGCCACCCGCAAATTCTTCAACCTTTCCGCCGCGCCCGATCCTGAAGCCGTCGATCGCGGCCAGAGGCTGTTCGTCGCCAATTGCGGCTTCTGCCACGGCAGCAACGCGCAGGGCGGCAACTCCGGTCCGGATCTCGTGCGCTCCGTTCTCGTCCTGCATGACGAAGGCACCGGTAAGGAAATCGGCCCCGTCGTCCTTCATGGCCGCCCCGCGCAAGGCATGCCTAAGTTTTCATTCGCCGATGCCCAAATCAAGGATCTCGCCGCCTTCCTGCTTTTCCGTTCGCAGTCCGCGGTGGACCGCATGAGTTATAAAATTCTGAATATCGTGACCGGCAATGCCGCCGCCGGCGAGACATACTTCAACGCGAACTGCGCCACCTGCCACAGCCCCACCGGCGACCTGGCCCACATCGCGGGTAAGTTCGATCCCGTCGCCCTGCAGTCCCGGTTCATCTATCCGCTGGAGCATCGCTACCCCGGCCAGCCCGGTCCCCCACCCGATCCGCGTTCCCTGACCACCGCCACCGTGACCCTCCCTTCGGGGCAGTCTTACTCCGGAACGGTGGTCCGCATCGATGACTTTTCCATCACGCTCCTCGGCGGCTCCGGCGCGCGCACCTTCTCGCTCGATGGAACCGGCGCCAAAGTCGACATTCACGATCCATTGAAAGGGCATGAAATCCTGCTGAAGCACTACACCGATGCCGACATGCACAACATCCTCGCTTACCTGGAGACCCTGAAATGAGCCCCCGCCAATTCGTCGCTCTGCTGGTCTGTTCAGGCGCGCTCTCCGCCCAGGAACTCGATCCCAAAAAGCTTCTGAAACCGCCCACCGATACCTGGCCGACTTACAACGGCGACTACTCCGGCCGGCGCTTCAGCACTCTGGATCAGATCAACTCTTCCAATGTCAGCGACCTTCAACTCGCCTGGTCTCATAAAGTCGTAACCGGCGATCCCGGAAGCTTCTTCGGAACCCAGGTAAAATCCACTCCGCTCGAAGTGAACGGCGTCCTCTACTTCACCGTCCCTGACCACGCATGGGCCGTTGACGCGCGCACCGGCAAAGAGATCTGGCATTTCAAATGGGAGACCAAGGGCGGCATCCACATCGGCAACCGGGGAGTCGGCATCTACGAAAACAAGCTGTTCTTCGAAACACCGGACGACTATCTCATCTCGCTCGATAAGAACACCGGCAAGCTTCGGTGGAGCGTCGAGATCGCCGACGTGAAGCAGCAATACTTCTCTACTCCCGCGCCGTTGATCGTTGGCAACCACGTCCTGGTCGGGGTCGGCGGAGATTCGCTGGACGTTCCCGGGTACCTTGAGGCGCGCGATCCCGAAGACGGCAAGTTGCAATGGCGCTGGAATAGTGAACCCAGCCCCGGCCAGCCCGGTTCCGAAACCTGGCCCAACAAAGAATCCATGTCGCACGGCGGCGGCATGACATGGATGCCCGGCACTTATGATCCTGAACTTAACCTGATCTACTGGGGCACCGGCAACCCGAATCCCGTCCATGCCGGTCAGGGCCGCAAAGGCGATGACCTCTGGACCTGTTCCATCGTCGCGCTCAACCCCAATACCGGGAAGCTGGTCTGGTGGTTCCAGCCTTCTCCGCATGACACGCACGATTGGGACGCCGTCCAAACGCCGGTTCTATTCGACGCGGATTTCCACGGCAAGCCCATGAAGCTCCTCGGGCAAGCCAGCCGCAACGGTTACTTCTTCCTGCTCGATCGCACCACCGGCAAAGATCTTGTGGCCGCACCCTTCAACGACATCAATTGGTCGAAGGGTGTAGATTCGCGCGGCGAACCCATTCCTAATCCCGATAAGGAACCGAAGACCGATGGCACCCTGGTCACGCCCGCATCCGATGGCGCCACCAATTGGCCTCCGCCCAGCTACGATCCGAAGACCGGACTGTTCTACGTCAGCACCGCGCAGTCCTATAGCGTCTACTATCTGACCGATACAGACGAGCGCCCTGAGGGTTATGGCGGCCGCGACGCCGCGGTGTGGACGCAGGCCGCTCTGAAGGCGATCGACGTCGAATCCGGCACGCTCCGCTGGGTCCACACCTATCCCGGCCGTAACGCTGGAATCTTCGGCATCCTCACCACCGCCGGTGACTTACTCTTTACTGGAGACCCTTCAGGTAACCTTATCGCCTTTAATCCCGCGAACGGTAAGATCCTTTGGCACTATACTCTTGGCGCTTCACTGAGTAACGGCCCCATGACTTACATGCTGGATGGCAGACAGTATCTCGTCATCGGCGCGGGCGACACGCTTTACGCCTACGCGGTACCTGGTAAAGGAGCAAAACTTTGAGCTACTCTCGTAGAGATCTCGGAAAACTCGCGCTTGCCGCGCTCCCGCTTGGAAAAGCCTTCGCCGCCATCAATTCGAAGATCGACGGCGTGCAACTAGGCGTTCAATCCTACAGCTTCCGCGACCTGTCTTTAGATGACGCGATTAAAGCCATGGCCGCCGACGGTCTGGGCGATTGCGAGCTTTTCTCTCCGCACATCGAGGCCGGTGGCGTCGACGCTCTCCGCCCCATCTTTACAGCTCCGGAAGCGGAGCGCGGGAAGCTGTTCGCGGAATATAACACCAAGCTTCACGACTGGCGCATGACGGTGCCGCTCAGTTACTTTGAAGGCGTCCGCAAAAAGTTCAAAGACGCCGGCATTCACCTCTACGCCTATAACCTCAGCTTCGGCCCGCAGTCCACAGACGACGAAATCGATCGCATCTTCCTCATGGCTAAGGCGCTCGGTGTCGGCATCATCACCTCTTCCACCACGCTGCCGGTCGCAAAGAAAGTGGCGCCCTTTGCCGACAAGCACAAGATGATCGTCGCTATGCACGGCCACTCCGATCTGAAGGACCCCGACCAGTTCGCCACCCCCGAAAGTTTCGCGAAAGCCCTGGCCATGTCGAAGTACTTCCGCATCAATTTGGATATCGGCCATTTCACCGCCGCCAACTTCGACTCGGTCGATTTCATTCAGAAGAACCACGACAAGATCGTCCTCATCCATCTCAAAGACCGCAAGAAGAACGAGGGACCGAACACGCCCTGGGGCGAAGGCGACACCCCCGTCAAACAGGTGCTTCTACTCCTCAAGCAGACCCATTACCCGATCCCCGCATTCATCGAATACGAGTATCAGGGCAAGGGAAATTCCACCGAAGAAGTCCTGCGTTGCTATCTGTATTGCAAGAACGTCCTCTCCGCTTAACATCTTCTCAGTAGGCGGCGCGTGACCTTTTTCGTACCCCTTCGTCCATAGAACCAGGAGCTAATGCAGAATGCAGCCGGAGCGATGACGGCCAGAGTGGCCGCGCCGCTGGATGAAGCCGGACTGATTCGGGCGGCGCAGACGGGTGATGGCGCGGCCTTTGAACGATTGGTGCGTGCGTACGACCAAAGCGTTCTCCGCATCGCGATGAACATGCTCCGTTCGCCGGAGGATGCGCACGATGTCTATCAGGAGACGTTCCTTCGCGTCTATCGGAATTTGCATTCGTTCCGCTTCGATTGCAGCTTTCATACGTGGCTGTATCGGATCGTCACCAATATTTGCCTGGATCACCTGCGCAAGCGCAAGGTGAGGCGTGAGGAGCAGAGTACCGTGGAAACCGACGAAGGTCCCGTGGACCGCATGCAAAATGTCGAAGAGCCGGCGCCGTATGCCGATCCCGAGCGGCAGACGCAAAGCCGTCAGCTTGCCGGACAGATCGAGACGGCTCTCGGTGATCTCTCGCCGCGGGAGCGCGTGGTCTTTGAACTCCGCCACTATCAGGGATTGCGTTTGAAAAACATCGGGGAGGTTTTAGGAACCAGTGAAGAGGCTGCCAAGAACTGCCTCTTCCGGGCCACGCAAAAGCTGCGGGGCGCGTTAGGAGATTGCCTATGAGCTGCACGCAAATTACGAATCAGCTTCCGCTTTATTACTACGGCGAACTGGATCAAGATGAAGAGGAAAAGCTGGAATCTCATCTCGCCGGCTGCGACGCTTGCCGCGCGGAGCTTAGCCGCTTTCGCGCTTTCGGTCAAGCCTTGCTGACCGCCGAAGCGCCGGCGCCGGATCGCCTCTTGAACCAGTGCCGCGTGGACCTCACCCGGTCTCTGCGCAACGAACAGGCGCGGCCCCATTCCTGGACCGATCGGTTTCGGGAACTGATGAATCTGCATATCGGGTTCCGGATTCCCGCGGGCGCTTTGGCCCTGCTCGCGGTAGGCTTCCTGGCCGGTAAGATGGGGGTGCCCGGCTCGTTCTTCTCCGGCGCCAAGCAAGCCGGATTCGTGAGCGTGCGCTCCGTTGAGCCGGACGCTTCCGGCAAAGTCCACATCGCCTTCGACAACGTCTCTGAAAGCTCCATCTCCGGTTCAGCCAGCGATCCCAAAATCCGCGAACTGCTCCTCGCGTCCATGAAAGACCAATCGAACGCCGGGCTTCGCGTGGAAGCCGCGGGCATTATGAAAGACCAATCCGGGGATGCCGATGTGCGAAGCGCTTTGCTGGACGCCGTTCAGCACGATCCCAACGTCGGCGTTCGCATCAATGCGCTCGAAGGGTTGAAGCAATATGTCGATGATCCGGCGGCCCGCAAGGCGCTTACGGAAGTGCTGTTGAACGACGCCAATCCGGGCGTCCGCGTTAAAGCCATCGATCTGCTGACCTCCCACAAAGATGAATCCATGGTCGGTCCGCTCCAAAGCGCCATGCGCAAAGAAGACAACCGCTACGTGCGGATGCGCATCACTGAACAGCTCCGCGCGATGAACGCTTCAGTAGGAACTTTCTAACGTGACCCTACGCCACCACATCGCCGCGCTTGTTCTCGCGGCTGTCCCACTCTCGGCCGGGCAGGTTGGCCTGCATCGCGAAGGGGACTACTGGGTGCAGACTTCCACCGTGTCCGAAGCCGCCGGTGATGCCGAGATGCTAAAGGTCAATACTATCGGCAACGTCACGGTACGGGGCGGCGGCCGCGGGACTGTGGATTTCACCGTCACCCGCAAGGTTCGCGCCCGCAATGAAGCTGACGCCCGCGAGGCGCTGCAGGAATCCGGAGTTAGTCTCACCCGCCAAGGCCGGTACGTCCGGCTCGTCGTCGGTGATGAGGCGGGACCAGCCGATCTGCAGGTGTCTGTTCCCCGCGGCCTTCGCGCGATCGTGGTGGCCACCGAAGCCGGCAATATCGATATCTCGGATTTGGACGGCAGCACGCAGGCGCAGACCGGCGCGGGCGAGGGACGTGTCACGCGGGTCAAAGGCAGTGTGGACCTGACCACCGCCGGCGGCGCCATGCGGCTCGGCGATATCGGTGGATGGGTGCGCGTAAACACGGCCGGCGGTGACATCACGGCCGATTCCATCGGAGGGGAAGCGCGGCTGATCACCGCGGGCGGCGACATCACCGTGCAGAAAGCCGGCGCCGGTATTCGCGCCGAGACGGCGGGCGGTAAGGTTCGGATCGGCCAGGCGGGTGGAGCGGTCATCGCCAGCACTGCGGGAGGCATGATCGACATCGGCCATGCGGGCGGCGCCGTCACCGCGCACAACGCCGGCGGCGGGCCCATCCTGATCGGCTCGGCGGGAGGCAGCGTGCATTGCGAAAGCGCCAGTGGCGCCATTAAGGTTGGCCCGTTCGATGGTCCCATGCGCTTGGAGACCGCGTCCGGCAGCGTCGTAGCGCAACTGCGCGGCAGCCGCCTGCTCAGCGATTCCTCCATCGAGACCGGCTCCGGTGACATAACCGTTTTCATTCCGTCTAATCTAAGCGTGACGGTCCGCGCTCAGAGCAATGGCGCCCCGCGCGCTCAGAGCATCATCTCGGAATTCCCTGGCATCCAGGTACGGCTGGGTGATGGAGAAACCGTCGCCCGCGGCGAGATCAACGGCGGTGGCGCGGTCCTTCGCATTGAATGTAATAGCGGGACGATCTGGATCAAAAAGAAGTAGTAACGAAGAGGAACAAAATGAAACGCCGGCTTTCGCTTAGCTTCTGTTTACTGATCAATGCGGTCGCGCTTCAACACGCGTTCGCGCAACGCACCACCACGCACAACATCAGCCTGGTTACTTCGGGCGGCTATCTGGGCGTCGGCGTGGCGGAGGTGGACGATGAGCGCTCCAAAGCGCTGAAGCTCAAAGAGGACCATGGGGTGGTCGTGATGAACGTGGATGACAACACCCCCGCGGCCAAGGCCGGCCTTAAGGAATCCGACGTGATCCTCCAGTTCAACGGCCAGCGCGTCGAGGGCGTCGATCAGTTCATGCGGATGGTTCGGGAGACTCCTCCCAACCGCAAAGTCACCTTGCAGATCAGCCGCAACGGGGCGCAGCAGACGCTCACCGCAACCATGGCGCCTCGCTCGCAGATGCCCGGAACCGACTTCCACTTCTCGTTCCCGGACATGTCGAACCTGCCCAATATGTCGAAAATGCCCCCGATCCCGCCCGTCCCCAATTTCAAAATGCCGGAAATACCGCGGCCTTCATTCGGTTGGGCGACCAAGAGCGTCGGGATGGAGGTCGCTGACTTGAACTCGCAGCTCGCTGAGTATTTCGGGGTGAAACAAGGCGCATTAGTGCGATGGGTGTCCAAGAACTCACCGGCGGAGAAGGCCGGTATCAAGGCGGGCGACGTGATTACCCGCATCAACGGATCGGCCGTTACCTCGCCGCACGAAGTCGCCCATCTGGTACGCGACATCGTCGACAACCATCCGGTTCCGTTCGCGGTGGTTCGCAACCACAGGGATATGACCTTTACCGTGAAGCCCGCCGAGGGCTGGCAGAGCTCCGACGAAGACGAGCGCTGATCTAATTCAGAACGGCTTGGTCACGTCACGATGCGTGACCTTAGCCTTGAATCCGGCCTGGTTCAAGTTCTTACGAATCTGGTCCGCAATCATCACCGACCGGTGATGCCCGCCCGTGCAGCCGAACCCGATCGTGAGATAACTCTTGCCTTCTTCGATGTAATGCGGGAGCAGGTAAATCAGTAGTTCCGAGATGCGCCCGATAAACTCTTTCGTCTGGGGAAAGCTGCGGATGTAAGCCGCCACGGCGGGATGCCGCCCGGTCAGCTTCTTGAACTTCGGGATGTAATTGGGGTTCGGCAGAAAGCGCACATCGAACACCAGATCGCTATCGGCGGGCACGCCGTGCCGGTAGCCGAAGCTGGTCACGTAGACCATGATCTTCTGATCGGCGCTGCCCTCGCTGAACTTCTCCCGCACAAAGTCGCGCAGCTCATGCACGGTGAACTTCGACGTGTTGATGGCGATCTCGGCCAAGTCGCGAATGGGCGCTAGCTGAATGATCTCGGCGTCGATGCTGTCGCTGATCGATTGCTCGGTCCCCAAGGGATGCGGGCGGCGCGTTTCGCTGAACCGGCGCAGCAGGGCTTCGCGGTCCGCCTCCAGAAAGATGAGCCGCGTCGGAATACTTTGCCGGATCTTCTCGAACAGGGCGGGGAACTTCTTCAGCCCTTCGCCCTCGCGGATATCCACCACCAGCGCGGCCTTCAGGATGGTGCTCGAATCGCGCGTCAGTTCGGCGAATTTCGGGATCAGATCGATCGGCAGGTTATCGACCGAGTAGTATCCAAGATCCTCCAAAACCTTCAGAACGGAACCTTTGCCGGACCCGCTCAAGCCGGTGATGATCACCAGCTCCGATGTGCTGACCTTCTCGTCCGGCTTGGCGGTCTTCGTTTTCGCGCGTTTGGCTTTAGCCCGCTTCGCGCCGCTGGAGGCAGCCATTCAGAACAGTTTAAACCTCGGCCGCGCCGGACTCCGCATCGAGCGGAGTTGCCGGATCCGCTTCCACATCGGCCCGCTCCTCTTTCGCGCCGTGGGGGCGGTGATCGTCGCGCCATTTCCCGCGGACCTTTACCGCCTGCGCTTCCAGCTTGAGAACCGCACCGTGCAGGGCGGTGAACGGATCGGGATCGCTCGCCAGCCCCACCAGCGCGTGATGGTGGTAGTTCACCGTCACCTCCGCATGGTGCAGGTGGCGCTCATGCGAGAGCACCACGTGCGCTCCGCGCTCTCCTTGCCCGTCGAGTAACTTCGATAACTTCGCGAACTGCCCTTCGATCTTTGCTAACTGTGCCGGCGGGAAATCCACCTGCCGGCCCGTATACGTGATCTTCATTGCAAGCTCCCTGTGTAACTAGGTTTAGAACTCGCGCCTAATCCCGCACGCGCCGTTGGTGCGTGGACGGAATCTTCATGTCCTCGCGGTACTTCGCAACGGTACGGCGTGTCACGTCAATGCCTTCAGCTTGCAGCAAAGACGTGATCTGCTCATCGGTGAGCGGACGGCGCGGGTTCTCATCCTCAATCATCTTCTTCACCTTGCGCTTCAGCAGCAGCAGCGGCAGTTCTCCGCCGCTGGGGCCCTGCACCGATTCGGAGAAGAAGTAACGGAGTTCGAAGACGCCCTGCGGCGTGTGCGCGTATTTGTTGGCGACCGCGCGGCTGACGGTGGAAGGATGCACGCCCACTTCTTCGGCCACATCCTTGATCATCATGGGCTTTAGAAAGTCCAGCCCCAGGGCGAGAAAATCGGTTTGACGGCGCTTGATGGCATCGCACACGCGCAGGATGGTCTGCTTGCGCTGTTCGATGTTCTTCATGAGCTGAATGGCCGACGTGTAGCGCTCGCGCACGTAGTCGCGAACCTCTTTGGGCGACCCATTCTGGCGATCCAGCATGCGGTGATAGTCGCGATTCAGACGAAGCTGCGGAAGCTCCTCATCGTTCATCTGGATGACGTAGTCGTCGCCGTCTTTGATGAAGTAAACATCGGGCTCAACGGATCGGGCGCCTGGCCCGGAGTAGCGAATTCCCGGCCGCGGGTTCAGATGCTTAATCAGATTTACCGCGATCTCCACATGCTCCTGCGGACGGCCCATGGCTTTCGCGAGCTCACGGAACTGCCGGGTTTCGAGCAGCCGCAGATGCTTCGACACGATCAACCAGGCGACGCTGTCTTTGGCGTTGCGGCTTTCCAGTTGCAGCAGCAGGCACTCGCGCAGGTCGCGCGCGCCCACGCCCGCCGGTTCCAGCGATTGCACGGCGCGCAAAGCCTGATCCATCAACGGACGCGGCAGCCCGCTCATCCCCGCGATCTCATCGAGGGACGCGGTCAGGTAGCCGTCTTCATCCAGGTTGCCGATGATTGACTCGGCGGCATCGCGCACCTCATCCGAGATGAGGCTGACGCTCAGTTGTGATCGAAGGTGATCGGGAAGGGTTTGCGGTTGGGAAAGAAAGGTTTCAAAGGAAGGTTTTTCAACTGACTCCGAGGCCGGACTCTTATGCCCCGGGTCCAGATACTCGTCGAAGAATGAGCCGAAATCGATCTCATCGAACGGGTCACTCGCGGTCTCCGTTCCCGCTTCCGTCTGCTCATGGGAGAAATCGGCGGTGGTGCTGACTCCGGTTTCCACCGGTCCCTCGGAGACGTCCAGCTCCGGCACTTCGCGCATCGCTTCGAGCAGGCTCTTGTCGGCGGGATCGAGATTTCTCTCGGCTTCGCCTTCAAGCAGCGGCTGCAGCTCTTCGGGTGTAATCTCCTCGCCGGCCTCGTTCTGTTCCTCGATGACCGGGTTGTTGACCATCTCCTGATTGATCAGGTCCTTCAGCTCCATACGGTTCATCTGGAGCACGGTAACCATCTGGACCAGGCCAGGGGTGAGGACCTGCTTCTGCGCGACCTTAAGTTGAAGGCGGTGCGAAAGGGTGCTCATTGCCCCATTATAGTCGCGCGTCCCGGGCGGCAGCCTACCCGATTGTTAAGAGGGATACGCAGCGGCTACGCCACGGTACGACTATTGCTGGGTGAAGGAAAAATAGAAATTCTCCCCCAGGTAGGCCCGCTTGACTTCCGGGTCCCGCACCAGCATTTCCGGGCTGCCGGTGAAGAGAATCTTGCCGTTCTCGATGATATACGCGCGGTCGACCACCATCAGCGTTTCGCGCACGTTGTGGTCGGTGATCAGGATCCCGATCCCCGAATTCTTCAACTGCTGGACGATGCGCTGCAGTTCAATCACCTGGATGGGATCGATTCCGGAAAAGGGTTCATCGAGCAGGAGAAACTTCGGTTCAATCACCAGCGAACGAGCGATCTCGACGCGCCGCCGCTCGCCGCCCGAGAGCATGTAGCCCTTGCTGCGGCGGACACGTTCGAGCCCGAGTTGCGAGATGAGCTCATCCATCTTGGCGCGGCGCGCGCCGCGCGAAAGTCCGCGGGTTTCGAGAATCGCCATCAGATTGTCTTCCACCGAGAGTTTGCGGAACACGCTCGGCTCCTGCGGCAGGTAGCTGATGCCGTTGCGCGCGCGCTGGTACATCGGCATGCGCGTCAGATCCATTCCGTCCAGCAACACCTTGCCCGAGTCCGGGCTGATCAGCCCGACCACCATATAGAACGACGTGGTCTTCCCGGCGCCGTTGGGACCCAGCAGCCCCACCACTTCTCCATCCGAAACAAACACGGAGACGTTATCGACCACCTTGCGGCCGCTATACGATTTCGAGAGTTCAGCGGTTTCCAGTATTGGCATTCAAACGGGGTTTGCGATGCAGGCGGCTCGCTACCGGCTTGGCCGGAGCGCCGACAATCAGAAGCCTATCATCCGAGGTGAAGTAGGTCAATTCCGTTCCGTGACTCTCATCCTTCTTAATAGAGTCCCAAAGGTCGGCAAGGTTTCCCCGCAAAATCACCTTATCGAGAGAGGTAAAGTACTCCCCGTGCTCGCCTTTTCCGATGCGCTGGCGCTCCGGCCGGTTCTCAACAATTTCCACTTTGCCATCGCCGATGGCATGATTGAGCCGACTGTCTTCGTCGGAATCCTTGGGGTTCAGGTAAGCGTTCAGTTCGTTGCTCTTCACGCTTAATCCCGGACGGGTCAGCGCCACGTTGCCGCTGTAGCGCGCCAAGCGATCGGTATCCGTGTAGACCAGCTTCTCGCTGGTGACCACGGTGTAGACTGGGGCGGCTGGCGGAGCATCGGATTTCGGCGCGATTTTCGGTGCTGCTTCTGTAGACACCTTGATCACTTTGGCTTTATCGGACGAGGCCTTCTTGTCTTTTTCAGGAGCCGCGTCCGGGTCGTCATCCTTCTTGTCCTGGTCGAGGAACTGCGTGGTCACCTTGCCGACGGCGGTGAGCAGGTGCTTGTCGCGATCGATCTCGATATCCTGCGCCTCGATGCGATCCGATCCCTGCCACAATACCGCGCCGCCCTGATAATGCACCAGCTTGTTGTGATTGGCCGATGTCATATGCGGCGCCGTGCCCTGAACGGGTTGATCGCCGTCCAGCATCTCGCCGGACTTCTTTTTAGTGGGGTCCTGATCCGGAACGCGGCTGGTCATGACGTGTCCATCGGCCACATAGTCGCCGGTCTTCTGCGCCATATGGATCTTCTCCGCGTCGGTGGAACCGTTCGCATCCCAGATGCGCGCGCCGGTTTCAAGATCCATCGTGTTACTCTTCTGGTCGAGAGTCGCCGTCGCCGATTTGGCGTGCCGCTCGCCTTCCTCGTAAGTGAAATTCTCCGACTGCTTCATGGTGGCAAGCTGACCTTTTTCGTCGAAGGTTGCCGATAGCTGGTTGCTGGCGGTCTTACTGGGAACGGGATTCTTCGTCTTAACATCGGCGGCCGGGTAGGTCAGCGTGGTGGCATGAACGCTCTGGTAATCCTTGATCAGATTCCGGTCCGCGTACCCGATGGTCATCTGGTCACCCGTGAGGAAACGATGGTGTTGGTCGGGAGCATTCGGCAGAAATTCGAGCGTGCCCGCCGCCGGGGTTTTGATCTGATCGACGTTGCGGCCGTCCGGCCTCATCATCACTTCGATCGTGGCGCTCTTTAAGATGCGCGATTCCGCCATTTTCCCGTTCTGGCCCGGCGCGGGTTTGGATTCCGCCACCGCGTCGCCGCTGGCCAGAACATGCCGCAGAACGGTTTCGCCGTCGCGCGGCTGAAAATCCAGATCGGCGGTGTTGGACCTGGTGTCGGTAACGGCGCCTTCGCTCTCTTCGTGCAGTTTCGCGTTGCCGGTGCCGGTGATCTTATTGATGTTGCCGTCGTCATCGTAATTCACGTGCAACGTATCGGCGGAGTAATGCACTTCACGCTTCGGGTACTTATCCACGCCCTGCGCGGCTTGCGAATCGATGGTTTCGATGTGCCCGTCTTTCAAGTTCACGACGCTGGTAGCGGCGTTGATGGTAGTCTCCGCGCGCACCATCTTCGACCAGGGCGTGAGGTACACAATGCCTCCGACTTCCTTGTAGGTGATCTCGCCGCCTTCCACTTGCATGGGCTTGCTGTGAGGTCCCTTGCCGATCAGGTTCAGCTTGGGGTTGTTGAGCAGATGTAATTCGTGCGTGGTGGGATCGTAAGAGGCGCCGGTGCATTTGCCATCGCCATTTTCGAAGGCGAACTGGGCCGCGCGATCGGTCACGGCCTTGCCGGTTTTGCTATCGAAGGTGACGCCGGAAGATTTGATGGACGTGAGTTTATGGGTAGGCGCGCCGTTAATTGGAACGTCGAGGGTGATTTCGACCTGGCCATCGGAAAACATGCGGCCTTCGGCCTGATTGAACCTGGCGCTGGCGCTCTTGATGAGGTCGTAATGCTCGTTGTCTTTTTGGATGAGCTTCAACTCGAGACCGCCGAGTTCGTAGTTGGGCGTGTCGCGAACCTGGCGGAAGGTTGCGGCTTTGACCTGCACTCGCGCGAATCCGCCGGAACTCTGCGCCCATTCGTAATTGATGGCGGTGGCGTTGGTGTCTTCCGGCAGCGTGGCGGGCTGCTCATGCCGGTTGCGGAAAGCTTTCTTTCGCTCGAACTCGTAAAGATAAGCGGACGCGCCGAGAATGCCAACAATGGCCAGCAGTATCAGCCAGCGCGTGCCCTTCATGAGTGTTTCTTCAGTTTACCAGCCGAAGAAACGGGGCCGATTCAGCGCGGCGGCATACGCTCCGATAGCGGGCGTACCTGGAACTCCTGATCCCGCTCCAGCTTCTGCACGCGCGAGTTCATCTCGTCGAATTGCTTCTGAAGATCGTGAACTTGTTTTCGGAGTTCGTTGATCTCTGGGTTCGCGGATGGGACGCGTTTCAGCTCGGGTTGCTGAGCGGCGAGCGCGCCGGTAAGAAGAGCGATTGCGATGAGCGTGCGGCGGGTGGTGGACATGCGTGTCTCCTGTCGAGAGTTGAGACGGAGGTGAAGGCGAGGTTCTTCCCGAATTTCCGCATCGGACTGTTCGAGCACCAGCGGTCAGGATAACGAGGTTGACTTATAAGCACCTGCTTATATACTGTCTATAAGGGAACGCTTATGAATTCCGCCGACACCATGTTTAAGGCCATCGCTCATCCGATCCGCCGGGAGATTATCGCTTTACTTTCTTCGTCCGACCGCTCCGTTAAAGAACTGACCGCTCAGTTCAAGATCACGCAACCGGCGATTTCGCAGCACCTTCGGGAGCTTCGGGACGCGAATCTGGTGGCTTCTGAAAGAGTCGGAATGGAACGGTTGTATCGATTGACCGGCGAGCCGCTGAAGCTGGTGTATGAGTGGTCGTCGCAGTATCGGCGCTTCTTCGATCCGGCCGGGCATGCGTGGTCCTTTGTATCCGAAGGGAGCGCGCGCCGTGGCCGTTGAAGGATCGGTACCGGATTTGGGCGTCATCGTGCCGCATCTGGTGGTGCGCGACGCAGCGGAGGCCGTTGAGTTCTATTCGAGAGCTTTCGCGGCAACGGTGCTGTTTCGATCTCCTTCGCCGAGCGGAGCGGGCGAGCATATCCACCTGAGAATTTGGTCGTCGTTCATTCAAGTTTCGAGCGAGGAACCCGCCCAGCGAAGGGCGCGAGTGGAAGGTGCGCTGCTGGCGTCACCGCAGACGCTGGCGGGGTCGACTTGTGTTTTTCAGGTAGGGGTTCCGGATGTGGATGCGGCGTACCGGCTCGCGGTGGAGAACGGGGCTGCGCCCGCGTTGCCGCCGACCGATATGTTCTGGGGCGATCGCTATGGCTGGGTGAGCGATCCGTTCGGACATGTGTGGGCACTCTCGACGATTCAAGAAGTCTTAACGGCGGAGCAAGTGAACGAAAGGCTGCGCGGGTTTGCGGCTCAAATGGAAGGACGCAATCGATGAAAACGTTAATTGCCGCTTTACTGCTGACTTTACCCGCGGTGGGTCAAACCGCTGCCGCGCCCGTGAGCGATCCCTGGAAAGCGCTCAGCTTTCTGGAAGGAACGTGGGACGCCAAGGCCCAAGGAAATGCGGGAGCTTCGGCTTCGGGCACCTATACGTTCCGGCGAGAGTTGCGGGATCATATACTCGCGCGCCACAGCACCGGCGACGCGGGGTGCAAGGGACCCGCGACGTTTGACTGCGAGCATGGCGATCTTCTGTATATCTATCACGACGCGGCGATGCCCGGTCTCAAGGCCATCTACTTCGATAACGAAGGGCATGTCATCCACTACGATGTTTCAACTCCCAGCGCCACCAAGGTTGTTTTTCTCTCTGAAGCGGGCCGGCCGGGCCCGCAGTTCCGTCTGACCTACGAGTTGAAGGACGGGTCAATGTCGGGTAAGTTTCAGATGCAGATGCCGGGTCAGACGGATTGGAAGTCGTATCTGGAGTGGAGCGGAACGAAGAAGTAACCGGCTTACTTCGACGCTAGTAAGAGTTGTCGAGGTAGCTTCGACAACCTGACCAAGCGCTCGACTACGGGCATTAACTTTCTCACTGTGCGCCCATGCAGCACCAGGCTCCCGACCACCAGCGCGGGGTGTGGGATGGTGCTGCAGCACTTGGCGCACATGGGGATCTCTCCCGCGCGGCCGGTGACGTGCTTTTCGCGCAAGCCCATCATCGCTTCCGAGTTCCAGATCTGCACCAGCGTCTGGTCGCCGATGCGGCCGACCGGCGCGCCATCCAGCATGTAGCTTTGACAGCAGGGATACACGTCGCCGTCGTGTTTGACGTACATCGGGCCGCGCCATAAGTAATGGCAAGGATACTTGAAGTGGCCCGGGTCATGACCGAGCTTGAATAAGTTGGTTTCGTCTTCTTTGACGCGGATGGAATCGACGCCGGGAATGGCGGACCAGAAGCGTACGAAGTCATCTACTTCCGCGGCGTTGCGCTGCATGCGGACCATCTGCACGACGATGTGCAGCTTCGATCCGCGCTCATGCTTCATGCGGGCGAAGCGGATGAAGTTATCGCGGACTTTTTCAAAACGCGCGCCTTTGCGGTAGAACTCGAAGCTCTCTTTGGTCGCGCCATCGAAGCTGAGCGTGATGTGTTCGAGCGGCGTGGCCAGCAGACGCTCCGACATCTCTTCATCGAGCAGCGTGCCGTTGGTCGAGAGCAACGTCGATACTTTGTGGCGATCGCAGAATTCGATGCGGTCGAAGATTTTAGGATCGAGGAACGGCTCGCCGAGACCGATCAGCATCATGTGTTCGGCCGAGCTTCCAGACTCTTGGACGAGCCTGTCGAAGATGTCGTCGGCCATATCTTCCTTGGGCTGCCGGTGCGTTTCGCGCGGACACATCGGACAGTAGAGATTGCACTTCGCCGTCGTTTCGACGATGTACTCTACCGGCAAGCCACCCACTTTGGCGCGGCGGCGCAGGTAGCCCGAAAGGAGACGAAGCCGGTTACCGGCCCGCTGAAGAGTGGCGATCAAGTGACTTGCCTATTGTAGTCCGACGGAGTTGAGGATGATCCCGAGTTGGCGGTTATCGCCGGGCGGCTGGAAGGTGCGATCGGCCGTGATTTTGACGGCGACGGGGGAGAGATTCGTGGTGTCGACCGGGAGTGAGATGGCGTACGCGCCGGGACCGGGGAACGTCTTCGTTATGTCCGGACCATCGAGGACGGCGACATGGATGGTCCGAGCCGGGGCGGCGGGCGCGATGAACAGCTTGATCTCTAAGTTGGATTTCCGGTGCGGGCTTTTGAGTAAGACCGCCGCGTTGCCGGACATCCATCGCCACGGATTTCCCTCGTACGGGTAGACGCCGTAGAGAATCTGGCTGTCGGTCTGGGGGGCGTCCATCGGGAGTTGGGAAACGCTCGGATCCTGTTTGCGTAGCACATAAGCGGTCACGCGATCGATGACCCCGCCGCGAAAGTCATACGGCAGGAAGCCTTCCGTGGTGCTATAGGCGGAGTTCGATTCGAGCCCGATGAGGCGGAAGGGCAGCGCGGGGTTGATTGTCATGGCGGCTACGGGAACCAGGCTGCGGCCGCCATGCGGGATGGGAGCGGGGAAGGCGAGTTCGCTTTGGACGACTAGATCGCCGGTTGGGATCCATTGGTTCTGATGGAGCGGGAGTGCGCCGTCGGCTTCCAGGTAGTGACGCAGGCCCCACTCGGCATCCACCCAGACCCGCTTGCCTCGCGCCTGCGAACGCAGTGACGCCGCGAAGGATCGGTAACCATCCCACTGCTGGTAGTTGACGATTGCCAAGCCGAGCGAGACCACGCACTGGATGGCAAACGCGACTTTGACCCATCGCACGGGCGCGCGGCTCGCCAGAACCACGAGCGGCGCGGCCAACGGGAGCAGATACCGGGCCGAACCGGCGAAGAACAAAACCCAGGCGCCTGTGAGAAAAATGCCGAGCCACAGTAAGAGGAAGCGTGTATCGGGTTCCCCGCGGCGGCGCCAGGCTGCGCGGCCGGCTAACGGAAGCAGGATCGGGAACACCATGAAGCAGGCGTGGATGGTGAGCGAGAGCGCGTTGCGCAGTTTCATGGCGATGCGCGTGTAGCCGTAACCGGTGACGTATCCGGCAGACACGGCCGCCGGGAATTGTCCGCTCGTGATGCGTTCGAATAGCTGCCATGCGATCAGGACGAGGAGGGGAGTGAACGTCACGGATATCGCCGTCCAGTTACGCCGATCGCGGCGCGTCCATAAGTAGGCCAGGAGGATGGGCGTAAACAAGAGCGCCTGCATCGCGATCAAGGCGGACGCGGCTAAGCAGACCGCCGACAGCGAGAGCAACCGCAAGTTTCTTCGGTCGACCCCGTAGATGAATGCCGCCGCGCCCGCCAACCAAAAAGTCAGGAACGGAATATCGGCTTCGAAGGAATTGCCATTGATGAAAAAGGCGGGAATTACCGCGAATAATAAGGTGGACCAGAGCGGCGAGCCGGAGAATCGCCGCGCCAGCGCGTACATGCTGTAGACCGCGATCAGGGAGAACGCGATGTAGGCGGCGTGGAAGGGAATCTCGCGGACGTCCTTAAAGATGGCGAGGAGCGCGGTGAGAAACCACGCGTTGCCGGGCGGATGCGGATAGCCTTGAAACGTAACGTCGCGGCCTTCGAAAACATACCAGGTGTGGTTGGGATGGAGCGGATCGATTAAGCCGTGATAGGCGGCGGCGAGATAGTAGACGTCATCGCCACCGATCGCCTGGTTGAGGAACGGCAGCCGGATGAGCAAAACCAAAGCGGTCAGCACAATCAAGTGCATGCGGGTGTTTGGTTTAGCGGCGTTGTCCGGCACGTTCCCCGATTCTAGCCAGCCCGATCGGGTTAGTGGGGGCAGTGTGTAATGTGTATTGCGAATCAACAACTTGCAAAAAAATATTGTCACTCTCAAGCCGAGTGTGCTAATAATGGACCGTAGCCGAACGGTAAGATCCAGTTCGGTTCGCCAAGCAAACAGCAGCAAAGAAAACAGCAGAAAGGTAGAGGTTCCATCTATGAAAATTCGTCCGCTTTATGACCGAATCGTGGTCAAGCGCATTGAAGAGACCGAACGCATGCAGGGTGGTCTTTACATCCCCGATTCCGCCAAGGAAAAGCCCCAGGAAGGTGAAGTCGTGGCCGTCGGCAAGGGCAAGCGGCTGGAAGACGGGAAGGTAGTTTCGCTGGACGTGCAGGTCGGTGACCGCATTCTGTTCGGCAAGTATTCCGGCTCCGACATCAAGCTGGATGGCGAAGAAGTGCTCATCATGCGTGAAGATGAAGTGCTCGGCATCCTGGATGCGCAGCCCGTGGCAGCGAAGAAAGCAAGCTAGCTAGACGCGATTTAAGGAGAATTATCCATGGCAAAACAAATTATTTATGCGGAAAATTCCCGGCAGGCGATCCTGCGGGGCGTGAATCAACTCGCGGACGCCGTTAAGGTCACGCTCGGTCCCAAGGGCCGGAACGTGGTGCTCGAGAAAAAGTTCGGCGGCCCCAACATCACCAAAGACGGCGTGACGGTAGCGAAGGAAATCGAACTGAAGGACCCGCTCGAGAACATGGGTGCCCAGATGGTTCGCGAAGTGGCTTCGAAGACCAGCGACGTGGCCGGCGACGGGACCACGACGGCCACCATTCTGGCGCAGGCGATCTTCCGCGAAGGCGTGAAGGCCGTTGCCGCCGGTGCGAACCCGATGGCGCTGAAGCGCGGCATCGATAAGGCCGTTGAAGTGGCTGTCGAAGAGATCAAGTCGCTCAAGAAAGACATCGGCGGTGACATGATTGCGCAGGTCGGAACCATTTCGGCCAACAGCGATCACCACATCGGCGAGATCATTGCCGAAGCGATGAAGAAAGTCGGCAAGGATGGCGTGATCACGGTGGAAGAGTCGAAGACCATGACCACCGAACTGAGCACGGTGGATGGTATGCAGTTCGACCGCGGTTATCTGTCTCCGTACTTCGTGAGCGATCCGGACCGGATGGAAGCGGTTCTGGAAGATCCGTACATCCTGATCCACGAGAAGAAGATCAGCAACATGAAGGACCTGCTGCCGGTGCTGGAGCAGATCGCGCGCGCGGGCAAGCCGCTGCTGATCATCGCGGAAGAAGTGGAAGGCGAAGCGCTGGCCACGTTGGTGGTCAACAAGCTGCGCGGAACGCTGAACGCATGCGCCGTGAAGGCCCCGGGCTTCGGCGATCGCCGTAAAGCGATGTTGGACGATATCGCGGTCCTGACGGGTGGCAAGTCCATCATGGAAGAGACCGGCATCAAGCTGGAAGGGGTTCGCCTGGAAGATCTCGGCCGCGCCAAGCGCGTGACTGTGGACAAGGACAACACCACCATCGTGGACGGAGCGGGCAGCCAGAAGAGCATCGAAGGCCGCATCAAGCAGTTGCGCGCGCAGATCGATGAGACCACTTCCGACTACGACCGTGAGAAGCTGCAGGAGCGCCTGGCGAAGCTGGCCGGCGGTGTTGCGGTGATCAAGGTTGGCGCGGCGACCGAGACCGAGATGAAGGAAAAGAAGGCCCGTGTCGAGGATGCTCTACATGCCACGCGAGCGGCGGTGGAAGAAGGAATCGTTCCGGGCGGCGGCGTGGCTCTGCTGCGCGCGGCCACCAAGCTCAACTCGCTGCATTTGGAAGGCGATGAGCAGATCGGCGTCAACATCATCAAGCGCGCCTGCGAAGAGCCGGTTCGCCAGATTGTGAACAACGCCGGTGTGGAAGGCGCGATCATCATCGGGAAGATCCGCGAGAATAGCAACCCGCACTTCGGCTACAACGCGCAGACCGAGCAGTATGAAGATCTGGTTGCGTCAGGTGTAATCGATCCGGCCAAGGTGACCCGTTCCGCTCTTCAGAATGCGGCGTCGATCGCTGGTCTGATGTTGACGACGGAAGCGATGATCTGCGAGATTCCGGAGAAGAAGGCTGCTCCGGCGGGCGGTCCTGGCGGACATGGACCTGAGGGAATGGACTACTAAGTTAGTTCGTTAACTTACATAGGTAGAAGAAAGCCGCGGTTTCCGAAAGGAGATCGCGGCTTTTCTTGTTTTAGTCAGGTAGAATAAAGGCTGGTATAGAACGATGCAAGTATTGCCGTCTGACGACACGCTTGAATCCGATTCGCTCGCTGCAATCTCCCTGGACATAGGCGTCCCCGCAAGTGCGTTGTCAAGCGATGGACTTGGAGCCCTGCTGTTCGACATCGCTATAAATCGCGGTCATGCCGGCTCTTTGGAGGCTACGTATGATCGAGCCGAAACAATTATCCGCGAGGTCGCGACATACTTGCCGTGCATCCCGGCTGGTGGTGTGGTCCCCATTCCGCAGGGCTCGTGGATTGTCTGGAAAAGCGGAGATAAGCATGTCCAACTGGTTTGCTCGAATGCGGGTGAACCGGGCGACTTCATCTGTACCGCCATAAGCGAAAATCATCACCATAATGGGAACCAGCCTATACGTCCTGCTACTGCGGCGGTGCTTGCGGATCGTTTTCGGTGGCTGCAAGACGCAGGCGCACCAGTTTAGCTTCGTCGCACTCAGCCTGACTGAGGACCACGGCGAAATTCGCCAGAGAGTTCGCCGCTGTGATGATATGTTCGAGTCTTGAATCGAAAGCCGGCACGTTTTCGATGAACGCATGGTCAGGCTCATCTTGAATGACGGTCATGGGCTGCGCGTTCGCTGGGTTGAAAACAGAGTTGACATCACCCACTTTCAAGGCAACTATTCGCAGGGCCGCTCGTCGGTGACAGAGTTGCTTTTCAGGAAGGATGCTAATCCCGTAGATGTCGTTGCTTCTCCGGATGAATAGCCCCAATGTGGCACGCCAAGGATCACCCGTACTATCCAAGCGAGTCGCGGTCGCTCCTCGGTAAAAGGTCGAATCGGCGTGAGGGTGAAACTTGGTGAACGCCACTTGCTTCTTCGGAGTGCGCCGCTCAAAGGGCCATTCTCTTCGGAAGTTGGTCCCCCGCATCTGAGGGGCACCTAACGAGCACCGAGTTTGTCGGCAGTATGCCCACGGTCTTCTGGACATTCCCGTGGGAATAAGGTGAAACCCGTTTCGAATCCAGATTGCGTCAACGGTGGTTTGGGAGCCTGGATGAAGGCTGGCTATTACCTCGCAGCCATCAACGCGCGCAGGCGGCGGGCACGCTCCGGTGCCCGCAACTGCCGTAGCGCTTTCGCTTCAATCTGGCGAATGCGTTCGCGGGTGACATCGAACTCCTGGCCAATCTCTTCGAGCGTGTGCTCGCGCTCGCAGCCGATGCCGAACCGGAGGCGAATTACTTTCTCTTCTTTGGGAGAGAGGGTTTTCAGGATGCCGGCGGTTTCATCGCGAACATTGGATTCGATCACTGCATCCACGGGCGATCCAACCCAGCGGTCTTCAATCAGGTCGCCCAGCGCGGACTCGCCGTCGCGACCCACTGGTGTTTCGAGCGACACGGGGTCGCGGGAAATGGTCTTGAGCTTCTGGACCTTCTCCACCGGAATGTCCATGCGCTTGCCGATTTCATCGTTGGTCGGCGTGCGGCCAAGTTCTTTTTCGAGCTCGCGAGAGGCGCGCAGGAACTTGTTCATGCTCTCGTTCATGTGAACGGGAATGCGAATGGTGCGGGACTGATCCGCGATGGCGCGCGTGATGGCTTGCCGAATCCACCACGTGGCATAGGTCGAAAACTTGTAGCCGCGGCGGTATTCGAATTTGTCGGCGGCGCGCATCAGACCGATGTTGCCTTCCTGAATTAGATCCAGCAGATGGAGTCCGCGGTTGACGTACTTCTTGGCGACCGACACCACTAGGCGAAGGTTGGCCTCGACCAGGTCTTTCTTGGCGCGCTCCGCTTCCTGCTCGCCGTGACGAATTACGGTGAGGGTGTGCTTGAGATCCGGCAGGGTGGCGCCGGCGACCACTTCGCGCTTGCGCACCTCGCGCTTCAACTCGCGCACACGCGTAGGAGCGTTGGGGCCGCCGCGGGCTTCGCTCTTTTTGATCTCGCGATCCAGATGAACAAGATCGTCCACCGCGAGCTCGATCTCGCGGGCGAATTCCTTCCACTTCCGGAGAACGAATGGAATCTTGCGGATCGCAATCGAAGTTTCGACCAGCGCGCGGCTCAGCTTGCCCTGCATCCGCTTGCGGGGCTTCTTGTTGCTGAACGGCATGGTCTCAATCTTTTCGGCAAGTTGAATCGTTTTGCGCTGGGCGTTTACAACTGTATTGAATAGCTCGCGCACTTCGTCGCGGCGCTTGGTATCGACGGTGCCCTCTTCCACTTCGCCCAGATCGGCGACGTTATCGAGTTCCTCGACACCCTTCTTGATCTGGTCGGCGAGATCAACCACCGCCAACTGCACCAGGGCGGAACGGCTGATGGCCTTCTGCATGCGCAGCTTGCCGCGTTCCATGCGCCGCGCGAGATTGACTTCTCCTTCGCGGGTGAGCAGGGGAACGGCGCCCATCTCGCGCAGATACACGCGAACAGGGTCATCCGTATAGATCGATTCTTCCTGCTGTTGCTGGGGATGAAGAAAGTCGGGTTCACCGGCCGCTTCCGGATCGAAAAACTTAGTTGCTTCCTCGTCGAAGTTAATCCCCAGTGGACTTTCGGCTAGAAATTGATCGTCAAAATTGTCCATTGAGAACCACCTCCATCAGTACGAACATGAGCGTTATGCAGCACCTGAAAAAATGAGAGATTTGCCAGCAGTCCAAAAGGAATGGAGGGATAATAGCACCAAACCTGCGGTCACTCCAGCGGAATGTACAGCCGTTACAACAATATAGATGTGAAAGCGAACTTTGGGTTTCAGAACAGTTTCACGCAAGGACGGCGCGGCCCCGTCACGACCCACTTCCAATTAGTTTAGCTCACTTTCTGCCGCATGAGAGCCTTGAGTTCGTTGAAGAACGCCTGCTCGTCCTGAAAATCGCGATAAACCGACGCAAATCGGACGTAGGCGATCTTATCTTCGTTACGCAGGCCGTCCATGAGGAGTTCGCCGATCTCGGTGGTGGAGATCTCGCGGTCGGGCGAATCGGTCACCTTGGCTTCCACCTGGTTGACCAGGCCGGAGAGGGTTCCCATGCTGATCGGCCGTTTCTCGGCGGCTTTGAGGAGCCCGTTTAGGACCTTTTGGCGGTCGAATTTCTCGCGCCGGCCGTCTTTCTTGACTACCATGTAGGGAACTTCGTCGATGCGCTCGTAGGTGGTGAAGCGCTTTTCGCAGGCGAGGCACTGGCGGCGGCGGCGGATCGCATCACCTTCTTTGCTTTCGCGCGAGTCGATCACCTTGTCTTCCATATGTGCGCAGAATGGACAAGTCATGGTGGCGGCGTGCGACTAGGATAGCTGAGATTTTGAACTTATTATGATAAGGCTTCGTAATTCTCACTGGAAGCGGAAAAAAGCGGAAGGGAGACGAGCGAAGAATGGCGACGGCAATCATGATGCCCGGGTACTTGAATCCGGCGTCGTCCCGGACGTACGCGAGGCCGGACCGGCAAGCCTCGCAGAAGACCAGAGCTTTGGATCCCGATAGCCTCTTAGTCGAACGGTGCATCGGCGGCGACGCGACCGCCTGGGAGGACTTGGTCCGCCTGCATACCCGGCGTGTTTATGGGATCTGCTACCGGTTCACGGGAAGCGATACGGAAGCGCAGGATTTGACGCAGGACGTGTTTCTGCGCATCTTTCGAACCGTAAAGTCTTTCCGGATGGAAGAAGGCTCGTTTTCCACGTGGACGGCGCGGGTGACGCGCAATTTACTGATCGACCATTACCGCCGCACGCGGCAGGATCGGGCGACGGATTCGATTGAAGATCAGCTTCCGCGGGTGGAAGTGAGCCCGAATCCGATTTCGCAGGTGAGCGCGCGCCCGGACGCCCTGGTGGGATGCCGGGAAAAGCAGGAGATTCTGCAGGCGGCTTTGACGAAGTTGTCTCCGGAACTGCGGGAGACGGTAATCCTGCGGGATCTTCAGGAGCTGGAATACCGGGAGATTGCCGCGGTTTTGGGAATCCCGGAAGGAACGGTAAAGAGCCGGTTGAACCGGGGCCGGGCGGAACTGGCGCGTCTCTTGCGGAAGCATCAGGCGGCCCTTTAGGAAAGTTATGGCGAGCATGCACATTCCGGACTGTCAGGCCTGCGAAGCGGCGCTGTGCGACTACGTCGACGGAGTGTTGTCCGCGGATGCACGGGTGGAGATGGAGATCCATCTGCGGCAGTGCGCGGCTTGCGCGGACTACGAAGCGGATATTCGGGAAGGAATGGGCGTGCTGCGGGAAGCCGACACGCTGGACGCGCCGCCGATTCTGGTCAACAAAATTCTCTTCCAGATTCCCACGCGCGCAACCGGATGGCGGGCCCGGTTTGGACGGTTCTTCGAACCGGTGATGCAGCCGCGAATCGTGATGGGGGCGATGATGACGGTGCTCTCGCTCGCCATGATGACCCGGTGCGCCGGGCTGCCCAGCCGTTCTGTGACGGCGGCCGACCTGGATCCGGTGAAAGTCTGGAGTTCTTTCGATGATCGCGCACACCGGACGTGGGACCGCACCGTGAAGGCCTATGAGAGCATGCGCCTGGTGTACGAGGTCCGGTCGCGCGTGCACGAGTGGCGGCAGCAGCAGGAAGAGCAGGATACGGCGGCGGCGGATGCGGCCGGGAACGAGGCTCTGCGTACCAAACAGCTGCCCGCGAAGGAATCGGGCGCGAAGCCGGCGCCGGGCGGGAAGTAAGTGAAAGGAGGGCTAAGAACATGAATATGTGCGCGAATCATCCGCAACTGGCGGCGGTGGCGTATTGCCGCACCTGCGGGAAGCCGATGTGCGAGGGCTGCCGGGTGGAGCGCGTCGGCGCGATTTATTGCGCCGAACACGCGCCCGCCCCTCAGCCGGCCGATGTTCCTCCGCTCCCGCAGTACACTCCTGGAGCGTCTTATGTTCCGATGGCCGCCGCTTCTCCGTACACGGCGCGGACCGGCGGAGGCTCTCTGTTCTGGGCGGTTGTTCTGGGCATGATTCCCGGGGTGGGAGCGATCTATAACGGACAGTACGCGAAGGGATTGATCCACGCGGTTGTCTTCGGGCTGTTGATTACCGTGGTGGCGAACGGGAATGGCCCGGCATTGGCCCCGCTGGTGGGAATACTGATAGCGGTTTGGTGGTTCTATATGGTCCTGGAGGCTTTCCACACCGCGCGAAAGCGGCGTGACGGGCTTCCGGTGGATGAGTTCTCGAGCATTCTGCACCTCCACGGGAACCACGGCGGCGTCCCGGTGGGCGCGGTGGCGCTGATCGGCCTGGGAGTGTTTTTGCTGCTCGACAGTACCGGGATGATCCCCATGGAGCGCCTGATCCGTTACTGGCCGGCGGGTTTGATTCTGCTGGGCGTTTACATGCTCTATGCGCGGACCGGAACGCGTCCTCCGGCCGTGGTGGAATCCGAGTTCGCGACCCAGGAGTTTATCAATGAGCGGCGTTAATCCTAACTTGATCGCGGCGATCCGCGGGCCGATCATTATGATCACCATCGGCGTTCTGTTTCTTCTGGACAAATTCACTCCGTTCCAGTTCGGCGAGACCTGGCCGGTGATCCTGATCGTGCTGGGGGTGATGGCGCTCGCCGGCGGCGGAAAGCGGGTGCGTGGCGGGCAGTCAATCCCTTTGAACCCCTCGGACTATGCCGGTACTATGCCTTCGACCGGAAGCGCGCCACAGAACCCGCCCTACAACCCCTCGTATAATCCGAACGCTCCACCTCCGGGAGTACGGCGGTGAGGAACCGGTCATTTGCGGCGCCGGTGATTCTGATCGCGCTGGGCGCCATCTTCCTGATCAACAACGTGATGCCGGAACTGTCGGTCTGGCATCTGCTTGCCGACTGGTGGCCGATGCTGCTGATCGCGTTCGGGTTGATCCGGCTGGTTGAGGCGTTGGCGCTTTACGGCCCAGGGCGGGGAAGCACGGGCGCGGCGGCGATCCGGCCGATGGGTTTCGGTTGGATACTGGCCGCGGTTTTCATCGGGTTGGCGATCACCGTACCGCACCATATCAACCCGCATTGGAAGTGGGGACCCGTCCCGATCAATGGCTTTGTTGGACTAATCGGGGAAGAATTCGATTATCCCGTGAACGTGAGTTCTCCGGTGGGGAGCGCGAAGCGGCTGGTACTAGATAATGTGCGCGGAGGAATTACCGTTTCGGGCGCGGATGGGAGCGACATCCACCTGGACGGTCACAAGTCAATTCACGCATACGACCGCGCAGCCGCTGACAAAGTGAACAACGAAGTAAAGGTGACGTTCTCGCCGGAAGGCGACGCCATCTATATCCGCACGGCGGAGCCGTCCGATTCGGACCGGTCCCGCGTCTCCGTTGACATGGAAATCAGCGTCCCCAAAGGGATGAGCGTGGAAGCGCGCGGGCGTTCCGGCGATCTGACGATCAATTCGATTGACGGGTCGGTGGATGTTTCAAGCCAGCGCGGCGAAGTTCGCCTGCAGGACATCGGCGGGGATGCAAAGATCGACGTGGAGCATTGCGACCTGGTGCGCGCCAGCAACGTGAAGGGGACGGTGGATGTCGAGGGTAAAGGCCGGGACGTACAGCTCGACACCGTCGCGGGATTGGTGACCTTGAACGGGAGCTTTTCCGGTACGCTGGATTTCCGGGACCTGGCAAAGCCGCTGCATTTTGAATCCGACCAGACGGACCTGCGGGTGGAGAAGCTGCCGGGTTCGATCAGCATGACGTTGAGTGAACTGCATGCTTCGAATCTGGCGGGGCCGTTCCGGTTTGTCACGCATGAACGAGACGTTCACCTGGACGACTTCAGCGGACCGGTGGACATTGAAATCGGCAAGGGAGACGTGGATTTGAAGCCTGATCCGAGCCAGCCGCTGACGCGCATGGATATCCGCTCCCGGAGCGGCAATATCGAGATGGCGCTTCCGGGGGATGGCAAGTTCGACCTGCGGGGCACGGCCAAGCAGGGCGACGTTTCCAACGACTACGGGGACGCGATCGTGAGCGACAGCCAGGGCCGCACGAACACGCTGCGGAGCGCCACTCCCACGGGGCCGGTGATTACGCTTACGACCGATCGCGGGGAAGTGTCGGTTCGCAAGATCGAGTAATCAGTGCGCGCTCAGAAGTATATGCACGTCCATGACGTTGGTGCGGGTTGGGCCGGTAATTACCAGGTCGCCCAAGGCGGCGAAAAGCGGATACGAGTCATGTCTTCGGAGGCACGCGGCGGGATCTAGCCCGACCGCAATCGCCCGCCTTAGGGTGGCGCCATCGGCAATCGCTCCCGCGGCGTCTGTTGGGCCGTCGGTGCCATCGGTTCCGAAGCTGAGGACTAAAACCTGGTCGAGACCGGCGATATCGAGGGCCGCCGCTAGCGCGAACTCCTGATTCCGGCCGCCCTTGCCCCCTCCGTCGCTCATCGTGACAGTCGTTTCGCCGCCGGAAAGGATGCACGCCGGGGAGGCTATCGGGTTGCCCGTCGCGCGAATCTCGCGAAGAATGGCGGCGTGCATACCGGCGATGTCGCGTGTTTCTCCCTGGATGCCGCTCGCGAGCAGTAGCGTGCGGCAACCCAACTCAATGGCTTTGTTTTGCGCGGCGGCGAGCGCCAGCCGATTGCTGCCGACGATAACGTTTTCCACCCTGCGAAAAAGCGGATCTCCCGGCTTGGGAGACTCGCCTTTCGCCTCGGTCAGAAATTCGCGAACGGCCGGCGCGACGGAGTGCCATGCCCTTCTTTGCTTGAGCACGTTGCGCGCATCGTCGAAGGTGGAGGCATCGGGCGCCGTGGGGCCGGAGCCGATTACATCCAGGTCATCCCCGATCACGTCCGAAAGGATCAGCGCTATCACCTTCGCGGGGGCGGCCATCTGCGCAAGCCGTCCACCTTTGATCGCTGAGAGGTGCTTGCGGACGGTGTTGAACTCATGGATGGCCGCGCCGGACGCGAGTAGAAGTCGGGTGGCCTCCTGCTTCTCATCGAGCGTGATGGGTTCGGCCGGGAACGGCAGGAGCGCCGAAGCACCACCCGAAATGAGGGCAATCACCAGATCGTTTTTCCGGGCGGACTGCGCGAGAGCGGCGATGCGGTGCGCACCCTCCACGCCGGCCTGATCGGGAACGGGATGACCGCACTCGTGGCAGACGATGCTCTCCAGCGGCACGCCGTGGCCATACTTGGTGTTCACCCAGCCGGCGTGGATGCGTTCCCCGAGAGCACGCTCCAGCGCCTGAGCCATGGGGGCTGCGGCTTTGCCCGCGCCGACGACGATGATGCGATCCGCGCGTTCCGCGTCCTTTTGCATTCGCCCGATGGCGCGGCGAACGCATTCGGCGGGGTCGGCCGCGGCCAGAGCGGCGTGGACGATTTCGAGAGCGGCTGCGCGCAACTCCATCAGTGAAAGATCGGTAGAGCGAGCACCGCGGCCAAATTGTCTTTGGGATCTTCCGAGCAGGCTTCCACGCGGTAATCTGCCAGGGCGTAACCTTCACGGCGGCTGGCGTAGAGGCTCCGCATTTGAGCGAGATCACGTGCCAGCGGGCGATCGGCGCCCTTCACGCGGTTCTCAATCAGTTGCAGCGGGCAGTCCAGCCACACGGTGACACCGTTGTTTTCGAGCAGGGCGAAGTTCTCAGGCTGCACAAAAGCGCCCCCGCCCAGCGCCAGAACCATGGGGCGGCCGCACTCGATGGCGCGCACGCGCTTACGCATCAGCTCATGCTCAATGCGGCGGAACTCGGCTTCCCCGCGGGTCTCGAAAATTTCGGGGATGGGCTGCGACTCGCGCCTCTCAATGTCCTCATCGAGATCGGCAAAGCTCCAGCCGATGTGGTCCGCGAGCATTCTTCCGAGCGTGGTCTTGCCGCTGGCCATGAATCCGACCACGTACACGCCGGGCGTGCGCTTCAGCTTTAAGATCATAACTGCTCCGGGGAGTGGTTCAGTTGCATGAGATGCGCTTCCACGACGCGCGGCATCAGGCGGTGAAGGCCGATCATGAACCAGCCCCAGCGAGGCGTGACCACGATGCGGGCGCGGCGTTCCAGGCCGTTAACGATGTCCCGTGCGCACCGGTCAGGCGAGATGGCGAACCGCTTCCCATCCACTACCTTGGCGGGTGGACGAAGACCGAACGAATGAGAGTGAAAGTCAGTAAGCACGTAACCGGGACAGACGAGCATCACGTGAATTCCATCGGGTTTGAGTTCCATGCGAAGGCTTTCCGTCAACGCACCCAGGGCGGACTTGGAAGCGGAGTAAAGCGGCATCCACGGCAGGGCGACATGCCCGGCGATAGAGCCTACGTTCACGATGGTTCCGGAACCTTGACGCCGCATATGAGGGATGACGGCCTGGGCCAATGAAAGGGGTGCGAATAAATTGAGGTCGAACAGCGCGCGCGTCTCCGGCTCAGGGGAAGCGGCGGCGGGCCAGTAAATTCCGTGACCCGCGTTGTTGATTACCACGTCGATGCGTCCAAACCGCTCCAGGGTGCGTTCCACAAGCGTGCGCGGGGCGCCGAGCTCGGTCAGATCGGCGGGGGTGACCAGGTCGTCAGCGCTTGCGACGCGCGCCAGCTTTTCCGGGGAGCGGCTGTTGAGCGAAAGCCGCGCGCCACGCGCCCGCAGAACTTTGACGCATGCGGCGCCAATCCCCTCCGAGGCTCCGGTGACCAACACAACGCACCCCGATACACTCATTTGCCGCGCGAAATCGGACACGAGATAATAATATTATGTCGAAGCTGCTCCCGCTCTTCCCCCTGCAGCTCGTGGTGTTCCCGCGAACCCAGCTTCCGCTGCATATATTCGAAGAGCGATACAAGGAAATGGTGGGCGCAGCCATTCGCGACCATTCCGAATTTGGGATAGTGCTGGCGAAAGAGGATGGCATCGTCAACGCCGGCTGCACGGTAGCGGTGGAGAAGGTGATCACGGAGTATCCCGATGGGCGCCTGGACGTCATGACTCAGGGCCGCAGCCGTTTCGAGATTCTCTATATCAATCAGGAGAAATCGTACCTGCAGGGGCAGGTGGAGTTTTTCGACGATGAGGCCGCCGAGACGGTACCGGAAGAACTGAAGGACCGGGCCATCCGGAGCTACCGGGAGTTTTCGGAATCGGCCGAAACCCGCGCGGAAACCCCATCGATCGAAGACATGCCGCGGGATGCTCAACTGAGCTTTCATCTGGCGCAAGCGGTTCCCGATCTGGACCTCCAAAGCAGGATTCTGAGAAGCCGTTCGGAGGTGGAGCGATTGCGCCAGCTCACGGACTTCCTGCAGCAGCAAATCCCCCGGGTGAAGGAGACCGCGCGGATGCGGGTTCTGGCGCCCCGCAACGGGTTTGGACGGAAGATCGCGGGAGTTTAAGGGAATTGCTGCTCACTGACACGGCCCCGCCGAGGATCAAGCGGGGACCGCGCACGGTTCCCATCATTGGCTCCATCGCCGCGCACGGAATTTTTTTCATCTGGCTGTTCGCCGCGCCATTGCCGAAAGGGCGGAGCGCGTACGACCAGATGATCAAGCCCCGCGAGAATCATCTGGTCTGGTACAACTTCAAGCGGAAATTGCCGGACGTTTCGCCGTTGGCGCGCGCGGCGGAGAATAGGCCGTTACGGGCGGAAAATCTGGAGAAGCAGTCAATCGTTTCCTCCCCCGCGAACGCTCCCAAAGCGCCGCGGATGATTTTTCATCCGGTGCCGGAACTGAAGCCGGTTCCGGTGACGCCGCTGCCGAACATGATCGCGCTGGCCGCGCCACCTCCGCCGAGAAAAGAGTTCGTCGCGCCTGCTCCGTCAACACCGAAAGCGAGCACGGCGAAGATCACGGAAACTGCTCCGGTTCCGGAGTTAAAGGCGAAAGTGGAAGCGCCGGAACTGCCCAAGCTCCCGAATGCCGCCCGGCCGTTTACGCCGCCGCCGGAGCATGAAGCCAAGCTGACCATGAAAGTGCGGACGGCGGACGCTCCGGAACTTGCTCCGGGTGCGACGGCTTTGAGCGCGAGCGCGGCAAAGTCCCTGGACCAGGCCTCGCGCACCATGGCGTTTCGTCCCCAACCCAAGCGATCCTTGACGGCTTCAGTGGGCAACATGCCCGATACGCCGGTTCTGCCGGGCGCGACGTCGTCGAGCGCCAACGTGGCCGTAGTGGGGCTGAACCCAATCGACAATTTGAACGTGCCGCTACCGGAAGGGTCAAGAAGGGCGCAGTTTTCGGCCGGCCCAAAGCTAAACCCGGACGGCGCGACAACGTCCGGCAGATCGTCCGGGATCTCGGTACCGGATCTGACCGTGCGCGGCGGAGACTCGCGGGGTGCGCCGGATATCATCGCGCGAACCATGTCCCCGGACTATAACGCTCCGACTTCGCTTGCTTCCGTGCGCGCCACCGCGCATGATGGCGCGCGTCATATGGACACGTCGGATGATATCCGAGCCAAGCCCGGCACCGCCGTTTCCGGAGCGCCCGACCCGCGCTTTCTCGGACGCCAGGTTTTCAGCGTGGCCATTCAAAGTCCGAACCTGACCAGCCACGAAGGAAGCTGGCTCATGTGGTACGCGGACCGCGCCGAGCTGACTTACCGGGCGTTGATCTCCGCACCCCAGCCGCTGCACAAAGTGGATCCAAAATACATTGCGACCGCGGCGGAGGAGCACGTGGAAGGGACCGTGCGGCTGGCGTTCGTGATCTCACACGATGGGCGCGTGTATGGCGTGGAAACAGTGAAGGGCATCGATCCGCGGCTGGACCGCAGCGCCGTGGAAGCGCTGACGAAATGGCAATTCACGCCGGCGATGCGGGAAGGCAAGGCGATCGATGTGGATGCGCTGGTGGAAATACCGTTTAAGCTTGCGCCGCCGGAGCCGAAGTAATCACTATGGAACGACAACACCTGCTGATCGATGCCGACGATACGCTGTGGGAAAACAACATCTACTTCGAAGACGCATTTGACCGCTTCTGCGAACTGCTCGACCACTCCCGGCTGACGGCCGCGGAAGTCCGCGCCGCGCTCGATGAGATAGAAATTGCAAATAATAAAGTGCATGGCTACGGCGCTCACAACTTCGTGAGAAACCTGCGGCAATGTTTCGAAAAGCTGGTGGAGCGCGATCCGGAGACCGCCCACTTCGAGGAGATCGCCGCCTATGCGCATTACATTACGGGCAAGCCGATTGAACTGATGCCGGGCGTGGCGGAGACACTGCCTCTGCTCGCGGAGCGGCATGAGTTGACGCTTTTCACGAAGGGCGAACACAGGGAGCAGACATCGAAATTTGAGCGGTCTTCGCTGGCGCGCTACTTCACCCATTGCGAAATCGTGAAGGAGAAGAACCGCCCGGCGTATATCGACCTGGTGTTGCGGCTGGGCTTCGACGCATCGCGCACGTGGATGATTGGGAACAGTCCCAAGTCTGACATTAATCCGGCCATCGCCGCGGGTCTGCGAGCTGTATATGTTCCGCATGAGCGGACATGGACGCTGGAGCGGGAAGAGATTCAGGCGCCGGATCGGGTGATGGTGGCGGAAGGCTTCGCCGATCTGGCTCGAATATTTGCACCCGGTCAACAACCTGAAACCGGCGCTCAGAGATAATGTGCATTGCCCGACTTTGCCCTCGGCGTAAAGAATAAGAGCGTTCTCATTACTGGCGCCGGCCGCGGAATCGGGAAGCGGCTGGCGATCGGGTTTGCATCGGCGGGCGCGCGCGTCGGGCTGCTCGCGAGAAGCCAGGCGGAACTGGATGTCGCCAAACTGGAAATCGAGCACGCCGGCGGAAACACTCTGCGGGTGCGGGCCGATGTCCGCGACTTCGAGCAAATGGCGGCGGCCATCGATCGCATGCACGTGGTGCTTGGGGGCGCCCATATTCTGATCTGTTCGGCCGGTATGCTGGGACCGATTGGGCCTTTTGCCACCGCGCGGTTGAATACCTGGAAAGACGCCCTCGACACCAACGTCCTCGGCGTGGTAAACGCCTGCCGCGCGGCGCTCCCGGGCATGATCGAGCGAAGATCCGGCAAGATTATCGTGCTGGCGGGAGGAGGATCTGGAACGCCGCGGCCCTTTCTCACGGCTCACGCGGCGTCGAAGGCGGCCGTCGCGCGGCTGGTGGAATCCATCGCGGAAGAGGTGCGCGACTTCAACGTTCAGATCAATTGTCTGGATCCCGGATCTTCCTACACCAGCATGACGGATGAAATTCTGCACGCCGGGCAGGCCGCCGGCGCGGGCGAAGCCGAAGAGGCGCGCCGTATCCGCGTTACCGGTGGAACGCCGCCGGAGAAGCAGATCCAGATGGCCCTTTTCCTGGCATCGCCGTTTTCCAATCACATCAGCGGCAAGCTGATCCTGGCGACGGACGACCTTAAGAAGCTGGAGCATGCCAATATGCATCCAGACGCTTACACGCTGCGGCGTCAAACGAAAGGGTAAACGCGCTATGCCGACGTTGAAACATTCCTGTCTGCTCGCCTTCTGTGCCGCCCGCGGGCTGTTCGGCTGGGGCTGCGAGGGTCATCAAACCGTAGCTTTGATCGCGGAAAAGAACCTCACTCCGCATGCGCTGGCGCAGGTGCGGGAACTGCTCAGCGCGAATTCGATCGACCCGAAGCTGGTCCGTTACTGCGTGGAAGGGCGGGACGACGTGATGGCCGACGCGTCCACGTGGCCCGACGACATCCGGCGCTTCAACGGCACGGGCAAGTGGCACTACATGGATATCCCGCGGCAGTATACGAGCGGAGATCCGGGGAGATGGTGCGAGCCGGTGGGTCCGGCGTTGCAGGGGCGCGGAGATCGCGCGGGATGCGTGCTTTCCGCGATTCAATCGGAACGGGGAGTGCTGGCAAACATGCAGGCGCCCGCGGCCGATCGCGCGGACGCGTTGCGGTACTTGATTCACTTCGTCGGCGACATTCATCAGCCGCTGCATGTTACCGATAACAAGGATGATGGAGGAAATTGCGCCCCGGTGGTGCTGGCCAATTCAGTCGCCATTTCCAATCTGCATTCGATTTGGGATTCAGGTCTGATCGAGGAACACCTGCGCGACGTGCATGAAACCCCGGCGCAGTATGCGGCTGGTTTGAATCAGCGTTTCGCGGCTGAGAAAAACGGGTGGGCGCCGCCAACCGCGGACGTTCCCGCGTGGATCTGGGAAGGCCATGCACTTGCTAACGAGACGACGTTCGGCGCACTGCAACCGCAGATACCGGTGCAGCCCGATAGCGGCAAAACCGATTGCAACGCCGAGTCCGAGAAAGTCTATTTACTGCATATCCATCTGGGCAAGGAGTACATGGAGAGGGCCATGCCGGTGATCGACCAGCAGTTGGCGAAGGCAGGGTTCCGCTTGGCCGCCATGCTCAATGAAATCTGGCCGTAACGTATCGCACAACGGAAGGTTCCGCGCATTGGCAGCGGTATGGAAAATCATTCGGATGACATCAAGAAGTTAGGCGACCTGATCAAAGACGTGAAGATGGCCATGTTCACGACCGTGGACGCCGATGGGTCCCTACGCAGCCGGCCTATGGCGACTCAGAAGACGGAGTTCGATGGAACTTTGTGGTTCTTTACCCGCGCGTCTTCGCCGAAGGTGGATGAGATTGAAAGCCATTACGAAGTGAACGTCAGCTACGCCGATCCGGGTAGCAATAAATATGTTTCGGTAAGCGGGACCGCGCGGTTAGTGCGCAATCAAGCGAAGGCCAAGGAGTTTTGGAATCCCATGCTGAAAGCATGGTTTCCCGATGGCTTGGAAGATCCGGACCTGGCATTGATTCAGGTGGACGTGGAGAAGGCGGAGTATTGGGACTCGCCTTCGAGCGCGGTTGTGCAGATGGTTGGTTTCGTAAAGGCGATCGCCACCGGGCACTCCTATAAACCAGGCCCCGGAGAGCACGAAAAGGTTACTCTCTAACGGCCGAAGTCGATGAATCCGCGTTCCGGGTCAGTTCCGATTAGCGTCACGGTCACCTGATCTCCGACGTCCAGGCCAGCTTCGCCGCGCATCACCCGCCCTTCCACCGGAGGATTCAGTACGCGTACGAAAGTGCCGTTCGAAGTAACTCCAGTAACCACGGCTTTGAAGCTTTGACCCACGCGGTTATGGAATGCTACGGCGGCGACGCGCTTCTCCATGTTCCGCTCCACCTTTCGCGCGGCATCTTCTTTCAAGGTGCAGTTTTGAGCGATCTGAGTTAGTTCGTCATCGGAGTAAGGCGCGGGTTGCCCGGTGGAAAGCGCTTTAATTAATCGCTGGGTGACTAAGTCGGCGAAGCGGCGATTGGGTGCGGTGGAATGGGTGTAATCATGAGCGGCGAGGCCGAAGTGGCCTTGTTCCGCATCACCCGGCTTAAACAACACGTATTCGCCGGGACCCATTAACTTCATCACGCTCAGGGAAAGATCCGGATAATGAATCGGGTCGGCTGCCTTGCGCTTCTGGAGGAAGTTGTTTAGGGCCCCGGAATCCGGGGCGGCGGGCAGCTTTTCGCCGTAACGCGAGGCTAAGTCCACAATGCGAGACCAGCGTTCAGGGGATTTCACCACGCGCTGGATGGAAGACACGCCGCCACCGGTGAGCGTTCGCGCCATTACTTCATTCGCGGCCACCATAAAATCTTCGATGAGTAAGTCGGCACGGGTTTTCTTGCGCGCCGTGACGTCCTTTACCTGGCCGTTGGTGACCACCGCATCGGTTTCGACGCGATCAAAATTTAGGGCGCCCAGCCGGTGGCGTTGTTCGCGCAGCAGACACGCGGCTTCGTCCTGAAGCTTCAGTTGGGCTTGCAAAGCTGGCGATGCGGTTACCTTCGATGGAGCGGCCGCGGTACCTCCCAGCGCAGTACCTTCAAGCCAAGCACCGACGCCGCTGTACGCCAACTGCGCTTGGTTGCGGACCAGCGCGGGATATACCTCCGGAGATGCTATCGAACCGTCTCCACTTACTACGAACTCGATCACAATCGCCGCCCGATCCTTATTTTCGTTGAGCGAAGTCAGATCCGTCGAGAGTTCTTCGGGCAGCATGGGGAAGATGCGAACGGCCGTGTAGACTGTGGTCGTCTGCGATTGCGCATGGCGATCGATTGGAGAACCGACGGCGACGCTGCCATCCACATCCGCGATTCCCACTAATATGCGGATTCCGCCGTCCACCCTTTCGGCTACTTCGATCTGGTCAAGATCGCGCGAGCTGTCATTGTCGATTGACGACCAGAGCAGTTGCCGAAGATCGCGGACGCCCGCGGCGGGGGGCGGTGCGGTGCGTGACCGCAGCGCTGCGATTTGTTCCCCCGTGCCGGGCGGGAAGTCGGGATCGAACCCGTCATGACGCATCTCCCGCAGCGCGGCGGAGGAAAGATCGAAGTGAAAATCGGACATGAGCCGAAGCTTAGTATAAGCTTCCGGTCCGCTGCGGCTCCGGGTGAAAGGTGAGGATGTACTTGTGCATACCACGTTCCCACGGATGCATCCCGACCTTCCTGGCCTCGTTTAAAGCTTTGCGGTTGTCCCAACCATCGTGTTTGATCCGGTAACACGCGATTACAGTGCCCGTGCGATCTTCACCATACTTACAGTGCACGAACACCGGCCACGCGGAGGAGTCGGCCAGAGTATTGAGCGCTTTCTGAATCTGCTCGTCGGTGGGAGCGTGAAAGCCGTTCATCGGGTCATTCAGATACTTCATTCCGAGAGACTCGGCTTCCTTCTTTTCGCCGCCCGTCCGCTCTTCGGCGGGACGAAGATCGAGGATGGTTTTGGCGCCGTTGGCGGCGAGCGCTCGCAGCCCTTCTCCGCTCGGTTGCGCGCCGCGCCAGACGTGATCGTCAACGCGGTGGAAGTTATGGATGAAGAGCTCTTCCTGCGAGAAAGAAGTTATCGGAATCGCGAACGCGGCCAGGCACGCCAAGAGGCCGATCTTAAGCATGTTCTTTTTCACCTTACCAAGTCCGCCCTGCGAAAATCGTGGGGATCAACGGGGACAAGCACGTCTTAGCAGGCATCAGCCTCACCGGAACATCGCTGGACTTTCTCGGAAGCATGTATCTCGCCTATGACCTGCTGGGCGGCCGAAACGGACCACTGCGCACTCTGACAAGAGCGGTCACGTACGGAGCGCTGTTCGGCGTGGGTTACGGTTTGGCGTTTGGATTGGTGTTTGGAATTGCCGGAGGTCTGGTGCATGCGGTGTCGCTGAGCCTCGAATATTCGCGGGCTTCGCGCGGCGAGAACAAACAAAGCCTCCTGGACGATGCCTTATTCAGCGCGATCCGGGCCGCGGGATTCGGTGTCGGCTCAGGTTGGATTTTCGGCGCCGCGTTCGGGTCCACATTCGGCGCCTTGAGTTTTGCGGGGCAACTCGTCGCTTATCGCTTCGGTGTCCGGCCGACGATGGATTATCATCCCCAGGCGCGCCCGCGCATGACTCGATCGCAGTTCCTCAGCACATTGAACCGGACCGCGGGATACGGGATCGCCGGTTACCTTAGCGGCCTGGCGGCTTCGCAGGGATCGCGTAGTGTCGGATTGGGATTGCGTACGGGTATCACCGTGGGAATCGTTACCGCGCCGGCGATTGCCCTGAGCCCCTGGATTGAATGGACGGCTGAAAACGTGGAGGACCGGAGGCTGGGCGCGTTTGGAATCTGTTTGATCTTGATCGGGTTCGTGCTGCAGTCCGTGCAGTATTGGGTGGGTTTATTCGATATAGCGGTGCATTGAGTCTCGAACAAGCGTTGCAGTGGATCGTGGCTTCGCGCAGCTGCTGCCGGACGCAATTCTGATACGGAGTGCAACGACGGCCAGTTTCGGCTGATGATAGGCCGTAACGGCCCGGAGCCACGCTCCGTATTTGCGATTTAGAGCGCCGCCTCTTCAGGGCTCACTCCTCCAAGGAACAACAACGTTCGGTCGCTCCCGGATATCGCCCTGCCCCTTAGCCTTTATTGCGCGGCGTTCGTGAGAAGGAAGCCGTGGGTTACCTCATTCACGTCGGTGTAGGACCCAATCATAGATCCGGCGATATTTACCGCCGCCGCACTCGTTCCTTGATACGGATTAGTCCCGACGCTGGGCGCGTCAAAGGTGCTGATCGTGCCAGTGGGCGTCCACGTAAACGCGTGCGTCCGGCTATTCATGTCGTAGTAGCTGCCGACTACCATCGCGCCGTCGTTGATTGCGGAAGGATAGGTTCCCTGGAACGCGCCGGTTCCCGCTTCCGGGACGTCGATCGTAGTGATAGCGCCGCTTGGGGATCGGTAGAATCCGTGTCTTCCCCAGTTCGGGTCGTAGTACTCTCCGGTGATTGCTCCTAACGAATTGATCCCATAGGCTAAGGTGCCTTGGTATTGGACGGTCCCCGCTTCGGGAACGCCGAATGAAAGCAAGTTCCCGTGTTTGGTTTGAATGATGGCTTGATATAAATTATTCTCATCCAAGGAATAACCAGTTACGGTAGCGGTCGCGTCTATACCCACGCCCTCTGAGAACGAAGACCCAGCGAGTTGGAAAGAGGAAATTGCACCATTGGCGTAGCGGACAAACGCGTGAAAGAGACCGAATGCATCCGCGTAACTGCCGGTCACATCCCCTTTTGCATCGATACCTGAGGGATACGTACCGCTGTATTGGGTCAAGGCTGCGCCGGGAGCGTCGAACGCGATGAAAGAACCGCGGGAATCTCTGATAAATCCGTGGGCTATACCGCCCAGGTCGGTGTAAGTGCCTGTGATCACGCCGGCGGAGTTAATGCCGACCGGGATTGTGCCCTGGAAGTACTCTTTGCCCGCGTTGGGCACGTCGATCAGAGTGAACGCGCCGCTGCTCGACCGAACGAATCCGCGATATACGAACGGTCCGAAATTCCAGTTCTCCTCGGCGTAAAAGCCAGTGATGGCGCCGTTCGCTGAAATGGAAGTGGGGTAAGTGGTTCCCGCATTTGGCGCATCGAACGATGTGAACAACATGGGTGGCGCGGCCTGTCCCATAACAGGGAGGGCCAGCGCGATCATGCCGCGGATCAGGGGAAGGGCTTTCATCTGAGATACGGTTGTCCCACGGGAGTGCAACTCTCAATTTATTTGAAGCTTGCGGCCATAGGTATTCCATGAAGAGCGGCGCGGTCCGGTTGGCAGGTGCAAAGGCCCATTGCATTTACAATGTAGAGGCATGCAGCCGGTTCGCTCAATCGTCTTTGCTCTACCGCTTCTCGCCATATCCGTTCAGTTTCCTCGCGCCTGGGCTGCTGAGCAGAACTGCGGCCAGCAACTGGTTGACGGAACCACACCCCCCGTGACAACGGCGTTTATCTATCCTCGCCAGCCCGTGAAGCCGTTTTACCAATGGGAAAACAACGACGGCTATTGCGGCGAAGTTTCCATGATCGAGGCCGGACTGAGTAATGGGCAGTGGATGTCGCAATTCAATGCGCGCCTGATCTGCGGCACTGGACTTTCGCAATCCGGGCCGAACGGCGCGTGCGCCGCGCACTCGGGCAAGGTTAATTACAATGCGCAGTTACTAATTGAAGATCCAGGAACAGGTGCTACGGGGCCGAACACTTACGCCAACGCTTCGCTCTGTCTGGCGAACTCCCGCCTGCAAGGGACCACCTTTCCCTATTCCACCCAAAGTACAGGATTAGCGGGCTATGAACAGTACATGGGCTGGGTGAAGGCGCAGGTGATACAAGGCCATCAGGTTACTCTCGCGGTTCTATTGAACGGCGGCTCGGACCCTCAATACGATCATGAAGTAGCCGTGCTGAAGATCGGGACCAACCATTCTCCCACCGACCCTACTTACTACCCGGACGACGTCATCTACTTCGACGATCACGGGAACTACACTGTAAACGGGACCCATTTCACCGATAATCCGGCGATTCCGCCCGGAGCCGGATCGGATACGAAGGGGTGCACGCCGTTCGTATTCGGATACAGCTTCAGCTCGTTGGCAAACACAAGAGCCGGGGCTAATGCCAAAACCTCTCAAGGCTATTCCATCATCATTCCGGAGAATGTGACGATTGAAACGTACGCGGGCGGGTCAGGTTATTCCACAGTTCCGATCTCCGGGCCGCACAATTACGGCTTCTCTGTATCCGGTCCGCAAGATCCAACCTCAGTCACTTTACCCGTGGCGCTGACCATCGTCGGACCCACGATGACGAGCGGAGTGTGGAATCCACTGGACGCGGTGGCCGGCTACAATTACGAGAATCCGATGATCGGCACAAACACGCTCGCGCGGGGATGCACCAACAATCCGCCCGTTCCCTGGATGACGAACTTTGTCCTTCAGGCCACGGTCGATGGATTGACGGCCGGTAACTCCTACAACTTATACGAGTACGAATTCTCGTCTGTCCAGGGCGAGGGAGCAGCCGCCGCGTTGCGGGTTCCGGTGGAAGACTTCAACGCCAATGCAAATCTGGCGGCCTTCAAAGTGAATTTCACCGCGAGCTCTTCCACTTACCAGCAGACAATCACGACGACGTCGGACAAGATCGTCGTGTTCCGTTGCGTCCCGGCATCGGCACCGTAGTCAGCACAGGCCGCCGTCAGCGGGTGAAACTTTCCGGCCTTCCAGATAATCATCAGCACCGCCATGTGCCCAGGGCGATCGCGATCCGAATGTATTCGCGATACGTCTCGCTACGGAAGTTTTTGCGAATCGTCGAGCGACGCGGAAATCTTTGTCGTCTTCCCCGGTTCGAGCTTAATTGGCGCGGGCGTTCCGGGTTCCGTCGAATAGAGGCCGACGGAAGAACCGGATGGCGGTGCGCTCGCCGCGTCCCACTTCCCGCTAGGATCGTAAAGCATGCTGACATATACCGGGCTCTTCGAGAGGCCGTCGAAATGTGCCACTTCGGATTTCGAGGTAACCGGCTTCATGGCGATGGGCGGCCCTCCCGAATCTCCCTTCATGAAGTCGGGCGAGTCCCAAACGGCGACGTAAAGCTTATGCGATTCGTCTACAGTCCCGGATCCGGTATAGGTAACAGCAACGTCCAGCGTTGAACTTTCGGCGAAAGCCGCCAGCGCGGAACCGAGAATGATGCTACAGAGCACGAAACGGTTCTGGTGCGAACGGTTCGCTTTTGAAGGATGATAGAGCAATGCCGCAATTCGTTCCGATCGAAGAGCTGTTCAAGGGTCGGCATTTCGACCGGGAAATCGTGATTCTATGCGTCCGCTGGTATCTGAGCTTTAAGCTGAGCTATCGCGATTTGGTGACCATGATGGGCGAACGCGGCATCGCAATGGCGCACACCACAATTCTGCGGTGGGTCCAGCATTACTCGCCCGAATTCGAGAAACGCTGGAAACGGTACGCCCGTTCGGTTGGCGGGTCGTGGCGTATGGACGAAACCTACGTCCGCGTAAAGGGTGAGTGGATGTATCTGTATCGAGCGGTCGATAAGATCGGAAAAACTGTGGACTTCTTTTTGAGCCGGAACCGCGACGTGAACGCGGCGAAAGCCTTTCTGCGGAAAGCCATGAGGCAGCAGCGGACACCGGTCAAGATCACCTTGGATGCCTATGCGGCGTCCCATCGGGCGGTCTCGGACATGAAGGAGAGCGGTCAATTGCCGAAGCGGGTGCGAGTGCGAGCCAGTAAGTATCTCAACAACGTGATCGAGCAAGACCATCGGCGCGTGAAGCAGCGGCTTAGGCCGATGCTGGGGCTGAAAAGCTTTAAGACTGCGGCAGTCGTGATCGGAGGAATCGAGTTGGCGGAGAAGATCAAGAAAAATCAATTCAAAAATCGGTAAGCTTGGAGGAAGCCGAGCGACCGTAACGGAGATCTGGGAAGCTGCGCTGGCCGCTTAAGGGGAGCTCATCCGATAGGACGGCTCTTGGCCTATCCCCCTCTTGGGTTTGCACCAGAACCCTCTATCTCCTCATTGCCGCCCGACTCGAAAAAACCCGCGCGTCGGAAGCGTTGAAACAAAGCCAATCCACCGTGCCGGACTCGCATGGAGACACGCCTCAAATGCCCGTATTCACCGGCTCCCTGAAAGACTTCAAGCGAAAGCAGTGGCTTCGCCAACAGGAGAAACTCAACTCACCATCGAATGCAGCCTGAACGCTCTCTATACCTGAGGCGTTGCCATAAAACCTGAGGCTTGCACCTCGATGTTATTCGATCCCGTTGAGTAGTACCCCACAACTACGCCCGAATTGTTGATTGCAGAACCAACCGACGCCGCAGCCCCCGGTACGGCCAGGTCTGTGAACGTTCCATTCTCGAAAATGAACGCTGAAGCCGGTCCGCGTACCACTTTAATTTCATCGCCGGCAACCTGCAATGAGTCATTCACTCCGCTGAAGAAAGTCTCGTATGCTCCGGGATAGCTTGTGAACGTGTAGGCCCCGCTCTTCAGAACGAATCCTTGCTGCAAACCGCCGCTTCCCGGTATACCGTTACCAACTACCACGCTCGAGTTGTTGATCCCGTAGGCGGCTGTTGCAGGCGAACCTGGGGCGGCAAACACCTTCGCCGGCTTTCCATTGATAGCGTAGAACGATTCCACCGTGTTCGCGTTCGTAAAGAACCAACCTACCGACAGATCTTTGTCGTTGACCCCTTCCGTGTACGTATCCAGAATCGTGGGCAGCGCGAAGTAAGTGAACACGCCGTTTTTGTCCAGGAACGATTCCACGCCGCCTTGCGACGAAAAACAGTAGCCGGCTATCACGCCCGCATCGTTAATGCCAGTGACAAATGACCCGGAGCAGGTATCGCCGCCGTCCACCTGCACATAAACTCCGCCCGAATAGGTAAAGCCGTGCGCGGTGAACCCCGAGTCGTAAAAGTACCCAGCGACCGTTCCAGCCCTGTTGATGGAAACGGGATAAGTGCCCATCGCACCTGGATAATTTAGAGTGGTGTAACTGTAAGTCGCCGCGCAACAGACTGAAGAAATCATGAAGGTTAGAGCCGAACCAAGCACTGCGAAACGTTGCAATAAAGTTTCTCCCAGGCCGCAAGGTAGCACGAACCACGCTGGATTACATGCCCTTCGGCATCCGCATTGGAACCGGAACGCACACTCATGTGTTGTATGCTTGACGATCCGGAGACAAAACCCAAACGCATGCACAACACTCAATCCAAGACCCGGTTCTTACTCACTCTTTCCTGCGCCGCCGCCCTCGTGCTGACCATCGCGCCCGCACCAAGACTCGCGGCGTAGTGCGCCCGGAGGCCGGAAAATCCGTTTGCGGGGCTGCCGGAGCGGGCGGCGGGCGGGCGATTCTGGGCGCGGGCGGAATCACGGATTACCGGAGGCCGAACTGGCAGCAGAGCGAGCCCATCGATTCGAGCACGACGGGAACGGCGATCTCGGACGCATCCTACACGGCATACGGCGAGCATTACGAGGAGCTCGCCAGCGACTTGGAGAGAGCAACGGAGACGACCGGAAGGCGGTATATGGCCCGTTTGGCGGCTCTTTTCGGCGGGTGGTGGTTAACCGAAAGGCGCAGCTGTTTCTTTAAAGTAAGTGGCTCCTTGAGTAGGATTCGAACATATGCCCTTTCGGTTAACTCGAAAGTGGAGGGATGTTAATTAAAGTGCATCGATGCGAGTTCGGTTAACGGTGAAGATGAGTGCATCTTCATGCAAGGTGTCCATGACACCGGAATGCGAGCCGTTTTCGGCGGGGCTCGTCATTGTGGGTGCAGAGAGATTGGCACCGAGCGGCTTTCAATCGCAGCAACCTCGAAACTCGATCCGGGGCCGGAGCAGCATCACATGCCAGAACACCCGTTGGCGATCGGGCTGGCACCACACCACCAGCCATCCGTCGCGCCAGGATCCGAGTGGCGGCGCTTGAACGGCGCGGATGAACTTGGTCTCCACTTGGCGACGACTCGTAGGTTGGCTTTGCACAGGACATTCATGCCTCGGTGTCCGGCACAGCCGCAAGCTTTACTGGTGCCCGAAGTGTCAGCATTCCAGCGCCTCCTCACCTCGCTACTTGAGAACATCGCCTGCCCCGCCCACTAACCAAACATGTTGTCGCGACGCCCATCGGTCCCTCCCGCGCACACTTTGCTGCGCCGCGCCACCCTACGTCTGCACCACCGCATCGATCGAACCTCCGTTCTCGCCGTCCTCACCCAACCGGGTCTGCGCCTTTCCGCCTACACCTCGGCTATGGTCGCCCTGCAACAGGCCTACCTTCCGCTTGACTTGCTCCTCTCCAATTCCGCGCATCTCTGCCCCGCCACCGTCCCTGCTTACGTACCGCGCAGTCTTCTCATCACCCGCGATCTGCTTCCTCTGCATGCTTCATTGACCAATCCGATTCCGCCCGTTCGCCTGACTGGCCCGGAAACGGAAGCCGCATACCTCGGGATCCGTTACGTCGTCGAAGGCGCGCAACTCGGAAGCCGCGTCATCTATGGCCACCTGCTCAAAGCGTTCGGGTCCAACTGCCTCAGTTCGCCTCGTTCTGGATACCCGATCCCGCCATCCAGACCAGTTGGCCCGCAGTGCTCAAATCCCTTTCCCAGTTGCAATCTCGAAGCTCCGTCGCTGCCGCCGCCACCGCCGCCCGCCTCACGTTCCGCCATATGGATCTGCACCTCGCGCCAAATCAAAGGAAAACTCCATGAACGCCGCCGACGCGCCTTTCGGAAACTGTAAGACCGCCCTTCTCCATGACCTGCGCAACATCCAGTCGACCGGCGCGCTCGTCGCGGTTCACTCCGACACGCACGTGATCGAATACTGCTCCGCCAACGCCGGGGCGCTACTCGGCATCGAACCGTCCGCTCTTTTCGGGCGCACCGCAGCCGACGCGCTGGCCGGCGCCTGGACCAGTCTCTCGTCTCTGGCCCCCATCGAAGGCCACCTCCAATTCCGCGATTACGCCGCCCCCGAGCCGCTCATCGTCATCGGGCATCGTTGCGGCGCTCACCGGATCTTCGAATTCGAGCCCGCCGGCCGCTCCTCCCAGCATTGGTGGACCCACGCCCGCCGCATTCTATTCGTGGAGCAACTCACCGCTGCCCGCACCGTCGAACAGTGCCTTGAACTCCTTACTAATGCGGTCTTTGAGCGCTCCGGCTACGATCGCGTTCTGGTCTATCGCTTCCTGCCCGGATGGGACGGCGAAGTGGTTCATCAACGCTGCCGCCCCGGCATCGATGGTTTCCTCGGTCTTCGTTTCCCCGCTTCGGACATCCCGCCCAACGCGCGCCGTCTTTTCACCCTGAACTGGCAGCGCATCATCACCGATGTCGATCAGGAAACCTCGCCCATCCTCGAATGGGACGGCGAAACGCAACCTCTCGATCTGACCTATTCCACTCTCCGTTCCGCCCATCCCGTGCACCTTCAGTACTTGGAGAACATGGGGGTTCAGGCCTCGTTCACACTCTCTCTCGTGGTGAACGGTAAGCTCTGGGGATTGCTCGCCTGCCACCACTTGTCTCCACGCGCGATCGGTATCCAGGACCGTCTCGCCTTCGAAGAGATGGCGCGGCTTGTCTCGCTGCAATTGACCAATCTGCTCGGCCTCATCGAGCAAAGTACGGAGTCACGGATGCGCCAGCAATTGTCGCGCTTCCAGGGAACTCTTTCCTCCGCCGGTTACGAAACCAGAATCGCGCTGTCCCGCAACTTAGCGATCGTCCGGGAAACCTTCTGCGCGGGTGGCGGCTGGCTCCGGTTGGAAGGGCAGGACTTCTTCAACGGCCTGGTACCTGACAAGCTGTCCCTTCCTCCATTGCGAGACTTTCTGGAACGGTTCTCACGGGAGAAAGTGAGCCATTACGACGCGCTCCCCGAAGCCCTTCAGCCCTACCGCGCCTTGGCGGCCAACGCCAGCGGCGTGCTCTACATCCCGTTGGGCACTCTGGATTTCATCGCCTTGGTGCGCCCTGAAGTGATTGAAACGGTTAACTGGGCAGGCAAGCAGGAGGCGCCCGATCACGATCCCGCCGCCGCGCCGGCCGCTCTCTCGCCCCGGCACTCGTTCGCGGTCTGGTCGCAGAAGGTCAGAAACACCTCCGAACCCTGGACCGAAATCGAACTCGAGTTCGCCGCCAAACTCCGCGCCGACATCTTCCGCTTCATCAGCACCGCCCAGCTCGAAAACATCGCGCTCCACGATCCCCTCACCGGGCTCGCCAACCGTCTTCTCTTCGAACGGCGCCTCCAGCAGGAAGTCCGGAATTCCATGGCGGGGAACTCCAACTTCGCCGTCCACATGATCGACCTGGATAAATTCAAGGAGGTGAATGACACCCTCGGCCATGCGGCGGGAGATCGCGTCCTGAAGGAAGCCGCGTTGCGACTGAAGAGCGCCGTTTCCCAGCAGGACACCGTGGCCCGCTTCGGCGGGGATGAGTTCGCCATTCTTCAAACCGGACTCACCGGCAAAGCGGCCGCCGCCGTAACCGCCGAAAGAATCGTGCGGTCGGTTGCCGGCGCGTACCAGATCAACGGCCAGTCCGTTGAGATCGGCGCCAGCGTCGGTTGTTCCATCTGGCCGGTGGACACCGCCGAAGAAAGTGAACTCATGGAGTGCGCCGACCTTGCTCTCTACCAGGTAAAGCGGTCCGGCCGTAACGCCTATTCGATGTACGCGCCCACCATGCGGGCCGCCGATTCGCGAGACAGCAATGCCGAACTGCTCGTGCGCGCTCTCCAAAATGACGAGTTCCGCATGAACTACCAGCCCATCATCGACGCCCGGAGCGGAGAATTGCGCGGACTGGAAGCCTTCCTGCGCTGGCACCGGCCCGGCGAGGAGCCTCTTTCAGCCGGCGCATTCATGCCCTTGGCGGAGCAAAAGCGCATTTCGCCCGCTATCGGCGAATGGGTAATGGACGCAGTCTTCCGCCAATACCGCCAGTGGCTGCAGGAAGGGTTGCCTCTGGTTCCCGTCACCATCAACATCGGAAACGCCGAGTTTGCCACGCAGGATCTTCTTGGCCAGATCCGAAAGCTCGCCGCCCGCTACGGTACCGGATGCCAGTGGCTCCGGCTGGACATCAAGGAACAAGCCCTCATGGCCGACGTGAGTTACGCCATCCGCAAACTCTCCGATCTTCGCGACGCCGGCGTCGGCGCCCACCTCGACAACTTCGGCCGCGGTTTCGTGCCTCTCGGCTTCCTCGAACAGCTTCCCTTCCAGGGCATTAAGCTCGACGGAATCCTGGTCGAATACAAGGGCGACCGCGAGCATTTCAACGCCCTGTTCAACATCGTGTGGAGCATCGCGCAAGTCTCCGGCGCCCAGCTCACGGTAACCAAGGTCCAAGACCGCGAAATGCTGGAGATGCTGTCCTATCACTGCGCCGATCTTCTGCAGGGAAACGCCATCGCTCCGCCCGTCGAAGCGGCCGAGGTAGCAGAACTGCTACGCGCGCCCGAACGATTGGCGGGTTCGGTCAAATCCCCAATTCACAACGCGGCGTAAAAAGGGACAGATTCGGTGGTTGGCGAAGGACAACATCGTCGGTCAGGCAACCTTCGTGGGTCGCGCACTCGGCATCGCAGCCTGATTCAGAAGAGCCCCCAACCACGCACCCAGGTTTTAGTCGAAGCTTACCTTCTCATGCAGCGACCAAGCGTCGAGCACCCAGACTGGTGCCACGTTCGGGTGATCCGGTTAAAATCCCCCTTCCCTAAAAGGACGGGCTATCGGCGCTACTGAAGGTGAAGCCCACGGCGGACTTGCCGCGCCCAAGGGCGAGCCTTGGCCCTTGCTTATCTCAAGTAAGTCGCTGTCGCGGTAGGGATACCGATTGCTCGCCACCCCCCGCACAACCGCGACAGCCGTTTGCTTGAGACAAACAACCGGAGATCTCAGTTATTATCCATGCCGGGTGATGACTCCGGAGCGGCTTCGGCGTCTCGTGACCGCGAGAGCAGAAAGTTCAGCCTGAACTAATCTACAGAATTATGGTGCCGTTCCTGCACCACACCAAGAGGAGTCGTACTCATCTCAGCACACTGGAAATTAGGTTTCCGCAGGGGCCTCTATCGGGCAACCTTTCGCTCCAACCATGGTGGATACGTGGCCGTCACGGAATGACCGTCGTTCCGTGACAGTGAGCAGCACAACGACCTAGAGAGCCGTTGTCTCTGGAACGCCCAGGCGAAGGCGTTCCGTACCGCCGAGAAGATGAACTATGGCGTCTTTTTTCAACGAGATCTTCGACACTAACTTCATGCCGCACGTGCTTTGTCTACCAGCCCGTGTATAAATCGTCTGATTTGTGAGGGAGTGATGACGAATTCATCTTACATACTGATGGCTCTTTACACGGCGTGATTGTGTCCCACGCGGGATTAGCGCTCCAAGGCACTCCGAAGAGCTTTCATAAACGCCAAAATCGCAAAAACAGCTTCCGCCATCCGGTCGTGAGCGGCTCTGGGCTTGCCCGCTCCATAAAAACTCCGCATCAGAAGAGCCAGGTTGCATGCCGCTGCCTGCAGGAGCAGTTTCTTGTGAACATTCTCGAGGCCGCGGACGTAGAGACGGTCCAAACCACCAGTGTCAAACTGATGCGCGAAGTTGCGCTCGACCCTTTCACCGCGTTGACTCTGCAATCGCTTTCCGCGTTCACCCTCCACCCTCCGCCGGTTGGCGTACACCGCTTTCTTCTCCGCCGCTTTCCCGTCCCAGTTGCGCTCGCCCCGCTCCGGTTCCGCGATGTACGTTCTCAGATTCCATCCAGTCAGACTCCGCAACGCCTCGTTGCTGTGGTAACCCTTGTCCGCCACCACTTCTTCCACCCCGGCGGGATGAACCTGCTGCCTGCTCTCTCCGACCGCGTTGTCCAGCAGTTCGGCCACCGCCACGGCCGCTTCCAGAACCGTCTCTTCCACGGTGGCGGTATCGGCCGCCGCCCCTCCATGCGTGGTCACGGCCACGATGGCCCCCGTCTCCATGTCCACGCCGTTCTCTACTTTGAACGCCAGCGCCGTGCGGCCGTCTTTCAATCGCGTAATCTGCGCTTCCGGATCGCTTGGGCTCTCCCAAACGTCGTTGGACGTCTTCTTGGGGCGTTTGCGGTCCATGCGTCGCAACGCCGCCGGGTCGGTGGCATCCACTCCTTCCGCCTCCGCCAGTCGCTTCAGATATCCCGCGTAGCTCTCGCCCGTATCGCGTCTGACAATGGACCTCATGGCCGCGTTGGCTTCCAGCGTCGTCGAATCCACTCCAATGGTTTTGCCCTTGATCAATCCGTTCTCGGCCAGCCGTTCCAACACCCAGCTGAAGATAAGCTGGTGCGTGGCCGCGTCGATCAGCCGCCGCGTCTTCGAAATCGTCACGTGGTCGGGTGTCCTCTCATCCAAACCGATGGCCAGAAACAGACGCAGGGTGAGCGAATCGGCCACCCGCCACGCGATGCCACGTTCGCTGTCGAGGCCTTCGAAGAACCCGATCAACATAGTGCGGAAGTACAGGCCCGGAACCAACGAGGGACGGCCTAACTTCTCGTGGTAAAAGCGGGCGCAGACCTGCTCGCAAAAGCGGTCGAAATCACACTTGTCGAGAATCTCGTTCAGCCGCTTGTAGAAAGGGTGGCCCGGAGCGGTGGGCAACTCCCCGCCGTACCACAAGGGCTCCTGCCGCTCCCTCTTCCTTCGCGTTCCCATCGCCATTCTTTGATTCTATAAAGCGAACATTTCTAGAGCAAATTGTTTTTAGACTTTAGACACGGGCTGCTACGGGCACCTGCTCTGGTTTTTCTGCACGCTGCATCCGATGGCTTCATCGCCCTGGCATACCTCCTGGTACCGGTCGGCCTCCTTCGCCTGGTGAAACGGCGCAAAGACTTTTCGTTCCAGTGGATGTTTCTCCTCTTCGCAGCCTTTATTTTGAGTTGCGGAGCAACACATATTCTCTCCATCGTGACGCTTTGGATACCGATCTACCGTTTCGAAGGGCTGGTTAAGCTGTTTACCGCGAGCGTTTCGCTGGGCACCGCGGTTCTTCTCAATCGGCTCATCCCTCACTTGGCCGATTTGCCCAGCCCCGAGGAGTGGCGGATCTCCAAAGAAGAGTCGAAGGCGCAGATCGCCGCCCGCATACAGGCTGAAAAGAAGATTGAACTGCTAGCCGTTCTGGAATCGATGCCCCAAATAGTCTGGACCGCCACTCCCGGCGGCAATGTCGACTACTACAATCAGCGCTGGCAAGATTACACCGGCATGAGCCTCGAACAGAGCAAAGTTTGGGGTTGGGGCCCCGCACTGCACCCTGACGACCTAAAGCCCGCCACAGACCGGTGGACCCAGTCCTTGACCTTTTGTAATTCATTTGAGGTCGAAGTCCGCCTCAAGCGAGCCTCAGACAACGCATACCGTTGGCATATCTCTCGAGCGCTCCCCATTCGCGATGCGCAGGGATCCGTAACGCGCTGGTTCGGCACATTTACCGACTTAGAGGATTTTAAACGCGCGCAAACCGAGGTGCGAATTCTGAATGAGGGCCTGGAAGAGCGTGTGCGCGATCGAACCGCGGAACTTGCCCAAGCGAACCGCCAACTGGCTGAGGCAAACGCGAGCCTCGAACAAGCTGAACAGAGCGACGCATTGCTCGCGTCCATTGTCGCCTCGTCAGACGACGCCATCGTCAGCGAGACATTGGAAGGTGTAATCACGTCCTGGAACGGCGGCGCTGAACGTCTATTCGGTTACACCGCCAAAGAAGCTATCGGTGCGCACGTGAGCCTTATCATTCCAGCAGACGGTCTGGAAGCGGAGAAGCAGCTTCTGAAGCTCCTAAGCGAAAGCGCAGTCGTGGAGCATTCGGAGACAACGCGCCTGCGCAAAAGTGGACAAACCGTCCAAGTGTCGCTTACTATATCACCGGTCCGTGACGGCCATGGAAAGGTCATCGGCGCTTCGAAGATTTTGCGAGATCTCAGCAAAACTTTGCAGGCACAAAAAGAAATCCTGGCGCTAAACAGGCAGTTGAGACAAGCAGCGGCGTACGCCGAGACTGCCAACCGCGCCAAAAGCACGTTCTTGTCCACTATGTCTCATGAGATTCGTACGCCGCTTAACGCGATTCTGGGTTATGCCCAATTGATGCTGCGCGATACAAGCCTAGGGACGGACTCGCGAGCGAATCTAAAGGTAATCTGGCGCAGTGGCGAACATCTGCTCGCACTGATCAACAATGTTCTGGACATGTCCAAAATCGAGGCCGGCTATACCGAACTCAATCCGATGACCTTCAATCCATCCCTCATGCTGGACGATCTCGCGGCAATGTTCCGCCTGAGGGCTGAGGCTAAGTCGCTCCATTTTGAAATGGTGGTCGATGGAGAAGCCGTGCCGTACGTGGTGGCGGACGAAGGTAAGATTCGGCAAGCGCTCATTAATCTGCTGGGGAACGCGATCAAGTTTACCGAGCGCGGCCAAGTCAGACTACACGTCAACTTGAACCCCTGGAACGCACGTTCGCTGTGGCTATCCGCCGTCGTCGAGGATACCGGCGCGGGCATAACGCCGGAGGACCAGCAGAGACTGTTTGAGCCGTTCACCCAGACCAAAGGCAACGTTAACACCCGGGAGGGAACCGGGTTAGGTCTCGCTATTAGCCGCGAATTCGCGCGAATGATGGGTGGCGATCTCACCGCAATCAGCATCCCTGGCCAAGGCTCAATGTTCCGCTTTGAAATTCCCGTCGAACGCGGCCACGTGGGCGTTGCCGTCGAACAAATCAATCCTCGCCGCGTTAAACGCTTACGTGCGGGTACGGACGTTCCCAGAATCCTTGTGGCCGACGATCAGCTTGAGAACCAAGACTGGCTGATGAAGCTGCTCAGCGCGATCGGCTACTCCGTCCAGGTCGCGGGAAACGGCGAAGCGGCCATCCGGCAATGGGAGGAATGGAGGCCGAATCTGATCCTCATGGATATCCATATGCCGGGCATGGGCGGCCTGGAAGCGACTCGCAGAATCAAGGCAGATACTAGCGGACGCGACACCGCCATCGTTGTTCTCACGGCGAGCGCCATGGAGGACGATCGTCGAACGGTGTTGGAGGGTCAAGCTGACGCGTTCCTGACAAAGCCCTGCCGCGAAGAGGAATTGCTTGAGAAGATGCGCGCCCTGCTGCACGTTGACTATGAATACGAGGAGCAGGGCAAGATTGAAGACCTGATGGCCCTCAACGCCGCTACGGTTACGCAACTTCCAACTGACTTAGCTGAAAACCTCCGCGAGGCCACCGCAGACGGCGACAAGAGACTGCTGGACAAACTGATCCTCCAGGTGCGCGAGAGTGAAGCTGCCGGTTCGGCCGACGCGCTGCAGAAACTGGCTGACCGGTATGATTACGATGCCTTGAGTCTTTTGCTGCAACAACGATGACACTTGGCGGCCTGGCATATCAGAAGCACCTCCGATCACGCAGAGCGTGTATTGGACGCGCGAGCTCGGCCAAAGACGGGGTTGCCGGTGTTGCGCGGGTTGTTTCAGCGGCTGAGCATGAACGGACTCTTCTATTTGTGCGCAGTTCCGGTCGATGGAGAAAGAATAGATATGCCCCAAAACGACATCATGATCGTAGACGATAATCCCGTTAACCTAAATCTGTTGGAAGACATGTTACTGGAGCGCGGGCATCAGGTACGTTCCTTTCCACTCGGCAGGCTTGCATTGGCGGCAGCAAAAAAGCGCAAGCCGGATTTGATTCTGTTGGACATCAACATGCCGGAAATGAGTGGTTATGAAGTATGCGAACGCCTCAAGTCGGCCGCGGAGCTTTCCTCCATTCCGGTCATCTTCCTGAGCGCCTTGCGAGAAACCGAAGATAAAATGAAGGCTTTCCAATCGGGCGGAGCGGATTACATTTCCAAACCATTCCGGTTCGAAGAAGTTCACGCCCGCGTGGAAACGCACTTAGCGCTACACGCGCTGCAATGCGCCCTGCAGCGGCAGAATGAACACCTGGAAGAGGCCGTGGCTGCGCGCACCCATGAACTCTCCGTCGCAAACCAGCGACTGAATGTGCTTGATCGCTCGAAGAGCGACTTCCTGAACCTGATCTCGCATGAGTTCCGGACGCCGCTCAACGGTCTTTTGGGTGTGAGCGAACTCATCCTGGAAGCGGCGGCTGCCTCCGAAGAAAACCGTGAACTTCAGGGCATGTATAAACGTTGCCGTCAAAGAATCGTTTCGATTTTGGACGATGCCTCCCTCTTAACTGAAATCGACGTTACTTGTGAGCGCTTCAAATCGAGTCCCGTTTCTTTGAATATTGTCATGAATCGATCTATTCAGAGCGCAACCGCATTCGCCGAATCCCGCGAAGTGAGACTCATAACGCAAACGACAAACCTAGGCGAAGTCGTTGGAGATGAAGATTTGCTCGCGAAGGCGCTGGAAGCACTTATTGAGACTGCTGTGAAATTCTCGACACGGGGTGAGATGGTCCGCGTGTCACTTGAAAATACGTCCGGGTCCCAAGGGCTGATAGTCGACAGTCATGGACGAACGATCCCGGAATCTCATTTGTCGGGATTCTTCGATCTCTTCTCTATTGGTGAAGCGATCACGCCCGGTGGGGACTTGGGAGTCCGCCCTGCCTTGGCACACCGGATTCTTTCCTTATTTGGCGGGTCGGTTAGCGTCGGTAACCGCGATCAGGCTGGAATACGGTTTACGATCCGGCTACCGAACGCCTGAAAACGAGCCACCGTGTGGCAAGAAAACTAGTCGTTGAATCTTAGTCCGCTCTTCGCTTTGTATTAGGTGGCTGTCCCTGTTAACCAAGCGGTCTTAGGTTCGAATTGGGTCGAGGAGCCGTTTATTTCAAACAAAACAAACTTTGGTAACACCCCCGGGCTCAGAGCTTAGAGACAGGTCACTTTCCCCGCGCCGGACACCCCGATCTCACCTTCTGCGGTACCCCTGGAATAGGTATCGCCTCAACAACGGTCATTAGTAGGGAGCAAAAAAATGACTTCCAGTTTTTTCTCCATACGGGGGCTCCAGTCCCGCTACAATCGCCATTGCAATCAAGGCTTGAATTCGACGACATCCCCAACTTCTCGCTGCTACGGAGTCGGCGTGTTCCTGAACACCACCACCCCCGGTGAGCCGAAGCTCGTTAGAACATGAGGAAGTCCGCTTCAGTAGAAATTCCCAACCGCCTGAATTCCTTTTGGCCCGAAGATGAGCGGGTCGGATTGGACGAACTCTTCGGAACCATCGAACAGGAGAAAAATGTAAACCGGAGCAGCGCCTGCATTAACAGCAAAACCGGGTAACCGCCCCCATCGAAATCGGATATGAACAAAGCGTCCACCTGTTGTTCCGGTGTGGTATAAAGCGCGGGCGCTTGAAACGTTCCGTCTCCGTTCCCGAATGCGGCGTCTTACTCGTACTAAGAAGATCAAGATTCCCGTACTTACGCCAAGGCCCGATTCTGCCCGGTCACCGCGCCAACTCCAGAATGATGGCGGCGCTTTTCCTGATACATCAAGCCGTCTGCCTGAGCCATCAGATCCTCGATGCAGAGAGTCTCCATCGAGGTGTCGCACCTGAGAACTCCAACGCTCAATGAAAGACGCAACGTTCCGCCTCTTTCTTCATTACTCTGCCGTAGTGTTTTCGAGAGCCTGAGTTCTAGCACCGCGCGGGAATTTGCGGAGTCTTCAGTTGCCATCACCGCGAACTCGTCTCCACCTACCCGGGCGATAATATCCGTTTTTCTAAAGCATTCCCGCAGCACGGCGGCTACAGTCAGAAGCGCTAAATCGCCCTCCTTGTGGCCGTAGGTATCGTTAATCTCCTTAAACCAGTTGACGTCGATATAAAACAGTAGCATCGACTCTTTCTTTCGTACCGCGGATTGCCATTGACGCTCCGCAAGCATGAAAAAGCCCCGGCGGTTGTAAAGACCGCTGAGCGGGTCGGTAACAGTCAACGCGCGCAGGCGTTCCTCGCGTCGGACAATGGCCAGCCACCCGGACAGTGATAGAACTGAGATCACGAGCAGCAGCACTACCCACCGGGCGTGAGCGGGGGTCCACCACGAGGCATTCTCCAGAATGGCGATATCCTTCGGCGACCGTACCAGTATTCCGAATGAGAGGGGAGTACGATCGGAGTCCGGGGCGGCGTGCACTGCGCATATCCCGGTAAGCAGGAGAATGCTGCCCACTTCTATCTCTGGTGCATCCGCCGGGGACAATGGAATAGTCGCTTCGAACACGTCGAGGTCCTGGCGCAGCATTAAAATCCGCTGGCCCCTCTGTACATGGCTTTCAATGACCTTTCCCTGCAACTGAACGAGTTGGTCATCATACGGGACCTGAAAGAATCCCCCTTTTTGAACAATTACGTCATGGGCCTTGATTCGCAGAGGTTGAACAAGATTGCCAGATCCGGCAACACGTACGGCGGCATCTTTGAGAACTGGCGAATAGTCCCCGGTCGATGGAAAACCCACTGCCTCGACTCTCCTGCCGGGTTCGATTAATTCGTTCGACGAACTCTGGATGAGGATTCCGTCGTGTCCATCCTGGAGATAAAGGGCGTGTCCGGGAATTTGATAAGTCACGAGGCCGGTGACTTTCACGCGGTGAGGTGTCTGACCGAATTGGAGGATATTGCTCAGGGGTGTCGCCGGGGCGGCGAAGGGGTTTTCGTTCGCGGGTTGGACTATATCGATGTCTCCGCGGTCCGGTACAAACATCGCGAGACCCACGAATTGCCTTTTTTGATTGAAGGATGTGGAGCAGACGCCGCGAACCCGCACGGTGGCGTCGATAAGGCGGCCCAGGGAGACTCCCGGAAAGTCCTGAAGCAACACGCGCATCTCTCCCCCGTCAAGTGCCACCTCTAGAAGCGCTATGTCATGCTCAAAAAGCTTAGTGGCGCGGGCCGCGTGCACGACGCCTTCGACTTCGATTCGTTGACTGTCTTCCCGGCCTCCAAAGGTGTCGCTGTATCCGACCCGTCGCGCGTGTGGCAACGTTACGTGATCGACCACTCGGACGTAAGAGGCCAGGATCGTCGGCGCGAACAAACCCGCGTTGCTCACACCCGTCAATTCCACCGAATCGCCTACTTTCACGTCGGCATTGTCGGTGCGATCGACCGAAATGCCAGCCGAGGAATCCTGCAGGAAGAACGAATTCTTCCACCCGGAAAGAGCGGTCACAATGCCGGTTAACCGCACGGGCCGCGCCTGGCGCGCCTGATCGGGAGTCAGTATCCGAATAGCGCCGACCGTGGTCAAGGCGGGGAGAGTCTGACTCCGTAGCTGCCCCGGCATTCCGACCAATGCGAATGCCAGCGGAACGATGGCGAGTGTGCACAATGGCGGATTCAGCACCCGGCCGCCTCTGGTGCAACGCCGAAAAAAGGTCACCGTACCGAAAACATCTCAATCGGACTTGAAAATTCAGGCACTGAAGATAGTATCGGCTGCTTCCGAATATTGCTTTAGGCAGGCCAGCGACGCTTGTCTCGACCCTGGCAGTCAGGTGGTCACGGGCAATTCGAAGTTGAAGCCGCCCAAGGGCCCACGCTCACGCAAGCTCTTCCCGCGTTTCCGGAAATGACTGCGCAAACCAAAAACGAATATCTTCAGTTCACCGCGAATCGAAGGCATCGCATTGCCGCAGCGCCAGGAGGCTTCTCCTCACCGCATCGAACCAAAGCCGGCCGGCACTTCACGTTTCCTACTTATGATGGCCGTCACCGGGTGGCAGAAGCACAGCCTGCGCGGATTTCTGAGCGCCGTCGTGAACAAAAAGATGGCGCTCCCCATGGTAATGGTGCAAAGTTGAGGGAGGGCAAGTCAGCGGTTTCTCCTATTGGATGAGAGGTTCCAGTTAGGCCGCCAAGGCAGCTTGCCAGATCTTCGCCACCGTCGCTCGGTTTCCTCCGAGCTTGCCGATTTTGAACTGGCCCTTCTTGATCTTCTCCACCAATTCGATGCCCCCGATTACGACTGCCGCAGTCTTAAAACTCTTCAGCCCGAGCATCGGCCTGAGTCGCTGCTTCACCCGCCGGTGATCCTGCTCGATCACATTGTTGAGATACTTACTGGTTCGCACTCCAATCCGCTTCGGTAAGTGACCGCTTTCCTTCAGGTCCGCGATTGCCCGATGGGACGCAGCATAGGCATCCAGCGTGATCTTGACCGGGGTCCGTTGTTGCTTCATGGCTTTCCGCAGAAAGGCTTTCGCTGCGTTGACGTCACGGTTGCGGCTCAAATAGAAATCGACGCTCTTCCCGATCTTATCGACCGCTCGATACAGATACATCCATTCGCCCTTCACGCGGACGTAAGTTTCGTCCATGCGCCAGGATCCTCCGACCGAACGGGCGTATCGTCTCCAGCGCCTCTCAAATTCGGGCGAGTAATGCTGGACCCACCGCAGGATCGTCGTATGCGCCATTACGATGCCGCGTTCGCCCATCATGGTCACCAGATCCCGGTAGCTCAGCTTGAAACTCAGATACCAGCGGACGCATAGAATCACGATCTCCTGGTCGAAATGCCGGCCTTTGAACAGCTCTTCGATCGGAACGAATTGCGGCATCGCTCTATCATCCTTCACCGCAAAACCGTTTGCACCAGAACCCCCTGAAGGACTCCGAGAGGCGCGACTTTCTGGAGATCTGCGATGACCGGTACCAGCGACGTTCAATGATTCTTACCTCGCAGATGCCGATTGCGCACTGGCACGAGCAGATCGGTGATCCCTCGATTGCCGACAGTATCCTCGACCGACTGGTGCATAACGCCTACCGGGTGGAGTTGAATGGTGAGTCGATGCGCAAGAAGCGTAGCCGGAAGCCTGATGCGGAGGAGGTCCAATGACTGCCGCGCCGCGGCTGCGCCTCAAACGATCTTCCGGGTGGTTCGCCGCTGGCCGCGAAGTCGAGAGCGCTCTCCATCTGTTGACGGAACCCGCATTCCGGCTCTTCATGTGGTTATGTCTCCACGCAGATCGTTATTGCGGCTCGGTTTACGCGACCGCATCCGATCTCGCTCCCGTGCTTGGCAGGACTGTACCGCAGATCGAAGATACTCTGAGGGAACTGCTCCGCTGCGGCGTTTGTTCCCTGGCTGGAGATGGTGCTCTCGTGATTGCAGACCGCTTCTGGCCATATGAACGGGCTTGCGACCATGGCGGCGAATCAGCTGCGTTCGTGGCACAAGTGAAGAAGCTGTTTATTGCGCGCCGTTGCGTGCGCGCCGTTTTCACCGCCGCCGACGAACAGTTCGCCTTGAGAATGCGGCAACAGGGTTTCTCCATCATCGACGTGGAACGTGTCATTCTGCTCGGCTCGCTCCGTAAGTACGCCGCGCTCATCAACAATGGCCGTGGCACACCGATCACAAGTCTGACCTACTTTACCGGTCTGCTTGACGAGGTTCGCGAGCAAATCGCGCCGGATTACTGGGAGTACGTGGCTGCCAAAGTTCGAAACTTCGAGCATCGCTGGCTTGAGTTTGACGTTCGGAATCTACCCGCTAACGAGACGAAATAATGCTGATGGCCCTTCGATTCGGGAGCTATCTGCTTGACGAAGTGGATGGACTCCGGCATTATTTAGATGTTCGCGTCGCTGCGCTCCGACTTTATCCACATCGCGTCGGAATCGTCCATCCACTTCGCCGGAATCCGCAGCAATAGCTTCTGATTCACCAGGCCAGTAACATACGCCAGGAGACGGATCCATCTGTAATCGGTCATCGCGAGCGACTATCATCGCAGAACCAAGCAAACAAATGAGTTCCGGTTTTTTCTCCATACGAGATCGGCTACAGGTTTCGGAAGGCCGGGGAGCTGCGCTATAAGCGTTACCAACTCCACAAGATTTCGCCTGGCCGCCTCATCAAACGCATCCCGAGCTAAGTCGAGCGCCACGCTGACGGGCCCTTACCAAGGCGCTTTCAGCGCGATGGGAGCGAATGGACAATATATCACCGTGCTTCCCGTGATGAACATTGGGGGCCCATGCAAAGCGCCGTGCGGACTTCGCATCTGTGTTTCGCTCATTCCATCTCACTCTCTTAGCCATGCGAGCAATGCGTCAGTCGAGGCTGGTCCACGATAGTCAACCAGAGCGCTTTGGGCGCTCGCGCGGTCCTTTGGCCAATCGTGGAAAACTGCCCGCGCAGAACGCTTGCCGCTGCCACCGGTGAGACCTAGCAGATTCGGCAGATACGTTCCAATGAGATTTTCATGCAGATGCTGAGCTTCGTGTAATAACAGGAGGCGAAACATAGTAATCGCAATCCGGTTAATGTTCCAATCGCCGGTATGCTGGGAGGATTCCACATAACTGCGTACGGCATTCAGCAAAGCGGTGCGGGTGATTGCCGGCAACCGCGGGGCTTCCACCAGATCGAGCACAGAGTCTAGGTTTTCACGAGTGTCCAGGTTCAGTTCGGCAAACCGCGCCGCCAAATAATCGACGAACAGCTCGTGCAGCCGATCTGCGCCGGGTTTCACTACCGGGACGATGGCCGGCAACGAGAGAAGCTCTGTCTCTAGCTTGGCCGCAATGCGAACGTCGATAAGGCCGGCGTCAGCCGGAACGAGGCGAAGGCAGGCTGGATCGTTAAGGATCTCCGCCAGTGTGCTGGCCTGTGTTTTCGAGAAGACCACCCATTCCGAGCCGGGCAATAGCGGTTGTCGAGACCAGCAGTCAGTGGCCGGCAAGCTGGGACCGTCTGGCTGCGGTCGAACTTGCCGGACGGCGAAATGCGCAGTCTGACCGCCCCCCTGCATCTCTCCCTTGAATACTTGAACGATCTCCACCGTTACATCGGCCGTACGAATTGGCTCAGTTCCCCATTCAGGAGCTCTCACTCCATCCACGCGCACATGTAGTATGTGCGAGGCGCGTAGAATCAGGGAACGCGAATCTGAAATTTGCCGGATCATACTCTTCGTCGGTTCGCAGGAGACAAGCAGCAGGCAGAAACACGCCACGTATCGCTTCCATACTCGCGTCTCCATACTCTTTTACGAGGTAGCATCCATTGCCCGCCGCAGCAAGGAGATCGGAAATCTAACTTCGAGAGACGATCCTTCCACCGGGGTGGCCAGGCGGGTGGGTCTCGCATCCTTTGTAATCGTGATCGTGAGTGCGGTGGCCACATGCGACCTTCCCGCGGTAGCCGAGCCAGGCGGATCGAAAGTGATTCTATATCGCACCGTCCACCGATTGGTTTGAACTGTAGCATAGAGGCGGCAGGCCGTGGTGCCCGTAGCGCCGATGGCCAGTGTGACGTTCGTCCAAACTACCAGGTCACTTCGGAAGTTATATTCATATCGAAAGTCCACCAGACTTCCGGGATACATGATCGCATTCGGCCCTGCGCCAAATCCCGGGCTGTCCCACATCTCTACGGTCCGATCCTCTCCATAGGCCAAGGCATGGCCGCCGGCGGGCAAGGGAATGGGAACGACTGCAATTGGCGGTCCTGGAGCTCCCTCCGTTCCTACGCAGGCACAATCGGCCATGGGATCCAAGGAGAAATGCGCGGAAACTTTTAGTAAGACCTTGGAATTGGGCGGGAAACTATTCGAAATGGATGTGGAAGCTCACTCCGAGGAACCCGCTTATGAAGCAGCGGGATTCGATATTTTGGAACAGGCAACCAGAAGCGGAGCGCGATGCGATGCAGCGGCGATCAGCGCTTCGGTGACTAACCTTTCGAACGGAGTCTTAAAGCCGTACCTTCTCCTTGCGGCGGCGCAGGGATCCGAGCAATCAACTTATTAGCGGGATGCCGGCGTCTGCGACTCTGATCGGGTGATTTGCACGGGGAAAGAAGCGTGGTGTCAAGCTGACGCGGCCCGGGAAGCCGGCGATTTTGGCGGATATGCGCGAGGCGAGCGGGATGGCGCGGAGGCCGCCTGTGAGAGGAGCGGCAGTAGCAAGAGCGAGGTTGTTTTGTTTGAAATAAGTGGCTCCCCAAATAGCGGAGTATAACGGGACTCTCCGGAGAGGGGAGTTAGCGTTAGGATAACGCAAAAATAACGTTAACCGGGCGTTGGAGTCCCGCCGGAACAAGTGGAAGCTTGTGGGCGCCGGGCCTGTTTTTTAGGCAGGCCGGCAAGGGAATCAGGGCGGGTTGTGTTTCGGGTATTCATCTTAGATAGAGAATTTGCTGAAACGGACCTTGTTGCTTCCCGATCCGTGTTCCGTTTCAACGTAGTAGCCGAGTGCGTCCGATAAGTGGGTCCGCTTCGGGTTCCGTTCATCGATGTCAGGCAAGGTAACTCCGTGAGCGTCGACTTTCCATTTCACCTCTTCGAGGTCGGTGATGAGTTCGGTGCAGGAAGGGTCGATAAACAGCCGGCGAGTCTGGCCGTCCGCCTTGCAAAGCATTCCGTTCATGACATTGATCCGGTCTAGCACGGCTGGGTTTTGCTTTTTGTACATCATGTGGGCGTGGTACTCCGGTTCCTGTTGCATAAAGCTTTCCACCACATCCCAGGGAGTGTTTCCGCTGGAGCTGGGACTGCGCGCGCCGCCGTTGGCATCGCCATAGAAGCTGATTTCCAACGGCTGGCGATTGCGGGAGAAGGATCTGGCCCAGGGTTGCACCGTATCGATTAGTCGTTTACACCAAGGTTCGACGTGCGAATCGGGTAGGACGATCTCTCTGAGAACTCGTACCGTGGCATATCCAAGTAATTCCTCGACCTGCAGAATTACGCCGGACATCGGGTTGACGTTGAAGTCCATGGACACGATGAGGGGCAGAGAGGGATTGAAGGTGCATTCCCGGACGTTGTCGGAGGAGAAGGCATGGTAGACCGTGCCGGAGTAGAGGTCGAGATACTCGCCCAGCACTTCCTGGCGATAGAACTTCTCGTCATAGGAGTGTTTCAGGTTGGTGTAGTAATCGGGCGCGGCCGAGAGAACGGCTTGGTTTTCGAAAGGTTTCGCCTCAACCGCCTCGTAGTGTTCGATTTTGCGGGCGGAGATGAAGCGTCTCCAAACCCAATCTTTCCCTTTGGGCGTCCAGACTGCGAAGCCACGCCGGTAGCGGGCCTGGGGATGGCGGATGCGTCCTTCGAGCCGGAGCCACGCGTCTTCTTTACAGTAAGTGAGTTCGTCGATCGCGAACCAGCCCAGATTCATAGCGCGGAGGCGTTCCGGGTTGTCGAGCGAGCGCAGCAGAATGGTCGCATCCGGTTCCAGCAGACGGATCTGATTGTCGGACTTGCGGTAGCGGTAAGGAATACCGTGCTGATCGAGAATGGAAAGCAGGTCGATCAGGGTGGACGAGGCGAGCAGCTTTTCAGTCGGCGCACCGAGCAGGCCGGGAACACCGGGGTTCAGGTAGCAGCACTTGATGACCTCGTGGCAGAGGGCTTTGGATTTGCCGGAGCCGACCGGGCCGCTAAAGCCCTTGAACGTGCACGCGAGTTCATCGAACTTCCGCTGCGATTCGTAGCGGTTGTACGGAATCCTGCGCTGGCAAACAGTAGCGCCGGAGGCGGTTGGAACCGATTGCGGGGACTGCGGAACAATCGTATCGTGTTCCTGCCAGGCCAGCCGGTACACGCCGTGGCGGGACCGAGCGGATTCGAGACGTTCCAGACGGCGAATGAGACTAGCTCGCATGGGAGATCTCCTCGCCGGATTCCGTTTCGTGTGTCGGTTGGAGTACGTCGACCAAGGCGGCCGATGCGCCGGAGTCGCTCTGTTCCAAAGCGGCGATGCGGCTGGCTACCTCATCGGCCTCCAGCACACGGCGATGGGCGTCGAGCATCTCGGTCAGAGCGCGGCCTTCTTCGAGAGTGATCTCGCCCCGGGTTACGGCTTGGATGACTTTCGCGGAAGCGGCGGACAGATCGGCGGTCGAGCGCACGGGCGGAAGGCGCAAAGTGATGCGGCTTCCCTGAACCGGGGGAAGCAGGCGCTCCACGGCCAGCTTGAGCGCGGTGCGATCACCCTCCATCGCCATCTTCAAGGTTTTGCGAAGGATGTGGGGGCCGTACTCGTCGAGGGTGTCTTGAAACAGGATCGTGAGTTTGTTGCGGCTTCCGGGCGGTCTTCCTTTGCCGTGCCGGTTGCCGGGTTGAAAGGACTTGCCGCGCGGCTTGCGCGCGGCGGATGTCGGTGCAGTATTCAGTTCCGGTGGAATGCCGGTGTCTGGTGTGGGGCTATTTTGGGGCACGCCCTTCTTAATCGAGGACTCATGGAAAACTTTTCCCCTCAGGCCGTCAGAAGACCTCTCGCCCGGGCGAAAATCTTTCGCTGCTCATCCCATCGGACGAGGCGCACGATGGGCCGGAGGGTTCGTTCGACGATGCGGGAAGAGGGCGGCAGAAAGAGCAGTTGTTCCTGAATGTCGGGCGCGAGGTGGAGCAGATCCATGATCTGGGTCAGCCGGGATCGCGTCACGCCGCCCAGTTGCGCCAAGGTCGTCTGATTGGCAACGGCGCCTTCATGAATCAGGCCTTCAAAGCGAATGGCAAGGGCCATCAATCGGCTGATCCGCGGGATGCGGAGTGTAGCGTCCGGTGTGATTGGCGGGCCGGACCGATCGGCCTTTGCGCGGCTGCTGCTTCGCAAACTGGAAGGTGATCTCCATGGATTTCAGTTCCTCTCCGGCTCGCGCAAACGGATGTGGATGCGGCCGGTGGTTCCGTCGTACCCGACCCGCTCGATGCGCTCCTGAAAATAAATCATTCGGGCGGCGAAATCTGCGGGTATTTCGAGCGACGAATGGCATTTCAGCTGGTTGAGCACGGCATCGTCGATGTCCTGGGCGGGCAGCGAGCGCGCCGGACACTGCTGGGCCGATCCCTTGTTTCGGGTGCGGCAGACGTAGTAGCGGTACCGATGCCCGTGCCGTCCGACATGGACCGGCAACATCGGCACGCCACATGAGTCGCAGTGGAGCAAGCCGCGCAAAAGTGCCTGATGCTTCTGCCGTGGCCCGGACTCGGGGGCATAATGCTCGATCAGCGATTGCACCCGCTCCCAGGAAGCCCTATCGATGATCGCTTCGTGCTCGCCGGGATAAATCGTTCCCTTGTACCGGACGTTTCCGGTGTACAGCGCACTTCCAAGCATCCGGCGCAAAGCATTCTCGTTGAACGGTCCGCCGCCATGCACCTTGCCGTTGCGGCAGGTCCAACTCTTCAGCTTCCATCCCTGGCGCAGAATCTCGTCGAGCGTCAGGCGCACCGAGCGAGTCTCTTCGAACAAAGTGAAGATGGCGCGCACGTGATTCGCTTCCCGCGGATTGACGATCAACCGCTTCGCGCGCGGATCGACGTCGTAGCCCAGCACTAAGCTGCCGCCGGTCCACTTGCCCTTCTTGCGCGCCGCCGACATCTTGTCGCGCGTGCGCTCTCCGATCAATTCGCGCTCGAATTGCGCGAAATGCGGTGCACCGCATTTCGCTCAGTATGCGGAGCGCGCGATTATGCAAAGCGGAAGCGTCGGGAGAGCGATCCCGCTTGCATTTCGATGGTGTTGGACTCCGCATTATCCCGGCTCGAACAGGGAAGCATCGATGCTTCTGCCGCAGTGGGATCGAGCCGTTAGTCTCGTTGCGGGAACCCCTCGACAACGGAACCCGCAGCCGGGAGACCCTTCGTTCGGAGACCGCTTTTTCCTCCGACTTTCTGGGTCAGAAGCTCGCGTTCGGCCTTGCTTGTGGCGCGTCAACGAGCAATGAATGTGGTGTCTCTAGACGCCATGCCCAACTATCCCCATATCCTCTTTAACAAGTCTCCAGAAGAACTGCGCCGCCAGGGAGCACGCGGTGGCCGGACCTTCGGTCGCAACAACCGAGCCCGCCATGCCCTTATACCGACATCGCATCAACCCACTCCGCCTCGAGCCGCTCCGACGGAAACCACGGCCGAAGCCATCATCACCCTCAACGCACTGTTTCCATGGCTGCGTGCCGCGGAAAAGCGAGAGTTCGCCCGACGAATAACGTGAAACGGGACAATCCAGCCCGCGGCTACTGCGATTTCAAGCTGCGCGGGACGCTTAACATACTGAAGCCTCCCCCGACGAAAAGTGAGGCTTACATGCTCGAAACATACTTAACGTCCGCCGTCACCAGACGACGGCTTCACAGCGGTCCAGCCGCTCATCATGTCGACGCTTTCGCGGATTGGCTCCGGGCCAATGGATACCAACCAATCTCCATCGAAAACACACTCCGATCACTCGCCGGTTGGACGGATTGGATGCTCACCGCGGGATTTACCGCGCAGCATCTTCTTCCGGCGTTCGAGGCAGGCAAAGTGGCAATCGAGCGAAAACAGAGCACCGGGCGCCGCCGCGGACTGAATCGGCATTCATTGTCGGCTTCCTCGCTGTTCATCCGGTTTCTCCAACATCAAGGTGAGCTTCCGCCACCCATAGCCCCGCCATCGTCCATGGACCTCTGGCCTATCCTGAGCCGGTTTTGTTCGTGGATGCGCCAACATCGTGGACTGACCGAGTCAACGCTTGCCGCCTATAGCGGAATCCTTTCCGGACTGCTCGAAACGCTCGGGGATGACCCACGCACCTATTCCGCCGAGGCTCTACGCGCATTCGTTCTCGATCGGGCGCAACCTCATCGCATCGAACGCGCCAAGAGTATTGTCGTCGCGGTCCGCTCTTTCGTCCGCTTCCTTGGAGTAACAGGGCAATGCGCGCCCGCTCTGGAACAAGCGATTCCCGGTTTTGCCTCATGGCAACTGGCCTCCATCCCCCGATTTCTTGCCGCGGAAGACGTGGAACGGATGATCGGCACGTGTACCGCATACCGGTTCGGGTTGCGGGATCGGCCCGTGCTTCTACTTTTAGCCCGGCTTGGACTGCGGGCCAGTGAGGTCGCGCAGCTCAGATTCGCCGACATCGATTGGGCCAACGGGGTCATCACCGTAATCGGGAAAGGCCGGCGTGAAGAGTCCCTACCCTTGCCTCAGGAGGTGGGAGATGCGATTCTCCTCTATCTGAATCAGGGCCGGCCATCGCTGCGCGCTACTGAGATATTCGCGTCGGTCTTGGCACCGATTCGTCCCCTGACACGTGCCGCTGTTACGCAGATCGTCGCCAGTGCACTCCGTAGAGCGGGGATCAAGGCGCCCAGCAACGGCGCTCACCTCCTGCGGCACTCCGCCGCGACTAATATGCTCCGCAACGGCGCAACCCTGGCCGGTGTCGGCGCCGTCCTGCGACACCGCTCTCCCATAACGACAGCCCACTACGCCAAAGTGGACTTCGCTCTACTGTCCGAGATCGCGCAGCCATGGCCGGATGTGTCCTCATGCTAGCCGCCCACGTGGAACGATACATCTTGCTTCGGCAGGCGCTCGGCTACAAGCTTTGCGACTTGTCGAGACATCTCCGCATGTTTGCGAATTTCGCGGCTCACAGGGGCGATACGCACGTGTGCGCCTCCACCGCGCGGGACTGGAGCGCCGAAGCTCGTTCGCCTTACGCCCGGCACGTTCGACTGAGAGACGTCGCCCGCCTGGCGCGCTTCCTGCACGCCGAGGATCCGATGCACGAAGTACCGACGAACCTAACTCGATGGCCCAGACGTCGACCCTCGCCCTATATCTACGCACCGGAGGAGATTGTCAAGCTGCTTGGAGCAGCCCACCGTCTTCGGGAGTCATACCCGCTTCGGCGGCAAGTTTATGCAACGATGCTGGGGCTGATTGCCGCGACCGGACTGCGCATTTCGGAAGCGCTCAACCTTCGGCTCCAGGATGTCGTGCCCGAAGACGTTCTGCAGATCCGGAAGACCAAGTTCAGCAAAGGGCGTCTCCTGCCTCTGCATCCTACGACAGTGACTGCGTTTGGCAGTTACTTAAAACAGCGTCGGCAGCTGGCGGTAACTGATGACCATGTCTTTTTATCGCCTGGAAACCGCCGGATTCACTACACTCTGGCGCATTACACCTTCCGCCGGGTTCTTCTGCTTGCCGGGATAGCTCCCGATCGGACATCCCCGCCGCGCATCCATGATCTGAGGCACACCTTCGCTACTCGGGCACTGGAACAGTGTCCGATGCGGAGCGAAGCGGTCGCGCGTCACTTCGTGGCCCTTTCGACATATCTCGGCCACGTCAACATCGCCAACACTTATTGGTACTTGGAAGCAACAGCGGAGTTGATGATCGACACCGCCTCCGCAGCCGAAGCGTTGGTCACAGGGGAGGGCTTATGACGTCCATCGCTCCGCTGATCACCGGGTTTCTTCGCGAACACATGCCCATTGCCCAAGGCTGCAGTCCACACACTTGCGAGACCTATGCCTACGCCCTGCGACTCCTGCTCCTTTTCGCCAGCAAACGCCTTGGTATCAGACCTTCGCAGATCTGCCTTGAACAGATTGACGCTGCCCTGGTTCTCGACTTTCTTGCCGATATTGAGGAACAACGCGGCAACTGCGCAGCCACGCGCAACGGGCGGCTTACCGCGGTCAAAGCCTTCATCCGGTACAGCGAGTTTCTGGCGCCATCCGCTCTGGCGCAAGCGCGGCAGATCCACGCGATCGTCGCCAAACGCCATAACCAGACGTTAGTGCGTCATCTGACGAGGGAAGAAGTTCGCGCCATCCTCAACGCGCCAACGATCACGACGCGGCTTGGGATTCGGGATCGTGCGATGCTGCATCTCTGCTTCGCCGCAGGGTTGCGCGTCTCGGAACTGGTGGGGCTTCCACTGGAGAATCTTTCTCTGCAACGGATGCCCAGTATTCGCGTATTCGGCAAGGGCCGGAAGGAACGTTGCCTCCCTCTCTGGAAGGAGACGACCGCCGATCTACGGGCTTGGCTAGCCGTGCGGGGAGTCGTTTCCGTACCGGAGCTGTTCGTGAATGCTGACGGGGCTGCGATGACTCGGGCAGGTTTCGAGTACATCCTTAACAAGCATGTTCGCAGCGCGGCGAAGACTTGCTCCTCTATGGAAGGACGTTCCGTATCGCCTCACCAACTCCGGCACAGCTGCGCGCTGATCATGCTCCAGGCGACTCGGGACATACGGCGGGTGGCACTGTGGCTCGGTCACGCCGATGTCCGCACAACCGAGATCTACCTGCGTGCGGATGTATCGGACAAGTTAGAAGCGGTAGAGCACGTACTTCCACTGGGGTTGCGTCGCGGGCGATTCAAGCCACCCGACGCGCTGATCACTTCCTTGTTCGACCCGGGATAATGCGGAGTCCAACACCATCGAAATGCAAGCAGGACAGCTCTCCCGACGCTTCCGCTTTGCATAATCGCGCGCTCCGCATACTGAGCGAAAGAAAGTAGGATGTGCAGCGTCAATCTACCGAGCGAAGAGCTGGTGTTGAACTGCTGGGTGACGGAGACGAAGCTGACCTCGTGCTCATCGAACAGGCTCATGATGCGGGCGAAATCGAGCAGCGACCGGCTGAGCCGGTCCACCTTGTAGACCACCACGCAATCGATCTCGCGGGCGCGCACCGCATCGAGCAATCGATTCAGCGCGGGACGTTCCATGTTGGCCCCGGTGAAGCCGCCATCGTCATAGCGGCCCGGAGCCAGCTTCCAGCCCTCGCGCTGCTGACTGCGGATGAAGGCCTGCGCCGATTCGCGTTGCGCATCGAGCGAGTTGAAGTCTTGTTCCAGCCCTTCCTCGGTCGACTTGCGCGTGTAAATGGCGCAGCGCAGCGTCTTCTTGGCGTGCGATTTAAGCTCTTGCATCGGTTGCCTCTTGTTTGTTCCTGGATTCAGAGGCGAAGCCGAAGAAGGCGAGACCGTTCCAGCGGGTGCCGGTGATCTCGCGGGCGACGGAGCTGAGCGAGCGGTGATGGCGGCCCTCGTAGCGGAAGCCGTCGGGCAGGACTTCGACGAAGTGTTTTCTTCCCCGAAAGCTCCGCTCGATCACGGTGCCCGCGATGGGTAATCGCCGGTCCCGGGTTCCGCGATCGGTGCGCGGCACGGTTATGCCCGCGCCGGTTTTTTTCCCGAAGAACCCGCGGGGAGCATTGACGCGGATGTCGGCGTCGCAGGCCAGTTCCCGCGCCCTTGCCATTGCCCGTTCGCTCAACCCGCCTTCGTGGAGCGCCTGCACGCGCCAGGCGATTTTGCGGAACAGGTGCTCGCGGTGCCGGGAGGTGGTTTCTTCCCCGAACACCTCCCTGTGGCTGTCTTGCAATTCGGCGAGCGAGGATCGCCGCAGCTTCTCGATCGCGTCCAGAACTTTCGTGTCCATCGTTTCTTTTTCTCCCTTGCGGCGGACCTTCTCCGCCAGTCACATTGACGCTCTGTACGCCCACGGATCGCAAGCGCGGAAAGGGCAAAGTAACGGCGCGGCTTTAGAAAGTTTCGGAGCCTCGCGATTGATATCCGTGAAGGCCAAAGGACCCTTCACGAAATGCATTTACCGACAACGATTGAACATTGGCCGATAGACCAACTGATTCCGTATGCGCGCAATGCGCGCACCCACTCCGCCGAGCAGGTCGCGCAAGTCGCGGCCAGCATGCGCGAGTTCGGGTTCACCAACCCCATCCTGGTCGACACCCGCTCCGGCGTGCTGGCCGGACATGCCCGTCTGCAGGCGGCCCGCAAGCTGAACGTCCCCGAAGTGCCGGTGATCGTTCTCGACCATCTCTCCGAAACCCAGAAGCGCGCGTACATTCTGGTCGATAACCGCCTGGCCCTGAATGCCGGATGGGACGACGCCATGCTGGCAAGCGAAATGGCGGCGCTGAAAGAGGAAGAGTTCGACCTCGACCTGCTGGGCTTCGACGACGAGGAACTCGACCGGCTGCGCAACGAACTCGATTCTCCTCTCGACGCCGATGAGAATGCCGCTCCCGAAGTGGAAGAGATCGCCGTCTCCCGGCCCGGCGATCTGTGGCTTCTGGGTCCGCACCGGGTGTTGTGCGGCGATGCCTGTTCCCGCGCGGACCTCGACCGGGTGCTTAACGGGCAACCGGCGGACATGGTGTTCACCGATCCACCCTACAACGTGGACTACGCGCCCGAAGATGCGCAAGGGCACGAGCGCCGCATCGCCAACGACAACCTCGGCGAGGACTTCCCGGAGTTTCTGCGTCAGGTCTGTACGCATCTGGTGGCCTGCGGCAACGGGGCGATCTATATCGCGATGTCGTCCTCGGAACTCCACACCCTGAAGCAGGCCTTCTGCGAAGCGGGCGGGCACTGGTCGACGTTCCTGATCTGGGCCAAGGACCGGTTCACGCTGGGATTCTCCGACTACCAGCGGCAGTATGAGCCGATTCTGTACGGCTGGCCGGAGGGCAAGCCGCACTACTGGGCGGGCGCCCGGGACCAGGGCGACGTCTGGAACATTGCGCGTCCATTCATGAACAAGCTGCACCCGACCATGAAACCGGTCGAACTGGTGGAGCGAGCCATCACCAACAGCAGCCGCCGGGGCGCAACGGTGCTCGATGTGTTTGGCGGATCGGGCACCACCCTGATCGCCTGCGAGAAGGCCGAACGAAAAGGACGGCTGATCGAGCTCGATCCGAAGTATGTGGACGTGATCGTGAAGCGCTGGCGGGATCTGGTGCACCAGCAGGCGGTGCTGGAAGCGGATGGACGCGCGTTCGAGGAGATCGCGGCGGAGAGGTTGGCTGTGGCGGTCTGAAGACGGAACGAAGAACAGGGCCGCGAGGAGCGGCCCTGTGTGTGGGATCGACTTCGTTTGAGACGGCGAGTTCGTTACCGCTGGATGCGGTAGACGCGCTCGCCGTCTTTCGGTTTGGAGGAGACGACGGCGAGGCCCATCTTCTTGCCCACCGCGCCGCTCAGGAAGCCGCGCACGCTGTGCTTCTGCCAGCCGGTCGCCGCCATGATCTGCGCCAGGGTGACGCCTTCGGCGGCGTCCAGCATCGCCACCACCAAGTCCTTCTTGCTTCCGCCGGATTCGCTCTTCGCTTCTTGCTGGGCCGGAACCTCTTCAACCGGGATCGGTTCCACGAAAGGAGGAAGGCTCTGGGCTTGCTTCCAGATGCGGCTGAGGGCGGTGGCGCGGTCCTTGAACTTCCGGATGGCGGTCACGCCCGGAAGTGCGTTCCAGATCTCGACCAGGCGGCTCGCCGGCCAATCGCTCGTGACTTCCGCCAGTTGCTGTTCGGAATCGAATGCCGTGCCGCCTTCGGGTGCCTCGGCGGTGCTGCTGATGGTCACCAGGTGGTTTTCGGGGGTGACGAGGAATCGTTGCATGTGGTGTGGTTCTCCTTCCCGCTCGTTGCGGTCAGGACATACATCACTCCCCGTGGCGCTGTTAGCAAGTCCATCCTGCGGATTCCGCACAGGAAACTGGAGAAGCTTTTTCGGGGGCAGTTCTTTCGCTTCCATGGTGCGGAGGTTGAGCAGATGGCGGCTGGAGCCGATGACGAGTTGAATGCGATCGCCATCGAACTCTTCCAGAAGTTCTTTGAGCATGGGAACTACGGTGCGTTTGGACATGCGGCATGTTAGTCCGATGCCGCGGGTCGGAAGTCAAGTCGGACTATGGCTTCGCAGAGCCGTCGAACGGACTTGCTATGTGCCGGGCGTAGAGGCATGAATGTCGGTGTGCAAAGCCAAACTCCCGGTTGTTGCCAAGTGGAGACCAAGTTCATCCGCGCGTCACAAGCGCTGCCACTCGGATCTTGGCGCGACGGGTGGCTGGTGGTGTGGTGCCAGCCCGACCGCCAACGCGTGTTGTGGCATGTGATGCTGCTGCGGACCCGGATCGAGTTTCGAGGTTGCTGCGATTGAAGGCGGATCGGTGCAATCCATCAACGCACCCACAACGACGAGCCCGCGCCAAAGCAGCTCGCATTCCGGTGGCGGGCACCTTGGATTCAGGATGCATTCCTCTCCACCGTTAATCAAACCCGCATCGAGGCACTTTTGATTAACATCCCTTCATTTTCGAGTTAACCGAAAGGGGATAGGTTCGAATCTTACTCGGGGAGCCACTTACTTATCAATAATTTACGGGTCTTGCACGTTAACTGGGGGCTCGCAAAAAGGGTCGAAATACCGGCCATATTTGCGCCAATTTCCCAGAGTATTCTCTCGCGCTCCCGGATGACGCGCACCGACTTCGCACACTCTGAAACATCGCGCGCTTTTTCTCTGTTTCTCTGTTTTGGTAGCACCTTTGGTTAACTGTGCGCCCCAACGGCGCAGATCACTAGTGGAGGGAGGTTCCACACATGTAGTTGTCGGTAAGAGCCGCCAAACCCGCCATATACCGCCGCATTTTGGTCTGGACGTGGAGCCGGCCAAGTAGTTCGTTAACGGCATGAAGAAAGCCGATCTTGCAAAATCTCGCCGAGCGTAAAACCGCAGGAAAAGCGTGGCTTCCCGAACTGCTCCGCGATCCGGTCATCGCGCAAGCGAAAGGCTGAGCATTGGTCCGTGGCGGCAGCTTCGTTCGCGGGGCGGCCGCTGCGTTGCCTGTTGTTCAACCCGTTACATTGTCTACAATCCTACCGGCTCCGTGATCTTGTCGCTACCTGCGGGTGTGAGGGTTACCTCCACGATGTGTTCGAGGTCCGGTTTGTAAACGATGATCTTTTCGAAAACATCGGAGGTGATAACCACACCGCGATCAAGCCGAATTTCCTGTTCCTGGGCGGCGTCTATAAAATCAACGACGATAAGGAGCCAGTAGGCATCGCACGAGGAATATTGCTGCGCTTTCGTCTCTTTCTCCCGGATGATCTCCATGAGCCGCGGGGTGGACATAAGTCCAAAGCGATGCTCCTGCCCTACGCGCCAGGTTGCGGCGGACTGAAGCGGCCGGTAAATGCCTTCACGCCGCGCACGCGCTTCCCGACGATTCCGGTACGTCGCAAACGCGGTGAAGCCCTCCGCGGCGCCGGGCTGACCATTCGGGAAATCCGGGTCAACATACAGCGTGTAGACCAATTCACGGGCATGCAAATGCGCAAATTCCAGTTCAGAAATATCCTCAAAAACCGATCTGCTGATTTCACCGTTATCGTCGCCTTGAACCCGTCGCCCCAACTCCACCAGTTTCGCGACCAGCTTGGTCGAGTCCTGGATGGGATGGTCCTTGTCGAAGCTGAAGGTTAGTTGAAGGGTATATCCCGTGGCCTCTTCGTACAGCCGCTGGGCTTTCGAAACCGCAGCAATCCGCCGCTTCCGCTGGACCTGTTCACTCGCCGAAGAGGAACCTTCCACGTAGAAATTGGTTATCTCGATCCCGATTTTGCGGACGCCGTTCAGGATAACGTCCGGCTTGTCGCCATAGGTGATCACGCCCGGAGGCAGCGGGTAAGCCCTTCGGAACTTCTCGAAGGCGTTCCGCTCGATCATTTGCTGTTTTCGGGGCTCGCCCTTCAGGGTCTGTTTGTACTTCATCTAAAGCTCCTTCCGCCATCCCGGCGGTAGTCTTGCCGATGTTTCAGCCACTCTCAGAATAACATCCTCCGGAACAGAGCCGCATGTAAATGTTTCGGTGCGTCTCCGCGACGATGCTCATTCCACCTCGCGGATTCCGCTTGGATTATTGGCGCGGCTGTTTCCGCGTCCGTTCACTAGCTGCCGGTTCAGGTCGGCAATATCGATTGCCTTGGGCACCGGCACCCAGTGATTCCTGACTGACCGAGTGCCGGCGCGATGAACATCGGGTGATCGCCGGACGCGAGCAGTGTAGCGGGGCGGCATTAGTTGTGGATTTAGCAAGACTCACACAATCGATTGGCACTCGATCCTTAAATCCTCGCGAATCTTGTGATGAGGGAGGCCGCGAGTGACTCTGATCCAGGCACCGGTCTGATCCACACGGGCCTGAGTCCTGAAGTATCACTGCACGGCGATAGTCACAGTATTCGACGTTGCGCCGCCGATCGAAACAACCACCGGAACGGCAGATCCGCTTGCGATTCCAGCGGGAACCTGGGTGTTGAGTTGATATATACCAACAAACCCCGGCGCGAGGCCTGAAAAATATACTGGCGCCGATACGCCGCCAACGGTGATTACGGGTTGAATGGATGTTTCAGACAGACCAGCGCCCGGTGGCGAGCCGCTTGCAGGTTGATTGGAAACAGGCCCGAGTCCTGTGCAGAAGATGATCAAAACTGTCGTCCCTGCTTTCGCCGGATTCGAGGCACCCACAACTTGATACGAAAGGTCAGTGACAATACCCTGCCCGGTTCCTTGGCCGTTGAGCGTGAATATGCCGGGGGAATAGGGTGCCAGACTGACAGGAACGCTAACGGTCCCGCCCAGACCGCTTACAGTGACTGCGAGATTCGCTTGCGTCTGGTTCGCCAGTTCCCAGGGGATCTGCGCATTGACCTGTAGCGGCGAGACGAAAAAGAGTGGGGCAGCGTACGTGTTTGCGAACTGCAGCGAAAGACCAGCAAGGGATGTCGGTAATGGCTCACTGGCAGCATCGTAAATCGTATTCAGCGAGAAGGTCCCGTAGATAGAGGCAATGCTCCCTGGAGACACGGGTGTATTGATGGCGGAACTCGCGGCATTGATTACGCCGCCCGTACCGATGGTTGGTGTTCCCTTGCACTGGCCCGCAGTTCCAGCATTGTAAATGGACTGGATCTCGGACTGGGAAAGAGCGCGATTAAAGGCTTGAACCTCGTCGATCACACCATTCCATGTGCGGGTAAAGCTATTCAAAGCGGTTTCCCAAAGACCGCCCTGCCCGATCGCCCAAGCCGTATCGGAAGAGTATGGCACGGTCTTTACTTCTGGAAATGACCCCTGGAGGCTTCCATTCACGTATAAGCGAAAGACTAAACCATCGTAGGTGCCGTTCACTAAATAGAAAGGCCCTGGGGGGAAGGTATCGGCGGAATCAAGGTATTCAGAGTTAGGATCTCCAAATTGGAAACGAAACCGATAATCCATAAACCGCCAAAGAAGTTGGACGGGGGCTGTCGCCGGCGGTCCTTGGACAGCTTGACCGACGATCGCCGTGCCGTCTTTGTCATTCGTTGGGCCGGGCCCATCGGGCCTGACCCACGCGGACCACGTGAATTGCTGGTTCTCAAGAGTGGGTGACTCCGCGATTTGAATGTATCCGATGCTTCCGAAGGTGAAACCGTCCTGGACTTCCCCAGGCGCTAGCGTCACATTATTCACTGCAGAGGGGTTATTCGCGCCAACAATATCGTTCTCGTTTACATCCCCCGGCCACCAGCTAACGAGACCGGAAGGCGGAACAAGGCAGGAACCCGGTTGAGTTTGACCCTGCCCAGCCGTTGATACAGCTGATACAGCAAAGAGCAGCGCGGAAGGTGTGACGAGAGTAGATCGGCGCATCGTGCCCCGGATCATCTCACACGATCGATTCAAAATGCAACTCGCCGTTTGGCAGTTCAGACTGGACGAATGGCCTTTCAACGCCGACGTTGAAAGTGTTAAGTCCCGTTTACTAATTGCTCGTTGCTATGCCGTACACCGCGAAGGCACCATATTGGTTTCCCCGGCCGGCTGCTCACCAGGAAGATCGCTCCTCTTCCGGTCGCCGACCCCGCGGGCTCACGCGGCTGCACGATACTCGCTCAAGCCATCGACGTTCCCGTGGCGCAGTTTATCGCCGCCAACGATACGGTGACCACTCGCGTCCTGGACGATCCGCGCCTGGGTTGGCGAGACGTATGCCGTGCTGGCTTCGAAGTCCGCCGTATCGCCAGTGACCACCCCTCGCTGCTCCTGCGCCAGGAAGCTCGATGTTCGCGTGGGGAGCTGACGTCGTATGCGTGCCCAAGACAATGGCGTTTTCCGGAGATACTCCGGCCAGCTTCGTCAAGGAGGCCTTGACTCCGGCGATTGTGCCGTCTGAGATCGAGGGCTGTTCGAGAACAACGATGGCCGTGCGCGCCTTGTTGTCATCCATAAGCAAAACACGGACGGTTAGGGGATCGTGCTGTGATGTCAGGCCCTCAAGCGGCCACATGTCAGGTGTTGTTTGGATCTCGCTCTTGCCCGCACCGGCCCGAAAGTCCGCAACGTGAGCCGCGATGCCAGAGATTGCGAGCGCAAAGCACATCGCCCCTGCTCGAATTGGTAACTTCATTATTTTGTTCCTATGTGGGGATCGAAGACTTCGACTTCGCCCGCATCATGAATCTGTTCGACGAGCACGAGGTCAGCTTCGTCTCCGTCACCCAGCAGTTCAACACCAGCTCTTCGCTGGGCAGATTAACGTTCCATCGGCGCCCGGGATTTTGTTAACCGTTTCGTGCTGCCAAACCGGAGAAACAGAGAAAAACCCGAAGATGCTGGCGAGATCCTGGTTCGAGGACCGAGTCAGCGGCCCGGAGAGACAAGACAGAGACCAAGATGCTGCGGTATATCGCGGGTTTTCAGCGCTTTTCCATGAAATGCCAGTTAACCGAAAGTCCTCGTTGTTTTGTTTGAAATAAATGGCTCCGCAGACATTGGGGTATAACTCGACTCTCCGGAGAGGGCGGGTAGCGTTAAAATAACGGGAAAATAACGTTAACCGGTTGCGGGAGGCCGACCGCAAAAATTGCAGGGATGTGCGCGCCGGGCCAGTCTAGCGGACGCGCAAGGGACTCAGGACGGCTTGGTCTCAGGGTATTCATCTTTACCAGGAGTTCTTGCTGAATCGGACCTTGTGACTATTCGATCCGTGTTCCGTTTCGACGTAGTAGCCGAGTGCGTCCGACAAATGCGTCCGCTTTGGATTCCGGTCATCAATGTCAGGCAATGTAACTCCATGCGCGTCGACTTTCCACTTCACCTCTTCGAGGTCGGTGATGAGTTCGGTGCAGGACGGATCGATAAACAGCCGGCGAGTCTGACCGTCCGCATTGCAAAGCATTCCGTTCACGACATTGATCCGGTCTAACACGGCGGGGTTTTTCTTTTTGTACATCATGCCGGCCCGGTAGGCCGGGTCCAGTCGCATAAACTTCTCAACGACATCCCAGGGAGTGTTTCCGCTCGAACTGGCGCTGCGCGCGCCGCCGTTGGCGTCGCCATAGAACTTGATCTCCAACGGCTGGCGATTGCGGGAGAAAGATCTGGCCCAGGGTTCCACCGTCTGAACCAACCGCTTACACCACGTCTCGACGTTTGAATCGGGCAGGACAATCTCTCTGATCACGTGTACAGTGGCATGTCCGGGCGAGTCAGCGACCTGTAGAATCAAGCCGGACATCGGGTTGACGTTGAAGTCCATGGACACGATAAGGGGCAGAGAGGGATTGAAGGTGCATTCCCGGACGTTGTCGGAGGAGAAGGCATGGTAGACCGTGCCGGAGTAGAGGTCGAGATACTCGCCCAGCACTTCCTGGCGATAGAACTTCTCGTCATAAGAGTGTTTCAGGTTGGTGTAGTAATCGGGCGCGGCCGAGAGAACGGCTTGGTTTTCGAAAGGTTTCGCCTCAACCGCCTCGTAGTGTTCGATTTTGCGGGCGGAGATGAATCGTCTCCAAACCCAATCTTTCCCTTTGGGCGTCCAGACTGCGAAGCCACGCCGGTAGCGGGCCTGGGGATGGCGGATGCGTCCTTCGAGCCGGAGCCACGCATCCTCTTTACAGTAGGTGAGTTCATCGATCCCGAACCAACCGAGATTCATAGCTCGCAGGCGTTCCGGGTTGTCGAGCGAGCGCAGCAGAATGGTCGCATCCGGTTCCACCAGGTGGATCTGGTTGTCGGACTTGCGGTAGCGGTGAGGAATACAGTGCTGATCGAGAATGGAAAGCAGGTCGATCAGGGTGGACGAGGCGAGTAGCTTTTCGGTGGGCGCGCCGAGCAGGCCGGGAACACCGGGGTTCAGGTAGCAGCACTTGATGACCTCGTGGCAGAGGGCTTTCGATTTGCCGGAGCCGACCGGGCCGCTAAAGCCCTTAAACGTGCACGCGAGTTCATCGAACTTCCGCTGCGATTCGTAGCGATTGTACGGAATCCTGCGCTGGCAAACAGTAGCGCCGGAGGCGGTTGGAACCGATTGCGGGGACTGCGGAACAATCGTATCGTGTTCCTGCCAGGCCAGCCGGTACACGCCGTGGCGGGACCGAGCGGATTCGAGACGTTCCAGACGGCGAATGAGACTAGCCCGCATGGGAGAGATCCTCGCGGGATTCTGTTTCGTGTGTCGGTTGGATCACGTCGACCAAAGCCGTCGATGCACCGTGCTCGCTCTGCTCCAGAGTGGCGATGCGGCTGGCTACCTCATCGGCCTCCAGCACACGGCGATGGGCGTCGAGCATCTCGGTCAGGGCGCGGCCTTCTTCGAGGGTGATGTCGCCCCGGGTTACGGCTTGGATAACTTTCGCGGAGGCGACGGACAGATCGGCGGTTGAGCGCACGGGCGGAAGGCGCAGAGCGATCCGGCTTCCCTGAACCGGGGGAAGCAGACGTTCCACGGCCAGCTTGAGCGCGGTGCGATCCCCCTCCATCGCCATCTTTAATGTCTTGCGAAGGATGTGGGGACCGTACTCGTCGAGGGTGTCTTGAAACAGGATCGTGAGTTTGTTGCGGCTACCGGGCGGTCTTCCTTTGCCGTGCCGGTTGCCGGGTTGAAAGGACTTGCCGCGCGGCTTGCGCGCGGCGGATGTCGGTGCAGTATTCAGTTCCGGTGGAATGCCGGTGTCTGGTTTGTGGCTATTTTCTGGCACGCCCTTCTTAATCGAGAACTCATGGAAAACTTTTCCCCTCAGGCCGTCAGAAGACCTCTCGCCCGGGCGAAAATCTTTCGCTGCTCATCCCATCGGACGAGGCGCACGATGGGCCGGAGGGTTCGTTCGACGATGCGGGAAGAGGGCGGCAGAAAGAGCAGTTGTTCCTGAATGTCGGGCGCGAGGTGGAGCAGATCCATGATCTGGGTCAGCCGGGATCGCGTCACGCCGCCCAGTTGCGCCAAGGTCGTCTGATTGGCAACGGCGCCTTCATGAATCAGGCCTTCAAAGCGAATGGCAAGGGCCATCAATCGGCTGATCCGCGGGATGCGGAGTGCAGCGTCTGCGTAACTGGAGGGCCGGACGTATCGGCCTTTGCGCGGCTGCTGCTTGGCGAACTGGAAGGTGATTTCCACGGTTTTCAGTTCCTCTCCGGCTCGCGCAAACGGATGTGGATGCGGCCGGTGGTTCCGTCGTACCCGACCCGCTCGATGCGCTCCTGAAAATAAATCATCCGGGCGGCGAAATCTGCGGGTATTTCGAGCGACGAATGGCATTTCAGCTGGTTGAGAACGGCATCATCGATGTCCTGGGCGGGCAGCGAGCGCGACGGACACCGCGCGTCCGATCCCTTGTTTCGGGTGCGGCAGACGTAGTAGCGGTACCGATGCCCGTGCCGTCCGACATGGACCGGCAACATCGGCACGCCACATGAGTCGCAGTGGAGCAAGCCGCGCAAAAGTGCCTGATGCTTCTGCCGTGGCCCGGACTCCGGGGCATAATGCTCGATCAGCGATTGCACCCGCTCCCAGGAAGCCGAATCGACGATGGCTTCGTGCTCGCCGGGATAAATCGTTCCCTTGTACCGGACGTTTCCGGTGTACAGCGCACTTCCAAGCATCCGGCGCAAAGCATTCTCGTTGAACGGTCCGCCGCCATGCACCTTGCCGCTGCGGCAGGTCCAGCTCTTGAGCGTCCATCCCCGGCGCAGGATCTCGTCGAGCGTCAGGCGCACCGAGCGAGTCTCTTCGAACAAAGTGAAGATGGCGCGCACGTGATTCGCTTCCTTCGGATTGACAACCAGCCGCTTCGCGCGCGGATCGACATCGTAGCCCAGCACTAAGCTGCCGCCGGTCCACTTGCCCTTCTTGCGCGCCGCCGACATCTTGTCGCGCGTGCGCTCTCCGATCAATTCGCGCTCGAATTGAGCGTAATGCGGTGCACCGCATTTCGCGCAGTATGCGGAGCGCGCGATTATGCAAAGCGGAAGCGTCGGGAGAGCTGTCCTGCTTGCATTTCGATGGTGTTGGACTCCGCATTATCCCGGGTCGAACAAGGAAGTGATCAGCGCGTCGGGTGGCTTGAATCGCCCGCGACGCAACCCCAGTGGAAGTACGTGCTCTACCGCTTCTAACTTGTCCGATACATCCGCACGCAGGTAGATCTCGGTTGTGCGGACATCGGCGTGACCGAGCCACAGTGCCACCCGCCGTATGTCCCGAGTCGCCTGGAGCATGATCAGCGCGCAGCTGTGCCGGAGTTGGTGAGGCGATACGGAACGTCCTTCCATAGAGGAGCAAGTCTTCGCCGCGCTGCGAACATGCTTGTTAAGGATGTACTCGAAACCTGCCCGAGTCATCGCAGCCCCGTCAGCATTCACGAACAGCTCCGGTACGGAAACGACTCCCCGCACGGCTAGCCAAGCCCGTAGATCGGCGGTCGTCTCCTTCCAGAGAGGGAGGCAACGTTCCTTCCGGCCCTTGCCGAATACGCGAATACTGGGCATCCGTTGCAGAGAAAGATTCTCCAGTGGAAGCCCCACCAGTTCCGAGACGCGCAACCCTGCGGCGAAGCAGAGATGCAGCATCGCACGATCCCGAATCCCAAGCCGCGTCGTGATCGTTGGCGCGTTGAGGATGGCGCGAACTTCTTCCCTCGTCAGATGACGCACTAACGTCTGGTTATGGCGTTTGGCGACGATCGCGTGGATCTGCCGCGCTTGCGCCAGAGCGGATGGCGCCAGAAACTCGCTGTACCGGATGAAGGCTTTGACCGCGGTAAGCCGCCCGTTGCGCGTGGCTGCGCAGTTGCCGCGTTGTTCCTCAATATCGGCAAGAAAGTCGAGAACCAGGGCAGCGTCAATCTGTTCAAGGCAGATCTGCGAAGGTCTGATACCAAGGCGTTTGCTGGCGAAAAGGAGCAGGAGTCGCAGGGCGTAGGCATAGGTCTCGCAAGTGTGTGGACTGCAGCCTTGGGCAATGGGCATGTGTTCGCGAAGAAACCCGGTGATCAGCGGAGCGATGGACGTCATAAGCCCTCCCCTGTGACCAACGCTTCGGCTGCGGAGGCGGTGTCGATCATCAACTCCGCTGTTGCTTCCAAGTACCAATAAGTGTTGGCGATGTTGACGTGGCCGAGATATGTCGAAAGGGCCACGAAGTGACGCGCGACCGCTTCGCTCCGCATCGGACACTGTTCCAGTGCCCGAGTAGCGAAGGTGTGCCTCAGATCATGGATGCGCGGCGGGGATGTCCGATCGGGAGCTATCCCGGCAAGCAGAAGAACCCGGCGGAAGGTGTAATGCGCCAGAGTGTAGTGAATCCGGCGGTTTCCAGGCGATAAAAAGACATGGTCATCAGTTACCGCCAGCTGCCGACGCTGTTTTAAGTAACTGCCAAACGCAGTCACTGTCGTAGGATGCAGAGGCAGGAGACGCCCTTTGCTGAACTTGGTCTTCCGGATCTGCAGAACGTCTTCGGGCACGACATCCTGGAGCCGAAGGTTGAGCGCTTCCGAAATGCGCAGTCCGGTCGCGGCAATCAGCCCCAGCATCGTTGCATAAACTTGCCGCCGAAGCGGGTATGACTCCCGAAGACGGTGGGCTGCTCCAAGCAGCTTGACAATCTCCTCCGGTGCGTAGATATAGGGCGAGGGTCGACGTCTGGGCCATCGAGTTAGGTTCGTCGGTACTTCGTGCATCGGATCCTCGGCGTGCAGGAAGCGCGCCAGGCGGGCGACGTCTCTCAGTCGAACGTGCCGGGCGTAAGGCGAACGAGCTTCGGCGCTCCAGTCCCGCGCGGTGGAGGCGCACACGTGCGTATCGCCCCTGTGAGCCGCGAAATTCGCAAACATGCGGAGATGTCTCGACAAGTCGCAAAGCTTGTAGCCGAGCGCCTGCCGAAGCAAGATGTATCGTTCCACGTGGGCGGCTAGCATGAGGACACATCCGGCCATGGCTGCGCGATCTCGGACAGTAGAGCGAAGTCCACTTTGGCGTAGTGGGCTGTCGTTATGGGAGAGCGGTGTCGCAGGACGGCGCCGACACCGGCCAGGGTTGCGCCGTTGCGGAGCATATTAGTCGCGGCGGAGTGCCGCAGGAGGTGAGCGCCGTTGCTGGGCGCCTTGATCCCCGCTCTACGGAGTGCACTGGCGACGATCTGCGTAACAGCGGCACGTGTCAGGGGACGAATCGGTGCCAAGACCGACGCGAATATCTCAGTAGCGCGCAGCGATGGCCGGCCCTGATTCAGATAGAGGAGAATCGCATCTCCCACCTCCTGAGGCAAGGGTAGGGACTCTTCACGCCGGCCTTTCCCGATTACGGTGATGACCCCGTTGGCCCAATCGATGTCGGCGAATCTGAGCTGCGCGACCTCACTGGCCCGCAGTCCAAGCCGGGCTAAAAGTAGAAGCACGGGCCGATCCCGCAACCCGAACCGGTATGCGGTACACGTGCCGATCATCCGTTCCACGTCTTCCGCGGCAAGAAATCGGGGGATGGAGGCCAGTTGCCATGAGGCAAAACCGGGAATCGCTTGTTCCAGAGCGGGCGCGCATTGCCCTGTTACTCCAAGGAAGCGGACGAAAGAGCGGACCGCGACGACAATACTCTTGGCGCGTTCGATGCGATGAGGTTGCGCCCGATCGAGAACGAATGCGCGTAGAGCCTCGGCGGAATAGGTGCGTGGGTCATCCCCGAGCGTTTCGAGCAGTCCGGAAAGGATTCCGCTATAGGCGGCAAGCGTTGACTCGGTCAGTCCACGATGTTGGCGCATCCACGAACAAAACCGGCTCAGGATAGGCCAGAGGTCCATGGACGATGGCGGGGCTATGGGTGGCGGAAGCTCACCTTGATGTTGGAGAAACCGGATGAACAGCGAGGAAGCCGACAATGAATGCCGATTCAGTCCGCGGCGGCGCCCGGTGCTCTGTTTTCGCTCGATTGCCACTTTGCCTGCCTCGAACGCCGGAAGAAGATGCTGCGCGGTAAATCCCGCGGTGAGCATCCAATCCGTCCAACCGGCGAGTGATCGGAGTGTGTTTTCGATGGAGATTGGTTGGTATCCATTGGCCCGGAGCCAATCCGCGAAAGCGTCGACATGATGAGCGGCTGGACCGCTGTGAAGCCGTCGTCTGGTGACGGCGGACGTTAAGTATGTTTCGAGCATGTAAGCCTCACTTTTCGTCGGGGGAGGCTTCAGTATGTTAAGCGTCCCGCGCAGCTTGAAATCGCAGTAGCCGCGGGCTGGATTGTCCCGTTTCACGTTATTCGTCGGGCAAACTCTCGCTTTTCCGCGGCACGCAGCCATGGAAACAGTGCGTTGAGGGTGATGATGGCTTCGGCCGTGGTTTCCGTCGGAGCGGCTCGAGGCGGAGTGGGTTGATGCGATGTCGGTATAAGGGCATGGCGGGCTCGGTTGTTGCGACCGAAGGTCCGGCCACCGCGTGCTCCCTGGCGGCGCAGTTCTTCTGGAGACTTGTTAAAGAGGATATGGGGATAGTTGGGCATGGCGTCTAGAGACACCACATTCATTGCTCGTTGACGCGCCACAAGCAAGGCCGAACGCGAGCTTCTGACCCAGAAAGTCGGAGGAAAAAGCGGTCTCCGAACGAAGGGTCTCCCGGCTGCGGGTTCCGTTGTCGAGGGGTTCCCGCAACGAGACTAACGGCTCGATCCCACTGCGGCAGAAGCATCGATGCTTCCCTGTTCGAGCCGGGATAATGCGGAGTCCAACACCATCGAAATGCAAGCGGGATCGCTCTCCCGACGCTTCCGCTTTGCATAATCGCGCGCTCCGCATACTGAGCGAAAGAAAGTAGGATGTGCAGCGTCAATCTACCGAGCGAAGAGCTGGTGTTGAACTGCTGGGTGACGGAGACGAAGCTGACCTCGTGCTCATCGAACAGGCTCATGATGCGGGCGAAATCGAGCAGCGACCGGCTTAGGCGGTCCACCTTGTAGACCACCACGCAATCGATCTCGCGGGCGCGCACCGCATCGAGTAATCGATTCAGCGCGGGACGTTCCATGTTGGCCCCGGTGAAGCCGCCATCGTCATAGCGGCCCGGTACGAGTTTCCAGCCTTCGCGCTGCTGGCTCTTAATGAAGGCCTGCGCCGATTCGCGCTGCGCATCGAGCGAGTTGAAGTCCTGATCAAGGCCCTCCTCAGTCGACTTTCGTGTATATATGGCGCACCGCAAGGTGCGCTTGGAAGGCTTAGATTCCAACTGCATGGTTGCTCTCCTGGGATGTTTTCTCGCGCTTTGTGTCCGCGCCGTTGGTGAAACCGAAGAAGGCCAGCCCGTTCCAGCGGGTGCCGGTGATCTCGCGGGCGACGGAGCTGAGCGAGCGGTGATGGCGGCCCTCGTAGCGGAAACCATCGGGCAGCACTTCGACGAAATGAGCTTTGCCCCGATACCGGCGCTCGATCAGCGTGCCCGCAATCGGTAGCCGCCGGTCCTGGTTCCCGCCGCGATCGGTCCGGGGCACGGTTAGACGAGCGCTGTGCCGGTCTCCGAAGAACCCGCGCGGAGCAACGACCCGGACGTCGGCATCGCAGGCCAGTTCCCGCGCTCGCGCCCGCGCCCGCTCGCTCAGATCTCCTTCGTGGAGCGCCTGCACCCGCCAGGCGATCTTGCGGAACAGATGCTCGCGATGCCGGGATGGGGTGTCTTCCCCGAATACTTCCCTGTATCTGGCTTGCAACTCGGCGAGCGATGCCCGGCGCAGCTTCTCGATCTCTTCCAGAACTTTCGTGTCCATCTTTTTGCTTTTCTCCCTTTCCGGCGGCTGTTCACCGCCAGTCACATATACGCTCTTCACCCGCGCAGATCGCAAGACAAGCGAAGGCAGGAAAAGCAGGGAGGACTTTAGAAAGTTTCGAGGGCTGGCGATTGGGATGGGTGAAAGGCGCAACCCGCCTTTGGAGAACGAGAAATGCATTTATCAACGACAATTCAACGATGGCCGATTGATCGGCTGATTCCCTATGCGCGCAATGCGCGCACCCACTCCGCCGAGCAGGTCGCACAAGTCGCGGCCAGCATCCGCGAGTTCGGGTTCACCAACCCCATTCTGGTCGACAGCGATTCCGGTGTCATCGCCGGGCACGCACGGCTGCAGGCGGCTCGCAAGCTGAGCCTCACCGAAGTGCCCGTCATCGTGCTCGACCATCTCACCGAGACCCAGAAACGGGCCTACATCCTCGTCGATAATCGCCTGGCCCTGAATGCCGGGTGGGATGACGAGATGCTGGCGGCGGAAATGGCAACACTGCTAGAAGACGAGTTCGACCTCAATCTGCTGGGCTTCGACGACGAGGAACTGCGCCGTCTGGTTGACGAGATCGACCGGAAAGCGAACGACGAACCGGACGAAGAAGAAACCAGCGAACCTCCCGTTGAACCGGTCACCCGCGCAGGCGATCTCTGGCTGATCGGGAAGCACCGGCTCATCTGCGGCGACTGCCGGGACGGAGCGATCGTCGGACAACTACTCGATGAACGCAGAGTCAATGTCGCGATTACGTCGCCACCGTACGCCTCACAGCGCGTGTACGACGCGTCCAGCGGCTTTACCCCGATTCCGCCCGCGGATTACTCATCCTGGTTCCGTGATGTGGCGGCCAACATCCAGTCGTTCTTAAGCCCGGACGGCTCCTACTTCCTGAACATCAAAGAACACGCCGAAGATGGCCAACGCAGCCTCTACGTGAAAGATCTCGTCATCGCGCACCAGCGGCAATGGGGGTGGCGCTTCGTCGACGAGTTCTGCTGGCGCAACACCGCCAATGGTGTTCCCGGCGGCTGGCCCAATCGCTTTAAGAACGCCTGGGAACCGGTCTTCCATTTCACACGGGCGGAGCGGATTAAGTTCCGGCCCGAAGCCGTCAGTCACGAGTCCGAAGACGTCGTGGTGTACTCGCCCGATAATCCGAAGGCGCCGTCCGGAAGCGGCCTGCTCGGGTGTGGAGCGGACAAGGTCGCGGGTCTGGCCCGTCCGAGCAACGTCATCGAGGTGAAAGCCGAAGGCGGTCAGGGCGATCACTCCGCACCATTCCCGCGGGCGCTAGTCGAGTTCTTCGTGAACGCTTTCTCCGATCCCGGCGACCTGGTCTTCGATCCATTCCTGGGATCGGGCACCAGCATGGCCGCAGCCCATGTTCTCGGCAGGATCGGGTGCGGATGCGAAATCAGTCCCGCTTACTGTGACGTGATTCTTCGGCGGATGAGCAGCCTGACGGGGCGGGAACCCGTACTGGCGGCGACGGGCCAGTCATTCTCACAAGCCGCACAGGAACGGATAACCGGCGAGGATCGATCTCCGAAGGAGGCGCTGTGAGCGAGCAGGAGTTTAGAAACTTTCGGGGGCTGGCGATTAAAACCCATGAAGCCAATGGAGGCTTCCCAAAACGTATGCATCTTTCTACCACCATCCAACAATGGCCGATCGATCGGCTGATTCCCTATGCGCGCAATGCGCGCACCCACTCCGCCGAGCAAGTCGCGCAAGTCGCGGCCAGCATCCGCGAGTTCGGGTTCACCAACCCCATCCTGGTCGACAGCGGTTACGGTGTACTGGCCGGGCACGCCCGGCTGGAGGCAGCTCGCAAACTGAGCCTCACCGAAGTGCCCGTCATCGTGCTCGACCATCTCACCGAAACCCAGAAGCGGGCCTACATTCTGGTCGACAATCGCTTGGCGTTAAACGCGGGGTGGGACGACGAGTTGTTGGCGGCGGAACTGGCAACGCTCAGAGAAGAAGAGTTCGATCTCAACCTGCTCGGCTTCGACGACGCCGAAATGGACCGGCTGCGGAACGAACTCGATTCTCCTCTCGACGCCGATGAGAATGCCGCGCCCGAAGTGGAAGAGATCGCCGTCTCAAGGCCCGGCGATCTGTGGCTCCTGGGACCGCACCGCGTGTTGTGCGGCGATGCCTGTTCGCGGGCGGACCTCGACCGGGTGCTCAACGGGCAACCGGCCGACATGGTGTTTACCGATCCACCCTACTACGTGGACTACGCGCCCGAAGATGCGCCAGGCCGCGAACGCCGCATCGCCAACGACAATTTGGGTGAAGACTTCCCTGACTTTCTGCGCCAGGTCTGTACGCATCTGGTGGCCTGCAGTAAGGGAGCGATCTATATTGCGATGTCGTCGTCGGAACTTCACACCTTGAAGCAGGCCTTCAGCGAAGCGGGCGGGCACTGGTCGACGTTCCTGATCTGGGCTAAGGACCGGTTCACGCTGGGATTCTCCGACTACCAGCGGCAGTACGAGCCGATTCTCTATGGCTGGCCGGAAGGCGAGCCGCACTACTGGGCGGGAGCTCGGGATCAGGGCGACGTCTGGAACATCGCGCGTCCATTTATGAACAAGCTGCACCCGACCATGAAGCCGGTGGAACTGGTGGAGCGAGCCATTACCAACAGTAGCCGCCGGGGCGCAACGGTGCTCGATGTGTTTGGCGGCTCGGGAACGACCGTGATCGCCTGCGAGAAGACCGAACGAAAAGGACGGTTGATCGAACTTGATCCGAAGTATGTGGACGTGATCGTGAAGCGCTGGCAGGATCTGGTGCACCAGCAGGCGGTGCTGGAAGCGGATGGACGCGCGTTCGATGAGATCGCGGCGGAGAGGTTGGCTGTGGCGGTCTAAAGATGAACGAAGCACAGGGCCGCAAGATAGCGGCCCTGTGTGGGATCAACTCCGTTTAAGACGGCGAGTTCGTTACCGCTCGATGCGGTAGACGCGCTCGCCGTCTTTCGGTTTGGAGGAGACGACGGCGAGGCCCATCTTCTTGCCCACCGCGCCGCTCAGGAAACCGCGCACGCTGTGTTTCTGCCAGCCGGTCGCGGCCATGATCTGCGCCAGAGTGACGCCTTCGGCAGCGTCGAGCATCGCCACCACCAGGGCCTTCTTGCTGCTCCCGCCCGCTTCGATCTTGGCCGGAACCTTCTCGACCGGGGCCGGTTCCACGAATGGTGGAAGGCTCTGGGCCTGCTTCCAGATGCGGCTCACGGCGGTGGCGCGGTCCTTGAACTTCCGGATGGCGGTCACGCCCGGAAGTCCGTTCCAGACCTCGACCAGACGGCTGACCGGCCAGTCGCTGGTGACTTCCACCAGTTGCTGCTCGGAGTCGAATGCCGTGCCGCCTTCGGGTGTCTGGGTCGTGTTGCTGATAGTCACTATTTGGTTCTCGGGGGTGATGAGGAATCGTTGCATGCGTTGTGGTTCTCCTTCCCGCTCGTGGCGGTCAGGACATACATCACTCTCCGGGGCGCTGTTATCAAGTCCATCCTGCGGACTCGGCACAGGAAATTCAAGAAGCTGCTTGGGTGGCAGGTCTTTCGCTTCCATGGTGCGGAGGTTGAGCAGATGGCGGCTGGAGCCGATGACGAGTTGAATGCGATCGCCATCGAACTCTTCCAGAAGCCGTTCGTGAATGGGAACTACGGTGCGTTTGGACATGCGGCATGTTAGTCCGATGCCACCGGTCGGAAGTCAAGTCGGAATGGGCTTTCGCAGGGCCGTCGAACGGACTTGCTATGTGCCGGGCACCGAGGCATGAATGTCGGTGTGCAAAGCCAACCTACGAGTCGTCGCCAAGTGGAGACCAAGTTCATCCGCGCGGCTCAAGCGCTGCCGCTCGGATCTTGGCGCGACGGCTGGCTGGTGGTGTGGTGCCAGCCCGATCGCCAACGCGTGTTGTGGCATGTGATGCTGCTGCGGCCCCGGATCGAGTTTCGAGGTTGCTGCGATTGAAGGCGGATCGGTGCAATCCATCAACGCACCCACCACGACGAGCCCGCGCCAAAGCAGCTCGCATTCCGGTGGCGGGCACCTTGGATTCAGGATGCATTCCTCTCCACCGTTAATCAAACCCGCATCGAGGCACTTTTGATTAACATCCCTTCATTTTCGAGTTAACCGAAAGGCGGTAGGTTCGAATACCACTCGGGGAGCCACTTATTTAAGACAAAACAACCCCGTATCGTTCGTCTGATCCAGAAATGGTTGAAGGCGGGTGTGTCGGAGGATGGCCAGTGGTCGGAGACGAAGGTGGGCACCCCGCAAGGGGCGGTGATTTCGCCGCTGATCGCGAATGTCTACCTGCATTACGTGTTCGACTTATGGATCGAAGCCTGGCGCGAGAAAGTGGCACAGGGCGATGTGATTGTCGTCCGCTATGCCGACGATCTCGTGGTCGGTTTCGAAAACCGGATGGAAGCGGAGCGATTCCTGAGAGAGTTTCGGGAGCGCCTCGCGAAGTTCGGACTGGAGTTACATCCCGAAAAGACGAGGCTGATCGAGTTTGGGCGGTTTGCCGCTCCGAACCGGGAACAGCGGGGCGAAAGGAAACCGGAGACCTTTACCTTTCTGGGCTTCACGCATCACTGCGGGAAGCGGCGGAAGGACGGAGCATTCACGGTATGGCGCACGACGGCGAAGAAGCGGATGGTGGCGAAGCTACTGGCAATCAAGACAGAGCTGAGTCATCGCCGTCATGAACCGAAGGCGATCATCGGTGAGTGGCTTCGGAAGTTGACTCTGGGGTACTTCCGTTATCACGCGATTCCAGGTAACTTGCCTCTGTTGAATGTCTTTCGGTACCGGCTGCGTAGGCTATTTCGGAGAGTTCTCATCCAACGTAGTCAGCGCGGCGGTATATCGTGGGCGCGTTTGCAGGCGCTTTGCGATCGATGGATTCCACTTCCACGCGTTCTACATCCTTATCCCATGCAGCGCTTCGACGCCAGAATCCGAGGTGGAAGCCGTATGCGATATGCCGCCTGAATAAACGATCTGGATTCGAATACGATGAACGTCCGCCTGACGAAAAGAAGTTGATCTGACGAAGGAGAACCGCACGATGGCAAGAGTGAAGGCAGCCGGAATCGAACAGGAACGAAGCAACGCAGTCTCGACTATTCACCTGTCGTTGCAGGGAAAAGGTGGCGTGGGTAAGAGCTTGGTCGCGAGCCTCCTGGCACAGTATCTTCTGCAGAGCGGCAAACAAGTTCGCTGCATCGATACTGATCCGGTAAATAAGACGCTGTCGCAATACCGAGGCTTGCCGACCGAGCAACTGAAGCTCCTTCGCGAGGGCGGCATCGATCAACGAGCGTTCGACCGTCTCATGGACGACGTTCTATCCGACAATACCTCGACGTTTGTCGCTGATAACGGGGCATCGACATTCATTCCCTTGTGGAACTACATCCTCGAAAATAATGTTCACGAGATGCTTCGGAAGGCGAATAAGCGATTGTACGTTCACACGGTGATCACGGGCGGCCAAGCCCTTTTCGATACACTGAACGGCTTCAGCCAGCTTGCGGAAAGCACGTCCGAGCAGAACATCATCGTTTGGGTGAATGAGTATTTCGGACGGGTCGAGCGCGACGGAAAACACTTTGCCGACATGAAAGTCTTCCACGACAACGAGACCCGTGTCTTTGGAACTGTCGGAATTCCAAAGCGCAATCAGGACACGTTCGGGCGCGACATGGAGGAGATGATCTCGCAAAAGCTGACCTTCGTCGAGGCCATCCGGGATAGCGAGTTGTCGGTTATGACGAAGCAGCGGCTGAAAATGATGGAACGCGATCTGTTCGAGCAACTGGATGAGCTCGCAATCTTTTGACTGCGCAATGATCGACAGAGAACGCGTGGTCGCCGAAGTTGCTACCCGGAACGGCATTCGGATTGGGAAACACGATCCGCTCTTCGCCGTGATGACGGTGGCGCAGATTGCGCTCGAAGAGTCGGTCGAGGATCTTCGAGCGAAGCTTGCCTCGATCATCGCTGAGTTTGAGGTGAACGTTCGTGCAGTCGAACGGCGTGCCGGCAAAGTGTTGGCACAGGAAGTGAAAGACTGTGCGACTGAGATGCGGAGCGGCATTCAGGACGATATCAGTGCTGCGGGCGTGAAAGCGCGCGACCTCGTTCAGAGTGTCCACGACGCGCACCGGCGACCGACCACCATCATGTGGATTTCCGTCGGATTGCTATGTGGACTCGCGTTGCTGATTTGCGGCATTTGGTTTGGCAGACTTACAGCCGGTCATTAATGAGATTGATGGGACGGAGGTATTCCGCGATGTGGTTTTGGATTCTTTACTGTGCTCTCTTCGGAGGTCGATCAGCGCGCCGCGCCATTGGTTTTGTGATTCTTGCGTTGATGTTCTTCTTTTACTGCTTCGTGCACGAAGCATTTGATTCGCCGTGCCGTTCATTGAGTAGGTTGCCGCTACAGTTGCTCTTATAGTGGGCAATGGACAAGGGGGTATGTGGTACTGCCCTCACGCCGAGGTGCGGCAACCCCTCACCATAGCCGAATAAACGTCAAAGTGGCTCGCCAGCGGACTGCAGCGAGACAGACGAGGAAGTTGAATCCAGCTTGAACAGGGTCTCGATGCGCGAAGACCAGGTCCAAATCACCCTTGTAGGCTGCACCGAACTCCTGTTTGAATGACCGTTGTGCGATTTTGGGTACCTTTAGCGCCTTGAGAGCGAATTCCGGGAGTGCAACTACCCTTGGCGTATCGGTGTTCGTCGCTTTGAAAGCAAGTCCAGCCTTCGTCTGTGAGGGCGATCGGCAGATTGTTACCGCGCCGTTCTCGATGTCAGCCCATCTCAGGGCCACCTCGCAGATTATTATTATTAGGAACATGAGCAACTCCCGGCACTTGTTCGGCTCCTTGACAGACCCGGTCCTCATCATCGGCACAGTCCTCTCCGTGCTGCTGGGAGTGCTGTTCTACTTCCGCACCGATATAGGGACTGCGATGGGGGTCTTCGCCACCCTTCTCGGCATTGCTGTAACTCTCCAGGTGCAATCTCTCGTTACCGAGCAGCGGCGTTCCTCTGCGGAGACTCGCACGGCGAGGATGGTGAGCAAGATCGAGAGCGTCTCTTGGTTGCCGGACCGTGTCGAGCAAATAGCCGAACATGTCGGCAACGTGGTAGATAACCTACCTCAGTCGGCGACTTCGCTGGCTCAACAGACTGTCGACGACTGCCTCAGCAGGCTTACTGATCTGCAGCGAGGCCATTTCAACGCGGTTTATGGGGATCAGCGCCTTTTTCTGACCTTGACGGCCGCGGTGAGCGACACCATGCTGGCCACGAGCGCGCAAGAGATCGATGTGGAATGGTGGAATTCTCCGCGCAGCGAGAAGTACTGGGAGATAAATCTGCAGGCGCTTAAGCGAGGTGTCAAAGTTGTGCGCATCTTTATCTATCACGACTGGACCAAGTCGCTGGCCGATCTGGCCAAGAAGCAGGCGGACGCGGGTATCGAGGTGTACCGAGTAGAGCGTGGACAACTTCCGCCACGCTTGGTCGCGGACATAGTCATATGGGACCGGGTATGCGGATACGAGACCCAGAGCAACGCCGCTGGTCAGGCCACTCGGAACTTCTTCACATTCGCCGCCGACGACATCGACAGACTCGCGCGAGACTTTGAAGTCGTCAGGACGGTAGCCTCGCGGCTGTCAGGGCAGCAGCATGCCAAATAACTACGCGACAGCGCACGTTGATGTTGCGATCATAGGCGCGGGTATCGTTGGTGTTGCCGTCGCCTATGAGGTTTTGCGCCGCGGTGCATCCGTTGGCATGATCGCGCCGCGCAACTCGGCCTTGGGCGCCGCGAGCCAAGCGGCCGGAGCGATGCTGTCGATCTTCTCTGAAGTTCAGCCGGACGATTCCGAGCTTAGAGTGACAGAAGATGTCGACGAACGCATTCGTGCCGACGCCTTGTGGAGAATCTGGCTTCAAGAATTGAATGACCGTGGGAGCACAATTTTCCGCACAAGGGGCACCTGGGTAGTCGGTCTACCGGACGAGCAGGCAGCGCTAAGCCGCATCGCGGCCGCCGCGCGGCAGCACCGACACGTCGCGGAAACGCATCTAGCTAGCAACGTACCAGGACTGGTGCCGAGTCGGGCGATGGGCAACGCGCTGTGGCTTCCGTCCGAGGAGGGCGTTGACGCTGACGAACTCCTGGGCGCGCTGTCAGCGGCTTTGCTCGCCCATCCCCGATTTCAGTGGTGCGATGATGTTACGGTTGCGAGTGCGGTTTCTGGGGATCAAGTTGTCGTCACAGGCCACCAAGGGACGGTCACAGCTTCGCACGCGGTCATCGCAGCCGGCGTGGCGTCCGCGGCGGTCATGCCGCCCGAGACAGCTCTGCCCATCCTTCTTCAGGGTAGAGGAAGCGGGTTAACGCTGAAGGCCAAGGTCCCGCACGAAACCGTCATCCGCACCCCGAACCGGGTCTTCAACTGCGGCATCCACTTGGTGCCACGGTCTAATAGTTTGTCTTACATCGGCTCAACAAACCGGCAGGAATACCGGGGCGGCTCGAGCGGACGGCCAAATGCCACCGTCGACGAAATCGCCGTCCTCATTGACTCCGTGACCTCTGACATCGACGAGCGACTATTCGAAGCAGAGTTTATGGGCATTCGGACCGGTTACCGGCCCTACACGCTGGACCGGCGACCGCTGGTTGGAACGCTAGCGAATACCCGGGTTCACGTGGCGACTGGCACTTATCGATCCGGATACATGTTGGCTCCACGCATCGCGGAGATTGTGGCGGACGAAATCGAGCAGCCCGGCCGCCATCACGACCACCCTTACCGGCTGACCCGGCCGGGCCTAGACATCCCATATGCCGCGATAGGTCGGGAGGCATCGCTTCAACTCATCTCCGCGATCAGCGAACCCGGTGGCCATTTGCCGCCGGGCGTCCAATCACGATTGGCCGATTTTATGACGCTCGGGCTGAACATGATGCTCACCGATCACAGAGATGAGACTGAGGAACTCCTGCACCGAATCAGAAAGATGTGGGCTTCCGCGCCGATCGCCGAGACCTTGCCGGCGATCCTCCGCCTAATCAGTTCCTATCGGGAGCGCGAACTATGAGCAGTGACGTCCTCGTCATAGGTGCCGGCGTAATAGGGCTGACTGCAGGCATATGCTTGAGGGAAGCTGGCCTCGAAGTCACGATCTTGGCCGAGAAGCTGCCACAACACACCACATCGGCGACCGCCGGGGCTATTTGGGGGCCGTACGAGCTCGAGCCGTTTGAGCAGGTCGACCGCTGGGGTCGTGCGACGCTGGCGGAACTTCAGCGCCTCTCTTCGGAAACTAACTCAGGCGTTAGGCTAATGCACGGCCGGCAGGTGTCGCGACAAGTAGTTGACGCACCGCTCTGGGGCCGGCACCTGGACAATTTTGAACCCATTCCGAACGAGCACCTCACGCCGCCATACCGCATGGGCTGGCGGTTCGTTGCGCCCGTACTGGAAATGCCTCGATACCTGACATACCTAACTAACCGATTCCAGGCACGGGGCGGGACCTTGCGGCAGGAAATGTTGCATCGGATTCCGATTCCGCCTGACGGGATCATTGTCAATTGTGCGGGCGTCGGCGCAAGAAGTCTGGTGCCAGACCCGGCAGTAAAATCGGTACGGGGGCGCTCCGTCCTAGTAACCAATCCCGGTGTCACAGAGTTTTTCGTCGAGATGCGCGGGACGGACACACAGCAGCTATACTTCTTCCCGCATGCCGACAATATCGTGCTCGGTGGCACATTTGAAGAAGGCGTGGAAGATTACGCCGCCGATCCTCACGAGGTTCAGCGCATCATTGACGAATGCTCCCAGATCGAGCCGGCGCTGCTGCAAGCCAAAGTTATCAAGGATCAGGTCGGGCTGCGGCCCAGCCGACCCCAGGTTCGGTTTGAATTAGTGCGTCGGAAGCGGTTGATTGTGTTCCATAACTATGGGCACGGCGGGGGTGGGGTCTCCGTCTCGTGGGGCAGCGCTCGCGAATTGACAGAAAAAATCATCGAGGGCCTATCTTAATCGCGCAATCGATTAGGCGGTCAAGCAATGAAGCATAATCCAAACCCGCATGAGCCCAGGAGACTGGAAAGATCGACTCCGACGTAAATCCCGGCATAGTGTTGATCTCACTGATGAGGAACGAGTTGTCGGGTCTAAGGAAGAAGTCCACGCGGGCGAGGCTGGCGCAGCCGAGAACGTCAAACGCGGCTAAGGAAGCGCGCTGCAAAGCGTCGACGGTGACATCATCGAGGTCCAGCGGTTCGATCACCTTGCAATCCGGATCGAAGTACTTAGCCTCATAGCTGTACCAGGTGTGATCGCCGAGCAGAGCCTCAATCGGCCGGCTAACTGTTATATGTCGGCCAGGTCCTGACTCGAGGACGGTGCAGGAGATTTCGCGCCCGGTGACCGATGGCTCCAGCAACACCTTGTCGTCGTACTCACGAGCGTGCCGGATTGCCCCCTCCAGTTCCGACCAGGCCGTGATTCGGGTAATGCCCAACGAAGAGCCGCCTCGGGCTGGCTTGACAAATGCGGGCAACCCGATGTACTCCAACTCAATGCCCTTGGGGTAATCCCCTCTGGCCTGCACGGCCAAATATGGAACCGTCGGCAAATCGACGCTGCGTAGCAAACGTTTCGTATAGTCCTTGTCCCAACAAAGCGCGCTGGCTAGCACACCCGATCCCACATATGGTAGACGCATCATCTCTAGGAGGCCTTGCACCGCACCGTCCTCACCCTGCGATCCGTGGAGCAGCGGGAAAACAACATCTATATCTACCTTTAGGACAAGATCCCCGCCACCGGTGACCACGGCCAAGCCTCCAATGACTGGGAAAACCCGTCGGCTAATGCCTTCGCGCCCGGAGCGGTCATTCATAATCCAATTACCAGATCGGTCGATCAGAATGGGCGTAACGGCGTATCGATCTTCAGGCAGAACACGGAGTACTTGCTCGGCCGATTTCTGCGAGATATCGTGTTCGTGACTAACGCCACCGAAAAGCAACGCAACCGAGAGGCGCTGCTGACCGCTGTACTTGTCCATCACAATGTAGAGCGGCCTGTGATAAGTACGATTTGAGTTCCGTCGCTGCTGGTGCCTCGGCACAGCAGTCCGGCCATCCCGGCCGCGCCAGACGGTGAGGCATCGATACCCAGCCGTGACAACTCCCCGGCGGCTTGGATCAGATGTTCATCGTCCACCTCGTAGACTTCGCCACCGCTACGCCGGATGGCGCCCAAGGCTGCCTCGCCATGCAGTGCATTCCAGCTGCATAATGCGACGTTGGCAGACGTCTCCTGGATCTCGGATGGTGAAATAGGGAGGTGAGACGCTCTTCGGCCGTAGCTATGCGCAATCGAATTGTTGTGCTGGCTGGTGACAGCAAAAAGCCGCGTTGTAGGTCTACCGGCTGCCCCCTGTTCGATGCCGGCCATGGTCGTGCCATTACCGGTCGGTACCCAAAAATCGACTCCATCGGTGATGCGCGAATCGCTTAGCACCTGCGCGGTGCGATCCGCGATGGAGTCCAGTAAGAGCGCGCCAAATGGGCCGTCTACATTGGCGTCGGCGACATCCGCGTGGCGACCGGCCCACGTCTTACTGTGCTCTACTGCATCCTCGTATGATTCCCCTTCGCGAAGCACGGTAAATTGGCAGTCGGCGAGATCGCCTGGCAAAGAGAACGATGCTTTACGCGAGATGAACACCGTGGTCACCAAACCTCGTTCAGCCGCTGCAATAGCAACAGCCAACCCGTAGCTCCCGCACGTGCCCACAGTGATGCCGCGGCATGCATCGGGGACATGCCGAACGACAGCCAACGCGCCTGCGTACTTGTGAGAGCCGGCCGGATTCCGGGTCTCGTCCCACAGCAGCACCGTCGAGTTGACGCCCCACTTGTGGCGAGAAAGATTAGTCGGAACAGTCGTGAGTGCGATCGGCAGCATGCTCAACGTGTTACCCCGATGATCGCACCAAAGCATTGCAGCCGCATTGATTCTGAGTGGCGCTTGGAACCATAGAACTGGCATCAGGGCTTTTAGGAGAAGGCATTGAACGGTATTTCTCCTTATCGACCCGATTCTGGGGCTTTTGACGAAGTATTTTGAGGAACTACTTTTGCTTGGGTGAATTGCGCGCGCCGTGGAACACCTGGTACCAGTTCTTCTCGCGGTCCCAGGATCGGTCTGGAGCGCTTTCATCCCACCCGAACAGCCAATCAATCCGGTCGGCAACCCAGAGCGCGATTACTGCCGGATACACCCACAATGAGTCACCATGATCGTTCATAAGGCAGCAGTGGCATTTTAGTACCAAAGTTCTCCCGGCGGAGTGATGTATCAGCTTCAAAAGCCGGTCAAGTAGTCCTGCTGCGCAAGTTGCCTTTGCCGCATTTGGAAACGACGCTTCAGCTTCAGAAACAGCCGCTCCAGCGTGGCTCGCATGAACTTCGAGTCGGCCGCGAGCGTTCATCCTCTCCAGGCAATTTGCGTCACTGCAGCCGACCAGCCGTCGGTTGGAACGGCATCCGGCTTCTATCCACGCGTATCCTGTCGTCGGTGTATTTTCAACCGCTTTCGACTTCCCGGATCTATCTTCCTCGCACTTGGGTAGAAGTAATAGGTCGCCTCTGACAGTAGCGCTGCGAGCTAAACAACTCCCAGCTGCCCCCAAACCAGTGACGCAGACGACACGCTGAAAGCGCTGGATTCGTCATTCCGGCCAAGTGCACTCGTCGGCTCTCCAACTGAACGATGAAAAGAACGTAGTAGGTGGCGTTCACCCACGTGTTGAATCGACTGTAAGTTGTTGAAAATAAGTGGCTCGGCGGACCGGATTCGAACCTAACCCCTTCCGGTAAACAGAAACATACAAGAGACTTCATTTTTTGCCATTCCAGCCTGCCGTGACTGCACACTCGCTCGGATTGCGCTGTTCAGCGCTCCGGCATCCAAGACGACGCGGTGAGTGAGAGTGCGCATTGCGGGATGCGCGCGAACTCGCCGCAATGATGCCTGATGAGCGGAGTGCGAAGTCCGGCAATGCTGGACGTGCTAAAGATGAAGTCTCTTTCATGTTTCTGTTTACCGGAAGGGGTTAGGTTCGAATCCGGTCTGCCGAGCCATTAATTTCACGCAAAACAACAGAGTTTTCGGTTAACTGCGAACCCGCTGCTACGAAGTGATCGGTCGTTCAGCCGCGATTCGAGACCAATCGGGCTCCGCAAAGTCGTGCTCGGCATATCCCCGCCATTCGATCACGCCCGCCAGCCTCCTAATTGCGTCGGGAGCGGTCGTTCCTCTAGCCGTGAGCGTCTCGTCGCAAACCTTCACACTCACGCTGTTAACGTCGAGCGCATAGCCGTGCCACGTGAATTGTTCGGCGAGGTCGCGCAACGCAAGCGCGTGCTAGGGCGCATGTGAATCGCGCCGTTTTCGAAATTCCGGACCTGATGGAGAAAGCCCAATTTCTTGCGTTGCGCCCTGCGATCGGACTTAATCGGAAGATAGAAGGTTACACCGAGGATCGGCTCACCATCAAGGGCGATCGAATGACCTCTGAGCAGTTTCAGTTGTTTCTGCGACAAACGTTCTCCTCCTATCGGTCCGTGGTGAAGGCGGGAGCGTCGATGTATGTTTGCCATTCCTCTTCCTGGCAGCGGGAGTTTCAGAACGCGCTCGAGTCTGCCGAATTCGAAGTGCGCTGCCAGATCATCTGGGCGAAGAATACTTTCGCGTGGGGATTCGGGCGCTACAAATTCCAGCACGAGCCGATCTTCTACTGCCATGTGGCTCAGCAGAAAGACGCCTGGTACGGAGACAAATCACAGTCGACGTTATGGCAGGAGAAGAAGCCTGCTGCGAATCGCATTCATCCCACGGCAAAGCCGGTTGAGTTGGTCGAGCGGGCACTGGTCAATAGCAGCAAAGCCGGTGATGTCGTGGCGGACTTCTTTGGCGGTTCCGGCTCAACGCTGATCGGGTGTGAACGCCGTGGCCGGAAGTCTCGGCTGATGGAGATCGATCCGAAGTACGTGGACTGCATCGTGAAGCGATGGGGGGAGTACACCGGCAAGCAAGCAACTCTCGATGGTGACGGACGAACGTTCGAAGCGGTTGCTGACGAGCGAATGAAGGTGGCTGCGTGAATCGCCCAATGCCGCCGCGACGGACATCCGGAACTGCAGGGCTTACTGCTGGCACTTGCGGACTGGTCGGAGGAGTTGCGGATCATTCGGCGGGAAGCGAGAAAGCCCGCCGCAGCGGTTACTGGGCGGGCACGTTAGCCGGGCTGATGTTAGTGAAGCGCTTAGTCCGGCTCGATCGCCGTCAGAACCATGTAGCCCGCCGAGCGCCGGACCCAGATCGCGTACCGGTCCGGGCAGAGCGGAGAATTTCCGCTCTCGACGTCCGCAAGCCGGAAGCGGAAATCCTCGGCTGCCAGTTCCCGTGCTTCGCGCAATGTGCTTACCAGGGCTACGGGCTCGTACCCGCCCTCTTCGTCTTCGGCCACCAAAAGGCTTCCGAAGCCAAGCTCGACGTTCTCATCCACCACTTGATTCGCGTTTGCTTCCTCTGTCAGTTGTTTCATTCGTTTCTCCTCTTCGGACCATTCATCGCTCGAAAGCTGAAGAGGATCAAGCTGAATCTGCGACCGGAGACGAGAAAAGCCGCCGGGGTCGAACCCGGCGGCTGGAGATGCAAACGATGCCCGTGCTTAAGCGCCGATCGAGTAGATGCGCGTGCCGTCCTCGTGCTTGGTCGATACGACCGTGAGGCCCATCTTCTTGTTGACGATGGCGGAAAGGAAACCCCGGACCGAATGCGCCTGCCAACCCGCCGCGCTCATCAACTCCTGCAAGCTAACGCCGCCCTCGCGCTTCAGGAGTTCAAGGATAAGGCCGGTCTTGCTGCCTTCGCGCGTGCCGTTGGCGCTACGTGGCGTTTTGGGCGTCTTCTTCGCGAGGGTCGCCTTCTCAGCCAACTCCGTTCCTGCGGGCGCAACGTCGGTCGTCTGTGGCGCTTCCTCGGCGACCGTGGGCTCCGGCTCCTCGGCTGGTTCGGGCTTGGCTTCCGCGGCTGGCTCCTCGGTGGCTGGGCCGTCGACTTCGGCTGTATCGGATACTGCCTCGCCCGGCGCTTCCGCTTCGCTAACGGCTTCCAATTCGCTTACCGCTTTCCAGATGCGGCTGATGGCGGTCGCACGATCCTTGAACTTCTTGACCGGCGTGACGCCAGGCAGGGCATTCCAGATCTCGACAAGACGGCTGGTCGAGAAGAGCTCGGCTACCAGGGCCAGCTGGTCCTCGGTGCTGAACGTGGTCTCGTCGGGGCGGGTGGCGGCTCCGTCGTAAATGGTGGTGTGATTCCCGGCGTTGATCCCAAAGGTTTTCATGGTTGTTCTCCTTGCGCGGTTGCGTCCGCGACGATCACATTCATCACTCCGCTGCGGAACACAGGCAAGGCAATTCTTCAGGGATTATTACTAGCCGACAAGAGCAAAGTCAGCTTTCATCGATAAGTGGCGGTGCCTATGAAAGGTCACGGAAGCCGGTTCGGAAAGAAGATCGAAGAGGCGGTGATGGCGATGCTCACCCACCGCAATCTGGAAGATGCAGCGAAGGCAGTCGGGATCGGTGAGGCTACCTTGCTTCGCTGGCAGAAGCAACCCGAGTTTCAGCTGGCGTTTCGCGAGGCACGGCGGGCCGTGTTCAGCCAGGCCATCGCCCGCATGCAACAAGCTTCCAACGCGGCTGTTTCAACAATGCTGAAGATCATGGTGGATGCGAACGCAGCACCGTCGACCCGTTTGCGCGCCGCAGACAATGTCCTTAGCTACGGCTTAAAAGCAATCGAGTTCGAGGACATCGAGGTTCGCGTGGCGGAGTTGGAGCGCAATGCGGAGATGAACGCACGATCAGACAAGCACGGCAAACGGTGAAACTGATACCGCAACCCTCATGAGAACCCAACTGCTGAATCGGCGACTGAAAAAGCTGGAGAGTCGCGTTCGCCCAGGGGTCGATGAAGAGAACCGAAAGCGTATCCTCGAGATGCTGGCTCAAATGCCGGATAGCGAGTTGGATCGGCTTGAGCTAATGCTTACTTCCCAATCGCCGGACGAGGACGTTGTCGGCGCATGAGAACAGATTCCGAGTCGGAGAAGTAGATAAAAGAACCGCACCGACAGACGCTGCATCGGGCCTTGCGCAGTGCGTGCCTGAGGTAAAGTCATGACCTATGACCAAGAAACCTGTTGCGGCAACACCCGTCGTCGAATCAGATCCAAAGGTACGAAAGTCGCAGTTCGTCTCGCGTTGCGGGGTGATCTACAAATTGCAAGTAAGCCTGAAGCTGGTTGCGATAACGGCTAATCAGATCGCGCCTGACGATCTTGAGTCGATGCCTACGCCTAATCGGATCATGTAGCCTTCGATCCAAGCGATTCGAACGAAGAAGTCTGATTCACCCTCATCTGCTATCACCTGCAATCATCTGCCATCACCTGAGGATGTCGTGTGCAAAGCCGAACTCTGGGTGACCGCCACGTGGAAACCAAGTTCATCCGCGCCGCTGAACAGTTGCCGTTCGAATTTCATGACTTGACACCCGAGGCTGCACGCGCTGCCTCGCGGCTTGCCGACCCCGTTCTCGCACGGGTAATGCGTATACTGCGAAACATGAGCCGTTTCGTGATTGAGCATTTACCCAGGAACCCGGCAAGGTACTTAGTAAGCCCGTTGGAATACGCTCAAGCCGAAGAGTGGATTGAGAGCTCTGAATTTCACTCCCTTGTTCGCACGACGGAGTTGATCGCCGCAATGAGCGCCGGAATGGGCATTACACTCTCACAATCGGATCTTTCGATGACTCTTCGCCAAGGCGACGAGGCTTTGTTGATTTCACTCGATCCTCCTCAACGACGGTAAAGGAATCCTGCAAGACGGGGTGAAGACCACCACGCCAGCGAGCATCAACTGCGCTGCAACGGGCGATTTCAATGGCGACGGCATTCCTGACTTGGCGTTGAGCAACGGCGCAGCAATCGAGATTTATCTCGGAACCGGAAAAGCGGCCGCACCGTTCAAAGCCGGAGCGACCTACCCGGTGGAGAACTCCGGCTGCCCCGTGTCGGGCGATTTTTTGCTTGACCGGTGCGGACAAGGCGGCGCTGTCGTTCTCCCCGGAATCTTCTCCGGTGCGCGGCTGAAAACCCGTTTGGAAGGCCGGGCAAAAACCGCCCGGCCAGCTTCGCGCTTGATCTATCCGAAAACCGCTGCTCAGGGGCCTCACCAAAGCAGACTCGTCCGCGAAAACCAAAGCCCCCGGAGCGGGCAACATCGGACCCGCTTTGACTGGGGGTCTGGCGACGTCTGCTTCGGAGCCTGCTCCGTCGCAGCGATCTTCGGATCTGCTCCAGGGAGCGCGACCTCCCCGAAGCATCGTATTCACAATAAACCCGCTCCATCTTCTTCGATCGCGAAACCGGACACTTCTACTTGGCAGGGATTAGGACATTTCTATTTGGCGTTGACATCACTTTTTTGTGAATTGAAGGTTTCAATTCGGAGACTTTAAATGGGGAACGCCGCAGAGGCGTATACACAACACGGGTTCGCACCGCATGGACGAGTACACGCCGACGCCGGATCCGCGTATGGGTCATGGCGGCAAGGCGAATCTTTACGGACGCATGCTGACCGAAGAGCTTACAATCGGCACACCGACTTCTCTGTTCCACCCCATGCGACCCGGCGAAGTGTCGCGCTGTCCGAAGCTTCTTCGACCTGCTAACATGCCGCATGCCCAAACGCACCGTAGTTCCTATTCCCGAAGATCTTTTGAAAGAGCTGGACGGCGACCGGCGCTTTCGTCCTGCGCTCAGTCCGCAGGAGATGGGCGAGGGGCTGGCCGAGGTGCAGTTAGGAAAACTAGCTCGGCCACGGCGTGAACGCGAACCAGGTCTTTCATTGGCGCAAGCTGCCGAATGGCGACGGCACGTTTCAGGCTCAGCGAGCTGGGGAGCGCTGGGCCTCCGGGGGTTAGACATTTTTCTTCAAACGTCGCGAACCACGCAGCAGGGCCGGTTGGGATCGCAGGACATGGTGTTTGTCACTCCACGGGCCGGGGGCTTGTGCCCGGGGGGCCAAGAATCATTCCAGTTTCGAAGCGCGGCTTAGCTGCGGACCGGGGCGGCGGATTTAGCCTGCGGCACCGCGCTGTTGCGGCACGAACCGAATGTCCGCCCGGACCCGCAGCTCCGCAATCTTACGGAAATATGTCTCGTGCTGCTTCTGGTATGTCAGCACCCGCTCGATGTCGGGGCGAACCCGCTCCAAACTTGCGGGCGCTTTTCCTTTTTCAAGGTTCCTGCGACCGAAAAGACCGTGGGCCCGTCTTTTCGGTTAATCAGGTACACGCCAAACACTCGGCCATAGGGGCAAACACCGTCTCTCCTTCCGCCCCTCAACCAGCCTGACTTGCCTCGTTCGGGACGAACGCGACCCTATTCTCCGTCTCTCTCCTTTACTTTCTCTCGAAGCTCAGCGAGTTTTCGACGGCTATTTGTGATTTGCGGATGGTCTATGCCCAGCGATTTCTCCCGCGCCTCTAATCCTCTTCGGTGTAGGTCGATAGCCAGGAGTAGGTCGCGCCTGTTTTCCGCCATCAAACCGAGGTTAAACAGGCTAGTCGCCAAGTGAGGGTGATCAGCCTCTAGCTCTTTACTGCGGATTCTGAATGCTCGATCATAGTACCCCTCTGCCTCTGCGAAGCGGCCCGCAATCTCGTCCAACTTGCCGACATTGTTCAAACTAGTGGCAAGGTCACATGGATGAGTTGACGCGCTGCTTTCTCTTAGTCGCAAGGCTTTGCGTATTAATCGTTCAGCATCAGCCCTCCGATCTTGGTGATAACAGACCTCCCCAAGGAGATTTAACGTCGTCGCGTGTTGCGGATCGTTCACAGCGATTAATCCGGACCGGATACAATAGTAACCGATTTGCTCAGCTCGCTGTAAGCTGTCTCGTGCCTTTGAATAAGCCTCTGCAGCTCCAAGAAGTTCGCCTAGGAGTCCGTCCGAGAATCAAAAAGGGGCAGTCTATGGCTTTCGATTCTAAGTAATCTCGCAGGGCATCCTGCACGGACAACTCATCAGGAAGATAAAGCAGAGGGAAAGGATTGCGGTAATTGGCCTCGGGGGATCGCACTACGGATTGTGGAAGGCCCGTTGGCTGATGCGTTACGCATAACAGAGGCGATAGAGCTTCAGGACGTTGTGCGTGAGACATACCAGTGACCACTCGCCCCGTACCTTATCCAGCCCACGCAACAGAAACTGCCGGAAACCCCGCCCCTGCTTGATCTGACCGAACACCGGTTCCACAATGGTCTTGCGCGCCGCGTATACCGCTTTGGCCGCCCGCGTCTTCAACTTGCGCTTCATCCGATCCACCCGCGTCGCGCCTTTCGGCAGCGGTCCCCGCGGGCAGGGCTCCCGGTACTCGTCGTGCTTCTGTCGCTCGGTGGCAATGAATCCTTCCACCCGCCGTGAGGGATCTTCGGCCGATTCCAGCGCCTGCAGATTCTTTTCCGAGCAATAGCCGCTGTCGGCAATCACCTGATCCGGCCGCTGCCCGCTCTGCCCTTGCACCACTTCCAGCATGGGCATCAGCTGCTCTTTATCGTTAGTTGCCGCCGTTACCGTCTGCCCCACAATCAGTTGCAGCGCCGGCTCCACCGCGGCCTGTGCGTTGTATGCCTGCACGAAGCCGTCCGGGCCCTTCATGATGCGCGACTCCGGATCGGTGAAGTTGTACTGATCCTTGTCTTTCGGTTGGGCCTGTTTCGGATCGCCGCCTTCCGCCGCCGCTTTCTCCCGGGCCCGCTCCTCCACCGCCTTTTTGGCTTCCCGAATCCGTTTCAGTCTGGTCTCGCGCCGCGCCAGTTCCGCAGGCAGTTCGTCGCCGCGTTTATCCCTTCCATGCAGCGCGTCTTCTGCGGCGTCCGCCGCTTCGGCCTGCGCCATCAACTCTTTTACCTGTGCCCGGATGTCTTTCTCTTTCTCCATCATCCGGTCGTAACTCATCGCTTTGTGCTTGCTCGCGTTGGCTTTAACCTTCGTTCCGTCCAGCGCCACCCGCCCCACCTTCATCGCTCCGGCTTCCAGCGCGATCTTCAGCACCTGCCCGAACAGCCCCTCGAGAGTTTTCAAATGGATTTTGCGGAAATCGGAGATCGTCCGGAAGTTCGGCTGGTTATCGGCGGCAAGGACGCGGAACGCAATGTCCTCCGTCAGCCGCCGCTCGATTCGCCGGGAACTGAACACACCCACGCAATAGGCGTAAACCAGCACCTTCGTCATCATCTGCGGATCGTAGGGCGGCTGGCCGCGCTTTTCCGCGCCATACACTTTATCCATCGCCGACAGGTCGAGTTGGTCGATCACGTCACTGACGAAATAGACGAGGTGATCGTCATCCAACCAGTCCCGCAGGCTCGGCGGCAGGAGCAGGTCGGCATCGGGGTAGTAGGGACGGTTTGGGTAATGAGTTGCCCGTTCGCGTGCGTCGCCACGGCTGCGGCATTCGGAAGAGCGAGGATGGCGGGCGTGCCGACCGAGACGGGAACACTCACTGCTCCGATCGGAACCCCTGACTCGATAACCAGCACCGTTGCAGGTCCTGGTGCCGGACAATTACTTGGCTCGAAAGTCGCCGGATTGAATGGATTCTGAAAGCAGGCGGTCGTAAGGGCATAGTACGCCAGAGGGCTTACCGGGGCCTGGAAGTTGATCTGCGTCGGTGACACGTAGAATAACGCGGCGTTTTCACCGTTCACGGTAACTTCGACATTACCAAGCGATTTCTGCAAAGGCGTCGAGGAGCCCTGATACACGCCATCGGCCATATTCGAGCCAAATATGGCGATGATGCCGCCGGGAGTGAGTACTGGCTGATACGCGGCTGCATCAACGACTCCCCCGACGTTGATCGAAGCATTCGCTGTTCCCGCCGCATCTGCGCGGATCGATTGAGATGGCGAGAACCAATTAGACCTCTTGTTTCCGTAACGTATTCCCTCTTGGTCGGGCACGATTGGGGGTGGCCCACAGCCGTTTGAGGGTTGTCCTGGGAGCCCCGGGACCTCGCACGGAGCAACAGTAACGATCACCGTGACTGAAACGGGACCTTGGCCCGTGGCGTCCGTAATCTCAGCTGTGAAAGCGTACTGCCCCGTAGCTGTCGGAATCCCAGAGATGATGCAGTTCTTGCTTACACCGGACGAAGTGAGCGTAAGGCCAGCTTGCGTTCGTTGATCTGGCGCCGGCGCACAGGCATATATGCCCCGCCCACCGCTTATAGCGGCGTTAAAGTCCGTAAAAGCGTATGGAAGTTTGAGAATCGCCGGGTCATTGAGGGGCCCGGTGGCAACCAGTTTCGCGGGTATGCTTGGGATCTGAATCCCTCCTGATATATAGAGTGTTGCCGAATCACCGCTGGAATCCTTCACGCTCAGCGTGTCGAAGAATTGGTTAAGATTCGGTTCGGTCGCTCCAATTGGCACGCCGGACAAAGTGCAGGATTTGCCGGTAGTGCAGTTGCTGTAGCCCAGCCCGAAGAAAGAGTTTCTCGAAGTGTGCCATGCGTAATTACAGTCGCCGCCTTGCGCCGTGTACGTGGCCGTGATCTGGTCGGTGGTGTCCGTAATGAGGCCGAAGACCTGCTGGGAATTAACTATGGGCGGCCCAGGAGAGGTTATAGTCAGCGGACCGCTACCGGGAATGCAACTGCCGGACGGATTCACCGTGAACTCCAACGTCGCCGTGGCCATCTGCGCCGTGGGTTGCGAACAATCCTGAACCGTAACGGGCAATTGGTAAGAGGCGGCGCGCTGCGGCGTTCCCTGGAGAACTCCACCAGGGGTCAGTTGCATTCCGGCCGGTAACATATTCCCGCCCCAACTCCAGGAGTATGGCGAACCCGTGCCGGTGCACGCCGTGCCGCCAGTCGCCTGAAGCTGAACTGGGCCATATGCTTGGCCGACTACTGCAGGCAGGAACTGGATGGGAGAAATCGCTAGAGTCGCGCCGGAGCTACCAATAACCGAGAGTGTCAGGGTGAAGTTGACCGAGTAATCGCCGTCCTGATATGGCGCGGTCGCCGTTATTCCATCTTGTGTGACCTTGAGTTGAAAGATCGCGAAATCGTTGTTGGCGTCCGATAACATTCCAATGCCATCGCCGGAGACTGTCAGTGTGACGGGTTCCGAGATGTTGGTTGTGCTTGTCTCTTCCTGGCATGACGCGTCTATGGAGCCGCTGACTTCGATCCACGTTAGAGTTCCCGTGGCAGTGCCCCCGGAAGATAGCGCCGCCAGAGTCATGTTCAGTTGGAGATCGGAAATCGTATCGGTCCAACTAAAAACCTTGCCGATACACAAGGTGTCGGTCTCCGAAACTACTAGTTGCCCAGCTAGATCAACGCTAGACGACTGCGCAAGAAGGACGTTCCTACCGCAGTGGAAGAAGAGGACCAACACCACAGTAAGCGCGGTCTTAGAAATTAGGAAGTGTCTTTCCGTGAAAAGGGCTGTTGCTTTCAAAGTCGTCATACCGTCTTTCGTCACGACCACTCTTTGGGCGTCCTGAGCTTGCATTCCTGAATCGTGACTCGGATTTACCTTTCAGGAGCGTCGAACTAGTTTCGCCATGGCGAAGTGTAGTATGCAGTGTTTCGATTCAAATTACAAGAGAAATCTGGAGTCGTGTCAAGCCTCGTTGAAAGTGTCCCGTATTTACCTCGTTAGAAGTGTCCTCTTGCGTGCGAGGCAGGCCGCTTAAGAGGCGCGAACGCGCGTTCACACGCGTGAAAAGTTTCTGTCCAGGTGGCTCACTTTACCTACCATCTGAATGCCCAACGGCCGGGTCTTCCCCGGTTGCCCGGGTTTGACCAAGTCAGCGGCCCGGTGAGACGAGACCGAGACGAAGATGCGGCGTTATATGCCGGGTTTTGCGGCTCATTCGAGTGAGCTTGCAGTTAACCGAAAGCCCCGTTGTTTTGTTGAATAAGTGGCTCGGCGGACGCGATTCTAACTAAGCACCGTTTGCGCTCTGTGCGTTCGCTGGCCGTCAACGTCGCCTCCTGCTAATTGGTTTCCACCGACGCATGGCGTCGTCTCTGTCTGCGCTGGCCGCAAGCCTCGAAAACGTCGCGGCGCGTTTGCGCCGTCTGCAGGCCGGACTCGTTCCCGGTGACACCGGGCTCGAAGTCCTGCGAGATCTCGAAGATGACGACGAAGAGACGGCTGGCACTTCTCAGGATTCGGAGGCCATCGTTGTCGACCCAAACACTGTGGAATCAGAACTGGCCCTGGTAGAAAGCTTCGTTGTCCGAGCCAGATCGTTGCCGCATGACGCCAAAGCAAGATCCTTCCTCGACGCGATCAATCTGATCCTCGAACTCGGCCGCGATGGCAGCGGCAGTGGTAAGGCGGTAGTGTTCACTGAGTCCATTACGACCCAGGAATACCTGCGAAATCTGCTCATGAACAGTGGGCTAACGGATGAGGAGATCACTCTCTTTCGCGGCGTGAACGATCATCAGAGGGCCCAGCAAGCTTATGCCATCTGGAAAGAAGAGGAAGGGGGACGCTTCAATGCTGGGGTGCGGCCGAGTCGCGAAGTCGCCGTGCGGCTGGCGTTGGTGCATGAATTCCGGACCCGATCAAGAGTCCTGATCTGCACCGAGGCAGGCGCCAAGGGTTTGAACCTGCAGTTCTGCGAGACAGTCATCAACTACGACCTTCCGTGGAATCCGCAGAGAATCGAGCAGCGCATTGGCCGGTGCCATCGTTACAGCCAGCAGCGCGATGTAACGGTGGTGAACTTCATTGCGCGCGACAATGAAGCGCATCGCCTCACGTTCGAAATTCTGAGCCAAAAGCTCGACCTGTTTGGGAAGGTCCTCGATGCATCCGACATGGTCCTGCATGAACCCCGGACAGACGCGCCGGAGATGTTCGTATCGGCATTATCAGTTGAGTTCGAGAGCGACCTCCGCAACATCTACAGCCGGTCGCGGACTCTGGACGAAGTCACCAGGGAGCTCGCCGCACTGCGCGACAAGATCTCGGAACGTAGGGACGCGTATGAGCGGGAATACCAGCGAACGTCCAAAATTATCGAGTCGCGGTTCGACGAGAATGTGCGCAGAGTGTTCAAGCACCTGCGGGAAGATCTGCCACGTGGACTGGCGGATCTCGACCGCGATATCGCCGGACTGGTCGACGGTTATCTCGACAGCGCTGACGTTCCGTACCACCGCTTCTCTGCCGCGGGCCGTGAGATCTTTATAATTGCGCCAGATGCCGCGGTGCCAGCGGAGGCCGGAGAATATCGGCAGTTCGCCACCGGAGACGCCCGCGGCTTGACAGACCCCAGGCTTTAAACCTCCTTCATCCTTTAGTGCAGGGGGCCATCGCACAGGCTCGGACCTGGCCCGGCGGGTCCGTCGCGTTGGAGTTGCCCAAATCCGCCCCGCCCGACCTGTCTGCATTGAATGGCAAAGCCGGCGTGATCTGTGTCACTTTGGTGGATTATTCGGGCTTTGAGCCGGTGCAGCGATTGGTCGCTGCGGCCGTCGTGGACGGCGCGCCGATCGACCCTTCCATCGCCGCGCGGTTAATCCGTCTGAGCGCAAGCGAGAGCCAAACTTTGCACTCTGAAGTAGACCCGCAGTTAATCGACGATGCGGTTGACGAGGCTGTTTTCGTCGATCAACGTGAAGTCGAGAAGGGCGAGCAGCGACACTTCGAGAAGGCCATCGGGCAACTTGAGCGGTTTGTTGAGGACAAGATCCTGATATGCCGCCGGGAGCGAACCGGCATCACCGAGAAGTTGACGTCCGCCTACGAGCGACGCAACGAAGTTGTCGGTTCGAGCGCTCGCGAGCGGGTCGAATCCGAAATCGGACGTTTATCGACGAGAGACGAGGAGCTTCAACAGCGTATTGCGCATTTGGAATCGAGAGAAGATGAGGTCTACAAAAAATGGCGAAACGAATACCACGAGCTTCGGTACCGGACGCCGGCGGTAACCCGCTTGTTCCAGGCGACCTTCCAGATCGCGCCAGGCCCGATGGCAGAAGCGCCGATTACGGCAGACCCGCGAGCCACGTCGCGGCCGGCTCCGAAAGCCCGGATGAAGTGATGCTGAAGCTTCTCCACACTGCCGACTGGCACCTCGGACGACGCTTCAAATCGTTCCCCGAGGATGCGCAGAAGAAACTCTCACGAGCACGTATGGACGTTGTCACCCGCATCCTCGATGTTGCCCGCCGGAACGCTGTGCATGCGGTTTTGTGCGCGGGCGATATCTTCGACGATCCAGCTCCGACCCCGGACTTTTGGGAAGGACTGGCGTCCAAGTTCGAGGAGCACGCGGGCCCGCATGCTCCCTTATTCCTCGTGCCAGGCAATCATGTTAACTGCATCCGTTTTTCTTCCACAACGTTTTCGGCGAGCCTCGGCAACATATATGCAGGTCGAATGAGAGTCGGAACTCACAAGGATGCGACTAGATCGTCGGCATTCGCTTGAAAGTGCGCGCGATAAGACTCGCGTAGCTCAGAGCGATCTGAAGAGGGGATTGTTCACCTATTGCGTTAGATTGATCAGCAGCTCAATTCCACTTGACGTACCTATTACGACATCCGGGCTGCTGCTGCCTCCGTAGTTGCCGGTCAGCACATAATTAGCATCGCCGCAACCGCAGCTATATCCGTTTGCGGTCTCCAGAGTGCCGTCTCCCCTTCCGGTCAGAATCCAAACGCCGTCTCCGGAACTTGCGGCCACATCCGGTATGCCGTCCCCATTGAAGTCGGCGACGGACACGCCGACCGTTCCGGACACCCCAACCCTGGTTGATGTTGAGGCTTGGAACGTTCCGTTCCCATTACCGAGAAGCACCGAGACCGATCCGTAGTAACCGAGCAGTTCCGACGAAGCGGGTTGGCCCACAATCAGATCCAGGTTACCGTCCCCGTCCATGTCAGCCACGCTTACCGACTCCGGTGAAAAGAAGTCTTCGATAATTGCGGAAGGACCAAAAGTTCCGTCTCCCGCTCCCAACGCGATATCAATGGTCCCGCCCGCCACCACCGTGAGAAGATCCAGTTTGCCATCGTTGTTTACGTCCGCAAGCGCGACGAAAAGGGCGGGCGGGTAGATGGGAGACGACGGCGACACCGAACCTACGGCAGTGAAACCTCCATGACCGTTCCCGAGGAACACGTCCACGAAGAGATCTGTCGCGACGACGATGTCTACTTTGCCATCGCCATTGATGTCGCCCACCGCAACCGAAGTCGGCGGGGAGGAAACCGTCAGAGACTTGTCCAGCGTGAACGAGCCGTTGCCGTGACCGAACAGAACCGTCACAGTCCTCGATCCCGAATCGGCGGTCACGGCGTCAAGTATTCCGTCGCCGTTGAAATCCCCGAGTGCGACGGAGACCGGGGTCGTGCCGGTCGCGAATTGGAAAGGAGCGTGAAACCTGCCTTTGCCTTCACCAAGAAGGACGGAAATGTTATTCGTCGCGCTGTTCGCCGTCACGATGTCCAGCGTGCCGTCCCCGTTCAGGTCTCCTTGAGCCAGTCCTTGAACCCCTGGATTGGATCCTGCCGAAAAGACCGGCGGCGCTGAAAAGACGCCGGTACCGGTCCCGTAGTCGATCGAGACAGTGCCGATGGAAGTGATTGAAACCGCGTCCACGCGACCGTCGCTGTTGAAATCAGTGGTCTTGACAAAGTACGGCCGGCCGGGAATAGCCTGCGGGGTGCCGCTCTGGAACGTGCCGTCCCCATTTCCCAGCAGAATCTCGATATTGGTTTCTCCCGAAGCGGTTTCTCCAACCGCGACGATATCCGGAATCCCGTCACCGTTGAAGTCGGCCAGGGCGGAGTAAAGGGCCGAGAATGGAAGATCAATCAGGTCTTGCGCTTGCAGCGTTCCGTCACCATTTCCGAGTGCGATCGATACCCAATACTCGTATGCGGTGCCGACCAGGTCCAGGTTGCCATCTCGGTTGAGATCCCCAACTTCGATCTGATCCATCTGAATTGGAAACCCGGTGTTAGTTCCGAACTTTCCATCGCCGTTGCCGAGGGAGATGGAGACGCCGGGACTGCCCTGAATGGCGGTCGCGATATCCAGGATCCCGTCGTTATTAAAGTCTCCTGCGACCAGCCCTATAACGTTCGGGAGCGTGGAAGAATCAACAGGGCTTCCCAAAGTGCCATCGCCATTGCCGGGGAAGAATACCAGCCCTCCCGCGAACGGTATCACCGCAAGGTCAAGTTTCCCGTCATGATTAAAGTCGCCCGTCACCAATGCATTCGCCCCATTGAATGGATAGGACTTCGCGGCTTGAAAGGTGGCGTCCCCGTTGCCCAGCATTATGCTGATGCTCTCTCCCATGTCTGGAATGAGGATGATGTCCAGGTTTCCGTCGCCGTTCAGATCGGCGAGCGTGATTGAGATGGGAGTTCCGAGGGCTATCCGTGGGCCCGGCGTCAGTAGACCTTGCCGCGTTCCCAGCAGAATCCCATCGAAAATCAGCAGATCGGGAACACCATCATTGTTCAAATCCCCCACCGCGAGCGGGACGCCTGGACCAGTATTCACCGGCACGGTAAAGTTATTCGGCTTCGCGTCAAAACGGACGCGCGGTGCGGCGGCCGCCAAGTCGGAACCGATTGTCAGAAATAGGGCAAGCCGAACGGCGGCGCTTCCGTTTAACATCGTCTGATCATACATGAAGGAGCGACCGACCGGAGTCATTTCCGTGCGCATGTGATGGCAAAACCGGAGCCATCGCCGCAGGCTTTCTGCCTTTTTCGGTGTAGCGGCAGTTAACCAGAAGCAGCCGGTGCTTGTGTTCCAACAGCAGCCGAAGAAGCGAAACCGACGTCCCGACGTTCAAACCGTCGGAGCCCACGGAAAAGTGAAAAGTGTCGTTGAGGTCGGACGGCGCCTGAACAGTCAACGCAATAAAGACCGAGAGAAGGAGTACGGCAAGTTAGGTGTGCCACACGAGACGGTACCGAGCGCTGTTTGTACTGCGATATTTGGCTCTGCATCTATGATTCGAACCTAGACCCGGATAAAGGGATAGGCCAGAGGTCCATGGACGATAGCGGGGCTATGGGTGGCGGAAGCTCACCTTGATGTTGGAGAAACCGGATGAACAGCGAGGAAGCCGACAATGAATGCCGATTCAGTCCGCGTTCGTGGTGCCTGGCCTTGGCCGTCTCGTGAGAGTTGACCGGAAGGCCCGTATGGGAAGAAATCCGGCAACTGGCGAAACGATCAAAATTGCGGCGAAGAAAGTTGTCAAATTCCGGATCGCAAAGAGCGCAAAAGACGCGATCGTTCCACCTAAGGTGAAGAAGTAACAATGATTTGTTTCTTCTCCACCATGGTGAACCGGAACAATCGATAACAGCCGCGGCCAGCGATTCGATCCGACAAAACCCAACCGCAGCAAAACCACGCCGACAAGTCTATTTAATGGTCAAGCCGCCCTGCGCCTCGAAGTCTTCTTCGAAGGGGAAGGGGAGCGTGTCACGGGAAAATACTTCCCGTTCTCTCGCCGCATCTTGCCTCGCTGCACGGATAAGCTCAGAAAGTTATAGATTAGATTTCTGCCTTTGGCGATCTTACGCTGCGCAAAGATCCCTTCGATTTCTTTCGGCGTGACTCCCTCCGATCCCCGCGAGTCCACAATCCAGCCAGGATTTCCCGGCTTTCGGGCGCGCTATCAGCATCGTCAGACCGTCCCAGAGCAAATCCTCGAACAACGGTCGGAGCGCGACGATCTCGCCTCGATAAAGCTCCGTCGCAGAAACCAGAGTCGGTAGAACTGCGGCTGGGGCCTTGTCCGCCGTATCCCAATCGGCTAGGGTTTCGAGATCCGGCTCCGCATTCAATTCCCGCTTTTTCACCGCCGAACCTCTTCGCCGTCCAGAAGTGCGATCAATTCGAGTTCTGAGTGCCCCTGGTCAAACCATTCGGTGATGTCCTTTGATCCGCCCTCGAGTTGGGCAGAACCCTCGCGAAGCCTATTAGACCTGAGCGTATCGCGCCTAAGCATGCGGCGATTCTGACGGCTCGCGCACCCGACAAAGTCACTGAAGAACAACAGACACTCCTTAATCGATTGATGATCAACTGTCCGGACATCATTCGTCTGCGTGGTTTCGCGTTGAGCTTTCGCGACGCACTTAAAAGCCAGGACGGCGCTGTTCTTCACCGGTGGATTAACGACGCGAAGCATTGCGAGTTCGGACCGCTAGTCCGCTTTGGATATGGCTTGCAGAAAGACATCCTCGCGGTCACGGCGGCCGTAGAGACCAGGTGGAGTAGCGGACAAGTGGAGGGCCAAGTCAACCGGCTGAAAGCCATCAAGCGTCAGATGTATGGACGTGCCGGCTTCCAACTCCTTCGCGCTCGCGTCCTCCCGTGTCCACAACTGGGTCCTGTTATCTGTCACGCTCCATGAGCTGCACCAAATCTGCGGAAGAGCCCAGAACTGACCCACCTCTGCTCGCCAGAAATGACCCAGGGATTCTGAACTGATCCCGTAGACCTGGGGGCGAGCGAACACTCGTGATGAAGACGATAGAACATCACGATGCCCGAGGCCCGGAAGAGACCGTGCACCATCTGTCGCCGGTGGTTCCGGCCGAATCCGCGAGTGGGAAGCAGGCAACGAGCCTGCGAACGTCCTGAGTGTCAGACGGCGCGCCGTCAGAAGACCCAGGCAAACTGGCGTAATCGGAACCCCGGCTATTCCATTACGCTTACTTGACCCGACTCAAATACTTACCAGGTGACACGCTCACCTTGCGTTTTGGCGGTGACGAGGTAAAAGCGGAAGGCAGGAATCTCGGGCGCTTAAGAGACGCCATTTGCGAGCATCGGGCGCGTTTCGTTCAGGAAGGCACGGAGGCGGAGGAAGGGCTAAAGCCTGAGGATGCGGCGCATATAGCGCGCATCGTGATTACGGAAAGAGAGGATCTATGACACGCGAGATGGTAAAGAGCGCTGAGCGACTCCGACCTTGAACAGGTTGGCGTCTGGATACGTCAGGAAACGCAGGAGCGGGCTCTGCGCCGCAAACAGGAAGTCCTGTCGAAAATCAAGGCGCTTGCCGCCGAGGTCGGCGTCACCGTCACGATCGGCGGTGCGCGTGGGCGACCAGCAAAACCGACCTGCGGGGCGAAGGAGAAGCGCTAGCGCCGCATTCGTCGCTCGGGCGGAACATCGGAGCCAATTAGCTCAAGGGTGTTTACGCGGAATCGAGGGTTTTCGAGGCCAGAAAGTACCTTGAGAACATACAAAGAAGGTCATGACCACTCCGGGCGGATCACGCGCGACTCGGAGTGAGCAGCCGCGTACAGGCACTGAGGGAATCGGCATTTGAGCTTTGGAAATTCTCCAAGCTTTACGGACCGTTGGATTACTCTACGCTGCGCCGTGGCACATAGTTTGTTTTGCCGTTACGTTCTGAGGTTGAATGCAGTGTAATCGGTAGCGCAGTTTTGACAGTCGTGGCATAATATTTTTATGCCTAAGGACATTACGCCTAAGTCTGGAGTACCGCCCGGAACCCTGCCGATGCTCATCCTGCGTGTTTTGCAATCCAACTCCCTGCACGGATACGCAATCGCGCAACGCATCCACCTTCTTTCCAGCGAAGTACTGACAGTAGAGGAGGGTTTACTGTATCCGACGCTTCAGAAAATGCTGCTCAAAGGCTGGGTGACATCGAAGTGGGGCACCTCGGAAACGAACCGCAAGGTTCGCTTCTATCAATTGAGTAAGGCTGGCAGCGATCAACTCAAAAGTGAGGTATCGGGCTTTGACCGCTCCACCCAGGCCATTTTGGACGTCCTCCGAATCGCCTGAAAGGATTGACCTCTATGAACGAATTCTTGCGCCGATTGCTTTATCTGTCGAGCCGCCGCCGGTTAGACCGTGAACTGGAGAATGACATGCAGTTCCATCGCGAAATGGCCGCCCGCGAGAGTCGCCAGAATTTCGGCAACATGCTGCAACTGCGCGAAGATGCGCGGGAAGCCTGGGGTTGGACGTGGATCGACCGGCTCGGTCAAGACTTACGTTACGCGTTGCGAGTCATGGCTCGCTCTCCTGGTTTCACAATGACTGCCGTGACGATTTTGGCGATCGGTATTGGTGTCAACGTGGCGGCGTTCGGATTTTTTGACATGGTGGCCTTGCAACCGCTGCCTGTCCCGCATCCAGAGGGTCTGGTGCGTTTGGAACGAAGATCGCCGAATTCCTATACCAGCGAGATGGCATATCCATCCTTTTTGTTCTACCGGGACCACGCGAGGACACTATCGGCCGGGATGGCGGTGTTGGGAGTTCCGCCCATGCAGATTGAGGACGACTTGCAAGGGACGAGCATTTCATTCGTGACTGCGAATTACTTTTCCGAATTAGGAATTCGGGCGCCGTATGGTCGCATGCTGAATCCCGGCCTTGACGATTCGCCCGGTTCTCCGCCCGCGATGGTAATCAGTTACGGACTCTGGCAAGGCCGATTTGGTGGCGACCCGTCCGTGATTGGCCGGATCGTTCACCTGAACAAAAAGCCCGTGACCGTGGTGGGCGTAACGCCTTACTCATTGGCCACGCTTGGAGGGCAGCATCCGGATATTTGGCTACCTATTGCGCAGCAGCCCTATTTTATCGAGGGCAGCAAGGTCTTGACCGACTTCGATAATTCAGGAGTGCGTATGTGGGGACGCCTTGCCCCTGGCATGACAGCGAAGGCGGCTGAAGACGAGTTGCGCCTGCTGACAAACGAACTGCGTCGGCGGCACCCATCCGCAGTCTGGGATAACGAATTCATTCGGAGTTCGCCGGGCGGCCACATGCAGGTGATGCAGCCTGAAATGTATCAAGTGGCTGCCATGGTGAGCGTGCTGACCATCTTGATTCTGGCTGTGGCTTGCGCCAACCTGGGAGGTCTGATGTTGGCGCGGGCCGTGCAGCGCGAACGCGAAATCGGAATCCGGATGGCGATCGGCGCAAACGCTGCACGCGTGCTGCGTCAGTTGTGCACCGAGAGTTTGCTGCTCGCGACGCTGGGAGCAGGAGCCGGCCTGGTGCTGGCAACCGCTGTTCTGAAAATCGTGCTTACAGAGTTCGACGCACCAAAGTGGCTGACGGCCACCCCCGATTTGCGCGTTCTGCTCTTCACCGCGGCCGTCACTTTTGTAGCCACCATATTCTTCGGACTCACGCCCGGCCTTCAAATAGCCCGGCAGCGGCAGCACAAGACGACCGCGCGGCACATTTTGGTCGGAGCCCAAGTGGCGGCCAGTTGTGTCCTGTTGATTGTGGCGTCTTTGCTGGTTCGGGCAACCTTTCACGCGCTTTACACGGAACCCGGCTTTGGGTACGAGCGCCTGGTCTCAATTGATTCCCAACTTGAGCGGCACGGTTACAACGCTGCGGCCGCGAAGACCTATCTGGACCAAATTCAGGTCAGGCTGTCCACCGTGCCCGGTGTGCGGTCCGTTTCGCTGGTGGCGCTTCCCCCTTTGGGACATGCGGTATCGTACTCGAAAACCGAGGTGAACGGAAAATCAGTGACGATCTATCCGAATTGGGTGAGTAGTGGCGTGCGCCGGGGTAGATGGATTGGTTCAGCTCAACGTCCAGGATTCTCGATTCGTGTTGCGAAGCAGTGCGGGAGCTTTCGGAAAAGGATCTGAAGACGTCGATCTTATTGCGGTACTGGGCCACGAAACCGGGCATTGGCTTGGCCTCCGCCATGATTGGGACGACCCGAACAATATGATGTTCCCTTATTTACCTGCTCATCCTTGCATCACAAACAAGATCGTTGATGTATTGTCACAGGTAATGGACGTTACTGCGGCTCAACGGCAAAGCGGTTACGGCGGATTGTATCGGCGCCGGTCCTCCAGGTAAGGGATCACTGGGCGGTGACGGCGACGCGCTGCTGACAGTGCAGAATACCAAGTGCGCCGGTCGACGATACCGCAAACGCCGCCAGTCACCGGGATCGAGTTGTTCCGGCCTGTTCAGTCCTCCGCCCCGAGCAGGTGCGCCCGGCCCGCCTGCTCCCGCGATTGTTGCCGTCTTCAACGCCCTCTCCGGGGTCGTACGGGACGTTTTTGCGAGGGTGCCGGCTGGTGGCGCGTTCCGATAACCATTCGGACCTGATTATCCAGACATGCCAGGGGGGCCGGAAACGAGTCCATGATCGTCTGGACGCCGTGAAGGGATTCGTGGGTCAGCCCGAGAAAGTGTCCAAGTTCATGCGGTTCTGGTGCAAACCCAAGAGGGGGATAGGCCAAGAGCCGTCCTATCGGATGAGCTCCCCTTAAGCGGCCAGCGCAGCTTCCCAGATCTCCGTTACGGTCGCTCGGCTTCCTCCAAGCTTACCGATTTTGAATTGATTTTTCTTGATCTTCTCCGCCAACTCGATTCCTCCGATCACGACTGCCGCAGTCTTAAAGCTTTTCAGCCCCAGCATCGGCCTAAGCCGCTGCTTCACGCGCCGATGGTCTTGCTCGATCACGTTGTTGAGATACTTACTGGCTCGCACTCGCACCCGCTTCGGCAATTGACCGCTCTCCTTCATGTCCGAGACCGCCCGATGGGACGCCGCATAGGCATCCAAGGTGATCTTGACCGGTGTCCGTTGCTGCCTCATGGCTTTCCGCAGAAAGGCTTTCGCCGCGTTCACGTCGCGGTTCCGGCTCAAAAAGAAGTCCACGGTCTTGCCGATCTTATCGACCGCTCGATACAGATACATCCACTCACCCTTTACGCGGACGTAGGTTTCGTCCATACGCCACGATCCGCCAACCGAACGGGCGTACCGTTTCCAGCGTTTCTCGAATTCGGGCGAGTAATGCTGGACCCACCGCAGAATTGTGGTGTGCGCCATTGCGATGCCGCGTTCGCCCATCATGGTCACCAAATCGCGATAGCTCAGCTTAAAGCTCAGATACCAGCGGACGCATAGAATCACGATTTCCCGGTCGAAATGCCGACCCTTGAACAGCTCTTCGATCGGAACGAATTGCGGCATTGCTCTATCATCCTTCAAAAGCGAACCGTTCGCACCAGAACCACCTCGGGAACAGCAATTCCAGCCAGACGCATCAGCACACGACGTTGAACAGCCGCCTTCAGGTGACGGGCCGCTCGGCCCAGGTGCACTCCACCGACGGCAGCCCAACGCTGCTCACGCTCGGCTTCAACTATCCATCTTCGCCATCGAACAACGGCAACATCTCTTCGGAATCGATCACGACCAATGGCGGCATGGGATCTTCGGGCATCAACGTGACGCAAAGCTTCGGCTATGATGCGTTTAATCGAATTTTGTCCATGAGCGAAACGTCGGGTCTGAGCCAGAGCTACGGGTATGACGCGTACGGCAACCGCGCTTTGACGGGAGGGTACGCGCCGTCCCCGTATCTGACGCCGACATCCACTTCGCAGTTCACGGGCAACCGGTGGCTGGGTAGTGGCTCGAGCACGGCGGGTTACGACGCATCAGGCAACCAGACTCAGAACACCAACGGCGGAAACGTCTTCACGTTCGACGCCGAGAACCGGATGGCGACGTCGAACATCGGCAACATGGGCGTGACGAGCTATGTGTACGATGGCGAGGGCCGGAGGATCGAGAAAACTTCTTCGACATTCACGAGCTACTACGTCTACGATTCCAGCGGCGATCCGGTGGCGGAGTATACGACGGAGACGCAGCCGGTGTATGGGACGCTGTATGTCACGCCGGATCACCTGGGGAGCACGCGATTGCTCACCAATGGCAATGGGGACGTGGTGCGGCGATACGATTACTTGCCGTTCGGAGAAGAGATTCCGAGCGGGTCTTATTCGCGTGGGAACGATTATGGCGGGAACCAGTATCCGAATGCGGGAGGGTCGAGTTTCCCGGGGGATGCGGCCAGCCATAAGTTTACCGGCAAGGAGCGGGATTCGGAGAGTGGGCTGGATTATTTTGGGGCGCGGTATTTCTCAGGGGCTCAGGGACGGTTTACGAGTCCAGATCCGAAGATGTTTCCCCATGACATCACCGATCCGCAGAGCTGGAACAAGTACGGCTACACGCGAAACAATCCCCTGCGGTTTACGGATCCCAACGGGGAAGATTTCTGGGATTACCTAGTTGGAGCGGCCAACGCGTTTGGCAGCGACAATGCGCTCGGAGCGGGGCGGGCCACGAGCGGAAATAGTGATTTCAAAACCGGTCAGGCCATTGGTGACGCCGTCGCTACGCTAACAGGCACGCTCGAAGCCCTCGGCGGAGGCGGCGAAGCTCTTGTAACCTCGCCAGCTGCCCTGACCGGTGTTGGAATCGTTGTTCCGGCGGCAGGCGCCGCTGTCGCTGCCCATGGAGTCACAACAGCAGCGATTGCTGGTGGCAACCTTGCCAACGCGGCATTCGCGAGCATCAACGAGCAGAAGCAAGCGGGACACGAAGCAGGTACGCCCCAGAATGACAACCGGATAAACCAGGGCAAACCCACATCTACGTTCAAGGATGCCAAAGAAGGTAGAGACTTGACGCAAGATACGCACGCTACCGGGACAACTGACCCGAAGTTTCCGAATCAGAAAACAAAAGACTATGGTCGACCCGTTGGAACGGGGGCGAATGGCGGGGACCAGACCCGGGTGCGCGTGCATGAGGACAGCAGAGGGAAGATTCACGGGCACCCGGACGGTCCGGAGCAATAGGTTAATGTCCAATCTAACAGTCGAGTCGGTGAAACAAGAGATTGTAAAGGCCTACATCTCATTAGACAATCCAGAGTACGCCTTTTTGGCGAGAGGCAAGTCAGAAAGGCCGTACCAGGATCTAGTGGACGAGTTGCTCCAGAGGTTCTTCGTGAAAGATTCCACGAATGTGAACCAGGATGTATCGTTTGTATATCTACTTTGCAATGTTGTTGCTGAGACACAAGCGCGTTGGATGCTGCAGTTATCTTTGGTGGCTCGCTATGGAGTCCTCTTTTCTTTGACAGAGAAAGGTCCTGAATTATTGTGCTCTGGCGAGCATGGGTCGGAGCAGATCGCGCATCTCATGGCCAAGTGGCGGGTGCCGATTCTCACATCGGAGGTCCTAAAAACACGCATTCCCCTCAAGCTGTTCTACACAGAGCCTGAGAATGTTTGCATCTATCAAGCTCTGTTCTCCGATGTTGATTTGCTGCCATGGGAGTCGCGGAAGATTCTGGTGCCCGAGGATTGAGTTCATCCGCCGCGAGCGGCGCCTGCGGCGCGGAGTGGAGTAAGACACTTCACCTCTTTTCATATATATTTCGCGAGGTTCCGGAATCAGCATCCCAAGCGGGATGCAAGCCGTTCCGAATGCATCCCGATCTAACCGCAGCCTCACCAGAAAGATAGCCGCTAAATCAACCATACCTGCATCCCGTGCTTATGTTCCACTACCGGGTTTTGGGCGGTCCGGAGGCGGTCTTCGCAGCCGGTGATTGTTGCAATCTGTTGCAAACTGTTTCAGTCGCGGGCTGGAAATGCCCGCTTCCGGTTTGCTCAGATGCTGAGCCACGTACTTGAACCAACATGGGTTGACGCGGGGTGTTTTGTTTGAAATAAGTGGCTCGGCGGACAGGATTCTAATTTATTAGGACCTTTCGGTTAAGGGTGGAGATGAATGCATCTTAATCAAAGGCCCGTTGACGCTCGAACCGGTTCCGCGCGGCGCGTCTCGTCCGAAGGTGCATCAATCGGGCGGCGCCGATCAACTTTCAGTCGCGCGACCTCGAACTTCGATTCGGGATCGCAGCAGCATCACATGCCACAACACGCGTTGGCGATTCGGCCTGGCACCATACCACCAGCCACCCGTCCCGCCAAGTTACGAACGGCAGCGCTTCAGAGGCGCGGATGCTGGTATTCATGTGATGCTTACGCGTATTGCACTCCAGCTCGATCCACGCTAGCGCATCTATAATGCAAAAGAGACGGGAAATGCAACCTCTACGCAAGACGATGACCGGCTTACGCAGACGAATCCAGAAGCTCACATTAAGGAAAATAACACTCTTTAGCTTGGTTTCACTTTTTGCGATCATTCTCGGTGGATTTGTGCTACACGACGCTTTCCGTCCTGTAGTAATTCTCGAGACATTTTCCGTTCCAAAGCCGTTCGAGGATAGCGGGTACACCCCCAAGGTGTTTACGGAAGGGGTCGAGGACGCATTCGGCATCCTTGAGAACGAAGCTGCGAAGACTGCGGAACTTCCTACAGACGACACTGTTCTCGCCGATGACCTTAGACCAAGCCCCATCGCAGATATCACAATAGTACCCCCATTGGGTATCACCAAGTATAAAGCGGTCGCAATCGTTCAAGAGCTATTTAGTCGCGAACCCGTTCGCGTGGAGGGCGGAGTGACAACCGATTCCATGACGATCCAAGAACGTCGTAACTTTCATGCCCAATTTCGAATGCTAAAAGGCAGTGCCAAGGGACCGCCGATCCTTACAGATCTCGGTAACAGCGATCCAAAAGTCGCAATGACGTTGATAGCCAAGAGACTTTTTGAGGAAGTAAATCCCTATCTTGCGGCAGTAAGCTTCTTTAACCACAAAGACTACTCGTCCGCATCTCGAATTATAGACCGCATACTGGGGATGCGAAATTCGGACAGCCGCGCTCGGTGTTTAGCCCGGAATTTGTGGGGGACGATCAACGTGGTGCAAGGAGATTTCCAAGCCGCGGTGGCGCAGTACGATCTGGCCCGCAGAGAGGATCCTTCGTATGCGCCGACTTACTACAACTTGGGCCAGGTAGAGTTTAGAAAAAAGGATTTCGCCCGAGCAATTGTACTTTTCCGAAAGGCTGTGGACATCAATTCTGGATATGTCGCTGCGCACATGGGCTGGGCGAACGCTCTTTCTCATTTGGGCCGCTTCACCGAGGCTACCGCACAAGAAGCCGCTGCCGCAAAAACAGATCCTAAGTGCGCATACTGCCTAGTTGACTGGGGTTGGGATGCTGCCGCCCAAGGAGATTCCCAAAAATATGCGGAGGCTGAGTCTAAGTTTTCGGCCGCGATAGCTCTAGATCCAAAACAAGTGCCCGCGTATGTTGATCGAGGACTTCTGTTTGCCCATACAAACCGCGCGGACAAAGCGCTTGAGGATTTTCGTAAGGCAGCGGTTATCTCTCCCGAGCGGGCACTGATTTATCGCGATTGGAGTTCTGCTTTATCCGATTTGGGCAGGTATACCGAAGCGCTCCAGAAGTCGCGTGAAGCCCTCGCAAACGGCGGGAACGAATTGGATTTCGATAACTGCGGATTGGCGCTCCGTGCTCTAAATAGGCCTTCGGAAGCTGTCGAACAATTCCGGAATGCGATCAGGTTCAATCCGTTTTTCGAACGCGCGTATCAAGATCTTTCGGACACCCTTCGGGGCTTGGGCCGCGCATTAGAAGCTGACGAGGTAACCAAAAACTGGGCTCGCGCTCACGCAATGGCTAGACAACCCTAGTAAGTGGCTCGGCGCCCCTGACGTACATATCATCCACGCGCCAGCGTCGGTCGGTGCGGACTGTTGCCCGTGTTCGACGGGTCTACGATGACTACGTGTTGTCGAGCACCGGGAACAGTGTTTCGCGCATATGCGTACACCCAGGCGCTACCAAATTGCAATTTCGATATAGTTCCCATGGGAATTTAGAGTCATCTCAGAGTCCGTGACCGTGTATGAGGCACCTATCGCAAGGATTCCGCCCATCTGGTTCACCACCAACGGGCTTATTGCAAAAGCCGATAAACCGGGTGAGCAGGCGAACTCGCTGGCGTCCTTTAACGAATGAATTAGCCCGTTCTGCCTCACGGCATTACCCAATCCACAGGTGCCTGTGAAGGACGCATCTGTGGCCATGCTGATAACCTGATACTCTTGGCTGACCAGCAACGCGGCAAGAGGACGGGGAAGCCCAGCGGTTGGCGAGGTTGCACCCGTGACGCAGTTTAAACAGGGAGCCACGCCCGGAACCGTCGGTTTCGCTGTCGCAATCGAGAGGATTACGGGCACCTCAACAGTTGCGATTACCGTGCGGAAATTGTAAGCAATCGAGACTGGCGGGCCGCTCGTATTGATCGTTGCTGCGATTTCCCCGGATCCAACATTTAAACCACCCATATTTGTTTGCCAAGACACGAGGTAGTTAGTGCCAGCCGTGCATCCGGACGGAAGATCGTAGGTGTAAAACGTATTGCCACTACTCAAAACAAGCTCGAATCCCACGCTGCACGCCCCGGTAAAATCAAAATCCGCAATAGCAAGCGTGAACGTAACATCTTCGCCGCTGGTCACTACTTGTACGGGCATTGCTATTCCAATGGTCGGGCTACTTTCTCCCTCCACACAGTCGAAACAGGGAAGATTGTCCGAAGAAGGCGGCGTGGCACCCACGCTGAGAAATGTTGGTGCGATCGGCTCCGAAGCCGGGCCAAAGGCGCCATGCGAAGTAGCCACTCTTACCTGCGAGGATCCTTCAAGCACAAACGGAAAAACAAGTAAAAACAAGCCGATGATCTGCAATCGTTGACCTCGCATTTGCCGCAGTACAGCGTTGACCCCGGTCCCTTGATGCAGCGTCCGGCGCACGCAGCAGCGCCAGGATCTGGTCCTTCCGGCTGATCGCGGCCGTGGCGGGTTCGGCGCTCGCGGCCGCTTCTTCCGGCTCGGCGGCCGCGGCTGGCTGCGGGATCTCCGCCGGTTCGAGAGACTGGATCCGTTTCCAGATGCGGCTCACGGCGGTGCGGCGGTCCTTGAACTTGCGGACGGCGGCGACTCCCGGCAGCCCGTTCCAGATTTCGACCAGACGCGAGACCGGCCAGTGGCCGCCGACAGTCTCCAGTTCCTGTTCGGAGTGGAACACGGCGCTTTCGGGTGCGCTCGCTTCGTCCTCACGCAGCACGCTGACCGCGTTCTCCTGAGTGATGCTGAATCGTTTCATGTTGGTTGCTTCTCCTTGCCGCTGGTGGCGGTCAGGACATAGATCACTCGGAGCGGCGCCGATAGCAAGTCCATCCGGCGGATTCCGCACCGGAAATGCGAGAAGCTGTTTGGGCGGCAGATCTCTCGATTCCAGGGTGCGGAGATTCAGCAGATGACGGTGGGAGCCGACGACGATGGTGATCCGGTCGCCGGGGAACTCCGCCGGGGGACCTTCGTGAATGGGAACTACGGTGCGTTTGGACATGCGGCATGTTAGGGCGATCCGGCCCCGTGGAAGTCAAGCCGCCAGCGGGCTTTATTCAGCCAGTATGTTGTTCATCCGCCTGCTCTTGGGCGATACGCTTGCGGAAGAGCCGCCCGGCTTCGTCCGTCTCCACGGTTTCGAGCGCGGCGGTGAGGTAGGAGTTGGCGGAAGCGCGCGTCTCCTCGGCGCGGTCCCGCATGCGCTTCAGTTCGCCGCGGTCGAAGGCTTCGTGCTTCCGTAGCGCATTGAGACTCTTCGTCACGGCGTCGAAGCCGCGATTGAGCCGCAGCAGGCGCCGATAGACTTTCCCTCGTACTGAACCCAATCCGTCTCCCCTGGCTCGCAGGAACCGTTCGAGTGTAGGCTGATGCTCCCGCCCACAGTCAAGGCGAATCGCGGTCTTTGCGATCAAGCCTCGAAATTACCGAGATCGCGGAATTCCCCTCCGAATGGACTTGCCATGTGCCGGGCCGCGGAGGCATGAATAGCGGTGTGCAACGCGACCCCCCCGACCGTTCCCCGGTGGAAACCAAGTTCATCCGTACCGCTCAAGCGCTGCCGCTGGGCTCGTCGCTAGACGGCTGGCTGGTTGTCTGGTGCCAGCCCGACCGCCAGCGGGTGTTGTGGCATGCGATGCTGCTCCGTCCAAAGATCGAGTTTCGGGGTTGCTGCAATTGAAAACGCGAAAGGAACTTACAAAGACATGTACACGATGATTTTGGAACCAGGGGAACCCGTTCGTTCCGCGCGGTTCTCGGCGATCAAGGCCGCGGCCACTCCACACACCACCCAAACTGATGGAAGCGAAGAAGCCCGCCACGGCGATTACCGAGCGGGCATGTTAGCGGGAGGTTGGTGTTACTGACGCGCTTACTCCGGCTCGATCGCCGTCAGAACCGTGTAGCCTGCCGAGCGCCGGACCCAGATTGCGTAACGGTCCGGGCAGAGCGGAGAATTTCCGTTCTCGACGTCCGCAAGCCTGAGCCGGAAATCCCCGGCTGCCAGTTCCCGTGCTTCGCGCAATGTGCTTACCAGGGCTACGGGCTCGTACCCGCCCTTTTCGTCTTCCGCGACCAGCAGCGTTCCGAATCCAAGTTCCGCGCTCTCGTCAGTCGTCGTCTTCCCGTTTGCTTTTTCCGTAAGTTGATTCATCCGCGTCTCCTGTTCGCACCATTCATCGCTCTTTCCCGGGACAACAGCAAGCCAAATCCGCGCACAACGAAAAAAGCCCGCAACGGCTTTGAACCGGGCGGGCGAGTGGAGCGTGAAACGATGCTAATGGCTAGCGAATAGACCCGCGTACCATCCTCCTGCTTCGTGGACACGACCGCCAGTCCCATTTTCTTCCCGACGGCGCCGGAAAGGAAGCCGCGGACGGAATGCGCTTGCCAGCCGGTTGCCGCCATTAGTTCCGGTAAGCTTACGCCGCCCTCGCGCTTGAGCGACACCATCACGGTTTCGGTCTTGCTGCCCTCGCGCGTCCCGGCGGCGTTACGGCGTTTTGGGGGCCTTCCTGGCTGGGGTGGCCTTATCGGTCGACTCCGCTTCCACCGGCGTGACGTCGGGCGTCTGTGGAGCTTCCTCGGGAACCGTGCGCTCCGGCTCCTCGACTGGTTTAGAACTCGGCTTCCGCTATTGGCTCCTCGATAACTGGGCCGTCGACTTCAACTGTATCGGGTGCTGCGTCGCCCGGCTCTTCCGCTTGGCTGACGCATTCCAATTCGCTTACCGCTTTCCAAATGCGGCTGAGGGCGGTCGCACGATCCTTGAACTTCTTGACCGGCGTGGCGCCCGGCAGCGCGTTCCAAATCTCGACCAGACGGCTGGTTGGCAGTTCCTCGGCTACCAGGGCAAGCTGCTCGTCGGTGCTGAAAATGATCTCGTGGGGACGGGTGGCGGCTCCGTCGTAGATGTTGATGTGGTTCTCGGCGTTAATTCCAAAACTTTTCACGGTTCTTCTCCTTGCGCGAACTGGTCCGCGACGATCACATTCATCACTCCGGGGCGGGACACAGGCAAGTCAATCCCGCAAAACTTGAACACCCGGCGACAAAATGATTGCGGGAGGTATCGGATGGGAAGCGCCGGCTCAAAATTCACGCGCAAGAAAGAAGAAGCTCTTGCGGCGCTCTTAACGCAGCGGAATGTGCAAGAAGCCCGCGCGAGCGACTAAGTACAAGACTGAACTCCTTCTGCTGAGCGGGCCGACAATGCCCTGCCGAAATCCGTCCTTTAACTCTGGCGGTAGCTGCTGAGCAATAGGGGCTGGGCTTCTTCGAGATCGGATGCATTCTGAAGACGGACCTCCAGATTCCCGGTGCCCAGATGGCCGATGTTCGTTACATCCCGCGTAAACCCCTCGCGCAACGGGACGGTCGACGGATCCACCTTTACCCATACCTGAAGTTCGTTGCTCAGAATCTTCACGCACGCGAAGTTCTTGATACGGCGGAACGCGGTGTAATGCTCCAACGCCTTCATCGTGACGTCGTCGCCGATCGCCATCAAGAAAGCTTTGAGCGATTCCCACAGCTCCTGGGATGACCCGGCCGGAGGTATGCCGGAGAGAACCGGATCGGCGAAGTGTTGCGCCTTTGCTGCTTTCGTCTGCTTGTGCTCCGTCTCGGCAGTCCCGGAGTTCACCAGTTCCAACAAAAGAAGATCGGCGCCGTACCGCCGATAGCGCAGCAATTCCACATTGCGCGGGATCTGCATCACGGCGTACTCGTCGTATCTCGTGAAGTCGCCCGCGATGCACAGGAGCCGCGTACCCGGCCAGTCGATCTTTTCCACGAACTCCGGTCCCAGCCGCCGGATCACTTCCAAAGTGAATTCGCCTTGGTGGTCCATCAGCCAATCGAGGTAGAACAAGCCCTGATTGATGACGTTCTCGTTCATTGCGCGCTTGTATTCGATGATGACCGGGCAATTGTTGTCGTCCAGCCCAAGCGTGTCGATGCGTCCTCCGTGCCGCCTGCCGGTAATGTACTCGCTCGCCAGAAACCGCACTCCGAGGAACCCTTCGAGGTTCTTCTCGAGCAGCGACTGCAGGGATTTCTCGATGGCGATGGATTCGGCCGGAAGTTCCCGGACCGTGTCGGCCTGCATCCGGAACAGTCTTATATCGGCCAACGCGTTCTCGATTCCGCCGGCGCTCTTCGGGAGGCTGTGCGGGTCTCTCGGCAGTCCATGTTCCCGGGCGCGGAATAAAGGAGGGTCGGTCCAAATTGAGGCATATATGCCGTTGGCTTATAAGCGCCACCGTAACACGCTTAAGTCTGCGGATGCAACGGGGTCCACGCCAAATCCAGCCGACCGACCTGAAAAAAAAAGCAATCGGCGTCGTTGTGTCCGAGTTTCGCCGCAAAGCCGGGTTCTCGCAGGAACTGCTGAGCGCGCAATGCGGCTTCGAGCGAACTTATTTGAGCCGGGTCGAACGGGGAATCCTGAATCCGACGGCGATTCGGCTCTGGAAGATTGCGGAGGCTCTCGAAGCTCCGTTTCACGACATGGTCGAGGCCATGGAGGCGTGGGCCGCCGTCCAGAAAAAGCTGTAGCCCGTTAGCGAACGAAAGAGATTCCAGGCGTCATCTGGAACCGCTGCGGCAGCGCGCGTGCACCCCGCCATTTGATTACACCGCGCCTTTTCGGTGCCGCTGCTCCGGAAAACACTATTTCGCCGCTCAATTCTTCGCAACGGCCTCGTGAACAAGTAGATCTCGTCTCGCCTCCGTTGCTTCCGAAACCCGCGTCCACCGGACACTTCAGCCAATGAAGGCACACACTGCTGGTGCAAGCTCGTCATCCGAGGTGATGCCCGATAGTGGCGCAGTTCCGGCAACTCGGGAAGTGCAAAGAAATGCACTCTCTCCTACGTTTCTGTTAACCGGACGGGGTTAGGTTCGAATCCCGTTCCCCGAGCCACTTATTTCAGACAAAAAGCTGCGCTGTAATCCTGGACCCAACGCAGGATTGTGGTGTACGCCATTGCGATGTCGCGTTCGCCCATCATGGTCACCAGATCGCGGTAGCTCAGCTTGAAACTGAGATACCAACGGACGCAGAGGATGACGATCTCATGGTCGAAATGTCGACCTTTGAACAGCTCTTCGATCGGAACGAATTGCGGCATCGCTATCATCCTTCGCGGCGAAACCGTTTGCACCAGAGCCGACGCGACTTTGCAGTGCTGAGTCCCTGGACTAGACTCGCCGGCCGACGGGCCACAGTTCCGCGACTATGGCCCAAGACCAGCGACCGTTTTACAATCCGTTTGCGTTCGCGAGAACCCAGACCGTATTCAGGAAGCCATTCGAATTGGTGATACCACCGAAAATCGTCATTCGATTGGTGCGGGGGTCGTAGGTTGCACGGGCGAACTCTGTAGGGAGCGGATCCGGGGAGAAGGGACCGAGTTGAAGCCACTCTGGAGTGCCCCCCTCTCCGTTTGCCGCCAGCAACACCCAGGTGTCGTTAAGAAGAGTCCCGGTCCCGTTCGCTCCTCCAAATACGGTCATTCTATTGTTCACAGAGTCATATGTCGCTGTGTGTCCGGCCCGTGGCGGAATCGTAGCGCCACTCGGCGAAAGCAGTGTCCAATTCGGAGTGCCTCCAATGCCGTTCGCGTTCGAAAGTGTCCACGCGTCTCCTAGGATTGTTCCGCTATCCGATTCCCCGCCAAAGACTGTCATAACGTTCGAGGCGGAATCGTAGATGGCGCTCGGATAGTTCCGCGCACTCGGGGAAGTGCCGAGCGGTGTTAGCTGACTCCACGTCGGGGTGCCTCCCAGGCCATTTGCATTGGAGAGTACCCACGCATCGGCGTAATCGGTTTGAAAGCAGTTATTCCCACCGTAGATGATCATTCTGTTTGTTGTGGAGTCGTAGACTGCACTATGAAACAAGCGGGCCGGAGGCAGAGTTCCCGCCGGGGTGAGTTGAATCCAACTTGGAGCCGCGCTAGCACCGCTCGCATTTGTCAACACCCATACCTCACTAACGCAAGGCGACGATTGGCCAAGTCCGCCCCCGAAGACCAAGAACCGATCGCTGCTAGGATCGTAAACCCCAGAACTCGCAGTGCGAGGTGAAGGCGTTGTTCCAAGTGGAGCCACCTGCGACCAAGATGGCCGGACACGACCGGAATCGTTCGCGCCGTTCAGCTTCCAGACGTCGTTATAATCCTTCGCGCTCTGATCGTTTCCTCCAAACACAATCATCTGGTTCGTGCTCTGGATGTATGCGGTTGCTGAATGAGCTCGACCGATTGGCTCGGTCTGGATCCACTGAGCATTGGCGGCTAATGCGAAAACCGCGACGGGGACCGCCAGGAGCGCTGGCCTCCAAGTAGAAGCACATTGTTGCAACTTGTGCGTTAGATTTGCGGATTTACAAGCAATCCTGCTTAGTCGTTTTTTCATCGAAGAACTCCTTCGTCACTCAAGATCTGGCCCGCTAAAGTTTCCCTGTTAAGAACCGAAATGTCAGCGCAGCCAGTGGCGAGTTTACTTTGGCGGCTAAGAAAATAAACACGTTTCGTGACGTTACAGACCGTTTCACCCGGTCGTTAGCCAGCTTATGAGTTCGTAAATTCCCAATCCTCGATCCGGTTCTCATGCGATACCCTTACCCGAGAGACAATGCCAGGAGACGAGATCCCGGTCGGGAGCACATATGAATTTCTCGAGCCGAGTGCCGACGATCGAAATCTAGAATCGATTGAAGCCCAACTTGGCCGTATCCTAGGTAGTAAGACGTTTGTAGGATCAGCGCGCCTTAAACAATTCCTCGAATTCACGATCAAGCAACAGCTAGAAGGTCAAGGGGACGCGCTGAAGGAGTATTCCATTGCATTGGAGGTATTTGACAAGCCGGCAACGTACGATCCATCCATTGATTCGACGGTGCGTACGGCGGCACTACGCCTTCGGGCTAAACTTCGAATTTATTACGAGACCGAAGGGCGCAATGATCCTATCTTAGTGGAATACCCCGGCGGGCACTACCTTCCGCGTTTTTCGCGAAGGTTTCGAGAACCAGAGGGTCAGCCTCAGCCTCCCGCTCAGAATGCAAATCGAATGTCCGCAATTACTACGGACGAACCGACTGCCGCCGAGACAGAATTGGGACCGCTACAAGGAACGCTTGGGCTGGGGGAGTCTTGTCCAAGCCTGGCCAAGGGGAGCCAGCAAAAAACTAGAATCGAGGAATTGCCGTCGCCCGCGCCGAGGCGGCGGCCCTTCATTACAGGTGTAGCGATGGTCGGGCTCATTTTCCTGCTTATCGGTGCCGGGATCCACTACTGGCGGTTGCTTCGTACCGAGACCACCCCAAGCCCTCCCGCTCGCCCGTCCGTTGTCGTTTTTGGCTTTCAGAATTTCTCAAGTTCAAAAGGCAGCGATTGGCTGTCTCCAGCACTTACAGAGATGTTCCGCGCCGAACTCTCAACTAGCGGCGCGATTCGTACGATATCTGGAATGGAGACGTTCAGAGCAAAAATTGAGCTGGACCTTCGGGACATTGAGAGCTTGTCACACGAGAGTCTATCCCGGCTGAACCGAAATCTCGGCGTAGACTTGGTGATTGTCGGGTCGTATGTGGAGCTAGGTGGCGGGGATATTCGGCTCGACATCCACCTCCAAAACGCCGTAGAAGGCGAAACGATAGCGACCATTTCTGGGAGAGGAACCGAGGACAAGCTTTTCGACCTCGTCTCGAGGGTTGGCACGGAACTCCGAGAGAAATTGGGTCTTAAAACGATTACTCCGGTGGAATTTCTTGGCTTGCGGGCTTCTCTACCCTCAAACGAAACTGCATTAGCGTTTTACGCGGAAGGCGTCGAGAAGTCGCGGTTGTTCGAAGCAGTGAAGGCGCGAGAATTACTCGCCCAAGCTGTTGCCGAGGACCCGACTTTTCCGCTGAGCCATTCGGCTCTAGCGGAGGCGTGGTCTGCCCTCGGCTATGACGAGAAAGCAAAGCAAGAGGCAAAGAGAGCGACAGACCTCG
>CBDDBV010000035.1:0-1617032 GCA_965225785.1 Bryobacteraceae bacterium | reverse complement strand
CCGGGTCCCGCCAGAACGACCGTCGAGTTGGTGGGATCGAAATTCGTCCCGATCACGTTAAATGTAAAGGGGCTGCCGCTGACCGGCGAACTCGGCGTAGTCGTCACACTCGAAATGCTTGGCGTCAATGCCAACGTGGGGCTATCCATAAACAGGGCAAACGTCGAGCCGTACCCGTAAGGGAAAGCAGACGGGAAGCGTCCGAGGCGGCTCGACAAAGAATTTCCGTGGAACCATTTAAACTTTCTTGAATTTCCGCGTCAAAGTCCGAAACGCCTGGGTTCTCTATGTAGGGATTCGAACGGCTAGCACTGATGGACACCGTCGACCCATCATTAATAACCATGGGAATCGAGCCCGGCACGTCCGAGAAGACCCCAGCAGCGAGACCCAACACTTCTGCGCTGCCGTTATTGGCCACTGTTAAAACGGAGGAATTAGTTCCCTCAATCTTCAGACCGAGAACCCACAAATCTCCTCCCATCACGCTAACGTGGGGGTTGGCGACCACGTTTCGGGATCGAGATTTCTAGCGAATACTGTTTGATTCGTGAACAGAGCATCGCCACCATAAACGCTCTCCATAAATACCGTTTGATTGCTCGCGTTAGTCGTGTTTGAATAATTTATATAGTCATTGTTCATCATCACAAGCGTTCCAGCATAGTTGTCAACGAAGTCTATAGAACCGAATCCCGCAGCTACATATCCGGACGAACTGTTCACCCAGTAATTGGCGGTAACTCCTAGACCGTCAATGACAACGGAGCCGGACGTCCCGGAATCGACCTGAATTGCGGGCTCATTCGCCATATTGGTATTCAAGGGAAGCAGCCACGCGCTCAGAAAAAGCAGACGGATCACTGACCCTCTGACATGAATGGGCTGAGAGATCATGTAGTTGCCAGGCGGGAAATAAACTGTAGTGTGCCCGGAGTCGATGGCCGCCTGAATCGCCGGATAGCTGTCAAATGTGCTAAGCTCCACCACTGGATTATTGGGTGAGGCACCGTAGGTAACAACATTTGCCCAGTTATTGAAGTTTGTGTCGTTGTATGCTGGAGTATTTTGGACCGCCATATTGAGGGATTGCGGGGGGACTGGTGCGAACAGCGATTCTGGCGTAATAGAGCTCCACTCTTGCAACGTGGTTCCTGGGATTACAAGGCCATTGTTGCTGACGACAGACTGATACCCGGCTGTTGAGGCATTTCTAATGAAGAGTGTCCCGAGCGAATACTCTCCAATCTGGACCGCACTTATACTTGGCGAACCTCCCGTCATGGTGGCATCCACAATGCTCACCACCCCGCCCCAACCCGGAATCCTGAGGGCCGGAACAGAATTAGTGCTGGTGAAACCCCTAATAGAAAGCGAGCCGTTGGTAGCGTCAATTCCGGATGTGGTCTGGCCCGATAGGGTGACATTTTCCATCCAAACGCCATATGAGTTACTGATCGATTCTGCTGTCGAGAATCCCGTGATTGTTAAGTTCTTGATATACATTGGGCCAGGATCGCCCCTCTGTAAGTTAAGTCCTATAACACCGGCGCCATCTTCCGACTGTATCGTTACATCGCTCAACCGTGTATTATTGTTGGCCATGTAGTCTATCCCGATTGCACCTGGGTTCCCGTGGCCAGTATCGACCGTAAGGTTCATAATATGATTCCGAAAGCCTTGGTTGCCGCTGCCGTCGGGGTTGTAATTGGGGCTCGATGCATCGTCGTTTCCTGCGTTAGATGCAGTAAAGATCACTGCCGCGGGCGCGGTAGGTTCCTGAAATCCTGGACAATTGTCCTGGAGTACTATGATTGTGTTCGCTTGGTTTTGACCTTGCAGCGTGAGAAACGCTCCCCACCAGCCATTTGCCAAGAGATATGAAAGCTGCTTTGTCACCAAGTATCTCCCAGTTGGGAAATAAAGAATTCCGAAGCCAAACTGTCCAACATTGTCTTGTATCGCCGCTATTATTGCGTCCGAATCGTCCGCCTGTCCATCCCCGACGGCTCCGTAATCCGTTTTTACGTTCTTGACTCCCGCATCGGCCGGATAGAGGACGTCCTGGGACCAGCACGTCTGTGTTGTAACGAGCGCAAGTGCGGCGAGAAGGAAGGCTGTGGCAGCGCTTTTAACGATTGTGGAAATCGAGGAATCACTACGAGGCATGTGAGTCCTTCGGTCGAACGCCCCAGAAACTTTAGGGATGCACTTAGACATTGGCTCAGGTGTGTAGGGTTTGGTGAGTCGTTTCCTTTATTGGAGTTAGGTGATCTGCCCTCTTTCGGTGCCGGTAGTATTCCTAGCAGAAATAGGGGGGCCTGTTTCTTGAGCCCACACTCTTTGCTGGTTGACTGGTTCTCGCGGAGAGTGGGATGCACCGATCGATTTTTCTAGGTAAAGAGACTGAGATTAACCTTACGGCCGATCTACGTAAGGCTTGAATCGCTTTTCAGGAGAAAGGGATTCCGGGGGAATACTTACTTGGAACACGGACCAATTGTTATGTCGATTATTGTTTCGCTAATTACTGCGTTCTTTTAGGTGATAACCTCGCCAACGACTTCTTCAATAAGGCGCTCGCCGGAATCGCATCCGTCCCAATCTGGGCCGTGTGAGGCTGCATGTGCTCATCGATCCGGACTTCCACCTTTGCGATCTGATCAGCGCCACGTTCGGGATGTAAACGGTGTCGGGGTTCTTCGGGTCCACCGCCAGAAAACGTCGAGGAAATGGTAGTAACTGGGACTGGCAAAGACGCTCATATCGGTGCCGAGTTCAGCCAGCAGAGTCCACGCCGTGATGAAGTCGATGGCCCGGTACGGTGGCAAGCAGGGAGATCGCCGCCAGATCCACTCGCGACGCAATTTCCGTATCGAGCCGCTGTATTTTGCTCTGGCCGAAGGCGAGGTCATCCATGAGTTCGCGCACCATCAACCGGTGATGATCCGTGATGCGGCCGCGCAAAGCCAGTCGCAGTTCCGGCCCAGTTGCCGCGGAGTGTGCCTTTGGCATGATCGGCCAGCCAGTCAGGATGTTCCTGGCCACGGATAATGGCCTGAACGAGGGCGCGGCCCGTCGCGCCAAGGATACCGGTGGCGACGGTATCCAGCTTGGCGCAAGCATCTTCGAGGACCTTGTGAGCGGATGTGGACACGATTGCGCTCTTCCGTTAACTTGACGCGGTAGCGGTTAGATCCCGTTGCTCCCGCACCTCCACGCGACGGCCCTTCCAGTGGATGCCAGACGGACTTCCAGTAGACGCCGGTCGATTCCGACTGCGTGACCTTCTGCCCCAAGAGCCACAACTTCAGGTTAAGCATCGCCTTTAAGTAGGTCGCGAACTCTCTTTGACGCATTCCGGCTCCAACGGAATCCCGGTATACCAAAACACATGCCGTAACGGGATCTTTGTGGACATCGATGCCGCAACAGCGCGAATATACGATCTGCATATACGCTCCTTTCGCCGCGAGAGTGGATGAGGATGTCCGGAATTTCGTAGAAAGTAGCGACTCGTCCCAGAGCCGTGATAGGCTCTGGGAAATTTTCTGCCAAGAAAAAGGAGTCGCTAGTGAAGAAACAATACCAGATCGACAAGAGACAAGCAGCCCGGAAGTTTGAGGATTGGGCCAAGACCAACGCAGTGCCGATTCAGCTGACCTTCCCGACAGCCGGGGTCGTCGAACTATCTCAGCAGAGCTTAGGCGATCTGCTGCGGGCGGTCGGAAAGGTTTTCATCGAGACCGTGATGGAAACGGAAGTGAAGGAACTGGTTGGGGAGCGATCGCAGCCGAATGCGGACCGCCAGGCCTACCGATGGGGTAGCGAATCGGGTTTCTGCATCGTCGACGGGCAGCGCGTTCCCATCGACAGGCCCCGGGTACGCAGCCGTCAAAACAACAAAGAGATCCCGCTCGGCAGTTACGAGTTGTTTCAGCGGGCGTCGTTGATCGAAGAGACCGTGTGGCAGAAGATCATGCACGGACTCACGATGCGCAGCTATAAGGAAGTGATCGAGCAGTTCGCCAACGCTTACGGCATCGAGAAGAGTGCGACCAGCGAACACTTTGTCGAGGCCAGCCGGCGGAAGTTGGATCAGTTGATGAAACGTTCCCTGGCGCACATCTCGTTCGCCGCGATTCTGATCGATGGAACCATCTTTAAAGGTCAGCACCTGATGGTGGCCGTCGGGATTGATCGGCTGGGGTCGAAAGTAGTGCTGGGCTTGCGCCAGGGTGCCAGCGAAAATGCCGCTGTCGTGGAAGGGTTGTTGGGCGAACTGGCCGAGCGGGGAGTCAACTTTCAGCAACCTCGGCTGTATCTGGTGGATGGAAGCAAAGCCATTCGTCGAGGCATTCTCACTTACGCCGGCGAAGCTGCTTTTATTCAGCGTTGTCAGGTTCATAAGATCCGCAACGTGACCGAGCACCTGCCGGAATCGCAACGGCCGGGGTTAAGTTTCGCATGCGGGCCGCGTATCTGCAGACAGAAGCCTCCGACGCAAGACAGGCGCTCTACCGGCTGCACGACGAACTCCTGACCGGGAACCCCAGTGCGGCGGCAAGCTTGGCGGAAGGGTTGGACGAAACACTCACCGTTTCGGAGCTGAGGCTGACGCCCAAGCTTCGTCAAGCGCTGGCGAGCACCAACATCATTGAGTCGAGCTTCTCGGTGGTGGAGCGAATCTGTTCCCAGGTGAAACGCTGGCAGGGCAGCGATCACCGCCTTCGCTGGGTGGGTTCGGCTCTGTTGTTCGCCGAAGGGCGCTGGAACAAGATGCACGGGTACCGCCATCTACCGGTCTTAGTCAACGCGCTTGCCGCAGCCTATCAGCTGCGGACAGCCAACATGGCCGCCGCAGCCAGTGCGGCTTAGAATGATCCAAGGAGTCGCTAACTTTCAACGGAGATTCGGACATCCTCCGAGTGGATCACAGCGATTCTGAAAAAGTTCACCTTGTGATTTCAACAAGATAGACGCGAGTGATGCGACTGCGCCGCTTGTGAATGAATTACGATTGGGTCAAGAAAGCTTGCGCTCAAACGTGAGGCAAGTTTCACGAGAAAGAGGTCACTATGAAAGCAAGATTGAACAGGACGACCCGTTCCACCGCTTGGAAATCAGAACGCCGTATTGCGGACGAGGTTCCCGTCGGCGCTCTAAACGGGCGTAACGCAGTTTTTGATCTAAAACACTGTCCGATTCAACTCGTCCTCTCGCACAATGGGCGCCCTTTAGTTCCAAGACGAGACTACGTCCTTAGGCAACAGCGAATTTATTTCAAAGTTGCGCCCGGACCCCACGATACTGTTGCCGCGGTGTACATCTGGAAGGCTTTGCGAAGGCGCTGCTAGTGGACGGAAACTCGCGCGGTATGGCACTCAAGAGAGCGCTCCTTACAGCATCTTGCGAAAAGACCACGTCCGCAACGCGGGCGAACTTATCGTCCATCTACGCGCTCTGCGTTAGACACTCAAGGATTTTACAAAGTTTTCGAGAGTAATTCAGCCGTTGCGCACTTTCTTTGCAGTCCAATTCGGAAACCGCCCCGGGCATCGTTTCACCGGGGCGGACATTCTTTCTGATGCGAAGACCTTCCTCAAGATGTCGCCGCCGCGACATTACTTTCCTAAGAAGCCCAGAACTTCTTCCTCGCGGGTCAGTCGATTTTGACTGCCCAATCGGCTGCGGAAAGCCCGTTATTTGTCTGAAACGAATGGCTCCCCATCAAATACGGGTACGCTGGCCGATCACGAGCAGTTGCGCATTCAGTCCATCAGTGGTGTCCTGCAGGCGCGTGATGGCCCTGTTCTGCGCGACCGTGAGCCGCATCTGGCGCGCGTTCGCCTTGCAGCCCCCGTCGCAGCGAGACTATCAAGTTGTCAAAAGATCCTCTCTCTGTCGAAAAGGGCGGGACATCGCCGAACTCACTGAATCCACCGGACTGGGCGTTGTTAGTTGTGTCTCGTTGAGAGGTCGCAGACTCAGGCGCTCGACCGGACTCAGCGTTTGTTACCCATGTGCCCCGGTCAGGTTGAACGCCGGACCTATGACTACAAAAGGCCACGGCACTACTTCTCTATTCGCCGCTCTGGATGTAAAACGGGCGGAGTCCTTCGGCGCTTTCGAGAACTGACCCACCTCTGCTCGCCAGAAATGACCCAGGGATTCTGAACTGATCCCGTAGACCTGGGGGCGAGCGAACACTCGTGATGAAGACGATAGAACATCACGATGCCCGAGGCCCGGAAGAGACCGTGCACCATCTGTCGCCGGTGGTTCCGGCCGAATCCGCGAGTGGGAAGCAGGCAACGAGCCTGCGAACGTCCTGAGTGTCAGAAGGCGCGCCGTCAGAAGACCCAGGCAAACTGGCGTAATCAGAACCCCGGCTATTCCATCGCATGGCGAATGGACCAGCGCGCGGCGGCGCACCCCGAACCAGCCGAACCGCTGCGATTGCCGCCTCCCCTCAACCAACTTCCCTGGGACGTCGCGAAAGACCAGTTCGGCCCGCAAGGCGCTGATTTCATTGGCGTTATGGGAGCACTAATCGTCCGCACCACGAAAGACCAGATCCGTCCGTATCTTACTGATCCCACGCCACTTCCCGGCATACTTCCGCTTTCTCCGCAAAAGACCAGTCCCCACCTTCCGCATACTCGGTTTCAGTCGCCCGGTCATGCACCTGGAGTTTCACCAGCTCGACCTGCGATGGGAACACCTGCGAGTTCGCGAGCCGCACCGCCAGCGCCAACTGCTGGCCTCGCTGGCTGAGAGCGGGCAGCAGACGCCCATCGTTGTGGTTTCGAAGGAAGGCAACGCCGACTACCTGGTGATCGAGGGTTACAAACGAATCGCCGCGCTCCGGCAACTGGGCCGCGACACCGTCGAAGCCACGGTCTGGCCCATGGGCGAAGCCGAAGCTCTGCTGTTATCGCGTTCGCAGCGGATGAGCCCGCAGGAAAGCGCTCTCGAACAGGGCTGGCTGCTGTCGGAGATGGAACGGTGTTTCAGCTACTCGCTCGACGAACTGGCGCGCCGTTTCGATCGCAGCATCAGTTGGGTATCGCGGCGGCTGGCGCTTGTCGAGCTATTGCCCGAAGCGGTTCAGCGCCATGTGCGCGAAGGAAACATCGCCGCGCAGATCGCCATGAAGTATCTGGTGCCGGTAGCTCGCGTCAGCGCCGAAGACTGTGAGCGCATGGCCAACGTATTCGTGAAGCACCGCTGCGATGCAAGGCAGGCGGCGCAGCTTTATACCGCCTGGCGCGAAGGCTCGCGGGTGGTTCGCGCGCGCATTCTCACCGAACCGGAACTGTTTCTGAAGACGCAGCGCCAACCGCCGACCGCGAAGGCCGCCGCGGCCGAACAGGTTGAACGCGATCTGGAGATGGCGCTTGCCATTCTGCGCCGCGCCGGCCGCAAGCTCAACGAAGCTTTGCCGGAGATGAATGCCGCACAGCGGGAGCAGGCGCAACGCGAGATCGAAAGTGCGCGCCGGGAACTGAACCGGATGGCGGAACGAATCGGAAAGGAACAGGAAGGCAGACATGCTGAGCCAGGCGCAGCGCGCCGCGATTCTGGAGTTGCACGAGCAACGAGTGAGCAAGCGCGAGATCGCACGCGTGTTGCGAGTATCGCGCCTCACGGTGCGCAAAGTCCTGCAATCGAAGTCCGTCAGCGTGCCGGAGATGCAGCGCCCGGAGAAAGCCGAACCTTACCGTCGACAGATCCTCGAGCTGTTGGCTTCCTGCAAGGGGAATCTCGTGCGAGTCCATGAGGAACTCGAGGTGGGCGGAGCGGCGCTGTCTTATCAGGCGCTGACCGCGTTCTGCCGCAGGCAGGGCATCGGGCAAACACCGGTTGTGCCCGCGGGCCAATATCATTTCGAGCCCGGTGTGGAGATGCAGCACGACACGTCGCCGCATGAAGTGGAAGTGGGCGGCAGGAAGTATAAGGCGCAGACCGCATCGGCGGTGCTGTGTTATTCGCGCATGCTGTTCTTTCAGATCAATCCCACCTTTCAGCGCTTCGACTGCAAGGTGTTTCTCACCGATGCGGTGCGCTACATGAACGGCGCCCCGGAACGCGTGATGATCGACAACACGCATGTGGTGGTGCTGCGCGGCACGGGACGCGAGATGATCCCGGTGCCCGAGATGGAGGCGTTCGCCGACCGCCTCGGTTTCCGTTTCGTGGCGCATGAGCGCGGCGACGCCAATCGTTCGGCGCGTGTGGAACGGCCTTTTTCATTCATTGAAAACAACTTTCTGGCGGGCCGTACCTTTACCGGCTGGCAGGATCTCAACCTGCAGGCGCGTCAGTGGTGCGACAAGGTGAACTCCACTTATAAGAAGCATCTTCGCGCCGTGCCGCGAGAGCTGTTTGCGGTCGAACGGCTGCACCTCAAACCTTTGCCGGCATGGGTTCCGGAAGTGTATCGGCTGCACCGGCGCACCGCCGACACGGAAGGTTATGTCTCGGTGAACTCGATTCGCTACTCGGTTCCGGTCTCCTGGATCGGGCGGAGCGTGGAGGTTCGCGAGACGCGCGACCGGATCGAAATCGAACTCGACCCGCGCCATATCGTCGTACACGATCGCGTTCTGACGCCGCCGAATCAGCGGATCATGCGGGCCGAACACCGGCCGCCGCGTGGCGCAGGCGTGAAGCGAAACGATCCGCATCCGGAAGAACAGGCTCTCCTCGAAAGCGCGCCGGAGATCGCACCTTATCTATCGGCGCTTAAGCAGAAAGGACGCAAAGGGATAACTCTTGCCCTGCGGCAAATGCTGCGGCTGCTGCGCGAGTATCCACGCGAACCCTTCCTTGCGGCGGTTGCCGAAGCCGCGCGCTATGGGCTTTACGATCTCGACCGGCTGGAACGGATGATTCTGCGGCGCGTGGCCCGCGACTACTTTCTGATCGGGGAAAAGGCTGAGGTCCCCATAAAGGGGACCGGTCAGGAGGCGGAAGGCAATGACTGAAGAACTGGAACAACTGCTGAAGAATCTCAAGCTGCGCCGCATGCTGAAGGTTTACGACGAGCAGTTGCAGGCCGCCGAAAAGGCGCAGATCCCTTACACGGAGTTCGTGGCGGGGCTGCTGCGGGCGCAGTGGCATGAGCGGCAGGAGAGCGCGCTCGAATGGCGCATTCACAGAGCGAATCTACCCGAGCGATGGTCTCTGGAAACGTTTCCGTGGACGCGCCAGCCGGGAGTGAACCGCAAGCAGATGCGCACGTTCGCAGACCTCGACTTCGTGGCTAAGCACGAGAACCTGGTGCTGGTCGGCCCGACCGGCGTGGGCAAAACCGGACTGGCCTGCGGCCTTCTGCTGAAAGCTTTGCAGAATGGACACCGCTGTCAGTTCGTTCGGGCACAGGATCTGTTCGATGAGATGTATGCTTCGCTGGCGGATCGATCCACGCGCCAGTTGTTAAACAGGCTGGCGCGACTGGACGTCCTTCTGATCGACGAGTTCGGGTATTTAAACCTGAAGCCCGAGCAGTCGAATACGTTCTTCAAGCTGATGGAGGAGCGTTATCACCGCCATTCGACGATCATTACTACGAACCTTGGCTATGACGAGTGGCAGAACTTCCTCGGCAACAAGTCCATGGTCGAGGCGTTGCTGAGCCGCGTGCGGCATTACTGCCACACGGTCGCCATTAACGGTCCGTCGTTGCGCGAGCCCCAGGGCTGAGAGCCGACGGTCGGATGGAGCATCGCGAGTATGAGCGGCGCGTTCTGGAAGCTTACTGCGCAACGCCGGGCACAGTCGGCGTGATTCGGCGAGCGGATCGTTCTTTTGCGGCTCAGTTGCATGACCGCGGCGTGCCTCTCGCCACAGTCGAGAACGCACTGACACTCGCCGTGGCGCGGCGTTCAGCGAGACCGGCCGATGCCGCCCCTCTCGGCACGATCCGTTCGCTGGCGTACTTCGCGCCGTTGATCGACGAAGTACTGCAACTCAAGGTTGGCCCGGAATACTTCCAGCACCTCCGCAACAAACTCCGCCGTTCCACGCCAGCGCGATAACGCCGTCCTTTTACTCCCCCTCACCCCGAGCAGAGCGCGCCTTTGGCGCGGATGATATCGAGTCCGGCATCTTCGCGACAACTGCACACGCCTGCGGCGTGGATGATGATGCGCGCTGAAACCGAGTCCTGTTCTCCAGGTGGGTCACTTTAATCGAGCAGAAGTGGATCACTTTTCGTGAGCGCCGAAGGCGGAGTCATTGGAGAATACCATCGCCCGGCATCGCAGCGCGGAGTTCCGCAAATTTTGAACACCATCGACCAAGCCGTTCCCTCTTGTCTCGGCGTGCATCTAATCATAATCAATTCGCGGCACCCATAAAACTGTGATTCGCAACTGGCTGGCGAAACGCACTCGTTTCCACGTGCAGTTCACACCTACCAGCGCCTCCTTGGATCAATCTGGTGGAGCGCCGGTTCGGAGCCCCCACCGAAAAACAGATTCGGCGCGGAACTCATCGAAGCGTGCGCGAACTCCAAGGGCGCGATCAAGCGATACCTTGCAATCACTAACGATCCTTCCAAGCCGCTTGTGTGGTCCAACGCTGCGGACGAGATCCTTGCCAGCGCGGGTCGATTTTGTCAACGAACTTCAGAGTCAAGACACTAAGACCCGGGTCGTGACCCTCAGACCCAGAAAAAACTGAGAGATCTCTTAAGCAGTCATCACCCATCGGTTAGTTTCGGGATTGGGTAGCGATCGGCCGTGACCGTAAGCCGCGTCCCTGAATCGAGGAGAGCACATGGAGCACCCAAGTTTGGAATTGATCGAACGTTTGGCCATTACAACGGTATCTGGGTCCGAATTCCAAGGCGATGATTTTCATGATGAACTTGAAGAACATCTGCTCTGGTGCGCGCCCTGCCTGGAATTGTTTGAAGAAGAGATTGCCGCAGTAGAGAGAATCCGAACCGCTATTGCATTTTTCCGGATTCTGCGGCTCGTGAACGACCCTTCAGAGGTCTTGGCGACTGACACCGACGATTCAAACAGCGAAGCTTGGGGACTCCAAACCGTTGCGTCGGCTTAATCAAGGATGCTGCACCTCGAGACAGTCAGCATTAACTCTATGACAGAGACGCGATCTTGAAGGAAGGAACTTCTCAATGCATACTCAGCCCGAATTGCATTTCCTTACGCCTCGTCATGCCCAAACGAAGGGACAACCGCGACGAGTCTCCGGTGAAGCCGCGATACGGGAGACTTTCGAGCGAGGCATCGCTGCGCGTCTTCAGCGTTTAGATGTGGTGCAATCCAACTCGATTACGCAGATCGTGATCGACATAGCCGGTCCCGAAATTGATAGAGAAAACGGAGTCGACTTGGAAACTGCCGCACGCATCGTAAATCGCATTCTTCGGCAGGAGATTCTAAAAGCATCGAGTTCGCCGGACCGTCCCGACCAATGGATCTCGTCTCGCGTCAGCAAGGCAGTGCGAAAACTACGTAACCTGGCACCCGATCAGCGTGAGGCGCTTGTGCGGTTCTATTTGGACGGGGTAAGTGGTGACAATATACTCGGGATGCGGCCGGATGAATTTAGGAAGCTCAAAGAATCCCTGAGAAACGAGGTCGCTCCAAGGAGGAAGCCCCCCGGCTCTTCTGCCGTTTCTCGAGTTCGCGGGAATTCGAGAAAGGCGTCGTAGTAGGCTACACCCGTAAGGTAAATAAATTCATGCAGCCCGCCTATAGTAATTAAGCAAGCCGCCAAGACGCGGGCTTCTTATGATCGCGGGGGAGTCGAAGTCAGTCGAGGCTGTTTCCGGAAACAGCAAGACGTTTCCTTTCCCCTGATGGTTGCGTTCGCCATGAAAATGCCCGAGGTATTCGTTCAACGCTCGACGGAGCGAACCTTCGCCGAACAGAACTAACTTCCGAAGACACTCCTGTTTCACCGATCGCACCCAACGCTCCGCGAACGCGTTCAGGTTCGGGCTGCGCGCCGGTAGGGTGAGGCACTTCACTCCCTCTGACTCTAGAATGGATCGAAAACTCGCGCAGAACTTCGTATCGCGATCGTGCAGTACATAGCGTTGGGTTCGCAGGTACCCGGCTTCCGGATCGACTGCATTGCGCGCCATCTGCTCCATCCACACCGTGTCGGGATGTTTCGTCATTCCGGCCAGGTGCACTCGTCGGCTCTCCAACTGAACGAAGAAAAGAACGTAGTACGTGGCCAGCCCGCGCCATCTCAGCACTTCCACCGTGAAGAAATCGATTCCGGCGAGCACCGCTTCGGCGCTTTCCAGAACTGACCCACCTCTGCTCGCCAGAAATGACCCAGGGATTCTGAACTGATCCCGTAGACCTGGGGGCGAGCGAACACTCGTGATGAAGACGATAGAACATCACGATGCCCGAGGCCCGGAAGAGACCGTGCACCATCTGTCCCCGGTGGTTCCGGCCGAATCCGCGAGTGGGAAGCAGGCAACGAGCCTGCGAACGTCCTGAGTGTCAGACGGCGCGCCGTCAGAAGACCCAGGCAAACTGGCGTAATCAGAACCCCGGCTATTCCACCGCATGGCGAATGGACCAGCGCGCGGCGGCGCACCCCGAACCAGCCGAACCGCTGCGATTGCCGCCTCCCCTCAACCAACTTCCCTGGGACGTCGCGAAAGACCAGTTCGGCCCGCAAGGCGCTGATTTCATTGGCGTTATGGGAGCACTAATCGTCCGCACCACGAAAGACCAGATCCGTCCGTATCTTACTGATCCCACGCCACTTCCCGGCATACTTCCGCTTTCTCCGCAAAAGACCAGTCCCCACCTTCCGCATACTCGGTTTCAGGCACCCGGTCATGCACCTGGAGTTTCACCAGCTCGACCTGCGATGGGAACACCTGCGAGTTCGCGAGCCGCACCGCCAGCGCCAACTGCTGGCCTCGCTGGCTGAGAGCGGGCAGCAGACGCCCATCGTTGTGGTTTCGAAGGAAGGCAACGCCGACTACCTGGTGATCGAGGGTTACAAACGAATCGCCGCGCTCCGGCAACTGGGCCGCGACACCGTCGAAGCCACGGTCTGGCCCATGGGCGAAGCCGAAGCTCTGCTGTTATCGCGTTCGCAGCGGATGAGCCCGCAGGAAAGCGCTCTCGAACAGGGCTGGCTGCTGTCGGAGATGGAACAGCGCTTCAGCTACTCGCTCGACGAACTGGCGCGCCGTTTCGATCGCAGCATCAGTTGGGTATCGCGGCGGCTGGCGCTTGTCGAGCTATTGCCCGAAGCGGTTCAGCGCCATGTGCGCGAAGGAAACATCGCCGCGCAGATCGCCATGAAGTATCTGGTGCCGGTAGCTCGCGTCAGCGCCGAAGACTGTGAGCGCATGGCCAACGTATTCGTGAAGCACCGCTGCGATGCAAGGCAGGCGGCGCAGCTTTATACCGCCTGGCGCGAAGGCTCGCGGGTGGTTCGCGCGCGCATTCTCACCGAACCGGAACTGTTTCTGAAGACGCAGCGCCAACCGCCGACCGCGAAGGCCGCCGCGGCCGAACAGGTTGAACGCGATCTGGAGATGGCGCTTGCCATTCTGCGCCGCGCCGGCCGCAAGCTCAACGAAGCTTTGCCGGAGATGAATGCCGCACAGCAGGAGCAGGCGCAACGCGAGATCGAAAGTGCGCGCCGGGAACTGAACCGGATGGCGGAACGAATCGGAAAGGAACAGGAAGGCAGACATGCTGAGCCAGGCGCAGCGCGCCGCGATTCTGGAGTTGCACGAGCAACGAGTGAGCAAGCGCGAGATCGCACGCGTGTTGCGAGTATCGTTGGCGTGAATGACGTTGTTGCGGTAAATCATGATGTCTTTTCTTTCGTTTGGGAGGCCGCCTAATGGGCCTCTTGTACGGCTGGCCTGCGGGCGGACAGGCGAGCGGAGCAACTGGGAATTTTGGAATCGCGAGGAGTGCCCCCGCTTTTCATTAGGGGAAGGGGAAAATTCTCCTTGCGCCGGGAGCGACGGCCCGCATCCTGCCGGGAGAGAAAGGCGGCTGGGGTTTCTTCCGGCATCGGAAAAAACCGGGGCAGGCTTTTGAGACAATCCGCCAACATCGCTACGCTTGATAGGGAGCTGGTAATTTCCGCCCGCGAAGCGTTTTAGGTTTTCAGGGGTTTGCAAGCGCGCGCCGATCTCAGGTCCGCACAGGGCGTAGTGCCAGGCGTTCACGTTTCGATGAGAATGGACATAGAAATAAGTGGCTCCTTAACGGCGGCCTTCTTGTTCACGCATCGCCATCGAATGACTGAATGACTGCTGGAAGCTGGAATAGTATTCGGCGTCCTGTACCCGAGGCTGCGGTCTCTCACGTTTCCCAGCTTGGGGCCATCTTGAAGCGCTTTATGAAGCCGCGCATTCCGCCAGCAGATGCTTCCAAAGGTAAGCAAGCTTGCCGAGCTCGTAGGCAGGATCCTTGCCCGCGGCGTCTTTCCTCCCGCTCCGGGTTGTAACTCATACACCGTACCGCAGTGAGCCTCACCCAGCCTCAGCGTAACGCCGAACAGATTCCCCGAAGCATCAGTCAGGAGAGAATCCAGGGGGCCCGCTTGATTGCCGGTAGTGTGAGGGTCCCGAAAATTGTAAAGGTAGCCAAGCGTCCAAGGGGCGGAGTCGGTGGCTGGAGGAGAGAGTTTGAACAAAGTTCCGTCGCCCGGGGTAACTGGCTGGGTCGGAGCCTTGGGACAAACGTCCGCTTTAAGGCGGGCAAGCAATCTGGCAGGCCGCAACGCGAGTGAAGCTTGAGCAGGCCTCGAAAGTGAAGTCGCGGATGCCGACCCACCCGTTAACTGGGGAAGGCAGCACGGACAGGGAAGAAGTCGACAAACGCACCTGGGTATGTCCAGGTCGAGTCCAACATTCTCGGCATTCGCAATGGCAACGCCCTTCCTGTTTAGGCGAACGTGTTGAAACGATGCGGAATTCTGTGTAATTCTATGGCCAATGGCAGATGCGCCCGAATATCTCTCCGCAGAACAGGTCAGCGAAAAGCTACAACTTCATCCGCGTACCGTTCGACGCCTCTTAAGTACGGGCAAACTTCCCGGTCGCCAGATTGGACGCAAGTGGGTCGTATCCGCCGCCGCGCTTCAGCGATTCATCGAATCCGGCGGCGAAGGGGCAAAGAGCTTAAAACATGACACCGATAGGCTTTGAAATCAATAGGCCAGTAACGCTGATTCGCGAGGCGCTTTCTTGTGACCGCGTATTGGTTCCATCTGGGACCGTGGGCAAAATATCCGGCACAACTAATTGGTTGAGCCCGGCGCACACTGTAACAGAGTTTTACGTTCACTGCCCACCCATCAACGGTCGGACCGAGGTAGTACAGCTAAGTCCTGCCGAACAAGGGTCAGCTTGGCAATTTTGCGAACTCACGCTGCACGAAACCCTAGGGGTACTAGACCAATGGCAACGCGAGCAATCACCGATGGAACCGCTTTCGGTAATCGATTCCCCCCGCAACCTCGATCCGATCAAAGTGGAAATAGCGGTCGTTGGCGAGAAGCTTCTTTTCGGAGAGGGATCACTCTCGGTAGGGGCTAAGCCCGTTTTTCTATCACTCGGCGTTTTCCATTTCTTTATATCGGTAGAGGCTGCCCGTCGCCAGACTCGGTCAACTAGGTTCTTTATCATCGGTAGCCAAGAGAAAGGATTCCTGCTGGTCGAACCCGGACTTGGACCCACGCCCCAGAAAGGCACTCCTTTGTCTATCTTGGGAAATTCCCAAGATAGCCCCGCTTGACTTGCCAAATTAGCAAGTGGCTATCTGTCTTAGCGTGCCCGGCATCTTTACTAATAGTAAAGACGCACCGCCCCGGCGACTAGCACGGGTTTTGCGGAAGTGACTTTGCTATTAGCAAAGTCGGCATCTTGCAACTTTGTATGATCGCCGTCCGCGTGTTTTGACTGGGGAATTTCCCCAGTCAGGCTTCCGCCCGGCGGGGGAAATGGACGCCACCGTAAACCCGACTTGGGAAATTCCCAAGTCATCTTTTCTTATTTGGAAAGATGATCCAGGTGACCCCTGACCTTTTCCCCGCGGCGTTTTGGGCTATAGTATGGTTTCCCGCGTGGCATAGGTCAATAGTTCACCGTTGCCAAAACCCTTCATCAACGCGCCGGGAAGTGGAGAGGGTCCATCAAAAATACACCCTAAGAAACGCGTTCGCGAGAGCGAGAGCAAACCGCCGCGATAAGCGGCACCGGAGTGCGAGCCGTTTGGCGCGGTGTTGTCCCGTGAGTGCGTTGATGGAGTGCATCGACCCACCTTCAATCGCAGCAACCTCGAAACTCGATCCGGGTCCGCAGCATTCAGCGCGCAACGCCAGCGCTTGTTGCGGGTACCCTGCCGAAGCTCTGTTCTCCTCTTGAGGTATCAATCATCGAGAAGCTTAAAGCTGAGAACTACCAACTCGGAATGGCATGCAGCAAAAACGGTGAGCACGCGATCTATTACAGCAGAAAGGTCGGTTATTTTCTGCAAGTTCTGGACTTCGAACCGACGGTCCTGGACGGGAAGGGCAGAAAGAGACCACCTTCTGAGTTCAAAGCGCTGTATTTTGATTCGAGCTCTGCTGCCAACGCGGCCCTGTGCGTGCTGAACTCGACCCTCTTCTATTGGTTCGTGACCGTTTTCTCGGATTGTCGGCATGTGAACAAACGAGAGGTCGAGGCGTTCCCATTCAAAGTAGAAAAGGCCGTCAAGGGCAAATTGCGAGGGGAACTGGACCGGCTGGCCACGAAGCTGATGGCTGACCTCGACTCCAACTCCCAGAATCGGACCATGAAGTTCGCTCACGACACGCTGACTGTCCAGTGCATCTTCCCGCGCTTCAGCAAGCCCATCATCGACGAAATCGATGCCGCGCTGGCGGATCACTATGGATTCACGAGCGAGGAGTGCGACTTCATAGTCAACTACGACGTGAAGTACAGACTGGGCGCTGATTCCGATGAGGAGTGATGGCCACTGTAGTCCTCCACGCCGAGATCACCACGATCAGCCTTAACGTCGCGAGCACCGCACGTTCGCTGGGTCTCCTGAATGGAGCTTCTGCTCCTGCGACGTTGTGGGCGGCTGGCCCGATTCATATTCTGGATAGCGAGAAGACAGGTTTCTTCTGCTCGTCCCAATGCCCGGGCGGAGTGATCCTGAAAACGTTCGACGCCATCACGGCGATGCGTGATGAGGGCCGCACGCTGATCGGAGGATTCCACTCTCCGATGGAATGGGAATGCCTCGGCATCCTCCTCCGTGGTCGCCAGCCCGTGATCTGGGTTCCGGCCCGCAGTATCGTCGGCATGCACCTCAAACCCGAGCTCCAGCCCGCCTTTGCCGCCGGACGTCTGCTGATTCTGTCGCCATTCGAGCCAAAGAACAAGCGAATCACCGCCGCTTTTGCCGACGCCCGAAACCGGTTCGTCGGCGCGCTCGCGGACCGCGTCTTCGTCGCGCACGCTGCACCCGGCAGCCGGACGCTCGCACTTTGCGAAGAACTTCAGGTGAGGGGGAAGCCGATTCTCACAGTTGACGATTCCGCGAACTCGAACCTCGCTGGTTTGGCAGCCATGGTTAGGGACCGTTAGCAGCCCGTGTATAAATCGTCTGATTTGTGAGGGAGTGATGACGAATTCATCTTACATACTGATGGCTCTTTACACGGCGTGATTGTGTCCCACGCGGGATTAGCGCTCCAAGGCACTCCGAAGAGCTTTCATAAACGCCAAAATCGCAAAAACAGCTTCCGCCATCCGGTCGTGAGCGGCTCTGGGCTTGCCCGCTCCATAAAAACTCCGCATCAGAAGAGCCAGGTTGCATGCCGCTGCCTGCAGGAGCAGTTTCTTGTGAACATTCTCGAGGCCGCGGACGTAGAGACGGTCCAAACCACCAGTGTCAAACTGATGCGCGAAGTTGCGCTCGACCCTTTCACCGCGTTGACTCTGCAATCGCTTTCCGCGTTCACCCTCCACCCTCCGCCGGTTGGCGTACACCGCTTTCTTCTCCGCCGCTTTCCCGTCCCAGTTGCGCTCGCCCCGCTCCGGTTCCGCGATGTACGTTCTCAGATTCCATCCAGTCAGACTCCGCAACGCCTCGTTGCTGTGGTAACCCTTGTCCGCCACCACTTCTTCCACCCCGGCGGGATGAACCTGCTGCCTGCTCTCTCCGACCGCGTTGTCCAGCAGTTCGGCCACCGCCACGGCCGCTTCCAGAACCGTCTCTTCCACGGTGGCGGTATCGGCCGCCGCCCCTCCATGCGTGGTCACGGCCACGATGGCCCCCGTCTCCATGTCCACGCCGTTCTCTACTTTGAACGCCAGCGCCGTGCGGCCGTCTTTCAATCGCGTAATCTGCGCTTCCGGATCGCTTGGGCTCTCCCAAACGTCGTTGGACGTCTTCTTGGGGCGTTTGCGGTCCATGCGTCGCAACGCCGCCGGGTCGGTGGCATCCACTCCTTCCGCCTCCGCCAGTCGCTTCAGATATCCCGCGTAGCTCTCGCCCGTATCGCGTCTGACAATGGACCTCATGGCCGCGTTGGCTTCCAGCGTCGTCGAATCCACTCCAATGGTTTTGCCCTTGATCAATCCGTTCTCGGCCAGCCGTTCCAACACCCAGCTGAAGATAAGCTGGTGCGTGGCCGCGTCGATCAGCCGCCGCGTCTTCGAAATCGTCACGTGGTCGGGTGTCCTCTCATCCAAACCGATGGCCAGAAACTGACGCAGGGTGAGCGAATCGGCCACCCGCCACGCGATGCCACGTTCGCTGTCGAGGCCTTCGAAGAACCCGATCAACATAGTGCGGAAGTACAGGCCCGGAACCAACGAGGGACGGCCTAACTTCTCGTGGTAAAAGCGGGCGCAGACCTGCTCGCAAAAGCGGTCGAAATCACACTTGTCGAGAATCTCGTTCAGCCGCTTGTAGAAAGGGTGGCCCGGAGCGGTGGGCAACTCCCCGCCGTACCACAAGGGCTCCTGCCGCTCCCTCTTCCTTCGCGTTCCCATCGCCATTCTTTGATTCTATAAAGCGAACATTTCTAGAGCAAATTGTTTTTAGACTTTAGACACGGGCTGTTAGACCAGCGCACTCCCGTCGCGGCAGCCGGAACAATTCTGGCGCATCCTGTTTTTTGATAAGATGAAGTAAAGAGAGGCCTTTGCACCCTTGATCGGGGCGGCGGAGGTCAGATCGGCACCATAATCCGTGGCGGCTCCTCTCTTCTGAAGGGGCTGAAAATTCAAATGGCCACGAACTATAGTCCGAAGCATTTCCTTCGCCAGGTACCGAACCCACTTTTGAAGGCGTTCTTTGATCGGCGATGAGAACTTACTCAGGTTGCCTGGGACAAACTTGGAGAGATGGACGCTGATCCAGTCTTCGAGGCCTGGCAGACCCTCCCCGAAACAGCCCACGCCGAAGTCGAGCGAACTTTCCGTTCGGTCTCAGACCTTTCGTCGGCGCAAGGGCTACAGACGCTGATCGAAGAGGGCCAGTTCCATCGTGTGGATCTGACCCCAGGCCTGAATCAGCTCAAAGGCCTCCACGAAAAAGTCTTCTGGGTTTACCTCAACCACGAAAAAGTTTTCGTCGGGGCGGGGCGGCTGAATCGCGCGGACCATCTGAATGGCCGGTACTAGAGACGCCGTACCGATCTGCCCGCGAAGAAGCCGGATATCAGCCATCCGACGCGGGAACTTCTGGCGCAGGCGATTTCGAAGTATTACCGGGACCATCAGGGGCGCGGCGAGCACTGCAAGGTCGAGGTCTACCTTCGGCGCGAGAAGATCCACTATTTTTTTGCCTACCCCGCCGACTATGCCGACACCGTGATCATTTACAACGATCTTGGCGCACTGGAGCGCCAGGTTCAGAAGGCCGCATTCGAGGTCGTATTCGCTTACAACGAAGCGTCGGGAACGCTGGATCTCTTTGTTCAGGGTGACAAGGACCTGCGGCATGACATCGACGAGATCTTCGCGCGCCTCATCCTCAAGGAGGAACTGCCCACGGAGAGCGCCGCACGCCAGCCGTATGAATTGAATGGTCTCCGCAGCCGCGATTTTGACTTTCCGACCGACCCGGAGGATTCCATCCAGGAAGTTCGCGTTAAGGCGCTGCGGCTATCGATAGTCGGACCCGGCTTCGGGCGAATCACACCGTGCCGTTGGCTCGGTTCTTAGACCATGTTGTGGCGAGCATTTTCGGGTTTGTCTCCGTTTCTCCGCTCGGGTAGCCTGCTGGCCTGGTGGAACGCCGAAGAATGCGGCGGCTTCGATCTGACGGATGTATGGGGCGTTGATCGGTCCATTGCGGCGGACATGCTGACTGTGTTCGCACTGGTGGCCGCACGCCGACGGTATCCGGACGGCATGGGTTATGGCAAGCGGTTCGAGACGATCGTCCACGCTTGGCGGCGATGATGAAGAACCAGGAGCGCATCCGTCCACTACGTCGCTGGCGCTCCTCCGCGGCCGCCTGCTGGTGGAATGTTTGATGGCCTCCCGGCAGGTGGAAAGCCTTCGCGCGCAGGTTGCCTCTAACATAAAGGCGACGTTATCCGAAGCCGCAACCCCGCTGGCGGTCGCGGGGCTCCCTTGCGGCGGCTATCCGATAACGCGGTTTTATGTCATCGGCGGGGCGCGCTTCGGCGGCTTTGTTTGATGCAGAGCAAGCGCCACCGCACGCTTGCCGCCGGACTTGCGATCCGCTTCACCGCAACGCTTGTCCATACTCTCGCTCGCCCAGTAGCGGAGTGGCGGCGGAGTTCGCCCGCGCTGCCAGCCACATTGAAACAGGCGCATGCCGAGCCGGAAGTCTCCGCCAGAGTTTCCAGGATGCACATTACCAAAACGGACTAGACAACCAGCTTCTTAAGGCTTCGGCGGTCGCCCTTTCTTTTGCTTGGAGCTCGCGCTTCCGGCAGGACTCGCTTTCCTAGGCGATCAGCGGTGGTTAACACGCAAACTGGTGCAACCTGAACCGGCGGGCGGAGAACGTCGCGTGCCGATAACGATGTATCACAAAGTCCAGTTCCGGCTTGCGGACGATCTTAGCAGCGTGCGGCACAGGCGGTTTATCATCTTTGCCCCGAAGAGTGCCTTTCTCGCCTATCTTGTTCAGCGAAGTGGCTTTCCGTAAAAGTGCGGGCGAAACTCAGCACCCGGCCACCCGTGTAGAATGTTGGCATCGGGGAGGCAGTCTTCTTTGCGATACGCGAAGCTTCAACTAGCGAACGGTCCAACCTACGTCAAGGTCGAGGAACACCTCGGAGTGTCTTGGGCTGTGCTAGCAATCGACCCTCCCGAAGAAGACCCGCTACCCGCTAGTCCCCGGTCTTCTTTCCAACCTGCACCGCTTCTTAGTTTCGATCTACTCGCCCCGTTGCGCCCATCCAAGATTCTATCGGTTGGCCGAAATCATCGAGGACACGCAATCGAGACAGGATTCGAGGTTCCATCCAGGCCCCTGCTCTTTCTGAAGCCCCCGTCAACGATCCTGGCACCTGGTGCTTCAATCGTGCTTCCGGCTCCTTCTGTTCGGAGCGACTACGAGGGAGAACTCGGGCTCGTGATAGGCCGTCGCTGTCGGGACCTCTCCATCAATGATGATCTGCGGTCCGTAATACGCGGTTGCACAATCGTCAACGACGTGACCGCGCGCGACCTGCAGAGTAGCGATGGCGAATGGACTGGCTTTGATACATTCTGTCCCGTTGGGCCTCTCGTTGTATCTCCCGAGGAACTCGACCCGGGTTTCAACGCCCCGGTTACTGTTGTGACTAAACTGAACGGTGAGGAACGTCAGCGGGGCTCATCAGCAGATCTCGTGTTCAGTATTCCGAGACTGCTCGTTTACATCACCTCCGTCATGACACTGGAACGGAGATCTCATTTCGACTGGTACACCTCCGGGCGTAGGACCTTTGGCCGAGGGCGATCAGGTTGAAATTGAGATTGAGGGCATAGGTGCCCTGCGCAACAGTGTTCGCTCGCGGAGAATTGGCCGTGCCCAAACGATCCCGTCTGGCATTTTTGATTCAAGGCTAAGTAGCTAATTGCATCAACACTAAGGAATTCAGGTTCAGAAATATGCTTAATCCAAAAATAGTGATACTCGACGATGTGACTCTTACCTCCGACCAGGAGGTCCGCCTGAGGGCCCTCGGCAGCCTCTCGATGCATTCCGAGTTACCAGGGAGTCCTGAGGTAATTCGAGAACGGTTACAGGACGCGGATATCTGCATTCTTGGCTGGAGCGTACTCGATAAATTGTTGCTTGCACAGCTTCCGAGACTTCGAATGATCGCTATCTGGGCGACCGGAACCAATTACGTCGACTTAGCAGCGGCCCGGGAGCAAGGTATCACTGTCACCAACGTTCCAGGCTACGCGGCAAACGCCGTTTCGGAGATGTGCGTGGGTCTGATGCTAGCCCTGAGCAGATCTTTCCTGGCAGCAGATAGGCATGTGCGTGGGGGAGCATACAAATGGCAGAACTTCCGCGGGACAGAACTTGCGGGTAAGAGGCTCGGCATCGTCGGTCTCGGTTCGATCGGTGTGCGTCTCTTAGTGTTGGCCAAGTGCTTTGACATGGAAGTCTTAGGCTACACTCTGCATCCCTCCAAGAAACGCGCGCAGGATCTAGGTATAACTTTCGCAAACGATCTAGGCACGTTGCTTTCCCAGGCTGACTACGTTTCATTAAATTGCTCACTGACCTCCGTCACGCGAGGCATGCTGGACGATACTCACCTGAGCTTACTCCAGCCCTCTGCCTATCTCATCAATACCGCACGCGCAGCTCTAGTGGATCAGGAGTCTCTTACTTCTCGGCTGGAAGCTCGATCCTTCGCCGGTGCAGCACTTGACGATATTGACCTTCACTCTCCATCTGCTCACAAATTATTTCAGCTCGACAATGTTCTGCTGTCGCCGCACTGTGGATTCCACACGGCAGAAGCACTCAAGATTAAGTCTGATGTTTGCATCATGAACGTCGGCGCATTTATTGCTGGTGATCCGATCAACGTGGTCTAAGGTCCTGACATAATGCCTTCTAAACTAGGCTTGGACGAACTTAATCAAAGGATCAGCTCCATTCTAAGAGAGAGGCTGGATGACGTGCGTTTTGCGCTGCTCGTGCAAGAACACTCTACGGGCCTCCGTGAGATTTACGCATCAAATCACGACCATGCAGCAAGGCATCTCACGTTGGGCAGTGAAGCGATCCGATTGGCCGCTGAAGCGGCAACCCTGCTGGCCGGGCATCAGCGTATTGATGAATTTGTTTTGGTGGGCTCAAAGGAAAGAGCGTTCATATTTCCTTACGGGAAGAGCTACTTCGTCATCATAAGTTCAGAAGCTATCGGAGACGTTTGCTACCACTGTCGATGGGACAATACGCTGTTACTTGGTATTCTGCCGAACATCTGTGCCGCTAAAATCGACACCGTTAAGGCAATCGATGCGGCTCGATCGCTTCATTCCATTACAAACCAACCCATCTCTGAACAGACCTCTTATTCCCCTGAGCTACTTGAGCAGTTAGCGCCGAGAAGCCTGCAACTTAGCCAGGATTTAGACTATGACGACCTCCTGCTACTCAGTCCTGACCAGGGCTGGGCCGCCGCAAGGAATGGCAGTCCTGTCTTGAACGAATCTGCGGGAAAAGCCTACCAAATTGCGGCTTTAATCCGGTCTGCAGATCGATTTGCCGATTTGCTGCGGTCTATTCGCTTGGGCATTGGTGAACTCCAAGAGATCGTTATCTCGCGAACGGCGGCCCGTTGGGAGCGATATTTCGGTCATGACCGCGAGTCGGTGGTGATGATGCGCGACCAAACTCGAAGCATGTGGGTGGCGGTTTCAACGCAGGATCTGCTCGGCAGGGCGCTGTTCGCGATGCGCAGAAACTTTCGCCCCAATGCGATAGTGGACGATCGAAACCGCCCGCATGTGGACGATATTCTGACGCCCTGGTACGCCACCTCCGAGAGCCTCGGCGATCGTTACTGCTCGGGCATTTTCCTTCGTTCAGAGAAGCTTTGGCTGAGTTCTGAGGCCGAGCCGTCGCGAAAGAATGTGCTTGCGGCGGAACTCCCCGACGTAGCTGGCAGCGTGCTGGATAAGTTCTCGCACTTTTCGCTTCACGATGACAATGAGAGCCCAGCCGCCATCGACGAAGTTTCGTTAGAAATTATCGGTTCCCATGCTGGAGAAAACCGGTGCGGCCATACGCTACTCGTGCCTCTCAAAGCGGACCTTTGTATTTTTGTGGTTTCTGGGGGAACGATGGACGGTGTACGCCGTTCTGTCAAAAAGTGCGCTATTGCGTTCCGGGAAAAGTGGCAAGATCTGTCTCGACCGGTAACGGCGCAATTCGTTTTGAACGAGGATCAGTTGCTCGTGAATGCCATGACGGTCTCGGCGACCGTCCGGGAACTTGCTCCGGCAATGAGTTTTAAGTCACCAGTGTTTCATGAGGAACTCAACCCGAAAGCCAGAACGCAAATCGAGCAAGCCGGTCTCCCGGTTTATCTCCTCGCGGTCGGACAGAAGCTGAGCATACTTGCATACGTACTCAATCGCAGTCTAGCCCCGTGGAAAGCCACAATTAAATTCGATGATGCAGAGATTTGCTTGTCGCTTACTGATCGAGATTCAGAAGGTAATCGAACCCTGACCGCTTCCGCTAATCTGCGTCGAGATGCACTTGGGCTTTCGCGAGCCCAGGAGCCGATCGTTGTCGGCACTCCGAATGAACAGAAGCAGGTAGCGGTCCAGCAAACAGCAACTCCACCCGCTGCCCCCCGCAGTATAAAGGTCTTCGAGGATCTAAGAGATGATAAGTCCTGAATTGCGAGTGCTCTCAAACCCAAATGTCGATGATTACTTCGCGCCAATGCACTATCAGAAGGTCCGATGGCAAGTCTGATCGGCTGGATCAATCAAAACGCGGCTTTGATATCCGCGCTGGCAAGCGCGGCTACCCTTGTTAGCGGGTTGGCCAGTGTTGCCACTCTCATCGCGACTATTCTCCTTGCTGCTTATACTTACCGTTACGTTACGCTTACGAGAGACATAGCGGCAGCAAACATAACTCTGGCTAAGGCAACGGTGGACCAGATGAACGCGGTGAAGCGGGCGGAGGATGAGCGACGGGAAAGGCGCGCGCTCTTCTTAAGAAACCTGGCTAAGCAGATTCGTATTCCCCTGAAGCAGTTCGACCCGGCGCAGCCAATTGATCCAGGTATGTTGAGCTATCGCTATCTTGCGGAAACGGACATCATGGCCCTTGAGTCGTCGGCTTACGAGGTTAGCAGGGATGCCATACCTCATGCCAGTCGTGCCGCCCTTGCGCTCAGAGTTATCCGCGGGCACTTCGAACGCGTCAGGACACTTGAGCCGCATTCTTGTCCTCTCAGCGAGCAGGAGCAGGAAGACTGGCGGGGAGCACTGCAGACCGTTCGAGAAGAGCTGCCGGCGCTAGAAGGCGTGTGCGAGAAGGTCCTAACGCCAGGGATGGCAGTGCTCTGACTCGCTCCACGGTCGAATTGCAGAACTAAGTCGGCGCTTTCTCGCACTATGTCGCTCATCCACTTCAGGTGGGTTGAACTAGCTTGCCCCCATTCTGTCCGGCCACACGGCAACGCGCTATCCGGGTTGGCTTTAGCTTAGATCCCCATCATCAGACGGTTTCGGCCGTTCCGCTCTTCCGCTCAAACAGTCAGGTTGTTGGAAACTGACTGCGCTTCGAATCGCTGAGTATCGCGTTTGAAAGTTTGCAGTTGGGGCGGAGTGGGCTAAATGGCTAAATGCGTCTCGGTGGTAAATCCACCGAGGGTTGCAGGCACTTTTTGCATTCCGGCTTGCTGTCGTCCCGAAGCTTCCACAACTCGGGCAATCGGGGAGATAGCAGCTCAGCGAAACCGAACGGAATAGAGAGCCCATTCGAATGATTTTTGGCGGAAGCCAATCTTGTAATCACCAGTGAGAAACTCAGTCGCATTAAGCCTCGTCTTCAGCGACGTAACACCGTTGCGCAGCGCAGCCGCAGCGTCTCCGGACTTCAAGAGATGACCATCTTTATCCAAAAGTTGAAACTGATAAGTACCCGGCTCGCTTCCAAAAGGAAGAATGATCGTCAAGTCGAGCGGGTGCCTGGGGAGCACCTGCACCTCCTTTTGAACCGGGCTTTCGCCTCCACGGCTGACCGAGCTGTCGCTCAGGTCCAACGTCGCAGGCTCGAAGGCCACGCTGGAAGTCTGCGCGGAAATTCTCGGTCCCGCTAGATATCGATACCCAAATCGCGAGCCCCAGACCTTCGGACCTCATGTTAGAAACCGACTTTGTTAAATTCAACGCCGAAGAAAATGCGCAGAACCGCGTCGCGATCGTTTTTGTCCACGGCTTTTCCGGCGACCTGCGCCGGACATGGGGCGAGATCCCGAAACTACTCAAGGAAAGTAATAAGCTACTCGGCTGGGACCTCTTTGGATTTGGATATGCCAGCAGGAAACGATTTGATCTGCTCGGCCTGTGGAGCGCGGACCCGGATCTCGAAAGGATCTCGGAAAAGCTTATTACTACCTTAGAGATCGAAACCAAGGGCTATAAGTTGGCGTTTGTTGCGCACAGTATGGGCGGTCTGGTGGTGCAACGTGCGCTTATCCTGAATCCCGCGTTTCGGAACAAGACCACCCATGTCATTCTGTTTGGCACCCCTAGCGAGGTCCTTGACCTCAAACCGACAAGCGTGAATCTGCGGAATCCCGTAAAATCTCGGTCATGCCGAGCATACCGGATCTGTTGAGCGGACACGTCACGTTGGAAGTCGAATGTATAGACCGGTTGTACCTGAACGGATACATCGGTCCTCTGGCGACGTCGGGTGGGTTAGTGACCTTTATGCGGGAGCAGTTGGGAAAACCGATCCCGTCGCCGGCGGTACTGGGACAGATCACGGAGAAGTTCCGCGAATCGGTGAAGGCGCTGGCGGAGCGCGCAAAGATTCCGATTTACCAGTTCGGTCACAAAGAGCGGAAAGACGACATTGCCAACCGGTTCCGGCAACAACGCGGCATCCGCGACGGCATCGTCTTCATCGGCGTGGCGCAGGAGAAAGCGCAGGCATTCCAAGGCAAGAAGATCGATGGCTATTTCCAGTTCACGCGTGACAAGACCGTGTACGTGAACCACTATTACTTCTACATCGACGATGCCGACTTCGGTCCAGTGTTCCTCAAAGTGTGCAGCTATGCGCCATGGGCCACCAAGTTATGCCTGAACGGGCACGAATGGGCCAAGCGGCAGTTGGAGAAGAAGGGTGTCGCCTACGAGGCGTTGGACAACGGCTTCCTGTCCTGCGCCGATCCGGAGAAGCTGCAGAAGATCTGCGATTCGCTGGGGCCGGAGGACGTCGATCGATTATTCCGGAAATGGCTGAAGCGAATACCCCTGCCGCGCCGGCCGGAGGATCGCGCCGCCGGTTACGACTGGAACTTGTCGATCTGGCAGATGGAAGTAAGTCTGACGCAGATCTTCGACCGTCCCCTGCGCGGACGCGAGTTCTTCGAAGAGATCATCCGCGACAATCTGGACCTGGGCCGGCCGGACCGGGTGCAGTTGGTCTTCGACCGGGTAGTAACCAAGAAGACGCCGGGGGAGTTCCGTACGCGCGTGATTCAGGACGGCGTCCATCCGAGCCTGCACATCGATTACAAAGACTTCGACCTGAAGCAGTACTTCAAAGAAGGCCGGGGATGCCGGACGGAGGGAACGTTCCGCAACCCGAAAGACTTTGGCGTGAACAAGGGTCTGTCCAATCTGCCGTACCTGCAAAAGATCGGCCGGGAAATCAACCGGCGCTTACTGGAAGTCGAACGCGTCAGCCACAACAGCGGCTTGAGCGGCGACGGCATCCAACGCGTGGTGCAACCGACCGTCACCGACGACGGTGAGAAGGCGCCGGCTTTGAAGTTCGGCCAACCCAGGGTGATGGCGCTGTTTCTGGCGCTCACTCTGTTTCACCACCTGATCGACGGGTTTCACAACCGCGATCTGCGCGAACTGGTGGCCCAACTTCTGGGGGTCCATGTCACGGAGTACACCGGAAGTCAGATGACTTACGATCTGCGGCGGCTGCGGTTGAAGGGGTTGGTCTTCCGTCCGCCCAAAACGAATCGTTACTTCGTTACTCCGTACGGCTGGAAAGTCGCCCGGCTGTTCGCCAGGTTGGAGACCCGGGTGTTTCGCCCCGCTATGGCGGTGTTCACCGGCAACGATGCTGTTCTTCCGTTCCCGTTGCGGGCATCGAGGATGTCGCCGTCCAGGAACATGTTGGGTCGCTTGCCGTCACTGCGGCGGTGACTCCTTGGCTTGTGGAATCAATCGCGCCAGTGTTTGTGGCTACAGAGAACGTGCATGGTGGCGCGGCGGCGGAAAGCGCTGGAATCCCGAGCGCGAAGAACAGCAACGGCGTTGTTGCCAACGCGGTAGAACCCGTAATCCTCACGCCGCATGTCGCGGTGCCGAGTCGACGCAAGCCCGTCCAGGTCAAGAACATCAGATCTTCCCTCAGAGAATGGATTTCCAGAATACACCGAATTTCCTTCTCGCGACCCGAAAATTTCTCAAGTTTTTTACGTCCTAAAAGCTAGGCCAGACGTAAAGCTCCGAGAAGCCGGAGAAAAATCCGTCGCAATTTGTGCCGCCAGCGTTGATGCCGGCCCGGGCACAGGGCCCACCAGAAATTCACGTCCGGCAGCCACCTGCAATCCACGGAGCAACGCATCAACATCGTAACCGGCCCCCCGTTGTTGACCCCGCCCGTGTGACATTAACGCCAATCCCAGGAAACCTTTCACACATTCCAAACGACTTACCCGCCCACCCGTCACCCAGCGCCAACCCCCCGCTCTTAAGATAAAAGCGTCCTACGGGACCGCTGCCGCAACACCAAACATTGCCGGAAATAAAAAAATCAACACCCGAACCCAACAAGTAACCGCAAACAAACCACTTAGCAATCCTTGGGTCCTAATCTCGTGGCAATAGAACCCAGGAAAACAGCACGGAAACCCGCGCAAAGGAGGTCAATCTGACGCAACCGCTCGCAAGCCTTTCCGGCCCCACCGCGAAGGGAGAAACAGGATAATGTCCGATAGGAACGGCGGTTTTCCTTGGCGGCGAATCGATACCGGTCGCCGTCTTTTTCGGTGTCATGCGCCACAAAACGGTATTCGTACACGAACCCGCTCTTAGCCCGGATGGGTGTAGACGAAACCTACCTCGGCAAAAAGCAGAAGTTCCTCACGGTGGTGAGTAACCTCGACACGGCGGAGCCGCTCTGGTTCGGGCGGGACCGGAAGAAGGAGACCCTCGATGAATTCTTCACCAGCCAGTTAAGCGCCGGGAAGCGAATGCGCATTACGGCCGCGTGCGTGGACATGTGGAAGCCATTCCGTCTCAGCATCGAGCAATGGGCGCCGAACTGCCGGATCGTATACGACAAGTTCCACATCATGCGGCACGCTAACCGGGCCATCGATGAAGTGCGGCGGGCGGAGTTCTTTCGCAAAGGGACTCGGATGCGCGGCCTGGTCAAGGGCAAGCGCTGGCTGCCCGGTCGAGGTCCGCGCGGCCAGGCTCATGTGCACGATATTGATGAGGGGGTTGCGCCTTCTATTTCTCCCACCGGGCGCGGGTGCTTCGCGCACGAGGTGACTCCCTTGCGCGCCGATCAGGAACGCATTGTTGATGCGCAGGAGTTCCCACGGAACGGCATGAGACGGTGCGCTGCTTGGGAGAACTGGACCCGCACCTGCCGGGCCTCATTGACCAGCCCCAATTCATCCCATCGGTCCGGTGCCGCGATAAGGTGGGCGAGCCGATCGCCGACGTGGCTGAGCAGGACGTCCCCTGGGTCACGAGCGCCCACCGACTTCCAACGCAACAGCCGGAGGTCCTCATAGAAACTTGTCGCGATATCCGGGTCGACAGCAGTCGTGATCTCACGCGAACCGTTGCGCACCCGGAACCGATAGTGGCCGGCAGCGTCAACGTCAACCTGTATGCGTACCTCGCCCGGCATGCTTCTCCTGGACGCTCTATTGTCGCAACGTGGTGATTGGTTAGTACAGGGAGAATCGTTCCGGGGACTCGCCGAGGGTCGCGATCTCCCGGAACCATTCGTGTTCCAGCAAGGCCGGGAACTCAGCGATGAGGATCGCGAGCTCTTTTTGCTGATCCTTCGCGTGCGTGAGCGCCAGCGTTGCTGCTCTGACCGCTTGCGTCTGGTCTGGGTCTCTGAGGAGTAGGGTAATCGCGAGGTGGAGTTTCTTCACGATATTCGGATCTTCGTACAGGAGGACGTCGAGGCATTCCCCGAGCGTGCCGTAGCCATAGTCGGAGTAATCGACCGCGCGCAGCATCGCCGCGAGTTCCTCGGGCGACCAGCGGAACGACGGCAGCAGCGTCTTCTCGGCTTCCGGCTTGATCCACGCATCCTTGCTATAGAAGATATTCGGGTGCGAACCGACATGCGACAACAGCCAAATCGCGCGCCGCAATGCCTCCCGCCGCAGGTCGATGAGGAAGCGCCGTAGAAGCAACAGGTACTTCGGCTCGGATCGCGCGAGCGCCCAGGCGTCGTAGACCGCGCCCGTCTGGAACGGATCCGGCGACAAGAGATTTAAGACGAGGTCGGTTGTGCCCCGCGCCGCATACGCCCGGACAGCGTTCGTGAAGGCACCGCGCAACGTCGCTTCATCGAGCGTCTGCCGGCCAACCACTGGCACGCTGCCGCCGACTTGCTCAGGATGCGCGCGAAGGTAGCCCGTCAGGTCGACCCAGCGAAGCTGCTTATCCTCCGGGTCGTACATGATGCCGAAGACCGGAACCGTTGACCGCCGCCACAGGTCCGCATGATGATCGACCGGCACCAGGTAGTCGCCGTGCGCTGTCCGATACGAGACGCCGGACTTGACCTGGAGCGCAACGCACAGCGGCGTGATGCCCGTTGCGTCCACGAGGTCAACGTACACGTCCTTGCCGATATCCTGCTGTTGGTCAACCTCTAGGAATCTGCACTTCTCGTGCTCGAAGAGCAGCCGCGCCGTGTTGACGCCATCCCTGCTCGTGGCGCGCGCGGAGTCACTTTGCACCATGCTCAATTCTCGCTCGTAACCGTGACGGTCGCCAATCCATACCCGAAAACAGCACCAGTACGAACAGCTTGCCCCACCAGCCCGGCACCAGGTTCTCAAGCATGGCGATCGATCCCTGGCCCACAAACGAGCGGGCCGCCACCTGCGAATAGATCGGTAAAGCGCACGCCAGAGTAACCAAAATCAGGATGGCGGTCGCGATCGGAGAAAGCGCCCCTGCCGCCAGTAAGGCAATCCGTGGCTGATACCCAAGCGTTGAAAAATAGTCGGCTCCCGTGAGCCAGATGACCAGACACCAGGGATGGGTGTGCTCCTCGTTGGACGCGTGGCCCAGATCGGTTTCGGCGCCTTGCAAGAGCCACACGCGCATGGATGTTTGGTGCCTTCCCAGGAGGTCGGGTGCCGGTGCGCTTGCCATCGCCCTCTAGCATGACACCGTGTGCCGTGGCTTTACACCCGAGGAGCCACACTGCGCCAATTGCCGGAAGCAGAGCGCATGCAACGTCTCGACATGCGCCCGACCGGCGGGTCAGAAGCTGGCTGAACGATGGTGGACGCCTTGTATATGTCAACCAAAAGGTCTTAGAGGTTCGAATTAGGTGCGGCGAGCCACTTATTTCAAACAAAAACAACATGGCGCGACGCCGCTTCGCGCTGAAATGGACAGCGACCGAACCCAGTCTCCGGTCTCGGTCAGCGTGCGGCGCTGTTAACCGACTTCGGGCTTTTCTCTGTTTCTCCGTTTTGGTGGCACGAACGGTTAACGGTGCGCCGCAAGATGCCTGCGGAGCCACTTATTTAAAACAAAACAACAGGGTTTCAGTTTAACTGCGAGGCCGCTCGAAGGAGCCGCCAAACCCGCCATATACCGCCGCATCCTGGTCTCTGTCTTGTCTCTCCGGGCCGCTGACTCGGTCCTCGGACCAGGATGAACATCCGGTGGTGAACTTATGGAGAAATCCCTCTCCTCCCCAAGCTGCTAATTGCGCCAGCGCCGCCATGCTGTGCGCCGCGACCTGGTAAGTCGAGCCGTGCAGGAGATCAACCCATTCGTCTACTGCCCGCGCTGGTTCCCTCCAACCGGACGTTTTCCGTGCGTACTCGTCGACTTCCTTGATTTGCCGTTCGGTTTCGGCGTCGGCTTGATCGTTCCGGCGGAGCAACGCAGAAATCGCGATGAGTTGGGCTTCGTAGTCAAGGTCCGGCAGGATTCCGCAAGCACTGTCGCGGTCGCTCATCTCAAAGTGACCGACGCCGCTGTCTTGCAAGATCATGTCGTACATTTCCTGCGACATCTTCACCTTTTCGGGCATTCTACATTCATATCTCAAAGCGGGCGTCACCGTGCCATCGCCCCGTTAAGCATGAGCCTCCTCATTTGAAGTTGGCGGAAATCCATTCCGTGCCCTGTGCCGTGCGAGCTGCACGCGGTGGGCGTCGGTTAGGTTCAATTGAACGGCCGGTTGGATATTCAATTGGCAGGCGGCAGCGGGCGTTAGCGCTGGTGAGCGCATTGTCCGGCCTTGATCGTCAAAACTGACGAGCCCGGCGTCGAAGGCGGCGTCCCAGAGGGCCGAGAGTAGGAGGCCGTTGTGGACGTCGAGGCGTAGGGCGTCGGTTTCGCATTCGGCCCACGGAACGATGTGCGACGCGCGTAGAAGGGCTGGGTCGGTGATTCCCGTCAGCGGGCAGCAGCCTTTCCAATATTCCATTAGCGCCTTGCGGAAAATGTCCTGGCCGACGCGTTGGACCACGAGACGCTCGGCTTCGGTGGTCCGCGGAATGGACTTGGTCTTGGCAAGGAACTCATTCAGCGGTGCGTCTGGCAGGCTGTCGCCGAGGCGGTAAGTCCGGTCGAGGGCGTCGTGGAGTTCGTCGATGGCGTTGAACGAATATACGGTTCCAGGCGGTTCGTTCACGGCTGCGGCCAAAGGCGCGGCGGGCGGGATTCCGAGTTCGGTGGCCACGGCTGTCAGGCCGACCGCCAGTAGCCACGGGCCGTCCTTCGAGCCGGCGCCCAGCCAGATATCGCCCTGCGCGGTGGTGGACCGGAAGTGGAGCCAACCGGCGTCCAGCCCCAAGTCGATGCGAAAGCCGTTGTCAAAGGCGGCCTTGTGGAGTTCGGTCCTAATGACGAATGAAATTGGGGCCTGTTGGCTGATCATGGCAATTCGGATGCTCGTCGAAATCACAAGTCGACCGTAAGGAGCCGGTCTTGCGCAGGGCCGCCGCGAAGTGTCAAACGAATCCAGTCCGCACCCCGGAAGCTTTGAGGCGGCTCTGTTGTGGTTGTAACGATGTATTGGAATAGGGGCGCAGGGCCGAAGTCCTCCAACTTCCTTGCGAATTCAAACAGGCGGCTGTAAATCGAGAATCCCAAATCTGCTTCACGCGGGCTGTCGTGAATGAAGAAACTCGGGAAATGAGTTCGACCTTCGATAGACATGACCAGCACCGCCAAATCGAACGCAACCACCTTCAGCGAATTGATTGCCGCCGTAGATCGCTCTCCCCCCAGGTCCACTCTGAGTGTCATGCCGTTGCCATCCAGCTTTACAGTTCCCTTGATCTCGCCCGGCACGAGTTCCCGCATCGTTGTATCGAACCAGTTCGAGAGATGATGAATCGACTCGGCCACAGAAGCGCGGTGAGCTGAGAGAGACTCGCGAGTGCTATCCAGGCCTTTGGAAATATTTTCCGCGGCATCGGACGCATGAGACCTTTCCTGTAGAAGGCGTTCGTACCTTTCGGTATCATCAACCGCGCGCTGAGCTTCGCGAATAGCATTCGACCGCCCGTCTAGTGCAGCCTCCAACGCTGCTACGGTTTGCGATGTTGAAGCCAATAGCTGACGGGCTGTTTCCATCTGTTTATAGAGTGCCGTCTTAGTAGACTTCAACCCGGCAATCTCCTGCTCTGCATTCTTGATCTCAGCTCGCAGGCTAGGAGTCCGTCCGAGAATTCGCTTCGGCGTTGTTTTTCCCTGGCGGTTTGAAACAAACTGATCGCATAATGTTTTATGGGCAAAAGGTACCGTCCCTACTACCCCGATGCCGACCTGCTCCTGCCGCCGAGCCTGCGGGACTGGTTGGATGACGATCACCTCGTCTATTTCGTCAGTGACGTGATCGACCAACTCGACCTGTCGGCGATGGATAAAGTGTATGGCGCGGAAAAGCGCGGCCAGCCGCCCTACGATCCGCAGATGATGACGAAGGTGCTGGTTTACGCCTATTGCTTGGGTGTGTTCAGTTCCCGGCGAATCGAGCGGCGGCTGACGGAGGACATTGCGTTCCGCGTCCTTGCCGCCGATAACCAGCCGAACTTCCGGACGATCTCCGATTTCCGCAAAATCCATTTGAAAACTCTCGAGGGGCTGTTCGGGCAGGTGCTGAAGATCGCGCTGGAAGCCGGAGCGATGAAGGTGGGGCGGGTGGCGCTGGACGGAACGAAGGTTAAAGCCAACGCGAGCAAGCACAAAGCGATGAGTTACGACCGGATGATGGAGAAAGAGAAAGACATCCGGGCACAGGTAAAAGAGTTGATGGCGCAGGCCGAAGCGGCGGACGCCGCAGAAGACGCGCTGCATGGAAGGGATAAACGCGGCGACGAACTGCCTGCGGAACTGGCGCGGCGCGAGACCAGACTGAAACGGATTCGGGAAGCCAAAAAGGCGGTGGAGGAGCGGGCCCGGGAGAAAGCGGCGGCGGAAGGCGGCGATCCGAAACAGGCCCAACCGAAAGACAAGGATCAGTACAACTTCACCGATCCGGAGTCGCGCATCATGAAGGGCCCGGACGGCTTCGTGCAGGCATACAACGCACAGGCCGCGGTGGAGCCGGCGCTGCAACTGATTGTGGGGCAGACGGTAACGGCGGCAACTAACGATAAAGAGCAGCTGATGCCCATGCTGGAAGTGGTGCAAGGGCAGAGCGGGCAGCGGCCGGATCAGGTGATTGCCGACAGCGGCTATTGCTCGGAAAAGAATCTACAGGCGCTGGAATCGGCCGAAGATCCCTCACGGCGGGTGGAAGGATTCATTGCCACCGAGCGACAGAAGCACGACGAGTACCGGGAGCCCTGCCCGCGGGGACCGCTGCCGAAAGGCGCGACGCGGGTGGATCGGATGAAGCGCAAGTTGAAGACGCGGGCGGCCAAAGCGGTATACGCGGCGCGCAAGACCATTGTGGAACCGGTGTTCGGTCAGATCAAGCAGGGGCGGGGTTTCCGGCAGTTTCTGTTGCGTGGGCTGGATAAGGTACGGGGCGAGTGGTCACTGGTATGTCTCACGCACAATGTCCTGAAGCTCTATCGCCTCTGTTATGCGTAACGCATCAGCCAACGGGCCTTCCACAATCCGTAGTGCGATCCCCCGAGGCCAATTACCGCAATCCTTTCCCTCTGCTTTATCTTCCTGATGAGTTGTCCGTGCAGGATGCCCTGCGAGATTACTTAGAATCGAAAGCCATAGACTGCCCCTTTTTGATTCTCGGACGGACTCCTAGCAATCCGCGACTGAAGAGCGTGAAGGTCGCACGTGGCCACTGAAATGCCGCAACCCTGAGCTAGCGCCATATCAATGGGAACTTCGCATACCGGACAAACCGGATTCCTTTCCGCAGTTAATCGGGCATGTGCCTCGGGGAGTTCAGAGCGCTGGTATGTGGCAATCTTGTCGCGCTCTTCGATTCGAATCGCGATGCCATCGAACTCACTCTTGAGGCGTTGAAATTCTTGTTGAGCTTTATCCTGCTCTTCGCGGGCGACTCGCATGTTGGTGTTTTTTTCGCCGGCGGGCAGTTTAAGAGCCAAGGCAAGCACAATTTGGGCAGCCTCGCGAAACGCGTGAGAAGCAATTGGTGTTCCCGGGCCCAAATCACGGAGGGAAAGCTTCGCAGACAGGTCTTCGTGTAGACGCTCGATCTGCCAGTCGAACCTTTCCAACTTGGTTCGATGAGTAGTTAGCCCTCGTGATAGATCGGCCGTACGTTGTTGGGCTACAAGCTCCTCCTTGGAGAGCGCGCCGACCAGGGCACGGACAATCATGAGCAACTCGTTACCGGATAGGCCACGAACTGGAGAATGAGAATCGCTCTCAGGATCGCGCCATCGCAGGTGATCGGCGAAGCGGCACTCCTGATCACGAGATGCCCACGCAAGCGTCGCCACCCATGCGTCGTCTTGCTGGACGCCCGGCATTAAGAGCGATGCTTCTCCAATGATCGCGTCCGTGATGGCTTGGCGCAGGCCCTCAATGCCCAGCGCAGAAGTTCCATCTTGCCAAGTGTCCTCAAGCGTGCCGTCTTCGATCACTACGTCGCGGCGGCGGTCGCCCAATGATCGTGACACCGCCCAGGGAACGCCATTCAACAGGACCTCCGCGGCAACTGAACCCTCGGGGAACTGGGACCTTATCGCACGACGCTGACCTTCAGGGGCGAAGCTGTCCTCTCCTAGGCAGTACCGCAAGAGTCTGCAAAAGGTCGTCTTTCCACCTCCATGCCCCATCGGCTCGCCTTCGGTCCCATCGGGTGACCAGACAATGTTGAGGCCGGGTTTGAGCTGAACCTCACGAACAATGTCGTTATGCTTGCGGTAAACCACAAGCCGCCGTACCCATAGCCTCGGTTCTGTCCTTCCTGCTTCGGGCGTGACGATCCAAGGGGGATCGGTGAAGAGGTTAGGCAGCATATGCCTCCACCCATTCGCGGTCTTCGGGCTGGAGGTACGAGGTTGCGTCAGCGAGGCTGAGAGATTCCAGAGCTCGCAAGACGAAAGCGGCCCGGCCATCCGGCCAAGTCTCTGTAACGAAATCGTGAACCCGCGATCCCGGAGCCCATGTCTGGGCCGACGCATCCTGAAGAATTGCCCCCATGCCTCGAAGTTGAGTAACCGCGCTTTGCCAATTGGCGTTGATCTTCGGCGCAAACGATGCAATGTTCGCTCCTTGTGGAAGTCGCGCCGCAGTTCCAACAAGGCGGAGCCAAGTAACCCGGTCACTCCCTAACAACCGCCTCGTCATATGCCGAGGTTCAAGCGCAAAGAGCGCGGCCAGTCGAACACGGGCGATGGGAGTTGGGCCTGGCAGTGCCTTGACCAGGGCGGCGAGTTGAGCGAGGGCCGCGTCGCCGCTATCGCTACTGGCGGCCCAAGCACCATCTGCAAGATCAGCCGGATCAACCAATGCCTTGCCCACGGGGTACGGCGGGCCGACGGACGCTGCGGGCGCGGCTTCGCTCACTGCCATTCGGTCCCAAGCTTCAAGGACGAGTCTGCGGGTGCGGTATTCGCCGAGCTTCTTCATTTCGTTGTTCTTCAGCACGCGAAAGGTTTCCGACGGGTAGTCTTCGCCCATCACGTCGGCTGGGTCGAGGATGTACCGGAGTTCATCGCGCGTGAGCCCGTAGGCGCGTGCATACCAGGCGTCAAGTTCAGCACGGAGTTCGGCGCGGCGATCTCCGTTCCATGGGAAGGGTGGGCCATCAAAGCCGAGGTCCCGGACGAAGGCGGTCATCTCATTGCTGTTGAAAATCAATTCCAGAACAATGCTCTTGATCCTGGCCGCCGATGCGTCTGAATAAGTGTCTGGGGATAACACCGGCAATTGCTTTAGAATCCCCAAAACGAGATGTGTGCCGCCCACTTTTTGTCGCGCCACATAATCGACAACGAGAGTGGAGAGGTTTGCGATCAAGCACGCCACCCGCGTCACATGATTGGGATCGAGAAGCAAGATTGGTACCGTGTGTCCAGCTCCGCTATACGGAAGGACACTGGCAATCATCGTTCGCTCATTTGTAGGATTCGTGATGTCTCTCCACCCGATGAACCATTGATGTTGCCAACCACGTGCCGAAAGCCGCGCTGCAACTTCGTTTTCGGCAATCCAGTACCGTGGAGCGGGAATGAACGATGGCTCGCGCTTTTCAAATTCTGTTAGGTCCCGCGTCTCGTCGCCATCATATGTGGACCAACGATGATCGTACTGGTGGAACATCTTCGCTTCCATCAAGGGGAGGTAGCGCTTCCCATCTGCGGAAGCGGGTTGCTTCCAAGCAGAGCCAGATCGCTGGCATCCTTGGGCGCGAAGCTGAATGGCGGTTCGAAACAGCCCACTGTCGTTAGCCATATGGAACATTGCCAGGAATGAAACTCCCCACGGATTGGAGTGCATTCCCGCTCCGTCACGAAAAAGGACAGGGACGTTCGAGTGGATTCGTGCGGTCAGTTCTGCGTCCTTCTTGGACCTGAAAATGGGCGCTGTGCATGTGTTTGGATTGATGCTCGTGATCATCCCTTCCGAGAGACTGAACCGCCTGTGGGTTTCTCTCAGTTGGTTGACGAAGCGAAGGAGGAAGCAGAATTCGGCATCAGAAGAGTTACGGCCCACAACTAGGAGACAAAAGCGGAAGAAGTGATGAACGCCTGGAAAGATCAACGCCTCGTTATCAAAAGAATAGAGCGCGACGAGTCGCTTGTCCCGAAGTACGGCATTGAAGAAGGGTGCATTAGTCGAATCTGTCGCGATTCCCGTTGGAAGGATCAGCCCAGCGCGGCCGAACGTGGAACAAAGTGTAACTGCGAGCTCTGCAAACAAGGCATAAGTATTGACGTCCCCACGACCCGATAATGGGAACCGGCCGCATTCGCGAGCAAAAATAGACGAAGCTTCGGCTGTTCGCTTCGCCTGTTCGAACTCGTCATATAGGCGGCGTTCTTGACTACCCTCAGGGGCATTCTTCAGATGAGTGATCATCTTGCCCCGCGCACTAGCAGTCGCGGCCATTGCGATCTCGGGTTCGCGTGCCGCAAAGAACTCCTGCTCCTGGAGCTTGATTCGCTCCCAAGGCGGGTTCCCAATCACCGCATCGAACCCGCCAGCCCCTATTACATCCGGGAATTCTAGAGGCCAGTGGAATACTCGCGCCTTGTCAGCAGCTTCGCGGGCGGAACCAACCAAAGGCCCATACGCCTGTCCACCAGAAAGCGTCCGCCACACGTGGTCGGTGGTCGGCACCAACGCGGTTCCGGGCTCGCGGGGAGCATCCTTCTTCGGTAGCAGAAACGCCGCTATGTAAAGGTCCGCCGCAACCCGCCAACTCCAAAGTTGGCGCTCCGACTTGGCGGCAGCAACGCGTTTCTTCTTCTCTGCGATCTCGCCGGTGGTGTCTTCAGGCAGGTTGCGAACTGCGCGTAGCGATGCCGCCAGTGGCGGCGCGGCAGGCAGTGAGTTCTTGCCTCCCGTAAAGTCGAGCGTACCCTGGCCATCGCGTTCGGCCTTATTGCGGCGGTCGAAGTACTTGGCAGCGTCCTTATCGTCTCCCGAGAGCGGCTTGTAGGCAGCATCCGGGATACCCGCGCGAAGAACCTCCAGATCGAACACTCCGAGGAGCGAGTCGCCGCACAGAATGCTGGCATCCAGAAATCCGAGCGGCTTTCCGGGCTCGACAGTTTCAATCCACAGCGCCACTTTCGTAAGTTCGACGGCCATGGGATTGCGGTCGACGCCATGAACGCAAGAGCGCACGACATCGCGAAGAGCATGGCGATAATCGTGGGCGGACGCGACGCCGCCGGTCCGTGCGCGGGCGACGCGGGCGGCAACTCTGCGCGACGCCGCCAATAGGAAGTGGCCGGAGCCGCAGGCGGGATCAATAATGGCGACGCCGAGCAATCCCTGAACCTTGTCGTAGGACTCGGATTCGACCCGATCAAGCACGGGGTCCAAGGCACTATCAAGCAGCTTCTGCACCAAGCTATCGGGCGTGTAGTAGCTGCCTGTGGTCTTACGCTGGTTGCCTTTGGTCTCGTCGCCATCGGCAAAGGCGAGGCCGCGACCTTGATCGACGAGGATGGGGGTAAGTTCAAGAAGGCTTTCGTAGACTGAGCCGAGTTCTTCGGTCTCCATGTCGCGCCAATTGACGGGAACGAGGCTCGCGTCCTCTTTGAGCCACGCCAGGCGGTAGACGGCTTCCATCAATGCACGATTGGCCAGACGCGCGCGTTCGAGATCGGGGATGACGTCCTCGAACAGTCCGCCCAGCGCCGGGAGCGCGAGTTTAACCTGGCCCTGAACGAGTCCGGCGAAGGTGATGAGCAGACCTTCCCAACGGTCGAAGTGCTGGTCCCAGGCGCTGCGGCGGATGGCGCGGTCGCGCAAGGCGCTCAGGGAGTACCCTTCGGCGTAGAGCCTGATGGCGGATGGTGAGGAATCGGGCGGATGCAGTAAGCCGCGATCTTCAGCGACGAGCATGAAGATGAGGCGATAGACCAGGCGAAGCAGTTGCCCAAAAAATTGCGGCACGGGCAATTCGCCGCTGGTGACGAGGGTGCGGAGTGATCCGTTGTCCGCATGGGCGAGGAAGCCGTTACCCAAAGCTAGGAGCGCGGTTTCGACGCCGTCACGGAGGCGGTCCCGCGCTACGAGGCCTTCGCTGGCGCCGGCCTCTCGCCAACGTTCCAGAGTGCAGTCGGCGACGGGTGTTCCCGGCGTGCCAAAACGCGTGGCATGGAAGAGTTGCCAGACTGCGGCGAAGTCGGCGAAATTTTCGCTTTCGAAGATCTCGCGGAGATTCACCTCGACGAAGGCCGGCCGGGTTAGACTGGGATTGTCTCTCATCAGCCGAAGATGGTCTCCATTGGTGCAGAATCCCCAAAGGGCCTGATCGGTTTGATTGAGCCAATCTTGCAACGAGGAGCCGGCGGATTGCCTGCGGCCGACTTCTGTTCCATGAGATGCGGAGAGATAGCCGCTGGCGCGGTCCAGATCGTCAGATGGAGGAACGATGACGACCGGCACTCGGCCCTTCTTGGCTTCGATAGCGACCGCGTGACCGTCACGGCGACAGGCTTCAACGTCCGTGAAACCAAGTACCTGCCTGAATAGGCCTTCTATTAGAGAGACTGCAGCACCCGCGGATGGAGTGGGGCTGGCGTCGAAGTCCTTGAAGAGGGCGGCGCCGATTCGGAAATACCTAGCGATCTCGTCACGTAGCGTGAGACCCTTAGGGACGCCGTAATCGGCTTCGGTCTGACTCCCGGCTCCACGTCCGGCAATGCGCGCCAGCATCGCCGACGAAATGAGGCCGCCTTCTAACGTAATGGTGTCGAATACGACCGACGAAGAACGCCGCGCCCTCGAAGACTTAGCGCTATTGGATTGCTTTGCGGCGGTTTTCTTCGCCGGTGCTTTCTTTTGGGCCAATTAGATGCCCCCCGGAATCAATGCGAAGACGCCCATGACGTCTGCGGGCAAGACTGGCTCAACCGTCACGCGCGGGACGTTGATCCCGGCTGAGCGAACGCGGCCATGGTCTTCTGCGAGCGCTGCGGCTCGTTGTTGGGCATAGGCCGCGATTGGACCGCCGAGCAATGCCGCGACTCGGCTTCGAGCTTGTTCTACCATGCGGTCCCGAGCAACGTCCGCGAGATTGCCGCTGGCAATTGTTTCCAGCAGGCTCCAGGCGGCTGCGCCGTCGGCGCACGGTGATTCGGCGGTTCCTTCGAATGCGATTGCTGCGGACTCTTCCACGAGCAACAACTTCTCCTTGCGCCCTCGAATCATAAGTTTGAATCGAAATCGAAGGAGAGCGAGTGTCGTGATTATTTTGACAGCCGGGGTCAGCCATGCGCCGGCTCTACCGATCGGCGGTACTGAACTGGAACTGGGGTCGAGTGCCGCCTCGAGGAGTGCTTCGGCAAGCGTCGCCGGCAGAGGATGACTGCGGACCACAACTTCCGAGTTGTGAGGGGCCGGTTCCTCAAAGCTTAGCCGGATCGAACCTTCGAGGCCGCGCGCAGCTAGCCGTTCTTTCAGCGTCACAGGTAGTGCGCTCAAGTGCGCCTGTGGCACCGTTCCACTCAGATCCAAGGGAGCGTCCAGTCGGCTCAGGGCGCGTTCCACAAAACGACGAACTTCGGCGGGTCCGCCCAGAAGCTCCCGCCACCGGCGCCATTCGGGTGCGACTTCCTGGGGCTTGATCGCGTTCTGGGCGAATCGAGCGCGGGAGCGGCTTTCGCCTTCCTGCGCATCTCGCCAACGGGTCTCCATGCTATGGGCATCTTGATCGAAGCCAAAATCCAGACTCAACTGTGGTGACTTGCCCTTGCGCAGCAGCACCGCATTCATCAGAGCGCCGGTGACGGCTCCGCGTTCCTCCGGCAGGGGAACCGTGACGCCCGTTGCTTTGCGGATGGCTGCGGCCTTGCGCAGAATGACATCGAGCACCGCTCCATCGATCGCGCTATCTGGAGAATAAAGGAGAACGGAACGAACGATGAGCGACGGCTGGCCGAAGCGGTCCACTCGACCCTCTCGCTGTTGGTGACGCGTTGGATTCCAGGACAGGTCGTAGTGGACGACGGCATCGAAGAGAGTCTGGAGATTGATGCCTTCCGAGAGGCAATCGGTAGCAACGAGCAGCCGCTGAGTTGCGGAGCCCATGTCGTCGACGCGGGCGCGGCGTTCGTCAGAGGGAAGTACTCCAGTTACCGCCTCGACGCGTACATGCGGAAAAGCCTTGCGCAGTCCCTCTGCCACGTGCTCGGCAGTAGCAATGAAGCGGCAGAATACGACGGGATTGGCTCCCCCTGCGACTAGCGGTTTGAGAAGGTCAACAACGGCGGATAACTTCGGGTCTTTGGCTTTGACCAAGCGGTCCGCTTGTGCGATCAAATTCTCCAATGCGTTGTCCTTTGCGAGGCCCGAAGCGGGCTCTACGTCAATGGACTCGGCTTCGTCGTCGTCGAAGACCTGTTCGCCAAGCTTTTCCAGATCCCCGGAAAGCCGATTGCGCAGGGCACTGACTGCGGCGGCGGGAGACGATCCAACGCAGCGCATTAGTGCCAGCGTTCCCCAGAAAGCCAGGCGTCTGCGATGCTGATCTTCACCGGAAGTAGACACCACGCTGAGGCAATAGTCGAGGACAGCGTCGTGGAACGAGAGATGAGCGGAATCGAGCGGGTACGGTTGCTCGGTTGTCTCATGGCGAGGGAACGAGCGGTCTTCGCCCCAATCGCGTCCCGTGATATCGACGCGCTGCCGTTGAACGAAATGTCGCGCCAGGCGAATCCGCGAATCTTCATCGTCCAATGCACCCAAGGAGAAACCAGGATCGAGAAGGCCGAGTAGCCGGTCGAAAGCGGCCTCATCTCCACTATGTGGCGTAGCGGTCAAGAGAATGAGATGGCGCTCTTGATCCTGGGAAAGGCGTTTTAGCAGTTCAAACCGCTGCTGCCTGCCATGATGCGCACCGACGCACGCATGTGCCTCGTCGACAACAATGGTCTTGGGGCAGGATCGTGCAAAGCTGTCGCGCCGCTTGTCTGCTTTGATGTAGTCCAGGCTCACGACCGTGAAGGGGTGTGCGTCGAAGAGCGTTTGCGACGCGGGTAGTCCCCGTTCCAGGCGGGCTGCCGTCGCGGCAGTGACGGCCACGGCATCGAGGTCAAACTTCGTCTTGAGTTCGGTGGTCCACTGCTCCACGAGGTGCGGAGGACAGAGCACCGCGATCCGGTCAATCTCGCCGCGGTCGAGCAATTCGCGGATGATCAAACCGGCCTCAATGGTCTTACCGATACCGACGTCGTCCGCGATCATGAGCCGCACGGTTGGGAGGCGAAGGGCCATCAATAAGGGAACCAACTGGTAGGCGCGTGGCTCGAACCCGAGTCTTGCTGCCGATCGGAATGGGCCTGCTCCTCTTCTCAGCGACAGACGAAGTGCGTCCGCCAGAATTCGCGCGGCGTCCTGAGTTGCCAGCACCTTTGTGTCGGGTAATCCAAAGCGCGCCGGCCTGACGGGATCGCGCTCTAGTTCTGGACGGAGGTACTGGATGTCCGCCTCAGCTCCGGATAGCGGTCGAAGGCAAAAGCCAATCGGCCTCCGGGGAAGGCATGGCCACCCATTCCCGCGCGCGTGCAAAGACGAGATCCCCTGGTGCGAACTGAGGAGTCATTATTGAGCTCCCAGCAATCGGACGAGTTCGGCGGGGCGTTTCGCCGGAATTCTTGTCAATGTGAACGATGGAAAAGCCAAGAGCTTCCAGCGCTGACTGCTGTTCTGGGGTGGGTGTGGTTTCCGATGCTACGACTAGATGGGAGCGCCACACGAGATGGAACGACGTGTCGCCGACTAGTAAGGGATTCGGATCGGGATCTGGCACATGTCCGCCGTTGATTCGCGCGGTCAAGCCATCGGCGTTGGGCTGCTTGACCACGGTGGGGATGACGTTGGCGCGTGCGAGGCGAAGCAAAGTCTCCAAGAATTCCGGGTCTGTGCGGTCGATGTGTTCGTGGTCCGGTTGGTTGTAATAGGACAAGAGGCACCGATAGCAGCCCTTCACGCATTGAGCATTCGGATCTTGGGTTAGGCTTGCGGGGTCGCCCGTACTGATAGCATGATCGAGATTCTGGAAATGCATTAAGCCAAGGGCGGATTTGGCAACGTCAGCCAGTCGCTTCGGTTCTGATACCAGACGCGTCAAGACTCCAGCCCCGCCCTCCGTTGCCTCAAACGCCAGAATGGCTTTTCGGTTATCCCGGTTCGGCACTGGCTCGGTGAGCGTCTCGCCTTCTTCCAACTGGAATACGGTCTCAAGGCCGCGGGTGAATGCGTGTTGAAGGGTGGTAGTAGTCACCATTGATCGAGGTTCCACAGCCAATCTGAAAAGCGCCGCGTTCTTATTGTCTTCGACGATTGGGACAATCCGCTGCGCGCCAGCACTGTCAGGGGGCGCTTGATCTGCGTCGCCATCGTTGGCTTCCTCGGGGCTGCCAACCCAACGGCCTGAAGCCGGTTCGATTCCGAAGCCGAGAAGACTCTTCTCTTTGCGACGGCGGAGCCCCTTATTGACTCTGCTTATCGTTGCGCCGGGCGCGTAGTCGATTCGCAGGATGGGCCCGTGTTCGTCTTGCGCAATAGCAGAGCTCACATCAAATCGCCCATCCCGACGTGGCCAGGAGAACACCGTTTGAATCTCGAACCCCTGCCGCTGTCTGTCTTCGTCGTTGGCGGTGATTCGTTCGGCCGGTTTGGTTTCGACGTTGTCGATTCGAACGATATTTCGGATCGCGTTGACGCCACCCATATTGGAGTTGCAGACGTGACAACGTTCGGGCTCGGCGTCGTGAGCGGCTCCGCATTGCTCACAGACAAAGAGGGGTCTTGGTGGCCAAGCGTCCTCCATCCGCATTCCGTTGTTCAGGGGAAAGCTTGGCTTTGTGGACGCGGAACGCGCGCCCCTCATGATAGATGAGACTGCGCGGCCCAAACTCCGCAATTGCGAGGAACCGTGCACGCTGTAGGTAGGCCGCTTTGGGCCCTCCCGCACCAAGAGCGGGAACGTATGCGTAGATTGGGAGGCGCGGGAAGTTATATCCGGGCAGAAAGCCTTCGGTTGCCAAATAACGGTACGTGTAGAAGTCCGATCCTCCCGTGGACCGGCCCTTTTCGAGCAGCGCGAGTTGCTCATTGGCCTGCGCTTGTGCCAGTTTTGCGTCCCGGCGTTCGCCGCTGCTCAGTCCCATGCATCTCGGATTTCCGGTTGGCTTCCATCAATTGGGCGTGGGCACTCAGATAGAGTTGTCGCCAACGTTCGAACGCAGACGAGAATCTTCCAGGTGGCGGCGGCGGAAACAGCCGCCGCGAACGCGTCGCGATCCGCGGCCCACGGAGCATTTGAAGCATTGAGCTCGGCGCTCACACTCTCCAAGGATTCGGAGCATCGCCACGATCGCCCGCTTGGCGAGGTCGCTGGCGGATAGATTGGCTTCGATCTCCTTCCGAATGGGCAAGTTGGGCGATTGCTAAGGTCCATGAACATGCGGGATGTCCTCTTTGAGGTTCTGACCGGATTCGGCGAGCCATACCGCGTGAAGATGAGATTCGATGAGATCACGATTCGCGAGCTCGAGGGGCCGGGGGACGGACGATGCCACTCACCATCTCCTGGGGCTTGCCAAAATAGTGCTGGTCGTGAGGACTCTGTGCGGCACAATATGTAACCACCAGTGCTGCCTGGCCTGACCGTCCGGCACGCGCCAGACCGCTGGGCGTAATTGGCCGGCGTTGGCGGAACATTTGCGCAGGTAGACCGCATTCAGAGCTGAGATATCGACGCCAAAGCTCCATCGTCGGCGAACAGAATAGCGTCGTAAGGAACACGTTTGGCTCTCCTTCTTCTCGCAGTTTTTCCTTGTCGCGTTCCAACCTGTCACGGTCCTCGGCCCCCCAGCGGAAACGCCATTCGCGCCATTCGCGCCGTTCCTGTTCGACCTGGGCCGTGTGTTCGCGGCTTTCGAGACCGAAGAGTCCTTCTCCCCCCTGGGCCATGGGACTGAGCCAGCGTTTCGTAAAGGTTCACGAAGTAGGTGTTGACGGGCTTGGCATTATCCCGGCCTATGCCTTCAACCAAGGCGGATCGCGTTTGCTTCCAGCCGCCAGCCATCGATATCGAATGTCGTTGGGACCCGGCGAACGAGCTGGTACCGCTCGGCGATTTCCAGGAGAGACCGGACAACGTCCAGATAAGCTTGTGCGGGAGAGCCGCCCGCCCCACATCTCGGTGCGATTCAGTTGCTTCGCGAGCCTGCTGCGAGGTCCACCACGAACAATGAGCGGTTCGCCTCTTAACTGGACGTCTTCTCGACGCGGGGCGTCGATCATAGAGGGCTGCCGCATATGCGGGGATTCTCCTGTTGGGGCGATGGACCAAGGATGACGAAGGGTTTGCCTGGCTGGCGGTGGCGATGATATCGACCATGGCTGGGTCCAACGCGTCGGCGGTGACGCTGACGCAAACCTCGGCGAAGTGTATCCAAACAGGATTAAGAAGTGCTTGCCGGCGTTTTTCCGGAGAGAGGCGCAGGACTTCCGGAGCAGCGGACGAGAAGGCTTTCTGGATCGGCTACTAGTTCATCAACTCCGACGTAGACGGCCCCGAATCAGCCCCCAACTCTTCCAAGCTTGGATTGGTGAACCTCCAGCCGCGACGCTGTGTCGGCCCAAACACGATGAGCGAGAACACGAGAAAGGGCGCGTTCGGCTTCAATCAATCCAACTCCAACCACTTCCGGACGAGATAACCACTCTGCCCGCCTCGCTTTTATTAACCGAAGTAAAACCCAGCGCTGATTGGAGGGCGCCGACCGAACTCGTCGTCGCCGAGGCCACTTGGTCCGGCTGCGCCGTACAGCAGTGAGAGTTGCCGCTCGAAAGAGCGAAACAAACAAGAAATCATTGAAGTGCCCAGCTTGCAGCGCTGCGTCCTGGCGATTGTCTGTAAACCCCAGAAGCTTTCGCTTATCAGCGTGAACATTGTTGACTGGTCGATTCATCCATCGGGAGCGCGCGCTGGACACTAAGAGAGTGGTTGCCGAACTTTCGACCTTCTGCTGAAAGGCCGGCGGAGTTTATTGATCTCCCGGGCTTGTCCAGGGTGGTTGATCCTTGCAGTTTGGACAAAACCTGAACTTCCCAGGAAGGAATAGGGGAGTTCTTGCCGTCGGCCCCCACCTTTGCCGGTCGCGCCGACCGCAATTCGTTGGGGGCGCGAGAGGCCGCCTGTCTGACCGCAGCCGCCGGAGAACCGCCCGGCGCCAAGTTCGGTCCATTCTTCGGGAAAATCTTCTGCCTCGCCAGTAGAATCCATACTCCGGATCGTCATCCGGCTCCGGCATGAGGTATCCCGCCTCCTCGTCCGAATCGTCATCTTCAATCGGAGTCTCATCAATTGCGCGGGGGCAGGCACCTGGCGGGCATTGTCTTTGTCTGCGAGGAGCACTGGATGAAACTCCTGCCCACAGGTTCGGCAGAAGAACGTAGGGGTAGAGGCGCGAGTCGGGGATCGGCTGGATCGAATCGTTGGCCTTCTAGCGTAACCCGGCGCTGTCCGGAACCCTTCAAGGTCGCGTAGACGAAGCGCGGCACCGGAAATGAATCGGTGGAGCTTAAACGCCAAGAACGCCCGCTCACCTTTCCCGCCCCGTTTCGCGGCCGGTTTTGCTCATCAACGTCAGCATGTTCTGAAGTTGTAGCCGGCACCGCGTGTCATCGCGGTCAGCGTCCTTCGCCAGCCGGGCTGCTGCCTCGCGGATCGTAATGGGTTCGCGACGGCTTAGCCGTTGTCCGTCGCGGAGTCCGATTTGAAGCTCAATCCAGATCGCCAGAGGGATGCGAACGGAGAGAGTCATCGCCAAGTGAGCTGGGAATTTCTGAGTCGACCGCTGACGCCAAACTTTGCCGAGAGACTTTTACGGCGGGCATCGGTGGCCCTTTCTAGACTTTCGTCGATGATGGCGTCAGGTGTGACTTTCACTCCGAAGAGACGAGTTGCAACCTTCGCCACTGCAGCCGCACGAGTTTGGTCCTCTCCTTCATTTTGCCATCGTCGCCGAGGGTGCCGATGCAGATTGGCACTTTGTTTCTACAGAGACGATCGCGGACCCGGCGAACAAGCATCGCCACGTCGGCACCTTGGCGTCCACGATAAGTGTGGAGTTCGTCGGAGCACAAGGAAATCGAGTCCTTTCCGCATTGCCGATCACCGTCTGGTCCCGCTCACTCTGTCGGGTCATGAGCAGTTCAAGCATCATGAAATTCGTGAGGAGGATATCGGGTTTCGCAGTCTTGATCAGATCCCGTTCGTTGTTGTCCTCTTGCCCTGTATATCGAGCAAAGGTGGGCCGCAACGCTTCTGGAAGGTCAGCCTGTTCTACGAACTTCTGGAGTTCCTGCATCTGGCTGTTCGCCAGCGCATTCATCGGGTACACGATGATCGCCCGAGTACGCGGTCTTTCGCCAGCCGCTCTCGCTCGGATAGCTGCGTCGATGATCGGGATGAAAAAACAAAGAGACTTTCCAGAACCTGTTCCCGTTGTGACTACAAAGCTGTTGCCTTTGGAGGCTTTTGCGACAGCCTGTGCCTGATGCCGATACAAAGTGATCGGAGAACCACCAACGCGAAAGATCTTCGCCGTGTCTGGATGCAGGAATCCCTCTTCCACCAACGTCTCGACACTCGCGTCGCGTTCATAGTGGGGATTAATGCTAATCAGTGGCTCGGGCCAAAAGCGCCCCGTTGCGTAAAGAGCGTCGACCTGGGTTCGGATATCTTCAGCCCGAATCTGCGTGAATGATCTAGCAAATCGCTCGTAGTCCCCGATAATGGATTGATCCAAGTCAAAAACGTTCACGCATCCTCCAACACTTTGTGCCACCGAGGCGCCTATATTCGCCCTTCAGGCCGTCCTCATGGCACGGCCTCCAGATACCGTCTGCATTAGCATCCTTATGCAGTTTAGATCGCTTCATCGGAACGATGGACAGGACGAAGCTTGTTTACCGTGCCTGGCATAGTCCGACTGAGTCGGCTTTAACGCCGTCTGCCGCCTTGGGAGTGGTCGACGCTCGCATTGACATGAGACATGACGGGCGAGAACCGGGAGCCGGAGAAGTTGAAGCTGGCCTTTTGCACCGTAGTCGTACCAGTCATCTTTGAGAGCAACTCCGCGGTGTCCACCCCGGGTCCCGCCGACCCCAACAGCAGTCCCCCGAAATACATCCGATTCGCCACCAGGCTCGTCGTCCCGGCCCAAAGCTGGAGGATCGTGAGCAGCCGCCCGCCCGGCCCGTAGAAGTAAAAGTAATCCGCGGAGCCGAATCGTTTTCTCCACCCGATGATTGGACTCATCGTACAAATAGCTCTCCACCGCGCTCCCCGACGTCGCCGTAGCCAGCCGGTTCCACGGCGACGTCTGGAACATTGCACGTCCCTTCACGAATAAGCTGCACCCGACCATGAAGCCGGTGGAGTTGGTCGAGAGAGACATCACCAACAGCAGCCGCCGGGGCGCAACGGTGCTCGATGTGTTTGGCGGCTCGGGCACCACCCTGATCGCGTGCGAGAAGGCCGAACGTAAGGGACGGCTGATCGAACTCGACCCGAAGTATGTGGACGTGATCGTGAAGCGCTGGCGGGATCAGGTTCACAAGTCGGCGGTGCTGGAAGCGGATGGACGAACGTTCGAGGAGATCGCGGCGGAGAGGTTGGCGGTGGCGGTCTAGCCGTCTAATCTAAGTCATATCTTAACGAAAGAAACAAGTTTTATTGCGGTTCAAGACGCCTTGAGTTGCGGAAAAGACTCATAGATCAAGTTATCCAGCTGCGCGTCGACACGATCGAGGGATGCCCGCAACGGGAACGGAAGAACAGCATCGTTGCCGGTGAACACCGCCATAGCGGGGCGAAACACCCGGGTCTCCAACCTGGCGAACAGCCGGGCGACTTTCCAGCCGTACGGAGTAACGAAGTAACGATTCGTTTTGGGCGGACGGAAGATCAACCCCTTCAACCGCAGCCGCCGCAGATCGTAAGTCATCTGACTTCCGGTGTACTCCGTGACATGGACCCCCAGAAGTTGGGCCACCAGTTCGCGCAGATCGCGGTTGTGAAACCCGTCGATCAGGTGGTGAAACAGAGTGGGCGCCAGAAACAGCGCCATCACCCTGGGTTGGCCGAACTTCAAAGCCGGCGCCTTCTCACCGTCGTCGGTGACGGTCGGTTGCACCACGCGTTGGATGCCGTCGCCGCTCAAGCCGCTGTTGTGGCTGACGCGTTCGACTTCCAGTAAGCGCCGGTTGATTTCCCGGCCGATCTTTTGCAGGTACGGCAGATTGGACAGACCCTTGTTCACGCCGAAGTCTTTCGGGTTGCGGAACGTTCCCTCCGTCCGGCATCCCCGGCCTTCTTTGAAGTACTGCTTCAGGTCGAAGTTTTTGTAATCGATGTGCAGGCTCGGATGGACGCCGTCCTGAATCACGCGCGTGCGGAACTCCCCCGGCGTCTTCTTGGTTACTACCCGGTCGAAGACCAACTGCCACCCGGTCCGGCCGGCCCAGGTCCAGATTGTCGCGGATGATCTCTTCGAAGAACTCGCGTCCGCGCAGGGGCCGGTCGAAGATCTGCGTCAGACTTACTTCCATCTGCCAGATCGACAAGTTCCAGTCGTAACCGGCGGCGCGATCCTCCGGCCGGAGCGGCAGGGGTATTCGCTTCAGCCATTTCCGGAATAATCGATCGACGTCCTCCGGCCCCAGCGAATCGCAGATCTTCTGCAACTTCTCCGGATCGGCGCAGGACAGGAAGCCGTTGTCCAACGCCTCGTAGGCGACACCCTTCTTCTCCAACTGCCGCTTGGCCCATTCGTGCCCGTTCAGGCATAACTTGGTGGCCCATGGCGCATAGCTGCACACTTTGAGGAACACTGGACCGAAGTCGGCATCGTCGATGTAGAAGTAATAGTGGTTCACGTACACGGTCTTGTCACGCGTGAACTGGAAATAGCCATCGATCTTCTTGCCTTGGAATGCCTGCGCTTTCTCCTGCGCCACGCCGATGAAGACGATGCCGTCGCGGACACCTCGTTGTTGCCGAAAGCGGTTGGCCACGTCGTCTTTCCGCTCTTTGTGATCGAACCGGTAAATCGGAATGTTTTCCCGCTCCGCCAGCGCCTTCACCGATTCGCGGAACTTTTCGGTGATCTGTCCCAGTACCGCCGGCGACGGGATCGGTTTTCCCAACTGCTCCCGCATAAAGGTCACTAACCCACCCGACGTCGCCAGAGGACCGATGTATCCGTTCAGGTACAACCGGTCTATACATTCGACTTCCAACGTGACGTGTCCGCTCAACAGATCCGGTATGCTCGGCATGACCGAGATTTTACGGGATTCCGCAGATTCACGCTTGTCGGTTTGAGGTCAAAGACCTCGCTAGAAGAGGAACGAAGAACAGGGCCGCGAGGAGCGGCCCTGTGTGTGGGATCGACTTCGTTTGAGACGGCGGGTTCGTTACCGCTCGATGCGGTAGACGCGCTCGCCGTCTTTCGGTTTGGAGGAGACGACGGCGAGGCCCATCTTCTTGCCCACCGCGCCGCTCAGGAAGCCGCGCACGCTGTGCTTCTGCCAGCCCGTTGCGGCCATGATCTGCGCCAGGGTGACGCCTTCGGCGGCGTCCAGCATCGCCACCACCAGGTCCTTCTTGCTCCCGCCGGATTCGCTCTTCGCTTCTTGCTGGGCCGGAACCTCTTCAACCGGGATCGGTTCCACGAAAGGAGGAAGGCTCTGGGCCTGCTTCCAGATGCGGCTGAGGGCGGTGGCGCGATCCTTGAACTTCCGGATGGCGGTCACGCCCGGAAGCCCGTTCCAGATCTCGACCAGACGGCTCGCCGGCCAATCGCTCGTGACTTCCGCCAGTTGCTGTTCGGAATCGAATGCCGTGCCGCCTTCGAGGGTTGCGCCGGTGTTGCTGATGGTCACCATCCGGTTCTCGGGGGTGATGAGGAATCGTTGCATGCGTTGTGGTTCTCCTTCCCGCTCGTTGCGGTCAGGACATACATCACTCTCCGTGGCGCTGTTAGCAAGTCCATTCTGCGGACTCCCCACAGGAAACTGGATAAGCTTTTTCGGAGGCAGATCTCTGACTTCCATGGTGCGGAGATTGAGCAGATGGCGGCTGGAGCCGATGACGAGTTGAATGCGATCGCCATCGAACTCTTCCAGAAGATCTTTGAGCATGGGAACTACGGTGCGTTTGGACATGCGGCATGTTAGTCCGATGTTGCGGGTCGGAAGTCAAGTCGGACTATGGCTTCGCAGAGCCGTCGAACGGACTTGCTATGTGCCGGGCGCGGCCTGCTGGGTTGCTCGCCCGCCCTAGGCGGACTTTTTCCCGAGGCTTCGACCCGGCCAGTTGCCCGACCGTGTCGCTCGGTAGCTACCATGTCTCACCGACAACTACATGGGTGGAACCTCCCTCCACAAGTGATCTGCGCCGTTGGGGCGCACAGTTAACCATTCGTGCTACCCAAACGGAGAGACAGAGAAAATCCCGAAGATGCTCGCCACATCCTAGTCTGAGGACCGAGTCAGCGGCCCGGAGAGACAAGACAGAGACCAAGGTGCGGCGGTATATGGCGGGGTTGGCGGCTCATTCGAGCGGGTTCGCAGTTAACCGAAAACTCAGTTGTTTTGCGTGTGAGGGACGGCCTAACTTCTCGTGATAGAAGCGGGCGCAAGTCTGCTCGCAAAAACTTTCGAAATGCGAGTTTTCGAGAATCTCGTTCAGCCGCTTATAGAAGGGATGGCCCGGCGCGCTGGGTAACTCCCTTCCATACCACAAGGACTCCTGCCGCTCCCTCTTCTTTCGCGTTCCCATCGCCATTCTTCGATTCGAGAAAAACGAACTCTCAGAGCAAATTGTTTCTCGAGTTTAGACACCGGCTGTTAGCAGCCCGGTGTGGCGCTACTACACGCCCGGCAGTCCCGTTACCGGATAGTGACAGCCTCCAACTTCTGAGCCAAAGATCTGAGCCAACAGCCCGCGGATAATGAATGATATCAAGCAAGTCTAGCCGGGCCGTTGTTTTGTTTGAAATAAGTGGCTCCCCAAATAGCGGGGTATAACGGGACTCTCCGGAGAGGGGAGTTAGCGTTAAGATAACGCAAAAATAACGTTAACCGGGCGTTGGAGTCCCGCCGGAACAAGTACAAGCTTTTGTGCGCGCCTGGCCTGTTTACCAGGACGCGCAAGGGACTGAGGACGGCTTGGTCTTCGGGTATGCATGCTTAGATAGGAGTTCTTGCTGAAACGGATCTTGTTGCTTCCCGATCCGTGTTCCGTTTCAACGTAGTAGCCGAGTGCGTCCGATACGTGGGTCCGCTTCGGATTGCGGTTATCGATGTCAGGCAAGGTAACTCCGTGAGCGTCGACTTTCCATTTCACCTCTTCGAGGTCGGTGATGAGTTCGGTGCAGGACGGGTCGATAAACAGCCGGCGAGTCTGGCCGTCCGCCTTGCAAAGCATTCCGTTCATGACATTGATCCGGTCTAGCACGGTGGGTTTTGCTTTTTGTACATCATGTGGGCGTGGTACTCCGGTTCCTGTTGCATAAAGCTTTCCACCACATCCCAGGGAGTGTTTCCGCTGGAGCTGGGACTGCGCGCGCCGCCGTTGGCATCGCCATAGAAGCTGATTTCCAACGGCTGGCGATTGCGGGAGAAGGATCTGGCCCAGGGTTGCACCGTATCGATTAGTCGTTTACACCAAGGTTCGACGTGCGAATCGGGTAGGACGATCTCTCTGAGAACTCGTACCGTGGCATATCCAAGTAATTCCTCGACCTGCAGAATTACGCCGGACATCGGGTTGACGTTGAAGTCCATGGACACGATGAGGGGCAGAGAGGGATTGAAGGTGCATTCCCGGACGTTGTCGGAGGAGAAGGCATGGTAGACCGTGCCGGAGTAGAGGTCGAGATACTCGCCCAGCACTTCCTGGCGATAGAACTTCTCGTCATAGGAGTGTTTCAGGTTGGTGTAGTAATCGGGCGCGGCCGAGAGAACGGCTTGGTTTTCGAAAGGTTTCGCCTCAACCGCCTCGTAGTGTTCGATTTTGCGGGCGGAGATGAATCGTCTCCAAACCCAATCTTTCCCTTTGGGCGTCCAGACTGCGAAGCCACGCCGGTAGCGGGCCTGGGGATGGCGGATGCGTCCTTCGAGCCGGAGCCACGCATCCTCTTTACAGTAAGTGAGTTCATCGATCCCGAACCAACCGAGATTCATAGCTCGCAAGCGTTCCGGGTTGTCGAGCGAGCGCAGCAGAATGGTCGCATCCGGTTCCAGCAGACGGATCTGATTGTCGGACTTGCGGTAGCGGTAAGGAATACCGTGCTGATCGAGAATGGAAAGCAGGTCGATCAGGGTGGACGAGGCGAGCAGCTTTTCAGTCGGCGCACCGAGCAGGCCGGGAACACCGGGGTTCAGGTAGCAGCACTTGATGACCTCGTGGCAGAGGGCTTTGGATTTGCCGGAGCCGACCGGGCCGCTAAAGCCCTTGAACGTGCACGCGAGTTCATCGAACTTCCGCTGCGATTCGTAGCGGTTGTACGGAATCCTGCGCTGGCAAACAGTAGCGCCGGAGGCGGTTGGAACCGATTGCGGGGACTGCGGAACAATCGTATCGTGTTCCTGCCAGGCCAGCCGGTACACGCCGTGGCGGGACCGAGCGGATTCGAGACGTTCCAGACGGCGAATGAGACTAGCTCGCATGGGAGATCTCCTCGCCGGATTCCGTTTCGTGTGTCGGTTGGATCACGTCGACCAAAGCCGTCGATGCGCCGGAGTCGCTCTGTTCCAAAGTGGCGATGCGGCTCGCCATCTCGTCGGCCTCGAGCACGCGGCGATGAGCGTCGAGCATCTCGGTCAGAGCGCGGCCTTCTTCGAGAGTGATCTCGCCCCGGGTTACGGCTTGGATGACTTTCGCGGAAGCGGCGGACAGATCGGCGGTCGAGCGCACGGGCGGAAGGCGCAAAGTGATGCGGCTTCCCTGAACCGGGGGAAGCAGGCGCTCCACGGCCAGCTTGAGCGCGGTGCGATCACCCTCCATCGCCATCTTCAAGGTTTTGCGAAGGATGTGGGGGCCGTACTCGTCGAGGGTGTCTTGAAACAGGATCGTGAGTTTGTTGCGGCTTCCGGGCGGCCTACCTTTGCCGTGCCGGTTGCCGGGTTGAAAGGACTTGCCGCGCGGCTTGCGCGCGGCGGATGTCGGTGCAGTATTCAGTTCCGGTGGAATGCCGGTGTCTGGTTTGTGGCTATTTTCTGGCACGCCCTTCTTAATCGAGGACTCATGGAAAACTTTTCCCCTCAGGCCGTCAGAAGACCTCTCGCCCGGGCGAAAATCTTTCGCTGCTCATCCCATCGGACGAGGCGCACGATGGGCCGGAGGGTTCGTTCGACGATGCGGGAAGAGGGCGGCAGAAAGAGCAGTTGTTCCTGAATGTCGGGCGCGAGGTGGAGCAGATCCATGATCTGGGTCAGCCGGGATCGTGTCACGCCGCCCAGTTGCGCCAGGGTTGTCTGATCGGCAACGGAACCTTCATGAATCAGGCCATCGAAGCGAATGGCAAGGGCCATCAATCGGCTGATCCGCGGGATGCGGAGTGGGGCGCCGGTGTGATTGGCGGGCCGGATCGATCGGCCTTTGCGCGACTGCTGCTTGGCGAACTGGAAGGTGATCTCCATGGGTTCAGTTCCTCTCCGGCTCGCGAAAGCGGATGCGGATACGGCCCGATGTGCCGTCGTACCCGACCCGCTCGATGCGCTCCTGAAAATAAATCATGCGGGCTGCGAAATCTTCGGGTATTTCGAGCGAGGAATGGCATTTCAGCTGGCCGAGGACGGCATCGTCGATGTCCTGGGCGGGCAGCGAACGCGACGGACACGGATTGGCCGATCCCTTGTTTCGGGTGCGGCAGACGTAATAGCGGTACCGGTGCCCGTGCCTGCCCACATGGACCGGAATCATCGGCACGCCACATGATTCGCAGTGAAGCAGTCCGCGCAAAAGCGCCAGATGCTTCTGCCGTGGCCCGGACTCGGGGGCATAATGCTCGATCAGCGATTGCACCCGCTCCCAAGTGGCGGGATCGATGATGGCTTCGTGCTCGCCGGGATAAATCGTTCCCTTGTACCGGACGTTTCCGGTGTACAGCGCACTTCCAAGCATCCGGCGCAGAGCGTTCTCATTGAACGCGCCGCCGCCATGCACCTTGCCGTTGCGGCAGGTCCAGCTCTTCAGCTTCCATCCCCGACGAAGGATCTCGTCGAGCGTCAGGCGCACCGAGCGAGTCTCCTCGAACAAAGTGAAGATGGCGCGCACGTGATTCGCTTCCTTGGGATTGACAACCAGCCGCTTCGCGCGGGGATCGACATCGTAGCCCAGCACTAAGCTGCCGCCGGTCCACTTGCCCTTCTTGCGCGCCGCCGACATCTTGTCGCGCGTGCGCTCCCCGATCAATTCGCGCTCGAATTGAGCGTAATGCGGTGCACCGCATTACGCTCAGTATGCGGAGTGCGCGATTATGCAAAGCGGAAGCGTCGGGAGAGCGGCCCTGCTTGCATTTCGATGGTGTTGGACTCCGCATTATCCCGGGTCGAACAGGGAAGTGATCAGCGCGTCGGGTGGCTTGAATCGCCCGCGACGCAACCCCAGTGGAAGTACGTGCTCTACCGCTTCTAACTTGTCCGATATATCCGCACGCAGGTAGATCTCGGTTGTGCGGACATCGGCGTGACCGAGCCACAGTGCCACCCGCCGTATGTCCCGAGTCGCCTGGAGCATGATCAGCGCGCAGCTGTGCCGGAGTTGGTGAGGCGATACGGAACGTCCTTCCATAGAGGAGCAAGTCTTCGCCGCGCTGCGAACATGCTTGTTAAGGATGTACTCGAAACCTGCCCGAGTCATCGCAGCCCCGTCAGCATTCACGAACAGCTCCGGTACGGAAACGACTCCCCGCACGGCTAGCCAAGCCCGTAGATCGGCGGTCGTCTCCTTCCAGAGAGGGAGGCAACGTTCCTTCCGGCCCTTGCCGAATACGCGAATACTGGGCATCCGTTGCAGAGAAAGATTCTCCAGTGGAAGCCCCACCAGTTCCGAGACGCGCAACCCTGCGGCGAAGCAGAGATGCAGCATCGCACGATCCCGAATCCCAAGCCGCGTCGTGATCGTTGGCGCGTTGAGGATGGCGCGAACTTCTTCCCTCGTCAGATGACGCACTAACGTCTGGTTATGGCGTTTGGCGACGATCGCGTGGATCTGCCGCGCTTGCGCCAGAGCGGATGGCGCCAGAAACTCGCTGTACCGGATGAAGGCTTTGACCGCGGTAAGCCGCCCGTTGCGCGTGGCTGCGCAGTTGCCGCGTTGTTCCTCAATATCGGCAAGAAAGTCGAGAACCAGGGCAGCGTCAATCTGTTCAAGGCAGATCTGCGAAGGTCTGATACCAAGGCGTTTGCTGGCGAAAAGGAGCAGGAGTCGCAGGGCGTAGGCATAGGTCTCGCAAGTGTGTGGACTGCAGCCTTGGGCAATGGGCATGTGTTCGCGAAGAAACCCGGTGATCAGCGGAGCGATGGACGTCATAAGCCCTCCCCTGTGACCAACGCTTCGGCTGCGGAGGCGGTGTCGATCATCAACTCCGCTGTTGCTTCCAAGTACCAATAAGTGTTGGCGATGTTGACGTGGCCGAGATATGTCGAAAGGGCCACGAAGTGACGCGCGACCGCTTCGCTCCGCATCGGACACTGTTCCAGTGCCCGAGTAGCGAAGGTGTGCCTCAGATCATGGATGCGCGGCGGGGATGTCCGATCGGGAGCTATCCCGGCAAGCAGAAGAACCCGGCGGAAGGTGTAATGCGCCAGAGTGTAGTGAATCCGGCGGTTTCCAGGCGATAAAAAGACATGGTCATCAGTTACCGCCAGCTGCCGACGCTGTTTTAAGTAACTGCCAAACGCAGTCACTGTCGTAGGATGCAGAGGCAGGAGACGCCCTTTGCTGAACTTGGTCTTCCGGATCTGCAGAACGTCTTCGGGCACGACATCCTGGAGCCGAAGGTTGAGCGCTTCCGAAATGCGCAGTCCGGTCGCGGCAATCAGCCCCAGCATCGTTGCATAAACTTGCCGCCGAAGCGGGTATGACTCCCGAAGACGGTGGGCTGCTCCAAGCAGCTTGACAATCTCCTCCGGTGCGTAGATATAGGGCGAGGGTCGACGTCTGGGCCATCGAGTTAGGTTCGTCGGTACTTCGTGCATCGGATCCTCGGCGTGCAGGAAGCGCGCCAGGCGGGCGACGTCTCTCAGTCGAACGTGCCGGGCGTAAGGCGAACGAGCTTCGGCGCTCCAGTCCCGCGCGGTGGAGGCGCACACGTGCGTATCGCCCCTGTGAGCCGCGAAATTCGCAAACATGCGGAGATGTCTCGACAAGTCGCAAAGCTTGTAGCCGAGCGCCTGCCGAAGCAAGATGTATCGTTCCACGTGGGCGGCTAGCATGAGGACACATCCGGCCATGGCTGCGCGATCTCGGACAGTAGAGCGAAGTCCACTTTGGCGTAGTGGGCTGTCGTTATGGGAGAGCGGTGTCGCAGGACGGCGCCGACACCGGCCAGGGTTGCGCCGTTGCGGAGCATATTAGTCGCGGCGGAGTGCCGCAGGAGGTGAGCGCCGTTGCTGGGCGCCTTGATCCCCGCTCTACGGAGTGCACTGGCGACGATCTGCGTAACAGCGGCACGTGTCAGGGGACGAATCGGTGCCAAGACCGACGCGAATATCTCAGTAGCGCGCAGCGATGGCCGGCCCTGATTCAGATAGAGGAGAATCGCATCTCCCACCTCCTGAGGCAAGGGTAGGGACTCTTCACGCCGGCCTTTCCCGATTACGGTGATGACCCCGTTGGCCCAATCGATGTCGGCGAATCTGAGCTGCGCGACCTCACTGGCCCGCAGTCCAAGCCGGGCTAAAAGTAGAAGCACGGGCCGATCCCGCAACCCGAACCGGTATGCGGTACACGTGCCGATCATCCGTTCCACGTCTTCCGCGGCAAGAAATCGGGGGATGGAGGCCAGTTGCCATGAGGCAAAACCGGGAATCGCTTGTTCCAGAGCGGGCGCGCATTGCCCTGTTACTCCAAGGAAGCGGACGAAAGAGCGGACCGCGACGACAATACTCTTGGCGCGTTCGATGCGATGAGGTTGCGCCCGATCGAGAACGAATGCGCGTAGAGCCTCGGCGGAATAGGTGCGTGGGTCATCCCCGAGCGTTTCGAGCAGTCCGGAAAGGATTCCGCTATAGGCGGCAAGCGTTGACTCGGTCAGTCCACGATGTTGGCGCATCCACGAACAAAACCGGCTCAGGATAGGCCAGAGGTCCATGGACGATGGCGGGGCTATGGGTGGCGGAAGCTCACCTTGATGTTGGAGAAACCGGATGAACAGCGAGGAAGCCGACAATGAATGCCGATTCAGTCCGCGGCGGCGGCCGGTGCTCTGTTTTCGCTCGATTGCCACTTTGCCTGCCTCGAACGCCGGAAGAAGATGCTGCGCGGTAAATCCCGCGGTGAGCATCCAATCCGTCCAACCGGCGAGTGATCGGAGTGTGTTTTCGATGGAGATTGGTTGGTATCCATTGGCCCGGAGCCAATCCGCGAAAGCGTCGACATGATGAGCGGCTGGACCGCTGTGAAGCCGTCGTCTGGTGACGGCGGACGTTAAGTATGTTTCGAGCATGTAAGCCTCACTTTTCGTCGGGGGAGGCTTCAGTATGTTAAGCGTCCCGCGCAGCTTGAAATCGCAGTAGCCGCGGGCTGGATTGTCCCGTTTCACGTTATTCGTCGGGCGAACTCTCGCTTTTCCGCGGCACGCAGCCATGGAAACAGTGCGTTGAGGGTGATGATGGCTTCGGCCGTGGTTTCCGTCGGAGCGGCTCGAGGCGGAGTGGGTTGATGCGATGTCGGTATAAGGGCATGGCGGGCTCGGTTGTTGCGACCGAAGGTCCGGCCACCGCGTGCTCCCTGGCGGCGCAGTTCTTCTGGAGACTTGTTAAAGAGGATATGGGGATAGTTGGGCATGGCGTCTAGAGACACCACATTCATTGCTCGTTGACGCGCCACAAGCAAGGCCGAACGCGAGCTTCTGACCCAGAAAGTCGGAGGAAAAAGCGGTCTCCGAACGAAGGGTCTCCCGGCTGCGGGTTCCGTTGTCGAGGGGTTCCCGCAACGAGACTAACGGCTCGATCCCACTGCGGCAGAAGCATCGATGCTTCCCTGTTCGAGCCGGGATAATGCGGAGTCCAACACCATCGAAATGCAAGCGGGATCGCTCTCCCGACGCTTCCGCTTTGCATAATCGCGCGCTCCGCATACTGAGCGAAAGAAAGTAGGATGTGCAGCGTCAATCTGCCGAGCGAAGAGCTGGTGTTGAACTGCTGGGTGACGGAGACGAAGCTGACCTCGTGCTCATCGAACAGGCTCATGATGCGGGCGAAGTCGAGCAGCGAGCGGCTGAGCCGGTCCACCTTGTAGACCACCACGCAATCGATCTCGCGGGCGCGCACCGCATCGAGCAATCGATTCAGCGCGGGACGTTCCATGTTGGCCCCGGTGAAGCCGCCATCGTCATAGCGGCCCGGAGCCAGCTTCCAGCCCTCGCGCTGCTGACTGCGGATGAAGGCCTGCGCCGATTCGCGTTGCGCATCGAGCGAGTTGAAGTCTTGTTCCAGCCCTTCCTCGGTGGATTTGCGCGTGTAGATGGCGCAGCGCAGAATGCGTTTGCTGGGCTTAGATTCCAACTGCATGGTTGCTCTCCTGGGATGTTTTCTCGCGCTTTGCGTCCGCGCCGTTGGTGCAACCGAAGAAGGCCAGCCCGTTCCAGCGGGTGCCGGTGATCTCGCGGGCGACGGAACTCAAGGAGCGGTGATGGCGGCCCTCGTAACGGAAACCATCGGGCAGCACTTCGACAAAGTGAGCTTTGCCCCGATACCGGCGCTCGATCAGCGTGCCCGCGATCGGTAGCCGCCGGTCCTGATTTCCGCCGCGATCGGTCCGGGGCACGGTTAAACGGGCGCTCGGCCGGTCTCCGAAGAACCCGCGCGGAGCCACGATGCGGAGGTCGGCATCGCGGGCCAGTTCCCGCGCTCGCGCCCGCGCCCGCTCGCTCAGATCTCCTTCGTGGAGCGCCTGCACCCGCCAGGCGATCTTGCGGAACAGATGCTCGCGATGCCGGGATGGGGTGTCTTCCCCGAATACTTCTCTGTACCGGGCTTGCAACTCGGCGAGCGAGGCCCGCCGCAGTTTCTCGATCTCTTCCAGAACGTTCGTGTCCATCGTTTTGCTTTTCTCCCTTTCCGGCGGCTGTTCACCGCCAGTCACATATACGCTCTTCACCCGCGCGGATCGCAAGGCAAGCGAAGGCAGGAAAAGCAGGGAGGACTTTAGAAAGTTTCGAGGGCTGGCGATTGGGATGGGTGAAAGGCGCAACCCGCGCCTTGGGAAAAAGAAATGCATCTATCAACGAAGATCCAACAATGGCCGATTGATCGGCTGATTCCCTATGCGCGCAATGCGCGCACCCACTCCGCCGAGCAGGTCGCACAAGTCGCGGCCAGCATCCGCGAGTTCGGGTTCACCAACCCCATCCTGATCGACAGCGATTCCGGTGTAATCGCCGGGCACGCCCGGCTGGAGGCCGCACGAAAGCTAAGCCTCGCCGAAGTGCCCGTCATCGTGCTCGACCATCTCACCGAAACGCAGAAACGGGCTTACATTCTGGTCGATAATCGCCTGGCGTTGAATGCCGGGTGGGACGACGAGTTGCTGGCGGCGGAACTGGCAACGCTCCGGGAAGAAGAGTTCGACCTCAATCTGCTGGGCTTCGACGACGAGGAACTGCGCCGTCTGGTTGACGAGATCGACCGGAAAGCGAACGACGAACCGGACGAAGAAGAAACCAGCGAACCTCCCGTTGAACCGGTCACCCGCGCAGGCGATCTCTGGCTGATCGGGAAGCACCGGCTCATCTGCGGCGACTGCCGGGACGGAGCAACCGTCGGACAACTACTCGATGAACGCAGAGTCAATGTCGCGATTACGTCACCACCGTACGCCTCACAGCGCGTGTACGACGCGTCCAGCGGCTTTACCCCGATTCCGCCTGCGGATTACTCATCCTGGTTCCGTGATGTGGCGGCGAACATCCAGTCGTTCTTAAGCCCGGACGGCTCCTACTTCCTGAACATCAAAGAACACGCCGAAGATGGCCAACGCAGCCTCTACGTGAAAGATCTCGTCATCGCGCACCAGCGGCAATGGGGGTGGCGCTTCGTCGATGAGTTCTGCTGGCGCAACACCGCCAATGGTGTTCCCGGCGGCTGGCCCAATCGCTTTAAGAACGCCTGGGAACCGGTCTTCCATTTCACACGGTCGGAGCGGATCAAGTTCCGGCCCGAAGCCGTCAGTCACGAGTCCGAAGACGTCGTGGTGTACTCGCCGGACAATCCGAAGGCGCCGTCCGGAAGCGGCCTGCTCGGCTGCGGGGCGGATAAGGTCGCGGGTCTGGCCCGTCCGAGCAACGTCATCGAGGTGAAAGCCGAAGGCGGTCAGTGCGATCACTCCGCTCCGTTCCCGCGGGCGCTGGTCGAGTTCTTCGTGAACGCTTTCTCCGATCGCGGCGACTTGGTCTTCGATCCGTTCCTGGGATCGGGCACCAGCATGGCCGCCGCGCATGTCCTCGGCCGGATCGGGTGCGGATGCGAGATCAGCCCCGCTTACTGTGACGTGATTCTTCGGCGGATGAGCAGCCTGACGGGGCGGGAACCCGTACTGGCGGCGACGGGCCAGTCATTCTCACAAGCCGCACAGGAACGGATAACCGGCGAGGATCGATCTCCGAAGGAGGCGCTGTGAGCGAGCAGGAGTTTAGAAACTCTCGGGGGCTGGCGATTAAAACCCATGAAGCCAATGGAGGCTTCCCCAAACGTATGCATCTTTCTACCACTATCCAACAATGGCCAATCGAACGGCTGATTCCCTATGCGCGCAATGCGCGCACCCACTCCGCCGAGCAGGTCGCGCAAGTCGCGGCCAGCATCCGCGAGTTTGGGTTCACCAACCCCATCCTGATCGACAGCGATTCCGGTGTGATCGCCGGGCACGCCCGGCTGGAGGCAGCTCGCAAACTGAGCCTCACCGAAGTGCCCGTCATCGTGCTCGACCATCTCACCGAAACGCAGAAACGGGCTTACATTCTGGTCGATAATCGCCTGGCGTTGAATGCCGGGTGGGATGACGAGTTGCTGGCGGCGGAACTGGCAACGCTCAGAGAAGAAGAGTTCGACCTCAACCTGCTGGGCTTCGACGACGAGGAACTGGACCGGCTGCGCAACGAACTCGATTCTCCTCTCGACGCCGATGAGAATGCCGCTCCCGAAGTGGAAGAAAATGCGGTCTCCCGGCCCGGCGACCTGTGGATCTTAGGTCCGCACCGCGTGTTGTGCGGCGATGCCTGCTCCCGCGCGGACCTCGACCGGGTGCTGGACGGGCAACCGGCGGATATGGTGTTTACCGATCCACCCTACAACGTGGACTACGCGCCGGAAGATCGTGACGGAAACGCGCGCCGTATCGCCAACGACAACCTGGGCGAAGACTTCCCGGAGTTTCTGCGCCAGGTCTGTACGCATCTGGTGGCCTGCGGCAACGGCGCGATCTATATCGCGATGTCGTCTTCGGAACTCCACACCCTGAAGCAGGCCTTCTGCGAAGCGGGCGGGCACTGGTCGACGTTTCTGATCTGGGCCAAGGACCGGTTCACGCTGGGATTCTCCGACTACCAGCGGCAGTATGAGCCGATTCTGTATGGGTGGCCGGAAGGCAAGCCGCACTACTGGGCGGGCGCCCGGGATCAGGGCGACGTCTGGAACATTGCGCGTCCATTCATGAACAAGCTGCACCCGACCATGAAACCGGTCGAACTGGTGGAGCGAGCCATCACCAACAGCAGCCGCCGGGGCGCAACGGTGCTCGATGTGTTTGGCGGATCGGGCACCACCCTGATCGCGTGCGAGAAAACCGAACGAAAAGGACGGCTGATCGAGCTCGATCCGAAGTATGTGGACGTGATCGTGAAGCGCTGGCGGGATCAGGTTCACAAGTCGGCGGTGCTGGAATCGGATGGACGAATCTTCGAGGAGATCGCGGCGGAGAGGTTGGCTGTGGCGGTCTGATGCGGAACGAAGCACAGGGCCGCGAGGAGCGGCCCTGTGTGTGGGATCGACTTGGTTGAGACAGTGAGTTTCGTTACCGCTCGATGCGGTAGACGCGCTCGCTGTCTTTCGGTTTGGAGGAGACGACGGTGAGGCCCATCTTCTTGCCCACCGCGCCGCTCAGGAAGCCGCGCACGCTGTGCTTCTGCCAGCCGGTCGCCGCCATGATCTGCGCCAGGGTGACGCCTTCGGCGGCGTCCAGCATCGCCACCACCAGGTCCTTCTTGCTCCCGCCGGATTCGCTCTTCGCTTCTTGCTGGGCCGGAACCTCTTCAACCGGGATCGGTTCCACGAAAGGAGGAAGGCTCTGGGCCTGCTTCCAGATGCGGCTGATGGCGGTGGCGCGGTCCTTGAACTTCCGGATGGCGGTCACGCCCGGAAGCCCGTTCCAGATCTCGACCAGACGGCTCGCCGGCCAATCGCTCGTGACTTCCGCCAGTTGCTGCTCGGAGTCGAATGCCGTGCCGCCTTCGGGTGCCTCGGCGGTGCTGCTGATGGTCACCATCCGGTTCTCGGGGGTGATGAGGAATCGTTGCATGTCGTTTGGTTCTCCTTCCCGCTCGTTGCGGTCAGGACATACATCACTCCCCGTGGCGCTGTTAGCAAGTCCATCCTGCGGATTCCGCACAGGAAACTCGAGAAGCTTTTTCGGGGGCAGTTCTTTCGCTTCCATGGTGCGGAGGTTGAGCAGATGGCGGCTGGAGCCGATGACGAGTTGAATGCGATCGCCATCGAACTCTTCCAGAAGATCTTTGAGCATGGGAACTACGGTGCGTTTGGACATGCGGCATGTTAGGGCGATGTTGCGGGTCGGAAGTCAAGTCGGACCATGGCTTCGCAAGGGCGTCGAAAAGAACTTGCCATGTGCCGGGCACCGAGGCATGAATGACGGTGTGCAAAGCCAAACTCCCGGTTGTTGCCAAGTGGAGACCAAGTTCATCCGCGCGGCTCAAGCGCTGCCGCTCGGATCTTGGCGCGACGGGTGGCTGGTGGTGTGGTGCCAGCCCGACCGCCAACGGGTGTTATGGCATGTGATGCTGCTGCGGCCCCGGATCGAGTTTCGAGGTTGCTGCGACTGAAGGCGGATCGGTGCAATCCATCAACGCACCCACACCGACGAGCCCGCGCCAAAGCAGCTCGCATTCCGGTGGCGGGCACCTTGGATTCAGGATGCATTCCTCTCCACCGTTAATCAAACCCGCATCGAGGCACTTTTGATTAACATCCCTTCATTTTCGAGTTAACCGAAAGGGGATAGGTTCGAATACCACTCGGGGAGCCAGCCAGTCGAATTCGAAGATTTGCTGGTCATCGAACGAAGTCAACGCGCGTTTTTTTTGCGTGATCACATTAAGATTCACCAGATTAGAGGCGCCGTTCCGCGCCTCTATGAGGGTCAGTTCGTCGGGCTCAGGGGCCCATCTATAGGCCAGTCCATCCGTTGCTGTAAAGTTGATGGTGTGAAAGGTTCCGGTTTCTGCGGACAGCCATCCCATCTTCCACGGTTCATTCGGTCCGTGACATTGAGCGGCAATCCGCCCGTCAGGGGATGCGGCGGGACCCCTGCAGTCCAGAGGTGAAATTAGCTGCGGGGGACCGCCATCCGCGGCGACCCGATAGAGCTCATCTCTGCCGTTCGATGCTTCCTGGTAATAAATCCACTTGCTGTCGGGCGACCAGTCGAAAGCGATCTGGCTCCTCCCCGTCGTGAGTTGCCTTTGATGCGAGCCGTCGGCTTCGGCTCTCCACACATGCCAGACGCCGCCCCGATTTGAGATGAAGGCGATGTAGCGGCCGTCGGCGGACATTCTCGCTCTCCAGTCCGTCCACGAGGAACGAATCAGTTCATTTTGATGAGACCCGTCGGCGTCCATTCCGGCTATGCCCGAGTTATCGGCGCTGAACGACACTTGAGTAAGTAGCCGTCCATCAGGTGTCCACGAAATGCCATAGAGTCGGGCCGCAGGCGGTGAAATGCGCGCCAGCCGACCGTTCGGTCCGCTTACCCAAATGCTGCTGACGCGGCTTTTCATGGTGGTCACCAACCGTTGCGCATTCGACGATACGGTCACTCCGATCGCCCGATCAAGCCCACGCGTCACTTGCCTAAGCGTGTGGCGTTTCGGATCGAACTGGAAAATTTGCGCGCTCCGATCCCCAGTTAGGCCTAACGAAATCAGAAACTGCCCCACAAATCCTCCCCCCAGACGCGAAATCTGTCCGATCCACCCCACGGGCTCCGGCAGAGGATAAGTCGCGGTGCCAGACATAGCGATCTGCGCAATGCGAAAGCGCTGGTCGGCAGCGCGCGCTGGCCAAAGGACCGACTTTCCGTCTGCGGTCCAATCGCCGCCAGAGAACAGGAAGGCTTCCGGTTCCCTCAGTACGGACAGAGGCCGGACGCCGCTCCCGTCCCGCGCCGCGATGAAAAGCGCGCTTTCGTTGCGGTCTGGATTTGCGCGGGTAAAAACGAAGTGCCCGCCGTCGGGAGAAAACGCAATTGGGGAGTCCACATCCTCGATCACTTTGTGCCGGGAACCATCGGTGAGCGATACAGCATAGAGCGTGCGCAAGTCTCGAAGATCGTCCTGCAGATAGAACAGAAACCGATGATCGGGACTGAAGGTCAAGCCGCTCAATCGAACCTCTTTCTCCCAAGAGAGATCAATGCGCGCCTTTGTGACTAAATTCAGAGCGGCGATAGTTTGTTTTTCCCCGTTATTGCTGACCGTGGCAATCCATGCGCCATCCGGAGAAATCGCCGACATCAGCACATCGCCCGACGAAGTAAGGCGGGTAGTCTCGCCGGCGGCAAACAAAGGAGTGGCGCTCCCACGGGTTCTCAGACGCTGAGCCATGACTGTAAGGCTGATGATGAGGATTGCCACCCCGATCCCGGAATACACAGCGGTTCGCAAACGTCTGCGCGATCCGACACTCCGCGCAAGGGACGACCAGTCACGATCAAGTTCCGCGACGCTGGCATAGCGGCGAGCCTTATCCTTTTCCAGTGCTCGTCTTACGATGTCTCTGACCTTCGGATGCCAGACAGTTTCCGGTAACTCTGGTGCTTCCCCATGAACTATTGAAAAAAAAACTTCAGATGCTGAAGAGCCGGTGAAAGGCCTTCGACCAGTGGCGAGTTCGTACAAGAGAATGCCGAAGCTCCAGATATCTGTTCGCGCATCAAGTAACTGACCATGGATCTGCTCCGGCGACATATACGCGGGCGTTCCTATATTGAGCCGCGACTCCGGCGCCCTTTCGCCCGGAATGTGACAGAAGCGCGTCGCAAGTCCGAAGTCGGTAAGCTTGATTCGTCCTTCGCGCGAAATCAGAATATTCTCCGGCTTCAAGTCCCGATGGATGATGCCAGCCTCGTGGATCGTCTTTAGGACGGACAGGAACGGTGCCACGATCGCATGGACATCGTCGAATGGTAGCGGACCGTTCTGCAGGCGTGTTCGTAAACTGATGCCGTCGACGTATTCGCTGACGATATACGATCGTCCGTCGAAGTCCCCGAAACTGTGTACCGTGACGATATTGGGATGGTTGAGCAGCGAAGCAGCTTGCGCCTCTGCTAGAAGGTCGCTTTGCGAGGAAGCGATGCCGTCAAGCAACTTAATCGCGACATTCCGCTTCAGCCTAGTATCTTCTGCAAGCCAGACCGATCCCATCCCGCCTGAGCCGATCTTTTCGATGATCCGAAAATGATCGATCTGTCTCCCGGACTGCACCGGCGGCAACGTTTCCATCCGCAAGCCGCTGAGACAGAGATCCTGCTGTCCCAGCCCCCTCCGCCGCCGGAGCCTCCGTAGAGCGGGACCAGAAGATAGGAGCCGTACGTGCGGCCAGGGTTGTAACTGCTATAACCACCCCCAATAAATGCAGCATCGCCTCCCTGGCAATCATAACCATAGGTGTTGACAGTGCCCGCGCCAGCACCGCCAGGGCCCGCCCCCGGCTGCGGCCCGTTACCTCCAAGCGAGCCAAGTCCCCCCGTATAGCCGCCTGCTCCCGGCTCGGGTAAAACCCGGCTTGAATACAACATCGTCGGGCTAGTATTTAGAGCCGGACCCGGCATGCCAGTGAGGTCAAGCGTACCGGCGATCGTGACATTACCCGTCGCGAGCCACGTCACCGCCGCATTGCGCAGTTTGCTCGCACCCAGCCGGATGCTCACGCCTGCGGGGATGTTAATGGTCGTGAAATTGAAGACGTTGTCACCCGATGGGTCAAGCCCCAGCGCCACCGGATCGAAATCCCCCGAGACCGTCGGGCTGTATGCACCGTCCGACCCCGTCGATCCTGAGCTAAACGATTGCGCCGACGCGAAAGGAGCGCACATAGCCCCACACAGTGCCAACGTCAAAATTTGCAGAGAGAGTCGCATTTGTCTTTTCTCCTAACCTCACTTCGGAACTACGATGGAAACCGGACCGGAACCGGCCTTCAAAGCCGGATACTCGATGAAACCCATGCCTCGCCTGACGCGAATCCAAACCGAATCGAATTTCTGCGGAACGTTCGAAAACGCGAACGCCCCGTCAATGGCTGGCCGGGTCTCCGTCCCTGTGAGAACAGTCCGCAGGTACTCGGGACCCAACACGTCCCGCCGAGAAGCGTTCGGCGGCTGCCACTCGAGGCGCAAGCTCGAAGCGCCGACGGCCAGATAATAGATCACCTCGATCGAGTGCCACCCCTGGTCCAACGCCAAAGAAACGGACGCCTCCGTCGGCTCGCCCGATGCGAACCCAGTTCTGGCTGCATTCTTCCCGTCTATCCAAATCGCTGATCCGCTCCGGGCCGCGAGCCAAAACCGATACTCGCCGGTTTGCGCCGCGCGCAGTTCGCCCGAGAAACGAATCGCGTAATCCGCAACCAGGTGCGATCCCAATGGGTCGTCGCCGAATACCGCGCGTGGATTCGGCTCATTGATGGCGGTCGCATAACCGGAACGGACGGGCTTAAGACCATCAAGAGAAGGAAGCCCCGCGGCAGGCTGTGCAAGCCGGAAAAACTCCTCCTTCAATCCGCCGGCGGCAAGCGACAGATCCACTGCCTCACCTTCACCGGCTTGAGCCACTCCGACGACGTTTGCCCCCGAATCCGGCAGGACGGCGATCGCGATGGTCTGCGAGGTTTGTTCCGGTTGGCCCGGGGTTCTCACGAGTAGCTCGAACGTCAGTTCGGCAAGACCCTCCGGCACCGTAAAGAGCGTCTCGTATGGCGCTTCGGTCACCGTCGCGATTGCAGTCCGATTAACGTCGAACTCCACGGTGGAACCCGCATCGACATTTTGAGCGCTTAAACGAATCGTCTGCCCCGCAGTTACGCTTTTGGTTCCTTCAATCGGCTCCAATGCCGGCAACGCGCCGATCCGTCTCGAAACCGGCGCCGGGTCTGTCGGCCCGGGTCGCTTGGACCGCGAGCCGTTAGCCGAAATGATAGTCGGTGCCGACGGAGCGCACCCCGAACTGATATTACAGACGGAGATATAGAAACTCGCGCTGTTCTGGCCGGCCGGCAATAGCGGCCCAGAACCGGGATTGTAGCCGGAATTCAAAACCGACGCGTCAAAGCTCGCGGAGTTTTGGCCTGCGGGCAGGAAGGGACCGGACCCGGGATTGTAACCGGAGTTGAGGACGGACAAGAAGAAGTTTGCGCTATTCTGACCCGGAGGCAACAAGGGACCGGTTCCGGGATTATAACCGGAGTTGAGGACCGACAAGTAGAAGCTAGCGCTGTTCTGGCCTGCCGGCAGCATGGGACCGGTTCCGGGATTATAACCGGAGTTGAGGACCGACAAGAAGAAGCTTGCGCTGTTTCTGACCCGCCGGCAATAACGGGCCGGTACTGGGATTGTAGCCGGAGTTCAAGACGGAAATGGAAAAGTTCGCGGTATTGAGGGCCGGCCCGATAAGAAATAGTGAGGCGGGCGTAACGGCGCCCACGCCGGACGAGTTCGTACCCACGAGAGCAAACCCGCCTTGCGTCGAACCCAGCGCGAACGTGAGAGCGGCCGTCGTCCCGCTGTTCGAGACAACGCTTACCGTTCCTCCCGTACCCGTATCCGCGGGATCGATGCTCTGCAAAGTAAACGTGGCACCCGTGAGATATTGACCGGTCACCGAAACCGTAACGGACGTCGATGCAACCCCGGAGGATGGGCTAAGCCCGCTGATCAGCGGAGGTTGTAGAACACTGATAGAACTTCCCCATGTCGCCGTAGATCCGCCCACAGTGACCGAGACTTGACCTCCCAGCGTTCCGGTAGGGACCGTCACGACGAGTTGTGTAGCGCTTGCCGAAATCACAGTGGCCGCCACGCCGCCGATCATGACGATGTCTCCGGCAGCCATCGCGCTGAAGTTTTGGCCAAGGATGGTAAGGGTCGAGCCACCGATGGTGTGGGACGGTGTCACGTTCAGGATGGATAGCTGGCTCGGCGGGACGGTGGAGCGAGTAACTTGCGTGATGTTGCCGCTGGGGTCGTAAGTGTACTGGATAAGAGTGCCTGTAGAGTCAAGCACGCCGGAGAGTTCCCCGGCGTCATCGTAGAAGTATCGAAAGGATGTGGTTTGGCCGTGGAGGGACTGCGCGGCGGCCAGCAGTAGGAACCCGGCAATCGAAAGGCGGCCTTTCTTAGATTTGCGAGCGTTGCACGTAGCGACGATTCTTAGAAGCCGCCGAACGAGGTTGATGCGCGAACACTCCGGAAGCTCGCACGCAGGAAAGATCGCCATCGTTTGGCACCGCTCGGGAAGGGATGTCATTGACATTCGCCTTGGCGCCCCGCTTGGTATGTGTCCCAGGCACCCTCGGCCGCAGAAAATATGCCCCAGACGGCGAGAGCGGGCACGAGGAGCTCAGCAGCTCCCGCACCCGCTGCCAATGCCTCGACACTCTCTCCAAGCTCTGCAGCTTCCTGAGAACTGCCGAGGATAGCACGGAAGATGCTCGACTTGAATGGAGAAGTCAGCCCCCGATTTGCCGCGTAATTCAACGCTTGGTTGTACCTCACGATAGCGTACGTATCTAGACCCGGTTTAATAAATTCGTCGGGGCCGACGTCTCCGCTGACCTGATAGGGAACAAAGAAATCCTCGGCGTGCTCGAGCGTTTTCTCGAAAAAGAGGCTCACGCAGGAGGGCTGTCCTTTAGTGGCATCGAGGCCCGTTGGATCCGTCCCGTACACAGGGTCATTAGTTGCGTACCGGTAAAGGTTCGAGTCGCCGCCGTTCAGTCCAAGTGGATCTTCGCTTAAGAATTTTCCGGCACCCGCATCATAGAACCGATTTCGATAGTAATAAACGTTTCCGACCACCGGGAGCCGACCCGTGTACCCAAAGAGGTACGTCGAAGGTACCGAGCCGGTCGTTTGACCATAGGGCTCGTAAGCTAATTTGGTTGTAATCGCACCCGCGGCGTTGGTCACCCCCGTCGTGCTCCCGAGAGTGTCGCCGATTCCGAAAAGGGCGTTTCCGAATGAATCCGTGGAAGCGTAATAGGAGTCCAGGGAGCGGCCCGTTAAGACCGAGACGGGCAGGCCGGACGGGTCCGTCAGGGCGACAACGTTTGTGACGCTGTCGACAACAAATTTTTTGGATGTCGTGGAATTGCCGGTCGTGTGGTCCAGTTCAAGGAGGTTGCGCGAGAAGTCGTAATGCATCGCCGTGATGTTGCCGCTGGAATCCGTGATTGAGGAGAGTCGGTTGCGGCTGTCCCATTGGTACGTCAGCGTTCCGGTTGCGCTGGTTTCCGTAAGCCGGTTCCCGTTGGCGTCATACGTATACGTGGTTTGGGCGTTGGTGAGAAGTTCGTTGGCCTGATCGGCCGTCGAAGCGGCGGTCTGGGTGCTCAAGGGCTGGCTGATGTCATTCGATGCGGCGTTGAGATTTCCCGCTTGATCGTAACTGTAGGTTTGCGTGTTGATCGCAGTTGGGCCTACAGCGTGGATAATCGCGAGCACTCGGCCGAGCGGGTCGTATGAGCGGGTAGTGGCCACTCCATTGGTGCGAGAGGCCGCTGTAGGGAGGTTGCGTGGGTCATAGGAATAGGTGATGCCTGCTCCAGGCATCGCTGCGCCGAGCAGGTTTCCCGCGGCATCGTAACTGTAAGTCACGGTGGCTTGGCGCGGATCGATCCACGCGCCAGTTGTTAAACAGGCTGGCGCGACTGGACGTCCTTCTGATCGACGAGTTCGGGTATTTAAACCTGAAGCCCGAGCAGTCGAATACGTTCTTCAAGCTGATGGAGGAGCGTTATCACCGCCATTCGACGATCATTACTACGAACCTTGGCTATGACGAGTGGCAGAACTTCCTCGGCAACAAGTCCATGGTCGAGGCGTTGCTGAGCCGCGTGCGGCATTACTGCCACACGGTCGCCATTAACGGTCCGTCGCTGCGCGAGCCCCAGGGCTGAGGGTCGCGGTCGGATGGAGCATCGCGAGTATGAGCGGCGCGTTCTGGAAGCTTACTGCGCAACGCCGGGCACATTCGGCGTGATTCGGCGAGCGGATCGTTCTTTTGCGGCTCAGTTGCATGACCGCGGCGTGCCTCTCGCCACAGTCGAGAACGCACTGACACTCGCCGTGGCGCGGCGTTCAGCGAGACCGGCCGATGCTGTCCCTCTCGGCACGATCCGTTCACTGGCGTACTTCGCGCCGGTGATCGACGAAGTACTGCAACTCAAGGTTGGCCCGGAATACTTCCAGCACCTCCGCAACAAACTCCGCCGTTCCACGCCAGCGCGATAACGCCGTCCTTTTACTCCCCCTCACCCCGAGCAGAGCGCGCCTTTGGCGCGGATGATATCGAGTCCGGCATCTTCGCGACAACTGCACACGCCTGCGGCGTGGATGATGATGCGCGCTGAAACCGAGACCTGTTCTCCAGGTGGGTCACTTTAATCGAGCAGAAGTGGATCACTTTTCGTGAGCGCCGAAGCTTGGGTAGCACGAACGGTTAACGGCATCGTCCAACGATTACGCAGGCCCATCGAAAAACGGTCAAGCACAGGTCATCCGTTTATAGCGAGTTGACATTTCGCCGGTTCGCGGAATGCACCGGGTTGCAGGTGCTACGAATTCAAGCCGCAAACATGCGCGTCAAAAGCGACCGTTTCAAGGGTTCGCTTCGCCGCTCCGCGCCCTTGACCGCTCCGGGCCGCCGCGAAAAAACCACCTGATATGAGGGAAAGGGGGCGCTGTTCAACGGGCCTGCCGAATCAACGGGTTCCCCTGCGGTAACCGAAAAACAGCGGCTAAAGACGAAAACTACTCATTCCGCAGTGGTTCCCCGCCAGCAACCGAAAGTTGCTCCCGCAGCACCCGCGCCGGGGTGACGTGTCACCCCTCCTCCCGGTGCTTTAGCACCGTCTTCGCCGCTGTTTTGGATGCTGCCCGGTAACTCGCTGATTCTGCGTGCGGGCTCTGGCGGCCAGCGCAGCGCCAAAGTACGCCTCATCGAGGATTAGTTCTTTTGCCCTCAAGCCAATCAACGAATATCTTCAACTCGGGACGGGTGGCGGCTCCGTCGTAGATGTTGATGTGGTTCTCGGCGTTGATTCCAAAACTCTTCACGGTTCTTCTCCTTGCGCGGACTGGTGGCGAGCATCTTTGGGTTTTCTCTGTTTCTCCGTTCGGGTAGCACGAATGGTTAACGGCATCGCCACCCATCGCCGCCGTAACACTTGCCATTCCCACAGGCAAAGTTATCCGTGTTTCCTTCCATCGCCACGTCTGGCACATTTCGCAACGTCGTCGATCCGCCATTGGCCGCATTGGCCACCCCGATCTGCCAAGCCGGCAGAGCAATGCCATTGTCGCTTGGGCCGCCGCCGCTATAGATCCACGCAGTCTCAGACACCCATGTTCCCTGCGGCCCGGTGCGCTCGAATGAGCCGCCAAACCCGCCATATATCGCCGCATCTTGGTCTCTGTCTTGTCTCTCCGGGCCGCTCACTGGGTTCTCAGACCAGGATGTGGCGAGCATCTTCGGGATTTTCTCTGTTTCTCCGCTTGGGTAGCACGAACCGTGTATTGAGCTTGCGATCCGGAAAGCGGATATCGAAGAACTTTTCGGGTCCGAGCCAACGGTTATGTTGTCGAGGTAAATGGGGCCTGTAATGACGCTGGTAAGAGTAACGAAAAGGCCTCCCGTCAGATTCGAGGGTGTCGTGAAACCGTAGGAAAAAGGAGCCCACGTACTCGCCGAGGCGTAGAAAATCTGTCCGGCGGGAGCGTATTGATAAGCCCCTGCGCTGGTGTTCCCGACCACGGTGACCTGCAGCGCCGAGCTTGAGCTGCTCCCCAGCATGTAGCCGCTCACGGTATACGTCGTCGAGGCGCATGGGCTATTACAATTGACGTTTTGCTGGATCTGTCCAAGTTGCACACTATAGAGACCGTGCTCCGCGTTCGACCAGATTTGCGCGGTGCCCGTCCAGTTTGGAATCGCCATCGATTCGAAGCTGGCATTCGTCACCGTCGGGAATTTGGTCGTCGTCGTCGACGTAAGTCGCTTCAGAGAATCATAGGCGTATGCCGTTGCGCTTCCATTCGCCCGGTCCTGCATCGACGCGGTGCTGGCGTCCGCAGCGGTTTCGGTCAGGAGGCGATTCAGAATGTAATTTCCGGTATCGGGTTCGCATCGCGGCATTGCTGTGCAAATCGTTCTCACGCTGAAAGGTTTCTTGGAAGGCTCCAAACCTTGATGTGATATCCGCCCGACGTGATAAGGTACTTACCATCGGAAGTAAACTGAATTCCATTATATTCGAATAGAGATCGCAAGAACTGCAAATGCCCACTCGCGACTTTGCCGTGCTCCAGAGACGTGACCAAGCGGCCAGACGGTAGCTCGTGGATGTGGACCGCCATTTCCGCGCCGTCCCTGACGCGGTCGCCAACCGCGAGGAGTTTGCCGTCTGGCGATATCCCCATTCCGTAGCCGCCGCATATCGGCAGCCTACCCAGCTCTGTGCCGTTCCTTCCGTCGTAGAGGCCTATATAGTACTCACGATAAGGCGGCCCCTGGCCAGCGACCGCGACGCCCACCACGCTTCCATCCGCAGAGACCGCCAAGCGCTTCGCTCCGGTCAAACGTGGGCTAATCCGCTGGGTCCAAAGAACTTCAAGATCCTCCGTTCGGCGACAAACGACAATATCTTCGAAAGAATATGCGGCCACCTTGCGGTCGGAGGAGAAGAACAGATCTGTCGAATGCAACGTGTCACCAGCCTGAGTGACAAACGGAACCCGCACGCGCTCGCGATAATCAGGCAACTCGATCTGCATGAGCGCTTCGGCGCGGTATTTCTCTAATTCAACCCCGAGCAAATGGCGCTCGGGGCCTGCGAATAGGATCCGAGTTGTTCCAATAGGGTCGGTCGCCGTTCTTTCCGTACTTGCTCCCGTTTTCAGATCGACAATTACGAGCTGCCGAGGAGACGCTATTGTCTGCAGGAACAGAGCTGCGCTGTCGGCAAAGAAGCTGGAAAAATGAACGGCACGTAAGAATCGGCCCCTGTAAATGATTGTTCCGCTGCTAACATCCAGCACGCGCAATTCGCTGGGGCTTCCGGCAGGGTCCTCACGACGCCCGCTTCTCGACCAGAAGGGTACTGTACTTTCGGCCCTCGTATCATAAATGCACAACTTCGCTCCGTCAGGCGAAACGTCCTCCAGCACAGTATGAAGAAAATCCTGTACAAGTGCTACGCCAGAGGTCGCGGGCCTAATTGCCCAACTCGGGGTATATGCGGCTAAGAGCGAAGCACAGGATTGGATGAGGCTACGCCGAGTCACCAAAATTAATCCACTCATCCTAAGGTCCGCAGCCGTAAGTGTTATCGACCCCGATTACCTGGTTGGGCAACCACTGACCCAAGGCATGAAGAACTGCTCCCAACCCCCACCCGGATGCGGGATTGAAAGTGTCAACGTCGATCTGGGCTCCGGTTGCGTTTGTGTTGACTTGAACCGAGTTGGTGAGGCCCGGCGCGCGAAAGTTCCCGGTATAGTTGGGGTGCGGGGGGCCGACTAGCGCGGTGTTATTTGCGGCGCATTGGTTGTTGCTCGAAAACCCCAGATTGCAGAGAGTCTCGTCGAAGTTGTCCATTTGTTGCTGGTCGGCACCGCCCAGGATAAGCTCGGTCTCGGTGTACGGGTTCCCGTAGGCGTCTAAGAGATTGACAACCTGGACAGTCGCGCTCGTGAAAATGGATAAATCTAACCCCGCGTCGGTAGCCGCCGATGTGATCGCGGCTTGAACGCACGAAGGGTTCGGCGGGGTCCAAAATAACGGGAAATTGAAGACCATCCCGTCAGCATAATTGTTATACGCCTGCTGAAGATCCTGGGAGAGGCCCGTGCCACCCGAAAGTGAGACAGGCGCGGGGCCGGAATTAGTGATTCCGGAACTTCCGATCGTGCAGCCCTCGCCATCCCAAGTCATTCCAGGGCCGCAGGTGGCGTCGAGGCCGCTAGGGTCGGATAAGTTGATCGGATCGCCGTTCCCGTAGGCATATCGATTCCAGGTAATCGGGCTCCCGAGACTGATCGCGTTATTCGACGGATCCGCCGTCAAGAACCTTCCCCAACTCTGGCTATAATACCGCTGATCCGCATAGTACAACCCCGACCCACCATCCAGCACATAAGTCCCAAATCCCTGCGTCTCGCTCGGCTGTTGCCCGGCCTGCACCTGTCCCCACGGATAATACTGCGTCTGGTCCCAATTCGATCCCACCTGGTCCTCGGACATGTCGACCCGCTTACTTCCCAGGTACCAGATATCTTTTGACAACCCTGGCTGGAATTGCGCCCTGGACCACGGCGCGGTCGCCGTATAGCTATACACCCCTAGCTTACGCCCATTCGGATCGTAAATGTGGAACCACGCGGTAGCGCTTGTCCCGGAGCTCGAATACACGGCCATCCGTTTGTTGTCCCCGGGGCTATAAGTGTAAGAGGACTGCCCCGTCGCGGAAAGCCGGTTCAGAATGTCATAGCTGTACTGCGAATTCCCCAGAAAATTACCCCCGCCATCGTAGTTGCCTTGTCCGGTTAAGCGGTTACTGTTATGGTCCGCCGTCAAACTCATCATCGGACCGGTTCCCGCCGTCGGGGTCTGAGACAACAGATTCCCGAATCCGTCGAATCCGAATGCCTCGCTTTGGGTCACGGTAGGATTTGCCGGGCCGCCGGAAATGGTGACATCATCTAAATACGCATACCCGTTTGTGCTTACGGAAATGCTGATGGGAAGCGTTCCCGATGAACTGCTGGTCCACGTGCCATACAGGAACTGCCAGCTTCCCGACGTAGTGGTCTGGGCAAACGTGCCCCCGGCGCTTAAATTAAGGGCGTATCCGGCTTCCAGGTTATACCAGACGCCCACGTTGTACGAAGTGGACGGGCTTAGTCCATACACGGTCTGACTGATCGCATTGGTCGGCGAAGTCCCCGAGATTTGCACGGCGCATTCGCCGCTATGCACCGCCGATCCGCAATAACTCGCTCCGCCCCACCACCCGTTTGGGGTGGCGCCCAACTCAAAATCGCCATTGGAAATCAGGTTCGGGCCGTTCTGAACGGCAACGGTTATATTGTCGAGGTAAACCGGGCCTGTAATGACGCTGGTAAGAGTAACGAAAAGCCCTCCCGTCAGATTCGAGGGTGTCGTGAAACTGTAGGAAAAGGGAGCCCACGTAGTCGTCGAGTAGGTGTAGAAAATCTGCCCGGTGGGAGCGTATTGATACGCGCCGGCGGTGGTGTTCCCGACCACGGTGACCTGCAGCGCCGCACTTGAGCCGCTCGCCAGCATGTAGCCGCTCACTGTATACGTCGTCGGCGTGCCGCAGGAGCCACTGCAACTGAAGTTTTGCTGGATCTGTCCAAGTTGCACGCTATAGAGACCATGCTCCGCGTTCGACCAGATTTGCGCGGTGCCCGTCCAGTTTGGAATCGCCATCGATTCGAAGCTGGCGTTGGTCACCGTCGGGAATTTAGTGGTCGTCGTCGACGTAAGCCGCTTCAGAGAATCATAGGCGTATGCCGTCGCGGTTCCGTTCGCCCGGTCCTGCATCGACGCCATCTGCCCGTTGTTCGTCCCGGAATTGTAATTATAGTCGGTGTAGATCTGGCTGCCCTTGCGAATGGACGTGAGTTGGTTGAGGCTATTATAGCTGCGGCCCTCGATTTGCCCGGATTGCGTGATTTGGGTGATTTGACCCGCCGCGTTGTACTGCACGCCGGATGCTGCGGGCCCAGTGGACCCGGCATTGCCCGATCCCGTATTCGGCCTGCCCATGGTGTCGAATGTGTAGCCGTATCCCGTCCCGTCCGGGTAGCCGACGTTGGTGAGGCGCCCTTCATTATCGTAAGAGAACGTCGCGGTAATCGCCGGTGGGTAGTACGACGTGCCGTAGGTGACCGCGTAGACCTCCTCGGTGACTTTGCCCAGAGGAGAATAGCTGAAAAACTCCGTGCAGTTTGCCCCGCTTCCGAAGCTGGCGCACGGCTCCTGCTTGTACGCCACGCGCCCCCAGAGATAATTGTTCGACTGCACGTTGCCTCCCATGCTGGAATACAGGTTAGCCAGTGAGCCATAGGAATCGTAGCCGATCGAGCCCACGCCGTCCGAGGTCATGCGGCCGTTGGAATCGTAGGCGTAGGTGACGACATTCCCGTTCCCGAATGTTTTGGTGTGGATCGATCCGTCTCCGTTATAGGTGAAGCTCGTGGTCCCGGTTTCCGGTTCGTACTTGCTGGTCAACCGCGTCGTCGAATCGTAAGTAAAGGATCTTGGCCACTGCGTCAAACCGTTGCGGGTGCCCAGATTCACGGTCGAGAGGCTGTTCACCGCGTTGAACGTATAAGTGGTTGTGTAAGTGGAAGTAGACGGGTTTGCCGGGTCCGGTTCAACCACCGTCGTCGTGTTGCCGAACATGTCCTTGGTTAGGGTCTTCCAGTTCGACGCGGGATCGGTGATCTTTACGCTATTGCCGGTGTAAGCGTAGCCAGTCTGACTTGCATCCGCCAGGGTTTTCGAAAGGACATTGCCTGCGCCGTCGAATGCGGTTGTGGTGTAGGGCGCGGCGGCGGGCGGGAGAAAAGGGGAACTAACCTGTGTCGCCATGCCGAGCGGGGAGCAGACGGCCGGGCTGTACACCGTATCGACTTCCGACTGCTCCGTTCCCGTTGAGTCGTAAGACACGGCCTGGATCGCCCTCCCAAAGCCGTCGAACGTGGTCTTATTGTACCGGTTCTGCGCGTTGTCGCTCGCCGTCACTTTGACGATGGTGGTGAATGGCGCCGAGGTCGCATAACTATACGTCTTCACCGCTGACTTGTTGCTTGCTCCCGCCGGCGGCGCGGTCGCCGTCTGCGGTCTTCCCGCCGAATCGTACGTGTAACTCCAGGTGAGGCTGTTGCCGACGTCGGTGACCGAACTCGGCGCGAGAAAGGCGCTGTATCCGACGCTGGTCTGAAGGTTGGAATTCCCATTGATATTGACCGAATCCGGAGCCGCGTAGTTCGTTGTGGTTGAGTAGCTGGCGTTGGTGGTAATGACGGAGTTTGAGGCCGACGTTGCTTTCCCAACGGAGTTTACCGTGTAGGTGTTGGTCACCCCTTTGGATACCGCCTGCGTCAGGTTTCCCCGGTACTTTGTTGCGGTGGTACCGGCCGTCAGGTACGCATTATTCCATTCCAGAGGATAGGGCGAGGAAATCTGCGTGGGGGCGGTTCCGTTGTTGCCGCCGTCGTAGGTATTTGTAACCAGCGTGTAGGTGGTGCTGGCGTCCGCAGCGGTTTCGGTCAGCAGCCGGTTGAGAATGTAGTTTCCGGCATAGTTCGAGGCATACGTTCCGGACGAATGCAGATAGCTGTAGGCGTATGTCCGCGTGGCGGCGTTGCTGGTGGAAACACCGTAATCCCACTCCTTGATCTGCGTCGGATTTCCATAATTATCCACGGTCGTCTGGGTGTTCGCACACGCCGAGTAGGTGCAGGATTGCGAGGCCGACAAGTAGGCGTTCGAAGCCCCATCCGCGCTCCAGGTAAGAGTGCTGCTGGAGGGCGTTCCGCCTCCGGCGCTATTTCGCTGCACGGAGGAAACCAAGCCTTCCGACGAGGGACCGGCGGTCTGGGTCGTGAAAAACGCCCACACTTCGGAATCCCCGTGCGGGTCGGTCAGCGTCGTCTGGTTATGCACCGGGGTGGGGCCGCTCCCGAAGGTTCGCGCAAAGCTATAGGATTGCGATCCCGATCCCGGGTTCATGGTTCGCGCGGTGACTTCTTCCTGGTACCGCGGGCTGAGCCCGGTATATTGGGTCGAGCTATACGACCAGCCCAGCGTTCCCGCGAACGGAAACGTCACCAAAGACAACTGACCTGCGCCGGCCACTGCGTTTCCCGTAGCGCCGTCATAATTGAAGCTGTAGGTCAGACTGGAGTTCGGGAGTGCGATGCCGGTCAGATCGTAAAGGGACCCGTACGAAGTTGCGGCAAACGGATCTTTCAAGGTGAGCGCTGCGGTCGGTGTCGCGCTGTTGTTGAACGAAACGTTGTAGGTCTCGTTGGTGCCGATCGTATTGGTGATGGAACTCAAGTGCATCTTGATCGGATCGCCGGTCTCTTGCAGATAGGTGAAGTAGTACGTGCACCGGGTGCAGTTCGAGTTGCTCACCGCCCGGGGGTCCTCGATGGCGCTGATGCGGCCGCTCGAATTCGGCCAAGCCGTCCCGTAGCCTGTCTGATAGGTGACGACGATCTGGTTTCCGTTCGCGTCTCGAATCTCCGTGGGATACATGGTTCCGTAGTCGGGCTCAATGCCGCCCGAAGTGGCGTTCATGTACCACTGGGTTCCGTCACGGAAGTAGAGAACGTTCGCCGCCGCGTTGTAGTAGACGAAAATGCTTTCAGACGAAGTCCAAACGCCGCCGTTATTGATATTGAGGGTGTACTCCGCGCCTGACCCGTCAATGAACAGGTAATGATCCACGCCATAGTAGCCGGTGTTCCAGTAGGGCGTCAGCGACCCGAACTGTACCTTCCAGCCGTAACCGTAGCCGATGTCCTCGCCGAGGTTCCAGATTGCGATGCCCGAGCCCGGACCGGTGCCCGTGTCCTCGCGCCAGTTCTGGGAGTTGTACGAAAGCGCCAGCGGCAGCGGGTTGCCGTTTCGCCCCTTGGCCGTCAGTAACGGAAGCGAGTAGTGGAGATTGCCGCTCAGGTTGTCGATCTGCTCTCCCATGGCGCCCCAGTACGATCCCGTCCCCCGGCTTCCGACCCGGCGCGGATCGATGTCGTTGGGCGGCGGAGTCAAGACGAAAATGTTTGTGACGCCGCTGTTAAGGCCGTGGAAGCCGCGCTCCAGCTCCATGTAGGTGTAATTGATCGAAGGGTTGACTCCCACGGAATCCGTCCAGCTGTTACCCAAAAAGCCAATTCCCGTACTTTCATCGGTCCCGGTGGGGTTGATCCGATCGAACCAGTGCTGGACGACGCCGACCCCGCTCGTATCGGACGGCTGCTGCCATTGAAAGTCAACCTGGTTGGGAAAGGTGGATGTGGAAACCGTCGTGGGATTGGCGCTGCTGCTCACGGGGCCGAGCGCCGGCGGCGCGATGACCGAACGGGCGCCGATCTTCACTTCGCTGAAGCCGGAGCCATATGGCGCGCCCACCGCGCCAAATCCGGGCTGGCCGGGGCTAAGCGTCGTACCGGCTGAATAAAGTTCACCATCGATGAACGTCCATATCTTGGTGACGTTACTCGCGGGCAGTTTAAACACCACCGTGCGCATCTGCATCGTGGGCGCGCAGGGAACCGTGAAAGTGCCGAGGACGGTCGCGTTTCCGTTGTTTACATCGTAGGCCGTCAACGACGCCGAGCAATTGCCGTCTTCGTCGAAGCTTGGGGTAATCCCGATCGCATGAAATGTTCCCTGAGAGCCGGTGGATGTTGCCATCGCGGTTGAGTTCGCCCAAATGTAATGGAAGTAGGTCCCACCCGGACCCGGTGTCGGGCTGAGAACCAGAGTCGTGTTGATTTCGTACTGAGTGGCGTCGTTTAACTGGCTCGAGTTCTGGGCCGCCACAGCGGTCTTGAAGATCGCGGATGCGGCCGAGGAAGTCGTCAGTAGATTGCCGGCCTGCGTCCAGGTTCCGTTTTGAGTCCAGCTGGAGTCAAGGCCCGCGCTGAGCAGCCGGTCGTACTGGTAGACATATGAGGCCGCGGCGGTTCCGTTGCAGCTAAACGATTGCGGCGAACCGGCCAATTCGTTATTGGTCCCATGCAGAGCGGCGCTGATTACGTGAAAGCTGCTGTCTTTCATGCCGGAGGGAATCGCCCAGGAAAAGGAGTTGGTGGAGCCCGACGAGGCGACGGTCGCGACCACGCTCGTCCCGTCGTAGATGTCGACCGAACCGGAAGACGACAGTATCCCGGTAACGCCCGCCAAGCAGGTGGCCCCGGTAAGGGTGGACGTTATTTGCCCTTCGAGCAGGGGGCCGCAAAGCGCAATCGCGGCGGCAATGAGCCAGCGCGAGAGTCTCATCGGACCGGCACCGCATCGAACTGCGAGAAATGGAAGTCTTTTCGGTACTTTCGGAACGCGATTTCGATTTGCGCGGGAGTCGCTTGTCCGACCTCGAACGTCTGAATCGTTCGATCGTTCAAGACTTCGGCCAGCGCCGACCGGTCGTGAGCGACGATCTCGACCAGGGCGAAATTGCCGTCGTCGCTTGGCTGGAAAGTGAAGGCCATGAGCCCGGTCTTAGGCCCGACCTCGCTTGGTAGCGGAGCGTGAAGGGGTCGCCTGGGATCGCTAAAGGTTCCCGACCCGGTCATCGACACTATGGCAAAAACTCGGTGAAAGGTAGTTCGCGGATCGACGCGGCGGTCAGCGGCAAAACAAGAGCATGTGACGAGAGCGGCCAACAAACAGGCAACCGAAAGGCGCATGGAGATTGATTCTCTAACACCGGCGCATCGAGCGTCAATAACTTCTGAGACTTTATTTTCGTTAGCTCACGGTAACTGCCTCAGCGGCGAAACACACTTGTATTAGTTGGGCGGAGACGCCTGTTATCCGTAGTGGTGTCGAAATGTCTGTTGAAGACGAACATCATACGAAAGCCGCAGCTGGTTTCACTAAGACGAAAGTTGACCTGACAAGTGCGTGAGTAAAAGGAGAGTTAGAAATCGATTAGAATTGGCCGGGTATATTTCTATTTATACTTGCGCACTCGGTCATCAGGAATCGCTGAGGCAGCGCGCGTGCACTCGCAATTTGATTCCACCGCCCAGTATCGGTGCCGCCGCTCCGGAGAAACACCATTTCGCCGCTCACCTTTCCAAGATCCGCAACGGCTCCGTGAACAAGTAAGATCTTGTCTCGGCCTTCCATTGTTTCCGAAACCCGCGTTCACCGGCAACTTCAGCCAATGAAGGCACTGCTGGTGCAAGCTCGTTATCTGAGGTGCTGCCCGATGAGCGGCAGTTCCATATTGACAATCCCGGCTGAGCCTGTCACTTCGATGTGAAAGTAAGGAACGGGTTGCCGAACGCTGCGTACGGACACACCGCCGCTGGTGCGCCAGTTTTGGCGAATCGCGATGCCGTTAACCATTCGTGCTACCGAAATGGAGAAACGGAGAAAAACCTGAAGATACCCGCGAGACGCGAGCAGAACAGCGAAGCCAGCGACCCGGAGACAGACATAGAGAATAAGATGGCTGTTTGTTTGAATAAGTGGCTGTCGCGGTAGGGATACCGATCACTCGGCACCCCCCCACAAAGCCGTACGAGCGCGTTAACGCATACGGCTTCCACCTCGGATCAAGGCGTCAGAGCCCTTATGTCTTTGACGGAACTCAGTGAGCGGCCCGGAGAGACAAGACAGAGACCAAGATGCGGCGATATATGGCGGGTTTGGCGGCTCATTCGAGCGGGTTCGCAGTTAACCGAAAACTCTGTTGTTTTGCGTGAAATAAGTGGCTCAGCATCTAGGATTCGAACCTAGACCCGGATGGTTAGCATCTTTTATGAACAGCTTTTAATCGCGCACCTATTGACAATCCATTCTGAGTTTGATCGTCGATCCGAAAGTCACGAAAGAGCCTGTGGACGACCACGGTGCCGCTCGTTCGCAATTGGGCCAATCTCGATGGCGTTAACCGTTCGTGCTACCAAACCGGAGAAACAGAGAAAAACCTGAAGATGCTCGCGATAGGCGGGCAGGACAGCGAGGTCGGCAACCCGGAGAGAGCAACAGAGAATAAGATGTCGCGGAATATGGCGGGTTTTTCGCTAATTTACGTGGGAGCCCAGATAACCAAAAACGCCCGTAAGTTATTGAAAGTAAGTGGCTCAGCATCTAGGATTCGAACCTAGACCCGGATGGTTAGCATCTTTTATGAACAGCTTTTAATTGCGCACCTATTGACAATCCATTCTGAGTTTGATCGTCGATCCGAAAGTCAAGAAAGAGCCTGTGGGCGACCACGGTGCCGCTCGTTCGCAATTGGGCGAATCTCGATGGCGTTAACCATTCGTGCTACCAAAACGGAGAAACAGAGAAAAACCTGAAATGCTCGCGATACGCGGGCAGGACAGCGAGGTCGGCAACCCGGAGAGAGCAACAGAGAATAAGATGTCGCGGAATATGGCGGGTTTTTCGCTAATTTACGTGGGAGCCCAGATAACCAAAAACGTCCGTAAGCTATTCAAAGTAAATGGCTCCGCATATAGGATTCGAACCTAGACCCGGATGGTTAGCATCTTTTATGAACAGCTTTTAATCGCGCACCTATTGACAATCCATTCTGAGTTTGATCATCGATCCGAAAGTCACGAAAGAGCCTGTGGACGACCACCGTGCCGCTCGTTCGCAATTGGGCCAATCTCGATGGCGTTAACCATTCGTGCTACCAAAACGGAGAAACAGAGAAAAACCTGAAATGCTCGCGATACGCGGGCAGGACAGCGAGGTCGGCAACCCGGAGAGAGCAACAGAGAATAAGATGTCGCGGAGTATGGCGGGTTTTTCGCTAATTTACGTGGGAGCCCAGGTAACCAAAAACGCCCGTAAGTTATTGAAAGTAAGTAACTCCTCGAGTAGGATTCGAACCTATGCGCTTTCGGTTAACTCGAAAGTGAAGGGATGTTAATTAAAGTGCATCGATGCGAGTTCGGTTAACGGTGAAGATGAGTGCATCTTCATGCAAGGTGTCCATGACACCGGAATGCGAGCCGTTTTCGGCGGGGCTCGTCATTGTGGGTGCGGAGAGACTGGCACCGACCGGCTTTCAATCGCAGCCACCTCGAAACTCGATCCGGGGCCGGAGCAGCATCACATGCCAGAACACCCGTTGGCGATCGGGCTGGCACCACACCACCAGCCATCCGTCGCGCCAGGGATCCGAGTGGCAGCGCTTGAACGGCGCGGATGAACTTGGTCTCCACTTGGCGACGACTCGTAGGTTGGCTTTGCACAGGACATTCATGCCTCGGTGTCCGGCACATGGCAAGTTCTTTCGCGGCGAGAATGGGTTTCCCTGGTTGGTGCTCGGCATGTTGGGCGGGCCTCGGGCTGGCTTTTCCTTTGCCTGCGGCAGCGACCGGCTATGCCGCGCGTGCCGGTTGAGTAAGGACCGAACTTCGATCTTGACTCACCGTCGATAGATCGGCCTACACTCGGATCGGTTCCACTGAATCCGGGAGTTCGAGGGCTTGGAAAAGATCGTCTACAAACAACTGCTGCGCATCAACCGCGGCTTCGATGACGTCATCCGGAGCCTGGCTGTTCTGAAACGGTGCGAGGGTTTCCATGCTGCGGAACTGCGCCGGTTCCGCGCGCTCGCGCAACATGCCCGCGCTTCCACCAACTCCTATCTTGCCGCCGTGATCGAATCCGCTGAAACGGATGAAGCCGGGCGGCTCTTCCGCCGACAGTTGGCCCGCGAGAGGCGAGATGAGCAGGGCCACGGCTAATTACTCACTGGTGACTTGACTTCCGACCCGCAACATCGGACTAACATGCCGCATGTCCAAACGCACCGTAGTTCCCATTTACGAACGGCTTCTGGAAGAGTTCGATGGCGATCGCATTCAACTCGTCATCGGCTCCAGCCGCCATCTGCTCAACCTCCGCACCATGGAAGCGAAAGAACTGCCCCCGAAAAAGCTTCTCGAGTTTCCTGTGCGGAATCCGCAGGATGGACTTGCTAACAGCGCCACGGAGAGTGATGTATGTCCTGACCGCAACGAGCGGGAAGGAGAACCACACCACATGCAACGATTCCTCATCACCTCCGAAAACCAAATGGTGACCATCAACAGCACCACCGAGACACCCGAACGCGGCACGGCATTCGACTCCGAACAGCAACTGGCGGAAGTCACGAGCGATTGGCCGGCGAGCCGCCTGGTCGAGATCTGGAACGCACTTCCGGGCGTGACCGCCATCCGGAAGTTCAAGGACCGCGCCACCGCCATCAGCCGCATCTGGAAGCAGGCCCAGAGCCTTCCTCCTTTCGTGGAACCGATCCCGGTTGAAGAGGTTCCGGCCCAGCAAGAAGCGAAGAGCGAATCCGGCGGAAGCAAGAAGGACCTGGTGGTGTCGATGCTGGACGCCGAAGGCGTCACCCTGGCGCAGATCATGGCCGCAACGGGCTGGCAGAAGCACAGCGTGCGCGGCTTCCTGAGCGGCGCGGTGGGCAAGAAGATGGGCCTCGCCGTCGTCTCCTCCAAACCGAAAGACGGCGAGCGCGTCTACCGCATCGAGCGGTAACGAACTCGCCGTCTCAAACGAAGTCGATCCCACACACAGGGCCGCTCCTCGCGGCCCTGTTCTTCGTTCCGTCTTCAGACCGCCACAGCCAACCTCTCCGCCGCGATCTCCTCGAAGATTCGTCCATCCGATTCCAGCACCGCCGACTTGTGAACCTGATCCCGCCAGCGCTTCACGATCACGTCCACATACTTCGGATCGAGCTCGATCAGCCGTCCTTTTCGTTCGGCCTTCTCGCAGGCGATCAGGGTGGTGCCCGATCCGCCAAACACATCGAGCACCGTTGCGCCCCGGCGGCTGCTGTTGGTGATGGCTCGCTCCACCAGTTCCACCGGTTTCATGGTCGGGTGCAGCTTGTTCATGAATGGACGCGCAATGTTCCAGACATCGCCCTGGTCCCGGGCTCCGGCCCAGTAGTGCGGCTTGCCTTCCGGCCAGCCGTAGAGAATCGGCTCGTACTGCCGCTGGTAGTCGGAGAATCCCAGTGTGAACCGGTCCTTGGCCCAGATCAGGAACGTCGACCAGTGCCCGCCCGCTGCGCAGAAGGCCTGCTTCAGGGTGTGGAGTTCGGAGGACGACATCGCGATATAAATCGCGCCGTTGCTCGCAGGCCACCAGATGCGTGCAGACCTGGCGCAGAAACTCCGGGAAGTCCTCGCCGAGGTTATCGTTGGCGATGCGGCGCTCGCGGCCTTGCGCATCTTCCGGCGCGTAGTCCACGTTGTAGGGTGGATCGGTGAACACCATGTCCGCCGGTTGCCCGTCCAGCACCCGGTCGAGGTCCGCCCGGGAACAGGCATCGCCGCACAACACCCGGTGCGGACCCAGAAGCCACAGATCTCCGGGCCGGGAGATCGCATTTTCTTCCACTTCGGGAGCGGCATTCTCATCGGCATCCAAAGGAGAATCGAGTTCGTTCCGCAGCCGATCCAGTTCCTCGTCGTCGAAGCCCAGCAGATTGAGGTCGAACTCTTCTTCTCGGAGCGTTGCCAGTTCCGCCGCCAGCAACTCGTCGTCCCACCCGGCATTCAACGCCAGGCGATTATCGACCAGAATGTAAGCCCGTTTCTGCGTTTCGGTGAGATGGTCGAGCACGATGACGGGCACTTCGGTGAGGCTCAGTTTGCGAGCTGCCTCCAGCCGGGCGTGCCCGGCGATTACACCGGAATCGCTGTCGATCAGGATGGGGTTGGTGAACCCGAACTCGCGGATGCTGGCCGCGACTTGTGCGACCTGCTCGGCGGAGTGGGTGCGCGCATTGCGCGCATAGGGAATCAGCCGATCAATCGGCCATCGTTGAATTGTCGTCGATAAATGCACTCTCTTCTCTCCAAGGCGCTAGCTGCGCCTTCGTACTTCCCAATCGCCAGCCCACGAAACTTTCTAAAGTCCGGCTCTCCCAGCGGTTCTTTCGCTTGCGATCCGCGCGGGTGAAGAGCGTATATGTGACTGGCGGTGAACGGCCGCCGGAAAGGGAGAGAAGAAACGATGGACACGAACGTTCTGGAAGAGATCGAGAAGCTGCGGCGGGCCTCGCTCGCCGAGTTGCAAGGCCGGTACAGGGAAGTATTCGGGGAAGACACCCCATCCCGGCATCGCGAGCATCTGTTCCGCAAGATCGCCTGGCGGGTGCAGGCGCTCCACGAAGGAGATCTGAGCGAGCGGGCGCGGGCGCGAGCGCGGGAACTGGCCTGCGATGCCGACCTCCGCATCGTGGCTCCGCGCGGGTTCTTCGGAGACCGGCCGAGCGCCCGTTTAACCGTGCCCCGGACCGATCGCGGCGGGAATCAGGACCGGCGGCTACCAATCGCTGGCACGCTGATCGAGCGCCGGTATCGGGGTAAAGCTCACTTTGTCGAAGTGCTGCCCGATGGCTTCCGCTACGAGGGCCGCCATCACCGCTCGCTCAGCTCCGTCGCCCGCGAGATCACCGGCACCCGCTGGAACGGTCTGGCTTTCTTCGGCTTCGCCAACGGCGCGGACACAAAGCGCGAGAAAACATCCCAGGAGAGCAACCATGCAGTTGGAATCTAAGCCCAGCAAACGCATTCTGCGCTGCGCCATCTACACGCGCAAATCCACCGAGGAAGGGCTGGAACAAGACTTCAACTCGCTCGATGCGCAACGGGAATCGGCGCAGGCCTTCATCCGCAGTCAGCAGCGCGAGGGCTGGAAGCTGGCTCCGGGCCGCTATGACGATGGCGGCTTCACCGGGGCCAACATGGAACGTCCCGCGCTGAATCGATTACTCGATGCGGTGCGCGCCCGCGAGATCGATTGCGTGGTGGTCTACAAGGTGGACCGCCTAAGCCGGTCGCTGCTCGATTTCGCCCGCATCATGAGCCTGTTCGATGAGCACGAGGTCAGCTTCGTCTCCGTCACCCAGCAGTTCAACACCAGCTCTTCGCTCGGTAGATTGACGCTGCACATCCTACTTTCTTTCGCTCAATTCGAGCGCGAATTGATCGGGGAGCGCACGCGCGACAAGATGTCGGCGGCGCGCAAGAAGGGCAAGTGGACCGGCGGCAGCTTAGTGCTGGGCTACGATGTCGATCCCCGCGCGAAGCGGCTGGTTGTCAATCCCAAGGAAGCGAATCACGTGCGCGCCATCTTCACTTTGTTCGAGGAGACTCGCTCGGTGCGCCTGACGCTCGACGAGATCCTTCGTCGGGGATGGAAGCTGAAGAGCTGGACCTGCCGCAACGGCAAGGTGCATGGCGGCGGCGCGTTCAATGAGAACGCTCTGCGCCGGATGCTTGGAAGTGCGCTGTACACCGGAAACGTCCGGTACAAGGGAACGATTTATCCCGGCGAGCACGAAGCCATCATCGATCCCGCCACTTGGGAGCGGGTGCAATCGCTGATCGAGCATTATGCCCCCGAGTCCGGGCCACGGCAGAAGCATCTGGCGCTTTTGCGCGGACTGCTTCACTGCGAATCATGTGGCGTGCCGATGATTCCGGTCCATGTGGGCAGGCACGGGCACCGGTACCGCTATTACGTCTGCCGCACCCGAAACAAGGGATCGGCCAATCCGTGTCCGTCGCGTTCGCTGCCCGCCCAGGACATCGACGATGCCGTCCTCGGCCAGCTGAAATGCCATTCCTCGCTCGAAATACCCGCAGATTTCGCAGCCCGGATGATTTATTTTCAGGAGCGCATCGAGCGGGTCGGGTACGACGGCACATCGGGCCGTATCCGCATCCGCTTTCGCGAGCCGGAGAGGAACTGAACCCATGGAGATCACCTTCCAGTTCGCCAAGCAGCAGTCGCGCAAAGGCCGATCGATCCGGCCCGCCAATCACACCGGCGCCCCACTCCGCATCCCGCGGATCAGCCGATTGATGGCCCTTGCCATTCGCTTTGAAGGCCTCATTCATGAAGGCGCCGTTGCCAATCAGACGACCTTGGCGCAACTGGGCGGCGTGACGCGATCCCGGCTGACCCAGATCATGGATCTGCTCCACCTCGCGCCGGACATTCAGGAAGAACTGCTATTCCTGCCGCCATCTTCCCGGATCGCGGAGCGCACCGTCCGTCCGATCGTTCGGCTCGTGCGTTGGGATGAGCAGCTAAAGCTTTTCGCCCGGGCGAAAGATCTTCTACGGCCGAAGGGGAATTAAGTTTTCCATGAGGCCTCGATTAAATATGCATGCTTAGCTTTAACAGCCCTCAATCCGAGACCGGCGCTGAGCCGGATCCCTCCACCGTTCACTCGTCAACCAGCGCCGGGCGCAAGCCGCGCGGCAAGTCCTTTCAACCCGGCAACCGGCACGGGCAGGGTCGGCCACCGGGCAGCCGCAACAAAAAGACAATGCTTCTCCAGGAACTCCTCGACGACTATGGCAAAGTCGTCGTCCAGCGGGTAATCAAAAAAGCCGCCGAGGGTGATCGCACCGCCATGAAGCTCGTCATCGAGCGCGTGCTTCCGGTCGCGCAGGAAAATCGCATGGAAATGGATCTGCCGGAACTGCGCAGCACCGCCGATCTCACCATCGCTTCCGCCGCCGTGATCGAGGCCCTGGCAAGAGGCGAGATCACCGTCGAACAGAGCCGCGCGATGGCCGAGTTGCTCCAGGCCCATCGCAATCTTTTCATGAGCGAAGAAATCGAACGCCGCGTCGCCGCCCTCGAACAAGGCCGCTCCACGACTGGCAAAGTTGCCGCACTTGAAACCATCGAGCCAACGCAAGACATACAGACCGAAACCGGTGCAGAACCCGACTCGGCACTCACTCCTCCAGAGGCGGCCGATGCCCAGTAGCCTCGCCCGCCGTCTCGATCGGCTCGAACGCGCCCAGCCGCGCGATGGCGCTTACCGCCTCGCCTGGCTGGACCAGAGTCTCGAAGTCCGCCTGACCTCGCCCAAACCAGTCGTACCCGTTCCCGGCCAACCGCTCTACTTGCGGAAAGTCGTCTATCCCCGCTATGAATCGCAGCGCATCTTCGATGAGATGCCCTGCACCTTCAAGGGCTTCAGCGGGCCTGTCGGCTCCGGTAAATCGAAGGCGCTCTGCCACGAAGTCATCAAGTGCTGTTACCTGAACCCCGGGGTTCCCGGACTGCTCGGAGCCCGACCGAGAAGCTCCTCAAAGCCTCCACCCTGATCGAGCTTCTCTCCATCCTCGATGAACAAACTATCCCGTACACCTATCGCAAGTCCGCCAATGAAGTCCATCTCACCGAGCCCAACGCCACTATCTTGTTACGATCTCTCGATAACCCGGAAAGCTTGCGTGCCATGAACCTCGGCTGGTTCGGCATCGATGAACTGACCTACTGCAAGGAAGCCGCGTGGCTCCGATTACAGGGACGCATCCGAAACCCCGATGCGAGCTACCGCCGTGGGTTCGCCGTCTGGACCCCGAGGGGACACGATTGGGTGTGGAAGCGATTCATCTCCACCTCGCATAAGATCGAGAACCACGCGGCGGTCCGCGCCAAGCCTTTCGAGAACACAGCCGTAATCGAAGCCGCTCCCGATTACTACGAGAACTTAAAGCTTTCGTATGACGAGAAGTTCTACGAGCAGGAAGTCAAGGGCGAGTATGTCGACATTTACTCGGGCACGGTCTATCGCTCCTTCTCCGAGAAGAACATCCGGGAAACCTCCTTCAATCCGAAGCTCCCGCTGATTATCTCGATGGACTTCAACACCAATCCAGTGGCGGGATTGGTGATGCAGTCCGACGGCCGCACGGTGAAGGTGCTGGAAGAGATCGTTCTTCCCGGATCTCACACTGCGGCGTGGTGTCACCGATTTGTCGAAGTGACTATCGACCGGGCGAGAGCAGCCATGGCAATGACCGGACGGCCGCTTGAGGTTCGCGTCTATGGCGATGCTACGGGTGGAGCAAAGAAGTCCAGTTCGGGAGGTGATTCGGACTGGATCATCGCCCACGAGATTCTCAGTTCCCGCTCGGAGTTTCAGGTCATCATGAAAAACCAAAAAAGCAATCCTCCCGTAATCGACCGGACCAACGCCGTGAACGGAATGTTATGCAACTCGATCGAGGCGGGCGAAGACGAGCGCCGTTTGTACATCCCTTCTTCCTGCCGGGAGTTACTGGCTGACTTCGAAGAAGTGAAGTGGAAGGTGGATGCCCACGGGAACACTTATCACGAGATCGATAAGAGCGATCCGAAGCGGACGCACGTCTCCGACGCCCTGGGTTACTACATCGCGGAAGATCACGGCTACAAAGACAAAGTCCGGTTCAGCCGGAACACTTACTAAAATGCTCTCGCCACTAAGTCAGGTTGTCTCGTCCCAGCGCGCGTGGTTGACAGACCCCGCGCGCAAATTTACCCCTTGGAACCACGCGACCCCTCGCGACCTGCTCGCGTTATTTTCGCGTTTTACTAACGCTGACCCGCCCTCTCCGGAGAGTCCAGTTATACCCCAACGTCTGCGGAGCCACTTATTTCACGCAAAACAACAGAGTTTTCGGTTAACTGCGAACCCGCTCGAATGAGCCGCCAAACCCGCCATATATCGCCGCATCTTGGTCTCTGTCTTGTCTCTCCGGGCCGCTCACTGAGTTCTCAGACCAGGATGTGGCGAGCATCTTCGGGATTTTCTCTGTTTCTCCGCTTGGGTAGCACGAACAGTTAACGGCATCGTCCAACGGAAAGACAGATCAAGCGTTACGGAAAGTATCTGGGAAGATGAGGTACTCCGTCTCGTCGGTTGTGAGATTCTGACGGCGGAATCCGGCGACCATTCGCCAGAAGATACGCGATTTCGGCGGCTTCGCGCGGCTCCGTTGCATGGCGACATGGCGGGCTCATTCCGCTTGCGGCTCGGCGATTACCGCGTCTTGTTCACGCTGGAGGAGAACGTTATGCGGATCTTCGGGGTTCGCAACCTCCGTGAAGCTTACCGCTAATGGCGCGAGATCCGGACGCAACACGCTTCGTCACAGAGTTGATCTTCATCTCGCTTCCGTTGGTTCCGGGAATCCTGTCTTCTGATTCACCAGGCCAGTAACATACGCCAGGAGACGGACCCATCTGTAAATCGGTCATCGCGAGCGACTATCATCGCAGAACCTAGCAAACAAAATGAGTTCCGGTTTTTTCTCCATACGGCTTCTGCAACGTGAGGCGGCAACGGCACGTAAACCGGCGTGCGCGTCTTCGCTTGATAGAGCAAGAGACTGTCGCCGGAAAGCCGGGAACGCTCCAGCGTGATCGCGTCGCGGATACGAAGGCCGCTCCAACGCATTAGATTGGTAAGCGCGCGAAGACGGGTGCCGTTTCGATCTCCCTGTTCCCAACGGTTCTCGCGATAGATGTAGGTTGCGTCAACAATGCGGGCAAACTCTTCTTTGGTGAAATAGTCGGTCGGGGTCTGGTCCACCGCAATCTTCCCCAGACCGATTGTCGGATTGGTGCTCAGCCAACCGGCCCTTATACAAAACCAGAAAAATCCGGCCAGGCGCTCTTGCTTTTTGCTCTTCGCTAATGCCGCATCTTTCCACGAAGTTCGGAATTCCCGGAGGAGCCGGAGATCCACTTCCTTGAGGAATCGAACGCCTTTCGCTTCAGCCCAAGCGAGAAACTGCTTTCTGAAAATGATCGTGAGTTTATAGAGGGTGGTGGCTCTGAGTTCGCGGGCCTTGGCATCCACGAGGTAGGCTTCAACCGCCTCGGCGAGGGTGACCGGGGCGGCGGTTTGAGGGCTCGCCGAAGCCTCCCATTCACGCAAAACGGCGTCCGCTTTTTCCCAGCTTCGAGTCTTCGCGCTCTTGCGGACAAACTGCCCGTCGAGCGTCCCATTAATCCATTTCGGACATCGACAGCGACGCCAGTTTAGATCCTCACGCTTCGGACAATCGGCAGAGTGGCGGGTGTAGAGCGACAACATGGTGCGGTGGGTCTCTGACCGAGATCATACCGCATCAATTGTACGTTTATTGTACAGTTCCTGGAGCTGGTTCGTAACTGATAGAAAATAAATCCTATAAAGATGGTGGAGGCGGCGGGAATCGAACCCGCGTCCGAAAAAGCTAGCGGCAAGAAGACCTACGTGCGTTTCCGATTCGGTTGTTTCGGTAGCCGCCTAAGAACCGGCAAGAAGGCGGACAGCCTAGTCCGATTGTGTTTCGGCTCTCAGCTCCGGACCGAAGCGTTCGATACCTATTCCGCAAAATGACGCTCACTGACCAGCGCGCGGACTCGCTGGCTGGAGCGGCTACCTAATTAATTAAGCAGCGTATGCAAACTGCGTGTTGGCAGTTGTGTTTTTCCGATCGTTTTACGGGAGCTCGGAACCCGGCACGCCTTCTCAACCCTACACAATCCCGTCGAAACCTGGGCGCCCCCACATTGCGCTACCCCCATGGTAACGCTGTTTTCCTCAAACGCCTAGCGCGGCCGCTTTCCAATCAAGCTCGCGGTTCAACCAGTCGATCACTTGGCGCTTGTAGCGGAGCTCTTTGGCGGGAAGCGACTCCCACGAGTTGAGGCCGTGATCCCCGTTCTTAATGGGAATCACCTCGCAGTCGGCGCCCGCTTCCTTCATGCGGCCGCACATGGTGGTGGATTCTTCGAAGGGAACGAGCGAATCGGCGGTGCCGTGCACGAAGAGAACGGGAGGCATGTCTTTGGTGACGCGGGTGACGGGCGAGAGCGCCTGGAGCGCGCCATCGAGAAGATCCGCCCAGCCGGAAGAGCGAACGGAATCCGGGATCTCTTTGCGGGAACGGGCGAGGTTGACCAGATCGCTGGGGGCGAAGAAAGCGACGACGGCTTCCACAGAAGCGCCGGGCTGGTTTCGAGTAGCCGCCAGCTCGGCGAGATGCGCGCCCGCCGATTCGCCCATGAGCGCGATGCGGGTCGGATCGACGTGGAATTCGCTCGCATGGGCGCGGATGAAACGGATGCTCTGTTCCACATCTTCCACGGCGGCGGGATAGAGATACTTCGGGGCAAGGCGATAGTTGATGGAGAACCACGCATAGCCGGCCTGATCGAGGGACGGGAGGATCGGCTCAAACCCGGCGGACTTGTCGCCCTGGAACCACGCCCCGCCATGAACCAGGACGACGGCGGGGAAAGGTCCGGGTCCGGGCGGGACGGATACGTCCATGAGCAGGTGCACTTCGCCGGCTGCTCCGTACTCGACGTTGCGGTGCACGGCCGCGAACACACAAGCCGCGGCCAGGAACAGAAAAAGAGAAATGCGCACGGATTACCTGGTGCTGGAACTGGAGTTGCCGACGACGGCAGCGTGCGCTACTTCGAAGTGACTTAACGTTTGCGTGTAGCTATGGACGCCGCGGAAGAGTGCCTCGGCGAGCTTCTGGCGGTATTCCGGTTTGGACAACATGGATTCCTGCCGGGCATTGGTTAGGAATCCGACTTCCGCAAGAACCGACGGCATGGACGCTCCGATGAGCACGACGAACGGCGCCTTCCGCACGCCGCGATTGCGGGCGGACGGGAAGGAACGCGCGGTGAAGGCCTGCATGGAAGTCTGCACGCTCTCGGCAAACTGCCTGGACTCCTCGATCTTGTCGTGGAGCGAGATCTTCTGGATCAGATCCTTCAGCTCAAACACGCTCTTATCCGAACTGGCATTCTCGCGCGCCGCGGTGTTCATGGCTTCGGGAGAATTGGTGAAGTTCAGATAGTAGGTTTCCACGCCGGCGACCTCATGGGCAACGGAAGAGTTGGCGTGGATGGATAGGAAAAGATCGGCGTGATTGCGGTTGGCGATGGCGGTGCGCTCCTGCAAGGGGATGAACGTATCGTCGCTGCGAGTATAGATGACTTCCGCGCCCAGGCGCTGTTCGATGAGCTTGCCGAGGCGTAGCGCGACATCGAGCACCAGATCTTTTTCGAGCAGGCCCCCGGGACCGCAGGTGCCTTGATCGTGACCGCCATGACCGGCGTCGATTACGATGCGATTGACTTTGAGGCCGAGCGCGCGCGTGAGAGAGCGCGTGAGTTCGACGTCGGCGCCGCGCGCGTTGGGGCGAATCACGGGCGGGGTGGGAAGCTCCTGCTTGCTGTTATCGGCGACTTCGGGGGCGGGCGACGTGGTGTCCGGAATAGCGGCGATGCGCGGTGGCTGGCTGGGCGCGGCCGAGATCACGGGCGGCGCAGGCACGGTAGGCGCAGGCAGCGTATTTGAAGGCGCATGCAACTCGACAATTAGGCGATCCGGGCTGGTGAGTTGAGAGGCGGTGAACTCGACCGGGCTTTGCAGGTCCAGCACGACGCGGGTGACGCCCGGCTGGGTTTCGGCAACGCGGACGCTCTTCAGCAGTTTGTCGCCGATCTCCCTCTTGAGAAGATGCTTTCCGTGAATGGCGGGAACAGCGCCTTTCAGGTCAAAAAAAAGGCGCTCGGGCCGGTGGGCGCGATCCCACTTGTAACTAAAATCGCCATTCACCTCAATCGCAACCCGAGTTATGCCGGGGAAGGACCAAGCGCGAACCGCCTTGACCTGCAAAGATCCCGCTTGCAGAGCGACGCTCGAAAGGAGGAGCGCCGGGATCGTGAACAGGCCACGCATAGTTATGGGGTCCGGTAGTAGACTCTTCCGTCTGCGCTAACTGACGCGATCACAGGATTATAGGTTTCAGCCGTAACGGAGGCTGCCGCGGGAGGCTCCACTTTCTCGACGGGGATGAAGGAACGGCGCTGCACCGCGAGGCGACGGGCGACCTGGGCCACGTAGTTCCGCGTCTCCTTATAAGGAGGAACGCCGCCGTACTTTGCGACCGCCGCTTCACCGGCGTTGTAAGCGGCCACGGCACGGGAGTAATCTCCGTGGAACAGATCGATCAAATACTTCAGGTACTTTACGCCGCCTTCGACGTTCTGCTGAGAATTGAAGCTGTCTTTCACGCCGAAGCGCCTGGCGGTGGAAGGGATGAGCTGCATGAGGCCCTGCGCGCCTTTGTTGGAAACGGCGGCGGGGTTGTAGTTGCTTTCGGTTTGAATCACCGAGCGGACAAGCGGGGCCTCTACTTCGTTTTCCGCAGCGATGGAATCAATCATGTCCGTGAGGTTGCGGGGCTGCGCGGACGGTTCCGCTGACGACAGCGTGGAAGATACAACGGTGCGGCGGACGAGTTTGCCGGTCTGCGCGTCGACGTTGACGACGGAGGTGCGGGTTTCAGCGTGCGCGATGGGTAAGAGAGCCGCCATCCCGATCCCAATGATAAAACATTTAGCAAACATTATGTAGGGGCAGCGTTCTCCGAGCTCGGCGAACCTCAATGTTATCATCTCCGCATGACGGCTGGCCAATACGCGGGTTTCGTTCTGGCGGGCGGCCGGAGTTCCCGAATGGGCAGGGATAAAGCACTGCTGATCTGGAACGAATCGACGTTGTTGGAGAACGCGGCCAGGATGGTTTCCCAAGCTGCCGGGTCCGCTGTGATTGTGGGAAATACCTCGAAGTATTCTCACTTGCCGTATCCAGTGATCGAAGATATTTTCCCCGGCGCGGGACCGCTGGGCGGGATTCACGCGGCATTGAACCATACACGCGCCGAGTGGAACCTGGTGGTGGCCTGCGATATGCCGGGGCTGAATGCCGAATCGCTGGCCGGTCTTATGGAGCAGACGAGCCAATTTCCCGAAGCCGACGCGCTGGTTCCGGACAGCGGCGGACAGGGGCAGCCGCTCTGCGCGGTCTATCACCGCCGCGCACTGCCGGCGATTCAGCGGGCGCTGATGGAAGGGCGGTTCAAGATCATGCAGGCGATTGAACCCCTCCGCGTGATCAGGCTGCGGACCGGCGATGAAGGGCTGTTCCGCAACGTCAACACTCCGGAAGAATGGGAAGCCCTGGCTGCGAAGCCGCGCTAAATGCCTGACGACGAGTTTCCGCATTACATCGAGTTCCGGCATGTCTACAAGACGTTCACGAGTCCGGTTTTAGCCGACGTAAATTTTTTCGTAGACAACGGGCACACGCTGGCGATTATCGGACGAAGCGGCGTGGGGAAATCCGTCTCGCTGGGCCACATCATGGGTTTCCTGAAACCGGATAAAGGCCAAGTGATTGTGGCGCACCAGGACATCACCAATTTCACCGAAGATCAGATGGCGAAGATCCGGCGCAAGGTGACGATGGTGTTCCAATCGGGCGCGCTGTTCGATTCGATGACGGTGTATGAGAACGTGCTGTTTTCGCTCGAAACGCGGGAAGACTACGACGAGAAGAACCGTGAAGACGTGGTGGAAGGGCTGCTGAAGATTGTAGACATCTGGGAATCGCGCGACGCTTACCCGGCGGATTTGTCCGTCGGCGTGAAGCGGGCGGTGGCGATTGCGCGGGCGTTGGCGGCGCAGCCGGAATGCATTCTTTACGACGAGCCGACAACGATGGTGGATCCGATCATGTCAGAGAACACGGGCGATCTGATGCTGCGGTTGAAGAAGCAACTCGGTCTCACGTCGGTGGTGGTGACGCATGACCTTGATCTGATGCGCAAAGTGGCGGATTCGGTCGTGGTGCTGTCCGGAGGCAAGGCTGTGTACTTCGGGCCCCCCGCGGATCTGGACAAGTCGGACGATCTGCTAATCAAGGACTTTCTGGAGATGGACCGGGTGGTAAAGCCGTTCGCTCAGGGTTGAAGATGTACGCCGGCGCCGACGCCGATCAAACAGATTCCGAAGACAATCAAACCTAACGCGGCGGCTTTCTGACGGGTGATGCGCTCATGAAAGAAGATGCGGGACCAGACGAGCGTGCAGACATAACCGAGCGAGACCATGGGATAGAGCACGCTGAGTTCGCCCTTACGCACGCCGGCGACGAAGAGGAAGCTGGACGCGACGTAAAAGGCGACGCCGGTGAAGCTTTGCCAACTGATGATGTGTTTGATGCCGAGCTTCAACCGCTCCGCGCCCAGCTTTAGAAACACCGCTCCAAAAGAACCGACGACGGACCCGGCAAGCACGAGGGCCATCGCGCTCAGGGGAGTGGTCATCGGGAGGATCCCGCGGAGGAACCGGCGGAACCCAGAACGGAAACACCGGTCATGATGGCGACAATGCCCGCGACCTTCCATGGATTGAGCTGCTCATGGAAGAAGAGGACGCTGAGGATGTTCACCCAGACGAACGTCAGGGCGATGATCGGGTAAAGTTTGGACAACTCGCCATCGCGGAGAGCGATCATGAGCATCAGGGTATTGCACCCATAAAGCGCATACCCGGTCATGAGCGGGAGATTCAGGAGAATGCGGAGATCGAGACCGTGAATCTGGGTTCCGCCAATCTTCATGAAGACCTGGGCGGCGGCTCCAAGCACGGTGCAGAAGAAGACCAGGATCACCGACTGCCGGCGCGTGAAAGGTTTGTGCTGCACGGCCGGCGGGCTGGAGAGGGTACTGAGCATGTTCAGGGGGGAAACGAGATGATTCCCCAGAATACCAACTGGTCCGATACAATAAAGCTCAGTGACCCCTCAAAAAACCGGAGTAGCCGAAAGAACTCCCGGAGCCGAAGCGAAACCTGTAGAAAAGAAGACATCCGCCGCGGAGCCCGCGCGAGGGGTGGTGGCGGAATGGACGGTAACGATCATTCTGCTGCTGTTCGGCACCACGACACTGGTGCAGGCGTTCGTGATTCCGACGGGCTCGATGGAAGATACGCTGCTGGTGGGCGACCACCTGCTGGTGGACAAGTTGGCGTTCGCCCCGTCGGGAGCGGTGAGCAAGTACGTTCTGCCGTATAGTCCGGTAAAGCGCGGAGACATCATCGTATTCCGCTGGCCGATCGACATCAAGCAGACGTTTGTGAAGCGGGCGATGGGCGTGCCGGGCGACCGGATCAAGCTGGTGAACAAGCAGGTTTACCTGAACGGCAAGCTGCTGAACGAGCCGTACGTGGTGCACAAAGCGCCGTTCGTGGATTCGTACCGCGACAACTTTCCGAGCGAGCCGAACACGATGGTGTCGCCGCCGGCGGTGACGATGCTCGAGAGCAATGTGAAGAACGGGGAAGTGGTGGTGCCGCCGAACAACTACTTCGCGATGGGCGATAACCGGGACCAATCGCTCGACAGCCGGTATTGGGGATTCGTGCCGCGCGAGAACATCATCGGCAAGCCGCTGATCATTTACTGGTCTTACGACGCGCCGACGGAACAGCTATCCAGCCCGTCGATCGGACTCGACCATATACAGGATCTGGCGCTGCACTTCTTCTCGAAGACGCGGTGGAGCCGAAGCCTGCGGCTGGTTCATTCGTATCCGGTTCAATAAAGCGGCATGCCACAGGGTACGTACTACGGCCTGATTCTGGCCGGCGGCAGAGGCACGCGATTCTGGCCGCGCAGCCGACGTTCCACGCCGAAGCAGGTGTTGAGTGTGACGGGCGGGCAGACGCTGATCCAGGCGACGGTGGAACGGTTGACGCCTTTGATTCCGGCGGAGAACATCTGGGTTCTCACCAACGAGCACGTCCGCGATGAGATCGTGAAGCAGTTACCGCAGGTGCGACCGGAGCAGATCCTGGCGGAGCCGGAGCAGCGCAATACCGCGCCGGCGATCGGGCTGGCGGCGCACATTCTACATTCGATAGATCCGGAAGCGGTGTTCGGCGTGTTTCCTTCGGACCACGTGATCGCCGCGCCCGAGGCTTATCTGGAAGCGGTGGAACCGGCGTTTGCAGCGGCGCGGGACGGACATATCGCGGTGCTCGGGATTAAGCCGCGATGGCCGGAAACGGGCTACGGCTATATCGAATTCGAGGACGGCGTGCGAGCGGGCGCGCGCGGGACCAACCGGGTGTTGAGTTTCCGCGAGAAGCCGGATCTTGATAAGGCCACGGAGTACGTAGCGGCGGGAAACTTCTTCTGGAATGCCGGGATGTTCTTCTGGCGGGCGTCCACGGTGATGGAGAATCTGCGCAAGCACCTTCCGAAAACGGCGACGCTGCTGGCGGGATTGCCGGCGTTTGGGGATGCCCGGTTTGCGGACAGGCTGAAGGAAGTGTTCCCGCTATGCGAAAACATTTCGATCGATTACGCCGTGCTTGAAAAAGCGGAAGGCGTGGTTGGGGTGGCGTGCGGCGAGTTCGGCTGGAACGATGTGGGTAGCTGGGACGCGGTGTATGAGCTGCTGCCGCGGGACGGCGCAAACAATTCGGGCGAGGGGCTGCTGGTGCGCGATTCGAGCGGCAACTTCGTGCAGGCGGGCAACAAGCTGGTGGCGCTGCTGGGCGTAAAGGATCTGATTGTGATCGACACGCCGGACGCGATTCTGGTGGCGGACCGGAACCGGGCGCAGCAGGTGGGCGAGCTGGTGAAGATGCTGGAGAAGCAGGGTAGGGAAGAACTGATTTAAGTGGTCCTTAGACTGTCGCCAGAGACGTTTCCAGAATCGCGACGGCTTGGTCGACCTCTTTTTCCGTGACGATGTAAGGCGGCAGAAAACGAAGCACGGAGCCGTGGGTGCAGTTGATGAGGAGACCGTTGCGCATGGCTTCCTGCACAATGTCCGCTCCGGGGATGGAGAGTTGTAATCCGGCCATGAGCCCGTGGCCGCGCACCTCGGTGATGAAGGGAAAGCGCGGGGCGAGTCGGCGGAGCTGCGCGCGGAAGTAATGGCCGACGTGCTGGATGGACGGCAGGAGTTCGTCGAGGATTTGAAAGAACTCGATGGCGACGCGGCAGGCGAGCGCGCTTCCGCCGAAGGTGGAGCCGTGCATACCGGGACGGATGGACGCGGCGGCGCGCTCATTGACGCAGATGACGCCGAGCGGAAGCCCGCAGGCCAGCGGCTTGGCGGCGACCATGATATCCGGCATGACGGGACTGGGCGCGAGTTGATAACCGAAGTACTGACCGGTGCGGCCGACGCCGCATTGGATTTCATCGAAGACGAGCAGCGCGTCATAACGATCGGCCAGGTCGCGGGCGCGGCGTCCGAATTCGTTGCAGATGGGGAAAATGCCGCCCTCGCCTTGAATCCATTCGATGACGATGCCGGCGGTGCGGGAAGAGAAAGCTTCTTCGAGCGCCTCGAAATTATTGCGGGGAATGAATTTGACGCCGGGGAGCAGCGGTTCGAAATCCTTGCGGTACTTGGGCTGGCCGGTGATTGAAAGCGACCCCATGGTGCGGCCGTGGAAGGAATTATCGAGCGCGAGGATCTCGAACTTTTCGGGGTGGATGGCGCGGCCGTGGGAGTGAATCATCTTGATGGCGCCTTCCATGGACTCGGTTCCGGAGTTGGTGAAGAACGAGCGCTGGAGGCCGCTGACTTCGGCGAGTTTTTGCGCGAGCGGACCCTGATAGCGATGGTAGTAAAGATTGGAGGAGTGGATCAGAAGCCCGGCCTGCTCCCGGATGATCGCGGTGATGCGGGGGTGATTGTGGCCGAGCGCGTTGACGCCGATGCCGGTGAGGAAATCCAGATACTCACGGCCTTCGATGTCCCAAAGGCGCGCGCCATCGCCACGGTCGAGAACGATCGGATAACGGGCGTAGGTTTGGAGGAGAACGTCGCGTTCGAGATGCATGACCGCCTGGGCGATCGACTGGGCGTCTAGCTGGACATCTGGAGCGGCAGGCGTCGAGATACTCATCAATTGTGATGATACGAGATCCCGACGCCCGGCGAACCTGTTAGGACTTCTTGAAAACTCCGGTGAGGTTATAGAAGGTGACGGTAGCGGATGCGATGGTTTCGACGATGTCGAGTAATTTGGCTTCGGAGAGATAATTCCTGCCGGTCGGGTCCGCCTGGTAAGCGGCGCTGACGGTGGTGTTCAGAAGCTCCAGTTTGGCCGGCCCAGCTTTGGGAACCGGTGCTGTGACTTCAATTTCCTGGATGGTCGCCGCAATCAGCGGAAACAGTCTGAGGATTAAGAGGAAAATGCCCATTTCGATGTGTAGGATCCTTTTCGCGGCGTAAACCGCTGGTTCTGGCTTGATCCTAAAAGCCGGTTTTTCGTTTGCCGTGAGTTTTGCGGCTAAGTGAATGAGAACGCGCGGCGAATATTCTTGAAAACGACGTCACTCGCCGGATGAACCTGCAACAGGCGTGGCCGCTTGTGCAGCATTGTGCAGGCGAGGAGGCATGGTGATGTGGTCGAGGAGATCCGCAAGGCCGTCATCATCGAGGGAACGAAGATCTTCGAAGAGATCGGCCAGGGAGCTTGTGCTTAGGGCGCTTGTGCAAGGTTGTGCAGCCGTTGCGGGCCGCGGCTGGGGAGCGGTTTCAAGTGGCTCGGGTTGGGCAGGTTGGGCGGGTTGTGCAACGTTGTGCATGGCGGGCGACGCGTTGAGACCGGGCTGCGCGGGGGCGACGGCGGTGACCTTATCGAGGACGGCGAGCGCGGCGCGAAGGCGAACGCTGGGCGGAGTTTTTTCGTCGGTCAGTGTTTTGAGAATCGCGTCGACGGCGACCTGGGCGATGGACTGGAGTTGATCGCGCCAGTGCATGGCTTGTTCATATTGCATGTTGTGCCAATGGCCGCGGAACGTTTCGGACGAGCGGCGCCAGTTTGCGATGGTGTTGCGGTGAATATTGGCGGCTGCGGCGGCCGCGTTTACGGTCTGGCCCTGGGCCAAAGACACGAGTACCTGCTGTTGCTGTGGAGTTAGATCGGACTTGAATTGCACGGGACGAGTTTCCTCGGCTTTAGTGTAAAGACGCGGAAGGAGACTCCGGGATAGTTTGGTGGCGGAAGAGGTTGCAAGCGAAGAGGGTTATCGATTTTGGAAGTACTGTGACCGCTCTTACGCGCTTACTCTAAATGAAGGCGCCGAAATGTTCCGGGGCGACGCATTCGCCGGCGGCGCGTCCGATTTCAGGCAGGATGGCGATGTTCTCGACCGCGTCCATTTTCTGGATGCTGGACGGATCGGCATTCGGGAAGCCGAGCCGGGTTAGACCCGGGCCGCTGATATCGGCGTTGTAGCGGACATAGAGGAAGCGGCGGCCGAGATCGGTGGCGAGCGGGATCAGAGGGGCTTTGTATTGCTGATCCATGGTCATGCCGTCTTCGATATCGCGCGGGACCAGGTCGAGAATTTCGCGATCGAGGTGCGCGCCATAGGTGCAGCGTCCGATGGTGCGGCAGTTGATGTCCTGATCGACCTGGATGCCGTACATGAGTTCACCGGGCAGACCGGCGACCGTGGAAACGATGTTCTTGTTGGGCGAAGCGGCGGTGGCGCCTAGGGATTCGGCGGCGCCGGTGCCGACGGAGACGATGAGCAGGTTGCTTTCGCCGGCCTTCCAATTGAGGCGATAGGCGGGCTCGGTAGCCATGCGGTAGAGCAGAAAGGCCGGGTTGTTGTGGGGCGTGACGCCACCATCGACAAAGACGAAGGTATTGGATTGATTGTTCGGATCCCATTGGAGGATTTCCGGCGGGAAGTAGACGGGAGCGGCGGTACTGGCGCGGACCAACTGCCAGAGCGGCATGAACAAGTTACAACTGGGGTGGGACGGGTTGTTGTACTTGGCGTCCGGGTTACTGCTGATGGGCCAGGGCGAATCCGTGGTGACATTTCTAGTAACGGCCAGAAGAAGACACTTGAGATTGTCCGGTTCGAGATTGGTGTTCGCACCGAAGACGTCCTGAAGCTTTTGCTTGAGCGGGTCCGCCGTGTAGAAATACTTGACGCGCTCGAGAAGACGGGCGGGCTGAAACATTTCCTGGCCGGCGGAGGTGTAGAAGTTGATCAGATCGGATACCGTCATGCCGCGCGACAGGCCGGCGGCGATGATTGCGCCGGTACTCGTACCGCCGATGTAATCGAAGTAGTCGTGGAGTGCAAGGCCGGTTTTCCGGGCGACGAGCCTTTCGATGTTTTCGAGGATGCCGAGCGTCAGAAGGCCGCGAATGCCGCCGCCATCGAGAGCCAGCATGCGATGCGGGCGGTCCTGTTCATAACGATTGCGTAACGATTTCCAACGTTCGGGATGAATTAGCATCGTCGCTCCTATACGGCTCACTTTAATTTATATATCCTCATGCTAAGAAGAAATTGTAGAAGACTGAGGGACTTATGATCATAGCGATTGCAGGGCGCAGAGTAGATGCAAAAGGCGCGGATACCGACCGTTTTCCGTTACAGAATGTTGAATTAGTGCGGACGCGCGTGCGGGCCGTATTGGAAGACGAAATGGCGACGACGGTAGTTAGCGCGGCGGCGGCGGGCGCGGACCTCATTGCATTGACGGAGGCCGGCGAGATGGGATTGCGGCGCAGAGTGATTCTGCCGTTCGCGCGGGCGCGCTTCCGCGAGAGCTCGGTGGCGGACCGGCCGGGGGAATGGGGCCCGATCTACGATAAGGTGCTGGATGAAGTGGAAGCGAAAGACGATCTGGTGATCCTTCACGCCGACAACGATGACGAAGCGTACGCGGCGGCTAACCTGGCGATTCTGGATGAGGCTGTGAGGCTGGCGAAAGAGAGCGACGAGCAGACCGCCGCGGCGGTGATCTGGGACGGGGCGTCGCGCGGCGCAGGCGATGTGACGCAAAGCTTCATGGAAGAGGCGAAGCGGCGCGATATGGAAGTGGTGGAAGTGAAGACGGTGTGAAGCGACTACCTTTTTCCTAGCTCCTCAATCAGGATCTCCGACAGTGATGCGATGAGAAGGCTGCCGGGATTATCGCTGGTCCAGTTCACTTCCGGCATGTCGTCGACGGTGATGGACATGGCGATGGCGCCTTGTTTGGTGTAGACGATTCCGGCGTCAGTGCGGAGGTGATCGAGAGCGCCGGACTTACTGGCGATGATGACGTCTTTCAAATCGCGCGCGATGCCTTCGTGATCCTGCTGGCGCTTGAGGACGGCGATCATTTCGGCCGAAGCTTCGGGATCGACCAATTCATTGCGATAGAGTTTTTCGAGTAAGGTGACCATTTCGCGCGGTGTGCTTCGGCCGATGCCCCAGCGCTTGTTTTCCTGGCGCAGGCCTTCTTTGGAAAAGCCCTGGGGCTGCGCGTCATCGCCGCGGAGGATCTTGCGCATGTTGCGCGTCTGCCTGAGTCCGAGCGATTCCATGCGCGCGTTCACCGCGTCACCGGTGATGCGGTTGAGGATGAGATTGGTGGCGGTGTTATCGCTGAGTACAATCATCAAGTGCATGAGGTCGCGAATGGGGAACTGGGTGTTATCGGAGAATTCCGTCAGGATGCCGGAGCCCGATGCTTTCTCGATGGGCGCGAGGGTGATGGGCTCGGTCCATTTGAGGCGGCCCTCCCGCACCTGGTAAAAGCATTCGATCATTATCGGAAGTTTGATGGTGCTGGCGGTGCGGACGGGATCGTCCGGCAGAAGGCCGAAGCTCCGGCCGGTGTCGAGGTTTTTTGCGAATAGGGAGACATGGCCCGGGAAGCCGGCGATCCTGGCGGAAATGCGGGAGGGCAGCGGAGTTGGCGCGGGCGCCGCTTGAGGCATTACTTGAGCCGGCACTTGAGCCAGAAAGGGCAATAAGAGAAACGGGAGAGTTTGGATCATTTGTGCTACTAAACTTGTCTCATGTTTCGTTCCTTGTTTCTTCTGATTTTTTCCGCGATTTCCCTGCTTGCCGAGGATCACGTCCTGACGATGAAGCAGGCGGTGGATCGAGCGCTGGAGCAGAATCCGGACGTGGTGATGGCGCGGCTGGACGAGCAACGGGCGGCGCAGGGAATTCGCCTGGCGCGGGACCCGTTCGTGCCGCGCATCGACGTGGGCAGCGGGCTGGCTTACACGGACGGTTATCCGCAGAGTATTGAAGGGTCGGCGCCGTCCGTTCTAACAGCCAAGGCGAATGCTTTCGTGTATAACCGGCCGCAGACCTACGTTCTGGCACAGGCGAGGGAGAACGCGCGCGGGGCGGCGCTGGCGACGTCATCGAAGCGCGATGAAGTTGCCTTTCGAACGGCATCGCTCTATCTGGACCTGGAGCGGGCGCTGCGGTTGGGCGACATGGCGAAGAAGCAGGTGGAGAGCCTGACGAAGGTTGCGGCGACGGCGAAGAGCCGGGTGGAAGCGGGCTATGAGCTGCCGATCGAAGAGAAGCGGGCCGTGGTGGAATTGAAGCGATCGGAGCAGCGGCTGCAATCGATTCAAGCGGATCAGGACTTCGCCGAGCGTTCGCTGGCGGTGGTGCTGGGGTATTCGGCGGAAGACCGGGCGCGGACGTCGGGAGAAGAGATTCCGGCCGGTCCCTTGCCGGAATCGGAACAGGCGGCGCTGGCGAGCGCGCTGGCGACGAACAAGGACTTGCGGCGCATGGAATCGGCATTGATTGCGAAGAGCCTGGAAGTGCGCGGCGATAAGGCGCAGCGGCTGCCGCGGGTGGATCTGGTGGCGCAGTACGCACTATTCTCGCGCTTCAACCATCTGGATGAATACTTCCGTAAGTTTCAGACGAACAATGAGGAATTGGGAATGGCGTTCTCGATTCCGCTGCTGCCGGGTCCGGGAATTAACGCGCAGGTGATGCAGGCGGAAGCGGATGCGGCGAAGATCCGCGTGCAGTATACGGGGGCGCGGAATCGGATCACGCTGGATATTCACCAGGCGTATCAGGATCTGGAGCGCGCGCAGATGTCGAGAGACGTAACGCAGGCGGATCTGGATCTGGCGCGGGAATCCTTGAGTGTGCTGCTGGCGCAGATGAGCGAAGGGCGGGCGGCGCTGCGGCAGGTGGAGGAAGCGAGAATCGTGGAGAACGAGAAATGGCTCGCTTTCTATGATGCCCAGTACGCGGCGGAGCGGGCGAAGTTGACGGTGTTACGGGAGACGGGGGATTTGGTGGCGAGTTTGAAGTAGAGGGGGTTGCGAATCGCCGGGGTTCCGAGGGTACTCTTCACTTCCGGTTGTGTACTATGCTGTGGAACGGAGTCGACAGTGGAAACAATCCAAGTGGTTCTCGATAAGAAACTATTGCAGGCGACGGATCGCGCGGCCCTCCAGACGAAACGCAATCGCTCGGCGCTGGTGCGGGACGCCCTCCGAGAACACCTTCGGCGCTTGACGGTTCAGTCACTGGAAGAACGCGATCAGGCGGGGTATTCCAAGCGGCCGGCGGCGAGCGACGAATCGGCACTTTGGGAATCCGAGGCGGCGTGGCCGAAAGAATAACGCGCGGAGATGTTCGCTTATATCAATTCGCTCCTCCTAACAAGAGGCGGCCGGTGGTTGTGCTGACTCGCGATAGCGTCATTGGGTATCTATCCACCGTTACTGTGGTGCCGATCACTTCGACGATACGCGGGGTGCCATCCGAGGTGACGCTGGATGAGAAAGATGGCATGAAGGGTCCATGCGCGGTGAACGCGCACAACGCCGTTACCGTCTCTCAGGGGCGATTGGGAAGACGCGTGGCCCGATTGAGCGACAATCGCCTGAGTGAGGTATGCGCTGCCCTGCGCTTTTCTCTCGGTTGCGAGTCGGGTTAGAGAGCGCGGAGTCTCCCGGCGACGCTTGCTTGGCGACATTGAAGACAGTCAGCGGAGCGCCGGAGTAAACTCACGCAAGGCCATGTGCGGTTTCGGGCGTTTGAGAAGTACAATCTTCGCCAGCTTCCTCTCCGTTTTAAGCCTCTCTTCATCGAGCGGCGCAACACGATACGCCTCAAACGCCCAGCAACTCGCCTTCAAGTGACATGCCGTCTCCCTGAGTCCAGAGTTTTGCTCCAGAGTTTTCAACAGCCCGGGTTTCGATCGATCCTTTCCGTAAAAGGGAAACGTTCCAAAAGACTCCATGGGCCGCCCAGGTATCGCCAAAGGTCAAGACCTTCGAACACCAGGCGCAGCGGTTTGAAATCGCGGCTGAGTTCCCGCATTAGATCTCGCTCGGCTTCGGGAGCCGCTTTGTTTTGCACGGTGATGTGGAGGCTAAGTGTTTGGCGGTCTTGCGGGGTTAGATCGTGATGCCAGAGCTGTGCTAAGCCGGCGCGTAAAGAGGAAAGCCGGGGGCAATCCACCGCGAATGCCACGCCTCCGCCCAAAGACCGCAGCTTGCGGGACCGAGCTTCGATTGGAGTTTCACGGCGGGCGATGTCGAGCAGTTGAGACCGAATGGCGTTCGCGTTTGTCCCGGGCAACGCGTGAAACAGGGTCAGGTGCGCCTCAAGGAAATTGCGTTCAGGCGGGAAGTGCTGCTTGCGAAGGTGGTCGAAATACGTCTGCGCGTCGCGGTCCAGCCGGGCGGTGAGAATGAGCGGTTCCACATTCCCGAGCTTAACGGCGGGTGTCTCGCGCGTGAGACAAGGCCCCGTCCGCACAGGCAGCGAGAACGGTACGGGCTGTTTCCGCGTCGGCGGCGCGGGCGATCATCACTGCTCCGGCCAACATACAAAGCTTGCGGGTGGCGGCGGCGCGCTTCTCTTCGACGGTTCCCTCCTCCGCGAACGCAAGCTTTTCAACCGCATCGCTGAAGCCCGCGGAATAGGTTTTCTTCACCGAGTTGGGAGAACGTGAGACATCGAGGCTGAGAGCGGCAATCGGGCAGCCGAGTTCAGGATGCTTCACGTGACCTTCGGAAAGATAGTGCTTATAGTATTCCTCCGCGCCCTCACTTGAGCCGAACGCCTCATAAGATTTTTCGACCATATCGAGAACCTCGGTGAAAGCGTCCGCCAAGGCCGCGCTCACCAGCGACTCCTTGGAATCGAAGTGCCGGTAAAACCCGCCATGGGTCAGGCCGGCCTTCTTCATCACATCGTTCACGCTGGTCGTTTCGATCCCGCGCTTCCGCATGAGGCGCGATGCTCCCTTCACGATGCGTTGATGGCTTTGATCCATTTCCACTTGCGAAACACGCATTTGTCGCCCCCGGCTAAAAAGTTTGTAAGAATTTCTTGACTCCTTAGAGGATACCCGTCATCTTTATAGATGTCAATCGTCATCTAACAAAGGAGCCTCATGCCGAACGCAAACATACTCATCACCGCCGCTACCGGATTAACCGGCAGCGCCGCAGTCAGCAGTCTCATCCACAAGGGTCATCGAGTGCGGGCATTCGCCCATCGCGAAGATCAGCGGTCGCGCGCCCTGCAGAGTCTGGGCGCGGAAGTGGTTTATGGCGACCTCGATGATTTCTCCGCCGTGAGGGCCGCGCTCAACGGAATCAAGCGCGCTTACTTTTGCTATCCCATCACGAAAGGTCTGGTCCAGGCCACGGCGCAATTGGGGCAGGCGGCGAAGGAGTGCGGCGTTGAGGTGATCGTCAACATGTCGCAGAAGATCGCCCGCGAGGACGCGGCGAGCCATGCTTCTTTTGAGCACTGGCTCTCGGAGCGCGTGTTGGACTGGACCGGTCTTGCGGTCACGCATCTGCGGCCGCCCTTCTTTACGGAGTGGATGCTGATGTTCTCGGCAATGATCCGGCAAGGGCAGGTTTACGCACCTTTCAGCGAAGGCAAGACGGCTTTTATCGCGGCCGAAGATCAGGGCCGGGTTATCGCGACGATCCTGGAAAACCCGCGGGGTCACGAGGGCCGGACCTATGCGATTTGCGGCCCGGAGGAGTTGAGCTTCCGGGAAGCGGTGGGGAAGGCCAGTGAGGCCCTCGGTAAACCTATCGAATATCAGGTAGTGCCATTTGCCGTCATGCGGGACAACATCGCGGCGAACAGTATTAAATCCGGCCAGAACAACGCGCTCAGCGGGTATGGCGAATCGAACCAGCCGAATGGCTCGGGTGAGCCGCATATCTTCCAGCACCTGCGGGCGGCGCAACAAGATTTTGAGAACGGCTTGTTTAGCGGAATGAATCAGGATGTCGAGACGATCACCGGCACGGCGCCCATCAGCGTTGCGACGTTCATCGCCGAACACCGGGCGGCCTTTGTCTAAGGCGCGTGAGTCGAAAGGAGGCTAAGCATGACGAAACCACTGATTCTCGTTACAGGAGCGACCGGTAAGACGGGTGCGCCGCTGGTGGCTGAACTCCGTAAGCGCGATTGGCCCGTGCGCGCCATCGTGAGCCGGGAGGACGAGCGGAGCGCCAACCTTCGGAAACTCGGCGCGGAGGTTGTAGTCGCCGATATGTATGACCCGGAGCAGTTGTACGCGGCCGCGAAAGGGGCGCAGCGGGCTTATTACCTGCCGCCGATGCATCCTTACATGATTCAGGCGGCGAACGCATTCGCGGTGGCCGCGAGCGAAGCGAAAATCGAATCCCTGGTCCAGATGAGCCAGTGGACTTCCACCGCTTCTCATCCGACGGCGATGACCCGGCAGACCTGGTTGGTCGACCGCGTTTTCTCCATGATTCCCGGCGTGGCCCACACCATTTTCAACCCGGGCATGTTTGCCGATAATTTCCTTCGCACGATCGATTTCGCGGCGCTTCTGGGAGTCTATCCCGTGTTGATGGGAGAGAGCCGGTGCCCGCCCATATCCAATGAGGACATGGCGAAGAGCGCGGCCGTTCTGCTGATGGACGATCCGGCTAAACATGCTGGCAAACGTTATCACCCCACCGGGCCGGAATTGTTGTCGGGCCAGGACATGGCGCGCATCATCGGCGAAGTGGTGGGACACCGGGTGCTGCCGGTGAACCTGCCGTTGTGGATGTTCCGCAAGGTAGCGCGCATGCAAAGGATTGACCCTTACACCGTGGCTCTGCTGATCCGATACGTGGAGGACAACAAGCAAGGCGCATTCTCTTTTGAGGGAGGCGTCACGCGCGTGATGGAGGAACTCACGGGCAGCCCCGCGGAACCCTTTGCGGTTACGGCGAAGCGCTACGCCGCCATGCCCTTCGCGCGCCAGACCGTCGGCAATCGGCTGAAGGCGTTCATCAACTTCAGTGCGACCCCCTTTTTCCCCGGCTACGATATCGAGGCTTACGAACGCTCGCTGGGACTACCGGTTCCCTCGAAACCTCTGCACTGCATGGAGGATGAGCGTTGGAAGGCAGAGCATGCCGCGCAGATGGCATCGCAGGGAGCGGATCCACGGAGATCCCGCGCCGGGCAAGTCGAAAGCAATTTCATCGAAGGGAACGCGGCGAGCGCGGGGGTTGGATTGTGAATATGACATCGGGCGCGAACACGCAACGGATTCAAGAGAACTACACGGTGAGAGCGATGCTCGACCGAATCAAAGAGGCTTTGGAAAAGGCCGGCTTCGGCAGTGGGGTCATTCCCTGGAGCGAGCTGGCGCAGTTTGACCAGTTCCATGTGCGCGGACTGGAGGCTACTAAAGAACTGGCCGAAGCGTTAAAGCTGAAGGCGGGCGACTCCTTGCTGGATATCGGAAGCGGCTTGGGAGGACCTGCCCGCTACCTCGCGGCGGTGCCGGGAGTTCAGGTAACAGGCATTGACCTGACGCCGGTATTTATCGAGGCCTCCGAGTATCTTTCGGAGCGTGCCGGTCTACAGGACAAAACAACTTTCCGGCAAGGCGACGCTGCCGATCTGCCGTTTCCGGATGACGCGTTCGACGCGTGCTGGACGCAGCACGTGGCGATGAACATCGAGGATAAGCCAAAGCTGTACAAGGGCATTCATCGAGTTCTGAAAACGGGTGGGGAGTTGGCTATCTATGACGCCATTCAAGGTAAGCAGCAGCCCATACGCTATCCCACACCGTGGGCACGTGAAGAGAGCGTCAGTTTTGTTGCAACGGAGTCAGGCATGAAGGAAGCGCTTGCCGCCGGGGGCTTCCACATACGATCGTTTGTCGACAAAACAGAAACAGCGGCGCAGTGGTTCCGGGAGATGCAGCAGCGCGCCCAAGAGGCATCTCGACAGGCAGGGAACCCGCTGAGTCCGATCCTGATTCTTGGCCCTGAAATGGGACCAGCGATCGCGAACTTTGCTCAAAACTTGATCGAGGGCCGAGTCCGTATTGTTCAGATCATTGCTAAGAAAGGGGAACAATGAACGCTTGGTCGAAAGCCAACTTCGACCGGTACCGGGTCGCCAGAGGCGACGTAGTCGCACCCAGGCAAGGCCGGCACCGTCGCGACATAACCACCGTCCGGCTCGCGTTCAAGGATAACGGTATATCGCATTCAGACAGTTCTCATGCCATTGCGACATGGTGCTGCAACAGCGCCGCTACAAACTCCCTGCTCGATTCCACCAACTCCCAGGAGCCGGCCCAGAAGCACATGTCAATCGTCCACCATTCAATATTTGGTACCTGCAGCAGCTTAGGTGCTAAGCCTTCGAAATCGACCTCGCCTTCTCCAAAGGGCGCGTGGGTGCTGGTTTCATCGCCGTGCAGCGTGCCGTCGCTATCGATCAGGTGAATGGCGCCGATACGGCCCTGCAGCTTCGTCAGGAACTCGGCCACGCCGCCGATCAGGATATCTTTCGGCGCGTGCTGGCGCGCTCCCACGACGCCGCACATGAACGCATGCGAGGTGTCGAACATGATCCGGAAGTTCGGGTGTCCGACCTCCTGATGCATCTTGACCACTTCGGACGGCTTGTTGAACAGGAACCCGGGCTCGAATTCCCAAACCATGCGGATACCGGCATCCTGAGCAATCTGGGCGGCCTTGCGCCATAGGTCGGCCACGCGGTGGAAGGCGTGCTCGTAATCCGAATCGGGCACGGAACCCGGCGCGGCCACGGTGTCCACGCGAATGGCCGGGCTGCCGATATCGACGCACATCTGCACGTTGCGCCGGAAGAGGTCGAGATACTTCGGCGCGCTTGCTTCGGGGACGGGGTTGATGCCGGAGAAATCCGCGGCATAGCCGGAGACGCCCAGCTTCAAGTCATCAAGAAAGCGAACCAGCTCCTTTCTGGACTGCGATGCCGGGTACTTATCGAGCGTAATGTGAGGCGGGAAACCGCAGACCTCAATACCGTCATAGCCGGCAATCGAGAGCCGCTTCGCGGTGTCCTCAAAAGAGATAGGATGGTCTGAATACGGGCCGAACGAAAAGGCCCAGCTTCCAAGAGAGATCTTCATGGGACGATGCTCCTTACTTCTTCCATTTTCTTCACTGTTACCCAGCGGTCGGTGGCGCAGGCTTCCATCACCGCGTCCAGAACCAGTTGACAGCGTAAACCATCATCGAAATCGGGCTGCATGGGACGGCCGGCGGCGACGGCGCTGATCAGGTCGGCGGCTTGATTGCCGAAGGTGTGTTCGTATCCGATGGCGCAGCCGGGAACCCACCAATGCTTCATATACGGGTGCACTTCTTCCCACACGGAAATCTCTCGCCATCCTTGAATGTGCTTGGGTTCGCGCGAATCGAAATACCAGAGGCGCGACATATCTTCCAGGTTGAAGTAGAGACTGCCGTTTTCGCCGTTCACCTCGAAGGTGTTGCCATTCTTGCGGCCGTTGGCGAAGCGGGTAGCTTCGAAGTGGCCGATGGCGCCATCGTCGTACTTGGCGACGAATATCGACGCGTCTTCAATCTCCACCTTTGCTTTGCCGCCGTCAGGTAATTCGCGCTCGGGAATGAAGATCCGGCTGGTTCCGGCGACGGCGGTGATTCTTCCGACCAGGTAATTCGATAGATCGACAATGTGCGAGTGAAGATCGCCGGTGACGCCGGAACCGGCTACTTCCTTGTCCATGCGCCAGAGCAGGGGCACAGAAGGATCGAGCGTCCAGTCCTGCAGATAAAGCGCGCGGAAATGGAAGATGCGGCCGATGCGGCCTTCGTCGATGAGCTGGCGGGCGAAAGCGATGGCGGGCACGCGGCGATAGTTAAACCAAACGGTGTTGATGTTGCCGTGTGCGCGCGCCGCGGCGGCCATCTCGCGCGCTTCCCGCACGTTCATGGCAAGCGGCTTTTCGCAGGCGACCACTTTGCCGGCGGCGAGCGCCGCTAGCGCGAGTTCGTGATGCGTATTGTTGGGCGAGCAGATATCGATGATCTGGATTTCGGGATCGTCGATGAGGCTCCGCCAATCCGGCGTGGACGATTCCCAGCCCCAGCGATCCGCCATGGCGGCGACCTTTACTGGGTCGCGCCCGACGATGGTCTTCAGGCGCGTTTTGTAGGGTAAATCGAAGAACTGGTTGATCTGGCGGTACGCATTCGAATGGGCTTTGCCCATGAACTTGTAGCCGATCATGCCGATTCCGATGGACGGTTTCATATCATTGCGCGGGATGAGCGTTCAGGAGCTTGGTTCCGATCTGGGTCACGGAGAAGTTCTTGAAACGGGCGCGAACGTCTTCCGTCACTAATCCGGTCTGACCGTTGAGCAAAGGGAAGCTTCGCCCGTTGCATGCCCCGGTCAGCGGAACGCGGTTTAAGGCCAGCGTAAACACGGGGCCTTTCTTATCCACTCGCAGGTTGTTGAACGCGGCGGGATCGAAACCTTCCGGAAGCGGACAATCGGCCCAGGGTTGGATGTTGCCGTTGATGACGCCGTAGGTGGAGACGGCTTTGGCGTTGGGGTTGATCCAGGCGGTGACGAAGTAGCGGGCGTCGGCGTAAGCCGCGTAGACGCCGTATTTTGGATACTGCGACGTTTCGCCATTGGCGACCCACTGCATATCGACGCTAAGCGAATAGTTTTCGAGATTGGGGTTGGACTGGCTGAACGTCTGCATCCAACCCGGTCCCACGCTTTCGCTTTCGTTGGCTTCCGGTTCGCGGCCGGGCCAGACACCGTTGACGACGGCGCCCTTGAGATTGCCTTCGGCGAGATCGCCGAAAGCGGGGCCCCACGCGCTGTAGCGATCGGCTTCGAGCGCAATCGGAACGCCGGGATCATCTGGATAGCCGAGAACGGGCGTGCCGTCCGGAGCGAAGTGCATTTTCTGCACGCGGATGTCCCGGCACGCGTAGGCGGACGGGCAATCGAGCCGATCGATGCCGTGATACATGTTCCAGTACTCGTTGGGTTCGGTCCCGCGCACGAAGACGACACTGCCGGTCCCGTAAGCGGTGTGGTGATTGTCGAAGATAGGGCCGGTCTTCACCCAGGACGCGGGATTCATCGGGTCGCCTTCCTGATTGGTGAGCAGTCCAACGGAGTAGTCGTTGGGATTCCAACTGGCGCTTCCCGAATAGGTGATGAAGTTACGGCCATTGCGGACGAATCCAACGGGACCTTCGTTCACGGAGGCGCCCCGCACTTCCCAGGGTTCGGTGGGAGTGGAAATCTGGACGGTGGGGCCATCCACGTGGAGCGGGTCGCGCATATGGGCGATACAGATGTTTTGGGGAAATTGGGAGGTTTTGAAGTTAGTACAGGACCAGAGGAGATAGAGCTTGCCGTTGGCGGCGGTGAAGACGTCCGGATCGATCGCCCAGTTTCCGGTGGATTCGGGGATTCCGCCGTTAGGCGCGCCGGTGTCGGGCATGGAATAGGTTCCCAGCGGGGTATCGTTATCGGATTGCAGCACGAACAGACGGTGAGTGTTGTTGTCGCCGTTATCGGCGCAGTAGTAGATGTACCATTTTCCGTCGACTTTATGGATCTCAGGCGCCCAGACGTCGGCGCGGTTGGGTCCGGAGATCGGCGGCGACCAGACCACGTTGTGGGGCGCGGCCGCAAGGCCTTCGATAGTTCTGGCGCGGGTGACGCAAATGGATGCCTTCGGACATCCGCCGGAGTAATAGTAATAGCCATCGTCGTACATGACCCAGGGGTCGGCGCCTTTGAAGATTGGGTTGACCATGCCTTGGCCGGAGGTTGGCGGAGCGGGCTGAGAAAGCGGAGTGCGGTTCTGGGCGGGTGGCACGCCCGGCTCCTGGGCGCGGAGCGGAGGAATGGTGGAAGCGAGAAGGCCTGTGAAGCAGGCGAAAGCGAGAAGGCGAATCGTCATAGTGTTTCGGGTCCCTCACCCAGAGTTAAAGTTACCGTTTGCGTGCGGCCATTGCGGATCAAGGTTAACTGCATTTTGTCCCCGGCTTGTTTATGAGCCATTACGCGCGGAAGCGCATCGTTGGACGTGACCGGCTTCCCATCGATTTGGGTGATGAGATCGCCTCCGACGCCGAGCTGGTAATTGCCGACCAGCACGGATTGCCGGGGGCCCCGAACGCCGGCTTCTTCCGCGGCGGTACCCGCTTCCACATTCTGCACCAGCAGGCCGCCCGACGATGGCAACCCGAGTTCCTCGGCGAGGTTCCCCTCGATGAAGACGGCGGTCAATCCGTGGACGGGCCGGGCGATGCGACCTTTCGAACGATATTCATCGAGCATCGCTTTCGCCTTATTGATGGGCATGGCGAAGCCGATCCCGATGTTGCCGCCTTCGGAAGAGCCGCCGCGGCCGAGAATGGCGGTGTTGATGCCGATCACTTCGCCGCGGGAATCCAGCAGCGGGCCGCCGCTGTTCCCGGGGTTGATGGCGGCGTCGGTCTGAATCAGATCTTCCAGGTGATTGCCCTCCTCGTCGGAATCGCCGAGACTGCGGCCGAGGGAACTGACGATTCCCGTGGTTAGCGTACCTTCCAGGCCGAAAGGATTGCCGATGGCGAGCACCTTCTGGCCGACCTGGAGATTATCCGAGGTGCCGAGGTGCAGGATCGGCAGATGGCCGGGCGCTTTGATCTGAATTAGGGCGATGTCACTGCGCGGGTCCGCGCCCAGAACGCGCGCGCGGTACTGCTTGTGGTTGGAAAGTGTGACCGTTAACTCCTGGCTGCCGCGGATCACGTGATTGTTGGTGAGAATCTGCCCTTCCTCGTTGATGATAAAGCCGGAGCCGATTCCTTTCGAAGGGTAAAGCTGCATAAACCAGCCGCGCTGGTAGGCGATGCTCGTGATGTTGACGGTGGCCAGATGGGCGGCCTTATAGATGTCGATGCTGTTCTGCTCATCGGGTTCGTAGCCGGCGCCGTGAGCGGTATTCGGGGAAGACCAGAGCCGCCCGGTTTCCGCGAGGGGGCGGAGCATGGAACCAAGTTGGAGATCCGCGCGCGATGTCACATACCAGAAGCCGCCGAAAAGCAGCGCGGCCAGCAAAACTGTTCTTCCTCTCATAAGCTATTCCCTATTTTGGCAAGGCTGGATTTGCTGGTGGAAGCGAGTTCGCGCAGGGCGGTATAGATCTCCCGTGTTTGGCGGAGAGTCTCCTGCTTGGAGCCGGACGAATCGATAAGGAAGTCGGCGAACTTGCTTTTCTCCGACATCGGCATCTGGCGTTGCAGACGGGCCCGGACGGCGGCGGGAGTAGCGAGCGGATCGCGCGCCAGAGCGCGTTCGAACTGGCTGGGTTCATCGCAGACGACGACGATCATGCGGTCGAAATGGCTGTAGGATCGGGCTTCGATGAGAATGGCGGCTTCGACGACGGCGACGGCCCCCGGCTCAAGTTTTTCGATGGCGGCCATGAGTTCGTCTTCGCGGCGGCGCACGGCGGGATGCACGATGGCGTTCAAAGCGGAAAGGTTCTGGGCGTCATGGAAGACCAGGTCCGCGAGTTTGCGGCGGCTGATGTCGTCGTTTTCGTCAAGAATGCCGCCGCCGAACACTTCTATAACGGGCTGGTAAGCTTCGCCGCCGCGCGCCAGAACCTCATGGCCGAGAGCGTCGGCGTGGATCACATGGCAGCCGAGCCTTTCGAGCTCGATGGAGACGAACGTCTTGCCGCAGGCCAATCCGCCGGTGAGACCGACTTTCAACATAGGTCGCAGCTTCCTTCGCACGCTTCGATGGTGTTGACCATCAGCATGGCAATCGTTAGCGGGCCGACGCCGCCGGGCACTGGAGTGTAAGCGCCGGCGGCTTCGGCCATGGATTGCGGATCGACGTCTCCGACGAGAACGCTGCCTTTTGAATCGAACTGGGCCAGGCGCGCGTCGTCGTCCGGAAACAGGCGTGCGGCCATTGCACGGTCGGTGATTCGATTGATCCCGACGTCGATTACGGCGGCGCCGGGGCGAATGTAGGCGCGCGTGATCATGGCCGGTTGGCCGATGGCCGCGATTAATATATTTCCTTCGCGGCAGACGGCGGGCAGATCGGCGGTGCGGGAATGCGCGATGGTGACAGTTGCGTTTTCGGCGAGGAGCAGCATGGCCATCGGCTTGCCGACAATGTCGCTGCGGCCGACGACAACGGCGCGTTTACCGGCGATGGGAATGTGATAGCGCTTGAGGAGTTGGATGATGCCCGCGGGCGTGCAGGGGCGTGGACCGGGGCGGCCGGTGGAAAGCGCGCCGACGTTGCAAGGGTGAAACCCGTCGACGTCTTTAGCGGGGGAAACGGCCATAAGCACGCGCGCGCTATCGATTTGCGGAGGGAGTGGAAGCTGGACGAGGATGCCGTCGATCTCGGTGCGGTGGTTTAACGAGTTGACGATGGCGAGCAGTTCTTCGGTGGTGGCCGATTCGGGCGGGGTGAGCGTTTCGGTGAAGATGCCGAGATCGCCCGCGGTGCGGGTTTTGCCGGCCACATATATCTGTGAGGCGGGGTTGGAGCCGGCGAGTACGACGGAAAGCCCGGGAGGACGGCCGATGGTTTCGATGATGCGGGCGACGCGCGGACGGCACTCCGTCTTGATTTCGTCACGGATGCGCGCGCCATCGAGGATCATTGCCATCCATAACAGGGTAACGAAGCCGCGCGGCAGCGTTCGCCGGCGATAGGTGTGATTGCGAGAATAAGGAAACGAGGGCCCTGCCGATGACGATGAAATTAGACTGACACCCGATGTGCAAGCGGGTTTGTTGGCGCAGGCTCAGGCGAACGGGCTTTCGCTGGAGGCGTATGCGGAAAAAGTCTTGCGGGAACGCGCCGTGGAGGCGGCCCAGCCGGAGTTGATGCGTTCGCAAAGGGCAGGCGACCGGATTCGGGAATTGCGAAAGGGAGTGACTTTGGGAGGCCTCTCGATTCGAGAAATGATCGAAGAAGGGCGTGAGTGAAAGCGTTCGTGGTGGATGCGTCCTTCGCGTTGTGTTGGCTATAGATGGCCAGCTCTTGGATCTGGCGCTCAAGCACAACCTTTCCGTCTACGACGCAAGTTATTTAGCCTTGGCGGGGATGAACCGCTCTCACTTGCAACCTTTGACGGAAAGCTTCAGCGCGTTGCAGAGAGTCTTGGAATGGATGTGATCCGGCCGTAGGGAGAGATTTTCACGAACCCTTTCCAGTTCCCGAACGTAGAAGAGGAAAGAGATTCAGCGTAGAGACTAAACATGGCAAATCGTGGAAAACGGCGTCGTTTCATTTGGGTATTCCTGGTAGTGATCGTGGGCGTAGGCGCATTTTTCTCGATGCGGCTGCTTGGCCATACCCCAGTCAAAATCGATCCCGAGAAGATCGCTAAAGTGGAACGCGCCGACCTGGCGCGATCCGTCGTTGCGACCGGCAAGATCCAGCCGGTGCGTCAGATCGAAATTAAGTCGAAAGCCAGCGGCATTATCCAAAGTCTGCCGTTTAACTTCGGCGACATGGTGCATAAAGGCCAGGTGATCTGCGAGCTTGACAAGAACGATCTTTTGCCGCGCTTGAATGAAGCCCGGGCTGCGCTGGCCGTGGAGCAGGCGCAGTTGCAAACCGCGCGCGCCGATTACGAGCGTTACAAGGTGGATGCCGAAGGTCCCGATGTTCCGTTCTTAAAGAAGGATCTGGACCGTGCGCAGAAGCTACTGGATGCCCGCTTGATTGCGCAGAACACGCGGGATGAAGCCGAGAAGAATTATCAAATGGCGCTCAACAAAACCAATTCGGCGAAAGTGAATCTGGGAAGCGCGAAGGCCGCCATTCAAAAGGCGCAGGCACAGTACGATCAGCAGGCGGCGGTAGTGGCGCGGTCGGAAGAAGACCTGCGCAATGCGACCATTGTGTCGCCGATCGATGGCGTCGTCCTCTCGCGCGATAGCGAGGTGGGCAGCGCCGTTAGTTCGATTCTGGTGGTTGGCTCCAGCGCCACGCTCATTATGACGCTGGGCGATCTGAACGAAGTGTATGTAAAAGGCAAAGTGGACGAGAGCGATATCGGCAAGGTCTATCTAGGCCAGCCCGCGCGGATCACCGTCGAGTCATTCAAGGACCAGAAGTTCGATGGCAAGGTGACCAAGATCTCACCCATGGGGACGGAGAAAGACAACGTCACTACTTTCGAAGTGCGGGTTTCGATTTCGAATGAGTCGCATAAACTGCGCGCGCTAATGACGGCCAACGCGGAAATCATTCTGGAAGAGCACAAGAAGGTTCTGACCATTCCGGAAGGCGCGGTCCTATTTGCGAAAGATAAGTCAACCGAAGTGGAAGTACCCGATCCGGCCAGCCCGAAAGGCGTAAAGCGCGTCAAGATCAAGACCGGCATCAGCAACGGAGCGAAGACCGAAGTGGCCGGCGGGCTTACGGAAGGTCAACAGGTCGTACTGCAGTAATGACCTACCTGAAGGAGCTGTTCCGGCAGGTGTTCGGAAGCCTGCTCCGGAATAAGCTGCGCACTTTTCTGACGATGGCCGGTATCGCGTGGGGCATCGCTTCCATCGTGATCATCGTGGCTATGGGCGATGGCTTCAAAGAAGGCCAGCGCAACAACATGAAAGGCCTTGGCCAAAACATGGTCATCCTGTTCGGCGGACGCACCGAGAAACAAGCCGGCGGCGAGCGGGCAGGCGAGCGCGTGCGGTTGAGTTACTCGGATGTGCAATCGATCCGCGGCGGCTGCTGGATGGTGAGATACGTCGTCGGAGAGATCGAAAGCACCAATCGCGGAACCAGTGCGTTCAACAGCGGCGCGTTCGATACCGACGGCGTCGAGCCGGATTTCAACAAGCTGCGGTCGGTCGCGATCGCTGAAGGCCGCTGGTTCTCCGATCAGGACAATCTGGATGCGCTACGCGTGGCGGTCATCGGGCAGAAAGTGAAAGCGCAGTTGTTCGGAAAGCGCCCGAAAGTCATCGGCGAGAAGATCGCGATCAACTCCATTCCTTTCGAAATCATCGGAACCATCGCCGACAAGCATCAGGACTCCAGCTATGGAAGCCTGGACGAGAGCAAGATTTTTATTCCGTACCAAACCGCGGTGCGTGACATTCCGCCCAAGGTTGCCTCTTACTTTCCGGGATTGCTGGACGACATCATTTATCAGCCGCGCTCGCTCGCGCAGTTTGAAGATGCGCGCAAGCAGGTAATCAGAACGCTGGCACGCAATCATCATTTCGACCCGGAAGATAAGGCCGCGGTGCCCGTCTGGGACACGCTGGAGGACGCGAAGGAAGTGGACTCCATCTTTGAGTCGATGACTGTGTTTCTCGCCATCATCGGATTAGTGACGTTGAGCCTTGGCGGAGTCGGCGTGATGAACATTATGTTGGTCACCGTCAGCGAGCGCACGCGCGAAATCGGTTTGCGAAAGGCGCTGGGCGCGACGAGGAATCGGATTATGGTCGACTTCCTGGTGGAAGGCGCGCTGCTGGCTTTGGTGAGCGGCGGCATCGGCTGGGCCATCGCGTTCGGGCTGTCTTCGCTGCTGCGTCTTTTGCCCATGCCCGATGCGTTTCCGGGATTGCCGGTCAGTATGACGACGACGCTTCTGACGTTTGTGGCGCTGGGTTTGATCGCCATCGTCTCGGCGCTCTTCCCTGCGTGGCGCGCGGCTTCGCTGACGCCGGTTGAAGCGCTGAGGTACGAACGATGAGAATCCGCGCGATCATCGGCGAGGCTTGGGGCGCGCTGCTCTTCAATCGGCAGCGGTCCCTCCTGACAATGATCAGCCTGGCGTGGGGAGTCGTCTGTTTCGTCGTTCTCTACTCGTATGGCGAAGGATTCAACTTTGCCTTGTCGTCCTCGTTCAAAGCCGTGGGTCAGGACCTCATCTTAATGTTTGGCGGCCAGACTTCCGCGCAAGCCGGCGGCGAGCGCTCCGGCCGCATCATCAAGCTCGACCGTGACGATGTGGACGCGATCCGAGAATCGGTTCCGATGGTCGGCGCGATCTCCCCGGAAGTGTTGATGCGCAATACCGTCGTCACGCGCGAGTACCGCTCCCAGAACATGACCATCCGCGGCGTGCTCCCGGTGGATTACCAGAAGGTGCGGAACATGGGCATGGCAACCGGGGACTGGCTCACCACCGAACAGGATTTGCAGAAGAGCCGGACCGCCGTGCTGGGAGCGAAAGCCGCTGAGAAACTCTTCGGCGAAATTCCTCCCGAAAACGAAAAAATCACCATCAACGGGATGCAGTTCATCGTAAGCGGCGTGCTGAAATCCAAGCTGCAAATTTCGAATTACAACACGCCCGATAACGAATGCATTTTTATCCCTTATGACACGATGTCGCTGCTGCGCGACGTGAAGTATCCGGAAGATATCGTGTGGACCCCGGCCAACCCGATGTTCCGGGAACAAGCCGTTAAGCAGGTGCGGGCGACGCTGGCGCGTATTCATAACTTTTCCCCTACGGACGATCGCGCGGTGGAAGTGCTCGTATTCAACGAATTCATGAAGCAAATCGACCAGATGTCGATCGCTCTGCGCGTGTTGCTAGGCTTGATCGGAACGCTAACGCTGGCCATCGGAGGCATCGGCCTAGCCAACATCATGCTGGTTTCCGTTACGCAGCGGACGCGGGAGATCGGCGTCATCAAAAGCCTGGGCGCCACCCGGCGGTCCATCCTGTTTCAATTCCTATTGGAAGCGATGGCGATCGTGACCGCGGGAGGTTTGCTCGGCGTTCTGCTCGGAGTGGGAATCTCGGTCGCCGTGGGGACGCTGCCGCTGCTCGGGCCGCTGTTCAAAGACACGACGGGGAACGGCGACATTCATCTAACTGTGTCGCGCTTCGCGATTCTGACGTCGACGATCATGCTGGAGATCGTAGGATTGATCTCCGGGCTGCTGCCGGCGATTCGCGCATCACGGCTGGATCCGATTGAGGCTTTGCGGTATGAGTAGAGGGTCTTCCCTCGTAGCTCTTCCGTCTGATACGCCCGCAACCGAACCGGCTATGGATGCATCTACCATTGGTATAATCGGAAGTCCCATTCATCCTATGCCGCTAAAGCCGATCTCCGCGAATGCGGGACCCGAGAAAAAGATCTACCTGTTGAAACCGCGGGGTTTTTGCGCGGGGGTGGTGCGCGCCATCGACGTGGTGAAGATCGCGCTGGATCTTTACGGGCCTCCGGTATACGTGCGCAAAGAGATTGTGCATAACAAGCACGTGGTGGAAGAACTGCGGGAGGCCGGCGCCATTTTCGTGGAAGAAGTGGAAGAAGTGCCGATCGGCGCGCGGGCCATCTTCAGCGCCCATGGCGTGAGCCCGGTCGTCCGCCGGGATGCGAAGGAGCGCTCGCTCAAGGTAATCGACGCCACGTGCCCGCTGGTGACGAAAGTGCATCTCGAAGCGGTCAAGTTCGCGCGCGAAGGCTACACGATCGTTCTGATTGGGCACAAAGATCACGACGAAGTCACGGGCACGCTGGGCGAAGCGCCGGACCGTACGATCCTGGTGGAGTCGGTGGAAGATGTCGACGCGTTGGTGCTCTCCAACCCGGACAGGGTTTCTTATCTGACGCAGACGACGTTGAGCCTGGACGAAACGCGGCACATCGTCGCTCGCCTGCATGAGCGTTTTCCGAATATCAAGGGGCCCAAGTCGCAGGATATCTGCTACGCCACGGAAAATCGGCAGATGGCGGTGAAGGGCGTTTCCGAGCATTGCCAACTGATGCTGGTGGTCGGATCGGCGAACAGCTCGAACTCCAAGCGCCTGGTGGAAGTCGGCAACAATTTCGGCGTCCGCAGCTACCTGGTGAATGACTGGAACGAGGTGGACCCGGCGTGGCTCACCGGCATCACCAACGTGGGCGTTACCGCCGGAGCAAGCGCGCCGGAGCATTTGGTGGAAGAACTGGTGGCGGCGTTGCAGGACCATGGGTTCGGTCAGTTGGAAGAAGTGGAACTGATCGAGGAAGATGTCCGGTTCTCACTGCCGGGCGAACTGATCCACGCTTCCACGCTCGGCGCGCGTCCCGCCGCGGCGCCGGTTCTCGCCTAAACGATGACTCCGGCCCTATCCATTTCGGAAACTTTGCGTGGATCTGTAGCGGGCGCGATGGAAAGCGCCGCGCGGGTGATTCTGGATTCACAGAGACCGGACGGACACTGGTGCGCGGAGCTCACGGCCGATACGACGCTCGAGTCCGATTTCATACTGTTCCAGTTGTGGCTGTATCCGCCGGTGAACGGCGAGTGGCAGCCAGCATCGCGAACGCTGGTGGATAAGGCCGTGCAGTCGATCCTTGCGCGGCAGTTGCTCGATGGCGGCTTCAACATCTATCAACAGGGGCCGTCGGAGATCAGCGCCAGCGTCAAAGCGTATTTCGCGTTGAAACTCGGCGGCATTCCGGCTAGCGACCGGCGCATGGTGGCACTGCGGGAGCGCATTCTCGATCTTGGCGGCATTCAATCCGCCAACAGCTACACCAAGGTCAACCTGAGCCTGTTCGGGCTGTACCCGCGCGATTGCTGCCCAAGCATTCCGCCGGAGCTGATGCTGCTTCCCGGCAAGCTGTTGTACCAGATGTCGTCCTGGACGCGCGCCATTTACATCTCGCTTGCCATCGTGCATTCGCGTAATCCGCAGCGGCCGGTTCCGAAGGGCTTCAACCTGGATGAACTGCACTTGCCCGGCAGAAGTTATGAATTCGCGGGCGACGATTCCTGGCTGACCTGGCGCAAGGCTTTCGTTCATTCCGACAAGATTCTCAAGCTGTGGGAGAAATACGGGTTCGCGCGCATCCGGCGGATTGCGATTCGCAAGTGCGAACACTGGATGCTGGAGCGCTTCAAGTATTCCGACGGTCTGGGCGCGATTTATCCGCCCATGATGTACGCCGTGATGGCGCTGGACGTTCTGGGTTATGCGCCCGAACACCCCATGCGCGCGGAAGCCCTGCGGCAGTTCAACAATCTGATTGTGGAAGATGGCCAGCGGTTTTTTATTCAGCCCTGCTTCTCGCCCATCTGGGACACGTCGATCGCCGGCTACGCGCTCTGCGGTTCCGGCATGCCGGATAAGCACAGTAAAGCCGCGTTGACTCGAGCCGCCGATTGGATGCTGGCCAAGGAAATCCGCCGCATGGGCGATTGGTCGGTGAAGCGGCCCAATACGGAACCTTCCGGCTGGGCGTTCGAATATAACAACGAGCATTACCCGGACATCGACGATACGGCGATGGTGCTGCTGGCGCTGAGCGGGATGACGGGTAGCAAACCTTCGGCTCAGCGGGACTGCGTGGATCGCGCCATCCACTGGCTGATGGACCTGCAGGGGCGCGATGGCGGCTGGGCGGCATTCGACGTCGATAACAATTGGGAATTTTTGAATAACGTTCCTTTCGCCGACCACAACGCCATGCTTGACCCAAACTGCGCGGATATCACGGGGCGCGTCATCGAAGGGCTGGTGGCACAGGGTTTGGCGGGCGATCATCCGTCCATCCGGCGCGGGGTGGAGTGGTTGATCCGGAATCAGGAATCGGATGGAAGTTGGTATGGGCGTTGGGGTGTCGCCTATATTTATGGCACCTGTTTCGCGCTGCGGGGGTTGGCGGCGGCCGGCGAAGACAATCACGAACCGTATATCCAGCGCGGCAATGAATGGATCCGGTCCATCCAGAACGCCGATGGCGGCTGGGGCGAAAGCTGCGCGAGTTACGACAACGGGATCTATACCGGCGCGCATTCCACGCCATCGCAAACCGCGTGGGCGTTGATGGGGCTGATGGCGGGCGGCGACACGTATAGTTCAAGCGTGATCAACGGCATCCGCTACCTGCTGGAAACGCAGCGCCCGGACGGCAACTGGTATGAGGATCTTTCCACCGGAACCGGTTTCCCCAAGGTTTTTTATCTGACTTATCACAACTATCGGATTTCGTTTCCGCTGATCGCCTTATCGGCGTTCGCGAAGACTTCCGAACTGGAGCGTTCATGAAATTTCCTCTGGCGATGACGGCTGGTCTTGCCTCCTACGTGTACAAGAACCGGATGCGTCCGCGCCCGGAATGGCAGAAGACGGTCGCGCCCAAAGCCGACGCCAACAACCCGTTCCTGATTCTTTCCTCGAACTTCAACACGGTGACCGACCGTGAGCCGCATCCAATGATCAAGAAGCGCTTCCCCATCGTTCTAATGCTGGAGCCGCTGCACGCCTGCAACCTGACGTGCACGGGATGCGGACGCATCCGCGAGTACGAATCGACCATCTCGGAGCGCGTGCCGGTGGAAGAATGCCTGGCGGCGGTGGATGAGTGCGGCGCGCCCATGGTGTCCATCTGCGGCGGTGAGCCGATGATGTATCCGCAGATCGGGCAGCTCGTAGCGGGGATTCTGGAGCGCGACCGGTTCATCTATCTCTGCACCAACGGCATGTTCATCCGCAAGCGGCTGCATGAGTTCAAGCCGGACAGCCGCTTCTACTTCAATGTGCATCTGGACGGTCTCGAAAAGACGCACGATCTTTGCGTGGAGCGCGAAGGCGTTTACAAGGAAGCGATCGAAGGAATCAAGGCCGCTAAAGCCGCGGGATTTAAGATCGCCACCAATACCACGGTCTACATGGAGACCGACATGAACGAGATCGAGCAGCTTTTCGAATATCTCGAAACGCTCGACGTCGACGTGCACCAGCTTTCGCCCGCTTACGGATATTCGGCCGTCAATGAGCGCGAGATCTTCATGACCAAGGACGATATTCACAGGAAGTTTCAGGATGTCGAACGCCTTGCCAAGCGCTTCCCCATCGCCCACACGCCCAGCTATCTGGACTTCCTGCAAGGCAAGAAAGAACTGCCCTGCACCGCATGGGGAACGCCGACTTACAACACCAAAGGCTGGAAGGGCCCCTGCTACGTCATCACGGACGCGCATTACAAAACGTTCGAAGAGTTTATGACGCAGACGCAGTGGCAGAACTACGGCCCGGGCGGCGATCCGCGTTGTGAGCACTGCATGATGCATTCCGGCTTCGAACCTTCGGCGGCGCTGGGGATCAATCAGACGCTCGGCGATAACATCAAGACGCTCGGTTGGATTCTCCGCTAGTTTGAAACCCACGCTGGTCACCGGCGCTTCCGGATTCATCGGTTGGCATGTGGCGCGGGTATTGTTGGAACGTGGGCATCGCGTACGGGCGTTGGTGCGCGCGGCCAGCCGTTTTACCGGCCTGGATGTCGAGCGCGCGGAAGGCGATCTGCGTGACGCGGCTTCGCTCGAACGCGCCGTCCAAGGCTGCGGTCTGGTATTCCACGTTGCCGCGGATTACCGCTTGTGGGTCCGGCGTCCCCGGGAGATGTACGAATCGAATGTGGAAGGCACGCGCAGCTTGATCGCGGCTGCGCAGCGCGCCGGAGTCGAACGCTTAGTCTACACCAGCACCGTCGGCTGCATTGGCATTCCGAAAAATGGAGTCGGCGATGAGAACGGCACGGTGACGCTCAGTGAAATGTCGGGCCCGTACAAGCGTTCGAAATTCCTGGCGGAGCAGGTGGCGCTCGAAGCTGCCCACGGGGGATTTCCAGTCGTCATCGTGAACCCGACGGCGCCTGTGGGCGATCACGATGCCAAGCCCACCCCGACCGGCAAGATTATCGTGGATTTCGTCAAAGGCAATCTGCCGGCTTATATTGAGACCGGTTTGAATCTGGTGGACGTTCGCGACGTCGCGGAAGGGCATGTGCTGGCGTGCGAGCGCGGGACGGCGGGCCAGCGTTTCATTCTCGGCGCGGAGAACCTGACGCTTGGTCAGATCCTCGCCAAACTCGCGGCGATTACCGGCCAACCCGCGCCCACCACCAAGCTTCCTTACGCCGTGGCGTACGCGGCGGGCGTGGTGACCACGGCTTGGGCGCAGGTCAGCGGCAAGCCCCCGCTGGCGCCGCTTGACGCGGTGAAGATGGCGCGCAAGAAGATGTTCGTTTCCCATGAGAAAGCCCGCCTCGAACTGGGCTTCCAACCGGGTCCCACGGATCAGGCTTTACGGCGCGCCGTCGATTGGTCCCGCGCCAATGGATTGGCCTAACGTGCTCCTGTTCGTGGGCGCCATGCCGCGGGAATTCACCGGGTTGTTGCAGCGCTGCACGGATGTGCGCCGGGAGCGGTTACCGGTGCACTGGGCGCGCTCGGGACAATTTCGCGGGCGCCCCATGGTGGCGATCGCGAACGGCGCCGGGCCCAAGCGGGCGTATGCCGCCGTAGCAGGACCGGACCTCCAGGCGGTCTGCAACATCGGCTTTTGCGGGGCGCTCGATCCAGCCATGCGCGTGGCTGACGTTTTCGTAGCAACGCACGTTAATGGCGAAGCCATCCAACTCCCCCGGTCTTCGCCGCCGTCTTTGCGCGGGCCGCTCGCGTCCATCGATCATGTGGCACGCACCGCGGACGAAAAAGCGCGTTTGTTCGCGGATGGCGCGATGGCCGTGGAAATGGAAGCGGCCGGAGCGTTGAAGCGCGCCCAATCGCTGAATGTACCTTTTTACTCTATCCGGGTGGTCAGCGACCTGGCCGAAGAAACGCTTTACTGTGATTTCAACCGTGCTCTGCGGGATGATGGAAGAGTTCAAGTTACGCGTCTGGCGGTGGAAGCATTGATGCGTCCGTTTACCTGCCTTCCGGAATTGCTACGACTTGCGCGTCGCGCGGCAGTCGCTTCGGAACGCCTCGGAGAATTTCTTGCAAGCTGTGAATTCTAAGTTCATGAAGGCGGCGGTGTACCGCGGCAATAGCGTGGTGGCCGTTGAGGAAGTGGCGACTCCCGAGATCGGCGCGGGCGAAATCCTGGTGCGCGTGGAGGCTTGCGGCGTCTGTCACACCGACTTGAAGAAAGTCGAATACAACCTTCTTCCGCCGCCTCGCATCTATGGGCATGAGACTGCGGGGTTGGTGGCGGCCGCCGGAAGGAAAGTGAAGCGGTTTGCCGAAGGTGACCGCGTGATTGTGTTCCACCATATTCCCTGCGGCGCGTGTTTCTATTGCGAACGGAAGCTTTATGCACAATGTCCGGTCTATAAGCGGGTCGGCGTGACGGCGGGATTTGAGCCGGCGGGCGGCGGGTTTGCGCAATATGTTCGCGTGATGGATTGGATTGTGGAGCGCGGCGTGGAGAAAATTCCCGAAGGCGTTTCGTTCGACGTCGCGTCGTTTGTCGAGCCCGTGAACACGTGCCTCAAAGCGGTGGAGCAACTGAGCGCACGGGCGGGCGATGTGGTCGTGGTCATGGGGCAAGGACCCATCGGGCTCATCTTCACGATGCTTCTGGCGCGGCGCGGGGTGAAAGTGGTCGCCACCGACGCCATTGAGCGGCGGCTGAAACTGGCGCGAGCTTGTGGCGCCGCCGAAGCCATCGATCCGCGCTCGGGTAATCCCAACCAAATCATTCGCGAACTCACCGACGGGCGCGGCGCGGATGCCGTGATCCTGGCTACAGCGGTAAAGGGTCTGGTGGAGCAGGCGGTGGAGTGTTCGCGGCCGGGAGCAAAGATTTTGCTGTTCGCGCAGACATCCAGCACGGAACGGGTGGAGCTATCGGGCGCGAGTATCTGCGTGGGCGAAAGAACTTTGTTCGGCTCCTACAGCGCTTCAGTGGATGTGCAAAAGGAATCGGCCGATTTGGTCTTCAGTGGCGCGCTTCCGCTGCACCTGTTGATCTCGCACCGCATGCCGCTTGACCGCATTAACGATGCTTTTCACCTGGCGACGCATCCGACAGCGGAATCTTTGAAAATCGTGGTCACCCCCCATGCTTGAGACCATGCAGGCGGCCGTCCTTTACGGCAAAGAAGACGTTCGCGTGGAACGGATCGAAGTTCCCGCCATTGCGCCCGGCGACCTGCTGGTGCGCGTCGGCGCGGCGCTCACCTGCGGCACGGACGTGAAGGTGTTCCGCAGGGGTTATCACGCGCGCATGATCAGTCCGCCTTCCGTGTTTGGGCATGAAGTTGCCGGAGAGGTCGCCGCCGTTGGGCGGGATGTGACGAAGTTCCGCGCGGGGGATCGAGTCGTGGCGTCCAACTCGGCGCCCTGCGGGACTTGTTTTTATTGCGCGCACGGGCAGTCCAATCTCTGCGAAGACCTGCTGTTTAACAATGGCGCGTACGCGGAGTTTATCCGGATTCCACAGCGCATCGTCGAACGGAATACCTATTTGGTTCCCCGGCGTGTTTCGTTTTCGGACGCCGCGCTGATGGAGCCGCTCGCCTGCGTGGTGCAGGGGTTGAACGATACCGGCGCCCGGTCCGGCGATACGGTGGCGGTGATTGGGCTGGGGCCTATCGGGATGATGTTTGTAAAATTGGCCAAGCAGCGCGGCGCGATGGTGATCGCCGTGGGGCGGCGCGCCAGCCAAGTGGACCGCGCTTTGCGAATGGGCGCGGATCATGGAGTAGTGGCCGAAGAGAGCGAAGTGGCGGTAGAGCACGTCCGCGCGCTCACTGGCCGCGGCGCCGACATCGCCATTGAAGCGGTTGGCAAGCCGGAAATCTGGGCCGCCGCGGCGCGGATGCTCCGGCGCGGGGGCAAAGTGAATTTCTTCGGCGGCTGCCCGCGCGGCACCGACGTCTGCCTGCCCACCGAACTGCTTCACTATTCCGGGCTGACCTGTCTGGCGAGTTTCCACCACACGCCCGAAACCAATCGGGAAGCTCTCAGCGTCATTGCCGCGGGTCACGTGTCGGCCCGCGACTTCGTCGGCGACGAGGAGCCGCTCTCGGCGGTCCCGGAGGTTTTGCGGCGCCTTTCGCACGAGAACGGCGTGCTGAAGACCGCGATTTTGCCGTAATGACAGCCGCGCTTTCATCCGAACTGCAGCTCGGTCCACGCGACTTCCTGGCGAGCCTGCAAGCGCTGTCGCGTCCCTGCAACCTTGCGGACGCTGAAGCCTACACGCGCTGGCTGGCGACGCACCACTACGAGAATTTTCACGTCGTAAGCCTGCTGCTGCCAAAGCGCCTGCATCAGGATTTCTTCAACGTTTACGCCTACTGCCGCTGGGCTGACGATCTGAGCGATGAGATCGGCGACCCGGTGGAGAGTCTCCGTTTACTCGATTGGTGGAGCGGGGAACTGGACCGCATGTACGCGGGCCAGACCACTCACCCGGTGTTCGTAGCGCTGCGCCAGACCACGGAGAAGCATGGCATTCCGAAGCGGCCATTCGCGGATTTGATTCGCGCGTTCGTACAGGATCAGCGCGTATCGCGGTATGAGACGTGGGACGCGGTGCTCGAATACTGCGCGTATTCCGCCAATCCGGTGGGCCGGCTGATTCTCTATCTCGGCGGCTATTCCGATCCGGAGCGGCAGCGGCTTTCGGACGCGACCTGCTCGGGTTTGCAACTCGCCAACTTTTGGCAGGACGTCACCGTGGATCTCAAGAAAGATCGCGTGTATATCCCGCTCGCCGTGATCCATCGGCACGGATATTCCGTGGACGATCTGTTTGCTTTGCGATTCGGTCCTGAGTTTCGGGAGCTGATGCGAGAATGCGTGGACCGCGCGCAGGCGCTATTCGATGAGGGCTTGCCGCTCGCCGGAATGGTGGACCGCGCGCTTTCGCTCGATATCGACCTGTTCAGCCGCGGCGGCATCCGCGTGCTGGATAAGATCCGGCGGCAGAATTACAACGTGCTGGCGCAGCGTCCGGCCGTATCGAAAGTGGAGCGCGTGACGCTGCTGCTTCAGGCCCTGGCGCGCCTGGCGTTCCGGCGGGCGGCTTGACCGCGCTCGAAAACTCTTATGCTTACTGCCGGCGCGTTGCCCGGTCGCGCGCCAAAAACTTCTATTACTCCTTTGTTTTGCTGTCGCGAGAGCGCAAAAACGCCATGTGCGCCATGTATGCGTTCATGCGCTACTGCGACGATCTGAGCGATGAGCCCGGCGCGGCGCGCGGCCCCATGGAACACTGGCGGGCGGCGCTCGCCCAGGCGCTTCAAGGTGAGCTCGGAACGCATCCGCTGTGGCCCGCATTTTACGACGCGGTGACGCGGTTCCGGATTCCGCACGAATACTTCTTTCATATGATCGACGGCGTGGAATCGGATCTGGCGCCGCGCGAGATCGGCACGTTCGACGACCTTTACGCCTACTGCTACCGGGTGGCTTCGGTGGTGGGGCTCACCACCATTCACATCTTCGGATTTGCAGACCGCAAAGCTCTGGAGCTGGCGGAGAAATGCGGTATCGCCTTCCAGTTAACCAACATTCTGCGCGACGTCCGGGAGGACGCGGATCTAAAACGGGTTTATCTTCCCACCGAAGATCTCGAGCGTTTTGGCGTGCGGGCGGAAGATCTCGGCGCGGAGCAAAGCACCGATACTTTCCTGCGCTTGATGGAATTTGAGGCGGACCGCGCGCGGCGTTTCTATGAGGAATCGCGGCCGCTGATCGGCATGGTGGATCGCGCCAGCCGCTCGTCGCTTTGGGTGTTGATCACCATCTATTCGCGGCTGCTCGAGAAAATTCGCGCCACCAACTACGACGTGCTAAGCCGCCGTATTTCTTTATCGCCTTGGGAAAAACTGCGGATCGTGGGGCGGGGCTTGATCAGCCGTGGCCTAGCTTCATAGCCCAGCCGATGGCGAATAACGCCAGCATGAAGTAGCCGAAGCACTTCGCGCCGTACCGCAAGCGCTCACGATCGGTCTTGCGAGTGACCACGCCGAGCACCACGGAAGCGAGCAAAGCGAAAAGAAATGCCGCCTCGAAATGGGAAAGATTAATGGACAATCAGTCCTTCCTTCCCGTGGCGATATCCACCGCGTCCACCATCGCGAGAATGTTCAGCAGACCCGCCGTGACCAGAAACTTGGTCCCATAATCATGGACATCGCCCGCCATATCGGGCTGATTGTAACCGAGCATCGTTGAGAGCAGATACAGAGCGCCGGACGCCAGATCACCGACGAATCCACCGTAGTTGATCAGAGTGGTGAGGAAGTCTCCACTCTCCGGCTTGAACATGCTGCCCCGCATCGCCAGACCGAGCATGAACATAAGGGAGATGGAAATCAGCAGGAGAAAGCCGCGGCCGCGCTTGCGCAGCAGCAAATGACCGCCTCCCGGGACAAGCCACCCCAGAGCCAAAGGAGCAAGCCACACTTTCATGGGCGGGAAAGCCGGGTTCGCGATTTCTGCTTTAGTTTGGACGGCCATTATTATTGGGAAATTACGAGGATATCACGAGGAAAGTTCCCGGATTTCCCGTCGCGTCGTACGGCCGCTTCAGGCGGCGCACGTCATGGCCCGGAGGTTCAGCGCGTTGGTCAGGATCCAGCCCAGGTTGTCCAGACTGATTTCCGAAGTGCAGTAATCCGTTGCGCCCGCTTCCAGCGCCTCCAGCCAACGCTCTTCTTCCGCGACCCGCCCGACGATGATGAATGGTTTAGACGGCGCTTGACTGCGCACCCGGTTGAGAAGCCCGAGACAACGAACGTCGTCCCCAGACGCGAAAATGACGTCGGCTGCGGCGGCATCGGCCGTATTCAAATCGAATGCCGCGGTTTGCGACGGAAACCCAAGTTGGTTGAGCTTGCCGGAAAAGTCCGATGCAATTTCCCGGTCAAGGCCCGCTAAAAGAATCTGCGCCATTTCAAATCTCCTTCTGGCGAGGACGCGCTAGGCGGCCTTCTCCTACGCGGAGTACTAATGGTACTCAAAGGTTCTCAATTTTCCATATCCCAGTCAACCTATTTTGTCGGAATTCGCACTTAGTTCGTTCTTTAACTAATAGAGCCGGGGCCGGGATGCACTTCATCGCGCTGATACGATGGAGGTTCCATAGCTTCCACCCATTCCCATGCCCTTGCGCCTATTCAATACGCTTACGCTGGAAGTGCAGCCATTTGCGCCGGAGCATGATAATACGGTCCGCATGTATACGTGCGGACCTACCGTTTACGACTTCGCCCATATCGGGAATTTCCGCACTTTTGTCTTTTACGACATCCTGCGGCGTTGGCTACGAGCGAGCGGATTCCAGCTCGATCACGTTATGAACATCACGGACGTGGACGATAAGATCATCCGGAACGCCGCAGCCGCCGGGAAGAGCATCGCCGAGTTTTCGTCCGGTTTCACGGAAGCCTTTTTCGCCGACTCGCGGTTGCTCCGGCTGGAAGCCCCGGAGCGCGCGGTAAAGGCCACCGACCATATCGATCAAATGGCGGAAGCCATCCGCAAGCTGGGCGAAGAGGGTTATACGTATGAGAGCGACGGGTCGGTTTACTTCCGCATCGCCCGCTTTCCCGGCTACGGAAAGCTGTCGCACATGGATTTCAGCGGAAATCGCGCCGGCGCCCGGGTGGATGTCGACAATTACGAGAAGGACGATGCCCGCGATTTTGTGCTGTGGAAAGCGCCCAAAGAGAACGAGCGCGATTCCTGGGACACGGTGATCGGGCCCGGCCGCCCCGGCTGGCATATCGAATGTTCCGTCATGGCGATCCAGTATCTGGGCGCGACTCTGGACCTGCATGCGGGCGGCGTCGATTTAATCTTCCCCCATCACGAGAACGAGATCGCGCAGTCGGAGTGCCTCACTCATAGGCCGTTTTCCCGCTTCTGGGTGCACTCCGAATTTCTGCTGGTGGACGGGCAGAAGATGTCGAAGTCGCTCGGCAACTTTTATACCCTGCGGGAAATTCTGGAACGCGGCTACGCGCCGGAGACGGTGCGCTATCTGCTGGCATCGGTGCCCTATCGAAAGGCATTGAACTTCACCTTCGACGGGCTGAAATCCGCCGCGACGGCGATTGATCGGGTACGGAACTTTGAGCTGCGCCTGCGCACGGAGGCGTTCGATGAAGGATTGGATGCGCCGCTCGGCGATCGGGCGGATAAGGCGGTGGAAGACTTCCGGGCGGGAATGGACGATGATCTGAACACCGCCGAAGCGCTGGCCGCCACCTTCGAATACATCCGGGACGCCAACGTGGCCATGGATAAGAGAGAGTTTCGCTCCGGCAATACCGAAGGCGCGCACGCGGTGTTGACGTTGTTCGATTCGGTTTTCGACGTGCTGCGCCCAACGGCGAGCGAATCCGATTTGAGCGATGCGGAAGTGGAGGCGAAGATTGAAGAGCGCCGTCAGGCGAAGAAGGCTCGAAACTTCGCGCGCTCCGACGAGATTCGCGATTTTCTAACCGGGAAGGGAATCATCCTGGAGGACACCAAGGACGGGATTCGATGGAAAAGAAAGTAGCGCTGCAGACCAGAGCGGTTCACACGGCGGAGCGGAAAGCGGGCATCGCCGGGATTCCAGTGACCACGCCGATCTATACAGCGGCAAGTTACGTCTATGAGGACATCGCCGAGCTAGACCGGGTTTTCGCGCGCGATCAGCCGGGCGAGTCCTATCAGCGGTATTCCAATCCGACCAACCGCGCTCTGGAAGAAGTGCTGACCGATTTCGAATCGGGCGCCGGAACGCTCGCCACCAGTTCGGGTATGTCGGCCATGCAGACCGCTCTGCAAATCGCGCTGGCCGACCGGAACCGTTCGGTGGTGGCCGCTCAATCGCTGTACGGGGCGACCATCAACATGCTGATGAACATCTTCGAACCGCAGGGCGTGTCGGTGCGGTTCGTAGACTTCTGTGACCTGAAGGCGGTGGGTCAGGCGATTGAGCGGCACCAGCCCGGTGCGCTGGTGATGGAGACGGTATCCAACCCCATCCTGCGCGTGGCGGAACTGGACCGGATTGCGGAGATGGCGCGGGCGGCCAAAGCGGCGCTGATTGTAGACAGCACGTTCAGCACGCCGATGATTATCCGGCCGCTCGAATGGGGCGCAAACCTGGTGGTACACAGCCTCACCAAGTACCTTTCCGGCCATGGTGACGTGCTGGCGGGAAGTGTGACCGTGGATGCCGATCATCTTGCGGCGCTGCGCGCGTACGGACGGCTGGCGGGGCCGGTGCTCGGACCGTTTGAGAGCTATCTGACGCTGCGCGGGATTAAGACCTTTCCGCTGCGCATGGAGCGGCAATGCGCCAGCGCGTGCCGCGTCGCCCAATGGCTGAGCTTGCGGCCGGAAGTGGAACGCGTGTTCTATCCCGCGGATGCCAGGCACCCGGACGCGGCCGTCATCCAGCGCCTGTTCACGCCGGGGCTGTTCGGAGGAGTGATTAGCTTTGAGATTCGCGATGCGGATAAAGACACGATCTTTGCGTTCATGAACGCGCTTCGAAGAATCGTGCCTGCGACCAGCGTGGGGGATGTCCACAGCATGGTGCTTTACCCGGTGATGGCTTCGCACCGGGACCTTTCACCGAAGCAGCGGGAGCGTATGGGAATCAGGCCCAACCTGGTGCGGTTGTCAGTGGGAATTGAAGCCGTCGAAGATATTGTTTCGGATCTGGAGAGTGCTTTGCAGACCGTTCCCGCGGAGGTGAAATGAGGATTACCGGATTGATTGCGGTTGCCATAATGCTGGGCGCGTGTTCGCCCCAGGATAAGCAGGAAACGCGGCAGGAACTGAGGAAAAGCGGCGAGGCCGCGAAGAAGGAGTTGAAGAACGACGCCGCGTTTGTCAAGAAGGAAGCGTTGAAGGCGCGGGAAGAGACGCAGAAGGGCGTCCGGAAACTGAAAGACGATTTGAACAAAGACGATAAGTCAGATCAGCACTAAGAAGAAAGGCCCCGCCGGAGCGAGGCCTTTGATGGTTAGAACTCGATCCGCACGCCGACCTGGCCGGTCCGCGCCGTACTGAACTCGAAACCGCCGTTCCCGTTGCCGACGGAACTGGTGATCTGACCGAAGTTCTTGTTCGTCACGGCCAGCGTCGGATCGGCGAGATTGGTTACGTTGGGCAGATTGGTGAACGATCCCTCAACCTTAACCAGCAACCGCTCATAGATGGTGAACGCTTTGCCGAGGCCCATGGAAAGCGCGATCATTCCGGGTCCCTCAATAATACCGACGCCGGAGTTTCCGAACCGGCCGATCGGCGGCGGTGTAGTCGCCGGATTGGTTCCGATGTTGCAGGAACCACCGGGACAAACAAACGCTCCCTGGGCGATCCAGTCGCTTCGGTCCTGAGTGGTCGGAACGCCTGTCCCGAGCCGGTCCGGACGCTGATCGCGATAGAATCCCGAACCGGTGCCGGAAGGGTCGCCGCCATCGAAGTATGGTGTTTCATAGTCGCCCGACTGTGCCACCAGGATCGTGCTCAGATGCCAGCCGCCAAGGATTCCATTGACGAAGGCGTTGGTGTTGTTCAGGTAAGTGCGGCCTTTGCCGACGGGAAGCTCCCAAAGCGAAGTGCCGACGAAGCGGTTGCGCCGCGTGCCGTACACGTTTCCCCAGTTCGCGTCCCGGTTGTAAGCATCCATGATGCGTCCGTTTCCGGTTTCACCGCCAAATGAAGTAGGGTCCGAACCGGTATCGGACAGGTTCTTCGCCAGGGTGTAAGCGCCCGTGAAGGTCAATCCATTCTTAAGATGGTGAGTCAGTTCGACCTGAAGCGAGTTATAAGACGCGGTCGCCCCGGAATCCCGGTTTTCAATACGGTCCCAGTAAGGAAAGGGACGATCGGTCAGCGGCTGATCGGCATAGTATTGGGTGGAGTAAGCCGACTGGTTCAGGTTTTGAGCAAACCCCAGCTGCACCGAGTGGGAACCGATGTAAGAGACCCGCAGTCCGGTGCTGAAACCAAGATTGCGGTCGATGGAAAAGTTCCACTGCTCCATATACGGGTTCTTATAGTTGATCGAGTTGGCCGTTCCAAAGTACGAGGTTCCATAGCCGTCGGTCGAGATGATGCCGCTTCCACCGGTGGTGACGTTAGGCCATTGGAAGATGGGGGCGCCGGTTGGGCTGATGTTATTAAATTCTCTTACGTCGGTTTGGGCCGTGCCGGTCAAAGAGTAAAACGTTGCGCCCAATACCGGCGCTTCATAAATGCCGAAGCCACCCCGCACGACGGTGTTGCCATTGTTAAAAGGCCGATAGGCGAAGCCGAAGCGCGGCGCGAAATTGAACTTGTACACCTTGCGTAGTCCGTTGCCGAGACCATCCGCCTGAGCGGTGACATACGGCGTGCACGGGACGCCGGGGATACCGGGTCCGGGCGCGGGCAGATTCGGTGTTCCCGGACAGGCGTTCGTCGCGATCAGCAGTTCCGGGGCCAGCAGGTTCGCGCCATTCGAAGGATAGATCACTTTTCCGGTCAGCGGGACGCTGGGATCGAAGTTACCAGTATTTCCGAATTGGTCGACAAACGGGGGATTGTAATCCCAGCGGACTCCGAAGTCCAGAGTCAGTTTCTGACTTACGCGATAGCTGTCCTGAATGTAAGCCTGATACCGTTGATTCCGTCCGTCGTTATCGTGCTGAACGTTGCCATAGGAAGTTTGCGCGGGAAGGCCAAGCAGAAAGTCGGCGAAGTCGCTTCCGGTGAAAGCACCCGTGAAGGAGGAATTTCCGAAGTTATCCGCTCCGATGAAACCAAGGCCCGTTTTGGACCTCAGCCATCGGATATCGAGACCGAATTTGATCGTGTGCCGGCCATGCGTCCAGGTCGTGTTGTTATTGATCTGGAAGGTACGGTAAATCTCGATATCTTCCACACGGCCCACATCCAGACCTGTGTAGTTATTGAAGTTGATGTCCGGCAAACCATTGAACGGAGTGCTGGGCAGGCCTACGAACCCGAGCGAAGCTTCAAAGGCTTTTCCGTCGTAAGCGAAGTCGCTCCCGGGGCTGTCGGTTGTGAACCCGACGCGGAACTCGTTCAGCAAGTTCGGACGGATCGCATAGTTGTAAGAACCGACCAGAGAGCGATCCTGCTGCGTCCCGTTGATCGTGGGCTGCAGTAAGTCCGTTGGGCCTAAGTCCGTCGCGTTCTTCCAACTGAAGCGAGCAAACACCGATTGGTTGGAACCAAAGTATTGGTCGCCCCGGATATCATACTGCTTGGATTGAATGTCGGACGCTTTGTTCACCACCCAGTTGGCGGTGTGCGAAGTGGCCAGGTCTCCGGTGTTCGGATCAGGGAAGAACGTGCTCAGAATCTTCGTTGCTATGGGGCTGATGCGGTTCGCCGGGATAGTGTCGTTCGGGAAAGGCTTGCCCGTGGTCGGGTCGATAACTGTGACGCCTTCGGCGCTGAAATTCCCCATTTTTTCGGCGACGGTGGGAACTTCGTTTTGAACGGTGGAGGTTCTGGGATAGATCAACTGCTCATAGTCCGCAAAGAAGAAGGTTTTGTTCTTGCCGTTGTAGATTTTCGGGATGATTACAGGGCCGCCGGCCGAAAAAGCGAAGTCGTTGACGTTCTTCTCCGGCTTGCTCGAAGATCCAAACGGAGTCGCGTCAAGATCCGCGTTTTGGAAGTACCATACCAAGGAACCGTGATAGGTGTTGGTACCGCTTTTCGTGATGGTTGTGATGTCGCCCGCCGAACCGAACTCGGCCGTGTTTCCAACACCGGACACTTTCATTTCCGCGATGTTCTCAGTGGAAGGAAAGATATCGAACAACGGACGGTTGGATCGCACGTTCTGGGAAGAGATGCCGTCGATGGAAGACTCCGATTGATTGGGCAATCCACCTTGGATGGAAAGGTAGTTATCGTTTCCGCTATCCTGCTGTACGCCGGGGAGTGTAGTCAGTAGAAAGTATGGACTGGTATCGGTTGACGCGCGCAGGTTCGCTGGAAGCTCCAGAATTTGCTCGGACCCATAGCTGGACGCGATGGTGTCGGTTTCAGACGCGATCACGCCCGCTTGTCCTTCCACGTCCACTGATTGGGTGGCGGCGCCGACTTGCATGGTGACGTCTACGCGGCTTGTCTGGCGCGCGGCCAACTGAAGATCCTTCACGACCTCCTGCTCAAAGCCCGTGGCGCTCACCGCTACCTGATAACGCGCGGGCTGCAGGTTAAGTGCTTCATAATTCCCGGTCGCATCGGTGGTAACTTCACGGGAAACATTCTCGTCGGTATCGGTGATAGTAACGTGAGCACGGTTGATGACCGCGCCGGATGTATCTTTCACGGTTCCGACAATCGCGCCGAAAGTAGACTGCGCGTGTAAAGGAAAAGCGGCGCTGGCGATACAAAGACACACAAATAGAACTGCCGTTTTCAAGGCAAGATCCTCCTGAGATTTTAGAAGCTGTCGCAGGCTAACATGCGGGATCGGCTCTGGTGATTACAATCTTGTGAACATCGGGTTTACTCATTTCCGGCGCGTCCGATTTCGGCGCCCCGCTTTACGTACACTGAAACTGTGTCCACCCAGGAAGAACGCCTCGCCGAGTTGCTATCGAAGACACAGGAGGCCCGCTACCAGTTTGTGAGGGCGGAACTGCGGGCAGGGTTCGCCGCCGCTGAACTTGGAATGTCGGAACTGGCGCAAGGAAATCGGGAGTCGGCCAAACGCGAGCTAGACAAAGCTGAGCACGGGTATGAAGGCATTGTTCACTTTCTCTCCGTGCTGGATGGCGGTGAACCGCGGCAGGCCGTCGAAAGTGAGTGGGCGCGGCTGCGCGAAAGTCTCGACCAGTTGCAGGAATTGCTGGGCTAATGGACGGTGTAGCGGGCGCGGAGTCCGAACGGCGCGATCTCGATATCGAACTGGCCTCCGTCCGTCCGAAGCATTCGATAGGTGCCGTACATCATTCCGGTGGGGGTTTTGAGCGGGCACCACGAAGAGTACTTGAACGACTTACCAGGCGCGAGCACCGGCTGTTCCCCGATCACGCCGGGACCTTGCACTTCCTCTGTATGTTCGAGCGCATCGACGATGATCCAGTGGCGGCTGAGAAGCTGAACGACCTCCTCGCTCTCATTTGTAATGCGGACAGTATACTGGAAAAGCCATTCGCCGGGTTCCGATTGCGCGCTCTCGGGAGCGTGGCGAGCCAGAACCTCCACCCGGATGGAGTGCGTGACGGCTTCCGACATGGGTGCAAGCCCCGACAGTAGTTCTGGCATGGTGACCGCTATGTTACCAAGTGCTGTGAAAAGACTATTGACCGCTTCGGCTGCGAGTTGAAAGAATCGGGTCAATCACGCTTCAGCAGTAAGATAGACCATTTGGGTATCCTATCCGATGTTCCGCGGTTGGTGGCAGTATCGACGCTGCTCTGTTTTGGCGCATGCTCCCGCCATTCAAATCTGCCCGAGCCGGATTCGAAGGAGTACCGGGAATTCGTTGCGGATTTCTACGTGGGTCTGGCGGGGCTTCAGACGGGGGAAGATGTGCGGGCCAAAGAGAAGTTGAATCGCGCATCGCAACTGGCGCCGGGGGAGAGTTCCACGTGGGGCAATCTGGCGCTGCTTTCGGCGCGGCAGCAGGATTTCGATACAGCTTATAACGACGCGGACAAAGCGCGGCAGCTCTCGCCCGCGGATAGCCGCATTGAAGGCCTGCTCGGCGCGATTGAAGCCAAGCGGGGCAAGCAGGCGGAAGCCATCGCGCACTTGCAAAAGGCGGTGGCGTTGGACGCCGGGAACCTGAAAGCGCTGTATGCGCTGGCCGAGGAGACAGAGCGCCTGGGAACTCCGGAGAGCGCCGCGCAAACGCAGGAGTTGTATCGCAAACTTCTGGCGGCGGAACCGCGCAACGCCGCCGTGCTGATTGACTTCAGCCGCGTGGCTGCGAAGCGCGGGGATGCTGTTGCTTTGAGTCACGGCTTGACCCGGTTGAGCGCGGCATCGGCGGAATGGCCGGACGAAGCGCGGCAGCGTTTGGACGCGGTGCAAAAGGCGGCCGCCGCGAACCCGCGCGCAGCCGCGGTGCAGATCGCGTTCTTGCGGAATGTTCTGGCGAGCGTTCCGGCGTACCGGCAAAGTCTGAATACGGTTAAGACGCCGACAGCGTTTGTGGGCGAGCCGTTCTCCCGCTTCCTGAAGCTGCCGAATCCGGAATCGCAGCCCGCCCCGTCCGATGCCGGACTATTCTTTGAATCGAAGACACTGGAAGGTGCGCCGGCAAGCGGTGTGACGTGGGCGGGCGCGATGGCGCTGGATGATTCCGGGAAGATTTCCGTGTTGACCGCCGATGCCGGTGGCGTGCAAATCGCGGGCGGCGAGAAGCTGGCCGCTGCGGGCGCAATGGGCCGCAACAGCGTTCTGGGTGCGGACCTCAACTATGACTTCAAAACCGATCTGGTGATTGCGACTTCGGCCGGCCTCCACATTTATCAACAAGAGACGCCCGCGCACTTTACCGACCTGATTACTAAGTCAAAGATTCCGCCTAAGATTCTCAGCGGGAGTTACTCGGGAGCGTGGGCGTTCGACGTGGATCTAGATGGCGACCTCGACGTGGTGCTGGGTAGGCCCGAGGACGATCCGCTGGTGCTGCGCAATAACGGCGACGGTACGTTCGCGCTGCTGCAGCCGTTTAAAGGTGTGAAAGGATTGGCGTCCTTTGCGGCGGCGGACATCGATGGCGACGGAGACCCGGATGTAGCGATGGTGGATGGCGCGGGTGCGCTGCACGTCTTCTCCAATGAGCGCTTGGGGCAATACCGGCGGCGTGCGATTCCCGATGCTGTGAAAGGCCGATTCCTCGCGGTGGTTGCGGGAGATGTGAATGGCGATGGGATGCCGGACTTTGTGGCGCTGCGCGATGACGGCTCCGTGGTACGGCTGTCCGATAAAGGGGCCGGAGCGGCATGGGACACAGCCGAAATCGTCAAGGCGGCGGGGCCGCGGCTTACCGCGGGGACAGCTAACTTGATCCTGGCGGATTTCGATAACAACGGAAGCCTCGACTTACTCGCCGGGGACGGGCGGTTGTTGCTCAATGACGGACATCAATTAATAGAGAAGAAGATACGGGCGGGTTTAACGATCACGAGCGCGGCCGACCTGAAAGGTGACGGGCGATTGGCGTTGATCGGGTTCAACGGAAAGGCGGTGGAATTGGCTAGCCACGGCACGAAGAGCTATCGGTGGCAGACGCTACGGGTCCGGGCCGCCCACGCGCATGGGGACCAGCGTATTAACTCGTTCGGGATCGGCGGCGAGATCGAAGTGCGCGCGGGGCTGCTGACGCAGAAACAGATCATTAGTTCCCCGGTGCTCCACTTTGGACTCGGAGAACATGCGGAGACGGATGTGGCGCGGATCGTATGGCCAAACGGTTCGGTGCAGGCCGAGTTTGAGTTGAAGGCCGATCAGTCCATCCTTGCCGAGCAACGGTTGAAAGGTTCGTGCCCTTTCTTATTCGCGTGGGACGGCAAGCGGATGAGCTTCGTGAAGGACGGGGAACCCTGGTCGCCCGCGCTGGGGCTGCATATCAACGCGCAGGCGGTAGCCGGGATTTACCAGACGCAGGAATGGTTCAAAGTGCCGGGTGAAGCGTTAGCGGCGCGCGACGGCTACTACGACCTGCGAGTAACCGCCGAACTTTGGGAAACTTACTATATCGATCATTACTCATTGCTGGCGGTGGATCATCCGATTGATACGGAGATCTATACCGATGAACGGTTCGCCGTGCCGCCGCCCGCGCTAAAAATCTATACCGTTGCGAAACCACAGCCCTTCACTTACGCCAAAGACGACAACGGGAACGACGTAAGCGATATTGTGCGGAAAGTGGACCGCCGATACTTAGATACTTTCGGGCGCGGCCGATACCAGGGAGTTACACGCGATCACTGGGTGGAAGTGGAACTGCCGGAATCCGCGCCGCGGACGGGGCCGCTGTTTCTCATCGGGAACGGCTGGATGCATCCGAGCGACGGAACCGTTAACGTTGCGCTCGGACAGAATAGCGATCCACCTCCTCAGGGTTTACGCATCGAAGTACCGGACGCACAAGGGAATTGGGTGACGGCGAAAGCGTCTCTCGGTTTTCTTGCGGGGCGCATGAAAACGGCTGTCCTCGATATCGGAGATGTGTTTCGTCCGGGAGCTCCTCGGCGGCTGCGGCTGCGCACGAATCTGGAAATCTATTGGGACCAACTTGCATGGGCGGCGGGGCTGCCGGATACGGATACGACGGTGCGGCGCGCGCCGCTCACTTCGGCGGACCTGACTTACCGCGGGTTCTCCGTGATCGATGTGGCGAATGCCTCATCGCCGGAGATTCCGGATTACAACCGGCTTGCGGGAACCGCGCAGAAGTGGCGTGACCTGGAAGGCTACTATACGCGGTTCGGAGACGTCCGGGAGTTGTTGGAAAGAATTGACGACCGAATGGTGATCATGAATGCCGGGGATGAGTTGAGGCTTCGCTTTGCGGCTCTTGCGGCGCCGAAGCCCGGATGGAGACGGGATTACGTAATGGTGGGCGATGGGTGGATCAAGGATGGCGACTATAACTCGGTGTTCTCCAAGACGGTGTTGCCACTGCCGTATCACGCGATGAACGACTACACCCGGAAACCTTCCAACTTAGAGGCCGATCCGGCGTATCGGAAGCACTCGGAAGACTGGATGACTTACCATACGCGCTATGTAACGCCGCAATGGTTTGTAAAGGCTTTGTGGAACTAATGCGGGCACGATTTGGAAAGATATTCGCTCCGGTTCTCTTCCTCGCGCTGCTCTGCGTACCGGAGATCTACCGGGCCGCGGCGTCGTATCGGGCGGGCGCCGCAAATCCGGCGCGGTATGGCTTCAGCTTTCAGGAATCGGCGGCGGCGTCCGGCATTCGGTTTAAACATACATCGCCGCATCTTGACCCCAAGTTGAATCACATCATGCCGCAGGTGGCGAGCATGGGCGCGGCTGTTTCAATCGTGGATTTCGACCGCGACGGATGGGCCGATTTCTATGTAACGAACAGCGGAGAAGGAAGTAAGAACGCGCTTTATCGGAACCTGGGCGACGGAACCTTTCGCGACGTAGCCGCGGAAGTAGGGTTGGCCGATCTGAATGAGCCAGGTACCGGAGTTTCGACGGGCGCGGTGTGGGGCGATTATGACAACGACGGATATGAAGACGTTCTGATTTATAAGTGGGGTAAGCCGGAGCTATTCCATAATGATGGCGGCAAACATTTCACGCGTGTCAGTGAAGAAGCCGGACTGCCAAAGTGGGTGAACGCCAACACCGCGGTCTGGTTCGACTATGACGGGGACGGGAAGCTCGATCTGTTCCTGGGAGGCTACTACTCCGAAAACATCGACCTTTGGCATTTGAAGGATACCAAGATGATGCCGGAGAGTTTTGAGTACGCCAACAACGGCGGCCGCAAATATCTCTTCCATAACCTGGGTGGCGGCAAGTTCGAGGAAGTCTCAGCGAAGATGGGAATTGATTCGCGCCGCTGGGCGTTGGCCGCAGTCGCCGCCGACCTGCGCGGAACCGGCTATCCGGATCTGATGATCGCGAACGACTACGGGGTTTCCGAACTGTACTTCAACGATCACGGGCGGGGCTTTCACGAAGTGGGTAAGCAGGCCGGCATCGGCTACGCGCCCAAAAGCGGCATGACGGCCGCCGTGGGAGACGTTTTGAATCAGGGCCAGTTCGGTATCTATGTCTCCAACATCTCCGAGGAAAGCGTTCTGGTGCAAGGGAACAACCTTTGGATGCCCAAGGCGGGGACCAGCGGAGATACCTTGCAGTATGAAAATATGGCCAACGCGATGGGCGTGGAACTGGGCGGGTGGAGTTTCGGCGCGCAGTTCGGCGACTTAAACAACGACGGCTTTCTTGATTTATATGTGGTGAACGGGAATATCTCGCTCGATCAAAGCCGCACTTACTGGTATGACTATTCGAAAGTGGCGGGTGGCAATCGCGCGATCATCTCCGACGCGGCGAACTGGCCCCCGATGAACGGGCGAAGCCTTTCCGGCTATCAGCATAAGCACGTCTGGATGAACGACGGCGCGGGGCAATTCCACGAAGTGGCGCAGTTGGTGGGCGTGACGGATGTGTTCGATGGGCGCTCGATCGCGCTGGCGGATTTCGAAAATAAAGGCGCGCTGGACGCCGTGGTGGCGAATCAGAACGGGCCGCTGTTGTTCTATAGGAACTCGGTAGCTCCGCAGAACCATTGGATTGAATTTGAGTTAGCGGGGACGCGGAGTAACCGTAGTGCGATCGGTGCGCGTGTGACCGTATTCTGGAACGGCCAACAGCAGGTGCAGGAAGTATCGGGCGGGAGCGGTTTTTGCGCCCAGAACCAAAGGCGGCTGCACTTCGGGGCCGGCGCGGCGACGGCTATCGATCGCGTGGAGATTCGCTGGCCATCGGGGAAAATACAAAAGCTCACGGCCCCCGCGCTGAATCAGATTCATAGAATAGAGGAGCCCGCATGAGTCCAGAGATGACAGCCTCCGGTACGGCGCATCCCGCCGCCGGAGTGACGGCGAAGATCGCATCCGGCGTCGGCCGATTCTTCAGCATCCAGAACCGCTACCTTCCGCCGATTCTGATTACTTCGATCTTACTGGTGGGGCAGCTATCGTTCGGACTTCTCGAGAGCTTCCCGCGTACGGCGCTCGCGATTGCGACGGCCATGTTATTCGAGATCATGCTTTCGCGGATGATGACCGGGAAATTCGCCCACTTGGCGAGTTCTTATATATCAGGAATCAGCGCGGGCATCTTAGTCCGGTCTCCCGAGTATTGGCCGTTCGCTTTGTGCCCGGCGATCGCCATCACGTCAAAGTATGTGTTGCGATGGCGCGGCCGGCACCTTTGGAACCCGACTAACTTCGCCATCTGCGCGCTGCTTATTCTGGCGCCGGAATATTTCTCCACGCTGAGCGTGCAGTGGGGCAATACTTTCTGGCCGATGCTGATTGTGTGGGTGCTGGGCGCGCTTATCACCTGGCGCGTGGCGCGGCTGCACATCACCGGCGTCTATGTGATCTCCTTTATCGTCCTTTCGTTCATCCGCAGCGGGATCACGGGGCACGCGTTCCTGGCCGAAGTGGCGCCGATCACGGGACCCATGTACCAGCTCTTCATCTTCTTCATGATCACGGACCCGAAAACGACGGTGCGCTCAAAGTGGGGCCAGTGCCTGGTGGCGTTTCTGATCGCGCTGGTGGAGATGGTACTGCGGTTGGGGGAGAACATTCACGCGCCTTACTACGCTCTGGCGATTGTGGGACCGGTGGCGAACGTGGTGGAGGTGTGGTGGTTGTCGCGAAAAGCGAGAGCGGTGTTGAGCCCGGCGATAGCGGCCTGATTGGTTGTAATGAAAGGGCCAATGGTCAGGCTCTTCACGCTTGCCGCGATCGCTACCGCCGCGCTCGCTTGCGAGTGGGACTACTCGATCTGGATACCGCGGAGTCAATCGGCGGACGCGTTATACCGATTTACCAAGGGTGACAAGTCGGGATATATTGACGTCTCGGGTCACGTGGTAATCCCGCCGATACTACCCTTCCACGGCAATGGCGGCTCCGAGTTCCACGGCGGTTTGCTTGAAATTGCGGTGGGCGATGGCAAGTATGTCGATCGAACGGGAAAGGTGGTGCTCGATAGGAATCTTTATCGTGGCTGGGACTTTTCCGAGGGCCTGGCTCCGGCGATGAAAAGAGGAGTGAATCTCTGGGGTTACATCAACACGTCCGGTGACTTTGCCATTGCGCCACGCTTCGCAACTTTCCCGAATGGGTACGTGTACCCCTTCTCCGAAGGACTTGCGCGGATACAGGTCAACGGACTCTTCGGCTACATAGACCACTCCGGTGCGTTCGTGATAAGTCCCGCGCTTTTGGACGGAACCGATTTCGCAGACGGGATGGCTCGCGTCGTTATCGACGGAGCGTGTTTTTACTTTCCCGAGGGCGCGTGTGGAGTGATGAATCCAGTGTTTCCTGGCATGCGCAGCACGGACCGAAGTTTCACCGCCGGCTCATGCAAGTTCACTTACATTGACAAGGCTGGGCGCATCATTACTCCGCACCGCTTTGACGGCGCCCGTGACTTTTCCGAAGGGCTCGCTCCGGTTCGTGCCGGCGACGATTGGGGTTTTATCGACAAGACGGGAACGTTTGTAATTACTCCTCGCTTTAAAGATGCGGAGCCATTTTCATCAGGGCTATCCAAGGTGACGGTGGATGGTAAGTACGGCTTCGTAGATAAGACAGGTGCAATCGTGATAGCCGCGCGGTTTCGGCAAGCCGAGAGCTTCAGCGAAGGACTCGCGGTAGTGGCGACGGAGAAAGCTTTTGGTATATCGACCGGCGCGGAGAGCGGGCATTCCCCGGTCAATTTGGGGTGGCGAGTCCATTCTTCAAAGGACTGGCTCACGTGGAACTACTTCGACCCAGCGGCGGCTATGCCCAGCGCGCGTACATCGATACGCACGGGCGACTTGTTTTTGCTTATAGGGGCCCCCCGAACAGCGGACCAATAGCTCAGTTACCTATTTAAAATCCGTCTTAGTGAGCCGATACTTCCCGGATTCTTGGGTCCAGGTAGAGGACCGAGAGCTCCGTCCCGGATCGTTCTGTGAAGATGGAGGCTTTTGATTATTCGAAAGCTGCTGGGGAAGTTTGCGGCGCGGCTGTTACGGCGTTTACCGCCAAGAAGAGAGTGCCTGCTGGAAGTATCCTGCGCATCGTGCTCGCGATTGCCTTTCCGTTGGTGAATTGGGTCCAAAACGAACCCAATGACTTCGGGGACTTGGTACGACTGGAGCGGGCTAGAAGACTCTTTGTTTTGTTCGGGTTGGTAAACTTCCCCGTGGAAAATGCAGCCTGAAAAAATTGGCTTCGTTCGTCCACTTTCCCCTTTTGTTTTTGGGTGGATGCGAAAGCGAATTAAGATACTCAGGGAACAGTTCCCTCAGTACGATTTGACTGTAACACGGGTTTTGTGGGGGCGCGATCAGCGGATTGTTACTGGCCGCCGACTAAACGCAGATGAACGCTGATGTTACATGAACGCAAGAGAATCCTCCTATGCGACGACGCAGCGTTGCTACCCTAAATAAAAGGTGAGGCGGAGTGCTTGTTTTATTCTCTTAGCGACTATCTGGACGCCGACCGCGCCCACGCTACATGCACAACGGAATTCAACGATGACAGAAGAGAAGACCATGCGCGACCTGTTCGACCGCTGGGAACGGGTCTGGCATGAGGGCCAATACGATCTGATCCCAGTTGCGTCGGCCCAAATTTCATCCGGCACGACGAGCAAGGTGGCCGAACGGTAACACGCGAGGCTTACACGGCGGAGCTGACCAAGATGCGGCAGGACAGGCCGGGCATCCGCGTGGTCGTGTATGACCACATATTCAATGGCGACCGCGCATGGTTCCGCTTTTCCTTCAAATGGACCGATCCGAAGACCAAAGAGGCTCGCAGCCGGGCGGGAATGCAGGCCTATCGGATTGCGGATGGAAAACTCGCGGAAACTTGGGTGATGCTCCAACCCCTGGGGTCGGTATGGCCCGACGCCGTTGCCACAGGAGCACTGGACAAGCCCGGCGCCGACTAAGTGATAGCAGGGGACGCGACACGTGGGAAGACGCGTGCGAACATGAATTCATGTTCACGTTATCCATGTGCGTCTCTTTCTCTACGGGCTGGCGGCGTGGACCGTCGCCACCGTTCTATTGCGACTGGCCGGCCAACGGTTGCTGTATCCGGGTGACCTTACACGGCTCGTGCTGCTATTCGCTATCAGTTTTCCTTTAATGGCGTGGCTGGTCCGGCGTCTATGCAGCCGCGCGCGGTTGCCCAGAGATCAATGGCTTGGAGGCGCGGTGTCGGTGGCGCTGCCGACGCTGCTGCTGGACCCGTTCTCGAGCGCATTCTTCCCGGCGGTGTTCCCCAACATGGCTCCGGAAGTGGCGGGTGTTTTTGGAGGCTGGATGCTCTGGTGCTGCGCCGGCGCGTTGGTGGGGGTCATGATTCCGGTCGGGAGCGGGCATGGCGGAGCGGCCGAACTTACTCGCGGGTGAGGATCTCCCAAACGAACCGATCCAGAAGCGAAGTTTGGATAAGCGTAGCCGGTTGAAAGCGGCCGGGCTGAGTCTTTTCGGGGAAAAGGGGTACGCGGGCACTTCGGTGGACGAGGTCGCACAGAGGGCGGACCTTGCCGTCGGAGGCTTTTACCAGCGCTTCCGGTCCAAACGGCAACTGCTTTTGGTGTTGATGGACGACCTGTTGGAGGCTCTTAGCCGGATGGATCCGCACCCGGAGGCTTTCGGGGACGTACGCGCGGGCGTCCACGGGCTGTTGTCTCACGCGTTCTCTCACGATTTCCGGTACCTGGGCGCTTACCGGGCCTGGGTGGAAGCCGTGCTTTCGGATAGCGGGCTGGCGCGGAAGAACGAAGAGATCCGGGCTTGGACGACGGGGCGGGTGACGCTGCTGTTTCAGTTTCTGCAGAAGATGCCAGGGGCGCGGCCGAACACGGACACCGCCGGTTTGGCGCGCGCCATGGATACGCTCTTTTGGAGCATCCTCTCGGAGGCGGCGCGGGGCAACGGCGTCGATGTTGAAGGGCAGGTGAACGCGGCTACGTATTTGATTTACCATGCGCTCTTCCAGGACGCGGTTGGGCGACGGGTTGGGAGACAGGCGTCGCGCGATGCAGCGGCTAGGCGGAGTGGGGAGTCATAGTCTTGCAGTGATTCCCGAATCCGGTTATAGTCAGGCGTGCAGCTTCGAAAACCGGGAAACCTGAGCTGCGCCATCGTGGTCTACAGTGTTTTGTTACCCGGTATCGCGTGGCAGTGCCTGGCGCAAGCACCGAAGCAAGCCACTCTGAGCGGGACGGTGGTGAATTCCGCTACGGGCTCCGGTGTCCCTCACGCGCTGGTGACCTTCAACGGCGTCGCTTCCGGTTACCGGTTTACGGACGCGAGCGGTTCGTTCCGGGTGGAAGGTGTGCCGCAAGGTTTCTACTCGCTCAACGCAACGAAGCCCGGGTTCCTGTCCGAAGAGGAGGCGAGCGGAAACGAAAACGCCTTCGTTGAAGAAGTGCGTCAGGTGGATGATCCGTCAACGCAGAAGATTCGCTCGTTAAGTTATGCGAACTCCTCGGTTGAATTGAACGCCGATTCGGCTCCGGCAAAAATGACGCTCGTGCCCACTTCGGCGATGGAAGGAACCGTGGTGGACGAGAATAGCGAGCCGCTGGACGGGGTAATCGTTCAGGCCATAAAAATCAAATCTTCTTTCACTGGAGTAAGTTATGTCCCGTCGCAATCGACGCGCACAGACGATCGCGGCCATTATTATATGTCCGGTTTGACGCCGGGGGACTATGTCGCCAGATTGGCCGGAGAGGTGTCCGCCACCACATACTTCATCGGCACGACGCTGAATCAGAATAACGACCATCGAGGAGTGCAGCCGGTGTACTATCCCGGCGTCGAAACGCTCTCATCGGCTACAGTCCTGCACTTACTTCCGGGAGAACGGCCCAGCGCGGACTTCCGGCAGACGCCGGAACCGGCTTTCGACATCAACGGGCGGCTAACCGGGATTCTGCCGCGGGCGTGGACGCAGATCCAACTCTATCGCGACGGCGACCGGCTACCGATCGGCCGGGCTTCCGTAAACCTATCGACAGGGCAGTTCCGGGTGATCGATGTTCCGCGCGGCAGTTACACGTTGCGGGCGTTGCAATACGGGGCCGATCCGTCGAAGTATGTGGCGGCGGAAGTTCCGGTCAGCATCGAGGCGGAGCCACTTCAGAACGTGAACGTGGAACTGATGGGCGGAGTGAAAATACCGGTTTCGGTCAGTTACGAAGCCGGGGCGCAGCCGGATAGTCCAGTTATGCTGATGTTGCAGCCGCTGCGGACGCCTGCCAACGTGCGGCAGGCAACGATTGGAAAAGTCGCCAAAAGGCCGGCGCGAATCGGTCAGCCTGGTCTTCCCCATTTCCAAACGGCTACCGAGTCCGCTGGAGGCAAAGACGAGCCGCCGGCACTGTCCGATGTAATTACGGACCGGTACAGATTGAGAGCAACCCTCATTAGCCACAGCGACTATCTTGCGTCCGCAATGCTTGGTGGTGTCGACGTGCTGAACAACGAGTTCAGCGTGAACGGCGACGCGGGCGAATTACATATTGTGGTTCGAGGGGATAGCGCAACCCTGGCAGGCCAAGTAACGGCGAACGATCGCCCGGCTGTTGACGCGATGGTGTATCTAATTCCCGCGAGCGGGGTAACGGACTTACTGAAGGTTACCGAAAGCGATGAGCAGGGCCATTATGAGATCGAGGGCGTGACTCCGGGCGACTATCGCGTTCGCGCATGGACCGGCCCGCCGTCCGCTAAAGATATTCTGTCGCCTGGCGGTACCGCTATCACTTTGGGCGCCGGCGACCATCGTACAGCCGCTGTAGAGGCGACCTCGGTGACCGGGCCTTAATTATGACGGCCCGCTGGATACTTACCTTGGTCTGTGCCGCCACCGTTCCGCTGGGCGCACACGGCTACACCATCGGCGGAGTGGTGGTGGATGGGCGTACTCACAAGGTGCTCACGAATGTTTGGGTTACCGTGACATCGCCGGTGATTCGCGATCAGCGGCTGGGGCAGACGACGAAAGGCGATGGCCGCTTTGCATTCGCGGTGGAGCAGGACGGCAAGTATTCGATCACGATCCGCAAGCCCGGATATCCGCCGCAGAACTATAAACAAGCGGGCTTCGACGGTGTATCCAGCGCGATCATTGTGCGCGAAGGGCTGGATAACAGCAATATCGTTTTTGAGGCGTATCGGGCGGGCGTCATCTCCGGGCAAGTCAAAGATGAGGACTCGGAGCCGGTAGGCAACGCCTTGGTGACCTTACTGGAATCGATTGTCACTGACGGCGAGCGCAAAATTGTGACGCGCGGCCAGATGCGCGCCGACTCCAACGGAGAGTATCGATTCTCAAACCTACGCCCGGGAACTTACTACGTTTGCGCGATGGGCCGGCCGTGGTTTGCCGACGCACTCCTCAACCCTGCGCGAATAGCAAGTTTGGTTGCGAAAGGCCGCCGCGCCGGTTCACCCGAAGCGGCGGAGAGTTCCGCGGAAGAGCCGGAGCAAGATAGGCGAGAGTATTCGCCTGATCCCAATGTGCGCGGGACGGCGTTCCTCACCACCTTCTACCCCCGCGCTCAAACCGCCGAGGAAGCGACGCCGATTCGGCTGGAAGCAGGCGGGACTGCGCAGGCTCCGGTGATCTTGCCGCTCGCCCCGGCGTTTGCGATCAAGGTTACCGCGACCCCGTCCGGTCAGTTTGGCGACGGCCGCGCCGGGCTGTACAAGGTGGTGTCCAATCAACGCATTTCATTCCTCGAAGAGACGGTGGGAAGCGACGGGAAGTTCGAATTCGATAACGTTCCGGCGGGATCGTACGAAATCTCGGCAGCCTCGCCGGCCGGCTCGACAGGAAGCGGTTGGCATGTGCGGCAGCCGGTGGAAGTGGGAGCAGCCGACATTGAAATCAATCTACGTCCGCAACCGATGGGCGGGTTGTCCGGACACGTGCGTTTTGAGGGTGAGCGCCCGGAGCCGGGAACCAGTCTCCTTGTCGGGCTTCGGAATGAGAAAGGCGCTATCCACAGCTCGGAGGTGAGCGCGGACGGAGAGTTCTCTTTCAACAATCTGCCTGCCGGGCGCTACGAGGTGACGGCGGGGAATTTAGGATTCGTCGCGGCGTACCTTGTTGACGCAACTGGTCATCGGCTGACGTTGGAACTGAACATCGCGCCAGGTGAGGTGATCTCCCGCGACTTAGCGGTAACGCATGCGACGGCCGTGGTCACGGGTACGGCTGAACAGGCCGGGAATCCGCTTGTGGGCGCTTTCGTTCTGCTTCTTCCCAAGGACTTGACGCGAAGGTGGGCATATAAGCGGGATCAAACCGATAGCGACGGCTCCTACCATATGGGCGCCGTTCCGCCGGGGGACTACTTCCTGATTGCCGTCAATAACGGGGAGGGCATTGCCTATCGCGAACCAAAGGTGGCGGCGGGAATAGTCAGGGCGGCCAAACCGGTGCATGTGGAAGCCGGCGACAAGTTGGATTTCAAGGTTGAAGTGCAGGACACGAAGAGTCTCGGCTTGCCTTCGATGTAGTTAGAACGCCAGAGTTCTCGCCAGCGCGAGCGAGCCTTCGTCCTTCCAGTTTTCTCGCGGTTCGGCGGCCGCGCGCGCCAGAGTCCATTGCCGAATGCGTTCGCGGTCTAGTTCGAGCAGGTCGGCGATGCGGCTGATCAGACTGATCGGGTCCGAACTTAGCCGGGCGTGAGAGTTGAATAGGTGCTGAGTCGCGTCGTAGGCCGGGTCTCCGACGAAAGGCTTGGGGTCGATAACGAGCCATGGCTCGCGTAAAGATCGCAGAATATTGCCGGCGTGTAGATCGGTGGCGAGCACACGGTCGCGTGCGGGAACGGCGCGAGACAACTCCTGGAAGACGCGAAGACCTTCGCGCACGAGACCGGCGTCGGGCCAGCGTTCGGTATGCGCCAGCGCTTCCTGACTCCAGTAGTCCATCATGGCCGACAGCGGCCGAAAGGGGTGCGGTGCTGAGGGGGAACGCCACAGACGCCGAAGGATGCCCGCAATTACCAGGTCCTGCTCGCGTTCGGGTAGAGTGCGCAGGGGCGTTCCCGGCTCGCAGCGTTCGAGGAGCATCGCGCCAAGATCGTCGTCGGCATTTAGCAGCCGCACTGTGGGATCGCCGTTCCAGAAGCGCAGGCCTTGGATTTCATGCTCGCCTTCCATGTGGGGCATGGCGAGCTTGAGGACCGCGGATGCGCCGCCGGCAAGCCGGACCGGCGCCGCCCAGGCACAGCTCGCGTCTTCGAATGGCGCGCCGAGAGTGAGAGACCACCGGCGCTCCAGATTGCGCAGTATGTGAGGGAGGCGGTCGAGCCATTGAACACGCGATGGAGTGGTGCGGCAGTGGGCGTCGAGGCGGGCCGGAATTTGCAACGGCATGTATTGAGTTTGGCCTGATGCTGGCATTGGGGGAAGCTTTAGAATTCGGGAAGCTGACCATGGGGCGAGACAAATTACCTAAGACCGGTGCGCGGCTGATCCTTGTGTGCGGGCTGCCGGGCTCGGGCAAGACGACGCGCGCGAAGCAGGTACGGCAGGAGTTGGGCGCGGTTCGCTTGTGTCCCGATGAGTGGATGGCCGCGATGGGGGTTGACGTTGGGGACGCCGAAGCCCGCGACCGAATCGAGAAGCTGCAGTGGAAGCTCGCGCAAGAGATGCTGGCTGGTGGGCAGAGCGTGGTGATCGAGTGGGGGACGTGGGCACGATCCGAGCGGGATGCGCTGAGGACCGGCGCGCGAGCACTGGGCGCAGCCGTGGAGTTGCATGTTCTGGACGCGCCGGTGGAGATTCTGTGGGAGCGGATCCGGCAGAGGGATGTGGGGCGCCCCGCGATGACGCTGGAAGATCTGAAGAAATGGTCGGGGATGTTCGAGCGGCCTTCGGCGGAAGAGATGGCGCTGTACGATGAGCCGCAACGCGGGCGGCACGGGCGATCCGCGGCTGAGATTTTCGAGCTCAATGACCGGCTGAACCAAACGGTGATCGCACATTTGGACCCGGCGGCGTGGCTAGCCAAACCGCCGGGCACGGTACGGAACATTGCCGCGATCTTCACGCATGTGCATAATGTGCGGGCGAAGTGGGTCAGGCTGACGGCGCCGCACTTGCCGGTTCCGGCGCAACTGCATCGCGCTCATTGCACGCCGGAGCAGGCCCGGGCGGCGTTGGCTGAGAGCGCGGCCCGATGCGCGGAGATGCTTGCCGAAGCGCTGGATGAACCGGGCGGGGGCGTGCAGGAGTTTCATCGAGACGGGTGGGCGGCCCCATGGCCGGCCGGCGTGGAGATGCTCAGCTACATGCTGACGCATGAGGCGCACCATCGGGGACAGGTTTGCCTGCTCGCGCACCAACTCGGATTCCCGCTGCCGAAAGGGGTGGCTTATGGGATCTGGAATTGGGAAAAACTTTGGACTCGCGCTTGACATTTAACTATCAAGTTATATAACTTGTAAGTTAAGTATGCCAGACCTGGACAGCGCGTTCCTGGCGCTGAGCGATCCGACTCGCAGAGCCATCCTTTCCCGCCTCGCAGCGGGCGAGGCTACGGTGATGGAACTGGCGCGGCCGTTCGCCATGAGCCAGCCCGCGATCTCCCGTCATTTACGGGTGCTGGAGGAAGCGGGCCTGATCACAAGGCGGGTAGAAGGAGCAAAGCGCCCGTGCCGGCTTGCGCCTTGCGGCATCGCCGGGATCGATGAATGGCTGGAACTCCTGCGCAACGCTCTGGAGGCGAACTACGGGCGGCTGGACCAGGTGCTGGCGGCACAGACCAAACAACGAAAGGACAGACCGAAACGATGACCAAGACGACTAACATGACTCTGAAGACGGAAGGCGATCGATATATTGTCGTGACCCGGAGGTTTGCCGCGTCCCCGGAAGCGGTGTACCGCGCGCATGTGGAACCCGCGATTATCCAGCAGTGGCTGCTGGGGCCCGAGGGCTGGACCATGCCGGTGTGCGTGTGCGATGCGCGAGTGGGCGGCAAGCTCCGGTACGAATGGGCGGATGGAAGGGGACACGGGTTTTACGTGACGGGTGAATTTGTGGCGCTGGAACCCTTCCACCGCATTGTGCACGTGGAGCGGATGCACCTTCCGGATCCGACGCCGGAGAACCATGTGGAAACCACTTTTGAGCCGGACGGCAAAGGGACGATGATGACAATGCGGATGACGCTGCCTGATGCCCAGACGCGCGATGGCATGCTCGCCACGGGAATGGAGCACGGCATGGAAGCCAGCTACGTCCGGCTGGAAACGATGCTTTAGCGAACTGGCTCTATTCTGGTCCTGGGGGATGGCGATGAAGGGTTGGCTGTTGGCTTTAGGTGTTGTGTTGGCGTGCGGCGATCTGAGCGCGCAGAAGCCTTTATGGCAGCCATCCCCGGGACATACGCAGGTGCCGATATGGCCGGGGAAAGCGCCCGATCCGCAACCGGTGAAAGGGCCGGAATCCGCGGAGACATCCGGGAAGGATTCGCTGATTGCGGGCAGACCGCTGGTGGGGGTGAGCAATGTGACCCGGCCGACGATGACGGTCTACTCACCCAAGGGAAAGAACACGGGGGTGGCGATCGTGGTTTTTCCGGGCGGCGGCTATCAGGGGCTGGCGATCGACCTGGAAGGCACGGAGGTCTGCGATTGGCTGGCGCCCAAAGGGATTACGTGTGTGCTGTCGAAATACCGGGTGACGGATGTGGGGCCGTATCCGAAGTCGGGGCCGTATCCGGAATCGCCGATGGCTTTGGAAGACGCGCAGAGGACGTTGGGGCTGGTGCGGTTCCACGCGGCGGAGTGGCACATCGATCCGCACAAGATTGGAGTGCTGGGGTTTTCGGCGGGCGGGCATTTATCGGCGGCAATGAGCACGCATTTCCAGACGCGCCTGTATGCGGCGGTCGACGGCGCGGATCAAGTGAGCTGCCGACCCGATTTCGCGGTCTCTCTTTATCCGGGCCATCTCTCGTTGACCGCCGCGAAGTGGGACGCGACGCGAGGCACGAAGAAGTTTGCGATCGCCCAACCGGGTCATTCGCTCAGCGCGGATGAAGGTCTGCTGTTGAACCCCGATCTTCACATCACGAGCCAAACGCCGCCGACGTTTCTGCTGCAAGCGGAGGACGATCACGTGGACAATGTGAACGACTCGCTTAGTTACTACATTGCGCTGAAGAACGCGGGAGTGCAGGTGGAGATGCACCTCTACGCGCGGGGCGGCCATGCGTTTGGGCTGCGGCGCACGAAGTTTCCGATAACGGCGTGGCCGCAGTTGGTGGAGACGTGGCTGAGGACGATCGGGATGGTTGCGGAATAGAACGCAGGGATCGTCAGTAGCTCTCAGGCTCCAGATCGAAAGCGGGCCGGAGTGAGCCGTCCATATAGAACGGGACGGAGGTGTGCTCGTGAACGATCCGCCACGTGTCCTGATTGCGCTTAAGACAGAGGGTTTCGCGCATCCAGAAGCGGACGGGCTGGTCAACGCCTTTCTTATTGCCTGTCATGCGCATGAAGCCGTGGCAGAAGGCGATGTCACCGGCGACGGTAATCTCGAAATTGCGGGGCTCGATTTGGATCGGCCCGTCCCAGGTGTCGAGCCATTCTTGAGTCTCCGGGATGTCGATGCCATGATGGACGAGCGGCGGCGCCAGGTTGAAGATGGCCGCGTCGGGCGCGTAGGGAGCGGCGATCGCCTGGGCGCTTTTGTCGTAGCGCGCCTTCGCCATGCCGTCGATGACGGCGAGGATGGCGGATTCGTCGGTTGCTGCGGGTTTCTTCGAAACGGGGAATAGGATCTCGGTGATGAGTTGCTCTTCGGGGGTCGTCCTGGGGTCGCTGACGTAGTTCTCGATGTTGTAGCCGCCGCCTATGGGAATATGGTGATCCGAGACCATCTCGAACGCGCGGCGGGAGGCTTCCGGAAGTTGAGAGTACGCGCCGGTCAGCGTGAATCGAACATACTCGCCGCCGGGAACCTGTTCGTAAGAGACGCCGGCGGGCAGGTGTTGCGGTTCGGTCGTGACGGAAACGCCGGCGCGATAGACTTGCCGCTCCACTTCGTAGAGGCTGCAGTAACCGGTGATCTGGTTGTGCTCGGCAATGGCGGGAATCAGACGGTGCAGATCCTGCCAGGCTTGCGGAGCGTTGGTCTGAAACGGGCCGATCTTTTCCAGAAAGACGTAGTGCATTCCGGGCCGGATGACGGTATCGGGTTTGGTGGTGAGGTTGATCGGCGTTTGCTGAGAGGCTAGTGCGGACATGCGGTGGTCTCCCTTATTTGGGTTTGGGTAAAAATCATTTCGAGATAGCGGCGCAGGTGGTCGAGGCAGGCGGCCGCCACGTCGGGATCTTGGTTGGCTTTGGCGAGAACGAATGCGCCCTGGATCACGGCCTGGATGTAGAGCGCCAGGCTGCGGGCGGTCCAATCACCAGGAACGCCGTGGCGCTCCATTGCCTCCGCAATGTCGGGTTCCAGCGTGGCGGCGTGTCCACTGATGCTCTGTTCGCAGGCGGCGCGGAGCGCGGGATGAGTGTGATACACCTCCTGCACCATGGTTCCGACGAAGCAGGTCATGTGGGGAAGATCGCCGCGCAGAAGCGCTTTTCGGAAATCAACATAGGCGAGGAGACGATCGAGCGGGTGCGCCAGCGAGCGGTAGGACGCTGCGGCGAAGATGCCGCCCGTGACGCTGCTCCAATGCTCCGCGGCGGCGACAGCGAAATCTTCTTTACTGGTGAAGTGATGAAAGAAACTGCCTTTGGTAAGGGCGGCGGCTTCGCAGATATCTTCGACGCGGGTGGCGGCGTAGCCTTTGGCGCGAATTACTTGTAAGGCGGCGTCGAGGAACCGTGTTTTCGAGGAGTGCCGGGTGTCAGGGGTCATTACATACCAACCAGTTGGTATGTAGCGTATCGAGAACAAGTTTTTTTGTCAACCACCTTTTGACTTCAGGGCCGCGGAAGGATTAGGTTAGGAATGCGCAGAGGGCGCACCCGGTCCGCGGAAAGGGCGAAGCCCACCTTACGAAGTAAAGCTCTGGATCTTGAAGGTTCCGAATCTTCTTTCAGCCTGCAAAGCGGACACAGGCAAATCAGTGAAAGGAGATTTCCATGAAGAAGCAGCTTCCGTCCCGGCCCAATCTGGAACAACTCAAGAATCAGGCCAAGTCACTTCTCAAAACCTATCGCGCGGGGGCTCCCGCAGCCTTAGCCCGTATCAGTGAATTTCATCCGGAAAGCGGACGGTTCCTGCTGGCGGATGCGCAGTTTGTGATCGCGCGGGAATATGGGTTCGAAACCTGGGCGGCGCTGAAAGTCCATGTCGTTTCGCATCAGCCAAGCGCGACGGATAAAGACACGACGGAGGCCAAAGTCCGCGCCTGGCAAAGTGCCGCCGGCCAAGGAGATCTCGCGCAACTGGACGCACTGCTGGCCGCCGATCCGGGGTTGCTCAATGAGACGGGCGGCCCAGGGGTGAGAACCGCGCTGCATCACGCCGTGTTTGGCAAGAGCGGCGCGGCTGTCGAATTTCTGCTGAAACGGGGCGCGGACCCCAACATCCGGTGCGAGGGTGACAACGCGTATCCGCTTCACTTCGCCGCCGAAAAGCAGCACCTTCCGATTATTCGACTTCTGATGGAGCATGGTGCGGATCCGGTGGGTGAAGGGGATTATCACGAGCTCGGCGTCATCGGATGGGCGACGGCGTGGGAATACGTGCAGGCGAGCCCGGAGATTGTCGGGTACCTCTTAGCTCATGGGGCGCGGCACAACATTTACTCGGCGGTGGCGACCGGAGACGCGGAAGCGATTCGGAAAGTGGTTGCGCGGTGGCCCGGCGAGCTGGAGAGGCGGATGGATATGGCCAACCGGCGCCGCCGGCCGTTGCATCTGGCCGTGATCAAGAAGCAGGCGCAGTCCCTGACAACATTGTTGGATCTTGGCGCTGACATGGAATCGCTTGACGAAGCAGGTTTTACGGCGCTCGATCAAGCCGCGCTGATGGGAGAAGTGGAGATGGCGCAGGTGCTGCTGGAACGGGGCGCGAAGGTTCGTTTACCGGCAGCGATTGCGTTGGGAAGAACGGGCGATCGCGAGAGACTGCTGCGCAGAGATCCGGATGCGCTCAAGCCCGGCGAGCGGTGGGGCCGCCTGATTGTGCGCGCGAGTGAACGCGCATCCGGGGTGGTGATCGAAGCCCTGATCCAGGCGGGCGCTTCGGTGGATGTCCGGGACGATCCGAAGACTTCGGTGGATTCCACTTACGGGTACACGCCGCTGCATGCGGCGGCATTCAATGGAAATCTGAGCGCGGCCGCGGTGCTTCTGCAGTACGGCGCGGACGTGCGGGCCCGTGAAGAGAAATATCATGGCACTCCGGCGGGATGGGCGGATTATGCGGGGCACACGGAGCTGCGGGATTTGATTCTGCGCGGGCCGGTGGACATTATGGAAGCGGTGGAGCGCGGGTTGACGCAGCGGGTAAAGGTCATCCTGGAGGAAGATCCGGGCGCGCTCGATCGGCCCTTCGGCGAGTATCCTCTTTACCCGCTCTATGCGGAACCATGGCAGACGCCGCTGGCGTTCGCGGTGATGCGGAGCAACCAGGAGATGGTGCACTTCTTACTGGACCGGGGTGCGGATGGCGGGATTTGCTCGCCGGAAGGGCGGACGCTGGACGCGATCGCGAAGGGAAATGGGGTGGAGGAAATTGAGAAAATGATTCGGGCGGCCGCCCGCGGGACACGCTGAAGACGACTATGAATCCGAAGCAAACTCTTCTCCACCACTTTCTGGCCGCGCTTGCCTACCGGACGCAGAAGGCGCTTCGCGGCGCACCTGCGGAATTCGGCGTGTTTCGAGCGGCGCCCAAGGTGCGAACGCCGCATGAGTTGATCCGGCACATGGACGACGTGCTGGGGTATTCACGCACCTTCTTTATCGGCGGGAGTTACCGGGCGCCGGAGTTCACGGAGTTTCCGGCGGCGATCGCGCATTTTCATGAAATGATCGCGGACGTTGCTCGGCACATTGAGATGGGGACGACGCTGCGCGAGATTACTCCGGAGATTCTGTTGCAGGGTCCGTTTTCGGACGCGATGACGCACGCGGGGCAGCTCGCGCTTTTGCGTCGGCTGGCGGGCAGTCCGGTTCCACCCGAGAACTTCATCTTCGCTGACATCCAAGCCGCGAATCTGAGTGCGGATCAGCCGCTTCCCGCGCGTCCGGATGAGGATTGGCCGGAGGGTCCGTAAGCAGAAAGGATCAAGCCTGTTTTCCCGGCCGTCACAAATTTAACGTCAAGCCCGAGCCCCTCGCTCCACCAGCAAACCGGCCACCGCTGCGCTACGGCAATTGATGGCTCGCCGCAGTGGTGTATCGCCCTTGCGGTCTTTCGCGTCGATGGACGCGCCGCAATCGAGCAACGCGCGGGCAATCTCAAGGAAATCCCGCCTTGCGGCCAGATGCAATGGAGTCGCCCTCGTGGCCCCGCCGCAAGCACCGACGTCGGCGCCGGCATCCACCAGCAACCGAACGATTTCCGCGCCTGTATCCGAGGCGCACTCGTTCGCAACGCAGTAGAGGGGCGTATGTTCGCCGCGATCCCGAACGTTTGGATCCGCGCCTGAGCGCAGCAGTAACGCGACCGCTGCGAGGCAACCTGCGCCGGCGGCGAAGTGCAAGAGCATTCTTCCAGAAAAACGCCGGTTCTTGAGTGAAGGGTCACTCTCCACCGCATCACTCACGAAATGAATCAACGCGGCGCGGCCGGATTGGAGCATCCTCGCCAGTAGCCCAACGAATACCGACGGCCGGGTCACAAATCGCCGCGCCAGAACGACGGCTTCCGGATCGGCGCCGGAGGCGATGGCCTTGATCGTGTCATCTAAAACGCGCTGCTCGTTCCAACGCTCCCGTAGCTCTTCATGCTCCGGCTCGCCCGCTTCCTTGCCTACGACATAAGCGGAACTGTGCAAAAAGAATTGCTGTAACGCCGTTCGCGCCGTTTGATCGAGCGGGGCGTCAGCGAGCGTTGCAGCCATATGTTTCAACCAAGCGCTCCGCTCAGCGGAACTGATTTGGAAACGTGCGTGCGATTCGCGCAAGCTCAGCCACCAGCGTTGCTGCGTTTGCTCCTCATCGCCACCCAGGAACTGGATGAGGAAAGCGGCGAATTCCTCCGTGGCGCATCGGAGACTCTTGCCCGGGAATAGAGCACGGAGAAGCGGGTCCTTGCCAACGCGCCCGTAAAATTCGGCGGATAGCCGCCTGCACCCCGCCTCACCGCCGAGCGCTTCGAGGAATCCGGCAGGCATGTCACGATAGATTGTATGGCATCGAGGGCCTGGCCGGAAGCGATAGGACAGGCGGCGATTCGGGACATCATGGTCAAGCGCCGTTCTCGGAACGGACAATGTAACGACACGTCTCGGGAGCGGCTTCCATACTGGACTGGTACGGCTCCCCTTGCGGGGTGCAACCGCGCTGACCGTGATCAGCACGCGCGTGGGCTTCATGCCAGATGTTTGCGGGAGCCCTGCCTGTGGCAATGCGCCCAGAGTTCCTCCAGGCTGAACGGGTATGATGATTCCGTGGAATGGAATGCCATTCGTTAGTCTGACGCGTCTCCGAATCCGCTCCTTGCGTTTTGTTCCCCGGTTTTTCATTCACACCACGCGGTCATTACAACAGGTGAAGCGCGCGCCCGGCTTTCGAACCGGTGCTTTGCTGGCTGACCGAAGCTTGACATTCTGGACGATGACGGCCTGGGACACGCAGGAAAATATGCGGCAATACATGATCTCCGGCTCGCACAAAACGGCCATGCCGTTTCTCCTGGAGTGGTGCGATGAAGCGTCGGTGACGCATTGGGACCAGACGGAAGAGACGCTTCCGCCGTGGACGGTGGCGGATCAGCGCATGCGGGAAAGCGGCCGTCCTTCGAAAGTACGGAAGCCTTCGCCGCATCACGCGGACCTCACTTATCGCGTGCCGCGCACCATGATCGGTGGACCCATTCACAGGGCTTAATTCCGGATGGCGGACGGGAGAGGATGGTGCGGCGCTATACTCATTCCGGTGATGGCGTTTGGAAGGCGGCGCATGACCCGGGGCCAGGTATGAACATCGAGATCAAACGCTGTTTTTTCTGAAGTGACATCAAGATTGAGGCCGTGCGTCTCAAGAACGATCTGGAACGGGAATTCGGAGCACCGATTCGGGTGCGTGCGGGCACGCCGGGAGCTTTCGATGTTTTCGTCGATGGCGATCAAGTCTATTCGAAGAAGCAAAGCGGGCGCCTTCCGAAAGCCGGTGAGGTGACGGGCCTGATTCGAGCCAGAATCGTCCGCGGGTAAACATCCGTGGTTTGAAGCGATTCGCCGAAGCCCCGGGCAGCGGTCGTCGGATATCTCCGGATATTCGTCCCGGAGCCTTACCGTCAGGAAACCCTTACAATCAAGCTTTGACCATGCAGTCTTTTACAGAACTCGTCGACTCCGGGGATTCTTCGCTGTTTCCCATGCATTCGAAAGCGCCTGGTCCGCAGGGTCAGATGCCGATCACGGCGGAAATGCTGACCGCGAGCCCCTCCGGAGATCTCTTCGGATGGAGCCAGAATGCGGGCATGGGATGGAATCCAGCCAAGCTGGGCGGCAAGGAGATTCTGATCCTCAGCACGCACGGCGGCATTCGCCGGCCGGACGGAACGCCGGTCGCGCTTGGCTTGCACACGGGGCATTGGGAAGTGGGTCTGCTGATGGAAGCCGCGGCGCAGGAGTTAGCGGCGATGGACGCCATCCCTTTCGCGGCTTACTGCACAGATCCGTGCGACGGCCGCACGCAAGGCACCACCGGCATGTTCGATAGCCTCCCGTATCGCAACGATGCCGCGCAGGTGTTTCGACGTCTGATCCGTTCCATTCCGACGCGCCGCGGGGTAATCGGCGTCGCCACCTGCGATAAAGGCTTGCCCGCCATGATGATGGCCTTGGCCGGAAGCCGCGATTTGCCTTGCGTTCTGGTTCCCGGCGGAGTCACGCTGCTGCCTGAAAAGGGCGAAGATGCGGGACGCGTGCAGGCTGTGGGCGCGCGCTTCGCGCATGGGGAGATGACGCTGGAAGATGCGGCCGACGCGCTGTGCCATGCGTGCGCCAGTCCCGGCGGAGGATGCCAGTTTCTAGGGACAGCGGCGACCTCGCAGGTGGTGGCGGAGGCCTTGGGGATGACGCTCCCGCACGCCGCGCTCGCGCCTTCCGGCCATCCGATCTGGCTCGATTGCGCGCGCCGCTCCGGCAAGGCGGTCCTGTCGCTGGAGCAACGCGGGATCGCCATGCGCGACATTCTGACGCCGGACGCCATCCACAATGCGATGGCCATCCACGCGGCCTTTGGCGGCTCGACGAACCTGATCCTGCATTTACCGGCTGTGGCGCACGCGGCTGGAATAAAGCGTCCCGAAGCGCAGGATTGGATCCGCATCAACCGGCAGGTTCCGCGTTTAGTGGACGCCCTGCCGAACGGGCCGGTCGGCCATCCCACCGTTCAGGTTTTTCAAGCGGGCGCGGTTCCGGAAGTGATGCTGCATTTGCGTAAACTCGGCCTGCTGCATTTGGACGCACTCACGGTTTCGGGCGAAACGCTGGGCGCGAATCTGGATTGGTGGGAGCAGTCGGAACGCCGCCGGGCATTGCGTCAGAACCTGCGGGACCGCGACGGCATCGATCCCGATCACGTCATCATGAGCCCTGACGCGGCGCGCGCACGCGGTTTGACGTCTACGGTAACGTTCCCGCATGGGAATCTCGCGCCGGGCGGTTCGGTCATCAAGAGCACCGCGATCGATCCGAGCATGGTGGATGCGGACGGCGTGTATCGTAAGCGCGGTCCGGCGCGCGTCTTCCTTACCGAAGCAGCCGCTACAGCCGCGATCCGCGGGCACGTGCCCAATCCGATAAAGAGCGGCGAGATCATCGTCCTGATGTGCCGCGGGCCGATGGGTTCCGGCATGGAAGAGATCTACCAGATCACTTCCGCGCTGAAGCATTTGAGCTTCGGTAAGCACGTCGCGGTGTTGACGGACGCGCGCTTCAGCGGCGTATCCACCGGCGCGTGCATCGGCCACATCACGCCCGAAGCGCTGGCAGGCGGCCCGTTGGGCAAAGTGCTGGAAGGCGACATGATTGAGATTGTGATCGACCGCAACAAGCTCGAAGGCTCAGTGGATTTGGTAGGCGAAGGCGAGCGTCACTTCGGCGCGGAGATGGGTGCGCAAATACTCGCCGAGCGAATGCCGCGGCCCGATCTCGCGCCTGATCCGCGACTGCCCGATGATACGCGCTTGTGGGCCGCGCTCCAGAACGCGAGCGGCGGCACGTGGGCGGGCTGCGTGTTCGACGCGGACGCGATTATCGGCGCGCTCGGTTCGCGCGCTTGACTGTTGGAATCGCCGGTGCGGGCCGGGTCGCGCAAGCGATGGGACGACACTTGCGGGAGCGCGGGCAGGATGTACCGGCGATAGCGAGCCGCTCGATGGAACACGCCGAAACGGCGGCGACGTTCATCGGCGGTGGGGTGGAAGCGGTCCCTTTCGGCGGGCTCCAGTGCGATCGGATATTGATCGCCGTCCCGGATTCGGCCATAGTGGACGTGGCGCTTCAGCTTCCGCCTTCCGCGAAGACCCTGCTCCATACGTGCGGCGCTCACGGCGCGGAGTTGCTCAATCCGCTGCGGGAGCTAGGCGCGCACTGCGGGGCCATTCATCCGCTGCAAACGTTCGCAACCCCGGACGCCGGATACCATGCGTTGGCCGGGATTTCCTTCGCGATCGACGGCGATGGAGATGCCCTCGTTTGGGCGGAAGAGATCGCAAACCTGCTGGATGGCTCAATTCTACGCATCCCCGGAGCATCGCGCGCGCTCTATCATGCGGCAACCGCCATCGCGAGCAATCACCTGATCGCCGTGATGGATGCCGCGATCCAGACTATGCAGCGCGCCGGACTTTCGGAAACGACAGCGATTGTCGCGCTTTCTCCGATGATGCGCACGTCGCTACAGAATGCCATCGAAAGGGGCCCAACGCAAGCGCTCACCGGCCCGGTGGAACGCGGCGATCTTCATACGGTCGAGCTTCATTTGGGGGCGATGGCACAAATGACGCCGTCCATCCAGAATCTCTATCGCGCGGGGAGCCTGCAGGCGCTCACCATTGCGCGTCAACGTGGGATGGAACCGGGAATCGCGGCCCGCTTCGAGGAACTTTTGGCGTGAAGCGCGTCCGAGTTACCACGCTGCGTGAACGTAAGAAGCAGGGCGGGAAAATCGCCATGCTCACGGCATACGACGCGACCATGGCGCGGCTGCTGGATCGCGCTGGAATCGACGTGCTGCTGGTCGGCGATTCGCTTGGAATGGTGATCATGGGACACGATTCCACGCTGCCGGTGACGATGGACATCATGGTCCACCACACGCAAGCCGTGGCCCGTGGCACGGAGCGAGCGCTGGTGATCGCGGATCTTCCGTTTCTTTCCTGGCAAGTGAGCATCGAGGAAGCTTTGCGGAACGCCGGGCGCTTGATGCGGGAAGGCGGCGCGTCGGGCGTGAAGCTGGAAGGCGGCCACCATCCCGACGTGATTCGCCGTCTCAGTGACGCGGGCATCCCGGTGATGGGACACGTCGGGCTTACGCCGCAATCCGTCCATCAACTGGGAGGCTACGTTATCCAAGGCCGCACCGATGCGGATGCGCAAAAATTGATCGATGAAGCGAATGCCATCGCGCAAGCCGGTGCGTTCGCCATCGTGCTGGAGTGCATTCCCGCACCGCTGGCGCGCACGATTTCGGAGAACCTGGACATTCCCACCATCGGGATCGGCGCTGGTCCCGATTGCGATGGGCAGGTGCTGGTGAGCTATGACGCTTTCGGTCTTTTCACTGACTTTGTTCCGTCCTTCGTGAAGCAATACGCGGACTTGGGAGACGCACTTACGCGGGGCGCGCGCGCGTATATCGAAGAGGTTCAGTCCGGAGTCTTCCCGCCTCGTCTCGATTAATGTGAGCATTCCGGTCATCACCACGGTTGCGCGTATGCGTGCAGAGTTGCGGCGCTCTGCGCATCCCGTGGGCCTGGTGCCTACCATGGGCGCTCTGCACGCCGGTCACGCCCGCCTCATTCAACAGGCCCGCGCGCAATCGGGATATGTGGCCGTGAGCATCTTCGTCAACCCGATACAGTTCGATCAACGGGAAGACTTCGAACGCTACGCCAGAACACTTCCCGCCGATCGCGAATTATGCGCGGACGCTGGAGCGGACTTGATCTTTGCGCCATCCGTTGAGGAAATGTATCCGGGCGCGGCCGAGACGGTGATCGACGTTCACGGTGTTTCCGAGCACTTTTGCGGCGCTTCGCGGCCCGGGCACTTTCGAGGGGTAGCCACCGTGGTGGCGAAGCTATTCAACATCATTCAGCCCGAGCTTGCCTTTTTCGGTGAGAAGGATGCCCAGCAACTGGCGGTTATCGAGCGCATGGTGAGGGACTTGAATTTCCCGGTCCGGATCGTCCCGGTTTCGACGGTGCGGGAGCCCGACGGGCTGGCGATGAGTTCCCGGAATCGCCGGCTAAATGGCGAAGAGCGCGTCCAGGCGACCTGCTTGTACCGCGCGCTGATCGCCGCCCAAGGCCGGATTATGGCCGGAGAACGTGATACCGCGAGCATTCTGGAAGAGAGCCGCGCGATACTGCATCGGACCGGCGTGCGGATCGACTACTTTGATCTGGCCGACCCGACGACGATGAACCCGGTGAACACGATCGGGGGGGCACCTGTGCGTGTCATGGGAGCGATCTGGGTGGGAACGACGCGACTGATCGACAATCTTCTGTGCATTCCTTAAATTCCTGCTCCGCGAACTGAAGTTTCGCCGAAGTTTCGCCGATAGCATCACTAAGGCAAAACGACAAATGTTCGCGATTATTGGAATCCTCGTTGTAATTGGCGCCGTGGTTGGCGGTTACTTGATGGAGAAAGGGAACCTGATGGTTCTGCTGCAACCAGCCGAGCTCCTGATTATAGGAGGCGCCGCTTTAGGCACCCTGCTGGTGGCGAATCCTTTGCCCGTCGTGATCAAGATTTTCAAAGGTTTAATCGCCGTGCTATCGGGCAGCAAGTATTCGGCCAAATTCTATCTGGACAGCCTGCAAATGCTGAACGACATCTTCCAGTACGCCCGCAAACAGGGCTTGGCGAAATTGGAAGAAGATATCGAAAACCCCAGTGCCGGCGCGCTCTTCTCGAAATATCCGAAGTTCTTGAAAGATCACCACGCGCTCGACTTCGTCTGCGACACGTTGCGGACGTCGCTGTCAGGGGTGGTCCCACCTTATGAACTCGATCAGTTGATGGAGACGGATCTGGAGGTCCATCATCATGAGGCGGCGATCCCGGTCACGTCCTTGACGACCGTAGCCGATGCGTTACCAGGCCTGGGGATTGTAGCAGCCGTGCTCGGCGTGGTCATCACGATGGGATCTCTCGGTGGACCGCCGGAAGCCATCGGCGAAAAAGTGGCGGCCGCGCTGGTGGGAACTTTTCTCGGCATTCTCTTGTGTTACGGCTTCTTTGGACCCTTGGCTGGAAGCATGACCAAAATGAACGACGCGGAATCGCAGTACTATAACTCGCTCCGAGTGGGGCTTCTGTCATTCGCGAAAGGGATGGCGCCGGCCATCTCGGTTGAGTTCGCGCGCCGCTCCATACCCGCGGATATCCGGCCATCCTTTAAAGATCTCGAGAAGGCTATCAAGGGCGGGGGCGCCCCCGCGGGAGGTTCTGGTGGCCACTAATACTCCGCCGGTTCCTGCGCCGGTTTACATCGTTAGGAAAAAAAAGGGCGGCCATGGCGGCCACCATGGCGGGGCGTGGAAAGTCGCCTACGCGGATTTTGTGACAGCCATGATGTCGCTCTTCATCGTTCTTTGGTTGCTGAACAGCAGCCAGGATGTGCGGAAAGCGATCGGGGGATATTTCCAGGATCCCAGCGGCAAAGGCAAGCAGGTGGGAAGCGGCATGGCCGGAACCGGAGATGCGCTCGAAGTGAAGAAGGATGACATGAAGCAGATTAAGGACAAGCTTCAGGCGGCCATCAAACAAATGGCGCACTTCCAGAAGACCAAAGACAATATTCAGATGTCGGTGACGGGCGAAGGTCTGCGCATCGAACTGCTGGAGACCAAGAAGGGAATGTTCTTTGAGAGCGGTAGCGCGACACCGTCGGAAACGGGGCGCGAGTTACTGACCAAACTCGCCGAAGAGTTAGGGAAGATGCCGAATCGCCTCCTGATTGAAGGCCACACGGATGCGACACCCTTCAGCGGAAACGCGGGCTACAGCAATTGGGAACTTTCCGCCGACCGCGCCAACGCCGCGCGCCGCCTGATGGAACCTTTGGGGTTGAAGCCCGGGCAGGTGATGCAGGTACGTGGGTTTGCGGATCAGGACCTCCGCAATCCAAAAGACCCCGGGGATGCTTCGAACCGGCGCGTATCCGTGATCGTCAAATACGACGAGGTTCCGGACGCCCCGGATGAGCCGCCGGGAAAGGGAGGAAAAGCCGGCGAGAAGCCGAAGCCGAAAGAACCGGCGACGAAAAAATAATTAGTCCGGCATTAGCCAACCGCGGTGCTGAGACCATTTGCCTCGCGTGAAATCCGGAAATTTCACAGGCTCGCTTCCGTTTGCCACAGATTGCTGGCTTAGCGGAGCCGCGGCGCTCCACGCGGCCGCGTCATAGACATCGATGTCAGGCGGAACTCCGGCGCGCATGCACTCCACCAAACGGTAGAGCAACACGAAATCCATGCCGCCGTGCCCTCCCAGTTTCCTGGCGAGTTCTCCGGTGCGCTTCCAGAGCGGATGCTCGTACTTGTCTTTATATGAGTCAATCGGAGAATACGCTTCTTCTCCCGGTTGCCCGTCGAAATAGATACGCGGCGGATAGTCGCGGAAAATTCCTTTAGTTCCCTGGATGGCGTTGATTCTGGAATAGGGCCGCGCATTCACCACGTCATGCTGCAAAAGAATAGTCCGGCCCAGCGCAGTGCGGATGACCGAAGTATTCATATCGCCTTCCGTGTATTTCTCTTTCCGCTTCGGATCTTCCGCGGGAAAATGCGCGTCCCGATAAGCTTCCAAACCTTCCTGCAGAGAACTCACAGAAACCAGATAGTCGAACCGGTCTCCGCGATTGATTCCCATGTAATTCGCGACTGGACCCAGCCCATGCGTCGGATAAAGATTTCCGTTCAAAACCGTATGAGGGATGCGCCGCCAGAGTCCCTCACCGCGATTGCTCAAGAGTTCCTCCCGCAAATCGTGAAGGTATGCGGCTTCGCCATGAATCAGATCGCCGAACAGGCCCGCGCGAATCATGTTCAGCACCAGAAGTTCGTTCTCGCCGTAGCAGCAGTTTTCCATGATCAGGCAATGCCGGCGCGCCTGTTCGGAGGCGTTCACCAGATCCCAGCAACCCTGTAACGTTGTGGCTGCCGGAACTTCCAACCCGACGTGTTTGCCGGCTTTCAACCCGGCGAGAGCCATTGGCACATGCCAGTCCCACGGTGTGGCGATATAGACGAAGTCAAGGTCCAGCCGCCCCACCAAAGCTTCGTACGCATGGTCGCTCCCGGTGTACACGGTGGGCGCATGTTGGCCCGCCTTTTCGACCAGGCCCTGCGCCGTAAGGGCGGCATCGCGGTTCACGTCGCAAACCGCCGCCACTCTGGCGTTGTCGAGGGCCAGCATCTCGCGCAACATGCTGGTGCCGCGCCCGCCGGTTCCGATCACGCCGAACCGCACGGTCGGCGTCGCCGCAAATGGGACGCCGATCATAGACGCCGCATCCGCCCCACTCGCGCGCCATCCCGCCAAGCCCGCCACCGCCGCGCCCCGTAACAGATCCCGCCGTGAAAGCATTATGGTCCCCTCCGAAGTTGCCCAGTATAATTAAAGGTTCTTCCCAAATGGAATCTTCACAGATGGATTTGAAGCAGACGCTGAATCTCCCGCGTACGGACTTCGGCATGAAGGCCAATCTTCCGCAGACAGAGCCGAAGATGTTGGCGCGCTGGAACGCCGAAGATCTATACGCGAAAATCCGCGCCGCGCGCGCCGGTTGCCCCACCTACATCCTGCATGACGGCCCGCCTTACGCCAACGGAAACATTCATCTCGGCCACGCCTTTAACAAGATTTTAAAGGACTTCATCATGAAGTCGAAGACGATGGCGGGTTTCGACACGCCCTACATCCCGGGTTTCGATTGCCACGGCCTGCCCATCGAGTTCAAAGTCGACCAGAACCTCGGCTCGAAGAAGGCGAAGATGTCGATCGCCGAAATCCGCGGCGAGTGCCGCAAGTACGCCGCCAAGTGGGTCGCCGCGCAAAGCGAGCAGTTCCAGCGCCTCGGCATCTTCGGGCGTTGGCAGGATCCGTACCTCACCATGAGCCCGCAGTACCAATCCGTGATTGCGGGCGCGTTCGTCGATTTCCTCGACAAAGGCTACGTTTATAAAGGCCTAAAGCCGGTCAACTGGTGCATTCATGACCGCACCGCCCTGGCCGAAGCCGAAGTCGAATATGAGAACCACTCCAGCCCATCCGTGTGGGTGCGTTTCGCTCTAACGTCCGAACCGGAAAAGATCGATCCCGCACTGGCCGGCCGCCGCGTCTTCGGCCTCATCTGGACCACCACGCCCTGGACTCTTCCGGCCAACCTTGCCATCGCATTCCACCCGAAGTTCCCGTACGCCGCCGTCGAAGTGGAAGGCGGCGATGTTTATATTGTCGCTTCGGAACTTCTCAACGCCACCGCCGAACGCTGCGGCTGGGCGAATCCGCAAGTACTCGCGGCGTTCCCCGGCGCACATCTGGATCGCGCTCTGTTCCAGCACCCGTTTCTCAACCGTTCTTCGCTCGGCATCCTGGCCGATCACGTCACGCTCGAGCAAGGCACGGGAGCCGTCCACACAGCTCCAGGACATGGCCTGGAAGACTACGTTGTGGGTCTAAAATACGGCATCGCGACCTACTGCCCAGTCGACGCCGCCGGGCGTTTCTTCCAAACCGAAGGCTACGAAGTTCCCGCGGAGCTCATCGGCAAGACGGTCTGGCAGGCCAACCCGATCGTCATCGAAATTCTGCAAGCAAACCACGCCCTGCTCGCGCAGCAGAAGATCGAGCACAGCTATCCGCACTGCTGGCGCTGCCACAATGCGACCATCTTCCGCGCCACCGAGCAATGGTTCATCGGCATGGAGCGCAATCATCTCCGGCAGCGCGCGCTTGACGCCATCAAGGCCGTGAAGTGGCTGCCCACGTGGGGCGAAGAGCGCATTTCCAACATGATTGCCGCGCGCCCCGATTGGTGCATTTCGCGCCAGCGCGTTTGGGGCGTGCCCATCGTCGTCTTCTATTGCGACCGGTGCCGCGAGCCGCTCACCGACCGCGCCATCCTCGACCCCGTCGTTCGCCGCTTCGCCGCCGAAACAGCCGACATCTGGTACACCGAAACCGCGGCGCAATTGATTCCGCCTGGAACGGTGTGCGCGAAGTGCGGTTCCACCGAGTTCACCAAGGAGTCCGACATCCTGGACGTTTGGTTCGATTCCGGTTCCAGCCATCTCGCCGTGCTGACCGAAGCCAACCATCTGCCCTGGCCTTCGGACATGTATCTGGAAGGCGGCGATCAGTACCGCGGCTGGTTCCACAGCTCGCTGCTGATCGGCGTTGGCTTGCGCAATCAAGCCCCCTACCGCGAAAGCGCCACCAACGGTTGGACGCTCGATGGCCAGGGCCGCGCCATGTCCAAATCTCTCGGCAATGGCATCGAACCCGAAGACATCATCAAGAAATACGGCGCCGAAACGCTACGCCTCTGGACGTCTTCGGTCGAGTTCAATGAAGACGTGCGGCTCAGTGAGACCACGCTCACGCGTTTGTCTGAAACCTATCGCAAGCTGCGCAACACATTCAAGTACATGCTGGGCAACACCCACGACTTCGATCCGTTGACGGACGCCATGCCCGGCCAAGACCTGATGGGTTTTGACCAATGGATGCTTATCCGCGCCGAAGATCTGGCCGCGCGCTGCCTCGTCTGGTACAACGAATTCGCGTTCCATAAAGTGTATCGCGCGGTTTATGATTTCACCACGGTGGACCTGAGCTCGATCTATTTCGATGTCCTGAAAGACCGCCTGTACACCAGCGCGCCCAAGTCCGCCGCGCGCCGCAGTGCGCAAACCGCACTTCATCGCATCCTCCACGCGTTGGTGCGGCTGCTCGCGCCCATTCTGGTGTTCACGTCGGAAGAAGTTTGGGGCGCGTTACGCGAGCCGGGTAGCATCCACGCGGCCCGCTTCCCCGATCCGTTCGAACTTACGCAAGGCATCGCCGGCCGGCAGCGCACGGAGGCCGGACAATGGGATCAGTTGATCGAAGTGCGCGAAGGCGTGCTCAAGACTTTAGAAGAAGCTCGGCAGGGGAAGACCATTGGGGCGCCTCTCGAAGCGCACGTCCGTCTCACCGCCGACCATAAGCTGATGCCTCTGCTGGAGCAGTTCCGGGGCGAACTCCCCGGCCTGTTCATCGTCTCCCAGGTCTCGCTGAACAATAGCAAGGAAGACGGCCTGGACGTTCAGGTGGAGCGCGCATCCGGGCTGAAATGCGAACGCTGCTGGAAGTATCTGCCCGACGTCGGCGCGCGCCCGGAGTGGCCCACCATCTGTCTTTCCTGCGGCGACGCCATCGAAGAAATCCGGCGCGAACAACATGCGGCCTAGCATCATCGCCATTCTGGTGTTTGCTCTGGATCGATGGTCGAAATTTCTGGTGGAAACGAGATTGGCGCCGTATGAATCGCACGTCGTGATTCCCGGTTTCTTCGACATCGTCCGCTCTCACAACACCGGAGTGGCTTTCGGGCTGTTCGCCGGTGCAACGTCCCGCTACCGCGTGGTCCTGCTGCTGACTATTTCCATTCTGGCGCTGCTTCTTCTGGTCTGGCTACTGTGGCGCAACCGGAGTGCCGATCGCTATTCCAGCACCGCCGTCGCGCTGATTTTCGGAGGCGCCGTAGGGAACGTTTTCGATCGCATCCGCGCCGGCTCCGTCACGGACTTTCTCGACTTTTACGTGGGATCGTATCATTGGTATACGTTCAATCTTGCCGATACGGCCATCACTATCGGAGCGGGTCTGCTCCTGCTTAGCATGCTGCGGCGCACGTCCGCCGGGCGAAAGGCCCACACCTGATGTTTCCCCACTTACTTCGATTTGGCGGGTTCTCGCTTCCCACTTACGGCATCCTTGTGGCGCTCGGTTTTCTTGCCGGACTCTGGTTAACGGCCAGACTGGCGCGCCGCGTGGGATTGTCTTCGGAAGTGGTTCTCAACCTCGGCGTCTTCTGTGCGTTGGCCGGGATACTGGGCGCCAAAGTACTCATGATCCTGATGAGCCCGGATTATCGGGCGCATCCTTCAGAGATTTTCACTCTGGCCACCTTACAGTCCGCGGGCATTTTCTACGGCGGACTCATCGCGGCCATTGCCGCGGCGCTCTGGTACATGCGCCGCCACAATCTGCCTTACCTGCAAACTTCCGATCAGTTCGCGCCTGGCGTGGCGCTCGGGCATGGGATCGGCCGCCTGGGCTGTTTCGCCGCCGGCTGCTGCTGGGGCAGGCCGGCGAATGTTCCGTGGGCCGTCACCTTCACCAACCCGGACTCGGTTATCTCGCCCGACCGTCTCGGCGTGCCGCTCCATCCCACTCAACTCTATGAGGCGCTTGCGGAATGGATCATCTGCGCCATCCTCCTGTTCTTAATTGCGCGCCGCCACCGCGATGGCCAAGTGCTCGGGCTCTATCTGCTCCTCTACGGCATCGCGCGGCTGATCATCGAGTTCTACCGCGAACATGATTCTTCCAACCCGCTCGGCCTCGGATTATCGCTGGAACAATGGATCGCTTTGGCGCTGGCGTTCGTCGGCGCGGGACTGATCGCCCAGATCCGGTTACCCGGTTGGCAGCCCGCGCGCGTGACACCCTGACCGAAACTTTATTTCTCGCTCATAATAGAAAGGAATGAAGTCTCTCCTTCGGGGCGCTCTCCTATTTGCCGCAATTGTTTTTAGCGGCCGCGGCGCCGCATCTGGTCAAGTCATTGAATTTGAAAATGCCGGCTTAAAATATCAAAGCCTCACGCGCAACGGGATTACCATCATGTGCGCCCGCCTGCCGTCGCAACTAAAAGAGTACGCTCTTGTGCAGATTGCGATCTCCAATGGCTCCGATATGTACGCCAACATCAAACCGGAAGACTTCACTTACTCTCGCACCGATGGGCACGTGCTAACCGCCTCATCCGCCGACATGGTGGTGAACACAATCCTCGATAAGGGTAACCATAGCGACTTAGTCAAACTTGTGTCCACTTATGAAACCGCGATCTACGGTATCCCTAATATGAAGCTGGCGAACGGTTATCAGAAGAGGAGGGAAGCGGCGCTGGCCTACGGCACCAGCGAGAGATTCAAAGCGGCCGCGGCCGCATCCGCCATCGCGCTGGTTGAATCCCGCGTGCCGCCCGGACAATCCCTTGACGGCGCGGTGTTCTTTCCCATGGACGGAATGAAATTTCCTCCCGGCAAAGTGCTGGTGCGGTTCGGGACGGATGTTTGGGAATTCAACGAAGAGTAGCGGGCGTTCCCAGGATTGAGCGGCGCCAAATCCGAGTGATCGCGTATTTCAAGCCGTTTTGCGACGGTCGCGCGCACTGACGCAGGGGTTTTGGGTATTGACAACTTAATTTGTCAATGGTCTAATAATCCTCGTGCTGGATGTCGAGGTCATACATTCTCCGGAGGCCGCGGCCGCCGCGCTCGACCCGGTCCGTGCGCGGCTTTTGGCCGAGTTGGCAGAGCCCGCGTCGGCGGCCACTCTTGCCGCGCGTCTCTCTCTTCCACGCCAAAAGGTCAACTATCACCTGCGCGCTCTGGAGAGCCACCACTTGGTGCGCCCTACCAGCGAACGCAAGTGGGGCGGCATCACCGAGCGGCTGGTGGAAGCCACCGCGTCGTCTTACGTAGTGTCGCCCGCGGCGATGGGTCCCGCGGCGTCCGACCCTGGGCGCAGCCGCGACCGCCTCTCGGCGGGATACCTGATCGCGCTGGCGGCCCGCATCGTCCGTGAAGTCAGCGAACTCACCACCCGCGCGCGCGAAACCGGCAAACGCCTGGCCACGCTCTCGATCGACACGGAGATCCGCTTCCGCTCCGCCGCCGAGCGCGCGCAATTCAGCAACGAACTTACCGCCGCGATCACACAGATCGCGGCGCGTTATCACGACGCATCCGCCATGGGCGGACGCACTCACCGCCTGGTTCTGGTGGCGCACCCATTACCCCAAAAAGACAAGGAGACAGCAGCATGAGCGTAAAAAAAGATGCGAAGGGACGCCGTTCGGTCCAGGCGGAAGTGGAAGTTCCGGGCACGCCGGAACAGGTTTGGGAAGCGATCGCCACCGGTACGGGCGTGGGCGCATGGTTTGTGCCCACCGAGGTCGATGGCCGCGTCGGCGGCAAAGTCACTTCCCACTTCGGGGGAGGCATGGACTCCGTCGCCACCATCACCGAGTGGGACGCGCCGCACCGCTTTGTGAAGGAAGGTTCCTGGGGTCCAAACGCGCCCACCATCGCCACCGAATGGATTGTGGAGGCCCGCGGCGGCGGAACATGCATCGTGCGCGTGGTGCACAGCCTCTTCGCCGAGACCGATGATTGGGACAATCAATTGATCGGTACCGAATCCGGCTGGCCCTCATTCTTCCGCATTCTGCGGCTCTATTTGGAGCACTTCGCCGGCCAGCCCAGCTCGCTCATCCAACTCATGGCGATGCCGCCGGCCGCGGGCGCGTGGGAGAAGCTCACGGGCGCCCTGAATCTCGCGGCGGCGGCGCCGGGCGAGCGGCGCAAGGCGGGCGACGGTGCGCCTCCCTTGAGTGGCATCGTGGAGTCAGCCAATGCTGACGGGCAACCATACACGCTGTTACGAGCCGATGTGCCCGCTCCGGGTGCTGTGTTTGCCGGCGTGTTCCCCGCCGGCGAGAAAGCCTTCGTCAGCGTGAGCCTCTATTTCTACGGCGACACGGCGGCGGCTGTAGCGGCGCGTGACGAGCCCGCCTGGACTGCGTGGATGACGAATCTCTTCGCGGCGTAATCCGGAGGGTCCATCCTCGGTTCATTTCGAGGGCGGTGTTCGCCGTAATGCGCTCCTTGATAATCAGATCCTCCAGGTCCAACAGCGTGCTAGGATCGTGTGTCAAACGCGGAGCTTGGGCGCCGTCGACAACCCGGTTCCAAAGGAGAAAGCTTTCGATGAAACGATACCTACTCGTATTGGAGCTGCTTTTGTCACTCGGTATGGCTTCGGTCGCCGCTGCACAGACTGGCGTAGACTCCAACAAGTGGACGACCGGCGCGCCGATGCCGACGGGCATTTGGTAGCCAGGGGCTGTGGCGGTCCTCGACGGCAAAATCTACGTGGGCGGCGGGTTCACCGGGGACTACAGTGGCGGCACTCCCCTATCCGAAACTCAGATTTACGACCCCGCGGCCAACGCCTGGATTATCGGCGTACCTTTGCCAACTCCGCTCGGCCAAGGCGTCGGCGCCGTGGTGAACCACGTTTGGTACGTGATGGGTGGGACCACCGACGGAAGGACGCGCACCTCTGCGACCTGGGCTTACGACGCCAGGGCGGCGGGATGGATTGCGGAAGCTCCGATGCCCATAGCCCTCGAAGATGCGGGAGTGGCGGTGTACAAGAACATCATTTACTTAGTCGGCGGAAGTTCAAACTCCATGTCCAGGGCCCACACGGTAGAAAGCTACAATCCCGCGACCGACATCTGGACTGAAGAGGCGCCTCTGCTCGCCGGAAAGTCTGAGCCTGCTCCGGGCCATCGATCAAAATCTGTATGTCGCGGGAGGCGGCGTAAATGACGGGAGAGCCATCGCTCTGACGGAATCGTTCGATCTATACACGAACACTTGGAGAACTTTGGCTTCGATGCCATACGCCACTCAGTATCCCGCCTCGGCGGTATATCAAGGCCGGATGTACTGTTTCGGCGGGGGCGATATAAATGTCGTGGGGCCCGTTAACAACTACGTGCGGATTTATCGCCCGTAGCTCCCCGCCGTGTGCCACAGCCGGTCTTCAACGCGTCGAAAAGAAAAACCTTGTCAGATGAAAGAAGATCGGCGCTGCGAAGCACACCGAGTCCAACCGATCCAGCATTCCGCCGTGTCCTTCGATTAAGTTTCCCCAGTCTTTCACGCCGCGGTCGCGCTTCACGGCGGACATCACCAGTCCGCCAAGGAATCCGGTCATCGTAATAAGAAATGAGAAGAGCGCAGCCTGCCATGGTCGAAAAGGCGTAATCCACCACAGGCAAGTTCCTAACACCGTTGCCGACGCGACACCGCCGATGAACCCTTCCACTGTTTTCGATGGAGAAACTTCGCGTGCAATGGGCGTTCGTCCGAACAGCTTTCCCCACAGGTATTGCAAAACGTCGCTCGCCTGTACCACCAGGACCAGGAAGACCACCAGCATCGCCGGGTCATAGTTCGGCATCCGCAGCATTAACAGCGCCGGCACGTGAGAAATGCAATAAACACAGATCATCAACCCCCATTGCGTCTCCGATGTTCTGGTCAGGAAGTTCTTGGTGGTGTCGGTGGAAATGAGCGTAAAACCGGGCAGCAAAAGAAACACGTATACCGGAATTAAGATCGTGAACACGCCGTACCACTCCGTCCACACCAGTCCATATTGCGAGGGGAGCACGATCAGAAAGCTGACCAGCAGCGCGAAATGATCCGGCCTACGTGTCGGCGTCAACGTAAGAAATTCGCGAAGCGCGAAGAACGAGATCGCGGCGAAGAGTACGATCACAGCCTTTGGTCCGAGGATCAGCGCGGACGCCAGCACGATCACCATCACCCACCAGGCCCGGATTCTCGACTTCAGGTTCTCAATTACCTTAATGCCGTCGCCGGTCGCGCGCGAAGTCAGAACGAAAGCAATACAAGAAGCCATAACGAGTGTGGCGATTACCCCCGCCAGAATGATCCAGCCCTGCCGCGAGCCGATCATGCGCACCGGATTTCCCCCAGCGCGTTCCGTAACCGTTCGACGAAACCCGCGCGATCCTCGTCGTCGCGCAGCCTGGTAGGCGCGCCGAACCGGACTGAGCACAATAACGGCACCGGCAAAACTGACCCTTTTGGCATCACCCGGTAGCAGTTCTCCATCCAGACGGGCACCAAGTCAACGTTCGGGCGAGCCCGCGCCAGGTAATAGATGCCGCCGCGAAACGGTTGCAGGTCCTCTCCATTGCCGCGGGTGCCTTCCGGAAAGATGATCAGCGAGGAGCCCGCATCCAACGCTTCCGTCATGGGCCGAAGCGGGCTCGCCACCATATGTCCCGCATCTCTCTCAACAGGCACCCCGTTGAAAATGTCCCCCATCAAATACCTCTTCAAGCCGCTATGGGACCAATAGTCCGCTGCGGCAACCGGGCGCGTTCGCCGGCGCAACGGTTTAGGAAGCGCGCTCCATAGCAAGAGGAAATCGAGGTGGCTGGAATGATTAGCGAAATAAATCCTTTGCTGATCGTGGGGTCCACATCCAATCCACTGACATTGCGCTCCGGTGAGCGCCTTCGCCCCTCCGGCGATCACCGTTGCGATCACGTTCTGCAACATCTAGAGTCCTGCAAAGTGGGTGGCGCCGGCTACGGCCAGGCAGACAATTTGCGCAAGCAAGAAGACGACTTGCATCCGCCAAAGCCGCATCGCGCCCCTACAGCGGTCTCTCAGGCTGCATCGTCTTGGATTTCCGATCAGCTTCCACTCGACCAGCAAGGCGTCAAGATCACTTTCGCTCTCGGGATGTTCGGCTAACGCGTGGAACAGACCTTCGTCAACCCTTACACGCGCACCAAGCCCGACCCCCGCCGTCCAGCAGATCAGTGACGAACATAGTGCAAGCGCGGTCGGCCCGCTCCCCGCATGGAACAAACCAACGCCGGCGATGAGTGCCGCGGCGCTGGACACGTTCACCAGCGTGCGTCCTGAACCAAGAACCCCAGCCATCGCTCTCGCATCAAACGCGCCCAGAACTTGCCTCCAATCGACCGATCCGATCAATCAGCGCTTCGCTCTCGCCGCTGATCACAATCCGCGGCTGCCGCCGGCGAATCATGCCGGTCGCTTCGCCTGCGCACGAGGCACGGCCCGTCGCGACCAGCCATGCTGCAATAGAGGAAGCACTCCGAGAAAAACCCAACGCACAACAGACCAGAGTTGGGCGCTGCCGCTCAAAGTTTTCGATTGCAGCCACCGCCTGCCGCAACTGTTCCGGCGAAGGCGCCAGAAGATCCAGCATCGGAACTTGCCCGCAGTCCGCTCCCCGCGCGTCAATTCTAAGCTCCGCTGAAAGATCCACCACGGATCGGAACTCTTTCGCATCCCGATCGAACCATGCCGGCGCGCGTCCCAGCCAAACGCCATCCGCAATCTCGAGAGCCGGCGCGTCTCTTTGTGTCCAGCAGCGCGAGTTGGCCCAGGCTGCCGCCTGATAAGGAGCCATGATTGCAAACATCAGTGGACGAAGGCGTTCCTTGTGCTTAGCAAAAACCTCCGGCCGGTCCGCCGCGTAGGCGAATGCGACGACAAACAGATCGATCGCCGGCCAGATCAGAATCCACGCTAAGCCTGCAATCTTGAACGCCGCGGCAATGCACAATACCGATCCCGAAAGATAGAACGTGGCGAGTTGCAAACGGCGTCCGCGCCGTCCCCGCCCGTTAGCGCTCGGAACTAACGCGGCCGCCAGCATTCCCGCGAGTACCCCCGTGGGCAGATCAATAAACTGATGTTGCCACGTCGTCATCGTGGACGCGCCGACCAATACCAACCACGCGCCCATGAGTGTTCGCCAAGGTCCGTGCAAATGATTCCTGTAACAGATCCATAAAACCACGGCAAGGCTGACGTGAAGCGACGGCGCTTGATTGAAGGGCCGATCGAATCCATTCAGAACGTCGAAGAAGCGCGCGAACAGGCCGCTCACCTCAGGGCGTGAAAATACACAACGGAGCGGAAATACGAGGAAGCACAAAATCGAAATCATCTGCGCCGCAAACAGGCGCGCCGCATGCACGTCGAGCTCGCGCCGCGTGCTGCACGCCAGCAGAGACATGCCATAGAGTAGGTCGCTGCTCCAGTACGGGACGATGGTCCACGGCCAGAACGGCACATCGCGCTCCCATCCAAAAACAATGGAGGGAACGTGCGCGCGTTGGCTGGTTACCTGGTTTGCAAACCCGTAGCTGAGGAAGAAAAACGTACTGAGAAGCGTAAGCCAAAAGAGCGCCCGCAGCCATGGACGCCGATTCCACCTCGCGAGAATTCCACCCTCAATGCTTAGGTCCAAGGTCTACTCGTTCCGCCAGGGAAACCGTGAATATACCCCACTCGTCGATGGCCTGCTCGAGCTTTCGAAACCCGGCCGCCTCCACCAGTTGATCCAGTTCGCCCTGCGACCGGCGCCGCATCACCCACGGCTGATGATCGCGATGGCTCGGCAGAACGCGCGCGATCATTTCCAGTTGCGGATGCCACGGTTGACCCGTGTAGACCAGATAACCCCCCGGCTCTACCGCGTCAGCCAAGCCCGCCAGCGATTCTCGAACCACGCCGTTATCGGGGAATAATTCGTAAAGCCCCGAAACCACGCCGATCGTGGGCCGCGGACGGACTTCACCTATCGAGATCCGATCGAACGCGTCTCCATTCTCAAACCGGACGAAGCGGCTCATTTTCTTCTGCTGAATCATGAGGCGTCCGGCTTCCACATTGAGATCGCTATAGTCGCGCAGCAGCACGGACCCGGGCTGAACCTTCATTTTCTCAATCGCTTCCAACACATATCGCCCGTGCCCCGCCGCGACGTCAATAAGACGTATCGGAAGTCCCTTGTCTGCAAGCAGTTCGATGGCTCTTGCGATTAGGCTCTCGACATGCTGTTTGCGAATGCGGATACCGCGCCATCCGATCGAGTTCACATATGACCAATCGATCATCCTTCCGATCGGTGTTATTCCCGAGGGGCGGCTCCGGTAAACGTAATCGAGCGTGCTCCCGGAATCGAATCCGGTCTTCAGGCCCAGACGAATGCCCTCGGAGAGCCGGCCGCCCGTCGCCATAGCCGCGCGCGTAACGGAAAACATCGCGCCCTTGGGCGAAAGTCTGGATAGCGGCCGCCGAAGTTTTTCGAATTCGTTTCTCGTATAGCCGCGCTTGTCGGCGTCCAACAAATCAGTCCGCATCGGCGGCTCGGCGAACAGGCGTAGCGCAAATTCCCGCGCCTTCGCTATCGGACGATGACGCTCTTTCTCGCCCAACGTATCGTGGTAGAAGCCCGGGAAAACATGGCGTTCCTTGATGGCGGACCCAAGACGCTCGAAGAATCGATGCTGCGGCTTTTCATGCACCACCAGATCCTTTCCCGAAATCAGCATCAGCGTCGGCGTGTGAATGGTACCAGCATCCTCAATGACGCGGTCCGAGGTGCCGTACATGGCGAGCAGCACCTTCACCGCAATCGGCCGTTGAATCAGCGGGTCGGATTTATAAGATTCGATTCGATCCGGGTCGTGAGTCAGCGCGCTGGGCTTTACATAACTGTTGATTCGCATCTTAGGAGCGAATACCGCGGCTACCCGCAAGGCGGGACGCGCCAAGGGCACATACAGTTTAATTTTGAACGCGGGTGTTGCCAGAATCAGGAAGCGGATCTTGGGGGCGAAGTCGTGTACCCACGTCGCGGCCAGAACACCTCCCATGCTTTGCGCAATGACGCCCAAGTTCTCCACCTTAAATCCATGCGCGATGGAAATGTGGCGGACGAATTTCTCAAGATCCTCTACGAACGTGGAAAGCGTGGGGTCGCCCGGTTGATCCGTTCGCGACAAGCCATGCCCTCGCGCATCCCAGGCGAACATCGCGTATCCGGGAAGATCCAGTTCGTCCACAAGATGCTGCAATCTTCCGGAATGCTCGTGCCCGCGGTGCAGCAGAACCAAAGCATGGAAAGTGTCATCGGCGCTCGGCCAGTACCGGTAAAACAGCCGCGTTCCGTCGGTTGCGTCGAAGCGGCTTTCGATTGCGGTTCGCATCATTCGTTCCTTGGCCGATTGCTACATTCTCCTTCATTGCGCTTGTCATTGAGGATATCGGGGAGGATATCGGGATCGAGCTTTCGGGCTACATGCCGCCGATGGCCGGATGAACGGCTTTTCAGAGCGGACGCTCAAATACTCCGCGTTTCCGACAAGCCGTTTCGGACGCGGTTGAAGATAGTTATCACGAGCATTACTGACAAGACCGCAGGGAACCCATAAGAAACCCAGGGCGCAATCCGAAACCCAAGGCCGATCCAGATCGCCGCAATTCCAAACACGGCCGCGCGGTCGCTCTTGCCCATCGGACCGTCGTATCGCCTCGCGGCGCCCACCATAATTGCCAAGACCCCGCTCATCTCCGAGATGACTCCCAGAACAATGACAACGCCGATCCAAAACGGTGAGAGGCCCGGTTGAAAAGCAAAGGGCAGATAAAGGAACACGTCGGCCAGCACGTCCCCGAGTTCATTTAGATAAGCTCCCAGATCGGATTTCTGACCGAACTCGCGCGCCAGCATACCATCCGCGGCATTCAACGCCATGCGCGCGATCAGAAAAGCCGGGAGCGCCAACATCCACTTCGCGGGTTCGAAGCACAGAAGTACCCCGAGCAGGATGGATGCAAAGCATGTGAAAACCGTAACCTGATTGGCCGACACACCGGCGCGGTGCAACCGGGTGACAAAAGGCCGCAGCATGCTCTGGAACCACGGTTTCAGAGCATAGACGCTGACCACCGGATCATTCTAGCCCAACGAAGGTGGATCCCTTTCTTTCTCTCGACCGAACGCCACGTGCATGGAGGCTACGTGTGATTTAATGTTGGGACTTCACAACCAATCTTCAAAGGAGTCGCATGCCCATCATCACAACGAACGACAGCACCGAAATTTTTTACAAGGACTGGGGTTCCGGCCAGCCGATTGTGTTCAGCCATGGCTGGCCGCTCTCGGCCGACGATTGGGACGCCCAGATGCTGTTTTTCCTTCGTCATGGCTATCGCGTGATTGCACATGACCGCCGCGGCCATGGCCGCTCCACCCAAACGTCAGACGGCCATGACATGGATCATTACGCCGACGATCTCGCCGCACTTACTACTCATCTCGATCTAAAGAACGCCATTCATGTCGGCCATTCCACGGGTGGTGGCGAAGTGACGCGCTACCTGGGGCGGCATGGCGAAAGCCGTGTGGCGAAAGCGGCGTTGATCAGCGCGGTGCCCCCGCTCATGGTGAAAACGGCGGCCAATCCGCTGGGGCTTCCCAAAGAAGTTTTCGATGACCTGCAGGCGCAGCTCGCCGCCAATCGGTCGCAGTTTTATCGAGACTTGCCTTCCGGTCCCTTCTACGGTTACAACCGGCCTGGCGCGAAGTCCTCCGAGGCTACCATCGAAAATTGGTGGCGTCAGGGAATGATGGGCGGCGCTAAGGCGCACTATGACGGCGTTGTGGCCTTTTCCCAAACCGATTTTACCGAGGACCTCAAGAAAATAAACATCCCAGTCCTGGTGATGCACAGCGAAGATGACCAGATCGTGCCCTATGTCGCCTCCGGGCCGTTATCCGCAAGGCTGCTGAAGAACGGGACCCTCAAGACGTATAAGGGCTTCCCGCACGGCATGCCCACCACCGAAGCGGAGACGATCAACGCCGATCTGTTGGCGTTCCTCAAGTCGTAGCGAGACCAACTTGTTCGCGCTGAATCTTCAGGCCAAAGCCTTCCCGTACAACGCCAGCAACCGGCTCCAGGCCTTCTCCGCCGAGGCCTCGTTGTAGACTTTTGAATCCGGAGGGCACCAGCCGTGGGCGGTGCCCGCATACACTTCAATCTCCGCGGGCAGCTTCGCCTTAGCGAACGTTTCTTTCATTGCGTCCTTCTGGGTGGGCGCCCGCTTGTCATCGCTCTCCGCGATCGCCACCAGGAATTGCGCCTTGCTTTTCGCCGCTTCCAGATGCGGGCTGTTCGGCGCGTCGGTCACCAAGCCGCCGCCGTGGAAGGAAGCCACCGCGCCCACGCGATCGGGTACCGCCGCCGCCGTGCGGAACGCGAGCGGGCCGCCCATGCAATACCCCTGCGTGCCCACCTTTCGGTTTTTGGCGACGGACGATTGCCCGTCCAGCCACGAGATGAACGCCTTCGCGTCCGTGAAGTTTGTGGTCTCGTTCAGACCTTGCGCGAGCGGAACCACTTGCTGGATCGGCGTCGCGGCGCCATCCTCCGCGGTGGGAGCCTTCTTGACGCGATAGAACGGATTCACCACCAAGACGGCATAGCCGGACTCCGCCAGCCGTTTGCCCATTTGCCGGAACGCCGGACGCAGCCCGAAAATGTCGGGCCAGATAAGAACTCCCGGGGCGGTTCCGCTCGCGGGATGCACGAAGTAGCAATCCGCGCTACCGTCCGGCGTGGTCACGCTAACGTCCGATTCGGTCACCGCCATCGCGTTCGCCACCTTCGGCAGCATCATGGCGACACCCGCGCCCAGCAGAAAACCAAATTGCTTTCGCGTCACTTGACCGAGTCTCTCGTAGTCTTGACAATCGTCGTCGAAATGATCCTGATCGCACATAAGCCGCTCCCACTCCTGATTTGGCGCAATTCACTATCACCGCGCGTAGCGTTATTTTATACGCACTCCGATTCGGCGCCTTGCGATCCGATTCTTCGAGGAGTCCGCCGTCAAGCGCATCGGGCGGTTTGAGTTATGCTTTACGGTGAATCGAGGAGCCCAGATGCATTCCGACTTTCCTGCCGCCGTCCCGGAAATCCCGGTAAGCGCGATCGACAAGGCTGCTGACTATTATGTGAAGAACCTTGGCTTCCAATTAGACTGGGGAGACGAGGAGGGCGGGATTGCGGGCATATCGAGAGGGAGTTGCCGGGTGTTTCTAACCAACCCTGCCTTCCGGGAGTCCTACGGGAATAGCGGGCCCGTAATGATATGGCTCAATCTCGAGAGCAAGACCGAGGTGAAAGCATTGTACGAGCAATGGAAACGGACGCAGGCGAGGATTGTTTCTGAGCCGGAGGAGAAGCCGTGGAACTTGATTGAGTTTACGGCCGCCGATCTCGATGGGAATCTTTTCCGTGCCTTCTACGATTTTTCACGCGATTTGTAGTAATCGTTCGGGACCGATCCGCCGGTGTCCCACTGCCGGGCTAAGGGGCCACCGACAACGTGTAAACATTCGGGGAAGTATCCATCGTCAGTTGGCTTTCCGCGCTCAATCCGGTGGGAACTAGGAAATTAATCTGGCACAACCCGGCTTCCACCATCCCGGAGTAAAGCACGTGAGCCACTTCCCCGCCCACCGTCATCGCGGGACTCGAACACTCTCCCGTACCCCACGCGATCACTGCCTCACCCGTCTGCGCCGGAATAAGTCCCGCGGTGCTCGGCCCCACCAAACTGTAATCGGCGTGAGTAATCACCGGCAATGATCCTCCGGAGGATGCGAATCGGAACAGCTCCAGGATCCCGCTCGCGACGCTCACCGTCGCAGGCTGCGAGGTCTGCCCATCCACGGTGACGGCAACAAGGCAGGAGGTCTGTCCCGCAATGGCATCCGGCGTCAAAGCGTTAACTTGCCAGCCCGTCGAGCCGTTCGCGGCCACCGGGCCCGAGTTATACGAAAGCACGGCCGGTATTCCGCACACCGTGACGCTGGCGCCCCCAAGCGTAAACGTGTTTACGTTGGTCCACTTACCCGCGGCGCCCAGATTCTGCCCGAAGATCGTGAACCAGGTGTTCGGGGGCAACGCTTCCACTTGAAAATCAGCCGCATTCACTACGCCATTCGGTGAAATGAGGGGACCGGCCGAGAGCGGGCTTCTCGCAAACGCGGGCCACAGAGCGGTGGTTCCCGCATAGAACGCCTGCGATTGAAAGCCTTCCGCATTCAACGGCGCGAAGGTGATGCTAAATGTTCCGTCACCCGCCGTCTGGCCGGCGCCGACGCCCAGGATTGGCGGCGCAAAATCGAGTGCGTTCCGAGAAACCTCTACACCGTCAGCGCCGAGGAACACAAGCGCGAAGGATCCACTGCCGACGGAAGACGGCGACACGCGGGCCCGGATCGTCAAGTTGTATCCGTCACCCGGGACGACGGTCAGTGGACCGGAGTTCACATATGTTTGCTGGGCCCCCGTAGCGGATATCCGGATCGAGGTACTGTTCGCATCGGACGTTGGCTGAACCACCGCGGTGCCTTTCCCATCGACTCCCCAACCCGCCAGCCCGTTCGCGAAAGTCAAAGTCGTCTGCCCAACGGGCCCTGTGTATTGGAAGGAATAGACATTGATATCGGTGGCGCCTACATCCCCGCATTCATTGACGCAGATCTGGATCACGGCCTCTACTGTTTCGGGGGGCGCCGTGCCGCTGAGAACATAATTCGCCACAGCGCCGGGCCCCGTGGTAGCCTGCGCGGTCAATGTAATCGGCGCGGAAGCGATCGGTTCTCCCTGGCTGCCGGTCAACCTGCCGGATGCCTGAGAAGACGAGATCTTCAGCGATAGTTTGGTTCGCTCTCGGAAGTAGCTGTCGATCAGATACGTCAACGCGGTTGGATCGGACTCGGGAAGAACATGCCGCGGATAGGCGTTCCACGACTGAAAAATCACGTGGCTGGGTATTGTTCCCCCTTGCGCTTCCCATTCCGCGTAATGGTTCTCCGCATCGCTCATCCATTGGGTGTCGGATAAATCCGCCGTCGAGCCGTTGTAGATCATTCCGAAAGGAATGCCGCGCTGCTGGAGCGCCTCGCGCAGGCTTTCCACGCTTGGGCCCCAGTCGTCCTGCCAATCGATGTCGCAGTGGAAGAAGGCGAATGGAGCGCCCGCCGCCGCGCGCCACGCATCCATACCGGCCGTGTACTCGCTGAGCCAGTCCGATCCAGCGGGAACGGGTTCGATGTCGCCGACAATCACATTCGGAAACACGGTTTTAACCTGGGCAACGCTCTGAAGGGCGTTCGCTGCAATTTGTTGTGTAGTCCACTGGCAGCCGTTAGGTCCGGTGTACAACGCGCTTCCGTGGAAGAAGGGCTCATCGAAAGCGAGGTATTGAAGATTGCCGCCCAACCGCTGGATGCGGGTGGCGATCGGCAGCGCGGTCTCTCCCGCGAAACCCTCCACGCCCATGCCGCACGTCGCGGACGGCGTCAAGGGAGGAAACTCGACCGCGAGCGCAATGCGATGGCCGTCCAAATAGGAGAAAATCTGTTGCAGAGTGGCGTCGGAGAAATTACCGGGGAAGATGGTGCTCAGCATCTCCGGATACATCTTGAACACCTGAATCCGGGACGATGCGGTGCTCCACTCCGCGCCGGGGGCAAACAGGTCCAGATAATCCACGGAGCCGATCATGTTGTTCCAGGCCGCCGGCATGATCGGACTAAACCAGATCGTTTGTGTTTGCGTAGGAGTGGATTGGGCCGAACAAACGGCCCCAATCAGGAAAGCGATAATGGATCGGCCGGCCCGAAGTTTGGACATGGTCATTTCGATTCCACGCGCAGCGCTTGCAGTCTATGCTGCTGCTCCTCGGTCAAATCGTTCTTAATGCGGACCAACAGGGAGATTTGAGCGCGCTTGATGTCACGCTCGGAAGCCAGCACTTTATCCAGTTGCAAAGCCACCTGTGCCTCGTCCGCCTTCGGTTGCTTCAGCAATCCCAGTAATCCTTCCATATCCTCCTGCAGCTTCCATTGCAGTTCTGTGAAGCGCGTTTGCGCCTTTAGTATCTCGGCGCGAAGATAAGACTTCTGCGCGTCGCTCAGGCCGATCGCGTTCTGCCGTGCCATCACCAGTTCCGGCGGAAACAGCAGATCGTTTAGCGGGTCGGCGGCGGGCGGCTGTTGCGCGCCGGCAAACGAAACGAAAGTCAACAACGATGCGGCCGGCAACCAGAATTTACTTCGCATGTTTTTCTCCCGACGGTTTAATTTTTACGAACGCTTCCCCGAGCCGCGGCCTGATACTCCACGCCGCCGCCACCGGCGGAAGCAGCAGCGCCTCGGTCGGTGAGCGCCACGTGGAAAGCGCGGTCACATGAGGCCCAGGCGCCGGACGCGGCACCCACATCAAGATCGCGCTCGAAATCGCAATCAACATTCCTATCGACGCGGCCGGCATCGCGCTTCTCAGCGAGGCCCATCTCCGCCACGCGCGAGTTTCCGGTTGGCGCTGCACGCGCGCCATCACTCGCTCCGGTCCGAACAAAGGCGGGTCGACCGCGCCGCTCCGGCGGATTGCCTCATCCATCCGCGCTGCCACCGCCCGCCTACCCTCCAACGCGTTCCGGCACTCCGGACAGATCACCAGATGGGCGGCAAATTCAGAATCCGGCGTCTTGCCCGCGGCGCAATCGTTTATCGCGTCCGCCCATCTCAAACAGCTCTTCATCCCGTCAACTCCCGTAATAGCTGACGCCTGGCCAGGTGCAGTCTCGACCGTACCGTCCCCTCGGGGATCCCCAAAATCCCGGCTGCCGTCCGAACGTCCATTTCCTCCACTCCGATCAACAGCACCACCGCTTTCAATTTGTCCGGCAACAATTCCACTCGCTCTCTCACGCGGACCTCGAACTCCCGTTCCAACGCCTGTGTCTCAGGGGTTTCGGTAGCAGCCTGACCTGCCACCCATGCGCCATCCCGGCCCATAGCCCGCGTCGCGCCCCGCCGGTAGTTCAAAGCCAGCCGCCAACTGGCGCGGGCGACCCAGGGCCGAAATTTATCCTCGTCCCGGAGATTGTCGAATTTCCTGTGCGCGACAAGAAACGTATCCTGCGCTACTTCCTCGGCATCCGCCTCGTTCCGGAGCACCGCATACGCTACCTGATAGACCAATCGATACGATTCACGCATGAGCCGTTCAAAATCCTCCTTCTCTGGCCCCGGCTCGCGCATGGACGGTATTCTCGCTTAACCCCACAGACCTGTATTCATCGCGGTCTCCTGTCTATCAAGACACCACGCTTGCGGGGTGCGTTCACTAAAAGACGTTGAGTGAGATCCCGATTGCAATCCTCCCCCGCTTTGGAGAAACTTGCGTGATGCGGATTCCCAAATCATCCCTGCCGGTCATAGCGCTCGCGATCACCGTGATCACCCCTGCCGCCGCGCAAACCTACGACATCGTGATCCGCGGGGGCCGTGTCCTCGATCCCGAGACCAACCTCGACGCGATCGGCAATGTCGGCATTACCGGCAAGACGATCGCGGCCATCTCCGCTCAGCCTCTTCAAGGAAAGCGCGTGATCGAGGCCGAAGGACTAGTGGTCAGCCCCGGATTCATCGATCTTCATCAGCACGCGCAAACGGCGGAAAGCGATCGCCTGAAGGCCTTCGATGGCGTCACCAGCGCGCTCGAAATGGAGATCGGCGCGCCGGACGTCGCCGCATTCCTACAGGCCCGCGCCCACCACGCCATCATCAATTTCGGAACGACGGCGAGCCACTCCGCCGCGCGCGCGCTTGCATTTGGCTCTCCCGTCCCGCCGACCGAAATCCTTCCGAAAGCGGGACCGGCCACCAACGAAGTAGCGTCACGCGAGGTAATCGAAGCCGTAAAGACCAGGCTTCGCTCTGAGTTCGATGCCGGTGCGCTTGGCCTCGGCATGGGCATTCAGTACACTCCGGGAGCGAACCGTTTGGAAGTCATCCAGATGTTCGGTCTCGCAGCGGATTACCACCTGCCTGTTTACACCCATATTCGTAGCGCCGGCCGGCTCGACCCCGGTTCCAGTATCGAGGCTGTGAGCGAAGTGATCGCCGCGTCCGCCATTACTGGCGCCCCGCTGCACATCGTACATATCAACAGCAGTTGTTTGAAGAGTGCGCCCGATTGCCTGGACATGGTGGCCGGCGCCCGCGCGCGAGGGCTCGATGTCACCACTGAGGCGTATCCCTATGTCGCGGGTATGACCCTGATCAATTCCGCGTTGTTCAATTCCGGATGGCAGGAAGAGTTCGGCATCGGCTATCACGATCTGCAGTTGCCCCAGACCGGCGAGCGGCTTACTCGCGAACGCTTCGAAACCTTGCACGCATCCAGCACGCCCCAAACAGTCCTGATGTTTCTGAACGACGACGCCACCGTCGATGCCGTCATCCGCAACCCTCTCGTCATGATCGCCAGCGATGGCGAAATGGATCATCCACGCAATGCCGGCACTTACTGCCGCATCCTCGCGCGGTACGTGCGCGGCCAGCAAAGCCTCACCTTAATGGATGCCATCCGCAAGATGAGTTACATGCCGGCACAGGAACTGGAACGTTCCACGCCCCAGGCCATGCATAAGGGCCGCATGCAGGTCGGCGCGGATGCGGATATCGACGTATTCGACTTAACCACGGTGGCCGACCGCTCCACGTACTCTAAGCCGCGCGAGCCGAGCGTTGGAATGCGGTATGTGCTGGTTGACGGAACGCCGGTGATCGATGGCGGCAACCTGGTCCCGGCCCAGTTCCCGGGTCAAGCCATCGTTGCTCATGGTTCAGGTGCAAAAAAAGGCCGTTAAATTTACAAGCTGCGTAAACGCAGGCCGTAGTTTCATCGTCTGGAACTTCTTGCAACACTTGAACCGGAACGCCCCGCATCTTTAACAAAGCTGGCTCAAGCCGTCTCCCGTAACCTTTACCGGCCTTCAGACCGTTATTCATTCTTGAAACCCAAGAACTCTTTGCTTAAGGCCAATGAGGAGATGGACTAAGTGCGGTTGAGTAAGCACTCCCAACTGAAGTTTGGCCTTTTGTTGTTCACCGGCGCGCTTATCGCGTTCATACTCTGCATTCAATGCGTGCGGACTTACTGGTACACGGAGTCCGTTCTTGTTCCGCAACAAGCCGAACGCGAAGCGGAACGGCAGTCGGGTGTACTCACCTTGGCCGCTCGAAGCGCCGGCATCAGCGATCCAAACGCGCTCGGGCCGGTCATTCAGCGTGTACTCGATGCCGATGCGGCTCGCATCTTGTGGGTGAGAGTATGGGACCCGCAAGGCCGGGTTATCGCGCAGGGCGGTCACCCTTACGGGACCGCCAAAATTCCCGCGCGGTGGTGGGAGAGTATGGAGCGGCATGAGATTCGCGCGGTTCCGGTCGACACGCCGCAAGCCAGGGCTTTCGTCACCATGCTTCCATTCCGGTTGCAGCATTCTCCGCGCTTCTCGCCGCACGACGCAAGCCCGCGGTCTTACTCCGACCCTCCACAGCTGCGAGCGGGGCCCGATAACGGCCATCCGCCAGCCTACATCTTGGAGTTAGCCATTTCATACAGTGCGGTGGCGGATGCGTTCGCGGGGTTGCGGCAGAACCTGATCATCGGAGTAATCGCGTCCATCGCCCTTTTGCTGTCGGTTGCGGTGATCGCGCTGCGTGCGCGTCATTACTTTCGAGGTAAGTATCTCGAGAACGAAATGCAATTGGCCAGACGGGTTCAAAGCCATCTGCAGCCTGATCCGAATAAGGTTTTATCTCAGGTGGAATTTGCCGCGGCGGCCGCGGCGGCGGACCATGTCGGGGGCGATTTCCACGACGTATTTGAAACCGATACCGGCGAAATTGTCATCGTTCTCGGCGATGTCTCGGGCAAGGGAGTACCCGCCGCGCTGCTGGTGAGTGTACTTCAAGGAGCCATCCGTTCGTCAACGGCGGCTCAGCACGAGCTGGCCTGTGAGCGGATCAATCGGATGCTTTGCGAACGGACCGCGTGCGAAAGGTTCGCGACTTTGTTCTGGGGCGTTTTCGATCCGGCCCGCCGCACGCTGCGATACGTGAATGCCGGCCACGCCGCTCCGCTGTTCATTCGGCCGGCCCACGGCGAGCCAAAAGCGCAGATCACTTATCTCGAGGAAGGGGGTCCCGTATTGGGCGTCATCCCCGCGGCGCGCTATTCCGCGGGCATCGTCACCGTGGAGGCGAACGATAGGCTGATCCTTTATTCGGACGGTATCAGTGAAGCGGCCGGCCGGAACGACGAAGAGTTCGGAGACGGCCGTATCCTTCATTTGGTTTCGCACCACGCCGATGCGACTCCGGCGGAACTCTGCCACCTCGTGATGAACCAAGTAACTGGATTTGCGAGCGCCGCTATTCCTCAGGATGATCGAACCTTGTTGATCGTCAGGTTCCCGCCGCGCGGATCTAACTTGTCAGCGCAAGCCTTGGAAGCGGAAGCGGCGGCGTGAATCGCGCAGACCCACAGAGTTCGCAGAAGGAACAATGAGAAGACCAATAACCATCATCTCCGCGGCATTCCTCGCGATACCGCTTTCCGCATTCGCTCAGCAGGCGGAGGCAACCGCGCGCATCGTGAGTGCCGCGAACGCCTTCCTGTCGACGCTTGACGGCAGCCTGCGTGAGCGCGTCCTCTACGCCTTTGACGACCAGCAGCAGCGCAAGCGCTGGTCAAACTTTCCGACCGGATTCGTCCCGCGCGGCGGAGTCAGTTTTAAGCAGATGAGTGCTCCGCAGCGCGACGCGGCCATGAAACTCCTCGAATCCGTCCTCAGTCCGATGGGACTGGATAAGGTAAATGAGATCCGTCAAGCCGACGATGATTTCAAGGTGAATGGATCGAGGCGTGGTCCCGGAGGACGCGGCGGTCGTGGTCCTGCGGGTCCACCTCCTGGCGGGCAGAACGTCCCCGGCGGTCCTGGGGCGAGGGCTCCTTTAGCTGCCGCCGATATGTTCGGTAGCGATCTCTACTACATCTCTTTTCTGGGCAAACCGTCGACTACCGATCCGTGGATGCTTCAGTTCGGCGGTCATCATCTCGCCCTGAACATTACGATCGTGGGAAACAAAGGCGTGCTGACGCCGACGCTCACCGGCGCTCAGCCCGCTGCGTTCCAGCTAAATGGTAAGACCGTTCGCCCCGTTGGAAGGGAAAGTGACAAGGCACTTGCCCTGATGCAGTCCTTGAATGTGAACCAGCGCAAGCAGGCGGTTCTCGATTACGCCGTTTCCGACCTCGTGCTCGGGCCCGGCGAGGACGATAAGAAGATCGCGCCCGAAGGATTGAAAGTGGCGGAGATGAATGCCTCGCAGCGGAACATGCTGCTGGATCTTGTCGCCGAGTGGGCCGGCATCCTGAACGAACCTTCCGCCGCCGTCCGCATGGCCCAGCTTAAAGCCGATCTCGATAAGACATGGTTTGCCTGGAGCGGTCCTACCACGGGAGAAGCGGGAAGTAACATCGCCGCATACTATCGCATTCAGGGTCCGCACCTTGTAATCGAATACGCGCCGCAGCATGACGAACCCACCAATCACGTTCATACGATCTATCGTGATCCCACTAATGATTACGGGCGTGCATTGACGAAGCAATGAAGAGATGTTTGGCCGTCGCCGTCAGCGTTTTTCTCTTATCCAGGATTGCCTCGGCGCACCGAATCGATGAGTACCTCCAGGCAACCCTCCTGTCTCTGGAAGCCGACCGTGTTCAGGCGTCCATGCGGCTCATCCCGGGAGTGCTCACCGCGGAGTCCGTAATCGCTGGTATCGACGGTAACGGTGATGGCGTCTTCTCCGACGATGAAGAACGGGCTTACACTCAGCGCGTGCTCGGCGATTTGTCCTTCACCATCGACGGCGAAAGTGTTCCACCGAAACTCATCTCCTACACCTTTCCTGAGCCTGCGCAGATCCGTGCGGGCCTCGGAGAAATCCGCATCGAGTACACCGTCGGTTTGCCGTCCGGCGGAAGCACTCGCACTTTGGTCCTCTCCAACCATCACCTGAGCCGCACGTCGGTATACCTCGTGAACGCATTGGTTCCGCGGGACCATAACATTCGCATACTCGCGCAAAAGCGCAACGAGTGGCAATCGCTCTATACGTTGGACTATCAACAGACGGCGGCCGTCCCTGTGGGGCCTTGGAGTAACTTCCGAGCATGGCTGGCGGCTATCCAGTTCTCGGCGTTGTTCCACTTAGGCATGCGTCACATTGCCGAAGGAACGGATCACTTACTGTTCTTGTTGGTCTTGCTCCTACCCGCGCCGCTGATGGCCTTGCATTCCCGTTGGGGCCCTGATATCGGAGTAAGTAGGAGCCTGATCCGAATCCTTCGAATCGTCACGGCATTTACCATCGGCCACTCCATCACTCTTACCTTGGCGGTGGTCGGCGCCATAAAAGTTCCGGGTAAGCCGGTTGAAATCCTGATCGCGCTTTCCATCTTTGTTTCGGCGGTGCATGCTCTGCGCCCGATTTTTCCCGGCAAAGAAGCTTTGATCGCGGGCTTCTTCGGACTCATCCACGGCCTGGCGTTCGCCGCCACTCTCGACCGCCTGGGGTTTGAGCGCTGGGATCGCGTCGCCGGTGTCTTAGCCTTCAACTTGGGAATCGAAGCAATGCAGATCCTCGTCGTTGCCGCCGTCCTGCCATCGCTGATGCTGATGAGCGGAACGCGCGCTTACTCGACACTCCGAATCGGAGGCGCCGTGTTCGCCGGGGCTGCGTCGTTAGGTTGGATCGTTGAGCGGCCTCTAAACATCAGGCTTAGTGTTGACCCGATTGTGAACTTATTTGCAAGCCATGCGCTCTTCATAGCCGCCGGCCTTTTTGGAGCGAGCCTCGGATGCAGACTCCTGGCTGCATCCAATACCCGCGGACCGCGAACCGGCGTCGTAACTCAGCGGTAGCGGATCGTCTGCCGCGCGAGTTGCATGAGCAAGCGATCGGTGCCGTCAGCAGGATAGAAATACCGCCGCCGCTCGGTCCAGTTTCCCGTTTCGTCATAAGTGACTTCCCAGCGAGTTTTGCCCGGACGCACCTTGGGGAGTTTGGACGCCGCTTGCGGAAAAAGTTCACTTTGCTGCTGCTCCGTGCCCGTGCCGTCGAACACGCGCAGCGAGCAAACAAGGCCTTCGCGATCGAGTTCGGCCACATTGCGGAACGCCGGCGTGCCGTTCGAGGCGTAAAAGCGCTGCTCGCGGGTGTGCGCGGCGTCATCGTAGCGGACCACGAGTTTACCGGGGAGGGGTTGATAATCGTCGCCTTCGCCGACGGTGTACGGATCGGTTTCCTGCACGGTCACCCGGCCTTCTGAATCGAACTGAAATCGGACGTGGTACAGGAGTTTTAGCGCGGTATCTTTGCCACTTCTCTCGTAGTTTCTGACATCGGAGACACGCCCGGCTGGATCGAGAGCCTGCACCTGCATCGACGTCTTCGCGCCATGCTCATCGAACCCGCTGGTCTCTACGGTGTTCCCGGTGTATTTGATTTCAGTGACCGTCGCGAATTCGTCCTGCTGGTAGGTCCATCCAATGGGCCGCCCCTGCGCGTCGTATTGGTAATTAAGGAAATGATTTTCGAGAGAGTCGTCGCGTCCTTTTTGAAAGTCGCTTACGCGGCCTTCCGCGTCATAGCGCCATCGCGACCACGCACGAGGCCCCTCTGATTTGCCTTTTCTTGAGAACTCGGTAGTCAGGGACTCCAGCCGCCCATTCCGGTAAGTGGAAACTGTTCTGGTTGCGATCCCCGACGGGCTCGGCGACTCGATCCGTTCCGCTTCGTGCTGCTCCTCGTCATAGCGAATAACGATCCGGCTGGAAAGCGTCGCCGCTTTAGCCCTATCGGAGGGGTCGGATTGAAACTGTTCCCAAATGAGTTCAGCGACGTTCCCTTTGGGTTTCAGCGCGGGTGGAGGGGGCTCCAGCGGAACTTGCTGCCAGATTGCGCTCATGGCGGAAAAGTACTCCGGATCGGGGGGCGGTCCCGGGATCTGAGAAAGGGCGAGAGTGGGAAACGCGACCAGGATCGGCAGGCCGAGCAGACGATATTTCATGGGTTGTGTGCGCTGGCAGGATTCGTGGAGAGCCTACGGCCAGCCTGATTCTTTCAACACTTTACAACAAAGACGTCCAGCCACGTCTCCTACAATCATAGTTGACAAAACGGGAGCGATCTCCTATACATATAGGAGAACCTGCCACGAGGGAATCGATGCCGAAGAAAACCAGAGTCCTGACCCCTCTCGAACGGCGAATCATGCGCGTACTCTGGAACGATGGCTCGGGAAATGTCCAGAAGGTTTTGCAGGGGTTGCCGGGCGAGCCCCAGCTTGCCTATACCACCGTGCAGACCACGTTGAATGTCTTGCACCGCAAAGGAAAAGTGAAGAGAAAGCTCGTGGGACGCGCATATGAGTACTGCGCCGTCGTTTCTCAGGAAGCCGCCGACTCCCATGCGATCAAGGACATCCTACAGAAGGTCTTCCGCGGGTCGGTGGACGACCTTCTCCTCTCCTTGGTTCGGAGCAAGCATCTCGATGCACACAAGCTTGCGGATTTACAGGCGAAGTTGCAGGCGAAGTTACAAGACGGGCAACAAGGCGAGTTACAAGCCGGCGAGAGCGCGGAGGAGGAAACGGAGTGAGCCCGATGCAAGAGACCTTATTCGATTTGCTGTTCAATGCGCTTCTACAAACCAGTCTCTTCGCCATTGTGGCCGCGGTCTTCTCGCGTCGCGTCGCGAAGGTCAAAGCGAAGCATCAATACTGCTTCTACCTCGCGGTGCTGTTCATCTGTCTGAGCGCGCCGGTAATCAACACCCTTTGGCGATCGCCCTCCGCCGCAATCGCACCGGGATCTCAACAGCCGTTTCCCTCCCGCGCTGAAGGGGTAAATCACCGTTTGTGGAACTGGCGGGGTGATGCAAATCAGCATCAGCCGTTCACCGTCGCGCCCGCGTTACAAAGTTGGATCCTCGATATTTGGGCGATTCTTGTTCTCCTTCGGATGGCCCGCTTTACCCGAGCGGTTCATCGAGTGCATCGGCTCCGGAGAGACGCATCCGTACTTTCCCCTGCCCAGGTCGGCCCAGCCAACGGGATCATCGGCTCCGGTCATCGGGTCGCCCTTCTTGTATCCACAGCCATTGACGATCCCGTAACGCTCGGGCTCTTTCATCCGGCCATCTTGTTGCCCGGCAAAGTGCTACCGGATCTTAGCGAACAGGATCTCGCAGTGGTTCTTGCTCATGAATATGGCCACATCGTTCGCAGAGACTATCCGGTCCACATCCTATGTGAATTAATCTCGTTGCCTGTATCCTGGCATCCCGGCATCCGCTATCTGATGTCGAAGATCTCGCAGACTAGGGAACTTGCCTGCGATGACTATGCCGCTGCCCGTCTGGGGAAGCGCCGTTCGTATGCCCGCACGCTTTTACGCCTGGCTTCACTATGCCTGCACGCTCCTCGTAGCAGTGCCGTGGGGCTGGGTATTTTTGACGGTGAAAATTTGGAGACTCGAATTATGACGCTGCCTGAGAAAAGACCTTCCCTATCACGAGCCGCTCTCATCGGGCTGGCTTTGTCAATGAGCATTACGTTCGGCGCGGGCGCGGTGGTGGCGCGCGCGACGGCCCTGCAGGCTGACTCCGTATCCTCGAACACCGCGGAAGCGTTCGCCGGAACCTGGCACTGGATGTTTAACGGAAAGAGTTTCGCCACAATGATTCTGCGTCGGGACGGATCCAACTTCACCGGAACCGTCACCGGCTCCCAGATCGCGCTCAATAACAACGGAGAATTAAGCCAGGCCGATCCGTCCGACGACAGCGCACCGAAGCGGATCACCAAGGCAACCCTGGAAGGTTCAGCACTTCACGTCGCGGTCCGGGACGGAAACGATGCCTTCGAATTCGCCGTAACCCTGAAGGACGAGGCCCACGCGGAAATACATCCGAAAGGAGCCCCGCCGAATATGAAACCCATACCGGCGGAAAAGGTTCACTAACAACCGTTCGATGATAGATACAGCATGCGCAAGGAAATGGAGCGCCCCTCTTCTCCCGCTTTGCGTATCGCCGTACTCGGTGTCGGCGGAATCGGCAGTACCTTCGCATTCCAGCTCGCTCGAACCGGTCGTCACGAAGTCACGGTGATAGCGCGCCCGGGGTCCACGCGGCTGCAACAACTGCGGCGCCACGCGGGCATCGTCGACACTGCAAACCAGCGGGCGGATGTGCATGTCGTTGACAGGCTGGATTGGCAGATCCCGTACGACCTTGTCCTTGTCACCATGCTTGCTCATCAGGTCCCGGCCGTGCTGCCGGCACTGCGGCGTAGCGCCGCCAAGTGGATTCAGTTCATGTTTAACACCTTCGATCCGGAGCCGCTGCGGGACGCTGTCGGCGCGGAACGTTGTTCTTTTGGCATGCCCTTCGTGCAGGCGCGCATTGACCTGGAAGGCAGCTCAACGCAAAGATCGGCGCCGCGGCATGCTCTGACCCGGTCATAGACGTGGTGATTGACGGCCCGGAAGGCGGGGTAACAATCGGATTGGAGGAAATAGTTAGACCAGCCTCGAAATGTTGCATTGAGGCGAGCCCGTATTTCCGGCCACGGTCGCGTGTTTCCCGATACCAGCATGTCTCCCACTTTCTGCCGGAGTTTGGCCACGCTCCTCTTCGACGGAATCTCTCCCATGTATGCATGGTGCAGAATGTCTTCCCGGTACACCTTGTCGTAGAGCAGATAGACGACGCGGGGAGGGTCTTTCAAATCTTCGCCTCCTATCAGCAGCAGCGCCAACTCTTAACGGCCTCTTACCACATGGCGTCCACCCCGACGCCCGAAACGGTGCAGGCGTACAACGCAAAGCGCGATCAGGTCACCTCCTCGGCAATGGCTGCTTTGCGATCTGCGTTGAGCGCCGACGGCGCGGCGCGCCTCGATGCATACATCCAAAGGGAAAAACGGCGGATGACGATCGTTCCGTTTCCCAAGATGCCCTGACGCCAAATCTGGAGAAGAGGCCAATGAGAAAGCGTTCGGCTACAATGAATAGAACATCCGGCAAAGGTTCTCCTTTTGATCGTGTTCGCCTCGCTGCCACTGATGGGCCAGACCGCCGAGGTATACACAAGCTACTACTATGCGCCGGGCGGCGGCACGATCTATGCCTCATCCACAATGGACGCCGGTATGTCGTCCGGCAGTTGTACACACACCTACAACTACGCCGTCGGATTGGGCGGCCCCGCGGGAATCAATCAGGTTGGAGGGGGAAACGGCTATTGGCAAGGGCTCACCACAAGCCCCTACCAAGGGACGATGAACTCTCAAATCGCCTCCTCTGTAGCCGGGAGCTACAACATGTCGTCGTCCGGCTCTGCGTTCTGCAGCTGCGTCTACGAACAGTACTATACCGATCCCTGGAACGACCCAACGATCCTGGTAACCGGTCCGCCGACCATCAACTCAGGCGGGGTCGCGGCCTACCCGAACGGTGGCTCCGGGCCGATATCGAGCATCGAACCAGGCACCACGGGGCAACTCGCGATTTACGGAACTTACTTTTATACCCCGCTATTTGGGGAGCCACTTATTTCAAACAAAACAACGGAACTTTCGGTTAACAGCGAGCCCACTCGAAAGCGCCGCTAAACGCGCCACATCGCGCCGCATCTTGGTCTCTGTCTTGTCTCTCCGCGCCGTCGACTCGGTCCTCGGACTAGGATGTGGCGAGCATCTTCGGGATTTTCTCTGTCTCTCCGTTTGGGTAGCACGACTGGTTAACTGCATCGCGTCGCACGCGAGCGGTGGTGTGCACCATTTTTGCGACTTTCTGTGGCGCAACATCACGCCGCATCTCATCGAGATGAGGAGACTTGGTCGTCCGCACTTTCCCCGACCCAGGCCATTCGCAAGCGGTTCTCGGCACTTTGGAACGTCGGCAACATCGATTACTTGCGGCGTACCTTGTAGCCGAGTGCGAACATTACCGCAGCCAGCGCGATCTGGCCAACGAACGCGCTAACGCCTCAAAACCATAGCCAGCGACTTTGGCGGATTTTGTGAGACCCCGTTGCGGAAGCATGGAAGGGCCGCTATGCAGCAATTTCACTCGCAAAAGGAGTCCCCCATGACTTCCCTTCGACAACGCCTGACGGAAGACATGCAGGTGCGGAATCTCGCCCTGAATACGCAAACCTCTTATCTGCAGCAGGTCTCCCTGTTCGCACGCCATTTCGAAAAATCCCCGGAACAGCTGGGTCCCGAGCAGATCCGCGACTACCAGGTTTACCTGACCAACGAGAAGAAACTGGCACCCGGTTCGGTCCTACATCGCGGTTGCAGCTCTACGTTTCCTCTATAAAGTCTCTCTCCGCAGGAACTGGATTTTCGGTGATGTCATCCCGGCGCCGAAAAAACCACAAACACTGCCCGTGGTTTTGAGCCCGGAGGAGGTTCTCCAGTTTCTCGGCTGCGTTCGCGACAGGAAGCATCACGCCATTCTGACGACCTGCTATGCCGCTGGCCTGCGTATCTCCGAAGCGGTTCATCGCACCGTTCCCGATATCGACAGCGCGCGGATGGTCATCCGTGTGGATCAGGGCAAAGGGCAGAAAGACCGGTACGTGATGCTCTCACACAAGCTGCGGGAGATGCTCCGTGACTGGTGGCGCGTGGAGAAACCTCGGCACTGGCTTTTTCCAGGCGACATCGAGGGCCGCCACATCACCAGAGATGCCGTGGAACTGGCCTGTCAGAAAGCCCGTCTCCGCTTCCCTGTTCGCAAGCCAGTTACCCCTCACAGCCTGCGGCACGCCTTCGCCGTTCACATGCTCGAAGCCGGCACCGATGTCCGCACGATTCAACTGCTGCTCGGCCACGATCGCGAGTCGCGTGGGGGGATGCGGTTCGCCCACGCGGTACTACGTCATCTACGAACGAATAGACTTCGACGGGGTTTTCTGTCAGACTTGGGCGATCCGCATATAAGATGAACCTCCCATTCACCGCGCTTGCCCTCTTCTTAACACCAGTTCTTTGGGGACAGACCTATACTATTTCGACCTTCGCTGGAGGCGGTTTGCCAACACTCCCGACATCCGCACTGAGCGCTTCGGTTGGCTACAGCAGCGCAGTGACGGCCGATGCGCTTGGGAATACCTATGTCGCCAACTACACTTTACACGTAGTTTACAAAGTCTCGCCAGCAGGTGTCATGACGGTGATCGCTGGTACCGGTCAGCCCGGCTTTTCGGGGGATGGCGGACCCGCAACAGGCGCTCAGTTGAATTACCCATACGGTTTGAGTCTCGATGCGAATGGGAACCTGTTCATCGCCGACACCGGCAACTATCGAATTCGTAAAGTAGCGACCTCGGGCATCATTAGCACGGTGGCGGGCAACGGATCGCAAGGTTATTCAGGGGACGGCGGACCAGCATTGCTTGCCGAGTTTAATGCACCTTACGGAGTTGCTGTCGATAGTAGCGGGAACATTTATGTCGCTGACACAAATAATAGCGTAATCCGCAAGATTACATCGGCAGGTGTGATCAGCACGTTTGCCGGAAACGGGCAGGCGGGCCCCTTCGGAGGCGGTGGGCCGGCAGTTAACGCTAGTTTAGGTTGCCCCTATAACGTAGCTGTGGATGGAAGCGGGAACTTGTATATCGCCGATTTCTGTTACTCTGCCGTTGGCAAAGTCAATGCATCAGGAATCATCAGTCTGTTCGCCGGCAATTTCGCAGACGGCTACTCGGGGGACGGTGGACCCGCAACAGCCGCCTCGCTCGAACCGGACGCCCTAGCGGTAGGTTCCAACGGCGTCGTCTATGTCGCCGACGCGCTTAACGCCGTAGTGCGCGCTGTATCCGTCACTGGTATTATTTCCACTGTTGCTGGCACGGGAACGACGGGCTACTCCGGTGACGGTGGTCCGGCAACCAGCGCGGAGTTGTCCGCGCCCTCCTCGGTGACCTCCGGTGTTAACGGAGCAATCTACATCGCAGATTGGGGAAATTTTCGAATTCGAGAGGTTTCTGGAATAGGGACAATTACTACGGTTGCGGGAAACGGATCAGAAAACTTTTCAGGTGACAATGGTGCGGCATCCAGTGCGACGCTCACTGCTCCCGGAGCCGTTGCTACCGGTTCGGATGGATCGGTATACATTGCCGATACACTCGACAACCGAGTTCGTAAAGTTGCGGACAACGGAACAATCTCGACAATCGCGGGGGACGGCGTCGACGGCTACCTGGGCGACAACGGGCCCGCTACTTCCGCGGAACTCGCCAACCCGGCTGGAGTGGCAGTGGATGCCAGCGGAAATGTCTATGTGGGCGACACAAACAATTCCGTGGTTCGCAAAGTGTCCTCAAGCGGAAGCATCACGACTTACGCGGGAGTTGCGGGCGGGTACTATGCCGGTTACGGGGGTGACGGCGGTCCTGCCACGAGCGCTTACTTATCGAATCCGCACGGGTTAGCAGTGGATCCGATCGGAAATTTGTACATCGCCGACACGGGCAATGACGCAATCCGCGAGGTGACTCTGGACGGGATTATTACAACCCTTACAGGGAATCGCTACCCGGGCTACTCCGGAGACAACGGGCCGGCCGTCGATGCTCAGTTGAGTAGTCCAGGAGCTGTTGCTGTGGACAGTAATGGGAATATCTACATTGCCGACACCGGCAATTACGCAATCCGCAAGATCAGCACAAATGGGATCATCACAACAGTTGCCGGAAGCGGCATGTGGGGGTATTCCGGTGATAATGGGCCAGCGACCAGCGCCCAACTGGCGTCTCCTTCCGGAGTCGCGGTAGATGCCGGCGGCAACATCTATATTGCCGATTCGAAGTTCTCAAGCATCCGGAAGGTGTCCGTCAACGGCATTATCACTACGATCGCTGGAAGCGGGTATGGATTTTTTGTGGACGGCGGTCCGGCGATCGCGACCCAGTTAGGAGGCCCGCAAGGGATCGCTGTTGGAAATAACGGCATTATCTATGTTGCGGATACTCAGAACAATTCGGTCAGGACTTTGATAGCCTGCATTCAGTCTCTCGCCAGCAGCGTCAACGCCGATTCGACCGCACAAACTTTCAATGTTCCTATCAGTGCCGAGGCCTCCTGCAATTGGTCGGCCTCCAATCTCCCCTCATGGATCACAAACGCCTCCTCAGGGACAGGAACGGGTACTCTGGCGCTGACTCTCGCCGCAAATACGACGGGCACCGATCGGAGCGCAACCATCACCGTGGAAGGACTGCCGCTTACGGTAACACAAGCATTCACCGCGGAACTCTTTCAGGACGTGACGCCGGCGGCTTATTACTTCGATGCTGTCAACTTACTTAAGAACGAAAACGTCACCGCCGGATGCGGAAATAACGACTACTGTCCCGCCTCAATTGTTACCCGGGATGACATGGCTATTTTTATCGTGCGCACCATTCTCGGCACCGGACCCTTCACCTACTCCCCGACCCCGTACTTCGCCGACGTCCCGCCCACTTACTTCGCCTTCTCCTGGATTCAGAAGCTCTACGAGCTCGGCATTACGTCCGGCTGCGGAGGCACGCCGATCAATTATTGCCCCCTGTCGACGGTTACTCGCGACCAGATGGGCATCTTCATCATCCGCGCGCGCTATGGTCCAAGCACCGCGTTCACGGTGAACCTGACGCCCTACTTCACCGACGTTCCTGCGAACTACTACGCGTTCAACTGGATTCAGCGCATGTACCAGGACACCGTCACGGCGGGTTGCAGATCCGTGCCACTTGAGTTTTGCCCGGTAAACCCCGTATCTCGCGGCGACATGGCGATCTTCCTCATGCGCGGCGGTTACAACCAGTTGCTTTCGCCTACCGCACCGGTTATTACTTCGATCTTGCCGGCGACCCTCACCCACGGAACCACGGGAACGTTCACCATCACGGGAACAAACACCACCTTCCAGCAAGGTCTAACGAATCTGGTATTTCCTGCAGCTTCAGGAATCACGGTGAACTCCATCATCGTAACCAGCGCCACGACGATGCAGGTCAGCCTAACGGCGCCTTCGACTGCACCGCTTGAGCCAGTCTCCGTTTACGAACAGACCGAACCGCAAGAGGCCGTCCTGCCCAACGGCTTGCTGATTCAATAGCGACCCGTATGGAGAAAAAACCGGAACTCATTTGTTTGCTTGGTTCTGCGATGATGGTCGCTCGCGATGACCGATAACAAATGGATACGTCTTCTGGCGTATGTTACTGGCCTGGTGAATCAGAAACTCTTGCTCCAGAACGAGTATCCGGTCGCCGAAAACCGGATTCTCCGGTCGCACTTGCCGAAACGCTTGCGACTGAATAATCCGCAACGGTCCACGCTTGTGGAAATCGGAAAAAGGTTGGGCCGCAAAGCGCTTTCAGAAATCGCCATCGTCGCCAAGCCGGAAACGATTCTCGCCTGGTACCGTCGACTCGTCGCCCGGAAGTTCGATGGATCGAAGCAGCGCAAAAGCTCCGGCCGTCCGCCACTTGCCCGAGAAGTCGTGGAACTCGTTGTCCGGATGGCGAAAGAGAACTCCGGCTGGGGCTACGACCGAATCGTCGGAGCGCTTTCGAACCTCGGCTATTCCGTTTCCGACCAGACGGTCGGAAACATTCTCCGGCGTCACGGCATCGCACCGGCGCCGAAGCGGAGCCAGACGACAACATGGAAGGACTTCATCGCGGCTCATATGGCGGTGCTCGCCGGAATCGATTTCTTCACTGTGGAAGTGCTGACTTGGCGCGGGCTGGCCACCTACTACGTTCTTTTCATCGTTCAGTTGGAGAGCCGACGAGTGCACCTGGCCGGAATGACGAAACATCCCGACACGGTGTGGATGGAGCAGATGGCGCGCAATGCAGTCGATCCGGAATCCGGGTACCTGCGAAGTCAACGCTATGTTCTGCACGACCGCGACACCAAGTTCTGCGCGAGCTTTCGATCCATTCTGGAGTCAGAGGGAGTGAAGTGCCTCACCCTACCGGCGCGCAGCCCGAACCTGAACGCGTTCGCGGAGCGTTGGGTGCGATCCATGAAACAGGAATGTCTTCGCAAGTTAGTTCTGTTCGGCGAAGGTTCGCTCCGGCGAGCGTTGAACGAATACCTCGCGCATTTTCATGGCGAACGCAATAATCAGGGAAGGGGAACGTCCTGCTGTTTCCGGACAGCACTCGACCGACGGCGACGCTCCCACGATCAGAAGAACCGCGCGTCTTGGCGGCTTGCTCAATTACTATAGGCGGGCTGCATGATTTATTTCCCTTACGACCGCAGCATCTTGGTCTCTGTCTTGTCTCTCCGGGCCGCTGACTCGGTCCTCGGATCAGGATGTCGAGAGCGTCCTCGGGTTTTTCTCTTCTTCGATTGGCTCTGCTGTTGATGTCGCATGAACGGACCCATCTCGCCTATCCACTATCAACGGAGCGTTCCCAGCCAACGTGTACTGGAACTCACCGGTGTCCTGATATTGCTTCGAGTTCCAAAAGAAGACCCATCCAAAGTCGGTCTCCATCGTATGCTCGTCGAGAATGGCCAGTTCCATCGGCGGAGACAACGGCAACTCACCTAGATGACGTTCCGCCAAACTCCGCGCCTCTTGCATATTTTGCACAACCATAAGCGTTCTCCGTTAATTCGTCTTCAGCAGCCGGAACCCCGTATATCCTGCGAAGGACGCAACCTGCCCGGTCTGACCATCCAGATACCGAACTACTCCGCCCTGATTCACGACGTTAAACACATGGCCTATTCCACCGGCGCGCTCTCCGTAAACGATGGCACGCGCGCCCGGACGATGGGGCCATGACTACAAGAGAGCCCGTTTCGGCTCGCAGACGTTCACGGTGACGGAGTTGACTCAGGGTGAACCGGATTCTCAACTATTTGAAACTCCGAAGGGTTTCACTGTCAAAGACGAGCGCCCTGCACAGCCGGCGCAATAAGACTCTCGCGTATCTCTGGGCGTCGCCAACGACCGCGCTGGGGCTCCCAATAGCCGCTCTGAGGTGGAGAACCGGATTTACGAGAAGAATGTCGTTCGGAGCGCTACGGTGTCAGATACGGAAAACTAATCCCAGCGGATTTCAACGCATGCTCGACGCCCTGCCATAGAGTAACCATCTGCGTTCCAACCAATATTGCGGACCTGATAGCCTCGACTGACGTTTTGAGCGGCCCCATTCTTCTCTGCTCAGTCGGCTTCGCCGCTTCTGCAGTAACAACGGCAAGGTGCTCAAGCACTTCCTTACGCGCGCCGTCGTCTAATTCCGTCGAAGCGGCAACGGCCTCGGTCAACTTGGCAACCTCTCCGCCGAGTGCGGTATGCCCCTCCGTGTTCAGGTGCTGAATGGAACTATTCAGGTCTCCGATAACATTCCCGAGATTGAGACCGGCAATCGTGCTATTGGAAATGTTGAATGTCGTTACGTTCTGTTCCCCCTCCCGATGCAGTCCTAGGTTCGCCTCTAGTGGCATCGCTTGCAGTTCCTGACTAATGCGTGCTTTCAATGCCTGTACCCGTCTTTCCGCTTCACTCTTCACAGCTCCCGTGACCAAATTCCCGGGCGGAAGCTTTGAGCGCATGCCAATGCCTTTAACTGCACCGTCAATACAACGATTGAGTTGGCTCTGGAATTCCTCCAAACTTGATGGACTGAGCAATTCCGGAACCTTGATGCTCAGTTCCTTTCTGTGCGCAATAGTCTTCGTAAGCACTTCCTGAAGAGAGGCGAATACTATATCGAGCTCTCCCTTAAAGCGTGCCCCCGAGTTGAACAAACCTTTCGCAGCCAGACGGCTATGAAGAGCACTAATCTCGCTACCTCGGGTCCGGGATGCCTCTGCCAGAACTTGCAGTAATCTGATTTCTTCAAGTTTCAGAGCCGTAGCTACGTTGTCATCCGATTCGATCATCTGTACGCTGCCGTCAGAACAGAGTATATTCCGCCCAGAATTGCATTCTTACCTTTTGCGAGCGAAACGGCCGCTATTGCAGTAGCGACCACCCTCAACACACCGGCTGCAACCAGTGCGCCAAGGAATCCCGCATCATTTTCCGCTGACCGTCACTGAATCCACAGAAAGGTAGCTCATGGTTTCCGCGCCGTATTGCCAAGGCCGAAGGATGGCGAAAGCATTGTCTCTGTGACGCGCCACAAACTTCGTTACCGACAGAGGACTGTGACAGTCGGCGTTTTGCTTTGCGTTGTTCTCAGTTTCATCAACCTGTAACAGTCATAAAATTTCTTTAAATATTTTTGGGCCCCCGATCAAGCATTCTCACTTTGCCTTGATGCAGCCCTTCCCGTGATAGTTGGAGTGGCTGCCAAAACCCGAAGTATTTCCCAGCAAGAGCATTGCTACGAGACCAGTTCCGCCGTCCTGTTCCGCCCGCACCCGCGCTAAACGCAGGTAGCGGAGATTCTTATACCCTTCAAAAGGGCCGTCAACTTCTTGAATGCCCCCGCCCAGCGTTCAAGTGATGCCGTTAACCGTTCGTGCTACCAAACCGGAGAGACGGAGAGAAACTCGAAGATGCGCCACCGTCTTGCCTCGACCGAGCTCGCCAGCGACTCGAAGAGAGCAACGGAGACGACCGGAAGGCGGTATATGGCCCGTTTGGCGGCTCTTTTCGAATGAACGTCCCCAGGCGCACGACGATCGGCCCAGCACTTTATATGTTTGCTTCAAATAATTGGCTCGGGACATCTGATTCGAACATAAGGCTGTCTGGTTAACTTAGGATATGAAACACGGTTAATCTGAAGGAGGTCCCCCCGGAGTTGGAGTTGCTGGTGCGTGATCGAGGCCCCAGCCGCGCCTGGAGGCAGAGTGGTTATGCAAGATACAGAGACTTCCGTTTCTGATCCACGAGCTTGATGAAATTGCGCTTGATCTTGTACTTCGCGCGAAGCGCGTCCAGGTGGCGGACGAACTCCGCGTTACGATCCACGCGCTTCATTACGGTCGCCGCCTTCGCGAGCAAGCTCACCGAATCCTCGTACCGCCCGTTGCTCGTGGCGGCGACCGCAGCCTCGGCATACTTCATGTAAATGGGCGCGGCGTCTTCAGGATGTTCCTTCTCGCGGTCGGCGGCAAGCCGGAGCCACAGACCGTCCGAGCATCCCCCAACGCTAGCTTCGCGCCAGGCATCTTCGCCTTTGCCTTCATACAGGAAGATCTCCACCAGAATGGAATGGTCGTCGTCGGCCTGATGCCAGCGAGGGCGGCTCTGGCCCCGTCCTCTCTCCTTGGCCTTCGCGATGCGCAACCGGATCTCGGCCAGCGCGCGCTCCCGCCATTCCGGCCACGCGGCCGATTTGGTCGCGTGCTTCTCCAGCGTCTTGTACTCCTCGAGGTACGGCCGCTCCGAAAACGTAGCCCATATCAAGTTCATGGCTTCATTGTGACGGCGGCGCCGGTGATATTCTTCGGCGGCGAATTCCCGAAGTTGGGCATCCGTGCGGTCGGGGAACGCTTTCAGCCCCTTTTCCGCCCAGAGCAACGCATTGTCGTATTGCCGGGCGTCGCGATAGACATCGGCGATCTTCCAGTAACTGTACGCGCTTGACAGGTCCCGGCCCATCACCGCCACGAGTTCTTCGATATCGCCCGACACCTGCGCCAGCGATTCCATAATGTGCGTGATGCGGAAGTGCTGGCCCGACTCCGAGCGTTTGTGCTTCGGGGTTCGGACCGGCACTTTCTCCCAGGCGGCACCCGCCAGTTCCCGGTAAGCTTTCATCCCCTCGGCCCCGAGAATCTTGGCGTAACGCGCCCCCGCGCCGTGAAACACATCGAATTCGTTGTGCAGCTCCCACTGGAAAAGCCGCTTCGCCAGCTCAACCGGATCGGGCCGGGCCTCCTGACAAGCCCGGTAGTGGATATCCTGCAAGCGGTCGCTTAGCACGCCGAAGTGACCGTCGGAGTCGTCTACTAACTCGAGGGCACTCAAAAGAGATTGCAGCGCCGACTCGCACAACTCGATCACCGCGCCGGCCTGCCTGTCCTTCAGCAGTTGCTCGATGGAATCGATGGCATCATCGACGCCGCGAGCCCAGCCGCCAGCCTCTCGGTAATGCACGAAATCGCGAACCCGCACAGCTCGTTCGAATGCCCGCCGAACCGCGGCGGCACCCGCGGCGGGCCCGGATCGGCGGGCTGCATAGAGGAGGAGACGTTCGCGGATGCGACCATCCTCCTTGGCCCAATCGAGCATCATCCTCACCAGGGTCTCTTTCTCTTCACCTCGGAGACTCTTGCCGGCATCAGCGAGGGTGATTGCCTTTATCGTGTGGCGCGCCGACGGCTTCACCGGGACTGGGGTGCGGTTCAGCAAGGCGAGCGCCGCCGCCACGCAGTGCTTGCAGAAGGTGCCGTCGCCGCCGACGGGACAATTACAGGAATAGTCGAGCACGCCGTCGTCGGCCGTTAGCATCACAGTGTAGTCCCGATTGCCGCGCACGGTCGCGCGGACCCCGGCGTCATCTTCTTCCAGCGATTCCACGTGGCCGTGCGAGAAGTAGTCCAGGCCACGCTGGTAGGACTCCGGGCCGGCCACACGGCGGATCACCGCGTCGGTTAACGCCTGCTTAAAGCTCTCAGCCATATCCTAAATTAGCCGAAACAATTCGAAGAGCAGGAATCCGTTGTCCTGAGCAATGTCCAGCCCGGCTTAGCGGCGCAGTTCGGGGCGCATCTCAACCATAGTTTTGCACCGGCGGACGAGCGGGTCGCATGCCGTCACACCGAAGAGAAAGCTGGAAATTTGTTTTGCCAGCACAAAGGCGACTGCTATGCCCACGACGATTCGATTCAGGGGGAATCGACCGGGATCGCGCGTTTTTCTATTAGCAGCAGTGGAAGCACTCACTGGCATGGGGCAGAAGGACAGAAGCGTCGCGGAGGTCACGCAGCGCGCGAAGCATTACCTCATCGGAGTGTGTGCTACGGTTGTACGGCTGAGCGCTTGGTTGCGAAGGTGGCCCGTGCGGAGACGAATTTCAAACATCGTAGTTCCGGTCTTTATTGGGACGCTCTTTGCTGCGTCGGCGCATGCGGCAAACCTGATGCCTGTTCAATTCAACGTTCCGCCGAGGGATTTTACATGTTCGGGCATGGCAATCGCGGCCGGGGACTTCAACAACGACGGGGTGTCGGACCTGATCTGCGCCGGGTACGCGAACACGGTATTACTCGGAAACGGGCATGGAGGATTTCAGTCCGAGATTAACTTTCCGTATGTGGTCGGCGGCCCGATCATTGTGTCGGATTTAATTCCGACGGAAACCAAGACCTGATTTTTCTCAACGGCGGCGACGTCGGGGTGGATCTCGGAAATGGAGACGGAACGTTTCGCGCCTTAACAGCCCGTGTCTAAAGTCTAAAAACAATTTGCTCTAGAAATGTTCGCTTTATAGAATCAAAGAATGGCGATGGGAACGCGAAGGAAGAGGGAGCGGCAGGAGCCCTTGTGGTACGGCGGGGAGTTGCCCACCGCTCCGGGCCACCCTTTCTACAAGCGGCTGAACGAGATTCTCGACAAGTGTGATTTCGACCGCTTTTGCGAGCAGGTCTGCGCCCGCTTTTACCACGAGAAGTTAGGCCGTCCCTCGTTGGTTCCGGGCCTGTACTTCCGCACTATGTTGATCGGGTTCTTCGAAGGCCTCGACAGCGAACGTGGCATCGCGTGGCGGGTGGCCGATTCGCTCACCCTGCGTCAGTTTCTGGCCATCGGTTTGGATGAGAGGACACCCGACCACGTGACGATTTCGAAGACGCGGCGGCTGATCGACGCGGCCACGCACCAGCTTATCTTCAGCTGGGTGTTGGAACGGCTGGCCGAGAACGGATTGATCAAGGGCAAAACCATTGGAGTGGATTCGACGACGCTGGAAGCCAACGCGGCCATGAGGTCCATTGTCAGACGCGATACGGGCGAGAGCTACGCGGGATATCTGAAGCGACTGGCGGAGGCGGAAGGAGTGGATGCCACCGACCCGGCGGCGTTGCGACGCATGGACCGCAAACGCCCCAAGAAGACGTCCAACGACGTTTGGGAGAGCCCAAGCGATCCGGAAGCGCAGATTACGCGATTGAAAGACGGCCGCACGGCGCTGGCGTTCAAAGTAGAGAACGGCGTGGACATGGAGACGGGGGCCATCGTGGCCGTGACCACGCATGGAGGGGCGGCGGCCGATACCGCCACCGTGGAAGAGACGGTTCTGGAAGCGGCCGTGGCGGTGGCCGAACTGCTGGACAACGCGGTCGGAGAGAGCAGGCAGCAGGTTCATCCCGCCGGGGTGGAAGAAGTGGTGGCGGACAAGGGTTACCACAGCAACGAGGCGTTGCGGAGTCTGACTGGATGGAATCTGAGAACGTACATCGCGGAACCGGAGCGGGGCGAGCGCAACTGGGACGGGAAAGCGGCGGAGAAGAAAGCGGTGTACGCCAACCGGCGGAGGGTGGAGGGTGAACGCGGAAAGCGATTGCAGAGTCAACGCGGTGAAAGGGTCGAGCGCAACTTCGCGCATCAGTTTGACACTGGTGGTTTGGACCGTCTCTACGTCCGCGGCCTCGAGAATGTTCACAAGAAACTGCTCCTGCAGGCAGCGGCATGCAACCTGGCTCTTCTGATGCGGAGTTTTTATGGAGCGGGCAAGCCCAGAGCCGCTCACGACCGGATGGCGGAAGCTGTTTTTGCGATTTTGGCGTTTATGAAAGCTCTTCGGAGTGCCTTGGAGCGCTAATCCCGCGTGGGACACAATCACGCCGTGTAAAGAGCCATCAGTATGTAAGATGAATTCGTCATCACTCCCTCACAAATCAGACGATTTATACGCGGGCTGTTAACGCCGGTGAACTACGGCGCGGCCATCATGATGGCGGCAGGGGACCTCGATGGCGACGGCAAACTGGATTTGATTCTGGTGGAGCAATCGACGCCGGCCGTGTTGTGTTTTCCGGGTCATGGAGACGGAACGTTCGCCAGTCCCGCGACGCTGGCATTACCTTACGCGCCGGCGTATGCCGCGCTGGTGGATCTCAACGGAGACGGGCGGTTCGATTTAGTGGCCGTCGCAACTTCCACGCCGCGCTCTGGATACGGCGCGTTGATGACGGCGTTTGGGAACGGCGACGGCACGTTTCGAACTCCGAGATCGATGGCGGTGGCGGACGGGCCCTTCTCGGTTTTCACCGGAGATTTCAATTGGGACGGCAAACAGGATTTGGTGTTGGAGACCGGTTACGGAACGGCGTCGTTTTACGCGGGGAACGGCGATGGCACGTTTGGAGTGCCGGAAGCAATTCTCGTAAGGGAAATAAATCATGCAGCCCGCCTATAGTAATTGAGCAAGCCGCCAAGACGCGGGGTCCTTGTGATTGCGGGAGAGTCGCACTTAGTCTAGGCTGCATCTGGAAACAGCAAGACGTTTCCCTTCCCGTGATGATTGCGTTCGCCATGAAAATGCGCGAGGTATTCGTTCAACGCTCGCCGGAGTGAACCTTCGAAGTGCGAAACGCTTCGGCCGTTTCTTTCCAGGAAAGGCGGCGCGCCCAGCGGGCCAGGAACAGCATGTACGCGCGGGTCAGAGTGCGCTTGCCATCGCCCCACGGAACCTCTTCGACGACGACAGTTTCGCAGCGGGGGCAATCGACGCGACGCATCGAGTAAAGCAGAAAAACCAAAAATCCCCAGAAAGGGATGAATTCGAAACGTCTTTCGGCGAGTCGATCGTATCCGGGCGCGGGCAGATGACAGCGTGAGCAGACCGCCCTGGAATCAATGCGGGGACGCACGGCGATCTCGATGCTTTTCCCGTCGGAACTGAAGCGGGCCTGCCGATACACGAAACCCGGAAAGCGGTGGCAGCGATTTAGTATCGTGATGAGCTGAAGCATGAAGTGGAAGATGGACAGGGTGCGAACTCCCAAGATAGACCCCACCGCCGCTGGGCCGCGCCATCATCTGGAACATTACTGCCGGGATCTGAACGGCTGGCCCCGCTCGTGGATGGGGGTGGAGAAAGATCTGCCGCCGGGTGAACAGTTACTGCCGTTGTTCCGTCCGTTTCTCGAATACCTCGCGGCGTCGGAGGTGTCGCCGAAGACGATTCAGAAGCACGTCGATAACATGTGGATGCTGGGTGGAGAGTTCATCGCGATTTACACAACGATCCTTCTCTCAGGAAACTAATTGGGGGAGATCCGGGCTTGGCGGAGGTTGCGGCTCCAACGCTGTTCCTCGGGGCGGCGGTCATCCCGGAAGTCGGAGAGGGCCATACGACCGTAGAGGCCGAGTAATGTCGGCGGAGGAAGGGGCCCTTGCTTCTGGTGCGCTGGTGAAAGAGCTACGGAGCGGTCATTGACGCAAGTCTGAAAGCCGCTGTGGTTCCGAATGTTCCCCATCCAGCTGTTGTCGCAGCGCGAAGGAAGGGTATCTGGAATGCCGTCGCACGGCGTTGTGTTATCAGAAGCTTTCGTGGGCGTTGCGGTGAAACCAGTCGGAAAGCCGGATGCTCTAGTTGGGCACGTCCGGTTTGATGAGCGGGGAAGGGAATCCACCGGCTGACTGAGGTCCCCGCTCTAGCGCCCTTCCTCGACTCTACGCCAAGCACGCTCTTCAGGCTCACCGTCCTCCGCAACGATTTGCGCCGAGTGCTTGTCGAGATCAAGGGTCGGACACCTATGAGATGACGCTCGTCTTGGCGGCTTGCTTAATTACTATAGGCGGCTGCATGAATGCAGCCCATGAACATCGCGGTGGCCGACGCGGGCGGCAACCTGGTCGCGCACGTGCGCATGGACAAAGCCTGGATGGGCAGCATCGACATCTCCATCAAGAAAGCATGGACCGCTCGCGCGTTCGATCTTGCCACCAAGGAACTTGCCGGGGCGAGCCAGTCCGGCGATCAGTTTTTCGGCATCCATGCTTCGAACAATGGAAAGGTGATGATCTTCGCCGGAGGCATTCCGCTGAAGCGCGGCGGCGAAGTGGTGGGAGCGGTCGGCGTCAGCGGCGGCTCGGGCGAGCAGGATCATCCCGTGGCCGAAGCCGGCGTGAAGGCTTTTTCCTAAGCAGGCAAACGGGTCCATCTCCGCTTGCGAAGGACGATAAAAATCCTCGTCCCGACCGAACCTGTCGCGGCGATACCGTCGCCGGCAAGCCAACCGAATCGGCTATCGCTGTTGGCCGGATCCGGCGTACAACAACTTCGTTAGATGGATCGGAAACTTTTGGGCAGGAAACATTTCTGATTCCGCGCCCAAAACTTCTGTCCCATCTGTCAGGCGCAATTTCCAAGTCGCTTCAACTAAGACTTTTGATCGGCGAACACGCACTTTCATGCGAAATTGCGGTCGCCACAGGCCGTTTTTCAGAATGCCGCCAGCGTAGTCTGCAGAACGTGGAATAGTAGCGACGATCATAAATCCAAGCGCAGTACATTCTAAAATTGCTTGAACCTTCCGCCCGTCCATCGAACCTAAAACCGGACCAGAAATAAAAACAGTCATTTCGCGACTTTTCGCCTGCTTCGTGAAATCATCCAGTACTGATTCGATTGCCGGGGCACCCTTTCCCGGTGACTCGACGGCAAACGTGAGAAAACCGACGTCCAAGGTGAGGCACGCCTTGGCTGTTGAAAAGTCCGCGCGGGCAACGGATGCACCAACGAAACAAGAAAATAAGATCGATGCGGACGCTAAAAATCGCAACACTCGAGTCCGCCAACCTAAATTAGAGCGTTCGTCGGGTGGCGCACTCCCTGTGGCGTAGCCAACCTTTGAGCGCGGCCACAACGAGCTTCCAAGAGGTGAACAGGAAGACGAGCGTGAGGAGTTGAGCCGTGCCCGGCTCAGGCACGCCGGTCGCGACCGGTGTCACACTGCCCTGTGTCAAGTAATTTGTCAGAGTTGTTGATCCGTCGAGGTTCACACCAATCAGGAAACCGAAGCCGTTGGTGCTGTCGCTGGTGAGCGCAGGGACGGTACCGGCTGCATCGGAGAAGAGGCTGAACGCGAACGTACTCCCAGACGAAGATATTCCGTCTGGTGACGCCAACTCCGGCCCGTAAAGGCTGACGTCAAATGACAGGCTCGATCCGAAAGTGAACGCCTGAAAGTAGTCGTTAAATCCAGTTTCGTTATCGAAAGCTAAATTCGACGGCAAGGCGCCCGTCACATCTCCGGTCAACGCGACGGATCCGGAAACGGTCCCGTTGCTCGCGAAGTTAAGAATCCCAACGTTCCCGGCTTGAGTTACAAGGGGACCAGGGTTAAAGTTAAGGTCTAAAGATCCGGTTGATCCAGCCAGCGACGACGTATCGATGACTGCTCCATATGTAATTACCCCAGCTGAAGCGGCTGCCGAAAATATTAGGAGCAGCGCGGAAACAAGAATATTCTGTTTAAACATTTTAATTGAAACTCCCGGAATAGGTCAGCGGAACGAAGGAAATTGACCCGCTGGTTGATTTCTTAAGTTGTATGCTTGCAGTCGCAGATTGACCTGGTGCAAGACTGCCCGCTGCAGGTACCGTGACATAGGGAAAACTTCCGAACATTGTGGACGACCCTACAAGAATTGTCCCACCAGTAAGCGAGTTCAGAACAATTTGAAAAGGTCCAGGAAGATTAGCCCCGCTGATGTTCGTTATAGTCACTGTACCGTTGTAAGTCTGAGTTGCTCGGCTGTAGGCCAGCCCCGAAGCCGTCGCCATTACTTGGTCGCCAGCCAACAAGACCAATGAGGAAGCTGGCGAGCCTACCGCATTCCCGTTAATACTGACCACCCCAACGCTCTTCGGATATTGGTACGTAGTGGTTTCGCTGACGTTCAATACCGTGACTCCGCCCGTGCCGTTGCCCGGGTCGGTTCCCGAAATGCTTTTTGTAGTTGCGATTCCCCCGGAAGTGCCGTTGTAGTTTGAGGTCCATGTGTATCCGATACCTAAGTCAAAAACCGTACCGTCGAGATTGACACCGGCTAAATGAGTCGTGAACCCGATTTTCGCACTCCTCGTGCCCGCCAGATCGCCGCGGGAGTCCGGTAATCAAGACTCTGGTGCAGACGTTCCTGGTTGTAGAAACGGAAGTACCGCTCAATGCCCGCTCGTGCTTCCCGCCAGAAGGAAGTAGCCCTGTGGGGCACTTCGGAATGGGTTACCAGCCAGCCTGTTTGCGCCGCCAGATGGCGGCGGAATAGAAAACAGCTCGGCCGCGAGGTCACATCCCCGTGTTGTACTGCAATAAGTGGCTCGCCGGACAGGATTCGAACCTAGCTCCTTTCGGTCAACAGAAAACATTAAAGAGAGTTCATCTTCATCACTACCAGCATTGCCAGAATTTCGCACTCCGCTAATCAGGCATCACTGCGGCAAGTGCGCGCGCATTCCGCAGTGCGCACTTTCATCTCACCGCGTCGACTTGATGCCGAGCGCTGAACAGCGCAATCCCGCTCTCAATTTTGGAGATCCCAAACAACAGGCTTCGTCGCAGAGTTGAGCTTTATCTCGCTTCCGTTGCTTCTGGAATCGCCGTCCACCAGACACCTGAGTCGTGCGTCGCCTGCGGCTCAGCCAAAGTGTTGATTGGGGATTGCGTGCGAAGGCCGATCCTTAAAAACTTCGACTCGTGTGCAGAACGTCAACTCGCATCCCGCGGCGATCTCCCCGAGCACTGAGGGCACCAGCTTCCACGCTTCTGCGGACCGTAAGGTTTGACGTGATTTGGACGGGCCCACCAAACGTGTCCTTGCGCGCACCGCCATTGCAGCGTAGACCGGCTATTCACATACTCTTCGGAGAGGCATTCTCCGCCGCGCTCCCGGGCAGTCGCCCGCATGACCTCGATCGTCAGCTTCCGATTGTCGAGTGCGCAAACTGGACACCAGGAACCGCGAGTTTTCTCGCTGTAGGGCCGAATCCGGTTCGGCGTTGCGGACCAGGCGTGGCCCTTCGCGCAGCACCATTTGAGCGGGGTGTCGTTATTGACATAAGCTGACGATAGACACTTTCCCCCGCGTCTGGCCGCCAGCTCGTGCATATCATCCAGGGTGTAGCGCGGCGCTTTGGCACATTCCGGACACCAGGTGCCGCGCTCTTGATAACCGGACGGCTTTATCATGCCCGGCATGGCTTTCCACACATGGCCTTCAGCGCACCGCCATTTGAGCGGAGTCTTCAAATTGATATACCTTTTCGATAGACACTCGCCGCCGCACGATCTCGCCAGTTCTCTCATCTCTTCAATGTTCAATCGCGCCTTGCCCGCGCAATACGGACACCACGTGCCGTATCGAACTTTGGAAGCCGCAGCGTCCCACTGATGACCTTCGACGCATTCCCAGCGCAGCGGCGAATGGGCATTTACGTATCGAGTGGAAACGAGTCTCCCGCCGCGCTCGACGGCCTCGACTTGAAGCATTTCCAAGCTGAGTTTCTGCCGGCCCGAACACGCCGGGCACCAAGTTCCCGACTTCACGAACGATGGTTTGGCGTCCCACTCGTGCCCTTCAGAGCAACGCCACTTCAGTTTTGTATTCGCATTTACGTATGTCGATGAAAGACATTTACCGCCGCGTTCCTTGGCAATCTCCTGCATCTCCTCAATGCTCAGTCGAGCCGGTTTGCCCTTCATCCGGCGCGGGCATCGAGGACACCACGTGCCCACATGAAATCCGTTGGGCTTCACCGCAGAGGCTGGTGCCTTCCAGACGTGGCCCGCATGGCAACACCATGACAGCGGCTCTTTTCCATTCACGTAAATTGTAGAGAGCAGCTTCCCGCCCCGAGTGCGGGCGATCTTACGCAAATCCGCTAAATTGAGCTTCGCCGTGCGAGCGCAGTAGGGGCACCAAGTGCGCCGGATGTCCTGCGGTCTGGTCCACCACTCGTGCCCCTCTGCGCATCGCCACTGAAGCGGACTGTGATTGTTGACGTACTCCGTTGAAAGACATTCGCCGCCGCGCTCAGCCGCGAGCCGCCGCATATCCGGTATCGTGAGGGGAGCCATCCCGGCACACTGAGGGCACCAGTTTCCGCGCTTCACCTTGACAAGCCTGGCCTCCCAACGGTGGCCCTCGCCGCATCGCCACCTGAGGCGCGCATTTCGATTTGACGCGGTACGAGAGAGACACGCGCCGCCTCGGGCGCTGGCAAGTTGCCTAGCCTCCTCTAATGGAAGCAAATTCGAGAAATCCGCTGGCGTTGTGATCCTCTCAATGTACTTCTTCCGCGTTCGCGATAACGTGATATTCAGAGGATCGCGTTTAATCGATCGGCAGACGCAGCGTCTTAGTTCCCGCTATTTTTAATACAGTCTCAATCGGGATTGGAATGCTTCCTGGTGCAGGACGGCCGGAACTCTTGCGCGCGTAGACCTTTCCGGATTATTCAGGCGCAAGCGTTTCGGCAAGTGAGACCGGAGAATCCGGTTTTCGGCGACCAGATACTCGTTCTGGACCAATAGTTTCTGATTCACCAGGCCAGTAACATACGCCAGAAGGTTCTGGTGCAAACGGTTTTTGCGGTGAAGGATGATAGAGCGATGCCGCAATTGGTTCCGATCGAAGAGCTGTTTAAAGGCCGGCATTTCGACCGGGAGATCGTGATTCTATGCGTCCGCTGGTATCTGAGTTTCAAACTGAGCTACCGGGATCTGGTGACCATGATGGCCGAACGAGGCATCGTAATGGCGCATACGACGATACTGCGGTGGGTCCAGCATTACTCTCCCGAATTCGAGAAGCGCTGGCGACGCTACGCCCGTTCGGTTGGAGGATCGTGGCGGATGGACGAAACCTACGTCCGCGTGAAGGGTGAGTGGATGTATTTGTATCGAGCGGTCGATAAGATCGGAAAGAGCGTCGATTTCTTTTTGAGCCGAAACCGTGACGTAAACGCAGCGAAGGCCTTTCTGCGGAAAGCCATGAAGCAACAACGGACACCGGTAAAGATCACGTTGGATGCCTATGCCGCTTCCCATCGGGCAGTCTCGGACATGAAGGAGAGCGGTCAACTGCCGAAGCGGGTACGAGTGCGAACCAGTAAGTATCTCAACAATGCAATCGAGCAAGACCACCGGCGGGTGAAGCAGCGGCTTAGGCCGATGCTGGGGCTGAAGAGCTTTCAGACTGCGGCAGTCGTGATCGGGGCATCGAGTTGGTGGAGAAGATCAAGAAAGGTCAATTCAAAATCGGTAAGCGTGGAGGAAGCCGAGCGAACGTAACTGAAATCTGGCAAGCTGCACTAGCGGCTTAACTGGAACATCATTCGGTAGAACGAGTTACTGAGTTATCCTCCTCTCGACTTCGCACCAGAACCGCCAAGGCTTACTGAGCTGGTCGCTATGTTGCCGTAGTATTTGTCTTTGGTCATTTGCACCGCATGTAACATCTGGAGGCCTCCGTTGCTGATATTGCAAGGCCGCCATCGGCCTCGCTTCAGCGAACCGGAAGCGGGCGGCAAGAGCGCAGCGTGTCAACAGGCTCGGAGACTTCTCGGTCCCTTGGTGCGGAAGTCGAGAACCGCCATTGATACGCCAGCGCCGTCCGCTAAAGGTCGCGATGAGAAGCGAGGGCGTTAAGAGTGGGAATGGAAAAGGTCGTCGCTGTAGTAGCGCGCCTGCCGGCATCGCATCAGCTCACCTTCAATGAGAAGGATCTGCTCATCACGAGGCAATGCGAGGATTTCGTTGGCGGTGATGCCACCGACGATGGCCGCCAGGTCCTGCGCCATCCGGTGATTGCGGGCTCCGAAGATCTGCAGAACTCCGGCGTTGTCCACCAGCGTGTTTGCCTGTGACCCATAGATCTGAAGCTGTGCGATATTCTGCCAGAAGGTCCAGAGTGTAAAGCCAGACGATCGCAGAAGGGTTGCGGCGGTGAGCAGGGCGTCTATTCGCCCGAGGTTGCCGACTTCATCGCACAAAAGAAGCGTCCGCTCCTGGGGCGGCGTCTTGCGCTGTGTCATCGTAAGGATCAACCCCGAGAGCCACATGCGCAGTAGTGGTCTATAGGCACTGAGGCGCATGGGCGGCACGATGATATAGAGCGACATCGGCTCTCCTGCGATAAGCGCATCCACATCCAGACTGCTGGTATCGGTTACCCGGCGGGTTAATTCGCTGTCGAACAGGCGAAGGTGGGTCTGTGTCGATCCGAGCACACTCGGGCGCGTCCCGGTGTTTATAACCATAAGTACGAATACGGCAATTCGGACTTCAACATTCCGAACCGGTTTATCGCCAGTTGGAACTATCTTCTTCCGTTCAAGAAAGAGGGATTTCTGCGTTGGGCCGTGAACGGCTGGCAGGTGAATGGCATATTGAGCGTTTACGACGGGCTTCCGTTCACGGTTCTTTCGGCCACGAATACTCTCAATGTCGGCGCTACCTCGCACGCCCAATACGCCGGCTCCAGCAACGGCGCATTACCCTCCAGCCAGCAGTCCGTCGCCGAATGGTTTAATGTCGCGGCGTTCACGACCCCCGGGCTGCTTCAGTGGGGCAATGTCGGCAGGAACACGTTGAGCGGTCCTCCGACCCGTCAACTGGACGCTTCGCTATTCAAGAACTTCAAGTTTGGCGAAGGGTCAACTAACCTGCAGCTGCGGGCGGAAGTATTCAACGTACTCAACACTCCGCAATTCAACAATCCGGCGTCGACCATAGGCGCGGCGGGCGTGGGAACGATAACATCCGCCGGTTCGCCTTATACTCTGCAACGGTTATCGCGTGAGATTCAACTGGCGATGAAGGTTTCCTTCTGACACAAGTGGTGGGGCGGGCGCGCTTCAAGAGAAGCCTTCAAGAGGGCGCGCCCGTTCCCCGTTTTGTTTCCTTCCAGATAACCCCTCCCGTGTCAGCATCTACAAAGATTCCCAGCGATTATACAGCCCGCCGCCGAAGCGGAGCTGGTTGATGACAGGGGCGAGGTCATCCTGGGATACTGGCGATCGTTGAAGATCAGGTTGGATTGTTTGGGCTTGCCTTTCCGGTTGCGCGGCTTGGGGATGGGCGAGATGTATTTGGCAGGAAGGCGGGAATCGAGGATGCAAGGGCCGGTTCCCAGAATTTTTCAATCTCTTCCAACGTCTTGTTTTTCGTCTCGGGCAGATAGAACCAGGTAAAGGCCGCCTGCAGCAGAGCCATCACCGCAAGGAATGCGAAAGTGAGGGACTTGCCCAACTGATGGAACGCCAGTGGAAAGAGCAGAACCACAAGGGCATTGGCAACCCATTGCGTCAGTACAGGCACGGTCATGGCGGCGCCGCGAATGTGGTTCGGAAACATCTCCGGCAAAAGCGTCCAGAACACCGGACCAATACAGGAGGCGAAGAAGGCCAGGTAAGTCATGATAAGAGCCGGCACCAACACTCCCTTGAAAGAGTTTGTCGACGAGAGTACGGTAAGTCCGGCCAGAGTGGCCGCCATCACAAGCGAGCCCGTGATGTACAGGGGCTTTCGTCCCCAGCGGTCGATCATCCAGAAAGAAACCAGGGTGAAAACGAAGTTGGTGACGCCTACCAGAAACGTGGCGAACAGCGCGGCGTCGATTTTCCAGCCCGCTTCCTGAAAAATGGACGGAGCGTAGTCGATGACTGTGTTCACTCCGGAGACATGCACCAGAATGGCGAGAAAGAAGCTGACGGTGACGGCACGCCGGATACCCGGGCGGAGCAGGTTCGCCCAGCCGGGCGCGCGGTGGGCGAAACTCGACTGAATGCGCTGGAATTCCAGCGGCACGGAGGCGGCGTCTACGATGCGCGCCAGGGTCCGTTGCGCCTGGGAGTCTTTCCCGGCCATGATCAGGTAGCGCGGGGTTTCCGGCGCGCGCAGCAGGAGGAACAGGAATATGACGGCCGGAACAGTTCCGGTAAGAAACATCCAGCGCCAGTTCCGGGCGCCCGCATCGCGCAACCAGTAGTTGGTGAGGTAGGAGAGCAGGATGCCGGTAACCACGGACATTTGATACAGCGCTCCAAATCTTCCCCTGCTGCGCGGCGGGGCGATTTCAGCGATGTAGAGAGGCGAGACGATGGACACGGCTCCCACGGCCAGCCCGCCCAGGCACCGCGCCGCGATGAATAGCACGAACGTGGGCGCGAGCGCCGTAAGTACCGAGGTCAGCGCGAAGAACGCCGCGGCCCAAAGAAGCGCGGTCCTGCGTCCGAACCGGTCGGCCAGTGCGCCGGTGAACGCCGACCCGGCGACGCAGCCGAACAGCAGCGAGCTGAAGGCCCAGCCCAGTCCAAGATCGTCCAGTTTGAAATGAGCTTTTAAGAACGGCCCGGCGCCGGTGATGATTGCAATGTCGAAGCCGAAAAGAACGCCGCCCAGCGCGGCGGTGGCGGCGGCGGCGATCAGAAAAGTGAATTGCGTGCGATCGCCCGCGTCGTGAGGCAGTGCGGCTGTCGTGCGGCCCGGAGTGGACATGGTTGCAAGCGTTCTCATAAAAACTATATGCGCGCGAATCGTACCTGTCAATTTTATTTGCATGGCGTCTTGACAGACGTTTTCCATGGGGATAAGCTGATTTACTGAAAACGTTTGCAGAAGAGGATCAAGAGTCTATGGCGAAAGGTTGCATTTCTGAAAGCGAAGCGAGCCAATATCACGAGACCGGCTTCGTTTTAGTGAAAGGCTTCTACGAGGCCGGGGAAATTAACCTACTAAAGCGCGCGGCGAAGGAAGATCGCGCGCTCGATCGGCATTCCTTCAGCCGGAATGACGGTGAGGGCGGCAACGTCCGTCTCTCGCTCTGGAATCATCCTGGAGACACCATTTACGGCATGTTCGCGCGCTGCGAATCCATCGTCGATTCAGCCACGAAGCTGCTGAAAGACGAGGTGTACCATTACCATTCCAAGATGATCATGAAAGACGCCCGCGTAGGCGGCGCCTGGACGTGGCATCAGGATTATGGCTACTGGTATCAGAATGGAGTGCTATTCCCGAACCTGACGAGCGTTTTTATCGCGGTGGATCCCGCGACTGTGCAGAATGGCTGCATGCAGGTGATACCGTATTCGCACAACCTGGGCCGCATCGACCATGTACTGAAGGGCGACCAGGCGGGCGCGGATATGGAACGCGTGACGGAGATTCTAAAGCGGCTGCCGCTGGTTCACGTTGAGATGGAACCGGGGGATGCGCTGTTCTTCCATTCCAACCTGCTGCACCGTTCGGACCAGAACACTTCGGAAAATCCGCGCTGGTCCATGATCTGCTGCTACAACGCGAAGAGCAACAACCCTTATAAAGAGAGTCATCATCCGCGCTATACGCCGCTCGAAAAGGTACCGGATTCGGCCATTAAGGAAGCCGGTTGCAGGCGCTTCGCGGAAGGCGACCAGGCTTGGCTGAATGTTGCCGCGGATAAGAGCGCGGCTTTGCTGGCGGAGCAGGTGTAGCGTTGCGGCTGGAAGACGTCGCCTCGAGGGCGAAGGTCTCAGTCTCCACAGTCTCGCGCGTAGTGAACGGTTTTGAGTCGGTAAAGCCGTCCACCCGCAAGCGCGTGATGGCCGTGTTGGACGAGATGAATTACCGGCCCAATCTGCAGGCGCGGGAGCTGGTGGCGGGCAGAAGCAACACGCTCGGCGTCATCGTGTCAAATCTTGAAAATCCTTTCTTCGTGGAAATTTTTCATTCGCTGGAGGAGCAGGCGCACCAGGCGGGTTTTGAGATCCTCGTCGGGAACACAAACTATGCGCCGGAGCGGCTGGCCGCATGCATCGATCTGTTCCTCGGCAGGCGCGTGGCGGGTCTGGCCATCATCGTATCCGAACGAGTCGACCCTGATTTGAAAGAGCTCTCGCAGGCCGATATACCTGTCGCATTCTACGATGCTGTGGTTCCAGGCAAGCGGCGGACCGGCGTTCACTTCGACTATGGGAAAGGAATGAATTTGCTGGTCCGGCATCTGTACGATCTGGGTCACCGCCGCATGGCGTACATCGGCTATCCGCTGCGGCTGGGTCCCACCGAAGACCGGCGCGACGCCTTCATCGACGCAACCCGGAAATTCGGCGTTGAGCATCGCTACATCGCGGTCAGCGAGCATAACGGCTTTGTGGCGGGCCGCGAGGCCACACGGCAACTGCTCGACTCCGGGTTCGCTCCCACCGCTGTTCTTTGTGTCAACGATCTTTTTGCCGTCGGGGTGCTCCGGGAACTGCGAAGCCGCAACATTTCTGTACCGGATGAGATATCGGTGACCGGCTTCGACAACATCGAAATCGCTGAATTCAGCAATCCTTCTCTGACGACGATCAACATTCCGCGCGCGCGCATTGCATCAACGATATTTCGGAGTCTTACCGCGGATGAAAAGGAGTCCTCGGAACAGAGGGTGAACATCATGATCGACCCGGAACTGATTGTGCGGGAATCCACCGGAATCGCCAGGAAATGAAACGAATATTCGCGCTGCCAGCCGTCTTCCTGCTGCCGTTGATCAGCCATGCAGCCGACCGGACTTGGACCATCGGTAACGCAGAAATCGAGAGAACGCTGGTATTCGGCGATGCGGGCCTGTTTACTGAACGCCTGTCCGGCCTGAAGACGGGCGCTCAGTTCATCCAGCGCGACAGCATTCCCAAAGAGCTTTCGCCAGAGTTTTCGTTCGATTGCGATGGACGCGTCTATAGCGGGCACAGCGCGGAGTTCACGCTGCTGGGAGCGGACGAGTCGTCTTTGGCAAACGGCAAATCACTTACGGTACGACTGCGTGCCCGGCATGTCCCCATGGATGTGACCGTCGTCTATAAAGTGTATACCGGTCATCCGGCCATTCGTAAATATCTCGTCTTGAAGAACACGGGTTCTTCGCCGCTTCATATTTCCCACCTTGACCTGGAGGGCATTGGGCCGTCCGTCGGTCCGGCGAACGAGACGATCCTGAACGCGCAATACGGAGCCATGCCGCGCGAGATCTTCTATACCGGCCGTTCCGAAGATGCCGCCCTGCTGGTTTCGAATGGACGCACCGGAGCCGGATTCGCGGTGATCAGCGAGGTTCCCGGCTATATGAAGCGCACGGAGATCAACGGCTGGCACGACACTGAGCACGTGGGCGTACGCGTTATGTACGATACCGATTTAATGCCGTTCGAACGGACTCTGGCGCCTGGCGAAGAGTTCCAGACGGCGGCCGTTTCGCTGATCGTTTACAAGAACGGTGATGGCTTCCACGATCCGAAATGGGTGATTCCAACCTACATGTCGCAGGTGCTGGTGCGCCGTTTGAATGCGGCGGGACCGCCCTGGATCTATAACACGTGGGAACCGTTTCAGCGTCATCTCACGCAAGATCTGATCATGAAGCTGGCCGATATCGCCGGGAATATGGGCATGGATATCTTTACTATCGATGACGGGTGGCAGAAGACCTATGGCGATAACGCGGTGGACCTTACCGCTTTCCCCGGCGGATTGAAACCGATTCAGGCCGCCATTGAAGCGAAAGGCATGCGGCTGGGATTGTGGATTCCTGTGGCGGCGATTGGGGCTTCGGCGGCGGACTTTCGTAACCATCCCGAATGGGGCGCGCTGGACCAGCAGGGCAGGCAGAAAACGACGGGAACGATGGCCGGTCCGGCGCCGGTGATGTGTCTCGCCACTCCGTTCCGGCATGCGGCGGCCGAGCGTATCAATGAAGCCATTGAGGAATATCATCTGGCTTACGTCAAATTAGACCTCACTACGATTTTCAATGCCTATGGAGAAGCTCCGGGCTGCTGGGCAAAGGGGCACGACCACGCCAACTGGGCGGAGTCGCTGGGCCGGATCTATGAAGGCATTTCTTACATCACGGGAAAGGTTTATGCGAAGCACCCGGACGTTCTTCTGGATCTGACGTTTGAACTGTGGGGGCAGAAACACATCATCGACGCGGGCCTGCTGGCGGCGGGGGACCTGGACTGGATGAGCAACGTGGACGACAACCATCCCGATTCCGCCGGACCACTACAAGCTCGAACCTTGCTCTACCAGCGCTCCGCATCGATGCCGGTGGAGAGTATGCTGATCGGGAACATTCATGCCGAACTCCCCACCATTCAGGAAAGTTTCGCCACGGAGATCGGCTCCGCGCCCGTGCTGCTGGGCGATCTTCGCAAGCTCACCGCCGCCGACCAGCAGTGGTATCGCGATAAGATCTCATGGTTCAAGAAGCTGAGATCCACCACTGGAATCAGTGAAAGCTTTTTCCCGCTGGGTAGCTGGCTTCAGCCGTCACCCGCCAAGTGGGACGGCTTCGCGCGGCTGGCTCACAATGGCCATGGAGTGATGGCCGTGTTTCGAAACAAGAGCAGCGCGGCTACCGCGCTGATTCAGCTTCCGCTGATGCCGGAAGGAAAATTCCGGGTGCGATCGGTGATCCTCGGCAAGGATCTGGGAGTGTTCTCGCAAGACGACTGGAGGCGAGGTGTCACGTTAGAGTTGCGGGCATCGGAGCCGGTGGAAATCGTCGAGATTTCCCCCATATCTCTACCGTAAGGTAAGTTTGCGGGCCCTCGCAAAAACTCACCGCGCGGGAGGGAGCTTCTGTTCTGCCGGGATTGCGCGACGGGATTGCGACACGGGAAGGCGCGGCGGTTGCGGTGAAAGAACCAGCGTGATCTGATAGGGGCAGACGGGCTCGGCAGCACGAGCGTTGAGCACGCCGTCAGAATGCTTGATCCACGCCGCTGGATCGGGCAATTGGAATTTCCCCCGTATGGAGAAAAAACCGGAACTCATTTGTTTGCTTGGCTCTGCGATGATAGTCGCTCGCGATGACCGATTACAGATGGGTCCGTCTCCTGGCGTATGTTACTGGCCTGGTGAATCAGAAACTGTTGCTCCAGAACGAGTATCTGGTCGCCGAAAACCGGATTCTCCGGTCGCACTTGCCGAAACGCTTGCGGCTGAATGATCCGCAACGGTCCACGCTCGCGGAAATCGGAAAAAGGTTGGGCCGCAAAGCGCTTTCAGAAATCGCCATCGTCGCCAAGCCGGAAACGATTCTCGCCTGGTACCGCTGGCTCGTTGCCCAGAAGTTCGATGGATCGAAGCAGCGCAAGGACATTGGCCGTCCGCCGGTTGCCCGAGAAGTAGTAGATCTCGTCGTCCGGATGGCGAAAGAGAACTCCGGCTGGGGCTACGACCGAATCGTCGGAGCGCTTTCGAACCTCGGCTATTCCGTTTCCGACCAGACGGTCGGAAACATTCTCCGGCGTCACGGCATCGCACCGGCGCCGAAGCGGAGCCAGACGACAACATGGAAGGACTTCATCGCGGCTCATATGGCGGTGCTCGCCGGAATCGACTTCTTCACTGTGGAAGTGCTGACTTGGCGCGGGCTGGCCACGTACTACGTTCTTTTCTTCGTTCAGCTGGAGAGCCGACGAGTGCACCTGGCAGGAATGACGAAACATCCCGACACGGTGTGGATGGAGCAGATGGCGCGCAATGCAGTCGATCCGGAATCCGGGTACCTGCGAACCCAACGCTATGTTCTGCACGACCGCGATACCAAATTCTGCGCGAGTTTTCGATCCATTCTGGAGGCAGAGGGAGTGAAGTGCCTCACCCTACCGGCGCGCAGCCCGAACCTGAACGCGTTCGCGGAACGTTGGGTGCGATCCATCAAACACGAATGTCTGCGTAAGTTAGTTCTGTTCGGCGAAGGTTCACTCCGGCGAGCGTTGAACGAATACCTCGCACATTTTCATGGCGAACGCAATCATCAGGGGAAAGGAAACGTCTTGCTGTTTCCGCAAATAGCCTCGATCGACTTCGACTCTCCCGCGATCATAAGAAGCCCGCGTCTTGGCGGCTTACTCAATTACTATAGGCGGGCCGCATGAATTTATTTACCTTACGACCAGAACGGGGAGAAGCGCCCATAAAGCGCTTCCAGAGAAGATGAATGCCCCCGCCCGAATGAGCACAGCCCGGAGTTCAGGGGCGTAATTGACGTATCGTGCGCCCGCTCGCATGGCAGCGGTGAACCGTTCAGCCGGGAGAAGAGACTTCTTCGGTGTTTCCTGCCATCGATAAAGCACGACGAGAACAACAAGGAATGTCATCGTGTTTAGCAAGAAATTTGTTCCCGCGCCTGCTTTTGCGAGAATCAATCCACTCAGTGCCGGGCCGACAGCGCGAGCCAGATTATATCCAGCACTGTTAAGCGATACTGCGGCGCCTAACTCAGAACGCGGGACCAGTTCCGTTACGACAGCTTGCAGAGGAGGGCCCTCAAGAGCTTCTCCCAGACCAACAGCAAACGTGAGTGCGAGCAAAATCGCTGGGGTAGTCTTGCCTGTCAGCGTGAGATAGCTGAGCATGGCAACGGCTACGAAAGCCCACACATTGCTAATTAGCAACAGAGTGCGCCGCTCCACGATATCGGCCAGCGCTCCGGCGGGAAGAGCAAGGAAAAACATCGGCAGACTGGTTGCCGCCTGCACCATAGCGATTAGCACCGGTGACGACGTGAGAGACGTCATTAGCCAGGCAGCACCCATGTCCTGCATCCAGCCGCCGATGTTGGAAACGAGATTTGCGCTCCAGATTTTCCTGAACGAGGGGTAACGTAGAGGGCTCCATGCGGATGTCCACGCGTCAGCCTCCGTGCGAAGTTGTTTCTCGTCTGGGATGCTCACAAGGAAGCATTATGGCATCGCTATTGCCCAGGCATAGGCGGATTGCACTCCAGCATCTCTCGGTTGATGCGTGGCGAGTTCAAGCGATTTAGACTAAAGCCGGCCCAAAACCATGAATCTACAAATCGGGCACTGCCAGAAAGAGGGTGTTCAGATTCTACGCTTACGAGGTCCATTAGTTATCGGCGAGTCCGAATCTCTATTGCGGGAAACTATTCTACAGTTGGTGAAAACCCTGCCTGTGAACATCATTCTTGACTTCGCGGAGGCGAAAGAAATCGACGATGACGGGCTGGGCGCTTTAGTTCTGTGCCATGCAAGAGTCGTGAGCGGGGGCGGGGCACTCAAGCTGTTAAATCTCACGCGAGCCCACATGGATCTGTTCATATTATTGAAGCTGGATACAGTGTTCGAAAGTTTCACGAATGAACACGACGCGATTGATAGCTTTTTCCCGGATCGGGTCGTTGCCCCCTTCGATATTCTGGAGTTCGTTGAGGAGCAGAATAAGCGCTCGTTGGCGACACATTTCTACTGACGTCCTGTCGTCACTAGACCTTTTATCGTCACTTCCACCCGACAATCCTAGCTTAAACTCCGCCTTTGATGGGCTGGCTGAAGCCGCACCTGCCAGATGTCGAGGTAATTGGGGTATTGCGTGCCTTAATGATGACACCTGCAATGCTTACGACAATGACAGAGAAGCTCACCTTGGCCAGGCTACGCGAAATTGCGTCGGCTGAAGCGCCTTGCATCACAATCGTTCTCACGCGAGAGAAGGCTGACGAAGCGCGAATCGCTTTCAAAGACGCGCTTGCTGACGTCCGTGGAAAACTGGAAGCCCGCGTGCCGAAAAGCGACACTGCCTCGCTGCTGAAGGCGCTTGAATCAGCGGCTTCTGAAACCATCGATTCATCCAAGGAGCCGGCGACATTCATCTTTCTGAGTTCGCCCGGGGTCTGTGAATCCTTTCGCACGCCTCAGCTTTTGGGCCAGTCTATCTCTTCCGTCGGTGACTGTTTTCGTATGCGCCCATTGCTGGAACTGGCCAGTAATCAGGTCAACTTCTTCATTCTGGCCTTGAGCCTGAACAACACTCATATTTTTAGATGCACAAATGATTCCTTTGAGCCTGCGCGTTTCCCAAAGAACGCGGGAACGGACGCGGCAGACTTGATCCAAGGCGCTTCTCAGGCGACGATCCGCGCTGCCCCAGTTAAAGATCGGGATCACCCGGACGACCAATTGGGACATTTCTTTCGTGAAGTGGACCGGGACGTGAATGCGCTTCTAAAAGACGGGCATCCGCCACTGGTTGTTGTCGGGGTCGAGCATGAGGTAGCGATGTTCTATCGTTTAACCACATACCCGGCCTGTGTAAAGCCTGGGATACACGGGGTGCCCGATCGCTTAGGCGATCAAGAGATGTACAAGCAGGCATTGGAGTTGGTACAGTCGGTAACCACAGGTCCAACGCATCAGGCGCTGGAAAACTTTGATAAAAAGGTGGGCAGCGGCCACGGGTCACTGGACCTACAGGCGATTGTGAAGGCCGCCTCTTCCGGCAGGGTTGAACACTTGTTCCTCCGAAAGAATGATTCAGCAGGCGCAAGCCAAGCCAACCCAGACTCAATTGATACGGCTCTGGCGCAGACACTTCAACACGGTGGAGAAGTGACAGTTCTGCCCGAAACAACCATGCCGGCCGGCGGTGAAGTCTGCGCCGTCTTCCGATATGCAGCTTCCGGCGGATTTTAAGGACACAGAGGGCGAGCCGGCGCAGAACCTGTTCAGGGCGCGGGGGCTACAGGCACGGGGGACCATGCCGGCCTTTCCGATCTCTTCGTGTCCACCACGATCAGGAATTTTCCAGAAAATGGAGTGGCGTCGCGTGCCTTCGATATAACCCAGAACGCCTTCCCTTCTGTCATCGCCTCTTCATAATCCCCATCGAGAATCCCGTGGTGATCGATAAACGCGTTCAAGGTCGCCGGAATCCGGATACAACCTTTCGATTGGGCGCTGCCCTCTCGCATTTCTAAACGGTCGGGATCGGTGGAATGCATCTGCAGCCGGATAGCGCTTTTGCCGCCCCGGCCCCAACCCCTGGCAGCCTGCTGCCAGCCAAAATCATAAATGCGGAAGCCTTTGCTACCGTAACCTCTAAACCCTAACTTATTTTTTGGTGCCTTCCGCGCGGAAATCGAGGTTGTTCGTGGTGTGCTCAAAGACTCCCAGAGGTGTGGTGAAGTGGTCGTACCTGCCCGGCTTCCCCGTAGAGATTGGAGAAGCGCCAATGAATTTATACGCGTGTTCAGGCGTTATCCAAAAGATCATTGCGGCTTGTGTAAAATCGTCACGGTCCACGATAACCACGTACTGAGCTCGCGTGATCGCCCGGTCCGCGAGCATGGAAACCATCAAGTCGCCGTAGCTGCGCTGGTCTGTGTCAGGGACATCCAGCCTACGATCGACTTCCTGAGCAAAAACCGCAGCCAGCCCTCTGTCCTCATCCGCCCCGAAACACGCCGGCAGCAAGACCAACCAGATCAGCGGAAGTATTCCCGAAGCCCGTAAGGTGACCACGCTAGCCTATTTCCTCTGCTGCAATTGCTGGAGGAACTCCGCCAGGTTATAGACTCGCATGCGTCCCCAGTCCCGGTCGCCCGCAACCTGAGAAAATATCGGCCCCCAGACAGGCATCTCGCGAGTTCCATGGCCCGATTTGACATTCTCTTCCCCTGAGATAATTCTCTGGACCCGAGCAAGTGGAAATGTTCCTCCCGCCCGTATACTGATTCGGGTGAGATCGGGTGTAATCACCTTGAGCCATTCGGACATTGGCCCGGTTCCTTTTGCATCAGTTCCATGGCAAGAAGCGCAATATGCTTTGAACAGATCACGTCCCTCCACGGATTGGATTAGCTGCGTGCCCGCTTGAGCTTGCTGCGTAACGTCTTGACTCTGTGCGTGACTAGCCACGCCCGCTAGCAAGCCGAGACAGAGCATAACATATGGCGTGGTTTTTAGCATAATGTTTCGTAATCCGCTCAATCAGACGCTGGTCAGCAAATCAGATGTCTCACGTTGCGCTTCGTTCAACCAATACGGTGGCCGCCCATGATGTCGATGCAGCATGTCTTCATATGCCCGAGTTATCGGAGCGGATTCGAAGTACTCCGGGCCGTTCTGGATGGTTTCCCGGGAGAGGGCGACATACACCTTGGAATCGATCCAGCTCACTCGCTCGATCCAAGCAGGCGCAACCAACACCTTCTTGCCTGGCCACCAGTTTCGGGTCGCCACCTCTACGTAGCGGATCGCCCAGGTTTTTTCATCCACAACAAAACCGTCCACATGGCCGATTCCGCCGTCTGTGCCTTCGATGTGATATCCGGTAACGCCGGCGGTGCTCCGCAAATGAGATTCCTTCGACTCCGCTTGCATTGCGTTGCTTTGGTATTCTGAACGGCGGCTCACTGGGAGCGGGACGTCAACTGGGTACATCCCCGGACCCCACAGATAAGGACCGCCCCAATAATACGGATAGCCGTAGTAGTCCAGATAACCGGCCTCGTGCTGCCGCGACACAGGCTTGTGCGTGTCGATGTCAGGGCTACCTTCGACTTGTTTTTTAGTCAGTGATACATCTAACTGATTCTTTGCCCAGTCGATGCGGAGAATGGAGAAGGGTGACACCAGCACCGCCCGTCCCCCAAGCCAACCGAAGGTCTCTACAGTGAGATAGCGGATCGCCCAAGACTGATCGTCGAAATATAGCTGATCTACGGTTCCCAGTTCGCCGTCCGTGGCATGGACGATAAGGCCCTGCAAAGTCTTCGAATTTATTATCATTGTTTTCTCTCGACTTAGGGATTGTCCGGTAGATCGTAGAAAGTAGCGACTCTCAAGCCCTGAGCTTTTGATAGGCTCAGAGCAATTTTTCTTTGCCGGAAAAAAGGAGAGTCGCTATGAAGAAACCTTATCAGATCGAAGCGTCGCGAGCTACCAAGGTGCTCGAAGAGATGGCCGCGGATGGAAATCCGGCGGTTCAGATGGTTCTGCCCATGGCTGAGATGGTGGGCTGGCTGCACAAGGGAGTCGGCGAGTTGGTTCGTCAGGCCGGACTCCAGTTGATGCAACTGCTCATGGAAGAAGAGGTGAGACAACTGGTGGGCGAGCGCAGCCAATCGCTTCCCGAGCGAACCGCCAACCGCTGGGGCAGCGAACGCGGGTATTGCGTGGTGATGGGACAGAAAGTGCCCGTCGATCGTCCGCGTGTGCGCTCCACGGAAAACCGCGAGATCCGGCTCGGCAGCTATGAGATGTTTCATCGCGGCGAACCGCTGACCGAGACCGTATGGGAGAAGCTCATGCTCGGTCTGACGACGCGAAAATACGGTGACGCCGTGCGTCAGTTCACCGAAGCGTATGGGCTGGAAAAGAGCGCCGTGAGCGAACACTTCGTCGAAGCGAGCCGCGCGAAGCTGCAGCAGCTGATGGAGCGCAGGCTGGGCCAGAAGAAGTTCTGCGCGCTGCTGGTGGATGCAACCCCATTCGAAGGGCAGCAGATGGTCGCGGCGCTGGGTATTGGCTGCGATGGGACGAAGATGGTGCTGGGCATCTGGCAGGGGGCCACGGAGAACGCCACCGTAGTGGGGGAACTGTTGGGGGACTTGACGAATCGCGGGCTCGACTTCACGGTACCGCGACTTTATGTTCTGGATGGTGGCAAGGCATTGCACGCGGCGGTGAAGAAGTATGCCGGCGAATCGGCCCCGATTCAGCGTTGCCAGGTGCATAAGCGGCGCAACGTGCTCGATCACCTCAACGAGCAAGACAAACCCATGGTTGCCAGGAAACTCAACGCGGCTTACGCGATGGAGGACTACGCGGCTGCCAGACAAGCGCTCGATGGATTGCACCGCGAACTGATGCATCTGAATCCCAGCGCAGCACGGAGTCTGGCCGAAGGAATGGACGAAACGCTAACCGTTCACAAGCTGCATGTTCCACCGCAGTTGCGGCTGACGCTGGCCAGCACCAACGTGATTGAATCCGCGTTCTCGATTGTCGAGACCATCTGCCGCAACGTCAAACGATGGCACGGAGGCGACCAGCGTGAACGTTGGATCGGTTCCGGGCTGCTGATTGCGGAAGGGCAGTTCCGACGTGTCAGAGGCTGTAAACAGATTCCCACGCTCGTCCGCATATTGGAAACGCTGAAGCCTTCGAAGAAACAACTTGTCTCAAGGAGAAAGGCATCGTAGAGTAAGTCTCAGAGCCGCTACTTTCAACGGAATGTCGGGCAACCCCACTCGCAGTTTGGCTTTGCACACCGACATTCATGCCTCTACGCCCGGCACATAGCAAGTTCTTTTCGACGCTCCTTGCGAAGCCATAGTCCGACTTGACTTCCGACCCGCAACATCGGACTAACATGCCGCATGTCCAAACGCACCGTAGTTCCCATGCTCAAAGATCGTCTGGAAGAGTTCGATGGCGATCGCATTCAGATCGTCATCGGCTCCAGCCGCCATCTGCTCAATCTCCGCACCATGGAAGCGAAAGATCTGCCTCCGAAAAAGCTTATCCAGTTTCCTGTGGGGAGTCCGCAGAATGGACTTGATAACAGCGCCCCGGAGAGTGATGTATGTCCTGACCGCAACGAGCGGGAAGGAGAACCACAACGCATGCAACGATTCCTCATCACCCCCGAGAACCGGATGGTGACCATCAGCAACACCGGCGCAACCCTCGAAGGCAGCACGGCATTCGATTCCGAGCAGCAACTGGCGGAGGTCACGAGCGATTGGCCGGCGAGCCGCCTGGTCGAGATCTGGAACGCACTTCCGGGCGTGACCGCCATCCGGAAGTTCAAGGACCGCGCCACCGCCCTCAGCCGCATTTGGAAGCAGGCCCAGAGCCTTCCTCCTTTCGTGGAACCGGCCCCGGTCGAGGAGGTTCCGGCCAATAGCGAAGAAGGTAAGACCGAAGCAGCGAAGAGCGAATCCGGCGGAAGCAAGAAGGACTTGGTGGTGTCGATGCTGGACGCCGCCGAAGGCGTCACCCTGGCGCAGATCATGGCCGCAACGGGCTGGCAGAAGCACAGCGTGCGCGGCTTCCTGAGCGGCGCGGTGGGCAAGAAGATGGGCCTCGCCGTCGTCTCCTCCAAACCGAAAGACGGCGAGCGCGTTTACCGCATCGAGCGGTAACCAACTCGCCGTCTCAAACGAAGTCGATCCCCCACACAGGGCCGCTCCTCGCGGCCCTGTTCTTCGTCATTCTCAGACTGTTACCGGAGCCCGCTCCTCCGCAATCCGGGCGAAGGTCCGTACGTCACCCGCAAGCGTGCCTTCTTTCCCGGTGTACTCCTGCCAGCGCTTCACCATCACATCCACATATTTGGGTTCGAGTTCGATGATTCTCGCGCGCCGGGAGGTCTTTGCGCAGGCGATCAACGTGGCGTCCGATCCGCCGAACACATCGAGCACCGTTGCGCCCCGGCGGCTACTGTTGGTGATGGCTCGCTCCACCCGCTCGACCGGCTTCATGGTCGGATGAATGTCGTTCTTAAACGGACGGGCGATATTCCAGACGTCGCCCTGGTCCCGGGCGCCCGCCCAGTAGTGCGGCTTGCCTTCCGGCCAGCCATACAGAATCGGCTCATACTGCCGCTGGTAGTCGGAGAATCCCAGCGTGAACCGGTCCTTGGCCCAGATCAGAAACGTCGACCAGTGCCCGCCCGCTGCGCTGAAGGCCTGCTTCAGCGTGTGCAGTTCCGAAGACGACATCGCGATATAAATCGCGCCGTTGCTCCAGGCCACCAGATGCGTACAGACCTGGCGCAGAAATTCCGGGAAGTCCTCCCCCAGGTTGTCGTTGGCGATGCGGCGCTCGCGGCCTTGCGCATCTTCCGGCGCGTAGTCCACGTTGTAGGGTGGATCGGTGAACACCATGTCCGCCGGTTGCCCGTCCAGCACCCGGTCGAGGTCCGCCCGCGAACAGGCATCGCCGCACAACACCCGGTGCGGACCCAGAAGCCACAGATCTCCGGGCCGGGAGATCGCATTTTCTTCCACTTCGGGAGCGGCATTCTCATCGGCATCCAAAGGAGAATCGAGTTCGTTCCGCAGCCGATCCAGTTCCTCGTCGTCGAAGCCCAGCAGATTGAGGTCGAACTCTTCTTCTCGGAGCGTTGCCAGTTCCGCCGCCAGCAACTCGTCGTCCCACCCGGCATTCAACGCCAGGCGATTATCGACCAGAATGTAGGCACGCTTCTGGGTTTCGGTGAGATGGTCGAGCACGATGACGGGCACTTCGGTGAGGCCCAGTTTGCGAGCTGCCTCCAGCCGGGCGTGCCCGGCGATTACACCGGAATCGCTGTCGATCAGGATGGGGTTGGTGAACCCAAACTCGCGGATGCTGGCCGCGACTTGTGCGACCTGCTCGGCGGAGTGGGTGCGCGCATTGCGCGCATAGGGAATCAGCCGATCGATTGGCCATTGTTGGATCTTCGTTGATAGATGCATTTCTTTTTCCCAAGGCGTTAGTTGCGCCTTTCACCCTTCCCAATCGCCAGCCCTCGAAACTTTCTAAAGTCCGGCTCTCCCAGCGGTTCTTTCGCTTGCGATCCGCGCGGGTGAAGAGCGTACATGTGACTGGCGGTGAACGGCCGCCGGAAAGGGAGAGAAGAAACGATGGACACGAACGTTCTGGAAGAGATCGAGAAACTGCGGCGGGCCTCGCTCGCCGAGTTGCAAGCCCGGTACAGAGAAGTATTCGGGGAAGACACCCCATCCCGGCATCGCGAGCATCTGTTCCGCAAGATCGCCTGGCGGGTGCAGGCGCTCCACGAAGGAGATCTGAGCGAGCGGGCGCGGGCGCGAGCGCGGGACCTGGCCTGCGATGCCGACCTCCGCATCGTGGCTCCGCGCGGGTTCTTCGGAGACCGGCCGAGCGCCCGCTTAACCGTGCCCCGGACCGATCGCGGCGGAAATCAGGACCGGCGGCTACCGATCGCGGGCACCCTGATCGAGCGCCGGTATCGGGGTAAAGCTCACTTTGTCGAAGTGCTGCCCGATGGCTTCCGCTACGAGGGCCGCCATCACCGCTCGCTCAGCTCCGTCGCCCGCGAGATCACCGGCACCCGCTGGAACGGTCTGGCTTTCTTCGGCTTCGCCAACGGCGCGGACACAAAGCGCGAGAAAACATCCCAGGAGAGCAACCATGCAGTTGGAATCTAAGCCCGGCAAACGCATTCTGCGCTGCGCCATCTACACGCGCAAATCCACCGAGGAAGGGCTGGAACAAGACTTCAACTCGCTCGATGCGCAACGCGAAGCGGCGCAGGCCTTCATCCGCAGTCAGCAGCGCGAGGGCTGGAAAAATGTACCAACCCGCTATGACGATGGCGGATTCACCGGGGCCAACATGGAACGTCCCGCGCTGAATCGATTGCTCGATGCGGTGCGCGCCCGCGAGATCGATTGCGTGGTGGTCTACAAGGTGGATCGCCTCAGCCGGTCGCTGCTCGACTTCGCCCGCATCATGAGCCTGTTCGATGAGCACGAGGTCAGCTTCGTCTCCGTCACCCAGCAGTTCAACACCAGCTCTTCGCTCGGCAGATTGACGCTGCACATCCTACTTTCTTTCGCGCAGTATGCGGAGTGCGCGATTATGCAAAGCGGAAGCGTCGGGAGAGCGGCCCTGCTTGCATTTCGATGGTGTTGGACTCCGCATTATCCCGGGTCGAACAGGGAAGTGATCAGCGCGTCGGGTGGCTTGAATCGCCCGCGACGCAACCCCAGTGGAAGTACGTGCTCTACCGCTTCTAACTTGTCCGATATATCCGCACGCAGGTAGATCTCGGTTGTGCGGACATCGGCGTGACCGAGCCACAGTGCCACCCGCCGTATGTCCCGAGTCGCCTGGAGCATGATCAGCGCGCAGCTGTGCCGGAGTTGGTGAGGCGATACGGAACGTCCTTCCATAGAGGAGCAAGTCTTCGCCGCGCTGCGAACATGCTTGTTAAGGATGTACTCGAAACCTGCCCGAGTCATCGCAGCCCCGTCAGCATTCACGAACAGCTCCGGTACGGAAACGACTCCCCGCACGGCTAGCCAAGCCCGTAGATCGGCGGTCGTCTCCTTCCAGAGAGGGAGGCAACGTTCCTTCCGGCCCTGCCGAATACGCGAATACTGGGCATCCGTTGCAGAGAAAGATTCTCCAGTGGAAGCCCCACCATGGCGCATTGGGCGAAGGCATTCAGACCAAAGTCGCGGGGGGCATCAACCGGATAATAGACAGGGGCGCGGAACTTCCAATCGCGTAATCTGCGCTTCCGGATCAAACGTCGTTGGACGTCTTCTTGGGGCGTTTGCGGTCCATGCGTCGCAACGCCGCCGGGTCAACCGCATCGCCGCCTTTGCCAAGCGCAACTTCGACATAGTCGTTAACAGAAATGCCGTCTCCGTTGATATCCGCGATGACCGCCTTTGCCAAGCGCAACTTCGACATAGTCGTTAACAAGATCGGGAATGCCGTCTCCGTTGATATCCGCGATGACAAGTCCTAGGAACCCATTCGGAAGGTTGACTGCGGATGGAGAGCCGAAAGTGCCGTCACCTTTGATCTTGTATATATCGTTTGGCTGACGGCATGACTCCTCGCAAATTGGGAAAACATTTAAGGGGTCCGTAGGCGCTGGATGACATCCGCACCGCATTGCGCGTAGTGCCGACTGTTCCAGCTATAGATGGTTTCGGCCTTTGCTTTGATGGCGCAACGCGCGAGCATGGCATCGTAGATGCCGCCGCCGACAATACCGAGTGCCGCAGAAGCTTGAAGCGCATCCGCGTATTCGTCTCCGTTGAAGGAGATCAGAGAAAGTCTTTCGCGGATACTGCCGATGAACAGCATCGCCTGTTCTGCACTGATACGGTGCTTGCCCGGCATGCGCGTCAACGTCGAGTACACTTCAGCCAGACTATGCGCCCCGCAGCATCCGGTAGATTTGTCGAACTGGATGAAGAGACCGAGGCTGGCTTCGTGGTGTACGTGGTCGCCATAGAATACCGGCACAAGGACAGAGCTATCGAAGAACCCCTTCATTCGCCCTTGCCGAGATTCCCGATGTCGCGCTCTTCGCGGATCTGCTGCAGCATTTCATCAGTCGCGGAAGCGGGCAGGGGCTGCCCGGAATGAAATACCCAGACGCCATGTTCCTTAGTGAGCGGACCTGTCCCGCGCACTGGACGCAAAGTGATTTGCTCCCCGGCGCTCTCCATATCGAGGGAGTCGCCGGGCTCCAGGTGCAGTTCTTCGCGCAGCGGTTTGGGGATCACCACGCGGCCTGCCCTATCAATGGTGAGACGGACGTTCATTCTGGTACAATACTGTGGGTTGAACCAATAGTCAATACCATTTTACACCAGAGCGCTCCGTGCGCCGATAAAGCCCCGTAAACAGATTTAAGGGTCAGACGTTTGCGCTGACACCGGAAAGTTGTTCTGCTAGGGTTTTTGCGTTTGGAATGAAATATAGGATCGCATGGCTCTCTGCTGCAGATATGTCATGCCATCGGCGCGGCAGCAAATGCCGACGGATTACCACATGAATAAACGGGACCTAAGCGAACGCGACATCTGCACAAAATTCATCGGCCCCGCGGTCAAGCGCGCCGGATGGGATGAGATGTCGCAGATGCGCGAGGAGGTGAGCTTCACAAAGGGCCGCATCATCGTGCGCGGCAAACTGGTGACCCGAGGCAAAGCAAAGCGCGCCGACTATATCCTTTATTACAAGCCCAATATACCGATTGCGATCATCGAGGCCAGGGACAACAATTGGGCCCTCGGCGACGGCATGCAGCAGGCACTCGACTATGCGGTGACGCTCGGCATTCCTTTTGTCTTTTCCTCGAACGGCGACGGATTTATTTTTCACGACCGCACCGGCACCAGCGCCACAGCGGAAGCGACGCTAAGCCTTGATGAGTTCCCGTCTCCCGATGATCTGTGGGACAAATATCGCCGATGGAAGGGCCTTTCCCCTGAAGCGGAGCAGATCATCCTTCAGGATTACTTCGACGACGGCGGCGGCAAATCGCCCCGCTATTACCAGGTAAGCGCGATTAACGCCGCTATCGAAGCGATTGCGAAGGGGGGGACCGCATTCTGCTGGTCATGGCGACCGGCACCGGCAAGACCTACACCGCCTTTCAGATTATCTGGAGGCTATGGAAGGCCGGCAGGAAGAAGCGTATTCTCTTCCTTGCCGACCGCAACGTGCTAATCGACCAGACGATGGTGAACGATTTCCGGCCTTTTGGCGCGGCGATGGCGAAGCTCAGCACCGGCAGCAAGACCATCGAGCGACAGGACGGCACCGAGGTGGACCTCACTCTGGCCCTCGACAAGAAGCGCAGGATCGACACCGCCTATGAAATCTATCTGGGGCTCTATCAGGCCATTACCGGACCGGAAGAGCGCCAGAAGTTGTTTCGCGAGTTTTCTCCCGGATTCTTCGATCTGATCGTTATTGACGAGTGTCACCGCGGCAGCGCCGCCGAGGATTCCGCCTGGCGCGAGATTCTGGGGTATTTTTCGGCAGCGACCCAGATCGGCCTCACTGCCACGCCAAAGGAAACAAAATATTTGTCGAACATCCATTATTTCGGGGAGCCGGTGTACTCCTACTCCCTGAAAGAAGGCATCCGCGACGGCTTTCTCGCTCCCTATAAGGTCATCAAGGTTCACATAGATGTGGATGTCCAGGGATACCGGCCGCAGAAGGGCCACCAAGGTGCGGCGGTATATGGCGGGGTTGGCGGCTCATTCGAGCGGGTTCGCAGTTAACCGAAAACTCAGTTGTTTTGCGTGAAATATTTGGCTCCGCATATAGGATTCGAACCTAGACCCGGATGGCTAGCATCTTTTATGAACAGCTTTTAATCGCGCACCTATTGACAATCCATTCTGAGTTTGATCGTCGATCCGAAAGTCAAGAAAGAGCCTGTGGGCGACCACGGTGCCGCTCGTTCGCAATTGGGCGAATCTCGATGGCGTTAACCATTCGTGCTACCAAAACGGAGAAACAGAGAAAAACCTGAAATGCTCGCGATACGCGGGCAGGACAGCGAGGTCGGCAACCCGGAGAGAGCAACAGAGAATAAGATGTCGCGGAGTATGGCGGGTTTTTCGCTAATTTACGTGGGAGCCCAGGTAACCAAAAATGCCCGTAAGTTATTGAAAGTAAGTGACTCAGCATCTAGGATTCGAACCTAGACCCGGATGGTTAGCATCTTTTATGAACAGCTTTTAGTCGCGCACCTATTGACAATCCATTCTGAGTTTGATCATCGATCCGAAAGTCACGAAAGAGCCTGTGGACGACCACCGTGCCGCTCGTTCGCAATTTGGACAAATACCGACGGCGTTAACCGTTCGTGCTGCCAAAACGGAGAAACAGAGAAAAACCTGAAGATGCTCGCGATTCGCTGGCAGGACAGCGAAGTCGGCAACCCGGAGAGAGTAACAGAGAATAAGATGTCGCGGAGTATGGCGGGTTTTTCGCTAATTTACGTGGGAGCCCAGGTAACCAAAAACGCCCGTAAGTTATTGAAAGTAAGTGGCTCCTCGAGTAGGATTCGAACCTACCCTTTCGGTTAACTCGAAAGTGAAGGGATGTTAATTAAAGTGCATCGATGCGAGTTCGGTTAACGGTGAAGATGAGTGCATCTTCATGCAAGGTGTCCATGACACCGGAATGCGAGCCGTTTTCGGCGGGGCTCGTCATTGTGGGTGCGGAGAGACTGGCACCGACCGGCTTTCAATCGCAGCCACCTCGAAACTCGATCCGGGGCCGGAGCAGCATCACATGCCAGAACACCCGTTGGCGATCGGGCTGGCACCACACCACCAGCCATCCGTCGCGCCAGGATCCGAGTGGCAGCGCTTGAACGGCGCGGATGAACTTGGTCTCCACTTGGCGACGACTCGTAGGTTGGCTTTGCACAGGACATTCATGCCTCGGTGTCCGGCACATGGCAAGTTCTTTCGCGGCGAGAATGGGTTTCCCTGGTTGGTGCTCGGCATGTTGGGCGGGCCTCGGGCTGGCTTTTCCTTTGCCTGCGGCAGCGACCGGCTATGCCGCGCGTGCCGGTTGAGTAAGGACCGAACTTCGATCTTGACTCACCGTCGATAGATCGGCCTACACTCGGATCGGTTCCACTGAATCCGGGAGTTCGAGGGCTTGGAAAAGATCGTCTACAAACAACTGCTGCGCATCAACCGCGGCTTCGATGACCCCAGCACGGCAGCCGAGACAAATCTACAAGCGTTTGTGAACGCCAACAATCCTCAGAATCTGCCTCAGGGTGTGAGCCCGCGCTCCGTCCAAACCTCCCCGGGTAATTACAACTACACGGCGACGCAGCTCTCAAACGGCTGGACGGTGGTCGATCTTACGAAATTCCCCAGCTTCCCGTCCTGGTCCGGCGGCAGTCCCGCGGCCTTCACCGCAGCCCTGCAGCTCAACCTCCGCAACACGCTGCCGAATTCGACGCCCGGAAAACTATTCACCCAATCCGGGTTGGCGGTTCCCTTCTCGACCGCGCAGTACCTGGGTAACAACCAAGGCTGGATGGGTCCGTACGCTCCCATTGTGTCGTACCAGCCGATCTCAAGTTCAGGTTTGTCCGCGCTTGGCCTGCCCACCTTCCCCACCGGCGGGCAACCCACTTCCGATCCCCTGACCAACGCGGGGAACATCAAGCTCAGCCAAGGCCTTCTCCAGAACTATCCGGAACAGTACTGGCCGTCGGGAACCACGGCCCCGCAATACCTTGTGTGCGGGACCCAGGCGCTGACCCCCAAGATCAACTTCGTGGGAACGCAATTCTCCATTCCAGTAGATAACTCGAATTACGCCGGCAGCCCGTCGAATTGCAATCTCCCGGCACCCAGCAACAGCTGCAGCCAGATCTTCGCTCAACAAGCTCAGACGACCGCCGCTGCAGCAGGCCTGACCTGGCAGCCGGGGCTGCCGCTGACGATCGAGGGAACGGGATTTGGGATTCTGCCGGTAATGAGCCTGCCGTATGCCACGACGGGGTGGATCTCTTCATCTACGTCTTACCTAACTGTCCAGGACGTGAACTCCCAAGGCCACGTTATTTGGACCAGCCCCAACTCCGATTGTCAGATGTACATTCCCAAGTGGAGCGAGAGATCCATCACGGTGATCCCGAACTTGGCGGCGCCTATCGATGACGGCGTGGGCGTTCCAGTCTCGCTCCTAACGGATACTACCCCATTTAGCTTGGCCGCCTCGAGTAGTTGCCCGGTGACCGCGGGCGACAGTATCACCGTTAAGGTGATCAATCCCCAATCCATGACGGGGGCGTCGACGAAAATCAGCAACGTTCTCGTCAACAGCTTCTCGGGAAGTCTGAACTGACGCGGGTCCTTATTCCTGGCCCGACGCGACCCGGTAAATCACACCGTAATTTGCCGGGCCACCTTCAGAGGTAGCGCCATAAACGTTTCCCTGGCTGTCCACGACAGGCGTGGAGGACGGCTGCGCGCCGTCGCTCACGCCGCCCGCGAACGCATGGAGCACCGAATACGACCCAGACGCCGAAAATTCAAATAGCACCCCACAACCGGACGTGGGCCAACACGTCGGATTCCCGCCAATCGCCGTCGTGCCATAAACGTTGCCAGCCGCGTCCAGCGCAACCTTTGCCGCGGGCTGACCGCCATCCTGTTCGCCCGTAAACGCATAAAGCACCGCGAACTTGCCTTCCGAAGACAGTTTATAGATCGTGCCTTGGGATTTGGGCCCCTCGTGCGTAGCAACGCCGTAGACATTCCCTGACGAATCCAGGGCTACTCCCGCAGCTGGCTGCGCTCCCGTCGAGGGTATAAAGTCATGCAGCACCGTTTCCGTCCCGTCCGGGCTGACGCGGAATATGACTCCTCCGCCGGTGCCTCCGTAAAACGTCGTTCCGTAGACATCGCCCTGCTTGTCCAGCGTGAGATCGGGATTCGGGATCCCTCCGTCGCTTCCACCGCTAAACACGTAGAGCGACGTAAACTCCCCCGTATTGCTCACGCGAAACACCTGCCCTTGCGGCGCGGGCCCGTCCAGCGTGGTCCCGTAGACGTTCCCATCCGCGTCCGCCGTCACTCCGAAACAGTTGCTCCCGTCAGTGAAGGTATACAGCAACGTCGGCTGGCCGGACAGGGTGAACTTATACAGGCTATTTGACTCTTGATCGGTAAGACCCCCACAAGCGTAGAAGTTTCCCTGAGCGTCTTGCCCAAAACCCGACCCCACAGAGCTGAACGGCAGAGTCGCGATACGTTCGCCGCTCGCTCCCAGGTAAAAGAAGGCTCCGGCGTTCCAAGGACCGCCCGCTCCGGTCAAGCCCAAGATCACGCCCCTGGAACTTCGCGTGATTTGAAACGGCACCGATCCACCGGGTGCCGGGGGGAATCGATACAGCGTGCTCTCCGCGCCCGTGGATGCGGCGATCTCGAACAGACCGCCCCCTAAACCGAAAAATTCCGAACTGCCGTAAAGATTTCCCGAAGCGTCCAGTACCACGCCTGGAGCGGCCGCATTCCCCGCTGGGCAGTTGCCGCCCGGCACCGAGAACCCTTCGTCGGGCGGTCCTGGGAACACATAGACTTTGCTCGATTGCCCGGATGGCAGGTTCACCTGGAAGACACCCCCGCTCTCGAGATACGTGCCGCGCCCGCCGGTCACCACGTATAAGTTGCCCGCTCCGTCCAGCGCGGGCGCGCCGCTCACCGGGACGTCCGCGCCGCGCGGCAGCGCGAACTGCGTGTACACGCCGCTCGCGCTCACCTCGTACACCGCGCCTTGCAGCCCGCCATACAGGTTGCCCGCGCTGTCGATCGCCAGCCCGGACTGCGGATAAGCCTGCGGAATCGTAGTGAAGGTGTGCAGCAGCGCGATCGCTCCTCCCGGGCTCAGCTTAAACACCGTACCGAGATCCCCCACCGTCCCGCCGTAGGAAGTGGTGCCGTACAAGTTTCCTTGCGCATCCAGAGTCACGCCCGCGTACGGATTCGCGCCGTCCACCGGAAAGCCCGCGAAGGCGTGCAACACGGTGAACTGGCCCGCCGCCGAGAACTCCCACACCACGCCGCCGTTCATGCTGCCGCCTTCCGCCGCCGTCCCGTAGAGATTTCCGGCCGGGTCGAGCGTCACGCCGCCGTAGATCTTGGCTCCGTCCGCGCCGCCGGTGAAGGAGTAGAGCACGGTCTCCGCTCCACCTGGCGTCAGCTTATAGATCGCGCCTTGATCGTAGACGCCTCCGAAGGTGGTGGTGCCATAGAGATTGCCCACTGCGTCTTCGGTAACGCCCGCGTTGGGCTGAGCGGCGTCGGGAGCTCCCAGGAAGCTGTAGAGGACTTTGTACTTGCCACCGGCGCCGCGCTCGAAGACCACGCCGTTGTCGGTCGCGCCGCCCAGCAGCGTGGTGCCGTAAAGGTCGCCGGAGGAATCACGGATGAGTGTGCCGCAAGGGGATAAGCCCTGCGGAAAGTATCCGAAGGTTTGGAGAATGGTTTCGGTCTGAGCCTGGGCTGGCAGGTGGACCAGGCAAAGAATAAACAACGCAAAAAGATTGCGAAACGCAGCCATGTTGAACGCCTCCTACGGCTTGGTCCCGCAGAGTATCATGGCCGCCAGCTGGCGCGGGTACGTAACCGTCCGAAGCTATGCTTGTCGGCGCGAAGCAGAAATGTCCTAGATCAACCACCCCGACTATCGCCCCTTTCAGTCGACGTGCAAGAAAACGACCGAGTTCATTACCGGAGCGGGACTGCTATGAGGACCCCCTTCAGCAAAGCCATCGGCGTGTCGGTGCGTCAAGGAGAGCGAACCCCAATGGGGGTTATAAGCGTTCGAGAGTTGCAGTTCATGGCCTGCCCCAACACGCCGTAGCAAATGATTTTTCAGAGGCGGCGGAAGCCTACTAGCTTTCGTTGCTGTCTGTGGTCGGGCACGGTTGACGCCCGTGCCGCGGTCCACGCGCACGACGGTTCCAGGTTTCGCACTCATCAACCGCCTGCGCGATCTTGGCCGCGTGCGGCCGCCTGGCCCGCCTTCATCGGCAACGGCTTCAAGACACCTGCAATCGAATCGCGTGAGCCGCTTGACACGCAAGAAGCTTGCCGATCGTATCGGCGCCATGGACCATGTCCGGCGCACGGCCAACGAGTTCGGGCAGGTTATCCCGGAAATAGTCGATTTCGTCCTCTTGCATTTTTTTATCGGACTTCCTCTACGCGCAATGGACAAACGACACAGACGCGGCGATGCGCGGTAGGCGATCGCGCGGACCCGAATCCATAACAGGCGAAAGCGGATCCGCCCGAGGGAATTACCGCTTCGACACCGCTCAGCGCTCAAATTTTGCCGAGCTTCCCCCGGGTCGCTTAAACTGTAAATGTCGGGGGCCGCGCGGCTTGGCAGTGCTGGCCGCGGAAAAAATGCATCTCCGAACCCAAGAAGTTAGTGAAACGACACTACTTACAAGTTCTTGGGTTCCCATCTCGTGGCAGGAGAACCCACCGAAACCCGCCAATCCCGGTGGCAACCCGGGCCATTCGCGCCGATCCGACACGGCTTTCAAACCCCTATTGACAGAAAATTCACCATTTCGTACCATTAGAGGGTTTGGCGAGTTAGCTCTTCTGTCCTTGGCTACCATCTTCATTGTGGAGATCCGGCCGGGGGCCGGCCCCGAGGCTGAAAACGGTCATCACGCACCGTTCGAACGCATGGGCTAGTCCGAAGTCCTCGCAGTTGCCCGGTTCCGATTCCCAAAGGCCTTTGCTCAAAGGATCGTTTGTGTAGCCGGTGGCTGTTCCCCAATTCCGGTCTTGTTCCGGTTGTTGGCGCGTCAAAGGGAAACCTTTGGCCGCCGGTAGTTTCTTGTTAATCGTTCGAAGGAAGATTCGTGCCGACTTTTAATCAACTTGTGCGTAATGGGCGGAAGCCGCCTAAGTGGAAAACCGCCAGTCCGGCGCTGCAGGCCTGTCCGCAAAAGCGCGGCGTCTGTACACGTGTGTATACGTCCACGCCGAAAAAGCCCAACTCGGCTTTGCGGAAAGTGGCCCGCGTCCGGCTCACGAATGGAATCGAAGTAACCACCTATATCCCGGGCGTCGGACACAACTTGCAGGAGCACTCCATCGTGCTGATCCGCGGCGGCCGTGTGAAGGATCTGCCGGGTGTGCGTTACCACGTGGTGCGCGGCGCGCTCGATACCGCCGGTGTCGCCAACCGCAAGCAGAGCCGTTCGAAGTATGGCGCCAAGCGGCCCAAGTCCGGCGCCGCGCCGGCCGCCACCAAGGGTAAGAAGTAAACCGATATGCCTCGCAGACGACACGTTGAAAATCGCGAAGTCCCGCCCGATCCCGTCTTCGGATCGACGATGGTGGAGAAGTTTATCTGCTCCATGATGTGGGACGGCAAGAAGAATACCGCGCAAACCATCTTTTATGACTCCATGCAGCGCCTCGGCGAAAAGGCCGGCGACGAGCCACTGAAGGTTTTCAAGAAGGCCGTTGAAAACTGCAAGCCGATGCTCGAAGTGAAGACGCGTCGGGTCGGCGGCGCGAACTACCAGGTGCCCATCGAAGTCCCGCAGAACCGCCGGACGTCGCTCGCCATTCGCTGGATTCTCGGCAACGCCCGCGGCCGCGCTGAAAAGGGTATGCCGGAGAAGCTGGCCAATGAGTTGAACGACGCCGCCAACATGCGCGGCGGAGCCATCAAGAAGAGGGACGACGTCCACCGTATGGCGGAAGCCAACAAGGCTTTCGCGCACTACCGGTGGTAGTCGCCGTAAACAAGGGTCAAAGAGCTAAAGGGAAACAGGAATCATGCCACGCACGGTACCGCTTGAAAGGATGAGGAACATCGGCATCGCCGCACACATCGATGCCGGTAAGACAACCACGACCGAACGTATCCTCTACTACACTGGGCGGTCTCACAAAATCGGCGAAGTCCATGAAGGCACCGCCACCATGGATTGGATGGAGCAGGAGCAGGAACGCGGCATCACGATCACGTCCGCGGCCACCACGTGCCAGTGGCGCGACATGCAGATCAACATTATCGATACTCCCGGCCACGTGGATTTCACGGCCGAGGTGGAACGTTCGCTGCGCGTGCTCGATGGCGCGGTTGCGGTGTTCGATGCCGTAGCCGGTGTGCAGCCGCAATCGGAAACCGTTTGGCGCCAGGCCGATAAGTACGAAGTGCCCCGCATTTGCTTCATCAACAAGATGGACCGCGTGGGCGCGGATTTCTACCATTCGGTGGGAACCATCGTCGACCGCCTGAAGGCCCGCCCGGTGCCGATCCAGATTCCGGTCGGCGCGGAAGAAAATTTCAAAGGCGTGGTCGATCTGGTTCGGATGAAGGCGTTTATCTGGCGCGATGAGACGCTCGGCGCGCAGTTCGATGAAGTCGAGATTCCGGCCGATCTCAAGGAAAAGGCCGCGGAATACCGCTCCGCGATGATTGAAGCGGTCAGCGAGCACGATGACGTGCTGTTTGAAAAGTTCATCGAAGGCCAGGAACTGACCGAAGCCGAGATCAAAGCCGGCATCCGCAAAGCGACCATCGGGTTAAAGATCTTTCCCGTGATCTGCGGTTCGGCGTTCAAAAACAAGGGCGTGCAGACCATGCTCGATGCGGTCGTCGATTATCTGCCATCTCCGCTCGATATTCCAGCCATCGAAGGCGTTTCCATCGATGACCCCGACGTAAAGATGGTGCGTCATTCTTCTGACGACGAACCTTTCTCGGCGCTGGTGTTCAAGATTATGACTGATCCGTTTGCCGGGCAGCTCGCATTCTTCCGCGTGTATTCCGGCAAGATGTCCGCTGGCGAGTCGGTTTACAACGTGGCCAAGGGCCGCAAGGAACGCGTGGGCCGTTTGCTGCGCATGCACGCCAATAAGCGCGAAGATATTCAGGAAATCATGGCTGGCGATATCTGTGCCGCCGTGGGTCTGAAAACCGTTTCCACCGGTGACACGATCTGCGATGAGCGCGATCCCATCGTCCTCGAAAATATCGACTTCCCCATTCCCGTTATCCAGCTTGCCGTCGAGCCGAAAACCAAGGCCGATCAGGAAAAGCTCGGCATGGCTATTCAGAAACTGGCCCAGGAAGACCCCACGTTCAAGGTCGCCACCGACCCCGATACCGGCCAGACCATCCTTTCCGGCATGGGCGAGCTGCATCTCGAAATCATCGTGGACCGCATGATGCGCGAGTTCGGCGTCGCCGCCAACGTCGGCAAGCCGCAGGTCGCGTATCGCGAGACCATCCGCGCGGTGGCCGAGTACGACTACACCCATAAGAAGCAAACCGGTGGTTCCGGTCAATACGCGCGCACCAAGCTGCGCGTCGAACCTAATCCCGGCAAAGGCTACGAGTTCGAGAACGATATCGTGGGCGGTTCCATTCCGAAAGAATTTATTTCGGCGGTGGAAAAGGGCATCAACGAAGCGCTCGAAGGCGGCATCCTGGCGGGATTCCCCCTGGTCGATATCAAGGCCTCCGCCATCGACGGCGCGTCGCACGATGTCGATTCGTCCGAAATGGCGTTCAAGATCTGCTCGTCGATCTGCTTCAAGGAAGCCTGCCGTAAAGCGCGGCCGGTTCTTCTTGAGCCCATCATGGCGGTGGAAGTGGTGGTTCCCGATGAGTACATGGGCGCGGTCAATGGCGATCTGATTTCGCGGCGCGGCCAACTCGAAGGCACCGAGATTCGCGGGACTACGCAAATCATTAAAGCGAGTGTTCCGCTGAGCGAGATGTTTGGGTATGCGACCGATATCCGGTCGAAAACGCAGGGACGCGGCAGCTTCACCATGCACTTTGGGCGTTATGAGGAAGTGCCGCGCAGTGTGGGCGAAGAGATTGTGAGCCGCTCACAAGGCAAGGTCAGCAAATAGCTGGCGAGTTCAGAGTGATTCAGGAGAGTTTGAAATGGCGAAGGAAAAATTTGACCGCAGTAAGCCGCACGTCAACATCGGGACGATCGGCCATATCGATCACGGCAAGACCACTTTAACGGCGGCTATCACCAAGACGCTGTCGAAGCACAATCCGAAGAACAAGTTCCGTAGCTTCGATTCGATCGACAACGCGCCCGAAGAGAAAGCACGCGGAATCACGATCGCCGCCTCGCACGTCGAGTATGAGACGGCCAACCGGCACTACGCGCACGTCGATTGCCCGGGTCACGCCGATTACATCAAGAACATGATCACCGGCGCCGCCCAGATGGATGGCGCGATCCTGGTGGTCGCCGCCACGGACGGCCCCATGCCCCAGACGCGGGAGCACATTCTGCTCGCCCGCCAGGTCGGCGTGCCGTATATCGTCGTCGCGATGAACAAGGTCGATATGGTGGATGACGCCGAACTGCTCGACCTCGTCGAACTCGAAGTGCGCGAGCTGTTGAGCTCTTATCAGTTCCCGGGTGACGATCTGCCGGTGTGCCGCGTGTCGGCGCTCGGTGCGTTGAACGGCGAAGCGCAGTGGGAAAAGACAGTTGACGATCTGATGGAGAACGTCGACAAGTACATCCCGATGCCGGAGCGCGTGATCGACCGTCCGTTCCTGATGCCGATTGAAGATATCTTCTCGATTCAGGGTCGCGGCACGGTGGTGACGGGACGCATCGAACAGGGGATCTGCAAAGTCGGCGAGGAAATGGAGATCGTCGGGTTCCGGGACACGCGCAAGACGGTGGTCACGGGCGTCGAGATGTTCAAGAAGCTGCTCGACGAAGGGCGCGCCGGGGACAACGTGGGGCTGCTTTTGCGCGGGGTGGAAAAGGAAGAAGTGGAGCGCGGGCAGGTGATTGCGAAGCCGGGGTCGATCAAGCCGCACAAGAAGTTCCGCGGCGAGATCTACGTGTTGAGCAAGGAAGAGGGTGGACGGCACACGCCGTTCTTCAAGGGATACCGGCCGCAGTTCTATTTCCGGACGACGGATGTGACGGGAGTGGCGCAGTTGCCGGAAGGGACGGAGATGGTGATGCCGGGAGATAACGTGCAGCTGGAAGTGGAGCTGATCACGCCGGTGGCGATGGATAAGGGGCTGCGGTTCGCGATTCGCGAAGGCGGACGGACCGTGGGCGCGGGTACGGTGTCGGAGATTCTGGACTAATCGCGTCCGGGAAAAATAGCATGGCATTGAAAGATCGCATCCGCATCCGGTTGAAGGCTTACGATCACCGGGTGCTCGATCAGTCGACCACCGAGATCGTCGATACGGCCAAGCGGACGGGGGCCACAGTCGCCGGCCCCATTCCGCTGCCGACTTCGATTTCTAAGACGACGGTTCTGCGCTCGCCGCACGTCGATAAGAAGTCGCGGGAGCAGTTCGAAATCCGGACGCATAAGCGCCTGCTCGATATTCTCGAGCCGACGCAGCAGACGGTGGACGCGTTGATGAAGCTGGATCTTCCGGCGGGCGTCGACGTGGAAATCAAGGCGTTCGGCAAAGGGCAGCAGAGCAAGTAGGTTAGTCGGCCGGTGTGGAAAGAGATTCAGTTGGCAGGTGAACGATGATTCCAGGAATACTGGGCAAAAAAATCGGAATGACGCAGATGTTTCGGGCGGATGGCGTGGCGGTGCCGGTGACGCTGTTGAAAGCGGGTCCGTGCATGGTGACCCAGCGCAAGACGCCCAACAGTGACGGCTATGACGCGGTGCAATTGGGCTTAATGGAATTCATCAAAGCTTCGCGCATCAATAAGCCGCTGACGGGACATCTGAAGAAGTCCGGTACCGACGGCGCGCGCTTTCTGCGGGAGTTCAAGATGCGTCCGGGCGATAACGATCTGAAACCGGGCGATAAGGTTTTGGTAAGCGATTTCAAGCCCGCCGACAAAGTGGATGTAACCGGCATTTCGAAAGGCCGCGGATTTGCGGGCGTCGTGCGCCGGCATCACTTCGGCGGCGGCGACGCGACCCACGGCTCGATGCATCACCGCGCTCCCGGTTCGATCGGCGCTTCGAGTTTCCCGTCGCGAGTCATCCCCGGAATGCGCATGGGCGGGCAGATGGGCAACGAACAGGTGACGGTGCGCAATCTCGAAGTGGTCGAGATCGATACCGACGATAACGTGCTGGTGGTCAAGGGCGCCGTGCCCGGGCCGAACGGATCTTATGTTGTGGTGCGGAGGGCTAAGCGCTAAATGCCCACAGTGGATGTAGTGGATTTGACGAACGCCAAAGTCGGCGAAGTGGAATTGGCCGACGCGGTTTTCGGAGTGGAAGTGAATGACGCTCTCATTTACGAAGCGGTGCGGAACTATCGAGCGGGGTTGCGCTCCGGTACGCATGCGACCAAGGTGCGCGGCAGTGTGCGCGGTTCGGGCAAGAAGCTTTGGAAGCAGAAGGGTACTGGCCGCGCGCGCGTGGGTTCGGTGAGAAGTCCCATCTGGCGGCATGGCGGTACGGTCCATGGACCGCAACCGCGCGACTATTCCTATGATCTGCCGCGTAAGATGGCGGCGGGCGCGTTGCGCTCGGCGTTGACCGCGAAGCTGCGGGATGGCGAACTGACCGTCGTGCGCGAGTTTGCGTTCAACGATCACAAGACCAAAAGCGTTTTGGGTGTGCTCGGGAAGTTTGAGGCACCGAAGAAAGTGCTGTTCGTCGAAGCGGGTGAGAATAAGAACCTGGAACTGGGCGCCCGCAATCTGCAGGGCGTAACCGTTCTGTCGAGCCGGCAGATGAGCGTCTATCACCTGCTCGACGCCAACCGCGTGCTCATCAGCGAACAGGCCGCGCAGAAGCTTTCGGCTGGGCTCGATCCGCGCCGCGCCAAGCCGGGGAACTCACAGGAAAATCCGGAGCAAGGGCAATGACGGTTTACGAAGTGTTGAAGCGGCCCCTGGTGACCGAAAAAGGCGTCACGAAAAAGGACGAAGAGCGAACGCTGTGCTTCGAAGTCGCTCCCGGCGCCAATAAAACGCAGGTCCGCCAGGCGGTGGAGAAGCTGTTCGGGGTGAAGGTGGAAGACGTCCGCACCTCGAATGTCGAGGGGAAATTGCGGCGGCGGGGCAAGTTCGCGGGCTACCGTTCGGATTGGAAAAAGGCTTACGTGAAGCTGCGGGCGGGCGAGAAAGTGCCCGAGTTCACCGAGATCTAAAGCGCCGATTTCGAGATAGAGGAAATGAAATATGCCTATTAAAGACTATCGGCCGTTTACTCCCAGCCGCCGTTACATGACGACGGTGTCTCGGGAAGAGATCACGAAGCAGACGCCGGAAAAATCCCTGGTTGAGCCGAAGAAGCGCTCGGGCGGCCGGAACTCGACCGGACGCGTCACCAGCCGTTTCATCGGCGGCGGACACAAGCAGAGCTACCGCGTGATCGATTTCAAACGCGATAAAGCTGGCGTGCCCGCGACCGTCGCCTCGATCGAATACGATCCCAACCGCTCCGCCCGCATCGCGCTGCTGAACTATAAAGACGGCGAGAAGCGTTACATCCTGCAGCCCGCCGGGCTGAAAGTCGGGATGACCGTAAGCTCGGGTCCGGAAGCGGACATCCTGGTCGGCAACTCGCTCCCGCTGAAGAACATCCCGGCTGGAACTGTCGTCCATGCCATCGAACTGCGGCCCGGCAAAGGCGCGCAGATGGCGCGTTCCGCGGGAACGCAGGCGCAGTTGGTCTCCCGTGAAGGCGGCGTGGCGCTGTTGAAGTTGCCTTCGGGTGAAGTGCGGCGCGTTTCCACCGACTGCATGGCGACCATTGGCGTGGTCGGCAATTCCGATCACGAGAATGTTTCGCTCGGTAAGGCCGGGCGTTCCCGCTGGCTGGGGAAAATGCCGCATAACCGCGGCGTTTCGATGAACCCGGTCGATCACCCGCATGGCGGTGGTGAAGGGAAAACTTCCGGCGGACGCCATCCAGTGACGCCGTGGGGTCAACCGACCCGTGGATTCAAGACGCGCAACAACAAGCGCACGGACCGGTTCGTGGTGAGCCGGAAAGCGAAGAAGCGGTAACAGAAGCCGCGTTAGGAACTGAACAATGGGAAGATCACTCAAAAAGGGCGCATTCACCGACGGCCATCTGGAGAAGAAGCTCGATGCGATGAATGCCGCTAACGACCGCAAAGTGGTTCGCACGTGGAGCCGGCGCTCCACCATTCTGCCGGAGTTTGTCGGTAACACCATTGCCGTGCACAACGGCAAGAAGTTCATTCCGGTTTATGTGACGGAGAACATGGTCGGCCACAAGCTGGGCGAGTTTTCACCCACCCGGACATTTAAGGGTCACTCGGCGAAGACTACCGAGAAAGGCGCAAAGTAAATCATGCTCGCCAAAGCGGAAGCCAGATACGTCAAGATCTCGGCGCAGAAAGCGCGCCTGGTGGTCGATTTAGTGCGCGGGCAACGCGCGGGCGATGCGCTCGTGATTCTGCGCACCACCAACAAGCGGATCGCGCCGTCCATTGAGAAGGTCTTAAAGTCGGCCATTGCGAACGCGTCGAATCTCGACGAGAACGTGGATGTCGATTCGCTGGTTGTTTCGGAGTGTTACGTGAACGAGGGGCCGCGCATGAAGCGGATCCGTCCGGCGCCCATGGGCCGCGCGTTCCGGTATCAGCGGCGCATGTCGCACATTGTGGTCAAGGTTTCGGACGAAGTCCGGCCTTTCAAGGCGTAAGGGAAAAGAGTTTCGATGGGACAGAAAGTACATCCATACGGATTCCGGCTCGGGTTCAACAAGCCGTGGCGCTCGCGCTGGTTTGCGGGCAACGATTACGCGAAGTTGCTGCGCGAAGATCTGGAGCTGAAAGAGAACCTGCGCAACCGTCTGAAGTCGGCGGGCGTGAGTTCGATTGAAGTCGACCGGCCCGGCAACAAGCTGCGGGTGACCATCCGGACCTCGCGTCCGGGCATCATCATCGGGCGTAAAGGCGCCGAGATCGAGAAGCTGAAGGGCGATCTCGCCAAGCGCACCAAGCGCGAAGTGTTCATCGACATCCAGGAAGTGCACAAGCCGGAGCTCGATGCGCAACTGGTGTCGGAGTCTGTGGCGCTGCAGCTCGAAAAGCGCGTGGCTTTCCGCCGCGCGATGCGCAAAGCGGTCGATTCCGCGCTCCGGTTCGGCTGCAAGGGGATCAAGGTACGGGTATCGGGCCGCTTGAATGGCGCGGAGATCGCGCGCTCCGAATGGTATCTGCAAGGCCAGCTTCCGCTGCACACCCTGCGAGCCGATATCGATTACGGGTTTACCGAAGCGCATACCACTTACGGCGTAATCGGGATCAAGTGCTGGTTGTACAAAGGGGAAATTCTGGAGGGCCGTCGGCGTTCCTACAATGCCGAGCCGGAGCCGCGCCGCCGGGATCGACCGGAACGCGACCGTGACCGGGGCGGCGACAGAGGGGGTGACCGGACCGGCCCGCGGCGGGATCGTCCGCCCATGGGCGCGGGTTCCGGCGGAACTTCCAGCGCGCCCGCTTCCGAGCCGCATCGCGAACCGGCGCCGCCGCCCGTGTCCGAAGGTCCGGCCGTGCAGGCCGCGCCCGGAGAATTGCCGCGCCGTACCGGCGGGCCTTTGATGCCGCCCATGGCGCTGCCCACGTCGCCCGCCTGGAAGCAGGAAGTGCGGCCAACCGAAGCGCGAGTGCCGGAAGCGAAGCCCGATGCTTCCAAGCCGGATGCGTCCGAGCCGCCCGAGTTGCCGGCCCCGCCCACTGGTGAGCCGCAGGAGAGTTAGAGGAAACCATTATGTTGATGCCCAAAAAGGTCAAGTTCCGCAAGCAGCAGCGCGGGCGCATGACAGGCAAAGCGTGGCGCGGCAGCTCGATCTCGTTCGGCGAGTATGGGCTGAAAGCGATGGAGTGCGGATGGGTGACGGCGCGGCAGATCGAAGCCGCCCGTATCGCGATGACGCGGTTCATCAAGCGCGGCGGAAAAGTATGGGTGCGGGTGTTCCCCGATAAGCCCATCACCAAGAAGCCCGCTGAAACTCGTATGGGTAAGGGTAAAGGCGCGCCCGAAGAATGGGTGTGCGTAGTGCGGCCGGGCAAGATGCTGTTCGAGATGGAAGGGGTTTCCACCGAAATCGCGGAAGCGGCGATGCGATTGGCGGCGCACAAGATGGCCATCCGGACGCGCTTCGTCGAGCGTGAAAAGACGGCGGACGTTTAAGGATTTAAACCAATGGCGAAAAAGGCAAAGAAGAAGAATCCGCGCGATCTGGATGACCGCGAACTGGCCGCGCAACTGAAGGAAATGCAGGAGAAGACCTTCCGGTTGAAGTTTCAGCTCGCCATGGGGCAGGCTGAAGGCGTCAAGCGCGTGCGGGAGATGCGGAAAGACCGGGCGCGGATTTTAACCATCCAGCGCGAGCGCGAGCTGCAGGCCGCGGGAACAAAGGCGTAATATGGCGATCGAGTTTCACGAAGGCACGCATAAGAACGAAAAGGTCGGCGAAGTGGTGTCGACCAAGATGACCAAGACCATCGTGGTCTCGGTGAGCCGGCGCGTTCCGCATCCGCTCTATAAGCGGATTATGAACAAGCGCAATAAGTTCTACGCGCACGATGAAGAGGGCACGGCCAAGCTGGGCGACGTGGTCCGGATCATCGAGTGCCGGCCGTTGAGCAAGCTGAAGCGGTGGCGCTTGGGCGAAGTGATTCGCCGCGCGGCGCAGGTTTCGGTGCAGCCGAAAGATATTGAAGCATAGGGTTTGAGGAACGCGGGATAACGTAGCGCGGCCAGGTTACGCCGCCGGTCCCGAAGGAGCGATTTATGGTTGGAATGAGAACGATTCTCGATGTCGCCGATAACAGCGGCGCGCGCAGGCTGAGCTGTATCCTGCCCCGCGGCGGCGACCTCGGGTTACGCGCGGGTCTGGGCGATGTGGTGACGGCGGCGGTGAAGGAAGCGTCGCCCGAATCGAGCATCAAAAAAGGCAAAGTGGTGCGCTGCGTGATCGTGCGCATGCGTAAAGAAACTCGGCGGAAAGATGGAACCTACATCCGGTTTGATTCGAATGCCGCCGTTCTGATCAATGAAGTCGGGGAGCCGGTGGGAACGCGTGTGTTCGGACCGGTCGCCCGCGAACTGCGCGACAAACGGTTCATGAAGATCGTGTCGCTCGCCCCGGAGGTCATTTAACGTTATGTCACTCGCCAAGATGACGCCCGGCCAGCGCGAAGGAATTCCCGCGCGCATCCGGATCAAGAAAAATGACATGGTGAAGGTGATCGCCGGCAAAGATAAAGGCAAGACCGGCCGCGTGCTTGAGGTGATTTCGGAAACCGGGCGCGTGCTCGTGGAACATTGCGGCATGGTGAAGCGCCATACGCGTCCCAACCCGGCCAAGCAGATCAAGGGCGGGATTGCGGACCGCGAGTCGCCCATCCATGTATCGAACGTGATGGTGCTGACGGCGGGCGGTGTGCCCACTCGCATTGGAACCAAAATGGAAACGCAGGGCAAGAAAGTGCGCCGCGTGCGCATGGCGCGCAAAAACGGCGAAGTGTTGGTCACAAAGAAGTAGGAAACTATGCCAGCCAGGTTAAGAGAACATTACATCAAGACCGCGATTCCGGCGCTCAAGAAAGAGTTCGGGTATGAGAACCCGATGGCCGTGCCGCGGCTCGTGAAGATTTCGGTCAATATCGGACTGGGCGAAGCGACCTCGAACGCCAAGCTGATGGATGGCGCGGTCAACGAACTGGGCGCGATCGCCGGACAGAAGCCGGTAGTCACCAAAGCCAAGAAATCCATCGCCGCGTTCAAGCTGCGCGAGGGTATGCCGATCGGCTGCATGGTCACCCTGCGCGGCGACCGTATGTATGAGTTTCTGGACCGCCTGGTGAACGTGGCGCTACCCCGCGTGCGCGATTTCCGCGGCGTCAGCCCCAAAAGCTTCGATGGACGCGGCAATTACACGCTGGGCGTGCGCGACCAGTTGATTTTTCCGGAGATCGATTACTCCAAGGTCGATAAAACCAAGGGTATGAATGTCTCGATTACCACGACGGCGCGTACGGATGCCGAAGGGATGAGCCTGCTGCGGAACATGGGAATGCCGTTCCGGCAGTAAGAGGACGTATAAATATGGCCACTACCGCCAAGATCGCAAAAGACGAAAAGAAGCCCAAGTTCAAGTGCCGCCATCGCAATCGCTGCTGGCGCTGCGGACGTCCGCGCGGCTTCCTCAGCAAGTACGGCATCTGCCGCTTGTGCTTCCGCCAGCTCGCCCTGAACGGCGAGATTCCCGGCGTGACGAAAAGCAGTTGGTAAGGGAAAGAAAGAGTTTAGAACATGACCAGTGATCCGATCGCCGATATGCTAACTCGGGTGCGCAATGCCATGCAGGCGCGCCATCCGAAAGTGGATGTTCCGGCTTCGCGCCTTAAAGTGGAGATCGCCCGTATCTTAAAAGAAGAGGGCTATATCATCAACTTCAAGGTGGCCGAAGAGGGCGTCAAGAAGGTCATCAAGATTTACCTGAAATACCAGACCGACAACTCGCCGGTGATCACCGCCATCGAGCGCGTGTCGCGGCCGGGCTGCCGGCACTATGTGGGCAAGGGCGACATCCCGCGCGTGCAGGGCGGCCTGGGGATCAACATTCTTACCACGCCGCGTGGCGTGATGACGGGTAAGACGGCGCACAAGGAAGGGATCGGCGGGGAACTCCTCTGCCGCATCTGGTAGGCGAACAATATGTCACGTGTAGGCAAAAAGCTGATCCCGGTGCCGAAAGGCGTCAAAATTCAGATCGGCGAGGATTTGAAGGTAGAAGGGCCGAAGGGTAAGTTGACGGTCCCGATTCCAAGTGGCATCCGGCTGGAGCAGAATAACGGTACGCTCGAAGTGAAGCGCGAGTCGGACGATCACGCCGCGCTGCATGGGCTCACCCGCGCGCTTGCGGCTAATGCTGTGCAGGGTGTTTCGGGCGGGTTCACGCGAGAGCTTGACATCGTCGGCATCGGCTATAAAGTCGATATGAAGGGCAAGATCGCCGTGTTCACGCTCGGCTATTCGCATCCCATCGAATTCCTGCTCCCGGATGGCATCGATATGAAGGTGGATAAGCAGACCCATATCGTCCTCACCGGCTACGACAAGCAACTGCTCGGACAGATCGCGGCCAACATGCGCAGCCTGCGCAAGCCGGATCCGTATAAGAACAAAGGGGTGCGCTACACCGGCGAAGTGCTGCGCAAGAAGGTCGGTAAGACCGGCGCCGGAGGAAAGAAGTAGGCCATGGTCAATAAAGCTTCCAAGAATGAAACGCGGACGCGCATTCATGAGCGCATCCGCAAGCGTCTCAAAGGGACCAGCGAGCGCCCGCGTCTGGCGGTGTTCCGTTCGCTTGCGCATACCTACGCGCAGATCATTGACGACTCCAAAGGCGAAACTCTCGTAGCCGCATCCACTTCCGGTACCAAGACCGGTGGCAACGTGGCGGCGGCGAAACAGATTGGGACGGAAGTAGCGAACAAGGCCATCGAACGCGGCATCAAGCGCGTGGTCTTCGATCGTGGCGGCTACATCTACCACGGCCGGGTCAAGGCGCTGGCCGATGCGGCGCGCGAAGCGGGACTGGAGTTCTAATTATGGCCGTCATTCAGAAACGCGTCGACCCCAATCAGCTCAACTTAAAAGAGCAGGTGGTTTCGATTAACCGCGTGACCAAAGTGGTCAAGGGCGGTAAGAATATGAGTTTTTCGGCCCTCGTCGTGGTCGGCGATAGTCAGGCGAAAGTGGTCGGCTTCGGCGTAGGTAAGGCCAAGGAAGTCCCTTCGGCGATCCGCAAAGGCATCGAAGCGGCGAAGAAAAATCTGCGCAAAATTCATCTGCTGGAGCATACGATCCCGCATCAGGTGCTCGGCAAGTTCGGAGCGGGCATCGTGCTGCTCAAGCCGGCCCCGGCCGGAACGGGTGTGATCGCCGGTGGTCCCGTGCGCGCCGTGATCCAGGCCGCGGGCATCCCGAATGTCCTCACCAAATCGATCGGCACGCACAACCCGCACAACGTGGTGAAGGCGACCATCGACGCCTTGGTGCAGTTGCGCGATAAGAGCGCGGTCGCCGATATGCGCGGCATCGCCATGGAGAAAATGTAATGGGTGAGATGATTCGCATCAAGTTGATCCGGTCTCCGATCTGCACCCCGATCAAGCACAAGATTATTGTGAAATCGCTGGGGCTGCGGAAGATGAATCAGATCGTCGAGAAGCCCGATACGCCGGGGTTCCGGGGCATGGTGAAGAAGGTTCCGCACCTGCTCGCGCTGGTTGAAGGTTAAGAGCCGAAGGTTAAGAGCCGAAGGTCAAAGAGGAAGCCATGAATTTAAGTAATCTCAAATCGCCCAAGGGTCAAAAGCACGCGCCTAAGCGAGTCGGCCGCGGCATGGGTTCAGGGACCGGAAAGACGTCGACTCGCGGCAGCAAGGGCGCGCGCTCCATCTCCGGCTACAGCATCATGCGCGGGTTCGAGGGCGGCCAGATGCCGCTGCACCGCCGTCTTCCGAAGCGCGGATTCACCAACATCTTCAAGAAGGAATTCGCGATCGTGAACCTGGGCCAGCTCGACCGGCTTGCCGGCAACGAATTCTCCGCCGAAAAGCTGATGGAACTGGGTATCGTCAAGAAGCTGGGTGACGGCCTGAAGGTCCTGGCCGGCGGCGAACTGACCCGCGCCATCACCGTGGAAGCGCACCATTTCTCTAAAGCCGCCGCTGAGAAGATCGCGCATTTCGGCGGAAGTGCTAAAGTTCTAGGGGCATAATTGCCCGCGATTCTCTTTGAGCGAGCAACTGGACCGGCGCGCATATGAATAAGATCTTCGAAGCCTTCGCGAACGTATTCCGCATCCCCGATCTGCGCAAACGCGTGATCTTCACGCTGCTGATGCTGGCGGTTTATCGAATCGGCAGTTTCGTTCCCACTCCCGGCATCAACCTGATCCGATGGGAGGAATTCTTTGCCAAGAACCTGAACGGTTTATTCGGGTTCTTCGATGTGTTCGCGGGCGGAAATCTCCGCCGGTTGACCATCTTTGCGCTGGGCATCATGCCGTACATCACGGCGTCCATCATTCTGCAATTGCTGACGGTGGTGGTGCCCACCCTCGAAAAGCTGCAGAAGGAAGGCGAGCTGGGCCGCCGGAAAATCACCCAGTGGACCCGCTATCTCACCGTTGGCCTCGCGATCCTGCAGTCGATCGGCATCGCTTATGGCCTGCAGTCGAGCGCCAGCAACGTCGTTATTAGTCCCGGATATTCTTTCATTTTGATGACCGTCCTGTCGCTCACCACGGGTACCGCGTTCATCATGTGGCTCGGCGAACAGATTACCGAGCGAGGGATCGGCAACGGCATGTCTCTGATCATCTTCGCCGGCATCGTGATCGGGCTTCCTAATGCCATTCAGGATCTCTACACTCACGTATTTATCACCCGGGACTGGAATGCTCTGACGCTCATTGTCCTTCTGGTGCTGATGGTCGCGGTGGTCGCGTTCATAGTCTTAGTCGAGCGCGGCGAGCGCCGCATCCCCGTCCAATACGCGAAGCGCGTGGTGGGCCGCAAGGTCATGGGCGGGCAGCAGACTCACATGCCGCTGAAGGTCAACGCGGGGGGCGTGATTCCCGTCATCTTCGCCTCTTCGATTCTGGCTTTTCCGCAAACGGTGGCCGGCTTCCCGTTCGTGAAAAGTCTGCCCTGGCTGAGCGACACTCTCAGCTCCATCAAGCACGGTGAACCCCTGTACATGCTCCTGTTCGTCGCGGGCATCATCTTCTTCTGCTTCTTCTACGTGTCCATCATCTTTAACCCGAATGAAGCTGCCGACAACATGCGCAAGTACGGTGGATTCATTCCGGGCATTCGTCCCGGCCGCAATACGGCGGATTACATGAACAACATCCTCACCAAGATCACCGTGGTGGGAGGCCTGTATCTGAGCCTGCTGTGTCTGATCCCGGATATCATGATTTCCGGTATTCACCTGCAGCATCTGCCGCTGATCGGGAACTTCATCGACACCTATTTCCCGCGCTTCATCCTGGAAGGTCTCGGCGTCAACTTCTACTTCGGCGGCACCAGCCTGCTGATCGTCGTCGGCGTCGCCATGGATACCATCAATCAAATCGAGGCGCAATTGGTGATGCGCCATTATGAAGGCTTCACGCCCCGGGCCGGCCGCATCAAAGGCCGCAGGAGTTCCGTCTAAGTCTTGATTCGTGCGGCGGATGTGAGTGGCGAGCCTGCCAGGTCGCAGGTGACGATCAAACCAGCCGTTGTGCTGTTCGGATCGCCCGGTTCGGGAAAAGGGACCCAATCCAAATTCCTGGTGGAACGGCTGAGTATTCCTCAGATTTCCACCGGTGATATGTTGCGCGAGCATATCAAGGCCGGGGACGATATCGGCCGCTCGATTGAAGCTCGGATGCGTGCCGGATCCCTGGTTCCCGACGAGCTCGTCAACCATCTAGTGGAAGAACGGCTGAAGGCGCCGGATACCGGCCGTGGCTTTATTCTCGACGGCTATCCGCGAACCATCTCCCAAGGGGGTGTGCTTTTAGACCTGCTCGACCGTAATCAGGCTGAGGCAGTGGTAATTCACTTGATTGTGGATTACAATGTGATTATTGCGCGAATTACGGGCAGACGCCAGTGTCCAAAGTGCGGGACACTCTACAATCTGCTTTCGCGTCCGCCTCGGGTTTCGGGCATCTGCGACCTGGACGGCGAGAATTTGGTGATTCGCGAAGACGATCGCGAACAGGTTATCCGGGAACGGCTGGATGCGTATGAACGGGAGACCGCTCCCCTGATCAACTTCTTCCGCGAGACCGGGCGGAGAATGGTTGAGGTGGATGCCGGCGGTTTGACGCCGCAGGCATTGTCGGACCGGATTTGCTCCTTTCTGCAGTGTGCGCCGCTTCAATCGATTGGAAGCGCGCTGGCGGATGGGTCAGGTTCAGGGCGGGTGAAGTTGGCATGATTGTTCGTAAGACGCAGTCCGAAATCGAGAAGATGCGGCGTGCCGGCTTGCTGGTGCACGACATTCTCGCCCGGATCGGCGAAATGGCGGTGGAAGGCGTATCCACCTGGGATCTCGAACTAGCCGCCGTCAAGATGATGCAGGAGGCCGGAGCCAAGCCCGCTTTCAAAGGGTACTACGTGCCCGCGGCGGGTGAGCGGTATAAGTACGTTCTGTGTACTTCGGTCAATAGTGAGATTGTGCATGGGATGCCTTCCCCGAAGCGGGTATTGAAGGCGGGCGATCTGGTCTCGATCGATACCGGCGTGTCGCTCGATGGCTGGTATGGAGATTCGGCGACAACGGTCGCCGTGGGTGAAATTAACGATGAGGCCAAACGTCTCATTAAGGTGACGCAGGAGTCGCTTGAACTCGCCATCGATCAGGTGCGTGAGGGGAAGCGGCTATTTGATATTTGCGGGACGGTTGAAAAGTACGTCACGCAAAACGGGTTTTCCATCGTCCGGGAGTATGTCGGGCACGGGATCGGAACGCAGCTTCATGAGGAGCCGCAGATACCGAACTACGTGGACAAGCGGAACGAAAATCCGCGGTTGCGAGAAGGAATGGTTTTGGCGATCGAGCCGATGGTGAACTCGGGCCGGCCGGAGACCAAAGTTTTGAAAGACCGCTGGACGGCGGTGACGAAAGACGGGTCGTATTCGGCCCACTTCGAACATTGTGTCGCGGTAACGGCCAACGGGCCGTATGTTTTGACCAGGCCTTAATTTTCTTCGAACGATGACGAAGGTTGAGGCGGAAGTGCTCGAAGAGCTTCCCAGTCGGTTGTATCGGCTGCGGACCGCGAGCCAGCAGCAGATTGTGGGTCATCCGGCAGGCGCCGTCGAACGGAATTTCGTTCGGCTGGTCAAGGGTGATCGGGTGGAAGTGGAGTTGGGCCGGGACGATCCTTCCCGCGGGCGGATTCTTCGGAAGCTGCCGGAAAACGCTTGAGCGTGCGGTGAAGGGTTGAGGAGGATGCGATGAAAGTACGGGCGTCGGTTAAGAAGATGTGCGATAAATGCAAACTGGTCAACCGCGAAGGCGTGGTGCGGGTGATCTGCGTGAATCCGAAGCACAAGCAGCGGCAGGGTTAGGGAGAGTTCAGGGTTATGGCACGTATAGCAGGCGTTGATTTACCGCCAAGGAAGCGAGCCGAGATTGGGCTCACCTATATCTATGGAATCGGGCGTACGCGCTCGAAGTCGCTGCTTTACCGCTGCGGCATCGATTTCAATACCAAGATCGGGGACTTGAACGAAGAACAAGTCCAGGCGATCCGCAACGTTCTCGAAGAAGAAGGCCAGGTGGAAGGCGATCTCCGCAAGGAGATCTCGCTCAACATCAAGCGCCACATCGAGATGGGTTCCTACCGTGGGCTGCGTCACCGCCGCGGTCTGCCGCTGCGTGGGCAGCGCACCCACACCAACGCGCGCACTCGCAAGGGGCCGCGTAAGGGCACCGTGGCGAATAAGAAAAAGGCAACGGGTAAGACTTAATGGCGAAAGCACCAGCGAAGACGGGCAAGAAAAAGAATTTCAAGAAGCGCGAAAAAAAGGTTGTGCACAACGGCATCGTGCACATCCAGGCTTCGTTCAACAACACCATCGTGACCATCGCCGATATCGATGGCAACACAGTATCGTGGTCCAGTTCCGGTTCGTTGGGCTTCCGCGGTTCCCGAAAAGGAACCCCGTTTGCCGCGCAGCAGGCCGCGCTGACCGCCGCCGGCAAAGCCAAGGAAAGCGGATTGCGTTCAGTGGACGTGCGGGTTTCGGGTCCGGGTTCCGGGCGCGAATCGGCCGTACGCGCCCTGGCCACCGCGGGAATTGAAGTGCGATCCATCCGGGACACCACCCCCATGCCGCACAATGGATGTCGGCCGCCGAAGAAGCGCCGCGTCTGAGCAGTGATCAACTTGTAAGCAAGCGGGACGAAGGATGTTGCATCCGTAAACCGCACGTGTAAAGGAGAAAGATTTGGCACGTTACCGAGGTCCCGTTTGCCGGCTCTGCCGGCGCGAGGGCATGAAACTATTCCTTAAGGGCGAGCGCTGCCATAGCGAGAAGTGCGCCATCGAAAAGCGCAACTTCGTTCCCGGGCAGCATGGCAAAGACCGCAAAGCCAAGATCGTCGGCTACGGTCTGCAACTCCGCGAAAAGCAGAAGACCAAGCGCGTCTACGGGCTACTCGAGACTCAGTTCCGCAACAACTTCGAGAAGGCCGCTCACATGAAAGGCATCACGGGTGAAAACCTGCTCGGCCTGCTGGAGCGGCGTCTCGACAGCGTCATCTATCGGATGGGACTTTCGACCAGCCGGGCGCAGGCTCGCCAAGTGGTCCGTCACGGCCACATTCAGGTAAACGGGCGCAAAGTCAACATCCCCTCCTTTACCGTCAAGCCGGGCGACGAAGTGTCGGTCCGCGACAGCAGCAAAGAACATCCCACCATTCTCGCCGCCCGCGACGCCACCGCGCACGCGCCGTCGCCCAGCTGGATGGATGTGGATCGTGACAATCTCAAGGGCAGGATCTCAAGCCAGCCGCGGCGTGATGAGCTCGTGCAGATTCCGATCAACGAACAGTTGATCGTCGAACTGTACTCCAAGTAGAAGCGGTTAAATTTGGCTGTGCGGGGAGCGCGGTTGCGCGCCGTAAACTGGCGTGCAACGGCGGACCGCGAAAAGGAATCAAATAAATCATGTTTAAGGGCTTTCAGAAACCTAAACGCCTGGTCGCCAATACCGATTCGCTTACGGATCGTTATGGCATGTTCACCGCGCAGCCTTTCCAGCGCGGCTTCGGTACCACTATCGGCAACAGCCTCCGCCGAGTCCTTCTCAGCTCCATCGAAGGCGCGGCCATCACCGCCGTCAGGATCTCGGGCGCCGAGCACGAATTCAGCCCCATCCCCGGCGTAGTCGAAGACGCCACCGACATCATCCTCAACCTCAAGCAAATCCCCTTCAAGATCATGGGCGAAGGCGTCAAGACCGTGCGCCTGGTCGCCGACAAAGCCGGCGAAGTCTTCTCCGGCCAGATCCAGGCCGATCAGGACGTCGAAGTGCTCGACCGCAACCTGCACGTCGCCACTGTCAGCGAGGGCGGCAAGCTCGAAATCGAAATGCGCCTCAAGACCGGCCGAGGCTATGTCAGCGCCGATAAGAACTTCGACGAGGATCTCGCCATCGGCTATATCCCGATCGATTCCGTTCACTCGCCGGTGCGCAAAGTGAATTACACCGTGGAAGCGGCTCGTCTCGGCCAGATGACCGACTACGACAAACTCACGCTGGAAGTCTGGTCCAACGGCGCCGTATCGCCGCAGGATTCGATCGGTTTCGCCGCCAAGCTGTTGAAAGATCACATGACGATCTTCATCAACTTCGAAGAGCTTCCGGAATCGGAAATCGAACAGCCGGAGCGTGGTCTCGAACGCGGCGGGGATCAACTCAACCGTTCCGTCGAAGAGCTCGAGCTGTCCGTGCGTTCCTACAACTGCTTGAAGAACGCTAACATTCAGACCATCGGCGAACTGGTGCAAAAGACCGAAGCCGAGATGCTGCGGACCAAGAACTTCGGCCGCAAGTCTCTGAACGAAATCAAGGAAATTCTGCACAGCATGGGTCTTTCGCTCGGCATGAAGCCGGATGCCCATGGCCGCCTGCAAGCGCCGCCCGCCGGATCACCCGAAATGACTTTCGGCGGCGACGACGATTTGCCGTCAGAGCAGTAGGAACCTAGGCCGCCGGGGATATCACAGATGAGACATAAAGTAGGTACCGCCAAACTAAAGCGCGACGTGGGAGCGCGCAATTCCCTGTTGAAGAACCTGGTGACTAGCGTCATCCTCACGGATTACATTGTTACCACGGTTCCAAAAGCGAAGGCCGCCAAACCGCTGGTGGAGAAGATGATCACGCTGGCTAAGCGGGACACGCTCCACACGCGCCGCCAGGCTGCCGGGTTCCTCGAAACCCCTGCTTCCGTCAAGAAGCTTTTCGACACCATCGGCCCCAAGTTCAGCCAGCGGCCCGGCGGGTATACGCGCATCGTTCGCCTCGGATTCCGTAAAGGCGACGGCGCGGAACTGTGCAAGTTAGAGCTGGTCGGCACCGAGCTGGTGAAGCGCGCGGCGGACCGTGCCAAGCGCCGCGAAGAGCGCCTCAAAGCGCAGCGTGAAGGACGCGGGGACGAAGAAGAGACGGATTCCTAGACACCCATTCATTCCGATGCAAACCGCCTCCAAATCACGGATGCGGTTTTAGGTGAAGACGTCCTCGCTTGGATAGTTGAAGAAGAGTTGATTGCCGTCGGGATCATCGACCACCAGGAGCCGGTATCCCCAGGACCCGTCCTTAACCACAACGCTCTTGGCTTCCAGTTCCGCCCGCAGCGCGTCCAATGCGACAACCAACGCAGCGCGTGCAGCCTCGCTCGTCTTCTCCAAGACGTTGAGCGAAATGAACATCAGCCCCTTGCCAATCTTCTCCGGCCACGTGTCGGCCAGGATCAGGGCGCATCCTTGGCGATCCACCTGTGCCACGCGCGCTCTACCGTCCTCGTCATAGCGCCACGGGCTCGTGAACCCAAGCCGGTCGACGTAGAAGCGGAGCGAAGCCTCGACGTCGGTCACGTGGAAAACAGCGCGCGCGAACCAGTCTGTCATCCGCGATAGATCCTAGGCCGCTTTCCCCGGTACGTCCTGTTCTTTCACGGCGATCTCCACCCGCTCCCGCCGGATATCCAGCCGGAGCCGCCCGAACAAACTCATATACGTGTTCGCCACCCACACCAGCGCAAAGAAAGACACCAGGTAACCCCGCCAATCGGCATACAGCATCCGGAAGCGGGTCAGCACCAGGAACGCCGCGGTCACGTAATGGCTGAAGCAGTATTCGCACGTGAACAGGTAGAAGAACTTGCGCTGCGTGAAACTCCGGCAGGCCTCGCTTTTCGACTTACACCAATCGCGCGGCTCCCGGAAAATCTCCTCGTGCGTTACCGTCCAGGCGATCGTAGCTATCGGTATGGCGAGAACAAGCAGAAAGAAGATTTGTTCCGGTTCACTCAGCACGGTTGGCTCAAACGGAGTTCACGTCTTTTTGGGCTTATCGAGCTTCAGGTTCATCACCGACTGCTTGCGCGTATCGAAAGTGCTCAGCGTGCGCACGGGGCTGGCCTTATCGCCGAATTGCGCGCTGATCTCGAAATCGATGTCCGGGCTCAGGCCATGAAAATAATACTGGCCTTGGTCTTTCGTGATAAACGAAATAATTTCCAGCGTCTTGGTGTTCTTGAGTTGCACCACCGCGCCCACCACCGGGTTACCGCTCTCGTCGGAAACCATGCCCTGCACGTCACGTAACGCGTTCGATTGCCCCTGCCGCCTTTGCGCGGGAAGAGCGGATGTAAAAAATGCCGCAATCGTGAAAATCAATAATGCGTTTCGCAGAAACGCGCTCTTAAAACCCATGCTCATGATATGACCCATACGACTCACTCCATAAGCATCGATGAAACAGCTTGGCCCAGGGTTACCACCACGTGGAAAGGTTAATGACGAGCGGCCTAAGACCACTCGTCCTCCTTATCTTCCTCTTCGTCTTCCAGTTCCTCGTCTTCGTCTTCTTCTTCATCCTCGTCGAAGTCTTCTTCATCTTCGTCGACCGCGTCCGCGTCCCCAGCGGGCTCAAGTTCCGTGGGGTGAAGGCTGGCGACTTTCAGATCCGCGCCACACTCTTCGCAGGTGATCGGGTCCCCTTCGTCAAGATCTTCTTCATCCAGGTCAATCAGACCTGAGCATTTTGGACAAGTCATAGGAGCTCCTTATGTGCAATGCGTCTGCCTTTCCATCCACATTGCAAGGCGTATACCGATTAATAGCACAGGCGGCACGGGATGCCGGTAGCGGGGACCGTGGAAAAAGAAACGGCGGGAGCACCTCGCGCTCCCGCCGTTTTTTTGTATAACCGATATCGCGATTAAGCGGCCCGTTTCCGTTTCGTGCCACCGAACGAGCGCTTTCCTTTGAAGCCGCCCGCATTATCCCGCGACCCGTATTGCCGCGGCCGATCGCTGTTGGGAGACATGCGCGTATCCACAAACGGAGTCGCCCCCGCCTCATCGCGATCGCTCAGAATGTGGGTCGCCACATCCTGGCGGATGAGACGGACCTTGCACTCCTTCTCAATCCGGCGGATTTCCCCCCGCTCGTTCCTGGCGCTGAACGTCGAGGCGGTGCCGCGCTGCCCGGCCCGGCCGGTGCGTCCCACGCGATGGATGAAATCCTGCGGGGCCTGCGGAAGATCGTAATTCACCACATGGGCCACGCTATCGACGTGAATGCCGCGTGCCGCCACATCGGTCGCCACCAGGACGCGGTAGAAGCCGTCCCGGAATCCCGCCAGCGCCTGATTGCGCTGGTTCTGCGTCCGGTCGCCATGCATCGCGACCGCGCGCGTTCCCAAAGCAGAGAGCTTCTTCGCCAGCTTGTCGGTGGCATGTTTGGTGCGCGCGAATACCAGAAAGGAGCCGGGCTCCTCATTCAGCATGTGGCGCAGCAGGCCCAGTTTGCGGTCCTGCTCCACTTCATAGATGTGCAGATCGATCTGTTCCGGCGCTTTGGCCGAACTGCCGCCCACGTCGATGCGTACCGGGCTCTTCGAGTACCGCTCGATCAGACGCGCCACCGAAGGCTCCATCGTGGCCGAGAAAAAGAGACTCTGCCGGGCGGCCGGCAGCACCGAAAGAATCCGCTCGATGGCGGGCAGGAAGCCCATATCGAGCATGCGGTCGGCTTCATCGAGGACCAGCGTTTCCACATGAGATAGGTTCACCAGGCGGCGGCTGAGAAAATCCTCCAACCGGCCGGGCGTTGCGATCACGAGCCGCGCCCCGCGTTTTACCGCGTTTAGCTGCGTCTGTTCGCTCATCCCGCCCACTACGACGGCGGCGCGAAGCCCAGTGCCGAGCGACAACTGCGCGAACGCTTCATTGATCTGGATCGCAAGCTCGCGCGTCGGTGTCAGGATCAGCCCCTGCACGCCGTTGGGCGTAGCGGCGATCATTTTCTTGATAAGCGGCAGCAGGAAGGCAAGCGTTTTGCCCGTTCCGGTCTGCGCCGTGGCAACCACATCCACGCCGGAGAGCGCCGCTGGAATAGCCTGCGCCTGAACGGGCGTCGGCTGCACAAAGCTGTTGCGGGCTAAGTTCTGGTGGATCAGTGTTGGGAGAGATAGTTCCGTAAATTGGTTCATCGTTTTTCAAAAGACCTTTTTGCCGATTACCGGCAGTATCGTCCTTCGAGAAAATCGAACCAAGACTTAGATTCTTCAGAGAGCTAAGACACTCGGGGAAAGTGGAATGCAACCACTTAAGGAAGGACGGATGCGGGCAGAAGACCTCTTTACTATAGCAGACTTCCAATCGAAATGTCCCAGCCGCCATCAATTTCGGCTCCGTGGCGTGTCCCTTTTCCCAAACGGTTTGCGCCATACTATTTGCCCACGAATCGCGTGGCTTAAAGGAACATCTACTATGGCTTATAAAGCAACGAAATCGCTCGTCCGGGGAAGCGCGCCGCCGGACAGCTTCCTCGATGAACTCGTCGGCTGGGGGAAGACCGCGGACGATGATATCTTCGAGGCCAATTCGGTCCATGACGTTTATTCGAATGTCGTCAAAGAACTTGGGCCATGGAAAAGCTCCGGTCATCGTCGCGCGGTGATGTTGGAAGTGATGAGGGTACTTGCCGGTATCGAGTCTACGTGGAGATGGAACGAGGGCGTGGATTCCAAGAGCAACAAGCATGCGACACCGCTCACGACTGAAGCCGGCGCGTGGCAGGTCAGCGCGGACTCAATGGAAAAGAGGTGGCCGGAGCTCGGGGCACTTGTGCAACAAGAGGTGGGGTCAACGGATCCGATTCTGTTTCAGCGCGCCATGAAGGAGAATCACCCGCTCGCCATGGAATATATCGCCCGGCTGCTCCGCCGCACCACCGAACATAATGGCCCAGTCAAGCGCTTCGAGATCAACGGATATCTAAGTAGAGATGCGGTGGCGGAGTTTCTGAACCTGTTCAATCAATCTTCCAGTAGTTCCGGGCGGGCTATGGACGAGGACTGTACTCCGCAACTTCGCGGGCGGCTGTAGCCCGCGGTGACGGCCGCGCCAGGGCAACACGGCGCGAAATCATGTTAGCGAGCGGGCTTTGCTTCCGAGGTAATCAGCACATCCATCACATTTTGGCCCGCGCCCGCCTGCGCCTTGGCCGCATATTTCCGCCCCTGGCCGAACTCCGGGGACCGCGCCAGCGTGTTCAGAAACGCGCCGGCGTAGGTGTAATCGTAAGGCTGCCCCGCTTGCGGCTGCCACATTTTACGCGCTCTCGCTTCCTGTTCCGGGCTGAATCCTGTAAGTAGCACGTTACCGAAATGAAATAGCGGGCCCTTGCGGTAAGTAATCTTCACGTTCAGAACCTGGGTCGCGTCGTCATAAATGCGTTCGGCGGACGAGGAAACCTGCAGATATCCGGCCTGCCGTAACGGCTTTTCCGACTGCTGCATGGACGTGTTGATCTGCGACCAGTTGGCCAGCTTGCCCCTGTTGAAAGCGGCCGCCGCCAGCAAATCGGCCTCCGGCAAACTCTCACCGATGAGCTGCACGTCGCCCAATGTGTACTTCGGGCCCTCTTCGATCGTGGTCGCCACCGCAACCGAGTTGACGTCCAGGCTCTTCATCGCAATTGCGGGAAATTTGACGCGGTACATGCCGTGGTTCTCATACGCCGGGCGAACGTTCAACTCCAGGTAAGCGCGATACGTGCGCTCCATGTATCCTTCGCCGTTTACTACGTTTTGCATAATGCGGGTGAGTTCTTCCGGCGTAAGCTCGCGTTGCCCGCTGAACGTCATCTCCGCCACGCGCGGCAGGACCTCCGGTTGAAAGGAAACGATGGTGGCGCGTCGGCCGGTGAATTCCGTTTCCAGCCGCGCCACCACATGCTGCCCATGCAGCTGATCCGCGCAATGCTGCTCAATCGCTCGCGCCATATACTGCTGCGCGGCATCGGGGCTGGGGACCTTATGATCGAAAGCGGGGAATCGCGACTCGATCCATCGCCACGTTTCCGCGTCATCGATGCCGGGAATATCGAGCGTCGCGGGAACCAGCGCGCCTTGGTCCACCAAGGAAAGCGTCAAGGCCACACCATGCCTCGGTCCCTCCGCGTAGCTGTATTTCAGCGACGCAAAGATCCCCGTGTCCTCGAGCTTCCGGCACCCCGCTTCAATAGCTTCCCTGTCCGCCGGGGCTCCGACGCGTAGTCCGCTGAGTTCCAGAACGACCTCGCGGGAGACTCGGGTACCGTCGATTGTGACCGATTCCAGTGGATATGAAATTTCCGCAGCCGGAAGCGCGACCGCCGCGAGCGTCAAGAGGATCAGTTTCCGCATTCGAGTAGATCAGGTTAGCACCGGATCAACCACCGCTGGTAGAGCTAACTCAAGGCAGCCCAGAGTGAACGCGAATGGGAATGGCCCCGGATCGCTTGTTCGATATAGCCCGTCGAAGAACACCAACGCGCGCTCCCCGCCTTGTTCCTGAAATTGGAACGAGGGCTTCCACGGGCCGGAGTGCCAACCACGATCTTCCGCTGTCATAATCTGGATCGGCTTGCTCCAGCAGGAGAAAGTGCCGGCGGGGTAACCGGCCCTGCACCACCACAATCCAGTCTCAGCCGGCGATGTTCCTTCTCCCATCCACACGCGTGCAAAGATGGCGTCAAATGAGTTTCCTCGCCGACGAACACAGAAGTCGAACATCTTCGTTTCAGGCGGGGCGAAAACCACATGTTTGCTCCAGCCGGTACGGCCGTCGTCGCTTTCCGCGTACCCATGCACAAGATAATCGGCTTGGTTCGATCCGGCGACGTACCACAACCTCCATTTGCCATCGTGGTAGATGAGATTTGGCTCGTATACGCTTCCGTGTTCCCAGTCCTCATTCGCGGTGAAGGCTGGTTCGGGCTGATCTGCCCAGTGCTCCCCATCCCATTGCAGGAAGCCGATGGTGTAAGGCCCCCATAGGTTCTCCGCTCCGCCGGCATAGTAGATGCGTTCGACCCATTCGCCCGCTCTGGGATCCCAGCCCTCTACGTACGACGGGCAGTGCCGTCCGCCGTCGCCGTCCCACGCCCGGCTAAATCTCCTCCCCGCGACCGGCACGAGTTCTCCGGCCGACCCGCGGGTAAGGTGCCAGCCGGCAGCGCTTAGAGGCGCCCCGGGAGGAAGTGACGCGCTGTAAAGGTCGGTAGGTCCGTACCCTTCGGCTTGGCCCGCGAGGAACATCCACCATTGGTCGGATCGTTGCGCGACGCTCGGATCGAGCAATTCCGATCCACCGGAGCCGGTGGAGGGGTCGCGAGGATCAAACACCTTTCGTTCCGTTCCCAACGCCGTTTTTTTGGCAATATCCATTTCTCTTTTACTGTGCCACGCACCATCCGGAAACTGCTTCGCGATGGCAAGGTTCCCAGGTACAATTCGTTGGTAAATGGGTGCCTGGCCGATTCTGCTGATTGGCTTCTCGTACTTCTGTTCCCAAACACCACGGCCACACCCACTGGGCCTATCCAAGGTTGGACCATATGAAGCGGAGCCCGGTGTCACCGCTCCCAAAGTCATCCACAAAGTGGATCCTGAATACTCCGGCGAAGCGCGCAGGGCCCGTGTTCAGGGCGTGGTGCTCTATAGAATCGTAGTCGATGAAAGTGGTCAACCGGTCGACATTCATGTGCTGAGCCCCATCGGCTTTGGCCTCGATGAGCGGGGCGAAGCCGCGATCGCGAAGTGGAAGTTCAAACCGGGCCGCAAAGACGGCGTTCCCGTATCGGTTCGCGCCACCGTTGAAGTCGATTTCCGGCTGGCGCGCCGGTACTTCGACGAGAAGTCTGAACACCGCCGGCTTACTTTCAACGTGGCGCTGGGAAACGTGAACTCCGCCGACGCAACGGAAAACGCGCGTGGCGTCCGCGATCTCCAACTGCTCGCGGCCGAGGACTACGCGCCCGCCATGGGCGTGCTCGGGCGAATGATGTTCTACGCGGATAAAGTCCCGAAAGATCCCGAAGCCGGCTTCGCGCTTATCCAGAGAGCCGCCGATCAGAACTACGGCCCGGCGCTTTATCTGTTGGGTCTCGCGCACATGAAAGGAACTCCGCTACCGCTCGATACCGGAAAAGGTTTGCAATTGATGCGCGACGCCGCGATCCTGGGCAGCCCGCAGGCACAGTTCTATCTGGGTGTCAGATACGAGAAAGGCGAAGGCGTGGAGCGCGATCTGGACCGCGCCCGCCGCTATTTCCGCCTGTGCGCAACCGCCGGGGTCGACTTATGCCAGTTACACATGGGAATCCTGACGCGCGACACAGATCCGATCCAGGCGCTCGCGTGGCTGCACTTAGCTGAATCCAAAGGAAGCTCCGAGGCGGTCCAGCTCGCCGCTCCGTTACGGGCGAGCCTAACCCCGGATCAGATCGACAAGGCGAATCGAATGGAAGCACAGATGTCCCGTAAGCCGCTGTTTGGGAACTAACACCTTCCGGAATTCCGTCGAGCGCGTTTCTCGTTGACCTTCGGAGGGCGCCGCCCCGTTCGGCGAAACCTTTCGACACTTTCTCGATCAGCTCTTCTGGAAGCGCTACGTGCGACCTGTGAGCGATAGATATGCACCCTTAAAGTCTTTCAAAAAACGGGCAGAGGTTGTGACTGAGTCATGAATCTAAACCGGAAACTTCTTCAGCAAACTCGTCCCCTGCATGCTCGCCGGAATCTTCTGTCCCATCGTGTCCAGCATTGTTGGCGCGACGTCCAAGAGCCGCATCCCCTCTAATTCACCTCGCTGCGGAACCGCCGGGCTGCTCAGAATGAACACGCCGAATTGCGCATGATTGCAATCGTCCGGACCCGTATCGTTCTCCTGCAGATATAAAGACTCCGGCCCCAGCATCCCAATCGACCGCCAGAAGAGCGCGCCGAAATGCACCACCAGATCCGGCTCCACATTCTTGACCGATTTATAAATTTCGCGCGGTTTGAACACCAGCGTGCCCATCGGCTTTCCCAGATCGTCGGGAATGCTTTTGAACCGCTCGATCATCTCGTCCTGGAACGCCTCGTACTCCGCCATCGGGATCACGCCCTCCGGCTCGCGCCCCCGCATGTTGAAGAACACGCGCGCGTAGTAGCCGCCTTCGCTCCACACCTTGGTCTTGCTCCAATCCACCAGCCCCGGCGAAAACGGAGTCGGCTTCGTCACCGGCTGCTTCAGCACCAGCAGGCCTTCGCGCACCAGCCACTCGTTCACGGCGAAGCCGCCATCCAGGCGCTGCGCTCCGTGATCGGAAACCACCATGATCGTGGTATCGTCGCCCACAATCTCCATCAGTTCGCCCAGTTCCCCATCCAGATACGTGTAGTAATCCGTTATGGCGTGCTCGAACTCATTGCCCGGTTCATATTGCCGGTGCAGCTTGTCGTGATACTTCCAGAAGCCGTGATGCATGCGGTCCAGTCCGATCTCGACGAACTGGAAATAATCCCAGTCCTTGGTCTCCAGCAGGTGCTTGATCACCTCGAAGTGCTTGCGCGACATGTCGTAGATCTGGTCGTGCAGCCATTGCTTCTGGTCCGTCCGGAACCCGCGGACGTCCACCGGGTAATCGCCCACCACGTCTTCGATTTCTTTCTTGATCTCCGGCGGCCAAGTGTACTCATTCACCTTGGTATCGGGCGTCAGGAAACAGCCGACATTGATGCCCTCGATCTTCCGCGGCGGGTAGCTGGGAGGAACGGCCACCACGATAGACCGCTTGCCCCGCGCGCCCAGCACATCCCAGATTGCCGGCGCCGTGAAGGACGTGGAATTCACCACGCCCAACCCTTTATAGGTGTGGTCCGTGCGATTGCGGAACCCGTAGACGCCGAGCGATCCAGGGTCCTGGCTGGTGGACATGCACATCCACGCCGGAACCGTGATGGGTGGAATCACGCTCTCCAACCTCCCGTAGCAACCCCGCGCCATCAGCTTGCGGAAGTTCGTCAGATTCTCCTGGTGAAGCAGGATCTCATGCGCCGCGCAATCGAGACCAATGACCAGAGTTTTCAAATAGCCCCCTTATCTGATTGTGTGAACAATTCGTGAGGATAGCAATTTCTGTTTCTTAACGTAAATTCTTATGAATTCGCGTCCGCACCGCGGAGCTGCGTTCCGGTGTGGGACACTCATCCCAAACCCATGGAGGGCGCTCCGATCCTGCAAGCTGAAAATCTGGCGAAGTCTTACCAGTCCGGCCGCGAGCGGCTCAGCGTCTTCGAGAACCTCAATTTTACCGTGCGGCGCGGGGAGCGCCTGGCGTTAATTGGAGAATCCGGGGCCGGCAAGAGCACCCTATTGCATCTGCTGGGCGGGTTGGACCGCCCGAGCGCGGGACGCATCTTTTATGAGAGCCGACTCATCTCCGAATTTGACGAAGCCGGCCAGGCTGATTACCGCAACCGCCACGTCGGATTTGTGTGGCAGATTCATCACCTGCTGCCGGAATTCACGGCCATCGAGAACGTCATGATGCCGCTGTTGATCCGGGGCGTTTCGGCGGGAGAAGCGAGAACGGCGAGTTCGAATCGTCTGGACGCGGTGGGTCTGTTGTCCCGGGCCGGCCATCGCGCGGGCGAGCTTTCGGGCGGCGAACGGCAGCGTGTCGTGCTTGCCCGGGCTTTGGTGGCTGAGCCTTCACTGTTGCTCGCCGATGAGCCGACCGGCAACCTTGATCAAAAAACAGGCGATGCCGTGATTTCGCTCATCGAACAATTACACGAAGAGTTTGGGCTGACCTCGGTGTTCGTTACGCACAACCTAGCTTTTGCGGCGCGCTGCGATCGCGCCCTCAGGCTCGAAGCCGGCGAACTGATTCCGGCCAGCCTGACTGATTAGGTAGGCGTTGCTTCCGCGGAGAAGATTATAATTGAGTTAAACCAAGCACTCCCGGACAACGTCTCACAGTTTTTAAGGGGCACTATAGTCTTATGTTCGAGCGATACACCGAGAAAGCAAGACGCGTCATATTCTTTGCCAGGTACGAGGCGAGCCAGTTTGGAAGCCCCTACATTGAGACCGAACATCTCCTGCTGGGGCTGCTGCGCGAGGATAAAACCCTCGCCAACCGCTTCCTGCGTTCGCACGCCGCCGTCGAATCCATTCGTAAACAGATTGAAGGGCACACCACCATCCGCGAGAAGGTGTCGACTTCGGTTGACCTTCCTCTCAGTAACGAATGTAAGCGAGTTCTGGCTTATGGGGCGGAGGAAGCTGAGCGCCTGAGTCATAAGCACATCGGCACCGAGCATTTGCTGCTTGGCCTGTTGCGCGAGGAAAAGTGCTTCGCAGCGGAAATTTTACACGAGCGCGGGCTGCGTCTGTCCACCATTCGGGAAGAGTTGCAGCGTTCGCAATCCGAGAAGGTAGCCTCGAACCGCCCCAAAGAGAGCTCCCTCCTGGCTGAATTCAGCCGGGATCTGACCCAAGCCGCCATGGATAATTCCCTCGATCCGCTCATCGGGCGTGATTACGAACTCGAGCGCGTCATCCAGATCCTTTGCCGCCGCACCAAGAACAACCCCGTCCTGATCGGCGAGCCCGGCGTCGGCAAGACGGCCATCGTGGAAGGCCTCGCGCAGAAAATCGCCGAAGGCGACGTACCTTCCTTCCTGGCCGACAAGCGCATTCTGGCGCTGGACCTTTCCCTGATTGTCGCCGGCACCAAATACCGCGGTCAGTTCGAAGAGCGCCTGAAGACCATCATGAAAGAATTGATGGAGAACCAGAATGCGATCATCTTCATCGATGAGCTCCACACCCTGGTGGGCGCGGGTTCGGCCGAAGGTTCGCTCGACGCCGCCAACATTCTCAAGCCGGCCCTTTCGCGCGGCGAGATCCAGTGCATCGGCGCGACCACCCCGAGCGAGTTCCGCAAGTCCATCGAGAAAGACCGCTCGCTCGAACGGCGCTTCCAGGCAGTGAAAGTTCCACCGCCCACTGAAGCCGACGCCGTCAAAATTCTTTACGGCATCAAGGACCGTTACGAGAAATTCCACGCGGTCGGCTACACCGACGAAGCCATCGAAGCCGCCGTCTTCACTTCCAGCCGCTACATCCCTGACCGCTTTCTGCCGGACAAGGCCATCGATCTGATAGACGAAGCCGGGGCGCGCGTGAAGCTCCGCCAGACCACGCTCCCGAGCGATCTGGCCGACATACAGAAGCGCATCAAGTTCATCGTGCACCGCATGGAAAACGCCATCGCCAACCACGAGTTCGAGAAGGCCCGCTTCTATTCCGACGAGGAACGCAAAGAGCGCGAGAACATGCGCCAACTGCGCGAGAAGTACAACTTGGACGATTCTTCCACCGGCGTCGTCACCAAAGACGATATCGAGGATGTGGTTGCGCGCTGGACCGGCGTGCCCATGACCTCCATCAAGGAAGAGGAAATCGCCAAGCTCATCCGCATTGAGGAAGAGCTGCACAAGCGCGTGGTGAGCCAGGAGAAAGCGATTTCCGCGCTGGCCCGCGCCATCCGCCGCTCGCGCGCCGGCCTCAAGGCCAGCAGCCGCCCCGCTGGTTCCTTCCTGTTCCTGGGACCCACCGGCGTCGGCAAAACCGAAGTCGCGCGCGCGCTTGCCTCGTTCCTGTTCGGCAGCGAGAAGAGCCTCATCCGCTTCGACATGTCCGAGTTTATGGAGAAGCATTCGGTCTCCAAACTGATCGGCTCGCCTCCGGGGTACGTCGGTTATGAGGAAGGCGGCCAGTTGACCGAGCGCGTGAAGCGTTCACCCTATTCCATCATCCTGCTCGACGAAATCGAGAAGGCGCATCCGGATATCTACAACATCCTGCTGCAGGTGTTCGAAGACGGCCAGTTGACTGACGGGCTCGGCAACACGGTGGATTTCAAGAACACCATCATCGTGATGACTTCCAACCTGGGCGCGCGATTCCTTGAGAAGCGCGGTCATCTGGGCTTCTCCGCGCCGCATACCGAAGGCGTTCCATCCAAGGTGGAAGACCTGGTCCGCGCGGAAGTGAAGCGGGCCTTCAACCCCGAGTTCCTCAACCGCCTCGACGAAGTGATCCTGTTCACTTCGCTCACGGATGACGATCTGCTGAAGATCATCACGTTATTGGTGGAGCAGATCAACGGCAACCTGGTGGCCAAGCAGTTGAAGATCCGGCTGGCGCCGGACGCGGCGAAGTACATCATCGACAAAACTCTTGTCGATCGCAGTTACGGCGCCCGGCCCTTACGCCGCGCGCTACAGAAGTACATCGAAGACCCGCTTTCCGAAGCGCTCATCCAGGGCTTGCTGCCGCGGCCCTCAGAACTCGAAGTCTACCTGGGCGACACCGGAATCTTCTACCGCGCTATCACGGGCGGGGAAGCGCAGCCGGTGCTCGCGGGAATTACCGAGGAAAGCACCAGCGATCCGATTCCCGGCACGCTCCTTTACACCTTCTAATCCTTCTGGACCCGCATCATCGCGGGTCCTTTTGGCCGAAGTGTGAGCAGCGGATCTCCCTTAATCTTTCGCTGACTTTTCATGGAAACCGTCGCGTGCTGCGCCACGGTCGCCAGAATAATCTGTCCTTCCATCAGAGCGAACTGGTTGCCGATGCAAATTCGCCTACCCGCGCCGAACGGGAAGTACGCGTACCGCGGAATCCGCCCCTCCTGCTCCGGCGTAAACCGGTTTGGATCGAACGTCTCCGGCTCTGGAAAATACTTCGCGTTGCGGTGCACCACGTATTCGCACATGGCCACCAACTCGCCCTGCTTGACCTGAATCCCGCCCGTCAGTTCCAGATCGCGCAGCGGTTCACGCACCACGATGTACGCGGGCGGGAACAGCCGCATCGCTTCTTTGAAGACCTGCAGCGCCAAAGGCACCTGCGGCAAATCCTGGTAAGTCAACAAGCGTGAACCGACGGCGGCGCGGACCTGCTTGCGGAGCGCGCTCTGAATCTCCGGATGCCGCGCCAGGAGATACAGGGCCCACGTGGCCGCGTTCGCGGTGGTCTCGTGCCCCGCCACGAACAGCGTCATCGCCTCATCGCGCACCTGCTCATCGCTCAAGCTCCGCCCATCTTCATCGCGCGCCATCAGCAGCATCGACAGCAAATCGCCCTTGTCTTCGCCCGATTGCCGCCGCTGCTCAATCATCTGATACATCGTCTGGTTCAGCTTGGCGACGGACTCGGTCGCTTGGCGGTTGCGCGGCGTATCCTTCTCGAACGGAACCGGCTTAAAGGATCGCGTCTGCTCTGTCGCAAAATGGATCAGCTCCGTAATCTGCTTGCCGATCGCATCCGCATCTTCCAGCAGATCCACGTCGAACAGCGTCCGACCGACGATGCCCAGCGTCAGGCGCGTCATCTCGCGATGCATTTCGACTGTGCCATCGGCCGGCCAAGCTTCGCACGCGGCCCGGGTGGCTTCGCACATCACGTCCGCATACCGCGGCACGCGTTGATGCGCGAACGCCGGAGCCACCAGACGGCGCCGCTTCCGATGTTCGTCGCCGTTGCTGGTGAGCAGGCCGTCGCCCAGCAGCGGCCGCGAGTAGATTCGCAGGGCCGGACCCTTCTGAAACTCATCGTTGCGGTGCACCAGCACTTCTTCGATGAGTTCGGGAGTGTTGATCAGCAGACCGCGGCGCGTTCCAATCCGCAGGCGCCCCGCCACCGGATACCGGCGGCCCAGCCACGCGAGCGCTTCCAACCGGCCCTGAAACACCAGCCGCAGAAGGAACTGAAGGGTACCCACACCGCATTGTATCCTTGGGCAAATGAAGCCTCGTGAGATCCTTCGCGCCATCACCGAGATCGGCATCGTGCCCGTGGTGCGCACCCACAGCGCCGCCTCCGCTATCCGCGCCATTGAGGCGATTTATCGGGGCGGCATCCGCGCCGCGGAGATTACGATGACCGTCCCCGGCGCCATCCGCGCGCTGGAGAAGGTGGCCGACGAATACGGCGACAAACTGGTGCTCGGCGCGGGAACGGTGCTCGATCCCGAAACCGCTCGAAGCTGCATGCTGGCCGGGGCCGAGTTCTTCGTCACACCCGCGTTGAACGTCAAGACCATCGAGATGGCCAAACGCTACTCGAAGGTGATTTGTCCCGGCGCGCTCACGCCCACCGAAGTGGTGACCGCGTGGGAAGCGGGCGCCGATGTCATCAAAATATTCCCAGCCGATAGCGTCGGCGGGGCGAAATATATCAAGGCGCTGAAGGGACCGCTGCCGCACATCGAAATGATTCCAACCGGCGGGGTCAGCCTCACTACCTGCGGCGACTTCCTGAACGCCGGCGCCTGCGCGGTTGCCGTCGGCGGCGAACTGGTGAGCGCCAAGCTGATCGCGGAAGAAAATTACGCCGAGATCGAAAACCGCGCCCGGCAGTTTGTCGAAGCCGTCGGCGCCGCCCGCCATTAACTCAAGATCGAGAACAACTCCGGCTCGGGTTCCGGCGCGCCGTCCGTTTCCAGATCCAGATACCGTGTGTCCAGCAAGCGCGAGGGATCGAGATTTCCCATCGCCGACAGAAGGTTCTCTTTCAGATGCGGATGGTCCATCTCCCACTCCGCGAAGATGTCGCGAATGGATCGGCGCACCGTCCCCGTTTTATGCGAACAGCCGCACGGGATCACCGGAATGCCCATGTATTCCGAGTACGCCCGCGTCACTGTTTCCTGCACGAACACCAGCGGCCGGATCAGCCGGAAGTCCCGTTCGCGCGACCATGTCACCGGAGGCAGCGCGCTTAAACGTCCCGTAAACATCGCATTGCGGAAGAGCGATTCGCAGAAGTCGTCCGCCGTATGCCCGAACGCGATGACGTTTGCGCCCAGCCCGCGCGCAATCTGGTACACCGCTCGCCGCCGGTACCGCGAGCAAAGATCGCACCCATGTTCCGGCTGCTCATCAATCAGACGAATCGACGGGTTATCGCGGTGAACCGTCCACTCGACTCCCAGCGCGCGAATGTACTCGCCGATCGGCTCAATGGGCCGCAGAAACTTCCCCTGCTCCACCGTGAACGCGCATACGGAAAAGTTGATAGGCGCGCGCTTTTCGAGCAATAGCAACGCGTGCAGCATCGCCATGGAATCCTTGCCGCCCGACACCGCCACCGCGACCCGATCGCCTTCGCGGATCATGCGGAAGCGGTGAATGGCGTCGCCGACTTTCCGCAGCAGTGTTTTTTCGAGGTCCACGAGATGATTGTGACATGGCAACACCCGCCCGGCCTAAGCCCGCCATCGCCCGAACGATCGCATTCGACGTTCTCACCCACGTGTCGTCAGGCGCCTATGCCAGCGAGAACCTGATCGAACAGACCGCCAAACTCGACTCGCGTGACGCCGGTCTGGCCGCCGAAATCACTTTGGGCGTTCTGCGCCGCCAAGGCCAGTTGGACTTCCTCATTGAGCACTACTCCGGCCGATCGATCGAGCGCCTTGACCTGGAAGTCGCCATCGCGCTCCGCATGGCCATCTACCAAATCCGCTTCCTGGACCGCATCCCCGCCTACGCCGCCGTCAACGATGCGCTGAACCTGCTCCGGATGGCGCACAAGACTTCAGCGGTCGGATTCGCCAACGCCATCCTTCGGAAAGTCGGCTCCGTCCAAATCCCGATTCCCCCGGATCGCGCAGTGCCAGCGTGGCTCTTATCCAAATGGACCCACGACTTCGGCATAGTCACCGCCGCCGCAATCGCGGAGGCCAGTCTCGAAGTCCCGCAACTCTACCAACACATCCCCAAAGGCTCAATGCCGCCCGAACACGGCATCCCCACGGATGTACCCGGCTGCTGGCGAGTCAACACGCCCGACCCGCGATACCGCGTGCAGGACATCGGCTCGCAGGCCATCATTCCCTTACTCGAACTCGAGTCCCACCATTCCTTTCTCGATGTATGCTCCGCGCCTGGGAATAAGACTTCCCAGGCGCTGTCCCTATCTACCCATGCGATCGCTTCCGACTTGAGTATCCAACGGCTGAAAGGTCTGAAAACTTTAGGCATCCCGCTCGTGGTTCTCGACGCCACCGCGCCCCTGCCGTTCGCCCACTCGTTCGATAGAATTCTCGTCGACGCCCCCTGTTCCGGTACGGGAACGCTCGCCCACAACCCGGAGATCAAGTGGCGTCTCACGCCGCATGACCCCACCCGTTTCGGCGAGCGCCAGCGCCGTATCCTGCGGCACGCGCTCGATGCGCTCGCGCCCGGCGGCCTACTGGTTTATTCCACCTGCTCGCTCGAGCCCGAAGAGAATGAAGCAGTGGTTCGCGCCGCCGCCGGTTCACGGATACAATACGAAGTCCGCCGCACGCCCGGCCGCGACCCCGGCGATGGCTTCTACGCCGCCGTGATACGATAACGGTCTAGCCCCAAAATGGTTGAAATTGTTCCGTCGATTCTGGCAGCGGACTTCGCATGTTTGGGCGACGAAATCGCCCGCGTCGAGGCGTCCGTTTCCCTGTTGCATATCGACATCATGGACGGCCATTTCGTGCCAAACCTGACCATGGGTCCGCCGCTCGTCGAATCCATCCGCAAGCGCTCCAGCCTGCGGTTCGATCTGCATTTAATGATCGAAGACCCTGACACCTACGCGCCTCTCTTCATCGCCGCCGGCGCCAACCAGGTGACGGCCCATTGCGAGGCGACGCGCAATCTGGACCGCACGCTCCACGCGATTCAGGAACACGGCGCGGGCGCGGGCGTAGCGCTGAACCCCGCCACGCCGATCGAGATGATCGAGAACGTGCTTGACTTCGTGGATTACGTGCTCGTCATGAGCGTCAACCCCGGTTTTGGCGGCCAGGAGTTCATCCCGCGCACACTCGATAAGGTGCGCCGCTTGAACCGCATCCGCCAGGAGCAGGGCTTGGACTTTAAGATCGAAATCGATGGCGGCGTATCGAAGAAGAACGCGGCCGAAATCGCGCGCGCCGGCTGCGACTGGCTGGTGGCCGGCTCTTCCGTCTTTCACAGTGCCGATGCGGCCGCAGCCGTGAAAGAGTTGCAACAGGTGGCCGCGGAGGCTGGGTTAGTTAAGGTTTAAGAACATAACGCCAACGGGCTAATGGTTTACCAAGTGCCCGTTTCGTAAGGCAAACCGCATGCAATTATTGAACAAACTCCTGATCTGCGCGGCACTGGCCGTGGCCACTCTTCCTTCCGCCCACGGCGGGATCTTCAAAAAGAAGAAGTACGAGAACCCGATCAGCAAAGATACGCTGCAGCCGGACAAAGTGCTGTTCGATCGCGCGATCAACGATATCGAACACGGCCGCTACGAAGTGGCGCGGCTCACCCTGAACACGCTGATCAATACCTACGATTCAAGCGAATTCCTCGCCAAAGCGAAGCTCGCCATCGCCGATAGCTGGTATCGGGAAGGCGGCGCGCACGGCCTCGCGCAAGCCGAAGCCGAGTACAAGGACTTCGAGCTCTTCTACCCCAATATGGAAGAATCCGCCGAAGCCCAGTGGCGCGTTTGCCAGATCCACTACAAGCAGATGGAGAAGGTGGATCGCGACAACTCGCAGACCCTGCGAGCCGAAGACGAGTGCATGCAGATGGTGACCGCGTATCCGAACAGCCACTACACCGCGCAAGCCACCCAGATGCTGCGCAACGTGCAGGAAGTTTTGGCCGACAAGGAATTCCGGACGGGCGAGTTCTATCACACCAAAGGCGCATTTCCCGCCGCGCAGAACCGGCTCGCTTTCGTCACCCAGCAATACCCGCTGTTCAGCGGCGCGGACGACGCGCTTTGGCTGGAGGCCGATTCGTACAAGCGCATGGGGGATCGCTTCGAAGACCAGCAGGCCGCCGTTCTGTCGAAGATCGTCAAAGACTATCCGCTAAGCGATCACGTGGAGGATGCCAAGCAAGAGTTGACTGCGCTCAAGAAGCCGGTCCCGGCCGCTGATCCGGCCGCTTACCAGCGCATGAAGTATGACCTGGACAACTACAAGAAGCCGAGTATGTTCAGCCGCGCGACGGACGTGCTCCGGCGCGGACCCGACGCGTCCCTGGCCGCCAAGAACGGCGCGCCTCCGATGCAGATTCTTGCCCCGCCGACGCCGGTGAGCGTCCCCGCCGTGGTGGCCGATTCGTCTGCAGGCGCGGGCGGAGTGGGAGGCGTCAACGACGTGACTGCCAAGACCGTCACCGACTCGAAAGACATCGATACCAAGCCCGAGGCACGCGCTCCGAATGCGGCCAACGGAACCGGCGGCACAACGTCCACTGCTTCAGGCGCTGGGGCGTCCGGCGATGCGTCCACCGCAACCGCAAAGCCCGCGGCGAACCTTCCGCCGCCCACCAATCACCCCTACGTCGAAACCAAGAAACAGCGCAAGTTGCGGGAAAAGGCGATGGAGCAGCAGAAGAAGAATCAAGCCAAGCAGCAGGCCGCGGCACCGGCGGCAGGAACGGAGACACCCGCGGCAGCGACGGGGACGGCCGCCACCACCAATCCGCCAAGCAACACCGGAACGCCCGTAACGCCGACCACTTCCGCCACTCCGCAATGACGCGGATACTGCTCGCGGAACATAGCCCGCACGCGCAGCGCATGGGAGAACGAATTCTGCGTGAGGAAGGCTATTCCGTGGTTACGGTCAGTGACGGCGAAACAGCCATGCTGCGCCTGCGGGACGTGAAGCCGCAACTGGTGCTGGCCGACATCGGGCTCGCCGGTTTTTCCGGCCTGAAGATCTGCGAGCACATTCGCGGGAGCGCGGATTACTCCGGGACGCGCGTCTTACTCACCGTGGGAGCGCTGCAACTGATTGATGAGAAGGCCGTGGCCGACGCCCGCGCGGATGGCATCCTGCGCAAGCCGTTTGAAGCGTCCGCGCTAATCGAGACCGTCGCCCGCTTGGCCGGTGCTCCCACCGCCGTCACTTATATCACCGACCGGACCGAAGCTGCAGAGAAAGCTCTTCGGCCCACTCGATCAATTGTCGTTCTCGATCCCGAGCAGGTGCGCGCCGCCGTGACCATCGCCCTCGACGAATCCATGGAACAGTTGATCGGCCGGGTTACCGACCGCGTTATCGCCGCATTGACTGCACGGCGATAATGGAGAAATGCCAGATAACAGTTTCGATGTAGTGTCCGAGGTCGATATGCCGGAAGTCTCCAACGCCATTCAACAGGCGCTGAAGGAAGTGTCCGCGCGTTTCGATCTGAAGGACTCCAAGTCCACCATCGAACTTAAAGAAAAAGACAAGAAGATTGAGCTTGCGAGCGCCGATGACTATAAGCTGAAAGCCGTCGTCGAGCTGCTGGAAGGCAAGCTGGTGAAGCGCAAAGTGCCGATCAAGAACCTGACGTACGGGGTGGTTCAGCCCGCATCGGGTTCGAGCGTCAAGCAGGAAATTACCCTGACGCAGGGTATTCCTATTGAGAAGGCCAAGGACATCGTCAAGAAGATCAAAGACAGTAAGCTGAAGGTACAAGCTTCCATCAATGCGGACTTAGTCCGCGTGAGCAGTAAGGACCGCGACACGTTACAGCAGGCGATTGCGTTACTTCGCGGGTCGGACTTCGGAATCGATTTACAGTTTACGAATTTCCGGTCGAATTAGTGCCGCGCCGGATCGAGTCGCATTTCATCCAGGGACCGGCGGGCCAACTTGAAGCCATGCTTGAAGGGCCTGAAGACGGCGCGCCGATCGAGTGCTGCCTGGTGTGCCATCCCCATCCGCTGGGCGGCGGGACGATGCACAACAAAGTGGTGCACCGCCTTGCGCGCGCGATGCGCACGAGGGACCGGGTGGTGCTCCGTTTCAACTTCCGCGGCGTGGGGCGAAGTGAGGGCGGCCACGCGAATGGGATCGGTGAGTTGGAAGACGCGCGCGCCGCGCTGGCATGGCTGCGCGGACGCTATCCTGACTTGCCTTACTCGCTTGCGGGATTCTCATTCGGCTCCCGCATGATCCTGAAGCTGGGATGCGAACTGGGCGATGCGACGAAGCTGATCGCGGTAGGATTTCCGACCCGGCGCGAGACCTTCCCGATCCTTGAAACCTGCCCGGTTCCGAAGGTATTTCTCTCCAGCACCAACGATGAATTCGCCCCGCGCGAAGAGTTGGAAGAATGGTTCAGTAACTTCGCGGAACCGAAGGAACTGGTGTTTATCGAAGCGAAGGATCACTTCTTCGACGGGGGGCTGGATGAGTTGGAGGAAGCGGTGAAGGCGGCGGTGTAAGAAAACGAATAGATTCCTGTCTGGCTTACTCGCTCTCAACCAGCTTCTTAAGCCTCGCCAGATGCTGCTGGACCGCTTCGGGAAACGTATCCCACTTCCCTATCTTCGGCACTAACCGCCGAAGACCATTTTCTCTAGATGCTCACCCAGAATCTTCGCGGTCACCGGGTCTTTTTCCTCGCGAAACCGCTCGACCAACTCGACGAATTCTCGCTGTTTACGCCTTTCTGTTTCGATGCCATTTTCTATTAGTTCGACGAGCATACGAGTAGCGCTAAGCCGCCTCGTTTTCGCCATCGCGCGAACCTGCACGGTGAGCTTGGCGGGTAAACTAACGCTATGGCGCACAGTCTTTTGGTCCTTCAGCGTTCACCATTATGCACCATTTTGGTGCGGGCTACTTTGAATTACTCGCTCTCAACCAGCGTCTTAAGCCTCGCCAACGCCGCGTCCCACTGCTTCGAAACATTTTCCAGGTAAACGTTCAGCTCGTTAATCGGCTTTGGATCGAGCTCAAACAGATTCTCCCGGCCGGCGCGGCGCGGGTGCACCATCCGCACGCGCTCCAGCACGCGTAAGTGTTTCGTGACCGCCTGCCGGGTTAGTTTGGTGCCTTGCGTCAGATCGGATATGGAGTACCTCCGCCCATCGCTCAGCCTGCCGACCAGCGACAGGCGGGTCTCGTCTCCCAGCGCATTGAAGAGCGCCGCCTTGGCAGCAAGCCCCCTACGTTGACTTACTGACATAGGAGGCGATGCTTTCCAACTGCTGCTCCCAACCGCGGCTGTTCATGCGGAACGCGTCCGCGTAGCGCGCGGGCGGGAGTTTGTCAAAGCCGGACTCCGTGACGACGAGCAAAGTACCGCTTGGAATTTCGTGCAGCCGGAACTCCACAAGTGTAGGTATCTCCTGCGAGCAATCCGCCTTTGGGTCCACCGCATAAGGATGCCAGGTGTAGGAGAAGTACGAAGTAGGCTGGATCGCCTTCACCACGATCTCCATCCTGAGGTGTTCATAACCAGGAAAGGTCAGCTGTCCGCCGACGGGTTTTCCTTCGGCAAACGGTCCGTCCATGTTTACCTGAAACCACTCGCTGAACTGGCGCGAGTCGGTAAGCGCCCGCCAAACGCGCGCGACCGGCGCCGACAATTCAATCCGCTTCTCGATCTGGTTTTCCATAGAGCAACCTCCTGGTTGCATATACAAAGAGTATAGAGCGGGAGGTTCATGAAAGGCAACCGTTAGGTTGCGGAGCGCGATCCTGGCCGGTCCACCAATCTGACCACTCTATTGTGCGACCCGCCTTCATGGCGGAAGCGGCTCACGAGGGAGGGGCGCGACTCCGCGTCCAATCATCTATGACCGTGTATTAAGGTGGAACGGTGATCCGTTCCGTGCGCGTGGAGTACGCGAGCAAGCGCCCGATGCGCACCCGCAACAAGGTGAATTACCGGTTGGCGCACTGGCCCATCTGGATCGCCGTGTTTTTCATCTCGCCCGGCCCCATGACGTTCGACCTGTTCGCTCACGGCGGAAGCCCCCGCACGTGGATCTGGCTCACCATCGTGCTCGTCGGTACCGGGATAGCCGGGCTGTTCGGTGAACTTCCGGGCGTGGAGCCACGTCCTTATATCCTCAAGTTCACCGAAGACAAACCGAATCCGATCTATCGCCGCATCTGTTACACGTTCGCGTGGAACGCCGTGCTGAACTTCGCGTTAATGAATCTGGCGGGCCTGCTCATCGCGGTCTTCGCGCGCCGCTGGGTCCTCCAACAGATTTACTCGTCGGCGTACTTTCCACTGGCGATCCTGATCTGGGGACTGGGCGCGCTCGGGCAGTTGCCGCGCGTGAAGAAATCGACCGCCGGCGAAGGCGTCGAGCGCCGCTACTTCTACGGTTCGGTATGGGCCGTGTGTGCCGCGCAGCCCGCGCTCGGATTGCTCTGGAAGTCTCTTCCGAAGAGTTACACCTCCGACGTGATCAAGCTTCTGGTCTTCGTCGGCATTCTCGCCGTGATGGGAGTGTTGGCCATGCAGGGGCGGCTGCTCCGCACGCGGCGTATTATTCCCGGAGAAGAGATTGTCGCGGACTAAGACGATTCTACTGTCGCTTGCGGGCGGCGCGGCCGGCCTACTGGCGGCGGGCGTGGCTTATCAGTTCTTCGGATTACGCCGCGATCGCCGCACGTTCCAGAAGCCCGGCAAGATGGTCCACCATCTCCACATCCACGATTCAGGAACAGGCGCGCCCGCGGTGGTGCTCGAATCCGGCATCGCCGCGTCGTCACTGAGTTGGCGGTTGGTGCAGCCGGAGATTGCGCAACTCACGCGCGTGTGCAGCTATGATCGCGCTGGGTTGGGCTGGAGTGAGCATTCGGTGAGGCCCGCGTCCCTGTGCGCCATGGTTACGGAACTGCGCACGGCGCTCGCCGCCATCGAACTTCCGCGTCCCGTCATTCTGGTCGGCCATTCGTTCGGCGGTCTCATCGTCCGTGCGTACGCGGCCTGGTATCCCGAAGAAGTTGCCCGGCTCATTCTGATCGATCCCGTGCTGCCGGCGGATTGGATCGACATCGCGCCGGAGCAGGCGCGCACCCTCGCGACCGGCGTAAAGCTATCGCGGCGCGGAGCGATCCTGGCACGCACCGGGGTGGTACGACTGGCGCTGGCGTTGCTGTCATCCGGCGCGCGGCGCCTCCCGCAATGGATCGCTCACGCTTCGAGCGGCAAAGGTTCCAGCGTGGCCACAAGGCTGGTGAACGAAGTCCGCAAGCTGCCGCCGGAGCTGTGGCCGGTGATCCGCGCGCACTGGTCGGACCCGAAAAGCTTCGACGGCATGGCGCGGCACTTGGCGATTTTGCCTGCCAGCGCGAAGGTAGTGGGCGAGCTGCGACTGCCAGAAAACACTTCGGTCACGATCCTCTCGGCCGCTAACGCGACCCTTGCTCAAACGGCCGAATGGGATCGTATGGGAACCCACATCCGCGTGGCCGAAGCCGGACATTGGATTCAATTCGACAACCCGCAATTGGTGATCGAAGTCATCAAACGGATGGTTCTTCAGGTGCGCGGCGCGCATCCGAACGGAGTATGAAAGCAGTTCAACTATACGGTTACGGAGACGTCGATCAACTCCGCTATGAAGAAGTTCTCCAGCCCACACCGGGTGCGGACGAGATCCTGGTCAAGGCCGAATCGGGCAGCGTCAACCCGATTGATTGGAAGGTCCGCGAAGGCGCGATGCAAAAGATGATGCCCTTGATCTTCCCGGTCATACTTGGCCGCGATGTGGCGGGCGAAGTGGTGGCGGTGGGCGCCGGCGTGAAAGACTTCCACCCCGGCGACAAGGTGCTGGGTCTAATCAACAAAGGCTACGCGGAGTTTGTCGCCGATAAAGCAGCCGTGTTTGCGCCGCTTCCCGCGGGTCTTCACCCCGCAGAAGCCGGAGTTCTTCCGTTGGTATTGACGACCGGCGCGCAGTTAATCGAGAACGGGGGTTGGATCAAAGCTGGCATCACGGTCCTGATCACCGGCGCGCTGGGAAGCGTGGGACGTACGGCGGCGCATGTAGCTAAGCAGCATGGCGCGAAGGTCATCGCGGGCGTGCGGGCCAAGCAGAAGAAAGAAGCCGAAGATCTGGGCGCGGCGCAGGTGATTGCGCTCGATGACGAGCACGATCTCGGCGGCCTGCATGACCTGGACGCGATTGCGGATACGGTCGGCGGGGAACTTCCCAACAAGCTCGCCAAGAAGCTGAAAAAGGGCGGAGTCTACGCGACGGTGCTGGGTCAAGCGCCGGACGATGCGGCCGGCATCCAATTGCAGCATGTATTTTCGCGTCCGGATTCCGCGCGGCTGAAGCGGCTCGCCGAAGACGTCGGCGGGCGGCAGCCTGGTCGATCCCGATCGCCAAGCGGTTCAAGCTCTCGGAGATCCGAGAAGCGCACCAGGCGGGACAGAAAGGCGTCTCCGGCAAGATCCTGCTGACGACCCGCCCAATCGACCAGTCAACCCGCGAGCTTGGCTTCCAGTTCACCCCAGCGCGCATACAGCGTATCCACTTCCTCCTGCGCCGCCTGCTGCTCGGTGTAAGCCTCATGCAGGCGCTTCGGGTCGCTCGTAACGGCGGGGTCTTCGAGCAGGTTGTGCTTCGATTCGAGGATCTTCTCGGCGTCCTCGATGCGCGCTTCAATGGAATCCAACTCGCGCGACTCCATATACGAGAGCCGCTTCTTTGTCTGGGGCCGCTGGGCCGAGGGCTGCTGCACGCTGCGCAGCCCCGGCCCTTTGGTCGGAACCTTCGCTGCCGCGCGGCGGCCCACCTGCCACGCTTCCCACTGGCCGTAGTCGGCGAACTGCTCCGCACCGCCTTGCCCGTCGAGTCCGATGACGACCGTCGAAACCCGATCGAGCAGATAGCGGTCATGCGTCACTAATACCAGCGCGCCGGGGAATTCGAGCAGGCTGTCTTCTAAGATTTCCAGCGTTGCGATGTCGAGATCGTTGGTCGGCTCATCGAGCATGAGCACGTCGGCGGGCTGCAGCATCAGGTTGGCGATGAGCACGCGCGCGCGCTCGCCGCCCGAGAGACGGCTGACAGGCTGATCCAACTGCTCCTTGCGGAACAGGAAGCGCGCCGCCCAGGAGACGACATGGATCACGCCGTCGCGATAGATGACGGAATCGCCATCGGGCGCGAGCGCACGCCGCAGCGTGACATCCAAATTCAAGTGCGCGCGGTTCTGATCGAAGTAGACGATGCGCAGCGCTTCCGCACGTTCAATCTCGCCCGACTCGGGTTTCAACTCGCCGAGCAGCAGCCGCAGCATGGTGGTCTTGCCGCTGCCGTTCGGGCCCACGAGGCCGATGCGCTGTTTGGGAACCACGGTGAACGTGAGATCGCGAAACAGCGTGCGGCCGGGGATGCTGTACGTGATCTTATCGGCATGAATCAGGCGCTTGCTGCGGCGGTCGGACGCGACGAAGTCGATATTCGCGGATGATGTTTTGCTGCGAGAAGATAAATCGGAAAGCTCGCCGATCAACTCATTCGCGCGATCGATGCGGGCCTTGGCCTTGGTGGAACGCGCCTTGGGTCCGCGCCGCAGCCACTCCACTTCGGTGCGCACGCGGTTCTCCAGCGCGTCCTGATACTTGGCCTGCGCGTGCAGAAAGTCATCCTTGCGTTCGAGGAACTGCGAGTAGTTGCCTTCGGCGCGGAACAGGCCGGCGGCATAGGCGCGGTTCAATTCGATCATCTGCGTGGCGACGTTTTCCAGAAAGTAGCGATCGTGGCTGACGACGATGCTGGCGGGCGCGGTCTCCTGCTTCGGAGCTTCACGCAGCAGGCGCTCCAGCCACACGATCCCTTCGAGATCCAGGTGATTGGTGGGCTCATCGACCAGCAGCACGTCGGGCTTGTTGATCAGCGCCTCGGCGATCGCAAGCCGCTTGCGCCACCCGCCCGAAAGCGAAGCCGCTTCCACATCGGCATTCTCGAAACCGGCGCGGCCCAGGGTCTCGGCCAGCAGCGCCATGCGCTCGGCATCGTCTTTGACGTGGATCGCATTTTCGAGGACATGGCGGACGGTCAAGCCGGGATCGAAGTTCGAATCCTGCGCGACATAACTGACGCGCACGCCCTTGCGTACGACTACTTCGCCATCGTCGGGCGAGACGCGCCCGGCGATCATCCCGAGCAGAGTGGACTTGCCCGCGCCGTTGGGACCGATCAGCCCGATGCGGTCGCCGTCCGAAACCGTGAAGGAGATGGTTTCGAACAGAGGCTCGGCGCCGAATTGTTTGGAGACACTTTGAATATTTAAGAGAAGACCCATTTGCAAGGAAGGCAGCCGGACTGAACGCGCGTCCGGCTACCTACCAAGTTTACTGGGTTTTGCCGGCGACTGCGTCGGCGGTCTTATGAGTGCCGGACTTAATGGCGCTGCCGGTCTTCTTGGCGCCTTTGGAAACGGCGTGGCCGGTCTTCTTGGCGCCCTTGGCTGTGGCTTTGCCGGTGGACTTGGCCGCGCCTTTGACGTCACTGCCGGCGTTCTTCATGTCATCGCCGGCGGTCTGCGCGAAGGCCGTCATGCCGAGCGCGAGCACCGAAGCGGTTAGGATGGACGCGAACTTTTTCATTGAGAGAAACCTCCGCTGCTATTGTTGCATTCGGGTGACCGGATGAGGGAGGGTTCATTAAGGATGCGCAATGTTGCGCGCGCAACCGGTGTGGGACGATTAATGTCCTAATCCAGGTATGTTTCGCGTGTGGATCTTTCTTGCCGCGGTAGCCTGCCCGGCATTGCTCTCCGCTTCAGAAGCCGACGCGCTGGCAATCTCGCAAGTCATTCAGGCGCGGCATTTGCCTCCTCAGCTACTTCGGCCAGTTAGGAACGCCCTGTAACACCTCGCGTGCAAGCTGCGCGATGGTGCCCTCGCCGGGCAGTTCTGCCTCGTCCGTCAGCAAACGCCCAAGCGCGGGAATCATGGCCCGGCTCCGAAGCCCGCTGCAGGCGCACACGGCTGAATAGCGAAGATACTCGGAAGGGTCCTCAAGCGCTTTGCGAAGGGCAACTAAAGTATCGCGCTTCGGCCGCATCCATCCCAGAGCTTCCGCAGCGAGGCCACGCGCCTTCGGAGTGTCTTTGCCGTGCAGCATGATCCTGATTAATAGTGAGGCCGCCCGTTCATCACCTAATGGCAGTAGCGCGAGAACCGCCGCGGTCATCCGGGATCTCGATTCCGTGGTTCGGATCAATCTCATCAGCGGGCGGGTTGCTCGCTTACTGCCAATCGTTCCGACGGCCTTCAGACTCTCCCAGAAAAGGAGTTCCGATTTCTCTTTAGAACCGATCTCGAGCAACACGGGAACGGCGCGACGGGATTTCATCAAGCCAAGTTGCGAGCAACCTTCGGCGCGCGCTTCAGCGGACTGCGAAGAGTCCTGTATAAGTTGAATGAGACCGGTCTCGCCGATTTTCCTGTGCCGTTCATTCATCCGCAAACCGTAGTCCGCTTACGCCAAGATAGTCGGCCTTGTTATTAGTCAATAACGGAGCGTCATATACCAGGGCGGTCGCTGCAACCCAGGCATCAGCCGTATCAATTCTGCGCCCGGATTTCCGGGCCGACAATCAAATGTTTCATGCAGCGGGATCGGTTCTGGCATGGCCCCGCCACTCTCGCCGCGCAGCCAGGAAGTCGTCAACCGACTCCTCTTCAGGCCAAAAGTCTCCGAGCAGGTCGCGAGGGTCGCGCGGAAACGTAAGGCCTTGTGCCTCGATTAGTTCTTCTACTGTCGGATAACCAAGTCGCACGTATTCCTTGGCCAGTCCGTCCATTGTTTCACGCCCCCTTCGTTCAAGATACCGCCGCCAGTTACTGAGTGCCAGCAGCGTCTGCGCGACGCTCGCCCGATCCTGCGGAGCCGCCCGGCTCGTCGACCACCCGTCCGCCGAATCGGTTCTTGCAGCCCTGTGATAGCGCGCTACAACCCTGTTTTCAGTAGCCTTCGCAATCTACATGTCGCAATTGTTTCGGCATGTGTTCGTCTCAAATCTACTTTGACATCTCCTACACCAACTCATATCCTGATTGAAGGACGCATCCCGGAGGCCCCATGGACATTTCCCTCACACCCGATCTGGAACAGCTCGTGAACGAAAAGGTACAGACCGGAATGTACCAAAGCGCGAGCGAGGTGGTCCGCGAAGGGCTGGAGTTGCTTCGAGAGCGGGACGAGGACAGAGAGGCGCTACGTGCCGAGATCCGTTTGGGTTTCGAAGCAATCGAGCGTGGAGAGTACACCGACTACGACGAAAGCAACATTCACGAGTTCGCGGAAGGCGTAAGAGCTCGTGGTCTGCAGCGATTGAACGAATCGGCATCGCCGACCGGCAACCGGTGAAAAGGCTTCGGGTTTCCGCCCGGGCAGCCCGTGATGTCGACGGGATTTGGCTCTATCTTGCGGAGAAGTCCGGCGATATCGAAATCGCCACCCGGGTTGTAGATTCCATCATCGAAGCCTTTCCTTTATCGCCCGTTGGCCTCAAGCCGGGAGAAGGCGTGACGACATCGAGCCGCTTCTACGAAGTTTTCCGGTCGCGAGCTACATCGTCTACTACCGGGAACTTGATGCGCGGGTGATCATAACCCGCGTCATTCACGGCAGGCGATCACAGACGGGCGCGTTTTCGGAAGGGTGAAGAGATGGTCTCGTCCGCCTTCTTATTTGCGCGATAATTTCGGAATGATACACCGTTCCGTGCTTCATAACGGGCACATCCGCGCGTCGGATGAGGCGATCCTGAGTCCCGGGCAGCTTGGCCTCCTCGCCGGCTGGGGCGTGTTTACTACTTTGCGCGTCGATGGCGGCGTCCTGTTCGCCTGGGAACGCCACTGGGCCCGCATCTCGCGCGATGCCGCGCTGATGAATGTGCCGCTGCCGATCGATGGCGAGACGGTTCGCGCGCAGCTTTACCATTTGATCGACGCCAATCGCGCGTATGACTCGACGCTGCGGCTGGTGATCGTGCGCAACACCGGCGGCATGTGGGAAGGCCCGTCGAACGGGCACACCAGCGACGTAATCGCGCTCACCTCCGACAAGAACCACTGGGGCGAGAGCGTGCGGCTGACTTATCAGCCGGAAGGCCGCCACTCGACTTCGGATTTTTCGCGGGCCAAGATCATCTCCTGGGCGCCGAACCTGCGCTGGTACGATCGCGCTCATGAGCAGGGCTTCGATGAATGCGTGCTGCTGAACGAACTCGGCCACGTCACCGAATGCACTTCCGCCAACATCTTCGCGGTGAACGGAAACCAGGTGTGGACGGCGCCGCTCGCTTCCGGGTGCCTTCCGGGAATCACACGCGAGATCCTGCTCAATGCGATCCACGTGCCGGGGATCGAACTCGGCGAAAAAATACTTCTACCGAAAGACCTGGAAAGTGCCGATGGAGTGTTCATCACGTCCACCACTCGGGATCTGCTGCCGGTTTCGGCAATCGGTGACAAACCGCTCGGAAAGTCCGAAGAGGTGCGCCTGGAACTGCTACACGCGTTTCGGCGCTTCCTCGCCGACTACGTGACATCTAACCGCCCATCCGCATGCCTTACGCAAACAGCAGTGGAGTAAAAATCTGGTGGGAAGAGCAGGGCCGGGGTGAACCGGTTCTGGCCATCATGGGCCTTAGCTTCCCGCTCCAGATGTGGTACCGGACGGCGCCGGCGCTCGCCCGCAAGTTCCGGGTGATTCTGATGGATAACCGCGGCGTGGGGCTGAGCGACGTTCCGCGCGGCCCATACCTGATTTCCCGCATGGCGGCGGACGCGGCGGCCGTGCTCGACGCCGCCGGAGTGCGAAGCGCGCATGTCGTCGGCGCTTCCATGGGCGGAATGATCGCGCAGGAATTGGCGCTGCGCTATCCCAATCGCGTGCGCTCGCTGCTACTGGGGTGCACGTGGTGCGGCGGCGTCCACGCGGTGCGCCCTAACTTGCGGCTGTTTCCCATGCGCACGTACCATCAGCTTTCCGCGGAAGGCAAAGTGCGCGCCCTGATTCCGATGATCTACACGCCCGATACGCCGGCGGAGCGGATTGAAGAAGATATCCAGATGCGCCTGGTGCGTCTTCCCACGCCGAAGGGCTACCACAATCAGTTAATGGGAACGCTGGTGTGGCATTCCTGGAGCCGTCTGCCGCAGCTCAAGATTCCGGTGAAGATCGTGCATGGCGAGCAGGACCGGCTGATCCCGGTGGCCAACGCGCATATTCTGGCCAGCCGGATTCCGGATGTCCGCACGTTCATCATCCCGGGCGCCGGGCACGTCTTCACGACGGACCAGCCGGAGATCGCCAACCGGGAAGCTTTGAATTTCCTGGAAGAAGTTAGTGAAGAACAGGATGCGATGAGCCGCCTCGCCTGAGGCCGCTCATCGCACATTACAACAACCGGGTTACTTAGCCTTCTTCTGTTTCTGCTGACCGACGCGGACCTTGTGCTGCGCCGCGAGTTGATCTTTGTAAGCCTTCCAGTCAAAGCGCGAGGAGGCGTCTTTGATGTAAGCGTCGGCATCGGCGCCTTTGGGAAGCACGGCCATCAGAGTGGCGTTCATGGTTCCGTCCGGACTGCTGATGCGAAACCGTTTTACATTCGGGATTGCCATAGATATTTCCTGTTGTCGAGACCACAAGTATAGCAAAAATCAGACCGAAACCCAGGCGTGGCTGCTCGAACTCTCGAGCACCTTATCGAGAATCTGCAATTGGCGCAGCCCGTCGGCGAACTGCGGATACTCCACCGCGGCGCTTCGGTCTGCCACGGTGCGATAGAAGCGGCGGAACACCTGCTTGAAGGTGTCGTCATAACCTTCGCTATGGCCGCCCGGCAGATCGGCGTAGGATCGCGCGGCGGGGGCCAGCAGCGAAGGATCTTTCACGATGATGCGGTTGGGGTCATTCCGCTGGCCCAGCCAAAGCTCGTCCGGTTTCTCCTGGTCCCAGGTGACGGAACCCTTCGATCCGCAAATTTCGACGCACAGGCGGTTTTTGCGGCCGGCGGAAATCTGACTGACGGTGAACGCGCCCCGCGTCTTCTCGCCCAAGCGTATCAGCACGGCGGCGAAATCCTCGGTGTCGATGGGGAAATCGGTGTAGTCGTCGGGCTGTAAAGTCTTACCCGAGAACGTCTCTACCGATCCTTTGGGTTTTTTGCGGGTCTTGTGAAAGGTCTGGAGATCGGCGCAGAGTTCGGTGATGCGCTGGCCGGTGAGGTGCTCGATCATGTCGCACCAGTGGGTGCCGATGTCGGCGAAGGCGCGGGATTTCCCGTTGGCCGAAGTGTCGATGCGCCAGTTCCAATCGGTGTCGTAGAGCAGCCAATCCTGCGAGTACGTTCCCTGCACGGCATAAATCTCACCCAGTTCGCCGGCTTCGCGGATGCGGCGGATGTGCTGCACCAGCGGGTAATAGCGCAGGTTATGGAAAGTACAGTTGGCGGCGTCCTTCTCTTTGGCGAGATCCACTAACTGCTGGGCTTCGGCCACCGAGGTGGCGAGCGGCTTTTCGCACAGCACCTGCTTTCCCGCTTCCAGCGCCGCCTTCGCCATGGGGAAGTGCAGCGCGTTGGGGGTGCAGACGTGGACGGCTTCGATGGTGGGGTCCGCCAGCAGCGTCCGGTAATCGCCCGTGGAGCGCTCCACGTTCACCTGATCGGCGAACTCGCGCGCTTTCTCTTCGCTCGATCCGGCGATACCGGCGATCTCCACATTGCCGAGCCTTCGAATTCCTTCGGTGTGCACCTTGCCCATAAAGCCGGTGCCAAAAACAGCCGTTCTGATTTTTCGCATGCGTTGTCGATTTCCGAGACACTACTTTATCGCAATTGCTTTTAGCGCAAATGCTGCTAGATTTAGTTCACAGAGACTGGATACAAACCTTCCGGATGGTTGTCAGGATTCGCGTGCCTCGTGGCGCCACGGCAGGGCGAAGTGCTGGAAAACATGCGCCTCTGGTATCGGGTGTGGGCGGATTAGTCGGGCTGGCCGCGGTATCGTGCCTCATGCTTGCGCTTTGGCGCCTGACGTCGGATCTGGGGTGGACCGAGCCTTTCGTGATTGCGGACGGCATGCTCTCGCATTGGCAGGTGTGGATGGCGATGACGATCGCGAGCGGCGCGCTCGCTTTCCGTCTGGTCCGGTATGGGCGTCAACGGGAAGACACGGGGAATTCCGATGGTGGGCGCGCCGAATGATATTCTGGCCTTAGAGTCTCTTTGACATGCGTTATCGTACGCAGTCCCGCTTCGGCGGTGGTATCGGTTCCTCTCTTCCCGCGGGAGTGAGATGGCTGCTGATCGCGAACGTCGCGGTTTTCATCCTCAACTTCATCTGCGATCGGATCGGGCTGGGCGGCCTGTTCGACCTGCTCAGGCTCACTCCGTACTTTGTGGTGCACAACGCGATGATCTGGCAGATCGTCACGTACATGTTCCTTCACAGCATGGTGGATCCGCTGCACATCCTGTTCAACATGCTGGCGCTGTGGATGTTCGGCAAGGAAGTGGAACGCTCGTGGGGCACACGCCGGTTTCTGAAGTATTACTTCGTTTGCGGGATCGGCGCGGGTATCTGCGTGGTGATTGTGGCGCTGCTGTTTGGGCAGGGTTTGACGTCCACGATCGGCGCAAGCGGGGCGATCTACGGGGTCCTACTGGCCTTCGGACTGATGTTCCCGGATCTGATCGTGTACTTCATCGTGTTCCCGATCAAGGCGAAGTACCTGGTGATCATCGTAGGGGCGCTCGCGTTCTTCTTCAGCGTGAGCGGCGGAAATCGCGGGGTGAGCAACGTCGCACATCTGGGCGGATTGCTGGTGGGCTATGTGTACCTTCGGGCCGGTTCGGTACGTCTGGATGGTGACTACCTGCAGCGCCGCTACCAGAAGTGGAAGATGGAGCGGGCCAAGCGCAAGTTCGAAGTCTATATGAGGAAAACCGGATCCAAGCGCGAGCCCTGGGTCCACTAACCATTTTCAGATTTAAGGAAGATCGTAAAACCCATGCGCAGATTCTCTTTTGTTCTTGCTTCTGCTCTGCTCTCCGCCATGATTGTGCCCGTTCTGCCGGCGCAGGACGGTCCCATTCGGGATGGGGACGGAACCGTAGCCAAGCCCAGGAAACCGCCATCCGATTCCACGCCGGCGCCGGATGCGGACGACGCGCCGATCCCATCCAAGCTCAGCCCGAAGAACAAGCCGCCCGAGGGTGGTGAAGGCGCCAGCTTCACGGTGAACACCAACCTGGTGAACCTGGATGTGTCGGTGCTCGATAACCGGGGGCACTTCATTCCCAATGTGCCGCGCAGCGCGTTCCGCATCATGGAGGATAACGTTCCGCAGCAGATCAAGAGCTTCAATATGGGCGAAGCGCCGATGACGGTGGCGCTGCTGATTGAGTTCAGCGGCAAGTATCAGTGGTATGGAAGCCCGGCTTGGCAGCAGACGTTGACGGCGGCGTACGGCTTTGTGCAAACGTTGAAGCCGGACGACTACGTGGCGGTAATCGCTTACGATATGAAGCCCGAGATTCTGAGCGATTTCAGCCAAGACCGCATGAAGACGGAGCAGGCTCTCAACCGGCTTCGGTTCCCGGGATTCTCGGAGTCGAATCTGTTCGATGCGCTGGTGGATACGCAGGAACGCATGAAGGATATCGAAGGGCGCAAAGCGATCGTGCTGCTGTCTTCGGGCGTGGACACGTTCAGCAAGCTGACGTTCGACAAAGCGCGTAAGGCGATCCAGGAGGACGCGATTCCGATCTATGCGATCGGGCTGATGCAGGCGCTGCGCATTATGGCTGAATCCCGCATGCGGCCGGAGCAGGAGTTGACGTTCCTGCAGGCCGATAACGAGATGAAGACCTTCGCCAAAGAGACGGGCGGCATGAGCTTCTTCCCGCGCTTCTACGGCGAGTTCGGAAGCATTTTCCAGGCGATCCAGCAATCGCTGCGGAACCAGTATTCAATCGGCTACGCACCTACCAATACGGCGCATGACGGCAAGTTCCGGAAGATCAAGGTGGAATTGGTTGGTCCGCAGGGCGACCCGTTCCGGATCACCGATGAGAAAGGCAAGCCGATCAAGTACCAGATCATTGCGAAGGCGGGGTACAACGCTCCGCGGGCCGTTGAATGACGGCGATGCTTATTTCGGATTACAAGTCAAGAACTCCATCTAGCGGGTTTTGAGAGTCATAGCCCGGCGTTGACATGTTTGTCACGCCTTTGTTACTCTCGCTCGGTCCGATGCCTGCTACCCGAAAAGCCCAGTTGCTTCCCAGCCGTATTCTCCTGGTGGACGATAATCACCATGGAAACGCCGTCAGAAAATCGGTGTTGCAGGAGCAGGGTTCAGCGTTGAGTGTGCCCTGAGCGGTGAAGAGGCGCTGGAAGCCTTTCAGCGCGAACCATTCGATCTGGTTATTACCGACCTCAAAATGAAGAAGATGGATGGACTGGAGCTGATTAAGCATTTGCGCGCCAGCGGCCACACTACGCTGATCGTTTTGCTATCCGGTTTTGCGCTGTGCCTGGGTTTGACCGAAGAAGGTACCGGCGCTGACGCGGTTCTGTGCAAGAGCAGTAAAGAGCAGGAGCAGTTGGTATCGACGGTGCGGCAGCTGTTTGCCCGGAACCGGCGAAGAAAGCCCGCCGCGTCACAGCAAGCCCTGAAGAGCTCTGTGGCAAGATCGGGTTAGTGTTTCCCCTTTGGAAGTGGCTGCTCATCCTGGTTGTGGCTGTGCCCCTTCCGTCCATGGTTCGCAGCCGCAAGCCGCGGGCGGCAGCGCCGAAGAGCAACGGGGACATCGGCATCCCGGCCGCATGGCGTAAGCTCTCCCTGCGCGACCAAGTGGCGCAACTGGTAGTGGTCCCCTTCACCGGTGCGCCGCTCCAGAAGAAATCGAAGGCGGCGAAGGAACTGACGGCGCTGGTGAAGAAGCAGCACGTGGGTGGATTGATTCTGGTGAACGTGAGCCAAGGCCACTTGGTGCAGCGCGCGGACCCGGTGGAAGCGGCCAAAGTAATCAATCATCTGCAGCGCTTGGCGAAGGTTCCGCTGCTGGTGGGCGGGGACCTGGAACGCGGCGCTTCCATGCGCTTCAATGACACGACCATCTTCCCGCAGGCGATGGCTTTCGCGGCGACGGGCGATCCAACCGAGGCGCGTTATGAAGGCGTGATCACGGCGCGGGAAGCGCGGGCGATCGGCGTGAACTGGGTGTTCTTCCAGTGGTGGATGTGAACAACAACCCCGATAATCCGATTATCAACATCCGGTCCTATAGCGAAGACCCGCAGCAGGTGGCGAAGTATGCAGACGCGTTTCTGGAAGGGGCGGAATCGGATCCGCGCTACCGCGTTCTGACGACGGCCAAGCACTTTCCGGGGCATGCGACACGGCGGTGGATACGCATCTGAACCTGGCCACGATTTCGGCGGACCGCAAGCATTTGGACGAAGTGGAACTGGTGCCGTTTCGGGCCGCCATCGCGAACGGCGTGGATTCGGTGATGACCGCACATCTGGCGGTGCCCGCGCTGGGAACGGGTGATCTTCCGGCCACGCTCTCGCCCGTTATTCTGACGAAGCTGCTGCGCGAGGACTTGGGATTCAAGGGGATCGTCGTAACGGACGCGCTCGAGATGGGCGGCATTGCCAAAGGTTTTACGCAGGCCGACGCGGCGGTGCGGGCGATTGAAGCGGGAGCGGATGTGTTGCTGATGCCGACCGATCCGGTGGTGGCGATCGACGCGGTGGGTGGCAGCGGTGAAAGCGGGGCGGATCAGCCAGGAGCGGATCGCGCAGAACGTGGAGCGGGTGCTCAAGGCGAAGGTGCGAGTGGGGTTGTCGGGGACGCGCTACGTGGATGTGAAGGCGCTGCCGGCGTTGATCAATCAGCCGGACTCGAATGAGCGGGCGCTGGAGATTGCGCGTAAGGCGGTGACGCTGGTGAAGAACGAGGATAAGGTGCTACCGATTCAGCCGGGCGCTGCCGCATGCTTTGCGGTGCTACGAGAGAGTGCGACGAGTCAGGAAGGGCAGGCCATGCTGCCGGGGTTGACCAAACGCGCGGCGGGACGGCCGGTGCTGATGTTCGATACAGGGATGGCGTTCCCCGATCTGGAGCAGGCGGTGGATCGGGCGGGAAACTGCGACGCATGGTATGTGGCGGCGTTCGTTTCGGTGGCGGGTTATCGCGGCAACGTGTCGCTGGGCGGTGCGTTTCCGGCGCTGATCGGGAAGCTGCTCGCGACCGGAGAAACCGGTGATGTTGATGGCGCTGGGCAACCCGTATTTGTTGCGCAGTTTTCCCACGGTGGCCGGCTATATGACGACCTTCAGCACGGTGCCGCCATCGGAGGTGGCGGCGGTGGAGGCGCTGTATGGCGAATCCCCGATCACGGGGCATCTGCCGATTACGATTCCGAATCTGGCAAAGTTCGGCGACCGGGATCACTGTTCCGAAAAGCAATGTTTCGAAAAATTCTAGTCGCTAACCGCGGCGAGATTGCGGTGCGAGTGATGCGGACGTTGCGCGAGATGGAGATCGCGAGCGTGGCCGTATATTCGGACCCGGACCGGACGGCACTACATGTGCGGAAGGCGGATGAAGCGGTGCACATCGGACCGGCGGCGGCGCGCGAGAGCTATCTGCGGATCGACCGGATTTTGGATGCGGCGCGGCAGGTGGGCGCGGACGCGATTCATCCGGGTTATGGCTTTCTGAGCGAGAACGCGGAGTTTGCGGCGGCATGCGAAGCCGCGGGAGTGAAGGTTTATCGGGCCTTCGAGCGAGTCGATCCGGAAGATGGGATCGAAGACGGAAGCTCGGAAGGTGGCAGTGGCGAGCGGCGCGCCGGTGGTGCCGGGAACACGAGAGGGGTTGACGGACGCGGAGCAGGCGCTGACGTCGTCGCGCGAGATTGGGTATCCCGTGATGCTGAAGGCGGTGGCGGGCGGCGGCGGAAAAGGGATGCGGCGTGTGGATCGCGAAGCGGATTTCATGTCTGCGTTTACGGGCGCGTCGAGCGAAGCTCTCGGCGCGTTCGGCAATGCGGCGGTCTATGTAGAGAAGCTGATCGAGATGCCGCGGCATATCGAGATTCAGGTGCTGGGCGATGAGCACGGGCATTTGATTCATCTGGGGGAACGGGAGTGCTCCATTCAACGGCGGCATCAGAAGGTGATTGAAGAGTGCCCGTCGCCGGTGGTGGACGCGGGACTTCGCGAGCGGATGGGCGCAGCGGCGGTGAGTGCGGCCGCGGCGGCGGGTTACTACAACGCGGGCACGGTTGAGTTTCTGGTGGATGCGCAGCGGAACTTCTACTTCCTGGAGATGAACACGCGGCTGCAGGTGGAGCATCCAGTGACGGAGATGGTGACGGGTCTCGATCTGGTGCGGCGGCAGGTGGAGATTGCGGCGGGCGGGCGGCTGGGGCTGCGGCAGGAAGACGTGGAGTGGCACGGGTCGGCGATCGAGTGCCGGGTGTATGCGGAAGATCCGGAGAACCAGTTCTTTCCGTCGCCGGGGCGGATTGCGCAGTATGCGGAGCCGGCCGGTCCGGGGGTGCGCGTGGATGGCGGAGTGTACGCCGGGTGGAATGTGTCGATCGACTACGATCCGATGCTGGCCAAGCTGGCGGCGTGGGCGGATACGCGGGAGCATGCGGCGGCGCGGCTGCGGCGCGCGCTGGGCGAGTATCGGGTGCTGGGGATTCGGACGAATATCGAGTTCTTTCAGGAACTGCTCAGGGACGCGGAGTTTCTGGCGGGGGATCTGGATACGGCATTTCTGGACCGGTACTTTCAGCGGCGGGTTGGGCGGAGTGCGGACGCAGGTGAGGTTGCGGTGGCGGCTGAGATTCTGAAGCGGACGCGTAAGGCGGAGGCGGCGTTGGCGCCGGCGGCGGTTTCGAAATGGCGGCGCTCGTGAGCGACTCGCGCGAAGTGGAGACCGGGCTGTGGTCGGTGCTGGAAGGCACGCGATCTTACGAGGTGCGGGTTGGCGGCGGCGACGTGCTGGTGAATGGGCGGCGGGTGGAAGTGGAGTGGCGGGACCCGCGCGACTGGAATCCGGGAGCGGCGCGTGCGGCGGCTTCGGGCAGCGCGCAGATCAAGGCGCCGATGCCGGGAAAAGTTGTGCGCTTGCTGGTGGCCCTGGGCGACGAGGTGAATGCGGGGCAGGGCGTGGTGGTCGTGGAAGCGATGAAGATGCAGAACGAGTTGAAGAGTCCTCGGGATGGGCGCGTGGCTTCGGTCACGGCGCGCGAGAACGATACGGTAAACGCCGGAGCGGTGCTCGTCACCATAGAGCCCGCCACCATAGAATAGGGAGATGGCGATCGCGGTTTGCCCGGACTGCAATGGCACGGGTTGGAAGATCGTGCAGCGCGAGGAATTGTCCGGGGCCGAACGATGTCACTGTCAAGACAATGGGCGGGCCGAACGAAACGAAGAGGCTGCCGGAATCCCGCCGCTTTATCGGGAGGCCTCGCTAAACAACTTCGCTACAAAGAGAGATCCGTTCGGGCTCGGCCCGGTGGTCATGGAAGTGAGATCGTTCATTCGGGAATTTCCCACTCAGGAAAGACCAGGATTGCTTCTTTCAGGAGACTCCGGTTCCGGGAAGACACATCTGGCTGTGGCCGCCTTACGCGGATTGATCGCGCGCGGATTCGAAGGGTTGTTCTTTGACTACCAAACTCTACTGACTAAGATCCGATCGAGCTTCAGCGACTCCGCCGGTCTGAGCGATCGCGAGGCCTATCGATCCGCACTCGATTGCGAGATCCTGTTGCTGGACGATCTGGGAGCGCATCGCGTGACGGAGTTTGTGGACGACGTAGTCACTTCCATCCTCACGCACCGCTGCAACAACCGTAAGCCGCTCATCGCGACGACCAACCTTGGCGTGGGTACACAAGAGCTCAAGCAGAATCTGGATCACCTGGGAATGCGCGCACGATCCAGGCTTTACGAAATGTGCAGGATCGTAAGGATGCCACTGGTGGAAGACTACCGAAAGCGGACGCAGCATTGAGCGTGCGGATATTCGTGTTTTTTGTTTTCCTCGGCGGCGTTTCCGCAGCCGCTCCTCCCAAGACAAACATAGCAGTCGAGTTTCGATTCGACCTGGTTCCGCGGCAGCTTTGGTCGAGGGAACTGGTGTGGTTGAAAAACATGGGGATCGACGCAATCGCCGTGACTGGTTTGACGGCGGAGGCGGGTTCGGTGGCGGCGCAGTCGGGGTTGACGACAATTCCCGATTCCGATGTGACCGGGGTTCGGATATCCATCCTGAGCCCGGGGGCGCTGGTGCGGAGTCGGAAGGAACTGCTGGCGGGGCGCCCGGTGGTGTGGACGGATGTGGAATCGGAGACGGCGCCGTTTTTCCGCCGCGGGGCGGTGGCGTTGTCGGGGGAAGAAGATCCGGCCCTGCAGGCGCTGCGGCGGGAAGCGAACATTCTGCGGTATTGGGGGACCGTGCTGGAGTCGCAAGAAGCGTTCACCGTGCCGAATAAGCTGCCGGAGACGATTCACCTGGAGCAGAAGGCGCTTTCCGAGGCGGCTCCCGTAGCTTCAGCGGTGAGTGTGACGAATATCGGCAAGCAGGCGTGGACGGGGGAAGTGCACGTGGCGCTGCCGTCTTATAAGCGGGCGATTCAGATCCCGAGCGTGACGGTACCTGCGCAGGACGCGCTGCTGCTACCGGTGGATGTGGCGTTTTCCGATCCGCGCTTCTGCCACTTCTGCTCCGGCATGAGCAACAGCGAGCGGCTGCTGTATGCGACGGCGGAGTTGACGGCGATTGAGTTTGAGAACGGCATTCTGTCGTTTGAGTTTTATGCGCCGAATGCGGGCGTGGCGGTGCTGCAACTGGAACGCGAACCGGCGGGGCCGATGCTGGCGGCGGGGCATCCGATGGAGTTCGATTGGGACGCGGAGAATAAGCGGGCGCGGCTCCCGATACCGGCGGGACGGGCGGCGAACAAGCGGGTGCGGATTGCGGTGACGATGGCGGGCCCGGACGATGTGGCTTCATTCGTGGATTCGCGGGCGTTGATGATCGGGCAGACGAATCATGTGTTGACGGACTATTCGTCGGAGGGGTTTGCGAAGCGGTCGCGATTGATCGTGCCGGATGGATGGAAGGCGACTGCGGAGGTAAAGGGACCGCTGCAGGTGGATTATGCGATCGCGGTGCCGGGGACGTGTCTGCACGGCGAGTATGCGGACCTGCGGCTGGAGGCGGATGGGATCGGGATGAGCCATGTGCGGCTGCAGTTGTTGCGGCCCGTTTCGGTGCATGTGGCGGAAGCTTCGGCGCTGCACTTTGGAACGGCTGCGGAGTTAGTGTCGGCCCCCCCGGTGATTCCGGCCGAGGGGCGGAACGGGCGGAGCTTTACGATTCAGCTGCGGAATAATGCGGCGGAGATTCGGACATTTCAGGTTGCAATTGCGGGCGATGGACTGGAGTTTAGTCCGGCTAAAACGGAGATCAGCATTGGGCCGTCGATGGAGCGGGACGTGTCCGTGCGGGTGTTTGCGAGTGAAGCGGGCGCGGGTCTGCACGACGCGACGGTGCATGTGAGCGGGGCGGCGGAGTATCGGGTTGGCGTGCGGTTTCTGGTGATCCCGCGCGGGGAGACGGTGACTTACGCCGCCGACCTGACGGGCGCGGGACACACACAAACGGTGGTGGAGGATGGGCGGATGCGCGCGGTTTTCTCACAGCCGGATGGAGGACGGTGGATCGAGTTCTATTGGAAGGAAAGCGGAAAGAGCTTTCTTCCGGCGGAAGGTGTGGCGCTGAACAAGCCGGTGAAGGTGGAGATGCGCGGAGACGTGCTGATCATCGATGGGGTTGGCGGATTGCCGTCCGGGGGCAAGACGGGAAACGTTGAGTGGAAGGCGGATGTGCAGGGGACCGTGACGCGGTATCGCGTGACCGAGACGACTGCCGCGGCGGGAGGCGCATAATAACCGGATGAACCGATTTCTGCATCTGCATTTCCTGCCTCGCAACATTGACCCCGCTCTGCTGTTGCTGCGCGTGTGGATGGGGTTGAGTTTGTTCGCGCTACACGGATGGACGAAGATTACGCATTACTCGCAAATGGCGGGACACTTTCCCGACCCGCTGCATATCGGGTCAACGCCGAGCTTGTTGTTTGCCATCTTATCGGACGTGGTGTGCTCGCTTCTGGTGGCGATCGGACTATGGACGCGGCTGGCTTCTTTAATTGTGGTGATCAATCTGGTTGTGGCGTTCAGCCTGGTGCACCAGTTCGCGCTTTCAGGACCGCGCAGCGGAGAACTGGCGTTCCTGTTTCTGGGCGCGTACCTAACGACGCTGCTGGCGGGCGCGGGAAGATACAGCGTCGACTTCGGGCTACTGAAGGCGCTGTAAGTGTAGCGGGAGCGGACAGCGCGTCCCAAAAACGGGCAAGGGATTGGGGAGATCAACGCGGTAAGCCTATGTTCCGGCGCAGTGCGGATGGACTTCCGATTGCGCCTAAGCATGACTTACGCGATGCCTTTGCCCTTGCGCGGTCTTGTCTGTTTACTTGCGGTAACGAGCTACGCCCAAACTTCAGAAGTTACGATTGAGGACCCGAAGCCTGTACCGTTGATCGGCGCTGCGCTGCGGCCTTTTCATTTGGACAAGCGCATTGTTTCGGCGGCGCGTTTGGGGAACTCGGCGCGGCTCGAGTCATTAGTGCGCGGCGGCAACTTATATCTGAGTAAACAAGACGTGATTGCGCTGGTGCTCGAAAACAACCTGGACATTGCGATCCAGAGGTTCGGGCCTCTGCTGGCGCGTGAAGTGCAGCGGCGCGCAGAAGGCGGCGGATTTCTGCGGAGCGTGGATACGGCGCTGGCGCCGGGCCCGGTGAGCGTGAGCCTGGCGGGAGTGAGCGTTAACACGAACGGATTGGCGGGCGGCGCGGGCGTGGGTTCGGGCGGTGGGATTGTGATTCAGATTGGGCCGACGCCGCCGAATCTGGATCCGTACCTGTTTGCTTACGGGAACTTCGGGCATACGACGTCGCCCTTGAGCAATACGCTGTTGAGCGAGACGACGGCGCTAACGAATGACTTTCGAAACTTCCAGTTTGGCTATGGGCAGTCGTTCATTACGGGCACGAGCGCGCAGTTGACTTATGCGAGTTCGCGAAGCCTGGTGAATAGTCCGGCTAACGTGATTAACCCGGCGACTACGGGCTATCTGGATTTATATGTGACGCAGAACTTACTGCAGGGATTTAGTCCGGGAGTGAACAACCGGAACATTCGCGTGGCCCGGAACAATGTGAAGGTTTCGAAGCTGCAGTTGCAGCGGCAGGTGATGACGACGGTGTCCGCGATCGTCGGACTTTACTGGGACTTGGTGAGCTTCGACGAGGACGTCCGGATTAAGGAACAGGCGTTGGCCACTAATCAGCGCTTCTATAACGACAACAAGACGCGGGCGTCGGCGGGAGCGCTGGCGGAGATTGAAGTGACGCGGAGCGCGGCGGAGGTTTCGTCGAGCAAGGAAGACCTGTTGATCGCGCAGACGAATGTGGCGCAGCAGGAGACAATTCTAAAGAATGCGCTGAGCCGCAATGGTGTGGAAAGCCCGTGGCTGGATGAAGTGCACATCATTCCGCTGGACCATATTACCGTGCCGAACACGGAGGACTTGAAGACGACGGCGGAGTTGATCCAGGAAGCGATCCTGCACAGGCCGGATCTGGAACAGACGCGGATCAATTTGCAGAGCAGTCAGATTAACCTGGCGGGAAGTAAGAATGCGCTGCTCCCGAACTTACAGTCCTTTCTCGAACTGACGAACAACGGGTTGTCAGGACCGGTAAACCCGACATATAACGCGCAAGGGGGCGCACCCGATCCGTACTTCGTGGGCGGTTATGGGAACTTAGTGAGCCAGATCTTCCGGCGGAACTTTCCGAACTACTCGGCGGGGTTCTCGCTGAATATTCCATTTCGGAACCGGGCGGCGCAGGCGGACTATGTAACGGATGAGTTGCAGTACCGGCAAAGTCAGCTTTCATTGCAGCGGGCGGTGAATCAGATTCGGGTGGATGTGAAGAATGCGGTGATCGGGTTGAACCAGGCGCGGTCCAGATATGAAACGGCGGTGGCGACCCGGGAGCTGGCGGCGAAGACGCTGGAGGCCGAGCAGGCGCGCTATCAATCGGGCGTGTCGCAGATTAGTCTGGTGATCCAGTCCGAGCGGGATTTGACGGCGGACCAGAGCGCGGAAGAGCAGGCCATGGCGAACTATGCGCATGCGCGGCTGGCGTTCGACGATGCGGTCGGGAAGACGCTGGAGGAGAACGGCGTGTCGATGGACGAGGCGGAAGCGGGTAAGGTGGCGCGGGCGTCTGTTATTCCGGACGGGGTGAAGTAAGTGAAGGCACGGGCGTTAGTGGTGGTGTTGAGTTTAGTGGTTACTGCCGGGGCGCAGCAGTCGCCGGTGTATGTGGAGCGACCGGCGGGGCCGGTGTTTCTGCGTCCGTATGAAGCGGCGTTGGTACCGGCGGCGAATCTGAGGAACGGCGCGAAGCTGCGGAGTCTGATTCGGGACGGCAAGTTATACCTGACAGTACAGGATTGTCTGGCGCTGGCGATTGAGAATAATCTGGACTTGGAAGTAGACCGGTATGGTCCGCTGCTGGCGGATTGGCAAGTGGAGCGAGCCCAGGCGGGCGGCGTGCTGCGGGGGGTTACCAGCGGTAACTCGCAGGTGGGGACGGTGGCGAGCGGGCAGGGAATTTCGGGGAGCCAGTCGGCGGCGGGGTTGAGTAGTAGCGGGGGTGGTAACGGTTCGAGCGGCGGGAACGCCGTGGTGTCGCAGATAGGTCCGGTCACGGCGAATCTGGATCCGGCGTTTCAGGATACGACTCTGGTTTCGCATACTACCTATCCGCAATCGAATACGTTGCAGAGCCAGACGAGCGCGCTGGTGGATACCTCGCATGAGTACTACAACGCGCTAACGCAGGGACTGTTGAGCGGCGGACAAATCCAGTTGTATCAGCGGGAATCGTACTTAGAAGAGAATACGCCGACGGATTATTTGAACCCTTCGGTGGCGCCCCGAGTGTACTTCTATGCGCAGCATAACTTTCTAAGTGGGTTCGGCAACAAGGTGAACAGCCGGTTTATACGGGTCGCGCAGAGTAATGCGGCGGCTTCACGGGAGACGTTCCGGTCACAGTTACTGGACTTAGTTGCGAATACGTTGAATCTGTATTGGGGTCTGGTGGCCTCCAACGATAGCGTGAAAGCGCGGCAGCGAGCGCTCGATGTGGCACAAAAGTTCTACGAGGATACCAAGACCGAGATACAGATCGGGGCCGTGGCGAGAGTGGACATTTATCGCGCCGAGGCCGAAGTGGCGACGCGGAAGCAGGAGCTATCCATTGCGCAGACCGCGGTGGGTGAGCAAGAGGATCTGCTGAAGAATGCGATCAGCCGGAACGGTCTGGAGGATTCGGCGGTGAGCGCGGCGGAGATAGTGCCGCTGGACTCGATCAAGGTACCGGAGCAGGACGACTTACCGCCGTTGCGCGACTTACTGGCTGTTGCGATGGCGAAGCGGCCGGACGTTTCGGCGGCCGCGACGCGCGGGAAGAATGCGGAGATTTCGGCATTGGGGACCGCGAACGGATTGCTGCCGCAGTTGACCGGATTCGCGCAGGTTTACGACAGCGGGCTGGCGGGGACGCCGCACACGGTGGACGGAGTAAGCCCGCAGAATTATTTTGTGGGGGGAATCGGGAACGGGTTCGGTCAGGTGCTCCGGCGGGATTTCCCGAGCCAGCGCGTGGCTGTGTTGTTCCAGGCGAATGTACACAATCGGATCAGCCAGGGTGACTATGGCGTGGATCAATTGCAGCTGCGGCAGACCGAAGTAAAGACGCGGCGCGATATGAACCAGATTGTCGTGGATTTATCGAACCAGATGGTGGCGCTGCGGCAGGCCCGAGCGCGCTATGCGGCGGCGCTGGAGACGCGGAAGTTGCAGGAAGATCTGCTGGATAAAGAACAACGAAAGTTTTCATTGGGAACATCCTCCTTTAATAACGTGATCACGGTGCAGCGCAACTTGGTGGCGGCGGAGACGAACGAAGTGGCGTCGCTGGGAGCTTATGCCCGGGCGCGCGTGGGGCTGGACCAAACGGTGGGGGAGACGCTGGAGAAGAACAATGTCTCGGTGGATGAGGCGCTGAAACGATAAGTGATTGATTCATCAGTTGCGAGTTCATTTGATCGCGCTAACTACGTGAAGTGTTGGGAAAAGCGGTCCGTTCCGAGTCACGTATTTGCGTGGCCCGTCGGCGAAGGGAAAAGCGGCGTCTTTTCCAATTCGTGGCTGACTCAGTTCCATCCATTTTGAAAAATCGTCCCCATCCTTTCAACCACTTACCATCCAACCCGCCCGTCACCCCCATAACGCCGGTCTACTCTGAGGGCGGGAACCGTGGAACAAATCTACAAGTTACAACCGAACCGCTGCCTGGCCTTGCGAGGCTTCGACAGTTTTGCCGCGGCCGCCGCGCTGCACTCCGCAACCGATAACAGTTTCAACGTCAGCGGAACTTTTCGCGACCAAGCCGATTTCGCCGTCCTCATGCTTTGGGACGCCGATAATTACTACGAACATCCGTCCATCAAGTATCTGCCCGATTTCGATTTTTCCGGATTGGTGCTCAACTTCGATGTGATGTATACCGATGGCGCGCAACCCATTGACTCGCCCAAGTACAATTGGATCGACTGGGCCACGCTCGATTGCGCGCTCGCCGACGGCGCCGCAACGAAGATTCGTCTGTGGGATTATGCCATGCTTTCGAGCGGCTCATTTACACCCGCTTCCGGCACGTTTACCTTAAGCGCTGGCGCCAACGGGCCGCAGACCGGCGACCGGCTCACACTCTGGTTTCAAAACATCGCCTTCGACTATACCGTCCCGCAAGTCACCAGCACCGTGCAATATCCGTTCTATGCCGAAGGAAACGGCACCGTCCACAGCATCACTGTAAACGGGCGCGTCTATGCGCATACGGAATCCAATCCGGCAGGTGAAGGAAGCGCCGACGTGGCCAACGCGTTGATCGCGCTGGTGAACGCGGGCACAGGAGATCCCGATGTGGCTGCGAGCGTCGGGAGCACTCCCAACGCCGTCCTGCTGACGGTGCTGCCTACTGCGCCCGATGCCGTCATCGCGGTTCTCGCCAGCGACGGAAATCTCCCCGCCGAATTGGGAAGTATTTCTCTTGCGAGCGTCGCCGGTTCCATGTGTGATCTCATCAATGCCTATCCCAGCCCGTGGCAAGGCGCGGGCGGCGGATTAGCCGTAACGGCGAGCAGTTCCGGCCCGGATATCCTGATTCAGGCGGCGCGTTATGGCTACGTCAGCACCAGCGGCGCCACCGTGACCTGGTCGCTCGGACCCGGCACTGTGCAGCCGGATGGCAGCACGAAGTATCTGGCATGGAGCGACAAGTTCCCGGGTCTCGGCCCAGGCGACACCTTATGGCTCAACGGCGTGCCCTACCCCGTCGCCAACGTGAATTCGCCGACGCAGTTGACGCTCGCCCTATGGCCTCAAAACGACCTCACGATGGCGCAGTATGTAGCGCCGCGCGGCGGCCGCGACGGTAATCTGTTTACACTCTACTCTCTCGCGCAGCCTCCAGCGGGCAAGACCACTCCCAATCTCACGACGGCCGCTTCCGTGGGGCTCTCCGGCGGAAATTCCGCGGTCACCTGGAATATCAACATCGATTTCACGGCGCTGGGAATCGATCAATTGCGCCAATGCTGGTTTACTTTCGCGCCATCGCTCACGGATGGCTCCACTTACCCGGATACGGACTGGGCAGCCACTTACACCAACTGGACCGTCACCGGCGGCGACAACCAATTACTAAAAATCGCCGGCCCCGGCTCAGTGCGAATCGAAGAATACAGTTCCTGGTGTACTTATCAAGGCACAGGTTGGTCAGTCCCGCCCGGCGATGTCACCGGCGGTTTCTACTCGAAGTACGCGGCGATGGTCTCAAAATCCTTGGGCGATTCCGTCACCGTCGTGTACCAGTGCGCCGCCGTCCACAACCTTTACATCGGCACTTCCCTCTACAGCGACCGCGGCGCCGCGTCGGTTCAACTCGATGGCGTGGCGATCGCGAATCTGAATTGCGAACTCAGTGTTGACGCCGCCGTGGTCTCAAGGCGCATTCTCTCGGCCGCCGTTCCCGCCGGGTCACACACCGTGACAATCACTTCGCTCGGCACCGGCCCGATCTATTTCGACTTTCTCGAAGCGGCCGTGCTGTCAGACTGGCCCGGACCAGGCCAGACGTTCACGCGAATCTCCCCCGCGCTCGATTTCGACACCGATCACACTTACAAGCTTTCGCCCGCGCGCATCCTTTGGATTTTTGCGCAGCTGGGCTTTCAAGGACCCCTAAACGAATATCTGGGAGTCTTCTGGTGGAATCAAAGGACCGGGGTCGGCGAGGTTCTTCCGCAGACCACTATGACGTTCAGCGGTGACTGGGTTTCCGGTGACGCGGTCTTTCTCACATTCAACGCGAACGCTTCCGAAGGCATCGTGGGCGATACTTTGGGCAAGTCCGTATTCCCGGCCGATACGTCTGAAACCATCGCCGCGCACTTCGCTTACTACCTGAATGAAGCCTCCACAGTAGCCTGGGCGTCGGCGAGCGGGAACGTGTTGACGATTACCGCGCGGTCACCGACGGCGGCCTATGCGTTACAGGTAGTGGCGACCACGGCGCTCGCGAGCGATTCCACCGGCTTGGTAACGCCCGGTCCGCCGCCCGCTACAGCCGTCTACCCGACTTATCTGGTCGATCCCACAAAACTGCCCACGCTGAACCGCGCGGTTACTGACTGGCACACCGATATGTACACCCTGTGCGCTGCCGCCAACCTGGAGATCACCACCGCGGGTTCCATGGAGTTGGTTCTTCCGCCGTCCGGATTCGCGTCTTACTTTGCGGACGGAACTCCGGTGATCACAGCGACGGACGTCGCTACCACGTCGGGCGTGCTGAATTCCACCCAGTGCGCGGTCGGCGGCTCGCTCGTGCTGGCGTACCAAACGCAATTCTATGAAGCAGTAGCCGCGCTGCAGTTGGCTGCCGGGTTGACTCCTTCCGTCCAGTTCGGTGAATTCCTGTGGTGGTTTTTCGGTAATCCGCAGAATACTCCGGACGGAATGGCCTACTACGATCCTGAAACAACCGCCGCCGCAAAAACGCAGCTCGGGCGGGCGCTCCATTTATTCCTAACGCCCAACGACGATCCCACCGTCAACGGCGGGGCGGACGCCACCTTCCTGCAGCATCGCCTTCGCGATCATGTCGGGTCACTGGTATCCGCGCTCCGAGCCGCCTATCCCACCATTCAGATTGAAGTTCTGTTCCCTTATGACGTGAATTATCCGGAGCCCGTCACGCCTGGTAGTCAAGTCGGCGGCCGCCTGAATTACGCGGTGAATCTACCCTTGGAGTGGGAGGGTCAACAGACCAGCGGGCTGGATCGGATCAAAGTGGAAGCGCTTCAGTTTGCGACGGCATTCCGCAGCATGGATCTATCCAACCAAGCCATTCAACTAATGCCGAATTTCGGATGGCCGCGCAGCGCCGTACGCTATCTAGCGCCGGTCTTCGGAACCTTCACGCCGTGGCAAACCGAAACCGGCCTCGCCTTCTCTGCGAATCTGAGTAACGTGAACCTATGGGCATTTGATCACTTATGCCTATACAACCTTGATATTACGAACCTACGGGAACCTTAGATATCCGTTAACTACGCTACGGCCGAGCGCGGCGCCGGTGCGCCCTGAGCATCATTGGCCGAGAGAAACTCCCGATACCATTGCGTATAGGGAGTTGCGTCGATTTCTTCCGGGCAGGTCCCGCCCGTGACCGCGTCCGTGTTCTTGGTGCAGAACTTCTTATAGCCCGATAGATACGGCTTGTAGAAAGTCAGTTTGCTTATCAGCATTTGATTCATGCGGTCGAGCGGCTCATCGGCTCTCGCGATGCGCGGACACGGCAAGCCGAACTCTTCGCACATCAACTGGATACTTTCGAGCGCGGTCCGCGTGTTACGGCGCGTGAGGTGGAAGATGCGCTCGGTCGTAGACGACGTGGAGATTGCCACGGCGTCGCGGGCAAACAGGTCCACCGGGATAACCGAAAACACGCTTTCTTCGTTGCCGAACAACCGAAGTGTTGGCATCACAATCTTCTGCCGTTCGAAGCGGCGTTGCCAGCGGTAGATCTCCCGCATGAACCCATACACGCCCGTCGTACTGGTGGAGGCATAAGTGCGGCTATGCCCGACCACAATGCTCGGGCGCAGGATGTAAGTATCCAATTCGCGTTCTTCCATGAGCATCAGCTCAGTGGTTGCTTTGCTCTCCTCGTAGGTATTATGGAAGCCGTGCTCCAGAACCGGCGCGCTTTCCGGAATCAATCCACAGCGCTGGCCCGCAACATACGCCGTGCTCACCTGGAAGTAACGGTCCGCGCCTAACTTCTTAGCGGCCGCGACCACATTGCACGTGCCCTGATAATTGTTGAGGAAAATCTCACGTGCGCGCGCCTCTTCAAACTCCAGGCTGGCCGCACAATGCCATACATCCCGCAAACGCCCGAACTGCGACAGATCATCCGTGAAGGAGGCATCGAGAACATTTCCGGGAATCGCGATGCACCGCGAAAAAATTTCCGGAATCAGCTTTTCACATCCATAAGCGAGAGCGGATTCGTGTAAAGCGAACTGCAAACGTTCATAAGCGGCGAACGAATCTTCCGCGCGCACAAGGCACACCAGCGTCGTATCGGTTCGGGCCAGGAGTTCCAGAACAAGGGCGCTCCCGACGAATCCAGTCGCGCCCGTAATAAAATCGAAAGATTTACTCATAAATTAGAGAACCGGCAACGCACAATTGGTGAACAGCGAATTGAACTGAATACGAACGAAGCGACGGGGCTGGATGATACGGAAGACTCGATCATAACACCGGATGTGCTATGGCTGACGACATACTCTCCCACATTTGAAACAATCGAAGTACTACATGGCTCAACCACAAACGGAAGAACAACAGAAAGACCCGCGCTTCTATCTGGCCGCCGAACGAACCTTCCTCGCTTGGATCCGCACCGGGCTGTCCCTCATGGGATTTGGATTCGTAGTGGCGCGCTTCGGTATTTTTCTGAAAGAGGTGCAAACCACTCAGCACGAAACCGCTTTGCGCTCCACGGGATTCTCCATAGGCTTCGGAACCACCCTTGTACTGATCGGTGTCCTCATGAATCTGGTGGCGGCGTTTCAACATATCCAGACGGTCCGAATGATTCGCGAAGGACAGCCGCTGGATAGACCTTCCCGATTCGCCGTCATCATTTCAATAGCGTTGGCGTTAACCGGTCTGGCAATGGCTGTTTATCTTCTTTCCGTTAGATAAGGATAGTCGATTTAGCCCGCGCCGGTCTGTCAATAAATGTAGCCGGTCACCAACGTTACGACTTCTTCTTAGCCGCTAACTCCCTCTTCCGTTTAGCGCGAAACTTCTTTTCCGCGGGCGTACTTCTGGAATCGGGCTTTGGCCGGCAGCTTCCCTGGGAATGCTCCGGCTTACCGGGCACCGGCTCATAGCCTGGCCAACAGCGGTTCTCGCTTCCGTCGATTTTCTTCTTTGTGGGCATACGCCTCACAACGCACGCAATGGGCCTTTAAGCACGGGTGAAATTGTGTCTAGTGACTTGCCGAACCAGTAACAACCGGTGCCGTAGAACCGTTCTTCCCGAATGCCTCCAGCAGCACGCGCACCACTTCCCCGCCGGAAATACGCACCTCGGCGGTAACTTTTGTCGCGTCATCCAGAAGAGGCTTCTGCGCATCCACCCAGCCGGCCGTCGGAGCCTGATGCGTGACGATGCAGTCGAGTGCCTTCTCGCCCGCCTTCCCAAGGCGCGAAAGCGTCTCGGCCACCGGGACCAATTCCACCCCCATATCCGATTGAGCCGCGATCGGAGTTACCGCGCCCGGTAAACTTTTCCAGATGGCGAAGGCCGCCCGCAATCGTTGCTCAGCGGGCCGATCCACTCCCGGAGCCGTAAGAACCGAACGAGCGTCCGCTACCAAAGCGCGCACCCATTCGCTCTCCGCCGACGCGGCATCTACCAGCCGGTTCAGGGGTACCAGACTCGTATATTTCCTCGCGGGCGCGCGATCGTCAATCCCCGTTGCGTCCACCGAGTTCGCGAGCGGCCACAACCCAAAGCCAGTCTGATTCCCGGCAATCCGATCAAGCATCGGCTCCTGCGCGCTCAGATGCTTCACGCCGGTCCACTGCAGTTTGCGGCTGACCACCTCCAGCCTCGCGTACATTGAAGCCACGTCGGTCTGATCGGCCGGCGACCAGAGCCGTTCGGCGATCGCTGCCAGCCGCGGCCATAGCCGGAATCGAGGGTCTCCGCGTCGGCGTATTCCGTCCACATGGCAGCCTCACCGCCCAGGATGCGCGAAGCGTCTTCCGGAATCAGGTTCTTCGCATCCCCGCCCAGCGGATCGTTCGCGTAGTGCAGCGACGCCGGGCTCATATGGTCCAGGTAATAGCCGTACGAAAGCAGCCCACGAACGCCGAGATGCGCCGCCTTGGCAAGCGACTCCTGACCTCGCCACGATTGGATCATTGTCCCGCCCGGCAGATCGGGATTCAGAATCTCGTCCCATCCAATCATCGTCTTCCCATGCTTGCTCAGAAGCGGCGAGATCCGGCGATTGAAATACGCATGCAACTGGGCCTGCGTCGTGAAACCCTGGGCGTGCATAAAGCTCTGGATCGCCGGGTTCTCCTTCCACTGCTTGTCCATTACCTCGTCGCCGCCGATGTGAAAGTAGGGATCGGGAAACAACGATGCCATCTCCCGGAAGAAACGGTCCAGGAACACATAAGTGGACTCGCGCGTCGGGTCCATCACGGGCGGGAAAATTCCCCATTTTCGTTCAATTTTATAGGGCCCGGGCGCGCTCGCCAGTTCCGGATAACCCACTAGCCAACTCGTCGCATGTCCCGGGATGTCGAACTCCGGGATCACACGAATCCCGCGCTCGGCCGCATAAGTCACCACTTGGCGAATCTGTTCCTGCGTATAGAAATGGCCGTCGGAACCTTCGCCCTGCAGCTTAGGAAAAATCTTGCTCTCCACGCGAAAACCCTGATCGTCGGAAAGGTGCCAGTGAAAAACGTTGAGCTTCACCGCGGCCATCGCGTCCAGGTTTCGCTCCACCACTTCAAACGGAATCCAGTGGCGCGCGACGTCCAGGCTCAGCCCGCGCCAGGGAAATCGGGCGTGGTCCTCAATCGATACGGCCGAAACCGCAAAAGCGGACTGGGCCGGCTGTATCAACTGCTCGAAAGTGGCCAGCCCGCGCAGCACTCCGGTCGAAGTAGCGGCCGTCAGGTGCGCAGATTGCGGTGTAACTTGAAGCTTATACGAATCGTCGTCGCCCAGCGCCGGAATGGTGATGACGCGCTGGCATTCGATCGCAAGCGTGGCATGCGTACAATCGGAACCCACGGGCGAGAGCAGAACGAGACCGGTCTCGGCTGCAATCCGTCCGGCGAATCGGGAAAGTGTCCGGGTCAGAGCGGGATTGCCGGTCCCGCACAACCCCACGTGGAAGTCGCCGCCGATGGTCAGCGATCCCGCGGCCCGCTCCACATGCGCGGGCATCGGCATCAAAGGAAGCTCAGGCTGAGCGGCGTAAGCGGCGACGCTCATGGTAAATGCCGCAATGGCGCGGTTAAAGTATTTCATAGGTTACTCGGCGTCTTACCTCAGCGTTCTTACTGAGCAATGGTGCTCCAGCCGCGCCGCGAGAGATCCATATAGATGAACGCCCCGGCCGCCACACCGATCGCGCAGAGACCAAGACCCAATCCGGTTTCCCCAAAGATCAGTTTGCCGGTACCAAAGAGCAGGCCGTAAATGAGAACGCAGCCGGCCAACCAGTCGAAGATGTTCCAGATGAACCCGCCGGCCACCGGGACCTCGGGCGCCAGCGCGGCGATCGGTTTCCAGCCCCAGCGTCCCGGGCGTGTGCGGCGATAAAACGCTTCCAGTGTCGCGTTTGTTTCCGGCCGCGTCAGAAACGTCGTGATCAGCCAAACGGCCGTCGTGATGCTCACCGTGATCAGGATGATGTAGGCGAAGTCGCGCGGCTTATCGCTGTCCAAATGCCAGATCGTTTGCAGCGCGATGGAAACCACAAAAGCCGAAATCATCGCCGATACCTCGCTCCACGCGTTGATGCGCCACCAGAACCAGCGCAGTATCAGAACCAGCCCCGTACCGGCGCCGGTGACGATCAGAATTTTCCAGGCTGCCGCAATGGACGTCATATAAAACGTGATCACCGCGGAGACCGCGGTCAGCAGAACAGTGGTCCACTGCGAAGCGATCACGTAGTGGTGGTCGGTATCGTGCCGATTCAGAAACCGGCGGTAGAAATCGTTGACCACATAGCTTGCGCCCCAATTCAGTTGCGTCGCGATTGTCGACATATACGCCGCTGCAAACGCCGCGATCATGAGCCCGCGCAGGTAAGGCGGTAGATAATTCACCATCACCTGGATGTAGCCGGTCTCCGGATCTTTCAAGCCCGGGAACAGCACCAGTGACGTGAGCGCGACCAGAATCCACGGCCATGGACGAATGGCGAAGTGCGCGATATTGAACCAAAGCGTGGCCAGCAGCGAATTCTTCTCGTCCTTCGCGCTGAACATGCGCTGCGCGATGTAGCCGCCGCCGCCGGGCTCAGCCCCCGGATACCATGTGGCCCACCAGTTCACGCCTACATAAACGAAGAAGGTGATTAACGGCATCCACGCCGAATTCATATCCGGAAGAAAATCCATCACGGACCCGTGGCCGCCTGTCGCCGCCGCGCGCGCCTGGTCCACCAGCACCAGCTTGCTCTTCAACGCATCCATTCCACCCACGGCGCGTACCGCGAATACCGCCAGCACAATCACCATGCTCATCTTGATCACGAACTGAAACAAATCGGTCACCAGCACGCCCCAAAGTCCGGATAGGGCGGAGATAAACGATGTGAGTGCGATGATGCCGATCACCACCAGCAGCGCCTGCGTGCGGCTGATGCCGAGCACAATCACCAGAATCTTGACCATCGCGAGGTTCACCCAGCCGAGCACGATGCAATTGACCGGAATCCCCAGATAGAGCGCGCGGAATCCGCGCAGAAACGCCGCCGGCTTCCCGGAATAACGGATTTCGGCGAATTCGATGTCGGTCATCACTCCGGAACGCCGCCACAGACGGGCATACAGAAAAACCGTCATCATGCCGCTCGCGACCATATTCCACCAGAGCCAGTTTCCCGCGATTCCGCCGACCGCAACCAATCCCGTAACCACCAGCGGCGTATCGGCCGCGAAAGTGGTCGCCACCATGCTCGTGCCCGCAAGCCACCACGGAATATTCCGGCCGCCGAGGAAAAACTCGCTTACGCTCTCACTGGCCCGCGCTTTGTAATAAAGCCCGATGCCAATGTTGAAAGCGAAATACAATGCGACGACAAACCAATCGAGAAAGGTGAGGTGCAAGCGTCAGTCCGTCTAGCTATGGTGCGCAGGCATAGGGAAACAATCCAGTTCGGAACCGTTGCCGGGGCGTTCGGAGAGCGTTCGATACGCGCGAAACATATTGGAAATAGAGGGATTGTTCACCAGTAGTAGGCGGCCACCACGTGTTGCGAAGCCGCTACGCCGGAGATCACTTTGGTATGAAGCACCAGTTGCAGATTCTTCTTTTCCCAACCGTGCGGCGCATCTTTCAACCCTTCTTTCAGCAGGTCCTGATTGGTGACCAGTTCCGCCGCGGCCGTGGTCCCATACTGCGTAATGCCCGCGAGTTCCACCAGAAGCGTGCGCGTATCCGGGTGGAAAACCCGGGAAACAATTGCGTAATCCTCGTCGGTATGTTTTTCGCTGGTGAGGTTGTTCAGCGACCATTGAGTAGCTTTGCCGTTATCGAGGATCATCAGCGGTCGGCGCTCCACGTCAATGAAGTAGCGCATCTCCCGGCTGATCTCTTTCCAGCGCGTATACGAGTATCCGACCAGCACGGTAGGGGAGCTGCGGATGTCGGAGAATGACACCTCGGTTCCGATCTTGACCTGATACGGTCGTCGCATGCGGTCGAGCATCTGCGCCAGGTTCGCGATCGCGAGCAGATCTCCGCCGCCCACAAACTGATCGTTCAGCGGACTAAAGTCCTCCACCTTCGTGGGCGGCCCGGCGCCCGGCGGCTTATTCATCCAGTACACCGGAACGTACGCGGCGGAAAGAACCACCGGGGCATTGGCCTGTTGCAATACCGGCGCCCAGAAACGCTCGACGATAGTCGGCGGTTCCACATGCGGAGCCACCAGATAGAAGATCAGCGCGAGGGCCAGCGCCATCGCCAGAATTGCGGCGGTGACGGCGGCACGGTTGAGCGCGCTGTAGTTGGTAACGGGTTCCGCTGGGGGATGTATCACCGGGGCGGCGATCGAAGGCTCGGCGGCGATCACCCGAAACTCCGGCACATAGGCTCCACCGGGAAGCTCGATGCGGATGTGATCCGCATGCCCTTCGCCCGCATAGTACAGTCCGAGCCGTTTCCGGACTTCGCCGGCCTTCACCCGCACAGTCGCGTCGTCGCTCGGCTCATAAGAGACCGGCCGGCTGAAGACATCCACGCCGATCGTCCGCTCCTTTAATTGGTCCGCGCGGCCGTCAAGAGTGGTCTCGACCACATACCGAAGGAAATCCTGACAACGGCGGCTCGCTCGGAATTCATGGCTGGCGAGCACGCGCACGAGTTCCTCGCGTACCGCGTCAGGTGTTGACCCCGGCGCGGTGCCGGATGCCGTTCCTGTGGCCTGGGACAAAAAGGAGCGGCCCTCAGCCATCACCTACCTTCCCTTCCAAAGCAATTTCTGAGAACTATAGCACGTTACGTTATGGTGTAATGTCGGTTCGATGCGACGGCCACTCATCCTTGGCTCCTGGCTGCTTTGTTCGATCGCGTCCGCGCAAGACACCTCGGTTAAGCAGGAGCCCGCCGAACGCGGCGTCGATCTCGCCATGAAAGGGCAATGCGCGGAAGCCATGCCGCTGCTCGATCAGGCCATGCGCGACGCATCCTTGAAGGACGAGTCCAAGCGCGTCGTCAGCACCGCCGGCGTCCGCTGCTCCATGTTGATGAATCAGCAGAACGACGCCATGAGCTTCCTCGGGTGGTTGCAGCAGCGGTTCCCGAACGATCCGGAAATACTCTTCATGGCGGTGCACGTCTACTCAGACTTGAGCCGGCGTAATGAACAGACGTTGATGAACACCGCGCCCGATTCTCCGCTGGTGATCGAGTTAAACGCCGAGAATTTCGAGAAGCAGGGAGACATCGCGAAGGCCGTCGCCGAGTATCGAATCCTGCTGAAACGCGTTCCGGATAAGCCGGGTGTTCACTACCGGATCGGCGGATTGTTGATGTCCCAGCCGGCCGCCGCCGAAGCAGGCAAGGAATTCGAGGAAGAGTTGAAGTTGAACCCGCAAAACGCGGGCGCGGAGTTCTACCTGGGTGAGATCGCGAGGCAGTCGAATCAACTGCCGCAAGCCGCCGAGCACTATGAGCGCGCGACGAAAATCTATCCAAACTTCGCGGAAGCTTACGCGGGTCTTGGCCGGGCTCTTCTCGATTCCGATAACACCACCGGCGCCGTAGGCCCTCTGGAAACCGCCGCGCGACTCGCGCCTGATAATCCCACGGTTCACTTCGCGCTGGCAACCGCTTACCAAAGACTTGGCCGGAAGGCCGACGCAACCAGGGAATTCGCGCTTCAGAAAAGCACTTCCGAAAAGATCAACCAGACCACCAAAACGTTAAGGAAGAACGTCTCCGGCGTGTCTGTGCAATGAAGTGGGTCGCCGGCCTTACGCTACTCGCGTTTCTCGGCTTTGCGGAAACGTTAAGTAAGCATCCGCATTTCACCGACATCGCCGGCCGGTCGAAGTTCTCGTACGTCACCAATAACGACTTATCGCCCCGGAAGTACTTTCCTCAGCCGATGTGCGGTGGAGTGGCCATCTTCGATTTCGATCATGACGGGAAAATGGATATCTTCTTCACCAACGGCGCGAAGCTGCCGGAACTCAAGAAGACAGGATCCGCGTTCTATAACTGCCTTCTTCGCAATAAAGGCGACGGCACGTTTGAGGATGTCACCAGGAAAGCGGGCCTGCTCGGCGAAGACCTCGGTTATAACTTCGGCGTCGCCGTGGGCGATTTCGATAACGACGGCAACGAGGATCTGTTTATCTGCGCCGCCGGACGGAACGCACTCTATCGGAACAACGGCGATGGCACGTTTACGGACGTAACTGAGCGGTCCGGTATCACCAAACCGAAAAACACGTTAAGCATGGGCGCGGCGTGGTTCGATTACGATAACGACGGCCTGCTCGACCTGGCGGTCTCGAACTACACCACGTGGAGTCCCGAAGCCGATCATCGATGCAGCACCGCGGGCATAGAGTATTACTGCGATCCGCGCCTCTTCTATGACAAAGTCCCGCCGCGTCTTTACCACAACCTGGGCAACGGCAGGTTTGAAGACATAACGGATAAGTCCGGGTTCGCCGCCGCCGAAGGTAAGGGCATGGGCATTTCCGTCGCGGATTTCAACGGAGACGGTTTGCAGGATGTGTTCATCGCCAATGACACGGAGCCGAACACGCTGCTGATAAACAAAGGGGATGGCACGTTTGATGATCGGAGCTTACCCATGGGCGTCGCCTATGACGATACCTCCAAAGCCGTTTCTTCGATGGGCAGCGACGCGAAAGATTACGATAATGACGGCCGGGTCGATATCTTCTACAACGATCTCATGGGGCAGGTCTATGCGCTGTTCCAGAACCGGGGCGATTCGTTCCGCTATGTCTCGCCGCAAGCCAAACTAACTCAGCTCAGCCGGGATTACTCAGGTTGGAGCGCCGGCTTTATCGATTACGATAATGACGGGTGGAAAGACATTTACTCAGCCAACGGCGATGTCGATAACGTCAAGCCCAATGCCCGACAGCATGACACGATATTCCAAAATGTCGGCGGGAAGTTTGAAGATGTCTCGGACGAAATGGGCAAAGACTTCCTGCGGACGGGCTTTCAACGCGGTTCGGCTTTCGGAGACCTAAACAACGACGGCTTCCTCGACTTAGTCGTCACCTCGCTGAACGAACGTCCCCGCATCTTGATGAACTCCGCGGACAACGGCAATCACTGGCTGGAGTTCGAACTGACCGGGCATTTCAGTAACCGCGATGCCATTGGCGCCAAAGTGAAAGTAACTACCGCTTCGGGACGCGTTCTCTACAACCATGTCGCAGTAAGTATCGGGTTCATGTCGTCGAGCGACAAACGTGTCCACTTCGGATTAGGAAATGAAAAACAGATCAAATCAGCGGAGATAACGTGGCCGCGCGGTCTCGTACAGACGTTGCCGAGCGTGGGAGTGGACCGAATCGTGAAGGTGGATGAACCTCCGATTCACGCATCCAACCCCGGCGGCGAATAGTTCGCGGCGGTCTTATCGAGAACCAACACCCAGTCCGGGCCGTACGACGGCAATTTATATGGCAGCCCGGAGCTGTCTCCGTTTGAGTCGATCAGAGTTCCAACCCCCGTCCGCGGATCGTACCACCAGGCGCGTAACGCGCCCGGTTCCAGCTTAGTCACGTCGACCCGCACCGGCAGGTCGGCGGCGGGAACGTAAATGAAAGCGAAGGTTCCCCGCCGGTCGCGAGTTGCCTGCATGTGTAGCGCGCCTTCTCCCGGGTTGCCGATTATGAGCGACTGATCGGGTATGCGGTCGAAGAAAGGACGCGATTCCACCAAGCTGCGCAGGAATTGCATTTGCCGTCCGGCGGGCCGCTGAAGCGCGTCGATCCAGTCCCGATCAGCATAGTTGATTACGGGGTTGCGGCCACCCACAAAACCCCACACCGCATGGTGGCCATAAGTTACGCCGCAGCCACCCGCGAATACGGATCGATACACTTGTTTGCGCACGTCCAGATCGCGGAAGTACCCAGTCGCGGGGTTCCAGCGCGGCCACGGGTTGAACGGATGATCTTCATAGTTCGGCTCCAGATCAAGGGTTGGCTTCGGAGGAGTAAGTGCGTAGTCGCGGGCAATCCAATCCCACACCGGAACGTCATGGCCGCCGCCGTGCCCACTCTGCATGCCGTTGATGGAAAGCCACTTTTCATCGGGAAGCAAGACGGACGAGGATTGCGATCCCGCTTGCGGATGATAGGCGATCAATGGCCTTCTTTCCGAGCCGTCGCCTAACCCGCGCGCGATCTCGCGCCAGACTGGCGTCCAGTCTGAAGTGGCCGGAAAACCGGCGTCTTGGGCATGCGTTTGCATGGAACCGCCCTGCGTTCCGCTAAGCCGCGGCGGACGATCACCGCCGAGCATCCATACAATATTGCTGCAATCTTTCAGCTTGTTCGCAAGATAACGCGCATAGTTATACGAATCCGGTAAGTTGTCCGATCGAAAAAGACGCGGACCGTCTCCCCACGGAGCCGTCAGCTTATCTCCCCATGTTGGAAGTAACGCGACATACAGGTTCCGGCCGGCGGCTTCCCGAACAATTTCTTCGACACGGCCGAAATAAGCCTCGTTCGGCCTTCGGGGATCACCGCCCGCGAAAGGCTTCATCCCGAGCGCGCTTGGTTCTCTAATGCCTTCGAACTCCGCCAAAACAACCGTCTGAATGACCGTGAACCCTTGCCTCGACCGGGCTTGCAGATAATAACTGCACTCCTCACGCGTCGTTCTATCGATTAGTTCCCACGCCGTGTCGCCCAACCAAAAGAAAGGGCGGCCGCCTTCCGTTTGCAGGAAGTGGCCGCCCGGATGAACTTCGATTTCCGGCAGGCGCTTTACCGGTGACTCCGCTTCCGCCGCCGCCGCACCCCCGAAACCAATTCCAGCGCCGCTCAGGCCAAGTATCCAGTCGCGGCGCGTTTGGTTCGGCATCGATGCGGTTTGGACTTAGAAATTGTACTTAAGTCCGAACTGCAAATTCCTCGCTCCTACCGAGGTATTGACCACGCCTGTTGTGGATGCGGGGTTGACCGTGCCGTTGGGGAGCAGCGAACCGGAGCTCGAGAACACATCGATTCCATACCCCGACACCGCGAAGATGGGGCTGTTGAAAGCGTTGATGGCTTCCGCCCGGAACTCCACGTTTTGATGTTCCGTAATGTTAAAGTGCTTCGACAGCCCAATATCCACCTGTTTGATGCCGGGCCCACGTTCTGAGCCGACTCCGCAGTTCCCCAGAGTGCCGGGAGCGGGATCACGCATCGTACTCGCATCGAACCATACGTATCCGCCGCCGCCATATTGCGCGTAGGGAGTTTCCTTCGAAGGCGCGATGCAGTCCGGACGCGGTTGGAATGAACCGGTGCCGCCGTCGCCCGCCCAGTCGAGCATGGAGATGGGGAAGCCGCCGTGAACCGTAAAGATCGTATTGATCTGCCAATCACCCAAAACCGCGTTCACTAACTTACTCGAGTTGGCGCCGTAAGCGCGGCCGCGCCCGAAAGGAAGATCCTGCGTAAGGTAGCCGTTGAACACGTTGGTCACATCGTGATCGCACAAGCCGTATTCGAGGCTGGTGTTGTAGACGTACTCCTGGAACGCCACGTCCGCGCTGGCTTGGCTGGCGGCGTTGTCGCCATAGCGTCCGTAGTAACCCTGGTTGTTCGTGAGGCACTTCGACCATGTGTAATTAATCTGGAAAGTAAGTCCACGGGTAAAGCGCTGTTGAGCGGAAAGCTGCAGCGCATCGTAGTTCTGAATCCCGGTCGAGGTGTTCAGCCTTACCTGACCCGTACCGTCGTTTTTCAAAGTAGGGTTGCCGCCAAGGTAAGGTCCGGGAACCGTTGTCCCGTTCGGCAATAAGACGGCCTGCCCGGCATCGTAAATCGATGCCAGGTGATCCGAGTGCTGCCCCACATACGCCGCCTGCAGCGTGGTGTTGTTACCGAACTGCTGTTGCACGCTGAAGTTCCATTGGTTGGAAACGGCGGGCCGATAGTTCGGGTCAGTCAGGTGTAGCCGCACGCCCGCAAAGCAGGAAGCCGGTGCGGAGGTGACCGTCTGCGTGGTACACGCTGCGCCGCTGGCCGAACCAAGCGCGGCGAAACCCTGATCCAGAGTAACTTGGCCGTTCGGAATTGACCCATTGGCGCCCGCGCTAAAGGTTCCGACCAAGTCCGTGTTCCAAGGTGCGTTCGTGGCCAAACGGTTATATTCTCCGGTGCCTTCCTGAAAGCTGGAGCGGCTGAAAGCGGCTCTGACGACAGTATTCTTAAAGGGAGTATAAGCCACGCCCAACCGCGGCAGAAAGTTCGCAATTCCGTTGTATTGGTTGTAAAGCGCGCGGCTGTTGCCGTCCACACCCGCCAGTTCGATAGCGCCCGAATACTCTCCGAAGTTGGTCATCCGGTTATGAACCTCATAGATGGGCGTGAAGACTTGATAGCGCAGGCCGAAGTTGACGGTCAGCTTGGGCGTCACACGCCAATCGTCCTGAATAAAGGCGCCGATCGCATCGTTCCGCTGTCCCACCGTTCCGCTGAAACCTTTACCGTAGGCGATGTTCTGCGGCAATCCAAGTAAGAAGTCAGCTTCCGCGTTCCCAGTGTACTGACCGGTGAAAGTAATATCTCCCGCCGCTCCGTCAGCCGTCGTTGCCGGAATGTAATCGTTGCGATACCGGATGAATTGGAAGCCGGCATGGAAGGTTTGCGTGCCACGCGTAAAGATGGCGGTGTCATCCACCTGAATGCTGGTCTGGTGGAAAATCTCCGGCGCATCCACCGTACCGAAGCCGCCCACGCTTGAGCCCGAAAATCCAAGCGACGGGAGATAAGCGGTAGGCTGCCCGTTGATCAGTCCAGCCGTGCTGGTGTTGCCCCCGTTCACCAGATTACCCTCGGCCGGGAAGTAATTTGTGCCGGCGCGGACATCGTTGATCAGGTTCGGCGAGAACGTGTGAACGTAGTCCAGCACGCCACTCTTCAGCGGGAAGCTGGTGTTATTGCCGCTATAGATCAAAGGCTCGGAGTTAGTAACGGTGGTGGCCTGATACATCTGGCTGTAGCGGGCGAACACGTGATCGTTCTGCGACGGAATGTAATCCACCTTGGCGTCGCCCTGGTCATCATTCGTCTGACTGGTGGATGAGTAGGAAAGGTTGTTGAGGGTCCCGTTATTGGTGCCGGTATTGTTCGCCGACGGGAATACATTCAGAATCTTGAGCGCCGTCGGGCTGATCCCGGTGATGCATGGGTTAACACCCATTGTTTGACCGGGTCCGCAAATCGTGGCTTGCGTGAGGTTCGCAGGTAACGGAACCGTGGTTCCGGGGTAATGGATGCTCAGGCCTGAAATGTCAGACAGGTTGCCCGTTTTTTCGAGATCCGTGAACGTGGTGCCCGTGGTCCCGGAACTCGGATTGTCAAACCGCGATCCTTGATAATCCACGAAGAAAAACAGCTTGTCTTTCTTAATCGGGCCGCCCAGAGTGCCGCCGAATTCATTCCATCGCAGCTTCTGGGGCGAACTGTTCACGGTCGGATCCGTACTGAAGTTGCGCGACCATTCATTGGCGTTAAAGATGTCGTTGCGCAGGAACTCGAACACGCCGCCGTGGAACTGATTCGTTCCGGATTTGGTGCTGACGCTGATCACGCCGCCGAGAAACTGGCCATACTCGGCGCTTGGATTGTTGGTGATGACGTTGAACTCCTGAATCGCATCCACGCTGGGCGAGAACGCGACATTGTTGTCCACAAACTCCGTATTCTCCATGCCGTCCAACAGATAGTAACTCGCCTGTTCGCGATTACCATTGATATACGGCCGGCCCGAATTGAACGTGGTTTGCCCGGTGTTAAAGGAAGCCGGACTGGTGGTCAGCGAGCCCGGAATAAGAAGCGCAAGCTGGTTATAGTTGCGCGTCTCCAGGGGCAGCGCGGCAATTTCCCGCGACTCCAAAACCGTGCCGATGTCCGTCGTCTCGGTTTGCAGCAGCGGCGACGTGGAGTTGATCTCAACCGCCGTGCTAACGTTGCCGACCTTCAATTGAAAGTCTATCTTGGCGATCTGATTCAGCACCAGCGTCACCCGCGATTGCTGCGCGGTGAAACCCGGCTGCTCCACCTTTACGGTGTAGGTTCCCACCGGAACCGTCGGTAGTTCAAACGATCCGTTGGTGCCGGTTTGCGTAGTGAGGACCGTTCCCCGATCGATGTCGGTCGCGGTCACTTTGGCACTCGCCACTTGGCTGCCGGTTTGGTCGGTGACGACGCCGTTGATAGCCGCGGTAACCTGCTGCGCCGGCGACGGACTGGCCATACTTAAGGCCAGTAGAAAACTGACTACACTGAGAAGCCAACGATTTGCGCTCATAAACTCCCTCGTACCAGATTGGTAAGCAAGCTTGGGGGATGTCTGCTCACCGGGTATTGGGTAATGCTGGAGCAGATTTGGAGAGTTGTCTAGTTTACAACGGTTGCCAGGGCTGTTAAATCAGGTTCATTACCGACCGAACGTCTCTGTTTTGTGACGATTACGGTCGGGGGAAAAATTCCTGCTAATATCGCCCACTATATGCGCTTCGCAACATTGTTGACCGCGTTTCTGATCGTCGGAGCGCCGTTGCGCTCTGAAACGCCTGACTTGCAGCGGCTCTTCTCGGACTACTACGAGTTCCTGCTTCGCGAAAATCCGGAGTTGGCGACCTCGGTCGGACGCGCGGATTACAACGACCGCTGGGGCGATCCCTCGCCCGAACACCAGAGCGAACGGCGCGCCGCGCTGGATCAGTTTCTGAAGCGGCTGCATGACGCCCCGGAGCCCTCGGCTGGACAGGACCGCCTAAGCTACCGCATTCTGGAATGGGACTTGAAGAACGAGATCGAAGACATGGACACCATGGGAGCGTACAACGCCGTCAACCATTTCTTCGGCGGTCACCTAACCGTTTTCTCGACCATGTCAATCGCGCCAGCCAAGACCATTCCAGATTACGAAGCTCAGATCGCTCGCCTGCGCGCGCTGCCGAAGTGGGTCGGCGAAACCATCGCTTCCGGGCAGTTTGCCATCGCCCATAAGAAGGTCCAGCCCGCGCTGGTGGCGAAACTGGAAGTGAAGCAACTCGACACCGAGATGGCGCGTGATCCCCTGGCGAGTCCGCTCCTCAAAGCATTTACGAAGTTTCCGCCGGGGATCTCCGAAGCCGACCAACAGCGTCTGCGCACTGAGGCGATCGCCGCGTACAAAGACTCGTTCATCCCCGCTTGGCGGAAGCTGCGGAGTTTCGTCAACGACACCTACTTGCCAAGCGCCCGCGATTCCATCGGCTTGTCGGCCGCGTTCAACGGTCAGGAAATGTATGCGTCGCGGGTGAAAAGCATGACCACTACGGACTACACGCCCCAACAGATCCACGCAATCGGCCTTAAAGAGGTCGAGCGGATTCAGGCGCAGATGGCGGAGATCCGCAAGGAATTGCAATTCACCGGGACGTCGCAGGAGTTCATCGACCAGGTCTTAAACGCGCCGAAGTTTCGCTTTCATACCGAAGACGAAATTCTGGTTCATGGCCGCGACATTGCCAAGCGCATCGATCCCGAGCTTCCGAAGTTGTTCAAAGTTCTGCCGAGGATGACTTATGGAGTGGCAGCCATTCCGGCGGACCGGGCCCGCACCGCCGCGCCGTATTATCAGCGTCCGGCCCTCGACGGATCGCGCGCGGGTTACTTCTTCCTTCGAACGGTGGACCCGGAGAAGCAATCCAACTGCTGCCTGGAGTCTTTGATTCTGCACGAGTCCGTCCCCGGACATCACCTGCAGATCGCGCTCGCTTCGGAGATGACGGATGTGCCGGACTTTCGCAAAGTCTCCCGTTTTACGGCTTACACGGAAGGCTGGGGCTTGTATGCGGAGACGCTGGGCCTTGCTTTGAACATGTATGAGACACCCTACGAACGTTACGGGCAGTTGCAGAGTGAACTGTTCCGGGCCGCGCGGTTGGTCGTTGACACCGGCCTCCATAGCGAGGGGTGGTCACGCGAGAAGGCGGTCGATTATCTCTATGGGTCAGGCGCCAACCCTTCGAAAGACTTCATGGAAAGCGAGGTGGATCGCTACATCGCGGTACCTGGACAGGCGCTGGCGTATAAGATCGGCCAACTCAAGATTCAGGAGTTACGAACGCTGGCTGAGAAGGAACTGGGCCCGAAGTTCGACGTCCGCAATTTCCATGATGTGGTGCTGCGCAACGGCGCGCTTCCGCTTGCGATATTAGAAGAGCAGGTACGCGAATGGATCGCGCAATCACGTTGAAGTTCACGTGGACATTGTTGTTGGTCCCGTTGACACTCCTCGGGCAAGGCGGCGATCCGCGGGCGACCCTCGCGCTTGCGGATAAAAAGCCGGTCTATCGCATGGGCGAACCCATTCGCCTTCTTCTGTCTTTTAGCACCAGGTCCGGAAGTTACAACGTGGATCTTACGGTTCCAATCCAACCTTCCTGCGAAGATCAGTTTTCGGTTTCGCCTCAAGATGGCGTGGTGAAACTGGAAAATACCTACTGCCGCGACTTCGTATCTATCGAACCACTTACCGCGGAATCGGCGACCATGCCGTTTACCCTAAATGACTATTACCGATTCGATAAACCCGGGACTTACTCGGCCTCCGTCACATCCAGGCGCGTGTCGAATTCAACGGGAGCCGATCAACCGCAGTTCCCCTTCCCGTTGACGAGTAACGAGATATCGTTCGTGATCGCAGCGGCTTCGGAAGAACAGGAAGCCGCCGAGGTGAGGCGCATCTCCGAGGAACTCGCCGCCACCCGCGATGCCACAACAAAACGCACTCTGGCAAGCGAGCTTTCATACCTGGACGGCGAGTCTGCAATTCGGGAAAAAGTGAAATGGTTCGTAGAACCTGGGTTTCCTCAATTTGCACTCCGGTTGGATCGGTCCAGTAACCGCCCCTTGGTTTCGAGCCTGCTGGAAGCAGCCCTTCGCGATCCAGCAGTAGAGCCGAACTACAGCCTGTTCCAGATTGTGACCGCGACCGGTGAAAAATCACCCAGTGATTATGCGGAGGAGTTAGCTGCCAGCCTGCCGTTCCGTGCGGGAGCGAACCGGCGCGCGGCGGCGGTCCTGCTGGTCATGCGCGCCGGGCAGAATACCGACCTCGCCGCCGCGGTCCGGCCCCTGCTGGTGCGTGAGTTCGCCTTTCTGGTGAGCAGAGCCAGGAATATCTGCTGGGCGCGGGCTGGAACTCCATCCGCGATCCCGCTATGGCCGGAATGCTGGTTAAGCTATTGGAAGATCCCAGCCGGCTCACTTATCCTCCGATTCGTTCGAACGCTCTGAAATGTCTCTTCGATCTCTCGCCCGTAGACGCAAGGCCGTTCTTACTGGGCGAGATGAGGCGGCCAAAGTCATTGGTGGACTTTGACTTATTGGCTCAGCTACCCGATAAGACCTTACCCGAGCCCGATGGTCTGTTCGTGGAGCATCTCACGGCATTCAAGAGCGAACAAGACGCTATATTCCGCGAGCACACTGCACTTCTATTGGCCCGGTATGGCTCGCCGGCTATTCTGGATACCGTGGCACGCTTGTTCGCGGAACCCGGCGCGACTACCGATGTGACTACGCAAGGAGCTCTTGCCGCGTACTTACTCCGGCAGGGAAAAAACGAATTACCTTCGGTGCGCGTTCAACTTAACGCCACCCCGCCTGAGCTGAAGTCCATCTTTCTCCTGACCATGGCCAAGGTGTGGTCGCCTGGCGTAGCGGACCTCATACGCGAGCAGTTGGAAAGCGGAGCCCCGGTCTCGGCGCAAGAGGCGGCCTCTCTGCTTTCGGAACACGGCGCCGCGGCTCAGTAGGAAAAGATTCGCGCCCAGTAGCGAACTTTCCGGCAAGCTTCCGCGTATCGTTTAACGGAGCGATTATGAGCATACATGATGTGGTGGATACCTTCCAGGTGGTCGGTTCGAAGCTGGTTGACTTAGTACATGGACTGGTTCACGAAGGGAACGTGCAACGGATCATTATCAAAGATGAGCACGGACGGACTTTCATCGAAATCCCGGTGACCGTTGCGGTGATCGGAGCTGTGCTCGCGCCGATTCTGGCTGCGGTGGGCGCGATCTCGGCAGTGGCGGCGAAGTTTACCGTTGTAGTTCAACGCAGCGCGGTCGAGAATCCCACACCGACGAAGCTGTAACGCCGCTTAAAGCTGAACTTGTTCCTTCTTTTCCGCCCCGACGCATTTCTCCCAGCCTTTCGAGCCGTGTTCGAAATGCTCGCAGGGCTGGGGCCGATAGCATCGGGTGCCGCTGTCCCAGGTCTGGTGCTCAATCTCAATCTCCTCCGGCTTCAGCCGGATCAGATTGAACGAGTTCGGCTCGCCCTTATTCCGCATGGATATCGCGGTTCCGGCCTGCGCAAAGATAGCCGAATGCCCGGTCGTGTGAAAACGCGCGGCCGTCGCTCCGGTGGAACTGAGATGCAGGTGCCCGGCAAGCATCAAGTCGACGCAAGGAGATAAGGCTTCCACCGCTGCGCGCGCTCGATGCACCAAGTTACGCTTCTTGTAGTCTTCCGGCAGATCCAAAGGATGATGCGTGACCAATATCTTGATCACCGGCGGCGCCACGTCACACGTCCGTTCACGCACATACTCCACCTGGTGAGCGCTGATGCGTCCGCCTTTCATCGGAAATTTCCGCGGCGTGGTAATTCCGATGACGGTCATCTCATCGTCCGTGAAGGTAGGGTGTAAATCCCTCGTGATGTAGTTACGATAGTTGCGAAGTCCTTCCCGCACACGCCGCAGCGGATCATAAAAGGCTAAGTCATGATTGCCCGGGACTAGCAACTGGGGGCCGGGAAGCCGTGCGATATAAGTGCGCGCAGCGTCGAACTCGGCGGTCGTCGCGTGTTCCGCGAAATCGCCGGAAATGATTACCAGGTCGGGCGCCAACCGCTCCACCGCATCGATCAACGGGTCCAGCAGGAACTCAAACGCATTCCCGAAGTGCAGGTCGGATAAGTGGACGATGGTGCGAATGGGGACCTCAGTTCCGGGCCTTGTAAGATTCAGGTACAATTACCCGCAGTGAGCCCGGGAGTGACCGATAGTGCAACGGGAGTTCCATTCGAATTACTTCCCCATCGAGCGAAATCCCAATCATCTTGCGCTTGCCTTCCAGCTTTACCTCCGGTGCACTCAGAACGTCGAAGTCTCTGGACTTACTAAAGCGCCCCAGCAATACGCTGAGTCCCAGAAGCCCCAGGCGAAAGCGGCTCATGTGATGCATGACGTAAACGCACAGCGAACCGGAGCTGAGGCTTTCGCGATTCCCCAGCCGATAGCCTTCCATTTCATGCCGATTGTTGGCAACCATGAGGAACGGAGTCTTCCGTTCAACCGATTTACCCTCGGCTTCCAGACTTACACGCAGGCCGGGATTCAGGCGGAACACGCTGATAACGGCGGAGGCCATAGCGAGAAACTTATGCTTGCCTCGCTTCTCATTCCGCTCCCGCTGGAAGCGGTAGATCGGGTACAAGCCAATGATGGCATTGTTGATGAATCGGCGACCATTGACCTCGCCGACATCCACGCGCGCCGTGCAACCCTCCACAATGATTTTCGCGGCGGCGGTGATATCGATGGGAATCTGCAGGTCGCGCGCGAAGTGATTCAGCGTACCCGCCGGAATCACGCCCATCGTAACATCGGTTCCCGCAAGCACGGACGCTACGGCGTTAATGGTCCCGTCACCGCCCGCGGCCACCACCGTCTCCGCGCCGCTGCGAACCATTTCTCGCGCCAGTTCGCAAAGGTCCGTTCCTTTGTCGATATGGCGAATGTCCGGCTCCAGACCGCCTTCGGAAAGGATTCGTTTCAGCGTTTCTGGCGCTTCGTTCTTGTTGTCATCCAGGCCTGACGAGGCATTAAGAATGACGTGAATCGTTTTGGTCTTGGTCACAGTGCCTCGAAACCTTTCATTGGCACTTTCAAGACCATTCGCTCATTTCAGCCGTTCTGCAAGCAGGTGGTCCGCAATTCGAATCGCATTGGCGATGATGGTCAGCGAAGGGTTCACCGCGCTCGCGGACACAAAGAACGACGCATCCACCACATAGAGGTTGTCAAGATCGTGCGCTTTGCAATGCACGTCGAGAACGCTCGTCGTCGGATCGGTACCCATGCGGCACGTTCCGTTCTGATGCCCCACGCCTTCAATGGGAATGCGCTTCTTGAAGTACACGTGGAGCGGTACCGCGGTGGTGGCATGCCCCGCTTTTTTCAGAACGCCCACCCAGCGGTCTTTCAGACGTTCAAACGACTCCACATTGTTCGGCGTGTAAGAAAGCTGGATGCGCTTTGGCGCCGCGTCGGTGACCGGCTCGCATTCGTTGGTATGGCCGGTGTCGCCGGATGGGTGAGCGCCGGCGACCCCCGGCTGAAAGCTTTGGATCGACAGCGGAGTCGCGTTATGGATGGTAACTCGGTTCTCCGGATCGGGAAGATCTTCCGTAGTCAGCCACCACGGCATCGCGTAATGTTTCAGGCTTTCCAGCACGAACCCGGGTGTGAAAAACGGGGCGTCGCTCTTCATCATCTCGTAATGAAAGCTGCCGATCGGTTGCACTTGGCCGAGCGGAAACGGATAAGTGGGATCGGGATCTTTCAGGTAGAAATCGTTAGTTCCCCACGTCTTGGTGTAACTATCCTCATTGCGTTCATTCGTTAGCGCGAGCAGCGCGTCCGCCTGGTGATACATGAAATTGCGGCCCACTTGATCGGATCGATTGGCCAGCCCCGTGGGATGCCGGTCGTTCGCGGAAACAAGCAGAACCACGGAGGAATTGACCGCGCCCGCACAGAGCGCGAACAGACCGGCGGTGTAAGTGGCCGCGTTCGGTGAAGCCGCCGGCGCGCTCTTGCCGTCGCCGGAGTGAATCACTTCCACGGCGGTCACCGCGGTGCCTTCGCTGTTAGTGATCAGCCGAGTCACCAGCGAGTTTGTCATCAACGTGACGTTCGGCAGATGCATAATGAGGCGGATGCAATTGATGTCAGCATCGGATTTCGCGTGTACCAGGCAGGGATAGCCGTCGCACGTGTCGCAACGAATACACTTCGAGGCGATAGGATCGGTGTCATCGCGCTTGAGGCCGAGCGGCATCGGAAACGTGTTCACTCCCAACTTACGGACGTCCTCTTCAATAGTCTGCATCCGCGGCTCGTTTGGAAGCGCGGGATACGGGTACTTCTTCGAATGGAAGGGCTCGGTGGGATCGAACGAAGAACCGAATCCGCCCGGAACCGAAGGCGCCGTTCCCAGATCCCCGTGCACGTGAAAGAGCTCCTCGGCTTGCGTATAATACGGTTCCATATCGGCGTAAGAGATCGGCCAAGCCGGTGAAATTCCACCTTGGTGCTGGATCACGCCGAAATCTTCCGCGCGCATGCGGAACATCGCCGCCCCGTACACCTTGGTCTGCCCCCCGACGAAGTACGCCTGCTGGGGATGAAGGTCCTTCCCTTCTTTGTCTTGCCAGACTTCTTTGGTGTGATACCGATTGTCGAGAAACACCGCCTGTGTGTCCCAGTTCAGTTTCTCCTGGGGCATGAAGGGTCCGCGCTCCAGAATCAGGATTTTTTTTCCCGCTTGCGCCAAATGTAAAGCAAGCGTTCCGCCGCCAGCTCCCGTTCCGATCACAATCACGTCGTAGTCGTTGGACATTCTTCCAAGAATACAAGCTACCCTGCTTACGAGTGATGACGATGATACGGAAAATGGCAAAGGAACGGACAGGGATATTTCGGATCGGGGTGAAGTTTGGCGCAAAGAATACGGTCGGGCCCTTGCGTGAACAGGTAGACTTGCGCGGCGCTCATCATGCCCAGAAGAGGCGCGGTGAAGTAGATCCACAAGGCTGTCCAAAGACGAGCGAAGACGGCGGACCCGGTGGTGCGCGCGGGATTGATGCTGAACCCGGATACCGGCGCAAAGAACAGAATGTAAAACGCGATTAGGATTCCCACAAAATAACTGGTGTAGTTCGCAAGATGCGGCCGGTTGGAGGACCAGAGCACCACGGCCATCAACACCGTTGCCATGAACAGCTCGGCGAAGAAGGCGGCGGCGGCTCCGTATTTTCCCGGTACCGTGACGGCATAATCGACTTGCGGGATGGCGATCGTGCTCCCGAGGATTAGCGCTGCCACGCCCACGCCGACGACGCCGCCGATAAATTGGAAGATGACATAGAACACTGCATCCCACATCGCGATCTTGCGAAGCAGAAGATACGTAAGCGTGATCGCGGGATTGAAGTGCGCGCCGGATCGCTTGCCCATCGGCGAATGAATAATCAGGATGGCGGTAAGACCCATCGCAATTCCCATAAAGATCCGGCGGACGACCGCGCTGGGAAACCAATGGATCGCGGCAAGCCCGGGATCGAACAGCAGCACGGTAAAGACACACGCGGAAATCATGAAGATGGCGAGTTCGGCGCCTTCATAGAGGTAAAGGCGCCAATGTCGAATGAAAACATGCATGCTGAGCTAGTCCCGATGGCGCTGGAAGGCTTTCATGGTAACCTATAATTGCACTTATATGGCACAGCTTACGATCTATCTGGATGATCAAACTGAGAAACTTCTTAAGACTCACGTGGAGAGTTCAGGTGAATCAGCGAGCAAATGGGTGGCCGAAGCAGTGAGGCGGCGTGCGAACTCGGAGTGGCCCGCGGATATTCTTTCGCTGTTCGGTAGCTGGAAGGATGAGGACTTCCTGGACACGTCCGAACTTCGAAGAGGTTTCGGTAAAGACGTGCGCCGGGAAAAAATCTGATGTTCGCCCTCGACGCGAATGCGGTGATCCACGCGCTCAAGGGAAAGGGCCGCGTCCGGCAACGCATCGCGAGTGTTCATCCCAACGAGATTGCGGTGCCTGCAATCATCGCCTATGAATTGGAATTTGGAACTCTGGGATCGCGGGCGGCGGTGCGGCGGCGAGAGGAACTGCAAAGCCTACTCAGAGCTATCACCATATTGCCGTTCGAAGAGCGCGCCGCGCGCCACTCCGCCGCGCTACGGGCCTCTTTAGAGAAACACGGCCAATCGATCGGACTTTTGGATATGCTGATCGCCGGGACCGTGCTTGCGCATGGAGCCACGTTGGTCACTCACAACACGCAGGAATTTCAACGCGTGCCGGGACTGAATGTCGAAGATTGGTTTTAGCGTTGTTCCCTCCAAAAAGGACTACGTTGCAAGCGGTGTAGTCGTATGCAATCGTCGTCTTACGAGGTGACGAACTTAGTGCCGGAAACTGCTGAGTCCAGGTTTTCGCAACCCCGTCCCAAATCCAGGTGTCCCCGAAAAATGTAGAATACCTACGCCAGCACCGCCAAAGAGAACGACATTCCCCGTTGTCGCGTCATAAGTCATTCCTTCACCGTCGAAGTAGCGCCCGGGAGGAGAAACGAGCGGAAATTGTTGTGCCCAGTTAGTTCCGTCCCATGTCCACGTGTCGCTAAGGCACTCGCTGCGTGACGCTCCCCGCTTCTGTCACGTCACCACAATAGTATCTATCTGTGAGTTGTCAACTCTATTATTGCCCTAATAAGATGGAAGCCGCTCATTTTCAATAAAGTGAATTACTTACTCGCCACCCTTCTCGCCTCCACGTCCAACACCCGATTCAAAGCGGTATACGCGGCACCGGTGTTCGGTCAGATCAAGCAGGGGCGGGGTTTCCGGCACTCGGCGCCTGATCCACTTCCTTCCAATTCATCCGCGCCGATTCCTCCGCCGCCCATCGCCGCTCCCCCTTTAGCGCCCGCACCGGTGGATCCATCTCATCGAACGCAATCTTCGCCGGAACCGCCTCATAACTCGACATATCCGCGTCCGCCGTGAATATACTCGCCATCGTCCGCGCCGCCGCCACGAACCGCGTCTGCGGCGGTATCCGGAAGATCTCCTGAATCGTCCTCACCATCGAACTCTGCGTATAAAAGTTCGAATCCACCGCGCCCCGCCGAATGTGCGGCCCAATCGCCAGCGCCACCGTCCGATGCCCGTCCACATGATCGCGCCCGTTCTGGGCATCGTCTTCCACAATGAAGATCAAACTGTCCTTCCAGAACCGGCTCTTCGAAATCGCTTCCACCATCCGCCCGATCGCATAATCGTCATCCGCCACCATCGCTCTTGGCGTCGGCGACCCCGGCTTCGTCCCATTCGTATGATCCGCCGTCAACGCGATCACGTTCAACTGCGGCGCATCGCCACGTGTCTCCATCTCGTGAAACGCGTCCAGAAACGCATCCGCGCGCATCTGATCCGGCACCACCGTGCTATTGAACGGAAACTTCACATCCAGATACTTCGCAATCGCCGGCACGCCCGCTGTCTCCCGCACCTTCGCGCGCCACGTCCCGTCCTGGTACATCTTCCAGTAAGCCGGCCAGTCCAGCACATCCTCTTCGTTGATGTCCACCACGTTTGCCGTCTTTGTATCCACCGTCGCGGGCAAACAAAACTCGCCCGAAATCCGGATCGACAGCGGCCGGAACGCACGCTGCCCGGGCAGCCCCTGCCAGAAAAATCCCGTCGGCGCCACCGTCAGCGCGTCCGCCATGTTCCACGCATACCCGCGCGGACTCGCCGCAAACGCCCGCTCCGTATAGTCACTTACAAACGACTGCATCAACCACTGATGCCCATCGAAACTAATCGCGCCATTGTCGTGGAAGTTGTCGAGCAACACATACTTTTCCACCAACGCATGATGGTTCGGCGTCACCTCGCGCCCAAACATCGTCAACTGCGGGTCGCCGTTCCCCTTCGCAATGTCGCCGAACACCTGGTCATAAGTCCGGTTCTCCTTAATGATGAAGAACACATGATTGATCCCCAGCGACGGCAAGTTTTCCACCCCGCCCGACGCCGCCAGCTTCGGCGCATTGGCCGCCGCCACTTCCCGCAAGCCCGCCGCCAACTCGGCCGCGCCCGACATTGGCACCACTTCCACCGACCCCTCAAAATTCCGCGAATTGAACGTCCCATCCGCGCCCATCGTGTTCCCGACGCCTTTAATGTTCACCACATGCAGCGCGTTCCCCGCGTCCACTAAGATTGCCGAGGGAAACCATCCCGTCGGCAGCGCGCCCACCACACTCCACTCGGGTCCGCGCCGTTCCAGCGCCACAATCGCGTTGATCCCGCCGCACGCCGCATACAGCCGCTTCCCATCGCGCGACCACGCCACCGCCACCGGCTGGCTCCCCATCAGCCCTTTCGGGAACTGCGGCACCGCCGCCACCCCCACGCTCAGCGACCGCGAATCCATCACCGTCACCGTCCCGCTCGTCGTCGTCCCGCTCACCGGATCCGTCACCGCGTCGGACCCGCTCGTCGGCGCCGTCGTATCCTCCGCCGTCGGCCTGCGTCCCCCGCGATTCGAAACAAACACGCGCCCCGCCGTCGACGCCACGACCACCCCAAACGGCGCAATTCCCACCGCCACTTCCTTCGTCACCGTATGCGCCGCCGCGTCAATCACCGCCACCGTATTCGACCGGCTCATCGCCACATACCCCGTCCGCCCATCGCGCGAGAACCCGATCCCGCACGGCACCTCATGCCCCTTTAACGCAATGCGCGTGACCGATTTCTTGTCCAAATCGATCACGACCACATTGTCATTGCCCTTCCGCACCGTCTCGCTCACCCACAGTTCCCGCGACTCCGGCCGAAACGCCACGCCCGCATACGACGACACCTTCAGCGGAAAGCTCCCCACCGCGCCTGCGCTCGCCACGTCGAACAGATCGACGCTGTCCGTATTGACGACGGCCATCACGCGCGCATCTGTATCGAACGCCGCATCCACCGGCCGTCCTTTTAGCGCGATCTCCTGTCCCCACGGCCGCAGCAACTGGCTGGTAGGCAAAAGAAACGAAGCATCCGCCTGCTTCCCGATAGTCACGTTGCTCGGGAGCACTGGAAACAACGCGACCGGCGCCGCCACCGCCGCCACCGCGCAGACCAACAATAAACTCTGGTGCATCTTTTTGAACCTAACACTTGAAAATGACAACATGACGAATCCATGACCGGTCTAATTCGCAAGAAGCATGTCTGCTCAGCGCTTTCCGCAGGCTGCCGCCGGAGACGGCCAGCGAGCCGTCGCGATTAATTGAGCGCCTTACCTCACTAGCCTGACCGCAAGATCGACTTATCCGATTGGTTGTAAGACGAGGACCTCACAGAGTCACCCCAGGGGTTCACCCCAACAATCCGTGTTTATCGGCGTTAATCCGCGGCTCATAGTAACCTTCAGATTCTTGGCCGCCGCTCTTACTTTGCATGCTGCGGAATCCCCGCAAACACCCCGCCGCGGTACGCTCTCGCTTCCGAAACATTCGTCGTCGGGAAGTACAACGCAAACGTCTTTTGAGCTTGCGGATCATTGAAGAAGAGAAGGGAATCCGCAAGGAAGCGAGCCATATCCGGAGGCAGCCGCTTGCAGGCATCGATGATCAACGGTACCGAGGCCACGTCGTTTGCTTGCGCCAGTCCTTCTGCCGCCAGTGATGCGACGAAGAAATTGGGAGACGCCAACGCGTCGCGCAAGAGCGGTACGCCACGCGGATCCTCAGCTCTCGCGAGTGGGCCGAGGCTGAAGGGCATATCTCCCACCGCCAGCGCGTATGCGGGGGCGTCGCTTTCAACCGCCGGGGTCGCGAGCACAAGAAGAAACTTCCAGTAGGCCTCGTTCTTATCCACCAGCCTGACTAATGCGGACGCCACGCCCTCCTTGATTTCCGGGTCTGTTGTGCGAGCGTAGTACTCCTCGAGAAGCGCTATCCCTTCCGCCGCCCTGGAGTTTGGAATCAAGTCAACGAAGGACATCGCATCTACCGATCCCTGGCCCACATCGTTACTTCGAATACGTTCCATCGCATTCGCGGCAACGTACTTTCGGTAGATATCTTTCTTGTCACCCAATCGTATTAACGCGGAGGCCACTCCCGCCTTGATGTTAGGGTTTGTCGTCCGCGCATAGTAGCTCTCAAGAACCGGGATCGCTTCGACTGCCCGCGCCCCCGCGATGGTGCTCAAGTACGTCTGGCGCTCCTCGGGTTCGCTGCCCAGTTCAGTGCTCTGGCCCGGTTGGAGCGGAAAGGCTTGAATATGCCGGATTGCATCCGCAACCTCGTTCGCTTCTTGCGCCGCGGCAGGCGGAACAGCGGTGATCATCGCAACAAACACGATGGCCCCCGCGCACGGTATCTGCGACCGCGGTTTGATTAAGGTCATTATCGCTCCGCGTAACCAAGCTACAGATCCAATCCTAGCAACGATATGGCGGACATAATTTGTCAGTTTACGGTCGGGCGCTCGATGCGCTCCACAGAGTAAACGGCCACAACATCCTCTTGCTGCTTCAGTTCCAGACCAAGCTTGCCCAAAACCGTGAAGATACTTGGCAGGCCTGCGAAGCGGTTCTCATCCGGCGCGGCATCCGGCGGCGGCGGAGGCAGTGTCATCGGCGCCCAACCCTCACTGCGCACAGTAAACAGCCCGCGGAGCGCCGTCCGATTCACCACTGGCATATCCGTCCAGTTCTCAATGTATCGGGCAAGGTCGTCCATATCGATGGCTTTCCCATTCAAGGGATGCCCAAACCCACCCGCAAAGTGATGGCAACCCGCCGCTGCGGTATCGAAGATACAATCCTTCCCTGCGACCGCCGCCGTCTGAAGCTTGTGCCCCCCGCTAGCAACGGTAAGAGCATAACTCGGCATCGTCAGCCTCTTCACCCGCATAGCTAGTTTGAAACGATCGCTGAGTAATCCCCGAATGATCGCTTGCATTCGGCTCCGCGCCTCACTATAAGGAAGACCCTCCGGGATCGCATTGGCCGGCGCCCTTGCATCAATATCGTAGTTCTCATGGAAGGCCCACTTGGGTAAAGCGGAAAGGCGGGGGGAAGGATTGATCGGAACATCGTAAGCGTAGCTGATTAACGTAACCACCGCGACCGCGCTCGCCACCAAATCGCCGTTCGCCGTCACCTGCACGCGCTCGTTGCGCGGGTCGGACGGCCGCGCCGCCTTTATAGTGACCGTGGCGAACCCGTGCGATTGAGCAATCGCAGGCAAGGCCGCAACCAGGTAGACCGCCGCGCGGCGGAACAGAGAGATCATCCAGCCTCCTCAGTAGCATTTGACGGCTGTAACACCAGCTTTGTTCCCGAGGTAACCCGCGCAATATAATCGTTCCAGAGGGCCGCGCCCATGCTTGAACCAGCGCCATTAATCGATCGGCAAAGCGCCGTCGGCCGCATGATCTTTCGAGAGGTCACGCCGGATAACTGGCCTGATTTCGAACATCTCTTCGAATGCCGCGGCGGCCCTAAAGCTTGTTGGTGTATGGTCTGGCGCGCAACGCCCTTCGAAGCGAAACAGCCAAACGGGTTAGCCCGCAAAGCCGCGATGAAGGCGCGTATCATGACCGGCTCTACTGTCGGACTCTTAGGTTACTTAGACGACGAACCCGTCGCGTGGTGTTCCGTCGCGCCGCGCTCAACCTATCGCAGGCTTGTCGATGATGATGAACCGGACGAAGGCATCTGGTCAATCGCCTGTTACTTCGTCGTTCGACGTTTGCGCGGCCAGGGCGTGACTCGCCGCATCATTGCCGCCGCTGTGGATTTCGCAAAAAACCGCGGCGCGCGAACCGTGGAAGCCTACCCGGTCGATCCGGGCTCTCCAAGCTACCGCTTTATGGGCTTCCTTTCCTCGTTTGAGACGGCCGGCTTTCGGGAAGTGGGCCGTGCCGGAACCCGCCGTTATGTCTTCCAACTGTTGACAACTCCTGACCCATCTCAGATACTGTGACTTGCGCATGTAGGAAGCAACGGCGGGTTCGCCGAAGGGCAATGCCCACCTACCATCTCAACGTGGAGACTACATGCCCAATCTCGAAAATCTCAAGAAGCAAGCCAAGCTCATTCTACGCTGGCATCGTGACCGCCACTATCCCGTCGCCGCGCAAATCCGCACGCACTTATCACGTTTCCAGAATATGGCGGACTCCGAAATTCTTGCGTCGGCCTTCAAACTCGCCGACGCACAGGAACTAATCGCCAGACAGCAAGGCTTCGATACTTGGCAAGCCCTGAAGACTGGACTTTCGGCTGCGCCGCCAGACGTGCAACCATCGCCTTCGAAAGCAACCATCTCCGGCGCGGAGCCGCAACTCTTCGTCACCGATATCAAGCGATCCTGCGATTTCTTCTGTGACCAGTTAGGCTTCACGCTGGTATTCAGTTACGGCAAACCTCCCTTCTATGCGCAGGTCGCTCGCGACGCGGCGCATCTCAATCTAAGGTGTGTCGAGCAGACTGTAATGGACTCGATGTTGCGCGATCGCCACGAACTCTTGTCGGTATCGATGACCGTCGCCACCGCGGACGAGATCAAGTTGCTATTCCTTGAGTTTCAGTCCGTCGGCGTCCCATTCCACCAAAAGCTGAAAAAGCAGCCTTGGGGCGCAAAGACGTTCGTGGTCAAAGATCCGGATGGTAACCTACTCCTGTTCGCCGGACCCGCTAACTGACCGGCTGACAGCTACATCTCAAACGCCGGACACTGAAGCCATCAGGAAGAAGCCGCTCACCCGATAGACTTAGATTTGCTAACGATGCGGGATGACGGGCGGCCCGGACGGGTGCTGGAGCTGGCGCGAAGTGCGGGGTTCGAAATCGCGGGGATAGCGGCGGCGGGTCCGGCGGCGGATTTCCCGAGGTTTCAGCGCTGGGCGGATGACGGCAACGCCGGCGCCATGGGGTATCTCACGGATCACCGAGCGGGGTTGCGGTCGGATGTGCGAAAGCTGCTGCCATCGGCGCGGTCGGTCGTTTGCGTAGGAAGGCTTTATAACGGGCCCGAGCCTTACTCGACCACTTTCGATGAAGACGAGCGCGGCTGGATTTCCCGCTATGCGTGGGGTGAGGATTACCACGGCGTGTTGAGGGCCGGGCTGGAGAAACTGGCGCATCTGATGACGGCCAGCTTCGGGGAATTCGAGTGGAAGGCGTGCGTGGATACGGCGCCGGTGCTGGAACGGTCGCTGGCGCGCGAGGCGGGATTGGGGTGGATCGGAAAGAATACGTGCCTGATTAATCAGCAGCGCGGGTCGTGGTTCTTCCTGGGGGAGTTGATCACCAGTCTACCTTTGGAGGCGAATGCGGAAACGGCGGCCGACCGTTGCGGGACTTGCATGCGGTGTATTGAAGCGTGTCCGACGAGTGCGATCGCGCCTGCGCCGGAAGGGCGCTATGAAATTGATTCACGCCTTTGTATTTCTTATCTGACGATTGAGATGCGCGGGCCCATGCCGGAAGACCTCCGTGGGCCGGCTTCGCGTCACATCTTCGGGTGCGATATCTGCCAGGACGTGTGCCCGTGGAATCGCGAGGCGGAAGTGAGCGGCGATACGGCGTTCATGCCACTCGCGTTCGCCCCGGCGCTGGAGCGCATGGCGGCGTTGACGGAGGCGGAATTCCGGGAGATGTTCCGGTCGACTCCGGTAGAGCGGGCACGCTATCGCGGATTTCTACGAAACGTGGCGGTCGCGATGGGAAACTCGGGATCGAGCCGGATGATCGAGCCGCTGCGAAAGCTGGCGGGATCGGAAGACGCGGTGATTCGAGATCATGCCGAGTGGGGACTTGCGCGGTTAGGCGCGTCATGCTGAAGGCGGGTTTGGTGTTGCTGGCGGCGGCGATGGCGCTGTTGGGCCAGGAAGATCCGCATGTTGCGAGCGGGTTCGATCATTTCTATAATCTGGAATACGATCAGGCGCTGGCGGAGTTTCAGCAGGCGCAAAAGGCTCATCCCGATGCGGCGGGCATTCACAACAACATTGCGCAGACGCTCCTCTATCGGGAGATGTTTCGGGATGGGGCGCTCGAGAGCGAACTGGTTTCCGGCAACAACGCGTTCCTGCGGCGGGAGAAGCTGAATCCTTCTCCTGCGGTGCAGAAGCAGTTCGACGATGAGATCAACCAAGCCCTCGCGCTGGCGAAGAGCAAGCTGGAGAAGAACCCCAACGATTCGGGCGCGCTCTACTCCGAGGGAGTTACTTATGCGCTCCGGTCTAACTATAACTTTCTGGTCCGCAAAGCGTGGCATGACGCGCTGAGCGATGCGACACAAGCGCGTAAGCTGCATGACCGGGTTATCGAATTAGATCCGAAGGATTATGATGCGCTGCTGATACCGGGACTGCATGAGTATATTGTGGGGAGCCTGCCGTGGACTTATCGCGCGCTGGGATTTTTGGCGGGGTTCCATGGCGATAAGGAAGGCGGCATCCGGAAACTGGAAGAGGTTTCGCGATTGGGCAAAGCGGATAAGCTGGACGCGGATGTGCTGTTGTGCGCGATCTATCGGCGGGAAGGAAATCGAAAAGCCGCGATTCCGCTGCTCAACGTTTTGATTAAGAACTATCCGCGCAATTACCTGTTTCTGTTTGAGAAGGCGCAGATGTATGCGGCGATGGGTAACAAGGCGGAAGCCCTCGGAGCGGTGGAGCAGATCGCCAAGCTGAAGCGTTCGGGTATGTTCGCGGGGATTCCGTGGGAAAAGATTTACTACGAAGAAGGCAATATCGAATTCTGGTACAACGACTTCGACCGGGCTTTGGCGGATTTGAAGAAAGCGACGGCTTCGGCGAAGGATCTGGATTTGAACAGCGGCGTGCTGGCTTATATGCGGCAGGGGCAGATCTATGACTTGCAGAACCATCACGATCTGGCACGGCAGGCCTACGAACAGGCGATTAGTTTCGCGCCGGATTCGGACGCGGCCAAGGAATCGCGGCGGTATTTGAGTACGCCTTACCGAAGGACGAAGAGTTAGTGGTTAATGAGGTCCGCTACTCCAACCTCTCGTAACCCTTCAACGTCAGGAACTCGGTGAAATGATCAGCGGTGACTAACCCTTCGAAGATCTCAGCGGCCACCGGCATGGCGCGGTGCCGCAACTTTACCGATTCCCTCAGCATATCTTTCGTAATCACGGCTCCGTCATCTTTCTTGGCGCCGTGGTGCGCCCACTGCCATAGCTGCGCGCGGCAGATTTCCGCCGTGGCCGCGTCTTCCATCAGGTGGTAAATCGGCACCGCGCCTGAGCCGTGCAGCCACGCGTTCAAGTACTCCAGGCCGACATCGATATTCATCTGAATGCCAAGTTCCGTGATCGTGCCCGTGGGAACTTCCAGCAGATCCGCCGCGGTCACCCGGACATCGTCGCGCTTCTTCTCGATCTGATTTAGTCCAGGCATGTGTTCGTCGAAGACAGACTTCGCAATCGGCACCAGCGCGGGATGCGCTACCCACGTTCCGTCATGACCGGCGCTAACTTCCCGTAACTTATCGGCGCGAACCTTGGCCATCGCGCGCTCGTTCTCCGCCGGATCGCTCTTAATCGGAATCTGCGCCGCCATGCCGCCCATCGCGTGTATCCCGCGCTTATGGCAAGTGTGAATCAGTAAGTCGACGTAACTCGCGAGGAAGTGACGTTCCATCGTGACCTGGGCGCGGTCGGGCATAATACGATCGCGGAACTTACGAAATTTCTTGATGTAGCTGAAGATATAATCCCAGCGGCCGCAGTTGAGGCCGGCCGAGTGCTCGCGGAGTTCGTAAAGGATCTCGTCCATCTCGAACGCCGCTGTGATGGTTTCGATGAGAACCGTGGCGCGGACCGTACCTCGCGGGACGCCGCAATACTCCTGCGCAAATAGAATCACGTCATTCCACAAACGCGCTTCCAGATGATTCTCCAGCTTCGGTAGATAGAAGTAGGGCGCAGTACCGCGCGAGAGAAGTTCGGCGTTGTTGTGCAAGAAGTAAAGGCCGAAGTCGAATAGAGACGCCGAGATGGGTTCGCCATCCACGGTGAAGTGCCGCTCCTGTAAGTGCCAGCCGCGAGGGCGCACCATCAGAATCGCGGGGTTCTCGTTCAGCTCGTACTCTTTGCCTTCCGGGCTGGTGAAGGTAATCTCCCGGCGCGCGGCGTCGCGCAAGTTGACTTGGCCTTCTAGCATGTTCGGCCATGTCGGCGCGTTCGCGTCTTCCAGATCCGCCATGAACACGTTCGCGCCGGAGTTGAGCGCGTTGATGATCATCTTGCGATCGGTGGGCCCGGTGATCTCGACGCGGCGGTCTTCCATCTCCGGCGGAATCGGGGCGACCACCCACGCTTCTTTGCGCATGGATTCGGTATCGGGCAGAAAGTTGGGGAAGTCGCCCGCGTCAATCTCCTGCTGCCGCAGTACGCGGCGATGCAGCATGGCGCGGCGAGAGGACTCGAAGCGGTGCGAGAGAGTTTCCAGGAACCTGCGCGCTTCGGGAGTCAGAATCTGTTCTTCAGCGGACGGGTTGGAAGAAGCCACTAATTGCGCCCGCAGAAATCCGGATTGGAGCACATCCCGCCAGGGCAGGAGGGGCCTTCCGATGCAAACCCGGAGGAAGACGCGCCCGTGCCGGCATGGGCGGCGAAGGTGGAGTATTGCTGGCTTAAGTGCTGCTGGCCGCAATCGGGACAGGCGAGCCCTTCCATGTCGCCGGAGCGGCGCATCAGCTTCTCAAACTTGGTCCCGCAGGAATCGCATTTATATTCGTAGATCGGCATAGGTTGTTTTATTCCACCAGTACTGCACAGATTTTATCAATGAGATCGCGTTGTTCCGCCACGCCCGCCGTGGAGTTATTTATGAAGATGGAGAAGGTGAGACGGTCGCCTTTGCGGGTCTGCGCGTATCCGGCCAAAGCGCTCACGTGATTCAACGAACCGGTCTTGGCATGGATGCGGCCCTTGATGCGCGGCCCGGTCATCCGCGTTGCGAGAGAACCGTCGACGCCGGAGACGGGCAGCAGCGTCATCCAGTCTTCAGAGTGGGAGGACGCGGACATGAATCTCAGAAGTGTGACGACGGTTTGCGGGGTAACTAGATTCATGCGCGAGAGACCGGAGCCGTCGTAGAAGCGGTATTGATCCGGCGGGACACCGATGCTCGTGAGAAAGGCGCTCATTTCCCGCAGACCGTCTTCGCGCGAGCCAGCCACATCGGAAAGCAGAAGATCGGCATGCAGGTTCTGGCTGATTTTGGCGGTAAGGCGCAGGTCCTCAATCAGGGGTTGGGAGTTGTGCGCCGCGATCGGGGTACCGGGAGTGGGTGGATTGAAGACCGCTCCGGGTAGGCGATGAAGGGCACGCGCCGCGCCGGCGACTTGGACACCGCGCTGTTCGAGCGAGTACTTCAGAGCGGCGGCGGCGAACTGGGCGGGGTCGGCGACCGCCCAACGCTCGGCGTGGGCTGGCGTGCCGACGGGAATGGTTCCCCAAACGCGCCAGAGCGAGGTCTCCGGGAAGCGCAGGGTGTGGAGATCGTCAGGCGCGCCGGTGATGGCGCGGTTTTCAATTTCGAGCGAAGGGAATGCCGGATCGACCGAGATTTGCGCGGGCGCACCGTCCTGCGTGCCCGGCACCAGGCGCACGTTGAAGGAATTGTCATTCACCACGAGCGCGCTGACAGGAGCTCCATCGTCTTCGACCAGGTCTTCGGCGGCCCAACCACGCGCGAACGGCTCGTAGAGGAACGCGGTGTCGTCGCCGACGATGTCGCCGGGGATTTCGTGGATGCCTCGCGCGGCGACCTGCGCGGCGAGGTCGTCGATCACGGTGAGCGCGGGACCGGATTCGGAGTTGTACTGATAAGGAAGCACGCGGCCGGAAAGGTTGGCGTCGCCTGAGCCGACCAGGACCAGGTCATCGCCGCGCTGTTCCAAGCGAGTTTCAAAGCGCTTATCGGGACCGAGGCGTTCGAGCGCCAGAGCAATGGAAAACAGCTTGGTGTTGGAAGCCGGGATGAAGGCGCGGTCGGGGTTTACAGAGATCAGTTTGCGGCCTTTCTCGTCGACGACGAGGATGCCCAGGTACGCTTCGCGGGATACGGGAGACTTGGCGATGAGGCGTTTGACGCGGCTCTCCAGCCTGCCGGCGTGCGCCGGGTGAAACGAAGCCAGCAGGAGGAAGATCAGGAGGCGCTTCATGAGCCGGTCACCTTGGCTTCAACCCAGATGAGGCAAAGCAGAAGGAACACCATACAGGTTCCGATGGCGGGGAGCATCATGATGGTGCGAATGCTTGAAATCGCCGCGATTTCGCCGAGCAGCCAGGGCGAAAGCATGCCGCCGGCGAGAGCAACAGAGAAGATGCCGTTGAAATAGGTCGGGTGATAGTAGGGGAAACGGCGTCCGATCCAGGCGATCACTAAGGGGTAGATCGCAGCAAATCCCAGGCCGAGCAGAAAGATGGAGACGCCGGCGCCGAAGCGGTTGTCGGTTAGGGCTAGCACGATGCACCCGAGGAGGGATGAGCCGGCGCTGGCGGCCAGAAGGCGCCAGTGATTCACCCGGGTGAGCAGGTACGAGATGCCGATGCGTCCGGCGGTGAGCGCGGCGAAATAGAACGCGAGATACTCCAAAGCGGATGCGGGACTCATGCCCAGCCGATGAATGAGAAAGACCGGGAGCCAGCCCGCGATGGACCATTCATTTCCGAACTGAAAGAAGAGCAGGAAGGAGAAGAGGATCGCCGCTGTGCTGCGGAACTGTTTGAGGACTTCGGGATGGGAGACGATGGGGACGGGAGGGTATACCCGCTGCAGGTATAGGAGGATGAAAGCGGCGGGGACAATGGCGAGGAGCAGCAGGATGGTGGGGAGGGAATAAGCCCAAAATGTTCCGGACACCAGCAGCGCGCAGGTGATGGAGCCGGCGCCGAAGAAGATGCCGCCGAGGTTGAGGGCGGTGGCGGGGCTCTGCTCGTAAGCCGGAAAGATAGCCTGGAACAAGCCGGAGTGGAGCAGGCCCAATGCAATGCCGAGTACCAGAATCCCGGTGAAACGCCAGGTGATTTGGGCGGGCGTAGCGGCGAGCGCAATGAGCGAGAGCGTCGCCACGGCACACCCGCTGATGAGCAAAAGGCGGGTGCTGAAACGTGGGACGAACCGGCGGATGAGTGTGGCGGATGCGATCATACCTACGGCGAGAGCGAGGAAGTGGCGGCCGACGGAAGCGAAGTCCGTGGAGAGGTCGTAGCCCCAGGATGGCAGCAGCGCGCCCACGAGGGCGAAGAGAAATCCCGAGACCAGAAAGCCTGCGAGGGCGCTGGTTTTCATGCCTGCCGGAGATGAGCGGAAAAGCACCTGAGAATGATAGCTCGAATCAAAGTTTCCGGTTGGGCGCGGGAACGCCACAACCTATAGGGTATGTATTAGTCGCGTGTACACCAAAAGTGGAGGCGGAGTAAATATTTCTTTCCCTCCAGTTGACAAACCGGTTTGAAGGATTTATTTTGTAGTTATCACTGAAGAAGGAGGTGGTCCAAACTAACATGATAGATAGTTGTAAACCGCGCGAGGTGGCCGACTGCTAATCTGCTGTTCAAAGGACGTGCTTCCAGGTCAGTGCCGGACGCGTTCTCTCAGACAGCCGCTTCGCACGGTTGCAAGTTAGTAATACTGCCTTAGATTCTTCTCTAGGCTGCGGATCCCCGGCGACTCGTGAGAGCCCGCCGGGGATTTGTTTTTGTGGTACGATAAAGATTCCGTTTCGGAAAGGTCTGTGTAATCACCCCATGAAAGCTGCTATTCACCCCGCTTACAACGAAGTAAAAGTGATCTGCGCCTGCGGACATTCGTTTGTAACGCGATCCACTCACAAAGGCGACATCCGCGTGGAAATCTGCTCCAGTTGCCACCCGTTCTTCACTGGCAAGCAGAAGCTGATCGATACGGCGGGACGCGTCGATAAATTCGAGCGCAAATACGCCAAACAGCGCGCCGAGAAAAAAGCCAAGGCTTAAGGCGAACTCTCTAAACCCGTTTCTTTTGGCGGCTGGAACTTCGGTTTCCGCCGCTTTCGTTTTTGTAGAGGACTATTGAACGCGCAAGCGCTTTTCGAGAAAGCTGGAGAAGAGTTCCGCGCGCGGCGCCTGGAAAGCGCGCTCGCCGACCTGGTAGTGGCCGAGAGAATCGGTTATTCTCCCGATGAATGCGCGGCGGCGCGCTGGGAGTGCTGGATGCTCCTGGGCCGTTTCGAACAGGCTTGGGAAGAAAGCGATGCGATCGCGCGTCGAGGGGCACGCGACCCACACCGCTTCTGGGATGGACAGCCTTTTGCCGGGAAGCGCGTCATCATCCGCTGCCTGCATGGCCTGGGAGATACCATCCAGTTCATCCGCTATGCGGAATGGATACGGCGGGAAGCGAGAAGCGTGGCAGTGGAGTGCCACCCGGAATTGGTTCGCCTACTGCGGCATGTCCAGGGGATCGATGAGGTGTTTTGCTGGGGCGGGGACGCTCCGGCGGCGCAGCCGGAGTGGGACAGCCAAATTGAAGTCAACGAGCTCCCGCGCATTTTTCGCAGCCGCGTCGACACCATCCCCCGCGACGTTCCCTACATTCACGTATGCGCTTCAGATCTTGCATGTAACCCGCGCAAACGAGTAGGTTTAGTGTGGCAATCGAGCCAGTGGAATCCAGCGCGTTCGGCGCCGCTCGATTTGTTGTTGGAGAGTTTGGCGGACAGCGGTTGGGATTTATTCAGCCTTCAGTTCGGTTGCGAACAGAATCGCATCCCGGCCCTTGCGCAGAGCGATGTTCTTGAAACCGCGAAGCAGATGATGGATCTGGATCTGATCATCACCGTGGACACAATGACCGCACACCTGGCGGGAGCGCTCGGGTTGCCGGTCTGGGTGCTGCTTCCATTCGAGGCGGACTGGCGCTGGATGTTGGACCGCGCGGACTCTCCGTGGTATCCGACCATGCGGCTATTCCGGCAGAAAGCTCAAGGGGATTGGGCGAGCGCGTTGGAAGGATTGCGGTGTCAGGAAACGATCCGGAAATCGTCGAAGTCCTGAACGGCCATTTCCTCGATCGCCACGGAGCGGACTTCCGCCCAGCGAGGGCCCATGCGGAGTGCGGCTTCTAGATCGGAAATGGCTGATTCGGGACCGACGACGCAAACTAATACGGAGCCATCCGAAAGGTTCCTGGCATAGCCGGTCACGTTGCGCCGCCGCGCCTCGCGCTGGGCGAAGTCCCGGAAGCCGACGCCCTGCACTCGTCCTTCAATGGAGAACCGACGCCCGACCGTTACGCGTTGCCTCCGACGGCTTCCGCGGGCTTGTCGAGTAACTGATTTACTTTGGCCGCCAAGTCATCAAGAGAGAAAGGCTTAGAGATCAATTGGAAGCCTTGATCTTTTACATAACGGCGAACCACCTGGCGGTCTTCGAAGGCCGACATAAACAGCACGTTTAGCGCGGGATAGAGCTCATGAAGCTGCTCGGCGATCATGGGCCCGCTTAACCCCGGCATGACAACGTCAGTCAGAAGCAGGTCCGGTGGGCCGCCGTGCTTGCGAACCTTTTCCAGAGCGCGCTCACCGTTCGAGGCTGTCAGCACTTTGTGACCGCCGCGAGTCAAGACGGTTTCGACGAGCCGGAGAACCTCGGGCTCATCGTCAACAACCAATACTGTGCTCACTTGGCCACTACGTTAACACGCGTTAATACGTGCGTATATTAGCCCAGAAGCTTCAACTGTGCTCACTCGCACTCTCCAACATTTTCATCAAAGTGGGTTCGTCAATCACGGGTACATTGAGCTGTCTGGCCTTCTCCAGCTTGGACCCGGCCTCGCCGCCGGCGATGACGAAGTGGGTCTTGCGGCTCACGGAACTACTGACCTTACCGCCGGCGTTTTCGATACGGCTCGCAAACTCTTCTCGATCCCCAGAAAGCTTTCCTGTGATCACGAAGACCATCCCGGCGAACGGCGCCTTGGACGAACCGGGCGCGATCTTTTGCTCGAACTGCAAACCGGCGGCGCGGAGCTTTTCGATCAGCTCCCGGTTGCGAGGCTCCCGGAAGAACTGAACAATAGAATCCGCCACTTTGGGGCCAACTTCACCAGCCTTTTGAAGAGTTTCCGGGGAAGAGTCCGCGATCTTGTCGAGGCTTCCGAATTCGTTCGCCAGGAGCTTCGAAGTCCGCTCTCCGACGAAACGAATTCCCAATGCTGACAACACGCGCGGGAGCGGGAGTTTCTTGGAAGCATTGATGTTATGGATAATGTTCTCGGCCGATTTCTTCCCCATGCGTTCCAGGGTCATGAGTTTCGGCACGGTCAATTCGTAGAGACCCGCGATGGAAAGAACCATGCCGGAATCGACAAGCTGGTCGACCAGAGCCGACCCGACGCCATCGATGTTCATGACGTGGCGAGAGGCGAAGTGCAGAAGCGATTCCTTGAGGCGCGCGGGGCAACTAGTGTTGATGCAGCGGCTGGCGGATTCACCGGGTTCGCGCACGACCTTTCCGCCGCACACGGGGCAGGCGGCGGGAATGCGGAACTCGCGCCGGTATGACCCCTGCGTTTTGACGCGGACCACTTTGGGAATGACATCGCCGCTGCGCTCCACGATGACGGTGTCGCCGATTTTGAGGCCCAGGCGTTCGATTTCGTCTTCGTTATGGAGAGTGGCGCGCGCGACGGTAACGCCGCTGATCACGACGGGATGGAGATGAGCGACAGGCGTAAGCGCTCCAGTGCGGCCCACCTGAACGGTGATGTTCTCCACCTCGCTTTCCGCCTGGCGGGCGGCGTACTTGAAGGCGACGGCCCAGCGTGGAGCTTTCGCGGTGAATCCTAACTGCGCCTGAAGCGGAACGGAATCGACTTTGATCACGACACCATCGATTTCATAGGGCAGCGTTTCGCGTCCCCGCTCCCATTGAAGGCAGAATTCCAGGACTTCGTCGATGTTGCGGCAGAGACGCCGTTTGGAATTGACCTTGAACCGGTGAGCGGCCATCCATTCGAGAGCCTGCCAGTGGGTGTCGAACGCGGGCTGCCCCTCCACCAGCAGGTAGTAGGGGTAAAAATCGAGACGGCGCGAAGCGGTGACGGAAGTTTCCAGAAGGCGCAGCGAGCCGGCGGCGGCATTGCGCGGGTTGGCGAAATGGCTGAGACCCTGCTCTTCGCGGGCCGCGTTCAGTCGCTCAAACGCAACCCGGTTCATGACGGTTTCGCCACGCACTTCGAAGTTCGCAAACGCGTCTGGAACGTCAAGAGGCAAGGACCGGATGGTGCGGGCGTTCTCGGTGACGTCCTCTCCCGTGATTCCATCTCCGCGGGTGACGGCGCGGGTTAGCTTGCCATCCTGATAATAGGCGGCCATGGAGAGGCCATCCATCTTCAACTCAGCGGCATATAAAAATTCGTGGCTGCCCAACAAGTCGCGCACGCGGCGGTCGAAATCGCGGAGTTCTTCCTCATTCAGCGCGTTATCCAGGCTGAGCATGGGCGAACTGTGCGCCACCTTGATGAAGCCTTCGCGCGGTTTGCCGCCGACGCGCTGGGTGGGAGATTCCGGCGTGACCAGCTCCGGGTGCGCGGTTTCCATCCGCTGCAGCTCTCGCATCAAGGCGTCATATTCGGCATCGCTGACGGCGGGTTCATCGAGAACATAGTAGAGGTGTTCATGCCTGCGCAATTCCGCACGGAGATGATCCACTTGCAGACGCACATCAGAGACGCCCATAACTCTATGATAATGTTGCGGCAGGTTCGGTTATTCCTTTCTACTCCCGCGCGGCGATTATCTACAATCCGCAAGCCGGACAGTTGCGGCGAGCACGCGCGCATCGGTTGGTTCGAGCGGGAGAAGATCTGCGATCGATCACCCGCGACGTCCTTCTGATCCCGACCACTGGACCGCGCACAGCGGGGGCCCTGGCCATCCAAGCCGTCAGGAACGGCGCGGATTTAATTCTGGCGGCCGGCGGCGACGGCACTATCAACGAGGTGGTGGACGGGCTGGCGAACTCTCACGTCCACTTGGGGATCCTACCGGCGGGAACGGCGAACGTGCTGGCGCATGAGATCGGCCTGAAATGCAATGTGATTGGCGCCGCCCGGCAGATGGGCAATTGCGTTGCGGAACGCGTTTCTCTCGGCCGGATCGACACCGCTTCGGGCGAGTCGCGGTATTTCCTGATGATGGCGGGCGTGGGCTTCGACGCGCTGGTGATCTATCACCTAAGCGCGAGTCTGAAGGATAAAGTGGGCAAGCTCTCGTATTTTCTGGGCGGCCTTGGACATGTCGGCCGGACGTTGACGGAGTTCGAAGCGATAACGGACGGCGGCGCGCACCGATGCTCCTTCGCGTTGATCAGTAAGGTGCGCAATTATGGCGGCGATTTTGAGATAGCGGCCGAGGTGAACCTGCGCGACGACCAGTTTGAACTGGTGCTGTTCGAGGGACGAAGCTCGTGGAGATATCTTCGGTACATGGCGGGCGTGGCCACGAGGAACCTGGGGCGGACTCCGGGAGTCTGTTTCGCGCGAACCGATGGTGTCGAACTGCGAGGGCTGGGCCAGGGCGATGTCTACCTTCAGGCGGACGGCGAACTGATCGGGAAGATTCCGGCGACGATCCGCATAGTGCCGGACGCGCTCACGCTCTTGATTCCGGCGAAGCCGCGGCGCTAAGGCGGTGGTAGAGAGCGGACAATTCCGGCAGGGAGCACTGCTCGGCGCGCTTGGCGGTTTCGGCAATGGCATCGAGCAGACCGAGCGGGAACGATCCGGCCAGATTGTTCCGCAGGGTCTTGCGCTTCAAGCGAAAGCAGGCGGCCAGGAATTTTAGAAACGGTTCGGGATCAACTCCGAGTTCCACGGCTCGGGCGCGCGGCTCCAGGTTGATTACCGATGAATCCACTTTCGGCGGCGGGTTGAAGGAACCGGGCTTGACCGCGAAACGGAATTTTGGGTCGGCAAACAGCGCGATGGAACAAGTGAGATAGCCGTACTCGCGGGTACCGGGTTGGGCGATGATGCGGTCGGCCACTTCCTTTTGGATGAGGGCGGTGGTGCGGATTCCGAAACGGACGGAGCGGGCAAGAATGGATGTGGCGACGTAATAGGGGAGGTTGCCGCACAGCGCGTCCGGAGACCACGCGGCGAAATCGCACGCCATGGCGTCGGCATGGACGATGGTGAGCTTGGGCTGGTGGGCAAAGCGGGCTTCGAGGGCGGGAATTAAGGCGGGATCGATCTCGACGGCGATGAGCCGGTCCACGCGGCGCAGCAGATGTTCGGTGAGCGCGCCGCGGCCCGGACCAATCTCGACCACGGTGGAGGCGTGTTCTCCGCACGCGGCCACCGCGATGCGTTCCAGGATGTGCGGGCTGGATAAGAAATGCTGGCCGAAGCGCTGGCGGGGCAAATGAAGGTTGCGAAGACGCGCTAGCCCCGGACGTTGATATGCCGCAGCGCGACCAGAATCTTGCCCGTCACCGGCTGGCCGTAAGCGGTGGCTGGAGTGAAGGTGCTGAACAGGACCAGGTTGCCGATCTGCAGCAACTGATCATGACTGACGTTCCCGTTGGGAAGCGCGTAGTCGGCCACGCGTCCATCGCGATCGATGGTGACTTCCACAATGACATCGGTGCCATTGCCGGCGAAGGGCGAGAGATCTTCCACGGTCGCCTGGGTGTAAATGCCGAGCGGGATGTCCTTGTTGAGGTACTGGCGCACGTTTAGGGTGTCCACCATGAGGCCGAACAGAAACAGGGTGGACAGGACACCGCCAGCCGCCGGCACAGCCAACGGCCGCAGCAGGTTGCTAAACGCGAGCGAGATGCGATCGAACAACGGGAAGCGCCACTGGTTGCGGTTCAAGCGACGCCGACGCTCGCGGGAAGCCATCACGCGCAAACGCGCGGAGACATCGGCGGGCGGCGACGCGACCGGCAGATCCAGCAGAGCCCGGCGAACGGCATCGTCATTCATGAGATGGTTCCTGTCGTTCATATAAAAGCTTCCACGGCTACTTGTTCCGGGCGGAACGCCACGGTCAACTCATGACGCAACGCATCGCGGCCCCGCATGATGCGGCTCTTCACGGTGCCGATCGAGATATTGAGAATCTCGGCGATTTCGTCGTAGTTCAGGTCTTCGATGTCCCGCAAGATGACAGCCTCCCGGAAGTGCGGATTAATCCGCGTGAGGGCGTGCTCAAGCATGGCGTGGCGTTCCCGGTATAGAGCGCGGTCGAAGGGCGACGGGTCCGAATCGGGTACGTTGCATTCACGCGGCGTGTCGTTGTTTCCGTTGTCCTCCAAACCGACTTCATTGTGTTTATGGCGATAGATCCAGCGGCGGCGATTGTGAGCTTCGTTCACCGCGATGCGATAAATCCAGGTGCGTAGACTGCTTTGGGCTCGGAACCGGTGGACGTTGCGGAAGACTTTGAGAAAGACTTCCTGGACGATATCCCCGGCGTCGCTGGGGTCGGCTACGAGGCGAAGCGCGAGATTGTAGATCGGGGTTTGAAACCGGTCGATGAGGAGTTCGTAATCGCGCTCGACACCGGCCTGGAGGCCGTCGATGAGGCGAGTATCCTCCGCGGCGCCGGCCGAGCTTCCAGAGTCGGCGTAGGAGCGCCCGAGTAGATCTGCAATGACGGAAGAGGCCATATCGGCTGAATACAAACTATCAGGATCGCAATCGCCCTGCAACAGAGTAGACACCGGGAATGGGGGTTAAGTTCCGGAGGGTGGTTGAGAGTGGCCCGGCGGGACCTTAAGCATTTGAGAAGGCCTCCGATTGGTCCGAAACGAAGCCAATTTGCAAATGGCGTTTGGGGAGGGGGTGGTTCGGGTAAGTGCTTTCGTTTGATAGGAGCGAGGCGGATTTTCTGTGTATTTACTGTAAAACTATGTTGGCTTTGTTGGTGATATTTGACCGTAGGTTTTGAGGGCTTTTTTTGAGTGGCGGACGCGCGCTACCGAGCGTCGCTATCCGGTTTTAGTATACCGCGCACGCGGGTTAGTCGGCGAAGATTTCCGCGCGTGAGAGTTCTACGGCAAGATTGGTGGTTGCTATTACGTCGCGCTCGATTTCGACGAGCGCCGGATTCCGATAGATCCACATCAACCGCAGACGAGGATCGACCAGCCAGATATTCGGCACGCCTTTGGCGGCGTACTCTCTGAGCTTCTCGATTACCGCGCTCATCAGGTCGCCCTCGGAAAGGACTTCGACCACAAGGAAGGCGGCTTCCAGCAAGTAGCGGGTCTTCGGCGCATCCAACAGAACACAGACATCCGGCAATCGGTAGCGCGTGGCAGTGACGCTCGATCGCAACTCCGCGACTACCTTGAGATGGGGGTACTTGCGACGTAACGCGAACAGCATGTTGCTTTGAATGAGGGAGTGTAGCCAGTCGCCGACGCCGGCGCTCCACAAGAACGCCGTCCACGAATTCCCTGTCCGGGTCGTAGGACGTGTTGAGGTATTCTTCGACAGATAGCGATGTCGAATTCGGCAAAGCTGCCATAGTTTGAGTTTACGCGTAGAGGAGACGTCCCTTGGGTTTTGGGATCGGTCGGCCCAAGTCGCGGGCTGTTTCCAGCCATTGCGCGATGGCGGTCTCCGCGTTGACCAGGGCTTCTTGCCGCGTGGAGCCGTCCGCAGCGCACCCGGAGAGTTCGGGGACTTCGGCGATATAGGCCTGATCGTCTTCACTCCAGCACAGGATCATTTCATGGGTTCTCTTCGGCCAGAAGTTGACAGCCAGAGGCTTTGTGCTGATCACCGAATACGGCCACAGTGTGCGCAATCACAGGAACGATGCGCGATCGGCAGTTGGGGCGCGTCACATCTTTACTCCTGTCTCTAAGCTTAGCCAACTTAGGCTTGAGTTTAATTCGAACTCCCTTCGCCCCACCCCCAAATCCCCCACCCGTAAAGAGGAGATGGGGGTTCGAGCGACAATGGAAGCGCATGGCGAACCTGGGCGAATTTGAAAAGCTGCTGCCTTCTCTTTCGTCCGGCGAGAAGGCGCAGATTCTTAAATGGGTGGTTCAGGATCTTGCTGAGGCGTTCCCCGGCATCGACTCTCGTCCCGACGTTTGCGGCGGCGAACCGTGCGTCGTCAGGACCCGCATCCCCATTTGGCTGCTCGACCAGGCGCGCCGGCTTGGTTCGAGCGAACAGGAACTACTGGCCGCTTACCCTTCGCTGCGCGCCGAGGATCTGGTTAACGCCTGGGCTTATGCGCGCGCGCATCCGGAGGAGATTGAGGCGCAGATTCGCGAGAACGAAGTTGATTAGTGGCCCGTTTCTACACCAACGAAAACATCCCGCTTCCAGTAGTTGCCGAACTCCGTCGGATGAGGCACGACGTGCTTACGTCGCTGGACTCTGGAAAAGCGAACGCTTCCGTGCGGGACGTGGAGGTTCTCGCCTTCGCGGTTTCGGAAGGGCGAATCCTGATTTCCTACAATCGCCGCCACTTCCTGAACATTCACCGGTACAAAACGTTCGATTACGCGGGGATCGTACTGTGCACTTTTGATCTTGATTTCCGTCGGCAGGCGTTGCGGACCGACTTGGCCGTTACGCGGTCTTCGAAGATGTCGAATGTACTTATCCGCGTGAATCGGGAAGCCTAGGCATCGAGACTCCGCTCCATCTTCTCGAAAATCGCGCTCCGTCTGATCTCTTGAATTCCGATGAAGGCCTTTGGCAGGGTGGACGAAATCCTAACAAGGATCGAACACAACATCTTCTCGTATTGGCGCCGCATTCCGAGCCTGGTTTCCAAACGCACCAGGAAGCGCCAATCAAATGGCGGAATTCAGCAACCGGCGTGCTGGAAGGCACCGCAACCCTGAGCGGCACCCGCCCCACCCCCCAAATCCCCCACCCACCCCGCAATCTACCCCATTCGATTCATAGAGATATCCGGCTCCGCCTTTTCCCTGTAACCTCGTACGGTAAAACCAAATCTCGAATCGACGTCAAGGAGACGGAACAGCGGATGCCCAAAGCAATCAAATATGCAGAGAAAGCGGTGGCTGTCGCGGCCAACGCGGCGTGGCAGGTGTTCGACCGCCTGAACCAGATCAATCAGGCCCCGGCCTTTACGCCCAAGTGGTCCGACAAGCCCATCCTCAAGTCTTATCAGAAGACGAAGCCGCCGCTCGGCTGGCCGCGCACCACCGATTCTCTTTGCCCCCGCTGCGTTCCGCACATCCGTCAGCAGATCGTTGACGGCAAGCTCCCCGTCGAAATACTAAAGAACGACAAAGTCGGGGAAATCAAGGCCCAGGTCATCGAGCGCGACGGCAAAATCCTCATGGTGAAGGATTGCCCCGAGCACGGCCACTTCGAAGACGTCATGGCGATCGACCCTGCCTTCTTCAAGCACCTGGAAGACGTATTCCCGGGCCGCGACATCCGCGCCCACAATGACGAAAAGCTGCACGACCACGGCACGAGCACCATCAAGCACGGCCGCGGTTCCGTACTTACCGTGGATCTCACCAATCGCTGCAACATGATGTGCGACCCGTGTTTTATGGACGCCAATCAGGTCGGGTTCGTTCATGAACTTACCTGGGAAGATATCCAGATCTTACTTGATAACGCCATCTCAATTAAGCCGCGGCGGCAGATGTCGGTGCAGTTCTCGGGCGGCGAGCCTACTCTGTCGCCTTACTTTCTGGATGCCGTCCGCTACTCCCGCAAAGTCGGGTACAACAGCGTTCAGGCCGCGACCAACGGAATCGAATTCGCGAAGAGTCCGGAGTTTTGCCGCCAAGCCGCTGAAGCCGGGCTGCGCTACGCGTATCTGCAGTTCGATGGCGTCGGGAATGAAGCCAACTCGCACCGCGCCGTCGGCAATCTATTCGACGTGAAGCTGCGGGCGATTGAAAATCTATGGTCGAATGGGGTGGATATCGTCCCGGTCATCACGATTATTAACGGGATAAACAATGAACAGGTGGGCGCGGTGGTCCGGTTCGCGCTCGATAACCCGAAGAAGATTCCATTCTTATCGTTCCAGCCCGTTTCGTTCACCGGCCGCGACGAAGCCGTCACCGATGACCGCCGCGCGGCCCAGCGCTATACCTTATCCCATCTCGCGCTGGATGTGAAGACGCAAACCGGCATCGGCGAACCGATCCGCGACTGGTTTCCGATTTCTTTCATGAGCACGTTCTCGGACTTCGCTGACTTGATTCACGGACCCGCCGCCGATTGGGGTCAACTCTCCTGCGGCTGCCACCCGAACTGCGGGATCGGCATGGCCGTCATGTGCGACAAGGAAACTAAGGAATACGTTCCTGTCACCGCCTTCCTGAACGCCGGCCAGCTTGCCAAAGATGTGGCGCGCATTAATGACGCCGGCCGCGGGAAAGCGCTCTCCGGCGTGGGGATTGCGCTGTCGCTGCTGCGCAATTACGATCCATTCCAGGCGCCGACTCACTTTAAGGTAAGTGACATGCTCCAGAAGTTCGATAAGTGCTTCGGCATCACTAACCGTAAATACGGCAAGGTAACCGCCGACCGTACTTTTGAGGATATCGAGAAGCGCCGCAACGATCGATGGAACTTCCTCTTCATCGCCGGCATGTGGTTCCAGGATCTGTTCAACTACGATTTCCGCCGCACTGAGCAGTGCATCATTCCATACGCCACGCAGGAAGGCGAGATCAGCTTCTGCGCGTATAACACCGGCGTCGGCTGGCGCAACATTATCGAGAAGATGCATATGACCGCGACGCTTTCCAAGTGGTATGAGGAAAAGGGCCGTCATGAAATCTTTGCGGGCGGCAAGAAGGTGGGACTGCAGGCCGCCGATCACTCGCTGGTGCTTCGCGAGGATGACGTTTACCGGCACCGCCAGACCGATCTCGACGAGAAGGGAATCGCGAAGACCGCGCGTGAAGAGAAGACCCGCAAGCGCGACGAGACCCTGAAGCAGAAGCTGGAAGACGCCAAGATGGAGAAGCTCTACCGCGAGCACGTGCTTGGCGAAAAGCCCATCAAGGAAGGCTTCGTTCCGCTCGGCAGCCTGATCGCCGCCGCGCCCGCCGCGTTACCTATCGAAGAGAAGACCGAAGCCCGCGAAGAAGTCGGAAGCTTTGGGGATTAGTTTAGGCGACTAAGTCACCACCCGCTTACGGAATGTCCGCGTGCCGATCACAAACGTGATCAAAACGGAAACTCCTAAAGCGGGTAAGATCCAGTGGAGGCTGAGAGTGGGAAAACTCCGGCCTCCCATCATCGGCACCATCGAATAGCGCAAACCCTCCGACGCATAAGTCAGCGGATTGATTAGAACAAAGTATTGGAACCACGGAATCCTGCTCAGTGCTCCCCACGGATAGTAAGTACACCCCGTAAATAACAGCGGCGTAAAGATCAGCGTGAACATCAGGCTGATATGTTCGGGCTTGATCACCGTGCCCATCAAGAGGCCGATGGTCGATCCCACCAACCCCGTGAGAAGGATCATGACGATCAGCATCGGAATCCGGTCCGTCCGTACGGCGAAGCCGCTGCCCAAAACGAGCCAGCCCAGGGGGAAGATGACGCAACTGGCCACCACGCCGCGCAGCGCGCCATAGATCACTTTCTCAAGCGCGACCCACCACACCGGCAGCGGCGAGAGCAGCCGGTCGTCGATCTCGCGCGCAAAGCCCAGATCCAGCACCAGCGGGAGGGTTACGCCCTGCATGGCCGCGATCATCCCGGTCAGGGCGACGATGCCCGGCAGCATGAGCGCGGCGAAGTTTGGGGCAGCCAGTCCGATCCCCGGTAACACCTTGCCGAAGATAAACAGGAAGAAAAACGGCTGCATCAGCGCCTGCAACAGGAAGGGGACGAACTCCCGGCCGGTCACCACTAAGTCGCGATGGAAAATCGCCATGAACGCGTTGCAAGCCAGCCAAGTGCGATTGGTATTCCGCACGGGCATCGAAACCGCTTCCGCCATCATCGTAAGTGCCTCCCGGTAAGAAAGATAAAGACTTCTTCAAGCGACGGCTGCTTCACGCTCAGATCCCGCACCTGCGCGCCCGAAGCCAACACGGCCTGGGCGGCCGGTCCGATGAGACTATTCACCGACTCCGCATAAACGCGGTAAGTGGAAGCGCCCGGTTCCGACGCGCTTTCCTCCACTAACTCCACCTTCGAAGCTCCCGGCATCGCCGTCAACCCTTGTAGCGTGCGTTGTGCGCCCGCGCCGTCGCCTTCCGCGAAGGATCGTACTTCCAGCGCCGTTCCGCCGGGGATCATCTTCTTCAACACGCCCGGAGTATCGTCCACCAGAATTTTTCCATGGTCCATCACCGCGATGCGGCCGCACAACTTATCCGCTTCGTCCATATCGTGGGTGGTCAGCAGAATGGTCAAGCCGCGCGCATTTAACGCGCGGATGCGCTCCCACAAAAACAGCCGGGACTGCGGGTCAAGGTTATTCGTCGGCTCGTCCAGAAACAGCACATCCGGCTCATGCATGAGCGCCCGCGCAATCATTAAACGCTGCGCCATTCCGCCCGAATACCGCGTCACCTTCTCGTTCTTGCGCTCGCCCAGCCCGAGCTCATCCAGCAGGGAATTCGCCAGCGCGTCGCGCTTCTTTTTGGGAATCCCATGATACGCGGCGTGGAACGTCAGGATCTCCAGCACCTTCAGGCTGCGGTCAAGGTTACTCTGCTGGGGCACTACGGCAATGCGCTGCTTGACGTCGATTGGATTGCGGGCTACATCCATGCCCATAATCGAGGCCGACCCAGCCGAGGGCACAATCCCGGTCGTCAGCACACCGATGGTGGTCGTCTTACCCGCGCCGTTTGGACCGAGCAGTCCGAAGATTTCGCCGCGCGCCACCTCGAAGGACACGCCATCGACGGCGTTTACCTTTGACTTCACATACCGTTTCTCTAGATCACGCACCGTGATCGCGGGAATGTTAGACATATCTGCTTCGTACTACTCTACTCAATTCCCGCGCCTGATATGCTTGCGCGAGGAAACATCCGATGCGCACCGCTTTGGCTTCCGTCGCCTTCTTTTTTCTCGCCGCGGCAAATTATTCCGCGCAAACCGCGCCGGACTTCTCGGGCACCTGGAAGATGGATCCGTCGCGCAGCGAATCGGCGCACCAGGATAGTCCCATCGGTCCCGTCTCGCTGGTGATTCGTCAAACGCCGGACGAGTTTCGTTTGGAAACTCATCGCCGCGAGGCCAAGTCTTCCGCCAATTCCACTGAGGTCCTGACGTTCCATTTCGACGGCAAAGAATTCGTTAACTCCGGGAGTTCCGATACGCCGATCAAGGTGAAGGCCCACTGGGACGGCGCTAAACTCATCGCCGAGACTGAGCGCGATATCAACGGGGCTACCGTGACTACGATGCAGACTTTCGAGTTGGCCCCGAACCGCAAGGAAATTACGATCCAGAAGACCCTTACCGTGCAGCACGGCTACCAGGATCCGGGACCGTCCAAGACGACGGGGTCCGGGAGGGATGTTTTCGTGAGGTCCGGGAGGTAGCTCTAAAATTCGGCGCCGCGAGCGATATCCCGCGCCCAGCCGGTCCCCAAACGCCTGCAAGTTATGATGAACCAACCCCGGCATGCTTTCCTTTATCCTGCACGGCCTTCGATCCTGGAAAAGCGCCAAAGGGGTGGCCGTCCTCGCCATTTGCGCGCTGGCCCTCGGCATCGGTTCCGCCACCGCGATCTATAGCGTCATCCAGGCCGTCCTTCTTAACCCGCTCGGCTACGCGCAGCAGGACCGCTTCCTTTCGGTGTGGAGCGGTTTCAGTTTCCGTCCCACCTGGCACAGCGCGTTCTCTTACCTGATCGCCACCGACTTCGCGGCGCGCAATCGAACGCTCGACAGTTTCGGCTGCCTCGGCACCGCCAGTTTCAATCTCACCTACAACAACCAGACAACCCACGTCCGGGGCGCTGTGGTGATGCCCGCGCTTGTCAATTCGCTCGGCGTTCAGCCCGTGCTCGGGCGCTGGTTCAATGACCGGCCCGGTCACAACGACGGTTTCTTCGTCGCGGTCCTCTCGCACGCTTTGTGGAACCGGCTGGGCGCGGACCCCGCGATCGCGGGCAAGTCCCTCAGCATGAACGGGCGTCCTTACAACATTCTGGGAGTGGCGCCGCCGTGGTTCCGCCTTCCCATCGATGACTCTCATAACGACGTCTGGGTCCCGTTGAACCCTTCGGAACCCAATCGCAAAGAGCGCGGTTATAACGACCTCGCCTGCATCGCTAAGATGAAGCCCGGGGTCACGCGGGAGCAGGTGACGTCCGATCTGTCGCGGGTCACGCGCGAACTTGCCCACGAGTACCCCAAGGAGTTCCTGGCGGACCGCATCATCGCCAACAGCACGCTGGAAGACGCCGTGCTGGGGGTCCGCGCGACTCTGCTTCTGCTGCTCGGCGCCGCCGCCGCGCTTCTTCTGATCGCTTGTTCGAACGTGGCCGGATTGCTGCTCGCCCGCTCCGTTACACGGGCACGGGAGACGGCGGTCCGCGTGGCTTTAGGCGCAGCCCGCGGGCAACTGGCGCTTCAGTATTTCGCCGAAGGTCTGCTCGTCTCCGTCGCCGGCGCGGCCTTCGGCGCAGTGTTGAGTTTCGCCATCATCCGAGCAGTGCTCACCATAGCGGCGGAAGACATTCCGCGCGCGGAAGATATTACGATCGACTGGCGCGTTCTTGCATTCGCTCTCGCGCTTGCCGTCATCTGCGGAATTCTCTTCAGTCTGGCCCCGCTCTGGCAGGCGCAACGGACTCCGCCCAATGAAGTGCTCAGCGACGGAACGCGCGCTTCCGCCGGGGCTCGCAGCCGTGGTCTGCTGCGCCTTTTCGTCGTGTCCGAGATCGCGCTCGCATTCGGCTTATTGTCGGTAGGCGCATTGCTGGTAAGCCATCTGGGAGCCCTCCGGAAAGTCAATCCCGGTTTCGATCCCAATCACCTTCTCACCATGAGGGTCTACGCGCCCAGCACCAAATACCCCACCGACGAATCAAAAGCAGCGTATGAAACCAGGCTGATGCAAGCGATTGAACGTCTGCCCGGCGTCGAGAGCGCCGGGTTCACCAACCTCATGCCGATGGACGGCTGGGGCAACAACACGTTTCTCTCCGTCGATGGCCGGCCTCCTGTTCCGCTCTCGCAATCCGAGCCGATCGAGTACCGCACCATTACCCCCGGCTATTTCCGCGCCATGGGAATCCCGCTGATCGAAGGACGCGTGCCCGGTGCTGAAGGCGGTAAGCCGGATGGTTCCGGCGTTCTGCCATTGGTCATCAATCAGAAGGCCAGTAAGTTCTTCTGGCCTTCCGGCCATGCGCTCGGCGCGTATGTCCACTTGCACGATGAAGGGAACCAGCGGCTTCGCATCGTCGGCATTGTAGGAGATGCGCGCAACGCCGGTCTCGGCTGGGAAGTCCGCCCGGAACTGTACATCTCTTACGTCCATAGCCCGCCGAACGTGATGACCTGGGCCGTGCGCTCCCACCTCGATACCGCATCCCTTGCTCAGGAACTGCGTGCCGGCGTCAGCGGTGTCGATGCCGGGCAGGCGGTCTATCGGGTGACCCCGATGCAGGAAATGATCGAGAACTCTCTCACTCAGGAGCGCCTCGAATCGTTCATGGTGTCCTTCTTCGCGGTGGCCGCGCTGCTGCTCGCGATGCTCGGCATCTATGGCGTGGTCTCATACTCCGTCCGCCAGCGTACCACTGAAATCGGCACCCGCATGGCCATCGGCGCGACCACCGGAAACCTCATGCGCCTGGTCATCGGCGACGGTTTGAAGATGGCCGGCATCGGAGTGGGCGCTGGTCTGGTGGTCGTGCTCGCTCTGGCGCACTTCCTCAGCGAAAGCGATTTGCACCTGCATATAGATGACGTCCGGCCGTTTCTGTTCTCGACCGGGATGGTCATTCTGCTTACGTCCCTCGCGTGCTTTTTTCCCGCCTGGCGCGCCACGCTGGTTTCGCCGATGATCGCCATCCGCAATGAACCCGGGGTGATGTGGCAGCGCACGCGATGGGGCATTCTTCGCGTCGCTGAACAGTTCTCCGGTCTGCTTACGCGCGCCGACGTTCAGGCCGCTTCCAGCGAATCCGATCTGCTCGCCGAAATCGCGGACGTCAGCCGCCGCGCCGGATCGTTCAGCGATGCCATCCGCGCCGCGCTCGAATGCCTGCGCCAGCGCATCGGCGCGGAATCGCTCGCGCTCTTCGTCCAGCGCGAGCAAGGCCAGCCTTACCGCTGCCACGGCGTTGTGCCGGACTCTTGCGTGGACACCTGGACGCTGCCCGCCGGCGCGCTGATCGTCAGCCGTCTGCGCAGCTTCGCCGGTCCACTCCCCTTCGAGCGCGGCGAACTGGATGCCACCGCAACCTGGGCCGCCGAGAACGCTCCCGCTCACCTGCCGGAGGTCGCGCTGCTTCGCGAGATGGGCGCCGCCATCGCCATCCGCGTAGCCGTAAAGAAGGAGATCAGCGGCATTCTTTTCGCCGGTAAACCCGTTGGCCGCGCGGTGTACAACTCACTGGAAAAGCGCCTGCTCCGCGGCGTCTGCGCGCAGTTCGCCATGATGATCGAGAACTCCCGGCTCACCGACCGCATCGTGGAGCAGGAGCGTCTGCGCCGTGAACTTCTACTGGCCGGTGAAGTCCAGAAGCGCCTCTTCCCGGAACGTTCTCCCGAGACCGCGAACCTCCAGCTCGCGGGAGTCTGTATCCCCGCGCGCGGCGTCGGCGGCGATTACTATGACTTCATCGACCTGGGAAATCGCAACCTCGGCATCGCGCTTGCGGACGTAGCGGGCAAGGGCATCGCGGCCGCGCTCGTCATGTCCGTGGTGCAGGCCTCTTTGCGAAGTCTGGCAGGTAACGACGGCGTCTCGTTAGCCGAACTCGCCAGTAAGATGAACCGTCTGCTTTATCGCTCCACCGGCACCAACAGCTACGCCACTTTCTTCTATGGCGAAGTGGATGAGGAGCACCGCGAACTGCGCTACGTGAACGCCGGACACAACCCGCCTTACCTGTTGCGCAACGGACACCTGCATACGCCGGTTCCGTTCGTCGCTTCCACCGCGCCCATCGAAGAACTGACCACCGGCGGAACCATTATCGGCATGTTCGCGCAATCCAGTTACGAGGAAGGCCTGGTGCATCTGCATCCCGGAGACCTGCTGATCGCCTTCACTGACGGCGTCCCCGAAGCGCTCGATCCCAAAGAAGAAGAATTCGGCGAAGACCGGCTGAAAGAAATCCTACGCGCCGTTTCGCATCTGCCGGTGAACGACATGGCTGCGCGCATCGTAGGCGAGCTCAAGAAGTGGATCTCCGACGCGGCCCAATATGACGACATGACGTTTATCCTGATGAAGGTAAACTGACAGCGGATGCTCTTGCTGCCGCAGCGGAGCTGGCGTTCCTGGAAGAGCGCCAGGGGCGTGGCTCTGCTCGCCGTTCTCGCGCTCGCGACGGGCATCGGATCCACCACCGCGATTTATACCGTGATCGACGGCGTCCTGCTGCATCCCTTGCCGTATGCGCATGGCGAACGCTTCGTCACCTTGTTCGGAGCGCGGTTAAACGAGCCCGGCATCCGTTCCCTTTCCATGCCGGATCTGCTGGCATACGAGAACGGCACGCATAGTTTCGACGTGTTCGGAGCTTACACCCCGGTCGATTTCAACCTTACGGGATCGGGTCAGCCGCAGTTGCTGCGGGGCATCGAAGTCTCACCGGCTTTGGCTGGAAATCTCGGCGTAAGCCCCCTCGTGGGGCGCTGGTTTACGGACTCCGGCGACGCCGCCGCCGAACACGGGAACCCTTATCTCGCCGTGATCTCGGAAGGCCTCTGGCGCCAACTCGGAGCAAGCGCGGGAATTCTCGGCCAGACCCTCACATTGAACAGCCATCCTTACACGGTGGTTGGAGTGATGCCCCCTTGGTTCCGCTTTCCCGCGGGTGGCCCAACCGGCGAAAACGTGCGTAACGATGTCTGGGTGCCGCTGAATCCGCAAGGTCTCCAGCTCACCCGCGCGGATTCCTTTTACTTCTGCTACGCACGTCTGAAGCCCGGCGTATCACTTGCCCAAGCGGACGCTGACGTCAAGCGCGTCGCGATGAATCTGGTGCGGGACTTTCCCGCCGAACACCACGCCTACACGGCGGTGCTGCGGTCCGTTAGAGAATCCATCACGCGGGAGATCCGCCCCACGCTTTTGCTGCTGCTGGGCGCCGCCGCCGCACTGCTGCTGATCACCTGCGCAAACGTCGCCGGTCTGTTGCTGGCGCGTTCGGTAGCGCGCGCTCGGGAGACCGCCGTGCGCGTCGCGCTTGGCGCGGGCCGCGGCCAGCTCGCGCTCCAATACTTCGTGGAAGGTCTCATGCTTTCGCTCGCCGGAGCGGCCGGCGGCATCCTCTTGAGTTTCCTGCTGGTGCGGGTTGTCCTTTCGCTCGCCGCCGATCAGATCCCGCGCGCGGATGAAATCACCGTCGACTGGACCGTGCTGGCTTTCGCTCTCGCGGCGGCCGTCCTGGCGAGCTTGCTGTTCAGCGCAGCCCCGCTCTGGCAAGCGATTCGCACGCATCCCAACGAAGTGCTTACTGACGGAGTGCGTGCCTCGGCCGGGGTTCGCGCACGCGGCCTTTCACGATCGCTCGTCATTGCCGAGATTGCTTTGGCTTTCACACTGCTCGCTTTGGGAGCGCTGCTGATCGCGCAGGTGGCCGGTTTGTCGCGCGTCCAGACCGGCTTCAATCCGGACCACCTGCTTACGTTTCGCCTGAACGCGCCGGAGTCCGCTTCCCAGAACTTAGCCGGCTACCAGGCGCGGTTGGTTCTCGCGCTCAATCGAACGCCCGGCGTCACCAGCGCCGCGTTCGCGAACCAGATCCCGCTGACTGGGTGCTGTTATACGGCGGACGTATTCCCGGAAGCCGGGACCGCGCGGCCCGCCAACGTCGATAGCCCCAGCTTGATGATCGTCAGCAAAGGCTATTTCCGGACCATGCAGATCCCGATTCTCGAAGGCCGCGTGTTCGATGAGCGCGACGTATCCGATACCAGTCTGGTGGCCGTGATCGATCAATCCTTGGCACGTCACTATTGGCCCGGGCGCGATGCGGTGGGGGCGTACGCGCGATTCCTTACCGCCGATGGCATCCGATTTCAAGTGATCGGGATTGCGGGCGCGGTGAAGAACAAGTCGCTTCAGGACGCGCCGACGCCCGAAATCTTCCTCTCCAGCCTGGTCACCAGTCTTCACCAGATGCAGTTTGTGGTGCGCTCTCCAATGCCGCCGCGGGCGCTGATCAACCAGGTGCGCGCGGCCGTGCAGGGCGTCAACCCGCAGCAACCCATCTATGAAACGAAGATGATGGCGGATGTGGTTGTCGATTCCATTGCGCAGCAGCGCCTGCAATCGTTCATGGTTTCCTTCTTCGCCGCCGCCGCGCTGTTGATGGTGACGCTCGGCGTGTATGGCGTGGTGGCCTACGCGGTTCGCCAGCGGACCGTGGAGTTGGGAACGCGGATGGCCATCGGCGCAACCAGCCAGGACCTGTTTCGATTGGTGATCGGCGACGGCTTGAAGATGGCCGGCTACGGGGTGCTGGCCGGAAGCATGGTAGTCGCGGTGGCGGCCGTTGTGCTCCGAGCCACGGTGTTCGGCGTTCACCTCGATGACCCGCGGCCGTTCCTGATCGCCATCGCCGGCATCACTGGATTGACGGCGCTGGCATCCGCTTTCCCCGCGTGGCGCGCGACCATGATCCCGCCCATGGCCGCCATTCGGAACGACGCCGGCAGCATTTGGGAAAGCACGCGGCGCGGGTTGCAACAACTCGCTGGACAGGTCACCGGATTCGTTTCCGCGGAGGACGAGCGCGCAGCCGAGAGCGAGTCCGAACTGATGGCCGGCATTGCGGAAGTAGGCCGCCACTCCGGCTCGTTCACCGAGGCGGTGGACGCCGCATTGCATCGCGTGCGCGAACGGATCGGCGCGGATTCGATGACGCTGTTTGTGCAAAAGGCGCCGGCGCAGCCGTACCGCCAAGGAGACCGGGCACTTCCATCCGATGCTCTCTTGGTGGGACGCCTGCGGCACTATGCCGGCGCGCTTTCCGTGCGGCCCTCTGATCTGGACGCGACGGAAGCCTGGGCGCGGGAGAACGCTCCCGGGCGTCTTCAGGAAGTCGCAACCCTGCGGGAAATCAACGCGGCTATGGCGGTGCGCGTCGCCGTGAAGGATGAGATCACCGGCCTTCTGTTCGCGGGCGCGCCGGCGGGCCGCGCGGAATATTCCCCGTTCGAGAAGCGTCTGCTCCGCGCAGTGGCCGCGCAGTTCGCCATGATGCTGGAAATCTCCACCCTTACCGAGCGCATCAGCGAACAGGACCGCCTTCGCCGCGAACTGGCGCTTGCGGGCGAAGTGCAGCGGCGTCTGTTCCCGGAACGCATGCCAACCACCGCGAACCTGACGTTTGCCGGCGTCTGCATTCCCGCGCGCGGCGTGGGCGGCGACTACTACGACTTCATCGATCTGGGCAACCGCAGCATCGGTGTCGCGCTCGCCGACGTCGCGGGGAAGGGCATCGCGGCGGCTCTCGTGATGTCCGTCGTGCAGGCGTCATTGCGCAGTTTGACGCGGGGCAATGGCACGCCGCTGATCGAAATCGCCGCCACCATGAACGGACTGCTGCACCGTTCCACCGGGGCCAATAGCTACGCGACTTTCTTCTATGCCGAAGTGAATGAAGAACACCGCGAACTGCGGTATGTCAACGCCGGGCACAACCCGCCTTATCTGCTACGCGCGGCCGATCCGGCGGCTCCCCTCGAAGAGTTGACGGCAGGCGGCACCATTATCGGGATGTTCGCGCAATCCACTTACGAAGAAGGTGTTGTTCACTTGCATCCCGGCGACCTTCTGATTGCGTTCACCGACGGCGTCCCCGAAGCGCTCGATCCCAAAGAAGAGGAGTTCGGAGAAGAGCGCTTAAAAGAGACTCTCCGCGCGGCTGCGCACCTGCCCGTCGACGAAATGGCCGCGCGTATTGTGAGCGAACTGAAGCAGTGGATCTCCGACGCCGCCCAGTATGACGACATGACGTTCATCCTGATGAAAGTAAACTAGTAGCTTCGATCATGCGCATTACTTCCGTTGAAACGTACACCGTCGGCAATCCCTGGAAGAACTGGCTATTTGCGAAGGTCAACACCGACGAAGGCATCCATGGTGTGGGCGAAGGCACGCTCAATTATTTCGGCAAAACCGTGGAAGCGGCCATTCACGAGCTCACTCCGCTGATCATCGGGGCCAACCCGTTTCAGGTGGAAGTGATCTCGCAGAAGATGGTCCGCGACGTTTACTCCGATGGTGCGCAGATCCACAACAGCGCCGTGGCCGCGATTGAGATCGCGCTTTGGGACATCATCGGCAAGGCCACCAATCAGCCGATCTACAACCTATGGGGAGGCCAATGCCGGGAGAAGCTGCGCGCGTACGCCAACGGCTGGTATCGCGGTCCGCGTGAGCCGGAGAGCTTCGCCGAGAAAGCCAAAATCGTCGCGGGCCGGGGTTATACCGCGCTCAAGTTCGATCCGTTCGGCAGCGCGTGGCGCATGGTTTCGCGCGCGGATTTCGATCTGTCCATCGACATCATCGCCGCGGTCCGCGACGCCGTCGGACCGAGCGTCGATCTGCTGATCGAAGGCCATTGCCGCTTCAACGTGGCGACCGCGGTGCAGTTTTCCGAAGCCATCGCGCGCTTCCGCCCGGCGTGGTTCGAAGAGCCAGTGGCGCACACCAACATCGGCGCGATGGTGGAAGTGGCGCGCCGCAGTCCGGTGCCCATTTCGACCGGCGAAAGCCTGTCCACCAAGCAGCAATTCGCCGAGTTGCTGTCGCATAACGTGGTGAGTATTCTACAGCCGGAGCCGCTCTCGCTCGGCGGCATCTTCGCGGCGCGTAAGATCGCGGACATGGTGGACGCGCATTACGGCGTCATCGCCCCGCACAGCGCGCAAGGGCCCATCTGCTCGGCGGCGTGCGTGCAACTAAATGCGTCGATCCCGAACTTCTTCATTCACGAGATCTTCGATGAGTTCAACGATGCGTGGGAAAAAGACATCGTGACCAACGCCGTTCACGTAGTGGATGGATACATCGAAATTTCGGACCGGCCGGGACTAGGCATCGACTTGAACCTCGAGGAGATCCTCAAGCATCCATATCAACAGGGCAATCATCTTCCGTTGTTCCGGCCGGGGTGGGAACGGCGGAAGGGCGAGAAATAAGCGATGCCTTAGTAGCTCAGCCCATAACCCAGCGGGAACATCGTCTGATATCCCGCATCTCCGATATGGAGCGACGTCGACCCTGATTTCGGCCACGTGAACGATGTCTTTCCCGTCGGCTTGTAGTCTCCGAACAGCACGTCCGTAACGCCCGCGCCTTCGGTTCCCGGCAGCCACGCCGCCACCCACGCACCGGCCTGATCCATCACGTCGTCAATGATCATCGGACGTCCGGAGAACAGAACCACAGCTACCGGAATTCCCGCCTTTTTCATATTCCGCAACGCCGTCTTGTCGGCGGCATCCAGGTGTAAGCCGTCGATCGTCTGATCGCCGAACATCTCCGCGTAGGGCAGTTCGCCGATCACCAAAACGCCGACATCCGCGCCCGCCGTATCGCTGCCGTCCTTGCTATACGAAACCACCGTGCCCGGCGAGACCGCCTGCTTCATCGCGGCCAACACCGTCGTCCCACCCGACTTGATCAAGTTGCCGCTTTGGCCCTGCCACTTGATGGTCCATCCGCCGCACTGGTTGCCGATATCGTCCGCATTCTTGCCCGCCACCACAATGTGCTTAGCGGTCTTCGAAAGCGGCAGCACATGGTCATCGTTCTTCAACAACACCAGCGATTCGCGCACGGCCTGCCGCGCGATGGCGCGATGCTCCGGCGATCCGAAGGTCTTCTGCAGCGACTTATCCGCCAGTGGATTATGATGCGGATTGAGCAGCCCCATTGCCGCTTTCACGCGCAGAATCCGCAACACCGCGTCATCGATCCGCGACTGCGGCACCGCGCCATCCTTCACCAACTGCTTCAGGTCGTCATAATACTGGGGAAACTTTTCCGTCTCCATGAACATGTCCATTCCGGCCATCACCGATACCCGGATCTTCTCTTTCAGATCCTGGCCGGGGACCTCGTCAATGGCGTTGTAATCGGAAATCAGGAAGCCTTCGAAGCCCAGCTCATTCTTGAGAATGTCCGTCATCAAATGCTTGTTGGCCGAACACTTCACGCCATTCCAACTGCTGTAACTTGGCATGATGGTGCCCACGCCGGCCTTGATCGCGTCGACGTAACCGGGGAGGAACAAGCGCCGGAAGGTAGCCTCGTCCACCTGCGTGTCGCCATGGTCCAACAGGCCTTTGATGCCCGTTCCGTAAGCCGTGCCGCCATCGCCCGCCAGGTGCTTCGCGCACGCCATGATCTGCTTCGGGCCGCTAACGTTGGCGCCCTGCAGCCCGCGCACCAGCGCGGCGCCGAGCGGTTCGACGATCTCCGGCGTTTCACCATAGCCCTCGTAACTCCGGCCCCAGCGAATGTCCCGCGGCGTCGCCACGCACGGCGCGAAGCCCCAGTTGATGCCGGTCGCGCGGACTTCTTCCGCCGTCGCGCGCCCGATCTTTTCGATCAGACCGGCATCGCGCGTCGCCCCCAGTCCGACGTTCTGCGGGAAGATGGTCGCGCCTTCCACGTTGCTATGCCCATGCACCGCGTCCACGCCATAGATCAACTGGATGCCCAGCCGGTTCTTCAAGGAGCGCGCTTCGATGCTATCGTACAGATTCGTCCAGGACTGAAGATCGTTGCCCGACTTAGGGTCGGTATCGCCGCCGCTGAGCACAGATCCGAGGTGGTATTTCTCCACATCGTCAAGCTGGATCGAGCCTTCATCGGGCTGCAGCATCTGCCCGATCTTTTCATCGAGCGTCATCTTCTTTAACAACGCCTGAGCCTGCGCATCGTACTTCGAATACGGCCCCGCCGCGTCCGCGCGGGAAGACGCGCACGCGAGTACTCCAACACACAGGAAACCGGCTATCGCCTTCTTGCAACCACAACGATTCGTTCGCATCATCAGTAGAGAAGTTTATTACGCCGCCTTTTACAAACTGAATCCAAATGCCGGAAGAGCAAAAAGAGCAGTCGCTGGAGGACTGGTGTCCGAAATGTAACCCATGGCTGATCGCGGTCTCCGTGATGTTGGCCACGTTCATGGAAGTAATCGATACGTCCATCGCTTCGGTGGCCGTTCCGTACATCGCCGGGAGCATTTCCGCGACCAACGATGAAGCCACCTGGGTGCTCACTTTTTATCTGCTTTCGAATGCGGTGGTGCTCCCGGCGAGCGCCTGGTTCAGCATGAAGTTCGGGCGCAAACGGTTCCTGATGACGTCCATCGTCATCTTTACCATCGCGTCTTTCTTTTGCGGATCGGCCACCAGTCTCATCATGATTCTGCTCGCCCGGCTGGTGCAGGGCGCGGGCGGCGGCGCTTTACAGCCCTTGTCGCAAGCCATTCTCACGGAGAGTTTCCCGCCCGCCAAACGCGGCATGGCGACGGCCATCTTCGCGCTGGGCGTGGTAGTGGCCCCGGTAATCGGGCCCACGCTGGGCGGGTGGCTGACGGACCAATACTCGTGGCGGTGGGCGTTTTACATCAACATCCCGATCGGCATCCTGGCGCTCTTCATGATCGGTAAGTTCATCGAAGACCCGCCCTACATCAAGAACGCGAAGCCGGGCGGCCTGGATTATTGGGGTTTCGGGCTGCTGGCCCTTTGGCTGGGATTCCTGCAGATCATGCTGGACCGCGGTCAGGAAGACGACTGGTTCGGCGCCACCTGGATCCGCTACGGGGTGGCCATCATGGTGCTTGGCTTTGTCGCTTTCATCATTCGGCAATTGACGGCTAAGAAACCGCTGGTGGATTTGTCCATTTTCAAGAACCGCAATTTCGCCATCGGCACCGTGCTGATCTTTATGTTCGGCGCGGCCATCTACGGCACGGTCACGCTGCTGCCGCTGTTCTTCCAAACACTGATGGGGTACTCGGCGTTTGCCGCGGGGATCGCGGTGAGCCCGCGCGGCGTAGGCGCCGTACTGGCCATGCCGATCATCGGCATCCTTACGTCTAAAATCGATAACCGCTTCATGATCGCCACGGGCTTCGGCGTGTTCGGCATCTGTAGTCTGTTCCTGGCGCATATCACGCCGCAGATCGGACCGTGGTCTCTTACGTGGGCCATCACCATCAGCGGCGCGTCCCTCGGGTTGGTGTTCGTCCCGCTTTCCACTACCGCGCTGGGGTATCTCCCGTCGGCGCAGATCGGCAACGCCAGCGGCCTCTACAACCTGATGCGCAATGTGGGCGGAAGCATCGGCATTTCGCTCGTCAATACGATTCTGGCGCGGCATGAACAGTTGCACCGCACCGAAATGGTGAAGGGCATCAGCCGCTACAGCACAAGCTTTCAGACGCAGTTGACCGGCCTGACGGCGCAGGTACACGCTAGATTCGACACCTACGATGCGACCCAGAAAGCTTACGGCATTCTGCAGAACACCCTTGACCAGCAGGCGGCTCTCTGGTCGTACATCGACGACTTCCGCTATATGGCGTTGGCCTGTTTCATTTGCGTTCCCATCGTCTGGACCCTGAAGAAGGCCGTGGCCAAGAAAGGCGCGGCGGTGGCGCACTAACCCGAAGCTACTTCTGCGAACTTGCCGGAGCCGGAGAGGACGTCGACGAACTCTTGCCGGATTCCGACTTACTACCTTCGGAACTGGACGCTTCCGATTTAGAACCCTCGGACTTGCCCTCGGATTTAGAACTTTCCGACTTAGAACTCTCGGACTTAGAGCTCTCCGAGGAACCTTCGGATTTCTCCTTGCCCTCGGATCCGGCTTTCGGACCGGCGCCGTTACCTTTGGCGTAATCCGTCACATACCAGCCGGTGCCCTTGAACTGCAGCGCCGGCGCTGAAATCAAACGCTCCACAGGACCGCCGCCGCACTCTTCATGTACAGTAAGAGGCGCGTCAACGAACTTCTGGATCAGTTCGAAACGTTTACCGCAGTTCGCGCACAAATACTCATACATCGGCATAAGAAAAGGAGGCTCTCATCCGAGTCTAGCAAACCGGATCTAGGCCGGGAGCGCGATCCCTACTGGAATTCCAAAGTGTGGCAAGTTGCGCCGGTACAGGTTTTCAATTGTTTGATGGTCGCCCCGAGTGACTTCTGCTCGGCGGCGTACGCCCTAGTGCCCGCCTGGTTCGTCATGGCATTCGGGTCCACGGTATAGTCGTAAAGCTCGGTCTCCCCGGTAGTGTACTCAACGAAAAGCTGATTCGGATAGAGAGTACTTACAGGACTGGTGCGGACCGCGTCGTACGGCGTGATATCGAACGTGCCCAGACCGTCGTCGACGTACTGCGCGAAATAACGATTTCTCCACGGCAGGGTGGGATTGGCGAGCAAAGGACGGAACGACGTTCCATCCAGCGCGTATCCGGGCGTCGCCCCCGCCATGTCTACGATGGTGGCGGCGATATCGTTATCGATAATCATGGCGCTGCTGGTAACTCCGCCGCCGATGTTGACGTAAAGCGGCGTGCCGATGGAGGGATCGTAAGGCGTGAGCTTGCCGCCGAGGCGGTCGAACCCGTACATCCAGCCGTTGTCCGACATGAACATGACGATGTTATTCGTCATCCCGTTGCTAATCAGCGTACTCATCACAGCCCCGATGACATCGTCCACGCCCCGAAGAGCTTCCAGCCGGTTGGTCCATTGCCCATCCATCCCGGAGATATCCGCGCTGTTCATCAGCGGCTTGCTGGTGATATACGAAGGTTTGCCTGTAACGTTCGGGTCGTCAAAGCTGGGAGGTTCCGGAAGCGGGGTGTTCACGGTGCCGACATAGCGGGGCGCCGGACGGACGGTATAAGAGTAGATGTTTTCATAACCGGGCAGCGGATCGGGATCGTAATCGGTCTCCACGTGCGGCGCGCCCGTCGCCATAAGAAGAAACAGAGGCTTACCGGACTTAGCGGCGGAGTTTAGGTATGTAACCGCGGCGTTGTTGAGTACGTCCGCCTGGTAATCATTCGGATCGGTTCCGAAGTAGCGCAGCGTTCCGTTCTCGTTCAGGTAATAGTTATATTCGTTCGGATTGTCGTTGGCGACAATTCCATTGTTCGGCGGCACGTTTCCGTTCACCACCGCCTGATAGTACGGAATGGCATACCAGTAATCCCAGGACGGCGGAATATACTCAGCGTCAAGCTCGTTTATCTGGCCATCCTGATTCAAGTCCTCGTAGCCATAGCCATCGGAGTACTTCCCGAAAAGCGACGTCGTGTATCCAGCCGCCTTGAGCCAGCCCGCCAACGGAGTTACTCCGCCGGCCTGATAGGCGGAGCAGACGTGATTGCTGGCGTTACCGAGGATGTTTTTGTAATAGAGGCCGAAAAAGTAACTCTCGCGTGTTGGGCAGCCGTGAGAATCCGAGACGTAGTAGTTGGAGAAGGAAGTGCCGGGGCCGATGATGTACTTTTGAGTGTTCGGCATCAAACCGAGTTGTAAAGCGGTCTGCATCGTTACCGTGTCAAGATCGTCCGGTTCAAATATGATGATGTTGGGTGGGGTAGTTCCCGCCGGAGTCGAAGGCGCTTGGCCGGACAGGATGCCCGTCAAGATAATAGAGGCGGCGAATACCGGGGCAATCCGTCTTAAGACCATTGAATTCGTCACCTTTCGTGAACGACATTGCTGGATTAAATCTAAAGCAGCAAATTTGGTAAGTAACAAATACTCTCACGTTTCCCCTCGATGAGTCAAATCATTTTGGGTTCGCCGCCGCGCCGCGGGGGCCGTTGACTGAAACGTAAGTAACACGTATACTCGTTTGAACCCCTGAATACAGTGTCTTTGAGGTTCCCGGGAAGGGAAGTGCACCGAATGAAATTAGCCAGCGCCAACTATCTCTACGCTTTCAGTCTACTTATACTTAGCGCGTCCGTGAACGCGCAGGTCGCTCCCAGCGCTTTTGTCAACTTTGAAGGTGGGCCTGTAAATCCGATTCGCTTGTCCGCGGACGGAACACGGCTCTATGCGTTGAACACTCCCGATAACAGGCTTTCCGTTTTCGATGTTACGAAGCCGAGTAGTCCGGTGTTGCTCGTCGAAGTTCCGGTGGGCATTGAGCCCGTTTCAGTCAATGTCAACCCCACGAACAACGATGAGGCCTGGGTGGTCAACCTGGAGTCCGACAGCGTCAGCGTGGTCTCGGTATCGAAGGGTATTGTAACGGACACGATCTATTGCAAGGATGAACCCGCGGACGTAGCTTTCGCCGGCGGTAATGCGTTTGTAAGTATCTCCCGGAGTAATCTGATTAACGTATACAGTATCGCCACGCATGCGCTGGTACAGTCGATTCCGGTTTTCGGGGAGAACCCGCGCGCCCTGGCGGTGAACGCCGCAGGCACCGCGGTATTTGCCGCATTTGCGCTCTCCGGCAACCACTCGACGGCCATCCCGTACAACGTGGCCCCGCCGCAGCCACCGCCCACCAACCCGGCGCTTCCACCCGCCCCGGCGACCGCGCTCATTGTTGACGCTTCCGACCCGAGCTGGTCCTGGTACATCAAGTACACGATGCCCGACAACGACGTCGCCGTCATCAATGCTTCCACTTTGGCCGTCTCGCGTTACTTCTCCGGCGTGGGCACCATCAATCTCGGGCTTGCGGTGCGCCCCGGCACGGGCGATATCTGGGTTGCCAACACCAACGCCCGCAACCTGATCCGCTACCAGCCGAATCTTCGCGGACACTGGATCGATAACCAGATGACCAGTATTCAGGTAGCCACCGGGATCGCGACGCCTTACAACCTGAATCCGGCCATCGATTACAACGTTCTGCCTAATCCCGCCGCGCTCAGTACCGCCATCTCCCAGCCCACGTCCGTGGTCTTCGATCCCAGCGGCAAGTTTATGTGGGTGGCTTCTTTCGGAACGGATCGCGTGGCCAAGGTCAGCGCTACCGGAGTTGTGATGTCCTTCGTTGAGACCGGGCCATCCACCGGCTCGCAAGTGAATCCCGAGACGAAGAAGGGGCCGCGCGGGTTGGCGCTCAACGCGAAGGCTCACCTGCTCTATATTCATAACCGTCTTTCCAATACCATTCAGGTTTTGAATACGAACACGGGCGTCATCCTCAGTGAGATCCCGACCGGGACCTTCGACCCGACACCCACCGTGATCCTGGCCGGACGCGGCTACTTATACGACGCCAAGCTTTCCGGCAACGGAACCGGCGCGTGCTCTTCCTGCCATGTGAACGCGGAGATGGATCTCATCGATTGGGATCTGGGCGATCCGGGCGGTTCGCTCATCACCGTCCAGAACGACGGCAAGAACATCACCATGCACCCCATGAAGGGACCCATGGAGACGCGCAGTCTGCGGGGTCTCAACGGACTCAATCCGCTCCACTGGCGCGGCGATATTTCCGATTTCAGCGGGTTCAACCAGTTCTTCAGCAGCTTGCTCGGCGGCAGTCAGCTAGCCGATACGGATATGTCGGCGTACGAGGCGTTCGTCGACACCATCATGTTCATGCCCAACCCCAATCAGAATCTGGATCGCACCTATCCCACCAACTTCAACGGAGGCAACGGGGTCAATGGGCAGATCGATTTTTTGACCGTCCCTCTGAACTCCACTCCCAATAACTTCTGCAATCGGTGCCATACTTCGAACCCCGGGGCTGGAAGCAACTTGTTCATCGTCTCGCGTACGAATCTACCCCAGCCGCTAAAGGTGCCGGAGTTGCGGAACACTTACCAGAAGCTGGATTTCAACAGCGCGGCGGGCGTATCGACAATCGGCGGATTCGGATTCGGGTCCGACGGGACCGAGTCCACCTTCGCGCAAATCTTCGCGCAGCCGGTTCTCGGCGGATTCGCGGGTGACACCCAGGCCCAGGCGGATCTGGCGGCCTTCCTTTCTTCGTTCGACACCGGAATGGCCCCCACCGTGGGCTATGCCCGCACAGCGACGCAGGCCAACGTCACGGCGGACGCCACCATCGCCAGCGACTGGGCTTTGCTGCAAAGTCAGGCCCTCGCCGGCAACATCGATCTGATCATCAAAGGCACGCTGAACGGAGCTTTGCACGGCTTCCTTTACCAGCCTTCGAGTAACACCTATGAGATCGACACCGTCTCGATGGGGTCGTTCACGCAGGCGCAACTGATCAGCGCGATTCAGGCCGGAGACACGATGACGCCCATGGGAGTTCCAGTGGGTTCCGGCGTGCGCATGGGGATTGATCGTAATCTCGACGGAATTCTGGACGGCGACCAGTAATTAACCCATCTGATTCAGGAGCACTTATGAGACTTATCCCCTTCTCGGGGCGGCCGGGTTTGCTTTGCCTGCTGGCGTGCGCGTTTCTGCCGGGCAGCCTCGGCGCTCAAACTGTTTCCTTCGCGGCGGCGCCGGCATTTCCGGCAGGAGCCGGGCCGCGTTCGATAGCCGCGGGAGACTACAACGGCGACGGCTTTCGCGACTTGGCCGTCGTCGATTCCAACACGAACATGGTGGCGATTCTGCTCGGCAACGGCAACGGAACCTTTCAGGCGCCCGTCACCTACCCGGTGGGCAGCGGGCCCAGCTTCGTCGTGACGGCGGACTTTAATCATGACGGCAAGCCCGATCTGGCCGTCGCCAACTACGGTTCGAGCACCGTCTCCATCTTGCTCGGAAACGGGGACGGCACGTTCCAGCTAGCTGTGAACTACACCGTCGGAAGCAATCCAAATTCGATCACGACGGCGGATTTCAATGGCGACAAGAAGATCGATATGGCGGTGACTAATTACAACTCCAGCACTGTTTCCATCCTGCTGGGCAATGGCGACGGAACGTTCCAATCCCAACTGAACGCCAACCTGGGATCGGCGACCGCCGTCTCAGTCGCGGCGGCGGATTTCAATAAAGATGGGAAAACCGATCTCGCCATCTGCTACAGCCTCACCGACGTGGCGGTGATGCTGGGCAACGGTGACGGAACGTTCCAGGCGCCGGTGAGCTATGCCGAGGGAACCGGGCCCGTCCAGGTCTTGACGGGCGACTTCAACAACGACGGGAAGATCGATTTGGCGGTGGCGAATAACCGCGCGATCGGCAGCATTTCCATCCTCCTCGGCAACGGGGATGGAACGTTTCAAACGCAGTTGGAAACCAGGCTGGAGCCGGGTGTGATCAACATGGCGTCGGGCGATTTCAACAAAGACGGCAAGACCGATCTGATTGTGACCGGCGCCACTTCGAACAATCTTTGGGTGTTGTTGGGAGCCGGCACGGGCAAGTTCAAGACCCCGGTCAGTATTGCCACCCCGGAGTCTCCCGGTCCGGTCGCAATCGGCGATTTTAACCGGGATGGGTTCGGCGACTTCGTCGTGTGCGCCGTCGCTTCAAACACCGTGGCATTGTATCTGGGGAACGGCAAAGGGAACTTTACCCACGCCAAGCCTTACTCCGCCGGCTCGGGCGCGATCGCCGTCGCGCTCGGGGATTTCAACGGGGATGGCCTGCCGGATGCCGCCGCCGCCAATAACACCGGCAACAGCGTCTCCGTTCTCCTGGGTACCGCGGGCGGGTTCGGCTCAGCCATCGCCAACCCGGTCGGCATCTCGCCCAAAAGCGTGGTCGCGGCCGATTTCAACGGCGACGGGAAGCTGGATCTCGCCACCGCGAACTACGCCTCCGATACCGTCTCCGTTCTCATCGGTAACGGCGACGGCACGTTCCAGCCGGAAGTCAGTTACCTGGCCGGCTCAGATCCGATCTTTATCGTCAGCGGCGATTTCAATGGTGACGGAAAGCCGGATCTTGCCATTGCGAACACCGGCGGCAACAACGTTTCCGTGCTGCTCGGCAACGGTGACGGCACGTTTCAAAGCGCGGTGAATTATGCGTCCGGGAGCTCGCCGGTGTCGATGGCCATAGGTGATTTCAACGGCGATGGAAAGCCCGATATTGCGGTGGCGAATTCGGGATCGAGCACGGTGGTGATCCTCGTCGGCAATGGTGACGGAACGTTCACGGCGCAGGGGCGCATCAAAGGACTTTCCGCTCCGTATTCCGTGGTGGCGGCGGACTTCAACGGCGACGGCAAACTGGATCTGGCGACGGCCAATAGCGGCAACAACACGGTGGCGGTGGTCCTGGGCAATGGCGATGGCACTTTTCAGTCGCCGTTCGCCTACGCGGTCGCGCCCGGGCCTGTCTCCCTTGCCGTGGGAGATGTGAACGGAGACGGAATACCCGACCTGGCGGCCTCCACCGGCGGCGGCGTGGTTTCGATTCTGCAAGGCGTGGGAGATGGAACGATGCTGGCGGAGGTGGATTATGTGGCTGGAAGCGGATCTTATGGACTGGCGATCGCGGACGTCAACGGCGATCTGAAGCTGGACATCGTGGTTGCCGATCAGTTTTCCAATTCGCTGTCCGTGCTCCTGAACAACACGCTCTAGCAAAAAAAGGGCGGCCCGAAGAGCCGCCCTTCAAAAACCACTCCTAACCCGTGTGGCGCTAGCCCTTGTGGTGAGTGGTATGGTGCACGGGCGCAGCCTTCTCCATCGTGATTCCCTTGATGTGAGACTCTTCACCCTTAAACGTGATGGAGAAGGGATCCTTCGAATACGCTTCGGCGTAGCCTTCGATGGTGATCGGCTGGTTCATGTCCAGCTTGGCGTGCAGCGGCTTTTCATACTTGATGATGGCGTCGCCGTTCTGGTCGTCGATGGCGATCTTGATTTCCGTGGGGTTGGTGTCGGGCGTCCAGGAAACGATTTTGGCGTTGAACACCTTGGGGATGATCGCGCCCTTCACGCTCTTATCGAAGTACGCATCACCATCCGCCGCGGTCAGAGTGGCTTTCAAATCCCGCCATAACTTGATGTCGGGGTGCGCCGCCAGGTATTGCTCGTCGCTGCCCTGCTTGGCCTTTTCGATATCCACCACGCTGAGAATCTTGAAGTCGGCCGGCGGCATGGCGCTCTTGGCCGCCATGTCCTTCAGATCCTGCAAGCCCTTCGCATCGTCCCCGTGGTAACCGGCATACGCCTTGGCCAGGTAGTCGGCGGCGGTCTTCTTGCCGGCGTCGCTGAGAGCCGCGGGTCCGGAGATGGAAGCGGCGCGCGCGAACTGATACAGCGCTTCCGGCGTGCGCTCCACCTTGTGCTGCGATGCAATGGCCGTACCCAGCCAGTAGGCGACCTGACCGTTCTGGTCATTCAACGCGATGAACTTCTTGAACTCGTCTTCCGCGCCGGGATAGTCCTTGTTCTGCAGCGCGATCCAGCCGAGCGTCATATGCGCCTGCTGTTCCACCTGCGAACGGGCGGCCTTCCATTGATCGTCGGTCACAGTGGCCGGCTTCGAATCCGCCGTGAACGCCTTGTCGAGGTTGTCGAGCAGGCTCTGCGACGCCGTTTTGCCCAGGTTGAGAGAATCCGGAGTCGGCGGGGTCGATAGCGTCTTCGCGGCGATCTGTACCCACGTGTTCATGAACAGCAGCAGGCGCGCGCTCTTGTACTCCGAGTCCGGGTACTTATCCTGCCAGGTTTGCAGGAGCGCCAGTTTCTTGACCGGGTCGGTCTCTTTCTGGGCGGCGGTGAGCGCGTCATACTCGCCCTGGTCCTTTACCTTTGGACCAGCCGGAGCAGCGGCCTGGCCCGCGGCTGGAGCAGCTTGGCCGGCGGCTGGAGCGGCGGGAGTCTGCGCGCGCGCGACGGTACTCACAGAGCCGCCCCCACTTAGCGCCAGCGCTAACGATGCTCCGGATAATCCTTTAACGAATCGGTTGAACACTGGGTTCTTCCCCCTTCTGGTCTTCTTCACAGTTATCACTATCGAATATGAGTATTGCAGGCTGCCGTCAATCCGGCGCTTCCCCGCAAAAAAGAAGCGCTAAGGATACTTGCGGAGTATAGCCGAACGATTCCCGATGCCGCAACTGAATGGACGCCCGACCTGTGCCGCCGGTTCCCAAGCACCCCCATTATGGTAAACTCCGCCATCCTCATGCGCTTCCTGGATCTGAGTGTGATTGCGGTGTACCTGTTGGGCGTCACCTGGTTCGGAGCGCGGTTCCGGAAAAGCCGCACGGACCTCTCGCAATACTTTCTCGGAGGCAGAACCGCTCCCTGGTGGGCCATCGCGCTTTCGATTGTATCCGCCGAGACCAGCACTCTCACCATCGTCGGCACGCCGGCGCTCAGCTTCAACGGCAACTTCGCTTTTCTCCAGGTGGTTTTCGGCTATTTGATCGCGCGCCTGGTCATCTCGATTTTATTCCTTCCGGCCTACTTCCGGGGCCGCATGTTCACTGCTTATGAACTCATGCGGCAGCGCTTCGGCGAAGGCGTGCGCCGTCTCACCGCGATCATTTTCCTGTTTACCCGCGCCATGGCGGAAGGCGTCCGCGTCTTCGCCATTTCCATTGTGATTTCCATCGTTCTGGGGACGGGAGAAATGGTGTCCATCGTCCTCATCGTGGCGCTGACGCTTTTCTATACCTTCGAAGGCGGCATGACCGCGGTGATCTGGACGGACGTTCTGCAGATGGGCATGTACGTGGTGGGGGCGCTCGCGAGCTTCTTTGTGATCCTGCACAAAATTCCCGGCGGCTGGGCGCATGTTGCCGCGCTTGCGGCGCCCGCCGGGAAATTCCACGTGCTCGACTTTCGCACCGCGCTCAACATCCCGTACACGTTTTGGGCCGGGCTCATTGGAGGATGCTTCCTGACCACGGCCAGCCACGGCACGGACCAGTTGATTGTGCAGCGGCTTCTGAGCGCCCGCTCGGAGGCGGATAGCCGCAAGGCCTTGTTCGCCAGTTGGGTGGTGGTGTTCGCCCAGTTCACGCTGTTCTTGCTGATCGGCGTTCTGTTGTGGGTCTTCTACCGCGATACGGGACTTACCGCGCCCAAACCGATTGACCGGCTCTATCCGTTGTTTGTCTGGCAAAACCTGCCGGTGGGCGTGCGCGGTCTGATCATGGCCGCCATCCTGGCCGCCGCTATGGCGAACTTGAGCGCGGCGCTGAACTCACTCGCCTCCACCACGGTCGTGGATATTTTCCGCGCCGCCACCGGGGACCGGGCGCAAATCGCGGACGAACGCGGTCAAATGCGGCTGGCCCATTTCGCGACTGTGTTCTGGGCCGTGGTGCTGGTGGCCATCGGCGCGGTCGCGCAGTTCTGGGGAACGGTGCTGGAATCGGGGCTCTCCATCGCGTCCGTTACGCTCGGCTTACTGTTGGGTGTATTCCTTCTCGGCGTGCTGACCCGCCGGGTGGGGGAACGCGGCGCGGCCGCCGGAGTGGGCATTGGTCTAATTGTGATTCTCTACGTCCGGTTCGCCACCCACATCGCGTTCACGTGGTGGGTGCTGATCGGCAGCGCCGCCACATTTATCGGCGGAGTTCTGGCTTCTACTCTCATGCGGGAGAAACAACGGAAATGACGGAACTCAGACGGGATTTGGGATTGTGGGCGGCGGTCGCCATCGTCATTGGGACCGTGATCGGGAGCGGCTTGTTTCGCGTGCCCCAGACGATGGTCCAGAACGTGGGTACCGCCGGCTGGGTGATGGCGGTCTTCGTCGCCGGCGGGATCTTGTCGCTCGCCGGAGCGCTAAGTTACGCCGAATTGGCCGCGGCCATGCCGGGCGCGGGCGGCGAATATGTCTATCTCACGGAAGCCTACGGACCGGTTTGGGGATTTCTCTACGGCTGGACCCAGATGTGGGTGGCGAAAAGCGGATCCATTGCCACGCTCGCCACCGCATTTTTCGAATACCTGGCGAATTTCCGTCCGGAAATGGAGCATGTCTTCTATACCGTCCCTCTGCCCATCGGCGAGCATGGCGGCCCATTACCGCTCAAATACGGACAGCTTCTCGCGATGGCGCTTATTCTTTTTATCGCCTTGGTGAATTATTTCGGCGTCAAAGCCGGCGGAGGCGTTCAGGTCGTGATGACGGCCGTGAAGGTTTTGGCGATCGCGGCCATTATCGCCGCCGGAATCTGGTATCCCTTTTCGAGTACCATCATCTCCGGCAAGCCCCTTGTGCCACTGACCGCGGCCGGATTCTTCGCCGCCCTGGTAGCGGCCTTGTGGGCATACGACGGCTGGAACAACGTCAGCATGGTGGCGAGCGAAGTGAAGCGGCCCCAGCGCAATCTGCCCCTCGCTCTCATCGGCGGAACGCTGGCGGTGATGATTCTGTATTTGCTGGCGAACTTCGCTTATTTTCACGTTCTCAGCGCGGCGGATGTCGCCGCCAATAAGCGCGTTGCGGCGGCGATGATGGCGCGCGTGGTGGGGCCGTGGGGCGCCAGCGCGGTTTCGGTCGCGGTGATGATCTCTATTTTCGCCGCGCTGAACGGCTCCGTTTTATCGGGCGCGCGCGTTCCCTACGCGCTCGCGCGGGACCACCTGTTCTTCCGGTCCTTCGCCCACGTGCATCCGCGATTCGCCACCCCGTCGGTGTCGATTTTGGGCTTGAGTTTATGGTCCGCCTTGCTCGTATTTTCCGGTCGCTATGACCAGCTCTACAATTACGTGATCTTTGCGAGCTGGCTGCTTTATGGCATGACCACCGCCGCCGTCCTCGTCTTACGCCGCACCCGGCCGGATCTTGCCCGTCCGTATCGAACACTTGGTTATCCCGTGGTGCCAATCCTGTTCGTGGCCGCGTCGCTGCTCCTTGAATATTTCACGCTGCGCAATTCGCCGCGCGAAGCCATCGCCGGAATTGTGCTAATCCTCTGCGGCCTGCCTTTTTACTTTTACTGGCGCCGGCGAAAGCCCGTGTTAATCTAAACGCGGATAGAATTAAGTCCGCTTCCCGCTCCGGCCAGCCGGAATTTGAGAAGGATGGTACGCCTTTTGGTACCGGTTTTAGCAAATTTGTTCTGAAATCAGAACAAGCGCTTGCAACCGCGCCCCAATTGCTGTAAAAAATCTCTAGAGAGGTATGGAGCGATCATTTGCCGTTCCGTATACAGAACACTAGCGGCTCTCAATATTTTGAGGATGAGGAACCCATGGACGTCACCAAAATTCTTACGGAATTGAAGCAGGAGCGAGAACATCTGGAAGAGGCCATTCAGAGTCTGGAACGGCTCGCCCGCGGCCGCGGCAAGAAGCGCGGCAGACCGCCTGCCTGGCTTGCAGTCGAAAAACGCCGGGGACGCCCTCCCGGCAGCAAGAACAAATCCTCGCAGACGAAAGCCTTGGCCGCCGCTTAAGCCTCGCGAACTCTTGGCCCTACCTGTATAACAGGTATCTTTCACGGAGCGCGCGAAATGCTTCTAATCGCGGCTCCTCGGACGCCGTGATGGCGTTCGCATCGCCCTGTTGCCGCTGCAATTGTTCCACGGTTTCATCGTTTCCGATCAATCTCCGCGAGGCGTCGAATCGGATTTGCCCAGGGTATAACTTGCTAAGGGCTGTGGCGATTTCCAATCCGAACCGGGCCGCGTCGAAAATGTCACGATTCGTCACCACGAACCTTACGCCGTCCAGCATCGTTCCGGCCAGATGATTACTATCCGGACGGAACCGCACCGGATAGGCGCGCACCCCGGGGATTTCGCGCCCGTTCAGGTAGGAAGCCATTTCTTCAGCGTGCATCCATTTCGCGCCGATCACCTCAAACGGCTCGCGGGTACCGCGGCCCACCGAATAATTTTCCGAATACTCCAGCATCGCCACTCCCGGATAGAGCAGAGCCGCGTTTAGATTGCGGATGTTGGGCGATGGATCCACCCAGGGCAGGCCGGTGGAATCGAACCAATCGCCGCGGTCCCAATCCAGCATGCGCACCACGGTTAACGGCGCGTTGATCTTGTTCTCCGTGTTGAACATGAGCGCGAGTTCGCCCATCGTCATGCCGTGGCGCAACGGCAGCGGGAAGTAGCCGACGAACGACCGATCGGCGAGATCCAGAACCGGTCCTTCGACGTGCCGGCCGGTAATCGGATCGGGACGGTCCAGGACCACAAACGGCAGATGCGCCCGGGCGCATTCCTCCATCGCATACGCCATGGTTGTTTCATACGTATAGAAACGCGTTCCGATATCCGCGATATCGAAGACCAGCACATCCAGGCCGCTCAGCATTTCCGCGGTGGGGCGCTGATTTTTCTTCGAATTCAACGAGTAGAGACTGTAAACGTGGATGCCGGTAGCTTTATCGGTGGTCGCCGCAATTTCGGCTTTATCCTCCGATCCCAGAATGCCGTGTTCGGGTGCGAAAAGAGCGGTGACGCGAACGCCCGCTTCCCGCATTACGTCCACATTCCTCCGGCCGTTCCGATCGATTCCAGTCTGATTCGTGATCAGCCCGACGCGCTTCCCCGCCAACGATCGGAAATGCTCGTCTTCCAGCACGTCAAGCCCGGTGCGCACATGCTTCGTGGTCTTACGCGGATAGCCCACCGCCGCCGCTACCGCCGTCGCCACGCTTTTCCTCAGAGGCGTGATGTTCTTGCCCGCCTTCGGATGAACGGCATTGGCCAGCAGGATCACATAAGTGTGCGAACTGGGGTCGATCCAAACCGATGTGCCGGTGAAACCGGTGTGGCCATAAGAAGTTCCGACCGGAAACAGTTCGCCGCGGGCGCCCGAAAACGCGCTGTTGATGTCCCAGCCCAGTCCGCGGATCGCCGTCGCGCCCGGCGGGCTCTGATTGGAGGTAAAGAGATCGATGGTCAACGGGCTCGCAAAGCGCGCGGGGTGCGTGGAATCGGCCGCCGGGTTCACCCCTTTGTCCAGCATCATTTGGCAGAAGCGGGCCAGATCGTCGGCCGTTGAAAAGATCCCGGCGTGTCCAGCCACGCCGCCCATCAGGCGCGCGCGCGGATCATGCACGATGCCCCTCAGAAATTCGCCGGTCGCCAGGCTTTCCGTCGGAGCGATCCGCGGCAGCAATCCAGCCGGCGGCCGGAACCGCGTGTCCGTCATCCCGAGCGGGCCGAAAACATTCGCCTGCGCGAACTCGTCCAGCATCTGCCCGCTCACCCGATGCACGATTTCACCCATAAGAATGAAGTTCGTATCGCTGTAAACGAATTTGGATTCCGGCGGACCCACGGGCGGATCCTGCGCCGCTCTCTCAATCCCCGCCGCGTAACCGGAAAACGGCGGCTCCAGATCGAAATCCGGGCGAAAACCGGAAAAATGCGTCATCAGATCGCGCACCGTGATGTCGCTCTTGCCGCCTTGAAACTCCGGAATGTAATTCGTCACCGGGTCCGAAAGACGAATTTTCCCCGCCTCAAACAACTTCATTACGGACGAAGTGGTCGCGATCACCTTCGTCAGAGACGCGCAATCGAAAATGGTATCGGCCGTCATCGGCTCCGCGGAGGGCAGGAGCGCCCGGTGACCGTAGGCCTTTCGGTAAACCACTTCACCGTTGTGACCGACCAGCAGGACGGCGCCCGGTAGCTTGCCTTCGCTGATAGCGGTTTCGATCAGCGTGTCTACCGCGGCCGCCGCTGAAAACGGAACGGTACGTGGGGAAGCGCTGACAATTAGCGCCGCCAAAGCGGCCACCACCGCACAGTTTCGTGTCCGCGCCATGTCCGCATGTTAACAATGCGGCGCGCGTAGTTACTATAATGGGCGGGTTCGCGCCATGGGGGCGGACCTTTCACATTGATTGCTTTTAATTAGCCTGTTAAGCAACCAGTTAGCGGCCTCGACAGTCGATTGAAACGTACGGAGGAGTATAAATGAACAGACTGGTTTACGGCATCACCCCGTGCCTGGCGTTATTCGCCATTGGGGGAACGGCGTTCGCGCAGGATCCGCCATCGCGGGTCGCCCGAATTGCATATATGACCGGCGCGGTTTCGTTCGAGCCCGCGACGGTGGATCAATGGACCGGCGCATCGCTCAACTATCCGATGACGACCGGCGATAATCTCTACACCGACACAACCGGCGCCAGGGCCGTTCTGCGCATCGGACGAAATTCCATTCGGCTGAATGCCGGGACAAATTTTCAATTCGTAAACCTGAGCGATCAGGTGGTTCAATTCAGCATCAATTCCGGTTCGGTCAGCGTGCGCGTGAGGAATTTGTTCCGCGGAGAGACCTGGGAAGTGGACACGCCCAACGGCGCGGTCACGCTGTCGCAGCCGGGTGAGTATCGGATCGACACGGACGCTGACAAGAACGCGACCATGGTGACGTCCCGCAACGGTGAAGCGGACGTGACTTCCAACAACCAGAGTTTTCCGGTTTACGCGCGCCAGACGGCTTACTTCGGGGCGGATGGCAGCCCGGACATTGAAGATCAGAATCCAAATGACGCTTTCGACGGCTTTGCCTACCAGCGCGATCGCATGGAGGATGTACCGCCGCCCCAATATGTTTCCCCGGACCTGGTCGGCTATGAGGACTTGCAGGCAAACGGGAGCTGGTCCAACGACGCGGAGTACGGTCCGGTTTGGCGGCCGCGCGTGGATGCCGGATGGGCTCCGTATCACGCCGGCCATTGGGCCTGGGTGGAACCCTGGGGTTGGAGCTGGGTGGATGACGCTTCCTGGGGCTTCGCGCCGTTCCATTACGGCCGATGGGCCTACGTAGGCGATTCCTGGGCTTGGTGCCCCGGGCCGGTAAACGTTCAGCCCGTTTACGCTCCCGCCCTGGTTGCCTTCATCGGTGGCGGCGGATTTGGGATTTCAATCGGAATCGGCGGCGGAGGCGGCGCGGTAGGCTGGTTCCCGCTCGGCCCGCGCGATCCGTTCATTCCGTCCTATCAGGTTTCGAATACATACATCCGCAACGTGAACATCTCCAACACGCGGGTCACGAACATCAACTACACGAATATCAACGTCACCAACATCACTTACACCAACCGCAATGTCGCGGGCGCGGTGGTGGCGATGCCGCAGCAGGCCTTCGCATCCGCGCAACCGGTGCAGCGTTCCATGGTGCGCGTAAACGCCGCGCAGTTGCAGCAGGTGAAAGTGGTAGGCGCGGCCCCGGTGGTTCCGCAGCGCGCGGCTGTTCTGGCTTCGGCTGGTGGCGGCCGAGTGGTAGCGCCCCCGGCGAATATCGCCGCCCGTCCCGTAGTGGCGCGGCTTGCCCCGCCTCCGGCGCCCGTTTCGTTCGCCGCCAAGCAGCAGATCCTGCAACAGAATCAGGGCCGTCCCGTGGCGCCGGCGCAGTTGCAGACCATTCGCCGTGACTCTCCGCCCGTGGCGACCGCCGCCCGGCCGCAAGTAAGGGCGATCAATACGGCGCAGGTCCATGCGATCACGCCCACCGTTCATCCGGGTTCCACCGCCGGTGGTTTCAACGCGCCACGAGGGGCAGCCGCGCCGGTCCCGGCACGGACCCCCCAGGGAACTCCCGCCGTCGCACCGCCGTCTCAAAGGCCCGCCCCGGCGATTCCCGCGAATCAAGTGAGACCGGGACAGCCAACCCCCGCAGTACCGCAGCCCCAACGCGTTCCGCCAGCCGCGACGAATCCCGTAAGACCACCGCAGAACGCGGCCCCGCAAGCTGCTCCGCCGGTCAGGCAGCCGGTGCCGCAAGCGGCGCGGCCCGTTCCGCCGCCCGTCGCGCCTGAGAGAACTCCCGCTCCCGCGCCGCGTCCCGTTCCTTTGCAGCAACAAGCGCCGCGTCCGGTCGCTCCGCCGGTTCGGGAAGCCGCTCCGCCTGCTCGGGAAGCCGCACCGGCTCCGCAGCGTCAGGCGCCCCCGCCGGTTCGGGAAGCCGCGCCAACACCGCAGCGTCAGCCTCCGCCGCCAGTGAAACAACCCGCGCCTCAGCCGCAGCGTCAGGCCGCGCCGCCCCCTCAGCGTCCGGCCCCGCAACAGAAGGCGCCGCCCAAGGAGAAGGAAGAAGACAAAGATAAGAAGAAGGAATAGTTACCGCGACTCGGCTTCGAGCTTCCCGCCGGCCAGGCGGATGTCGAGAGCCGTTCCCGGAGTGACGGTGGCGGGGTCCTTCAGGATCCCGCCATTTTTCGTTTTGACGATCGCATAACCGCGATCGAGCACCCGTAACGGGCTGAGTTGTTCCAGGCGCGCCACGCCATTTTCCAGCCGCCGCCTTCGGGCCGCCATCGCCAGTTGCATCCATCGCACCGCGCCGGAATGCGAAGAGCTCAGCCGATTCCGATCGCGCTCCAGCCGCGGCCGCACATCCTGATAACGCAGCCGCTCCTCCAGCGTCCTCACACGCGCTCGGCCGTCCCGCAGCAGCCGCCGCAGCACTTCCCGGAGCCGCCCATCCTTGTCATCCAGAACCTGAAACTGGCGATTGATGGAGCGGTGCACAATGTCCACCGACCGCTCCGCGCCGCCTTGTTCCACGCGCCGGTGCAACAACGCGAGCTTGTAGCGAAGGAGCTGGGTCACCTGGCGCGCGTGCGCGGCGATGCGATCGAGCAGTTCCTGCCGCGTGCAGATCACGAGTTCCGCCGCTGCTGAAGGAGTGGGCGCGCGCAGGTCCGCCACAAAGTCGGCGATCGTAAAATCCGTCTCATGCCCGATAGCCGAGATCACCGGCGCCGCGCAGGCCGCAACCGCGCGCGCCACGCGCTCTTCGTTGAACGTCCAAAGGTCTTCGAGCGAGCCGCCGCCGCGCGCCACAATCACCACCTCCGCCCACTCGGAACGCGAAAAGAAGTTGATGGCGCGCACCACGTCATCCACCGCTCCTTCGCCCTGCACCTGCGCCGGGAACAGACGGATCTGCAATCCGGGGAAGCGCCGTTCCAGCACGTGCAGCATGTCGGAAATCACGGCGCCGCGCGGCGAAGTCACAATGCCGATTCTCACGGGAAATCGCGGTAGCGGCCGCTTGCGATCTCTCTCGAACAGCCCTTCCGCGCCCAGCTTCTGCTTCAATTGTTCGAAAGCCAGTTGCAGCGCGCCATGCCCCTGCGGCTCCAACTGATCCACGATAATCTGATACTCACCGCGCGGCGCGAACACATCCACATGCCCGCGCGCCAGCACCGCCACGCCGTCCATCGGCTTGAACTTCATGAACCGCATGGTGCCCTTGAACAGCGCGCACCGGATCTGCGAATCGCGTTCCTTCAAGGTGAAGTAGCAATGCCCGCTGGTCAGAATCTTGACGCCGGAAATTTCGCCCGCCACCCAGATGTCATCGAACTCCACGCTGAGAAGTTGCTGGATCGCGTTGTTTAATTCGGCGACGGAATAGATGCGGCGCGCCGGGGCGAAGTTGAAGCCGAACTGTTCCAACGTTTCATTATGCCGCGCGACACTATTACGATGCGCCCGGTTTCCCCGCTTCGCTGGCTGGCAGTGAGCGTCTTCATCATTTCGTCCACATTGAACTTTCTCGATCGCGCGCTGCTGGCCGCGCTGGCGCCCCTGATCATGGCGGAGTTTCACTTCAACCAGCAGGCTTACGGCATTCTCATTTCGGCTTTCTCGATCGCCTACGCCGTCAGCTCGCTAGGCGTCGGATGGTGTCTCGACCGCTTCGGCGTCAACCGCGCGATTGCCGTGGCGGTGGCGTGGTGGTCCGCCGCGGCCATCTCGACCGGCTTCGTTAGCAACTTCGGGACCCTGGCGGCCTGCCGCGCGGCGCTCGGTATGGGCGAATCCGCCGGCGTTCCCGCGGTGGGCAAGTTAAATGGCATGTATCTCAAGCCCAAAGAACTCGCGATGGGCGCGGCCTTGAACCAGGTCGGCATCAGCCTTGGCCTGGGACTCGCGCCTGTATGGATCGCCGTCGCCTACGCCTACTCCTGGCGCGCGCCGTTCGTCATCGTCGGCTGCCTCAGTCTACTGTGGATACCGCTCTGGTTTCGCGTCAGCCGTTCGATCCCGGTCGCGGAGCCCGTGCGGGAAAACCGCAAACGGACGAGCTTCGCACTCTTACTTGACCGCAACTTACTCCTGTTAGTCGCCGTGAACATCTTGTGGATGGGATCTTACTCGCTCTGGTCGTCCTGGACCACGCTCTATCTCATCAATGTCCACGGGTTGACGTTGAAGCAAACCGCGGCCTACGTCTGGATCCCGCCGCTCGTGTCTAACATCGGCGGCTTCCTCGGCGGTTGGATGTCGTTGAAGTGGATGGAACGCGGTGTACCTTCGATAGCCTCGCGCCGCCGTGCCATCTATGTCAGCGCGGCGGGATTGCTCCTGACGTTGCTACTGCCGCTGATGCCGAACGCACGCTGGGCGACGGCCATCATCGCCGTCAGCTTCCTATTCGTGCTGGCGGGGAGCGTGAATATCTACGCGATTCCCATCGACCTGTTTGGACCGGCGCGGTCCGGACTCGCCATTTCCGCGCTGGTGTTTGCGTACGGCTTACTCCAGACCGTAATCTCGCCCGTGATCGGCTATCTTGCCGACCATCACTTATACCGCCAGGTAGTATGGGCCGTGACGCTGCTGCCGGTGTTGAGCTGTGTGGTGCTTGCGGGAATCAGTGAGCACAAGGAAGCGCTTACTTAAGCCGCGGACCGTAAGTCTTCCACCGCTTTTCCGACTTCCAGAAATCGAATCACCAGCGCGCTTCTATCGCTCCCCAGCTCGAAGTCCTCCGCGATCCGGTCCGCTCTTTCAACGATCTGCCTCGCCAGGTCGCTTGAGGATGAGTAAGGATGCTTCCGGACCGTGTCCAGAAACACGCGCTCATCCAATGACTCGCCCGCGATATCCATCGCGTCCGCCACTCCGTCCGTCACTGCAATCAACACGTCTCCGGAGGTAATCTGGATGGTTCTCTGATCGAACGTGCTCCGCGCACTTAGTCCGAGCACCGTTCCTGTCCGCTCCAGAACCATGGCTTTTTGTAAGTCCCGCACCAGAACCACGAAATCATAGCCTGAGTTGACATACTCCATCACGCCCCGATCCGTATCGATGCGCGCGTGAAACAGCGAAGCATAAACATCTTCAGGGGATAACTGCACGACCGTCCTGTTAAGATCCCGCACCGTCCCGCTCACGGATGCATCGTCGCGGAAAGCGTGTTCCCGCATCGACACCTGCATCGCCGCCATCACCATGCCGGCGGCCGCGCCTTCGCGCGCGATATCTCCGATGGACACATAAAACGAGGAACTGCCCGCGGAAATAAAATCGTAAAAGTCACCTCCGAGTTCTCCTGTCCGTTGGCTTTCCACGGCATATTCCAAACCGGGAACCGTCGGAAAATGATCGGGAGCAAGCCGGTCCTGCACTTGCTTCGCTATGATGCGCTCGGTAATGCTTTCAGGTAGTGTCATCGTTTCTGTTCGCATTTTTGCTCTCAACAGACTGACGGCCGCCCATCCAATTACGCCGAAAATGGATTTTTTTTCTTTTTATTACGGCCACCAAAACGCATGTAACCAGGATGCCCGGAACTATCGTCTGGGTGCATATGCAAGTCATAGGTCCAGGCACGCGCGGCGGGTTTCCGCCGACGGCAATCCTCATGGACCACGATGCCGGGATCAGAAAATATTTGGAGATGATCCTGACTTCCGTGGGTTTTCGAGTTCTTTCTTTCGCGACTGCGGAAGGAGCGCAAGCGGCCCTGATCGGGCTGCAAGGACAAGTCTCCATCCTGATCTGCGATGTCGATCTGCGGGATACGGATGGGATGGCCTTTCCGCAATCGATTGCGCGCCGTGATCCGAAACTGCCGGTTCTGCTCACGTCCGCGTGGGGAGAACTTCCCGCGTCCGCCGGCCGTTTTCCATCGCTGCTCAAACCTTTCCGCCCAATGGCGCTCATCCAACTGCTAAGCAAGCTCACGAATCTACGTTATTCGTCCGCGCACGCCGCATAAAAAAGGCTTATTTCAAAGTAAGTTGTTGTATCCTTGCTGCTAATCCTTATGCGGCGGGCTATTAGTGATTCGTTTTTATTCCTCCTGATGGCGGTCGGCATCGCGCGGGCCGATGTGGTTCTGAAGCCGCTCGATCCGGTGATGGTGGATGAAACGCTCCACTCGGTCAACTTCGCCAAACCCGTCATCATCGAGTTCGTCAACAGGCTACAAGGCGCCGTGGACATCTATTTGATCGACGCCCGAGGCGTCCGGGTGCCTCAATGCTTTGGACTTCCGGCTGGAGCAAGCTGGCGCGCGCACACTTACGCCACCCAGCCCTGGCTCGTGCTCGCCTCCGACACCGGCGGCACCACCGCGCGCGATACTGGGCGCCTGATCGCCGGCTTCGAAGTGGTCGCCTCCGGCGGATCCATTGACCCGGACGCCGTGAACACCGCGATCATAGGCGGACACCCGCCCGCCGCATCCGGCGCGCCACCAGCACTATCCGCGGTTGCCAACCAGGCCAGCCGTCCCGTCCTGAATCCGCGCGACAACCAAAACTATGTATGGATTCCGCCCGGTCGCTTCCTCATGGGCTGCTCGCCCGATGACGCCGACTGCGACGTCGCTGAAAAGCCGCCTCACTCCGAAGAGGTCGCGCCCGGCTTCTGGCTGGGTGAAACCGAGGTCACTCAGGCCGCGTATGAACGCATCACCGGCAAAAACCCCAGCGCCCATAAAGGCGCGCGGTTGCCGGTGGAGAACGTGGCCTGGAACGAAGCGGCCGATTTTTGCGGCGCCATCCAGGGGCGCCTTCCTTCGCAGGAAGAGTGGGAATACGCCGCGCGCGCCGGAACGCAATCTCCCCGCTACGGCAGCCTCGAAGCGATCGCTTGGTATACCGGAAACAGCGGCCGGGAAAATCATCCGGTGGGTGGAAAGCAGCCCAATTCGTTCGGCCTTTACGACATGCTGGGAAACACCTGGGAGTGGACCGCCGGTTTCGATACCGCTACCGGAGCGGCTGCCATCCGAGGCGGCTCCTGGAGCAGCGAAGCGGGCGCCGTCCGGGCCTCGTCGCGCATGATGGTGGAGCCGTTGAGCCAAGCCGTCGACCGCGGCTTCCGCTGCGCACTCCCCGCTACGGCACTGGCCCAGAGTGCGCCCGTCCCGCAGGTCGCGTCCGGACCGAGTGATCTCGATCGCATCGCCGAGGGACTGCCCTATCGAGTCTACAAATCGGCGGCTGTCGACTCAGCGCCCAGCATCGTCCGCAAGGTCGACCCCGAATATTCTGAAAAAGCCCGAAAAGCTAAGCTCAACGGAACCGTGCTCCTGCGGATTGTGATTGACACAAACGGTAAGGTCGCCCGCACAGCTGTGGTCCGGGGCCTCGGGATGGGCCTCGACCAGAAAGCAATTGAAGCGGTGTTGCGCTGGAAGTTCCAACCCGCGTTGAAAAACGGAACTCCCGTGGCGGTGATCGCGATGGTCGAAGTGAACTTCCATCTACTCTGACGGGGCCTAAACTTTTGGCGCCCCGTTGACCTCAGCCGGAAGGTCCCCGAGCCCCGCATCGCGCCAGATCTGTTCATTGCGCTCCGCGCCTTGCGGGTCGTGCGCTTGACTAAATAGCGCGGTACTCCTGGTCAGGAAACGCGCGCCTTCCCTGGAGTTTTCTTCTTTTAACGCGATCACCCCTAGTTGGCGAAGCGTGACCGCCGCATTATGAAATTGCCCGTCCTTGTCCCAGATCGCCAAGGATTTGAGATACCACTCCCGCGCAGTCTCGAAGTCAAGTTGCTCTTCCGCAAGCCGTCCCAATTGATGAGTAGGTGGCAGTTGCGGCGGAGAGATTCCCCAACTTCTCCTGGATGCTAAGCGAACGCAGATACCACGAGCGAGCGGTTTCCGGGTCAAGTTGCTCCTCCGCGAGCCTTCCAAGTTGATGATAAGTAGCGGCAACCCCGACGCGATTTCCTAGTCTTTCATCAAGAGCCAACGATTTCTCGTATTTCTCGCGCGCGCTCTCAAATTCACGCTGCTCAAGCTTGATGTTTCCGAGGTGTTGGTATATCGATGGAAGAATATCGATTAATCCATCTGTCTCGGCGGCAGCCAGAGACCTGCAATAGAATTTCTCCGCTTCCGCAAACCTGCGCGACTCTTCTTCCAGGCGCCCCAGATACAAGCAAGCGGCTGCATAGACGTCGGGCTCAACGATTGACTTCTCCTCAATACGCAAAATCCGCTGCAGGTATTCCGCGCTGCGAGTCCAATCGCGCTGCTCGAAAAACCCTTCCCCCGCGCGAAGCAAAAGACGCGCCCGCATCGGATCGGATTCCGGCCGGTCTGAAAGCTCGGCGATCTTCCGCAACGCGAACTCCGGATCGGGCGTTGCCCGCGTATAACGGTCAGGCTCGATGCGGAAATCCTCCGGGTCAACCCTCGGGAACTCCGGCTCAATCACCGCTACCAAACTGCGAATCGACCACAGATCCGGCGCCGCGTTCCGCACCACTTCTTTCAGCCAAGGTGCGCCAACAAAGATTACCGGCACACTAAAGCGCCTCATCAAGCCATTCCGAAACTGATTCAATTTGAGCACCGCCTCGCGCCACGCATCCCGCCAGCGGCGGTACGCTTCCAGGTCACGCGACACCACCAGTTCCACCCAAATCCCTCCCGTTTCGGCGCTCACCTTGAGATCCTCAACAAGTAACGTCCCCGGAAGCTGCGCGAGATCCTCCGGCATGGAAATAGGAACCTGGAACAAAGTTTTTCCGGCGGCGGCAAGATGAGCCTCCAAGGCTTCGCTGCAAGTGCGCGCAACTGGCTCCGACGGCACCAGCAACACCACGAACGAAAAGCCGAGCCCAAGGTCGAAATGACTGAGCAACGCCTTCCAGTCCGGCGAACCTGCCAGCCACTCGGCGACCGGGCCGCTGACGCTGGTCATGGCGTCTTCACCTTGTCTGCGGATCGAACGATGTCCCAAATCTCGTCCCTTAACAGAGGGTGCACGTCGTACCATTCTTCGCCATTCCGCAGATAGAGCACAATGTGCGAATCGAGAAAACGCGTCAAGAGCCCGATCTCCGCCGAGTCCCGCGTCTCCAACAGCCTCGCTCGTTCGCTCTCTATCTGCGTCAGCCATCGCGCCTCTTCCACCGCAATTGGGAGGAAGTTGCTTCGAACCCGCATGACCGCGGCGTCGACCGCGGCGGGATCCACCGGCAACGACTCGGTTCTAAGGATCGTCTCGCGCAGTAGCAACAGCAGATCACGAAAATGGCCGCCGGATAAACGAATCAGTTCGTCCGCGCGATCAAACGGCTTGGCACCAAAAAATCGTAGGAGGCCGGCATCCGTGAAACGCCTTGTCAGGACACCCCGAAAAGCCTCCATTCCCGCCTCACAAGTCGATCGCTGTTCCGTGTTGTCCCACATCCGCACGCAAGGCAATACCACCACTTGGGCGCCCGGAAGAACGAACTTGAGCCATGGCGGCACGGTGTAAACCATATGAAAATATGGAATTTCGAGAAGCGCGAAATGGTTGGCGAACAATGCTTCAACGCTATGAATCACCTGGGCTTCGTTCGAAAGCGATCCACGCAGCCGCTCTAAGGAATCAAAAAGGAAAACAACCTGGACGTTCTCCCTGGATTCCTTCTCAATCGCCTTTAAGCCGTCCTCAAAAAAAACAGTTACTTGCTTGTGAAGTTCTCCGATCCGCCCGCTCAGCGCCGCGGATAATTTCTGACGAAAGGAAGGAGTGGTCAGAAGTTCCAGCTTCAGATCCGCGCCTGCCTTCACCGGATCGAGCCCTACCTCGGTCTTCAATCCGAGATCTTTAACTCTCACCTCCGTCGTAGAAAGCCAGTTCCACAAGCGAGTCCAGTAACCCTCACCGCGAATGTCGATCTTAAGCTCCGCGAGAGCATCGCTAAACGCACCCGCCAGGACAATCAGAACCTCCGTTATCTCGATGGGCAGATTCGGATTAAGATATTCGAGAGCATCCGCATACAAAACGAAATACCCCGATCCTTCAAGCTTCTCCCGGAGCCGAAACAATTCCGTCGTCTTGCCCGACCCGCGAAAACCAGAAAAAAGCGTGATGCTTTGAATCTCAGCAAATTCGATTCGATTCCTCAGCAGCAAAATCGGATCTTCGCAACCCGGATGCCCATATACCGGCTGATACAGTGGGTCCCCCGCAACAAGCGGGTGTTGAAAATCGAGCTTTCTGTACAACTCCCTGAGGAACGAACGTTCCGCATCTTCGAAAGGCACGTTCCTAATTATCACGCAATATCACCGTCGCCAATCCCAGTCACATCCCAAATTCCCAATGCCACCATCGACATAGAGGCCCTTTCCACCCCAAACCCCAACCTCAACTGCTACCCTCAAGCAGAGAACAGAGGCGCCTCCAAACGCCTTCCCAGAAGGACCGTCGACAATGAATCCAAAGATAGTCGCCATAAAGCCAAATCAAACATTCAAAACCTTTTAACCCCGAAATCGATTTGTTTCGCAAAACATGGAAATCACCTCCTCACCCGCCTTCACCATCCTCGATCCCAACGGCAACTCCACCCGCCAGGAGATCCATTCCTTCCCCTGCCGCATCGGCCGCCACTCCACCAACGATGTCATCCTCCGCGACGCCCGCGCTTCCCGCTGCCACGCGCAGCTCACCATCGGTGACGGCGATTTCGTCCTCGAAGATCTCCAAAGCCGCCACGGCGTCTTCGTCAACGGTGAGCGCATCAATCACCAGGTCCTTCGCGATGGGGATCGCGTCGAATTCGGTTTCCCCGATTCCTTCTCGCTCATCTTTGAGCGCTCCGGCTCCCGCGTCGCCGAAATCGCCGACCAGCTCACTGGCCTTGAACTGACCGATCAAACCAAGACCGGCGGCAATCTCGCCCGCCTTCGCGCCGTCCTCGAAGTCGCCCGCGCGCTCCAGAATTCCTTCTCCGTCGATGGCGTCCTCGCCGCCGTTGTCGACGCCGCGCTCGTAGTCACCAACGCCGAACGCGGTTTCCTCCTGCTCGACGATGCCGGTGAGCTGCAAGTCCGTTGCGCGCGCGACCGCCACGGACCCTTACGCGAGTCCGATCTCGCCGTTCCTCGCAACCTCATCCGCAAAGCGCTCGACGAACGTTCCAGCACGTTCTCCATGCAGTTCCATCCCGATCGGAATGACCCATCGGCCAGCGCCGCGCTTCTCGAACTCAAGAGTGTTGTCTGCGTTCCCCTAGTCCGCATCCGCATGGCCGCCGCCGAGTCCGACGAGCCGCCCACACCCGGCGAAACCGTCGGCGTGCTCTACATGGATTCGCGCGTTCAACCGCGCGATATGGCCGCCGGTAATCGCGAACTCCTGGAAACTCTTGCCATTGAAGCGTCCACCGTCCTGGAGAATGCCCGCCTTCTCGCCGAAGACCGCGCCCGCCGCCATCTCGACGAAGAGCTCGCCATCGCGCGCGGCATTCAGCAAAGTCTTCTTCCCAACAACCTGCCTGAAACCGGATGGCTGCGCGCCGCTGGATGCAGCATGCCCTCGCGGCAGGTTGGCGGAGATTACTACGACATCTTCCGCGTGGACCCAAACTGCTGGGCCGCCGTGGTTGCCGACGTCTCCGGCAAAGGCGTCAGTTCCGCGTTGGTGGCCTCGCTGCTGCAGGGCGCTTTCCTCGCGGTCGACCGGAATCCCGATTCCCTGCGCCACACCCTTCAACGCATCAACGCGTTCTTTTGCGAGCGCACCGAGAATGAAAAGCACGCCACCGTATTCTGTTCGCTCCTCCACGCCGACGGCCGGTTCGACTACATTAACGCCGGCCACTGCGCTCCGATCGTGGTGCCGATCAACGACGTTCCCGAGACTCTCCTCGCCACCGCAACGCCCGTCGGCTTGCTCGAAGGCGTCGATTTCCCAGCCGCTCAGATCCAGCTTCAGCCCTTCGATCGCATCGTCATCTTCTCCGACGGTCTCACCGATGCCGGCAATGCGGATGGCGCTTACTTCGGCGTCGAGCGCCTGCGCGAAGTCATCCGGAGCCATGGCGACCGCCCCTGCGCTCTGCTGCATCAGGCGATTCTGGACGCTCTGGAGTCCTTCACTGGTGGGCAGGAGCAAGCCGACGATCTGACGCTTGTCGTGCTCGAATATCGTCCGGATTGAGCAGGCGCAGCAGCTCCGCCTCGTTCTCGATCACCACCTCCACCCGCAGCCAGAACACCGGCATATCGCCGAAAATGGTCGCCGGATCTTCCGGAAAGTTTACGATGTCCTTCTCGGTGGTCAGCAGCGCGCCGGCGCGCACGGCATTCGCGTGCGCCACCAACCGGCGCAGTTCCACCGGCGCGTAGTGATGGTGGTCGTCGTAAGTCAACCGGTCGATCGGATGAATGCCCAGTTCGTCGATGCTTTGCCAAAACGAATCTGGATTCCCGAGTCCACAGAATGCCACCACGCTATAGGGCGGCCGGCACGGTTCACCCGTTTTCATGGCGATCCACTCCCGCGCGATCAGGCTCGATCGGAAAATCGGCGCGCGCTCATTCAAGCTGCGCAGCCTATTCTCGATCGCCCCCAGCGGACGCGTCGGCGTGCACCGCGTAATGACGAAAACGTCCGCGCGCCGCAACGAATCGAGCGGCTCCCGCAAACGCCCCAACGGCACCGCCTCGCCGCCTCCAAACGGGTCGAGCGAATCGATCAGCACCACTTCCACATCCCGCGCCAGCCGTTGGTGCGAGAAGCCGTCATCCAGCAGAAAAACGCCCGGATGCAGCAGCGCTTCCGCCTCCAGGCCCGCCACGTAGCGGTCGCCCCCCACGCCCAGCCCGCACTGCCCGGATCGCAGCAGGATCTGCGGTTCGTCCCCCGTATGCCACACCGCCGCTTTCTGCCCGCGCGCCAGCACCAATAGCTCGCGATGCGAAATGCGTCCGTACCCGCGCGTCAGAACCACCGGTTCAATGCCGCGTTCCAGAAATCTCCGCGATAGATGCAGCACCACCGGCGTTTTTCCCGTGCCGCCCACCGTGATGTTCCCGATGCTGATGACCGGGGTGTCCAAGCCCCGTTGCCGGCGTAGCTCCCGCGCCAGGCGCCGCCGGCTGCCCACTTCCCACAGCCACGCCAGCGGGGTCAAAAGAATGCGTACCGGCAAAGTACGCACGCCCAGGAAGACCGATTCCGCGTAGAGCCGCTGAACGGCGAGCGCGGTAATCTTCACGGCGCCGCGATTCGCTTCCGCCCGCGCCTTGCCGCGCCGCCCCGTCTCGCTATCCCCGCACGCTTTCCGTATCGCTTCCCGCAGCCCTTCCGGCCCGGAAATAGGAATGAACGCGCGATGCCCGAGAAAGTCCTCCGCCATGTCCCGGAAGTTTTCCAGGTGCGGACCCACCACCACCGGCTTGCCCGCGAACGCCGGTTCCAGGAAGTTATGTCCGCCGGTCCCCGTCAGCGTCCCGCCCATGAACACCACGTCGGCCAGCCCGAATAATGCCGCCAACTCTCCGATCGTATCCAGTAATAGAATGCGTTGATCGGGTGCGGGAGCGCCGCCCGCCCGCCGCCAGAATGAACCCGTCGGCAGCATGTTCGCCACCCGTTCAAACCGCTCGGGCTTGCGCGGCGCCAGAATCAGCCGCCAACCGTCCAAATCCTGAAACGCGCCGACAACAGCCCGGTCTTCATCCACCTGATCGTCCGCCGTCGTACTGGCCGCAATCAGGACTGGTCCGCGCCCTTCTCGAAGCCACGCGAGAACCGGCGAATCCGGCTCCGGCGAGCGCGGTTCGAAGTCATACTTGAGGTTTCCCGAGACCGCCACACGGTCTTCCGGCGCGCCCACCGTCACATAGCGCTGCCGCATCAACTCGTCCTGTACCAGGATTCTGTCCGGCCAGCAAAGCACGCTTCGAAAGAACCACGCGCGGCTGCGATACGCCGGAAAAGCCCGATCGGAAATCCGCCCGTTCGCGATCATCAAACCGCATCCCGCCCGCTTCACCTCGCGAAACAGGTTCGGCCAGATCTCCGTCTCCAGCACCACCACCACGGAGGGTTTAATGGCCCGCAGCACGCGCCGGATCACCGGAACATAATCGATGGGCGCGAAAAAACACCCCGCGATCTCACCGCGCAATCGTTCCCGCGCCGTCGCAAAGCCCGCCAGCGTCGCCGTCGAGAGAAACACCTGGGCCGACGATCGCTCGCGCAGTTCCCGGATCAAGGTTCCCGCCGCGATCACTTCTCCCACCGAGACGGCGTGTATCCAGATGGACCCACTGGTCTCGCGGCAAAGAGCCGAAGGCAGGAACCCCAGGCGCTCCCGCAGCGTCTTCGCATAAGCCACGTTCCGTAGCATCCGCGCCAGCGCATACACTAAGACCACCGGCGTCAGAAGCGCCAGAAACGAACGGTACAGAAAGTAAATGACTTTTTCAGGCAAGCGTTTCCGGACCGTCCTGCTGGCCGCTTATCTCGTGAGTATAGCGGCGGCCGCCGACAAGGATCATGAGCAGCTCAGGATTCAACCCGCCGCCTCGTATCCTTACAAACAAACCAACGACGGCATCACCATCGCGGCCGACGTCTATGAGACCGGCGACAAAGTAAAGGCGGCGTTCGGCAAACACAATCCATATGATTACGGCGTTCTTCCCATCCTCGTCGTCATCGATAACCACAGCTCCAAGGCCATTCGCGTGGACCGCCTGATGGCCGACTACCAGACCCAGGGTCACGGCCGCGTCGAAGCCACGCCCGCGCAGGATCTCAAATATCTGCACGGCTCCTCGCGGCCGCAAGCCAACCCCGCGCCGCTTCCCATTCCGGGTCTTCCCGGTATCGGCCGATCCCATAAAAACCCGCTCGGCGATTGGGAGATTGAAGGCCGCGCCTTCGCCGCGAAAGTGATCCCGCCCAATGAAACCGCCGGCGGCTTCTTCTATTTCCAGACCGGACACCGTTCCAACTCCAGCCTGTATCTGACGGGTTTAGAGGAAGCCGGCACAGGAAAAGAAATCCTTTACTTTGAAATACCGTTGGCGCCCGTGCAATAATCCGCGCGCGGGCGCCGGCGCGTTTGAAATTCAATTGTGATATTTTGATGGCTAACTTCGTAAGATAGGACGATTGTGAGCCACTTTCCCGAGTTTATGCGGTGATCTATTCCAAGTCGTCCGAGTACGCCATCCGCGCCTGCATCCACCTTGCGCGCGTTCCGGAAGGCAAGTGCGCCATGGTGAAGGACGTCGCCAAAGACGAAAGTATCCCCGCGCATTTCCTCGCCAAAATACTTCAGTCTCTCGCCCGCAAAGGCCTTTTGAAGTCCACCAAAGGGCCGTCCGGCGGCTTCTGTCTGCGCCTGCCGTCCCGCACTCTCAAACTGCTCGATATCGTCGCCGCGGTCGACGGATTGGAGCAGTATGAGCGTTGCGTTGCCGGCTTGCCGCGCTGCCTCGATTCGGCGCCGTGTCCGATGCACAAGAACTGGACCCGTTTGCGCTCGCGTATCATTAGTTATTTGGAGACCAATTCCGTCGGCGAACTTTCCCGGAGTTCCCTGGGTCAGGCCGGCCGCGCCGGGACAGAACCCGGCCGCCGCGACCGGGCCAAGCGAGTCTGAACCCAGGGCGGAAGCATCCAAAGAGCGAGAGGAAAAATCTGATCGATGTTAGTGCCAATGGTTGTAGAGCAGACTTCGCGCGGTGAGCGCGCTTACGATATTTACTCGCGTCTGTTGAAAGAGAATATTATCTTTTTGGGAACGCCGATCGATGATCAGGTGGCGAATCTCGTGATTGCGCAGCTTCTGTTCCTCGAAGCGGAGGATCCCGAGCGGGACATTTCCATTTATCTCAATAGTCCCGGTGGTTCCATCACCGCGGGTCTCGCCATTCTCGACACGATGTCATTCGTGCGGCCCGATATCATCACCATTTGCGTGGGGCAGGCGGCTTCCATGGCGGCCGTGCTTCTCGCCGCCGGTGCGAAAGGTAAGCGCTTCAGCCTTCCCAATTCCCGCATCATGATCCATCAGCCTTCCATGCAAGGCTTGGCCGGACAGGCGGCGGATATCGATATCTACGCCAAAGAGATCCTGCGCATGCGCGAAGCATTGAACAAAATGCTGGCGGATTCCACCGGCCAGCCCATCGACCGCATTGCGCGCGACGTCGATCGCGACTACATCATGAGCCCGGAGCAAGGCGTCGAATACGGCATGATCGACAAAGTGATCTTCAGCCGGGATCTGTCTCCGGTTCCCGTTTCCAAGCCGGCGTAGGTTCCCGTTCCATCCATGCGGCTTTCGGGTAAAACGGCCATCGTCACCGGCGCGGGCGCGGGTATCGGCGCGGCAACGGTTCTTCGCTTCGCCGAGGAAGGCGCCCGCGTTCTCGTCGCCGATTGGAATGAAGCAAACGCCCGCGCCGTCGCCGCCAAGGTCCAGGCCGCGGGCGGTGCGGCGTTCCCTCTCGGCGCCGATATCTCCAGCGAAGCCGATGCCGCGCGTATCGCGGAAACGGCTCTGCAACAGTTCGGCGGCATCGATATCCTCGTCAACAATGCGGCGGATTTCACCACGCAAGCCGTGGAAAACGCGAGCCTGGCGGACTGGCAGCGCGTCCTCGGCGTCAACGTGATCGGCACCGCGATGGTCTCGAAGTACGCCATCCCCCACATGAAAGCTAAGGGCGGCGCGATCGTCAACGTCTCTTCCATGAGCGGCATCATCGCGCAGCCGGACTTCGCGACTTACAACTCCAGCAAGGGCGCAATCCTTTCCATGACGCGCTGCATGGCCATGGACCTGGCGCTGTTCAACATCCGCGTGAACAGCGTCTGCCCCGGTTGCATCTACACCTCCGCCACGGAACGCGAATGGATCCGAATGGGCGAAACCAAAGAGCAATGGTCCGCGCGGCAAGCGCCTCTGCACATGCTGAACCGTGTCGGCGAGGCGCGCGAAGTGGCCAACGCTATCCTGTTTCTCGCGTCCGATGAATCGAGCTTTATCACTGCCGCGGAGTTATTGGTTGACGGCGGGTATGTGGCGAAATAAACAGGGTCCAAGTCATGAAAGGCTTTGCAGACCATCACTGGACCGTAAGCCGCTGTGCGCTCACGGCCGCGCCACCCTGCGTCGTAATCGAAACAACACCGCTGGTCGCACCCGCAGGCACGACGAACTGCACCGCCCCGGATGCCTTCACGGTGAAAGAAGCCGCTTGCCCGTTTACACTCACTCCGGTTGTTCCCACAAAGTAGTTCCCGAGAAGGTTAACCGTCCCTCCGCTGGAGGCGGTCGTAGGAAAGAACCCAAGAACGGAAGGCGCAGGCTTGGGAAGCGCCGGACTCAAGCCGATCACCGCCCCAAACGCCGGCGTGCCGTTGACAATCGGAACCGCGGCAAGAACTCCGCCCGTAGAGCCCTCGACGAAGTTCCCCACGATCCCATTCTCGCGGTATGCAACCGGGTACTTAAGAACATTAAGCGACTGGGTAGCCAGCGTCAGCTGAAACAGATAGTACTGCCCGCCGATGAAGCTGCCGTCGCTCGCCTGCAAGAGAGCTCCGTACAACGCAGGAACGGTAGAAGCCGGAAAATCATACAGGTCTGTCGGGCCGCTGCCGTCGGTCCCGTAGCGCACCAGCGCCCCGCTACAGCTGGGGCACGACGGCTGCGCTGGCGCAAGAAAGTATAGCCCGCCGTCCGAACCAATCACCGGAGGGGCAGCCGCGAGCACCGGCCCTGGTGCGACGAGGGTCACGGCACCGGATGCGGGATCGAACTGAAATATCCCGCCCCCAATTCCCGACGTTCCATAGAGTTTTCCGTTCGGGTGCAGTGCCATCCCGGTGTACGGCCGCCCTATGATCGTGTCCCCCCCAAAGTCATAGACTTTCGTAAAGGTTCCGTCAAGCCCGATACGGAATATTTCCCCTGCGCCACTCTCTCCTCCATACCCAGTGACCCCGTAGAGGTTGCCGTCGGGCGCCTGAACCAGTTTGCCAACTGGTCCCCCATCCGGCAAACCGCAGTTATAAAGAGTTGCAAAGACCCCTGCCGGTAGCGTCAGCCGATAAATCAGACCCTGACCGAATGTGCCGCCCGCGTACATCACTCCATAGATGTTGCCGTCGCTTGCCTGCACAATCCCATCGTCGTTGCTGTAATTATTGCCGGTAACCTTACCTTGGCTACCGTCGCTCGCAAGTTCATAAACGTTTTGTATCGTCCCGCCGCTCTTCAGTTCGTAAATCGTACTCGGCGAATTGTGGAGATAGGGAAGATGCAGCGTCACTCCAAGAAAATTACCGTTGGGCAACTGAATGAGATCGGACGCCGGATTCGACCCGTCGTACCCCGTGAACTCGGCAACCGCCTTCAACGCCGGCGCTGTCTGCGCTTGCGCTTGGAACACCGCAAGAATTAGCGCTGACGCAAAAGCCCCAGCGCGAAGCAGGAATAGATTGGCTTTACTCATTAGGAAACTCCTTAAATTACGGAAAGGTTGAATACAGGTAAGAGTCTTGGTCAGTTGCTCATCCGAAGCAGAATATTGCCGGAGTGCTTTTGACCCGAATGTCAGTTGACAACGCTGTACCGGCGAAAAGGAGGCCGATCGCTGCGGATGCCACGAATCTCCTCCACGTCAGGACACAGTCTTCTGTGAGCATCACTGAACCGTAAGCGGCAGTGCGCTAACCGCCGCGCCGCCCTGAGTCGTAATCGAAACGGTGCCGCTCGTTGCACCTGCAGGCACGACGAACTGCACCGCCCCGGATGCCTTCACGGTGAAAGAAGCCGCTTGCCCGTTTACACTTACTCCGGTTGTTCCCACAAAGTAGTTCCCGAGCAGGTTAACCGTCCCTCCGCTTGAGGCGGTTGTAGGAAAGAACCCGAGGACGGAAGGTGCGGGCTTGGGAAGCGGCGAGCTTAGGCCGATCACCGCGCCAAACGCCGGCGACTCGTTGAGGATTGGAACCGCGGCGAGAACGCCCCCGGTCGAGCCTTCCACGAAATTTCCAACGAGCGCTCCCTGGCGGAATGCGAGCGGGTAGTTTAGAACATAAAGCGACTGGGTCGCAGGGTACACCTGAAAGAGGTAGGGCTGGCCGCCGCTGATAAAGCTTCCGCCGCCGATAAAGCTTCCATCGCTCGCCTGCAGAAGAGCCCCATACGGATCGGGGACCGCGGAAGCCGGAAAGTCGTAAAGGTCCGTCGGGCCGCTGCCATCCGTTCCGTATCGCACCAGCGACCCGCTGCATGTCGGGCACGAAGGTTGGGCCTGCGCGACAAAGTATAGTCCGCCGTCCGATCCAACGACTGGCGGGGCCGCTCCGCCCACCGGCCCTGGTGACAGAAGGCTGACGGCGCCCGACGCAGGGTCAAACTGAAAGATGCCACCGTCGACCGACGTCCCGTAAATTTTCCCGTTTGGGTGCAGGGAGATTCCGCTATATGGGATTCCCCTAACCACGCTGCCGGAGAAATCGTACACCTTCGTAAAGACACCGTCCAGGTCGATTCTGAAGATCTCGCCCATCCCATTTGTCCCTCCGGACTGAGTCACTCCGTAGAGGCTGCCGTCGAGCGCCTGCACCAACTTCCCTAGCGGGCGGGCATCAAGCGGGCCGCAATTGTAGAGCGTAGTGAACGTGTCCCCGGCGAGCGCAAGCCGATAAATCAGCCCATCGCCGAGTGTGCCGCCCGCGACCATCACGCCGTAGATGTTGCCGTCACTTGCCTGGACGATCCCATCATCGAGGACATAGCGGTTGTCGGGAACTTCACCTTGGCTACCGTCGCTCGCGAGCTCATAAACATTTTGTATCGTCCCGCCGCTCTTCAGTTCGTAGATCGTACTCGGCGAATTGTGGAGATAGGGAAGATGCAGCGTCACTCCAAGAAAATTACCGTTGGGCAACTGAATGAGATCGGACGCCGGATTCGACCCGTCGTACCCCGTGAACTCGGCAACCGCCTTCAACGCCGGCGCTGTCTGCGCTTGCGCTTGGAACACCGCAAGAATTAGCGCTGACGCAAAAGCCCCAGCGCGAAGCAGGAATAGATTGGCTTTACTCATAGGAAACTCCTTAAATAACGGAAAGGTTGAATACAGTAAGAGTCTTGGTCAGTTGCTAATCCGGAGCAGAATATTGCCGGAGCTGTCCAGGACGGTCCCGAGGATCTGGACACCCGAAACCCCGGAGTAGGAAGATCCGCCGTCGCGGTCATGACACAGTCCCCCGCGATCGTCACTGAACCGTAAGCGCCTGAACGCTCACAGCTGTACCGCCTTGCGTCGTAATCGAAACAAGGCCCGTGGTCGCACCCGCAGGCACGACGAGCTGCACCGCCCCGGATGCCTTTACGGTGAAAGTAGCCGCTTTTCCATTTACAGTTACGCCAGTTGCTCCCACAAAGTAGTTCCCGAGCAGGTTAACCGTCCCTCCGCTTGAGGCGGTTGAAGGAAAGAACCCGAGCACGGAAGGCGCAGGCTTGGGAAGCGCCGGACTCAAGCCGATCACCGCCCCAAACGCCGGCGTGCCGTTGACAATCGGAACCGCGGCAAGAACTCCGCCCGTAGAGCCCTCGACGAAGTTCCCCACGATCCCATTCTCGCGGTATGCAACCGGGTACTTAAGAACATTAAGCGACTGGGTAGCCAGCGTCAGCTGAAACAGATAGTACTGCCCGCCGATGAAGCTGCCGTCGCTCGCCTGCAAGAGAGCTCCGTACGACGCAGGAACGGTAGAAGCCGGAAAATCATACAGGTCCGTCGGGCCGCTGCCGTCGGTCCCGTAGCGCACCAGCGCCCCGCTACAGCTGGGGCACGACGGCTGCGCTGGCGCAAGAAAGTATAGCCCGCCGTCCGAACCAATCACCGGAGGGGCAGCCGCGAGCACCGGTCCCTTGGCCAGGAGGCTTACCGTGCCGGACGCGGGGTCGAACTGGAAGATTGAGCCGGCAGCACCCGACGTGCCATAGAGAAATCCATTAGGATGCAAGGACAGCCCGCTGTAAGGAATCCCGGAAACGGCGCCAGTTCCAGAGAAATCGTAGACCTTTGTAAATGTTCCATCTAGGCTGAGCCGGAACACCTCGCCGAGGGCATTCGAACCACCGTATTGCGTCACCCCATAAAGATTCCCGTCGGGCGCCTGTACCAACTTGCCAACTGGTTCCGCGTCGGGCAAACCGCAGTCATAAAGGGGTGTAAATACCCCCGCTGGCAGCGTTAGCCGGTAGATCAGACCCTGACCGAATGTGCCCCCCGCGTTCATCACTCCGTAGATGTTTCCGTCGCTCGCCTGCACAATCCCGTCATCGTTGCTGTAGTTGTTGCCGGTAACCTTACCTTGGCTACCGTCGCTCGCAAGTTCATAAACGTTTTGTATCGTCCCGCCGCTCTTCAGTTCGTAAATCGTACTCGGCGAATTGTGGAGATAGGGAAGATGCAGCGTCACTCCAAGAAAATTACCGTTGGGCAACTGAATGAGATCGGACGCCGGATTCGACCCGTCGTACCCCGTGAACTCGGCAACCGCCTTCAACGCCGGCGCTGTCTGCGCTTGCGCTTGGAACACCGCAAGAATTAGCGCTGACGCAAAAGCCCCAGCGCGAAGCAGGAATAGATTGGCTTTACTCATTAGGAAACTCCTTAAATTACGGAAAGGTTGAATACAGGTAAGAGTCTTGGTCAGTTGCTCATCCGAAGCAGAATATTGCCGGAGCTATCCAGGACGGTCCCGAGGATCTGGACACCCGAAACCCCGGAGTAGGTAGAGCCGCCGTCGCGGCATTGAGCGAAATGCGTGGTGCCCTGAACGACGTAGTCGCCGGGAGTGATGGCGTTCTCGAAAATACACAACACCTTCCCCGAATAAGCAATCATTGCGGGGCTGCTCGTCGTCGTGGCGAGCGCAATCCCCAGGACCGGGCGCTGCGCAGCTATCGGGTAGATGGCGTTCCCCGAAGAGTTGAGGTAAGCGAGCCTGTTCACGGCGACGCCGGTGGTGGGATCCGCCGGGAGTTCAAGGAACAACGCGGAAGCCGCGAGATCGACATTCGACCCGAGGTACACCGAGCCGTTGTTTTGGCCTCTCAGCACCAGGGATATATCTCCGGTCGCCGTCGCATTGGCCGGGGAAACCTGCACGCCGCTGTCGCCTGCAAACGTGCCCGAGGGCGTGGCATTCACCGACGCAAAAGTCGAAGGGGTGGCCGTGCTGCTGGTCACCTTCATCGCCATTCCCCCATTTGCGTTGAGCTCGATTCCGCCGTTCGCCCGGTCGGAGAGGCGGAGCGGGATCGCGCCGGTGCCTAACCCAGTGACGGCGATCACAGGACCGGCCGGCGGAGTCGTTGGGGTGGTATCATTCGCGATCACGACGTAGTTCCCCAAGCCTGATGAGAGCAATCCGAGAATGGGGTTGCCGCCGCTATCTCCAATGTTGCCGCCCGCTCCCGGCAGGTCTATCGAGGAGCCCAGAGCAATGGAAACCGATCCCGCCGTCTGCGTCACCTGCATCGCCGTTCCCCCCACTCAACGTCGCATAATTCATCGTGCCCGTTGAAGATAGCTGAAGGAAGCTGTAAGCGCTCGTCGGAAACGCGCCGGAGGGTAGGGTCCACGTCTGGTTAAGATAGGCTCCCGGGGATCCGAAGGCAGACGGAGCCGCCAGGGTCAGCGATCCGGTTCCCGTTCCGATCCCAAAGAACTGGATCTGCCCGGCCGCGGTCGCGGTATTTCCCGTGAAGACCGAAGTCTGCGTGCTGAAATTCCCGCCTGTGTCCACGTACGCGACGGTCGGGGTGCCGTTCGTAAAACTAGCTTGGGTGGGGATCGTCGTCTGCGCGGTTAAAGCAGGCACTACGAGACCCGGAAACAGAAGAGAGAGAGAGAGAGAGAGAGAGATGAACTAGCCGAGCAGGTTTCAACGCTATTCCTTTCGAAAGGCCGACGGGTGAATACAGTTATAGCACCGATTTCCCGGGATGCAAGCGTTTATTTCATCTCGCGCATGACTATCTCGCGGGCGGTCACTTACTCGCGGCAAATCCCGCGCTTGCTACTCCGGATGAACTCGACTAAGTGCCGCGCGTGCTCGCCTTCCAGTTCATTCTCTATCCGCACCAGCGCTTCTTCCAATTTGAGGCCCGATCGGTAGAGTAGCTTGTAAGCGGTCTTCAAGGTAGATACTTCCCGCAAGCCAAACCCGGCGCGCTTCAACCCAACGATATTCAGCCCTTTCGCTTCCACATCGAAGCCCGAGTAAAGAAAGTAAGGCGGCACATCCAGATTCACCCGCGTGTTCCCGCCGATCATCGCCAGCCGTCCTACCTTCGAATGCTGATGAACCACCACGCCGCCCGAAAGAAAAGCCTGGTCTTCCACCTCCACGTGCCCGGCCACCAGCGCGCAACTGGCAATCACCACGCGGCTCCCGATGGTGCAATTATGCGCGATGTGCCCGCTGGTCATGATGTAGTTCTCATCTCCGATCCGCGTCACTGACTCCGGCTGGGTGCCGCGCGAGATCGTGTAATGCTCGCGGATGATATTGCCGTTTCCGATTACTAGATAGCTTCGGTCCCGCCGGTCGAAGTTCTTGTCGAGCGGATCGGTCCCCAGCACCGTGCCCGCGGAGATCTCGTTCCGATCCCCCATCGTCGTCCATCGCTTCACGAAGACGTACGGCTCTAAGATGCAATCCGCCCCGATCTCCACATCCTGCTCGATCACGCAGAATTCCCCAACCACGGTTCGCGCCCCGATCCGCGCCTCGGGATGAATCCGGGCCGTCGCAGCCGCTCGCGCGGACGTGTCAACGGACATGCGGCCTCGTGATATCGTGTGTGATTGAACCCAAAATTTATTTACCTATGAGAACCGTGATTGTACTCCTCGCCGCCGCCGCTTCCATGTTCGCCCAAGCTGTGCCAGGCGGCCCGGCGTCGCCGAACTATGTCCGCTACCAGCCGACTTACGATGAAGTGAAGGGCGTCCTGAACCTGACGGACGATCAGATCGCCCAGCTTAAGCAGATGCAGCAGGACAAGATGGCGTCCACCCAGGCCTTCTACACGAAGATGGCCGACAAGCAGAAGGAACTGAACAAGCTGCTGGAAGATAATTCGTCGGACCCCGCGAAAGTCGGCCAGCTTATGCTGGAGCTGCAACAGTTGCGGAAGCAGCCGCCGCCGGGCGGCACGGACGTTCACGATAAAGCCGTGGCCGTTCTCAACCACGATCAGAAGTTGAAGCTGGCCCGGATGGAAGAGGCGCAGAAGATGCGCGGCGCGGTCGATCAGGCGATGCAGCTCGGGCTGCTTTCGCCCATCCCGGCCAAGGGCGGCGAAGCCCTGCCCAGAGGCGCCGGCATGCGTCCCATGACCGCCCCCAAGCCCGCGGACGCGAAGTAGCGGAACGCTCTATAGTGGATCTCTGGTTATAGTGGATCTTTGGCTTGACCGCGGCCGCGCTGGCTCAGATACTCGGCTGCCCCTGCGAAGGACCGGACCGCGAACTGGCTGAAGCGGCGCCGCTTGAATCGGCCGGTCCCACTGACCTTTCCTTCGTCGGATCGGAAAAGCTCTTCGAGGCCGCGCACCAAAGTAGCGCCGGATGCTTAATTGCTCCCGAAGCTTTCCAGCCCGTGCCCGGCCAAACCATCATCCGGAGCAGTGCGCCGCGCGCGCTGTTCGCTCACGCGCTAAGCCTGCTTTATCCCGCGCGACAAACGCTGTCCCGGAGTACACGCTTCCGCGCAGATATCCGCCGGTGCGGTAATCGCCGATACGGCCGAGGTCGGCCCGCTATGCACCATTGACGATGACGCCGTCATCGGCCCTCACACGCGGCTCGGTCCCGGATGCCATATCGCTCGCGACGTGCGCATCGGTGCTCATTGCATCCTGCATGCCGGCGTAACGGTATACGCGGGCACCCGCATCGGCGACCGCGTCATCCTGCACTCCGGCTGCGTCCTGGGTGCGGACGGTTTCGGCTTCGCCCAACAGAATGGCGAATGGGTTAAGTTTCCGCAGGTGGGGCGCGTCGAGATCGAAGAGGACGTTGAGATCGGCGCCAATAGCTGTATCGACCGCGCCGCGCTTGGCCGCACGCGCATCGGCGCGGGGACCAAGCTCGATAACCTGGTGCATGTGGGGCATAACTGCGACGTCGGCAGGAACGTCGTGATCGCCGCGCAAACCGGTCTATCGGGCGGCGTCGTCATCGGCGATGGCGCCATCATCGGCGGCCAGGTCGGCATCGGCGACAAAGCGCGCATTGCAGCCGGCGTGGTGCTGGGTTCCGGTTCCGGCGTCCTCACTTCCAAGATTGTGCATGCCGGCCAGCCGCTTTGGGGCACACCCGCGCGCCCGCTCAAACAGTATCTGGAGCAACTGGCCGCCTTCTCCCGGCTGCCGGAAATGCGCGCGGAATTGGAAGAACTGCGCCGTCTCAAAAAGGATGCCGAATGATTCTGGTGGTCGGCGGCCACTCCAGGAACATCGGGAAGACTTCCGTCGTGTCCAACCTGATTGGCGCCTTGCCCGCGTATGGCTGGACCGCCATGAAGATCACGCAGTTCGGCCACGGCGTCTGCTCCTCGAACGGCGAAGATTGCGAGTGCGCCACTGACGCCGATCACCCGTTCGCGCTCACCCGCGAAACCGATCGCGTCTCCGGTACCGATACGTCGCGGTATCTCGCGGCGGGCGCGCGCGAATCGCTTTGGCTGCGCACGCGCGCGGGAGAACTCGGCTTCGCGCTTCCCGCGCTCCGGCGCGTGTTGGATCGTTCCCCCCACGTGATCATTGAATCCAACAGCGTCATCCAGTTTGTCCGCCCGGACGCTTACCTGGTGGTTCTCGATCCGTCTACGGCGGACTTCAAACCGTCCAGCCGCCGCTACCTCGACCGCGCCGACGCGTTCCTCGTCAGCGGGGACGCTGCACTCCATTCGGGGCTGATCGCACCGCGCCTGGCGGCACGCCGGCCCACATTCCGCCTCGGCGCCGCTTACTCTCTTCCCGCTGCATTGCTGGAATATGTTGCTTCCCGCCATAAAGGTTCGATCCCCGCCGGCCGATGAAACAGTTATGCAGATTGAAGTGGATGCGAAACCCATCGCACCGCGGCCGCGTTTCGAAGTTCCCGATGGCCGGTCGGGAAAGTATCTCATTATCCGGCTCGGAAACGAGGAGTTCGGAATCCCTGTATTGCACGCGCGGGAGATCCTGAACTTCAAGCAGATTAGCCCGGTTCCCACAGCGCCCCCAAACGTAAAGGGCGTCATCAACCTTCGTGGCAGGATCATTCCGATTGTTGACCTTGAGGCAAAGTTTCGCCTGCCCCAGCCGAGCGCGGGGACGGATACCGGCATCCTGGTGGTGCAGACGAATTGCGGTGGGGATACGCATCATATCGGAATCCCATTTGAGCGTGTGATCGAAGTGATGGACCTGGAGACGGCGGACGTCGCCCTGCGCACCGCCCGTATCTTGTTGAATGTGGATGAACTGTTACCGCTTCATGACATCGCGGCGCTTGTCCCTCACCCCTGCTGATACGGCTAAACTGAATGAATGGCTACTGCGGAAGTGGCGCATTCGTCGCTAACTAACCCGGAGTTTTACTTTAATCGCGAACTAAGTCTGTTGCAATTTCAGCGGCGCGTGTTCGACGAGGCCGTCGATCCATCCAACCCCCTGCTCGAACGGGTGAAGTTCCTTTCCATTCTTTCCTCCAACCTCGACGAATTCTTTATGGTTCGCTTTGCGGGCCTGAAGCAGCAGGTCGCGAGCGGTGTCGCCGAACTGAGTATCGATGGGCTTACGCCCGCGGCCGTGATCGACGCCATCCGCCTGGACGTGAACCAGCTCTCGGATGAGACTTACGGATTCTTTCATGACCGGCTCCTGCCCGCGCTGGCGGAACAGGGCATCCACGTCATGCACTATCGCGCCGCGTCCAAAAAGCAGCGAGCCCACCTGGATGCGTATTTCCTCAGCACCATCTTCCCCGTGCTTACCCCGCTCGCGTTCGATCCCGGCCGCCCGTTTCCGCATATCTCAAACCTGAGTCTGAACCTCGCGGTCGCGGTGGAAGACGAGCACGGCAAGCACTTCGCGCGAGTCAAGATCCCGGACGCCCTGCCGCAACTGGTAGCCATTCCGCAAGAGAAGCCGGGCGGCGGGAAAACCGAAGACTTCGTTTGGTTGGAGGACGTGATCCAGGCCAACCTGGCCGAACTTTTTCCGGGCCTGAAGATCGTCGAGTCGCATCCATTTCACGTCACCCGGGATGCGGAATACGCGGTGCAGGAGATTGAGAGCGACGATCTTCTGGAGACCATCGAGGAAGCCGTATGGCGCCGCCGCTTCCGCGCGCTGGTGCGGCTGCAAGTCAACCGGAGCATGCCGGAAGATATTCTGGAGATTCTCACTAGTAACCTGGAACTAGATCCAAGAGACGTTTACCGCGTCAATGGTCCTCTCGATCTCGGGCGGCTCAAGCAACTTGGCAACCTGGACCGTCCGGAGTTGAAAGACAAGCCATTCGTACCGTCGACGCCCGCCGCGTTTGCGGAAGAAGATATCTTCGCCGCCATTCGCCGCGAAGACATTTTGCTGCATCACCCGTTTGAATCGTTCCAGCCTGTCGTCGAGCTACTGCGCCGCGCCGCGCTCGATCCGGAAGTGCTCGCCATTAAGATGACGCTCTATCGCACGGGATCGAATTCTCCCATAGTCACCGCGCTTCTCGACGCCGCCGTCGAGCATGGGAAACAGGTTGCGGTCCTGGTGGAGTTGAAAGCGCGATTCGACGAGGAAAGCAACATCGAATGGGCCCGCTCATTGGAGCGCGAAGGGGTCCATGTGGTCTATGGGCTGGTCGGCCTTAAAGTGCATTCCAAGGTGGCGCTTATTGTTCGCCGGGAAGGCGATGTGATGCGCCGGTATGTTCACATGGCCACGGGCAATTACAACGCAACGACCGCCCGGTTTTATACCGACATTGGATTCATGACCTCCGATGAACAGATCGGCGCCGATGTGACCGACCTGTTCAATTACCTCACCGGTTACTCAGCGAAGAAAGACTATCGAAAGTTACTGGTGGCTCCCATTAACCTGCGTTCACGGTTGGAGGAGATGATCGCCCGTGAAATCAAGCGCCAGGAAAAACACCGCGACGGACACTTGATCTTCAAGATGAATGCGCTGGAAGATCAACCGATGATCGAAGCACTGTATCGCGCATCGCAGGCGGGCGTGAAGATCGACTTACTGGTGCGCGGTCTCTGCTGCCTCCGGCCCGGATTGCCGGGAGTAAGTGAAACCATTACCGTCACCAGCGTGGTCGGCCGATTCCTGGAGCATAGCCGGATTTACTACTTCCACAACGGAGGAAAGGAAGAAGTGTTTCTGGGCAGCGCCGATCTAATGCCCCGTAACTTGAGCCGCCGCGTGGAGGTGGTGTTCCCGGTGGAGAATCACAAACTCATCCGGCGTCTGCGCGATGAAATCCTGGGGACTTACATGGCGGATAACGTTAAGACGCGCCGCCTGCAATCCAATGGCGTTTATGTGCGCGTGCAACCGTCCGGCGCGGAGCACGCGGTGGATGCGCAGGCGTCGTTAATTCCCAAGCCGCGATAGCACCGGAACTTATTTCGCCGGCCGCAAAATGGGCGGCCAGTCGATCGCATCGCCTTCATAGAGATACTTACAAATCTCATACCGCTTCTCGCCATCGTGCACGGCGAACCGATGGGGATGGCCGGCTTTCCCGCTCCACAACGCGACTCCCGCGTACGCGCCATCTTTGCGCAGCACATAGTAAGTCATCCCGATGTACCGCAGCTGGTTCATGTCGTTGTTATGGAAATGCGCAATGCGCTTCAACACGTCCATTCCCGCTTCTTCCGGGGACATGCCGTGCCGCATGTTCTCGACGATGGAGTGTGCGCCCGCGACCTTGATATTTTCTTCGCCGCTGCCGGTGGCGCCCGCCGAACCGATGTCCGGATCGGTGTAACATCCCGCGCCGATAATAGGGGAATCGCCGATGCGGCCCGGAATTTTCCACGCCAGCCCGCTGGTGGTGGTGACGCCGGACACTTCGCCCTTCTCGTTACAGACCGAGCAATGGATGGTTCCGGTGGGCGGTTGCAGAACCTTGCGCGCGGCGTCCAGACGCAGCGGTTCTTCGATTCCCAGACGCGCGGCCGCGGCCACCAGCTTCTCCACCGGATCGCTGACGTGCGCGGTGGATGGGCTTGTTCCCGTATCGGGCGGCGTCCAGCCCGGCGCTCCCACACCCGGACCCCACCAATCCTGATTGGAATGCATTTCGCGCCACAGCATCCAGATCTTGCGCGAATGCTCGGTGAGCAGGTTCTGCCGCTCGAACCCCATCGCGACGGCGAAGCGTTCCGCGCCTTCGCCGCAGAGCATGACATGACCGGTGTGCTCCATAACGGCTTTGGCCACCAGCGAAACGTTGCGGATATTCCGCACCCCGCCGACGGAACCGGCGCGCCGCGTAGGCCCGTGCATGCAGCAGGAGTCGAGTTCGACGACACCCTCTTCATTGGGTAAGCCGCCCAAGCCCACGCTGTCATCCTGCGGGTCATCCTCCGGACCGGTGACCACTTGCATGCCGGCATCGAGCGTGTCGGCGCCGCCGCGCAGTGCCGCAAACGCGCGGTCCAGATACGGGTAGCCGTTGGCGGCGCAGATGATGACGGGACGCTTGCCGGAGGATTGCCCGGCGAGTCTGGTTTGGGAAGCGGCGGCGGCCGCCGTAGCGGAAGCGGCGAAGAACTTGCGGCGCGAGATCCTGGACATGTGATCCAGTATGCGACACGCTTTACCCAGCGCGATAGGAAAGAAGAATTTAGTCCGCTTCGCGGCCGCGATGGTTGTCCAGGAATTCCTTATCGATAGTCTTGCGTCCGGCGAAACCTTCGTTCACGCCGTGCCAATACGAAAGGTCATCCTCGCCAATCCGCCAGCAGAGATAGACTTCATTGCCGCGGAACAGGGTGGGGAAGTCGATCAGGCCGACATCGAGATCTTTGACCACGATGCCGAGCGATTGAATCTCTTCAACCGCGCTCTTGAGCCGCTCACCCGCGCGAATTTGCGAGTTGCGGTTGCGTTCATAAGGAGCGCGGTCCACCAAAACGCCGCCCAGCAACATCACGCGGCGGACGAAATCCTGCGTCCAACCTTCGGCGGAGTGATATTCGGCTTTGGCCGCAACCGCCTTGACGATCAGTGCTTTGGCGCGGGGCAGGAGCTCACGGGCCTGCTCCAAAGTAAAGAATCGCGGCATGCTCTCGAAGACGAGTGTAGCGCGTTTAGATGCCGGTTACCTGAACCGACATGGAACGGCTGCGCGGGCCATCGAATTCGGCGAAAACGATGTTCTGCCAAGTGCCCAGCAGCACCGAAGCATTTCGCACCTGCAGGCTAAGCGTGCCGCCCATCATCATTCCGCGCATGTGGGAATCGGCGTTGCCGCGCTCGCAATCCGAATACTTCGGATCGTTGTGACGCCAGTAGTTCTCGCGGGCGACCATGCTCTCAAGATACGCTTTGCAATCGTGCAGCAGCGCGTCCTGCCACTCATTCAGAAACACCGAAGCGGTGGTGTGGAGCGATTGCATGTGAACGATGCCCTCGCGGATTCCACTCTTCTTCACGATTTCGTTGATACGGTCCGTGATGTTGATGAGCTGCATCCGATCGGTAGTGACCCAATCGATCACGCGGCTCACGATGCGCATTCCCGCCGCGGGCGCCCCGCCGTTGCGCGCGGCCCCGTTAATGAGCGGGACTTCCGAAATCGCGGTGTTGGACTCTTGCATAAAAATACGTTCCTACCTTTTGATCCCAAACGTGCCGGAATCGTTGCACAACATTTCTAAACGAGGTACGAATCCAGACCGCTTTTGGTTCTCTAAACCGCGACTTCCTGCGCCGCGTAGTGGGATTCGACGTACCGATCGAGCATGGTGATGAACTCGGCCACAATGTGATCGCCCCGAAGCGTGCGCACCAGTTTGCCGTCGACGTAAACCGGTGCGACGGGTTCTTCAAAAGTACCGGGAAGCGAGATGCCCAGGTTGGCGTGTTTCGACTCGCCCGGCCCGTTGACGATGCAGCCCATCACGGCGACCTTCATCGTCTCCACGCCCGTGAAATTCTCCTTCCAGACCGGCATCTGTTCGCGCAGATAGGTTTGGATCTGGTCGGCCATCTCCTGGAAGAAGGTGCTGGTGGTGCGGCCGCAGCCGGGACACGCCGTCACCTGGGGCGTGAAGCTGCGGATCCCCAGCGATTGCAGAATCTGCTGGCAGACGATTACTTCTTCGGTGCGGTCGCCGTTCGGCATGGGGGTGAGCGACGTGCGAATGGTGTCGCCGATGCCCTCCTGCAGCAGCACGGAAAGCGCGGCGGTGGTGGCCACGATGCCTTTTGCACCGAGGCCGGCTTCGGTCAGACCCAAGTGGAGCGGATAATCGCACCTGGCTGCGAGAAGGCGGTAAACGTCGATCAGATCCTGGACGCCGCTCACCTTCGCGCTGAGGATGATGCGATTGCGCGGTAGGCCGTGCCGCTCGGCCGCTTCGCCGGAAAGGATGGCGCTCGCGACGATCGCGTCAATGGTGACGTCGCGCGCGTCTTTAGGTTCCGGCAGGCGCGAATTTTCGTCCATCATGCGCGTGAGCAGGCTCTGATCAAGCGAGCCCCAGTTCACGCCGATGCGCACCGGCCGGTTGTACTCGATCGCGGCCTCGATCATGGTGCGGAAGTTATCGTCGTGCTTTTTCCCGATATTGACGTTGCCGGGATTGATCCGATACTTCGCCAGCGCGCGGGCGCAAGCGGGGTACTTCTTGAGCAGGATGTGTCCGTTGTAGTGAAAGTCGCCTACAATCGGCACGCGGACGCCGTACATGTTCAGCGTGTCGTAAATCTTCGGGATCGCCGCGGCGGCTTCTTCAGTGTTCACGGTGACGCGAACCAGTTCCGATCCGGCCTTGGCCAGCGCCATGATCTGGTTCACCGTGCCCGTGACATCAGCCGTATCGGTGTTGGTCATGGATTGCACCACGATGGGGTAATCCGACCCAACCTTTACGCCGCCGACATCGACGGCTACCGTTCTGCGGCGCGGGCTTATCGCCATCCTTCAATCCTCATGTGAATGCTTTATTTTACCAGCGGTTTACGGAACGCCGACGAACCGAGGCCAATCTGGTGGCGCGCTTTCATCGGCAGCAGGGAATAGAACTTGAGACCGGAACGGTAACGGCGTCCGGGGATCACAAATAGTTTGCGGGTCTTCAGCGCCGCCAGCGAATCGCGCACCACGCGATCGGCCTTAAGCCACATCCAGTTGGGGATCTTACCGGTATCCATCTTGAGCGTCTGATGAAACTCGGTACGGGTATAACCGGGACAGAGCGCCTGTACCGTCACGCGGGAGCGCTTTAGCAGCAGTTCCAGGAAAAGCCCTTCGGTGAAGCGGTTTACCCAGGCTTTGGTGGCGCAGTAACTCACGCTTCCCGCGCTCGGCAGGAAAGCCGCCACCGACGAGACATTGACAATCGCCCCGCGATCGCGCGCCACCAATCCCGGAAGCGCCGCATGGCAAAGCCGCATGGTCGCGAGTACATGCAGACGATGCATCTGGTCCTGGCTCTCGATGGGAGCTTTGATAAAGGTACCGAGCGTGCCGAAGCCGGCATTGTTTATGAGTAAGTCGAGGTGAGGGGATTCCCGCAGGCGGTTCTCGACGCGCAATAAGTCGGCGTCGTTGGTCAGATCCGCCGTCAGGATCTCGCAGTTGACGTCATGAACAGCCGCCACCTGATCGCAGATCTGCCGCAGCCGGTCTTCGCGGCGGGCGATGAGAAGTAAGTCGTAACCCTGCGCCGCGATCTGCCGCGCGAACTCCGCGCCCAATCCAGCGGAAGCTCCAGTAATGGCGGCCAGCCGGCGCTCCACTCAGCCCCTCTTTAGCTTTCCGTACTCTTTGAGAATGCAGCGGTCCATTACGACGGTGAGGCCGGCCCGGCGGGCGCGCTCGGCAGCCTCTTCGTGGATCACGGTTTCCTGCATCCAGACCGTGTGCGCGCCCTTGCGAATGGCGGCTTCCACGATTTCGGGAACGAACTCCGGACGCCGGAAAACATTGACGATGTCGATGGCGTCAGGGACGTCATCAAGAGTGGCGTAACATTTCTCGCCGAGCACTTCGGTCTCAGTGGGATTCACCGGGATGATGCGGTAACCGTTGGACTGCATGAATTCCGACACGCCATAACTCGCGCGCATGCGGTTGCTCGAAAGTCCGACTACGGCGATCGTCCTGGAGTTTCGGAGAACCTCAGCGAGGCTCAGGCTTGGTGCGTTCGGCATTTTTGGCGCGCGCTATGCGCGGAATCCTTTCCAGTTTGTCCACTTCTTCCGGACTCAGATAGCGGAACTCGCCGGGCTTCATGGAGCCGAGAGTGAGCGCGCCGATGCGCACGCGCTTCAGCTTCTCCACTAATAGCCCGGAGTACTTGAACATCATGCGGATCTGGTTCTTGCGGCCCTCGAAAAGGCGCACTTCATACCACGGGTTCTGGGCGGCGCGAATGAGTTTCAAGCCGGCGGGCGCGGTGCGGCGGCCTTCAATCGGCAGCCCTTGCCGGAACTGCTCCTCGGCATCGTGACTGAGTGTGCCCGTGACCTTTACCAGATAGGTTTTCGGCACGTGCGATTCCCGGGCCGTCAACTTATTCGCGAAGTCTCCGTCATTGGTGAGGAGCAGAAGCCCTTCGCTGTGATAGTCCAGGCGGCCCACCGGATACACGCGTTCCTTCACGCCGCGCAGCAGATCCATCACGGTGGGGCGGCCTTCCGGATCGCTCAGCGTGGTCACGCAACTGATGGGCTTATACATCGCGATGTACAGCGTGTGTCTCGGCGCATGCAGCAGCTTTCCGTTGACCTTGATGTGGTCCGTAGCCAGGTCAGCCTTAGTGCCGAGTTCGGTGACGACCGCGCCGTTCACCGTCACCTGTCCCGCCGTGATCAGTTCTTCGGCCTTGCGGCGCGAGGCAACGCCCGCGGTCGAGATGATCTTCTGCAGACGTTCCAGCGGCATCTTATGCAACGCCTTCCGGCTGCGGCGCGGGTTCCGGTTCGGCGATCGACATCCTGGCCAACTCGTCGAACTCTTTCAGGGATGGCAGTTCGTTCAAATCCTTCAACCCGAACTGTACTAAGAACTCGCGCGTTGTCTTGTAGAGGATCGGCTTACCGATCACATTCTTGCGTCCACCGGCGGCAATCAATTTCCGATCGAGCAAGGTCTTCAGAACGCCCGCGCCTTGCACGCCGCGGATCTCCATAATCTCCGGAGCGGTGATGGGCTGCTTGTAAGCGATCACGGCCAGAGTCTCCAGCGCGGGCAGAGAAAGCTTCAGCGGCGGCTTCAGATTCTTGACGAAGGCGCGCACGGACTCATGATGCTCGGCCTTGGTGGCCATCTTATATCCGCCCGCCACTTCCTGAATCGTCAGCCCATGTTCCGGCTTGGCGAACTCCGCCGTGAGGGCGGCGAGTAGCGTGGCGATCCGTTCGCGCGGCTGGCGCAGGGCGGCGGCCATCTGCTCCATGGTGAGCGGCTCGTCCGTGATGTAAATGATGGCTTCGAGGATGGCGCGAATCTCCTCGTCGCTGTGCTCGACGACCGGTTCCTGGGCTTCCGGCTCAGACCGCCAGTTCGAAAGGTTCTTCGATTGTTTCCGTTTCTTCCATCTCGATTTACTTGTACTCTTCTTCCACGGAAACCGGCTCGTCCGCGGAGAACGCCTGTTCAAAATCGGCGCCTTTCAGAAGGGCGATCTCACCGAAAAGATCCTTCTGCGTGATCTGCACAGCCTGGCGCTTGACTAACTCCAGCACGGCGAGAAACAGGCAAACCATCGCCCGGCGCGTGCGCTGGCGCTCCATCACCTGGAGGATGAACAGCGGCTTGTCTTTGCGCGTGTGATCGAGCAGCGAACGCAGATGCAGGATCATGTCGGTGACGGTGGTTTCCTCCGTCGTGATCTCATAGAGCGGCCGCGATTTGGCGCGCTCGATCACCTGGCCAAAAGCCTTGATTAGATCGAACAGGTTCACGTCCAGTCCGGGATCGTCCTCATCGGCGGCGTATTGCGCGATGCGCGGATTCGACCAGACATTCTCTTCGATCATGCGCTTTTGCTGCAGCATCTCAGCGGCGTTCTTATACTTTTCATGCTCCAGGAGGCGGTTGACGAGCTCGGTCCGCGGGTCCTCATCGGCCTCGGAGCCAGGCGTGTTCAGGGCCGGGTCGGTAGGCAGCAACATGCGCGACTTGATGTGGATCAGCGTGGCGGCCATGAAGATGAACTCCGCGCCGACATCGATGTCGCGTTCGCGAGCAAGGTCGATGGACTCGAGATATTGCGAGGTGATGGTGGCGATGGGGATGTCGCGGATATCGATCTTCTGGTTGCGGATCAGGTCCAGGAGGAGATCGAGCGGGCCATCATAATGCTCGAGATGAAACTTCAACGGCGGGTGCACGGAACAACTCAGTGTCTCACAGGGGAGGTGGGCGGCAATTCGGATTGCCAGGGGTTGAAGATGCGGAACGTTTGTTTAGAAAGTCAACGCGCCGCTACGCAGCTTCTCAGCGATCAGTTTTTCATCGTCGGGTTGGAGCTCGACCGTCATGCTTGTAGTTTACGCGAAACTCAATCCTGTCGAGCGTTAGCAAACTCGATCAGAAGCGCAATATCGGCTGTCGAAAGCGTAGGAAAGCCCTCGTGAATTTCGTCGATGCTATCTCCAGATCGTAGTTGTTCACGATCGGGCCGGGCAAGATGCGCGTGCCGCGAGCCGTTCTTCCGAGTCCTGGAAGAGATCGATGTCGCCCGAAAAGCGCGGTCCGTCCCGGTTTATCGCCACGCCTCGGCGCATCGAGCGGCCGCCGGTTCCATAGCGCTCTCGACCCGAACTCAGTAAACGCGCGGCGGTACAGCGCGGTGAGATTCTCGTCGCCGGACGCCTGCGTGCTCATTGCTTCTGTTGTTACCATGAGGCTTCGCGCGAGGCCGTCCGTTGATCCGAAACGAAGCCAATTTCGCAGGGGGTTTAAAGCGCCCGTATATTCCCGGCGTTCTTTTCCTTTCAAGTACTTGCAGTTCAGAAGCGAGGGTTTGCGGATTGGCTTCGTCCGTGATATTTGCCTATCGGTTTTTCGCTCGCCTCGCCGCCGAAACGACCGTCAAACCCGGCCTTCTACCGACGACTGTAGCGCGTGGCCGGGCGGCCGGCGGAACGGCATGGCGGTACCGCGTTGATTCAGTAGGAAAGATTGCCCGGCCCACGCTGTGACCGTTCCGATTCTCTTGCCTTCTCTTGGCGGCGCCGCGAGGAAATACTAGAAATGAGCCCATTCGGATTGACTCCGCTGGTACTCCGGTTTACACTTTTAAAGCTTCCATCCCATTAGAACAGACCGAGGTGTTTTCCGATGACCCGAACTGTACGCGCCCTACTATTTTGCTGCGTTTTAGCTGAAACTCTGACGGGAGCCGTTACGCAAGTGACGCTCTCAAAGACGACAACCCCCGCGAGCGGTCAACCCGGCGTCGGTTACGTGACAGTAACGGGCACCGGTTTTCCCACGGGCACGCTTTCCACCAGCAGCGTCGGCGTGACACTGACGCCGCCAACGGGTTCCGCGGTCAAATTCAATCCGTTAAAGATCAAGGTGGACTCCGGGACCACGGAGTCCATCGTGTTTGAAATTCCGAACGCGGTCTCCGTCACCTCGCCTACGGTTTACGGGGTCACCGTTGCCGGGTCGACATCGACGGGGGCGAAGTTCGTGAGCGCGAACAGTTCCAGCCTGACGGTTAATCCCGCGGCGGCGTTACTTTCGGTGGCGCCCAACAGCGGCGTAACGGGATCTTCCCTGCAGGTGGTATTGACCGGCGCTTATACGCATTTCGCGCAGGGTACGACTACCGCCAATTTCGGGCCGGGCATCGCGGTGGGAGGTGGGGCGGTTGGTCAGGCCGGACCTGTTACAGTGTCGAGCGCCACAAGCGCCACGGCGGCGATCGTGATCAGTTCCACGGCGGCGGCCGGCGCGCAAACGGTTCTGGTTGCGACAGGTACTGAGCAGGAGTCGCTGGCCGGCGGCTTTACGGTATTGCTGCCGCCAGTCCTGATCTCGGTCGCGCCCGCGAGCGGCGTGGCCGGAAATTCGTTGCCGGTGGTGCTCACGGGAGCGAATACTCACTTCGTGCAGGGAACGACGACGGCGAGCTTCGGACCTGGGATCTCGGTCGGCGGTGGAGCGTCAGGACAGCCGGGACTTGTCACCGTCACGAGCGCGACCAGCGCGACGGCTCAGATCGCGATCAGTTCCTCCGCAAGCCCCGGGGCGCAGACAGTTCTAGTGGCCACGGGTACTGAGCAGGAGTCGTTGGTGAATGGCTTCACCGTTTTGCCGCCGCCCCAGTTACTCTCGGTGACGCCGAACTCTCTCAACGCCGGACTTGCCACTACGGTGACGCTAACCGGATTGAACACGCACTTTGTGCAGGGCCAGACACAAGCAGGCTTCGGACCAGGTGTTACTGTTGGCGGCGGCACTGAGGGTCAGCCAGGGCCGGTTACCGTTACCAGCGCTACTACCGCGACGGCGCAGATCTCAGTAGATCCGGCAGCCACCCCCGAGTCTCAGACCGTCACCGTGGTTACCGGTACGGAAACGGAATCGCTGACCAATGGTTTCACGGTTGCGACTCCGGTCGGCGTCATCAACATCAATACGGCAAGTAGTATGCCGCTGGCTCCCGGATTCAGCGGGGCGCAAGATGAGTTCGACCTGAACGGAGTTGAATACTACGATCCGAAGTATCTGGCGATGGTGGAGCCGATGAAATTCGGAGCGGTTCGCTATCCCGGCGGGCAGCCATCCATGGCGTTTAACTGGCAGACAGGTCATGAGAGCGCCGCGTGGATCAGCGAATTGACTCCGGAAATTTTCCAGTATGCTGTTAACGGACTTACGCTCTCCTCTTATCTGCTTCAGTCAAAAGGCGGCGCGAATTTCAGCGATTTCTCCACTTTCATTAAGACTCTGGGCGCCACCGGGATTGTCGACGTGAATGGATTTACGGATAACAATCCAAACTCCTACGGGATCATGGCCAGTACCGCGCTAACGAGCGGCACAAATATCGCGTATTGGGAAATCTCCAACGAGCCGTACGCCTTTACGAAACTCTTCCCGACAGCCGCATCGTACGCGGCCGCGGCCATGAACCCGTATACGGAGAACATACTCGCCGCGAACCCGGCCGCAGTCACCGGGATTGATTATATGGGGCAGTACTCCGGTTTCGGCGATGGCACCGCATGGGATAACGGCATCAATGCTTTCTCGCCGCACTTCTGGAAAGCGGTAAACGCACATATATATCCGATTGTCGATTTCACCCTCACCACCTCGGCTGAAGAGCAACAGTTGAATGGATTTCTCGCGCACGGCACTAACGAGTACTTCAGCAGCTACTTTATCCCGACCGTGGGCGCCAATATTCCGATTTACATCACGGAGTGGAACACCGACGGCATATCCACTCTCGCTTTCGAATCCTACATCTATAACGCCATCGTGTTGACGGAGTATATCGCTCGGCTTGCCACGGTGCCCAACGTCAAAGAAGTGGGAGTCACCGAAATATACCTTGGGAATAAGTTCAACCAGGGAATGATCCGCGCGGTAAACGATTATGAGAACTATCTCATATCCCAGGTTGAGGCCAATCCGAATTACTCCACCGACACCGCGACTAACCCGAACACACAGTTCAGCTTCTACTACTCGACCAACGGGCTCGCGGTGATCATTACCAACCAAGCGGTCAACAGCAGCGACTCGACCTGGCCGACTACGGTGAGCAGCACGGGAATTCCGACGGTGCCGATCACCGGTTTCGACGGCCTACCGGTGCCGGCGGTTTTCGCGCAGGCGTTCCACGGAACGGACGGCACCCACTACCTGTTGCTCTTCAACAAGTCCGGCTCTTCCGTGCCGGTCGGAATCGAGGTCAACGGTCTGCTCGGTCCGGCCAGCGTGACGGCGTCTTATATCAGCAGCACCAGCGACACGGCGCAAAACACCGCCACCAATCAAACCGCGGTTTCGATCGTGAACACGACGTTCCCGAATCCGTTGACGCTTGGCCCGTACAGCGTTACGCGCTTGCAGTGGTAAGTCCGCGGAGCGGCGCGCGGATGCGGGAGTTCAGCGGAACTCTCGCATCCCCGCTTCGCCGAGTCTCGCTTCTTTAACTAGCCCTTCGTCCAGCCGCCGCCTACCCGAACGCCCGATGGCGGCGCGCCCGCCTCCGCGTCATCCTGAATGCGGAGACAGAAATAAACATGTCAGTAAAGGATTTGACCGAGCTTTCGACGTCGATCGCGGACACGGTTGCAAAGGCCGCCCGCTTCGCCGTCGGAGTGAATGGAAATCAACGGCTCGCGTCGAGCGGGGTGCTGTGGGGCGACGGCATAATCATCACGGCCGACCACACTCTGCGGCGCGATGAAGACCTGACCGTGGTCCTGCCCAATAACGAAACCGTTCCAGCCAAACTGGTGGGACGCGATCCCGGGACGGATATGGCCGTCTTGCGGGCGGAGACCGGGTCCGCGGCCACAGCCGAATTCGCCGACCCCGCGTCCCTACAGATCGGCAATATGGTTTTGGCGGTGGGCAGACGCGGTGAGAATGGGCCGTGCGCGAGTCTGGGCATTATCAGCGCGCTGGGCGGCCCGTGGCGAACGTGGCGCAACGGCCAGATCGGTCGCTTTGTGCGCGCGGATCTCAACCTTTATCCGGGCAGCTCCGGAAGCGCGCTGGTTAACACCGACGGGCAGGTGATCGGCGTGAACACTTCCGGGCTGACGCGCAACTGGAGCGTGACGATCCCGCGGCAATCGGTCGACGTGGTGGTGGAAGCGCTGCAGAAGCATGGCCACGTGGCGCGCGGTTTCTTAGGGATTGGACTGCATCCCGTGCAGCTTCCGGATGGCCGCGCCGGTTTGATCGTGCTGAGCGTCGACCCGGAAGGACCCGCCGCGAAGTCCGGCATTCTGATCGGAGACGTGTTGCTGGCACTCGGCGGGAAACCGATCGGCGACACCGATGACGTGCAGGCGCATCTTGGCCCGGAGCAGGTGGGCAGGACGATCACCGCGTCCATTTACCGGGGCGGAGCGGCGCACGACATTCCGGTGGTGGTGGGGAGCAAGCCGCGGAGACAGCGGTAATGCCTCCGGAACTGGCGCGAAAGCTGCGGCAATCGAGCGTTCAGGTACAGGCGGGGCGCGGCGTGGGCGGGTCAGGTGTGATCTGGTCCGCCGATGGAGTGATCGTCACGAATGCGCACGTGGCGCGATCGCGTCATCCGCTGGTGGTGTTGAGCGACGGGCGGGAGTATCGCGGCGAGTTGATCGCCCATGACGAACGCCGCGACCTCGCGGTATTGAGGATTGCCGCGGAGAACGTGGCGGCGGCCGAGATCGGCGATTCCGGCGCAGTGCTCGCCGGACAGACGGTGACGGCGGTGGGCAATCCATTCGGATGGGTGGGCGCGGTGAGTACAGGGATCATTTTCGCAGTGGACCCGGCGGGCCGGTGGATTCAGGCGGATCTGCGGCTGGCTCCGGGCAATAGCGGCGGGATCCTGGCGGATGCGCGGGGGCGCGTGATCGGGATCAACACGATGATCTACGGAGGGTTGGCGCTGGCCGTTCCCAGCAGCGCGGCGGCGGCGTTCGTGAGACGAGCGACACGCTTCACGGGAGCGAAGGCCGCTTGATCTCCGTCCTCATTGCCGCGTCGCAGGTGGTGGTTCGCGCGGGTTTGGAGTCGCTCGCCCGTGCGAATCCGAACGTGGAAGTGGTGGGCGCGGCCGGGCTAGGAACAGAGCTGCAACGGAAAGCGGCGGACTTGAGCCCGGACGTAATCCTGGCCGAAGTGGAAGGGCAGGGAAGCGAGCTGGCGCAAGCGTTGAACGGTTTCGCGGTGCTGCTGTTATCGAATGAGAATGCGCAGCAACTGATTCGGGCGGGCGCGCGCGGCGTGTTGGCGCAGGGAGCGTCCGAGCGCGAAATCGGCGCGGCTATCGACGCGGTGGCGGCCGGATTGGTCGTGATGCATCTGGAAGCAGTGGACGGTCCGCGCGCGGAACCGGTGCCGGCTTCCCTCGCGAACGGCCCACTTAGCAACCGCGAAGTGGAAGTGCTGCGGATGCTCTCGGAGGGTCTGGCTAATAAGGAGATCGCTTACCGGTTGGGGATCAGCGAGCATACGGTGAAGTTCCACGTGGCGTCGCTGTTCCACAAGCTGCATGCTTCCAGCCGGACGGAAGCGGTGACCCTGGGCGTGAAGCAGGGGTTGATTCTGCTGTAAGGCGCTACTCGTGGGGGCGTTCGGCGCCTTGCAGGCGAAACATGACGCGCGGATTCTCCCGCCAGTCCGCGCTTAACCCGATGCGCGTGACTTCCACTTGCGGCACTAAGTAGCGAAGAATGGTTTCGGTGGTTGGGTGAAAATCGAGCGACGGCGCGACCAGCAAGAGGCGCGGCGGTTCGTTCCTGAGATGCACGCCGGGGAAGTAACCGAATCGCGAGAACTCGCCGCGATCGAGATGCCATTTGACGCGTAGCCAGTAATCGAGGGCCTGAAGGGGAAGATGCAGATCCTGGGCGGCCTTGAGTTCGAGGACGGCCAGACGCCCGCTGTGATCGACCGCAAGGAGGTCGATTACGGTGCGGTTCTGACCGGCGATGGCGGGAACCTGACCATAAAGCGGGTGAGCCACGAGCGAGGCGTCGACGGTGGCGAGGTGAGAGCGAACCATGGCTTCCAGCCAAGCTTCCGGGTTCTGCTGGTAGACCAGCGTTCCATGGGTGGCGCGCGGGTTGCGGAGTGCGTGCAGGTTGGCGGCGACCGCGCGGGCTTCGGCGAGGGACATGGCTTCGTGGCCGTTGGCGAGCCGGTCGGCGGTGCAGCGGGCGAATTCGAGGCCGCTCACGCGCAGGCTGATGGACCCGTTCGATAAGGCCACGGCTTCAGCGTGTTCGATGGAAAAGGAGATTTCGCCCGCGTCGCGGCAAGGTTCCAACTGCGTGGCAACATTGCCGTAGTTGCGCGGATCGAGAAGCACCGTGTAATCTTCTTCGGAGTACAGGTACATGGCGAAACGGGCGCGCGCCGGGTGGAGCAGCGGAAGATAGAAGCTCAGTTGCGGGGCAACCATCGCAGGCGCCCAGAAGGTGAGCGCTTCGACGGCTCGTTTGGGATCCCGGCGGCGGGCGTAATCCAGCCAGATGAGCCCGAAGCTGAGCAGGGAAGGGAAATCCGCGCAATCGGGCGGGGCGGCGATGGCGGCGACGGCGCTCTGGCCGCGAGTGAGCAGCGCGCGCGGGTAAGCCGGCGAGAGCGAATGCTCCAGGTTGGCCTCACTGGAGACTTCCGCGACGCGCCAGCCGGGAAACTCGCGTTCCAGAATGCGGCGGAAGCGCTCGCGGAATATTAGGCGGGACCCGCGCTTCTCCCATTCCTGGGTGCGGGGATGCGCTAGATCGATCAGGTGCAGTTCGCCTTCGCGGCCGGCGAAACGCTGGACGGATAGCAGGAGCTTGCCGCGCTCCACGCGCTTGACGCCGCGAATTTTGCGGACCAAATTGCGCTGATCGTCCCAAGCCTGAAGCGTCAGGAACGGCGGCTGCTCTTCGAGGGTGAAATGCTGGGCGTCCAACAGCAGAATGGATTCGCCCGGTTCAATGAGCGCGGGGCGGCGGCAAACGCGCAGGAACGGTTCGATGGTGGCCCGCAACTCCGCCGGACTGGTGGGGAGCACGTTGGCGGCGGTCCGCATGACAGATAAGGTGCGGACGCAGAGGGAAACTCTCGCGCCACTGGCCCCCCGATTGCTGTCTTACCGGCGTGAGATTCCTGTCATTACTACTAAGTGCATCCGTGTGTCTGGCGGCGCCGCCGAAGGCCTCCGTGTCTTTGGATCAGGTGAACAACGCGTCTTTGCGCGATGTGGTGACGGAGCAATCTACCGGGTCCGCCGTTTTGCGCGCGCAGATTCTGTTGGATCGCGCCCACTTCTCGCCGGGACAAATTGACGCGACATATGGGGTGAATCTGGGACGCGCGATCGCCGCTTACCGGCTGGCGAGCGGAATGCCGCCGAGCGTGGATATCGATGCCGATATGTGGGCGAAGCTGAATCAGGACACCGCGCCGGCGCTGCAGCAATACACGCTGACGCAGGAAGATGTCTCGGGCCCGTACACGCCGGATATTCCGGCAAACATGATGGAACAGGCCAAGCTGCCGGCGTTGAATTACCGGAATGCGCAGGAGGGTCTAGGGGAGAAATTCCACTGCGATCCGAAGCTGTTGGCGGACCTGAATCCCGGCAAGGATTTGACCGTGGCGGGAACGGAGATCATCGCGCCGAACGTGATTGTGAGCGCGCCCGAAGGTAAGGTGGCGAAGGTGATTGTCAGCAAAAACCGGGGCGTGGTGCAGGCGGTGGATGACAGCGGCAAGGTACTGGTGACCTATCCCGCGACCATGGGAAGCGAGCACGATCCGCTTCCGATCGGGGACTGGCAGATCGCGGACGTTCAAAAGATGCCGTACTTTCACTACAACGCCAGCCTGTTTTGGGACGCGAAGAACAAGAATGAACGGGCGGTGTTGAAACCGGGGCCGAACAGTCCGGTGGGAGTGGTTTGGATGGGCTTGACCAAGGAGCACTACGGGATTCACGGCACGGAAACCCCGCATACCATCGGGCATACGCAATCTCACGGCTGCATCCGGCTGACGAACTGGGATGCGATGGAACTGGCGGGGATGGTTTCCAAAGGTACGCCGGTGATTCTGCAGGAAGACTAACGTGCGATCTCCCTTTTTGCGGTTTGCGGCGGTTTTTATTGTGGTGGTGCTGGCGGCGTTCGGAGGGGTTCTCTACTTTACGGGACGGCTGCCGATGCCGTTCCGGAGCGCACCTGCTACCGCTCCTAGCGCGAGCATGGCGCCGCTGCCTTCGATCGCGCCGTCCAGCTCCGCGCCCGCGGCGACCGCACCGGTTACGCCGCAGCCGCTCGATAATCCGCCGGATGTCTCCGGCATGAATTATCCCGAAGTTTCCGTGCCGGGCTCGGACTTACCGGCGCCGAGTCCGCCGATGTCGACGTCGTCGGTGTCCGCTCCGGCAGCTTCGGCTGCGGCGCAGAACTCCGATTACGTGGCGGAAATCAGCAGCAGGCCGTTGGTGATGCCGATTGCGGGAGTTCCCGCGCGCGCCATCGCCGACACATTTAACGATGCGCGCGGCGGCGGAAAACACGAAGCGACGGATATCATGGCGCCTCGCGGGACTCCGGTTCACGCCATCGCCGAAGGGAATATCGTCAAGCTGTTTACCAGTAAGAAGGGTGGACTAACGATTTATCAATTCGACAACGCGCAGAAATATAGCTTCTACTACGCGCACCTGGATAAGTACGCGGCGGGAGTGAAGGAAGGAATGCTGGTGCGGCCGGGGCAGGTGATCGGCTATGTAGGGTCGACCGGCGACGCGGATGCCGCCAACCCGCATCTGCACTTCGCGATCTCACTGCTGGATCCGGACAAGAAATATTGGAAGGGGACGGAGTTGAATCCCTACCCGATATTGGAGAAGTTAGCAGCGGCGGGAACTTAGGAATCCGGTGTGGAGAGTTTGGCCTTGGGAGCGGACCGCGCCGGCAGATACTCGGGGCAGTCACCCGGATTATCGAGAGGGGGCCGTACCGCGTGGCAGTTGGGCCTTCTGTCGCCGCTCGGGACGGTGAACCAGGCCTTACAGTCTCGATTACTAACAAGGTGTTCACGTCCGGGATTCCATCCTGCCTGTGCTGTAATCAGGGTGGGATTGAATAGTCTCTCAGAAGCGATAACCCGCGTGCGCGAACGGATGGCCGCGGCGGCCGCGCGCAGCCATCGCGATCCGGCGGAAGTGACGCTGCTCGCCGTAACCAAAATTTTTCCGGCATCCGTGATTCGCGCCGCTTACGAACAAGGCCTGCGGGAGTTCGGCGAAAACTATGTGCAGGAGTTCGAAGGCAAAGGGCCGGAGCTTCTGGACTTGCACGGCGCGAAATATCATCTGATCGGTCATCTGCAATCGAACAAAGCCAAACGCGCGGTGGAGTTGTTTCAGGTGATCCAGACGGTGGATTCCGAAAAGCTGGCGCGGCGTTTGAATGAGATCGGGGCGAAGCGGGAGATCATGATCGAGGTGAAGCTTTCGCGCGAAGCCTCGAAGTGGGGCGTGGCGGAGAGCGGCTTAGGCAAGGTTGTGGAGGCTGCGCGCCAGTGTCCGAACCTCACGCTGACGGGATTGATGACCGTGCCGGAATGGTCGGAGGACGCGGAGCAATCGCGGCCCGCGTTCGCGCGGCTGAGGGAACTTGCGGCGCAATACGGATTGCCGAAGCTTTCGATGGGGATGTCGAACGATTTGGAAGTCGCGATCGAGGAAGGCTCCACCATGGTGCGGGTGGGAACGGCGCTTTTCGGCCGCCGCCAACGGGTGTGACGGTCGGATATCACGGGCCGCTTCCGCCGGCCGCATCCGGAGTTGCGGATTATGCGGGCACGCTGCTCGCGGCTCTGCGACGGCGCGGGCGGGTGGAAGTGGATGGGTCCGCCGCCGGCGTTCATCTTTATCATCTCGGCAACAATCAGCTTCATCGCGCCACTTATGAGCGCGCCATGAATGAGCCCGGCGTAGTGGTTCTGCACGATGCGGTGTTGCACCATTTCTACCTGGGCGCGTTTCGCCAGAACCGGTATATCGACGAGTACGTCTATAACTATGGGGAGTGGCAGCGCAGCTTCGCGGCGGAGCTTTGGCGGGAGCGGTCCGGTTCCGGAATGGACATTCGTTATTTTGAGCGGCCCATGTTGAAGCGGGTGGGCGAGCGGTCTCTGGCGGTCGTCGTCCACAACGGGGCCGCTGCGGAAGCCGTGCGCGCGCATGCGCCGGGAGCGAATGTGGTGGAGATTCCGCACTTCTTCGATTGCCCGTTTCCGCCGCGCGCGGACGATCGCGGACGGATGCGGAGGGGTTGGGGCATTGGCGAGGACGCGTTTGTATTCGGCGTGTTTGGGTTTCTACGCGAGTCGAAGCGCCTGCACTTGATTTTGCAATGCTTCGAACAATTGGAACGCGAGCGGCCGGCGGTTCGGCTATTGGTGACGGGCTCGTTTGCGTCGTCCGATCTGGAACGCGCGGTGGGGCCCTGCCTGACGCAGCCGGGCATTTTGCGGGTGGGCCACCTCGGGGAAGCGGACTTCTGGCGCGCGGCGGATGCGGTGGATTGCTGCCTCAATCTGCGCCACCCGGGGTGCGGAGAAACATCCGGAATCGGCGTGCGTTTGATGGGCCTCGGCAAACCGGTCTTCTTCACGGACGGCCCCGAAATCGGGCGAATTCCGGCGGCGGCGTGCGTGCGCGTCTCGCCGGGGCTTGAAGAGCGCGCGGAACTGTTGGACTATATGAAATTAGCCGTCGATCTCCGCTCGATCAGCCGCGCCATTGGGGAACGCGGGGCGGCCCACGTCCGCCGGTATCATTCGCTCGATTTCGTGGCCGACCAATATTGGAATACGTTATGCGCCTGCTGCGCGTCTGCGCGCTGATTGCCGCGGCCCTGATGCCGACTCTGCGGAGTTGGGGCACCGGCGCGCACGTGGCCACCGACCAGTCGCACCTCTGGATCACCATGCATGACGGGGTGCGGCTGGCCGCGAATCTCTTCCGGCCGGCGCAAGCGGGACGCCTGCCGACCATTCTTTTGCGGACGCCCTACAACAAAGGCGAAGTCATCACGCCGCAGTTCCAGACCTACGTGGACCATGGCTACAACGTGGTGTTCGAAGATGTGCGGGGACGCAATGAATCCGAAGGAACGTTTTCGCCGCTCTCGCAGGAACCGCGCGATGGGGAAGATACGATCAATTGGATCGCCGAGCAGCCGTGGTCGAATGGGAAACTCGCCATGACGGGCGGCTCGTATCTGGGCTTCGTCCAGTGGAAAGTTGCGGTGCAAAACAATCCGCATCTGAAGGCGATTTTCCCGGTGGTATCGGGCGATGACGATTATCGCGACCGTTTCTATTCGCCGGGCGGGGCCATGAAATGGGGACATCGGCTGGAATGGGTTTCCGAAAACATGCATGAGCCGGACTACACGCCGCCGCCGTTCCGCAGCTTTATCTGGACGCTTCCGACGCGCCACGCGGACCGGGTGGTGACGGGGCGCGCGACCAACATTCTGGAAGCCGCGTTCAACCATCCGTCGTACGACGCGTTCTGGAAGAACATGAGCGCGCGCGAAAGGCTGAAAGACTGTAAGGTTCCGGTGTTCAGCGTGGGCGGCTGGTATGACAACTATGTGGAAGGCGATCTGGACGCGTTCACGATCCTGCGAAAAAGCTCAGGGCTGAACCGGATCGTGATCGGGCCGTGGCCGCACGACATGTCGGCGGCGTTCAAGACGGTGAACTTCGGACCGTCGGCGGCGTCCCCTGTACGGCGTTTGCAGGTGGAGTGGTTCGATGAGTGGCTGAAAGGGAAGAGTGTTCCGGCGGAGTCGGTCCCCCCGGTGCGTATCTTCGTGATGGGCGCGAACCAATGGCGCGATGAGAATGAGTGGCCGCTGGCGCGCGCGATTCCCACGCGGTTTTACCTGGCGAGCGATGGCCGCGCCAACAGCCTGAACGGGGATGGCGTCATCAGCGAACGGCGGGACGGCAAGAGCCGGCAGGATCATTTCGCTTACGATCCGAAAAAGCCGGTGCAGACGATGGGCGGCGCGGTTTGCTGCAATGAAAAGATCTTTCCGTGGGGACCGATGGATCAGCGGCCGGTGGAGCAGCGCGGTGACGTTCTGGTGTACACGAGCGAAACGCTGCGGGAAGACGTGGAGGTGACCGGGCCGATATCGTTAGTGCTCTATGCCGCGACCAGCGCGCCGGATACGGACTTCACCGGCAAGTTAGTGGATGTGTATCCGGATGGGCGCGCGATCAATCTGACGGACGGCATTTTGCGGACGCGCTATCGCGATGGTCTGGACCAACCTAAGTTACTAACTAAGCCGGGTCCGGTGAAATATACGATTGATCTGGGAGTTACCTCGAATGTATTTCTCAAGGGACATAAGATTCGATTGGAAGTAGCAAGCAGTAACTTCCCGCGTTTCGACCGGAATCCGAACACCGGCCGGGCGGTGGCGGACGAAGCGCAGTTAGTGGCAGCGATGCAGACGGTCTTTCATGACCGGAGGCGCCGGTCGTACCTGGACTTGCCGGTGATTCCCCCGAAGCTGGCGCAGCGGGAGAGCGGGAATTTGTGGAAGTAAGGACGGGAATGGGAACGCTAAGGTTGGATTTTGCGAATGTTAGCGCGACTAGGCGGAAGGCGTAAAGGCTCCGCCTAGTCGCCGGGCTCGCTGATCATGGGGTATCGATCAAAGTGTAAGTACAAGTAGCGTGCTCCCGGAGGGCAGTTAAAGGCGCGTGTTCGGTCATCGGAAACGAACCAAAAACGCGGTTTCGCGCATACGGAATTGGTGTGATAGTTTGCCGCTACGTTCTCGGTTCCGACGTCCTTCGTAGAACGATAAGGCCCGGGTTTAGCGGAATGACCGTTCTCAAAAACTGAAGACCAAATTGATAAACGGCGGGCAGTCGCATTCCGAGATACAGCGCTCCCGTAACTAGTCCGGCTAGGAGCATCAGCATGAGCCGAATCGCCAGCGCGCCTGCCCAAGCCACACCCAGGGAACGATATATAAAGAAAGAAGGCACAAAGGCAAAAGCCGCGAAGACTCCAATTACCAAAAGTAACGAAAGGAGCCTAATTCGCTCTTCGGGCGGCTCCGGAGGCCGCGAAAGACTCATCCGACTAAGAACCGAACCAAGCACGCGGACAACCGCTAAAAATACGACGAACGGCACCACCACGAAAACAGCCGTCTCGTCAGGAGTCGTTTCAGGGCGGAAAAGAAGAATAGCGAGCGCCCCGAAGAGCGCAACGATGAGTCCATTGCGCAAATTGAAGGACGCCGAGCGCAAACTTTGGTGCCCGATGGACCTCAACACCGATAACGCTTCGCTATACAATTCTTGTTTCATGTTTTGAGATCTTCGCTTTCATCTGATCTGACTCCGTCAGCGGGCGTTTCGATCACTCGTTTCTGCCGAGGGGCCAGCCATGGAACGTAAATCTGTACCATGTCAAACACCAGTTGAACATAGATCACGGCAAACGCTACCGCAAACACGTAATCCAAAAACTCCAAGAGGCGAGGCAGTTTCGAGTAAAAACAAAGCCAAGCAAGAAGCGTCAAGAGTTGGTGGACGCCCACGGCGCATGCGAAGGAGGTCGCCTCGATGGCCAAAGTGATCAATTTCGCGAGGCGATGGTTAATATCCTTTCTGTTAAGAAGTTCGAGAAGAGAGCTTTTCGTCTCAGCCAAGACGGGATGAACTATACCACAAGCCCGAATGGGTCGCCCATTCGCGCTCCGCAGGCGAGTTGCCAGTTAGGAACCGACGCGGAGTTTCAGCGCGTATCTGTCACTCGCACAACCGAGCTTCACATTGCAAACGCTAATCTCGGAGAAGGCGTCGCGCGGTATCGGGATGAGAAACGGGATTTTACCAATCGTTAGCCCGAAGCGAACAAATTTACTGAGTATTGTTCGCTCGCTCTTCTATGGCGGGGACGACGGGGATCGAACCCGCGACCTCCGACGTGACAGGCCGGCGCTCTAACCAGCTGAGCTACGTCCCCGCATTCCTGCGAACTTTTCCAGCGTACCACGGAACTTTTCCGCTTTACAATCCGCCCAACTTCCCGCAAGAACACCGGATCTGTGCGAAAATCGAGAGATTCCAACGGGAGCCATCGGCTCCAAAGGGTGAGGGAAACGCATGAGCTATCGATCCGAGACCCCGTTCGACAACATCGAAAATTCCCATCAGTACGTCTCCATGCTGGCCGACGCCATCTCCGATGCCCAGGCCGATGTCGATATGCAAATCCAACTTGCCCAGAGCGAGAACGCCGAGCGCCGCATCGAAGCTCTCCAACTGGTCAGCTATCACCTGGTCAAACTGAATACCCACATCACCAACAGCCGCCGCGTTCTCAATGATCTGCGCAGCCTCCGGCGCCTGCTCCTTGAGGAACGCACGCTTCCCTACGCCGCTCCCGAAAAGTCGAAGGGCAAAAGCGCGTAGCTCCCATCCCCGGCCACACCCGAAATTCGCCTGTTCGCCGCCCTCCCGCGCCGCAAGAACCCGCCCGCGTTGACCCACTCTTACAACAGCGTTAAGCTGGTGATTCGCCCCAGTTCCGCTGAAACGCCGTCCTTTGCATTACGTCATCCCGGAACCCAGGACCGAATCAGCATTTTAAATTTCAAGCAGGAGTTGTAATGGCAGCGCACCAAAGGCACCTTTTCACGTCTGAATCCGTCACCGAAGGCCATCCGGACAAGATTGCCGATCAGATTTCCGACGCCGTGTTAGACGCCGTTCTGGAGCAGGACCCCAACGGCCGCGTCGCCTGCGAGGTGCTCGTCACCACCGGAATCTGCGTCGTCTCCGGTGAGATCACCACCACCTGCTACGTCGATGTTCCCCGCATCGCGCGCCAGACCATCGAGCATGTCGGCTACACCGATGCCGCCTTCGGATTCGATTCCAAAACGTGCGGCGTGCTCAACACCATTCAGGCGCAAAGCCCCGACATCGCCATGGGCGTCGACACCGGCGGCGCGGGCGATCAAGGCCTCATGTTCGGTTACGCTTGCGATGAAACCGAAGAACTGATGCCGCTGCCCATCATGATGGCGCACAAGCTCTCCCGCCGTCTTTCCGACGTGCGCCGCTCGGGTGAGATCGATTTCCTCCGCCCGGATGGCAAAACTCAGGTCACCGTCGAATACGTCGATGGCAAGCCCATGCGCATCGACGCGGTGGTCGTCTCCATCCAACATCACGAGACCGTGGAAAACGACGAACTCCGCGAAAAGGTTCGCAGGCTTGTGATTGATTTCGTAATTCCCCGGCATCTGGTGGACGCCGACACCAAATACTACATCAACCCCACCGGGCGCTTCGTCATCGGCGGACCTCATGGCGATACCGGTCTCACCGGCCGCAAGATCATCGTCGACACTTACGGCGGCATGGGCCGTCACGGCGGCGGCGCATTTTCCGGTAAGGACCCCACGAAGGTCGATCGTTCGGCTTGTTACATGGCGCGCTACATCGCCAAGAACATTGTCGCCGCCGGTCTCGCCACACGCACCGAAGTCCAGCTCGCTTATGCCATCGGCGTGGCCGAACCGGTCTCCGTCAACGTCAATACTTTCGATACGGGAACCGTTCCCGATGACTTCATCGTGGACCTGATCCGCGCGAATTTCCCTTTGACCCCGGGCGGCATCATCGACCACCTCAAGTTGCGCCGGCCTATCTATCAGAAGACGGCGGCGTTCGGTCACTTCGGCCGCACTGAAAGCACCTTCTCTTGGGAAGCCACGGACAAAGCGGAAATTCTCCGTAACTCCGCCCAACTTGTCGGCGCAGCCGCGCACTAACTTACTCACCGGCTTTACTCTTCAGTGATGATGGCGTTGGGCGACACCGCTTCCTGTTTCCCCGTCTTCTCATAGATCGACACATAAACGGCCGCCGGCGCGTTTGACGCCACACTCAAACCGGCTTCCATCTCCGTCGCACTCACCACCATCAGCGAAGTCACCGTGATTCCGGAATTGGGCGGGAAGATAAGCTGCGTCACACCCTGTTGAAAGTTCGTGTTGACCCCCTGAATGTCCACGTACTCCATTCCTCCCGGTGGAATAAAATTCTTAAACTGGTCAAAAGCCAGCCACGGAGTTCCCGGGGCCAGTAAGTTGTTGAACAAGCCCCGCTCCACAAAGATCGCCATGTCGCCCCGCGTTACAGGACTACCCGGACAATAAGTGAGTGGGGACGCCTCGCACCCCGCCGTGATCCCGTCTTGATACAGCCGTTGAATCCAACTGAACGCATAGTAAGTGGAAGGAACATCCACGAAGTAGGGGATCGGATTCCAGTCGAACGGCATTGTCGGTCCATACCGCGCCCGGATCACGAAAATCGCCATCTGGTCCCGCGTCACCACGCTATCCGGGCAATAATCCCCGTTTCCGCAGCCCGCCGTGATTCCTAACTCATAAAGCTTCTGAATCCATTGAAAACCGAAGGCGGTCGCAGGCACGTCGTTGAAGTACGGAGTCGAACTGTAAGTAAAATTGTCGCTCTCCACGATGCCCCGGACGATGAAGATCGCCATCTCCGCCCGCGTGACGTTCTCCGCCGGGCAATATAGTGCCGGATTGATTCCGCATCCGCTGGTAATGTTCTGCGTACTTAGTAAGTTAACGGCGCTGTAGTAATAAGCGGTAGGGGGAACATCCGCGAAAATCTGCCCTGGCGCTAAGTTCAGGTTTACAACATACGGTGCTACCCCCAACTTACCGCTTGTCAGCCCTATCGCCACCACCGAGTTAGTCCCGTTCGGCAACTCCGGCACGGTGACCGTCGCGCTGAATGACCCCGTCGAGTCCGACACCGCACTACCCAATAAGTTCGTCCCCGTGCTGTTGGAATTAATATCCACAGTCTCCCCGGCCGCAAACCCGCTTCCCTCCACTGTTATGGTTGAGCCGGGCGACACGGTCGTGGGCTGCGCGGATAGAGTCGCCGTCGGAAACACCACTTCGCCGATGGCATTCGCCGCCGAGTTCGCAAACCAGATGGTCCCGTCGGGCAGCGCCGCAATCCCTTCCGGGCCGCCGCCAAGATTCGAAATGCCCGCTGGGACAGGGTACTCAGTAATAACGCCGCCGGTGGTAATCCGCCCGATCTGATTGCCGGATGTTTCCGTGAACCACAGAGCGCCATCCGCGCCCGCCGCTATCCCTTGCGGCATGCTGTACGGCGTTGGAATCGCGTACTCCGTGATCACCCCGCCGGTCGTAATCCGCCCGACTTTATTGCTGTAGTTTTCCGTGAACCACAGCGCTCCGTCTGACCCTACAGTGATGCCTGAGAGGCCGCTCGGATAAGGCGTGATCGCATACTCCGTAACCACCCCGTCCGTGGTAATCCGCCCGATGCTGTTCCCGAAGGAGTGAAGGTAATCGGAATACTCTGTGAACCACATTGCTCCGTCCGGCCCCGCCGTAATCGCCCACGCGCCCATGATGCCGGACCCGTAAAACGTCAGAGCCCCGTCCGTGGTGATTCGGCCAATCTTCGCGCCCATGAAGTTCGTAAACCACAGCGCCCCATCCGGGCCCGCGGCAATCCCTTGTGGGCTGATGGCGCTCCCCACCGAATACGAATTGAGAACGCCGGACGGCGTCAGACGCCCAATCAGATTTGTGACCTCGCTCGTGAACCAAAGATTCCCGTCGGCGCCGGTCGTGATTCCTTCCGGACTGATCAGATCGGACAAGCCGGTATAGTCGCTCGCCGAAGCTGTCGCCGCCACGCGTCCGATGTTATCGCCATCCGTGAACCACAGCGCGCTGTCAGGCCCTACCGTGATCGCATAAGGCTGTCCCGGAGTGGATAATGGCCGGGAAATTACGGTGGCTTGCTGAGAAAGCAGCAACGCGGGCGCTAGAATCAGCGCCGCATAACTGAATACGAACCATTTACAAACTGACACCATGGTCACCTCTGCTTCCCCTTCTTCTTCCAGCTTTTGGGGAAGTGGAACCTTGTCAGTTTACTGCAACTACGCGCCTCAGCGCCGCACGATTACTTCGCGTAAGTGCTCGCGCGTCAAAAAGAACTTCACCGAATCGAACTTAGTGAACAGGCGTTCCAGGTTGCGGTTGTTAAACGGTTGCGCCTGTTTCCGCATCCCCTTCTGCGTCAGTGACAGCATGTTCGCGCTGACGATGCGGAACTTACAGTTCGGCGAATTCTCGCTGCGGTCATCCGCATTGAAGAACCCCAACATGTAACTCTGCGGCCGCGTGATGCGGAATAACTCATCCACCGTGGCCGCGAGCAGCGCGGGCGACATATATTGCAGGGTGTCCCACAGCAGCACGCCGTCAAACGAATTCTCGGGGAAACTCAGGTTCTGGCGGAAGAAGCTTTCCACCAGCGCGGGGTTGGTCTGCTCATGCACGGAGTTGACGCCGAACGTCTGATCCAGCGTCTGCATGAACGCCTGGGTGGTAATCCGGTGGCCCAGGTTGGTAATAAACTCGATGTTTTCCTGCACCGCTCCGCCCAAGTCCAGAATGGAAAGCCCGGTAACGTCGCGGATGTTAAAGAAAAATTGCTCCAGGCCGCGGCTCTGGCGCTCAATCACCGTCTCTTTCTCATCGGCGCCCGAGCGCCGGCCCGGTTTCTTCCCCGGGCCCGGCTTGTCCCCGAGCGCCTCACCGAACAACGACTTGAAGCGATCGGGAAGCAAGACCGGATTACCCAGTTGTCCTAGCGCTTCACTTCAGCGGCCGAAGTGCTGTTCGTCGCGCCCGGTAACGCGGGCCGTCCCCCCGGCGCGCTCGCCGCCTGAGCAAGCTGCGGCGTGGCCGGAACCACCGCCTTTGCTTCCGGCTTCATGATGTCGATGCTGCCCTTGAAATAAGCCCCATCTTCGATCACAATCCGGGCCGTCTTAATATCTCCCACCAACTTCGCTTCTTTGCGAATGTCGATGCGGTCCGAAGCTTCCACATTTCCCTGTATGGCTCCGAGCACCACCACCTCGCGCGCGCGCACCGAGGCTTGAACGCGTCCGTTTGGTCCGATGGTGAGCTTGTTATCGTGCAGCTCCACCGTCCCTTCCACGTCCCCGTCTATATATAAGTCTTCTTTGCTGAAGATCTGACCGTTGATCTTCACGGCCTTTCCGATACTCGCCTGACCGCTTCTCACGTCAGGCTCTGGTGCCTTGAATGCCATTGTCGACACGGGTGTATTCTCCTTCTTCCCATCCGCCGCCGGAGCCTGCGCCATCGTCGTCGCGAGGCGTGGGTTGGGCGTCGTTGTTGGTTCGTCTTTCTTATTCCACATGCTCATTGTGCTTTGGCGGCCCTCCTAAGCCTTGCACTTTTCAGGCCTGCTTGCTCTTCAGAACTAAGTCTAACGGAAAAGCCGCGCAATCGCGAATGCCGCGCTTGCCGCGATTCCCCCAATCAGAGTGGTTTGTATGGCGCCCCTCAGCGGCGAAATCCCCGTTAATCGGGCTTTCCACAGTCCAAATAGAAATAATGCAAGTAGAGTAACACCTACCGAAACAAAAAATGCCTCCGCTGTCGTGCTCACAAAAATATACGGCGAAAGCGGTATCAGCCCCCCTGCGATATAAGCGCCGGCGATCGTGAAAGCGCTCTTGAGCGCCCGCCGTGGGTCCGGTTCCTCCAGCCCCAGTTCGAATCGCATCATGAAATCGATCCAGCGCTTTTCATCTTTCCGGATGGCTTCCACGATCGGCTCAATCTGCTCGCCCGACAACCCCCAGCCTTCGAATACCTCGCGCACTTCCGCCGCTTCCTGTTCCGGAATCTCGCGCGTCTCGCGAATTTCGCGCTGCCGTTCGTTCTCGTAATGCTCGGCGTCCGTGCGCGCCGCGAGATAGCCGCCCAGCCCCATGGCGATCGACCCGGCCGCGATCTCCGCCGCTCCCGCCAGCACGATCACCCGCGCCGCCGCGATCGTTGACAGCCCCGCCGCCAACGCGAACGGCACCGTCAGCCCGTCCGACATCCCGATCACGAGGTCCCGCACCGTCTCGCTCGACGTGAAATGATGCTCGACGTGCGCCTGATCCCGCATTAAGCATCAGCTTGCCACATCCGCGGGGGTGCTGGCGCTCAAGATACCGATCATGCATACTGATGCATATGCGAACCACCTTGATCATCGACGACGAGCTTCTCGCTAAAGCGCGGGAGTACACGGGTATCGAAGAGAAGACCGCATTAGTGAACGCCGGCCTAAAGTCTCTCATCGCCCGCGAAGCGGCAAGGCGGCTGGCTCTGCTTGGAGGAACCGAGCCGAATCTGAGGGCGATTCCGAGACGCCGGCCCAAACTGAAGTAGACTCCGGCGATGATCTTAGTCGATACGTCCGTCTGGGTGGATCATTTCTTTCGCAAGAACTCCATTTTGCTCGATCTGCTGGCTGAGGAACTGGTGTTGATGCATCCCTTTGTATTTGGCGAAATTGCCTGCGGCAGTCTCAAGCAGCGTTCAGCAATCCTGGCGGATCTGAATGCACTCGACCGGGCGGAATCCGCCACGCACGACGAAACCCTTGCTCTTATGCAAACGCGGAAGCTCTGGGCGATGGGCGTCGGCTGGATTGACGTTCATCTCCTCGCGTCCGCCCTACTCAGCGGCTGCCAATTCTGGACGAGCGACCTGCGCCTTCAAAAAGCGGCTTCCCTGGCGGGTGTCAAACTTTACGAACGCATTCATTGACGCGCACATACTCAACCTGCCCACCTCCACCAAACGCGCGAGACCGCCGAAACCGGCGAGCCGTTCGTTGTGACTCTTTCCGCACATCATGCGTGAAATATGCAAGCTACTGAAGCGCCAATTCCCTTTCAAATGCCACGGAATTGACCCGCTCAACGATCTCCCGAATCACGGTAGGCGCTATGTCGTTATCGACCTGGCAAGTACCCGCCGCTTCGTGGCCGCCGCCCCCATAGGTAAGAACCAGTTTGTCGACCTCCACTTCGCAACTCCGATTCAGGATCGATTTTCCGATGGCGAGGACGGTCTTCTCCTTCTTGAGTCCCCAGATTACATGCACCGAGAGATTACATTCGGGAAACAACGCATAAATCATGAAACGATTTCCGACGTAAATGATCGGTTCTTCCCTTAAATCGAGCACGGCCACCTTGCCGTAGACGGTTGTGCATCTGTGAATTTGGGCGGCGAAAGCTTCCCTATGCCCGCGGTAAAGTTCAATGCGCTCGCGAATGTCGGGCAGTTGAAGCGTCTCTTGAATGGAGTGGTCGCGGCAGTAATCGATCAGGGCCATCATCAGGTCATAATTCGAAACTCGAAACTGATGGAACCTGCCCAGGCCGGTACGAGGGTCCATGATAAAGGACAGCATTTCCCATCCTTGTGGATCGAGAATCTCAGCCGCGGTAAAGGCCGCGGAGTCGGCCTTATCGACGGCGTGCATCATCTCTTCGCTGATGCGAGGAAAGGTTTTTTCGCCTCCATACCAGTCGTAAAGAACGCGCGCGGCGGAATCCGCATCGGGCATGAGAATGTGATTTGGGCGGCTCGATCCGTCGGATCGGATTGCCTCGCTGTCATGGTGATCGAAGCAAAGATGACATCCCGGCGCGTAAGGCAAGTTGGTCAGAATATCGTTCCCGGTAATTTCATATTTCCCGTCCTGCACGTCTTTCGGGTGTACGAACGTAATTGAGCCAAGAATACCCAGTTCCTTGAGAAGAATGGCGCACACCAGTCCGTCGAAATCGCTCCGCGTAAGAAGCCTGTATCTCTTCGACTCACCAGGAGTCGCTCGATCGCTGTTCATAATTACCGTATCGGCGGATGTGAGCCCGATCAATAGACCAAAAATGCGCGTTTTGTTTTTTGTGAGGCGGTTGGGTCACGAACACCACCGCCTTTCCGGACGCATTTGCCGTTCATCACCTATAATCTGAGGCCAGGAGAACCATAATCTTTTGAGACCAACGACGAAGCTAGCCCTCTGCCCGCTTGCATGCTTTGGGCTTTTCGCGCAACAGACGGTGACCACCACCGGTGGTACCGCCAACGCCTTACCGAAGTTTTCCGGTTCGAACACCATCGTGAATTCGGCCATTGTCGAGAGCTCCGGCCATGTGGCGATCGGGACCACTCCCACGTCCGCCAAGCTCGCGGTAAACGGCTTGATCTTCACCGCCGCCGGTGTCAAGTTTCCTGACGGAACCACGCAGACCACCGCCGAAGTGGCCGGTCCGCAAGGTCCCGCCGGCCCGCAGGGTCCCACCGGACCTCGAGGCCCCGCTGGTCTGGGAATCACCACTCCCGGGCAGAACAACATCGCCATCGGTACCGGCGCTCTGCAGGATGTCACGTCGGGTTATTCCAGCGTTGCCATCGGTAATGATGCACTTCAACTGGTAACCACCGGCGGCTACAATACGGCGGTCGGCTATGAGACCCTGACGGACAACACGGCTACCGAGAACAGCGCTTTTGGGTCGAACGCGTTGTATCGGAACACCACCGGTCAACTGAATACCGCGGTCGGAGTCGATGCGCTCTACTACAACACCACTGGCAGCGACAACACGGCAGTCGGAACCGGGTCGCTCCAGCAAGCCACAGGCAACTCCAACACCGGGGTCGGCGAAGGCGCTCTGGCTGCGGCGGCCGGCATGGCGAACACCGCGATCGGCGACGGCGCGGGCGTCTTCCTCGCAACCGGGGACAATAATATTTTCATCGGAGAAAACGCCGGCAGATCGTTGACCACCGGTAGCAACAACATCGAGATTGGAAACGCGGGGATCTACAACGATTCCGGCGCGATTCGGATCGGCACGGCCGGTACCCAGGTCAGCACTTTTCTCGCGGGCGTCGCCGGGACTAACTTAGCCGATGGCGTTGCCGTGGTAGTCACATCCTCGGGACAACTCGGGGCTCTTAGTTCCTCCCGCCGCTACAAAGACGATATTGAGGATATGGGTAAGTCGAGCGAAGCGCTCATGCGCCTGCGTCCCGTTACCTTTCGTTATAAGTCCGAATCCGATCGCAGGGAATACGGCTTAATTGCGGAAGAAGTTGCGGAAGTTTATCCCGAAGCGGTCGTCTATAAGGATGGACAGCCCGAAGCGGTGCAGTATCACAAGATCAACGCCATGCTGCTGAATGAAGTGCAGAAGCAGCACTCTGAGATTGAGGAACTGAGGCGGCAAGTTTCCGAGCTGAAGGCCGCGTTCTCCGGGCGCGCCAAGTAGTTCGTTCGGCGAGGTGTTGGAAACTTCGAGAGCACCCCCGGGACATTGCCGGTACTTTCGTTTGACAATTCAGTCCGCTTCCTCTTACACTCGAAGTTCAGACGCGCGAGTGTTCAGGATGAGCCGGTCCGTCAAATTCGCCAGCCCTGGTAGTAGGCGGAACGGGGTGCGCCTTCCCCGTTAATCGCGTACAGGCCGCTGCGCCCGTTCCGATTTTTCAAGCCGCCCGCATCATTCCGCACGCTCTTTTTTCCCTCTTCTTCCCCGATGATTGCCGTCTTTGTAACCGTTCTCTAACCGAAATCACCCGTTATCCTGTCTGTTCGAACTGCATCGACCGCATCCAGCCTCTCGCCGCCGAGTATTTCTGCGCCGTGTGCCGCACGCCTTTCATCAGCCCGCAATCGCTCGATGAAACCGGACGCTGCCCGTTCTGCGTCGAGGGAACGCGCGGGTTTGACGCAGCCTATTGTTTTGGCGCCTATGACGGCGATCTGCGCAATTTGATTCACCTCTTCAAGTACGCGCGAATCAAGTCGCTGGAATGTCCCTTGAGCCGGTTCCTCATCTCCGCCCTGCCGCGCGAGGAGCCTTTTGATCTCGTCGTCCCCGTACCGATGCACTGGTGGCGGAAGTGGAATCGTGGCTTCAACCAGGCTGAGCGTTTAGCGCGAGTGGCCGCGCGCCGCACCGGCCGGCCGCATTCAAAATGCTTGCGCCGCGTTCGCCGCACGCCCGCCCAGGCCGGTTTGACGGTGGCCGAACGCCGGGAAAATCTGGTCGGCGTTTTTCGCGCGCACGGCGATGTCCGCGGCCGCCGCATTCTTCTGGTGGACGATGTTTTCACCACCGGCGCCACCGCCGGCGCCTGCGCGAATGTCTTGAAGAAGGCTGGAGCAAGCTCGGTTGTGCTCCTCACTTTGGCGCGTGTCGACCGTCGCTGGGCGGAGATTCCCGCCGGCGGCAAACTCTCAGGAGCTTCCTAGGATGGCTACTACCACCAGACTGCAGAAACCCGTACTTGTTCTGAATGCGAGTTATGAGCCGATTAACATTTGCGCCGCGCGCCGCGCACTCGTGCTGGTGTTGAAAGGAGTTGCTTCAGCCGAAGAGTTATCGAATAACTCCATCCACTCCGCGCGCAAGTCCGTCAAGCTTCCGTCCGTCATCCGGCTGCTGGAGTATCGCCGCATCCCGCATCAGACGCGCGCTCTGTCGCGCAAGAACATTCTGATGCGCGATCGCTATACCTGCCAGTACTGCCACAAAACCTTGCCGTCTTCCGAGATGACGCTTGATCACGTCATCCCGCGGTCCCGCGCCGGCGAATCCACCTGGGAAAATTTGGTGGCCTGCTGCCACCGCTGCAACAACCGGAAGGGCAGCCGCACTCCCGATGAAGCCGGCATGAAGCTCGCGCGCTTGCCTCGTCCATTCAGCCTTCACACCAGCCGCCATCTGATGCGCCTTCTCGGGAAGGGCGATGATCAGTGGCGCAAGTACCTCTTCTACTAAGTGGGATGCTATACTTTTCCGGAGCTTCGCAAAGCTGGAGAAGTATATGTCAAAGGGATTCATCGCGTTCGTGTTCGCCGTTCTTACCGCCGCCGGTGCGGCTGCGCAGGTTTCATCGTGCCCTCGTCAGGCGGCGGGCAGCGCCGTAACTTCGCCCGAAGAACTTAAGAGTCAGAATGGCTCTCTCACAGTGAATTTTTCCATGATTAACTCACTGCCGGGAAATTCCTTCGTCTACTTTTGTTATATCTATACCGACGGTACTCAGTCACCTACGATCTCCCTCAACCCGGGTGACTTACTAACTCTCAACGTGTCGGATCAGATGACCATTCTGACTCCGCCGCCGTCCGCCGTTCCCGCGCGGGCGCCCATGGCTCACATGCACACGGCCGCATCTTCCGGCCCCGCGGCCCCCGTCAACCCCTGCGGCGATACCAACACGATGTATAGCTCCACCAATGTGCACTTCCACGGTCTCAATATTCCACCCGTATGTCATCAGGACGATACCATCGGCACTCTTCTTCAGGCCGGAGAGCCGCCGTTTCAATATCAGATCCGCATCCCGAAGAACGATCCTCCCGGCATGTTCTGGTATCATCCCCACCCGCATGGCTTTAGCGAATTGCAGGTTCTCGGCGGCGCTTCCGGCGTGATCCTCATCAATGGAATCGAGCAGGTGAAACCGGAGACGGCTGGGCTTCCTCAGCAGGTCATGGTCATTCGTGACGAACCGACGCCGGGCAGTGAACCGGGCCCCGCGGCAGCCAGTTCCACCCGGGTGGCCACCAAGCAGTTGACCCTGAACTATATCCCGATCGTGCCGCCTTACTCCGTTCTCCCGGTGGTTACGATGCAGCCTTCGGAGAAGCAGTTCTGGCGCGTTGCCAACGCATCCGCCGACACGTTCCTCGACTTACAGGTACAGATCGGCGGCAAAGCCGAAACTCTGGAAGTGATCGCGCTCGATGGCGTTCCCACGAGTACCGTCATTCAGCAGCAGGATATTCTTCTGCCTCCCGCCGGGCGCGCCGAATTCATCATGCAAGGTCCGGCCGCCGGCGTTGCCGCCCAGTTCGTCAGCCTACCGGTTTTGACCGGCTACGGCGGCGATGTCGATCCGCTGCGCCCGCTGGCGAAGATTGTCGCTTCCACCGGCGCGCCCGAGCCCGCCGTCCGCGTTCCGGCCGCTCCCGCCAACGCGGGGCCGAAGCGCTTCGACTCGTTGATCAGCCAGACGCCGGTTACGCAACGCAAGCTCTACTTCTCCGAGACCGACCCGTCGACCCCGCCTTTGACCCAGTTCTTCATCACCGTTGACGGGCAAACGCCGGTCGTCTACAGCCCCGCGAATCCGCCGGCCATCGTAACCACCGTCGGCGCGGTGGAGGATTGGGTCATCGAAAACCGGGCGCTGGAAGATCACGCCTTCCACATTCACCAGCTTCACTTTCTTCTACTTCAGACCAACGGCGTCGCCGAAACCAACCCCATGATGCTTGATACGGTCCGGGTTCAACATTGGGATGGGAAAAGCTCCACTTATCCCAGCGTGAAGCTCCGTATGGATTTCCGGGATCCCGATATTGCGGGAACGTTTGTCTACCATTGCCACATTCTCGAACACGAGGATGCCGGAATGATGGCCAAAATTCAGGTCAATCCCGCCGCATCCAAACCCTGATTTTCGCCCGGGGCATGCTAAGCTTAGGCGGGATGAATCACTCGGCCCTGCTCTTATGTCTGACGAAATAACGCAGCGGGTCCTTCATGTAATTGCGGACGCGCAGCGTCTGCCGCCGGAGAAAGTAACCATCGATAAGTCATTCGAAGAACTGGGCATCGATTCGATGGACGGCGTGAGCCTGCTGTTCGCGCTCGAAAATGAGTTCGATATCAATATCCCTGATGAAGCGGCTAAGAGCATCCGCACCGTGCGCGATATGGTGGATGGCGTCACCAGGATAGTGGAGCACGGCGACGCTCCGCCCGTCGCCGAAGCGCACCACGAGGAAGCCGCGGTTGAACCCGAGCATGCCGGATCTCAACCGGATGCCGGCACGGCCTGAAGGCAAGTGACACGCTGGTGGGAATAGGTCGGCGGGTTGCGGTTACGGGCATCGGCGTTATTTCCGCGATCGGTAAAACGGCGGAGGAATTCTGGCAAAGCCTGGCTGCGGGACGAAGTGGCATTCATCCCATCGCCACGGTCGATTGCGAAACCATTCGCTTTAAGAACGGAGCGGAGGTTTCCGATTTTGCCAGCCGTTCGTATTTCGAAGAGAAGCAACTGGATTATCTTGATCGTTTCGCGCAATTCGCCTTAATTGCGGCGCGCGAAGCCATTGCACAGGCGCGGATCGAGTGGACCGGTGACTTACAAGAGTCGGCGATCGTCGTAACCGGGTCCTGCGTCGGCGGCCAGTGTACCGAAGACGCCGGGTTTCGGGAGCTCTATCTTCAGAAACGAAATCGAATGAATCCGTTGTCCATCCCCCGAACCATGGGCAACGCCGGCGCCAGCCATATCTCGATGGAGTTCGGGATTACGGGTCCGAGCTACACCGTCACCACCGCTTGTTCGTCCTCGGCGCACGCCATCGGACAGGCCTATTGGATGGTGCGCAACGGGGTTTCCGATCTTGCGGTAACCGGGGGTAGCGAAGCGCCTTTCAGCTATGCGTTCCTGAAAGCCTGGGAGGCGATGCGCGTTGTCTCGCAGGATACGTGCCGCCCGTTCTCGAACGATCGCACCGGCATGATCATGGGCGAAGGTGGAGCGATGTTCGTGTTGGAACCGCTTGATAAAGCGAAGGCGCGCGGCGCGGAGATCCTCGGCGAAATCCGCGGCTTCGGCATGTCGGCGGATGCCAGTCACATCACCATGCCCAACGCGCCGGGAGCTGCCCGCGCCATGCGCGCGGCTTTGCGCGATGCCGCCCTGGAGCCTTCGCAAATCGGATATGTGAACGCCCACGGAACCGCCACGCGAGCCAATGATGTGGCGGAGACTCAGGCTCTGCGGCTTATTTTCGGAAGCGGGCTCGAACGGATTCCCGTCAGTTCGACTAAGTCCATGCATGGTCATGCCCTGGGCGCCGCTGGTGCGTTGGAGGCGACCGCCGCCGTGCTCGCTCTCAAACAGGGACTGCTGCCGCCCACCGCCAACTTTCGCGAGCGCGATCCGGATTGTGACCTGGACGTGATCCCTAATGAAGCTCGTCCGGCGCAAGTGGAGTACGCGATGTCGAATTCGTTTGCCTTTGGCGGGCTGAACGCGGTCCTCATATTCGGCCATCCCGACAGTTAAACCAACGCCGCGCTTGAATGGATTCCGGCCGATTGCAGGGCGCTCTGCATCTTCTCGAGAGCGGTCTTATGGATCTGCGATACGCGGCTCTCGTTGATCCCCATGATGCCGCCGATTTCCTTCATCGTCATCTCCCGCGTGTAGTAAAGAGAAACCACTCTCTTATAGCGGTCCGGAAGGGTTTGCATCGCCTGGGACAGGGCCGCGCCCATCTGTCTCCGCTCGCAGAGGCGATCCGGTTGGAGATCGGATTTAGCCGGAAATTCGGGCAGCGGCTGGTCCTCATCACCTTGCCGCGCGGACATGGACAGCAGCCCCACCATCCGAAGTTCCACCGCGATCTGGCGCCAGCGCTCCACTCCCACACCCATCTTGTCGGCGATCTCGGCTTCCGACGGCGGCCGGGAAAGCGCTTCCGTCAACTCACGCGAAGCCTGCTCGAGCTGCTTGTGCCGCTTCCGCAAGTCCCGCGAAGCCCAGTCGGACTGGCGAAGGCTATCGAGGATCGCTCCCTTGATCCGATGCTTGGCGTAGCTCGAGAAAGCGACGTTCTGGCGCCCGTCGTACTTCTCCGCCGCGTCGAATAACCCAAGTACTCCGGCGTGAATCAGATCGTCCAGGTCGATATGGACCGGCAGCGTCTCGTGAACACGGACGGCGATCGCGCGCACCAGCGACAAATTCTCCAGAACTCTCTTGTCGCGGTCCTCTCGATGGTTCTCTACGCATTGCGGTTGAGCTTCCGTATAGACGCTTGGCATTTGATCCTCGGTTTGGGCTGTTTAATCTGGCTCCGAATTGTTCCGGACGCGCTAGTAAAATGCACACGGGACGCCAAGCTAGTGTCGCTTGTAACAAGACCAGAAGTACTTCGGGTAACTGCCTTATTTACCGTACTTAGACCACTTACTAGGTGCGCGCTAAGTTAGAAGACTTACTCGGGAGGATACCAGATTGAATCAAGCCGTGCTCTCATTTGAAACATCCATCCCGTTTTGAAACCGGCGGAAAGTGTTTACCAGCGGGCGGCGCGAGCGATGAGCGTCTTCACCGCGAGACCGCCGAGGAAGATGAGAACGGCGAGGCGGATCTTACCATCGAGCGCGAATCCCGCGATCGATGCCAGCACCAGATATCCAACCATCACGCTTGTAAACGAAAGCTTCATCTGGTTTTAATTGTCTCCCGGGAAACTTTGACTACGCCTGGAGCGTTTGAATAGGCGGAGGCGATGGTGAGATTAGTTAACGGACCGCGTTGTATAGAAACGTGAATTGCATCACGACACGGTCGCCTTTAAACTCGGCGGGCGGGGGCGGCAGCGGATCGGACATGCTAAGCGCGGCGATCCCGGCCCGGTCGAGAGCTTGCTTGCCGGACTCGGAGATAAACACGACTTTCTGGATTTTCCCTTGCAGTCCCACCGAAAACTGGATCACGACGCGCCCGCGTAACCCGAGGCGGGCGCCCTCCGGATAAATCACGGCCCAGTTCCGGCGTACGTTCTGCAACACCTGAAGAAGATACGGTCTCATATCGACGCCGTTCGGATCGCTCACCAGTTCCACGCTGCTCTTCGGACGTCCGCCGGCGGGGCGGGTGGGGTTGATGTCCGCTGTGGTGGCGTTGTCCGTATCGTCCCCGACGGAGCGCGAAGAGCGCGGCCCGGTTTTTGAAATCTCCCGAATGGCTTCTTCAATTCCGCCGCCTGGAACCTTCAGTCGTCCGGTGCCTTGACCGGATTGCGGAGGAGCTGGAGGATTCTCGAGCACGATTTTCGGTTGCTCGGGAGTTCTGGGCGGCGGCGGCGGCAGCACGGCAGGCGGAGTAATCTGTACCGTCTGCTGGGGCTGCGTCGCGGTCATCTTCGGCGGCTCCTGGGGGACCGCCGGCGTTGCATTCCGCTGTCGCGCCACCTGGGCGACGGGCGGCGGTTGGAACTTCTTCTGTACGGTTGGAGCGACCCGAGGCGTGGGAAGCGCCGGCGCAACCGAGATCTCCGTCGAGAGCGGCTTCCGGTTCGGAGCTTTCTGGGTGAGCCGCGTGGGCGGATCGACCAACGGCGTGACCCTATGGGGAATCTCCCGGGTGGGAACGGGTTCGTCGTAAGAGCGGGGGACGGAGATCAGCGCGAGAACCAGTACGGCGTGAATGATCGCGGTGCCGATTGCGGCGCGCTGCCAACCGTTCGAGGTCTGTTGAATCTCATCCAGCAGGACGACTTGGAATTCCGCCCGCTTCTCTAAACTATCCATTGCGGACTAATGGTCGCCCTGACGACGGCTGCGTGTGCCTCGATTTTATCAACGATTGCGAGCGCCACTGCGAGTGTCTGACGCGCGCTTTCGCCGTTTCGTTTCGGGGGCTTGCGCGTCCGGACGCTGTCGAGGAAGGCGTCGAGTTGCAGCTTCAGCGGCTCCCCTTTTTGCGTCTCCACCGGATGAAACGAAATTTGACGGTCTTCGGTTACACGCACGGCGAGGACTTCCTGGCGGCTATAGTCGACCGAGATATATTCGCCGGGCTGGAACAGGCGCAGCTTCCGAACTTTCTCCGTAGAGGCGCGGCTGGCCGTCAGGTTGGCGACGCAGCCGTTGCGGAACTGGAGGCGGACGTTGGCGATGTCGACCTTCGGGGAGAGTATCGAAATGCCGGCGGCGCGGATCTCATCGAGTTCGGAAGCAACCAGCGCGAGCACGATGTCCAGATCGTGAATCATCAGATCCAGCACCACGTCGACATCCAGGCTGCGCGGGCTGAAGACGCTCATGCGATGGATCTCAAAGAACAGCGGCAGATGGGCCGCGGATTCGAGAGCGATCACGGCGGGATTGAAGCGCTCCAGATGACCGACCTGGAGAATGCGGCCGTTATCGCGCGCGGCCTGAATCATCAGATCGGCCGAATGGAGATTGGGCGCCATGGGCTTTTCGACAAGGACGTCGATTCCGGCGGCGAGGAGTTCGCAGGTAACCTCGGCGTGCATGCTGGTGGGGACGGCCACAATAGCGGCGTCGACTAGGCCGGACAGTGCGCGATGGCCTGTGAAAGCCGGGCAGCCGTGGGCTTCAGCCATGGCGCGGGCGCGTTCCGGATCGGCGTCGACCACGGCCGCGAGGCGGGCGCCCCGCTGGGCGGCCACCACGCGGATGTGATTGGCGCCGAATTGCCCGGCTCCCACAACGGCAATTTGAATGGGTTCGGCCAGTGTTCGTAATCCTCCGCTTGATCATCGCAGAACGGGAACTTGCATTGACGGCGCTTGGCATGATCGAATGACAGGCTATGGCCACCCACGCCCCGCCGCGTGCGCAACTCGAGAATCGACCGACCCGTGTGCGCTACGGAGTGATCGGATTTGCCGTTACGCTGGCGATCATTACGTACTTCGACCGTGTGGCGCTCTCAAAAGCGTCCGGCCTGATTCGAGCGGATCTGCACATCACCGAGCAGCAGATGGGCTGGGTGTTCGCCGCGTTCGCCGGAGCTTACTCGCTGTTCGAGATCCCGAGCGGATACCTTGGCGATCGGCTGGGGCCGCGGCGCGTGCTGATGCGCATCGTGCTCTGGTGGTCGGCATTTACCGCGCTGATGGGCGTGGCATTCAGCTTCGCTTCCATCTTCATCACGCAGCTCTTCTTCGGCGCGGGAGAAGCGGGTTGCTTCCCGAACATCACGAAGGCGTTCACGGCCTGGCTGCCTCGCGAAGAGCGGGTGCGTGGGCAGGGAATTATCTGGCTGGCCGCGCGGTGGGGCGGTGCTGTTACGCCGCTGATCGTGTTTCAGTTGCTCCGATACGTATCGTGGCGCCAGGTCTTCTTCCTGTTTGGGTGCATCGGGATTGTGTGGGCGGTGTTCTTCTTCCGCTGGTATCGGGATGACCCGCGCGACAACCCCAGCGTGAACCAGGCGGAACTGGATCTGCTGCGCGGCAACCAGGGTTTGGGCGGCGCGCATGGAGACGTGCCGTGGAAGCTCTTTGCGACGACGCCCGATGTGGTGATGCTGTGCCTACAGTATTTCTTCCTTTCGTTTAGCTGGTATTTTTATATCACCTGGCTGCCGACTTTCCTGGAAGGGTTGAAGATCAGCCCGGGCATGGCCGCCGCGCTGAACGTGCTGCCGCTGTTCTTAGGCGGGGTGGGCGCGCTGGTGAGCGGATTTATGGCGGGCTATTTCACCCGTACATTCGGGAGCGTGCGGACGGCGCGTCGCGTGGTTTCATCCACGTCGTTTCTTTGCGCGGGAGCGCTGCTGGTGCTATCGACCGCGATTCACGAGCCGTGGATCAAGATGCTGGCGATCGGCATGGCGAGCTTCTTTAACGACGTGGTGCTGCCGCCGGCGTGGGGCGCGTGCATGGACGTCGGCGGGAAGTTCGCGGGCACGCTCTCCGGCGCGATGAATATGACGGGGAACTTCGGCGGCGTCGTGTTCCCGATTGTGGCGGCGAGCGTCATCTCGCACTTCCATCACAACTGGAATCTGGTGTTCTACTTATCCGCACTGTCGTATGTCTGCGGAGCGATCCTGTGGATGATGCTCGATCCGGTTACGCCGGTTGAGAAGAAGATCAGTTAACGGGAAGTTATCGGGGCACTTCGAGCGGCGCGGCGGCTTCGGAGCCGAGGCCGGCGTAAGTCTCTTTGACCTTGATGACTTTGCTGCCGTTGAAGGTAACGAAGACTACTTTGCCGGGAGGATGGCCGTATATCCAGTCTTCAATCTCATCGCCGTCTTTGGTCTCGCGTGACTTATGATCGGGGCGGCCAAGCGCGAGCAGAACCTCATCGCGATCCATACCGGCCTGGGCGCGCTTGTCGGCGATGGCTTTGCGGACCTCCGGTGAAAGCTGTTCGGATATCAGCTTGGTAGGCGTGCGCTTTTCGAAATCGAGGATGGGCGAGAGGAGTTTCTTGACGGCGGCGGCGTCAATCTCATCGAGGGGTTGATGAAAATCGAGCGCCAGCGAAGTGCCCGTGGTCGCGCCGGCATTGCCGCGGCCGATAGGCGTGCCCTGGCCGCCCATGCCAACCTGCACGTGGTCATACCAATGATTCTTACTATTCAGACCACCGTTGATTTCGAAGACGATACGGTCCTTCTCAATGGTTACTTTGGTCAGTTGCACCTGGTCGCCGAGGCGTGCGGCCGGACCGTTCTCGCGAATGAGCGCGGCCCACTTCGGTTGATCGTACTTGCCGGTGGACTCGAATTCGAGAGGCTTCTTGGAGCGGGGCAGAGTTTCTTTGAGAGTCGCGTACTCGGCGGTGAGAGTACGGACGATATCGACACGCTCCTCGTCGGTCAACTTATTGCCGGGGAAGGCGGGAAGAGCGAGAGCCAATGCGAGAACCAAGGCGAGAGCGGGGACAACGAATCGAGTCATTCACTACTCCGGGGACAATCAACCAAGTAGGCTTCCTGTTGGATCACACGCGTTTTCCAAACGGCGGCGGACAGAAGCACTAAAGCGATGGTGGTAAGGGCGCTGGCTTCCGGGCCGTAGGCACCGCCCGACCATAGCACGGGTCCGCTCCAGGCAACCTCATAACTGGTAACTCTCATTGTAATCCCGCTGATGTTGACTCCAAAAAGGAGTAGCGTCAAGTTCCAGCCGTAATGAAGACCGAGCGGAAACCAGATGTCATGCGAGCGCAGGAACGCGTAACCGAATAAGATGCCGAAGCCGATGGTGTTCACGATTCCGAACCAGGAGGCGTTGGGATTGGTGCTGTGGAGCAGGCCGAACACGACGCCGGTGGGAACGATGACGGCGGCGGGATGAAAGGCGCGGAGCAGGGTTTGGAAGCCGAAGCCGCGAAACAGAATCTCTTCGCCGGCAGCTCCGGCAAGCAGCAAGAAGGGGATGAAGAGCTGCTCCCGCCAATTGACCACCGCGCCTTTGGGAACGGTTTCATGGGCGATTCCGATGAGCAAAGGGATGAGAACGACAAAGGCCGCGGCGGCGAAGCCGAGGACGATGCCGGTAAGCGAGTTGCGCAATCCGGGGCCGTTGAACGGCAAGCCGAGCCGATTGAATCGGGAGCCTTCTCCGGCACCATCGAAAATGCGAAGGCAGAGGAAGTTACTGAAGAGCGCGAAGGCTAAGAACGCCGCAATGGAACCGAGTAACTGGCCACCGATATAGAGAAAAATCCAACTGAGAAAGACAATGGGAGCGGCGTAAAGCAGGATGTAGACACCCGCCTGAATCAGGGTCTGAACGGGGTCGGGCTTCACCATAACATGGTAGACGATGGCGGTGTTGCGCATCCTTCAATTAGGCGATCCGACTCTGCGGCAAGTGTCGGCGCGGGTGATGCACGCCGGCGACGCCGCGGTATTGCTCGAGAACCTGCGCGATACGCTGCACTGGTTTCAGCGGACGCATGGGTTCGGGCGCGGAATCAGCGCGGTGCAGATCGGCGACGCGCGGCGCGTGATCTACCTGGAATTCGAAGATAAGACTTATTGCATCCTCAATCCGGAACTTACGTGGAGCAGCGAGGAGAAGTTCACGCTTTGGGACGATTGTTTCAGCTTTCCGAACCTGATGGTGAAGCTGGAGCGGGCGCGACGGATTCGGGTTCGCTATGAAGATGAGAGCGGGGCCGAGCTTGAGCTAGCGGCGAGCGGCGCGTTGAGCGAACTGCTGCAGCATGAGTTGGATCACCTGGATGGAGTGCTTGCGATCGACCGCGCGCTAAACCGGGCGGGGGACTCGGACAGCCTGGCGACGCGCGAGGAGTGGATGCGGCAGCGTAGGTTTTAGAAATCAGCGCAGGTGCGTCCCCGACGGCGGGAGAAATCGGGAACGCACCTGCGCCAGCCAGCGCCAACATGGGAATCGCGACCGGAAGCGGACAAGACATCGTGGGGAAGAGGACGATGCCACAGTCAACGCGACGATCTCAAAAGCAAATTCCCGAGGCGCTGGAGGCCGTTAAGTGGAGAGGAACCTTCGCCATTGGGCGATAGACATGTCGTTATGCTTGACGAGAGCGCGGTAGCCATCGCGCTGCGCGTTTTTATCGCGGAGCAGACGCTTGCCGGTTTCCGCGATGGCGCGGGCGTCATCCGGGTTGGCGATCCAATTGGACGGCACCCAACCGATGGCGGGAGAAACAACGCTGGGAACGCCTTCGGCGATGCCGTCAGCGGTGACCCCGTTGAAGCTTTCGGTGAAGCTGGGCTGCATGAGTAAGTGCATGCGGCGCATGACGCGGCGGAAATCCAGCCAAGGCAGCCAGGGCTCTTCGATCAGTTCGACGCGGGGAAGGCCGCCGCACATTTCCTTAACGGACTGAAGTACGCCGGCGCCGCCTTCTTCCCGGCCGGTGGAGAGATGAATTTTGGTGTCCGCGTTGAAATCGCGGCCGATCTGGATGGACGCCCACGCGGCGGTCATCAGGTTCTTGAGAATGCGGGTGGCGCCGAAGATGCCGATGTGGAGTTCGGGACCGGTCCACATGGCGCGCCGGCGCTCAATGGGCCCATGCAGGAAATATAAGTTGGGTAGCAGCGTACAAGGCTTACCGTAAGCGGCCTGGACGGCGGAACAGAATTTGACGCAGTTGCCGGCGAGATGGAAGTTATCGATGCGGCGCTCCAGCTCCATTTGTTCGCGCATTACTTTCACGGCCCACTTATCGGCTTGTAAGAAGCCGACATTACTATGAAAGACCACTGCGAAGCGGACGCGTGGAAACTCGCGGCAGAGACTTTCAATAAAAGGAGTATCGATAAAAGGAGCGCAGAAGACGGCATGCGTGAGACCGGGCCAGGTATCGGCGCGGAGTTTGTCACGCAGATAGAAGCCGTCAATGACCGGCACGGATTGTGCGTTGATACCGTGCTCCACGAGAACTTCGGCAGCGTTGCCGGCGGTGACGCCCAAGCCGACGTGACAAGCGTGGGGGTTATCCGCTTTCGGGTTTTTAAAAATGATGAGAGTACGCATTTGATGAGTAAGTTATAGATTCGAGTAAACCGGCGCGATGGGAATAGGTAGGTGTCGCGAGGCCGCCAAACCTCGCGACACCAAACGGCACGCCCCATCAACGTGCCGACCTAAGAGAGCCAGTTTGCCCGAACCGGTCTCTCTCTGGTTTAAGAGTTAGCAGGCTGGTATGAGGTGAGGATGGTGGGAATTTGGAAGTTGTTGATAGGGAGGGGGATATAAGTTTTTTTGGATGGGGACTGTTTTTTTGGAAGGGCGGCCTCCGGGATGCGGCCGATTAGGTTGTTTCTGATGTTGGGCCGCGCTCGTGGGATTGGCTTCGTTGGTCGATTTTGCTTATGAGTTAAAAGTGGGGTTATTGCGTTAAGTGATTGATTGCGAAAGGAAGAGGAGTGAGATGTAGTGCTTGTTTTGAAGCGAAACGAACCCAATTGCGAATCGGTGGTGTGAGGGTGCTGACTGAGCAGGAAGGCTCCTGCTTTATGAAGACATATGCTTTTGGGGACGAGCGTGGGTAAGCGCCGCAAGTTAATGAGGGGGATGGGAAAAAGTTGTTGGTTTGGCTGTTATTGAGATAGGTGCGGGACGGAGTGTTGAAGTCTGCGTATTGGATTTGGGTTAATGCTTGGATTTTATGCGCGCTAGGTGGGGTGACCGGCTACGAACTGGCGGTTTGCGTTTGACTACCGTCCTGTTCGAGTAAATCGGTAAGGGCTTTGAGAAGAGGTTCGTCCGTTGGAAGCAGTCTGCCTGTGTCTTTGAGTTTCTGTAAGATCGCGACCGACTTGGACAGCAGTTCGCGGGAGTTTGCCTCGTCGACGCGTGAAAGCTTAAAGAACGATACCGCTAGGTCGCGCTGGAAATCGGCGCGGTTGGGCTCGGCTTGGGCGAGGCGTTTGGCGATTTCCAGGAGAGGAGGAAGTTGTCGCGGGCGAGGTCGCCCTGGCCGAGGTCGCGGTAGAGATCGCCGAGTTTGTTGTAGGAGACGGAGAGGTCGCGCTGGAAATCGGCGCGGTTGGGCTCGGCTTCGGCGAGGCGTTTGGCGATCTCGAGGTCGTTGAGGAAGTTGTCGCGGGCGAGGTCGAGGTCGCGGTAGAGATCGCCTAGTTTGTTGTAGGAGACGGAGAGGTCGCGCTGGAAATCGGCGCGGTTGGGCTCGGCCTGGGCCAAGCGTTTGCGGATTTCCAGCGAGAGGAGGAAGCTGTCGCGGGCGAGGTCGCCCTGGCCGAGGTCGCGGTAGAGATCGCCGACTTTTTCGTAGGAGACGGAGAGGTCGCGCTGGAAATCGGCGCGGTTGGGCTCGGCCTCGGCCAGGCGTTTGCGGAATTTCCAGCGAGAGGAGGAAGTTGTCGCGGGCAAGGTCAGTTTGGCCGAGGTCGCGGTAGAGATCGCCTAGTTTGATGTAGGAGACGGAGAGGTCGCGCTGGAAATCGGCGCGGTTGGGCTCGGCCTTGCCAGGCGTTTGCGAATTTCCAGCGAGAGGAGGAAGCTGTCGCGGGCGAGGTCGCCCTGGCCGAGGTCGCGGTAGAGATCGCCGACTTTTTCGTAGGAGACGGAGAGGTCGCGCTGGAAATCGGCGCGGTTGGGCTCGGCCTTGCCAGGCGTTTGCGCAATTTCCAGCGAGAGGAGGAAGTAGTCGCGGGCGAGGTCGCCCTGGCCGAGGCCGCGGTAGAGATCGCCGACTTTGTTGTAGGAGACGGAGAGGTCGCGCTGGAAATCGGCGCGGTTGGGCTCGGCTTGGGCCAGGCGTTTGCGGATTTCCAGCGAGAGGAGGAAGTTGTCGCGGGCGAGGTCGCCCTGGCCGAGGTCGCGGTAGAGATCGCCGAGTTTGTTGTAGGAGACGGAGAGGTCGCGCTGGAAATCGGCGCGGTTGGGCTCGGCCTCTGCCAGGCGTTTGGCAATTTCCAGCGCGAGGAGGAAGTTGTCGCGGGCGAGGTCGCCCTGGCCGAGGTCGCGGTAGAGATCGCCGACTTTGTTGTAGGAGACGGAGAGGTCGCGCTGGAAATCGGCGCGGTTGGGCTCGGCTTGGGCCAGGCGTTTGCGGATTTCCAGCGCGAGGAGGAAGTTGTCGCGGGCGAGGTCGCCCTGGCCGAGGCCGCGGTAGAGATCGCCGACTTTGTTGTAGGAGACGGAGAGGTCGCGCTGGAAATCGGCGCGGTTGGGCTCGGTCTGGGCCAGGCGTTCGTGTCTTCTCATCAACGCGGTGTAACGTTCCAAAGCGCGATCGGTGAACCCGAGCGCGAGGTGGGCTTGGGCTTCTTCATCCGCTATGAGGGAGTAGTCCGAATGCGTTTCGGGCAGGGTTTCGAGGATTTCGGAGGCAAGGTCGAGTGCGAACGTACGGCGGGATCCTTGCAGCGACTCGAAGCACGCCGTTGCCGTGGAGACGGCTTCGTCGAACTTGCGCCCGGTGAGCCAGTTGCGAACGGCTTCCACCGCGTCGCCGAGATCGTGGCTTTCGTTCACGACTTGCCACCAGCGGTATCGGCCTGCCCGATCCGCGAGTTCCTGCCAACGGCCGTCACCGGTAAGGCGGCGCAGGCCTTCGGCGGTCCAGCGGTGGACGGATGCAGAATCATTTTCGTTGAGGTACACGAGCGAGAGATCGCGAAGGCGCGTGAGAGTTTTTCGGGCTGCGGCGGGGTTGCCTCCAGTTTCGTCCAGCATGCGGGCGAGTCCAGCGGCGGATACCGGGAGATTCGAGACGGCGGTTTGGAGCAGGTGTTCCTCGAGACCTTCGACGCGGACTATATCCAGCAGTTCGTCGAGGAAGATGTCCCTTGCGCCCAGCAGAAGGGCAAGGTCGAAAGCTTCCTTTTGCTCGCCGGATAAGGCGGCCGGACCGTTGCCCCGTTTCGCCTGGAGTTCGCGCAGCTTCTGAGTGATGTGCGGGAACCGACCTTGCTCGTTGTTTGCGATAGCTTCAAGGAGTTCCAGCATGCGCGGGTGCCCGGCCACCTTTTGGAGGATCTTGGAATCGACATCCTTGAGGCCTTCGAGGCGAAGGAGGAGCTTGCGGTTTTCCGCTGGACTTAAGGCGCCGACAGGGACTCGACAGAAGAAGTAATCAAGGCCGGGAATCGGGTAACGGCAGGTGATTAGCAGGCGGCCAACCTTGCAGGCGGAGGCGAGCGCCTCCATGTAGTCGGCGGTCGTTGGATTTTGAAATTGACCGCCGCCGATTGTGAGGTTTTGCTCGAAATCATCGAGGACAAGGATGACCGGCGTTTCCGTTAGTGCTTGCCCGATCAGGAGCGCGCGCCATTCTTCCAAGCCGGGATCGGAGAGTTGTCGCGCTAATTCCCGGTGTTCCTCGGTCTTGGAAAGTTTTAGCACGCGCGCCAACGATTGAGCGATCTGGGAAAGCTCAAAGCGCCCCTTGTGCTGCGCGATCATCCGCTTAGATTCCGCCATACGCTGGATGGCGCGGCCGGCGATCGCGCTTTTGCCAATGCCGCCGATGCCGGTGAGAACCACTCCAGCGTATTGGCCGGAGGTGTCGCGCAAAGCTTTGAGAACATTTCTCAACTCCTGGCGACGGCCGATAAGGTAGCCGAGGCTGAGTTGGGGAAGGACTCCGGTTATGACGTAGCGCGGGGTGTGACGCAAAGGGACTGGAGCCGCGTTGAAGTCGGCGAGCTTTTGTTCTTCACCGGCGACGAAGAGACTGGCGGTGGCGTATTCGGGGTCGGGGTGCGCGGCGGCTGGGTGGGCCTGAATGCGCTTGAGGCGCTCCTCTTCGACGCACTTTCGGGCGTCGGCGAGGGCGCGGCTGGGAAGCAGGAAATCGCCTTTGCCTAGATTCTCGTAGAACTCGCGGACGAGGTCGGTCGCGTAGACGTCGGTGACTGAGGTCTGCATCGCGAGCACGGACTGAACGCCGGCGCGGAGCAGTTCTTCGGCGAAGCTGGCGGCTTGGCCTTTCTGGACGCCGCCGTGGCAGGTGTTGAGCACTACCATGGGGAGCGGCTTTCCCGCATTGCGCAAAGGGTCGATTAGTTCGCGGGCGGTGGTTGGGACCTCATGCAGTTCTTCATTTTCGAGTGCCAGTTTTCCGGGCACCCCATGGCAGGAGATGTGGAGAACGTGGTATTCCTCTTCGCGAAAAGCGTCGGCGATGGCGTCAGGGCTCCCGACTTCGAGGATGCGGACCTGGACGTTGTCGAGGCGATTGGCGGGCTCGACGGCATCGAGAATGACTTGTAGTTCCCGTTCCAGGTCGAGGACCGGGCCGCTCGAATACTTCTCGTCCGGCGCGCCGACGGCGATCAGGATCTTTACGGGTCCGGCGAGCGGACCTTGATTACGATGGGTCAGGCCGGACGGGCGGCGCATGAGGACTGCCGCTGGTTGAAGCGCGAGGACGCGATCGTCCGAGAGGCGGAGCGCTTCGAAGGGGAGCGCGAGGAGATCGGGAGCGTTTGCTTCGAAACAAATCTCCGCAGTGACGCCGAGCTTGCACACGGCGTCGAGGAGATCCCGCAACGCGGCATCGGAATCGCCCGGCAGGCAGAAGGCGCGGAGTTCATGGCCGAGTTCCGCTAGGGTGGACTGGAGAAGTAGGCCGGGCACGACGGCTGGGCTGCGCAGGCCGGCGCGGGTGCCTTCGAGGAACGATTGATGAGCGAGTGCGAGGCGTTTGGGGATTTCGGCGTGCGTTTGTTTGCCGATGAGTTGGCCGTTCAGTTTTACCTCGGTATCGATCGTGGAATTGGGGGCCCCGGCGGGGGACTTGCAGAGGCTGATGAGGACGCGTTCGACGTTGCGGCGCGCGGCGGTGGTTGGGTGGGCCGGGATTGCCGGACGGTTGCGCAGGGCGGCGGCGATGGCGTCGAAGTCCATGACGGCGCGGAGCAGGGGACGGAGTAGCGGGGGGACGTAGGCACGCTCGTCCACCATGACCGGGATGAGGATTTTGCCTTCCTGAATGCGCGCGTAGGTCAGATAGCTGATTTCGGCATCCACCCAGCGGCTGTCCTTGGAATCCACGGAGAAGACGATGATGCCCGCTTCGCAGGTGTCGAGACCTTGATTGATTTTGGCGACGATGTTGTCACCGGCGAGGAGTTCCCAATTGTCATACCAGACTTCGAAGCCGCGATTTTTGAGTTCGGCGGCGAGCTCGGCCGTGACGACTTTGTCCTTGGAAGAGTGGCTGATGAAGACGCGCATTGGGGTGAAGTTTTTGATTATATGCGGGAAATGAGGGATTTGCGCCCGGATTTCGCGGTCTTATACCTGGGAGATGGGAAACGTGGGAGGAGCTTGGGGATCGATTTTTTTCGAAATGCCGGACAAGGCTTCGCGGCGTGATGCGAGGCTCTGTCGAAGAAATGAGGAACGGTCCAGCCCGTAACGTGAATAGGTACCCAGAAAGTTTCGGGTCTATACTGACGGTATAGATTCCGTAAGAGGCTAGATTGCAACGAACCGCGAAGATATTCCGTAACGGGAGAAGCCAGGCCGTTCGCTTACCCGCTGAGTTTCGATTCGAAGGTACCGAAGTATTCGTGAGGAAGGACGCGTCCACGGGCGACGTCATCCTATCCAGTCACCCGCAAATCCCGTGGAGCGCTTTTTTTGAGCTGCGGGGTAGAGTGCCCGAACGGAAAGACTTTCTGCTGGACCGGCATGACGACCCGGCGCAGCTCAGGAATCCGCTCTGAAGGCTTGCTACCTGCTAGACACCAACATCGTCAGCTATTTGATTCGGGGCGATATGCCGGCTGTAGACCGCTGGTTGGCGCGTGTTCCTGTCGCGGAAGTTGGCATGTCGTCCGTCACTGCCGGTGAACTGTATTACGGATCGGCGAAAGATAGTGCGCGCTCACTACGAGCTTTAGTGGGATCGCTGTTGGAGACGATGCCGATCCATGGTTGGGACATGGAAGCGGCAAGGCATTACGGAGCTTTGCGGGCCTCGCTGGAGCGGGCGGGGAAGCCGATGGGGAACCTGGATACCATGATTGCCGCTCATGCGCTCGCGTTGAACACTGTTCTTGTTACGCACGATCAGGCGTTTCAGCGAGTCAAGGGTTTGAAGACCGCGGACTGGACCCTGGATCCGCTGCGGAGGCAGTGGCTTTTCTTCAACCCGACGGGTTTTGGGTGATGCAGCGGCGGGCCGTCTTTTCGGGACTTAGTATGTAAATGGCCGATAGCTTGCCCGACACATAGCCTAAGAAGTTTCGTTGGTCCGTAGAGTTAGGGGCCGGCGCGAAGGTGCGGCCGAAGCCGATTACTGTGCCGGCTTCATCGGTAAAGAGTAGATCGTCGGGTGAGTCGAGCGGACCAGGCGCGTTTTCCAACCAGCCGGTGAGCCGGAGTGCCGCGCCTGCTTGCACGGGCGGGTCGAGCCGCAGGCGGCAGGGCGGGGATTGGACGGCGCGGATGACTTCCGGGAACTTTCGGTTCAGCCATTGCGCGCGTGGTTCGGCGAAGACGGAAAGGCGATGGGCGCGGGCGTAGGGGATCCAGTGATCGAGAAGCTTCTGATCGGGATAACTTGCGGACATGTATTCCGGATCGTCCGCTCCGATGAGAAAGCCGGCGCCCGCGGCGTCGAGCCGTTGGGTGAAACTTAGCCAATCCAGAAGGTAGGCTTGCTCCCGAGTCAAGGTGGAGACGAGAACCGCGGCCATTGCTAAGAGACAGATGGCGGTGAGAGCGCGAGTCAGTAGAGCTCCGGCGCCGACAGATAAGAGGGCCGCGGTTAGGCAAGACCAGAAAAGGAACGCAGGGGTGAAGTAGCGGCTGGGAAGCGGCGCGGCGCCGTGGAAGGACGCGATCCATTCAGGGCGCATGCGGGCTAGCGGAATGCTGAAGGAGATGCCGACCAGCCAGACCGAGATGACGGCCAGAACGATGAGTTGCGGGCGTCGGTCGGCGAGGATGGTAGTTAGTAAGTAGAGAGCGAGTAACATTCCGATTGCGCCGGCGATGTGTCCCCAAAGGAGACTCGCCAGACTAAGTGGTCCAGCCAGAAACATGGAGGCGATGGCGGCGGCTTGTAGAGGATGGTGGATGATACCGCCGAGTCCCATTCCACTTCCGGGTTGGGTGTAACCGGGGATGTAGGCGATCGACAGAAGTGCTCCGGCGGCGGCTAACACGATGGTGCGGCTTCGACGGCTTCCGATTCCGCGGAGAAGATAGGTTTCGACGGCCAGGAGCGGCCACAGGGCTAAGCCGGCGGCGATGGTAAGAGTCGAGAGGACGGCGCAAGTTACAGCGGTTAGGAACGAGCGGCGGCCGGAATGAGCGCCGAAGGTTAGCGCGGCAATGGCCGAACAGTAGCCGATCGCATACTGGACGGACATTCCGTAGACGAAGTTCTCCATCTGGAGGCCGGAAAAAAGTAGATAGGATGTGAGCGCGATGGTGGACAACGCGAGCGGGCGCGACCTAGGCGAAAGTAACTTCCATTGTGTAACCGAAATGATAAGTAGAAGGCAAGCCTGCGCGGCGACGTTGAGCGCGACGAGGGGAACGTTGGAGAGATGGAACCATCGCTCATCGAGCAGGAAGACGAGACGCGGGATGGGGATGCGATGGCCCCAATAGGGCGTCCAGAGGTAGGTGAGGCGGTAGCGGCCGTCGCGGAAACGCCAGAGTTCTTCCAGCATGATCCATTGGTCGACCCAGAACACGTTGGTGACGGAGCGGAGCAGGTAGCGGAACATGCGCGCGATCTCGACAACGGCGGCGCAGATGGAGAGCGTCGCGAGGAGCAGCGGGAACGGCACCGCGATCCGTCGGGTGTTCATGTGTTGCTAAGGCCGCAGGACCTGGAGATGAAAGAGCGCAGATGGATGGCCGTCAACGATTAGGGTGAGCGTTGCGGGGCCGGGCGGAAAGCTGGAGGGAATGGGGAAGTTGATCTGCGTTAGGCCGTCGGGAAGGCGAGCGGAGATGAACGATGCGGCGGCGACAGGGCGGTCGGAGTGAAGCGTCACGGCGTCGGCGTGAACGTAGGGATCGAGATTTTCCACCCAGAGGGAAAGGAACCCGCCGCGGGGCGTGAGGGAGACCTGATCGCGATTCCAGGTGAGGCCGTCGGCGACGGTTCGGATGCGGATGGGTGGGGTGGCGCGGTGCGCATTGGATTGCGATTGATGAGGAGCGGCGCCGATCCAGATTTCGGCTCGATTGGCCGATGTGCCGCGCGGGGTGGCGAGCGCTACGGCATGCGCGCCGGGAGCCAGGCCGGGCGGGAGCTTGCAGTTCACGAGATAGCCGCCGCTGCCGACCTGCGAGAAATGCACGGGGTGACTGCCGTAAGGTCCGACGCTGGGGAAGACTTCATCGCGAGTTAGTGATTCTGCGCCGGACTTAAACCAGATGCTGACGTACTCGTCATGATGACCGAGAAAACGCGTTGATCGACTAATCGCATTTTCGGCGGAGACGATCACCAGATCCGCGTCCGAAGGTGGCGAAGCTTGCGGCGGCGTTTGCGGCCAGTGGCGGTAACAGGAGACGTGGGCGCGATCGGCGAGAACGCTTTGGAACTGGACGCGGGCGAAACCGGCAGTGCGGCAGAGCGCGAGCAAACAGGTGAGGCTGGGGCCGACCCAGTTATCCATTTGCCCGAGCAGTTCCTCGCCTTCGTAGAATTCCATGAAAGGCGGACGGGGCGAGTGGGGGTCGGGGTCGCACACGTAGGACTCGACGAAGGCGGCTTCGGTGGCAAGTTCGCAGACGTTTTCGAGAGCGAGCAGAGGGTGCTTGAGGTGATAGAGGACGCCGAAGAATAGGACGTAATGAAAGGTTCCGAGGTCGCGCGGGTGGAGGCGGCAGATATCGGCGGTGATGTGCTCGACCGAGGAGCCGAGCAGGGACGCGGCTTCGCGGAAGCGTTGATTTCCGGTGTTGTCGATGGCGACGACCTTGGCGCCGCGGCGTTCCATTTCGAAGCTGAACCAGCCATCCCAGGCGCCGATATCGAGGACGCGCTTGTTGCGGAGATCTTCCGGGATGGGGAATTGGGCGAGGCGGGTGCGGAGCTGATCGGGAGACTGCAAGCCGGGGATGGTGCGGCCGCCGGGGAGCTCGATGGAGTGATACCAACCGAGTTCCGCGAGGCGGGTTTTCAGCTTGCTGAAGTCTGACGTCACTTCGGGATGAGGACTAATCGTTGGCCTTTTCGGCGGCTTCACCGTTCTCGACGATATCGCCGGTTTTGAAGAGGATACCTTTCAGGATGCCGCGCCATTTGGGTTTGCGGCGGAGAAGGAATTCGAGGTCCATGCCGAAGTGCTTGAACTCTTCGCCCTGCGCGTCCTCCATGATGGCTTTGGCGTCTTTGTTTTTCTCGACGGAGATGCGCTGCTCATACCAATTGATGGCTTCGCATTCCTCGCCGAGAGAGGCGATCATGCGGGCGAAGGTGCGGGTTTCATCGGAAAGGTCGGCGGCGGGTTCGTGGTACTGGTCAAATCCCATGACTGTAGTGTAGGGTAGTCGGTTATTTGGCGTCGCGCCAGTTGGGGCCAATGCCCACATCGGCCACCAGCGGAACTTCCAGTTTGTAAGCGCCTTCCATTTCCTGTTTCACCATGGAGGCGACTTGATCTGCTTCGTCTTCCGGGGCTTCGAGGACTAACTCGTCGTGAACTTGTAAGAGCATTTTGGCTTGTAACTTACTGAGGTGCGCGTCAATGCGGATCATGGCTAGCTTGATCAAGTCCGCTGCGGTGCCTTGCAGCGGCGAGTTGACGGCCGTGCGCTCGGCGAATCCGCGGGCGTTGGGGTTGCGCGTGTTCATGTCGGGGATGGGGCGTTCGCGTCCGAACAGGGTTTTGGTTACGCCGGTTTGACGGACGTGCTGGATGGTGTCGTCAATAAACTGGCGCACGCCGGCATAGCGTTCGAAGTAGTTTTGGATGTACTGTTCGGCTTCGCGGCGAGGGATGCCGAGCTGCTGCGAGAGTCCGAAAGAACTGATGCCGTAGACAATGCCGAAGTTAACGGCCTTGGCGCGGTTGCGGGCTTCGCGCGTGACGAACATCGGAGGCACGCCCATCACTTCAGCGGCCGTGCGCGTGTGGATGTCTTCGCCGGATCGGAAAGCCTGCACTAAGACCGGGTCACGCGACATGTGTGCGAGCAGGCGCAGCTCGATTTGGGAGTAGTCGGCAACTAATAGCTTCCAGCCGGGGCGCGGAACGAAGGCGGCGCGAATCTCGCGGCCGAGTTCGGTCTTGATCGGAATGTTTTGTAAGTTGGGGTTGGAAGAGGACAGGCGTCCCGTGGCCGCGCCGGTTTGATTGAAGCTGGTATGGATGCGGCCGGTGAGCGGGTCCATCAAGGCGGGCAGCGCGTCGACGTACGTGCCCTTGAGTTTTGTCAGGGAGCGGTATTCAAGTACTTTGCGGGCGATGCCGTGCTCGACGGCGAGTTCTTCGAGTATGTCGGCGGCGGTGGAAACGGTCTTGCCTTTGCCGTACTTGACGGGCGCGGGTAACTTGAGTTCATCGAAGAGTACCTTGCCGAGCTGTTGCGGCGAAGCGATGTTGAATTCGTGACCCGCGAGCACGTGGATCTCTTCGGTAAGGCGGGAGATTTCCGTGTCCATCATGATCGACAGGCGCTCGAGTTCGGCGCGGTCGACCAGGATGCCGGTCTCTTCCATGCGGGCGAGGACGGCGGCGAGCGGGAGTTCGATGGTTTCGTAAAGCTCGCGTAAGTTGCGCTGGTCGATGGCGGCGCTAAGGGTGGCGCAGAGCTCGCGGACATAGATGGCCTGCTGGGCGGCTTCTTCGCCGGCCTTGAGTTCGAGACGGCGCTGGACGAGTTGATCGAGCGAACAGCCGGAAGGGTCGGCATCGAGGAGGAAGGCGTAGAGCGCGGCGTCGTGATGAAAGCCCTGGGGATGGAAGCCGGCGCGATTCAAGGCGAGCAGAGAGCCTTTGACATCGCAGGAGGATTTGATGAGAGCGGGGTCTTCGATGAAGGGGCGCAAGCTCTGGGCGAGCGCGAGCGGGACGGAGCGGGCCTGATCCTCACGGAAGGCGATGCCGATGTTTTCGGGAGTGAGCGCGAAGCCGATGGGCGAGTCACTACGATGCCGGGTCGTGCGATGACCGGCCAGGTAGTCTGCGATTTCAGCGGTGGTGTGAAGCGTGCCGAGGTCGCGGACGCGAGTGTCTTCGGCGGGGCCGAGCTCTTTGAGATGGCTGTGGAATTCGAGCTCGCGGAAGACGGCGCGCAGGGCCAGGATATCGGGGTCGGCGGCGGCAAGATCGTCGAGCGAGAACTCGATGGGCACGTTGCGCTCAATGGTGGCGAGGCGCTTCGAAAGCAGGATGCGTTCGCGATTCTGCTCGAGGCTTTCGCGATACATCTTGCGCTTGACCTCAGCGGCGCGGTCGAGGGCGGCTTCGACGGAGCCGAACTGATCGATGAGGTCCTTCGCACCCTTATCGCCCACGCCGGGCGCGCCGGGGATGTTATCGATGGCATCGCCTTTGAGCGCGAGCAGGTCGGCCACTTGCTCAGGCGCGACGCCCATGAATTCCTTCACCTTGTTCGGGTCATACCAGGTATCGTCCTTGGCGGGGTTGAACATGGTGATGCTGGAGGAGACGAGCTGCAGCATGTCCTTGTCGCTTGAAACAATGACGACGTCGTGGCCCTGTTCGGCGGCGCGGCAGGAGATGGTGCCGATCACGTCGTCGGCTTCAAAGCCGGGGAAGGCAAGGATGGGGATGCGCATGGCTTCGAGGACGCGGCGGACATAGGGAATCTGCTCGGCCAGGTCCTGCGGCATTTCCGTGCGATTGGCTTTGTACTCGGCGTACTCCTGCTCGCGCAACGTCTTGCCCGGGCTTTCAAAGACGGCGGCGATATATTCCGGCTTCTGTTCTTTGGCAAGCTTGCGGAGCATGTTGGTGAAGATGAAGACGGCCTCCGTGGAGATGCCGGTGGTGGTGCGCATGGGAGGCGCTCCGCTGCGGGCGCGGGCGTGATAGGCGCGGAAGATAAAACCGTAGGTGTCGATCAGAAAAATGCGGACGGGCAGGAAAACGCGAGAAGGCGGCACTTCAGGCATCATATCGAAGCGAAGTGTGGGATTCCAGCAACAGTGTAGGGCGCGTTCGGTGTTGCGCTTTAGCCACAATGTAACTTTTCTTTGATGAATGGAATCAATCAGTTATCGTCTCGTTATACTGATTGTTCGCCGACGCCTATGAATCCAGAATGCACCGTCCAGGAAAAGCCACTTGCGGTTTGAGACCACGCTCCAGCGATCCGTGGAAGCGCGCGGAGTGGGACTGCATAGCGGAGTTCCCGTAAGTATCCGGGTAAGTCCAGCGGCGGTTGACACAGGAATTGTTTTTGTCCGTTCCGATCTAAATCATTTTGAGATACCGGCGAGCTGGCAGCATGTGGCGCGGGTATCCTACGCGACCAGCCTGATGCGGCAGGGCGTTCTGATCTCGACCACGGAACACTTGCTGAGCACGTTTTATAGCCTGGGAATCGACAACGCGTATGTGGAGATCGATAACCTGGAAGTGCCGATCATGGATGGCAGCGGGCAGCCGTTTGTGGACTTAGTGCGTGAGGCGGGAATTAAGCATTCCCGGCGGAAGCGCAGGTACTTGCGGATTCGCAGGCCGGTGACGGTGGAAGACAAAGGCAAGCGCATTTCGATTCTTCCAGCAGATAGCTTTCAACTTACTTGCGAGGTGGATTATCCGCATCCCGTGGGGAAGCAGGGAATTGAGATGGAAGTGACGCCGGAGAGTTATACATCGCGCATTGCTCCGGCGCGCACGTTTGGGTTTGAGAAAGATCTGGATCAGATGCGCGACATGGGATTGATCCGCGGGGCGACGCTGGAGAATGCGATTTGTTTTTCACCGAATGGCGCGATGAATCCGGGCGGCCTGCGCTTCGCCGATGAATGCTGCCGGCATAAGGCGTTGGATTTGATTGGGGACTTGGCGCTGCTGGGTAGGCCGCTGTTGGGGCATGTGATTGCGGAACGCGCAGGGCACGCGATGCATGCGGCGTTGGTTTCGAAGATCATGTCGGATCCGTCGTTGTATGAGGTTTTGACGTTCGATCAACTGGCCAGCCGCGTGGTGCATGCGCTGGTGACTTAGGGTTGTGGCGAAGAAGAAGGCGAAGAAGAAGTTCGACGCGACCAAGGAAGTGCGGAGCATCGCGCGGGAGCGGGTGGGCGTGGTGAAACCATCGCGCGTGATTGTGCCGAAGGCGGAACGGAAAGAGAAGTATAAGGCGGATCCGGGGGAGATGGAGGGGTGAAACCGGGGACGAACCAAACAGGCGAACGGAGCTTGGTTGGCACCAGCCACGGCAGCCGCATCCAACGTGCGTGCGCGCCACTGAAATGGACCTCGTCCTGCGCTCGAAGGCTCTAATCGGAACTCGACGATAGCGATCCCGTCGCCGTAAGCTAAGAATTCTTAGTATGGGGCGGAAGGCGCAAAAGAACGATTCCTTGCCGGGGTCGCTGGACATGCTCATTCTACGGATCGTTTCCCGGCGCGATCTCCATGGATACGGCATTGTCCAGTTCATTCAGCAATCATCGGACAACGAACTCCTTATTGAGGAGGGCTCGCTTTACCCCGCTCTCCAGCGGCTGGAGCTAAACGGCTGGATCGAGGGTGTCTGGAGCGTGACCGCGAACAAGCGGCGGGCGAGGATCTACAAGATCACGGCGTCCGGCCGCAAACAGCTGGCGGTGGAAACCCGGAAATACGCGAAACTCACGCTGGCGATCGCGCGTGTGATGGGAGCGGAGTGACGAAATGATCATCCGACGGCTGAAGTACTGGCTTGGGAGCGCGAGGCGCAGCGAGGCGCTGCGTGAAGAAATGGAACTCCACCTTGCCGAGAAGGCTGCGGAACTCCAAACAGAGGGGATGACGCCGGAGTGCGCCTACGCGGAATCGCGCCGGCGGTTTGGCAACCTTCGCCTGAAGCACGAAGAGTCGCGGGAGATTTGGACGACCAGATTCTTGTCGGAACTCGGCCAGGATGTCCGCTATGGATGTCGCACCATGATCGCCAACAAGGCGTTCAGCGCCATGGCTGTCGTATTGCTTGCGCTAGGCATCGGGGCCAATACGGCGATCTACAGCTTGATGGAGCCGGTTCTATTCCGCTCGCTCCCGGTAGCCGATCCCGCTTCGCTGGTGGTCTTGAACTGGCATAGCCGGCCGCCCCAGGACGCCGACAAACAATGGGTACATGTCATGCACGGGGTTCAAGGTCTTGCCTGGCCGGGAGGCAAAGGCGTAATGGTCAGCGGGATGTTCCCGTTCGGCGCGTTTGAGGCGCTTCGAAAAGAAACCTCCGGTTTTGCCCAGCTTTTCGGATACTTCAACGGACTTACCCGCACGCTGGCCGTCCATGGACACGCCACGAGCGCGGCTGCGGAGTTCGTCACAGGCGAGTACTTTCGCGGCCTGGCAGTGTCTCCGGCGGCGGGGCGGCTAATCGATGCCGACGACGACCGTCCCGGCGCCGTGCCGGTGGCCGTGATTAGTTTTGCGACCAGCCGGGATCGCTTTGGGGGAGCGCCGAATGCGATTGGACAACCGATTTTCGTCGATAGCGTGTCCTTTACGGTGATCGGCGTTGCACCGCCGGAATTCCTCGGAGTGGATCCCGCGGTGACGCCGGACCTTTACCTTCCGCTGCGGGCGAGCGCGCTCATAGACAGCCCCGAAGCGGCGCGAATGTTCGGCGACGGAAACTTCTACTGGATCGAAATGATGGGCCGTCTGCGTCCCGGGGTCAGCATGGCGCAGGCGCAGGCGGCGCTGGCGCCACGTTTTAGTCAATGGGTGGCCACCACGGCAAGTACCGCCGGTGAGCGCGCCAAACTTCCCGTACTGATGCTGAATCCTGGCGCCGCCGGCCTGGGCAGCCTGCGCCGCGAGTATTCCAAGCCCCTGTACGTACTCTTGGCGATCGTGGGATTGATCCTGGCAGTCGCGTGCGCGAACATTGCCAATCTGATGCTCGCGAGGGCCGCCGCTCGGCGCCGCGAAATAGCTGTCCGGCTCAGCCTGGGAGCGGGCCGGTTCCGCGTCGTGCGCCAGTTGCTTACCGAGAGCCTAATGCTTTCGTGTGTCGGAGGAGCATTCGGAGTGCTATTTGCGATTTGGGGCGCGCGATCGTTGACGGTACTGCTCTCCCATGGGCAGGAGAACTTTACGCTGCACGCGGAATTGAACTGGAAGGTGCTGACTGGGACGGCGGCTATGTCACTAGTCTGCGGCCTGTTGTTCGGACTAGCTCCAGCGATTCAGTCTACGCGTCCAGACGTCATGCCCGTGCTTAAGAATGGGCGCTGGAGTGGACCGCGGCACCGTGCGCAGCACGTCCTGGTGGTCGCCCAGATCGCGATCTCCTTCGTCATTCTGTTCGCCGCGGGTCTTTTTGTCCGGACACTCGACAAGCTACACTCCGTGCAGCTAGGGTACGCCCGCGAAAACATCCTTTTGTTCTCGCTGAACGCGCGCCAGGCTGGGCACCACGGCCCGGAGATCGCAACTTTTTATGCGCGCTTGCGGGAACGCCTCGAAGCAATCCCTGGAGTGAGTAGCGCGACACTTTCGCAATCCTCGATCATCAGCGCCGGCCATGCCTGGCAGGCTATTACGGGGACAATGAAGATCGGCGCTGTTACGTTGGACGGCGTACGCGTCATGTCCGCCGGGCCCCGTTTCCTGACGACCATGCGGATTCCGATCCTGGCTGGGCGCGAGATTGACGACCGCGACCAACCGGGCTCAACGCCGGTTGTGGTAATTAGCGAGCGGCTGGCGCGAACTTACATCGGGAACCGAAATCCTGTGGGCAGGAGCATCGCGCTCCCCGACGAGAAGCGCAAGCTGGAGATCATAGGCGTTTCGGCTAACTTCCGGTACGGAGGTCTGAAAAATGAAGAGGAAAGTGCAATGACGGCGTTTGTACCGGCCCGCCAGTTTTCTCCGGACCGAGTCACGTACGCGCTGCGCACGGTTGGTGATCCCCTGAAGTATGTCCGGAATGTGCGTGAGATCGTGCGGCAGGCGGATTCACGCATACCCGTCACAAACGTGATCACACAGGCTGCGGAGATTGATCGGACGATCAGCCGGGAACGCACGTTCGCGAAACTATGCACGGGTTTCGCGGTTCTCGCTCTCCTGATCGCGTGCGTGGGCCTTTACGGAACGATGTCGTACAGCGTGGCGCGGCAGATCGGCGAGATTGGAATTCGTATGGCTCTGGGAGCGCAACGCGGCGCGGTGGTTTGGATGGTTCTGCGGCGCGTTCTAACACTGGCTGGTATAGGGCTCGCGATCAGCGTGCCCGCCGCGTTGATCGCGTCCCGGCTTTTCCAATCGTTTCTGTTCGAGACCCAGCCAAACGATCCGGGAACACTCGCGCTGGCTGGCGCCGTTCTCTTGAGCACCGTGATCCTTGCCGGCTATGGGCCGGCCAGGCGAGCGTCCCGAATCGATCCGCTGGCAGCGCTGCGGCACGAATAGGTTAGTTTCGGGGGCGAGGGCTGGTGGCAGTGTTTGTGGTTCGCGGCACGTCAGTTATGTTCGGCGCTCCCAACTTCCGGCTATTTATCCTCGTTCAGTCTTTCGAGCGATTCTAACCATTCGCGGAAATGCGCGCATTGCTCGCGCATGATGGGAATGCCCACCGCGGCTGCAGCTTGCGTACCCTCAATCACCTTTCGGTAGTTTGGGCACACGGAAAGGACGCGTTTTGAGGGAGCAGTTTCAGGATCGTTGTTGATGTCCTCGGAGGAGTCTACTTCATCTCGGATGCGCTGAAACTGTCGCTGTAGGCTTGGTTGGTTTATTCCTCTAGCAAAGGCGGCGGGATCGCTGAATAAGATGGCCTCGTACTCATGAAGCTGCAGATAGGGGATGAAACGACGATCTGCCCGAAGATCCGGTATTTGGTCGCAGATATATTTCTTTACGGCCTGCTCGACATGTCGAACCTTCTCGATGTTGGACAGATAGCCGGGCGGAGGGTGACCGGGATAGCCGGCTCCCAGGCCGTAGAGATCGATCATCGTAGAGCAATAAGAATTGCGATCCTGTTTGAGCTGGAGCACAACATCGCGCTTTACACGCTCATAACTCGTCCGGCCGCCTTTGTGTCCCGGTCTGCCCAAAATCGTTGGAGTTAGAAACAGGTTGCTTCCCCACAGCGATCCGCGCAACACATTTTTCACGAATGATTCTTCTGTCGGTCCCTCTACCACCACGATGACCCTGATCACGAATGACTGTTGCCACCTTTGGGGACGAGATCAGGTATGCGCTCATTACTGGGACGGCTACCAAGAGCGTTCTTTTGCCAAAGTTCCCCAAGGGTGTAGTCTTGCAGCCATTCAGAAAGCTCATCGGTATTAAGCCGCCGGAAGGTTGACTCGCCATGCGCGCGGTCAACGACGATGGTTTCCTCTGGCGTGAATTCGTTCAGGAGTATGGCGGACTGCGTGGAGATGATGACCTGCCCGTGAACGTTTCTTCCAGCAATTATTGGGGCTTGCCGGAACAGGTTTCCGAGTAGGGTGAGCGCATAGGGATGCAGCCCAAGTTCCGGCTCGTCAAAAAGCATAGTGGCCGGCGGACGTGGTTGCAACAAAGCGGTAGCCAGACAAATAAAGCGAAGCGTTCCGTCGGAAAGCTGATTGGCTCTGAATGGATAGTCTGAGTCGCGCTGCCGCCATTCGAGCTGGATCATTTCCTCGTTGCCCGGTATCGGGCGAAGCAGAAAGTCGTCAAAGAAGGGCGCCACCAGTCTAACGACATTACGAATTTTCAGGTACTGCGTATGGCTGGTCCGGCTGATTCGATAGAGAAACGGGGCAAGATTTTCGGCGTTTGGCCCGAGCGCGATATTGTCGTTAATGGCGTGCGGCCGGCGGACCCCAGCGCTGAAGCTCGTGTCGTGGAAATGATAGACGACCCAACTGGATATTGCGCTGAATACGTAATCCTCTACCCGGAGCGCCGCTCCCTCAATGCTTGGCTCATCTTTCTTCTCCTTTAGTTTGGCTTCGGCATGCCCAGCGCCGAGAGACCTGCGCACATTGGCAAAATCTCCATAGAAAACAGTAAATTCGCCAGAGAACACCAACCGGCCATCGTGCGTCGGCGTGAGCGAGAACTCGTACCCATTCTTGCCGAAACGAAGCTTTGCTCTGAGTTGCCGCGTCTCCTTCGGACCAAGGAAAAGCAAGCCATCGGAGCCGCCTTCAATTGCAATTGTTGTTTGCAGTCTTTGCTCGATCAGTTCGTGCAGACGACGGAAGAAGCTGACGAAATTGCTCTTGCCGGCGCCGTTCGCTCCAATGAGCACATTGACCGAACCAAGCTCGAAATCCTCTAGTTTCCTGATGGATTTGAAGCCTTCGATGGTGAGCTTCTTGATGGCGTCGGCCATGGCCCAGACCCAAGCATATCGGACACTTCGACGCCTCTGCCAGACGCGTCTGGCTCGCCTGCACCCTCCTGAGAAGATACTTTCATGGCTGCCGAGCGACATACTGATTCCGACCCGTGTCTCACCTTACATCAAATTCAGGGATTCGTGCGGGACGGTTTCGTGCGGCTGGATGCGGCTTTCCCGCGTCGGACGGCGGAAGAGGCGCGCGAGATCCTGTGGCGTGACACCGGATGTGACCGTCTCGACCGCACTACCTGGACCCGCCCGGTTATCCGGCTGGGTGCTTACTTCGATCCGCCTTTCCGTTCAGCGGCAAACTCGCCGCGACTCGTTGCCGCGATTGACCAACTCGTCGGCGCCGGCCGGTGGCGGCCACTCTCCGCAATTGGCACATTCCCGATCCGATTTCCCAGCGACAGCGATCCTGGGGACACCGGCTGGCATGTGGATGCCAGTTACCCGCCGCTCAATGGGCCGGATGAATCCTTCTTTTCGTGGCGTGTAAATGTGGAGTCGAAAGGCCGCGCCCTGCTGTTGTTGTTTCTCTTCTCCGACGTTGGCCAGTGCGATGCTCCCACACGGATACGCTTGGGATCTCATCTGGATGTAGCCCGCATTCTTGCGCCCGCTGGAGAACGTGGGATGTCCTTTATGGAACTGGCAAGCTGCCTGGAAGAGACCGCCCGCAGACCGGAAGTATTGGCGACAGGTGATGCCGGTACTGTATACCTCTGCCATCCATTTCTAGCGCATGCGGCTCAGCCGAACCGTGGAAAGGAGCCGCGGTTTATGGCACAACCGTCCCTTGAAGCGCTGCAACCGTTCCAACTGGAGCGCGGCGACGCTGCATATTCCCCGAATGAAATCGCGGTCCGTTTGGCGTTGGGTTTCGGGAAGATAGAGAAGTAGCGTGACTGATGTGAAGGCAGCTTTCGCGTTTACCCTATCTTTCTGGGCGGCTGTGACGATCTTCGGCCAAACGGTCACGACGTCCAAGACTCCCAAACCTGTCGCAGGCCCGATTCACGCGGAGGTGTCGGGCAATGGGATCGTGGTCTATTCAGGAGGAGATCCGTGGAAAATCGATGTTGCGACTTTGCCGTTCCTCAAGTCCGACTGCGTGGCTGAGGCGGAAGCATTCAACCACGCGATAAGTAAGGAACTAAAGGGCTGCGGGCACGAACCCCGGGTGGTCGGGTCGTCTCTGTCGCCGCCCGGAGTTTTTTTCACCCTATGGGTCGGCGGGTTAGCGCAAAATGTACCGCATGTACTGTTCGGAGCCGACGTGGCGCGACGTTCGATACGCCGTCTCCTCACGACGGAGTCATCCATATCTGACGTGTTGGCGTCTCCGTCGGGACGTTACCTGGCTTATTCGGTCGGTTGGTCATCCGGTGTTTGCCACAACACATCTTCGGTGTTCGTCGCGGATCTCGGCACCCTTGCCAACGCAAAAGGACCCGCGCTCGTTGCAGCGGTGGATACGGCATCTCCGTCGATTCTTGCGGAGGCCGTAAGCTGGGCGACCGGCGAGAGTCTCGTTTTTCGGGAGTCGAAGTTTGAAGGGGACGATTCGTGCAGAAGACATCCATGGCGAACGAAAACGGTTGGCACGCGAACGCTTCTCTTTCACTGAACTGCGGTTGTTGAAACAACTCGGACCGCGTCATTGAGAAGTGGGCACTCATATCGTGAACCCCACGCACTCGGTCTGTGCCGACGTCAGAGCGGAAAGAAAATTGTTGGGGGGACTGCTTTCGGATCGCGAGTGATCTACGGGAACAAATCACGAGGCAAGGGTTGGCGACAGGCCACGCGAGCACTACAGTAGCGTCCTGAAAGGAGCGCCGCGCATCGAAGAACTTTGACCGCGGCTCCGGCAACGCTTCCTTCCAAAACCGTATGGCTGATGGCGCTCAGCGTGGGTGTGATCGTCGGGAACATCTACTACGCGCAGCCGCTGTTGGCGGACTTGGCGCGCACGTTTCATCTGAGCGTAACCATGGCCGGCGTGATCGCCATGCTGACGCAGATCGGCGCGGCGCTGGGGATGCTCCTGTTTGTGCCGCTGGGGGATACGCATGAGCGCCGCTCGTTAGTCACCACATTGCTGATGGCGGCGTTTGTGGCGCTCTTGCTGTTTGCGACCGCGCGCAATGCGATGTGGCTGGCTGTCGCCGCGCTGCTGGTGGGCGGGTTCGGCGCGACCGTGCACGTGATCGTGCCCTATGCCGCGCACCTCGCGCCGCCCGCGCAGCGTGGACGCGTGCTCGGGTTTGTTTTCAGCGGGCTGCTGTTCGGCATTCTGTTGGCTCGCTCGTTCAGCGGCTACGTCGGCGCGCAGTTGGGATGGCGGGCGGTGTTCTTCATCGCGGCGGGCGCGATGCTGGTGTTGGCGGCGCTGATCCGCACGCAACTGCCGGTTAGCCGGCCGCAGGTGCGGATGTCCTGGGTGCAACTGGTGGGGTCGGCGGGGGAACTGGTGCGGAAGTATCCGGCCCTGCGCGAATCCACCGCGGCCGGAGCTTTGCTTTTCGCGGCGTTTAGCGCGTTCTGGACGACGCTCGTATTTCGGCTGCAAGCGCCACCATTCCACTACGGAAGCACGGTGGCCGGGCTGTTTGGATTAGTAGGCGCGGTGGGCGCGGCCGGGGCTCCGCTAGTGGGGCACTTCGCGGATAAGCGGGGACCGCGAGGCGCGGTATTGGGGGCGATCGTCACGGCAATGGCGTCGTTCGTGATCATGGGCTTGGCGGGTCACACGCTGATCGGGTTGATTGTCGGGGTGATCGTGCTCGACCTTGGGGTCCAGGCCGGGCATGTGGCGAACCAGACGCGCATTTACGCGTTGGATGCGGACGCGCGGAGCCGCCTTAATATGGTTTATATGGTCTGCTACTTCGCCGGGGGCGCCACCGGATCGTATGCCGGTGCGCTGGCGTGGCGAGCGGCGCAGTGGTGGGGCGTCTGCGGCTTCGGGATTGCGGTGCTGGTTCCCGCGGTCGTGTTGTTCACCAGGCGAGAGCGCTCTTGAGCGCGGGATAGAGCGCCTGATACGTGCGGTGGCCCCGGGCGTAGAGACCCGCATCCGCAGGTGAAGGCTGGATGGAACTGACCTCGCGCACCACGGCTCGGCACGCTTCGGGCACCGACGAAAACGCGCCAGTGCCGGTCATAGCGAGAACCGCGGCGCCGAACGCGGAGCCTTCCTGGGTTTCCAGCGTGACCACCGGCTTGTTCAAAATATCCGCGAGGACCTGCCGCCAGAAAGGACTCTTCGCCCCGCCGCCCGACGCGCGTGCGGAGTTTACCTTCACGCCTAACTCTTCGATGATGTTCAGGCAATCGCGCTGGCTGTAGGAGACCCCTTCAATGACGGCGCGAATCAGGTCGGCACGCTTGTGGCGCGCCGTGAGGCCCATCCAGCCGCCGCGCGCGGATGCGTCCAGGTGCGGCGTGCGTTCTCCCATCAGATACGGCAGCCAGTAAAGACCTTGCGCGCCGGCGGGTGACTGCGCGGCTTCGAGCATCAACTGATCATAAGTGGCGTCCGGCGCAAGTTGGTTGCGGAACCATTGCAGGCTGAGGCCCGCGCCCTGGGTGACGCCCATCACGTGCCACTTGCCCGGCACGGCGTGGCAAAAGGTGTGGACGCGGCCTTGTGGATCATACGCGACCTTCTCCATATGCGCGAAGACCACGCCGGATGTGCCGAGCGTGCAGGAAACGAATCCGGGCTCGACGACCCCGTTTCCGACCGCGCTCGCCGCCTGATCGCCACCGCCGCCGACGACCGGCGTTCCGGCTGCGAGTCCGGTGATGCGGGCTGCTTCCGTGCTGATGACTCCGGTCACTTCGCTCGATTCGTAGCATTTCGGCAGAATGGAAGCGTCGAGGCCGAGAGCGCTGACGAGTTCGGTGGACCAGCGGCGCTCGACCACGTTGAAGAGCGCGGTTCCGGAAGCGTCGGAAACTTCCGTCGCGTAGTCACCCGTGAGACGGAACCGCACGTAATCTTTGGGAAGCAGGACTTGGCGGACGCGCGCGAAAAGCTCGGGTTCGTTATCGCGGACCCACAGCAGTTTCGGGAGCGTGAAGCCGGTGAGGACGGGGTTGGCGATGCATTCGAGCACACGCGGGCGGCCGACCTTTTCGTTCACCCAATCGACTTGTTTTTGGCTGCGCTGATCGCACCAGATCAGGGCGGGACGGATGACGGCGCCGGCGGAATCGAGCAGAGTGAGCCCGTGCATCTGGCCGGAAAGACCGATGCCTTGGATGTCGCTCCCCTGAATTCCGGCGGATCGCAGAGCGCCCTGGATGGCGAGCGCGGAGGCTTCCCACCAGTTCTCGGGACGCTGCTCGGCCCATTGGGGATGGAGCATGAGCATCTCATCATGAGCCGCGGTGACGCCCGCGAGAATCTTTCCGGTGGCGTCGACGACCAATGCCCGGCTGCCGCCGGTGCCGATATCAATGCCTAGCCACATAAGTAAGGCCAGATCCCCAGGGCAGATAGGCGGCGCCGTACAGTCCGGCTTCGTTGCCGAGTTCGGCGCGGGCGATTACGGTTTTGGAAGCGCGGTAGGTGAACGATCTCGCTTTAAGCTCGGCCATCATGGGGACGGAGAAGATATCCCACGCGGGCAAGGGGCCGCCGCTGATGAGATAGAGAGGGAAATTGAAGACATTGACCAGCATGGCGAGAGCGATGCCGAGCGCGCGTCCCATGTGGTCGAACACGGCGAGAGCGCGTTCATCGCCATTCTTGGCGAGCGCATAAACCTGTTCGGAGGTGACGTCGCCGAGCCCGATCATCCAGGCCAGCGCGGCGATGGCGGTGGCGGATGCGTGTTTCTCAAGACAGCCCCTATTCCCGCAGCCGCAAGGGTTTCCGCTGGGCACCACGGTGATGTGACCCACCTCGCCGGCCATGCCGAGAAAGCCGTGAAGGATTTTGCCTTCGGAAATGATGCCGCCGCCGATGCCGGTACCCAGGGTGAGTAGCACGAGGTCATCGACATCGCGGCCGGCGCCGATCCACTTCTCGCCCATGGCGGCGGCGTTGGCGTCGTTTTCGAGGATGACCTGGGTGCCGAGCCGGTCCTGAAGCGCGTCCCGCATGGGAAACCCTTCGAGAACGGCGAGATTATTGGAGCCCGCGATGACACCTTCTTTCAACCGGATGAAACCGGGGACGGCGACGCCGATGCCTTGCAGGTTTTGGGAGCCGAGCGCGTGACGCAACGCGTCGATGGCTTTGGACATATCCTCGACGACCGCTTCGGGTCCGCGAGTCAGGTCAGTCGATCCCCAGATCTTCTGCAGCATTTTGCCGTCGCGATCCACGGCGGCGGCGCGCAGGTTAGTGCCTCCGAGATCGAGGCCGATAGAGTATTCGGACATGAATGACGAATCATATCAGGGGAAGTCGGGCGGCGCAGGCTCAAGTCTTGGCATTGCGTACCGATATGGGATGTATAGGAACAAAAGATTATGCGCCTGTTACCAAATTGTGTTAGGAATGTTAAAAGGGCTGAACGAGTTCGTATTTTCCGATAGGCGGGTGCTTATGGAAGAAGTACGTTACGTCGATATCGCGGGCAGTCAGACACACGAGTTACCTCCTTTGCTTGTGCGCAAGGTTCCGGACGATACGCAACCGCGCGAGATGCTGGTGAATGCGGCGGCGGAGATCGTCGAATCGGAAGACCTGCTTCCCGATGAAAGCCTGAATCCGGAAGAACGCAGGATGGATCTTGCGCTGCATCTGATCGATCAGTACTTCGGGTTGCTCTCGCACTGGAAGTGGGGTGATTCGGTGTTGGAGTGGATCCGGCAATGCGAGATCACCTTCGAATCGACCGACAGCCTGCGTCCGCTTTTGCATAAGCGGGTTTGGCCGCATGCCGGGCGGAGCAGCTTTGTGGAACTGCTGGTGCGGAAGCAGGTTCAGACGCATGGGATTGGACTGCAGACGGCGGTGGGGACGCGGCTGACTTTCCGGCAACCGCCGCCGATCGGGTGCTGCTCGAATCAGTTCCTCTTTTATCTGAAGTCTTCGATGGCGGATTCGGCATACCGAACATGGTCGTGCATGAACGCGGATGCGGCGGGACATTTTCCGCCCAACCGGTTCCACTTCGAAGTACTGGAGATGTAGGCATCCGCCGCTGGGGAAGACTGCATGACGCCCGACGAACACTTCCACGCGTTCGACCAACGGATAGCCGCACTGGTCAACATTGCGGAATCGCAAGGCCAGAGCATCAACGCGCAAACGCAAATTAATCGATGGCCTGGTCAAGGTCGCCGAGCTACACAACGGCCAGCTTGCCGAGGATGCCGAACACATCCGCATCCTGGCCCGGTTAGTGGAATCTCATGAACGGCGAATCCATGGTCTGGAAGGCAACAACCGATGAAACCGCCCAGCTTTGATCGAAAATTCAGCAGTAGTCCTCGATAGCAGGACGCCCCGCAGATCAAACCAGTGTTAACGTTCAAAACTATCGGAATGGTTCTGGCTGGCGGCCAACGCGAGGAACAGGACGGCGAAGCCCGCCAGCAATCCGAAGGACGCTCCGTAGCCGATCTGTTCCGGGTACCGGGGATGGATCAACGCGCAGACCACCAGATTCAACGTGACCGGGACGGAGGCGGCGAGAATGGGAAGCCACGGACGGTCCAATGCGAACAGCGATCGCGAAGTAATCTCGATTAAGCTGAGCCCGATCAGGCTGGGCGCAAAGCCGAGGAACACGCCCGAGACCATACGGGTGGATTCGGCGGTGAAACTGCCGCGCTGAAACAGGATGGCGATCAGCGGCTCGCGCACCAGCAGGCCAACCGCGCAGCCCGCCACGGCCGCAACGCTCGTGAGAATGAGCGATCTCCGGATGAGCCGAAAAGCTTCACCGGCGCGGTGTTCGCCGCGCAGGCGGGCGATCTCCGGGAGCAGGGAATTGGAGATGGGCGAGACCAGGTAGGCGATTAGCACGTTGACACAGCGGATGCAGTAATCGAATGCCGCCGCGATGCCGGGGCCGGCTTGGGTGGCGTAAGCGCGCGTGACCACCATGTTCAAAGCAAGCAGACCGGCGTAGGCCAGGAATGAGCCGGGCTTTGCCATCAGCTCCGCTGTGGAATGATCTTCGCCGGGCCGGCCGGATTCGATGCGCATCAGACGGCTCCAACTACGGCGCGCGAAGAGCGAGACCAGGACAAGCTGCGTAAACGCTCCGGCGATGTAGCCGATGGCGAATCCGTAAATGCCCAATCGGCGCCAGAGCAAGACGGCTCCCACGATGACGAATAGGTTCAGGACGGCTTGATGGAAAGCGGAAGGGGCGAAGCGCCGCTCGGTATAGAGAAGCGCCGACATCAATCCGGATGTGCCCGCCGCGAGAGTGGAGAACGAGACGATGCGCAGCAGGTTCACGGCCTGCGGCACGGTGGAAGGATTGAGACCGGGCCCGAGAACGCGGATCAGCGGCGGCGCGAACAACACGATGGCGGCGGTAAGGGAAAAGAAAATGCCGGCGAGCAAGCGCGCGGCCCTATGGAGCAGTTTCGCGCGGTCGCGGCCGTGACGGCGGGCGAGCAGGGGCACGAACGCGAAGGTCATCGTGTTGATCAACACGGCGTTCAAGGAATCGATCGGCCCGACCGCGACGGCCAATCCGTCCGCCAAGGTGTGCGTTCCGACGAGGTAAGCGGTCACCGCGCCGCGGGCGAAACCGAGTATGTTTCCGATCAGAATCCCGGCCGTGATGACCAGGCCGCCACGCAGCAGTGGATGCCCGGCAATGCGCCCGATCCGCTCTTTCCAGGACCCGTCGGCCAAGCCGGATTGGCTTGCGGTTGCCAGACTCGGTTCGGACGGCGCCGGTAGCGGGAATTCGAGCTTCAGAAAACCTCTCTAATCGCTTTTCAGTGCCGTTTGTTTCGCGGCCGCCAAAGCCGCGTCGAAATCCGGAGCGGCCGACACATCCGTCACATACTGCGCGTATTCAATCTTGTTATCCGGACCCACCACGAAGACGGCACGGCCTTCAATGCGCAACTCTTTAATCAGCGTTCCATAATGTTCACCGAAGGATCCGTCGCGGTGATCGGATAGCATTTTTACGCGATCCACGGCGAAGTTCCGGCACCAGCGCTTCTGGGCGAATGGAAGATCCATGCTGATGGTGTAAACGTCGACGTTTTCCATCGAAGCTAATTCATCGTTGAAGCGTTTCGTTTGAGCGTCGCAGACGGGCGTATCTAATGAAGGCACGACGCTGAAGATTCTGATTTTGTTACCGGTATCGCTTAAGGTGACGCTATTCATGGAGGGATCGACGACGGTGAAGTCGGGCGCGGGATCACCGGCTTTGAGCTCGGGCCCGAGCAAGGTCATCGGCTTGCCCATGAGAGTAACTGCTCCGTTACGTTCCATGTGTGGGAACTCCTAAGAGATGTGAAAAATTCAACTGGCAGGTTGCTGGTTATTGTAGCTGGATTATTGTAGCAATCGGGCCAGTTGCTCAACCTCGGTGACGGGTAGGTTGCAGGCGAAGTTTTCACAGACGTAAGCGGTGGTTTTCCCCTCGATTCCCGCGGGCCCGGTCAACATGGCCGGAACAGCGGCATTCCATTGCGCCAGGGTTTCGCGCCCGGCGGCGTCGGCCAGCAACACAACACGATGTGGTTGGAAGCGGGAGAAAATCTCGCGCAGCATCGCGCGCGTGGCGGGAGTGTCGCGCTCGCCGGCCAGCACAATCTGCTGCGCGGGGGCGAGCGAAAGATCGAGCGCGCACATCATCAACGGCACGCCGTAGGGCTGGGAAGCGAGACGCCCGGCGAAAGCCTGCAAAGCGCGCTGCGCCGCGTCGCCGAAATCGCGGCGGCCCGTGATGCGATGAAGGCGCAATAAGTTCAGGGCGGCGATGGAGTTGCCCGAGGGCTCCGCGCCATCGTAATCGTCTTTCATCCGAATCAGCAGCTCGCCCGCCGGACTGCTGAAGAACGCGCCGTGTTCCGGATCCTCAAACAATTCCAACTGGCGTTCGGTTAACCCAATGGCAAGATCAAGATCGCGCGGATCGAACTGTGTCTCGTACAGATCGAGCAGCGCGCGGGCGAAGAAAGCGTAGTCATCGAGGAAACCGGAGATGGCGGCGTCGCCCTGGCAATAGCGGCGGAGCAGGGTTCCGGTCCGCGGATTCCACATGCGGGCGCGGATGAACCCGGCGGCGCGCTGGGCGGCTTCGGAGTAGCGAGGTTCGTTGAGCACCGCGCCCGCGCGCGTGAACGCGGAGATCATCAGGCCGTTCCATGACGTCAAAACTTTGTCATCGAGATGCGGGCGGATGCGGGTCGCGCGCCTTTCCATCAACGCGGCGGAGACGTCTTCGATGGCATGCCGGACTTCTTCGACGGGCTGGTCGAAGTGGTGAGCCGTGTCCTCAATGCTGTACGCCTCGAATAGAATGTTGCGGCCGGCGAACTCATGATGAGGATCGTTCTCGACATTGCCGTTGACGTTCACGCCATAGCGATAGTTGAAATAGCGCGCTGCCGTTGCCCCGGCGGCGTCTTGAATTTCCGCGGCGCTCCAGACGTAGAAAGCGCCTTCGCCTTTCTGTTTGGGATGGTCCGCGTCGATGGCGCTATCGGCGTCCTCGGCGGAGTAGAACGCGCCTTCCGGATCCGTCATGTCGCGCAGAACGTAGTCGAGCACGCGGCGGGCTTCGCGCGCGAATTCCGGGTCTTTGGTGATTTGGAAGACTTCGATTAAAGACGAGGCGATCTGCGCCTGATCGTACAGCATCTTTTCGAAGTGCGGCACGAACCAGTACTCATCGACCGAATAGCGGTGAAAACCGCCGCCGAGCTGGTCATTCATGCCGCCGCGCGACATGCAGCGCAGAGTTGTCTTGACCATCTCCAGTGCTTCGTCATTATGGGTTCGCGCCCAGTAGCGCAGAAGGAAATCGAAGACCGCGGGGCGGGGAAACTTGGGAGCTTGGCCGAATCCTCCCAACTGAGAATCGAAGCTGCGCTTCCATAAGGAAAAGCCGGCGTCCAGCGCTTCGAGACCCGGCGCGGCCGCATCGGCGGCGGATCGGGAATTCACCGCGGTCTGTTTTTGCAGCTCCTCCAGCACGCGTCCACTCGATTCCACAATGCGGTCCCGCTCGTTGGCCCAGGCGTCGGCAATCCGCTCCAGCACGCGGGCAAAGCCGGGCCGGCCGTAGCGATCGTCAGGCGGGAAGTACGTTCCGCCGACGAACGGCTTGCCATCGGGCGTCAGCCATACCGACATCGGCCAGCCGCCCGAGCCCGTGGCCGCCTGCACGTACGCCATGTAGATTCGGTCAATGTCGGGGCGCTCTTCGCGATCCACTTTGATGGGCACGAAGGCACGATTCAGGAGTGCGGCGATGGCTTCGTCTTCGAAAGATTCATGCTCCATCACGTGGCACCAATGGCACGTGGAATAGCCCACCGAAAGAAAGATGGGTTTATTTTCCTGACGGGATTTCGAAAGCGCTTCGGGGCCCCACGGGTACCAATCCACGGGATTGTGCGCGTGCTGCCGCAGGTACGGACTCTTCTCGTGGATCAAATGATTGGGCATTCCTGCTTATTGTCTCGTGGCGGCGCTTGGCACGAAAATTGCGAAGCCGGGGATGTGGCTTCACGGAAGCGTTCGCACGGTGTGCAGGTAGACCCTAAAGAATCGGCCGCGCAGGCGGGCCTGCGGTATGTCACCTACGGCGGTCCGGGGATCACCCGAAAACGCTCCGGCAAAGGATTCGTCTATCTGGGGACGGACGGAAAGCCGCTGAAAGACAAGCAGCATCTGGAGCGGATCAAGAGCTTGGTGCTTCCGCCGGCGTGGGAGCGGGTTTGGATTTGCGCGTCGCCGCTGGGGCACCTGCAGGCTGTGGGTGTGGACGCCAAGGGACGCAAACAATATCGGTATCATCCCCGCTATCGCGAATTTCGGAATGAAACGAAGTTCCGGAAAATGCAGGATTTTTCGCGCGCGCTTCCCGGGATTCGCAAGCACGTGAACAAAGATCTGGCGCTCACGGGGCTTCCGCGCGAGAAGGTTCTGGCGACGGTGGTGCGGCTCCTCGAGACGACGTTTATCCGCATTGGCAACGTCGAGTATGCGCGCGAGAACGATTCCTTTGGGCTGACCACGCTGCGAAACCGGCACGTCGATCTGGAGGGCGGTACGCTCAAGTTCCATTTCCGCGGCAAGAGCGGGCAGGAACATGAGATCGAACTGCATGATCGGCGGCTGGCGCGAATTGTCCGTCAATGTCAGGATCTGCCCGGTCATGAGCTTTTTCAATATGTGGGCGAAACCGGCGAACGCCACACGATCGATTCCTGCGACGTGAACGATTATTTAAAACAGATCACGGGATCGGATTTCACGGCAAAAGATTTTCGGACATGGGCCGGCACCGTTCAATCCGCGTTGAAGCTGGCCAGCCTGGGCCCTTCCCAATCCGAAACGGAAACCAAGCGCAACGTGTTGGAAGCGGTGAAGTACACGGCCAAGCGATTGGGCAATAAGCCCGCCACCTGCCGCAAGTACTATATCCATCCGTTCGTATTGGAAGCTTACGGCGACGGATCTCTGATCGATTATGTGAAGCCTCCCTCCGAAGAATTCGTTCCGACGGAGATCGCGCTGCATCCGGAAGAGCAATGCGTGATCAAGCTGATCCAGAGCAGGGAAGCGGCGCACGAACAACCGCGCGCGGCGTAGGTCGCTCAGGCAACTCGGATACAATCTGTCGAGATGATCGACCGCCGCAAAATGCTGCTATCCTCGCTTGCCGCTCCGCTTGCCGGACAGACCGGTTCCGGTGCAACGCCCTCCCGCCAATATTACGAACTGCGCTGGTTTTACCTGCGCAACAGCAGCCACGCCGGGCGCATGATGGATCTGCTGAAGAATCACTGGGTGCCGGCCGCCAAGCGGGTGGGAATCGATACTCCGGGCTTTTTCCAGCCTTCCATCGGTGACCAATCGCCGTCCGTGCTGATGCTCTCCTGCTTTTCCTCGGCGAGCGATGCGGCGAGCGCGTACGACCGCATGATGCGGGATACGGACTTTGCCGCCGCATATGCCAAAGCGCAGGTTCCCGAGCCCGCGTTCACGCGCATGGAAGCCACTTTGCTGCACGCGTTCGAAGGCTGGCCGGTATTGCAGCAGCCCCCGGCCCGCGAGAACAATGCGCCGCTGCTGTTTGAAATGCGCACGTATGAATCGAACACCATGCTGAGTCTCCGTACCAAGCTCGAAATGTTCAACGCGGGCGGGGAAGCGAAGATTTTCGCTCGGCTAGGCATGATGCCGGTGTTTTTTGGGGAAGCCGTGTTCGGGCGGGATCTGCCGCATCTCACTTACATGCTTTCTTATCCGAGCCTGGCCGCGCGCGAGCAAGCCTGGCAGAGGTTTGGTGCGGACCCGGAGTGGGGCCAGCTTCGCTCCAGGCCCGGTTATTCGAACGAGGAGATCGTTTCGAATATCAGCAACACCATTCTTTCGCCGCTGCCGTTCTCGCAAATCCGCTAGACCGCCCGCTAATTGGCTAAAATACGAAGACCGAGCCGCGGCGACCGCGACGGCATGACAGAAACCACCACATTCCGTGAGCGGGAGACCGCGGACCAACGCGATCTGACGCCCCTGTTCCGCGTCGTGCTGCTCGATGACGACGACCACACTTACGATTACGTGATCGAAATGCTCCAGAATATCTTTGTATTCACGCTGCAGGAAGCCTACCAGCACGCCGTGGAAGTGGATGCCCGGGGCCGGACGGTATTGATTACCTGCGAACTGCCCCAGGCGGAGTTCGCGCGCGATCAGGTGCAGAGTTACGGCCCGGACTGGCGGCTGGACCGGAGCAAAGGGTCGATGTCCGCCTTAGTGGAGCCCGCGGGCTGCGAAAGCTGAGTCCCCGCGCCTGCTACGCTTTTTCCGCTAACGCGGAACGTACCCGCTTCACCAACATTTCCGGAGTGAACGGCTTGCGAATGTAATCGCAGCCGGCGTTGATTCCGCGGGACGTGATCTGATGCAAGTCATATCCCGACATAAAAATGCACGGGATATCGGGGTGCTCCGCTTTGATTTGTTTGACGAGGTCGGGACCGCTGATATTGGGCATGACAACATCGGTGAGAACCAGGTCGATCGGGATTTCCGGGTTTCGCGCGAGCGCGTCCTTGGGATTCTCAAAGCTATACACTTTGTATCCGCAATGGCTTAGAATCGAGCGCGCAAGGTTCAATACGACGGGTTCGTCGTCGACCAGCAATATACATTCACTGCCCCGGTATTGTTCGAGCATGCGGAAATGGTAGGAAGCTTAACTTTGATCCGATTGGGGCCGAATGTCAATGAGCAGTACTCATGAACGAATCCTCATGTTTGGGCGGCGCGAGGGCACGCTAAACTAGTGGGGTGAACAGAGTAATATTTCAAACGATTACGCTAGGCAGCGCCTTAGCATTGAGCGGGATGGCGGCCGCGCAGACCTCACCCGCCCCGGCGGCGTCCCATACGGCAGCGAGTTCTCCCGCGGGCGCGGGTCCGGTTAGCTCCGGAATCGCCGCGCCGGTCGACCCTAACAAAGTGGTCCTCAGCATCGACGGCGAGAATATGACCGCCGGCCAGTTCGACACGATGATCAAGGCGTTTCCCCCCCAGGTGCAAGCGGCGGCGACCGGAGCGCAGAGGCACGCGTTTATCGAGCAATACGTGCAGTTGAAGGTTGCGGCCAAGGAAGCCGAGCGGCTGAACCTGCAAGCCAAGCCGGACGTGAAGATGCAGCTTGCGATTCAACACGACAACGTGCTGGCGGGTGCGCTCTATCAGGACTTACTCGCGAATGTGAAGGTGACCGACGCGGATGTTCAGAAATATTACGACGAGCATAAGAGCGAGTACGAAACCGCCAAAGCGCATCACATCTTAATCCGTTTCAAGGGCTCGCCGGTGCCGCTGGGGAAAGATAAGAAGGAACTGACGGAAGACGAAGCCCTGGCGAAAGCGAAGGAAGTGCAGAAGCGCCTGATGGCTGGGGAAGACTTCGCGAAGGTGGCCAAGGCGGAATCCGACGACACCAGCTCGCAGAGCGGCGATCTGGGCGAGTTTAAGCATGGCCAGATGGTGGGCGCGTTCGACACCGCCGTGTTTTCGCTGCCGATCGGGAAAGTCAGCGATCCCGTGAAGACCCAGTTCGGGTATCACATCATCCGCGTCGATTCGCGGACCACGAAGACGCTGGCGGAAGCCAAGCCCGATATCGAAAAGAAGTTGCGTCCGGAGATCGCCAAGAAGGAAATGGACGGTCTGAAGGTAAAGGACAAGGTGGTGATAGACGAAGCGTTCTTCACCCCGCCCGCCGGGAGCGCTCCCGCCGGTGGCCCCGCGCCGATCAACCCAACCAGATAACTAGCTGTTCCTCTTCCCGGGCCTGGCCACATTCGAATTGGATTCCCGCAGGGTAGGGAAGCTTTTCGACATGTGGTCGTGCCAGGTGAGATTTTCTTCGTCCAGCAGCGCCCAGAACAAACCGATGCCGCCGGAGAGCACGCTGATCCACGCGCCGGCAAAACGGAGAGCGCGGCTGCGCGCGTCCAGCGGAAACCCGTCGAAGTTGATTAACCGGAGGTGCGTCCAGCGCATACCGGGCGTGACGGCGCCGGCGATGGCGAAGAGCAACCCGTAAAACAGCGCGGTGATGCCGAGCATGGCGCCGAGCATGAGAATGGCGCCGCGGTTGTAAACGGCGGGTTGCGCTACGGTATGGAACAGGAAAACCACGCTTCCGAACGCGGTGAGAATCATCGCGAGATCAAAGGCGGCCGCGGTGGCGCGATGGACCGGCGACGCGGCGACGGAGTCACAGAAAATGACGGCTTCCGCGCTGGTCTTCAACGTGCGCGGCGCGGGCTTTGCGGCTGGAAGAAAATCCAGGGTCGCTTGCGTGTCTTCACTTGGCGGCGCCGGCTTTCGCGCGGTCCTGGGCGCGGGCTTCGCGCTGACTTTGACCGTACTGATGGGAGTGGGCGCGATCGGATTCGTCACCGCCGGCTCCGCGAGCGCCGCGGCGGCCGAAGCCTTGGGAAGCGTCTCGAACGGAATGATCCGCGGCTGGAGTTCCGCCCCGAACAGCGAAGGTTGAGCGGCGCGGGAAACGCTGCTGCGCGGAAGCTCGTCAAGCGTGGCGGCGGCGTCCATCGAGATCTCCGGCGCGCGGTGGGGAGCGCGGGGCTTCTGCGGCGAAGGCGCGCGGACCAGCTTGGCTTCCGGCGTGGAAACGGCGGCCAGCGCATTGGCGCCCATCACGCGAATGGCGATGCGCGCGTGCTCGGCCGCCAGTTGCGCGGGAGCGGCGACGGCCGTCCCCAATAACCGCCGTCCGCAGCGGCGGCAGCGATGATCTTCATCCGAATTCTTGAATTGGCAATAGGCGCAAGTCATGGCTGGCAATTCTGGTAACCTGAGACGTCCACTTAACTAACACATCTAAGTAGCTTGCTCACTTGAGATTCTCTCGCAAATTTCTCCTTTTGTGCGGCTTAAGCTTCGTCTTTCCGCAGATTGTGTTACCGCAATTCAGCAGAATCATCGGATTGCCGGCCGACCCCGAGCCGTCGCCCCCCACCGAACTCACGCCCGATCAACTGGAGCATGTGGTGCGGCCCAACGCACCGCCGCTCGACCGCACCTACATCAACGCGACGGAAAAACAGGAATCCGAAGGCGGCATCTACCATCTGCGCGGCAACGCCGTCATCGAGCAGTCCGATTCCGTTCTGAAAGCCGACGAGATCGACTACAACGAAGAGACCGGAGACGCGGAAGCGCGCGGGCATGTTTTCTATCAGAACTTCGCCCAAAACGAAAAGATCACGTGCGACCGCGTCGAATATAACCTGGATTCGCAGCGCGGCAAGTTCTACAACGTGCACGGATACGTGAAGACCCGGGTGGACGCGCGGCCCGGCCTGCTCACCTCCAACAACCCGTTCTACTTCGAAGCAAAGTGGGCGGAGCGCATTGAAGAAAAGTACATCCTCCATGACGGAATGATCACCGGCTGCAAGTTGCCGAACCCATGGTGGACGCTGCGCGGTCCCAAATTCGACATCATCCCGGAGCAGCGCGCGATCGCGTATAACTCCTGGATGCATGTCAAAAAACTTCCGCTGTTTTACACGCCGTTCTTTTATAAATCGCTCGAAAAAGAACCGCGCAAGAGCGGTTTTCTGACGCCCAACATTGGGCACAGCACGCTCCGCGGCTTCATCTTCGGGACGGGTTACTTCTGGGCGATCAACCGGAGCTATGACCTGACTTATCTCGTGCAGGACTGGAGCGCGCGCGGCATCGCCAATCACCTGGATGTGCGGGGAAAGCCCAACGACCGGACGGACTTCAACGTGATCGCCTTCGGCGTGGACGATAAGGGAATCAAAGAGAACGGCACCCTGCTGAAATATCCCGGCGCGGACGTGACGGCGACCTTCCGTTCCGATCTGGGCGATGGCTGGATCGCGCGTGGGAACATCGATTACCTGAGCTCGCTCGCTTTCCGGGAGCAGTTTACGGATTCATTCAACGAAGCCATCTTCAGCGCCTCCACGTCCACAGGCTGGATCGGGAAGCATTTCGACTCTTATAACTTCGATGTCGCCGCGCAGCGCGTGCAATTGTTTCAGGATGCGACTCCGAATAACTTCATCATTCTTCATAAGCTGCCCGAAGTAGACTTCTCCAGCCGCGACCAGGAACTGGCCGACGGCAGCGTGCCGTTCTGGCTATCGTTCGATTCAAGCGCCGGCCTGCTGCATCGCAGCGATCCGACGGAATACGTTCCGGGAACGGCGACGGTGCAGGAATATGCGTTCTCCACCAAGGCGTTCATGCCGCGTCTGGACCTGGAACCGCGCATCATGACGGCTTTCCGGTTCGATGGCTTCACGCTCACTCCCAGCTTGACTCTGCATGAAAGTTACTTTGGCCAGAGTTTCACAAACGGCGCGCTGGTGGGCCCCATACTCGAAAGCGGCGCTCTCACGAACAACGGGATCAATCGCTTCGCGGAAGAGTTTGGATTTGACTTAACCATGCCGGCCATCGAGCGCATTTATAACAAGAAGACGTTGTTTGGGGATAAGCTCAAGCATGTTGTTGAACCGCGCGTGACGTATAAGTATGTAACGGGCGTCGATAACTTCGACCGGTTGATCCGTTTCGATACCACCGAGTTATTGGCCGATACCGATCAAGTGGAACTTTCGATAACCAATCGGCTCTATGCCAAGCGCGGCGACACGGTGACCGAGTTGGTGACGTGGGAAGTCGCACAGCAGCGCTATTTCGATCCGACGTTCGGCGGCGCGATCATAGCCGGGCAGCGCAACGTGACCATCGATTCCCTCGACATCACCGCTTACGCGTTTCTCAACCAGCCCCGCAACTATTCGCCGATCACTTCCAAACTTCGGCTGAATCCGATCCCGGGTGTGGCTTTCATTTGGCAAGCGGATTATGACCCGCTGCGCGGCGGCGTGATCGACAGCAGCTTCACGGCGGATTTTCATTACAAGAACTACTTTGTTTCCGCGGGCAGTAACGAAGTGCGTGGGGTGAACTTATTCAACGTTACGGGCGCGGCGCAGACGCAGAACCAGAACTTCCTATCGCCGCCGGCCAATCAATTGCGCGCGGAGGTCGGGTTCGGCAACACCACGCGGCGCGGATGGAACGGGGCGGTTGCGGGCGTTTACGATTACCGGCAGGGGCTGCTGCAGTACACAATCGCGCAGATCACTTATAACACGGATTGCTGCGGGATCAGCGGGCAGTACCGGCTGTTCGATTTCGGCGAAGGCTCTACGCTGCGGCATGACAATGAGTATCGTGTCGCGTTTACGATCGCGAATGTGGGGTCGTTTGGGAATATGAGGAAGCAGGAGCGGATTTTCTAGTGGGGATGGGGGAAGCGTCTAAGAACACGAACTTCATTCTCTATCCCCTTCGCTTCGCGTTCCTCGCACACGATTCGCTCTTCTTCCCGCCCGGCCAGGCCGCGAACACCCTGCGTGGTGCTCTCGGCATCATCTTTCGAAGTATCGCCTGCGTGCCGGAATGCCGCGATTCGAAGACGTGCAACATGCGCGAGACGTGCCCCTATGCCCGCACTTTCGAACCATCGGCGCGAAGCTCTTCCCTTCAGAGGGTAAGCCCCAGCGGTCTCGCCGATTGGCCGCGTCCTTTCGCCTTCCGCGCGCGCCATCTGGATGGACTTACGATCCATCCCGGCGGTACCTTTTACTTCGACTTGCACGTATTCTCGCTCGACCGCGGCGTGATCGTTCATTTCATCCGGACCTTCGCCGCGCTCGCGCGGGAAGGGCTTGGCCCCCGCCGCGGCAAAGCGGAGCTGCGGCGCGTGTCAATTGCGGAGCAGACGGTTTACGACGCGTCGACGGAAATAATCGAGACGGCAATGGAGCCCCTGAGGCTCGATCTCACCCCGTTTAACCTGACAACGCCGGCCACCGCGCCCACGCGCATCAGAGTGGAATTCCTGTCCCCGACGGAGCTGAAGCATGACCACAGGGTCGCTCCCCGCCCCGAATTTCCGATCCTGTTCAGCCGGATTCGGGACCGCATCAGCACACTGAGCCTTCTGTATGGAGGGGGCGAGTTGGACATCGACTACCGGGGAACGAACGACCGCGCCGCGAAAGTGACCATGACCGGCTGCAACTTGCGCCACGACCATTCCGAGCGGAGAAGCAGCCGCACGGGCCGATCGCACCCGATCGGCGGCTTCCTTGGCACTGCGGACTATGAGGGGGACCTAGCGGAATTCGTGCCGTACTTACAGGTCGCGAAGTGGACCGGCGTTGGCAGGCAGTCCGTCTGGGGAAAAGGCGAGATCGAGGTAGGTCAAACTGCTACTAACTGAACCCATAGACTCGTAGCCGTTGCTTCAATTAGGCCGCGCCTGATCAGGCGCGGAAGTTACCGTCTGGCGCGCCGGCGGACCCCGCAGTAAGTGCTTCAATTAGGCCGCGCCTGGTCAGGCGCGGAAGTGGGCAGTTCCAGAATGCGCCGGGCCAGCTCCACGCGGCTTCAATTAGGCCGCGCCTGATCAGGCGCGGAAGTAAGCCTTCCTCGGTTGCGATCGCTTCCGCGAAGGTCTGCTTCAATTAGGCCGCGCCTGATCAGGCGCGGAAGTGTGTCAGGTAATCGAATTGGGGTGCGCGCGGCTTAAGAGGCTTCAATTAGGCCGCGCCTGATCAGGCGCGGAAGTGTGCTAGATGTCTACCGCAACCGCAACCGTTGAACGCGCTTCAATTAGGCCGCGCCTGATCAGGCGCGGAAGTGCGACGGAATCAGCCAGGCTTCGACGATCAACAGGGGCTTCAATTAGGCCGCGCCTGATCAGGCGCGGAAGTCTTTGCTGGGGTCCGGCGTGGGAGCCGAGAGCCGCCGCGGGCTTCAATTAGGCCGCGCCTGATCAGGCGCGGAAGTGGGGATTGACGAAGAGCAGGCCAAGCGGTTATTTAGCTTCAATTAGGCCGCGCCTGATCAGGCGCGGAAGTGCTAAGAGCACAAGAAGAACTTGCCTGGGTCATGGTGCTTCAATTAGGCCGCGCCTGATCAGGCGCGGAAGTATTACTTCGGCGTGGGTCCGGCGAGGATTATCGTTGCTTCAATTAGGCCGCGCCTGATCAGGCGCGGAAGTTCCGTGTATCCCTCCGCGCCGACAAATATGGCTTTGCTTCAATTAGGCCGCGCCTGATCAGGCGCGGAAGTGAGTAGCGCAGGCAGGTGAGCTTCAATCGCCGTCAGGCACGGCAGACCCGGACCGGCCGCGCCTGATCAGGCGCGGAAGTGAGTAATCGCCGTCAGGCACGGCAGACCCGGACCGGGCTTCAATTAGGCCGCGCCTGATCAGGCGCGGAAGTCTCTGCGTCCTTTAGAAGCCTTTCCTGTTCCCATTGCTTCAATTAGGCCGCGCCTGATCAGGCGCGGAAGTGTAGGGAATCTGCTTGCCGGTTATCCGCGACTGAACGCTTCAATTAGGCCGCGCCTGATCAGGCGCGGAAGTACGGAGATTGAAGTGGCGGAGCCGTTTTTGATTACCGTGCGCTTCAATTAGGCCGCGCCTGATCAGGCGCGGAAGTGTGACCATCCACGATCATCCTGATCCTGACGAGATCTTGCTTCAATTAGGCCGCGCCTGATCAGGCGCGGAAGTAGCGCATCGTTGGCCACCACTCCAGCCCGCTCCAGGCTTCAATTAGGCCGCGCCTGATCAGGCGCGGAAGTCCACCTGATCTGCCATGTGGACGGCGGAAGCAACGAGGCGCTTCAATTAGGCCGCGCCTGATCAGGCGCGGAAGTTTCGGAGGTTCAGCAGAAATCTAGCGAGGAAGCGCTGCTTCAATTAGGCCGCGCCTGATCAGGCGCGGAAGTACCGTCTACCAGCACCGGCTGGATTACTTCAAGGACGCTTCAATTAGGCCGCGCCTGATCAGGCGCGGAAGTCCATTCGGCGCACTCCCGCCGGCGACAAGTGGATTGGCTTCAATTAGGCCGCGCCTGATCAGGCGCGGAAGTAAGCTGGTTTCCGCCTTCAACCTACCCTCCCGTCCCCGGCTTCAATTAGGCCGCGCCTGATCAGGCGCGGAAGTGCCAGCACGCCTAGCATCACCGGGACTACTTCGTTTGCTTCAATTAGGCCGCGCCTGATCAGGCGCGGAAGTTGATGAATAACGCCTCGTACTTTCGCGCGATAATCTCGCTTCAATTAGGCCGCGCCTGATCAGGCGCGGAAGTTTCGGATAAGCGAAGAGTCCCCGCCTTATTGCGGCGCTTCAATTAGGCCGCGCCTGATCAGGCGCGGAAGTCCCGCAGAAATCAACACTCTGACATCGAACAATCCAGCTTCAATTAGGCCGCGCCTGATCAGGCGCGGAAGTATCGGCATCAATGCCGGGATGTCGCCCCATAAATAGGCTTCAATTAGGCCGCGCCTGATCAGGCGCGGAAGTCAGACCGGCGCTTGTCGGGGACTATTGGCCCGTTCCGCTTCAATTAGGCCGCGCCTGATCAGGCGCGGAAGTTGATCCATCTCATCCTGAAGTTTGAGCGCTGGACAGCTTCAATTAGGCCGCGCCTGATCAGGCGCGGAAGTATCAGTTGAACGGAATTTCCGTAAAGCCCGCACTGGCTTCAATTAGGCCGCGCCTGATCAGGCGCGGAAGTTCACCGATAGCGACCCTGGGCCGTGGGTTATCTGGTGGCTTCAATTAGGCCGCGCCTGATCAGGCGCGGAAGTAGGCTCAGCTTCCTCTCGATCAAGCGGCGCACTTCGCTGCTTCAATTAGGCCGCGCCTGATCAGGCGCGGAAGTCGGGGAAAACGAGGTGGTGGGCAATGACATTCCGCTGCTTCAATTAGGCCGCGCCTGATCAGGCGCGGAAGTCGGAAGCCAACGCAGCAAAAATGTGCATGGAATCCACCGCGCTTCAATTAGGCCGCGCCTGATCAGGCGCGGAAGTCCGTACCCCGTGCCGACTTGAGCAGCGAAGTTCTCGCTTCAATTAGGCCGCGCCTGATCAGGCGCGGAAGTCTTCCAACTCACGCCTCGGCTAACGGCCAGACTCAGGCTTCAATTAGGCCGCGCCTGATCAGGCGCGGAAGTGGCGCGTAGGCTCGGGAGTAATTGGGTTATTTGGTCGCTTCAATTAGGCCGCGCCTGATCAGGCGCGGAAGTAGACCCTCGCCGATTTACTCAATAGCGCCAACGCAGCTTCAATTAGGCCGCGCCTGATCAGGCGCGGAAGTCAGGCCGCTTCCGAAGCTGTCGAGCGGATGCGCCTGGCTTCAATTAGGCCGCGCCTGATCAGGCGCGGAAGTCGCGTGGTGGATGAGGGCGAGTACCGAGCGGATCGCAGCTTCAATTAGGCCGCGCCTGATCAGGCGCGGAAGTCAGGAAAAGCACGCTGAGTATCTGGCTTCGCAAGCGGGCTTCAATTAGGCCGCGCCTGATCAGGCGCGGAAGTATCGTTAAATTGGTAAATCCGCCCGCGAGTTCAAACGCTTCAATTAGGCCGCGCCTGATCAGGCGCGGAAGTCTCTCCGGCCCCACGTTCGACTCGAACCCGTCCGCCGTGCTTCAATTAGGCCGCGCCTGATCAGGCGCGGAAGTCACGTAGCCGGCCGTCCGGCGAATCCACTTATTGGTGGCTTCAATTAGGCCGCGCCTGATCAGGCGCGGAAGTATCAGCAGCAGCAGCAACCGGGAGGCGCGGATGCCGGCTTCAATTAGGCCGCGCCTGATCAGGCGCGGAAGTCCCTGACCACCTATTTCCAGGCACGTCAGAAGCTTACGGCTTCAATTAGGCCGCGCCTGATCAGGCGCGGAAGTTCCGATACCAGCGGAGTAACCCCGTTTATTTGCGCCCGCTTCAATTAGGCCGCGCCTGATCAGGCGCGGAAGTGGCCACGCGCAAGGACTCACAGGCCGCGCTCAACGCCGCTTCAATTAGGCCGCGCCTGATCAGGCGCGGAAGTGAACGGCAGCGCGTCGCGGCGTCCGCCAAGCAACCGCTTCAATTAGGCCGCGCCTGATCAGGCGCGGAAGTCGGCCAAGAATCCATCGGTCCATCCGCCTAAGCCGCAGCTTCAATTAGGCCGCGCCTGATCAGGCGCGGAAGTGCGTGTCAAGACATCGCCGATTCTGCATATGCCGGGGCTTCAATTAGGCCGCGCCTGATCAGGCGCGGAAGTGATCGCGAGCGCCACCACGATCACCGGCGTGTTCGCGCTTCAATTAGGCCGCGCCTGATCAGGCGCGGAAGTGGCCTTTGTAGGCATCCGAGAGAGCCCATTCCGCAAGGCTTCAATTAGGCCGCGCCTGATCAGGCGCGGAAGTTCCGCGATCATGTGCGGTGGTACGCCGTACATCCTGGCTTCAATTAGGCCGCGCCTGATCAGGCGCGGAAGTGGCAATCAACGGCTTTCGCGTCGGCGGACTCCCCGATGGCTTCAATTAGGCCGCGCCTGATCAGGCGCGGAAGTCTGGATGCCCGCTACCGCGCGATTACCGGGCCTGACGCTTCAATTAGGCCGCGCCTGATCAGGCGCGGAAGTACCGATACCAGCCCCAACTCCGGACTTTTCCGATACGCTTCAATTAGGCCGCGCCTGATCAGGCGCGGAAGTGACGTTTCGCCGCGTGAGTTATTCGTCCGATTGCTGGCTTCAATTAGGCCGCGCCTGATCAGGCGCGGAAGTTCAGCGAATCGTGGAGAGCGCCGAACCTGATCGGCGGGCTTCAATTAGGCCGCGCCTGATCAGGCGCGGAAGTCACCGGCGTACTGCGCAATCAGTGCGGCATCGTCGTGCTTCAATTAGGCCGCGCCTGATCAGGCGCGGAAGTAAGATCAGCTAGAAAAGGAAAACATCCCTTTGTGTGGCTTCAATTAGGCCGCGCCTGATCAGGCGCGGAAGTTCCACCGATCCACGCTCGACCATTCTCCGTTTCGACTGCTTCAATTAGGCCGCGCCTGATCAGGCGCGGAAGTGCGAAGCTTAGCAGCGGCGGTTTGCTCGGCTTTGGTGCTTCAATTAGGCCGCGCCTGATCAGGCGCGGAAGTGTCTTTTTACCGATTCGCGCTGCCCGGATTATATCAGCTTCAATTAGGCCGCGCCTGATCAGGCGCGGAAGTATGGATCACGCGCTTGGGCGCTGTCTTCGGGCGCGCGCTTCAATTAGGCCGCGCCTGATCAGGCGCGGAAGTCCGAGTTGGCGTCCGCGTTTACTCCATTGAAAGCTTGCGCTTCAATTAGGCCGCGCCTGATCAGGCGCGGAAGTATTGGGCAAAGTACAAGCGGGATGCGCGGAAGCGCAAGCTTCAATTAGGCCGCGCCTGATCAGGCGCGGAAGTCGCTTGTTTATGTCACGGATTACGACCACGTTCTCGCTTCAATTAGGCCGCGCCTGATCAGGCGCGGAAGTGCGCCGCTGAAAGGAAGTAAAGTACAGCGCGGAGGGCTTCAATTAGGCCGCGCCTGATCAGGCGCGGAAGTACCAGCGGCTACACGTACCGCCTAAGTGCGCCGCTGAAGCTTCAATTAGGCCGCGCCTGATCAGGCGCGGAAGTAAAGGAACTGCTGGCCATGACCGGGGCAGGGCATGGCTTCAATTAGGCCGCGCCTGATCAGGCGCGGAAGTGCGGACACCGAACTGTCGACGTTCGCGTTCAACTCGCTTCAATTAGGCCGCGCCTGATCAGGCGCGGAAGTAAGGTGGTCGCGGCGGCAAGGGCGGATCGAGCGGCGGCTTCAATTAGGCCGCGCCTGATCAGGCGCGGAAGTTTCCTCGCGCTCCGGCATCGTAACGAGTGTCGAGAAAGCTTCAATTAGGCCGCGCCTGATCAGGCGCGGAAGTGCGCTGGGTGCTGTTCGACAGGGATCAAGTGGTCAAGCTTCAATTAGGCCGCGCCTGATCAGGCGCGGAAGTACGCAATCGGCCCACGGCTGAAGAACGGCCCATCGGTGCTTCAATTAGGCCGCGCCTGATCAGGCGCGGAAGTTCCGTTTCCCAAAGCCCCCATACCGAACTCGTGAATTGCTTCAATTAGGCCGCGCCTGATCAGGCGCGGAAGTGTCCGATCCATGCCGGCAAAAACCCAAATTTCAGCATGCTTCAATTAGGCCGCGCCTGATCAGGCGCGGAAGTCAGGTGCTCTAAACCAGCTGAGCTACTTAGGGGAAGCTTCAATTAGGCCGCGCCTGATCAGGCGCGGAAGTCCAACTGTACTTCTGGCACGGCGGCGAAGCCACTATGGCTTCAATTAGGCCGCGCCTGATCAGGCGCGGAAGTGAGCTCATTCCGCGCGGCTTGCGCTTGCGGCGTCATGCTTCAATTAGGCCGCGCCTGATCAGGCGCGGAAGTGATGTAAAGCTCCAGAAGATGTACATCGAGGAGCACTGGCTTCAATTAGGCCGCGCCTGATCAGGCGCGGAAGTGCCTGAAGCACCGGTCCCGAGTTCGTGCCAAATTGATTGCTTCAATTAGGCCGCGCCTGATCAGGCGCGGAAGTAATCAGGAGATGAAGCTCGCGATGGTCGAAGCCATGCTTCAATTAGGCCGCGCCTGATCAGGCGCGGAAGTGCGGACGTCCAGTTGATCAAACTCGACCTGGCTGGGCTTCAATTAGGCCGCGCCTGATCAGGCGCGGAAGTTCTCGCTGTTATCCACCGTCGTCGCCGCCGCGGTGCTTCAATTAGGCCGCGCCTGATCAGGCGCGGAAGTCAATTGTCATGCCGCCATGCACTTGCGACGGCTGCGTGCTTCAATTAGGCCGCGCCTGATCAGGCGCGGAAGTGAAAAAATATCGTCGATCCCGTCTTCCTCGAATTCGCTTCAATTAGGCCGCGCCTGATCAGGCGCGGAAGTGCGAATAGATTCACATAGACGTCATAGAGGAACTTGCTTCAATTAGGCCGCGCCTGATCAGGCGCGGAAGTGGTGTAAGCCACGTTGTACGGCGGATCGGTAACGACGCTTCAATTAGGCCGCGCCTGATCAGGCGCGGAAGTTCCGGCAAGAGCGCGGGCGTGGACATGAGCACGCCGCTGCTTCAATTAGGCCGCGCCTGATCAGGCGCGGAAGTTGTTTACTGCCGTGAGAAGCGTATTGACGGAGGTCTGCTTCAATTAGGCCGCGCCTGATCAGGCGCGGAAGTGCCTCGGACCTGCGGAAGACCCTGGTGCTTCCTCCCGCTTCAATTAGGCCGCGCCTGATCAGGCGCGGAAGTCCCCACACGCCGCCGTTGACGATCAACTTGGCCTTGCTTCAATTAGGCCGCGCCTGATCAGGCGCGGAAGTGATGCCCACTTCGCCCGGTATTAATCGAGCGCATTCTGGCTTCAATTAGGCCGCGCCTGATCAGGCGCGGAAGTTGGAATAAGCAACGCCGGAACGCCGCACGCCGATTCGCTTCAATTAGGCCGCGCCTGATCAGGCGCGGAAGTACCTGGGCGTTAAGCAGGCATCTCGTCGGGGGACGCTGCTTCAATTAGGCCGCGCCTGATCAGGCGCGGAAGTTTCGAATTGTGCTCACGATTCCCCGATCCCGACGATATGCTTCAATTAGGCCGCGCCTGATCAGGCGCGGAAGTTGAAATTCAAGGAAACATGACGGCAATTGAGACCCAGCTTCAATTAGGCCGCGCCTGATCAGGCGCGGAAGTAGTCCCCATCCTAATACATTCAATTTTCAATGATCTACGCGCCGGATCGCGAGAGCCCCGCCGCAGCGCCGCCAATCCGACCGGCCACAAATATCGAATTACTCCGCGCCCCACCATCTCAACAACTTACGCCCCGCGAGCGGTCCCGCGCTTTCCCACGCCGTCCCACCACTCGCGTCGACTACCGTGTCACAAACGCAGGATACGCCGCAATCTCGCCGCCAATCACACGCGCCAGCAACCGAACCTGAATTTCCAGTAGCCGCCGATAGCTCACCCGGTATTCGAACAAAGGGTGCGTCACTAACGAATCCATGCGCAGCTCATATGCACGGAAAAATCCTTTCCGGCCCGACGCCGTCAGCCCCACCGAAGCGCCCACCCGCACAAAATCCCGGCCCGTCACCATGCGCGTGTTGATCGCGCTCAGCACCGCCGAGTCCGCCACCAGCGGTCGGAACGGCTCCATCAAGTCCAGCGCCAACCCCGGCCGGCCATGCCGCAGCTGATGATAAAATCCAAGGTACGGATCGAAACCCACCGCATAGCACGCAATCGTTAAATCCTTGGCCAACATGCTGTAAGCCAGCGATAGCAGCGCGTTCACCGGATCGCGGGGCGGCCTCCGGTTCCGGCCTTCGAAGTCAAACGAGAATTCCGCCGCACCCTGCGCTGAATCTTCCCCGTCGCCCGGCTTGATCATCCCCGCAAACTCTTCGAAATAGGATCGCGCCGCCGACCCCTCAATCCCGAGTAGCGCCTCCAGACTCTCGGCCCGTTCCGCCCGCTCCGCCGAAGCCTTCATCGCGCCCAGGACCAGCTTCTTCGGCTCGATATGGTTCCGCTGCAGCATCGTCCGTTGATTGCGGATCTTCCCGGCCACTAACGCCCGCGCCAGCGTCAGCGGAAACCACTCCGAATCCGCCAGTCGGAATTGCGACCGCCGGAGCGCCACATTCTTCGTGTTCAACCCCGTCGTGATCCCGTAGAAGTACGCGCCCATCGAGAAGTACGTCACGGGTACGCCCGCCTCGCATAGCGACTGAACAGCTTGCGTCGTGATCTGCACGTTCCCCATCAGATTCACCTGGCACACCTCGCCGATCCGCACCTCTTGAACCACTTTGTCTTTATCTTTCACCTGCAGCACTTCGCCCGACTTACCCACGCGAAACCCCTGCGAATTCAGATACAGTGGCTTTAGATCATCCCTTGGTGTCATCAACTGCCGCATCTGCGAAGGCAATCCCGCGCTTCCCGGACCTTTCCGCGACGGCGTTTCACCACTACCATCGAACAGCTCCATCTGCACCGCCGCGCCCAGTTCGATCCCCATCAGACGGTTCGTCTCATCCGGCAGACAAATGGTGTTGAGAGAGCATCCCGGACATTTGGGCGAGTCGACCAGCGGCGCGGGAATCTCCCTATAAGTCGCCAGATCCCACGCGAGCGCCACCGCTTCTTCCGCCTCCGCCACCAGCGCGGCATCCACCGGAACCCGCACCCGCTGCCGCGTCTTCTGGTAGAACACGACCGCTTCCTCGCACGCGTAACCGTTCTCGCGCAGCACGATCGCCTGCAGCGCGATCTGCACCCGGTCCGCCGCCCACATCTCGATTCCGTCTTTCCCTTCGCGCGGCGCTCCGTGCTTGTAGTCGACCGGCGTCGCCGACATACCTTCCGCTTCCACCAAATCCAGTTTGGCGATCACGCGCAGCCTCTCGCTCGATAGCGTCACTGAGCGGGCGTGGATCTTCTCCTCGCTCTCGCCCGCTTGCGGCAGCTCCGACGCCCGCGCATCGACACGTTTATGTTGACTCGACCCCTCCAGCGTATCCGCGCTTTCCCGAAACACGCCTTCGACCCACTCGTAGAAGAACAGGCGTGGACAGTAGACGAACTCGTTTACCATGCGCGCCGGAAGATAGTCGGGCGCGGGATCGCGGCGCGTTTTCTGTTCTGCGGGAAGAATCGGCAGCGCGCTCATAGGTCTCGCCGGCTACGCGATGAAACACGGCGCATCGACGGCCGCGTACGGCAGACCGAGCGCCGTGATCACCCGATCCCCGCGCCCTTCCGCCGGCCCGAGATGCACGAAAAGCACCTGATCCTCACTATGTTTAATGATCTGTGCAAGGTCGGCGCGGCACCGGACCAGATCCCGCTGCGTGAACTGACACTCGAAAATCGAATATTGCAAGTGGTCCCCATACCCGCGCATGGTCTTGAAAACCTTGCGCAGCCGGTTGTCATTGCAGATGTCGTAACAAACTAAGTAGGACTGCCGCATGAACTCCTTCCATGGTCTAACTCACCGAAGCACAAAGCTACAAAGTCGCTCGAAATTGTCCAAGGCCAAAGTGAGCACTGTATCCAATCGAGAACGGCGAAGCCACTTCGCTGGCAAAGGTAAGCCGAAGTGGGTAACCCGGTTGAACAGGGTCACCTTTCCGGTTCCTTCGATATTCGACCTCATGAAACAGCCCGGGCATTCGGTTCAAGAATTCGACCGAGACCGGCTCCGGTACCGAATGATTACGGCACTCTCGCCGAACTTCATTGGAAATGAACTCGTTAAAATCGCGCCCCTTGCGCCAATGCCGCGGGCAAACAAACGGAGTCGCACTCTCAACCACGAAGGAGTGCGTCCCGGGCCCGCCGTGCCTTAGTCCCTGCCAAATAACTACGCAGGCGACATCCGGTCGCCCGTCCGCTTGCCAAAGCCTTCTGACGCGGCTAACTGCATCCAGTTCGCGCTTCTCAAACGGCCTAAGAGGGCTTCGTATTAGAACTCTGTCGATCCGTCCCTCCGCGTTGCCCAGGGGCAGGATGTACACGTGCCCGTGATCAAGCCGTTTCTCGCCATTCGGGGTCTTGCCGCTGAACAGGGGCGAAACTAACGCCTCACTTTTCATCAGACCTTTATGGGCACCCATTAATCGCACTCGCACCTGTTCAGCGACTTCTAGGGTAGTCGTAACCAACGGCAGAACCGTCGAGTCCAGGCCAAGCATTACCTCCTGAACACTCACGGCGCGCTCTGCCAACTTGTAAGTCGGGTCGGTCTCGATTGCATCCTCCGCGCGCACGTAGGCCACCTGTCGCAGCAAGGGGGGCGAACTTGCGCGTTCCTTTAACAGGCTTGAGGTCGAATAGGTAAGCGCGTCCATCCAGGGCTTTCTGCCTTTATAATCCGAGACGGGCATTGCGCACGCTACTCGTGAAAGTTCACCCTTCGTTCCTTCCGCTTCCGCGGCTAGGCAGTTAAACTGACCATCCAAAGGCAAATCCCACAATTCCGCTTCGACCCAGGACTCGGAACGGCCCAAATAATTTAACTGCCGCAGGAGTTGCCCGAGCGTCTCCCGAGCCTGTGTCGCAAAGTCGAGATCGGGCCAAGACACAAAGCATGCGTTCCTTCGTCCAAGGACCAGAAAGGAATCGAACACTAGATTCTTGTCGGTAGGATCCACCGCGTTGGAACTGAGATAGGATCTCGTATGCGCCGACGTCGCGGGAGGCAACACAAAGTGCGGAACAGACTCAGCCAAACCTTCAAGCACCTGCCGCACGTCATCGGACGGAAGGTCGGCACATTTCCGCTGCCAGACGTCATATAGTGATCGCAGCAATCGGTACGGCGACGGGGGCCATTCGGGCACGCCTTCATTGACATGCCTGCCCCATGGTGTCGCGTGATATCGGCCGGCCAGAAAGGTCAGACGTATCGTCGTCATAATTCGGCCACTTTGGTGGGTTTTTCCACAACCTTAACTTTGGTCTTCAGCGTGGTAACCGGCGGGATTGCGAAAAGCCCGCCGCAGGCCTTAATTCCCGCCTGCGTTGCTGCGAGCAATTCGGGCTCAGTCGGTAGCGCGAACTCGGCGGGTGCTTTTGCGCGAACGGCCCCGTCCAGCTCCAGGTCGCAAGCCGTCCGCAATCGGAGGTTTGAGTCTAGAAACCGCCGAACCTTCAGCAGCGACAAAGCGATCAGAAACCGCGTCGCATCATCACCCAACCCGTAACCTCGGATCAGCGACAAGTCCAGGTTAAAGTAAGCTTTAATCTCACTTGCAACATACTCCACCCTGGTGTAAGGAACGTTGCTGTAAACTCCTTTTTCACTTGCGTTCTCATCCGCCACCTGCGTCTTCCCGGTAGGGTCGACGGGACTGTTCTTTACTCCCCCGGAAAGCACTTTAGCTACATTTCGCGCCTCGATAAACCCGGTGATTGCACGTGGTGCCCGAACCCGACCGCCTTCAAGCAAGGAAAGAAAAACCCCGTGAATGAGGCTGTTTACGTCGTACCGAAACAGAGTCGCGTAGATTTTCTTCCACTCTAATGGAAGCTTCGGATTGTAGGCCATATCCTTCACGAGTCTTGCCTTGAAATCCTTATTCAAGAGAATGTACGGTGAAGCAATTCTGTGTGCTTCTACCAGCGAACTCGTTGGCTTGTCTATACCCGGTCCTTCTAGCTCGGCAACCACATAAGACATACCATTCAGTGCGGGATCTAACACCGGTCCATCGCCATCCAAGCAAGTCTTCTCCAAACGGTTGGCGACGGATTGAGCGCTTTCCACTAGCAACATTGAAACTCCGTCCGGGAGTTTATACTCGGCCGCGCCTAAATCGGCGAAGCCGGTGGGTTGAAAGCGCTGGCCCGCCGCAGGTCGAAGGTTCGCCTCAAGGATCAGCCTTGGCAAATTATCAAGCGGACTTAGATTCATCAGTTCTCCTCTTCCTTATCGTGAAAAATTCCTGATCCTAGCGCTGCGCCGCTCCAAACCGGGATCAACAGCGACGCTGCCAGCCGTTGAGCATCGACTCCGCCCGTGTAGTTGGAAACGATCGGTCTAAATCCAGCTACTCGCAGTCCAGTCACCGCCATGGCAGCAGCCTCCGAAATGTTCCCGGTCTTGAGCATCGATAGCACACGCGGATCCGCCCGAATTCGTTTTGGCTCGGGACCCCTCTCGATCATCTGCGATAGAAATAGGTGCTTGATCACTGCGTAAGTGGGTATCACTTCCCGAGATTTAACGACAGGTGCCTTAAAATCGGTCCAGTTAAGCGTTGCGAAAGCAAAAATTAAGTCCTCGACAACCGCATCGTTTATCGAACCTTCGATAAACAAAGTAGCGTCACCAGGGTAAATGGCGCACGCACCCCCAAGCGGGTTACCATCGGTCTCCGCGGAGTTGGCAAGCTGAAGCCGGCGGTCTAGCACCGAAATCATTCGGCTCCCAAGGTCTATACCGGTCCATGAAAATCGCCTGTCAACCCTCGAAAGGTTGTCCGCCAAACTCCCGACTTCTCGGGTGTAAATCGAAGCCAGGCTCGCGGCAATTCGCACTTCCGGAACGCCGGTATCGCACGCCTCGATCCACTTAAGCGCATTTAAACCCCGGGATGGCATTCTTACATCGGACGTCGTGACGATCCGCCGAAGCATTCGCCCAAGCGCCGACATAAGCGCCCGAATCCGGTCCTTACCGCCTTTAAGTAAGACTTGGTACACGGCTGCGTCAACTCCCCGTCGCGCCTCTTCCCCTCCGCGCGGAAGGTCACGCCGCGTGAAGGTATCGAAGAACGTCTGAAATTCCCGTATAAGGTCCGCTTCGCTACGATATCCAGCCTTGAAGATCCCGGTTGGAAGCGCCACATAGCTATCACCGCGCCGCTTTAACAAACTGTATCGGACGAACCGGTCGATGCCACGATCAACTCCTAGCGAACATGCGGCCTCCGCGAATTGGATCGCGTTTGACGCGGGGCGGCCATTCACGCTTGCGCGTCCCTCACGGAGAAGGGTTTTCAACTCCTCATATCGCACGGGCCTCAACCAGAGAGGCGCCCAAATCTCGCCCCTAGCATCATCGCCGGCAGCGGCTGACTCGTATCCCACCTTGCTTGCCTGTACCGTGAAAGGGCTGCACAAGATGGATCGATACCCGGTTCCTTGACGTCGATACAAACCGCTGGCCCACGCCGTCGCTCCTTCCAGAGTAAGAACGAGATCCCAAGGGTTGGTGGTGGACCCGCTCTCGGTTCCAGGGCCTTGGTTCGGACCTCCGGCACGGCCCGGATCAAACTGCCCCGCCGCTCCCAGCTCAAGCGCAGTCGTCCGAGACCCAAAAATGGCGCTCTCCAGCAGCTCCCGTACTGGCGTTTGTTTCGGCGCGATAAGCAACGAGCCAATCCGTGCCATAAAATTGTTCGTGTAATCCAGCCGCCCCTCATTGCCCCCGGTGCCTAAGACAGGTGCAAACGAACGGCTTCCATCCGCTGAGATAGCCACCGACGCATCTAGCCACTCAACCGCGTTATCGTCCAGAAGGTTGCGGCAGCGCCGGAGAATGGACGCTCGCCGTTCGTCCTCGTCATTTCCCTTGCCTAGCTTTACCTCCTCAAATTCAAAACAGAGTTCAATCGCTCTTCGGTAGCGGGAAAGCCGCCCCGCATCCGACGCGGCGATCGCGTTAATCCCGTCTTTGTTATCTTTCGGATAGAATCCGCTCCCGCCGTTCCACGGCGCAAGAATCGGAGTAGGCTCGTACCGCTCTACGAAGAAGCTCGTGAGGTCCGCTTCCGAAAGGCTCGATTCGAGCGCAAAGGTCTCGCCTTCCCACCAGCCCCGCGCTCCGCTGTCCGCTTGGGCGGCCACCAACCTGAATATCCCGAGAGCTTTCAGGTAGTTTCCAAACGGTGCCGCAGTGCAACCGGCAAGCATCAAGGTAGGCATGCGGTCGCCTCCGGCCATGGGTTCTCGCTTGCTTGGCCATCCGCCGCCCGCAAGATCATCTCGAGATAGGCAAGGCGGAAGACTCCCACGCTGTCGCGCAATCGGAGCATTCGATCCGTCCAGGATCCGCCATCTGCGCCGAGTTCCATCAACCCGAGCGACAACCTAACTGACGGGACCGATACGCCGTCCGTTAGCTCGCATTCTGGAAGAATGTCTCCCTCACATATTCCGTGCGCGACCTGAACGGCCCCATTCGGCGTCTCACCAGGCCTGGAGCGAATTCCTATACGGATCCTTCCGTGATGTGCGGCCACCAGGTAAGCCGATAAATCCGACTCCCCTACCATGAGCATCGCTAGCGCGCTCCCAAGTTCATGCCGAAAGTGTTTTCGTCTATACCGGTCCGCATCTTTTCTGCACTGCTTGGCGAGAAAGTCATCGTATTTGTCGCTTCGGTGAAGAGCCTCTTGGAACACTTTATGGGATTTCCCCCAATCATGCTTAGAAGCGGCGGCGCGCAGCGCCGCTGCGTGAAGCGGATCAAGCGTTATAACGCCGAGAAGGAGTTCCAGTTCTTGTACCACCCGGGTCGTGTGACAGTATAGGAGCTGACGATACTTCGGAAATGAAGGGAAATCACTTGAATCGCTCTCCATCTCATGGTCCGAACCCGCAATAGGGTCCACGCGAACTTTACTTTCCGGCGACCAACCTGCGCTGCTTGTGTAGCCCCCGGCGTCAGCGCGGGCGACCAAAACCATACCCGCGTAGAGCCGATCCTTCTGCACCCGCGCCCACTCTTCGGTGGCGAAGCTCCAGGAGTATAGTTCGCGCCCGCCCTTCAGCTGATCTCGAACATCGCCGAGCGAAACGGGGCAAAGCTCGTCGTCCGAAATTTCTCTTAAAGAAGGCGGCGGTGCAGAATCCGAGTCCCAGTCGCGCCACGCCACATACGCGTCCTTGTCCTCAGTGGCCCGAATGAAGCGGGAGACGTCTAGTTCGTTACCTCCAAGATCCGGCGTGGTGTCGAAAAGATCTATCAGATCAGCTTTCCTCAACACAAATTGCCAGGGCTCCGGGCCATCGTCACCAGGCAAGTCAGCAGGTGAACCCGAGGTTAGTCCTTGAAGCCGGTCGGTTGCGCGCTTGATCTCGTCCGATGAATAAGGGGCCGTCGGATCCTTCTGCTTGGCGTACAAGGGCCCATCCACCCAACGAATTACGGATTCAACATCGTCTCCATAACGGTTAACTCGTCCGAATCGCTGAACGAGACTCCCCCAAGGAGCAACATCGGTGATTAGAAGGCGCGCCGTAATGTCCACCCCGGCTTCCAGCACCTGCGTTGAAACCACGATCTGGCCCTGCTCAGGGATCTCTTTTAGCGCCTCGGCGGCGGCGTCGCGATCAAACGGACGAAAGCGGGAATGGATCAGAACCGCGCTTGGAAATTCGGCGCTGATCGCGGAGTGGATCTCGCGGGCGCGGTGTACCGTATTGCATACCACCAAGCTTCGCGTTCCCTTCCGGTGTTGAGAAAGCGTGAATTTAGCACAGCCCTTCGGTTCACGGCATTCAACGGGCGCAGGGCCAAGCTCTTTCCTGGCGTGAATACGCCTTAACACCAGCGGGTGAACGAGATCCTTATCCTCCAGACGAATGGTTTTCGGCAACTCGGGGCAGTTGACCGTTCGAAGCCAATCTTCATTCACGGTTGCCGACATCCACACTGACGGCGCTCGGCCATAAGTCCCGAACATCTCCCGAAAACCCGCCAGCTGCCGAGAAGTAGCAAGCGCATCGTCCATCAGCTGAATCTCATCCAAGACGATCAAACAGTCCTGGTTGTACAGCGCGAAATCGATCGGCCAACGCGGTGGCCGCCGCGCATACCCCCGGTTAAGCGCTCGGCTGAAGTATAAATCCTGTACGCAGACGATGATTGCTGGTGAAACGGGTCCCAAGGAATCTCTGTTCTCCTTGCTGCCGCCCAACAATTCCAGCACACGCACGCGCTCAGCCAGCCCTGCCGAAGCTACCCGTTTTCGCGCATTATCAGCAGTCTGGTTTGTCAAATTACGCCTCGGCAAAACGATAATCAACCGCGTGGGTGCTCTGGGGTCTCCACAAGCTTGGGCGTAAAGCCATGGCAGAATAACCGCGTCCGTCTTTCCTAAGCCGGTCGGGATCACAAGCAGGGTGGATAAAAATGGATCGCTTCCGTATCGTTCTTGGTAAGGAAGGGCATCTTCCCCCGTAACCTTCCTGAAAAAATCTCGATAAGCTCCGTGCATGAAATTCAGTGTTTTGAGATGATATCCGAAAAGTCTTCCCGGCGCCCCAAAACTTTTAGGCGCTCGGGACGAGTCATCTGTAGCTCCAGTCTGCGGAATCAACAGAGCAGACCGCGAGGTGCCCTTGCAGCACCGGCTCTAACCTGCGGCAAAGCGCTTCTGCCGTGTCGGGCCACGGCACAATTCCGAATGAGGAGTGAAGGAATTGCCCACCGAGTTCACGAATAACGGATGTGAATGAGGTGGCCTCAGGGTTTTCAGCGGCGATCAGATAAGTTGCCATTGACGCTCCTGGACGTTCGGTCTTTACCGAAGTCTTGAACCAATGTAGATGATTCCCTGAAGCAACGCAAGAAATATTTTTGCTTATTCTTTACTTGCTACTAAGGTAAAATCGCTTTAACGGGTCAAATGATATAATTCGTAGAGTTCCCGGACCTATTGAAGGGTAGCCAGTAACGCATGGTTTATACCTGCTTCTATTTCCGCTAGCGCGAGTTAGCGGCCTCATTGCTATGCGTTCACACTTCTCCGGGAGCAAAGCGTCCGGCTTCAGATCAGAAGCACCCCATCGCCTTCAAAAGCAGCCCCGCCAGCCCCTAACTTCCTCCCGTCCTGAAACTTTCGCGCGCCGCCGCAACCATCTCCTCACGGGTGATCGCGCTCCAATCGATCTGAAAGCCAGCCCGCCCACATAACTGTCGAAGGAATTCCCGTTGCGCGCGGCCATTGCCTTCTCGAAACAGGTGCGCGGCACTAATCTCACCCAGGTAATAACCCGCGCGCTCGGCGAGCGCCGCCGCCTCAAGGCCGGACAGATGATTTTCCCGCGCCAACCCGCCCAGAACATCGGTTAGGGCGGTCTCCAGAAACGGCGCCGCGCCGAACAGATGCGCGCCCCTGGAGATATTTATCGTGCGGAACCGGCCCGCCCACTCATAGACGTCTTGGACAGACGTTGATGAATCGCTTTCAAGTGCCGGACGTCAAAGCTGCCGTAGACACTTGCCGGGGCAATCTCAAGCAGACGGGCTGTTGTCGCGTTCGCCCGTAAGCCGCCAGTGCAACCGTCTCGAATCCCAGGCAAATTCCGGAGAACGTCAGTCCCCGTATACAGGTACGGGTCCGAACTCTCTCGCATTCAATTCCCGAACTTCTTCCGCCATCTGCTCCAACGTCAGCTCACCCTCCGCATATCGCTGGAAAATCCGCTTTGCGGAATCGGTACTCAAGCCATTCGAGCCGCACCTATCCCAACCCGGAATTGAGGCGCGCGGCTCGTTCTTCACGTGTATCGGTTAACGCCAGCGGACGTTCAAATGACATTGGATCTTTCTGGAATTCCATCGCAAGAATCGAACCGCAAGGGCGAATGCTCTAGTCCAGAATCGCGCGCATGTCGTTCATTCCAACTAAAACCCCACGGCCGCGTCCCCGTTCATGCGGATGCCTACTTGCATGAACGTTTGGCCGGCGACGAAAGCCGGGAAAGTTCTCGCGGCGCTACTTCGCTTACGCTTGAACGATTACGGTTTCACCACTAACACCTCTCGAGCACCCAGCGCGGCGTCACAATGAGGTTTCCCGCCCACCATACCGGAAAGTGTTTGAGATTCCCCGTCACCACATATTCCGCCTTCGCTGCCAAGGCGCATTCCAGGAACATATCGTCGTCCGGGTCGGAGCACGCCCTGACTCGTTCGGACGGGCTCACCCAAAATCCGTTCTCGCGAATAGCCTGGCGCGCCGCAATCCGGGGATGGGAGCGTCGCGGCAATGACATCAGCGCTACGTTGAAACCGGGGGTGCCTGATGACCTCTTCGTACTCCGCTTAGACACTGCCGCTAACGCACAGTTGGATCGAACCGCTCAGGGCCGGCATAAGCACCTGAGCGGGTGGACCGAGCGGCTGCAACAACGCGGACACAACAATATTGGTGTCGAGAACAACCCGGATCATGGGCCCGGTCGCAATTCGGATTCATCCCGGCGCGTTCCGCGGGCCGCCGCGATTTCGGCGTCGATCTCCTCCATCGAAAGCTGATCGAGGCCGGCACCGTGGGAACTGTCCCAGGACTGAAGAAGCCAGTCCGGGGCCAGATCCCGCTCGACTAATTGCCGGGCATACTGCTCGGCGGAAAGTCCCCTTGCCTGCGCTTTGGCCGCGAGCACGGCATTCTGTTCGTCCGGAAGTTCGATCGTCAACACGGTCATGGCTCTCACCTCATGTTAGGACTTCCGTCCCTGCAAACACAAAACCCTAAGGACACTGCCGTGACGTGGCGGTGGTGCCGATGCTGTCGGGCATGTCAGTTACCCAACCGTCTCGCGCATGCAAAACGAGGTTCGCCGCCCTGCCTTTCACGGCCTACCCCTATGCCGATAGCCACTTAGCACTCAAGTACCTGCCCTCCGATCCACGTCGCGCAGCGGCCAGTCTACTGAACAAGTTCGCTCCTCGGCCCATTTGTCGGCAAGATCTTCAGATAAAATGGTGATGAAATGATCGAACTAAACATCGATCAAGCTCAGCAGCAGTTATCCCACCTCCTCGATCTTGTCCAAAGCGGCGAAGATGTAGTCATCCACCGCGACGGCAAACCCGTTGCTCGCTTGGCCTTATTTTCGACCCCGCGCCAGCCGCCGTTCGGTGCGATGCGCGGCGAGTTTGACCTACCGCAAGGCTGGGATACCGCTCTTATTCCGCGTGAGGCCGACGAGTTTTGGGAAGGGAAGTGGTGAGCCTTCATCGCGAGGCTATGGCGGAAGGCATTCGGTGCTAGCGCAAGGGCTACCCCCGGGCCGGGTAGAATCCATGTAGAGGGCCCTTGCACACCATGAACCCTGCTGTAGAAAATCTTGCTACAAAAATTCAGTCCCTTAGCTCGGAGCAGATCGCCGCGGTCGAGGATTTCGTAGATCTCCTTAGTCTTCGAGGCGGCAACCGAGCTTTGATTCGCGCCAGCGCCGAATTGAGTGCGTCGGCATTCGCCGCAATCTGGAAAAATCCGGAAGACGACGTTTACGATGCCATATGAGTTCGGCGATATCGTTCTCGTTCCGTTTCCCTTTACAAATCAACTAGGGTCTAAACAGCGCCCCGCCGTCGTGGTGAGCCGCGGAACCTACAATGCGTCGACGCCCGACATCGTGATTATGGCGATCGCTTCCCAACTCCGCTCCGATGCGAAATTGGGTGAAATGCGGGTATCGCATTGGAGCGCGGCCGGCCTTCTAAAGCCATCCGCAATCAAGCCCGTATTCGCGACAATCGAGCAGAGTTTAGTGATCCGAAAACTCGGTGTGCTCTCGGCTGCTGATCAGTCCACGCTAGTCGCCGGGTTAGCCACAGTTCTTGGCTGAACGGCAAGCTCGTTTCATCCCTCGCTTCGGTGATCGCCTCAAACCCGGCCATACATGATCACAACTGATCACCTATGGCCGCTTTTGGGTGTTCACCGAGGACCCCTTCATGGCGTCTCTTCAACCACAACCCGCATCGTGCCCGCAATCCCTAACCGGACGTCCGCCTCGCAAGTCGCGCAACCGCACTCAAATTGATCCTTGGCAAGATCTTCAGATAAAATGGTCATGAAATGATCGAACTAAACATCGATCAAGCTCAGGAGCAGTTATCCCATCTCCTCGATCTTGTCCAAAGTGGCGAAGATGTAGTCATTCATCGCGACGGCAAACCCGTTGCTCGCTTGGCCTCATTTTCAACCCCGCGCCAGCCGCCGTTCGGTGCGATGCGCGGCGAGTTTGACCTCCCGCAAGGCTGGGATAACGCTCTTGCTCCGCGTGAGGCCGACGAGTTTTGGGAAGGGAAGTGGTAGGCCTTCTCGACACCAGTACACTCTTGTGGATGCTGTTATCCCCTGAACGGCTTTCCGATATGGCTCGAGTCACCATTTCAGGGTCGATACCGGCGCTGAGCGTGGTCTCTTACTGGGAGATTGTAATCAAGAGCAGAAAACGGCTTCTGCCAATTTCAGATCCGGTGAGTTGGTTCGCGCGCGCCACAGCCCTCGTCGGTGGTCCGGTCTTACCCATACGTCCCAGTCACATCACCGCGCTGGCCGCACTGCCGGATCTTCATCGCGACCCATTCGACCGGGTGCTCATCGCGCAGGCTATGGCGGAAGGTATGCCGCTAATCACAAGCGACCGGCAGATTGCGGCTTATCCTGTCCGGGTCGTTTGGTGAGTCCCGTAGCTCGGAGCAGATCGCCGCACTCGAGGAATCCGTGGAGTTCCTCAGCCTTCGGCGCCGATGAGCTTTGATTCGCTCCGTCCCGAACTCACCCCTCCTGCGACGTCCTCTATTGCTATCGACCGCCGTTCACGTCCTCCCAAAAATCTCCCTTTCCCCCACATTCCAAACCACTTACCCTCAACTTCCAACCCCATCTAACCCCCGCCACCCGCACTTTCGCCTGTAAACTCAGCATGGGAAGGAGCGCCCAGGCGGGAAAACATGACCGAGCAAAACCGAAGTTTCACCATCTCCAACCAACAAAAACTTTTTTTCGCGCCCCAAATGCGCCAATCTGTTGCAAAGATATCCACTTATCGATCCTTGGGTCTGCGTTTCGTGGCAAATAAGGCCCAAGTTAAGGCACGTAAGGCCGTCCAAGCGGCACATAACTGCGGCCAACCCACGCTCCCGAACCACTGCGGCGCCACCCTTATCACCCCGGAACCCCGATGCTGATCACAGCGCTCGGAACCATCCGCATCGCCGAGTTCCCCCAACTCCTCTGGCTGCACGTCCACACGGATCAGCACCTCACCGGTCTCGGCGAAACCTTCTTCAGCCCCAGCGCGGTCGAGGCCTACCTGCATGACGATCTTGCTCCGCGCCTCATCGGTCGCGACCCGCTCGCCATCGACGCCATCTCGCGCGACCTCGTCCCGTATCTCGGTTTCCGCAGCACCGGCGTCGAAGCCCGCGCCGCATCCGCCATCGATCTCGCGCTTTGGGATCTCTTCGGCAAATCCGTCAACCGAAGCGTCGTTCAGATGCTCGGCGGCCGCACCCGCGATCGCATCCGCACGTACAACACCTGCGCCGGCTCCAACTATATGCGTCGCGCCGAAACCCAATCCACCGCCAACTGGGGCATCGCTTCTTCCGACGCAAACGCCATCACTGGCTTCGATGACCTCAACGCCTTCCTCACTCGTCCCGCCGATCTCGCCGAATCGCTTCTTGCTCAGGGCATCTCAGCCATGAAGATTTGGCCGTTCGACATCGCCGCCGAAGCCAACCACGGACTTCACATCTCCAACGCCGAACTCAAGACCGCGCTCGCGCCCTTTGATGCCATCCGCAAACGTGTGGGCGATCGCATGGACATCATGGTCGAGTTCCACTCCATGTGGCAGCTCCTGCCCGCCATCGCCATCGCCAAAGCCCTCGCACCCTATGACACTTACTGGCATGAGGACCCGATCAAAATGGACAGTCTCAGCAGCCTCAAGCGCTATGCCGCCGCATCGCCCGCTCCGGTCTGCGCGTCCGAAACGCTCGGCAGCCGCTGGGCCTTTCGCGACCTTGTCGAAACCGGTGCGGCCGGTATCGTCATGCTCGATCTTGCCTGGTGCGGCGGCCTGTCCGAAGCCCGCAAAATCGCCGCGATGGCCGAAGCCTGGCATCTGCCCGTCGCTCCGCATGATTGCACCGGCCCCGTCGTCTTCACCGCCTCCACGCACTTATCGCTGAACGCGCCCAACGCACTCGTCCAGGAATCCGTCCGCGCCTTTTACAACGGCTGGTATAAGGACGTGCTCACCGCTATCCCCACCGTGCGGGACGGCTTCGTCACCATCCCGGAAGGTCCCGGCTTCGGCTGCGAACTCACCCCGGATCTCGACCGCCGCTTCACCGTTTCCCGGCGGACTTCCGGAAGGGTAACGCGATGACCTTACTTTCGTCACACGCCTCTGCTACTGTTGTACGGCCAATAATTCCATCAGGAGCCGTCGCCGTGAAACTGATCGCCGCCACCTTTCTTCTCGCCGGAATCGCCGCCGCGCAGACCAATGTATCGTTCGCCGGTCCCCGCAACTATCTCGGAAACAACTCCGCCATCGCCGACTTCAATCACGATGGCATCCTCGATCTCGCTACCTTTGACCAGAGCACGGGCCTCATCCACATTCACGCGGGTACCGGTAACGGCACCTTCGCTGGCGATGAAACACTCACGCTACCTTTAGTTACCATCGACCGGGATTTCTTGCTCGCTGCGGATCTGAATGGCGATGGTTTTCCTGACTTGGTCGTCTGTCAACAAGGCGCTCCCGCAATTCTGGTTTTCCTTGGGTCGGCGAGCGGTGGCTTCACGGCATCCACTACTTACTCTCTGAGTTTCGAGCTAACCAACGTGTATTTGGCTGACCTCAACGCCGATGGAAAACTGGACCTCGTGTGCGCCAGTGAAGACGGCATCGAGATTGCCTTGGGAAACGGAAACGGAACCTTCCAGCATCCTTCAACTGTACTCGCGCAGGCGCTCAACGGAAGCGTCGCGATCGCTGATTTTAATGGAGACGGTAAGTTGGATCTAGCCGCCACTCAACCGGGCGGTGTCTTGATTCTATTTGGGGACGGGACCGGGAAGTTTGAAACCGGAACCACTTTCACTACGACGCAATCGTTTGGTCCCGTTGGCGCTGCCGACTTGAATGGCGATGGAAAGCAGGATCTCGTTCTTGAGTCGGTGAATAAAGGACTTCTTGCGGTTTTTCTCGGAGACGGCGACGGCACGTTCGCAGCCCCGCACATCTATGTTGTAAGCACCGTATCCTTACCCATATCTGGCATTGCAATTGGCGACGTGAACGGCGATGGTATTCCGGACATCGTCACACCTGACCCCGCAGTTTTGTTGGGCAAGGGCGATGGAACTTTCTCCAACCCCGTTTTGTATCCCGCGAATCAGTATTGGTACAGCGTGCAGCTCGTTGACCTTCGAGGGATCGGCCGCCTCGATATCATAGCGGCCTTCGATTCTTCCGCCTCGGCAACTACGGTGCTTCTAAATTCCGGTGCCGGTCAGTTCGGGGACGATCCTGTGGTGCGGCTAAACTCCGTCGGAAATTGCATCGCCGTTGCGGATTTCAATGGCGACGGCCATGACGACGCCGCCGTCAGTTCCGGTGGCGGAGTCCAGATCTTGCTCGGAACCGGGCAACGCAGCGCGGCGCTGCAACGCTCCGCCGCGCTTTCACTGCAAAGCTCCAAAGGAACGTGTCCGATCGCCGGCGACTTCAACAACGACGGCATTCCCGACCTGCTGGTGAACCTAAACAACAACGATCTCGATTTCCTCGCGGGACACGGCGACGGCACGTTCGCGCAACCCATCGTCACGGTTTCATCTTTGATTGAGCAGTCCCTTGTCACTGGCGATTTCAACGGGGACGGCAACCTTGACGTTGCTGGGTTTTCAAAGCAAGCCACCGGTCAGATTCAGGTTTTCTTCGGCAATGGCGCGGGCCGATTCAGCGCGCCCACTGCCCTAACCGCACCCGGAGTCCGGACCCTGGTTGCAGCGGATCTGAACGGCGATGGAGTTTCCGACATCGTGGCGTCGACCATTTCGCCGGGTGGCGTGTCGGTCTTACTGTCTACTGGCACAGGGGGGTTCGTTTCCCGCACTTACCCTTTGAATCAGGGAATCTACTCCGCTCAAATAGCCGACCTCAACGTCGATGGCCTTCCCGACCTGGTGGCTGTCGGCCAGAGTGACGTGTTCATTTTCCTGGGCCTGGGAGGCGGTGCCTTCGCCCAGCCCAATGAGTTCGTTGCGACAGCCAAATCCCTGATCGTCACGGACCTCAACGGCGATGGCATCCCAGACCTTGCGCTGGACGATGGATCCGAGGTCAAAATCTTCCTCGGTGACGGCACCGGCGCGTTCGCTTCTCCCGGTAATCCGGACGGTCTATGGTTTGGCATTGCCGGTTCCGGCTATACGCTCGCCGCCGCCAACCTGCAATCCCAAACGAAGGCATCCGGTCTCGCTGACCTGATCACCCTCGGCACTTATCCCGGCGTCGGCTATGTCGGCGAACTCCTCAATCAGGCGGTCGCTCACTGATGACGTCCCTCGGCATTGTTACAATCGCGTCGGAAGCCAAATCTGGCCGGTGCTGGGCCCGGACTTCAAACCCGGCGAGTGGCGTATCCCGTCACTGGTGGGTTCGACACCCACTGGCTTCCGCCATTCCCTATAATTAAGGAACCTATGCACCAGAACCTTACCGAGCGTACGGTGGATCTCGATCCCCGCGAAACGAGCGAGTGGCTTGAGGCCTTTGACCAAATCGTCGACCAGGTCGGACCCGACCGCGCCGCCTTCCTGATGGAGAAGCTCGCCGAACGCGCCCGCACCAATGGCGTCGACATCCCGGTCCAGCTCAACACTCCTTACGTCAACACGATCTCGGTCAATTCCGAGCTACCGTACCCCGGTGATCGCGCGCTCGAACGCCGCATCAAAAGCATCATGCGCTGGAACGCTATGGCCATGGTGTCTCACCAAAATAAGTACGACGACGGCATCGGCGGCCACATCTCCACTTACGCCTCGCTCGCCGCGCTCCTCGAAGTCGGCTTCAACCATTTCTTCCACGCCAGCTACGGCGATCAGCCCGGTGACTTCGTTTACTTCCAGGGCCACGCTTCTCCCGGTGTCTACGCCCGCGCCTTCATGGAAGGCCGGCTCACGCAGCAGCATCTCGAAAACTTCCGCCACGAACTGCGTGACACGCCCGGCCTGTCATCTTATCCGCACCCGTGGCTGATGCCGGACTTCTGGAACTTCCCCACCGTTTCCATGGGTCTCGCGCCCATCAATTCTCTCTATCAGGCGCGCTTCATGCGCTACATGGAAAATCGCGGTCTCATCCCCGAGACTCCGCGCAAGGTCTGGGCTTTCCTTGGCGATGGCGAAACCGACGAGCCCGAATCGCTCGGCTCCATCACCTTGGGTTCGCGCGAGAAACTCGATAACCTCATCTTCGTCGTCAACTGCAATCTGCAGCGGCTCGATGGGCCCGTGCGCGGCAACGGCAAGATCGTTCAGGAACTCGAAGCGGCTTTCCGCGGAGCCGGTTGGAATGTCATTAAGTGCCTCTGGAGCGAGGATTGGGATCCGCTCCTCGCCAGCGACGAATCCGGCCTGCTCATCAAGCGCATGAATGAGGCCGTCGATGGCGAATACCAGGCTTTCAAAGCTAAGGGTGGCGCTTATGTCCGCGAGAATTTCTTCGGAAAATACCCCGAACTGCTCAAGCTCGTCGAGCACATGAGCGATGAAGAGATCGGCCGCCTGCGTCGCGGCGGTCATGATCCGAAAAAGATCTACAACGCTTACAAAGCCGCGTCGGATTTCAAAGGCGCACCCAGCATCATCCTCGCGAAGACCGTCAAAGGCTACGGCATCGCGGACTTCGAAGGCCGCAATCCCACTCACCAGCAGAAGAAGCTCGATGAGAAGAAAATGGAATATTTCCGCCAGCGTTTTGAGATTCCCATCCCGGATGACGCCGCGCGCGATGGCGCCTTCTACCGTCCACCGGATTCCAGCCCGGAAATGGCCTACATGCATGAGCGCCGCAAACAGCTTGGCGGCTACATGCCCAAGCGCCAGTTCGGTCCGTCGCAGTTCCAGGCGCCTACGCTCGAATACTTAAGCGAGATGCTCGAAGGGTCCAAAGGTCCTGACCCGTCAACCACCATGGCCTTCGTCAAGCTGCTCACCCGCTTGATGAAGCATGACAAGATCGGCAAGCGCATCGTCCCTATCATCCCTGACGAAGCGCGTACGTTCGGCATGGAAGCCATGTTCCGTCAGTTCGGTATCTATGCCAGCGCCGGCCAGCTTTATAAGCCCCATGATTCGGACATCATGCTTTATTACAAGGAATCGCGCGACGGCCAGATTCTCGAAGAAGGAATCACGGAAGCCGGTTCCATGGCATCCTTCACCGCCGCTGGAACCTCTTACACCAACTACGGCGTGGAGATGATTCCGTTCTTCACTTATTACTCCATGTTCGGTTTCCAGCGCGTAGGCGACCTGATCTGGGCCTTCGCCGATTCCCGTGGTAAAGGGTTCCTTATGGGTGGCACCGCCGGCCGCACCACGCTAAACGGCGAAGGCTTGCAGCACCAGGACGGTCACAGCCCATTACTTGCCAGCACTGTTCCCACGCTCGCAACTTACGATCCGGCTTATGCCTATGAGATCGCCGTCATCATTCAGGATGGCATCCGCCGCATGTACCAGGAACAGGAAGATCTGTTCTACTACATCACGCTCTATAACGAAAACTACGCCCAGCCCGGCATGCCGGAAGGTTCCGCAGAAGGGATTCTCCGCGGCATCTATAAGTTCAAAGCTTCGGAAGACAAGAAGCCTAAGACCCGCGTTCAGCTCTTCGGCAGCGGTCCTATCCTGAACGAAGCGCTCAAAGCTCAGGCAATTCTAGGTGAGAAGTACGGCGTCTCCGCCGATATATGGAGCGTCACCAGTTACAACGAACTTCGCCGCGACGCTCTGCGGGCCGATCGCTGGAACCGCATGCATCCCGCCGACGCTCCGAAAGTCCCCTACATACTCTCTGCGCTCGAAGGCGCCGAGGGCCCGATTATCGCCGCTTCCGACTACATGAAGATGGTTCCGGACCAACTCGCTCCCTGGCTCGCCGGACGCTTGTTGAGTCTCGGAACCGACGGCTTCGGCCGCAGTGAAAACCGCGCCTATCTGCGCGAGCATTTCGAAATGAACGCGGCATCCATCGCTGCCGCCGCCCTCTCGAGACTATCCCGCGACGGCAAATTCGACGCCAAGAAAGCCGCCGCCGCAATCACCGAGTTAGGTATCGATCCCGATAAGATCGATCCCGCGACAGCCTGACTTTGTAGTTGGTCCGGTCTTTCGCGCCCCATCGGTACTTATAGGCTTCCTGCTCTCTGAGGAAGTCGAACTCGAGCGCGCCTTCCTGTGTTGCTTCCGTGAAGGCGTGCGCCAGCAGCACTGTGCCCGGACTTAACTTAGTAAGTGCCGGGTCGAATCCGGTTAAGTACCCGTAAGTGCGTCGCCGGTGCGTGAATGCATAAACAGCCGCGATCGCTCTGCCATCGAGTGTCATCTCGTATAGCCGTAGTATCCCGAGCGCGGCAAACCCTCGGGCTACTTCGCGGTGGAACGCCTGCACCTTTGCATCGGCCAGCATGCCTTCCTCGTTCCGCTCCACCCATCGGGCGTGATGAAGTTCGAAGAGACTATCCAGACTCTCGACGCGCTCCATCTTCACAGTACCCGCCCGGTGCAATCGGTTGCTGGCCCGATGTATGTCGACGGTCAACTTCGGATCGACCGTCGCGGGCAGGGGAGCCACCGGACACACCGAGCACTCTCCCGCTGCACCAAGGGCAAGTAGGGGCGATCCCGGCCGAAGCTCTTCCAGACTGGCGTCTTGCCAGTCGCCTGGAATAGAGTCGATCGGCTCGCCGAGTAAGTCGAGGTAATCGGTGATTCCAGTTCCGATCAAAGTCAAGTGCTGCGCTCGGTCTCCATATCGAAAAGCCGGTAGCAGCGATACTAACTTACCGTCGCGCCGCTGCGCCACAGTCCAAAGGCGGCCGCCCTGGAACAGATGATGCCACCAGGCGAGCAGCCATTCCGGTGACTGAAACGGCGTGGATCTTGGATCGTTGCGCCACAACTCGGTCCACTCCGGTCGAAGCGCCTCCAGCTCTTCGGCTTCGGTAATTACCGAAAGCATTGGTAGAAGAATCGGCCAATGGCCACGTTACTATACATCCCGAGATCACGCTTGCCGTCGAACCGCCGCACGCTCGTAAACCCCGCATCCTTTAACATGCGCTCCACGTGAACGGCATCGTAGTAACGCTCGGTAATCTCATCCAACTTAGCGCCCACTTCAGTGCGGCAGGTCGCGATTCGAGAGATTGGGTCGTAACTCGATTGCATCCTACACGTGATTCCATCTTGAACCACGGTATGCTCGCCGTTCCAGAATAAGTCGTAAGCCGTCTCGCGAGTCATGTCAAACACGAAGCAGCGCTCCGTGGCGCGCGCGATGCACCGGAAGCTGCCGGCTAACTCCGATTCATCTAGTACGTGGTTCATCGCCTCGAAAGTGGCGATGGAGGCTGTGAACGTACGGTCAAGGTCGAACGACCGCGCATCGGCGCGTATAAACTCAGCGCCCGGCGCGTTCCGCCTTGCAAACTCCAGCATAGCTTTGGATTGGTCGATTCCCGTGACCGCGAATCCGCGTTCAGTCAGCCAAGCCGCGACTGTACCCGTACCGCAGCCAACATCCAGGATGGAATCTCCAGGCGCCAGATTCGCAAGCAGCAACTTGTGCAGGATGGCGCTCAATTGCTGATGGTAGTCTTCTCCCCAATCGCGGTTGTAGAAGTCCGCGAACGCGTCATATTGCGCCATGCTATTCGGGCAGCGCGAAAGTAATGAGAACTGCGCCGGACGGAATCGTCACATATTGCCGGTTGTCCAGCATGTAAGTGATCGGCGAGCTGACGATGCGATTACCGGTGTTGATCTTCCACAGGTTCTTGCCGGTCTTCGCGTCGAACGCCATCAGATAGCCGTCTTCGTCCGCGGAGAAGACCAAGCTGCCGGATGTCGAAAGCGTGCCCGCCAGCGGCGGCGTGTGATACTCAAAGTCCCACTTGACCTGCCCGGTCAAAGGATCGAGCGCCCTTAGCATCCCGTATTGTTTCTCGTTGGTCTGCGGCCGGAACGCTGTTCCCCAGTAAGACTGACCCTTCTTATAAACGGGCGGGGAACTGAAGTAGACGTCGCACTGCTCCCGCGCGGCCACATAGAACAGTTTCGTATCCGGATTATACGATGGCGCCATCCAATTTGTCCCACCAGCCAGACCCGGGCAAAGACGCGTCCCCTCCGGCGTCGGCTCTGTGTTCGGGAGCAAGACCGGCCTGCCCTTGTCGTCCAACTGTTTGGCCCACGTTTGCCTTGTAAATGGGAAGCCTTTTAGAAACTCGCCGGTTTCCCGATCAAGCACATAGAAGAAGGAATTCCGATTCGCCTGGACGACTAACTTACGGGTTGTACCGTTCCAGGGTAAGTCCAGCAGCATCGGCGTCTCCGCCGCATCCCAGTCATGCGTGTCATGCGGCGTGAATTGGAAATACCACTTGAGTTTTCCCGTATCCGGATCGAGCGCGACCAAGGAGCACGTGTATAGGTTATCGCCCTTGCGCACATCGCCGTAGAGATCGGGGCCGGGATTGCCGACGCCCCAGTATATCGTCTGTAACTTGGGATCGTAGGTGCCCGTCATCCAAGGCGGCCCGCCGCCCCGTTGGGCTGAGTCGTTCTCCCACGTGTCACCGCCCGGCTCGCCCTTCAACGGAACTGTATAGAAGCGCCACGCTCGTTTTCCGGTCGCCGCATCATAAGCGTCGATGAAGCAGCGGACGCCCTGCTCACCGCCGGAGATGCCGACTATAACCTTATCCTTCACCACCAGAGGTGCAAGAGTCGCATACTGTCCGCCTCCGGGAGTGGAAGTCATCTCGGATTGCCAGATCAGTTTCCCGGTCCTCGCCTCCAGAGCGATCACGTACGCGTCAGGCGTCACCATGAACAACCGGTCGCCCAGAATCGCCAAGCCGCGATTAACGCCGCTCGCGTTATGACCGGCCGGGAAGACATGCGCGTAGCGCCAAAGCTGGCGGCCGCTGCGCGCATCGAGCGCCATCGCCACTCCGTCGCCCGCGGTCAAGTACATGACACCATCGACCACCAGCGGCACGGTTTCAAACGCGCCGCCCTTACCGGTCTGGAACATCCATTCGACGCGCAGGTCCTTTACGTTCGCCGTGTTGATCTGGTCCAAGGTGCGATACCGTATGCCCGAATAGTCGCCCCAGTAAGTCAGCCAGTTCCGCGGCTCATCGAGGGCATGGACCAGGCGATCATAAGTTACCTGCGCATAAGCGGGAACCAAACAAAGTAGAAACGCGAAAACGGTCCGCATCAATGGATTCCCGGCGCCTTCGTCACATCCGCCCCCGCAACATCGCCGCGAAGCGAGTAGAGATAAGCGACCAGGTCATCCAGATCCTTCGCGGGTAACTTGTAAGCCGGCATCAGCGACGTCGCCAGGTCCTCGACGGACGCCAACTTAGTCTTATCGAACATGGCGAACTGCTGATCCGGCAACCGCATTTGCACGGAGAACGAGTCTTCGTTGATCCGGACGCCGGTCAACCTCTTGCCGTCGCGCGTCACAACAGTAACGCCGTCGTAATCCTGCGAGATGTCCGCGGAAGGGTTCAGGATCGACTCGCGCAAGTACTCCGGCGACCGCGCGGATCCGATGCGGGTCAACTCCGGCCCATAGACGCTGCCGGTATCGCTGATCCGATGGCAACTCGCACAGTGCTGCGCCGCAAACACTTCCTTCCCATGTGCGGCATCACCGGTTGGCGCGACCGTTTTGACGCCGCCACCGCCGAGATGCCGAATGTAAAGCACCAGCGGTTCCAGTTCATCCTTATCGATATCGAACCCCGGCATGCCTGTTCCCGGAATACCGTTCTTCACGATGTTCTTAATCGAGTCATCGGAGGTATTCCGCACCACGCGCGCGGACACCAGGCTAGGTCCGCGCCCACCGCGCCCATTCACGGCGTGACAAAAAGCGCAGTTACTCAGAAACGTCGCTTCGCCCGGTGGCGGATCGGCGCCAAAGAGAGGAGATAGAGCTGGAGTAAGTACGGCGGCGAGTACGACGAGACGCCCAATCATCTAATCGATCCGGTAATTCGGCGCTTCCTTGGTAATAATCACATCGTGCACGTGGCCTTCGCGTAAGCCAGCCGGAGAAACCCGTAAGAACTGAGCGTGCTGCTGCAGCGCCGGAATATCCGCGCAGCCGCAGTAACCCATGCCGGCCTTCAATCCCCCGACTAACTGGTAGACAAAGTCGGAACAAGGACCTTTCGAGACCACGCGTCCTTCAATACCTTCCGGCACCAGCTTCGCTCCCGGATCCTGCTCATAGCGGTTATTATGACCCTGCGACATCGCGCCCAACGAACCCATGCCGCGATAAGTCTTGAAGGTGCGGCCTTGATACAGAATCGTCTCACCCGGGCTTTCGTCCGTTCCCGCAAGCAAGCTCCCGATCATTACTGTATCCGCACCCGAGGCTATCGCTTTGGTGATGTCGCCGGAGAACTTGATACCGCCATCGGCGATCAAAGGCACATCGCCATTACGTGCCGCGCGGCTGCAATCCGAGATAGCCGTAATCTGCGGTACGCCCGCGCCGGAAACCACGCGCGTGGTGCAGATCGATCCAGGCCCAATTCCAACCTTAATTCCATCCACTCCCAATGAGATCAGCTCGCAAGCGCCCTCATAAGTGGCGATGTTACCGACTACTAACTGCACGTCAGGTACGGCCTTCCGGACTGCTCGAACCGCGTCCATTACCCGGATGCTATGCCCGTGCGCTGTGTCAATCGTCAGCACGTCCACCTTGCGCTTCACCAACTCCTGCGCGCGCTCCAGATAATCGCCCGTCGCTCCGATGGCCGCGCCGACTAATAACCGTCCCTGATCGTCTTTCGCCGCGTTCGGATACTTGAGCTTCTTCTGAATATCCTTTACCGTGATTAAGCCCTTCAGGTTGTAATGGTCGTCCACCACCAGGAGCTTCTCAATCCGATGCCGGTGCAGAATGGCTTCCGCTTCTTCAAGCGTGGTGCCCACCGGTACGGTGATGAGGTTCTCTTTGGTCATCACGCTGCGAACCGGAAGATCGAAGCGGCTTTCAAAACGAAGATCGCGGTTGGTCAGAATGCCGACCAGCTTCCCGTGCTCCGTAACAGGGATACCCGAGATGCGATAGCGCTCCATCACCGCCAGCGCTTCGGAAATGTTTTGCTCCGGCCCGATGGTTACCGGATCGACGATCATCCCGCTTTCACTACGCTTGACTCGATCCACCTCTTCACTCTGGCGATCGATCTTCATGTTGCGGTGGATAAAGCCGAGGCCACCCTGCTGCGCCAGCGCAATCGCGAGATGGGATTCCGTCACTGTGTCCATGGCCGCGCTGACGATGGGAATGTTGAGGGTGATTTTACGAGTCAGCCGCGCGCGCGTGTCAACCTCGGCGGGCAGCACCTCGCTTCGCGAAGGGACAAGGAGGATGTCATCGAAAGTAAGGCCCTCCCGAATACTGCTGTCAATCATTTACGTACCAGTCTAGCCTGCCCGCCCAGCGACCTGAATTTAACGAGTCGCGTGCGCCTGCCGGCCGCCGCTGCTTGCCGTACCGGTATCGGGTTCGGCGACTTCCAGGTTACTCGGATCGTCACCCACGCCTGCCTGGCGCCCGACTTTCGGATCTTTCGAAGCGTTCGGATCTGGTACTTTGATGACCGCCTCTTGCGGACTTTTCGATTGATTTTTCTTTTGGCTGCCGTTACCGGCCTGACTGGGTCCACTCATGTGAGACCCGCAGGAACAAAGCGTTAGTGCCAGAAGCGCGACGGTAAATCTCCGCATATTTCCATTCGAGCAACCGGATTGCCTCACCGTTTCGAACTGTGACGCGGCGCGGGTTGGAACTCACCTTGCTTCGCTTTCCGCCGTGCCCACGAAAACCAAGAGAATGCCGACGGTGGAGAAGGTGGCGCGGGAGAAGTTCGAATTCGAAAGCCTCCGCCCCGGTCAGAAGGAAGCGATCGAGTCGGTAGTTGCCGGCCGTGACACGCTTGTGATCATGCCGACCGGCTCTGGAAAATCGGCTGTTTATCAGATAGCGGCACAGATGCTTGCTGGTCCCGCGGTGATCGTTTCGCCGCTCATCGCTCTGCAGAAGGATCAAGTGGAATCGCTGGAAGAACAGAATGTCGGCGGCGCGGCGGTGATCAATTCCTCCATCAGCGCGGGCCGGCAGGAAGAGTTGCTGGAAGATCTTGGAGACGGCCAACTGGAGTACATGTTCCTGACGCCGGAACAGCTCAGCAGACCCGAGGTTCTGGAGCGCGTGAGGGATGCGAGGCCGGCGCTGTTCGTGATCGATGAGGCGCATTGCATCAGCGAATGGGGCCACGATTTTCGCCCGGACTACATGAACCTGGGCCGGGTGATCGACCAGCTTGGCCACCCGGTAATCCTTGCGCTGACCGCAACCGCTTCGGGCAGCGTCCGCGATGAGATCGTAACCCGGCTTTGCATGCGCGAGCCGGCCATCTTCGTCAACGGATTCGACCGGCCGAATATCTGGCTGGGCATGAACACGGCGCCGAATGAAGCGGCCAAGCGCGAGTTGCTGATCGCGCGCGTCGAGGATGCGGAAAAGCCCGGCATCGTCTACGTATCCAGCCGTAAGCATTGTGAAGACATCGCGGCCGCACTGGTGGAACGCGGCGTGAACGCGCTGGCTTACCACGGCGGTATGACTCCCAAGCGCCGCTCGCCGGTGCAGGACGACTTCATGGACGGCAAGATCGACGTGATCGTCGCGACGTCGGCTTTCGGTATGGGCGTGGATAAATCCAACGTGCGGTTTGTCTTCCACTGCGACATCCCGCATTCCATCGATGCCTATTACCAGGAGATTGGACGCGGCGGCCGCGACGGCGAACCGGCGCGCGCGCTGCTGTTCTATCGACCGGAAGACCTGAATATTCATAAGTTCTTCGCGGGGACGGACAAGTCCGCACCGGAACGATTACAGAAGGTTGCGACGGCGGTTCTGGAAGAAGGTGAGCCTGTTGCGCTGGCGGACTTACAGGAGAAGACGGAACTCTCGAAGAGCCGCCTCACGCAGACGCTCAACCGGCTGGAGGATGCGGGCGCGGTGGAAGTGCTCGAGTCCGGCGCCGTGCAGGTATCCGCCAATCCCGAAGATCTGGAACAGATCACCGAAGAAGCCGCCGTGGAGGTGACCCGTCATCATGAAGCCGACCTGGACCGCATCGAGCGCATGCGCGCCTATGCCGAGTTATCGACGTGCCGCCGCGAGTACCTGCTCAGTTACTTCGGCGAGAACGCGGCGGGTACTTGCGGCAACTGCGATAACTGCCTGCGCCCGGAAGCCGCTCGCGTGAAACAACGGCTCGCCGAAGAGGAACAGCTCGCCCCGCCGCCGCCCGACCCCGTGCAAATGCGCCGCCAGCCGGACCCCGAAAATCATCGCTTCCCGTTCGCCCTGAAGACCCGCGTGGTTCACAAGCAGCTAGGCAAGGGAGTAGTGAAGGATTATCTTGGCGATAAGATCACGATCCTCTTCGATAACGGCGGTAGCAAGACATTGGCTCTTGCAGCTGTGGTACAGAACTCTTTACTAGAGCCGCTGAGCGAGTGAACCATCCGTTAGACTAAGGTTAACGGAGTCCCTTCGAATGAGTTTTAAACCGGCAGCGCTTAGCGTGGCTGCGCTGTTCCTGTTTGCCTTTTCCGCCTTCGCCGCACCACCCGAACGGCCCAAGTCCGGTCCCGTTGCGATTCTAAAAGCCTCCGACGTCCGCCCCGGCATGCAAGCCGTTGCCTGGACCGTATTCGAAGGCTCGGAACCGGAACCGGTGCCCATCGAAATTATCGGCGCGATGAAGAACATGTGGGGCCCGGGTCAGGACATCATCATCGGCAAGATGGGCGGAAAGGCGGCGCGCACCAACGTCGCCGCCGGCATGAGCGGAAGTCCTGTATATATCGATGGCAAGCTGATCGGCGCGGTATCGCTGCGGCTCAGCACCTTCTCGCCGGACGCGATCTGCGGGATTACGCCGATCGAGCTCATGTTGGAGATCAACGATCTGGATAAGTCGCGTCCGCACGATGCGAAGACGCCGGACCAGGTCCCCTCGCATACACAGGCGGCGGCGCTTTCGGGCGACTTGCTGAATCGGTTAGTGTCGGCGGGAGCGTCACCCGGATTGCTGAAAGAAAGTCCGGTGATGATTCCCGTGGAAGCTCCGGTCAGCTTCAACGGCTTCACGGATGAGACGCTGCGGGAGTTCTCGCCGATGTTTCAGCAGATGGGCATCGCCACGGTTGCGGCGGGCGCGGGAAGTTCGGTGCGTGGATCGAAACCCGCCGCCGACTGGAAGAATGCCTTGCAACCCGGCGATGCAGTGGCGGGCGTTTTGATCTCCGGCGACATGAGCGCCACCGGCCTGGGAACGGTCACTTACAACGACGGTAAACGCGTGCTGGCGTTCGGCCATCCGTTCTTCAATCTTGGCCCGGTAGATATGCCGATGAGCAAGGGCGAAGTGTTGATGGTTTTACCCTCTTCTTATCAGCCGGTGAAGCTGGCGAATGCGACGGAGATTGTCGGCGCGCTGCATCAGGATCGGCACAGCGGCATTATGGGCGTGCTCGGCGAGGAGAGCCCGATGATCCCTGTGACGGTGAAAGTGCGTTCGTTGCGCGATGACCAGTCAGTTAGTTCGGAGCGCCAGTTTACCTTCAATGTCTTTCAGAACCAGAAATGGACGCCTTACCTGATGATGATGACGTTGTTTAATTCGCTATCGGGGTTGAATGAATTTCGGGAAGAGGCGACTTACCGGCTGAGCGGCAAGATCGACATGAACGGCGGCCTGGCGCCGATCGAACTGAACACCATGCAGGCGTCAAGTGAAGCGCCGGTGCCTACGCCGATGGTGCTGGCGGGTTGGTGGGGCGATCGTTTCAATCGTCTGTACCTGAATCCCGCGGATAATCCACCGTCGCTCAAAGATGTGAACGTGACGGTGGACCTGATTCCGGAGCGGCGCGTGGTGACGATCGAAAACGCGTGGATCTCCTCGAATGAAGCGCGGCCTGGCGACGATGTTCCGGTGAAGGTTTTCCTGCGGCCCTACCGCGGGGAACGCATTGAGCGCGAGTTCACTATCAAGCTTCCGCCAGGAATCGCGAAGGGTGAGCATCGGATCTTGCTTAGTGATGCCGATACTTTGAATAAGGTACAGAGCCTGGCGGGCGCGGCGAATCGGTATATCGATATCCCGCAGACTGTATCTTTAATTAATCAGGAGCGGAGTAATGACCGGCTTTATATCTCGCTGTTGGAATCTTCGCCCACCGCTTACTACGATGACAAGACACTGCCGAATCTTCCGCTCTCGGTTTTGAACGTGATGCAGTCGGGACGGTCCACGAATCGCGCGCTGACGGCGCTGCCGGAGAGCGCATCGGAGCAGATGTCACTGCCGCTCGATTATGTGGTAACGGGAAGTTACACGCTGAAAGTGGACGTCAAGTAATCCGCATGAATCGAATCTTTGTCGGGGTGGCCGCACTGGGCGCGCCTTTGTTGTGCTTTGCCGTTTCCACGCATACCTGGTTATCGTCGACTTACGCGGATTTCGAGAAGGGTGAGTTGAAAGGCGTCTCGATGCGGAGCGACGGACGCATCACGCTGGCCCCGAAATCGACTGAACTATTCGATTCGAGTCTCGCGTACTTATGGGCGCTGGCTCGCGATTCGAAAGGCGCGATCTACGCCGCTGGGGGCCCCGGTGCGCGCGTCTATCGGTTTACCGGCGGCAAGGCGGAAAAGGTGGCGGAGTTCGACGCCGTGGAAGTACACGCGCTGGCTATCGATGCGCGCGATCGCGTTTACGCCGCGACCTTTCCGGACGGCCGCATTTACAGTTTGAACCCAGCCGGCAAACCAGGCGGCAAGCCGGAAGAGTTCTATAACCCGAAGCAGAAGTACATCTGGTCGATGGTGTTCGATAAGTCGGGCAACTTATACGTGGCCACCGGCGATAACGGCGAGATTCATCGAGTAACTCCGGATGGCAAAGGGTCCGTCTTCTTTCATAGCGACGATACGCATGTGCGCAGTATGGCGTTCGCGGGTGCGGACCTGATTGCGGGAACCGATCCGACCGGCATGGTGATTCGGATCAGCCCGGCGGGGCAGGGATTTGTTCTGTATCAATTGCCGAAGCGCGAGGTGACGGCGGTGTCGGTTGCGCCGGATGGAAGCATCTACGCGGCGGGCGCGGGCACGCAGCAATCGGCCGGTGGACCGAGCGCGCTACTGGCGGCTCTGGCGGCGGCCGCGGCGGCAACACCGTCGGCACGGCCGGCCGGAGCGGGCACTCCCGCGGAACGTCCCGCGCAGGCCGAAACGCCGCGCGTGATCGCGCTCACCGGCGGTTCCGAGGTTTACCGCATTGAGGCTTCCGGGCTGCCGCAAAAGATCTGGAGTCATCCGGTGGATGTGGTTTACGCAATCGGATTCGATAGCCACGGCGCGCCGATTCTGGGGACGGGCAACAAAGGCACGCTGTATCGCGTGGATTCGCCATCTCTTTATACGGCGCTTGAAATCGTGAACGTGAACCAGATCACGGCGCTGCTGAGCGCGCCGGATGGATCGGTGCTCGCGGCCTCGGGCAATCTGGGCAAGGTGTATCGCTTCGGTCCGGAGCTGGAGCAGGAAGGCGTGGTCACCAGCGAAGTTTTCGATTCCGGCAGCTTCTCGCTGTGGGGCAAGCTGGTTCCTTATGGGGACAATGCGAAAGGGGTTCGGCTGGAGTCGCACAGCGGCAATCTGGACAGGCCGCGCTACTACTGGAGCGGATGGAGCGCAAGTGCGCCGCCGGCCGCGCGGTTCGTGCAATGGCGCGCGGTGCTGACAGGCCGTCAACGGAGTTTCGCCGGTGCTCGATTCGGTGGAGCAGGCTTATCTACCGCGCAACGTGGCGCCGCGCGTGGAAGAAATAGAAAGCACGCCGCCCAATTATAGGTTCCCAGCGCCGATTGTCGCGGCCATTCTGCAACGCGCGCCGGCGACGCTTAGCCTTCCGCCGATGGGCAGGCGCGCGACACCCGGTTCTTCTCTGGGCGAAGGCGAAGGTTCGTCGGCGATGACTTATGCCAAAGGTTGGATCGGCGTGCGCTGGGCGGCGAGCGACGCGAACGGGGACGCGTTGATGTACACTTTGCAGATCCGCGGCGGGAACGAGTCCGATTGGAAGCCGTTGAAGGACAACTTGATTGAACGCCACTATACCTTCGATTCGACCGCTTACGCCGATGGCGAGTATCGCATCCGCGTGATCGCGAGCGATCAGCCCGGCAACCCGGGCGGGGAAGCGTTAACGGCGCAGCTAGATTCCGGTCCGATTCTGATCGACAACACGCCGCCGGTGATCTCGGGATTGAAGCCGGTGGCCTCGGGATCCGGGTTGCGCGTGGAATGGAAAGCGAACGATGCGCTGAGCGTGATCAGGCGCGCGGAGTATGCGGTTGACGGCGAAGATTGGGTGCTGGTGGACCCGGTGTCGAGGCTCTCCGACGCGCAGAGTTTGGCTTATGCGGTCACCATTCCGAATGTGAAGCCGGGCGAGCACACGATTGCGGTGCGCGTTACCGACGACTACGAAAACACCTGCGTGGATAAAGCGGTCGCGACGCGCTGATGGCACCCGCACCGGAACAAACGCCCACGCCACCGCGGGTTTCCGTCGTAATTGTGAGTTGCGGGGCAACCAGCGGGCATGCCGCGCAGTTAAAGCGCTGTCTGGAAGCGATGGGCAACGGTGCGGGCATCGTCGTGGTCGATAACGGGTCGGGTGACTCGGCGGGTCTGGATGCGGATTATCCGGGCGCGCGCTTTGTGCGGCTGCCTCGAAACTTCGGCTTGACCAAAGCGCTGAACGTCGGTATTCGCGCGGCTTCTTCGGAGCTGGTGATGCTGTTATCGCCGGAGGTGGAGATTACGGCGGCGGCGATTGAAGTGCTGGCCGATGCGTTGGACGCGGAACCGAATGTGGGCGCGGTGTGCCCGCTGTTGCTGACGCCGGATGGGCGCGTGGCCGAGCAGGTTTCCGAACCGCCTTCCCCGTCCGACCCAGACCCGAAACCGCGCGCGGCAGCGGCCGGCGAGCAGGCGCGTTGCGTCAACGGGAAGGCGATGATGTTCCGCGCGTTCTTCCTGCGCGCGCTGCGCCATATCGACGAGCGGTATGGAGACTACGGCAGCTCGATTGAGTTATGCCGGCAAGTTCTGCGCGCCAATAAGACGATTCTGATACATCCGAGCGCTACGGCGGTTTTCAGTGAACGGGCGGAGTCTCCATCGTCCGCCCAGCAGGCGGATCGCGAGGTGGGAACGTATCGGTTCCTGGCGAAGCATGCGGGCTTTGCGGCGGGGCTTGGATACTTAGTGAAACGCGTATTGTCGGCTTTGGCCGCGTTCCGCTTCGGGCGCGTGTTTTCGCTGGTGACGCTTAAGAAGATCGATGGAGGCTAAGCCAGTATTTTGAGGCGGGCTGCGGCGTAAAGCGGGATCGTTTGATCCGTGGTGACGAGCGCCAGCTTTTCGGTGATAGCTTGCGCGATGAGCGCACGATCGAACGGGTCCTGATGGAGCATCGGCAACTGAGACAGTCTGGCGATGTGCTCCGCGCGGAAGGGGAGAGCTTGCAGCGAAAGCGCCTGAAGGGTTTCGCGCCACCAATGGCGGGGGTCGCCGACGTCGAGATTGCCTTTCATCGATTTGATCATCACTTCCCAATAAGAGATGATGCTGAGCGAGCACTTGCCTCCCTCGACCGCCGCGCGGGCCGATTTGGAAAGGTCTTCCGGAGCGGACATGGCCAGCAGGGCTATGTTGGTATCGAGAAGATACTCGCTCAAAATCGGCCTGTGAGGAATTGCTCGACGTCGATAGGATCGTCCCAGCCGGGCTTGAGATGGATCTTGCCTCGCATGGTTCCCAGCTTCACGGGCGCTTGCTCAGCAGGTGCGGGCGTGAGTTGGGCGACGGGCTTGCCGTTCCGGGTGATGATGATGATTTCACCCGTTTCGATTTCCCGGATGAGCTTGGGAAGATTCTTTTTCGCGTCTGCGATGCTGACGTTCATGAGTTGAGAAGAGCTAGTTTTGATGGCTATGTCAAGGGTAATGTTTCGGCGACCCATCGGCTCCCGATGGGATAAGCTTTTCACCATGCCTGACTTATACCTGACGCGGCGCCGCTGGTTGTGCGCCGCCGGAGTTTCCGCGTTGGCCGGCGCACGGGCTTTCGGCGGAGCGTCCTCCCTGCGCATCGGCGTGACCGATTGGAACCTGCACCTGGGCGCGCAGACGGAAGCCGTCGCCAAGGCCGCGGACCTCGGCTTCCCCGGCGTGCAAATTTCATTCGGCAGAGAACTGGTGGACGGCAGGATGCCCGCCGACCAGCCGGGGATCATCGCACAATATCTGGCATCGGCGAAACAGCACGGGATCACGATCGACGGCACGTGCGTCGATAAGCTGCATGACAACGGGCTGAAGAGCGACCCGCTGGCGATGAAGTGGGTTTCCGACTCGATCCGATTGACCCGCGCTATGAATACGCGTGTCTTATTGGTTCCATTCTTCGGACGCTGGGCGATTCAGACGGAATCCGAGAAGGCGCGCGTGGGAGATGCGCTACGGGAACTCGCGCCCGAAGCGGAAAAGGCCGGAGTCATCCTGGGGATCGAAGACACGATCTCGGCCGAAGACAACGTCCGCATTATGGACCGCGCGCGCTCCAACCAGGTCCGCGTTTACTATGACGTCGGCAACTCCACGATCGCGGGGTTTGACGTGGTGAAAGAAATTCGCTGGCTGGGCGCGGAGCGGATTTGCCAGTTCCACTTCAAAGACAACCCGCACTTACTGGGGGACGGTGCGATTCCGTTCGAGCCGATTGTGCGGGCGATCCGAGATATCGGCTGGTCAGGCTGGGTGAATTTGGAGACGGATGCCAGGCCGGGGAAGCTGGACGAGGATTTGCGGCGGAATTTAAGCTACGTAAGGCGAGTGGTGGGCTAAGAGATCGTCGTAAACTCTGAAGTGGCCTGAAACAATGCATTCAGTTTTCCTGAGCCATTCGAGTAAAGACAAGCTATTCGTGCGGGAACTCGCGGAATTTCTGCGCCGCGAGGGGGGAATAAAAGTCTGGCTCGACGAAGGCGAGATCGCTCCGGGTCAAAACATCGTCGGAGCCATCGACCAGGGCCTCGACGCCGATTTCCTGATTCTTATTCTTTCGCCGGATTCGGTGGAGTCCGCCTGGGTGCGGAAGGAATGGTCGTCCGCGCTCTGGAAGCAGACCAACAACGGGACTGAAGGTCTTCTCAGCGTGCTCTACCGTGATTGCCAGATTCCCCACTTGCTGGGCACGACGAGGCATTTCGACCTGCGCACGAATCAACCGCGCGGCTTCCGCGAGATTCTGACGTTTCTCCAAACGCATCGGCCGGCGCCGGTGCAACGGATAAACCAACTCCCTATACGGACGCCGAATTTTATTGGGCGCGAGCCGGAACTCGCCGCGCTGCGCGAAAGACTTAGCGATGAAGGCGCGGTTGTACCGGTCTGTGAAAGCCCGGGCCGGGGAAAGACCGCCCTGGCGCTTGAATTCGCGTACCGCTACCAACGCGATTTCGAATCCGTTTACTGGGTCCCGTGCCAAAGCCAGAATCTGGCGGCGATCGCGACGGACCTCATGCGCCAATTAGGCATCGAGCTCACGGTGGATCTCCCGGAAATTGTTCGCGAGCTGAAGCGCGTCTGTGCGCATAAGCGCTGCTTGCTGATCCTTGACGGCGTGGAAGACGAATCCCCCGGTCAACTCATTCCCGGCGGCGCGGCTTCCGTCCTGGTGACAACGCGCTTGAGCACTCTCGCATTTCTGCGCTTCCTGCCGCGACAGCCGCTTCCGGTTTTCACCGAAGCGCAGTGCTTCGAGTTCTTTCGCAGCGTTCTGAACAACACCGAAGTCGCGGATTACGAATCCGCGTGCAAGAACCTGTTTCGACGCCTCGGCTACTTACCGATCGGCATCACCGTTTCCGCCTGCCTGATCCGCTACGACGCGCACTACACCGTTGCGAGAATGGCCGCCAATCCGCCGTCGGATGTGTATGCGCTGATCCGCGAAGCGATCGAGGCTCTCGATACCGCGCCCCGACGACTGCTGGCGGCTATGGCGGTGTGCGCGCCGGAACGCGTCGCGCTGGACCTGGCGGCGGAGATCGTCCGCTTCGATGGTGCCGCATCGCTCGATGCCCTTCAGCAATTAAGGTCGCGCAGCCTGGTCGAGCAACCCAGCCGTTCCTCCTGCCCCTACCGCCTCCACGCGATGGTTCGCGACGCGGCTAGAGATGAAACGCTGACGCCGGTCCACGCGGAAGTGGTCCGCGTCCGTTTCGAGGAGTGGGACAAGCACTGGAAGCAATGCGAGCAGTGGCTTCCTGACTTCCACGTGGCGCTTGATTGGTATTTGGGCAATCGGAAAAACCAGGAGCAGTTGGATATCGCCGACGCGCTCGCCTACTGTGGTTTCCGTCTCACCCAGCGGGTGGGACGGCTGGCGGATTCATTTGCGATCTGCGAACAGATGCAAGCGGCCGCGTCCGCGGAAGACCGGCGCGGGAGCCTGCAGGCGTGGCTCGGCAACCAAGCATTGATTTTGAAAACCTGGGGGCGGCTGGAGGAAGCGCTGGCGCTGCACAAGAAGGAACAAGGGATTTGCGAGGAGCTGGGCAATCGCGATGGCCTGCAGGCCTGTTACGGCAACCAGGCGTTGATCCTGCAAAATTGGGGGCGGCTGGGGGAAGCGCTGGCTCTGCATAAGAAGGAAGAAGCCATCTGCGAGGAATTGGGCAATCGCGACGGCCTGCAGGCCTGTTACGGCAACCAGGCGTTAATCCTGCAAAACTGGGGGCGGCTGGAGGAAGCGCTCGCGCTGCATAAGAAAACAGAGGCCATCTGCGAGGAACTGGGCAACCGCGACAGCCTGCAGAGAACCTACGGCAACCAGGCGCTGATCCTGAGGGCGTGGGGACGATTGGAGGAAGCGCTCGCGCTCCACCAAAAGCAGGAAGCGATCTGCGAGGAACTGGGCAACCGCAACAGTCTGCAAGGATGCTACGGGAACCAGGCGCTGATCCTGCAAGCGTGGGGGCGGCTGGAGGAAGCCTTGGCGCTGCTCGAGAAGCAGGAGCAAATCTGCGAAGAACTGGGAAATCGCAACAGCCTGCAGAGAAGCTACGGCAACCAAGCCTCCGTCCTGAAGGGATGGCGTCGTCTGGAAGAAGCGCTCGCGCTGCTCCGGAAGCAAGAAGCGATCTGCCTGGCGATCAACAACAAGAACGGCCTGGCGTATTGCTATTGGAATTGGGGCCTGCTCGATCGGGAAATCGGCAACGCCGGCGCCGCTGAAGAAAAACTCTCGCAAGCTCTCGCGCTATTCAGCGACCTGGGAGTGCCGCGCCAGCGGGAAGCCGTGGCCGCCGAACTCATGAAATACAAGACCGCCGGCACCGCCTGACGCATCCGAAAATTCTGTGCCCGAAGGCAACGAACTTCATCGCCACGCCGTCCGCCAAACCGAAATGTTCGCCGGCCGCGTGCTCACCGTAGACGCTCCCAACGGCCGCTTCGCCGACGGCGCCGCGCTCCTCAACCGCCGCAAGCTGCGTTCCGTCGAAGCCTACGGCAAGCATCTCTTCTACGACTTCGGCCGCTCCCGCCAGCTCCACATTCACCTCGGTCTCTACGGCAAGTTTCGCGATGGTCCCATGCCTTACCCCGAACCCAAAGGCGCACTGCGCCTGCGCATCTCCGCCCGCGGCCACTGGCTCGAGTTGCGCGGTCCCACAGCCTGCGAAGTCTTCGACGAGGCCGCCCGCGACAAACTCCTCGGCCGCATCGGTCCCGATCCTCTGCGCGATGACGCCGACCCGCGCCTCGCCTTCGCCCGCATCCGCAAAAGCCGCGCGCCCATCGCCGCCCTGCTGATGGACCAATCCGTGATCGGCGGCCTCGGCAACATCTACCGCGCCGAACTCCTTTACCGCGCGCGCCTTGACCCGTTCCGCCCGGGCAACACGCTTGGTCTCCCCGCGCTCAAAAGCTTATGGAATGATGCCGCAGTGCTGCTGCGCGCCGGCATGTTCGACCGCCGCATCGTCACCACGCGACCCGCCGACCGCCCTCATCCCAAGGGCAAAGCCCGCCGCTTCGAAACCCACTACGTTTACCGCCGCAAAGGACTCCCGTGCTTCATCTGCGGTACGGAAGTGCGAATGGAGGAATTCATGGGCCGCAAGCTTTATTGGTGCCCGAAATGTCAGGCGAATTCCGCGAAAGCCATCGTAAACTCTGATTTGGTCGACTAACGCAACATGCTCTCGGTTTTCCTGAGCCATTCCAGTAAAGACAAGCCATTCGTGCGGGAACTCGCGGAATTCCTGCGCCGCGAAGGCGATATAAATGTCTGGCTCGATGAAGGCGAGATCGCACCCGCTCAAAACATCGTCGGCGCGATCGACCAAGGTCTCGACGCCGATTTCCTCATCCTGGTCCTTTCGCCCGACTCCGTCCAATCCGCCTGGGTCCGCGAAGAGTGGATGTCCGCGCTGTGGCAACAAACCAACAACGGCACGGAGCGCCTGGTCACCGTGCTCCACCGCGACTGCAGAATCCCGAATCTCTTGGCCAACAAAAAGCTTTTCGACCTGCGCACGAATCAACCGCAAGGCTTCCGCGAGATCCTCACCTTTCTGCAAACGCGGCGCCCCGTCCCTCCTCAACGAATCAACCAACTTCCTAGCCGCACGCCCCACTTCGTCGGCCGCGAACCCGAACTTGCCTCCCTACGCGAAAAGTTAAGCGAGGAAGGCGCAGTCGTCCCGATTTGTGAAATGGCGGGCCGCGGCAAAACCGCACTCGCCCTTGAATTCGCACACCTCTACCAGCGCGACTTCGAGTCCGTCTACTGGCTCTCCTGCCAAAGCCAAAACCTTGCGGCCATCGCGACCGATCTCATGCGCCAGCTCGGTCTCGAGCTCACCGTCGATCTCCCGGACCTCATCCGCGAACTCAAACGCGTCTGTTTGCAAAAGCGCTGCCTTTTGATCCTCGACAACGTCGACGACGAATCCCCCAGCCAACTTATCCCCGGCGGCGCAGCTTCGGTCCTGGTAACCACGCGCCACCCCTATCTCAAATTCCTTCGCTTCCACGCGCACCAGCCGCTTCCCGTTTTCACCGAAGACCAGTGCTTTGAGTTCTTCCGCAGCGTCCTCGGCGATACTGACGTGAACGAAAACGAGTCCGGCTGCAAGAGCCTGTTTGGGCGGTTCGGCTACCTGCCGATCGGAATCACGGTTTCCGCCGGTCTTATCCGCTACGACGCGCACTACACCGTCGCAAGTCTCGCCGCCGATCCGCCTCGAGATGTATACGCCCTGCTCAGCGAAGCCGTCGATGCACTCGACCCCGCACCGTGCCACCTCCTGGCTGCCATGTCGGCCTGCGCGCCGGAAGGCTTTGCCCTGGATCTCGCGGCGGAGATCGGAGGCTTTGACGCCACTGCATCCCTCGATGCGTTGCAGCAACTGATGTCCCGCAGTTTGGTGGAAGAACTCAGCCGTACTGGGCGCCGTTATCGCCTTCACGCAATGGTTCGCGAAGCGGCGTGCGACGAAAGCCTATTGTCGCTGCACGCCCGCGCGGTCTGTCTTCGATTCAAGGATTGGGAGGAAAACTGGAGGTACTGCGAGGCGTCTGTCCCAGACTTCGACCTCACGTTCGAAAGGCTCTTGAAAAAGGGCGCCACCGATCTGCTTACACGTATGCTGGCTAATTTTGGATTCCGGCTCATGCATCGACGGGGGCGATTCTCAGAGGCATTCGAAATCTGCGAAAAGATGAAAGCTGCAGCGCTCAGTTGGAACGACAAAGAACTCTTTCAGGGCTGGCTCGGCAATCAATCACTAATCCTCGAAAGCTGGGGCCAGTTGTCCGAGGCACTGGACCTGCAAACTCAGGCGCTGCTTATATGCGAGGAACTTGGAGACCGTGATAGTCAGCAACGAATTTACGGTAACCAATCGGTGATCTTACGGGAACTTGGTCGCGTTGACGAGGCTCTGGTAGCCGTTCAGAAACAGGAGGAGATCTGTCGAGAAACGGGTAACCTGGAAGGTTTGAAATTGAGCTATGGAAATCAGACGTCACTCTTGTGGATGCTCGGTCGCGCGGAGGACGCTTTTCCCCTTCTGAGCGAAATTCAGCGCCTTTGCTTGGAATCCAACGATCAAAACGGCCTTCAACTCAATTACGGGAACGAGGCACTTATCATGAGAGCGCGGGGCCGCCCAGACGAAGCCGCCGCACTGTACGAAAAGCAGGAGACAATCTGCAAGAAATTGGGGAACAAGAGCAGCCTTGGCTACTGTTACTGGAATTGGGGGCAATTCGACTACGAGTTGGGCAAACATCTTGCGGGGCGGCAGAAACTCCTGCAAGCCCTCGGCCTGTTCAAGGAGCTTCAAATGCCGCGTGAGCGCGACGCCGTAGCCGCCGAACTCGCCAAGCATCAGACTGCCAGCAACGCATAGCGTCACACCCGATCAGGTCCCAACCTACGGCTTCGGCCTCGGCAAAGGCCTTGGCTTCGGCGGCTTAGGCTGCTTCGGCAGCGGCCTCGGAATCGGCGGCCAATCGCCGCGTTTCTCCGGCCCCCCCTTCACGCATGCGCGTGCTGCTGCTCGACGTAATCCTGCCATTTCAACATCGCCCGCTTCCGATTTGGAAACGCCAGCCCGGATTTCGAGAGCCCGCTTCCGCGGTCCACCAACTCCTCAAGCATCCCAAGCGCTCCGTCCGCATCCACGTCTTCCCATAGGCGCGCATAATCCTTCGCTAGCCGATTCCACCGATCGTGCAGATCCGCGGCATCGAACGCCAGCTTCTGGTTCTGCATCACGAACGAGTAAAGGCTAATCACCGCAGCCAACAAAGTGAACAACAAGCGCAGCCACATGGGGCTATTCACCAGCAGTGAAGCAAACGCACCCGACGAAAGGATCAGCGCCCCCAACGTGGAATACCGCTGGCGGCTTAAATACTGAGCGGACAATTCCGCAAAGTAGTTCGCCCGAATCTCGGACGCGAGCATCCCTTCCCACACCCTTGTCTGTTGCGCCTCGCTCAACATTCTGCTTTTAGTGTAAGGCTATCCGGCCCAACCTCTACTCCTCCCGCAACGCCACCATCGGATCCACCCCCGCCGCCCGCCACGCCGGCACCCACACCGCCACGGCCGCTCCCGCCATCACCAACCCGACCACCACGGCCCACGTCCCCACATCGCCCGTCGCCACGCCAAATAACTGGCTTCGCACAACTTTCCCCACGACTACAGCCGCGCCGATCCCCAGCGCCATCCCCGCGCACGTCACCACGCCGCCGCGTGTCAGAAACTGCCGCAAAATTTGTCCCTGCCGCGCTCCCACCGCCACCCGGATCCCGATCTCCCGCCGCCGCATCTCCACCAGATGTCCCAGTGACGCGTACAGCCCCACCGCCGCCAGCGCCATCCCAAACACCGCGAACCCGCTCAGCAGAAACGCGATGAACCGCCGCAGCCGCAGCGACCCCACCACGCGCGCGTCCATAAACGCCACATCGTACAGCGCCACCGACCGGTCAATGTTTGCAATCGCCGTGCGCACCGCCGCCGTCGGATCGCCGCCGTCTTTCATACGCAGCACCACGTACATCGTCTCGCTGCGCTCCTGCCACGCGGGAAGATAAATCTGCGGCGCCACCGGTCCGCCCAAATCGCCGTTATGCACCGGCCCCACTATGCCCACAATCGTTGCGTCCGTGTCCGACCCGCCCACGCGCACCTTACGCCCGATCGGATCGCGCCCCGCGAAATACCGCCGAGCCAGTTCCTCATCGATCACCGCGACGCGCGGCGCACCCGTCCGGTCCTGCTCCCCGAACACGCGCCCCGCGCGCACCGGAATTCGCATCGCTTCGAAGTACCCGGGCGTGGCGAGCCCGATCTGCGCTTCCGGCTGCGGATTCGCCGGCGCCCGTTCCGGGAACCGAAGCCGCTCCGTCCACACCCCGCTCGGATTGAACGGCAGCGCACCGCATAAGCTCGCGGATTCCACTCCCGGCAGGGCCTGAAACGCGTTCAGGTAAGGTCGGAAATTCGCACCGGGCACTTGAATCGACCCCGTCCACACCCGCGCTCCGTCAAACCCCGCCGGCACGCGTGTCAGATTCAGGAAGCTCCGGCTCAGCAGCGTCGCGGTAAAGATCAGCACCACCGCCAACCCGATCTGTACCGGAACAATCGCGTTCCGCCATCCCCATCCGCGCGTGGCCGTGCGAGACGCTTTGCTCTTCAACACCTCATTCACCGGCATGCGCGCGCTCACCATCGCCGGGGGAAGCCCCGCGCCCACAGTCGTCAGCAGCCCGAGCCCAAAAACAAAAACCGCCGTCCACGTTCCGATCGAAGCCGGCTGCGGCAGCGGCCCGTAAACATTGATCAGCCGCACCGCCCACGCCGCCAAGAGCAGCCCGATCCCGCAGCCCGCAAACGCAAGCACACCCGTCTCCGCAAGCATCTGCCGCGCCAGCCGCGGCTTCGACGCGCCCATGGCCAACCGCACGGCCAACTCCCCGCGCCGCGCAGACGCCCGGATCACCAGCAGCCCGCCCACATTGATCCACGCAATCAGCAGCACCGCGAGCACCGCGCCGAACGCCAGGCATAGCCAGCCGCGGTAATGCTCCGTCTGCTCTTCCACCAGCGGACGCGCCGTGAAATGCCACCCCGCCTTCACTGGATAAAACATCGGGAGGGCCGCGCCCAATCCGGCTCCGATGCTTTGCAGCGCGGCGTTCGCCTTCGCCCCATCAATGCCCGGAGCGATCCGCGCCACCATATGCAGCCACTTCTCCAGCCGGCCGCCCTGAATGGTAAACTCGCCCGCGCGCAGCCCCACCGGGATCCAAAGCTGCGTCTCCGGCGAAGGGAACTGGAAGGCCGCCGGCATCACGCCGATCACGCTATACGGCTTTCCATCCAGATGAATCACGCGCCCCACTACGCCCGCGTCGCCCGCAAACGTACTCCGCCAGAACGCATCGCTCAGCACCACGGTTTTCGCCGCGCCGAACTGATCCTCGGCCTCCGAGAACGTCCGCCCGACCGCCGCCTTCACGCCGAAGGTATCGAATAACGATGCGGACGCGTTTACCACATCGATGTGCCGCGCATCGCCGAACCCGGTCAACGTAAGGTCGTTGTAGAAAAAGACGCCCGCATCCGAAAAAACCTGCCTTTGCCGCCGCACCTCCGCGTAGTCGAACCCGGACACACCCGCCACCGCGACCTGGCTTGCCGGAAACGCATTGTGCACGAACACCAGTTCCCGCGCATCGGGGTAGGGAAGCGGCTTCAGCAAAACCTGATAGAGCGCGCTGAACACCGCCGCGGAACTTCCGATCCCTAACGCCAGGATCGCGACCGCGGTCAAGGCAAACCAGGGCTTCTGAAGAATCTGTCGAAACGCGAAACGTATATCCGAAATCATAGGAGCGCCGCTTCCAGCTTACTGCCAAAAGCGGCGACCGTCCCAACGACTACTTACCCGCCGCCTCAATCTCCTTCATCTCCGCATCCGAAAGCTCAATCGCCGCCGCCTTCATGTTCTCTTCCAGGTGCGCCACCGAAGACGTCCCTGGAATCGGCAGGATCACCGGGCTTCGGTGCAGCAGCCACGCCAGCGACAGTTGCGACACCGTCGCTCCATGCCGCTTCGAAACTTCATCCAGCTTGCCGCCGGGTTGCGCCAGCTTGCCCGCCGCCACCGGGAACCACGGAATGAACGCGATCGAGTGCTTCTCGCAATATTCCACCACGTCTTCATGCTTGCGGTCGCCCACGTTGTATTGGTTCTGCACGCTCACGATATTCATCACCTTGCGCGCCTGATCAATCTCGTGCGGCTTCACTTCGCTCAAGCCCACATGCCGGATCTTGCCCGCGCGCTGCAGCCGCGCGATCGCGCCCAACGACTCTTCCACCGGAACCTTCGCGTCGATGCGATGTAACTGCCACAGATCGATCACGCCGGTCTTCAGCCAGCGCAGGCTCATCTCCACCTGCTGCGTCAGATATTCCGGACGTCCCACCGGCAGCCACTTATCCGGACCCTGCCGCGTCAGCCCGCCCTTGGTGGCCACCACCAATCCCTTCGGAAACGGCGAGAGCGCCTCGCCGATTAAGCGCTCACTCACCGCCGGGCCGTAACTATCCGCGGTGTCGATAAAATCGACGCCCAACTCCACCGCGCGTTTTAACACGCGCTTCGCCTCGTCCCGGTCGGCCGGCTCGCCCCAGACTCCCTTGCCGGTAATCCGCATGGCGCCGTACCCGAGCCGGTTCACTTCCAGGTCGCCGCCGATCTTAAATGTCTTCTGTGTTTTTTGGGCTGTGCTCATACTACACTCGGATGTTCCGGTGCGCGCCCGGGTCGCGCGGAAACTCCTTGCGTATGGGCTCAAACTCCCCGATCTACACCATCGATCCCGCGTTGCGCTCCTGTCGTGTCGCCGACGCCCGCTCGCCGGAGGACTGGGACATTGTCTTCCGCGCCGCCGCGGAGAACCAGATCACTCGCCTGAACGCTCCCGGCATCGATGATTCCGCCATGGCGCGGCTACGCGAACTGCCGGGATTGCGGTCCTTTAAAGCCTGCTGGGCTAACAACATCTCGGACGCCGGCGCCGCCGCTCTAAAAGACTGCCCGTTTCTCGAAGACGTCGATCTGCTTGGCACGCCAACTGGGGACGGCGTTATCCGCGCGCTCGCCGGAAATCCGAATCTGCGGCGTTTGCAAACCGGCAAATTCGTCACCGACGCGGGTCTGCGGCTCCTGCACGAGTTTCCGATCTTTAAGACCTGGCGGGGCGGTGAACCGCGGTACGGGTTGCTGTCCGCCGACGCCGAACCCAACTTTCTCCTGATCGACGGCCCCTTCACTGACGCCGGTCTGGCCTCGCTCGTGAGGCTCGACGGTTTGTTCGCGCTCAGTCTCTTCTGGCATTCCCACGCCTTCACTTCGGCTGGACTCAAATCTCTCCGGCAACTTCCCCAACTCGGCTTCTTCGGTTGTCAAAAGGATCGCTGTGACGACGCGGCCATGCGCCAGATTGCAACCTTCCCGCGGCTCAGAATGCTCATGGCCCAGGGCACGGCCGCCAGCGACGAGGGTTTCGAAGCGCTCAGCCACTCCCCAACCATCGAATACCTTTGGGGCCGCGAATGCCCCAACCTGACTGGCCGCGGATTCATCTCGCTCTCCACCATGCCGTCGCTGTGCGGTCTCGCCGTGAGCTGCCGCAACGTCGATGACGCCGCGCTCGCCCGTCTGCCGGACTTTGCATCGCTCCGCGAACTGGTCCCCGTGGACGTCACCGACGCGGGCTTCCGCCACATTGGCAAGTGCGAAAATCTCGAAGCGCTCTGGTGCATGTATTGCCGCGATACCGGTGACACCGCCACGGAACACATCGCCGGTCTGCGTTTGAAAACTTACTACGCGGGTCAGAGCAACATCACGGATCGCAGTCTGGAAATTCTCGGCCGCATGTCTTCGCTCGAGCGCATCGAACTCCGCCAATGTGCCGGCCTAACCGATTCCGGCATCGCCCAGTTGGCAAATCTTTTCAAGCTTCGTGAGCTCACTCTCGAAGCCCTTCCCGGCGTCACCGAAGGCGCAACCCGAGCGTTCCCCGCAAACGTCCGCGTGCAATTCTCGCGATGATAGTCTAACCACGGTGACGATCACGCTCAAGACCGCGGCTCTTCTCATAGCGTTCCTTATTCCCTTGACTCTCCCCGCGGAAACCGGCTACGACGCCTGGCTGCGCTACACTCCGCAAAACCCGAATCAACCTTTCGCGGACTCCGTCATAACCCTTGACCATTCGCCGGTAATCGACAACGCACAAGCCGAACTCCTCCGCGGCATCCGCGCCATGTACAACCGCGTCCTGCGCGTCGAAACCAACTTGCCGCCTGACGACGCCATCATCCTCGGCCTGCTCCCAACGGTACGCGCGCAGTTCCCCCAAGCGAACCTTCCCGCCACCCTCGCGCCGGACTCTTATCTACTAAGAACTGTCGACCATCACACCGTCGTCGCGGCCCCCAACGATCGCGGCATCCTCTACGGCGTCTTCGCGCTCCTCTTCAAAATCAATCGCGGCGAAGCCATCAACAACATCACTTATCAGGAGTCGCCCTCCGCGCCGATCCGCTGGGTCAATCAATGGGACAACCTCGATGGCACCATTGAACGCGGATACGGTGGCCGCTCCATCTTCTGGGATGCCGGCCATGCCCGGCCTGACCTGCGGCGCGTCTCCGACTACGGCCGTCTGCTCGCCAGCATCGGGATCAACGGATGCGCTATCAGCAACGTCAACGCAGATCGCCGCCTGCTTTCCCCGGACTACTTCACTGACATCGCCCGCATCGCCGCCGCGCTCCGTCCCTGGGGCGTGCAAGTCGCGCTCTCCGTCGATTTCGGAAGTCCGCAAAGCATCGGCGGCCTCGATACGTTTGACCCTCTCGATCCCCGTGTCGCCGCTTGGTGGAAAGGAAAAGCCGACGCGCTTTACCAAGCCGTCCCCGATCTCGCCGGCTTCGTCATCAAGGCCGATTCCGAAGGCCGCGTGGGCCCGTCCTTTTACCACCGCACGCACGCCGACGCCGCCAACGTCGTTGCGCGCGCGCTCCAACCTCACGGCGGATTGCTCTTCTATCGCGGGTTCGTCTATGACCACCACATGGATTGGCGCAACCCTAAGAATGACCGCGCCCGGGCGGCGTTTGACAACTTCCAGAAGCTCGACGGCCAGTTCGACGCCAACGTCATCCTGCAAATTAAGAACGGCCCCATTGACTTCCAGGTCCGTGAGCCTGTATCACCTCTCATCGGCTCGCTTGAACACACGAACCAGGCGCTCGAACTCCAGATTACTCAGGAATACATGGGCCAGGCCCGCCATCTTGTCTGCCTGATCCCGCAGTGGAAAGAGTATCTCGATTTCGACCTCCACGCCGCCGCGGCGCCGACCCCTGTAAAGTCGCTTATCAAAGCCTACGTCGGAGTGGCCAACGTCGGCCTCGACGATAACTGGACCGGCAACCAACTCTCGCAAGCCAACCTCTTCGGCTTCGGCCGGCTCGCGTGGAATCCAAACCTCACCTCCAGCGAAATCATCACGGAGTGGACCCGCCTCACCTTCAGCTCCAACCCGAAGGTCATCCGCACCCTTGGCACCATGCAGCTCACGTCTTGGCGAACCTACGAGGACTACACCGGCCCGCTCGGACTTCAAACGCTCACCGACATCGTCGGCAACCATTACGGCGTCTCCGTCGAAGCTTCCGAAGCGAACGGTTGGGGACAGTGGCATCGCGCCGATCATGAAGGCGTCGGCATGGATCGTTCCGCCACAACCGGCACGGGCTACGCCGGCCAATACCGCGCGCCCGTCGCCAGCCAGTACGAGCATGTGGAAACCACACCCGATGACTTACTGCTGTTCTTTCACCACGTGGCTTACACGCACGTCCTGCAGAGCGGTCAAACCGTCATCCAGTCCATCTATGACTCTCACTACCGCGGCGCGGATAATGTCCAATCCTATGTGCGCGCCTGGACGTCACTGAAAAGCTTCATCGATGAACAGCGCTTTCAAGAAGTGCTGGCGCAACTCGAATATCAAGCGGGTCAATCCGAACTTTGGCGCGATGCGGTCTGCAATTACTTCCTGCGCCTCTCCCGCATTCCCGACTCTAAGAACCGCGTCGGCCATGAGCCCGATCGCTTCGAAGCCGAATCCATGGCGCTTGATGGCTACACGATCGTCGACGTTACGCCATGGGAAACCGCATCCGGCGGCAAAGCGATTGCGTGCCAGTCCCCGCACTGCGCCGCAACGATGCGTTACACCGGCCAGCCCGCGTTGCGCGCGCTGCGAATCCGCTACTTCGACCAAAACACAGGCGCCGCCCACTTCCGCGTATTCCTCGCAAGCCAACTGATCGACGAATGGACCGCCGCCGCGCACCTGCCCTCCGCCAAGCTCGACGGCACCACGTCCACAGTCCGAGTCACGGCGCGCGTTCCCCTCCGTCCCGGTGACCAGATCCGCATCGAAGCCCAACCCGACGGCGGCGAGTCAGCGGCGTTGGATTATATCGAGTGGAATGCTGACCGATGATGCCGCTCAACGAAAGTTCTCGATCATCGAATCGATATTCTCAAGGTCCACCGTCGCCACGATGATGCGATCCTCCTTCGGCGAGACGCAGAAATCCGGGCGCTCGCTGAAGAGCGGCTTGTCCAATCCGAACAGCTTCGTCTCGACTCCTGTCCGAAGGCTGAAATAGTTGAAGCTTTTCCCTTCCATTCTGGCTGGATGAGGACGGCCGCCCAGCCGAACGAAGTAAATCCCCTCGGCTCCCACGTTCCACCATCCGCTTCGGATGCCGCCCTTGAAGACGGTTACCGCGTCGTAGCGCACCCTCCATATCTGCTGGCTTCAAGAGTGCAAAGATCCGAAGTAGATTCATAGTCCGTCCGCCGACCAGCTTGGCCGCACCTGTTTGCCGCCCCAGCTTGTCACCCGCTTCGGCTTTCTGGTATCGACATCAACGACCCAAATATCCCGGTCGTAGCCAGTCAGAAGGTCGAACACCAGAAGCCGCTGAGTGGGATGCCACTTCGGCGACCCGGGACCGGACTCGGTGAAGAAGCTGATCTGGCGCGCTTCGGATTCGCCGAATTTGGAGCACCACAAGTTCGAAGGACCAGAACGATCCGAGACAAAGCAGATCTCGTTGCCGTCGGGCGAAATCGTCGGGCTGGAATCGATCCGCGTCGATGGAAAAAGCGGGGTAGCCGACAGGCCGCCATCGGGAGCGTTGCGGAGATCGGCGAAGCGTGTTCCGATCGCCGTGTGTAAGTGCGTCGAAAGCCTCGCTTTTCATACGCCAGAAGACCTGATGTGGTTTGGGAAACGGGAAGCCGTCCGAGCACCGGGAAATAGCTCTCCTCTCCGGCGCTGAAAAGCGGAGTAACTTGCCATCCACCCGGCGGACGCGCCACAGCCGGAACGTGCCGCTGCTATTGGTTGAATAGACGATGCTCTTTTCGTCCGGAGCCCAGGCGAAACCCCGGATTGCCGAAGTCAAGTGCAGCAATTTGCGCCTGCCGCGGGTGGTGAGCGATTCCAAAACCACGCGCAGTCGCTCCCGTCCGTCCCCCTCCTTCCGTCGCTGTGGCAATGCCAATACTTCAACAGCGACCCGTTCGGCTCACAACTACAGCTATCAGGGCTACTATTACAACCCTTCCGCGCCAAGTCCCGGGGCGCCGGCCACGACCAAGTCGAGTTCCACCGCGGTTCCGAAGAAGTAATCCAAGGCGCGGCTCGTTGGTTCCCGGCGGGCCGCGCCCAACCTTAGCTGACGTCGAGCAAGGTGGGCGGGAGTTGCTAGACGTTGCCGCTTGCCGACGCTTCCGCAAAGGGCTTGCCCGGCTGGAAGATCAGTCCAGACTGGTCGCAGATGGGCAAGGCAGAACGCTGCGCCCGTTTCGTCTACCTTCGACCAGTCACGAATTCAACGGCAACGCGTGCCGAATTGGGTCTATTGCTAATACGCTCCACCGCGTTATCTCGAAAACCAGGGTTAGATCGCGGTAAGGAATCCTTGTAACTACTGAAAAGATGGAGCGGGAGACGGGGGTCGAACCCGCGACGTCCAGCTTGGGAAGCTGGCATTCTACCACTGAATTACTCCCGCTTCGTTTGGTAACTAATCACTTCCAGCACACGATTCTATCGCAACTGCTCAACCCTTCACAATCACAAGCGCCTAGCGGCTTCGGGAGAAAGAAATAAGCAATGAGTGGCTTTGCGGTTGAACCCCCTCTAGCACGTCGCCGCCGCTTCCGCCTTCTCCGCCTTCGGCAGCTTGAAATACCCGACAATCCCGATTCCGATCAGCATCGCCGCGCTTGCATAATAGAGTTTCGGAATCCCAATTCTTTCCGCCACCGGTCCCGCCACAAACATCGAGATCACCTGCGAGCCTGCCACCAGCGACATCAGGCAGCTCATCACTCGCCCCAGTAGTTCGTGCGGTGTTTCGTGCTGGATCAACGTCGTCGCCGTGATGAAAATCGCGGACGATCCCAGCCCCAACCCGAGCATCCCGGCCGCGGTCGACGCCATCGTGCCGAACGCCGCCGTGGTCAATACCGCCATGCCCATTACGCTCAGACCGTACACCACCAGATTCTGTTGCGGGACGCGCCGCGCAAACCGCGTGAGCAACTGTGTCCCGACAATCATGCCGACCCCGATCAGAGTATTCAGCACACCGAAAACCGCGGAAGTCGAGTGCAGCACGTCACGTACATAGATCGAAAGCAGCGCGCCGAAGCAGCGCATCGCGAACATGCCCGCGGTCATAGACAGAATCACAAACGAAATTGTCGAGTGGTTAAAGATGAACCCGAATCCCTGACGCATCGAATCGAGCACCGCGCTCGATACCGTACTCTGCGCCTGCCGGTCGATCGTGAGCGTCATCACCAGCGCCGCCGAAAAGAAGAAACTGAAGCCGTCGTAGAGGAAACAGGAGTTGGCGCCGACAACCTGCACCAGTTCTCCCGCCACGCTCGGGGCCAGGATCAGCGACCCCTGCTGCGCCTGCGACATCAATCCGTTCACCGCCATCAGCCCCGCCATCGGAACCAGCGTGCGCACCGCAACGGATTGAGCCGGAACGAAGAAGGCTGAGACCACGCTCATCGTGAACAGGATCGCGTAGACCGCGTATAGGTTGTGCACGAACACCAACGACAACACCAGCACGCCGCGGATCAGGTCGCTTGCGATCATCGTCCGCTTCAAGTGCCACCGGTCCACGAAGACCCCGGCCAGCGGGCTGACTATCGCGAGCGGAGCCATAAACGATACCAGCACCATCGCTACTTGCGTCGCCGTACCGTGCAGATCAAACGTCACCACCGCGATGATCGCAAACACCGCTAGAAAGTCGCCGAAGACGCTGACAATCTGCGCGATCCAAAGACGCCGCACCGGTCCAAGGCGCAAAACTTCACTATAAGAAAGAGGTGTCGTTGCTGTAGCCATGTGTGTGAGTATCTCCTTCCGACGGCGATGCCGTTCGTACTCACTCAGACTAACCGGATTTCAATGGGAAAATCGAGTGTTCTCTCCACCAAATATGGATTGTATTTGGAATGTTATCAATAGGTTAGACTTCCAGCTATGCGGGCTGTTATTCTTAAATTGGCTACGGCGCAAGTTGTTTGCCAAGAATTCGATCCCGAGATTCGAAGCACCACCGAAGCAGCCGCAAACTGGCGAAATCCAAAACCTACTCGCGGCCTTACTTCGAGACGTTCCTCAGAACCGAGAAGCTCTTCGCCGTTGAGTTTGCCACCACCAGATCGGGCTTACCGTCGCCATTCACGTCTCCCGTAGCGAGGTTGATTGGCACATTGGAAGCTCCAAACAGGATTGGCGCTTGCATTTGCCCGTTCTCTACTTCGACTACGGCCACCATGCCGCCCCCGAACAGAACGATCGCAGCATCGGGAGTGCCGTCTAAATTGAAGTCTCCCGAAACGATATTCGTCGGTTCGGCCACCGGACCAATCTCCATCCTCCCCGCTTCTTGGAGCCCGCCCTCGCCGTTACCGAGCAGCAGCGAAACGCTTCCGTCATCGAAGTTGGTCACCATGACGTCGTTGTTCCCGTCCTTGTTGAAGTCCGCAATTACCAGGGAGTGGGCATTCACTCCGCCCGTCGGATACAAAGCTTCTGTTCCAAATGTGCCATCGCCTTTCCCGAGTAGCACCGCCACTTGGCCCGGCGCGTCGTCCGCCCCAAAGATGGCAACTGCGATGTCAGGAATCCCGTCTCCATTCAAATCTCCCACGGCGATTCCTGCCGGGCCATTCGCCACACGATAGTTCACCGGACTCGCAAATGTTCCGTCGCCCTTGCCCAGAAGCACAGATACCTGCGAAGAACCTTGGTTCAACACCAGAAGGTCGAGATGACCATCTGCGTTTACATCCGCCGCGGCCAATGACACCGGGCTGGTTCCCGCTTCAAAATTCATAGCGGGCTGAAACGTCCCGTCGCCATTGCCAAGCAGTACGGAGACATTGTCCAGTCCTTCATTGCCGGTGATTAAGTCAGCGATGCCGTCGCCGTTGACGTCCGCCGTGAGCATCGCTTCCGGCCGCGTCCCCACCGCGGTCGAATCCTTGAATTGAAACTTCCCGCTCGTGTTCTGTAGATATACGTTCACCTGACCCTGCGCGAGGGCGACCGCCACGTCGGGAACTCCATCTCCATTCCAATCGCCGACCGCGATACTCAAGGGCTTCGCGCCTGCGGCATACGAGGGGGCGGCTTCCCATTCGGAGAGATTCCGGCGGAACAGGACCGATACCGAACTCGACAGATCGTTGATCACCACGATATCCGGCTCGCCCTTGTGTACAAAACCCGCTACCGTTACGAAAAACGGATCCGTCATGGCAAACTGCTGGGCGGCCTCGAAACCGCCCCCTGCTAGTCCCATGAGCACGGAAACACTCGGCAAAAGCGTATCGCGATTCGCGACCGCCAGATCCGGAACGCCATCGCCGTTGAAGTCCGCAACCGCGATGGATTGCGCGCCGGTCGCCCCGCCCGCATAGGTAACCACGTTCTGCAGCGTCCCATCTCCGTTGCCCAACAGTAATCCTACGCTCGCCGTCGCCGACCCTGGTAGTGCAATCGCGACATCCGGCCGTCCGTCTCCATTGAAGTCGCCGACCGCGACATCCATGTTGGCCGGAGTGAAGTAAAGCTTCGGCTTCTGGAACGTTCCGTTCCCATTGCCAAGCATCACAGCGACCTCACCGAATTCGCCGCCTGAAACCACCAGGTCCGCCTTGCCGTCGCGATTAAAGTCCGCTACTCGCACCACGCTGCCCGCGTCCCCACAGTTCGGGCTGAGCGGTGAACGAAACGTGCCGTCACCGTTGCCTTCGAAGACGAAACAGTCAATCAAACCCGACGAAATCACGAGGTCCGGGACGCCGTCGCCATTGAAGTCGCCGATGGCGATGTTTTCAGAACCATCCCCGTTCCCCGGGCCGTACTGGATTGCCGGCGCGAAGATGCCTCCGCCTTTGCCGAGCAGAACATTAATCGTTCCGAAGAAGTTTGAAACGGCGATATCCGGAATGCCGTCGTGATTGAAGTCGGCGATCACAATCCCTTCGGGCTGAAAACCCGCATTGTAGGCGGCCACAGAGCCGAACGAACCCGGCCCATTCGCCAACTCCACCAAAACTTCGCCTTGCGAGGAATCGACCACGGCAAAATCGGGCAGTCCATCTTGATTGAAGTCGGAAACGGCGACAGCGGAAAAGCCTTCATTCGCGACCGACTGGCCTACCGCAAAATCGTGTCTCGCGAAAAAGTCGGCCTGTCCTGCCATCGCTGTGGCTGTGGTCAGAAGGATGGCTGCCACAGCGAGCGTTAGTTGAAAACTTCCTGGTAAACGGTGTTCCGAAACAGCGGTCATCGCGGCCCTCAGCGTTGACTATCGCCGCATTGAACCTGAGTGTTGTGCACAAGAAGTAAAAAGTTTGTAAATTCCTGGAGCCCCGCCCCTCACATCTTCAATAGTTTGTCGGGCGTGATCGGCAGATCCCTGACTCGCAGGCCCGTCGCATGATACACAGCGTTGGCGATCGCCGCGGCGATACCGGTGATCCCAATCTCACCGACGCCCCGGCAGCCCATCGAGTTGAAATTGAAATCGGGCTCGTCGATCCAGCTGATATCGATCTCAGGCACGTCCGCATGCACCGGAACCAGATATCCAGCCAGATCGGCATTGGCCGGTTGGCCATGCGCGCGGTCGTAAGTCAGCTCTTCCATCAGCGCCGCCCCAATTCCGAAAACAATGCCGCCCATGAACTGGCTGCGTGTGGTCTTCGCGCTGAGAATTCGCCCACAATCGAACACGCTCACGATGCGGGATACTCTGACGCGGCCGATTACAGGGGTGACGCGGACTTCCACGAAATGCGCTCCAAACGACTGAAATGCGAATTTGTCATTTTGCCCGAAGATGGGTGCCGTCTGTCCTTGCGCCTCCAGGAACTTCTTCTTTGAAAGCGATAGCAGGTCACCATAGCCGATGCTGCGCGAGGGGTTCGAGCGATGCGCAATCCGGCCGTTGCTGAAGACGAATTCGTCCGCATGCTCCGAAGCGCCCGTGAAACCATCTGACGCTTCCGATGCGAGCTTCAGAAGCTGCTGCTTGATTTCCGTGCAGGCGTCCGTCGCGGCGGGCGCTGTGCTGGCGGTCAGGTTCGAACCGCCGGCCACCGCGCACTTAAGGAAATCGGTGTCACCCAACTTGGCCGTCACTTGTTCCAGTTGCAGGCCGAGCGCTTCGGCGGTGACGATGGTCAGCATCGTGTACATACCGGTCCCGACATCGATTCCCGCGGTGGAGACGAAAGCGTGGACGCCCGACGGATCGCCCTCCAGTCGAACGTTGACCGCGGCGCCCATCAGATAGCCCGGATAGGTTGCGGTGGCCATGCCACAGCCGATCCATTCGCCGTCATCCCGCGTGGATCGGGGCTTGGGATTTCTGCCGGACCATCCGAAACGCTCCGCGCCGCGATCGTAGCATTCGAGCAGATGCTTACTGGAGAATGGCTTATTTTTGGCGCGGTCGATCGCAGCGTGATTGCGGCGGCGCAACTCCACCGGGTCCATCGCGAGCTCATAAGAAAGTTCGTCCATCGCGCTCTCCAGCGCAAATTGCCCCGGCGCCTCGCCGGGTGCGCGCATCCAACTGGGCTTCATTACATTGAGACGCACCATTTCATGCTCAGTCGCATAGTTCTCGACGTCGTAAAGCATGCGGGAGCTGATCGAAGCCGGCTCGGGAAAATCGTCCTTCAACGAAGTGTGCGTGGTGACGTGGTGCCGCATCGAGGTGACGGCGCCGTCACGCGTGGCTCCAATCTGAAATCGCTGAATCGTTTCCGACCGGTGCCCCACGTCGGTCAATACCTGCGGCCGGGTCAACGTGATCTTCACCGGACGACGCAGTTGCCGGGAAGCTTCCGCGGCAAGTATGGTGTGCGCCGCGGTGGCCCCTTTCGATCCGAACATGCCGCCGGTAAAGGGACAGATTACGTGAACGTGTTCCGGCTTCAGATGGAAAGCGGCGGCAAGGACGGTCCGATCCCCCATCACCCATTGCGTCGAGTTGTAAACCGTCAGCGTGCCGTCGGACCAGGAGGCAATGGTGGCGTGCGGCTCAAGCGCGCACGGATGTTCGTTCGGCGTAGTGTAGGTTTGCTCCAGCCGCACATCCGCTTTCTCGAACTCCCGCTTCCAATGGCCGCGCTCGAACGTGAGCGGCTCGCCCATGAACTGTGCCGGATGGAATTTCGCTTTTTCAGCGTCTTCGATCGCAACCGCGAACTCTTCGGACTTGTACTCGGTCTTGATGAGGGATGCGGCGTATCGTGCCTGTTCCGGAGTTTCGGCAACCACCATCGCGACGTACTGGCCGTTGTGCAGAATGCGATCGTCCGAAAGCGGCGGCCGCTCTTCAGCAGTGGTGCCACCCGCCATCAAATCGCTGGGCATTTTCCCAAAGCCTTTGATGTTTTTGTGGGTGAGCACCAGAAGGACGCCGGGCGCCCGTTCGGCGCCGGTGACGTCGATACTACTGATTTTTCCACCGGCTGCCGAACTGCTCACCAAAGCGCCATGCGTCATCTCGCCAAGCAGAATCTCGCTCGCATATTGAGCCGTGCCGGTAACTTTTTTTCTTCCGTCGACGCGATTAACGGGACTTCCGATTAATGTGGTTGCCATGTGATCCTCTATGCCATCAGTTCTTCTAAAGCGAGAACAAGGGTGTGCTTCGCCAATTCGGTTTTGAATGCATTGTGGTGCAGCGGTTTCGCCGAAGCCAGAGCGGCTTCAGCGGCGGCGACGAACGTTTCATGCGCTGCTGGTTTGCCCGCGAGCGCGGTCTCCGCTTCCCGCGAGCGCCATGGCACGGTTCCGACTCCGCCCAATGCGACAGCGGCGCGAGTGATCGTATCACCCTGTGTTTCGATCGCCACCGCGGCCGATGCTAAAGCGAATTCGTAGCTCGCCCGGTCGCGCACTTTCAGATAGTGCGACCGCTTCGCCATTGAGTTTGCGGGCAGGCCGACGTGAGTGATGAGTTCACCCGGTTCCAGAACCGTTTCGCGTTCGGGCGTTTCGCCCGGCAACACGTAAAACTCACTCAACGGGATCCGGCGCTTGTCTCCGTTCCGCTGCTGCGTGTGGACCACAGCGTCCAGGGCGGCGAGCGCGACGCACATATCGGACGGATGCGTTGCGATGCACTTGTCGCTCGCGCCGAGAATGGCGTGCATGCGGTTCACGCCCGTAATCGCATCGCATCCGGACCCGGGTTCCCGCTTGTTGCACGCGCTATGAACGTCTCGGAAATATGAACAACGCGTGCGTTGCATCAGGTTTCCGGCTGTGCTCGCCATGTTACGCAGTTGCGCGGAAGCCCCCGCCAGCAAAGCCTCCGAGAGAACCGGGAACCTTTCGCGAATCAAAACATGATGCGCAAGGTCGCTGTTCCGGACATTGGCGCCGATCAGAACGCCGTCCGCTTGCTCCTCGATTGACGAGAACGGCAGATGATTGATGTCGACGAGCGTCTCCGGAGTCAATACATCCAGCTTCATCAGGTCGATGAGAGTCGTGCCTCCGGCAAAGAACACGGCGTGGCTACTGTCCCCGGCGGCTTTGATGGCGGCTGAGGCGTCTGTCGTTTCGATGTATGCGAACGGGTACATTAGGACCGTCCTTTCCGCCCGGACGCCTGCGCATGCCGGATCGCTTCAACGATGTTGGGATAAGCGCCGCACCGGCAGAGGTTGCCGCTCATGCGCTCGCGGATTTCTTCCAGGGAGAGTTCGTCCAAAGCGGGCGGATGAGCTACATCTTTAGTGACGTGACTGGGGATCCGGTTGGCCGCTTCTTCCAGCATCGCCACGGCGGACATGATCTGGCCCGGGGTGCAGTAACCGCACTGGAATCCGTCGCACTCCATGAAGGCGGCCTGCATCGGGTGAAGCTGGTCACCATTGGCTAAACCTTCGATAGTGGTGATCTCATCATGTTGGTGGGCGATCGCGAGCGAGAGGCAAGCAAGCGCCCGATGCCCATTGATGTGCACGGTGCAGGCGCCGCACTGGCCCTGGTCGCAGCCTTTCTTGCTTCCGCTGAGCGCGAGTTGTTCGCGCAACGCGTCCAGCAGGGTCGTTCGGGGATCGAGTTGGAGACTTCGTTCTTCTCCGTTGATGCGCAGCTTTACACCCAGGGTGGCGCTGGTTTGGTTTGACGTCGCAGTCTGGCCCATTCCCTGAGTATAGGAAACGGCGCAAGTTTGTACGTTTCGCCTACCGGGGAAGGTCCTTGGACCCGGAGATTGTGAACGATGCCGGAAGGCCGTTCGGATCTTCGCCCGGCTGCGCGCCACCCACGAAGACGCTATACTTTCCAGGCCGGATCACCCGCTTCCCGGCAGCGTCCACAGTGCTAAGCGAACGGGGATCGATCAACAGATGCACCGGCCGCCTTTCATGCGCTTTCAGCGGCGTTCGGGCAAACGCCACCAGAGCGCGAATGGCCGTTCCCGGCATCTCCGCCGTGAGATAAACCTCGGAGACGGCGTCACCCGGCCGGTCGCTGTTGTTCTCCACTTCCACGTTTACTTCCAGCGGGCTGCCCGCCTGCGGATTCGTGGAAGAGAGCTTGAGACCGCGAAGGCGAAAGTTGGAGTAGCTCAAGCCGTAGCCGAATCCCCAAAGCGGTTTGCCGTGAAAGTATCGGTAAGTGCGATTGCCCATCGAATAGTCGTCGAACGCGGGTAGCTGGTCGGTGCCCGCGTAGAACGTGACGGGCAAGCGGCCCGAAGGATTGTTGTCGCCCGCCAGCGTTCGGGCGATCGCGTTTCCCCCTTCTTCGCCCGGATACCACGCTTCCAGAATGGCGGCGGCATGTTCCTGGGCCCACTTGGCCGCGACCGCGCTCCCGTTCATCAAAACCACAATCAAAGGCTTGCCGGTGTCCGCGAGCGATTCGAGCAAACGCTGCTGCACTTCCGGAAGTTCGATGCTGGTGCGGTCCCCGCCGCTGAATCCCGCGACGTGCACAGGCATTTCTTCCCCTTCCAGTTCCGGCGATAACCCCACAAAGGCAACCACGGCATCGGCCTGCTGCGCGGCGTGCACCGCTTCCTCCCGCTCTGCGTCGATATTCGGCGTCCAGTTAAGGGTTAATCCGGCGCCGAACAAAGGCGCGTGGTGCGTGTATTCCACCCGAATGCGATGCGGCTGAGTATCGGCGAAAGTGACAGTAAACGGCTTGTTGGAGCTTGGCCGGAAAGGTCCTTCGCGCGTGTGGACCTCATCTACCAGGGCGTCATCCAGGTACGCGCGAACGGTCTCGACATCTCCGCACGGATAGCAGTGGGCCAGGGTAAAGCTGAAGGAATAGGCGCCGGATTTCGGAACGGTAATCGTGCCGGTCCACCGCACGCTGAAGGCGGCCGCGGAGACACCCTTGCCGGGCGAAGCCGAGTTCCAGTCGAAATCGATCTGCGGATCGACGCGGGTAAACGCGGGCGCTCCGTCGAGCGTGGTGTTGTCGAAGTATTCACCCTTTAACCCGAACGATATAGCGTCGGCGGCGGGGTGCAGCAAAGTACGGGACACCGGAAGAGGAAGCTCCGCCACGTAGGGAGACCCTTGCGCATAGAGCACCTTGGAAAACCGATTCTCCATGCCTAAGAGAGGAAGCACGGGACGCGATGGAACCGCGTTGTAGTTGCCTTCGATAGCCGCGAGCGAAGCGGCGTTCGGCCCTACCACCGCCAGCGTTTTCACGTTCGGTGAGAGCGGAAGAACGCCGTTGTTCTTCAGCAGGACCATGGATGCTTCGGCGGCTTTGAGAGCCAATGCGCGATGCCCGGGCGAATCGTCATCGGACGTGGGAATGGCGGCATAAGCCACGCCGGCGGGCGGATCGAAGAGCCCGAGCCGGATGCGGGCTGTAAACAGGCGCCGAACAGAGGTGTCGATTTCCGCTTCCGTGATCAACCCATCGTGTACCGCCTTGGTCAGCGATGCGTACTCTTCTCCGCAGCTTGTATCGGTTCCCGCGCGCACGGCGGCGACGGAACCATGCTCCAGATCCGGCGCAGATTTATGCCCCTGCGAGATGTCCCCGATCGCCCCGCAGTCGGAGGTGACATAGCCGGTGAAGCCCCACGCGTTCCGCAGCGTGTCGCGCAGCAGAAACGTGTTGGCGCAGGCGGGCTCGCCATCGACGGCGTTGTAGGCGCACATCACGCTGCCCGCTTTCGCTTCCATCACCGTTGCACGGAACGCCGGCAAATAGGTGTCTTCCAGGTCATGCGGGGAGACCTTCACGTCAGCCTCATGCCGCGTGCTTTCCGGGCCGGAATGAACCGCGAAGTGTTTGGGCGTGGAAATGGTTCTGTAGTAACTCGGATCATCGCCCTGCAGGCCCGTGACGAATGCGACTCCCATGCTGGCCGTGAGAAAGGGATCTTCCCCATACGTTTCCTGCCCGCGTCCCCATCGCGGGTCGCGGAAGATGTTGATGTTCGGTGACCAGAGATCGAGGCCATAGTAAATGCTGTGATTGCCATGGCGGAGCGCTTCTCCGTTCTTCGCGCGCGCTTCCGTGGAGATCACTTCCGCCACTTGATGCATGAGCGGCGCGTCCCACATGGCTGCCAGGCCGATGGCCTGCGGAAAAACCGTGGCGTAACCGGAGCGCGCGATGCCGTGGAGACCTTCGCTCCACCAGTCGTATTCCGGAATATTGAGTCGCGGAATGGCGACCGCGTGATTCCGCATCTGTGACACTTTTTCTTCCAGCGTCATGTGCCGCACAATATCTTCCACGCGGGCGGCGACAGGTTTCGACGGGTCAAGAAATACGGAAGCCTGCTGAGCGCGGAGCGGCAGCGTGGTCATCGAGAAGACAACCAGTAATGCTTTCAGACGCGCGCCGGTTCGCATATCAGACAGATCCTCCTGAGGTTTGGCATAGGAGAATCTATCACGCCGGACTGTCAGGTTTTCGGAAGAACTTTCAAGGCGAGCGCCTTGGCATGGTCGATCGCGGTGGCATCGTCCGCAATCCCGGAGATGATCACGATGACCATGGTGTGCTTACCCTTAAGCACCGTAAGCTCGGTCGTAGATCTCCCCATAAGAGACGTGGTTCCCCAGACGGCACGGTCTCCGACGCCGGAAACCTCATGAACGTCTTTGAAGCCGTTTGACTTGAGATCGTCCGATATGCCCTTGGAGCTTCCACTCAGGTCGTCATTGGTATACCGCACAGAGAGCGACACACTCTTGCGGCTTAGCGCTTTCCCTTGGGCGGAGCGGTATCGGCACCCACTGCCTTCGCCGGCGCCGGAGGCACGGTTCTCCGGCTGTGGCGGACCCACCGCTTCTCCGATCGCAGCCTCGGCATCAGCCGACGATATTACTGTACAGGCGTCCTTCACCGCCGCACTGGAGGGCCGCGGTATTAAGATAGCCCATGCAGCCAGCAGGCCGAAGGCAACGTCACGAAAGTCAGGTTTGCGTGTCATGAGTGAACATCCGAACTGAGAAGCATACTATAGTCACTATTTTTCGGCGACCGGTATAACGCGGCGAGCCTCTACGAGTTTCAAAACGGCATAGGATACTAGCGTTATGCCTGTGAACCGTAGACACTTTCTTGCCGCCCTTGGGGCCGGGGCTGTGATTCGAGCGCGCGCGGCGGACGGGGTGCGGCAGTCGGCTGTCGAGCCGTTTGCTTTGACGCAGGTTCGGCTGCTCGATGGGCCGTTCAAAGAATCACAGGAACTGAATCGGCGATTCATCAATTCCATTCCGGCGGACCGGCTACTGCACACGTTCCGATTAAATGCCGGATTGCCTTCAACAGCGGAACCGCTGGGCGGGTGGGAAAAGCCCGACTGCGAGCTTCGCGGCCACTTCACCGGACACTACCTCTCGGCGTGCGCGCTGATGTTCGCGAGCACCGGCGACGTGGAGTTCAGAAGCAAGGCAACCTATCTGGTTGCCGAACTCGCGAAATGCCAGAGCGCGTTCCCGGGCGGCTACCTGAGCGCGTTTCCGTTGGAGTTCTTCAACCGTCTCAACGAACGGAAAAAAGTGTGGGCGCCGTTTTATACGATCCACAAGATTATGGCCGGTTTGCTGGACGTGAGCCGATACTGCGGCAACCAGCAGGCGCGCGAGGTTCTGATCGGCATGGCCGGATGGGCGGACCGCTGGACAGCCCCGTTGACGGAACAGCATATGCAGGAGGTTCTCAAGACCGAGTTTGGCGGCATGGGCGATACGTTGTATAGCCTCGCGGTGGTGACCGGAGATCGGAAGTATGTGAACGTGGCGCAGCGGTTCGAGAAGAGATCGTTTCTTGATCCCTTGGCGGCGCGCCGGGATGAGTTGAAAGGTCTGCATGTCAACACGCACATTCCGCAAGTAATCGCCGCTGCCCGAGGCTACGAAGTTACTCAGGATGCGCGCTGTAAAACCATTGCCGATTACTTCTGGAATGAAGTTACCAGCAAGCGGACTTACTGCACCGGCGGCACCAGTAACGATGAAGGCTGGCTGACCGGACCCGGCCAGTTAGCCGAGGAACTTCCGAAAAGCACGAATACGGAAGAGTGTTGCGTCGCCTATAACATGCTGAAGCTGACCCGTACCCTTTACCAGTGGAACGGCGACCCGCGCTACTTCGATTACTATGAGCGCGTCCTGTTTAATCACCGGCTGGGAACGCTCGATCCGGAGACAGGAAGTGGGATGTACTATCTACCGCTTCACGCCGATTCCTGGAAAGTATTCGGTTCTCAGTTCGATTCATTTTGGTGCTGCACCGGAACCGGGGTTGAGGAGCACGCGAAGTTCAACAACAGCATTTACTTCCATGATGGTGAGGGAGTGTACGTGAATCTCTTCATTCCTTCCGAACTGAGATTCCCGGAAAAGGGTATGCGTCTTACGCAGGAGACGAAGTTTCCCGACGAGCCGAAAACCACACTGACGGTGAGCGCGGTTCGGCCCATGACCATGCCGATGCACATCCGGGTTCCGCAGTGGGCCATAGGCGCGGAAGCGCGCGTGAACGGGACCGCGATCGGAAAAACCGCGGCGCCGGGCACCTATCTGACGATCACGCGGGAGTGGAAGGACGGCGACCGGATCGAACTCGATCTCCCCATGACGCTCCACGCCGAAGCGCTACCCGACGATCCGCATATGATCGCGCTGATGCATGGACCCATCGTGCTCGCGGGGCACATGGGATCGGACGGGCTTACGCGGGCGATGACGGTGAACGGGTCTGAGCCTGGGCTGCATGAGGACGGGAAACGTTTTGCCGAGTTGGCGTGCGACCCGGCGAACCTTAAGAAAGATGTTAAGCCGATCGATGGGCAGCCGCTTACTTATCGAGTTGGCGCAGTGACATTCTCGCCATTGAACCGCGTGTTCGGCGAGCGTTACGGCGTGTATTGGCGAGTCTCCCGGACCGCATGACGCGCTTCGATTGCTATATCGGCGGCCAGTTTCGGGAGGGCGCGCAAACATTCGTCGACACCAATCCGGCGGACGGGAGCGTCATCGCGGAAGTGGGCGAAGCCGACCAACAAATGGTGGATGACGCGGTACGATCCGCGCGTCGCGCGCTTCACGGGGAGTGGGGCAAGAGCACGGTGCGCGAGCGCGCGGCCGCTCTCTACCGCATCGCGGACTGCATCGAGGCGCGATTCGATTGCTTTGTGGATGCGGAAGTTGCTGACACGGGCAAGCCCCGATCGCTGGCTGCCAGGTTGGACATTCCAAGGGCCGCTGCGAATTTTCGGACCTTCGCGGATCTAATAAAGACGGCGGGCGTTGAAGCCTACGAGACGGAAGCCGCGTTGAATTACGCGGTACGTAAACCCATTGGAGTGGTGGGTATTATTACGCCTTGGAATTTGCCGCTGCTGCTGCTGACGTGGAAGCTAGCGCCCGCGCTGGCTTGTGGAAACGCGGTGGTGGTAAAGCCTTCGGAGGAAACGCCGGCAACGGCCACCCTGCTGGCGGCCGTCATGCGGGACGCGGGAATCCCGGACGGCGTTTACAATCTGGTGCATGGGTTTGGTCCCGATTCGGCTGGGGAGTTCCTGTCCGGACACCCGGGGATCGACGCGATCACGTTCACCGGCGAGTCGCGCACGGGTTCTGCGATCATGGGTGCCGCGGCGAAGTTTGTCCGGCCGGTATCGTTTGAGTTGGGCGGCAAGAATGCGGCGGTTGTTTTTGCCGATTGCGATTTTCACCAGGCGGTGGAGGGCGTGAGCGAGGCGGTCTTTCTTAATACGGGACAGGTTTGTCTTTGCGCGGAACGCGTGTATGTGGAACGGCCAATCTTCGATCGGTTTGTGGATGCGCTGAAGAGTAAGGCCGCGAGCCTGCGGCCCGGCTGGCCGATGGATGCCGATACTTCGCTTGGACCATTAATTTCGGCAGGGCATCGGGACAAGGTAGTCTCTTATTACAAACTGGCGCGGGAAGAAGGCGCGGTGGTGGAGACGGGCGGCGGCGTTCCGAAATTCGGCGATGCGCGCGATCAAGGGAGTTACGTTGAACCCACCCTACTTACCGGATTACCGGAGACGGCGCGGTGCGTAAGGGAAGAGATCTTCGGGCCGGTGTGCCACATCGCGCCATTCGATACCGAAGAAGAAGCTGTGGCGATGGCGAACGAAACCGAGTATGGGTTGGCGGCTTCCATCTGGACGAGTAACTTGAAGCGGGGGCATCGCGTGGCACGAGGGATGAGAGCCGGACTTACCTGGGTGAACTGCTGGTTCCTGCGGGATCTGCGAACGCCTTTCGGGGGAGTTGGCTTATCGGGCGTCGGGCGCGAAGGCGGCGCACATTCGTTGAACTTCTACTCCGAACTGAATAACATCTGCGTGAAGCTGTAAGGGGATGGAAAGCAAACTGGTGGAAGGAAAAGCGCAACCGCGCGGAAAGTTCCCGCATATCAAACGTGCGGGCGACTTTCTCTTTGTGTCCGGGACGAGTGCGCGACGGCCTGACGGGACGATTGCGGGCGCCGATGCCGCCGGCCAGACACGCGCGGTAATTGAGAACATCCGCGACATCCTCAACAGCATGGGCGCGGACCTCGCCGATCTGGTGGAAGTTTGCGCATTCCTGGTCACCATGGACGATTTCGCGGGCTATAACGAAGTGTACGGCGAGTACTTCGACTATGATGGTCCCACCCGAACCACGGTAGCCGTTCACCAGTTACCGCACCCGGAGTTATTAATTGAGATAAAGGCGATCGCTTTCAAACCGGCGCGCCGAGGAGAGACTAATGCCATCGAAAACCATTCTGAAACCGTTTAACTTCCAAGCCTGGATTGACCAGAACAAAGATAAGTTGAAGCCTCCGGTGGGTAACGCGCAGGTTTGGGAAGACGGCGAACTGATGATCACGGTGGTGGGTGGGCCGAACAAGCGGCGGGACTACCATGATGACCCGACCGAGGAGTTTTTCTACCAACTGAAAGGCGACATTTTTCTAAGGCTGATCGAAGAGCCGGGCCAGCCGCCGATCGAAGTGCCGATTAAGGAAGGCGAGGTATTTCTACTCCCGAAACATATCCGGCACTCGCCGCAACGGCTTAACGAGGGAACCATCGGGCTGGTGATCGAGATGCCACGGCCGGAAGGTACAGTGGATGGATTTGAATGGTATTGTCCCAACTGCCATAACCGGCTGCATCGGGCGGAAGTAAAGCTGAAGAGTATCGTTAAAGATCTTCCACCGATTTTCGAGCAGTTCTATAGCAGTGACGATTTACGTACCTGTAAGGTATGCGGAACCGTGCATCCCGGAAGATAGGGCATGCCGGTTATTGATATCCATAGTCACTTCTTTCCCAAGTCCTGGCCGGATCTGGACGCGCGCTACGGGTCTCCACAGTGGCCGTGCATCAGGCATTTAGAAGACGGCAAAGCGTCGATCTATCTGGGCGACCGGGAGTTTCGTAAGATCACCGCGGCGTGCTGGGATCCGGAAATACGTCTCGCCGACATGGACCGTGACGGGATCGACATTCAGGTCATTTCGGCGACGCCGGTATTGTTCGGGTACCATCGTCCGGCGGAACACGCGTTGGATTGCGCGCGGATCTTCAACGACGCGGCCTTGGAATTGTGCGCGCGGGGCCGCGGGCGCTTGCGGGCTTTATGTCAGGTGCCGCTGCAGGATACTGGTGCGGCATGCGCTGAACTTAGCCGGGCGATGCGGGCGGGGCATGTGGGAGTGCAGATCGGCAATCATGTCGGCGAGCGGAATCTGGATGACGCCGCCATTGAGACGTTCCTTCACCACTGCGCGGACGAAGGCGCGGCGGTATTAGTGCATCCTTGGGACATGATGGCGGCTGAACGCATGCCGCGGTACATGATGCCGTGGACGGTCTCAATGCCGGCGGAGACGCAGTTGTCTATCGCGGCGATGATTCTGGGCGGTGCGTTCGACCGGCTACCGAAGAACCTACGGATCTGTTTCGCGCATGGCGGAGGCAGTTTCGCGTACTTACTGGGAAGGCTGGAGAATGCGTGGCGCCGGCATGAGGCGGCTCGCGGAGTTAGCGCGCATCCGCCGAGTTACTACCTAAACCGGTTCTCCGTGGATTCGGCGATCTTCGATCAGCGGGCGCTTCGGTATCTGGTGGATACAATGGGCGCCGATCACGTGATGCTCGGCTCCGACTACCCATTCCCGTTAGGCGAGGAGCGGGTGGGCGAGTTAGTGCGGGCAAGTAAACTGCCGGCGGGGGTTAAAGAGAAGCTTCTGGGCGCGAATGCCCGTCGCTTTCTGCGTTGCGAGAATGCGGAAGTGGCCGCGCCCCCGCCGGCGCAATTGACCTATAGCACCTATCTTCACGTTCCCGAGTTACTGGAACTGCAGGAGTTGCAGTCAAGACCGCCTCACCACGATGAACTGCTGTTTATCATCATTCATCAGACTTATGAGTTGTGGTTTAAACAAGTCCTTCACGAACTGGATTCCGTTGTAAGCAATCTGCGAGGGGCAACGGAGAAGCCGGACTCGCATGACTCTGTATATGAGGCGGCCCGGTTACTGCGGCGGTGTACGGAAATCATGCGTGTTCTGGTGGAGCAGTTCACCATCCTGGAAACGATGCTGCCCACGCACTTTCTGGCGTTTCGCGGGAAACTGCGGCCCGCGAGCGGATTCCAGTCCGAGCAGTTTCGGGAACTCGAATTCTTATGCGGGTTGAAAGACGAGAAGATGCTTCGTTACCACGAACCGACGCCGGAGATGCACGCGTGTTTGCAGAGACGGCTGGAGGAGCCGTCACTCCGCGATGTATTCTTCGAAGCACTGGCGGCATTGCACATCGCGCCGCGGATAGCGGAGGACGCCACTGATGGGGAACGGTTTGCTGGGCGGGCGAGGACCATTCGAGCGCTCTACGACGACGAGCGAAACCATCGGGACTGGATCGATGTTTGCGAGCGGCTTACAGAGTTCGATGAGTTGGCGGTAAGCTGGCGCCTGCGGCATATTCAGATGATCGAACGCACCATAGGAATCCGGATGGGGACGGGCGGGAGCGCGGGCGCGTCTTACTTGAAGTTGACACTGGATAAGAAGTTCTTCCCGGAGTTGTGGGAAGCGCGGACGATGCTCGCGGAGTAAGTGGCGTCATGCGTAGAGTAACCTTGGTAGGCGGTGGACTTGCGGGTCCGCTGCTGGCGATTTCGTTGCTGGAGCGCGGCTTCGCCGTGGACATCTACGAGAGGCGTGGCGACATGCGGCTTAGCCGCCGGAGCGAAGGGCGGTCCATCAACCTGGCGCTTTCCACGCGCGGCATTCATGCGTTGCGGCAGGCGGGGATCTGGGAACAGATGCGCGGCATCATTGTGCCGATGCGCGGGCGAATGATGCATTCAGTTACGGGTGAACTAACGTTTCAACCTTACGGCAAAGACGAAACGGAAGTAATCAACTCGATCTCACGCGCGGAACTGAACATGAAGTTATTGGACGCGGCGGAAGCGCGCGGCGCGAAGTTTCACTTCCATCAACGGTGTACCGGTTTCGATCTGGACAGTTGCGCGCTCAGCTTGCGGGACGAGTTAACGGGCGAGAATAAGACCGTGATGAGCGAACCGGTTATCGCGACGGATGGGTGGGGCTCAGCGATTCGTCAGGAGATGATGCGCACAAGCCGGTTCAACTTTTCACAGGAGTATCTGGACTATGGGTACAAAGAGCTAACTATATCGGCAGGCCAAAGCGGGTTGCACCGGTTGGACAAGAATGCGCTGCATATCTGGCCGCGGGGAAATTATATGTTGATCGCTCTGCCCAACATCGACGGTACCTTTGCCTGTATCTTGTTTTTGGCGTTCGAGGGGGAAGCGAGCTTTGCGGAGTTGAACAGTGAAGCGAGAGTGCGCGCCTTCTTCGAGGAGCGCTTCCCTGATGTTATACCGCTGATGCCGGAGTTGGTGTCGAACTACTTCGCAAACCCGACGGGCGCCATGGTGACGATCAAGTGCGCACCGTGGCAGGTGGATGGGCGAGCGTTGCTACTCGGCGACGCGGCGCACGCTATTGTGCCATTTTTTGGGCAGGGATTGAACTGCGCTTTTGAGGACTGCACCTATTTGCTGGAAAGTCTCGACCGGCATGGGCCGGACTGGGCGCGGGTATTCGTCGAGTTCGCGCGGAACCGGAAAGCGGATGCGGACGCGATCGCGGATTTAGCGCGGGATAACTTTGTCGAGATGCGAGATAAGGTTGGCGATCCCGCGTTCCTGTTCAAGAAGAAAGTAGAGCTGGCTCTTCAGGATAAGTTTCCCGGCGCATTTGTGCCGAAGTATTCCATGGTGACGTTTCATAGAATGCCGTACGCGATAGCGCAGTCCCGCGGCGCGATTCAAGAAAGGATTCTGTCGGAGTTATGCGATCCGGTCTCCCAAATCGCGGACCTGGACTGGAATCGCGCATCGGTGTTGATTGAGCGGGACTTACCTCCTTATGCCTGACGAGGGAATCAGTTATCGGGATCTATTCCACATTCCAAAGTGCGCGGATGGATCGGACGCGGTGTACCTGAGCGGACACTCTTTGGGATTGCAACCGAAGACTGTCCGGGGTTACGTGGAACAGGAACTAAAAGACTGGGGGTTACTGGGAGTGGAGGGTCACTTCCACGCGCGCCATCCCTGGATGCCTTACCACCGGCTGCTGCGGGATCAGACTGCGCGCCTGGTGGGCGCGGAGCCCGGCGAGGTGGTTGTGATGAACTCGCTTACGGTAAACCTGCACCTCATGATGGCTTCGTTTTATCGGCCGGTGGGCGGCCGCTTCAAAGTGTTAATGGAAGCGGGCGCGTTTCCATCGGATCAGTATGCGGTCGCGTCACAGATTCGATTTCATGGCTTCGACCCGGCGCAGGGGTTGCTGGAACTAACTCCGCGAGCGGCGGAAGATTGCCTGCGGACCGAAGATATTGTGGCGGCGATCGAGCAGCATGGCGACTCGGTGGCGTTGATTCTAATGGGCGGGGTGAATTACTCAACGGGACAAGCTTTCGATATGGCGGCGATCACGCGGGCGGGGCACGCGCGTGAATGCGTAGTGGGTTTCGATTTAGCGCATGCGGCCGGTAACATACCGTTGCGTCTACATGAATGGGGAGCGGATTTCGCGGTCTGGTGCAGTTACAAGTATCTAAATGGCGGACCGGGCGCGGTGGCCGGTTGCTTCGTCCATGCGCGTCACGCGGAGGCTTGGGAGTTACCGCGGTTGGCGGGTTGGTGGGGACATGACGAGGGTTCGCGCTTTCAAATGGGACCGGCGTTTCGTCCGATGCCCGGAGCGGAAGGTTGGCAACTCAGTAACCCTTCGATACTCTCGCTGGCTTCTTTGCGAGCGTCCATGGATATCTTTGACCGGGCCGGAATGGAGTGGCTGCGCGAACGCAGCCGGCGCCTTACTGGATATCTGGAAGAATTGCTGGCACAGAATCCATCGGAATCGTTTTCTCAAATTACCCCGCCGAATCCGGAAGAACGCGGAGCGCAGCTATCGATCCGGATTCGAAGCGGCGGACGAAGCTTGTGCGAAGAGTTGGCGGCTGAAGGAATTATCTGCGATTGGCGGGAGCCGGATATATTAAGGGCGGCGCCGACGCCCCTCTACAATTCTTTCGAGGACGTGCGGAGGTTCGCAGAGCGGTTTAGGCATTTGATTTCGTGAAAAAGACCTTTCTGCGAAACAAATCGATTTCGTGACTAAGTCGCGTGTTTTCAACAGATTGGCACGATGTTGATAGGACAGGAGTGCGCCCCTTGAGAAGATTTAAGGAGGCGCACTCCGGAACGTTATTGGGCGACGATGTAGCCGAAGAGGCCGTGGGCTTCCGCCTTGATACCGGCGGTGTAGTAGAGCCAGTCGGTTGGTCCGGTGGATCCGCCAAGTCCGAAGCTTATTGCCCAAAGACCCGGAATCGCGACCGCCTTACCGCCGGGGTTTGCCAGCGCACCGACGGCTTTGCCGGTCGTCATATCGTAAGCGACAATTGCGCCGGACCCGAAGTTGCCGACCAGCAAATCATTACTGAACTTGCCGAAGTTCGAGGGTGCGAGAGCGAAGCCCCACGGCGCGTCGAGGTAGCCGCCGTGTTCGAAGCGCATCACCAGCTTTCCCGAAGTAGTAAACTCTTCGACGAAACCCAGACCGGGCCCGTCTATTTCATCATGCTTGGCGGCGTCCTGCTTGGCGAATGCGACGAAGATGTTGCCGTTGATGGCCTGGACGTTAAACGGTGCGAATCCGGCAGGTAGCGCAGGGTCAGTAAATGCGCCGGCCGTGAGAGTAACCGGATTGAAGTTCGTGTCGAATACCTCGACCGTACCGGCGCGGAAGTTAGCCGCATAGAGTACGTTGACAGACCCGATTTGAGCGGTGGTTAGGCCTTTGTAGACAGCGGCGGCGCCTTTATCGACCACGATGGTTGCGCTCGGGGCTCCGGCCCAGGTGGAGATGGTTCCATCCTCACTATCGAAGATGAAGAAGGATCCGCCGAAATCGGTGGTGGTGTTGGCTACGATGCCGGTAGGTGTGCCGGTTGGGCTGGTGCTGGAGGCGGACGGCGGAATGGTTACTACAAGGGATTGAATATTACCTTGACCGTCGTAGAGAGTTGAGAGTCCTGTACCGTTGTCCGAGACCCACCACGGATCGCCGGGGACGGCCGCCAATCCCCAGGGGTTCACCAGGTTCGGGTCTTGGTTGGGAGCCTTGCCGGCAAGGTCGGAGACAAGCGGTGTGTTGACGTAAGTGTTAGTTTGCGCACTTACCGCGCTGCCTAGTGAGAGAAGTAACAAAGAGGCGCAGGCGGACGCACCGCCGACGCGGGTGAGACGCGTTAGTGTTTTCATAATTGACATCCTTTTGTTGGTTCGCGTCCCCGGGGATGCGGCTTAGTGAATTCATTTTCCTTCGCCCACAGCTCAGGCAACAAGAGGAGTTTGTGCGGATTGAGTAAAGATGTTGTAAATTTCGGCTGGTACGGAATGATGACGTTTGGTCTTACCGACGGCTCCGGGAACGCGGCAGACATTGGTCTTCCGTACGTTTCTATGTGTTGTGAAGTTGGGAAAAGGCTTTCTATAAAGTACAATTGCAAACGAATGTTTCAAGGATCCCATCACGACTCACAGAATATTTTGCGCGCGCATGTGCTGAAACTCTTGCGCGGCGGGAGCGCCCACGCGGATTTCGAGCGCGCGACTCGAGACCTGCCCGTTCATCAGCGCGGCGCCAAACCGGCGGGAGCGCCTTATACGATCTGGCAATTGCTGGAACACTTGCGGATTGCGCAACTGGACATCTTAGAATTCAGCCGGAACGCAAACCATAAGTCGCCGAAGTGGCCGGATGAGTATTGGCCGAAGATTCAAAGCCCACCGAATGAACAGGCGTGGGACGTGAGCGTGGAGCATTACCGGCGGGATATGGCGGATTTTCAGGACATGATCGCGGACTCCGGGAACGATCTGTTGAAGCCCATCGAAGACGCGCCGGAAGGGCAGACGTTGCTGCGCGAGGCGCTTCTGCTGGCGGACCACAATAGCTACCATATCGGCGAGATCGTGCTGATGCGAAAGCTGCTGGACGAGTGGGAGTAAGCCGGGCAGGGAAACGGCGGCGCAGAACAACATGAGGTATGTCGAGATACCGCGGTTCGGCCTGGACGCGCTCGCGGTGCGCGAGAGGGATGTTGCGGAGCCGGGCGCGGGCGAAGTGTTGGTTCGAGTGCGCGCCAACTCCCTGAACTTCCGCGATCTGCGTGTAGCTCAGGGATTGTATGACCCTAAGATGCGCTTGCCGCGGATTCCATTGTCCGACGGGGCCGGTACGGTGGAGTCGGTTGGACCGGGCGTTACTCGATTTAAGAGCGGGGATCGCGTGGCGGGTATCTTCATGCAGAAGTGGATCGCCGGGCCGGTCGCCGAGAGCTATGGCGCGTCCGCGCTGGGCGGGGCGATCGACGGAATGCTGAGCGAATACGTGGTCCTTGCCGAAGATGGACTTGTAAGTATCCCCGAGTACCTTACTTACGAGGAAGCGGCGACGCTGCCGTGCGCGGCGGTTACGGCTTGGAATGCTCTGGTTTATCAGAGTCAGGTAAGACCCGGCGACACATTGTTAATACAGGGGACCGGAGGCGTGTCGCTGTTCGCGCTGGCGTTCGCGGGTATGACAGGAGCGCGCGTGATCGCGACGTCCAGCAGCGATGAAAAGCTGGAGCGCGCGAGTAAGTTGGGCGCTTCGGCGGGGGTGAACTACCGGACAACTCCACAGTGGGCGTCGCGGGTGAAGGAATTTACGGACGGCCGCGGCGTAGACCACATAGTGGAGGTAGGCGGCGCAGGGACGCTCCCGCAATCACTTCGCGCGGTTCGCGTAGGCGGTCATATCAACATGATCGGCGTGCTCGCGGGAGTTTCGGCGGAGGTTCCGACGGCTCTGATTCTGCAGAAGTCGATTCAAATTCATGGGATTTACGTGGGGTCGCGTGAGATGTTCGAGAGCATGAACCGGGCGATGACGCTACATCGAATCAAGCCGGTGATCGATCGTGTATTTGGCATGGATGATATACGGGAAGCGCTGACTTACATGGAGAGCGCGGGGCATTTCGGAAAGATCGTCATTCGACAGGACTGCTGATGCGATGGATACTCGGGTTGTCTCTCCTTTTGACGTGCTGCGGACCGGGGGTGTTTTCGGTTCCCGCTCCAAAGCCGGAGTTGCATGTGGCGGCGGCGGCGAACCTGGCGACTGTTTTTGCCGAACTGGCGGCGGCGGAACAGAAGAGTACGGGAGTTCGGCTGATTCCGAGCCTGGGGTCGACGGCGCAACTTACTAAGCAGATTGAAGCCGGTGCGCCGTTAGACTTGTTTCTAGCGGCGGACAGCGAACATCCGGCGGCGCTGGCCGGCGCGGGACTGGCCGATGCCCCACAAGAGTATGCGCGCGGCCGGGTGGTCATCTGGGCGCCGAAACGTCCGGATATTCGGAAGTTGGAGGACTTGGAGCGGGATGATGTGAAGGTGGTGGGAATTGCGAACCCGGACCTTGCGCCATACGGGCGTGCGTCTGTAGATGCACTCAAGGCGAGTCACTTATGGGAGCGCGTGCAACCGAAAGTGGTTTACGGCCAGAATATCTCGGCCGTTAAGAGCTTTGCGGATACCGGAAATGCGGACGTCGCGCTGACAGCTTTTTCCTTAGTTGCGGCGAAGAATCCGAACGCGCCGTTAGTACCGGCTGACCTACACCAGCCCATTTCACAGTCCCTTTGTCTTCTGAAGCGAACGTCGCAGGCGGCGGCGGTAAGAAAGGCCATCGACTTTATCCTGGGGCCTGAGGGACGCAGGATTTTTGGGAAGAATGGTTACACCGCGCCTTGATGCGACGCCGGCTGAAGAATGACTGAAGTGCCGGAAGCTCTCGCCTAAGTGGTTGTTACTACCATATCGTCCGCATTCCACATGAGTTTGTTATAGTATGCGAGGAGGAAAGTATGCCTACGGGAAAAAATAACCAAGATACGGCAATGCTGTCCATGGCTTTGATCGGCTACGAGGCGGAGAAGAAGAAGATTGAAGAGAAGATCGCGGAACTTAGAGGACACATCGCAAAGCGCACGGTAAGTCCCGGCGCCGCGACTACTAAGAAGGTGGGGCGTCCGCGCAAGGTAGCGCAGGAAGAGGGAGCGGAGAGCACCGCGGCAAAGCGTCAGCGTAAACCTTTGAGCGCGGCGGCGAGAAAGCGAATTGCGATTGCGCAGAGGAAGCGTTGGGCGGAGCATCGAAAGCGCACAGCGGCGGCAAAGGAATAGCTTCAGGTTGGAATGAGTGAGTTAAGCCGGATCGGGGTCGCAATCAATGCGGACCTGCTGGAAAAGTTCGATAAGCTGATCGAGCGCCGCAGCTACCGGAACCGTTCCGAGGCGTTCCGGGACATGATCCGGGATGAGTTGGTGGAGGCGGAGTGGGATTCTCCGGACGCCGAGGTAGTGGGGACGGTGACCATGGTTTACGATCACCACGTGCGCATGCTGAGCGACAAGTTGATTTACATGCAGCACGATCAACACGAGCTGGTCTTATCGACTATGCACCTGCATCTGGATCATCATAACTGCCTGGAGGTGCTGGTGGTCAAAGGTAAGGCCGCGTCCGTCCGGCGGCTGGCGGACGCTTTGATCAGCACCAAGGGAGTGAAGCACGGGCGGCTTACGATTACTTCGTCCGGGCACAATCTCTAGCTCCGCATGATAGTGGGAACGGGCGTGGATTTAGCCGAGGTGGACCGGATTGAAGCGGCCATCCGACGATTCGGCCGGCGATTCACGGAACGGGTTTATACTCCTCGGGAGGTTGCCTACGTGGAGCGGAAGGCGAATCGCTTCGAGCGATATGCGGCGCGATTCGCGGCAAAGGAAGCCGGGATGAAAGCGATCGGAACCGGCTGGAGCAGGGGCGTGCGCTGGCTGGATTTCGAAGTTGCGAATCTACCATCGGGGCGCCCGACGCTGCGCCTGCACGGCCGCGCGGCGGAGATCGCCGATCAATTGGGCGTGAAAAACATAGCGCTTTCCATTACGCATACGAAGGCTATGAGCCTGGCTTACGTGGTGCTGGAGAGCGATTAACAATTAACGATTGATGGCCCGCGCCGATACGGCACGGAGCTGGGCGTCTTCCAGCCTGTGCGCTTCCTGATAGGTATAGATCATGCGGTGCACCACGGTCAGGTTGGCGAGTACGGCGGTAGCCCAGATAACGGGCGCCATGCGGTTAGCGAGGGCGCCGATGATGAGAAGGACAATGCGTTCCGGGCGTTCCAGAAAGCCTACTTTGCATTTGGGTATCGCATTTTCGGCGCGGGCGCGGGAGTAACTGACCATCACGGAACCCGTCATGGCGAGCGCGGTCAAAACGATATAGAAGAAGCGATTGATGGAAGCATAATAGACCAGCATTCCCATCAGGACGGCAAGGTCCGAGTAGCGGTCAAGTACCGAATCGAAGAAGCCGCCGAAGCGAGTCACGCGGTTGGTTTCCCGCGCTACCCGGCCATCGACCATGTCAAACAGACCCGCGCCGATGAGAACGAAACCCGCGTTCAGAAAATGTCCGCCCGCAAACAGAACAGCGGCCCAAACGTTGATGACGAGTCCGAGGAACGTGAGAAAGTTCGGGTGAATCCGGGATAAAGCCAGAGCGCCTACGATCTTTTCGATAATCTTGCCGAAGAACAAGCCAAGCGCTCTGGTGTAGGTCATTCGCTATTACTCAAGTTTATTCCGGCACGGCATCATGGATCGTGACGAGGGCGATAATTTCCAGTTCCTTACTGCCCCCGGGGATGCTTACTTTGACCGCGTCACCGACTTCTTTGCCGAGGAGCGCGCGCCCAATGGGCGAACTGGTGGAGATCATGTTTTTGGCCGCATCGGCGTCCTCGCTCATGACGAGATTGTATGTGATTTCCTCGTCCTTGCCGACGTCGAGGACGGTGACTTTTGAGCCATAACCCACACGATCCCGCGGGATCTTGGAAAAATCGATCATGGCGAGCTCGGCAAGCCGCTGCTTCAGTTTATTGAGGCGCGCGTTTACCAAGCCCTGGCGTTCTTTAGCGGCGTGATATTCCGCGTTCTCGCTGAGGTCGCCGTGGGCTCTGGCGGTGAGGATCTCTTTGGGAAGCTCGGTGCGCAACTCATGTTGCAGGCTGGCTGCCTCTTCCTGCAATTTCTTTCTGATATCGTTCATCGAACGACTTAGCGGACTCCTAGGACATCATTATAACGGCTTCAAGTCTTCGAGAAGCGTAGGGATCAACTCGGAGACAGTGGGATGGATGTGGACGGCGTGCGTGACCAAGGTGTATGGCTTGCGGGCGTACATGACATCCAGCAAGGAATGGATAACCTCATCGCACTCGACGCCAAGCAGGGAAGCACCAAGGATGAGCTTGGTTTCGGCATCGACGAGAGCTTTCAGGAAGCCGAGAGTTTCACCCTTCTCGACGGCGCGATTGACGCGCGTCATGGGGCGAACGGCTTTCAGGGCGGGCCGGCCGGAGCGGCGGACTTCTTCCTCCGTCATTCCGATACGGCCGAGCGGCGGATCGATGTAGATGTTATACGCGGTGATGCGATCCGAGAGTTTGCGATCTTCCCCGTCGAATAGGTTGGCGGCGACAATTTCGTAGTCGTTATAAGAAGTATGGGTGAAGGCGCCGTGGCCGTTGCAATCGCCCAGCGCCCAGATACCCGGCACGGTGGTTTCGAGACGGTCATTGACCGGGATGAATCCTTCTTTGGTGAGCGTGATGCCGGCGCGCTCCAGACCGAGATCGGAGGTGTTTGGGTGGCGCCCGGTAGCCAGAAGCAGGTGCGATCCGGAAACTTCGCCTGTGGCCCACGCGACTTGAATCAGTCCGTTGCGTTCCGTGACGGTCTGAGGGTCGACGCTAAGAATGACGCGGATCCCTTCGCCTTCCATGATCTTCTGGATGGCATCGGCGACATCGGAATCCTCGCGAGTGAGCAGGCGGGCGCCACGCTGGAGGATGGTGACTTCGCTGCCGAGGCGGCGGAAAATCTGAGCGAACTCGAGAGCGATGTAACTGCCCCCGAGTATCAGCAGGTGAGGCGGGACGGTTTGAAGGTCCAGGATGGTGGTGTTGGTTAGAAACCTGACTTGATCGAGGCCGGGAATTTTGGGGATGGCGGCGCGAGCGCCGACGTTGAGAAAGATCCGAGGGGCTTCCAGGATGGCATCGCCGACCTTGAGGATGTGAGGTCCTTCAAACTGCGCTGTGCCTTTCAAGACCGTGCACCCTTCGAGAGTACGGAGGGACTTCTCGATGGCGGAAGAAGACTCATCGACGATCTTCTGTTTGCGCGCCCAGATGCGATACATGTCGGCGGCAATGGGCCCGGAGATGTCTACTCCTAAATCGGCCGCGCGGCTTGCCACATGCGCTGCGCGGGCGCTCGCGACCCAGGTCTTGGTGGGCATGCATCCGGTGTTGACACAGGTGCCGCCGAAACGATGGCGTTCGATGAATGCGATGTTCTTCGCGCCGTGCTGGAGAAGGCGTGGGGCAAGCGACGGGGCGGCTTGTCCGGCGCCTACGAGAATCGCGTCAAATTTCTGAGTCATATCCGATGTTATAAAGCGCGTTACGAGCGCATGCGGAGCAGTAAGTAAGAACCGGCGAGCGCGAAGATAGCGTCGGGCGCCCAGGCGGCCACGGCGGCGGGTAAAAGGTTGACGTCGCCGAGCTGTTCGAAGAACTGACTCGCGCCCCAATAAGACATCGCGATGGCGATGCTGACGGCTATGCCGGTCATCGCGCCGCGGTTGCCAATCAAGAATCCGAAAGGAATCGAGAGCATGGCCATGATCAGGGCGAACACTGGTACGGAAAACTTCTTGTGGTATTGGACCCGGAGCTTAACGGTGTCGAATCCGCTTTGCTGCAGGTCTTTAATGTAAGCGGCGAGCTGCAGATAGTTCATCTGCTTATCCTGTTTGACTTCCTTCAGGAAGTAATCGGGACGCTCGGTTAGTTCGGGGAACGTGGTTGCCTGGAAGCGCTTGACGTTGCGTTCGATGACGCCGTTGACATCGCGCGACCAGCCGTTGACGAAAACCCATGTTTGCAGAGAAGGATCCCAACGGGCGCGCTCGGCGCCAATCTCGCGGGTGAGTTGAAACGTAGAGCGTTCGATCTCATAGACGCTGACGCCGAGCATGGAACGGTCTGAGGCCTCGAAGTACTTGTAGTAGAAAATTCGGGGATGCAGAGCGTCCTGGCCGAAGATCCACTTACGGTCCGGGCGCAGGTAAGTCTGGATCGGCTGTCCTTTGATCTCCGCGCGGAGAGCGTCCTGGCGAAGGTTGGCCTGCGGGATGTAGTAATGATCGAACGCGAACAGACCGGCGCTCAGGACGGCGCTCATGAGGAGCACGGGCACGGATAATCGGTGAATGCTGACGCCGCAGGCTTTGAAGGCGGTGATTTCATTTTGCCGCGTGAGAATGCCGAAGGTAACGAGCACCGCGACCAGCACGCTGATGGGGCACATGTCGTAGATCAGCTTGGGTAAGAGGAAGAATAGATAGGAGAAGACTTTCGATAGCGGGATGGCGTTCTTGACGATGAAGCTGAGGAGTTCGAAGAAGTTGTAGACCTCCGTCATCGCGACAAAGCTGGCAAGGAGGACGGTGAAGTAGAAGAGGAAGTTCGAAAGGATGTAGCCATCGACGATCTGGAAGAAGGCGGTGCGGACGGGAACGAAACGTAAGCGCTGGCGCGCGCCGAGGAGCGAGACTTTGCGGCCGCGGCCGGTGAGGTTCTTGAAAAAGGCGATTACGGAGGCGACGGCGGAGCGCGCGAGCGAGATCATGTCGCGATCGCCGGGGATATCCAGGCGTGTCACGAAGATGGTTCCGACGACGAAGAAGAAGGCGTTGGGAAGCCACGCGGACACTTCGGGCGAGAGCGTGCGCTGGCGAGCCATTCCGGTGAGCGTGATGTAAGCGAGGTAGTAAACGAAGAAGGCCAGAAGGATGGCCATGATGTAGCCGCTGGATTTTCCGCCTTTGCGGGTGGTGATGCCGAGGGAGATGCCGATGAGACCGAGCGCGAAGCAGGCGATGGGTAGCGCGAGGCGGCGGTTGAATTCGATCCGAGCCTCGACGCTCTCCGAAGCGTTGTGCGGAATGGTGCGAATGGCGTGGCCCAGTTCAGGAGTATCCATGCGGCTGAACGGTTTGCCCAGATTTTCCTGGGGCGGATTGGCCTGGAGCACCTGATTGCCGGAAGGAAACATAACGTGCGTCCCGGTGACGATGTCTTTGCCGATCTCGTGCACGCTGGCGCCGACCAAGTTGAGCTGTATGCGGTTATGGGGGATGTCCGGAATGGCGTAAGCTTGGCGCGCGATGGTGATGCGGGGCCCGTCGACTTCCATTTTGGTGCCGTTGGGGCGCTGGTCGGGGGGACTGATGTCGGCCAGAAAAACGTCGTGCCAGATGGCGAAGTTCTGATTGGTGGTGCGGACGTCGGCGACGTAGAGAACGGTATTGGGGAACTGCTCGTCGAAGATGCGGGCCTGCACGTCGGCGGTAAGCTGCGCGGCGATGAGGTGGTTCATGACCTTGATGTTGGAGCGCAGGGCGACGGGAGTGAGCCAGAGGGCCGCGACGCCGGCGAAGACGGTGGCCAGAATCGCAAAAACGAGCACGGGCGGGATGACGATGCGGCTGGGAACGCCGGCGGCTCGCATTGCGGTTATTTCGCCGTCGCTCGCGAGCCGGCCGAGGCCGATGAGAATGCCGACCAGCACGCCGAACGGGATGGTCAGCGGCAGAACGGGCGGAAGGGCTAGAAGGAACAGGCGCAGCACGGTAACGGGCGTGGCCGGACTGCGCACCAGCAATTCGAAAAGCTGGCGGCCGGGACCCTGGAGAAAGACGACGAAGGTGGCGAGCAACGTGCCGAGCAAAGCGCTGCTGATGATCTCGCGGAAGATGTAGCGGCTGAGGATTTTCATCTAACGCGGAAAGTTTGGAGGAGACGGGCGCGGGAGAACACGCTTTTTCAAGATAGCATTGGCGGGCGATCGGGAAAGAAGTGAGGCAGCTCCGGTCAGCCGATGCCGCATGGGACTCGAATCCAGGTGGAAGGACCTGCCGCGAGCAGCGCTCGAAAGGCTCGCGCTCGAGGCCTATCGGTCCCAGACACTCACTGCCGGGCAACTTCGCAAGCTTCTCGGGTTGCAGACCCGCATGCTAGTGGACGCCTTCCTGAAGGAGCACGAAGTCTATGACTTCACGGCTGCGGACTTCGAGCAGGATTGCGAGACGCTCCGGCAGCTCCGGGTAAGAGAGGCTCAGCACTGAGCGGACCTCGACATGGGTGGTGTCGCGGACACATCGCCAATCAGTTACCTTGTTTTGATCGCGCAAATCGACCTTCTGGCCGAGTTATACAAGCGAATTCTAATTCCGCCCGCTGTATTGGCGGAGTTGAAACATCCGTTAGCTCCCAATCCCCGGAGGCCCGCTAACAGTGCTCGATGAAGCAGCTTCCGAGTGTCGCAGGCGGTACTTCTGGAGATAAGGCAAAAGCAATCCGCCTAAGTCCCCGATCCTCCTTAGTAACGTGCACGCTGGAGGCTACAACGGAAGTGGGACGTAGCCTTTTTCGCGCAGCCCGGTTAACGCTAAGCCGTAGCGGCCGCGGCAACCCGTCTTCTCGAAAATATGCTTGAGGTGAATCTTAACCGTTCCGGTTTGAATGCCGAGGCTGTGGGCGATGTCTTTGTTCTTGAGGCCGCGCTCGACCAGGTCCGCCACCTGATGTTCGCGGGCCGTAAGCGTGGAACGTGTGAAACTGACGGTGCGGTCCGGATCCTGCAGGATGGTATCCTCCATCCACGTTCCTCCGCCGGCGACGACGTTGATGCAGTTGATGACGTGCGTGGTATCAGATGTTTTGCGCAAGACACCGCGGGCGCCGGCCTGAACGATGCGGAGGGCTTCGGAATTGCTGACGCCGACACCCCAGACGACGGTCGAGGTTCCGGTGCAGGAACGCAGACGCTGCAGTGCATCGATGACGGCGTTGACACCGAAGGCGCGATCGAGGATGGCGACGGAAGGGTTCATGCCGCGGACGAGTTCAATGGCGCCGGCAAGCGTGGTCATCGAGCCGGCAAACTTCAGCCCCTGCGCTTCCGCAAGCACCGCGCGCAGGCCTTCAATGGCCAACGGCTGGGTATCGCAGACAACGACCGTCTTTAGTGTTCCATTTTGAATCATTCAGGTCCCCGGTTAACCAATAAATTCAACAGTTGAGTGACTAATCGGTTAGTCCTAGCGCGCAGTCCGGGTTCTCAATCATTTTGGCCGGAAGGTTACCTTTGCGCGGTCACTTCACGTTAATGGTGCCGCGGCAATTTTTTGCCCCGCAGAAACAGGGAACTGTCTCAATGTTTTTGGCAAAGTGATAGTCAACGGTGAGTTCTTCGCCGCGGCGAATGTCGCGATTGGACATGTACAGAATATGGCCTTTCGTGATCCAGGTGCGGATGTTCGGGTCGCAACAGTGATTGATAAATTCCGCGCCGCTGCCTCCGACGGCGCCATCGAGCGTCCAGTACTTATCGAGCGTGAACAGGTAAATCATGGAGGCCTGTTCGTTGGAGCGGCGTAGAGTCTCTTTGCGGTTAATGCGCTCGCCGCGGTATTCGATGACTTTGCGATTCGCCGGTATATCCTCGGCCGCGAAGATGCCGACGCGGTGGATCCGGGACTTGCGGATGACGAGCTTGAAACTCGCGTAATTCGGATCGATGCGGGGCTTTTTACCGGGGACCAGGGACACTGCCATCGACCGAGTGTAGACCAAGATGAACCTGCGATGTGAAAGATTTCAGACGTTCGCTAAGAACATTGCAAAGGCTCGATCTGAACGCCGCGCGAATCGAAGTTGGCGGGCGCGAGCCAGCGCTCGAAGGCGGCCTTGCGGGCGGGCCATTCCGAATCGAGCATGGAGAACCAGGCGGTATCGCGGTTGCGCCCTTTCACGATGAAGTGCCGGCGAAAGATTCCTTCAAAGGTAAAGCCGAGACGCAGAGCCGCGCGGCGGGAGGGTTCGTTCAGCGAGTTGCACTTCCATTCGTAGCGGCGATAGCCGAGGTCTTCGAACGCGTGGCGGGCCATCAGAAACATGGCTTCGGTGGCGCCAGTGGTGCGCTGCAGGGCGGGTGTGTAGAGGATGTTGCCGACTTCGACGACGCGATTGGGACCATCGATGCGCATGAAGGTGGCGTGGCCGAGCGCGAGTCCGGAAGCGTTGTCGAGAATGCTGAAGAAGAGCGGGTCACGAGACACGGCCTTACGTTCGAGGTAAGCGTCGAAGGTGGAGCGGTTATCGAAAGGGCCTTCACCCAGATACAACCAGAGGTGGTCATGGCCGTGAACGCCTTGCCAGAGCGCATCGCCGTGGGCGGCGGGATCGAGCGGGACCAGACGGACGTGCAGGCCTTCGAGCATTGTGGGCTCGGGCACGCGGGCGGGGAAGGGGTCGACAAGTTCGCCGATTTTCATATGGTCGCTGTCCCATCCAGGCTGCGCCAGAGATACCAGCAGGCGACGGAGCACCAGGGCCGCCAGTTTTCAGCGATCCGATGCATCTCAGCCACGGTGGGAAGTTCTTCGAATCCGTAAGCCTTGCGGATGGCGACGCGGACGCCGAGATCGCCGGTGGGTAGGATGTCGGGCCGCTGCAGCGCGAACATGAGGAACATGTGGGCGGTCCAGACGCCGACGCCTTTTACGCGTGTGAGACGGGTGATCACCTCGTCGTCGGACATGGCGGGAAGCTGTTCGAAGATGAGTTCGCCGCGCAGGGTTTGACGCGCCAGATCGCGGATGTACTCGGTCTTGGCGGCCGAGAATCCGATCTTACGCAGGGTGGTCACGCGCAGGCGCAGGATGGCTTCGGGCGTAATATTTCCGTCCTTCATGCGTGCGACGAGGCGCTGCATGAAGACGCGCGCCACTTTGGTGCTGATCTGCTGGGAGACGATGGAACGGACCAGCGATTCGAACCGCGGGTCGCGGTACGACATGCCGAAGTCGCCGACATTGCGGATGATCCCGGCCATCACCGGGTCTTCAGAAAGTTTCTCAATAGCCTGCTTCATTTGGTCGGGACGATGAAACACACACAGGGGATTCGCCGTCTGTGAAACTAATTATATGAAGCCACTAGTATTTGGCATCGCCGGCACGTTTCTCCTGTTGGGCGGTTTGTTGGCGCAGTCGCACGATGGACCTCTGTTCGGCGGCGCAAACGAGCATCCGAAAGACAAGAAGGTGGAAGAAGAGGCGGATAAAGATCCGCAACCCACCGACGACGCACCGATCAAGGTGAACGTGAACGTGGTGAGCGTAATGGCGTCGGTGCGGGACAAGCACAACACGCTGATTCCGAACCTGACGAAAGAAGACTTCGAGGTGTTCGAGAACGGGCAGGCGCAGACGGTTAAATATTTCTCACGGGAATCCAACCTGCCGCTGACCATCGGGCTCTTGATCGATGTGAGCCGAAGCCAGGAGAATCTGATTGAGATCGAACAGCGGGCGGCGTCGGCGTTCCTCGATACCGTGCTGCGGCCGAAAGATGAGGCGATGATTCTGAGTTTTGGGGCGGATTCCGAACTGCTGCAGGACATTACGAGTTCGAAGAAGATGCTGCAGCGAGGGCTGGCGGATTTGAAGCCGAACTTCGGGTTTTCGGGAATCACGGCGGGACCGGTACCGACGGCGACGCATCAGGCGGGGACCGTTCTCTATGACGCGATTTATCTGGCGGCGTCCGACCGGTTGGCCAAGGAAGCGGGCCGGAAAGCCATTGTGGTGATCACCGACGGCGACGATGAGGGAAGCAAGGTACCCATCAAGCAGGCGATTGAGGCGGCGCAACGGTCCGACGTGACCATTTACAGCATTTACTATGTAGATCCTTATTTCTACTCGCGCAATGGCTTCGGTTTCGGGGGCGGTGGCGGCCGCGGCTACCTGCAGCAGATGTCGAGCGAAACGGGCGGACATGTTTATGAGGTGAGCCGGCGCGAGACGCTGGACAAGGTCTTCGATGAACTCCAGGCGGAGATGCGGACGCAGTACGCGATTGGATACACACCGACCGACCCGCGTAAAGACGGGTCCTATCGGAAGCTCGAGATTCGCACGAAGGACAAGGATTTGAAGGTGCAGGCGCGCAAGGGGTATTACGCAATCCCGCCGGAGACGATGTAGTCGGTTAGAGGAACGCCTGGCGCGCTTCGAAGTAGGTGGCGAGCACGGTTTCGAGCGGCGGCATTTTTTCGAGACCGAGCGCGTTCATGCGGGTGTTAGCGAGCGCGGAGAATTTCGGGCGGCGCGCCGGCGTGCGGTACTCGCGTTCGGTGGTGGGGTGGAGTTCCGGGGTCAGTCCCGCCTGTTGGAAGATGAGGCGCGCGTAATCGAACCAGGAGATGGGCGTTCCCCCGCCGATGTGGAAGATGCCGGATTCGCCGCGCAAGGCCAGATCTAGGGAACGTTCGGCCAGCAGAGGAGCGTAAGTGGGCGAAGCGACGTGGTCCTCAACGACGCGGATGGGCTGACCGCCGCGGGCGAGCCGCAGCATGAGCTCCACGAAGTTTCCGCGATTGGTCTTAAGAGCGGCCGGCCCGAACACCCCGGAAGTCCGGATGATAAGCGCCCGGTCGAGATAGGCCTGAACGTAAAGTTCGCCCGCCAGCTTAGAGACGGCGTAAGCGCCCAGGGGATGAGTGGGATCGGTCTCGGTGTAGGGCCGGCCGGCCGTTCCGTCGAAGACGTAGTCCGTCGAAAAATGGACCAGCAACGCGTCATTCTGGCGGCAGGCGACGGCGAGATTGCGGACGCCCAGTGCGTTGGCGACAAAGGCCAACTGCGGCTCGGCTTCGGCGACATCCACCTGGTTATAAGCGGCGCAATTGATCACGAGCCCGGGGTCGAACTGCGCGATTGCTTCTTCTACGCGAGCGGCGTCGGCGACATCGACGTCATTGCGGTCATAACCGCGAATCTCAAAGCCGCGCCGTTCCGCGGCCGCGGCGATCTCAATGCCGAGTTGTCCGGCAGCGCCAAAAACGATTGCTTTCCTGTTCATACGATTACGCGTGGCACGCGGCGCGGACGTTCATGCCGGAAGTGGGTAGCCAGCCGATCCAAAGCTTCGACATCGTTGATCGCGACGGTTGCCTCGATTTCAAGGCGAAAGCCGCCGTCCACCGGCTCACATGCCCGGACTTCGCCCATCCACATGCGGTTCTCCTGTTCGACCTTGAGGCAATGGCTGAGAGGGAAGTCAATGGAGGCGTGCAGGGTCAGGAGATTGTCCTGAATCGAAAGCACATTGCAGGTGCTGTCGCGCCCCGTGGCTGGATCCGTGATGTGCCCGGTTTCGGGGAAGCCGTTCATAAGAGCGGCCGCTTCACCAGCGCACCAGAAAGGCGAGCCATGCGCCGGCGACGCCGACAGTAAGAGCCACCAGCGCGGGCCACAGGTGATTCCAGGTGAGATACGCGCGCGGGGCGGGCAAAGAGCTGGATGTTATTTGTTCGAAGCGGGCGGCCTTTTCGATTTCTTCTTTGCCGCGCCGGTCGGCGATGACGATGGTACCGGAGTTGCGCCCGGTGGTGCATTCGACGAGACGCGTGCGCAAGGGTTCGGGCACGTCGCGAACCGAGGGGTATCGCGCCTGGATTTCGTCGGAGACGATGAGCACGGCCGACGTTTTCATGATGCCGGATTCCATGCGAATCACGCGGGTGCCGCAAAAGGGGCAGCGGCTGTCGTCGCTCGCGAATTTAGACCGGCAGGAAGGACACGTCACGGGAGATGGCCACGTTAATTTGTCATCAGGCGCGGAGCAGGTTCGGGTGCGGCGGTCCGCGCCGGTTCGGCTCCGAAGTGGGCCAGCGTGACGTCGATGAAACCCTGCGCGGCCTTTGAAAGCGATTTGTCCTTGCGGTAGACGAGACCGGTGCGCCGGACCATGGGTTCGGGAGCGAGCGGGATGGCGCGCACGATGCCGGCGGCGATCTCTTCGCGGCAATTGACGGTGGCAAGGAAAGAAATCCCGAGCCCGGCCATCACGAAACGCTTCATCATCTCGGTGGAATCGAGTTCCATCGATATTTTAATCTGGCTCTCGACAGGCTCCAGCCATTTGTCCAGGCGGGTGCGAGTGGTTCCGGATTGGGGAAGAAGCAGCGGGTAAGCGATGGCATCCTCGCAGGTGATGGTACTGTTCCCCGCGAGCGGACTGCTGGCCGGAACGATCACGCGGACCTCATCCGTATAGATGTCGGCGACCTGCACGCGTTTCTCGGTAACGGGCAGCTGGCGGAGTCCGAAATCGGCCACGTTTTCCATAACGGCTTCAACTACGCGGGCGCCGTAGGAACGGTTGACCTGCAACTGCACGGCGGGGAAAAGCTTCTTGTACGCGGAGAAAACCGCCGGAAGCATATACATGCAGGTGGCTTCATTGGCGGCGATGACCAGTTCGCCGCGGGGCACGATCTGCAATTCATCGATGGTGTCCTGGGCCCGCCGTTTTAACGCCATCATCTGCTCGGCGTACTCGGCGAAGAGCTTGCCGGCGACCGTGAGCGAGATGCGGCTGCCGAAGCGTTCGAACAGATCCGCCTTGAGTTCCTGTTCCAATTGCCGGATCTGGGCGCTGATGGCCGGCTGCGTACGGAAGCACGTTTGCGCAGCCTTGGAGAAGCTCTTGAGGCGGACGATTTCCAGGAAAGTATGGAGCTGATCGAAATCCATAATAGGGAGAATCCAAACAAATGATTCTCTTGCGGTGCCGATTCGAGTCCAAAGTATAGCAAAATGGGCACTGTTTTGCGTGTGGGGTACGATCACAATATGCCCGCGCTTACCTGGGATCATATCGACGATATTGCTCTTTCGCTTTACGAGACTTACCCGGATACGGACCCGACCCATCTGCGATTCACCGACTTGCATAAATGGATCGTGGCTCTGCCGGATTTCAGCGACGATCCGGCGGCTTCCACCGAAGGCAAGCTGGAGGCGATCCAGATGGCGTGGCTGGACGAATACAACGAGAACAGCTAGCTTTGTGTTATCTTAAGAACTTGCGGGGTTGAGCAGTTTTGCTGGGCCATTCGCAGTGTTCGCATTCAATCCAAAGCAGGTCAGGCAATGCCAAAACTCAAAACCCATAAAGGCGCGGCGAAGCGTTTCCGTAAAACGGGAACCGGCAAAGTTGTTCGCAGTCATGCCTTTGGACGACATCAACTAACTCACAAAGCCCGGAAACGGAAGAATCGTCTGCACACCGATGTGGTTGCGGATAAGTCGGATCAAGCCAAGTTGCAGCGGATGATCCCCTACTAGTCCGCCGCCAAGAGAAACGCCCGAGTGTGAGCGGCGCCAATCGCACGTGCCCGCATCACCTCATCCATAGCCAACAGGAGAAGAAACGTGCCCAGAGTAAAACGTGGGACCAAGCGCCGAGCATCGCGCAAAAAGACGCTTGAACTGGCGTCAGGATATTTTCTAACCAAGAGCAAGCTGCACCGTTCCGCGCAGGAAGCGGTGGAAAAGGCGCTGAAGTACGCCTACACGGGACGCAAGCGCAAGAAGCGCGATTTCCGTTCGCTTTGGATCGTGCGCATCGGCGCGGCGTCTAAGGCCGCGGGACTGAGCTATAGCAAATTCATGCACGGCTTAAAGCTGGCGGGAGTGACGCTTGATCGCAAGATCCTGTCCGAGATCGCCTATGCGGATAACGCCGGGTTCCTGCATTTGGTTGAGCAGGCGCGAACCGCGCTGGCCGAAGCGCCCAAACCAACGTCCGAGCCCACGCCCGCACCCGCCCAATAATTCCACATGGCCGATACCGCTTTAGCAATGGAACCAGGAACCGACGCGCTCTCCGGACTCGAAGAGCGTATCCAGAAAGCAGTGGTTCTGGTGGGTAGTTTGCGCAAAGAGAAAGACTCTTTGACCAGTGAGCTAAACGAAGCGCTGCAAGAGGTCGAACGGCTCTCGAGTGAAGTGGCGGCCTTGCGCGAAGAACGGACCGTGGTTCGCAGCCGCATCGAAAAGCTGCTGGGACATATCGATCAGCTAAGCTTGTAGCAAGATGTCCGTCCCGGACGCAAAGACTGATACACGGCAGCCGGTAAAAGTCACCATCTTCCACCAACACTATACGCTGGTCTCGCAGGGCGACCCTACGGAGGTGATCCAGGTCGCCCGCGAAGTGGACGAGTTGATGCATTCGATCGCGGAGCGGGCGGGATCGAGCGATGCGTCACGCGTGGCGGTGCTCGCCTGCCTGCACCTGGCGGATCGGATGAGAGCGCTTGAGGCGCTAAAGGATCAGGTGAACCATCGAGCGGAGGAGTTTTCGGTGCTGCTTGAACAGATTCTCCAGACGAAGTGAATCAGGCGGGCTGAGGGATCGGCTCAAGAACGGTAGCCGCCATCGCGTACTTCAGGTCTTCGATCCCCTGGCCGGTGACGCTGGAGATGGCAAAGAAGCGCATCCCGCGCTTGGCTGCGATCTGCTTTAAGGCCTCAATACTTTCGGAGTCCGCAATGGCGTCGATTTTGCTCGCGGCCAGAATCATCGGCCTCGTCGCAAGGCTCTCGCTGAAGAGGGCCAATTCGCGCATGAGAATCTCGAAATCTTCTACGGGATTCCGTCCAGTTTCGGAAACGTCCACCAGGTGCACCAGCAGCTTGGTGCGTTCGATGTGCCGTAAGAACTGGATGCCGAGTCCGTGCCCTTCGTGCGCGCCTTCGATGATGCCGGGAATGTCGGCCACGACGAAGCTGCGATAGTCTTCCATCTTGACGACGCCCAGGTTCGGTTCAAGCGTGGTGAATGGATAATCGGCGATCTTGGGACGCGCGGCGGAAATGCGTGAGATCAACGTGCTCTTGCCGGCATTGGGGAAGCCGACCAAACCGACGTCGGCCAGAAGCTTTAGTTCCAGTCGAAGGTGCTTCTCCTCGCCCGGCCGGCCGTCTTCGTGCTCGGTGGGCGCCTGGTGCGTGGAGGTGGAGAAGCGCGCGTTGCCGCGTCCGCCGCGACCGCCGCGCGCCACCCGGAATATTTGTTCCGCGGCGGAGAAGTCGAACAGCATCTGGCCGGAATCCTGGTCATAGACGACCGTGCCGACCGGGACCGCCAGCTCGATGGAATTGCCGTTACGGCCGTGACAGTCGCTTCCTTCGCCGTGGCGGCCGCGCTCGGCTTTATGCTCGGGATTGAAACGGTACCGCAGCAGCGTGTTGTCGTGAACGGTGGAGCGCATGAAGATGTCGCCGCCACGCCCGCCATCGCCGCCGGACGGACCGCCTCGAGGGACGTACTTCTCGCGCCGGAACGCGAGACAGCCGTTACCGCCGTCGCCGGCTTTCACGAGGATGCGAGCTTCATCGATAAACATGGAGGAGAACCTTAATCGAAAAGAAGAAGGGCAGGCGCGTGAGATGCAAACGCCTGCCCTTCGGGAATAGAACTGGAAGCTTAAGCGGCGGCGTGTTCGGGGCTTGCTTCCGCTTCGGCGGTGACCGCCTGAATGTTTACGTACTTGCCCATGCGCCCGCGATCACGGAACTCGACCACGCCGGTCACTTTCGCGAACAGCGTGTCATCCTTGCCCCAGCCGACGTTGATCCCGGGCTTGAACTTGGTGCCGCGCTGGCGGACGATGATGGAGCCGCCGGGGACGAGTTGGCCGCCGAACACCTTTATACCGAGCCGTTGCGCGTTGGAGTCGCGTCCGTTTTTGGAACTGCCTAAGCCTTTTTTGTGTGCCATGCTTTTCTACCTAAACGACGATGTCGCCGATCTTGACCTCGGTGTAGTTCTGCCGGTGACCGATGGTGCGCTTATACTGCTTCTTCCGCTTAAACTTGAAAACCAGAATCTTCTTGCCGCGATCGTTCGCAGCGATGGTGGCCTTTACCTGCGCCCCGGCGGCGCGATCACCCAGCAGATTTTCGCCCTCGCCCGGGAAGACCGCGAGCACGCGGCCCAACGTTACTTCCGAGCCGATATCGCCCAGAATCGTGGGGACGCGCAACGTGTCGCCCGAAGCGACGCGGAACTGTTTCCCGCCTGTTTCAACAATCGCGTACATGAACTGACCTCTGACAAGTTTTCGGACCGGGCGGGCACGAGTCCACACGGGCCGGAGTGGCGTAAAGACTTAGTATAGAACAAAGTCAAAGGCCAAATCCAGCGGGGTACTCCGTTTCCGGGAAGGCCAACCGATCGCCGGTTGTATGACTCCCATCGCGCAGGCGGCATCCGAATATTAAAGTTGCGTCACAAGTAGACCCGTTTCCGGCGAGTGGCTCCCAATCTGCCACGCAATCCCCTGGAGGAAATACAGATGCATCGCATATTCAGTTCTCTCTTGCTCGGAGCTGCACTGATCACGCCCGTTGTCGTCAGCGCCCAAACCCCCAATCAGGAGCGTCGCTACTACGACCGGACTCATCACGACTACCACAACTGGAATGACCATGAAGATCGCGCCTATCGTTATTACATGCAGCAGAACCATCGCGAGTATCGCGATTACGCGGTTTTGCATGCCCGCGATCAACAGAATTACTGGAATTGGCGTCACCGCCACAACGATGCGTGGCTTCAGGTAAACGTCCGCTAAAGCGAAGCGACGGGGTTGGCGCGACCGGCCCCGTTGCGCCGCATTCGAAGTTGGCGCGGCAGTTGCTTCGCAACGCCACCATGACGAACGCGGTAATCTTTGACATCGACGGGACGCTCCTCGACTCCGTGGATCAACATGCGGAAGCCTGGAGGCGCACGTTCGACCGGTTTGGGTTCAACTTCCCTTTCCCGGATATTCGCTCTCAAATCGGAAAAGGCGGCGATAAGCTTCTTGCGCATTTTCTGACCGCGTCTGAGATTCAGTCGCGGGGAAAGCAGATGGAAAAGGTTCGAGCCAATCTTTTTCAAAAAGAGTTTTGGCCTCAGGTGAAACCTTTTCCGTTCGTTCCAGAGCTGTTTGAGAAACTTCGGAGAGCTGGCATGAAGACCGCGCTTGCAACATCGGCAAGTAAGAGCGAGGTGCAACGCTACCAGCAGATCCTGGGTATTCACGGGCTCGTGGATGCGGTGACAACCAAGGATGACGTGGAGAATTCCAAACCGGAGCCGGATGTTTTGAAGAAAGTCCGGAGTCTTTTGAACGACGTTCCAGCGGCGGAATGTGTCTTCATCGGAGACACCCCCTATGACGTGGAGGCTGCGCTAAAGGACGGAATGCCCGCAATGGCGGTTTTGTGTGGGGGCTTTCCCGAAGAGGATTTGCGGAGCGCCGGTGCAAATGCGATCTATGCAGGTCCAGAGGACATTTACAAGCGGTGGAAAATAAATAATAAGGCGGGCTAACCCGAGGTTAGCCCGCTCGCTGCAAGTAAAAAGCGAAAACTAAATTTCGTAGTTGCCGCTGGTGGTTCTCGTCCGGGTGCTCGACACGTCCTCCACCACAGGTTCATTCACCGACCGTTCGACTACTACAGGCCGTTCGACTACCACCGGGCGTTCGACGGACGGATCATGGACGCCCCGGGTGCGCGGAAGGGGAACGTCGGACTTGCCGAAATCCGCGCCCGCTTCACTGGCCGATGCGATATCTTCGGCGCCGGCATGCTTCAGAATGTCCTTCGCCTTGCTGATCCAATCCGAACTGTCGCAGTGTACGGAGATGAGAATACCGCCCGTCTTGATCCGGCCTTCGTAGCGCTTGGCCTCGTACTCCGGGATGCCCATGCCTACAAGCGCGCCGACGATGCCGCCGAGAGCGCCGATCGCGCCGGCGCCCGCGAGCGCACCGAGTATGGGACCGGCGGCGATGAGCGGGCCGACTCCTGGAATCGCCAACGCGCCGATGCCCGCCAGCCAGCCGAGCACGCCTCCGAGAACCGCGCCTGAAGTTGCTCCCGCCGCGGTCCCTTCCGGCGCCTTGGTGTGCATCTCATGAGCGAAATCCTTGGTGCCGACGTTATCCGGAAACAGCGCCGAAATATCGGTGTTGCGGAAACCTCCGGCCCGTAGAGCGTCGACCGCTTCCTCCGCGTTAACCCGCGTTGGAAAAATTCCGAAGACAGACATGTTTTTCATAGATTTGCCTCCTGAACGATGTGGATTAGCTCTTCTTCGTCTTGCCCGGCGCGACGGTCAACTGATTGGTAACCTTGCCATCGCCCGCGATACCGGTAGCCGTCTTCTCAATGGAAGATTTTTCGTCATCGGAACGAACCGGTCCTTTTAGCGTAACCATTCCATCGCGAGAGATAATCTTCACGTTGTGCCCATACGTGGAAAGAGATTTGTCCGCAATTACCGCCTGACGAATCTTCTTGGTGAGGTCGCGATCCGTCTTATCCATCTTCTGGCTGCCGGCGGTTAGCGCGCCGTTCGCCGCGGGCTTGTTCATTTTCGTATTGTCCGGCGCGGGTGTGGCATCCTGCCCGAATGCCGCGAAGGGAGCCGCGGTCAATAATACGGCGGTCATGGAGATCTGAGCCATCATTCGATTACACGTTTTCATTTCGTTGTTCCTCCTGGCTTACGGAAGAGCAAGTGCAACGCGAGCGCCAAACCGAAAAAGAAGGCAATCCGGGTGAGAAGCCGCGGAGGCTTATTGTACTTTCGTTAACAGATCGGAAATCTTCTTGAGAAGGCGCGGAAGCTCGACCGGCTTCGTATCGTAGTCATCGCATCCGCAGGCAAGCGCTTCCTCTCGATCTTTCGCCATCGCGTGGGCCGTGAGCGCGATTACGGGAATGGAGCTGGTGCCGGGGTTCGCTTTCAACTGGCGGGTTGCCTCCCATCCACTCACGACCGGCAAACTCATGTCCATTAAAATAAGATCAGGAAGCTGAGAGGCTGCGATGCGCAAGGCTTGTTGACCATCTATCGCCAGCAGAACCTCATGCCCGCTGCGGATGAGGCGGCGCGAGAGCATATCGCGATTGAGTTCGTTATCTTCGACCAGTAAGAGCTTCGCCACACCTCGATAGTAGCGAAACTTTGCTACGCTGAAGCCGGTCGCAGCGGATGCTCCCGTAAGACGCGATGAAAAACCCGGACTCGCTTTTGACACAAAAGAATCTGAGAATAACGCGCGACGATGTACAGTGGCTCGGCGGAGCGTTGGCCGCCGCCTTCGTGGTGGTTTCCCTGGGGGTGTTGAACTGGAAAGCGGTCGCTGACGCGAATCGGGATTACCGGCGGCAACAGAGCGCTCGGCAGGAAGTGCTGCAACTGGTGGCGGCGGTTCGCGACGCGGAAACAGGGCAAAGAGGATTTGTCTTAACCGGAGACGAATCGTACTTGGCGCCTTACACCAGCGCCACCAGCCGGATTCCGCGGCTTCTCGGCGAACTGAAAACGGATCTGCAGAACGATCGCGCGCTCAGCGCGCAACTGGATCAACTGCGCCGGCTTAGTTCTCTGAAATTATCGGAGTTGGCGGAAACGGTCAGCCTGCGGCGTGACGTAGGTTTCGATGCGGCTCTGGCGGTGGTGAAGACCAACCGGGGTCAGGGTTATATGGACGACCTCCGTTCCATAAGCGAACAGATGTTGAATCGCCAAGGCGAATTGCTGGAGGCCGCCAATGAGACGGCGGAGGGCAAGGCCTTAAGTTCTCTGCTGGTCACCGCGATTGCGAGCGTGGCGCTGCTGCTGATGATCGCGATGATCAATCTCAAGTTCAAACGCGAAAAGGACCGGGCCATCGGGGCCAGCCAGGCGAAGAGTTCGTTCCTCGCCAACATGAGTCATGAGTTGCGCACGCCGCTGAACGCGATTATCGGGTACAGCGAAATGCTCCAGGAAGACATGGCCGTGCAGATGGACCGCGACGCCATCTCGTCAGATCTGGAGAAAATCCGCTCGGCGGGCAAACATCTTCTGGAACTGATCAACTCCGTTCTAGACCTCTCCAAAGTGGAAGCCGGCAAGATGGATCTCTATCTGGAGACTTTTGCGATCGGCGGCCTGGCGGAAGAAGTGGTGAGCATTCTGCGTCCGATCGCGGATCGAAATTCGAACATTCTGGACGTAAATTATCCGCCGGGAATCGGCACGATGCATGCGGATTTAACCAAGGTCCGGCAGAGCCTGTTCAACCTGGTGAGCAACGCCTGCAAGTTCACGCAAGGGGGGCGCGTCACGGTAACGGCGGCGCGGTCCAACCGCGAAGGCAAGAACTGGGTTGAAATCAGCGTGACCGACAACGGGATCGGGATGACCGCCGAAGAGATCCGAAAGATCTTCGATCCGTTCACGCAGGCCGATGCGTCCACCACCCGGAAGTACGGCGGAACGGGTCTGGGGCTTGCGCTAAGCCGGCGATTCGCGCAGATGATGGGTGGGGACATCGAGGTCGAGAGCGTGAAAGGAAAGGGTTCCACGTTCCGTATGAGACTGCCGGCGGCCGTGTCGCTCCGCGCGCAGGATTCGCATTCCGTCCCGGCGCCCGGCGCCCCCGCGTCTCAACCATCGGGCCCTCATCAGGAAACGGTCCTGGTGATCGATGACGATCCGGGAGTGCATGACCTGCTGCGCCGGACGCTGGAGCGGCAGGGCTTTCGTATTGAATCAGCCCGGAACGGCGAAGACGGGCTGCGCCTCGCTCGAACCATCCGGCCAAGTGCCATTACACTGGACATCATGATGCCGGGCATGGATGGCTGGTCCGTTCTGGCCCAGTTGAAGTCCGATAAAGATCTGGCCGGCATTCCCGTGGTGGTGCTGACCATCGTCGATAACAAGAATCTGGGGTTCACGCTGGGAGCTTCGGATTACCTCACCAAGCCAATCGATCGGGAGCGGCTGCTGAACGTTCTGGGGCGATACCGGCGGGGGGGTGAAGCGCCGCTCGCGCTGGTGGTGGAGGATGATCCGGAATCCCGGGACGTGCTTCGGCGCTTTCTGGAAAATGACGGCTGGAAGGTGGATCAGGCGGAAAATGGCCGCGTGGCGATCGAGCGCCTGCAGACCCGCATCCCAACACTGATTCTGCTGGACCTCATGATGCCGGAGATGGATGGGTTTGAATTCGTCTCGCACTTGAAACAAAATGAAGTTTTGCGGCGAATTCCCATCATTGTGGTGACCGCGAAAGACCTGACGGAAGAAGACCGTCATCGCCTGAACGGCCAGGTGAGCCGGGTTCTTCAGAAGGGCGCCTACAGCCGGGAAGAACTGCTGGCGGAAGTCAGCCGCACCGTCGTGAAAGAATTGCGGGCCGGCGGAAGCGTAAACACGTTTCAGGCCGCGACCGAGGGGTAGAAAGTGGCTGAAGAAGGAACGGTCACGTCATCGCAGTTGCGGCATGCTTTGCGCACGCCCTTGAACCAGATCTCGGGTTACAGCGACATGCTGATCGAAGATTTGACTTGCGAAGCGGCCGACCCGACGCGCCAGGCGCTCGACGACATCCGCTCCAACGGACGCATGATTCTGGAACTGGTTCAGCGCGAGCTGCCATCCGATCAGCCGACCATCTCACCGGAGCATCTTCAATTCCTGCGTGAGCACATACGCGGTCCGCTCGACGTGATCACGGACCGGTTGGGAAGAATGGTGACCGACGGCACGGCCAAACGGGCGGGATTGAATTTGGCCGATGTGTTGCGGATCGGTAGCGCGGTGGCCGAACTGACGGAGTTCGCGAGTGGAACGCGGCCGGTGCCGGCCGCGCCGGAGCCACAAACGGACAGTCTTTCGGTGGTGGAAGCGCTTACCAGTGGAGACGTGCTGGTGGCGGACGATAATCCCGGTAACCGCGATCTGCTGGAACGCATGCTGCAAAGGCAGGGGCTGCGCGTGCGGACGGTGGCCGATGGCGAAGCGGCTCTGCGGGCCATGGGCGAGCGCCATTTCGACCTGATTCTGCTGGACTTGATGATGCCGGGGATGGATGGCATAACGGCGCTGGACCGCATCAAGTCGGATCCCGCGCACCGGGGTATTCCGGTGATTATGCTCAGCGCGATCGATGAGACCTCGCGGGTCATTCAGTGTTTGGAAATCGGGGCCGAAGACTATGTGGTGAAGCCGTTCGATTCGGTGCTGCTGCTGGCGCGGTTGCGCTCCACCATGGAGCGCAGCCGATTGCGGACCGCGGAAACCATGCGGGCCAGGGAACTGGAACTGGCGTACGGGAAGCTCCGCGAAAACGAGCAGCGCCTTCAGGAGAGCGAAGAGCGGCTACGGCTAGCCACCGAAGCGGCGGAAGTGGGCATCTGGTATTACTATGCCCAGCAGAACCGGGTGCAAATGACTTCCGGGTGCAAGCAGCTCTTCGGGATGCCGGAGGACGATGAGCCGCTCACGTTTGCCGAGAAGCTGCAGCGGGTACACCCCGAAGATCGCGACCGCGTGGAGGCCGAGACACGGCGGGCGGTCGAGAGCGAATCCGAGTTCGATTGTGAGTTTCGCGTCGTCTGGCCCGATCAGACGGTGAGATGGCTTTCTTCCCGGGGACAGGCGCAGTGCCACGGCGCCGGGCGCGAGATCCGGCTGGCCGGCGTGGTGCTTGACATCACGCAGCGCAAGCAGGCCGAAGAGGCGGTTTTGCAGGCCCACAAGCTGGAGAGTATCGGCTTGCTGGCGGGCGGCATCGCTCATGACTTCAACAATCTGCTCACGGGAATCATCGGCAGCGCCAGCTTCGTCATGGACAGCCTCTCGGAAGACGACCCCAATGCGGACATGCTTCGCAATGTGGTCAATGCGGGTGAACGCGCGGCCGATCTCACCCGCCAACTTCTGGCCTATTCGGGAAAGGGAAAGTTCGCCGTTCAGAAACTGGATCTTTCCAAACTGGTGGGCGAGATTGCGGTTCTTCTACGCGCCTCCATTTCCAGATCGGTGACGCTGGACCGCAAGCTCAGCGAAAATTTGCCGCGAGTGGAGGTGGATTCCAGCCAAATTCAACAAATCATCATGAACCTGGTGATCAATGGATCCGAGGCCATCAGCGGGGAAGGCACGGTGCGGGTCTCCACTGACCTCGTATTCCTGGGCGGCGGCGGACGGGAAGGTTTCGTGGTCGGTGACGACATCGCGCCCGGCCGTTACGTTTGCCTTGAGGTCAGCGACACCGGGTCGGGGATGTCCCGGGAAGTTCTGAGCAAGATCTTCGAGCCGTTCTTCACAACCAAGTTTACGGGGCGGGGACTCGGCTTGGCGGCGGTGTTCGGCATTGTGCGTGGGCACGATGGCGCGTTGGAAGTCCTCAGCGCGCCGGGAACGGGAAGCACGTTCCGGGTTTATCTTCCGCCGGCGGCCGGCGAGGAGATCGAAGATTCGCGCTGGGAACCCGGTATTCTGTTCGTCGATGACGAATCGGTGGTGCTGCTGATGGGAAGTACCGCTCTGGAGCGCGCCGGCTATCACGTGTTCCGCGCTCGCACGGGGGACGAAGCCCTTCGCATTCTGCAGGCGAATAGCAGGGATATTCAATTGGTGATTTTGGATCTGTCGATGCCCGGGCTGAGCGGCTTTGAGGCGTACCGGCGCATGAAGGCGCTGAACCCCCGGCTGCGAATCGTGCTCTCCAGCGGCTATTGCGAAGAAGACGTGCTGGAGCAATACCCTGGTGAGAAGATGGATGGCTTGCTACAGAAACCGTATAGCGCGTCCTTGCTGGTGGCGCGCGTGAAAGAACTTCTTAACGGAACGCATGAATAACGGACGCGCAACGGGTAGTCACGATTGAAGACCGGCCGGCGCGGCTTCCTCAAGACCGTAGCGGCGTCGGCGGCCGCTGCCCAGGGACGTCTGCGGAGTGCGAAAAGTACGGAGCGAGCGGCGGAATATCCGCGTGTCTATTCGGGCGAACAACTTGGCCTGATTTCGTTCCCGTTGGGAGGGATCGGCGCGGGCAGCATCGGGTTGGGCGGCCGCGGCCAGTTCATCGACTGGGAAATTTTCAACCGGGCGCACAAAGGTTCGCGTCCGCCCTACGCCTTCGCTTCCATTTGGGCGCAGATGGCGGGCGAAAGCCCCGTCGCGTTTGTGCTCGAATCCCAGATCCGGCCACCTTATGAAGGGGCATTCGGACTTGGGTCCGACAACGTTCCAGGCCTGCCGCGGCTGGCGGAAGCGCGGTTCACCGGTGAATTCCCCATGGCGCGCATCGATTTCACCGATCCCGATCTTCCCGTAACGGTCGCTCTGGAGGCGTTCACGCCGTTCATTCCGCTCGATGTCGAAGCGTCCGGATTGCCTTCCGCGATTTTGCGCTACCGGGTGCGCAACCCGCGGGCCACGAAGGCTACGGTAAGCATAGGATTCTCCCTGGATAATCCGGTCGGCCGCACCGGGAGGATGTGTGTTCATCGGAGCGCGCCCGGCGTCCAGGGACTTCTGTTTACCAATCCTTTTCTTTCGACGAACGATCCGGTCTCGGGTTCCTTTGTGGTGGGAGTGCTGGAAGCCGGAGACGCAAAAGAAGTTTCTTACGTCCGCGGGTGGCGTGGCGGAACCACGTGGCTGGTGGGTCCGCTTCTTTTTTGGGACGCCTTCTCCGCCCATGGAAATCCGGGACCCGAGCCGGCGCCGCGCAGCACGGTCGGTTCGTTGACGATGAAGCGCGATATTCCAGCGGGTGGATCAGCCGATTTCACTTTCGTGCTCGCCTGGCGGTTCCCTAACCGAACTCCAAAGCGTTGCGGCGCGCTGGCTGCCGAGGGGTATGAGAACTCCCCGATCGGCAACCACTATTGCACTCGATTCGATAGCGCCTGGTCAGCAGCGGAATTCACGGCTCAACATCTGCCGGGATACGAGGCGCGTACCCGGAATTTCCTTGACGCCATGCGCCGTACCACCTTACCCGGACTGGTTCGCGATGGTGCGATGTCCAACTTATCCACGCTAGTCTCCCCCACGTGTTTCCAGACTTCCGATGGACGCTTCCACGGGTTCGAAGGCTGCGCGGACGACCAGGGTTGCTGCGCTGGAAGCTGCACGCACGTTTGGAATTATGAGACGGCCACAGCATTCCTGTTCCCGTCGCTGGCGCGCTCCCTGCGGGAGAACGGATTCGTGTTCAACACGGACGCCGCCGGATCGATGGGCTACCGCGAGATGCTCCCGCCGGGCAAACAGATCTTCCGCTACAACGCGGCCGACGGCCAGATGGGTCAGATCATGCACCTGTACCTGGATTGGCGGATGTCCGGCGATACCGAATGGCTTCGCGCTCTTTGGCCGGACGCCAAGCGCGCTATCGAGTACGCGTGGGTGGAAGGCGGATGGGACCAAAACCGCGACGGTGTGATGGAAGGCGCGCAGCACAATACCTACGATGTGGAATTTCTGGGACCGAACCCTTTGTGCGGCGTTTGGTATCTGGGCGCGTTGCGGGCGGCGGAAGAGATGGCAACCGTGTTGGGCGACGAAGAATCCGCGGGCGTGTATCGCGGTCTCTTTAAGCGGGGAAGCGCGTGGATCGACGCCAACCTGTTTAACGGCGAATACTACGTCCAGAAAATTCAGGCTACGCGCCGGGACGATGTGGCGGAAGGTGCGCTGGGGGATACCGGGGCTCCGGACACCGAACACCCGGATTTTCAAGTGGGCGATGGGTGTCTGGTCGACCAGTTGGTAGGCCAGTATTTCGCCCATCTTTGCGGGCTCGGACTCTTGCTGGAAGAATCCCATATCCGCAAAACTCTGGAGTCCATCTACCGGCTGAATTATAAGAAGAGCCTGAACCGGCACAACTCCGTGCAGCGGACTTTCGCTTTGAATGACGAAGCCGGGCTGGTGATCTGCGACTACGGGAACACCAAGCGGCCCGAAATTCCGTTTCCGTACTTCTCCGAGGTGATGACCGGGTTTGAATATTCGGCGGCGGTTCTCATGATGTGCCACGGGATGGTCAATGAGGGCGTGGAATGCATCGGGAATATACGGCGGCGGTACGATGGGCGGCGGCGCAATCCCTGGAACGAAGCCGAGTGCGGCTCGCATTATGCCCGCGCGATGGCGAGCTGGAGCGCGATACCCGCGCTGAGCGGCTGGACGTACCACGCCGTGGAGCGGTCGCTTTCCGCACAGCCCCGCGTCAACGAGAAGCGCTTCGAAAGCTTCTGGTCCACCGGCACGGGCTGGGGGACGTTCGCCCAGACGCTCGGGCCCCGGAACGTCTTTTCGCTGAAGGTGGATGAAGGCGGCCTGGTCTGTAGGACCATAGAGCTTTCGTGGGGCGCGGCCGTGAAGGGCGTGAAACTGGGTGACAACGTAGTGCCGTTTCATCTGGAGAACGGGCGGGTGATGCTCACGTCCGACGTCGCCGTGCTCCCCGGAATGACCCTCACGATTACGGGCTAAGATTCGATGCGCAAACGATTCCAGCTCTACCTGATCGCTTTCGGAGCTTCGTTTCTTTCCATCTTTCTTTGCTTCCAGATCGCTCTCGAATATTCGCTCGGCTCCGACAGTTGGTTCTTTCTGGTGCACCCGGAAAGATTGGTCTACCAGCATTCCCTGACGGCGCGTCCGGCGCTGGCGGCGATGCAATGGTTGTTCAATCGCGCGCATGTGAACATCATCGCCGTGCAGTTCTGGGATGGATTGTTCGGGATGATCCTGCTGGCGATTACGATGGTGATGCTTCAGCGGGCGCTGCTGGCGGGACGCCCTGCGCTGTTGCGCTCGCAGTTACTGGCCTTCTTCATCTCGTTTGCTCTGGTCTCCAACCCGCTGATGACGGAGTGGTTCGGAAACTCCTTTATCATTCCAGGCTGCTGTCTGGCGGAACTTCTGTGCGTCTGGGCCGCCATTCTGCTGGCGCAGGACAGGCTCACATGGAGAAAAGTGCTGGCAATTTTCGCTCTTTCGCTCGTGGCCTGCAACCTGTTCCAAAGCCCCATGAGCCTGATCGTGCCCATCGCCGTCGCCCTACTGGCGCTGAACGATGCGGATCTTCCTAAAATTCTGCGCCGGTTCGCGATTGGAATGGCGGCCTGGGCAGTCGGCGGACTGTCCGGCGTCATTCATGCGAAGTACATTCATCCGCTCCTATTTCACGGCGCGCTCGACCGGCGCGTGTCCGCGTTCCAGCCTCTCGCCAATCTAAAGGTTGTTCTGAGCGAGTCGAAAGACATCTGGATCGACTGTTTTACGTTCATCCCGAAGTATGTTTTTGTTGCGGTGCTGGCGGCGGCTCTTCTCCTGGTACTCACCCTGCGCGTTTCCCGCAAGCTCAAGCTGCTCACCATCGCGTCCGCGGCGCTGCTGATCGCCCTTACGCTCGGTATTCACCTGGTAGCCGGCGCGGTCTGGATGGTTCCGCGTTCGGTCACGTCGCTCTGCGCGCCGATCGGGATTCTGCTGGTTCCCGCGCTCTGGCGTATCACCGGCCGGATCGCATTCCCCGCCGCCATCATCCTTGGCGTTTTCTGGTTTGCCATCTGCGCCATGGCATCCACCCGCGTGTTGAGCGACCACTACGTCAATTACGAGATGGATTCCTTTGAAGCCAAGTTGATTTATCAGCAGATTACGCGCTATGAGCAGCAGACCGGAACGCGCGTCGACAAGCTCGCCTTCAAGCTGGATAAGTATCCCTGGTGGTGCTACGACGCGGTGCGGTGCTCAGGAGACTTCAACGTCCGGTCATGGTCGAAATGGTTCCCGCGCGAGCCCATGATCCGGATCGTTTCCGGCCGCCACTTTACAGAAGTCCCTTTCACGCAATCCCTCATGGAAATCTTTGGAACGGACAACTGGAACGAGTTCTCACCCGACCAGGTGAAATGCATCGGCAACACAGCTTATGTCGGGATCTACTAGTCCTTTAAATTTAAGTACTATTTTGGGGCTTCAATCCCACTATAAGGTGTGTCGCTCTTTCCGGCATCTCTCGCGCTCTTCTTATCCCTGGCGGCTGCACAGGCCACCGTTGTCACGCTTACAGTTACTCCGAATCCGGCCACATATGGCGGCGCGGTCACTTTAACCGCCGCCGTATCTCCTGGATCCGCCACCGGAAGCGTCGCCTTCTACGATGGCGTCGCGGTGTTGGGGATCGCTCCGTTGACCGGTGGAGTCGCCATACTTACCACTCGCCAGCTTTCTTCGGGTTCCCGCGCCTTGAGTGCGCGTTACACCAGCACCACATCCGCGAGCGTGACAGAACAGGTCAACGATTTGGCGGGCGCTGGATTCAATCCGCGGACTACTTACAACGTCGGGTTTGAGCCGTACGCCCTTGCGGTCGGCGATCTCAACGGAGACGGAAAACTGGATGCCGTCCTGCCGGTCCAGTCGTCTTCCTCCGGGACGTGGAACCAAATTTCCGTCTTGCTGGGCAACGGGGATGGGACCTTCCAGCCGGCGATTCCAATAAGCGTCGGTCTCAACATTGTGGCGGTGGCGATCGGCGACTTCAATGGCGATGGGATTCCCGATCTGGCGTTGGCGGATGCGGGAGATCATTTCGATACCGGAGCTTCCATCGATATCCTTATCGGCAACGGGAATGGGACGTTCTCTCTCGGGGAGAACCCATTCACGAACACAGGTTCGCCGTCGAGCATCGTCGTCGGTGACTTCAACGCCGATGGCATCGAAGATATTGCGATCGCCACCCAGGCGTTCGGCGACACGGACGATGATGTCGCCGTCTTTTTCGGGAACGGCGACGGGAGCTTCCAGGATCCCTACTACTACGCGACAGGCTCCAGCATCGGCGCCTTCGGGCTGGCGGTGGGCGATTTTAATCGCGACGGATATGCCGATCTGGCGGTCGCGGAAGATAACCTCGTCATTCTTCTCGGCGGCAGCGGCGGTATCTTTTCCATGGGCACCGTGAATTCGGCCGGAGATTCGCCGTTCGATGTGCAAACCGCCGACTTCAACAACGATGGATTCGCGGACTTGGCCGTATCGAACTTCTATGATGCGACCGTCAGCGTGTTTCTCGGGGTTGGTGATGGAACGTTTCAACCGCAGGTCTCTTACTCAACGCAATCCCAGACCGCGCAGAACGGCACGGCATCGCTCGCGCTCGCCGATTTCAATGGCGACGGGTTTCCCGACATCGCGGCGGCGAACTCCTTCACCAACAATCTCACCGGGAACGCCGCCGGCGGCTCCATCAGCCTCTTTCTCAACCAGGGAAACGGGACTTTCGCGCAACCCGTCACTTACGGGACCACACCGGGACCCTTTGCTGTGAAAGCCGCCGATCTCACGGGTCACGGCACTCCCGACCTTCTTACCGAAGACTACGGTGATGGTACGTCCAGCGGAGACCTCGGAGTGTTTCTCGCGCCGTCTTGTATTTCCGTGACCACCAGTTCCGCGCTCGACTACGCCAGCAGCGGCGGAACGCTCCTCCTCAGCATCAACGCGCTTAATCCCGCCTGCGCGTGGACGGCGACCGCGACCGTTCCCTGGATACAGCTAAGCAGCGTGTCCGGAAGCGGACCGAACGTTCTGGCCGCCATCCTATCCCTGAATACTTCCGGCGCCGATCGCACTGGATCGGTAACCATTGCCGGCCAAACCTTCACCGTGCTGCAGGACTTTACCGCGCAGGTGTTCACCGACGTGACGCCGTCCGATTATTACTTCGACGCGGTGAACGAACTGGCCACACATAACATCACGGCGGGCTGCGGCGGGACTGACTACTGTCCGGAGAGCTCCGTCACGCGTGACGAGATGGCCATATTCATCGTGCGTGCCATCTACGGCGGCGATAACTTCACTTACTCGCCTGCGCCCTACTTCGGGGACGTCAACAGTTCCACCTTCGGGTTTGCCTGGATACAGAAGCTATATGAGTTGGGAATTTCCGCCGGGTGCGGCGGGGGCGATTACTGCCCCACGGGTCAGGTCACGCGCGATCAGATGGCGATTTTCATCATTCGCGCCCGCTATGGCGGGACCACCGTCTTCACCGTGCCGCCCATTGCCTACTTCACCGACGTGCCGCCTTCTTACTACGCCTTCCCGTGGATTCAACGGATGCGGGAAGATTCCATCACCGGCGGATGCGGCGCCACCACTTATTGTCCGAGCACGCTGGTAACCCGAGGCGATATGGCAATCTTCATCATGCGCGCCGCCTTCAACCAGCTTCTGCCGGTGGGAACCCCGGTGATTTCCGCCATCGCGCCGGCGGTTCTTACCCATGGCACGTCGGCAACCTTCACGGTGACCGGAGTCAATACTCACTTCGGACCCTCCACCATCATCGTGCCCACCGCCGGACTCACCGCGTCGAACATCGTCGTCGCCACTCCGACGCAACTGAGCGTAACGCTCACGGCGGCGAGCGATGCGTTGATTCAGCCCGATTCCATCTACATCCAAACCGAACCGGAAGAAGCCGTGCTGCCTAACGGCATCGCCGTCCAGTAACCGATCGGCGCTCCGTCCGGAACTAACCGAAGGAGTAGGCGGCACAGTAGCGCATTGGCGGATCTTCGAAGCCGCTTCACATCATCCAATCGTTAGACACTACTATTAAACGATAGATATGGAAAAGACGGTCCGGCCCGAACGCCTGAAAACGCTGCTCCCTGAAGTCTGGGCGTTGATGAAGCCCAGGAAGAATCTACTCGCGCTCGGCGCGCTGCTGATGGTGATCAATCGTCTCTGTGGCCTGGCGCTTCCCGTAAGCACCAAGTACCTGATTGACAACGTCATGGGGCGCCGGCAGTTCAATCTCCTTCTGCCCATCGTCCTTGGGGTCGCCCTGGCCACCATCGTCCAGGCCGTGACTTCGTTTTCCCTCACACAATTGCTGTCCAAGGCGGCGCAGCGGCTCATTTCCGAAATGCGCATGAAGGTACAGGAACATATCGGCCGTTTGCCCGTGCGCTTCTACGACGCCAATAAGAGTGGAACCCTGGTAGCTCGCATCATGAGCGACGTCGAAGGAATTCGCAACCTGATGGGCACCGGGCTGGTCGAACTGGGAGGCGGACTTCTCACCGCCGTCATTTCGCTCGTGCTTCTGTTCCGCATCAGCGCTTTAATGACGTCGCTGACCCTGGTGGTGATTATTACCTTCGCTCTGATTCTGCAGGTCGCCTTCAAACGCGTGCGGCCGATTTTCCGCCAACGCGGGAAAATCAACGCGGAAGTGACGGGCCGCTTAACCGAATCGCTCGGCGGCGTGAGAGTGATCAAGGGCTATCACGCCGAGGCCCGCGAAGCCACCGTGTTCGCGAAAGGCGCGGAGCGGTTACTGAATAACGTGCTGGAATCCTTAACCACCCTTTCGTTGATGACGCTGGGTTCCACTGTCCTCATGGGTCTGGTGGGAGCAATGGTGATGTTCCTAGGCGCGCGCGAGGTGCAGGCCGGCATGAAGGTGGGGAGCTTTGTGGAATACACCGCGCTGCTCGCTTTCCTGGTGGCGCCGGTGGTGCAGATCGTCAATATCGGGACGCAGATCAGCGAAGCGCTTGCGGGCCTCGAACGCACCCGGGAGATTCTCCGGGAGCGTCCCGAAGACGAAGATCCCCGCCGCACAGTCGACATTCCGGAGATTCGCGGGCTGGTCCAATTCGAATCGGTGGACTTCTCTTACGAGGAAGGTAAACCGGTCTTGCACGACATTTCCTTTGTCGCGAGGCCCGGGACCGTGAACGCCCTTGTGGGATCGTCCGGTTCGGGCAAATCCACGATGATCGGCCTGATCACGGCGTTTCACACTCCGAATGCAGGCACCGTTTGGGTGGATGATTTCGATCTGTCCCGGGTCCGCCTCAGCAGTTATCGGGAACAACTGGGGGTCGTGCTCCAGGAGTCTTTCCTGTTTGACGGCACCATTCGGGAGAACGTCGCGTTCTCGCGTCCGGAAGCCGCCGAGGAAGAGATTATGGAAGCCTGCCGAATCGCACGCGTCGACGAATTCGCGTCCAACTTCCCCGATGGTTACAACACCATCGTCGGGGAGCGCGGGGTCAAACTAAGCGGCGGTCAGAAGCAGCGTGTTTCCATCGCCCGCGCCATCCTGGCTGACCCGCGCATCCTGATTCTGGACGAAGCCACGTCCAGCCTCGATTCCGAATCGGAGGCGCTCATCCAGGCCGGCCTCTCGTTCCTGATGCGCGGCCGCACCACGTTCGTGATCGCCCACCGTTTATCCACCATCCGGCGCGCCGACCAGATCCTGGTGGTGGAAGCGGGACGCATCGTCGAACGCGGTACGCATGAGGAGCTGTACGCCTTGAAGGGGCGTTACTTCGACCTTTATACGCGGCAGCATGGGCTGGAAGCGAACCTGTTTCTTGCACCCGGTGAAGGCGATCGCGTGGAAGCAGCCGTTTAGGGTCGCGTCTCGCCTGCCTTCCGAGCCGGGAACCTTCGGTATCATGACCGATGGATTCAACTGACGTACCCGGGGGATTGTACATGGCAGACGGAACTTGTGACATCGGCCTGATTGGGCTGGCCGTAATGGGGCAGAACCTCGTGTTGAATATGAACGACCACGGCTTCAAGGTTGCGGTGTTCAACCGAACGGTCGCCAAAGTGGATGAGTTCCTCGCCGATGAGGCCGAGGGAACGCAGGTCACCGGCGCGCACTCCATCGAAGAACTCTGCGGCTCGCTGAAGAAGCCCCGGCGAATCATGTTGATGGTAAAGGCTGGCGACGTGGTCGACCAAACCATCGCCCACGTTCTGCCCCATTTGGAAGAGGGCGACATCCTCATCGACGGAGGCAACTCTTTATTCACCGATTCCAACCGCCGCACGAAAGACCTGGCGGAAAAGGGCATTCTCTTCATCGGAACCGGCGTCTCGGGCGGCGAAGAAGGCGCGCGGTTCGGACCTTCGATTATGCCGGGTGGAAATCAGGCGGCGTGGCCGCATGTGAAAGAAATCTTCCAGGCGATCGCCGCCAAGGTGGACGACGGGACACCCTGCTGCGATTGGGTCGGCGAGGCAGGCGCGGGGCACTACGTCAAGATGGTGCACAACGGCATCGAGTATGGCGACATGCAGTTGATCGGCGAAGCGTATCAACTGCTGAAAGACGCGCTCGGGTTATCCGCCGACGAACTAAGTGAAGTCTTTGCGGAATGGAATAAGGGAGAACTCGATAGTTATCTGATTGAGATTACGGCGGCGATCTTCGCTAAGAAGGATGACGACGGCACGCCCGTCGTCGACAAAATCCTGGACGCGGCAGGCCAGAAAGGTACCGGCAAATGGACCGCGATCTCCGCGCTCGATCTCGGCATGCCCGTCACGTTGATCGGCGAGAGCGTCTTCGCGCGCTGCCTCAGCGCTCTGAAGTCGGAACGCTCTGAGGCTTCGAAAGTTCTGATGGGACCGCGCGATGTGAAGACCGGCGACAAAAAGGCGTTTATCGAGGATGTTCGCCGGGCGCTCTACTGCTCTAAGATCATCAGCTACGCCCAGGGATACATGCTGCTCCGCGAGGCGGGTAAGTCGCAGGGGTGGAACTTGAACATGGGCGGGGTAGCCCTGATGTGGCGCGGCGGATGTATTATCCGGTCGGCCTTCCTAAGTAACATCAAAGCCGCTTACGACAAGAATCCCAGGCTCGACAACTTACTGATGGACGGCTTCTTCGCGGGCGCGCTGAATCAGTATCAGGCAAGCTGGCGGAAAGCGATCGTGGCGGCCATATCGATGGGTGTTCCCACGCCGGCGTTCTCCACCGCGATGGCCTTTTATGACGGCTACCGCACAGCGCGCCTGCCCGCCAACCTTCTGCAAGCCCAGCGCGACTTCTTCGGCGCGCACACCTATGAGCGCGTAGACAAGCCAAGAGGCGAATTCTTTCATACGAACTGGACGGGACGCGGCGGACGGGTTTCTTCCTCGACCTATAACGCTTAGCAAATAAGAAGGTAATCAATCGGGAGGAAGGCTTCGCCCCATTCGCTATCCTGATCCTTATGAGTGAAAACGACATCACCGAATCGTCCTCGCCGCGCGGGCCCATGCCCCCGCCGAGCTTCGAGTTCCTGGTCTTGTCAATCGCCACACAAGCCCAGATGCAGCTCGGCATGTTCCACTTCGGCGAAGAAAAAGACAAGCCTGAACCCGATTTCGAACTGGCCCGTCATAGCATCGACATGCTGGGAATTCTCCAGGATAAAACCAAGGGCAACCTGACCCTCGAAGAAGAGCGCCTACTCGGAAACTCGCTGACGGAACTCCGTTTTCGCTACGTGCAGGCACAGAAGAAGTGAACGTTCTGGTCCTGGGTTCAGGAACCAGCTCGGGCATCCCCACCATCGGCTGCGCCTGCGCGGTTTGCCATTCGAGCGACGCGCGTGACAACCGCTCGCGCCCGTCCATTCTCATCGAACACGATGGCCGGAACATTGTCATCGACACCACGCCCGACTTTCGCGCTCAGGTGCTGCGCGAAGACGTCAAACACGTCGACGCGCTCCTGTTCACGCACGACCACGCCGATCACATCATGGGGTTCGACGACATTCGCCCCTTCAACGTCATCCAGCGCGCGCGCATTCCGGCTTATGGGTCCACCCAAACCATCGACTCATTGCGGCGCATTTTCCCCTACGTGTTCGATCAGATTCACCGCACCACTTTCGTTCCGGAAATTGAAACGCACGATCATCATGGCGAGCCTTTCGAACTATTTGGACTGCGCGTACAGCCCGTGCCGCTGTATCACGGCCGCCAATTGATCTACGGCTATCGCATCGGCCCACTCGCGTACCTCACCGATCACAGCGAGATTCCCGAAGAGTCCATCTCCATGCTGCGCGGTCTGGATGTCTTGTTTCTCGACGCGCTCCGTCATAAGCCGCACCCCACGCACTCCACCGTGGAACTGGCGCTCAAGAACATCGCGCGCCTGCAGCCCAAACGCTCTTTCTTTACGCACATTTGTCACGACCTGCCGCACGCCGCCACCGAGGCCACCCTGCCTGAACACGTCTGTCTGGCTTATGACGGCCTGCGCATTCAGATAGGAGCGGGCCGCTGAATGGCGGTCGTGCGCGTCTACCGCCGCTTAGAGGATGTTCCGGGTGATTTCGGCCCGTGCGCCTTGACCATCGGGAACTTCGACGGTGTCCACCACGGTCACCGCTTCTTAATGAAAAAAGCGGCGGAGCTCGGCCGCGCCCGCGGATGGAGACCTTCCGTGCTGACGTTTTGCCCCCATCCGGCGAACGTGGTGGCGCCCGCCCGCGCGCCTAAAATGATCACCTCTTTCGAGCGCCGCATTGACCTGATGGCCGAAGAAGGCATCGAGCAGGTTCTCGTGCTGCCCTTCGATTGGGAAGTGGCCGGCTGGTCGCCCGAACAGTTCGTCAGAGATCTTTTGGTGGATCGTCTCGGCGTGCGCGCTGTGGTCGTCGGCGAGGATTTCCGATTCGGCCACAAACAGGCGGGCAACAGCCGCATGCTGGAGGAGTTCGGCGCGCTACTCGGATTCCAGGAAGTGCTGGTCGCTCCCGTGGCCGTTCGCGGCGTGCGCGCGTCCAGTAGTCTGGTGCGCACGCTGGTAAGCGCCGGCCAGGTCGCACGGGCTGCCCGCCTGCTTTCCAAACCATTCGCGCTCCAGGGCCGCGTCGTGCCGGGGCAGGGGATTGGCTCGAAGCAAACGGTGCCCACATTGAACCTGGAACCCGATTCCGAAGTGCTCCCGCTCAATGGCGTGTACGTGACGCGCACGCGCGATCGGGACGGCGGGCGGAAGTGGGATTCGATCACCAACGTCGGCATTCGGCCCACCTTCGGCGGCGAAGCGGTGACCGTCGAAACGTTCTTGTTGGGACTGTTTGAGCCGCCCACTCCAGAAAGAATTCTGGTGGAATTCCTATGGCGAATTCGCGATGAGCGCAAGTTCGATTCGCCGGAAGCCTTGAAGGCGCAGATCTTATCGGATGCCCGCCGCGCCGGCCGGGTGCATTCCCGGCTGCGCAAATTCTGCGCGTGAGATAATCGTTTTTCAAACCCCAAAACAATCCATCGAGGAGTAAGTTACATGAGTCTATCCACGGGCAAACAGAAGCATATGGACGCGCTATCCAACCAGGCGGGTGTGATTGCGGCTGCTGCCATGGACCAGCGCGGAAGCCTGCAAAAATCCCTGGCGTCCGCGAAAGGCGTTGATAAGAGCCAGATCACCGACCAGATGATGGAAGAGTTCAAGACCATCGTTACGCGCGTGCTGACGCCGCACGCCAGCGCCATCCTGCTCGATCCTGAATGGGGACTGCCCGCGTCCAAAGAGCGCTCTCCCAACGCCGGCCTGCTCCTCGCCTACGAAGCCAGCGGCTATGACAACACTCAGCCGGGCCGCCTTCCCGATCTTCTTCCGCATGTCAGCGTGAAGCGCATTGTCGATTGGGGCGCCAACGCCGTCAAGATCCTGATCTATTACTCGCCTTTCGATGAAGAGAAGGTCAACGATATCAAGCACGCGTTCATTCAACGCATCGGCGCGGAGTGCGAGAGCTATGACATTCCGTTCTTTCTGGAGTTCGTCGGGTATGATCCCAAAGGCGGCGATGAAAAAGGTCTGGAGTTCGCCAAGGCTAAGCCCGCCATCGTAACCGGGAGCATGGAAGAGTTTTCCAAGCCGGAGTATAAGGTGGACGTGCTGAAGGTCGAAGTTCCCATCAACGCGGAGTATGTGGAAGGTAGCAGCGTCTATAAAGGCCAGAAAGCCTACACGCGGGGGGAAGCGCTGGATCTGTTCCGCAAGGCGGCGGACGTCGCCAAGAAACCTTTCATCTACTTGAGCGCCGGCGTGAGTAACGCGCAATTTATTGAGTCGCTCCACATGGCTTCCGAGTCGGGAACCGACTACTCCGGAGTCCTATGCGGCCGCGCCACCTGGAAAGACGGAATGCCGATCTACGCCAAGCAGGGCGGCAAAGCTTTGGAAGACTGGCTGAGCGATCAGGGCGTGAAGAACATCAACGCCGTGAACGATGCGATTACCTCCGCCAAAAGCTGGAAAACCAAAGCGAACTAACCTCTGCCTCGAAGCCGGTTGAGTTGCCTCCGATCGTGCTTCGAGGGCTTTCCTTCAGGCAGGCGTTCGATTTGCGCCATCGTTTTTCGCTCTTCGATCAATTTCAGCCGGACTTCCCGGCTTTCGTCCGATTCCCGGTATAGCGTCTGAGCAACCACCGCCGGACCGCGCATGTCGCTAACCAGCAGAACCTCCACGTGGAACTCCCCGCTATCGTTCTTGATCCGTAGCTGCTCGCCCTGATGGATCTCGCGCGCCGGTTTCGTGGGTTGTCCGTTGTACTCGATGCGACCCAATTCGCAAGCGCGGGATGCGAGCGCGCGGGTCTTGAAGAAGCGCGCCGCCCACAACCACTTATCGATTCTTACCCGGTCCACGACTCTATCTTCGTACTTTGATAGTATTCCTCCGAACGCTGGTTCAATCCGCCGGTGAAGGAGATTCGTCACGTGATTTACCCAGACCGAAGAAGCTTTCTTGCCCGCTGTACGTTCGCGCTCGGCGCTGGATCCGCGCTACGTGGGCAAACTAAAGCCGATGCCGCGGCGTCCCCCACCATCCTGGGACCGCGTCCCGGCTTTTCGCCCCAGATCGGCACGCTCGTTTCGATGATGGATTTCTGCCGCGCCGCCGTGGTTCGCCGTGTTCAGGGTATGACGCGGGCCGATCTGGATTTTCTTTTGGATAGTAAAGCCAACACGATCGGAGCGCTCTTATTGCACCTCGCGGCCACCGATGCCATGTACCGTGTCTCCACCTTGGAAGGCAAGACCTGGGGCGCTTACGATGACAAACTCAAGGTGGATTGGAACGTCCCCATGAACTTAGGCGATCCCGCGCGCAAAACGATTAAAGGAAACGATCTGGAATATTACCTCACCGCGTTGAAAAACACCCGGGAAGCGACCTTGGCGGAGTTCCGTAAGCGCGATGACCAGTGGCTTATGACCGTCGACCCGGCGTTTCCGTGGGGTCCAACGAACAACTACTGTAAGTTCTTCCACGTGTGCGAGCACGAGTCGCATCATGATGGACAGATCGCAATCATAAAGGGCCGCCTGCCCGGCGCGAAATCTGCTGCTAACGGATAGCGGCCATAGCGAGGGCTGCTAAATGGAACCGCAACCAGCCGAAGGTTACGAGTGGGAATGGCGCCAGCCGGAAGCTCTTCGCCGCTTTCATGAACTGATGTCGAATGCTGACGCGGTCGCGACGCTCCGTTTCGAGAAGATGTTTAGCTGTCTCGCAATAGGTCAATTCGGCCCGCGCTCCTGGACCTTCCAACGTGAGGGCTTCACGCCGCGAATCACCGTGCGCGAACTCGATACTGGAGTCGAAGCGACCACATTCACTCCGGGGATGATGGGCGAAGGTTCCGTAGTGTTCGCCTCCGGAAACCGCTATCAAATGCAGCACCTGAACTTCTGGCGGACCGGCTGGGCTTTTGTGGCTGCCGATGGTAACCGAATCGTGGAGCTTACCGGCCATACCGGCGTGCTGCGTCAAACAGCAAAGGTAAGGGTTGCCTTCGATACCGCATCTAATCCCGAAGCGCAAATTCTCACGTTGCTCATGTGGTATGCGCGGTTACTCGCGCGGCAGGACAGCGCCGCCGCCGCAACCTCGGTTGTACCCTAAGGCCGCTTCATTCGATCTTCGAGAACGGAAACGCGCCCGTCGACGTCTGAGATCTTATCAAGAATGAGGCTTAGCCGGGTCTCGACGGAAGCAAAGCGAGTTTCAATCCGTCCGCTAAGGTGTACGTAAAGGGCGGTGTTGCTGAGAATCCCGACCAGCGGAATACCCACCAGAATATACATCTGCAAGTCGGTCACTGAATGAGCTCTCTGGTCCTAGGTTACAACGCCCGGAGTCTCCGCCAGCTCATTCGCCCTTTCGCTCTTCGCCACCACCGCCGCCGCCAAACAGTTCCCAATCACATTCACCGCGGTCCGGCCCATATCCATCAGCGCATCCACGCCCAGCAGCACTGCCACGCCTTCCATCGGTAAATGGAATGTCGCGAGCGTCCCCGATAACACCACGATCGCCGCTCTCGGAATTCCGGCTACTCCTTTACTCGATAGCATCAGCGTCAGCATCATGAGTAACTGCGCCCCGAAAGTCAGAGGGATTCCCGCCGCCTGCGCCACAAAAACCGAAGCTACCGATAAGTACAACGTCGTTCCCGCAAGATTGAAGCTATACCCCGTCGGCAGCACGAACCCTACAATGTGCGCCGGCACCCCGAACGCTTCCATGTTCTCGAGCGCCAGTGGCAACGCCGCCTCGCTCGAAGCGGTCGAAAAAGCGATCAACGCCGGTCCGCGCACCGCCGCCGCAAACCGGCCGAGAGGAATTCGAAACAATGCGAGTACCGCGCCCAACGCAGCCACGATGAACACCGCCAAAGCCACGTAAAGCGTCGCCAGCACCTTACCCAACCCGAAGAGCACGCCCAACCCGTTCGTCCCCACCGTGACCGCCAAAGCCGCGCCCACTCCGATCGGCGCCAACCACATCACATAGTTTGTATAACGAAACATCACCTCGGCCAGCGATCCGCAAAACGTCACCACCGGTTCCGCCTTCCGTCCGATCGCCAGACACGCCGCTCCAAAGAGAAACGAAAAGACAACGATCTGCAGCACGTCCCCGCGCGCCATCGCATCGATCACACTCGAAGGGAAAATATGATCGAGCACGCCGTCCAGAGTCTGCTTCGGCATCGCGGGAATCGCGGCCGCCGCGCCCCGCGCCAGTGTCATCCCGCGTCCCGGCTGCAGCAGATTCACCGCCGCCAGCCCAACGAACAGCGCCACCGTGGTCACCACTTCGAAGTAAACGATCGCTTTCAGTCCGATGCGGCCCATCTGCTTCAAATCACCGGCGCCCGCTATCCCGAACACCAGCGTCCCGAAGATCAGCGGCGCCAGAATCGACTTGATCAGCTTCAGAAACACCGCGCTGATCGGGCCCAGATTCCTTGCCACTCCCGGCGCAAAAACGCCGAGCCCCACGCCCGCGATCATCCCCGCCAGAATCCACCCTGTCAGGGGAAGCTTCCGCAGGTTCAACCGTCCCCCCACTTCAATTTCTGCCGCAGCACGTCAAAGAACGATTTATGCGGCGGTCGCACCAGATAAACGAAGTGCGTCGCGCTCCTGCATTCGATGCGGTCGCCTTCGTCCAGCGGCTCGCCCACTTGTCCGTCCACCGTGAGGAACGCGGAAGAATTCACGGCCCGGTTCACCACGGTGATCACCACATCCGAAGGCACCAGCACCGGGCGGTTGGTTAGCGTATGCGGGCAAATGGGTGTGATCAGAACCGCTTCCACGGTTGGAAACACGATGGGCCCGTTCGCCGCCAGCGAGTAGGCGGTCGAACCCGTGGGCGTCGCCAGAATCAGTCCGTCCGCCCGGTACGAACACATCGAATGCGTGTTGACGAAGACTTCCACCTCAATCATGCGCGCGATGGACGTCTTGGTCACCACAACATCGTTCAACGCCTTGTACGATGCGACGATCGTGTCGCCCCGTTTCACCGTGACGCTCAGCATGCGGCGCTGACTCACTTTGAACTCGCCCGCTAGCGTGCGCTCCAGCTCCGCGTAAAGATCTTTTACGGTGATCGCGGTGAGGAATCCAAGGCTTCCCAGGTTCACTGCGAATAGCGGAATCTCGCGGCTCCCCACCGCGCGCGCCGCCGAAAGCAGCGTCCCGTCGCCACCCAGAACGATGATGAGCTGGCACCCATCCGGAACCTGATCGCGCGGCAATCCACTGCTTTCACTCGCGTACGCGGCCGTCTCCTCGTCCAGGTGAAAAGCAATGCCCCGTTCCGTCAGCCACCGGAGCAGATTCGGAACCACGTCATACGCCCCGGCCGCATTGGGCTTGGAAAAGATTCCGACCCGCGTGATCGTAACCATTTCAGTTCCGCCGGTCCCGCCGGAAGGCGTACAAGAGAAACTCGCGATTGCCTTCCGCACCCAGAATCGGGCTGTCGATCAGCCGGCTTTCGAATCCCAGTTCCGCCACCGTCCCGCTCACGCGGTCGCAAGCCGACCGATGCAGCTCCGCGTCGCGCACGATTCCGCCCGCGCCCACTTGCCCTTTACCCACCTCGAATTGCGGCTTCACCAATATCACCATTTCCCCTTCCGGCTTTAGCAGCGGGACGGCGGCCGGGACAATCAGGGTAGCGGAAATGAAGCTCACATCGCAAACGCAAAAATCCACCAACTCCCCGATGTCCTCAAACACCAGATGACGGGCGTTTAGATTCTCGTGCACCACCACGCGAGGGTCGCTACGCAGCCTCCAATCGAGCTGCGCCGTTCCCGCGTCCACCGCGTACACGCGAAGCGCCCCATGCTGCAGCAGGCAATCCGTGAAGCCGCCCGTGGATGAACCCACATCCAGGCAGACTTTTCCATCCACCTCGATCCCGAACTGCGCCAGCGCGGCCTCCAGCTTCAGCCCGCCGCGGCTTACATATCGCGGACGCGCCAGCACGTCGAGCGTGCAATCCACTCCCACCAACTGTCCCGGCTTTAACGCCTTTTGCGCGTTCACCATTACTTCTCCCGCCATGATGAGCGCCTGCGCTTTCTCGCGCGATTCCGCCAACTTGCGTTCCACCAGGAGCCGATCCAGCCGCTCCCGCCCGCTCTTCATAAAGGACGTTTCACATGAGCGAGCATCATGACCGGCGGGCTACGATCATCCCGGCAATTTGTCTAAGCCGCAAGCCGCGCGCGCCGAAAATCGCCAAAGCTTCATGCGCCCGCTCGCACTCCGCCCGCGCCATCTCCCGGCTCCGTTCCAGGCCATACACCGCCGGGAACGTGACCTTACCCTGATGCGCGTCCTTCCCCGCCGTCTTTCCTAAGGCCGCCGAGGATTCCTCCACGTCCAGAATGTCGTCCACTATCTGAAACGCCAGGCCGATGTGCTCGCCATAGCTCGTCAACGCCGCAAGTTGCAAATCGGAAGCGCCCGCCCAGATCGCTCCCATCCGCAAACTCGCCCGCAGCAGCGCGCCCGTCTTCGCATGGTGAATGTACTGCAGCAACTTTTCCGTAGGCGCCTGGCGCTCGCCTTCGATATCCGCCACCTGGCCGCCGATCATGCCATCCACCGTGCCCGAGGCCGAAGACAACTCCGCGATTAGCTTCACCCGTACGTCCGCCGGACAATCCGGCAGATGAGAAAGTGTGATGAACGCCAGCGTCAGCAACGAATCCCCCGCCAGAATCGCCATAGCTTCGCCGAACACTTTGTGGTTGGTCAACTTCCCGCGCCGGAAATCATCGTTATCGAGCGCCGGAAGATCATCGTGGATGAGCGAGTAAGTGTGGATCATCTCCAGCGCGCATGCCGTCGCCTCAACCCCCGCCGCATCCACTCGAATCGCCCGCGCCGCTTCCATGCACAGGATCGGCCGAATCCGCTTTCCGCCCGCGAACAGGCTATACCGCATGGCCCGGTGAATCGTAGCGGGCGCCTCGGACTCGCCCGGACACAGCCGGTCCAGCTCCGTTTCCACGCGCTTCTGCTCGACCGCCAGATACTCCGGCAGCGCGATCACTTCTCCGGCCGGAACGGTTCCGGTTGCCATTTGCCTTCCTTTCGAATCAACATTTCCACCCGCGTCTCCGCCTGCTCCAGTTGCTTGCGGCAGTTCTCGCTTAGGCTCATGCCCTTCTCGAACAATTCCAACGACCGCTCCAGCGGCATGTCCCCCGCTTCCAACTCCTTCACGATCTTTTCCAATTCGGTCAGACAGCTTTCAAAGCTCGCGGAGGGTGCATCGGGCATAACCCATTCTAAAAGAGAGCACTACGGCTGAACCCCTGGGGATATACTCCGGCGAACGCAACATGTTATGGTAACGGTAGCTTCATTATCCTTGCACGTTGTCAGATTCTGTTGAATGTACCTCAAGGTGTTCCTGTGATCTTGATCCATGTGATCTCCGCTGGGCCATTCTCAACAATAAGCGTCAGGGGATGAGTTCCAGAAAGAAGGAGTAAAACGAGTAATGAGAGAAACAGGTACAGTGAAGTGGTTTAACGCCGCTAAAGGCTTTGGTTTCATACAGCGGGACAATGGCGAAGACGTTTTCGTCCATTTTTCCGCAATCGCGTCCAGCGGCTACCGCTCGCTGGATGAAGGTGCGCGCGTGTCCTTCATTGTGAAAAAAGGCCCGAAAGGCCTCCAGGCGGAAGACGTTAACCTCGCCTAAGATCGGCTTTTAACCCTATAAACCAGGCGCTTCCAGGCCCGACTAAGCCTGAAGCGCCTTTTTTATTGCTTTTCCGAACTCCCCGCTCCCCACGCGCGTATCTGCACTCGGAGGTCATCCATGTACTGTGACCGTTGCGGAACCAAAATTGAGGAACGCGAAAACTTCTGCCCAAATTGCGGGCGCTCCACTGCCGTCGCCCCCCTAATGCCGATTCAGAGCCGCTTGTCCGGCCACATGCGCCTGCTCGCCATCTTCTGGTTCGCCATCTCCGCCTTCCGCCTCATCCCCGGCCTATTCCTGATCTCCATCTTCGACAGCGGTTTCATCCCGGCCGGAGCGCCGCCTTTCGTCCCCGGTCTGCTCTCCGCCATCGGCGTGGTCTTCGTCATATTCGCCGCCGTCGGCTGCGTCGTCGGCTGGGGACTCCTGCAGCGCCGTCCCTGGGCTCGCATGTTCGCCATCACCGTCGCCTGCTTCAACCTGATCGACATGCCCTTCGGCACCGCGCTCGGGGTCTACTCGTTATGGGTTCTTCTTCCCGCCAGATCCGAAGAGGAATATCGCCAGATCGCACAGGCCGCCTGAACCCGTTGTAGAGTTTTCTTTATGAGGACCTTACTCGCACTCGCGCTACTGGCGCTCACCTCCAGCTATGCCGCCGCGTTCGCCCCGAACGATCCGTGGACCAAGGTGCATGAACTGAAAAGCGGCGCCGAACTGCGCATCTTCAAGAAAGGCGTCCGCCAGCCCGTGCTCGCCACTTATGAAGATCTCAACGACGATAGCTTGATCATCGCCACCAAGACTGAGGAAGTTGCCATTCCGAAAGATCAGATTGACCGCATCGATTTCCGTCCCAAACCGGAGAGCCGCGTGACCAAGGAAACGCGAACCACCGTGACCGACCCCGATCCCGCATCCCCACCCAACCATAGCGCCGCCGCCGCCCAGCCCGGAAGTTCCACTTCCACAAACTTCAGCTTCGGGTCGAAGCCGGATTTCCAGACCATTTACCGGGCGGGCCAGCGATAGATGCCCTGCCTGCTGGTCCTTCTCGTTCTGATTTCCCCGAGACTGGTTCTCGCCCTTCTGTTCTTTCTTTCCACCTATCTGGAACGCGCCTATCACGGCATACTGATCCCGATTCTCGGCTTCCTCTTTCTGCCGTTAACGACGTTGGCTTACGCGTGGATGGTGAACTCTCACCGGCCGCTTGACGGGGTGAATCTCGTGATCTTAGTCATCGCCGTCATCATAGATATGGGCGGCCTCGGCGGCGGCGAGTATCACCGCCGTAACCGGTAAGCCCTTACTGCTGCCAGCCGCCGCCCAGCGATTGATAAACCTGCACCAGGCCCAGCCGCTCATTTAACTGGGCGCGCGCCAGGTTCAGTTCCGCTGAGAAGTAATTCGTATCGTTGGTGAGCACTTCCAGGTAACTGGTCACGCCGCCTTTATATCGCATCTGCGCCAGATCCGTCGCGTCCTTTGCGGCGCCCGTCAGCGCGGCCTGATGCTCGCGAATTTCGCGGTACTTTCGGTAATCGATCAGGGCGTTGGAAACGTCGCTGAATGCCTGGACGATATTCTGCTTGTAAGTCAGCAGCGCCTGCTGCTGCTCCGCTTCCGCGATGCGCACGTTCGCCCGCAACCGGCCCGCGTTGAAGATCGGCTGGCTCAGCGGCGCGGTGAACGTCCAGTATTGCGCCGAGCCCACGAACAAATTAGACAAGCCGGTATTCAGCAACCCTCCTGATCCGGTCAAGGGAAGGCTCGGAAACAACTGCGCGCGCGCCACTCCAATCTCCGCGTTCGCCGCTGTCAGGCTTGCTTCCGCTTCCTGAATATCCGGGCGGCGCTCCAGCAGTTGGGACGGAAGCCCCGCCGGAACCGCCGCCGGAATCGGCTCGTCGACTAACTTCAGCCCGCGCGGAACGTCCGTCGGGTTTTCTCCCAGATAGACGCTGATCAGGTTTTCCTGTATCGCGATTTGCCGCTCGGTTTCGGGTATCGCCGCCGCCGCCGTCTCCACCAGTTGTTGCGCCTGCTTCACGTCCACCAGGGAACTCGCCCCGCCCGTTTCCAGCACCGTGGTCAATTGCAGCGAATTTTGCCGCGAAGCCAGCGCCTGCTTGGCGATTTCCAATTCAAGATCTAATTCGCGCATCTGGAAGTAAGCCGTCGCGATGTCCGCAACCAGCGTGCTGATTACCGCTCGCTTCGCCCACTCCTGACTAAGGAGATTCGCGCGCGCGGCCTGCGTCGCCCGGCGATACTGACCCCAAAAATCCGGCGTCCACGAAGCCGATCCGACAATCCCCTTCGCAACATACTTAATGGATGGATAGTCGCCGAGCGAAGCTTCGCGCACGCCTTGCACCTGCGGCCCCGCGGTAACTGTCGGGAACTGGTCCGCTCGCGTGACGATCACCTGCTCTTGATACTGCAACACCCGCGCCGCCGCGATCTGCACGTTGTAATTCTGAACCAGCGCCTTCCGAATCAGCGTCCGCAGCGTCTCATCGTGAAAAATCTCCCACCACTTCTCATCGCCGATTCCTACCTGCGTCTGCTCCGTATCGCCGCGATAAGTCACCGGAACATTCAATACCGGCCGGTGATAGTTCGGCCCCACCGTACAAGAACTGAGTAACGCCGCTAAGACCGCCACCAGTAGCGCTCGCCTCATGCGGGGTTACCTTCCGGCGCAGGGGCGGGCGCCGCCGGCGTCCCGGGCTTAACTTTCTTTCCACTCGCCCGATGCGAAATCTTCTCCACCACATCGAACGTAACCGGTATCAGAAAAATGGCGATCACCGTCGCCGCCAGCATCCCCCCAATCACCGTCGTCCCTAGAATCTGCCGTCCCACCGCGCCCGAACCGGACGCAACCCACAGTGGAACGCATCCCAGAATGAACGCGAACGCCGTCATCAGAATCGGACGGAACCGGATGCGCGCGCCCGTCAGCGCCGCTTCCTCAATGCTCTTGCCCCTTTCGTATTCCGCCTTCGCAAACTCCACGATCAGAATCGCGTTCTTCGCCGACAGCCCGATCAGCATGATCAACCCGATTTGCGCATACACGTCGTTATCGAAACGCCGCGCCCACAGCGTAAAGTACGCGCCGAATACCGCGATCGGCGTACCTAACAGCACGCTGAACGGCAGCGACCAGCTTTCATACTGGGCCGCCAGGATCAGGAAAACAAATAGCAACGAAAGCCCGTAAATTACGCTTACCGGCAGACCTTCCGAAGCTTGTTTTTCCTGAAAGGACATACCTTGGTAGTCGAATCCCATCTCGCGCGGCATCGTCTTCGCGAACACTTCTTCGAGCGCCTTCGTCGCCTGCCCGGAACTGTAGCCCGGCGCGGCCGCCGCGATAATCTGCGCTGCCTCATACTCGTTGAACCGCGTTGTAAACTCCGGTCCCGAGATCGACTTCACGCTGGTGACGGCGTTTAGAGGAACCATCGTCCCGCGATTATTCGCCACGTAGAACTTATCGATATCGCGGATGCTCTTCCGGAAGTCGCCTTCCGCTTCCACATACACCTGCCACTGGCGCCCGAAGTCATTGAAGTAATTCACCAGATAGCCGCCCATGAAAGCCTGTAGCGTCGAGTAGACGTCCGCGATATTGACGCCCTGACGTTCCACCTGCGCCCGGTCCACGGTTACATAGTCCTGGGGAACACTCGGCAGGTAACTCGTCTGCACGCCCGCTAACTCCGGACGCTTCTGCGCCGCCGCCACGAACTTAGCCACATTGTCGGTAAGAAACTGCGGATCTTTACCCGCCCGGTCTTCCAGCATCATCGTCACGCCGCCGGAAGTTCCAACGCCGGGAATCGATGGCGGTGAGAAGGAGAATGCGATTGCATCCGGTATTCCCGCCAACCCTTGGCCGATGTGTGCGCGGATTCCCGTGTAGCTTTCCTGACTGCCGTGCCGCTGATCCCACGGCTTTTCCGTCACGAAGAAGAACGCGCTATAAGTGTTCTGCACAAAACTCAGGAGACTGAATCCAATGACCGACGTGCATCCTTCCACGCCCGGCGTGTGCAGAATGAGGTCTTCCGCCTTTCGCGCGGCCTCGCTTGTTCGCTGGAGTGAAGACGCATCCGGCAACTGCATCGCTACGAAAATGTAACCCTGGTCCTCTTCCGGAAGGAAGGAAGTAGGCAGCTTGCCGCCGATGAAAACCGCCGCGCCCGCCACAATCACGAGGAACAGGATCGCGAATATCGCCCTCCGTATAAAGAACCCGGACAACCCGACATACCCTTCCGTCACGTGGCCGAACATCTTGTTGAACCAGTCGAAAAATTTCGCCAGCGGCCCCTTGGATTTCTTCTTCGGCTTCAACAGTAACGCGGCCAGCGCCGGACTTAGCGACAGCGCGTTGAACGCCGAGAAGATGACCGAAATCGCGATCGTCACCGCGAACTGCTGATACAACCGCCCGGTTATTCCCGGGATGAAAATCGTCGGGACAAACACCGCGGTCAAAATTAACGCGATCGCCACAACCGGACCGCTCACTTCCTCCATCGCCTTCAGCGCGGCGTCTTTCGGCGCCATGCCTTCTTCGATGTGCCGCTCCACCGCTTCCACCACCACGATGGCGTCGTCCACTACCAGACCGATCGCCAGCACCAGTCCGAAGAGCGACAGAGTATTAATCGAAAATCCCAGCATCGGAAACACGACAAACGTTCCGATCAGCGAAACCGGCACCGCGGCAAGTGGAATAATCGTCGCCCGCCAGCCTTGCAGGAAGATATACACCACCAGCGCGACTAACGCCAGCGCTTCCAGCAGCGTTGTGAAGATGTCTTTAATTCCAGCCGTAACCGCCAGCGTAGTATCCAAACTTACCCGGTAAGCCAGATCCTGCGGGAACCGCTCACTTAACGTCGCCATCGCTTTGCGGACGTTCTTCGCCGCGTCCACCGCGTTCGATCCAGGGAGTTGATATATCGCTAAAATCGCCGAGGGCTTGCCGTTGTAACGGCCCGTCAGGTTATAAGTCTGCGCGCCCAGTTCCGTCCGCGCCACGTCCCGCAAATGGAGATTCGACCCATCCGGATTCACGCGCAGCAGCACGTTGCCGAACTCCGCCGGCGTGGTTAACCGACCTTGCGCGCGCACCGCATAAGTAAACGCCTGTCCCGCCGGAACCGGTTCGCCGCCCACTTGCCCCGCCGGGTTCACCGTGTTCTGCGTCTGCAGCGCGCTGATGATCTGAGGGATCGTCACCTGCAGCTTCGTCAGTTGATCCGGATTCACCCACGTCCGCATCGCGTACTGTCCCGCGCCAAACACCTGAATGCGTCCCACACCGGGCGAGCGCGTCACTTGATCCACTAAATTGATATAGGCGTAATTCGCCAGGAACACGCTGTCGTAGGTGCCCTTCGGTGAGTAGAGCGAAATTAGCATCAACGGCGACGTCAGCGATTTCAACACCGTAAGTCCCGCCGCATTCACCTGCGCCGGTAATTGCGATTGCGCCTGCGCTGTCCTAAGTTGCGTCAACACTTGGTCGATATTCGGATCTGTCTTCACATCGAAGTCAACGGTGATTACGGACTGCCCGTTGTTCGCGTTGATCGAATACATATAGTTCATGTTGTCGACACCGCTGATCTGTTCCTCCAGCGGCGTCGCCACGGATTGTTCCAACGTCTTCGCGTCCGCGCCGGGGTAGATTCCGGTCACCTGAATCTCCGGCGGTACGATATTCGGAAACTGCGCCACGGGAAGGCTGAATATCGAGACCGCGCCGATGATCACCATCAATATCGCGATCACCATGGCCACAATGGGCCTGTTGATAAAAAACTTCGACATGTCTGTTTAGGCCCTATTGATTTGCCGCGTCCGCCGAACGTGTATCTTCCGCTGTGATTGGTTCCGGCTTGGAGGTGTCGGGCTTCGGATTCACCGTCGCTCCGTCCCTGACTTTTTCCAGACCCTCGGAAACCACGCGCTCGCCCGGCTTCAGTCCCGTCTTGATGATCCAGTCGGATCCCATGCGGTCGCCCACATCGACATTGCGGATCGAGATCTTATTGCCGGGCGCAACCACCGCCACCTGGTAACGCCCTTGTAACTCGGTCACGCACTTCTGCGGCACCAGCAGCGCGCCTTGGTCGACGCCTGTCCGCGCCCGAATCCGCCCGAACTCCCCCGGCCGCAAAAGATTGCCGGGATTCGGAAATGCCGCCGCCACCTGAATCGTCCCCGTTTGCGCGTTTACCTGCCGGTCCGCGAAAACGAATCGCCCCGGGTGCGGATAAACCGTCCCGTTATTCAGCGTCATCTGCAGCGGAATCGAGTTGCTGGTTTGTAGAAAATTCACCGCCGCGCCCGGTTTGCCCTTGGCCGAAAAGCGCAGATACTCCTGCTCGCTGATCGGAAAAAACGCTTTGATTGGATTCACCTGGGAAACCGTCGTCAACACCGTCGTCTGCGCCACCAGGTTTCCGATCTGCGTCTGCGCGGTCCCCGCAATCCCGCTGATCAATGACCGGACCTTCGTGAATCCCAGGTTCAACTCGGCCTGCTCCACATTCGCTTCCGCGCTTTGAATAGAGGCCTGGTTGGTCTTTATCACCGCTTCATTCGCGGCCTGCGTCTGCACATCGTTATCCAGTTGACTTTGCGCAATCGCATGCGCTTGCGCCAGCGGCGTATCGCGCTTCACATTGATCTGCGCCAGTTTAAGCTGCGCCTCGCCTTGCGCCAACTGCCCGCGCGTCTGCGCTAATTGCCCCTTGGCCTGATCGAGCGTGGCCTGGAAAGGACGCGGGTCGATCTCGAATAAGATTTGATCCTTCTGAACCAACGAGCCTTCCCGATAGTCCTGCTTCAGCAGGTAGCCCGAAACCTGCGGTTGGATGTTGGCGTTGACGTAGCCGTCGAGCGTGGAAACCCACTCGCCGTAAGTCGTAACATCCTTCTGAACCACCGTGACCACTTCCACATCCGGTGGCGGCGGTGGTCCCGCGGCTTGCGTCGCGGCTTTCTGCGCGCAGCCATTCAGTAACATAGTGAAGCATGAGGCGGCCAGCGCCCCCGTTGCAACAATCCTGTTCAAAGCCTCGGTTCCCGTCTCTAGGAGATAAGACCATAGATGGCGGTCGTGCGAAAAGGATGCGAACTGCGCGGCCCTTTTCCTTGGAACCTCGCATCCCACCGCAAGATCCAAGTCCCGAACCCACGGCACGCGTGTAATCATAGGACCACCATTTATGGGCCAAGCCGCCGGCGTTTTAACCCTCATTCTCGGCGCGGTAATGACGGGCGCTTTACCGGCACAGACCGTCACCACGCTGCATGATTTCTGCGCCCAGAGCGCATGCCCGGATGGTTCGACGCCTTCGGCCAGCCTCGTTCAGGGCCTGGACGGGAACCTATATGGGACCACGTACGAAGGCGGCATCGCCTTCTACGATGGGACGATTTTCAAGATCAGCCCGGCCGGCGTCTTCACCACCGTCTATCGTTTCTGTTCCCAAAGCGGGTGCGCTGACGGTTCGGGACCCGCGGCGGCGCTGATTCAGGGTAAGAATGGAAATTTCTACGGGACCACGAAGCGAGGCGGTCCGTATGGCGGCGGCACGGTCTTCGAAGTCACCCCGGAAGGCGCGCTGACGACGCTCTACAGCTTCTGCCTCACCATTAACGTTTACTGCACGGACGGCGAGCACCCCGGCGCCGGGCTCATCCAGGCGGCAAACGGTAACTTCTATGGGACCACTCTGTACGGCGGCGCGAATGGAATGGGAACCGTCTTCGAGTTGACTCCCAGCGGCTCGCTGACGGTGCTCTATAGCTTTTGTCCCCAGTTCGGTTGCATCGATGGAGACCGGCCCGCCGCAAGTCTGATACAGGCGGGCAACGGAAATCTTTACGGCACCACCGAAGGCGGTGGAACGAACAACTGCCCCGGCGGCTGTGGAACCGTGTTCCAGATTACCCCTGCTGGAGCCTTCTCCACAATCTACACGTTCTGCCCCACGGTCGGTTGCACCGGTGGTTCCATCCCCGCCGCGGGTCTCATCCAGGGAACCGACGGCTATCTCTACGGCACTGCTTCCCAGGGCGGTAACTATAGCACCCAATGCGCGTATCAACTGGGCACCATCTTCCAACTCACCCCGAGTGGTTCGTATACCACGATCTACTCTTTTGTAAACCAGGGAACCGCCTGCGGTCCCACCGGCGCCGCGCCCATTACCGGTCTGGTGCAGGGAACCGATGGACAATTCTACGGAACCACGCTCGATGGCGGCTCTTTCTGCGGGACCGGGTGCGGTACTCTCTTTCGAGTAACTTCCTCCGGCGTCTTTACCTTGCTCTATAGCTTCTGCCTCGGTTGCACGGAGGGCCAGAGTCCCGACGCTGCGCTCATCCAAGACACCAACGGCGAGTTCTACGGAAGCTCCAACGTTGGCGGCCCTGGCGGAGGCGGCGCGGTTTTCAGCTTGTCGGTCGGCCTCGGATCGTATGTAAAGGCCCAAACGGATTACGGCAAGGTGGGCACAGCCGTGGAGATACTCGGCACCGGTCTCACCGGCGCGACCGGTGTTACCTTCAACGGTACTCCCGCCTCCTTCAAAGTAGTTTCCAGTTCCTTACTCACCGCCGCCGTTCCCTCCGGCGCGAGCAGCGGAATCATTCAGGTGGTCACGCCCCGCGGGACGCTCCTGAGTAACTTACCCTTTCAAGTGTTACCGTAGGCGGACTTACTACTCACGCGGAGACTGGCAGGCTTACCCCAACCACGACGCGTCACTCCGCCGCCACGCGGAGCCCTCAGCTCCCAGCCGTTCCCCAAGCCAATCGGTACCCGCGCCGTTACCTGCATCGCCACATACAATTGCTTGGGTGTGTTCAGTCACAATGCATCCGATGGTAATCGCCAGCCCCGTAAACCCCTGCAGAAAGAAAGTAAACGAGAAAAGCACGAGGTAGACGAACTGTGCCAGGCCCGCTTCCACGATCGCAAACCGGGCGCCCACCACGGCTCGCAGGTAGCTCACCACCAGGCCTACGGAGACCAAGGAAGACACGGCAAAAGCCCACTCGATTGATAGATGATCCACCGAGTAAGCCAGCAGTAAGTGGAAGGAAAAAAATGCGGCCGCCAGAAAGAAATAGTTCATCGGGTGCAACTCTACCTTGCGCGCCGTCGTCAGAATGGTCATCACAAAGAAGAACAGGAGCAGCGAGACAGGGGCGAACTCGCTGATCTCGCCCGCGATCGGGCCCGGTTGCAACTTCTCCGGCATCGTCATCCCAATTGCCGAACCCGAAATCAGGCTTCGATATCGCCATCCGAGTTCCCACCCTTGTGCGCTCTCGATTTTATCGTTCGGCGACAAAGTGTCATTCGGAAAATCGATATCTCGGAAGTTCGTAATCAGAATCAGTTCAAAGTCCCGCATCTGCTTTGCGTCGTTTCCAAAGTTGTAACGCCACGCATCCAATCCGTGCGAAGTGTAAGTGACCAGAAACTCCGTCGCCTGTCCCGCCGGCGCCGTCGCCGCCACGGTCGCGCCGCTCGGATCGGAAGAGAACGGCAGCGCCGCGCCGTTGGCCGAAATCGTCAGATCGTCATAGATCGCCTGCTGCGCCGGGAAGGGAAGCGTGAACTTCATCTGAGCCGTCTGGTCGCCCGCATTTCGGAACGTGTACGTTCCGGCGAACTTCACCACATAAGTGCTGTACCAGAGCAGCCCTTTTTGCCGGTACTCCAACGCCAACTCCGCTTTAACGCGCGTCCGTTCTGCGTTTAGATGGCCGCCGCCCGCGCCTTCCAAAACGGTCACTGGCTGAATCTGCTCCTGCGGAGCGCCCCACGTGGACGCCACTCCCGGCCGCAGTTTCGCGCCCGAGTCGTTGGTGCGCCGCCAGATGCTCGACGCTAGAATCATCCAGGCGAGGCTGGAACACACAAAAATCGCGGCAATGGCCAGAATGCGTTTGAACAAGTTGGATGTCCTCCAACTGCATCCTAGACCATTTACAAAGTACTTTGCAACATAAAGTTTCGCCCCAAGCAAATTGTGAAGGACACCTGCGTCGCCGTGTTTTACGTCTTCTTCTGCGTCAGCCCCACCGTGTTCCCCTCGGGATCTTGAAACCATGCAAACATCCCCGTGGGAATCGGAATCGGTGGCACCAATACCCTTCCGCCCAAAAACTCCGCCTTCTTCAAGCAGCCGTGAATATCGTCTACCTCCACGTAGAAGATTGTGTAGTGGTGCGGCTCATGTCCCAGGGCCGTGATATGGCCGCCGATACCTTCCTTCGAACCGGTGCTAACCACTGATGCCGGGCCCATGGGCTCCATCGTCCAATCGAACAACGCGGTGTAAAACTCCCCCGTGTTCTGCAGGTCCCGGCATCCGATCTCAAAATGCACAACTGGTCGTCCCATAACGTTTGTCTATCATCCCAAACTCGGGCTCGGCCCGCGCGCTCGCGCTTTACTGCACCACCACCGTCCCGTGCATGTTGGTATGGATGGAGCAGTGATACGTATAAGTTCCCGGCGTGTTCAGTGTCTCCGAAAACGTCTGTCCATTACTCAGCTTTCCGGACCCGAAACTGCCGTCGTCGGCGGTCACTGTATGCTGCACGCCATCCGTATTCGTCCACGTCAACGCGTTCCCGTGCGTAACCGTGATGGGCGTCGGCACGAATGTGAAATTGCTGATACTTACCGCCGCCGGTACCGTAGCCGGGGCAGCAATCGAGAGGAGCGCTCCCGCTTGCGATTGCATCCCCATCACCTCCGCCGTCACCACCGCGTCGCTTTGCGGCCCACTCCCCGCCGGGACCGCCGGAACCACTGCGTTGATTTGGTAAAGACCGGTTGCGCTCAGCCCCGCGAACGTCACCGTCGCCGGCAGTCCGCCGATCGTCAAAGTCAACGGTGAAGCCAGGCTCGCTGCCGTCGTCACCACTTGGCCGTTCGTAATCCCGGGCGCCGTCGGACCAAAACCGCTTCCATACAGAACCACGGTTTCTCCCGGCACTAATGGCGACGTCGTGACTCCCGTAATAAGTGCCGGCGGTCCACTAAGTGTCCCGTCCGCATGCGTGGCCGCCACATACTTTTCACTTAGCTGAAAGAAGGCCGGCGCCGCCGGAGTGAGGGTCAGATTCACCGGAGCGCTCGTCAAACCATTGTTTGTGGTCGTCACTTGTACCGATCCCGGCGCTAAGTCGCTCGGCACCAGAAAATTGATCTGCGTCGGACTGATAAACGCGGGGAACGCCGGCTCTCCGTTGACCGTCACCGCCACGCCGTCCAACTGCGTCGGGAGCTGATTATTGACGAAGTCCGCGGCGAGCCAGCCTCGCGTTGTCGCCGACAAACCGCCGCCGAAGATCGAGACCCATCCATTCGGCGCCAGCGTCGTCGAGAAGCTCGCTCCATTCACCACGCCGGTGGCCGGGAATGCGGGCGCGGTCTGAATGCTTCCCAGCAGCCCGTGCGATTCAAGAGGTTGCCCGGTTGATCCGCCCGGTCCCGCCGTGAAGTACAGCGTCGCCGAGTCACCTCCCGCACCGCCGTTGCCGAACAGTAAAGACCATAGTCCGCTGATCACGATCGCATTGCCGCCGGTCCCGTTTAGTGTACCCAGTAATGCTCCAGAGTTCGCGTCAAACGCATGGATCATTCCGTCCCTGAAATTGCCCACTAACAAAGCGCCGCCAAAGTCGCCGAACCCCGCCGGAGCCATCGCCAGCCCCCACGGCGAATTGAGCGGCCCTCTGGAAGTCAGGTGCGCCAGCAGGTTCCCTGACATATCGAAGACCGCCACATACCCGTTCCCAATCCCCGCCACATCGTCTTTCTTATCGCTGTCCTGCAACGCATAAGTGACATATAGCTTTCCGCCTAAGTTCTGAATATTAAAAGGCGCATATCCCGAGGGAACCTGACTATCCTGGAAACTACCCGCGGGATTCGTAACCGCCTGAAAGGTTCCGTTCCAGACATCGATCGTCCCCGCGCGGAAATTCGCTGCGTAGAGCAGCGGAGCGCCAGTTGTTCCGCCCAAGGCGCAACCCTTGTAAACCGCTCCCGCCGTCGATTGGTCCACCACAATCTTCGCGTTCGTCGCGTCCACCGCATGGTTCCAGCCGGAAATTGTTCCATCTTCCGTGCAAAACAAAAAAGCCGCGGGCTCATTCGGCGCGATCGCGAATAATTGTCCCCCGTTGGACAACACCCCGGTAACCGCCCCATGCCCCGTTTGCGTGCTGGCCGGGATGGCCACAATCAATGATTTCGCCGTCCCCGAACCGTCGTACACTGTCGAGGTTCCCGTATTGTTGTTCCCCACCCAGAACGGACTGCTCGAACTCACCGCCAATCCCCACGGATTCACCAGATTTGCGTCTACATGATCCGCCTGCCCAGGAAGATCAGCCACCAGGTTATGCACCAGGTAACTATTCGCCGCCATAAGTGACCCGGCCGTAACTCCCACCAGCCCACAAGTTCTCATCCACTTCGTCCACATAATCCTCACGTCCTCGCATTAACCGTAGCGGTTAAATCGCTCGCACTGGTGGAGAAGATGTAAAGAGCTTGTAAAAGATAAGATTCACCTCGCGCGAGGACCGCGCCTGCCTCGCCAATGATCAGCACCATGCCGATCGACTTACCCGCAATTCGCATGCGAGACTGTTCAACTGCGTTACCATTATTCAAGAAATGGTGAAGTTGCTCGGAAACCTTCTTGCGCTCCTCGCCGTAATGGCCTCGGTCATTCACGCGCAATGCGCTCTGGCTTGTTCCTGGCAACCCGCCCCGCAAGCGCATGCCTGCTGTAAACATCACAACGCTCCGGCGCGGGAGTCAAAGAGCGGGAACACCCCCTGTGACCACTCGCTCTCGCCTGCCGATTCAGCGCGCCTCGAAAACTTCGCCGCCTCGGGTAACTCTTTCGCCCCCGTCGTTACCACCGCCTTAATCGCTTACCCCTCGGCTGCGCTTACCGCCGCATTACCGGGTAACCGCCGCCACTCCCCGCCAATCCCGTTTCCCCCGTCCATTGCTGTCCTAAGAATCTAACTGGCGTTTCCGTTTCCCAACTCCGCGGCCTATTCCCGATTAGCAACTAAGGAGCGAATTCGTGCGCCTACACTTACCTTTCGTCTGTACCCTCGCGTCCATAATTTCCGTTGCCTCCGCGCAGCAGTCCATGCCCGATATGAACATGCCCGATATGAACATGCCCGATATGAACATGACAGGAATGGAAGAACCAATGCCACCGGCTGTCGCGTTACTTACTAACCTGTCTTCCGGAACCGCCGTCAACCCTCCGGGCTGGCCTATGCCCATGATCATGCAACCTATCGGCGCCTGGAATACCATGTTCATGGCGCAAGCTTTCATTGTCGACACGCAACAATCCGGCCCACGCGGCGGTGACAAGTTCTACTCCGCCAACTGGTTCATGGCGAACGCAGAGCATCGCGTCGGCGCGCGCGGCGCTTTCCAGATCCAGTTGATGCTCAGTCTCGACCCCGCCACCGTCACCAACCGCCGCTACCCGCTGCTCTTTCAAACCGGCGAAACAGCATACGGCAACCCCCTCACCGATGCTCAACATCCGCATGACTTCATCATGGCCGCCGGCATCCAGTACGCGCTCTCACTCAGCGAAAATGCCACGCTCGAACTTTACGCCGCGCCCGTCGGCGATCCCGCGCTCGGCCCTGTCGCCTATCCGCACCGCGCCTCCGCCATGGAACTCCCTCAAGCCCCGCTCTCGCACCACTGGCAGGACTCCACCCACATCGCAAACGACGTCATCACCGCCGGCATCGCCTATAAAAAATTCAAGCTGGAAGCCAGCGGCTTTCACGGCGCCGAGCCCGATGAAAACCGCTGGAACATTGACTACGGTCCCATCGATTCCTGGTCCGCCCGTCTCTGGTATTTCCCCGCCAAAAATTGGGCTGCCCAGGTCTCCGTCGGCCACCTCACCAAACCCGAAGCGCTCGAACCCGGCGATCAGTTTCGTTCCACCGCGTCTCTCGAATACACGAAGCCCATGCTCGGTAGTAGTTGGTCGTCGACCTTCGTTTGGGGCCGCGACCACAGCGGCGCCACCGGGCGCAACACCAACTCGTACCTTCTCGAATCCGTCCTTCCCATCGGCGCTAAAAACTTCCTCACCGGCCGCGCCGAGCTCGTCGATAAAGATGAACTCTTCGCGGGCCAGCCCGATCTCGAAGCGCAGCTCGATACACTCTACGGCAGCACCTTCCGCATCGGCGCGTACACCATCGGATACACGCGCGACATCGGCGTCTTTCATCACATCGAAACCGGCGTCGGCGCCGACATCCAGACCTTCTCCCTACCCGCCGCCATCAAACCTTACTACGGTGATCGTCCCGTCGGCGGCGATATCTTCCTCCGCCTGCGTTTGAAACCAAAAGAGTAACTGGACGATCAAGAAAGGAGGCTTATCTCTTGACACCCGCCACTGAACCAGCTAACAAACCAGCCACCCAAAAAGACCCCGTCTGCGCCATGACCGTGCAACCGGATCGCGCCGCGGGCAAAGTAACTTTCGAAGGCGAGACTTACTACTTCTGCGGCCTCGGCTGCCTCCGTAAGTTCGAAGCGAACCCCGTCCAATACCTTCATCCCGAACCACCCGCGCCTCAGCCCGTCGCCGTCCCCAACTCCGGAGCCGCCGTCGAATACACCTGCCCCATGCATCCGGACGTCCGCCAGCTCGGCCCCGGAGCCTGCCCCATCTGCGGTATGGCGCTGGAACCCGTCACCTTCACCGGTGACGAACCTAACCTCGAACTTATCGACATGACCCGCCGCTTCTGGCTCGCTCTCGTCCTGAGCGCGCCGATCCTCCTCGGCATGGTCGCCGACTTTCTCCCCGGCATGCCGCTGCGCCACGCGCTCGGCCCGCGCGCGCTCAATTGGATCGAGTTCGCTCTCGCCACGCCCGTCGTGCTTTGGACCGGATGGCCCATCTTCGCCCGCGCCTGGTCATCCGTCCTGCACCGCAGTCCCAACATGTTCACGCTGATCGGCATGGGCGCGGGCACGGCTTACCTTTACAGCGTCATCGCCACGTTGCTTCCCCGGCTGCTCCCCAATAATGCCCAGGACGTCTACTTCGAACCCGCCGCCGTCATCGTCACGCTCGTCCTTCTCGGACAGGTGCTCGAACTGCGCGCCCGCCGCCAAACCTCCAGCGCATTAAAGTCACTTCTCGCGCTCCAACCCAAGACCACCCGCGTCATCCGCGCCAACGGCTCGGAGGAAGAGATCCCGCTCGAGCACGTCGCCGTCGGCTTCAAGCTTCGCGTCCGCCCCGGCGAATCGATTCCGGTCGATGGTTCCGTGCTCGATGGCGCCAGCTCCGTCGATGAATCCATGATCACCGGCGAATCGCTCCCTGTGGAAAAATCCATCGGCGGCAAGGTCACGGGCGGCACCGTCAACGGCACCGGCAGCCTGATCATCAGCGCGGACCGCATCGGCGCCGACACCGTCCTCGCTCACATCGTTCGCCTCGTCGGCGAAGCGCAGCGCACGCGCGCGCCTATCCAGCGCCTGGCGGATGTGGTCGCATCTTACTTCGTTCCCATCGTCGTCTTCGTCGCCGCCATCACGTTCGCCGTCTGGGCCATCTGGGGACCCGAACCCCGCTTCGCCCACGCTCTCGTCAGTGCCGTCGCCGTTCTCATCGTGGCCTGTCCGTGCGCCCTGGGACTTGCCACTCCCATGTCCATCATGGTCGCCACCGGCCGCGGCGCCACCGCCGGAGTCCTTATCCGCAACGCCGAAGCGCTCGAAACCCTCGAGAAAGTCGATACGCTCCTCATCGATAAAACCGGCACGCTCACCGAAGGCAAACCGCAACTCGCCACCGTCTTCGCCCTCGATGGCGGAAACGAAAACGGCTTACTCCATTCCGCCGCCAGCCTCGAACAAGCCAGCGAACATCCGCTCGCCGCCGCCATCGTCCAAGGCGCCCAAAAGCGGAATGTCCCGCTAGTCCCGCCCAACAACTTCCAATCCGTCACCGGGCGGGGAACCACCGGTATCATCGACGGCCACCGCATCGCCATCGGAAACGCCGGTCTGTTCGAACAGCAATCGATCTCTCTCGACCCACTGCTTCCCCGCGCCCGCGAGCTGCAACTCCAGGGTCAGACCGTCATGTTCGTCGCCATCGACGGCCACTCAGCCGGCCTGATCGGCGTCGCCGACCCCGTCAAAGCCTCCACTCCCCAAGCCATCCGCCTGCTACACGCCGAGAACCTGCAAATCGTGATGCTCACCGGCGACAACCGCGAAACCGCCCAGGCCGTTGCCAAGCAACTGGACATCGACGACGTTCAGGCCGACGTCCTTCCTGACCAGAAAAGCGCCGCCGTCAAGCAACTCCAGGCGGCCGGTCACCTCGTCGCCATGGCGGGTGACGGCGTCAATGACGCGCCCGCGCTCGCCCAGGCCCAGGTCGGAATTGCGATGGGCACCGGCACCGACGTCGCCATGCAAAGCGCCGGCATCACGCTCGTTAAGGGAGACCTGCGCGGCATCGTCCGCGCCCGCCGTCTCAGCCGCGCCACCATGCGCAACATTCGCCAGAACCTCGCATTCGCTTTCCTCTACAACATCCTCGGCGTCCCCGTCGCGGCCGGTCTCCTCTATCCCTTCTTCGGCATCCTTCTCAGTCCGATGATCGCCAGCGCCGCCATGACCTTCAGCTCCGTGTCCGTCATCGCCAACGCGCTGCGCCTGCGCAAGCTCGAGCTCTGATGACCCCCTGCCGGATTATGGCCGCACGCGAAATTTCACATTGCTCGAAAGCGTTCCGTTCGCGTTCGTTACTCCGACATTTCCCGTGGTTGCTCCAGCCGGAACTGTGGCCAGAATCAGTGAATCGGATTCCACTGCGAACACGGCCGCCGTTCCATTGAAGCTCACGCCGGTCGTGTCCGTTAAACTGTTCCCGAGGATCTCGACCCGTTGCCCCACAAATCCTGCGGCGGGCTGCACTTTTACGAAAGGACCAAGACCCAGCGACAGCCGAAAGACGGTTCCATGCGACCCGGGATTATCCCCGTTCGTCGCCGTCGTTCCATAAAAATTTCCGTCAGTACCCTGTATGAGTTGGTTCGGGACCTTACCGTCCACGCACTTGGGTTGAGTGCAGAAGGAGTAAATAAGGCTGAGATCACCATTTGGGGTTACCTTGAAGATGGTTCCCCCGCCGCTCGGGCCGCCGCTTAAGGTCGTCCCATAGAAATTCCCGTCGGTTGCCTGAACCATCGCGCTATACGAAAGCAACCCTACGCAGGCGCTGGACCGCAGAAGCTGGCCAGCGTTGTCAGATCCCCGCTGAGCGCAATCTTGAAGACCGTCCCGCCCTCCTGGCCCTCAGTGTAAGCTCCTCCGCTTGTGGTGGTGCCATATAAGTCACCAGTGGTGCCCTGAACCAATCCCGCTTTAGGCATGTAACCGTCCGGGCATTGACTGTCAGTTGCGCAAAAACTGTACAGAGTTGTTAGTTGGCCGCTTGTAGTTAGTCGGAACACGGAGCCTAAGCCGGTGGTGCCTCCCAATGCGGTTCCATAGAGGTTTCCGTCCGATGCCTGAATCAAGGCCGCTTGCGGACCCTTAAGAGGCATAAAGGCCGGAATCGTAGTCACCGCGCCGTTCTGACTGACTTTAAAGAAAGTCCCGTACTGATAGGTTGTCCCATAGAGGTTCCCATCATTCGCAAGCACCAGCTGGCTGGCGGCTGCTCCAAACTCGCACGTACCGCTCGCGGGGCACGGGAAGGAATATACAGTAGTTAGTTCGCCGCCCGCCGTAACTTTGTAGATTGTCCCGGCGCCGTTGGTTCCTCCGGCCGCCGTTGTGCCGTAGAAATTGCCACTGCTGGTTTGGACTAATCCGGTCAGAAGAGTCGCGCCATCCGTGCAGTTCGGTAAGGCGCAAAAGCTGTATAAGGTTGTAAAAGCCCCGCCGGAGGTGATTTTGAAAATCGTTCCCGAGCCGTGTGCGCCTCCGCGATAGGTAGTTCCATAGAAATTGCCGTCCAAGCCCTGCGCCAGTCCCGAATTGGGGCTTGAGCCGCCGGGGATGCCTGGGAAGGTGTACAGCGTGGTGAACGTTTGCCCCGTGAGCCCGGTCGCCATTGTCGCGCACATCAGCAACGCCGGCCAGATGCTGTGTACCAAATCGCCTTTAACCTCGGGTTGGCCAATACTTTTCACGATGTCTCACTCCGAACGCCAAGTATAACGGGATCGAGCGGCGGGCAGAACGGCTGTAGCTTCGACTCGCTCTACGTGGCCGCTAACGCCCAACCACAGTCCCGCGTTTGGCAACCAAGTTTCGCGCACCGTTTCAATAACTTAGATGGTAAGTGACTCTTAGTTCCCGAAAACGAATGCTCTTCTAAGAGCAGGACTCTCGCCGCCCATCCGCCCGGTCGCGCACCATCTTTGAAATTGGCTTCGTTTCGGACATAAAGCGGCCCAAACTTATACGGCTTTCTGAACGTCTCCCAATTAAAATCAACGACTTAACGGAAAGAAGCCCAATCGTGACCCCATACCAAAAGTGAGCAACGAAGCCAATCCGCGCGAGCCCTTCAAAGTCGCACGCTATATTCCTATTTTGAAGACTCCCTCTTCTTCCTGGATGCTGGACGAATGATGAGACCGAGCAGGCGGCTCCTGCTGATCGCCGCCTTGATGGCCATCGCAGTTGCTGCGACACGAACACTGGCAATTCCGGAGTCATTGGACTGGCCCGACCGCCGGCCGATTGCCAGCTTAGTCCTCGCCACTTCCGCCGCGGGCTGGCCCCGGAATCCGCGCGGCTGGTTTATCGACCCTACCGTTGATGTGACGACACCGGAGGGTCTGACCCGCTTTCATCAACGGGTCTTGCAGTGGGCCGACACCAGCATCACGATCATGCGTTCGATGGGCTCGCAAGGTATGGTGACGTGGGACGTCGAGGGCGAACAATATCCGCAGCGCACGAGTTACATCGGAGATCCAAGGATGGTCGACCGGCTTGCTCCGGAGATGACGAACGTCATCGATGAGTATTTTAGAAGGTTTCGCCAGGCGGGCTTTCGCGTCGGAGTCACAGTACGTCCGCAGGAGCTCGTGATTGCGGCTGATGGTAAGAGCGCGCGGCAAGTATTGACCAGCAAATCCGCCGACGTTTTGATTGCGAAGATTCGATACGCGCAAGCGCGCTGGGGAGCAAGTCTGTTTTACGTCGATTCCAACTGGGGCGGTACCGGGCTCATCCCGCTGCGGCCCGGCGTGTTCCGCAATGTTACTTACGCGGTTCCGGGCGTTCTTTTGATTCCAGAACACGCAACTCCCGGCTACTTCGCGCTAAGTGCGCCGTACTCTGACTTGCGAAATCGGTTCTGGGGAACGCCGGCGCTGGTCCGTTGGTTCTATCCGCACGCCTTTAGTGTCATCGAGTTGGCGGACGGAGACTTATCGGGGGAGCGGGAAAGGGTTGTCAAAGCGCTGAAACAAGGGGACATTGTGATGTTTCGAGGATGGTTTCGTGACCCCGCGAATGATCGTATCAGGGAACTCATGCGTGCCGCCGGCAAATAGCTGGAAGGGCTTACGCTTAATAAAAGTAGCCGGCGAGTGAGAAATCCGGCCCGCTGGTGTCTCTTATTTTAGAAGGATTAACAACCTTTGGTGTGTTGTAATCGCATGACATTCACCAGGAGCCAAATGCAAAAATTGACACTTCTTCTGCTGACATTTGCCGCGTTCTGTTCAGCGCAAACCGGCTTCTTGACAATCGGTTACGGATCGGCCGGGCTTTCTTCTATTCAATACAACGGAATTCAATACCTAAATAAAGGCACTTTTGGGGTAAACGGAATTAATTTCATTACTGCCGGCGGTCAGATCGTCGCAGGCAGCACGGTTTCTACAAGTTTGTACGACACGGTTCATCAACAGACGACGATGACGTTCGATTGGGGAACAGTCGCGGTCGCATACACCGCGTCCGGCAACAAACTTAGCCTGACGATTAAGACGGTAAACACATCTACACAGACGATCCAGGGCGTTTTCTACGAACCCATGGATCTGGTGTTTCCCTCGGCCCCCCAGGAGTTCGACGGAGTGGATCCGGTCGTAACGCTCAACATCGGGAACCCGACGGCGCTGCGGATGACCGCGGGCCCAAATGCGCTGGTGCTGGCCAACGACGATGTAATTCTCCCCTTGCTGGTCGGTTTTCCGTGGGCACTCAACGGTCCAGCGAATACCATCTTTCCAGTGAAGGTGGAGACTTCGCAAGATGCGATGCTGCCCAATAGTCTCCCGCCCGTGAACAGGCCGATCGCGCCCGGCGCCAGCGACACTTACCATATCTCCTTCCGCTTTGGCGCCGCTTCGGCGACGACTAAAACTCTGGTTAGCGATGTGTATCAAACCTTTGCTTCCACTTATCCGTTTACGCAGAACTGGACGGACCGGCGGCCGATCGCACAGTTGGTGATCGCCGCCACAGCGGCGGGCTATCCGACCAATCCGCGAGGTTGGTTCAACGATCCCACCGTTAATGTGACCACGCCGCAAGGCATCGCGGCATTCCAATCCGAGTTGCTGGCGTGGGCGCAATCCGCGGTCACTATCTTAAAAAGCATGAACGCACAAGGTATGGTTACCTGGGATATCGAAGGCGAACAATATCCGCAGCCGACAACTTACCTCTGCGATCCAGCTCAATGGGAGACGTTCGCGCCCGAAATGAATGGCGTCATCGACCAGTATTTCCAGACCTTCTCAAACGCTGGACTCCGCGTCGGCGTGTGCGTGCGCCCGCAGATGTTAGTGGCTCCGGCGGGGGGCGGCGCGCCCGCTCAGAACACGGTTGCCGATCCGGCGCCGGTTCTACTCAGCAAGATCTCCTACGCATACAACCGGTGGGGCGCAACGCTGTTCTATATTGATTCGAACGGTGACCCGAACTGGCCGATCAGCGCGAGCTTCTTTCAGGCCGTCGCCCGCCAATACCCGAACGTGCTGCTGATTCCGGAAAACCAGAACGATCAATATTACTCAACATCCGCGCCTTACGACCAGTTGTCACAAGGTGTTCCCGCCACGCCGCAACCGGTGCTTGACGTCTATCCTTCGGCGTTCTCGGTGATCTATGTTCCCAACGGAAACTTTAATCAATACCAAAGCCAGTTACAGGCGGCGGTCAAGCGTGGCGACATAATGATGTTTCGGGGTTGGTATCCCGATCCGTATAACAGCCAGGTTCTTTCGCTCTACCCTCCCAACGGCGTGGCGCCCCCGGCCCCAGTCATCGCGACGCCGTCAAGCGGTAGCACGGTTGCCGGAACCGTGGACCTAACCACCTCGAATACCTCGGTTGATGGCGTCGCTTCTCTTCAGTATGTTCTGGATGGCGGTGACATCGGCGGCGCGCTCACGCTGGCCCCCTACTCTTACCTTTTGAATACGGCTGGGCTGTCTACTGGGCTACACAACTTACAATCTGTCGCGGCCGATCCGATGGGAGACTTGGGATTCACCAGTATGAATTTCTCAGTCGGGTCGGCGCTCCCGCAAACGGCGCTTACGAATCCGCTCTACGGCGTAACTCTATCGGGCAGCTCGGCTTTAACAGCCACCGCCACCGAGTCCGCGTCGATCGCCAATGTGCAATTTGCAGTGGATGGCAACCCTGTCGGGTCTCCCGTGACCAACCCACCCTACTCCTTGAACTGGGATTCGACGTCGGTGGTCAATGGCGTGCACAACATCGTTGCCACGGCGACCGATGCCGCGGGTAATCAGGGTTCGGCCACGGCGGCTGTTACCGTCCAGAACTCTACGGCCACGGGAGGTGTACTTACGGGATTTACCGCGCCTGTATCGAGCACGCGCAACTTATCGGTATCCGGAGTACTGGACTGGATTCACTGGGGCCTCAACGGCCCACAAAGCGTTGACCGAATGGCGGGAGTAACTCCGCAGATCAGCTCGTTCCTGACGATTGGAAGCCCCGCTGTTTCGTCCTATAACACGAACCCGTTCGGATTCTCCTGGCAGCGCGGAACTCCTGATGCTACCGTATCCAACACCGCAACAGGCGTATGGGTGCCCGGGGAAAACAACGGCTTTCTCTTAACCGCGCCCGCGGACACCACGGCGCATACGCTGTTGATTTACCTCGGCGTTTGGATGGCGACAGGGCGGATTCAAGCAACCCTGAGCGACGGAAGCGCCGCACCGCTGACTCTGGCGCCGATTGAGAACCTGACAGGCACACTCTCGGAAGTCGCAGCCATCACTTATAGCGCGGCCTCTTCCGGCCAACTACTTACGGTTACCTTGACGCAGGTGGGCGCTGGTCCGAATCCCTCCAGTAATGTTACGCTGCAGGCAGCCTCGCTCCACAACCGGATACTCTCAAGCGAACAGCATTAGCCGTTCAGGCGGAGTAAGCCGTCGACGTGGACTCCCGTATTGCCTCCGTGCCGGCAACCAACTCGGGTGAGAATGCTGGAGTAGCTTGCGCGGACCGCGCCGCTCCGATGATCGTGCAGATGCGGTTCACACCGATCGGAAGGTCGTACAGTTTCAGAAAGGTCTGCCGGGCCCGCTGGCCGGCGTCGCGAATCAGGGCCGGATCCGAGTGCAGGAACTCGAGTAGCTGGGTGACCGCCTCTGTGTCGCCCACGTCCACCTGCCACCCGCAGCGATGTTCAGCAATCACCCGCGCGGGCGTGGATGTCTGCGGTCCAATGTAGAGTAACGGGCGCCCCGCGGCGAGCAACCCGTAAATCTTGCTCGGGACCACAGAGCCGGCGCAGGATTCTTTTTGAGTCACCAGTCCGATATCCGCTTGGCCGAGACTAATGTTCAGGTCTTCACGGCGGCAATAGTCCCGGAACTCTACATTTTCGGCGTGTGCGGCGCGGCACCGTCGCTCCAGATCGTCTCGGGAAGCTCCGCCGCCGGCGAAGATAAACTGGAAGCGATCGTCATTCCTCAAACGAGCGATGGCTCCAAAGATAGTGTCAACGTCATGCGCCAGGCCCAAGTTACCGCTGTATAGGATGGTAAGTGCGTCATCGGCGCGTAGGGGCAAGGGCTCAATGGATGCGCCATCCGCCCAGTTTTCCGCGACATGTAGCTTTTCCTCCGGCATGCCGCGCTTCAGTAAGCGGTCTCGCATGCAGGTACCTAGAACGACCGCGCCGTCGGACCGGAGCCGCGAGTAATCCGCGATCTGTCCGATCAAGCGCGTCAACGGGCTATCGGCACTCCACATTCCGACGTCGACCGCAACGTCCGGGTACACATCCATTTCCCAGATGAAGTGCCGGGAGCCGCGAAACTTCTTGATGACCGTTCCGAGAACGGATAAAAGCGGCGGGGTCGTCAGAGTAACGACCAAGTCGAACTTACGAGACAACAAACCACGCACGGCCGCCGTCACGAAGAACGACAAATAAGAGAGGAGACGGGCTGCCTTGGCGCGCTTGAACGGGAAGGTGGGAGAACGCCAGATGTGTACGTTGGGCGGCTCGCCGTCACTAGGTTCCGCGTAACCGGAGCTTCCGCACGTAACATACACGTCATGGCCGGTACTCGACAATTCACGTGCAACATCGGTAAGTAATTGACTGGTTGCCGCCGAATCGGGCCAAAAGAACTGGTTAACTAAAAGGATCCTCATGTGTGCACCGGTGGACTAACTTAGACGTCTGTAATCTATGAAACCGGATCTTCAGATAGACTGAAGCACCGGGAATGGAGCGCGGACCAGGCGCTCATAAAATGCCCGCATACGATAACCGACAACCTCCCAGGAATGCCGGTCTTCAATCAGGCATCGGGCGTTTCTCCCCATAGCCCGCGCTCGTTGCGGAGAGCGCAGAAAATCGCGTAGAGCGCATTCCAACTCTTTCGCATCCGGCTGGATCTGCCATCCGCATTCGTGTTCCAGTAGTCGATCCACATGGCATTGCTCCGTAAGCAACACGGGCTTTTCCATGCCCATCGCCTCGAGGGCTGCCATACTCAGACCTTCGGATCGCGAGGGAAGAACGAACAAATGAGCCGCGGCCAGCGCGCTCCATTTCATGGGACCGGCTAACATACCGGTAAACGTCACGCTCTCCGACAAGCCCTTGGATTCGAAGGCTGCTTCCAATTCGGACCGCAGGTGTTCTGAGTCAGGTCCGGCAATCACCAGGTGAGCGTCGGGACAGTGGGGAGCGATCCGGCTCCAGCTTTCGCACAGTAGATCGAGACCCTTCTTGTGATGCAGCCTCGATAGGAACAGAACAATCGTCTTCGCTGATACTGCCGGATACTTCGAGACGAACAGACCGGGATCGGCCGCAAGCGGCAAATCGATCGCGTTGGGTATCGTTTCAACCAGCGAGTAAGTCGTGATCTTCCGGTAATCGGACGCCTCCGCTGCCGTTAGCGCGTGTAAGGCCGCCGCGCCCGCAAGGTTCTTCCTTTCCACAAGACGAAGGTAAAGAGACTTCTTCCAGCCCTTGTGTTTCAAAGCCCAGGGGTCCAACATTCCATGTGCGGAGATCACATACGGCTTACCAAGACGCCTGGCCAGGGCGGCGGCAAAGGCGCAGTGTTCCTGCCACAGGCCATGGATGTGGACTAAGTCGCAGTTCTCGATCTGCCGTGATAGCAACTGGCCGGTAAGTGACCGCGGCTCACCCGCGAATAGGGAACTAAGTCCGCGCAAGGGATAGCGAGTGACGGGGGCAAAGTGTTCGAGTGAGTCGATATCTTCGTCAGGCTCGACGAAAGCGGCGACCGAGACGGTAAAGCGGGGATCTTTCTGGACATTCGCGCAGAGCGGCCCCAGCACCGAACTGACTCCGCCAAACCGGCTGTCCAGGTTGGCGGCTACCATTAGGATGCGCGCGGGCTCCGGTTCCCCATCCAGGTATCGGAACGGGGGCGCTTCGCTCAACTCGGAACTGAAGTACGAACTTGGTCGTGTCACTTGGGATCCCTCGGCTTACTCTGCTGTTGCGGCAATGAGACGCTCAACTTCCATCGCCCAATTCCGCGGCGAATAGTGTTCAATCAAGGCCAGCGAGCGGCGGCTCATCGCGTCGCGTTCCTCTTCGGTGGCCATCGAGATGCGAACCATCGCGCGGGTGAGATCGCCGGGAGTATCGGGTTCGAAGACCACACCGTTTTCGCCGTTTCGGATGAGATCGGACACGCAGCCGCAGCGGCCGGAAACAATCGCCGGTAAGCGTGAGGCCAGTGCCTCGTTAACCACTAATCCCCATGGCTCCCGGCTGCTGGGAAGCACGAAGCAAGAAGCGAAAGCGTAGTAAGGAATGAGAGCTTCGGTAGTCTTCATGCCGGCCCAGATGACGGCTTTGGCGATGCCTAAAGACTCTGCAAGGGCGGTAAGTGCCTTGCTCTCCGGTCCGTCGCCGACCAGCACTAACTCCCACTCTCCGCCGGTCCGTCGATAGTCGGCGAAGGCGCGAAGCAAACCGTCGACGTTCTTTTCCGGCGATAAGCGGCCGACATAGAGGAAGTAATGATCGGGAAGGTTTAACTCGGCGCGCGTGGAACTGCGGCGGTGCCGGGCGGATTCGGAAGCGAAGAAATCGTTGTCCACCACGTCGTAATAGCGCCCGATCCGCTTGGCGGGGAACCCCAGCTTCAGTAAGTAGCGTACGTGCGGTTCGCCACCCGCAATGGCCGCGTCGAACAAGAGACGGATCAGTGTTCCCTTCAACGTTTCCTTCCACTGATGGCGGACGTGATCCTGCTCCGTCGACTCGGTCATGAGTACCGTGGTGCGGCGTTTCCACTTACCCCACAGGGCGGCGCCGATGGCGGGGAGGGTATAGTAACCAGGAATGAGAATGGCGGAAGGACTTTCCGTGTTGAGGCGGCGCCACGTTTCCCAGGTGAGCCGCAGTTGTCCGGCCGTGTGCCAGCTTTGGTTCGGCAACAAGGTCGTCACCGGGAGCGACTCCCGGACGCGGTCGCGGAAATTGAGTCCCTGATGAACGCCTTCGCCGCCGACTAACTCAATCCCCACCGGCCGCATCCGCGTGGAGCAATGCTCCAGCAGGGCGCGGAAGCGCGCGAGGTGGTACGCGTACCAGTCAATCCAGATAACAGCGACAGTAGGTTCCGGCATAGTCAGAATCCCAGTCCAATGGCTAGGGAAATAAACAGCAGGGAGACGGCTGCAAGCACGTAAGTGACCCGATCTTTCAAGGCGACCACCACCGGATCGTCCTGTACCGCGCCGCGATGCGCCAACAGCCAGAAGCGGCTGATGAAATAGCTTTGAAGCAAACAGATCGGCCAGAGCCAAAGTGGATGCGAATAGAGCAGAGTAACTTCCGGACTGTTGATATAAAGCGCCATCACAACCACCGACGCATAGCCGCTGGCGAGCCCTGCGCTTGCGAGAATCGTGGCGTCGGATGCGCGGTACGCCCGGCCGTGGGCGAAGTCCGCGGCGCCTTTCAGTTCGAGTAACTCCGAATAGCGCTTCATCAGCGCCAGGCTGAGAAAAAGCGCCGCCGAAAAAAGGAAGGTCCAGGGAGAAACCGTAATGTGGGTGGCGACACCGCCGGCGATGATGCGCAGAGTATAAAGAGAAGCAAGCGTAATCACGTCAACCAATAAGACGCGTTTCAGCCAGAAGGAATAACTCACCGTGGCCACCCAGTAACCCGCGAGATAGAGAGCGAAAGATGGTCCGGAACCGAAGTAACCCAGCGCAAACGCCGCCAGGGTTAGAACGGGAAAGGTGCATACCGCGGCAGGAATCGATAACCGCGCGGCCGCGAGCGGACGTAACCGTTTCTTAGGATGGCGGCGGTCGGACTCCAAGTCCAGTAAGTCGTTCAGGAGATATACACCGGAAGCGCAAAGCGAAAAGGCGGCAAAGGCCACCGCGCCCATCCACACCTTGGCGAGGTTGGTGGCATTGTGCGATAGCAGGAGCGGCGCAAAAACCAGAACGTTCTTGGCCCATTGGTGCACGCGGATGGCTTGGATAAACGCTTTCCACCCGCCTTGCTTACGCGGAAACACCCGGCTTACGGGAATGTTGCGGCGGCTAAGCGCGTGACTCAGTGCCGGCGGTGCATTTACTAAGATCGCCGCGGAAGCGTCCTTCCAGACCGCAACGTCGCTATAGTCGTTGGCGGCATAGTCGAAACCGCCGCGGCCGAACCGCTCACAGAGTATGGCGGCCTTGACTACGCCACGAAGGTTTCGGGTTTCGTCCGTCGCCAACACTTCGCAGAAAATTCCGAGGCGTTGGGCGATCGCGTCGGCGAAACGGCGGTGGGCGGCGGTCGCGAGAATAAGCGGACGCCCGTGCCCATACTGCTCCTGAAGGAACAGGAGGAAGTCTTCGCGCACGGGAAGTAAGTGGAGGTTGAGCGGGCTTTCCTCGGCGATGCGAGTTTTTAAGAAAGCCTTTCCGCGAAAGACCCACAACAGCATCGAAAGAAGAGCCAGCGGGCGGTTACGCACCAAGGCTAGAGCGGCTTCGTAAAGCGTGTCGCTTTCGAGGAGTGTGCCGTCAAGGTCGACGCACAAGGGAAGGTCACCTGCGCCCGGCTTCCCGTCGGCAACTAACAGCGGTTCGAGAGTAGGTTCCAGACTGGATAAGTTCATTGCTTCCTCTCGAAGATCTGGTAATCCGCCGTGCGATAGGCGAGCCGGTAGTCATGAGCGAGAGTCGCCCGTTCAAAGGCTCCGACGGCTGGCGCGCGTGGCGGCATGTTAGAGATCCACAGGCCCCAATAGGAGGAGGGGATAAAAATCAGCTTGGCTCTCCGCCCGGAGTAGTATCCGAGCGAGATGTCATCCACCAGGTAGCCGGGAAAACCCAGCGCAAAACCCAACTCACCGCTTCCATAGATCAAAGCGTGTTCGGGGTCGTGCAGACGGACGAATGCGGCTGCATTGCCGAATGAGTTGTCTAAGTCATTCTTACGGATCTTGAACAGAGTTCCGCCCGTTTGGATGGCCAGGATCAGAACGCAGGCGAAGACTGCGAAATGCCGGACCGGAGCGCGCTTACCGAGAAGCCAGTCCAGCCAGATCGCGAGAGCAAGCGCGAACAGCGGGACTACATAAGTCAGGTAATACCAACGCTTTGCGCCATCGAACGCCATGCCGCCGAAGACAAAGAATGCGATGAGCCAGAGTAGAGCGCGAATCCCCGGGCTGCTTCGTAACTGCCTGGTCAGGCCGATCGCGATGGCCGCCGCCGAATAGAAGGCGAGCGGAATCAGGCGCAGGTCCTGCAGCGATATCGCATTGGGGGAGTTCAGACCAAAGGCCGAGAAGTACTTATACCTAAGTTCCCGGTACACCGACCAGTAAGGGTTCGAGATACCTTCCCAACGGCCGTAGGCGTTGCCGGACACCTGGGCGCGGAACGCGGGTAAGTCCTGAGCGGCATATACGCCCCAGCATGCGCCCACAAACAGGAGCGGCGCCAGGAATAGAACGAAATGATGGAAGCGCAGACGCCGGCGGTCGAGAGTAAGCGCCAGAATCGCGACTCCACTTAGCGCGAAAAATCCGCCGACTGGATGGGTAAATACCGCGCACGCGGCCAAGAGCCCGCTCAGAAATGTGGAACCGGTCAGGTGTTGCCGGCGCCCCGCCGCGTAAACCGCCAGCGCGGCAAGTTCAAACGCGGCCGCCATCATATCCATGCGCCCGTCGGCGGCGCGGGTTAGAAGGAAGTAGTCGGTTCCGGCAAACGTCATGGCGAGTAACGCGACTTGCCTGCGTCCGGTTAACGCCTGAGCCAGAAACCCCAGGGAGGCCAGCAGAATGGCCCCGAAGAATACCGACAACGTACGGAGGGAGAGTAGGCTGTATCCAAATACGCGGTACCAGCCCACCTGCGCCAGCATGTGAAGCGGCATTATCCAGTAAGTGCGCTGCTGGATATGCAGTAAGTTCTGCGGCGGACCCCAGCCAAAGTCAGTGAGGATCGGAGTTCCAAAGTAACCGTGGCGCAGAAAGGTGAGTGCCGGATTAGATAGCCAAGCTTCATCGCACCACGGGACCGCGGTGGCGGCGACGCCGATCGAGAGCGTCAGATAGACGCCGAGGATAAGTGCGCTCAGGTAATAGAAAGTGGTTCCCGCGCGGGTCCCTCTAACCTGGACCTCCGCCGGCGCGGTTTGTTCAATCAGCACGCTGGAGCACCCCGTGGGATTGACCGTGCGTGGCCCACTTCCAGACCAGCCAGACAGGAATCGATAAAAGCAGGACGCGGAAAATAACCGCTTCCATGGTCTGCATAATGAGGTAAATCGACAGGGCCGAAAGGATGATGTACTGCCCGGCCCACGCGCCCCCACGGGCGAGCGCGAGCCGCCAGATGCGGCCGTAACCGAAACCTAAAGCCGCGAGAAACGGCACGGCCAGCCACGCCATTTCCATGTAAAGGTCGGAAACAATTCCAGGGGCGGAACCGACCGCGCCCTGCCATCCCATGGTTTCCGCAATGCCCGCCCCGGTGCCGGCGTTTTCCAGCAACTCCGGCACACCGAAATCCTGATACTTCGTGGGCCAGATCGCGGACGGTATGGGGCGCACCAGCACTTGCGCGAGATAGCGTCTGCCCCAGTAATGCTTGCCGAGATGCTCGGAAGCCAGCACCGCGCCGGTACCGTAGATATATTCGTTGCCGGTATCGGTTTCCGCCACCGGGGCGGTGACGTCGGTCGAGAACTCGAAGTCGGATCCCAGATGAATGCTATTGCGGTTGGTGATCAGAAACAGAATCAGGTAGCCGAGGCCAACGCCGCAAACCACGGTGGCAAGTACGGAAGGCCGCACATTCCGGTAGATCAGCCAGCTCATCGCGATTACCAGAAAAACGGCGAACGTGGGACCGCGGCGCGCCCCGAGCAGGGCTTGGGTTAACAGAGGCGCGGCAAATACCGCGGCGAGCGCCAACTGCGGGGGACGCAACCCGCCGAGCGATCCCGCCGAGAGGATCAGGATAAGAGCGGAATAAAGAAGCAGGGAACTATCGCGCACATAGCCGCTGTCGTCCCACCCGCCGGCGTGCGACTGGCTGAACGCGTTGACGAAGCCGCCGACATTGTGAATCGTGACAAGCCACGCCGCCAGGCCGATCACGCCCACAACGAAACCCCCGATCACCAGGCGGGTCGCGGTGATTCCGGAAATGCGGAAAGGCTTGAACGTCGCGACGCGCCGGGCGCCCCAACTGGCCGCCAGACACCCGAAGAGAAAAGCGGCGACGCCCGCCAGATTGAGAACCTGTACCGGCACCAGTTGGCTCTTGTCGAAGAACGCGTCGAGCGCCCCGGTGCGCGATAGCTTCATCGGCATCCAGGAGTAAAGGAAACCGAACATCGGACCCATGAAGATCAACGGGTGCAGGATGTCGCGGCTGGAATCCCAGGCGATCAGGACGGCGATGACGATCAGTCCCGCCGTGGCCCACAGTAAGACTTCAAACATGGGCAGCCACGCGATCGGTATAGGTTGAAGCGGGGCGGCGATGGGCGCCAAGCGACTGCGATACGGCGGACACCACGCCCGCGCGGAACCGGTCCCAGGTGAAGGTTTCCGCTTTACGGCGCGCTTCCGCTTTCATTTCCGCAAGCGCGGCGCGATGGGTCAGCGCCCACTCCAGGCGCTCGGCGATCACGTCGGTACGGGACGGGGCGACGACGAATCCATCACGGCCCTCCGTCACCAGATCGGCGGCGGCGGTGCGCGTGGTGCTCAACACCGGCAGGCCTGACGCCATCGCCTCGATAAGCACATGGCCGAAACCTTCGGCGACGGAAGGAAACACGAAAAGGTCCGAAGTCTGATATGCGTCGAGCATTTCAGCGTTGGAGACGGACAGGCGGACATCGGCCGTGGGAACCAGCCGGCGGACAATCGCCAGATCGTCGACGGCGCGGCCGCGGATGCGCAGTTCGATTTGGCGCGTGCCGAGCGCGCGCACAGCCTCGAGCAGATACTTGATGCCTTTCCGCTGACTGACCGTGCCGGTGAACAGGATGCGCAGCGGCCGGTCGAGCGTGCCGATGTTCGCGGGCGCCGGGCGGAAGCGGTCCAGGTCGACGCCGTAGGGAACCACAAAGACGCGGTCCGGGGCGAAGCCGTGATCGATGAGCGTCTGGCGGGTGAAGGAAGAAGCGGCGAAGGCGAAGTCGGCCAAGGTGGGCTCTTCGGCCAAGCGCTCGAACTCGGCTTCGGATAATCCCAGTTCCCATTCGCTTTGGAGCGAAGCGGCGCATTCGGGATGGCGGGCGAGTTCGGCCCGCAGGATGTGGCGCATGCTCTCCGGGTGCGGATGCATCTGGAACAGCAGGCGCGCGCCGCTTCCGGCCGCCGCAAACGCGCCATGCGCGTAGTAGCTGTAGCTGAGGACGGCGGAACCGTGAGCGCGCGCGAGTAAGCCGGCTTCCCGGCCGAGACGCGCATCGGTCGCGCGCGTGGCCCGGGCGCGCCAGGCGAAGGGGGTGGCGGAGAATTTGTCCGCGGCGAAGGACGCCAGAGCGGTAGCGCCGAGCGTACGCACCTGTTGCGGCGGCAGTTCGGAATGGAAGCGCGCGCGCAGCAGCGAACGCGCCCCGGCCGGCAGAAACCGTTCCGCAAGGCGGGCGGCGCCGGAATCGGCGCGCCAATACAGATCGGTGACGAGCGTATCCAACAGACCGGCCTCGGATAAAGCGAGAGCCGTCTGGTAGTGGTCCCGGGCGCCTCGATGAACGACAACGACAGACATAAGGTTTCCAGTGGCCTCAGAGAACCGCGGCGAAATGCGCCGCCAGCTTCGCCGCCGAAGTCTCCCAGGTAAATTGGCGGGCCCGCTCGAATCCTCGTGTGCGCAGATCGCCGCGGGCGGCGGGGCTCGAAAGCAGTCCGAGGATGGCGTCGACATGATCCGCCGGGCGCGCGGGCGAAACCAGGCAGGCGGCCCCGCCGGCGACTTCCGGGATGGCGGTGCTATCCGACGTAACCACGGGCGCCCCGGCCGCCATGGCCTCCACCACCGGCAGTCCGAACCCTTCGTAGCGCGACGGAAACCACACCAGTTCGGCGCGCGCATAGAGGGCGCACAGTTCCTCGTCTTCCAGAAATCCCGTGCGCACAATCCCCCGGCCATCGGCGTCCGCGCGCGCGGCGTAGGCCGGATCGTTATGGCCCGCGACCACCAGGCGCAGTTCCGGATGTACTTGGTGGATGCGCGGCCACGCTTCGAGAATCAGCTCGGCGTTCTTGCGGAAATGCAGCCCGCCCGGAACCAGAATGTAGGGGCGCTGTTCGAGTTCCAGGCGCTTCCGAATGGCTTGTCCGCGGGCTGTGGCGGGTTCGAAGAACAACTGCGACACGGCGTTCGGGACCACGCACAGGCGGGACGCGATGGAAGGGAAGTAATGGGCCAGACGGTCCGCCGAAAACCGGGAAACGGTGTGGAACAGATCGGTCTCGCGGGCGAGCCGCCCAAACAGAAGCTGCCACTTCCAGCGCTGTTTCAAAAGCGCCGTGGTGGGCCGGTGCGCGCCGCGATCGAACAGTTGCGCGTCATGCACGGTGACGGCGAGCCTGCGCTTGCGCTTCGGCACATAGGATTCACCGGTGCAGTAAACCAGGTCCGCTTCCGGCCAGTAATGCTCGGCGGCCGGACGGTTGAACAGATACCACTGGTATTGCTGGCGCGACGTGCCGTGGCGCAGAAAGCGGTAATGGAAATCGGTCCACGGCCGGCCGACTTGCCCGGCCATGCGGCGATGATCGCCCGGATCCGCGAGGATCTCCAGATGCACGCCGGGTTGTTGGGCGAGATGCTCGGTGATTTCGCGCGCCACGCGGCCCGCGCCGGTCGAGCGGTAGATGTTGCGGAGATGAACGAACGCGAGGATGTTCATCGCACGCCTCCCACCCGGTTCCCCGCGCCAACCAACTCCATGCGGCTGTTCCGGCCTTCCAGCGCGGCGACGGCGCCGGTCACCAGATCCGCGCGGTTCTCCCAGGTGCCGGCCAGGCTGGCCCGCCACCGGTCGAAAGTCAGCCCATCGTCAAAATGGCCGGAGCGCAGTTCCTCGAGCGCGCGCACCGCGCTGGCGGCGTCCGGCGTAATCCGCAACAGCGGTTCTTTCGAAAGCAGTTCGTGGAAACCCTCCGTCGCGATCATGGGGCGGCAAGCGGCCAGGTGCTCGTAGAAGCGGGTCGAACTGCCGGAGAACGTGGGTTCATGCCGGTGATAGGGAAGCACGGCGACGTCGAGAGCGCGGGCGTAGCGCTGTAGTTCTCCATAAGGGCGCGCGCCCGCGAAACGAAGGCGAGCGCCGGGGATGCGCGCCGCCGCGAGGAGCCGTTCCCGCGCGGCGCGTTGTAGCGGAAGCTCCACCGGCATCGCCGTGGGCCCGACGAGAAGCCAGGTGAACTCAGGGGTTTGCAGGATGGTGCGCTCCAGAAATTCCCAGTCCATGTTGGCCGCGAGATTTCCGATCACTCCCGCAATGGGGCGAGCCAAATCGGCAACATCGGCGGGCAGCGGTCCGGGGCGGGATGGAGGCGCGCTGTAAAGATTCGAGGCGCGCGTGGCCTGCGGGACGACGGTGATTTTCGCCGGATCGCATCCGGCCTCGGCGGTCAGGTAATCGGCCAGGCGCGTGGAGTTGGGGCAGACCGCGGCGGCGGCTTTCACGAGGCGGCGATCGAGCGCGCGGACCACGGCGCCGTCCGCGCCCTCGTAGGCCGCGGTGAAGTCGGTCAGGTAGTAGACGACGGCGCCGGGCCACCCTTCGGCGACGGGCGCGTAGTACGGTGTGGTGACCACCAGAACGGAGTCCGCCAAGTTGGGATCGGCCGCGGCCATGCGCCGCAGAAGACCCGGGGCGAACGGCGCGATGCGGTTTAGAGGAAAACGCCAGTAGCCGCGCCGCAGCGGAAAGCGGTGAACATCGAGTGCCGGGTCGGGATGCGCGTCGACGCGGTCACGGAACCCGAGCGAACCCAGATAGCGCATCTCGGGCTGCCATGCGGTCACGGGCACGCGCCCGGCGAGCGCGGACGAAAACTCGCGCAGCCAGATGCTCCCAGCGTCAAGAATGTGCCAGCGCCTCACGCGGATGCTCCTCGCGGACGCCGTCCAAGACGGAGGACGGGCACGAAGACGTCGCCCGCGCGAAAACCCTGGCGGCGTCCCGCGGCGAGCAACCAGCCTGTAGCGAAGACCACGGTGAGACACTCGATGCCCGCTATCGCCGCCGAGGCGCGGGAGTTCGACACATGGGTCGACTGAATGTAGGCGAGGAGACCCAGGAGAACCGCCGCAAGAATCGGCGCCGCGGAGAGCGAAAGGAAGCCCCGGGGAAGCGCGCGGAAGCGGCCAAGCGCGGCGAAGACCAGCAGCGCGGAGAGCGTATGCGCGCCGAGATAAAGCGCCATGGCGAGCGCGGCGGCGCTTCCATCGGCGGGGTGCGTCAGGAGAATGACCGCGCCCCCGGCGACCAGCACCGACCAGATCGCGTTGATGACCCCGGTCCAGCGAAGCGACAGAATGGTGAGCCGGGCCGAAGCGCCGGACGCGGACATGTGCACGATGGCGGTCGCGATGGCGAGCGCCCCGGCAAGCGTTCCCGCCGCGTACCCTTTTCCCCAGGCGAGCGGGAGCAACCACGGAAGGACGACGATCAAGCCGCCGCCGGCCAATAACGCCATCACCGCCGCCACCGCCGTGCAGAACAAAAGCACGCGGCCGGGACCCGCTTCTTCATCGGCAAGCATCGCGTAGGAACTTTGGGTGAGCAGACCCGGGACCAGCGCGACCAGGTTGCGGATCTGGCTAGCCACGGCGAACAGACCCATCTGGAAGAGTGTCTGGTCGGCGCGCGTGACGAGCGAAGCGACCCACCATCCGGCCGCGTTGAGTCCCACGATGCCGAGCAACTGGACGAATCCGAAGCGCCAGACCTTCCCGATCAGTCCGGTAGCGGGGGTCGACGATGCCGCGGAAGATGGCGCGACGCCTTCCGCCGGAACCACGGCCTTCGTTTTCCGGCGCCGGCCGAACAGGAAGACAGCCGCGAGCGCCGCCACACCGACGCCGGCCTGCGCGGCGATCATCGCCGTCGCGCCTTTGCGCGCGAGCAGCGGAAGCGCCGCCACCATGCCCGTACCGATCGCGGCGGAGAAAAGCAAAAGGGAACCGAGCCGCCGCCGTCCGACTAAGAAGCCCCGGCAGCACTCGACCAGAATCATCACGCCCGCCGAAAGCGACGCCCACTGGAGCAGCCCGCGCAAGCCGGGTTGGCCGAGCAGCACGCGCGCCAGCGGTCCCGCGCCGGCGAGGAGCACGGCCGTGGCGATCAGCGCGGAAGCGGCGGAAACGAGAGCGAGCGCGCGGGCGAGTGAGCGGGCGCCCGGCGTCCCATCCGGATAAGAACCCGAAAACCGCGTGGCGGTGGATCCGATTCCCGCTCCCGCATAGGCGGCGATGTTGTTCGCGGTTGTCAGAGCGAGCGAGTAAGCGCCATAGGTCGCGGTTCCACCCAGTCGCGCGGAAAGCAAATTCGCGAGGAACCCGAAACCGCGCTCCAGACCCGTGGCCAGAATCAACGCGGACGCCCCGGTGACCAGCGTTCGGGGAGCGAATGCCGGCTGGGGCGCGGGAGCGGTGGCCTCGGGATCGAGAATTGCGGCGCTGGTAGCCATGGGAGTGGGTCGAGTATGGGTGAAAGTCTGGTGGTCCCGGAGTCCCGTCTATTGGTTCACGTAATAGCTGTGGTAGTAGCGGTATTTCGCTTCCGAAGCCGGATCGAAATCGTTCAGCACGGCGCCAATCACCCGGATCGAATCGCGCCCCAGCATCTGCTGGACGGCGTGGGCCGATTCGACCGTGGTGGTCCGCGACCGGAAGACCAGAACCATGCCCTCGGCAAGCCGCCCGATCACGCGCGCATCCGAGATATGCATCAAAGGCGGCGTATCGATCAGAACGATGTCCGCTTCGCGCCGCAGCCGCGCGAGTAATCGCGCGAGCGTCCGGCTGTGCAGCAGGGAAGAGATATTGGCGGACCCTTTCGAGCCGCAGGTGACCACCGACAAGTGCGGGATCCCGGTGGGCGTGAGCAACTGCCGCAGCGGGATCGAATCCACATCGCGCTCGCGGCCGTCGGGATCGGCGGAAAGGACGTCACTGAGCCCGAACGTATTCTCGATCCCGAACGCCTTGTGCAGGCGCGGGCGGCGCATATCGGCGTCGACCAGGATGACGCGGCGTCTGGTTTCGGCGAGCGCGATCCCGATATTCGAGACGATGGTGGTTTTCCCCTCATCCACATTCGGGCTTGAGACGACAATCGCGCTTGCGCCCTTGGTCTTCTCCGCGTGAAACAGAATCGAGTTCATGGCGGCCCGGTACGATTCCGCCAGCAGAGAACGCTCCTGATCGAGCGTGATCATCGCGAGATTGGTTTTCGAGCGGGTAAGCTTGTCGAGCCGGGAAGACGGCACCACTCCCAGTTCCACCATATTCAGGCGCTCCTGCGAGTCGCCGGGGGCCTGCAGCCGCGGGCTGTTGCGGTCGGACCAGAACACAAAGCCGATGCCGAAGATACCGCCGAACAGAAAGCCGAGCGCCGCGCTGGTGGTGCGATGCGGGGAGACGGGAATCGCCGGCACGCGCGCCCGATCCACCACGCGCACGGGCGTCGCGCGCATCATGGTGACCAGGCCCGCTTCCCGCACGCGCTGCATAAGGGCGTCGTAAATCACCCGCTCCGAATCCATATCCTGGCGGAGCATCTTGAACTGCGTGGCTTTGGCGACCTCGTCGGCGACAATGGTTTCCTGCGCCTGGTAGCCGTCTTTCAGAAGCGTTTCGCGCGCTCTCGCGGCCTGATAATCGTTCGAAATGCGTCCCAGGATGGCCTGCTTTTCGTGGTCGATGCTGCGTTTGACTTCATCGATCTGGGCCTGCAGCTTCACCACTTTCGGATGCTTGGGGGTCAAGCTCGCGGTCAGCTCGGCTCTTTCCTGCTCCAGTTGCGATAGCTTGACCTCGTATTCTTTGAGCGGTCCGCTGTCGAGCACGGGAGCGAGCGAATCGGGCGAAGACGAGTGCATCAATTCGTGCACGGACTGCTTGGAGATGCGGTCCGCCTCGGCGCGGGAGAGTTCGAGCTGATCCTGCTTGAGCTTCTCCTGGCTGACGCTATCGGTCTCCTGGTTGAACAGGATCTTGTTCTGGCGCGCGTATTGGAGCAGCGCGTCTTCTTTTTTCTGCAGGCTCAGGCGGACGTCGGCGACCTGCTTGGTGAGCCAGGTGCTGGTCTGTTGCGCCGTCTGCGCGCGGATTTCAAAATCCTGATCGAGATACTCATGCGCCAGCGTGTTGCAGAATTCCGAAGCGATGGCCGCGCTCGTCGACTCGCAATCGACGTCGATCAGCCGCGTCAGCCCGATGGGTTTCACTTTGATCGAACGCGCGGCGGCGTCGATCAGCGCGTCGCGCGAGTAAGCGCGGGGCGTCATCCCGGACGTCTGCAGAAGCCGCGACCACAGATCCTGCGCGGGCACGGCGGCGTTCGATTCGAGCTTCATCTTGCGCGACACGCGGTCGAGCAGTTCTTCCGACTGAAGCAGCTTGATATCGGTCTGCAGATTGGATTCGGCCGAGTAAGTGCCGGAAGCGCCGGTCGGATCGACCGCCCGCATGTTCATAAAGTTTTCGTTGAGGCTCTGAATATCGAGCGACGTGTGGGCGACGTAGCGCGGCTCCGCCGGGATCGTCAGGAGATAGCCGAGCACCAGTCCCGCGGCGGCGCAAACCAGCAGCAGCCGGCGGCGCCGGAGCAAAGCCCGCAGGTAACCTTGGAATAGGCCTTTCTCTTCGCGCAGCGCGGTGTGGTGGCCGGCGTCGAGTGCCGGGGCATCGAACCGGTGATACAGTTGCGCCGGGGACGGTTCTCGATCGGGACGGATTAACTCGTTATCCATTGCTTCCTTATGGGGTGTGCTTGTTCGTGCTGGTTTCCGTTACCGCCGCCAGATAATCATGCCCGTGCCTAACGCGATGGCCACTTCCGCGCTCCGCATGGCGACCGACCGGGTGGTGTTGTTGGGGATCACGACGATATCGTTGGGTACAAGCGGAACGTCCGGCGCCTGGCCCTGCATAATGCGCGAGAGATTCACCGGAATGTCTTTGCGCTCCGGACCGTCGGTCGACTCGCGCAGGATGCGCGCATTCTTGGGAGCGGCGTTCGGCTCCATCCCCTCAGCCAACGCCACGGCTGTGAGAATGGAGATCCGCTCGTGCGCCTGGATCGGGAAACCGCCCGCCTTCTTCACTTGGCCGATCACATAAACCAGGTCCGCCTTGGTAATCGCGATCACGTCCTGCGGACGGATCAGGATGTTCTGCTCGGGAATCTTGCCGCGCATCAGGCTATCGAGATCGATGTCGGCCACGCTGAACTTACCGGAAAGATCGACGCGGGCGCTCGGGAGCGGGATTTCCCCATACTGCATCTGGCGGGTCAGCCGCGCCGTCGACCCCGCGTCCGGCCGCAGACCGCCGGCGAGCGAAATCGTTTCGAGCAGACGCTTGGGCCCGACAATCTGATGCACGCCGGGGGAATTCACCGCGCCCAGAACCGAAACCGGCCGGCTCTGGCTTTCCGTGAGAGTGACGGTAACATGAGGTTCCTTAACGTAGGGCTGTAGTTTCGCGGCGATCTCCAACTCCAACTGACTCGTAGTAAGTCCCGCCGCTTGCAGGGAACCTATCAACGGCGCGTGAACGTAACCGCTCGAATCGATCCGGTACGGCTTATCGGGAAAGTCATCGTCATCCGCCACGCGAATGGATATCTCATCCCCGATGCCGACCGCGTCGCCGCCGGACTGCCCTGCTGAAGCTACTGTGGAAGCCTTGGCGGACTGGGTGGAAGTCTGGCCCGCGGACGTTTGCGGCGCGCCCTGGGCGGACGCGCAAGAGCCTTCACCCACAACGGCGAAAGAGATGGCGAGCGCGATAAGCAGTTGGGGAAAAGACATATAAATTACCGAGGTTACTAACTTACTCGGACCGTCTCGAAAGGGTTGAGTTACTCTAAAACTTTCTGTTTTCTAAGTTCGAGTGTAACGGTTGTCGTAGGTATCCACAATGGTACGAATCGTTGAAGCGAGCTGACTCTGGTACGTCAAGCCACATAAGTTTTTTCTATGGAGCTGAATCAAATCGGTGTACTGTTTACAGCCGTTTGCGCAATATTACTTCTCCATCGGAAGAGAGTACGGGAGACCATGTGGATCGGATTTACCGTCACGGATAGTTAACGTATGGAAACGTAGCAAGTCGGAAGAAAGGATCATTGCGCGAATCAAAATGTGGGTTGGAGCACGTTCCAAGTGGGTTCCCGGTGAGTAAGTTGTGATCCGGAAGTAGTGAGGGAAAAGAGTACAAACGTAATCAGCAACACCGCCCAAGCCGATCGGTTCCCTTGCGCTTCGACCCGCGAGTCCGTAGCGCCCAAGCCGCATTGATGCGGCGGATCAAAGCCCAGGCCACATTATGCGGCGCATCAAAGAACCACTGCCATTTCAATAAGTCAATTACCTGATATTCCGATAACCCGTTCTCTTAATAGATTGAGCGGAATCTAAGACGCGAGCCGTTATCCCGGCAAAGAGAAAAGGAAAGGTACCGTAAAAGAACTCCAACGGCCCGAAAGAACCTGTTCAGTGTCAAACTAAATGATCGGAGAGGGAGACTGCCGCTGGTTGTCTGGTTAGTATATGCAATGACACAGGTGGAACCAATCAGCACTCAGGCTGTCGCCGTAGCTCGTCGCGGAGTGGCGCGTTCGCGCGGCTTGACGCTTGGACTTATCGCGCTGGCTCTGTTCGGCATCGCTCTTCTATTCCGCTTGCCGTTTTGCACGGCGGAGATCTTTACTTACGACGCCGCGGATTATTCGCGGGCCATTCGGGCGGGTGTTCTCCCGCAGTATCTGGCGAGCGACAGTGCAACGCTGCCCGAGTTTATAAAGAGACGGCGGAGCGACCCGAAATTCGAGACCCATGCCTGGGGCTATCTTTATCAGGAGAACGACGGCGCGGCTTTACGGCATTTCCACGTGCCCCTCGGATTCTACCTGCCCGCGCTGCTTCACGATGGTGGAGTCAACGAACGGGGCCAGCGGGTAGGGGTCGCCGTGGTGAGCGCGGTCACGGTCAGCGTGGCGTTCCTGATCGTGGCCGCGTCCGCTGTCCCCTTATGGCTGGCCGTACTTACCGGGCTGTTCGCCGCTAGTTCGCCGGTATTGATTCTGGCGGGCACCAATATTTCGCCGCACCCCTGGTTTACTTTATTTTCGATCGTGGCGCTCTATAGCTTCTGCCGCTGGCTCGACACGTCGGGCGCGCGTTGGATGACTTTATTCGCGGTCACGCTGGCAGCGAGTATCGCATCGCTCGAGCTGGCGCCGATTCTCGTGATTACCGTCCTCGGCACGGGCGCCTGCGTAGGGTTGACGCGGTTCCGGGATAGAGTTCCTTTATTTCCGCTGCGGCAATGCGGTCTCTGCGCGGCATGGTTGGCCGGGTCTCTGGCGGTACTGTGGCCGGGAGGTTGGCTGCGCGGCGGCTATGTGATGAGTTACGGCGTATTCGTCTTTCAGGGTTTGTTCCGGAGTGCCGTCTACTTTCACCGCCGGGACTTATTCTCTACAATTGCGCGTCTGGGGAATCATCCGGTCGCCGGGTGGGCGCTTGCGGCTCTGTTACTCGCCGCCGTGTGGCGGGCGTGGCGAGGCCGCCGGAATTCGATTCTGGTCGCGTTCACGATCTATGCGTCGTTACTCCTGGCGCAGGGTTTCGGGAATGGGTTCACCAACCCGACTTATGCTTCGCACGCGGTCCTCACGATCGCTATCGCCAGTGCCTTAAGTTTTCCCCGGAACCTTCCCGCCGGCGCGGTGATGCGTTGGGGACCCGTATTCGTTTTGGCGATCCTCACAGGTGCGGGCCTACTTCGCCTGCTGGGGCCGGACGCGGAGGAAGTTCGCGGCGAGTCAAGGCGGGTTACCGGAGTAATTAATCAACTCAAGCAGGCGTATCCGCGACAGAGCGCGTTCGTGGTGACTCAGGATGTGGCGCCGTTTCTCGCCTACGCGCCGGAGTTCCGCTTCTATCCGGCGAAGCTGGCCACGTCCTCCCTGCCGAAACCTTGGATCTCGCCAGGTCCTTACCGGCTCTTAGTGGACACCGATGGAGGCGCGATTCTCCCGCGCGTGCCTCTTTGTCCGGGGCCGCTCGGCGCCTATCATTTTGCGGTTTCGTGCGAGCCACTTACCGCCCGAAGCGGCGAAGACCCGCGGTAAGTGCGCTGCCGCTCGCGCTTAGAACAACATTCCCGCTACTTGCTCCGCCGCGTCCCGCAGACTCGCCCGCCATTCGGTCGAACTAGCGGGCGTATCCGCGGCGTCAATCCGAATCACGAACGCCCGGTCCCTGACCCTGCCCACAACTTGCCCGGAAAAACTCTTTGGCGGACCCTCGCCGCCGCACAGTATCGCCTCGTTCCCGATCGCCCGCAGCGCCGTGCCCTTTGTTCCGCACCGGGCCGCAATCGAGTGGAACTCCCGCGACGGGTTCTTCATGATGAACACCTCGATATGCAAACTGGACACGCGGGACCCGTCACGCCGTACGAACGCGCAAGCCCCTGCATCCTGCGTGCCTGTGAAGGAAGGCGTCACGGGACCACCCAGTACACCCGCCGCCGTGGCCGCGTTCATCCACGGGCACAGGGGCTCCGCGGCCCCCGCCGTCGCGGCCAGCGCGAACAGTCCCGGAATCGCCAGCTTCAGGACGCGCACGCTTTGTTATTTTCCCGCCGTCATCTCGCTCACCACCGGCCCGGGGAAAGCGCTCTCGCGCAGCATCCCCATGAGCGACAGCATCGTGGGAGTAAAGCTTAAGCTGTCGTATGGGCGGTCGATCGATAGTCCCGCGGGGACTTTGCCGCCTGCTGCCATGAACACGGAGTGAGTGGAGATGCGGAAGAACGAACCATGGTTTCCGCCCGGATTGAAGCCGCGTACATTGAAGTTCCAGTGGTCGCGGGCGAGCACGAGCAGGTCCGGTTCCGTCACGTGCCGCAGACGCGTGGCGAAGCGCAGAAGTAATGGCGCATCCTTCGCTCCGGCCTCGCCGCCGGAGACATTGAAGATCGGAGGTTCCGACGTTGGGTTCCAGGGCGCGAAGAATTCGTGCAGCCCCACCAATCCATTCGAGTATCTGGTGCGGTGAATCGCCTCCATCCAATCGGTCTCCGAATGCCAGTCGCTCAACCATGCCGCCCGGTCACCGGTGACGCGCAGATCGGGGTCCTCATAAAGGTGCAGCGGAAAGCCCTCCGACCACTCGGCCGGAGTGAATTGCAGATCGCAAACGGGTTGATAGCGCAGCCAAAGGCGGCCATCCCGCATCCTTGAGGAAATCACGGCGCCATGCTGCGCGTCCCCGTAGAGATAAACACCGTCCGGCGTTCGCGCCGCGAGAAAGTCGACTGGTTTCGCCCCGAGTTCCGTTTGCACCACGTTCCTCACCCGGATGGCGGCAAGCGCCTCGAAGTAGTTCCGCCGGCTGAAACTCCGGTCGAGATCGAGCGAGCCTTCGGCGTTGAACACCAAGCCTCCATCGGCGGGCCCCACCGCATAATTCGCTAACTGAGTCAGGGAATTCGCAGGTCCCATAATCGCCTTCGGTAGCTGCACCCGCGCGTTTTGCAGATCCGCGGCTTTGAGCGCTAGCAGGTGTTTGAGAGTCTGCAGATAGTCGCCGTAGCCGGTTGCATCCTTCTGCCAGGTCTCAAGGGTGGCCAGGCGGCGATGCGTTACCTCTTTGGTGCCCGGCGGAAGTTGCTGGAGAGCGGCGATGGCCCGCTGCAGCGCGGGAAGCTCCTCGTCGAGTTCGGCCGCCGTGGCCGCCCACGCGTCCCGATTGCGATCGATGATGCGAATAATGCCTTCGCGCACGGCGCGCTTCCGCTCCGCCCCCAGCTCTCCGCGTCCTAGTTGCCGCGAGAGAATCTGCAGTTCGTTCCAGTCGCTGTTCCGGAGCTGGATATTCGCGCGCTCATTGCCGTCCAGATCGAGTAGCGCGGTCGGCCAGTCCTTCTCGTCGGCCAGATAGAACGAGTCGGCGCTCGGGGTAATGACGGAGGAAACGAACGGATCGAGCCCGCGCAGCTTGTACTCGCTCAACGGATGGCGCGTGGAGACGACGTGATGTCCTCCACCCACGGCGCTGTTGAAATACCGCACCAGGTCGTACCCCTGGCTGTAAACGCCCGCGACCGAGTTCATTCCATGGTCCGACACCATCGCCAGAACGGTGGAAGACGCCAGCGGACTCGCCTGAATGGCGTTCCAGATATGCCCGACCGTTATATCGACACGCTTCAACGCGCTCATCTGGCTGGCCGGATCGTTGGTGAGATGCGCGGTGTGGTCCACGTCCCCCGTGAAGTAGTCCAGGTAAACAATCCGTGGGTCTTGCAGCGCGGCGATCAATTCCCGCTCCTGCTGCGTCTCGATGCCGGCGCTCATATCCAGCCCGGTTTGCCACTCGTCGATCAGATCCTTCAGCGGGCGCGCCACCGTGCTCCGTAAAGTGCCGGCCAGGGTTTCCCACCGCACCCCGCGCTGGTAGAGTTGCATGCCCTGATAGCGTTGGTCCGGCCGAAAATGGTCGATCAACAGCGGAATGCCGGCTTCGTCCAGCACTTCCACTCCGGGCATATCCGTCCGGCGGTTGCGCGCGTAACCGACATAGAACGGAAAGAAATTCAGGTAGTCATAGACATGGCCGGTCATCCGGTCGAACTCGGCATTGCCCCGGATCACCATATCCTGGCCGGTATCGAGCATGGACCAGGACGGCGCCGAAAGGCTGATGCCGCGCACGTAAAAATTGCGCACCCGCGCGCCGCGCTCCACAAACACGTGCGAGATCCACGGAAGTTTGGAAAGATTCCGTTCCAGCAGATCTTCGGAAAGCCCGTCGACTTTGATGATCACCAGCCGCTTGGCCTGCGCCTGGAGCGACATCGATACGGACAACCCGATTGCACAAATCGCGGCTAGTTTCAGGCCGCTTGTCACTCGCCCGCTCCGGCCGCCGGCGCGCGGCTCTGAACCGCGGGCGCGGGTGTGACCGGAGTGCGCCGAAGCAGCGCTTCCTTTCTCTGCTCGGAGATTTCCTCCACCTGTTGAGCACTCAATCCGTCCTCATGGTGATAGAGACCGAACGAGCCGGCGTGAGCCAATTGAATCATCGCCCGCGCTCCCGCTTCGTGCGCCAGTGCGCGCGCTTCCTGTTCCCGGTCCGCCTGGACCAGCTTCGGCAAACCTTGCGGATCCTGCGCGTATTTCACCAGCGCATCGTACTGCGCCCACGCGCCCTTCACTTCCTGATCCCACGTGCGCTCAATCGGATCCACGTCCAAGGCTTCGAGCCGCTGCGCGAGTTGAGCGCGCAACGGCGGATCCAGCGAATCGTCTACCCCAAGCGCGTGGCGAAGCTGGATGAAAGCGCGCGCCCGCGCGGCTCGATTGGTGGTGCCGCCGTGGCGCTTGTCTACGAACAGCCAACTCGTCTTCAGCGCCAGGAAGCCGAGATGTCCGAAGCCGGTGTATCCCAGCACGCCCGCCGTCACATCATCGGCGAAGCGGACCGCCATTTCTTTTCGGCGCGGCCCGCCCGCCCTGCGAAAATCGATCAGGAGCAGCGGAACGCCCGGATAATCCAGCGAGTAAAGCGCGAGCGGGATCATCACATCCGGGTGATGATCCCGATTCGGATTCCACGTCTGTGTGTAGCCTTTCCACTGCCGCAGGCGGTCATCCGCGAAAGGGTTTTCGATTTTAAGAAACTGAGGGTCGAAGCGCCGCGACCGGTCTTCAAGATCGGCCCGCGAAATCCAAAGCATCCCAAACGCGTTTGGAACTCCGCCGATCGCCATCGGTTGGAAATAGAGCCCGTTGTTCTCAGCCGCTTGCCGCAGAAGCTCCCAGTTGTGGCCGCGCGTTTCCGTGCGCTCCGTCCGCACCGAATCGTAAAATCGCGGCAAAGCTTCGTCGCTCACCAAGCCGCCCAGCAATCGGCCATTCAGTTCCAACCGGCTTTGGAGGATTTCAAACTCATCGGTGGACGCGCCGGGAGAATCTTCACCGTTCTCCGTCGAGATCACATCCAGCGCTTCCCATAAATGCGCCGTCCGGTATTCTCCCAGGTTGCCGCCGTATGACCTGCTGGTTAATCGAGCCGCCGCTCCCGCCGGATTGATCACTTCGGACTGTGCGATCGCCATAGCCACGCGCCCGGTGGTTCCCTTCGACGGCGCCCCGAGATCGAGAACAGGCTTGGGGCGTCCCGAACTATTCCCCTGCCCGATCCCGACCCGGTAATAAAGAAAGGGAATGGTGCTTTCCAACCGCTGCACCACCGATGGCGGGTTAAACGTAAACGCCCAAACTTGTCTAAGCCGGTCATCGCCCGGGTCGCCGCTTGAAAGAGTGTCGTTCAACGCGGACAGAATGGGCATCTCGGCGTGACCCGCCGCTTTATCCGCTCCGGCGGGCAACTGCTCGAACCAGGTGATCAGTTCGGCCCCGCCGGCCACTGGTTTGCGTTCCACCCGAATTCGCTCGGGCTCCGCCGCGTACCCGGTCAGCGCAAGCAGAACAAGCAATGCGCCGGATTGGAGAATTCGCCGGCAGAGGCAACGGCCTGTATGTCGTCTCATTTGAAAACATCGGTCTTGCAGCTTCGCATCCAATGAGGCAACCCATACGTGAGACGTATCACGAACCCGTTACGGTGCGAAGAAACTCACCCACACCGAGTTGTGATCCGAAAATCGAATCGGGGTCACACCGGAATTTACCGGGGTAAGCCCGCGAGCATAAATCCAATCCAACTTCAATCCCAGGAAGTGGAGAGTGCCCGGCCCGTTTCCCAATGGTGTCTTGAATCCGTGCTCCTTCATTTCTCCATCGACCATCGCGTTCAGGCTCTGCACTCCGGGCAAAGGAACAATGTGCGAAACCCAACGAAAGTTCGCCGAATTAAAATCACCCCCGATGATGCATCGCTCGGTTGATGCGCCCGTGCCCGGCCACAGCTCTTCCAACTGCTTCTGCTTGGCATCGGCATTGATGCGGTTGTCCAGGTGAACGTTCACCACCCGTAAGGGCCCCTGGGGAGTCTCGATCATTGCCACCAGGGCTATCCGCACCCTCGTGTGAAAATGCACGTCGTTATGGCTCAGCGGAATTACCGCCTGCTGCGTGAGCGGGTAACGGCTGAGTATCGCCAACCCTTCCTCGAATTGCGGGTTGAGTTGGAATGCCGGAGCGAAGATGAAATGCAGCCCCAGAGCCGCCGCAATTTCCGCCGGTACGTGCCCCGCCGGCCCATCTACCACTTCCTGGAGCAGAAGAATATCGGCTTTCCGTAAATCCGGATTATCCCGGATGCGCCGTACGATCTCCGGACCGAAGTGCTTATCCAGATTCAGCGTCGCGACGCGCATCTGCGCGCTGAGCGTGGAAAGACATGCAAGCCAAAACGTTAGAACATTTCGCCAAAACCGGCCGTTTCCAGCGCTCACCGGCAGCTACGCGAGCGCCTGCCGCATGTAGTCCATGCACTTCTTCACTTCTTCTGTCGAAGTGCCGGTCCCGCGATATTCGTATTCCACCAGCGCCGGTATCGGATATTGCTTCGCCTTGAGCAGGAGCAGCACCTGTTTGATCGGTGTATCGCCTTCCCCAAAGGGCTCGTTCGGACCGTCATTCTTCTTCCGGTCTTTGATGTGAAGGTGGGTGATACGCTCGTGGTGCTCCTGGAGATAAGCCACCGGATCGTAACCCGCCGCCGAGAAGTGGCCGATGTCCAGATTGACCTTGAAATACTTCGACATCGCCATTCCCTTCTGAAACGTCTCGGGTGAGGAAAATTCCTCGGGATCTTTCGTATTCGAATGCCCGTGTAAGGCGATCACCATCTGGTGCTTCTCCACAAACGGCACCAGGCGCTGCGCCATCTTCATCTGCGTGGATGAAGCAATCACGGCCGTTCCCAACGCGGCCGCCTGTTCGAAAGTCCGGTCGATCTCCGCGTCCGTGTAGTCCTGGTTGTAATTAACCGTGTAGGCGTCGATCGTGATCCCGGCATCGGAGAACTTTTTCCCCACCTCCTCAAAATGAGTCAAAGGAGTGTTGAGCCGCCACTCCCGCAGCGTCTCGCGCCATTTCAACGCTTCGGGACTGTTCATTCGGGCGCGCATGGCGGCTGCGCGTGCCGCCGGGTCCAGCGGAGGCGCGTTCGGATCGCGGGGCGCGGGCGGCCTGCCCATCATCGGATTGGCCGGTTCAATAGTCGGTGCAAACAGTTCCGTCTCGCCCGCCCCGTCCGCGGTCAGCGCGGCGATCACCGCGTCCGTCGCATCGCCTCCCGGAGCATGCGGCAGATCCCGGTAACTGTACGTACTGCTCCCCAGTCTGACTCCGTGAACGGTGGAATCGATCTTAGCGCCGAGCGCCACTGAGAGCGGCAAACCCGCCAGAGCCAGTTTTCCAAAATCGCGTCTTGAATACATTGAATGTTCCTGGAACTTCTTTCGTCGCCATGGACGATCAGCCGCATCGTATCACTTGGCCGCGCGGCTGTGATAGGAATTATTCTTAACATTCAGGGAACCACAACTCGAGGTGACGATTGCATCTGAAACACGAACTGGCAATTCTAATGAAGGCAAGCCTGGTGATGAGCGCCGCCCTATATCCGCTCGCCGCGCAGACGCCGCCCATGCAGGCGCCCACGGTGTCGCCGGGTAACACTCCGGTCGCCACCCCGATGGCGCCGCCTCGCACCCGTCCGCCGGCCTATCCCACACGGCCCCCCGCCGACCCCGCTTCCCTCGCGCGCGGCCGCGCACTTTACGGAGTGAACTGCAACTTCTGCCATGGGTCGGACGCTCGCGGTGGAGAAGGCGGCCCCAACCTGCTGCGTTCCGAACTCGTCTTGAACGATAAGAGCGGCGAACTGATCGCACCCGTCGTGCAGAACGGGCGCGTGGAGCAGGGAATGCCGAAGTTTCCGTTGACCTTGGCGCAGATTTCGGACATCGCGGCGTATATTCACGATTTCAAAGTCGGCGGTTATGACATTTCCCGCATGGTGCCGCCCAGTATCTTGGTCGGCGATGCCGCCGCGGGACAGGCATACTTCCAGGCGACTTGCGCCTCCTGCCATTCCGTCACCGGCGATCTAAAAGGTTTCGGCGCGAAATTCTCCGATCCGAAGCTCCTGCAGAACACCTTCATCATGCCCGGCGGCGGGGGCGGTTTCCGGTCGAGCGCCGGACCCGCGCTCAACGTGCCGCCGACCACCGTCACCGTGACCCTACCGTCCGGCGAGAAAGTGGAGGGCAAACTGGGTAGGATCGACGACTTCTCCGTCGCTCTCACCTTGGCCGACGGCACGCAGCGCACCTTTGATCGCGATGGCGACACGCCCCGCGTGGACGTCCATGATCCGCTACAACCGCATAAAGATCTCTTGTCCCACTACACTGATCGGGACATTCATAATCTAACCGCCTATCTGGTGACTTTAAAATGACTCGCTTCCCACGTTTCTTTACGGCGGTAGTTACAGCCATCCTTCCGGCGATACTCTCAGGCCAGGCTTTGGAACCATCCACCCTGACCCAGCCGCTGCGTGACTCCTGGCCGACTTACTCCGGCGACTACTCCGGCAAGCGCTATAGCTTACTCACCCAGATCAACCAATCCAACGTGAAAGATCTGAGCCCCGCCTGGACCGCCAAGGTAACCGGCGGCGCCGCGGCATCGGGCGGCATTCCCACTTCGGTGGGCGGCGAAGGAACCGCGGACCCCAGCACCGGCAGTTTCGGTGCGGGCGTCAATGTTCGCTCTTCCATCCTGCTGGTAAACGGAATTCTCTACTTCTCCGCGCCCGATAACGCCTGGGCCGTGGACGCGCACGACGGCCACTTACTCTGGCATTATTTCTGGCGCACCAAAGGTGGGACGCACATCGGAAATCGCGGTCTCGGCATGTGGGGCAACCTGCTCTACATGGAAACTCCCGACGACTACCTCATCTGCCTGGACTCCCGCACCGGCAAGGAAAAGTGGCACAAGGTGATTGCCGATTTCAATCTCCAGTACTTCTCCACCATGGCGCCCATCGTCGTCGGCAATCACATTCTTATCGGCACCGGTAACGATCTGGACGAGCCCGGTTACGTGCAGTCGCGCGACCCTGAAACCGGCGACGTGCAATGGACGTGGTATTCGCTTCCTATGAAAAAGGGCGACGCCGGCCTGGATACCTGGGGCACTTTGGACGGCGCGCGTCATGGCGCGGGCAACGTTTGGATACCCGGCTCCTATGATCCCGAGACGCATCTCTACATCTTCGGAACTGGCAACCCGTCCCCTGCCTACACCAACCCGAAAAGCCGCAATGGCGATAACTTATTTACCTGTTCCATCGTCGCGCTAAATGTCGATACCGGTAAGATGGCTTGGTATTTCCAGGTGAACCCGCACGACACGCATGATTGGGACTCCACCGAAACGCCGATCTTAGTCGACGCGGACTTCAACGGTAAGCCGCGCAAGATGGTCTTACATGCCGATCGCAACGGGTACTTTTACGTTCTCGATCGCGTCACCGGCGAGCACCTGGTAACCAGTAAGTTCTCCACCGCCGCTAACTGGGCTAAGGAAATCAATTCCAAAGGCCAGCCGGTTCGCGACCCCGCGAAAGATTCCACCGTTGCCGGATCTCTGGTATCGCCCAACAATGGCGGCGCGACCAATTGGCCGCCGCCATCTTACAGCCCCGATACCGGATTCTTCTATGTCCCCACGCAGGAAAGTTACTCGATGTACTATCTGACGGAAACCGATCCGCGCGGCGCCATGGGCCTCGGCGGCAAAGACGAAGTCGGCGTCGGATCGCTCGGCGGCTTCCTTACCGCCATCGATTACAAGACCGGGCAGGTCGCCTGGCGCCATCGTTATCCCGGCACCGGCGGCGGATTGGGAAACGGCATGCTTACCACGGCCGGAAAGCTCCTGTTCTCCGGCGATGCCGGCGGGAACTTAGTCGCATATGATCCCGCGAATGGAAAGATCCTCTGGCATGCGCGCTTAGGCCGGGTCTCCAACGCACCCGAGACTTATATGCTTGACGGCCATCAATACGTGCTGGCGGCCGCGGGCGATACTCTCCACGCGTTCAAACTAAACTAACCGATGACGCCCGCCGACGCTTTGCCACCCCGGACCGCGCGCTCCACCGGAGGCGGCCTCTTCCGTGGAGTTGACGGGACCAATCTGCTCTTCACCTTCCTTCTGGTCACCACGCTGTTTCTCCTTTGGGGATTCTGCAACGGCATGATCGACGTGATGGACAAGCATTTTCAGGAAGAGATGAATCTCAGCAAGGCGCAATCCGCCTGGGTGCAGTTCGCGCATTACCTCGGCTACTTCCTGATGTCTTTGCCCGCGGGCTGGCTTGCCAGTAAGTTGGGTTACAAGGGCGGCATCATCGCCGGCCTTTTGCTTGTCTCCGCCGGCGGATTCTGGTTCGTCCCCGCTACCCGTATCAGCGCCCACGTCCACGATGGAAGCGTTTCCCCCAACATGGCTTTCTTCGCATTCCTTGTTGGCATTTGCGTCATCGCCTCCGGCCTCACTTTCCTCGAAACCATCGCCAACCCCTACACCACCGTCCTCGGCGACCCGCGTTACGCCGCAACGCGCATCAATCTCGCCCAGTCCAGTAACGGCATCGGCTGGATCGTCGCCCCCAGCGTCGGAAGCGTCTTCTTCTATTCCATCGATGCCAACGGGGCCAGCACCGGCAGTCAAACTCTCTACATCCCTTACGTCGCCATAGCCATCGTCGTCCTGGTCCTGGCGGGCGTGTTCGTGTTTGCGAAAGTTCCCGATATCAAGACCGCCGATGTCTATCATCTGGACGATGCCACCGCCCACAACTCCCGCTCCATCTGGACCCACAAACACTTCGTCCTGGCCGTGGCCGCGCAATTTTTCTATGTCGCCGCGCAAGCCGGCATTTTCAGCTTCTTCATCAACTACCTGACTTCGGAAGTGCCGCCCATTCCAATCTCCTGGGATCACGCGCTCACGAGCCTATCCGCCCACGCGGGGTTCCTGCATGACTGGCTGCTCGGTTGGTTCAAAGCGAACCCCGCCGGCGTTCTCTCCATCACCGACAAAGGCGCTTCCAACCTCGCGTCGGTCGGCTTCATGTGCTTCCTCATCGGCCGCGTCACGGGCTCGGGCTTATTGAAGAAGTTCTCCGCGCACAAAGTCCTCGGCCTTTACGGAGTCATTAACGTCGCCATTTGCCTGCTCATCTTCTTCAAGCTCGGCTGGTTCTCGGTGGTCTGCGTATTCTTGAGCTACTTCTTCATGTCGATCATGTTCCCGACCATCTTCGCTCTCGGCATTTTTGGACTCGGCGCGCGCGCCAAGAAAGCGTCCGCGTTCATCGTCATGGCCATCATGGGCGGCGCGATCTTACCCAAACTAATGGGTTATGTCGCCGATAAGTACGATATGTCGCGCGGCTTCATCGTGCCCATGTTCTGCTTCGCCTTTGTCGCCTTCTATGGCTTCAACTGGACCCGCTTCAGCAAGCCGGAACCTTTGCCGGCCGGCGCGCAATCAGTTTGATCCGATCGGCGGACCGTCCGGTAACTCCGCCGGCTTCGTCACGCCGATCTGCTTGGGATCTTCCTGAAATAGCTTGATCTGCGCCGCCGCGAAGAGAAAGTGCGCGTGTTGCTCCGTATCCGCTTTCGGTCGCGCCAGTAGCCAACCCCGCAGCTCATCCAGTTTCGCGTAAGCGATCGCGCGCGCCTGCTCGGAAGCCGCCGCATCCTGCGCCAGCAGAATCAGCCGGTACAACACCGTGTTGTCGATGGCTCGCGCCGTTTCCGCCAATTCCGCATCCCGCTTCGGCGCTTTCCACGTCGCATCCAAAAGGCGGTCGATCACTTCTTCCAGAGCCGGATTGTGGGCGTCCCGGCCGTGATATTCCACCAGCCGCGTGGCGCGCTCCGGATGCAGCAGGAAACCCGCCGTAATATCGGCCGCCGCTTCCACCGGCGCCAGCGAGTCGAAAGTAATCGTGGTCCGCGAATGGAAGTCTTCCCGCGTTGCTTCATACTCCGGCGGGTGCGGCGGAAGCAGCTTGAGAATCCGCTCCGGCAGCGCGAGCGCGCGCGGGTCCAGCGTCTTCAACAGCGCGTCGAGCGCCCGCCTTTGCTCCGCCGCCGGCACGATTTCGGCCACCGTCTGCCCGTCGCCTCGCACCGCATACGAGTAGTTCAGACCGCCCACCACCTTCGCCGCCGCTTCGGCCTGGTAGCGATGCAACAGATACACCGGCACAAGCACATTTTCCAAATCGCTCATCGGAACGCCAAAACGGATCTTCTGCTCCGAAAAGTTTTTCAGCGCCGTTTCCCGGACGCGCATGATGCGGTTCAACTCATCCACCGCGTTGTCGCCGCTGTCCCACAAGTCACCGAATGGACTCGCGCCGCCCGCCGCCCGCGCATCCCGATCCGTGATGTACCGCAGCCCGCGCTCGTGCGCCTCGTTAAGAATCCCGTCGAGAGCCGCGCGCTCATCCTGCCCCGGCGCGGTCTCCGAGTATCCATAGCGGATCGCAATCTTATCCCACTCCCCGATGCCCGTCGCGTAAGCGTCACTCAGATCCACTTCACCCGCCTGCGTCAGCTTCACCACCGGCGGCGGATAATCCATCACCGACGCGCGCCCGTTCATGCTGGCCGCAAAGTTATGCTGCAGCCCCAGCGTGTGCCCGATCTCATGCGCCGCCAGTTGCCGCAGCCGCGCCAGCGCCATCTGCTCCATCCGCGGATCCACCGCTTCGCCGCGCTCATACTTCGCGATCAGCCCTTCCGCAATCAGGTAATCCTGCCGCACGCGCAGTGATCCCAGCGACACTTGGCCCTTGATGATCTCGCCCGTTCGCGGATCGTCGATCGTCGACCCGTACGACCATCCACGCGTGGAGCGATGCACCCACTGAATCAGGTTGTAGCGGACATCCATCGGGTCCGCATCCGCCGGCAGCATCTTCACCTGCCACGCGTTGCGAAAGCCGGCCGCCTCAAACGCCGCCGACCACCATCGCGCGCCATCGAGCAGAGCCGACCGGATCGGCTCCGGCACGCCCGGATCCAGATAATACACAATCGGTTCCACGGGTTCGCTCACCGCCGCACCCGGGTCGCGCTTCACCAATCGATGACGGCTGATATAGCGCTTCTCGATCGGTTCGGAGATCGGGGTCGCATAGTCCATGAAGCGAATGCCGAAGTATCCCGCGCGGGTATCGAAACGCCGCGGTGTCATCGGCTTCTCCGGCAGCGCCACAAACGAATGATGTTCGCGCACCGTGATCGAATCCGGGCTCGGTGTCACCGAATCCACCCACGCGCCCGGATCATGCCCGGTGAACGTCAACGTCGCTTCCACCTCGGTGTTACGCGGAAAGTTCTTCGTGCGCTCCAGAAACAGCGCGCTGCGCGAATCGTCCAGCGTGAACGTCCCCTGCTTCTCGCGCGTCAACGTTTCCGGAATTCGATGAGCGTCCCGCAGATAAAACTTCGTCGCATCCACCAGCACGCGCTCGCCGTCTTCCGCCTCCACTGTGAATCCCCAGATCACCGACTGCGCGAAAGACTCTTCCACCGCCCTCCGTTCGTCTTGATTGCTCGTCACCGCCCGGTAACTTTGGTTGGGCTGCACCAGCAGCACCTTCGGACCGCTGCGCTCGAACCGCACCACCAGGCTTCCACCGATCTGCCCGCGATCCAACCCGATATCATTCGACCCCACGCCCGCCGCCAGCGCATGCACATATAAGAAGTCCTTCTCCCAACTGCCGATTTCGAGATACAGCTTTCCCGTCTTCGCCTCGTAGTACGTGGGAAAGAAACCCGGCATGGCCTTCATCCCGCGCGTCTTTTCGAGAATCGAGACGGTTTGAGTTTCGGCGGAAGCGGTCACGGAATACAGGGTTGCGAATACCAGCAGCGTTAAAGGGGAAGCGCGCATTCAGACATGCTAGCGTGCGCGATCGCTCTTCTTGTGCTGCTCATGGAAGCGCCGGGCCTTCATCCGGTTCCCGCAGAGTTCCATGGAGCACCAGCGCCGCTTGCCGTTCTTACTGGTGTCCACAAAGAGCCATCGGCAGGTGGGGCTGTCGCAACCCCGCACGCGCCCCGCCGCGTCGGATGTAAGCAAATCCGCCGCCTTCTGCGCCAGAATCCAGACCGGGAATTGCGCCTCGTCCTGCGCGGTTTTCCAACCCCAGCGAACTCCCGCCCCATCCTGTGCAAGCGTTCGCTTTCCGCTCGCCCGGCGAAAGTGCGTTTCGAGTACGTGCAGCGCACTCGCTGAGGGCGTTCTTCCATCCAGCTTTCGGTAAAACACTTCCGCCAGCGCCTCGCGAAGCTCCACCGCGGATTGAAGCGCCCGCCGGCCCGCTTGTTTCGGAACGGAGCGCGCAAGACGGCGCGCGTGTGCGCTGGTCAGCATTTCCGATTGCTCCAGAAATCGGAGCAATTCTCCATAGTCCGGCAATAGCTCCTCCGCCCCACGGGCGCCGAAGCGGTTGTCGAGCGTGTTGACGAAATCGAGCACCGCATGGCCCGCGCACAACTGGAACGGTTTAACTGGCAAATCCCATTTTACAGGTTAGGAGAGTTGTGCGATGCTGGTAACCACTCATGGAAGTTTTGAAGGTTAGATACAGCACCGGCGTCATTCTGGCGTTCTTCGCAATCTATGTATTGTGGGGATCCACGTTCCTCGCGATCCGTGTGGCCGTCCAGCTGATCCCGCCCTTCTTCGCCGCCGGTGTCCGCTTCTTCATCGCCGGCCTCGTGCTCTATGTGTTCACGCGCCTGCGCGGGCAGCCGCGTCCCCGGCTCGCCGAATGGCGCAGCCTGATCGTGCTCGCCGCTTTGATGTTCGTAGCCACCTACGGTTTTCTTTTCTGGGCGGAGCAATTCGTTCCATCCGGCGTCACGTCCGTCCTGGAATCCACCATCCCACTCATTACCATTTCCATCGAAGTCTTCATTCTGCGCCGCCAGCCGTTTCGGTGGGGGATGCTCGCGTCGGTAGCGCTGGGCTTCGGCGGGATCGCCGTCCTTCTGCTCAGAAACACCGATCAAAAATTACCTCTCCTCCCCTGTCTTGCCATTTTCGCGGGAGCCGCCGCATGGTCGCTCGGCTCCGTGTTGACGCGTTCTCTGAAGCTGCCGAAGTCGAACACGCTGACCGCGGGGGCGGAGATGCTGCTCGGCGGCTGCTCGCTCCTATTGCTCTCCGCCATTACCGGCGAACTCCATACAGTTCCGCACATCCCCTTTAAAGCGGCTGTGGCGCTCGGGTACCTGGTGACCGGCGGCTCTTTGCTGGGCTTCACCGCGTTCGTCTACCTGCTCGGCCGCATGCCCGCGACGCGCGTCGCCAGCCACGCCTACGTGAACCCGGTGGTTGCCGTCGCGCTCGGTTACTTTGTCGGTGGTGAAGTCATTACCGCGCGCATGTTGATCGGCGCGGGCATCGTCATTGCCAGCGTCTTCCTGATCCTTCGCCAGCGGAATTAGTTGCTAAAATTGGTTCCATGAAAACCTTCGACGTGGAGCAGGCGATTCGCGCCCAGAAAGCCCTGCGGCAAGCCGCGGGTCTTGGTCCGGAAATGTTTCCGATGCAGGCGTTCGTCGGCATGATCAGCGACGAGATCGAAACGCTGCGGTCGCAAGGCAAGACGGACGACCAAATCGCGGCCCTGATCACGCAAAATTCCTCCATCGAAATCACGGCGCCGGAGATCGCGGAGAACTACGCAACTCCGGAAGAGCGCCACCCCCATCACGAGTAGGGCTGATTGATCAGGAAAGTCGCCGTCGATTCAAAAAACTCACGCAGGACTCTCTCCGCGTTCTGATCCAAACGCGCTTGCTCGAACGCCCGGCTCATCAGTAGCAGCCACCGATCCCGCGCCGCCGCATCGATCGCAAACGGAGCATGCCGCATGCGCAACCGTGGATGTCCTCGGGCTTCGATGTATCGTGCTGGACCGCCGAACCGGAACACCAGAAAGTCCCGCAAGCGCTTCTCCGCGCCTACCAAATCCTGCTTGGCATAAATGGGCCCGAGTATCGCATCGGCCGGAATCTGCCGGTAAAACTCCGCCACCAACCGTTCGAATCCTTCTTCACCAATAGCCGCGTAGATCTCGCTCTCTTCCACGCTCCGATGCTAACCCGCCAGCCAATCGGCGTTTATTCGTTTTCATCCGCGGCCAATAATAATCCTGCGAGTGTCCCTCAAAATCCGACCCAACACCCTGCGCGCTGACGAGCTTCGCTTCCGGGGCGTCCGGGCCGCCGCCGAAGTCTTCTTTTTTGGCCAATCGTCTTCGGATTTCAGCTTCCAGGAGTGCAACGCAGTCCCGCAAACTCGAGAGACCAGCCGCCGGTCCGCCATCGGACTCTTCTCCATTACCATCGGCGTTTATTCGTTTTCATCCGCGGCCCATAATAATCCTGCGAGTGTCCCTCAAAATCCGACCCTATCAGAATGAGCCCTGATGAAAACGGTTGAACCCGAATACTTCGACGACTTGACCAACCGGGTAATCGGAGCGATTTTCGAAGTTTCCAACACCCTGGGCGCGGGCTTTCTTGAGAAGGTCTACCAGCGCGCTCTACTCCACGAGCTACGCCTCCGGGGCATCCGGGCCGCCGCCGAAGTCTCCTTTGCAGTGACTTACAAAGCCCAATCCGTAGGAGAGTACTTCGCCGATATCCTCGTGGAAGATGTACTGGTCGTCGAGTTGAAATGTGCCGAGCGCCTCTCCAACGAACACATCGCGCAGTGTCTCAACTACTTGCGAGCCTCAGGCGCACTCTATGCCTGCTAGTCAATTTTCAGAAACCCAAGGTCGAGTGGAGGCGAATCGTCGTCGGATTTCAGCTTCCCGATCCATAACCGAATCATCCTCCGTTCCCATTCGCGTTCATTCGTGTTTATCCGCGGCCCATTTCTTATTCTGGTACCCAACCGAAATATTTCTTTCACCGCTCTTTTTCAACACCTTACAGCCGTTACCCCCGCGAACGCGATTTCCCGCTTCTACACTGAGGCCGAGGAAACTCGTCCGTGCTTCTTAACTCCGAACTCACCGCCCAACAACAGCAGATCCTCGTATTGCTGGCTCAGGGCAAAACCATCAACGCGGCCGCCGACGCCGCCAACATCCACCGCAACACCATCGCCAACTGGCGCCGCTCATCCGAAGCCTTTCGCAACCAGTGGCACAACATGCAGTACGAACAGGCCATGCACTGGCGCGATCAACTCCAGTCCATCGCCCAGGTCGCCGTCGACGCGATCCTCAAAACCTTGACCGACGAGAAAACTCCGCCCAGCGTTCGCCTTCGCGCCGCGATCGCCGTCCTCGACAAAGTCACCGCCGTCGCTCCCCCGCAGCCCGAATGCAAAAACTACCGAAGCCCAACCGTCGAATCCATGCACAACGATGCACAACGCGAGCCGGAACTCCCCACCGCGGACCCGCTCCCCGAGCCCGCGACCGCCGCCGCTGCACAATCCTGCACAACCACCGGGTCAACTTTCTTCCAGGATCTCCGCCACCTCGATGGCTTGCTGGAAGAAATGTGCAAGCCTCCGCGCATGCACAACCGTGCACAATCCGCGGCGCCCCGCGGCCAAGGAGCCGCCTAATCGAAATCTCCCGTCAACATCCGCTCCCGCCGCTCGGGCGCGAAACGCTCGATCGCATAGCGCAAAGTGGTGCGGGGTAACCTCGGGTAATTCTTCTTGAGAAAGGTCAATAGCTTTGCTTCCGAGACTTTTCCTGTCTCCCGCAACACCCATCCCACTGCTTTATGGATCAGACTCTCCTTATCTCCCAATAGCAACTTGGAAATGCGGAATGCCGAGTCAAGTTCGCCGCGCTTAATTAACCCGAGTGTGGCAACGATAGCGATCCGCCGCCGCCACAAGTTATCCGAGACGGCCAGTTGATCGAGCACAGTCTGATCGCGTCGCGCAAGCTGCGCGCCCACTATATAGGGCGCCGACGTATCCACCAGGTCCCAATTGTTAGCGCGCTCGGCGTGCTCCAGGTAGAAGCGGAAAATCTCCTCCTTCACGGCTTCATCCCCATGCTCGTACTGCCACACCAGAATTTCCAGGGCGCAGAAACGGACCTCATGCATGGGTGATTGGAGCAGACGTTTTACTTCCGCAAGCGCTAAGTCGCGATAACGGAGTGCCGTCCGCCGCTGCGCCGGAACCGCAATCCCGAGGAAGATATCGCCTTCCGCGTACTGGCCGGGTCCGGTCTTGAAGAAGCTTTGCGAGAACGCCGCGCGCTCCGGATTCGCCAGCGCTTCAAGGTCGCGCACCAGGTCCTTTCGGTTTGCCACTATGATATGTTAACCGCGAAAAAGATGAAAAATAAGATCGTTGCGATTCTTGCATTCGTGACTACCGCCGGACTTGCGCAGACCCCGGCGCCTGTGCCCGCCGCCATGCCTGCCACTGCGCCCGCCACCGCGCCACCCGCGCGCCCGGCAATGGCGGTAGTTCCCAATACCGATGGCGCCTACAAGCTCGCTGTCGATGCCATCCCGCAGGACGGCGTCCCCAAGGGCGCGCTCCAAGGTCCGTTCACGCTTCCCAGCCAGGCCTACCCTGGCACCCAGCATACTTACTGGGTTTATGTTCCCGCGCAGTATGACCCCGCCGTGCCCGCCAGCTTAATGATCTTCAACGACGGCCAGGCTTTCAAAGGGCCCGAAGGCGACATCCGCGCTCCCATCGTCATGGACAACCTGATCTACCGCCATGAGATTCCCATCATGATCGGCGTCTTCATCAACCCTGGCCGCCGGCCGGATCAGCCTGAGCCGGGCGGATCCGAATGGGGCGATCGCACCACCAACCGCCCCACCGAATACAACACGCTCGATGACAAGTACGCCCGTGTCATCTGCGATGAGTTGATGCCGGAGCTGTATAAGAACTACAACATCTCGAAAGACCCGGACCGTCACGGCATCGGCGGTTCCAGTTCCGGCGCCATCGCCGCCTTTACGGTCGCTTGGCAGCGCCCCGATCAGTTCCACAAAGTCTTAAGTAACGTCGGCAGTTTCGTGGACCTGCGCGGCGGCAATGCCTATCCCGAGATCATCCGCAAAACGGAGAGAAAGCCCATCCGCATCTTCTTAGTCGATGGCCGGAATGATAACCGCTCGCTGCGCGCCGACGGCACTTACGACCAAAGCCGTGATTGGTTTTATCAGAACGTGCAAATGGAGCGCGCCCTCACCGAAAAAGGCTACGAAGTAAATTATTCCTGGGGAATTCAGCGGCACGGTCAGAAAATGCTGGCCACCGTTTTTCCCGAAATGATGCGATGGCTCTGGCGTGACGCGGAAGTTTCCACTGACGTTCACAACAATGCGGAACGTTCTTTCCGAACGCCCAAAGCGCCTATGCCGGAAAGCGCCCGGTAGCGTCCAGTCGCGCGAGCGGATCATAACCCGCTTTTTGGGTTAAGATAAACGCCAGGAGATGTCTGACTCGGAATCGGAGCGAACTGCCGAAACCTTCCCGGATCCATCCCAAACCAGCGTACCGGGAGGCCAGGAAACCGGCCCATCGGATGGCTTCACAGTCGTTGGCGTAGGCGCGTCCGCCGGCGGTTTGGAAGCTTTCACCGAGTTCCTGCAATATCTGCCGCGGGATACCGGGCTGGCTTTTGTTCTGGTACAGCATCTGGACCCGCGGCACCCCAGCATTCTGGCGGATCTGCTGGCCCAAAAAACGCAGTTGACCGTCGCCCAGGTTCAGGATGGGACGCGCGTCGAACCCAATCGGATATACGTGATCCCGCCCAACACGGCGATGGCGATTCACCATCGCACGTTGAATCTGACGCCGCGCTCCACCGAAGGCCGGCAGCATCGTCCCATCGATGTGTTTTTCGCTTCGCTTGCGGAAGATCTGCATTCCGCTGCCATTGGCGTCGTCTTCTCCGGCACCGCGTCGGATGGAACGCTGGGCCTCAAAGCGATCAAGGCTGAAGGCGGCATCACCTTTGCCCAGGATGATTCGGCCAAGTTCGACAGTATGCCGCGCAACGCCATCACCGCGGGCGTCGTCGACTTTGTTCTTTCTCCGCGCCACATCGCCGAGGAAATCGCGCTCATCTCCGCTCATCCGTATCGCCGCCGCCGCCGCGCTCAATCGGAATTAATCGAGCAGACGCCTGAGATGCATCGCATTATGGTGCTGCTGCGAAACCGCACGGGCGTCGATTTCGCGCGATACAAGCAGCCCACCATTTTGCGTCGCCTCGGCCGCAGGATGATCCTGCGCAAGGCCGAAAGCGTTGATCGTTACCTCGCCATCCTTCAGCGGGAACCTGAAGAGATCCGCGCGCTCTTCGACGATCTCTTGATCAGCGTCACCGAATTCTTCCGCGACCCCGATGTCTTCGAAGCGCTGAAGCATCGAGTCTTCCCTGAACTGACGCAGGCGTTGCGCCCGGGCGAACCGGTCCGCTTCTGGGTACCCGGATGCGCCTCCGGCGAAGAGGTTTACTCGCTGGCGATGGCGCTGGCGGAGTATTTCGCGTCCAGGGATCTGGATCCTCCGGTACAGATGTTCGGCACCGACGTCAGCGAGGCCATGATCGAAAAGGCCCGCGCCGGCATCTACGACCTGAGTTCCGTTTCCAATGTTTCTCCGGAGCGGCTGAGCCGCTTTTTCACGCGAGTCGATTCGGGTTACCAGATCAGCCAGGCCATTCGCGGGCAATGCATTTTCTCAAGGCACAACATCGCGAAAGACCCACCTCTCTCGCGCATGCATTTCATTAGTTGCCGCAATCTGTTGATCTACTTCGAAGCCCCGCTGCGGAAACGCGTCATTGTCACTTTTGGATATGCTCTGCTGCCGCGGGGAAAGCTCCTGTTGGGATCGTCGGAAAGTCTCGGCGGCATGGCCGAGTACTTCGAAATCGTCGACCAGGAGAATAAAATCTTCGCGCGAAAAGAAGGCGTTCGGCCCAGCGTCTTCGATTTCTCCGAGCGCGTTCCCGGAGCTTTCCAGTCCGTCGGCGAACCGATCGCCATGCCGCCCGCGCCGGTTTCGCGGCAGTCCCTGCCGGCCCTCCAGAAACACGTGGACCCGGTTCCGCTGACTCACCTCGTCACGGACGCCTCTAAGGAACCGTCCGCCGCCGCGGCTCTGGAGCCCGCATCGAATGTGTTTCGTTCCATCGAGGATGCGGAGCAAATTGCGCACCTCCAAAGCGAGCTCACCAGCACCCGCGAGTATTTGCAATCCATCATTGAAGAACTCCGCTCCACGAATGAAGAGGCCCAGTCCGCCAACGAAGAGCTGCAAAGCACCAACGAGGAACTGCAGACCGCTAAGGAAGAGCTGCAATCCACCAACGAGGAGTTGAACACCGTCAACGCGGAAATGCAGGGCCGCAACGCCGAATTGACTCAAGCGAACAATGACCTCTTGAACCTGCTCAGCTCCATGAATACGCCCGTCGTCATGTTGAGCGCGGACCTGCGCATCCGGCGTTTCACCCCGTCGGCCGAGTCCGTCCTGCATCTTATTCCCACCGATACCGGACGCCCCATATCCGACCTGAACCATCGCCTCAGCGTTCCAAACCTCGATCAGGTTTTGCGCGGGGTGCTGGACACGCTGATTTCTTTTGAGGAGGAAGTTCAGGACCACGAGGGCCGTTGGTACACCATGCGCGTACGTCCGTACCGCACGTCCACCAATCGCATCGAAGGCGCGGTTCTCGAACTTCACGAGGTTAGCGAGCTCAAGAAGAACCTGGAAGAGATTCGTGACGCGCGCGATTACGCCCAGGCGATTGTCGATACTGTTCGCGCCCCGTTGGTTGTGCTCGATCAGAAGCTCTGTGTCCAGAACGCCAACCGCTCCTTCTACGACTTCTTCGATACCTCCGCTTCCGAGTCCGTCGGGCGCAACATCTATGAGGTTGGCCGTGAAGCGTTCCGGTCGGATCTTGTGCGCGCACTGCTTGCGCAGATGGGCGCCGGCAATTCCTCCGTCAACGATGTCGAGGTAACTTTCACCCAACCCGGAAACAGCCCCAAGACCATGCTGTTGAACGGCCGCCGTATCCAGGGCGGCGGCGGTTCCGGTTTAACTCTGGTCGCCTTCGAGGATATTACGGAGCGGAAGCGCGCCGCCGAAGCGCGCTATCGCAGGCTGTTCGAGGCCGCCCGCGACGGCATTATTATCCTTGACGCGGCCACCGGAGAAGTGACCGATATCAACCCGTTCATCGAGCAGTTATCCGGTTATTCCCGGGACCGCGTCGTCGGTCTAAAGCTGTGGGAAACGCCGTTCCTTGAGAACGCCGACACCCTCCGCGGGGTCCTCGAACAGATCCGCGACCAGGGCGTTGTGCGCCTCCCGGACTTCGGTCTTGTGTCCCGCGACGGGAAGCAGCTTCAGACCGAAGTCATCGCGAACATCTACTCGGAAACGGACCGCCGCTCCATTCAGCTCAACGTCCGGGATCTGACCGAACGCAAGAGATTCGAGCGCGAACTCCAGCACACGCAAAAGCTCGAAAGCCTGGGGTTGCTCGCCGGCGGCATCGCGCATGACTGCAACAATCTGCTCACGGGCATTCTGGGCAACGCCAGTCTCGCTCTGGCCGATACGCCCGTCGAGGATCCCGTCCGGAAATATCTGCGCGACGTGATTGGCGCCGCTGAACGCGCCGCGTTCCTTACCGCGCAGATGCTGGCTTACGCCGGCAAGGGCCGATTCGTAACCCAGGTGTTCGATCTCGGCGAATCCATCCGCGAGATCTCCGCCCTTATTGCCACATCAATCCCCAAGACGGTGGAAGTGAATCTCGATCTGACGCCCGGTCTCCCGCCCGTTGAAGCCGACCCAAGCCAGATTCAGCAGTTAGTAATGAACCTCATCATTAACGCCGCGGAGGCCATCCTCGGAAATCAACCGGGAAGAGTGGACGTTCGGACAGGCCAACGGGACCTGACCGAGGAAGACGTGCTGACCACTTACGCCGCCGATAAGATTGTTCCCGGCACCTATGTCTCGCTGGAAGTAAAAGACACCGGGATCGGCATGGATGAGAATACCCGCGCGCGTATCTTCGATCCGTTCTTTACTACGAAGTTCACCGGACGCGGTCTCGGCCTCGCGGCAGTCCAGGGAATCGTCAAAGGTCATCGCGGGGTCACCCGTGTTTACAGCCGGCCCGGTCTGGGCTCGTCATTTCAAATCCTCCTGCCGGCATCCAGTAGGCCCGTGCGAACCGCCGCGCCGTCGAAACGAGACCGCTTCAAACTCCGGCAGGGGACCGTGTTGGTAATCGATGACGAGGAGATGATTCGGCAACTGGCCAAAGCTATCCTGACCCAGCGGGGCTTCCGAGTGCTGACCGCGACCAATGGGAGCCGCGGCGTCGAAGTGTTACGCGAACATTCCAAGGAAATCGATGTCGTGATTCTGGATCTTCTCATGCCCGTCATGGGCGGTGAGGAGGCGCTCGAACTGCTCCATGAGATCTCCACAAACGTCCCCATCGTCCTTTCGAGCGGACTCGGAGAGAGCGAAGCGGAGTTCCGCCTGAAGAGCAAGAGGTTCACCGCGTTCCTTAAGAAGCCGTACGGCGCCGACACACTGATAGAGGCCGTCGATTTGGCGATGTCGCGGAAAGTCAAGTGACGATCGATCTGAGTCAATACGCGATCGGTGACCCGGACAGGATTCTCACGCCCGCGCTGCTGATCTATCCACGGTTTGTGGACTCCAACATCGACGCCACACTTCGCGCCATGAACGGCAATGCCGGACGCTGGCGTCCGCACCTTAAGACCTCCAAAATGCCCTGGGTCATTCGCAGGCTGATCGCTCGCGGTGTAAGTCACTTTAAGGTTTCCACCACGCGCGAACTGCTGGTGGCTTGCGAGTGCGGCGCTGAGGATGTGCTGGTGGCTTACCCCGTGGTTGGCGCCAACGCCCGGCGCGTGCTTCAGATTGCCGCGCTCTATCCCGAGACCCGCGTCTCCGTGTTGGTGGAGAATCCCGCCCAGATGGAACCGTGGCGATCCAGCCGCGTCGGCATCTTCATCGATGTGAATCCCGGGATGGATCGCACAGGCATCGAACCGGACGCGGTTTCCGCCATCGCGGCTATGGCGCGATTAGCCGGGGACCGCTTCCGCGGGATTCACTTCTACGACGGTCACGTCCATCGTGAGGCGGAAGCCTACGCATGTTACGATCGCCTGCTCAATCTGATCGGCGGGCTGGACCGCGCGGGAGTGCGGGTAGCGGAAGCGATAACGTCCGGGTCGCCGGCCTTCCCTTACGCGATGGCTTACCCCGGATTCCGTAACTGCTCATTCACGCACCGCGCGTCGCCCGGCACCATCCTGTTCAACGACACCACCAGCCTCTCGCTGTTACCGCCGGAACTCGGCTACCAACCCGCCGCGCTGGTGCTCGCGACCGTTGTCAGTCATCCCGCCCCGCGCAGGCTAACCTGCAACGCCGGCCACAAAAGCGTATCCGCCGATGCCGGCGTACCTACTTGCGCGGTGATCGGCCATCCCAGACTGCAAGCCTTGAAACCCAGCGAGGAGCATCTGCCGCTCGCCGCCGATGAGGGTTCCGAAGTACCACCGATTGGAATGCCCCTGTACTTGCTCCCACGCCATATATGTCCGAGCGTCAATAATTTCGACGAGGCGTTACTGGTTCGTGACGGAATAGTGGAAAGTCTGGAGTTAATTCAAGCCCGTGGGCACGAATCGCCTTGGATTGGTGTCTAATATCGGCAGGAGTATTTTATGCGCGGTCTCTGCTGGCTGGTGGTTCTACTTCCGATAGGTTGCTTCGCTCAGGATGCGATGGAGCGTGGCGCGCAGCACTTCCAGGCACGCCAGTATCCGGATGCGGTCAACGACTTCCGCGAGGCGGTGACGGCGGATCCCAATAACGTCAAAGCCCACTTGTACCTGGGCACCGCCCTAGACATGCAATTCATCCCCGGCGCGGACACGCCCGAAAACCTCCAGTTCGCCACGGATGCGCTGGTGGAATTTAGAAAGGTACTCGATTTGGATTCGAGCAACGTTCTTGCGCTCGCTTCCATCGCAACGCTGTACTACAACGAGAAAAAGTTCGCCGAAGCTACCGAGTGGAACGAGAAAGTGATTGCGGTTGACCCGAATAATAAAGAGGCTTACTACACGCTCGGCGTGATTGCCTGGAGCGGCTGGCTGCCGGTCGATCGGCAGGCGCGAGTCGATTCCGGCCAGAAACCCGAGGACCCCGGGCCTATCGCTAAGGCGCAACTTCGCGAGAGCTTGAAAGCGATGTGGATCCCCATCCTCGACAAAGGTATCGATGACATGCGGCACGCGCTTCAGATATCGCCGGATTACTCGGATGCCATGACCTACCTGAACCTGCTGATTCGCTATCGCGCCGATCTCGACGACACGCCGGAGCAGTGGCGCGCCGATACCGCAACCGCGATTATGTGGATGCAGAAGGCGATGGAAGCCAAGAAGCTACCGAACGCTCGCATTGTGCCGGAAGGCGCCGCACCCCAAGGCGGGGTGATGGGCGGCGTCATCGGGGGCATCCCCTCTTCAGCGATCCAGCAGTCGCACCCAGGCGAGATTCGCATGGGCGCCAATGTCGTCGCCGCTAATCTGATTAACAAGGTTGAGCCCGTCTATCCGCCCCTGGCCCGTCAAGCGCGCATCCAGGGGACGGTCCGCTTCAACGTTGTAATCGACAAGGAGGGACGGGTTCAGAATCTGACATTGATCAGCGGCCATCCGCTATTAGTCGCTTCGGCCAAGGACGCGGTTCAGCAGTGGATCTACAAGCCGACTCTATTAAACGGCGAACCCGTAATGGTCATGACCACGGTGGACGTTAACTTCACACTTAGTCAGTAACCCGATCCACTTACACAAAGGCGGCCGGCGGCGCGGGATCTTCCGGCCGTCCCGCATTGGAAAGCGGAATCTGGATTAGTACAAAAGCCAATAGCCCGAGCACGGCAATTCCCAGTAAGTAAGAAGGGTCTTTGAACACGACCGGCAATTGAATATCGAAGAACAGCAGCGACGAGGTAAATAAACCCATCAGCGCTTCTCCCGCAATTAAGCCGGAAGCGATCAGCACGCCGACGTTCTCCACGCGCGCCTGCTGCGCCTCGTTCAATCCGCGCCGTTTCATGAACCAGTCCGATGCCGCGCGAACCACGCCGCCCACGAAGATCGCCGCGACGGTTCCAAAGGGCAGATACATCCCGATGGCCACCAGCATCGGGCTTTTGACCTGCACCAGAATTAGCGCAATCCCCATCGCGATGCCCACCAGAATCAATGGCCAGGCCATCTCACCACCGACGATGCCTTGCGCCAGGTAAGCCATCAATCCAGCCTGCGGCGCGGATAACTTCGGATCGCCGAAACCGATTCCGCCGGCGTTGATGTTGCCCTGATGCAGCACCAGCAACGGGAAGTACATGACCACGCTGGCGCATACCACGGCGATCAGTTCCACGATCTGAATACTGCGCGGCGTGCCGCCCAAAATGTAGCCGACTTTAAAATCCTGCAGCAACTCTCCCGCGACAGCGGACGACACGCACACCACCGCCGCCACACCCAGCACCGCGATGACTCCGCCGACTCCATGCACGCCCAGCGACACCAGCAGCAACGCCGCAATGATCAACGTGGATAGCGTCAGCCCGGAGATCGGATTATTCGACGACCCGATGACGCCCACCAGGAATCCCGAAACAGTGGCGAAGCAGAAGCCGACTCCGATCATCACCACCGCCGCCACCACGCCCGCGACCCAGCCGCCCGATAAGTACGAATACAGCACAATCATGCCGGCGAAGATGACGCCGATCAGCGCCAGGACCACGCGGGAGCTCATGTACCGTTCGGTCCGCGCCACCGATTCCGGCGCGGGCGTTCCACCCCGTAGTTCCGCAAATGCGCGGCTCAATCCCAGCCATAGGTTCGCGCGCATGCGCCACAGCGTGTAAGCCGCGCCAACCAGCATGCCGCCCACCGCGATTGGCCGCACGATGAAGCGCCACACCGCGGCGGTTTGCGGCAGCCAACCTTGATCGTTCGTTCCCGCCGGTAGCATGTTATGAATCTGCGGCCCGAGAAAATACATGAACAACGGCACTAACAAACCCCACGCCAAAATGCTCCCCGAGAAGTTCAGCGCCGCCAGTCGGAACCCGATCACGTAACCTACACCGACAAACGCCGGACTAACTGTGGGGCCCGATAAGTTGGTCACGCCGCCGACGGGAAACGCGCTGGCCGTCCCCGAAGCACCCAACCGCAGCGTCTTCGGCCCGCTGCGTCCGATGCCGAAGATATAATCGTGATCCGCCGCGAAAACGCTCAGCGCTGCGACTAATTGAATAAACGCGCCGAGCCCGATGTTATAGAACAGATACTTCGCCGCCTGTGCGCCGGCCTGGCCGGCTTTGTGTATCTGCGACGCGGCGAGCGACTCCGGAAACGGCAACTCCGGATCTTCCACTAACACCCGCCGCACCAGCGACACGAACAGCACTCCGAGCACGCTGCCCATCAGCATCAGCGTGGTCGACTTCCAGTAAGCCCCCGGCGTATTGAACGATGGCCATGCCTTCGATAAGACGAAAGCAGGTATGGTGAACACCGCTCCGGCCGCGACCGATTCTCCGATAGAGCCCGCTGTACGAGCGATGTTCTCTTCCAGAATGGAACCCTTGAAAACGCGCAGCACCGCCATCCCGATCACCGCCGCCGGATAAGTTGCCGCGATGGTCTGGCCCGCTTTCAAGCCCAGGTACGCGTTGGCCGCGCCCAGCACCACGCACATCACCAGCCCGATCAGCAGGGCCCGCAACGTGAACTCCTTCATCTTTACGTTTTCAGGAACGAACGGGCGATGCTTGGTTGGAGTGGGCGTCATTGGAGTTTGGCCTTTACCTTCTCGCTGAGAATTTTGCCGTCTACCGTCTTGCCTGCCAGTTTGCCTTGCGCGGCCTTGATCACCAAGCCCATCTGCTTCGGTCCGGTGGCGCCGGTCTCGGCTATCGCAGCCGTCACCGCTTCATCGAGTTCCGCATCGGAGGCTCCGGCGGGCATATAGCTTTCGATCAGCTTCCGCTCGGAATCTTCCTTGTCGGCCATCTCCGCGCGATCGCCTTTGCGAAACGCCTCCGCGGAATCCTGCCGCTGCTTCACCATGCTCTTCAGAATTTGCTGCTCCGCCGCCGGATCCAGCGGCTTCATGGTGTCGATCGTGTACTTCTGTAGTGCGGCCTTCATCATGCGGAGCGTGCTGAGACGCGCCTCATCCCGCGCTTTCATCGCGCTTACCAGATCCGTCTGTACCCGCTCAAGGAGTGACATTTATGTTTTGCTATTCTAGTTGATTCAACCCACATCATGCATGTTCGTAAACAACGTCTCCTGACTCCCGGGCCGACGCCGCTCTATCCGCCAGCACTCCACGCCATGATGGCGTCGGATATTCACCATCGCACCGAAGACTTCCGCAACCTCTATAAACAGGCCCTTGCGGACCTGAAAGAAGTCATGGGAACGTCGCATGACGTGCTCTGTTTCGCCGCCTCCGGAACGGGCGCGATGGACGCCGCCGTCTCCAATCTTTTCTCGCGCGGCGATAAAGTGATCGTCTGCTCGGCCGGGAAATTCGGCGAGCGATGGGCCGAAATTGCCAAAGCGTACGGTCTGCAAGCCAACGTGTTGACCGCCGAATACGGGGACGTCGTTAGCCCGGAGCGCGTCGCTGAAGCGCTCCACTCGGAACCCGACACGCGCGGCGTCTTCGTGCAGGCCTGCGAGACTTCCACCGGTGCGCAGCACGATGTTCACGCGATGGCGAAGTTAGTCGCGCGCACCGGCGCGATCTTCGTGGTCGATGCCATCACCGGCCTCGGAACGATGCCGCTCGATATCGATGGTTGGGGTCTCGACGTCTGCATCTCGGGTTCGCAAAAGAGCTTCATGATTCCACCCGGACTGGCCTTCCTGTCCGTGAGCCCGAAAGCCTGGGCGCATGCCGCAACCGCCGACCTTCCGCACTACTACTTCAACCTGAAGAAGGAAAAGAAAAGCGCGGACGCCGCTGAATCGAGTTGGACCCCGGCCACTTCACTGATACTCGCGTTGGCCGAATCGCTGAAGTATGTCAAGCAACTCGGTATGGCGAATTTGATCGAGAACGCCCAACAGCTTGCAGGCGCTTGCCGCGCGGCCGCACAGGCTCTCGGTTTGGAACTCTTCTCGCCCGAGCATCCGGGAAGCGCCGTCACCGCTATAGTAGCACCCAAGGGCATGGATTCCGGGGTGATCGTGAAGGCTTTCCGCACGCAGTTCGGCTCCATCATCACTAACGGGCAGGGCAGCATGAAGGGCCGCATCTTTCGCATCGCGCACCTCGGTTACTTCGATTACACCGACCTGTTCGGTCTGGTGGCGGGTCTCGAACTGATCCTTTCTGAGAACGGCATTCCGGTGCAGTTCGGAACGGGCGTGGCCGCGGTCCAGCAGTTCTACGCTACCTCGCGAGCGCAAAAATCCGCTAAGGCTCAGACACCCGAACTGGTTACAGCGTAAGGCCGATTGCCAAATGAATATCCTGATTGCCGAGCCTGTGGCTGCGGCCGGAATTGACTTATTCCGCGCCCAGCACGGCTGGAATGTCATTGTCTCCAGCCCCAAAGAGTACGCTCAACATCTGGCGGATTGCGACGCGCTGGTGGTCCGCAGCGCCGTGCAAGTAACCGCCGACTTATTGAAGCAGGCGCCGAAGCTTCGCGTGGTGGGGCGCGCCGGAGTCGGCGTCGATAACGTCGATCTGGAAGCGGCCACGACGGCCGGCGTGCTGGTGATGAACACGCCGGGCGGCAATGCCATCTCGGTGGCCGAGCACACGCTCGCGCTCATGCTATCAATGGCCCGCGCCATTCCTCAAGCGTCCGCTTCCACTAAGTCCGGTAAGTGGGAGAAGAAGAAGTTTCTCGGCCACGAACTACGCGGCAAGACCCTTGGCATCGTCGGTTTGGGGAGCATTGGACGTGAAGTAGCCCGCCGCGCGCGCTCCTTCGACATGCGCATCATCGCGAGCGATCCCTATGTTACGTCGCAGCTCGCGAAGGACGCGGGCATTGAATTGATGCCGCTCGATGAACTCTATGCCGCGAGCGATTACGTGACGCTGCACGTCTCACTGACTCCCGAGACGGAGGGCATGCTGAACGATGCCGCGTTCGCTCGGATGAAGCCGGGCATTCGCATCGTCAACTGCGCGCGCGGGGAGTTGGTCAATCCCGTTGCGCTCAAGGCGGCGATGGACTCCGGACACGTCGCCGGCGCGGCTCTCGACGTCTTCACCGAGGAACCCACGAAGGCCGATAACCCGCTCTTCGCTCTCGAAGCGTTGGTCGCGACGCCGCACATCGGCGGATCGACGGAAGAGGCGCAGGAGATCGTCGGCGTGCGGATCGCCGAACAGATGGTGGAGTATTTGAAATCCGGCGTGGCCATTAACGCGGTGAACATGCCGGCCATCTCTCCCGAGCAATATCGCGCCGTGGGACCTTACCTGGAAGTAGCCGAGCGGCTGGGCACCTTTGCGGCTTACCTGGCCGCGGCGCATCCACGCGCCGTCCGCATCACTTACTCTGGACGCATAGCCGAGAGCAACACCGCCCTGCTCCGCAACGCGGGAATCGCGGGCCTGCTGAAACGCAGTGCTTCGCAGACGGTGAACATCGTGAACGCGATGCAGATTGCGAGCGACCGAGGCTGGTCCATCACGGAACGACATGAACCGCGCGTGATTTATTCGGATAGCATCCGCATCGAGCTGGAAACGGAGAACGGCGCGACGGTGGTGGAAGGCACGAGCCTGCTGGGCGCGCCGCGGCTTCTACAGATCGACGGCATCTATTGCGAGGCCACGCTTAAAGGCCACTTACTCTGCATGAAGAATGACGACGTGCCCGGCGTGATTGGACACGTGGGAAATGTACTCGGATCAAATGGCGTGAACATCGCCAACTTCTCACTGGGAAGGCGCGAAGGTCCGGCTGAACCGGGGAAGCCGTTCGAAGCGGTCGCGGTCGTCTCAACGGACGCGGCCGTGCCGGAGGCTGTGATTCGGAAGTTGCAGGAAAATCCGGCGGTGCGGCTGGCGCGAGCGATCGCGTTGTAGTTGAGATGATAACCGTGCCGTTACTTGGTGTAGATCTCTGAGAGTGGTCAGTTTGAAACCTAAAATCCGGGGTCCGGTAGTGGGTCAGAAAATAGAACAGCGCAGCGCGGCGCGTAAAATTGGTTAGCGACGCCTGTTTCTAACTGCCGCGAAGATCACAATGACTGCGATCACTGCGCCGATATAGGCGCCAAGGTTTGAGTGGTGCATACCGCTGCGTAATGATCCTATCATGCCTAGCGCTTCAAGCAAGCAAAAAGATCACGACTTTACCACGGTCGCGAAGCGCGTGGTGGAGCAAGCCATCGGCGAACAATGGGACGGATCGCCATTGCCATTCGACAGGATAGAAAAGAATCCTGCGGCGGTGGCACTAGGAAGGTTAGGCGGGGCGAAGGGCGGAAAAGCCAGAGCTGAAAAAACTCTCCCCGCGCAAGCGAGTGGCGATAGCAAGAAAGGCAGCGAAAGCTCGATGGTCTAAGCTGAGACCGGAGGGGCAAGCGTAAGCGTTGCTTTGGAGTTCTCCCCTCCAGCAGGCAAATCAATCTCCTGATCGTTGTCGGCAACCGCGTCCGCATCAACCGCGCTGTTTTGTAGGCGATGTTTGGACATGGAACGCGATTGATGCTGATACGAAGCTGATTCCGGCTTGGATGATTGGTCAGCGTGACGCGATCACCGCGCGTGACTTTATCGAGGACTTAGCTGGGCGGCTTGCCAATCGCGTGCAACTCACCACGAATGGACTCAAGGCGTATCTCACGGCGGTTGATAGCGCTTTCGGGTCCGAAATTGACTATGCGCAACTTTACAAAATCTATGTTCGCGATATGCCAGATGGTTCTCGCTATAGCCCCGCCGCATGCATCGGATGCGGGCCCGTCATGTCACTGGTGACCCTGATCCCGCGCACATTTACACAAGCTACATCGAGCGCAGCAACTTATCCATGCGGATGTCGATGCCGACGTTTCACGAGATTGGCAAACGCCTGTTCCAAGAGGTTTGAGAACCACGCGTCGGTCGCGATCTACTTCACGTGGTATAACTTTTGGCGCGCTCACCAGACCCTGAAAACTACGCCCGCCGTCAAAGCTGGAGCCGCGAATCACGTTTGGAAAGTAGAAGAGATCGTCGCTCTACTTGAAGCGGTCGAGCCGAAATCGACCCGGCCAGCAGTTCAAACTGACCCACTACCTGTGTAAGTGGTGATGATTCCATTGGCGTCAATTTTGCGGATTCGGTTGTCCCCGTCCGCGATGTAGAGATTTCCTTGATTATCCGGGCTAACCGCAACCGGAAGATATAACTCCGCGCTGGTGGCGGGTCCGCCATCGCCGCTAAATCCCGCCACACCCGTTCCCGCAATGGTGGTGACTGTACCGTTCGGACTGACTTTGCGAATTCGATTGTTACCTGTATCGGGAATGAAAAGGTTGCCCGCTTGGTCGAACCGGAAACGGCCCACAAACGAAAAGGAAGCGCTCGTCGCTGGTCCACCGTCGCCCGCGAAAAGAGAAGCCGGCCCGGCGATCGTGGCTACCGTACAGGGGGTAACTTGACTGAAAACAATCGACCCAAAGCAAATGGAAATAACAGCAAGTTCAATACGCCGCATCGGCGCCCTTAGCGTACCACGCCGATGTTGATTTTGAGCGCGACGGTGAACGCGAAGACAGGGTCATGATAAGTTAGCTCCGGAGAACCCATGCATCCGTTTCCGTTGAAGTCTCTCAAGTGCACGGCGTCCGGCATTCTGTTTACCGCCATCGCGTTTGGCGCCGGCCCGCTGCAAGTCGCAACCGACCACGGCAAGGTGGAAGGTGCGTTTACGAGCGATAAGAAAGTGATCGCCTTCAAGGGCATCCCGTACGCCGCGCCGCCCGTCGGCAATCTGCGATGGCAGCCGCCGCAGCCGGCCGCGCCGTGGAAAGGTGTGCGATCTGCGAAAGAGTTTGGGTCGCACTGCTACCAGTCCGCTGCTTACAACGACATGGTTTTTCATGATCCCGGGCCAAGTGAAGACTGCCTGACGTTGAACGTCTGGACGCCCGCCAACGCCAAGCCGGCGAGCCTCCCGGTGATGGTGTGGATCTATGGTGGGGGCTTCGCGGGCGGCGGCACGTCGGAAGGCAGGCAGGACGGCGAGTTCCTTCCGAAGCGTGGGGTGGTGGTGGTTTCGATGAACTACCGGCTGGGCATATTCGGGTTCTTCGCGCACCCGGATCTTACGGCGGAATCGCCGCACCACGCGTCGGGAAACTACGGACTGATGGATATGGCCGCCGCGATCCAATGGGTGAAAGCTAATATCACGGGCTTCGGCGGCGACCCCTCGAACATCACGATCTTCGGTGAATCGGCGGGCTCATTCGCGGTGAGTTCCGTCATGGCGTCGCCCTTGTCGAAGGATCTGGTCGCGAAGGCGATCGGCGAGAGCGGCGGGGCGTTTTTCAGCGGGGGCTTGAGTTACGGCTCGCTTGCGAAGACGGAGAAAGCCGGCGCCGATTTCGCGGCTACTGCGCTTCACGCCACCTCGATCATGGAGCTGCGCAAGATTCCGGCACCCGAAGTTCTTGCCGCCGCGATCGCCAAGACTACTCCGCCTCCGCCGCGCTTCGGACCCAACGTCGACGGCTACTTCCTCCCTGACAGTGTTCCCGCGATTTACGCCGCCGGCAAGCAGGCGCATATTCCGCTGCTTGCGGGATGGAATGCGGACGAGATGCGGGCCGCGGTAGTCTTCGCGAAAACCAAGCCGACGGCCGATAGTTTCGCCAAGCAGGCGGCAACCGATTTCGGAACGAACGCGCCGAATTTCCTGGCCGTCTATGGCGCCAAAACGGACGCGGAAGCGGAGATCTCCGCGGGAGATTTCGCGGGTGACCGGTTCATCGCCTATTCCACGTGGCGGTGGCTGGAAGCGCAGGTGCAGACCGGCGGCGCTCCGGTTTATCGCTACTACTTCGGCCTGCCTTCGCCCGGCGACAAGAATCACCCGGCGGCGATGGGAGCGTTCCATTCGGATGAGATCGAGTATGTGTTCGGCGCGCTGGACACGCGGCCCGGCGCGGCGTGGCGTCCGGAAGACCGGAAGCTTTCGGATCTGATGGGCGCTTACTGGACGAACTTCGCGCGGACGGGCGACCCGAACGGTCCCGGTTTGCCGGCGTGGCCGAAATACAGCGCGGCGGATAATTGGCCCGTCATGCACCTGGACGCGGATGCCGCAGCGAAGCCGGATGGTCATCGGGACCGATATGAGTTCCTGGATCAGGTTTGGGGCAAGGCGGCGGAGTAAGTTAGGGTGAATGGGAATCTTTGTTAGGGGACAGCCTGTGGGTTTCGTACGCCCGTGCGCGAGCGAGCCGATTAATTGCTGAAGGAAGCGCTATTCGGAACGCACCAGGACTTCACCGAAGGAAGTCTGAACCGCGCCATCATTCTCCTTTCCATCCCGATGATTTTGGAGATGGCGATGGAGTCGCTGTTCGGCATCGTGGATGTGTTCTTCGTCGCCCGGCTTGGGCCCAACGCGGTGGCTACCGTGGGCTATACGGAGTCTCTGCTTAGCATAATCTTCGGAGTCGCGCTCGGCCTGAGCATGGCGGCGGCCGCGTTCGTGGCGCGGCGCACCGGCGAGAAAGATACGGAAGGCGCGGCCGACGGGGCGGTGCAGGCCATTGGGCTGTCCTTGATAATTGCCGCTGGTTTCGGCATCGTCGGGTTCTTTCGAGCGGGCGCGCTTTTGCGGTTGATGGGCGCCTCGCCGGAAGTCCTCGCCAACGCCAGGTATACGCAGTTGATGTTGAGCGGGTCCGCCGCCATTTTTCTCCTGTTCCTGATCAACGCAATCTTCCGCGGCGCGGGCGACCCCTCGCTCGCCATGCGCTCGTTATGGATTGCGAACGCATTCAACATCGCGCTCGATCCCTGCCTGATCAACGGCTGGGGACCGTTTCCGCGCCTCGGCGTCTTCGGCGCGGCGGTGGCCACCACGACGGGCCGGAGCATCGGTGTTCTATTCCAGCTTTGGGAGCTCAGCCGCCCCGGCAACCGCATTGCGATTCGGCGTTCGCAGCTTCGGCTAAAGCCCGCGCTCATGTGGCGGCTGCTGCGCGTGTCGCTGACCGGGATGTTGCAGTTTCTCATCGTTACGGCAAGCTTTCTGGGGCTGGTGCGCATTGTCTCCACGTTCGGGAGCGTCGCCGTGGCGGGCTATACGATCGCGGTGCGCCTGATCATTTTCACCATTCTGCCGTCGTGGGGATTCAGCAACGCGGCGGCCACGCTGGTAGGGCAGAGCCTGGGCGCACAGAAGCCGCAGCGCGCCGAGACCGCCGTTTACCGCACGGGCTTGTACAACATGGCTTACCTCGGCCTGGTGTCGGTGGTGATGATCGCTTTCCCGGCGCACATCGTCTCCATCTTCACTTCAGATCCGGGAACTGCAACCGTCGCGGTCACGTGTCTTAGAACGTTCTCGATGGGCTATGTGATTTATTCCTGGGGCATGGTGCTGACGCAGGCGTTCAATGGCGCGGGGGACACGGTGACACCGTCCATCATCAACTTCTTCGCGTTCTGGGTTTTCCAGATTCCGGTGGCGTATCTGCTCGGGATACGCTTGGGATACGGGGTGCAAGGCGCTTTTGCAGCCATGCCGATATCGGACGTGGTGCTGACCTCATGCGCGGTCTACGCGTTCCGGCGGGGAAACTGGAAGAAGCAGCGGATCTAAGATGCCGGCTGCGGTTTACTTCCGGGGCTCGCGGGATCCGTCGCCGGAAAGGTCCGGGCGTGGCACGGGTTTGGCGTCGCTGTACTGCTGGGAAAGATAGTCGAGAAGCAGTTGCCGGTCTGACACCACGGCTCCCCATCCGGCCATTTTGTCGATTTCTTTGCCCCATGCGGCGGGCGACAAGCGCTGGCTTTCCACCAGGCGCAGGCTATGGCATGGGACGCACTCGCGCTGCTCCGCGTGACGGCCGCGCTCCAACAGCTCCGTGTCGGCGGCAAGCAGGGCGCCGGTACAAAGGACGACGGCGAATCCGATCCGGACGGCTCTCATGCGGTCACCAGAACGCCGACCTGATCGATCGCGTTGTATAAGTATCCCGACGGGTTCCAGGTGGCGACGATCGGCTGGGTGCGCCGGGCCGAATCGGTGGCACGCGACAGGATGGTGTGATAACCCGGTTGCGGCGGCGTCCATGCGAGATTCCACAGGCGCCAGGCGAAGGGCAAATCCGGCTGTGAAAGTTCGGCGTCCGACCAGTGCCGTCCGCCGTCGGTCGAAACCTCGACGCGGGTGATCCGCTCTTCTCCGGCCCATGCCACGCCGCGCAGGACGGCGGGCGAGAGAGAAAGCTTCGCCTGGTCGGCAGGGCTGGTGATGAAGGACTTTACGGGCATGCCTTCGATCACTTCGAGGTCCGCTGGATTGACGGGGACGCCGGGTTGCAGCGGATGCTTCGGAAATCGATAGGCGGGGTTCATAAAGAAGCCGTTGTCGGGTTGGTCGGCGACCGTCAGCGAGGTGACCCACTTGACCCAACTGGTGCCATCCCAGCCGGGAACGATCAGCCGCGCGGGAGAACCGTGAAGCGCGGGCAAGGGCTCGCGATTCATCTTAAGGGCCAGCAGGGTGGCCGGGTGCAGGGCTTTTTCCATGCCCAAGGAGCGGATGAAATCGGGCGTTTTGGCGATGCCGATGTCGGCGCCGTTGGTGGTGAGGAAGCGCGCACCCGCATCCGCGCCCGCCAGTTTCAGAACGTCGCTGACGCGCGGGCCGGTCCACTCGGCGTTGCCGATGGCGCCGCGGCCCCACTGGATTCCGGGGACGCGTGGACGGAAGAAACCGCGCGCGTTGCCGGTGCATTCGAGGGTCGCTGTAACCGTATATTGCGGGAGCGCCCGAAGATCCGCGAGCGTGATTTCCCTGGGACTGGCAACCTTGCCAGAAAGGGCCAAGCGGTACGCGTCTTCTTCCACCCGCGGCCGCGGCAGATGTTGTCGGACGAAGAAGGCATCGTTCGGAGTCAGCCAGGTGTTCAGAAGGTCGATGGGCGTCTCGAGATCTTCCGGGCGGTCGTTGTGAAGCAGGAGCGGGCGCTTGCCGGCGATGGTTTCCGGCGTTTGATCCTGAGCGCGGGCGACACCCGCGACCGCTAAGAGGCCGGCCAGCAGATCGCGGCGGCTCGCTTTGAAACCCGAAAGCATTTGCACCATGGGAAAGCAACAGGGTCACATAAAAGCGGTTCCAGGCGCAAATTCGGCGAGCGTATCGTGCTTCACGGCGGTTCACCGGCGCAGGCGCTCGACGGCTTCCGCACACCGCGTCAATGCGGCGTTGACGGAAGGGGCGCTCGCAAACACCACCGCCGGTTGATCGCTGTTCCACTCCATCGGGCAAACCGGACCGTCTTTTGCCGACTGCGCGTTCAGTTCGCGGAAGATCTCCTCGCCGGAGCGGTCGGGGAACGCAGCCAGCGCGGAACTCAGTCTCGAGGCGGCGGATGAAAAAAGACCCCGCGGAACCGGGGAGGGTTGGAACGCTCGGGGCCGATCTGTGGAATCAGGCCGCGGCGGTGGTGAAGCTGTGGCGGCCGCCGGCCTGTTAGCGGGGCGCGTCACCGTCCAGTACACCGCAACGCCCGCGCCGAGCGAAAAGACGACGCACCCCAGGATCAACAGGGGAAGTTTTGGGCGGCCGGCGCGGGACGATTTGGCTTTGGCTGTTTCCAGAGCCTCAGCCGTGACGCGAAGCTTGTGATTGAGAGCTTCAATCCGCGCCGCCGTTTGCGTGGATTCGACCAGGCGGGATTGTTTCTCCCGGTCCAGATCCTTCTGCGAGCGCTCCCACCGGGCCCGGATCGCGACCGCGTCCAACTCTTGGCGCGGAATGATGGGCGTGACGGGGTCCGGGTTACCTGATTTTTCCAGTTCTTTCATGGCCTCCCTCGCTTGTTCCATCGGCGTCTTTGCAAAAATTCTTTAGCGATCGGTTTCAATAACTTGCAGCCACTTTGGCACTCCATGCCCATTATGTGGGCATTAGGGACTTGACGCCCACAACATCTAGGTGCATGATTGCAATTGCGTCGATGGTTCGATCACGCGCAGGAAGGCCCACGAAAATGGAAAGCAAGCAGCGGAACAGCGTTACAGTGGAAGAGTTGCAGACACAATTTCCACCCCAGAAAACCCGGACCGGGATCGCATTCTCCCGGCTGTTTACGGCCCGGCAGGAAGCCGGACGAACCCCCTACGACGATGTTCAATGGGAGACCCGCACGGCCACGATCGGCAACGATAAAGGCGCGGTAATTTTCGAGCAGCGCGATGTGGAGATGCCGGCGAGCTGGTCGCAGACGGCGACCAACATCGTCGCGAGCAAGTACTTCCATGGGAAGCTCGGATCTCCCGAGCGGGAACGCAGCCTGGCGGAACTGGTCCACCGCGTGGTCGACAACATCGCCGACTGGGGATTGCAGGGAGGATACTTCGCCACCCGCGCGGATGGGGAAGCGTTCCGCGATGAGCTCGCGCACATGATGCTGCACCAGAAGGCGGCCTTCAACTCGCCCGTTTGGTTCAACGTGGGGGTAAAGGAATCGCGCGGCTACGGCTGGTTTCACGATTCGGTTACGGATCGCGTTCAGGCGATGACCACGGAAGCGCGGCCGCAATGCTCGGCTTGTTTTATTGTTTCGGTGAAGGATTCACTGGAATCCATCCTGGATCTGGCCAAGACCGAAGGCATGCTCTTCAAGTGGGGATCCGGGACGGGATCGAACCTGTCTTCACTGCGGGAAGAGAACGGCATTCTGTCGGGCGGCGGACGGGCTTCCGGACCGCTGTCTTTCATGAAAGGCTTCGACGCCTTTGCGGGAGTGATTAAATCCGGCGGGAAGACGCGCCGCGCAGCCAAGATGGTGGTGCTCAACACAGACCACCCGGATATTCAGGGCTTCATCTGGTGCAAGGCCAAGGAAGAGAAGAAGGCCCACACGCTGATCGAAGCGGGCTACGATTCGTCGCTCGACGGCGACGCCTATAGCTCGGTGTTCTTCCAGAACGCGAACAACTCCGTGCGCGCGTCCGACGAATTCATGCAATCCGTGGTGGAAGACGGCGAATGGTGGACCAAATCGGTGGTGACCGGCGAAAAGGTCAACCGCTACAAAGCGCGCGATCTGATGAACGACATTGCGGAGGCCACGCACCAGTGCGGCGACCCCGGGATGCAGTTCGACACCACCATCAACCGGTGGCACACCTGCAAGAACACGGCGCGCATCAATGCATCGAACCCGTGCTCGGAATACATGTTCCTGGACGATTCGGCCTGTAATTTGTCATCGCTGAATCTGATGAAGTTTGTGGACGCGGGCGGACACTTCGATGTGAAGGCTTTCCGGCACGCGGTGGATACGCTGATCGTGGCGCAGGAGATCATCGTCGACAACGCCAGCTATCCGACTGAGAAGATCGCACGGAACTCGCATGATTACCGCCCGCTGGGGTTGGGATTCGCGAATCTGGGCGCGCTGCTGATGAGTTTCGGTATCCCATACGACAGCGATCGCGGGCGTGACTACGCGGGCGCGATCTCGGCGGTGATGAGCGGACAGGCCTATCAGACGAGCGCGCGGATCGCCGAAGCGGTGGGAACGTTCAGCGGTTACCAGCAGAATGCCGAGCCGTTCATCGACGTGATCCGCATGCACCGCGATTCGGTGACCGGGATTAACAGCCGCAACATTCCGCTCGATCTGTACGAGGGCGCGAAGGATTGCTGGAACAGCGCGCTGGAGACGGGGAAAGCTTCCGGTTTCCGCAATGCGCAGGTGACGGTGATTGCGCCCACGGGGACGATCGGGTTCATGATGGATTGCGACACGACCGGCATTGAGCCGGATCTGGCGCTGGTGAAATACAAGAAGCTGGTGGGCGGCGGCGTGATCAAGATCGTCAACAACACGGTTCCGCAGGCGTTGATCAAGCTGGGTTACTCGCCGGAGCAGGTGGAGCAGATCGTCCAGCATATCGATTCGACGGGGACCATCGAGGGCGCGCCGAGTTTGAAGCCGGAACATCTGGCGGTGTTCGATTGCAGCTTCCGTCCGGGAAACGGGGTGCGGTCGATTCACTACATGGGTCACCTGAAGATGATGGGCGCGGTTCAGCCGTTCGTTTCGGGAGCGATTTCGAAGACGATAAACATGCCCGAAGAGTGCACGGTGGCGGACGTGATGGACGCGTACGTCGAAAGCTGGCGGCTGGGCCTGAAAGCGGTGGCGATTTATCGGGACAACTCGAAGAAAGTGCAGCCGCTGAGTTCCTCGAAGAAGGAAGACACGGGCAAGCGGATGGAAGCGAAACCGGAGACTGCGGTGACGGCGACGGTGGAGAGGATCGTTTACCGGCCGGTACGGCGCAAGCTGCCGGATGAGCGGCATTCGCTCACGCATAAGTTTTCGATCGGCGGTCATGAAGGGTATATCACGGTCGGGATGTATGAGGACGGAACGCCGGGCGAGATCTTCATCACTATGGCGAAGGAAGGCTCGACCATTTCGGGTCTGATGGATAGCTTCGCGACGGCCATCAGCTACAACCTGCAGTATGGCGTGCCGCTGAAATTTCTGGTGGATAAGTTCGGGCACGTGCGGTTTGAGCCGAGCGGTTGGACGGGGAACCCGCAGATTCCGTACGCGAAGTCGATTCCCGATTACATCTTCCGGTGGCTGGGGACGAAATTCCTGGGCGCGGAGTATGCGGGGAATGAAGCGGGTGAATCGCCGGCGTTGCGGCCGACGGAATCAAGCGCGCAGGAGAAGCTACCGTTCCCGGTTGCGGTGGCCGATGCGCCGATGTGCTCGGAGTGCGGCGGCATGATGACGCGCAACGGAAGTTGTTATAAGTGCGAGAACTGCGGCGGGACGAGCGGGTGCAGCTAGGTTACTATTAGCTTTCGGCGCGGGCTCTCATCGCGCCTGAAACGTGGTTAGAATTGCCATGGACGTCGGCGTTTTTCTAAGATCAGAAATTTTCAGATATGGAATTTTCCCTCTATGTGGCGCCGGTGTCGGAGTGTGGCTGAGATGTGAAACCCGGCACGCGACGAAACAGAATATGAAGAAGGAGGATTTAGCGTTGGAGTACAACTTACCCAGACCGCATGTCTGACCTATGTGACGTTGGTAACTCAATACGCGGTCCGCCTTGCGGCGAATCAACAGGAGTTAGCCACACTGCAGCAGACTGACCCTCGATATAACGGCGCTTTGCTTGCCACCCAGCGGGGAATGTTAGCGTTGAGCACTGACATGTGGAAGTTGCTCTTGATGTGTTTCACTCTTATGGCTGTGGCATCCCTCGTTCGGCGGCGAGGATGGAAGGACGCGGACCACATGAACATCGTGGCTGGCATCGTCGTGCCCATCGGAGTCGGCCTTTTGTGTTTGGTGCTGGTTATGAAGCTGGCGACGGAGGTGACGTGAGACCGCCTTTTCTCGACGCGCTGATCGTTGTCTCGTTAGTTGCCGGCGTGGCGAGCCTGCTCTTTTCTGTGGGCGTGATACCCCTAGCCGCCGCGAGTGTTTGCACAGTCGGTGTCGCGGGAATCTATCTGCTGGCCCGCTATGTGCGTGACCGCAGATCGCAAGAGTTTACCCTTTTAGAAGTAATAAAAACAGTAAAACAGTCGTGATTCAGGATGAAGGAGGAAGCTTCTCCACACTGACTCGAAAAACCCTTCAACGGGCTAACCAAGCTGGCCTTGACGAGGTATGGTGTAGAAGCATCGCCAGTGACGGGGAAATGGCCGATTTTCTGAGCGACGGTCAACCCATCGATCCAGACTGCATCGTGAAAACCGGGCTTCCTCGTGGCGTATACGATTTGAAGAAGAAGATTAGCCCACCGACAAAAAAAGGAAGTTTAGTGCACTGGGAGTTGTCTTACAACCTGCTTAACGCGTTTCCAACTTCAAGGGAGTCCTTGGTGCATTTTGTTAAAACTCAAACGGAGCTTTTGACATTAGTTGTGCAATTTCCACCGAATCGCCCCGCGATGTCGGCCGTACTTTGGGAAGGGTATGGGGACTCAACGAAGACTCGCCTGCAGACAGTTTCTGGAGGGCGTCAGATTTCCGCCCGAGTCGAAAACCCAAAGCTGGGCGGGCAGTATTCGCTCGATTGGAACTGGTGAACGTCTAACCACCCATGGTGGAGTTCGGTTTCATGAAATGCAATCTCCAACCCGATGATAGCGCTATCTTTCGAGATCCGCAAATAGAGCGTTAAGTTTTGCGAACTGCTAGCCGAGGAGCTTCTCCAGCGGCTGAATGATCAAGGCCGGGATGTCGAAGTTCCCGGCCTTGAGATCGTGCCCCGCGTTCTCGACCGGTGACAGTACGGTGGTCGCCGGGATGAGAGTAAGGGCTTCGGCAAGTTCCGCCGGAGTGCCGAACGGGTCCTTAGAACCTTGGATAAACAGCGCGGGTTTATAGATGCCCGGGAAATGGGCGGTGCGTAGCTGGGTCTTGCCGGGCGGGTGCAGCGGGTAAGAGAGGAGCAGCAACGCATCCACGCAGTCGGGCTTCTCGGCGGCCAGCATGGTCGCTTGACGGCCCCCGTAAGATTGACCGCCGGCGATGACGCGCGTGAAGCCCATGGCCCGCATGGCTTCGGCGGCGTCGCAGATATTGACGCGGTCCTGAACGGCCGTGCCGGGCGACGGTGGCCCTTTGGGACGGCGCTGGCGGAACGGCAAATCGAATCGGAGCACGGCGACTCCGGTGGCGGCAAACGCGGTTGCCACTTTAATCAAGAGGGGCAGGGTGGCGTTTCCGCCCGCCCCATGTGTGAGAACCAAAGCCGTGCCGGTCGGATGAGCGGGCTGGTGGAGATAGCCGCGAACCGATCCTTGTTGGAATGGCGTCATAGACGCGCGGCCAGTTCGCGGGCCCGTTCGTCGGCTTTGGGCTGAGGCAGGTCGAGCACGCCCGCTATCCATGGACCTTTCGTAAACACGTAAACAGGACGTCCGGAATCGGCCCCAAAGTAACCGCCCATGTGAGCCAGATATTGGGGATTACTGAGAGCCTTCTTCCAATCGAGCAGAAGGAATGCGGCGGATTGGGCGTCGGGCATCCGGCCGACGAATTCCTGGAAGGTCACCTTGCCGTCCTGATAAGTGCCGACATTGCCACCGGGCATGAAGCTTTTGCCGAGCAGATGTCCGGAGACGAATTCCATTTTGGTGAGACCGGTGGAGGGGAACCGGCGCGACTCGTCGGGCGGCGGCACCACGGTCGGGACGTGTCTGACTTCAGGAGCGGGACTGGAACACCCCAAGCAAAAGAGACACAGGATGACGACGGTACGCATTCGAGGGTCAGCTTATCACCGTGAACGCCGCGGAGATCAATGAGGTTGCCAGAACCACGATGACGGGGGATAGACGAGTGCGGGCGAGCAGGAGCAGGCCGGCGGCCGCGAGCGCCCCATCGAAGTAGTTGCGCAGGGCGCCGGAGACAGCCGCGTGAACGAGCGCGGATATGAGGAGACCGACGACGGCGGCATTCACCCCGGCGAGTAACGAACGGGCGCGCCTGAAGTTGCGAAGCCGCTGCCAGAAAGGCGCCGCGGCTAGGGCGAGCAGGAGGCCGGGAAGGAAGATGGCCACCAGGCACAGGAGCGCTCCGGGAAGGCCGTTCGGGGAAACGCGGGCGACGTAGCCGAGGTACGCGGCGAAGGTGAATAGTGGACCGGGCAAGGCCTGGACCGCACCGTAGCCATCGAGAAAGTCATTCTCGTTGATCCAGCCGGGGCGGACGACGGACTGTTCCAGAAGGGGAAGCACGACGTGGCCTCCGCCGAAGACGAGCGACCCGGTGCGATAGAAGGCGAGCAGCAGCGGCGGCTGGAACTGAAGCAGGAGGAAGACGGCGGCGAACAGGGCGAGCGAAATGGCGGCGGCGCGATGGGAGACGAGCAGGAGATTCTCGCTCCAACCCTGGATGGATGCTTCCGGAAGCAAGAACCAGCCGACCACGCCGCCGACGATTACCACGCCGATCTGGGAAACCGAGCCGGCGAAGAAGAGGACGAAGGCGGCGGCCAGGACCGCGATTGCGGCGCGTGTGAGATCCGGGCAAAGCCGGCGGAACATGCTGATGACGGCGTTGGCGATGACGGCGACGGCGGCGACCTGGAGCCCGTGCAGCGCACCGAGGGCAACGCGGCCATGAACCTGGCGGACGCCGGCCGCGAACAGGATCATCAACATCGCCGAGGGGAGGGTAAAACCCAGCCAAGCCGCGACACCTCCGGGAATTCCGGCGCGGCTGACCCCGATCAGGAAGCTGGTCTGGCTGCTGGACGGACCGGGCAAGAGCTGAGTGAGGCCGATAAACTCGCCCAAGGTGACTTCGCCGAGCCAGCGGCGGCGCTCGACGAACTCTTCGCGGAAATAGCCGATGTGCGCGGCGGGCCCGCCGAAGCAGGTGCAGCCAAGCTTCAGGAACACGCGAAAGATGGTTAGCCTTGAACCCGTTTGGTCTTGTCGTTCCAGAATTGCTCCCGCAGGCCCCGCTTGAGAATTTTACCGGTTCCGGTTTTGGGCAGGGCTTCCGAGACGAAGTACCAGGCGCGGGGCATCTTGAAGCGTGCGAGGCGGCCGGCGAGATAGGCGACGAGCATGTCTTCATCGAGCGCTTCGCCGGACCGGGGATAGATGAAAGCGACGGGGACTTCGCCCCACTTCTCATCGGGACTGGCGACGACGGCGCATTCGGCGACGGCGGGATGCGCGGAGATGGCGCGCTCGACTTCAATGGAAGAGATATTTTCGCCGCCGCTGATGATGATGTCTTTTTTGCGGTCGACGATGTGGACGCAGTTTTCGATGTCCCAGACGGCCATGTCGCCGGTGTGGAACCAGGCGCCGGTCATGACGGCTTCGGTGGCGGCGGGTTCACGGTAGTAGCCGTCCATGACGTTATCTCCGCGGATGACGATCTCGCCCATGGTCTGCATGTCCTGCGGAACGTCGCGCATTTCCGAATCGACCACGCGCACTTCTGTGCCGGGGATCGGCCAGCCGGCCATGGACAGGCGTGAGAGGCGGTCGGCCTCATCGATGTAAGGGCGGGTACTCTTGGGGCGGGCGTCGGTGGCGACCGGGGAAGTCTCGGTAAGTCCATAGCCGGCGGTGGTGGGGCAACGGAAAGCTTTTTCCATGCGGCCGATCAGCTCCGGGGACGCGGCGGCGCCGCCGATGTGAATCTCCTTCAGGCTGGAGAAATCGAAGTTGGGGAGTTCGGGCGACATCAGGAGCGCGCCCGCCATGATGGGTACCAAAGACATGCTGGTGGCGCGTTCGGTCTGGATGAGGCGGAAGACGGTGGCCGGGTCGAAACGGCGGACCATCACTTGTTTCACGCCCATCATGGTGCAGGTTTGCGGACGCGACCAGCCGTTGGCGTGGAAGAGCGGGATGGTGTGAAGTTCCACGCCCGTATCATCTTTCACGAAAGTGGCGGCGACTTGCAGCGCCTGCAAGTACAAGGTGCGATGCGAAAGGACGACGCCTTTGGGCGAACCGGTGCTCCCGCTGGTATAGAAGAGTTCGGCGGGCGCGATTTCATCGATGGTCATGAAGTCGGTGCGTCCGGAACGGCCTTGGGAGAGCAGGTCTTCGTAACCGACGTCGGCGGCCGCGTGAGGACCGTCCAAGCCGACGTAGCAGACGAGGGACGGGCAGTAGTTGCGGAACTGTTCGATGAGAGGCGCGAAATCCGGCTCAAACATAAGTACGGAAGCGCCGGAGTGATTTAGAATCTGGATTAGTTCCGCGGGAGTGAGACGGACGTTGAGCGGCATGACGACCGCGCCGGCCTGCACCACGCCGTAATAACCTTCGAGTAACTTGTGAGTATTGAAGCTAAGGTAAGCGACCCGATCTCCACGACTTACTTTGTTTGCCGCGAGCGCCGAAGCCAGACGCTCACAACGCTCGGCGAACTGATGATAAGTGAAACGGTTTGGGCCGCAGACGAGGCCTTCTTTGTGACCGTAGAGATCGACAGCGCGATACAGGCACCGGACGGGGGTGAGGGGGATGTGCATAAGAGGTCAACGCTTGTTTCCGGAAGTATCTCGAATGGCTTCGGCGAGAGTCATGAGGCGAGCGGATTCGGCGGGCCGGTTGTCTTTCTGTAGCATGGCCGCGTAGTTTTCGAGTGTGGCGCGAACCAAGTCGCTTTGCAAACCCAGAGCGGCTTCGCGGATACTCAGGGCCATCTTATAGGCGGCTTCGGCCTCCTTATACTTTCCTTCGGCGGTGAAGGTGAGGCCCAGACTGTTCATGGTCTGCGCGAGGTCCGGGCTGTCGACGCCGGAACTGGATTCGCGAAGCGAGGCGGCGCGGCGGAGGTATTTCTCGGCTTCGGCATACTTACCGAGATTCCGGTAACAATCGCCCAGATCGTTTTGGACGCGGGCCGTCTTGGCGCCTTCCGTGCCGAACCAGCGGTCAAAGATGGGAAGCGCTTTTTCGTAGGTTTCGATGGCGGCGGCGAAACGCTTTTGATCATACAAGGCGCCGGCGAGATTGAACTCGATGTTGCCGACATCGACGCTATCCGCGGAATAATTTCGCTCGATGATGCCGAGCGAGCGGCGAAAAAGCGTTTCGGCTTCGGCCGCCTTGCCTTCATCGCGATAGACCAAGCCGAGAGTGTTTAAGGTGGTGCCGAGACGGTTATCGGAGTCGCCGAATTTCTGGGCTTCTTCGACTGCCTTGGCGAGGAGCTTTTCGGCGGAGGAATAGTTCTTGGCCTGGGCGGCGCGTACTCCGGCGCCCAGGTAGTCATTCCACGACTGGGCGAAGAGCGCCGACGATAGAAGTAGAGCCAGAGCGGCCAGCCGCATAAAGGTCAGGTTACTACTTCCGTTTCCATGGCCTTCGTTTCCAGGGTCTTGAGGATAAAGGCGTAGATCAGCGCGGTTTCCTTGATGCGCTCATAGCGGCCGGACGCGCCGCCATGGCCTGCGCCCATATCGGTCTTGAGAAGTAGAAGGTTGTGATCGGTCTTGAGAGCACGGAGTTTGGCGGTCCACTTGGCGGGCTCCCAGAAAGCGACGCGCGGGTCGTTGAGGCCGGTGGTGATGAGGATGTTGGGATAGGCCTGAGACTTCACGTTGTCGTAAGGCGAGTAGGATTTCATGTACTCGTAGTAATGGCGCTCTTCGGGATTGCCCCATTGATCGTACTCACCGGTGGTGAGCGGGATGGTGGGATCGAGCATGGTGGTGACGACGTCGACAAAAGGCACGCGGGCCACGATGGTGTGGAACAGATCCGGGCGCATGTTGGCGATGGCGCCCATCAGCAATCCGCCGGCGCTGCCACCGATGGCGGCAAGCTTCGACGGGGACGTGAAACGTTCGGCGCAGAGGTGCTCGGCGCAGGCGATGAAGTCGGTGAAGGAGTTTTTCTTGTGGAGCATGCGGCCGTCGTCAAACCACGGCCGGCCGTATTCGGAGCCGCCGCGGATGTGAGCGATGGCATAGACGAAGCCGCGGTCGAGCAGGCTGAGCGCGGCGTGGGAGAACCCGGGATCGCTGTTGAGGCCGTAGGCGCCGTAAGCGTTGAGAAGCAGCGGAGAATTGCCATCGCGCGCGAGGGTCTTCTTGTGGACGAGCGAGATGGGGACGCGCTTGCCGTCCGGCGCGGTGGCGTAGATGCGTTGGCTGATGTACTGAGTTGGGTCATAACCGCCGAGCACTTCGACCTGTTTTTTTAGTTCGCGCGCGCGGGTGGCCAGGTCGAAGTCGAAGACGGATGTAGGGGTGATGAGCGAGGTGTATTGGAAGCGAAGTTTGGTGGTGTGGTATTCGCGATTGGCGTCCAAATGGACGTTGTAAGCGGGTTCGGGGAATTCGATGTTATAGCTTTCGCCGGTGGCTTCGCGGATGACGCGCAGATGAGGGAGGCCGTCCTCACGGGTATGCAGCACGAGGAATTCGGCGAAGGGATCGACGCCATCCAGGGTGACGGCGGGATGCTCCGGGATGAGAGTCTGCCAGTTGCGCGCGCCGGGCGCGGCGAGCGGGGCTGCGACCAGCTTGAAGTTAGTTGCGCCGTCCGCGTTGGTGCGGATGAGAAAGCGATCGTTGTGGTGATCGGCGTTGTACTCGACGCCGGGGACGCGCGGCTCGATGACTTGAAAAGGCTGATCGGGGTGGTGGGCGTCGAGGTAATGAACCTCGGAAGTGCGGCCTGAGTTTTCGGTGGTGATGATGAGATAGCGGCGGCTGCGGGTACGGTGGACGTCGAAGGCGAACTGGGAGTCGGGTTCGTGGAAGACGACGGTGTCGGAGGCCGGACTGGTCCCGAGAACGTGGCGGCGGACCTTCTCGGGGCGCTTGGTTTCGTCGAAGGTGGTGTAGAAGAACGTACGGTTGTCGGCGGCCCAGTTCAGCCCGGAGCTGGTTTGCGGGATGGTGTCGGGCAGGAGTTCGCCGGTGGAAAGATTCTTCACGTGCACGGTATAACGTTCCGAGCCATCCCCGTCGATGGAATACAGGAGAAGGTTGTGATCATCGGAAACGTCGAAGCCGCCGAGCGCGAAGTACTCGAGGCCGTCGGCGAGCGCGTTGCAGTCCAACAGGATTTCTTCCGGGGCGGCGACCGATCCTTTGGTGCGGCAGAAGATGGGGTACTGTTGGCCTTCGACGGTGCGGGTGTAGTAGAAGTAATCGCCGTCTTTAGCGGGAACGGTGAGATCGGTCTGTTTGATGCGGCCGAGGATTTCGTCGTAGATCGTGGTCTGGAGCGCGGCGGAAGACTCCATGACGGCGGCCGTGTAAGCGTTCTCGGCTTCCAGGTATTGAATGGTGGCGGGATTGGTTTTATCGCGCATCCAATAGTAATCGTCGATGCGGAGGTCGCCGTGACGGGCGAGTTGATGCGGAATTTTGTCAGCGATGGGCGGGTTCATGGTTGTTGGGAGGCGTAGAGGAGAGCGTTAAAGAAGAGCTTGAACGTTTGATAGCTTTGCGCTCGATATTGCGGACGCATGCCGAACAGGATGACATGGCCGCGTCCGAGTTTGACGTCGAGGAGAGCGGACTGGTGCGCGAGGACGGCGGAGCCGAGGAGCCAGCCGGAAGCGAGGATGGGCTCGGCGGCGTAGGCGGCGATGGAGCGGGATTGACTGGATGGTGGCGGGATTGACCAGGCGGGGCTTTGTTCCGACCAGATGGCGAGTTCCTGAGGAAGTCCGAGAGTGAGCGGTCCGGGAGAGAGGTGGACGTTGAGCAGCGATCCGGGCGAATAGAATTCGGTGTCGGGAAGATTCTCGACGATGTTGGTGGCCGGGATGCCGAGCCGCCGTGTGGCGTAGGTGGTGGATCGGTTGAAGAAGATCAGACTGCCGCCGGAGCGGGCGAAGCTCTTGAGGGCTTCCTCCCCGGCGGGATCGATGCCTCCGGTGTAGGGCGCCGGCAACTCGGCGGAGGTGGCGCCACGGATGAGATCGGAGGCGGGCTGATCGGGGAAAACGACGACGTCGAAGCGGCTCTTGAGATTTCCGGATTGCAGGATCTGATTGCCGACACTGGTATAGGCGAAGCCGAATTGTTCGAGAAGCCAACGGGTCCAGCCTTCGTCAATGGACGGGACGGCGCTGCGATATAGGGCGATTCGCGGGCGGGGGATGAGGGTCCAGCCGGGGCCGCGGTCCTGGGGCGCGAAGTCGCCGGTGGACAGGTTGCGCCAGACCTGCGCGCCCGCGTTCCAAAGAGCGTTGACGGAGTACCAGGAATCGGTGTCGGATGCGGAATAAGAAGTGGGAGCGGGCGAGAAAAGGGCGAAGTGTTCGCGCGTCAAAGGAATTCGGGGGAGTTCGCTCACGGCGTGGGCGTCGACTCCGAACAGGAGCGGCAGGGTGTGGGCGGTGACGTCGTAGGGGTGGCGGGGAGGACCGCCCGGGTACTCGCGAAGATCGGGGTAGTTCTGGGTTTCGAGCAGAGCTTTGGCGTAACTCGAATAAGGTTGGTGCATGGAGATGACGTGGGCGCCATCGGGGGCGCGATCGATTTCAACCTGACCAAAGGCGAGCGTTTCGAGCAAGCGGCGAGTGGCGCCCGGATCGCGTTGATCGGCGGGGATGATGAAGGCGGCGGGCTCGGTGCGGAGGGTGGCGCGGCGTGAGATCCGGTAGAAGTTGCGGAGCATGTCCGGGCGGTGGATGGCGGCCTGATAGAGGCAGGATTCGAATGCGGCTTCCTGATAGTCGATGATGTCGCGCAGGGTCCAGTGTCCGCCGGGCCAGGGCTCAAGGAAATTCCAACTGCGCTCTTTGGGGTTGTAGCCAGGCTCCCGAGAGTCGAGAGAGGCGAACGGAACATCGATGGGTGTGGCCAAGCGGGCGCTGGCGGATTCGGTGAGGATTCGCAGGCCGGCGTGGAAGGATTGGTAGGCGCGGGCGGGCGTCCAGAAATCGTAGGTCGAGTTGATGGTGATGCCCTTAAAGCCGGAGGCGGTGAGATCGGACGCGATGGAAGTGCCGAACATGTTCATCTCCTGGGCGAGGATGGGATCGATGTTGGGTTCGATGGGATCGAGCCAGGGTGGGACGAAGAGGCGGGCGGCGCGGGAGCTCTGCTGGTGAACGTCGTAGACGATTTCAGGGTGCCAGACGTTGTGAAGCTGCGAAACGACGGCGCGGGTTTCAGGCTGGGAAAAAATGTACCAATCGCGATTGTTATCGTGACCGACGTACTTCTGATAAAGCTCGGGCGGGGATGAACCTTCGAAGGGGGTACCGAGCGTTTTGCGATACCAGCTGGTGACGATATCCACGCCATCGGGGTTGATGGATGGCGCGAGGAGAAGGATGTCGTTCTGGAGGATGGCATCCGCGTGGGCGACGCGGCCGGTGATCAGGCGGTAGGCGAACTCGACGGCGGTGTGAGTGGAAGCGACTTCGTTGGCATGGATGGAACAGGTGATGAGAACGACGTTTTTACCGTCGGCGATTAGGGGTTCGGCCTGTGCGGGGGAAGTGAGGCGCGGGTCGGCCAGGCGGCGCTGGATGTCGCGAAAATGGTTGAGACGGCGCAACGTTTCGGGAGCGGCGATGGTGGCGACGATGAGCGGACGGCCTTCGGCGGAGCGGCCGAACGCGTCGACGCGGATGCGATTTGAAGAGCGGGCGAGGAGTTGAAAGTACGCGACGACGTCGGACCAGACAAGGAGTTGACGGTCGGCCCCGATCTTGTGGTGAAAGAAGCTTTCCGGCGTGGGCGGCGGTTGAGCGGCGCGGGCGGCCAGCGCGACCGCCAGGAAGAGCAGAAAGGTCTTCAAAAGAGGAATATAGCGTGCGAGCCGGGAAGGCCGCGCGGAGGCGTGGTACAAACCGTGACCGATCGTGAAGCCGAGCTGATTCCGCGGCGTCTCGAAAACCCGTTTTTCGGTTATACTGGACTGTCTTACAGCAGGGTAGCCTCCAAGGGGCTCGGGCTGGGGGATCAGGCTGTGGGATTATGATACGCGGAATCGGGGGACCGGCTGGGCCGATCTGATGAGTATATGCAGGTGGTGCTTCGCGCTTCTGGTGGCGGGTGCGGCGCACGCCCAAATCACGTCGGGTTCGGTTTCGGGTTTCGTCACCGATCCCTCGGCGGCGGCAATCCCGCGCGCCATAGTCAAGGTGACCGGAGTGGGGCAGGACGCAAGCCGCCAAACCGTGTCCGACCAAAGCGGCTTTTACCGAATCGATGACCTCGTGCCGGGCCGTTACGACGTCGTATTCTCCGCGCCCCAGTTTTCGGACGCCGGCGCCAGCGGGGTGATCGTGCGCGTCGATTCGAATACGCGCATCGACGCCCGATTGAAATTGCAACAAACCAAAGAGTCTGTCAGCGTGTCGGTTTCGCGCCTGGCTACCGATACGTCCGACCTCGGCGCCGTTCTCGATCAGAACCGGATCGAGACATTGCCTCTAAACGAGCGGGACTTTCTCCAACTTGCATTCCTGAGTGCGGGCGTTCTACCGCCGGTGGAAGGATCGCCGCTTTCCGAGCGCGCCGGGGTCGCGCTGCATGTCAACGGAGGGCGGGAAGAGTTCAACAACTTCATGCTGGACGGAGTCGATAACAACGATTTCGACGTTAACCGGTATGTCCTTCAACCCTCGGTGGATTCCATTCAGGAGTTCAAGATCGAAACCAATAACTACAATGCGGAATACGGGCGTAGCGGGGCGGGGCAGGTGAACGTGGTCACGCGCAGCGGCACCAATCAGTTCCATGGATTCGCTTACGAGTACCTGCGCAACCGCGATTTGGACGCGCGGAATTTCTTCGACGGGGCAACGCGGCCCGGCTATACCCGCAGTCAGTTCGGATCGGGGTTGGGTGGCCCGGTCTGGAAGGACAAGACTTTTTTCTTTTTCAATTTCGACGGGCTTCAGGAGCGCGAAGGATTGACGCAAATCGGGACAACGCCGACGGCGGCGGAAAGGACCGGAAATTTTGCCGGGTCCGGGCAGACCGTGGTTGATCCGTTCACCCAAATGCCGTTTCCCGGAGATCAAATTCCGGCATCGCGAATCGATCCATTGGCGGCGAAGATTTTGGCGTTGTATCCCCTGCCGAACCTACCTGGCCAGTCGGGAAATTACTTGGGGCAGCCCGTGCAGCCGCAAGCGCAGTGGCAATACAACGCGCGCCTGGACCACCATTTCTCTCCGAACGACACTTTGACGCTCCGGTACAGCTACGGGCGCGACGCATTAACGGAGCCGTATGCCGAAAACTCGACTGCGATTCCCGGGTTCGGCGACGTCCTGAACGACACCGGACACAACGCGCTGATCCAATACGTGCACATCTTCAGTCCGGTCACCTTGAATTCGCTGCTGCTTGGTTTCAATCGCGCGACGCGCAAAGACCTCCAGGAAAACTACCAGACTAATGTGAATTCGCTTTGGGGAGTCAACTGGCTCCCGGCAAACGCAATCGATTTCGGCTATCCGTCGGTCACGGTCAGCGGGTATTCGCCGGTGGGCGATGTGACGGAACTGCCTATCTCCCGCGCCGAAAACACATACCAGATCAATGATGGGGTGACGCTGATTCGAGGCAGTCACAGCATCAAATTCGGAGCCGAAGAGCGGCGTCAACAACACAACGGCATTGAGGATATTTATGCGCGAGGGTCGCTCTCGTTCGAGGGATCGTTTACGGGCTCGGGACTGGGTGACCTGCTGCTGGGATATCCGAGCTTAGGCATTCAGTCGCAATTCAACAACACGCAAACGCTCAGAAGCACGGCCTCCGATTCTTACATTCAGGACGATTGGAAGGTGCGGCGAAATCTGACTCTCAACCTGGGGCTGCGATACGAATTCAACACACCGGCGACGGATCCGACCAATAGGATGTCGGTGTTCGATGCGCAGTCCGACATGGTGGTGCAAGTAGGAACGGGCGGGATCTCCCGTTCCGGATACAGGGCGGACACGGATAACTTTGGTCCGCGAGTCGGTTTTGCCTGGGACACCGGGCATCATCTGGTGGTCCGGGGCGGCTACGGGATTTACTATGACTCCTCCATGGCGGAAGTCAGCACGGCGCTGTACTTCAATCCGCCGTTCTTTAGCATCCGGGTATTTTTTCCGACCGAGACCTCTCTGCTAACGTTGGCTAATCCGTTTCCCACCACGGGAGGCTATGTCCCGCCGGCAAGCTTGAGCACGCTCAGCCCTGACCTGAACACGGCGTATCTCCAGCAATGGAACCTGAACCTTCAACAGGAGTTCGCGGGTAGCGTGATTACGGCGGCGTATTCGGCGTCCAAGGGAACGCATCTTCCACGCTCTCTCGACCTCAACCAGCCGCCACCAGGGCCGGGCGACGTCGACAGCCGGCGGCCTTACCCGGGTTTCAGCAACATCTTCTATACCGAGAGCGGTGGAGACTCCGAATTCCAAAGCTTGAATCTGACCTTTAACCATCCCTTTTCGCATGGCGTGTCCGTGCTTGGTGTTTATACTTTTTCGAAATCCATGGACGACACGTCGGCGTTTCTCGGAACAACCGCGGACAAGAATTTTCCGCAGGACAGCCAGGATTATCACGCGGAACATGCGCTCTCCAGCTTCGATACGCGGCACCGGGGGGAAATTGCAGCCGTCTGGGACTTGCCCGGGCACAACCGGCTGACGAAGAATTGGGAGGCGAGCACAATTATTGTGGCGCAGAGCGGGCAGCCCTTCACGCCCATCCTGCTTTTCGATAACAGCAACACAGGCAACATTGGAGGGCAGTTCGGTTCCGACCGGCCGAATGTTTTGTTCAATCCGAAGCTGTCCAATCCAACGCCGAACGAATGGTTTAACACCGCGGCCTTTGCGATTCCGGCGCCCTACCAATTCGGAGACGCGGGAAGAAATATCGTCCGCGGACCTGGCCTGGTCACGGTAGACCTTTCGTTGTTGCGGCAGTTCGCGATCTCGGATCGGGTTTCGCTGAATGCTCAGGCCGAGGCGTTCAACCTGCTGAATCGAGCGAATTTCAATCTGCCTGATCTCTACGCTGACCAACCCTCCACCTTTGGGCACATATACTCAGCGAAGGCGCCACGGCAGATTCAGTTTTCTCTACGTCTCAAATTCTAAGAAGGCTTGCGCGCAGACGCGAGCCAGTGTGGCATGGGAGGCGGAAGGGGCTCCACGCGGAAGTCGGTGAAACCAGCTTCCCCCAACCATCCGCGCAATTCCTCATCGGAAAACACCCAACCATCTGTTGTCGTCAGCGCCATGTTCACGGCGAAAAGCGCGGAAAACGCCGGAGCGGTGTGCGAGCCGTCGGTCATCATATCCATCACGTGAACGATTCCCCCGGGCTGCAAGGCTTCGAAAGCACGGCGGAAAAGATCACGAATCGAATCGGGTGACTCCTGGTGGAGCATTCCGAAGAAGTTGATGGCGTCGACAGGAGCCGGAAACGGAGTCGTGTGGTAATCGCCGGGCAGAACACTGACCCGATCGGAAGCTCCCTGGCCTGCGATTAACTCGGCCGCGATGGCGGCGACCGGCGGCAGATCGAGCACTGTGGATCGCATAGCGGGATGTGCGTTCGTGATCAGAACCGAGTAGGTGCCCGGTCCGCCGCCCACGTCCAGCAGGCTGGTGCGTCCTTTGAGATCAAGGCGCGGTACCACGGCGCGGCCCATGCCGAGCGCGCGCCCGTGCATCGAGAGAACGAATGAGCGCGTCCTTGCCGAGTCATCACCCAAATGGGTTTCGGGCACCTCCACCGGCTCACCCGTCCGGGCGAAAACCGGCAATTTTCCCCACGCGCCGTAGACGTCGCGGTTGTAGCGGATGGCGTTTGAAAGGTCGCCGGGCGAACCGGGGACGAGGAAAACCGCGGCTGCCGGAGTGTTCCGGAATAAGCCGCCGGATTTCTCCAACAGCCCCACCGCCACGCAGCCATTGAGGAGAAGTTCGGCCCCCCGCGGGCTCAGGTTCAACTCGCGGGCGACATCGGAACTGGTGGCTTCCCCTAAAGACGCGAGCTTCCCGAAGACCCCAAGATCGGAGGCGGTGAACAAGACACTGGAACCGTAAAAAGCGCTGGCGAGGGCAATGATATTCGAAGGATCTGGTGGCATGGGCCGGAGTTTATAGCGTCTTCAAGTATGCCACCAGGGCGGCGCGATCCCGCGCGTTCAGATCCGTACCGAACGTGTGCCCTTTTACGGCGTGCGCGGGAACGGAAGGTCCCCAATTGGAGGAATGGAAATCATCGCGGAGGCGGGCCGGATCGAAAAGTTCTTCGAGCGATCCGACCGACCCATCGTGCAGGAAGGCGGCATTGAGTGAGAGCATGCGTAAGGAGGGTACCCGGTAAAAACCGGTCCCTTTTCGAGTTTGCAGGGCCAGTCCGGGATCCGTGCCCACGGACACCGGCATCACGTCATAGGCTTTCATCTCCGCTTCGGACGGATGAAAGCCTTGGGCCAAAGTCAGCCGATTGTTTGTGAAAAGACCGGGAGTGTGGCAGCCGGGGCAGGCGGCGTGCATGAAAATGCGTTCCCCGTCCGCCGCATGTTCCGGGTTGGCTACTGGAATGGCTGGCGGCCGGAGCGAGTCGATATATACGGCCAAGGCATAAAGAAGAGGGTCCGGGGTACGGTGAACGCCGCCCGCGAGCCCCATGTTCCCGAGGACCAGGTGAGCGGCGGGTCCGTCGCCATAGCTGGTGAGCGCATCCGACACATCGGCGATGGAGCCGCAATACCGCATCAGATCCTGGATGCCGCGATTCCGGGCATCGCCCGTGCGATCAAAAAAGCGCAGGTCTTTGACGCCGATCAAGTTCGCGATTTTTACTGGAAACAGAAGGCTTGTGTTGTTTCGCGGATAAACCCCAAGCGGCACCCGCTCATAAAGCTCGGCGATCTTGGCGGCCGGGAGATCCGCCGACGCAAGATTAGGATCTTCCTTGAGGTAAGGAACACGATAGTCCTCGCGCATGTGCTTGCGGCGCCGCTCTTCGAGCAGGGCCGGCGACATCTGCTCGTACCTGCGGGTCAAATCCCCCATGAGCGGCCCAAACGGCGTGTGGTTGTTGGGCGCACCCTCAATCAGCTCGCCATCCGCGCGAACCTGTACGTGGCACATGGCGCAAGTATCCGTGCCAAGCTCGACTTTGCCTTTCTGCCGAACGACATAACGGAGTCCGAGAAGAACACCGTCTTTCGTCGTCTGGAGACGGTACGCGGCGATCACCTGGGGATTTCGGATCAGTTGCAGATTATCTTCGCTTCCAGTAAAGCGCGGTAGTTCCCGCCCATAGAAGACTTCGCGGCCGGCGGCAATCCAGTCGTCCCCGGTTTTAAGCTTCGCGACGTCGACGAGCGGCGCGGGATCCAGAGTTTTGAGCCGATCAAGATAGCCCGGCGGTTCGGCCTCCGGTGAATAGACCGGGTAGGTTTTTAAATTGGTCTCGGGAAGCCGATAGTAGTCCGCTTCTCGAATCATCGCGGGAGGTTTCCCGAGGGTTGCGAGCGGCAGGCGATAGCCGGCGAGGTCGGCGTCGTACCAGGAATGCGGGATTGCGCTGTCCGGCGACGCTTCGGCCGCGCTGGCGGCAATAAAGCAGATGAGCGAAAGGATTCCCGCCAGCCCGTATGCGGCGGCTGCGGTGAACCGGTTTGCGGTTTGCAGGTTTTGTGTATTGCGGCGCTCCATCCTGATCTCTCCCTTGAAATTATCTTTGGTTCTCCTCTCAAACGAAAGTGCCGGTGAAGAATAAACCAGGCTTCTCGCTTGTGAAGTTGATCCCGCGGAGCAGCCGTCGGCTGTGAAACCCTTCCTGGTCAGCCATTTGGCCGAAGGAGTACTTTTTCCGGATTCGACATACAAAAACTCTTGTTTTTGCTTGTAGATCGCAGTAGAATTTTTCTCGGTACGTCGTGAGCGGGCTTTGGCATCGTTTTGTAATACTCGGCGTGCTTTAGGAGGAATTACCTTGAGAAGTCGCTTTCTCGTCAAATTACTTTCGATCCTCTGCCTTAACGTGGCCGCTGCATATGCGGGCACGATTTCGCTCCAGGAAATTGGAATCAATGTGAACGGAACCGTCACCGACACCGGTCTCGGTACCGATCCGTTTTCCGTGTCCGGCGTCAACGCCACCGCCTTCGATCAGAGTACAGGCTTAGGCACGTTGACGTTCACCTACAACCCGGGAGTGTCCGGCAGTTATTCCGTCGACTTCTTTCTCGACCAGGAACTGAGCGTTCCGTTTTATAACGAATATGGCGTGGTGAACGGAGGGGTTCCGAGCGGAGTGTCTTATGAAATCGGTGACCCGTATGCCAGTTCGATCTATGGCGATTTCAGCGCCGGAACGTTATCGAACACGAACCAGATTCCCGGGCAGGTGGATAACTACCTTGGCAGCTGCAGCGGATCCGACTGCAACGGCGATGTTTCCATGGCACTTGGATTTAACTTCTTCATTCCGACCGGAGACCAAGCGGTCATCACGCTGACCGGTTCGACAACCAATCCGGGCGGGTTTAACCTGGAACAGGTCCATCCGGTTGACCCGAACAATCCCACCGAGACGGATTACTACCTCACCGGGAGCGCCTCGATTCAACCTATCGTTACCAGCACCACGCCTGAGCCGGCCAGCATTTGGCTCGCGGGCGCGGCTTTTGCCGGTTTGAGTTTGTTAATTGTCCGCAAGAAGGTTTCCCGGGCGTAGCCAGGCGCCTCGCTGCCAGCATTGAAAGTAGAGTCAACATGAGATACCCCAAATCGAAAAGAGTGTTTTGGATCGGTTCCGCTGTTTTGGCCGCGTCACTTCCGGCCTTCGCTATCGCCCCGGCGCCCCTGACGGTGCCCTTTGACCCGACTAACTTCTCCGCCCCCCATACAACCTTCCCCGGGGCCACGATCATCCTGGGCGCGACCGTTCCGAATATCGTGGGTTCCAGCGACAAGTTCACATTCCAATGGAGTTTTGGCGACGGTTCCTCGTCGGCTGCCGCATCCGTCACAAATCCCTATGACATCTCGACAACCCACGCGTATGCGGGGTCGACGGCGGGTCAGACCTATACCGCCACGGTTACAGTGACGGACACGACAACCAATCAGAAAGGCAGTGCCACTTACCCGGTGATTGTGGAAGCAAACACGCTGACGTCCCGCGTCAACGTGGCGATCGATTCAGGCCTCTGGTATATGCACCAGACGGAATGGCGCAGCACGACGACGGTCGGTTCGGGTACCGTGAATTGGGGTGGTTGGGATTACGCAGCCGGCTCTCCGGGCTGCCCCACCGTCGGCGGCAACGCTTACGATTGCGACAACCAATATAACTCCGGCGTGATCGACGCCGCGAACATTCAGGCTTTTGAAGTCAGCGGGCACTTGCCGACCGGGCCGGCCACTGACCCGTACACGGACGATGTGCAGCGGGGCCTGGCCCGCGGTCTTTCGTTTCTTGTCTCATCGAAAGTTACGTCCACGATGTATAACTTCAACCCGGCCACAGCCAACTTTGGATGCAGCACCGGGTATCCGAGTACACAATACCCAACGTGCCAGCCTCCGGCTACCCAGGTTTTTTACAATGCCGGGGCTACTTCCTGTCCCAACCCTCCTTGCACGTTTACCTTTGACGGCAACGGCAACGGGTCGTATCTCCTGTCGACGGGTGACAACCTGGGCTATCCGATGTATGAAGGCGGTCAATTCATCGACGCGATCGTAGCCAGTCAGGCGCCGGGGTTGGTTGCCACGACCGGCGGCTCGAACGTGCTCGGGGTGACTTACAAGAACATCGTTCAGGATTTGGTGGACGGCATAAGCTACTGCCAATACGGATACGATTACGATGTTTCTCAAGGCTATACCCGCGGCACCAACTATCAGGGTGGCGGCTGGTGGTATAGCTGTCAGGAAGGCGACGACAATTCGGTGTCGCAGTGGTCGTCCATTGGGAATATCGGCGCCAATCGCGGCTTTGGAATCTCTATACCGCCGATCGTGACCGATGCGAATCAGGTTTGGGTCACCAATAGTCAAGACGTCCAAAACGCACCGCCCGCCGGAACGGACCCCTTTAACGCCGGTGATGACCTCGGCGCTTTCGGCTACAACGGATCGCTCTACTACTCCGATGCTTGGGGCCCGTTCGCGGTCACTCCCTCCGGCATGGTACAGATGGCGATGGATGGAGTCGGACGCACCTCCAACACGGCGTTCGGCGGCTCGACGAATGCTCCCGACCAGCGGTGGAACAACGCGGAGACTTTCTACGCTGACAACTTTTGTAACACCGTTTCAAGCGGCGCCTACTACGCGCCATTGGCGTATGCGTACGGGATGTTGTCGTTCACCAAAGCAATGCTTCTTCACAACGTGAATGGAGCTCTGCAGCCGATACAGTTCCTGCGAACGCAGACTCCCGGCGTGTTCACGAACAATCAAATCGATTGGTACGCGGCCCTTTCCGCCGCGAACGGCGGCACCGACCCCTGCGATGGCGTTGCCCAGACAATTGTCGCCCGGCAAGCGGCCGACGGCCACTGGTACGGCGATAACTACTACTACGCCCAGAATTCCTTTGAGACCGCATGGTCCCTGATCATGTTGAATAAGACGGTCTTCATCACCTGCATCGCCAATCTGTATGGCAAGGGAACGGCTGGTGCGGGCACTCGCGCCACGCGCGTAGATTTGACTTGGGGCGCGCAGCCGAACGCGACGTCCTATAACATTCTTCGCGCCACTACTAACGGCGGTCCGTACACCCAAATAGGAACCTCTACTGGAAGCGCGTACAGCGATACGAGCGGTCTGGTAAACGGGCACACCTACTATTACGTTGTTGAGCCGGTTATCAACGGCGTCGAGATCTGCCAATCGAACCAAGCGACCGTTGTGGTTCCTTCCGGCCGATAGTTTTCAGACAGCCACTGGAGCAGCTTTGGCCGCGGGTAGCGCCGTCGTTACCCGCGGCCTTGTAGCATTCAAAACTCGCCGCATTAAAACATTCACCAAACTGGGGTACCTATGAACCTGCACTTCTTGACCTACCTTCGGAACGGATCTGTTCCGGCTTCTTTGTTTTTCTGCGCGATGTTATCGCCGGCCGCTGCGCCGGTTTCGCCGCAACCGGTTTACTTTACCTTTTACGCCCGCATCACGGACCACGTCAACATCGACATGACGGAGGATCGGTTACGCCGTGTTCTGAGCGAGGTGGATAGTTATGCGCAGGCTCACCCCTCCGACCATTTGACGGCGACGATCGAGTTCACCGGCGCTGTGAGCCGCGCGTTGGCGGAGCGGAATCCGCGAACTCATATAGTCGATTTCGTCAAAGACCACATTCGCCGCAGGGTGATCGAAGTGGGCTATGACGGAACCGATGAACCGACCTACGATCGGCGCCCCACCATCGATCTGAGAATTCCGGCGTCCCCGGAGGATAAGTGGCAGGCGCGCGCTACGGCGGCACGCGCATTTCTGTCCCAGTCGCGCGACCCCTTGACGGGTGCTCCGCAATCCGGCGATGGCGGTCTGAAGGAAATGCGGGACGTGTTCGGCGCTCCCGTAAGTGTTGATGGAGTGGTGCTCCGCGCTCAGGGAATCCTGATGCGGGGAGTCTCACAATCACGCGCGGAACCCGGCACGCCGAAGACGAAGGTTCCGGAAGCAACGGATTCCTGGCCCGAAATCGGCGGCGACTCCGAAATCGTGCAACAGCTTCGTTCCGATCCGATGCCGCCCTTTATGATGTCGGGCCTCTATAGCACCAACCTCGCGCGCCTCCCTGGATTCGGGGGTGGCGGACAGAGGTTCGGAGAAATCATGGCGCCGATTCCCGAGGCCGCTCCTGAGCTCTTCTGGCAGGATAATGTTTTGCGTTTGTCGGAAATCAGCAGGACCACTAAGCCGCTCCGTGCGTTGGACGGCCGCGAAGCAATTCAAAAAGCGCTGGAGAAGTGTGACCGCTCAACGGCGCAGATTATTCGCGTGGAGTTGGGAGGCGTTCAGGGATACCTGCTTCCCGCGTTTGTGAAGGGTCCCGATTTCCCGCCACTGAAGTACGCCTACGCGCATCCACAGAGTCCCGGATTGCCGGCGGATGCGATCGCCGCCGCCAAGGATGTGGACTCCGCTTTCAACAACGAACAGGCCGCCGTAGCGTGGCTGTTAGGGGATTTTGTAGCGGCGAACTCCGGGAGCCGGGCCGTAGCTAGCGCGGATCTGGAGCGAATGACGCCCCCGAGCTCCGGCTTCACCATTCAGACCGAGGTTCTGCGCCAAGCCTTGGCGGAAGTCCTGAAGCGCTGGGGCGCCGAAACGTTCCCGCCGCCTTATCTGCGCGTCGGCGATAAGTACCTATCGCTGGCTGACTTGTTCCAGGTGATGACGGATGCTCTGGCCGAGTTCCATCGAACGGGTAAACTTCCCGTGACCGTTTCCGTCGCTCCAACTTATGGACCGCTGCGGCTTCTAACCGGGCACGGTCCGAATGTCGGCGAAGTCTCGGTCGCGTCAATCGCGGCAAAGTGCAGCGAAATCGCGCCGGCCCTGCATGACAACTCAATTGCGCCCGTTCCAAGAAATGTGATCCCTTCGTTCCTTGAGGTTGGCGGCGTCACGGTAAACCCTGCGCAGTTTGTCCGTCTCATGACCGCGGCCATGGTGGACCCCACCCCGGATACGAAGATACGGGTGCGGATGACTTATATGCTGGCTGAAAGTGGAGGGGTTTATCCGAAATCGCGGCCGCTGGCCGACGCCGGGTTTACGTGGACTCTGAAGCCCGCGCCCCTGGTTCCGCTCCAGCGAGCCGCCTCGGTTACCCACCGGGATCAGCTTGCCCAACGCTAGACGTTTTAAGGAAGCCGGACGATGAAACGGAGCCGCGTTTTTGCCATCGGTTTACTCGTTCTGCTTTCGCCTTCACTGGTATGGTGCGGCGTCGGCGGCAATATCTCGGGAATGGTTTCCGATCCTCGCGGCCTCCCCATCCGCGGGGCTCGCGCGACGGCCCTCGATAACGCGACCGGCGTCGTTTTTACGGTTGCAACAACGGGAGAAGGTGTTTTTGTCCTTCCGGACTTGCCGGTCGGAACGTATCAGCTCGAAATCGATTCCCCCGGTTTCAAGACCTACCGCCGCACCCGCATCGTAGTAGACGCGAACAGCGCGGTCCGGGTGGACGTTTCGCTCGCGTTGGGAGATCGCCGGGAAGCGATTACGGTACCCGCGGCGGCGGTCCGCGTCGAAACAGTCGACACTCAGCTCGGCGAAGTCGTTTCCGGAAACAAGATCGAGGCGGTGCCTTTGAACGGCCGAAGCTTTACCGATCTGTTGGCTCTTCAGCCAGGCGTTTCGCCGATTACGACCATAACAGGCAATTCCATCCAGGCTGCTGGCGCCGCCATCCTGAATCCCTCGGGAGATCTGAATCCCGGGACAATTTCGATCAACGGCCAGCGCGAGTACGCCAACGGCTTCACGGTGAATGACTCGGATGTTGTGGAGCGATTCACCATGGGCGCGGCCGTTGTTCCGGTTCTCGATTCGATATCCGAGTTCCGCGTTCTGACCGGAAATTTTGACGCCGAGTATGGCAACTATAGCGGCGGACGCATCAATGTGGTGACCAAGTCCGGGACCAATCAATTTCACGGAGAAGGATTCGAATTTGTTCGCAATACGGACTTCGATTCCCGCAACTTCTTTTCCCCGGCGCGCGCGGTGTACCAGCAAAATCAGCCCGGTGGATTGTTTGGAGGGCCGATCGTCAGGAATAAGGTCTTCTTCTACTCCGACTATCAAGCCACGCGGCTGAAGCAAGGCGTGGACACCGGACTCATTCAGGTTCCGTCGCTCCTCGAACGAGGCGGAAATTTCTCGGGACTCTCGGATCAACTTACCGGGACCGTGAGCGGTCAATATCTGGCCGATCAACTAGCCGGTAAACTAGGGTACCCGGTGACACAGGGGGAGCCTTACTATACTTCCGGCTGTGTCAGTTCCGCGCAGTGCGTGTTCCCCAACGCGATCATTCCACGCCAAGCCTGGTCTGCGCCCGCCACGCAGCTACTCGGATACATCCCCTCACCGAACGAGCCGAATAATTATTTCTCCACTTCGTCGGTCGATGAGACGTTGCGCGACGATAAAGGCGCGGCGCGGGTGGACGCAAGCACTCGCTTCGGAATGATCTCCTCCTATTACTTCGTCGACGACTACACGTCTAACAACCCGTACCCAACTCTTCAGGGAGGAGCGAACGTTCCGGGTTTCAACGCTCTCAATCTGGGAAGGTCGCAGCTAATCACCCTTGGAGATACCAAGGTTTTCGGTTCCCAGACGGTGAACGAGTTTCACTTCTCCTATGTCCGTGACAAGAATATCGTAGGCACGCCGCAAGGGACGGTGGGAGCCAGTCTGGCTTCGCAGGGTTTCGTAACCGATTCGGGGGCGCCGAGCATTCTTCCGCAAAGGCCGAACATCGTTGGTGTGGAAAACGTTATTTTCAACGACTTTATCATCGGGTCGACGATTACCGGCTTAAACCAGACCGACAACACTTTCGAATATCGGGATAACTTCTCGCGCGTCATCAACACCCATACTCTAAAGGCCGGTGGCGAGTTGTTGTTCAGCCAAGTCAATGCGGCCGCCGATGTTCAGTCCAACGGTAGTTTCTCCTTTTTCGGATCGGAGACAGGCTCGGACTTCGCGGATTTTCTAATCGGCGTTCCCAGCTTCTACAAGCAGGGCGATGCGCAGGCGTTCTATATGCGTAACCGATATGGCGCGCTATACGCTGAAGATAGCTGGCGCGTGCGGAAAAGTCTCACGTTCAATTACGGTCTGCGCTGGGATGTCATCATGCCCTGGTACGAGAAATACAACCAGATCCAGACCTTGGTCGCCGGCGAACAATCGGTGGTTTATCCGAACGCTCCCGCCGGACTTGTTTTTCCGGGCGACCCGGGCGTCTCCCGCGCTCTAGCCCCCGTTCGTTGGAATAATTTCTCGCCGCGCCTGGGAATTGCCTGGGCTCCTCAGGGCACAGGCGGGATGTCCCGGAAGCTTCTTGGTGATGGTGACAAGACCAGTATCCGGGTCGGATTCGGCCGCTTCTTCTCCGCCGTGGAAGGCGTCTCGGCCGGTGTCATGGCAGGCGACCCTCCTTACGGGAGCACTTACTCCAGCCCGGCGCCGCCCCTGTTTTCGAATCCGTTCGTTACCGCTTCCACCGGCGTGAATAATGGACAGCGTTTTCCCATCCAGTTCCCGCCGTTAAACGCGTCTCCAGGGAATCCGGACTCAAGTGTGAATTGGGCGCCATTCCTTCCCGTTTCCGGTCTCCCGGGTTATAAGCCTGATGGCCTTAGTCCTTACACCGAACAGTACACTCTTTCGCTGCAGCGCCGATTTAGGACAAACACGGTCTTTACCGCGAGTTATGTGGGAAGTGAATCTCATCACCTGCTTACTTTGATTGAAGCCAATCCAGGCAATCCCGCTCTTTGTCTGAGCGTCAGCCAGCTAAGCGAGGTAGCTCCAGGTAGTCCCACCTGTGGACCTTTCAACGAATCGAACGTATTTGTCACCTCTTCCGGCAAAGTCATCAATGGAACCCGCACGGCGCTCGGGTCCAACTTCGGTAGTGTGGACTGGCTCTCCACCGTCGGCAACGCGAATTACAATGCGCTCCAATTGAGCGTACGCCACACCAGCGGGAGGTTGGAGCTTGAGGCGGGTTACACCTACGGCAAGTCGCTCGATAACTCATCGAGTATCTCGGAACAGTTGAACCCCTATAATTACCGGGCGACGTACGCGCCGTCGGCTTTCGACATAAAACATAATTTTGTAACCAGCTACCGGCTCGAAATTCCGTTTGACCGGATGTTCCGCGTCCGCAACAATCTGACCCGGGGTTGGGTACTTTCCGGAGTGAGCCGGTTCGCCACGGGATTTCCGGTTACGCTGACTAACGCCAGCGACAATTCACTCCTCGGGACTCAACCCGATGGCGTGAACTCCTACGGAGTCGATCTGCCCAACGTGGTTCCCGGTGCGCTCGATCTCAACCACAACCCTCGCAACGGACAATCGTACTTCAACACATCCTTGTTCAGCCTGCCACCGCTGGGAAGCGCGGGCACAGCGGCCCGTCGCCTGTTCTATGGTCCGGGCATCGAGAATTTCGACTGCGCTCTCTCTAAAGAGATCAGCCTCGGCGAATCCAGGTCGATCCAACTGCGTCTCGAAACCTTCAATACTTTCAACCACGCCCAATTCTTCGGGCCGGCAACGGTAAACGGGGAGATTACCAGTTCCGCCTTCGGTCAGGTGGTCAGCGCCGATGCGCCGCGATTGGTGCAGCTAGGTGCGAAATTTTTCTTCTAGGGCGTTTTAGGAGAAGGTGTGGAATACTCAGTTGCCGCACAAGAACTACCTGGTCCGATCGGTTCGTTCGTCGCGGCGCTCATGTTAGCGGCGGGCAAACTCGGGGGCAGACCGCCTCTACCCAAGTGCGCTTGCGGCGCCATGACGCGCGCGCGGGCTGGAAAACGCGGCATGAGTGTAAGGATGAATCGGACAATTCTCGTACAGTCCGAAAAGCCTACATACAGTAAGGCCAGCCAAATCTATCGATTATCTGATGGTGAGCCGGGCGGGGCTCGAACCCGCGACCACCGCATTAAAAGTGCGATGCTCTACCAACTGAGCTACCGGCTCTTGTGAGGGGATGACGCGAAACTTCAGCGTAGCACAGAGCCGTATTCCGCCGCGCCCGCTCTATGCTAGCCTCAAAGAAAACCTCTACGCGAACGTGGCGGAATTGGCAGACGCTCTGGATTTAGGTTCCAGCGCCCGCAAGGGCATGGGAGTTCGACCCTCCCCGTTCGCACCATTTCCCTGCTTGGGATCGAAATCCGCATTGCGCGATCACCGCTTCATTGATCGCTTGCCTTGCTCTTCGTAAACCCGGGATGGTAATCCGGATACGCCGGCCGTGGGTAAGTCGACGGCGGTTGTTTCTTAAGTAAGTCGAGCGCAACGGTCACCGCCCGCTCAAGCTGTGGGTCGTGACCTTGACGCACCAGCTCCGGGTCCTGATCCACTTCCACATCCGGCGCAATCCCGTGATTTTCCACTTCCCAGTCCCCGCCCAATCCGTAGAACGCCCATCGTGGAGCGGTGACGCTTCCGCCGTCCATTAAGTTGGGATAGCCGCCGATTCCCACCAATCCGCCCCACGTTCTCATTCCGACCAAGGGACCAAGGCCGGCCTTCCGGAAATACCAGGGCATGGCGTCGCCGCCCGACCCCGCGAATTGATTGATGATCATCACCTTGGGTCCGTAGATAGCCTGCGTCGGATCGGTTACATCTTCTCCTTCGCGGCTGGTAATCCGGCCCATCGGATGACGGCTCAGGTACTCGATAATATAGTCGGCAATGTCACCGCCATGGTTATAGCGTTCATCCAACACCGCGCCCTGCTTCCCGATCTGCGCGAAGAAGTAACGATTGAAACTCGTGTAGCCGCCCTCCGCCGTATCCGGGAGATGCACATAGGCGAGTTTGCCTTGGCTCAAGTGATCTACCTTGCGGCGATTACCTTCAATCCATGCGAGGTGCCGCAGCCGCGCTTCCGTTTCCACCGGCACCACCGTCACCTCCCGCGAATTAGCGCCGTCCGGACTTGGACCGACGCGCAGTACAGTCTGCTTCCCTGCGGTCTCCTGGAAAAAACTGTATAGGTTATCAGTCGAATGCAAGTCGCGCCCGCGCACGGCGAGAAGGTACTCTCCAGGCACAACGTTCACACCCGGCTGAGTAAGAGGAGCCTGCAGGCCGGGATTCCAGTTTTCGCCGTTGTAGACGAACGCGAAGCGGTATCGCCCGTTCTCGATCTTATAATCCGCTCCCAGCAACCCCACTTTAATATGCGGAATATCCGGCTGTGTACCGCCGGAGACAAACATGTGACCGACGTTGATGTTACCCAGCATCTCTTCAAACAGATAAGTCAGATCCGATCTGCTGCTGATTCCATCCACCCAAGGCGCATAGAAGGCTTCCGCGGCTTTCAGGTCGAGACCGTGGAAATGAGGATCGTAGAAAAAATCCCTTTCGATTCGCCAGACCTCCCGAAACATCTGCTTCCACTCGGCGCGAGGGTCGACGAAAACCTCCAGGTCGGCGGTTTTCAAGAGTCCGTCGCCGGGCTTCGGCGCGGCTTCCGCTCCCGTGATAAACCACTGCTCCCCGAGCCGGTAAAGCATCTTTTCCCCATTGGCGGAGAGCGCGTAAACGGTAACCCCGCCGATGATCAGATCCGTCTTACGTGTCTTAAAGTCGAACTTACTAATGATCAATTGCGGCGGCCCGGGATTCATCTCCACTATCGGGCGCTCCTGGACATAGATCACGCCTTCCTTACCAGGAGTCACCGCGTAATAGTTCTTATCCGGAATCGGCACGGCCAGAATACGCTGGCTGATGTTATCGAAGTCAACCCGGGTCTCCGGCGGCGCTTTCTCTTTGGCTTCATCTTTGGCGGGAGTTTTCCCAGCCTCATCGGGCTTCTCTTTCCCGTCGTCTTTCTTGGCGTTTTCGTCGTCGCTCTGCGGAGCAAGCGGCGAGGGCAGATCTTTCCGCAGCACCATCACGTACACCGAACTGGTCATTGGATGGCCAATGCTCGACATATCGATCCAGCCGCCCGTCAACCCGACGTTCGTACTCGCCAGAAAGTAAATATAGTTCCCCGACTTATCGAAATCCGGCCCGGAGGCGTCGCTTAATCCATCGGTCACCTGTGCCGTTTTGCCGGATGCGAGCGAATAGACGAACACGGCGTGCAAGTAATTATGAAGCTGGCGCGAGTAAGTGAGCCACTTACTATCAGGAGACCAACGCGGCCGTATGTCGAACGCCGGGCTGTCGAACAGATCGGTATCCACACGCATCGCCGCCTTCTTCTCCACGTCCACATACCAGAGATTCAGGCGTTTGTCGGTGTAAGCAATCTTCTTACTGTCCGGCGACCATACCGGCGAATAGAAGAAGGAAGGCACATCTCCCAGACCGATCTTTGTCACCGTTCCCAGTCCGTTCTGATCCCGGATATGCAGCCCGTATTCGCCCGATTCATCCGAGAAGTACGCGATGGATTTCCCGTCCGGCGACCACGCCGGGTCGCGATCCGCCACGTTCGGACTATTCGTCAGATTGCGAATGTCCCCCTTTTCCGCCGGCACCGTCAGAATCTCGCCATGCGTCTCCAGCACGGCCCGCTGGCCGGTGGGCGAGATCGCGACATTTTCGATCATCGGATTAGTGATCTTGGTGAAGCGCGGCCGCACCTCCGCCAGGTCGGCTGCCATGTTGATGTTCAGCGGACGCGTCTTTCCACTCTTCAGATCCACCAGGTGGAGTGAGCCGAACTGCTCATACACAATGGCGTCGCGCGCGGCCGATGCCGATTTGAAATCCAGGCCGCTGTTCTTCACCACCTCGCTGACCTTGCGCGAACCGGTGTCGTAGGCCCACAAGCTCACTCCGGCGCCGCCGCGATCGGAAAGGAAATAGACTTTGTCTCCCACCCACATCGGATTGAAGTCATTCGAGTTCTCGCGAGGAACGGCGGTGATTTTCGAGTTGCTCAGATCGGCGATCCATATCTTAAGCGTCTGCCCGCCGTGATAATGCTTCCACGCCTCCTGCCAATGGAATACGGGTTCGTACGCAATATGCGAGGCGTCGCCGGAATAAGAACCATCCTCCGCCATGGGCAACGGGAGCGCCTCCGGCAGTGTTCCATCGAGTGCAATGCTATACAGCTTTCCGCTATCCGCGAAGCTGTCCCGCCGCGAGTTGAATAAAACATGCTTGCCGTCGGGACTCCAACCGATCGCGACGTCCGCGCCGGGATGATACGTGAGCCGCCGGGGAACTCCGCCGGCCGCCGGAACCACGTAGACATCCACGTTGCCTTCGTACTCGCCGCTGAATGCGATCTGCATGCCGTCCGGCGAGAAATGTGGATTGAACTCGCGCCCGGCACCGGTTGTCAGCCGGCGCGCTTCTCCTCCACTGCGCGGCGCGATCCAAACGTCGTTCGCATACTCAAACGCAACCTCCGTCTGACTGATCGTGGGATTCCGGAAGAGTAAGTGTGCGCCCGGCTGCGCGCAAACCGGGACCCCGAGCGCGAACGTCGCGAATAGTACCGCTCTTGCGTAGATGGAATCACTCATATGGGAATCCACGATATTATACGGCCATCCCGAGGATTGCGAGGATCGCTTTTGACGCCCACTTCACGAACTCATGTCAACCGTTGGATGATCGCCGCCGCCGGTATCGTAATGCAAGTCGCTCTCGGCGCCGTCTACGCCTGGAGCGTTTTTCGCACGCCGCTGGTGACTCGTTTCCATTGGACGATCTCGGAAGTAACGCTCGCGTTTACCATTTGTATTTTCACTGTCGGCTGGGCGGCGTTCCTGGGCGGATTGCTCATGAAGAGAACCGGCCCGCGCACGGTGGCGCTGATCGGCGGCGCTCTCTACGGCCTTGGAGTTTTCCTGGCCAGCTTTTCCAATCACGGCCTTTGGGTTCTGTATTTGACTTACGGCGTCATCGGCGGCGCCGGCACTGGGTTTGGATACATCGTTCCCATCGCCACGCTGGTGAAATGGTTTCCGGATAAGCGCGGATTCATCACCGGTTTGGCGGTGGCCGGGTTCGGCGCCGGCGCGCTGCTCACCGCGCCCGTAGCCACACACCTGATCCACACCAACGGCGTGTTGCAAACCTTCGCCATTCTGGGTGCCGCGTATTTCGTTCTCGTCACCGCCGCCGGATTTTTTATGGCGAACCCGCCCGATGGCTACGCGCCTCCGAACTGGAAGCCGGCGGCCGCCTCTTCAACCAGCGCCGCTCCCGCTAATTACGAGCTTGCGGGCGCGCTCGGAACGTGGCAGTGGTATGCGCTCTGGGCCATGCTTCTCCTGAACGTTGTCGCGGGGATCTCCATCATCTCGCAAGCCGCTCCCATGGTCCAGGAGATCACAAAGGTCTCTGCCGGCGCCGCCGCCGCCATGGTGGGAATCATTTCGATCGCGAACGGCGCGGGCCGCTTCCTGTGGGCGTGGCTTTCGGATTTGATCGGCCGGAAATGGGTATTCGCCATCATGTTCCTTTTGCAGGCGGTGCTCTTCGTGCTGCTCCCGCATGTCGCCGCCTACGGTGCTTTCACTGCGCTCTGTTTCATCGTGCTGCTCTGCTATGGCGGCGGCTTCGGGACCATGCCGGCCTTCGCCGCCGATTACTTTGGCACTCGCAATGTCGGCTCCATCTACGGTTTGATGCTGACCGCCTGGGGCGTCGGCAGCGCTTTTGGGCCTCTCTTGATCGCCAACATCCGGCAGTCTACCGGGCACTATAATGAGGCGCTTTACATCATTGCCGGTATCATGTTGCTCAGTGCGATCTTACCGTTGATCGTCCGGCCGCCGGCCACCGCCGCCGCTCGCGTGGCCTGAAACGGTTTCGAAGAAAGCCCGCAGCTTTTCGGAACGTCCCCGCATCCCATTACAATCGGAGTGCGCCCCGTAGACTAAACATGATCGGCGAAATTCGCGAGCTCATCCGGGCGATCCTGCGCGAGGATCCCGCGGCGAAGAGCACCCTTGAAGTCGTGCTTTGTTATCCGGGCTTCCATGCCGTGCTGGCGCATCGCGTTTCCCATCGGCTTTACCGCCTCGGCTGGAACCTTCCCGCGCGGATGATCTCTCAGTACCTGCGCTGGATCACTGGCATCGAAATTCATCCCGGCGCGCGGATCGGGCGGCGCCTCTTCATCGATCACGGCATGGCCGTGGTTATCGGCGAGACTGCCGAAATTGGCGACGATGTTCTGATTTATCAGGCCGTAACCTTGGGCGGTACCGGCTTGCGGCCCGGTAAGCGGCACCCGACCATCGGCAACGGCGTCGTCATCGGCGCGGGCGCCAAAGTCCTGGGTGACATACTCATCGGCGACCGTTCCAAAATCGGCGCCGGCTCCGTGGTTGTGAAATCCGTGCCGCCCGATAGCACCGTCGTCGGGATCCCGGGGAAGCTCGTCAAGACACGTGAAGATTCCCAAAGCGCATCGGCACTGGAGCACGGCAATATGCCCGATCCCGCCGCGCAGGACGTCGCGGCCTTAAAGGCGCGCGTGGCCGAACTCGACGCGCTGGTGCGGGAGTTGCTCACCCGGTCCGACGATCGGGAACCCGCGGCCGCCCATCGCTCATGATCCTCCCCGCACTCCGGCGCGATCTCGAAATTCTGCCTTCCCCATCCAAAGAGCAGCCCGGGCTGTTGATTCGCGATTCGATGGGTTACTCCGACAAAGTGATCATTGTTCCGTGGGCGCTCGCACGCTGTCTGGATGCCTTCGACGGCGAACACACCGATCTGGATCTTCGCGAAGCCTTGGTGCGTGAAACCGGAGAACTCGATGTCAGCGACGTCCAGAACCACTTGGCCGCCGCGCTTCGCGACAACGCTTTTCTCGAAGATGAGGTATTCGAAGCTGCGCGCGACGCCCGCCAGCGTGAGTTCGCCGGGCAGTCTCAGCTGTTCGCGTCGCATGCCGGGTCGGCCTACCCGGAAGAACCGGACGCCCTCGCCGAAACGATGCGCGGCTACATCGATCCCGCGGATCTCAACAACAGCGCGCCCGCGAATCTGGTCGGCATCGCAGCCCCGCACGTCAGTCCCTTCGGAGGGTGGCAATCCTATCGCGCGGCCTACGGCAAGCTTCCGAAAGATGCCGCGAGTCGCACGTTCGTGATCCTGGGGACCTCGCACCACGGGGAAATGGACCGGTTCGGCCTCACGCGCAAAACTTTCGTGACCCCGCTGGGCGCGGCCCGCACGGATCTCGCTCTAGTGGATCGGCTCGCCGCAAGCGCGTCCGACGGCGCCAGCATGGAAGATTACTGCTTCAGCGTCGAGCACTCCATTGAGTTTCAGGTCTTGTTCCTGCAGTGGCTCTATGGCCCTGAAATCAATATTGTTCCGGTGCTCTGCGGCTCCTTCGCACGCAGCATCTACTATGGCGGAAAGCCCGAACAGAACGACGGCGTAGCGCGTTTCCTGGGCGAACTGGGTGAGCTCGCGGAAGCGGAGAAACACCGGCTTACCTGGGTCCTCGGGATCGATATGGCGCATATCGGAAAACGCTATGGCGATCGCAACGCCGCGCGCGCGAACGAGGGCTATCTGGCCGAAGTCGCGGAACGCGATCGCATCCGCAACGCGCGGGTCACCGCCGGCGATGCGGACGGCTTTTGGGACTTAGTCCAACAGAATCGGGATGATTTGCGCTGGTGCGGATCCGCCCCGCTTTACACGTTCCTTAAGGTGTTGCCCGGCGTGCGCGGTTCCGTGGAGCGCTACGAGCAATGGAACATCGATGAAGCAAGCGTGGTGAGTTTCGCGGGGATTTCCTTCACCCGTTAAGCTAGCCCGTTGCCATCGCCCGCACCGCGTCTTCCACCCGCTGAGCCAACGCTCCGTAATCCTCGCCGCGTAGATCTATCGCATCGCCGAAGCTCACATGCACCCGTCCCGGCCGCGGCCACTTCCACGATTGATGCAGCACCCGATCCAGCCCTTCAATCCGCACCGGCACCACGCGCACTCCCAACTGGGACGCCATCATCCCCACACCCGGCCGGAACGGCGCAATCGCCCCGGTCTGCGTCCGGATGCCTTCTGGAAAAATCAGCACCGACCATTCTTCGCTCACCAGATCGCCGATGTACCGCAGCGCCTCGCGCGCGCCTGATTCATGCTGCGGCAGCGGGAATCCACTGAAAAATAAAGTCACCAAATAATACTGCAAACTGTTTCCGAAGCGATCCAGCCAACCGCGCCCTTCCGGATGAAAGTGCGCCCGGAACCAGTCCATCCCCATCGCGGATTGCGTGCGATACCGCCAGGGCGCGGGCATCGCGGCCAGAACCGCCGGCACATCGAAGACGCTCTGGTGATTCACTGCGAACAGGACGGGTCCTTCCAGGCCGCTCAAATTTTCGCGGCCGCTCACGCGCAGCCAAACGAAAATGCGCAGCAGCGGCAGCAATATCAACGGCAGCGCGATTCGTCTCAGAGCGCGCGCGGCCACACTTCGGTTCCAGCGGGGGAAGGGAATTGGCGCCATCACTGACGTGCTGGAAGCGCGCGCCAGTCTACGGAAATCGCCTACCGTGTCGGCGTCCAAAAACGCCTGCTCGCTCACCGTTCCCGACCCCGCGCGCTCGCTCCGCATCATCAGCTCCACCCGATCGAGCGAACTCAATCCAAGCTGGGCCAGCGGCGTATCATCCGCGTACTCCACCAGCAGCCCATCGCTTGTGGCCGGCGATTCCGGCGCGGCGGCGCCCGCCACCCAGTCCCGCAACGCCACCCGCTTCAGCTTCTGTGTACCTTCCGTCCGCGGCAGCGCGCCATCGGGCCACACCGAAGACCCACGAATCTGCTGGTGCGCCTCCAGCCTCCCGTTGGCCTGTGCCATCACGCGGTCAGGGTCCGTACCTGGTTCCAGCACCAGCACCGCATGCACGCGCTCGCGCCCATCCCGCGTCACGCCGATCACGGCAGATTCGCGCACCCCGCCTATCGCGTTCAAAACGCTTTCCACGTCTTCCGGAAACACGTTCAGCCCTTCCGGCGTCACGATCATCTCCTTCTTGCGGCCGCGCACGAAGACGCGCCCTTCTTCGTCGATACTTCCGATATCGCCGGTATGAAACCAACCCGCGTCATTTGCCGCGTCATGTAACGAGACGCCGTCCGCACCGTAATAGCCCGACGTCACATTGGCCCCGCGCACCACGATTTCGCCATCCTCCGCAATGCGCACTTGTACCCCGCCGATCGGCTTACCCACCGACCCTTTGCTCGTGTGAAACGGATGATTCAAGGTGACGATCGGCGCCGTCTCCGTCAACCCATACCCCTGCACCACCAGAAATCCGAGCTTCGACCAAAATTCTTCCAGCGCCGAATCGAGCGGCGCCGCGCCCACCACGAAGCACCAGAATTTCCAGCCAAGCAAATCATGTACGCGGCGGTAATGCCACCAACGGCGCATCCAGTTTGCTCCCGCCGGCGGAGATCCCGCTGCTTCCGGGATGGTCTGCAAAACATACTCGCGCAGCACTTCCAAAATCTTCGGGACCGACACCAGCACCGAGACGCGGCGTGACTGGATCTGCCGCACAATCTCGCGCGGGCTGAACCCCGTCATGAAAATTACTTCGCCGGGCAGCATCGGCGGAATAAATGTCGCCATCGATTGCCCGAACAGGTGGCTCAGCGGCAACAGATTCAGGAAACGGATCGGCGCGAAGGGAATGCTCCATTTGCGATGCTTGCGGACCTCATTCTCAACCGGAACGATGTTCGCCAGGATGTTGCCGTGCGTGATCGTCACCCCTTTGGGATCGGCGGTCGCGCCCGAGGTGAAAATGATTTCGCAGAGATCCTCCTTCTTCGCCGCCACTGGCGTAAACGTTTCCGCGGACCAATCCAACTCGGCCACCTTGCCGTGCCCAGGCAGCGCAGGCACCTCATTCCCGGCCAACACCGCCCGCGCGTCGACAATATCGGCAATGCGTTTCAGCAGCTCCGGAGACGCGCGATAATCCACCGGAACCACCACGACGCCCGCGAGCATACAACCCCAGAACGCTACGATCCATTCCGGCCGGTTCTCACACCAGATGACGATTTTTTCGCCCGGCGCTATTCCCGCATCCGTGATCCGCCGCGCGAAAGCCGCGGCGGCTCCGGAGACCTCGCGATAACTATACTTGCGCGTCCGGTAGCCGTCGTCAAAAACCAGAAACGTGGAGGAATGGTGCGCGAATTCCTGGAAGAAATCCACCAGCGTTTCGCGTGGCATTTATCGGAAGCGCAGCTTTAGCGGACCCTCCGCCGTGGTGTAAATCAGCTCCAGATCCTTCAACTTCTGCTTCTGCAGGTTGAAGAAAAGAAGCCCGGACGCGGGCTGGTCGGTTTCCTTTTCCGGAAGCATTTTCTGCTTGAGGATCTCCAGCATCGGATCGGCTTTCCCGGCGGCTTTGGTGTTCACCACCCCCGTCTTGGTCGCTCCGCCGCCGCCCGCGCCGTTGCCCATCGATTGGCCTCCGCCCGGCAGCGGCAAACCGCTCCACACCGGCCCGGTCGGCTGCGTTCCCACCGTCCCCGTTCCCGTCCGCGTCTCGCGCAGGGTCAAATCCGTGCGCCCCGCAATCTGGCTCGGTGCCATCGGCTGTGTGCGCTCGCCGTCCTTATCCGTTTTCAAAGTGAAATCGTCACGCTGCACGGTCACTTTTCCCGTTTTGGGGGTGACGGTCACCTCCACCACGGTGTAGTAACCGTTGAAGTCGGAGCCGACCAATTGTTTGATCGAAGCGGGATCCGTATAAGGGGTCGCGGTGATACTAACGCTCGCATTGGCGGCCATGCCTGGTGCGGCGGTACTTTTGTCCTTTCCCGCCTGCAGTCCGGCAGGCAGAAGGGCCAGCGCGGCAATCGCGAACCACCGTGCATCCATAAGCTAAATTATGGCAAAGCCAGCCCAAGCGGAAAACGATGCTCTACAAACTCCATCGCCTCTTCCTTCGACCGCAGCTTACCCTCCAATTGCGCGTCTTCCACCGTCGCCAAAATCTCCGCAAACCGCGGCCCCGGCACATAGCCGCGCTCAATCAAATCGCGGCCCGTGATCAGGGGCTCGGGCTTTAACAGCTCAACCGGCATCTCTGCCAGCTTGCCTCTGACAAACTCGTAGGCGTCCAGATTTCCATTGCTCGAAAGAGAATCCGCCCGGTGTAGCGCCAGATGCTCATCGAACGCCGGTTGCCTCACGAAGCGCTTCAGCGTGCTTTCCCGCATCGCGTGCACGTCTTTAAACTTCATGTGATCCGCAATCAGCCGCTCGATCCGCTCGCTCTGCTCCTTCGGAAATCGCAAACGCGCCAGAATGGCGTGCGCCATTTCCACCCCCACTTCCGCGTGGCCATCGAACCGTATGCGGTCCGCCACCCGAAACGTCGGCGGCTTTCCGACGTCATGCAAAAGCGCGGCCCAGGCCAGCGTCGCCGTCGGACACTCGAGCTGATCCAGCACCAGCAGCGTGTGCACCCACACGTCGCCCTCGGGGTGATACTGCGGCGGCTGCTCCACGCCCTTCATCGCGGCGACTTCCGGCAGCAGTTCCAAAAGAATCCCAGATGAGTCGAGCAGATCAAACCCATACTTAGCGCCGCCTTCCGTCAGGATGCGCGTCAGCTCATCGCGGACGCGTTCCATCGCCACCGTCCGCACTTCCGGCGCGAGCCGCTGGATTGCCGCCCATGTCGCGGGCTCAATCTGAAACCCCAGGCGTGCCGCGAATCGAATTGCGCGCAGCAGCCGTAATTGATCCTCGCGAAAACGCTTCTCCGGTTCCCCGACGGCCCGAATGAACCGTTCTTGCAGGTCCTCGCGGCCCCCCACGTAATCGATCACGTCCCCGGTCGCCGCATTCAGGAACAGAGCGTTGATCGTGAAATCTCTTCGAAGGGCGTCTTCGCGCGGGTCTTTCTCATACCGCACCTCTTCCGGACGCCTTCCGTCTCGATACTCGCCGTCGCTGCGAAAAGTCGCGACTTCCACAACCTCATCGCCCTCCCGCACCCGCACTACGCCAAACTGCGCGCCCACCAGGTTGGTTTCGGGGAAGAGCGCTAACATCTGATCGGGCCTGGCATCCGTCGCCACGTCCCAATCCTTGGGCTTCTTCTCCAGCAGAAGGTCCCGCACGCAGCCTCCCACCAGCAGCGCCTGGTATCCACGCCGGTTCAACGCCTCGATAACACGGCGGGCGAGCGCTTCCGAACTGATGAGCACGCGTGACCATGTTAATCTAACGGCGCTTGGACACTCGCATGGCTTCCCCGTCTGAACAGGCTGCTTCCCGGCCCTCCGCACGGAACAAAGTGATCGTCGCCACGACGGTCATGCTGTCGTTCATCTCGTTCTGGCGGGCTTCCGCCATCGTTCTCAGCGACCTTGCGTCTTCGGCATATTACGTCGGCGGCATCGCCGAAACCGCGGTCGGGAAGTCGGCGCCCTGGTTCGTCCTCGCCATCATGCTCTTTTCCTACTCGGTGCGCGCCATCTACATCGAGAGTTGCAGCATGTTCGTGCGCGGCGGCGTTTACAAAGTGGTGCACGAAGCCATGGGCGGAACCCTGGCCAAGTTCTCCGTTTCCGCCCTGATGTTCGACTACGTGCTCACCGGCCCCATCAGCGGCGTCAGCGCGGGGCTCTATCTGGCCGGCCTGTTGAACGAACTCGGAACCACGTACAGCATCTCCTGGCTGCACTTCAACGCACCCTATTTCGCCGCCGCGTTCGCCGCCGTCGCCACCATTTATTTCTGGCGCAAGAACATCATCGGCATTCATGAATCCAGCGAAAAAGCTCTCCGCATCATGCAGATCACCACCGTCATGGTGGTAATCCTGATCGGCTGGTGCCTATTGACGATTCAGCAGAAGGGCTACAATCCCGTCCCGCTGCCGTCCACCCACAACATTCATTACGGGCCGAACGCGCTCGGTTGGTTGAAAGGCACGCTCGCGCCGCAGATTACCTTTTTTGCCATCCTGATTGGGCTCGGCCACTCGCTGCTTGCCATGAGCGGCTTTGAAACCCTGGCACAGGTATATCGCGAGATCGCATCGCCCAAGCTCAAGAATCTGGAGCGCGCCGGCACCGTCATCTTCCTTTACAGCACCATCTTTACCGCGATGGTTTCGTTCTTCGCCGTGATGATCATCCCCGACGCCGTGCGGGGAAAGTATCTGGATAACCTGATCGGCGGCCTCGCCATGTTCCTCGTCGGTCCGGATTTCCTCAAGCTGCTTTTCCATGGCTTTGTCGTACTTGTCGGGACTCTGATCCTCGCCGGCGCTGTAAATACGGCGATCATCGGATCGAACGGTGTGCTGAATCGGGTCGCCGAAGACGGCGTGTTGCCCAGCTTTTTCCGCGTCCCTCACAAGAAGTACGGCACCACCAGCCACATCATCAACATGGTGGTCATCCTGCAGCTCATTACGATCATCATCAGCCGGGGAGACGTCAACCTGCTTGGCGAAGCGTATGCTTTCGGCGTGGTCTGGAGCTTCGCCATGAAAGCCCTGTCCGTCCTGGTGCTGCGTTTTAAGAATCCCGAGGAGCGCGCCTGGAAAGTTCCTTTCAACATCAAGGTCGGTAACACCGAGTGGCCCATCGGACTCGCGCTCATCACCGCGACCCTGTTCATCCTCGCCATCATCAACGTTCTCACCAAGGAACTCGCCACCATCGCAGGCGTCTCCTTCACTGTCGCTTTCTTTCTCATCTTCTATTTCTCGGAGCGCTACCACGCTTTAAGAGAGGGCGCGGACAACGCCCATCTCGAAAAATTCCGCCTGGATTCGAATGAAGAGATTTCCCGCGCCAGCATGGCTGTCCGTCCCGGCAATATCCTGGTAGCCGTCCGCAACCCGGTGCATCTGGAACATCTTGAAAAAGTGCTGGCGAAGACCGACACGCGTAAGATCGATATCGTCGCGCTCTCGGTTCACGTCGTCACCCAGGCGGCGTCCGGCGAACATGATCTGGAAGCCGGACAGATCTTCTCCCACGCCGAAGTCGAAGTTTTTAGCAAGGCCGTGACTCTCGCCGAGAAAGCCGGCAAGCACATTGAACTCCTCGCCGTCGCCGGGACCAGCCCGTGGGTGGCGATGGTGCAAACCGCCAAGAATCTGGGAAGCGCCCGCATCGTCACCGGCTTATCTCCGAAGCTGACTCCCAATGAGCAGGGCAAGATCGTCGGCGAAGCCTGGGAGCAATTGCCGACGCCGCGCCCATCCATCTCGCTCGAGGTCGTCATGCCGGATCCCAACCAATCCACTTACTTCAATCTGGGCCCGCATCCTCCGCGTCTCTGGCCGGAAGACGTCGACTTAGTCCATCGCCTCTGGCTGGAACTGAGCGGAAAAGGCCCCGGCGCGAAACTCCGTCACCGCGACATCGTGGGAGTCGCCCTCCGCCGCCTCGAACACCAAATTCACGAAGGTAACGAACAGGAAGTGCTGAAAGAACTGGATCGCGAACTAATCGAGCATCCGTCCGAAGTGGTTCCGGCCGTTTTAGCCGATGATCAGAAGTAGAATTAAAATTTTCATACAGGAGATACACCTTGCGAGTTGGCGTCTTTACCGCGTTGTTAGGGCAATTACCGCTTGAAGATGTACTGAAGAAACTCAAGTCCAATGGAGTCAGCACCGTCGAGTTGGGCACGGGTAACTATCCGACCGACCCACACTGCAAACTCTCCATGCTGGATAACCCGGAGGAACTGAAAACATTCAAGGGAAAGCTGGAAGACTACGGATTCACCATCAGCGCGCTGAGTTGCCACGGCAATCCTCTGCATCCGGACCCTGCTGTCCGGAAAGGTTTTCAGGAGACCAACGAGAAGACCATCCTTCTCGCTGAGAAACTAGGCGTGCCGGTTGTGATCGACTTCTCCGGCTGTCCCGGCGACAGCGAAAACGCCAAGTACCCGAACTGGGTGACGTGCCCTTGGCCGCCCGAGTATCTCGAACTCCTAGACTGGCAGTGGGATAAGCAGGTGACTCCTTATTGGACGGCCCGCGGTAAATTCGCCAAGGATCACGGGGTGAAGATCGCCATCGAAATGCACCCCGGTTTCGTCGTCTATAGTCCGGAAACCATGCTGCGCCTGCGCTCCATCGCCGGCGACGCCGTCGGTTGTAACTACGATCCCAGCCATATGTTCTGGCAATCCATCGACCCCATCGCGGCCATTCGCGTCTTGGGCGATTCCATCTATCACGTGCACGCCAAAGACACCCAGATCTATGAGCGCAACCTGCCGGTCAGCGGCGTTCTCGACACCAAGAAGTACACGGACGAACGCAATCGGGCATGGATCTTCCGCACCTGCGGCTACGGGCATGGCGCGGAATGGTGGAATGAATTCGTCTCCACTCTGCGCATGTTCGATTACGACTACGTGTTATCGGTCGAGCATGAGGATAGCTTGATGTCGCCGGAAGAAGGCTTGACGAAAGCCGTTAAGTTCCTCGACGGATTGATCATCAAGAATCCTCCGGCCGCCGCTTGGTGGGTGTAAGTGCGTCCCACGGATCTGGCCGAAGCTTTCGCCGGCATCTCCGAGCAGTGGGCGCCGGTACTCGCGGGAGAAGTCAACAGCTTCAGCGTTAAGCTGGTGAAGTTCCAGGGCGATTTCATTTGGCATTATCACGAGCACGAGGATGAGTTATTCCTCGTGCATCGTGGCCGGTTCACCATGCGTTTTCGCGACCGCGACGTCGTGTTGGAAGCCGGCAGCTTCTTAATCGTTCCCCATGGCGTGGAACACTGCCCTGTCGCTGAAGAAGAATGCGAGGTGGTTCTGTTCGAGCCCACCACCACGCGCAACACCGGCAACTTGGTGAATGAGCGGACGCGCGAGCCGGTCAGAAATTCTGCCGTCTCACCGCGTCCAAGTGAAAGCAGTAGCGCCCTTGCGGGTGTTCCCGGTTAGCAATCAACCACTCCGCGTGACCAGCGATAAACGAATCAAGATCCTGCATTCCGCTCCAGCCAATCCCTCACCAATTCCGCCGGATCCGACTCAAAATCCACCCGGCGCGTTCCCGTCTCCTCACCGATACTCGAGAACACCGCCTGAACGCCATCGACCGCCGGGCGCAACTCCATCCGCCGCTCGCGCGCATCGAACCGCAACGTGCTCCCCATCCACGTAATATAGACTTTCGTCCGCAGCTTGAACCCTTCCCGCGTCGCAACCTTCATCAGTTGTTCGGTGTAAGGATTCTTCTTCAGCTCCTCGGCCCACGGCGCGACTTTCGCGTTCTCCGCCGCGTCGGTCTGGCGCCGCTTCTGTTCCCGCCCGGCGCCATCGCGGTCGGAAACGTTCTCCAGGCTCTTCAGACTGTCTTCCAGATTATCCAGGAAACTCATAGCCTTAGTCTGGACTATCAGAACCGCGCCACTAAAAACAAGCCGCCGAGTAGAAGTAGACACCCCGCCAGCCGCGCCGGACTTGCCCGGTGTACCTCAAACCCGATCAGCCCGAAATGATCGAGAAGCACCGAGCTGATGAGTGAGAACGTAATCGTTACGCCCGTAAACGCGGCGGACCCGAGTTTGCGCGCCAGCAATAATCCCGCAAGCGTGGAAAAGATACTCAGGAAACCGCCCAGCCAGGCCCACCACGGCGCCTGCGCCAACTTAGCCCAATCGTATCTGGCGAGGTGCGCAAAAGGTAATGCCAAAAGCAATCCGGCCAGACCCGTGACGTATACGGCCAACCCCGCCAACACAGGCTGATCCAGAGATTTTCGGAGTTGCGCATTCGCCCCGGCCTGCACCGTGTTCATCGCGCCCGCCGCGGCGGCAAACAAATAAAAAAGGAGGTTCACCCAGTCCCGGGTGCACGTCAAGCGCCCGTTCCCGCTACTCCAAGTCAAGCGGGTATGGAACGGCACGTGCAACGCGTAAAAAATGAAGAGTTTCCTTCTATGCTGTTTGGTGATCTCTCCCGTTACCGCTCAAACCTGGGACCAGGGGTTCTCGCCTCTCGCCGCCTACTCCGGTGTTCTTAGCGACACTGCCCAGAACGACGCGCAATCGCCCTCCACGCCCGCATCCCAGCCCGTGGCACCAGGACATCTGACCAGTCCCGGAGTGGACGTCGCCAGCGCCTACAAGCCCTACACCGTCGGCCAGAAGTTCAAAGCGGATACTCACAACGTCTTTGGGCCCATCGCGCTGATCGCGGTCGGGGTGAGCGCCGGATTCGATCAACTAACCAACACTCCCAGCGAATGGCATCAGGGCGCGGAAGGCTATGGGAAGCGCTATGCCTCCGAGTTCGGCGACAATGCCGCGCACCAATACTTTGGATTCGTCCTGCAATCCGCCCTTCATGAAGACCCCCGCTATTTCCCCTCGGCCGACCGCAGCACCAAGGCCCGCATCAGGAGCGTGATCCACCAGACCTTTCTCGCTCACAAAGATAGTGGCGGAGAAGAGTTCGCCTTTGCGCGCTGGGGCAGCGCATTTGGCGCCGGGTTCCTCTCCGACACTTGGCAGCCGCGTAGCACATCTCACGTGCACGATGGCCTGGAAGAGGGCGGCGTTCTGCTCGGCATCGACGTCGGCCTGAATCTCGCCGAAGAGTTCATCCCGTTCTTCCGGCACCTTCATCCGTAAGCGCTTCTACCCTGGGCTGCGAAGAAACAACATGCCCTAAAATGAAGTGACTCATCCAGATCTTCATACTCAGACGTAAACAGGAGAACGCATGGCTTCCAAAAGGATCGGCATCCTCACCGGTGGTGGAGATGTCCCGGGCCTGAATTCCGTCATTAAAACCGTCGTTTACCGCGCCAACGAAGTCGATAGCGAAGTGATCGGCCTGCGCCGCGGTTGGGAAGCGCTCACCCACGTGAATTTCGACGATCCCGCTTCCGTGGCGCGCTACGTTCAGCCCCTCAATCGCGACAACACCCGCGCCATCGACCGCACCGGCGGCACGTATCTGCACAGTTCCCGCACCAACCCGAAGAAGATGAAAAAGGTTCCCGCTTTCCTTTCGGAAAGCGCATTCCCGTCTTCTCAAAACACCAAAGACGGTGTGACGTCCACCGTGTTCGATATGACCAAACAGGTGCTCTCCAACATTGAACGGCTCAAACTCGATTACCTCATCGCGATCGGCGGCGACGACACGCTAAGCTACGCCTCGCATCTGGATCAAGGCGGCTTCAAGGTCATCGCCATCCCCAAAACGATGGACAACGACGTCCGCAACACCGAATACTGCATCGGCTTCTCCACCGCCATCACCCGCGCCACCGAAGCCATCGAGCGCCAGCGCACCACCGTCGGTTCCCATGAGCGCATCGGCATCTTCCGCATCTTCGGCCGCGATGCCGGGTACACCGCGCTCTATACCGCATACGTCACTTCCATGCGCTGCTGCATCCCCGAATACGAGTTCGATCTCGACAAGCTGGTCGATCTCATCATGACCGACAAAGCTCTTTCTCCCAGCAGTTACGCGCTCATTCTGCTTTCGGAAGGCGCCAAGTGGAAGGGCTACAACCTCCGCGAACTCGGCGAAGCCGATGCTTTCGGCCACCGCAAGAAGGCCAATATCGGGGAGAGTCTGAGCGACGAAATTAAGAAACGCACCAGCGAAGAGACTATCGTAAGCGACCTCACTTATGATCTCCGCAGCGGCAGCCCCGATTTTGTGGATAAGATGGTTGCGTCCACGTTTGCGGGAATGGCCATCGATTGCATTCACGAAGGAAAACACGGTCTGATGATGGGAATCAACCATGGCTGCTACGCGACTGTTCCCATCCCAGACCCTAAACTTGGCCCGAGAAAAGTCGATATTGAAAGCATGTACAACGTGAACCGGTATCGGCCCATCTACACCCATAAAATCGGCTTGCCTATTTTCCTGACCAGAGCCTAGACTCCAAAGCCAAAACTCCAGAGCTAAAACTATGGACACCACCTATCCCGGCGCGGCCCCGGTTCCTCATCAGAACCTGAACCAATGGGTCAATCGCAACATCGTTCAATCGGAAGTCGAAGGCGGAGTCTACCTTCGGGATCTTCCGTGCGGCGCCGAGATTGAAGTCCTTACGCGCAATCGCCGCTACAAAATTGTCAAGCAGACAGCCGACGAAGCCCTGATTTCCGGCCACCCCGATTTCTGTCCCTGTCCCATCCTCGTGAAGGTGGATGGGTCCAATTGGGGTGGCTCCATGTTGAAGCAGGGCTTCATCGGCCGCGGGATGCGCCTGGAATTCCGTCACCCGATTTTCCACACCGTCACCACGTCTCCGATATCCGAAATCCGGCAAGTCGCCTGATTGACGTCAGGCCGCCATCTTGTACTTCTTCTTCCCGCGCCCGGTGACGTGTTCGATGAAATCGACTTCCGCCGGCCGGTAAGGCTTTCCATCGCTATAGAAAATGTCGTGAAACCAGACATCCGGAGGATGGTCCACGTACGGATGCTGCCAGGAATCCCACGGCATGTTCGTCTGCGTCTTCCCCTGCACGAACCCCCAGTTATAAGCCGCCACTTGGTCCGTCTTGGCGACCGGCAGGATCGCCTCAAACGTGCTCCCGCGCGGGCGCGCCATATACTCCGTACACAGCAGCGGCCGTCCATACTGCCTCAGTGAATCCACGCGCTTTTGAAAATCCGCCGCCGGATCGTAACTATGAAAGGAGACCACATCCGATTGCGTAATCTGGATTCTCGCCACGGCGGACATCTTATCGAGCGATGACCAATCCCCCGTCCACACACCGCTGGTCAACGGCTGAGTCGGATTGGCCGAACGCGCCCAGGCGAATACCTGGGGAAGCAGCGTGACGACATATTGAATCTTCTCCGGCGGATCGCCATAACTGCTGTCGCTCCGGTTATCCGGCTCATTCCAGAGATCCCAACCCAATATCCGCTTGTCGTTCGCGTACGCCGCGATCAAGCCTTTCACATACGCCTCCAGCCGCGGATACTCCGCCGGATCGCTCAATGCCTTGATCCCCGGACTCTGCACCCAACCCGAGTTATGCACGCCCGGTTTCGGATCGCGCTGTTTCCCCAAATGCGGGTTCGGATCCCAGCACGAATCGAAGATCACGAACAGCGGCTTAATGTGGTGTTTGTCCGCGATCTCCAAAAACCTATTGATCCGCTTTTGAAATCCCGCCGCGTCCTGCTGCCACAACAAGTCATGCAGGAACACGCGCATGGTATTCATCCCGATACCTTCCGCCCACCCCAATTCCGTATCGATCCGCGGCGCATCGAAGGTGTCGGCCTGCCACATCTCCAGCTGATTGATCGCGTTCGACGTAATGTAGTTGCTGCCTACCAGCCAATGCTGCTTCCCGTACCAATCCACGGCCTTTTTCTGCGGCCATGGCTGATCGGCCCCCATCGCCATCCCCGCCAGAAGCGGCACCAGAACCAAAACCTTGCGCAAGTTGCTCCTCCCGTTTGTCACAAGGAGAATCTATCATTAAGTGGGACGGAGTCCCTGCGCAACTGCGTTCCTCAAACCCGGGAGAATGCCCCATCCAGTCGGACAGCGCTTATTTTTCCCACTCTGCTCGTAGCCTTGGCGGCATCGAGCCTACCGGCCTCGGACGATTTTCATCCGACCTTTGCTTCCGAACTTATAGTGCCTAAGGGCCGCATGCGGAGAAGGAGTTCGGACAGCGTACACGAAAGGCAGAAAAGCATTTGGGTGCGACCGGCCACAACAGATCAAGAACCACGCGCGCGGCCTTCTTCAGCGTTCCTACTGCGTCCCCGCCGCCCCACGCACCCGCAGGATTATCCGCCGATATGACGTCAATGACGGCGATCCATTGTCCGTCACCGCCAGAATAATATGTGCTGTACCTACGTCCGGACAATGAGTAAGCGCCGGCAGCCACACCGGCCGGCAAGTCGCGGTTGCGGTAACCACCACCTTGGCGGTGTTCTCCGCGTTCAACGCAACCGCCGCAAGACTCGTCCCCGTTCCTCCCGCCTCGCCGTAGTGAAACCAGTGAAAGCTCAACGCATTTCCATCCGGGTCTTGCGTCTTTCCCGCATCCAAAGTCAGAGGTTTCCCCACCTCAGCGTCGACCATTATCGGCGCCGTTCCACCTTGCCCATTCACATCAATTTGCGGCGCGTGATTCGCGTGCGCGAAATCCGCTACCGTCCAGTCCATCCGCGCGGCAAAATCGTTTTGAAACGCCTCGCGCCATCGCCAGATGGTGGCTTGATCGGAGAGATGCTCTTTCCCGTCGACGCCCGTCACCTCGTCCTGCGAAGTGACTCGCGAGAACAAATCTCCGCCCTGGGTCCAGATCGAATGCGTCTCGCCGTATGGCTGTCGATACACGTAGCGGCCGCCCCAACCGCCCCAATCCGGCCGCCGGAAGGCATTCAATCCGTTGTCGATCAGTCCCAAATACGACGGCGTATCGCCTTCCATGATGAACAGGAAGCGCGGATACAATTTCCCCAACGGTCCTTTGCTTCGGATATTTTTCTCCAGCCACTCGTTCGTCACCGTATCCAGACTCGCGCCCGCGCCGTTGCGATAATACGCGTCGCCGCTGATCCCGGTCCACGTCGCGTAATAATATTCACCGCCCGTCGGCGTCGAAGGTTGAACGATATAAAAGAGATCGGGAAATTCGCGTCGGATCCACGGCCCGGCGTCGTCCTGATCCGATATGGAAGAGACCCGAAGTTTCTCGACGAACCTCGCCACATCTTGCCCCGAGCGGGTCGCGCGCACCCGTATCAAAGCCTGCGCCAGCGTGTTCGCGCCGCCCCAAAGCGACACCCACACCGGCCGCGGGTCCTCGCGATCCACCGCCTTGATAATGGCCTGCGCGCCCTCGGAAACCGCGTTCGGACCCGTCGCCGCCATACCGTAACCCGTCTGCCCGGAGAACACCCGGTTCTGGAGCTCCTCCGCCGTGGGCCATCCCTTCGCATGGAGCAACAGGTTGGGCCGCACCTCGCCGTACGCTTTAATCAAAGCGCGCATGGTTTCCGGATGGATGGCGGTCTTTTGCCAGGTGGACGTGGACGCGACCAGCGCTTCCACATCGATCTGGTTGGAATAAAGCAAAAGCCGCACCAAGGACATCTGGTCGTCGGGTTCGTTGCCGATGTCACTGATCACAACCAGACGCGGATGGCCCGCAAAATCATCTACGTGCGACGGCGGTATTGGAGCTGCGTCAACCCGGCCAACCAGCCACAGAACGGCCGCGAGAACAACTGCTAGGGAACGATTCATAAGCCCACGCGATGAGCAGCCTCGATCATTGTCGGCAGATCCTCCCGTCGAATCCCCGCAAGCGTATCGTAAGCCCTGGCCGTCAACATATCTTCGCTAGACTCATTGGATCATGCAGCCCGTCTCCTACACCGGCCGCGACAGCACCTGGTTCACTGACCGGTCCCTGCGGCGCCACGCCGGTGTCTTCCAGCTCTGGGCCATGGGCGTCGGAGCGGTCATCTCCGGCGACTTCTTCGGCTGGAACTTCGGCTTCCTCAGCGGAGGTTTCGGTGGCTTACTCACCGCGCTCGCCATCATGACCTTCCTCTACATCGGGCTCTGCTTCAGCCTCGCCGAGCTCTCGGCCGCGCTGCCGCACACCGGCGGCGCTTACTCCTTCGCCCGTGCCAGCATGGGACCGTGGGGCGGCTATCTCACCGGCCTCGCCGAGAATATGGAATACATCTTCACTCCCGCCACCATCGTTGTCGGTATCGGCGGCTATCTCGGAGCGATCTTCAAAACGCCAGCGGTCTATGAACCCGCATGGTGGCTGCTCTGTTACGCTCTCTTCGTCTTCCTCAACATCTGGGGCATCGAAATGTCGTTCCGTATCTCCGTCCTGACTACCCTCGCCGCCTTGGCCGTGCTCGCCGTGTTCTATACCGGCGCGCTCCCGCAACTCAACCTCGGACGTTGGGCGCTGCAGGGAAAGCCGTTTCTCCCGCGCGGCGTACCAGGCGTGCTCGCATCCCTCCCGTTCGCGCTCTGGGTTTATCTCGGCATCGAACAACTCCCGCTCGCCGCCGAAGAAACCCGCAATCCCGGCCGTGACATGCCGCGCGGCATGCTCCTCGCTCTCGCCACGTTGATCGTCTGCTCGTTCCTGACACCCATGCTCAGCGGCGGCATCCCGCCCGGCGCGGCGAAAGTGGGCGCGTCCGCCGACCCGCTCTTCCTCGGCCTCCAAGCCATCTTCGGTTCCGGCATCGGCTCCCGCCTGCTCGCGGTCTGCGCCCTAACCGGCCTCGTCGCCAGCTTCCACGCCATCATCTACGCCTACGGCCGCCAGATCTATTCGCTCGCCCGCGCCGGATACTTCCCCGAATGGCTCTCGGTCACTCACCGCACCCGCCGCACCCCGCATCGCGCGCTGATTGCCGGCTCGCTCCTGGGACTGGGCGCCGCCATCGCCATCCGCATTTCCGGCCCAACGGGATCGGTCGGCGCCATCCTCCTCAACATGGCCGTCTTTGGCGCCGTCCTCGCCTACGTGATGCAAATGCTCTCGTTCATCATCCTGCGCCGCAAAGCCCGCAACCTCGCGCGCCCCTATCGCAGCCCCATCGGCGTCCCCGGCGCCATTGTTGCCGCTCTCATCGCGGCGCTCACTCTAACCGCGCTCTTCATCAATTCCGATTACCGCATCGGCGTCTATGGCGCGGCCATCTGGTTTGCCCTCGGCGTTGCCTGGTTCGCGTTCTACGCCCGCAAGCGCCTCATTCTTTCTCCGGAAGAGCAGTTCGCGCTCGAACTCAACCAATGAGCTACTCGGCCATCGCCCACGGCGAGACGTATCGCTTCGCCAACCTGAAAGACCTTCTCGCCAAAGCATCCCCGCCGCGCTCGGGTGACGATCTCGCCGGCATCTCCGCCCGCACGTCCGTCGAACGCGTAGCCGCGCAGATGGCGTTGGCCGACGTCCCTCTCAAAAACTTCCTGACCGAACCGCTCATCTCTTACGACACCGACGAAGTGACGCGCCTCATCTTCGACACACACGATGCCACCGCGTTTGCGCCCATCCAACACTTGACCGTCGGTGACTTCCGCAACTCGCTCCTCAGCCGCGACTGCATCCCGGCCCCGCTTGGCATTACGCCCGAAATGGCCGCCGCCGTGAGCAAGCTGATGCGCATTCAGGACCTCATCTCCGTCGCCTCCCGAATCCGCGTCGTCACGTGCTTTCGCACTACCATCGGACTGCCGGGCCGGCTCTCCACGCGTCTGCAGCCCAACCACCCCACTGACGACCCGCAAGCCATCCTCGCCTCCGTCATCGATGGCCTCATGCTCGGCAGCGGCGACGCCGTCATCGGCATCAACCCGGCCGCCGACAACGTATCCCGCGTCGAGTCTCTTCTTCATCTGCTGGATCGTCTGCGCCGGACTTACGAAGTCCCCACGCAGTCCTGCATCCTCGCCCATGTCACCACGCAACTGGAAGCGCTCCGCCGCGGCGCGCCGGTCGATCTAATCTTCCAATCCATCGCCGGAACCGAAGCCGCCAACTCTTCATTCGGCATCAACCTCGCGCTACTCGCGGAAGCTCAGCAGGCCGCGCGCGAACGGAACCGCAACCCAACCGGGCAAGTCATGTACTTCGAAACGGGGCAGGGAAGCGCGCTATCCGCCGACGCCCACCACGGCGTCGACCAGCAAACGTGCGAAGCCCGCGCCTATGCCGTCGCCCGCCATTTCGACCCGTTCCTCGTCAATACGGTCGTCGGTTTTATCGGACCCGAATATCTTTTCGACGGCAAGCAGATCATCCGCGCCGGTCTCGAAGACCATTTCTGCGGCAAGCTGCTCGGCCTTCCGATGGGCTGCGACGTCTGCTACACCAACCACGCCGAAGCCGATCAGGACGATATGGACGTGCTCCTCACGCTACTCGGCGCCGCCGGCGTGAACTACATCATGGGTGTCCCCGGCGCGGACGACGTCATGCTTCATTACCAAAGCACATCCTTCCACGACGCGCTCTATCTCCGCGCCCAACTCGGCCTACGCCCCGCGCCGGAGTTCGAATCCTGGTTCGAGCGCTGGCAACCGCAATTGCCGTCGATCGCCACCAAGCTATTGCAAGCCTCATGAACCTGCGCGATTTCACCATGGCGCGCGTGCAACTGGACCGCGCCGGATCGAGCCTCGCGACCAACGAAGTCCTCCGCTTCCAACTCGCTCACGCCGCCGCCCGCGACGCTGTCCACGCGCCGCTCGACACGCGCGCCATCCAATCCGAGTGCGAAGCGCACGGCTGGCCGGCCACCATACTCCACAGCGCCGCCTCCGACCGCGCCACTTATCTGCGCCGCCCCGATCTCGGCCGCCGCCTTCGCGATCCTTTGGCTCCATTCGCCGGCCCGGTAGATCTCGCCATCATAATGGCCGACGGTTTATCCGCCCTGGCCATCAATCGCCACGCGGTTCCCTTACTCACTCACCTGCTTGCACTCATTCATCAACCGGTTCCGTTGTTCTTAGTGGAACAGGGGCGCGTCGCCATAGCCGACGAAATCGGCGAAGCCCTCCAGGTTCGCATCTCTCTCGTGCTGATTGGCGAACGCCCTGGCCTCACGTCCGCCGACAGCCTGGGCGCTTATCTCACCTGGTCCCCGTGCGTCGGCCGCACGGACGCCGAGCGCAACTGCATCTCCAACATCCGCCCCGAGGGCCTGGGTTATGAAGCCGCCGCCGTCCGAATCCACTTCTTGATCAACGAATCCATGCGACGTAAACTCTCCGGCGTCGCGCTCAAAGAAAACTTGGGATCCTCCGGATCTATCGCGCAGCTTCCCTAAAGGTGTTTTGCCAGCTCGATCAAACCGAACAGCGGCAGTACAATCGACGCAATTACCACTACGATCGTGAGCCCCAGAAAAAGCGCATCTTGCGTACGCCGCTGGTCCGGCTGCGAGATGTGGCTCTTCAACAACTGGTAATTTCTTCGATTCGCCTTAAACGCAATGTCGAACAAATCTCCGAACAGCGGAACCGCTCCCGCGAGAGATTCAATTCCGACATTCACCAGCATGCGCGCAACGGTCGCCCGGGAAACACCTAGGTTGATGGCGCGCACCACGATGTACAGCGAAACCAGCGCGTCGAAGATGTCTCCGATTCCTGGAATCAACCCGATAATTCCAGCCACGCCGAACCGGAATCCACCCGGTAACGCGAATGCATAATCGAGCCACCGCGCCAGAGCTTCCACATCCGCAAGCCGGGGATCGATCACCTCCGGCGTGAGCGCGCCTTGCTGGTCGATGGCCCGGGCGTTTCGCGGTGGTCCGTCAGCAGCGTTAATTAACTTCGGCATAGCGGCGTACCGATCGGTAGCATCCTCTCTTGATCTTGTCACGCTTCCGCATCGGGTGCGCTACTCCCAGTGCTTCTCGTCCGGCCAGATTTTCTGAAGAGTCGTGTTCTTCAAGCCGCGGCATAGGAAAATCGGCCCGCGCTCATAGAACAGAACATAGGGGTTGGTCCGTATTCCGGCCACCTCGGCGCTCTCAAATACCCGGCGCTCGTTTTGCAGGTTACTACCGACGCGAATCACAATTTCCCCCGTGTAGCCGTGCGTTCCCCAAAGCCAGAAAGTGTTGTGTCCGCTGATCGCATCCGGCAATCCGTACTTTGGCCCGAAGTAATCGATTGCCGCCGCCTGACCGTAGTTGCTGGTAACGATCGCCGCCTTCTTCTGATCCTCCGGCGATAGCCCGTGATAGATGCGCGCGACCACTTTCACCATGTCTTCCCAACCGAATTCGTCCGCGTAGTATTGCGGCAGAGCCGCCGTCAGGTGGCTCGTTTCGGATCGGGGAATCGTGAAAGGTAGGTGTTCCTGATACTTCAGAAACTCCTCGATCGGCAGCACCGGCAGCAGCATCGGCAGTAGAAGAATGACGGACGCCGCCACCCACACCGCCATCACAGGCACCATGGTTCGGCGAATTACTGACCGCCCGCCAAACCATCGGCCGGCCAACCAGCGCTCCAAAACAACGCCCGCCGCGGCAAACACCAGAGGATAGATCGGCAACGAGTAGTAATTCTTGCCGTGAGTCAACAGAAACAGGATCAGAGTCAGAACGAAGCAGTATCCGAGTGCTCTATAAGGCTTTGCCCGGCGTCCCGTTAACAAATAGAGCAGACCCGCCAGCCAGAACGGAAGAAGTGCCGGGCCGGCTAGCAGGACCTGTTGCGCCAGGAAAGCACCCGGCGATAGGATCACGTCTTTGCCCGTCGCCGCCACGTTGTGCAGGAACTGAAGAAAAGGCCATTGATTCGCGATTTCCCAGATCAGATTGGGGAGCGATATGACCAGCGCCACCGCGCCGCCCGCCAACAGCCACGGCGTGAAGAGTATTCGCCGCTGGGGGGTTAGAAGCAAGCCTGCAATCAAAGCGGCCGCGAACCCCGCAAGAGAATATTTGTTCTGAAAACCCAACCCGGCAATCACGCCAAACAGTAGCCACAATCTCAGGTTGCCGGTGCGGATCATGCGCGCGGCCACCAGTGCGCACCCAGCCCAGAAGAGAGGCTCGAACGCGTTCATCGAAAACTGATGATCGATGATCAGCCAACCGGGTACGCACGCGCTTAAGACAGCCGTCGCCGCCATTCCAAAGCGCCGAGCCCCCAACTCTCGCGCGAGTGCCGTGGTGAGTACGATTCGGCCCGCCCCCGCCAGCGCGGGCCAGAAAATCAGCGCAGGTAAAGATGTTCCTAGCGTGTGGCTCGCGATCCACGCAAGGAAGGGAAACAGAGGCGGCTGATCCACATATCCCCAGGCAAGGTGCCGCCCGCAGTCCAGGAGATACATCGCATCCCGGAAGATCCCGTAGCGCGTCGAGGTCAACAGATGTAAGCAGAGATAGGCGGCTGCAATGACGTAAGCGCCACGCCACAATGGCGGCGGCGCTTCTTGCTCGATCCCGGCGTCCACCTGCTTCTCGCTTAACGCTTCCCGCACAAAGAGTTTTACGCGAACCGCGTCGCGGAAGTTCGGCGGACGCAAGGGCCGCCGCTACAACGCTACAAGTGGAACGAAGTGCTCAGCGTGATGCCTTGCGTCCCGACGCTGACTTTGCTGTGGGAATACTCCCCCGAAACCAGTGCGCTCCCGTCCACCTGGGAGTGGGCTGTCAAATCGATCCCGTAGGAAAGATCGAATCGGTAGCGTCCATGCGTATAGCCCACACCAGTCGTCAGCCCGTTTTGCATAATCGCCGCGGTCAACGGCGTCAGGGTGGAACTGGGGACCGCATTATTCCCATGCACATAACCCCCGCTCGCCGAGAAGCTTTCTCCCAGCATCCGCTGGAAGCCCGCCCTTACCGTGAACTGCTGTTTCCAATTAAGCGGCACCGTGTCGTTGAGAGAAGAGGATTGAAGCAAGCTGTTCACCACCAGATTGTTTCCTCCCGTCAGGCTAACCGGCAGGTCTCGATAGCTTCGATACCAGTCCACCCAGTCACCCTGCACACTGAAGCGGGTTCGCGCATTCGCCAGCCAGCTTGCACTCACCAAAGCCGATTGCGGAAGCACTACTCTTACCTGCGCACGATAAGCAAAGTCCGGACTGGCGGTTACGCTCAGGGCGGCGAACAACGCGTCGAGGTTGCCCGTCGCGTTACCCGTACTGGTGATGGACGTGCGCGTCCGATATGCCGCCCCGAGCTCGACCCGGTTTCGAATTTTCGCTCTCATTCCCCAGTCCGTATTCCACCCCACGCCCGTGGTGTGCAGATCCAAAAGCGTTTTCAATCCTCTTAAAACCGGCTGACTTTGGAAGATGTAAGGCGCGTCCAGGAAGTTCCGGTTGTAGACCGCGCCCACGCTCCCACCCACGGCGAAATTGGGCGAGATTGAAAATCCGAATCCGCCGGACGCTCGAAAAGCCCGAATCGAGGATTGCTCCGCTTGTTCGCCATAGTTCACGCCCGCCGCTCCCGGCGCATCGCGGTAGCGCCAGCTTACATCGGAGAGTAGATCAGGATTGAAAGCCGCTCCCACACTCCATCGTGAGTGGCCCAGGGGAGTGCCGAATGCGCCGAACGGAATGACGCCGACGGTTTTCCGCATGGGTGAATCGGTGTTGGTGATGTTGCTGAATGAGCCCCAGTCGGACAACGCGCTTACGCTCAGGTTCACCGTGGGCGCGCTTAGAGCGGTCAAGCCCGCGGGGTTCACCGCCATCGCATCCAGCGCGTTGTCCGAAGAAGGAAGGTAAACACCCGCCTGCGCCGAAGTCCTCGCGGTCAATCCGCCGCCGTAGAATCCTTGTGCCCTTCCGGACTGGTTTTCGCCGAGGACCAGCAAGCTAATGAGTAGAAAGAATAGGATTCGCATTGTCTTAGGCAGCCGTTCTGGTGGGAACCGGAAGAGGTTTTGCCTCGTGCTCACGCAAGCTTTCCAGCTCCACATAGTTCTGATCGCATGCCGCGCCCGATTGCTCCAGCGCTTCAATGCAGCTTGCATCGAGCGCATGGGGTGCGCTATTCCGCATGATCCGGAAAACCTCGTCGACCGGGATCGCATCCCGGTAAGGCCGCTTGGCCGCAAGAGCGTCGAACACGTCGGCCACCGCCAAAGCGCGTGCCTCGAACGGCAAATGCGGTGCGTCCAAACCCCGAAAGTACCCAGAGCCGTCCAACTTCTCGTGGTGCGAGCCGGCCACTTCGCTCAACTCGCGGAATCCCGGAATCTGGCGCAGGATATTCCAGGAGTGGAATGGATGAAGCCTTAATATTTCCCACTCGGCCGCATCCGGCTTGCCCTGCTTTTCCAGAATCTCGTTCGACACGCTGAGTTTGCCGATGTCGTGAAGCAACGCCGCGTGCCTGAGAAACAACACCCGCTCCTTCGACAGGCCCACCGTTCTCGCCATCGCCACAGCCGCGTTCGCAACTCCGTTCGAGTGATCGTAAGTGAACGGTGACTTTGCGTCGACAATTTGCGCGAATGCCATGCAGATCGAATCGAAAGTCGTATTGCCTTCTTCCAACCTCTTGCGATTGGGTTCGCGCCGGAGTACCAGTTCGGATACGTTTTCGCTGCGCACATCGGCCCATAACGCACCGCGCCGGTCCAACGACTTGGCCGCTTTCACCAGATCCGGATCGAACCATCGGCCACCACGCTCCCCGGCCACGCGCAGCGCGGTTTCGCCGTCAGCGGTCTCAAGAAACACCTCCAGCGTTTGCGAAAAAAGCATGACGCGCGAAAAGATCGGAATCTCCCGCCCTTTCAGTCCCTCGCTGTTTCCGTTCCCATCCCAGTGCTCATCCAGGCTGCGGATCGCCTCCGCCGTCTTCTCCGAAAGACCCATCAACCTTGCCAGGGATGCGCCCCGCTCGCACCGAATTTGCGACACCCGCCGTCCCTGTTCCTTTTGGTGGATGGCAGTATTCACCAACGCCTTCACCCGCTCCCAGAACGGCCGTTTCGGCGCAACGTGCTTCAGCGCATACTGGACCATTTCCCAGCTTTGCCGCGTCCAGTCGGTGGTCTTCGCATCGTGCTTTGCTTGTAAGTCGTCCGAGCCGATCGAATGGAAGAGCATGGAGGCATTGCTGCTGCACCCCGCGTCCTTGAGCAATAACGAATAATAGAGATCCTGCTGCTCATCGGTGGAAAGACCGATCTCCCGCGCCAGCCGCATTCCCAGAAGGCACGAGCGCACCGAATGTCCCATTGGCTGTCCGGTGCTCAGATCGAGTGCGTTCGATAGCGCGGAAACAATCTCAGCCACTCCAACTCCGGCGCCCGCGTCGTGAAGTTCTCGCTCAGAGTGGCCTTGCCTTTCGGCAGTTTGAGAATTGATCGATAAGGTCACAGGGGTCTTATCGGTGGAAGCGGTCTTCCGGTTTAGAGTTAACGCAAAAAAAATCCTACTTCCCGGTCTTTGTTTCGCTCAGAATGACGATGTCAACCCGCCGGTTCTGAGCGCGCCCATCCACCGAGGCATTGTCCGAGCGCGGCCGTGTATCCGCGTACGCCGTGACGGACAGACGGCTCGGAGAAAGTCCCAGATCGTTGGTGAGTTGCCGGACCACGGCTAGTCCGCGCGCGGCGGAAAGCTCCCAATTATCGCGGAAGCGCGAACTGTGAATCGCCGTCGCGTCCGAATGCCCCTCCACCGCAACGAAATTCGGAAGCGGCGCAAGCACCTGCGCAATTTTTCCAATGGTGGCGTAGGACTCTGCCGTAACCCGGTCATCACCGGAAGCGAAGAAGGACGCGTCGTTCAATTGAACCACCAGACCGCGAGCCTCTAGACTCACGTGAATTTTTCCCGACTGGAGATCCGCGCCGAGGCTTTCTTGAAGCTTCGCTTCGATCCCCCTCAATTCTCCCGGCTCGCTTCTGGGCTGGCCCTCGAACGCCTGTTTCACCGCGGCCGACATTTCGTGGGAGGCCTCATTGCTCCGCTTCTTGTCGTGGTACGCCGATGCGAATAGAACAATGAACAGCGCGAAGAGTAGCGTCAGGAGGTCGGCATAGGAGAGGAGCCAGCGTTCGCGATGCGGAGGAACATCGTCCTGCGGACTAAGCTCTCCCGGAAGGTACAATCAGGCCCCTTTGGCGAGCGAGATCCGCGGCCTGTCTCCCGCACCCGTCCCGTCAGGTTCGCGGGCGATATTAGCGACATATGGCGCCAGCCTCGCCTCGATCGCCATGGGGTGGATCTTCTCGATCAGACACAACATCCCGTCCGCCAGCAGCTCATGAGTCTCCACCCACTTTGCCGAAACCGACCGCAGGCGGCCCGCTATCGGTAGCAGAATCAAATTTGCAAAGGCTAACCCATAGATCGTGGAAACGAAGGCTTCCGCGATTCCATGCCCCACCGTCGCGATCTCGTCCAGATGCTTCATCACCTGAATCAGCCCAACCACCGCTCCCAGGATGCCCAGCGTGGGAGCGTAACCGCCGGCCGTTTCAAAGACTTGTGCCTGGCGTGCCAGACGCCGCGACGTCAACTGAATTTCCAAGCGCATGGTGTGCATTACTTCCGGGGTGGATAATCCATCCGCTGCCAGCCGGATCGCCCGGTGAAGGAATGGTATTCGGATCGCTTCCGCGTCCTGCTCCAGCGAAATGAGGCCGGACCGCTTCACTTTCCTCGCCAGCGCTGACAACATCGCGAGCGAAGCCGCCGCGTCGCCGGTCTCCGCAATGAAAATAAATCGCAAGCTGTGTACTGCGTCCCACACCGTGCCCAATGGGGTGGTGATCAGAACCGCGCCGCACGTTCCCCCGAGTAGCAGAATCGCAGACGACCACTGGAGCAGGTCCTGAGGTGTCCCGCCCTGCAGAATGAGAGCCGCATAGACGCTCCCAAACGCCAACAGCAATCCTGCAAGGGTACCTGCTTCCAGGCGCACGCGCGCGGCGATAGCCGGTTTTCTGGTGACGTCTTGGTTTGGACTGGGTTGGACCGGTGTCATCTGCCCTCGGAATTGTTTCCTGGACAGTGGATCGGCTGGAAGACCCGAAACCTTTAGCCTTCCGCCTGGAAATTTGCTAAAAGATTTCCAGGCGCAACCGATAAGCTTACTTCTTCGAGATCCGCGTTACCGGCCGCCCCGCCGGTTTAGCCAGCAAGCGGTCCAACTCCGCACGCATATTTTTCGGTGGATCGGACAGGAAAGTCGGGTCGCCGACGTATTGGTCTTCAATCAGTCCTTTGCGATCGATGAACACCATGACGGGAACATAAAGGGGCGCCATAATCGATTGTTGCAGGAATTCGAGCACCTGCCCCCGCTCCACCGACCCCATCGGAAATACGCCATGGACATATTTCTGGATGAAGTCCGGAGTCTGCTCCTTCGCTTCGGGATTGAAAGCCGCCGCAATAAACTGCACGCCCTTGGGAGCGTATTCCGGTTCAATCTGCTGGGAGATCAGTTTCGCCATGTCCTGGCAGTGTGGACAAGTCGTAAAAAACAAAGCCAGACAAACCACTTTGCCTTTGTAAGAACTAAGCAGCTTGTGGCTGCCGTCCGGCATGGTAATGTCGAGTTCCGGCGCGAGCCGGTGAGCGGCGGCCGTCTGGCCGATAGCCGGCGTCAGGGATGCGGCCGCGAACACAAGTGCGAACAAAGTTCTCATCACGTTCCTAGTGTAAGGGATTTGAACAGAACGGCCAACGGCTGGCCTGTCCATCGCAACTGAGACGCATCCGCTCCGCCGTTTCTTCCGTTCGATTCACTCCCTTTTTCGAGCGGCCTTGAGATAATACGGGGATGAAAGACGATGGCCTCATTCTGACAGCCTGGGCCGAAGCCGTCCGGCAGAATACGCCCGCCATCCTCGCCACCGTTGTAAAGGTCAGCGGCTCCGCTTATCGCGGGCCCGGCGCCCGCATGCTCGTTACGGGAAACGGCGCCCGTATCGGCTCCATCAGTGGAGGCTGTCTCGAAGGCGACCTCCTCAAGAAGGCCTGGTGGCTGACGTCCGAAAACGGCGCCGCACTCCAGGTCTACAACAACACCTCCGAAGAGGACGCAATCTGGGAATTCGGTCTGGGATGTAACGGCGTCGTCCACGTGTTCCTGGAACGTTGGAACCCCGGTGCAATGCCTCTTACGATCGACCTGCTGAATGCCTGTCGCGCGGCGCGTCAGGGCGGAGTCCTGGCCACCGCTATTGCCGGAAAGCATTTTGGCCGCAGACTCGCCATTTTTCCGGATTCCGCATCGCGATCCGAGACGGTCGGCAACCGGCCCGCCGACCCGAAGTTCGATAAAGCCGTTCTGGAGACAGCCCGCATGCTAAATCTAACGGCTGAGTCGGGCGTTCACTTTATAGAAGAGTCTGAAATCTTCTTCGAATACATCGCGCCGCCCCTGTCCCTCTTGGTGGTCGGCGCCGGCCACGATGCGTTACCCGTCGTAACGTTCGCAAAAGAGTTGGGCTGGCACGTCACCGTCGTGGACGGCCGGCCCCACTTTGCGCGTCCGGAGCGCTTTCCCCTTGCGGATCGAGTCCTTGCCGTCGCGGATCTCGATGATCCGCTGAGCGGCCTAGCCATTGACGCCCACACTGCGGTCGTCCTGATGAGTCACAGCTACCCGCAGGACACCGCTTTTCTGCGTGCTTTGAACGGCGCTTCGTTGCCCTACCTCGGCGTTCTCGGGCCGCGTAAGCGAACCGACCGCATGCTTGCCGACGCGCACGCTGAGGTGCCGCCGGCGCTGCACAGTCCAATCGGGTTGGATATCGGCGCGGATGCTCCTGAAGAAATCGCCTTGGCCATCGTCAGCGAAATTCAAGCCGCTCTTGCCGGACGCGCGGGAGGTATGCTCGTCCACCGCGGCGGTCCCATTCATGAATCACGGCCCCGGATCCCGCTTGCCGAAACTGCCTGACCTCGTCCCCAATCGGACTTTGCCGGTCGGCGCCGTTCTCCTCGCCGCCGGAGCTTCCAGCCGCCTCGGCGCGCCCAAGCAACTCATCCATTACCAAGGTTGCTCCCTTGTCAGACGGGCCGCGATTTCTCTTTTGGAATCCGGATGCCGTCCCATCATTGTAGTGATCGGAGCTTGCGCCGCGGTCGCGGACGAACTCGCCGGCTTGGATGTATACGGGGTTGAAAACCTGCAATGGCGGGAAGGAATGAGTTCGAGTATCCGCACCGGTTTGCGCGAAGTACGCCGGATTCAGCCGGAAGTTGATGCCATCCTGATGAGCGTTTGCGACCAGCCGTTCGTCACCGGCCCGGACCTTCGCGCGCTCGTGCAATTCTACCGGCAAAGCGCAATTCCGATCGCAGCTTCTCAGTACGGCTCAACGCTGGGCGTGCCGGCCATCTTTCGAGAAGACTTGTTTTCGGAGCTCATGGCGCTAGAGGGGGATGCTGGCGCCCGGCGCGTTATCCAGGAACACAAAGCGGGCGTTGCCGCTTTCTCCCTAAGTAATGCTGAGCTAGACGTGGACCAAACGGAAGACGTACAAAGGCTGAGGTAAGAACGGGAAAGGCTGAAAAAGGAGCGCACTCCTGGCTGTCGAGTGCGCCCCTGGAAATCACGAGAAGCTAAACGGAACGCCTACGGGAGATGAAGCGCGTGGCCGCCAAGGCCAAGCCCGCTCCCAACAAAGTCAGCGTCGAGGGTTCCGGCACACCCGACATCGGTGCACTCTCCGGACCGAATCCGGCGTCACGGCCACCTGCGGCCGCACCGGCATTCTTTGTCGATTGCTGAGAGAAATAAGCGTTGGAATTCACTAGGCTGTAAATGCTGTCAGCCGAGAACCCGGTAAACGTCTGGCCCGTACCATCGATCGTCGAGGGACCTGAATACGTAAACGTCAGGTTCACAACTGCCGGATCGTCCGGAACCGTAACGCCTACAGGCGTGATGCCGACATACTGCACGGTCGGCGTCCAATTCGCGGGGGCGACGATCGAATTTGCTACGTAGCCCTGAAAGTCGTAGATGGTGAAGAACGCAGTGTTTCCCGTTCCGGAAGCATCGATGCGTTCATCGTTGCTCAGCGAAACAGAATAATCGAACGTCGTGTCGCCTGGGTTCGTCACCGAGGGTGTTGTCGTGCTTAAAAAAGGAAGTAAATTGGCCTTAGCTGGTGCTGCGGCAATGGCAATACAGGCAACTGCTGAAAAAACTACTGATCCCCATTTGCGGGAATTCTGCATCGAACTGGTCCTCCGTCTCATTCCGAGTTGAAATTACTCTTAAGGAGTATCTCAGGTAGAGTGTAAGGCTTTCTGCTCAGAGATGGAAAGAGCAAATACTTACTTTTGGTAGTTTTCACGCAACTCACCTCGCCAAATCGTACGGAGTCACACCGATCATGGTCAAATCTGGCCCAGGAGCCAGCCTAGTGTCCTACCTTAGGTCCCGGGCGCGGGCTCCCGTCAGCAACTCGCGGAACTTCTCCACGATCTCGCCCTGTCCCGCATGAACACCGTCGCGGACAATGAAACGACCGTCCACCGCCACATCCCGAATCGCCTTCCGGCTCCCTCCGAACACCACCGCCGCCGTCAGACGTGCCGGGTCAGTCCCCGCCAGCGACGGATCGTCCAAATCGATGGTGAAGAAATCCCCAGCAGACGCGGCCGCACCGACGGAACGCGATCCCCCGGTCGTTGCGCACTCCAGTAGATCCCTCGGATCGAGCAACCCGCGCCGCAGAGATTGCAGGCGTAGATGGTACTCCAACTCTCGCGCGTCCTCCAGCAGGTCGATCTGCGCCTGGCCGTCGGTTCCCAGCGCCATTCGCACTCCCGCATTCCGAAGCAGTTCCGCCGACACGATCCCGTCTCCCAGATTGCGTTCCGTGGTCGGACAAGCGCACACGGTTGATCCCGCGCCGGCAAGTTTGAGGACTTCGCCCCTCGTAATGTGAATTCCATGCACAGCCGTAAACCGGTCGCTCAGAATTCCTTCCCGAGCGAGCAGTTCAATCGGCGTCACTCCGTATTCCTCGCGGCAAACTTCAAGCTCGGCGGGCTGCTCCGCGGCGTGTATGTGAAGTGGTACTTTAACTTTCTTGGCCCAGTTTGCCACTTCCCGCAGGTAGCTGAGCGGGACCGCTCGGATACTATGCGGCGCCGCGCCTGCCCAGGCGAACGTTCCGTCGAGGCTCCCCCGAAGATCCTCCACATTGCGCAGATACTCGTCTAATGGCTCAATGAAACGTACTTGCAGCGGATTCGGTTCCCGGTTGAAACCCGGTCTGGCATAAGCCGCGCGCAACAGACAAATGCGCAACCCGACGTCGCGCGCCGCATGCACCATCAATCGGGACAACAGGTTCGGATCGTCGTATGCTTTGCCTCTCTGATCGCGATGGATATAGTGAAACTCCCCCACGGTGGTGATGCCGCTCAGCGCCATCTCGAGAAAGGCCATCCGCGCGACCGCGTACAGCTCATCCGGACCCATCCAATTCGCGGCCCGGTACATGGCCTCGCGCCAGGACCAGAAATCGCCGCCTGATTCATCGCGGCCCTCGGTGGTTCCTCGAATCGCCCGTTGGAAAGCGTGCGAGTGCGCGTTCACCAGTCCCGGAAGAATGGCGCGCCCCGGTAGCCGAATCGTCTCTTCGCCCGCCCCCGAAGCCGCCTCCGAATCGCCCACCACCAAGGAAAGCCCCGCGTGGAAAGCCCCATCGCGGTAGAGCAAATCGGGGACGAAGATTCGCCTCATCCAACCGCCCGCTTGCCCGCAATCCAGACTTCACGAACGGGATTCATCCCCAGTGTGTAGACGAGGTCGCGCCAGTCCGGTCCGTGCAAAACCAGGAAATCGGCCGCTTGACCCTTCTCCAAACGCCCGCGATCCCGGAATCCCAATGCCGCGCAGGCGTTCACCGTTCCCGCCGTCAAGGCTTCCGCCGGCGTGAGCCCGTTCAACCGCACCGCCAGCGCCAAAGCCGCAGACATCGAATACAAAGGACTCGATCCCGGATTCAAGTCCGTCCCGACCGCCACCGCCGCTCCTTCGTCGATCAGCAGCCGTCCGCGCGCCGCCGGTATGCCGAGATGCAGCGTCACGCCCGGCAATATCGTCGCCACCGTATCCACCCCACGAAACCATCCCAGTTGCTCTGGAGTGCAAGCTTCCAGATGATCGACACTCAAAGCGCCCAGCCGAATCCCGAGCTCCAATCCGCCTACCCGGTGGAACTGTTCGGTATGTAGTTTGAAGGGCAGGGAATGCGCCTGAGCGCAATCGATGATCTTCTCCGCTTCGCGCGCCGTCCAGGCTTCTTTCTCCACAAACACATCCACAGCCTCCGCCAGCCCGCGCCGCGCGGCCTCGGGTATCAGGTAGTCAATGACATGCTCCAGATATCCGGCTCGTTCGGATTCCTGAGCCGGCGGAATATGAATCAGCAGCGTTGGCGTCAACCGCGCGGCGGTACGCGCGCGCAATTCCTGGATCGCCTCCAGCATGCGAAGCTCGGCTTCCGCCTCAAATCCATACCCCGATTTCACCTCAATGCATCCCGCGCCCGATCGCACCAGGGCGTCCAGGCGCGGCTGCGCGAGATTCACCAGTTCCTGCGCGGAAGCCGCCGCGGTCTTGCGCACCGTGCTTCGGATGCCGCCGCCCGCCGCGAGAATCTGCTCGTACGTCCGCCCCGACAGGCGCGCCTCGAAATCCGTCAGCCGGTCGCCGGCCCAAACCGCATGTGTGTGCGGGTCCGTCAGCGCGGGTGTCACCGCCGCGCCCCGGCAGTCATACGAAATTTCGGCGTCTCCCCGCCACTCGCTAAACGGTCCGCACCACGCCACTCGGCCATCCACAATTTCGAGCGCCGCGTCTTCGATGACCCGTAGCTCGCCCATCGCCCGCCCATGCACCGGACCGCACCCCACCGGCGTCGCAAGCTGCGAGATCCCGCGCACCAGCATCCCGGCGCTCATTGCCGTCTCACCGAGCCAGATCCACCCCGCGCTCGCGCGCCGTTCTTTTCGCCAGCTCGTACCCGGCGTCCGCGTGGCGCACTACGCCCATCGCCGGGTCGTTCCGCAAGCAAAGCCGCAATCTCTGCTCCGCCTCATCGCTTCCGTCGGCCACGGCCACCAGCCCGGCATGCTGGCTATAGCCCATCCCGACTCCGCCGCCGTGATGGAAGCTCATCCATGCCGCACCGCTCGCGACGCCCGTCGCGAAGTTCAGTAGCGCCCAGTCCGAAACCGCGTCGGACCCGTCCAGCATCGCCTCAGTCTCGCGATAAGGGCTAGCCACCGACCCGGCGTCCAAGTGATCCCGCCCAATGACGATCGGCGCCCGCAGCCGCCCATCGCGCACCATCTCATTGAACAGCAGACCCGCCCGATCGCGCTCCCCGTAGCCCAGCCAGCAAATGCGCGCGGGTAATCCTTGAAACGCAATTTGACTAGCGGCAAACCCCAGCCAATGCTGCAATCGCGCATCATCCGGAAACAAGCGCTTCATCGCCTCATCGGTCGCGTATATATCCGCCGGATCGCCTGACAGCGCCACCCATCGGAACGGCCCGCGCCCTTCGCAAAATGAATCGCGAATAAACGCCGGTACAAATCCGGGATACGAAAATGCCTCGGTAAATCCGGCGATTTTCGCCTGCGCCCGCAGATTATTTCCGTAATCGAACGCAATTGCGCCGCGCCGCTGCATTTCGACGATCGCCTGCACATGCTCCGCCATCGCGGCTCGCACGCGCGCCAGGTAGGCTTCCGGATTCCGCGTCCGCTCCGCCGGCGTATCCTCATCCGGCAGCGACGGCGGAAGATATCCGTATAAAGGATCGTGCGCGCTGGTTTGATCGGTCACCAGGTCCGGCGTAAAGCCCGTCGCCACCATCGCCGGCAGCATTTCCGCGGCGTTCCCTAACAGCCCAATCGATACCGCCCGCTTCTCCATCCGCGCCTTCCCGGCACGCGCGATTGCATCCTCCATCGAGCCGGCCACCTCGTCCAGATAGCGCGTCTCCAGCCGCCGCTCGATCCGCGCCGCGTCCACCTCAATGCAGATTGCCACCCCGCCCGCCAGCTTGATCGCCAGCGGCTGCGCGCCACCCATGCCGCCCAGCCCGGCCGTAACCGTAATCGTCCCGGCCAGTGTGCCGCCGAAATGTTTCCGCGCCGCCGAGGCGAACGTCTCGTACGTGCCCTGCAGAATCCCCTGCGTTCCGATGTAAATCCAGGAGCCCGCCGTCATCTGCCCATACATCATGAGCCCGGCGGCATCCAGGCGGTCGAACTCCTCCCAGTTGGCCCAATGCGGGACCAGGTTCGAGTTCGCGATCAAGACTCGCGGAGCCAGCGGCTGCGTCTCAAACACCGCGACGGGCTTGCCCGATTGCACCAGCAGGGTTTCATGATTCTCCAGCCGATCCAGCGTGGCGACGATGCGCTCATACGCGTCCCAATTCCGCGCCGCCTTCCCGCGGCCGCCGTAGACGATCAACTCTTCCGGCTTCTCGGCGACCTCGGCGTCCAGATTATTCATGAGCATGCGCTTGGCGGCTTCCTGAATCCAGCCCTTGGCCGTGCGCGTGTTGCCACGCGGCGCTCGAATGTTGTGACTCAAAACGGTTTCACCATCATAGAGCGCCTTTTACTCCCTCCATAAACAAAGACCCCATTCGTGTATCCACCCGCTCCACATCCGGGCAGCGGCCCTGCCGAAACCCGCATCGCGCCACCTCGTTAAATCCCGCCGCCCGTAGCGCCCTACCCAGCGAACGCTCGTTGTAATGCCACCAATGCCGGTTCTTCGCGCGCTCGGATGTGTCGAGATCGAAGAGCAGATCCATCAACACATCCGGTTGCGCCGGGTCATAACTCCGCACCACCTCATCCAGATCCAGCGTGGAAATTCGCAAAACACCGCCCGTCCTCAGCACCCGGTAACACTCCGCGAGGCATCGCCGCGCACCCGCTCGCGTCAAGTTGCTCAACATGTGCGAGATGTGGATCGCGTCCACCGAACCATCGGGGAAGGGAAATGGCCGCGTTGCATCCAGCCTCCGCAGTTGCCGGAACACGCCCGCCCGATGCTGTTCCAGCCGCGCTTTGGAGACGAGTCCCGCGGCGCCCATGAACCGTGCCATCCCGGGCACGCGCGCAATCCATAAGTGCGGCGTAATGTCGGTGTTCACCCAGCCGGGTAGGATCTGATCGAACGCGCCAAGGTGCAGCTTGAGAGGCTGCGCTTCCTTCGGCTGCGGCGTGGGCATGAGATCATTCTCGCCCTTGAAGTTCCCCAGGTCGGCAAAACGTCTGCCCCTATAATGTTCTTTACCACGAGCGCCGATGGATAACCTGACGAAGCAGCAGCGCAGCTTTGCAATGTCGCGCGTGCGAAGCAAGGGAACCAAGCCTGAGCAGATCGTCAGAAGTGTCGTGCATGGAATGGGATTTCGCTACCGTCTTCACTCGGCTGACTTGCCTGGGACGCCTGACCTGGTCTTCCCCGGCCGCCGCAAAATTGTGTTTGTGAACGGGTGCTTTTGGCACGGCCACCGCTGTGCGGCGGGTCTCAATCGACCGGCATCCAACCGTGAGTTTTGGAATGCCAAGCTGGATCGAAATAAGAGGCGTGATCGTGCCGCCAGAGCACAACTGAAGCGCATGGGATGGAGCGTTCTCTCGGTCTGGGGGTGTCAGATCGGAGACCGGGAACTACTCGCCGGTCGGCTCAAACGTTTCCTGGAGGACCATCAAGCTTGAGCCGGCCCTCCTTCTACGAATTCTTTGCCGGTGGCGGAATGGCCCGCCTGGGATTAGGCGCGGAATGGAGCTGTCTTTTCGCCAATGAATGGTCCGCGAAAAAGTCCCAATCGTATCGGGTAAACTTCCCGCCCGCTTCCGAACTCAAGGCCGCTGACATTTGGACTCTCTCCACAGCCGATCTCCCCGGACAAGCCGATCTTGCGTGGGCGTCCTTTCCCTGCCAGGATCTATCGCTCGCTGGTAACGGCGCAGGCCTGGATGGGTCGCGCAGCGGCACCCTCGCGAAGTTCTGGAGCTTAATGCAACAGCTCAGGGCCGAGGGCCGGCAAATCCCGATCATCGCGCTCGAGAACGTGGTTGGCGCACTCACTTCCAATGGAGGAAACGACTTCATCGCGATCCTGAAATCAGGCGCGGCCGCCGGTTACCGCATGGGCGCGATCGTAATAGACGCGGCGCTTTTCCTGCCGCAATCCCGCCCGCGCCTGTTCCTCATCGGGGTGGCCGATAGTGTGGGCAACCTGCCGGACCTTCAACTGGCAAAGCCTCCCGAAGAATGGCTCAATCCGCGGCTGACTCTCGCGGTGGACCGCCTGGATCGCGAACTTCGCGAACGTTGGATCTGGTGGGCGCTTCCGCGTCCTCCACGGACGTTGCAGACTCTAAACGACATCATCGATTTCGACGGCGACCAATTGCATTGGCACACACGGGAAGAGACCGCGCGGTTACTCGAAATGATGTCGCCGGCGAACGTGGCGAAAGTTCGGAAAGCCAAGGCCTATCGCAAGCGCATTGCCGGAACCCTCTACAAGCGAGTCCGGATCGAGAACGGCGTCAAAGCGCAGAGGGCCGAGGTTCGATTCGACCAGGTGAGCGGCTGCCTTCGGACCCCGGTCGGGGGCTCCAGCCGCCAAGTGATTCTCGTCATCGAGGGCGATTCCGCCCGGTCCCGTCTCATGACACCGCGCGAGGCGGCGCGATTGATGGGGCTTCCCGACTCCTACAGGTTGCCCGAACGCTTTAACGACGGTTACCATCTTGCCGGAGATGGTGTCGTGGTTCCGGTCGTCCGATATTTGTCGGAACACCTACTCACTCCCATTGCCCTCCGAAATACCAACCGACGGGAAGAAGCGGCCTGAATTGAGTGGGACTCCGGAAGGTCCCCACCACCATAAGCTCGCGGCATTCGCGTCAACTTATGGATTCCACGGTAAGGGTCCGCTCAGTCTGGCGTTGGTCGTCACACAGCACGCCCGGAAATCCGGCCTGCCGCTCGATGCGGCAGCGCTTCTGACGGAAGGCGGCGGACAGGTCCTTGGCTTGGGAATGGGCGCGGTTCAGGCCATCCTGAAGCGCCACGGAATTACTCGGATCTTGGCGAGAGAGGGTGGACGGACCTCAAGGGGAAGTCTCAGCAAAATGCGAGCTTACGTCGCTTTCCTTAACGAGCTTCATACCGGTGGCGGCATCGATATCGGGAGCATCGAGAGATTCTGGATCAGCCGCGTTCAAGCTTTTTTCTTGGGCAGGCCATTCCGGGTAAGACTCGATCCATCACGAAGCCTCCGCACTTTGGTCGGAGATCTCGTGTCCCAGGCGGCGGCGAAACAGAAGGCGAATCCGGGCGTGCAATATGCCGGAGCGTTGCTCCAGCATTTGGTCGGAGCGAAGGTTGAGACGGCGTTGGACCCCGCCGTCCTTCAGCATCACAGCTTCTCCACCGCGGATGAGCCTTCCGACCGCCCGGGCGATTTCGTGGTCGGGGACGTGGTGATTCACGTCACTACCGCGCCCAGCGAAAGAACGATCGAAAACTGCCGCAACAACCTCAACGATGGTTATCGTCCCATGATCGTGACGTTGCCCATCGGCGTCGCGCTTGCGGAAGGCCTCGCGCTGAACGCTGGCCTTGCGGATCGGATTGACATCTTTGAAATCGAGCAGTTCGTCGCCTTGAACCTCTATGAACTCGGCAAGTTTGTCGCGGACGGCCGCCGGGACGCCGTCACGCAGATCATTGAACGATACAACCATATCGTGGATCGGGTTGAAACCGATCCGAGTTTACGAATCGAATTCCGAAAGTAGGAAACCGCAACCCCAAACGGTGAGCATGAGATTATTCCCGGCGAGGGCCACTTCCCATCTAAATGCCGGGTCCCTTCACGCGCTCTTCCATTCGGCTTCTGCTCTGCATTGGCTTCACGATGGCACTGCAAGCCGATCCGATCTCCGTCTCCATTTACACCGGCTTTGAGGATACCGGCGGCGGCGCGCCCTTTAGCGGCCTCGTCGGGACCTTTGGTTCGGAGGACATCCAGTTTGGAACCGATACCGGTTTCGAGTGGGCGCCGTACAACCTGTCCCTCTTCGGCGCCGACCTCACGGGCGAATTGGACGCCGCCACCAACAGCGTGTACCGGATCTCGCTGGTCTCCGACGATGGCAGCGAGTTGTTCATCGATGGATCGCTCGCCATCAATGACGGCGGTCTGCACGGCCCCGGACTCGAGTTCACCGATATCGCGCTCACCGAGGGCCTGCATCCTTTCGAGATCCAATACTTCCAGGGAAGCTGCTGCCAGGCCGGCCTCGACATGAATCTTGCTACCGGTCTGACTTACGCTTCCGCTCCGGAACCGGGATCGAATGTTTTGTTATTCGCGGGATTTGTCCTTACCTCCCTATTGGCGGCCACGCGCCGCAGGAGGTAAGGAGCGGACAAGGCTACCAACACGCCGAGCGCTTGCAGCACCGCCATCACCCGCGCTTCCATTCCACCATCGTAAACAAGCTCCACCTCGCACGGGCCATTGCAGCCGGTCTCGACGTTCATCTGCCCAATCTTGTCCCGCAGCACCGGCCGTCCCACGCCCGCCACTTGCGCGCGCCAACCTGGGTCGAATGAGATTTGCAGATTGAGCAACTGTCCCGGCGTCACTGCCGCCGTCACGTGCGCGGAGTGGCGCGACGTCCAACGAAATGCCGCGAGCGGCATCGCCGGATCTTCCACGGCGGCGTTGTAACGCTCCAACTCCGCAGTCACCAAACCATTTTCCGGTGCGCGCGTGATCAAAGCCGATCGCGGGATCACGTGAGCCAGCGACCGCGCGCGCGCTGGGATGTCATAAATCACGTCATCTCCGTCCCGCCAAAGAACCGGCAGCACCCCTTCAAACTTGTGCGGGTTGCGAAACGGATGATACGGATCGGTGCTTCGCGGACCATCCACCACCACCGCGGTCGCGCCATACGCGCGCAGCCACGCCAGTGAAACCGCGGCATCGCGCGATCCCGCGTTCATTCCGGTATACACCGTGTAATCGCTGATGCGATGTTCGTAATCCGGAATCCCCTGATCGCAGCACCCGGAGACCTGAGGCGTGTCCGTCCACAGATTCATCCAATAGGAAATGTTGCCGGGCGCAAACACCCGGTCGTTCGGGCGCAGGGAAGCCAGCGCATGCGCCACTCGAAACTCCGACGTTGCGGCCATATCCATAGGCGCACTGAGCGCGCGCGTATAGCGGCGTTCCGTCGGGATCAGGCCAAGCGCTGACACGATTAGGGCCGCGATCACCGTCAACTGCGCGGGGCGGGGCAGTTGTGCATGCACAAGCTTGCACAAGTAGCACACCGTTATGGCAATCGCCATTTCCATTTCAATCTGGAAACGATGCGCCTGGGGAAATAAATTCCAACCGAACCAGAATCGCCCGAGCGTCATCAGCGCGGTGAGCAGGGTGAAATACACGCCGAACCGGAGGAACGCGCCCGCACCCAACCTGCGCAATCCGAAATGCGCGAACACCGCGAAAGCGGCCAGCGCGGCGGCATACAAGAGATGCGATGCGTGAAAGTAGCTGTAGTCCGATTGCTGCGCATTTCGCGGCACCAGCAAGAGCGTTGACGGCGGAATCCAGCGGCAAGCTAACAAATAGCTCAACGCGCCGATCCCGGCCAGCCGCGTCCACGAAAGCCTCTTTTCCCCTATTTCGGAGAGGCAAAAGGCCAACATCGCCAAGGCCAAGCCCACCGTTCCGGGCCAGTTTGTCAGCACCAGGCAAGCCAGCGTCGCGCTTGCCAACGGAAAATAAACGGCCTTTCGATCCACCGCCGCCCGGTACACACACAGCAGCACGACCGGCAAGATGGCCGTCGCCAGAATGTGCGGGCTCTCGCCGTAAGCCACCAGTGTTTGAAACCGGCGTGGATGGAACGGGCCGCCCACTTCCATCCACACGGTCCGCGAGAGCAGCGCCGAACTGGAAACCAACGAGTAGAACAACCCCACCGCGAAACCGTATCCAGCCGAACCGGTCATCCGATAGCAAAACCAGAACAGCGTCACCGGCGCAATCGCATACGTCACCGCGGTTACAAAGTGATAAGCATGTTGCGGCGTCCAATGCAGCGCCGTACCCAAGCCGGCGACGGTCAGATGAAAGCCCGGCTGGTACACGTTGTGGAACGGCATGCCACCGAACCAGAACGGAAGCCAGGTCAGGTCGCCCCAGTTCCGCATCGCATATCCCGCTAAAGCAATGAATGAGCTTTCAATCGAACCTAGTTGCCGCGTGAACTCCGCATGAAACAGGTCGCGGGCGAAGTAGGCGTTCAGAAGAAAAAGCAACAGCCCAAGCAGCGCTCGCACTATTTGGGAAGGTAGCGGCGAATACCGAAGTCGTACACGCCCGCCCCAACTATACCACCTAAAAGGGGCGCCACGATGGGAACCCAGAAAATCCGATTCCCGTCGGTGAGCCCGTTGTTCTTAAATCCCGCCACAGCGGTAAACAGGCGCGGGCCAAAGTCGCGCGCGGGATTGATCGCGTATCCGTGCAATCCTCCGAACGACATCCCGATCGCTACAACCACCAGACCTACAAGGATCGGACCCAGGTTGCCCACCGGCAAATTGCGTTCGTCCGAGATGGCGAAGATTAAAAACAATAACAGCGCGGTACCAATCACCTGATCGAGAAACCCCGCCGAAAGGACTTGCGGAAAGGCCGGAAAGGTGGTGAAAATACCGGCGGTGTGATCGAGCTTCGGATCGGCCGCGTGGAACGCCGGCAGGTAATTCCAGAAAACCAGGGCCGCCGCGCAAAAGGCGGCGAGCGTCTGCACCGCCATAAACGGGATCACCTTGCGCCAGGCGAAGCCGCGAAACACCGCCAGCGCCAGGGTCACCGCCGGGTTCAAATGCGCGCCCGAAATCTTACCGGACACATAGATTCCCATCGTGACCGCCAGTCCCCAGCCGATGGTGATATTGGTGTAGCCGCCGTGCACCACTTCGCCGGGCACGCCCGTCCCGAACAGGACAACCATCGCCACCACCCCGGCGCCGAACAAGATCAAAACAAAGGTACCGAGGAACTCCGCAATCAGTTCAGCGAGCATGATCAGTCCCAGAGACTATCATGCTAATGCGGCGAACTGATCTTTCAGCTTGCGCCAGGTCACCGGAAGATCCTCCGCCAGCAGACGCGTCTCACCGATGGTGCTGAGGAAATTGGCGTCACCCGTCCAGCGGGGCAGGACGTGCATGTGAATATGTTCGGCGATCCCGGCGCCCGCGGCCGACCCGAAGTTCATCCCCAGGTTCTTTCCATCCGGATGATACGCACGGTCGAGCGCCGCTTCCGCAACGCGCGCCAATTGGAACAATTCGGCCGTTGTTTCCGGACGGGTTTCATTCAGCGCCCGCACATGTTCATACGGCACGATCAACATGTGCCCCGCCGTATACGGATACAAATTCAAAACGACGAAGTTGAAATGCGCGCGGTGCACCACAAAATTGCGTTCGTCGTTGGCCGAATCGCGCGCCAGACTGCAAAACACACATTCGCCTTCAGGCGCGCCCTCGGTGACAAAGCGGTAACGCCAGGGACTCCAGACGCGATCCATCGGGACTTAATCGTCGCCCAGCAAATCGTCTTCCGCACCATCCTCGCGCGGTTCGGAGGAGGAATTGTTGACGACGTCCTTCAATTCCTTGCTGGGCTTGAAGTACGGAATCTTCTTGGCGGGTACTTCTACGCGCGTACCGGTCTTGGGATTGCGTCCGACGCGGGGCTGGCGCTGCCGGGTGCGGAAGCTTCCGAATCCGCGGATCTCGATCTTATCTCCCACGCGCAGCGACTTCACGATGCTGTCGAAGATCGCTTCCACGATGACTTCCGATTCTTTGCGGGTCATCTCGACCACCCGCGAGACCTCTTCGATCAGATCGGCCTTGGTCACCGTGCACTCCCTCGCTTTACTGTAAACAATGCCATGTCAGTGCGTTAGCGCTTACACAGTATCGCGTGAACGGCTTACGTTTTGCAATGTTTGACGGTTCCGGCCGATCAGCTATCGCTTCCCCCGGCGCCTTTCCGGGCGGCCATGTAGTCTTCCATATTGGAAGTCGCCGCCGCCGCCTGCCGCTGGTAGTCCCCAAAGCGCGAGCGTTCCACCTGCGCCGCCACGGCTTTCAGGCTGAGCCCGATCTTACGCTCCGCCTCATTCATCCGGATAATTTTCACATCGAGTTCCTGCCCGACGGCGAGCGGCGCCGCTTCGCCCTTCCGCCCGGTATAGCCCGGGATTTCCGAATAATGACAAAGCCCTTCCACCCCTTCGGCCAGCGTGACAAACGCGCCGAAACCAGCCAGCCGGCAAACCGTTCCGTGCACCAGATCGTTGACATGATGCTGCTGGAAATAGGTTTCCCACGCGTCCGGCTGAAGCTGCTTAATGCCGAGCGAGAGCCGCTTGGTGGCGGCGTCGATCCCGAGAATAACGGCCTGCACCATGGTTCCGCGGCGCAACATCTCGGACGGATGCTTGACGCGCTTGGTCCACGAAAGATCCGAGACGTGAACCAATCCGTCAATGCCTTCCTCAATTTCGACGAACGCGCCGAAATCCGTCATATTGCGGACGCGCCCTTCCACCACGGAGCCGATGCTATAGCGCTGCTCGATGGTGCTCCAGGGGTTCGCCTCCAATTGCTTGAAGCCGAGGGAGATGCGGCGATCCTTCGGATGCACTTCCAGCACCACGGCTTCGACCTGATCGCCGACCTTCACGATCTTCGAGGGATGCTTCATCCGCCGCGACCAGCTCATCTCGCTGACGTGGATAAGTCCTTCGACGCCCGGTTCCAATTCGATAAACGCGCCGTAATCCGCCACATTCACCACGCGGCCGGTGACGCGGGCGCCCGGCGCATAGCGCTCCGCCACGCCGTCCCAGGGATCCGGCGCCAACTGTTTCATTCCGAGCGAAATACGCTCCTTCGCCGGATCGTATTTCAGCACCACCAGCGTCAGCGCGTCGCCAGGGTGAATGATTTCCGAAGGATGGGCGATGCGCCCGTGCGTCATGTCCGTGATGTGCAGCAGGCCGTCGATTCCGCCCAGGTCCACAAACGCGCCGTATTCCGTGAGATTCTTGACCACGCCCGTAATCACCGCGCCTTCGTGCAGGTTCTCCAGCGTGGCCGATTTGAGAGATTGGACGTGCTCTTCCACGGCCAGCTTGCGGGAGACCACCACGTTGCCGCGGCGCCGGTTCAGCTTCACGATCTTGACCGGGATGTCCTGCCCGAGGAAAATATCCAAGTTGCGAACCGGACGCGGGTCAGCCTGCGACCCCGGCATGAAAGCGGGAACCCCGACATCCACCGAAAGGCCGCCTTTGACGCGCTCCAGAACGCGGCCGAGGATCACGAGCTGTTCGGCCGCGGCCTTTTCCAGATCGGCCCAGACGCGGACGCGCGAAGCTTTCTCGTGCGAGAGCAAAACATAGCCCTCGATCTTCTCGCCCTGATGATCCACCATCACGTCGATGGAATCGCCCTGGTTCACCTTCACTTCGCCGGAGGGCGACGTGAACTGCTCAATCGGAACAATGCCTTCGGATTTGTAATTGAAGTCGACGATGACGTGCTTGGGAGTGACTTTCAGGACGCGGCCCTGAAGAATCTCATTCTCCGCCGGCGGCGCGAAATGACTGAAGTCTTCGAGAAGGTGCTCGTAATCCTCGGCCGAATCGATTGTTGTGGTTTGAGTCGGGTGTGCTGTGTTTACATTCCCGGCCATTGCCTAAAACCCCCGGGGTTACGTAGAGGAGCAACCCAACGATGATCAGTACGTTATGCGAATATAGCGTGCCTCCCATTTGTTGTCAATCGGCCCCGCATTATCTCTCGTTACACTGAAATCGTGACCGAGGGCCAAAGAGTTGCGTTGGTGGGCGTAGCGATCAGCGCTTCGCTGGCGGTCGTCAAGATCGTAACCGGAATTTTATCCGGTTCCAACGCACTATTGGCCGATGGTTTCGAATCGAGCGGCGACGTTTTGGCCTCCGGTTTGGTGTGGCTTGGGTTGACGTGGGCGGCGAAACCGGCCGATTCCAATCACCCCTATGGCCACGGCCGGGCGGAGATGCTGAGCGGACTGATTGTCGGATTGCTGCTTTTCTGCGGCGGGATCGCGATCACGTTCACCGCGATTCTGACCGCAAGTTCCGTGAACCGCGTGCCCGCGCTGTTCGCGGTTTGGCCGCTGCTTCTCTCGCTGGGCATCAAGTTCTGGATGGTGCGGCTGAAGTGGATGACAGGGCAGCGCATCGGCAGCGCAGCGCTGGCGGCGGACGCGATGAACGATTCGGTGGACATGCTCTCCGGAATCGTCGCGCTGGCCGCGCTCGGGCTCACTCTGTATGACCCGGCGCATTTCCTCCGCGCGGACCACTATGGAGCGGGTATAGTCGGCGTGATTATGGTGGTCACGGGAGTGCGCGTGGCGCGGCGCACCGGAAGCGATCTTATGGACACCATGCCCGAAGATGCTTTTGTAGACAAGGTTCGCCAGGCGGCGTTGAGCGTGGATGGGGTGGAAGGCGTCGAAAAGGTCTTCGCGCGCAAGACCGGCCTGCAGCACCACGTGGACATTCATCTGGAGGTGGATCCGTCCATGACCGTGAGGGCCTCGCATCAACTGGGGCACCGCGTGGAACGGGCGATCGTGGAGCGAGTGGAAAGCGTCGCGAAGGCGCTGGTGCACATTGAACCATCGGGAAAAGACGGCCTGCCGTATCGTTTTTCCAACCAGCCGCGATCGCGCAAGCTTCCCGACACGACGCTCAACCTTTCCGACCTAAACATGCGACACGAGCGGTTTGGGGACGTCCGGATGTATTTCGAAGGTTGCACCGATCTGCTGGAGTGGATGACGGCTGGGGGACTGGTTCTGGAGCCGGGGCAGAGTCCACACCCGCCGCACCAGCATCCGGAAGAAGAGTTGATCCTGGTGGCGGAAGGAACCGGCGAGATTTCCGTAGGCGACGGAGTGAAGCAGGTAGGACCCGGCGCGATGATGTATTGCGCCGGGAATAAGATGCACGGGATCAGGAATACCGGCTCCACGCCGATGCTGTTCTACTTCTACAAGTGGTTGGTTTAGGCGCGAAGCGTTAGCGCTTCTCGTGTTCGCCGCCGCCGGGGTGACCTTCCGGATGACCTTCCGGGCGCGGGGCTTGTGCATGCGGGGCTTGTGCACGGGGTTCCTGCTCGCGCGGGGCTTGTGCACGGGGCGCTTGCTCGCGCGGGGCTTGCGCGCGGGGCGCTTGCTCGCGCGGGGCTTGCGCCGGATGAGCGTTTCCACCGAATTGGCGGCCTTTGGTATTGGGCGCGCGCGTCATATTCGGTGCGCGCGCGGCGGCGTTCATGTGCTGCGGCTGCGGGCGATTGGCATTCCCTTGCGGATTGTGAGCGGGTCCGGCTAAGGGCCGGGCCACCGCCGCCTCTTGGGGCGCGATCCGTCCGTGATTCACCGAAGCCAGCAGCGCGTGGTTGGAGCTTGCCGCCTGCTGGTGCGCGATCTGCGCGCCGGTTGGCTGGAAGTGCTGCTCATGGGTGTAGGTTTGTTCCTGCGGCGTGGGCCTCGCGGTCACCCCATTCGGTCCGTTGAAGCTGGCGCGGGTATTGTTCACGACGGTCACGTTGCGGACATACGTGTTATGCACGTTGGTGATGTTGACATTCGTTACGGAGCGGTTGTAATTGAAGTGGCCGCCGTTCCAAAATCCACCTTCAAAGCCGACACCGCCATAGCCGAACCCATAGTTCACGCCGCCGTAAAAGCCGACATGCGGTCCCCAGTAACCGGCGTTCCAGCGATAGAATCCGCCGCCCCAACCCCAGTAGCCGGGAGTCCAGAGAACGCCGATGCGCGGGGGCATCAGCCAAGTCCCTGGTACCCAGAAGTATCCGGCGTCACCGTAAGCCCAATAGCCGGGCGTCCACAGGTATCCATCACCCGGACACGCGGGCTGCACATACACAGGCAATATGGGCGGGGCAACGGTGATGGAGACGAAGACTCCGGCTTGCGAGGCAAGCGGCGCGCCTAAGAGCACGGACGAGAAAAGTAAACTGCGAACGAACCGCGTGACAAGCATTTGGGCTCCTTTTGAGCTGCTATCAATGTAAACGCCTCGCTTACTTATAAGTTGCTTCGGGAGGCGGTCCGGATTGATTAAGATACGGTTAGAGTTCGACGGAAATGCTTCTTGTCCGCCTGTTACTAATCGCGGTTGCCGCATGGGCTTTGACGGCGCAGGACCATGTACCGCGCGCGCGTGTGGAACTGCTGGAGTCCGTCCAGAATGATTTGAACGGAGTGATCGCCCGCGGCACGTTGGCCTATGACGATCGGGTGGCGTTGAACGATTTGATCGGCGTGATCGGAAAGAACATCGGCTCGGAACGCGGATCGCACAACGTGGATGAGAAGGAACTGAAGAACGCGCTGAAAGAAATCCAGAAAATTTCGAAGAAGAGCGGCATCGGGCAGCGCGATCGCGTGGCTTTGGAAGAAGACTGCGAAGCGCTTAAGTACAACCTGGAGCACGGCCTTCCGGTATATCGGGGTTATAAGCAGCCGGTGCGTTATTAGATCCGCTTCGGAACCTGATCCGAGAGGCAAAATCAGCCTGATTTGAACCAAAAACGAACCCAACTAAGTCATTTGTTTTTAATAAAACGTTGGCTTCGTCCGTCACTTTTGCGTACGCGAATTGGTTCCTCTTCCCGGGAAGAGGAACTGCTCCTCTGGGCTCACTGTAGCACGGCTGTCAAGGGGCGGATGGCGCACGGGCCACGGCGTCTCTCCTTGACAATCTACCTATCGGGGCTGTATATGTAGAACTACATAGAGAGGGCTCGATTTTTGCCAAATGCCTAACGACAAATCCGATCTCCTGCAAGGCACGCTGGACATGCTGATCCTCAAGATCGTCGCGCTCGGTCCCGTTCACGGTTACGGCATCTCCCTGCGCATCCGCCAGATTTCGAAAGAAGTGTTACAGGTGCAGCAAGGTTCGCTTTACCCCGCCTTGCACCGTCTGGAAAAGCGCGGCTGGCTTGACGCGCAATGGGGCGAGTCCGACAACGGCCGCCAAGCCAAGTTTTATAAGTTATCCGCCAAAGGCCGTAAGCAACTGGCCGCTGAAGAGTCCAACTGGCGACGCCTGGCCGAAGCCGTCACTCTGGTCATGACCGCCGCGCAATAGGAGCCACTTATGCCATTCTTCCGGAAGAAGCGTCCGCTCGATTCCCATCTCGAATCCGAAATCCATTTTCATATCGAGAAATCGATTGAAGAAAAGATCGCCGCCGGGAAGACCGCCGAAGACGCGCGACGTGAAACCATGCTGGAGTTCGGCGGACGCGAGCAGGTGAAGGAAGAACTGCGCGACGTTCATCGCATCGTAACGCTGGATCATATCGTTGCAAATATCAAGTCCGGTCTGCGCCTGATGCGCAAATCTCCTTCCTTCTCCGCGGCTGTGATCCTCACCCTGGCACTCGGCATCGGCGCCAACAGCGCGGTCTTCTCCGCGATCAACGCGATCCTTCTCCGGCCGCTTCCGTTCCCGAACGGCGACGAGTTGATGGTGATGCGGCAATTGGACCGCAAGTCGCAAGGGCTTCCTTCGTTCGTGGCCCCGGTTCGCCTGGAGGATTGGAATCGGCTCAACTCCACGTTCAGCGCCATCTCCGGCTACTACACCCAAGACGTTTCGGAAACATCGGGGCAGCTTCCGGAAAAGATCACCGAAGCCCTGGTCGCGCCCCGATCCCTGCAGGTCTGGGGAATTGCGCCCGCGCTTGGCCGGGACTTCACCGCGCAGGAAGAACACTTCGGCGGCCCCAACGGCATTCTCATCAGCGATCGTCTCTGGAGGCGCCGCTTTGACGCTAATCCAAACGCGATCGGTCAACGCCTCCGGATGGAAGGCTACTCCTACACCATTGTCGGCGTGATGCCCGCCGCATTTCTCTTCCCGATTCATGACGTGGACGTCTGGTATTCCGACAAGCCCGACGCGCCTTACGCGCAGAGCCGCGACTCCACGTGGTTCACAGTCATCGGCCGTCTCAAACCGGGCGTCACTATCGATCAGGCGCGAGCGAACCTATCCATCGTGCAATCCCAACTTGGCCGGCAATTCCCGAAGACGGACGCTCACCTAGCCGTGGACATCCAACCGCTCAAGACGACGACGATCGGCGGCGCGGGCCGTTCTCTCTGGATTCTCTTCGGAGCGGTTTCGCTGCTACTGCTTATCGCGTGCACCAACATCGCCGCATTGCTGCTGGCGCGGACCGCCGAACGCGAGCGCGAAATCTCCGTCCGCTTCTCACTTGGCGCTTCCCGCTCATCCATCATCGCTCAGTTGTTGACGGAATGCTTTCTGCTCGCGCTTGCCGGGTCCGCGCTTGGACTGCTGGTCGCCGCCAGCGCGTCGCGCTATTTCCGCAGCCTCGCGGCCAGCCTGCCGCGCGCCGAAGAGATCAGTCTCGATTGGCGAATCCTGGTTTACACTCTCGCTTGCGCCATCGCCGTGACGCTCTTGTCAGGACTGTTCCCCGCCATTCGCGGAACCCGCCGCGACCTTACCGGCGAACTTGCCCGCGCCAGCCGCTCCCAAGTGTCGACGCGCAGTCCGCTGCAATGGCTGCTGGCAGGAGTGCAAGTGGCGCTCGCCGTTACGCTGCTCGTCGGGTCCGGGCTGCTCCTGCGCAGCTTTCAGGAACTGGGCCGCGTGTCACCCGGCTTTGATCCTTCTCACGTCCTCACTCTCCGTATCAGCGCGAATTGGGGCGAAACCGTCGACCTGAAAACGCTTACCAACCGCATCGATCGCACGCTCGATTCGTTGCGCGCCGTTCCCGGGATCCGGGCCGCCGCGACGTCCGCCGCGCTTCCCGGTGTTCCCGGCGATGCGCGCTCCGAACTCCGCCTGGTGGAGAGAAGCACGCCGCCGGATGCCAAGATCCTCGCCGACAGCCGCTTCGTGTCACAGGGCTACTTCGCCACGATGCAGATTCCCGTTCTCGCTGGAGAACCCTGCCGCGCCTCATCCAACACGACCGCCGTTCTCATTAACCGCAGCTTCGAGCAAACCTATCTCCGCGGATCGCAACCCGTTGGAAACCACATCGCCATTGTTCCCAACCCCTTCAATATTCCGCCCGCGGAGATCCGCGGTATCGTCGGCGACGCCCGTGAGCAGGGTTTGGGCAGCGCCCCGATCCCCTCTGTTTACTGGTGCATCAGCGCTCCCAACCCATCGCCCTGGTTCCTCATCCGCACCCAGTCCGACCCGGCGCTGATGGCCGAAACGATTCGACGGCGCATCCATACGATCGACCCGGCCCGCTCGGTTTACGACGTTTCGCCGCTGACGCAGCATCTTTCAAACACGTTTGCCGAAGACCGTCTGCGCACGCTGCTGCTGACTCTTTTTGCTCTGACAGCGATCGCGCTCGCCTGCATCGGACTCTACGGAACGCTCAGCTATTTCGTTACCGTCCGCAAGCGCGAGATCGGTCTGCGCCTGGCGCTCGGGGCGGTCGACAGCCAGATCGTCGCCCGCTTTCTTTTTCAAGCGATCGCCGTCACCATACTCGGCTGCGCGGTGGGGCTTGGCCTTGCTTTGCTTTCGACCCGCGCCCTTTCGGGCATGCTCTACGGCGTTTCGGCTTCCGATCCCCGAACGTTCGTTATCATTCCGCTGCTGGTCGTGATGGTGGCAACGGCCGCCTCCGTTGTGCCGGCGTGCCGCGCCGCGCGGGTGGACCCGATGCAAGTGCTTCGGGATGAATAAGGCGTGCGCAGGGATGCGGTAGCCGGTGGCCTCTACGGCATCGGCGCAACTTCGGTGCACTCCTCGTTGGACCGCGCCTGACGCTCGGGCAATTACCATGCTTTCCTTTCCGGACGCGATGCCGCGCGACGAACGAGACCGTTGTGGCGTCAGGTGACCAGTGGGGGCTTGTGAGAAATCGAATGGGCGGCTCTCCCTTTTTCGGAAAAATCCCGCGCTTATCGATACCCAACGGGTCAAACCAGTCGGCCTCGCCGTTGGAACGCCCAAGGACTTGTTTATAGGGCTTCGAGAGACAATTGCCGAAATTTGCTAAGGAGTTTATTGTTGAGAAGTAAGTAAGAATTTGACCCGGCGTTCTAAGTGACCGATTCAATTGCGTCGCAAGCCGAGGTGATTCCATTTTCCGCCGACACTTGCCTGCCAACTTCGACGGCGCGAGCTTCGAACTGCCGATTCTCCAGGAGTAACTTCAACGCCGTCGCCGCCGTATCGACGGTGTACTTGAGCCGGGCGATGTGAAGTCCAAGGCCGAGGCGTTCTACTCTCGCGGCATTGTCAGGTTGATCCCAGCCATAAGGAACAATCAGCATCGGCCGGCCCGAGCGCATTGCGTCGCCGGTGGTTCCCGCGCCGCCTTGATGGACGTTTACCGCCGCGTGCGTGAAGACTTGTGAGTAATCCGCGTAGGACAGCTCCAGGAAATCCGGCGAGTCACTGAGATTGCCGGCACTCCCGCCGATCAGGATCGCGCGACGGCCCAGGCGCTTGGCTGCAAGGGCGCTGATTTGGTAGAAATCTCCGGCATTGTGCACCGCGGTTGACCCTTGGGTGAACACGAGGGGCGCGTCGCCGGACGCCAGGAACGACGCGATGGTCGACGCCGTGCCCGTGTCCTGCCGGCCTCTTTCGAAGCGGACGAAACCGGGTTGCACGGTGTGCGGCGGCCAATCCGGCTGCGGTTCGGCGAGTTGACGCGAGAAGAGTGCCAAGACAAGATAGGGTGAGAACTTATCGCGGAACAGCGGGTCGCACTCGGGCCGAAGGCCTTCTTCAATGCGCAGTTTGCGCACCGGCTTCGACCAATGCCGAATTGCGAATCTGCCTAAGTTGAGAACGGCCCGGTAGACGGAAGGGCCCAGCTTCCGTAAGTGGATCAGGCTCGGCGCGTTCACGGCCACGGAAGGGTCGAACGACGAGAAGAAAGAGAGCGGGAACAGGATGATGGACACCCAGGGCAGCTTGAGCTTCTCACTTACCAATGGCGCGGCGTAGACGAGTTCTCCGGCAAGCAATAGGTCGGCATCGGCGGCGGCGGAGAGTAAGTCGTCATACGTGTTTCTCAACTCCGGCAGCACCAAATTCCGGTACAGGACTTCCGGACCCTTTTTAATGTCCTCACACTGGCGGATGAGTTCGGGGTCGGTCGGGTCCCAGTCGGGACGCATCCGGCGGAAACCGATGCCGAGCATCTGGATGGAGTCCTGATAGTGGGACGTCGCGGCGATGGTGACTAAGTGGCCGCGCCGTTTAAGTTCCAGCGCCAAGGCGAGGCATGGATGTAAGTCGCCGAGTGAGCCGATGGTTGCGATTAGTATGCGCACGTTTATGCCAAAAGTTTTTCCAACTCACTTAGTCTGCGGCTCAGCTCCGCTACTTCACTTCGCAACGCGGCTACTTCCACTTCCAGTTGCGCCGTACGCCCGGCCGGCTGCGCGGATTAGCCCGAATCATCTTCTGGCGCGCCGCTTCAAGGGCTCGGTGCCCTCCGCGCGTGCCCGTTCAGGGAAGTCCCGGCGAGTCGGTGGGCAGCAGGCGGTCCAATGCCGCTTGAAAAACCCCGTACGGCACCGCACCAACTATGAGTTCACCTGTGATGGCCCCGTCTGAGACCGTTCCTACCAGGAAGGAAGGTGTGCCAGCCGCCCCTTGTTCGCCGGCCTTCTTGGCTTGGTCACTAACATCCTTTTCTCGTGTTGCATCTTCTATACATTCCCGGAAAACGGAGGCATTCATGCCGATTGCGCTATCCGTCGCGATGAGATCATCTTTGCCAAGCTTCCCTGGATTAGATTGCATCCAGTCGTGAAATGCCCAGAACTGGTCCTGCTTGACGGAGCACTCAGCCGCCTGTGCCGCAGCAAGCGCGTTCAAGTGGTTCTCTGAAGGTAGGTTCGCGACGTAAAACCTTATCTTGCCTGTCTTGATGTACGTCGCGTCCAAGTCGCGGTATGTGGTCTCGTAAAAGCGCTTGCAGAACGGACATTCGTAGCCGGTAAACTCGATTATCGCCACAGAGGCATTTTTGTTCCCTTTTGAAGGTAAGCCCGAGACATTTAGCTGCATTCTCGTGGGCGGCGGGAGCCGTGCCGCTGGCCTTTGCTCGAGGATCTTTCTAATCTCCCTGAGCTCCTTCAGAATGTCAGATAACTGCCCCGATGCGGAAGGGTCTTGGCCTTGGGCGCCAGATATCATTGCAGCAAGGAGCGCAACTCTGGCTACGTGCTTAAGAGACAACACATTCACCTCGTGTTAGGGTTTTTGGGGTCGAAGCCCGGGCCAAGCCGAACGTACGGCATCACCTCGATGGCGTTTGTCTTAATTCGCGAAATTCTCTCTTGGAGACTGGCCACAAACGCTGGAACGTCTGATTGATTGTTCGCTCGCAGCCCAGGTGACGCCCTCCCTGGAAATTGGATTTGCGAATCTACGACTTTTGCAAGCCCGCTCCAAATTCCCGTGGCCGCAAAACGGGGTGTCCCAGGGACCGTTTGCGGTAAGCTCCGGGAGTCGAGATTTAGAAAAAAAATGTAACGTTCGCCAGCCTGAACCAGCGGCGCCTCGAACGGCACGATGTTCCATTGCCCGTATTGCCCTCCCACCTGCGTAAGGATAATTTTTTCGGTGCCGGGAGCTATGTTTCGACCGAAAAGCACCTTGGATATAGATATAACGGCACGCGTCTCAATCAGCGGGGTAGCCGGTCTCAAGTCTATCGCCTCGGCCGGGAAGGTCGAGGCTACGGTTCCGTCCACGATTGCGTCGGCTGACCCGACCAGCTGGTCAAGCGAGATTATGGTCTCCCGCGGGTCTAGTTCCACAGGAATAAGGCGGCCATGCGAAGGCACGGTTGGTGAATTGGGACGCGCCGGGTACGTTTCCTGGCCAGTCACGCCGGCAATGGCGAGTATATGGACTGCTATAAGTCGTCTCGGTGACATCCATCTAGTACTTTATCCGGTTGGAATATCAGTTGCAGCTGCTTCCGACGAGGCATTGGCTACCGCTGTACGAACAGGTTATCGGCGCGTTGGCATAAACGTAGTCAAGGGCGACCTGATCGCATTGGACCGGGGCGTGGATGCCGCAGCTATACAGCATGCTAGCGGACCCGTACATGATGTCCTGCATCTCGGAGCAGATGCCATTCGTTGGTTGGACGTCAGCCAGCCGGAGGCTGTGACCTAGTTGGTGCGCTATGACCATCGGGACGTAGACGCTCGGATTAAGCGCGGAGTATTGGATCTGGGCGTTGATCGCTGAGTCGTCGAGCACAACGGTGGCATAGTACATTGCGCTTCCGTTCGAGCAGTACCCGGCCTTCCACGGGCTATAGTCTTCGCACACGGAGATCCTATCGAAGCAATTCAGATTGCAGTCCTCGCCGTAGCTGGCTGTCTCGGCGTTAACTCCGCCGAGCGTCGTGCCGTCCGAAATGGTGACGTCCTGATAGTCGTCAATGAAGCTAATATTCGTGCCGAGCTTATTCCACCCCGCAGACTGACGTCGACATGTAGGACTGAGAAAACGAGGAGAGAAAATTGTAGCCCACTGGGGTGAATATCCAGTAATGAGGGAGCGTTACCAGACCTCATTATAGCTCCCGACGGTCGAGGTCGTTTGTGGGTAGTAAGCGCTCCAAGCCCCACTGGCACCTGTGTTTCCGATCCGCACAGCCGCGCCTCCGTTGTTCGACATGGTGATGGCGCCGTTCGCCGGGCCATCGACGATTATCTCGAGCGTGTCACCGACTTCCAAGTGTGTGCACGGGTAGGAAGTGTTAAGAATCTGCACAAACCCTTGGGCGCGGGCGGGTGCGGCGCACTGCAGGAACACCAAGGTTGTTCCTGCGAGGGCTAGAAGGACCCTGCTGTGGGACATTTCGCGCATTGGGCCGTTCGGCGTTGCCTGCCTTTGCGCGCGACCTTCGCACATGGCTGTGTGCATCGACAGGCGCTGCGCAGACGGCGCGCCCGCAGGCCCGCCCGCAATAGCTTGAGCTTATCTGGAACCGTTTCCGCCACATGTGCTGAAGAATATTGCCAATCGGGGGGGAAGTCAAGATAAATGTTTTGGGGTGCTTGACAGAATAATTACAGAGTTTGAAAACAATGACACTTATTTTTAGTTGCATTTGAAACAGCGCGAAAAAGAACGTTTAATTCTAATTGACCGATCAGTCGTTGACGATATGACAGGTGGTCTGAGCTTTGCACTTAGCGAGTCTTTCCGGGATTTCTTGATGTCACCGAACTAAGCGAGCAGTTTTTCCAACTCACTTAGTCTGCGGCCCAGCTCCGCTACTTCACTTCGCAACGCGGCTACTTCCACTACCAGTTGCGCCGTACGCCCGGCCGGCTGCGCCCCGGCCGATTCCGCCTCCGCCTCCGCTTCCACCGGTTCACCGCAGAGTAAGTGGGCATAACGCGCTTCCTTCTGCCCGGGTTGCCGCGCCATCTTGCGCGCCAAAGGTCCCGACGGCCACTCCGCCATCTTCTCCAGCACGCGCTCGGTTTCTTCCAGGTCCGTGAAGGAATATGCGCGCTCCGTGCGATCCTTAATCTCGCGCAACGTTTGCGGGCCGCGCAGCAGAAGCACGCCTAACACGGCGAGTTCGCGCCGCCCCAGGTTCGACGATTCCGAAATGCGCTGCGCATATTTCTGCACGCGTCCACTACCGCTAATGGATGCCGCGTAACGACGGTGTTTGAGCCCTTCCATCGCGTCGCGCACGGTGTCTTCGTCATAGTCCACTACGGGGAAACGGTTCGACTTTTGGTTGCACGCATTCACCAACGCGTTCAGTGAGAGCGGATAGTATTCGGGAGTGGTCGCTTCCTTCTCAATCAGCGCGCCCAGCACGCGCGCCTCGGCTGCGTCGAGCAGTTCCACTTAGTGAGCGGTGGACGCGGCCGGTTGCACGACGGGAGGTTTGGCGCCGGCGGGGATCGGTGCCAGCAGGTCTTCCTTACGATAGACCAGAGTGGACGTGTTGTAGCTCGCGATCTCGAACCCGTGCCCGTGTGTGATGGCGTCAGTGGGGCAGGCTTCCACGCAGTAGCCGCAGAAAATGCACCGGTTGTAATCGATGTTATACGCTTTGGCGTAACGCTCGCCGCCGCTGATGCGCGTCTGATCGGTATTCTCGGCCGCTTCGATATAGATGCATTGCGCGGGACAGGCCGCCGCGCAGAGGAAACAGGCGACGCATTTCTCCAGCCCGTTCTCATCGCGCTGCAGCACGTGGGTGCCACGGTAGCGCTCTTCAAACTTAGGCGGCTCGTCCGGATAGTTTTCCGTGATGTCCGGCGAGATCATCTCGCGGAACGTGACGCTCATGCCCTTGGCGAGAGCCGCGGCGGCGCTCAGTGCCTCTTCGATCTTGTTCGCCATCTGCTCCTATCGTAACCGAAGGAGATAATGAAGCCTGCGATGATGACGCGGCGGGAAGCGCTGGAGATGTTCGAATCGGACGATCTGATCGGATTGGGGGTGGAGGCCGACGCGGTCCGCCGGAAGCTGCACCCGGAGGGAATCGTGAGCTACCTGATCGAGCGCAGGATTGAATATATCGGCGCGGATGGGTCCACGGTGCCCGAGGACGCCATCTTCGAAAGGATTCAGGAGACGATCGATCGCGGCGGGACGGGGATCGTGCTGCACGGAGGCTTGCGGCCGGATATCACGATCGAATGGTTGGAGGTGCTGCTGCGCTCCATCAAGGCGCGCTTTCCCGTTGAGACGCATGGCTTTTGCGCTCCGGCGCCAGCGAACATTGCGCGAGCGAGCGGCCTGACCCTGCGCGATACGATTGCGCGGCTGCGCGACGCGGGGCTGGATTCAATTCCGGGCGGCGGCGCCGAAACGCCCGAGTGGGGCGACACGCACCGCATCGCGCACGGACTCGGCATGTGCACCACGGCGGTCATGCGGTTCGGCGGCGGAGAAACCGCGGAGCAACGGCTCAACCATCTGGAGCTGGTACGACAAATTCAGGAAGAAACGGGCGGGTTCCAGGCGTTCCTCCCGTGGAGTTTCCCGGGGCGAGCGGTGAAAGAAGAGCCGACGGCGGTGGAGTATTTAAAGATGCTCGCGATCTCCCGTGTCTATCTCGATAACATTCCGAACGCACAGTCTTCGTGGGTAATGCCGGGACTGAAGACCTGTCAGGTGGGGCTGCGCTTTGGGGGGAATGACGTGGGCAGCATCCGGATGGAAGACGGTGCGCACATGGCGGGCGCGCATCATCAGGCTACCGAAGAGCAACTTCGCCGGTTGATTCGCGACGCGGGTTTTGTGCCGAAGCAGCGCGACCCGTTGTATCGAAGTTACTTTTTAAATTGAAAATCCCACATGCGCGGTTCCACCTTGCCGGGGGTGTATTCGATGACCGCGTATTCGCCCGGCGGCAGATCTTTTTCCGGCCAGATTTTATAGAGACCGCCCTCCGTAAGCTGCTTGCGGAAGCTGGGGATCTCATCCACGTCTTCCGCCTTCTGATCGATGCCCGCGGGCGCCATCATGATCCTTTCGGCGATGCGTACTCCGTGATGCGGAGTTAGTTTGATGATGCCGAAACGCTCGTCTTTTTCGAGTTGGATATAGAACTCCTGGCGCGGGTTGGTGACGATGTTCAGCGAGTGGTCCTGGTCGAGTTCCACGGTGGCTTTGCCGGTAAGCACCGGCATCGGCACGGCGATTTGTAAGAGCCGGCGCCCTTTGTCGGTGTGCACCTTCGACTCGGCGAGCTTATAGATGGTGAGTTGATTGGCGTCGTTCAACGAGTAAACGCCGGGGTCCTGCGGGATCTTGAGGATCTCCTGCTGCTGCAGCCGCACGGCGTGGTCTTCATCGGAAATGGTCTTGGCTTCATCCGATAGAGCGGCCTTGCGCTCGGCCACTTCCGCCTCGGTTTTGCGCAGATCCACCAGGGCGGCGGGAATCTCCTCCCAGTCGCTACGTTCGGTGCTGTAGAACTTCACGCGATCGCCCTCGCGCTTCCATTCCCGCACCAGATGATACGTTCCGTCCTTCAGATAGAGCTTCGTGACCGCGGCAAAGGCGCTGGAGGCGAGCAGCAGAAGCGCCAGAAGCGTGCGCATATTCCCTATTTTAAGATTGCGCGGCGCGCGGGTGTGAGCGCCGTGCGGAATAATAGATACGCATGCGATATCGAGTGCTTGGCAGAACGGGATTTGAAGTGAGTGAGATTGGACACGGCGCCTGGGGGATCGGCGGCGATATGTGGTTCGGCGGCAGCGACAAAGAGTCTTTGCAGGCTCTGCGCGCTTCGCTGGAAGGCGGCGTGAACTTCATCGATACCGCGCTCGCGTACGGCGAGGAGGGGCATAGCGAACAACTGGTGGGAAGGCTGGTGAGCGAGACGGACCGCGAGGTTTACATCGCCACCAAAGTGCCGCCGAAGAACCGGCTTTGGCCCGCGCGCAAGGACATCGGCATCGAAGACGTGTTTCCCTATGACTACATTATGGAGTGCACCCACACCAGCCTTAAGAATTTGGGTAGGGAAACCATCGATCTCCAGCAGCTCCACGTGTGGAACCCCGACTGGCTGGACCGCGACGAGTGGCGGCGCGCGATTGAGGATCTGAAGAAGGCCGGAAAGGTGCGGGCTTTCGGCGTGTCGATTAACGATCACCAGCCCAATTCGGCGGTAGGGATCATCAACACGGGGATGATCGATACGGTGCAGGTGATCTACAACATCTTCGACCGCACGCCGGAAGCGACGCTGCTCCCGCTGTGCCACGAAAAGAACATCGGCGTGATCGCGCGTGTGCCGTTCGATGAAGGCGCGTTGACGGGACGGATTACGGAGGAGTCGGCGTTCGAGGAAAAGGATTTCCGCGCGGGGTACTTCCGCGGGGATCGTAAGAAGGAAGTGGTGGAGCACGTGGACGCGCTGCTGGAGGACCTGGATATTGAGCGCCACGATCTGCCGCTGATCGCGCTGCGATTTATCTTGAGTAACCCGGCTGTTTCGACGGTGATTCCCGGGATGCGGTCGGTTTCGAGCGTGGATATGAATTTAAGAGCGCCGGGGCTGGGGCCGCTGCCGGAGCCGTTCATGGAAATTGTCAAGCGGCATGCGTGGGATAAAAATTACTATTCGTGAAGTGACGAAGCTAGCGGAGCGGGAGGTTGAGGATGCGAAGGCTACCGAGCCGGTGACGCGCAACACAATACGACCTACGCGAAGAATCTCCGCTGCGCGCGGGGAAAGACCCTGGTCTATTGGCAACCGGATCAAGCCACCCGATCTATACTGACTTCTTCATCGTCGACTACGGCCGCCGCATAGTGCGGCGCTTGCCGCAGATCTTCCGTCTCCAGGAAGGGGAATTCTCTCAGGAGTTCCGAGCGAAACGATCAACATCCCGTGCGGTGGTGGACGGTTAACGAAAAGGCTAGTTGACAAGTAACCCATTCGGCAGCACGGCCTCCCGCGGTTCTGACTGCTCATAAATTGAGACCGGTTGACAACAAGACTACAGTAATTGACCGACGCTCTGGACAAGTTTCCTACTGCATCGGCGAGAAATCCGTCGGGTCCAGAAACACCGAATCCACCTTCTGCACCAGTTTCCCGTTTGCTTCCGAATCCGCCTGCACCTTCTTCCACTCCGGGTCCGCGCTGAACTCCGCCCAATTCTTCTTCGCCTGCTCGCGGCTCTCGTGTGAGATCAGGTAGATCAAGGTATTGCTCTTATCCGGCTCATCCTGAAAATCCCAGTACGCGACGTTCGTGATGCCATGCCTCGCGAAGATCGTCATCGTGTGTTCGCGGAAACGTTTCTTCAGGTCTTCCAGCTTGCCGGGATAGCAATGATAAGTGCGCAGTTCGAAGACGCGCGCCGGACCCGCCGCCCGCGCATCGCCCGGTAACATCGCCAGCCCAAAGACGGCGGACGCCATCAGCAACAGTTTTATGGTGTTCATGGTGAGTCAGTTTAACTCAGTCGGATTCGCCCAGGCGATGGACCTTCATCAAATTCATTGTTCCCGGACGGCCCACCGGCTGCCCGGCGACGAAAATCACCAGATCGTCCGCGCGAAGGTAGCCGCCGCCGAGTAACACATGATCCATCTGCGCGAGCATCTCATCGGTGGACCCGACGTGCGGCGCGAGCACCGGCTGCACCCCGTAAGTCACCGACAACCGCCGCGCCACTTCGGCGTCCGGAGTAATCGCATAGAGGCAAACCGGAGGACGGTAGCGTGCGATCAACCGCGCGCTGGAACCGGAAGTGGTGAAGACCACCAGCGCCGCCACGCCCGCCGCCCGCGCCGCATTATAAGCCGCGTCGGCCAGCACCTCCGCCGTGTTCTGCGTTTGAATCGGCCGGCGCCGCTCCTCGAAACCCTTTGCGCGGATCGACTTCTCGGCTTCAACCGCAATCTTCTTCATGTACCCGACCGCCTCAATCGGATACTGCCCGGTCGACGTCTCGGCCGACAGCATGACGGCATCGGTGCCGTCGTAAATCGCGTTCGCCACATCGCTCACTTCGGCGCGCGTGGGCACCGGGCTCGCGGTCATCGATTCCAACATCTGCGTCGCGGTGATGACGAACTTTCCCCCGCGCCGCGCTTTGCGAATGATGGATTTCTGAATGGGCGGAACGCGCTCCAGATCCATCTCCACGCCGAGGTCGCCGCGCGCCACCATCAACCCGTCGGCCGCACCCACGATCTCAACGATGTTCTCCACGCCGTCCGGCTTTTCAATCTTCGCAACGATCGGTATGCGCGTGTTGCGGCTGCCGATATGCTGGCGCAACTGATCCACATCGGCGGCGGACCGAACGAACGAGAGCGCGAGCATGTCCACGTTCTCGCGCAACGCGAACTCGAGATCGTCCAAATCCTTCGGCGTCAACGAAGGCGCGCTGACCTTCACGCCCGGCAAATTGATGCCCTTGTTGTCGCCGATCTTTCCGCCCGCGACCACCTCGAACTCCACTTCATCGGAGCGCACATCCAAAGCGCGCAACTCCACCGCGCCGTCATTGAGCAGCACTCGATTGCCAGGCTTCACGTCAGCGGCAAAGTGCTCGTAGCCGGTGCAGGCCCGCTCGCAGTTACCGACTATCTTACTGGTCGTAATAATGAACCGCGCGCCCTTTTCGAGCGTGCAGGCGCCACCTTCAAACTTACCGAGCCGGATCTTGGGGCCTTGCAGATCCAGCAGGATTCCGATGTGTCGTCCGGCCGCGGCGGCCTGTTCCCGAATCACGCGAATGCGTTGCGCGTGCTGTTCCTGCGTGCTGTGGGAGGCGTTCAGGCGGAAGACATCGGTCCCGGCCGCGATCAGCGACTGAATCATTTCGGGCGTGTCGGTTGCGGGACCCAGAGTTGCCACGATCTTGGTGTTGGGCATCAGGAGTGTCTGCCCATTTTAGATGGAGGAGCGCCTGGAGCGTGTTACCGGATGATGAATATTGCCAAGCCAGCTTAGTTCATCCTGGTAGCGTTCAGCCGACGGCCATCGCTCCCTCCGCCTCGGCAAAAATTCGCATGCTCATTTCGGATCGGCCGTAGCCACTTCGCTTTCCGCGTAGCGAATGATCGCCGGCGCTAGAGTGGCTAAATCGCGAGGCATGCGCGAGGACAGAATGACAGCGCCACTCGGATTGAGTGAGTCCCCGACCAGAATCGCCGCTCCCACGATTGGATCGCCATTTCTCTTCAGTTGCGAACGGAAGGTCCCAAGGCCGTCCGTTCGGGCCGGAGTTTGATACTCCACGCTCGAGCGGCTTCTGTACTTCAGGGTGTCGTTCGGAAAAGGGCTGGACGGAAGCGGCACATCCAGGTCCCAAACTCGAGCGACGAAGGCTCTGCAACAGGGAAAAACTCGCGCCACCATTTCCGCCATGTCGTACCTTCCGGAATTTTCGCTGCTGATGTAATCGATCTCAATCGCGCTTCCTTTAAGGCCGCCCCATCCTGGCCGCGTGTAAAGGATTGGTTTTGGGCTCAAGAAAAGCGTGTGGCCTCCGGAGTCGGAGACACCCTGGCAATACCAACCGCGCGGCGCGAGAACACCGATGCCGTCGGCAGACAGGTAGTAGGCGAGTGCGTCCGCATCACGCGGGCTTATCGGAACGGACTTAGTGATGCCCTTGGGTGCATTCCGCAGCTCGACCTGCCCATATGATGCACAGCCGACGAAAGGGACGGGAACCGCATCTAGCTGAGGCTCGGAACCTGCAACAGGTGTTTGCGCGAAGAGACCGGGCGTAATCAGTGCTGCGCGAAATAGGAAGACCAGCGCGGGCCGGAGTCTCATGGCTGAATCTTACTATCGCTTCGCCGGAGGAGTTTCAGAAGAGGATTCAGCCGCTAGCCGCGTGAGCCAGCTTCTCCGTCTTCCGAACCTCGCGGCCAAGAATTAGTCTATCGCCAACAAGACGCACACCCCCTTTCCCACCGCCCTCGCTTTTCTGCCATAATGGTTTCGCTCTGGCCACCTTCTTCCGTTCACCAACGGATGAGGTTCATATCACCGACCGCTTCCCGACGCCTCAATGAGGTCGTAGGATTGCTTTGCCTGGCCACCGGGCTTCTTTGTCTCCTCTGCCTGGTGTCCTATCACGCCCAGGATTCCTCCTGGAATACGGCGGCGGGCGCGGCGCGTCCGCTCAATCTCGCCGGAAGAATCGGCAGTTACCTGGCCGACCTGCTCCTCCAGATCTTCGGTTCCGCGTCGTTCCTGTTCCCGCTCATCGCTTTCACGCTCGGCTGGAAATGGCTGCGTTCCGAGTCGATCGACGCGCCCGCAGTCAAGATCACCGGCTGGACCATGCTCCTGCTCACGGTCTGCGCGGGCGCTTCGCTGATCCCGCATTGGCGCATGTTCGACGGCGTAATCCTACCGGGCGGTGGCATCGGCGCCGTGCTCGCCGATTGGATGAAAGCGTCGCTCAACCTCACCGGCACCGCTGTTGTTCTCGCCACTTCATTGATCGTCTCCATCTACGTCATCTCCACGTTTTCGCTCAGCCGTATGCCGGGCTGGCTGACATGGCCGTATCGAACGCTCTCGCGGCTGGCCGCGGATTACAAAGAGCGTAGCCGCCTTCGCGTCATCGAACGCCAGCGAGTGAAAGACGAGCGGCGCGCGAAGCGTGAGTCCGAAGCCGCCGCGCTGGCCGCCGTACGTGAGGCTCGCGAAATACGCCGGGCCGATTCCGTTCAGGAGACTGTGGAACTAACCGAACCGCAGCCCCGCCGCCGCAACGCTCCGCGCGAACCGCAGCCGTCCCTTCTCGACGAAGAAATCGAAACCACCACGCTCGAAGAAATTCCCGCCGGCGCCACTCCGGCCAGCACCAGCGAGATCCCCATCCGTCAACTGGTGGATGACCGCGCCGACACGCCGCCCTGGGCCACTTTCGCCGTTCCGGCCGCCCGCGCAACGGAGCCCGTTACGCCCGCGCATCACAGCTATTGCCTTCCGCCCACCACACTGCTCAACGATCCCGAGCCGCGCTCGCCCTTCGATGAAATTGAACTCAAGAACACCGCGTCGCTCATCAAATCGAAGTTCGAAGAGTTCCACGTCCTCGGCTCGGTGGTGCAGATCAACCCCGGCCCGGTGGTCACCACCTTTGAGTTCAAGCCGGAAGCGGGCATCAAGTACAGCCGCATCACCAACCTCACGGAAGACTTGTGCCTTGGCTTACAGGCCGAGTCCATTCTCATTGAGCGCATCCCCGGCAAGCCCACCGTCGGCATCGAAGTTCCCAATTCCCGCCGCGAGCTCATCAGCCTCCGCGCCGTCCTCGAAAGCTCCGAGTTCCAGGAATCGCGCTCCATGATGACCATCTCCATGGGCAAGGACATCAACGGCCGCATCAAAGTGGCCGCGCTCGATTCCATGCCGCACCTGCTCATCGCCGGTTCCACTGGATCCGGTAAGAGCGTGATGATCAACTCGCTCGTGATGTCCATTCTATATAAAGCCACGCCGGATGACGTGCGTATGATTCTGGTAGATCCGAAGCGCGTGGAGCTCGGCGTCTACGAAGGTATTCCGCACCTACTCACGCCGGTCATTACAGACCCGCGCAAGGCTACCATCGCGCTCAAGAATGCGGTGCTCGAAATGGAGCGGCGCCTGCGCCTGCTTGCAGAACACGGCGCGCGCAATATCGACCAGTTCAATAAAAAGGTAAAGAAGCTGCAGGAGCAGCCGCGCAACTTATTCGAAGAGCAATCGACGGCGGCCGAAGAGCTGCGCCCTCTTCCGTTCATCCTGATTCTGATCGACGAGTTGGCCGACCTGATGATGCTCGAAGGCCGCAACGTGGAAGAGTCCGTCACCCGCTTGGCGCAGATGGCGCGCGCCGTGGGCATGCACCTGGTGCTCGCGACGCAGCGCCCCAGCGTGGACGTCATCACCGGTCTGATTAAGGCAAACTTCCCGGCGCGCATCAGCTTCCGCGTGGCCACGCGCGTGGACTCGCGCACCATCCTTGATGTCATGGGCGCGGACCATCTGCTCGGCAAAGGCGACATGCTGTTCCTGCCGCCCGGCTCGTCCCGGCTCACGCGCGTTCACGGCGCGTTCGTCACGGAGAGCGAGATCAACGAAGTGGTGGAGTTCTGGAAAGAGCAGGCGATTCCGGAATACGATCAATCGTTCTTGCTGGCGCCGCCCGAGACGGATGGCGACGCGGAAGCTGAGCCGCCCGCGGGTGAGCAGGACCCAATGTACGAAGAAGCGATCCGCGTGGTGCTGGAGATGGGGAAGGCTTCGACGTCTACGCTTCAGCGCAGGCTGCGTTTGGGTTATGGCCGCGCGGCACGGATACTCGATATGATGCATCGCGATGGGATCATCGGGCCGCCCGATGGCAGCCGTCCGCGCGAGGTGCTCAAGCCGCCGAGTTGGTTGAAGGAAGTGGAAGCGCCGATCACTTAGCCTCGGTATCTGAAAACATTACAACGTACATGACGATACAAAGGACAGTGCCTGCATACTGTCCTCTGTTTCGGAGGTAGAATCCTCCAAGATAGCCGCCAGAAAAACCCTCAGTTACAAAAGAGGAGTACGATTGCGACAGATTCCCGGACTTGGCTGGCGCGCAACACAGAGTAGCAATACACAAGAGCGAACAACGCAGAGACTACGATTTACTCAAGGAAACCCATACTTTCTTCCCATCAAGCATGCGTCAACTCCTGATCTTTATACTGCAACTGGTACAGCTTCCAATAAATCCCCCGTTGCGCCAGTAACTCCTGATGCGTCCGCTCTCGCGCAGCATTGCTTTATGCATCACGAAGATCCGGTCCGCACTCTGGATGGTGCTCAGCCGGTGCGCAATGATGATCGACGTTCGCCCGCTCACCATGCGGCTCAGCGCTTCGCGCACGCGCTGTTCGGTTTCCGTATCCACGCTGGACGTCGCTTCATCCAGAATTAGAAAGCGCGGCTGCCGCGCCAACGCCCGCGCGAAGCTGATCAACTGCTTCTGCCCGGTCGAAAGAGAGTTCCCGCGTTCCTGCAACTGCTGATCGAAACGCTCCGGCAGCGTATCGATGAAGTCCATCACGTTCACCTGCTGCGCGGCTTCGATGATGCGCTCCATCATCAGGTCTTCCGAGCCCAGCCGGATATTCTCCACCACGCTTCCAGTGAACAAATACGGGTCCTGCAACACCACGCCGAACTGCGCGCGCAGCATTCGCGGATCAAGCTCCCGGATATCCACGCCGCCCACGCGGATAGCCCCGCGCTGCACATCGTAGAAGCGCAGCAGCAGGCTGATCAGCGTGGTCTTGCCAGCGCCGGTATGCCCGACGATGGCGATCGTTTCCCCGGCTCAATGGTGAAGCTCAAATCGCGGAGCACCCAATCTTCGTCCTTGTAAGCGAACCAGACGTGATCGAATTCAATGCGGCCCCATTGTGGCAACGCCGCGGGCCGCGCGGGAGCTTCAATCTGAACCGGCGTGTCCAGTAAATTGAACACGCGTTCCGCCGCCGCCGTCGCGCTCTGCAGGATGTTGTACTTCTCGCTGAGGTCCTGAATCGGACGGAAAAACCGCAGCCCGTACTGCAGAAACGCGACCACCACGCCGATCGTCAGCGCCCCGCCTTTCACCCGAAATCCACCGTAAATCAGAATGCCAGCCAGCGCGAGATAAGCGAAGAACTCAATCGCCGGATAGAACCAGCCATAAGCCACGATTGCGTCCTTATACGCTTCCATATGCGCGCGGTTGATGTCGCTGAACTCCTCGCGGCTCTTCCGTTCGCGATTAAATAATTGCAGCACTACGATTCCAACGATGTGTTCCTGCAGATACGCGTTAATGCGTGCGATCGCGATCCGAATCCGCCGGTAACTGCGCGACACCGTGCGGCGGAACAGCGCGGTCGCGATGATCACGAAGGGCATCACGGCCAACATCAAGAGCGCCAGCCCGGGACTCAGCCGGAACATCGTAATCGTGATGAACGTCAGCGTGAGCAGATCGCCCAGCAGCGCCACTAAGCCCGACGAAAACAGATCGTTCAGGACATCCACATCGGTCGTCACGCGCGTTACCAGCCGCCCTACTGGATTCGCGTCGTAGAACGCGATATCCAGCCGCTGTAGATGGCCCATCAACTCTTTTCGCAGGTCGAACATGGCGTATTGCCCCGTCACCTGCATCAGCAAAGTTTGACCGAACTCCGCCACGAACGCGCCCGCCAGGACGACGAAATAAATCGCCGCGATCTGCATGATGCCGGTGAACGGATCGGCGGAAAGCCAGCGGTCGAGCGGCGATCCCTGGCCACTCGGCGCCAGGTATTTATCGATGGCGGTTTTCGTCAGGAGCGGGCCGCAGACCTGAAAGCTCGAATAAGCAAACAGGCACGCGAGCGACACCGCGATGCGCTTCCAATAAGGGCGCATGTAACCCAGCAGCCGCGCCATAATGCGGCCGTCGTATAGTTTTCCCGCGAGTTCTTCTTCCATCCCCTATTAAGGATCGCGCACCGCTTACGGCGCTGTCAGGAACTGCATGATCTCGCTCATCAACCGTTCCGCCTGATCCGTACCGAACAGAAACTGCGCGTGCGCCGAGCCCTCAAGAAGCACCAGTTTCTTCGGTTCGCGCGCCTTCTCGTACTGCGCTCGAATTGCGGGCAGCCTCGGTCCATCGGAGTTCCTGTCGTCACGCGCCAGAATAAACAGCTTGCGCGCTTTCGCGTGAGTCAGCGTCGTGTAAGCCCCGGAAGCCAACAGCACTAGCCGATCGATCGCCTCCGGTTCCGCTTCGGCCGCTTCCGCCGCGTAGTCGCCGCCCATGCTGCCGCCGATCACGCTGACCGTCTTCACGCCAGTCCCCCGCAGGTAATGCACCGCCGCCAGTACATCCACGTGGCCCAACGGCTCGCTGCGGAAATCGATCGCTACCGAACGAAATCCCGCGTCCGCCAGCGCTTCCGCTTGCTTCTTCCAGCTTCCTTTATCGAATCGGCCGCCATGAGCGAGCACCACCCCGCGGTCGCCGTTTCCGTATTGATCGGCGGAGATCGTGGCCCCGTCCGGAGTGGGAAACGATACCGTCTGTTGCGCCGCCGCGCTCAGAGTCATCAGGAGCAAACCGCTAATGAGATAAGCTGGTCGGCGAAAGTTTGGCATCGGGAACCCTCCAATGAAATTTCAGCTTACTCTACTTATCGCGTCTTGCTTCTTTGTGACCGGACTAAGTCAAGCGCGGACCGCGCCCGCTCCCGCCGAGACCGTTCTGCATAACTTTGCCAGTCCGGCCAAAGGCGCAAATCCCTATTCCACTTTGGTCCGGGACTCTTCCGGCAATTTTTACGGCACCGCTGTCAATGGCGGGTTGCATGGCGCAGGCGTCGTGTTCAAGATGAACTCCGGCGGCCAGACCACGATTCTTTATAACTTCACCGGCAAGTCCGACGGCGCAACGCCGCTGGCCGGAGTCATCCTCGACGCATCGGGAAATCTGTACGGCACCACGTTCGGCGGCGGCACTTCGAATCAAGGCGTCGTTTATAAGTTGGACCCTTCGGGAACCGAGACCGTGCTGTATAGCTTCACGGGCGGTGCGGATGGCGCCGCGCCTCACTCCGTTTTGACGATGGGTCCGTCGGGCAACCTGTATGGAACAACGCAGGCGGGCGGCTTGGACGGAGGCGGTGTCGTGTTTCGCGTCACCCCGGCTGGCGCGGAGACCGTCATCCATAACTTCACGGGGATGGCCGACGGCGGTCTCCCCATCGCCGGCGTGATTCTTGATTCCGCCGGCAACCTATATGGGACTGCGGAGATTGGCGGGAGTGGATATGAGGGCGTGGTCTATAAAATCGACAGCAGAGGAAAGTTCACCACTCTCTACAATTTCACCGGTGGTGCGGACGGAGGAGAGCCCGCCGCCGGCGTCATTCAAGACGCGGCCGGCAATCTTTACGGAACCGCCAGCTTCGGAGGCACCACCTTCGGCGGCGTCGTTTACAAGGTCAGCCCGTCCGGCCAGGAAACCGTTCTCTATAACTTCACGGGCTTGCAGGATGGCGCCGAACCGCAATCCGGCTTGATTCGTGACGCGTCCGGCGATTTATACGGAACCACCTTCGCCGGCGGCTTGATGGGGAACGGAGTTGTCTACAAAGTAAATGCGAAGGGAAATGAGACCGTCATCGAAACCTTCTCCGGAGATCCTGGTGGAGCACATTCGTTTGCGGGAGTAACTCCCGACGCGGCGGGCAACCTTTACGGCACCACCGCAAACGGCGGCGTCGGTTACGGGCTGGTTTACCGGATTGCAACCAGCGGTGAAGAGTCCACGCTATTCACTTTTCCCGGCGTGACGGACGGGTTTGCCGCTTACTCCACCGTGACTCGGGATTCCGCAGGGAATCTGTTTGGAACCACATTCCAGGGAGGAGTTGGCGCCAATGGCGCTGTCTACGAGATTAGTACTGGCGGAACTGAGAAAGTGCTCTATAGCTTCAAGGGTGCTCCGGATGGCGCTTTGCCTTACGCCGGCGTGGTCCTTGACGCGCAAGGTAATCTTTACGGAACCACTAACTCCGGCGGCGCCGATGATCAGGGCACAGTCTATAAGTTAACCCCCGAAGGCGTCGAAACCATTCTCCATAGTTTCACCGGCGGAGCGGACGGCGGAGAACCATTTGGTGCAGTCACTTTCGACGCCGCGGGAAACCTGTATGGAACAACCAATTACGGGGGCTCACATTTTTCCGGCGTAGTCTTCAAGCTTACTCCCGCGGGGGAAGAGTCGGTGGTCTATAACTTTGCCGGCGGTGCCGATGGCGCTTATCCCGCCGCCGGAGTTACTCTTGACGCGGCGGGCAACCTTTACGGAACAACGTCCGAAGGTGGTGCGAACTTCGTGGGCACTGTCTATAAGGTGGACGCGGCGGGCAAAGAGACCATCCTGTATAATTTCGGCGTCGGCGAGGGCGGCTTCTTCCCCGAAAGTCCCGTCGTATTGGATTCCGCGGGTAACATTTACGGAACTACCATCCAGGGCGGCCACAATTTCGGAGTAGTGTACAAGGTGGATCAAGCCGGGAATGAGACCGTACTTTACGCGTTCACGGGCGGCGCGGACGGAGCGAATCCTCTGTACGCCGGCGTGGCTCGCGATGCCGCCGGCAATCTCTATGGCACAACGCAGGGCGGCGGCGTGAATAACTACGGCGTCGTCTATCAGCTAACTCCGGGCGGAGTGGAAACGGTGATCCACAGCTTCAATCTCACGGACGGCGCAAACCCGTTCGGCGGTGTCGTCGGAAGTCCCTCGGGCACTTTGTACGGCACCGCAGCGGGCGGCGGCAAGAACGGCACCGGCGTCGTGTTCCAGATAAAAACCGGTTCACCGCAATAACGCGGGCATCTTCGCCTAGCGGTGATATAAACTAGGCCACATGAAGAAACTGCTCGCCATTTCAATGCTCTTTTCCGCCGCTGCTTTCGCAGAAAGTTTCAGTGGCACGCTCATGGACGAAAACTGCAAGGGTAAAGACGCCGCCACGCATACCGCCAAGTGCGCCATCGCGTGCTCGAAAAGCGGGTACGGTCTCATGACCGCCGACGGCAAGTACATGAAATTCGATGAATCCGGCAACGCCAAAGCTTTGGCCGCTCTAAAAGCCACCAGCAAAGAGAAAGATCTGAAAGCCACCGTGACCGGCAAGGCCGATGGCGACATGATCAAGGTTGAGTCGGTTTCGCTGGATTAGTTCCGGCCTGGCTGTTCAGGACCGCGCGCCGGAGTTGCACCCAGTCGGGGAACATCCGCGGGTCGCCGAGCCAGACCAGCATCCACTCCACCATCTCGGATTTGAGAGCCCGTTTCTCCGCTGCAACCTTTACGTTGCGCGCCGCGAAACGGGTTCTGTCTTTAGTGCCGATCACCAGTGCGCGCGCCGCGTTCGCGTGCGTAGCATAAGCGTCCGTCATCTCCCGCAAGGTCTGTTCCAGGCCTTCGAGTGATCCGGTATCGAGCCCGCGCCACGGCTGCTCCATCGGCAGCCCCAGGTCAAGAAGATGCTCGCGCAGCGCGGATTCGGAAACGGCGGGCAGGGAACTGCGCAGCCAATTCCACTCCTCCTCGGCGATCTTCGTGAACCCGCGCTGCTCGATTGCAGACTGAATCGCGGCCCGCGCTCCCTTCACTTTTCTGGAGGGTGCGGGCCCGGAGGATGCTGCGCCGCCCGCAGTAGCGCCGTCGCGGCGACATGAGCCAGCAAATTATCCGTGAACGTGTGCCCGCCGGACCCATCGCCCTTCGCCACAAAATACAAATAATCCGTATGCGCCGGCGCGATCGCCGCCTGCAACGAACTCAACCCCGGGTTCGCGATCGGCCCGGGCGGCAGTCCGGCATTGGTGTACGTGTTATAGGCGTTCGGGCTCGCCAGATCCGACTTATAGATCTTCCCGCGATACCGGTCTTCCAACAATGCCGCGTACACCGTGGTCGGATCGCAATCCAGCTTCATCCCGATCTTCAACCGATTCGTAAACACGGACGCAATCACCGGCCGTTCCCGCGGTAGTTTCGCCTCGCGCTCAATCATCGATGCCAGCGTGACGATGTCATGCGCACTCTCAGCCGGCCCCAACGCTTTCCACTGTTCGCGGAAGCGGCCAGTCATCGTCCGGCAAAGCGACTCCGCCGACGTATGTTTGTTCACGCGATACGAATCGGGAAACAAGTAGCCTTCCAGCGATTGCGCGTCCGGGTCCAGATCCCGAATCATCGCGGGGCTGCGCGCCACCTTCATGAAAGCATCCGGCGAGATCACGCCCTGCGCCTTCAAATCCCCCGCGATGTCGAAGATGTTATGACCCTCCGGAACGGTCAGCACCTCATAAAACACTTCGCCGCGCGCAATCCGGCCGAAGACTTCAAGGGCGGACGCGGGTTTGTCGAATCGATACTCGCCCGCCTGCAGCACCGCGTTCGGCGAGAGCACGCGCGCCGCCGTGAAGTACCACGATTTCTGGATCACTCCCTGATCCGCCAGCAGCCGCGCCATTTCTTCGGTCCGCGTCTTCACCGGGAAGTCCATGAACACGTTCTGCTGGAACCCCTGATACGGCCGGTTCAATTGAATCCACACCCAGCCGCAGGCCGCGCCCGCGGCAAGCAGCAGCACCAGGAACAAGCGGAAAAGAATTTTCACCCGGCCAGCTCCGAAGCCCGCAGCGCTTGCGCATCCAGATAACTCTGCAACAGGATCACGGCGGAGAGCCGGTCGATTGCGGCCTTTCGATCCCCATCCGCCACGCCGCTCCCGCGCAGTGTCCGTTCCGCTTCCCGGCTGGTGAGGCGTTCATCCCAAAAGTCTACTGGCAGCCCGATCCGCTTCTCCAGCCGCGCCGCAAACTCGCGCACCCAATCCGACTGGCGCCCCTGCTCACCGCTCATGCGCCGCGGATCACCCAGAAGAATGCGTTCGATGCCGCGCTCAGCCGTGATGCGCGCGAGTTCATCCAGATCGACGCGATAATTTCGCCGCAGCAGCGTCGGCAGCCCCTGCGCGGTGCAATGCAGATCGTCACTGACTGCCAGCCCGATCCGCCGCGTGCCCAGATCGAGCGCTAAAACTTTACCCATGAATACCCGAATTATAGACGTGCCGCGCTCGCTAGAATCAAACACGAGTATCGAATACACGTGTTTCTTCCACCCACCGCGGAAAAGCTTTTCGACCGCCTGAAAGACCAGGCGCGTTCCAGCCCGAAGCGCATTGTTTTTCCCGAAGGCGACGACCCGCGGGTGATCGAAGCCGCGCGGAGATTGCGCGACGAAGGTCTGGCCGAACCAATCCTCCTGACGGACCCCGCCGGTGATCCCGCGCTCGCCGAGTTCCACTACCAACGCTGCCGCACCAAAGGAGTCACCGAGGAGGAAGCTTCCCGCATCGCCGCGCAACCGCTCTGCCGCGCCGCCCTGATGGTGGCCGCCGGGCAGGCCGATGGATGCGTTGGAGGCGCCGCGAACACGACCGGGGAAACCGTCCGCGCCGCGCTCCGTTGCATTGGCGTCGGCGAGGGAATGCGCCTTGTTTCCAGCGCGTTTCTCATCGCCTTACCGGAGCCTCGCTTCGGCGCCGCGGGATTATTCTGCTTCGCCGATTGCGCCGTCATCGTGGCGCCGGATGCGGAGCAGCTTGCCGAAATCGCAATCGCCGCCGCCCGCACCACGCGCAATCTGATCGGCGTGGAGCCCGCCGTCGCGCTGCTCTCTTTCTCCACCCACGGGAGCGCCCAGCATGAAAAAGTGGACCTGGTCCGCCACGCGCTGGCCATCGTCCGCCGGAGCGCGCCGGAGCTGCGCATCGACGGCGAACTCCAGGCCGACGCCGCCATCATCGAATCCATCGGCCGTTCCAAAGCGCCTAATTCCCGCGTCACCGGCCACACCAACACGCTCATCTTTCCGGACCTTAACTCCGGCAACATCGCATACAAACTGGTCGAGCGGTTGGCCGGCGCTACCGCCATCGGGCCCATTCTGCAGGGCTTGGCCAAACCGATGAATGATTTATCTCGCGGATGCTCCGCCGCGGACATCTATCACACGGCGATCGTCACCGCCTGTCAATAACCAACATGGCCGATCAAACCACCTTCTTTCCCGCCGACGAAAAAGCGTTCGTCCTGCGGGTCATCCAGCCGGGCCTGGCAGGCCTGATGGATGGATCGGTTTCCACGCTCGCGCCCATCTTCGCCACCGCTTTCGCCACGCACAACTCCCACACGGTCTTCCTCATCGGGCTCGCGTCCGCCGTGGGCGCGGGCATTTCGATGGCGTTCTCCGAAGGGCTTTCCGACGATGGCGAACTCACCGGCCGCGGCAACCCCATCTTCCGCGGGCTGGTCACCGGCGCGATGACCTTTGTCGGCGGCTTCCTGCACACACTCCCGTTCCTCATCGCTAACGTAAACCGCGCGCTCGATCTCGCTTACTTCGTGGTGGGCGTTGAGCTCCTGATCATCTCCTGGATCCGCTTCAGGTACTTCAAATCCAGCTTCCTGATGAGCGTGATTCAGGTCGTGTTCGGCGGCGCGCTCGTTTTCCTCGCGGGTATTTTGATCGGAAGCTCCTAGACCGGAAATCGCTTTGTGACATTCGGCCGCGGGAACAGGAGTACCGCAAGCATGAACCCCGTCCGATTGCCCAACCCGGAGTGACCCTCAAGATAATGCAGATGGTACTGCTCGACAGCCCGGCCTTTGCGTTCCCGGTTCGGATCAGATGGACTCCCAGTTGCATCTGCGCACCGGCGGCTGTGCCGGAGATCAACACAACCACCGCGTAGCTCATTGCGCGGCCAGCGTGGCTGCTAACGGATTCAATCTGTCGTTTGCTCATCTCGAGATCTCCCTGGCTCGCAAATCCAAAAGCCTTCATTGCGGGTTTCAAAAAGGATCGCGGAATCCGTTGGCAAAAGTACTCAAGAAAGTTTCGGCGGCTGCCGGTTCATTCACTCCCGCGCCGACTGCTAATCTGCGGTACGAAGCCACAGGAAGCGCTCCGCAGGCTTCTTTTCCGGCCTTTTTTGAACACATTAAACAGATAACCCGGCGTTGATCGGAATCAGAAGAGGAATTGAAGAATGGATATCAAAAGAGTGGGAACCCAGCCTTCCACTAAGGGACCGCCGGATTGGTTCACCGGGACGGTGCGGATCGATCCGCTATTTCAGGCGCCCGAGCCGGCATTTGTGCAGGGCGCGAGCGTCACTTTCGAGCCCGGGGCGCGCACCGCCTGGCACACCCATCCGCTCGGACAGACCCTGATTGTGACCGCGGGATGCGGCCGGGCCCAGCGCGAAGGCGGCCCGGTGGAGGAGATCCGGCCGGGCGATGTCGTTTGGTTTGCCCCCGGCGAGAAGCACTGGCACGGTGCCGCGCCCGCCACGGCGATGACGCATATCGCGATTCAGGAGAAGCTTGACGGAAAGGTGGTCGAGTGGATGGAACACGTCAGCGATGAGCAATACCGGAACGCTTGAGCGGTTCCGGGACTCATCTGAGCGTTACTCGATTGCCGCCGTGACCGTCGTCTGCGATCCCGCGCCGGCTACCTGGACAACGACCGGCACGTTATTGCCGGGTGTTATCGTTCCCGGAATCGAGGCGTTGATCTGCATCACGCCCGCGACTGCGCCCGGCGCCGCGCCCGCGTATTGTACCTGCGCGGTTACGCCTCCGATGGTGACGGACACAGGATTTTGGAGAAGCGGCGGAGTGCCCGCGGTGATGGCGCCATCGGGGGGCAGGGGAGAAAGCGTGCCCAGTCCGGTGGCGTAGAGAACCAGAACCTGGCCGCGAGCCGCCGGATTAGCCGCGGAGTTAACACTCATGTCCTGATTGAGGAACGCGCCCTGTCCGGAACCGCTGGCATCGATCGAGAAGAGTCCTGGGACGGCGGCCGTAACGTTGCTCAGGAAAGTGGCCGATTGCCGGCCCTGGTAGGTCGCCTGCACTGGAACACTTGAGCCGGAAATGCCAAATGGAACGATCACGCAGACCGCCGTGGCCGAGCTATATATGACGGGGGCGGGCAAGCCGCCGAACGTCACCGACGTATCGTCGTCCATATCGCCGAAAAAGCCGTCCGTCACTTCCTGCGCTTCCAGATCCAGGGTGCCGAGGGCGACGCCGTATAGCACCACAAGTTCTCCAGGTGAGACTGAACCGGTAGCGTAACTCGCGGCATTGGTGATAGCGGTGATCTCCGGCGTGTCCGCAGCCGATTGCTTCAGCCCGTAAACGAGAACCGCGTGCGAGAAGCTGGGCACATAGACTTTGCCGTTGGCCACCGTGGGCGTGACGAACTTGGCGAAGTAGCCAAGGTTGTCGGTGGAATCCAGACTACTGCTCCAGAGCGTCGTGGACGGATCGAGCGCGTTCAAGGCGACGAGTACGCCGGGCTGATTCGGTCCGTCCATCGGCGCGGTAGTCGCCCACACGATTCCGGTTCCCTCTCGTATACCGTTGGAAGACACCGCGATGCCCTCGTAGTTCGATCCGGTCTGCTCGCCGGAGACCAACGACGCATTTGTCTCGAACTGCCCGTTCGTAAACCGGTAGCCTGCCGCCGCGTTGGAAAGATTCTGAGCGTAAAGGATGGGACCGGTCGGGCTATTCCAGACCGCCATGTTAAACATCCCGAAGTAAGCCGGAGCGAATTGCTGCGTGACCTGGCCGTTGCCGGCTTCGGTGTGACCCAGGTTGCCGGTTTGCGTAACGAAGGCGGCGCCGGACTTGCCCCCGCCGAGCATGAGAGTGGTGCCGGGGATAAGCGCGATGCCCGATGAACCGAGGTCGTAATCGTGTTCGTTCCAGTTGAGCCACGAATCCGGCGTAAACCAATCCGCCAGGACCAAGGTGGGCGTCAACTTCAGAAAGGACTCGCCAAAGCTGGTAAGGCCGTCGAAGTCGCCATTGCCGGTAGAGACGTAGATGTTGCCTTGCGCGTCGGCGGCCAGCCCGCGGCCGGACTGCCAAATGGCGCCTTCCGAGCCGTTGGGCGACGTGCAGAAAATAAGGGGCGCCTGGCTGATGTTCGCCTCGTTATAGGCGAAAATCCACCCGTGATAGGGCGGGATGTCGGCGTGCGATCCGAACGCGATGTACACCATTCCGTTCGATAGCAGAAGCCCCGGACGCTGCAGGTGCTGCTGGGCGTTAAAGGTGAGAATGCCGCTATTGCTGTCGGGGCTTGTGCCGGCGACGGCGCCCGCAATGGTTATCGGACTGCCGGGCTGCTCGGCCCCGGTGGTGATGTTAAGGGCATGCAACTGGTACGAGCAGACAGTGCCGTCGTAGTTATCGGACACAACGTACATCGTTTTAGAAGCGAGATCGATAACGGGAGTGCCGAGGATGCCCACTTCGGGCTGAATGTCCTGGAAGTTGTAAACCGCGTTAGGCACGGGGGCGCCCAGGTTCGCGGTCCACAGAGGCTGACCCTGGTAGGCGTCGGCGTCAAATGCAAATACCGTGTTATGCATGGTTTCGACAAACACGACGTTGTGCGTGCCCTGTCCGGAGACCGTCAGTTGACTCACGTAGAGAGGCTGCGCGTATACGTCGCCATCCACCGGCAGGGCGAAGAGACGTCCGAAGTGGGAAGAATTCACGTTCGCCACCGTGAGAGCCGTTTCGGCGGCGTTGGCGTTGGTGCGATTGTTGCCATAGTTGGCCGTGAGGACATTCACTTGGCCCCACAACCCGGCTGCATACAGGAACACTAGGCACGCGCAAAGCTTCAAGTCGGTCTCCCGGAATTAGAATTCGTTTTGAATTCAAACTCCGTGGAGAGACTGAAGTTGTTACGTGAAGGTTACAAAGTGTATGGCGAAACTCACTGCGGCTTCTGCGGCTCGCTGGATGGCGGGACTAAACCCTTCAGCCGCATGTATGTCACGATGTTGCCGTAATGCTCGTCCATGTGGGCGTTGTTGAAGGAAAGTACCGAAAGTTTCGGGATTTTGTAGCTGAAAAACTGGATGATGTCGGCGGCGTGGGCATCGGTCATCGCGGCATAAGCTTTATCGCAGTATGCGAACGCATCGGTGAGCGCCTGGGCGAGATCGGCCTTGCTGGTTTTGGTCTTTTCCACGGATGTTGCGGGCGCTTTGTCGCCGAGCACCGGCGAACAGAATTCATATTGGGCGTCCGCCACATGACCAATGAGCTGGCCGAAAGTGCGCACGTCCGGAGTCGGCTGGTAGGAGTAATTCGCTTCCGGCATTTTGGCCGCGGACTTGATGATGTTTGCTTTGATCATGTTATACATGAATTTGTTGGCGGAGCTGAGAGGATTGGCGGCGGTTTGGGCTTGAAGGGCCGAAGCCGCAAAAGTGAGCGGGAGCAGGAGCAGGATTCTGGTGAGCATCAGGAATACTGTAGCGGACTTGCGGGCTCAGTGCGCGTCCAGCGGTTTTTGATGTGGCAACAGGGCGATCGCAACAGCGCCGAGGAGCGCAATCGCAAGCACCGCGTTTAACGCCACGCCGTAACTGCCGGACTGCTCGCGGAGGATGGAGACGGCTTCCGGGGTCCAGGTTTGGCCGATGGTGTTGACCGGTAAAATGACGGCCATCGCCCGGGTGATGGAGTTGACGCCGAACTGGCGCGCCGCCATCAGGGGGATCAGCATGTAGTCCGCTCCCATTGCGAATCCGAAAATGAGCGCGAAGAGCGCCGGCGATCCCGGTGGATGAACGCGGAGCAACATCGGAATGGAGGCGGCCACTACGAAGTAAGTCGCCGTCATCACATACTTCATCGGTAACTTGTCAGCAAGTAGCCCGATGAGTAAACGACCCGCTATGCTCGAAATGAGGATCAACGTGGAAGCCGTGCGCCAAGTGGAGTTGAGAACTACTTGATTAGTAAAGCCGGCATCCTTGAAGACGAGCTTCATATGTTGATTCACGGCGCCGATCGCTCCGATGGAGCAGAAGCTTCCGATCAGTAAGAGCCAGAAATCGAACCGTCCCAGTAAGTGGCGGAACGAATCGGCCGGCCGGGATTGTTCGGCGGGTGGAGTTGCGTCGCCATCGGGGTGGAGGCCCATTTCGGACGGGCGGTTTCGGATGACGAGGATGGCGATGGGCCACGCCAGAAACATGAGCGCGCCGAGTACGAACAGTGCGGAACGGAAACCGAAACGTTCGGTAAGCGGCTGTACGGCCCAGGAAAACGCCGCCCCGATTAGTCCGACGCCGACGTAAGCCATCCCCATTGCCATCCCGCGCCGCCGCCGGAACCAATGCGAAATGATGATCTGGTGTGGGATGGGACCGGACAGAATGTAGCCGACGGTCCCGGCGAACCAGAGCGCGTAGTACACGAACAGCGAGCCGGTCATGCGGCCAAATCCGAGGAACGCGAGAAAAGTCAGTCCGGTTCCGGCAAGGATCAGGTGGCGAGGCTTGAAGCGCGGCACCAACAATGGTCCTACCCAAAGCGTGAGGATGGCGGCTATTGGGAAGCCAAGCGTGATGTTGTGGCGCGGCCAGTGAAACGCGTTCTCGAAGTAGTCGTAGAAGAACGGCATGTTGTAGTAAGGTATGCCGACGCTGATGCCGAACGTGAAAAACACGGCAAGCGTCACCCACCAGCCGTAAAAGATGCCGCGCTTCGCCGCCATTCTCAGCGCACCTGCTGGACGGTGGCGCGGCGTTCCAACTTACCCCAGCCGACCAGCCTTCCGCGCATGGCATAGATGAGTGACTTGGCCAACACGTAGTTCATGAGTTGGCGGTAGTAGATGCGCTGAAAGAACAACAAGGAAAGATCATAGGGTGGACGTCCTTCCAGGGCGTAAGCCAGCAACCCGGTCAGCAATTCGAGAAGAAAGAACGCCAGATAGTAAGTGAGGACGATTCCCCCGTTGCCGGCGAACAGGGAAATGACCAAATAGATATCGGCGAACGGGGACAGCGCCGAGAGTAACACCTGAAAAAGCCAGATACTGGGCAACGCGATAAACCCAAGCGTGCCGTAGCGCGGAGCGAACATGGCGTCGCGATGCTTCCATGCGGCCTGCAGCGTTCCGAAACCCCACCGAAACCGCTGCTTGGCGAGGCCTTTCATCGTTTCCGGAGCTTCGGTGTACGCGACGGCGCGCTCTTCATACCGGATAATGTACCCTTGCCGGCGGATGGACAGCGTAAGATCGGTATCTTCCGCCAGCGTGTCGTGTCCGAACCCGCCAAGCTGCAGTACTAGCGCCTTGCGCCACGCGCCTACCGCGCCGGGAACCACGGTAATAGCATTGAGTAAATCCAGCGCGCGCCGATCCAGATTGAAGCCGTAAATGTACTCAATGGATTGGAATCGCGTGATCAGGCGCTTCAGATTTCCTACGCGGGCATTGCCGGAAACCGCGCCGATTTTCGGATCGCCGAAGTGGCGGACCAGGCAGCCGATGGTACCGCGCGCAAAAATGGTATCGGCGTCCACCGCGATCAGAATCTCATTCTGCGCATGACGGATCGCGTTGTTCAGCGCGGCCGACTTACCGCCGTTCGTTTGCGTCAGAACCTGAACTTTCGGGTGATCTCCAAAATGCTCGAGTAAGATTTCGTGCGTTCGGTCTTTAGACCCGTCGTCAACAATGATTAACTCGATATCTTCGTAGCTATCCGCCAGGACGGACTCCACCGTCCGCACGATGACTTTTTCCTCGTTATAAGCGGCAATGATGACGCTGACTCTCGGCCGGAACGCGGGATCGAAGACCGCTTTGCGCGCGCGCACTTTCTGAATCACCGCGAGCACGCCATAAATGACCGAACGCGCGACAGTAAGGTAGATCGCGCATAGAAACAAGGTTCCAAGGAACTCCAGCACGTTGCTCTTGAAATCGAATGCGCGGCCCTCGATATTTGCCCATCGCATTTCTTCCGCGGAAGGCACCGGCATTACCTGAGCTTCGGTTTTGTTGATCAGATCACCCGCGCGGACGAAGCGGTAGCCTTGCGATTGAAAGTACTCGATGATTCCGGGGAGCGCGGCGATGGTGGCCTCGCGGTTGCCGCCCGCGTCATGCAGCAGGATGATGTGGCCGTTGTCTTTCTCCGCTTTCACCTCGTCTAGAATGGCGTTGGCGGTGGTGGGAGTCTGCCAGTCGCGCGGGTCGATACTCTCGGCCACGGTGACGTACCCGAAGCGCTGGGCGCGTTCGATGGGGTTAAACTCGGCCGCGGTCTGCGGTTCGCTATCGGCGTTGTAGGGCGGCCGGAATAGCGTGGTGGAATGTCCGATCGCGTTCTCCAGAATGCGCTGCGTGGCGGAAAGCTCCAGTTCGGTGCGATAGTCCGAAACGGTTGCGATGTTGGGGTGCGAGTAAGTGTGGTTCCCGATCTGATGGCCGTCACGGTACTCGCGCTTAATTAAGTCGATGTTGCGCTCCGCGTTGACGCCGATGACAAAGAAAGTCGCCGGAACGTGATAGCGCGCGAGTATGTCCAGAATCCTGGGCGTATACTTCGGATCCGGTCCGTCATCGAAGCTCAGGGCCATTATTTTCTGATCCGTCATGCCTGAGTCTTCCACCACATAATAGGTAGGGAACACTTTGTAGACTTCCGAATAGTCGCCGTCGGGAGTAGGCGGTTTACTTACAACGCGGGAACCGTCACGGGGCGTTTGGATGATCCGGAGAAATTCGCCGCCGCTGTAGGGATTCACTTGTTTTTCGGCGGTCATTAAGTCAAGTTGTTTCGGATCGTAGTCTTCATCCGGCCAGGATTCTCGCTGCAGGACATTCCAGACCGCGGGATCTTCGGCCCCCAGCCGCCATACACCGAGGCCTTTGAATCCGCCGTCGTGAACGGCCTGCGCCATGTTGAGCGCCGTGACGCCGTCCAGAAACCAGATCTCATGCTGCTGGTTATCGCGCGAATAGCGAAGCACCGGATTCCCCTGATCCGTATCCCACTCGACTTTCGCATTGCTCCCGTTAGCCACCGCGTCGGACATCACCTCGTTGAACCCGATCTCCGCGCTGGTAGTGCTCCCAATCACCCAGTCATAACCGTACGCGCCCATTCCGATGACGATCTTCTCGGGCGGAACAATTTTGGCGAGGCTATCTAAATGATCTTCGAACCAGCTCTCGGAGGCGACCGGACCCGGCGTGCCCGATTGATAATGCTCGTCGTAGATCATGGGTAGCAGGAAGTCGTTTGCCTGCGCGAGACGCTTCAGGTCGTAAGCGCTGTCTTCAATGGGAACATCTTCGGTGACTAACAATCCCAGCGGTCCCAGACGCGCTTTGAGCTGCTGCATGAACTGGACCAACAGCGGCGCGTCGCTTTTCTTCAGTTGCTCGAAGTCAATATTGATGCCCTGGAACTTATGTTCCTGAAGGTTGCTCAAGATGTTCTCGATGAGGGTGTGGCGAAGCTCCGGGTTGCCAAGCATCTGCCGCACGTCGGCATCCTGCCAGCCGTCGCGATAGTTGGTCAGCATCGCGATGATCGGTAGATTGGCTTGGCGGGCGATCGCGACGACAGTATTATCCGTCTCATCATCGATGTCGCCTTTAGCATCTTGAACGATCAGCCATTCGGGAAGCAGGTGCGTCAGGTGCGCAATGTTATTGCGCAGCGAAACTATACTGGCACGGTCCCAATTCACATAGAACGCGAATACATACGGCCTATCGCCGCCGCCCTTTGCCGCGAGCTTCGGATGGATCACGGGCGATGCGGAACGCACATACTGCACATCCTTCGCGGCCTGCTTCATGGCCTTGCGGGTCTTAAAGGGAACGTTGAATTCCACCTTTTGGCCCTTGACGATGGAACGGATCTCCACCTGGTTCGGGTTGGCCGCAATGGGCGTTTCGGGCAAACCGATGGCGGGCAGCTTATAGTTGGCAAAGAGCGCGAGGAGAAACACCACCAGAAAGAGAAAGAAGGCGATCGCAAAGGTTTGCATGGCGCGCTGGAAACGGGTCCAGCGCTTACCGGTAGGGTCGTAAAAAATAAAAGGTTGGGCGGGTTGCTCGGCCATGGTTTATTTAAACGTCGCTGCTCTCTAGAGTACCGTCTTGCGGTACGGCGTATCTTGTCCTGCGCGGTCTACCCGCGCGGCATAGCATCCGGGCTTGGCGAAGTGTAAATGGATGTACGAAACGGCGGGATCCAGGAAGAACGCTTCAATTGATCCCTCCAGCAGCTTTCCATCCGACAGGTCGGCCTGGACCATCATTCCAGCCTTGTCGAATCCGCGCAGGGAAAGGATGCGGGAGCGGAACATCTCGGGCACTTCGCCCGGCTTGCAGTTCGCTTGCAGCGCGCCCGGACGAAGAAAGATCGCGTGGCTGGATCGAAAGGGCGAATCGACGGCATGGTGCTCGTAATGGACCAGGAGGACTTCCTCGCCGACCTCGGCGTCAGCCAGGCTCACACGGCAGGGGAAGCCGGGCTTCTTCGTCGCGGCCGTTCGCTTGGCGCGCGCTGATTTAAGTTCGTCATCCGATAGGTCAAACAGATGAGCGAACTGGGATTTGGGTAGAGAGCTTATTTTGAATGACATTAGTCGGCCTCGCAACAAGCCTAAAGTGTTCGGTCTGCTCGGAGCTATCCGTTTCTTGCCTTCAAACCCGGATCATCCGTTAAGATCATGGAAATGGATCTCCATAAATTAGGGAACACCGGCGCATCGCTCTCTCGCATGGGACTGGGCGGATGGCATCTCGGACCCGGAGCTATCGAGGACGAGAAGGAATCGATCCGCTTGATGCATGCCGCGGTCGATCTCGGAATCAACTTCTTCGATAATTCATGGGATTACCACGATGGCGGTTCCGAAGAGCGCATGGGGAAAGCGCTGGCGGAAGGATTGCGCGAAAAGGTGTTCCTGATGACCAAGGTTTGCAATCGCGACGGGGCGGGCGCGATGAGCAACCTGGAAGACTCGCTGCGCCGTTTGCAGACCGATCACATCGACCTTTGGCAGTTTCACGAAATCAACTTCGATAATGATCCGGAATGGATCTTTACCCGCGGCGGCATCGAGACGGCCATCAAGGCGCGCGAACAGGGCAAGGTCCGTTTCATCGGGTTCACAGGTCACAAGGATCCGCGGCTCCATCTGGAAATGTTGGACCGTCCATTTCTGTGGGACGCCTGCCAGATGCCGGTGAACGTGATGGATGCGCAGTATCGAAGTTTCATTCGCCAGGTGATTCCGGTATGCCGGCAGCGCGGGGTGGGAGTGATCGGGATGAAGGGTTTGGGGGGCGCGAAGGGAACGTTTCTGGAGAAGACGGATCTCACGGCGGCGGAGTGTTACCGGTTCGCGCTATCGCAGGATGTGGACGCGCAGGTGATGGGGATCACCTCCGTGACGCAGCTTGCGGAGAACGCCAAGCTGTTGAAGAGTTTCGTCACCATGGGAACACAGGAACAGGACGCGCTCAAGGATCGCGTGCGCGACGTTGCCGGCGACGGCCGTTTTGAATTATTCAAAAGCACGAGCAATTTCGAAGGTCCGCATCATCTGAAGCAGCACGGCTTCGCATAGACTGGAATGACACATGAAAATCACATGCGCATTTGCGACAGCGGTATTGAGCGTCGGACTGATGCAGGCAGCTTCCATTTATGACTTTTCGATGAACTCGATCGATGGCAAGCCGACGCCGCTTTCGGAGTACAAGGGCAAAGTTGTAATGGTGGTGAACGTGGCGAGCAAATGCGGATTCACGCCGCAATATGCGGGCCTGGAGTCACTGTATTCGAGGTATAAGGATAAAGGCCTGGTGGTTCTTGGATTCCCCGCTAACAACTTCATGTCTCAGGAGCCGGGGACGAACGATGAGATCAAACAGTTCTGCTCCCGCAAGTACAGCGTCGACTTTCCCATGTTCGCCAAGTCCGACGTAAAAGGCGACGGTGAAAACTCACTGTACCGTTATCTGACTTCCGCGAAGGGCGGCGAGATCAAGTGGAACTTTACCAAATTTCTGATTGGACGGGACGGAACAATACTGGCGCGGTTTGAGCCGGCAGTGAAACCTGATTCTCCGGAAGTAACCGCGGCGGTGGAGCAGGCTCTAAATCGGTAAGTCGTTGAAGGAGTTCCGGACCGGAATCCTTCAGATCGACCTTCCCAGTCCACGTAACACCGCGGGCAAAGTCTCGGGCTTACAATCCGCCGTTCAGCCAATCCGCAAAGTGTTTTTTCTGACCGTCGCTCGCTTTCGGGCTTACTTCCAGTTGCCACTTACGAGCGGGTTCTTCGCCCAGAGTCAGGGGGACTCGCAGAATCTGGTCACGTCGGCTCACCAGCAGTTCGACGGTATTGCCTGGCGCGTATTGCTCCAGGCGCTGAGCCCAGCCCTCAGGGGTGACGCGCCAGTTGTCTACCGCGAGGATTTCGTCGTCGACGCTAAGTTGCGCTGCGGCGGAAGGTGTGGTGCGGTCGATTTGGCTGATAAAAAGGCGACCGTTTGCCGCTCGAGTCTGAAAGCCCGTCCAGGCCTTGGGGCGATTGTCACTCTTCGGTGGGTCTGACTTGCGGAATTGCAAGCCGAACCAATCGAGCGCTTCGGTGTAGTTTAGCTCGGCTGTACTATCGAGTACATCCTTAAACCACTCGTTGAGCTTGATGCCCGCCACCTCGCTCGCCGTTGCCAGGAACTGCTCCGTGGTGTAGCCGTGTTCGCCGGAGTATCGCGAGAACGCCAGGCGCATCAGGTCATCGAGACTCTTGCGACCGTCCGAGAGATGGCGAATGTGCGCGTCGAGCAACCACCCTACAATCGAACCTTTCGTGTAATAGCTGATCGAAGTGTTTATCGAGTTCTCATCGGGTCGGTAAGCCTTGATCCAGGCGTCGAACGAAGCCGTGGCGAGTGGCTGGACCAGGCGGCCGGGAATGCTTTGCAGCGCCTCGATCGGAGCTGATAACGAGTTGCGCCAAATTTCCTGCGGGGTGCCTACGCCCAGGTATTCCGCATCGCCGGCGAGTTTCGCGCGGCGCACATTCAGGCCCGCGTAGTAATCGGTAAACCCTTCCGCCACCCATAGGTTAGGTGTATAAACCTCGTTCTCATAATCAAATGGGCCCAACTCCACCGGCCGGAGGCGTTTCACGTTCCAGGCGTGAAAGTATTCGTGACTCACCAGCCCGAGCCAGTCTAGATAGCTCCTGCGCGTCCGGGTCGAGTAGCGACCGCTCATAATGGTCATCGAACTCTTATGCTCAAGGCCGCCGCCTCCATCGCCGATCAAATTGAGGAATACATATTTCTCGTAGGGAAGCGAACCCCACATCTTCAAATTTTGCTCTACGATGCGCTGGGTATCGCGCGCTGAACGCGGGCCGTCCCAAAGCGCGGTTTCACCTTCGTTCACCAGATAGTGTTTCTTCCCGGCTACTTCAAACTCATGAACCACCGGGCTTCCAGCGAGAATCGGAGAGTCCACCAGCGTGTCATAATCCGGCGTCCGAAAGTTGTTGGGCGCGGTCTCTTCCATTCCGCTGATCGACATTTTCCACGCCGGGGCTAGTTCCAGGCGCACTTGGTGCTCGCGCGCGCGATCGCCCACAGGTGTCAGGAACGTCGCCGCGCCGTTAAGCAAAGCGAAATTCTCATCCACCCAGTTGGTGCGGACGGTCATCTCCCGGCAGTACACCCTGTAGACAACGTTGATCGCCGAAGCACCGGCCACCTTGACCTTCCAGCGATTCTTACGGGTTTTCTCGAGATCGAGCGCAACCCCGTTCGAATCCGTCGCCCGCACCGCCTCCAGGTTGCGAGCATACTCGCGCACCAAATATGAGCCGGGCGTCCACACGGGAAGAAATAGCTCTACCGACCCAGACGCTTCGACCGGGATCGTTGCTTCCACTTCCGCATAGTGATTGATGGGATTAGGGAATCGAACGACATACTTGATGGGATCGGCGGCTTCAACCATGCCGGCCCCGAGGATAAGGAGAATCAGCCACCATGGCACCGCCCGATTATAGCCTGTATGGTGCAATTCAACCACGTTGCCAGCTCGGGTTAAGTCAGCTAAATCATTGAATGGAAACCGGTTGCAAAATGGCATCGTCAGTGCTTTAAAGAAGGCGCGGTAGCTCCCTATGCGTATGAAACACTTTGTTTTCGCTGTATTGATTTCGCTCGCTGGCACGGCTTTCGGACAGCAGAACCCTCCGTGGTCGGAAAATCCACCCATTGCGCAAACCGGTCTCCCGCGGGGCGGAGCGCCTCAGGCTGGGATACCGCAGGGTGAACCCGTGGACGAAGCCGGGCCGGGCGTTGCGCGCTTGAGCTTCATGGGGGGCGAGGTTTCGGTGAAGCGCGGCGATTCGGGCGATGCCGTCGCCGGGGTTCTGAACGCTCCTCTGTTGGCGGGGGACGAGCTGGCTACCGGACCATCAGCGCGCGCCGAAGTCCAGTTCGACGCGGCCAGCCGCGTGCGTCTGGGCAGTGAAGTCGAGGCGCGGGTGGCCGAACTGCAAAGCGGAAAGTTCCGGATGGAAGTGGCGCACGGAACGGTCAGTCTGAGTGTCGTGCGGGATACGCGCGCGCAGACCGAGATCAGCGCGCCGAACGTCTCCATGCGGCCGCTGCAGCGCGGTCTATACAGGATGACCGTCGGAGACGATGGTGTTACTTCCATCACCGTCCGTTACGGTCAGGCTGAGGTCTTCACGCAACGCGGAACGGAGAAGGTGAATCAGGGTCAGACCATGATGGTCCGCGGGAGCGCGGATGATCCCGAGTTTCAAATTGTGCAAGCCATTGCCAAGGACGATTGGGATACCTGGAATGAGCAGCGCGATCAACAACTTAATCACGTAAAAAGCTACAAGTACATGAACCAGGACATCGAAGGCGGGGAGGAGTTGGATGCCGCCGGAACCTGGGTCAACGATCCCGCTTACGGAGAGGTCTGGGCGCCGCAGGTTGACCCTGGCTGGGCGCCGTACCGAGAAGGACGCTGGGTCTGGGAAGATTACTACGGCTGGACCTGGGTCAGTTCCGATCCATTCGGCTGGGCCCCGTATCACTATGGCAACTGGTACTACGGTTCAGTCGGCTGGTGCTGGTACCCTGGAGCTATTTATCGCCCGGTCTTTTGGCGTCCCGCCTTGGTAGCCTTCTTCGGATTTGGCGGCTTCGGAGTGGGCTTCGGATTCGGCGGATGGGGACATGTCGGCTGGCTTCCGCTAGCTCCCTTTGAACCCTTTCATCCTTGGTACGGGCGCGGTTTTGTAGGTGGCTTCAACGGGGGGTTCGTGGCCAACTACCACCTGGCGAACGTGAACGTTACCAATATCTACCGCAACGCCCGGGTGAATGGCGCAATCAGCGGTGTGGCTTCCAACTCATTTTCTTCCGGTCGTTTCGGGAGTATTGCTCGTGTGACACCTGATCAGGTGCGAACGGCCGGCTTGGTTCGCGGAGCATTGCCGATTGCGCCGAGCGCGAACAACTTAAGGTTTAACGATCGAACCCCCACCGTGGCGGCCCGCGGATTCGGCAATACCCGGTTTGTCAGCCAATCACCCGCAACAACGACGGCTGGCGCCAACCGGATCCCGTTCAATCAACAGCGGCAGGCGATTCAGCAATCCACGCAAAGATATTCGCAATCCGTCGCGGGAACCGGCAGACCGGTGCAATTGGCACAGCGTTCCGGTAGCGGAACTGCGCCGTCCTGGGACCGTTTTGGCAGCCCGACCCGAACCGGCACGACATCTACGCCGACGGCTAACCAGTTCCGGCAAGGCGGCAGTACTCCGCAAACCGGGCCGGGTTGGAGCCGTTTTGGTTCGCCTGGTCAATCGAACCGCCAAGGCACGGCGTCTTCGGCCACCGCCGGCTATCCGCACTTCGGCGCCGCGGGCGAGCCGGCTCGATCGGCGGGATACGGTTCCGGATATAGTCAAAACTACGGGCAGGGAAGCGCACAGTCCCTGAGGCTTTCACCCTCCATGGTGCACAACCGGGCTTATGATGCGCCGGCAAGTAACGGCGCTGCGTATCGGCAACCAGCCTACAGCGCGCCGCGAAGTTACAGCGGCCCTTCCTACAGCGCGCCACGGAGTTACAGCGCACCGGCTTACAGCGCACCGCGCTCTTCAGCGCCCGCGCCGACATCACATTCGAGCGGCGGCGCATCCCACGCAGCCCCGGCGAGCAGCGGCGGCCATTCCGGCGGCGGCTCCAAGTCAAGCGGTGGTGGAGGCGGCCACAGTCGCTAGCGATTCCTTTTGCATGCCGTACAATGAGGTGGACAGACCAATGAAAACCACCTATCAGATCGATCCAGCGCACTCGGGCGCGCATTTTTCCATACGGCACATGATGATTTCGAACGTGCGCGGCGGGTTCAGCGGGGTCACCGGAACCGTTGTATATGACCCCGAGAATCCAACCGCAACCACCATCGATGCGGTGATCGACGCAACCACCTTCAATACCCTGGATGCGCAGAGAGACTCCCACGTGAAGAGCCCGGATTTCCTCCACACCGAACAGCATCCAACCATTACGTTCAAGAGCACGAGCGTGGAATCAGTGAGCGGCGATCACATGAAAGTGCTGGGCGATCTCACCATCAAGGGTGTGACTAAGCCAGTGGAGTTGGACGTCGAGGGTCCCGCGCCGGAGGGAAAAGATCCCTACGGGCGCATCAAGACGGGAGCTTCCGCAACCACTAAGATCAAGCGGAGCGATTACGGAATTTCCTGGAATGCGGCTCTGGAAACCGGCGGAATCGTATTGGGGGACGATCTGAAGATTGAATTGGAAATCCAGTTGGTGAAGGCTCAAGCGGTCGGCGCTTAGCGGTTTACCGGCCACCCTCCAGGTGTTCGATCCGCCGGTCGAGTTCCGATAACAAGTATTATGTAAACTCACCAAGAGATCCTCAGTGCCGCGTCACTTTGCCCGCCACCGCCTCCGACACTGACACATTATTCGCGCTCAAAGTCACCCCAATCGCCCGATCCAGCGCCGTCCTCGCTTTGGCGTAAACGCTCTTGGCCGCGATCTCGGTCGTCCGCGCCTGCGCCAGATAGCTCTGATATTGGAGCACCAGGAACGTCGTCGAAAGCCCCACATCGTACCGCTCCTGCTCAATCGCCAGCGACTGCTCCTGCAGCTTTCGCACCTCCACCGCGGCATCGTACGAATCCCGCGCGCGCTGCAAGGCCACCAGCGCGTCCTCCACTTCCAGGCGAACCTGATTCACCAGTTGCTGTCGGCGCACTTCGTTCTGCCTCAACTGCAACTCGTCCCGAATCGCATCCGCCTCCGCCACCCGGTTGCGCAGCGGAAGATTCAAATTGACACCCACCGAAAACGTTGGCGAAGTTTGGCGCACAATCTGGCTAAGCACGTTCGCGTAATTCCCAAGATACGGTAGATTCGTCGGCAGCGGTGTGCCCACCGAGGATTGATACGAAGTATTCGCTGGTCCGGCCAACCCGGTTTGCTGATATGTTCCCACCAGATCCACTTCCGGCTTCAACTCATTCCGCGAGCCTTCGAGCGCGATCTGCGAGTTGTCGATCTGTATCCCCGCGTAAAGCAGATCGGGACGGTTGGCGTTCGCCGACCGGATCAGGTCGTTTGCGCCGGGCATCGGCAGGTTGCCGGGAGTGTCGAGCGTATCGGTTGGAACCACGTGCACCGAATGCAACACCGGGTCCGCTGTAAACCGGCGCGTGAGGACGCTCAACACAATCAGTTCCTGCTGGCGAACGAACCCTTCCGCATTAATCAGATCCTGCCTGGCCGCCGCTACTTGGGCCTGCGCTCGAGTCAGTTCCACAGGTGCGAGAGTGCCAACGTCCACCTTGCTCTTATTGTCCTCGTAAAGCCGTTGGGCCAGCGCCAGCGTGTCGCGCCGATTCACCACGTCATCATTCAATGCCACCAGATCCTGGTACAGACGAATAACGCCTGAAACCGTATCGATCAATTGCTGCTGGAACACTAGGTCGCTAATCCGTTCATTATTCTTAGCGATGCGAATGAACCGGCGATTCAACGCAATCCCAAAACCCCGAAACAACGGTTGCGTCACGTTGAATCCTAAATTTGAGCTCGAATAAGGGTTGTAGAATGTGTTCAATGCATTGGACTTTATAAAGTCGTTGTTAAAAAAAGCGTTGAACTGCGTTCCTGGACTAAACCCCTGCTGATACCCGATGTCTCCCGTGACCGTCCGCGTATCCAGTTCGGGCACTCCGGCTGCGAGAACGTCGAGCTCCGGGACGGCGGTTTTCTGGTAGAGCGCCTGCCCGGTAATCGCGGGATCGTATGTGGGAATCGGAGGACCTTGCGCAAAAGTGCTGAACGGTGAAAGGTTGCTGGAACTCTGCGACTCGGTGATGATCGCAAGGTCGGACGAGTAGCCCGGGAGTGTGCTGCTTGGAATTGTTCCGGTGGCTGCGGCGGTAATCAAGGGAGCATTGGGGCCGCCGATTCCCGCCGGAACTTCCGCCACCGTGGTGGGAATTCCCCGCAGCGTTCCCCCGCCCTTCGCTCTTAACGTATCGGTTTGAGAAATCGGCGCATTTAGGCGATCCCACTGGACATCCAGGTTATTTTCAATGGCCAGAGCGATCGCGTCCTGCAAAGACAGATACAGATTGCCCGCGCGGATCAAAGACTGAATGCGCGGTGAGTCATCGAACGAGACCGGTCCGACTTGCGGAGCGCGATAAAGGCCCCGCCGGTACGCGGAAATTTGATCATCCGCACCCTGAGCAGCAAGCGAGCCCACGAGCAGCACGCCGACACACCGAAACCCAATCAATGCTGCTGCCCCGCCGATCCACTCTTGGCCGACCCACCCTTGGAAGGCCCACCCCCGGCCGAAGTCTCGCCTCCCGAGCCGCTCGGATGTTTGTCCGTCGGACCACCCGCGGGAGTGGCCCCCTGCGGTCCCTTTGCGGCCGATGGCAAAATCAACGCGCCTTCGTATACCTCATCGCTGGGATTGGTGGCCACATATTCCCACCCTTGCAAGCCCGACGTAATCTCGGTGTCGGTGCCATAGTCGCGGCCCACTTGAACCTGTTGAAGGTGAATCTCTTTCACCTTTTCGTGGCGCTCAGCGGTTCCGGTCGCTTCCGGACTCTCCTTCTGGATTTTCTGCAGTTTCCGCGGGTCCGGATCGCGCAGGACCGCAATAAAAACGCCGTCGGAACGCGTCATCAGACTGTCTCCCGGAACCAGGATCGGTGGGTTGGCGCGATGGCTTGCAAACTGCACCTCGGCGTACATGCCGGGCAAAAGTTCGGCTTTTGGATTATCCACCTGCACTTCGGTAAGTAGCGTCCGGTTGGTCGGATCGAGCGTGTTTGACGTCCGCGTGACCACGCCAGCGAACTTCCTGCCCTGAAACTCCGCTACCAGAACATCCGCTTGCTGGCCGACATGCACCGACGGCGCGTCCGTCTGTGGAACATTAATCAGGATGCGCAACCGCTGGATCTGCGCCACCCGGAACATTTCTCCGTTTTGTGGCGCCGTCGCGTTGGAACCTACCTGCTGGCTGCTGTTGTACGTCGTTGAACCCGATTGGCCGCCGCTTGACGAAATATAGGTTCCAAGATCGACATTCCTGACGGTAACCACGCCCGCGAATGGCGATCGAATTTGCTCGTAAGACTGAAGCGCGATCAGGCGATCCAAGTTCGCTTGCGCGCTTTTGACGTTGTCCTCCGCCGCCCGCACGTTTGCCTTGGACGAACTCACCGTGGCCCCGGCCGCGTCGTAGTTGGCTTTCTGCGTATCCGCATCCTGCTTCGCCACCGCGCCGTGCTGAACCAGAATGGCATACCGATTCCATGTCACTTTGGCCAACTCGAGTTGCGCCTCGGATTGCTGCAAGGCCGCTTCTGCCTGCCCCAATTGTTGGCGCGCCTGAGACAACTGGGAACGTCCCTGGGCCACCTGCTGATCCAGATCGGGTGCTTCCAAAACGGCCATCAATTGATTTGCTCTCAAATGATCGCCGATATCAGCATATCGTTTAACAATGTATCCAGAAGCCCTTGCATAAATAGGTGCTTCCGTGATCGGAGTGATGTTACCCGGCAGCAGCAACCGCGTCGTTTGGGGAGATCGTTTCACCTTTGCGACATCCACCGACGGGATCGCTTCTTCTTCCCGCAGAGACGATTTCTCCGTCGCCTTCCCGCGGTTGCGCCGAGGAAGGTATCCCACCACGAAGATCACGGCGAACAGAATCAGCGCGATGAGCAGCACCAGCCACAGCCACTTGCGGGTGGGCTTCGGCTTCTTTTCTTCCGGTTTCGGAGCTTCGCGTTTCTTAGGCGCCGGCGTTTGCTCCCGATGGTCCAATTCGTCGCGAAGCCGCTCTTCCGCCGGACGATCCAGCAGTTTCTGTTCTTCATCCACCGGTAATAGCTTTTGATCCTCGCTCATCGTCTCTCGTTATAAAAATGATTGTGACTCTAAGCGGGTTGCGGCTCTTCGTGCGGCGCCTGCTTATGCTCGGGCAGCAACTCGTGCGCTTCGTTCTCGATTCGCTCTTCCCAGTTCACAGGCGCCTCTTTGCGTAGGAACGAGTACATGATCGGTACGAAAAACAAAGTACTGAACGTTGCTACCAGCAGGCCGCCGATCACCGCGCGACCGAGCGGCGCATTTTGTTCGCCGCCTTCGCCCAGCGCCAGCGACATCGGCAGCATGCCGATCATCATCGCGGTCGCCGTCATGATGACCGGCCGGATGCGCGTGATTCCCGCCGAGTGCGCGGCCTCAATCGCCGATTTCCCCGTCAGCCGTTCATCGTTTGCGAACGTAACGAGAAGAATGGAGTTGGCTGTTGCCACTCCGATACACATGATCGAACCCATCAACGAAGGGACGTTCAACGTCGTCTGGGTCACAAACAGCATCCAAAGGATTCCCGAAAGCGTTCCAGGGATCGCCATCAGAATAATGAACGGATCCATCCACGATTGGAAATTCACCACCATCAGCAGATAAACCAGTAGAAGCGCGAAGATGATTCCCAGGCCCAACCGGAGGAAGGAAGAGTTCATGGTGTCCACCTGCCCGCGCACGTCGATGAAGTTTCCTTTGGCGAGTTTGCCGCGATAGCTATCCACGATCTTATAGACGTCGTTTGCCACCCCGCCGAGATCCCGTAAATCGGTATTCGCGAAGACGTCGTAAGTCGGCTGCACGTTGTAGTGGTTCACCAGCGCCACCGTCGTCCCGCGCTGGAAGGTCGCGAGATTCGACAAAAGTTGCGGAGTCAGGCCGCCCGCCGCCGCTGTGATCGGAGTCCGCTTAAGCGCATCGAAGGAATCGATCCGGTACTGCGGCGTTTGCACCGCCACCTGATAGTTCACTCCGTTAACCGGGTTCAACCATTGATTCGGCGCCACTTGTCCGCTGGAGCTCGTGGAAATCAGGACGCTGTTCGCCACATCGCGCTGCGTTAAACCCGCTTGGTCAGCCTTGGTTCGATCCACATTCACCATCACGGATGGATAAGCGACTTCCTGCTTCACGTGAACGTCCACCGCCCCCGGAATACCCGCAATCTTGGCTTCGATCTCCTTCGTGATCCGGTAATTGTTCTTGGCGTCGCGGCCCACCACTTGTACGTCGATCGGCGCCGGCAATCCGAAGTTCAGAATCTGGTTCGTGATGTTCGCGGCCTGAAAAAAGAATGTCTCCTGGGGGAAGTGATCGTTCAGCCGCGCTCGCAGATGCCGTTCGTACAATTCCGTCGGACCGTGTTTCTCCGGATTGAGCGCGATCAGAATCTCCCCGTCCGAGACGCCGATGGTCGAGCTGTCGCCAAACGCGAGATTGATTCCGCTCGACGGCAAGCCGATGTTATCGACAATCGTCTGTACTTCATCGCGCGGGATCTCGCGGCGGATTTCCGCTTCCACCTGCGCGAAAATCTGCTCAGTCTGTTCGATGCGCGTTCCTTCCGGCGCATTCACGTGTAGCCGCATCTGGCCTGAATCCACGTACGGGAAAAAGTCGCGGCCCACTACGAACGCGAGGCCAAGCGAAAGCAGGCAGAAAATCCCGAACACAATCGCCACCAAACCGCGGTTATCCAGAATGTAATCGAGCCAGCCTGAATATTTGTGCCGCATCCATTCGAAGCGATCGTCGAAGGCATGGTGAACCTTCCAGATAATCCCGGGAGCGTGCGCCGGCTTCCCTTCTTCGCCTTGCTGATACAGCTCCACTTCAGGTTTCAACATGAAGTGGACCATGGTCGGCACCAGGGTCCGCGTCAGCAGGTACGACGTCAACATGGCGAACACCACCGCGCCGGCGAGCGGCGTGAACAGATATCTGGCCGCGCCGGTCAGAAGCAGCACGGGCACGAAAACGATGCAGATCGAAAGCGTGGAAACCAGCGCCGGTACCGCAATCTGTTGCGCGCCGTCCAGAATCGCGGGAACGATCGGCTTCTTCATCCCCAGGTTGCGGTGAATGTTTTCGATCTCAACGGTCGCGTCGTCCACCAGAATGCCGACCGCGAGAGCCAATCCTCCGAGCGTCATCACGTTTACCGTTTGACCCAACGCGTCCAGCACGATCAACGACGTCAGAATCGAGAGTGGAATTGAGATGCAGACGATGATCGTGCTGCGCCAGCTTCCCAGAAAGAGCAGGATCATCAGCCCGGTCAAACCGGCGGCGATGGTCCCTTCCCGCAGCACGCCGCTGATCGCCGCGCGCACAAAGATGGATTGATCGAAGAGTTGGAGAATATTCAGTTCCGGCGGAAGTCCGGCCGCAATGCGGATCAGCGCTTTCTTCACGCTCGCCACAATGTTCAGGGTGGACGCCTGCCCGTTCTTCAGCACGGTCAACAAAGCCGCGCGGCGTCCGTTTACGCGGACGATGTTCTGTTGCACCGCATACCCATCGCGGACATTGGCGACGTCCCGCATATAAACCGTTGCGCCGTTCACGGTTTTGATCGGAAGATCGTTCATCGCCGCCACAACACCGGGGCTGCTGTTCAGGGTGATGAAGTAATCGCGATCGCCGATCTTGGCATCGCCGGCGGGCAGAATCAGGTTCTGCAGGTTCAGTGCGTTCGAGACGTCCGTCGGCGAAAGATTCTTGGCGTACAGCGCGTTTGGATCTAGATCCACCATGATCTGGCGCTGCTTGCCGCCCGAGGGTAACGGCAGCGACGCACCCTGCACAGTGGCCAGCTGCGTCCGAATAAAGTTCAACCCAAGATCAAACAACTGCTGTTCGCTCAGCGTTTCACTCTCGAGCGCAAGCTGTAGAATCGGCACGCTCGACGCGTCGTATTTCAGAATGATCGGCGGGAAAATCCCGGGCGGCAGAACGCGCAGAATCGTCTGCACGATTGACGTAACTTGCGAAAGCGCCAACTCCACTTTAGCCGTCGGCTGAAAGTACAACCGAATGACCGAAACGCCGCTGTACGAAGTGGATTCAATGTGTTCAATATCATTGACGGTCGTCGTCATCGCGCGTTCGCACACGGTGACCACGCGCTTCTCCATCTCGTCCGGAGAAAGGCCGGTGTACGTCCAAACGACGGTGACAACGGGTATGTTGATGTTGGGGAAAATGTCCGTCGGCATCGTGAGAATTGCCGACACACCCAACACCAGCATCAAAACCGCCATCACCACGAAGGTATAGGGGGCTCTGAGCGCGAGCCTAACAATCCACAAAAAGAGTCTCCTGAGATTCTGCTACGGCGCTCCGGCTGGCAAGAAAGTTACGAGCCGTCCATCTCTCGATGATTGTACTCAATGGCGCTCGCCCGATAGTGACGCGGACTACTCGATTGTTATATTGAATGTATGCTGAAGCCCACCGAAAAAATCTGGCGCAATGGCGAACTAGTTGATTGGAGTGATGCGACGATTCACGTGCTTTCTCACGTCGTCAGTTACGGGAGCTCGGTTTTCGAGGGAATCCGCTGCTACGAGACGGCTTCCGGCCCCGCTATTTTTCGCCTGAAGGAACACGTGCGCCGGTTGATCGATTCGGCCCGGATTTATCGCATGGATACGTTCAAGTTTTCCGCGGCCCAGCTTGAGGATGCAATGCTTGAAGTCGTCAGCGTCAACCGCATGAGAGCCTGTTACTTGCGGCCAATCGTCCTGCGCGGCTACAGCGAACTGGGCGTGTACGGGTTGCGCAATCCAGTGGACGTTTATGTCGCTTGTTGGGAGTGGGGCAAGTATCTGGGCGATGAAGCGCTCAGCAGCGGCACCGACGTCTGTATCTCCAGTTGGACGCGCATGGCGCCCAATACCCTGCCCGCGCTTGCCAAAGCTGGCGCCAACTACATGAATTCGCAATTGATCAAGATGGAAGCGGTAGCCAACGGTTATAGCGAAGGAATCGGCTTGGACGCAAGCGGCAATGTTAGCGAAGGTTCGGGCGAGAACATCTTCGTCGTGCGCGATGGCAAGTTGATCACTCCCCCCTTGAGTTCGTCGGTGCTTCCCGGCATCACGCGCGACACCGTGCTGACGCTGGCTCGCGATCTCGGCATTCCGGTTGTGGAATCCATTCTGCCCCGGGAGTTGCTGTACATTGCGGACGAAGTCTTCTTCTCGGGGACCGCGGCGGAGATCACGCCTATTCGTTCGGTGGATCGGATACCGGTGGGCAAAGGTTCACGCGGCCCCATCACTGAGCAGTTGCAAAGAGAATTCTTCGGGATCGTGAACGGAACGAAGCCGGACAGGCACGGCTGGCTAACTGCCGCGGAAGTCCGGCAGACGGTCGGATAAACAATTTTTCACTCCCGAGAACCGGCGAACTCCCTTGCCGTCCCACGTCCGGATGCTGCATGCCGCCAAGCTGAACAGCCATCCACCGGCAAGTGCGGTACTTTCGCCACGACGTCATCATGCCGATCTGGATCTCGATCGGCGACACTCTGCTCGAACTAAAGGATCTGGAATACCCGATCGGCTGGCTCGAGAACGGGAAGTATCTCACCCACCACGATATGGACGTGGTGGTTCTCTTTCAATATGCGTGGCCTCATATGAGTGAGGCACAGCGGCGGACCGCCTCAATCGAAATCGGGAAAATGCTGGAGTGGTGTCTGAGAGACTTCGTTCCCGATGGCTCATTCCGCGCGAGCACCGGACGGCGAAGACTCCATGGAGGAAAACGAGTACTTTGGCGTTGCGTTCCTCTCCAGGGCAGGATATTTCGACGCTTCCAGGCGTGTTTGGACCGATCTGCAATTTCCGGAAGCCGAGAGCCTCCGGCATCGGTTGACCGATTTCATTAAGCGGCATATGGGCTCGGGCGCGGCTGGCGGAGCGTATTAGGAAAGAGCGCTCTCCGCGACCTTGGGGATACAGCGCCCGCGAAACGAACGGTACCGTGATCGCGTGACGCTCCCGTCCCTTTATCTTGGTGGCTCTGGGCTATGGATCGCGTCAAGCATCACTTAGTCGCGGGTTTGCCTGGGCGTCAACGCCACCCGCAAGGTGGTTCCAAGCACACGCGCTTCGGGCGCGCCCGCGGCCGCGTTCCGCTGTAGATAGTAAATATCCAGGAAAAGCCTCCGATTCAGGCGCGCTCCTCCTCCAGCCTGAAAGCGGTTCTGGTTCCAGCGGGACGCGGAGAGATTGAAAAAGATCTCGTCGTTTACGAACAGATGCCAACGGTTGTGAGCGCCAAACTCTCGATCCAGCCCGACCCGGTTGCGATACCGAACCGGCGAGGTCGGATATCCGATGAGCTTCTCAAAGCGATTTCGGTCCGCTATGGTGAACCGCCCGGCCTGAAACCCCGTCGAGAGCGCGATCAATGGAATATGAACCAGCAGGGAACGCTGCGGCAGGTCTGCAAACAAATAGCCTCCCGTCACAGTCAGGTGCTTCGCGAGAGTCAGGTCCGCGATAATCCCGGTGGCGGCGAGTTGCGGATTCGGCAAGCTGGTGTCGATTCGCGTAAGCAAAGGCATCAGGAAATCGATTTTGCCCCACGTCGCCGTTAGGTCAACCTCATTCCATATTTGAAAGTCCTGAGCCTTCGTCAGCGTGGCGGGGAAAAGTAGCCAAAACAGGACGGCGGCGGATCGCATCGGGCTGTCCGATTAGGCGCGTAAGCTCGCTGACGGTCTTCAGGCCTTTGCCATCTCGAACAGGATCCCGATCGCTTCCTGGCCTTTAGGCTCGCGAAGATCTCCGGCCAACTCACCCGCCAGCGTCATCACCGAAACGGTGGTTGCGCCCGCCTTCGCTAACCGGTGCAGCGCCGCTTGTTCCGTGCGCTCGCTCATGCCTCCGCAGGCGTCCAGCACTACATACACGGCGTAGCCCAGGTCGGCGGCGGTCAGTGCTGGAAGCTGTACGGCAAGCTCAGTGGCAACCCCGGAGATGAGAAGCGTCTTTCGTCCCGTGGCTTCGATCGCGGAAACAATTTCCTCATTCAGAAATGAATCGCACGTGGTGCGGTGGTGGGTGGGTTGCTCGCCCATCCCCTCCGCGATTTCCGGAACGACCTTCGCGGGGCTCCCGTCTTCGCCGCGGATGCCAGAGACGACGGCGGGCATGCCGAAAAGCTTTGCAAGTCTTGCAAGAGATCGAACCCCGGTTTTCAAGCGAGCCAGAGGGTTGGTCTGCGTAAGTTCGATGATCCCTGTCTGAAGATCGGCGAAGAGCACAACGGAGCCTTGCGCGTCAATGCGAGATATATGTTTGTTCATAAGAAGTGGTTCCTTTTCGAAATGAATATTTCAAAGCTTCGTGGATAGGATGCGGCGCGACGAGCCCGATGCGCGCTCACGCACGCGTTGCGCGCTCATGCACGCGCTTGGTAATAAAGCCTTTCTCTTCCTTGAGCACCCGGAAGGAGAAAGTGGTCTCACGGGCGAGCATCACCGCGCCCGTGATCATCGCGCAGACACCGGCGGCACCCGCGATGAAAGCCAGACCGAAGATAAACGAAACTCCCCGCTCGATTCCCGCTGAGGTCAGCACGGCCCCGATCAACGACACCAGCGTGCTCGCCACGAAGCCGGCAACGGCCGTATAGAAGCAGGTGAGAGCTCTTACGATCAGCAAAGTTCGCGTCTCGCTCGCGTCCAATTGACGAATCCGGAGCCGCAGTTCCGCCGGGTCAAGATCCGGGCCTTTCTCGATCAGATCAGCCAACTGGTGCACGCGGTCGACTGCGCGGCCGTAGCGATTCCCTGTACCGAACAGCAAAACGCACGACGCATTGGTCAGAACGGCGGGCGCTGAAATGAACGTCAGTACCGCGAACGGATTTGTGGGTAAATCCAATTTTCAAACTCCTTTTACCTTCTGTCATGACTCGCGCCGGACTCACCCATAGGCCCACCCGCGTTACTCTGGGTAAGTGCGCCGGACGGCATGAAAGCCTTACAGAAACGAACATAACCCCACCGCGGCAATCTGACAAGTACGCACAATTTTGTAAGTCCCTTGGGAGCAGGACGATGAAGGATCATTTCGGATGCCCGGTGCAAGCCACCTCGAACGTCTTGGCTGGAAAATGGAAGGTATTGATTGTCTGGCACCTGTCCTTCGGATCCCGCCGCTTCGCGGAAATTCGTGACCTTCTGCCGGGAACCACGGAGAAGGTACTCACCGATCAACTCCGTCAACTGGAACGCGACGGGATCATCAGCCGGCTCGTCACCGAGTCCGCTTCACCGCGTGTGGACTACATGTTGAGCGAGGCGGGCAAAGAACTGATCACCGTAATGGAGGCCATGTGCAGCTGGGGCACGAAACATCTGGGAGTTGCGCCGAATCTACCGCGCTCCGCGGCAATGCCGGCGTAACTCGCCCGCGGACTCGCGGAAACCTGGAATCTGCAAACCGCAACACCCCAAGCCACGGCCGCCTAATTAAGCCGTGGACGCGGACTTCCGGCCACCTCCCCCGAGATTTGCCGGTTCCGAACCGCGCCACGGCCGTTCGACGTGACTTCGTTTTACCCCAACTCCTTCCCGCCCCGCTAGCGCTGTCTCCCCGAAATCAACCCATTTCAACAGCTTTCTTCTCCCTGCTCCGCAAACAACTTACAGACCACGCCCTGTTTCAAACGTGTGGATAAAACGGCGGTAGCCGAAGATGATCCGGAGCCGGGCGGTCCTTTCATACGGATCGGCATTGCGTCCGACCGCCGAACAGGCGACCATGTTCCCATGCGACTAGAAGGAAAGAATGCACTCGTGACAGGAAGCGACCAGGGAATCGGCAAAGCCATCGTGCTCCGGTTCGCGCAGGAAGGCGCCAATGTCGTCATCAACTACAAAGAAAACGGCGATCATGCCGCGCAGGTTCTGCAGGAGGTAGAGGCGGCCGGCCATACGGGCATCACCGTCCAGGCCGACCTTTCCATCGTCGCCGAGGCCCGCCGCCTGGTGGACGATTCCATCGCCCACTTCGGCACGCTCGACATCCTGGTGAACAACGCCGGCGTCGAGAAGCATGCGGATTTCTGGGAAGTCACCGAGGAAGACTATAACTTCGTCGTGAACGTAAATCAGACCGGTGTATTCTTTACCACGCAGCGTTTTGTCCAGCACCTCATGGAAGGCAAGCGCAAGGGCAAAATCGTGAATATGAGTTCCGTGCATGAAGAGTTGCCTTTTCCGCACTTCACCTCGTATTGCATGAGCAAGGGCGCTCTGAAGATGATGATGCGGAACATCGCGATTGAGCTGGCGCCGCTCGGAATCAACGTCAACAACATCGCCCCGGGCGCGATTGAGACGCCCATCAACACCAAACTCCTGCACGATCCCGCCCTGCTCGCCGCGCTCCAGAAGAACATCCCGCTCGGCCATCTCGGGAAACCGGAAGATGTGGCGTCCATGGCCGTCTACCTGGCGTCCTCCGAGTCCGATTACGTAACCGCTGCAACGTTCTACGTGGATGGCGGCTTGCTTTGGAACTACCACGAACAGTAAATTGGCTAGAATCCAGGAACACCGTGCGGCATCTTTTCAAGTTAGTGAGTTGCGCGCGGTTTGCGGATAGGTGACGCTTTGGCTGAAGATTTAGAGTTACGTGAAGAAGTGAGGCGTCTGCGGGACGACCAGGACCGGATGCAGCGGGAACACGACCGCCTGCGCGAGTTGGCGGGCGTCAAGACTGCCCCGCGCGATGGCGATGGACAAAAGCCCGAAGGCAAAGACGGCAAACCCGAAGACAAAGACGGGAACGGCGATAAGGACGAAGGCAAGAAGCAGGACGAGAAGAAAGACGACAAGAAAGACGAAAAGAAGGGCAATTGGTTCCGCGAGCACCCCGTCTCCGTCATCGTCCTGCTGATTGCGCTGGTTGCCGTCGCCATAGGAGGCTTTCTGCTCATGCAGTACCTCGGTTCATTCGTCGACACCGATGACGCGGAGGTGGGCGCTCACATCAACTCCGTCACCAGCCGCATTTCCGGCACCGTCGTCGGCGTCTATGCCGAAGACAATCAGACCGTGAAGGCCGGCCAGGTTCTGGTCGATATCGATCCGCGGGATTATAAAGTGGCCATCGAGCAGTCCAAGGCGCAGCTCACCCAGGCCCAGGCCGGCGTCCAGGCGCAGAATCCCAACGTTCCCATTACCCAGACTTCGCAGCAGACCAATGTCACCAGCGCTTCGGACGACGTCACCAACGCGCTTGCGGCGCTCTCCGGCGCCAATCAGAACTACCAGGCCGCCGTCGCCCAGCTTCGCCAAGCCGAAGCCAACTACCAGAACGCCGCCAATGACGAGGAGCGCTATCGCATGCTGGTGCAGAAGGAAGAGGTTTCGAAAGAACAGTATGACCAGAAATTGACTGCCAAGCTTTCGCAGCAGGCGGTGGTGGACGCGCAACGCGCCAGCGCGGATGCGGCCAAAGATGTAATCGCGCAGCGCCAAGCGGCCTTGGCGCAGGCTCGCACGCGCGAGCGCGAGACCCAGATCAACGCGCCACGCGCGGTCGCAATTCAGCAAGCGCAGGTTGCCAGCCGGGAAGCCGACACGCAACGCTACCGGGCGGAGCTCGATCAGGCGCTTCTCAATCTCAGTTATTGCAAGATCGCGTCGCCCGTAACAGGCGTGGTCGGGCGCCGCAGTGTGGAAGTCGGCCAGCAGGTTTCACCAGGACAGCAATTAATGGGCGTGACCAACCTCGAAGACCTCTGGGTCACCGCCAACTTCAAGGAAACCCAGTTACGGAACATGAAGCCCGGCCAGTCTGTGAAGATTCACGTGGATGCCATCAGTGCGGATTTCGATGGCTTTGTCGAATCCCTCCCCGGCGCGAGCGGCGCCGAGTACAGCCTGTTGCCGCCTGAAAACGCCACCGGAAACTACGTGAAAGTGGTACAGCGTTTGCCGGTCCGCATCCGCTTCAAATCCGATCAGTCCGGTCTGGAGCGTCTGCGGCCCGGGATGTCCGTTGAGCCGAAAGTCTCAGTGCGCTAGCACTTCATTCAGCGATCCCTGACGGTATCCGTCCAGATCGAGCGTCACGTATTTGAAACCTAACTGCCGGAAGATGGCGCTGAATCGAGCGGCCATCTCCGGGTCGAGCGCTCGCGGCATCTCCTCGCGCGCGATCTCGATCCGCACCAGTTCGCCATGAAACCGTGTCCGGAACTGCCGGAATCCCAGCGCCTTCAACTCTTCTTCACCCAGTTCCACCGTCTTCACATTCTCCAGAGTTACCGGCGTTCCGTAGGGAATGCGCGAGCTCAGGCAAGCCGCCGCCGGCCGATCCCAGGTCGGTAGTCCGGCCACCCGCGAAAGTTGCCTGATCTCGGCTTTGCTCAACGCGGCGTCCACCAGCGGCGAAAGAACCCGATGATTCTTAGCGGCTTGCTGCCCGGGCCGGTAATCGCCCAGATCGTCCACGTTCACGCCGTAAACAATATTGTGCAGCCCGTTCTCTTTCGCGAAGGCTTCCAGCCGCACAAAAAGCTCATCCTTGCAATGAAAGCAGCGGTTCTTGTCGTTGCGCGCATAATCTGGATTCTCAAACTCATGCGTTTCAATGTACCGGTGCGCAATGCGGAAGGTCCGCACGAACGCCTCCGCGTCCCGCTTGTGGCTGGCCGGTATCGAAGCCGAATCGGCCGTGATCGCGATCGCTCTCGCGCCTAGCGCCTGATGCGCCGCCCACGCCAGATAAGCGGAGTCCGTCCCGCCGGAGTAAGCCACAATCACGCTCTCCATCGCCCGTAGATCGTCTAGGAGCTTCCGCTGTTTTCCCACCAGCCGCAAAGCATCGAGAGGCGGCGCGGACTGGGGTGCGAGCTGCACTAGTAGAGCGCTCATAGCCGAATGGTAGCGCGGTTACTGCAGCAGCAGGTCACCCTGTCCGTTGTCTCCCGTACCGTTCTTGTCCGGAACCTCTTCCGGAACCAGGCTCGCCGCGGCAATGCGATCGTCGTCATCCATCTTCACCAGACGCACGCCTGAAGCCGACCGCCCGGTTTTTCGAATCTCCGCTGAATCGATCCGGATCATCTGGCCATTCTTCGTCACGATCATCAGCTCCGAGTCGTCCTTCACGGACAACACGTCGATCACCGCGCCAATCTTATTGGTGGCCTTCATGTTGATCACGCCTTTGCCATTCCGATGAGTTAACCGGTACTCGCTCAGCTTCGTGCGCTTGCCGTATCCCTTTTCCGAGATGGAAAGGATGAGACTTTCCTCGCCAACCACTTCAGCGCCAACCACTTCGTCGCCCTCGGCTAGGTCCATCGCGCCCACCCCGCGAGCCGGTCGGCCAGTAGGTCTTACCGAGTCTTCTTTGAAGCGAATCGCCTGCCCACCGCGTGTGCCCAGAAAAATGTAACTCTTGCCGTCGCTAAGCCTTGCAGCTAAAAGCTCATCTCCATCATCAAGACCTAAAGCGATAATTCCCCGTGCCATCACATTGGAAAACTCGGTCAGCTCCGTTTTCTTGATCACGGCCTTTTTGGTGACCATGACAATAAAACGGTCGGCTTCAAACTCGCGCACCGCCAGGAACGCCTGCACGGTTTCGTCGGGCTGCAGGTTGATGAGGTTCGAAACATTCTTTCCCTTGCCTGTAGTGCTGGCGTCCGGGATTTCATAAATCTTCAGCCAATACACCCGGCCCTTGTTGGTGAACAGCAACAGGTAGCTGTGCGTGGACGCCACCAGAAAATGCTCCACGAAATCCGCCTCGCGCGTGCTCATTCCGATGCGTCCGCGCCCGCCGCGCGTCTGCCGCCGGTACGTGTCGATCGCGGTGCGCTTCAGGTAGCCGCCGTGCGTCACGGTTACCGCGACATCCTCCACCGCCACCAAATCTTCCAGTAGGATCTCGCCGGTATCTTCGATAATCTCCGTGCGCCGCGCATCCCCATACAGCTTCTGGACTTCGCGTAGTTCTTTAATAATCAGATCGCGCAACACCTTGTCCGAGCCCAAAATCTCCAGGTAGCCGCCGATTTCGACGACGATGTTCACCAGATCTTCCACGATCTTCTCCTGCTGCATGCCGGTTAAGCGCTGCAATTGCAGTTCGATAATCTGCTGTGCCTGCCGTTCGGTGAACCCCTGCGCGGGGTCCCATGTCTGGTCCGCGCGTTTCGAGAGAGCCGCCAGTTGCTCCCGGAATTCGAAGCGCGCCGCCATCAGCGACTCGCGCGCTTCTTTCGGCCCACGCGACGCGCGAATCAGCCGGATCACCTCGTCGATGTTATCCAGGGCGAGCTTGAATCCCAGCAGGATATGCTCCCGCTCGCGCGCCCGCCGCAGCAGGAAGTCCGTCCGCCGCCGCACCACATCCACGCGGTGCTCGATGAAGTACTTGATCGTGTCGATCAGGCTCAGCTCGCGCGGCTGGCCGTTCACAATCGACAGGTTGATAATCCCGAAGCTGGTCTGAAGCTGGGTCTGCTTGTAAAGGTTATTCAGCACCACCTCGGCCTGCTCGCCGCGCTTCAACTCGTAAACGATGCGGATGTTCTTATCGCTTTCGTCCCGGATATCGCTAATGCCGTCGATCTTCTTATCGTTGACCAAAGCGGCGGTCGCCTTGATCAGCGTCGCCCGATTCACCTGGAACGGAAGCTCCGTGACCACGATTTGTTCGCGATCCTTGCCGGTTCGTTCAATCGCCGCCCGCGCGCGCAGCTTCAAAGATCCGCGGCCTCTGGTGAACGCTTCGTAGATGCCGGTCTTGCCCAGGATGAAACCGCCTGTGGGGAAGTCCGGCCCTTGCACGAACTCCATCACCTTCGCCAGCGGCGCATGCGGATCCAGAATCAGCAGCACTGTGGCGTCGATGATCTCGCGCAGGTTGTGCGGCGGAATTTTGGTCGCCATCCCGACCGCAATCCCTTCCGAGCCGTTGATCAGCAGATTCGGGACGCGCGTCGGAAGCACTTCCGGCTCCTGCTCGCTATCGTCGTAGTTTGCGCGGAAATCGACCGTTTCCTTGTCGATATCTTCGAGCAGCGCCGTCGCCACTCGCGAAAGCCGCGCTTCGGTGTACCGCTGGGCTGCGGGCGGATCGCCGTCGATCGAACCGAAATTTCCCTGCCCATCCACCAGCGGGTACCGCATGTTGAACGGCTGCGCCATCCGCACCAGCGAATCGTAAATCGGCGCGTCTCCGTGCGGGTGGTACTTCCCCATCACTTCGCCCGTGATCTTTGCCGACTTCCGCGTGGGCCGCGTCGGCTGCAAACCCAGTTCATGCATGCCCCAAAGGATGCGGCGATGCACCGGCTTCAGCCCGTCGCGGACATCCGGCAGCGCCCGCCCCACAATCACGCTCATCGCGTAGTCGAGGTACGACCGCCGCATTTCATCTTCGATGTTGATCGAAATCGTGTTGCGGTCCGCGCCGCCCCCGTCGCCGGAGCCGGTTAGTGGAAGTTGTGGAGGTTCGGGTGGGTTTTGCGGTGGATCCTGATCGGCCATATTTCGTGTAACTTCTATTCTAGCAAGAATTTAGGGCGTGGAGAAAATGCCGCTTCTCCAGTCGCCGGCGGCATCCGGCCATCCGTTCCACCATCCAGTCAAGTGTTAGATTCGTAACATAAGCAGGTCCCCGATTGAGCTGTAATCTTTTCCCGAAAGAAGCTTACGATCTATTCGCGCTGGGAGTGCTGGATGGCGTGGAAGCCGAAGGCCTGCGCGCCCACTTGCGCGAAAACTGCCCGGATTGCGCCGCCAACCTGCGCGAAAGCCTGGAACGTGTCTCGCTGCTCAGTCTGTCGGCGGCTTCGGCCGATCCCGGTCGCGCGCTCCGTGCCCGTGTCATCGGGTTGGTGAACCCCGCGCCTTCGCGCCGGCGCTCGTGGTTTCGTTCTCCTCTCGTGCCGGTTGTTTGCGGCCGTGGGCTCGGTTTCGGATTAGCTTTTCTCGCACTGAACCGCAACCCTCCGGACACCGCGCCCCTGATCGTCTCGCGTCTCAGTCCGCCGCCCGTTCCCTTCGTGGAGACGTCGGCCCCTGTCGGTCAACTCACCAAGCCGAATCCCACTCCGCGCGCGATCGTGTCCGCGCCGCCGCTTGATCCTGAACTCGCGGCGCAGCGCAATCAAATTGCTTCTCTGGAAGCCGCGGTTCACGAAAAGGACGCACAGTTAGCCGCCGCCCAACTCCACTTGAGCCAGCTCAGCCAGTTAAATAAGCCGAGCGAGCCGCAATCCGCCCCGCTGGCTACCAGCCCAACACCCGCGCCGGATGTGTCCACCTATCAAAGCCGCATCGATCAACTCACCCGTCAACTGGAGTTCTATCGGACTGCGCTCGAGCAGCAGCGTCGCGAACTCGGCCGCAACCTGCAACTCGTCTCCCTGCTCAGCGGTCCCGATCTCAAAATAATGAGCCTCGGCCCTACGGAACAGGGCGGTGCTTCCCGAGCCCGCGCCGTGATCACCAGCCGTTCCGGATTGTTCCTCGCCACCGGCCTTCCCAGCTTGCAACCCGGCCGAAGTTTTCAACTCTGGCTGATGCGCCGCAGTTCACCCGCGATCGTCGGCGGCGGAGTCTTCCGCCCGGACCAGGCAGGCGCCGCCACGCTCGAAATCCACGACGCCGCTTCGCTGGCCGGCCTCACCGCCATGGCGGTCACCGAAGAACCCGCCGGCGGCAGCCCGCTTCCCACCGGGCACAAGATTCTGATCGGCCTCGCCAAGTCGTAGGCAAGCTTAAAAATGAAAGCCTACGCGCGTCCCGTAAGTCCCGAAATCTCCATTACTTCCCGAGATCTTGTTAAACCGCGCGTCGAACCCGAGCGACAGCGTTCGCGTCAACCGCAACTCCAGTCCCCCGCCCGTCTGCAGCCCAATATCCAGGTTGCCGTTACCTCCCGGTAGTCCGCGCGCCACCAACTCCGGACTCTGCCCGATTTGTCCCGCCACCAGCGCGGTGCTGAACGGACCTTTCCCGCCCATCGGCACTTCATCGTGGATCGTCACGTAAGTCCCAAACCCCAGAACCGCATAAGGCCGCAGCCGCAGCCGGTCCAGCGCCGTGGTTGAATATTTGAACGCGAACGGAATCACCTGTAGCAGCCGCAGGTTAACTTGGTTCAGACTGCTCACCGGAAACGGCGCACCGCCTGTCCCGGTAAGCGCCGCATTCACGTTCGCCAACCCGCCCGCTGGATTCACCGCGTTCAGCACCGCCAGATTCGCCACCTGCGCAACATTAGAGGTTGTCGTCAGCGCCGTCCTGGACCGCGAAAGCCCAACCACAATCTCATACGAAATTTTCCCGTGCAGCCAAGCCGGCCGATCCACCAGCGGCAGGTCGATGTAACCGCCGTAGAATTGTCCCGGATTGAGCTTGAAAGGACTGGCCGCGTCCGACGCCAACACGCCGACTTCCGCCCCGATCTTGCCGATCTCGGGAACCAGTTCCGGCGGCATTTCAAATCCGCGGTGTTCCGGTATCGCAGCCGAAGTCGCAGGAGATGACGCTGGCGCGGTCGCGATTGGCGCCTCCGTTCGCGCCGGTTCCACCGCAACCGGAGCGCGCTCACTCATCAGAACCGCCAACTGCGCTTCCACCGTCCGCAGCCGATCTTCCAGCGTCTGAATCCGCCGCTCATACTCCTGCGCGCTGCTCTGCGATTGCGCACGCGCCGCCGGAACACACACCCCGGAAACCATCAAAGAACCAACAATTAGAACTCCCCGCACAAGGCCTCCCGCAACCAGATGGGGCTATGTTATCGAAGGCTTTATAGAACCCGCATCACCACCAGCGTCATATCGTCATGCTGCTTAGCCCCGGCCGCGAACGTGTCGGCCGCGCTCAGCACCCTCCGCATCGTCTCGCTAACTCCTAGCGACGCCGCCGCGCAGGCCCGAATCGTCTGTTCCAGCCGCTCTTCGCCCCACTCGTCGTCATTCTGATTCATGGCTTCGCTGACGCCGTCCGTGAAGGCCACCAGGTAGTCTCCGCTTTGCAGTTGAATGCTCGACTGTTCATAAACGCTGAACGGCATCAACCCCACCACCGTCCCGCTCGCTTCCAGTAAGGTGAGCCGCCAGTCGCCGTCTTCCGCCCGGAGTAACATCGGCGGATTGTGCCCGGCGTTCACATAGTCAAACTTTCGCGTTAACGGCGTATATTGCCCGTAGAAGAACGTCGCGTAGCGGTTAGTGGTCGAAGTCTCGTAAATGCGTTTGTTGAGGTTGCCGATTAGCGTCGCCAGATCATCGACTCCCCGCGAGGTTTCTCCCCGCAGGCTCGCCTGCAGACTCGCCATTAAAAGCGCCGCCGGAATTCCCTTCCCCGCCACATCGCCCACCGCAATGCCGAAGCGGCCATCGGGAAGTAAGAGAAAGTCATAATAGTCGCCGCCCACGCCGAGCGCGGTCCGGCACATGCCGTCGTACTCCAGCCCCGGTATCACCGGCCGGATCTGCGGAAACAAACGCTCCTGCACTTCCCGCGCGATCTCCACTTCCCGCGCCAGCAGTTCCCGCTGCGCCATCTCGGATGCGATCGCCGTAGTCAGCTGCGCGTTCTCCAACGCCAGTCCGGTCTGCGCCGCCACCGAGCTCAGAATCCGCACATCCGATGGCGAGTACGGTTCTTCCGACCGTTTCTGACCCGCGCAGATAAATCCCAACAGATTGATTCCGGTCGAGAGCGGGAGCAGTAACTCCGCCCCCAGCGCCGCCAAGCCCGCCCGCTGCTCATCGTCCATCCCCGGCGTCCGGTAGATCCAGGATGCATCGTCTTCAAAGTAAACGCGCGGCGCATCCTTCGCGAACCTTATATAGGAAACCACCGCGCTGTTTGTTTCGAATGTTACTCGTGGTTCATCCGCGAATCCGCTTGAGTAACAGGTCCGGAACGCTCCGTTATCCGCCAGCAGCACGGCCATCCGCGAAACATGCAGCGTCCCCGCGATTCGCCCGCACACGGTTTCAATCAATGGTTTCGATTCGCGGATGCCCCGCACCTGACCCGATAACTCCGTCAACACCACTTCCGCGTTGTAGGCTTCCCGGAAGAAGCGTTTGTCCACCCACTTAGCCAGCTTCTTCATGCTCAGGTTGATCAGGAGCACGACTCCCAATAACGCCGCCGAGAGTAGAACCAATCCGGGAATATTCCCATTCAACTTCTGCGCAAACGAGAAACCGGCGAAGCCGAAGATCACGAAGGTTGCGATTCGTAAGATCACCACTCCATTCTTCGCGAAAGCATACTGAAGTCCCTGGCGCACCACCAGGCGCACATCCATGGCCCGGTCAACAATGATCACGTAAGCGAGAGCCAGCGGAAATAAGAGCAGCGCTAGTAAGATGATGGCGGCGAGATAGCTATTGATCTCGTCGAAGTTCTTCTTCATCGCCACCGCCAGAAAGATCAGAATCAACAGCGGAAGAATGCTGTTGAACAACCCGAAGATCAGGATGCGGAGCCTGCGCCGCGCGTCCTTCCCGCGTTCCCGGAAAAGCTTCACAATGAGCTGAATAAACGCGGCCGCCACCAGCGCGCCGGAAAACGAATACATGACCGGGTTCAAGGGCAGGACCAGGTGATTAAGCGGCACGAAATCCCGTAGATCTTCGCTAATCCCGACGGCTAAGATCGTCAGTACCGTGGCCTGCAGCAGCGCCGGCACGATCACCAGCCACTTCAGCCAGGGCCGCGCGCGCGCATAGTCCGGCAGCCGCGGAAAGTATAAGCCGAACAAAAACATGCATAACGGCAGAAGCGCGAAGAGCCCGGCGTGAAAAATCTCGGCGGCCACACGCATCCATTCTCCCCAGCCGTTTACGCTTCCGGTGATGAGTTGCGAAAAACTGAGCAACAGGCCGAGAACCACCCACGCCAGCGGATCGCGCGGACGCACCGCCACCACGTAGATCCCCAGCAGCACGCAAAACCAAGGCATGAGGATCCCCGCCACAATGGCGAGACTTGTTCCGGTGAAGTCGCTAAACTGGTGCGCGTTGTGAACCATCACCACCGAATACGTCTTGAGCGATCCTCCGCGTGAAGCCACGACGCTCATGCGCGCATCCGGACGCTCGTGTTCCAGGATGCTCATATACGTGTATGTGCCCTGGATCTCTTTTCCTTCCACCCGCACCACCACATCGCCCTTCTTCAGACCCGCCGCCGCGGCTTCGGGCCTTATCGTGTCAATCGCGGGAGGATAGCCGAGCATCGTGAACGGGATGCGGACATTCTGCTCGTGCTTGCCTAAATCGGAAACGATCCCGTAAGTGAAGCGGCTCTGATAGAGAACCGCCAGAAAGGACACCGTAGCGAGGGATGTAAACAGCAGCGTTCGCCGCCAACCGCCGCCCGATACAGAGGGGCTTCGGCGCGCACTCACCGGCATTGTGGATGTCGACATTCGCCCTCGCTCCGCCTTCGCTCTATGTTAACCGTGGGCAGATTGCCCCGCTCACCGGTTTCGAGCCCACCGCAATCAAGGTAAACAACGGCGCCGTCCGGCTGTGTCTGGAGATCAGATTCGCCTGCCGGATATTCAATAGGCGGATCACCGCCACATCGCCCGATTGTTCATTCAACACCAAAACATATTCGTTATCCGGCGTCACCATCAAAACGCCCGGCTGCTGCCCCACCGCAATCCGCGCCAGTACTTTGCGATCGTCGATATTAATCACCGTCACATCGCCCGATTCCGTATTTGCAACGAAAAGATATTGCGGCCCGGCCGTCGTGATCGCCATTCCCGTAGGCGTGTGACCCGCCAGAATCGTCGCGTTCACTTCGGTCTGGTACGGGCTCACGATCGCCACCGCATCCATCCCGTCGCCCGTGACAAACAACTGGCCACCATCGGCGTTGAAGCAGAAGTGCCGCGGCGCGAGCGGCAGCGGAAGCGTCACCATCACCCGCATCGTCTCGGAGTCGATCGCCGTCACACTTCGGTCATCGGTATTGCCCGTTAGCAGCACTTCTCCATCCGCGCGCATCCGGATAAGATTGGGCGCCGCCTCCAGCCGCGGCGAATGGTGCATCGTGCCCGTTTTGATCACGTATCGAGCCGCCGCGCGCTGCTCGGGAAACGCGATGGCGATCTGTGTCCCGTTCACATCCAGATCCGCGCCGCTCCCCGGCAGAGGCACCCGAGCCCCGCGCGCGCCTGAGCCCGCGTGAAACTCCGCCAGCGCGTCAGGTTCCCTCAGCACCATCCAAAGCGACTGCTCATCGCCCGATAACCGCACCGCCCGCGGCTTCCCACCCAGTGCGACCCGGCCTTCGATCAGCAGCGTATCGAGGTTCAAGACCTCCATCGTGCCCGCGTCCGCGCTGAGAATATACGCTCGCGACTTCGTGGGCGCCGCGACCACCCACGACGGCGCAGCCTCTAGTTGGATTTCCTTCAGCCTTTGAAACCGGCTCAGGTCGATTACCGCCAGGCTCCCGCTATCGTGATTGGCGATCAGCGCGTATCCCTGATACCGCGGTGACCGCTTCCGCCCGCATCCCATCTGCGCCAGTGCCGGCGTCCACAACACGGATTGCAGAAGCCGGCGCCGGGTAATCATCGATTCTGTTACTATACTTGCCGGAAAATCTGTCCCACCGGCGTGGGCATTTCCGCTTGCTCTATAGAGGACTGAGTAACATGCAATTCGATCCGGCTTTCGCCCTGAACACCCTGATACCCATCAACACCGCGGCCTATCAACTCTCCTGGGACCAGACCGTAACCCTGCCTCCCGGCTGGACCCAGGTTGCTTCCATCACCGTCGATCGCTCGCAAGTCGACCGGGAAACCGCTTCCAAAATGGCCCAGATCGCCATCGCGGAGGATTGCAACTGGGGCGTCGCCGCGCGCAAAGATGACGTCGGCGTCGTCGCCATCCGCGGCACTGACAACCGCCAGCAATGGCTCGAAGACTTCGACGCATTAGCCAGACCCGTCAGCCATGGCGCCTACTGGGTCCACTGCGGATTCGAAGAAGTCTATTCCACCATTCGCGATAGCGTCGCCGCCGCCATCAAAGCGGTTTCGGGATGCCGCACCGTATACATCACCGGTCACAGTCTCGGCGCCGCCTTGGCCCTGCTTGCCGGCCTGGATAACAATAACGCCAACACCTGGACCTTCGCCGGACCTCGCGTCTTCGGGCCCGGCGCGCGCCTCGGTTGTTACCGCGTGGTCAATCACTGGGACATCGTGCCCAACGTTCCCGTCCCGCCCATTTACGAACACGTCGGCGAAAACGTCGGCGTGGATGGCGGCTTCACGCTTGAGGCCGGCATCGCTCACGGCCTCGACACCGCCTACGGTCCCGGCTTAAAGAAACTGATCGGGACTACCGCTCAGACCGCCACCGCTCATTCAACTTAAGGCGTCGTGTTCAGCAGCACGGTGTAAGTGGAACTCTTCACCAGCGTCCCTTTGGGTCCGTCATAGTTATCGTATTGCAGAGAGATCAGGTCCGGCTTCCCGTCGCCGTTGAAGTCCGCGCCGACCACAACCCTCGGCCCCTGCCCGGCCCCGTAAACGATCTCACGCGAGAACTTACCCGTCCCTTCTCCCAGCAGCACGGAGAATGCATTCGACGCGTATCCCGCCGACACAAGGTCCAGCTTCCCGTCGCCGTTTAAGTCCACCAGACTAAAATCGAGCGATTCGGGATTCGCCGTAATGAACTTTACCGCTCCAAACGTACCGTCGCCGTTCCCCAGCAATTCGTACCCGCTGCCGCCGAGACCCCGGAAGATTACGTCCAGTTTGCCGTCCCCGTTCACGTCTCCCACCACCGCTTGGTAAAACAATGATTCGTTTGTGATCGTGACCGCGGGCTGAAAAGTGCCATCCGCGTTTGCGATCAGAATCACTCCTCCACCGGGTGTCGTCGACTGGTTGCCTTCCGCCACAATCAAATCGCTCCGGCCGTCGCCGTTAAAGTCTCCGGCCGCCACATCCGTCGCGGCGTTCGGCACCAGGTACGTCGCGGACGGCTGAAAGGTCCCGTCGCCATTGCCGATAAACACCAGCACCGATGATGAGTATTCATCGCCCACCGCGAGATCCGTCTTGCCGTCGCCGTTGAAATCGCCGATAGCGATGGACCCCGGCTGGCTCCCCGCATTCAAAGTCACGCCGCTGGTGAACGTTCCATCGCCATGGCCCAGCAAAATATACACCACGCCATTAAGCTGGTCTGCCACCGCCAGGTCGGCGTTGCCGTCCCGGTTGAAATCACCCGAGGCCACCGCCACCGCGCTCGCCGCCGGCAGCGCAATGTTGACGGCGGTTTGCAAAGGCGCAGCCCCACTGCCCGTTCCCAGCAGGATGGAAACGCTCGAGGAATTCTGCACCGTAACTACATCCGGCTTGTCGTCGTGATTCAGGTCCACGACGATCGCCGCCACTGGCTCCGCCGGAATACCCGAGTCATAGCTGGGCGCCGCTTCGATCTTTCCGCCGGGCCCGGTGAGCAGAACGCTCGCGTAAGGAGTGGAGTTCTCAGCAGCCGCCAGATCCGGCCGCCCGTCGCCGTTGAAGTCCCCGACCGCCAGTTGAGTCGGGCCGTACCCCATCGTGGCGCTAGATGTCTTCGTAAACCCTCCTTGGCCATTTCCCAGCAGGATCGCCACGCTTTGGATGTTGGTCAGGATTGCCAGATCCAGGTTGCCGTCATGATTGAAGTCGGCCAGCACCAATGAATTCACCGTCGCGCCGGCCTGCACATAAGTCGGCTGCTGCAACGTTCCATCGCCGTTGCCGAGCAACACCGCCGCTTCCGGCCCCGCTCCGATCACATCCGGGTTCCCGTCGTTATTGACGTCCCCCACCGCAAAGTTACCGGTGAAATTATCAATCGAATAAGTAGACCCTGTTCTGAACGTACCGTCGCCGTTGCCGGGAAGAATCACCAGATTCTTGATGGAGCCGGTGCTCACCGCCAGGTCGGGCTTGCCGTCCTTATTGAAGTCCCCCACCTGCACCGTCTCGGCGTTCGTCACCGCGATCTTTGTCGCCGCCGCAAAAGTCCCGTCGCCTTTTCCCAGCAGGATGTTGACTTGCCCGTTCACCGCCGTGATCAGGTCCAGATTGCCGTCCCCATTCAAATCCGCGGTGATCAGGTTGAAGCTGGCCGCGCTGATCGGAATCACCGGCTGTGGAGTAAACCTGCCGTTTCCCTTTCCCAGAAACACGACGATTCCATCTGGAAGCTGCCCAATCGACGCCAAATCCAAAATGCCGTCACGATTGAAATCCCCGGCCACCAGCGGACCATAACCGCCGTCCGCCAGCGAAGTGTAAATGGCGGTTCCAAAACTCCCGTTCCCTTTACCGGGAAGAACCGAAATTCCGAAATCCCCAATCGTCGCGATGTCCAAATTTCCATCGCCGTTGAAATCGCCGGCCACGGCGGTTTCCGGAGTGGACGGAACGGCGTAATCGCGCGGCGGAGCGTTGAAGGAAAGAGATGCCTGCGCCCACGCGGAAGCGGTAAGCAGGCACGGAATAAGAACGCGTTTTAGAGTAATGATGCTGCTGTTAGTCATAGCTTCTCCTTCGCCGATCTTTGCCAGTGTTGGGAAGTGGTAGTGAAGTGATTATACTCCCAGCGGGTTCGCACCTCTAACTTGAGTTCGCTTAGAAATCGGCGTTGATTCGTTTTCATCGGCGGCGGACTATAATCGCACTCGAACGTCACCGGAACCCGTGCGCCGTTTGTATGCTCACCCCCGACGCACGCAATCCCCACAATTTGTTTTGAGATAAATCCCCGCGCATTTCCCCTCAACACACGTAAGTGTTGGGAATTCAACCCTGTGCTACGATCAACCTTGATTTTCCCTGACCGTCCGCAGCCTGAAACTTCATGAATCTTCGCTCGCTCTTCAGCCTTTTTTCCTCTGATCTTGCCATCGATCTTGGCACCGCCAATACTCTCGTTTTTGCCAAAGGCAAGGGCATTGTCGTAAATGAACCTTCCATAGTCGCCCTCAATAAAAATACCGGTGAAGTCGAAGCGGTCGGTAAGGAAGCCAAGGAAATGCTTGGGCGCACGCCCGGCAATATCGTCGCCATCCGGCCCATGAAAGATGGCGTCATCGCCGATTTTAAAGTCACCGAGCGCATGCTGAATTACTTCATTCAGAAAGCGCATAACCGCAAAATGCTGGTGCATCCGCGCATCGTCATCGGCGTCCCCAGCGAAATCACTCAGGTGGAAAAACGCGCCGTGATGGATTCCGCCTATCGCGCCAAAGCCAGCGAAGTCCACTTGGTCGAGCAGGCCATGGTCGCCGCCATCGGCGCCGGTCTCCCCATCACCGAACCTTCCGGCAATATGGTCGTCGATATCGGCGGCGGCACCACCGACGTGGCCGTCATCTCGCTCTCCGGCATCGTTTACTCGCGCTCCGTCCGCGTCGCCGGTAACGAAATGGATGACGCCATCATGCAGTACCTGAAGCGCAAGTACAACCTGTTGATCGGCGAGCGCACCGCCGAAGCCATCAAGATCGAAATCGGCTCCGCCTATCCTTTAGATAAGCCGCTCACCATGGAGATCAAGGGCCGCAACCTGATCGAAGGCGTCCCCAAGACCATCACCATTGAAGACTCCGAGATCCGCGAGTCCCTTTCCGAAAACGTCGCCACCATCCTCAACGCCATCCGTGTCGCTCTCGAACGCACTCCGCCCGAGCTCAGCGCCGATATCAGCGATCGCGGCATCGTCCTCACCGGCGGCGGCGCGCTCCTCAAGAATCTCGATAAACGCATCCGCGAGGAAACCGGCCTGCCCGTCTCCATCGCCGACGATCCGCTGGCGTCCGTCGTCCTCGGCACCGGCAAAATGCTGAGCGACTTCCGTCTGCTCCGCAAGATTTCCATCGATTAACTTCTGTTCACGCGCGCCGCGCCGTTCTCCGGGTAAGCTGAAGACAACATGGACTCTCTGCTCAACAGGTACCGCAGCATCGTTCTGCTGTTGGTGGTGCTTGTCGCGCAATTGATTTTTCTCGCCTACCAGGTCAAGACCGAGAATGACGTCCGCGTCATCCGCGTCTGGGCCGTCACCGTCATCACTCCCATCGCCCAAATCGCCGAGACTACCCGCAGCACCATCTATGGCGTCTTTCACAATTACTTCGACTTCCGCAACGCCCGCAACGAAAATCGTGAGATGCGCACGGAACTTGACAAGCTGAAGCTCGAAAACCAGTTCCTTCGCACCGAACTCAACACGGCCGATCGCGTTAAGGCTCTCGCCGCTTTTGAAAAGCAGACGCCTTCGCGCCTGGTCGCCGCCCGCATCATCGGCACCGCCACAACTTCCGCCAGTAAAATCGTGTTCCTTGATCGCGGCTCCAACGCCGAAGTCGAGAAAGGGATGGCCGTCATCACGCCGGATGGCATCGTCGGAAAAGTGCTGGACGCGTACCCCATCGCCTCCCAGGCGCTGCTTGCGACCGATCCCGGCTTCGCCGCCGGAGTCGTCTCCCAGAAGAACCACGTGCGCGGCATCCTGCGCGGCGTCGGCTCCGGCAAGTGCCGCGTCGACATGGTGCAGAACGAGGAGAAGGTCGATGTCGGCGAAATGTTTTTCACCTCCGGAGACGACCGCATTTTTCCCCGCGGCCTCCCGGTCGGCAAGGCCGCCGTGGTTCGCGACGGCCCTCAGTTCAAAGACATCCTCGTCTATCCCACCGGACTGCAGAATGGCCCCGAGGAAGTCCTGATCGTCCTCCAGGGCGTCCACCAACCCATTCCCGAACTCCAGGAAAACGCGGCCGATAATGGGCCGGTTTATCTCGGCGCCGCTCCGCCCGCTCCCAAAATCGGCGACGCTTCGCAGCCCGCGCTCTCCACCGATGCCGATCATCTGGTGGATCATTACAAGAAAATCGGCGCCATGGAAGGACATAAGTTCGGCGAAGGAAATATGCCGAACTTCAACGTGCCCGTACCCGCCGATGGCAAACCGATCGAAGCCAAGCCCCTCGCCACCGGCCCCGCCGTCAAGCCGCAAGAATCCAAGCCCGCCGCCGTTACGGGCGCCAAGCCCGTCGTCAAGCCGGCAGTGGTTCCGCTCGCCAAACAAAAGCCCAAGCCCGCCGCCGAGCCTCCATCCGCGCCCGATGCCCCGGCCGCCCCGCCGCCACAGCAATGAGTCCTTCCGGCGACCGTATTCTCGCGCAGCAGGATAGCCGCATTGCCCAGTTCCGCGGCTGGGTGTTGGTTGCCGTGCCGCTGCTTGCCTTGGTGTTTCAGGTCTTTGTTCCCATGATCTACCCGCCGGCGGCTTATCTGGAAGCTACCCTGCTGGTCACCATCTATTTCGCCATGATGCGTCACTCTCCGGTGAACGGCATCCTCGTCGGAATGAGCATGGGGTTGGCTCAGGACGCGCTTGCCCACAAATACTTCGGGGTCTATGGGATATCCAAAACCCTGGTCGGGTTCTTCGCCGCTTCCATCGGATTGCGAATCGACGTAAGCCAGCCTTTCATTCGCCTGCTGGCCTGTTTCGTCTTCTACCTCTTCCATCAATTCATCTTTTGGTTCATCTCACGCGCCATGCTGGCCGAACAACTGGCCTTCGATTGGAACGAGACTTTGTTCGTGGGCGCCCTCAATGCCGTCGTCGGCGTCGCATTGTTCCACTTTTTAGATAGACTGAAGGAAAGGGACTAAGTCATCAGCCCTGGCGTTCCGTGCCGAATCCCATCACCACTCTCGAGCGAACCACTCCCGCCGACCGCCCCCAGCTTAGGGACGATCCAAAGCTTGCCTCCGGAAAAATCGCGTTTTTTCAATACCTTGCTGTGGGAATCTTTCTCTTCCTCATCAGCGGCTTTTGGCAGCTCCAGGTCAAGCAGCAGGAAAGCTATAACGAGATGGCGGAGCGCAACCGCGTCAAAGCCACACCCATCGTCGCACCCCGCGGCAAGATCCTTGATCGGGATGGCCGGGTCATCGTTGATAACCACTTAACATGGTCTCTGCTCCTGGGCCGCGAGAACCTGAAGATCGAACATCTTCCCGGAATCGCGGCCGGTCTCGGCCTGGACGTCGATGAGTTGAAAGCCAAACTAAACCGCTTCCGCAAGCAGCCGACCTACGTCCCCATCGTCATTAAGCAGGATCTGACTCCGGAAGATCTGGCCTTCGTCGAAACCCATCGCGACCCGGAATTCTACCCAGAACTCGAACTCCTTCAGGCCCAGCGCCGGCTCTATCCGCAAAACGGTTTCGCCGCCCACGTCATCGGGTACACCGGCGAAATCAGCGAGGCCGAGCTAGATGATCCCCAATACTCCAACTACCATCCCGGGGACGTCATCGGTAAGTTCGGCATCGAGCGACAGTACAACGACATGCTGATGGGTGTCGACGGCCAGCGCCAGGTCATGGTCGATAGCCGCGGCAATGAGCGCCAGGTCATCGGCACCAAGGAAGCCAAGCCCGGTAGCCGTCTTCAGCTCACTCTCGACTTGGACATACAAGCCGTAGCTGAACTATCGCTTGAAGGGAAACAAGGGGCCGCCGTCGCCATCAATCCCCAGAACGGCGAAATCCTCGCCATGGTCTCGCGCCCCACGTTCGACCCCAACAAGTTCACCGTGCGCATCCGCTCTAAGGATTGGCGCGAGTACGCCGACGATCCCGATCGGCCGCTCTTCAACCGCGTCATCCAGGCCCAACTCGCCCCCGGTTCCACCTTCAAGCCCATCATGGCCGTCGCGGGTATCGATAGCGGCGCCATCGATGAGGACACCAAGTTCTTCTGCCCCGGCGGGCAAAGCTTTTACGGTCACTATTACACCTGCCTGGAGCACCACGGGTCCATCAGCCTTCATCGCGGCATCGTCCAGTCGTGCGACGTGTATTTCTATAACGTTGCCAATCGCCTCGGGATCGATCCCATCAATCACTACGCCGAGATGATGGGCCTTGGGCACAAAACCGGCATCGATCTTCCCAACGAAGCTCCCGGCCTGGTGCCTTCCTCCGCTTGGAAGATCCGCACCCAGCGCGCTAAGTGGTATGCCGGTGAAACCATTTCGGTCGGCATCGGCCAGGGCGCCACCATCGTCACGCCCCTGCAGCTCGTCTCCGCCATCAGCTCCATCGGCGTTGGCGGCAAATGGTACCGTCCCCATCTGCTCCGCACGGACACCCCGAACGTGAAAGCGAAGATCATTCAGGCTTCCGAGCGCGCCATCCAGGATTCCATCAGCGGCATGTGCGGCGTCGTTTCCGAACCCGGCGGCACTGGTTCCCGCGCGCGTCTGCCCGGCATCGAAGTCTGCGGCAAAACCGGTTCCGCCCAGGTGGCTTCCAATAAGTTCCTGGCCGGTAAACACATCAAGACCAACGGCTGGTTCGTGGCCTTCGCTCCCCGTGAGAACCCCGAGATTGCCGTCGTCGGCATGCTCGAAAACGCCGGCCACGGCGGCATCGTCGCCGCCCCCATCGTTCGCGACATTATGAAGGCCTACTTCGATAAGAAAGCCGCCCGTAAGGGTGAGCCGCCGCAGCCCATCAAGATGGAGATGCCGGTCACTGACCCGGACCCTTCCGTCGCGGATCGCTGATGCCCGGAACCTTTACATGCTAAGACGCTTCGCCCGGGATTTCGATTGGCCGATGCTGCTGATCGTCTTCGTCATCTGCGGCGTCGGTGTTCTCCAGATTTTCAGCGCCACCCGTGAGACCGGCTTCACCGATGTCTGGTGGAAGCAGTTGGTTTACATCGGACTCGGGCTCATCCTGATGTTCCTCTGCACCGTCATCGATTACCACACCCTCCTCGAACAGGTGAATCCGCTTTACGTCGTCTCCGTCATCGGCCTGTTCGGTGTCCTGGTCGCCGGCAAGACCGTCCTTGGCGGTAAACGTTGGATTCCCCTGCCCGGCGGCTTTAACTTACAGGTATCGGAATTCGCCAAGCTGGTGATACTATTGATCGTAGCTCGACAGTTGACAAAATACTCGAGTGATGTTTTAGAACTCCGCGATGTTCTTCGTATTACAGCATTAGTTGTCGTCCCGATGGGGTTAATCGCCGCGGAGCCGGATTTAGGTACGGCGCTGACTTATCTCCCGATTCTCGGGATCGGCGTTTTTCTCGCTGGAATGCGGTGGCAGTATTGGGCTGCCATCGCGCTGATTGTCGTTGTGGTTGTGCCTCTGGGCTTCACCGTAATGAAGGATTACCAGAGGAATCGTATCTTGAGTTTTCTCGATCCGGACCGTGATCCGAAAGGTTCCGGTTATCAGTTGATTCAGTCCCGGATCTCGGTCGGCGCGGGCGGTATGTGGGGCAAGGGAGTTACGAAAGGGTCACAGACCCAGTTGGGTTTTCTTCCCATCCCTCATACCGATTTCATCTTCTCCGCGTTTGCCGAAGAACATGGTTTTGTTGGAGTCATCGTTGTGTTGTCGTTGTATTTCGTTTTGCTGATGCAAATCGTGCAGAACGCTCAAACCGCCCCCGATCGGGCGGGCATGTTTATATGCATGGGCGTTGCAGCCCTGTTGCTGTTTCATCTGCTGGTGAATGTCGGAATGGTGGTTGGACGAATGCCGGTTACCGGCATCCCGCTGCCCTTGATGAGTTACGGTGGGTCCAGTTTATGGTCCGTCTTTATGATGCTGGGCCTGGTTAACAACGTTCGTTTACGCCGCTTTGTGAATTGAGTAGTTTATTTTTTCGGGAGCCCGTACAAAAACTCTCGGCGATGGCTTTATGCCGCTGATGAGGCGCGGATCCCCGGTGCGGTCCGGATGTTAGAGACGTTTGGTGTAAGTTGAATGCCGCAAAGAACAAGTCCATCCGGATCGGCCAAGCGTGATGGCTGACAGGTTTACCTGCTCGCGTTCCAGTTGCAACGCGTCCGCAGAAAGCACGCAAGGGTGAAGTGCTCTCCTCGTCGCCGAGCTCCCTAATGGGACCCGACGGAGAGAAAATGTCGAAGGAATTAATCGTCTCCGCCACGCGTCATGAAACACGCGTCGCGATCCTTGAGGATGACCAACTGGTCGAGATCTTTCATCAACGCGAGCAGGAGTATTCGCTCGCCGGTAGTATTCATAAAGGACGCGTCACCCGGGTCCTGCCCGGAATGCAGTCCGCTTTCGTCGATATCGGTCTGGAGCGCGACGCGTTCCTCTATGTATCCGACTTTTTCGAAGACAACGAAGAGTACGACAAGATCGTTTCCGGCGTAGAAGAGAAAGTTCTCAAGCTGGAGAAAGGCCCGGCATCTTCCGCCGGTACGGTTCACGTCCCCACTCCGATTGAGCCGGAGATGGCCGCCATCCTCGGCGCCGTTCCCGGCGCGATCGTCAGCGCTCCGATGCCGTTGCCGGAAAACCCGCCGGCCGCTCCGTCGAGCGCCGAACCCCGCCGCGACGGCCGCGACGGGAATGGAAATCGCGACGGCCGCAACGATCGTGGTGGCCGCAGCCGTCGCGGACGCCGCCGTCGTCCCGGCGCCGGAGGTCTGCCTGAATCCAAGTTCTTCTCACCGCGCGAAGGCGGCCAGGGTGAACGCGGCCCGGAAAGGTCGCGCGACCAACAGTCCGACAGGCCCGCTGAGCGATCGGCCCCCGCATCGCTCGATATTGAAGCCGAACCCGCCGGCGGCCTCGTCGTTCTCCCCGGAGAGTCGATCTCAAAGTACGTAGGCCAGCCCCCAACCGACTCCGCGCCCGAGGAACTTGCCGCCGGACTTGCGGAAGATGTTGTGCGCGAAGAGCACAATGATTCCGCCATCGATCAAGCCGAATCCGCCTTCGAACGTCAGGAAGAACTGAACGCCAAGCTGGAGCCGGAAGACGACGCCGTCGAAGTCTCCGAAGAACCGCTCGCCGAAGCCCACAGCGCCGCCGAAATCGAATCGGCCCCCGAATTCCTCCAATCCGGCGAGGCCGTTGAGCACGACCCCGTCTTCGAATCCGTCGAAGTGAGCTCGGAAGAAATCGTTTTCATCGCCGCCGAATCCATCGAACCCGAAGACGGTGATAGCGAGGACATGACCGATGCCACGGCCGAACCCGGCGATGGCCAAGCCGAGCCTGGCGTATCCGCGTCCGAACCGTCCGAACCGTCTGACCCCGAAGGTCCGGAACCCGCCCGCATTCCCCAAAGCCTGACCGCCGCGCTCCGGGAACAAAGCGGACGTTTACCCCATCGCGTTTCCCGCCGCATGCGCCGCCGGATGCGTGGCGATCGTCCCGAACAGGAAACCGCCGCAGCTCCGGAAACCACCGCGAACGGCGTGGCATCCGCGCCTGCGCCCGAAGAGGTAAAAGCGCCTAACGACCGTCGCCCCGGCGGCGGCCGCGGACCGCGCGAAGACCGCAACCGTCAGGAGCGCGCCCCGGAAGGTCAACGGGAAGAACGTCAGCGCGAAGAACGCCCCCGCGAAGAACGCCAGGAACGCCCGCGGGAGCAAAGCCCCGCCGTTCCTTCCATCACGGACCTGCTCCATTCCGGCCAGGAAATCATCGTCCAGATTGCCAAAGAGCCGCTCGGCCAGAAGGGCGCCCGCATCACCTCGCACATCGCTCTGCCCGGCCGCTTCCTGGTCTACATGCCGACCGTCGACCATATCGGCGTCTCGCGCAAAATCCCGTCCGATGATGAACGCCAGCGCCTGAAGCGCGTCCTCCAAACCCATCGCACCGGCATCCCAGGCGGCTTCATTGTCCGCACTGCCGGTGACGGCCGCACCGAAGAAGAGCTTCGCGCCGACATGATGTTCCTCTACACCATGTGGACGGACATGCGCCAGAAAGCCGAGAAGAAACCCGCGCCGTTCCTGCTCCATCACGACCTCGACCTGGTCGAACGCATCCTGCGCGATCAGCTCACCAGCGCCTTCAAAACCGTTTGGGTGGATAACGAAACCATCTACGAGAGCGTCCTCAGTTTCGTCCAGCGCTTCCAGCCCGCCATGGTCGGCCGCATCAAACTCTACACCCGGCCCACGCCCATCTTCGACGAGTTCGGCATCACGCAGGAACTCGAAAAAGCGCTGCGCCCCAAAGTCTGGCTCAAGAGCGGCGGCTACATCGTCATCAACCAGACCGAAGCGTTAGTCGCCATCGACATCAACACCGGTAAGTATGTCGGTAAGAGCAATCGCCTTGAAGACACCATCGTCAAGATCAACACGGACGCGATTAAAGAGATCGTGCGCCAGATCCGCCTGCGCGATTTGGGCGGCATCATCGTGGTCGACTTCATCGACATGGACGAACGCAAGAACCGCCAGAAAGTCATGCAGGTTCTCGAAGAATCCATGCGCGTCGATCGCGCCCCTTACAAGATTCTCCAGTTCAACGATTTCGGCTTAGTCGCCATCACCCGCAAGCGCGTCAAGCAATCGCTCGAACGTACGCTTTGTTCGCCGTGCCCTTACTGCGAAGGCGCCGGATACGTCAAGAGCGCGGCCACGGTAATCAGCGAAATCCTCCAGGAAGCCCATAAGATCGTCAAGGCGGTCGAGGGCGATAACGTGATGCTGCGGGTGAACCCGGAAGTGGCCAAGATACTCAAGAGCAACAACAACGATCACCTGGAAGAGATCGAATCGATCCTAAGCAAGACGGTGATCATCAAGAGCGACCCGCTCCTGCACCAGACGAAGTTCGATTTGGCGTAAGTGGGCCCGACCACCACCCTGTTCTCGCGTGCCGAGCGAATAAGTTGACAACTTCGCTCGGCCACTCCTCCCTAGTGTAATGTCCCATAAATAACTAGCAAAAGTAGAATGGACTCGGTTATCCTGGGGTATGCCTCTCGGCCGCCCCAAAACCACGCTTGAACTGAGCGATGAGGAGCGCCTTCAGCTGTCGACAATGGCGAAGTCGCGAACTCTTCCGCATTCCCTCGTTGCCCGCGCCAAGGTGGTGCTGCGGTCCGCTGAGGGCGAAACCAACACCCAAATTGCGGAGCGTCTGCAATGGACTAAGGCCACCGTCGGGAAATGGCGGAAACGGTTTATCGACCGTCGACTCGCCGGCCTATACGACGAGTTACGGCCGGGACGGCCGCGCACCATCGAGGAAGAGCGGGTGGCCGCGCTTCTGAAGCGAACGCTTTCCCGCAAACCCACGGCGGGAACGCATTGGACGGTTCGCCTGGCTGCTCAAGCCAGTGGAATCTCCAAAACGACGGTGCATCGGTTGTTCCAGGCCTTCGCGGTGCAGCCGCACCGCACGCGCAGTTTCAAGCTGTCCAACGATCCGTTCTTCGTGGAGAAGGTGCGCGACGTGGTTGGCCTGTATCTGAACCCGCCCGATCATGCACTCGTGCTTTGTGTCGACGAGAAAAGCCAAATTCAAGCCCTCAACCGAACCCAACCGGTTTACCGATGGGGCTGGGCTACGTCGAGGGCATCACCCATGATTATGTTCGCCATGGAACGACCACCTTATTCGCGGCACTCGACGTCGCCACGGGAGTGGTCTTTACAGAGTGCAAACCTCGTCACCGGCACCAGGAGTTCCTGTCGTTTCTGCGGCGGCTGGACGCCTGCATTCCGCAGGATCTCGAGGTTCACCTGATCGTGGACAATTACGCCACCCACAAAAACGCGAACCCGTGCGCACCTGGCTGGCGCGGCGCGGACGGTACCATGTCCACTACACTCCGACATACTCTTCGTGGTTGAATCAGGTGGAACGTTGGTTCGGGCTGATCACGCAGCGTGCCATCCGCCGAGGATCGTTCCGCAAACTTGGAACGTTACTGGATCGAGCCTCAACACCGCAACCGGCACTTACAACATATATGGAACCGGAGGAACTCCGGCACAGTTTACTTGTGACGGAACAACCTACACGACGCTCGATCAATACATTACCGGGACTCTGGCAACCCTAATTGGAGACCTCGAGTACGGGGCGTGCGCTTTAGCCGAAGGGACATTTGAAGGGCTCCTCGCGGGAACTGTCAAAGTCGGCGGAACTAACTACATTTCAACCAGCGAACGCATTCCATCAGGCGAGACAACTTCAGCCTCCGGGTGGAGTACAGCCTACGGTTTTCCGACTACCGCGCTCTTCAACGTCGCACTTGCTGGCAAGCCGAATGTGAATTACGGAGGAAGGGCCGTTACAGAAACCAACCCGGTGGGCAGCCCCGGTACGGATGGCTGCACATACCCAGGAGCTCCATTCGGGCCTTACACGAAGCTGGCAAGTACGGATACCTGGTACGTACAACCCGACAATCAGTTCGGACACTACGGTCCCGACTATGTAGGGCTTGGAGCCAGCGTAGTCGCATATTACCAACTCTTTGCACCCACAATGAAATCGCCGGGAACCTGCACGATCCAGTACCCGCAAGAGATGGTGATAAATGTAGAAGGCGCGGGGACAGGCACGGAACCTTACGGAGAGAACGAGAGCGGCATGAACGAATTAGAGTTCACCGTTAACCCCAACCAGGTTATTGTCTCGCGCGGCGGAATTACCCAAGCCGAAACATTTCACTTTTAGCGGACATGAGGAGAAGCCGAATGAACATAAACTTACGACTGGCAGGCGCGCTCGTCGCCTACTCACTTTCCGCCTGGCTGGCCCAGGCAGCAACGATCTCGATAAACGAGAGCAGGACGCTCAAAGCGCTCGCCGTCGAACTGCAGGAACGCTACGGCTATCTCGTGAGCTACGAGGAAGCTCCGTACGATAGCAAGAGCATGCTAAGCGACACCCGGCCGCGGCCGAGCGGCCTTCCCTACCTGCTTCCCGCATACACGGCGACAGTGTTTCACCTCCCCGACCCGGCTCCCGCAGATCAACCGGCGCCCCCTTTTCCAACGCCAGGGGGCACAAACACTATGGTGCCGAGCGCACTCCTCGCAATGATTGACGAGCACGCGAAAGCAGGCAACCCAGGAAACTTTACCGCGCTATTCGAAGGGGGCTACGCGCATATCGTGCCGAAATCTCAAATCATCAACGGCGAGTCGGTGGACTTTCAGCCGGTCCTCGGGACTCTGGTCTCGGTGGAATACCGTGGGATATCGTGTAAGGAGGCGCTCGACGACCTGCTCGGTAAGGTGTCGTCGCAAAGGAGCGTTTCTGTTGTTCAAGCGTCAGTACCGGTCGGCCCTCTCTTGAAACACGAGTGCGACATGTCGGTAAGCAACTTACCGGCCCGCGCCATAGTTTCTCAGATCCTCCATGTAATCGGCTCGAGCGGCGTCAGATCGTTTCCTGACGCTCGTTACTCCTGGATGCTTCTTTATGACGTAAATACAAATAGATACTTTTTTAGTACTCTGCTCATCCCTGACCTGATGGCCCAAGCAGCCGCAAAAGTGCGACCGGCCAAGACGCCAGCGGGCATCGCACCGCCCACGAACCTCGCGACCCCGAACAAACCAAGAACTGCAGCGGCGACGGCAGATAAATAGAAAGTCTCATTCGAACGCTCGGCGCTCCCAATCACGTAGCCATCGAACCGCGTCGTTGCCTAACCGCGAGGAAGCCTTGGTCGCCATCGACATCAACACCGGTAAGTATGTCGGTAAGAGTAATCGCCTTGAAGACACCATCGTCAAGATCAACACGGACGCGATTAAAGAGATCGTGCGCCAGATCCGCCTGCGCGATTTGGGCGGCATCATCGTGGTCGACTTCATCGACATGGACGAACGCAAGAACCGCCAGAAAGTCATGCAGGTTCTCGAAGAATCCATGCGCGTCGATCGCGCCCCTTACAAGATCCTCCAGTTCAACGATTTCGGCTTAGTCGCCATCACCCGCAAGCGTGTCAAGCAATCGCTCGAACGCACGCTCTGTTCCCCGTGCCCTTACTGCGAAGGCGCCGGTTACGTCAAGAGCGCCACCACGGTCATCAGCGAGATCCTCCAGGAAGCCCATAAGATCGTCAAAGCGGTGGAAGGCGACAACGTCATGCTCCGGGTAAATCCGGAAGTCGCCAAAATACTCAAGAGCAACAACAACGATCACCTCGAAGAGATCGAATCGATTCTCGGCAAAACGGTGATCATCAAGAGCGATCCACTCCTGCACCAGACTAAGTTCGACTTAGCTTAACGCGGCGCAAGACTCATGCAGGCGGACCGAAAGGTTCGCCTGATTCAAAATCAACCGCTACGCCCCTTTCACCTCCGCGCTCGCCTGGTCCAGCCTCTCAATCTGGTCCCCCGATAACTTCACCTTCGTCGCGTCCGCCAAGTCCTTCACCTGTTCCACATTCGTCGCGCTCGCGATTGGCGCAGTGATGCTCGGCCGCGCCATCGACCAGGCCAAAGCGACGTTGCCCGGCTTCGAGCCCACTTCCTCCGACACTTCGTCCAACGCCTTCAGGATGCGGAAACCGCGATCGTTCATATACTTCTTCATACCCGGTCCGCGCGCACTCTTCGTGAAGTCGGCTTCCGAGCGATACTTACCGGTCAGGAAACCGCGTGCCAAAGAGAAGTAAGGGATCACGCCCAACCCATACTTCTCGCATACCGGTTCCAGGTCACGCTCGTACTCCGCCCGGTCGTATAAGTTATAGTGCGGCTGGAGGCATTCGTAACCCGGGTAATCGTGCAGCTTACTTACTTCGAGAGCTTCTTCCAGCCGGTCCGCCTTGTAGTTGGAAGCGCCGATCGCCCGCACCATTCCCTGCTTCATCAAGTCCGCATACGCCTCCAACGTCTCTTCGAGGGGAGTTTCTTGATCATCCTGATGCGATTGGTATAAGTCGATATAATCCGTCTGCAGCCGGGTGAGGGAATCCTCCACGGCTTGCAGGATATACGCTTTCTTCAACCCCTTCTTATCCGGCGCGAGTTCCATTCCAACCTTAGTCGCAAGGATCACCCGGTCGCGCTTGCCGGTCCGGTTCAGCCAGTTCCCGATGATCGTCTCCGATTCGCCGCCGCGGTTGCCCGGCTTCCAAGCCGAATAAATATCGGCGGTGTCGATGAAATTCAACCCGGCTTCGAGCGCCGCATCGAGCACTTCAAATGACTTCGGCTCGTCGATGGTCCAGCCGAAGACGTTTCCCCCGAGGCATAGCTTCGGCACGTTCAATCCGGAGTTTCCCAATTTGCGCAGTTCCATAAGATTACGATTGCACGTTCGGTTCCTCCCGCCGCCGCGATACAGTATTGAACGAACGCCATCCCGGAAGGAGCTTCATCATGGCAACGACACACGTAAGTATTACCCCGCGGGTTACCGAGTTTCTCGCGCGTCCCCGCAAGATGCTGATCAACAATCAATGGGTCGAATCGGTATCCGGCAAAACCTTTCCCGTTTACAATCCCGCCACCGGCGAAGTGATGGCCTACGTCGCCGAAGGCGATGCCAAGGACGTCGACCTGGCTGTGAAAGCCGCGCGCAACGCATTCCAGAGCGGTCCCTGGCGCACGATCACCGCTTCCGCTCGCGGCAAGATGATGTGGAAGCTGGCCGACCTGATCGAGAAGAATCTCGAAGAGTTCGCCGAACTGGAGTCGCTCGATAATGGTAAGCCGCTCACCGTGGCGCGAGCGGCGGACGTTCCCCTGGTGGCCGAACTGTTCCGCTACATGGCCGGCTGGACCACCAAGCTGGAAGGCAACACGATTCCGCTATCCGTCCCGTACGCGCCGGGCGCGAAGTTCCTCGCCTACACGCAGCGCGAGCCGGTGGGCGTGGTCGGCCAGATCATCCCCTGGAATTTTCCGTTGCTCATGGCCGCCTGGAAACTCGGGCCCGCGCTGGCCGCCGGATGCACGGTGATCCTCAAGCCCGCCGAGCAAACGCCTCTTTCCGCGCTGCGTCTCGGCGAACTTATCCTCGAAGCCGGATTCCCCGAAGGCGTGGTCAACATCGTACCTGGTTATGGTGCCGCCGGCGCCGCGTTGGCCGCGCACCCCGACGTTGATAAGGTCGCCTTCACCGGTTCCACCGAGGTGGGCAAGCTGGTGCTGCAAGCCGCTTCCGGCAACCTCAAGAAGGTTTCGCTTGAACTCGGCGGCAAGTCGCCCAACGTGATCTTCGCCGATGCTGATCTTTCCACCGCCATCGACGGGGCCGCGAGTGCGATCTTCTTCAACCACGGCCAATGCTGCTGCGCCGGTTCGCGCCTCTACGTTGAGCAATCCATCTTCGACGAAGTGGTGGAAGGCGTGGCCGACCGCGCGAAGAAAATCCGCGTACGGCCCGGGCTAGACCCCGATTGCGACATGGGCCCGCTGGTCTCGCAGGAGCAGTTCGACCGCGTCTGCGGCTATCTCGAGAGCGGTTTCTCGGAAGGCGCGAAGGCCTTGAGCGGCGGCGGCAAACATGGCGACGCCGGCTACTTCGTGCAGCCCACTGTGCTGGTGGACGCTCCCCACGATGCGCGCGTGGTGCAGGAAGAGATCTTCGGCCCGGTGGTCGCGGCCACGCCATTCAAGAACCTGGAAGACGTCCTGCCGCGCGCGAACGACACCGTGTATGGTTTAGCCGCCGGCATCTGGACTTCCGACGTGAGCAAAGCGCACCGGCTCGCGGCCGAACTCCGCGCCGGAACCGTCTGGGTGAACTGCTACAACATCTTCGACGCCGCGCTGCCTTTCGGCGGCTACAAGCAATCGGGCTGGGGCCGCGAGATGGGCCACGACGCGCTCGAACTTTACACGGAGAAGAAAGCCGTCTGCGTGCGCATTTGAGTGTTCGGCGCCGTTCACTTAGTCCCGAACAGCGCCTTCAGGTACTCATCACGTTCCAGCGGTCCCGCGAGCGCGGTTCGAGCAGCGGCCAACACAACGGCCGCCTGCCGAATCGCGGCCGCATCGTTCGATAAGAGCATTACGGCGTGAGCGCCGATCGCGATACCCCTGCGGGTAACGTCGGAATTGGCGGCGCGCACGACGTTTGCGAGCCGCTCCCCTACGCTACCGTCAAGACCGTCAACCAGCGTCAAGTAAGTATCCACCGCGGCCACCTCCGCGGGAGCGGCGCGAATGGTTTCCTCCACTTCGTGGAACTGAATCGCCTTAGATTGCAGCAATCGACGAAACGCCTGAAGGTGCAGCAGAGCGTTCCTGGAGCCGAGCAGACGGGTCAGCCGCGCCGTTCCCGCGTGTAAGCCGCCGTGTTGAAAGTCCCCTGGGTTTTGACCGAGGTACGCCGTCGCTTCCGGTACGTCCGGCGCCCAGTCATCGAACGTCAGGTAGATCGCGTCCAGATTGTGCCCCATGCCCGAAACCGGCTGCGCCGCATTGATGATGACACCGCCCTTCATGAACGGTGAGTAGTAATCTTCGGGACTCAGGACGCGCTTCTCTTCGTCGAGTGGTTCGGTCCAACTGTAAGTCTCACTGGACTTAGTTTGCGGCTCGGAACCGCTCAATACCTGCAGGCTCCCCAGCTTCATCACCACCGGGGGTGAATGCGGTGGACTGACGAATTGGCCGGTATCGCCGCGGATGCTGGCCCCGGGGATGGTCGCCGATCCGCTTTGGGGAGCCGGCCGCACGCGCGAGACCACCCACGGGCGATTGCCGCGAGATAGATCGGCCAGCTTGAGGTCCGCCATGTCATGCACGGCACGCGCGTCGTGCACTACCTGCGTCGAAGCAACCTGTCTTGCTTGTTCCACTCCCTGCATTTGCATGTAAACCGTCCCTTAGCTCGCATTATTTCGTAAATGGCGTGGTCGCGTCACCCAGCTTGCCCTGGGTAGAATTGGCCGGATCGTTGGATTGATCGTTGCAGAATGGAGTCAGTACCGGCACAGTTGCAGCGGGCTTGTCAGCGGCATCGGGAGATGCCGATTGCGCTCCGGGTGTAACCGCGTCCGTATTGACGTGCCACCCACGCTCGCGTAAGCAGCAGAATGCGTTCGTCGACACATTGAAGACCACGGCCCACGTGATGAAGGATGGCGAGAGCTTAGAGCTGGTTGCCTGATAAGTGATCTGCCCGACCACATTCCCACCGGCGTCGGTCGCGGGAACCGTTAAAGGCACCGGCGCGTAACCGGTGGGTGTATCGTGCGATGTACTCGCCGCACCCCCGGCACAGCCTTTCGGATTCTTCAGGGAATTCGCGTCGAGCGTACCCGTGGGTCCCGCCTTTCCGGGTTGGTCGTACAGCGGCGTCACCAGCGGCGTACTGTCATTTCCCGTCGCCGGACGCGTGACTCTCGCTTGTATCGAAGTCGGTACGGTGACCGTGGTTCCGGCGGCGACGCCCGCGTTCCAGGTAATTGCGGGGTTGCTCCAGGTGCGTTCCCGCGTGACGCCGGCCAGTCCATTCTGCATAATGCCGATTCTCAAATCCTTTATCTGGGGAACCGTGCAATCCACCCCCGCGGGTTTGATGGTGGCTTCCGCGGAGTAATCCACCGCGTTGGCGCCCACTACCTTCCAGCGCGGCCCGGAGACGGAATAGTTGCCACCCGCGGTAATGCCCATCTTCGCGTCGAACCAAAACACCGTGGCCGGTTGAGATCCCACAAGGATGCCGGCGGCGCTGTTCTGGTGAGCCTCTATAGACGCATCACCTATGGCCCCGCTCGATGATTCCCCGCTGATCTCAAACGCCACCCACGACATGTCAGCGGGCAATGTCAAACCGGTTGTTGTGTCGCCCGATTCAGGAAAACGGAGGCGCCCGTCTGGATTACTCAGCGTCACGCTTACATCCGACGGCGCCGCCTTCTTGAGCTTGATCCTGCACGGTACCTTATGACGATGATCGGGAACCTGGCATTTGAGCTGCACCACATCATCCTTCACCTCGGGGGTGTTGTTTACCTGGATTTCCACAACGATCTTGTATAGCTTCACCTCGCCGTTTGCGGTGCCGCCGGCGGGTACGTTGACGTTCTTCGAAGCGCTGATGAGGAGATAGCCATCCTTCGAAGCGCTTGTATCGTAAGCCCCTGGAGTCAAATTCTCGAACTTCGCGGTTCCATCGGCTTTTGACTTGCCGCCGCCTCCGCTCGCGCCGGTGATGGTGACATCGGCATTGGCGACAACCGCTCCCGAATCGTCCTTCACGGTGACAATTAACGTGCCGGGCTTCGGGTCCCCACCATCGGCGCGGTCGCACTGGGATGCGGGGGTGCCCACATCATCATCGCCCGCGTTGGCGTCGGCGTCGCTCCCGGCGTTCGCAAGGTTATCAGCCGAACCGGAGCCGTCATCGGAGTCGGAGTCGGAGCCGGAGTCCGAGTCTGAATCCGAGTCTGAGTCCGAAACCGAGTCAGAGTCAGAGTCCGAATCAGAGTCCGAATCAGAGTCCGAATCCGAGTCCGAGTCCGAAGAGGAATCGTCGGTGGAGTCGGAGTCGGAATCCTCATCGGAACTCGATCCATCGTCGGACTCAGAACCATCTTCGTCGTCACGGTCGGAGATCGTCGCCGCATCATCGCCAGTTCCGGAGTTATCATCCGCCGCGGTTCCGGTCGAATCGCCTTCGCCTTCCGCCCCGTCATCCTGCGGCTGCGAATTGTCCTGGTCTGACGGGTCGGGATTCGGCATATCGGCTAGTGGGGATCGTAGTCCAACCGCCGTCCTGTGTCAACTGTGACCCGTCAAACCTGTCAAACCGCGATAGAAATTTCCCCCCCCCCGTGGAACGTCCACGTGCTCAGAGTGCAGCGTCTTGTCGACGTGCGTACTATTTCAACCACGCGGCTATTGCGGCATCTCCGGCACTGTCCCGGTGATCAATCGCGCGCTGCGGTTGTGCGTGAAGTAGTTGAACGCCCACTCCATCAGCACCGTCATGCGGTTGTCGAAACCCACAAGATACAGGATGTGGATGAACAACCAGATGAACCACGCGATGGCCCCGTGGACGTGCAGCTTGCCGATCTGCGCCACTCCCGACAAGCGCCCGATCACCGCCAGGTTTCCTTTGTCCCAATACACGAACGGCTTCACCTTCTCATTGCGGATCCGCTTCATGATGGTTCTGGCCGCGTAAGCGCCGCCCTGCATCGCCGGCTGCGCCACGCCCGGCAGCGGCTTGCCGTCCGGGGTGTGGGTGAAATTCGCCAGATCGCCGATGATGAAAATCTCCGGATGCCCCGCGATACTGCAGTCCGCCTCCACGGTCACGTGGCCTTTCTCGAGCTTCGCGCCGGTGCGGTCGCCGATGATCTTGCCCAGCTCCGAAGCTTTCACGCCCGCCGCCCACAGCACCGTGCGGGTCGGAATGGTCTCTTCGTGGTCGGCGAACTTCACCGAGACGCTGTCTTCCGCAATCGCCGTCACCTGCGCGTGCGCCCGCGTCCGCACGCCCATCTTGCGCAGCGATTTCTCGGCCGCTTTCGAAAGGTCTTCGGGGAAGGTTTGCAGCAGCCGCTCGGAACCTTCCACCAGAATGATCTGTGAATCGCGGGGGTTGATGTTGCGGAAATCGTGACGCAGCGTGTCGTTGGCGATCTCGGCCAGTGCGCCCGCCAACTCCACTCCCGTCGGTCCGCCGCCCACCAGAACGAAGGTTAGCCAGGCCAACTGCTTCGATCGATCCGTCTCCCGTTCCGCCGCTTCATACGCGAACAGGATCTTCTTCCGCATCTCCGTTGCGTCGTCGACGGACTTGAGTCCCGGTGCAAACTTCTGCCATTCGTTATGACCGAAGTATGAAAGCACCGCGCCGGTCGCGACGATCAACGAATCGTATGGGATGCGGTCGCCGTTCTTCAGAATCACCTCGCGCGACTGCACATCGAGGTCGACCACATCGCCCAACAGCACGCGGGTGTTCTTCTGCTTGGCGAGCACGTTGCGGATGGGGGACGCGATCTCACCCGGCGAGAGAGAGCCGGTGGCCACCTGATAAAGCAGCGGTTGAAAAAGGTGATAGTTGCGCCGGTCGATTAAGGTGACTTCCACCGGCTCATTGTTCAACGCCTGGGCGGCGCTCAGGCCGCCAAACCCTCCACCCACGATTACCACGCGATGCATAGAACTTCAGGGTAGCGTGCGGTCACCTGAACGGTGGTAGCACGCTTACACTGGAGTGTGAATTGTCTCCCCGTAATCATGACTCTTTCTCCGCTGGAGGCCGACCCATTTTGAACGTTTCGTCGCCGAACTCGGGCCGGAAGCGGAGAACGATTTGACAGCGATCCTGGGCGGGTTTTGGGGCGACAGTCTTGCATGATCACGCGCCACGGGTGTCACGGCTTCGGCCCCCTGCGCACACGGTATCACGAGCACTTGCTCAAAGCGTGTGAATCGATGATGGACGCGGATCTGGGCGAGAGACGGGAGACGTCCTGAATACAGGCCCTAAAGCGCCTTCTGTACCGCGCCGAGAATCTTTTCGGGCGGTGTGAACCCTTCGAAGCGGTCTACGATTTCGCCGTGCCGGTCGAACACCACGGTCACCGGAAGCTTGTCGAGCTTGTAGGAATTCTTGATCTCGTCCGAGACCAGGCCCACGGTATAGTTCATTGGATTGTTGACCAGGAACGGCTTGATGGATTCCGCGCCGTCTTCGTCGAGCGAGATGCCGACCACTTGCACGCCTTGTGGGCCGAGCGAGCTTTGGAGCTTATTGAACTCCGGAATCTCGCGCCGGCACGGAACGCACCAGGTGGCCCAGAAATTCGCGACCACCACTTTGCCCGTGAGCGATTGCGCATCGAGCACAGCGCCGTCGAGAGTTTTTGCGCCGGGAAGTTCGGGTTCCGCCGACGGCGGTGCACTACTCGCGGCGGTGGTGGCGGCGGGCGCCGCTGGAACGCTCGTGTTCAGGAACGCCACATACTGATTGGCGTCGCGCGTCAGGCTGGGGAAGGTCGCGACCACTTGCGGCGCCGGACCGCTCGGATCGTAGAGGACATAGAACGGAATCGCGATGGTGTGGAACTGCGATTCCTCCAGATGCTGATTAGCCTGCGAAGGCGCATCGTCCGCGTCCGTGTAAAGATCCACCAGCACCATGTTGTGAAGGAGCGACGCGATCTCCGGCCGCGTGAACATGTTCTGCTTCATCCAGTGGCAGTTGGTGCAGGCATAGCCGGTGAAGTTGACCAGCACGCGTTTGTTCTCGGCGCGGGCTTTGGCGATGGCGCCGTTGAAGTCGTTCTTCATCCAGACGAGTTGCGATTCCCCGCCCCCGCCGAATGACGCGCCGGCCACGGGCGGCGGCACAAAGCCTTCCAGTTCGCCCAGCCTTCCGCCGAACATGCCGGGTACCAGCGTGATGGCGAAGATCACCAGCGCCATACCGGTGAACAACCGCGCGAGCCCCAGATGCTCGTCTTTCTCCACCCCTTCCAACCGGATGAAACCGAGCAGGTACAGTCCCGCGGTGGCGAAGAGCACGATCCACGCGGCCAGGAAACGTTCGCGGGTGAGCGCGTTCCATTGCAGCACCTGATCGATGCTCGCGAGGTACTTCAGCGCGGCCGCGATAATGATGAAGCCCATTACCACCTTCACGCGCGCCAGCCACCCGCCGCTCTTCGGCAGCTTCTTCAGATAACTCGGAAACAGCGCCAGCAGAAAGAACGGCAGCGCGAGACCGCTCGCGAACGTGGCCATGCCGGCGACGGGTCGCCAGCCGCCGCCCGTCACCGAAGCGGCCAGCAGCGTTCCGACAAACGGTCCCACGCACGCGAAGGACGCGAGCGAGAACGTCAGGCCCATCAGCAGCGTGCCGACAGTACCGCCGCCGCGCGAGGCGCTATCGAGACGGCTCAGGATGAATGAGGGAATCGTGATCTCATACGCTCCCAGCAGGCTCAGGCCGAACACGATGAAGATGAGCGCGATCAGCCCGTTCACCCACGGATTCGAGCCGAGTTGGACAATGCCGAACGGACCGAGCAGGCTGGTGGCGATGAGGCCGAGCGCGGAGAAGAGAACGACGATACCCAGACAGAACAACCCCGCTTGCTGCAGGGAGGTCACGCGCGACACCGGCTTGCCCGATTGCTGATTCAGGAAGAATGAGACCGTGATCGGCATCATCGGGAACACGCACGGGGTAAAGATGGCGGCGAGACCGAAGCCGAACGCGGTGAGCAGAAAAGCCCACGGCGATTCAACGGGAGCGGCGGCATCCGACACAACGGGCGCGCGCTTGCCGCCGGGGCTTTGCACTTCTGTGTAACCAGCGGGGATGATGAGGGAAGCCGCGGCTGCTCCCGCGTCCACCCGAACCGGCGCGGACGCCTTGCGCGTAACCGGCGGGATGCACGAAGTGGAACTGCACACCTGATAGCGCGGCAGGGCGGTTAGATCAGTCGCACCCGGCTTCAGCGTCGCTTCGATATAGAAGACGGCCGAGTTGAAGTATGTCTCGGTGTCGCGTCCGAAGTTCGGATCGAATTTGACTTCGGGCTTCGGTTGGAACACGCGATAGCTCGCGACCGCGGCGTCGTCCATCTTGATCGTGGTTGCGATCGGCCCCGGCTGTGGCGTGGTCAGCGAATAGAGATGCCATTCAGGATCGATGGTGGCCGTCAACTTCGCCAGGATCTTCGCACTGGGCGCAACGGCCGCGGGCGCCTCCAGTTGCCAGTGCACGTGATCGGTCACCTGCGCGGGCGCGGGAGTTACGCACCAGATCACGCACGCGGCAAGGATGGAAAGCGGGCGTCGCATTTAGGCGTTCGGCGCGAGTTTCAAATGCTCGACGCCCTGCTCGATCTCGCCGTTCAGATTCTGCTCGGAGAATTCCGCCGCCACGCGGATCGCATTCTTAATGGCGTTGGGCTGCGAGCGGCCATGGCAAATGATGCACACGCCCTTGAGGCCCAGCAGCGCGCCGCCGCCATACTCGGAATAATCCGTGCGGCGCTTCATCGCGTCGAAGCCCGGCTTGGCCAGCAGTGCGCCGAACTTGCGCACCACGGTGGCTTCCAAAGACTCCCGCAATAAAACCTTAAACATCTCCGCCAGACCTTCGCTGGTCTTGAGCGCGACGTTGCCCGCGAAGCCGTCACAGACGATCACGTCAACGGTGCCGGCGTACAGGTCGCGGCCTTCCACGTTGCCGATGAAGTTGATGGGCAGCATCTTGAGCAGCGGCATGGCGGCCTTGGTCAGATCATTGCCTTTATGTTCTTCTTCGCCGATGGAAAGCAGGCCCACGCGCGGGCGTTCGCACTTCAGCACCAGACGCGAATACGCTTCGCCCATGATGGCGAACTGCGCGAGCATCTCCGGCGTGCAATCGACGTTCGCGCCCACGTCCACCATCACCACCGGCTGATCCAGCTTCATGGTCGGGAAGACGGCGGAAAGCGCGGGCCGATCCACGCCGTGAACCTTGCCTTGCACCATCTTCGCGATGGCCATGCAGGCGCCCGTGTTGCCGGCCGAAACCCAACCCTGCGCGGCGCCGGTCTGCACCAGCCGCGCGCAGACGTGCATGGAACTGTGCCGCTTGGAGCGCGCTGCTTTGGCCGCGCTATCTTCCATGGTGATGCGCTCGGCGGCGGGGTGAATCTCAATGGGAAGATCGCGCCAGCCCGACTGCTTTTCGAGGTCCGGACGGATTGCATCCTCCTGCCCCACCAGCAGAACGCGCACGCCGAATTGGCGGGCCGCTTGCACCGCGCCGGCAACTTCCGAGTGCGGGCAGTGGTCCCCGCCCATCGCGTCCAGAGCAATGGTTACCATGCTCTCATTCATCAACCGGGACGGACTACTTCTGCGCGACTTCGATCACTTCGCGGCCCTTGTAAAAACCACAGGCCGGGCACACGCGATGCGGCAGTTTCTGTTCGTGGCAGTTCGGACACTCCGAAACCCCCTGTTTGGTCAGGTGGTCATGGGCGCGTCGCGTGGCGGTGCGGGCCGCCGAGTGGCGGCGTTTTGGATTCGGCATTTCTTGTCCCTCTTACAATCTTTCTCGATCTTATTCGTGCGCCCCGGCCAGATCTCTCAGGGCGTTCCAGCGATCGCTCGCCGGAATCGCTTCGCACTTGCACTCCGTCTGATTGCGGTTCCCGCCGCAGACCGCGCAAATGCCTTTACACGCTTCTTTGCAAACCAACTGCATCGGAAGCAACAACAAAATCTGCTCGGCGATCACCTGCTCGAGCTCAATCCCCTTCCCGTCGTAGAACGCGATCTCGGCCTCGCCTTCATCGAGCTCGATCTCTTCCTCTTCCACCGTGTTCAGCTCTTTGGCCGGACGGTAGAACAGATCGATAGGCGCGTCGATCGGGATCTGCGCTTCACCCAGGCAGCGGTCGCATTCCGCCACAATCTCCGTAGTCACCCGGCCCTTGATCCGAACCTCGCCATCGGTGTGAGCGAGCAGTTCGGCGGTCCCTTCCGCATGAAGCGGCTTGACCTGCTTCAGGGAAGCGTCTGTAAACTGAATTTCACCGGGCGGGAAGGTCTCGTCGAAGACGATTTTCTTAACTTCCAACTCTTTAACGCTAAAGAACATGGCATCGGCCCAGACCTATCAGTGTACCAAGTAGGGGGACACACCGCACCTGGTGGTTCTTATCTTCGGGCGAGATGAGCAAGCCGATCTAACAAACGTCGCGGGCTATGCGAAAACCCGCGTTTGCGGTGGTGCTTTCCGGCTCATTGCCTGTTCGAGCCGCGTTGCGGTACCGAAAGCAATAGCTCGCATGACACAGGAACGAGCCGCCCTTCAGTACGCGGCGTTGGCCAGTCGGTGGCCCGAGGGGGTTCTCGCGGGTTGCAAAAACATGCCAAGTCGCATCGAAGAAGTCGTTGCACCACTCCCACGTGTTGCCGGCCACACAACACAGCCCATAACCGTTCGGGTCGTAAGCGCCTACTGGAGCCGTGCCTGTAAAACCGTCCTCTCCAAGATCGCGGTCTGGGAACGTGCCCTGCCAGATATTGCACATAAACCGCCCGCCCGGCTTCAGTTCGTCCCCCCAAGGAAAGACGTTCTGCTCAAGGCCGCCGCGGGCGGCGTACTCCCATTCGGCCTCGGTGGGCAATCGCGCTCCGCGCCATTCGCAAAACGCCTGCGCGTCATTCCAGGAAACATGCACCACGGGGTGATCTTCCCGCCCGGAGATTGCGGTACCAGGCCCTTCAGGGTGGCGCCAGCGCGCGCCATCCACCTTGAGCCACCAGGGTAACTCCGGGATTGCGGGCCCGCGATTTTCATCCGGCACCAGATTCCGGAACGCCGCTGACCAGCCGTATCGCTCGGCCTCCGTGGCGTAGCCCGTGGCCCTTACGAACTCGCCAAACTCTTCATTCGTTACCGCGTGGCGCGCTATATAAAAGGGATCGACATGAACGGAGCGGACGGGCCCTTCGCCATCCCCGGTGCACGCGGCGGGAGTTTCACTTCCCATGAGAAACGCCTCGCCGCCTAGAAGCACCATACCCTCTACCGAGCCATTGGTCACGCGCGGGCGTTCGGCGGCGTGGGAGCGGGATGCCTCCAGGCATGCTTGGCGCGGCTTGCTGGGGATGCAGCAGGGAGATACTGCCATAGACTTACGCGGAGGCACCCGAAGCGGACTCGTTATCGGGCCGCTCCACTCGGGACTGTTGGCGAAGCACGCCCACCGCGTACTCGTAAGCCCGCTGCTGCGCCTGCAACGCCAGCATGCCCTCGATATCGGCGCGAGCCTGTTCGAACGTCTTCTGGCACTCGGGAACGCGGCGGCGCACCTCGGCGATGTGAAGCCCGAACGGCGTACGGAAGATTGGGCTTCGCCGGCCCGGCTCAAGACCGAGAACGGCCTCTTCAAATTCCTCGACCATTTCGCCCCGAGGGAACGGGCTGAGTTCTCCGCCTTGCCCCTTGCAGTCTGAGTAGCGTTCCGCGACTTCCGCAAAGGGCGCGCCCTCCTGAAGCTCGCGTTCCGCGGCCCGCATGGTTTCCGCAGCTTCGCCTTCCGTGCAGCGCTCGTCGATATTCTTGACGATGTGGGCGGCGTGAATCATTTCGGGGACGCCGAACTGCCGGCGGTTTCTCCCAAAAAAGCGCTTGGCATCCTCGCGGGTGGGTTTGCGAACGTGAGGCGCAAGGGCCTCGAGAACATTCTGCACGCGAATGCCCTGGATCACCTGCTCGCGCAGTTGAATGGCGTTCGCACCGGTGCGGCAGCCCTGGAGCGCGCTCAAACGCGCGAATTCCGCCTCGACCGCGGCTTGGTCCAATTCAAAGTCCCAAAGGTCCACCGCTTGGCGGAAGAGCACTTGATCTATGGCCTTTTGCTCGGCTACCGCCCGCAGCCGCAGGGCCGTTTCGGGTTCGGCGCTCGCTTTCTCCCAGTCCGGTTGCGCCCTGAGCATTCGTGCCGAAGCCTCGATTAAGGATTCGGGGACGGCTTCCCCGTTTACAGTGATCGGCACCCTAAACGCCTTAGTTGAACTTCAGCTCGATCTGTTCGGTCGTCGGCTCTTCACCGGGCTGAGTAGGGATGGCAACAAAGCCGCCGAAAGCTGAGTGATTAACGAAGGTTCCGTATATTGCGCCTAAATCATTAATTCCGAGGATTTGGACACTTCGAAACTGGGGAAGGGAAACGCTTGTGAACGTTCCGTCGGTGTAGGTGAATCCGGTGGCGTTGCCGCTGCTCGGGTAATAGTAGCCAGCCGCAGTCCCGGCGTCATTTATTCCTGTTAGAAATGTCGACGTAGAGTTCGGATAACTCACGATTGTGAAGGAAGTCCCGTTGTATAAGAACCCCTGAGTGCTGCTGAGAGAAGTAGTGGACGTCGAGCCGACGATCATTCCTCCGTTGTTGATGCCGGAAGCGCTGGTGACTTGCGCTCCGGGGGCGCTGAAGTACGTGTACTTCCCGGCGGTAAGTTCGAATCCTCGTTTGATTCCATCAGCCCCAAAGCTGCTGCCGACGATCTCGCCGATCGAGTTAATGCCGAGAGCCAGCAGGTAAGGGAAGTCAAGGCTGGTTCCTTCTCCGAAGTAGGTATACGTCAGTAACGGGCTCAACAGGAAGCAGCCATGATTGTCGTCCGATGCCGAAAATCCCGCAAAGTCTCCGACGATCTCGCCGGATGAATTCACCCCGAAAAGCTGGGTGACGGCGTTATTCTCTCCAGCAAGCGGCGATTTCACCTGCGTCAGTACTCCGTGATTGTAGATAAACCCAAAGGAGCTCAATTGTGTTTCTTGTTGTTCGTACACGTACCCCACCACCTCGCCGGACGTGTTTACTCCGGTCACATAGGCTTGGCCGGCGGTGGTGGTGAAAAGCTGGACTTTATATGTCTGCGCAAAGCACGGTGCGCAGACTATTAGGGCTGCAAAGGCGAAGGCGGATCGGGTCATTGCTTTCTCCTGAGGTGAAATCATGAGGGTCGCCGGATTTGATTATCCGTCGGTTCCGCCCGGGCATCCATCATGCGTATCCGCGAGCGTCTGCGCCCAACTCTCGTACGCGCTTGTCGCGGACGCAGTGACGCTTGAGAGCGTCACATTGGGATAAGGGCTCGCCGCGGGATACACGCCGGAAAGAGTACCCCTGAGCTCGTTTTGTATTTGGCTGCTGGCAAGAGCACCTGTCATAGCTGCTATCAGGTCCTGCGTCGCCGTATTGGTGCTCGTGTAATCGTTGCCGAGTTCGAGCCGATTTCCAAGGTTCGCGTAATCGTAAAACTCATATTGCCTGTCCGCGGCTATCACGGTTGTTGTTCCGTCCGTCCATTGATCGTAGGTGCAGAGTTTGGCTCCGGTGTTGTTGTCGTTGGAGTCAGTCGTCTTCAGCCGGAAGCAGGTTAGATGGTTGGGCACGTTGCATCCGTAAATAGTAGTTCCCTCTTCAAAGACATAGATCTCGTCCGTGGTGTGAAGAATATACGGTGTGACATACGAAGGGCCCCCGCTTCCGGATGCAGAAATTCGGACGGTTCGCGTCTCGGCGTTATTGGAGATGCCGCCCCAAATGAAGTTCACGAGCGATTGTCTATTTGCCTGATCCGAATACAGGCCGGTCATCCAGTTGGGGTTGGCAGATCCTACTGCCAAGTCCACGATGAATCGGAAAAAGTCTACTTGCGAGCACATTTGAGCCATAGGAATGGTTCCGACCTGGCCGGGGAGCATAACGTATAAGGGAATGCGGATTGCCTCATCGTAAGCCGCGCCTCCCTTGCCTCGCAGGCCGTGCGAGAAGCCGAACTCCCCGTGATCCGAGGTGAAGATTACAACGGTGTTCGAGAGCGTGTTTCCGCTTGTCCGCGACGTCAGCCCGACCGCGTTTAGGACATTCCCAATTTGAGCATCGACCAGCGACACCAGGTAGAAGTAGTAGTTGAGCATGGCCACGCCATCTGCCTGGGTGTTCATGGCATTTCCCGGCGCGTTTTCTTCCGTGCCGATTGTGTCCTGAAAATCAACCTGGAGCGAAATGTTCTTGGCGGAAACCGGGTCGTTCCAGTTCCAGTCGGGCCCGATTGGGCTGGCGGTGGTGTACACCTGATCTGCCGTTGGCACGCCGGAGAAGGACGGGTAGAAGTCGTCACCCCCGCTAATTGGGCTCCCCGCCGGGCGGGTTGGCTCTGCCGGCGGGAAGAGGGCCGGGTAAAACGAAATGTCGTGCGGATTTATCAGGCTCACTACGGAAAGCCAAGGTGAAGCTGGCGATCTCGGCCATTTCGCGACGAAGTCTCCTGCAATGGCGGAGTCGCTACCCCATGGAGAGTTGGTCGTAGTCGAGAATCCGCTGCTGCCCTCATTGCCGGTCCCGTTAGGCGACCCGTAGTGGTCCGGGTAATCCGGGTAAAACGATCCTGAGGTGCCCTGGATGTTAAACCCATAAGGTGCCAGACTGCCACTGCCGTTCCCATCCGAAAGGTGCCACTTTCCTTCAAGAAATACGTTGTTCTTGTAGGCAGGATTCTGGTCGGCGACGGCATACCCGAAGGTCGGGAAGCGAGGATCCAGGCTAGGAGCGCCGCCGTCTACTCCGAGATACATCCCGGTCTGTGGTGTGTAAAGCCCGGTGAACAACACGGAGCGGGCAGGCGTGCAGGTGGCGGCAGCAGTATGGAAATACTGAAAGTTACAGGAGTTCTTGCGCAGAAAGGCAATGTTAGGCGCGATCGAATCTATCTGGGCTTGCTGTGTCGCGTTCGTCCAGAACTGAGGGAGTCTTAGCTGGTCGACTAGCAGAATGAGTATATTCGGGTTAACGGGCCGGGGTGGGGTGCTCGTGGCCAATGTGTCGTTCGTAAGGACGAGCGCATAAGCGCCTTCCGCCGCTAGCTGGGCTTCGGTGGGAGGTGTAGTCGCCCGCGCTTTCGCGGCGAGCAGCATCTCAGCGATTACCCCCCCCGGCGGCAGCCGCTCCAGCTCCCAAGCCAAGGCGTTCCAAGAACGTCCGGCGATTTATGTGTGAAGGGGTGTCATTGTTTTTGTCTGACATGAGAGTGATGGTACGGCAGGCGTAGGGAGCTCGTCAAGAGATATTTTTGTATCACGCTAGACGAGCTCGGACATGGCCTCGGTCCAGACCACATCAGTGTACCAAGTAGGGGGACAAACCGCACTTCGCGCGGCGTTCTTCGCGGTGAATCTATTGCAATCGGCTTGCTATATCGATAGATTCAACAGTTGCTCAAGACAACAGAACTGCTTCCGTGCCAGAACCCGCCGGCGCTCTGGCTGATAGCCGGCGACATACTGGAGGGCGGGCAGGGTTACCTGCTGGCCGTCTTTGCCATTGCCATACTGGCGCTGATTACGGCCGCGTTGCTGGCCCGTTTCGTCATCTCCCAGGATACGGGGACGGCGCAGATGCGGAAGATATCGAACGCCATCAAGGAAGGCGCGGAAGCGTTCATGCGACGGCAGAACCGCACCATTCTGCTGCTGGCTTTGGTGCTGGCGGTGGCGATTTACATCAGCTACTACTTCGGCAGCGGCAGCGCGCAACTGGCGCGGCGCATGACCGTCTCCTTCGTAGCGGGAGCGCTCTGTTCCACGGCCGCCGGCTTCAGCGGGATGTGGGTCTCCATCCGCGCCAACATCCGCACCGCGGCCGCGGCACGTAACTCGCTTAACGGCGCCCTTCAGGCGGCTCTCCGCGGTGGCGCGGTGACCGGGTTCAGCGTCGTGGCGCTCTCGCTGCTCGGCGTAGCGACGCTGTTCTATGTGTTCGGCGGCCTGGAGGACCCGACGCGCGTTCCCAGCCAAATTGTCGCGTTCGGATTCGGGGCCAGCTTCGTGGCACTCTTTGCGCAACTGGGCGGCGGCATCTATACCAAAGCGGCGGATGTCGGCGCGGACCTGGTGGGCAAAGTGGAAGCCGGCATTCCCGAAGACGATCCGCGCAACCCGGCCGTGATTGCGGACCTGGTGGGCGATAACGTCGGCGACTGCGCGGGACGCGGTGCGGACCTGTTCGAATCGACCGCCGCCGAGAACGTGGGCGCCATCATCCTTGCCGCTGGACTGTACCCGGCGTTCGGCATCAAGGGCATTCTGTTCCCGCTGGTGGCCGGAGCGCTGGGATTGCTGGCGTCGATCGCCGGCGTGTTCGCCGTGAGCGGCGAGGAAGACGGCGATCCCATGCATGCGCTGAACCGCGGCTTCTACGTCACCGTCGGGCTTTCCACCGCGGGCTTCGGACTCGCGGTATACCTGCTGTTGGACGGCAACTGGCACTACTTCTTCGCGGGACTTTTGGGGATCGCGACCAGCTTCCTGTTCGTCTTTATCACGCAATACTACACGGAGTATAAGTACCGGCCGGTTCAGGACATCGCGAAGTCCTGCACCACCGGCGCGGCCACCGCGATCATCTCCGGGTACGCCGTGGGACTGGAGTGCGTCGCCTTCCCTGTGCTGGTCATCGTGGGCGCGATCCTCGGGTCGTACTATCTTGGATCGACCGCCGACTTACCGGGCGTCACCGCGCAGGCTTCCGGATTATTCGGAACGGCGGTGGCGACCATCGGGATGCTCTCCGCCGCCGGCTACATTCTGGCGATGGATACCTTCGGGCCGATCACCGACAACGCCGGCGGCATCGTGGAAATGTCTCATCAGACGGACGCGATCCGGGCGCGGACGGACAGGCTGGATTCGGTCGGCAACACGACGAAGGCGCTGACCAAAGGCTACGCGATCGGCAGCGCCGCGCTGGCCGCGTTTCTTCTGTTCTCGGCTTACATCGATACCGTCAAGCACTTGATGAACCTGCCGCAGGAGGCGGCGTTCCCGGTGGACCTGGGACAGGTTCCCGTGTTTGCCGGAGCGCTGCTGGGCGCGATGCTGGTGTTCCTGTTCAGTTCCTTCGCGATCAAGGCGGTGGGCCGCTCCGCCCAGACGGTGATCGAGGAAGTACGCCGGCAATTCCAGGCGGATCCCGGGATCATGAAGGGCACTTCCGATCCGGATTACGGCGCGTGCGTGGACATTGTGACGCGCTCCGCGTTGAAGGAGATGATTGTCCCCGGCGTGCTGGCGGTGGCGAGCCCGGTCCTTGTCGGCGTGGTGTTCAAGCAATTCCACGCGGGCGCGACGGCGGTGGCCGCGTTCCTGATGGTCGGCACCATTGCGGGAATCCTTATGGCGTTGTTGATGAATAACGCGGGCGGCGCCTGGGACAACGCGAAGAAGTATATCGAGATGGGACACTTCGGCGGCAAAGGTTCCGAAGCGCATCGCGCGGCCGTGGTGGGAGATACTGTGGGCGATCCGTTTAAAGATACGGCGGGACCGTCGTTACACGTGTTGATCAAGCTTCTCGCCACTATTACTTTAGTAGCTGCGCCGCTGTTCCTTTAGGGGTATTCACCTCCTACTTACTCGGAGGGAGTACGTATGACATTTTAAAAATACTAGAGCGAATATCAGGGATTTGTTGACTTTCCCTGTATATGAAACTCCTGGTCGGCCTCTGGGCCTTTGTAATCACCGCCGCGCCTGTACCGAACCGCCAAGGTATTATTCTTACTCCCGCGCAGTCGCTGACAATTCCTATCTCCAATAACGCACCTTACTCCTCTTTTAGCAGCAATCGGCTCGAGGTACGGATGCATAACTTTACAATGCCATCCGGGACCGCCACCGTGGCCAGCGTTCCGCAAATGCAAGTGCGTTTGATGGACGCCACTTATAACGCGCCGCTCGCCGTCACGGATTGGCAGGATTCCTTCACGTCAGGACAGGGGAATACCATCTACTTGAATATCTCCGGCATGACGGACATTATTGTGCGCGCGCAAATTAACGCCGCAACGAATACCTTCAGCGCCGAAGTGTGGAACTTTGACGGCAGCGGAACCAGCGTTTCCGGCACGCTGGCGATCGACCAGATCATTCCGCCAAGTCTTCCCACCAGCGGCGGCGTGGGCTGGGGCGCTACCGCCACCGTCGACTATGTGCGTTGGTTTGACACCGTCGTACCGGTGGGAAGCAGCCCTTACGATGGCGCCAACGGCGACTTATTCGACTTTGAATTCAACGGCGCATTAGTGGATCTTTCGCCGCAGAATTTGACTATCACCACGGCGCTTACGCCCACTTACTCGGCTTCACCTATTTACCCGCCGTATGTATCGCAAGGTTTGCAGCGGGTATTCAACGCCAGTTCGACGAATACTCTCAGCGGCACTCCGAGCAGGTCGCTGGACGGGTATCCCTATCTCACTTACCAATGGTATCAGGTCTCGGGCCCGTCTACACTGAACTTTAGTTCGCTCACTTCGTCGACGCCGGCCATCACGGGATTAGTCTTCGGGTCTTATCAGATCCAGTTGACGGTCACCGATTCCATAGGTCAGCAATCTTCCAACACACTCAAGTACGGCTCGGTGTTCGCGGACGCCAACGACGTGATCATTCCGAGCGCGGAATACATCACGCAAATCTTCGGACCGATGCTGCGGCTGGGGGCGAGCCCCTGGCCATACTTTGACACGAGCAACCAGGACATGGCGGATTTCTTCGGCGGGCTTCAATCGTCGCTCTATGTGGACCTGTGGGACACGCCCCTCCAGGGGACGATCAACGTAGTGAACGGGAGCGCGACGGTGACGGGAACCGATACTACGTTTCAGTCGACGTTCTGCGCGGGAGGAACTTCCGGTTACAATGACGCGACCCTGATTGTCTGGTATCCCACTAACGACGGCACGGGAGCATTCGGGCGGGCGCCTTTCGCCGTATCGTCATGCGAAAGCGACACCTCTCTGACGCTCGCGCAGCCTTACTTCAGCTCAAGCGACGCGGCTCTCTTATCCTACGCTTACATGGATAATAACTCCATCGGCACGTGGACCGGCGGAAGCAATAACGCGAACTATTACGACAACGTGATGGCGTTCTACGGGCTATATTACCGGTCAGGTCTGGATACTTATCTGACTTATGCGGAAACGCTGGCGGACCGGTGGTACAGCATGCCGTGGTTCGATGGCGGCCGGGCCTCTCTGAACGGCACCACTACTTTGTTTCCGCGGCTGCAGTCACTTACCGGAATGATCCTGCGCGCGTTCGACGGCCAGCCGGGATACTGGAGCGGCATCCGGCTCTACGCGAACTGGGACTACGGCTTTGCCAATACGGGACCGACGGACGGCTACGCGTTGAACGACGTGCGCGAGCAAAGTTACGCGACGGCGTTCCTCGCAATGGAAGCTTTGTTCGATCCGATTCCCGCGAATCGGACGCTCTATCAATCCGAGTTGGAGACGCTGATCGCCACCGTCTGGACGCCCGGGGTGCAAGCGGGCGGGAACTGGATGAACCAAAGCTTCGGCACCGCGAGCTGGAATGGTACTCCGGGCACGGTCACGGTTGTGAACGGGTCGACCATTGTTACCGGCAACGGCACGAACTGGCAGCCCGCCTGGTTCGCCGGGAACGCTTTTTGGACCGCCGCCCCGGACGGGGTGACGGACGGGGATCTGGTTTCGTACACGGCGACGGCGACATCGCCGACCACGCTTACGCTGAACATGCCCTACCAGGGCGCATCGGCGAGCGGCCGCGGGTGGGAGACCAACAACCTGGTGGGCGTGGGGACCCAGCCCTACATGCTCGGCATCGCGGGACAGGCTTTCCGGTTCGCTTACATGGCTACGAATAGCCCGTTATTGCCGGGATATCTGAGCGGAGCCGAAAACTGGATCGCTGGGCAGGGATACCGTCCGGACGCCCGCGGATTATGGTACGGGCGAATCTTCCCGGACTGCGAACCGATCTCGCCGACCAACGAGTGGTGCAGCGGCGGGAACGTGGAGCAGAGCCGGTTCCTCTCGGGCGAAATCGTAGGCGCGCTCAGCGCGGCTTATCTCCAGTCGGGAGACGCGGTGGTGGAAGCGTTCGGAGACAACATCTTCGGCGCGATGTTCGGCGGACCGACCGGCGGACCGGACGCCGACGGCACCTACATCACCGACGTTTCCGACGGCGGTTGGGCCATGCAGGTGGACTATGCCAAAGACTTCGGGTTCTTCTACGGATTCGGCGGAGGCCCCTCCTGGCCGGCCGCCCGGTTGAATTTCGGGACGCCGGCGGCCCCTCCCGGCCAGTGAGTGAACTCCAACAGCGGCGGCTCCGGCACGCGTTCCGCACCCGCCGCGTTGGTTGATAAGGCGCTCATAACGGCGTCCGCCCGCAGCGGACGGAAGAACAGCCAGCCCTGCATGCTTTCGCAGCCCTCGGCGCGGAGGATGCCAGCCTGGTTCTCGGTTTCCACGCCCTCGGCGATCACGCGCAGCTTGAGCCCGTGCGCGAGCCCGATGATTCCACGGATCATCGACGAATGATCATTCTGAGCGGACTCGAGCGAACTGACGAACGATTGATCGATCTTGAGCGTATCCACCGGGAGCAAGTGAAGATAGCTCAAGCAGGAGTTTCCGGTGCCGAAGTCGTCGATGGCGATGCGGATGTTCATCGCCCGAATCCTGTTCATCTGACGGATGCATTCCTCGGTATTGCCCATCACTGCTGTTTCCGTGATCTCCAATTCGAGGAACCGCGGATCGAATTTCGAGGCTTTGAGAATCCGTATCACCGTATCGGCGAAATCCGGGCGGGTTAGTTGGATGACCGAAACGTTTACCGCAACCCGGATAAGGCTTCCGTCGCGATGCCATGCCGCGCCCTGTTCGCAGGCGGTCTGGAGCACCCATTCGCCGATCTCGACGATCGCGCCGGTTTCTTCCGCGATCGGGATGAAGCCGGCAGGTGAAACCATCCCAAGAACCGGGCTGGACCAGCGGATCAGGACTTCCACCGCTTCCACGATGCCGCGCGCGTCCACCTGCGGTTGGTAGACGAGATACAGCTCATCCCGTTGGAGAACGCCCTTGAGCTGCCGTTCCATTTCGACCGGGCGGCCGATCTCTTCCGCCAGCTCCGCATCAAACAGGCGGTACGCACCCTTGCCGTTCTTTTTGGCGTTATACATGGCGATGTCGGCGCTTTTGAGAAGCACCGCTGGGCAGTCGCCGTGTTCCGGGAAACGGGCGATCCCGATACTCGCGCCCACCACGAAGGCTTGATTTCCGATCTCGAACGGCGCGGACAAGGAGCGGAGAAGGCGGTCGGCTAATTGGCAATCTTCGGCTTCGGAGCACCGGAGCAGGACGACGACGAATTCATCTCCGCCGATGCGCGCCGCGATGTCTCCCGACCGAAGTATCCCGGTGAGGCGGCCCGCTGTGGCCTGAAGCAATCGATCACCCATGTGATGCCCGTAGAGATCGTTCACCGCTTTAAACCGGTCCAGGTCGATCCATAGAATGGAGGCACTTTGGTCGCCGGCCACCACGTCTTCCAGAAACTGATTCAGAAGACTCCGGTTGGCGAGCTTGGTCAACGCGTCGTGCGTAGCCTGATAGACGAACGCCTGCTGCGCCTGCATCAGCCTGCCCTGCTCGATAGTGAGGGCGGCGGTTCGCTCGGTGACGGCGGTTTCCAGAAGGCGCTGCCGCCGAAGGGCCGCGCGCATTTTCCAAAGCCAAATTCCACGAACGGCCCCCAGCAGGAGAATCACAGAGGCGGCGGTAAACAGCCGGGTTCGCCACCACGGCGTCTCGACGGAAAATTGCAGCTGGGTCAGCTTCGCGCTTCGCCCGGCGCCAGGTAACAAAGCGGCTAAGGTGAAATGGTACGTTCCGGGCGGTAAGTGCAACAGATGAACGTTCCGGTCCCGGCTATAACGCCACTCGTCCTGCAGCCCTTCGATGCGGTACTTGTAGCGAACCCGGCCCTCCTCCGCAAACGACAAAGTGGAGAAGTGCAAGGTGATTTCGTTGTTGAGAAAAGGAAGAACGATCGGCTTGTTTAGATCCTGATCGCGCCCATTGACCTGAGCCTGACTGACGATGGGGACTGGGAGGACCTGTCGTTCCGATGAGGCCGGCGCAACGAGATGCGCGATGCCGCGGCTGGTTCCGAACCACAAGCCTCCGCGGCGGCTGGAGAAAAAACCCGCGGTATTCAGATCCGGCCAAATCAGACCATCCTCCGTGCCGAGATGGCGCCAGATAAAACCGTTCCACGAGTCGATGCCGCGGTCCGTCCCCACCCAGACATGGCGGCGGTTGTCGAGGCCGAGCGAGTAGACATAGTTGGAGCCCAGCGCGCCATTCTGATCGAAGTGTTCCCACTTGCGCCTGCCGCCGACCAAATCCTGAAGGTGGGACACCCCGAGATCGCGCTCATAGGAGATCCAGAAAGAGCCGGGAGCGTCCGTGGCAACCTGGCCTAGATCGTCATCGAGGAGCCCATCGGCCGCGGTGAGGCGGGTCCAGGTCTTTCCGTCCCCACGAAACAGTCCGGATTTGCAGGCCGCGACAATCTCACCATCGCCGGCCTGCGCCAACTGCCGCACCACTTTCTCCTTATTCGCGCTAATCGGTATCGCCTCACGGAACATCATGCCGGCGGGTTTGATGTGAGCCACGAACAGCCCGGTATCGCTCGCCACCCAGAGATTGTCTTTCGCGTCCACGAGGAGAGCGTTGATTGCTTTAGCGGGTAATCCGGCCGGGCGGCCGAACTGCCGGCAAGCGCGGGTGCGAACCGAACAACGAAAAACGCCTTCACGGCCGGTACCCGCCCAGATGTTGCCTTGCGTTCCCATCGCCAGGGCGCGGACATCGGATTTCAAATGAAACCAGGTGACCAGGCGTTTGGCGCGAGCGCCGGGATCCAGAGGTAGGGACACGATCCCGTTGTTCGTGCCGGCCCAGACCTGCCCGAGCTTGTCTTCGGTGAATGACCAGGTTGCGTCGTTGTCCACCCAAGCGGGCGCCGTCCAGTTTTCCCATGCCCCGTAACCCAACCACTGTGCGACGCCCCCGCCGTTGGTACCAATCCAAGGCGAGCCTTCCCGATCGAAGAAGACCGACGAAACGGAATCCATGGTCAATCCGCTCCGGCTTCCGACGAGCTGCCAGGAATCGTTCAACCAGCGGGCCAGGCCATGAACAGTCGGAACGGCGATGCGCCCATTCGAATCCAATCCGAGTGAGGCGAACTCCGCGCCCGGCAGACCGGCGGTGCGATCGGCGAAGCGTCTGGCGCCGGATGCCAGCGCAACCAGCTTAGCCGCGCTGCGGATCCATATCGTGCCTGACGCGTCGGCGACGAGAGCCTGCCAATCCTCGTCCGGCACGCCGGCGTCTTTTCCCATAAGCGACGCGGTTCCGGATTGGAACCGGTACACCTTCCTTGAGCCGACGAGCCATGGAAGGCCGTCCGAAGCAAAAGCGACACCCGCATAATCAGCCTGCGGCAAGCCCTCGATAAACCGGGCGCGCGGCGATGGCCGATCGGCTTCCCGCAGCGTGACCACTGCTACACCGGCGCTGGTGGCGATCCAAATTGCGCCGGTCGGTTTCTCAATCGCCAGGGACGACGGGCCAATGAGACTCACCGCTCTTCCGAATAAGACGCGGTGAAAGTGCCCATCGCGAAAAACGGAGACGCCGCTCGTCGTCGCCGCCCAAAGTTTGCCGTGGGCCCCGGCGGCGAGCGAGACGACTTCGGAATCGGGTAACCCTTCCGCTCTCGCAAAGCGCTGGAACCGCTCTCCGTCATACCGATAGACGCCGTTGAGAGTCCCGGTCCAGAGGTAGCCGGCGGCATCCTGCGTCAGACAGGTGACGGCAAGGTTCCCGAGGCCTTCATCGATCCCGAACGTGCGGAAGCGGTACGCCTGCGCGTCCGCTCGGCCTTGTAGCGCCAGGAGCACAGTGGGCAACAGAATCGCCGAACGAACCCACCCAAGCTGCCTCCGGTGAAAGGCGTACATCTCCATTGGGAGTGCAATCGACAGTAGCCGGGCAGAACTTTAGTTTGCTTTCCGTTGCCGCGTCGATCTCGAGCACTTCGCGAACCGCGGATAGCTTCGCATCTGGAAGCCGATCCAGGTACGAGTGCACGTGGCAGCGTTCCTGCTGACAATCGGCTTCCATACTTTTCCGGTCTTCTCCCTGACTTGAGCTTACGCCCGGAGCATGGGATGCTGCGGCGGCGCGAGCAATGGCCGGAACGGCGGGTTCCCTGAAAACGCCTGTCAGCGTTGGAGTTGCCGCGCAAATCCGGCGGCTGCGAATACAACCGTTTTCTGTGTGACCGTACTCCGCAGCCGGACTGATACAATGAACATTCAGCAGGAAAAATGAAAGAACGCGTACGTTCTACGACGGTCCTAGTCGTCCGTCGTGAGGGCAAGGTTGTGATGGCCGCCGATGGCCAGGTAACACTCGGCAGCGAAATCCTCAAATCGGGCGCGAAGAAGCTGCGGCGGATTTACAACGATAAGGTGGTGGTCGGCTTCGCTGGTTCCACGGCCGACGCGTTTTCCCTCTTCTCGCGATTTGAAGGCAAGCTGGAACAGTTTAACGGAAACCTCTCGCGCGCGGTGGTGGAGCTGGCGAAGGACTGGCGCACCGACAAAATCCTGCGCCATCTGGAAGCGCTGCTGCTGGTTGCGGATTTCAAGAACACGTTCATCGTGAGCGGCAACGGCGACGTGATTGAGCCGGATGAGGGGATTGCCGCAATCGGGTCCGGCGGAACGTTTGCGCTCTCGGCCGCCACGGCGCTGATCAAGCACACGAAGTTGAATGCGCGGCAGATCGCCGAACAAGCCATGGAGATCGCCTCGAAGATTTGTATTTACACGAACGATCAAATCAATTATGAAGAGATAACGGCTGAGGCCGCCGCCGCTCCTGTCAAGGGAGCGAAGTGAGCATGGTGATTTATTTGCCGAGCAAGTCAGTGGACGAGTCGCCGGGTCTGGATGAACTGACGCCGCGGGAGATCGTAACCGAACTGGACAAGTACGTGATCGGCCAGCCGGAAGCGAAGCGCGCGGTGGCGATCGCACTGCGTAACCGCATCCGCCGCCAGAAACTTCCGCCGGAGATGGCCGATGAGGTGATGCCCAAGAACATCCTCATGATCGGGCCCACAGGCGTGGGAAAGACCGAACTGGCGCGGCGGCTGGCAAAGCTGGCAAGTTCGCCGTTCCTCAAAGTAGAAGCGAGCAAGTTCACCGAGGTTGGATATGTGGGGCGCGATGTGGAATCGATGATCCGCGACCTGGTGGATATTTCGATCGACATGGTGCGCGATGAGCGCCTGGAAGAGATTTCAGAGCAGGCGGAGAAGGTGGCGGAAGAGCGGATGCTCGATCTGCTGATTCCCGCGCCGCCCGAAGGCTCCGAACAACCCAACGACCGGACGCGGGAGAAACTGCGGGAGCGGCTGCAGGACGGCAAGCTGGACGAACGCATGGTGGAACTGGACGTGAAGGACCGCGCGCCGCAGTTCGAGATCGCGGCGTCCGGCAACTTCGAGGACATGGGCATCAACTTCAAGGAGATGCTGCCGGCATTGTTCGGTCCGCGGCTGCGCAAGCGCAATATGCGGGTGGCGGATGCGCTGGAATACCTGACGCAGGAAGAAGAGAGCAAGCTGATCGACATGGATCAGGTGACGCGCGAGGCGATTGATCGCGTGGAAACCAGCGGGATCATTTTCCTGGACGAGATCGATAAGATCGCGGGACGCGAATCGGGGCATGGGCCGGACGTGAGCCGCGAAGGGGTGCAGCGCGACATTCTGCCGATTGTGGAAGGCACGACGGTGAACACGCGATATGGATTCGTGCGCACGGATCATATTCTGTTTATCGCGGCGGGCGCGTTTCACGTATCGAAACCGAGCGATCTGATTCCGGAACTGCAGGGGCGCTTCCCGATTCGCGTGGAGCTGAAGTCGTTGACGGTGGATGACTTTGTGCGGATTCTCAAAGAGCCGCAGAACGCTCTTTCGAAGCAGTATGTGGCGCTGATGGAGACGGAAGGGATCAAGCTGACGCTGGGCGATGATGCGCTGGCGGAAGTGGCGAAGTTCGCGGCGCAGGTGAACGAATCGAGCGAGAACATCGGCGCGCGGCGGCTGCACACGATTATGGAGAAGCTGCTGGAAGAGATCTCGTTCGAGGCGCCCGATCTGAAGAAGAAGGTGATCCGGATCGACGCGGCGTATGTGCGGAAGCAGTTGGCGGAGATCGTGAAGGATCAGGATTTGAGCCGGTATATTCTGTGAGGCGCAAGGCAAGCGGCCCGGCCGTATTGCTTTGCGCGGCGCTAGCCGGAGCGGGTTGCGGATATATCGGAGCGCCCCTGCCGCCGGCATTGAAACTTCCGAACCGCATCACGGACCTGGCGGCCGTGCAGCGCGGAGACCGCATCATCATTCAGTTCACGATGTCCAAGATGACCACGGAGGCGATGCCGATCCAGGACCCGCCGGAAGTGGACATGCGCGTAGGCGTGTCCGGACCGAAGTTCGACGAGCGGGACTGGCTGGAACACGCGAAGCGGCTGCCAGTGGGGACCAGGCCGACGTACTTCGAAACTTCGGCGGAACCGTTCATCGGCAAAGACGTGGTGATTGCGGCGCGGCTGCTGAACGATCGCGGCAGGAATGCCGGGTGGTCGAATTTCGTGGCGCTTCCGATTACGAGCACGGTGGGGCGGCCGGAGCATCTCTCGGCGCGGGCGGTAGCGCAGGGAGTGGAATTGAGCTGGACGGGATCGAACGCGCCGCTTTTCCGCGTGTACCGGAAAGATCTGGCGCCGGTGACGGGGCTGGTGGGGGATTTCGCTCCACTGGGCGATGTCAAGACGAGCCCATACATTGATGCCACCGCGGAGTTCGGTAAACCGTATAGCTATTTCGTGCAGGGCTTAGAGCGAACCGGAAGCGGCAAAGAAGCGGAGAGCGAAGTTTCCGATACGGTATCGATTAATCCTAAGGATGTATTTGCGCCGGCGGTGCCGAGCGGGCTGCACGCGATCATTGGGACCAGGACGGTGGAGCTATCGTGGGACCGCAATGTGGAACCCGATCTGGCGGGATATCGGGTATACCGCGCGGAAGGCGATGGACCCATGACGGCGGTTCCGGACAAGCTGGTGGCGCCGAGTTACAGCGATCACGAAGTGAAGCCGGGTGGGCGATACCGCTACGCCGTTTCGGCTTACGATCTGAACGGCAATGAGAGCGCACGGTCCACGACGATTGAAGCGTTGGTTCCTTAGCGCGGGCGTAAGCGCGGGCTTGCTCTGGGGCGCGCTGCTGCTCACCATGCGGGCGGCGCCGCAGGAAGAGCCGCACCTGCGGGTGGACGTCGGTCTGGTGAACGTCACGTTCAGCGTGCGACACCCGGACGGTACATTCGTGCCCGGGCTCACGAAGGACGATTTCGAAGTGCTGGAGGACGGCGTTCCGCAGACCATCCGGTTCTTCGGAACACGCTACGATCTGCCGCTCTCGGTGGGGTTGGTGGAGGACTTCAGCCCGAGCCAGGATCGATTCAACCGGAACCATCGGCGCGATACACAAGCTTTTCTGAAGCAGGTGCTGGGGGAAAAGGACAACGCGTTTTTGGTGTGCTTCGGAGACAATATCCGGCTGGTCTCAGACTTGACGAACGACATGCCCGCGATCGATCAGGCAATGCTGGATTACGACCGGCATCCGAAACGATTCCCGACGCTGGGACCGCCGACGGATCGGTTTGGAGGGACGGCGCTGTTCGACGCGATCTTCTTTTCCGCGCGCCTCAAGATGAAACCGCTGAGCGGGCGCAAGGCGCTGCTGGTGTTCAGCGACGGCGAGGACAACTCGAGCGACCTCAGCCTGAGCACCGCGATTGAAGCGGCCCAAGGGGCCGATGCGCTGGTGTACGGAATCCGGTACACGGAAGTGAAACACCACAAGCTTTCGAAGGAGAACGTGAAAGGCATGACGGCGATGAAGCGGCTCTCGACGGAGACGGGCGGGGTGGACTTCGACGCGAACGAGACGGAGATGAGCGCGGTGTTCAACCAGATCGGGCAGGAGCTGCGGTCGCTGTATGAACTGGCTTACACCTCGACGGACCCGGCCAGGGACGGGCGGTTCCGGAAGATCGAGATTCGGGCCAGGCAAGGCGGGTTGAAAGTGCGGGCGCGGGCGGGCTACTTCTCACAATGATGCAGGCGATATACTGAGACTTCCGAGAGGCCCACAACCAAGAATGAAGTTCTTCCTCGATACCGCAAATCTGGATGAGATTAGAAAGTGCGCCGCGTGGGGCATCGTGGATGGAGTGACGACCAATCCTTCGCTGATTGCGAAAGAAGGTAATCCGATCGAGGAGCAGATCCGGAAGATTTGCGGGCTGATCGATGGGGACGTGAGCGCGGAAGTGGTGGGCGGCACGCATCGGGAGATGGTGGAAGAAGGTAAGCGCCTGGCCGCCATCGATAAGAACGTGGTGGTGAAATGCCCGCTGACGCGGGAGGGGATCATCGCGACGAATGAGCTTTGGAACGAAGGCCACCGGGTGAACGTGACGCTTTGTTTTTCAGCGGCGCAGGCGTTGATCGCGGCGAAGGCCGGGGCGTACATCATCAGCCCGTTCGTGGGGCGGCTGGATGATATCGGGCAGGACGGGATGGACCTGATCCGGCAGATCGTGACGATCTACGAGAACTACGGCTACCCGACCAAGATTCTGGCGGCGTCCCTGCGGACCACGAACCATGTGATCGATTCGGCGATCGCGGGGGCGCACATCAGCACGATGCCCTTCAAAGTAATGGACGGACTGTTCAACCATGTGCTGACGGACAAAGGTCTGGAGCAGTTCATGGAGGACTATCACAAGGTCTTCCAGCAGAGACCGGAGCCGGTACACGCATAACCTATAACCCTTAACGGGCATGGCACGCCAACTCGCCGAGTTACTGACACCTGAAACAATCGGACTAACAACACTCGGAGCCGTTGTGTTGAGTGGAGCTTGGATTGTGGTGAGAGCTCACCGCAAGAGGAAGCCGACGCCCGAAGAGTTGGAGGCGCAGCGGCGGGACTGGCTCTCGCAATTCGGTAAGCTGGGCGGCGGCGAGATTCTGGAAGTAGGCGAGGATTACATCTCGTACCTTTATGGCGTGCGTGGGATGAGCTACAGCGCGTTCCAGGATGTCAGCGGGTTGGAGGAGCGGCTGCCGAGCGACCGGTGGTCGATCGTGGGCGGAGTAGGTGTGAGGTTCGATCCACGGAACCCGGCGAACTCCATCGTAATCAGCGAGACTTGGACGGGTCTGCGCAAACGCGAGCAGCCGGACGGGTAAGGTGGCTCTACATATGCAGGGTGGCCAGCGAGGCTCCTATGAAAACGTTTTACTCGCTGGTCACCACCAGCATCGTTGTGTCCGGTTTGAGCGCGGCCGCGGCGTTGGCGCAAACACCTTCGCCGGCCGTGCAGGTGGTAGTTACCGCTGAACCGCGGCACGGAAAAGAAGTAGCAAGTGTAAGTCAGAACGACGTTACGGTAACATCCGGACGGGATAAGTTGGACGTGCTGGAAGTAGTCCCGGCCAAGGGCGATCGAGGCGCGCTGCAGCTACTCCTGTTGATGGACGATTCATCCAACACGAACCTGGGAACGCAGCTTCCGGACTTGAAGCGATTCATCAACGGTCTTCCGCCGAACGCCGCGATCGCGGTGGGTTATATGCGGAACGGGACGGTGCAGTTCGCGCAAGAGTTCACCAACGATCACGCGACGGCGGCAACGAAACTGCGGCTGCCGATGGGTCAGCCGGGCGCGGATACCAGCCCGTGGTTCTCGCTATCGGATATGTTCAAGCGCTGGCAGCCGACGACCGCGCGGCGGGAGATCCTGATGATCTCGGATGGCATCGACCGCTTCGGCGGAGGCGGACCGGACAACCCTTATGTGAATGAAGCGACCGAGCAGGCGCAGCGCGCGGGGGTGATCGTCAGCTCCATTTACTGGAGGGGCGTGGGTCATTACGGGCACTCGTTCTATCGCTTTAACTGGGGTCAGAATTATCTGGCGCAGATCGCCGACGCGACGGGTGGGGAAGCTTACTGGCAGGGATTTGGAGATCCGGTTTCGTTTAGTCCGTACCTGGAAGACTTTATGCAGCGGATCAATAATCAATACATCGTGACATTCCGGCCGAAGCCGAGGAATAAGGCGGGGTTGGAACAGGTGAAGGTAAGGACGGAGTTACCGAATGTGGAGTTAGTGGGTCCGACGCAGGTGATGGTTCCGGGGCAGTAAGTAAGAAAGGGGAGAGTAGCTTGTTACTCTCCCCTTCTTGATTACCAGCGGCGGCCGTAGAATCCACCGCGGTAGCCGTAGTAGAAACGGGGACCGAAGTAGAAGCCTGTGCCTACGTAGGGGTAACCGTAGTACGGATAGGGAGCAGCTGCGTAGCCGTAGCCATAGGGACGCTGCGCAAAGCCCTGACCGGTCTGGGGACGCGAGTAGTCGCGGCGATCGACCATGGCGAAGGCGGCGGGAGAGCGGACGGTCGAGATGGTGAGAGGCTGATCGACGCGGAAAGTCAGGAGCGATTCGGGGCCGACCACGGTGGGACGTCCGCGAGTTACCAAGACGCCGAGGGTGCCGACAACCGCGCCGCCAATCGCGCCCATGCCCGCTCCGAACCCGCCGCCGACGCCGGCGCCGATCGCGGCTCCGACGGCCGTGGTGGTTCCGATTCCAGCGGCGTCGCGGCCGACGGACGTTTCGCCCTTGCGATAAACCATTTGAGACTTGAACGGAATCTGCTGGCCATCGACCAAATTGAGTTCGGTGAGCTCCATTCGCAGACTGGAAGTTCCCTTCACGCGGCCGGCTTTTTCGACGTCGGTGACGCGGCCATTGACCGTCTGACCACGGGCGGCGACGACGAAGCCATCGACCACGAGAGGCTCAGTCAAAGTGGCGGAGAAGAAGTCGCCCGGTTGATTGCGATCGCTCGAGATCCAACCGGTGGTGCGGACCGTCAGATACTTTCCGGCGGGGATGGTGAGAGCGGACGGAACCTGAACCTCGGGCGCCTGCATGTTTTGCTGCATGTTCTGCTGGGCGCTCTGCTGCGAGTCAGGGAAATGCGGATAGCCGCCGGCTTGCTGCTGGTACCCGCCGGGGGGCGGCGGTGGTGGTGGAGCGTCCTGCTGGAATCCGCCGTTATTGGGACCGGATTGCGCGTACGTGTAATTCGGATCCTGCGCGAAGGCCGGGAGGACGCAAACCGCCAGCGCCAGGAGTTGGGGAAGATGCCTTGGGAATCTCATAGTTCACTCTTCTAAACGCATGAACTAGCAAATTGGTTGCCAACGGGTAAGTGTTTTCTTTACTTTAATCTACGGGGAAGAAAAATTGATTCAATTGCAGCAAGGGGTGGCTGATTTGCACCAGCCACCGCGAGGGAGACAGGTTAGCGCTTGCACATCTCGGGGTACTCGGATTTGAGGGCGCGGAGCTTCGGCATATCGTTGAAGACGATGTAGGGCTGGTTGGGGTGCTGTTCGAGGTAATGCTGGTGATAGTCCTCGGCGGCGTAGAAGCCTTTGAGCGGAACCACCTGGGTGACGATCTTGTTGTGGAAGACGCGCGCCTGATCGAGCTGGTGGATGTAGGCTTCGGCGATGCGCTTCTGCTCATCGTTGGCGTAGAAGATGGCGCTGCGGTATTGGGTTCCGGAATCGGGGCCCTGGTAGTTGAGTTCGGTGGGATCGTGCGCAACCGAGAAGTAGACCTTGAGGATCTGGCCGTAAGTGATCTTGGCGGGATCGTAGGTGATCTTGACGGACTCCGCGTGGCCGGTGGTGCCGGTACTCACGGTTTCATAGTGGGCCGTGGATTCGGCACCGCCGGAGAAACCAGACACGACATTGGAGACGCCCTTCAACTGCTCGAACACGCCTTCGAGACCCCAGAAGCAGCCTCCGGCGAGGACGGCGGTGGCCTTCGTGGACGCACCCCGCATGGGGGCGTCGACGGCGGGGCTGGGGAAATTGGCCGCGCTCAAAGTGAGCGCGAGAAGCGGAAGACTGAACCTCAGAATGTTGGTGACCATATTGACTCCTTTATCTCTATCCAATTATGTATTCGCATGGGCACGCTACTTCGTTACGGTGGGCGGCTCGGCCCAGGGGAAAGCGGTGATGCGGAGCTTGGCGGAACCGTAGGGGATGAGGGCAATCTGCTCTTCGGGGCCGGTGGCGGCGACGGGACTTTGGGGAAGCAGGCCGGCTTGATCGTGGTCGATGGTCCAGTTGTCGAGCCGGCGCGCGTGGACGTCGATGATGACGGGCGCGCCATCGGGGCTGAAGGGATACGGGCCGATGGGGCGTTCGAAGACGGTGACGGCGGGGGTGGGATTTTTGGGATCGAGGAGAAGCTCGTAGTTCCAGGGCGTATCGGGAAGGATGGCCCAATCGGCGGATAGGAGCGGCGGAGTGGAATCGTCCTTGAGCTTTTGCCACTTCTCGCCGATCTTCAGCGAGTAGACGAGCGGGCCGCGTTCGAGGGCGATGGAGTTGTTGAACCCGGTGGTGGCGCGGACACGCATCGGCAGGTGGATCTCGACGACGTCGCCGGGTTTCCAGGTGCGGTCGATGCGGTAGAAGGCGCCGGGCTGGACGCCGGTTTGCGGAGTTTTGTTGACGGTGACGGTGGGCTGAACGGCCCAGGCCGGGATGCGGAGCTGGAGATCGAATGGGGCGACGGCGGACGGATCGACAGTTAGGGTGACGGTGTCGCGGAAAGGATAGCCGGTGTCTTCGGTGACGTGGACGGAGTTGCCGGATTTGAGCGGCATGGTGACTTCGCTGGGGCCGTAGACGGCGAGCGCGAGACCGCCGGTATTGGTGCCGAGCCAGAGGTGTTCGACGAGCTTGGGCCAGCCTTGATGGAAGTTGGCGGTACAGCAGCCGAAGTTGGGTTCGAGTCCGAAGAGGTTGGAGTCGGGACCGTTGGTGGTCCATTCGCGGGGGCTGACGGAGCATTCGATCTGGTTGGGTTGCCCATCATATTGGTGCGACCACATGTCGGCGGAGAGCGTGCCGGGGAGCGGATTATAGGCTAGCTTTTCGAGGCGGTCGCCGAAAGCGGCGTCGCCCATGATGGCGAGCACGGTCTCGACGGAGAACATGGTTTCGACGATGGTGCAGAGTTCGGTGCCCTGGGTGGGATTGAGACCGGCGAGGTGCTCGTCGGCGGCGAAGATGCCGTTGGGCAGTCCGTGATAGCGGAAGAGCAGATCGAACTGGCGGTAAAGGGCGTCTCGGTCATGAGGGTCGCCAGTGATCAGGGACCAGAGCGCGGCGGTCTTGAGAGCCTGGCCGTGATTGACGCCGTGAGTGTCGAGATGGGCGTTGGCCTTGGTGACTTTGCCGGTGATCTGGAAGTTGGCGAATTGCGATTCCCAGTCGAAGCCTTGATCGTGGAGCTTGTGGGCGAGTTCGAGGAGCTTTGGATTGCCGGTGCGGTTATAAAGCCAGAGGATGCTGAGGACTTCGTCCTGCCAACGGTACTGAGCCCACTCCTTTAGAGGATGAGCGCCGGCGTTGGCGAGGTGGTATTCGAAGTAGCGGGTCATGAGGGGGATGACGCGCGGGTCGCCGGTGGCTTCCTGGAATTGGGTGAGGGCTTTGAGCATGACCATGTTGGGCCACCAGTCGGTGTTCTTGGGCGGCCCGATAGCGCCATCGGGGCGTTGGTGGTCGAGGGTCCAGTTCATCCACCTGGTGACCTTGGCGATGAGGCGCGGGTCGCCGGTTTCGTAGGCGAGGGGGACGAGGCCGTCGAGGAAGTAGGGACCGCGCTCCCAACTTTCGCCGGGGCCGCCGAGCCAGCCGCTGTTGGGACCGACATCGGGCCAGAATTCGTCGAGATGGCCGCCGAGTCCATCGGCCTGAATGGTGAGTTGGCGGGCAAGCCAGCCGCGGGGTTTGACGGCGGTGAGCGGCAGAGGATTGAAGGCGTTGGGAGCCAGCGGTGCGCGGTTGGGGACGGCGGTAAGGCCGGGTGGGACGGCCTTACCGATCGCGACAAAGATGAGGATCGCGAGGATGGCTTTCATGAGTTGCATGTTATCGCGGTGGCCGGACGCAGGTGTGGCGCCGGGACTTTGAGTGGAAGCGCTCCGGGCCGGAAAACCGGACCGAATCGGCAACGCGAAGCGGGAGCGCCTTCCAAACGGGTGACTCGGGGGAGTTAGTTACGCATATTTTGGGAGTGCGTTTATCCGGCTAAGTGCGCCGATTAAAAGGAGATGGAGTAGAATCGGGTTCGTTTTGTTCGGGCACGTATTTTACGTGGCCGGGCGGGTAGGGGATGATCTGTTTGCCATCGCCATCGGGATCGACGTCGCCGGGCTGAGGACCGTCGGCGAAGGGGAACTTGGCCCAACTGTACTCGATGCGCTGGGTCACGACGTTGTCTTTGAGGACGGTCTGGAGAGATTCATAGCGGTCGCGGTAATCGGCGGTGCTACGAAGCGTGCCGTCCGGTACGACGCAAAGCGCAAGCGCGGGACAGGTGGCTTCGTCGAAATCATCGTCTTTGAAAGGACCGTGGAGAGCGGGGTCGTAGGAGTCGCCATATTCCTTTTTGAGAAGGCGGGTTTCGGCCGCGAAGGCGAAGCGGACCTTCTGGACGGCTTTGATTTCGGAACGGTACTTGAAGTAGGAGCGTTCGAGGCGGGCGCGATGGCGGCCGATGTTTTCGAGCGCGGCTTGAGCGGGAGCGGCAACATACTTGTCGCCGACTTTGCGGGGTTGGATGTGCGCGTAGTTGCCGGCGCAGGAGACGTCCACCATGTCGATCGAGGCAGGCTCGTTGGAATCGGGATCGTCATCGCCGGGGCCGACGGAGAGCGGGAGAACATCGAGCGCGCGGGAGTTGATTTCGAGCGCGTTGGCGCTGCCGATGAGCCAGGAGCAATCGGCAAGCAGGCCGACGAGATTCTCCTCTTCGCGTCCGACGGGACGGAAAGCGAGGATGGTTTCGCGGTGAAGGCCCAGGTAAGCTTCGGTGTCATCGGGGTGGAGATTGAGGAACTTCGCGGTGAGGCCGTGACGGAACGCATTCAAGCAGGAACGGGATTTTCCTTCGGGGGTGCGGGGTCCGGTGGATTTCTGGGCATTGGCGCGATTGATCGCGTGACGCTCGGAAAGAGTGCGGAATTTCGGTGTTTCTTCGGTTGTATTGAGCACAAAGGCTCCTGCTCTTAGAAGAGCATTGGAAAGTTGGGCGGGAAGGCGCGGGGCGGGCTATGTTGTTGAGATTGGGGAGAAAACTTTGCAGGCGGGGTTGGGAACGTCTCAGCGGCTTTGTGGGAACGCAATTCTCCGTCACGGTGGACAGCACCGCGTTTGCGGGGAGTCCGTTGCGCTTGCGGCGACCAAGCCAGCAAAACAGTTGCAGTCAGATACTTGCTCAGTGCCCGCAAGGCGAGCGGCAGTGCATCCGGGAGCTAGCCGACGGGACTGCCGCTGACGATCGTCGCGCCGTTGTTGACCGGCGAACAGCCGTCTCGTCAACAAAGTCGGAAGCACCGTCGAGGCTGCTTTACACCCGAGGTTTCAATCTCCGCGCCCCGCGTGGGGTGCGACGGCTGTCGGTCCAAAGTGACTGAAGTAAGGTTTCTTTCCACGCTTACCTTAATAAACGGGTGTATAGTTTATGGCCGGAGGTCAATTTGCTAATTTCTGCGTACCCACATGTGTCAAAGCCCGCGGCGGGCTGCCGAATGTCACACCCCCTGCGTTCGTCCGGACCTTGGAACAACTTGCGCTTTGGCATTTCGTAGCGTGCTCACAGTTGTTACACTTTTCCTGGTTTGCTCTACCGGTTACGGCCAGGACCCAGGTTCGTGCAACAAATACTGGACCGGAGAGCCGTCTGCAACAGCGGCGACTTCGTCGGAAATTTTCTGTTCCACAATGGCAGCTTTAGCACCAAATATCTCTTGAGCCTGGATCCCAGCGCTGGGTCGTCGCAAGGGGGCGATCTTAACGCGCAGTATAGTCAGATTTATTTCAGCCTCACCAAACTGAATGCGCTGATACACCCATCTACGGGCACCGGTATGTGCCCCGTGGAACTGATGCTATTCGGTGCGTTTCCGGACGCGCGCTACATGGTGGCAAGCGTGTACGACATGCATTATGCCCTCGGCCAGCACCTCTCGGATGTGGATATCGATCCTGTCTCGACGGCCGGAGGCTCCGCGGTTAATCCGTTCCGCGCCCAAACTCCTTATCAACAGAATCAGTTTTACTTGATTCCCGTGGGGCTTGGCACGATTCCGTTGGTCGGGCCCGGCTGCGCAATCACACCGTCGGAATCGGACAATTTGCTTGACGCGACCCAGCGGCACATGTCTATTGACTGGAACACTGACCCCTTTTACTCAAAAAATCTCGGCTCATCCGGCGCGCACATGGTTGACTTCCCGGACCATTCGTACCCGAATTACAACACCGCGGGGGCCGCTATCATTCGCGTTTACCAAGGCGTCGATCCTGTTTGCAACGGCCCATCAAGCTGCGGAAACCCGAGCCTGCCGCCGGTTTACGCCATCTTCCGCGATGCCAGCACTGGCTGCCCAATCGACCCAACAACGTTCATCCCCTCTAAGCAAGTACTCGCCCCCAAGAGTGCCGGCGCCAGTGGCTCGCTCAACTACGCGTTTTCGCAGTTTGACCCGTCGCCCTACGGCGGTAACTGGCTGGACACGAATGCCGAAGCGAGTCACAACACATACGGGAATTTCACAGCGGATTCCTGCTACGCCGATCAGTCCCAGATGTCCCAAGCGCCCACGCCCAATGTTGTTGCCTGGACGCGTAGCCCGGAATGGATTTATTTGCCGGCTCCGGATGACGCCTATGTTGGCGGAGCGATCCCCGCGTCTAACCTGACCACGCTTGCCGGGGATGGCTGTCCTGGCGGAGCTTCGGGTCCATGCGGCATCGTTTTGCAGTTCCAGCTCCCGTCGATGCCAAACACCCCCTGCGCGGAGGTGGGCAGCACCTACCCCTGTGAGTTGACCGGCAATGAGCAGCTTCGGTACATGAGCCTGTCTCTCAGTTTCAACCCCGGGACGACGCCCAATATCCTTAATTTAGACGGAATGAACGCGACCGCAACCGGCGGCCCGACAACCCTGCTCAGCCTTTCCGACGCCGCCTTCGCCACTACATCGGTGGGTGGGAACAAATACGTCAACCTTCTGATCAACGTAGACCCCAGCACGGCAGCCGAGACAAATCTACAAGCGTTTGTGAACGCCAACAATCCTCAGAATCTGCCTCAGGGTGTGAGCCCGCGCTCCGTCCAAACCTCCTCGGGTAATTACAACTACACGGCGACGCAGCTCTCAAACGGCTGGACGGTGGTCGATCTTACGAAATTCCCCAGCTTCCCGTCCTGGTCCGGCGGCAGTCCCGCGGCCTTCACGGCAGCCCTGCAGCTCAACCTCCGCAACACGCTGCCGAATTCGACGCCCGGAAAACTATTCACCCAATCCGGGTTGGCGGTTCCCTTCTCGACCGCGCAGTACCTGGGTAACAACCAAGGCTGGATGGGCCCGTACGCTCCCATTGTGTCGTACCAGCCGATCTCAAGTTCAGGTTTGTCCGCGCTTGGCCTGCCGACCTTTCCCACCGGCGGGCAACCCACTTCCGATCCCCTGACCAATGCGGGGAACATCAAGCTCAGTCAAAGCCTTCTCCAGAACTATCCGGAACAGTACTGGCCGTCGGGAACCACGGCCCCGCAATACCTGATCTGCGGGACCCAGGCGCTGACCCCCCAAGATCAACTTCGTGGGAACGCAATTCTCCGTTCCCGTAGACGACCCCACGCCTTTTCCCACCAGCCCGTCCAATTGCAATCTCCCGGCACCCAGCAACAGCTGCAGCCAGATCTTCGCTCAGCAAGCTCAGACGACCGCCGCTGCCGCAGGCCTGACCTGGCAGCCGGGGCTGCCGCTGACGGTCGAGGGAACGGGATTTGGATTCTGCCGGTAATGAGCCTGCCGTATGCCACGACTGGGTGGATCTCTTCATCTACGTCTTACCTAACTGTCCAGGACGTGAACTCCCAAGGCCACGTTATTTGGACCAGCCCCAACTCCGATTGTCAGATGTACATTCCCAAGTGGAGCGAGAGATCCATCACGGTGATCCCGAACTTGGCGGCGCCTATCGATGACGGCGTGGGCGTTCCAGTCTCGCTCCTAACGGATACTACCCCATTTAGCTTGGCCGCCTCGAGTAGTTGCCCGGTGACCGCGGGCGATACCATCACGGTAACGGTTACCAACCCGGAATCGGCGAGCAGCCCCCCGAACAACCAATCTACGCTCAGCGTCCCCGTGTACGCTTTCGGCGCAGGTTCGACCTTGCATTAAGGCTGCCGTTGCGCCGCGTCGCTTACGGAAGGCGAGACTTCGTATATGACGCCGTAGCCCGAGGGGCCGCCGTAGGTTGCCGAGCCGTATACGTTCCCGGCCGCATCGAGTACCGGTGTTGAAAATCCCCCGCCTCCATCGCCGGATCCGGCGGTGAACGTGTGGAGCACGGTGTACGATCCGGCTGCGGTCACCTCGAAGAGCACGCCGCATCCGGCCGCGTTCGGATTGTACGGCAGTACGCAAGGGGCGGCGCCACCAGCGCTGGTAGTGCCGTAAATGTCCCCGGCGGAGTCCAGCGCCACGCCCGAGGTTGGGTCGCCCCCGTCTGCCTTCCCGGTGAACGAATAGAGGACCCTATACTGGCCCGACGGTGCAAGTGCATACACCACGCCTTGGTTGTGGAGCCCGTAATTCGTTGTGGCTCCGTAGATACTTCCATTGGGGCCGATCGTCACGCCGTTGTTGACCGGCAAACCGCCCGTCTCGGAAATAAAGGTGTGAAGCACGGTCTCGGTACCGTCAGGGGTCACCTTAAAGATCACCCCGGCCCCTATTCCTCCGTAGCTCGTGACTCCGTAGACGTTCCCCTTCTTGTCCAGCGTGAGCTCGGGATTCGGCAATGCTCCGTCGCTTCCGCCGCTGAACACGTAGAGCGACGTAAACTCCCCCGTATTGCTCACGCGAAACACCTGCCCTTGCGGCGCAACGCCGGCAAGCGTGATCCCATAAACATCTCCACCCGCGTCCGCCGTCACGCCCAAGCAGTTGCTGCCGTCCGTGAAGGTGTAAAGCAGTGTCGACTGTCCGGAAGGCGCGATTTTGTAGACATCGTCCGATTGGTCCCCAACCGCTCCTCCGCAAACATAAAAGTTACCCGCGGAGTCCTGCCCGAAGTGCGGTGAAACCACAGCCACGGGCAGCGGAATTGTGTGTTCCGTGCCCGCCGCAAGTTCATAGAGAGCTCCTCCGTTCCAAGCCCCCCCAATCTGCGTGATGCCGAAGATCCTACCCGAGAGATTGCGGACGATCTGATTCGGCATTGAGCCTCCCGGACTAGCCGGGAACCGATACAGCGTGCTCTCCGCGCCCGTGGACGCGGCGATTTCGAACAGACCGCCCCCTAGACCGAAGTACTGCGAACTCCCGTAAAGGTTTCCCGCCGCATCCGTCGCCACTCCCGGCGCGGCCATGTTGCCGCTGGGGCAAACCCCGCCCGGTTCCGGCGCGCCTTGCGTCGGGCGGTCCCGGGAACACATAGACTTTGCTCGATTGCCCGGATGGCAGGTTCACCTGGAAGACACCCCCGCTCTCGAGATACGTGCCGCGCCCGCCGGTCACCACGTACAAGTTGCCCGCTCCGTCCAGCGCGGGCGCGCCGCTCACCGGGACGTCCGCGCCGCGCGGCAGCGCGAACTGCGTGTACACGCCGCTCGCGCTCACCTCGTACGCCGCGCCTTGCAGCCCGCCATACAGGTTGCCCGCGCTGTCGATCGCCAGCCCGGACTGCGGATAAGCCTGCGGAATCGTAGTGAAGGTGTGCAGCAGCGCGATCGCTCCTCCCGGGCTCAGCTTAAACACCGTACCGAGATCCCCCACCGTCCCGCCGTAGGAAGTGGTGCCGTACAAGTTTCCTTGCGCATCCAGAGTCACGCCCGCGTACGGATTCGCGCCGTCCACCGGAAAGCCCGCGAAGGCGTGCAACACGGTGAACTGGCCCGCCGCCGAGAACTCCCACACCACGCCGCCGTTCATGCTGCCGCCTTCCGCCGCCGTCCCGTAGAGATTTCCGGCCGGGTCGAGCGTCACGCCGCCGTAGATCTTGGCTCCGTCCGCGCCGCCGGTGAAGGAGTAGAGCACGGTCTCCGCTCCACCTGGCGTCAGCTTGTAGATCGCGCCTTGATCGTAGACTCCTCCGAAGGTGGTGGTGCCATAGAGATTGCCCACCGCGTCTTCGGTAACGCCCGCGTTGGGCTGGGCGGCGTCGGGAGCTCCCAGGAAGCTGTAGAGGACTTTGTACTTGCCACCGGCGCCGCGCTCGAAGACCACGCCGTTGTCGGTTGCGCCGCCCAGCAGCGTGGTGCCGTAGAGATCGCCGGAGGAATCACGGATGATTGTGCCGCAAGGAGACAACCCCTGCGGAAAGTATCCGAAGGTTTGGAGAATGGTTTCGGTCTGGGCCGGGCGGAGGCGTGGAAGAGACAGAGAATGAATAAGGCGAAAGGTATGCGGAAACGAAACATGCGGAAAAGCCCTCCTGCGGCTTCGCCCCGCAGATTAGCATGCGCGCGGGAGTTGATTTCGAGCGCGGGACGAAAGCGTTCCGTTGCACCGGGCGGCACCAGTAGTACCCGCCGCCACTTCGCTCCGGACTCACTCAGCGGGACCGTCTCTCTTATAATCAAGACGACGTTTTCAGTATTGTTAAAAAATTAGGGGCGATTTCCTGGGAACGGTTGAAAATAGAGCAGCATTTTGCGTTTTTTCGAATAGACTAAAGGCGAGTTTCTGGAATTGAGGGATCTGTGGCTGAGGGCACATCAGCGGCGGCCGAGTTGAAAACGACAGGTTCGCCGGCGTTTTCGATAGTCGGGATTGGGGCGTCGGCGGGCGGGCTGGAGGCGTATTCGGAGCTACTGAAACACATTCCACCGGATACGGGGATGGCGTTTGTGGTGATTCAACATCTGGATCCCAAACACGCCAGCCTGCTGCCGGAGCTGCTGGCGAAGATCACCGAGATTCCGGTGAAGGCGGTGACCGACGAGATGGCGGTGGAACCCAACCGCGTCTACGTGATGCCGGCAACCACGGACGTGGTGCTTTCGAAAGGCAAGCTGTGGCTGATCCCGCGGGAGGGAGCGATCAAAGGAATTCACATGCCGATCGACGGCTTTTTCCGATCGCTGGCGGAAAACTGCGGGGATCGGGGAATTGGGGTGGTGCTATCGGGAACGGGGTCGGACGGGGCGCTGGGGCTGGAGGCGATCAAGGCGGAAGGGGGATTCACGTTCGCGCAGGATGTGCAATCGGCCAAGTTCGTGGGGATGCCGCATAGCGCGTTCGCGACGGGATTAGTGGATTTCGTGCTACCGCCGGAGGGGATCGCGCAGGAACTGGTGAGCATTGCGAAGAATCCCTATCTGAAGCGTCCGGCGGCCGCGGGACTGGAGGAAGGGGCGTCAAAGGGGGACCGGTTTGAAGGAGTGCTGCAGTTCCTGCAAAAGGCGGCAGGCGTGGATTTTACGCAATACCGGTCGAGCACCATTCAACGGCGGGTGCTGCGGCGAATGGCGATCAATCACTTCTCGAAAGCGGAGCGCTATCTGGAGTACCTGATTAGGACGCCGGGGGAAGTGCAACTGCTGTGCGAAGAAATGATCCCGAGGGTCACGCGGTTTTTCCGGGATCCGCTGGCGTTCGAGGCGCTGCAGAAGAAGGTATTTCCCCGAATCGTGGAGAAACTCGGTTCGAACGAGTCCATCCGGATCTGGGTGCCGGGGTGCGCATCCGGGGAAGAAGCTTACGCGATCGCGATCTGCCTGTTGGAATTTCTGGAGGAGAGGAACGCGGATTTCCCGATTCAGATTTTCGGGACGGATCTTAGCGCCATCGCCATTCAGAATGCGCGGCGGGGCTTTTACGACAACAAGATCGCGGAAGACGTTTCGCCGGGGCGGCTGCAGCGGTATTTTCTGCGGCAGGAGTCGGGTTACAAAATCAACGGCGCGGTGCGGGAGACCTGTATCTTCGCGAATCACGATCTGATTCGAGACCCGCCTTACTCAAAATTGGACCTGATTAGCTGCCGAAACGTTCTTATTTATCTGGACAGCGTGCAGAAGCGGATCATCCCCATGTTTCACCATTCGCTGAACAACTCGGGTTTTCTGATGCTGGGGGCGGCGGAGACGGCGAGGAGTTTCGCGGATCTTTTTGTGGCGGTCGATAAGAAAGCGCAGATCTATTCGAGACGGCAAGTGGCCCGGCCGGCGGCGCGGAACTGGGGTTGGTCGAAGGCGTGGGTGATGCCGGCGACCGCGGCAGGAGAAAGCTGGGACAGCGGGGACTTACAAAGAGAAGCCGACCGGGTGATATTGGCGAGGTACGGACCGAGCGGAGTGGTGGTGAACGAGAACTGGCAGGTGCTGCAGGTACGGGGGAAGGTGAGCGCGTACTTAGAGGCGGCGCCGGGCAAGATGAGCGTGAACGTGATCAAGATGGCGCGGCGATCCGGCTTGGCGGAGGATTTATCGGCGGCGCTGGAGCGGGCGAAGAGCGAGAATGCGCCGGTGCGAAAGGAGAACCTGGCGCTCCGCGATGGCGGCGGGAACGTCAATCTGCAGGTAATTCCGCTGGGACCGGTGGAAGGCGAACTGGGCGCGTCGCTGATTCTGTTCGAAGAGGTGATGCGGGCGCCCTCCGCGGTTGCGGGCGGGCCGGACGAGAAGGCGACGGTCCCGAAAATGGATTTGCTGAGCATTCAAAGCGAGTTGGCGGCGACCAAAGAGCGGCTGCTGGCGATTCTGGACCGGCATCAACTTTACGCGGACGAGACGCAATCGCAACAGGAGGAAAGCCTCTCCAATCTGGAGGAGGTGCAGAGCTTCAACGAAGAGCTGGAGACGGCGAAGGAAGAGCTGCAATCGACGAACGAAGAACTGAGTACGGTGAACGAGGAACTGCAATCGCGCAACAGCGATTTACAGCAGGCGTACGATTTCGCGACGTCGGTGGCGGAGACGGTACGGGAGCCGCAGTTGGTGCTGGACCAGGAGTGGGTGGTGAAGCTGGCGAATGAGGCGTTTTACCAGACGTTTCAGGCGGCGGCAAACGAAACGGAAGGGTTCGGATTCTTCACGTTCGCGCAGCGGGCGTTCGATGTTCCGGCGCTGCGATCGGCGTTGGAGGCGGTGCAGAGCGAGAACCGCGAATTTAACGATTTGGAATTAGAGATTCGGCTGCCGCGGACGGGGCGAAGAATCCTGCGGATGAGTGGGCAGAAATTGAAGTCGGGCTTGATGACCACGCTGGCGATGGACGATGTGACGGAGCAGCGGATGGCGGAAGCGGAAGAACTGCGGCTCGCGGATGAGACGCGGCAGGGTCAGAAGATGGAGGCGATCGGAAGGCTGGCGGGAGGGATTGCGCACGACTTCAATAATTTGTTGACGGTGATTCTGGGGTTCAGCCAGATGTTGATGGAGGGGTTGAACAAGGGGAGCCAGGCGTACCATCGCGCGAAGGAGATTAATAAGGCGGGCGAGCGGGCGGCTTCGCTGACCCATCAACTGCTGGCGTTCAGCCGGCGACAGGTGCTGCAGCCGCAACCGCTGAACATGAGCGCGGTGGTTCTGGAAATGGAGAAGATGCTGCGGAGGCTGATCGGGGACAACATCGCGCTGGAGAAGAAGTTGGAACCGAAGGTGTGGGCGGTGCGCGCGGACCCGGGGCAGATGGGGCAGGTGATCCTGAATCTGGCGTTGAACGCGCGGGATGCGATGCCCGGCGGAGGAGTGTTGACGATCCGGACGGCGAACACAAACGTGGCGAAAGAAGGGGCGCGTGTGCGCAGTTTGGAGCCGGGCCACTACGTGACCTTAAGCATCACCGATTCCGGGGACGGGATGGATCCGGAGACGCAGAAGCATCTGTTCGAGCCGTTTTACACCACCAAGCCGCAGGGCAAGGGCACGGGGCTGGGGCTGGCAACGGTGGGGGGGATTGTGCTGCAAAGCGGGGGAAAAATCGAATTCAAAAGCAAGGTGGGACACGGGACCACGTTTTGGGTGGACCTACCGCGAATTGAAGCGGATTCGCCGAGCGAAACGAAGCGCGAGACGGCCGAGGTTCCGACCGGCACCGAAACCATTCTGGTGGTGGAAGACGAGAAAGCGGTGCGGGAACTGGCGGTGGAAATTCTGCGGCAGCTCGGTTACACGGTAGTTGAGGCGGGGCAAGCAAGCGAAGCGTTGGAAATGTGCCGGACGTATCCATCTGAAATCAATCTGCTGTTGACGGACGTGCTGATGCCGGGAGGCATAAGCGGGCGGCAACTGGCGGAGCAGGTGACGATGACGCGGCGGGGGATGAAGGTGTTGATGGTGTCGGGATATACCACGGATACGCTGGTGCATTACGGGATAGAAAAGGGCGCGTCGTTCCTGAATAAACCGTTCACGAGAGAGCAACTAGCGCGCAAAGTACGGGACGTGTTGGACAGTAAGGAAGCGTCCACGCATACGTTTGAAATCAATTGAAATCATTTGAAATCGATAAGAAATTCGGCCGAGCCCGTGAGAGAGTTATTTCATGGCTTACGTCAAAGCGCACGATGGAACGGAGATTTACTACAGAGACTGGGGAACGGGAAAGCCGGTGGTTTTGATTCACGGCTGGCCGCTGAACGCGGATATGTGGGAGATGCAGGCTACCTATCTGGCGGAGCATGGACTGCGGGTGATCCAGTATGACCGGCGGGGATTCGGCCGGTCGGGACAGCCGTGGACGGGATACGATTACGACACGTTCGCGGGGGATCTGAGCGCGGTGATGGAAGCGCTGGATCTGCAGGGCGCCACCTTGGTGGGGTTCTCGATGGGCGGCGGAGAGGTGGCGCGGTATTTGAGCCGGTATGGGCAGAGCCGGGTGAGGAACGCGGTGCTGGTTTCGTCGGTGACGCCTTTCTTATTGAAGACGGACGACAATCCGGACGGGGTGGACGGGAAGGTTTTCGCGGAGATTGAGGGAGCGATCCGGAAGGACCGGCCGGCGTTTCTGCAGGATTTCGGGGTGAAGTTCTACGGGCGGACGGCGGTGAAGCATACGGTATCGGCGGCGGAGCTGGAGTGGAATCAGGAGATGGCGCTGACGGGGTCGCCGCGGTCGACACTGGCAGCGGCGAAGGCGTGGGCGACGACGGATTTCCGGGAAGATTTGAAGCGGATCACGGTACCGGTGCGGGTGATTCACGGGACGGGGGACGCTACGGTGCCGATCGACATTTCGGCGCGCAAGGCGGTGAAGATTCTGGCGAACGCGACGCTGAGCGAGTACAGCGGGGAACCGCATGGATTGTTTCTGACCGCGCCGGATCAGTTGAATGCGGAGTTACTGGCGTTTATCGGGACGGAAAAGGATCCGATTACGGACCCGCGGCTGGCTTAGTTTGCCGCCGATCAACACGAATATACGCCGATCTGAATGGAGCGCGCCGACGATCGTTCACTCGACTTGTATGTAGGCCTTGGCGGTGGCTCCGGAAGTGGCGCTTTGCGCGAGAACAGCATGCGGACCAGGCGGAGCGGACGCGGGGATTTGGATGGACGCGGCGCCGACTCCGGAGAAGCTGCCTAATGGATCGGCGATGGGGTTGCCTAGCGCCACGCGGGGGTTGTCCCAGACAAGGTTGACGGTCTCGCCGGGTTGAAAGCCATAGCCGGCAGCTTTAACATTGGTGCCGGGCAATCCGCTCTTCGAACTTAGTCCCAAGGCGGGGGTAACGGAGTAGGGCGCAACGGCTAACTTACTGGAAGACGCGCCGACGGCTACAAAAGAACTCGCGCCATAGGGCAGCGAGGGTACTCGCACGGTGGCCGAGACGGCGCCATCGGGGGTGGCAGTTACGGTGTCGAGTAAGTTGGCGCTTGTACTGTTGGAATAGATGCCGACGGACTCGCCGGCCGCGAAACCGCTGCCGGTGAGGGTGACGGTGGCGCCGGGCGAATCGGTGGCGGGGGCGGCGGACAAGATTGCGGTGGGGTGGACGACCCGGCCGATCTTATTCGCGTTCTCAGAGAAGTAGATGGAGCCGTCGCGCAGGCCGATGATACCCAAAGTCCCGTTCGGCTGAGTGGGGGTTGGATACTCGGTGATCACGCCGGCGGTGGTGATGCGTCCGACGCCGAGGCCTGTTTCGGTGAACCAGAGCGCGCCATCGGCGGCGGGCGCAATGTATTGCGGGCGGGCGCCGGAGGGGATCGGGTACTCGGTAATGACCCCCGCGGTGGTGATGCGTCCGATCTGCCCGGTGAGGCTTTCGGTGAACCAGAGCGCGCCGTCGGCGCCGGACGCGATGCTCATAATGCCGTCGTCGTTACCTGGTACGAGATAGGTGGTTATCTCGCCCGCGGTGGTGATTCGGCCGATGGCGTTGGCGTAGGGGATGGTGAAGGCCTGAAAGCTGGTAAACCAAAGAGCGCCGTCGGGTCCGACGGTGATTCCCTCCGGTCCGAGGATCTGGAAGCCGACAGGCGGAAGGTGGTAGCTAGTTATGGTGCCGGAGGTGGTGATGCGACCGATCGTGGAGGCGTAGAACTCGGTGAACCAGAGGAGCGCCGTCGGGTCCGAGGGTGATGCCTTCCGGGCTGGCGAGGTCGTTGCCGATGGCGTAAGTGGTCATGACGCCGGAGGTGGTGATGCTGTCAATGCTGTTGGTGAAATAGTCAGGGAACCAAAGGGCGCCATCGGGCGCAGGCGTAATGGCCTCGGGAGAGGGGACCAGAGTGCCGTTAGGGTATTCCACGGCGCCGGTTGGGCCGAGCCGGCCGATGCCCTGGGTGCCAGTGAACCAGATGGCGCGGTCCGGGCCGATGGTGACGGCGGTGGGATAGCCGGGAGTGGTTAAGGGCTGTTCGATGATCGCGACCTGCTGGGCGCGGAGCGCGAAAGGCAGGGCCAGGGCGAGAGCAAAGAGAACGTGGTTTCGGATTGAGCTGCGAACGGGCATAGACTAACTTCCTCCGCAGTTGCGATTAGATCACAGGGATTTGAGATTAATTAATGTATACTAAATGACAGTTCTCCTCACCGAGCGCGGACTTCAGGAACGGGTCGCCGCTATCTCTTCCGCCGAGAACAGGAGGGGCGATGGAACTTCCCGTTGAATTACGCAAGACGATTCTGGTGGTGGACGACGATCCAGGCATCCTGGCGCTGGTTTGCGCGATGCTCGCCGAGTCCCGCTTCCATGTGATATCCGCGACCGGCGGAAATGACGCGCTCCTGCAAGCGGGCGGGTTCGCGGGCGACATCGATCTTTTGCTGTCGGACTTTCAGATGCCCGAGATGTCGGGAATCGGACTGGCGACGCAGCTTACTCTGAAGCGACCCGCGGTGAAGGTGTTGTTGATGTCGGGGTTTCCCGGGGGGATGTTGATTCTCAACGAGGGATGGCACTTTCTGGCGAAGCCGTTTATACCGTCGCAGTTGCTGGCGCTGGTGAATGGGCTGATTACGCCGGATCTCCCGACGAGGTTCACGGCGACGGTTTGAATGGGGCAGGAGATCCGCTTCGCCGCGCGGCTCACTCACGCCGCGGGCGCATAGTAGAATAGCTGCGCAAGCTAACTCCTTCATGAACCGTTCACTCGTTGTCCTGTACGCACTGCTGCTGCCTGGTGTTTTTCCGCTCGGCGCCCAGAAAACGCCGCCTCCCGCGCCCACGCCCGCTCTGATTGAGAGCGGCAACTCGCTGTTTCAGCAGAACTGCGCGTTCTGCCACGGGCGCGATGCGGGCGGCGGCGAAACGGGACCCGATCTGACGGAGTCGAAGATCGTCAAAGACGACGTCAACGGCGACAAGATCGGCGTGATTGTGCGCAATGGAATCGTGGATAAGGGAATGCCCAAGTTCGCGCTGCCGGATCAGGATATCGCGGCGCTGGTGGTGTTCATTCACGATCAGAAGCGCAAAGCGGATTCGCAGCACGGCGGACGGCGCGGGGTGGATGTGTCCGACCTGCAGACGGGTAACGTGGAAGCGGGCCGCGCGTACTTCAACGGCGCGGGCGGATGCGCGTCCTGTCACTCCGCGACGGGCGATCTGGCGGGCGTGGCCAATCGGCACGTGGGACTGGAACTGGAGCAGCGCATGCTGAACCCCGGGAAGATTCCGGGCACGGTGACGGTGACGCTTCCTTCCGGTGAAACGGTGAAAGGCACGTTTGCGGCGCAGGATGAGTTTACGATCGCGATTCGGGATTCTTCCGGGCGGTATCGCTCGTGGCCCACCGACCGCGTGAAGTTCACGGTGAATACGCCGGTGGACGCGCACGTCGAGCTACTGGCGAAGTACACCGACGACGATATTCACAATCTGATGGCGTATCTGCAGACTCTCAAATAACATGAAGCCGCTCTTACTCACTTCCCTGCTCTTCTGCCTTGCCCCAGTGCTTCCGGCGCAAGGCGTCATCCCCGATACGCTGCTGCATCCGCCCGCCGACGAATGGCCCGGCTATCACGGCGATTACTCCGGGCGGCGGCACAGCCCGCTCACGCAGATCAACGAGAGGAACGTGGGTGAACTCAGCCTGGCGTGGGCCTTTCAGACGGGCCAGAGCCAACCGATTAAATCTTCGCCGCTGGTGGTGGACGGCGTCATGTACTTCACGCTGCCCGATAACGTCTACGCGGTGGACGCGCGCTCCGGCCGACAGATCTGGCACTATACGTACCCGCCGAATAAAGGATTTCACATCGGCCAGCGCGGCGTCGCGATGTACGGGAACTGGCTCTACTTCCTCTCGCCGGACGCGCATCTGATCAGCCTGAACGCGAGCGATGGGAAGGTGCGGTTCGACGTGGTGGTGGCCGACGCGAAGAAAGGCTACTGGACGACGATGGCGCCGCTGGTGGTGCGCAACCACGTGATGATCGGCGTCTCTGGGGACTTCGATAACCTGACCGGTTATCTCCGCTCGATCGATCCGGAAACGGGCAAGACGCAGTGGCAATGGAACAGCACGCCGCCGGTGGGCACTCCCGACGCGACGACCGGCGGCATGACGTGGATGATCGGCACTTACGATCCGGAACTCAATTTGATTTATTGGGGCACCGGGAATCCGACGCCGGTGCTGACGGCGGCGAACCGGCCGGGAGACGATCCGAACACGTGCAGCATTGTCGCGCTGAATCCGGATAACGGGAAGATGTCCTGGGCGTTTCAGGCTTCGCCGCATGACACGCATGATTGGGACGCGGTGGAAACGCCGGTGCTGGTGGACGCCGATTTCCACGGCACGCCGCGCAAGATGCTGATGCAGACCTCGCGCAACGGTTACTTCTTCGTCCTGGACCGGACGAACGGCAAGAGCCTGCTGACGGTTCCGTTCGGCCCGGTGAACTGGTCGCTGGGTATCGATAAGCAGGGCCGGCCGATTCCGAACCCCGATAAGGAACCGGCGAGGGACGGACGGCTGGTGGCGCCGCAGGAAGGCGGTTTGACGAACTACCGGTCGCCCAGCTTCGATCCGAAGACGGGGTTGTTCGTGGTGTCGGCGCGACCGAGCTATGGGATCTACTTTGCCAAGCCCGCGGACGGGACGTTTGGGTGGGCCGGGGCGGATTACGATGTTTGGGGCAAGAGCGTGATTGAAGCGATCGATTACCAGACGGGGAAGATTCGATGGAGCCATGAAGCGGGCGGCGGGGCCGGTGCGGGCGTACTAACAACCGATTCCGGGATTACGTTTACGGGCGATTCCACGAGTAATTTTTTGGCGCTGCGGACGAGCGACGGGCAGACGTTGTGGCATGCGGGGACGGGTGCGCACATGGAAAGCTCGCCGATCACTTATGAGCTGGACGGGCGGCAATATGTGGTGGTGAGCAGCGGCGGCGTGGTGTTCTCGTGGGCGCTCCCGCAGGTGCTGGTGGAGCGCGGAACGTCGCTATCGTCAATGAAGAAGTAAGTGCGCGGCTTATGGCTCCGCGGGTTGTTTCGCGGCCGCTTTCCGGCGCGCCACCCAGCCTTCTTTTATGAGTTGGCGGGCGCGGCCTAATGCCAGCGCGCCGCTCGGCACGGGCTTGGTGATCACGCTGCCCGCCGCGATATAGGCGTCGTCGCGAATCTCGATGGGGGCGACGAGAGTGGAGTTGCTTCCCACGAAGGCGTCGTTTCCGATCCCGGTCCGATGCTTGAGGACGCCATCGAAATTGCAGGTGATGGTTCCCGCGCCGATGTTGGTGCGGGCGCCGATGGAGCAGTCTCCCAGGTACGCCAAGTGCATCGCTTTGGCCTCTTCGCCGATGCTCGCCTTCTTCAATTCGACGAAGTTTCCGATGTGGGCGTTGCGGCCCACCTCGCTGCCGGGGCGCACGCGCGAATAGGGGCCGACGTGCGCGCCCGCAGCCAACTTCGCATCATGAATGCTGGTGAAGGGGTGAATTTCGACGTCGTCATCTACTTGGGCGTCCGTCAGAATCGAGTACGATCCCACCCGGCAGTTCTCACCGATGCGGGTAGTTCCCAGGAGGCGCACGAAGGGCTCGATTACGGTGTCCATCCCGACCGAAACGTTTTGATCGACAGTTACGGTTTCCGGCTTTTCGATGGTCACGCCCGCCAGCATCAACTCATGCACCTTGCGCGCGCGGAAAATGGCGTCGACCGCGGCCAGTTCCACGCGGTTATTGATCCCCATGAGCTCGCTTGGGTCATCCACGCGATACGGGGCCACGCGATGCCCGGCACGGATCAGGATCTGGATCATATCGGTGAGGTAGTATTCGCGCGCGGGGTTATCCGGACGCAGCTCGCCGACGTGCTTCCAGAACAAGGCGGCATCGAAGCAATACTGTCCGGTGTTGACTTCGCGGATGGCGAGCTGCTGGGGCGTGGCGGCTTTCTGCTCGACGATGGCTTGCACGCTTCCATCGGGTCCGCGGACGATGCGCCCATAGCCGGTGGGGTCTTCCAATTCCGCCGTGATCATGACGGCCGCGAACTCGCCGGACTGCGCTTGCCAGACCAATTCTTCGAGGGTCTGCGAGCGCAGCAGCGGGCCATCGCCGTTGAGGACTACCAGCAATCCGTCGAGTCGCTGAAGTTGGTCGCGGCCGCACATCACGGCGTGGCCGGTGCCCAGTTGCTCGGTCTGATGAATGAAGCCGACGCCGCGCGGTTCGAGGAGCGCACGCACGCGCTCGGCCTGGTTGCCGATTACCACAAAGGTGCGCTCCGGCGGAGCGATGGCCGCCGCCGCATCCAGGACATGTTCCACCAGCGTCTGCCCGCCGGCTTTGTGCAGCACTTTGGCCTGCCGGGAACGCATCCGGGTTCCCAGGCCCGCGGCCATTACCACCACTGTCGCTTCAACCTTCATCGGCATCCCTCAGTCTTTTCCGGCGATTGGCCCGCAGCAGGCGCAACGCGACGTTGGCGGTGGCGCGCGGATTATGCCGCACCACTTCGGACCGCTGCAGCAGCTCGGCCTGTACCACTTTTATTCCCATCGCGCGAATATTGTCCACGTCGTTTTCCACCGGCTCCACTTTAGCCGTCGCATAACGGCGGCGCATGGCGGGGCGGATGGGGCTACAGTTCACGACGGCGATATCGATCAGCTTGCCGCCCGCATGCTGGTGGATGGCGCGGATATGGTCGGACGCGCGGAAGCGCACGGTCTCACCCGGCTGCCACATGAGGTTCACGAAGTAGGCTTTGGTGGCGGTGGCGGCGCGGATGGCTTCCGGGATGCCGGCGACGAGGAGATTCGGGATCACGCTGGTGAAGAGCGATCCGGGGCCGAGCGTGATCAGGTCCGCCGCCGCGATGGCCTCCAGCGTTTCCGGAAGCGGCTTGCAGTGCCGCGGCAGCAGGCGGATGGTGGAAACGTGCAGGCGGCTTTTGCTGATCCTGGTCTCGCCGGTGACGAGCGAACCATCTTCCAGCACGGCTTCCAACTGGACGTTCTCCGAGGTGGAAGGAAAGATATGGCCGCGAATCTTAAGCACTTCGGCGGATTGCTTCACGGCCAGGGCGAAATCCCCCGTGATGTGGGCGAGCGCGGTGAGAAACAGATTGCCGAAGCTGTGGCCCTTCAACCCGGTGCCGCTCTGGAAGCGGTATTGGAAGAGCTTGGAAAGCAGGGCTTCGTCCTGCGAAAGGGCGACCATGCAGTTACGGATATCGCCCGGCGGAAGCACCGCGAAATCACGGCGCAGACGGCCGGAGCTGCCTCCGTCATCGGTGACGGTCACGACGGCGGTGATGTCGAGCGGGGTGGCGATCTGTTTGAGCCCGTGGAGCAGAGCGGACAAACCGGTGCCGCCGCCGATCGCCACGATGCGTAGCGGCGAACTCATTCCGGCGTGTTCACGCTAGAACGGCTGCTGCTTCTCCGGATGCAGGAGCTGTGCAAACAGAGGGGAGTTGGCCACGGCGGAGAAATCCGGATCGTGCCGGGCGGCGTTGCGGTTGCGCGGGTCGCTTTCAATCGCACGTCTTAGGTTCTCATATGAACCCGCCGGATCGCCACAGAGCGCCAGCACGGCGGCCAGGGCGTAAAGCATATGATCGGCATCCGGCTTCAGCGCGACCGCCGCGGCGAGGTGCCTGCGGGCCGGGCCGAAGTCCCGCGCGTTGAGCCGCTCGATGCCGTGATTGTAGTGATCCTCGGCGGTTTGCAGCTCTGTGCCGGGCTTCTGGCTGCGGCGGTCGCAAACGGCCATGTGGCTTTTCGCGACGTGGGTGACGGACAACTGCGGACCCTTGGCGGCGTGCTCGAAGACGGCGCGCGCCTCATCGAACCGGTGCTCGCGAAAGAGGCGAAGCCCCTGCTCCAGAGCCTTCATCTGATCTTCCCGAGGTTGGTCCACCGCGGGCGCGGGCGGCGGCACGCCACGGGCGCCATCCGCCAAGCCGGAACGCGGCCGGCCCGCATCGACGGCGGAGGGTTCCGATTTCTTTTTACTTGCCATAAATTGCGAACGTGCCGGGGATTTAGCCGGCAGAGTAAGACGCAGTGTTTATACCAGACTACAAGAGGTAAGTCAAAGAAGGTGGGTGGGAGCGGTGTGAATAGGCTTAAGTCTCCTCGGGGGGGATCAGGTTCGACGACCCCACCTCGCGGTACTTTCCAAACGCGCGCTACATCCCGGTGAAGCTTAGTTCTGACTCTCCAGCGGAGCGTTGACCGCGTCAGGCGCGTGGCGGGATTCGAGTATGGATGAATAATGAACGCCGAGGGCAGCAGCGGTATCAAACATCGGCAGGAAGCCAGGAAGCCAGTCCCAGGCTGATGACGCTTCGCCCTAGTTCAAGCAACGGCTGATCCGTTGCAACCACATTCGGCAGCTTATAGCCCAACGCCTTCTCCACGATCTCACCAAGGTTCTTCGGCATCGACTCGCGCGCAATGATGGTAGCGCCAGGATAGCCCGGGAGATGCATCGTCTGCAACCAAATTTCAGGGGAGAGCGGTCCCAACTTCGAAGATCCGCATACCTCCACTACATGCTGATTGGAATGGCACCTACGGGGATTACAACGGTCAGACTCCGATCACGAACCGTTAAATCCGGATTCCTTATTGGCCGCTGATGAACGGAGATGAACGCCGATTTGAGACGAACGCAGAGTGATTGAGAGGCGCGCTTCATTTGTTGGTTTTAAGGGTTCCGAAAGGCTTGGTAGCTGGCGGCATATCGAGAGGCGGAAGGTATGGCTGCTTGACTCCAGACATCGACGCCTGGAGAGTGGTTACCGCTTCCTGCTGCTTCATGTTCGCCCTCCGCACCGCGGTGACGTCGTGCTTTCTCAAACCGGCCGCCAGCATGGTCCAGCCCTGCCGGCGCAAATCCATGTAACTCACCAGCGATGTAACGAACTGCTGCTGCTTCGCCGGCAGCCCGGTCAACCGCGCAAGCGAGTCGCGCTCCCGCGTCCAGTCGGGGAGCACCTGCTTCTCGATCAGATCGGCGAGCTGCTCGTCCTTCCACTTTTCCGTGCGAGAGCGCCGCAAATCCGCGTTGAAGGCCGCGAGCGTCCGTTTCTCGACGGCGGTGAACTCCTGAAGGCGCGCCCGCATATCCACCGGGCGTGGAAGCGACGCGAAGGAAGCGATTGCAAAAACCGCCGACGCCACGGCGATGGCGGCGGTTCGCAGGTAGCGGGAGCGGCGGTGTTCCAGCGTGAGCGGCGTACTTAAGACGGCCCCGCAGATAAAACCGCCGACGAGGCCGCCCGCGTGCGCGGCCAGATCGGTGCCCTTATTCAACACTCCGTAGATTACGTTGTAGCCGAGAAAGATCAAGGCGCTGCGCGTGAGTGGGCCGACGGTCTCCGGCGGAACCGTATCGTTCCTACTCAGCAGCAGGAAGCCGAGCAGCGCGCCATACACGCCGAAAATGGCGCCGGAGGCTCCCGCGCTGACCACATAGGGATTCCAGGCAAGGCTCGCCAGCGCGCCGGTCAACCCGGAAACCAGATAGACGACCAGAAATGTGACGTTGCCGAGCAGCCGCTCCACGAAAGGTCCGGCCTGAAAAAGCACGAACATATTGAACGCGATGTGGATGAGCCCGATGTGGAGAAACATGGAGGTGAACATGCGCCACCATTGGCCGGCGGTAAGTGTGGTTGGACCGAAATCGGCGCCCCAGCGGAGTAGGGCATCGACTTTGGGTTCCATGAAGTCGACGCCGTTGATGATCATGATCAGATAGACCAGAACGTTGATTCCGATCAGCGCTGGTGTGACATAAACGTACGGAGTGAAGGCGTGCAGGCGGGCGCTGAATTCCTCGGCCGGAGTGGCGGGTGAGGGGATGGAGAGCGGCGATTCGTCGCTGGAGTTTCGCGGTGGGTTTAGGTCGTACACGGTGATAGATATTAGCGCGTTTTGAGGCTATGGGAACCCAAAAATCCGGAGGCACGAGCTTACAACGATCCAGAACGTTGATCGACCGGGAATTTCATCGAGGTCAATATCACTATCCTGCTTTTGTAGTGTAAGGCTTGACGACTTAGTTGTGTTCAGCGGCGCTCCGCATGGTGATGACGATGCGTGGCTTGGCCGGCGCCTGCCAGGCTTCTTCGATCTTTGAAAGGGGCATGGTTCGGGTCGCGATCTGGAGCTTGGCCGGTACGGCAGCCTCGAAGACGCTTCGGATTGCGGCGAGCAGTTTCGGCAGCGGAACGCTCTTCAAGCCGCTGCCCATCAACTGAATTGCGGACGAGCGGAGCGTAGCGGCCGGAAGCGCGATCTCCGCCCGCCTCGCCCACTTGCACGAAGCGCACCGGGGTCGCGTCTTCGACGGCCTTGGCAATAGCGGCGATGATCGTCTTTGCGGTCTCGCCCCATAAGTAGTCGAGGACAATTTGACTCGCAAGAACGAGCGACTTCTCGGCAAGCGCGCCGTAGGGTGCAAGCGGAAGAGCGAAGTAGACGCGGCGCCCGTCCTCTGCAAGTCCAACTCCATCGACGCCGGCCGCGCTCAGGAACGCGCTTTCCGAGCTGTAGTGTGCGCCCGAAGCGCGCGATTTCGTGAGGTTGCTCAGGGCAGCGGCGCTGACGGTGACAAGTTCCGCTCCCGATGTTGGTTTCTCCTTTCAGAACTGGCTTATCAAAGGTCAGGGAATGATACTGTGAATTCGTCATGGACATGACTCCGGCTATATCCATTTTCCACATCGGGCTGCCGTTGGATCATCCGTCGATCCCGGTAGAAGAGCGCGCAAAGATCGCCCAGAGGTTGAGTGACCTTCGGAAGCGGATGACCAGCGCCGGCTATCGGTACGAAATTATTCACGCGTCGCCCGAGACCGGCCTCGATCCTTTTCGAAGCCGACTAAGAACGGAGCCTTGCGACGGCGTTCTAATCGGAGGCGCGGTGGTGGGTGATCCGGCGATGAGTTACTTCTTGGAACAGATTATCGACGTAACGCATGAAGTGGCTCCTAAAGCGAAGATTATGTTTTTCAACCACTCGGTGGATGTGCGCGTGATTGTGGAGCGCTGGTTCGGTTCGCGGACGATGGCGATGGGTGACGAGTCAAATGATCACGAAAGAATTTGAAAGAGGAAGCGGACCTTCACGCCAGCCGGTTCATTTGCGTCTCATTGCGAATACGCAGGAGTTTGGCGCGGAGGTCCGGCTGGAGCGGCGGTGCGTTCCTCTCCGCCGATCCGCCCGCACGGAATGCCGGGATGATCGAGTTCAGGGAAATCCGGGTGCCCCTGTAATAGCCGCCATCGCGCTCTTCGACGTAATCCGCCGCCATTCCGCTATCTTATCCCGGGCGTAATTAGTAACTTCCCTACGCCGTCCCCATAGCTTGACACCAGCTCGAATGCTTCATTGATCCCGTCCATCGGCCTTTCGTGGGTAATTACCGGGGCGAAGAGGCGCGAGTGGGTCGCGAGTAAGTCGCGGGCGAGTTCGCTTTCATGGTTGGAACGGCGCACGTTGAAGAATGTAACTTCCTTGCGCCGAAGAGTGTGTAAGTTGAGCGGCGTCTCCACTTCGGAGTGGATGCCGGTGAGGATCAGGGCACCGGCGCTGCGGACCATGTCGATCGACCACGCGAGCGAGTTCGGTTTTGCGGCGCAATCGTAAACGGCGTCCACGCCGCGCCGGGAGGTGTCCCTAAGAATTTCTTGCACGGGATTGACTGCGCCGGGGTCGATCGCGGCATCCGCTCCCATCGCGATCGCCATATCGCGCCGGTGCGCCACAGGCTCCACGGCCCAGATCCGCGACGCGCCGTTTAGCTTGAGGAGCGCGATGGTCAACAGTCCGATGGGTCCCGCTCCGATCACGGCCACATGGTCGCCGACCCGCGGCGGCGCGAACTGGAGCGAGTGCAGGGCGATGGCCAAAGGCTCGATCAGCGTACCTTCGCGCAAGCCAATTCTTCCCAGATTCAGTAAGTTCACCGCGGGAAGATTAACGCGCTCGCGAAAGAATCCGGGAGTTTCCGTGGAGCTCATGAAGCGCATGTTGGCGCAGACGTTGTGGCGTCCGCTCATGCAGAATTCACAGTGGTAGCAATAGATTGCGGGCTCCAGCGCGGCGTGGTCACCCGGCGACCAATGCATCACGCCCGCGCCGGTTTTCAATACAACGCCTGAAGGTTCATGCCCCAGCACCATCGGGTACTTACAGATCTGGTCACCCACGGAGCCTTCCACAAACGAATGCATGTCGGACCCGCAGATGCCGATGGCGGCGACCTGAACCTGCACTTCGCCCGGCGCGGGATCGGGAAGTTCGCGCTCGGCCAGAGTGAAGCGGCGCAACCCGGTAAGTTCGGCCACCAGATTCATATGCGGTCTTCCTCGCGGCGGCCGAGCAGCCGCTTCAGTCCGTCGGCCAGCGCGGGAACGGTGATGGCGAAGTTACCGCCGTAGATGGTGTTGCGGCCGGCGAAATCGAACGTGACCGCGCCGGCTTCCTCGGCGATGATCTTGAGCGGCGCGAGATCCCACGGCTTGGCCTGCGCCTCGATCCAGATGTCGGCGCGCCCGGTCGAGACAAGCATGGCGTCCAGGCAGCCGCCCATGCTGCGCACGCCCCAGGTCCCCGCCATCCAGCCGAGCAGTTCATCGGCGAACGGATAGCGGTTCACATAACTTAAGCCGTTGACGCAGACCAACGCATCGGAGATTTTCGCGATGTTGGAAACCTGCATGCGCGTGGGCGGGGTGACAGCGTCGACAGCCCACCAGGCGCCGCCGCCCTTGGCCGCCGAGAACATCTCGCCATAGGACGGGAAGTAAGCGAAGCCGGCAACGATTTCGTCCTTCTCCTCCAGGCCGATGAGGACGCTCCAGGCGCGCGTGCCGCGGATGAAGTCGCGGGTGCCATCGATCGGATCGATGATCCACTTACGGCCGTTCTGCGACTCGCGGAGCGCGCCTTCCTCACCGAGCAGCCCGTCTTCGGGGTAGGCCTTTCTTATCGCTTCGACGATCAACTTCTCGCATTCACGATCCGCGATGGTGACCGGCGACTCGTCCGATTTCGCCTCATAGCCGATGCCGCGGCTCCGGTAGTCCAGCGCCACTTCGCCGGCGCGGCGCGCAATGCCGCGCCCAAATTCCAGTTCCTGTTCGTAAGATGCCATCTGATCTACAGGGTAAGATAACGGGCATGGAGAACTTTCGCGAGTTCACGTGCGGACCCGATCCGTTCGGCCGCACGTGGAAGGTATATTTCAAGTGGCTGCAGACCGCGATCTCCATCCGGCATAGCGATTCGGTGGACGTGAAGTTCGTGGTCGCCGAGGGGGAAGAGAGCGGTTTCAAGACCATCTCCATGCCGCATTTGACGCTGCGGAATCTGGCGGCGGACGTGGACGTCAAGATGACGGACGCGTGGTGCGCGCGGTTGGCCAAGCAGCATTTGGAGCACTTGATCCTTTCCGGCGAAGATCTGGAGAAAGATCTGATTACGCCTTCGACAGCGCAGCTCCGGCAATATGCGGACGCGGAGAAAAGCTGGGAGACGGAACAGGTTCGCAGCCGACGCGGCGCAGCGTAGCGCCATTCGCCGGATCGGCGTTCTATGCCGGGGGAATCACTCACAAGACGTACCTTGCTGGCGCAACTGGCCGCTTGCGGAGTGGCTTTTGGGCAAGCGACGGAACCGCCGACGGGCGGCGATCCACTACGGAATCTGAAGCGCGAGCATCCCCGGCTGATTCTTCCGGATAGCGAACTGGGGCGCATTGTGGCGCTGACCCGGGAACATCCGCTGGCGCGCAAGCTGCGCGACAACCTGGAGCATGAGGCGGACCGGCTGCAGACCACGCCGCCCGCGGAATTCAAACTGGTGGGTCCGCGCCTGCTTGCGCAGTCCCGCCGGGTGCTGGACCGCGTGTATACGCTGGCGCTTCTCTATCGCCTGGACAATCAGCCGCAGCACCTGCAGCGGGCGGTTAAGGAACTGAGGGCCGCCGCTCTGTTTCCGAACTGGAACCCGCAGCACTTTCTCGATGTGGCGGAGATGGCGCACGCCTTCGCGATCGGGTACGACTGGCTGTATGCGGGGCTGGGCGCGGCGGATCGGGACTGGATTCGGGCGGCGCTGCTGGAGAAAGGTCTCGAGCCCGCGATGGCCGCGTATAAGGAGCCGGCCGCATGGGTGACGGCCAACCACAACTGGAATCTGGTTTGTAACAGCGCGTTCAGCATGGGCGCGCTCGCGGTTGCGGAAGATCATCCGGAGATGGCGCGGCGGGTGCTCACGAGCGCTTTTGAGTCGCTGCCGCGCGCGATGGCGACGTATGGCCCGGATGGCGGCTGGCCGGAAGGTCCCACGTATTGGAACTATGCGACGCGCTATGCGGTGAACCTGATGGCGTCGCTCGAAAGCGCGCTCGACGACGATCACGGGCTTTCGCTCTCGCATGGATTCAGCCGTACGGGACGCTTCCGGGTCCACTTCACGGGGCCTTTCGGCAAGACGTTCAACTTCGGCGACGCGGGGGACGATGCCGGAACCGCCGCCGAAATGTTCTGGCTGGCGCGGCGCTTCGAGGAGCCGGTGTACGCGTGGCAGGAGCAGATCGAATCCGAACGCAGCGCGCACACCGACGCGCTGGACGTGGTGTGGTTCTATCGGGACGCGAAATCGCCGCAGAGCGAGATGTGGCCGACGGACGCGATCTTCAGCGGCGTGCAGAGCGCTTTCATGCGTACGTCATGGGAGGACGCGAACGCCATCTTTCTGGCGGTAAAGGGCGGCGACAATACGGCCAGCCACGCGCATCTGGATCTGGGATCTTTTGTGCTGGATGCGGGCGGCGTCAGGTGGGGATACGACCCTGGTCCGGAAGACTACAACGTGCCCGCCTACTTCGGCAACAAGCGGTTCACCTACTTCAAGACCGGCACGGGCGCGCACAATACGGTGATGATCGATGGCGAAGACCAGGATCACAAGGCGGAAGCGCGCATCACGCGCCATGAGTTCGCGGCGGACTTGAGTTGGGTGCAAATCGACTTGAGCCACGCTTATCCGGGCAAGGTGAAGCAGTTGCAGAGACGCATCGGGATTGCGCAAAAGCAGGCCATTCTGATTCAGGACACGCTGGTGGCGGAGCAGCCGGTGGACCTGATGTGGGGCATGATGACGGACGCGGAGATCACGTTGAACGGGCAGTTGGCGGAGCTGCGGAAAGGCGATTGGACGCTTTCGTGTGAGATTCACTCGCCGCATCACGCGCTGTTCGATGTGGTGACGAATCAGAACACGAAGAAGCTGGTGGCGCGGGTGGGCGCGCGCGTGAGTGAACTGGATTTGAATATTGTGCTGACGCCGCATCGCACCGGGCAGCCGCGGCCGAATGTGACGAAGCGATTTCCGGTCTAAGCCTTTCAAGATTATTCGACGACGATGAACGCCCGGTTGCTGATCAAAGTATCGGCTCCCGTAGTTACCGTTACCGGGCCGGTAGCCGCACCGGCGGGAACGGTCGCGGTAAGGTAGGCGCTTGAGATTACGCGCGCGGCAGCCGCGGTACCGTTAAAAGAGACAGTCGTTCCCGCAGTGAAGCCCTGTCCGAGAATCCCGATCGACCGGCCGGCTTTGCCCTCGAAGGTTTGCAGAAGGACAAACGGCCTTAAGCCCGCGTCGAGGCTGAAGATGGTTCCATCATTGTTCGCTCCGCCCGAGTAAGTAGTCCCGAAGAACTTCCCGTTGGTGTCTTGCGTAAGCCCGTTCATCGGGTTCTTCCCATCTATCGCGCCTTGGAAACTATGCAGTAGGGTAAAGGTTCCCTCGGGAGTCACTTTGAAAAGGGTGCCGTCGTTATTGGCGCCGCCCTGATAAGTTGTTCCGTAGAAATTCTTATCGCTGCCCAGTGTCAATGCTGACTTGGTTCCGGCGCCATCCGGCGGCGAGAAACTATACAGGGTGGTGATCGCTCCCTGGGGTGTGATCTTAAAGATCGTCCCAAGATTCGCAGCGCCCCCGAGCGCCGTTATCCCGTAGAAGTTTCCGTCATCTCCCAGCGTGAGCGGGCCCGGATTCGAGCCGCTCATCCCATCGAATGTGTAGATGGTGGTAAACGTTCCGTCGGGTGTAACCTGGAAGACCGTGCCGAGATCATCCGCCCCTGAAGACAAGGTGGTTCCGTAAAAGTTGCCATCCTCCCCAAGGGTCAACGCGGATGGTAACGGGAAGACACCCGTACTGGTGAAGTTGTATAGGTTGGTGAACGTTCCTCCCGGAGTGGATTTGAAGATGGTGCCATAACCGAAAAACATCTCCCCGTCGGCGCCTGGGCCGCCATTCACCGTCGTGCCATAAAAATTGCCGTCGTTGCCGAGAACCACGGCACTTGGGCCATTGCCATCCAGACCATCGAAGCCGTGAAGATTCTCTATGACGCCGGCGGTAGTGATCTTGAAGAGCGAGCCGTATGTGGAGTTAGGACCGAAAATCGAGCACGAGCCATAGATGTTTCCATCGTCGCCCAGCGTCGGCGGCGCTTGCGGCTGTTCCCCATATTCGGTGTGATATTCCGGGCTTCCGAAATCAAAGACATCGACCACTGTTCCGCCGCTGAGCCGGAACAGCGTGGCGCCCGTTGTTCCATATAGTGCGCCACCCACGCCCTGGGCAAAGGGGCCGGGCGGATTGGTGCCGACCGAAGTATTGAAGCTGAATAGAGTAGTGAAGGTTTGCGCGGATGCCGATGAAAGAGCGGCACAGAAGACGATTGTGATAGCAACGCGCCGATGTAGTTTCATTGCTTTCGGGTAAGTTTATCGCAGGCGTGGTTATGAATCAGAACACCCGCACTTCCCCGCTCCGTGCCCGTTCCACCCACTCCTGATTCCCCCGATACCACTCGGCCGTCAGCCTCAGCCCCACTTCAAACTCGATCTCTGGACGCCAGCCTAACTCTTCTCGGATCAACGAGCAATCCACCGCATATCTGCGGTCATGGCCCAGCCTATCGGTAACTTCAGTCAATAAGCTCTCCGGCCGATCCAACACGCGCAATAACATTCTTAGTACATAAACGTTCGGCAGAACATTGCCGCCGCCGATATGGTAAGTCGCCCCGCGCCGGCCTCGCTCAAGCACCGTCATCAGTGCCCGGCAGTTGTCTTCCACATGAATCCAGTCCCGCACCTGCATCCCGTCCCCATACACCGGAATCGGCTCTCCACGGATGGCCTTCGCAATTGCCAGCGGGATCAACTTCTCCGGAAACTGATAGGGCCCGTAGTTGTTGCTGGTCCGGGTAATCATGGTGTGCATTCCGAAAGTATGGTGTGCCGCGGTGACCAGGTGTTCGGCCGCCGCCTTACTCGCGGCGTAAGGACTGCTCGGCCGCAGCGGCCCATCTTCCCTGAAGTGCTCCGGCGCCGGAATACTCCCTCCTACTTCGTCCGTCGAGATATGTAGAAATCGCGCAGCTTTCCGCGCTCTCGCCGCATCCAGCAGAACCTGCGTCCCCAGCACGTTCGTTCGTACGAACTCCGCCGCGCTTAGAATGCTCCGGTCCACGTGCGATTCCGCCGCGAAGTGCACAATCGCCTCGCAGTGTTCCGGAAGCGCGTCATGCACGGCCGCCGCATCGCAAATATCGCCTTGCACAAAACTATACTGCGCGTCAGCCTGTACGCCCGCTAAGTTATCCAGATTGCCCGCGTAGGTGAGCTTGTCGAATACGATAACCCGGCCGCGCTTGTACGCTAAGTAGTCCCGCACAAACTGGGAACCGATAAATCCGGCCCCGCCCGTTACGAAGATCACTTGAACTGCGTCTCCCAGTTATAACTTATCAGCGGATGGTCGTGAGGAATTCTGCCTTCGTCCTTCGGGTTATAGAACCGGTCCGTCGCATACACTAACATCCCCGGCTCGGTCCCGATCACCTTATATCCGTGCCCCACCCCAGGCGGAATCAACACCTGCCAGGGCCGCAGCGTTCCGCAATACAAGGTGTTCCGCACCCCATAGGTTCCCGAGCCGATTCGTAAATCGACTAACACAAACTGGAACATGCCCAGAACCGCGCTCCAGCAATCGGTCTGCTGCAAATGATAGTGAAAGGCCTTGATGGTCTGTGGATAACTAAGCGCCGCGGATATCTGGGTACTCGCCGCCGGAAACCGCGCCACTAATCCTTGGCCGCCACGCAGTAGTTCCAGAAAGTACCCACGATCGTCGGGCCATAACGCGAGCGGTTTGATCTCAACCCCGGCTATCAGCTTGTCGGAATCGGGCTTCAAAATGACATCGCCGATCCCCGGCCCGCACGTCGGAACCACAAGTTCAAGCCCTGAGCCGGACGCTAGCATTTCAGACATTTTCGGTGACAAGCTATCAGCGTATCAGCCGCGTTGGATAATCTTCAGATGCCGCGCCTTCACGCCGGATCCTCCGGCTTCGCTTACGCTTCCTGGAAGCCCGACTTCTACCCTGCCAAGCTGCCCGCCAAATCGTTCCTACCGCATTACAGCGCGCGCCTGAACGCGGTTGAAATCAATTACACGTTCCGCAGATTGCCGTCCGCCGCCACGCTTGAAAACTGGGTCAGGAGCACGCCCGAACACTTCACCTTCGCGGTGAAGGCCAACATGCGCATCACCCATATCCTGAAGCTCAAGAACGCGCTCGAATCCACCGAGCTGTTCTTGAAGATGATCGACCCCTTGCGCACCGCCCGCCGGCTCGGCCCCATCCTGTTCCAACTCGGCCCCAACTTCAAGTGCGACCAAACCGTCCTCCGCGATTTCCTCGCGATCCTGCCCAGCGACTATCGCTACGCCTTTGAATTCCGCCACGACTCGTGGCTGGCCGACGCCACATACGACACCCTTGGCGAACGGAACGTCAGTCTGTGTCTAGCAGAATCCGAAAAACTCGAAATCCCCAAAGTAGTCACCGCGGACTTCGTCTACAGCCGCCTGCGCAAGGCGGAATACGGGAAAGAAACGCTGGCCGAAATTGAACGCCAGACTCGCGAACAGCTCGATTCAGGCCGCGACGTCTTCGCGTTCTTCAAGCATGAGGAAGACCCCCACGGCGCGCTCTACGCCGAAGATCTGCTCGCGCGCTTTTGACCCGCGCGCTTCTTCGCCGCCACCGGCTGTGCTTCCTCGGCTTCGGCCTCCGATTCCGCCGTCGCCCCTTCCGCCCGCTTCACCGGTTTCTTCTGCTCCAGGCTCTTCCGCAGAGCTTCCATGATGTCGATCACCGGCGCGATATGCTGGGCCGGCGTCTCCACTACCTTATGCCCTTCAATCTTCGCCTGAATCATTTTGTCCAGATTCTCGCGGTACGTGTCGTGGTACTTTTCCGGTTCGAAGTTCGACGCCAGCGCATCGATCAGCGTCCGGGCCAACTGCAATTCTTTCTCTTTGATCACGGTCGTATCCGTCCGAAACTCATCCGCCGCGCGAATCTCATTGCGGTAGTACATCGTGTGCAGCACCATGCCCGTGTGCGCCGGCCGCAGCACCACGATGTGCTCCTTGTTATGCATCGCCACCTTCGCGATTCCGTAATATCCGCTCTCCCGCAACGCCTCAAACAGCAACGCATACGGCTTCTCGCCGCCTTCATCCGGCGCAATGTAATAGGAACTTTCCAGATACACCGAATCGACGTCCGTGCCCTTCACGAACTCCAGAATCTCCATCACTTTCGCCGTCTTCGGGGCCACCTTCTTGATCTCTTCGTCGTCAATCACGACGTAGTGATCCTTCTCGTATTCGTAGCCCTTCACGATCTCATTGCGCGGAATCGGCTTGTCTTCCTTCTGGCAAAACGTCACCAGTTTGATGCGCGACCCATCCGGCTTATGGAGCTGGTTGAAGCTGATGGATTCGCCTCGCGCCGCCACCGAAAGATGCACGGGAAACGAGACCAATCCGAATGCGAGATGTCCCTTCCAAACGCTACTGGCCATGTGTCAATCCTCACGCGTGCCCGGGAAGGGCGAATTCGGGTACCCTAATGCTTATATCATCAAACGAGAAACATTTCCATATCTTTATGTCGCGGAAGGGGTAAGTGAGGACCGGCCGCTCTGCCCGACTTTTCGCTACCTGTAAACTTCCCGTCGATTCTTAACGTTGAGCATTTCGATTGCGTCGTCCCCTTGATGGACGAAAATCAAACGCCAGTTTCCTACTCGCAGGCGGTAACGAGGCGGATCAAAACCTCGGAGTTGTTTGACGTCACTGGCTTCGGTTCGGATAAAACGCGCCAAGGCTTTGAGAAGCCTCAAAGCGGTTTCCCGGTCAATCGCTCGAAGGTCTGCGCGGGCGTCGTCGGACCAGATAACCCGGGTAATCATTCCCGCGCGACGTTTCCGGAATGGGAACTTCGCCCATCTTCTGAAAATCCTCCATGCTCAAACCGAAGTCGGCAAGAACTTCTTCCATGGACACGCCACCATTCCGGTTGAGCGATGCTACGCTAGCCTCCATTGCGGCGAGGTCCTCTAAAGTAACGGGCTCGTCATCGAACGGTGCGTCTGCCAGCGAGCACACGGGATCGATCATCTGCTCAAGCAGCTCCCGAACCGCTCCCAGCCTTGCTGCCGGTACCATATCGACGAGATCATGGACGTGGGCGCGGCTATTTAATGCCATAAGTCACCTTGTCTTAGAATACGCCAGTGTGTCGCCAAAGTCAGGCACGTCGATTTTATCTTCACATCAGAACCGCCTGACAATTGACGTCGATGGACACAAGCCCAAAACGAGACTAGCGACATAGCCCGACTGTCGCCTGTGCAACCCGCTCCCCACCTAGCGGAATCTTTACGCAAACCTGGTAAACAAAGACTCTTTTGCTTACTCCAACGCCCGAACAGCCATCTCTTGCGTCACCGCGGGAAACTGACGAAGAAACTCGGGCCAGGGGATGGCCGCCTTCCAAGTAGTGCTTAGGTTCTTGGACGGAACCCGGGTGCCGCGAAAGCAAGGTACCCCGCTCATGATGCCGGGATCGCTACTGTTTCGGGCATGCGTTCACTTCATCCGGCGCCTCCGATTGGCTAGGGGCTGTCAATAATTACATTAACCTTCAGCGTCGGACCTCATCGGATAGAGTCGCTGGCGATCGGTATGATTGCCCTCGGTAAGCTCCGCTTTCAGGTCACGCGTGTGCGTCACGGAAGCACGTATGAATCGACAAACACAGATCCGCAACCATGAGGACCTCCCTCCGACCCTTCACCATAAACGGAGTTGGCGGTAGCTCGGGTGAGAGGCGGACCAAGAGGTCCGCCCGCTGCGCCCGTGCTGTCGATGACATCGTATAGAGACCACTTACCTCCTAGCCTCGATGGGGGAAACAGCGCGAAGATAGAGCCGAGTCCTTGTGGGCCCCCGAAAACACTTGCTCCGATAAGTGCGCCTGACGCGTCCGGGATCAGGCTCCCTGAAGGACCCGCGTCGCTCTCCGAAAAATCATAGATCTTGTTGTACGTCCACACGGTTTCGCCGGTGGCCGGTGGGCTGAGAGTGTACGCGACACCTTGGTTATACTCTCCGCCGACCGCACCCGTGCCAACTATCTCGCCGCGTGCCGTGACCGTGAGCGTTCCCTCAGGTGCCCCGCCTGCCGAACCTCCCGGGAATTTATAAAGGGAGGTTATTGTCCAACCTGCGCCCGGAGAGGCTGGAGGCGAAAGCTGATAAACGGTTCCGTAAGTGACGGGGCCTTTCTCACCAAAAACAATCGGCGTCGTCCCGAAGATGCTTCCGCCTGGACCGAAAACGATACCTGCCTCCGGGTTTTGGCCGACGTCGGTCGGTTGGAACGCATAAAGCACTTCTTCGGTCCACAATCCACTTAGCGATCGAGGCGGCGTTAGCTTGAACAAAGTGCCGTACCCATCTGCGCCTGACACGCCTCCGTACGCCGTGACTCCGTAGAATTCTCCGTTCTTTCCTGGAAGGAGCGGGGCAAAAGGCGCATTGCCATCCGTCCCCCCCAGAAAAGTATGAATGATCGTTTCTTCCCATGAACCTCCTCGCACCTTCGGCGGGGTGAGTTCAAAAACTACTCCATCATCGGCCGACCCGCCGGCAGGTGTCGTCCCGTAAAGAACTCCGTTCGAGCCGAGAACAAGGTTCGAGCCTGGATGGCTGCCGTCACTGCCTATTCCAAAACTGTGAATGACCTGCTCTGTCCAAGCCCCTCCGCTGCCAGGCGGAATTAGCTCGAACGCCGCACCAAGGTTAGCCGCACCACCCGCATAGCTCGTCCCGTAGAGTACTCCGCTAGGCCCAACGATCAAACCGTTTGGATCGGATACATCAGGCGAGCACTGGAAATTGTAAATTACAGATAAGCTTTGCCCGTTCAGGACGCATGCCAAAAGACAGGTAGGGATCAGAATCAGGCAGGATCGAGTTGCTTTCATGGAGATGAGGGCAAGCGTAACATTTGGTCTTCGAGCCGTGCAACAGGTTCGGTACTTCCCCGGCTATCATCGAATCAGAAATCCCGCCCCATGTCGCTCGAAGAATACAAGCGCAAACGCAACTTCCAGGCCACGCCCGAGCCTCCGCCCGCGGAACCCGCTCCCCACGCCGGCCTTCCCCGCTTCTACGTCCAGCGCCATCATGCCTCCCACCTTCACTACGATTTCCGCATGGAAGTCGAAGGCACTCTTAAATCCTGGGCCGTTCCGAAAGGTCCCACGCTCGATCCCACGCCCAAACACTTCGCCGCCATGGTCGAAGACCACCCGCTCGACTACGGCAACTTCGAAGGCAACATTCCCAAGGGCAACTACGGCGGCGGCAGCGTCATGCTCTGGGACCGAGGCACCTACCAACTAATCGGCGATTTGAACGCAACTCAACAAATTGCCAAAGGCGACTTCAAGTTCCACTTGAATGGCGAAAAGCTCAACGGCGATTTCGCGCTTGTCCTCATGAAGGGCCGCGGCAAGGGCAATGAGTGGCTTCTGCTCAAGAAGAAGGACGACGCGGCCGTTCCCGGCTGGGACGTGGAAGACCATGCGGTCAGCATTCTCACTGGCCGCACTCAGGAAGAAATCGCGCATGACCTGCCTGCCAAGCCCGCGCCCGCGAAAACCAAGAAACCCGCGTTCAAGCCGTCCACCAAAGCCCCCGCGCCCAACGCCGTCAAAGCCGCCATGCCCGGCTTCTTCGAACCCATGGGCGCCACCCTTGCCGCTTCTCTGCCCGAGTCCGGCGAATGGACCGCCGAACTCAAGTGGGACGGCGTCCGCGCGCTCTGCTTGATCGATAATGGAAAGCTCGAAATCTACACCCGCAACGGTAACCGCTGCGAGCGCCAGTATCCCGAACTCGCCGTCCTGCCGCATCGAGTGCAGGCCACACAAGCGATTCTCGATGGCGAAATTGCCGTCCTTGACGATAAGGGCGTCCCCAGCTTCGCCCTGATCCAGCCCCGCATCATGAACGCGGACGCCGCCGCCATCGCCCACATGACCCGCACCCGCCCGGTTCGGCTCTTCTTATTCGACCTGCTCTATCTCGATGGCTGGGATTTACGCAATTCCGCTCTAAGTGACCGCCGCCACCTACTCGAGAAGTTCGTCACGCGCGAAGATCCTATTCGCGTTTCCGATACCTTCCCGCCCAATCCCGGCCTTGTCGAAGCCGCCCGCCTGAACGGTCTCGAAGGCTTGGTCGCCAAGTGCCTCACCAGCGCCTACGAATCCCGCCGCAGCCGCAATTGGCTCAAGCTGAAGCTGGTCCTGCAGCAGGAGTTCGTGATCTGCGGTTACACCATCGGCGAGCGCGATCACTTCGGCGCGCTGGTTCTCGGGCTCTACGAAAAGTCGAAGCTGGTCTGGGCCGGCAACGTGGGCACTGGGTTCGACGCTAAACTACTCGCCGCCATTCGGGAAAAGCTCAACCCGCTACAGACCGACAAGCCTACGCTTCCCCCTGATCCCAAGCTCCCAAAGGACATCGTCTGGGTCAAGCCCGACTTAGTCTGCGAGGTCAAGTTCTCCAACTGGACCCCCGACAAACGCCTGCGCGCGCCCGTCTTCCTCGGCCTTCGCCAAGACGTGAACCCAACCGAAGCCCGCATCGAATTGCCCGATCAGCCTGAAAAACCGAAGCGCACTCCAAAGAAGAAACGCGTTTCCGAAAGTCCCACCCAAAGTGCCCCGCTCCTCACGGGTACCGCCGAAGAGGGCCGCTGCACCATCGACGGTCACCCGCTCAAATTCACGCACCTCAACAAAGTCTTCTACCCGAGTGACGGTTTCAACAAGCGCGACTTACTCAATTACTACTCCGCGGTCGCACCCTACTTACTCCCGCACTTAAAAGACCGCCCGCTCTCGCTCAAGCGCTACCCCAACGGCATCCACTCCGACTTTTTCTTCCAGAAGAACTCGGCCGAAAGCTTTCCCGGCTGGCTCCGCTTCGAGCAAGTCGAGAACATTCGCTATGTTCTCGCCGAAGATCGCGCCGCGCTGGTCTACCTGACCAACCTCGGCTGCGTCGACCAGAACCCGTATATGAGCCGCGTCGGCACTTTATCCAATCCCGACTGGATTCTCATCGATCTCGATCCGGTCGAATGCGAGTTCGACATGATCGTGGAAGCCGCCCAGCTTGTCCGCGAGATTCTCAAGGAGATCGGCCTTACCGGCTATCCCAAAACCACCGGCGGCGACGGCCTGCACGTCTATATTCCCATCGAACCGATCTACTCTTACGAAAACAGCAAACAATTCGCGGAGATCCTGGCCGGCATCGCTTTCGCCCGTCAGCCGGATCTGTTCACCACCCCGCGTTCCGTCGCCAAGCGCCAGAAGAACCGCGTCTACTTTGATTACTTACAAAACGGTGAGGGCAAAACCATCGCGGCCCCATACGTGACCCGCGCCTATGACGGCGCGCCGGTCGCGACGCCGCTCGCCTGGGACGAAGTCGCTTCCGGTCTGAATCCGAAACAATTCAACATCCGCAACGCCATCGCTCGCTTTCATGACAAAGGCGACTTATTCGCCGGCGTGCTCAAGAAGCCGCAAACCCTCGACAAAGCTTTCGAAAAGCTGGAGAAACTAATCGTCCAGAGGTCCGGATAGAAATGGGCGGACGGATTCCGGGCACCCGCTTCCAAAAATATTCCGTGAATGCAGTTGTACAAGCGTCAGCCTTGAAGTAATATCTCACCATGGCTTTTCTCGATTGGCTCGGCGCCGCAGGACCAAATCAGTACCGCGGGAGTCTCGCGGCAGTCAATCAGTGGGCCAAGAACGCGGGGGCGGCAGCCTGCCCCGGCCGCGGGCCTGAAAACGTCGCTCTGATCGAGAGCATGTTCACTCTGTTCTACGATCGCTACAAGAGTATCCCGAGGGACGCATACATGGTACTCGCGCCGAACTGCGCCAACAGTGAACAGGATCTTGCCCGCGCGATCGTCGATTCCACCAACTTCCAGAACTTCGGCAACGCCAACACCGAGTACTACAAGAGCGAGTTCCGTAAGGCGGTCAAGATGGTGTATGGTTTTGCGATCAATATGTCCAATTGGGCGTTTCCCGCTTGCGAGCATTACTACACTGCCAAGCGTACGGAGGCCGGCGGCGCCACCGCGGATTTCACCACCAAACATCTCGCGTCAACCGACAACGAAAAAAGCTCCGTTACCGCCGCCCGCATCCGCGCTACCCCGGTGGCCGCGCGAACTGTTCACGCGTATGGCAATATCCTGACCTCGCATAGCGGAGCGGTGAAGAAGGAGTCGACGGACGGCTTCCTACAGGAGGTTCGCAACCGCCAGGTGGAATTTCGAGATACTCACATCCTGCTTTGCCGATACTTCGCCCGGGACTTCCTCAGTTTTGAAATGCCGCCACGTGCGCAATTCCACTACGTCGACGGCGTCACGTTCGTCACGTCGGACCTCCTGCAGATGTTTGAGTTCTCTACAGTGGACGGCATGCTCCGGCGGGGTGAAGGTGGTTACTACGTTCACTTCTCCCTCTCGTCGGTGGCGGACGGATCGGCTTTTGCGGTCCATCATCTTGCCACCACCAACACCGTTCGTCTGTTCCTGCCGAACAATAAGGTCCGCGTGTCCGATGCTGTCGGCGTGGAGCAAGGCTTGACTGCGCCGGATGGCGCTACCTACATGGCTGGCTGAAGAAAGGAGCGAGCACGGCCCGAACGGCGGAAAGCGCCGCGAGTTGCCTCGAACCGCGGCATCTCTCTTCTAGCTCCGTTCCCGCCGCAACCGCTCAATCTCTTCCAGCCTTTCCCCAATTCTCTTCTCCGCCCCTCGCTCCGTCGGCTCATAATACTTCCGCCCACTCAGCGCTTCCGGCAAGCACTCCATCCCCGGAATCGCATCCTCCTCCTGATGCGCATGCTGATACCCCGCGCCATAACCCCACTGCTTCATCTGCTTGGTCGGCGCGTTCCGCAAATGCATCGGCACCGGCTCGGCCCGCGTCTCCCGCACATCCTTCTGCGCCGCCCCCAGCGCTCGATAGCCCGCGTCCGACTTCGGCGCCACGGCTAAGTAAATCGCCAACTGCCCAAGCGCCAGATCTCCTTCCGGCATGCCCAGGAAATGAACCGCCTGCTGCGCCGCCATCGCCTGTTCCAGCGCGCGCGGATCGGCTAACCCGATATCTTCCACCGCCATCCTCACCATCCGCCGCGCCAGATACATCCGGTCCTCACCGGCCTCCAGCATCCGCGCCAGCCAATACAGCGCCGCATCCACATCGCTCGACCGTACCGACTTATGCAGCGCCGAAATGATGTTATAGTGCTCTTCGCCCGACTTATCGTAGAGCAGCACCCTCCGCTGCGCCGCGTCTTCCACCGCCTGCTGAGTTAGTTCCCCGCCCGCCGCCGTTGCACCCACCGCCGCTTCCAGCGTGTTATAAGCCGCGCGCGCGTCCCCGTTTGAGTAAGTCGCAATTACGCCGAGTAACTCATCGGATGCACTGACTCCGCGGTCCCCCAACCCATGTTCCGCATCCGCCAGCGCGCGCCGTAACAGACGAACAATCTGCTCGTCCGTCAAAGCCTGCAGCGCGAATACTTTCGACCTCGAGAGGAGCGCCGCATTCACTTCGAACGACGGGTTCTCCGTCGTCGCTCCGATCAGAATAATATCCCCGCGTTCCACATACGGCAGAAACGCATCCTGCTGCGCCTTGTTGAAGCGGTGGATTTCATCGACAAACAGAATCGTGCGGCGCCCGAGATGCCGGAACTTCTCCGCATCCGCCATCACGGCCTTGATCTCTTTAATACCGCCCATCACCGCGCTGAACGGAATGAACTCGGACCGCGTGGTCGCCGCAATAATCCGCGCCAGCGTCGTCTTCCCCACGCCCGGCGGTCCCCACAAAATGACGCTCGATAGCCGATCGTTTTCGATCTGCTGCCGAAGCGGTTTCCCCGGACCCAGAATATGTTCCTGACCCGCGAAATCCTCGAGCCGCTCCGGCCGCATGCGCTCGGCCAATGGCCGCGACTTATCCCGCGGCGCCCGCGTAATCGGCGCCGAATCGAATAGACTCACGATGCCCTCCGTATCCGATAAGAATATCGTCAGGTAAGGAGATGCGGCGCCACGATGCTGATGAACTCACGTGACGGTGCGCTGAAGCCCGCCCGGTTTCAAGGCCGCCGATACGAGAATGTTTGTGTCGTGACCAGACTAAGCGACGTCACCACGCTTCGGTCTTTTCGGGGAGTGCTGCTAAGCATCCTCTTAATAATCCGCGATTATGTGAGGCTTGCGGCCCCGGAGCCGGAAGTGCTTCGCCTTATCGGCGAGGAGTCGGTCCGCAATGGTACCGACAAGCTCAGCTAGCGGGAAATCGACCGGATTATTAAGAGGACGCGTGTGGAAAAAGCAGCGCGGGTTCGTCGTCCACGCTTCGTCGCAATCCTTTACCTTTCCCGCCGCTGTCTCGCAGCTTCATACAAGACCACCCCCGCCGCCACCGCCGCATTCAAACTTTCCACGCCACGCGTCGGAATCGTCATCGCCTTCGACACCCGCAGCAACCCCGCGCTCACCCCCGCGCCTTCATTGCCGATCACCACCGCGCACGCGCCCCGGAAATCGCAATCCCAGACCGCCGCCGCCGACCGCGCTCCCACACCGGCGAATAGCTTCAACCCCGCCGGCAATTCCGCCCCGCGCGCCACCCGCACAAACGGCATCCGAAACAACGACCCGGCCGACGCCCGAATCGCCTTCGGATGCAGAGGGTTCGCGCCATCTCCGTAGAACACCATCCCCGTCGCCCCGAACGCCTCCGCCGACCGCGCAATCGCGCCCGCATTCCCCGGGTCCCGCACCGCGTCCAACACCACCACCAGCGCCTCGCCGGCGCCGCCACAAACCTGCTCCCGCGAATACGCCGGCGGCTCCGCCAGCACTAACATTCCCTGCGGGGATTCCGTTCCCGACACCCCTCGAAACAGCCGCTCCGGCACCTGCACCACTCGCCCCGCCCGCACCCCGCCGGGCAGCTCCACGCCTTCGCTGATAATCGCGCATGCGATCCGCAGCCCGCTTCGTACCGCCTCGTCCACCAGGTGCGGACCCTCCGCAATCAGCCACCCCTCCGGAGTCACTCCGCCCTTCTCCTGCGCCTTCCGCACGTCCTTCAACAGCGCATTCGCTGGACTGGTAATGTGCTCCGTCGTCATCTCCTTTACAATGTTGTCATCAGCATATCTCGATACCGCCGACGATCGCTGTGGCTGGCCGTTGCCCTGCCGCTCGTCTTCGTGCTCGGCTATCTCGCGTCGCTGACCATGCGCATCGCGCGTCAATCCACGCACGATGAAGCCCAAAAGGCGGACGCCATCATCGTCATGGGCGCCGCCGAATATAGCGGCCGTCCTTCGCCCGTCCTCAAAGCCCGCCTCGACCACGCTCTCACTCTTTACGCGAAAGGCCTCGCCCCGGTCATCATTACCACCGGCGGCGCGGGCGGCGACCCCCAATTCACCGAAGGCACCGTCGGCCGCGCTTACCTCATTGACCGCGGCGTGCCTCCAGACCACATCGTCGTCGAATCCGAAAGCACCAACACCGTCTACTCCATCGCCGCGTCCGCCGAGATCATGCGCACCAGGGATCTCCACTCCTGTATCCTCGTCAGCGATGGCTTCCACATCTTCCGCGCGAAGAAAATGATGCAGGCGGAAGGCATCGCCGTCTACGGTTCCCCCCGCTACTCGCCCGCTCAAAGCAACCCCCACCAATACTGGCTTTACGCGCGGCAAGCCGTCGCCTACGCGCTCTGGAAAGTCGGCATCTCGGTATAACGTTATAAACTCGTCGTCATGATACGATTCGCACTACCTACCGCGTTGGTCCTGATGGCCTCCGCTCTGCCCGCTCAGCAAACTCCTGCCGCGGCCCGCAAGAGTCCGCACGAAACCGCCTCGGTCACGCTTGACGGAAAACAGGTGTCCCTCGCTTACGGGCGTCCCTATCTGAAGGGCCGCAAAGCCGTCGGCGGCACGCTCGTCCCTTTCGGCGAAGTGTGGCGTCTCGGCGCCGATGAAGCCACCAAACTCACCACCCCGATCGACCTTATGATCGGCGACCTCAAAGTTCCCGCCGGCAGTTACGCTCTCTTCGCCATGGCCAAAGAAGATGGTTCCTGGACCCTCATCGTCAGCAAGACCGCCGACCAATGGGGCGCATTTTCCTACGACCAGGCGCAGGACCTGGGACGCGTCCCCATGCTGGTCACGAAAATGTCGGCGCCCATCGAACAGTTCACGATGGCGTTCACCGGGGCCAACGGGAAATCGGCCACGCTCGCGCTCACCTGGGAGAACACCATGGCGAGCGTCAAAATCCGCGCCTCATAGTGACTTCGTCTGAAGGCCAGCAGCTTTTGGAACAGACCCTGATCGGGCGTCAAGCCTCTTGACACATCATTCGGAATCCGATATAACGGATTCCGAATGAAGACCGATTACTCCGCCTTTCTTCCCCTTTCCCCCGCCGTCTTGCATATACTCATGGTGCTCGCTCGCCAGGACCTTCACGGTTACGGCATCATGCAGGAGGTCGCGCGCGAATCGGCCGGTCAATACCGGCTAGGTCCCGGCACGCTCTACGACAATCTCCAAAAGCTCATCGCTCAGGCTCTCGTGGAGGACGTCCCGGGCAAGTCCGCTACATCCGATCCGCGCAGGCGTTATTACAGCCTTACCCCATCCGGCCGCGGCGTCCTCTCCGCCGAGATCGAGCGCCTGGAAAAGGCGTTGGGCGCGGCCAAACTCGCTCTCCGCACCGCGCGCACGGGAAGAACTTCATGATCCGCCTCCTGTCCCGCGCTTTCTATCGATTGCTGTTGCTCCTCCATCCACCTTCCTTTCGCGGAAGGTTCAGCGTGGAAATGCTCGGCATTTTCGATGAACCGGCGGAGCGCCGAAACTCCATCCGCCTGATCCTGGACGCCATCCGCTCCTTCTTCTTCCAGTGGCTCATACGCGAAGCGCTATGGATCTACGCGGCCGCCTGCGCCGGCGCGTTCCTGACCCTGAACATCGGTCTGCACATCGGCCTGAACATCCTCGTTCCCGTGCCCATCCGCGTCGCCGATCGCAATTCCGAAACGGCCGTTCTCTTCGTCGTCGCCATCGGTTCCGTCCTGGCGATCGCGCTTACCACCACGCTTTGCGTCGTTTGGTTTCGCATCGCGCGCAGGCGGCATCATGCTTGAAGTTCGCGATCTCACTAAGCTCTACCGCGGCGTGCCCGCCGTTCGCGGCGTGAGCTTCACCCTCGCTCCCGGCGAAATCCTCGGATACCTCGGGCCCAACGGCTCCGGCAAGAGCACCACCATCCGTTGCCTCACCGGCCTCATCGACCCGACCGCCGGCGAGATCCTCTTCAACCGCCACGATGTTCGCCGTAACTTTGCCGCTTTCAAGCGAGTCATGGGCTACGTTCCCGAAGAACCGCACTTATACACGCACCTGAGTGGCCTGGAGTACCTGACTCTCGTCGGCCGGCTGCGCGGAATGGAAGCGAAGCTACTTACTCGCAAAACCCGCCAGTTCCTTCACCTCTTTGACTTACACGACAGCCGATATAGCCCGTTGGCAAGTTACTCCAAAGGGATGCGCCAGCGCGTTCTCATTGCCGCCGCGCTGCTGGCCGATCCCCAGCTCATCATCCTGGATGAGCCTTTCTCGGGTCTGGACGTGAACGCCGCCCTCCTGTTCCGCCACTTACTCCTCGAACTCGCCCGCGCGGGGCGCATGATCCTCTTCAGTTCCCATGTGCTCGAAGTGGTGGAGAAACTCTGCTCGCAGGTCGTCATCCTCTATCGCGGCGAGATCGTCGCCCAAAACTCCGTCGCCAATCTGCGTGGTCTCATGGCGCTTCCGTCTCTCGTCGAAGTCTTCGCGCAACTCACCCGCCAGCAGGATCAGGACTCTCGCGCCCGCGAGATCGTGGAGGTCATGACGGCGAGATGAATCTTTCCTGGCGCGTGAAAACTCGCTCTCCCGTCTGGGAACTGGCCCGCCATTTCTTTACCGGCCTGTTCCGCTCCGAGTCTTTCGCCGGTGAGGATTCCTTCACGGTCTGGCTGGTGCAAGCCTTGGCTCTCTTAGTCGCCGCCAGTTGGTTTCTCCCGGTAGGTCTCTTCCGCCGCTACATGCATTTGCATGAACTGCCGGAAGCTTCGCCTTACTTACTCGCTTACTCATCGGACTGCCTATGGACACTTACTCTGGTGAGCCTGCTAACGGCCTTCATCACGGTCATTGAGTGGCCCGCGCTCTTCCCTTCCCGCCGCGATCATCTGGTGCTATCGCCTCTTCCGATCACGCGCGCGCAAATCTTCTTCGGCAAAGCCGCCGCGCTGTCTCTCTTCTTTTCCTTGTTCCTGATCGCCATCACCCTGCTCTCCAGCGTCGCGCTCCCCGTCATCAGCGAAGGGCATTGGGAAACCCGAAACATTTTCTGGCGAATGGTTTCCCTGTTCACCGCCGCCGCCGGATCGGGCTATTTCGTCTTTCTGGCGCTGCTCGCAACCCAAGGCGTTCTTCTGCTTCTTCTTCCCGCCCGCTGGTTTCAGCCGGTCTCGTTTGCCCTGCAGATGATCCTGCTTCTACTCTTGCTATGCAGCTTCCCCATACTTCCTTATCTGCCGGTCGCTCGCATCGCGCAATCGCGTCCGGGCTGGCTGTTGTGGTTCCCTCCCGCATGGTTCTGGGGCTGGAATGAGTACTCGACCGGTGGCCGTGATGCCGCCGTCGTGAGCTTAGCTTCCCGAGCCGAAATCGGCATGCTCCTCACGTTCTTCGCATCCAGCGCCACTTACGTTCTCACGTACGTCCGCTATACCCGGCTCGCTCTCGAATCACCCCAGCGCCGCCGTGTCGCGATCGTCGCCCCCGCCGAGTGGATTTCCGCTCTCTTCCGCCGGTCCGAAGCCCGCGCCGTCAGCTCCTTCATGACGAATACACTCCTGCGCGGACGTCAGCAAAAACTGGTCTTTCTCCTCATCGCCGGCATCGGTCTCGCGCTGGTGTTCGAGAACTCCGTCTACCTCGCGATCCACGCCGCCTACTCTCGCTCGGAGGACCGCCGCGTTTTCGATACCGCCGTTCTCGCGCTCCCGCTCACCCTCAGCTTCTTCAGCTTCGTCGCCCTGCGCCGCGTGTTCCGCATCCCCATCGAGCCGCCCGCCAACTGGATCTTCCGCTTCCTCGAACATCCCCCGTTTCGCCGCGTCCAACTCGACGCCGTATTCACTACCTTTTTAATCCTCGGCGGTTTCGTCCCGCTCGTCTTTTGCGCCCCGCTGGAAATTATTCTGTTCCGCGGCCGCGTGCCCATCGCCCTGACCGCGCAGGCGTTCTTAATCCTGATCTTGGCCGAATACCTGCTTTCCGGCTGGAAGTCGATCCCGTTTACCTTCATTGAGGAAATGCCGCGGCGCCACCTGATTCACTCGATGTGCCTCCATTTCGTCGAGCTTTCCATTTATTCGTTTACCGGCGCTTCGTGGATCTTCGAAGCCCTCACAAACCCGCGTTCCCTTCTCGAATTGCTCGGCCTTACCGCCGCAGCCTTCGTCTGGCTGCATCGCCGCCGCCGGCGCGAGTGGGCCAGCCAATCGCTCCAGTTCATCGATCCCGGGCCCGATCGTCTTGAAGTTCTGCGCCTCCATACCGAGTAGACTTCATTACTCCCCAATGTTGAAATGAAGAAATGGAATTTCGCTTTCAAGATCTTCCACAATACGGTGCCATGCTCGTTCCGCCGTCGTCTCCCGAGTACGGTGCACTGTTAGTTGACATCGAGATCCGCCTCGCAAATTCCCTTCGAGGATCGCCTCCAAAAACGCCCCAACCGGAAGATTCCGGCGCGCCCACGATGATCTTGCGGAACGTCTCGCAAACCGCCATCGCCGCCGTGTCCTGGATCTGGAAATTCGAACTGGAGACTGGCCAATCGACCAGCGCGTCGATGTCAAGCGGCGGCGGCACATCCTTGCTCCTGCCCTTCGGACTTGACGAACGTCTGTGCAAACTCTACAGCTACTGGCACGTGATCCTGCCCGGCTCCAAGCGCCTCATTCGCGGCCTCGACTGGCTCGGTGACAACACGGACGTGCGGCCGCCCCAGCCTGACGAATATTGGAATGGCAACAGTATCGGCTTCCGCGCTGGCCCCCACCGTCTTGGTCCGCTGAAAGCCGCCGCACTGATGCTCGACGGAGTCTTCTTCGTCGACGGCGGTTTTGCCGGTCCAGACACTCTTCGCACGTTTGACCGCGTGACGGCCGATGTCGAAGCCCACGTCGAAGTGGCGAAGGCCGCGCGCGAAAGCTACAACCAAGGCCTTTCCCCTGCCGAAATCGTCAAGCAAATTGAAGGGGTTACCGGTCCCGACCGTGGGCCCGCGCCGCCGCCGAGGCCTCCCTCGAACCGGACAGCGGACTTCCGTTCCTACAGCCTGCGGCATCTGGCTTCGAGTATTAGCCTGATGCGTCAACATACAGGCGACGACGATCACGTCATCTCCCGGCTAATGTCGTGGACCGGAACCCCACTTCCACATTTCCGCAGACTCTAAGAATCCGGACCGTAACTGGCCGCGGTCACGCCCGTATCTTCAATGCCGTTTCCAAGGTCTCTCACCGGCCTTCACACCGCCTGCTGCAACATCGCGCGCACCCCGGTCCAGCGCAGATGCGGATAGCGCCCATTGTCGAGTGCGGTCAGCACGCCGCCGCCCTGGAACATGCAGTATAAATACTGCATCCCCTGCCACACGGGAAACGGTGCGTCCGAGCTTGGCGTCAGCGCCCGGGTCATCGCGATGATCCGTTGCAACCGCTTCAAGCTCCCGCCACGAAGCGGACGAAACGGCTTGCCGCTCACCTCTGAGGCCGCCTTCGCCAGACCGGCCGCGCTGATTTGTTCCCCCGCAACCCGCAGAACGGACGGCGCTTCAGCGTCCAGTGCCGCCTCTGCCGCAAAGGCCGCCGTATCGTCGATGGTGGTGAAATCCATCTCCTGATCGGGACCGTCTCCCCAATAAAGCACCCGGCGAAACGGGAACAGCACCAGCGGCGCTTCGCCTGTCAGGAGGTTCATGAACGCTCCATTGAGGATCGATGTCGATCGGATCGGCGCACGGTCAAGCCGTTCCTTGAACTCGCGGTGCATGTCGAGGTTTCGGTTCAGACCCGGCGGTATTTTGTTGAAGTCCATTGCATAGTCGGAAGGCATAAACCGCGGCGCACCCGCTTCAACGGCCGCGTCCAGAAGCGCTCCTTGGGCTTCGATCATCGTTTTACGGAGACCCAAAAGAGTGGAGACGACGCACGAAGCGCCTCGGCAAGCCCGCACCACGTCCGCTCGGGCCAGGAGGTCCGCCTCGACGATCTCCACCTGCTGCGCCCGCAACCGCGCGAGCTTTTCCTCGCTTGTGCCCGGCCGGACCATCGCGCGCACGGAAACACCGCGTTGCCGCAACTCCCGTGCTATTCGTCCGCCCAGGTTGCCCGTTGCTCCCGCCAACACGATCCGTTGCTGATCCACGGCTTTATAAGACCATAACCAGCACAATGCCGGCGCTCAATCTGGTCCCGTTGCCGAACTAACCGGAAAACGAGCTATAGAGTTCGGTTAAGTCGCGAACGGCAAGCTCGCTGAACTTGACACTTGCCAGAAACCGTTCCTAGACTTAGACAAAGACGACCGCCCATGATCCTCGAAATTCAAAAGCCCGAAACCGCGGCCCTAATCGATTGGCACTTACAAAACGGTGATTTCCGTGATCTTGATGATCTTTTAACGCGGGCGCTCGCCGGGCTGCGGAAATCACCGGTTTCACACCCTGACGTCCAGTCAATGAATCTCGTCGAACTTTTCGCGCCGGTTCGGGGCCTGTTCGCCGACGGCGAACTCGATTTCAGCCGCAACCCCTCGACGAGCCGGCCGCTCGACCTATCGTGAGCCGATTTTTGCTCGATACCAATATTCCGTCGGAGTTACTGCGCCATCGGCCCGATCCAATCGCGGCCCGCTGGGTTGAACGCCAGGTAAACAAGAATCTGTTCTTAAGCGTCATAACGATGGGAGAGCTGCGACGCGGGACCGCGCTCCTTCAGCATCAGGCGGCACGCAAAGCGGAGCTTGAGCGCTTAATTGAAAAGAGAGTTCCGTCGTGGTTTCAGGATCGTCTCTTGCCGGTAACGCGGGCGATTGCTGAACGATGGGGCGTACTGGATGCCGGGAGGAAACTCTCCGGGCGCCCGATGAACACGGCCGATGGCTTGATTGCGGCAACCGCAATAGAGCACGGGATGACTTTGGTGACGCGAAACTTGAAAGACCTCGTGAGCCTTGGTATTCCGCTCCTCGATCCGTGGATCGATAGTTAGGTCTAAACCCGCCAGCCTGTGGATGGATCACAACTTCCCAACTTTATTTCCGCCTCATTCCAAAGCCCTTAACCCCATCCACGCCCCGCGTCCCCACTTCCGCCATGTACTGTGAAGCCGAAAGGAACTCCCCTTGGCCACATCGCCCGTACAACCCGCACAACCCTCTGAATCCCAGGACCATGTTCGCTTGAACAAAGTCCGCCCGGCCTCGTCTGGCCGTGACATGATCCTCCTCGACGAAGACCGGGAAATCTTCGAACGCACCGCTCGCAACATCGAGAACCGCTACCAGCCGCAGACCTTCGAGGAGAGGAATCTCGCCCAAGCCCTCCACATGACCTGGTGGCGGCTCGATCGCGCCGTCGCCAACGAGCACAATCTCTACACCTTGGTCGAACAGCAGCAACTCACCAATATCGACGCCCTCTTCGGCGAGCAGGACCCGCCCATTCGCCGCGCGCTCGCACAAGCCGCCGGCTGCCAGGCGAATCTGCGCGTCTTCAGTCAGATCGGCCGTGAAATCGCGCGCCTCGGGCGCCTCCTCGAACAGACCCGCCGCGAACTCGAAGCCCTCATCGAGCAACGCCGCAACGCCGAATCGGGAGCGGATGCGGAAAATGTGACGGAACAAAGCCAACCCGCCGCGCCACAGGCGGCGCAAATGCCCCAGTTCACCGGCTCGCTAAAAGAATTCAAGCGCAAGCAGTGGCTCCGCCAGCAGGAAAAACTGCACAACCGCCCTATGCCAACCGTCTAGCGCCGATAACACGCCTCGATCTTTTGCGCGTTACCCACCGGCTAGCGAGAACTGCGCCTGCTCGGCTTCCGTCCGTGCTAGCCTAAAGCGCGGGACAAACATTCCTGCCCCGGCATGTTGTTTCGCCTGTTGACGTCGCCGACCCACGCTCATGTTCCGGAGCCGAAAAGCCGAGCCGCAGCGCCCTGGGGTTGGCGAAAACTCCACCAGCACTTTCCATGGCGTATGGGCCGCCGCCGTCACCCCGCATCGCCGCGAAGGGTACGAAGCCGACTTCGCCTCCACGCTCGAACTGGTCGACCGCCTCTCGCAAGCGGGCGTAGACGGCGTCGTTCTCCTCGGTGCCACCGGCGAGTTTCTCAATATCAAGCTCGATGATCGCCAACGCCTCGTTCACTTAGCCGTTAAGCGCAGCCGCGTTCCCATCATCGCCGGAGTCAGTCACTCCACCCTCGATGCCGCCGTCCAGTTAGCCGACGCCGCGGTCGATTCCGGGGTCGCCGGCGTGCTTCTCATGCCTCCTTACTTCTATCGCTATGGCGACGCCGAACTCCTGGAATTCTATCGCGTCTTCGCGGTTGCCGTCGGCGGCGCGCTGCCCATTCTGCTTTATCACATCCCCGCCTTCACCAACGCGATATCGCCAGCCGTCGCGCGCGAACTCCTCACCAGCGGCGATTTCGCCGGCATCAAAGATTCCAGCGGCGATCCCACTTATATGGATCAACTGGCTGCCCTGCGCCGCGAAAACAAGTTCTCCCTCCTCTGCGGCAACGATCGCCTCATTCTCCACGCCCGCCATGCCGGTTGCGACGGAATCGTTTCCGGCGTCGCCTGCGCCGTTCCCGAACTGATCCTCGCGCTGAACCGGGCGATCGACACCGGCGACTCAAACGCCATCCAAACACTCGAAAACCACTTGCTCGAATTCACCGATTGGCTCGACCGCTTCCCCGTTCCTGTCGGCATCTCCGCCGCCGCCGAAGCCCGCGGAATCAAAGTCGGTCCAACCGCCCTGCCACTTACTTCCGACCAGTTCGACTTACTCGAAGAGTTCAAGTCCTGGTTTAAGAATTGGCTGCCCGCCATCGAACGCCTCTCCTATGCCCGATCTCCCCATTGACGAATTTCGCCGCCTCGGCCACAACATGGTCGAGTGGATCGCGGACTACCTCGAACATCCCGAACGCTATCCGGTCCTGAGCCGCAACCAACCCGGCGATCTGACCGACGCGCTCCCAACCTCCGGACCCGTTCAGCCCGAGCCCATGGATCGCGTCCTCTCGGACTTCGAAAAAATCATCGTGCCCGCCATCACGCACTGGAATCACCCCGGCTTCCTTGCGTATTTTGCGAACACGCCTTCCATTCCCGGCATCCTCGCCGAGTTTCTCACCGCCGCCCTCAACAACACCGGCATCCTTTGGAAGACGTCACCCGCCGTCACTGAACTGGAGTTAGTCGTGGTCCAGTGGCTGCGCGAGTGGATGGGGCTCCACGCCGACCAGTTCGGTCTCATCTTCGACACCGCTTCCATCTCCAGCCTGCACGCCATCGCCGCCGCCCGCGAGCTCGCCGCGCCCGAAGTCCGCACCACCGGGCGATCCGAAAAGCCGCTCATCCTTTACTGCTCCGAGCACGCCCACTCTTCCATCGAGAAAGCCGCCATCGCCCTCGGCATCGGCCAGGACAACGTCCGCAAGATCGCCGCCGATCCGGAGTTCCGCATGAGTCCCGCCATGCTCGAACAAGAGGTGGAGCGCGACGCCCGTGCCGGCGCCAAACCATTCTGCGTGGTCGCGACAGTAGGCACCACGTCCACCACCAGCGTGGATCCCGTACCCGCCGTCGCCCGCATCGCGCAGCGGCATGCCATGTGGCTCCACGTCGATACCGCCTACGCCGGTCCCGCCGCCATTGCGCCGGAGTTCCGCTGGCTCCTCGAAGGCGCCGAGCATGCCGACTCTTTAGTCGTGAATCCCCACAAGTGGCTCTTCACTCCGGTCGATTGCAGCATCCTCTATACGCGCCGCCCGGACATCCTTCGGCGCGCCTTCACGCTCGTCCCCGAATACCTCCGCACCGCCGATCATCCGCGCGTCGTCAACCTAATGGAATACAGCATCCCGCTCGGCCGGCGCTTCCGCGCCCTCAAGCTGTGGTTTATCTTCCGCGCCTTTGGACGTGACGGCCTCGCCGAAATCATCCGCGATCAGGTCCGCATGGCTCAGGAGCTCGCGGAGTTGATCCGCGCCAACCCGCGCTTTGAAGTCGCCGCCCCCGTGCCGCTCTCGGTCGTCTGTTTCCGCCTGCGCGCCGGCGATCAGGCCAACCTGGACTTGATGAACGCCATCAATGCCGAAGGCGATTACTTCCTCTCGCACACCGCCCTCAACGGCCGCATGGTATTGCGCGTCGCCATCGGAAATCTCGCCACCTCGCGCGAAACTCTTCGGGGTCTCTGGTCTCGCCTGCAAAACCTAAGTTCGCACCTGAGTGATACCCTAACTTAACCTTCATGGCATCCACCTTCTTCGGACACCCGCGCGGCTTAGCCACTCTCTTCTTCACCGAGATGTGGGAGCGCTTCGGCTTCTACGGAATGCGCGCGCTCCTGATTCTCTTCATGACCGCGCCCGCCGTCACCGGTGGGCTTGCCTTGCCCGTCGCCCAGGCTGGAGTCATCTACGGAACCTTCACCGCAATGGTGTACCTGCTTAGCCTTCCCGGCGGATGGTTGGCTGATAACATACTGGGCCAGCGTAAAGCGGTACTCTACGGCGGCATCCTGATCGCCGCCGGTTACTACAGCATGGCGATTCCCGGCCAGACGGCCTTCTACATCGCACTTAGTCTGGTAGCTATGGGAACAGGACTACTTAAGCCCAACGTCAGCACCATCGTCGGCGGCCTCTATCCCGAAAACGATCCCCGCCGCGACGCGGGCTTTTCCATCTTCTACATGGGCATCAACATCGGCGCTCTCCTCGCACCGTTCATCTGCGGCTATGTCGGTGAGCGCATTAGTTGGCACTACGGCTTCGCCATCGGCGGCGTCGGGATGACGATTGGATTGATCCAGTATGTTCTCGGATCGAAGTATCTCGAAGGCGCCGGTTTACCGCCCGCACCCAATCCGGCCGCGCGCAAACAGGCAGGCATGGGAGCTGGAGTCATCCTCGCGATCTTCGTCATCGTCATGCTTCTATCGAGAACGGGAGTAATTCAAATCTCCGCCGAAGCTCTTTCGAACGCACTCGGGCTATTCCTCACCCTTGTCGTAGTGACCGTCTTCGGAGGCCTGCTCATGGGTAAGAACTGGACGCCCGTGGAACGCAAACGCCTTGGCGCCATCTTAGTGCTCTTCATCGCGTCCACGCTATTCTGGTCCGCCTTCGAGCAGGCCGGATCCACCTTGAGCTTATTCGCCGAACGCAACACGCACCTCGCCATCGGCAGTTGGGGATTTCCCGCAAGCTGGTTCCAATCCCTCAACTCCATGTTCCTCGTGGCCTTCGCGCCTTTATTCGCCGCGCTCTGGCTCAAGCTCGGCCGTCACGAACCGTCAACCACCACTAAGTTTGCGATGGGACTGGTCTTCGTCGGACTCGGTTACGCCGTTCTCATCCCCGTAGCCAACGGCCACGCGGTAAGTCCCTTCTGGCTGACCCTGACTTACTTCTTCCACACGTTAGGCGAACTATCCCTCAGCCCCGTCGGATTAAGCGCCATGACCAAGCTCGCCCCGCAGCGCATCGTCGCGCTCATCATGGGCGTGTGGTTCTTATCGATTTCAGTCGGTGAATGGATTGGCGGCAGGATCGCAGCCGTTTACGAACAGTTTCCGCTGCCGGCCATCTTCGGCGTGGTCGCGCTCTTCTGTATCCTCTGCGGCGGCCTGTTGACCTTATTCAACAGGCCCATGAAGAACCTAAGCGCCGGCGTTAGGTAAGTAGGTAGTTAAGTTACAGCGGCAGTTCTTCCGCCGTCGGGAAGTTATGCTGTTGCCGCCCCACGTCGCCGTCGTACTTCTTCGTTGTCTTGAACAACTCATACCGCCCGTCCGCGGCGAAGAATGCGGCGCGATCGCGTAACTGCGCCATCTGGCCGCTGCTCAAAGGTTGGAAGTTCCGCGCCACTTCTAAATTCTGATGCAGCACTTCGATTGACTCCATGCCGCTGATCGTCGTCCCCACACCCGGCACGCTCATCGCGTACCGCAATCCCTCATGCGCCGTAAACGCCCCGTTCTTCACCGGCTCGCCGCTGCCGCACAAACTCTTCATTCCCAGCGGCGCGATCCCGCGTTTCACCAGCTCCGGCAGCACCAACTTCTCGAAGCTGCGGTTGTAAGTCGCGTCCAGCATATTCAACGGCAACTGAACCGTATCGAAAGGATAGTTATGCGACAGCATTTTCAGATGAATGTCCGGATCCTTATGACCCGTAAACCCGACGAAGCGCACTTTCCCCTGCTTCTTCGCCTCATCTAATGCTTCAATCACCCCATTAGGCGCGAAGATCTTATCCGGGTCGTCGTCGTACACCACCTCATGGATCTGCCACACATCCAGATGATCCGTCTTCAGCCGGGTAAGCGACTCTTCCAGCATCCGCATCCCCACCTTCTTATCCCGCCCGTGCGTGCAGACCTTGGTCATCAGGATCACGTGATCCCGCTTACCCTGCAGTGCCGTCCCCAGCCGCTCTTCACTCTTCCCGTCGTGGTAATCCCACGCGTTGTCGAAGAAGTTGATCCCGGCGTCAATCGCCTCGTGCACAATCCGCGTCGACTCTTCCTGAGTCGGCGCAGTCCCTAAGTGATAACCTCCCACGCCGATTACCGAAACATTCAGTCCGGTCTTCCCCAGCGGCCTCTTCGGAACTTCGCCGCCGCCGCTTTGCGCAAATGCCATACTTGCTCCCGCCAGCGCCGTGGCTTGCATAAATGTCCGGCGCGTTGCTTTCAAATCGATTTCCATGTTGACTTTCTCTTAAGATCCGAAGCTACCGTCCAAAACCTATTTGGACTTCGGCGGCATCGTCTTATACGGCGTGCCATCGTTCTTCGCCGCCGCCAGCATTTCCTTTACCTCGACGCTCTGATCGTCCAGCGGAAAGTCGTGCGCCAGCCGCGCCTGCGGATTGTCGTACTTAATCGACACTTTATATAACTCCAGGTGTCCATCGCCCGCATGCTGCTTCGTGCGGTCTCGCAGCGCCTGCATCTCATCCGGGGTCATGGCCTGAAAATTTTGTGCGATCTTTAGGTTCTGGTGCAGCACTTCCAGTTTGTCGACACCGGAGATGGTGGTCGCCACCGGGAGGCTCATCGCATACCGCAGCGTTTCTTCCGCGGTCACCGCGCCTTTCGTGATCATGTCTCCCGCGCCACCCATCGGCTTCATCCCAAGCACGGCGATGCCGCGGCGCTGGCACTCCGGCAACACCGTTTGCTCAAAGCTGCGGAAGTTTGCGTCCAGCGGGTTCAGCGGAAACTGGCAGGTGTCGAAAGGAAAATTCGTATTGAGCATGGCCATGTGAATCTTCGGGTCTTTATGCCCCGTGAAACCCACCGACCGCACTTTCCCCTGCTTCTTGGCCAAGGTCAAAGCTTCCGCCGCGCCGTTCGGCCGGATGAAGAGTTCGGGGTCGTTGTAGAAGGTAACACCGTGAATCTGCCAGATATCCAGATAGTCCGTCTGCAGCCGTCTCAGAGACTGTTCCAGCATCTGCATCGCGAGATTTTTATCGCGGCCATGCGTGCAAACCTTCGTCATCACGACCGCCCGCTCGCGCTTTCCTTTTAAGCCTTTGCCGACCATCTCCTCGGTGACGCCGAGGTGATATTCCCAGCAGTTGTCGAAAGTCGTGATCCCGCCATCCAGGGCCTCGCCGATAATCTGGAGTGATTCCTGCTCATCTTTGGTTTGGCCCAGGTGATGGCCGCCCAGGGCCAGCGCGGACACTTGTATTCCCGTCCGGCCAAGCGGACGCAGCGGAATTGCGGTAGACATCTCTCTCAGTCTGGCAGAGTGGGTTTGTCAGTGTCCCGACCGATTGCCTGCAAAACGTACAAAACTCAACTGCTTGGCCGCGCTCTGTAAGCGGTGCTTCAATTCCGAATGCCGATTTTCGGCGGCGGCAAAGATGGGTAGTTCACGAAATAACTCAAGGAAATGGCTGGACGGCCGATACGATTCTTGAGGCCAACTCCCGCGATGGAGGGCATACGAAGGATGGCGCCAGAAGAAATGCTGTAATCTCGTGTTACATTCGGTTCGAGAAACGGAACAGGAGGGATTTAGAGGGGTGCGTTTCCAAAGCGTTGCCGGCTACTCGTTCTGGTCTGCGGGCCGTCCGGCGGAGGGTCTCCGGCACACCGTCGCCGGCCGGGACCATACCGCTTAGGTCCATCATTCAACGGAGGTTCCGCGCGTCAGACACAACCCGCTTCCAGTCAATGCGCCGAGAAAAAACTTTACAGTGGAGACGGCGGAAATTCTGTTCTGAAATCGGAACAAATCTCTTGTGAATTCCTTTCGCCTGCGATAAAGTTCGAAGGTGGCCAAACCAGGAATCCACAACCAGTCTTCAACGCGTACCACCCATGGAGCCCGTCTAAAGAATGACTTCCAACAGCCTTTCTCAACCCGTTTCGACGACCCGCAGCCACCCACTCGGGATCGAACGAACCAGCCTTGGGCCCCGCTTGACCCGCGCCCAACACTCTCAAATCCAACACTCTCAAAGTGCTCAGCTCGATTCTCTGCATTCGAAGCTGACCGATATCAATGAGAAGCTCGCCAATCTAGCGGTGTTGATCGACTCGCTGTACTGCGATAGCGTTCGCCGCCCTCATACGAGTGCCGGGCCTTCCCGACTAACCCTCGTACGCCGCGCGACTTAGCCGTTGGATCTTCAATGCGTGACGGTGAACGATTTATCCGGATACTTCGGCGCTCCCGGTAGCTCCACCGGGTGAGCCTTAATCTGTTTGGTCAGGTAGTCCAGCGCCGCCTCCAACTGCGCGTCTTTCCCCGCAAACGTGGCATTCGGAAGATTGTCCACCACCATGTCCGGGTCCACGCCATGTCCCTCGATCAGCCACTTGCCATCCGCGCTGTAGACCCCGATCTCGGCGGCGGACGCGATCCCGTTATCCGCCTGCGTGTTGCTGAACGACAACCACACTTCCCCGCCCCACGTCCGCGTCCCGATCACTTTCCCCAAGCCTAACCGCCGGAATCCTTCGCTGAACGCTTCGCCGTCCGACGCCGTCCATTGATCGCAAAGCACCACCACCGGCCCGCGAAACGATTGCTGCATGTTCCATGACGATCGTCCGATGCGCGGCTGCCAATACATCCACGGCTTCCTCATCAGGCGCTCCAATATCCAGCTATCGATGTTGCCGCCGTTGTTATGCCGCACGTCCACAATCAGTCCGTCGCGCGTATAGATCGGCGAGAACTCCTCCGCCCATCGGGCGATGTCGCTCGCGCCCATCGCCCGCAAGTGTACGTACCCGATCCGGTTCTTCGACGCGCTATCCACCATCTCCCGGCGCGTCAATTCCCACTCGCCGTATCGCAAGTCGCTATCCTGCCTGCGTGTAATCGGCTTCACCACCACTTCGCGCGCCGTCGCTTTCCCGGCCCGCATCACGTGCAGCAGCACTTGCTTATCCGCCAGATTCCGCAGCAATTCCCCCGGTTCCACGCCGGGCGCAAGGTCACGGCCGTTAATCGCCAGGATCTGATCGCCGTCAGCCATCTCGACGCCCTGTCTGGCCAGCGGGCTCCACTTATCCGGACGGTCGGGGTCGGCCCTGTAGATATGCTTCACCAGGAAGCCGTTCCCATCCGGGTTGCGCTCCAGGTCCGCCCCCAGCGTCGCCAGGTCCACGTGATCCGGCCCTTTCCGGACATCGCCGCCCACCACGAAGGTATGCAGCACGGAGAGTTCGCTCACCATCTGCGCGATTAGATCGTTCAGTTCTTCCCGGTCACGCACCCGCCCGATGATCTCGCCGTACTTATCCCGCATCGCCGTCCAGTTCACTCCATGCATATGCCTGTCGTAGAAGTAGTCGCGATGCAGCCGCCACGCATCCAGAAACGCCTCGCGATATTCCTCGCTGGGAATCACGGAGAACGACCATTTGGACAGATCCACCTTGGCATCGTCCATCGTCTTCGGAACCTTCATGGCGCCCTCGTTCACGCTCGCGTCGAAGACCCAGATCTCGTTCTTCTTCCGCACCAGCATCTTCTTGCCGTCGGCCGACGTCTCCAGTTGTTCCACGCCCGCGAACAGGCTTTCCGGCTTGTCCTCCTTGTTGGCGATCGCCACGCACTGCAGCATGTTCTTGTCGGATTTCCCGCGATCGTTATCGATCCAGCAGAGCCGCTTATCCAGCGCGTTCAGATCCGAGTAATTGCCCGGTTCCACTGGCACTTCCGTAACGCGCGACGCGATCCCATCCAAATCGATCGTAATTGGCGCCGGGAGTGGCGTTGCAGCCGGGGCCGCGGTTGCTGTGGCGTTTGGCGCTCCCGCCGGCGCCGGGGGCACAGGCGCCGCCGGAACATCCGGATGGAGTTCATCCGCCGGCTGGAACGGCGAGATCTGGTTCTTCTGCAGCGCCAGCGCATAAATCTTATACGGCTTATCGAAGAACGGTTCCGGCTGCCGGTTGCCCCAGGGGCTGTGAATCACCGACACGATCGCGCGGTCCGACAGAAAGTAAATCCACTTCCCGTCCGTGCTCCACGACGCCCACGCGTTGTCATACCGGTCGCTCGTCAGCGGCGTGACCTTTCCCGATTCCACGCTCAGCAGCATAATCTGGGATAACTGGTTCTCCGCCTCCTGCGAGAACGTCAGCCACCGGCTGTCCGGCGACCACCGCAGGTATGAGAATGCCGGCCCCGAGTTGCCGCTGCCCGAAGCCGTCGCGATCTTCGTCTGCTGCTTGGCCGTCACGTTCAACAAAAATAACTGATCGTCTTTGTCCTGCGTAACCACCCACTTACCGTCGGGGGAAGGTACGCCTTCCCAAACCAGCACCTTCGAAGTATTCGTTAACTGCTCCCCTTTGCCAACCCCGTTGGCCGGATACTTCCACAACTCGATTTCACCGCTCTCGCTCGAAAGGACGAATAGCGACTTACCATCCGCCGTCATCCGTCCTTCCCGGATCCGGCCCGGCTTGTTTGGGTTCACATCCACAAAGCGCTCATGTTTCACCGGCGCGACGAACGCCTTCCCACGCGCCGTCACCACGATGTTGTTCCCGGACGGAGACAGGTGCAGCGAAGTAATGTACTCCGCCGGATTCGTGATCCAGTGTTCGCGCAGATGATCGAAGTCCGAAGGAAGCTCAATGGGAATCATCTTTTCTTTCTGTGATGCGATGTCGTAGAGATACAACTCCGCTCCCATCTGGTAGACGATTTTTCCGTCGGAGAGCGAAGGCGATTGCAGATCCCAACCTTCGTGCGAAGTATGCCGGCGCAGGTTCTTCCCGTTCTCGTCCATCGACCAGAGGTTCATCGTTCCGTCGCGGTCGCTCAAGAAGTAGACGCGGTTCTTCCACCACATCGCGTCCTTGCTGGTACCCGGATAGTCGGCGGTAAGTGGGATCGCTTCCTGACCCTCGGTGTACTTCCACAGGCTCTGCGCTGTTCCGCCCTTGTATCGCTTGGCGTAACTTCCCTGGAAGGGAAAGCGCGTGAAGAATAGCGTTCCTCCGGCACGGTCGTAAGTCCCTTGCGCGGCTTGCACCAGAGGAATCACATGCTGCCGGTTTGCGTCGTCGATGGTTACCAGCTGCGCATCTGGAAGCGTCGCATGGCTGTAAGTGGAGTAAAGAATCTTACCGTCGGGCGTCCATCCGACTACTGTCGCGCCGCCATCGAAGGTACGCCGCTGTGGCAGCCCGCCCGCGGCCGGAATCGTATACACTTCGCTCGGCCCTTCGTAGTTCGCCGTGTATGCAATCTGCTGTCCATCGGGGGAAAAGGCCGCGTTCTCTTCCTGCCCCGGATGGCTCGTAAGCCGCCGCGCCACTCCGCCGTCGATCCCGATCTGCCAAAGATCGCCCTCCGAAGTGAACACGACCTCGCCGTGGTGAAGCGCCGGATAGCGGTAATACCCGCGATTCGATTGCGCGTGCCCAAGCCCGGCAAACACGAGCGCGGCAATCACGAAGCGGACGTTCATGTTCGGTTATGATACCCGAAGTGAGTGAGTGGCAGCCGAAACATAATCGTTGGGCCATCGCCCTCACGGTCACACTCGCCACCTTCATGGAAGTGCTCGATACTTCCATCGCCAACGTCGCCCTGCCCCACATCGCGGGAAGCCTTTCAGCCAGCCAGAACGAATCCACCTGGGTGCTGACCAGCTACCTCGTTTCGAACGCCATCATTCTTCCCATCAGCGCGTGGCTCGCGACGGTGTTGGGGCGCAAGCGCTTTTATATGACGTGCGTCGCCATCTTCGGAATCAGCAGCTTTCTCTGCGGGCTCGCGCCCAGCCTCGGGATGCTCGTCTTCTTCCGTGTTCTGCAAGGCGCGGGCGGCGGCGGCCTCGCGCCCAGTGAGCAAGCCATTCTGGCCGACACCTTTCCGCCCGCTATGCGCGGAATGGCCTTCGCGGTCTATGGAATGGCCGTGGTGGTTGCGCCCGCCATCGGGCCCACCATCGGTGGATGGATCACCGACAACTACACCTGGCGTTGGATTTTCTATATCAACATCCCCGTCGTGATCCTATCGCTGTTTCTCACCAACCGGCTCGTGGAAGATCCGCCTTACCTGAAGACGGAGCAAAAACGCGCCTCCGGCATCAAGCCGGATTTCGTCGGTCTGGGGATGATCTCGGTCGCCATCGGCTGCCTGCAGGTGGTGCTAGACAAAGGCCAGGAAGTCGATTGGTTCTCCGCCTGGTGGATCACGGCGATGCTGAGCGTGGCCGCCGCCGTGTTCCTCGTCTGGGTCTTCTGGGAGTGGCAGCACCCTTTCCCCATCGTGAACATCCGGCTCTTCAAGCGCCGCAACTTCGCCGTCTGCATGTTCTTCACTTTCATGCTCGGGATCGTTCTGTTCGGAACCACGGTGGTGATTCCGCAATTCCTCGAAACGTTGCTGGGTTATCCGGCCGTCAAGGCGGGCGAAGCGCTCGCCGGCGGCGGCATCGTCATGATGTTCATGATGCCCGTATCGGGCTTCTTGGTGTCGCGATTCGATCCGCGCGTGATGATGGCCTGCGGCTTCGCCGGCACTTCCGCGTCCCTTTATTGGATGACCACGCATATGAGCCTCGGGCTCGATTTCAACACCGCGTTCATGATGCGCTCGTTCCAGACGGTGAGCCTGCCGTTCATCTTTCTGCCATCCAACACGCTCGCGTACCTGGGTGTTGCGCGCGAACAGAACAATCAGGTTTCCGGCATGAACGCCTTCGTGCGGAACATCGGCGGCAGTATCGGGATCGCCCTGATCACCACTTTCCTGACGCGCCAGGCCCAGAAGCACACCACCGACCTTGCGGCCCACACCATCCCCGGAACCGCCAATTTCGATGGACTCATCAACGGCATTACCGCGTCGCTTGAGAAAAGTGGAGTCACCGCGACACTGGCTACACAGGAAGCCTACGCGCGCGTGAACCAGATGGTGCAAGGCCAAGCCACCGCGTTGGCTTACATCGATGTCTTATCGATTCTGGCGCTGGTGGTGGTTTGTTTAATCCCGTTCGTATTTCTGATGCGCCGAGCCAAGCGCGGCGGCGCTCCCGCTCCCGCCGCGCACTAAAGGGGCGGCGGGGCGCGATCAACGCAAACATCGGTTAAACTCGGGATAGGCTATCCGAAATGGTAGAGTTGGGCGAAAAGTTACTATTCCCAGGTAATTGACGATGAGACCGAACGAAAAAAACAAAGAGCCCGCGCGACCGTTACCAGACGACCCACGTGACATCCCTTTGTTCTCGATCGTCGAAGTCGCGCGATACCTCCGCATGAAGCCTGGCAGTCTTGCTGAGTGGACCCGCGCACGAGTTGGTTACGGATGCGGAAATGAGTCTTTTGCCCCGTTGATCAAAGCTGCCGGCTCTGGAGAAAGTCCTCTCTCCTTCTACAACGCGCTTGAAGCTCACATGATTCTTGGCATCCGCCGTATTAGCCGTGTTTCGATGCTGAGTATTCTGCGGGCGCTTGAGTGGGTAACCTCAAAGTCGCCGTCCCCGCATCCGTTGATCGATCATAGTTTCCAGACGGACGGGAAGTACCTCTTTGCTTCCAGGCTGCGCGAAGAGCAGTTAAAGGCGGTGGAGGAAGAACGTGCGGCGGTGTCTGAGATTTTCAAAGCGAGCCTCCCGGGGCAGAAAGAAATAGTCGAGGTTATCAACGTGTTCCTGGACCGTATCGTCAGAGGGGACGCGGGAGCGGCTTATCGGCTGTTCCCGATTACTCCAAACGGCAATGGGACTCAGCGTCCTGTGATGATGGACGTGAACCTTGCGTCCGGACAGCTCGTGATTGCAAACTCCGGCGTATCGGCTTCTTCCGTGTACGGTCGATTTAAGAACGGGAGGCATAGCGTCGCAAAACTGGCGGAAGATTACCGGCTTTCGACTGAGCAGATAAAGGGAGCTATCTGTTACTTTGAGGCCAAAGCGGCATAGCGCCCCGGGGCCGAACCCTGTCTTTTTTATTGATAGGAATCTCTCTGATAAAGAGCTCGTAACGGCCCTTCGCGCATTTGGGTTCTCCGTGGTGGAGTACTACGAACACTACACTCTCAAGAACACGCCGGACCCTCAAACAGTTCCCGATCAAGACATTATTCGAGACTGCGCGGCTCACAACTGGGCGCTCATTACGGCGGACGGAAAAATGGAGTACCGGCACTTCTCATCAATCAAGCAAAGCGATCTTGCGATATTTATAGTTCCGAATAACGACACCCATCCCCGTAGATGGGCGGAAGCAATGATCAAGGGGCGCAACCAGATTTATCGGGCCATAAGCAACTATCAATTTCCATTTGTAGCCCGGCTGCACTCCTCCGGAACAATTCATCAACTGCGCTGCCTCAGTAAAGCCGACACTTGCCCCGCCGACTCAGCGCTGCTCATCAAAGACGGTAAGATGGACCACGACCGCGCTCGCGAGAACCGGAAGAAGGCCGGACAAAGGAATGAGTAGACCGGGTCCGCCGCGTCAATTTCGAATGAAAAAGCTACCTTACCGCCCGCTGCCCGGCTGACATCGGCCCACCCGGCCCCGGTGCGGGAACCTCCGGCGGCGGTGGCGGCGGAGCGTTCAATCTCGCCGTGATCATGGCCGCCTTCGCTTTCCGGAACTGCGGCGTATCCGGTTTCGCGCCGGTCGCTTCCACCTGCGCGTCCGTGATCTCGCTCGCTTCCGGCAGATACTTCTCGAAGTAGCTCCGCAGCCGGTCCTGCACCACGCTCTGGTCGGAATCGTAGAGCAGGAAGAGCAGATCGATCGGCTCCGCGGGCGATAGCGTGTTGTACACCTGCGAAGGTTTGCGCAGCCCGGGGGCTTTCAAATCGTCGCCAAGTTTGGAGGCGCGCGCCTTGATCTTCTTGGCCGTTTCCAAATCCGCCGCATCGATTCCGAACCCGGTCAGAAACGCGGTCCGGTCCTTCGCTTTCATGTCGCAGGTCAACACATAGAGGAACAGCGGCCAATGCGTTCCACGTCCTGGAATCATCCGGCGCAACTGCGCAAAACGCGCCAAGCCTTCCAGGTTCAAAGTGGACGCCGGCACGGGCAGCAGCTTGGAGGCGTCCAGTTCTTTCAGGATTTCGGATGCTTCGTGTTCGTCCGCGATCAAGTGCAGCTCACTGCACCAGTCGTCCGGCGTCAGCGTCTTGATCCAGCCTTCCTCCACGGCGGTGTTGAAGTAGCGTTGCGTCCGCTCCTCCATCTGGAATCCCATCCGGTGGCGCAGCCGAATCGCCCGCAGCATGCGGATCGGCTCATCGAAAAACGTCTGCGAGTATCCCGCGCGGATCTCGCGGTTTTGCAGGTCGGACACGCCGTTCATGGGGTCGCGAATCAGTCCGCGCGAGGCCTTGGCCAGCGAGATTGCGATGGCGTCTATGGTAAAATCACGTTGGGCAAGGTCCTCCAGCAGTTGCGCGGGAGTCACCTTGGGAACGCCGCCGGGTTTCGACACCTTCTGCGTTCGCGCCTGCCTTAGGCTCGCGGTGGCGCCCGAAGGCAATCGCAGTTCCGCCGTTTTCCGGACCGGATCTTCCGTGATCACCAGATCCGGAAGTTTCTTTTCCAGAATGCGCGCGATCTTCGACGGCGGCTGGCCCTCGAACGTGAAGTCCAGATCGCGGATCGGAAATCCGCCGAGCATGTCGCGCATCGCGCCGCCCGTCAAATACAATGCGACGCCCAATTCGGTGGAGGCGTTTTGAGTCTCGGTCAATAGTTGGTTCTGCTCGCCGTTCAAATGGCTGTCGAGCAGGTACATGTAATCACTCATGGCTTAGGCGCGGGGATGATGCTGATCGACTACGGTCCTTAACCGCGATCGCATCACGTGGGTATAGATCTGGGTGGTGGTAATGTCGGAATGCCCGAGCATGGTTTGCAGGCTGCGAAGGTCGGCGCCGCCTTCCAGCAGGTGTGTGGCGAAACTGTGACGGACCACGTGCGGGCTTAAATTGTGGAAGATCCCGACTCGCTTGCCGTGCGCGATGATCAGCTTCCAGAAACCCTGTCGGGTCATTTTGGTGCCGCGGGAGGTGACGAATAGGTAAGGGCTGGTGCGCTTTTTAATCAAGTGCGGCCGGGCGTTTTCGATGTAGCGGGACACCGCTTCCAGCGCGAATCTTCCTACCGGGATCAGCCGTTGCTTATTACCTTTGCCGATCACGGTGATCACGCCTTGGCGGTTTAGATCGTTCATCACCACTTTGCAAAGCTCCGAAACGCGCAACCCGGTGGCGTAGAGAAGCTGCAGCATGGCGCGGTCCCGCAACCCGAGCGGCGTACTGGCATCGGGCGCTTCCAGCAAAGCATCCACTTGGGCGCGCCCCAAAAAGCGCGGAATGGCCTTCCAATGGCGCGGGGCCTGCAAATGTTCGGTCGGGTCGGAGGCGATCACGCCTTCCGCCAGCAAAAACTTGAAAAATCCGCGCACAGTCGTTAGATGACGCGCGATGCTGCGGCTGTTCAGCCCTTTTTGGTAGAGGGAATTCAAATAATTGCGCAGAGTTTCCACGCTGCTGTAATCGTTCAAATTGGGTCCCGTAAACTCAACGAAACAAGCAAGATCTCGCTCATACGCCGACACTGTGTTCACCGCTAATCCTTTATCCACGCGGCAAAAATGCAGAAATGCTTTCACTTGGGCCTGTCCCGGTCCGGTCTTGCCGGATGGCCGTACCACGGAATGCATCGAATGCAATGATACAATACTCCCGCAAATGTTTGGAATCGAAACAAGGTAAACGGGTTAGTTTCTTCGGGGAAATGTTTGGCGGGATCCACCACTAAGAAGGTCGTTGTCCGGCGGTTTGACCGCGAACCGTTGACGGGTTTCGTCAGCACGTCCACTTATCAGCAGCCGTCGGGAATCGAGTTGCTCAAACAGGATGGCGAGGTAGCGCTCGTCCCGTACCAGGAAATCAAATCGGTTTGCTTCGTAAAGGATTTTGAAGGTTCCCGGGAGCCGTTGGAGCCGAAGCTGTTCCAGACCCGGCCCAAGATGGAGGGGCTGTGGGTCAGGATGAAGTTTCGCGACGGGGAATTGCTGGATGGCATCCTCGCCAATAACCTGATCGTGCTGGATCCCCAGGGCTACACCATCACGCCGCCGGAGCCGTATTCGAACAACCAAAGGATGTTCATCCCGAGGGATGCGCTGCTGGAGTTGCAGGTTCTCAGCGTGGTGGGTAGCGCGCTGCGCCGGGCCGCCGCCAAGCCGCGCCTGAAACCCGATGTTGCCGTTCAGCCCGGCCTTTTCGAGTAACCTTTTCGAGTAACCGGGGCCATCGAGAAACACGGCCTCAATTGGAGTTCATCCAGATCGATCCAACGGTCTTCGGAGGTATTCTGCACAAACGAAAGCGTCTCCACACGGAACGACCGGTCATAGGGATAAGCTTTCCAGGCCGCTCGGGCTTCTTCGAAAGTCCGCTCCACAATCTCTTTCGGCAGCCGCTGGGCCAGCGTGATATGGGGGCAGTAGCAGAACTTCTCGCAATACTGCAGCGGGCCGGTATTGATTGCCTCATAAAGCGCGCGAAGTTCCTCCGTCCCGGAGGCAAGTTCGATATACACCACGTCGGTACCTTCGAACTTTGCGACGTCGCCCAGATTGATCGTAAAAGGCTCGAAAACGATGGCGCGGCTATGGATTTCGCGGATCGCCTCTTCGCATTCGCTGTTCACCGGGCGCGGTGGAAGAATGGTCACGTGCGCGTGAGGCTTACAATCTGGAACCAAATGAAGCCGGAGCGCGTCCAAAAAGCTACCCAGAGGGTCTGGGATGTAGCTTACGAGCGCAAACTGATTGATCCGTTCCACTCCGCCGGAATTACACCAAGCTGTATTTGACTGCATGACTCCCCAATGCGGACCTAGTGCAAACCCCCGAACTGCTAACCTCGATAGTGTAGCGCGTATCGTCTAGCACTAAGCATGTAGGATGCCGAGGTTTCTTTACAAACTCCCGTTGATCGATTTGATTCGCGGACTCTGGGTTACGTTTCGTACCCAGCGCCCGGGCCAAGTAGTGACGGAGCAATACCCGCTGGACCGTCCGCCGGTTTCCGAGCGCTACCGTGGCGCGCCTCGGTTGAACATCAATCCGGAGGACGGGGAAACGCTCTGCATTTCCTGTAATCTCTGCGCCATCGCGTGTCCGGAGAATCTGATCGTGGTCATCAGCGAGCGTAACGAACAGACCCGGCGGAAGGACCTGATCGACTTCACGTACGACCTTTCGCGCTGCATGTTCTGCGGCTTGTGCGAGGATGCCTGTCCGGTGGACGCGCTCGAACTGACTCAGGATTTCGAGCTGGCCGCCTATTCCCGCGAAGGCCTGATCTGGGATCGGCAGATGCTCGAGGAAGGACCGCGTCCGGTCGAGTATCCCCGCTAACGGCGTAAAATACGCCATTCGCTGTGGCCGCATCCAGGTTGGCCCGTAAGTCATTCATAATGAACCATTGGTACTGATTTTCTTCTACGCATTCGCGGCGTTGGCGCTCCTGGGCGCCTTGCTCACCGTTTCGCTCCGAAACCCGGTACACTGCGCGATCGGACTGATGATGGCGCTGCTCGGGTCTGCCGGCATCTTCCTCCAGACGCGGGCTGAGTTTTTATTCGCTGTCCAATTGATCGTGTACGCGGGTGGAATAGTTCTCTTGTTCCTCTTCGTAATCATGCTGATTAACCTGGATCGGATCCGCGGCGAACGCCGTTTCTCGGCCTGGTGGCCCGCCGGACTGGCCTGCGCGGGGGCCGTTGCCTGTGAGCTTACGATTGTGTTGCGAGGCATCGCTCTGCCTCCGGCCGGCGGCGAGATGCCCGCGCTGAACACGGAAGCCATCGGCGCCATGCTGCTCACGGAATACCTGCTGCCGTTTGAGATCGTGTCGATTCTGCTCTTGGTGGCGCTGGTGGGCGGCGCCATGCTGGCGCGGGGCGAAGCGTGACCAATCACTACGTGGTGCTGAGCGCGCTCCTTCTGGCCATCGGCATCGCCGGGGTGTTGATCCGCCGCAGCATCGTCGTCGTGCTCATGTCGATTGAGTTGATGCTCAACGCCGTGAACATCAACCTGGCGGCGTTTTCCCAGCACTGGGCGGGAACCCGCGGCCAGGTCTTCGCCATGTTCGTGATCGCGGACGCCGTGGCCGAAGCGGCCGTCGGCCTGGCCATTCTGATCGCGCTGTTCCGCCATCGTAAGACGGTGCTCGCCGACGAGGTGAACCTCCTCAAGTGGTAAGCATCCTCGCTCTTATCCCGCTGATTCCTCTTGCGGGCGCTGGTCTGTGCGCGCTCAGACCGCCGGCGCGCGTGGCCCGCATCCTTGCTCCGGCCTGCGTTCTCGCGAGCTTCCTCGTTTCCGTGGCCGCCTTTCTCCAGTTGCGCAATATGCCGGGCCGCCGCTGGGAAGTCATCTTCGCCGACTGGCTCCCGCTCATGGGCGCCCACTGGGGATTGCTGCTCGATCCTCTGAGCGGCTTGCTCATCCTGATCGTCACCGGAGTCGGCTTTCTGGTGCATCTCTACGCGGTCGAGTACATGCGCGGTTCTCCCGGCACGGCCCGCTTCTTCTGCTACATGAACCTGTTCATCGCGTCCATGTTGCTCCTGCTGCTGGCCGATAACTATGCGCTGCTGTTCGCCGGTTGGGAGGGCGTGGGGCTCTGCAGTTATCTCCTGGTGGGCTTCGAGTATGAACGCCGCGCCGCCGCGCGCGCCGGGCTGAAGGCGTTTCTGGTGAACCGCATCGGTGACGGATCGTTCCTGATCGGGATCCTCTGGCTCTTCGCCGTCACCGGCTCGGTGAGCTTCATGCGCGCTACCCCCGGCATGGACCGCTCCTCGCTCGCGTGGGTGGCGCTCCTGTTCTTCTTCGGCGCGGCCGGCAAGTCGGCGCAGTTCCCGCTCCACGTCTGGCTTCCGGACGCCATGGAAGGTCCCACGCCGGTCTCCGCGCTGATTCACGCCGCCACCATGGTGACGGCCGGAGTGTATCTCATCGCGCGATCGAGCGCGCTATTCGCCGCCTCGCATCCCGCTTCCGTCGTCGTGGCGACGGTGGGAGCGTTCACGGCCATCTTCGCGGCTGCCACGGCGCTGGTCCATACCGATATCAAGCGCGTGCTCGCTTACTCCACGGTCAGCCAGCTCGGCTTCATGTTCCTGGCGCTGGGCGTGGGCGCCTGGTGGGTCGCGGTGTTTCACCTGTTCACTCACGCCTTCTTCAAGGCGCTGCTCTTCCTCGGCGCGGGCTCGGTGATGCACGCGCTTCACGGCGAGCAGGATCTGCGCAACATGGGCGATCTGCGCCGCCGGATGCCGGTCACCCACTGGACCATGTTCATCGGCGCCGTGGCATTGAGCGGCATTCCGGGTCTGGCTGGGTTCTTCTCCAAAGACGCCATTCTCAATGAAGCGTTCGGCGCGGGCGCGCGGCCGCTGTACTTCGTCGGCGTGGTGACCAGTGGGTTGACCGCGGTCTACATGTGGCGGCTCATGCACCTCGCGTTCTACGGTGAACCGCGCCCGCGCACGGCGCACGCGCACGAATCCCCGGGTCTGATGACCGGGCCTTTGGCCGTGTTGGCGATCGCAAGCGTGATGGCCGGTTGGATCGGCGTGCCCGCTTCCTGGCGCGGACCGGCATGGATGCACTCGTTCGAGCATTGGTTGAGCCCGGTCTTCGCCGCCTCCGGTCACACCGCGCTGGCCGCGCCGGGACTGGAATGGGTGCTCACCGGATTCTCCGCCGCCGTCGCCCTGATCGGAATCGCTCTTGCCCGCTACCTCTATCACCATCGGCCGGAGATTCCGCACACGCTCGAACAGGCGCTCAAGCCGCTGCACGGCGTGTTGAGCGAGGAGTGGTATCTCGACCGCGTCTATAACTTTGTCTTCGTGCGGGGGCTTGCCCGCGGCGGCGGATTGGCCTTGAGCCGCTTCGATCAAACTGTCCTCGATTCCGGCGTGCGCGGCGCCGGATGGCTCACGCGCGCCACCGGACGAATCGCCTCCTGGTGGGACCGCTTTGTGATCGATGGCGCGGTGCGCGGGACAGCCTTTCTGGTGCGACTTTCGTCTTATCCCGTTCGCGCTTTACAGACCGGAGTCCTCACGCAGTACGCGTGGTGGGTGGCTTTTGGCTTGACCGCCATGCTAGGTTGGATTGAGTGGGTGCGCTGATGCCGCACCTGTTGTCACTCTTGCTTGTGGTTCCGCTGATCGGCGCGGGCGTTCTGGTTCTTATTCCCGGCCGATTCCGAACCGCCATCCGGGCTGTCGCGAATCTGACCGCGCTGGTAGCTCTTCTCGTTTCGCTCTTCCTCTGGCGTGCTTTCCAGCCGGGGGCCGCGGGCTTTCAATTCATTGAGCGCGCTCCCTGGATTCCCACGCTCGGCATCGATTATTCGCTCGGCGTCGATGGCATCAGCCTGCTGCTGGTGCTGCTTTCCACCGTGATCACCGCGCTCGCTCTTCTCGCGTCCTGGAAGATCGACGATCGCATCAAAGAGTACTACGCGCTCTTCCTGCTCATGGAATCGAGCATCCTTGGCGTCTTTCTTTCGCTCGACGCGTTTCTGTTCTACGCGTTCTTCGAAGCGGTGCTGATCCCCATGTACTTCATCATTGGGATCTGGGGTGGGCCGAGGCGGCTATATGCGGCCATCAAGTTCTTTCTCTACACGCTGACCGGGTCCGTCATCATGCTGCTCGGATTGCTGGCGCTTTACTTCCTGCACGCGCAGCAGTTCGGGTTCTATTCATTTGAGATTTCCGAGCTGATGAAGACGCAGCTCACGCCGGCAGCGCAGCAGTGGATCTTCTGGTCGCTGTTCTGCGGCTTCGCGGTGAAGGTTCCGATGTTCCCGTTCCACACGTGGCTGCCGGACGCGCACGTGGAAGCACCCACCGCGGGCTCCGTAGTGCTCGCCGGCCTGCTGCTGAAAATGGGAACTTATGGCTTCATTCGGTTTTCCCTGCCCCTGCTTCCGGGCGCGTCTTCGTCGCGGATGGTAGTGGAAGTGATGGCGGTGTTGTCCATCATCGCCATCATCTATGGCGCGCTGGTAAGCCTGATGCAGCGCGACTGGAAGAAGCTGATCGCGTACTCCTCGGTGAGCCATATGGGCTTCTGCACCCTGGGTATTTTCGCGCTGGATCAGGCCGGGATCACCGGCAGCGTGCTCCAGCAGTTGAACCACGGCATCACCACCGGACTGCTGTTCCTGCTGGTGGGCATGATTTATGAGCGGCGGCACACGCGGGAGATCGCGGGTTACGGCGGCGTGGCGCACGCGATGCCGCGCTTCGCGGTGGTGTTCGCCATTGCCGCGTTTGCCTCAGCCGGGCTGCCGTTGCTCAACGGCTTTGTCGGCGAGTTCACCATTCTGCAGGGCGTCTTCGCGGTGAACCGGATCTGGGCCGCGTGCGCGGTGTTGGGAATCGTGCTGGCGGCGGCTTATCTGTTGTGGCTCTACCAACGCACCATGCTGGGAGCCGTCCGCCACGAAGAGAACCGCCTGCTGCCGGATTTGAACTTGCGCGAGATGCTGGTGGTCATGCCGCTGGTGATCTGGGCGATCAGCATTGGCGTGTATCCGAAACCTTACTTCGACGTGCTGGAGAAGCCGGTGGCGGAGATCGTCGCGCGCGTTCACGGGACGCTCGCGCGGTGAGCGCGTTCTACAACTCCGCCGACCATCTGGCGCTGCTGCCTGCCCTGATGCTCGCGCTGTTTGGATGTGCGCTCCTGCTGTTGCGGTTCGTCTCGAAGAACTCCCACGCGGCGGTGTATGTTGCGCTGACCGGGCTGGTGTTTACCGTCATCGCGCTGGTTCGCCAAAGCCGCTGGATGGCGGCAACCGGAACGCCTGACCTGACCGGCTTCCATGGCGCGCTCACGGTGGACGCCTTCGCGCTTTATTTCAACTGGCTCTTCACCGGTGCGTCCGCGCTGGTGATCCTCTGTTCGCGCGATAAGCGTCCCGAGACTTTCGCCATCCTGCTGTTCTCGCAATGCGGCATGTTCTTTCTGGCCGCGGGCACGGATCTGGTCACGCTGTTTCTAGGCCTCGAATTGATGGCGATCAGCTTCTATGTGCTGGTGGCGTTCGGCCAGGGCGACCGGCGCTCGGTCGAAGCGGCCATCAAGTTCCTACTGCTCGGCGGCTTCTCCAGCGCGATTCTCGTCTACGGGTTTTCGCTCCTGTTCGGGTTGAGCGGGAGCACGCTGCTGCGGGAGATCGCGGGTGCCGTGGGGGCGCGCAGCCCGCGAGATCCGATGACGCTGGTCGCTGTCGGCGCCATCACCGCCGGGTTGCTGTTCAAGATCGCCATCGTGCCGTTCCATATGTGGACGCCGGACGCTTACGAAGGCGCTCCCACAGCCATTACGGCGTATCTCTCGGTGGCTTCGAAAGCGGCTTCCATCGCGGTGTTGATCCGGCTGCTTCCGGGGACGCTCCCAAGCGCGAGCGCGGTGTGGATTCCGATCCTCGGCGTGGCCGCGATGCTGACCCTGGTGGCGTCCAATCTCGCCGCCCTCACGCAGAACAACCTGAAGCGCCTGCTGGCTTACAGTTCCGTCTCGCACGCGGGGTACATGCTGCTGGGCATCGTGGCCGCAAACCAACTTGGGCGCGAAGGGGTGGCCGTTTACCTGTTCGTCTATGGGCTGGCGAACATCGGAGCGTTCGCGGTACTGATCGCGATGGGCCGTGAAGATGTGGCGGACCTGAGCGGCCTGATGCGGAAGAGCCCGTGGCTGGCGTTGGCGATGCTGGTTTACCTTCTGTCCCTGGCGGGCATTCCACCAGCCGCGGGCTTCTGGGGCAAATACTATATCGTGATGGCGCTGGTGCAGACCGGGCATTTCGGCTTCGCTTCCGTGGCGGTCGCGTTCATGGCTGTCTCCACTTTCTATTATTTCCGCCTGATCCGGTTTATGTTTCTGCAGCCGCGCCTGGATTCCGAACAGCCGCGCACTTGGTTCGGACTGCGGGTTGCGCTGGCCGCCACCGGCGTGCTCACCGCGGCCGCCGGAATCTTCCCCGAACCTTTGCTGCGGTTCGCGGCGGGAGCGATGAAGTGATCGCATCCCTTATTACCGCGGCGGTGCTGGTGGCGATCTTTCCGCCGTTCATCCTCTATCTGACGCTCGTCGAGCGCAAGGTTCTGGCGGACATGCAAGGCCGGCTGGGCCCGATGCGAGTGGGTCCGCACGGCCTGCTGCAAGGGATCGCCGACGCGTTGAAGCTGCTGCTGAAAGAAGACATCGTCCCGAGTGCGGCGGACCGCGCCGTCTTTCGATTCGCGCCCGTGATGGCGACGGCGGCGGCGCTTACTTCGCTCGCCGTGGTGCCGTTCGGCCGTTGGGTTTTCGTAGCGGATGTGAACGTCGGGCTGCTGGTCATTCTGGCGACGGCGTCCTTCGGGGTGCTCGGACTGGTGCTGGGCGGCTGGGCCTCGAACAGCCACTACCCACTGCTGGGAGCGCTGCGCAGTGCGGCGCAATTGGTGAGCTACGAGATCGCGCTCTCGTTCGCGCTGCTGTGCGGATTGATGTCGGCGGGGACGCTGCGGCTACGCGGCATTGTGGAGGCGCAGTCTGCGCGGGGGGTCTGGTTCGCGTTCGATCGTTGGGGCTTCGGCTTGGTGGGATTCGCATTGTTCCTGGTGGCGGCCATGGCCGAATCCAATCGCGCGCCGTTCGACCTGCCGGAAGCCGAATCCGAACTTGCGGGCGGCTATCACCTGGAGTACAGCGGGATGCGGTTTGCGTTCTTCATGCTGGCGGAGTACGCCAACTTATTCGTCGCCTGCGCGGTAGCGGCGACGCTCTTTTGGGGCGGCTGGCTGCGCCCATTCCCGAACGTGGGGTGGCTGGATTGGCCTTTGGGCTACGCGGTTCCGGCGCTGCTCTTCTTCGCGATCGCGGCGGGCATCCTCCGTCTGGCGGGGAAGCCTAACATCACATTCTTCCGGATCATCCTAATGGGACTCGGAGCGGCAAGCGCGCTGTCGGGTGTGGCATTCTTAGTCCCGGCCGTGAACAACCTGATCGCCGGATTGTTCTGGTTCCTGCTCAAAGTGTTAGTGCTACTCTACGGCGCGATCTGGGCCCGTGCCACCTTCCCCCGGCTGCGGTACGACCAGTTGATGCGGCTGGGATGGAAGTGGCTGGTGCCCATCGGCGTGGCGGCCGTGGCGGGGAATGCGGTGCTGGGAATGTTGGGCGCGCCGTAGTATTCGACTTGCGGCGAGATCTTTCACATTGGCAGTCGTCCTGCTCTCTAACCCGCAAAACCCATGGATGATCTTACTCGCCGTGCTTTTGTGGGGACAACCGTCGCCGGAACCGTCGCGTTAACCGCGATAGATTTGTCCGCCCAAACCGCCCCAGAAACAACGAAATTCAGTCTGAAGATTAATGGCGCCACGCACGATCTCGACATAGAACCGCGTGTGACGTTGCTCGATGTCTTACGAGAGCGTCTCCAGTTATCCGGAACAAAGAAAGGCTGCGATCACGGGCAGTGTGGCGCGTGTACGGTGCTGGTGAATGGCCGGCGCGTGAACTCCTGCCTTCGCCTCGCGGTCATGCATGAAGGTGACGAAATTACTACGATCGAAGGCTTGGCGGATGGAGAAAAGCTCCACCCCATGCAGACGGCGTTCATTGAGAACGACGGCTTTCAATGCGGCTACTGCACTCCCGGCCAAATCTGTTCCGCGGTCGGTATGTTATCCGAGGTGGCGAAAGGCTCAATCAGCGCGGTAACTCCGGACGTCACTAAGGCCGGAAAGCCGGAGCTCACGGATGACGAGATCCGGGAACGGATGAGCGGCAATATCTGCCGGTGTGGCGCGTATCCGAATATCGTGGCCGCCGTTCGAGCCGTATATGGAACGGGAGGCCGCGCATGAAGCCGTTTGCCTATTCGCGTGTGACAGACGCCGCCGGAGCGGTTCAGCAAGTGTCGGCCGATGCCGCATCTGCCTTTGTCGCCGGTGGAACAAATCTGATCGATTTGATGAAGTACCAGGTGGAGCAGCCTGGCAAGCTGATTGATATCAATCGGCTGGAACTCTCGCAGATCACGGAGCTCCCGGACGGCGGATTGCGGATCGGAGCGCTGGCACGCAACAGCGACATGGCTGACCATCCACTGATTCGCGAGCGGTACCCGGTACTGTCGGAAGCGCTTGTCTCAGGAGCTTCGCCGCAGTTACGCAACTTAGCAACCGCCGGCGGAAACTTACTCCAACGGACGCGTTGTTATTACTTCTATGACGTCGGTTTTACGGAGTGTAATAAGCGCTCGCCGGGATCAGGCTGCGCCGCGCTGAACGGCTATAACCGGATCCACGCGATTCTGGGGGCCAGCGACAAATGCATTGCAACGCATCCAAGCGATATGGCCGTCGCCATGGCTGCTTTAAACGCCGTCATCCAAGTCCAAGGGCCAGGTGGCACGCGGTCCATTCCGATCGGGGAGTTTCATCGATTGCCCGGAGATACACCCCAACTCGATACCAATCTGAAGCATGGAGAGTTGATCACGTCGGTTGATCTGCCGGCCCTGCCAGCGGCGCGAAGATCGCACTATTTGAAGGTGCGCGACCGGAACTCGTATGCATTCGCGCTGGTTTCGGTGGCGGCGGTTCTCGACGTGGAAGGCGGTAAGATTCGCGACGCCCGCATCGCGCTCGGGGGCGTGGCGCATAAGCCGTGGCGGGTTCCGGCGGCGGAACAGATTCTAATCGGCAAGAGCGCGAAGACGGAGAGTTATCAACTCGCCGCAACGGCAATGGTGCAAGGCGCGAAGCCTTACGAACACAACGGATTCAAGATCGAGCTGGCGAAGCGGTCCGTGGTGCGGGCACTGGAAACCCTGGAGGCGCGGAGTTAAATGGAAACCTCAGTTGGAAAGCCGCTTGACCGCGTCGATGGACGCCTGAAAGTAACTGGGCGGGCACTCTATGCCGCCGAGCATCCGATCCCCAATATCGCTCATGCCGTCCTGATCATGAGCACGATTCCGGCGGGCCGCGTTACCGCGATGGATATCGGCGCCGCGCAGCGTTTGCCCGGAGTTCTCGCGGTGATGACGCCGATGAATGCTCCCAAGCTGCCGCCTGAACAGGAGAAAGGTCCGAAGAGTCCAACAAGCCGGAAGGTTCAGGTGCTGCAGGACGACAAGATCTACTACAGTAACCAGCCCATCGGCGTAGTGGTGGCGGAGACTCTTGAGCAGGCACAGTACGGCGCGGAACTCGTGCGCGTGACTTACGCGCCGCAACCGTTCAACGTGGTGCTCGAGAAGGGATTGGATCACGCTTACAAGCCTGAGAAGGTGGGCGGCGCCGGGGATGCGCCGGATTCCAATCGGGGGGATGTACCCGCGGGCCTGCGTTCCGCATCGAAGCGCATCGAGCAGACTTACATTACTCCGGCGGAAACCCACAACCCCATGGAGCCGCACGCCACCATCGCGGTGTGGGACGGCCCGAAGCTGACCCTTTACGACGCGACGCAAGGCGTCTTCACGGATCAGAAACGGGTGGCGGCGCTGTTTGGATTAAAGCCCGAAGATGTGCGGATTGTGTCGCCCTTTCTGGGCGGTGGGTTCGGCAGTAAAGGACCTGTGTGGTCGCACGTGATTCTCTGCGCCATGGCGGCAAGACAAGTGAATCGTCCGGTGAAACTGGTGCTGGCGCGGGAGCAGATGTTCGGTCCGGTAGGGTACCGCGGGCGCACGCGGCAAACGGTGGCGGGCGGAGCGAAGCACGACGGAACGCTGGTTGCCTGGAAGCACGATACGGTAACCCAGACATCGACTTTCGACGACTTTATCGAAACCTCCAGCCTGACCGCGCGCATGTTATATGCGATGCCGAATAACTCCACGTCGCATCGCGGCGTGCGGTTGGATCTGGGCACGCCCTCATTCATGCGCGCTCCCGGCGAAGCTCCCGGAACCTTCGGTCTGGAAGCGGCGATGGATGAGCTGGCTTATGAACTGAAAATGGATCCGCTGGAATTCCGGCTGAAGAACTACGCCGGGCAGGATCCGGAAAAAGGTAAGCCGTGGTCGAGTAAGTCCCTCCGGCAATGTTACTTATCCGGGGCGGAACGCTTCGGCTGGTCGAAGCGGAATCCCAAAGTCCGCACCACCCGCTCGGGCAACTCATTGGTTGGTTGGGGGATGGCGACCGCCGTTTATCCCACGCGCCGAAGTAAGTCGTCGGCGATGGCGACTTTACGGGCCGATGGTTCGGCATTAGTGGAAGCGGGCACGCAGGACTTAGGCACCGGCACTTATACGATCATGACGCAGATCGCCGCCGATGGAATTGGATTGCGTCCCAGCCAGGTGGTGTTCCGTCTGGGGGACACGCGCTTTCCGGAGACGCCGGTGTCGGGCGGATCGCAGACGGCCGCGAGCACGGGATCGGCGGTGTTAGCCGCGGCGCAGGCCTTACGCGAAAAGCTGGTGCAAATGGCCGTGATCGATCCTCAATCTCCGTTGAACGGCGCGGGCGCGGGCGATGTGGTGATCGACGACGGATGGCTCACTTTGAAGAGCGATTCCGGCAAGCGCGAGCAACTTTCCGCGTTACTCAAGCGGCAGGGCAAAGACTCCGTCGAAGCTCACGGGCAGGCGGAGCAGGGCGCGGAGAAGGACGAGTATTCCATGTACGCGTTCGGGGCGCAGTTCGCGGAAGTTCACGTGGACGCCGATCTGGGGCAGACACGGGTGACGCGCATGGTGGGAGCGTTCGCCGCCGGCAAAATCCTGAATGAAAAGACCGCCCGCTCGCAGTTTATGGGGGGAATGGTCTGGGGACTCGGGATGGCCATGCTGGAGAACACCATCGCCGACGCGCCACGCGGACGAATCGTTAATCACAACCTTGCCGAATACCACGTGCCGGTGAACCTGGACGTGCCGGATATCGACGTGATTATGGTGCCGGAGGTGGATATACACGTGAACCCGGCCGGGGTGAAAGGCATCGGGGAGATCGGCGTTACGGGGTCAACCGCAGCCATTGTCAACGCGATCTATCACGCCACGGGAAAGCGCATCCGGGAGTTGCCGGTGACGCCGGATAAGCTGCTTTAAAGATCTCCACGGTTTGAGGCGGCAGGCGGGAAGTTGCCGCCTTCTTGACCTCAATCCCATTTTCTGCAAAACTAAAGTACGGGCGAACAAAAGGCGAAACAAGCCCGTTGCTTTATGTCTGCCGCTGCCCTGCTCCGCTCCCAGGTCCAAGCCGCGCTGCCCCGGTTGGCCCTGCCGCTTACCATCACGCCGCGGCCCGCGCCGGAACGACTTCCCACCGGAATCGTTCCCCTAGACGCGCTGATCCACGGCGGCATCCCGCGCGGCCACATGACGGAAATCGGCGGGGAAATGTCGTCGGGCCGCACCACCCTGCTGGTTTCCCTGCTCGCGCGCACCAGCCGTAGTGAATACTGCGCCCTGATTGACGCTCACGATACATTCGATCCCGCTTCCGCCGCGCTGGCCGGGGCTGACCTTTCGCGCCTGCTGTGGATCCGCTGCGGGGGCAACGCCGAGCACGCCCTCAATGCCGCCGACCGTATCGTACATGCCGGCGGTTTCGGCCTGGTCCTCTTCGATCTGGCCGACGCCGACCTGCTCACCGCCCGGCGCGTCTCGCTCGCCAGTTGGTTTCGGCTGCGCCATGCCGTCGAAAAAACTCCCGCCGCGCTGGCCGTGTTCACGCGCCAGTTCAACGCCCGTTCCTGCTCCCACGTCCAGTTGGAACTGCGCCGCACCGGCGCCACCTGGTCCGGCCACCTGCTGCGCTCTCTGAGCTTCGAAGCCGAGACCCGCAAACACCAGATCGCCCGCCGCACCCGCTTTGAGGCCGAGTTCGAGGAGGCAAGATGAACCTGTTCGCCTGCCTCCATGGGCCCGGCAACCTGCCGCTGTTGATCGAATGCGCGCGCACCTTTTCCCCGCATTTTGAAGAAGCGCCGCCCGATGCCATTCTGTTCGACCTCACCGGCCTCAGCAAACTCTTCGGCGCGCCGCACGAGATCGCAGAGCAGATTGCCGCGCGTGTCGGGATTCCGGCCGGAATCGGGATAGCGTCCAATCCGGATTCCGCCTGCCACGCCGCGCGCGGTTTTTCCGGCATTACCGTGATCCCTCGCGGCGAGGAAGCGCGCGTCCTTGCGCCTTTGCCGATCAACCTGTTGCAGGCCCCGCCGGAACTTGCGGAAACATTCGACCAATGGGGCATCCGCCGTTTCGGCGAACTGGCCGCGCTGCCCCCGCTCGGCATTTCCGCCCGGCTGGGCAATGAAGGCATCCGGTTGTGGCAGCTCGCGCGCGGCGAGTGGGATCGTCTGCTCAACACCACGCGGGACCCGCTCCATTTCGCCGAGGAACTCGAACTGGAAGACGCGGTGGATCTGCTGGAGCCGCTGGCATTTCTGCTCTCGCGCATGCTGCACGATGTCTGCGGCCGTCTGCATCAGGCATCGCTATCGGCTTCCGAAATCCGCCTGCGCCTCACGCTGGAAAATAGCGCCATCCATACCAGCACGCTGCGTTTTCCCGTGCCCATGGCGGATCCCATTGCGCTGCTCAAATTGCTTCAACTGGATTTGCAAGGACAGCCGCCCGCCGCGCCGGTGGTGAAGATCGCGCTGGCCGCTGAACCGGTTCGCCCGCGCACGCAGCAGCATGGGCTGTTTCAGCCGGTTTCCCCCGAGCCGGAAAAGATGGAGCTCGTGATCGCCCGCATCGCCGCCTTTGTTGGAGCGGGTAATGCGGGGACGCCGCGGATCGAAGACACGCACCGGCCGGACGCATTCCGCATGGTCGCGTTCGGGAGCCCGGGTAGCACCCAAATAACCGCCCAGATCGCTTCCCAAATAACCGCGCCGCCTGAGCAGACCCGGGCCGCTCTTCGCCGATTCCGTCCACCTCGTATGGCTCAAGTGCAGCTTGCCAATGGACGTCCGGCCCGCGTGCGCTCGCTTTCTTTAAACGGCGTGGTGACCGATTGCGCGGGTCCCTGGCGCACTTCCGGGGATTGGTGGACGGAAGAACCGTGGGATCGCGACGAGTGGGACGTCGCGCTTTCCACCGGCGCCCTGCTGCGCCTTTACTTCGATCACCGCACCACCCGATGGTTTGTCGAAGGCAGTTACGATTAAGGGCTTTCCGTTACTTAGGACTGGAGATTGCTTCATTCACCGCAGGAGAAGACCCCAAATGAAACGTACGCTACCAGTTTGTGCAGCAATCCTCGCCGGTTGCTCGATGGGCGCCTGGGCCCAGGATTCCATGTCCTCCGGCAAGATGGCCGGGGGAATGGATAATCACTTCGTCATGGAAGCGGCCGCGGGCGGAATGGCGGAAGTAAAGCTCGGCCAGCTTGCCGCCGACAAAGGCTCAAGTGACTTCGTGAAACAGTTCGGGCAGAAGATGGTTACGGACCACTCAAAAGCCAACGATGATCTGAAAGCCGTCGCGCAGAAAGATAACATTACGCTACCCACCGATGTGATGCCGAAAGACCAGGCTCTTTACGACAGGCTCTCAAAACTTTCCGGTAAGCAGTTCGACACCGCCTACGTTGCCGCGATGAAGAAAGACCATGCCAAAGACATCGCCGATTTCAAGAAAGAAGCGAGCATGGGCAAGAATCCGGATGTAAAGAGCTTCGCCTCGCAGACGCTGCCCGTGGTCCAGTCCCACATGCAGATGCTGCAGTCGATGAAAGTGATGTAGTTCGCTCCAACAACTTTGTAATAAAGGCCGCGGCTATTTCAGCACGGCCTTTTCTATTTTCTCGGCGTTCAAATACGGCTGAAGTACTTTCGGAATGAGCACCGATCCATCCCTTTGCTGATAGTTCTCCACAATGGCCACCCACGTCCGTCCGATCGCCAAGCCACTCCCATTCAGCGTGTGCAAGAACTCGGCTTTCCCCGTCCCCGCCTTACACCGGATGTTGGCGCGGCGCGCCTGGAAGGCTTCAAAATTCGAACAGGATGAGATCTCTTTGAAGCCGTTCTGCCCCGGCAGCCAGACTTCAATATCGTAGGTCTTCGAGGAAGAGAAACCCATATCGCCCGTTGAAAGCAGCATCGTCCGGAACGGAAGCTCCAGCAGCCGCAAAATCTCCTCGGCATTCCCCGTTAATTTTTCGTGCTCAGCGTCGCTCTGATCGGGACGGGTGAACTTCACCAGTTCCACTTTTTGAAACTGGTGCTGCCGAATGATGCCTCGGACATCGCGCCCGTAGGCTCCCGCTTCACTTCGGAAGCAGGGCGTGTACGCGCATAAGCTGACAGGAAGAGCGTCCGCATCCAGCGTTTCATCGCGGTAGATGTTGGTCACCGGGACCTCAGCCGTAGGGGCCAGCCAGAAGTCTGTGTCCTTGCATTGAAACAAATCTTCGCCGAACTTGGGCAAATTCCCGGTGCCGTAAAGACTTGCCGAATTCACCAGAAAAGGCGGCAGCACTTCGGTGTAACCGTGGTCGCGCGTGTGCGTATCCAGCATGAAGTTCACGAGCGCGCGCTCCAGTTTCGCGCCCATGCCCCAATAAAGGGCGAAGCGGGCGCCGGTGATTTTCGCCGCGCGTTCGAGGTCCAGAATGCCGAGCTCCAATCCCAGATCCCAATGCGGTTTTGGCTCGAAATCGAACTGTTGCGGCGCGCCCCAACGGCGCACCTCAACGTTGTCTTCGGCGCTCAGCCCCACCGGTACGGATTCGCGAGGAACGTTTGGAATGCCCGCCAGCATCTCGCGAAACTGTTCGTCGAGAGCGCTTACCTGTTTATCGAGCAATGCGATGCGATCGCTCAAATCCCGCACTTGGCGCTGAGATTCAGACGTGTCGCCGCCCTCACGCTTTCGCTTACCGATCTCGAGCGAAGCCGCATTCTTGCGTGCCTTCAACTCTTCCACTTCCGTAATGGCGGCGCGCCGGCGTAGGTCGAGATTTCGGAACGCTTCCACCGGAACGGTGAAACCGCGTGTGGATAGACGCTGGGTGATGCGCTCCAAATCGGAGCGGAACGCGGTCAAATCGTGCATGAAAACTTAGGTTAACGCAAGCGCGGCCGGTCGCCGCCGTGCGTCAATCCTCTTCGTCTTCCACAACGACCGGCTCAAGATCCTCCGCTTCAAATACCTGGCGACAGTCGAGGCACTCGACATAATCGACTCCATCACGGCGCGCCAGAACCACCGTTCGTTTATGGTCGCAGAAGGCTTGCATAACCACGATAGGATTCATTCTAACTTCCAACAATTTGTTGTCAAGTGCAACCTTGCAATCGGCTCACCAGAGATACTGCTTGGCGATCCTGCGTTTGTCGTGTCCATCCAGCACGTGCACCACCCGAATTTTCTTCAGCGTCAGCGGCGAGAGCTGCCCGATGGGGATGTAGATGATGGTGCGCCCCATGCGCGCGGCCATGTTGCGGAACACCGAACGCGGGGGCTTGGCGGCAACGTAGACCACGTATTTTTGAAGCGAGTAATCGATGCCCGCCATGAGCAGGCGTTCGGGCTTGTTTTCGGCGAAGTCGTAGTCTGGATCGAACCAGACGTTGTGCATGCGCCGCGCGGGAAGGCTCATCAGAAAACCCCCGTACTCGCCGCGCCCGATTCCCGGGCCGATCAGGTTGGCGAACGGAAAGGTGGAATAGAACGCCATATCGGATTCGTTCTGGTGCTCCCCCAGCCACGTCGTCATGTATTCGTATTTCCCCTCGCGGTCCTCATCGAAGATCACGATCACGGAGCCCACTTCGCCATGTATCTTATGCGCCTCGCGGACGTAGATGCGACCCTCATGCCAGTTGCGAATGGTTTCCCGGAGATCGATACCGTCCAGCAGCGATGTGGTGAATGGTTCCACGCGGGAGCGTTCTTCCGAGAGAATGCTCTTGCCTTTCTTCTTGAGAAACTGGCCGAAACCTTCAATGACCAGATCTTCGGGCGGGTAGGAACAGATGCTGTCCCCATCCAATTCCTTGGCCCATTCACCGGGAATTTTCTCCTTGAGCCGCTTCTTCAGGCCGACCGGGCGCAGCTTATGTTTCTCGCTGGGGAGACGCCGCCGGAGCCGCATCTTCTTCGTATCCACCCAGACTTCTTCTCCGGAGATGAACGCCGTGGGTACTTCGGCATTTTCTTTCTGATGTCGGTACGCTCCCCCGGTTTCCCAGACTTCCCAGGCATAGTTGTCGTCCACCACGGAACGCGCCGCGGTCGCAAGATCGAACAGCGTCGGAGCGAGCAGGTGCGAGAGGATGGCAAGATTGCGGCTATAGCGAGCCATGGCGCGCCGCTGCCAGTGCGCCACCTTTTCGCCCGCGTTCTTTTCGTAAAGCTTCTCCGCTTCGCGCAGCACAAACACCTGCGTCTGGAGGCGATCGTTGAACGCCTCGCCGGCCAGCCCCCTGCGGGCATCCAGATACCGTTCCTGTTGCCGGGGATAGTCTGTGGTGATTTCGGCCAACGATGCGGGATGGGGGTTCAACACTTGCACGCCGCTGCGCCGCCGCCGCGCGGGAGGAGATTGCGGGCGCTCCATGGCATCCAGGACGGGGTCAAGAAGATTGAGTGAAATCACGACAAGCGTGCGCGCCAGCGGATCGCTTCCCTGCAACTTCCATGCAATCCCATCCGCGTGCCGTTCAATCTCCGGCGTTCGCTCCTGCGGAAATAATCGGTAAAGCTCAACGAATTTTTCTATTGAAACGGATTGCAGAGCATAGGAGTCCGGGTACCGGTCCATGATGTGCGGCCGCTCGCCCGAGTCGGGGTCCAGAAAAACGACGCTTGCTTTGATCTCGCGCGCGGTCCGCAGCGCTTCCACAAACGGATCGGAAGGTTCCACCGGCACGTAGATGGCGGTGTCCTCGTCGGACTGATCCGCATAGAGGATGACCGACATGGCGGGCATGCGCGCCACAGCGCTGAGATAAGCCGCCTCCAACGTGGCGGGCAGCTCCACCGCAACCACTTGGGGACGCTCGGCCAGAAGCTTGCGCCGAAGCGCGGCGGCGAACTCCAGCTTCCCGGGAACTACCGGGAAATACTGAATGGTGCCACGCTGCAGATTTCCGAAATCACTGGGTGACGGACCGGATTCCGCGCGCATATCGCAGGGCTTCTTCCCCGAGTATTTCCGAGATGGACGTCTCAAGGGCCTCGGATTCGTGGCTCTTGGTGGTGGCCAGGCTTTTCAACTTGATGGCGAACCGGGCAACGTTGATTCCGTCGCGGGCCGTGTAAGTTTCATCGGCCGCATGGGCCAGTTGAAGAAAGTCGGTCACATATTGCAGCACGCGGTCATCGGCAAAAGGCAGGTTTTCCTTCAGGATTTTGTATTCCTCGTCGCGCTCCGGAAAGTCGATCAGAATCTGCGGCTGCAGGCGGGAGTGGATATATTCCGGCAGGTCGAAGGTGGACGCGTCGTCATTCATGGTGGTGACCATGCGGAAGTTGGGATGCGCCTTGATTTTGATTCCGGCGACGATGGATTCGACATAGCGGCGCGAATCGAGCAGCGGCGCCAGGCTGGCCCAGCTCTTCTCGCTCATGCGATTCCCTTCGTCGAGGATGGCGATTCCGCCGAGAATCATGGCGGTCACCAGCGGCGAAGCGACATAGCGCAACTTGCCCGCGCCTTCGATTACGGGAGTGACCAACAGGTCTTCCGGCCGGGTATCGAGCGTGCCTTGCAGAATAAAAACATCGCGCCCCATGCGGCGCGCCGCGGCATACGCGAGCGTCGTTTTCCCGACCCCGGGCTTACCCAGCAGGCGCGGGTTCATGGGCACATCTTCGTCACTGATCACGAGCCACGCGGCGAGCAGTTGCCGCATGAGTTCTTCCTGGCCCACCCAGCGAACCTGCATCACGTCGGGATGCGCTAAGTGGAGCGTGACGCCTTCTACGTCAACCGTCATAGATCTATTCTTGCGCATCCGGTCTCTGGCAAACTGGAACGGTTATGAACACAACCGGAAACCTACTCCTGGCCGCTTTCGCGATGTTTTCGGCCGCGGCTGCACAGGACGCCCCGCGGACGTTGCCGCCTTTGCCCGCGCCGCTCGGAGTCCCCGCGCCAGGACCCGCCACCGGCGCTCCCTACGCGCCCATGCCCATTCTGCCGGGAGGCGTTGTAGTCCCGCTCTATCCGCCGGGATCGCCTTTCCTCAACATGGAGCGAGCGCGCGAGCCGGAGAAATACAGCATGAGCCAGGCCGTGCCCGGGCGAATCAACAGCATCGTCAACATCCATAACCCGTCCATTGAAGTTCATACGGTAGAGCGTGGGTTAAACACCGGCGCGGCGGTGATACTGGTGGCGGGCGGCGGTCATAACACTTTGAATGTCGGCGGCGAAGCTGCGGATTTTGTACCGTTCTTCTACAACTACGGAGTAAACACGGTGATCCTGCGGAACCGGCTGCGCAAGGATGGGTACAACGCGCAAACGGACGCGGTGTACGACGCGCTCCAGGCGATCCGCACGGTGCGGGCCTACGCCAAGGAGTGGAACCTGGATCCGAATAAGATCGGAATGATGGGGTTCTCCGCGGGCGCGGAGTTAACGGCGGCGGCGGCGGTGCTGTACGATGACTTCGACAAGAAGAACAGCGGCGCGGGAGACCCATTGGCGGGAGTGAGTTCGCGCCCGGACTTTGTAGGAATCATCTATCCCGGTCCGTCGCCGTTCGCAAAGAATCGCGTGCCGCCTCCGATACCGCGCAACGTGCCGCCGGCATTCGTAGTGTGCGGCGGGTCCGGCGACCGGGTTCACGCCGTGTGGGCCATGGAATATGTCAGCGCGATGCTGGCGATGAGCGTGCCGAATGTCGAATTGCACATCTATGGGAACGGGCGGCATCCGGGCGACTCTTTGCCCGACGGATCGCACATGAGCGGTGGCCTGACGGATCGCAACGATATTCCTTTTGGGACGTGGCAGTTCCGGTTTATCGATTGGTTCCGGGATCTTGGATTCTTACAGAAACCGGGAGTCGAAACGAAAGCGGCGAAGGACGTGGCGGCGTTTGTTACCCAGCCGGCGCATTAGTGTTGGTCCTGCTCAGAGATTGCTTCCAGTTCGGCGAGCGCTTCCAGATCTTTGGGGCGTCCAGTCGCGCGTTTGGCATGAATGAGTTGAGTAAGGCTGAGACAAAGGACGCGTGTCCCAAATAGTTGCAGTTCGATTGCCTGCCCGGCCAGATCATTGTAAGTGCCTCCTCCCGGAATTTCGCCGAATAAGTCGAGATCGCCAATCGAAGTAGTTAGCGGGAAGTATAATCCCCGGGAAAGGGCGGCGCGATCCCATTGGAACGGCAGGCCGGGCGGAGCGCCGCGCAGGTATGGACGGAATTCGTTCAGAGCGGCGACGATGCGCTGAAGGTTTTCGCTGGAGCGATCGTAGACAATATCAAGATCCTGAGTAAATCGGCTGGTGCCGTGGGCGATCGCCGCCGCACCTCCGATCACAATGAAGTCGACCTGATGAGCCCCAAGAGTTACAAGGAGCCGGGCGAAATCGGTCACTTGCTTTGCTTGCGCGCCTCGCGCCCCGCGCGGCGGAGTTCGTCCGCGAAGCGAGCGTGTTCCATGGCTTTCAAAAAGCGCTCTTCCACGGTGAGCTTCAGATTTTCGGCGATCAGTGTCCGGTCAATGTCCTTCTTATAGGCGTCCACTACCGGGTCAGGATCTTCCATAGGATTATTGTGGCAGCATCGCTTTCCAGGCGTCTTCATCGTGACCGATGCTAATCCGGTTGGCTGCGCGGACCAGCGGCAGGCGCAGGAGTTTGGGGTCGCGCTCGATGCGCGCCAGCAGGTCGGCGTCGGACATCTTCAAATATTTGAGACCCGCGTCGATATAGGCCGCGCTTTCTGTGTCGAGCAAACTGGAGAGGCCGAAGCGGCTGGAGAAGCGATTGATTTCGCCGGGCGACATTGGCTTCCGCTTGAGATCGACGAAGTGGATGTCGATCCTCCGCTCTTTGAAGAAACGCTCAGCGGCGCGGGTGGCCTGCGAATTTTTCAGTCCGAAAATTTGCACGCTTGGCATTCTGTGATTTTCCGACACCCTCGCACGAATAACGTGGTGAGAGCGAATGAGACCGGAACAGCAGGCGGAGTTCGAAGCGGCGCTGGAAGCGAACAGGAAGATTCTCTTTAAGATCTGCAATTCCTACTGCCGCAATCGGGATGACCGGGATGATCTCGCTCAGGAGATCGTGGTTCAGCTATGGAGATCATTCGCCGGCTTCGACGGGCGGTGCCGATTTTCGACCTGGATGTATCGGATCGGGTTGAATGTGGCGATCTCTTTCTATCGCCGCGAGCGTACGAGATCGCGGTATGTGATCTCGTCGGAGGAACGGGTGATGGAAGCGATGGATTTGCGCGAAGGCCGGACGGATGAACTGCGCACGCTGCATGAGTTCATCGGCGGCATGGACCCGCTGAACAAAGCGCTAATGCTGCTCTATCTGGACGGGAACAGCTATCAGGAGATTGCGGATGTGCTGGGAATCAGCGAGACGAACGTGGCGACAAAGATCGCCAGACTAAAAGAATCAATGAGGAGGAAGGCATGATGGAACTCGACGAACTGAAACAGATGTGGGCGGAGTATGACCGGAAGTTGGATCTGAATATTCAATTGAATTATCGCTTGCTGAGCGCGCCGAAGGTGAAAAAAGCCGGTTCGGCGATCCGGCGCTTTGCGATCTTCACGGGTCTGGACGCGGCGGTGACGCTCGGCGTGGTGATGGTGCTGGGTTGTTTTATTTACGATCAGCGGGCGATGATGCGGTTCGTACTGCCCGGTGCGGCTTTGGATGCGGGAGCGATCCTGATTTTGAGCCTCTTGATCCGGCAGTTAGTGGCCGCGTTGGAGATCGACTATGAGCAACCGATAGCCGTAGTGCAGAGACGGCTGGAAGCGCTAAGGATGATGCGTATCCGGTATATCCAGAACGTGTGTCTGTATGCGACGCTGGCCTGGATCCCCTTACTGATTGTGGCGCTCCGACTGATCTGGGGCGTGGATGCGTATCGGGTGTTCGGCGCTCAGTGGCTAACGGTGAACGCGGCGTTGGGCGCGGCGATCATCCCAATCGGGATCTGGGTTTCAAGAAGGTTTGGCGCGCGGATGAACCGCTATCCGATTGTGCAGCGGTTCATGAACGATCTGGCGGGTTATAGCTTGAACAAGAGCGCGGCGGTGCTTGCGGGCATCGCCGAGTTCGAGAACTCGATCACACGTTGAAGATACGGTAAGCCTGCTCAAGCGACTTAATGGGATCGGACGAAGCCGGAATGAACTCATGCGCGACGAAACCTTCGTACTTCAGGTCCGCAATCGCATTCGCCACGCCGCGCCAGTTGACTTCCTGGGTATCGTCAAGCTCATGGCGGCCCGGAACGCCGCCGGTGTGAAAGTGACCGATAAAATGGATGTTGGCGCGGATGGTGGCGATCAGGTCGCCTTCCATAATCTGCATATGATAGATGTCATAGAGCAGCTTCACGCGTGGGGAATCCACCCGCTTCATCACCTCCACGCCCCAGGCCGTGTGGTCGCACATGTAGTCGTGGTGATTCACCTTGCTGTTCAGCAGTTCCATGCAGATGGTGACGCCGCGTTCTTCCGCCATCTTCTTGCAGCGGTTCAGGCCTGTGACGCAGTTCGCCATGCCTTCGGCATCACTCATGCCGCGCCGGTTTCCGGACATCGCGATCACATTCGGAACTTTGGCGGCCGCCGCGAGCGTAAGCATGTGGTCCATGTCGCTCACCAGCTTGTCGTGATTTTCCAGCCGGTTAAACCCGTTCGGAATGTCGTTCTTTTCCGGAACCATCGCAGGCACCAGACCATGCTTTTGTACCGTCGGCCAGTCCGGCGGGTCCAGTAGATCCATCCCTTTCAGGCCGATGCGCTTGGCATGTTCCGCGAGTTGATCCACAGTGAAGCTTTTGTAGCACCAGCGCGCGACGGATTGCTTGATACGCCCGCCGCCGCTCGAAGGTGGTTCATCAGCGGTAAGTGTCGTTGCCACGGCCGCAGCTCCCGCCAGCTGGATCGCATTTCGTCTGGTCATCACGCGGGTATTGTATCGAAACGCGAAGCGGATGTACTTGCGCAACTCCGCTTCGCGTGGTGAAGCGTGGCTACCTGCTAGAAAGTGATGCCCGGCAAGGTGGGAGTGCCTTCCACCTGGACCGCTTGCAGAGACGACGGGCTGAGCCCAAGCGCCTTGAGAATCGTGGGCGCGACCTGAGCGGTCTGGACCGGAGTGTTGATGGTGGCGGCGGTGATGCCAGGGTTGGAGAGGAACAGCACCACGTTGGTGTCATCGTGAGCGAAGCCGCCGTGTTCAGCAAGCTTCTTGCTGCTGCCGGTGTAAGTAACGCCGATATTGGGGGTGATGATGATATCGGGAGTGCGCGAATCGCCGGTCGGCGGTAAACCGGGAGGATTAAACATCAACGCAAGCGCGGTGCCGGCGAAGATCTCACCAATGCCGGCAGTGTTCAAGTTCTGCTCCAGCATATTGACGGCGGCCGTGGTCTGAGTGGAGTCGGCGAGCCATAGGAGTGAAACATCATCTTCCGTCGGTCCGATGCCGGTCGGATTGAGGGGCGACTCGGAATACGGAAGCAGCGAAGCGATGATGTTGGCGGGACTGGTTCCATTGTTGCCGCCCGGCCCGGGAATCGGGAAATATCTGTTTGGATCGATGGGCGATTGTCCGTGCTTTGCGGTGATGACGATCAAAGTGGAGTTGAGGAGACCTTTATTCTTGAGCTCCGTGACCATCTGACCGATATTGGCGTCGACTTCCTGGATCTCGCTTAACAGCGATGGACCAGGGGTGCCGAAGGCGTCCAGGTAACCGCCATTCGGGAAGTTGGCTTCGATCAGCTTCTGGCCTACGCTGACGCATTGGAAATTCATTCCGAAGATGCGAGGGACTTTGGTGGTGGCTGTTCCTTCATGGTTCTTACCGTCGATCTCATGGAGAATCGCGTTTACCTTCAACTGGTCATAGCATTGAATGTTCTGGAAGCTATTCGTCCAGGCTCCCGTCTGCGTGGGATCGAGGACGGCCGCGCAGCTTGTTCCGGAAGGCAGCGTTACGCCGGGAAGCCCGACCACCATGGAGTTGATTTCGGGACCGTAGAAGTCATCAAGATTGGTACCATCCCCGGGACCTGACACCGCGGAGTAGGCCGGATGTTTGTCAGACCACGCGGTATACCCGCCAGCCGCGTGAATGACTCCGAAGATGGTATTGGAGCGAACGAAGTTCCAAGGGTATACGGGCTTGCAGCCATTGCTTGGATCGCGGACGAGAAACTTAGGGTTAATGGAGTTGACTCCTCCGTCGCCTCTGGGCGCTCCCCCATTCAGCTTGGTCTGATCGATATCGATTCCTTCTTCATACTCGGTGGTGGTGCCGTTGGGAACTCCCACCGTGCAGGTTCCGCCCGCGACTCCGTTACCGGTGGTTTGGGCCGGAGGCGCCAGTTCACGGTCATAAGCGACGTCGTAGTAAACGCCGACGGTGCGGGGAGAGCCTCCGGTGACGATGGCCATCAATCCGGGAAAGGAGTCGGACGGCTTCGACGTGGAAGTCTGGTTGTAGTTAATCGACGTGGCGCCCAGCGCAGCGATATTCGGGCAATAGGGCGTGCCGCTGTTGATAGTCGAGACACCTTTCGCGCAATTGGCGTAATCAAGCGCATGCATGCCGTCGATACTCAACAGAAGGACATGCTGGTAGGCGCCGGTTCCTGTATTGGGACTCACGACCGTCTTAACGGTTTGCGCTGTTGCCGGTACTACAAAGGACGCCACAAGGACGGCGGTGGCGTAAGCGGTGTGTTTCTTCCTGGAAAACATTCGTACCTCCGCAATCTATGAAATCATCCGAGTCTTTCTATCGAGTGACAGAAACGCCGCCCCGCCCCGATGAACGTGCGATTTCGTTCTCTCGACATCTCCGCTCCGCGTTTCAAAAAAGTGTATTCTCATTCAGTGATGCGCAAACACGTTTTGAATCTCCTCGCGGGCGCGGCCCTGCTCGCCGCCGCCGTGCCCCTTTCCGCTCAAGAGACGGCGCCGGCCGGCCCCAAACCGGAAGACACCGAAGTCTGGACGCCCGAACCGAAGGTGGTTACGCCGGGGGCCACCTGCACCGCGCCGCCGTCCGATGCGATCGTACTCTTCGATGGCACGAACGTCGATCAGTGGGTGCAAAATCGTGACAAGTCGCCCGCCAAGTGGAACGTGCACGACGGCGTTCTCACCGTGAACAAAGCCAAAGACTCAGGCAACATTGAGACGAAGCGGAGCTTCAAGAATTATCAGCTTCACGTGGAATGGAAGGAGCCGGCGAACATCACGGGTACCAGCCAGGGGCGCGGCAACAGCGGCGTATTTCTCGCTTCCACCGGTCCCGGGGATGCCGGCTACGAGCTACAGGTGCTCGATTCCTACCAGAACAAAACCTATGTGAACGGAATGGCCGGCAGCTTGTATAAGCAGGCGATTCCGCTGGCCAACCCCGCGCGCAAACCCGGCGAATGGCAAACCTATGACATCGCCTGGACCGCGCCCACGTTCAACGACGATGGATCGTTGAAAACTCCCGCCTATGCCACAGTGTTCTTCAACAACGTCCTGGTGGAGAATCACTTCGAGTTAAAGGGCGAGACGTTGTACATCGGCAAGCCGGTGTATAAACCCTACACGTCCGCGCCCATTAAACTGCAGGCGCACGGCGATAAGAGCGAGCCGATCAGTTTCCGGAATATCTGGATCCGCGAGCTCGATTAAGCCGAAGCGGCGGCTTGTGCTTCCCCGCGGTGGCCCTGGAAGCACTCGCGGCAGAAGACCGGGCGCCCCTGCGTCGGGCGGAACGGCACGGTGGTCTCGCACCCGCACTGGGAGCAGTTGGTGGATGTTTCCACGCGGCCCGCGTGCCCACCGGCGGAGAGGGAACCCTGCCGCTTCTGCTTGCAAGTGCGGCAGCGTTTTGGCTCATTCTTGAAATTCTTATCGTGGAAAAAACTCTGTTCGCCCGCGGTGAAGGTGAAATTCTCTCCGCAGTCGATACACTTTAAACTTCGGTCTTCAAACGCTCTCGCCTTGGCTTCTGGCGCTCTGGATTCTGGCATCGGCTGCTCCTGCCGGTCCTGATCGGGGCTCTCGCCCTTGCTTAGGGCCGACCGCTCGGCCGGCCCTGAAGGTTAAATGGGTGAGTATTGGAGGGCTATTCGGGCTCCCGGCGGCTTTTCTTCCGGTTGCGCTTGCGAGCCAATGCCTGCTTCACCCGCTTCTTTTCGCCGGGCTTCAGGTAAAAGGAATGACGCTTCACCTCTTTGATGATGTCTTCCTGTTGCACCTTTCGCTTAAACCGGCGCAGGGCATTTTCTATGGTTTCGCCATCTTGCAGTTTTACTTCTGCCAAACTGGAAATACACCTCCAACCCACCGCTGAATTACCCCCGAGCGCAAACGTAAATCACGTCCGAAGGTACTGACATCATATGGACTTGTGCGGAAAAGTCAAGTCCAACGGACCATAAAAGATCCTGGACCGCCGCCCGAGGGACTTGCCCAAACCTTTCCGTTCCACTGAACAGCGGACCGGGGAGCATAAGGTCAGAGGAAGCGAGCGACCGGTTAAACCAGCGTAACACGCGGCGTGGTGCGCGACCGGGCGAATGGCAACTCGACCGTCGTGCAATCTACCCACGCCGCTCCGCTACGTACACTACATGCGGGTTCAGCCAATTTCCGGCCGGTACCGAAGGGTGCGGGAAATCGAGGCCCTCGCAATAGCGCATCCCGAGCTTTTCCATCACCCGCCGGGAGCGCGCGTTTACCGCCGCCGTGATGGCCACGGTCCGGTCCAACCTCACCACGCGAAAGCCATAATCGAGCACGGCGCGGGCACCTTCCGTCGCGAAACCCCGGCCCCAATGCGCCTTCGCCAGCCGCCATCCGATTTCTACCGCGGGCTGCGGGACGCCGGCGATGGCCAACGTCATCGTCTGCATACCGATGATGCCGATAAACTCGCCCGTGTCCTTCCGCTCCGCCGCGAGAAAGCCGAAGCCGTCACGCGCGTGGGCGGTGCGGTAACGTTCCATCCCCGCTTCGCTCTCGGCCCGCGTCAAGGGCGCAAAATAGAACTCCATTACTTCGGGATCGGCATTCATGGCGGCCAACGGGTCCAGGTCGCGCGCGTCCCATTCGCGCAGGAGCAGCCGGTCCGTCTGAATCATCCGGACTATGCGACCTTGCGGGCCGGCTCGGAATTTAACCGGAACGTATCCGCAAGCAGTTCGTAAGAACGGAGCCGCGCGGCGTGATCGTGCATGATGTTGACGATCAGCACTTCCTCCGCTCCGTACTCGGCAGCCAAGGCTTCGACCGCCGCGCGCACCGTACCCGGCGATCCGGTGATCACCCGCCGCGCCGGATAGAGTTGAGGCGCCGTGTCCCGCTGCAGAAAACGTTCGGCCGTCTCCACGGTCGGAACGGCGATTAAACGCCCGCGCAGCAAAAGGCGCAGCATCATGCGGGAGCTGTAGGAAAGACGCAGGGCTTCGTCATCCGCATCGGCGCAGATCACCCATGCCGCCACGGCCAGCCGGGGCGCGGTGGCATACTGAGATGGCCGGAAACGCCGGCGATAATCAGCGGCGATCAAAGCGCCTTCCGAGTTAATGAAGTCGGCGAATACGTAAGGCAGCCCGAGTTCGGCCGCCCAGATGGCGCTTTGGGGCGAAGATCCCAACAGCCACGGTTCGACAAATGGTCCCGGGTCTCCCGCACCGCGTTGTCCGAGGAGCGCCAGCAACTCATCCAGTTGCTCCGGAAAGTCGTCGGGGCAAGGCTGGCGGCGATCACGCTGCAAGGCGCGGGCGACGTTCGGGCTCGTGCCCGCGGCACGGCCGATTCCAAGGTCGATGCGGCCGGGATACAGACCGTTCAGCATGTTGAAGTTTTCGGCTACTTTTAACGGACTGTAGTGCGGCAGCATGATACCGCCGCTGCCGACGCGGATCCGGGAAGTGGCGGCGGCGATGGGACCCATCAACACTTCCGGGCTGGCGCAGGCGAGTCCCGGCGTGCCGTGATGTTCCGCGACCCAGTACCGCCGATAACCAGCGCGCTCGGCCAAGCGGGCGAGATCGATGGAATTACGAAGAGCGTCACCGGCGGTAAAGCCCTCAGGTATCGGGGATTGGTCAAGAACGCTGAGTTGCATCGCAACTAATCAGATAGCAAACGGGCGGCGCGGGATTCGGGGTCTCACGCGGTTGCGGCACGATTACGGTTGAATGGTCAGGATTCCGGCGGCTGCGTTATCCAGATTGACGGTGTAACTGCCAGTTCCATCGGGTTGAACGGGCGTGGTCTGGATGGGACCGCTGAGCAGTCCCGTGGCGGGATTAATTTGAACGCCGCCATAAGTCACATCCTGCACGTAGGAGCTGAGAGATGGAGCGGAAAGCTCGAAATAAGAAGCGCTGGTGGCGGGTGTGGAAAGGGAAACTTTCACCGGGCCGGACGCGGTTAGGTCCTTGTTGATGAGATACACGGTAATGGCGCAACTGGCGCAGGTGGAAAGCGCGTAGGCGCGCACGTTAGCCGCGGATGAGATGGTCACTGGAAGGAATTGCTGGCCTTTGGCGGCGGTGAACGCGTACATGCCATAGTATTCCGGCTCAACCTGATTGGCGAAGCTGCCGGGCGCCGGGGAAGTGACCTGGATCGGATCATAAAAGCTACCCTCATGCACATGAAAGTTCATGCGGCGCACGCCGAGATGGGCCATAGCGAGCGAATAATCGAGCGCCCATAGCGCGGAAGCCTGGACGTCGCTGACGCCGCTCAAGCCGGGATCGGGAATAGTGGAGTTCGTCTCGTCAATCTGTACGTTCAGCTTGAACATGCTGGTGACATCGGTGACCGCCAACTGATAAATCTGCTGGACCTGCTGCAGCAACTGCGGGCTTAACAGGCGCGGGATAGTGGCGACGCTGTGGATGTAGTTCAAAGGATATTGGTGCACCGTCACCAGACCGATATTGGTTGGCGAACAGGTGGAGCAGGTGGTGACGCCGGATAGCAGAGGAATCATCTGCGAAGGGATGGTGGTGGTGGTGGGATCGTAGTAAGCGGGCGCGGCGATCGTGATGCCGCTGGTACTGGCGTTCCCTTTGAATTCGTTGATGTAACTCAGAAGGTCGCTAATTTGTCCCGGCACACCGTAAGTGGGCGGACGGTACGCGGGATTCATTGCATACAGATTGAGTTCGTTTCCCGGCTCCAGTGCCAGCAGAGTAGCGTGAGGATAACTATGAACTACAGGCAGGAGACCCGTCGTGACTTCGTTCAGGATGTATTGGGGAGCGCCGGGAGCGATATTCTGCACCAGATTGACGCCGACGATCATAGGCCAACCGGTTTCAGCGCTGGCGTAGGACCAGCTTTGGAAGTCGCTGGAAGTAAGCGTGTAGGTACAAAGAGAAGGATCGGGAGCGGTGGCGCCGGCCCAGCAGTTCTCGTCGGCGGACGCGCCTCCGATCCGCATGGTACCCGCGCCAAGGTTCTTCAGGAGATTAAAGACCACGGTGTTGGCGCTGGTGGAAGGGCCGAAGAAGTTGACGGCGAAACTCTGTTCAATGCTGAGGCCCAGGAAATCTTTGGGAATCGGGGCGCCCTGGGGAGCGCGGGTGATTTGTACGGTGGCGACAGTCTGCGCGCGCAGAGAGATCGCGCTTACGGCAAGCAGAAAAGGGGTAAGTCGAAAGAGGATAGCCATAGATGCCTTTATGGGATGGAGTATAGGGTGGACATCCGGTAAGAACGATAAGTGACGGTTGTATCAGCAAGGTTATAGATGATGGAACCGCTGGGAGTTACTTCGAGGCTTTCCGCGCTGGCGGAGTCAGGACCGGTTGGAATCCAGCCGGGAAGAAAATGATAATTACCGTTATCGAGCAGTTGCGCGCTGCCGTCCGCGACGGAAAAAACGCCTAGGTCGGCGTTGATAGTCAGCGAGGCGGTAAGGGCGGTCTGGTCGATGGTGAGCGCCTGGCCGCGGCTATGTTCGCCCGGATTCGCGTCCACACGGGTGTTGCCGTCATCGAAGACGGTAAGTAGCGTGGTTCCTCCGAGTTCGAATTCCACATCGTGCTGATGGGAAAACCATGGGTACGGATCAGTGGTTCCGGTCATCGTGAAGCTGCCGCCAAGCCCGAGGGTCCATAGCACGTTGCCGGTACCGGTTTCGTTACCGTAGTCGATCTTATAAACCCAGTCCTGATTGCGGCTGGATAGGATGACGCTGCCATCGGCGGAAACATAGTTGAGGGAGTTGCAATGCACCCAGTCGTTCGCTACCGGCGCGAGCTGGATGGGCGGGCAGCCAAAAGTATGAGCGGTGCAGGTTTCGCCGAGGACGGCGGGACGATTGATGTCAAGGTGATCGTAAGCGCTCCAGGACCAGGCGACCTGCAGGTTGGAATTGAGGTCAATAATGGCGTCCCCGATGATGTCGACCGGCGCCGTGGAGCCCTGGGTGCCCGCGGGAAAGATCTCCTCCTGTGAGGCAAGAACCAGCGTATGTCCGTTGGGGAGACGGATGGCGTCGTGATTCAGACTAATGATCGGATATTTCCCCTGTGCAACCAACTGTTGGGAAATGCGAGCGGCACTGGTTTGACGGATGGTGTTTCCGGCAAGGTCGATTTCGCGGAAAATCTGCTGTTCCAGCATCGGAATGTTTGGGTTATCGATCAGCAGGAGAATGGTTCCACCTGGAACCGGCCGGATGTTATAAGGAGAATTTTGAGCGGCAATTCCGGCGGCCGCGTAATACCAGATGACGGTTCCTTTGAGGTTGGTTGCATACGGGAAGTACAGATTGGGCGGAGTGTAATCCTGCGCATTGATGAGAAGTACCTGTTGCTGCGTGTCGGTGGCGCCGCGCAGCGGGATGGACATAGGCGGGAACGTGAGCGTGGAAGGAATGGCGCCGGTGGTGAAAGAGGATACCGGTCCGGCGGAAACGATGGATCCGGTAACCAACTCGTAATTCATGCTGTAAGTAGTGGACGGAAGCATGCCGGCCACATAGATATTCGCGGTGGCGGTGGGGGAACAAGGTGAGGAAGAAGTCTGTTGAACCCCCGAGGCATATGCAAACTTGATAAAGACGAAGCTGCCGGTGGGACACGCGGGAGCGCTATAGAGAGCAACAAGAGGGTTGGAAGTGGGCGTGATAGCGGGAGGTCCCGCAAGTGGGATGATGGCATTAAACGTGAACGGCGAGGTTAAGCTGGCAGTCTGCAGGGTGGTGAGATTGCGCGCGGTCACCTTGATTGTGAACGCGCCCTCATGGAGCGTAGGAGTCCACGTGAATACATTAGAAATATCGTAATCCTGAAGTATTTGGAACGAGCCGCCGCTCGACACGCTGAAAGAATAGTCCAAAGTTCCGGCGTTGGTGTCAGTTGCGCTTGCAGTCCAAGTCACTGGGACTCCAAAGTTTTGGGGAGACGATAGAGACGGTGTCAGGGAGACAGTGATGGCGGCGCGCAGGCAAGGGGAAATGGCTGCCATGGTCAGTAAGAGTGCGGCGGGATATCTCATCATCGGTTCCAGAGTATAAAAAATCCGCGAAACCAGTTTTACGGGATTGAATAAAGTGTCGCCATCCGGTAGGTACGGTAAGTGACGGTATTGTCGGTCAGGTCATAGATGGTGGAGCCGCCGGGAGTTACTTCCAGGTTTTGGGCCGACGCTGTGCCGGGACCGGTAGTGACCCAGCCGGTATCGAAGTGATAGTTTCCGTTGTCCAACAACTGCGCGCTGCCGCAAGCCACGGCGTACACCCCCATATCGGCATTTAGAGTGAGGCTGGCCGTGAGTGCGGTCTGGTCAATCGTAAGCGCCTGTCCGCGGCTATGCTCGCCAGGGTTTTGTAGAACCCGCGTATTCCCGTCGTCGAAGACGGTCAGTAGAGTTGTTCCATTGAGTTCGAATTCCACATCGTGTTGATGGGAGAACCAAGGATAAGGATCGGTGGTTCCGGTCATGGTAAAGCTTCCACCAAGCCCCAGGGTCCACAGTACGCCGCCGGTGCCGGTTTCATTACCGTAATCGATTTTGTATACCCAGTCCTGGTTGCGGCAGGACATGATAAGGCTGCCATCGGCCGGTACGTAGTTTATGGAATTGCAGTGCAGCCAATCATTCGCAACGGTTGCCAGGTGGATGGGCGGGCAGCCGTAGGTGTGTTGGCCGCAGGTTTCGCCGAGGACCGCGGCGCGGTTTACGTCGAGATGGTCATACGCGCTCCATGACCAGACTACCTGTAAGTTGGAATTGAGATCGATGATGGCGTCACCAATGATATCGATGGGCGCGGTGGAACCCTGAGTTCCCGCCGGAAAGATTTGTTCCTGGGATCCCATCAGGAGCGTATGGCCGTTGCTGAGGCGGACGGCATCATGCGTGAAGCTGATGATCGGGTACTTGCCCTGGGCGACTAATTGCTGAGAGACGCGCGTGGCGCTCGTCTGGCGAACGGTGTTCCCGGCCAAGTCAATTTCGCGAAAGATTTGCTGGTTCAGGGAAGGCCGGCTCGGGTCATTGATGAGTAATAGAATCGTCCCTCCCGGCGCCGGCCGCATATCGTACGGCGCTTCCTGCAACGTGGTGGCAAGCTGAGGATAATACCAGATCACGCGCCCATGAAGGTCAGCCGCGAACGGGAAGTATAAGTTGGGCGGGGTGTAATCTTGCGCGTTCAGCAGAAGCACTTGCTGGCTGGTGTCCGTGAAACTCGAAATCGGAATAGAAACTGGAGGAAAGGTAAGCGTAGGATCGACCGCGCGCGTCGTGAAAGGTAGAACCGGACCCGAAGTAAGGGTGGACCCCGTAATCACCTCATCATTCATCCGGTAAGTGGTCAAAGGCAACATTCCCGCGACATAGATGTTCGTGGTTGCGGTGGGGGAGCAAGCCTGCGCGGAGGTTCGCTGGGTGGTTACGCCATTAGTGAACTTGACGCGAACAAAGCTGCCGGTAGGGCAACCGGGCGCACTATAAAGCGCAACCAACGGGTTGGAAGCGGGTGTAATTGCGGGCGGTCCCCCCACGGGGATGATCGCGGTTATGATGAACGGCTCGGACAGCACGGCGGTTTGCTGGGTGCTCATGTTACGCGCGGTCACTCTGACAGCGAATGAGCTTTCCCGGAAGGATGGCGTCCACTGGTAGACATTTGAAACGTCGTAGTCCTGGAGCATTTGGAAGGGTCCGCCAGCGTTCGAAACGCTGAAGGAAAAATCGAACGTTCCGGGGTTTGTGTCGGTAGCGGCCGCGGTCCAGCTTATCGACGTTCCAACCGGCTGGGGCGAGGCAACCGAGGGCGTCAGGGAAACCGTTATGGTGGCCGATAAGGTAGGAGCAAGAGCCGCCGTCGCCAGCAGGATAGCGAATGAAAATTTAGACATGGGGATGAACGGGTTAGAAAAGTATAGCGGAAACCGAATGGCATCGGAATGGGCCTAAGTGGCGCTTCTGTTACTTCGCGCTGTGTTAATTTTCAAGATTCATGGAATGGACCCCGGATTCCTGGCGGAGCAAGCCGGCTTTGCAGCAAGTCACGTATGCGTCCGAGCCGGCGCTGGCGCAGAGCGTGGCGCAACTGGCGGAGCTTCCGCCGTTGGTGACTTCCTGGGAAATTGAAAGCCTGAAAGGGCTGCTGGCCGAGGCGGCCGCGGGCAAGCGCTTCCTTTTGCAGGGCGGCGACTGCGCGGAAAGCTTTAACGGATGCACCTCCTCAGCCATCACCAACAAGCTGAAGATCCTTCTGCAGATGAGCCTGGTGCTGATGCAGGGTTGCCAGAAACCGGTGATCCGGGTGGGCCGTTTCGCCGGGCAATATGCCAAGCCGCGGTCGGAAGACTTCGAGACGAGGGACGGCGTACGTTTGCCGAGCTACCGCGGAGATCTGGTGAACCGGCCGGCGTTCACAGCGGCGGATCGGGAGCCTGACCCGCTGCTGCTGCTCCGCGCGTACGAGCGCTCCGCGTTGACGCTGAACTTTATCCGGGCGCTGGTGAAAGGCGGTTTCGCCGACCTGCATCACCCGGAGAACTGGGACCTGGACTTTGCCCATCATTCACCGCTGGAGGAGGAGTACCGCCAGATCGTCGGGCGAGTGGCCGGTTCGCTGCGCTTCATGGAAAATATTCTCGGGATGCGAACGGCGGAGTTGGGATGGGTGGACTTCTTCACCAGCCACGAAGGTCTTCATTTGTTATACGAGGCGGCGCAAACGCGGCGCGTCCCCAGGCGCGAAGGCTGGTACAACCTCTCAACGCACTTCCCGTGGCTGGGAATGCGCACGGCGGATCCGGCGAAGGCGCATGTGGAGTATTTTCGAGGGATCGCGAACCCGCTTGGCATCAAGGTGGGCGCTGGGATGCGGGTTGAGACGGTGCTGGAGCTTCTCGACATCCTACACCCGAGGGATGAGCCGGGGCGGATCACTCTCATTCATCGGTTCGGGCGGAAGCGGATTGCGGATTGCCTGCCGGCGATGATCGAAGGCGTGCGGTCGTCAGGCAAGACGGTGTTGTGGTGCTGCGATCCAATGCACGGCAATACGCAAACCACGGCGGACGGTACCAAGACGAGGCATTTCGACGACATCCGCGGCGAGTTGGAGCAGGCCTTCGCGATACATAAGAGCTGCGGGAGTTACCTGGGCGGCGTGCACATTGAGCTAACGGGTGAAGATGTGACCGAGTGCCTGGGAGGCGCCCGTAATCTGGTGGATGCGGATCTGAAGCGGGCCTACGTTTCAGAGGTGGACCCGCGGCTCAATTATGAACAGGCGCTCGAAATGGCGCTGCTGGTGGCGCGGATCATGGGAGATCTATAGAGCGGGCACGATTCGTAACTGCGGGCGGCGTTTTGTACAACGGGGCGATCGTTTGGTTCGGTACGGTGGAGTGAGCCGTGCAAACCGTCCGGGCATGACGATTGAAACGTTAGACTCGCTCTTAGAAGAGGAATTGAAAGACATCTACGACGCTGAAAAGCAGTTGGTTCGGGCGCTTCCCAAGATGGCCAAGGCCGCGTCGAATGAAGAGTTGAAGGTGGCTTTTCAGGAGCACCTGAACCAGACCAAAGGGCAAGTGGAGCGCCTGGAACAGATTTTCGGATTGCTGGACGTGAAGCCGAAGAGCAAGCCGTGCGCCGCTATGAAGGGCCTGATCTCCGAGGGCCGGGAGACGATGGAGGAAGACGCGTCCGAGCCGGTGCTGGACGCGATGCTCATTACGGCCGCTCAGAAGATTGAGCATTACGAGATTTCCGGATACGGCACGCTGCGGGCGATTGCGGAGAAAATCGGCAACACGGAAGTGGCGGAACTGTTGCAGCAGACTCTTAGCGAAGAAGAGCAGACGGACAAGAAGCTGACCGCGATTGCACAGTCCGTACTGGGCGAGATCGGAACCGGCGATGAGGAAGAAGACGAAGACGAGTTGGATGACGAAGCACCGGGCGAGGACGAATTGGATGAGGACGAACTGGAAGACGATGAGCTCGATGGCGATGAAGAAGACGAACTCGACGAGGATGAGCCAGTAGACGAGGCGCCCGCTAAACGTAAGGCGCTTGCGCCCGCGGTCGCTAAGAAGAAGTAAATTTACGGATTTTGCGTAAGAGGAAGTTCCGGCCAGCCCGCTCGTTTGCGCGGCTGGCCTTTTTCTTGATCCGATCTAAAGTTCGATGGAGCTCAGTCGATTAGAACCATATGGGTTCCCGGCTGGCCATGAGAGCTTCGCAAACGTTAGCGCTCGCCTTTCTGCTCAGCCTGCTATTTAGCCTGACCGGCTGCACCGGAAAGCGTTCCTCGACCGCGCCGCGCCGGAAACTTGCTCAAGCGGCCAATCCAGGCGGTACGGCTACCCGGCGAATTTACCCGTACTCGCTCATCCCGGGTGGGATAGAAAGCGAGGCGGAACTGCGAACGTATAGCGCCGTAGATCCGGTGCTCGCGGATCACTACAAGACGCTGAGTGGCGGAATGGCGCTCACCACGGCCGACCGGGATCAATGGCTCTATGCTTCGTACCGGATGGTTGACGCAGTTTATTGGACCAGTAAACCGATACTGGTTCACGCGGGGGAAGCGGTTCTATCCAACGGCAAAGACCTGGTTCGCGCGCGATGTGGAAACCGGCTCTCGGCCAAGCCGCAGGTTCCGGTCCACAGGTTCGAGCCACCATCGGTTTCCACAGACCGTTATATTCCGCAGGTGGTTGTTTTACAGCCTCCCGCGGTGATTGAATCCTACCCGCCGCCGACACTTCCGGATTTTCCCAAAGTGCGCCCGCCGGAGCGAACCGGGGTCGCGCCGGGCATTGTGGTGAGCGGGAGGACCGGGGTCCCGCCGGCGATAGTTACCGGGGGATCGAGATTTCCCGTTGGCGTCAACGCGCCCGAGCCCGGCACTTGGTTACTCCTGAGCGCCGGTCTATTCGGGATGGCTGGGTGGCACGTGCGCCGGAAGCGATCCTTGCACCTCAGTACTCGACGTAAGCCTGCGCCCGGCGTTGATGGAAGCTGAAACCCTGATAAATCCAATAATACGGATTGTCGCGGAGCAAGTACTGCCGCGCGTCCAGAATCACGCGGCGGGCTACGCGGGATACAATCGGCCGTTCCGGCATGGGTTCCAATGGCTCGCTGGTCATTGGTTCGCCGGAGCATTCGTGAAGTGTGATCACGGCCATACGGCCATCGCTCAAAACGGTCTTTCCGGCATCCGGCACTCGTCGGGCGGCGGTCCGGCTCACATACGCAGGGGAACTGTCCGAGCAACCGGCGAAAGCCAGATCGGTTACGATCTTGCTGCGTTCGCCGTCGATCCGTGGATCGATTTTGTGAGTGAAAGCCATCTCTTTCGAATGGAACGAAATATCAATGTCATGAGTAGCTGCGCCGATCCACATGTCCTGGCCGGGATCGCCGCCTCGCCAGATCCGGACATGATGCCGTCTCGCAATGCTGTTCAAGGATTTCTGAAAGACGTAATCCGGTTCGGCCCCGCGGTATAACAGCCGTGAGGCAGGCGCTTCCGGATAGCCGGTTTGCCCGGTATAGGATTGCCAAAGATGTCCCACCGTGTGACCACTCCGGGCATCGGCTTCCACCCAGCCGGCCGCACGAAACGCAGCAAGCAGTTGATCGTGCGATCCGATAAATCCGACGTTGATGATATCTTCCGCTAATTTCCCATTCGGCTTGTTCACCACAAACGGCTGACCTTGAAACCAATCCGCCGCGTCATCGGACAATTGGGCCGGCGGCGGCGCATCGAAGACCGGGGCGTCAGCCGAAAGATCGGTCAGCGCCACCTTCATCTCCGTCCCCGCGGGAAGGCGTATCTCCGGTTCCGGCATCTGAAAAACGGTGCAACGGATGGCGAATAAGGCCAGTGCTCCGATCGGACCCATAGCGTACGCCGCCGAAAGATGGCCGCTTACCCCCGCGATGCCAATGAACGATTTCTGAAACAATTCCGCGGTGGGATTTCGCCAGATCGCGCCCAGCATTCCTTGCGGAGTATTTGCTGCCAAAATCCCGTCGATTTGCCCATTATTGTTTACGGATTCGCGCGCATTTTCCAGGTAGCGAAGCATGCCGCGCATAGGAAAGCGCCGGCCGTCGGGAAGCTGATAAGCATCAAAGCTGAGATCCACCGTGGCGCGCTCGCGAACCACGCCCATACCGATACTGCGCTTCGCCACGACGGAGCCGAAGACCAATGTGCCCGGAGGAAGAATTACCCGGTTTCCCACCATTCCGGGTGCGATTACGACGGCTTCGAAGTTTGGTCCCGATGCGGCGGAGCGATAACTGGTGAGCGGCGTTTTCAACCGCAGTTCCACAGTGGTGACGTAACCGGGAAAGGTAAACCCGGTTGCGGTGAACAAGCAAGCCAGTATGATTATCCGCATCGTTTCAGATTTCGGCGAAGCTCGATCATATCAATTCGAGAGCCGCGGTTAGGGTAAAGTTACTTCAGGGCAGAGTTGCGACGCGCACCGCTTTGGCGATACCAGCTTTGCGCAGGATCCATATACCGATCCAGGTGCAGTCGACTTCATACCAGGCGAGCCCATGGCGGGCGGAAGTGGGATGGGCGTGATGATTGTTATGCCATCCTTCGCCGAACGTCAGAAAAGCGACCAAGCCGTTGTTCCGGCTATCGTCACCGGTCGCGAAGCGCCGCCTGCCCCACAAATGTGTAGCCGAGTTCACCAACCAGGTAGCGTGAAGACCCATGGTCACGCGGAAGAACAGCCCCCACAATAAGTACGGCAATCCGCCGAAGGTCAACAGAGCAAAGCCCACAACGATCAACGGCACATAGTGAAAGCGCGTCAAAGCGCGGTGCACGGGATCCCTCACCAGGTCTGGAGCAAAGCGGGCGCATTCTTCCACGCTGCAATTGGTGGCGTCGCCCACCAGCATCCAGATAAGATGAGCCCACCACTTCCCTTCCCGGGGAGAATGCGGGTCGCCATGCTTGTCGGAGTATTTGTGATGGACGCGATGTGTGGCCACCCACGAGATCGGACCGCCCTCAAGCGCCAGACACCCGCAAATCGAGAGGAAATATTCGACGGGCTTTGGAACGTTATAAGAGCGATGCGTGAGCAGACGATGATATCCCATGCCAATGCCCAAGCTGAGGGCGACCCAGTAAAGGGCGAGAGCGGTGAGGAAAGCACCCCACGTAAAATAAAATAAAGCCGCGACCGCGCCAATGTGAAAGACAGCAAATGCAATGGCGCTGGTCCAGTTAATACCTTCGCGATTTATAAAAAGATCCGGTTTGGTTTCCAAGTTGAGTTCCGATCAAATGAGAGGGGCCGCGCACAATGCCGCATCTCAAACGTAGCAACTCCCGGAACAAAGGATTGTAAGATTTGCGTAATAGCCTCATTGCGGGAATCGACGCCTCGATCTCCGGGCGCTGAGCGCGATCCGTTGTTGATATCGCTGTTAAATATTGTTAAATAATGCTGAGGAACTTCCCATGGATTTGCGTCTTGGATCGACCGGCGACAGCGTGCGGCAACTGGAAACGCGATTGAAGGAATTGGGTCTTTATAGCGGCCCGATTGACGGCGGATTCGGAGGCGGCGTGGAGAGCGCCGTGAAGTCTTTCCAGTCCTCCAGCGGGCTACCTCAGGACGGACTGGTAGGTCCGCAGACGTGGAGCGCGCTTTTGCCGGGAGCACAGCCGCCGACTTCTCCCCTGCTGAACGACCCTCTTCCAAAGCGCCTGCTCTCGCTTACCGGCGCGTTCGAGACGTCCACCGGCGTCCCGGAGTGTTACTGCGGCCTTACCGGCAACTTCGACGGCCAGGGAATCAGTTTCGGAGTGCTGCAGTGGAACATCGGCCAGGGAACGCTACAGCCCATGTTGTCCGATATGGCGGCCCAGCATGGCGATGTCTTCGAAGGCTTGTTTCACGACAACTTCAGCGCGATCACGGACATGCTGGCGTCTCCGCTGAATGAACAATTGGAGTGGGCGACCACTATTCAGGATCCCAACCGGCATACCGTATTTGAACCCTGGAATGGACTGTTCCAGGCGTTGGGCCGCACGCCGGAGTATCAGTCCATTCAGGTGGTGCACGCCGAGCGGATTCATCAAAACGCGCTTTCGATGTGCGCGAAGTATGGTCTCAGCACAGAGCGGGGACTCGCCCTGATGTTCGATATCTGCGTGCAAAACGGGACCATCAGCGCCGCCACAGACGCCAAGATTCAAGCCGATTTCGCTTTGATTCCGGCGGGAGACCCGATGGCCACTGAGGTCGCCCGACTGCAATCGATTGCCAACCGCAGGGCGGAAGCGGCCAATCCGAAGTTTGTGGAGGACGTGCGCCGGCGCAAACTGACCATCGCCAACGGACAAGGCACGGTTCACGGGATCTTCTACGATCTGGAACAGCAGTTCGGAATTCGGCTGCAATCGGCGGCAGTAACTAACTAAGTCTGGTTATTAATTGATTCAGCCCGATCTTCTCATTTGACTCTTTACCGGCGGGCACGCCCGGGCCGATCGCCAGCGCTTCGCGGTGCCCTTCGAACCAAACCAGAAATCGCGATTGGTCCGCGTGAGGTAAGCGCTGCTGATTGATCCAACTGTAATAAGCCCCCATGTCGGCATCCACCAGCGAACCCTGTGGATCAAGCATCGGTTTCGCATTGTTCCCGGCCAGCATCTCGCTCATGGATTGCTCATGCCGCCGCGGCGTAAACCGCGCTAGAAGCGTCAACGGTTGCGCCCGCCGCAGGGCCTCGCGGGCCGACCATTGCACAAACGTCGTGCTAAAAATCTGCGTGCCGGAGCCTTCCGTCAGCAAACTTAGTTGAAAGTGATTCAACACAGTTTGATCTTCCGCGCCGGTCAGTCCCACATCTTCCGGCGTCATTGCCGCCAGCTTGCTCCGGAGCGCTTCCGAACCGGCGCCGGATCGCATCGTCTTATCCATCGTGCTCAAAAGAGAAGCGCGGACCGGTTCGAGCGCGGCGTACGAAACACATGTCAGCCCCGCACCCGCGACTTGTTCGCATACGCCGCCGTCCACATACCAATGGCCGAATGGAAGCGGATGGGCAGCGGCTCGCGCGCTCACGGCATCGAGCAATATCCGCAAACCGTTAGTCGGATCCACCTGCGTAAAGTAAACTCCCTGCGGGCGCAGCTTGCGAAACAGCGGATAGGAATTTTCTGAAACTCCTAGCCCCACCACCGCGACTCCAAGACGCGGAACCGGCAGCGGGGAATCCGACGCGGAGGCGTTCAGCCGGCTAACATAGTCCGTAGCCGCCTTGCGGAAACCATCGATCTGGTGAGAAGCCCATAAGTGCGCGGTCAGTTGCTCGGAAAACTGCGCGGGCGCATTCACCCAATCCAGCCGCTCCAGATCGGTTGATAGCTTCAGCGCCGCAAAGGGTCCCATCCACTCCTGAAATTCCGCTTCGCTCAGCTGACTCAGTAGGGCAAACTGCCGATCCAACTCTTTGCGCTCCACGGGGAACTTATAATCGTACGCGATTACTTCCCGTAACAGCAGCGGCAGAAACGCGAGAGGCAGGCGCCGCATGAGCGCGGTATGGGACGCCGCCAAGTCCCGTGCTTGCGGCGGATAAGCGGCGAACTGTTCGGGCTTGAGCTCGCTCGGAACCATGGCCGCTATAACACCTCGTTCAGGGCCTTGCCCCGTGCCAGTTGGGGAGTAAATCCAAACAGTGCGCCGAGCGTCGGCACTAAGTCGGTCGGTTCCACGGGACGGTCCACCACCACGTTCTCGCGCACGCCCGGACCCAGTGCCATCATCCAGGTGGTACGCGAAAGAGCGTCGCCGGTGCGATGATGCTGGAAGCCGTTTCCGCCCGCTTCCAAATCGGAATCACGCCCGAAATCGGGCAGGATGAACAGATTCGTTTTGCCTGCGTATTCCGGCTCGCTCTGTATGGTTTTCCAGATATCGCCGCATAACCGGTCGGACCGCCGGATCGCATCCACATACAGGGAGTACGCGCCGGCGTGCGCGATGTCAATGTCATGCAGCGTGATCCACAGTAGGCTGGGCGCAAGCTCCCGCATCAGTTGCCGTGCGATGTAAACCGAAAGCTCATCCGGACTCGCCAGGCTACGCGCGTGCGCCGCGAAGTCCGCCACCGACAACTTCAATACTTCGGCCATCTCATGCAGATCGATCCCGGTCTCACTCATCGGCATCTGCGACGTGTACACCGGCGTCTCATAGTTATCGCGCAGCAGATGCTCGTAATGCGCGCCGTCGTTGGCGCCCGCGCTATTCGAGGTCGTGTTCAACGCGGCGGAAAGCAGTCGCTTTGGAAGAATCACGCCCGCGCCGAAACCCGCCCCATAACCGCGATTTCCGCTTTCCCCAATCTTATTGAAGCCGTTGCTCGGCGCCACCACCCACGCGTCGGAAGCCGGCCGTTTTAAATCTTTCCGGAAATACTCGAAGACCGTCGGGTTCTCCGGCGGGACGGAAGCGAAGTTATTGAACGTCTCATAAACGCCGGTAGCGACGCTGGCCGTCGCTACGTAATGCCCCAGAATGCCGCGGTTGATGACCTGCGTAAAAAACGTCGCTCGCGGGATTAATTCCTTCAGCAGATAAGGAATGTTCTCCTGACCCTCCGGCATGAACGTTTCTTCGTCGCGGGCGCCGCCGCCGAACGTTACCACCACGGCCTTGCGCCCACGCGGCACTCCCATCGCGCTCATGGGAGACATTCCAAATAGAGCGGCCGCCGCCGTGGCGCCGGTGGCCAATCGCAGAAAGTCGCGGCGGCTGCCGGAGATGGCGCGCGCCATTTCACCGGGGCTCAAGTTCGGGCTGAAGCGGAAGTCCCTCATGGGCGCCCGCCGAGTTCCTGAAGACCATGCAACGCGATGGGGCTTGCCGGCTTGCGATCCAGCAACTGTTGCATCACTTCGCGAGCCTTTCCCGGATTTCCCAGCCGCACATACGCCTTCCCAAGGTTCAAGTAAAGTATATCTTCGTCGGGCGCGACGCCGATGCCATACGTAAACGCACCGATCGCGTCGTTCATCTGGCCTTGATTCACATAGAGGACTCCCAGGTTGTTCACCGCGTTGGCATAATCTCGCCGCAGAGAAATGGCACGCTCGAATTGCCGGCGCGCTTCATCCGGATGCCCTTGTTTCGCGAGAGCCAGCCCCAACCCGTTGGCCGCTTCCGCCGATTGCGGATCTACTTTTACGGCTTGGCTATACCACCTCTCCGCTTTCGCCTGGTCATTCAGCTTATCCGCCGTCTGCCCGGCGTTGAGCAACGTGTGCACTAAGTCAGGCTTGAGTGCCAGCGCCTTTTCATAGTTCACCAAAGCTTCTTCGCCATCGAGCAAGTCGCCTAATCCTGACCATGCCTCTGCATTTTCCGGGTTCGCCGCGATGGCTTTCCGGAAACAATCCTCGGCCGCGGATTTGCGGCCGCCCACCATATGGATCTCACCCACCAACACCAGCACGCGCGCATTGTCAGGAGCGCGCCGGAGCTCCCGTTGGAGATAAGGCAAAGCCTGTTCGGGATACCCGGAAGCAAGAAACGCCGCGCCAAACTTGAAGAAGTCCCGGTGAGGCGGCTTAACATATTGCCCCGGGAACGGGAGTGCTTGAGGCTTATCGGCGCGCGCCCAGTCGGCTTTCCACTGCGCATCGGAAGGGATTTGCGCATAGACCTTAACGGCCTCGCCTTGGCCGTTCAGTAGAAACGCCAGCGGAGTTTTAAGAGTAGTTCGCCAGTCAAATAGATACCGGCGAAATACCTCATACTGACGCCTCCGGTCCACCGGCGCCTTGGTGAAGTCAATTAACTTCGTGCCTTCCATCCCTGAAACAGGCTGGCCGTCACTCAATATCAACAAACGGGTTCCGGGGTGCGGTTCCGGTAAAGGTACCGGCTCCAGAAACCAGGTGTCCCGCAAGCCTAGTTCGTTGTCAGCGGCAACGGCCCGCGACGGTAACTCCTTTCGCGGAAGAAATGACTTGGCTTCGACCTTCGACTCACCTTCGGTAACAAAGTAAGTGTGGCCCGAGGCTAAATCCGCTAACTCCTGTACCGCTCCGGACGGCCAGGTAATTTCAACGCGCTTTACGGAACCGGCCGCGCCCAGCCCGAAGATCAGCCTTTTACTGTGCTGCGAAAGGAATCCCGAGCCGGCCTCCAACCATTTCGTCTGCCCATCCACCGAAACTCGCGCGCCGATCGCATCGCGGTTCGACTTCGTCCCGCGAAGCACAAATGCCACCGAAGCACGCGCGCCCGCACAGTCATTCTGCAACACGCGCACTTGCGGACCCAGGCGGCTTTTCAGAATCATGTCGGGCCGTCCATCGCCATCGATGTCACAGATCGCAAAGGCACGGCTATCCTCGGCGAAGTCCAGTCCGCTGACGCCGGAGAAATCGAAGTAACGTTCGCCCCGCCGCACATGAACACATTCGGCTCGCGTCCGTTCCAACTGTAGTCTTCGCGGATGAATTGGTTCAACGCGTTCCAGCCGTTCTCGTACGCGGCGGAAGGCGCCGCCGTTACACTTGCGCGAGCTACCACCTGGCGCCAGAAAAAGCTTTCCAGGTCCGTCTCCGATTCGTTGGTGAGCATCCCGCACGCAATGAACACTTCGGCATGCCCGTCATTATCGAGGTCGTGACCGCCCGATGACCAGGCCCATCTCCCGAACTCCGCATGCCGTTGCGCAGTAACATCATCGAAGATACCGTCCCCGCGATTGCGGTAAAGCGAGTTCCCCTTGGTATGCCGGCGGTACGCGTCCCTTCGCGACTCATCCTGTGCCGGAAGGAAGCTCTTGTCATGTATCAATCGCTGTCCGGCCGCGGTCCACATGTTAGCGACATATAGATCCGCTCGCCCGTCACCATCGTCATCGAACCAACTCGCGCTCATCCCCGGACCCAGATCCGCCACACCCGCGCTTTCCGCGAGATCTCGAAACCGGCCGTCGTGATTCACGTATAAATTCTTCCGGCCAAAGTCATTTGATACATACAAGTCCGGCCAGCCATCGCCATTGAAGTCACACCAGGCGGGTGCAAAACTGAAACGGTCATTGTTCTCGTTTATACCGGTTTCCGCCGTACAGTCTTCCAAAAAACCGCTTCCGTCTTCATTCAACGTGTTACGAAACAGGAAATTCGGCGGACCGTTCCGCGCGTCATGATATGGGGACGCGTAAGTATATTGAGCTTCGCTCAGAAAGTAGACGTAGCAGCATAGGTATAAGTCCAGCTTGCCATCCCGGTCGAAATCCGCGGCGGCCATTCCGGTAAACGCGCCCGCCGGGTTGGTGCGGAAGCGAAAGGCATCCGCGCGCATGCGGAAGCGCGATCCCTCATTGAGAAACAAAAGCGGACCGCTTCCACGAAGCAGAACCAGATCCTGCCGCCCGGTGTTCCTCAGATCCAGAAACAGCGCGGAAGAACTATCGTCCAATATTCCGACGCTCCACTGTTCCGTAATATCTTCCAGCGTTCCTTCCGGCCGGAACTTATAGAGCCGGTTCGGTAGACCACCCGGCTGGCAGACGTAAATCTCATCGATCCCGTCATTATCGATATCGCCGACCGCAATACCATTGCTGCCGTAGATATCGATGCCGCAGGCCGGATCGATGCGGGCGCGCCAGTAAGGCACGCCTCGCGCCAACTGCTGCGCAAAGCTGGGCGCGTCCGCAAGCACCGCGCCGGTAACATCGCGGAAGTAAGGAGTAGCGGCAGACGCTACGTGTTCTTCAACCGCCTCGAACGCGGTCAACTTACCCGATTGCCAACGCTGCCTCCACGTGCCCACGCGATAAAGTAGACGCCCATCGCGCTCGCTCGCCACTTCATAGCGAACCAAGCCTTCAGCCAGCGGATAAAACTGAACGCGCCGAATCTTCCCGAGTGACGCGACCCAATCCTTCCACCCATCCACAATGGAAATGCCGCTTGCGCCGAACTGAGCTTCGCTCAAATCCGGGCCGAGCGCTCGATAGCTTGTCGCAAAGGGCGATGTCCCTTGGAGGGAACCGGCTATCGGGAGTTGACTGGTGCGAATCGCCTCCTGAAGCGCGGTTGCAATTTGCGCCGCGTCGCGCTCCCCGGGAAATTCGTCGCTGCCCGGCTCAATGAATTTCTCCAGCGCCAGATACGGCGGAGTCACTCTGGGCTGCTCGGAATAACCCGGGGCCGCGGCCAATCGTCCAAGCGCGGGAAGCGCGATGGAAGTGGCTAGGAAACGGCGGCGCGAGACTCCTTTCATGCGTACCCGTTCCTAACATAGCAGTGATAGCCGCGGGCTACTCTCTAATAGAGGGTAGCCGCAAGCACCACGACATTCGCATCATTCGGTAGAACCACGCTTTGAACCACTTTGCTCGAATCGAGAACAAAGTGATAGGCGTACAAGCTGAACGTCCGGTCGTCCTTTGTCCCGGCGGAGGTATTGCGATACGCCATGGCGACCGCTTCTTTCTCGCCCGTGTAACTTTGCGGCGTGTACCAATCGCTGAAGCTCTGCGAGAATTTCGCGCTTGTCCCGTCGCCGTAGTTGACAGTCACCGGTTGTGTCAGTTGATCTCCTTCCACAGCGGCTCCCAGCAAAGTGAGGCCTGCAAACTGGCCCTGCGGAAGTAGGACGGTCTGGCCCGTGCAGCTTATCGCATCCAACTGATTGGCCGGGCCAAAGTCAAACAGCTCGTCGTAAAGAACCCGCGATGTACCGAGTAGGTTTGCCGAGTACGCATTGCCGACACCATCGACCCCGCCGGTTGAGAACACCGTGCCGTCCGTATAGATTCCATAGCGATTGAAATACGACGACAAATTAACGGTAGTCCCTTCGCCGGTACTCCCGGTTCCCGCACTTACCGCAAGACTGATAAAGAGCGTCTGGGCAATAGTCCCGGAAGTTCCTGTCACCGTCACCGTGGCGAATCCTGTAGCGGCCGTAGGACCGGCGCGGAATAACAGCCTGCGCTGGTTCGTGGTTCCTCCAACTACGGCCTGTACGCCTTTCGGCAAACCGGAAACGGTGAACGTAACGGGTCCCGTGAATCCATCCAGATCAGTGATCGTGATGACACCGCTGGCCGAAGAATTCTGGTTCACAAAGATGCTGGTAGGCCCGGAAAGAGTGAAACCCATCTTGTTCACCGCGTTGTTGATCGCGGCGGCATATTGAGCCGCTAATCCAGTCCCGACGATGTCATCGTAGAGCCACAGGAACCCGCCGTTAATGCCGCACTGGCTATTCCAACCGGTCATGATGGTTTGCACCTGGCTCGGAGTGTCATCCTGATCCCACAGCCCAGGCCATACCGGCACGCCGCCGAAGTTCCACCCCACGCACGGATTGTTTCCGGCGCCACCCGCATACGCCTGCAAGTGTACGCCGTCCACCGTGCCGGGCAGCCGCGTGTTGATTTGCGAGACCACGGTCTCCCAATAAGAGTTATTGTCATAAGCGTCCGGAATTGACTTTAGGCCCATATTGCCCAGCATTACGCCGAACGCGATTGTGGAAGGCGCATCGAAGCTGTTCTCGTCATCGAAATCGATGGCGTCCAACGCCGGTATGGCGGCCTTAAGCGCTTGAAAATCTTTGTAAAGAATGCTGGTCGGACCCGTACCCTGCGAATCCACCAGAGCCTTGATATCTTCCCAGTCGCCGTAATTGGAAGAGCCGATGCTGAACGTGATCCGCTTAACGGTCCCTTGTTTCAACTGCGCCATGTTCGCGGCGAAGTCTGGATAAGTTTGAGCTCCGATGTAAACGCCGTTGGACGTCAACGGAAACTCTCCGTTCAAGTTAAGGTCACCGGTAGAATTGACCTCCACACTCCAGACGATCACTTCGGTGAAGCCGGAGTTCTCCAGCTCTGTGATGTTGGCGGCGGCGTTCTTGTATAACGGGCCGCCGCCGAATATGCCGGTATAGCCGACGGTTTGAGCCGATGCCAATGCGGCCGTAAAAAGAATCGCGGAAGACAGCAATAGAGGGAGCGCCGCCGCCCGAGTGGGAGTGCGGAGCAAATGTGGACGTCGCGAAGAAAGAGATTGGAACCCGTTCATTTCACCTTCCTGAAGAGTTCGATTGTAGCGCGTCGCTTGCATCCTCCCGCCGCCGGGCGAGCGACGACCCGGCTGCCGCGTAGTAGGTATCGATGACGCCGGCTACGCGCGCCTCTTAACCGTTCCCCTCACCACCATTCATCAACCGTGCCGGGAAATCGGCAACGCCGCGAGGGATGCCATGCTAAGCCGTTTGGAGAAACCAACTATGCCGGCCCGCGATATTCTGATTGGTTGCCGCTTGGTGATCCGCGAATCCTGCGGAGCGCGGCCATCCAAATTATCCAACCAATAACCACCGCCGAAAGCGCCAACAGAACCTGACCCACCCGATTCTCCAGAGGCGTCTCGAACCGCATATGAATCTTGTGCGAACCCGGCGGCGCGTCGATCAGCATAAACCCCATCACCGGCTCAATCCGTAGCGAAACCGGTTTGCCGTTTTCATATGCGTGCCAGGCCGGATCATAAGTCTCCTGCAGCAACACGCTATCTCCTCCGGAAAGCGTCGCGCTGATATCCGCCGCGTCGAATCCATTCCAGCTAACATCCGCCGCATCCTGTTGATGCGCCTCAATCGCACTTACATACTGAGTCAATGTTTGGACGTCGTCCCCGCCGCTGATCTTACCGATCGATCCGATCGCCCGCCGGTCAACCACTTGCGCTATTCCCGGATGCGCCCGCGGCACTTGATAAATGACCGTTCCCCGTCCGTCATCGAATAGAGCGGGGATGACTCCCCGGAACTTCTCCGGATGTTGGAAGTCGTGGTAAATCTCGCGCGAATTCTTGTCCGCCACGATCACCCCGTCCGTGCCCAGCGCTTTCAGCCAGAGAATGGCTAAGTCCGACCGCGTGCCCACCAGAATCTGCCACGTGGCCGCAGGGATGTTTTGATTCAGCATGCCCTGCATCGACCCACCATCCGGCTGCGCGTTGTCGAACCAAGCGTCGTACCAGAACCGCACCGAGCCGGTTGGAAGCACGCGCCACCCCGGCAGATGCTCGTGCACCCACTCCGTAATCTGGTATTCGTACCGCGATTGAAGATCCGCCGTTTTCGGGAACGGCAGCCAGGCGCGGCGAAGGTAATGGCGCGACGGTGCAAACGCCGCGAGTACCAGGACCACCAAAGCAATGCGCCATTTCGGCCTCTTCCAAAGCCGTCTGATTAGTTCCACCACCAGTAGGATTAGAGTTAGATCCAGTTCCGGAATATGCCGATGAGGCTCGCCCGTCACGCGGAAGCCCACATAGGAGTAACCCAGCACTTCAAGACTAAGCAGCATCGCGACGCCGCTCACGAAAATCGCCCAGTCCCGATCCGGCCGCCGTCTACCCCACCGGTAACTCAGAACGCAGAAGATCGCGATCAGCACGATCATCACGATGGTGCACCAAGTCTTGCCCGGTTGCGACACCCATTTCAAATCCGTCAGGGTGATCCGGACATAGGATGGTGTCAGCCAGAATGCCGAGAGCCCGTAGGCCAGCGCGCTGATCCCCGCCGCGCGCGCCCATATCATCGGGTCTCGATCTCCCACCCATACGGCCCAGGTAATCACCGCGAAAAAGATAGCCAGCGAATTGGCTCCATAGAAGTTGTGCGCCACTACCAGCGCGCAGAGTACCGCTGCCAGGACGAATGCGATCGGCCGCCATTTTCCAAGTGCGAGAAAGGCTGCGGCCAGCGCGGCGGGAAGAATACAAAGCGCCGAGATATGGGGCCCTTCGCCGTACTGAATCAACACGTGAAGCCGCTGCGGTACCAGATGTGCGCTATCTTGCCGGAACTGACTGAGCAGCAGAAATGACGGCGATACTAACGCGGTCGCCGCCGCCGCGAAAATGCCCGCCCAACGGGACGCGCTCCCGATCCGAACCAGCCAGTACACGGCCGCTATCCCGAATATATAGAGAAGCGCCGTGTAGAGATGGTAGGCGCGCGCCGTCGACATGCGCCCAAGCTTCGCAAGCAATGCGGGTCCGTACCGAAGGGCGGGCGGATACACATAATCGAACCGCGTTCCGCAGTACCACAGAGGCTGCCAGCCGGGATGCGGAAGATTGGCTTCGAGCATCCGCGAGTCCGAGATGAAGGTACTTTCGATAGACGGCCAGTTATCCAGGTACTTCAGACGGAACAGCGGCCAGATGAGAATCGATGCGCAGCAAAGGATTAGGAAAGTATCGACGAGGAAGGTCCGCTTCATACGCCGGCGTTGATAGCCTCGGCGCGTTTCTGCGAATGCTCCTTCGCATCCCGTAGCAACCACGCCACCGAAGGACGCGGCCGGATTCTTAGGAAGATCTGATAAGAAAACAACCCTCGCGAGATGCGAATCAGTCCGCGGTTTACCGCGACTAGAAGGCGGCTGATGCGGTTCTGTCCAAGCGCCAGCGGAAAAGGTCCCGGAATTCCAACCCGCTCTATGACATCGTATCCGGCCTGCTCCACTAATCGCCCAAAAGACCCGAAGGTGAACAGGCGCGTGTGAGTCAGATCCAGAATTCCCCGCTTCCCGTAGTTGAACTGGCCGATCATCAACATGAACCGTGTAACGAAGAACGCCACATTCGCTGTGCTTACGATGATCTCCGCCGAGGGATTCGAAGTAAGTGCTTCGCGTAGTTGATCCAGAAATAACTCCGGCTTAGACAAGTGCTCAATCACGTCGAGTAATAAAATGTAATCGTACTTCGTGTAATCCAATTGCGGCAGCCCGCAATTGAGATCGTGAAGATAGAATTTATTCAAGCCGGGCTCAACCGCCGGGACCGAATCGATTCCATCCACCACGCAATGTTTGGCCGCCAGCTCGGGTCCAAGATAACCACCCGCGCACCCGATATCCAGAACGCGTGATCCCGCCTTTACCCGCTGAAGCGCCTGGGAATGAGGGCTAGTGTACGAAAGCTTCGATTGATAAGGCGAGTAGTCCGGCGGAGCGCAATCGAACTTCCTGTCGTAGAACAGACCGGCATGCTGCAGCTTGGCCTTCAACGCCGTCCTCACCACATCCCACGCATACCGCATTCCATTGACATGGCAAATCTCGTCGCCATAGTAAGTGGGAATCGGCAGTTCTTTGATGGTCAGCCGCGCGATCAGCAACTGAATGATGATCTCCGTATCAAAATGAAATCCGTTCGAATTCCGGTCGAATGGGATCCGTTCCAAAGCGCGTGTCGAGTAGATGCGATAGCCCGAATGAAACTCGCTCAAATGGGACCGGAGCAACCGGTTTTCGATAGCCGTGAGGATGCGGTTCCCAACAAACTTATACTTCGGCATTCCGCCGCGTAGCGCGTCGGATGGGTTCAGCATGCGTGACCCGAACACCGCCGCGGCCTCGCCGTTCCGAAGCGGTTCAAGAAGCCGCGGCAGGCACTCCGGCGCATACTGTCCATCCCCATGAATCAGGGCGACGAAGTCATAGCCGTTCTCTAAAGCGTAATGATAGCCGAGCTTTTGATTGCCTCCGTAGCCCTGATTAACAGGATTGGTAAGCACCGTGAGCGGAAATGGCAGGCTTCTGCTGTGCCTCACCTCGTGGCTCTTCGCGAACGTCGAGTCGCGCGAAGAATCGTCGATGATCAGTATGTCGACTTCGTACTGATCGAGAAGGCTCGCCGGGATGCGATTGAGCACCCGCGCTATGGTTGTCTCGGCGTTGTAAGCAACGATAAAGACAAGAAGGCGGGGCTTATATGACGGAACAGTACCCATGCTGGCCCACACGGGCCAGCATAACATTTACGCCTCGAACCTCGATCCACTCAGGAACATCGATTGCGATCACGCGCGCGCGCCGAACATCCGAGTGAATCAGATCACGCCGACTGCTGCTTCTTATGCCAGTTCTGATCCAGCCATCGATCCAGGGTGAGAAGCCCCGGTAACTCCGCGCGTCGCGCGTCGATGTCCACCGTGTAGCCATGATCCTGAAACCATCGATACATGATCGTCATCTCATGGCCCATTTGTTTTTCAAACGCTTCCCACGGAACTTGCTCGTACTCCACCGGATGCCCGGACACGCGGGTAAAGTGCTGTGCGATTTCCGCCATCGTTGGTTCATCACCCGCCAGCTCAATCACCCGATTGTGCCAATGGCCACCGTGTTCGAAGGCCAGCGCTACAAACGCCCCGATGTCGTCAGCGGCAATCATCTGCTGCTTAGTATCGGGAGTAAGTGGAAGGATGATCTTGCCGCCATCGATCACATCGCGCATCATCAGCCAGTTATCCATAAAGAAGGCCGGCCGCAGAATAGTGTAGGCCATCCCGGTCCGTTGAATGTGTTGCTCGATTTCCCACTTGCTCTCAAAATGCGGAATGCCGGTATTCCGGTCGGCCGCCGCCACTGAGCTGTAAACGAAATGATCTACTCCCGCCCGCGCGGCTGCGTCGGCCAAAGCAATTCCCTGCCGAACCTCCGTCTCTTTCCCGTTTTGCCAATCCTGCACGGAATAGACGCCGTAGACATCTTCGAGCGCCCGCGTGACGGACGCGATATCGTCCAAGTCACCGCGAACCACCTCCGTCTGATGCCCTGTAAGCTTATGCGCTTTTTCGCTTTGCGGGTCGCGCGTCAGCGCGCGCGTGGGATAGCCGCGCTCGCGTAAATGCCGAAGCACCGCTCCGCCTTGATGGCCGGTTGCACCGGTCACCAGTATCAACCGCTCACTCTTTTTTGACATTTTCCCTCTTTGGTTACGTGGCTCTAGTGTGGCACTCCCCTTCAGACCAGTTCGCGCACCTTCTCTTTGAAGATGTCTTTCATGACGGTTCCACGGTCTTTAGTGCCCCGCGCCAGTGACTCCGCCATGTGGACGGCCTGGGTCGCGGTGATCCTCGCCGGAAGCGGCGGCGTATTCTCGTCCACCACGGCCTCGATAAGAACCGGACCATTCACGGCCAGCGCCTGATCCAGAATAGAGCCGCACGTTTTAGGATCATCGATGACGAAGGCGGCAATCCCGAAGGCTCGCGCCACCGCCGCGAAATCGATCGGCTGCAGGTCGCAGACATATTCCGGATTACCCAGAAACACCATCTGTTCCCACTTGATCTGCCCCAGCGAATTGTTCTTGATGATGACAATCCGAATGGGCAGCTTGTACTTGACGACGGTTGCCAGTTCCCCCATCAACATGGTGAAACCGCCGTCGCCCGCAAACGCCACCACCGGCCGTTCCGGATAAGCAATCTGCGCGGCGATCGCGTAAGGAAAGCCGCAAGCCATCGATGCGAGATTCCCGGATACGGAGTGCATCTGGCCGGCCTTCGACGGAATGTGACGTGCCCACCAGCTTGTGTTCGTTCCAGAATCCGCCGCAACAATGGCGTTCGCGGGAAGCCGTTTGCCTAACTCATGCGCGATCACTTGCGGCTTCATCGGCATGCTGTCATCGGTGCCGCGCTTCAGCATTAGTTCCCGCCAGTCTTTCATTCCGGCTTGCGCTTTCTCCAGGAAGCTTCGATCGTCCTTGCGGTTGAGCAGCGGGAGCAGCGCGGATAAAGTATTCCGGCTGTCACCCACCAAGCCGACTTCTATCGGATAACGCAAGCCGATGCGGACCGGATCCAGATCGATCTGGACGGCGCGCGCTTTCCCGGGCTTCGGATAAAACTCAAGGTAAGGAAAGCTGGTGCCCACCATCAACAGCGTGTCGCAACCTTCCAACGCATCCTGCGACGGCTCCGTTCCCAGAAGTCCGATTCCGCCCGTGGTGTAAGGACTATCATCCGGCACGCACTGCTTTCCGAGCAGGGCTTTAATGATCGGGGCGCCCAGCCTTTCGGCGGTCTGCTCCAACTCCCGGCCTGCGTGGTTCGCGCCCTGTCCTGCCAGAATCGCTACCTTTGCTCCCGCATTCAAGATACCCGCCGCTTCTTCGATATCTTCCGGCGGAGGCAGCCTCACGCCGCGCGCGTAAACATTTGAGACGTGATTCGGTGTATTCCGAGCCGAGCGCTCGTCAGCGCCGACCGCTTGTTCCTGCAAGTCAGTCGACATGGTGATGTGAGAAACGCCGCGTCGGGCCAGCGCCGTGCGGCAGGCGAGCTCCGCCACATTCTGCATGTGTGCCGCGCCCATCACCCGCTCGTTGTAGACGCAGACATCCATGAACAACTTATCGAGCGCCACATCCTGCTGCGTGAACGTTCCCACTAAATCGTGGAACTGTAACCCGGTGATCGCCACCACGGGCTGTCCGTCCATTTTCGCGTCGTATAGACCGTTCAACAGATGAATCGCGCCCGGCCCCGAAGTTGCGATGCACGCACCGATTTTGCCTGTGAACTTGGCCCAGCCACAAGCCATGAAGGCGGCCGACTCCTCATGCCTCACCTGAATGAAGCGGATCTGATCCTGCTTCTTTCGCAAAGCTTCGATGATGCCGTTCACGCCGTCGCCGGGAATTCCAAAGATCGTGTCGATCCCCCACGCGAGCAGCGTCTCCACCAGAACGTCTCCTGCCGTTTTCGCCATCGCCTTGCCTCTTTCGCTTACAAGACTAATCGATTCAAGGCCCGGGAGTCTGTTCGTTTTGGTCCAAAGAATCGCGCCAAAAAACACAAATCCGGAACTGGTGCGCCAAGGCACAAGTTCCGGATCGGTCAAAATACTCGCGTTGTCTACGAACGTTGTTCTAGCGGACGTGAGCGCGCGCTCGGGTCACCGTCCGCGTGTTGCCCTTGGGACCAGTTTGCGTCTTAGTGACGGTGTTCTTGCCGTAGGTGGAATTGGCCGAGTAGGTGTTGCCCTTCGGGCCGGTCACCGTCTTATCAACTGTATTTCCGTTGTAAGTCTTATCTACCGTACTTGTGCCGCCGTTCGGGCCTGTGATGGTCTTGTCGACCGTGTTGCCGTTGATCGATTTATTCACAGTCGCCGTGTTCCCGTTAGGGCCTGTATACGTTTTGTTGACCGTGCCCGCGCCATTCTGCACGTTCCCTTGTCTCTGAACGGTGTCCCCCCGCCCGTTCACGTAAGTGCTGTCGTTTTGCGCCACCACCGGGCTGGTCAGAGCAACAGCTACCGCGGCGCAGAGGAAAAAGTTTTTCATTGTAATGGTCTCCTTCTTCAAGGCGTCTGGTTGAACTTCTCGCCTTACGGCTCCCTCTAATGCATTCGAGTTGCCAATCCGCCGCTGCATTAAAGAAATTCAAGCAACCCCTCCCACATGACTGCGTCAAATGGAGTGGAGGCTGAACAAAATGTTGAAAAAGATTGGATTACCGTTGATCGCCCTGTTGGCGCTGCTGGTGTTTGTGAACCCCACTCCCGCCAAAGCAGGCGTGCATTTCGGAGTAGCTATCGGCGGAGCGTATCCGGTTCCCGTCGCTCCGGTTGTTCCTTACGCGGGCTATGCGGCCCCTTACTACGGCGCTCCGTATCCAGCCTATGGTTATGCTGCTCCCGTTTACCCGTACGGCGGAGTTAGCATCGGCTACTACGGCGGAGTCGGATACCGCGGCTACTACGCACCGCGCTACGGCTACGGGCGCGGTTACTACGGTGGCGGCCGCTATGTGGGTGGATATCACGGCTATCGCCGATAACATCCGGCAACCGCATCCCCGAACTCCCAAGGCTCCTCTCGCGAGGAGCCTTTTTTGTTGACACGCCACCTGTTACCGTGGTACCAAGGTAGCATGAAAGAGCGGAGCGAACCCGAAAGGCCCGTCGAGGTCGAACGTGTTCAGACCGGCGTTCGCCTGGAGAAGCGGCTGCTGAAAGTCTTGAAAGCGGTCGCTGAATTGAAAGAGATGAGCCTGGGAGACCTGCTGGAAGGCATCGTCCTTCACGCTTTCGAGGGAAAACCCGCCTTTTCACCGCAAACGCTGAAAGCCATCGAGCAGTTCCGCGATCTCTATGGTCTAACGCTTCGCGCCTCGGATAGCCACAACTTAAGGGAGAAGAAATGATCGCCTCAACCTTACTCATGATCGCGCAGGCCTTTGCATCGTCGCCTACTGATTTGGCTCACGTCGATAATACCTTTCAATTTGTTGTCGATAGTCCACTAACCCGGTTAGCCCCGCTTTTCGGCCCGCTCGGCGAGCGGAATTGGGCGGGTCAGCATTGGAATCCCGAGTTCATTTACCCCCAGCCGGCCAAAGATGTGCAGGGCGCCATCTTCACCGTGCGTCACGGCCCGCATACCGTTGTCTGGGTCAACACGGTCCTGGATTTAGCCGCCGGGAAAATGCAGTACGTCTACCTGATTCCTGACACCCTCGTGACCACGGTGGACGTGAAGTTGACTCCCGCCGGCAAGTCTACAACCAAGGTCGAAGTGACTTACCGCCGAACGGCTTTGAACGCGTCCGCCAACGATGACGTGCGGGCCATGGGCGGACAGGACCGGGACAACGGCCCCAACTGGCGGCGGGATATCGAAGCTTATCTACTGGGCAAGTAACTTCGCTCGTCAGCCGGTCCCGTGACTGCGGACGTACCGGTAACTTCGAAGGCGCCTTGCCCCTGCCGTTGCTGATGGAACGTGGCGCGTGGATTCATTGCGGACCGCTGGCCGGCATAGTGAATCCCGAACCGAACGCACAGCGCGCCCGCCGTTCCCAGTATTCCAGTGGCTGTCCGCAAACCCCGGGAAGGCTTCGGATAGAGGGACAGAACCAGGCTCGCCGTGCTGAAGATCTTTCCGCATCGCCAAAGTAGCCCGCTGACTCCCAACTGCAGCGGCTTAACTACTTCGCCCACTGTCGCAACATTGTGTTCAAGCGCCGTGGCCGCGCCCAGTTCCGCGATCTTACCCGCAATCCCGAAGCCGTGGATCGCCTTTGCTTCCACCTCGTTCGAGCCCAGAATATCGAATAGCGCAGCGGCGCTCGCCGTCGCCGAAGCAAGAAACAAAACCGGCATGATCCTATGCGGCCGCTGCCACACCGGAACCGTCGTATTGGAAACCAGCACTCCGGTGTAACCAGCCAATCCCAGCCCGAACACCCCTGCGCCGATTGCCGCATAATCTCCGACTCTGCTAAACGGCTCCGGAACAAAAAGGGCGATCCAGGATAGTCCCGCGAACGAGGAGAAGACCGAAAGAATGTAAGTTCCCACGCTCATCGGCGATGACGGCCGGAACACCCGCAGCATGTGGAGAAAGCGCGACGGCCGTCCCAAATCGTGAATCAGAAAGAACGCGCTCAGACCGCTGCCGATCGGCCCGATCCATCGCGCGTTGCGCACGATGTTCGGCATTCCTTCCCCGTTCAACAGAGTAGCCGCAGCCCCCAGAACACAGGATGCGCCAGTCGCTCCGCCCACATAGTAGTAAGCCGGTATATCCCAGCTCCACGGAGATTTCTTCAGTACCGGATGATCGTAGTAACTCGCGTCGCCCGTACTTAGTCCCGGCTGCTGCGAAGGCTGGCCGGTGAAGACATGCGGCTCGATTTTCTCAAGCGGGTCGGTCTCTCGACGAACCAACTGTCCGGAAGCTTCACCCGAGAGAGTACCCCGCGCCGCATCGATATTGCGCCCGTCCTGAACTGGGTTCATTCCGCGCTCTTCACCGCAATCAACGCCGCCACCGCCACGCCGAGCGCCGCGAATCCCATCGACATCCAGCTTTGCGGGGCTTTCTTAGTTGGTACGCACGGATCGGGAGGCAGATTATAAACTTCCGGCTTATCCACTAATAAGAAGAAAGCGTTCAACCCTTCCGTACCCGGTTGATTATCCTTGTCGACGCCGTAAAGATAAGCTTCTTTCATGCCGCCCGCGTGCAGCTTTTCCACGCGCTTGTGCGCGTCTTCCCGAAGTTGCTCGATCTCGCCGAACTGAATGGACGCCGTCGGGCAGGCCTTCGCGCATGCCGGAGTCATATCATCATGCAGCCGGTCATAGCAGAGCGTGCACTTCCACGCGCGGCCATCGTCTTCGCGCCGGTCGATCACGCCGAACGGACAGCCCACCACGCAATACCCGCAGCCGTTGCAGATATCCGGCTGGACGTAAACGGTGTCGAACTCCGTCCGCATAATCGCGCCGGTCGGACAATTCTCCAAACACCCGGCGCGCGCGCAATGCTTGCACACGTCCGAAGACATCAGCCACGAAAACGCCCCGGCATCTTGCCCCGATAGGGCCACCGGCCGCTCCACAAAATTTACATGCCGCCACGTGGAAGCGCCCAGCGCCATCGTGTTGTCATAGGACATGCCGCTGAAGAAGTAACCATCTTCGGGCAATTGGTTCCACTGCTTGCAGGCGACCTCACAGGCCTTACAGCCGATGCAGATCGTCGTGTCCGTGAAGAAACCTTTGCCCATTTACGTTTCGTCTCCCTGCTTATCCGCGCTGGTCGAAACCAGATGCACTCCGATAGGCCGGTGATCGCCCACCACCGCCAAATCGCGCAGCTCGTTACCGGGCAACCTATTTCCCGTCACAATCCCGGTAGCGGCGCCGATCCCGCGCGAACGCCGCCCCGCGGCGATGTCCGCCGTATGCGCCTTCGAGTTCATAATGCTCACGTTGGGGTCGGCCGCGAAGTTACTCAGCTCATTCGCGCCATCGCCTTGAACCAAACCCGAACTGCCCCAATGGTAGGGAATACCGATCTGCTGAAATGTGCGCTTTCCGATCTTCAACGGCTTCACGCGCTCCGTCACCAGCACGCGCGCTTCAATCACTCCGCGCGCCGTGCTGATCGTCGCCCATCCCCCGTTCGTCAGTCCGCGTTCCGCCGCCAGTTCCGGACCCACTTCGCAGAACATTTCCGGCTGCAACTCACTCAGCCACGATAACCAACGGGACATTCCGCCCGCCGTGTGATGCTCGGTCAGCCGGTAGGTGGTCAGTACAAACGGGAACCGCGCGTCCGCATAAGGACGATGCATCGGATTGCGCGCTCGAACATAATCGATCCGCACCGGGTTACATTGCTGGCCGTACAGCGCGTTCTTCACGATCGATTCGAGCGGCTCATAATGCGTCGGCATGGGCCCTTCCTGCAATCCGCTGGGCGCGAACAACCAAGCCTTTCCGTCCGCTTGCATAATGAAAGGGTCGTTACCGGAAATCGTCTCTTTGCCCTTAGCGCCAGGCGCGGGGCGATAAGATGGCGGCCGATCCGCAATGAAATCCGGTTCGTCGTAACCCGTCCACTTCTTCTTCTCCTCATCCCACCAGACGTATTTCTTCCGCTCCGACCACGGCTTGCCTTCCGAGTCAGCCGAGGCCCGATTATAGAGAATCCTTCGGTTCTTCGGCCACGCCCAGCCCCACTCCGAAGCTACCCAGTCCTGCTCGCTGCCGGGCTTCCGGTTAGCCATCTGATTCTTCTCGTCCTTGTAGATCCCGGCATAGATCCAGCAGCCGCACGCCGTCGTTCCGTCGTCCTTTAAATCCGCAAAGCCGCTGACCGACTTATAGTCTGCGATGGTATATCCGTTGATCTCTTTCACCACGGATTCGGCCGCGGGCTCGTTGGTCGCCCCGTGCGTCGGGTAATCCCAGGTAAGATCAAGCAGCGCCTTGTCTTTCGGGTCGCTTGAACCCGCGTATAACTTCTTTAGCTTCTTGCCTAAGTGGAAGATGAAATGTAACTCGCTGCGCGCGTCGCCGGGCGGCTCCACCGCTTGATGCCGCCACTGCAACAGGCGCTGTGTATTAGTGAAGCTTCCCTCTTTCTCCGTATGCGCGGCGGCCGGAAAGAAGAATACTTCCGTCGCGATCTCTTCCGTCCGCACCTCCCCGCGCTCATGCTCCGGCGAAACCCTCCAGAACTCGGCGGTCTCTATCATCGCGAGATCCCGCACCACCAGCCATTCCAGATTCCGCAGGCCTTCCCGCTGCATGCCCGCGTGCGGTGAACCAACTGTCGGGTTCTCGCCCATTACGAAGTAACCCTTCACCACGCGGTCGATCATATTGACCACCGAAGTCATGTGCGAATGGTCCCCAGTCAGGCGCGGCACGTAGTCGAAGCAGTAACCGTTCTCCGCCGTCGCCGCATCCCCCCACCAGGCTTTGAATAGGGAAACAATATACTTCTTGCTCTCGCCCCACCATCCGGACGGCGCAACTTCGTTCTTCACGTAAGCTTCGAAGGTATTGTCCTGCTTGGCGCGCGGCATGCTGATATAACCTGGAAACAGGTTATACAGGGTGGGGATGTCCGTCGACCCTTGAATGGAAGCGTGGCCGCGCAACGCGAGTATGCCGCTGCCCGGCCGCCCGATGTTACCGAGCAGCATCTGTACCATGGACGCCGCGCGAATAATCTGCGGGCCGGTCAGGTGATGCGTCCAACCTACGGCGTAACAGAAAGCCGTCGTGCGTTCACGCCCGGAGTTATCGCAGATCGTCTTGGCGATCTTGTGGAATAAGTCCTTCTCCATGCCGGTTACTTCCTGGACCATCTCCGCGGTGTACCGCTGGTAGTGGCGCTTGACGATCTGGAACACGCAATGCGGATCCCGCAGCGTTGGGTCGCTCTTGCCGCCGCGCGACATCGCCGCGCGTTCCGAATGCGCCTGCCCGGTATGCGCTTCCTTCTTCTGGCCCTGGTCGATCGGCTCCGCGTACATCCAGCTTTGAAAATCGTAACTTGCCTTCTCGGCATCCCAGCCGGCGAACAGCCCGTCCAGATCTTCGGTGTCCTGATAGCCGTCATTCACAATCATCGCCGCGTTCGTGAAATCCACGACGTAATCGTGAAACCACCGATCGTTCTCGATGATGTAGCGAATCAATCCGCCCAAAAAGGCGATATCGGTGCCGGGCCGGATGGTCGCATGAATATCGGCAACCGCGCTGGTCCGGGTAAATCGCGGATCGATGTGAATGATCTTCGCTCCACGCTCCTTCGCCTTCATCACCCACTGAAACCCGACCGGGTGATTCTCGGCCATATTGGAACCTTCAATCACAATGCAATCGGCGTTCGCCAGATCCTGCTGGAACGTCGTTGCGCCACCCCTACCGAAGCTGGCCCCCAGACCGGGGACCGTGGAGGAGTGTCAAATACGGGCCTGATTTTCCACCTGTACGATGCCCAATCCCGTATACAGTTTCTTGATCAGGTAATTCTCTTCGTTGTCGAGCGTCGCGCCGCCCAGATGCGCTATCGATAGCGTCCGGTTCAGCGGATGCCCTTCTTCATGCTTATCCTGCCAGTTCTCGTCACGCGCCTTCTTGACTCGCGCCGCCACCATGTCCATGGCTTGTTCCAGCGGAATCTTCTGCCACTCCGTTCCGTGCGGACGCCGGTAAAGCACATCTTTCTGACGCTGGTTTCCGGTCACTAACTGGAAGCTGGCCGATCCTTTCGGGCACAACCGCCCTACCGAGATCGGCGAATCCGGATCGCCTTCGATGTCGATGATCTTTTCGTCTTTGACATAAACGTTCTGTCCGCATCCGACGGCGCAATACGGGCAGATCGATTTCACGACGCGATCCGCCTCTCGCGTCCGCGGCGCCAGATTCTCGGAGCGCGTCGATTTCACCGTGGCGCCCAACGCGTGGATGTCCCCGTCCCGTATTTGCCGGAAAAGAGGCCACTTCGAAAAGAGAGAAGAACCATTTGATTTCATCGCAAGCCTCCTAAAGCGTAACTCCCGCATACGTCATCGTCAAAATACGAAGTAATCAACCACACAGGAACCTGGCGGAAAATCGGGCTTAGATTCCAGCGCGCGCGGTATATCGCCATCCCATCTCCGCACGTATACTGCAATCACGCGATGCCACCGCCCGCATCCATTGCAACCATCCAACCCCGCGCGCTTCACCGCCAAACGCGGCTTCTGCTATTAATCGGGTTCGGCGGCTTGCTCTTATTGATGGCGGTCTTCGGCCTCAGCGCTATCTCTTTTCTCTACCAGATCGAAGTTCGCCAGGAACGCATCCGCGAAGATTACATCGAGCGCGACCGCATCCTTGAAAAGCTCCGCTCCAGCATCTATCTCTCAGGCACGTATGCGCGCGATTTCCTGCTCGATGCCGACGGATCTCTCGCTTCCGCGCACCGGCGGCAGTTCGCGCAAGCCGAACAGGACGTCCGCGCCGATGTCGAAGCGTACCGGCGGCTGCTTCGCCCTCACGAAGAAGACGCTTTCCGTGAACTCGATCTCGAGTTGACGGATTTCTTCCAGGCGCTTGGCCCCGCGATGACATGGACTCCCGACGAAAGGCGTTCGCGCCGTGACCGTTTCATCGAACAGCAGGTTCTCCCGCGCCGCGCCGCCGCCATCGCTCTCGACGACCGCATCCAGGCGCTCAGCGAAAAACAACTCGAAGCCGGCAGCCAGGCGGTCACGGAGACATTCGCATCGTTTCGCGTCAAGCTGGTTCTGCTGCTCCTGCTCACCGCCGCCATCGGCATCGTGCTGGCCGGTCTCACCATGTGGCGCCTGCTCCAGCTCGAACACAACTCCGCGCTCAGTTTTGAGGAAGTCCTGCGCACCCGCGGCGAGTTGAAGAAGCTTTCGGCGGAACTCGTCTCCGCCCAGGAAAGCGAGCGTCGCCGAATCTCGCGTGAACTGCATGATGAGGTCGGCCAGGTTTTGTCCGCCACCATGCTCGCCATCGGAAACCTGCGGTCTTCGCTGAAAGAATCCAACAGCGTGGAAGCCTCCCGCCAACTCCGCATGATTGAAGAGATGACACAGCGCAATGTGCGCGTGGTCCGCAACATCTCGCTTCTGCTGCGTCCCGCCTTGCTGGACGATATCGGTCTCATTCCCGCGCTCAAATGGTTGGCGCGGGAGGTCTCCCGCACAGAACACATTCCGGTCGAAGTTCTCGCCGAAAATTTCCCGGAAGATCTTCCAGAGGAACATCGTACCTGCGTTTACCGCGTGGTCCAGGAAGCCATTCGCAACGCGTGCCGGCACGCCGCCGCGCATCGCGTGCAAGTGATCGCGCAAGAGAAAGGCGGCCGTTTATTTGTGTCCGTTTGCGACGATGGCAAAGGCTTCGACCCCAACGCCGAAACCGGCATGGGTCTGATGGGGATTGAGGAGCGCGTCGTTACCTTGAACGGCAATCTCAAAATCGACTCGGGAACCGGGCGCGGCACCGTCGTGTCAGTCGAGTTGCCGTTACTTGGAATCGCACATCCGGTCCCGCAGAACTGAGACCGTTTCCTTCAAAGCCTGCCGCTCCAGCGTTTCCAGATATTCCGCAATCGTCTTCGCGGGATTTTTCAAGCTCAGCCGGTGTGTTTGGGCGGCCTCGGAAACCGCTTCGGCATCCAGGTGGAGAAGATGCAAAATGAACTCGTCCGGGTGCTGCGCTTCAATACCGAACGGGCCAATCGCGGATGCCGGAAAATCTTTAAGATTCATGGTCACGATCACGTCCGCGCGCCCGCAAATCGCCGCCGCGAGCACATGGCGGTCACCCGGATCCGGCAGTCGAAGGCCCGGAATCAGTTCCTCATAGCCCGCCACCAGCGCATCGGTCGCATGCTTGTCCATCAGCATTCGCGTCCTGGCAAGTTTCTCCGGTGTCAGGTCAGGACGGTTTTTCAGCAGGCTGCCGATCCACTCGTCATGAACCGCGGCCGACCACTTAGCCCGAAACAGGCCGGTGGCCGCCAAATGCATCAAGAGATTGCGGAGTTCGGATGGATAAAGCACGTTGGCGTCGAAGAACGCTCCGAATACGGCCACCCGCGCTTAGATTCCGATTTCCTGGTCATAGGCGGCTAACTCCGCCAGCACCGCTCGGCGATCGGCATCCGCCTGGCGCTTGTACGCGATCAACGCGTCGAACCGGACGCGCCGGTGCGTGCCCACTCTCCGGTATTCGATCTTCTTTTCATCCAAAAGCTGGATTAAAGACGGACGGGAAATGTTCAGCATGTCCGCCGCCTCCTGCGTCGTCAGTTCCGCATGCACCGGTATCAGCGTGACAGCGTTGCCGCGCGCCGTTTCGTCCAGAATCCGCACCAAAAGGGGAACAACCGATGCCGGTAGTTTGATTACGCCGTGTGCCGGGTCATCCATCAGAGACAGACGCAAAGGCTCCGCCGTCATCCGCGCCGCCAGCAAACTTCCCGAGTCCTTTGCTAATTTCGCCTCCGCCTCCGAAGGCAGTGTCGCTACCGCTGTTCCCGTCCCCATCTCACCCTCACTTCTCCACCCTACCACACCCTCGCACCATTCGCAAGCATCCGCAGCATTCGAAAAATCTCTACGAGATTAAGCCCTTCCGCACCGCATACAAAATCAGTTCCGGCAAGCTATGCAGGTGCAGCTTCCGCAGCACATTTTCCGGTGCGTCTCCACCGTGGAAACGCTGATGAACAGCATTTCCGCAATCTCCTTGTTGCCCTTCTCGCGAAGGCTCAACATGTCGTAGCTGTCTTCGGCCCCGCGCCTCTGCATTTCGATCACGTAATCGTCCACCAGCATCTTGGTGATGCTCGGACTGAAGTATGCGTTCCCCGCCGCCACCGCGCGCACGGCAGCAAGCACGTCCGCTTCCGGTGAGGCTTTCAGCAGATACCCGCGCGCGCCCGCCTTCAACGCACGCAGCACGTAGGATTCATCGGAATGCATGCTCACCATCACAATCCGGATCGCCGGGAACTTCTCCGAGATGTGCTTAGCCGCATCCGTCCCGGTAAGCCGGGGCATGCCAACGTCCAGCAGAATCAGATCGGGCCGATGCAGCGCGGCCAACTCGATCGCTTCGTACCCGTTCGCGGCTTCCGCCACCACCTGGAACTCGCCTTCGCGTTCCAAAAGACACTTAAGTCCGCTGCGCACCAGCGGGTGATCGTCGGCGATTAAAACTCTCGTCGGTTTCAAGCTTCCCGATAGAACAACAGAATCAACCCGATCATCACGAAGCAAACGGGCCAGACCGCCGATGGAATGCGGCGCCATGCTCCATCCAGCCGCTGTTCGAGCCATCGCGCCCACCCCGCCGTCACCGCGCAGATTGCAATCGGCAAATGGCTGAGCTCGGCCAGATACTCTTCCTTCACGTTCACCAGCGCGTGCGAGTGTGTCAGCAACAGCGCCCCGCCCAGCGCGCACACTCCCGGGAACACAAGCGCCGCTTTACGCGAGTGAATGCGGCCGTTCTGCACGCCCCATTCGAACACGGCAAACGCCACGATCAGCAAAGCAAACATCCGATGCTGCAGAATTTCCGGGTCGGTAAGGCTCCGCCAAAATCCCCGCGCTCCCAGCGGCCACGCGTCGGCGTCCGCGCGCACGAACAGGAAGAACGCCAGCCCCAGGAACGCCAGCGGCCAGTGACGCGCAAAACGCCATCCGAATACGCGCCACGCCACGGCCAGCAGCCCCACTGCAAGAACCACCATTCCGGCAAAATTGTGGTTGTACTCGGACCACGCGATGTTCATCGCCCGCGTGGAAGCCGGCGTCCGGGCGACCAGTTCGTTCGCGTGCGGGCTATTCAGCCGGGGCGCGTGCGGCGACATGCGGCCCGCAATTTCCTGTCCCGTGGCACGCCAATCCTGAACATCGATCGCCGGTGGCTGCGATGTCAGCGACGCCGCCGCGAGAATCACGGTAAACCCGATCCCGATCTCAGCTTCGGAAAATCGCTTCAATCGCGCCAGCAGCGGAACCGGGTCCCGGCGCAAGTCCCGCACCAAAATGAAGTTCAGTCCACCCAGCCCGAGAACCACAAGGAACAGGACCACCTTGCCGAGCACCATAATGCCGTAGGACGTCCCATACGCTCCCGCTATCGACCCCACATAAAGGAAGGAAAGCCCCAGCCCGCTGAGAAACAGGAGCGCGACGCTCACTTGAGCCGCTCGTGAAAACCGGCTTCCCATTCGACCGGCCTCCGCGATCGCTCCGCTTCGTGCCAGGGAGATCAACAAAAACGGCAGTCCGCCGACCCACGCCATCGTCGCGCCTTGGTGCAGCGCGGTCAAAAGCATCGCGGGCCCACGGTGATCCAGCCGGGCCGCCGCGTGGCTGGTCATCACCGATGACCCCAGCAGAATCGCCGCGGGTATCAGCATTCCCCAATTTCCCCGCGCCAGCCAACGCGTCGTGAAGACGATCAACACCGCGGATGCCACGGCCGCGCTCCCGGCCAGAAAAAAGTCCGCGGTCGCAATCTCTCGAAACGGCAAGTCCGCCGTGCCATGCAGAATCACCGCGTCAGACAGCAGGAACGCCGTTTGCGCCGCGGCTAAACCAAAGCTCGCCCAGCGGATCAGCTTGCGGCAGCCCGCCCAGCTTTCCGGCGTCGTCCCATCGCCAAGGCACAACAGCGCGAACAAAAGACCGCCCGCCACCAGCGACTCGCACGTCAAAGTGGCCGCCCGCAGCAGCACGGAGAGGAAACCAAAAATACTTAGGAAATCGTTCATCGCCCAACTGGAGTGCCGCCGCTATTTAATCCGGAATGGAACTTGCCCGCGGGTGATGTGGCCGTCGGACGCCAGCACCTGCCACCGTAATTTATAACTGCCCCCGACCAGGTCTTTCGCTGGCGCATTCAAAACATCGGGAGCGGTCTGCGGTGCAATGTCGAGCGGATAGGTTTTTCCATCCGGCGTAACCAATAAGATTTGGGATCGCTTCCCATCCACTCTGGAATTGAATCGCAGTTGCACCGTAATCGCCGGCCCGGCCGTGACCGAATTCGCGGCTGGCACCGAATTGAGCAGCACCGCATGCGCATGTAGCGCCGTGGACGCGGCCAGAACAACCGCTACACACATGATGAGACTTCTCGGCATAGGGGAACCTAAGTGTTGCATGCCACTTGTAGGTAAGATGCTCATACCCGCCGCATGGCTCCCACCAATTTCCAGGCCGACCATGACACGGTAGCCAGGAAAACGGTCAGGCTCATCAGAATCACGGTAAGCCTTCTTTGCGGGGTTAGATACCTCGCAACGTCCGGCTCCCGCGCGAACTGCACGTCCGCCCGTAGCCGCACGTCACTTGGCTGATCGCCATCGTCCACCACCACCAGCGCGTATTCGCCTTTATCGGGAAGAGCCTGGCTGAAGCTCGGGTCTTTCCGGCTGTCGAGCGACAAGACTGCATTGTGCTCTCGCCCGCGCACAAACCGCAGCAGTTCGCCATGCGTGAGCAATTCCACCCGGACTTCCGGCCCTCGCGTCACCGTCGCCTCGCAGATCAATGTCGCCGGCCAGTGGCTGATCTGCGCGTCGATAAACCGGTAATCGTGCGGCTGCACGCGGAAATCTTCATTCGCCAGTTCCGCCCGCGAACCATCTCCCGACACCGATGCCGCAAGCAACAGAAAAGCCCCGATCACTCCCTCATTCCTGATACACGATCTTACCGTCCAGCACGGTCATCGTCACGTGCGCTTTCCGCACCTGCGCGGGCGCCACCTGCATAATGTCATCGGAAAGCATAATGAAATCCGCCAGCTTGCCCGGCTCGATCGATCCTTTACGTTCTTCTTCGAACGCCGCGTACGCACCCTCAATTGTCCAACTGCGTAGCGCTTCCGCTCGCGTCAGCCGCTGATCCGGAAACCAGCCGCCCGGCGGATTTCCCTCTTTATCCTGCCGCGTGATCGCCGCGTAAAATCCCCAGATCGGATTGGGGTCTTCCACCGGAAAGTCCGACCCGAACGGCAGATGCACCCCCAGCTTATGAAACGTCTGCCAGGCGTATGCGCCCTTGATCCGCTCCGCGCCGATCCGCGCGGCCGCCCACCCCATGTCGCTGGTCGCATGCGTCGGCTGCATTGAGGCCAGAATCGAGTTGTCGGCGAACCGCTGGAAATCTTCCGGCGCCACCACCTGCGCATGCTCAACGCGGAACCGCTTGTCGTTTTTGCCGCCGAGCGCCGCCCCATACGCTTCGAGTACCGTGCGGTTCGCGCGATCGCCGATCGCGTGCGTGTTCACCTGGAACCCGGCGGCCAAAGCCTCACGCGCCACCTTTTCGATATACTCGCGCGACAAAATCAGCAGCCCGCTATTCGTCGGATCGTCCGTGTACGGCTCCAGCATTGCCGCCCCGCGCGACCCCAGCGCTCCGTCCGCCAACAGCTTGACGCTGCGCACCGTCAAATAGCCCCCGATCTCGGGCCCGCGCGCCTGAAAATCCTTCCATAGCGCCGCGCTCGAAGCCACGAAAATCATCGCGTACACCCGCAGCGGCAAGCGTCCCGCCGCGATCAACGCACGGTAAGCCTCCAGCGTAGGCGCATCCACGCCCGCGTCGTGAACGGTGGTCAGACCAAGCCTTGAACAAACCTTCGCCGCTCGCTCCAACGCATCTTCGCGCTCCGCCTTCGTCGGCTCTGGAATCTTGCCCTCCACCAGGCCCATCGCGTTATCCACGAACACGCCGGTCGGTCTGCCCTGCGCATCCCGTACGATTCGCCCACCCGGCGGATCGGCGGTGGCGGACGTGATCTTGGCCAGTTCCATAGCGCTGCCGTTCACCCAAATCGCGTGCCCGTCCACCCGCGTCAGCACCACCGGATTGTCACGCGCCACCGCATCCAGCGTCGTTGCGGACGGAAACTGCTTCACCCGCCAGAGGTTTTGGTCCCATGCGTGCCCCATGATCCATTCGCCCGGCTTTCGCGCCAGCGCCGCATCCCGCACCCTGGCCGCAATCTCCACCTCCGAAGCGATTCCCCGCAGATCCAGCTCGCGCAGGCTTTCACCCAGACTCAACATGTGCCCATGCGAATCGATCATGCCGGGGACCACGGTCTTGCCCCGCGCGTCGATGCGCTTCGTCTCCGGCCCGATGAACTCCGTAACATCGTCGGCGACGGCGATGATCTTGTTTCCGCGCACCGCAATCGCATCCGCCGATGGCCGCTTCGGATCCACCGTGTATACATGCGCGTTGGTAATCACCAGGTCCGCGGTTTGTCCGAACAAAATCCCCGCGGCTACCGTCAAACCCACAGCAAGACGAAGCATTTCATCAGCGTACAATGGAGAAGCGGTTTGCCAACTACTGTATCTATGAGTCAGACACTAACAATGGACCGCGTCTTTGAGCAGCCTGCCTGGAAAAGCCTGCTCAATTGGACCGCGGCTATCCTGATCGCCGTCGTATTTCTCGCCGCCGGATTGTTTCACATTCTCGACCCTTTCGGCGCCGCCGTCTTGATGACCAATCTCAAGCTGCCGCAGGCCATCAGCATTCCGTTCGCGGTCGCTCTGGGAACCATCGAAACGTTCACGGGGCTCCTGTTCCTGCTCCCGCGCTACCGGAAATGGGCGTCTTGGCTGGGCGTCGCTCTGCTGGCCGCCTTCATGGCTTATATCGGCTACTTCTACAACGACCTGCGCGGCGTGGATTGCAGTTGCTTCCCCTGGGTGAAGCGCGCGGTCAGCCCCGCGTTCTTTGTGGAAGATGGCGCCATGATGCTGCTGGCGATTGTGGCCGGCCTCTGGACCGTGACCACGCGCAGCCTCCGCTTGCCCGCTCTTCTGCTCGGCGTTATCGCGGTGTTCGCCGTCGTCTCCTTCGGCGTCGCTTCTTCCCGCCAGACCGGGACCAAGGCGCCCGATACGATCATGACCGCGTCGGGCCAGCCGTATTCGCTCGCCACCGGCAAGGTCTTCATCTACTTCTATGATCCCGAATGTATGCACTGCGTGGACGCGGGCGAGCGCATGTCCAAGCTCGATTGGGGAACTACCCGGTTCGTCGGGCAGCCTGTGGTGAATCCGCAGTTCGCGCCGGCGTTCATGCAGCGCACCGGCTTGAAAGGCGTCACTGCGGCCGATTTCGCTTTGCTGAAGAAAACGTTTCCTTACAAAGCAACCCCCGCCGGAGTCGCTCTCGAAAACGGCCGCCAAGTGGCCGCGTTCAGCCAGTTCGGCGCTCCCGAGCCCAGTGACGCCATCCGGAAACTGGGTTTCGCCAAGTGAGCCACTAACCCGCACGGCGGAGCGTGTCCCCTCTGCCCCACCCTTGTATCCACCGGAAACACTCTCCGCCTGAAACCATGCCCGCCGAATACATTCCACTCCTGTTTTTCCTTGCCTTGGCGACCGGCCTGCCGCTGGCCACCCTCGTGCTCTCCAGTCTGCTGCGGCCCTCGGCGCCGTCCAAAACCAAGCTCGAAGCGTACGAGTGCGGAATTCCGGCGGCGTCCAACGCGCGCGGCCGGTTTGCGGTCCACTACTACGTGGTTGCAATTCTTTTCGTGATTTTTGATGTGGAAACGGTGTTCTTATTTCCGTGGGCCGTCCGCTACCGGGCGCTCGGCTGGTTCGGTATCGCGGAGGCCGCGGTCTTTCTCACAATCTTGCTCGTCGGCTATTTATGGGCTCTTCAAAAGGGTGTATTTGACTCGCTATGAAATCATTTACGAAACACGCATTCTTCATTCTTCTTTCTGCTTCGCTTGCGGCTAACGCGAGTGCGCAATCCACGCAACCGATGTTGCGGCTCAGCACGGCGGCCGTGGTTACGGCCTCGGTCGTCGTCGGCGCCAGTCCCGCTCCGGTCACCATCCAGATCTATAACGCCGGCGGCGGCACGCTCAACCCCAGCGTCTTGAGCAGCGTGCCCTGGGCGACTGCCGCCATCGGCGCGAGCACCAGTTGCTCCGCCGCGAAATCCGGCCAGTGTCTTCCGCTTACCGTCACTTTCAACACCACGGCCCTTGCCGCTGGCACCTACACCGGCTTCCTCTCCATCTCCGACCCCGCCGCGATCGATTCTCCCCAGACCGTTTCCGTCACCGTCACGGTGGATGGCTATGTGACCGCCGCGCCCGTCACTCTTTACGCGGCGCCCGGCGGCGGAATGGCCTCGTTCAATTTCGGTACGCACAGCGCCGTTACCACCCAGGCCAGCACTGCCAGCGGCGGCAATTGGCTGAAGGTGGAACTGGCGGAAGTCGGCAACGGCAGTTACTCCTTCTATTTCCCTTACCAGGCCACCGTGACCACCCAAACCGGTCAAGGCCCGGGAACGTACACCGGCAGCGTGGTCGTCACCGGATCGAATACCGCCGCCGACAACGTCACCATTCCCGTCACCTTGAACGTCACCAGTTCGCCCATCGCTCAGCTTTCCGCGGCCTCCCTCACGCTGCTTGCCGGACAGGGCGCGCAGGCGGTCCAGACAATCAGCGTCGCCAACGCCGGGGAAGGTTCGCTCACCGTTTCCGGCGCCACAGCCGCCGTCACCACCGGATCCGGATGGCTCACCGCTACCGCCTCGAGCAGCGGCGCGGTCACCGTCACCGCCAACTCCGCTTCGTTGTCGCCCGGAGCCTACCAGGGCTCTGTCATGATCACCACCAACGCGGCGAACACCGCTTCGCTCACCGTCCCGGTGACGTTCCTCGTCACCCGGCAGAGCGGCCCGTTGATTGGTTTCGGCGGCGTGGTCGATAACGTCGGGCGCGCGCCCGTTGCCCCGGGAGATATCGCGGTCGCGTACGGCGCGGCGTTCACCTCCGGCGGAACCATGAATGCCTCCTCCATCCCTTTACCCCCCAATCTGGGCGGCGTCCAGGTGCTGGTGAACGGCTCACCCGTTCCGCTCTATTTCACCTCCATCGGGCAGATCGATTTCCAGATGCCTTACGAAGTTCCTCCGGGCCTCGCCACCGTGCAGGTGGTCGACAACGGCACCCCGGGCAACACGGTTTCCGTGAACATCGCAGCCCGTTACCCCGACATTCTGGAACAATATAACGGCGCCCCGGTCATCGTCGATTACAACACCGGCAAGGTCCTCGGTCCCGGCATCTCCGCCAGTCCCGGAGACACGCTGGTGGTGTACGCGATCGGCTTGGGCGAGACTACTCCGGCCGCCGTCACTGGCGCCGCGCCTCCAACATCGCCGCTCGATCTGATCGCCCAACCCGCCAACGTCATGCTGGGCGGCGGATTCTTCGCCACCGCGCGGATCGTTCCGGAGTTCATCGGACTCGCGCCCGGTTACGCCGGCCTCTACCAGATCAACTTCACCATTCCCTCGACCTTCACTCCGCCGGACGGCAACCAGGTTTCGCTGTCTTTGAACGTGCAGGGTACCGCGTCTCCGCCCGTCACCATCTCCATCCAGTAATCTCCCTACAGCGGGCCCGGTTTTTCGCTTCACCGGGCCCACACGGGCGCCAGCGCCACCAGCACCAAACCGAGCACGAAACACGTCAGCATGATCCCGAGCATGCGGTTCACGCGTGGGTTGGCGCCCGCGAACTCCTTCCAGTAAAACAATCCCCACAACACGCTAACCATCGTCGCTCCCTGGCCGATCACGTAGCTCACCGCCGGCCCCACCCGCGCTTCTCCCTGCGCGCTCGCCGCCACAAAATTGGAGATCGCGCCCACGATCCAGATAACCCCGCCCAGAATGCCCAGCAGATGCTGGCTCACCTTCCCCTTGAAGTAATCGAGGACCGCGATCGGTTTGCCTTCCACCGGCAAATTGATGAAGAACAAGTTGAAAACGAAGGTGGAAAGGAACACACCCAAAGCGAACAGCAGCCCGATCGCATACGGCCCCAATCCCGCCTCATTGGTCCGGTCGCGATACACGCCCAATTGCACAATCGGGAAGAACAACCCCATCAACACGCCGCTCACCAGGCTCAGAATCACACCCTTCAAACTGACCGCCTTAACCGTCGTGCGCGTCGTTCCGGCCTTGATCGATTGCTGCAGCTTCTGCTCGGCGTAAGCCCGGTAGGCCATCGCGGTGAATACGATCGCCGCAATGATGAAGACCACCCCAACGAACAAAAGCGCGGGATTCCCGGCGGGATCGATGACGTAATTCAGCGCCACCCCAATCACCAGCGCAAGCCCGATGGCGATCGGAAAAGCCACCGAAAGCCCCGCGATCGAGATGGCCGCGACCAGCAGCATATTCGCCAGATTGAAAATGACGCCGCCGGCGAATCCGTAAAGGTCCTGGTGCTTGCCGGCCTTCTCGATGTCGTCCATCGTTGCGAAACCGTCATACCCCAGCGTCCCGAACGTGAACGCCAGCACGATGGCCCCCAGCAGCAGGCCGAACGAGTAGTCGAAGTAAAACAGCTCAAAGCGCCATTTTCCGCTGAGTTTCTGGGTATTCGCCCAGGAACCCCAGCAAACCATGGACAAAATCATCAGAAACAGCGTGGCGAAATAACTGGATGGCAGAAGCATGGTATCCGTGCGAGAGTACAACGCCGGGAGGCCAAGACGCAAGTTTGCCTGTCGCCCGGCACGCCCAGGCGGGCGCCTTTCGTCCACCGATTTCTATTGAAATCCGGAAATGCAAAGGGTTCCATATTTATTTTGGAAGAAGTGTTTTCGTTAACTCGCCGCTATGCACTTAGTAACTTCATATTACTGACTCCAAGGTGGCGCTGGACTTAGCCTGAATGAAGCATGAGGTTATTCCCACTATGTTTCATCTAAAAACAATTCTTCTAGTAACTACGGCCGCCATCGTCGGGATACTCCCGATAGGCGCGCAAACCACTGGGACACTCAACGGAAAGGTAACCGCGGCAAACGGAACCCCGGTCGCCAACGCCCCTATCACACTAACCAACAACGGCACAGGACAATCCCAACGCGCCCTGTCCGCCAACGATGGCACCTTCCAGGTATCGGACCTTCCTCCTGGAACTTATGAAATCGATGTTGAAGCGCCCGGCTTCAAGCGCCTTGCCGAAAAGGATGTGCTATTGAACGCGTCCGGTTCTTCGATCAATCTCACCGTGCAAGCCGGCAATAGTTCAGAAACAGTTACTGTCGCGGGCATGACGGGACTCATTCAGGATGAGTCCAGCGAAACGTCCCGATCCTACGATACGCGCTTCGTCCGCGAAGTGCCGCTGCGGGAAAGGAATGTTCAGAAGACCGTGGACTTCATGCCCGGCGTCACTACCGCTCAACCTACCGGGCAAGATCCGCTGGACCCGCAACAGAGGCTGACCTGGAACGCCAACGGTCAGCTTTCAGAAGCGAACCGGCAAAACTATGATGGCATTCAGAACGATGAGCCGATGAATGGCTATCAGGTTCATACGCCCACCCTGGAATCGGTGGAGCAGTTTAACGTCTCCACATCCAATTACGACGCTTCGCAGGGACGCGCCGCTGGTTCCATCACTAACGCCATTTCCCGCACCGGCGCCAACGGGCTTCACGGCAGCCTCTTCGCCTTTAATGACAATTCCTGGGCCGCCGCGCGCGACTATTTCAACCCCGTGGGTACTCCGCAGTCCGGCGCGAACCTGAACCAGTTCGGCGCTTCGCTGGGCGGTCCCATCATCAAAGACAAGACTTTCTTCTTCGGCTCCTGGGAATCCGATTACAACAACAGCTACATCCCCTCCATCTCCACCGTTCCCGACGCGAACTTCCGCGCGGGTAACTTCACCGAAGTCCCGAACCTGACTCTGTACGATCCTCTCACCGGACTCAACGGCGGCACTCAGCGCGCGCCTTTCGCCGGTAACACCATCCCCGTAAACCGCAACGCGCTCGCGTCCAGTCTCCTCGGTTATATCCCTATGCCAAACCTACCCGGTTATGAGGATAATTACTACTCCACGCCGCACTACCAGAATGACGATCTTCGCTTCGAAGGCCGCCTTGACCATCGTTTCGGCGACAAGGGACAGGCCTATCTTCGCTACGGCTACACCAATGACTATGTCAACCAGGCTTCTCCCTACGGTGACCTGCTGGGCTTCGATAACGAAGGCCGCGTGCGGTCGGATTCCGCAATGGCCGGATACACCACCACCGGATCCGCCTCGCTGATCTGGGATGTTCGCGCCGGCTTTAACCGCTATGATGACCGCGTTTACGGCAATAACATCGGGCTCGGCTCAACTCTTCCCTCAATCCTGATCGATGGCATGAGCACCCTGGGCATGCCCGCCAACTACCCGCAAACGAACGTTGACAGTACCCTGAATATCGAAAGCGCGTGGAGCAAGCGCCTCGGCATACACGATATCCGCTTCGGCGTGGATATGTGGGGCATTCGCGCCGATGGCTTCCAAAGCGCGGCTTACGGACCTCAAGGTGGTTATGTGTTTGGACCGGGCGGAAGCTCGCTCGCGGGCGCACTGAATCAAGGTGACACTTTTGCTCAATCCTTCGCCTCCTTCCTGCTCGGCGCTCCTACCGCGGCCGGCATCGGCAGTTCCCTCCTCGCCCCGTCCACTTACGAGTATCAATACGCGGGCTTCGTGGCGGACCGGGTGCAGTTCCACAAACTCACCGTCGATCTTGGCTTGCGCTACGAATACTATGACCCGTTGAAGAATCGTTACAGCACCGGCGCTTATAGCTTTTCGCCAACCACCGATACTCTGGTTCCACTCAATCAGGGCAGTACGGGCGGAGTCAATGCCAATTACCTGAACTTCGCGCCTCGCATTGGACTTGCCTACAGCTTGACTCCGCGCACCGTCATCCGGACCGGCTATGGCATCCAGTATTTCAACGGCTACCTTGGGGCCGCCCAGAATAGCTTCATCACATCCAATTCGCTCTCGGGCTATGGTTCCGCGGGCGGATTCGGTGGTGCGGCCACGTTCGGCGACCTATCGGCCGCCTCACTGGCGAATGTACCGTTTATCGTCCAGGCTGTGCGCCAGCGGACTCCTTATACGCAGACCTATAACTTCAGCGTCCAGCAGGACCTGGGCCGCGGCATTCTGGTGGACGCCGCCTACGTCGGCAATGTCAGCCGCTTCCTGCCTTACTTCCAGGAACTAAACGCGGGGCTTCCCGGCGCCGGATTGGCCGGCCTGCCGTACAACACCGCCGCGTTGGGTGACCGTACCGCCAGCACGCTCCTTTACGGCCACGGTCTCAACAGTAACTACAATTCGCTGCAGGTTAATGCCACCAAGCGGTTCTCCGCGGGCCTGGCGTTCTCAGCGGCCTATACATTCAGTAAGTCGCTCGACTACGGCGGCACCGACAATCCGGCCGTTCTGAGCAACTTCGGATTAAACTACGGCAAAGGTTCGCCGTACTCCATTCCGCAGGTTCTCGACTACAGCACCGGTAACGCGAGGTATAACTACGGACCCTCGGATTTCAACCGGACCAACCTGTTCACACTTTCCCACGTCTGGCAGCTTCCCTTCGGACCGGGATCGCACTACCTGAGCTCCGGCGTTCTCGGCCACATCCTCGGGCCATGGGAGCTGAACGGCATCTTCCACTATGCTTCCGGCATGCCTTATACACCGGTCGCCGATTCCATCTCCTGCAACTGCCCGAATACGGCGACGCGCGCGGACTTGGTTCCCTCTGGAACTTCAAGCGTGGTCACTTACGTCCCGAGTTACTTCGGCTTCTATCCGGTTTACTCCAACGTACAGAACTACGCGCTTGAATCTCCGGCGGCGGGTAGTATCGGAAATGCCGGCCGGAACATTCTGGTCGGACCGAACCTGGTCAACTATGATCTGGCCCTGTTCCGTTCCTTCCAGTTCTTCGAACGCGCGCGCCTCGAAGTTCGCGGACAGGCTTATAACTTATTCAACAGCACCCATTTCGCGAACCCGATTGCGAACGTCAACTCGTCCAACTTCGGGTCGAGCATCGCGACCTTGCCGGGCTACGGCAATCGCACCCTGCAGATCGGCTTGCGTTTAACGTTTTAACTTCCCACCAACAAGTGGCTAAACATATAGGCGGCTTCGGCCGCCTTTTCTATCTCCCCAACGCCGCCAACAGCTTCTCCCGTACGCCGCTATCGAACCCGTAAGATACCCGCCCAAGATCCAGGGAGGAGTGCGCTGCCTTCGATAATCCGGACTGCGAATGCGCCACGGTTCCCAGAAGCACGTGATATAGCTCATGCGCCACCACCTGTCCCAACGCCCGGCCGTAAAGGCGTTCATCGGCCTCACGCAAGAACCATCGAACCTTGTCGCACTCCACATTCACCACCGGCAGAACGGTTCCGCTCGATACTAAAGTAGACCCCAATTGCGTTCCATGCCTGCCGCGCGCCGGCACGGCAACCTCACCGGCCTTGCAGGTTCCCGATAAGTGAATCACTGCCAGCCGGTGAAAGCTTTCCTTACCGGTATTCTGCCGCAACGCCCGCCAGGTTACCGGACCCGCATCCGGTCCGAACAACCGCTCCACTTCCGTTTGCATTTCCAGTGAAACGCGCTCCGACGGCGCATGCTGGAAGTCGAGAAACAGCGCCAGACGGGACCGCTCCTGCGCCATCGCCGAAACGGAGATCACCGATAGTAATAGAACGAACCGGAAAAACATGACCGCCGCCGGGAGACGGTGAGCATATCACAATACGCGCTTCAGTAAACGGCCACGTAAGCGGTGTCGCCGATGACGCGAACCTGCCGCGGCGAATAACCGTCCCAGTTGTCAGTGCCGAAAACAGCCTGAATATCTCCGGAAAACGGCACGGGTGTGAACTGGCGTCCGGTCACATCCCGCAGCATGTAAGGAATCGAATACTGCTTCGTCCACGACCGCGTGTTCATATCGCCGTCGCACCGGATACCGGGGTAGCACCAGGTGGGCGCGCGATCCGCAACCACTTCCAGTTTCCATGCCGTCACCCGTTGCGCCTTCTCCTGCCGTTCAATCTCATGCGTGATGTTTAGTGCCTCCGCCGCATCCTCGTGAAAAGTCGTGATGTTATCCGCCAGCAGGCGATTGCCTTGCGCCACGATCACTAAAGACAGTACGCCGGCAAAAGCAAAACCCGTCCAATAAAGCGGCGAGCGCAAGCTTAAGAACGGGGCGGCGGCGAGCAATAGTAGCCCGGGGATAGAACCGAGCGCGGTTACGGATCTGCCCACCAGCCACACGCTTCCCAGAAACAAATGCGGTGCAAGCGAGAGTACGATGACGGCACAGATCGCGGCCAGCGCCGTTAGTCGAGAACGTTTCGGAACGGGCGCGGCGAGTAACAGCGCAACTCCGCCCAGCACGGAAGCCAGAAACAGGTAACGCGGCATCAACGCGAATGAATCGATCCACAAATCTTTCTGCCCAATCCACAGACTATGTAGATTCGTTAGCACGCTGGGTGAAAGAGTTCTGGGGTCGAATCTGGCAGTGAACAGCGGATGCACGAACCGCACCCACGCCCAGCAGAAGGCCGCACCCGTAATCCAGCAGGCTATCCCGGCAAGCCCTCGGCGTACCGCGGCGGCGGGATTACTCCGGATTAATGCGATGCCGAGGATCAACGCGGCCGGCGGTGGGTACAGAGCGAAAACCGCCGCGGTAAGTGCGAGCACCGTAACCATCCTGCCGCGCGTCAACACTGGTTCTGAGAGCAGTATGCCCGCGGCCACCGCCAGTAACTGCGCCAGGCAATAGAGAGCGGTAACTTCCGTGTTTATGAAAAACTCCAGAAGGAAAGGATTGCTCACCACCGCGAAGCATGCCAGAAATCGCAGAACCCTGTTGCGGCCTGGAAACGATCGGTAGAGCCAGGTCACCGCCGCGGCCAGAATCGCGATGGATACTAATGCCACTCCCGCCTGCTGATGAACAATATTCAGTCCGGTCAGGTTATACAGATATTGAAACAGCGCATCCAACGGCCGGCCGGTGGATGAGTGGTTGAGTGGAAGACGCGCGGTGGTGATCCCATAGACCCACGTATCGGCCGACCGGCTGGTCTCCATACCCAACTGAAATGTTGCAAAAACACAGGCAAACGCCGCCGCAAAAGGATACAGCATTCGCAGGCGATAACGTTTCAAAGGTGGATGCTCATCCTACGGTATGATCGCATATCAAGTGAAATCCCAAGGCCCCTCCGCGCGGTTGAAACTAGTGTCGAAATTAATTGCCGCGGCGGCCTTGACGGTGCTTCTGCTGCGCACCGCGTGGGTATCCGATGACGCGTTTATCACCTTCCGCGTGGTCAATAACTTCCTTGCGGGCTACGGCCTCCGCTGGAACGTGGATGACCGCGTACAGGTTTACACCGATCCGTTCTTCGTCCTGTTGATCAGCTTTTGCACCTGGATCTCCGGCAATGTCTATCTCGCGACGATTGTCTTGTCTCTACTCCTGACGCTCGTAACATTCTTAGTCATCACCTGGGACACGGGCGAGATCGGAGTCATCGCGGCGTCCCTAATACTCGTGCTTTCCAAGGGCTTTGTGGACTTCTCGGTATCGGGGATGGAAAATCCCCTGACGGACTTGGCTGTCGCCTTGTTCCTGCTTGCATGGTGGCGGCGCCGCGAAGTTCTCACCTTATCGCTCATCGCCGCTTTGAGCGCGGTCAACCGGATGGATACCCTGTTACTCTTCCTGCCCGCGCTGTTGGTTCTCTATTGGCGCGAAGGCGGGCGCGCGTGGAAGCGTGTTCTATTGGGCTGGTCGCCGTTTCTCGCCTGGTGTGTCTTCGCCGTCTTCTACTACGGCTTCTTACTTCCGAACACCGCCTACGCCAAACTATCCACCGGAATTCCAGCGGGCGCGATGGCCTATCAGGGTTTGCTTTATTATTGGAACGCGCTCCGTCTGGATACCGTCACTTTGCTTGTCATCGCCGCCGGACTTACTCTGGCTTTCTTCCGCCGCGAGTATGCGATCGCCGTGGGCGTCTTGCTCTACCTGACGTATATCGTGCGCGTCGGCGGAGACTTCATGTCCAGCCGCTTCTTTACCGCGCCGCTCGTAATCGCGGTGATGCTGATCGCGCGCTTCTGGAAGCCGCGAGTATGGGTCGCCGCTGTATCACTCGCCGCCATCACCGCCATCGGCTTTTCGACTCCGTCACCCACCCTCCTTTCCGCCCGCGCCGGATTCAGTCTGCCCCGCACCGTCGATTGGAGCGGCATCGCCGATGAGCGCGCGGCCTATTATCAATGGACCGGACTACTGCACTATCGAAATGACCCGTTATGGCCGGACCACCCTTCGTCCAAAATGGGCCATCAGTTGAAGGTGGAAGGTAGAAAACTAGTGCCGTTTCTCCAAATTGGAATGTTTGGGTATCAGGCCGGGCCGGCAGTCCATATTATTGACCAGTTCGGTCTCGGCGATGCCCTGCTCGCCCGGCTGCCGAAGCGTCCCGGCAAGTGGCGGATCGGCCATTACTTCCGCGACTTACCCGCCGGCTATCAACTCACCCTGGAAACGGGTGTAAACCAACTCGGCGATCCACATTTAGCGGACTATTACCGCCATTTGCAGATTCTAATCGCTGACAGCGTGTGGGATCGCCGCCGCCTGCGGGAGATTTATAACTTCAATCTCGGGCCCTATTCCAAGCCTCCCGTATGATGAGTATGTGCCGGGCGTCTATCTCTCTTATCCTTTTTGCGCGCAGAAATGTACTTACTGTAATTTCGCCTCAGGCGTGCTGCCGAGAGCGCTCGAACAACCTTACATCGAAGCGCTGCTACGCGAAATCGGCGCGGTGCGGTTCAACTGGACACCCGACACGGTTTACCTCGGCGGCGGCACGCCCAGCTCCATGGATCCCGCGCTGCTCCAACGAATTCTAGCCGCTCTCCCCGGAAGGCCGTGGCGCGAGGCGACGATCGAAACCGCGCCGGGCACCGTGACCGCTTCGCTCGCGGAACGCTGGGGGGAAGCGGGCGTCAATCGGGTCAGCCTCGGCGTGCAATCGTTTGTGCGCGCGGAGCTCGCCCGCACAGGACGGCGTCACGCGGCGGAAACGGTGCTCGCCGATGTAGCAATGTTGCGCGCCGTCGGCCTAGACAACCTCAACTTGGACCTGATCGCCGGCTTGCCCGGGCAGACGCTCGCCAGTTGGAGTGAGTCGCTCGGTTGGATCGAGAAGCTCGCGCCGCCGCACGTCTCCGTCTACATGCTGGAGGTGGACGAAGACAGCCGCCTGGGCAAAGAGATGCTGCTGGGCGGAGTGAAATACGGCGCGGGCGCCGCTCCCAGTGAAGACCTGACGGCTTACTTCTATGAGACGGCGGTGGAACGGCTGGCCGCCATGGGCATTGCCCGTTATGAGATCTCCAACTTCGCCCAGCCCGGCTTCGAGTCGATCCACAACTTGAAATATTGGCGGCGCGAACCCTACCTCGGCTTCGGCGCGGATGCCCATTCGTTCGATAAGGGCCGCCGCTGGCAGAACGCGGAATCCGTCGACGAATACATCAGCTTAAGCCCCCACGCGCGCGTTGACGAGACGGACGCGGATGAAGCGGAAGAGAAGTTCTTCGTCGGGCTTCGGCTCACCGAAGGCATAATCGCCGGGGCGGACGATCTGGCGCGTCACAGCGGTGCCATCAAGCGGTTCATCGAACAAGGTGTGCTGGAACAGGAAGGCGGCCGCCTGCGGCTGACCCCGCGCGGCGTCATGGTTTCAAACGAAATCTTCCAGGAATTCCTCCACTCATGAAGCTGATCGATCTGCGAAGCGACACCGTCACGCGCCCCACCGCGGCCATGCGCAAGGCCATGGCGGAAGCGGAAGTAGGCGACGACGTCTACGGCGAGGACCCCACCATCAACCGGCTGGAAGCGCGCGCCGCCGGGATCGCCGGCAAAGAAGCGGCTCTGTTCGTTCCCACCGGCACCATGGGCAACGTAATCGCCATCAAGCTGCATACGCGGCATGGCGAAGAAGTGATCTGCGACGCCCGCGCGCACCTGCTCGATTGGGAGCTTTCGATGGTCGCGTGGTTCGCCGGATGTCTGGTGCGTCCCGTCTCCGCGCCAGATGGCCTGCCGCGCTGGAAGCACATACAAACCGCCCTTCGCAAGTTCGGCCGCAACAACGCGCCCACCAGTTGCATCGAAATCGAGAACACGCACAACATGCTCGGCGGCCGCGTGTATCCGCTCGACGACATCGATGAGATCTGCCACGAAACGCACGCGCTCCACTTGAAAGTTCACATGGATGGCGCGCGAGTCTTCAACGCGGCGGAAGCGTTGGGCGTTCCGGTGGCCCGCATTGCGCGCGGCGTCGATACGCTCATGTTCTGCCTTTCCAAAGCTCTGGGCGCGCCCGTGGGATCGATGCTCGCCGGAACCGCGGAGGATATCGCGCGCGCCCGGCTTTACCGCAAGCGTCTGGGCGGCGGCATGCGACAGGCCGGCGTTCTTGCCGCGGCCGGGTTGATCGCGCTGGAAGAACACCCCGCCAAGTTAGCCGTCGATCACGCCAACGCGAAGATGCTGGCGAAGCTGCTCGAACCGTTGCCCGGCATTCAGCTCAACGCGGCCGCGGTGCAAACCAACATCGTCGTATTCGAAGTGTTGGCCACCGGCCTGACGCCTCAATCGATCTCAGCCAGTTTGAAAGAACGCGGCGTGCTGCTCAATCCCATCAGCGATACCGAAATGCGCGCCGTCACCCATTACGACGTCTCCGAAGAAGACTGCCGCTGCGCCGCCCGCGCGCTCGAAGAAGTCCTGACTTAACCGCGTTCTTTCTCCAGTAACTGCCGCTTCCGCTCCACGCCCCAGCGATAGCCGGTCACCGAACCGTTCTTCCCGATCACGCGATGGCACGGAATAATCAAGGACACCTCATTGGTGGCGCACGCCCGCGCAACCGCGCGCGTCGCCAGCGGCGCTCCCAAGTCCGCCGCAATCTGCGAATAGCACCGCGTTTCCCCACGCGGAATCTCCCGCAGATACTGCCAGACGCGCCGTTGGAACGCGGTCGCGCGCACGTCCAGCGGAATCTGCGGATGCGGCGCGGAACTCGACGTCAGCACCAGAATCTGATCCACGACGCCGGCCAGTTCACCATCGTCACGCGTCAGGATTCCCTGCGCGAAGTCCTTGCGGAAATCCGTTTCCAGTTCGCTCGCGGAATCGCCCAGCCTCACCGCGCACACGCCCCGGTCGGTCACGGCCACAAGCAGCTGCCCGAACTCCGTGGGAGCGAGGGTGAAGCGAATCGCCACGCCCGCGCCATGCTTGCGGCGTTCGCCGGGCTTCATACCCAGTTCGGCACCGGACCGTTCATAGGCGCGGCTGCTCGCGCCGAAACCCGCATCGTAGATTGCTTCCGTCACGTTGCCCGTTTCCGGCAGCGTCCTGCCAAAACGCTGGCTGCGCTGCTCCTCCATGTAAGCTTTTGGCGTGATTCCCGTGGCTTTCTTGAACGTGCGCTGCAGGTGGAACGGGCTGACGCCAACCTGTCCGCTTAGCTGTTCCAGCGTCAACGATTCCCCGGGATGGGCCGCGATGATATCCGTTACCTTGCGCACCAGCGCGGCGGCGGACGCCGGAGCACGCGGCTTACAGCGTCGGCACGGGCGAAACCCGCTGCGCTCGGCGGCCTCGGGCGAATCGAAAAAGCGGACGTTTTCCGGCTTCGGCCGCTTGGAGGGGCACGACGGGCGGCAATAGATTCCGGTGGAAGCGACGCCGTAGTAGAGCCGGCCGTCGAAGCTCGCATCCCGGCCGGAGATGATCTCCCATTGTTCGTTCTCAATCGTCATCATGCCCCCAGTCTATGTCTGGGCCACCGCGCCGCGCTTCCCGAAACTTGCGGTCAAACGAATTTAGTTCGTCGGAATCGCCACCGGGAAAGTCACCACATTGCTCACATAGACATCCTGCGCGATGGTGAGTTGGGTCAGGTTATCGGCGGGAACCGTGGCGCCCAACTGGAACACCACCTGGAACAACCCCACCGTGCCGGGCACCAGATTGGCATCCACGATATAGGCGGTAACGTTCCCGGCGACGATCGAATCTACCGGCGTGGCCGGCGGATACAACGTTCCACTCGCCCATCGCCCGGTGTTCGAGTCGGTAGATGGCGCCTCGGTTTCTCCCAGACCGGTGGCGTAGGTGTAGAGAAGTTCGCCCGGTGCGGCCGGATTCGCCAGCGTCACTTGCGCGTTGCCGCTATTGCCGCAGCAGAGGAATCCGCCCTGCGTCAGCGCCGTTAAGGTCACCGTAGCGCCGGTGCTGGTGGTCACCGAAACGCCGATTCCGTTGCCCGCGGTTCCGGGAATGCGCGATTCCAGCACCAGCCGCGAAAACGTGTTGGTCGGCGTCGCCGTCACCAACGGATCGTTGGCGATCAGAGCTACCAGGTCATCCCGGACATTGGTGGTGGTGGTGTCCGCGGCCACGATCGTGTACGTATATGTCTGGCTATATGCCGCCCCGTTCAGCGTACCCGTGATCGTGACCGATACGGTTTCCCCGACGCTCGACGTATCGACGGTGCCGTCCGACGCCTCATTGACAGTGCCATCGATGGAGACGAGCGCGGCCGAGTTTGCCGTTAGATGGTTCACGTATCCCGGCCGTGGATCATCCCCATAAGCCGCGAACAGGCCGGGATTTTCCGGAACAATCACAGTGCCGATCGCATTGGTCGCCACCGGCGTCGGGCCCGAACTGTTCACTTCGTAGACGCTCACGCTGTTGCGGTCGTAGGTCTCGTAAGGCATCTGCGCATTGATCTGCGTCGGCGAAACGTAGAGCAGGGGCGCTTGCAGTCCGTCGATGTAAACGGTGGCGCCGCCTAGTGATCGGGGCAGGTTGGGACTGCTGTAATCGTATGCGGCTGTTTGCGAAGTGAAGTTGGAGCCGAAGATCGAAATCAGCGTTCCGGGTGCGATCTGCACCGAGCTGGCCTGGTTGATCAGAATGGCCGACCCGGCGGCCCCGGCCGGGAGCACGACGGTGGCCACCAGCCCCGAACTGGAAACGCTGGCGGCGAGAGCCGTTCCACTGCCCGCGTCTCCGCCGATGCGCGCCGTGAGCAGAACCGCGGGGTTCACCAGGTCCGCGACGGCGATCGCGTTCGGATCGGCGGCGGTGCCCGAGACCTGCCCGTTGATGAGCGCCGTCAGACCGGTCACAATGGTTGCCAAGGTATCGGTGGAAAGCACCGTGTATGTGTAATTGGTGGTGCCGATGGTGATGGTCACCGTGTCTTTCGCGGCGGGCGTACCGGTGACGGAGACATCACCTGTGGCGAAGATCTCCAGGCTGGCCGCGTTGCGCACTCCGGTCAACGGGATGTTCGACCCCAGCGGCGTAAAGATCAGCACGCGCAAGTTATACGTATCGGCGACGTAGAGGTTCGTCCCATCCCACGCCAGCGACGAAGGTGTAGCCATCGAGTCCGCGTTCGAGGAGGATGCGTCCGTGTTCTCGTCCGGCTCCCCCAGTATGTGATCGGGTTCGGTATGGTTGGCGGTGGGGATCGTATCGTATACCAGCACGCGGTCATTTCCGCCATCGGCTACATAGAGGCGCGTTCCGTCCGACAGGGCGAAGCGCGGAAAGGAAAGCGTTTCCCCGCAGATGTCCGGGTAAGTGGGCACATTCGGCGTCACCGTCGTATCGGTTCCGTTGGAGGGGCAGAGCCCGGTGTTGTTGTTATCCACGTTGCTGACGAAGTCGGCCTGCCCCAGCTCCAACGACGCCGGCGCGTTGTTGGCGGTGGGGATTGTATTCCAAATCAGGATCCGGTTATTTCCCAGATCGGACACGTAAAGGTGCGTGGCATCCGTGGTCACGGACGTCGGGCTCGCGAGATTGCTTTGCGTCGGCGTAACCGTCTGCTGCGTCACCGGCGGAGTGACATAGGTGGTGAAGTTCGGCTGGCCCAGCACCACGTCCGCCGCCGCGTTGTTCGCCGTGGGAATGGAGTTGAAGATGAGAATCCGGTTATCCAGCGTGTCGGCCACATACAGCTTGCCTCCGGCTAACCAGACACCCTGCGGACCGCGCATGCTGGACGCCGTCGGAGGCAGCACGGCAGCCCCATGCGTGAAGTCCGCCTGGCCCAGCACCACATCGGCGTTCTGATTAACGCTGGCCGGGATGGTGTTCCAGATCAAGACGCGGTTGTTATCGGTATCGGCCACCACCAGAATTTTGCCGTCGGAAGCGACGGCGGTGGCGTTTCGGATACCGTTCTGCGTCAGGTTCTGGTTGTAAGTGGTGAAGGTAGGCTGGCCCAGAACCACGGCCGGGTTGCCGATACACACCGGGCACGTCAGCGCGAAAAGCTGGTTCTGCTGCGGCGTGGGAACCTTCGTCGGCGTGGGAAACGACGACACAGGCGTGTAGATCAGGACACGGTTATCGGAGGGCGCGCTCACCTCATTTCCGTCCGCGATAAACAGCATGTTGTTGGCGTACGCGATGCCCGCGGCGCCCCCCAAAAGAATGCCGGAATTCGGGGGCTGGGTGGTCTCCAAAGCCGTGAAATTCTGCTGTCCGATCACAGCGCGGGCGGCCTGTCCTGTTAGATAGTCGGCGCAATATGCCGTTTGAAAACCGAAGAGAAGTGCAAGAAAAAGCTTCATGTTGGATAAAGACGTTAGCGGCAAAGGGAACCCTGAGACGGCAGTATTGGATTATATCAATCGGGTACGAAAGCCCTACCGGTGCACTTACAGAGCCACACTCCACTGCTAAACTCTGGGCGTGCCGGAACTGCCTTTGGAGATTACGGTTGAGGATGCCAGGCGGCTGCTTGCCGGTGGGGAGCGCGTGATGCTGGTGGACGTGCGGGAGCCGGAAGAATATGCCGTCGCCCGCATCGGCGGCGCGGAGCTGATCCCGATGCGCACCATTCCCCAGAAGCTGACGCACTTCGAAGATCGCGAAGAGCCGCTGTTGTTTCTGTGCCATCACGGCGTGCGCAGTCTGCAGGTGGCGGCGTGGCTGCGCGAGCGCGGCGTGGAGAACGCGCAGAGCGTCGAAGGCGGGATCGACGCGTGGAGCCGCCGCATCGATCCCGCAATTCCTCGCTACTAGCCCCTGCTCGTGGTACAGTTATTTCTGTTAGGACAGAAACAACTGTATGGATCACTTAAGCTCCACCACCAAGCGCTTCATCCTGCACTGGGGCGAACTGGGCACCCGCTGGGGGTTGAACCGCACCGTCGCCCAGATTCACGCGCTCCTGTATCTTGCGCCCAAACCGCTGGCCGCCGAAGAGATCGCCGCATTGCTCTCGGTGGCGCGCTCCAACGTCAGCACCAGCCTGCGCGAGTTGCAGGGCTGGGGCGTGGTGCGCGTGGTTCACGTGCTGGGCGAGCGGCGCGACCATTTCGAAACCATTAAGGACGTCTGGGAGTTGTTCTACATCATTCTCGAAGAGCGCAAGCGCCGCGAGATCGACCCCACCCTCGCCGTTCTGCGCGAGTGCGCGTCCGAGATTCCCGAGAACACGCCGGACGACAAAGAGGCGCACAAGCGCATCCGGGAAATGCTCGCGTTCTTCGAGCAGACCAGCGGACTCTATGACGAATTCAGGAGAATCCCCGGCGGCGCGCTGCGTCACTTACTGAAGTTCAAGGGCCAATTGAAGCGGCTCTTCGTCGGTGCGGCGTCTTAGGAGCGATCCGTCATGCCCCGGACAACACCCCCGAAAGTTCTCGCTTTCATGGCGAGCGTGGTCACCGTCGTTGTGTTCGCGGTTGCCACGGTCGCCCTGTTCACCCAGACCCGCGCGAACTACACCTGGGCCCTGTTTCTAGGCGTTCCCTTTGCGATGGGGATGTTCTCGGCCGCGTGGGCGCATCGCTTCGGCTGCGCTTCCTTCGGCGACGTCGCCTGGGTCACCGGGCTTTCGCTGCTCGCAACCAGCGCGGGCCTGCTGACGGTCGGCGTCGAAGGACTCGCCTGTATCGTGATGGCGGCGCCGCTCGCCATTCCGCCCGCATTCCTCGGCGCCTTCCTAACTCACCTGTCTCTCAAGCACGCGCGCGCCCGCCGTGGCGGCGTCATCGTTTCGGCTCTGGTGCTCGCTCCGGCGATGACGTTCCTGCCGGCTGCCGCGCCCACGCTGCCCGTGGAATCCCACCTCGAGATCGCCGCTCCGCCGCAAGTCGTTTGGAAGAACGTCATCCAGTTCCCTGACCTGCCCGAGCCCACCGAATGGTTCTTCCGCGCCGGCCTCGCCTACCCGAAACGCGCCCGAATCGACGGCCGCGGCCCCGGCGCGATCCGCTACTGCGAGTTCTCCACCGGCCCTTTCGTGGAACCCATCCGCATCTGGGACGAACCGCATCTGCTGCGTTTCTCCGTCACCTCCAACCCGGAGCCGATGCGCGAAATATCGCCCTACAACATTCATCCCGCGCACTTGAACGGCTACTTCAATTCCCGCCAGGGCCAATTTCTACTGACTCCGCTTCCCGGCGGCCGCACGCTGTTAAGCGGGACGACGTGGTATCAGCAAAAGCTCTGGCCGCAGATGTACTGGCGAACCTGGTCGGACTCGATCGTCCACCGCATTCACCTGCGCGTGCTGAATCACATCAAGGATCTTTCGGAAGCGGAGGAGCGGGACGTGGAACGCTCCTCGATCAGACACTAGAACGGGGGCTCGTGTTCGCAGGGGCGGGAGAACGATTAGCCCTCGGGTTCGTGTCCCGTATCCTCACTGATCGCCTCACGAATAGCCGCGACATCCAAGAGATCTTGCGCGCGCCCAGCGGCAAGCTTGGATGGAATGAGATCCTCGCGTGAAATCCCGGATTGACGGACGGGAGAATGTCGACCATCAATGGCGGCGTACCCATGCGAGAACGCGCTCGGCTGCGTGAAATCCGCCGGCGTTAGCCCTTGAAGCGGCGCGCCGAATTCACCCAGCGCCATCGTGAGAAAACGCGGGCGGGGACAAGCGGCGGAATGGCTCCGCGCTTGTCCCCGTGAAGAGACAACTACTTGGTGGGGTTGGCGGCGGGGGTGGTGGTGGTTGCGTCGCTGCCGGCGGGAGCCTTCTTGGTGTGCTTCTTGACCTTATGCGCCTTGGGGGTCGCGGTGGTCATCTTGGAATCCGTGGAAGCGGGCGCGGTGGTGTCGGTCGCGGTCTGCGCGAACGCGGCCGAGCCGGCCATCAGGGTAAGTCCGAGTAACGCGGTAGTGAGTTTGTTCATTGTCGTAGTGTCCTTTAATTATTTTTAAAGCAGCGTGACTGCCTTCAATCACCTGCCTTCAATAGCTAAGACGCGGCGCAAGCTTAATCGGGTATGAACGCCGGATTAAAACGCTATCATTCGAATATGCCTGATTCATTTGCCGGACTATATCGAGACAGGCTCGTCAAAGCGCTGGATACGATCGATCTGGCGGGCGTATTGCGCGCCATCGACATGCTGACCGAAGCGCGGGCCAATGACCGCACCATCTTCGTGTGCGGCAACGGCGGCAGCGCGGCCACCGCGTCCCACTTCGTCTGCGACATGGTGAAGGGCGCGAGTTACCAAAAAGACAAACGCTTTCGCATCATGGCCCTGACCGATTCCATGGCGACCATCACCGCTTACTCCAACGACGTCTGTTACGGCTGCGTCTTCACCGAGCAACTCCGCAACTTCGCGCAGCCGGGCGATGTGCTGATCGCGATCAGCGGGTCGGGCAACTCGCCCAACGTGGTAAGCGCGGTGGAGTACGCGAACTCCGTGGGATGCCGGACCATCGGGCTGACGGGCCGCGACGGCGGCAAGCTCGGCGCGCTGGCGGAGTTACAGATCCACGTGAACGATTCGCACATGGGGCGGATCGAAGACGGCCATATGACGATCTGTCATATGATTTGCTATTCCTTCATGGAGCAGTAGCTCGCTCCCTCCGGCGCTAATACCCGACGCAAACCCACGTCAGCGTGTCGCTCGCGTGCCAGCTCGATGCCGAGCTAAGAGTGATACCGCTCGTCGATGCATTGACCCTCACGACCAACTGCGCACTTTCATCGTTTGCCACGCAAGACGGCGCGTTCGTTGTGTAGGCCGTCCCGAACGCGATCGATCCCGAGCTGGAAGTTCCCCCAACCGTGATCCGCCCCGCGAAGTCGCCGCCCGCGATCGTCCCCGAGCCGAAGCCGGAGCCGACGATGGAGGGCGCGGGCGACGTGTTCGCGAGCGCATGCCCCAGTGCGATCGAGTTCGTCAGCATCGTTCCCGTCACCGTCCCCGTGTCCCCGCTCGTGATCAGGGTTCCGTTCGCCGAGGGAAGCGTAAGAACGTACTGCCCCGACGCCGTTCCCGGAATCAGCGAGATGCTGTTCACTGACGGCACGCCGAGCACAAGCGCGCCCGACGTATTCACCCCCGCCGTCGGCGGAGTGGACCCGTCCGCGCTTGTCCCGGTATCGGTGATCGGCGCCGAAGTCGTGTTCATGAGGCGCCCCATCTTGACGCACCCGCAGCTTCCCGCGTAGGCGGTCCGGTACACGTCGTAAGACGCGGCGTTTGTGGAGCCAGTCCATGACACGGTGACGTAATTGGTTGCGTTCAGGGTGGACGCCGTGTTCGCGGAGAAGGTCGCGCTCACCGCCCCGTTGACGCTCCCGTCCGCCAGCCTGGCCACAACCTCATACGTAATGTTGGACGAGCCGGGAGTCGCCGGCGTCGCCGTGAGTCCGGTAGGCGCAGGTATCTGAACGGCGAGAAAACGGCCCGCGCGGTAGCCGCCGTACGTCCCGACCGTCCCGTTGTTGGCCTCGAGCAGCCCGCCCGACCCCGCTCGCGTAAGTCCCGTATCCGTATTTGAGCCGAACGTGATTTGCGAGCCGCTCAAGAGCAGCTTCGTCTGCCCCGGCGCTGGGAAGGTAAACTGGATGGCGCTGCCGTTGAAGAGCAGACTGCTGAGCAGCGAACCTCCGTTCGAGTCCGTGGCCTGGAAGGTGGTCGCCTGCGAACTCAGGCTCGGGCCGAACCCGGTCGCGCCGACGTACGCAAAGCCGTTCAGCGTTCCCTGCGCGCCGTAAAATCCGTATTGCCAATTGCTCGTACCATCCAGCGGCACGATCCACTCGTCGCCGACGTGGTGCCCGGTGCTGCTCGTCCAGTAGGCCGCGAAGGTGTCCAGCCAGTTCGGCATGGTCGCGGACGACGACATGCCGACGCCGCTGCCCGACGGCCCTGCGTATCCGCTGGTGCCGCACGCCCCGGTGATGCTCAGGTCAGTGGGCATAGGGTCGATCCACCAGCTGAAAATGTCCGGCGTCCCCGTCGCCGTCACCTTCATGCAGATCATCTGGTGGGACTGCAGCCCGTAGGGTCCGTTAATCGGGCCGCCGCTCCACTGAGCGGGCTTGATGAAGTCGTTTGAGAAGGCCGACACGTAAACGCAGGTCGACGGGAACACGGAGTTGCTGCAGATCGAGCCTGCCGCCACCAGGTTCCCGTTCTCCGCGTGAATCGCGTGATCTGTGATCGCGGTGACCGTGGAATATGGGCGCCGGGCATTGATCCCGAACACGGCATTCGTTCCGGGGTTGCTAACGCCCGCGTCGGCCTCGATGACGTAGAGCGAGCCTGCGGCGTAGTTGATGCTGGTGCCGGGCGTATAGTCCTTGGTGTTGAAATCGTTGGCCTGCGGGTTGACTCCCCACACGTAAGCGCCGGCGTGCCCCACAAGGCCCAGCCCGAACAATCCTCCGCACCCGACCGACGAAGCCGTCAGACAGTAACCGGAGGTCGCGAACGCGCCGCCGTAGGGAGTGGTGACGCTGGCTGGCACGGAGAGAGAGCCGACGAGCGTGTCGTATCTGACCTTCGGGCTTTGCACAAACCCGCTCGTTGGGAACCCGCCATAATCCACTTGCAGCCCCTGATAATTGGGGGAGGCCGAAGGATAGCTCGCCGGCAGGTTATTAGTAACAGTAGTGGAGGCTGCCGCTATCGGGATGTTCCCTCCGACCGCCGGAAATTTCCAGCTTACGGAGGATGTCAGTGTGGCCATTGAGATGGTTCCAAGGGTCGTTGTTCCCAGGGCGATTTGATTGGTGCCGTTAGTGACGCAGATGTTGGTGAAAGTCGAGGATGCCCCGCACTGCGCCGATGCGTTTGGCGCCAAGCGAAATAGCGCGCATGCCAGCACAAATGCCTTTAGCAGTGGCCGATTCATCAGCTACCTGACCTCCTTGGGGGCGGTCTTCGGCCCCTCGGCGCCCGTCCGTACGAACCGCAACTCCATCGTCTGCGGATCCTCCTGAAGCTGAAAACCCTCGGGCGTAACCGACTTAATCTTCCCGATCAGCGCGGCTTGGGCGTCCTGGAACGCGCGGTAAGCGGGAGTCTCCGTGTAGGCCTTAAACGCGCGCTCCGCTTTCAGTTCGAGCTCGCGGATCTCGAGGCGGTCCTTGGGCGCGAGCGCGGCCTCCTCCGGCTTCGGGTTGTCGGCGGCCGGCAATGGCGCACACGCTCCAATTACCGCAAGTAAGACGGCGGCTCTTCGGGCTATTAACGGTCGCTTGGCTATGAGGCTCTGCAAGGCTCCCTCGCTTTCTCCCGAATAGTACTCCCAGAAGAGTACAAGGCAACAGTTTCTGGTAAAAATCCTGGCAATTTTCCGCCGAAACGCATCTAAAATTCTTGCATCACAGCCCCAACTGCCCCATACTTTATTTGTTCGCAACACCAGTTCATCCGAGCCTATCGAGGTATGCGCCATGTGTAAGTCCTTACTGTTCCTGATCCTTCCGTCTTTCCTGCTAGCCGCAGACCCCAACATCAAGCTCGTTTCCGCTCCGCGCCAGTCTCCCCCATCCGCGCAGCCCGTCGTCCCCACCTTCGTCACCGTTTCGCCCATGCCCGCATCGCTCGACGGGCTGCCTTGTTTCAACTGCGTTGCCGGCGAGAGTCTTCCCACCATCGGCATCCCGATGCCCGCGCCCGCGATACCCACCGGCAGCGATGCGGTCTTCACGATGGTAATCGACGACTACACCTACACGGGCAGTTGCAGCGCCACGTTCGACCTACTGGTAAACCGCCAACTCACGCAGACGTATACCTACGATCTGCCGTCCGGGTGCACCGCCCATACCAACTACCTGATTACCTGGCAGACGAACATGGGGCAGGTATCCGGCCCTGCGGCAATAGAGGGGGTGGTTACAGCGGGCGGAGCCTCTAGAAGCATCACGGCCACTTTTACGGCGGGGCCCCCGACACAGTCCGTGGGTCTGGCGTTTATCGCGGCTGGGGTCGACCCGGTCGGGGGCTTGGTCACGCCTTGCCTCGACTGCGTACCCTCCGCGTCGTCACCTACGGTGGGATTGCTCGTGCCGGTAACTACACTTGCGGTGAACGAGGTTGCGGTCTTCGACGTGATGGCGGTGGATTACACCTTCACTGGAGCGTGCACGGTGGCTGTCACGCTCCAGGAGGCGGACGGGCTCGGAGTGTTCGACGGAAAATCAGGGGCGCCTTATGAATGCGCGCCCGGCGTTACCCAGTTCGTCCAGCTGTACCACGCACTAACCAAGGCTGGCAGCTACGTCGGCTTCGGTTACCAGCTCAACACATCCAACCAGTACGTTTACGAAGCTGCTAACGAACTGAAGTTCAGTGTTCAATAAAGCACAAGCTACCTCGCTCAGTATCTGCATCGCTCGGCGATCCGCGCTTTCGAGCTATATAGCGTTACTATAAGTCGAGCGGGACGCCGCCAACGCGGCTTTCCGTCCACGGGCCCCAAGATCGTTCGGCCGTGTCCCAGCCGGTGCGGCAACGCCCCGCATGTTAAAATCGAGTCACATCCCATGACATTTTCAGAGTCGTTTTTCGCCGCTCGTTTCGGCATTGAGCGACGCGACCTGGAGCGCTATCTGGCCGAAGCGCTTGCGAACGGCGGCGACTACGCCGACCTTTATTTCGAGTACCTGGCCACCAGCATGATCGGCATCGACGAAGGCATCGTCAAGAGCGCGACGCAGGGTGTTTCGCTCGGCGTCGGCGTGCGCGTCATCGCCGGGGAACGCACCGGCTACGCGTACTCCGATGACCTGAGTCCGGAGAAGATTCTGGCGGCGGCCAAGGTGGCGGCGTGCATCGCGAGCGGCCCATCGAAGGTGGAGAAGACGCCGCTCGAAGAAGGGCAGCGGCGCAACCTGTATCCCGTGTTCCACGCGCCCACCGACGCGTCCTTCGCCGAGCGCGTGGCGCTGGTGAAGCGGGCCGAGAAAGCCGCGCGGGCTTACGATCCGCGCGTGTTTCAGGTGCAGGCCAGTTACGCCGATAGCCTGCGGCACGTCCTGGTGGCGAACTCGGAGGGCGTCCTCAACTTCGACCGCCAACCGATGGCGCGCTTGAACGTGAGCGTGATGGCGCGGGAGAACGGGTCGGCCCCGCAGTCCGGCTATGCGGGCGGCGGCGGCCGCGTGGAGCTGTCGTTCTTCCTGGAAGAGAAGACGCCGGAGCACTTTGCGCGGGACGCCGCCCGGCAGGCAGTGACGCAACTGGGCGCGGTGGAAGCGCCGGCGGGGGATTCGGTGGTGGTGCTGGGCCCGGGCTGGCCGGGCGTGCTGCTGCATGAAGCCGTGGGGCACGGCCTGGAAGCGGACTTCAACCGCAAAGGCACGTCCGCGTTCACCGGGCGCATCGGGCAGCAGGTGGCGAGTCCGCTGTGTACGGTGGTCGATGACGGCACCATCGGGAGCCGCCGCGGTTCGGTGAACGTGGATGACGAAGGCCACATCTCGCAGAAGAACGTGCTCATCGAGAACGGCATTCTGCGCGGCTATCTGCAGGACCAGCTTTCCAGCCGGCTGATGGGCAACGCGCCGACGGGCAACGGAAGGCGCGAGAGCTACGAACACTTCCCCATGCCGCGCATGACCAACACGTTCATGCTGGCGGGTGAGAGCGAGCCGGAGGAGATTATCCGGTCCGTCCCCAAGGGCCTGTATTGCGCGAACTTCAGTGGCGGGCAGGTGGATATCACGAGCGGCAACTTCGTGTTCTGCGCTTCCGAAAGCTACTTGATTGAAGACGGAAAATTGACCCGGCCGGTGAAGAACGCGACCTTGGTGGGCAACGGCCCGGAAGCCCTGAAGTACGTGAGCATGGTGGGGAACGATCTGAAGCTGGATGAAGGCGTCGGCATCTGCGGCAAGGAAGGCCAGAGCGTGCCGGTGGGCGTCGGAATTCCGACCGTGCGCATCGACCACATGACAGTGGGAGGCACGGCTTGAGCGCGTTGCTCGATATTGCGGCGCAGGCGCTGGAGCAGGCGCGCAAGGCCGGAGCGGCCAACGCGGAGTGCACAATTTCCGAAGGCGAAGAGTTCTCCGTGAGCGTGCGGCTCGGCGAAGTGGAGACGCTGAAGCAGGCGGGCTCGCGCGGCGCCGGGTTGCGGATCATCACGAGACACGGCGCGGGGCAGTGCACCGGATCTTCCTATACGTCGGACCTATCGGCGGCGGGGATTGCGAAGCTGGTGTCGTCGGCCATGGAGCTTTCGGAAGTGACGACGGAAGATCCTTTTGCGGGGCTGCCGGAGCGCCAAGAGCTTGGGTCGATCGGCGGCGAGCTGGAGTTGTTCAGCGCGGACATTGCAGCGCTGACGCCGGGAGTTCGGATCGAGATGGCCAAGCGCGCGGAAGCGGCGGCGATGAGCTTCGATCCAAGGATCAACAACAGTGACGGAGCGTCTTTCGAGTCGCATCAGGGGCGGCATGTGTTCGCGAATTCACTGGGGTTTGCGGGCGAGTTTGCAAGCAGTTACTGCTCCATGGGTTGCGTGCCGGTGGCCAAGCTGGATGGGCAGATGGAACGCGATTACTGGTACAGTTCGGCGCGCAGCGCGGGGCGGCTGGAATCGCCGGAGTATGTGGGGCGGCTGGCGGCGGAGCGCACGGTGCGGCGATTGGGCGCGGTAAAGGTGCCGACGCAAAAGGTGCCGGTGATCTTCGAACCGCGGGTCGCGCGATCGTTCGTGAGCAACCTGTTCGAGGCGGTGGAAGGGCGCGCGATCTACCGCGAATCGTCGTTCCTCTTAGGGAAGCTGGGGCAGACCATCGCGTCGTCCGCAACCACACTGATCGATGACGGAACCTTACCGGGACTCTTCGGGACGCATCCGTTCGATGACGAAGGCGTGGCGACGCGGCGGACCGCGGTGATCGAGAACGGCGTCCTGCGCAGTTACTTGTTGAATACGTACTCGGCGCGGAAGCTCAGCATGAAGACCACCGGCAACGCGTCGCGCGGGCTGACGGGCAATGCGGGCGTGGGGCACGGCAACCTCTATATTGAGGCGGGCAAGCGCACGCCGGAAGAGATGCTGCGCGCGATTCCGAACGGGTTCTATGTGACGGAGCTGATCGGGAGCGGCGTCAATACTTCGACGGGCGATTACTCGCGCGGCGCTTCGGGATTGTGGATTGAGAACGGGAAGCTGACCTATGCGGTTTCCGAAGTGACCGTGGCGGGAACGCTGCAGGAGATGCTGGCGAACCTGGAGCCGGCGAGCGATCTGGAGTTTCGCGGGTCTATTGCGGCGCCGACGCTGCTGGTGGGAGAGATGACGGTCGGTGGCCGCTAAAACCGCGATCATTGCCTTAGCAGTATTGGCCGGGACGGGTGTGTTCGGATGGCTTACCTTCGGTCCGCAACCCGCGCCGCCGGCTAAGCCGACGTTGACGGCCGAGGCCAAGGCTTATCTTCCGAATTTGAAGCTGAGCGATGTGGAGCCGCGGACTTCCGAGAGTTACATCCAGAAGTCGCTGTTCGAGATCATGGGCAAGATCACGAACGCGGGACCGCGCACGGTGACCGCGGTGCATGTTACTTGCGTGTTCCGCGACTTCAGCGGCAAGGAGTTAAAGCGGGAGTTGGTGTCGGTGGTGCGGGCCAACAGCGGGGCGCTCGGGCCGAATGCGACCAAGCCGTTCCGGCTGGCGTTCGATGACTTGCCGGATAATTGGAATCAGCAGATGCCGGACTTCGTGATTGCGGGAATGAGCTTCCAATAGCGTTCATGCAAGAATCAAGGCGTTGAATGTCACTCCCCGTTGTTAACGGTCGGGTCAAGCGCCGTCCCCGGATTCCGAAGTGGTTCGTGCCCGCGCTCGGGTTCGCGGTTTCGATCGTTAGCTGTTACTTCGCCTTCCGCAAATTCGATTACGGGCAACTCGGCCGGGACTTCGAACACCTGATTTGGCCGTGGGTGATTCTGGGCGTCAGTTGCGAACTTGGTTCGTATGTGATCGATGCCTGGCGCTGGTTGGTGATCCTGAGCCCGGCCGAAGAACCGACGCTGCTGCAGTGCGTACAGGCGACGTTTATCGGATTGTTCGCCAATGACGTTTTGCCGGCCAAGGCGGGCGAAGTCATCCGTCCCTACCTGTTGTCGCGATGGGCGGATGTTCCTCTCTCGCTATCGATTACGTCGGCGGCGATGGAACGCTTGATGGACGGCGTCACGATGGTGATTTGTTTCTATATCGCGTCTTATGGCATGGTGGGACTGCCGATGTGGCTGCGCGACGGGATGGGAACGCTGGCCACCGCGGTAGGTGTGATTACCGCCGTCTTCCTCTTCATCCTGTTCTATAAGAAGCACGCACATAGTGTCGTGTCCGGGAGTAAGTGGACGGCGAAGTTCGTTCATCTGCTGGATGAACTGCATCTATTAGGCTGCTGGAATACTCTAGGGATAGCGTTTTTGCTGAGCTTCGGATACTTCCTGCTGCAGTTCACGGCCTTGTTTTGTCTGGCGCGGGCGTATAACTTCGACTTCGGATTGCGCGAGGCCTCGTTCGTATTGTTAGTCGTGAGACTGATTACTCTGGTCCCGAGCGCGCCCGGGAACATCGGGTCCTTTCAATTTATCTGCGAACAGGCGCTGCGGATGTTGATGGTGGAGTCGTTCAACGCGAAAAGCTTCGCGGCGATCGCTTACTTCTTTATCACCGCGCCGCCGCTGATTGTGGGTGCGATTACCGTGATGCTGAGCGGACTAAATATTGGGGAGTTACATAAGCAGGCGAACCACGCGCACCGGGAACATCAGGACTCGCGGGTGGCGGAGCAGAATTAGATCATGAACCGGGAACAAGTGATAACGAAACTTCGCGCCAACGAGCGGCAATTGAAACAGGCCGGGATTGTTCGGCTGTCGCTATTTGGCTCCACGGCTTGGGGCGACGCGGGGCCGGATTCCGATGTCGATCTTCTCGCGGCGTTCGATGCGACGCGGCGCATTTCGCTTCTCGATGTGGTTCACATTCAAAACGATATTGCCGATTTGCTCGGCTGCCGGGTTGAGTTGGCCGAAGAAGGAACGCTGAAGCCGCGCGTTCAAAAGAGTGCTTCGTGCCTTCTAACAACCCGGCACGGCGCTTTCAAGACATTCTCCTGGCAGTCCTTGGGCGGACATAAGACAATCTCCCGCCGTTAAAGATCAGCGTGCAAGCCACGCTACAAAATCTGCTCCGATAGGCCTCGTCTTAAAACAGATCTCCCGCCCGCGCGGCGGGTTCAACAATCATTCCATTCTTTTCCAGCAGATCTTTTACGCGGCGGCCCAACTGCTGTTGTTCTTCGCCTTCCATCTGACCTTCCATGGCGAACCGGGCGCCTTTGGGAAATTGAGCTATCTTGGCGTCGAGTAGTTCGAGCGACTTAGGCACATACTGTGCGATTCGGTAGATCGCGATTCCAGCGCTTTTGTGAACCAATAATCTATATGGTTTGGCTTGGGCGAAAGCAAGTTCCGCCTTGAGGCTATGGCACCTTTGCTCGCCGATGCACCGGTCAAGTGTACTTTGGATCAGCTGTTCGCTCGCTAGCCAGCCTTGATTCTCAATCAGCGCTCGGATTAAGCTTTCTTCCAATGCGGGTTGTCTCCAGTCCTTGTCAGGTTCCAGTTCGTCGGCGTGCCCGCGCCATTGCTCCACCCATTGGTCATAGCGATCGGAGATCGGCTTCTGATCGGATGGCTCACCGTAACTCGCCAGGTACTTCAGTGCGTCCAGTGTGACTTCCGGATCGGGGTCGTTCAGGGCTTCTACCGCAACCTCCCGGAGCATTGAATCGTGCGTGTAGCGCGAGATGTCCTGGAAGGTGGAGTGATTGCAGCCGGACTTGCCGGGACCGCGCGCCTGAATGGCGCGTTCCACCAAGGGGCGGGCGGAAGTAGGATCGAACTTAACAAGGTAGGCGAGCGCGGCGCCCTGAGGAGCACATGCCCACTTACCGACTTGACTTTCTAATTTGTCCCGGAGAGCCCCGAGAGCGCCGCCGGTTCCATAGTGAGCAAGGAGCGCGGTCAACACCTGCTCCTGCTCATAGTCCGTGGTTTGGGAGAGTGCGTCCGCCCATATGTTTTCGAATTCGGGAAGATGCTCCTCGCCGAGGAAGTGAAGAGAATCGGCGCTGATGGAGGGATGCGACGAACCAATTTGATGAAGTACTTCCTGGCGCGCACCGTCCGGGTCGAGTTGATACCAGCGTTCCAGCGCGATCGACTTCAGTTCCCTGGTCTGATACGCGGAACTTTCGTTGCTCCCCGGGTTGTTCAGCGGCTTCCTGGCGAGTTGCTTCAAGACTGGCAACAGAACGGGAGACTGAATCAAGTCCCACCTGAATTGGAGTACGGATTGTTGCTGATTGATCGGCATGCCTGCGAGACTCTCTTTCAGAATGCGGCCGAGTTCCGCTTTCATTGACGGCGTGAACTCCAGCGGGTGGCCATTCAACAGAGTTTGCGCAGTCTCCGATTTCGCGTCACCTTTCTTGCCGGCGAGTGCTCCAAAGATGAATTCCCTGTTAGCCTGTATAAGCCGGTGCTGGTCGGCTAGTTCCTTTTCCGGCTTATCGGGAGCGATCTGAAGTATGGTTAGGGTGGTGAGAAACCACAATGATATGGGGAAAGACGGCTCACTGATCAGCTTGTTCATGGCGGCGATCGCCTTCGGATGCAGCGCCTCCGGCAAGCCCATAAGCCCGAAGGAGCAGTCATAAGTCATCGTGGGCTCGTCATCACGCAGGTGTTGCGCCATCACTTGCGCGGCGGCCGGAGTGCCCAGGTAACGGAGATCCTCGATTGCGGCTTTCCCCGCAGTTGCTGGATGGGCCTTGAGCGCGTCGACGATGGCGGCGAGCTTCGCGTCCTGCCAAGCGGCGGTTGCCGGGACGATCTGAAGAGTGACCGGGTTGGAGGTTACAGCGAGGCCGGATGGATGCGACGCGACGCGGTGGCTGGTGATGCGGACTGTGTAGTTGCCGGGTTGGTCGAACCGCACCCACTCATTCAGATTGAGGTGAATGACAGCGGGTTTTGGAGAGAGAAGCTTAGATCCGCTCAGACCGCCGCCCATGATAAGGTCTCGCGAACCGAAGTAGACCGCCAGCGGATCACTCCAACCGGATTTCGGTTCGACTTCGAATTCCTCGTACGACATGCGGCCGCTGCGGTCATAGCTGGCGGTGGTGATCTGAAACTGCTCGCCGGCGGGACCGGTGAAGTTGAGATCGAGCGGGATGCGCTCGCCCATCCGGAAAGTCGATTGGCCACCTGCGGCCGTCACCATTAGGCCCGGGCGTTCGTCATCCGCCCAGGTTGGATAGGGTAGCGCCAGAAGGGCTGCGGCTAAGACTATGGTTGCGAAAGCTTTTCTCTGCATCTGCGCGTAGTCCCCGGCAGACGGAGGTCCATTCCGCCAACCGCTAACTACTCAATACCACGCCAGCGAACGATGAGGACTGGAGCAATCGTCTTTGGAAGACGTTGGTTCAACGTCGGTGAGGCGGAAGTCGCGGCCATGTAACGGTAAATAAGGGGCTTGTGGTCGAAATTTAATCCGCTCAGAATTGTTGCTTATAAGTTGTGAACGGGACCGGATCTTCTCGTGGAATGGGCAGGTGCCGGAAAAGAACTCGATTCCGTAGCTGCCGAGGGTATCAGAGAAGGCCGAGAAACTCTTCTACCGCCATCCCCGCTTGATCGACTCGTGACAATGAGAGTGTCGCCCTCGGTAACCAGACCGGGAAGCGCAGGGCAAGTCACTACATAGCCGCCTTCCTCGGCTTCCTGGAATAAGACCGTGTAACTATACTCAGTCAATCTGTCCAGTCCGCTTCTTTAAACTACTAACTTCTGGACCACATTCCCTTCGACGTCCGTAAGCCGGAAATCGCGGCCCATGTAGCGGTAAGTCAGGCGCTTATGGTCGAAGCCTAGCTGGTTGAGAATGGTTGCTTGCAAGTCGTGAACGTGGATCGGGTCTTCCGTGATGTTGAAGCAGAGGTCGTCGGTTTTGCCGATCACGCGGCCGCCTTTGATGCCGCCCCCCGCGAGCCACATGCTGTAGGCGACCGGGTGATGGTCGCGTCCGGCGTTGCCCGCGTCTTCCGGTTTGCGGATCTCGCTCATCGGGGTGCGGCCGAATTCCCCGCCCCACACGACCAGCGTTTCTTCGAGAAGTCCGCGCTGTTTTAGATCTTTGATGAGGGCGGCGGCGGGCTGGTCAGTGGCCTTACATTGGCTCTTCAGACCCTTCGCGATTTCGGTGTGGTGATCCCAACTGGCGTGCATCGCCATCACGAACCGCACGCCGCGCTCGACTAACCGGCGGGCGAGCAGACAGTTGGTGCCGAACTGTTTCGTCTCCTTTTGATTGACACCGTACATGTCGAGCGTGGCGGCGGATTCCTTGGAGAAGTCGAGAAGCTCCGGTGCGGCGGACTGCATGCGGAAGGCAAGTTCGTAGTTGGCGATGCGGGATGCGATCTCGCGATCGCCGGTGAGGCCGGCGTGCTCCTGATTCAGATCGCGAAGGACGTCAAGCTCCTGGCGTTCGCGCTCGCGGGTTATGCCGGCCGGGTTGGATAAGTAGACGATGGGCTCACCCGCGCTGCGGAACATGGTGCCCTGATACGTGGATGGCATGAAGCCGCTGGAGAAGTTGGATTCGCCGCCGCTGGTGCCGACACCGGAACTGAGCACGACGAAGCCGGGCAGGTTCTTAGACTCGCTGCCGAGACCGTAGACTACCCACGAGCCCATCGACGGCCGCCCCACCTGCACCGTTCCGGCGAACAGAAGCAGCTGGCCGGGGTGGTGATTGAAGGCGTCAGTGTGCATGGAGCGGACGAGGCAGACGTCGTCGGAGACGGATGCGAGGTGCGGCATCAGCTCGCTGATTTGCATGCCGGATTGCCCGGCGGGCGTAAACGTGTACGGGCTGCCGAGCACGGCGGCGGTGGGCTTGATGAAGGCGAGCTGGAGGTTCTTCGTGATGGATTCGGGAAGGGGCTTGCCGTTCCACTTCTGGAGTTCGGGTTTGGGGTCAAAGAGATCGAGCTGGCTGGGGCCGCCTTCCATGAAGAGGAAAATGACGTTCTTCGCTTTGGGGGCAAAGTGCGGCGTGCGCGGGATGAGCGGGTTCACGCTGGCGGCGTTGTCCGCGGCGTAGCCATCCTGCTGCATCAAGTTAGCGAGCGCCATGGTCCCGATGCCCGCACCGATGTTGCGGAAGAAGTGACGGCGGCTGTAGTCGATAGGGGTCATCTTATTCCCTTGGTTTATTCACGAGTGATGAATTCATGCGTGTTGAGCAGGATGCGCGAGATGCCGGTCCAGGCATAGTCGGCGGGCTGGGTTTGGTAGTAGGCTTCGAGGCGGCGACGTTCGGCGGGGCTGGCGGAGCGGCCGAAGCAGAGGCGGTAGGCATAGTCGAGACGGGCGTCGAAGTCGGGCGGGGCTTCGTTGTTGAGACGCCAGGCGAGGGCTTGGGCTGACTCGAAGAAGACCGGGTCGTTGAGCAGATTAAGCGCTTGCAGGGGCGTGTCCGAAGTGCGGCGGCGGGTGCAGGCGAGCACGGAATCGGGTTCGTCGAAGTTGGCGAGGAACGGGTACGGCGTGGTGCGCTGGTAGTGGATGTAGAGGCCGCGGCGGTATCGATCAGGGCCGGTGGCGTCCGTCCATTTGACACTGCCCGCGTAGCCCAATTCGGCGATGCCGGCGGGCTGCGGAGGACGCACGCTTTTGCCGCCGACTTCGGGATTGAGAAGTCCGCTGACCGAAAGAGCTTCATCGCGGATGAGTTCGGCGGGAAGGCGGATGGAAGCCTGGCGGGCCAGCAGAACGTTGACGGGGTCTTTGGTATCGAGCTCGGGACGCGCGTGGGAGGACTGGCGGTAAGTGGCGCTGAGGACGATCTCGCGAATGAGGCGGCGAGTGCTCCAGCCGTTGTCGCGGAAGTCGGTGGCGAGCCAATCGAGGAGTTCGGGGTGCGACGGGAGCGTGCCTTGGGTGCCGAAGTCATCACTGGTGCTGACAATGCCCTGCCCGAAGAGCTCCTGCCAATAGCGGTTGACCGCGACGCGGGCGGTGAGCGGATTGTCGGTGGAGACGATCCAGCGCGCGAGGCCGAGACGGTTGCGTTGTGCATCCTTGTGCATCGGCGGCAGGAAGCTGGGCGTATCGGGCTCGACGAGCACCGCGTTGTTCTTGTAGTCGCCCTTGGGGTGGGTGTAGGTCTGGTGCGGGTCGGGATCGTCCGCGATGACCATAGCTTCGGTGAGGCGCGGGAAGCGGGATTCGAGATCGTCGAGCGCTTTGGCGGCGGCCTTCAGATGCTTGGCGTCGTTCTCGTTCTTGCGGATGGCCGGGCCGAAATTGTGCAGGAAGTAGTTGGTGAGGATTTCGTTCTCCCGCGCTGAACGGGTTTCGGGGCGAAGGATGAGACGGTCGAAGTTATCGACCATGACCCGGTTCTGGGTGACTTCGAAATCCCACGCGGTGTCTTTGCCGGGATCGTTGATGGCTTGTGCAATGTTGTGCTCCCACGCGGATTGCAGTGCGGGCTGTTTGGACCAATCGAGCAGGGCCTGGCGCTTGGCGGTGAACTCGGGTTTGGCCTGCAGGTACGGGCCGACTTCACCGGGCAGAGGCGCGTCGATGGTGACTTCGCGGGCGCGATCGAAGAAGGCGAAGATCTGGTAATAGTCGGTATGCAGGATGGGGTCGTACTTGTGCGTGTGGCACTGCGCGCAACGGACGGTGAGGCCGAGGAAGGTAGTGCCGACCGTGCCGGTGCGGTCAACGAGTTGGTCATAGCGATCGCCCTCGCGCGTGGTGCCTGCCTCGCGGTTGGTCAGCGTGTTGCGGAGAAAGCCGGTGGCGATGCGGGTATCCATATTCGCGTCGGGGAGTTCGTCCCCTGCCAGTTGTTGAATGGTGAACTGATCGTACGGGAGATCGCGATTGAAGGCTTCGATGACCCACTGGCGATAGCGCCAAGCGGACTTGCGGACGAGATCCTTCTCAAAGCCGTCGCTATCGGCATAGTGGCTGAGATCGAGCCAATGTCGCGCCCATTTTTCACCATAGTGCGGGGAGGCGAGCAGGTTGTCGACGACGCGTTCGTAAGCGTCGGGGCGGTTATCGCGGACGAAAGAGTCGACTTCGGCGGGAGTGGGCGGAAGGCCGGTGAGATCGAGCGAGACGCGGCGGATGAGCGTGATGCGGTCGGCGGGCGGCGATGGCTTGATGCCTTCGGATTCGAGGCGCGCGAGGATGAAGCGGTCGATGGGGTTGATGGGCCAGTCGCGATTCTGAACGGCGGGCGGAGTGGGATGGGCGATAGGCTTGAGCGACCAGAGCTTGGGCGGCGCGGCGGCGGTCAGGGTTTTGGCGGAATCGGGCCAGTGGGCGCCTTCGTCGATCCAGGTTTTGATGGTGGCGATCTGGTCGGCGGTGAGAGGCGGACCGCTGGGCGGCATGCGCTTCGATTCGGTGCCGGAGACCATGGCGATGATGCGGCTGGCGGCGGCTTTGCCGGGCTGGATGACGGGACCGGAGTCGCTGCCTTTGAGCGCGAGGTCGCGGTCATCGAGGCGCAGACCGTTCATGTGGACCTGCGGACCGTGGCACATAAGGCAGCGCTTCTGAATGATGGGCTGGACGTCTTTGACGAAATCGACGGGAGTGGCCGATAGGCAGATAGGGAGCGCGAGGAGGAGCGCGGTTGGGAATCGGAGATGCATTTCCGTTTCAGCCAAGTATATCGGAACGTTGGGGTTTCCGACGAGTATGTGAGCTACGGAGTGACGACGGTGAGTTCGGGAAAGACCTTGAAATCGCGGGTGTTAAAGGTGTGGATGCGATGGATGTTGTTGGCCTGCATCGCGGCGATAATTTGCAGGTCAAAGATATTGCTGCCAGTGACCGGGTGGCGCTGGAGTAATGAGAGGAGTCCCGTTACCGCTTGCGCTGGCGTGGCGAGCACTTGGAGGCCGGGGAGCGCCAGCAGATGCTCGATTACTTGAACGGCCTCGCCGGATGACCAAACGTTGTCAACGCGCTTCGGGTTCGTGATCACTGAGTAGAACTCGCAAAGAATCTGCGACGTTACGTAGAGCCGTACATCCGGGCGGAGCGCGGCTTCGAGTAATGCACGGGAAGGCGAATATTGCGGGACATCGAAATTGAATGCATAGACAAGGACGTTTGCATCGATAAGGCCCGGCTCAATCGACATTGTCGTAGATGTCGCACCGGCGCATTGAACCCATATCCCCGAGATGCCTGGCGGCGGGCAGAGTCGGAGTTTTGGCTTTCGCCGGCTCTGGTGAAACGGCATCGATCACCTGCTGGCTAACGATGTCCCCGAGATAGGCGTCGACGGATACGCCGCGCTCGCGGGCTAAGTCGAGCAGCCCTTGCTCTACTTCGGGGTTGAGGTCGAGTGTGACGATCATGGCATGCCTTTCTCCTAACTCAGGATAAGCCTCGCGAGGAATGTTGTCACGAATCCTCGATCTCAGTCTCAGGGAGCCCAAGGGTCAGTGAACGTAGATGTAGCCCGGCGGGCGCTACGATTAAGGGATGAAGTTTCTCGTCAGCATTTATAAGGATGAGGATGGTGCGTATGTCGCGGAGTGCCCCGCAATCCCGGGATGCGTCAGTCAAGGCAGGACAGAAGCTGAGGCTGAGGCGAATATCTCGGACGCAATCCGCGAATGCCTCGCCGTCCGAGCCGAGCGCGGTGTGCCTTTGATGGCGACCACACGGGAAATCGAAGTCACTGTCTGATGGCAGTCGTGCCACTGCTTCGTCCGCGAGAGGCCGTGCGCGCATTCGAGAGAATGGGCTGGCTGGTAGCTCGTCAACGTGGCAGCCATATCATCCTCACCAAACCCGGTTCGGTGGTCACACTTTCGGTTCCGAATCACAGCGAAGTTGCGCGCGGCACCCTGCGGGCGCTCATTTTAAAGTCCGGAGTTTCCATTGAGGAATTCTTGACGGTTCTGGATAAGCAATGACCGCAACCTTTGCCCACGCTTTTTAACCTAAGAATCGGCTTCGGTCATTTCGGCCAAAGCCTTTTGCACTTCGGCAAGCGGGACGAAATCGCCGACACCGATGCCGGGGCAGTAGTTGGCGGTGTCGCGCCAGTGGGATTCGTTTTGTATCAGGTCGGGCCAGAACGGGAACGTGCGGCATTGCGTAGGTTTGGCCGGATGGATTCCGCAGCCATGACCTTTGAGGAAGTGGCATTGCGAGCGCGCAGGTTTGCGGAGTCGAATCAGGTGGCGGGTTCGATAGATGTAGCGGGATTCGAAATCGGCCGGTGAGAGTTGGAGGAAAGCGGCGGCGCGGACAAGGTCGGCCTCAGTGAGGTAGACGTATCCGCGCTGGTCGCAGCAGTTGGTGCAGCCGGGAAGGCAGGTGAAGCGGATTTGGGCCGGATCAAGCGGCATGATCACGCGGCATCGAGAGGTTCGTAAAGAGCGAACACGGCGCCTTGCGGATCACTCAAGACGGCGAAGCGGCCAGTGTTGGGGATCGAGACCGGAGGCATGTGGACGTGGCCGCCGTGGGCTTCGGCTTTGGCGGCGTCGCCGTCGCAATCGGAGGATTGGAGGTAGATGAGCCAGTGCGGCGGCGCGTGCGGGTTGCGTTGTTCGACGGTCTGGATGCCACCGATAAAGGCGTCGCCATTTTGGATGTGCAGGTAGCCGGAGGGGTCGTGTTCACCGGGCGCGATTCTCCAGTCGAACAGAGCCTTGTAGAAAGACTGGGCCTTATCGGGATCGGGCGTGCTGAGATCCGCCCAGCAAAGCGCGCCTTCTTCGCCGGAGATATCGATACCTTTGGTAGTGCCGGCCTGCCAGATACAGAAGGCCGCGCCGGTGGGATCTTCGATCACAGCCATGCGGCCGGCGTCGAAAACATCGAACGGTTCTTTGAGAAGTTTGGCGCCGAGTTGCGCGGCTTTCTTCGCAGTGTCGTCGGCATTGGCGACGGCGATGTAGAGGGTCCAGTTGGGCGGAAGGCCCGGCATATGCGAGGTGATTCTAAAAGCCGCGCCGACCGTTTGGCCGTCGAGGTTGAACATGGTGTACGTCTCGCCGGGGCCCATGGGAAGGTCGTTGGAAGCCCAGCCGAATAAGTTGGAGTAAAAGGCCTTGGCGGATTCCTGATCCGTTGTGGCAAGTTCGATCCAGCAGAATGTGCCGGGTTTATGAGAGTCGATCCGGGGCATTTCGGGAGTATATCCGAAAGCGGCGCGGGCTGGACACAGTTCGAGTGTGCGCGCGGCCGAACCGGAGGAAAGGGAGCGCCGAAAGTGTTCTCGATCGAGCGATTTATAAGTTCAGGGCGGCCGTTTGGGCTTTAAGTTGGCGGCGAAGCCACTGTTTGCGCTTGATATCTTTCATGGGGCCGGAGAAATGCGGCATCGGCTCCAGCTTTTTTGACGGAACTTCTTTTGACGGAACTTCTTTTGAAGGAACTTCTTTTGACGGAATAAGGCCAGCTTGCGTCGCAGGCTTCGCAGGCGCGGCCGCGGGATCGGCGATCTCTTCGATATTGGACGCCGAGTCGCGGGAGGCGATGAGTTGTTCCAGTTCGATCCGCAGGCGCTGGTATTGGCGCTCCAGCCGCGATTCCTGACGGTTCAATTGTTCGATGGTGCGGGCGTTGGTGACGAAGCCCTCGGCTTGGGCCAAGGCTTGGCGGGTGAGGTCGTCCAGGTCGCCGAAGCGGGCGTCGATGGACGGAAGGCTTTGGGTGAGTCCGAGAGCGATGAGGCCGTGCTCGACGGCAACGAGACGTTCGATGCGCCAGCGGGTTTGGTGAAGCGAATGGACGAGATCGAGCTCGCCGGGAGTTTCGGGGCGGTAGGCTTCCATGTAGTGAGCGGCTAACGCGCTATAGGCGGCCTGATCCTCGTGTGGCAGGAGGACGGCTTGCGAAGTTGCGTAGGACGGAACGGTGGAAAGACGGATCGGGGCGGCGGCTGCGGACATTCGGGTGGTGCTCCTTACGGCTTCACGTTAGAACGGGGCGAAGCGGCCAAGGGCGCGGAGGCCCGTAAGTTGTTGGGTTAGTAGTGAAGATAAAATTTTTCTGGCCGTGACCGGTGTCCGCTATGCTTCGGAATGTGGCCGACACACCGATCCTCTAAAGATTTGGAAGACTCCGGAGGTCGACGCAGCCGAGGGAGCACGCGCTGCGACGAATTTGCCGCGAATCGACTGCATAACGGGTTGAGGGAAAAGACACAATTCGTCCTTCTTTGCGCCTGCTATATCTCTTTTTTTTGGAGTAATATAGCGTTGCTCTGTTGAACTTCTTTTTTTGCAGAGCGAATCTGAAAAGGAGATTCGAATGATTAACCGAATTCTCGGGCTCACGTTATCCACGGTGAGCGCGATGCTACTTTTGACGACCGCGGCGACGGCGGAAGTAAATAGCTCTCCCGTGGTCACCAAACACAATTACACGCCCGCTCAAATCCAGCAGGTTCTGGCGAGGTTCGGGGTAAATCCGATGGCACCGTCAGTGAGTTCCTGCGCGGTTTACGATCCGACGGGCGCGACAACCACGTCGGTGACGCCGTGGAACATCGGCGCGGGATCGTATTCGTTTGAGTATTTCTCCGGCGGCGTTTCCTCCACACAGGTTGACTTCATCGTCATACCGCTGTACTCGGGGTCACCGCTGGTCAACCAGGTGCAAACATTCTCGCCGAATAGCAGCACGAACATCGAAACGCCGTTCGGTATTCCGTTCTGGGGAAGCGATTTAACGTCCGGGCCGTGGGCCTTGATCGTCGATAACAAATCGGGCAACAGCGCGGTTTGTTACTTCGACGTTACCGGGTAGGCTTGCAACCGGGGTGGGGATGAGAAGTTCATCCCCACCCTGAGATGATTTGCCGGAACCTGTACACTTCTCTCGTATGCACCGGCACCTCTTAGTCGCTTTTCTCTCCTTGTATCTTCTTTTTTCGTTTATTTGCCCGCTCGGCGCGCAGACAAATGTATTTAGCCAGGGCGTGACGGTGACGACGCTGGCCGGGCCCTTGGCATCGACCCCCGGCGACTTCAACGGGGACGGCCACCTGGACATCGCCATCTCGAATACCGCCGTCTCCTCCGTCTCTATTCTTCTTGGCGTGGGGGACGGAACCTTCCGCACGCCCGTGGTGTACAGCACGGCGGGTTGCCAACCGGGCCAGGCGATCACGGGCGACTTCAACCGCGATGGACATCTGGACCTGCTGGCGTCCTGCACGCTTACTGCTAATGTCATGGTGCTGCCGGGGCGCGGCGACGGAACGTTCGGCGCTCCGATCTTCAGCAAGACTCCCTTCCCCGTGGTGTCAGGATTTCTCGATGGTTTCGTGGAGCCGCTGACCACGGCGGATGTGAATGGGGACGGGATTCTGGATCTGGCGCTGATCATTCAAACAGTGCCGTCGGTGGGGCTGACGAGCGCGGGCGCGATCGGGCAGGCGGTGGTGATGCTGGGAGAAGGTAACGGCACCTTCGCGGCGCCAGTCACGCTCAACATTGCGCCCACAGGAACGGAACCCTATGCGGTGCAGCTTGCCGATGTGAATCGCGACGGGAAGCAGGACATTGTCGGGATCGCATTCGATTACAACGCGTCCGGGCTAACCGACCCGCCTGTTGCCTATGTGTTTGTCGCGATCGGAAATGGCCTGGGCGGATTTCAGTTGGAACACCAGTATCCGTTGACCGGGATTCCGCAGACCGGGATGATGTTGGGCGATATCAATGGCGATGGAAAGCTCGACGTGGTTTTTGCGGGGCTTTCGATCGCGGCGATTCTGGACGAGGATTTAAACGATCTGTCGGGAGTGGGAGTGTTTCTGGGAAATGGCGACGGGTCGTTCACTCCGGGTTTTACGACGGAGGATTCGCAGTTGGCGATGAACCAGGCGACCGTAGGGGCAGCTCTGACACCGGTCTTAGGTACGAAGTATCCGGACATTATCGGGTTGGTGATTTATTCCAGCCTGACAGACCCGCCCTTGGTGACGGGTGGGGTGGTAGTGCGGCCGAATCATGGCGACGGAACGTTCGGCGCAGCGGAGACGGTGGTGAGCCCTTCGAATGCTTCTTATCCTTTTTCCGTTTCGGTTGGAGACTTCAACGGGGATGGCAGGCCGGATCTTTTCACGCTGGACTTCAAAGTCAATTTATTGGATCTGATTCTCAGCGGGCCTGACATAACGACGCAAATCGACACGATTGGGGGAAGTATCAGCTCGTTCCCGGCGGGGACGGGGTCGATTTTGTTGAATAAGACTGCGCCCACGACAATTACGGACACGAACGCGGCCAGCTTTGCGACGGGGCCGCTGGCTACATCGTCGATCGTGTCGGCGTTCGGAGCGGGGCTGGCGTCTTCGACCATGAGCGCGTCGGGATTGCCGCTGCCGACTCAATTGGGAGGCGCGTCGATTCTGGTGACGGATTCGCTGGGGGTGGCGCGCAAGGCGCCTATGTTCTATGCTTCGCCGACGCAAATCAACTACGCGATTCCGGACGGGACGGCGCTGAACAATGCGACCGTGGCGATTGCGACGCCGAACGGAACGGTGACGGTGCAGCAGCCGATTGTTTCGGTGGCGCCGGGGGTGTTCGATGTGAGCGGCGTGGCAATCGGCCAGGTGTTTACTTATATGAACAGCGTTACTCCGGTGATTACTTCGACGGTTTCGGTGAGCGGCCAGACGTTTTCGCCGGCGCCGATTAATGTGGGGAGCGGATCGACTTCGGTGTACTTGATTCTGTATGGGACGGGGATTCGGGGACATCAAACGCCGGTGACGGCGACGGTCGGGAGCACGGCGCTAAGTACCGCGTATGCGGGGGCGCAGGGAGTATATGTCGGTGAAGACCAAATCAACATCCAGCTTCCGCAGAGCTTGAAAGGCGCGGGGACGGTAAACGTGACGCTGAATGTGGATGGGAAGTTGACGAATCCGGTGACGATTGCGGTGCAGTGATCCGCGGTTAGCGCCGATGTAGATGATATGCGCGCTTGCGTTGCGGCCGGTCTGGCCCTGCTGGTGGGGGCGGCGTCATTCGTTGGACAGGGTTTTTCATTCGGGGAACGCGAGGCGCGGAGCGAACCCGAATGGATGAACAAGCTGACCATTTATGAGCTTTGGCTGACCGCGTTCAGTAAGGAAGGAACGCTGCGGGGAGCGATTCCGGGGCTGAAGCGGATAGCGGAACTGGGCGCGGCGGTGGTGTATTTGGGCCCGATCGCCAAACGGTCGGGTGAGCCGCATGCCTCGCCGTATAACATCGCGGATTACAGCGCGGTGGATCCGCAATATGGCACGGAGCAGGACTTACACGACTTTGTCGCGGCCGCGCACCAGCTTCATTTGAAAGTGATGCTGGATCTGATTTATTACCATACGGCGCCGGATGGCGTGATGATGCGGAATCCGGACTGGCTGATGCACACGGACGATGGCAGGATTGCGCGGGGTTTCTGGCCGCAGCCGCTGCCGGATTACTCCAAGGCGGAAGTGCGCAAGTATCTGATCGGGAGCATGGTGCATTGGGTGCGGGACTTCCAGGTGGATGGGTTCCGGTGCGACGTGGGCGCGGGCGTGCCGATTTCGTTTTGGGAAGAAGCGCGGAAGTCACTGGACGCGGTAAATAAGGATTTGATTCTCCTTTCAGAGTCGGACCGGCCGGACGATCAGCTTCACGCGTTCGATATCAACTACAGTTTTCAGGGTTATCTGACGCTTCGTTCGGTGATTCAGGAAGGTCAGCCGGCGATCCGGATCAGAGAAGGCTGGGAAGAGACGCGGAAGACGTTCCCGAAGGGCGCGAGGATCATGCGCTTCAGTGACAACCACGACTGGCGGCGCGCGGTGGTGCAGTTCGGCGAAGATGGCGCGATGGCGGCGTCGATCTTAGACTTCACGCTGGATGGCATTCCGTTTCTGTACAACGGCCAGGAGATCGCGGACACGACGCCGACCCATTGGATTACCGGTGCGCCGATCGCGTGGACCACGGCGCGGGATCAGAACGATCGCGAATCGGCGGACGAAACGCTCGTGAAATATAAGCGGCTGTTTGCGATGCGAAAAGAGAACGCGGCGCTCACTTCCGGGAATTTAGTCTGGATTAATAACAGCGAACCGGATCGGGTGTTAAGTTTCCTGCGCAAGAAAGGGAACGAAGAGATTGTGGTGATGGTGAACCTTTCCAATCGCATTACCCACGTGACAATTGATCTACCGGTGATGGACTACAGTTCTGTGGATAACTTATTGACCGGAGATAAGACTTACTTTCCGCTCTACTCCGGCCGCGTTTCGACGGATTTGGGCGCGTACGGGGCGATGGTGGGTAAGCGGATCCCGGCGGCGGCGCTGGAGCGGGCGAAGTAAGTTTGTCTTACTGGATGGCGATCTTGACGGACTTCGCCGCGACTCCATTCGCGGTAAGGATAAGATCCTGACTGCCGCTGGGAGCGCTTGACGGGACCTGGAGGTTGATCTGATTCAGGCCCACAAAGTAAGGTGCCTCGCCGCTGAAGACAATGGGCGCGTTAATCCCGCCGATGGTGGCGGTAGGGATGAACGTGGTGTTGGAAAGCGGACTTACGGGCGCGGCCGCACCGCTAGCGATCGCGGGGCTGACGGGGCCGAGTCCGGTAGCGAACACGACGACGTATTCGCCGGGCGCGGCGGGGTTGGCGGTGGTGACGACGGTTCCGTTGAGATGTTCAATGGCGCCGTTTATACCGTCGCCTGAAAAGATTCCGGGCTGCGCGGCGAAGATGGGAACGGTTACCGCGGCGTTGGAGGCGACGCCGTTGTCGACGACCACGGAGACGGTGGATTGGCCGGCCACTTCCCACGGCATCTGAAAGTTAATTTGCTCGCTGCCATCCACGTTGACGACGGCGATAATGGGCGCGAGATATCCGTTCACGGTAACGGTGGTGCTTTGCACGTGAGTGGGCAGAGGGATGGATGACGCGGCGACGACGCCTTCCAGGTTGACGCTGAGATGCACGCCGAAGATGGTGCCCAACGCGCCGGCCGAACCGCCCGAGATGAAACTGGCGCCGTTGGTGACGCCGATGGCGGGAAACACGGGAGTGACGGACGAGGCCGCGGCTACGATCCGAATGCGGTTGTTGGCGCTATCGGCGATCAGAAGATTCCCGGAAGGGTCGATCGCGACGCCGAATTGGCCGTTCAGAGATGCGTCGAGCGCGGGTCCGCCGTCACCGCCGAAGCCTTGCGCGCCATCGCCGGCGACCGTCGTGATGACGCCTGACGCGGACACTTCGCGGACGCGGAAATTGAGATCGTCGGCGAAGTAGATGTTGCCGGAGCTATCGACGATCAGGCCGCCGGGGTAGTTCAGGCTGGCGGAAGTGGCCGGACCGCCGTCGCCTCCGAACGCCGCGGTTCCATTCCCGGCGACGGTGGTGATCGTTCCCGAAGTATCGACTTTGCGGATGCGCTGATTGAATTGATCCGCGATGTAGAGATTGCCGTTGAGATCGAGCGCGACCGCGTCGGGGTTGTTTAGCTCCGCACTGGTGGCCGGTCCACCATCGCCGCTGAACCCTTGACCGCCTGTCCCGGCGACGGTGGTGACGATGCCGGAGGCGGAATCGACTTTGCGGACACGGTGATCGGACTGATCGGCGATGTAGATGTTGCCGGAGCGATCGACGACGGCGCGATCGGGGTTGTAGAATCCGGCGGAGGTGGCGAGGCCGCCGTCGCCGCTGTAGCCGCGGGAACCGCTGCCGGCGACGGTGGTGATGGTTCCACTGGAATCGACTTTGCGAATGCGTTGGTTGCCGACGTCGGCGATGAAGACGTTACCGAGTCCATCGGCGAAAACACCGGTAGGGCTGTTCAAGCTGGCTTGGGTTGCGGGTCCGCCGTCACCGCTGAAATCGGCTGAACCGTTACCGGCGAAGGTGGAGATCGTGCCGTGGGTGTTTACGAGGCGGATGCGGTTGTTGTTCTGGTCGGCTATGTAGACGTTTCCGGCGGCGTCGGCCGCGACGAATACGGGCAGGCTCAGCGACGCGGCTGTAGCGGGGCCGCCGTCACCGGAGAAAGCGGCGGTTCCGTTACCCGCAAAGGTGTTAATGGTCAGTTGGGCGGGCGATTGCGCGGCGAAGACGGAAGTAAAGATGAGGCGGAACATGAGTAAGATGGGTGCGGGGAAGAGTAGGTTCGGTCGCATGATAGTGGTTGCCGGTTCACGTATATTGAATCATAAAATGATTCGTAACTAACCCGTTAATTATGGAAGTACATCTGGTCGACGGCACATACGAGTTATTCCGGCATTATTATGCGCTGCCGCCCGCGCGCGATTCGGGTGGGCGCGAAGTGGCGGCGGTGCGGGGCGTGCTTCGTTCCGTGCTGGGGATGATTCAACAGGGCGCGACACATGTGGGGGTGGCGACGGATCACGTGATCGAGTCATTCCGGAATCGATTGTGGCCGGGGTATAAGACGGGCGCGGGCGTGGACCCGGAGTTACTGAGTCAGTTTCCATTGCTGGAAGAAGTGCTGACGGCGGCGGGCATTGTGGTGTGGCCGATGGTGGAGTTTGAAGCGGACGATGCGTTGGCGGCCGCGGCGCTGCGGGCCGGCGCGGATGCGCGGGTGGAGCGGGTGATTATCTGCACGCCGGATAAGGATCTGGGGCAATGCGTGCGCGGGACCAGGATTGTGCAGATGAATCGGCGGACGCGGGAGATTCGGGACGAGCCGGGAGTGGTGAAGAAGTTCGGCGTGTCGCCGGAGTCCATTCCGGATTACCTGGCGCTGGTGGGTGACTCCGCCGATGGTTATCCGGGGCTGCCGGGATGGGGAGCGAAATCGACCGCGGCGGTGCTGGCGCGGTACGTTCATCTGGAAGCGATTCCGGCGGATTGGAGCGCGTGGGGAGTGGATGCGGCGAACGCGGGGGCGTTGGCCGGGACGCTGGCGAGAGAGCGGGAGCGGGCATTGTTGTTTCGGAAACTGGCCACGTTGCGGACGGATATTGACGTATTCGGCGCGGTGGATGAATTGGAATGGGCCGGACCGCGGGAAGAGTTCGCGGCGTTGGGAGCGCGGCTGGATGCGGCGGTAGCGAGCGGGAAAAAACGTGCGGTTCCGCGCGGTTAGAAGCGGTGAAGCGCGGGAAGATTAAGAGTTCCTAGATCGGCGAAGAAGGGTATATAGTCTTCGTGGAGGTTTTCCAAGTGCGTTCTCTCTTACTTACCGCGCTTGCACCGAACGCCGGCGCTTTATTCGCTCAATCCAACCAGGCCGAAGCTGAAGCGATTCTGACCGCGACCCGGAACCTACCTGTGACGTCGACCACTTACTCGTGGAAATCGATACCTTTACCGCCTTCCGGCGCGGGCGGGCCGGAGGCTCAGAACGTACTGACCATTCTGGGCGATTACACTCCTCAGACACCGCCGGTCTTGCTTCCCTGCTTCTACTGTATTTCGGGCGCGGCGGGTAGCAATATCGGCCTGGTGCAGCCGGACACACACGTGTCGGCGGACGGGACCAGCCAGTACCTGCTGAACAATTACTTCGTGAGCCGCAGCTATCGGGGCAGTTGTACCTTCGGCTTACTGGTGCGCGATGAGGCGGGCGGGTATCCGTTTAAGGTGAGCTTTGACTTAGATGTGATACCGAACGTCGCTTATGAGTTAAGCACCGTGATTACGCTACCCAATGACAGCACCATCGCGGGCGAGGGATTAGTTGCCACCGTGACCACGTGCGGGCCGGTGTCGAGCTATACGGGAATGCAGATCAATATCACTAACCCGTAAGTAACTTGAGCGAGGAGTCACAACTTTTGGTATCTGATTTGTTATTCGAGGAAGCGGCGGATGCGGTGGTAAGCGGGGACGCGAACAGGCTGGGAGAGTTGATCGAACAGTATCCGAAGTTGGTGACGGCGCGATCCGCGAGGGAGCATGGCGCGACTCTGCTGCATTACACGGCGGCGAACGGCGTGGAAGACTCCCGCCAGAAAACGCCGCCGAATGTGGTGGCGATCGCGCGGATGTTGCTGGACGCGGGCGCGGACGTGAATGCGGAGTGCAACGCGTACGGAGGCGGAGCGACCACGCTGGGGCTGGCGGCGACGAGCGCGCATCCGGAGAAGGCGGGCGTGCAACTGGAGCTGCTGGACCTGCTGCTTGCGCATGACGCGAGCATCGACGGACCGGACGGCGGCAGCGCGGTGAATGGCTGTCTGCGCAACGGACGCAAACAGGCGGCGGAGTTTCTCGCCGGCCGCGGGGCACGGTTGGATTTCGAAGGTGCGGCCGGGCTGGGGCGTTTGGATCGAGTGCGGGAGTTGTTGCCGGGCGCGTCCTCGGATGACACGAAATACGGGTTCCAGTGGGCTTGCGAATACGGGCGCAAGGCGGTGGTGGAGTACTTACTTGAGCGCGGGGCGGAAGTGGGGACGGGCCTGCATTGGGCCGCGTTGACCGGTCAGGTGGAAGTGGTCCGGCTGTTACTGGAACGCGGTGCGCGGCTGGATGTCCAGGACGAACGCTACGGGGCGACGCCGCTGGGTTGGGCGATGTATGGGCGGAATACGGGACAGGTAAATCCCGATCGCGCCAATGAGACGATCGGGATGTTGGTGGCCGCGGGAGCGGAGCTTTAGCGGGGCTTTAGTTGGGAATGATCTGGATTCCGTTGACGGGGGCGCGCGCGGAGACAGTAGGTGTCGCAGTGAGCGTGAAGCTTCCACCCGGGACGGAGAATACGGCATAGTTTCCGGCGGGCGTCGAAGAGCTTGCCTGCTTGAAGGTTCCGCTGAAATTCGTGTTCGGCAGGTCCGCGATGGTGACGGTTTGCGTGGTGATTCCGGCGCCTGAGATGACGTAGCTCCCCGCCCGTAGAGATGTGGTGTTGTCACCATCAGCGTAAACATAGACGGTGTAACCCGACGGGAGCTGTAGCAACCCCGAGAAGGTGACGGTGGTGGCGCCGGCATCCTGGTCATCGAGATAGCCCTGCATCATGACCTCGTTGGGAGTTGTCGCGGTGATGGGGAGTTCCCAGGGGTTTTCGCCGGAGTAAGTCATAGATACGGTTGTGGCGTTGCCGAACTCATCGGTAAGCGCGGGCGCTGTGCCCGAAAATCCGGTGATGTTGTTCCACTGCGCCTTCGCGGCGACGCCGGCGACATCGGCGGAGTTGAGCGGCGTTCCGTTGCCGACGAAGTTGACGCTGATGCCGCCGGCCCGATTGGTGACGGTTAGCTTGACGGTAGCGGTGGCGGTGAAGCCGCTCTTGGCGCCCTTGCCCGTAATAGTGAGCATGCTCTGACCGAGAGCGGCGGAAGCCGACGCGGTGAGAGTGAGAGTGGAAGTGCCGGCGCCGGACACCGTCCCCGGTGAGAACGTACCGGTAACTCCTGACGGTAGTCCGGTGACGGATAGATTCACCGCGCCCGTGAAGCTATGGCCGGAAAGCGGCGAAACGGATACAGCAAGAGCGGCGGACGCTCCGCCGGGAACAATCGCCTGGCTGGACGGGGTGACCGCAAGGGTAAATTGCGGGCTGGCCGTAAGCAATCCGTAAACGACCACCGAGTTAGTGGTGGAGTAATCGGTGAAGGTAGCCATATAGACTTTGCCATTGATCACTAATGGCGAGACGAACTTCGCTAAGTAGGCGCCTTCAGAGTCCCGGCTGGGAACCATCTGACTGTTCCAGAGTTCGGCTCCGGTGACGGCGTTGATCGCGCGGAGAATGCCGGATGTAAGCCCGTGATCCTCGTCGCCGGAGATGGTCATGGAAGCCCAGACGATGCCGGTGGAGTCGGTGTTGCCGGAGGACGATATGGTGAGCGTACCGCCCGGGTTGTTGCCCGACGACGTTTGGACGGTGCTTTGAATGATGGGCGTGGTGTTGAAGGTGGCGCCGGTGAACTGGTAGGCCTTCATAAAATCGTTCTGCGCCCAGATATAGAGAAGCTGTCCTTTGCTCGCGCTTTGCCAGTAAGACGGTCCGGCGTAGATCAGGTTGTTCACGGCTTGAAACTTCTGCGGGATTTGCGAATCGTTGGCCGCATAGTGGCCGAGGTTGGCGGGATTTAGAAGGTAGAGAACGCCTTGTTTGCCGCCGCCGACGAGTAAGTTGGCTTTCGGAATGAGCACCAGGCCGCTGGACCCGAGGTCAATATCGCCACTGTTGAGCGAAGATGCATTGGACGCGGTGAAGTAATCGGCGAATGTGAGGCCCCCGGAAGCGGTACTTAACCGCAGGACACTTTCCCCGAAGTCCGCATTCTTGTCAATGGTTCCATTGCCGGTAATCAGATAGATGTTTCCATTCGAAACCACGGGGGCGCGGCCGGACATCCAAATGCCGCCTTCCGATCCGTTGGGAGTATCGCAGAAGATACCGGTTTGCGCGAGAGTGGAGGCGCTGTATGCCATGACCCAGCCGTGATAGGGTTGGTCGTCTTCATGCGACGCCCACATGATGACGACCTGACCATTGGATAGAGCCAGAGCGGACCGCTGATTCTGCCAAAACGGATCGAACGAGAGGACTCCGCCGGAGGATTCTTCGCCAGTACCGGGCACCGAGCCGGAGATGACGGCGGGTCCGCCAAACTTTTCCGCGCCCGTGGTGATGTCAACGGCGTGCAGCCGCTGGACATAACTCGTGCCGGATGCGGTAACTTCTTTAGTCCGCGCGACCAGGTACATCGTATTCGTGGACGGGTCGATAACGGGCGTACTTTCGATGCCCACGAACCCCACGATGTTCAGGCTATTTGAACCGGTGATGTCGGAAATGGGGACGGGAGTGATACCGGCGGCTGTGTTGATGAACGATTCTTTCCAGAGGGTCAGATTTTGATCGGCGTCGAAAGCATAGACGCTGTCATTCATGGTGACGACGTACAGTACGTTATGAACTCCATTTCCAGGAATCGCAACGTTGGGCACGTATAAGGGCTGCGCGAACACAGAGCCATCGACGGGGTAGTTGTAGAGCTTTCCGAATGTGGAGGAGCTGACGTTCGTGGTGGTGAGCGACGTCTCGCCGGGATTCCACCCGGTGCGGGAATTGTCGTACCGGTCAGTAATTACGCTCGTTTGGGCGTTTGCGGCGAGAGAAACAATGAGGGCGCAAATAGGAGTGCTCAGTATGTGGAATCGCATGGGAGTTTAGGGCCTACGGCTTTATAACACGTGGATCAGCTTTCGAAACCGCGGTGTCCGTAAAGAAATCCCAGGAACCGCCGATAGAGTCCCAGAGACCAGTGAATGGGGAGAAAGAGGCGGCCGACCGGCGCGATTGGCGGGAGGAGTGTCCGGCTAGTACGGACGATCTCCGGATTGAGCCAAGCGCTGTTTCTGGCGCTTGCGTTTTCGACTGGCGCCCAAGAGGCATGGGCGCGGGAGACCCGGATTCTGACGCATGCATCGCAAGTGAGCCAACTCACGGTGGATGAGGCGAAGCGGGAGTATCCGGTGGTTCTTCGCGGTGTCGTGACGTACGCCGTGGTGAAACTGGGGCTGGTGTTCATTTATGACCGCACGGGTGGCGCGTTTGTGTACTTCGCATACACGCCCGCGGTCCCGCAACTGCACACCGGTCAAATGGTGGAAGTCCACGGGATCACCACGCCGGGGGACTTTTCCCCCTGTTTGAAGAATGGCTCATTCAAGGTGCTGGGAGAGGCGGCATTGCCGGTACCGAAACGGCGAGGCTTCGATCAGCTCGTGACGGGAAAGTGGGTGTGCGACTGGGTGGAAGTGGAAGGCACGGTGCGGTCGGGAAAAGCCATGGCCGGGAGCATTCAGCTGAGTCTGGCGGTGGAAGGCGGCAAAATCCTGGTCATTATGCAGGAGTTTCCGAATTGGGAACACATGCTGGTGGGAGCGCGAGTGAAGATGCGCGGAGCCGTGAGCGTTCTCTATAACGACCGCAGACAATCGCGTGGTGTAAAGCTGTTTGTGCCCGGCGAGCGCTACGTCACGATCGAAAAGCCCGCGCCGGCTGACCCATATTCCCTACCCTTGAGCTCGTTAAGTTCGCTTGGGCAGTTCGATGTCACGTCCGATCTGGACTCGCAGATGCGGGTCAACGGTTCTGTTACCGCTGTCGACGGTGCCCGGATCTATCTTACCAATGGAGTGGCCAACGCCCCAATGGAGTGGCCAACGCCGCCGTGGAAGCGTCGCCGGATTGTTCACCGCGGGCGGGAGAAAATCTCAACGTAGTCGGGTTTCGAGAACTGGTGGATCGGAGGCCCGGCTTAGTAGATGCGATCTGCCGCGTGACGCCAAGCGGCATCGCGGTTAATCCGGTGGCGGTGAATGCCAAGGAAATCCTCACGTTTCGAGCGTCCCCGACCGGCGATCCGACCGTCTTTCTGCACACCAGCACGCACTTCGACTTGCGGCTGGTGCGGATTGAAGGAACCCTACTGCAGAGTTCGCGCGGACCGGAGGGGTTGACTTTGATCCTGGATTCGGATGGCCGGCACTTTGCGGCGCTTCTGCCGGCCAAAGCGGGCGTGCGCGCCGGGGTTGACCGAGCGGGGGTTGACCGCGCGGGGAGCGTTCTCAGTCTGGTGGGTGTTTGCCTGATGATGTACGACAGCTACAGCTTGCCTCAGGGTTTTCGGATCATCATTCGAGCGCCGGGCGATGTCGAAGTGGTGTCCGAGGCACCGTGGTGGACTGCCGAACGGTTATGGGGCTTATTCGGGGCGGCGATGGTGGCCGGATTGGTAGCGGTTGCGTGGATCGTCATGCTGCGCGCGCGAGTGGACGAGCGTACGACCGCGTTGAAGAAAGCTAACGCGGATCTTCTGCGGTTGGCGTCGATGGACGGGCTGACCCGGATTGCCAATCGCCGGAAGTTCGATGAGGCGCTCGAAAGTGAATGGTCCCACATGCTGCGGACCGGGTCTCCTCTATCGTTGGTTCTGTTGGACGTCGACTATTTCAAGCTCCTGAACGACTCTTTGGGACACCAATGCGGCGACGATTGCCTGGTACGGATTGCGTCCGAACTGCGGGCGCTGCAGCGGCGGGATACCGATTTGGTGGCGCGTTGCGGGGGAGAAGAATTCGGATTCATTCTTCCGGCCACCGACGAGGAAGGCGCGATGCAATTCGCGGAAACCGTCCGGCTCGGCATCACGCGGCTTCAGCTCCAACACCCGGTGTCCCCGATCGGAGCGAATGTTACGGTAAGTGTCGGCGTGGCCACGGCGACGGCGGGAAGACCCGCGGTGACCAGCGAGTTGGTGGCGGACGCGGACAAAGCGCTGTATGAAGCGAAGCACCGCGGCAGAAATCAAGTGGCGTTCTCGGGTGGCTTGGAAGCGCACGCGCCCGCGACGGCTTTGCGGAGCTGACGGTCAGCGTAACCCGGCGCACCATCTCGTTACGAGGTCGCGCGCGGCTTGAGGCCAGTCAGGAAATTGAAACGGAAAGTCGGCGTCCATCAGGCGGCCCGGAATAACGCGCCGGCTTTTTAGAACGAATTCCGATTCGGTCCGCATGAGGAACGTACCGATTTCGAGTAGCCAGGCAGGAGCGGCCAGAGCGATGCGTGCACCGGAGGCGCGGCGCAATTCCCGCAGAAAGTCCCTGTTTGGAAGAGGATTGGGCGACGCCAGGTTGACGACGCCGTCGAGATGTTCGCCGTTGATGAGGAAATCGATGGCGCGAACGAGATCGGCTTCGTGAATCCAGGATATGAATTGATGACCCGATCCCTACCGCCGAGTCCGCGCCGGACGAGATTGAGGAGGACATCGAAGACGCCGCCGTGGTCCGGACTCAGCGTAATAGCGCTGCGCATGGCGATCTTGCGGGTGCGGGGAGTAGGAATGGAGAAGAAGGCCTGCTCCCAACTTTTCGCGACATCGATCGAGAAGTTCCAGGTGTCCGGCGCCCCGGGCTCGTTGCCGCCGAGTTCGCCGGTAGCCTCATCCATGGCGCGATCGAGCGAATGGCGATAGATGGTGGCGGTGCTTGCGTTGAGCCACAGCCGCGGCGGACGCGGAAGGGACGAGATGACCTCGTTTAGTAATAAAGTGCCGCGTATGCGGGAGTCAAAGATGGCGCGGCGGTTCTTTTCCGTGTAGCGGCAGTTGACGCTGCGGCCGGTTAAGTTGATGCAGACATCGGATTGTTCCAGCTCTGCGGTCCACGGGCCGGGGGTGACGCCATCCCAGGTGATGACTTGCCATGGCGCTGGGCGCGGCGCACGGCTGAGGACGGTGACCGCGTGGCCCCGCGCGTGGAAATGGCGCGCCAGGATTGTGCCGACCTGGCCGCTGCCACCTGGAATTATGATGCGCATGGAAGATACTTGCGCCACTCGCCGGATTCGGCGATGCGTTGGATGACCTGATTTCGTTCCCGTAACAGAGCACGCATGTAGCGGCGGAGGACCAGCGTTTCGGCGATCCATCCGAGCGGCGGATAAGGCGCGGCGAAGCGGAAGACGTCCTTCATTTCAGTAGCACCCATTTCGGCTTCGCCGGAGCGTAGCGTACGGAAGAAATGATCGTGCCGCATTGATCGGAAAGCGCCGCGAAGCATGGTGTCCTGGAAGTAGGTCGGCGCGTCCATGGCGGTGATCTCGCTGGTGAGCGTTCGCCGGACGAAGAAGTGCCGGGCGCGCCAGGTGACACGCTGACCCGGTTCGAGAAGACCGGACGTGACACCCGCGGCGGCGACGGCCTGTTCCCCGAAGTGCACGTTACCGGCAAGATGAACTTCAACGCTGCGGGCGAGGTCGAAGCAGCGCGCGAGCGGCGCATGGATGCGGGTGAGTTCTACGATTTCGACCATCTGTCATTCTGTTATTACAGAATAGACAGAAACATCAAGCGATGCAAGCTTAGTGCGTCATTGCGTAGACAAGGTAGTTGATCCCATAGCGGTACGCCAGCGCGGTCATATGCTCCGGATACCGCGGCGAATCGGCATACTCCCAGGCGTCGCCGACGTCGGTATTGAAGTTAACGGCCACCACCATGCGGCCGTGGTTATCGTTGAGGGATCGCCAGGCGGGCGCGGTTCCCTCGGGCTGATGGACCACCACCGAACCATCAGGTCCCGCGCGGAGGTGGCGCGTGCCGGGGATGAAAGACAAATCCTTCTTCTCGATGTCGTACACGACGTGCATCACGGAAGCGTCCATCTCGATGTCGAGGATTTGATGGCGCGGAAGCACGCGATCCATGGTGTCGCGAAAGATTTTCCAAGGCTCGTCGCCCCAGAAGTCGTCGACCACGAGGAATCCGCCACGGAGCAGGTACTCGCGCAAACGCGCCGTCTCGGCATCGCTGAGGTTCCACCAGCCGGCTTGCGTGGCATAAATCCACGGATTATCGAAAAGGCGGTCGTCCGCCAGCCGCATATGTAACGGCTCGGCGGTCGCGATGCGCGTGAGCCGTTGAACGCCGGAGCTAAAGTGATCCTCCGCGTCAGGCCAGTCGACAATCCACCAACCCTCACCGGTGCCGGAGCGGGACGAATATCCCCAACGGCGGTGGAATTGGGGCAAGTCGTTATACTCGAGGCGGACGAAGTGAAACTCCCCGTTTGCGGGGAACCCAGGGCGCGGTGATTCGTCATGCCCCTCGAAATCGAGGCGCTGGGACAGACCGCAAACGGCGAGCGTGATGAGGATCAACGGGATGACCGCGAATCGTCCCATGGCGCTATTGTGACGCAGGCACTCTTCGCCGAGCGATCGTCCCAAAGCCTGCGGCCAGGTTGTCCCCCAAGTGCCAACAGCCAAGTACATCCAAGCCTTGCCGGGATCGCGCGCCGTCCCGATTCAGCTCTTCCCGGAGAATACGGCGTGGCGTGTGCGCAGATCTTGCAGCTTTCCCCTCGACGTATTCGCGCACGGCCGCTTTGGTCAGCGTCATTGACAGCCCCCGCGCTTTGGGCGGCTCGTTATAGGCGCTGTTTCAGTGATCGTAAACAGTTTCGGCCGCCAAACTATTTCGGGAGACTGCGCCTAACTGCCGCTCTATTTCCTTCTGGAAAATCTCGAGAGACGCCAATCCATCGATACGTGAAGAGTTGGCAAAGAACACCGGCGTGCCGCGTACACCCCGGCGCTTGGCTTCCGCCAGGTCGCGCGTGATCTCCGGCTGGTAATGATGAGTGTCCAGCTCGCTGCTGAATCGATTCACATCGAGGCCGATGCTTTCCGCATAACTCACAAAGTCCGCGCGGCTTCCGGACCCTTGGTGCGCCACCATCAATTCCAGCATCTCCCGTTCGTGACCCTGTCCCGCCGCCGCCGCCAACGCCTCATGAGCAAAGGCGCCCGAGGGGTGCAGATCCAGAATCGGCGAATTTTCAAGCACGACCCTGACCTTTGCCGGATAAGTCTCAGCAACCCTTTTCGCGATATCGAAAGCTTTTCGCGTAAACGGACTCTCGAGGTCGGCGAACCACAAGACCGTTACCGGAGCATCAGGATTTCCAAACAAAGTACTCTTCGTTTTGAGATCTTGTATCGCGGTTACGGAGGGACTGATGCCGATCTCTTTCTCGAACCCCTCCAGAGAAAGCGCACCTTCGATTTTCTTTCCGTTGATGAAAAACGTCGGTGTCGCGTTGACTCCGGCGCGAATCCCCTCGTCATGATCACGCTGAACCTGGGCCGCATACGTGGGAATCCAGTTCGCTCGTGAACCGCTCCTCGTTCAGCGCGAGCTGTCTTGCATAGGCGATCAAGTCCGCCCTTGTGGCAGCGCCCCGCGGGGACGAAAGACGCGCATACAGAAGATCGTGCATCTCCCAAAATTTGCCTTGCGCCCCGGCCGCCATGGCAGCCTCATGCATCAACGGGGACGCGGGATGAATCGGAAGCGGGAAGCTTTTGTAAGCCAGACGCACTTTCCCCGGGTTGCCGTCGACTAACTCAGTAAGTACTGAGCTCGCCTTGGCGCAGTACGGGCATTGGAAATCCGCGAAGACGTAAACGGTTGTCGCCGCCTCGGCAGCGCCGCGAACATAAGCGCCGTTGGTGGTAAGTTGCGGCGCCGGTACACCCGCGAGTTCTTTGCCGGGATGCAGAACCGATTCCACCGCTCGCCTGAGCGCAAGGGTTCTGGTGCGGGCACCACAATGGGTTACGGAACTTCGTTCATCCTGCGCGGGCGTGCGCCGGATTATCTGGTCAGGGTCTTGTATCACCCGGAAACGCGATTGAAACGCGATTGAAACACGGCCGGACACGCGGGGACTGGCAGGCACTGGGAGAACTGCAGGCTCGCGAAGTATGGACCGAGCGATTCAGCCAGATTTATCAGGCGAGCTATATCGGCGATACCGGCGACCCCGCCGAGCACGGGCATCTCTCGGCCACCAAAGGTGTGTTCATGATCAGCGCGTACCGGCTCAACCCAGCGGCTGTATTGAACACACGCCTCGAATGGTTCTCAGACCCGCACGCGCGCGCGAACCGTTAGCCCGGGCGTCTACGGCGAGGCCACCGCCGGCGTGACTCTCTCTCTCTGAGCCGCTGGTGCGAGTTGCGCCCCGAGGTTCGCGGAGATTTCTCCGGTCAAAACTCGTTTGGCGCGGGCGACTCGAATATCCGCCGACGTAATCAGCTGAGCACCGGCTTCGAGGTTCTTTTGAAAGGCCGTCTGTTCTGATCGGGCGAACACTGAGTAAGTCACATCCCAGGGAGATTATTATGAACCAAAATTTCGACGCGATCGTCGTTGGGGCAGGCCAGGCGGCGGCACTCGCGGGGCCACTCACGAAGGCTGGCTGGTCTGTGGCTCTGATTGAGAAGCAAGCACTGGGGGGCACATGCGTAAACCGCGGATGCACAGAGCGAGAAGTGCGCAAGAGAGGGCGGGCCTTTACCGCGGGTCAGGAAACTGTGCTAAACCTATCAGTTATTCCCTGGACGAAAAATGGGGGCACGTCATCGGGCTATGGAGGAACGGTGATATCCTTTCAGAGCGTTGCGCTTGCATTCTGCCGTCCTCTTAGCCCTACTCGGTTAAGGCCCAGCCTTCTGAATAGTCCATGACGACTTAAATCAGCATTGAGAGTTGCCCGGAACGGCCGCCCGTACTGTGTTGGAAAATCAAAATCAAAGGAGTTTCATGATGGCTAACGGATCGGCGATGGCTCAACTGGCGGCCTATGGAGCCATCGCGCAGAATTTGGAAGGGGTTGTTCCGGGTGCTGCCGCAGGCATTCAACTTGCGATAACTAGCTTCGAGAGCCAAGACACACTCAATGGCGTCGGCGGGCTGATGGACATTTGCGCCGCGGTGGCTCCGCTGTTGGGCGCCGGAGTGGGCGGCGCGTTCGGCGGGCCCGCGGGAGCGGGGGTCGGATCGATTGTCGCCGCGGTCGTAGGTTCGTTTTTCACCATGATTGCAGACGTTCTGGGTTCTTGTGCCCCACAGGCGCAAACACTCGCGGACGAGATCAGCGACCAACTGCGTACTCTCAGGGGGGAAGACAAAGAAATAGATCTCTTCGCCATTCACCGAGACATCACGACTTATGCAAACTCGTTGAACGATGCTTGCAGCGGCGTCGCTTCCGCCAAATTTCCCCCTGGGGTCACTGCTGAGACCATCAGAGAGCTCAACCCCATCGAAGGCAGTACGATGAAGGCCTACTGGGGTGTGGTCGGGTGGCTGAAGATCAAAGAAAATCAAGAACTGCCCCGGTGGCCGATCGTCCTCGACGGCGCGTGCAATGCCTACGCCTTGTTGTTGATGGCCATTGTCAGGCTCAGGTGCATTGTGAGCCCGGATTCCTTGAAGTTGCACTACCTGGAAGCGGATCAGATAAAAGATCCCAATGAACGGGAGGAGAAGAAGAAGAAGCTCGCAGACAAGTGGGATGAACTGGTAGATGTCGCTAATGCAAAGCTTATTTCTTTCGGTTGGTGCAACGAGCTTCACTTGCAGGATCTGAAGGAACTTGCCCAAGCCGCCAGGAACAGGGGATCCTTGTGGCGCGTCGGGCCCGACGACTACGAACTACGTGCCGGCTTGGTGGAACCCAGCGCCCAGTATGATTTGAACAACCGTACTCTCAAAATGTCCGTAGCCGTACGCGCCAAGGAACTTACCTTGCCGTTCCCGAAATACCAGGTGTACTTCGTCTCTGAGGTCTCTAGAGCCGAACGTGCGCTTCGCGGCTTACCCCGCGAAATGAAACTGTTTCGCCGGGTGGTGCGGTTCGAGAAAAACCAAGCGAAGCTGCTGATGCCTGCGCGGCCGGTGGGCGATACCGGTACGGACCTCGTCGATGTCTTCGCGATTCCCGGGACCGACCAGAAGAAGGACGAGGTCTACGTTTACGAATTATCGAGCAAGGAGCCCATGAATCCGGGCTCCAAAGACGGGCGGGGACGGTGGAAAAACAAGGTTGTAGGGACATCCCGGGACGCCGACGATAAGGCGACCGGGACGCTGTTCACGAGCGAATGGGAGGCAGAAGGGGGAGCGAAGTCGGTCCGTGTTGTGTATGACCCATACACCTACGCCGACGATCCCGCGAACGGTTCTCTCGACGGCATTAAATCCATCGTCTACTTAACCATAGAGCACGGCTCGCATGTGCGAATTATGTATAACCCGTTAACTGAAAAATACGACCTGAATCCACGCGGCGTTAATTATCAGGCACCGGGCAATGTCGTGAACACGCCGATCAAGATAGAGGGAATCGCAGTTGACCAGGACTACCTGTGGGCATTCTCGAAAACGGAATTTGTCTGCGCCACCCATGCGTCCGTGGCCCGCGGTAACCACGGCCTTGTCTCGATCGCTTGGAGGAAGTGCACCAGCATTCCGGATCCGGGCGGCATCAAATCCTTCTATCCAGCCGACGACGGAACCTTGGTCGTTTCGGGTGAGGACAAGGTGTATACCTCGACCTATCGCACCGATTTAAAGCGGAACACGATCGAGGTTTCGCCTTGGAAACCTATCCCGGGTGGTCATGCCCAGCACGGCCTGGAAAAGCTACCCGTCTTTTGCTGGCCGCAATTTGAAGGCCTGGTCGACGCGCTCGAGGAATTGGAACCAAGTCTGTCTCCTGCTAAATCGCCTGTCAATATTTGGGGAATTGGCAAAACCGACGAGGAACTCTACCGGTGTGATGGAGTGCGGTTCAATCGCATAACGGCTAAACTCAAGAGCATCGCGGTGGGCGGTCGACAGGTCTGGGGGATCCGGAACAACGGCGGCGTTTGCAGATGGGGCGGGTCGCGCTTTGAAGGGGTTCCGGATCGCGTGCCAGGTACTTCGGATAAGATTCAGCAACTTGCGGTTAGTGACACCGAAGTGTGGGCGTTAGACCAGAACGGGGATGTCCTGAAGTACAGTTGGTTCGAGAAACATTTCGTAATCAATCCGGGTGGCAGAACCTTCTCCAGAATTGTTGCCAGTAGCCGCGAGGTCTGGGGGATCGAAGGCAGGACTGCATACAGACTCGAGGGGGACACTTGGGAGTTAGTGCGTTGCCCGGCGGCTGGACTAACGAGCATTGCAATGAATTACCGCCGGGCCGTGCTGGACTAACGAGCATTGCAATGAATTACCGCCGGGCTGGGCCATCGGCGGGGACGATAAGGTTTACCGCTGGAACGAGAAGGTTGGCAACGAAGCACAGATGGTGGAGTTTGCCGGCATCCATTTCGTGAGCATGGCGGTCGGAGGTAAGGAAGTCTGGGGGATCGACGCGAACGGCCGGGGCTACAGATTGGAATTGCCGGAGACTGGCGACCCAAGCGGCGCGTTTCAGCCGGTGGGTGGCGTGGCCGATGAACTCGCTACCATCGTTGTAAGCAACGGACAAATTTGGGGGATCAACCGCCAGGGCAGCATCTGGTGGTGGAACGAAACAGAATTCAAAGAACCGTTGGCTGTCAAGAGCGTTCAACTCAAGAGCATCGTCGGGGGCGGCTAGACAATTTCGGCTTTTCAGCCTTTGGGCCGGCACTCTGAAATCGTTTCCGTCCCGGCTGTCGCGCTGTAGTGAAAGATGAAAATGGCGCCCTTTTATTTTCAGTTCTGGTGCGAACAGTTTCGCCGTGGAGGATGATAGAGCGATGCCGCAATTCGTTCCGGTCGAAGAGCTGTTCCAGGGTCGGCATTTCGACCGCGAAATCGTGATTCTATGCGTCCGCTGGTATCTGAGTTTTAAGTTGAGCTATCGCGATCTGGTGACCATGATGGGCGAACGCGGCATCGGAATGGCGACACTACGATTCTGCGGTGGGTCCAGCATGACTCGCCCGAATTCGAGAAACGCTGGAAACGGTACGCCCGTTCGGTTGGTGGATCCTGGCGCATGGACGAAACCTACATCCGAGTAAAGGGTGAGTGGGTGTATCTGTATCGAGCCGTCGATAAGATCGGAAAAACTGTGGACTTTTTTTTGAGCGCAACCGCGACGTGAGTGAAGCAGCGGCTTAGGCCGGTGCTGGGGCTGAAGAGCTTTCAGACTGCGGCAGTTGTAATCGGGGGAATCGAGTTGGCGGAAAAGATCAAGAAAGGTCAATTCACAATCGGCAAGCTGGGAGGAAGTCGAGCGACCGTAACGGAGATCTGGGAAGCTGCGCTGGCGGCTTAACGGGAGCTCATTCGATAGTCGACTGGCTCATCCCCTCTTGGGTTTGCACCAGAACCCTTTTGGCAGGTTGCCTGGAAGAGTATACATTCAAAACCCATTTCCATTCCTAAAATAAATTCGATTGAACGGTTTGTAGGATCTCGTCCGCGATGGCAAAGATGCCTCCAGCGGTATCTTTGTCTCTCGAAAATCGCGGGATGTTAGGGATTGGCTGGTGCGATCACGCAATTATCCGCGGGCTAAGTATTTGATTCTAAAAAAGCTGGTTACGGTTCTTCGACCGGGCGTGGATGCTGACCGTTAGACTTGAAGCGTCTGGGCGGGACTATAACCATGGAAACACGAATTCCCAGGAAAATCGACGATAAGCTCACTGAAGAGAGGCTTAAAAAGCTTGGGCACGGGGCGATTCCGTCCAAAATTAAAAGTTTTGCCAGCCGAACCCACCACTCGTTGAAAACGAATCACTTATCATTTCTTGGGTTCCAATTTCGTGGCACCGGAACCCAAGAATGTGGCGAACTAACCCGCCCAATCACACCAGATCCCACCGCGGCCGCTTTCCATCCTAACCCTCACGGAACAAACCCCGGATGCTACCCTGAACGTATCCCCAACATGGCCTCTGAAACCCTTGTCGGCACTCGCTTTGAGCGCCTTGTCGAGATCATGCGGCGCCTGCGCGCGCCCGGCGGATGCCCGTGGGATCGCGAGCAGACCTTCGACTCCATCAAACCGTTCCTGCTTGAAGAAACCTACGAAGTGATGGACGCCATCGACCGCCGGGATTGGGACGAATTGCGCGGCGAACTCGGCGATCTTCTCCTCCAAGCCGTCTTCTTCGCGCAGATGGCCGAAGATGCCGGTCACTTCTCCATCGGCGATTCGGTCGACGCCATCAGCGAGAAGCTGATCCGCCGCCATCCGCACGTCTTCGCCAGTGAGCATGCCGAAACCGAAGCCGATGTCCGCAAGCGCTGGAGCGAGATCAAAGCAATCGAAAAGCAGCATCGCTCCAACGCGCCCGAAGGTTTGCTCGATGGCGTGCCGCGCGCGCTTCCCGCTCTCGTCGAAGCGCAGCAGATCAGTTCCCGCGCTGCCCAGGCGGGCTTCGATTGGAGCGACGTCAATGGCGTCCTCGCCAAGCTCGATGAAGAGCGCGCCGAACTCGCCGCCGCGTCCACGCCCGAAGAGCGCGAACATGAAATCGGCGATCTGCTCTTCGTCATTGTGAACCTCGCGCGTTTCTCAAAGGTGGATCCGGAACAGGCTCTGCGCCGCTCCAACGCTCGTTTTCGCAAGCGTTTCCGCCACGTGGAACAAGGCCTCGCCGCTCAAAACAAAACGCTCGCCGATAGCAATATCGATGAGATGGAGGAGCTATGGCAGCAAGCGAAGCGCGCATGACGGCGCCCGCCATCACCATCCGCCGGCTCACGGAGCAGGATGAATTCCGCGACGCCGTGCGCCTGCAGAAAGAGATCTGGCAATTCGAAGATGTCGACCTGCTTCCGGTGCGTCTCTTCGTCGTCGCGGGCAAGGTCGGCGGTCAGGTTTTCGGCGCTTACGATGGCCGCGAAATGGTCGGCTTCGCGCTCGCCATTCCCGGCATCAAACCCGGCTACGGCGCTTATCTACACAGCCACATGGTGGGCGTTTCCGCCGCGTATCGCAACGCGGGAATCGGGCGCTTGCTGAAGCTCGATCAGCGCAAGGAAGCCATCGCGCGCGGCATCGAGCTCATGGAGTGGACTTTCGATCCGCTGCAAATCAAGAACGCTCACTTCAATATCGAACGCCTGGGAGCCGTCATCCGCCGCTATGTTCGCAACCAATACGGCATCACGTCGAGCGCGCTGCAGGGCGGTCTTCCCACGGATCGCTGCACGGCCGAATGGTGGATGAAAACCGACCGCGTCCGCTGCGCCATCGAAGGCAAGCCGTTCCAACGGCCCGAGACGGAAGCGCGCATCTCCGTGCCGGTTGAGATCGCGAAGCTTCTCGACGAAGACCAACCCCGCGCGCGCCAGATTCAAGCCCGCGTCACCGATGAATTTATCGACGCGTTCGATCGCGGCCTGGCCGTCGTCGGATTCGATAAGTCCGATTCCGCCGGCACTTACTTACTGGGAAGGTGGCAATGAAGATCGAAAGCTTCGTTCTGCGGCAGATTCGTATGCCGCTGGTGCATTTCTTCGAAACCAGTTTCAGCCGCACTTACGAACGCGACATCCTGCTGGTGGAAGCGCGCGCGGAAGGCGTCTCCGGCTGGGGCGAAATCACCGCCGGCGAGCATCCCTTCTATAACGAAGAGTGGACCGATGCGTCCTGGTCCATCGCGCTAAAGTACGCCGCGCCGCGCGTGGTGAACAAGGAGTTAGTCAGTGCGGAAGATGTTTATCCGCTCATCTCGCACATTCGCGGGCATAACATGGCGCGCGGGGGCGTGGAAGCTTCTGTGTGGGATCTGCAGGCCCGGATGCACAATCGCCCGCTTTGGAAAGAGATCGGCGGCGGCGCGCGTAAAGAGATTCCGTGCGGGGTTTCCATCGGCATTCAGGATACGGTCGAGCAGCTCTTCGGCAAAATTGAAACGGAACTCGAAGCCGGTTACCAGCGCATCAAGTTGAAGATCAAGCCCGGTTGGGATGTGGATGTCATCGGTAAAGTGCGCGAGCGGTTCCCGGACATCCGCCTGATGGCCGACGCAAACTCGGCTTACACGCTCGCCGATACCTCGCATCTGAAAGCGCTCGACGAGTTCTACCTCATGATGATCGAGCAGCCTTTGGCGCATGACGACATGATCGATCACGCCGAACTGCAAGGCAAACTGGCTACCGCCATCTGCCTGGATGAGTGCATCCGCTCGGCGCACCACGGGGAACAGGCGATCAAAGTCGGCGCGGGCAAGATCATCAACATCAAGCTGGGGCGCGTGGCGGGATTCGCCGAAGCCAAACGCCTTCACGACGTTTGCGAGAAGGCGAGCATCCCCGTATGGTGCGGCGGCATGCTGGAAGCAGGCATCGGACGCGCTCATAACATCGCTCTTTCCACGCTGCCGAACTTCATCCTGCCGGGCGATGTCTCCGCCAGCAAACGATATTGGAAGCGTGACATCATCCACCCCGCCGTGGAAGTGAACTGCGACGGCCTGATCGCCGTGCGCGACGAACCCGGCTTCGGTTACGATCTGGATCTCGATTACATCCGCGCCATCACGGTGCGCGAGGAAACCATCTCATGAGGCTGCTCGGGGCGGGATGACAGTAGTCGACCTACTGCGCCGGAACCGCAACTACCGGCGTCTTTGGACCGGTCAAATTGTCAGCGAGATCGGGGACCATTTCAATAACATCGCCGTACTTAGTCTGGCGCTGGAGCACACCCATTCCGGTATGTCGGCCGCGCTGGTGATGCTGGCGCGCGCGCTGGCCGCGGTTTTAGCCGGACCCATTGCGGGCGTCTCATTAGATCGCCTGGACCGCCGTCAGGTAATGGTGGCGAGTGACCTGGTCCGCGCCGTCATCGCGATCGGATTCATTTACTCCATCTCCCATCCCGGTAACTGGTCGATTTATGCGCTGAGCGCCATGCTGATGTTCGCGTCGCCGTTTTTCACCAGCGGCCGCTCCGCCATCCTGCCGACCATTACCGATCAGGAAGAACTGCACGCCGCGAACTCCGTAACTCAGATCACGGCTTGGATGACGTTGACTATCGGCGCGGCGCTTGGCGGCATTACCGTCAGTAAGTTCGGATACGAGTGGGCCTTTGTTTTGAACTCGCTCTCCTTCGTGATTTCGGCGTGGTGCGCTTCCGGGCTCCGGCTCACCGCCGGGTCATTCCGCGTGGAGCGCGTGGTCTTGAGCGAGAACGACGTCGTGCGGCCATGGAGCGAGTATGTTGAGGGATGGAAGTACATCGTCGGCACGCCGCTCATTCTTGGCATCGCATTGGTGGGGGTCGGATGGGCTACCGGAGGCGGCGCGGCCCAGGTGCTGTTCAGCCTCTTCGGTGAGTTAGTCTTCCATCGCGGACCGAACGGCATCGGAACTATCTGGAGCTTCGCCGGTATCGGCTTGCTGATCGGCGGAACCCTCGCTTTCTACCTTGGGAAACGGCTAAGTTTCGCGGCTTATAAGCGAACGATCATCGTCTGTTACATCATTCATGGCGGCGGATATATCGTCTTCAGCCAAATGCGGGATTTCCGCTGGGCGCTCTTCTTCATCGCCGTCTCACGTGCGGGCGTGGCTGTAAGTTCAGTACTCAACCAAAGCCAGTTACTGCATCGCGTGGACAATCGGTTCCGCGGCCGTGTCTTCTCTACCATGGAATCGATGCAATGGTCGGTGATGATGCTGTCCATGGGTGCAACGGGCTTCTTCTCCACCTTCGCGAACATCCGCACCATCGGCCTGTTCGCAGGCGTGGCCAGTTCCATGACCGCGCTCTTCTGGGGTTGGGCTCACTTCTCCGGACGCTTGCCCGAACCCATCCTTCAACCGGAAGGAGAAGTGGAATATCATGGTGATCCGGTCGTATGACTCCGCTCGCAGGCAAGGTAGTTCTGGTCACCGGTGCGGCGAAACGCATCGGACGCGCCATCGCTATTCACCTCGCAAGCCACGGCGCCCGCGTGCTGATTCATTACCATGGTTCATCAGAGGACGCCGTCGCCACGGCGGAAGCCTGCGGCCATGCCCCGCTCTACCGCGCCAATCTCGAAAGCGTGTCCGAGATCCGCACCATGTTCGAGCAGATCGAACGGGACCACGGCCGCCTGGATGGCCTGGTCAACAATGCGGCGCGTTTCACGCGGCTCGATCCGATGGACATCGAAGAGGCCGATTGGGACTTCATCCACTCGGTGAACTTGAAAGCCGTTTTCTTCTGCTGTCAAGCCGCGGCGAAGATCATGCGGACCAATGGCGGCGGCCGCATTGTCAACATCAGTTCGCTGGGCGGGCTGCGTCCGTGGGCCGACCACGCACACTACTGCGCCTCAAAAGCGGGAGTGATCATGCTTACAAAGACTCTGGCGAAAGCGCTGGCGCCGGAGATCACGGTCAACTCCATCGCTCCCGGCGTGTTCCCTTTCAGCGGCGAAGAAGCGGCTCCGCCGAGGGTGCAAGGGATGATTAACCGCACTCCCATGAAACGAGCCGGAGATGCGGATGAGATCGCCGAAACCGTTCATTTCTTACTTACGTGCCCCGACTTCCTGACCGGCCAGATCATCGCCGTGGACGGGGGACTTAGTCTTGCCTGAGTCCGCGCTTAAGTTCGCCTTCGGAACCCGCGCAAGAAAACGAATCCATCGTTCCTCTGTTCCGGGCGCATCGAATTCATTGGTCCAGGAGCGGTAGAACGCCCGCGCCTTCTTTTCCGCGCGCCGGGCCAGATAATCGCGGAACCTCTTATCCGCATTAAAGGCCTCGTTGGTCGCGATGCAATCGTTCACCGCGCCCAGGGCATCCTGAAGGGGCTTCAACTCCCGCAGCATCTTATCCATCGCCGGGCCGTAAACATTGCGAAAGATCTCGAGAGTGTAGCGAAACCGCTTAGTGGCCAGGCGGAACGAATGTAAGTCTGCAGGATCCGGCCTATCCGCTACAACCTTTCGTCCCTCGGCGAAGTACTCTCCGGCCGTGGCGGGCAGCACCATGCGCGCATTCATCGCGACGGTGCGGTCCGGTTCCCACTTAGACATGCAGCAGCTCCCGCCAACGCCGCGCGTACGTCTCCTGATTCCACTCGCTCAGTACTCCCGCCAACTTAACGGCGGCGTGCTCCCGGCCGGCGGTAAGTTCCGGGGCCGCGGGCACTCGCGCCCTTGCCATCAGCTCACGCGCGATATCGTGATTGCGCGCGTCCCCGGCCAGCTTCATGGCGGATTTCAGATCTTTCCTTACCGCCTTCGCCGCGCCGCGCGGAAACAAATCCTTGAACACGCGCAGGTTTTCCGAAAGCCTTCGAATCGCCACGCGTAAGTCATGAATACCTTCATCCGAGGTATCCCGCGCCGCGCGCTCGGACTCCGCCCCAACCTTCTCGATCAGCCCCGCCACCTGGCTATGAACATATCCGGACAGCGTCATACGGCTACACTCTTCACCGTAAGTGGGCGCCCGTAAACCGACCGGAAGAAGTCTCCGATGCGTTCCGTCGCCCAGACCTCAAGATCGATGTCCTTGTTCGAAAACAATTCCACCAGCACGTCGTGATCGCGCACGGTGCAGGCCATGCGCTCCACGCGCTGGTCCCGGCTGCGGTCGATCGAATCGGCCATGCGTAAGATCGGTGCCAGGAACAGCACCGCCTGCCTTCCGTCCGTGTCGAGCGACTGCCAATTCGGATGCTCTGGAAACGGCGGAGCTTTCCTGTGATAGCGGCAAAGGTTCGCTACAATTTCGCGTTCGCGTTCGTCAAAGCCCGGCATATCCGAGTTAATTACAAGATAGTACGAATGCTTATGATGACGCGTGTCGCTGACATAGTGTCCAATGTCGTGGAGGTAACCCGCGGCTTCGAGCAGTGCGCCGAACGGCGGCGGCAACCGGTGCAGCGGGGCCAGAGCCTGAAACAGTAGGATGGCCGTGTGTCCGGTCTTGCGGGCATGCTTGATCGGAACGCTGTAATGCTGGGCGAGCGCCTCCACTTCCGAACGGCGATCCGGAGAAAGTTCCAGCGACTCATGTAAATTGCCGCGCTCCGCCAGATCCGCGACGATGCCGTCCCGCACGCCCGCCGCGGAGTAATAGAGCGCCGGTAAGTTCAGATCCTCCAGCGCGCGTAACAGGACCGCGCAACCGGGGATGATAATTTCGGCGCGCCTTGGCCCGATGCCCACAATCTTCTGGCGCTCGGCCAGGGAGCTGCGGCTGAGTTCGCTGTAGAGCTTTCTAATCTGGGCCGTGGGCGCGCGCATCTTGTCGGCTTCATCCCGCCTGGGCCGCGGAATTCGATTGATGGCGCACACCACCGCCGACGCCGTCGCGGAAGTTCCGATTACGCGATCGATCGGCTCACCCCCGATGGTGCGCTCAATCCGCCGCACGGCCGACTCGATGCGCTCCTGAATAAAATCCTCCATGCGATGCAGGTCGCGCTCGCGCGGCGGATCGGCTTTCAGAAAGACTTCATTCAGGCGCAACGCTCCGAGCTGTTTGGAAACGGCGAACTCGATATGCTGATCACGGCTTAGAATGATCTCGGCGCTGCCTCCGCCGATATCGATCATCAGCACGCGCCGCCGGGGATGCGGCCATCGCATCTGGACGCCCATGTGAATCAGGCGCGCTTCCTCCTGGCCTGAAATCACTTCGACATTGGTTCCCAGCGCCGCTGAAGTCCGTGCCAGAAACTCCTGCTGATTGCTCGCGTCCCGCACCGCGCTTGTGGCTACCGCGCGCACCGTGTTTACTTCCAACCGCCGGTATTGCGCGGCGAAGCCGTTCAACACGCCGCATAGAAAATCGAGCGCTTCCTGGCTGATGCGCCCCGCCCGGAACACGCTGGCGCCAAGCCGCGTCACCTGCCGTTCCGAAGCCAGCACCCGGGGCGGCTGACCCGGCACCGTCTCGGAAACCTCCAGCCGCACGGAATTGCTCCCGATATCAACAGCCGCAAATCTGGGCATATGCAGTTATCATTAAAGCGACTTTCTCACACCATGATCCTTTATATGCTCCGCCACGGGATTGCAGCGGACACTTCCGAAGATGGGAGAGATGAATCGCGCGAGCTCACGGACGAAGGGCGCGAGAAGCTTTCGGCTCTGCTGCACCGCGCCGCCAAGGGCGACGTGAAGCCCGCGGTGATTCTGACGAGCCCTTACAAACGCGCTTTGCAAACCGCGCGCCTGGCATCGAAGATTCTGGGCGCTCCCGACCCCGTCGTCACGCCTTTGCTGGTCCCTCACGGCAGCCCCCGCGGGCTTTGGAATGAGCTGCGCGATTATCAGGACGCGGGGGAGTTACTGCTGGCGAGTCACGATCCTTTGCTGACTAACACGGCCAGTTACTTTCTCAACGCGCCAGGGCTTCAGGTGGAAATCAAGAAAGGCGCCATGCTGGCGATCGAATTCGCCGCGCTCCGTGGGGAACCTCGAGGAATATTACGATGGATGTTGATTCCGAAGCTTTGTATCTGAGGCTTGTCTATAGGTGCCATGTCAATGAATATCGTTCGCGCCACCGAGTCCTATGAGAACTGGATCTCCCAGCATCTGACTCTTCTGCCTCATGATCTGGAACTAAAGCACGACGCGATGGCGCAGTCCGTGTTCCCTTTTCTGCGCGCAACGTTCTACCGGTTTGCGCAGATTTGGAAAGCCACCGCGGGCGATGCGGCGGCCGCGCCTAAAGTACTCGCCATCGGCGATCTCCACGTGGCGAACTTCGGCACTTGGCGCGACATTGAAGGCCGGCTGATCTGGGGCGTCAACGACTTCGACGAAGTGTATCCGATGCCCTATACGATCGATCTGGTTCGCCTGGCGGTGAGCGCGCACATCGCCGCGGACGAAAGTCATCTGGCCATCGCCGCCGCCGATGCATGCGATTCCATCCTTACCGGGTACAACGAAGGTCTGGCGTGCGGCGGCAAGCCCTTTGTGCTGGCCGAAGACCATGGCTGGCTTCGCGAAACGGTTACGGGCGATCTTCGCAACCCGGTCGATTTCTGGAAAAAGATGAATGAAATGAAGGATACGGACGCGGCGCTGCCGAAGGCCGCCCAGCGAGGTATGGAAAAGCTGCTGCCCGCCGGCGCATTCACGGAGCGCGTGGCGCATCGGGTCGCGGGACTGGGAAGTCTCGGCCGCGAACGATATGTGGTTCTGGCCCGCTTGCACGGCGCCCAGATCGCGCGCGAAGCCAAGGCGTTGTGCGCGTCAGCCTGCGTCTGGGCGGGATACCGCGGCGGCGACTCTACCGCCATGTACGAAGAAGCGTTAGCTAAATCGGTGCGGGCCCCGGATCCGTTGGTTCGCATCAAACGGGATTGGATCATCCGGCGCCTCGCACCCTATTGCTCGCGAGTGGATCTTGCGTCCCTGCCGAAACAACGCGAAGAAAGCCGCTTGCTGCGGGCCATGGGATTCGAAACCGCGAACGTTCACTTAGGAACCGAGGGCGCCGCCAAACGGATTACCGCCGATTTGAAGAAGCGCCCGAAGAAGTGGCTGCATAAAGCCGCGCTCGCTATGAAGACGGCGACGGAGAAGGATTTTGAAGACTGGAAGAAGGCATCGAAGAGCGGACAATGACCTTGCCGGTCATCTTCGTGTGGATGGAGCAGAAATAAGGAAACGTGCCAGCCTTATCGAAGCGGTAGGAGAACTTATCGTCGGTGTCGAGCACCTTGGATTTCAGAACCTTCCCTTCCGTACTGACGACGGTGTGCGGAATGTCATCGTGATTGATCCAGGTAACCGTGGTGCCGAGGGCTACTGTAAGTACCGCCGGAGCGAAGCTGAAGTTATCGATCTTCACTTCCACGGTTGCGCCGGGCCGTTGCGCGCGCGCCTGCACCAACCAAACAATCGCGCAGACGGCCATTAACAGAGTATAGAGTTTGTTTTTCATAGTGTCCGGTTCCCCTTATCCAAGCTTCGAGTCAATCACGGCTAAATCGTGCCGCCCCCGCACATAGTTCACATCGGTGATCCCCAGCAGACCCTTCAGTTGATCGGCCGGGACTTTCATAGGTCCCGGCGACGCGGCTTTGCCTGGCTGCGGCTGCGGGAATGCTGTGGAAGCCGCCGTGTGGAAAGTAACACTGCCTTCCACCTTTTGCATGATCTGGTGGATATGTCCGTTGAGTACGGTAACCGATCCGAACTTACGCAGATACCCCAACGCCTGCGCGCTATCTTCCGTTCCCCAACCCCAGTCGGGATACACCGTCCACAGCGGAATATGCGCGAAGACCACCAGCGGAGTGCTGTGCTTTATGTGTTGAAGGTCCCGCCGCAACCATTCGAGCTGATCAGGTCCCAGGCTCCCCATGCCGCCGGCCTTTAGATTGTGAACATTAACCAGTCCAATGAAGTGGACGCCTTTCTTGTCGAAGCTATACCAGCCCTGCCCCCCGACACTCCGTTTTCCGTAGCGCTCCAAATACTGCTTGCCGTCATCATTCAAAAGATCATGCTCGCCCGGGACGAAGAACACGTCCTTGGCGGGGGCGCCTTTGAGTATTTCATCGACTGTGTCAAACTCCTCAGGCTTCGACAGGTGACTAATGTCGCCGGTATGGAGTAAGAACTCGGGCGGACTCGCCAGCGCATTGATCCGGTCTACTGCAATTTGCAGAGTTCCCGCGACATCCGGATTCGCGGCCTTATTGAATCCCATGTGACTGTCGCTGACCTGAACGAAACTAAGTTCAGAGCCCGCTGGTGTCTTGCCTCCGAAGGATGACTTGCGACTCAAAGGCTGCGATTTGAGTACGCCGCCTTGCATAACGTACAAGGCGCCGGTTCCACTCCATGCCATGCATTTCAGGAATCCGCGACGGTCGACGCCGTCGGGATCAATCTCGTTGTTAGACATTGTTCCTCCGCTTTCGCAGCAAGAGACTGCGGAGGACATACTTTTATTCCCCGGGAGCCGAAACTCTATTCGTTCAATCGCAGGTGTAGACTCGATGGGTAAAGAAAGGACGCAAGAAGATGCCTTCCATCCTCGTCCGGTTCATTCACTCCAGCATGATCGCTGGTCTTCTGGCACTTCTCAACCTGTCCCAGCCCGTACAAGCCGAATCATCCGGAGGCTATTCCTTTAATGCGCCCTTGTCCAACCTGGGAACTCCGGGACCCCTTGGTACAGCGGCGTGACTGGCGACTTTAATAATGACGGCAAGCTGGACCTGGTGGTGATCAATGGCGCCAATAACGTCGCGATCCAACTGGGAAACGGTAACGGGTCGCTTCAGCCGCCGGCGGTAGTTTACTCCGCGTCAGGTAGCCCCTGCTGCCTCGCGGCCGGAGACTTCAATGGCGATGGAAAACTGGACTTAGCCATTGGAGGCGCGTCTTCGGTTTCCATTCTTCTGGGGAGAGGAGACGGTACCTTCAGCGCCTCAATCGCCTATGAAGTGACGTATGCACCGAGCTTCATCGCAACGTCTGATTTCAATCGTGACGGCAAGTTAGACTTGGCTGTGCTCACGGCTACAGGCGCCCAGATTCTCCTCGGCGCCGGCGACGGAACGTTTCAGGCCGGTGGCAGTTTCGCCGCGCTAAGCTACCCCGTCGGCGCAGCGGCTCAAGACTTCAACGGGGATGGGAAGCCGGACTTGGCGATCGTGAGTATCGGACAATTCGGCCAAGGTTTTGGCTTATCCATTCTTCTCGGAAACGGCGACGGCACCTTTCAAAAAGCGGTGGACTATCCTGCCGGCAATTCCCCGACCTCGGTGTCTTCGGCGGACTTCAACGGTGATGGAAATTTGGATCTTGTGGTGAGCAGCCTTGGCCTGGACGACAATGGCACGCTCGCGATCCTGCTGGGCAATGGTGATGGGACCTTTCAGCCCGCTCATTATGTTCAGGGCGGAGCTTCCCCCTTCGCGGCTGTGGGTGACTTCAACGGTGATGGAAAGGTGGACTTGGCGGTGGCGCACGGTTCTTCCACTTCGATCCTGTTGAATGCCGGGAACGGAACTTTCAAGCAGGCCAACGAAATCGAGCCGGGTGGAATCATTGCCTTGGGTGACTTCAACGGCGATGGCAAGCTCGACATAGCGGCACCGAACGGCGCCATCTTATTGGGTGAAGGTAAAGGTGACTTCCAACATATCGAGCACGAGAGCGCCGGTACTCGCCCGGTGTATTTGGCGACGGCGGATCTTAATCGCGATGGCAACCTGGATCTGGTAGCGGCCGATAACCAAGGCCTTTTCATATTGCTCGGCAACGGCGACGAAACCTTCCGAAAAGGCATCTTCCAGGCTGGAGTTCCGCAGCCCACCTCCATTGCCATCGGTGACTTCAACGGTGATGGAATCCCTGATCTCGCGGTTACAAGCGCAAGCTATAACGCGCCCGAGTTAGCGATCCTGCTGGGAAATGGAGACGGTACCTTTCAGCCGCCCCTCGTTTACGCGTTGACCGGAACTCCCACGTCCGTGATCGCGTCCGATTTCAATGCTGACGGGAAGCTCGATTTAGCGGTCGCCAGCAGCGCCGCGCAGGGCGCTGGAGCGGTATCAATCCTGCTTGGGAATGGAGACGGCACCTTCCAGCGGACCTCGCAGTACGCGCTAACCGGTGCCGCCATCCAGTTAAGTTCGGGTGATTTCAACGGAGACGGTAAACAGGACCTCGCGATCATCAGCGACCGCGTTCCAACGCTCGCCATTCTCCTCGGCGGCGGTGATGGAACGTTTACACCGGGCGTAACTTACGCTATCGGCGCAGTGCCGTCCGCCATTTTAGTAAGTGACTTGAACGGCGATGGAAACCTGGACCTCGCTTTGACCGATAGCTCGCTGAACCTGGTTGAGGTTGTAATTGGTTATGGTGACGGAACCTTCGTATCGCCGGTAGATTACGAAGTTGAGCTGTCGCCTGTTTCCATCGCGGCGGCCCACTTGAGCGAGGGCGGCGCGAAGGACTTAGTAGTCGCAAACTCCCTTTCGAGTACAGTATCCGTCCTACCCGGAAATGGAAACGGTACATTCCGCGCGCCCACGAACTTCGCGGTTGGAAGCGTTCCCGCATCGCTGGTGGCGGGCGACTTCAACAATGACGGAAAAATCGATATCCTGACGGCCAATAGCGGATCGAACGATGTTACGGTTCTGACGAATACGTCGCCTTGATCACTTCACCCCGCTAAATACCGTTCCACACCCTCCGCCGCATCCCTGCCCTCGCGGATGGCCCACACCACTAACGATTGCCCGCGTCTGGCATCGCCCGCGCAAAACACGCCCGGTTCACTGCTCATGAGATTCTGATCCACAGCAACATTTCCGCGTCTATCCAGAGCCACTCCCAGATCGGAAATCATCCCATTTCGCACCGGCCCGGTAAACCCTGCCGCCGTCAAAACCAGCTCCACATCCAGTGTGAACTCCGTCCCCCGTATGTGCCGCTGCTCCGGTTTCGGACCCACGCGAATCCCATGTAACTGGCGCACGTTCCCGTGCTCATCGCCCGAGAAACCCAACGTCATCGCCGCCCACTCGCGATAGCCGCCTTCTTCGTGCGAGCTCTCCGTCCGCAACTGTACCGGCCACATCGGCCACGGCGTGGAAGGGTCGCGCGTCTCCGGCGGCGCGTCTTTGTACTCCAACTGATGAATGGAAATCGCATGCTGCCGATGCGCGGTGCCAAGGCAATCCGCGCCGGTATCGCCGCCGCCGATAATGGCCACCCGCTTGCCCGCCGCCGTGATCTGTTCCGCAACTTCATCGCCTTCGCAAACGCGATTTTGCTGCGTCAGATACTCCATCGCGTAGTGGATGCCGCGCAGGTGCGCGCCCGGAACCTGCAACGGTCGCGGTGCTTCCGCGCCAGTCGCAATCAAGACCGCATCGAAGTCGCGCCTGAGATCGGCCACGCCCAAGCCCGCACCACCCACATGCTGCTTCGTCAGAAACTCCACGCCTTCCGCCGAGAGCTGCGCCAGCCGCCGATCGATGAGATGCTTCTCCATCTTGAAGTGCGGAATCCCATAACGCAGTAATCCGCCCAGCCGATCGGACTTCTCGAACACCGTCACCCAATGCCCCGCCCGGCAAAGCTGCTGCGCCGCGGCCAGTCCCGCCGGACCCGATCCAACAATCGCCACGCGCTTGCCCGTCCTCGTACGCGGCGGTTCCGGCACAATCCAACCTTCTTCGAACCCGCGGTCCACAATGCTTTTCTCGATCAGCTTGATCGACACCGGCGGATCGCTGATCCCCAGCACGCATGCCGCTTCGCACGGCGCGGGGCAGATGCGGCCCGTGAACTCCGGGAAGTTGTTCGTCGCGTGCAGAATGCGCAGCGCTTCCTTCCAGCGCCCCGCGTGCACCAGGTCATTCCAATCCGGAATCAGGTTGTTCACCGGGCATCCGGTGTGGCAGAACGGCACGCCGCAATCCATGCAGCGGGCCCCTTGAATGCGAACCTTCTCTTCCGGAAAAGGCTGATAGATTTCGAACCAGTCGTTGATGCGTTCCGGCACCGGACGCCGCGCCGGAACTTCGCGCGCATACTCCAAAAAGCCGGTATGTTTAGGCAACCGCGGCCTCCTGCTTACGCGTTGCCGAGATCGCCAGCACGCGCTTGTATTCACGCGGAAACACTTTGTAGAAGCGCGGCAGCACGTCCGTCCAGTCAGTGAGCAAACGCCCCGCGCGCGGGCTCCCGGTGGCGTCGTAATGCTTCGCAATCAGGTTCCGCAAAGTCTGTTGATCTTCCGGATCGAACACGCGCTCCAGATCCACCGACGCCGGATTACAGCGCTGATCAGCGAAGTCATGCTCCTCATCCAGCACATAGGCAATGCCGCCGGACATGCCCGCCGCGAAGTTGCGCCCGGTCTTGCCCAGCACCACCACCAGGCCGCGCGTCATGTATTCGCAGCCGTGGTCGCCCAGGCCTTCCACCACCGCCGTCGCGCCGGAGTTGCGCACCGCGAACCGCTCGCCGCCCATTCCGTTGAAGAACGCTTCACCACTGGTCGCGCCGTAGAGAACCACGTTGCCGACGAGGATATTCTTCTCCGGCTCGAAGGTCGCCGAGCGCGGCGGATACACAATGATCCTTCCGCCGGAAAGACCTTTGCCCACGTAGTCATTCGAATCGCCTTCTAGTTCCAGCGTTACGCCGCGCGCCAGAAACGCGCCGAAGCTCTGCCCCGCCGAACCGGTGAAGCGAAAGTGAATGGTGTCGTCCGGCAGTCCGGCTGACCCGTGCCGCCGCGCGATCTCGCCCGACAACATCGCTCCCACTGTGCGGTGCACGTTACGGATCGGCAGCGCGTATTCGAGCCGCGTCCCGTTCTCGATGGCCCCGCGCGCATGCTCGATCATCTGATAATCCAGCACCTGATCCAGCCCGTGGTCCTGCTCCATAATGCAGCGCCGCGCAATACGGGCGGGCGTCGGTGGGTTATAAAGAATGGTCGAAAAATCCAGACCTTTCGCTTTCCAGTGGTCATGCGCCGCGCGAAAATCGAGCTTGTCCACACGTCCGATCATCTCCTCCACGGTGCGGAATCCGAGCTTCGCCATATAGCGCCGCATCTGTTCGGCCACGAAGAAGAAGAAGTTGATCACGTCCTCCGGCTGCCCCGTGAACTTGGCGCGCAATACCGGATCCTGCGTCGCGATGCCAACCGGGCAAGTGTTGAGATGGCACTTGCGCATCATGATGCAGCCGAGCGCCACCAGCGGCGCGGTGGAGAAACCGAACTCTTCCGCGCCCAGCAGCGCCGCGATCACGACGTCACGGCCGGTCTGCAATTTGCCATCGGCTTGCAGTCGAACGCGACCGCGCAGGTCGTTCATCACCAGCACCTGCTGCGCTTCCGCGAGTCCCAGCTCCCACGGAATGCCCGCATGCTTCAGCGACGTCAGCGGAGATGCGCCCGTGCCTCCGTCGTAACCGCTGATCAGGATCACGTCCGCGTGCGCTTTGGAAACGCCGGCCGCGACGGTGCCCACGCCCACTTCCGCCACCAGCTTCACCGCGATGCGTGCGCGCGGGTTCACGTTCTTCAGGTCGAAGATGAGCTGCGAGAGATCTTCAATCGAGTAGATATCGTGATGCGGCGGGGGTGAAATCAGCCCCACGCCGGGAATCGAATGACGCACGCGCGCGATGATCGCGTCCACCTTGTGACCGGGCAACTGGCCGCCTTCGCCCGGCTTTGCTCCCTGCGCCATCTTGATCTGGAGTTCATCCGCATTCACCAGATAGTTGGCCGTCACGCCGAAGCGCGCGCTCGCCACCTGCTTGATCGCGCTGCGGCGATTGTCCGCAAACCGCTCTTCGTCTTCGCCGCCTTCGCCGGTGTTGGAACGCGCGCCGATACCGTTCATCGCGATGGCCAGCGTCTCATGCGCTTCGCGGCTGATGGAACCGTATGACATCGCGCCGGTCGCGAAGCGCTTCACGATCTCGGTCGCCGGTTCCACTTCTTCCAGCGGCACGCTGGCCGTGTACTGGAACTGCATCAATCCACGCAATGTACACAGATGCCGCGCCTGCGAATCGATCAGATCGGAATACTCTTCGAACGTTTCGAACTTGTTTTGCCGCACGGCATGCTGCAGCTTGGTGACGCTCTCCGGGTTGTAGAGATGATATTCGCCCTTGATGCGGAACTGGTAGTTGCCGCCGATGGCCAGTTCCGGGTCGGCATCGCCGATAGGCTCAAACGCGAAATCGTGCTTCATGATCGCTTCCTTCGCGATCACCTCCAAACCCACACCTTCAATGCGCGACGGCGTGCGCGTGAAGTATTTCTGGATGAACTGCTTGTTCAGCCCGATGGCTTCAAAGACCTGCGCGCCGCGATAACTTTGCAGCGTGGAGATTCCCATTTTGGAGAAGACCTTCAGCAGGCCCTTGTTCACCGCTTTGATGTAGTTGCCGGTGGCTTTCCCGACGGTCATCTTGTCAGGAAGGTTGCCATCGAGCACCAGATCTTCCAGCGTTTCTATCGCCAGATACGGGTTCACGGCACTCGCTCCGTAGCCGATCAGCAGCGCGAAATGCATGATCTCGCGCGGTTCGCCGGACTCAATAATCAGCGCCACCTGCGTGCGCGTCTCTTCGCGCACCAGATGGTTATGAACAGCCGCCAACGCCAGCAAAGAAGGGATGGGCGCGTAGTCCGCATCCACGCCGCGGTCCGACAGAATCAGCAGCGTATAACCCGACCGCATGGCGCGCGACGCGCTGCGGCACAGATCGTCCAGCGCGCGTTCCAAGCCCTTCACGCCGTCTTCCGCGCGGAATAAGGTCGGCAACGTCATCGCCAGAAAATCGCCCTGCGACAGCCGCCGCAACTTCTCCAGATCGCGATTGGTCAGGATCGGATGCGGCAGCTTCAGCGTGTGGCAATGCTCCGGCGTCTCATCGAGAATGTTGCGCTCCGTGCCGATGTAACTCACCAGCGACATCACCATCTCTTCGCGAATGGGATCAATCGGCGGGTTGGTCACCTGCGCGAATAATTGCTTGAAGTAGTTGAACAGCGGCTGGGGCTTCTCGGAAAGGCAGGCGAGCGGCGTGTCCGTCCCCATGCTCCCAATCGGCTCTTCCCCGCCCGTCGCCATGGGCGTCATCAACAGGCGCAGGTCCTCATCCGTATAGCCGAACGCGCGCTGCCGCCGCAGGATAGTCGCGTGGTCGGAGCCATGCACGCGCGCCGGTTCCGGCAGGTCTTCCAGCTTCACCTGATACTGCTTCAACCAGTCCGCATACGGCCGCCGGAACGCCAGCGCGGACTTGATCTCCTTATCCGAAACGATGCGGCCTTCCATCAAATCGATCAGTAGCATGCGGCCCGGCTGCAGCCGCCCTTTCACGCGCACATCTTCCGGCGCAACCGGCAGCACGCCCGCTTCGGAAGCCATCACGATCAGATCGTCTTTGGTGATCAGGTAGCGCGCGGGACGCAGGCCATTGCGGTCGAGCGTCGCTCCAATGACCCGCCCGTCGGTGAACGCGATGGCCGCCGGTCCGTCCCACGGCTCCATTAATGAGCAGTGATATTCGTAGAACGCCTGCTTCTCCGCCGGCATGTATTCGTTGCCCGCCCACGCTTCGGGAATCAGCATCGAAATCGCATGCGGTAAGGAGCGTCCGCTTTGCGTCAGCAGTTCCAGCACGTTATCGAGCGAGGACGAATCGCTGCCGCCCGCCGGGCAGATGGGAAACAGCTTCTTGATATCCGCGCCGAACTGTGGCGAGTCGAGAATCGACTGCCGCGCGTGCATCCAGTTAACGTTGCCCCGCAGGGTGTTGATCTCGCCGTTATGCGCGATGTAGCGGAACGGATGCGCCAGTTGCCAGGTGGGAAACGTGTTGGTGGAAAACCGCTGGTGCACCAGGCAGAGCGCGCTGGTGAACTCCGGGTCATTGAGTTCGGGATAGAAGCGCGCCATCTGCGGGGCGAGCAGCAGTCCCTTATATACGATGGTCCGGCTGGAGAGCGAAGGAATATAGAAGTCGCCCCGGTTGGTCATGTCGGACTTGGCGATCTCAATCTCGGTGCGCTTGCGGACCACATACAGCTTGCGCTCCAGCGCGTCGCCGTCGAGTTTGGTATTGCCGCGGCCCAGAAAGATCTGTTGGATATAGGGTTGCGAGTTACGCGCCACGCGGCCGATCGCATCGCCGTCAGTCGGGGTGTCGCGCCAGCCGAGAACCGTCAAACCTTCTTCGCGGGCGATGCGCTCAAAGATGCCTTCACAGACCAGGCGCTGCTGCAGTTCCACCGGCAGAAACACCATGCCCACGCCGTATTCGCAGGGCGCGGGAAGCTGGAAACCCAGCGCCGCGCACTCGCGCAGAAAGAACGCATGCGGAATCTGCACCAGCAAGCCCGCGCCGTCTCCTGTTTCGGAATCGCACCCGCAAGCGCCGCGGTGCGTCAGGTTCATCAGGATCTGGATTCCCTGCGTGATGATTTCGTGGGACTTGCGGCCCTTGATGTCGGCCACAAAACCGATCCCGCAAGCATCGTGTTCCATGCTGGGATCGTAGAGACCCTGCGGGTGAGGCAGGCCGTTGCTGACGAAGGAATCGGCCATGGCGGATTGGTACTCCTGGTGGTTTTCACAGATTAGCAGTCAATGCCAATATCAGGCAACTCAATCCAGGAGGAATGGTATATCAGTTTTTCTTATGGTAGGCTTTTGGGTTCATGTTTCCCGAATGTAAGTTATTTCGCGACATCGCCCTCCAACGCAATATGAGCCGGGGCGCCGCCGCCAACGGCATCAGTCAATCCGCCGCCAGCCAACACATCCAGGAAATCGAACGCCGCCTGGGAACCGAGTTGCTCGACCGCCGGACGCGCCCGCTCGGTCTGACGGAAGCGGGAAAGCTTTACCTGGAATTCTGCCGCGACGTCGTCCGCCGCGCCGCTGAATTCGAAACCGCGCTGGATCAAGCGCGTGACGCGGAAGCTACCGGCCCATTGCGCGTTGCTTCCATCTACTCCGTCGCGCTCACGGAAATGACGCGGGTGCATGCCGAATTTTCCGCGCTGTGCCCCGCCGTCCAACTGCGCGTCGAGTACCTGCGCCCCGACAAAGTGTATGAGGCCGTGGTGAACGAATCGGCCGATCTGGGGTTGGTCAGTTACCCGGAATCCGCCCGCGACATCGCCGTCATTCCCTGGCGCACGGAACGTATGGCCGTTGCCGTCTGCCCGTCGCATCGCTACGCCGGCCGCGCTAAAATCCGCCCCCGCGATCTCGCCGGAGAAAACTTCGTCGCCTTCGATCCCGATCTCGCCATCCGCCGGAATCTCGACCGTTTTCTGCGCGGCGAAGGCGTTGGCGTGCGCATCGTGATGCACTTCGACAACATTCAAATGGTCAAGGAAGCCGTCGCTCTGGGCCACGGCATCAGCATCCTGCCCGACCGCACCATGCAGAATGAGATTGAGCAGGGGCGGATCCACGCCGTGAAGCTGGACGCTCCGGGTTTGGTTCGTCCGGTCGGCGTGGTCCATCGAAAACGGAAGAGTTTCAATCGTGCCGCCAAGTCGTTTTTGACGGCGCTTGGCGGCATCGCCTAAACGTCTCGATCAGTAAGCATCCCCGGCGCTCGGCTGGGTCGGCGTCACTGCCGGCCACGCGCTGCCGAATCCAAATCCGTAGAAGAAACCGAAGTCCTTCGCCAGATCCGTCTGCATCGCCCAGCCACCGGTCGCGATATCGGTGACGTAGGTTCCATCCGAACCTGGCCCGCCCGCGCCGCCGAACATCGCCGAGTAGATATTGTCCCCAAACTGCTGCAGCGTCGTTGTGGGCGTCAGCGCATAGGCTTCCGAAGCGGCCGCTACAATCTGACCCGCCAGGTAGCGGCTTTGCTCCACGTCGCCTCCCGAACACCACTCGTTGTTCGAGGAGATCGGCTCGCAGTTCGGAAAGACCCGGCCGTACCACAAGCCCCGCGCGTCCGGCCGGTAACCCTCCGTCTGAAACCAATTCATAATTCCCGCCAGGTAACCCGGCAGCCGCGAATCCCCGGTCGCCAGGTACGCGTAGCGGAAGGCCGTCCCCGTTTCTCCCAACTGATACGGCTGCGTTCCAAACCCTACCAGATTGTTCGACTCCCATCCGCGTCCCGTCTGCGTCGGGCCCTGATACGGAACGTTCAACGTCAACTGCGTCGGGGAAATCACGGTCGCCGTATAGGCCACCGCGTCCCCGTCGGTGAGGTTGCTGTCGGCCGTCCAAACGGCGTTTCCCGAAAACCAGGAAGACTGCCACTGGGTGCCGCTCCCAATCACCGTGGTCGATCCGTTGGTCACCGTCACCGTCCCGGACGAACCGTTCCACGTGGCATACCCGTAAGAAGGATTCGTCCAGTTCCCCGCCGCCAGCACATTCGGCGCCCACAGCGTGTCGATGACTTCGGTCACCGCGGCGGACCACTTCGGTTGCACCGCCACGTTGGGATCGAGTAGCGCGGCCAATGCCACATACGCGGTCGCGTACGAATCTTCGCGCAGGTCGCCGACCGAAGGGATGTCGGTAAACGAGTAGTCCCAGTCGATTAACGCGCGCAACCCCGGCCACATATCCGGCCGGCCGTCCAGCGCCCGCGTGATCAATCCCGCAACCCCTTGCAGCCGTGGGAAGAGACAAGTGGTCCCGTCTCCATCCGAGCAATCGCGCCCTTCATCGATCCAGGGCATCGTCCACCAGCGGTCGGCCAGCGTTTGCGCGTACCCCTGGTAATCGTCGATTCCCGAACGGTAGTACAGGTTATAGAACGCCAGCACGTTGTCATAGTAATTGGCGTTGTTGCTTCCGCCGGTCCACGTTCCAATCGAGCCGTTATCCATGTAGGAGTAGGAAATTCCGCTCGCGCTCGAGGATGTAATCCACGGCCGCACCAGCGTCAGCGAGGTATTGCTCTGGCAGGACGAAACCGCGTAGCCGCGCCTGCCGAACGTGCCGGGACTGCCGGACACCGGATACCAGGCGACCACCGTCGCGTCGTTGTAACCCTGCGTCCCCCCGGCACAGAAGGTGGATAGGAAGCTCGTGCCCACGCCCGTCACCGTCGCGCTACCATTCGTCACCGTAATTGTCCCCGCCAGCGCCGTATCCCAGACATCGGCGTAGAGGGTGCTCTGCAGCCCTCCGAAAAAGTCCGCCATCACTTTGTGCTGGGTCTCGAAATACGGCCACGCGTTCACGCCCCACGGCATCATCGGCCCGAAAATCGTCGTGATTGCCGCGCTCGGCGGAACGACGTGGCCCGTCGAATCCACGGCCACATCTCCATACTTCAGCGTGCTCGTCGCGGCCACTCCCGATGAATCCGTCACCGTCAAATCGATGACGTACGACCCGAAGGTCATGCCGGAGATCGTCGGCTGCACCGCCGTCGTCGAGCTCCAACTGAGCGCCGTCGGTCCCGACACCTGCGACCAGAGGTATGTCAACGGCTTGTTCGTGTTGTTCAGCGGGAAACACTGCGACCCATCGAGCGGCGCGGAACTCCCCGTCAGGGTTCGCTCTATGCCCTGCGAAACATAAGGCGGGTACGATGGCGACGCTACGTAACTGATCGTCCCCGCCGGAGTGACGTGCGCATTGTTGCGGGAACTATCGAGCAGGTTGTTCTCGAACTCCAGGTCCAGCAGCGTGGCCGTCCCCTCGCCAAAGGGCAGCGTTCCCAGTTGCGTCAACCCGCGAAACAGCCGCACATAATCAAGCGCGCATTCCGTTCCGCTTCCGCCGATGAAAGCCGCCGACGGTAATACCAGCGGGTTGATGGTGTCGATATTCAGGCTGCCTTTCACATAGCCCGTGCCATCGCCGTTCCACATCTCGGCGGTGAACGCGCTGGTCGCGGCGTCCCTTTGCATACGAAAAATCACGTCCGATCTCCCGCTGAGATTGAAATAAATGATATTTCCCTGACCCGACGTAAACCCGTCGAGATTATCCTGCAAAGAAAACGATCCGTCATAGGAAGGCCCCATGAACCGGATCAGGAACCCCTGCGGCAACTGCAGCAGATTCGCGGTGTCCAAGGCCTGCAGCGCGACTTGCGCGTTGTGAAATCGAAATTCCAGGCGAAAGCTTTGCACGCTTTGGCTCGGCGCGGACAGCGACAGGGAATTCGTCGAAGTCAACTGCACCGCGTTCTGCGCGAAACCGGCCAACGCCGACAGATGTAGAATTGCAATCCCTCTTAAGACATATCGATCGATCATAGATTCCTCGCGATTTTTTTATGGCCGATGCGGCGCCGCGCACCCCCGCGCTACGGACGCAACTTTCCCCGCCAGTCCGGTGAGACTGAACCTTCACAGGACGCATCGAACGTTTTGACATCTCAGCGCCGTCCGGTCGGAAGCGCCGTGCAGGAGTCGGCTTGTTTGCCGAACAGCCATTCTGTCATATGAATTGGTATTTATTGGAAAAGGAAATGTTACTTTTTGCTGACGGTGCCCGAGCCTGACCGCTCGCTTTAGAGTAAAGCAGCCTGTCGCGAGAGAACGCCGCCGCCCTTACAGGACTTGATGGTCAGCCACGCACAGGGCCGTTCGTCCGGCGTTTCGCGCGTGCTTTCCTCACCTCGTCAAAAGAAATGTCCTTTTCATTTCGGCGAGATTCGACAATCAAGCCATCGCAAAAGTCTTGGACGGCGGCCCCATGTATCTTCAGGTCGATCAGCACCGCTGTCTTGCGTCCCTTGCAATCTGTAACGAACTGAATCCCGTCCATTTGAGTTTTCCTTCAAGAACTCATTCCGCCGAAAGGCGGCGCGGCTACCAGGGGTCTACCGCTGGCATGGTGAAGGTCGGCGGGGATCGGTTCCTGATGGGAACAGACCGTTGCCGGGGACTTTTCCAGTTGATGGCGAAGGTCCCGTGCGGGGGTGTCGCTCGATGAGTCTTACATCTCGCACCGCGTCGGGAATACCTGGGAGTGGTGCGGGGATCTCCTAGACCCCGGCTGGCACGCAAGCGCTACCCTGGTGAATCCCGTACGGCCTTCCAAACGGTGAGACGCGCGTGCTGAAAGGCGGGTCGTTTTTGTGTTACGCGGATTACTGCTATCGATACCGAAGCGCCGCCAGCACCGCCAACACGGCCGATAGCGCGACGTCGAATACCGGCTTCCGCACGGCGCGGGATGTCTGATCCATGGCCCTCTTAGACCCCATAGCTATTAGGGTTTAGCTTGCGGTCAGCGTGCGGCACTCCAATACGGGAACGGGGTTTCCTCGCGAGCCTTGCACAAACTGAACAATTACCTTCGCATCCTCATCCAGCAAGTCCCGTGAAAAGGTTCCGATTTCGTCAAGGAACGCCTGCTTGTGCAAATCGATTCGGGCCGCCTTCTCACTGCTATCTCCCCTTAGCCTGTACCAAACAAGCGCAAGCGGAGAGTATTCGTCGGCAAGCATCTCCAGCCGGGTAAACGAAATCTCGCCATTGCGGAGGCCGGGAGTATCGCTCAAACCTAATTCTGATGTGTTCAATCGAATCACCTTACCTGTAACCCTTTTCAGTACACATTGTACCGGTTGCGCACCAACGACGCTGGAACATTCCCGTGAATCAGGATCTCGGAGTCTCTCAGCGCACGCACTAGAGTTTCCAACTCTTTGCTCAGATTTGCAGGCCTTGGGGTAGCCGCCGTGCCCGGCGGGAACGAGCAGGTCTGCCTAAGATAGCCAGCCATGGAAATGGGATCTGCCACCCCTAGAATGAACGTCATCTCTCCGTCGTGATGGTAGGACGAAACCCACGGGTCGCCAAGACGCTCCGCAATCTTGACAACCGGATCAAGCGGCCTGCATAGTGAATCGTCAGCGACCTCAATCTCGTACACGAAGCCCGGAACGCTTAGCGTTGCAAAGCCCCCCGGCCCAACCACACCGTAAGTACGAGCTACGCCAAATGACTTCGTGAATGAGATGTACGGACTATTAGAACTCCCACGGGCAATGTGATTCATGATGCCGGTCACCGAGGGCGTAGCCCCAGCAAAGTGAGGAGAAAACCCCGTGACCCTGGCATCCTGCGTGTGCCAATAATTTCCAGGTCCGGCTCCACGAAACAATGTTGCCATAAGCAGGACATACGGTAGCATGGTGCGGATCTCCTCCAAACTTCTCTGGTAAGTAAGGTCTCGTCGCCTCATGTGGCAACGACACGGGCGTGTGTTCACGGGCTGTATCTTCCCTTGACACCCGTAGTAGAATACTTCTAGGAAGTGGTAGATTTATCTTCCATCGAGGCGCCGAGCACCGCAATCCGGCCTCAAGCGAAATCAACCAACGAAGCCACTGTTTTCAACATAACAAAGCACTTAGTTGGCTTCGTTTTGGCTCCAATTCTCGCAATCGGGAGACTAAACTAATCTCATGATCATCTCCATGCGGCCACACGCCACCAAACAGGAAATCGAACACGTGTGCGAGCGCATCCAGCACGAGTTCGGTTACAAGGTCCACTCCATCGTCGGAGAGGAACGCGTCGTGATCGGCGTCGTCGGCGTTGGGGACGTCACCCGCTGCCTCGAATCGCTCGAAGCCACACCCGGCGTCGCCAGCGCCATACGTATTTCCGCCCCATATAAGTTCGTCAGTAAGGAGTTCCGGCCCCACCACTCCGTCATGAAGGTCCGCAACATCGAAATCGGCGGGGACGAGTTTGTGGTCATGGCCGGCCCTTGCTCCGTCGAATCCGAACGCCAGATCATGGAGACGGCCGAAGGCGTCGCGGCCGCCGGGGCCAAGATCCTCCGCGGCGGCGCATTTAAACCGCGCACGTCCCCGTATGATTTTCAGGGCATGGAAGGCGAAGGCCTCAAGCTGCTCGCCAAAGCGCGGGAAGCCACCGGACTCGCCATCATTACCGAAGTCATGAGCGATCAGGACGTGAACCTGGTGGCCGACTACGCCGATATCATGCAGGTGGGCGCGCGCAACATGCAGAACTTCGCGCTGCTGAAATCGCTGGGCCGCTGCGGCCGTCCCATCCTGTTGAAGCGCGGCCTTAGCGCTACTATCAAGGAACTGTTGATGTCCGCCGAGTACATCGTCGCGCACGGCAACCCCAACGTCATGCTCTGTGAGCGTGGCATCCGCACCTTCGAAACCGCCACGCGCAACACCTGCGACATCACCGCCATCCCGGTGCTGAATGAGCTTACGCATCTGCCCGTGATTCTCGATCCGAGCCATGCCACCGGCAAGCGCAGCCTGGTCCCCGCTCTATGCCGCGCCGGAGTGGCCATCGGCGCCGACGGACTGATCGTCGAAGTTCATCCCAACCCGGAGAAGGCCGTCAGCGACGGCGCCCAATCGCTCACCCTCGAACAGTTCCTCGCCACCATGCGTGAGCTGCGGCCCTACATTGAGTTGTGGAAGGAAAGCCGCGCGGGCGCAGCCTCGCTGGTCGGATAAACGTGCCGCCGAGACGCCGCGAAACCCTCCTGATCCTCGGCCTTGGCGCCATCGCGGTCGTCGCGCTCGCGATTTTCGCGTGGCGCAACGGCGCGGCTGCCTCCAGCCCCGAATTCTTATTACTGCGCCTTCCCACCCAGGATGCCGTCGTCGCCGGCGCCGACTTCCAAGCCTTGCGCCACTCCGGCTTTCTCGATCCGCTCTTCGATTCCAAAACGCCGCAAGACGCCGAGTACACCGCTTTCGTCCATGACACCGGCTTCGACTATCGCCGCGATCTCGATTACGTGCTCGCCTCCTTCGCGCCCGATGGCGAGTTCTTCCTGGTGAAAGGCCGCTTCGATTGGACCCGGCTTGAAGACTACGTCGCCCACCAGAAAGGGAGCTGCTTCGATCACCTCTGCCGCGTCAACGGCAGCACGCCGGAGAAGAAGATCTCATTCTTCCCGCTGAACAAGGGCTTGATGGCGATGGCGGTTTCCACCGACGATACCGCGGCTACGCGTCTCAGCAAGCCTGGGCCGCAAGGGGATATCGCGGTACCCGCCCAGCCCGTGTGGATCTCCATGAGCGCCGGAGCTCTACGCCATTCCACTTCCCTGCCCGGTTCGAATAAGCTTTTTGCTTCCGCCATCACCGACGCGAATCGCCTCACGATCACCCTCGGCTCATCGAGCGGTAAGGTGGAAGCCCACCTCGACGCCATTTGCCGGGACGCGCAGCAGGCGGGCGCGCTTACCATGCAGTTGCGCACGCTTACCAACACCTTCCGCGGCGTAGTCCAGCAATCCGGAAAGCCGCCCACCGATAGCGAGCTTTCCGGCCTGTTCGCAGCGGGCACGTTCGATCAGGCGGGCTCCCACGTCGTAGGCACCTGGCTCATACCGGGAGCTTTGTTGCGGAACCTCACCAGCGGAATCTAACTACTCTTATTTCCGTACCCGGCGGAATTCGATAAGACTTTTGCCGGCCACCCTAACGTCCTGTCGAGTTTCAGACGATAAGGCATCTATGACGCCACCTGCGATTCTGTATTTTGACGAGCGGGCCACGTTGGGGGACGCGCGCGCATGACGGCGGAGTACCAGACTGTGGAGACCGAACTGACGCTGCTCCGCACCGAGAATCTCGCGCTGAAGCAGTTGGTTCAGGCTCAGGGAATCACCCTCGCGGAGCAAAGCGTTCGCTTGGAAAACGCGTTGGCGCTGCTTGCCCAGGAACAAATGTTACTCGCGCGGATACAGCAGCGGCAAGCCGAAATGGACCCGCTCACCGGGCTGCCGATGCGGGATGCGTTCGTCGACCGCGTGGACGTTTCGCTGCAACTCGCCCGGGTTAACCCCGACTACCGGTTCGCGGTCCTCTCCATCGGGATCGATCGATTTCAGCAATTGAATGGAAGCATCGGCCACTCCGCCGGCACGGATCTCTTGAAGAAAATTTCCCAACGGCTGGTGAACATCCTGCGCGCGAACGATATGGTGGGACGGATTGAATGTCAGTCCACGGTGGCCCGCCTGGGCGGCGATGAATTCGCGGTGCTGCTCGACGACGTCCGCACCGTGGAGAACGCCGGCCAGGTCAGCGAAAGGATCCATCACTGTCTGGCCGCTCCTTTCTCCGTAGCGGGCGGGGAGGTTTATGCTTCGGCCGGAATCGGTCTAGCCCTCAGCATGCCGTCTTATCTGTCGGGGGATGAGATCTTGCGCGATGCCAACATGGCCATGTGCCGGGCCAAAGCAAGGGGCCAGGGAAGATCGCAGGTGTTCAATTCCGAGATGCGCGCCAACGCCTTGGTTCGCTGGGAGTTGGAAACGGACCTCCGCCGCGCGCTGGAGCGCGCCGAGTTACGCGTTTACTATCAACCGAAAGTAATCTTGTCTACCAAGGAAATAACCGGTTTCGAAGCGCTGCTTCGATGGGTGCACCCGAAGCGGGGTTTGGTTTCGCCGAGCGAGTTCATTCCAATCGCGGAAGAGTCGGGCTTGATCATCGCCATCGGCGATTGGGTCCTGCGCGAAGCCTGCGTGCAAGTGCGCGACTGGAATGAGCGATTTGGAGGAGAAGCCCCGCTCTCGGTGAGCGTCAACCTGTCCGGCGCCCAGTTCTCCGAGTGCTCCTTGTACGATCACATCGCCGGCGCGATCCAGGAGACCGGCTTCGATCCCCTGCTCCTGTCGCTTGAGATTACCGAGAGCAGTTTGGTGGGGAATACGGTATTCGCGATCGACATCCTCAACCGGCTTAAGGCGATGGGCGTGGGATTGATGATCGACGATTTCGGAACCGGTTATTCCTCCTTGAACTATCTGGCGCAGTTTCCCTTCGACACTTTGAAAATCGATCAGTCCTTTGTGCGCGCCATGGACACCGGCTCGGACGCGGTTGAGATGGTCAAGACAATGTTGGCGCTGGCCGCCAATCTCGGCATGGACGTGATCTCGGAAGGAATTGAGACGGCTACTCAACTGCACCAGTTGCAGACGCTCGGCTGCCGCTACGGCCAAGGGTATCTCTTCTCGAAGCCTATCCCCGCGCATGAAATCGAAACCATGCTAGCCAGAATTGCGGCGGATCGGAACAAGCGAGCCTCGGCGTCTCCGTGCGGATTTGTCTAACGCCTCGCGCCGGCTCTGGTAAAGTCTCCTGCGGCGTAGTACACCCATGTGACTGACGCTTCACTTCGGCACTGCGCCCTTCTCCACCGGATACCCCTTCCCGGTCCAATCCGTGTGCAGGTTCGTAGGGATGGAAACGATGCGGACGCGGGTGAAGCCCGCTTCGGCCAAGGCTCGGAAAGCCGGTCGGATATTGGGACAGTGTTCCATTGGACAGCACCCGCAGTAAAGAACGATTTGCGCATCGCGGCTTAACCCGGCTACCTGCCGTCGCAGTAAAGCGAGACCTTCTTCGGTTCCGGCCGGTCCCGCGAAGATCGCGCCCGGGACGTGGCCGCCGTTATAAAGTATGCGCGGACCCACCATCAGGATCACGGGCGCTTTCCCGCTTCGCAGCGAAGTCGCCAATGCGTCCGGAGTGATGGCCTGATCGGCCTTCCACGGATCGGGCGGCGTCTGTCCAAACGCAATCATCGTGAGCAGGAACAGGGCGGCGCGGCGAATCGGCATAGTTCATTCTATTCATGGCGGCGCGGCGCCCCCGGCTTCGGTGGCAAGATGGTAGTTGACGATGACTACCCTGCGGCCCAATCCCGCGGTTGGACGCGAAGCTCACATGCGCCTGCTGGTGGAGCAGATCCAGCGGCTGGAGGAGCGCCTGAAAGCGGGCGGCGGCGACGACCGCATCGCCAAACAGCATAAGTCCGGAAAGCTGACCGCACGGGAACGTATCGGCAGGTTGCTCGATCCAGGTTCGCGGTTTGTCGAAATCGGGCTGCTGATCGCCTACGACCTTTATGACGGGCAGGCGCCTGGCGCGGGCGTGGTAATCGGAATCGGACGGATTGAAGGCCGCCCAGCCGTGATCGTCGCTAACGATGCCACCGTCAAGGCGGGCGCGTGGTGGCCGGAGACGATCACGAAAATTCTGCGGGCGCAGGAAATCGCCATGCGCAATCGGGTTCCCATCGTTTACCTGGTGGATTCCGCCGGCGTGAATCTACCCTATCAGGATGGGATCTTTCCCGGCCAGTATGGGGCCGGCCGTATCTTCTTCTACAACTCGCTTATGCGGCGCAAGCTCCGCATTCCTCAGATCTCGGCCGTGATGGGTCCGTGCATCGCCGGCGGCGCGTACCTGCCCGCGCTCAGCGACTGCATCATTATGGTGGATAAGACCAGTTTCATGGGCCTCGGCGGCCCTAACCTCGTGAAGGGCGCCACCGGTCAGGTGATCGATCAGGAGTCACTCGGCGGAGCACGCATGCATACCGCGAGTTCGGGCGTCGCCCATTACCTGGCGAAGGATGACGAGCATTGCCTGGAGATGATCCGGGAACAGTTTTCGAGAATGCCCGCGCCGCCGCCCCGCGCATCCGGCCAGGCGCCCGCGCAGGCTACTGAAGAAATCTACGGCGCTCTGCCCGCCGATCACCGTTTGCCGTACGAGATCCGGGACGTGCTCGACCGCATCTTCGACGGCCCCGCTTCCGCCTTCGTGGAGTTTCAGCCGGAGTACGCGCCGGAGATGCTCTGCGCGCATACGCGTCTGAACGGCCGGCCGGTCGCCGTGATCGCGAATCGCCGCGGGTTTCTGCGTGGACCGGAAGGACCACGCGTGGGCGGAATTATCTACACCGAGTCGGCGCGCAAGGTGCACTACTTTGTGGAGGACGCGGAACGCTCCGGAACGCCGCTGGTCTATGTTCAGGACGTATCCGGGTTCATGGTGGGACTCGATGCGGAAACGGACGGCATCATACGTGCCGGCGCCGAGATGGTGGAATCCATGTCCTGCGCCACGGTCCCTCGCATTACTCTCACGATCAACCACGCGAGCGGGGCCGGTTATTACGCCATGGCCGGTCAGGGTTTCGATCCGAACTTTACCTTTAGCTGGCCCACCGCGCGCATCGGGGTGATGGAAGGCGATTCCGCGGTTGTCGCCTTGTTCTCGGCGGAGATGGAGAAACTGAAGGCTTCCGGGGCGGAGATGCCGGAAGAGCTTCAGCGATCCATTGAGCGCACCAAGGCGGATTACGAGCGCTGGCTCGATGCCAGGTATGCGGCGGCGCGCGGACACGTGGATGCCCTGATTGACCCCAAGGATTCGCGGGAGGTTTTGTCGATGGCTCTCGAACTCTGTATGGCCCGGCCCCGCGCCGAAGCGCTTGCGCTGGAGACGCTCTAGGCGAATGATCCGCATTGCGAACGGGCAGGGTTTCTGGGGCGATTGGTTGGAGGCGCCCGTGCGTCTGGTGGAGCAGGGTCCCATCGACTATTTGATCCTCGACTACCTGGCCGAGGTCACCATGTCGATTCTGCAGAAGCAGAAGGAGCGCGATCCGAATCTGGGGTATGCCAGCGACTTTCCGCCCTTGATTGGGCGTCTCAAGGACAAGCTGCGCGCGAATCACATCCGGGTGATCGCCAACGCCGGCGGGGTGAATCCGGTGGCCTGCGCGCATGCGGTTCTGAAGCACGCGCCCGGCTTCAAGGTCGCCGTGGTGCTGGGGGACGATGTTCTCGATCGGCTCGACGGCTTTCTGGAGAAAGGCTACGAAATGCGCGACATGGATACCGGGGAACCGATCTCGTCGATACGTCCGCGCATTCTGAGCGCGAACGCCTATATCGGCGCATTCCCGCTGGCGGAAGCGCTGGCCACCGGCGCGGATATCGTCATTGCGGGCCGCTCCACCGATACCGCGCTTGCGCTCGCTCCCATGGTGCATGAGTTTGGCTGGGGCCCGGACGATTTCAATAAACTCGCCGCGGGCACCGTCGCCGGGCACATCGTCGAATGCGGGGCACAATGTTCGGGCGGCAACTGCCAGGTGGATTGGAGGAACATTCCGGATCCGGCAAACGTCGGTTATCCCATTGTGGAAGCGGAACCGGACGGCAGCTTCGTGGTGACCAAGCATGCGGGAACCGGCGGGCGGGTTCACTCCGATACCGTGAAGGAGCAGCTTCTTTATGAGCTGGGCGATCCCACGCGCTACATCACGCCGGATTGCGTGGCCGATTTCACCACCATTCAGCTTGAGGATATCGGGCCGGACCGGGTGCGGGTGAGCGGCATTCGCGGGGCGGTGCGGCCGCCGACTCTGAAGCTCTCCATCAGCTACGAGAACGGATGGAAGTCGATCGGGACCTTGGTCTACAGCTATCCCGAAGCGCTCGACAAAGCGCGGGCGGCCGACAAAATCGTGCGCGCGCGGCTGGACGCGCTCGGGCTGGCGTTCGACGAAATTGAAACGGAATACTTCGGCGTGAATGCGTGCCTGGGTCCAGTGGCGCCGAGGATTGCGGAGCCCGCTGAAGTGCAGCTCCGGATCGGCGTGCGCGGGCAGGATCGGAAAGCGGTGGACCGGTTCACGCGCGAGTTGATTCCGCTTGTTTTGAATGGGCCGCCGGGGGCGACGGGGTTCGGCGAAGGCCGGCCCGCCGTTCGCGAGATTGTGGCCTATTGGCCCGCGCTGCTTCCGCGGGACGAAATCCGAACGCGCGTTGAGGTTATTGAATAAATGCGTAGCCGGCGAGCGGCCCTGCTGTTTCTATTCGCCGCGTCGCTGTGCTCCGCTGTGGCCCAGGCGCAATCCGGGAGTTTGATTTCCGGTGTGGTGAGAAACGGCTGGTCGCGTGAGCCGTTGAAGCGGGCCCTCATCACGCTCTCTACTGACGGGCCGGAGCCGATGGACGCCGTCACGTACGCGGATTCAAACGGCGCCTTCGCCTTCGGCGGCGTGCCGGCGGGCAGCTATTTCCTATGCGCGCGGGTGAGGGGTTATGACCGTACCTGCTTCGGTGGCGTGACCGAACCGGGCCGTCCAACCCCCAAGCTGACGGTGCACGCCGGGCGCAACCGGCAGGATATTATTCTCACCGCGCTGCCGCTGGGTTCCGTTTCCGGGACGGTGCTCGACAGCGACGGCGACCCGGTTCCGAACGCCCAGGTGCAGTTGCTGCGCCCCGTCTACGAGCGGCAAAAACTGGGGTGGGACCCGGTATCCAATGCGCAAACCAACGATCGCGGCGAGTATCACATGTCCTTTGTGCGGCCCGGCCATTACCGCGTCGTAGCGACGCGGCAGTACATGCCGGTCTCTCGCATTCAACCCGACGTGACCAACGGCCAGAAGCCTCTGGAGGAAGTTTACAGCCGGCAGTTTTATCCGAATGCGAACAGCATCGACGCCGCGGCGACGCTTACGCTCAAGGCCGGTAACGATATCAAGACGATCGATTTTTCGCTGAATCCGGTGGAACGCGCCGTGGTGAGCGGACGAATTGTCTTTCCACCTGGAGTGGCCGCGACCGACCAGGTGCGTCTCCTGTTGGTTTCGGATCGGCCCATCGAGCAGCTCGGGGCGGGCGCGGGTCCACCGGATTACCGCTTTGAATTCCCGGCATCGCCGCCTGGTCCGCAAGAGCTGTTAGCGATCCTGAAGACGGATGACCACACCTACTTCGCTTCGCAATCCATTGTGGCCGGAAGCAACACGGAAGACCTTACGGTCGCCTTAACGGCGGGGACGCCTCTCACCGGGCGGCTTCAACTCGAAGGATCGGGGGCACAGCAGCATGGGCCGTACACCGTGCACCTCACGCCCGGCGATCACATGCGATTTCTAGGGGAGCAGCCCACCGCGGAGGTCAACGAAGACGGCACGTTTGAGTTCGACGATGTGGTCCCCGGCGTCTGGGATATCGGAGTCCAGCCGGAACCGCCGGGCAGCTACATCAAGTCCATGCGGCTGGGGAAGCAGGATGTTCTCACCGAGGATATGACCTTGAAGGCGGGCGCGCGGGAGCCTTTGAACATCGTGCTGAGCATGAATGGGGCGATCGTTTCAGGCACCGTTGCGGAGAGCGAGGCATCCGGCGCCAAGCCCGAGAGCCGGGTGATGGTGCTGTTGGCGCCGTGCGGCAAGTTCGAGGACGTGCTTAGTTTTTACCAGGCAAGGGCTACCGATGAGAACGGCAACTTCACGTTTAAGCAGGTCACGCCCGGCCGCTATAAGATCTATGCGTTCGACCGCATGGAGCGGGACGAGTATTGGAACCCCGATTTTCTGAAGCCTTACGCGGCCATGGGCGAAGCGTTCGATGTTCCGGAAGGCGGGCGCGTGGACCGGAAAGCGACGTTGATCGTTCGCGGCGAGGGCGGGGATCAATGAGAGCGGCGGCACTGCTTTGCTCGCTGTTAGCGCTCGCGCCGGCTTCCCGCGCCCAGGATCTGTTCGCGCCTCGAAACTTCGCGAACCCTTCCCCGCCTGGTATTCCGGAGGACGCGCCGCCCGCGGCGCCCATCGGCAAGGGCGTGATCTCCGGCACCGTGCTCAATGCCAAGACGAAGCAGCCTATCCGGAAAGCGCGGGTTACCCTGAACGGTCCGGCGTCCTTGAACTCTGTTACGGATAGCGGCGGCAACTTCACCTTTCGCGCGCTGCCGATGGGCGGCTATATCGTGACGGCCAACCACGATGAATTCTACATGACTCAGGTAGCCATGAACATGCCGGCGCAGATCACGCTGAACGATGGTGAGGAGAAGCAGGGCGTGCAGGTGGAGTTGATGCCGGGCGCGGAGATCTCCGGACGCGTGGTGGATGAGGAAGAATTGCCGGTGTCCAATTGCCAGGTCATGGCGATGCATATCGATCGTTCGCAGGGCCGGACGAAAATGATGAACAGCAATGGGGCGAGCACCGATGAGGACGGCAACTATCGGCTGCACGGACTGATGCAGGGGCGTTACGTGCTGAAGGCGCAGTGCGGCGTCACCTATCCGGCGCCGCATGGCTTCATGAAGCGCAATGATCCTTTGATTCCGCAGGAAGGCTACGCTCCCGTTGTCCGCGGCGGGGGCGGTGGTGCGGCGGCCGGCACAGGCATGCCCGTTACGGCGGGGGCGGAGCTGACCGGGATCGATTTCCACGTGAAGCGCGTGCCGGTCTACATTGTTCGCGGAGGCATCTCGGGAGTGGATCAGAGCTCGCTCCCAAACACGCAGATCCTGCTGCGTCCGCTCGATTCGCAGGCCGGTGACGAGGCCTCCATCGCCGCGCGTTTTCAACCCGGTAAAGGAGAATTCACGTTTCGGCACGTTCCGGCGGGGTCGTATGAGCTCACTGCTTTCATCATCAACCCCGACCGGGCTTACGAGGCTCGGCAAAACGTCGAGGTCGGAAAGACACCGGTGCTGCAGGTGGACGTCAAGCTGGAGGCCGCGGCCGTTCTCAGCGGGTCCATCGACTTCGACGATCCAAATCAGCGATTCGACAATATGCAGATCTCCCTGCAGCCGATCAGCGACAACTACCGCGGGCCGTTTCCGATGGCGGCGATCGGCCAGGACGGAAGCTTCTCCTTCAAATCGGTGCTGGCGGGACACTTCCGCCTGGGTCCACTGCCCCTCGGTTATGTCAAGAGCGTGACGCTGGGTGGCCGCCCGGTTTCGCCGGAGGATTTCGAGATCGGCAGTGGAAGTGTGGGCGAACTGCACGTTTCGGTGGGGGCGAAGATGGCCAAGATTGAAGTGGATGTCTCGCCGAAGCCGGCCGCCGGGCAGATGATCTCCGGGCTTCTGATTCCGGAAAGCGGGCCCGATCCCGCCAACGGCCGCAACATGGCGGTGGGCGGGCAGGACGCACAGTTGGTTTTCGGCAGCGTGGCGCCGGGAAAGTATCACGTGCTGGTAGTGGCAACCGCCAACGTCTGGGGACTGGCGAATCAACCTGACGTGTTGAAGTCACTCGAAAGCAGCACCGCCGCGGTGGAAGTGGCGGAAGGCGATGACAAGCACGTTTCGGCGAACGTGGTGTCCGCCGAAGATCTGCAGAAGGCCGCGGGAACGGCCGAGTAGGACGGCTAAAGCTAGACGGGTGTGAAGATCTGGCGCATCGCCCAGTTCACGCGCTCATTCTTGCGGAACCAGTTCCAGACGCGGCCGGAGCGGAGATTTTCGGCGCTGATCAGTGTGATGCCCTGATCGATGCCGACGTAATCGGGGTTGGCCCAGGAAGTCTGCGGGTTAAAGGCGTCCACGAAACCGTAGCGGCCGTAGGCGTAGTCGGCGAAGTTGTCGTGCATGTAGCGCAGCGCGGGCAGGCTGATCTCCGGCGTGAACATTAGCGAACCGGCCGGCGCGCACGGGACCACGGTGCCGTCGATATCGCGCTTGGTTCCGACATCACCCCAGATGATATAACCGATTTCGCTATCGGAAGGACTAAGTCCCCATAAGTTGGGCGAGTAAGTGGGAAACTCGCCGCGCAAGCTCATACAGAAAGCCCGATGAGCATACGTGGCGACAATCGAGTTATCGAAGTAGTTCAGTTCAAAGGGCGCGCCGTCGCGAAGGCCGCGGAAATCGATCCAGGCATGCGAATACTGGTGGGTGAAGATCGGGCCGCGGCCGACCCACCGGAACCGGTCGAACTCGGCCGGATCGCGCTCGAACAAATACCAGGAATGGACCGGGATGGGGTCCGAGGCGGAACCGATGGCGAGCAGCAGGAGGATGGACTCTTCCCGGTAATCGACCCACTCCGCCCGGAGGAAACCTTTGTCGGGATACCAACCCATTCGAAGCAGGCCGGTGGCGGGATCGAGCATCCAGGAGAACTCGACGCGGTCATAAATCGCTTTGGCCAGCCGGGGAATTTCGGCGTCGTCGGAGAAGTATTCTCCGGCGGTGAGCACGCCCGCCAGAAGCAGCGCGGTATCGATGGTGGAGAGTTCGGACTTCCACACGCGTTCGCCGGTTTTGCGGTTCACGAAGTGGTAGAACCAGCCGCGGACGTGCTCCTGACCGTAAGCGAGATGGCGGAGAATGGACAGCGCGCGGGAGCGAATCGCACTCGCATCTTCCCAACGGCGCGCGTCCGCGATACACAGCGCCGTTAGTCCGAAGCCCGTGTTGGCCGTGCTAGCGACGTCGAGACTCTGTCGCTTGGAGTTGACGGCGTCGGCGCGGACGCGATCGAGAACCAGGCCGGTGTGCGGGTCGGCCTGTTCCCAGAAATACAGAAACGCACGGCGGGACAAGTCTTCCAGAAAGTCGTCATCGGATTTCAGCAGGGTTTGCGCGGCAAGCGGGATGGCCGCGGCGCTGATCAGAAAGCGGCGGCGGGACAGAGCGGACACAAGCTCAGGGTAACGCCGTTCGCGTTGAGCTATTTTGAGAGTGTCATGCGCGTGCTTCTTTGCCTATTCACTACCATCAGTCTGTTTGCGCAGGATGGGCGTTCGCTGCCGCCGTATGTGCGGGTGCATGGGGAAGCGACCGTTTCCGTGGAGCCGGATCAGGCGCAGATCGATATCGGCGTGGTCACGCAAGGCGCTACTTCCCAGGCGGCTTCGGACGCCAATTCGAAACAGGCCGGCGCGGTGATCGACCAATTGAAGACGGCGGCGCCTTCCGCCATCATCAAGACGGTGAACTTCTCGGTGAACCCTAACTATAAGTACGCGAAAGAAGGCGGCACGCCCACCATTCTCGGCTACACCGCGAACAATACGGTGCGGTTGGAATTGAACGACACGGCGATGGTGCGCAAGGTGATCGACGTGGCGACTAAGTCGGGAGCAAGCAACGTCAATCGGTTGAACTTCACGTTGAAGGATGAGAAGCCGTATCGCGCGCAAGCGCTGGGCGATGCGGCTTCGCAGGCGAGAGCGAGCGCCGAGGCGCTGGCCGCAAGCCTGCATCTCAAACTGGGCGGCGTGCTGCAGGTGGAAGAAGGACAGCCGGTGATCGTGTCGGCGGTGCGGCAGGTGGATTTCGCGCGCGCGGAATCGAATGCGGAGACGCCGCTTTCGCCCGGCAACATCGACGTCCACGCCAGCGTGAACGTCACATTCGAGCTGATCCATTGACCAGCCGGGTTGTGGCGTTTTACTCAGGCGCGGCAGCCGACCATCGCGGAAGAATGCTGAGCGAGATTCAGGCTTGGCCGCCGGTCCGATTGGAAGCGGTGCACGACTTTATTCAATGGCTGTTCCCGCTGCCGGAAGCGAGTCCGGTGAACCCAAGCGCACCGGTGATTGACGCGGAAACGATGGCGGCGTTTCAAGCGCGCGAGGATTTGCGGGCTGCCCTGCTGCGATCCATGCGCATGATGATCGAGTTCTACGGATTCCGGCTGATGGAAGGTTCGGCCCCCTTTGTACAACCGGGAGGCAACTTCGAAGACGCCGCCACGAACTGGCTGACGCCGGGGAACCACAATCATCTGCGGATCACGAGGATATTGCGTTCCACGCGGCTGTTGGGGCTGACCGGTTATGCGAGTGCGTTCTTCCAGGCTTTGAACGTGGTGTATCAGACGGAATCCGGCCGAAGGGCGATCGGCGCGGAGAGTTTTCGCTACTGGCAGCGTGCGGTTTTGTAAGAACGCTCGCGCCGCCTGATAGTTTATATGGAGGCAGAATGAGCTCGCGGGCCGGGGAGATCGCTGCACTCAACTGAATGGGGCCGTATCCTCGTTGAAACTTGCTCCCGTAGATTACGTAGTTCTCGCGCTGTATTTTCTGGTGGTGATTGGGATCGGGTGGACGCTGCGCAAGCGTTCGCGCTCCGCCAGTGACTTTCTCACGGCCGGGCATTCCGTTCCCGTTTGGATTACCAGCCTGGCGTTCCTGGCCGCGAATTTAGGGGCGCAGGAAGTGGTCGGGATGGCCGCATCCGGCGCTAAGTACGGCATCATGACCGCGCATTTTTATTGGATAGGCGCCGTTCCCGCGATGGTGTTTGTGGGCGTGTTTATGATGCCGTTCTACTATGGCAGCAAAGCGCGTTCGGTACCTGAGTATCTCAAGCTGCGGTTCGACGAGAAGACGCGCGGATTGAACGCGATCACCTTCGCCGTGATGACGGTCTTCTCGTCCGGCATTTCAATGTACGCGCTGGGGCTTCTGTTGGAGTTGGTGCTGGGGTGGAGCTTTACGGCTTCCGTGCTGCTCTCAGCGGCCATCGTTTTGACTTATACCTTCCTTGGCGGATTGACGAGCGCAATCTATAACGAGGTGTTACAGTTCTTTCTGATTGTGCTGGGCTTTGCGCCCCTATCCATTCTGGCCATCAAGCAGGCGGGCGGCTGGGGCGGCATGCAGGCGCGGCTGCCGAACGTCTATACGCACGTCTGGAGTCACGTGGCGCACGCGTCGGAGAACCCGATGGGCATTGAGATTTTCGGGCTGGTCGCGGGTCTCGGATTCGTCTTATCGTTCGGATATTGGTGTACCGACTTTCTTGTAATTCAGCGTGCAATGGCGGCCGATTCCATGTCGGCCGCGCGGCGAACGCCGCTAATGGCGGCATTTCCGAAGATGGTGATGCCGTTTGTCGTGATTGTGCCCGGCCTGGCGGCGATCGCGCTGACGCAGATGCACTCGGGTTACTCGCTGCCTTTCAAAGCCGATGGGCATACTTACGACTATGATCAGGCATTGATGACTTTGATGGCGCAGTTTTATCCATCGGGGATGCTGGGCGTGGGACTTACAGCGCTCATGGCATCCTTCATGAGCGGGATGGCCGGTAATGTGACGGCGTTCAACACGGTGTTTACTTACGATATCTATCAGAGTTATATCCGTAAGAACGCGTCCGATTCCCACTATCTGACCGTGGGTAAGATCACGACCTTTGTGGGTACGGGCCTATCCATCGCAACGGCTTACCTGGCGACGCAATTTAACAACATCATGGACTTTCTGCAGTTGGTGTTCGGATTCGTGAACGCGCCGCTATTCGCGACTTTCCTGTTGGGGATGTTCTGGAAGCGGACGACGGGGCATGGAGCATTCACGGGACTTGCGTCGGGAACGGCGATGGCCGGAGTCACGCTGGGGCTCACCGAGGCCGAAGGCAAAGGCGGCTGGTTCGGCGTGCTCCATCATTTTCCTTCGGCCATGGCGCAGAGTTTCTGGATCGCAATGATCGCGTTTACCACCTGCTTCGTGGTTACGGTGTTGGTTAGTCTGGCGACTAAGCCGAAGCCGCGCGAGGATTTGGTGGGCCTGGTCTACGGACTTACGACGGTTCCCAAGCAGCCCAATGCGCCATGGTACATGCGGCCCGTCACATTGGCGGTGATCGTCGGGGTCTGTCTGGTGGTTTTGAATATCGCGTTCCGGTAAGAGGACACCTATGCTCGATCTGCGAATACCTACCGGTCTTTTCTTCAGCCTGATCGGACTGATCTTAGTCGCGCTGGGACTTTTCTCGCCGGGAACACGTCCCGCGCTGACGCAAGTGAATGTAAATCTATATGCGGGGAGCGTTATGCTTCTTTTCGGATTAATAATGCTGGCCCTGACGCGCAAACGATCATGATTGAACAGTTTCAAGAGTTATACGGAACGTCGGTAAAGCCGCGGGTTTTCCGCGCCCCCGGACGCGTCAACCTGATAGGCGAGCATACGGACTACAATCTGGGGTTCGTGATGCCGATCGCGCTGGATATGGCCTGTTACATGGCGTCGGCGGCGGTGGCGGGCGGTAAGATCCACGTGTACTCGCTCGACCGTGGCGAGGGTTTCGAATTCGACCTGGACGTAATGCAAGCGAAGCCACGGAAGAATTGGACCGATTATGTCATCGGAGTAGCGCAACAATTGGCGCGCCGCGGCGTGAAAATCTATGCGATGAATCTGATGCTGCATAGCGAGGTTCCGGAAGGTTCCGGACTTAGTTCATCGGCGGCGCTCGAGGTATCGAGTGCGCTCGCATTCCTGGGCGGCAGGTCATTCGACAAAGTGGAGACTGCCAGGTTATGCCAGCAGGCCGAGATTGAGTTCGTCGGAATGCCGTGCGGAATCATGGACCAGTATGTATCCGTATTCGGGCAGGATCAGCGCGCGATCGAGATCGATTGCCGCAGCCTGGAGTATCGGACCGTCGAGCTTCCGAAAGACGCCGCCATTATCGCCGTGAACTCCATGGTAAAGCATGAACTGGCATCCTCGGCTTACTCGGACCGGGTACGGGAGTGCGCCGAGGCCGTGCAGGGGATTCAAAAGAAGCATCCGGAAGTGAAGAGCCTGCGGGATGCCAGGCTGGCGATGCTGGACGGCGCGGGTTTAAGCGAGGTGGCGGCGAAACGGGCGCGGCATATTATCACCGAGGATGACCGTGTGGAAGAGTTTCGCGGGGTGGCGGCGAAGGGCGACTTGGTAGGGATGGGAAAGTTATTTGTAGCTTCGCACCTGAGCATGAAAAATGACTACCAGATCACCTGCGAAGAGATCGATTACTTGGTGGATGAGGCGCTCAAGATCGACGGCGTTTATGGAGCGCGGATGACGGGCGGCGGATTCGGCGGATGTACCGTGAATCTGGTGCGCCCCGACGCGGTGGATCGGTTCCAGCAAGAGATTGTAAAGCGGTACGAGGATAAGTACGAGATCACCGCCGCGGTGTTTCGCTGTAATCCTTCCAGGGGCGCGATGGAGTTGAGCGCGAAAGAGAGGATACCCGAAGCGCCCGCAATCAAGAAATAGTTACCCTAGGAAGCTTAACTTCTTCGATCCGAAGTTCGGAAAGTTGGGAAACACCGAAGCGAGCGCGCTATCGGGGATCCCAAACCAGGATGAAAGCGTCGCGCCGTACTGATCGATGGAAGTTGTTGGGATCCAGCGTCCGCGGGTATCCGCATCATCCGGTCCGCCGAGAGCAAAGGTGGGAAACGCGCCGTAGATCTGGCCGCCCTGCACCGCGCCGCCCAGGACCAGATGATGGCTGCCCCAGGCGTGATCGCTGCCATCGCCGGACGTCGGCTGGAGCGTGCGGCTGAAGTCCGATTCCGTAAAGGTGGTTACGTTTTCCGCCATGCCGAGTTCCTGTGTTGCGTCATAAAACGCCGAGAGCGCCGGGCTCAACTGCGAGTACAAAGTGTTGTGCTGACTTAGTTCATTGGTATGCGTATCGAAACCGCCGAGCGAGCAGAAGAAGATTTGCCGGCGCATCCCCAGATTTCCTTGCGCTTGGATGATCTGCGCCACCTGCAGTAACTGCTGCCCCAGGCCGGTTTTCGGGAACGTCGTTTTGAGCGTAGTCTGCTTGGCGAGCGCGGCGCCAAGAGCCGCGGCGTCGGTGATGCTATGGGCCATAGTATCGTTGGCGGCCTGCGCCATAGATACGCCGGTATCCAGAGTCAACAAGCTCCGCAGCGCATTCAAACGCGCTTGCGATTCCGCCGAACTGTTGAATCCGGCAAGTTGTAATGACTGCCCCGGTGAAAGCGCGACGGGTTGCGTCGCCGCGCCGGCCCCCTGCAAGCTGTTACCGGCGACGGATAGAAACGTGGGGAACGCGGACGAGTTGATATTCTGCTGCGCTATGTAATCCGCCGCGCGCCCCGCCCATCCGGTGGAACTACGGCCCTGAGCCACGGACGTTTGCCACTGCAGTTGCTGATCGGAGTGCGAAAATAGATTGGAAGGAATGGGCGCCTGCTGCGCTTGATACTGGGCGCGCGTCAGGGGCTGCACCAGGGAGCCGACATTGGCAATGACCGCGAGTTCTTTGCTCGAAAACAGGTTGGCCACCTCCGTCAATTTCGAGTGAAATGCAAACGGCGAGCCCGATACGCTGGTGACGGTCGGCGTCAACGCCGCGGCATTTAAAGCAAGCTGCCCGCGAATCGACGTGTAAGCCTGAAAGCTGGTATCATCCATCGGAACGATCGTGTTGTTCGAGTCGTTCCCGCCGAAGAGGAAGACACAGACTAATGCCCGGTAATCCGGACCGCTTTGCGCCAGCGCGGGCAGAAGCCCCAAGGGACGAAGCGCCATAGAACCGACCGTCGCCGAACCAATACGAATAAAACCACGGCGTGAGAACATAGTTGATCCTTATCGAACTTAGTGAACGATCTGGTATTCGCCGGAGGTCAGCGTTACGTAAAGCGCCGCCTTGACTGCTTTGTCGGGATTACTCGCGGCTTGTGCGGCCTGGAGCGCCGCCTGCTGAAGATTACTCGACATGGCGTGGTAGAGAAACACTTGGCTGATGTAATCGACGAGCGCGTTCAGGTTGCCACTGAAATTCATGAACGATGACAAGTCAATAGCCGTGCTCTTATCGAGCGAACCGTAGAGCAGCGTGCTCACAATGTCGGCGCGGTCGGCCGCGGTCTGGGTGGAGTAGATTTGAAACTCCGGCCCAAGAAGACCTTTCTCCGTCCGGTATTGCGGCGAGAAGTAACTGAATACGCTGGGAGAGTAAAACAATTCCTCGCCGAGTTCGTTGGTCTGGTTATAAATGGCGCTGCTTGGGCCCAGAGTGGCGTTCAGCCCCCGCAGGATGTTCGGCATGAAGAGGACCGGTTCGCGAAGGTGGCCGAAGTTCGCGTTGACCGGCTGGTTCGCATCGTCTCCGGCTCGCGCTTCGGGATCCAAAAGAATTGCCGTGATCACCGCCTTCATGTCACCGCGCACGCCCTGCCCATTATCGAGAAACACGCTGGATACGCGGGAGATGTAGGCCGGACTGGGGTTGCTCGTCACCAGGTGCTGAATCAACTGCTGCGAAACGAAAGGGGCCATGGATGCTTGCGCCATTAAGGAATCGAGCAAGGACTCAAGGTCCTGCTCCGCCGTCTGGCCCGCCGGAATGTCCACGCCGTTGAAGATCACCTTTTCGCTGGTGTCGTGGTTGCGCTCCACCGCGAACATCCGACCGAGGAAGTACGGCGGGTTGTTCGACTTTGCCGTCGCGCCGGGCGCAGTGGGATAAGTCCAACCTGTAACCAACTTGGCCATGTTCGTAACCTCGGCTTGGGTGTAATTCGGAATCGGATTGCTGTTGGCGTCGAGCACCAGGGACCCATCCGGGTTCAACTGATTCAAACCCAGCGTGAAGAGTTGCAGCAGTTCGCGGCCATAGTTCTCATTCGCGGCGGTCCCCTTAACCGCATTGCCCTTGTTGTTATTGGCCATGTTCAGGTAATGCCCCATAGCCGGACTAAGAGTTACGGCTTTGATAATGTTGCGGTAGTTCCCGAACGCATTGTCGCGCAGAATCCTCCAGTAAGGTGGGAACGCGTAAGCGTTGTGAACCTCAACTGCGGAAACCACCCAGATCTGACTAAGTGCGAAGGCAACCCGCTGTCTGAGTTGATCGCCTCCCGTTAAAGTGTTGGCGAAGAACGCTTGTTGTACAGGACGCAAATCGGCGTTGGTCTTCCCGGAGGAATTTAGTAACGGCTGGTCAGGCAAATCGGAAGTGTTTAAGGCGAACTGCCCGGCAAGCCAAGGCTGAAAGCCGGTGTGTTCCAGCGCGCCGATGGAAGCCGGCGTGGGCCCGAAGGTCGCCTGATCCAGGAAGCGCGCCGCCGCACGGTCTGTAATCGCATTTGGATTATCGGTTTGGCCGAAACCAGCATAAGTGGTAAGCACCAAACCAACCGCCATCAGCCGCACAGCATTTCTTACAATCATTTACGGTTCCTTCAGACGGGCTATGCACTTCTAAACACCGATCCTTTCAGATAGTGTCGGAGCAATCGCTGGTTTTTCTCGAACCGTAACGAATTATCGTTTTTAGAACCGGGTCCGCCTACATCACTATGGCGGACCCGGCCTTCTCGCTACCGATGCCAGTATCCATACCGGTCGTAAAACCCGCGATGGAAGTGCTCGCGCTCCCACGCACGGTGCTCGCGGACGCGCCACTCATGTCCCCGAGTTTCCCGTACACGCTCGCGGTACACACGATTCACGACGGGGCTGCGATAGTCCCGCCACTCCTGCGCGTATGCGCCCGTCGGCGCCAACGCCATCACGGAGCCCAACATCAACACTGCCGTTGCGATTCGCTTGAACATCTTCTGCCACCTTTCCGAAGCGCTTTCCTCTCGCTTCTACCGGATTGGATGGAGCCGCCCGAACGGCGTTGCCGATGTGAACGGTAATTAACGGCCTATTCACGTTCACTTCACCCGGCTTACTTCAACGGCCTATCTAAACTATAAATCCGCGTGAGGCGCAAATGCTCCAGCAGGGCGCGGTTTACGTCGCCGTTCATGTTCTCGTCGGCCGGTTCGAAACTAAGTTTCAGCTCATGCTCGCCCGCGCTTAAATTCACCTGTTGCCTGCTGCTGTAACCCCAGTTCGACCATTGATCCTGCCCCCGCTGCGGGAATACGATCGCGCCCGTTACTTTCCCGTCGATCGAGAGAGTACGAATCGCGCACTTATTGTCCGTGTTGATGGGCCCGCTGCCGTTCGCGTACCTGGCGTCAATCGAGTAAGTGCCTTCCCGCTCCACCTTCACGCGGAACAGTAACTGCCGGTTGGAAGTACGAGACATCTCGGCGGGCGCCACTCCGGATTCCGGCTTAACCGTGAGTTCGCGCCCGTGCTCGGCCACCACCAACGGCTCACTCAAGAACGAATGGACGCCATGCCGATCCACCGCGCTGACCTGATACTCGGCATAAGATTCCGCCACGGGCAGAGTGAACGAAGTGCCCGTATCTTCCTTGATGCGCTCGCCGTTCCGTACCATGACATAACTAACCGCGCCCGGAACGGCGGCCCAATGAAGAATGGCCGCGTCTTGCTCCACCACTGGCGATTCCGGCGCTACTGAAGCTTCTGCAATGTGAAGAACTCCTCGCGGCGGGTCATCATTCGCCATCACGACTCTGATCTCGTGCCGCCCTTCCGTCGCCGGTGGAATCAGCGCCGGTGTCAATGCCTGCCCATCCATCGTCGCCGACGCTATCGAAGTTCCAGAGCCCTCCACGCGCAAGCTCAGGACGGCGCCGCGATAGTGGAAGTTCTCCAAAGTAGTAACTCCGCCGAACTCCTTCGGAATCACCGGACTGAGCCGCAGCCCTTCCGCTTCAAAAGACATGCCGAGTAACACGCGATAGGTCATCGCCAGATTCGCCGCGACGCTCCAAAGCTGCCGTTCCGAATTGATTTGCGTACCCTTCGCGGTACCCGCGTCCGCTACAAAGTTCTCCTGGTTCGTGAGGAACAGCGACGCGGCCCGGTAAATTGACGCCATCCCCCAGACCAGAGCCGCGCCGTCATGCCGCTTGGCCGCGGCCAGGTTCCAGAAGGCTTGTACGAAAGGCCAAACCGCATTGTTGTGATAAGGAGGAATGCCGGAACTCTGCGGGTAGACGCAGGGAACGCCATACTCCATTACCGGTACGGATTGCAGAATTCGATCCTGCCGTTTCTCCGGCGCCAAGTCGAACAAGATGGAGAGCGCTTCTCCGAGCGCTTCCGAGCGCGGTGAAATACTAAGCGCGTTCCGGCCATATAAAAACTGGCCGTAGTAACCGTTCTGCTCCAGCCAAAGCCGGCGGTTGACCGCATCCCGAATGCGGTCCGCCGTGCCGTCGAATGGATCCGCCGGTTGACCCAGCAGGCGCGCCATTTGCCCTAAGATGCGATAAGTCCGGTAGTGTACGGCATTCGTTCCCAACGCGTGCGAGCTATAGATATCCACCGGACTCATCCACTTCGGATAAGTCTGCTCGCGCCAGTCCAGGAAAGACGATTCTCCGTATACTAATCCGTTGCGCTTAGAGAAGATCACTTGTTCGTCGTCGGCGGCCGAGTTACGGATAATCGGGAAAGCCTGCGCCAGCCACGCGCGATCGCCCGTGACCTGGTAAATCTCCCAGGCAGCCAGAGCCCACGTCATGCGATCAGTAGACACCGGCCAGGATCCGCCGGAGCCGGTGTCCTGGATGATCCGGTCCCGCGCCACCTTGCGCATCAGACTGGTCTTGGCAACCTCCGGTTCAATCACCGCAAGGGAAAGCAGAATGCTGTAGCTGATATCGCGAGTCCAGACGCCCTCCCATTTCGCGCCCGCCATGAACGCGCCATCCGCCCGGATATCCTTCCGCAGCTCTTCTAATGACAAGTTATAAAGAGCGTCCACCAATAAGTGATCCGAGTGAAGCTGCGGATAACCAGAGAGATCCGTCCCCAGCTTCCAGTGCCGGTCAGGCAATCCCGGGTAATTCGATTCCATCTCCGTCGCCGAGATCGCCCGCGCTTCGGAAGCGCCCTCGCGCACACGATCCGATTCGACGGAGAAGTGTTCGGATCGGTATAAGGTCTGCGCTTCAGCGGCCATCGGCAACAATATGAAAAGGACACAAGCGGTAAACGCACTCGAAATCACCACGCGCTCATTATACGGACCTGAAAGTCGCTGCGCGCATAACGGTAATATCTTATGGATGAAATTTTTGCTCGGACTGATCATTGGGATCCTGCTGATCCCCGCCTGCGCCTACCTGTATATTCGCCAGGGCTACGCGCCTGTAGCCACGGCGTCGTCCCCTTTGCCATTCGAGCGCAAGCTCGCCCACATGGCTCTGAACGCGCGGATCGAGAAGGAAGCGCCGAAGCAGCCCGGCATCCCCGCGGATGAACCGAATCTGTTGGCTGGCGCGCACCTTTATCGCGATCATTGCGCCGTCTGCCACGGTATGCCCGGCGAGGATAAAACCGCGACCGCCAAGGGCATGTTCCCGAATCCGCCGCAGCTCTTCAAGGGCAAGGGCGTCACCGATGACTCGCCCGGCGAGACATACTGGAAGGTGGCCAACGGCATTCGGCTCACCGGGATGCCCTCCTACCGCGACTCGCTATCCGATCAGCAGATGTGGCAAGTGAGCCAGTTACTCGCCACTGAAAAGCTGCCGCCCAGCGTCACCGCATATCTGACGCAGCCTTCGCCCGCTCACTAACTCGCTATGTATCGTCTACTCATCCCTTTACTCTTAGCTGGACTTTGCCGCGCCCAGCAGCAGCCGCCGGTGTATGTGAGCGTTCCCGGGATTGATGCGCCCGAGCTGGCGCGCCGCGGTCCCTATTCGGTAGGAGTGCGCACGGTGGACATCGTGCATGCCGGCCAGCCGGATATTCTGCACTTCGATAAGGGTACCGGCAAAGCCCCACTCTACGATCGGCCTCTAAGGATAGAGATCTGGTATCCCGCCACGATTCCGCCCGGGCAGACGGAACAGACCACTTACGAAAGCGCGATGCCCGGACGCACTGTACGCGCCGACCTTCCCCCGTCATTCACCATCGCCGGCAAAGCGCTCCGGAATGCGCCGGCCGTCACCAACGGCCCGTTCCCACTTATCGTCGTCTCGCACGGCTACCCCGGCTCGCGCACTCTACTCTCTTACCTGACGGAGAATCTCGCTTCGAAAGGCTACGTCGTGGCGGCTATCGATCATACTGACTCGGTATACGGCGGCGTCAAGGATTTCTCCAGCACGCTGCTAAACCGCACGAACGATCAACTTTTCACAATCGACGAATTGGCTCGGCAGTCGCGCCTGCCCGATAGCTTTCTGCATGGCCTCGCCGACCCTTCGGATGTGGCCATTGTAGGTTACTCGATGGGCGGCTATGGCGCGCTTTCGACGGCGGGAGCGGGTTACCGGGCCGGAAGTATGCCCGCTAAGTTCGTGCCGGGAAACTATCTCAGCCCTTGGCTCGCTGGGAGTGAACAGTTACTAGCTCTTCATCGCGAGAACATCAAGGCCGTCGTCGCCATTGCGCCGTGGGGCGCCCAGCCGCCTTACAACGCGTGGGATGCGGAGGGTCTGGCCGGCATCCACATCCCGAGCCTTTTCATCGACGGCGATCAGGACGATGTTTCCGATTATCAGCAGGGCGTTAAACCGGCTTTTGAAAAGGCGGTCAACTCCGATCGCTGCATGCTGGTGTATGAGAACGCGCGTCATAATGTGGGGCCGGATCCGCCACCGGCCGATTTTCCGCTTGACTTCGCCGCGCGCGCCAGCTTCGCCGAACCGGTTTGGCGGCAGGACCGCATCAACGCCATCAACGATCATTTCATCACCGCGTTCCTGGATCTCTACCTGAAACGTGACCAGAGCCGCCGGAGTTACTTACATGTAAGTCCTGAGAAATCCAATGATGGTAAGTGGCCTCCGGTGGCGGGACAAGCGGAGTCGGCTTATGCCGTCGACGGCCAGGACTATTGGAAAGGTTTTCAGCGCCGCTGGGCGGTAGGTTTGGAGATGATCTGTAGGGAGGCTGGTAAGTGAAAGCTTTGGCGGCCGCGGCGATGCTGATCTTACCCGTCGCTTGCGCATTGGCGCAGTCGGACGCGGCAATTCCCATGACCGCGAATCAGATTGCGGAAGCCCGCCAGGCGGATGAATACTTCAAAGCTTCGAATTGCGCCGAAGCTCTGCCGTTGTTTGAAGATCTGGCTAAGAAACTTCCTTCTAAAGCGGTGTATGCGGAGCGCGTCGGGGATTGCCTGATGCGCAACGCGGGCCTGCTGACGGCCGGTCCGGAGAAGGATGCTCTAGTCATGCGGGCGCTGTCCGAACTGCGGCGCGCGCAATCGCTTGGAGATAACAGCGAACTGGTGCAGATCACTTTGGATCGTATCCGGAACGTGCCGATCACTCCCGCGTTCCAGGCGCCTAAGACGGCGACGGACGCGAAGATGGAGACTGCGGGAATCGCGTTCACTAAAGGCGATATGGCGAGTGCGCTCGCGGATTATCAAGCGGCCGCGGCGCTGAATCCGCACTTGTACGAAGCGCCGCTCTATGCCGGGGATGTATTCTTCCGGCAGAAGGATTACCAGCAGGCGGGCGAGTGGTTTCAGAAAGCTATTGCGATCAACCCTAATCGCGAAACGGCTTATCGTTATTGGGCGGATGCGCTGGCGGCCGCGGGAGATGCGGCGGGCGCCCGCGATCGCTACATCGACGCGCTCATTGCCGAACCCTATGCGCGCGCTCCAGGCCTGATCCTCCAGAGGTGGGCGAAGAAGAATTCGATCTTGTTCGCGCCCCCATCCGTTCCGGATTCGCACGCGCCGAATCCTGAGGAGGATTCGCTCGCGGCAGCGGCGGCGCGGTTGAAGGCGATGCTTCCGAACGCCGAACTGACGGACTTAACAAAACTCGCGGCCGCCAACATGATTGAGCCATTTCTACTAATTAGCGCGCCCAATCCCGGCATCGCGCGCGGCTACGCGGCATACCGCGCGGCTCATCGCGATCAACTCATCGCGTATGTCCTGGATTTTGTACTCCACCCAACCGTTCCGCCGAGTACGCCCTAAGTCTCGTTAACGCCGTTCCGTATCCGTTCGCATCCGATTAGAGACATGATTACTGCTACCTTACCGGCACGTCGCACTCACCTGGTGAGAACGGCGGCTCGCCTTGCGGATAGCTTCCTCCACCCGTCATTTAGACGCTCGGCTGATTTTCCGGTGCGGGAACTCAAGGCGTTGACCGAAGCCGGACTTCTACGGATCCCGCTTCCACTCGCATCGGGCGGCGACGGTATCGGTCTTGATCCCGGTTTATCCGGCAGCCTGCTGGCGATCCTCAAAGAAATCGGCCGCGGAAGTCTACCCCTGGGCCGCATCTTTGAAGGCCATGTGAATGCGATCATGCTTCTTGACGCGTTCGGTTCCACCGCGCAGATGGCCCGCGCCGCCGAGGATGTCCTCTCGCATAACTGCGTTTTCGGCGTTTGGAACACGGGTCCACATGGTAGTCCGGCACTTACTCCGCTCTCTGACGGAACTTATGAACTAACCGGAGTCAAGACTTTCGCTACAGGCGCATCTCGGATTGAACGTGCGATCGTTACGGCCTCCCTGCCCGGCGGCGGCTGGCAGATGTGCCTGATCCCACTTTCCGCGATAAGTGTGAAAATACAGAACGAGAGCTGGGACCCGCTAGGCATGGGAGCCTCAGAGAGTTTCACGGTGGAATTCACCGGGGTAATCCTTCCACCCGACGCCATGATCGGCAAGCCCGGCGATTACTATGCCGAACCTGCGTTCACCGGAGGCGCGCTCCGCTACTGCGCCGTTCATCTCGGCGGCGCGCAGGCTTTGTTCGATGCTTGCCGCAACATGGTTCGGGCGCTTGGCAGAGAATACGATCCATTCCAATTGCGGCGCCTCGGTGAAATGGCTGTCCTTATGGAAAGCAGCCGACAATGGTTGGTTCAAGCCGGGGAATGGATGGACTCGGCGTTCTCGAATCCCGGCGAGTTGCCGGTAAAAGCTCAGATGATGCGCATCGCCACCGAGGAAATTTGCACCCGCATCATTCAGACGGTCCAACTTAGCGTGGGCGCGCGGGGCTTGACTTCCGCCGAACCTTTGGCTTCCACCATCCGCGACTTGCAAATGTACCTTCGCCAAGCCGGTTACGACCAGGCTTTCCTGAGCGCCGGACGATTCGCCATGGAGGAACCGGGCAAAAGTGAGTAACTCCCTCTCGCCCGATTACTTTGATCGGCTCTACGCGGCGAAGCCGGATCCATGGGACTTCGCCACCAGCGAGTATGAAGCCGACAAGTACAATCAGACCATTTCCGCGCTGACTCGCGAATCTTACGCGAACGCTTTTGAAATCGGCTGCTCCATCGGCGTCCTGACTCAGTTGCTGGCTCGCCGATGCGGCCAACTCCTGTCGATCGACGTCTCTGAAGCCGCGCTGCAACAGGCGCGGGAAAGATGTGCCGGCTTACCCAACGTCGAGTTCCGCCGCCTAGCGGTTCCCGATGAACATCCGGATGGCCTATTCGATCTGACCATCGTCTCGGAAGTCGGCTACTATCTAAACCGGATCGACCTTGAGAAGCTCGCAGGTAACATTCATGGCCATTCGGCGAGGGACGGGCAGTTATTGCTTGTACACTGGACGCCGGTCGTTCCCGATTACCCGCTTACCGGCGACCAGGTCCACGAATACTTCTTATCCCTACCGGAATGGGATTGTGTAAGTCACTTCAAAGCGCCGCAATACCGGATTGAACTTCTGCGGCGTGCGGATGAAGGCGATTGAACCCGGTCATCCGGAATCTCGCCTGTAACTGAGACAGCGCCTGCGGCAAAGTCTGCAAAGGATCCGTCCCAAGTAATCCGTTTTCTAGCTTCCTTCTAACCTGAAGGCGCGCAAACGCAGCTCCGAAGTACTCACAAGCGAGCGCTTCTTCCATTTCCGCTGTCCGCGCGCCACAGGATTCCGCCAGCGCCGCCAAGGTCTCTCGACTTACTTCTTCTCCGGCCTGGATGCGCTGCCACGTGATCCTCATGCGCCTGCGCACCAGAAAGAGCGTTTCGTAGAATTGCACGGAAGGCACGCTGATGGAGTCCCCGGCTTTGGTCCAGCGGGAAAGCTGTTCAGCCAAGCCCAATTCCGTCCTCGATTCCAGCCGTCCCGAGGTGTGAACGCAAACGTTCGGGCTGTGGCGGACCCTTACATCGTGTTGCACCAGCGCCTCGTAGAGCGCGATATCTTCCAGCGCCCGCCTGGGAGGAATTCCGCCGGCACGTTCATAAGTCTCCGGCTTCACCGCGAAGCTCGCGCCGAAGTGCTGATGGTGCCTGGGCCACTGATCATGCGGCTGCGGATCGCACTGATCTTCCAGCCATGAGATCAGGAGATGAAATCGATCGCTGCCTTGTTGAAGGTCTCGCGTGCGCGCATCAAGTGTGACTAAGTCGGCATGCCGCAAGTTGATTCTGCCGCCCACCGCTTCCGCGCCGCGTACACACGCCGCTAGGTTTTGGGCGACCCAATCCCGGGCCACTTCGGTATCGGCATCCGTGGAAATGATCAGCGAATCGGATTTTGGATGCAAGCGCAGCCGCTGCGCCGCCTCGTCCATAAGGACTTTCCGAACATATCCGATGTGCGCGTAGGCTGAATCGAAGCTGCACTCCGCAATATGTAACGGAAACCACGGGTGCGCTTGGCGGAATCGGCCAGCCACCCCAAACGAATCGTCATCCGAGTTATTGATGAGCAGCAGCACTTCCCATCGGTTTGGCCGAAGCGCACGGCCCGTCAAATCGACCTGACAAGACAGCGCGGTAAGCGTTGCCTGCAGCTGGGCAGCCTCATTCTTCGCGGGAACGATTACGCACGCTTCGAGTGCGGGATCCGGTGGAGAAATAAACCGTTTGGGAGAGTTCACGCTTGTAAGTGTCCGGGGCCTCTATTTGGGATGCGGACGTTCACGACTGCACAACCATTGCCATAGTAAGCGGCAGGCGGACATAGCGCAGGAATGTCCGTGCTGTTTATTCCAAGCGTCAGGAAAACCAATGACGTTTTTCTTCTGCCTGTAAGACTAATGCATTGTTCCCACTATTTCTTCGCGCCGCTTGCGCTCGCATTCGGCATGCTAAGTCAAGCCGTAAAGGGCGCCTCCGCTGTCCGCGGTTCTCTCGAAAGAGTGAACTCTACGCAGCTTGGCGGCTTCGGCGGCTCTGTAACTCACCGAATATCGTAAGCCGCTCCAGCATCTCCGCGGCTTGCCTTGCGGCGGGGCAGTTCGTGAGTCCGCAAGCGTATCCTTCCCGAAGCAATTCTGCGACCGCGCCGAACTCCCGCTGCTCCACCTTTCGCCGGAGTCCGATAGTCAGCAGTAAGCCGCCCAGGGCGTCACGTTCCAGCTCGGTCAACTTGTCAAGATCGTCGCGCCAATGTGGCCGGCGTTCGCAGTCCCGAAGATGCCGTAAGATTCGCTCGCAACTCCCGCGCCTCGCGCTATCCGTGGGAATCGAAGCCGGTGGCGCTTTTCCCGGCTGCAACGCCGCCGCACATAGCAGGCCCATCACATAGATCGTGTGGTAGGCGGTCGCGAGCAGGTAGTCTGTTCGATGCTCGCCTTCCAGCTTATTGGCGCGGCCCATCTTTGTGATCGGCGCCGGAAGGAAACCCACCGCATCCTCCACGCGGGTGAGAACCCGAAATCCGAAAGTTGCCGCCGCGCTCCAACGCCCGCCCGTAAGCGGCCAAGTCAACAATACTTCGCCGCCCAAATCGTAATCTTCCGCGTCCAGGCAACGCCCCAGCGCAGCCTCCGCCTCCGCCCGGATCGGCTGTTTACCGCGCGGCATGCGTCCGGGGGAAAGATTGAAATCACTTGCGTACATCAACGCATGCGTGAAAGCGTAGACGTCATCACGCGTCCCGCTTAGTAAGTCCATCGGTAACTTCAGCACGGAGCGCGAACTTATTGATTGCCCCCCGCGGGACGGTAATCCTATCTCCCATTGATTCCGCAACCACTCCTGCTCCATCATTCGATGAGGAACACGCTCCCGCCCGTGTCCGGCGTGCGACTGAAGCGCTTTCGCCAGTAAGTGGTCGAAATCAGGATCGGGATAGCCCAGGCGTTTTAAAAAGATATGAGGGGACGCGTAATCCAATGCGAGCGCAGGCTCCAGACACAAGCCGAGTAACATCCGGTTACTCCGTGCGTAAGGAATCAAAGCGCGCGCAATCCGGTGTACGCGCCCATGGATCTCTTCGTTGGTAACGATCTTGGACGCCGCCACCAGCAGCAGCGCGGTTTCCGAGATCACTTTCTCCGCGCGCACACTGACACGATCGTCATCCGGATCGGTGTAGCCGTCATAGCCAAACCGTTCCACACTTCGTTGCGCAATATCCAGCGCGTGGCGGAGACGCCGTTGCAGGTCTTCGCAATTCCACTCTGGGTGCTTCACGATTGCATTCCCCCGGCGTCCCGCCACATGGACTAACGATCCCTTTAACCCAGCGCTCCGGCAGCGCCGCCGAGTTCTTCCAGTTCCTCCGTTCCCTCGTCGACGCCGCCGAAAATTTTGTAAGTGAGAACGTATCTGCGCATGGTTCCGCAGAAACCTTCCCAGGGCTCGTCCAGCAATGCGATTCGCGGTCCCAGTTCGGCCAGGGCCTTTCCGATCGCACCGAAATCCACTGCTTTGCTGTTCATGAGATTGGTCACAATCTCCTCATGTGTAATTGGCTTTGCACTCATCGTCTTCTCCTTTTTTACAAGGCTGGAATTGACTAACCTTGTTCGCAGATAAGTGACGCCGCCGCTTCAACCGTTACAAAATCTGATCGTAAAGGGTGCGAAGATCGGTAAGGGATGGATCGGAGTTTACTGGAACTCTCGGAAACGTTGCGCGTCTCGCAAGCGCGCTGGGCTCTGGTTCTGGATCTCCTGCGCGAAGTGCGCAACGCCTCCGACCCTGACTCCGTCATGCGGGCCGCCGCGGCGGCCGTCGGCGAACACCTTCAGGTGGATCGCGCCGGCTTCTTCGAATTGGCGGACGACGGCACCCCGGTATTCTCCGCGGGTTGGACCGCCGGCCGTCTTCCGCAGCCTTGCGATAACTTTCCGGAGGCGCACATGGGCTCGCAGCACTTAGACTCGCAGCACTTAGACTCGCAGCACTTAGATATGCTGCGCTCCGGCCAAACCGTCGTCATCGGTCATACAACGGGCGAAGGCGCGGTATCGCTCATCGCGGCGCCCATCATCCGGAACAATCAATGGCGCGCGTGTTTCTCCGTCAATCCCGCCGGTCCGCGCGATTGGCTGGACGACGAGATCGCCCTGGTGCGCGAAGTAGGCGAACTAACGTGGGATGCGGTCGAGCGGATTCGCGCGGCCAACGCTTTGCACAACACCGAAGCGCGTCTTCGTCTAGCCCTCGACGCGGCCGGCGCCATCGGCGCCTGGGACCTGGATCTACTCGGCAACCGCATCTATCCCGACGCGAGGTGCGCGTATCTCCTCTCCGTGGACCCGGTGCGGGCCGCCGCCGGCGTTCCGCTTTCCGAATACATCGATGGCATTCACGTTGAAGATCGAGACCAGGTCGCGATCGGATTGAAGGCCGCGATTGGAACCGGCCGGGATTACTCCATTGAGTACCGCGTTCTCCCCGCCGACGGCTCCTTGCATTGGGTCCATGAGCGCCGGCGCTTCCAATTTGACCGCGCCGGAACGCCTTTGCGCATGCATGGCGTCGTGACGGACGTCACCGAGCGCAAACAAATGGAGATCACTCTCCGCCAGCAATGGAACAAATTCGATACCGTTCTGTCCCACACGCCGGACTTCACTTACACCTTTGACCTGGAGGGCCGCTTCTCCTACGCCAATCGAGCCCTTCTTTCTCTGCTCCAGAAAAACCTGGAAGAAGTGGTCGGCAAGAATTTTTTCGAGCTCGATTATCCCCCGGATCTCGCTGCTCGCTTACAGCGGCAAATCCAGCAGGTAATCGATTCCAGGCAAACTCTGCGCGACCAAACCCCTTTCACCGGTGCTTCCGGAAATACCGGAGTCTACGAATACATCTTCGTTCCAGTGCTTGGGGAAGGCGGCGAGGTGGATGCGGTGGCCGGTTCCACGCGCGACATCACGGATCGGAACCAAGCGGAACAACTGGTTGAGGAAGACCGGCGGCGGTGGCGCGATCTCTTGCTGCACGCGCCCGCGGGCATTGCCCTACTGCGCGGTCCCGATCACCGCTTCGAATGGGTCAATGACGAGTATGTCCGCCTGCTCGCCCGGCCCGCCGAGACCTTCGTCGGGAAGACGGTTCGGGAGGGAGTGCCTGAGGTGGAAGGCCAGATCTACGTCGGGTTGCTGAATGGGGTCTATCGTTCCGGGCAGCCCTTTGTCGGGCATGAGTCACCTTTGCGGCTCAATAGGACCGACGGCTCGTCCGCCAATGTTTACGTCAACTTCGTTTACATGCCTACCAGGAACTCCGCCGGCGAAATCGATGGCGTCTTCGTGCATGTAACCGACGTCACGGGCATAGTGGAAGCACGCAGGCTGGCCGAGGAAAGTGAACACCGGTTTCGGCAGTTGGCCGACTCCATGCCGCAGATCGTGTGGACCGCTACGCCCGGCGGAACATTGGATTATTGCAACGAGCGTTGGTACCAGTTCACCGGCCTGGAACACTCCCTGAGCGGGACCGCCAGTTGGGACCTGCTCCTTCACCCGGACGAAACAAAGCGCGTTCAGGGGACATGGCAAAGCTGCCTCCGGTCGGGCGAGCCTTATCAGGCTGAACTCCGTTTGTGGGACCGGGGCGAACAGCGCTGGCGTTGGTTCGTGAGCCGCGCCGTCGCCGTTCGCGATGCGGTCGGCCGGATCGTGAAGTGGTTCGGCACTTCCACCGACATCGACGAACAGAAAGCCTCGCAGCAGGCGCTGCTGCATACCCAGAAGCTGGAGAGCGTCGGTCTTCTGGCCGGCGGAATCGCGCACGATTTCAATAACCTGCTGGTCGGCATCATGGGCGGCGCCAGCTTCGCGCTCGACACCGTTCCCCCCTCGCATCCCGCCTATGGAATGCTCCGGATCATCGTCGAGTCGAGCGACCGGGCCGCTCACCTGACGCGCCAGATGCTCGCCTACGCCGGCAAAGGCCGCCTTGTGATTGAAGCGGTAAACCTTTCCGAAATGGCCGCCCAAACCGCCCAGCTCGTCGGCGTCACTATCCCGAAGTCCGTGGCGCTCCGGCTGGAGTTGGACGATCGGCTCCCGTCGGTGGAGTCGGACCAGGGGCAGATGCAGCAGGTGGTGATGAACCTTATCCTCAACGCGGCTGAGGCCGTGGGCGAGAAGAACGGATCGATCTTCATTCGCACGCGCACCGAGCGGGTTGCGTCCAAAGACGTTCGGCGCGGGATCGATTCCGTCGCGTTACGCCCCGCTCTCTACGTCGTGCTGGAAGTGGAGGACACCGGCTGTGGCATTGACCCCGCCACGCTGGCCAGGATCTTCGATCCTTTCTTCACCACGAAGTTCACGGGCCGCGGCTTAGGGCTGGCTGCGGTCGCGGGAGTGGTTCGCAGTCATCAGGGCAGCATCGAAGTGGAGTCGCATGTGGGCGAGGGCTCTACATTTCGAGTTCTTCTACCGGCAAGCGACACGCCGGCGGCGGCCGCGGCTCCCGTCGTCATCGGCGAGATTGCGAAGGCATCCGAGACGGTGCTGGTAATCGACGACGAAGAGATCGTGCGGCGCGTTCTCAAAGCCGCGCTGGAACACTCCGGCTATCGGACCATCATCGCGCCCAACGGTGAAAAAGGCCTCGAGTACATCCGCCACGACGCGTCCATCGCTGTGGTCTTTCTGGACATGAGCATGCCCGGACTAAGTGGACGGCAGGTTCTGGAATCGTTGAAGACTCTGCGTCCCGCGTTGCCGGTCGTCGTCTGCAGCGGTTTTAGCGAAGAAGAAATCAGCCGGGAATTCTCCGGGCTCGATATCGCCGGAATTCTTCCGAAGCCATTTACCACGAAGCGGTTAGCGGCTCAAGTCCGCTCTGTACTCGACGCGGTCAACACCACCGCGTAAAAAGCCGCACGCGGCCAGTCTGACATTTTCACGCGTTAGTGATACAGAACTGATGGCGCTTGGCTATACTGTGCTGATGCTCGGCGTACAAAAGCAACTTCCGGTTCAGATCGCCATCCTCTGTCTGGCTTCCGTCGCGCCGCTGTTTTCCCAATCCGGGCAACTCGCTTTTAGCGGCGCCCGTGAAGACTACTTCGGATACAGCGGCGGTTTCGCTATGGCGGACTTCAACGGCGACGGCTACCCGGACATCGTCACCAACGGCGGCGGTAATTCCGTCGAGATCCTTCTCAATGACGGAACCGGTCACTTCAAGCTTGCCGCGTTTATCCCGGGCGGATCGAGTAACTACTTCGCTGCGGGTGATTTCAACAATGACGGGTTTCAGGACGTCGCTTATACCACTTACAACGGCGGTGTCACCGTCATCCTCGGCGCCGGCAACGGAACGCTGCGGACGTCCTTCTATACCGGCGGCGGCTCCGGAGGCGATTTGCGCGCGGTCGATCTGAATGGAGACGGCATTCTCGACCTGGTTGTGGGCGGTAACTCGGTGAGCTACTTCATCGGGAATGGCGACGGATCCATGCAGAGCCCGGTCACGCTGCCGAGCCTGGAAAGTCCTTTCGCCGTGGCCGACGTCAACGGCGATGGATATCCGGACGTGATCGGGTATCAATACAACGCGGGCATCGCAGTCGCGCTCAACCTGGGCAGCGCCGCGGGCGCATTCGGCCCAGGGCCGCTCACTACGCTTCCTGCCGGAACGTCCGCGCCGCTTTCCATCGCAACGGGAGATCTCGATGGCAACGGCACGACGGACTTCGTGGTCAGCGTCCAGACGTCCGATCAGGTCGTCGCCTACTCCGGGAACAATACGGGCAGCTTTACGGAGTTCGGCACGTTCCCGCTATCGTTCCCGGCCTACGACATCAAGCTCTTCGACGTGAATGGCGATGGAAAGCTGGACTTGCTTTATGACAAGACGCCCAGTTCGCACTATCCCTCCACCGACTTCGCCATCGCGCTCGGGAATGAAAACGGCACGTTCGGCTCACCGACAAATTACGCCACGGGCGGAGCCAATTACCGGATCTTCCTGTCAGACACGCGCAAGTCCGGCAACCTGGATCTGGTGGTCGGCGGCGCCAAGAACGGCGGCGACATCTCGGTTCTTCCCAATAAAGGAAACGGCATCTTCACGCAGGGGTCCTTTGAGACGCTCGCCGGCGTCCTGCAGAACACGGTCAGTTCGGATTTCAATCACGATGGCATCCGCGATCTGGTCGTCTCGGTCCGGCTAAGCACCAGTTCGTCCACCGTCGAGCCCTACACCAACTCGCAATTCGCGGGCGCGTACGTCCTGCTCGGAACCGGCAATCCCGCGTCCCCGTTTACCACCGCGCAGCGCCTGTACATCCCGCCCGACGTGCTCAATCTGGCGGTCGGCGATTTCAATAAAGACGGCAATCCGGATCTGGCGTTCGTGACCGGTCAGGACCTCGTCATTTTTCTCGGCAAGGGAGATGGAACGTTCGCGGTCAAGGCAAGTTACGCCTGCACTTGCACGGACCTGGCGGTGGCGGACTTCAATGCGGACGGTAAACCGGACATCATCACCAACGGCGTTTTTCTATACGAGGGCAACGGCGACGGCACCTTTGCCGCACCCACGAATCCGGTGATCGCGACCGGATATTACATCGCCGCGGGCGACTTCAACGGCGACGGTAAACCCGATTTCCTCGTCGCGCAGAGCACCGGGAACGGAGTTTTTGTGATCGCGCTCGGCAATGGCGATGGAACTTTCACCACCACGACCAACGGCCAAGCCAGCGGCTCATTATTCACCGGAGTCATTGCCGATTTCAATGGAGACGGCGTCCCTGATTTCGCGGAGTGGACGAACTATAACCTGTACGTTTTCTTGAACACCGGCGGCGTCTTCACGCTCGCGAGCTCGATCGGTGTGGGAGACAGCTCCAAAGCGAACACCGTCGCCGCCGCGGACTTCAACGGCGATGGCCACGTGGACCTGCTCATTCCGGGCTTTGGACTCACCGTCTATCCCGGAAATGGTGATGGTACCTTTGCTTCGGGAAGCTATTTCGACGCGGCCAATTACCCGAACGTCGTCCTCGGAGCGGACTTCTACGACTTCGGTACCGGGAAGCTCCCGGACCTGATCGGCGTCGGACAGAATGGCGCGATTTCCTTCTTATTTAACGAGTCCCAGCAGTAGAAACGAGACCCCGACAATGCGAAAGTACCTGCAAACGCTTCCAATGTTAGTGGCCGCGCTCGCCGGAAGTATTCCGCCCGCGGCCGCCCAGACTGTCTCTTTTTTCGAGGGACGCCGCGCTTTTCCCGCTATCGCGAACACCGCCTTTTCCACCGCCGATTTCAACGGCGACGGCGTGACTGACGCGATTGTCGCCTCCCCATTCTCGATTTCCGTCTACCCCGGTAGCACCCAGGGTTCGTTTGGACTTCCCATAAGCACCGCGCTCGAACAATCCTGCGGAACCACGGTTATTGCGGCTGACTTCAATAAAGACGGAAAGCAGGATTACGCCTGCACTATCAGCAGCGGGTTCGAGGTCGCTCTCGGGAATGGCGACGGGACCTTCCAGGCGCCCATGCTCACCGGCTACTCCGGGCTGCAATCCATCTCGCCCGCGGATTTCAACGGGGATGGCATCGTCGACCTGGTGGTGCTTTCGAACAACACCATCAACGTTTATCTCGGCAACGGCGACGGTACTTTCAAAGCGCCGGTAACCACCGGCATTTCGAATGGCACGTTCGGTTCAATCACCCCGGCCGACATCAATGGCGATGGCCTCGCGGACCTGGTCGCCACACGCAGCACCACCGTTGCGGTGCTGATCGGCACCGGCACCGGCGCGTTTCAGACACCTCAGATCACGCCTCTCGCCGTATCGTCGGTGGGCAGCGCCGTCACCGGCGATATGAACAAAGACGGCCTTCTGGATATCGTGGTCACCGTCAACCAGTCTTCTTCCAGCTTTCCGGTTACCCATCTTGCCGTGTTGCTGCAACAGACCGGCGGCACGTTTACGCCCGCTTACTACACAACCCAGTACGCGCTGCAACATCCGGCCATCGCCGACGTGAATGGAGACCGCATCCTGGATGTACTCGCGAGCACCTCCACCGGTTCCCCCACGCTCACCGTGCTGCTGGGTTCCACCGGAGGAGTTCTGCAAACGCCTGCGGCCTACGACGTTCCTTTGAAGACGTTCAAGGTAATCAATCTCCGCCATCTCACCGTTCCCGACGTTGTGTTTACCGACGGCGAGACGCTCCAGGTGCTCGACAACAATGAAAGCGGCGTTTTCAATCCCGGAGTTCAGGCGGTGGGCGGCGTGACCACTTCCCCCTGCGTGCAGGGCGACTTCAACGGCGACGGCCAGCCCGATCTTGCCTGCCTAAAGTCCTTCGACATCAATATTCTCTACGGCTCCAGCTCGGCCACCGCGCCGCTGGGGCATCTACAGGTGATCCAGTTGATCGGCCCGGCCAGCGCCATCGCGGCGGGCGATTTCAATAACGATGGATTGGTGGACTTGGTCGCCACTCTCAACGACGGCACCATCCAATATCTCGAAAATCAGGGCAATGGCAATTTTCTCCAAGTGGACGCGCGATCCCCGGCGGGCGCCAACTTCAGCGTTCTCGCGGTCGGCGACTTTAACAAAGACGGCAAGCTCGATCTGATCACCGGCGGCGGCAATTATCTGGCGGGCAACGGCGATGGAAGCTTCCAGCCTCCGGTTTCCTTTTACCCCGGAACATTTTTATACTTCGGCGTTGCGGATTTCAATAGCGACAGCATCCCGGACGTAGTCGCCATCAAAGGCGGCTCGAATCCTCCCGTCATCCTGCTGGGTCTGGGGACGGGCCAGTTCACCGCCACCGTCCTCACGGGAGTGCACGGCAGCTTCAATCCGGCCATCGGGGATTTGAACGGCGATGGCAAGCCCGATATCGTGATCCCGGCCGGCTACCTCGGGACGACCGTGCTCTTGAACCAGGGCAACGGTGTCTTCACCAGGGAACCCTATGTGGTGAGCGACTTCTGGCCGCCCACCATCTCCGCCACCCTCGCCGACCTGAATGGCGACGGGAAGCTCGACTTGGTTTACGGCATTTTGAACTTTTCGGTTTACGCGGTGACAGGCAACGGAAACGGAACCTTCAGCTCCACCGCCGATATCATCGGCTACGGCGTGGAGGATTCCACTTCGCTGCTGACGCTGCCGCTGACTGGAAACGGCAGTGTCGGTCCCAGCATCGCTTCCGGTTCATCGGTCATCACCATCCTGGAACCGCATTAATGGGCCGGATATCGTGGCCGCATGGAGACTCCGCAGGCCGGCATATTCGCTCCCGGAACGGCATCGCATGTAAGCCAGTTAGCGTCTAGTGAGTAAGCCTTGCGTCCAGCGCCAACCAGATATCGCCCGCCGCGAAGCCCGCGAGTTCGTCCACTTTCTCCAACCGGTTCCCGAGCCATCGGAATACTGTCCGGGTTACCGGATCGATCACATAAATCTGCTCAAATCCCCATCTCTGGTACGCTTCGCACTTAGCGAGCATCCGGGACATCGAGTCGCCTTCGGAGAGTATCTCCACGGCAACCTCAACCCCGCTAACAGGGTAGGCCGACTCAATCGCTCTTCGCGTGGCAATCAAATCCGGGACAAGCTGCAGATCCAGGTCGATCTTCAACCGTACTTCCGAACCGGGCACCAAACCCGCTCGGGTCAGCAACTCGCTGAGAATAGCCTGAAGTAAGCCGTGGATCCAGGTAGGCATCGATTTCTGTACAGCCTCCCCGCGCCAATATTCGTACCAAGGCTTCTCATGACCATACTGCCGTTCGAACTCGGTTAGCGTCAGTCTTTCCGTCGTGGTGGCCATGGTCAACCCGCTCGTCTTCATGTTAGCCGAGCCTGCCGTGAGAAACTTTCCTCTATGCCTGAAAAAGTCCGTTGGGGAGTTCTCGGCGCAGCCAAAATCGCGCGGACCAAAGTAATCCCCGCCATGCAAAAAGGCGCGCTTTGCGAGATTACCGCCATCGCCTCGCGCGATCTGACCACCGCGCAGGCCGCCGCCAAAGATCTCGGCATCCCCAAAGCCTACGGGTCGTATGACGAGCTTCTGGCCGATCCCGATATCGACGCCATCTATAACCCGCTGCCCAACCACCTGCACGTGCCTTGGTCGATACGCGCGGCCGAAGCCGGTAAGCATGTGCTCTGCGAAAAGCCCGTTGCCTTAAACGCGGCCGAATGCCGCACGTTGATCGCGGCGCGCGACCGCACCGGCGTCCTCATCGGCGAAGCATTCATGGTGCGCAGCCATCCCCAGTGGCTGCGGACGCGCGAGCTCGTGCAACTGGGCGAACTCGGCGAAATCCAATCCATCCTCGCCGTCTTCTCTTACTTCAACCGCGACCCGAAAAATATCCGCAGCAACGCAAACTTCGGCGGCGGCGCGCTGATGGACATCGGCTGCTACCCCATTCAAGTCTCACGCTTTGTGCTTGGCCAGGAACCCGGCCGCGTCGCCGCCCTGATCGACCGTGACCCCGAAATGCAAATTGACCGCCTGACGTCCGCGCTCATCCAGTTCGAATCCGCGCATCTCGCCTTCACTTGCGGTACCCAAATGGCCCCCGCGCAATGGGTGCAAATCTTCGGAACCACCGGCCGCGTCGAAATCGAAATCCCCTTCAACGCCCCGCCCGACCGGCCCACGCGCATCCTGGTCACCCGCGGCGTCGATCGCGCCGGAGGCGTCACCGAAACCGAAGAATTCCCCGTCTGCGATCAGTACACCTTACAGGGCGACGCGTTCTCCCAAGCCATCCGCAACAAGACCGCGCCGCCCACGCCGCTCGAAGATTCGCTCCGCAACATGCTCGTAATCGACGCCGTGTTCGAAGCCGGCCGCGCCCACCAATGGGTGAATCTATAACGCGTGACTCTATAACGACAGCTTCCCGTTATAGACCATTTCCTTCAGCTTGAACTTCCGTTCAATCTTCAATCGCCCGGTCTGCGTCACGAAGGTGACTTCCTTATCGTCCAGATCGATCGGATTGCTGCGCGAAAAGAAGAACGTCGCGGTATTGGTGCCGTCGCTCTGCGGCTCAATCTTCACGTCGTCCGGATTCAGCGCTTCCTTGTTCTTGATCAGAATCTGGGTCGACGACATCAGCAGGTTGCGCATATGGTCGGAGGCACTGGATTTCGAATCGTCGTCCGCATCCGAATCGTTCGACCGGCTCCGCATGGCCCGCATCCCCACCACCGAAATCACGTAATCCTTCTCCGGTTTATCGAGCGTGTATTTGGGGTCGCCCGGCGCGGGCAGTTCCCCGCCCGATTCGGATTTGAGCAGCGCCTGCTTCACCGGCATCGAGCTATCCCACCGGACAACCACGTCCATCTTCATCTGGGATTGATCCTGGCCGCCGCGCCGTCCGCGTCCGCCGCCCATACCACCCATTCCCCCGCCCATGCCGCCCATGCCGCCGCCCATTCCACCCATCCCGCCGCCGCGCCCGCCCATGCCTCCGCCTCCGCCCGGATAACCGCCGCCACTGTTCGGATAGCCTCCGCCGCCGTTGCCGCTTCCAGATCCGGGATAGCTGCCGCCGGAACTGTTCGGGTCATACCCGCCGCCGCGGTTCTCCGACGCGTAGCTGGCCGCCGTCTTGGCCGCCCACGGTGAATTGGTCAGCACCTTTTGCACATCGGAGCTGCTCCAGTTCCGATAATCCTGATTCCAGACCTCGGACGCCCCGTAGGCGATCCCCATAGCCGAGATCGAAAGAGCAATGCCCAGGAAAGTGTTGTGTCGCATGTCAAGGGTGAGACGTCGCGCGGGGGGCGAAACGTTTCACACCCGATGCGGAGCCGGACGATTAATGCGCGATGCCCAAGCGGGTCTTGCCGGAAATCGTGACTTTGCCGCCGACCTCGGTGGTGGGGAAGCTGACTGTGTACAAGTAGAGGCGGGCGCCGGCGTTCACCGGATTTGTCTGGCCATTTAGGAATTCCACCAGCGTCAAATACTGCAACGTGGTCGGACCCGCGGTACCGTCTTTTCGCGCGTTGCCCACTCTGCCTCCGGCCCCGAAAGGCGCGGTTGATCCGGCATATGTCGCGTTTACCTGTGCGATGGACAGGCGCGCGTCCGCCGAGTATGCGCCGGGTTCATAGAATAGCGCCCAGGCCGCACACACTGCAACGGTTCGGATCAAGAAGTTATTGAACTCCATCAATTTACCGTCAGTACCCCAACCGAACTCGCCGCCCCCCCACCGTTAGTGACCGAAATCGCGCCACTGGTTGGGCCTGCAGGGGCCGCAAACTGGATTGCTCCGGAGGCCTTCACAGTGTAAGTAACGGGGCTCCCGGCAACGGTGACCGCCGAGGTTCCTACGAAAAAGTTCCCAAGGATCGTGACGAGCTGCCCGGGCGAAGCCGTCTGGGGGAAAAATCCGAAGACGACCGGCGGGGGCTTCGGGTACCCGCCAGAATACTGGATCAGTTCGCCAAAGAAGGGAGACTGCGAGGTAGAGGGCCAAACCCCAATCAGTTCGCCACCAGCTGTCTCCGTCAGGTTGCCAAGAGGGGAGAAGCTGGCCGAATGAGCAGGAACGGATATTCCGGTGAGGACCTGGGTGCTCACGTTAACCTGATAGTAAGGTCAAACCCCCCTACGTAGAGATCGTTCCCAACTGCGCTGAGGGTGCTCCAGGGAGATGGATCAATCGTCGGAGAAAAATCAAAGAGGGCCTGAGGCCCGCTGCCATCGGTTCCATAGCGTGCAAGCACCGCCCCGGAAGGTGTGTACTCCACTAGGTACAAGCCGAGATCCGCACCTATCACGATCTGCGATCCTGGCGAATAACCCGAAGCGGACACCAAGCTCACCTGCTGGGAAGTCGGGTCGAACTGAAAAATAGTCTGAGGACACTGTTGTTGTGCCGTAAAGCAAGCCGTTTGGATGAACCGTGAATCCGCCTGCGGACTCCCGCCTACGGCCGAGCCGTTAGAGAAGTTGTATATATAGGAGTAGGTTCCATCAAGTCCGACGCGGAAGATCCCGCCAGCGCCGTACAGCCCACCTCCGTAGCACATCCCGTAAAGATTCCCATCCAGAGCCTCTACCATCGCTTCAAACACGGTGGCGCAATCTGTTGTGCTCGGCACGAAAGTGTGTAGCACGTGAAAGGTGCTGGGGAGCGTGAAGCGGTAGACCAAGCCGTATCCGCCCCCGGTTGCGTAGTTCATAACGCCGTATAAGCTCCCATCGCTCGCCTGCACCACCGGGTTGTTTGTAAAGCCGTTTTCGATCACGGCCCCCTGACTCCCATCGCTGGCTAGTTGGAAGACGTTTTGAATTGCTCCCTTATTCGTAACTTCATAAATTGTGCTCGGAGCATGAGGGTGGAACTGAGAGGATAGAGTCACCCCAAGAAGGTTCCCGCTGGGAAGCTGTATCGGCTGCGACACCGGATTCGCACCATTGGTGCCTGCAAACTGAACGAGCGTTTTGAACGCTGGATTTGCCTGGCCGTAAACCGTGGAAGCCAGGAAAGCTATGGCCGCCGCCAAGCAGAGGCCCGGTATGATTCGATGCCGATAGGTCATTTGCAAACTCCTGTAGAAAATGGATTGTCTACCGCGGGAAGCGGCGGGATTAATGCCGAATGAGGATGTTGCCGGAAGTGTCCAAGACTAGGCCGATGGTCTGAACCGAGACTGAATAGGAGCCGCCATTGTCGTGACACTGCCCCGGGGCCGACGTGCTCGGAGTAACAAAATGGCCAGGCGTTACCATGGGTGGGTTATCGAACGTGCAGAGCACGCGCCCGTTATACGCGACCTCCACCGTTCCCGACGTCGCGGTGGCGAGGGATACTCCGGCGACGGATCCCGCCGCCAAACCCGATGAAACTTTCGCGTTTCCAGCGCCGGTTAAAGTAACAAAGTAGTTCGCTGTGACCCCGGTGGTGGTGTCCACGGGAAGGTCAATGACGACGGGCCCGGTGGTGGTGTCGAGCGGTGAGTTGACGTACACTGTGCCGCTGTTTTGGGCTTGCAGCACCAGCGCGACGTTTCCGCTCATGGCCGGATTCGCGGCGCCGATGCGGGCCCCGGGCTGGCCGCCATATGCCCTGACGGGGTCAACCCATAGCCGGTGGTGACCGAGCCTGGCGTGGTTACGTTTCCGCTAGTGTCCATGCTCGCTACGGGCGTCGTGCCGTTTTCCCAGATGAGCGGAAGCGCTTGGGTCTGGGCTTGCACCAAGCATGGCGAGAACATCGGTAATACGACCGCGTATCGCATCGGACCTTCTTTCGATAAGGATTATGTGGTACGACAGCATGGAATATCGGGATGTGAACCAAAATTTGTATTGCCTTTTTTTGGTAACGTTCTCCCCGGCTTCCTGAATCACTGGCCTGGAATTTCCAACCATGCTGTATACTGAGACTGGGTTTGAGGGCGCGTTCTCTCGAATCCGTCCATCCCGTCGTCTTCCCTCTCAAACTCAGGGGTAAAAAAACGACGAACGAAGCCAATCGGTTTTTCCCGTAGTTTAGAGCCAACTTGAGGAAAAAAAAGCAGTTACCGGAATGGCTTTGTTCCGCGGTCACCCCTGAAATTCGGTTCGATTTGTGGCTTTGAGGCTGCTGTTTTGAGCCTGCAATACTCCCGCCGTATTCTCAATTCACCCGCATCACGCATCACATGCTTCATGCTACAATCAAAAAAATGAGAACAACTCTCGAAATCGACGACGAAATCCTCATGACCGTCAAGGAGATCGCCCAGCAGCGAAAAACCAGCGCCGGTATGGTGATTTCCATTCTGCTGCGGGAGTCGCTCCAACCGAAATCGTTCGACGTCGAATACCGCGACGGCGTGCCTGTGCTCCCCCGCCGCCCGAACGGTCCCATCGTGACCACGGAACTCGTCAACCGTCTTCTTCATGAAGAGGAATGACGGCGAAGCCCGGTCTGCTCGATGTCAACGTTCTCGTCGCGCTGATCGATCCCGCTCATCAGTTCCACGCGTCCGCGCACGACTGGTTTAAGGCCCATCGAAGCCGCGGCTGGGCCACGTGCCCGCTCTCGGAGAACGGATGTCTGCGCATCATGAGCAATCCAGGCTATCCGTTTCCGGGGCTGACCGCCGAGCGCGTGCGCGGCATCCTCACCGAATTGGTGCGCGTGGAAGGGCATCGCTTCTGGCCGGATTCGGTCAGCTTTCTTCAACCGAAACGCTTCCATCTCGAGAACATCGGCCATAAGCATCTCACCGATCTGTACTTGCTCAGCCTGGCCGTCTCCAATGAGGGATGCCTGGTCACGTTCGACCGCAACATTCCCTGTCAGGCGCTCACCGGATTCCGGCCTCACCACTTGGAAGTGTTGGCTGGCGAACCATAAGAGCGCGCGTTACTGCCGCCATTTCCGGAGCGCCGCCGAACCCGCCGCAAACGCCGCCACAATCCCGATCGTCACGAACCCGCCGCCCACCACGCTCGGAATCGCGCCGAACCACGCCGCCGTCCACCCGGATTCCACCGCGCCCAACTGGTTCGAACTCGAGATAAAGATGTTGTTGACCGCCATCACGCGCCCGCGTACGCGGTCGGGCGTTTCCGTCTGCACCAGCGTCTGGCGCAGCACCACGCTCACGTTGTCGAACGCTCCGGTGAGCACCAGCATCAGGAAGGAAAGCAGCAGGGAGTGCGAAAGACCGAACACGATCGTCGCCGCCCCGAACCCCGCCACCGCGCCCAGCATCGCGCTTCCCGCGTTTCGGATTCGCGGCGTATGCGCCAGCAGCAGGGCCATAGATACCGCGCCGATCGATGGCGCCGCCCGCAGCCAACCCAGGCCGCGTGCGCCCGTGTGCAGAATATCCACTGCGAAGATCGGAAGCAATGCCGTCGCGCCGCCGAACAAAACCGCGAATAGGTCGAGCGAAACGGCCGATAGCACCAGCTTGCTGTTCCAGACGAAGCGTAGGCCTTGCAGTAACGCTCTCGGTTCACGCACGGCCGCTTCCGGGGTGCGCTCGGACCGGAACCGGATCATCGCGTAGCAGGTCAGCGTCATCACCGCGCACCCGAGCTGCGTAAGGTAAACCGTCCGGCTTCCCGCTGAAGCGAGGAGAATCCCGGCCAGCGCGGGTCCGCTGACGCTCGCGATCTCCTGGCCGCTGCTGTTCCACGTGACGGCCTTCCCCAGCGCTTCCGGCGGAACGATGTGCGACAGAATCGCCTGCCGCGAGGGACCCTGGAACGCCCGCGCCGTCGCCGTAAGGAACAGGCAGCAATAGATCATCGGCACGGACCGGAAGGAGAAGATCAACAGCACCGTAGCCGCCAACAGAATGATCTGTGTGCCCACCATGATGCCGCGCCGGTCGTGCCGGTCCGCGATGTGCCCCGCGAACAAGGCGAACATAAGGAACGGCGCGACCTGCACAAAACCGACGTTGCCCAGCACGATGGCCGAGTGCGTCGCTAGATAAAGATCCCAGCTCACGGCGACCGATAGCATCTGCAGGCCGAAGCTCGAAAGGAAGGTGCCGATCAGCAGACGTTTGTAATCGGGGGAACGGAAAGGGGCGTAGGCGTCCAACTCTTAGCTTCGCCTATCGCGCGGAACCTCTTCGATGCGCCGTATCCTTGTACTCGGACGCCATGACGATTCAAGAGCAAGCCGCCACCATCGCAACGCCCACCGGACCCATGCGGACATATGTGTTCCGCCCCAACGCGCCGGGAAAGTATCCGGGTCTGGTGTTCTACTCCGAAATCTTTCAGGTGACCGGTCCCATTCGGCGAACCGCCGCCATGCTCGCCGGGCACGGCTATGTGGTCGCCGTGCCGGAGATTTATCATGAGCTCGAACCCCAAGGTGCCGTTCTGGCCTACGATCAGGCGGGCGCCGATCTAGGGAACGCGCACAAGACCACCAAAACGGTTGCCTCTTACGATAGCGACGCGCGGGCCGTTTTGGATCACCTCACGTCCCATCCGCATTGCACCGGGCGTCTGGGGGCGATCGGGATTTGCATCGGCGGCCACCTCGCCTTCCGCGCCGCCATGCAGCCGGATGTTCTCGCGGCCGCTTGCTTCTACGCAACGGACATTCACAAACACGGCCTGGGGCACGGCATGAACGATGATTCTCTGGCGCGGGCCGGCGACATTCGCGGCGAACTGCTGCACATCTGGGGACGCCAGGATCCGCATATTCCGCTCGCAGGCCGCAACCTACTGCGGGCCAGGCTGGAGGAAGTGGGTGCGCACTTTACCTGGCATGAGGTGAACGCCGCCCACGCTTTTATGCGGGATGAGGGCCCCCGTTATGATCCGGCGCTCGCCTATCAGTGCTATGGGCTGGTGTTTGAACTCTTCCACCGGCGTCTTGGGCTGGGCGATGTCAGAGAACCCGCGGATGCGGTTTCCTCCGAAACGCGGCATTAGATCCGGGCATCTACAGGCAGAGGCATCTACAATTAAGGATATGGTTGGATTTCGGTTCCGGGTGGGCAAGGTCCTGCCGATGTGTTTTGCCGCGGCGCTCTTGCTCGGCGCGCAGCTTCTGGCGGCCGATTCTCTTCCCGGCGTCGACATGAGCGGCTTGACTCCCGGCCAGACCACGCTCGTTCTCAAGATTCTGGAAGCGCACGATTGTGGCTGCGGCTGCGGGATGAAGATTGCCGAATGCCGCAGAAAAGATTCCGCCTGCTCCTACAGTAAAGGGCTTGCGAAGACCGTGATCGATGCGATCAAGGGCGGGAAAACCGAAGCGGAAGCGATTGCCGCCGCGGACAAGTCGCAGTGGGCTCATGCTCCCGCGCAGGATACGCGCATCCTCAGCGATGCCGTTACCATTCCGACCGAAGGCTCGCCCATTACCGGTCCCATCAATGCGCCGGTGAAGCTGGTGGAGTTTTCCGATTTCCAATGTCCGTTTTGCATATTGGCGACGCCCCAGATTCAGGCGCTCCTCAAGACGTACGGCGATAAGGTCAGCTTGACGTTCAAGCAGTTCCCGCTCGACATGCATTCCCAAGCGGCGGCGGCGGCGGCTGCGGCCATCGCTGCCCAGAAGCAGGGGAAGTTTTGGCAGATGCACGACGCTCTTTTCGAGCAGCAAGGCCATCTCTCGCCCCAGATCATCATGCAGATCGCCGGCAAAATCGGCCTGAGCCTCGTCCGGTTTCAGGCGGACCTGAACTCGGACGAGGTGAAGCGAACCGTGGCGCGCGATCTCGATGACGGCGAAAAGGCGGGCGTTTCCGGCACACCCACCATCTTCGTGAACGGCCAGCGCTACAACGGCCCGGTCAAAATGGAAGCGCTCAAGCCGATTATCGACGCAGAATTGAAACTGCCCGCGAAAAGCGCTGCGACCGCTTCCGTCGTTCGTTAATGAATCTGCCGCCGGTCTAGCCCACCGCGGAAACCGGCTGGGCCGTCGCCGCACCCGACGGGTTCGCGGTCGAGTAAATTTGCGCGCTCAGTTGGTTCTGCAGCAGGGTTATCGCCTGCGCCTGGCTAGCCGTCAGCGTTCCTCCGCTGGCCTGCAAGTCGCTTGTCACCGTGCTTTGCGTGGCGGAAATCTGCGAAAATAGCGCCGTCGCTTGAGAACTCGTCAGCTTTCCCGCACTCTCATCCAGGGTGACCCTTCCGGTCTGGAACAGTTGTCTAGCCTCGGCGGGAGAAATTGCCTGCGTTGGGCTTGTGCTCGTAGCGCCGGGGTTGCTGTCCGCATAGATCTGCTGGCCGAACTGGTTCTGCGCGCTGAAGAGACTGGCTTCCGCCGCCTTACTCAACGTTCCCCCGTTTTGTTGCTTATCCGCTTGAATTTGCTGGCCGATGGTGGATAACTGCGAGAAGAGTTGTGTAGCCTGACTTCCTGTCAGACTGCCGGATTTCGCGTCAACGGCGATTCGACCGGCTTCCAAAACGGCTCGTGCCGCGGGGCTTAGTTCGATTGCGTCCGGCTGGGTGTTACCCGGGGATTGCACGGACGGGACAACCGGGGCCGGAGCGCCCGGATTGATTCCGCCCGCAACCACCGCGCCGGATCCAGCGGGCGAAAAGGAGATGGAACTCATTTGTGTCTTGCCTCACTGGACATATCGGCGGCACTCGGAATTTCTTTAACGTTTGGGAGCATAGAGGAAACAGTCAACTGACCATGCGACGCATCCTGTTCCCGATTCTCCTCCTTACTGGTTTGACGCTGGCCGGTGACCCTGCCCCAACTGCGGCCGGTCTCGTTTTCGTTCCCGCCAAAGATGTTCTTGCCCACCTGGAGCGGACCATCGCGTGGTACCAGCGGCTCGGCGCTTTCGGCGTTCCAAACGGATCCGCCTCGGACGTTCTGCTTCGCGACAACATTCATCAGCTCGCGCTCCGCAGCCTGCAGCTTGGCTTTGATTTCGCAAAAGCCGATGCCGCCGTCCGCGCCGCCGCCAGGGAAGCGGCGGATCCCGGCGCCGAGTCCAACGCCGAAGGCCACAATATCGAGCAGGTTGCCGCCGCGGCCGCCAAGCGCGTGACGGACGCGGAGAAACGCATTTCCGATCTCGACAGCTCCAGCCCCGGGCAAGCGGGCAGCCGCGCCACACGCGCAGCGCAGCGCCAGGAGCTCGAAGCCGAGCTGAACCTCGCCAAAGAAATTCAGAAAACCGTCGGGAGCATGGTCTCCTTCGCCGGCGCCACCGGATCCGGCGGCGTCATGGGTGGCGGTCTGCTCGGCCAGATCAACGATCTGGAGAAGTCCGTGCCGGAAGCCCGGCAATCCCCTCCCGGAGCGAAAGCCCCGTCCCAGCCCGCCGCGCGGCAGTCTTCCCCGCCTCCTTCCAACGCCGATTCCGGTTCCGAGGGGATGGTCAGCATGGCCGGCGAGGTCTTTTCTGACAGCGGCGCGCAAACCGAACTGGAGAACCTGATCGCGCAAACCGACGCCCTGACGAAGAGCATCGATCAGCTCAAACTTCCCCTGCTTACCAGCCTGCGCGCATCCATTGCCCGCAGCGAGGCGCTGGCCGGCTCCGTCGCATCGGAGGACCTTCCAACGCTCATGGCCGGGCAAAAAGAGATCGACCAGCTAACCGGCCGTTTCAAGGAGCTTTCCACGGTCCTGGTACCGCTGGGCGAGCAGCAGATCGTAGTCGGAAGCGTGCGCGGCAATCTGCAAGAGTGGCGCAATGAACTGAAAACCCGCAATCAGGCCGCCACCCATTCACTGCTGCTCCGCGTCGGCGGACTCGCGGTCGCCATCTTCTTCATCCTGGTCGTCTCTGAGATCTGGCGACGGGCCACGCTCCGCTATGTTTCGGACGCACGCCGGCGCCGCCAGTTCCTGGTCATCCGCCGGGTCGCCGTCGGCTTCGCCATCACCATCATGGTCGTGCTCGCGTTCGTCACCGAGTTCGGCTCGGTCGCCACCTACGCCGGCTTTCTCACGGCGGGCCTCGCGCTGGCCCTCCAGAATGTCATCCTTTCCGTAGTCGCGTATTTCTTCCTCATCGGCCGTTACGGTGTCCGCGTGGGCGATCGCGTTACCATCTCCGGCGTCACCGGAGAAGTCATCGACCTCGGCTTGGTTCGGATCTACATGATGGAGCTGGGTGGAACAGGGCCGGAGCTTCACCCCACCGGCCGAGTGGTGGTTTACTCCAATTCGGTCCTGTTCCAGCCCGCCGCCATCTTCAAGCAAATGCCGGGCACCAACTACGCCTGGCGCGCCGTCGAGTTGACGCTGTCGCCCGAAACGGACTTCCAACTCGCGGAACAGAAGCTTACCGCCGCCGTTAACGGCGTCTACGAACAATACCGGGAGGTGATCGAGAAACAGCACGCCAAGCTGGAGCGTTCCGTGGAATTGCAGTTCCAGTCCCCGAAGCCCGATTGCCATCTGCGTTTCAACGACACCGGGCTGGAGTTCGTGGCGCGCTACCCCGTGGAGCTTGGGCGTGCGCGCGAGATCGACGAACGCGTAATGAAGGCGCTCTATGAAACCATCTCGAAAGAGCCGCAACTGACCCTCGCTCCGGCCGGCGCGCCCAAAATGCGGGAGGCTTAGATCGAATGCCGGGGCGACTTCGATACACTCATTCATGAGACATTTTTTCGAGGATCTCAACCGGCTCGAGCAGTTGCTTCTTGAGATGGCGGGGCTCGTGGAATCGTCCGTCCATCGGAGCGTCCAATGCCTCACCGAGCAGAACGAGATCTACGCCAACCAAGTCATCCGCGATGAAGCTCTGATCAACCAATTGGAGATTCGAATCGATGATCTTGCAACCAGTTTGGTAGCTCTCAACCAACCCGTGGCGAGCGACATGCGCCTCATTGTCGCCGCGTTGAAGATCAATACCGATCTGGAACGGATGGGCGACCTGGCCGTGAGCACCGTGCAGCGCGCCTTACCCCTGATTGAACTGGATCGCCTGCAGCCGGAGGTTCCCATCGCGGCGATGGCGTCGCGGGTGGAGGAGATGGTCGAGAAGAGCATCAGCGCGTTTGTGGGAAGAGACGCCGAACTTGCCCGCGAAGTGCTCTCCGAAGACGATCAGGTGGATCGCATGCGCAACGAAATCTATGAGGATCTGACCGCCCGCATGGAGGCCGATTCCTCGGTGGTGCGGCGGGCGCTCGGGCATTTGTTCGTTGCGCGCAACCTGGAAAGAATCGCGGATCACGCCACCAACATCGCCGAAGACGTGATCTTCGTCGCGCGGGGAATCGATGTACGACACCGGCGGGAGTCTTAAACTCTAACGCAGCAGGCGTTCCACCATCTCGTCCGTTTCCTGCTTCAACTTTTCGTGTTCCACGCCGGTGGCGACGCTCGCGAAGCCGTCGTGGATACCTTTCACGCACCCGTCCCGGCCCACAAAAATAGTGGTGGGAAAGGCGCTGAAGCGCACCAGTTGCGGTAGCTTCTCGGCAACCTGGTCGGTGGTTCCCGCAATCAAAACCGGGTAGGGAACGCCGTAGCGATCCACGAATGAGCGCACGCGCTTACGGTCATAATCGGTGTCGCCCGATTCGAAGTTCAGGCCTACAATCTCCAAACCCCGGGCGTGATACTTGCGGTAAAGATCGATGAGAAAAGGTGCCTCATCCATACAGTTCGGGCACCACGAACCGCCGATGCTCACCACCATCGCCTTCCCGCGAAACCGGGCGTCGGAAGCTGAAACGGTCTGACCGTTCAAATCCGGAGCGCTGAAGCGCAGCGGCTCATCCGCGTTCTTCACCGTGGTCGTGTGGAAAGCGTCAGGTTCCGGCGGCAATCCCCGGGCCGCGGCATCGGCTGCGCGTACGCCCGTCAGCTTCACCTTTCGATCGAGCGTGAGATCCAGGGTGCCATCCGGCTTCACCGTGCCTTCGAGCAATGCCGGACGCGCGCCCGAGAAATGGCTGATCGATAACGTGCCATCGCGGAACGTTCCCGTCAGCGCGCCGGTGTCGCCGTCCAGCCGCAGGATGGCGGCGTTCACCTCGGGCCCATTCTCGCGGACCACCATCTTCCACGCGACGGGCTCCTTGCCATCCATACCGCGCAGTTCCCAATCCCCCGCAAGCGGGCTGGACGATGGTTCCGATGGCTTTGCCGCTTCCGTCATACGGCTGGCGCTTACCGCTCGAACCAGATCCTTCTTAGCCTTGTGCACGGTGTAGTTTCCGTTGAGCGCTCCGTCGCGCAGCGTGGCATCCAGGTCCGCGTTGTATGTGTCGAAATGCAGATGAAGGCGGTCGCCATTGATGGTTCCGCTGTTGGAAGGGATACGCCGATCGCCATCGAAGAAAGCCCCGCCCGCCTGCCCGCCCTGGCTCGTTAACTCCAGCCGGAACGGGACGGGGACGCCGCCGGAAACGATGGTCGCGTTCCACGTTCCGCTTACGTCGACGGGCTTCGAGCCGCAGCCCGCCAGGATCACTGCGAGCATCACGGCCGGGAGAACGTACTGGATCGCATGCAACACCTTCATCCCAATGAAGATAGCAAGGAGCACCGCATGCTATATTGGCGTTCACCTAAAGGAGGCCAGTTTGTTCAAAATTCGCCAACCCGCAGCCGCTCGCGTGCTTGCTATCGGAGCGCTGCTCACACTTAGTTCGTCCATCGCATTAATCGCCGGGGAAGGTCCCGCCGCTCCCAAAGAAAGCCGGTTACTCGGATCGAGCCATCCAGTCCCCGATTCCGGCCCGACCGTCAACTCGCCATTGCTTACTCCGCCCGCGGGAACACCGTGCGTCGTCACGCTCTTCGATAACTACGAGTTCGCCAGTTACAGCGCACAGACGTTCAACTACACCCCGTCCTGCCCGGGACCGTGGTCGAAAGTGGTGTTTACCGGAAGCTTCAACGTGACCGAGGGAATTCAGTATGACCGTACCGCGAACATCCAAATTGGTTATGTGAACATCTACTTCGGAACCACCGAGGAACCTTCTCCCACAAGCGCGCCGGCGTGGACGGTACAGCGCGACCTTACGGATTACAGCTCGTTGTTTACTACCGCGCAATCCGGTGAAGTGGATCTATTCAACATCGTCAACAGCACTTACACCGGAGTCATCTACGGAACGGCAACGCTGACTTTCTATCCGGTAGCTTCGGGAGGCCAGGCGCCGGTAGTGGCGGATGCGGTCTATCCTCTGCCTGATGGACCGGGCGGCCCTTACATCCTCTCATCGCCCACCAGCAGTCTCTCGGCGACATTTACTCTTCCAACCAACATTGAGAGCGCTTATCTGGATGTGGTTTCGCAAGGCCAACAAGGCGATGAATTCTGGTATACATGTGTCCCGAACGACCTGAGCACCGAACTGGAGAGCTGCGGCGGCACGGCCTTCCGCGAAACCGAGATCAGCATTGACGGCCAGCCCGCGGGCGTCGCACCGGTATCCCCGTGGATCTTCACCGGCGGCCTGGACCCTTACTTATGGATTCCGATTCCCGGCGTGCAGACGTTGAACTTCGTTCCCTATCGCGTGAACCTCACTCCGTTCGCCGCATTGCTGAGCAACGGCCAGCCGCACACTGTATCGCTCAGCGTGTTCAACGACAATAACTACTTCCAGTCCGTGGCGACCCTGCTGGTCTACCTGGATCACGGATCCACGCAGGTTACTGGCGGACTGATTACCAACACCATCACGCCGCCGAATCCTGTGGTACAGAACGATATTCAGACTGACTCCAGCGGCGACATCAGCGGCGTGGTAAACGTCAACTCATCCCGGCCGGTTCAAGTGGAAGGCTATGTCAACACCTCGCACGGGCAGGTCATCACGTTAGTCACGAACATCATCGAATTCAACAGCAAGCAGAGCTTCTATATTCAGGCCAGCGGCTTTCCCTATGTGCAGGATATCGCCCAGACCTCGAGCGTCGCCACCACCACCGCCGTTTCCCAGCCATCCGGGAGTACCACCACTTACTCGAACTATTCGTTCCCCGTGTATGTGGATATCACGCTGAATACGGATTCGCAAGGGTACTCGCAACTGGTATCGATCCTGCAGAACTACCAATCCAGCTTGCAGAACGGTGCGGAAACGACGTCCACTTCGACCGCGGTGAAGACGACGGACACGCTGCAGTTCGACAGCAACTTCAATCTTCTTAGCAACAGTGGACAAGCCAGCGCCGAAAGCTCGTCGAACACGGTGAACGGAGTGTGCACCGGGTTTACGGTAACCGCCGCGAACAACGCGTTCACGGGCAAGCAGACCGGCTGCCAGTAACCTGGGTAGGATCGGTCTAAGTCGACCGGTCCTTTGTCGCGTAATATCCCTTGCGGCTCTGAACCTCATAAGCCGCGTTCTTCGTGCGGATCTCGACGGAGCGGAATTCGCCGTTCCGTTCGGGGTCCGTCGATTTATAAGCTAGCGTGTACTGGCTCCGCATCTCCGCCTGAATCTCCGTAAAGACATCTTCCAGAGTGTGATCCTTGCCGACCTTGAATACCCGGCCGCCGGTCTCCTCCGAAATCTTCCGCAGGTCGTCAGGTCCACGCATCTCCTCGGAGTTGTTCCGGCGTTGATAGACCTTCGGGTCAACATAGTAGATGCTGTAAATGATCGCATCAGCGCGCTGTGCCGATTCGATCGCCTGCGCGCGCGAGTAGTAACTGCCGCGGTCTTCGCCATCGGTAATCAGGATCAGCGCTTTGCGGCCCTGCTTGCGGCCGATCTCGTCATTGCAAGCCAGGTAAATGCCATCGAACATCAGAGTTCCTTTGCCATTGCCGCGTTGTTGTTGACCACCCTGCGGCCGTCCACCACCGCGCCTCCCTTGGCCGCCACCACCGGGCCATCCCATCCCGCCGCCAGGCCACCCGATACCGCCGCTTGTCCGGCCACCGCCGCCCGGATACCCGCCGCCATTACTACCGCCGCCGCGGCCGGATCCATTGCCCGGCATGGCATCCGCCTTCAATGAATCGAGGCCGGACTGTAGCTTGGGAACAGAACCAGTGAACTCCTGAATGAGCACCGTGTCTTTGCCGAAAGCCAGCAGAAAAGCTTCATCCTTCGGGCGAATCACGCTGGAGAAGAAAGACGATCCCGCCTGGCGCTCGGTCTCGATCAGATTGGCCTGACTTCTGCTTACATCCACCAGCATCCCGAGTTCAAGCGGCAGATTGGTTTCATGGGTGAAGTTAGCGATGGTCTGAGGCTTACCTTCTTCGAGTACCGTGAAATCGTCTTTCGTGAGGTTCGGAACTAATTCGCCGCTGCCCGTTTTCCGTACACTGAAAACGAAGTTGACCAGGTTCACGTCCACGCGGATCACGGGGCCGCTTTCTTCACGACTCTCAGGTTGTTGCGTAGATGGGCGCGGGCGGGAATAGGTTCCCTCGTCCTGGGCGAGCAGGGAAAATCCGCGTCCCCACAGCGACGCCAGCAGAATGCCGCAGGTTCGCCGTGTAAGTGGAATCGGTTTCAAGACAAAGAGAAAGATGTACTGCGGGAGCGGACGGTTACATCATGATACGCACATAGTGTATGAAGTCCGTTGGGGCCGGTGACGCGCCGAGCTGCCGGAGCATGGTGACGATCTGGCCGCGATGGTACGTGCCGTGATTGACGACGTGTAACACGTTCTCGTAAATAGCCGAACTGGCCTGCGCGCCGCTGAGAAAACGGTAATCGATTACCCTGTTCCAATCACCGTCACTCACCCCGCCGGCCCATGCAATGAAGTCTCCTTGCAAACGCGACCAAAGATGCCGCAACGTCTTCAGGTCGGGCGCCGGTGCAATGGAATCCAGCTTAGCGTCACCGTTACCCTGCAAGCGCTGGAGCCAGAGAGCGTCGGCTTGATAGCCATGATTCAGCGTTCCGAACACGCTCGAATGCGAAGTCCGCATGTCACGGTTTAGCTCTTCGATCGATAAAGGCTCAACAGAGTCCAGGGTTTTCTGAGTGGCCCATGCGTGGTATTCCAGGTGGCGCAGGGCGGTGGAGCGTTGCGTGTCCATGAGCTTGATTTTAAGATATGGACTCTAAGGACAAGAGCGCGAATTCTATAATCCTGATATGCCTTTTCCAAGAATGCTGACGGTCCGGCAGAAGTTTCCAGACCGAAGATTGGCCGACATCGCCGGGTCGGTGCGGAGTGAACTGACGGGCGCGGGTTTCGCGTCGCGCGTTCCGAAGGGCGGGACCGTGGCGATCGGAGTGGGCAGCCGGGGCATTTCGAATATCGCGACGATCGCGCGCGCCGTGGTCGATTTCTGGAAGTCGGTGGGCGTCGAACCGTTTATCTTTCCAGCCATGGGCAGTCACGGCGCGGCCACGGCGGAAGGACAGACCGACGTACTCGCGCACTACGGGATCATCGAGCAGACCATGGGCTGCCCGATCCGCAGTTCGCTCGATGTGGTTTCAATCGGAACCACGCCGGATGGCATCGACGCCTTTCTCGACAGGAACGCGTCCGGGAGCGATGGAATCATGATGGTGGGCCGCGTCAAGTGGCATACCGACTTCGAAGGTAAGATCGAAAGCGGGTTGTTCAAGATGATGGCGATTGGTCTGGGTAAGTGGGCGGGCGCGCAGAACTATCATGCGCATGCTTACTCGCAAGGGTTGGAAAAGACGATTCGATCCATCGGGCGGCAGATGCTGGGGACGGGCAAAATTGTTGGCGGGCTTGCGATTCTGGAGGACGCTTATCACAACACCGCGCAAGTTAACGCGATTCCGGCGGAGCAGATTGAGAAACGCGAGGAAGAACTGCTGGCGCAAGTGAAGCAGTGGATGGGAAAGATTCCCGTCGGGTTAGACCTTCTGATTGTGGATGAGATCGGGAAAGAGATTAGCGGGTCCGGGATGGACACGAAGGTCGTGAATCGCGGCGTGCAAGGACAATACAACCCGTGGAGCGTGGCGCCGATGATTCACCGGATTTTCGTGCGCGGATTAAGCAAACACAGTTACGGGAACGCTTCGGGGATCGGCATGGCGGATGTGGTAACGGCGCGCATGGTGGAGAGCGTGGATCTGCATCCGACTTACATCAACACAGTGACCTCGGCGTCGCCCGCGTGCGCGCGCATTCCGATGCACTATGAGACAGACCGCGAGTGCATGGAAAAGATCGGACGCACTACCGGCAAGCTGGATGCGTCCAAGCTGCGCATCGGGCGGATTCGAAACACCATGGAGCTGACGCCGATCGAGTTAAGCGAGAACCTGCGCGCGGAAATTGAAGCGAATCCGCTGCTGGAGATTGCAGGTGAGCCCTGGGAAGTGGAGTTTGACGCCGAGGGGAATCTGCCGGAGATCAAAGTTCCGGCCGAGGCGTTCCTGCACGAAGCAGCTTCTCCACATGCTTTGCGATAACGTCGACTTCAATGTTGACGCGGTCACCGGGCTTATGGGTACTGAGTGAAGTGTTCCCGTAAGTGTGCGGGATGATGGTGACCGCGACTTCGCGGCCGTGGATTTCGGCGATGGTGAGGCTGATGCCGTCAATGGCGATGGAACCCTTTTCAACGAAGTAGCGTTCCAAATTTTCCGGCAGAAGGATGCGCAGCCACCAGTTGTCATCGCCCAGCGAATCGAGCGCGAGGATTTCGGCGGTGCCATCAACATGGCCCTGGACAATGTGCCCGCTCAAGCGCAACGTGGGCAGCAGGGGACGTTCGAGATTCACGCGCGAACCGGCAACGAGATCGCCGAGATTGCTGCGCTTCAGGGTTTCCGGCGCAAGATCAGCGGAAAAGGAATCCGGTTGCAGATCGAGCGCGGTGAGGCAGACGCCGTTGACCGCGATGCTTGCGCCTTCGGTGGCGTCGTCCAACACCTTGCGGCACTCAACAATCAGCCTTGAGCCCGGCCGGCGCACAACGCCGATCTCTTCAATAATGCCGGTGAACATTCTCTCCCATTACCAATCCTTTTCCACCCAGCCTTCGACTGCGAACTCATCTTTGGAGATGGAGTGAAGTTGGATGTCGCGCACGCGGATGGCATCGGATCGCTTACGGCGCCCGACGCCGCCCGCCATGGAAAGCGATTGCGTGCCGCCGAGTATTTTGGGCGCGTAATAGAAGTAAATCTTATCGGCGGATTGCGTTTCGAGGACGGCCCAGTTCACCTTTGCGCCGGCTTCGACGATGACGGAAAGGATGCGCTGCTCGCCCAGCCAGGCGATGGCGCGAGGGATATCGACGCGGCCGCCGCGGCCATCGAAGGTGAGGATGCGGGCGCCCCGGGCTTCGAGCGCTTTGCGGCGTTCCTCGGATGCGGCGGAAGTGGTGACGATGATGAGATCGTCCTGCGCGCTTCGGACCATGCGGGAGGTGAGCGGCAGGCGCAGTTGCGAGTCGAGCACCATGCGTAGCAGCGGGCGCGAGCGCGGAAGTTCAGTGCGATCGGTCAGCAGGCAGTCGTCCGCAACCACGGTTCCGATGCCGGTAAGCATGGCGTCCGATTCATGGCGCAACAACTGCACGTGCTTGCGCGCGATCTCGCTGGTGAGCCAGCCGCGGTTGTCATCCGGCGCGGCAATTTTGCCGTCGAGCGTTAACGCGGTCTTGAGCGTTACCAGCGGCTTGCGAGTGCGCATGAAATGCAAGAACGCTTCGTTGAGCGCTTCGGCGGCTGGGCGCGATGCCTCATCGAGATCCACCTGCACGCCCGCTTCGCGCAGCTTCCGAAAGCCATCGCCGGCGACCAACGGATTGGGATCCTGCATGGACGCGACCACGCGCGCAACACCGGCGCCGATTAAACTATCCGCGCACGGAGCGGTGCGGCCCTGATGCGAGCACGGTTCCAGATTGATGTAGAGCGTCGCCCCGCGCGCATGATGTCCCGCATGGCGGAGCGCGATGACCTCGGCGTGATCGATGGCGTTATAGATGTGGACGCCGCGGCCGACGATACCGCCATCGTTGACGAGCACCGCGCCCACCATCGGGTTGGGGCTGGTGCGGGCGCGGCCTTGCGCGGCCAGCTCAAGCGCTTCGCGCAAGTAATCGGAGTCGGTCATTCGAAGAGGGTTTCGATGAAGCGCTCGGGCTCGAACGGAAGCAGATCGTCAACTTTTTCGCCGACGCCGATATAGCGGATGGGCAGCGCGAGTTCACGCGCGATGGCGACGACCACTCCCCCTTTTGCCGTGCCATCGAGCTTGGTCAGCACGATGCCTGTGACACCGGAGCTTTCGGTGAATTTACGCGCTTGTTCCAAACCGTTCTGGCCGGTAACCGCGTCCAGAACCAGCAGCACTTCATGCGGCGCGCCGGGCACTACGCGGGCGGCGGTGCGGCTCATCTTCTCAAGTTCCAACATCAGGTTGGCCTTGGTTTGCAGGCGGCCGGCGGTATCGACGATCACATAGTCGATCTTGCGGGCTTTGGCCGATTGCAAGGCGTCGAAGATGACGGCGCTGGGGTCGGAACCGGGCTGCTGGCGAATGACGTCGGTACCGGTGCGTTCGCCCCAGACTTGGAGTTGATCGATGGCGGCGGCGCGGAAAGTGTCGGCGGCGGCCATCAAGACCGTGCGTCCTTCCGAGTGATACAGCTGGGCGAGCTTGCCGATGGTGGTGGTCTTCCCCGCCCCGTTCACGCCGACGACCATGACGACGGCCGGTGGTTCGGTGACGCGCGGGACGGGGCGTTCAGAAGCTTCCAGAATTTCCAGGAGGTGCTGCTTGATGAGCCCGCGCAGTTCGGCGGCGTCGTTCAGTTGATGGCGTTCCACGCGCTCGCGGATGCGATCCAGAATTTCGTTGGTGGTGGCGACGCCGATGTCCGCACTGATCAGCGTGTATTCCAGTTCATCGAGAAGGTCGGCGTCGATCTTGCGTCCCGAGATGGCATCGCCCAACGCGGTAACCAGCCCAGCCCGGGTCTTTTGGACTCCGAGCTTAAGCTTGTCAAGAAGGGACGGCTCCTGCGGAACGGCCCCGAATAAAGTCTGAATCGCCATTAGTATTTCTGCAGGAAAGAGACCACGCTGGGCTCTTGAGCGGCTTTGTTGGCGATGCAAAGGTCGACGCCTTCGAGAACCTGATCGAGAGCGCGCGGAGCGCCCACGAACTTAGCGACGCGCGGCTTGAAGTAGTCTTGCAGTTCGGTTCGCGATTCCGTATCGCAGAACGACGCGCCGAGTTGCGGGAGCACGGAGCCGAAATCGAAGCCGCCGCCCGTGGGCATTTTAGCGACTACCTGATCGAAGTTGGCCTTGAGGAATTCGAAACCGAGCTTGCGCGTGGCGGCCTGACTCTGACCGTTGAACAAGAGGAACGCGCCTTCCATGAAGGGCACTTCGCCGGCAACGAGAGACTGCATGCCGGCCTGGATCGCGACGGGATCGCGGAACGAACCCATCGCTCCGATGAGTTGCTCGCGAACCTGCTTATCCTGCGATTTCTTGAATTCGGCCAGGAAGCGATCGAAGAGAGCTTTATCGCCATAGAAGCCAGCCGTCATGAGAGCGGCATGGACCAGGTTTGGTTCGACGGAGCTGTGATCCACCAGCCATTTATCGGCCAGCGCTTTACCCTGCGCAGCCAGTTCCCGATCGCCGCCCCAGGTGGCGACGGCTCGCACCAAAACCGGCCGTAGCAGCTTGATGTCATCCGATTCGCCGGACTTCGGAGTCCACCCGAGCTCGTGAGCGCGGGCCTGGAAATTCTTCAACAGGAAGCGCTGATAATTCGGCATGAGGTTGTCGGGAACAAGCGTGGTGACAGGCGCCAGCGCGAGATCGACCGCGCCCTGCACAACCTGGCGCTCGGGATCGGCATGGAACGTCGCGACCAGGCCGAGAGCGTCGGCGGCGGGAAGCTTACCGGCGGTGGAAAGGGCTTCAGCATTGCCCATGAAGTCGACGCGCTCGGTGGCGTTGAGCCGATTGACGACGTTGCCGCTGGTCAATGATGCCAGCAGACCGCCCTGGTAATCCACGCGGTAATAGCCGGTAGCGTTGTCGTTGCCTTGCACCCAGGCCGGGCAGCTCTTGAGCGTCAGGTCCATCGCGGGCTGCGTCATCAACGTGCACTGGCTCTGGCCGGTATCGCCGGAACCGTAGCGCACACAGACGGGGACGCTCCAGACTTGGTCGGCTGAACCTTTGGAGCCAAGGGGAAGAAAACGGCTCTGGGTTAGGTGCAGCGTGGGGGAAGGCTGCTTGCAATCGAGCGACATGGAGACGATCGGCACGCCCGCCTGATTGAGGAACGTGGCGAAGGACTGGCCGACGTTCTTCTTCCCGACGGAGCTGAGCGCGTCAAGAAATTCCGGCGCGGTGGAAACCTTGAACGCATACTGCTTCATGTAATTGCGGACGCCGGTGCGGAAATCGTCCGCTCCCATGTAACTCTCGAACATGCCGATGACGGCCGCGCCCTTAACGTATGTGATGCCGTCAAACGCGTTGTTGATGTCGTCCTTGGTTTCGATGGGTTGGCGGATCTTACGGGCGGAGATCAGGCTGTCTTCGCGCTCGGCGTAAAGCTTTCCGCCGACGTCACCAACGCGCGACTTCCACTCGGGCTTCCATTCCGCAATCAGCTTCTGTTCGCTCCAGGTGGCGAACGCTTCGTTGAGCCAGATATCGTTCCACCAGGAAGTGGTGACCAGATCGCCGAACCACTGGTGGGCGAGTTCGTGCGCCGCGGTCTCGGCATATTCGCGCTGGCGGTTGATGGTGTCGGTCTCAGGCTTGGCGAGGATAATGTTTTGCGCGTAAGTGACCATGCCGGGATTTTCCATCGCGCCCCATCCGGAGGTATCGGGGACAGCCACCTGGTCGGCTTTGTCATAGGGAAACGGAGTGCCGAAGTACTGTTCGTGGCGCGAGATGATCTGCGCGGTCACTTCGGCCGCGTACTTTGCTTCCGCCGCGTGGCCTTTGGGCACGACGATGCGGACCGGCGTGTGGTTCATCGCGGTATTGCCGGCGGGCACAAATTCGAACGGGCCGACGGCGAAGGCCACGAGGTAGCTGGGAAGCGGTTTGGTCTCGTGGAAGACGACGGTCTTAATGCCGCCGTTCATATTCTGCGAGGCGACCGAGGTGTTGCTGATAGCGGAATCCTGCGCCGGCACGTGAAGCGTGAGCTGCCACGGCACTTTATACGAAGGCTCGTCAAAACAGGGAAACGCGCCTCGAGCATCGGTCGGTTCAAACTGGGAGAAGATGTACCAGTTACCGTTATCCTGCTGACGGAAGACGGCCGAACTGTTCTTCTGAATCACCGCGCCGGTGTAGGCGATGGTCATCCGCGCGGCGCCCGCGGGGACCTCCGAATCGAACTGGAAGCCGACGTAATCGTCACCGCCGGGAATGGTTTTTGGCGTCAGGGTTTTGCCGCCGGCGGTGAGCGAAGCGGTTTGCACGTTGATCTTTTCCTGGTTCAGCCAAATGGTTTGCAGCGGCTTCTGGATATCCAGGTTGATGAGGATGGAACCGGTGAAGGTGTCTTTCTCAGGGTCGAGTTTGAGATCCACCTTGTAGCTGGTGGGTGCGATGGTTTCCACTTCGGCCAGACGCAGCTTGGGAGGTTGGTCGGCGGCGAAGGCAGCGGTGCAGAACATCGCGAAAACGGCGATTCGGGAGATGAATTTTGTCATGTGGCTTTCGTAGTTAGACAACGGACGAGAGGCTTTCGGCGTTCCTGAATTTCTAATATTTCTGAAGAAATGCGGTGACGCTTGGCTCCTGCGCGGCTTTATTCGCGATGCACAGGTCAACGGTTTCGAGCACCTGCGCGAGCGCGCGCGGGCCACCGGTAAACTTGGGCGACCGCGGCTCGAAGAAGGTTTCCAGTTCGCTCTTCGATTGGGCGTCGCAGTAGGAAGCGCCGACGTTCGGGAGCACCGCGCCGAAGTCAAACCCGCCGCCGGTGGGGCGCTTGGCGACGATCTCATCGAAGTGGGCTTGCAGGAAATGGAATGGCAGCTTGCGGGTGGTCGCGGAACCCTGGCCCGCAAACAAAAGCCGCGCGCCTTCGAGGAACGGAACCTCCCCGGAAACCACCGCCTGATAGCCGGCTTCGAGAGCCTGCGGATCACGGAACGCGGCCATGGCAGTCAGAAGCTGGCGGCGCTCCTGGCGGTCCTGCAGCTTCTTCAGTTCGGCGAGATACCGTTCGGCAAGCGCCTTATCGCCGTAATAGGCGGCCGCGCTCAACGTCGCGGTCAGCATATTCGGATCGATTGCTTTGTGGTCCGCAAACCACTTCTCAGTGAGCGCGCGAGCTTGGGAGGCGAGTTCCTGATCGCCGCCATCGACCGCGACGGCGGGCAGAAGCATGGGCCGCAGGAGGCTCACGTCATCGGGTTCACCGGGCTGCGGAACCCAGCCGAGCTGGTGGGCGCGAGCCTGGAAGTTCTTTAGCAGGAAGCGCTGATAGTTGGGCTTGAGTTGGTCGGAAACGAGTTGCGTGCGGGGCGCGAGCGCCAGGTTGAGCGCGCGTTCGACGACGTATCGCTCAGGGTCGGCGTGGAATGTTTCGACCATGCCAAGCGCATCTCCTTCCGGAAGCTTGCCGGCCGCGGAAAGCGATTCGGCGTTGCCCATGAAGTCGACGCGCTCAGGCGCGGTCAGGCGATGTTCGACGTCGCCGCCCGTCAACGCGGAAAGCAGACCGCCCTGATAATCGACGCGGTAATAACCGACGGCCTTATCGTTGGCCTGCACCCAGGCTGGGCAGCTTTGAGCTTTGAGTTTCCAATCGGTGGAAGGCTGAGAAACGAGCGTGCACTCGCTCTGGCCTTCGTTGCCCGTTCCGTATCGCACGCACACGGGAATGCTCCACACCTGATCGGCGGAGCCGTTCGACCCGAGCGGCACGAAGCGCTGCTGCGTCAGGTGGAGCGTCGGCGAACCTTGTTTGCAATCGAGCGCGACCGAAACCAGCGGAACACCGGCCTGGTTGAGGAACGTGTTGAAGGCCTGAGTCACGTTTTTCTTACTGGCGGAGCTGAGAGAGTCAAGAAAGTCGGGTGCGCTGGCGTTGCGGAACGCGTATTGCTTCAAGTAACTCTGCACGCCTTTGCGGAAATCCGCGGGACCCATCCAGCTTTCAAACATCCCGATCACGGCAGCGCCTTTTTGATAAGTGATGCCGTCGAAGGCGTTGCTGATATCGTCTTTGGACTTAATCTCCTGGCGAATCTTGCGGGCGGAAACGAGACTATCTTCGCGTTCCGCGCCCAGTTTGGAATCCACGTCGCCGACGCGGGTCTCCCACTCCGGCTTCCATTCCGCAAGGATCTTTTGTTCGGTCCAGGTGGCGAAAGCTTCGTTGAGCCAGATGTCATTCCACCAGGCGGTGGTTACGAGGTCGCCGAACCATTGGTGCGCGAGTTCATGAGCGGCGACCGACGCGTAACCGCGCTGGCGATTGGTAGTGTCGGTTTCAGGCTTGGCGAGGATCAGCGTCTGGGCATAAGTGACCATGCCGGCGTTTTCCATCGCGCCGAAGCCGAAAGTGACCGGGATGGCGACCTGATCGGACTTCTCATAAGGGAACGGAATGCCGAAATAATCTTCCAGGCGCGTGAGGATGGTGGCCGTGACTTCGGCCGCGTATTTGGCTTCGTTGGCTTTCCCTTTGGGAGTGACGATGCGGACCGGCGCATGGTTCTTTCCCGCGGTACCCGCGTCGACGAACTCAAAGGGACCAACGGCGAACGCGACGAGGTAGCTGGGGAGCGGCTTGGTTTGTTTGAAAAGAATATTCTTGATGCCACCGCTGATAAAGGTGTTCAACAAGGGAGTGTTGCTGACTGCTTCCGCCGAGGTAGGTATCTGCAGCCCGAGCTGCCACGGCACCTTATAGGAAGGCTCGTCGAAACACGGGAACGCATCCCGCGCGTCGGTCGATTCAAACTGCGTGAAGATGTAATCGTTCCCGGCATCCTTCATGGAGAAGATACCTGCGCTTGCGCCGTGCCGAACCACTCCGCTGTAAGCAATGTGCGCGACCGCCGGTCCGGCGGGAATGGGTGAATCCAACTGCAGGCCGAGAAAATCGTCACCGCTCGGAACCGCTTTGGCGGGATAGGTTTTCCCGGCGGCGGTGAGCGAGGCTTCTTTAACGGCCAGTTGGTTCGCGTTCAGCCACAGCGTCTGGATCGGCGCTTTGATGTTGAGTTGGATGTCGATGGTTCCCTGGAAATCGTTTTTCGCCGGGTCGAGCGTCAGGGTAGCGAGATAACTGGTGGGGGCGGCTGTGTCCGGCAGACGGAGGGTGGGCGGCGCGTCGGCGGCATAACCCAACGAACATATGAGGAACAGCAGCAAAGAAGCAACGCCGAAAGTACGCATCTCCAAGTATGGTGACATAGTCTCCATGATTCGTGAGAATACCGTTCCGATGGTCGCGCCGACCACCCGTATGGAGGCCTTTAGCGACGGCGTCTTTGCCATCGCGATCACGCTGCTGGTAATTGAAATCCACGTTCCCAAACCGGAGGCGGGAAACGCCCTGCGCCCGCTCGCCGAGTCACTGCTGGCGGACTGGCCTTCTTATCTGAGTTATCTAATCAGTTTCGTAACGATCGGGATCTACTGGCTGAACCACCACTACTTAATTCATTTGTTCCGCGGGACCACGCACGTCCTGAACCTGCTGAACTTATTGCTGCTGTTTTGCATTAGTTTCATTCCATTTCCGACCGAGATCCTGAGCGAGTATCTGCGACAGCCGGGACAGGAGCGTCTGGCCGTGATGGTTTATATAGGAAGCTTTCTAGCGCCCGCGGTGGCGTGGTTACTCATCTGGCTCTATGCGAAGAAACATCGGCTATTGGACCCGAATCTGCGGCCGGCTTTCATTCGGGCGCTGAGCTGGCAGTATTTGCTGTCGCCCATTGTTTATATAGCGGCGATGCTGATTGCACGATTGAGTTACAAGGCGGGATTGGCGGTGTGCGTCGGAATTACCGGATTGTATCTGATGTCGCCGAGGAAGCCATCTTACTTGGACGAGAGTCAGGTAAAAGTTTGATTGGTAAGTTCTACCAGAACACGTCGGCCAAAAGCATGACAAACTCTGGATTGGAAGTCTTTAACACACCGTCCAGTATCTCTCCTACGCCAGCCGCGGTGTAAACGAAAGCACGGCGCGTGAGCGGGTCGAGTCGGTAACGATCTCTTCTTCCGAGTAGGGGCTGACCAGAATCGTTACATCCGTTATGCGGAAGCGCGTCGGCGAAACCTGCACGCGCTGTTCAGTCAGGACTAGGGTGTTCCACAACTGACTGCGAACGACGAAAAACGAGGCGATCGACGCCTGCAGCCTGCCATGACTCTTCTCGCCCGCGTTACGCTCCAGAACAACCCCGTCGATATAATCGCGATCCGGGCGGTAGGACGTTGACAGGTACTCGCTGACCGGAATGAGAGTGGAACTAGAAATCGGAGACTTCTAGGCTCCTATTATGGTGTCTCGTAAACAGGCTTCCAGAGTATCCATTGCGAAGTCCGCCTGATCCTTTGTAATCACCAGGGGCGGACTCAAGCGAATCGTATTTTCTCCCGCGCCTAGAATCAGCAAACCGCGCTCGAAAGCCATATCGACGATGCGGTCGCGCTCTTCGGAAGCTTTCTCCTTCGTCACCTGATCGCGCACCAGTTCAATGCCGAGCATCAGGCCGAGGCCGCGCACGTCGCCCACAATCGGGAATCTAGAGGGCCAACTCCGCATGCGGTCCATCATGTGCGCGCCCACGCGAGCCGCGTTCTCTACCAGTTCCTGTTCCAGCAGTTCGATAGTCGTTAGCGCCGCCGCTATCGACACCGGATTGCCGCCGAAAGTGGACGCATGCGCGCCCGGGGGCCAGTTCATGATCTCGGACTTCGCCACGGTAGCGCTCAAAGGCATGCCGCTCGCAATTCCCTTGGCCACGGTGAAAATATCCGGCACGACGCCAAAATGATTCGCCGCCCACATCTTGCCCGTCCGGCCCATGCCGGATTGCACTTCGTCAAAGATCAGCAGCATGCTGTGACGGTGCGCGATCCGCGCCAGTTCTTCCAGAAACTCCACCGGCGGGACAATGTAGCCGCCTTCGCCCTGCACCGGTTCGACCACGATCGCCGCCACCTCATCGGCGGGCAGAATCGTCTTCAGCAGTTGGTCCTCGATCACCTTTGCGCACTCCAGACCGCACGTATCGGGAGTCCGGTTGTAAGCGCATCGATAGCAATACGCATAAGGAACGTGATGGACGCCGGGCATCATGGCGCCGAAGCCGCGGCGTTGCACCGGCCGCCGCGCAGTCAGCGAAAGCGACCCCATGGTGCGCCCGTGAAACGCTCCCAGGAATGCGATGAACTTATCGCGATGCGTGGAATAACGCGCCATTTTGATGGCCGCTTCCATGGCTTCCGTGCCGGAGTTGCCGAAGTAAACACGGCGCGCGAAATCACCGGGCGCGAGTGCCGCCAGCTTCTCGGCAAGCTCCACCATGTTCTCGTAATAGAAATCCGTTCCGGACATATGCAGGAACCTGGCAGCCTGTTCCTGCACGGATTTGACGACTCGCGGATGGCAATGCCCGGTGGACACGACCGCGATCCCGGCATTGAAATCGAGGAACCGATTGCCATCCACGTCGATCGCCATGGCGCCTTCGCCGTGGTCCATAACAAGCGGATAACCGCGCGTATAAGACGGCGAAAGAACGCGATGATCCCGTTCCATAATCTGCTGCGCGCGCGGTCCGGGCAGCGGGCCTTTCAGCGAAGGCAAGTCCAGACGGAGTTCTTCCAAAGTTTCCATTTCAGCTCTCCAAATGATGTGGGTGGGCGAGTGGGGGCCGCTCGAAAAATTGAGGACTAATCGGCGCCGAAAAGGCTGGGACGGGCCATGCAGGGACGCGCTGGCATGAACTTAGCTTAGCCGATCCGCGCCTCACGCGCGATGAAAAAGCGATGACGATCCGCGTGCCATGCTGAACAAGCACGCAACCCGACCACCTGATCAACATGGAGACGACGGCTTGGAATGCATTCTGGCGGACGGTCACGCGCTTCGACCGTTCCAAGATCAATCCGCCGATCGCCATTCGGAACGCGATGGGCGTGGTGTTGCCGCTGGCGATTGCGGGCGCTTTGGGCCGGCGTTCGTACGGTCTGGTGGGCGCATTAGGCGCGCTCAACGTGGCTTATTCCGATGGCGACGACGCTTACGGGATGCGTGCCCGCCGCATGCTGTCGGCGTCCGTGGTGGTCGCGGCGGCGCTCTTAACCGGCGGATTGACCGGCCACTACAACTTCTTCGCCGTCGCCGTCGCCATGATTTGGGCGTTCGCCGCCGGGCTGCTGGTGGCGGTTGGAACCACCGCCGGTGACATTGGAACCGTCAGCCTGGTGACGCTGGTGATTTTCGCGTCGCGCCCGCTCACGTTACAGCAGGCGACCATCTCGGGCCTGGTGGCGCTCGGCGGCGCGCTGCTGCAAACGTCTCTGTCGCTCCTATTTTGGCCGGTCCGCCGCTTCGCGCAAGAGCGGCGTTTGCTCAGCGGCGTCTATCGGGAACTCGGACATATCGCAACACAAACGGTGAAACCGGGAACCGCGCCACTTGCCACCGCCGAGTTCACGAAAGCGCAGGACGTTCTTTTCCGGCAAGATCGCGGGCCGCAGTGGGAGCGCATGTATTCGCTGCTGAGTCAAGCGGAGCGCATCCGCCTGCGTTTGGTAACCCTGGGCCGCTTGCGCCGACGATTAGTACGGGAGGAACGGGGACCACTCGCGGCGGCCGCCCTTGACGGCTTCTCCAACGCGTGTTGTCAACTGCTCAACAGCATCGCCGAAATCCTCAACGACGAGAAGGCCCACGAGAGTTCACTCCCGCTTCTCCACGCCGCTGAACAATATTTCGGCGAATTGCGCACGCGGGATTGGGAGAACGCTTCCTCCTTTTTTCTGGCCCTCATTCGCGATGCGACCGCGCAGATGGACGCGTTGATGGGACAGATCCGCGCGGCCCTGCGGCTGGCCGAGCGCAAAGATTTCGATCCGCCGGTGATCGCCCGTACCAGGCGGCTGCCACGCAATAGCTGGGCACTGGGCGTGCGCAATCAGGCGGCGACTCTACGCGCAAACCTGACCATGCGGTCTGCCGCGTTCCGGCATGCGCTGCGGCTGGCCGTGTGCGTCGGAGTGGGCGACGCACTTGGGCGCAGCTTCGACTGGCAGCGCTCCTACTGGATCCCGATGACCATCGCCATCATCCTGAAACCGGATTTCCTGAGCACCTTCAGCCGCGGCGTGCTTCGGCTGGCAGGGACATTCTTCGGTCTGATTGTCGCCACCGTTCTTTACCATCTGCTGCCGCCGGGCACGTTGACGGACGTCGTCTTCGTGGGCGCATTCACGCTGATGCTGCGGTGGGTGGGGCCTGCGAATTATGGCGTTTTCGTGGTTGCGGTCAGCGGTCTGGTCGTCGCGCTGATCGCCAATTCCGGAACTCCGCCGCGCCAGGTGATTCCACTGCGCGCCCTGAACACGTTGATCGGTGGAAGTCTGGCACTGCTGGCCTACGCCGTCTGGCCGACCTGGGAGCGGTCGCACTCCGGCGAGTCGCTGGCGCGCTTACTCGACGCTTATCGCGCCTATGTGCGCGCGCTCCTCGAAACCGTGGGGACGAATTTCACCGCCGTCGATCAGGCGCGGCAAGCGGCGCGCGTCGCTCGCAGCAACGCGGAAGCTTCAGCCGAACGGCTGAGAATGGAACCCGGGACGACTACCCAATTGATGCAGTCCGTGGCGGCGATGCTCGTCAGCTCGCACGATTTCATCTATGCCGTGATGGCCATCGAAGGCGCCGGTGACGATGGGCGAAGCCTAACGGACGGCGCGGTCCAGCGGTTCTTCCACCAGGTGGAGCTGACTCTCTACTTTTTGTCGGCGAGCTTGCGGGGCAACGCGATAGACATGCGGGAGCTGCCGGATCTGCGCGAGCAGCACCGGCTAATGCTGGGACCGGGCGGTAGTAAGGCCGAGGCGTATTCGCTGGTGCGGGTGGAAACCGACCGGATGACCAACGCGCTGAACACCCTGAAAGAACAAATCTTCAACTGGTTGGCAAGGCGTGGAAAAGCTCCCACTGACTAAGCGGTGGGGCCGGATTGCGGCTGCGGTGTTCGCCCTCGCGTCGGCGGCCGCCTTGTTGTACTATTCGGTTCGCGGAATCGACTGGAAGCGAGTCGCGTCGCTTCTGCTTCACGCTCGCCCGGGCGGAGTGGTAGGGTGCTATCTCCTCGCTTCGCTAGCCGTTTTTCTGCGCTCTTATCGCTGGCGGGTCTTGCTCACCGCCGGACAACCGATTCCCGTTTCGACCGTCTTCTGGGCGACGGCTGCCGGTTACTTCGGCAATAACTTTCTTCCGGCGCGGGCGGGCGAGTTGGTGCGGACTTACATGATCGCGTCGCGCTCCGGCCTGAAGAAGGCTTTTGTGCTCACCACGGCTTTGTCGGAACGGCTGGCCGACGCGCTCACACTGGTGGCGATCGCGGGCCTGGCTTTGATGGTTCTTCCTCAAAAACCGCCGTGGCTCGGGCGGGCTTCGTGGATCTTCGCTGTGTGCGGCATGGCGGGAGTGCTCATTGCGATACTGTTGCCGGTCCTGGAGCCGTTCGCCATTCGCATGCTCCACAAAATCCCCCTGCCGCTTCACCTGAAACCCCGGGCGCAGTACTTGGTGGAACAGGTCGCGCTCGGGCTGCGAGCGCTTCACAACCCCGGACGTCTAGCCACATTTGCGGCGCTTACCGCCGCCATCTGGTGCGTGGACGCCGGCGCGGCGTGGGCGGTCGGGCGCGCGCTCCGGATGGAGATCTCGCTTCCAATCGCCTTTCTGCTGATCGCCGCGTTGGGACTGGGAAGCGCGCTGCCGTCCGCCCCGGGTTATGTCGGCATCTACCAATTTGTAGCGGTGAGCGTGCTGACACCAGCGGGATTTACGCGGGCGAGCGCAATCGCGTTCATCCTTCTCGCGCAGGCCCTCGCTTATCTGGTTACCGGGTTCTGGGGAGCGATCGGGTTTGTCCGTTACCAGCGAATCCGCCTGAGCCGAGAGGGGCCGCCGCGGACTCCGCATCCTGATTGAAACATTCCAGGTGTTTGAAAACGCTGTCGTCGTCCGGGATTGTATAACTCCGTACCCGCTTGGCAAAAACCGCTCAGGCAAACGCGAATTCCGGGTCGAAAACCGGGCACTTCCGTGATATGTTTTTTTCTGTTCGAAGGAACGAACAGTGAATCGTCAGCAGATCAAGGAGGAGAAGATTTAGCATGAAGCAGGCCATTTGGGCGTTCGTGATGATGGTTGCCCTGGGGGTGGTTAGCTGTATTTCGGCGTCCACCATTTGCCCGACCACCTTCAACACCAACACCGATTGCGGTTATATCGTAACTATCAACGCGGATGGGTCAATCACCGGAGCGGCAGTCAGCGGTGCCAGCCCGTACGACGGCGCTGATGACGCCCTTGTAGGCGTTGTGAATAATAGCGCCACCATATTCAGCAGTTCGTTCACACTCAGCAGCAGTTCCTCGGACATTTTCGGTTTTGACGGGGACGGAATTTGCACGTTTATTGGGCCGGGCGGGAGCGACCCCTCGTCCGCGGGAAGCTATTGCAGTGCGTCGCAGGTAGCGGGAACCGATCCGGGCGATTACCAGGGACCGTTGAATACATTCTCGAATATCGACCCGTTGGGGGACTCCGGAACCGTGGACATCACCGGTCTCGCGGCGGGACAAAGCACCTTCTTCTCCCTTGAGGGATCTCCCGCCGACATTGGCGGGGGCATCATCGTCACCGGTGGAACCCCGGAGCCTTCGACCTGGTTGCTGCTGGCCGGCGGACTCGGTCTGGTTGCCTATTTGGCGGGTCGCCGGTCGCTCCGAATCTAGCCTGAAGGTCATTTCGCAACTCCTGACCGCATGTGGCCAAACCGGCTGCATGCGGTTTTTGTTCTGGTGCGATTCTTGATCTCCGTACCACTATCCGGTGCTACACTGAATTGGGACTAGTACCGTCCTAGTTCTTACTCCATGCTGAAGCTGACCAAGAAGGCCGATTACGGGCTGATCGCGTTACGGCATATCGCTGTGAGCCCGCGAGGAACTTCCAGCGCGAAGGAAATTGCGGATTCCTACGGGATTCCTCTGCCGCTCCTCGCGAAGGTGCTTCAGCGGTTAACCAAGGGCAATCTGACCCAATCGGTGGCGGGAACTAACGGCGGCTATCGTCTGGCGCGGGATGCGGCGAGTATTAGCGCGCTGGAAGTAATTCGCACCATCGACGGGCCGATCATTCTGACCAGTTGCTTCACCGAGCACGGCGAATGTGACCAATCGGGCCGGTGCACCGTGCGCGAGCCGCTTCGTCAGGTGCATGAAGCGATTTTGGAACTGCTGAATTCCATGTCGATCCGGGATTTGGCGCGGCCGGGAAAGTCCGCACCTTCACTCCCGCCGAGCGCATCAACTAGCATTACGGGACTCGACCGTTTGCACGTACTGTGAGGATTTGATTCAATATGAAAACCCCTGTTTACCTCGACAACCACGCAACCACCCAGATGGACCCGCGTGTACTTACCGCGATGCTTCCCTACTTCACCGAGAAGTTTGGCAACGCCGCCAGCCGCAATCATAGCTTTGGATGGGAATCGGAATTGGCCGTAGAGAATGCGCGCAAGCAGATCGCGAGCCTGATCGGCGCGACCCCCAAGGAAATCATCTTTACCAGCGGCGCTACCGAGTCGAACAATCTGGCGATCAAGGGCGTGTTCGAAATGTACGCCGAGCGCGGCAACCATATCATCACCGCCGCCACGGAACACAAGGCAGTTCTCGATACGTGCAAGCACGTCGAAAAGCGCGGCGCCCGCGTAACTTATCTCCCGCTGCTGCAGAATGGCCTGGTCGATCTGGACATGCTGCGCGAAGCGATCACGGATAAGACGATCCTGGTGAGCATCATGTACGCCAACAATGAGATTGGCGTGATTCAGAATGTCTCCGAGATTGGCCGTATCTGTAAGGAACGCGGCGTTCTGTTCCACACCGACGCGGTGCAGGCGGTGGGCAAGGTTCCGGTGGATGTGAATAAGGACAACATCGATATTCTTTCGCTCACCGGCCATAAGATTTACGGGCCCAAAGGCGTAGGTGCGTTATACGTTCGCCGCAAAAGCCCGCGTGTGCAGATCACCGCGCAGATGGATGGCGGCGGTCACGAACGCGGCATGCGATCCGGAACGTTGAATGTTCCGGGAATTGTGGGCCTCGGCGAAGCTTGCGCCATCGCGCAGCGGGAAATGCCGCAAGAATCCGCACGGATGCGTTTCCTGCGGGACAAACTGAAAGACAAGCTGGAGTCGGCGCTGGATGAGGTTTACATCAACGGCACTATGGATTCGCGGCTTCCGAACAATTTGAACATCAGCTTCGCTTACGTGGAAGGTGAAAGCCTTCTGATGGGTATCAACGATATTGCGGTGTCCTCCGGTTCAGCATGCACGTCGGCCACGCTCGAGCCAAGCTATGTTCTCAAAGCGCTGGGCGCGGGCGACGACATCGCTCACTCTTCCATTCGTTTCGGCCTCGGCCGCTTCAACACGGAAGAGGAAGTGGATTACGCGGCGGAACGTGTGATTGACGTGGTTCGTAAACTGCGCGAACTTTCACCTCTTTACGAGATGGCCAAAGAAGGAATCGATCTGTCCAAAGTTCAATGGGCTGCTCATTAAAAGCCGCGGCTCATTAATAACCGCGGGGCACTAGAATAGGTTTAAGGAGACAACACAATGGCGTATTCGAATAAGGTTCTCGATCACTACAACAACCCGCGGAACGTCGGTTCGCTCGACAAGAACGATCCGAACGTTGGTACCGGAATGGTCGGCGCACCGGAGTGCGGCGACGTCATGAAGCTGCAAATCAAGGTCAACGATAAGACCGGCATCATCGAAGATGCGAAGTTTAAGACCTTCGGATGTGGCAGCGCGATCGCTAGTTCTTCGCTCGCGACGGAAATGCTGAAAGGCAAGACGGTAGACGAAGCGCTTGCGATTCAAAATACCGTTATCGTGAACGAACTGAGCTTGCCGCCCGTAAAGATTCACTGTTCGGTGCTGGCGGAAGATGCCATTAAGGCGGCAATTTCCGACTACAAGACCAAGCAGGGTGCAAGCCAGCCGGTACACGCGGAGCAGACGGTAGCGTAAATGACCGAGACGGCCGCTGCCATTCAGGTCACGCCGAAAGCGATCCAGAAGATCAGGCAGACTTTCGAACGCGAAGGCGTGTTCGGAGGTCTGCGCCTCGGTATTCTGGGCGGCGGCTGTTCGGGCCTGAGTTATCAGTTCAAGTTCGAAGTGAAGCCGCGCGAGCGCGACAACGTGTTCGAATTCGAGGGCGTTCAGATTTTCATCGATCCGAAAAGCTTGATTTACCTGCGCGGGCTCACGCTGGATTACCAGGAAAGCCTGATGCAATCGGGCTTCGTGTTCGATAATCCCAACGCGACCAAGAGCTGTGGGTGCGGAACCAGCTTCGCCGGTTGACGTGAATTACTTCGAATTTCTCGACTATCCTGAAAAACTGAATATCGATATCAAGGATCTGGAGCAGCGCTTCTACGCCCTGAGCCGGAAGTGGCATCCGGATCGGTTCGCGCGTGCCGCCGTCGAAGAGCAACAGCGCGCGCTCGACTCTTCCGCGCTTCTGAACGACGCTTATCGAACGCTGCGTGATCCCGTCGCGCGCACCGAGTATCTGCTTTCGCTTAAAGGCATCGCGGCGGGTCACGAGCAAAAGGTTCCACCCGAGCTTCTCGAAGAAGTATTTGAATTGAATATGGCGCTGGAAGAAGTGAAGATGGGTGACACCGATTCCCTTCCCCAGCTTCGTCAGGCCGAGGTACGTTTTCAGCAGATGCTGGCGCAGGCCGATCAGGATCTCGAAGCGGACTTCCGCGCATGGGATGCGAGCGCGGACCCCGCGATCCTGCATCGCCTGCGCGCGCGTCTCAACTACCGCAAATACATTTTCAACCTGGTTCGCGAAACCGGCAAGGCACTCGAAAATCATGTTTCAGATTGACTTCGGCAAATCGGAAGATCGCATCATTGGCATCGACCTGGGGACCACCAACAGCCTGGCTGCGGTGATGGAACCGGACGGCCCGCGGATTCTTTCCGGAATCGTTCCCAGCGTCGTAGCAGTCGCGGACGATGGAGCCATGGTCGCGGGGGAAAGCGCGCGCGCGATTCTCCTGCGGCACCCGGATCGCGCGGTCTACTCGGCGAAGCGGCTCATGGGCAAAGGGCTTGCGGATATTCAGGATGAGATTCACACGCTTCCTTTTCAGGTGGCGGAAGGGAGCGAATCGGTCATCCGTCTCAAGGTGGGCGATCGCGTTCTTACGCCTCCCGAAGTAGGCGCTTACGTTCTGCGGGATCTTCGCAACCGTGCCGAGGACGCTCTGGGGGAAACCATCACAAAGGCCGTGATCACGGTTCCGGCTTACTTCAACGATGCCCAGCGGCAGGCCACCAAAGATGCCGGGCGGATTGCCGGGCTGGACGTGCTGCGCCTGGTGAATGAGCCGACGGCCGCCGCTTTGGCCTACGGGCTCGACAAGCGCAAGCAGGGCATCGTCGCGGTCTACGATCTCGGCGGCGGCACGTTCGACATTTCGATCCTCAAGCTACGGGACGGAATCTTCGAAGTGATGGCGACCAACGGGGATACTCACCTGGGCGGTGACGATATCGACAACCGCATGATGCGGATCGCGCTCGAGGACATTCATAGCGAATGGGCCGTGGATCTCAGCCGCAATCCCGCCGCGGTCGAACTGCTGCGCCGTTCGGTGATTACCGCGAAGGAGCGCCTGTCATTCGCGCTGACGGTGGATCTGGAATACGAGTGGGATGGACACCGCTATCAGCGGACGTTAACTCGCGAGGTGTTCGAGGGGCTCATCCGCGATATTATCGACCGCACCCTGGGGCCGTGCCGTCAATGCATCAAGGACTCGGGTGTTTCCGTAGACCAGATTGACGAAGTGGTGATGGTGGGTGGTTCTTCCCGTATCCCGATGGTGCGCAACGCGGTCGAGGTTCTGTTCCGCGCCCGGCCTCATACCGACTTGAATCCCGACGAAGTTGTCGCCCTGGGCGCCGCTGTACAGGCTGGTATTCTCGGCGGTTCCGTGGAAGACCAACTGCTCCTGGACGTCACTCCGCTGTCCTTGGGAATTGAGACGATGGGCGGCTTGGTATCGAAGATCATTCATCGCAATTCGACCATTCCAGCCAGCGCGAGCGAGACCTTCACGACATCCATCGACGGTCAGCGAAACGTGCGCATCCATGTCGTGCAGGGCGAACGCGAGCTAACCAAAGATTGCCGATCGTTGCTGGTTTTCGATCTAAAAGACATCGAACCGCTACCGGCTGGTCTGGCACGGATCGAAGTGCGTTTCCTGATCGACGCCAATGGAATTCTAAACGTCACCGCGCGCGACGCCCGCTCCGGCAAAGAGCAATCCATGGAAGTGAAGCCGACTTACGGGTTGACGGACGAGCAGGTGGAGGCGATGATCGAAGCGTCATTCACCAATGCGGAAGCCGATTTCAACGCTCGCCAGGTTGCCGAAGCCCGCGTTGAAGCCGACGCCATTCTTTCAGCTACGGGGAAAGCCAAGGGCAGCGAGGCGTGGTCCCAGCTGAGCGATGCGGACCATCGCGCGATCGCTCGCGCGGAAGCCGAACTGGTGGAGAGCACGGGCACGGACGATCATCGGCTGATTCGCTCCAAAATCGACGGCCTTGACCGGGCCACGCGTCCGCTGGCTGAGAACATCATGAATTCCGCCGTGCAGGGCGCGCTGAAGGGCACGCACATTTAGTTGCGGACCAGTCTTGGGTCCCACTGCACCGGTCTCGGTTCGGAGGCTCGGATTAGTGCGAAGTCAGGGTGTCCGGGATTGATCAGGACGTTCGATTCCAGACCGGCCGTCACGGCGGAAGGGACCATGAGCACGGCCACTTTACGCTCGCGCAGCCAGCGGTCACCACGCGCGCGGCTGGTGACCATGTGATCGGCGTCCCACTGCTCTAATTCGTCGAGGGGCACTATTTCGAAGGAGACCTCCGGTGGAATGTCGATCTCAATCCAGGCCTGTGTCTTGGGCATTCTGCCGATGTTGGCGTGGACCAATTGCTCCAGAAGCGCGCCCGCATAGGTGGAAGCCGCGTAGATCACCTGGTGTCCACGCGTGTTCCAACGGCCTCCATTCAGAAACGCTCCTGTGCCATCGAAGAGCGGATGCCGGCCGTCGGCGATCCGGAACGCTTTCAACTTGCCCTCAGGAAGGCAAGCCGAAGAACATCTTATTCAGCAGCGCTTCCACTTCGCGCGCGCCCAGTTCGCTCATCGCGCGTTGCAGAGGAGATTCTCCGCCCAGTTCCGGATGCGGCCGCTTCAGCCATTCGCGGGTGTCTGTCCGGTCTCCCCAAACCTCTTCAGCGGCGGCGATCACGCGCGCTAAGCGCTCCGTCTTTTCGCTCTCCGCCGGAGTCAAACGCGTGCGACGCTTATAAGTTGCTTCCGGCACCAGCTTGTACATCAACCGACTCACATCCCGCGGCGCATCGTAAACCCGTTGGGCCGTCTTGCGTAACGCCTGTTTGGGTAAACCCGAGGAAACGGATTCAGCCAAATCATGCACTGAAACAATACGAATTCCAAGGGTTGCCTGCCCACCCATGATCTGCGCTATTGGAAGAATCTCTTCGATAACCATGTTTTGCCGCCGGTATCATCATAGCAGGTTTTTCGGTCAGTTGATACTTTTGGTTGCACTGTTTTGGCTGGTGAAACGCCCCGCCGCCGGCCAAGGACCGGAAAACGTTTTGTTGGTCGTGAACCGTAACTCGGCGGTGTCCCAGCGGATCGGAGATTACTACATGCACCGGCGGATGATCCCGCCCGGAAATCTGTGCCGCATCACCGTCACCGTAAACGAGGAGATTTCCCGCGAAGTGTACGGTCGCGGCATTGAGCAGCCTATCGGCGACTGTCTGACCACTCGGAAGCTCACCGAGCAGATTCTCTACATCGTCACCACCCTGGGAGTGCCCTTGAAGATCGCCGGCGAGGCCGACCAGCACCGAACCACGGCTGCGTCGGTCGACTCCGAGCTGGCGACGCTTTACCAAAAGCTGCATGGTGCAAAGTTGTCGCTGGCGGGCCCGCTGCCAAACCCGATCTTCGGCAAGTTGACGCTGCCGTTCCGGCATCCGGCCGTCCCCATGTATATGGTGACACGTCTCGCAGGATATGACTATACCGATGTGGAAGGGATGATCGACCGGTCCCTCCTAGCCGTGAATCGCGGCAAGGTGGTCATCGACCTGCGCGCGGACGAATCGGATGCGGGCAACCTGTGGTTGCGCGCCGCGGCGAAATCCGTGCCGCAAGATCGCTTGATTCTGGACCAAACCGGCAAGGTTCTGTATGACCAGACGAATGTGATTGCGTATGCCTCATGGGGCTTCAACGATCCGGACCGGCACCGTCGGGTGCTGGGCTTTGGATGGTTGCCGGGCGCGGTGATGACCGATTTCGTTTCGACCAATGCACGGACCTTCGTCAAGCCTCCGGCGACCTGGACGATTGGAACGTGGAAGGATCCAGCAACGTGGTTCGCGGGATCTCCCCAGTCCCTCTCCGCCGACGAGATTCACGCGGGAGTCACCGGCGCTTCCGGTCATGTTTACGAGCCTTTCCTCGCATTCACCCCGCGGCCCGACGCGCTGATCCCGGCTTACCTGGCGGGACGAAATCTGGCCGAGAGCTACTACGTCGCCATCCGCGCCTTGAGCTGGCAGAACATTGTTCTTGGGGACCCGCTATGCCGTTTGCAGAAGGTCCAATAATGGGCGGCGCGCGGGTGTGCGACACTGCCGTTTTATGCTCAAGCCGACCATCTTTCGCGAGTATGACATTCGCGGTATCGCCGACATAGAACTACTGAACGAGGGGGTCACCGACCTCGGCCGGGCGATCGGAACGGCGCTCATCCGGAGCGGCGCAAGAACGTTCTCGATGGGGCGTGATTGCCGGCTCAGCTCCGATCGGTTGCACGGCGCCCTGCTGCAAGGGCTCATATCGACGGGGCTGGAAGTGATGGACCTGGGCGTGGTGCCGACGCCGCTGCTCTACTACTCGGTCTTCCACCTGAAAACCGGCGGAGGCGTGATGATCACGGGCAGCCATAATCCGGCTGAATACAACGGGTTCAAGATCATGTCGGGCCAAACGACGATTCACGGGGATGAGATCCAACAGCTCCGCTTGCTGATTGAGAAGCGGGATTTCGTGGTGGGTAACGGATCGGTGAAGACCATCGATATCGTGACGCCCTATGTGGAAGAGATCACAAGCCAGTTTCACTTCGCAAGGCGGGTGAAGGTAGTCTTCGACGCGGGCAACGGCGCGGCCGGCCCCGTGGTACATCGCATGATCGAGAAGCTGAACGTGGATGCGGTGGAGTTGTTCTTCGAGATGGATGGACGATTTCCGAATCACCATCCGGACCCAACCGTGCCTAAGAACCTGGAAGCGCTGATCGCCGCGGTGAAAGAGCACGGGGCGGAACTGGGCATCGCCTTCGACGGCGATTCCGACCGCATCGGAGCAGTGGATGAAAAGGGAACGGTCATCTACGGCGATCAGCTCATGATCATCTACAGCCGGGAGATTCTTTCACGCAAGCCGGGATGCACGGTGATCGGCGAGGTGAAGTGTTCGCAATCGATGTACGACGATATCCGGAACCATGGCGGAAACGGCATCATGTGGAAGACCGGACACTCCCTCATCAAAGCCAAGATGAAAGAAGAGCATGCCGAACTGGCCGGCGAGATGAGCGGCCACATGTTCTTTGAGGACCGCTATTACGGATTCGATGACGCGCCTTACGCCGCGTGCCGCTTAATCGAGATTGTGGCCCGGTCAGGCAAGCCGCTCTCGTACCAGCTTGCCGATCTGCCCCAGACTGTTTCCACGCCGGAGCTGCGCGTGGATTGCCCCGACGAAACTAAGTTCGATGTGGTGAGTAAAGTTCGCGAACATTTTCAGACACGATACGAAACGTTGGACGTGGATGGCGCGAGAATCACTTTCCCCCATGGTTGGGGATTGGTGCGGGCTTCGAATACGCAGCCGGTTCTGGTGCTGCGCTTTGAAGCGACCACGCCGGAGTTACTGGCGGCCTACCGGGCTGAGGTGGAAGACGTGGTGAAGACGGCGGCGGGCGCGGAACTCCAGCCGGCGCACTAATTACGCGGACCGATGCCCTCGGTGCGGCCAGCCAGGGGCGTCACTATTGTTCCTCCGCACACGGCGACTCCGGTTTTCATCAACGCATTCAAGAAGTTCTGAAACAGCGCGTAGAAAACCTGTTCAGTGATGGGCTGCTTACCAGGTAGGCGGAAGCTGACGGGTAGTTCCTTGGAGATGCGCACCCGCACGGAATTCGACTGGCTATTGCCGGCGCGATCACGCTTGTTCTCAACCGATATCGGAGTCTGCATCACTCCGCCGGTGCGCCCGTCCACATAGAACTGGCAGCGCGAGAACCACCCGAGGTTGGCGGGATCGGAGGCATCGAAGAGGAGCAGGGGCGATTGACGGTTCAAGGCGATCAGGTCAAGCTGGATGCTGCGCTCGCTATCGCGAATGCGCGTTTCAAAGCCCGCCTGCCTCGCAACCTCCGAGACGGTTTCCGCTTCGAGTTCCAAAAGAATGAATTTGTGACGCCCTGCCTGCAGGACCTGCATGGGAAACCTGTATTCTAGCAACGATGCGCATTGTCACGTTTTTCATTGCTTCCGCACTGCTCACACCTGCGATGGCTCCGGCCGCCGAAGATTCGCTGGCAGTCTACATCAAAGCGAACTACACGAAGTACGAGTACAACATTCCGATGCGCGACGGCAAGAAGCTGTTCACGCAGGTATACCGCCCGAAAGACGCGTCCAAGACGTATCCGTTCCTGTTGAACCGGACGCCTTACAGCGTGAGCCCTTACGGGGTGGATTCTTATCCATCTACGCTTGGACCGTCGCCGAAGTTCGCGCGCGAGGGCTACATCTTCGTGCGCCAGGATGTGCGTGGACGCTACTTATCGGAAGGCGCGTTCGTCGAAATGACTCCGCACCGGGATGCGCCGCGGGGGACGGAGACGGATGAGAGCACGGATACGTCAGACACGTTGGACTGGCTGTTGAAGAACATCCCGGGGAACAATGGCAAGGCGGGAATCTACGGGATCTCTTATCCGGGGTTCTACACGATCGCGAGCATTCTGGCTGCGCATCCCGCGCTGGTGGCCGCGTCTCCGCAAGCGCCGATGATGGACCTGTTCCAAGGCGATGACGCTTACCACAACGGCGCGTTCATGCTGGCCGCCAACTTCGGCTTCTATGTATTTTTCAAAGTCCGCGATGAGCCCGCCACGCCGCAGAAAGGCGAAGCGCAATTTCAGTTCGGGACGCAGGACGGATACGACTTCTATCTACGGATGGGCGCTCTGGCCAACGGCGATGAGAAGTACCTGAAGAATAAGAATCATTACTGGACCGATCAAGTGAATCATTCGACTTACGACGATTGGTGGAAGGAGCGAGCGGTGGCGCCGCATATCCATAACATCACGCCCGCGGTGTTGACGGTGGGCGGATGGTTCGACGCGGAAGACTTACAGGGCCCGCTGACGCTGTTCCAGACGATTCACGAGAAGAGTCCGAAGACCGACAACCGGATCGTGATGGGACCGTGGGTACACGGGGGGTGGGCGCGATCCGACGGGAACAAGCTTGGCGACATTTCTTTCAACGCGGACACGGCCGAGTTCTTCCGCGACGAGATCCAGTTTCCGTTCTTCGAGCAGATGCTGAAAGGCAAGGGCGACGCCAAGCTGCCCAAGGCCTATATGTTCGAGACGGGCACGGACCAATGGATGAAGTTCGACGCATGGCCGCCGGCTAATGCAAGCAAGCAATCGTTCTACCTGGAACCGGGCGGTAAGCTCGGGTCGGGTCCGGGAAGCACGAACGCGTTCAGCGAGTACTTGAGCGACCCGAATAAGCCGGTGCCTTTCACGATGCACACCGACATTGAAGTTCCGCAGGACTACATGGACGCCGACCAGCGTTTTGCGGCGAAACGGCCGGATGTTCTCACGTTCGAGACGGAGCCGCTCGATCACGATGTTGTGTTCGCCGGACCGATCCAGGTGAACCTGCGAGTATCCACATCGGGCACCGATTCCGACTTTGTGGTGAAGCTGGTGGATGTTTTTCCGGGCGATTATCCGGAACCGGAGCCGAACCCGAACAGCGTTCACATGGCCGGCTACCAGCAACTGGTGCGCGGCGAGCCGTTCCGCGGAAAGTTCCGGAAGAGCTTCGAGAAGCCCGTCGCGTTCCGGCCGAATGTGCCTGACGAAGTCTCGTTCACGATGCCGGACATTCTGCATAGCTTCCGGCGCGGACACCGCATCATGGTCCAGGTGCAGAGTTCGTGGTTCCCATTGACGGACCGGAATCCGCAAAAGTTCGGGGACATTCCGAACATGAAGGCCTCCGACTTCCAGATCGCGACGCAACGCGTGTACGCCGGCTCGAACATCGAGGTCGGCGTGTTGCCGTAGGCGCGGCTTAAGCCCAGGTAACTTTGAAGGTTACAGCGTAATCGGAAGGTTTCTCGCCCGGTAAGTTTACGGTCAGCCCCGATGGATCCTGGGTCCATTTCAGACGATCGGCATAGCCAAGGAGTTCGACGTTGGCGATCTTATCCGCGCTTCCCTGGGCGAGCGATTTGATCACGGCCTGCTTGTCCGGCCAACCCATCAGGAACGCGTACAGCTTGCCGCCCTTAGTGGTGAACCGGACATCTTCCGCCGTGAGATCAGTGCGGTTCTTCTCATTGAACGCGGCGCCGGATTTGTGGACCGCCGTGCTGGGTCCTTCTCCAAACACCTTCCAGGGGCGTGTGCCGTAGATACCCTCGCTGTTGACGTTCATCCACTGCGTGATACCGGCGACGATGGCCAGTTCGTTGGCGTCGAGCATGCCACTGTTCGGCAAGGGAAAGTTCAGCAATAGATTGCCATTGCGGCTGACAATGTCGGTAAGCATATCGACCACGGTCTTCGGAGTCTTGTATTGGATGTTCTTCTTGTAATGCCAGTCTCCGACGCAGGTGTCGGTCTGCCAGGCCGTCGGCCAGATCTTATCGACCACGCCGCGCTCGACATCGAGAACGCACGTGCCGGTGGCGCAGTCTTCCGGGCGTTTGCTGTTATAGATAGCCTGGGCGCGGCCACCATTTCGCGCGGCGCTGGTGTTGTAGAGATGGGCGACCAGGTTTAATCCATAACCCTCAAACGGTAGCGCCCCATCGGTATAGAGTAAGTCCGGATGATAGTTATCGACGAGATCCTTCATGCGATTGAACCAATGGAGCTTCCAGCGGTCCGGGATATCAGCATCGTTCCAATCCAACTTTGCAATGAACTTCTGGTAGTCGACGCCTTCGTAGTTGTGATAGAGATCCGCGTTCGCTGAGTTGACTCCGTCGTATGGAACGCCGGCGAGAGCTCCGGTCTTATCGGCGCCATGGTTGACGGCGAACCACTTATAGCTGATCCATAGGTGCTCACTGACGCCGAACTTCAGTCCGTTCCTTCTGGCCGCGGCGCCGAATAACCCCACGATGTCTTTCCTGGGACCCATTTTCGCGGCGTTCCAGCGCGGCTGATATTTGGAATTCCACATGTCGAAGTTATCGTGGTGGACACCCATGCTCACGAAGTACCTGGCACCGGCTTTCTTATACAGTCCGACCAGGTAATCGGCATCAAACCGATCGCCTTTCCACGTCCCGATGACATCCTTGAAGCCGAATTTAGAAGGGTGGCCGTAGGTATCGACGTGAAACTTGTATTGAGAACTGCCCTGGATGTACATGTTGCGGGCATACCAATCGCCGTCTTCGGGAGCGGACTGCGGGCCCCAGTGAGCCCAAATGCCGAACTTCGCATCGCGGAACCATTCAGGAATTTCGTACGCCTGAAGGGATTCGCGAGAGCCGTGGAAAGGGCCGTTCGCAATTGCGGGTAAAGCGGTTTGAGCGGAGATGCGCCGGAGTGAAGTAGCAGCGGCGATGGCGCCGAGGGCCGCCCGTCGGGAGATTCTCATCGGCTCATAGTATATGCCGACTCAAGTTGAAGGGCTAAACGGACCAGGTTCCCGGTCACCGTGTCATTTTCCAGTTCCGCCGCGCGTTGCTTTAACAGCAGCCTGTTGGCGAGACCGGTCAGGGTATCGTGGTGGGCCGGAGGCCGTTACTCGCGCGCATTACTTCGATCTTGATCACTCATCCAAGTGATCGGAGGAACAAACAGGTGGCTTTAGCCCACCGCTGTTTTAGAGTCGCCGCAAAATGATCCAATTCGAACCCAAATTGTTAGGGGTGCACGAAGAGGACATTTACGTATAAACGCTTTGTTTTGTTTAGTGGCACCTGAATCTGGTGCAAAACAAAATTGGCTTCGTTCGTTAATTTAGCCCTAAGCTTTTTGAGGGCTTCAACCGAGGTTGCCGGATTTGGGAGATGTTTTCCCAACCCGTTTCGAGTATACATCACGGCCGCAAATTTTGAGGTGCCGCGAGAGGCTCTGGCAAAGCTCCCCGCGATCTAAGACGTTCCGGGCGAGCGACTTGGGGCGACCAGCTTCAGAACGGAAGGTGGCGGAGAGACAGGGATTCGAACCCTGGATAGAGTTTCCCCTATACACGCTTTCCAAGCGTGCGCCTTCAACCACTCGGCCATCTCTCCAAAGGTTGGAATCTCTAGAGTAGCACGCTCAGGGCGCGGGCTTCTTGCTGTCGAGGTACTGAAAGATTTTAGCGACCTGGTCCTTCTGCGGATCCGTCTTCGCCCACTTGCGGGCGCGTTCGGCGTTGGCACGGGCTTCGTCGTCTTTGCCGAGGCGCGCGTCGTCGAAGGCGCTGGCGGCGAAGAACCACGGAGCGTCCTCTTCGGCGATCCGGCGCATTTGCTGGAGCTGCTTGAGGGAGCCGGCGTAATCGGCGGATTCGAGCAGCGCGATGCCGAGTTGGAGCCGGGCTTCGCTGTAGTCCGGATCGAGTTCGAGGGCGCGGCGAAGGGCGGCGATGACCGGACCGCGATCCTTGGTTGCGTCACGCTCCAGAACAGCGAGGCGGAAACACATGAGAGAGTTCCGCGACCCCAGCTTCAGCGCCTGCTGGAAGTGAAGGATGGCACGATCGCGATCGTGCGCACGGAGCGCGAGATAGCCGAGCGATTCTTCGACTTCGGGGCGATCCGGATACTGCTTGCCGAGCTCGGCTAGCGCGGTGCCGGCTTCCACGGGTTTATGCGCGGCCGCCAATAGATCGGCGAACAGCAGCGACGAATCGAATGCGGTCATCGGCGAAATGCGCGGCGCTTCCGCGGTCTGCTCCAGCTTCACGTCGAAGAGGGCGCCTTTCATGCGGCCGCGCTTGAGGTAGCGTTCGAGATCGGCTTGCACTTCGCCGGCGGACTTACCGAAAACCTCCTGACAGGAACGGGAGATTCCGTTGCCCGCGATAATGGAGCGCACAAAGGGATCGAACTGTTTCATGTACGGCGGCGAGAGGAGCAGCATGTGCATGAAGGCCCAGCTCTCGGCATAGAAGACGCTGGCTTTGTCGCGCTCGTTGTACATGGGAGAGCGCTGATCGACTTTCTCCAGATCGGCCAAAGGGATCCACGGGGCTTCCAGGAGCATCTCGCGGCGGCCCGGGAGCATATCGCCGATCATGGCTTTTGAACCGCGGGGCTGCAGTGTGGAGTTGAGGTCAGCCCAGCCTTCGTTCATCCAGAGGGGAATGTGCAGGCCGGAGCGGCTGATGGTGAGGTGCGTGTACTCATGGACGGCATAGAAATAATGCGCGGGATCGAGATCCCGCATGACGATGTAGTCGCGATCTCCATCGCGCGTGAAAAAGGCGGCGGCGCTTTCGTTCATGCGGTACGGGCGATACTCTTCTTCGGATCGAAACGCGACGATGCGGACAGGCGCATCCAGCTTGGCGCCGAAGGGAGTGGCCTGGACGAAGAAGCCGCGGACTTCTTCAAACCAGCGGATGGCGTCCCGGGCGGACGATTCGGCGGCGTCGGTGTAGAGCTCGAAATGGGTGGTGGTGAGTTTGATCCAAGGATCGGCCGCTTTAACGGGGACGCCGATTGCGAGGAGTGTCAGGACGCCGATGTTGAATTTCGTCCCCACGTGACTCATGGTAACTTAGCGAACTTATGAAGGTTCTTGCCGTGTTTGTTTTCGTCTGCACGCTTGCCGGGCAAACCCCGCCTCCGGACCTGGGGAAGAAGCTTCGGGACGCGCGCTATGAATTGCATGTCGAGAATGGAAAATTCAACGGCGGCGCGGCGGCGGTGTTGCAGACGGCCATCGCGCAGGCGAAGTATGTGGCGATCGGCGAGGATCATATTACGGCGGAGATTCCGCAGTTTGCATCTGCGGTGTGCAATGTGATGGGCCCCTTAGGGTTGGCGGCGATGGCGATTGAGACCAGTCCGCGGGCGGCCGCTTTCGTCGCGTCCACTTTTGGGAAGCCTGACCGCTTGGCGCGCATGGGAGCGCTGATGGCGAAGTATCCGGATGCGGTGGCGTTTCAGAATGTGAAGCAGGAAAACGATCTGGTGGACCATTGCGCGAGCGTGGCGGGTGGTGAGAGTTTTCATCTTTGGGGATTGGATCAGGAGTTTGTGGGGTCTGGGGGTTGGGTGCTCGATGAGATTCTGGAGACGCATCCGGGACCGGCGGCGACGGAGGCAATCAAGCGGCTGAAGGAAGAAGAGCAGCGGGACGCCGCGGCGGCGCAAGCTACGGATCCTTCGAAGCTATTTTTGATGGCAGCGCCGATGGAGGAACTTGACTCGGCGGCGGCTCTGCTGGCGCGCGAGGGGAATGCGAAGGCGAATGCAGATTTTCGGGAGCTTCGCACCAGCGCGGAGATTTATCGATTGAACCAGCAGGGTTCGCCCGAGTCCAACAATGAACGCGCGCGGTTGATGAAGCAGAACTTTGCGGGCGACATGCGCGGGGCGGCGATTACCTCATCCGGGAAAGTCTTATTGAAGTTCGGGGAGTGGCATTTGTACAAAGGGTTCAATCCGCTGCAGCAGCGCGATCTCGGTGATTATGTCGCGGAGTTGGCGGATGGAGAAGGATCCACGTCACTACACATCTGCGTGCTGGGAGCGAAGGGAACCCACTTCACTTATGGCGGTTATAAGAAGCCGGCGAAGACCGCGCCGTTTGTGATGGACGAGGATCCGGACTATAAGTGGATGACGCCGGCGATCAAGAATCAGGTGGAGAACGGGTGGACGCTGTACGATTTGCGGAAGCTCCGGTTTCAGGGGCTTGGTTCGATTGATCCGGACTTCCAGCGCTTGATCTACGGGTATGATTTCCTGGTGATCATTCCGGAGTTGACTCCGGCGACCATGATCCACTAAACGGCTCGGATGGCACGCTCGTCCAAGCGTTTAAATTCAGGTTCGGGATCTATGCGCCGAAGGGATTCTGTTCCGGGCGCCACGTTCCGTCCGCGGTTCCATATGGGCTGGCCACGACTACCGTATAGCCGTCGGGGTCGCGGACCCAATACTCCCAGTGATTCGGGCCTCCCTCACCGTCAACCGGGTTTCGATGCCGAGGGATTACGGTCTTCACCTGCATGGTAGCGGCGCGTTGAACGACCGCGTCAAAATCATCGACCTCGAACCAGAGCAAGAGACCATTTCCATAGATCGGTTTATCTTCACGATTACCAAGGGGGCCGTGGTGATGTTCCACCTCGAAACTGTGCAATTGCAGGATCAGTTGACCGTTCGAGACAAGCTGTTCATAGGCGGCGCCGCCATGGTTACTTTTGCAGCCGAGCAGTTGCTGGTACCAGCGGCTGCTGGCTTCGACATCGGTTACGCAGATGAGAGGTTGAGGGCGCATGATGTTACTTCGTTCGGCGAGTATACATCAACTCTCATTCGGGTACAGACCTCCGGACTGAGCCGCCGATGGTCGCGTTCATCGACTTGAAACGCTGACAAGGTTCTAATGGAGCGATGAAAATTGCTTGCCTGCTGCTTATTGTTAGTGCCGGATTTGGTGCGGACTATCGGACGCCCGCGGGGCTCGCGAGGACGCAGCGGACGGAGCAAGGGCCGGGAACGATTCTGCCGGGCGGGCGGTATATTTCGCCGATCGGCGCGGAGTTCACGACCGGGCCGGGGCCATTTGGGCTGGCGATCAGTCCTAGCGGGGATCGGGTTGTGACCGCGAACGGCGGGCCGGATCGCTTCTCCATGACGTTTGTGGAACGGAGCGCGGGTACGTGGGCTGCGCGGCAGCTCGCGATTTCGAAACCGAAGGACGCGGGTGATCCGGATGACGATTGGAAGAGTACGTTCATGGGGCTGGCGTTCCATGGCGAAGGGGAATTGTTCGCGTCGGAGGGGGAATCGGGGCAGGTGCGGGTGCTCGATCCGGCGACGGGGAAGCGGATCGACCGCTATGACCTGAACGTGAACGGGGCGCGGAATAGTTACTCGGGGGACCTGGCGATCGATCAGGAGCGCGGGCTGCTGTATGTGGTCGATCAGGCGAACTTCCGGGTGGCGATTTTCGATATTGCGCATCATCGCGCGCTGGCGAGCGTGACGGTGGGACGGCTGCCATGGGCGATTGCGTTTTCGCCCGATCGTAAGCGGATTTATGTGACGAACATCGGGATGTTCGCGTACCGCGTGCTGCCCGGCGCGGACGCCAAGCGAGCGCGTGAGACGGGCATTCCGTTTCCGGCGTTCGGATTTCCTTCGAAGGAAGCGCTGGATGGAACGACGGTGTTGAACGGCAGCGGAGAAACGATCGTGGCGCCGGGGCTGGGCGATCCGAATGTGCCGGAATCGAACAGCCTTTGCGTGGTGGACGTGCAGGATCCGGCGGCGCCGAAGGTGATCCAGTTCATTCGCACCGGTCTACCTTTTGGGTCGGCCAGTTTGGGCGGGAGCAGTCCGGCGGGCGTGATTGCGGTGGGCAAGCGCGTATATGTTTCGAACGGCACGAACGATTCGATCTCGGTGATCAACGCGCGGACGCTACGGGTGGAGGAGAACATTGCGATTCGGATTCCGGGGCTGGAGCGGTATCGCGGAGTGTTGCCGATTGGACTCGGGGTGATCCCAGAGCGGAATGAGTTGCTAGTAGCGGAAGCGGGCATTAATGCGATCGGCGTGATCGATCTGAATACGGACAAGGTTCTGGGACATATTCCGGCGGCATGGTTTCCGACGCGGGTGGAGGCGCGCGCGGGCGTGGTCTATGTCAGCAACGCGAAGGGCCACGGGATTGGGCCGAACGCGACATTAATGGCGCGAATGCCGCATAGTTTTCAGATGGAGCGGCGGCGCGGGTCGTTGTCGCGATTCGAGACGCCGGATGCGACGCGGCTTGCGGAAACCACGCGAACGGTGATGGCGAATAACGGGTTCGCGCCCGCGCGGGAACTACCGGCGATTCCGCCGGGGATCAAACACGTGGTGATCATCGTGAAGGAGAACCGCACTTTCGATGAAGTGTTCGGGGATGTGGCGGGTGCGCCGGGGTTGGCGCGCTTCGGACGTAACGTGACGCCGAATCATCATGCCTTCGCGGACCGCTGGGCGATGAGCGACAACTTCTATGCGGATTCGGAAGTGAGCGTGGATGGGCATCATTGGTTAGTTGGTTCTTATCCGAACGAGTGGACGGAGAGTAGCATGATGGCGTCTTATGCGGATGGCAAACAGTTTCGATTGACGCCGGAATCGCCGGGGCGATTGTCGATTGCGGAAGGCAATTCGTCGGTGGCACCGGAAGATCAATTAGAAGCGGGTACGCTGTGGAACCATTTGGACCGGCATCATGTGACGTTCCGGAATTTCGGAGAAGGGTTTGAGCTGCCGAGCGTGGACGAGGGACCGGGACTGAAGCCGACCGGTGCGCGCTATCTAACGAATGAGCCGATGCCGGCGCCGCTGTTTCTGAATACGTCCCGGGAGTATCCGAACTTCAATACAAATATTCCGGACCAGTTTCGGGCGAATCAATTCATTAGTGAGATGGATCAGTTGTATGGCAAGACCGGGAAGCCGTTGCCGCAACTCATCTTCATCCACTTACCGGACGATCATACGGCCGACCCCCGTCCGGCGGACGGTTACCCGAGGATCTCATCCTATGTGGCGGACAATGACTACGCGTTGGGGCGCATCGTCGAATATCTATCGAAGACGCCGGAGTGGCGCAGTATGGCGATCTTGGTGACGGAAGACGACGCGAACGGCGGGGTGGATCATGTCGACGCCCATCGCACGGTGATGCTGGTGGCAGGGCCGTGGGCGAAACGCGGATATGTGGCGCATTCGAACTCGAGCTTTACCGGGATGCTGAAAACGGTGTATCAGATATTGGGGCTGGGCCCGTTGAATTTGTTCGACGCAGCGGCAATGAGTTTGTCCGAGTGCTTTACGAGCGAGCCGGATTTTCGACCGTATACCGCGCTGCCGCCGGATCTTTCGATCTTCGATCCGGCGAAGGCGCGCGACCCGCTGGATCCGGAACCGGGGCCGAAGATGGACGATCCGAATGAGTTGCGGAAACAGCACGAAGAGATGAGCGTGCCGCCTGCGAATTAGGACTTAGCCATTTGGGCGCGCATCGCTTGGAGACGCTGCTCCAGCTCGGCGAGCCGTTCTTTTCCGTCGGGTGCTTCCACAATCAACTTCTGGACGTTTTTCAGAACGCCCGGCCCGAAGGCGGCGCGGTACTCTTCCAGAATCGGCTTGAGTTTCGCGTAGACGATGTAGTGCTCTCCGTTGGTGTCGTTGAATAAGTTGGAATCGATGGCGCCGTAGGCGACGAGTGTGGCGGCCATCTCCCAATAGCTGATGACCATCCGAAGAGTTGCGCTATGGGGCCCGCTCATCGCGGCCAGGATATCGGCCATCGAGTCGGGATGAAAGTCACGGAAGAACCAATCCCGCGCTTCCCGCATTTTGGGTTCCCGGCGCAGTTCGTAGAGTTTCAGGATGAGATCGGCTTCCGCCTGTTTGGACATGGGGCCAGAATATCAAACGGACTTCTTCGCAGTTACCCTATCGAACGAGTTCTGAACAACCGATAGACGGGATAACTGATCACAAGAAGGCCGAGCGCGGCAAGGGTGGAAGATAGATCGCTGACGGTGATGGCGCCGAGGAAGAGTATGCCGGTGGCGAGGAGCAGTAACGGAATCCAGGGGTAGGCGAATAAGACGAAGGGACGCGGCGCATTGGGTTCGCGACGGCGCAAGACCATGAGGGACGCGTAGGCGGAACAGTAGAGAATGACCATGAAAACGCCGGACATGGCGAGGAGGGCGTCGAAAGTTCCGGTGGCGATGAGAAGCATGGCGACGGCGGTGGTGAGCAGGGTGGCGACCCAGGGAGTTCCGCCGGCGTTGACGCGGAGAGGGCCGCTCCAGTGGAGAAAGTCGCGGGCGAGGCCGTAGAAGATGCGGGCGGCGCCAAGGAGGCCGGCGCTGGTCATGGGAAGCAGCGCGAGAAGCGACAGCACGACGACCGATAGGTCTCCCCAGGAACCGGCGAGGCGGCGCGCGGCATCCGCCACGGGCAGTTCCGCTCCGGCCAGATTTTGCAAGCCGAGCACGTGGAGGAGCCCGGCGTTGACGAGGAGGTAAATGCTCATCACGAGCAGGACGCCGAAGACCAGCGAGCGGGGCACGGTGCGGCCGGGGTTAACGGATTCTTCCGAGAAGTAGGCGGGTTCATACCAGCCGTCATAACTGACGATGACGGCGCGGAAGGCGAGAACCCAGGCTCCGGCGAGAATTGGCACGGAGTGCAGCGGCACGGAGTGCACCGGCGAGGAGTTCGGGGTGAGACCGGCCGCGTGGGGAAGGCGAAAGAAAAAGCAGGCGACGACCAACCCGGCGAACGCGATGCAGACGAGGAAGCTTAGCAGGCGTTGCAATCGACCGCTGGCCCTCACTCCGACACACTGGGCGGCGCAGAAAGTGCCTGCAATGGTGAGCGCGACGGGTTGCACCCAGTTTTGCAGAGCCGGCGCAAAGCGCGGCAGCAACTCGGCGGAAGCAATGGCGCCGTAAGCAACGGCGGCCGTGTTGGCCAACCAGTCACACCAGCCAATGGCGAAGCCGCAGGCAGGACCGAAAGCACGATGGGTGAAGACGAAGAATCCGCCCGCGCGCGGCATCATGGTGGAGAGCTCGGCGACGCAGAGTGCGCCCAGCATGGCGTAGACGCCGCCGGCCGTCCAGATGGCAAAGATCGCCCAGCCGTGCGGGAGAAGTTGCGCGACCGTGCCGGGCCGGCGCAGGATGCCGACACCCACGGTGCCCCCAACGGCAACGGCGACGCCGAACGCGAGTCCAAGCGCCTTTTGGAGACTGCCGGGATTTTTCTCGATCTCGTGTTCCGCGGTCATCGCAACTATTGGATACTAGCGAATGTTTCATAACCCGATGCGCCAACGCCAATGACTCCCGATATCGCGCACGCTCACACGATTCCTTCCGGCTGGTACACCGATCCGGCGATGCTTGCTAAAGAGACGGAACGGATTTTCTGGAAGACGTGGCAGCCAGTCGGCCACGCTGCGAAGGTAGCGAAGCCCGGTGAGTATCTGACCTGCGAGGTGGCGGGTGAGCCGATCGCGCTTGTGAGAGGCAATGACGGCGTGCTGCGCGCCTTTTCGAATGTTTGCCGGCATCGCGCGTCGATCATTATGCAGGGCAGCGGATGCGCGAAATCCTTGCGGTGTCCTTATCACGCGTGGACTTATTCGCTGGACGGGAAGTTACTGGTGGCGCCGGAGTTCGAAGGGCTGGCGGATTGGAACCGCGACGACGTCCGTCTACCCGAGATGCGGGTCGAGTGCTGGGGACCGTTCGTGTTCGTCAACGTGGACGGCGGAGCGCCGCCGCTGGCGGAAGTGATGGGGGACATTCCGAGTCAAGTGGCGGAGTTGGGCTGCCCGATCGATCAGTTGCAGTTCGCTTACCGGCGGGATTACGTGATCGAATGCAACTGGAAAGTTTATATCGATAACTACCTGGAGGGCTACCATCTGCCGGCGGCGCATCCGTCGCTGTTCCGGGAGCTGGATTACGATCAGTACCGGGTGGATATCTTCCGCTACTACTCTTCGCAGTATGCACCGATACGACCGCCCAGACCTTTGCGCGATGAACCGAGAAGGTATAGCGATCAGGATGCGGGAAACAGGGCGCTGTACTTCTGGATTTTTCCGAACTTCATGCTGAACGTGTACCCGGATAACCTGAGCAGTAACATTATCCTGCCGATGGGTCAGGATAAGACGCTGACGATCTTCGAATGGTTCACTTACCCGCGCGACGGACAAGCGGCGGAGTTGTCGAAGGAGACGGTCGATTTCAGCGATGAGATCCAGCAAGAGGACATTACCATTTGCGAGAACGTTCAGAAGGGTTTGCGATCACGAACCTATGACCGCGGGCGCTACTCAGTGAAGCGGGAGAATGGCGTGCACCACTTCCATACTCTGCTGGAGGAATTTCTGGGCGATGGACCGGCGTTGCAACAGGCGTTGAAATAATCGCTCTGATTGTCGATTTCAGGCGCGCTGTTTCGTTAACCGTACAGGAGGGCGTAAATGCCACAATACATGTTTTTGCTGCGAGATGACCGCGAGGTTTGGAAGAAGCTGAGTCCGGAAGAGATGCAGCGGGCGATGGAGAAATATCTTGCCTGGCGGAGCAAGCCGTTCGTAGTAGACGGGCGGAGACTGCACGAAGAGTCCGGCCGCGTGATGCATAAAAAGAACGGCAGCGTGGTGGTGACAGAGGGTCCGTTTGCCGAGTCGAAGGAAGTGCTGGGCGGGTATTACACGGTTGAAGCGGAGAATTTCGAGCAGGCGCTCGAGTTGGCGCAGGATCATCCGCACGTGGATTTCGGGACCATCGAGATCCGCGAAGTGTTCCCCGCCCCGGCGCGGGTGGCGGCGAGCTGATGGCAGCGGCGCGATGGAACAGGCCGGCAGTCCGGTAGTTCTGGAACACTTGTTCCGCAGGCAGGCCGGAAGAATCGTGTCCGGCCTGGCCGGGCGGCTGGGTTCGCGGCATCTGCAACTAGCGGAAGACGCGGTGCAGGAAGCCATGCTGCGCGCGACGCGGTTGTGGCCGCTGGAAGGTATCCCGGAGAAACCGGAGGCGTGGCTGTATCTTGTGGCGTACCACTACGCGATTACCTCGCTGCGGCGGGATGCGGCTTTCGAGAACAAGACCGGTGAGTTGGTCCGCGCGCTGGAGAGCGAAAACCAGCGGGCCACGGATGCGGCCGACAATGAATTGCCCGACGCGGAGCTGCGGATGATTTTCATGTGCTGCCATCCGGAACTGGCGTTGGACGTCCGGGCGGCGCTGAGTTTGAAGCTGACCGGCGGCTTCAGCGTGGGCGAGATTGCGCGAATCTTCTTAGCGCAGGAGAGCGCCATCGCGCAACGGCTCGTGCGCGCGAAACGACTGATCCGGGAGCGGTCATTGCCGCTGCAATTGCCGGCCGGAGCGGAACTGCGGCGCCGGCTCGATTCGGTGCTGGAAGTGATTTATCTGATGTTCAGCGGCGGGTATGGCGCGCATTCCGGAGAAGAATTGATCCGGCGCGACGTCTGTTTGGAGGCGCTGCGGCTGGGCCGGCTGGTGGCGGATTCCGCGATGGGCGCGCCACGGGTGGACGCACTGGTGGCTTTGATGGCTTTGCAGGCGGCGCGCTTACCGGCGCGCACCGATGCCGCCGGCGATCTGGTGCTGCTGGAAGAACAGGACCGCAGTCTTTGGGATGAAGAGTTAATTGCGATGGGTTTTTACTACTTCGAGCGATCGATTGCCGGCGAGGAAATTTCCGAGTGGCATGTGCAGGCCGCCATCGCGACGATCTACGCCAAAGGGGAGAGCGCGGAGACAACCGACTGGGGCGCGATTCTGGACCATTACGATCAACTGACGCGGATGAACGCCTCGCCGGTGGTGGCGCTCAACCGGGCCGCGGCAGTAGTCAAAGTTCACGGCGGAGAAGCCGCGCTGGCGGCGCTGGAACCCTTGGAAGACAACGCGTGGATGCTTTCTTATCACCTGTTTCACGCGGTGCGCGGGAGCGTGCTGGCAAAGTTAGGGCGGAGGATGGAAGCGGAATGCGCGTTCGCGGCCGCTCTCGAGTGCGAGTGCACGCAGCCGGAGCGCCGCTTCCTGAAGAAACAATTGGATGCCGTGCGGGTTGAGGTAGCGAGAGTGGAGCCGTTGCAATACGTCTTGGAAAATTCTGAAGTAGAGTGAACTCCGGGAATCGACGATTCGTAGCTTTTTCGAACCTGCGGGTAATGTTATGCGACCTTCGACTCTGTTGACGCACACTCTTCTTCTATTGACTTTTTGCGCGTGCGGCGGCGTCGCCGCGGAACAGACGCCTTCGGACTCGGACCTCGCTCGCCTGGCCGATGAGCGAGTGCAATTCTATGTGCGCCAAAACAAGTTTACGGGCGCCGTGCTGGTGGCGCGCAAAGGCGAACCGGTCTTCCGCAAAGCCTACGGCATGGCGGACCGCGAGTGGGATGTACCGAACACGCCTGAAACGAAGTTCCGGCTGGGTTCGATCACGAAGCAGTTCACAGCCGCGCTAATCCTGCGTCTCGAGGAACAGGGAAAAATCAGCCTCGAAGATCCGGTTTCGAAATATTACCCGGACGCGCCAAAGACGTGGGCGAAGATCACTATTCATCACCTGCTGACCCACACCTCCGGTATTCCCAGCTACACCGCGCTACCCGACTTCTTCCCGAAACACTCGCGCGACCCGCTGACCCCGGCGGGAATTATGAAACTGACCCAGGATTCCCCGCTTGAATTTGAGCCGGGAACTAAGTTCAGCTATGACAATTCCGGATATATTCTGCTCGGCTATGTTATCGAAAAGGTGACCGGAAGATCTTACGCCGCCAACTTACAAGAGAATATCTTCGGCCCGCTGGGAATGAAGGATTCGGGATATGACAATTGGGCGCAGGTGATTCGTCATCGCGCCAGCGGATATGAAGACCACGGTGGAACGGTGGTCAACGCGCCCTATCTGGATATGTCGCTGCCGTACGCGGCGGGGTCGCTCTATTCGACGGTGGATGACTTACTGCGGTGGGATCAGGCGCTTTACGGCAATCAGGTCTTAAGCGACGCATCCAAACGGAAGATGTTCACTCCGTTTCTCAATAATTATGCGTACGGCTGGTTCGTCAGGAAAGACGCGGAGCATCGCGAATTTGAGCATGGCGGCGGAATCAATGGATTCAACACGGATATCAAGCGGTTTCCAGATGACCAGTTGACGGTGATTGCGTTGTCGAACCTGAGGACGGATTCCGTCGACAGGATGAGCGCGGATCTGGCATCTCTCGCATTCGGGGAGAAGATCAGCGAACCGGTGGCACACAAGGAAATTCAACTGGATGCGAAGCTTCTGGAACGCCTTACCGGGACGTATCAATTCACACCGGCTTTCGCGATCGAGATTACCCGAGACGGGGAACATCTATTCGCGCAGGCTACGAATCAGCCGAAGCTGCCGATTTTCGCGGAATCGGAGAGGAAGTTTTTCCTGAAAGTGGTGGATGCGCAACTGGAGTTCGATTTAAGCGGGACGGCGCCGGCGACGACTGTCACACTGCATCAGAATGGCGCTAGCCTGAAAGGAACACGCAAGTAAGTTTCCAGAAGGTTATCCATCTCTCTCGGCATCGATTTCGGCACGACCAATAGCGCCGCCGCGACGGTGGGGTCCGACGGAGTTGCGCGGCTGGCAACTTACCGGCATGTCCACTCCGTCCAGGATGTTTTCCGCTCCGTGCTCTATTTCGAAGCGGGCTTTGGACCGAAGCCGGAACCGAAAACGGGTGCGGCGGCGATTGAAGCGTACCTGAACCGGCAGGAGGGTGGCCGCCTGATCCAGTCCATTAAGTCTCTGGCGAGCGACCGGCTCTTCCGGCACACGCAGATCAACGGACACCTCTTCACCTTTGAGGATTTAGTAGCCGCGATTCTGCGCGGCTTGAAGACCGGAATTGATGCGGATAAGGCCGGACCCGGGCCGGTGGTGGTGGGCCGCCCGGTAAGGTTCGTAGGCGCGAAAACGGCGGAGGATGACGAGTTCGCGATCGGGCGGCTGCGGCGCGCGTGCGAGCAGGCCGGTTTTGAGAACGTACTGTTCGAGTTTGAACCGGTGGGGGCGGCATGGTTCTATGAAACACGGCTGGATCATGACGAACTCGTTTTGATCGCGGACTTCGGCGGCGGCACGAGCGACTTCTCGTTGCTCAAAGTTGGACCGGGTGTGCGGAAGCGCGGCCGTACCGCGGCGGATCTGGTGGGGACGGAAGGCGTGGCGGTGGCGGGCGACTCGTTCGACGCGGCTCTGGTTCGTCACTTGGTGTCACCGCTTCTGGGCCGAGGGTCCTTCTATCGGAGCCTCGGCAAAACGCTGCCTATGCCGCATTCCATTTACCGCCGGTTGGAACGATGGCATCATCTTTCCTTCCTGCGTTCGCGCGAAACCATGCTCATGCTGCGCTCGCTGGAAGCGCAGGCCGAGAATCCCGAGATGCTGCGGTTGCTGATCGAACTGGTGGAAGGAGATTTCGGCTTTCAACTGCATCGCGCCATTCAGGCCGCAAAGATGGATCTGTCAAGAGCCGATGGAACCTTGTTTCGATTCGCGGAGCCTGGGCTGACGGTGGAGCGGCCGGTTAGCCGGCGGGAATTCGAGAGCTGGATCGAAGACGATTTGAACCGCTTCCAGGACGGTCTTGACCGCTTGTTGAACACGAGCGGGGTTGATACGAGCGACGTCGATCGCGTCTTTCTAACAGGTGGCACATCGTTTGTGCCGTGCGTGCGCAGGTTGTTCGAAGATCGGTTCGGCGCGGAACGAATCCGCCTGGGGGGTGAATTTACGTCGGTGGCCGCCGGATTGGCATTGCGGGCGCATCAACTGACAGCCGTTTGAATCCGGCGGGAGGCTCGAACTCAGGAGCCTTCCAAGTCCGCCTTGTCCAGGATTTCCGCAACTTTGTTGAGGAGCGCGCTTTGGGTGAAGGGCTTGGGAAACGTATCGAAGTGTGCCTCACCCCTCCATTGCTGGATGATCGAGGCGTCGGGAAGACCGGAAACCATCAGGATGGGAATCTCGGGGAAATCCCGCCGAAGCACGTGCATGGCATCATGCCCGGAGATGCCCTGCAAAAAGACGTTGGTCAAGACAAGATCCGGTTTCGCCTCGCAGATGATCTGAGTGGCACGGCCGAAATCCTCGGTGGTGTGAACGGAATAGCCCGCGCGTTCGAGAATCGACTTGATCACGCTTCTGACGGTCGGTTCCGAATCGATGACAACGATGGTGCGTCCCCGGGCTGTATTCATTGCTGCGAAAAGCCTACCATTGGAGGCGATTACATTCAATAGCGGATTCGCCTCATTGAGTGCCTTCCAATCCAGAGTAGTTGGCGCCACTCGCCGGAAGGAAGCGCCCAGCGATTGTGCCGGCGTCGTTAATCCCGGTGGCTTGCAGTCCGGAACCGGAGGGATCGTCGAAAACGTAGTACTTGCCCGCGAGGTATAGAGCGCCGTGATACTTGAGACTGGTGTCCAGCCAGGAATAGACGGCGTCACCGCTGTTATTCAAAGCGTGAACATAGCAGTTGGAAGCTCCGGGAACGTTGATCGGCTGGAAACTGATTCCGTTGTAGAGCGAGGCTTCGACGACGCCGGCTGAATCCGTCCACTGCAATGTGAGGTCGCCAGGGTTATTGACACCGACCGCATAAGTAGCGCTGGCGCCTGGAACATCAATTGTGGTGTAGACACCGGACAGATACGTGAACCCATGGGTGACGCCGGATGAATCCACATAAGATCCGGCGATTTCTCCCGCGTCGTTGAGTGCATAGGCCTGTGCCTGGGAAGCGCCGGGTGGCAGCAGTTCACTGAACTTTCCCTTGGCATACGAAAACGCGTGGAGGATTCCGGCGCTATCGGTGTAGTACCCGACGATCTGACCGCTTGCGTTGACGCCCTGACACGTGGTGGACCCGTCCGCGGCACTGGGGTCATCTACTTTCGTCAGCGTTTTGCCGGACAGCAGAAAGCCGTGGGAGACGCCACTCGCGTTGACGTACGTTCCCACAAATTCGCTGGAATCGTTAATGCCATAGATAGACGTGCTGGTCTGCTTCGGCAACTTCACTGTTTTGAAAGTGAATGCGGCGGGGGCGGCGGCAAAGCCATACTGCAATCCTCCGGGACCGAAGTAGTAGCCGACGAACTCCCCACTGTTGTTCAGGCCGCCGATGGCCATGAAATCCGAGGCGGTAAACGTGCCGCCGGTGTAAGTAAAACCATGGGAAGCGCCGGCCGAATCGATAAAGAGGCCGCTAATTTCTCCGGCATCGTTGATGCCCTCGCAACTGGTATAAGTGGAACCCGGATAATCCAGCGTGGTGACGGTTCCGGCGGCGGTCCGGAGAAAACCATGCGATATGTTAGAGGCGTCGAAATATTGACCAACCGTCGCATTGGACCCGTTAATGGCGTACGGGAAGGTCTCGTCCGTACCTACCGCGTAGAACGAGGCCAACGACCCATTAATATTGACAAAACCTTTGGTGGGGTAAGTGGAGCTTCCGTAATTACCGGCGAAGCTGCCCGCATTATTAAGCGCGGAGACGGCGGTGGAGTAGAGACTTACATTGATGTCGATTTGCGTATAGGTTCCTTTCGTAAGAGAGAAACCGTGAAACTGGCCGTCGGAGCCGATGAATTCACCGACGATGATTCCGGCGTCGTTTACCCCGGTGGCGATAGTGTAGGTTGAGCCTGGGAATACCACAGTGCTGTAATTAGAGCCTCCGGTCCAGGAGAACCCCAACACTTCGCCGGCGCTGGAAGTGTATTCGCCCACCACCTCCGAGCCATTATTAATCGCGGCGGCGATGGTTGAGGTCGCACCCGGATAGCTGATGAGATGCGTGGAGTAGGACTGCGCGAAAACTCCGGCCGCGACGGCGTTCGCGAATACGGCGAGCATGGCTGTGAGCCCGGCGGCCCGAAAGTTATTCATTGTAGACGTTCCCGTTCACGGCTGAAATCAAGCGAATTCCGTATTTTACAAGGAACGCGGCGAGATAACGAAGCGTGCGCGAACGAAACAAAACTGGGTGAGCAGAAGAGGATTCGCGCGACAATGTCTCTTATACAGGACGCCACGAATGGTCTATACAAATCTGAAACTGATCCGCGAGCGGCGCGGAATCGGCGCAACCGAACTGGCCGCGCAAGCCGGCGTCGCGAGGCAAACGATCTATGCGATTGAAGCCGGAACCTTTGTCCCGAATACTTCGGTGGCGTTGCAACTCGCGCGGGCTCTCGAAGTCTCGGTGGAAGAACTGTTCCAGTTGGAAACCGAAGCGGCCGATCATCAATCGCAAGAGGCGGAATTACTCCACGATGAGCCGGTTTCCGCAACGGAAGGTATGCCGGTGCGGCTCGGGCGGGTAGGATCGCGGTTGATCGCCGCACCGGTCCAGGTCAATCCGGGGTGGCTGGCGGGCGCGAATGGAGTCATCGCGGCGCGGCGATCAGGAACATCGGTGCTCGCCCGCCTGGCGCCGGGTGGCAGCAGTCCGGAGCAGACCATTCTCATTGCCGGATGTGACCCCGCGGTCTCCGTTCTATCGCGCTTCCTGCTAAAAGGGGACGGCGCGGATGTAGCCTCCATCGAGTGCTCCAGCAGCCGAGCGCTAAGTCTGTTGAAGGCGGGAAAAGTTCATATTGCCGGAATGCATCTACGGGATGCGGGAAGCGGAGAGTTCAACCTGCCTTTCATCCGCAGCGTGTTCCCGCACGGTGGATTTCAGGTGGTTACCTACGCAACCTGGGAGCAGGGCTTTGTAGTTGCGCCGGGTAATCCGCGCGGGATTTACTCGGCGGCTGACCTGGTGCGGCGCGGAATCAAGATCATCAATCGCGCAGCGGGTTCGGGAAGCCGTGACTTGCTCGACCGGATTCTTGGAAGCGCCGGGATCGAGACGTCGCGAGTGCGCGGATATGAGCGAACGGCCGCCGGGCACCTGAGCGCCGCGCAGACGGTGTGCACCGGGCAGGCGGATTGCTGCGTCGCCACGAGGATCGCGGCGACCACGCTGGGGCTGGACTTCATTCCGCTGGCCGAGGAGCGTTATGACTTTGTCACAATGCGCCGGCACGCCAGCGGAGCGCCCGTAATGGCGCTGTTCGATGCGCTGAACCGGGGCGCTTTCCGGCGCCAACTCGCGGGGATCGCGGGGTACGGAACCACCCAGACAGGAGCCATCCCGTCTTAGATTGTCTTGTTAAAAAGACAACGTAATGTAATCTGGACAGAGATGCTTCGATATCTCTTATTCGCCGGACTGCTGAGCAGTTCGCTCGCGCCCCGCACGCTTAACGCTCAGGATGGTCTTTTCTCCAGATGGTTCGACCGCTCCGATGCCGCCAAGGAGGATCAGCCGCACTGGATGACGCCGTTGGTTACGGTCACTCCCAGGCTGGAGCAGGAATTCCGCACCGATTTTCTGGTTGAGCCAAACGTCAATGGCCAGGATCTTGTTAACTTCGGCAACTCCAAAGGACTGGAACTGATTCCGGTGGAAAATGTCGAGCTTATTTTCAATGTGCCGCCCTACCTGGAGCACAATCAGCCTAAAGTGATGGATGGGTTCGGGGATGTTTCTTTTCTAGGAAAGTATCGCGTTCTCCATAAGAACGAGGGTTCGGGCAACTATATATTGACCTTCTTCTTTGCGGCGACGGTTCCCACGGGAACTTACAAGAACGGCGCGCGGGCGGGAGTTGTGACGCCGACGATCGCGGCGGGCAAGGGCTTCGGTAAGTTCGATTTCCAAAGCACGTTCGGGGCGGGCCTGCCGGTAAGCCATCTGGAAACAATCGGCCACGCGCTCACCTTCAATAACGCGTTTCAATATCACATCTCGCCGAAGTTGTGGCCGGAGGTGGAGGTCAACTCGACGTTCTACAAAGACGGCGAAAACGATGGACGCAAACAGACCTTCGTGACGCCGGGGATTATCTTCGGGCGCTTCAAGCTGGGGAGCAGACTGGCGATGGCGGTGGGCGCGGGATACCAGATCGCGGTCACGCAGTATCACGCATACAATCACGCCGCCGTGTTTACGATCCGCTTCCCCTTCTAAAAGCCCGCCAGGGCGGAAATGGTGAGTGATCCGCATAGCGTTATGCTGCTAGGGACGCATATGCGGAAACTCCTCCTGTTTGGATTGGTTTGCAGCGGCCTGGGCGCTCAAACATCGCAAGTTGTGCTGGACCGGAGCGGCAGCACGATAGTTCTGGAGCCATACGCTCCGAATATTATTCGGGTTACTCTCAGCAAGGACAAAGGGGAGGCGGGGGCACCGCCCGGCTACGGCTTTGTAGCGCCGGCGGCTTCCGCGACCTGGAGCCGTCAAGACACCAGCGGCGGGACCACTTACCGATCGTCCCGCATGGTTGTTTCGCTGCCCGCGCCGCGCCCTGGTAAGCGAGTAGCTTCACAGGTGGACATCTCTAAATTCTTCTCCGGCTCAGCGCCCGGGGCTCAGATTGAGTTCAGTACTCCGGAAGGCAAAACACTCCTGAAGATGGAGGGTTGGGCGATGGCCGAGCCCAACTATAAGGACGGGAACGCCGGTTTCCTGAACGACAAGCGCCCATCCGACCAGCCATTCTTCCAGGTGGGCGCCACCTTTCACTCGCCCGATGACGAACATTACTACGGGCTGGGACAGAACCAGGAAGGATATCTCGACCACCGCGGGCACACGGTACAGTGTTGGAACAATTACACGGCTCCGGGCGGCGCGACGACCTGCGTGCCGTTCCTGGTTACTAACTACGGCTACGGGCTTGTTTGGGACAATCCATCGAAGACTACGATCGAACCCGGCTTTAACGAGCAAACCAAGTGGACATCGGAAGTGGGCAACCGCGTTTCTTACTTCGTGATCGCCGGCGGGACGACCGACGAAATCTACTCCGGCTACCGTCTACTTACGGGAGTGACTCACTTACTACCGAAATCCGCTTACGGATTTATCCAATGTAAGCAGAAATATTCCACGCAGGAGGAAGTGCTCGCGGTAGCAAAAGGATACCGGGACCGGCATCTTCCTGCGGATGTTCTGGTGGTGGATTGGTTCTATTACACGAAGATGGGCCAGATGGATCTGGATCCGGTGAAGTGGCCGGACCCGGCGGAGATGAACCGCAAGCTGCACGAGATGGGTTTTCACACCATGATCAGCGTTTGGCCGCGTTTTGTCCCGGAATCACGCTACTATGATTTTCTTCTAAAAAAAGGCTGGTTCGAGCACCTGGCCGACGGCACACCCACGAACGGACTGCCTTACGACCGCGCGGGTTCGGACATCGATACAACCAACCCGCAGGCCGCCCGATGGTATTGGGATGTCATCCGCGACAACATTTTCAGCAAAGGTTTCGACGCTTTCTGGGCGGATGAAACGGAGCCGGACTTACCGCCGAACGGGAGCTACTTTCATATCGGACCGGGCACGCGCTACTTCAACGTTTACCCGCTCTTTCACACCGCGGCGCTATATGAAGGCTTGCGCCGAGACTCCAAGGAGCGGGCGCTGATTCTTTCGCGCGACGCGTACCTGGGCGCCCAACGGAACGGAACAATCTTCTGGTCGTCGGATATATATCCGACCTGGGATACGCTGCGCCGCCAGATTTCCACGGGATTGAACTTCACGGCTTCCGGTGTAGCGTATTGGGGCAATGACGTCGGGGGATGGCAGTACTTGCCGGGTACGCACCATCCGGCTCATCCCCCGCTGATTGATCCTTCGGACGCCCGCGATAACGTCGGCGGGTATGACGATTACCCCGAGCTGTATGTCCGGTGGTTCGAATATGGGGTGTTCCAGCCGAACTTCCGCACGCACGGGAGCCGTACTTACAATGAGATATGGTCCTACGGTAAGCAGGCGGAGCCGATACTAACCAAGTATCTGAAGCTGCGCTATGAGCTGCTTCCCTATATTTACTCGTTGGGTTATAAAACTTATCTGACGGGCGCGCCTTACATGCGTGCTTTGTTCATGGATTTCCCGAACGATCCGAAGGTGGCCAACATCGGGGAGGAGTATATGTTTGGACCGTCCATTCTGGTGGCGCCAGTGACGGAGCAGGGCGCGACCAGCCGCGAGGTGTATCTGCCGGCCGGCACCGATTGGTTCAACTATTGGAACGGGCAGCGTATGCACGGCGGCCAGTCCATTAAGGTGGACGCGCCCATCGATACCATTCCCCTGTTCGTACGAGCGGGTTCGATCATCCCCACGGGCGTTCCGATCGAAAATACGAATCAGGCGCAGGCAATCGCCAGGATACTTGTCTATCCAGGCGCTAACGCCGAGTTCGATTTGTACCAGGACGATGGCGTTACTTACAACTATGAGAATGGAGTGCGGCGGATTACGGGACTACATTGGGACGACTCCAGCCAGCGGCTCACCCATAGCGGACCCGCGGCGTGGGATCGCGCCGACGCGGACGTGATTCGAGTGATAGGAAGGTGAAATAGTTGCTACCTGCAAAGATATGCGGCACGGAGAGCACTCGATAGTCAGTTCCGCATCAGTGCGAGGGCGACCGACGTCATGGCGGTGACGCCGGTGCGAAGAGTAGGTTCCGGAACGGGCGCGAAGTGGCTCGTATGCAATCCGGGAAGCGGCTTACCTGATGCTTCCGCCGCCGCGAGTTTCTCCGGGTCCACGGCGCCCAGCGAGAACATAACCGTCGGAATCCGGCGGTCGAGGCCGAAGATGCCGAAATCTTCACTGGCCATGAGGGGAGCATCGTCGATCACGTTCTTCGCTCCCAAAGCAGACACCAGCGCCGCCTTGACGCGCGTGGTCAGCGCCGGATCGTTGAAGAGGACGGGCGTCGATTCATCCTCCAGAACTGTGACGATCGGCGCCCGCTCTTCAGGGACGCCTGCCGCGAGGGCCACACCCTGGGCGGTGCGCGTGATTCCGACCACAATCACTTGCCGCGCTTCGTCACTAAATGCGCGCGTGGTTAGTTCCATTTTGACTTCGTTCGGAATGATATTGCGCTTGGCGCCCCCGTGGATGTCACCGACGGTGACGACGGCCGGATCGCTCGGGCGCTCCTGCCGGCTCACGATGGTCTGCAGCATCACGATAAACTCCGCCGCCATCACTATCGGATCCTTGGTAACCTGTGGGATCGCGCCGTGCCCTCCGATGCCGCGCATCGTAACATCCACGGACGTGGAACTTGCCATCGCGGGACCGCTGACGATGGAGACTGTGCCCGCGGCGCGCGTGCTTGAATCATGAAGCGCGATGACATAATCCGGCCGGCCAAAGCGCTCATAGAGATGATCCGCAATCATCGACTTCGCGCCGCTGATCGTCTCCTCGGCAGGCTGACCCACCAGGATCAAGGTTCCGCGCCACTGCGCCTTCATTGCGGCTAATGCCCGCGCGGCGCCCACCATGGTGGCTACGTGCACGTCATGTCCGCAAGCATGCATCACGCCCTGATTGCGGCTTTTGTACTCGAGTCCGGTCTCTTCGAGGACTGGAAGCGCGTCCATATCGGTGCGAAGCAGAAGAGTGCGGCCCGTACCGTTCTTGAGGATGGCGACTATGCCATAAGCCGTTTTGTCATCCGGATACTTTCCTACGTGCTCGGTAACCTCGAACCCGGCGCTCCGCAGCTCGTTTGCCAGCAATGCCGACGTACGCTCTTCGTGCCGTGATAACTCCGGATGCTCATGAACATCTTTGTAGATTGCGATGAGCGACGGAACCTGGCCGTCGACAAAGGTGGATAACTCCGCATTACCAGCGGCGGCGTGAACTGTGACGATCGGCAAACAAAAAGCCAGAACGAATAAGTTGCGTGACGGCATTGAGGAATACTAACAGGAAAGACGCAAATTACAAACGATCGCCCTTGAGTCTCAGTTTGACCGCGCTCACCGAAGCCGCTGGGACTCGCCATGTCAAGCGCTGCGGAGTTGCTGGTAGGATCGTCTCGACGGGCCGGAACACATTCGGCTGATCCTGATCTACGTAAGTGCGAAGGCCGCCCGGCTCGATGGCGAGCACGCGGCCACTAAGGATTTCGCGTCCGGCGACTTCGAAAGTGGCGTCGACCGCTCGGCGGCTGTCCATATTGAGAATATGCAGAAACACGTCATCGCCGGTTCGCGATGCCGCAATATCCAGCGTCGCGGGCGCAGAACGGACGGCAACCGCGTGCGTACCGTTCTCGCGCTTGAACAGCCGCATGATGGACCCAACCGGCATTAAAAAGCTTGTCCCGCGGGGCACGGGAGTTTGGACCGCCATTACCGTCCAGCGGGTTCCGTTGAAGTCCGCCGCTGTTGCGATTTTGACGCGCGCGCCATGCCTCTGGTAAATGTTCAACGAGCGCGCGTGATACACCGCACTTATCCATTCATACAAGAGTGGGTTCGCGTTATGGGGTTTTAAACTAAGATGGCCTTCCGTTATGGCGAGGTCCTTTCCGCGGGCCGCACCTTCCAACTCGGCGACTCGCGTTTCTACACGGCCGGAGAGTTCCAGTAATTCCTGCCACGCCGCGTGCGGATCCGACTGATAGCGCAAACCCTCCAGAACAGTATCGCGTCTTGAGGGACTTTGGCCCATCATATGGATCGCCAGGTAGTCCAGATACTCTCCCGCTTGTGCGGCCATATCGCCGGCCCAGAGAACATCACTTCCCCGCCCCTTATCACCCCACCCTATTAACTTGATGCCGGGATCGCGGCGTTTCATGGCTTTCGCGAATTCGATCGACTTAGCGATGGCCCGGTCTTTCGGGAAGGCAGCGGTCACGTACGAGGTTTCGTTGCCGATCTGCCATAAGTCGATGTTATACGTTTCGGGATGCCCGTGACTCTTGCGTTCGGCGTTATCGGGATCGTTCGCATAACTTACCCAATCGGCCGCCTCCTCCGCGCTGCCGGCGCGATTTCCTTCCGGAGTACGTTGGAAAGCTTCGATTCCGTCAGCTTCGAAGTTGACGCAGTAGAGCGGATCGGCGCCTACCTGGCGGCAAAAGGAAACAAACTCATCCGTACCTACGCGATTGGTTTCTTTGCCGCCCCAATCGTAGTTGCGGATCCACGGACGCTTGTTGGCCGGACCTACACCTTCGCGCCACTTATAATAGCGGCTGAAGTTACCTCCGAACCGGATAACTCCGGGGGATAAGTCGCGCACCGTATCGACGAAGTCTTTGCGCCATTCGTCTCTTACATAGTCCCAGGCAGCTTCCACGGAACTGTCGGTGGAACCGAGCGGCTCCATGAATTGCATATAGAGATGGGGTGAAATCGGAAAAAGGGGCTGAGGGTCCACGATGACCGCGGCGCCTGGTTTGTTTGCCGCAGCCGCGGCGAGTCCCCCGCCGGTCTGCCACAGCCATTCCCGCCTGTTGTGCATTCCGCTAATTTATCCGAGTTGCGTTGGCGCGGCCCGATAGCATATAACGAGACACGACAATCATGCTTCGTCCACACAACATCGCGTTTTTGACGTTCTCCATCGCCGGCACGTGCGCCGCCCAGTCCCCCGCGCCGATGCAACCCGCACCGCAAGCCACGACGCCCGCGCCAAGACCGCCGCGTCCGGCGCCGCCCACGCGTGATCCTCATACCGAGGGTTACGTTCCAGCCACCGATTTACCGGACGGCGAAAACGCGCCCGCGAAGGCCGACGGCAACTTTGTACTCGGCCCCACGCACAATCCGGTACCGGAGACGAGTGTGATGCCCGGCGTCCCGCAAGGGGCGGTGTTCGAGTTCACGATGGATTCCACAGACAGCAAGATTTATCCCGGAATCGCGCGGGAACCCAACACATTCGGCAAGCCCGACCCGAGTGATCGAGCAAAAATTATCATCACCACCAGCCATCCAGCGCCTTACATGCGCCGCGTTGCAGTCTATGTTCCCAAGCAATATGTTCCGGGCACGGCCGCTCCGTTTATTGTGGGCGCGGACGGAATCGACCGCGTTCTGTTTACAACGCTCGATAATCTGATTGCGCAACACCGATTGCCCGTGATGATCGCGATTTCCATAGGGAACGGTTCGGGAGACGCGCAGGGGAGCCAACGCGGCCTGGAGTACGACACGATGTCCGGCCTCTATGCCGAGTTCGTGGAAAAGGAAGTCTTGCCGATGGTGGAGAAGCAGGCTCGCGTGAAACTGACTAAGAATCCCGACGGCCGCGCGACTATGGGTGGAAGTTCCGGCGGGTCGGCGGCGCTGATCATGGCGTGGTACCACCCTGAGCTTTATCACCGCGTTCTCACATACTCCGGCACATATGTGAACCAACAGTGGCCGCACAATCCCGACAGCCCGCACGGCGCGTGGGAGTTCCATGAGCATCTCATTCCGAGTAGTCCGGTGAAGCCGATCCGCCTTTGGATGGAAGTGGGAGACCGGGACCTGTTTAACCCGAACCCCATGGGCGACAACATGCATGACTGGGTGACGGCGAATGAGAACATGGCGCGAGTGCTGGCGGCCAAAGGCTATCACTATCAGTTCGTATTCGCGCGCAACGCGGGACATACCGACCGCGCGGTGAAGATGCAGACCCTGCCGGAAGCGCTCGAGTATGTTTGGCAGGGCTACCCGGTCGCGAGCCAGTAAACCTTTACCGATTGGTCTGAGAGCATCACGGCTTCGCCTGCACTATTTTCGCGATACCGACAAAAGGAAGTGCATGAAGCTCCGAAGATCCGTATGCTTTATAGTCCCCGGAATGGCGATAGCCGGTCTCATTCTGGGAAGCTCGCTGAACCGCCCGCTGGCTGTCCGCGCCGCTGAACCGGAGGTTGGCGATACGGGGAAGACGCTAAGCATGATCGGGCTCGCTATTGCACCCGTTCCGTTGAACCTTCAAGGGAAAAACAGGGACCAGGTGGGATTAGGCAGTTATATAGTGAACGCGCAAGCGGATTGCAACTCCTGCCACACCGCCGACCCATCTACGGAATATGCATCCGGCGGCAACCCTTACTACGGCCAAAGGCCAACCGTCATTAACCCTGCCACCTATTTGAGCGGAGGGGAGGACTTTGGCGCGCTGGTGGACGGATCCGCTGAAATCGTCTCGCGCAACCTGACGCCGGATAGGACGGGAAGGCCGGCCGGCGGCCGCACCTATTCCCAATTCGTAGACATTATGCGGCACGGGATCGATTACGATCACCTGCACCCCACCTGCTCGGGCGAGGTGAACGTCAATTGCATTCCGGCGCCGTACGACGGCGATCTGCTCCAGATCATGAATTGGCCGGCATTTTCGCATATGACGGACGCCGATATAACGGCCATCTATCAATATCTGAGCGCGATTCCCTGCATCGCGGGGCCGGCCGCTCCGAGCATCCTGCACAATGACTGCAAGTAGCTTAGTTGGACTAACTCAGGGCGTCCCGCGGAAGCGGCTCACTCGTACGATCGGCGCGTTTTCCGCCCGGTCTCAAACGGGACTCTAGAAAACAGATTCCCGGCCGACCACCCGAGTGGGACCCCCAGTTGCTGAGGCACGCATGGGCAAAGTCGGACAATACAAGTAGCTTATGAGCGATCAGCCGGGAATCCCGAACAGAAGTGCGAACCACAAACAGATGATCAGCACCGGCGTTGCCGGGCTGGACGACGTGATGCGCGGCGGCTTCCCCCGTAACCGTCTCTTTCTGATCGAAGGGGCGCCGGGTACCGGCAAAACCACGATCGGCATTCAGTTTCTCCTGGACGGGGTGCGTAAGGGCGAGAAGACACTCTATGTCACGCTTTCCGAAACCGCCGAGGAACTGCGCGACGTCGCCGCGTCCCACGGCTGGTCACTGGACGGCATTGAACTTTACGAGCTGGAAGCGCTGGGAGACCGGCTGCATCCGGAAGAGCAATACACCGTATTCCACCCCGAAGAGGTGGAGCTTACTGAAACAACAGCCAGGATTTATAAGGTCGTTGAAAGCCTGCGGCCTTCGCGCGTGGTGTTCGACTCTCTCTCAGAGATGCGCCTTTTAGCACATGACGCACTCCGATTCCGGCGCCAGGTATTGGCATTGAAACAGTTCTTTGTCGGGAAGAATTGTACCGTTGTTCTTCTGGATGACCGGACGTCCGCGGGGAGCGATCTTCAGCTCCAAAGCATTTGCCACGGCGTGCTGCTGCTCCAAAAAATCCCCGCCGATTTCGGCAAGCCGCGCCGCAAAATCAGCGTGTCCAAAATGCGTGGAGTGGATTTCCGCGACGGCGATCACGATATCGCCATTCTCGAAGGGGGCATCGTCGTTTATCCGCGGCTGGTGGCGGCCGAACATCGCGTGGCCGGGCCGTTGTCGGAAGTGAGCAGTGGACTGGAGCAGTTGGACGCGCTTCTCGGGGGAGGATTGGACCGCGGCACGAGTACCTTGATTCTGGGACCCGCGGGCACGGGCAAGTCCACCTTGGCTGCGCTGTTCGCCTGCACGGCGGCGCAGCGCGGAGAACATTCCGCTTTCTATCTCTTTGAAGAAAGCCTGAATACGTTCTTGAAGCGTTGCACGGGTATGGGCATGCCCCTGGACCGTTTCATTGAGGAAGGTTTGGTCACGGTCCAGCAGATCGATCCGGCGGAGTTATCCCCGGGTGAGTTTGCCGCCTTAGTGCGCAAATCGGTAGACCAGGACGAGGCGCGCATTGTGGTCATCGACAGCCTCAACGGCTATCTGAACGCCATGCCGAGCGACCAACTGCTGCTACTGCAGATGCACGAACTCCTCACTTATCTGGGTCAGCGGCAAGTGCTGACCATCATGTGCGTCGCACAGCAGGGGTTGATGGGACAGATGCAAAGCCCGGTGGACCTGAGCTATCTGGCGGATTCGGTCATCCTGCTGCGCTTCTTCGAGCTCGGCGGCACCATTCACCAGGCCGTGTCCGTGTTGAAGAAACGTTCCGGCTCGCATGAGCGCACGATTCGGCAACTTCGTCTTACCCCGTCCGGGCCAACCGTCAGCGACGTGCTGAAGGATCTCCACGGCATTTTCACGGGAGTTCCTCACATGGAACCGGATGCTAATACGCGGCCACCGGTTTTCGGAGTTGAGCAGAGGTGACCGCCGTTCAGGAACGGGTGCTGGTGCTCGCTCCCACCGGACGGGACGGCGGGTTGCTGCGGCTCGCCATCCAGAAATCCGGCTTTGCGAGCGAGTGCTGCTTAAGCGCCGAAGAATTGCTTCAGGATGCGGCCAAGGATGCCGGCGCGGTTTTGCTGACGGAAGAGGCCGTCACCCCGCAACTCGCGGCCGGTCTGGGGCGGCTGGCCGATGAGCAGGCTGCCTGGTCCGATCTTCCGATCCTACTGATCACCAGCGACGCCCGGCGCCCTTCCACGCCGACCGAACACTTGCTGAAAGTGGCCGGCGCCCGCGGGAACGTGACGCTACTCGAACGACCCATCCGGATTGGGACACTGGTGAGCACGGTGACCACCGCGCTGCGCTCCCGCAGACGCCAATATGAAATACGCGATTATCTCGCGGAACGCCGCCGCAACGAAGAGCAACTGCGCGAGACGCAGAAGCTGGAAAGCATCGGCGTCCTGGCGGGTGGGATCGCGCACGATTTCAATAATCTCCTTACCGGCATCATCGGCAATACCAGCCTGGCGCTGGAGATGGGCGACAGCCATCCGGGACAGAAAGCTGTGCTTGAAGAGGTGATGCAAGCGAGCCAACGGGCCGCCGATCTGACCATGCAACTGCTGGCGTATGCGGGCAAGGGCCGATTTGTTGTGCGCCCCCTGAACCTTTCGTCAATGGCGTCGGAGATTGTGCCTCTGGTCAAGAGCTTCATTCCGAGAGCCACGGACGTGGAGCTGTCGTTAAGCCCGGACCTTCCGGTGATTGAAGCCGACGCATCGCAAATCCAACAGGTGGTGATGAACCTGATCATCAACGCGGCGGAGGCTTTACCGGATAGCGGGACGGGACGGATCAGGGTGGCTACCGGCTCCTGCGGCTTTAAGGCGGGTAATCGCGATCCCGCCTTGATCGGGGGCGCGGCGCCATCCGGCAGCTTTGTTTTCGTGGAAGTTCAGGACAACGGCTGCGGGATGAGCGAAGAAGTGCGCAGCAGGATTTTCGATCCGTTCTACACGACCAAGTTTCAGGGGCGCGGACTCGGTTTAGCGGCGGTGGTGGGAATTGTTAGGAGCCATAATGGCGCGCTTCGGGTGGAGAGCAAGCCCGGGGAAGGCTCTACCTTTACCGCCTACTTTCCGGTGAGTTCAATTGTCACTACCGCCGAACCGCCGCCGCGCGACGATCAAGGCGAATCCCTCAGCGGGACGGTTTTGTTCGTGGATGACGAGGAAGTTGTCAGGAACCTGGCGCAACAGGTATTGACGCGCCGCGGCATGAAGGTGCTGCTGGCCTGCAACGGACAGGAGGCCGTCCAGCTTTTCCGCGGCGCGGGACAGGAGATCGGGCTGGTGGTCCTGGATCTCACTATGCCGGTATGGGGCGGCGAATACACCTACGAAATTCTCCGGCGCCTGTCACCGAAGGTACCGGTCGTGCTCTCCAGCGGATATTCCGAATCGGTGCTGCAAGAACGTTTCGCAGACAAGGGATTGGCTGGCTTTCTACAGAAGCCCTATACATCGAGGGAGCTTCTGGAGCGTGTCCGGACAGCGCTCTCCGTTTGAATCGGCGGTCGCCGATTTACTGCGGCTACTCCCGTCCGAATGTCCCGCGGCAATTGCTAAACTACTTCACACTCCGGGAGGATGGATTGCAGATAGGGATGGATGCGCGCCTGGCGGCGGTGGAAGCGGCTACGAAATCGGCGCAAAGCGCGGGCGATAACGCCTGGATGCTGGTAAGTGCCGCGTTGGTTCTCATGATGACAGGGCCTGGACTGGCCCTGTTCTACGGCGGTCTGGTCCGCCGTAAGAATGTGCTGTCCACCATGATGCAAAGCTTCGTGATGATGGCGCTGGTTACCATCATCTGGGCCGTGTACGGGTACAGCCTGGCGTTCGCGGAAGGCAATCCGTTTATCGGGGGAATGCGGTATCTGTTCCTGAACGGCGTGGGGTCCGCCCCGAACGCCGATTATGCGGCCACCATTCCGCATCAGACGTACATGATTTATCAGTTGATGTTCGCCGTGATCACACCCGCTCTGATCTCAGGCGCGTTCGCGGAGCGGATGAAATTCAAGGCCATGCTCCTGTTTATGACGCTGTGGTCCACTCTCGTCTACTTCCCCATGGCGCACATGGTTTGGGGCAAAGGTGGATTCCTCAACTCGTCGCTAGGCGGCAAGATCCCGACGTTCGACTTCGCGGGAGGGACGGTGGTTCACATCACGTCCGGCGTATCGGCGCTGGTTTGCGCACTCTATCTGGGCAAACGGCTCGGTTATCCGCGGGAGCAGATGCGCCCGCACAGCATCGTGATCAGCGTGATCGGCGCGTGTCTTCTGTGGGTGGGATGGTTCGGATTCAACGCGGGTAGCGCGCTCGCGGCTTCCAGCCTCGCCACCAGCGCGTTCGTCGCCACTCACTTCGCGGCGGCATCGGCCGCGCTCACGTGGATGTTTATCGAGTGGGCACGCGCCGGGCACCCCAGCGTTCTTGGCGCCATCTCCGGCGCAGTGGCTGGTCTGGTGGCCATCACCCCCGCGTCCGGCTTCGTGAAGCCCATGCCGGCGCTGTTAATCGGGACCCTGGCGGGCGGCTTCTGCTACTTCATGGCGACGGCCGTGAAACACCGATTCAAATATGACGATTCCCTGGACGCGTTCGGCGTGCATGGCGCGGGGGGCACGCTGGGCGCGATCCTCACCGGCGTGTTCGCCAGCAATCTGGTGAACGATGGGTTCAAGGATTCCGCTGGTAAGCTCCTTGCCTTGGGGGCGGTTGACGGCAATCCGATGCAGATCGTGAACCAGCTTGCCGGCGTGGGAATCGCATGGGTGCTCGCCATCGCCGGTACCCTGATTATTTTGAAGATCGTGGATTTGACGTTGGGTCTGCGGGTTTCGAACGATGTGGAACGGACCGGTCTGGACGTCAGCGAGCATGGCGAAGAGGGCTATCTGCTGGAGGCTTAATGAAAAAAGTAGAAGCGGTGGTGCAGCCGTTCAAGTCGGAGGAAGTAAAGGAAGCTTTGAAGGCCATCGGCATCGATGGGATGACCATCACCGAGGTGCGCGGACACGGCCGCCAGAAGGGCCATAGCGAGGTTTACCGAGGCCAGGAGTACACGGTGGACCTGCTTCCCAAGGTGCGTTTCGAACTGGTGGTTCCCGACGCCCGCGTGGAAGAAGTGTTAACCACGCTCACCTCGGCGGCGCGGACGGGTAAGATCGGCGACGGCAAGATATTCGTATCGGATGTGCTCGAGGCCGTTCGCATCCGCAATGGCGATCGCGGTGAATCCGCTCTCTGATCGCGCCATTCGGGTTGACGAACTGGTTCGGAATCATTGGCCGCCGATCACCGAAGCCGCGCTCGTGGCGGTGGGCGGTTATGGGCGGATGGAGTTGTTTCCCTACTCCGACATCGATCTCCTGATCGTCAGCCCGCGCAAAGATCTGAAGGAACCGCTGGCGCCGTTTCCGCGGACCCTTTGGGATGCTGGTTTGCGCGTCAGCCAGTCCGTCCATACAGTGGAAGAGTGTCTCGCGATCGACGAGCGCAATCTCGAATTCAGCGTGAGTCTGCTCGACCGGCGGTTCCTGGCGGGCGACCGGCGGATTTTCGCGCGCCTTCGCGACCCGTCGCGGGACGCCCTTGCGCCGCCTTTAGCGAGAATGACGCGCGAGCGCCACGCCAGGTACGGTGAAACGATTTATCATCTGGAGCCGAACATAAAGGAATGCCCGGGCGCGCTGCGGGATCTGCAGCTGTTACGGTGGCTGGCGCAGTTAAGCGGCGCCATGGCTGATCCGCCCGCGCACGACGTCATCTTTCAGACGCGGATCTTGCTCCATGAGCTCGCCGGGCGCGACTACAACACCCTGAATTTCGCCATGCAGGACGACTGCTCAGACCGAATGGGCTTATCCGATCCGGCTATTCTGATGCAGGCGTATTACCGCGAAGCCGCGCCGCTGTTCCGCGCGTGCCTGCGCCGGCTGGACGAGATCGAGACGCGCCGCAGCCCCTTGTTTGCGGCATTGCGAGATCGCACCGCGCGCCTCTCCAACGCGGAGTTCTCGGTGGTCGGCGGACGCGTCTACTTCCGCGTTCCACCGACCGAGCCGGACGCGTTGGCGCGATTGTTCGAGTTTGTCGCGCGCCATGGAGTGCCTCTGGCTCGGGACACGGAAGATCGCGTGGCGCAGTTTGAGATTGCCTCGATTGCCTGGAAGCAACTGCGCGTCATTTTGGATCTGCCGTTCGCCGAGATGGCGGTGCGCGCGATGCACGATACCGGTTTTCTGGCGCGAGTGTTCCCCGGATGGCGCAACATCGAGTCCCTGGTGATTCGGGATTTCTACCATCGGTATACCGTCGACGAGCACACCGTGGCCGCGGTGGAGAGCGCCGCCCGCGTGCGCCGCCAAAAGGACCGCTTCGGCGACCTCGCACGCGAAACCCCCGGCTATCCGCTTCTCTTCATGGCGCTTCTGCTACATGACGTGGGCAAAGGAACGCATAACGGCAGCGACGGGAACCACGCCGAAGCGTCGGCCGTTATTGGCTCGCGGGCACTTGCCGAGCTTTCCGTCGATGCGCCGGAACGCGACACGATCCTGTTCCTGATCGCGTCCCACCTGGAAATGTCCCGGCTCATGCTCACCCGGGATTTGACCGACCCCTCAACCGCCGCGCTGCTCGCACAAGCGGTGGGAACCGAGGAGCGGCTCAAGCTCCTCACCGTTTTGACGTACTGCGATATCAGCGCGGTGAACCCGGAAGCTCTAACCCCATGGCGCGCGACGTTACTGTGGCAGCTCTACGTGGCGGCGCAGCGCACTCTTACCCGCGCTTTGCTGACGGAGACTGCCGATGGAGGCATGCCCGCGCGCTATGCTCTCACCCATTCGCCGGCGGAGATGGAAGAGCATGGCCGAATGGAACGGGAAGGCCGCGTCTCAAGTTTAGAGCGCGTCGGCGAAACCTACCGGCTCACGGTGGTCTCGCCCGACCAGGCTGCGCTGTTCGCCCGCATCGCCGGGGCGCTGGCCGGGTTCGGGATGAACATTCTCCGCGCCGAGTCCTTTCGAAACGCGCGCAATGTCGCCGTCGAAACGTTCGCGTTTGCCGATCCGATGCGGACACTTGAGCTGAATCCGGCGGAGCGCCTGAGGCTGGAAGATCTCATCGGGGAGATTGCGACAGGCTCGAAAAGGGCCGAAGATCTTCCGCAGGCTCTTCTGAAAGCCCGCCCCGCGCCCGCCGTTTACGGCCGCGCTTCGAAACGCGCCGCCGTTTCGTTCGACAACACGGCCTCCCTTCGGGCCACTTTGTTTGAGATCAGCGCGCCGGACCGGCCCGGGCTGCTCTTCGAACTGGCTCGATCCATCTCCGCCTCCGGCTGCAACATCGACGTGGTCCTCGTCAATACCGAAGGCGGAAGGGCGAACGACGTTTTCTACGTGACGCGACAGGGAAAGCCGCTCGACGAGGATGCCTCTATCGCGTTGAGAGGCCGCCTGCAATCCGTCGCTTGACGGGTGGCAGCAGATTCTTAGCGGCTTAGCTGTTGGAATGGCACCGTGACCGTGCCGATATTTCCGGACGCGGCATCGCGCACCACGATGCGCAGCAGAGAAGCCTGCGAATTTTGCTGAACCGTTTGATGAAAGACAAACCCCTCCGTGACAATTCTGTCGTAGGTGGGCTTGAGCGCGTTCACCAGGATGGTGTTATCGACGCCGTTGAACTCCCGGCCCTGGTCGCTCTTCTGCACGAAAAGGACGTCCAGCTTGCCTTGCCAACGGTCGTTGTTCGGCTCCAGGCTCAAGCCGCGGCGATCCACTCTCACGTACACCTCCCATGATCCTTCGGAGCCGACCGGTTCCAGTTTGGCGATCAAAGGGACGGCGGTGGCCTCAAGCGGGCTCCAGACAGCGTCGCGCAGCTCGCTCTTGCGCGCGCGATCGTCCTGTGGAGATTGCGCCAAATCGAGATAGCCTTTCCGGTAGCGGACGTTAATATCGGAACGGTCCACCTTCAGCGAGAGCTTGTGGAACTTGCCGTCGAAGTTTTCCGATTCCGGATAGAATCCGATCGAGTACGTGACCCGCGCATCGGAGACGGCGTCTCGAATGGCGTTCTTCAGATCGTTGGTGTTGTAGTAGGCGCGTCCGCCGGTGCGGGACGAAAGCTCTTCCATGGTCTCCTGATTCTTTGACCCGATGGGAGTTCGCAGCGTATTGAGATTCGGCCGTTGATTGATGGGACGGTTCCGTTCCGCCGAGAAAGCGGGATCGGTCATCAAGCCGCGCGCGTCCACCGGATAGACCGCGACATTAGCATCGTTCAGCGCGCGCACCGCGCGGTCCACTTCCGGCGTGAACGTACGCATGTCGCGCGACGGGTCCTTGTACGCGGCGGGGTTGTCGAACCCGATGAGCAGCGGAAATCCCCCGGACACCCAGATCAGGTTTTTCCGTCCGGGAATGGCGGAAAGGTGATCGGCGATAAACTCGAGCGCGCGCAACGTCCCCGTTACGCGGTTCACCGTGTAGAAATCCCTCTCCGCGCCGCTCATCCCGCGCATGTTCATCCAATTGTTGAGCTGCAGTGTGTCCGGCCCGGTGTCCGGCTCCGTCGATATCAGATTCGGCAGCACCGCGCCCTTGTAAGCGGCGAGCTGTTGCAGCAACTGCGTGGAATCCGTCGTGTAATCATGCAGCACGCGCAGGCTGCCGCCCAGCGTATAGATGCCGACGTGATCCTCGGGCTGAATGGTTTGCAGAAACTTGATCACCTGCTGCTTGGCGTACTGCTGATCGGTGATGCGGGTATTCAAAGCATCGAGCAGGATGACGGTGACGGAAGCGGGAACGCCGGACTTCTGTTCCAGCCGGTTGGTGAAAGTATTGGGCGGCAGTTTTTCCGTGTTTCCGGGGCCCGGAAGAATCGAGTTCGATTCCACCTGAAACACGCTGATCTTCTGCTCCTTGCCGTTATCGAAGATTCGAAAATCACTCTGCTTCAGATCGGTGACCGGCTCGCCTCTTTTGGTATGAACGATGGCGCTGACCTGTACCAGACGCGTGGTCGACTTAAGAACAAGCTCCGGCGGGTTCTGAGCGGGGGCCGGGGCTAAGCCCAATAAAGCCGCGAGCGCGAACAACGTGCGGTGCGCCAGTCTCACACTCATTCGAACCCCGCGAGCGGAGGCGGCGTTGCGGGGAAGCCGAAACAATTTAGCTGTCATGAGATACTACATGATTCTAAAGGGCATTCTTAGGAACAGCGCATGAAATTCTTGGCGATTTCTCTCTTACTTTCGACCGCGTGCTTCGCGGCTTCTCCAACCTCACCGGGACCGGACACGGAGCGTCTGTTCCGCGTGAAATGCGCTTCCTGTCATGGAGTGGACGGATCGGGCGGGGTCGGGGCGAATCTGAAGGGCAAGCTCGCGCACCGCACCACGCCGGCTATTGAAGCGGTCATCAAGAACGGGATTCCCGGAACCGCCATGCCGGGTTCGCCGACCCTCCCGGAACCCGCGCTCAAGAAACTGGCATTGTACGTCGAGTATCTGAACAAGAAGAAGTGAGCGCACGCCCGTGCGAGTCGCTGGCGTGGTAGGAGCTGCGCACCATGGGCCCCGCTTCCACGTGGGCGAATCCAAAGCGGATTCCCTGCTCCCGCAACTCCGCGAATTCGTCCGGCGGAACATACCGGACGATCGGAAGATGCTGCGGCGACGGTCGAAGGTATTGGCCGAGCGTCAGGATGCCGACCCCGTGAGCGTACAGATCCCGCATCACGCCGAGCACCTCATCCCGCGTTTCCCCGAGGCCGAGCATCAGACCGGATTTCGTGGGTGTTTCCGGCGCAAGCGAGCGCGCATAGCGTAGCATCTCGAGCGAGCGTTCATACCGCGCGCCCAGCCGCACCTGCCGATAGAGCCTGGGGACGGTTTCGGTATTGTGATTCAGCACGTCCGGCCGGGCTTGCATGACGATGTCCATCGCTTCATGCCGTCCCTGGAAATCCGGGACGAGTACTTCCACCTTGCAGCCCGGAACGCGCTCCCGAATGGCTTCAATGGTGAGGGCGAATAAGTCGGCGCCGCCGTCTTTCCGGTCATCGCGATTCACGCTGGTGACCACCGCGTACTTGAGCCCCATGATCGCGACGGCCTCGGCGACGCGGCGCGGCTCATCGTAGTCGACCGCCAGCGGCGCGCCCTTTTGTACAGCGCAGAATCCGCACCGCCGGGTGCAGACGTTGCCCAGAATCATGAACGTCGCCGTTCCATGATTCCAGCATTCGCCGATGTTGGGACATGCCGCGCTTTCGCAAACCGTGTGCAGCCGCAGGTCCGTTACCAGCGCCTTGAGATCGCGGTAATTTCCTCCGGCCGGCGCGGGAGCGCGCAACCAGGATGGACGGGGAACTTTAACATCCGGGCTGGAACCAAGCGTGACGAGCACTACTTACAGTCTAGCCGTCTCTCCAGCACATACTCGTCTATCCGATCTCCTACCAGCCACTGCAGATTATGCCCGGCGGAAAGATCCAGTGCCCGCTGTGGTATGAGGCCGATCAGCTCGCTGCCGCCGATCCGGATGCCACGCGCGCCGGCCTGCTCGCGAACGGCCTCGAACACGAGGTGCAGCGGGGTGCGTTCGAAATCGGTGAGGTTGATGGAGACCTGGACCTGGCCGCGCGATTCGAGTTTCAAACCAAGCGCCTTCACGCAGGGCAATCCGCCCGAGGACTGGCGCACGCTACGCGCAATGTCCCGCGCCGCGCCTAAGTCGTCCGATAAGAGATTGATGTTCCAGGCGATTAAGAAATGGCGTGCGCCGACGATGGCCGCGCCGGCCGTTGCGTGCCGTCCGTTTCCGATGTCGGGTTGGCCGCGAAACGAACGCGACCGAATGACCTCCAGCCGAGCCCGCGCGCGGTCCAGGGCCGCCGCTTCATAAAGAAAAACGGGGATGCCGAGTTCCTCCCAGATCCGCCGGCCGGTACGCCGGGCGAGCTGCGCACAGTCTTCCAGCGCCGCCCCGCGGATAGGGACGAACGGAACCACGTCGGCCGCTCCGATGCGCGGATGCACGCCATCATGTTCGGGCAGGCGGATGCAATCGCGGGCAACCCGAATTGATCGCAACGCGGCTTCGGCCACCGCTTCCGGTTCGCCGGCTATCGTAACCACAGTGCGGTTATGATCCACGTCCGATGTGTGATCCAGAACGGCGGCGCCATCCACGGAACGCGCGGCCTCCAGAATTGCCCGGATGACCGGAAGACTGCGCCCTTCCGAAAAATTCGGTACGCACTCAATCAGGGTCTTCATCGTACGCGGGGCTTTTGGAATCGTACACTACCCTCCCGCGCTTGATCACCTGATCCACGATGTTGATTCCCGGGTAATAACAAACTTCGCGATAGTCGGACGCCTTCAGGATAATAAGGTCGCCCTGCTTCCCGGTTTCGATGGAGCCGACGGAAGCTTCGGCGCGCAGCGCGTATGCGTTGTTGATGGTGGCGGCATTAATGGCCTCTTCCGGACGCCAGCCATATAAACGGCAGGCGAGCAGAACGATCAGTTGCATGTTGAAGCCGGGGCTCAACTCGGCGTGATAGGCGGAAGCCAGCGCGGGAATAATTCCGGCATCGATGATTGCGCGCCCCGGCTCGCTGTACGACTCGCCGAGCTGCCACGCCAGACCGGGCTTGAGGACCGCGATGACCGAGGTCGACGCCAGCGAATCCAGCTCATCGCGCTTCAAATCCCGCACCGTCCCAAGGGAGATCACGCCTCCGCTCACCGCCGTCGCCGCCGCGCTGGAAGAACTGAAAACGGGCGCGCTGGTTTTGACGTACAGCCCCAGTTGGGAAGCGTTGCCGAGTATGGCGACGGCTAGCGGAAGCGGGATCAGAAGCGAGTCGAACTCCAGGTCGACAAATCGAGCCAAGCGCCGCCTCCGTATCAGGGGAAGCCATTCTTCGCACAACCGGCCCGCCCAATCCACCGGATCCGCCCCCTGCGGAAGTTGCAGCGAGAGAGTGGAAACCACTTCCACCGGCTCGCCGCACTGCGTCTGCACCCGCAAGACTTTTGACGCATCAACCTCGTTCAGGGAATATCCCGCGCGTGATTCCACCGTGCCCGTTCCATGCCGCAGCATTCCGGACGCAATGCGGGCGGCTCGGCGGCGCAAGCTATGAGACGAAAGAGCGGACAACGCGCGCGCGCCATCCCGCGTGGCGTCTCGAAAGACTTCCGGGTCCGGACTTCTCAATCCGCGCAACAACCGATCAAAGGTGCGGGCGGGCGGATGAGCATGCACCAGGGAAGTCTCCAGATCGATAAACGCGGGCATCACCACTTTGCCGCTTGCGTCGATTTCGTCGCAATCGCGGGCGGCGGCCTGGCTTAAAACCTGGCGTACCGGACCGACGGCCTGGATCAATCCGTTTCTGATTACGACGGCCCCATCGGGAATTAACGCCATTTCTAATAGCGAATTCCCGCGGCGGGGTCCGCTTGCTCCGCGCAGAGTGACCAGTTGGCGGGCATTCCGGATCAATAATCCTGATGCCAAACAACAACTATATTCTAATGAATATTCGGGAATTACTCTGCGCGAATATCTTTTTTTAGAGTTCGCATCCGGGATTTTAGTTCTTCGGTTGCGTCGCTGATGCCATTGGTGTCGTAAATAACGTGCGGGGTCAGAAAAAGAATCAGCTCGGTGCGGTTCTTGGAATACGTCTTCGATCCAAAAAGGCCGCCGATGTAAGGAATGCGATCCAGACCGGGAACGCCCGCGACGCCCGTTGTCACGCTTTCCGTGATGATGCCGCCGATCGCGATGGTGTCGCCGTCTTCCACCGTCACCTGGGTACTCACATTACGCCGGGAAAAAGTCGGGGAATCGATCGAACCATAAGAAGTGGCGGTGGGCGCGCTGATGTCCTGGTCGATCACCATCGTCACGATGCCGCTGGCGTTCACGCGCGCGATGATGTTTAAGTTGACACCGGTGCCGACCGTCTGAATGGAGGAGGTGGTGGCGCCACCGATCCCGGCGGAGATGGAAGTGCCCGAGATGGTCGGCACCTCATCGCCGACCGTGATTGATGCGGGGATGCTGTCCGTCGCAATCAACTGCGGCGCGGAAAGAGACTTGGCCAAGCTATGCGTTTCGAGCGCGTTCACCGTTGCCAGCAATTCCCTCGATCGGCCGACCAGCGTTCCGGCGCTCAAGACCAGACCCAAGGGAGACCCGCCGGAGGAACTGCCCGAACTGCCCACTAGCTGGCGATTGGCGCCGCTTTGCGCCTGCAGAAGCGCTTCCACCCCGTAGGACAAGGCGCCGGAGAGCTCCACTTCATAGATCTTGGCGTCAATCAATACCTGACGCGGAGGAACGTCGAGCTGGTCAAGCAACCGCAGGATCGACTCCCACTGCTGCGGCGTCCCCTGCACCACTAAAGTGTTGTCGTAAGGATTTGGAATGATGCGCGGCGCTCCCGGTGCGGCTGACGAGCTCGGAGAAAGGTATTGCCCAGTTTGATCGGCCCCGGCCGCGACGGCGGTGCCGAAGGGAGTAGCGGCGCTGGTGGGCGCGGGGATTGCGCCTGTGGCTTGAGCGGCGAGAGCGTTGGTGGTGGAATTGACAGCGCCCCCAAACGTGTTGGGAGGAGCGGCATTGCCGAATACTCCGGAGGTCGTATTGCCGCCCAGTACACCCGATAGCGAAGAATTCGAGTTCGATCCGTTTGCCCCAAACCCGCTTGCCCCAAAGCCGCTGGCGCCGGATAGCGAGCCGCCCCCGCGATACCCGCCGTAGCCCGGCAGGCCGTAACCCGCTAAGCCCTGCGGAATGGAACTCCCGTAAAGCTGCGCGAGCACCGTCCCGATGACCTCCGCGCGCCCATACTTAAGCTTATAAACGTGGTTGTCAATGGACCCGGCGCTGAGCCTTACCGGAACATCCAGCTTGCCGATCCACGAGCCCACGTCCTTAAATGCGGCCGGGTTGGAAGCGACCGCGATGATGGTGCTGATGCGATCCACCGGTATAAACCGGATTGCGGAATTTTTATCGGAAAATGCGTAGGCTTTGAAAATAACGTCCAGCTCTTTGGCGACATCGCTCGGGCGCGCGTTGGTCAATTGAAACGATTTCACGCGCTGTCCCGCCATCGCTTCCGAATCGAACATCGCGATCAGATCCAGCGTGCGCTTCATGTTCCGGCTGTTGTCTTCGATAATGAGCAGGTTCGCCGGATCATAGGAAACCATTTTGTAGCCTTCGCCCAGGAACGGCTCCAGTAGTTTGGACATCTCGGCGGAGGTGACGTATTTGAGAAAGATGAGATCGAGCGTAGCCTGCTCGTTCTCGCCGAAATCCTTGATGTCGGTCTGGGGATTTATGGGAAGGCGCGACGCGTCGGCGGACGGAACGATGCGATAAATGTTGCCGACCTGGACCATGGTGAAGCCGTTCATGCGCAAAATCGTTTCGAGCAGATTGCGGACGTCGACGGCCTTCAGATCGCCATACGTGTTGATGGTGACCTTGCCTTGCACTTTAGGATCGAGGATGTAATTGATGTGGAGATTGCGCGCCAGGATGTCGATAACTTCCGTGAGCGAAGCGTTGGTGAGATTGTAGATCGCTCCGGCGGGAGCGCTCGCCGGTTTAGCGGGCTGCGTGGCGGGCGGCGCGGGCGCGGGGGTGCCATTCGCGGGCGTGGTGGCCGGGGGCGCTTGCGCTTTCACCGTCGCCAGACAGAAAAGCAGCGCGACCGGCGATATGGCGCGGAGAAATGCGCGCACCTTTACGGCTTCCTCTTGGCTTGCTCGCGATCCCAGATTTTTTGCTCGTCCGGCGTCAGATCGGTAGCCTTCTTCTCCCAGGCTGTGGAACCGAACGGGTTAGGTTTCTCGAAGCGGATCATGTCGCCGTGAGCCACCGCGGTCACATGTTCGTTCGGATCGCCGGAGACGACTGGTGCGGCAGGTGCCGTATCCGCGGCCTTCTTGGTCACTCCGAAGGGAGTCGCCACATAACCCGGCGGCACGTTCGCGGACGCCTCGGCGAGGCGCGAGACGCCGAACGGTGTGTCGCGATAAAGCCAAACTTTCCCGTGGGCATCGGTCCAGCGGTATGATCCATCTTCGGTCTTCACCGCGCCGGCGGGAATCTTGAGCACCGCTGTAGACACCGCGGGCTTGCTCTTCGTCTTCGGCTTGGCCGCCGCTGGAACGGGGGTGGTGGATGTGGTCTGGGCGGACACCAACATCGTCCCGGCACTCAGAAATAAAACGCAAATGGCTTTGTGCATGAATCCTTTCGTTTCTTCGTTACTTCACCAGTTCCCAGTGGCAGGAATTGCCGAACGGGGTGGGTACCAGAAATTTCTTGTACCCATCCGAAATGGTTCCGCTCGGCGACGTGTCCCCCGGGGTACACGTCTTAAACTCAGCCTCCAGGCCGATCACCTGCGCACCCACTTTTCCGCCGGGTGAGGGCGGCTGCGCGGGTGTCGCTCCGGCAGGCGATGCGGCCGCCGCTTGCTGCGGAGGCGGAGCCGCGGTGGCCGCTTGTTCCTGCGCGTGGTAGATCATCTCTGAGACGCTCTTGGTGATGGTTTTGTCTTCCCACTTGAAAGAAATCTCATCGCGGCTTAACGAAGCCAGCTCGAAATCACCGATCTTGTCGCCGACTTTGACGCCCACCGCGCGCGTATTCGCCTTGACACTCATCAGCGCGAGCATGCCGTCCGGCATCCCCATAACCCCTTGCAGCAGCGGGAGCGGCGGAACCGGCTTCGGCTTCGGCGGCGGCGGAACTTCCACCACCACCGTGGGATTGCGCTCCTGCGAAAACAGCATCTTCGTCGCTATCTCGCTATACGCGCCCGCCGTCACCGCGGCCGGCGTGGGCGGAACGGCGGCCGGCTTCACCGCAACCGGCTTTATGTGGACGGCGCGAATGGCTTGCTCGCGCTGCTTTTGCGCGGACCACTCGCTCCCCACCCTGTAACTTGCCGCGACGATCAATCCGGCCAGGGCGATATTCAACCAGATCAGCTTGCGTTTCATAACAGTTCCAGGCCTTTCTTCCTCGGTACCAGGCCCCTGGGAACGATGCCCGCCAGCATCATATGTACGTTGATGGTTTTATTCTTGGGATTGCCGGCGGCAATGTGCACGTCGGAGGGAGCGATCAACTCCGGCTCCCGCGAAAGATCCGCCAGGAAGTTGACGAAATCCTCGATCCTGCACTCGAAGAGCACCGAGACGCCAACCTGTCCGTAATCCGTGCCGAGCAGCGTGGGCGGGGTAAAGTCGCCCCCTCGCGCTTCGAATTTATTAGCGGTGGAGATTCGATGCACCACTTCCAGCAGGTGAGCCTGCGCCTGCGCGGCCGTGGCAAACTGCATTATTCCTTTCTCGCGGACTTGCAACTGAGACCGGACGTCCTTCAGAACGGCCGTCTTACCCGGAACGGTGGCCGCCGTCTGCCGCAACTTTGCCAACCGCAGTTCCAGAAGCGCGGGCGTATCCGCGCTCGAAACCAATTCAGGCCCCGTCCCCTTCGACCGGTAAATAACGATCGCGAGAGCGGCGACCGCCAGCAGCGCCAGGGCGCGCACATCCCGGGTCTTCAGCGTCACTTGCTTCTCCGGTAAGTTTTGATGCGGAAGAGTTCCTCATTCGCGCTGCGCGCCACGGAATTGGTGAACTCGGAGTTATGAAATAGAGGGGAATTATCCAGCACTTTCAGCAGCGGCGCGGCTTGCGGAGTCTGGCCCGCGATGATCACATAGTCCGGATAAATTTCCACCAGCGATGCCCACGTCGGCGGCGGCAGTATGCGCGTTAGTTCGCCCAGCACTTCGAAATCCGCCTGCGAACGTCCGCGGAAACGATCCAGAAGCTGGATTTGCCCGCGCGCGTGATCGGACGCGCGGTCAAGAGCGGCGGCCCGTTGCGCCAACGGCTGCACCCGGGCGATCTCATCACGCAGCGTTTGAAGGTAACGCCGTTCGCGATAGGGTCCGACGGCCAACGCGGCCGCCACGCAGAGAACAAGAAGTAGCGTAAGAATGGCGGTCGGGATCAGCCAGATCCGTGACTGGCCGGCGCGCCGCTCCGGCGGGAGGAAGTTGGCGGGACGCACCAAGAGCGGGCAGGCGTTGGCGATGGCGCCGGCGTAAAGCAGGGGGCGGTCGATCGGGTTCGCCCCGGTGTTGGCCGGATTGCGCGGGAGCAACTGGGCAAGGCCAGCCGGTTCCTGGTCATTCGTCATGCGCAATTCAGCGGCGCCGAACGAGGCCGCGCGCGCCGCGGCGCCCGTGAACTCTCCGGAAAAAATGGCCGAGACCGCACTCTCGCCATACGCTTCAAAGCTGCCCGCCGCCGTCTCCGACAATCCCAGGAATGGGCGGGACGGCTCACCGTAAAGACGCAACGCGGAGTGCAGCACAGTAGCGGAAAACGTGAAGCTGCCGATGGGTATACCCGCTTCCGCGAATAGCGACTCATAGCGGCTCAAAGTGGAAAGCCGCGTCAAGCCGGCCAGCGCGCCGTTCGGAACCCAAGCCCAGCACCAGGCCACATCGTCTTCGGCGAACGGATGGAGCGAGCGCAAACGCAGCGCTAACGCACCGGGTACCTCTCGCCGGGAAACACCGGGAAGCAGCACGTGCCGCACAATCACGTCGCGGCGCGGCAACAGAACGGTAACGCCCGAGGGCTGGTTTCCCCGCACAGCTTCACGGAATTCGCGGGCCCACTCGGATGCCGGGCGCTCCTGAAAGCGCGTGACAGTGGAGCGTCGCAGCAGCTCCGGGCCGCCGGGACGCACGCGAACGATGGCGATCTCAAGCGAATCGCCCGCGATTTCAATCGCCACTCCCGTCCCGAACGCCAGCGCCGCACGCCAGACGGAACGCGACGCCGGATGCACCGGGGGCGTTCTGGAGACATCCGTCTCCGCCGCCAGTTCAGCCGCGGTCATACCACCTCAGAATTTGAAATGTCTGGCTGCTCGATCCGGCGGGAAGGAACTTCACCATGGCGGTTACGACCCGCTTCATATCCGAAAGCGAGCCATCCGGCCGCCGCATGCGCGCGGTCGCCCGGAACGTATAGATCGTATGCTGCATTATTCCAAGATGGCTCATGAAAGCGGGGTTCGATTCGGCGAAGTTCGCCAGTTCCTGCTGCCGCAGAATCGGCGCGTTTTTCCGGCGCTGCACCAACGCCTGGATCTCTTCCGGCGCGGCTCCCACCGCCGCGAGGACGGCCGGCGTGACCGTGTTGATATCGAATCGGTCCACCGAGCCGAATACGGAAACGCAGTCGCGCAAAGCGGGATGTGCCACCAGCCGGCTCCCATCGCCGTCGTTCTGCCGTACAAAGGTTCCATAGAAGAGATCCGGTGTCATGCCCTGCAGGTAAAGAAGCTCCTCAACATCCTGGAATGACGCATGCGCGCTGCGAAAAGACGGCTGCATCGAGAGATAGGTCTGATCGAATTCGGTTGGCTCGGTGAGCGAATGCGGGGTGCGCCAATCGATAATCGCGGCCGTTACCAAAGCCGCGCGATCGGGATCCGCGCCCACGGCCTGTAGCAGCGCCTCGATCACTTCCGGCTTGGCCTTGTTCAGGCTGAGCTTGGAAGCTTCGGGGATGACGTCCACCATCGCATCGCCGCTCGGAAAACTAAAGGGAATGCTGGGCTGTCCGGTAATGAAGTATTTATTCTCGGCATCCGGCGTACTTCCCGCCAGGCTCCACTGGACGTACAGGATCGCGCGCTGAACGGCGCCTTCAGCCAGATAGTAGGCACGTACATCTTCCTCGCCCGTGGTGACGCGCGCCGTTTCGCCGCGAACCGTATACGCGACGCTGAAAGCAATAGCCGCGAGCGCAGTGGAAAGCCACAGCACGGCCAGCAGTGCGCTTCCCCGGGCCGTTTTGCGGGCCGTCACATTATTCCGCAAAGCCGGGCTCATCGGTATACTTCTTCGTTGGATCGCGGATGGCGTGGATCGCGGCCGTCACGCTGACGGGATGGAGCAGCGCCGGATCCGGCGCCAGCGGCGCGACCTCGATCCGCACCGCCAGCGGCCAGGTGCGCTCCGCCCATCCCTGCCGCCACTCCTGCCGCGGCGGATTTAGTTCTTGCCCCAGGTAAAGCAGTTTGCAATAGGCCAGCCGGTCCGCGATGACGAAGGAGTTTGGCCCGGCCTGCACCGGAAAGAACGCCACATGGGAGACGCCGCGGCTATCGTTTTCGAAACCGGCGATGAACGCACCCGCGGATGCGCCACCGCGATACGGCGTCTCATTCACAATTAGGCGCACCCCTTCACCCCGATCGCCGGGAATCACCGCGTACTCCAATACCTGCGGCTGACCGCGGCTGGCGTCGCCCAGAGAATAGGAGGAAACAAAGCGCATGCTGGTTTCATCGCCCTGGAAGAACGGTACCGTCTGCATGCCGCTGCCGTCCGGCTTGCTCCAGATCGCCACTTCGGGCATGAATCCGTTCAGCTCCTGCTCAAGCGCGCGCTGCGCTCCCACCACGCGGCGATTCGCCATCAGCTTGGTATTCGCTTTCAACTCCGAGTTCAAAGCGATGCGAATCGCGAAGAGCATCGCGACCGATAGCAAGCTAACCAGCGTAACGGCGATCAGGATCTCAATCAGCGTGAAACCCGCTTCGCGGCAGCCTGTTTCCGTCCGGCCGCTCATTGCTGCTTCACCGGAATCACGTTCCGCCGGAATGCTTCCAGGTCCAGCGCGCCCTGGCCCACACCTTCCTTCCACCACACATGGCACAGGAGACGCTGCAACACGGGCGTTCCCCCGGCCGCATTCGGAGGCGCTTCGAAAACCGTCATGGCGACGTGATAACCCGCTTCCTCGCCTCCCGTGACCGCACCGTCAAACCGGCCGTCGAACTCGCCTTCCAACGGCAGATCGTAGTTCACCAGAAGTTCATCGAGCTTGGTGCGCGCCAGCATCGCCATGCGGTCGTGATCCGTCAATCGGGCGGCGTTTCGCATCGATGTGCTGATGGCCGTAAGCAGGCTGACCACCGCGATGCCCATGATCATGGTGGCCACCAGGACCTCCAGCAGCGTGAATCCCCGGTTGAAGCGGCGGCCGTTCATTGCTGTGTCTGATCCACGTTCAGGATCTGGGGGCTACCGGTAATCGGATCCACGGCGATACGCTTCCGCGATCCCCTGACATTCACGAGTTCCACCGCGAAGCGCGGGAACGCGCCGCCCGGCATCAACATATACCGGCGCTCAGCGTCTCCCGCCACCGACACTCCGTCCGGAAACTCCAGCGTGCGCGCATAACCTGGCTCCGTGGAGTAGAGCGCCAGTTTGTTTTGTTTGGGATCGATCACCACTTCCATTACTTCCTGCCGTCGTTCCGCCCGGTCCATGGCCCCGTTGAGGAAGGCCGCGACCGAGTCGGCGGCATTGTGCAGCCGGATGCTATCCAGACCAGACGTCACCGCCGGAAACGAGATGCCCGCCATCAGCCCGATGATCGCGACCACGATCATCATTTCGATCAGCGTGACGCCGCGCCGGACCGCGGCCCTGCACTCGGTCATTTCCAACTGACGATATCGGCGTTGATGCCATCGCCGCCCGGCTGTCCGTCAGCCCCGTAGGAGACGATGTCCGGCTCGTCCCCATGCTCGCCGGGATACTTGTAGATATAAGGCCGGCCCCACGGATCGTTCGGAATCTCTTTCGGAAGATACGGGCCGTTCCATTGCGTCAGGCCTTCCGGCTTAGTGCGCAAAGCTTCCAGCCCCTGTTCGTTGGTCGGGTACATGCTGGTATCCAGCTTGTAGGAGCCGAGCGCGGTGGAAAACGAATTGACCTGCGCTTTGGCCGCCGCCACGCGTGCCTGGTCGCCCTTCTTCAACATGGCGGGCGCTACTAACGCGGCGAACAGCGCGATGATGGTGACCACCACCAGCATCTCAATGAGCGTGACGCCGGCCTGACGCTTTAAGCGGACCGACTGCGGAATTGACTTCATACGAATATTCTCCTAAACCGCAACATCGTTGATGCTCGTGATTGCGAGCAGCATGCTCAAAATTAGCGCACCCACCAGGATGCCCATCACCAGAATCACCAGGGGCTCAAACAACGCCGTGAACCGTTTGATGCCCGCGCGCGTTTCGGCTTCATAAATATCCGCCATCCGGGTGAACATCGCGTCCAGCTTTCCGGTTTCCTCGCCCACCGTAAGCAGATGGGCGGCCAGCGGAGGAAACACGCCCGCGCGCCGCATGGGACCCGCGATGCCTTCGCCGCGCTTGACGCCCTGCGCAACGTCCTTCAACGCTCTGGTAAAAAGCCCGTTGTTCAGAATTCCGGCCGAAATATGAATCGCCTGCACCAACGGGACGCTGTTGGCGACCAGTGTTCCCATCGCCCGCGCGAACCGCGACGTTTCGGCTTTCCGAAGCGCGTCTCCCAGCAGCGGAATCTTGAGACGATACGTATCCCACCAGGTACGCCCGAATTCCGTGCGGACAAAAAGCCGCCACCCGACGACCGCGGTCACGATGGCCAGCGCCGCCGCCCACCACCAACCCGTAATCAGCTTGCTCGCTTCCAGCATCAGCATGGTCGGAACCGGAATTTTCATATGCCCGTCCTCGAACACCGTGGCGAACCGCGGTACGACGAACGTGAGCAGCACCAAAATCGCCCCCAGGCCCACCAGCGCCAGCAGCATCGGGTAGATCATGGATGAAACGATGTAGCCGCGCAGATCATCCCGTGACCGCTCGAACTCCGCGAGCCGGTCGAAGATGGTCGCCAGACTGCCGGAAGCCTCTCCCGCCCGCACCATGTTGATGTAAAGGTCGGAAAAATATTCCGGGTGAGTGGCAAGCGAATCGGCCAATGACCGGCCGCCTTTAAGTACCCGCAGCGTGTCGTGGATGACGCCGCGAAAATGCGTTCGCTCGGTAAGTTCCCCGGCGATGCTCAGCGCGCGATCCACTGGCACGCCGGAATTCAGAAGCGTGGACAGCTCCTGCGTGAAGTAAAGAACATCTTTGCGGGAACCGGAACCGAACGAGGGAAGCTTCAATTGCCGCGCGCTCTTTTGCGCCTGCGCACCAACGTAAAGCGGCGTCAGTCCCTGGCGGCGCAACTCCCGCGCGACAAGCTTGTCCGAGTCCGAGGTGATGGACCCGGTGCGGAGCTTACCATCGGACGCGACCGCTCGAAAGAAAAACGTGGTAGCCAAAAAGGGGAACTCTTCGTTAAGACGCGTCTCCGCGTTCTAAAGTCGATGGTAAACCTTCCCCGAAATCCGTTAACGCCGCTTAGTGGGTTTTAGGATGCTCGATATCGAGCGCGTTGCTGAATCGATTGTTGAAGTTAGCGAGCGAGATCACAGCCGCCAATTCGACCATTTGTTCGCCGCTGAACAAATCCTCCTCGTTGGATTCCATGTCGTCCGCCGTGCAGGTGCGGGTAAGGTCCCGCGCCATCTTGAGCGCGGCGTGCTCGATGGTGGTGAAATTGTGATCCTGCTCCATGCGGACCGCGCGGATTTCGTCGTCGCTGAAGCCTTCATCCACGGCCAGAGCGTGCGCGTACGCCACATCGTATGGGCACTCATTCACGTAAGACACCGCCAGGTAGACCAGCGTCTTCACCCGCTTTTCCAGCGCGCCGCCCTGCATGATGCTCTCGTGAAGCGGCCGGAAAGCATGAGCGATCGCCGGCTTATTCGCCATCACGCGCAAGAAATTATCGACTGGACGCCCAGCCTCCCCTAATCCGGAAAGAGCTTGAGACTTCTCATCGACGGGGTTGACCTGTACAGACATGCCATGAAGAATGCACCCTCCATTCCTATGTGAGCCTTTTCACGGCTTGTCGCCACTCGGCTTCCCCGCAATAGGGAGCCGGTTACAGTAGTCTTCTTCGTTTTCACGGTCACAAGCGAACGTTGGATGAGTTCGTACTCGAAAGATTCGGAAGACACCCTGGACCATTTCCGCGACCGCGCTCGCGTCCAACCCTTGCACGCGGAGCCGAATCACCGAAGGCTCGGTCGATTGCGATACCGCGAGAATGGCATGGAAATCGGCTTCGAGAGTAACCAATGTCGCTCCGTGTTGGCGAGCGATTTTGAGGATTTCCTCTCAAGATTGGCGGCCGCAAACGCGAGCGCCTGCCGCACATCTTCCGCTTCCAGCTCTGGGTAATTTCGGAAAAGGTCGGCCCGGTCCGAATACATCGCGACCGCTTTCCAAAACCCGTCGAACAGTCACGCGCATGTTTCGAATTCGTGGTTGACCATTCATTCGCCCTAGATCCCACGTAATGCGATCGAAGAGAACCATTCCCCGTTTTCGTACATATTCAAGAGCTAAGAGAACCTCCTGAGTTCTACCGCGCATTCCGCACGGCGGCGCAGTTAGGATTAAATGGAAGACAGGATAAGGACGGTCTCTTGAGCGCTCTGAAATCGAACCGAACCGGTCCATGGGTGCTGTTCACTCTATCCATCCTCGCCGCCTCAGCTCATCCCGGCTATTCCGCCCCCGTCAAAGATTTTCGCCTGGAATACCGCAAAACCCCATCCGGCGCCTATACCGCCATTCTCCACAACGACCATTCCGCCGCTGTGACCGCCTACATCGCGCAGGCAGCCTACGACGAATCCGGCCGCGAACGCCACACCTCGCTTGGCGGCGACACTCTCGGTTTCACCAACGGCCAGGAATCCGAACTGCCCGCCCATCGCGATATGGATACCGGTCATTCCCTTCCTCTCGGCGCTGGACCGCCCGCCGCCACTCGCATTCTCGCCGTGATCTACGCGGATGGGGCAACCGAAGGCGAGGACGAAGTGGTCGCCATGCTTCTGGCCGGCCGCCATCGCGCTTACGCGGATCTGCAGAAGTCTATTCCGGCCTTGGAAAAGGCGTTGGGAGCCGACTCGAAATTGCCGTCGCTGCTCGCGCTCTTCCAATCCATGCAGGCCAGGGATGAAGCCGAAGGAGAAAGTTTGGATGAACTCCAGGATGCGCCGGGGCGCATGCGCTACCGCTTCTTCCTCAGCGCGGTTCCGGCGCAGGGTATGCAGTTCTTGCAAGCCGGCGAACCGCCTGCCCAACTGCTCGCTCGATTCCGCGTCTGGCGCGACCGTCTCGCCGCCAGCAAACCGGACGTAAAGTAAACCGGACCTAATTCACGCGCGCCGTCAGCTTCAACACACCGCGCAATTCGCCGTCGAGCTTCATCGTCATGTCGGCATGGTCGCGCAGAAACTGCCGCGCGTTTTCCCTGCCCTGCCCGATCCGTTCACCCTTATAGCTGAACCACGATCCCGACTTCTCCACGATGTTCTGCTGCACTCCGATATCCAGCAGATCGCCTTCTTTCGAAACGCCCTCGCCGTAGATGATGTCGAACTCTGCCTCGCGGAACGGCGACGCCACTTTGTTCTTCACCACCTTCACCTTGGTCCGGTTGCCGACCGTGTTCTCTCCGTCCTTAATCGCTCCCGTGCGCCGCACTTCCATGCGCACCGAGCAGTAGAACTTCAGCGCCCGTCCGCCGGTAGTGGTCTCCGGATTCCCGAACATCACGCCGATCTTCTCGCGAACCTGATTGATGAAGATCAGACAGGTATTTGTGCGCGCCACCGTGCCGGTCAACTTGCGCAGCGCTTGCGACATCAGGCGCGCGTGCAGCCCCATGTGGCTGTCGCCCATCTCGCCTTCCAGTTCCGCTTTCGGAACCAGCGCCGCCACCGAATCCACCACCACCACATCCACCGCGCCGGAGTTGATCAGTGCGTTCGCAATCTCCAGCGCCTGCTCGCCGTGGTCCGGCTGCGAGACCAGCAGGTTATCGATATCCACCCCCAGCTTGCGCGCATAGTTGGGATCGAGCGCGTGTTCGGCATCGATAAAGGCCGCCGTCCCGCCTTCCTTCTGCGCCTGCGCGATGATCTGCAGCGTCAGCGTCGTTTTGCCGGAGGATTCCGGTCCATAGATTTCCACCACTCGGCCGCGCGGAACGCCGCCCACTCCGAGCGCCGCGTCGATCGAGATCGACCCGGTGGAGATGACCGAGACGGCGGTGACCGCATCCGATCCGAGACGCAGAATCGCGCCCTTGCCGAACTGCTTCTCGAGCGCGACCAGCGTCAGGTCGATCGTCTTCTGCCGTTGCTGCACGTCCATGTCGATTCCCCCACTTGGAAACATTCCGGGAGTGCCTCAAAGAGCGCGAGGTTCTCACGCATTTTCCGCTTCGTGTAACGTAATCACATGCGATTCGGAATGGTTTTGTTGTTCAGCCTGGCACTCTCGGGCGCCGCTCGCGCCGCCGATCACGCGGGCGGCACGGATTGGAAGCCGCTTTTCGATGGCAAGGACTTGAACGGTTGGAAGCACGTCGGACCCGGTAACGACGTGGTCGAGAACGGACTCATCAAGACCGGCGGGGGCATGGGCCTGCTCTATTGGACCGGCGGCGAAGTGGGTAACTGCGTCATCCGCGTGGTTTATAAGATGCGCGACAAGAACGATAACTCGGGCGTCTATATTCGCATTCCCGTGGAGCCGCGCGAAGCCTGGATGCCGGTGCATTACGGCTATGAAGTTCAGATCGATAACAATCCGGAGTCAAGCGGCGAAGACGAATATCACGTAACCGGGACACTCTACTCACTTACTAAGCCCTTGGCGCGCCCTGGTAAGCCGGGGCCGGAATGGAACACCATGGAGATCACCATCGACGGCCCGCACACTATGGTGACTGTGAACGGCGTCAAGGTGACCGATTATCACGAAGGCGACGCCGTGCCGAAGATCAAGTTTACTTTCGAACCGCTGCGCGGACGGCGTCCCGATCAGGGATGGTTCGGCCTACAGAACCATAGTGATAACGATATTGTTTACTTCAAGGAAGTGGCGATTAGGAAACTCCGTTAGGTCGCTGTTCCGCCGAATCGCGCCGGAACAGGATTCGGTTTGCTTCGTCCCCATATGAATTTCACAATTGCGGCATTTGTCTTACTCACGCCCGCTCTCTGGGCACAGTCCTATACCATTTCCACGGTCGCCGGCGGAGCTTTGCCGCCGTTCGCGGCCCCGGCTACCAGCATCTCAATAGGCCCGTCGTCGGGTGTCGCCTCAGATTCCGCCGGGAATCTCTATGTTGCAGATCCGGACTTAAATGTAGTGTTCCAGTTGACTCCAGGGGGCGCCATTACGATATTCGCCGGCACCGGGACTGCGGGCTACTCTGGAGATGGCGGCCCCGCCACAGATGCTGATCTGGACTATCCGCTCGGCCTCGCTTTTGACCAAAGCGGAAATCTACTGATTGCCGATACAGACAACAACGTTGTTAGAAAGGTTTCATCCACCGGAACAATCACTACCTTAGCGGGCACCGGGATGTCGGGTTATACCGGAGACGGCGGCCCCGCCATCCAGGCGGCGCTTAGCGATCCGGAGGGTCTCGCCCTTGACGGCAACGGGAACGTCTACATCGCAGACACATACAACCAGGTTGTTCGAATTGTCTCCGCCGTCGGGACGATCAATACGTATGCCGGAAACCACTTCGCCGGGTACTCTGGGGATGGTGGTCCCTCCACGGCGGCATCGCTGTCGTTTCCAATCGGGCTGGCCGTCGACGCCGGGGGAAATCTGTATATTGCAGACGCGAACAACTCGGTAGTTCGAAAAGTTTCCAGCGGCTCCACAATCAGCACGTTCGCGGGAAATGGTTTGAGCGGCTACTCCGGGGATGGCGCGTCCGCGATCAGCGCGCAGTTGAACGATCCGGAAGGTGTCGCATCGGATGCAAGCGGAAACGTGTATATCGCGGATTCGGGTAACTCGGTTATTCGTAAGGTGCTGGTCGACGGAACCATCACGACCATCGCGGGAAACGGCAGCCTCGGTTACTTAGGCGATGGGGGACCAGCCACAAGCGCGGAGTTGAATTACCCCGAAAGCGTCATGGTGGGAACCGGCGGTACAGTGTACATCTGTGACTCGGATAACAATAGGGTTCGCGAAATATCGACTTTGGGAGTTATAACGACTATTGCCGGGAACGGGTCGGGCAATTACGGCGGAGATGGCGGGGCCCCGCTCGCCGCGCTCCTCGCCACTCCCGGAGATGTAGCCGTAGCGGCAAATGGTACGTTATATATCGCCGATGCGGGAAATAACCGCATCCGCCAGGTTGTGCCTGGTGGAGTGATCACTACCCTGGCTGGAACCGGAAGCTACGGATACTCCGGTGACAACGGTCAGGCCACAGCGGCGCAACTGAATTACCCTTCCGGCGTCGCCGTGAATGCAGCGGTGACGTATTTGTCGCCGATACTTATAACTCCGTGGTCCGCGAGATCTCCGCCACAGGCATCATTACCACCGTGGCCGGAACTGGAGCCTTCGGGTATTCCGGGGACGGCGGCCCCGCGACCGAAGCAACCCTCTCCTTCCCTCAAGCCGTTGTGATCGACACCGCCGGCAACCTTTTCATTGCGGATACTTACAACAACTCCGTCCGCAAGGTGACCGCCGCCGGTGTCATCACGACCGTGGCGGGAAACGGCGCCCCCGGTTACTCTGGAGACAGCGGCCCGGCAGTGGCTGCCCAACTCAACAATCCGAATGGACTTGCCGTCGACACAATCGGAAACCTTTACGTCGCGGACACGGAAAACAATGTGGTCCGTGAGGTAAGTACGGCGGGAGTCATCTCCACAGTTGCCGCTACTATCGGACAACTCTCCCTTCCCTATGGAGTAGCGGTCGACGGGAGCGGAAACCTTTTTATCGCGGACGCTTCTAACAACCGCATTACGAAGGTGTCCTCGAGTGGAATCTTGAGCACCGTCGCCGGCGCCTCCTTTGGATATTCGGGCGATGGCGGCCCTGCAACCAGCGCGAACCTAAACTTCCCCGAGGGTTTGGTATTGCTCCCGGGCGGCGTCATCTATGTCGCCGATTCCTATAACAATGTGATCCGGGCGCTTACACCCTGTATCCAAACTCTCGCTGCAACGGCCAACGCCGATTCCACCGCTCAAACTCTAAGCATTCCCCTGACAGCCGCAAGTTCCTGCACCTGGTCCGCGTCCAGCCTGCCTTCCTGGATCACCAGCGCCTCCTCTGGCACCGGCTCCGGCAACCTCGCGCTCACTCTGCAAGCCAACACCACAGGGTCGGACCGCGGCGCCGTGATCACCGTCAACGGACTCCCCCTCACCGTCGCCCAGAACTTCACCGCAACCACCTTCAGCGATGTATTGCCCGGCACTTACTACTTCGACGCCGTCAATCTACTCAATAACAAGAACATCACCGCCGGATGCGGAAGCAACGATTACTGTCCCGGCGAGACGGTCACTCGCGACGATATGGCAATCTTTATCGTCCGAACCATTCTCGGCGACGGACCTTTCACCTACTCTCCGGCTCCATACTTCGCCGACGTCCCCTCTACTTACTTCGCCTTTCCCTGGATTCAAAAGCTCTACGAGCTCGGCATCACCGCCGGTTGCGGAGGCACACCGATCAACTACTGCCCGTCGACTACCGTCACGCGTGACCAGATGGGCATCTTCATTATTCGCGCGCGTTACGGTCCGGCCACCATGTTCACCTCGAGCCCGACGCCCTACTTCACCGATGTTCCATCCACTTACTACGCATTCAATTGGATTCAGCGGATGTATCAGGACACCATCACCGCCGGTTGCAGTTCCGTGCCGCTCGAGTATTGTCCGACGGATCCGGTGACCCGCGGCGACATGGCGATCTTCCTCATACGCGGCGGTTATAACCAGTTAGTTCCGCCAACCGCGCCGGTAATCACGTCCATTTCGCCGTCGACCCTCACTCACGGCATGTCTGGCAGCTTCACCATCACCGGCGCTAACACAACCTTCCAGCAAGGCGCGACGAACCTGGTATTTTCAGCGTCATCAGGAATCGCCGTAAACTCACTCACCGTAACCAGCGCCACCACCATGCAGGTAACTTTAACCGCATCATCGAGCGCCCCGCTGGAGCCGGTATCGATTTACGAACAGACCGAGCCTCAGGAAGCCGTATTGCCCAACGGCTTGTTCATTCAGTAGGTTCTACCGCCGGCTTAATGTTCGGTGGATTTCTTCAGCGCCACAGCGTTCATGCAGTATCGCAGCCCGCTAGGCGCCGGGCCGTCCGGAAACACGTGGCCCAGATGCGCATCGCAGGTGTTGCAGATCGTTTCCACTCGCTTCAGAAAGGCCGGGCCATCGAAGTGATAAGCCACCACATTGGGCGTCACCGGCTGCGTGAACGATGGCCAGCCCGTCCCCGATTCAAACTTCTCCGACGCATCGAACAGCACGGTATCGCAGCATCGGCAGAGATAAATCCCCGGTTCGAACAGGCTGCACATCTGCGAACTGAAAGCCCGTTCCGTCCCCGCCTGTCTGGTTACGCGATATTCATCCGGGCTGAGTTGCGCCCGCCACTCCGCTTCCGTTTTCGTCACTTTGCGCTCGGGCGCCGGATTGCCATTCTTCGCCAGATTCAATACTTCGGGCCATTTCAACATGATCGGTTGGTCTAAAGAATCATGTTACAGCAGCTTCCCCATCTCCCGATGTGCGAACACCACGTCGGGGGAATCCTGAATGGAGCGCCAATAGTTCCGCTGAAAGTCGCCGCCCATTTCATTCGGCATCATCAATTCACGCACCTGCGATATCGCCGACGCCGCTTCCTCCGCCCCGGCTTTGCTGCGAGGCGCGGTAATTTCATCCAGTTCCACAATCAATCCCGATAACTGCCGGAGCCATTCGAATTGTGCGTGACTGAGCACCAGGTTGAGAAATTCCCCGGTCGATGTGATCGGGCCATGCATCTGCTCGTATCGGACTCGTTCCAGATCAAGCAACAGCTTATGCGTTTGTAAAAGATGCGCGCTCAGGCGCCGCAGGCTTTCCCGCTGCTCGGATGATATTGGCTCAGGAGTCATGGCGGGTGTCGTGTCTACTGAATACCTTCCAGCTTGTCGAACACTTCATTCACTTGATCCAGCGGCTGCTGATATTCGGCCACTTCCTTCAGCTCCAGTAAGAGCGGATATTGTTCCGGATACCCGCGCAGTAACTTCATCGTCTCTTCCCAATCTATCGTTCCCGCTTCCGCGAGAAAAGGAAACAAGTGCAGGTCGCTCTTGCCGTCGTTGTCATGGACATGCAGCGAACGGATCCGGTCCTGCATGATTTCGAATTCATGCTTCACACCGGCACCCAGGTTCGCGTGGCCGGTGTCGAACACGAAGTAAAGATCCAGATGAGTCATTTGGAGAAAATTCTTCAGGCGCGTCGCCGTCGATAGCTCGTTCGGGATGTTTTCCAGCAGCATCTGCACGCCCCGCTGGCGCGCGAACAACGAAAGCTCCTCCAGAGAGTTGAACGCCGCGTCGATCTTTCGCTCATCGTACTCTTCCCCACTTACTCCCAGGTGCTGGATCAGATACTTGAATGGAATCGTCTCCGCGATTTCAATCGCCCGCTTGATCTCATCCACCATGCGAATACGCTCGCTCTTGATCGGTTCCGTCACCGTCAGCCACGTATCCGGCCCGCTGCGTCCCCACTTATCGTCCGTATACATCGGCGAATGAAGAGAATGCAGGTTCAAGCGGGAATCGCGAAACCAATGGCCGAGTTCGCCGATCTGCGCCTTATCGCGGTAATCCAGGTGCTGCCGAGCGCAAAATATTTCCACGGCCGGGATGCCGGCCTGCTCCACGCGGTTCAGCCACGCGACCGTCAAACGATGATTGATAAAGAGATGAGTTGATAGAACGCGGTTCAATTAGAATCCTTTAGCGGTACCTTCGGTGCGCCCGTCAGGCGCGCCCTGCAGCCAGCCGTCTTCGACCAGGATGACGGCCATTTCCCCGATCTGCTTGACTACGCGAACGTAATGCCCGCGCGATTTCAGTAACTCGATCGTATCGGGAGAGATCGTTTCTTCCGCGCGAATCTCATCCGGCATCCACTGGTTGTGAATACGCGGCTGATCCACGGCTTCCTGCGCATTCATCCCGAAATCGACGATGTTGAGCGCAACCTGCAGTACGGAGTTGATGATCGTGGGGCCGCCGGGCGTGCCCAGCACCGCGCGCAGTTTTCCATCTTTCACCAGAATCGTCGGCGTCATCGACGAGAGCGGAGTCTTGTGCGGCGCCACCGAGTTAAACTCGCCTTGCACCAACCCGAAACCGTTGGGCTGCCCCGGCTTGGGAGCGAAGTCATCCATCTCATCGTTCAATAGAAAGCCCAACTTACTCGCCGTGACTCCGCTTCCGAAACTATCGTTCAGCGTGTAAGTCAGCGAGACCGCGTTGCCTTCCGCATCCACAATGGAAAAGTGCGTGGTGTTGGAACTCTCGTAGGTAGTCAGAGCGCCCGGCTTTACTTCGCTGCTCGGAGTCGCCTTATCCGGATTGATGGACGCGCGTAGCGATTCGATGTACTTAGGGTTCAGCAGCGCCGCCACTGGCACTTTGACGAAATCCGGATCGCCCATATACTCGCTGCGGTCGGCAAAGAAGCGGCGCATCGCTTCCGCCAGAAAATGATACTCGCGCGCCGAGCCTGCTCCCGTGCTGGCATAATCCGTGCCGTCCAGCATCCCCATCATCTGCAGAATCCCGATCCCGCCGGAACTGGGCGGCGGCGCGGTGATCACCGTGTTGCCGTGATAAGTGCCGGTGAGCGGCTGCCGTTCGATTGCCTTGTACTCCTTTAAATCCTGCTCGGTGACAATCCCGCCATGCTCGCGCATATCTTCGGCCAGCAGATGAGCGGTCTCCCCTTCATAAAACCCGGCCGCGCCACTGTCCCGGATGCGGTTCAATACGGCCGCGAGCTCGGGCTGAATCAACGAATCGCCAGGTTCAAAATGCGCACCGTTCTTCAGGAAAATTCGTTTGGATTCCGGGAAGCTTGAAAGCTTCAACTCATTATCCGGATGCTTCAGAGACTCGGCCAACCCCCAGGAAACCGGAAATCCGGTGCGCGCGAGATCGATGGCGGGCTGCACCAAGTCTTTCCACGGCTTCTTGCCATACTTCTCATGGGCGTAGAAAAGCCCGCGAACGGTACCGGGAACGCCGCTGGCGCGATACCCGACGCGGCTCTCATCGCCCGGGTTCCCGCTCGCGTCCAAGTACATATCGTGCGTGGCCGCCCCCGGAGCGCGCTCGCGAAAGTCGATGAACGTGGAGCGCCCGTCCGCCAGGCGCACCAGCATAAAGCCGCCGCCCCCGATATTTCCCGCCGAAGGATGCGTTACCGCCAGCGCGAATCCCACGGCGACGGCCGCGTCGATGGCGTTGCCTCCGCTTTGCAGCACGGCCGCGCCCGCATTGGTGGCATGGGTTTCCACGGTCACCACCATCGCATGCCTCGCCCGCAGGGGCTGGCGCGCAGCCAAAGGCAAGCAGAGAACCAGTACTAGAAAGAGGTTGCGCACTGACAGTTGATTCTAACGTGATGCCGCGAGGCTCAGCGTCAGCCCGATCAGATCCCGGGCTATCGCCAGCGCGCGGCCGTCGCCGTCGCAGGCCGGGTCAAGCGATGCCAACCCCACCGCGCCGATGGGCCGCCGCCGCGCCGCAAGCTCGATCGCATCCGCGATTCCCTGCGCACTCAGTCCGCCCGAAGGAACCCACTGGTTCGCAGTGGCCTCGCTTGGATCGAGCGCGTCCAGATCGAGGTGCACGTACCAAGTCCGCACGCGCGGCGCAATCTCATCCAGGATCGCGCCGAGCCGCTCCAGATCATGCACTTGATGAATCCCGGAACCGTCCAGCGCGGCCTGTTCATCGGGGTCCGTCTCCCGCACCCCGGCCAGCACAATATTGCGCTCCGGGACCGTCGCAAAATGCGGGATGCTTTCCGCCATCCGCCTCCAGCACCGTCCGGTTGCGACTGCCAGCGGCATGCCGTCGAAGAAGCCGCTACGCGTGGTTTCCGGTGTATTGAACTCCCCGTGCGCGTCGAACCAGAGAATGCCGGTGGTCTCCGCGCCCAAGCCAGCGATAGTGCCCAGCGCGCTGTTGCAGTTGCCGGAAAGCACCACCGGAAAGTCGCCGGCCTCTCTGATCTCGCGCACGCGCGAGGAGATCTGCCGGTTGAGATCGAAGGCGCACTGCACTTCGCCGATCGACGAACTTTCAACCGATTCGACGGCTACGTTCTCAACCACGCCATTTGAAAGCAAATATCCCGGCCCGCGCGCCATCCGCTCACAGCGATGGCCGGAATCGAACGGCGCCTTCAACACGCGCACGCTCATTTCGCCACGCTCTTCTCCCGCCACGCAAACAGTACAATCCCCGCCGCCACAGACACATTCAACGACGCGATTTTCCCCGCCATCGGAATACGCACCAGCACGTCGCAATGCTTGCGCACCAGCTCATGCAGGCCATGGCCCTCCGCCCCCAGCACAATCGCCGTCGGCGCGCCCCATTCCACATCCGCATAACTTTGCGTTCCGCGCTCGTCCATGCCGTAAATCCAGTAACCCTGCTCCTTCAGCTTCTCCAAAGTCCGATTGATGTTGGTCACGCGCGTGATCGGCAGATGCTCCAGCGCACCCGCCGCCGCCTTCGCCACCGTCTCCGTCAATCCCACCGCGCGGCGCTCGGGAATGATAATCGCATCGGCGCCCGCGGCATGCGCGGTACGCGCGATCGCGCCCAAGTTATGCGGATCTTCCACGCCATCAAGCACCACCACTAACTTCGCCGTCGGCGCGATGTCGTCCAGATCCGAGTAGCGTTTGGCCGCGCCCAACGCCAGCACGCCCTGATGCGATCCTTTGCCCGCCAGCCGGTCCAGCGCGTCGCGGTTTTCGAATCGCACCGGCGTGGAATTCGCGCGCGCCAGCTCCACAATTTCCTGGATGCGCGCACCGCCCGCGCCCCGGGCGATCAGGATGCGCTCCAGCGGGCTCCGCGCTCGCAAAGCTTCGGCGACGGGATGAATTCCCATCAGAACTGCCATGCGTTTCAGTGTCCCATGCGCTCCGCCTTAAGCGGCCAAGCATAATCGGGAGTGATGATCATTCACCTGCTCTCGACCGGCGGCACGATCGAGAAGATGTATTCGGAGCAAACCGGAAATGTATCCAATGTGGAGTCGAAAATCGATCGCTTCGTTGAGAGACTGCGTCTGCCCGATACCGAACTCGAAGCGCGCCATCTGATGAACAAAGACAGCCTGGAGATGACGGATCAGGATCGTCAGGAAATCCTCGAAACCGTCAAAGGCCTGCTGCCGGACAATGCCCCCATCGTCATCACGCACGGCACCGATACAATGGTCGAGACCGGACTCTACCTGAAAGCGCACCTGCCCGATTTGCATCTCCCGATCATCTTCACCGGCGCCATGACGCCGCTCGGTTTTGAGAAGACCGATGGCCTGCAGAACCTCACGGAAAGCCTTTTAGCCGCGCGCATACTCCCACCCGGTATCTGGCTTGTGATGCACAGTCAGGTTTTTCCGATCGATCGCGTCCGCAAAAACCACGATCTGGCGCGCTTCGTCACCGTTAATTGAAACCAAGTTTCTTAAGTGCTTCGGCCGCGACCTCGCGTACCGGCCGGTGCTTCCCATCCACTTCATAGTTGAGCTTGCGCATCACATCGGTGGAAAAGCGGCCCTCCAGTTGGCGCAGCGCCGCTTCCAGTCCGCTGTATTCGCGCAGCGCTTGCGATCGCACCACGATGGCCGCTTCATACGGCGGAAAGAAGTGCTTATCGTCGGTGAGCACATCGATCGGCAGAATGCTAAGCGCGCCATCGGTTGAGTTGCCCGCTACCAGGTCCACCTGCCGCTGCGCCAGCGCTTTGTAGAGTAAGCCGAGATCCATGGTGCGGATGGAACCTGACTGCCTCAGCGGGTATGTTTTGAGCAACCCCGGCAAACCGTCCGGCCGCGATTCAAACTCATAACCAACGCCGATGTGCCAGCCGGGTTGATACCGGACGGCATCGCTCAAGGTGTGAACGTGGCGCGCTTGCGCATCCTCGCGGCGCACGGCCATCGCGAAGGTGTTTTCAAAGCCGAGCGAGTTCATCCAGCGCAGGTTCCAACGCGCATAGCCGGCGCGCACTTTCTCCATCGCCGCGGCGGGATCTTTCACCACGGGCTGCTTCAGGACGGAGGTCAGCGCGGTTCCGGTGTACTCCGGGTATAGGTCGATCGATCCTGTGACAATCGACTGCTGCGCAAGAAACGTTCCGCCCAAGTCCAGCTTCCGCCGAACCTCAACGTGTAACTCCCGCTCCAGGTGCTGCGCGATAATCTCGCCGAGCACCAACTGCTCCGTGAAGTTCTTGGATCCGACCGTCAGGTAACGTTGATGCGAGCAGCCGCTCAGCAGAACGCACACCATGGGTATAAGCCAGCCGCGCTTCACGAGAGTCTCCGTTCCAGCCATCCCAGCAGTTCATCGGCGATCACCGCCATCAGCGCCGCCGGAATCGCGCCCGCTAAAATCTGTTCGGTATCGATGGACGCGATCCCGCGAAAGATGAAGACGCCAAGGCCGCCCGCCCCGATCGCCGCCGCAATCGTCGCGGTTCCGATGGTCGTCACAGTGGCGATGCGAACGCCGGTAAGAATGGAGCGGGCGCCCAGCGGAAGTTCCACCTGGCGAAGAATTTGTCCGCTGGTCATCCCCATCGCGACGGCCGATTCGCGCACCGCCGCATCCACGCCGGTAATCCCGACGAGCGTGTTGCGCAAAATCGGCAGCAGCGCGTACAAAATCAGCGCCACAATCGCCGTGGCTTTGCCCACGCCCAAGAACGGAATCGGAATTAGAAACCCGAAGAGCGCCAAGCTGGGAATCGTCTGCAGGATGTTCGCGAATCCCAGCGTCACGCGGCTGATGCGCGGCCTCCGCGAGATGGCGATGGCGGCGGGGATCGCGATTGCGGCGGCCACCGCCAGCGCGATGGCCACCATCGTGATGTGCTCCACCGAAAGTTCGCCGATCTCTTGTAGCAGCGCGCGCGGGATCACTGCAGCACCTCTAGAAACCGCCGCGCTTCCTCGCCTTCGCTCTTCTCGAATTCCCTCGGTGAGCCGAAGAATTCCAGATTGCCGCCGTTCAACAACGCAATCTTCGTCCCCAGCTTTACCGCTTCGCGAACATCGTGCGTGACAAAAACAGATGTCACGTGCTCGCGCTCGCGAAGCTCCAGAAACTGTCTCTGCAGTTCGAGCCGCGTCACGGGATCGAGCGCGCCGAACGGTTCATCCAGCAGCATTAACCCGGGCCGCGCGGCCAGCGCCCGAGCCACCCCGATGCGCTGCCGCTGACCACCCGAAAGCTCGCGTGGAAAACGCTTTCCGAAATCCGCGGCGGGCAACCCCACCTGCTCCAGTAGTTCCGCAGTGCGGCCTTGGATCTTGTCTTTCGGCCAGCCCAGTAACGATGGAACGAGGCCCACGTTCCGTTCCACCGTGAAGTGCGGAAACAAGCCTGCTTCCTGAATGACATACCCGGTCTTGCGCCGCAGTTCAATTGAATCCCACTCGCGAACCGCGCGGTCTCCCACCGTCACATCGCCCGCCGTGGGAATGAGCAGCCCGTTAATCAGCCGCAGAGCCGTCGTTTTGCCGGAGCCGCTCCGGCCAAGTAGGATCAGGGTCTCGCCGCCCTGCACGCGAAACGAAAGGTTGTTGAGTATCCGCTTTCCCGAAGCTTCGTAAGAGATACCGCGAAACTCGACCGCTAGCGCCTGGCCGGCTTCCATTAACCGGCCATGAGCAGGTTCTCGGAGAAGGGCCATTCGCCGTCGATCCACTGCTCCGTGCAGACCAAACCACCGGACGCGGCCAACTCCCGGACGCTCTCCGGCGTAAACTTGCAGCTCGATTCCGTCCAGATGGTTTCACCCGCCTGGAAACGGAATGCCCGCTTCAACGCGCCCACCCGCACCATCTGGGAACGCGTCGACCGCAGATGCATCTCAATCCGGGACTCCCGCTCTTCGAAGCGCGCTTCGTGTTCGAATGTGCGCAGATCGAACTGCCCGTCAAGCTCGCGGTTGATTCGCGCCAGCAGATTGCGGTTGAACGCCGCCGTCACTCCCACGGGATCATCGTACGCCAAAAGCAACTGCTCGCGCGGCTTTACCAGATCCGCGCCCAGCAGGACGGAGTCTCCCGCTTGCAACAGAGACCGAACGTCGATCAGAAACTGCACCGCGTCCGGCCTTGGAAAATTCCCGATGGTGCTGCCGAGAAACAATACCATCACGCGCTCATTCACCGCGCGCGCGGCCAGCGCGGCACGCAACCCCGGCAAATAAGTGGCCTCTTGCAGGCTGATCTCGACACCCGGAATCCTTCCGAGCGACTGCCGGCACAACTCGAGAGCGAACGGTGAGACATCGATCGGCGTATACGGCACCGACCCTAACCGCCGCACCGCCGCTTCGAGCAGCCAGCGCGTCTTCAAACCCGACCCGCTCCCGAGCTCCACAATCCGCAGCGGCTGTTCGGACGGCCCGACTATCGCCTCCGCATGCTGCTTCAACAGGCGGGCGTCGGCGCGGGTGAGGCCATATTCCGGAAGCGCGGTGATGGCTTCAAAGAGCGCCGAGCCGACGTCGTCATAAAGATACTCCGCCGAGAGCCACTTTTGGTGGGGATGGCTCAATCCATCGAGAACATGCTCCGCAAACTGCGCGGGAGCGGTCTGCTTACGGGCCACCCGAGTGGTGATCGTCATGACTTATGCCTTCTCCACCAGGCGAAATGTCGCGTATAAATACGGGTAGTCCGGCCGAAACCAATTCCGTAATGAGCGCCGTGTGAGCACAGCGGCGGTGCGCGGCGACGCGCCCTTGATGACGAAATGCTTTTCGTCAAAGAAATCGGCGGAGTAGCCGGGGTAGTTTGGCTTCGCCGCAAAACCGGGGAAAGGGCCAAATACCGTTTCGGTCCACTCCCACCCGTTACCGATCATTTGGGCCACGCCGAAGGCGCTGCGTCCGCCCGGATACTCCGTCACCGAAACCGGATCCCAGTGCTGCATATCGAAGTTTCCGTGAACGCCGGCATGGCCGGCGTCGGCGCCCCAGGGAAACTCCCTTTCGTTGCCTTCCGGAGTACCGTACGCCGCGCGATGAAACTGCGCTTCCGTGAGCAGTCGCGCACCGCGCCAGTTCGCGTAAGCCGCCGCTTGCCGCTGCGTCACGTACACAGGGGCATCGAGCGGCAGCGGCTCCATTTCGAACATGCCGCGGTAGTACCACTCGCCATCGCGGTTCGTCCAGAAGTGCGGCGCTTCCTGCCCGGCTTCCACGAACGCGAGGTAGTCGCCGTTTGTGATTTTGTACTTGGAAACCGAAAAAGCGGGAACGTCTACGGCATGCTCGTCAAACTCGTTATCCCACCCGAAGCCCAACTCCCGTTTCCTGCCCAGCGTCGCCGAACCGGCGGGAATAGTGATGAAGCGATGATCCACAAGCGCCGGTTTCTTTGCGCCTTCCGCTTTATCACTAATCGACGGCCGGTTCTTCCGCTCATGCGGCAGGTTATGAAACAGGTAGGCGAGTGTTTCCGCGTGCATCCAACGATGCTCCAATGCGGTATGCCGGAACTCAGCGGGTGCCTTTGCCCAAACGCTATCCAGCCGTTCCCGGACGTTCCGGACGTACGCAGCCGTTTCTTCGACCGACGGCCAATCGGATTCCTGATCCGACGGAAGCTGGCCCGGTTCGGGATCGATCCCGCGCTCAAACAACCGGTCAAACGTTTCGTGTACATGCGATTCGCCCAGTGCGAGCCGCCCCACCTGATTCCAGTCAAACGCTTCCAGATGCCCGGCGTAAAAGATTAAGCGGTGCCGCTGCGGCAGCGGCCGCGTATAAATGTCCTGCTCGCCGATTAACCGAAACAGGTTGTCTGTTTCCAGACGAGCCAGTCTCAATTCTTCCGACAGATCGGTTTGGGGGATGGCGGTGGAATCAGCCACCGGAGTTTCCGCGAGTGTCATTAAGCAACCTGATGCTCCGACAGCAATATTAGACCCAAAAGCCCTAAGTTTCCGACCCGCTTAACTAAAGCCATTTGAACGATTTCTGACCATCGGCGCAAACTCCCATAACTTTAGGCTTGCATCGGGGCGACAGGTCAGCTAACGTAATCATCAAACATCTTCTCAGCCGCCAGGAGACGAGACAATGGGGTGGATCGGTCGGCTTGTTCGCGGGACGAGTGCATTCGTACTGGGTAGTACGTGCGCTTACCATAGCCTTTGCGCGCAATCTCTTCTGCAGGCTTCCGGTCCCGGCGCCCGGTTGCTGATTTTCTCGGAAGACTCCGCGATCCTTGATACCAAGGACCCTCGCAAAGACATCCCGTGCACGGTGACGCCTCAAAAGCCCGAACTAGGCTTTGACCTGAAGTTTCATTCCGGCTACGAAGTTTCACTGCCCATGAAAGATCTCAACGGCGGCGACGATGTGTTAACCGTCATCTTCCGCGTCACCCCGGACTCCCACCCCGACGACCCTTCTTATTTCACCGAAAAAATTTCGGTCCCGAAACTCGATGAAAAAGCGGGCGGCCAAGCCTTTCTCGATGCGTCTTTCATTGTGGGCGAAGGAAACTATCAGGTGGATTGGCTGATGCGCGATCGCAGTCAGCGAGTGTGCAGCGCCTACTGGTCGAGTTCCGCGTCGCTGACGGCCAAGGAGAAAGGCGTGCATCTGGCCTTGGCGCCGGGCGTAATCGAAGCCGCCGACCTGGAGCCATTTCGCGAAGAACCTCCGATTTCCCGCGACGCCAGCAGCGGATTGAATGTCAAAGTGCTGATCAACTTCGCTCCGCAGCATTACTTGGCTTCCTCCATGCAGCCGCTGGATACGGCGGCGCTGGTTTCCATTCTTCGGAATATTTCGCGGGAGCCGCGCATCGGCAAATTTTCCATCGTCGCTTTCAACATGCAGGAGCAACGCGTGGTCTATCGGCAGGACCAGGCGGATCAGATCGATTTCCCCGCGCTCGGCAGCAGCCTGGGTTCTCTGAAGCTGGGCACCGTGCATGTGAACCAGCTAAACCAAAAACATTCCGATACCGAGTTTCTTACCCAACTCATCACCACGGAGATGGCCAATAACCATCCCGATGCCGTGATCTTCGCGGGACCTAAGGTGATGATGGAAGAAGGAGTGCCGGCGGAACCGATCAAGGCGCTAAGCAGCGACCTTAGTTTCCCGGTCTTCTACATGAATTATAACCTAAATCCCACGGCTAATCCGTGGCGGGATGCGATCGGCAGCGTCGTGAAGCGGCTCAGGGGATATGAGTACACCATCTCCCGCCCGCACGATCTTTGGAATGCGTGGTCCGAGATCATGTCGCATATTGTAAAATTGAGGTTAGCGCGAGTATCGACGATGCCCGCGGGCACGAAATAAGCCAACTGTCACATGCGAGTTTTTCTACTCACCGCTCCTCTTCTAGCACTGGTTCTGACGACGGCTAGCCTGCTGCCCGCGCAACAGTTCAAGAACCCCGAAAATCTCGGTCCCGATATGCCCACCCCAATGGCGGTGGTGGATGGCATGCTGCGGGTCGCTAAGGTCCAGCCCGGCGAGACGGTGTACGACCTGGGCTGCGGTGACGCGCGAATCCTGATCAAGGCTGTCCAGGACTACCGGGCAAAGGGCGTCGGCATCGAACTTTCCCGCGATATCGTTGCCAAGACGACCGCCCGCATCAAGCTGCTGGGGCTTGACGACCGGATCCGCATCATCGAAGGGAACGCTCTGCACGCCGACCTGGCGCCGGCCGATGTGGTTACGCTGTACTTCCTAACTGACTCGAACGAGCGGCTAAAGCCGGTTCTGACCACTTTGCACGCCGGCGCCCGAGTGGTTTCGCATGACTACGAAATACGCGGCTGGAAGCCCGTTTCGGTAACCAAGATCCCAGTCATGGGCATGGTTCACACGGTGTATCTTTACGAGGTAAAATCGCGCCCGTAAAACGGCTGCGGTTGCCGGCCGCGTTATCATTTGCTCTTGGATTGGCGCAGGCAAAGTCTTTTCCCCGATCTCGATCTTTTCCCCGGCTCCGCGCATACCACAGGAATTCTTCCGTCTCAGCGTTTGCGGCATCTGGTGGAGAGCGGGCAAATCCGTTCGGCCAACCCGGTCCAGCTGGATCAGATTCAACCTTCGAGCATTGATCTGCGGCTGGGGCCGGTCGCTTATCGCGTACGAGCGAGCTTCCTTCCCAACGAGCACTCCACGGTCCGCCGAAAGCTGGACGCCCACACGCTCGAAGAAATTTCCCTGGTTACTCCGTTCACCCTGCAACGGGGACAGGTGTACGTGGTTCCGCTGGAGGAGGAGTTGTTGCTGCCGGCGACGATCTCAGGAAAAGCCAACCCGAAGAGTACGACCGGACGCCTGGACGTCTTCACACGCCTGCTCACCGATTACGGCCGCGAGTTCGATACCGTGCCGGCGGGATACAAAGGCAAACTCTATGCCGAGATTGTGCCGGGAACGTTTCGCGTGATCGTGCGGCAGGGCGCGCGGCTGAACCAGTTGCGTTTATCGCGCGGCTTCCCATCCGCCTCCGACGCCAAACTGAACGAACTGCATCAGGAAGTGAACCTGGTTTATGGCGGCGACGATCTGCCGGCCGAGGCTGTGATCGGAGGCGGTCTGCGATTCTCCGTCGACTTGGCGGGACCGGTGATCGGCTATCGCGGGCGGCGCGACGCGCCGGAGGTGGACTTGGCGCGCACCGGCCACTATGACCCACGCGAGTTCTGGGAGCCGATTGCGCGGAATCATCGTCGCGATCTGGTGCTCAACCCGGAGGAATTCTATATTCTGGCGTCGCGCGAGAAGGTCCGCATCCCGCCGCAGTTCGCCGCCGAGATGGTCCCTTATGACCCGTCGGTGGGCGAGTTCCGCATTCACTACGCGGGCTTCTTCGACCCCGGTTTCGGCTACGGCACGGACGATATCAAAGGCACGCGCGCGGTGCTGGAAGTGCGCTCGCACGAAGTTCCGTTTCTGCTGGAGGACGGCCAGTATGTGGGGCGGCTGGTGTTTGAGCGGCTTACCGAAGCGCCCGATAAACTCTACGGGCGGCAGATTGGTTCTTCCTATCAGCAGCAGGGTCTCGCCTTGAGCAAGCACTTCCGCCCGTTTCCGGTCTCATGAGCAAGACATTCGATGTGGCCGGGGTGGGGCTGAACGCGACCGACACCATGCTGCTGGTCCCGCGCTTTCCGGCGTACGGCGGCAAAGTTCCCTTCGTGAAGGAAGTGCTGAGTCCCGGCGGCCAAGTGGCGAGCGCGATGGTGACCTGCGCGCGGCTCGGTCTGCGCGCCAAGTATATCGGCACGGTGGGCGATGATGAGCGCGGCGAGATCCAGATGCGCTCGCTTGAAGGTTCAGGCGTGGACCTGAGTGACGTCCAACGCCGGAAGAACTGCCCCAATCAATCGGCGTACATTGTGATCGACCAATCCACGGGTGAGCGGACGGTCTTCTGGAGCCGGCCGGAATGCCTGGCGATCGCACCCGAAGAGATCGCTCCGGATCAGATCACGTGCGCGCGGATGCTGCACATCGATGGGCATGATACGCGCGCGGTGGAGCACGCCGCCCGCATCGCGCGCGAACACGGCATTCCGGTTTCGGTGGATGTGGACACGATCTATCCGGGCTTCGACAAGGTGCTGCCTTTAGTGGATTACCTGGTGGCGAGCAGTGAATTTCCCGCGCGCTGGACGCGCATGGAAGATCCGCGCAAGGCGCTTGAAACCATCCAACGCGAATACGGAATGCGCGTGGCGGCCATGACTCTTGGCTCGCATGGCGCGCTCGCGCTGGCCGACGGACGGTTCCATTACTCGCCCGGATACGTGGTGCATTGCCTGGACACCACCGGCGCGGGAGACGTGTTTCATGGCGCGTTTTGTTACTCTGTTCTCAACGGCATGTCCCTTCCCGAGGCGCTCGATTTTTCCAACGCGATGGCCGCGCTGAACTGCACGGCGATCGGGGCGCGCGGGGGCATCCGAGATGCCGCCGCGGCACGGGAGTTGATGGCGGGCGCACAGCGCCACGTTCACCCCGAGTTCGTCCGGTAGCGCATGTTTCCGATCGCCGACGATCAGCCTAAGTACTCGCCTTCCACCGTCACCACGCTGCTCATTATCGTCAACGTACTCGTGTTCCTGTACGAGATTTCGCTCGACGAGTACACGCGCAATTTCCTCATCATGCGCTATGGACTGGTGCCGGCGCACTTTCATCCGAGCGCGCTGCTGACCTGCCTGTTCCTGCACGGAGGGTGGGCGCACATCATCGGCAACATGCTCTTCCTCTGGGCGTTCGGACGCAGCCTGGAAGACTCCATGGGGCACGGGAAGTTCCTGCTCTTCTACCTGTTATGCGGGGTGGCGGCGGGGCTGACACACGACTTCTTCAATGCCGATTCCACGCTGCCTACGATAGGCGCGAGCGGCGCCATCGCCGGAGTGATGGGGGCGTACCTGGTCAAGTTCCCGCGCGCGCGTATCGATACCATTGTGTTCTTCTTCCTGATTGCCCGCATTGAAATCCCGGCCGTGTTCATGCTGCTTTATTGGTTTGTCACGCAGTTAGTCAGCGGCTTCGGAAGCATCGCTTACTCGCATCAATCGGAAGCCGGAACCGCCTGGTTCGCGCACATCGGCGGCTTCGTTGCGGGCATTGGGCTGGTCTACTTACTTGGAAGTAATAATCCCCAGTATCAACGCCGGCGGGTTAGTTGGTGAGCACTTCAACGGATCTGGACGTCTTGGCGATCGCCGCGCACCCTGATGACGTCGAGCAGACTTGCGGCGGAACGTTACTGCGGATGGCGGAAGCCGGATACAGAACCGGCATTATCGACTTGACGGCGGGGGATATGGGGACGCGCGGGTCACCGGAAATCCGCGTGTCTGAGTCCGCGGAAGCGGCGCGCATTCTGCGATGCGACTGGCGCGATAACCTGCACTTCCCCGACGCGCGGTTGGAAAACTCGATGGCGGGACGCATGACCATCGCGCAGAAAGTCCGTGAACAGCGGCCTCGCGTGGTGATCATTCCCTATTGGGAAGCGCGCCATCCGGATCATTACCGCGCCGGTGAAATGGCTTATGAAGCTTGCTTTCTAGCGGGGTTGAGGAAGATCGACCCCTATACGGAACCGCATCGGCCCTTTAAGATCATCTACGCTTCGCAATATGCGAATGTGCCGCCGACGTTCGTGGTGGATATCACGAGTCAGTTCGAGCGCCGCATGGAATCGCTGTTTGCGTATCGATCGCAGTATGGAACGATGGAAAGCGGCAGCAACTTATTCCCACCCGAAACCGAAGTGCGGGAGCGGCTGGCTTCTATCTCACGTTTTTATGGAAATTTGATCGGAGTACGGTATGGGGAAGCGTTCGTGGTGAAGGAAACGATGCGCGTGGATGATGTGGTGGCGCTGCAGGTGAGATCGTTTTAAGCGGAGGACCTTTCCTACTCTTATTCACACCCGCGATGGTGTCGTCGGCGGCGTTTGGCGGGGACGGCCGCCGAATGCCTTGCAGGTAAGGTCGTTCAAGCCGCCATGCCATACGACGTCTGTACAAGCGATTCCATCGCCGCCACATTATCCAACGCCAAGGATCGCAGAATCAACCTGCGCGCTACTTCAGCACAGGAAACGCTGATACGGACGGCGGCCGAGCGCCGCGGAATCAGCATGACAGACTTCGTACTCGAGAGTGCTTGCACTCGCGCCGAAGAGGCGATAGCCGATAAGGTGCATTCCGGGGCTTCGCTCGCCGGGCCGGAAAAGGGTGCGCCGAACCAACCTTGCGGGATTGTGCTCCTTGCCCGCCTGGCAGTGAACACGTCGGAAAAAGGTATCGGACTCGGAAGCGCGTTGGTTAATGATGCCCTGATACGAGCCGCTTCCGCAGCGGAGATCGTCGCGGGTAGAGCGGTATTGGTACATGCTTTGGATGAGAATGCCCGGCGATTTTACCTGCGCTTCGATTTCGGGCAGTCGCCGGTTCACCCACTGCATTTGATGTTGTTGATGAAAGATATCCGGGCTTCAAACCGCAAATCGTGAGTTTTGACTGCAAGGTGAATCGCTCCGACGCGAGCGTCGTCCTCAGCCGCGGACAGCGCAACATCCGGCGTCAAACGCCTTGCGCGTACAATCACCAATGGAGATTTCGCCCATGCTCTCGCAATTCAAAATCGTCGCCTTCGTCAACACCACCGATGCCACCCTTGCCCGCGATTTCTACGAAGGGAAACTCGGCCTCACCTTCGTCAGCGATGACCCGTTCGCCATCGTCTTCAACGGCAACGGCACCAACCTTCGCGTCGCCAAAGTCAAAGAGTTCAAGCCGGTCCCCTCCACCGTTCTCGGCTGGGAAGTGCCGGACATCTCTCAAGCAGTCGCCGGTCTCGCGTCCAAAGGAATCGTCTTCGAAGTCTTCGGGTTCATCCCGCAGGACTCGCAAGGCATCTGGGACGCTCCCGGCGGCGCCCGCGTAGCCTGGTTCAAAGATCCGTCCGGCAATCTCCTCTCGCTCTCACAGCACCCGTCCTAACCAATAGAGCGACCCCATACAATAGCCGTGTGAGCGAACTGCGTTGGCATCCGTTTTTGCGTGAGTGGGTCGGGGTGGCGGCGGTGCGGCAGAACCGTCCGCAAATGCCGAAAGACTGGTGTCCGTTCTGTCCCGGCTCGGGCCATGTCCCGGATCATTACGACACCCTTTTGTATCCGAATGACTTCGCCGCGTTCAATCAGGATTCCGGTCCTTTCTCGCCCGAGACCGGACCGTACCGGCACACCGGCGCGAAGGGTTATTGCGATGTCGTGATCTACTCGCCCGACCACAATCTCCTGCCTTCGCAACTGCACGCCGATCATTGGCGCAAGATCATCGTGGAGTGGACCAACCGCACCATGGAACTGGAGCGCGATCCCGACGTGGCGCAGGTGTACATCTTCGAGAACACCGGTGAAGCGATCGGCGTGACTATGCCCCATCCGCACGGCCAGATCTACTCGTTCCCATTCATCCCGCCATTGCTGCAGCGCGAGTACGAAGGCGCGCGGGCGCATTTCGAGCGCACCCATGAATGTCTTTACTGCCACGTGCTGCATGTGGAGCGCGAAGGGAAGAGCCGGTTCGTCGCGGAGAACGATCACTTCTACGCTTTTATTCCTTACTGGCAGCGCTTTCCGGGCGAGATCCAGCTTTACTCGAAGCGGCATGTCGACAGCTTGCGCGCGCTGGGCGGGGATGAGGCGGCGTCACTCGCGCAGATCATACGAACGGTCCGCCTGAAGTACGACAACCTTTATGGCTTCCAACTCCCTCTGATGATGGTGGTCCGGCAGCGCCCGTCGGCGGGCGAACATCTGTACTTTCACTTCCACATCGAGTTCCTGCCGCTGCAGAGAAGCGCGACCAAGCTGAAATATCTGGCGGGAGTGGAGAGCGGTTCCGGTACCTTCCTGAATGACACGCTGGCCGAGGCGCGCGCCGAAGACCTGCGTAACTCCGAACCGATTACGAAGATCTAAAAATATCTTTTCGACGCCTAACTTTCTTCCCGCTCCCCGTCTCTTATTGGATGTGGAGGAAGTATCCGAAGCGGCGGAAGAGCAGGTTGATTCGATTTCGGAATCGACGCCGGACGGAATCCTCACCATCGCAGCGGTACTGGGAAATCTGGACGCGTTCGGTGAACTGGTGCGCCGGTATCGGCGAGCGGCGGTACGCATCGCCGCTTCGATCGCCGGGCCGGAAGCGGCGGAGGACATCGCCCAGGACGCGTTTCTACTCGCGTTTCAGGCGCTCCCGGATTTGGATGAGCCGGACCGGTTCGCCGCGTGGCTCTCGTCCATTACCCGAAACCGGGCGCTGCGTTGGATCCGGCGGGAAGGACGGGCGGTTTACGTCGAGTTCGATGACGAGCTGCTCACTTACATGGAGAAGCTGGCGGCGGAATCGGCTAGAGGTCAGGAAGCCGCTTCGGAGCTTCATGAAGGTATCGATCAGCTTCCGGAATCGATCCGGCTGGTGATGCGTTTGAAGTGGTTGGACGATATGCCGATGCAACAGATAGCGGCATTCACCGGACTTCCGCTTTCGACCGTGAAGTGGCGTTTGTTCGAAGGACGAAAGCGGCTGCGGGAGTGGAGCGCGGGCGAACCTTGCAAGAAAGAGATTGGAAGCGGAAGAGATTAGAAGCGAAAGAGATTTGAACCAGGGAGAATGTAATGGAAAGAGATCGGCTTACGGAAACCAAGAGATTAGTAAACGTGCTGCGGCGCATGGCCCGCACCGCCCGCATGAACCAATGGACGGGGAAAGGCGAGATCGCCGACACTTACAGCATCGAGCAGTATAACCGCATTCTGGAGCGTTTGAACTCCATCGAAGGCGGCGCGCCGGGGTTGTTTGTACCGCTGCGCGAGGACGCCACGTGGAATGTGCTATCGAACGCGGCGAGGGACTTGACGGCTTACTACGAGGACGACACGAACGGGAGCGGTCACGCGGGTTGGAACGGTGTATGGACGGATGCCAAGAGCGGTATCTGGATCGATAAGCGCGCCTTCCGGCACGGGATGCCGCCCGAAGTAGGGGAGTTGGGACACTTCATCCGGGAGAAGATTTCCGAATGGCAGGACCGCAAACGGGAGAGGCAGTAACTTGGTATGTTTGCTTATCTGGCGCGGCCTGGAATGGCCGCCCTGCGAATCCTGATTATTACCGGAGCATTAGTCAGTATTACTCAGCCGCGGGTACCTTACCGGCTTAGCCGGATGGCGTTAGTCACTCTTCAAGGTAGGACGGTGGAGGCGTTGCGTCTGGATGAACGGTCGGTTTTACGCCTTGCGCTTACGGCAATAGGTCTGTCGCTTCTTTAGGCGGGAGACGGTAGCCGCGGCTTTCAAGAAGCGAGCGCGCCGCGGTTTCCGCCTCCGGCCGAACATAGAAGAAGGCGCCGACTCTTTCCGTCTGGAAAATAAAGCCGCCGCGGTACTTATCGGCTTCCACGCCGTAATCGAAGCCGGCTTCGGTAAGCAGCGTTTCCAGCTTGAGAGCGTCTTTCAAGCGGCGCTCGATATAAAGGAGCGCCGGATCGCAGTCTTCAAAGTACGAGGCGTCCCGCTTCACTTGTCCGTCAGCGTGTTACTCGGCCGTTTTGTCCCGCTTCAGATTCAAGAGCCGCTGGTGCGCTTCCTGAATCTTGTGCCACTGCTTCTCGATTACGGAACGCGTTTCGCCGGAGACATCCAGGTTGACGACGCGCTCGTACGCGGCCTGCGCGGAATCCTCCCCGGTCTCGCAGGCCGCGATAACTCCCATCGGATCTCCGCCGGTCACCGCTGCTTTCAGATCCAGCCATCCGCGATGGACTGCCGCGCCCAGGGTACCGGATTCATTCGGTTCCCCGCCCAGACGCACCACTTCGGCGTGCAACTCCCGCACGAAACCCGCGCGCTGTTTGGCGTACTCGGCGAATACGGTTTGGAAGTGCGAATCGCTGACGTGCTCGGCGGCGTTGCGATAACCTTCTTCGCCATCGCGCGCGACGGCGATGAGATCGTTCAAGTGGTGGACGGCTTCTTCGTTAGTCAATGGATTCCTGTGAAGCGGATGAGACGTCGAAATAGGTCCAGGAACAGCCGATTTTGAACCCAAAACGAACCCAACTAAGTCGTTTAAATCCAACCAAAAGCTTGGCTTCGTTGCTCAATTTTACTTGTGCGTTAGATGCGGCTTAAGAAACGTGCCAAAAGGCTTTTGGAAGGTGAATGACCTCAACCTTCTATCCGTATGTTACTACGGCTGTCAAGCGGTTTGAGGCGAGGCAACGCGCACTGACCCATTTGAGGATAGTCAATGCCAGTCTTGCGCACCATGATGCTGGACTGACAAGTCAAACGATTCGGTCAAAGCATCCCCGGCTCACGTTATATTTGCGGGTGTGATCCGCCCATTGTTCCTCTGCTCCGCCGCCGTCGCCTGCCTTTACGCGCAAGACCACCTGCCGTCACCGCTGCCGGAAATTCTGCGTCCACCGCCGACGCAGACATTTCTGTTTCAAGCCCACGGGACCGGTGTCCAGGTTTACACCTGCAAAGGCGCTTGGACGCTGAAGGCGCCGGACGCGGAACTAATCGGCGCGGACGGTCAAGCGCTCGGTCACCACTTCGCGGGGCCAACGTGGGAGTCGAAAGACGGCAGCCGCGTGGTTGGGAAGGCGGTCGCGAATGTCGCGTCACCCGATTCCAGTTCCATCCCGTGGCTGCTCGTTACTGCGCTCCAACATGAGGGCGCAGGGAAGATGAGCGACGTCGTTACGATCCAGCGGTTGAATACAAAAGGCGGTAAAGCGCCAGCGGATGGATGCGATGCCGCGCGTGCCGGCGCTGAATCGCGCGTGCCGTATGAGGCGGATTACTACTTCTATGGCGAGAAGAAGTAGCCGCTACCGAGTAGCATTCAATCGTGCTAAGAACGCCGGCGACCAGGTGGCCAGCCGCGCGCCCTTCGCGTTCTCCGCCAGGGCGATCTGGTTGTAAAAGACCAGAAGCTTTCTGGGATCGATCAGGCATTGGTTTAACGTCGCGCGTCCAAATTGTTTGTCCACCAGCACGGCCATCTCATACCCGACGGTGTACCACGCGCCCTGCGCATCGCCCCAGAATGGCGCGGCGCGTTGGGCAATCGCGGGGTCATTTTGAAGCTTGCCATCCAGTATGTCGATGAAGAACTGCTGGAGTGCGGCGAGGTCTGAATCGAAATGCATCATATCGCCGTCCCATCTTGCCCTCGTGCCGGCATCGTCTTCCCAATGCGGGTGCCGATCGTCGGAACCAGCGGCGGCGAGCATGGCTTCGCCTTCACCAAAGCCGCCCATCCAATGGAGCGCGGTCCTCACATTCGGCGCAAGGACGGCTTCCAGCGCGGTCTGCTGTGCCTCCAGGCTCTGAAGCCCGATGTGATGGCATTCATGCGCCACCGTGTTTTCGAACTGCGGTGAAGTTCGCTTGGCGAGATAGAGAAAGATTGCCGGTCCCTGTCCCTTCTGAGTCCACACAAAGCTATTCTCATGCGGCTTGATCTCGGGAAACACCCGCGCGTTGATGGAAGCGCCGGGCGGAAGCCATTCAAGGGCGCGCTCTCCCAACGTCCGCATGTCGACCGACTTCATTGCGTGCAAAGCGGCTTCCCATTCAGCCTGGTGTGACGCGGCGTTCCGGGATTGCAGGAATTGCTTGAAATCGTCGTCAGAGAACGAGCGCCCCATGGACGCTTCCCGATCCTTGAGCCACCGGTAAGGATCCGTGGCGAACAGAGCTTTCCAATCGGCGCCGGTGACTTCGCGATGGCCGCGGACGGTTGTGAGGATAGCGAGCGCCCGGTCAGCTTCCGATGTGTCGAGAGCGAGATGAACTTCGCCGGCTGACAAGCTCCAGGTTAGGACGCACAAGCAGAATAAGAGACGGCGGATCACTAAGTTTCAGACGTCTTGGAGCCGGAGCGGTTAGCTCGTCTTAAACAATCGAGGGAACGAGGGAGATTCCGGCGACGCCGGCTCGGGTGGCTCGCCGAACGAATGCCTTGTCAAAGGTGACGAACTCTAAGCGAGGCTTTCGAGTGGATTTCAAGCATCCGACAACGTCATCGATCGAGGTCTCGGGGAATCGGCTGATTGGCCGCGACAAAATGCCGTCCGCAGTTTCCTCGACCGTGAAATCCGTGCCCGGTTCCCAAGGGTTTTGCCCATCCAGGAAGACTCCGGCAAGATAGTAACACCGATAGCGCTTCACGGTAATCCCGCTGAGATTTCCCCTCACCCACGGGCACTCATTCGCAGCCCGATGCCTACTCTCGTCTCCGCCGAAGAAGAACTCTACTGGCTCGCGCTGAAGATGATTCCCGGCCTCGGTACCCGCCGGGCTGGACAACTGATCGAGACCTATCGCTTTCCCGAAGCGGTGTTCCGCGCGTCGCGTTCTGAACTGGAGGCGAGCGGGCTACCGGGCTCAGTCGCGCAATCGATTGCGAGCGGCTGCACGTTCGATGAAGCGGTCGGGCAGCAGGCGAAGATGCGCGCGTCGGGAGCGCGGCTAATCACCATCGGAGACGCCGAATATCCGCCGCTGCTGCGCGAGATCTATGATCCTCCGGTCTTGCTTTACGCACGAGGCGATACCGCGCTGCTGCAGCGCACCCTGCTTGGCGTGGTGGGAACGCGCCGGCCGACGCCCTATGGCTTGGCGGCCGCGGAACGTTTGTCGTCCGATCTCGCTAGCGCCGGCCTCGTAATCACCAGCGGAATGGCGCGCGGGATTGACACGGCGGCGCATCGCGGCGCGCTCGTGGTCGGTGCTCCCACCATCGCGGTGCTCGGATGCGGCGTGGATATCGTCTATCCGTCCGAGAACCGGAAGCTCTCGGAACAGATTGCCGCCAACGGGCTGATCATTTCGGAGTTTCCGATGGCATCGGTCGCGTTTCCGCAAAATTTCCCCATTCGCAATCGCATCGTGAGCGGAGCTTCGGTGGGCTTGCTGGTGGTTGAGGGCGCGCAGTATTCGGGTTCGGCCATCACCGCGCGGCTGGCGCTCGATCAGGGCCGCGAAGTATTCGCAGTCCCGGGCAACATCACGTCGAAGATGAGTTGGGGACCCAACCTGCTGATCAAGCAGGGCGCGAAGCTGGTGCAGGATTGGAACGATGTGGTGGTGGATCTGCCCCCCGCCATCCGCCGGAAGCTGATCGATGAAGGGCAGCAGCGCCTGCTGGATCTGGGCGGCGAAGGGGGCACGCAAACCAAGACGGAAACCGGGCAAGGATTGGGGGTGGGGCCTGAAAACGAAATCAGCCGGCGCCTGCTTGCTCAGCTCAAAGTCGACGTGCCGATTCATCTCGACGATTTGATCGAGGCGATGGACCGCTGCTCTACTACGGAGGTGATCGCCGCCATGTTCGAACTCGAGATGCTAGGCTTGGCGAAGCAGCTACCTGGCCGGAACTACGTCAAAGTCTGGTAGCAGGCTTCAATGTTTGCAACAACTTAGGGATCGCCCTGAAACTAAATCGAAAACGGCCGCATCTGTTCCAACTGACTCCCGGTGGGTACCTTGCCGGGGCGTTCAAACAACTTCCGGCGCAGTCGCGTCATGAAAGTGTGGTAGCCCTAATAAGGTTGGATGGTTCCGGTGAACGGCGATCGATTCGCGGTCCGGGTCGTCGTAGAGTCTAGGGTCACTGGAAAAAAGAAAAGAAAAAATGGCAAAATCGCTGGTCATCGTCGAGTCGCCCGCCAAGGCGAAGACGATCAACAAGTATCTCGGCAATCAGTACATCGTCAAAGCTTCGCTCGGGCATATCAAGGATCTTCCGAAGAAGGATCTGGCGGTGGATGTGGACAATGGATTTCAGCCCAGGTATGAGGTCATTGAAGGCAAGAAGAAGCTGATCGCGGAATTGAAGGCGGCGGCCAAGAAGGTGGAATCGGTCTACCTGGCGGCTGACCCCGATCGCGAAGGCGAGGCGATCTGCTATCACCTGCAGGAAGAGCTGGATGGCCACAAGAACGGCCCGCGCATCTTCCGCGTGATGTTTAACGAGATCACCAAGAGCTCCATCCAGAAGGCTTTTGAGAAGCCGCTGATGGTGAACGTTCACAAGGTGGAGGCGCAGCAGGCGCGCCGCGTGCTGGATCGGCTGGTGGGCTATAAGATTTCGCCGCTGCTGTGGGATAAGGTGCGGCGCGGCCTTTCCGCGGGACGGGTGCAGACGGTCGCGGTCCGCGTCATTGTGGAACGGGAGCGTGAGATCCGCGCCTTCGTCAAGCAGGAATATTGGTCGCTCGACGCCGATCTGGCCGCGAAAAAACCGCCGAACTTCTCGGCGCGATTGCAGAAGCGAAACGGCGAGAACCTCGAGATCGGCAATCAGGAAGCTTCGGACGCGATCCTAAAGGATCTGGAAGGCGTCGACTACGTCGTCAAGTCGGTACAGACGCGTGAGAAACGCCGCAATCCGGTGGCGCCGTTTATTACATCCACGCTGCAGCAGGATGCCGCGCGCAAACTGAGATTCAGCGTGAAGCGCACCATGATGCTGGCGCAGCGTTTGTATGAAGGAATCGAGCTGGGCAAAGAAGGCTCGGTGGGCCTGATCACTTATATGCGTACGGATTCCACGCGTGTTTCGAATGACGCGTTGACCGAGGCACGCGACTTTGTGCGGGAGCGGTTCGGGCCGGCCTATGTACCCGATTCGCCCAACGTTTATAAGACGAAGAAGGACGCGCAGGACGCCCACGAAGCCATTCGCCCGACCGGTGTGATGCGTACACCGGAAGAGGTGGAAAAGCATCTGGCCGAAGATGAGATGAAGCTGTACCGCCTTATCTGGATGCGCTTCGTGGCCTCGCAAATGATGCCCGCGGTGTTCGATCAGACTACGATTGATATCGATGTGAAGGGCGTGAGCGGGACCGATTATCTGTTCCGCGCGACTGGTTCGGTACCGAAGTTCGACGGCTTTCTGAAGGTTTACGAAGAAGGTAAAGACGTCAAGGATGAGGACGATGAGGAGTTGAAGCATAAGCTCCCGGTGGTGACTCAGGGCGAGAAGCTGCGGCTGCGGGGATTGCGTCCCGAGCAGCACTTTACCGAACCGCCGCCGCGCTACACGGAAGCGACTCTGGTTAAGAAGCTGGAAGCGGATGGCGTCGGCCGTCCATCCACCTACGCGTCCATTCTTTCCACCATTCAGGAACGCGAGTACGTGACTAAGGAAGGCGGTAAGTTCACGCCTACTGAGCTGGGGATGGTGGTCACGGACTTATTGCTCGAAAGCTTCAATGACATCTTCGACGTGAAGTATACGGCGCGGATGGAGGAAGAGCTGGACGATATCGAAGATGGCAAAATCGACTGGCGGGAGGCGATGAGCGGGTTCTACGACCGCTTTACCAAAGACCTCACGCACGCCGAAGAGCACATGACTGATATCAAGCGCATGGAGCGGCCGACCGGCGAGGATTGCGAGAAGTGCGGCAAGCCGCTGGTGATCAAGTGGGGTAAGCATGGAAGCTTCATCGCGTGCACGGGTTATCCCGAATGTACTTATACCCGCGAATATACGCGGGAGGTAACCGGGGACGCTCCCGACAACGCGGCCGGTGACTTGACTGAGCAGGACGCGGAAGAGTATTGCCAGAACTGTGGCCGGACCATGGTGCTCAAGAAGGGACGCTTCGGAACCTTCTTTGCCTGCACCGGATACCCCGATTGCAAGACGACGAAGCCTGTCGGCGGCGAGCAGAAGAAGCAGGATCAACCGCTCGATGAGAAGTGCCCGCAGTGCAGCAATAACTTAGTGACTAAGTTCGGCCGGTTCGGCGAGTTCACGGCGTGCAGTAACTATCCGGCGTGTAAGTACGTGAAGCAGAAAACGATTGGGGTGAAGTGTCCGGATTGCAGTGAAGGCGATATTTCGGAGCGGCGCTCCAAGCGCGGCAAGACGTTCTATGGATGCACGCGCTACCCGGAGTGCACGTTTGTCGCGTGGGCGAAACCGGTGGACGAGAAGTGCCCGGAGTGCGGGAGTCCGTACATGACGGAGAAGTTCCTGAAGGCCGGCCCGGTGCTGCAGTGCCCGAACAACGAATGCAAGTACAAGCGGGAACTGGTGGAAACGCTGCCGCAGACGGCGTAGTTAAAGCTTCTTACGCCAACCCCGCTTCGCGCAGGAACTTGGCCGATTCTTCCGGGGGCGTCGGGTTGATATAGAATCCCGTGCCCCACTCGAAGCCCGCGACTTTTGTCAGCTTCGGCATAATCTCCAGGTGCCAGTGATAGTAATCGCTGACGGGTTCCTGCACGGGGGCGGTGTGAATGACGAAGTTATAAGCCGGCTTCTCCAGCACTTTGTCCAGCTTGCGTAGAGTGGTGCGCAATACCCATGCGAGGTTCTGCAATTGCGCGCCGTCGATCTCTTCGAAGTGCGACTGGTGACGGCGCGGCAGGATATGCGTTTCAAATGGGAAGCGGGCGGCGTACGGTTCGATCACGACGAAAGCGTCGGTTTCCGTCACCACGCGCGCGGCGTCTTTAGATTCCTGGCGGACCATGTCGCAGAAGACGCATCGCTCCTTAAAACCGAAATAGCGCCGGGCGCCGTCGAGCTCTTCCTGCACGCGCTTGGGGACGACGGGGAGCGCGATCAACTGCGAATGAGGATGCTCCAGCGTGGCGCCCGCGGGCGCGCCGTGGTTCTTGAACAGAAGAATGTAGCGGAGGCGGCGATCTTTCTTCAGATCCAGGACGCGTTCGCGGAACGCGGAGAGCACGCGCTCCACCTGCCTCTCCGGCATACCGGCGAGGGTATCGGTATGCACGGGTGTTTCGATCACAACTTCATGCGCGCCGATCCCTTCCATCTTGTCGAACAGGCCTTCGCCCTGGCGATTCAAATCGCCTTCAATGCCCAGGACCGGAAATTTGTTGGGGACCACGCGAAGCGACCAGCCGGGCTGATTGGACGGGCTGCCGTCGCGTACGGCCAGTACCTCTGGCGGCGTCTTAGTTTCGTATCCGGGACAGAACGGGCAGATGCGGCCCGGTTGAAAATTGATGGTCTCCCGGCTGAAATCGCTGGGCCTTCGAGCGCGGTCGGTGGCGATGATGACCCATCGGTCGGTGATTGGATCCTTTCGGAGCTCTGGCAATGATGTCTCGTTTCCTCAGGGTGCGAAGGTCTTACTGGCGAAGACCCGCACGTAACACTATAACCGCGACGGCACCCCAAACGCATCCACGTACAGTTCCATTACCGGAGGTGTTCCATCCAGAACCGCGACCACGTCGAATCGGACCAGGCCCCAATCGATGTTGCCGCGCCGCGTGTAGTCCATGGCGGCGCGCACAATGCGGCGCTGCTTCTCCGGAGTGACGGCGCGCTCGGGCGCGGAACTATCGTCGTTGGTGCGCGACTTCACTTCCACAAAGACCAAGTGTTCTTTGTGCCAGGCGATCAGATCGACTTCGTTGCCGCCGCTGGGCGTCCGGTAATTGCGGGCCACCACGCGATAGCCGCGCTGTTCGAGAAAGCGATGGGCGTAGTCTTCGCCGCGGCGGCCGAGCGCGCGTTCCGGCGTCATGCGGCTGCGTTGGAAGCGGTGGCGGAGCGAATCGGAAAGCCGCGCGAGGGCTATCATAGCGGCTCGAACTCGAAGTTCATCACCTTACCGCGGATCACGAAGCAGAGATAGTGTTCCCAGAACTTACGGAAGCGCGGCACGTGATTCACCATCCATTCGAAGCCGAGCAGCCGCCAGAGCTGCAAAAGCTTGACTTCGATTTTACGTTCCCGGAATCTCACGGAAGAGTAGTAGCCGAAGCCGCCCGCATCGTCTCCGAAATAACGGAAGGAGTAGCTGTTGAGATGGCTTTTGTGGGTGGGATCGCAGAAGGAGCTGAAGTCGGTGTAGTGCGGGGTCTCGATGCGGATCAGTCCGCCTTTGCGCACCAGCCGATGGAATTCTTCCATGGTCTTGATCACGTCGGAGACATGTTCGATCACGTGGATGGCGTAGAGTTCGTCGAAGGACGCATCGGCAAAAGGATAAGGGAGGTGATCGAGTTCGACGATCACGTCGGCGGCGGTGTTCCGGTTGCGATCGATGCCTATGGCGCCCGCGCGTTTCTTAATCCCGCAACCGACGTCGAGAATCCTCATTACCTGGCGATCACCACGGTGGCTTCGCCGGACTTCACGTCAAGCCTTTCGATGTTGTGACCGAGCGCGAACCAGCGGTTGACCTGGGCGTCAGGGAAGCTGGGAATCACGAACTGGCGCAGCAGAAAGTCCAGCGTGTTCCCTTGCACGAACACGTCTTCCACTTCGACCCTTTCGACATCCACACGCTCCTGCTTCGGCTGCGAGGAGAACTTCACGCGGATGGTGACTTTGCGTTCGCCATCGAGAAGCTGTTGGACAAGCCAGTTATCGGATTCGCCGCCGGCCTGCCGCACCTTGAGGAAGTTGATGTAGGCGGTTGCCTCCGCGTGACCGGGGGTGAGTGTAAGGGTGAGCCCGCGCACGGCGCCCGGGGCGATGATCCCGGCTTGCTCATTGGCGTAGGCGGCAAGTTCGACGCCGTCTAATGTAATGACGGCGCCGGGACGGGCGCGATCATATTCAATCAATGCAATCTTGGAGTGCGCCGAATGCAGCGGGGACGCGGGCCTCACCGCCGCTGTACCGGAAGCAATCAGGCAGATGCAGAAGCACGCGCGGGTAACCATTCTCGCAACCCCTTCCATTTACGGGTGAGCAGTTCAGCGAAGTTCAGCAGTATGGCGATTGCCAGCAATCCGGGCCAAAGGCGCAGGGTGGCTGGAGTGCCCCGGCCGCCCGCATCGAAGACCGCGCCCGGCGGAGGATTGTAGCGGCCTCCGGTGGAAGCCGAGAGCTGTCTGAGTAACGCTTCGTTGACTCCGAAATCCGTTAATTCCGATTCATTTCGATAAAAACCGACTTCTGGAAAAGCGCGCGAGTCCACCAGCGGGCGAATGCGGAACAGGCCTTCGATGGCGCCGACTTTCACGAGCGCGCGGTATTGCCCGGCGGCGATCCTGGTGACCTGGGCCGCCCGCCGGAACTGATTGGGACCGAGGGCGAAGATATCGGGGACCTTATCGGGCTCGGAGACGTGCGCGCCCACGTGATAGTTGACGACCAGGTCCCCGGTGGCGGAATCGTATTCGGCGTTCGCTTCGCTAGGCGGCGCGTGGGGAAGCAGGTCGCGCAAGATGTTGGTCCAGAAGCGGTCGAAGTCTTTCCATGTCAGCCACGCCGAGGCCCAGCGATTCTTGGCGTCCGACGTGAATACGGCCGAGCGCCCGAGACCGTATTGCCAGCGGACCAGAAGCGGGTCGCGATCGATGCTGAGAATCTGATCGACGCCGGGACGCGGCTCATAACGAACGTAACCCTGGAGCGCGGGCGCGGAAGAGATATCGACGCCATCGAGGACATCGGCCTTGTCCTTCACTTCGGGCTTGAGCGGCTTCTCGACGGCGGTGGTTCCGGTGTGCTCTTGAACATCTTTGAGAAGGATCTGCTCCAGGCCGTTGGGTTCCAGGAGGAAGTAGCTCTTGCCCTTCGAATTGGATGCGATCTTCTCCAGGTAGGCGCGGTTCACATCTTGGCCCAGACCGACGGTGGAGATGGTGACGTGATTGGCGGCGGCTTCTTTCGCGAGCGCGATGCTGTCGCCTTCCTCGGAGATGCCGTCGGTGAGTAGCACGATGTGCTTGTAGACGGCGGTGACGGGCGTGATCTTGTGAAAGGCTTCCGCGAGGGCGGGAGCGATTTGCGTTCCCCCATCGGGAGTGATGCCGCTGATGAGGTGCTTAATCGCGGAGCGGTCTTCCGCCTTGCGCAACGGCACGGCCCACTGAAAGGAGTTGTCGAAGATCAGAACGGCGACGGAGTCATCGGGACGAAGGTTCTCGACCACACCGACTGAGGCCTGCTTGGCGAGATCCATTTTCTTGCCTTCCATGGAGGAAGACTTGTCGATGATGAGGATGACGCAGGTACCTTCGGGAGCGCGCGGCGGCGCGAGCTTGGCGGGTAGAGCACGGGCTATCGGATCTTCCGGCGCTCCTTTCGTATCGACATAGACGTTGTGTTCGCCGGAGACCCAGAGCAGTCCCCCGCCCTGCTGCTCGAAAGTTTCAAGGCGCGTCTGATCCGGCTTGGCGATGCTCTGCATGTCCCAATTGTTGAAGATGACGAGTTGATAGCCGCTGATGTCAGGCGGAAGCGTGTTGGCGGGATGCTCGACATCGAATTGGTTGGCGCTGAGGACCTGGATGAGGTGGTCGTCGGCGCCGGCTGGATCAGTGGACATGAACAAGACTTTCGGACGGCGAACGGTGAGGGCGTATTCAAAGGATGCGCGGCCGAGTTCGCCGGCGGTCAGGTGGCCGGATAGCGCAACGGCTCCCGTGGTGTTGACCGCGGCGCGCAGGGTAAAGTGATTCTCGCCCGCTTCGAGCGAGACAGGCTGGGTGCCGAGCTTTCGGCCGTCGGCGGCGAGTTCGACCTCGGCCTTTGCACCCGCCTTAAGATCAGCGGATGAGGTGACGGTGAGTTCGATGGGGAAGCGCTCAGCGCTGAAGACTTGCGCGGGAGCGGAGATGGAGTCGACGCGAAGGCCGGCGCGCTTGCGGCCGGATAGCGGGAAGGTGTCCAGCGGGATACCGAGTTGCTGAGCCTGCCACGCGGCGCGTGTGACGCTGCCGGCGTTTTCGTTGCCGTCGGTGATGAGAGCGACGCGGCGGACGGCACCGGGCGGCAGTGCGGCGATGCCGTCGCGAATGGCGGCTTCGAGATTGGTGGAGCGGGATTCCTCGCCGGGAGCGTAGTCGAGTTTGCCGTTGAGGTGGCGCGTGTTTCGCGCGAACGGGAGCACGATGACGGAGTTGCCGCCACGTTCGCGCTCGATGGCGCCGATGGTGCGCGACGCGGCTTCGAGATCTTCGGGCGTGAGGCTGGCGGACGTGTCGGCGAGGACGGCGACGGCGACATTGCGGTCGTCATAGCGCAGAACGGGTTCAGCAAGCGCCAGCAGAATGGCCGCAAGGGCGGCGGCCTTGAGAACCAGCGCGGTGGTGCGGCGGGCGACAAAGAGCCGTGCGACAGGGAACAGGCAGAGCGCGAGCACCCAGGGGTGCATCAACGTCATGAAGCCCTCCGCAGGTTGGAACGCACCGGCATGGCCTTCACTCCGGCCCGGCGGACACGGGCGAAGAGGAACCATTCCGCCACAAAACATGCTCCGCCGAGCACGGCGAGCCACGGCCAGATCTCCGGCTGGACTGCGGCGAGACTGCGGGGACGAGGGGTGGTGCGGATTGCGGTGGCGGGTGGCTGCCACTTCACGTCCCACATCTCCGGCAGAGTTAGGGAGTAGACCGATTCGCGATCGGATTCGGTGACGAGTAGATTCTCGCGGTCATTGCTAAAGAAGCGCAGTGCGCCGTGATCGACTGTGAACGGAACGGGCACGCCGTTCGGGCGCTTGACCTGAAGCGGCCCGGCGCCATCGATGGGGAACGAGACGGTGCCCGGCGCCTGCACGCTGAAATCGGACTGGCGGAACGTTTCCGGATCGATCCATTGCAGGATATTGGCGAACGCCAAGGGCGTGGAGAGTTGATAGCGCATGGCGGGCGCGCCGGGATCGAAACCGATGACCACGGTCTTGATTGGGCCGGGACGAGCGACGATTACCGGGCCGTCATCGATTTCGGCGACGCGGATATCGCCGTCGTGCGGGCGAAAGACGGAAGCGGCGGCGAGCTTGGCATCGTGGGCGCGCAGACCCGCTCCGAGCGGATTGGTTGTGATCCAGCGGAGATCGCGCGCATTGGTGACGGTTTTGGCAATCGCGACCGGCGAATGCGACGGCGGCGGGTCAATCCAGATCGAGTTGCGTTGCGGTTGGGCGGGCGGCGCGAAATGATCGAGGATCACGAGCGCTTTGTCATCCGGTTGGAACTGGGCGGGCGAGCGGAACTGCGCATCGACGCGCGGGTTGGCGGCGAAGAACGGGCGCAGGATTTCCGGCCGTACGGTATAGACGACTACGGGCAGCGCCGGCAATGCGGGGATGGCGAGCGCGGCGTGATCGTCATCCGGGAAACCGTCGCCCGGGGAAAGCTGCGCTTCGAGCAAACCGGACCGGCGCGAATGCCACGAGACCGTTGCCTCCTGCTCCGCGCCGGGCGCGAGCAGCATGCGCCGGGAACCGGCCGGGGCGCGGTCGAATGCGACGTTCAAGTCAATCATGCGCGGCTTTGGGCCATAGTTGCGGACGGCGATGAGGGCGTCCCATTGGGATTGGTCGGCCGGCGAGCGGCGGGCGCTGATTCGGCGCAGACCGGCGTTCTCGATGGCATCCGGGATGAGCATGACACGCAGGCCTTGGCCGCTGATGGGCGCGCCCTCCTTGCGGTCTCTTACGCGCCCACTGCCGACGAAGGCGATTTCGCCGCGGCCGTTCTGCAGGGCTTGCGCACGGCGGGCGAAGGTGAGCGCTTCGTCGATATCGAGCGAAGTGGCGCCCGGCTCGGATGCGGTGATGGCGGCTTCGACGCGAGAGTGGTCGGCTTCAAAGGCGGTAGCCGGAGTGGCGAGCGCGTCCGCACGGACGAGCATCACGCGGTCGTTCGCCGGAATGGAAGCAAGCCACTGGCGGGCGCGGGTGCGGGCGAGATCCATTAGTGTGGAGCGGCCGTTATTTGCCCCCGGCCTATTTGCTCCCGGCCTATTTGCTCCCATCCAGGCAGAAGTTTCCAGTACGAGCACGTCATAGCCGGGCCGGCCGAAGGGATTTCCGATGCGCGGCTGCGCGATGGCGAGCAACAGCAACAGGATGCCGAGTAACTGCAGCATTAACGACCACGGCTGCTGGATGTGTTTGCGCCGCGAGGTTTGCACGGGTGCGCGAGCGGCGGTCCAGAAGCGCAGGGTCGAGACGGGTTGACGGCGGCGTGATCGATCGAGCAGGTAGAGCGCGACTGTCAGGAATGATGCGGCGCCGGCAATCATTACGAGTTGAGCGAGACCGAAATTCAGGAAGAACATCAGGCCACAACTCGCGTGCGCACCATGGAATCGAAGAGAAGATCTTCGAGGGGCATGGAAGTTGGGACGCCGACGTAGCGTCCGCCGTTTCGCAGGGCTAGCTGGCGCAGGCCGGCGGAGAAGGCGTCGAAGGCGCGAGTGTACTCCGCGCGCGCGTCGTCGTCGCATTCCATGCGCAGAGACTCACCCGTTTCGGCATCGACCAGATCGAGTTCGCCGGTCCACGGCGGGACGCGGTCTTCATCGCGCCAGAGTTGGACGAGCGAGAGCTCATGGCCGAAATCGACCAGGTATTGCAGAGTTTTCTCGCAGCCACGCTCATCGAGAAAGTCCGAGATGATGATCAGCAAGCCGCGCTGCGGGCGCGCGCTCATGAGTTCGCGGACGACTTCATAGAAATCGGTCTTGCCGGCGGGCTCGAGGGAGCCGAGGTAATCCATGACGGGGCTGAAGCGATGGCGTCCGCCGCCGCAGCGCTTGCCTTCGCCGAGACGCGAGGCGAACGGCATGATTGATAAGGTGTCCAGGCGGACGAGACCGACGTAGGCGAGCGCGGCGGCGAGTTTGCGGGCGTAATCGAATTTAGAGCGATCGCCGAGGGCCATGGAGGCGCTTACGTCGACGAGGATTTGAACCGGCACGCGCGGCTCAATCTGGAACATCTTGAGGAACAACTTGTCGAGACGCAGGTAAGCGCGCCAATTCACAGCGCGAAGGTCGTCGCCGGGATGGAAGTTGCGATGGTCGAGAAACTCAAGACCGCCGCCGGCGAAACGCGAAGGGTTATGACCACCGACGAGACCGGCAAACGACTTTTGCCACTGAATGGCGAGCCGCTCCAGCTTCTCCAGAAACTGGCGGTCGAGCAGCGGCGTGGGCATTACGCGGTAACGGCGCGGACGTTCACGCCTTTCAGAATGGAGTCCAGCACAGTTTCCGGCGTGTGTCCATCGGCATGGGCGTCGAAGTTCAAAATGATGCGATGGCGGAGCACGGCGGCGGCGATGGAGCGAATGTCGTCGACACTCAGATGGAAGCGTCCGCGCATGAGTGCGAGAACGCGGCCGCACTCTACAAGGGCCTGGGCGCCGCGGGGCGAGCTTCCATAACGGATGTAGCGCTTGGCCATTTCGTGTGCTTCGGCCTGATCCGGCTGAGTGGCCATGACGAGTTGGATGGCGTATTCACGCACGTGCGGGGCGACGAGCACTTCACGGCAGACACTCTTAATTTCAAAGATTCCGTCGTGATCGAGCACGGGTTCGACATGCACTTCGTCGCGCTGGATGGTGCGCTCGACAATGCGGCCGAGTTCCTCACGCGATGGATAGGTGACGAGAATCTTCATGAGAAACCGGTCGAGTTGGGCTTCGGGCAGCGGATACGTTCCTTCCATCTCGATGGGGTTCTGGGTGGCCATGACGAGGAACGGAAGATCGAGTTCATGGGTGACTGTGCCGCTGGTGACGGTGCGCTCCTGCATGGCTTCGAGCAGGGCGGATTGAGTCTTGGGCGTGGCGCGATTGATCTCATCGGCGAGCACGAGGTTGGCGAAGATGGGCCCAGGCTGAAAGCGCATGTGCTTGGCGCCGTGATCGCCGCCTTCGACGACCATGCTGCCGACGATATCCCCCGGCATGAGATCCGGCGTGAACTGGATGCGCGAATACTTGAGATGCAAGGCGCGGGCAAGCGTGCGAAGGAGCGTGGTCTTACCGAGTCCGGGGACGCCTTCGAGGAGTACGTGGCCGCCGGCGATGAGGCAGATCAGGACGCCTTCGACGACATCATCCTGACCGACGATTACCTTGGCGATCTCGGAGCGCACGAGGCGCAGGCGTGAAGCCGCCCGTTCGAGCACCGCTTCGGAGACGGCTATGTCTGAACCCGCGTTCATATAATACACGTTACCGTACACGATAACGGGACTCCTTCATATAGAATGGCGGAATGTCATTCGCGCCTTTGACCGCGTCGTTCATCCTGATGAGCGCGATCTTACCCACTATGAGCATGGCCGCCGAGTACGACTCCCAAATTGTGCAGGTGGACGGAATGTCGATCGTCCGCTTGACGGACGCGCGCCACCACGTCGAGGTTTCGATTGTGCCGGTGATCGGCAACATCGCGTACTCGATGAAGGTGAACGGGCACGAGATTTTGTATATGCCGACGCGGTCGCTGACCGAACTGAAGGCCAAGCCCGATTTGGGCGGCGTGCCGTTTCTGGCTCCGTGGGCGAACCGGATCGACGGGCTTTCTTATTGGGCAAACAACAAGAAATACCTGTTGAATCCGGATCTGGGTACGCTGCGATTCGATCCGAACCATCTGCCGATTCACGGATTGCTGTCGTTCACCCCGCTGTGGGAGTTGACGGAGGTAAAGGCCGATAGCAAGTCGGCGCATTATACGGCGCGGCTGCAGTTCGCGGGGCAGCCGAATCTGATGGCGCAGTTTCCGTTCGCGCACATCATCGAGATGACTTACCGGCTGCATGACGGCGTGCTGGCGGTGGAAACGGTACTGCATAACCTGAGTTCCGACCCGATGCCGGTGGCGATCGGATTCCATCCTTATTTTCAGTTGGACGATGCGCCGCGCGACGAGTGGACGGCGCATTTCGCGGCGAGCGAGCACCTGGTGCTGAACGACAAGCTGACGCCGACCGGGGAGATGAAGCCGATGGACCTGCCGGATCCGTTTCCGCTGGCGGGGCATACGCTCGATGATGGCTTCAGCGGGCTGATTCGCGACAACACGGGGCATGCGGACTTTTGGGTGAAGGGAAAGAGCCAGAAGATTACGGTGAGTTATGGGCCGAAGTTTCCGATCGCGGTGTCGTACGCACCGCCGGGGAAGAGTTTCATTTGCTTCGAGCCGATGGCGGCGATTACGAACGGGTTCAATCTGGCGCACGAGGGGAAGTGGGATGGACTGCAGAGCGTGCCGCCGCATGGGGAGTGGCATGAGACGTTTGAGATCCGGCCGACTGGGTTTTGAGGGTGTTGGCGGGTCCGGAACGGGCTTATTTGGCACGAGATGCCACGAGCTAGGAACCCAAGGATGCGGAAGTGGTTTGTTATGAATGACTTCTTGGGTTCGAGGTGCGCATTTTTATTTTCCTGTTGAGGGTGCGGCATAAAGGGTCCCGTGGGACGTCTTCAGTTTAGGCGTGAGTTCAACGGTTGGAGCGGGAGTGAGGGGGTAAGTTGTTTGTTTTGAGCGGGAGAAAGTTTGCAAATTTGGGGACTGTAAAAGGTCTCATCGGTCAGGCGGGCGGAAAAGCAGGGGTGATTGGGTCAGGATTTGCAAACGACCGCGAAGGCGGACTCAACGGACTGCGTAAGCGCGGGAATCTCGACGGGCGGATTTTTCCCCGTACATCTCTTGATCCGCGTGCTTGAGAAGATCGCTCACATCGTCACCGTCATTCGGAAAAACGGCAAGCCCGAGGCTGGCGCCGCAAGTGAAGACTGTGGCATCAGAGCGTATGGGACGGGAAAGGTGTTCGCGCAGCAGCGAGCCAATACGCTCGGCTTCTTGGCGGTAAGGAATGTGAGTAGCAACCACAACGAATTCGTCTCCCCCGATTCGGGCGGCGATGTCGGAGCGGCGCACGGTTTCCTGTATCCCCTTGGCGGTTTCCTAAGGATCAGATCACCGGAATCATGACCAAACGTGTCGTTGATTTCTTGAAGCCGTTGAGATCGATATAGAACACGGCAAGGACAGTTTGGCCGCTCCTGGCGTCGATAAGCGCGGCGCTGAGCCCATCGTAGAGGGACGCGCGTTTGTAAAGTCCGGTTAACGCGTCGAACTGCCCGCGGTGCGAAAGACTCTCGTACAACTTGCGGCGCTCCATTACCAAACTGACGAGTTGGCTCCAGGAATGAAGCAAAGATTTATCGTAGTCGCTTAATCCTATGTCATGGGTAGAATCAATTGTGATTGTCCCATTGCACTTCCATCGACGAGGACGGGGATCGTCATTGTGCTATTCGGGAGAAGCGAGGGGCGCCCAATTTTGCGAATTAACGTAAGCATCACATGAACCCCACTGGCTGAAGCGCCTGCCAGCGGCGCATAGTGGAGACATGAGCGGCAAACAAACAGAGCGGCGCGAGCAATGACATCAAATCATTGCTTCGGCGGGGTCGCGGATATAAAAACCTCCGCTACCTCCTGCTGAAAGCTCAAAGAATGGCGGCCACTCGTACTGAATTCGTCACCTTCAGGAAAGCCGCTTAGAATGAGGGGCTCTTCACATTCTCGCGCAGAGCCACAAAATCGTGCCGCCAACACACCCATTTCCTGTCCACGACTAGCTACTAGACACGAAGTTTGCCGCGATGGCGGGCGTTCGCACCACCTTGCAATATTGCTTCACACTGGCCTGATCCAAGGGACTCGTTCGAGTTCATTGGATCCTCCTTTACGTGGCTGCGGAACAGCCAGCAGCAGATCGTACTCGTCCATCACCGGACACTGCACAAATTGAGTATACGCTGTATACGTAGTCATGGCCACGTCCTGCATTTAGGGTTGATTGAAATCCGGTTCGGGAAAAAACCCGAAACGAAAAAGATGAGCGGAGGTGCCTAGTCCATTGTGGAGCCTGCTTTTTGGGGATAGCGTACAATCTGAAGCTTGCCGCCAGAATGGCGCTCCGATGATGACCAATGCCTCGCTGATCTCGCTGCCCAACCTGGAGCTCGCTTGGTCCCGGATCACCACGGCCCGAAACCTCCAGCATAAGCGCATGTTCAAGCACCTATACAGTGCATATGAGCCAGGTCGCAGGGCGAATCTGACGCTGTTGCGCGAGCAGCTGAAAGGTGGCTGGAAGGCGACAAGTCCCATCCGGGTCTTCATGCCGAAATCGTCCGGCCTGCTCCGGCCGCTCACGTTGCTTGCGCTCGATGACCAGATCGTGCTGCAGGCGATCGCGAACGTAATCGCGAAACAGGTGGTCGAGCGGCGACGCGCGGTCCAAGGCAAGTCAGTGTTCAGCAACTGTCTGACCTCCGACCTTGATTCGATCTTCTTCCTTCAGGACTGGCGCCTGACCTACCATCTGTTCAAGGCACGTCTGCAGCGTCATCTCGACGCGGGAAATCAGTGGATCGCGCATTTCGACCTGGCCGCCTTCTACGAGACGATTTCACATCGCGCGCTGCAGAGCATTGTCGCGTCGGGGGGCGGTGGCGGCGAAGTCTGGCAGCTCATCCGGGATTGGCTCTGCGTATGGACGTCGAGCCAAGGGGGTGTCCCTGTCGATCACGGAATACCTCAGGGCCCAATCGCGTCGGATTTCCTAGCGGAAGTCTTCCTGCTGCCTCTCGACGAAGCGATGAAGAAAATCGGGATCCCGTACATCCGGTATGTCGACGACATCCGGGTGTTGGCGAAGACCGAGGCGGAAGCGCGCCGTGCGGCGATGACGCTTGAACTCGAATGCCGGCGTCTCAGCCTGATCCCGCAAAGCTCGAAGTTCAGTGTCTCCCGCGCCTCCGACCTGACCCAAGCGCTGGGCACGCTGCCGAGCATCGTCGAATCCACTGCGCCGGAAGCCTATGAACAGGGAATGGACGAAGACACGGCAACAACCATCCTGCGCGACGCGGTCAAGGGCCGGCCCGCGCGTGTCGTCGACAAGACGCGTCTCCGGTACGTCCTGTATCGAAGCGGGCCGTGCGCGAAGGTGCTGACATGGACCTTGAGGCTGATGCCGCGCCACCCGGAGCATATCGACGCTTTCGCGGCCTTCCTCCAAAACTACGCATGGTCGGGCAGGATCATGCGACATGTCACCGCCATGCTTCTGGACGGCGTCGTGTACGACTACGTTCAGGGCGAACTGTGGCTGATCGCAGCGCGGATCGGCCGGCCAGTGGAACTGAAGAAGCTACTGAGCGCCGCTAAAGCCCAAGCCGCGCGGAAACAGCTCCCATTCTCGATGCGCCGCGGCTTGGTCGCGTTTTTCATGAGCTGCCGCAACTCCCAGGTCTATGGCAAGCTCCACGCATTAAAACGGCTTCGCGCGCAGACGCCCTACATCCAATCGCTCCTGGTGTCCCATCTGGCGAATAGCGATTACGAGCCTGACGGTATCGTGGTCGACCTGATCCAAGCTTCATCTCCAGCACCCGGGATGGTGTTGGCCGCGCAGTTGGTAGAGCGTGGTCTCTCGGTGGACGGTTTGGGAGTAAAGCCGGATCGTCTCTCGCCTGATGTCAAGAACGTGTTCGTGGGTCTAGGGCTCATCGCCGGGCAGAAAAAGACGAAATTCGATCAGATCGGCGACTTGCTGAGAAACCGCTATGCCATGGCCTACTGGCGAGGATGGAAGATGCTGCTGGGCCAGAACTATCAGCACGCGCTGGAGCTGGTGCTGCTGGCCGACGTGAAATACCTGCCCGATCGCTCGGGCTGGCTGTCATTCCAGAACTCGTTCAACGACGCCATCTTCGAGCTTTCCAGGCTTATTTGGCGGCAAAGGGACTGCCCGGCGCGGTGCCGACAGTTGATGCCAAGGGAAAGCTGTTCACGTTCGGCAATCTCATCGGTGCCACTGGAGCATTCGCGGTGGCGCATCCGGTACTCGCAGCGTCGCTGCGAGACGGCAATGACCGCCGAAATAGTATCCCGGCAAGTCACCCGTTCGAAACCAAGGGCGGCAAGAAGACGAAGCGGCTGCAGGTGAAAGAGCGGAACGCCCTGAGGACGAAGTTCGCGACGGCTTACGTCGAGGTGATGGAGTATGTAAACGCTAACGGCTGGTGAGGCCACCGGTGCACTTCTTGGCTGCGCGTGAACATATCCCAGGCGTTCAATCTCGGAAAAACACAAGCCGAACTTGATTTTGTTGACGTGGATCTCGCGCGAGATGCGCCGCTTTTCATCGATCCATTCGCGATTTCGCAGAGACTCGAGGATGATCCTCAAAACTGAAACTGGCGTTCGCGCGCGGCACGAAACTCGAGAACGGCCCGAATACCATCTGCCCCTCCGGGTGTGCTCGGGAAGCTGTCGAGAGTCTCAGCGATTGCCCGGTCGAGCGGAAGGAGCCCCTTTATCTTCCCCGATCTGGAAGGGCTTTGTACTGAGCTCTGCGAACGGTGGTCGCTAGGGACCAAAGCAACGAAGTCGAAGTAAGGCGCGGTGACGCGAAACAAACGCTTGCAAAGATATAAATTTCCTATAAGCTGACTTCACTGACTCGCCACAGCCGCATCCAGAGTTTGGAACGGCTCTTTCCGCAGAGACCCATGGTTTTCAGCACGTCCGTCATCGCGTTAGGTCCTATGCGGCTAGATCCCGGCTCCTGCCAGCGGTCGCATTGCCGCGATCTCGACAAGCGGATCAATCGCGTCATCTCCTGAATGGCCCGCGGAGCAGGAAGCGAAGCAGCGGGCTATGAGCAGAAGGCGGAGTAGCGCAAAGCGAATCCGAACATAACACTTTCCACACCGCGACAAACGCCTCCGCCTGCCTGCAAGTAACGCTTCTATACCGGGTGTCTCGACCGTGTAGACACCAGCTTCCATCATGGGACTCTATAACAGCTGCAATGGCATGCCTCTGCTCGACGGGAAGGGTCGTCCTTATCAATGAAGGATGGTTTTTCTTAGGGTCGGTTTTGTTGGAACGCGCGCCACCAAGGTATTTGGGTTGTCTGGAAAGTTTTGAAAACTCCGGAGTTACAATTACTCGAATCGTATCCGGAAATGAGAGTTTTTGTTGGTTATGGCTATGACAAGCGAGACCTCTGGGTTGAGGGATACGTTCTTCCCCTGCTGGCGGCATTAGGATGCGATGTGGTTCACGGCAAGGTGGTTTATGGTGGCCGGTTGTCCGAGGAGATCATTAAGGTCATTCGGACTTCGGATGCAATGATCGGTTTCACCACGCGCCGTGAGGAAAACGCGTCCGGCGGGTATCGGACACACGATTGGGTCGTACAGGAGCTCGTGACGGCCCACACTCAAGATCCGCCGATTCCTTGGGTCGAAGTTCGCGAAGCGGGCGTGGTCTCCCCTGGTGGTATCCTGGACCTCGCAGCCTCGCAGCGGATCGATTACCGGGAAGATGACCGCCCCCGGTGCCTCGTCCAGATAGCGCAGGCGCTGAGCCGATTCCGTGATTTGGCAGCCGTGACGATGATCCGCCTGGGACCGGCATCAGCGGTAGAGCAGATTGGCAGTCTACTCGATAGCAGATCGTTTCTGTGTGAGTGTCAGACGCTTCGTGGAGGGGTGCAGCTGCCACCGCGGCGGACAGCGGTGTTTCCGATCAAAGGCGGCTTGTTTGTTCAGCTGAGAGGCGTCGGAAAGGGCGAACTTGTGCGCATCACGATTTCCGGCCAGGGGCGGATCTGGCGATCCGACTACGAATCGGTGGATACTGTGGATGTACAGGTGAGGGAATAATCGTGGCGCTTTCCATCCAGCAAAGCCAGACCTATGCGGGGAACGGGCGATGGCGGTGGTCCGTTTGGCTCCATGGCGGTTCGGGAGAACTTGACTCGGTCGATCACGTGGTTTACATCCTGCATCCGACTTTCAAAAGGCCGGTCAGGGAGGTCAATGATCGCAGCACAAATTTCCGTTTAGACACGTCCGGTTGGGGAACCTTTACTCTCCACGTGAGGATTGTGTATCGGGACGGCACTGAGGTCCCGCTCGATCATGATCTGCAGCTGCTTTATCCTGATGGCACCCCTACACTGGTTTAGGACAGCGATAAGCTTCGCCACTCTTGCCTGCTCAATGGGAATCCCAAGTCACGGTCGGAATGATCGTTGAGGCGATCTCCGCCGGGCGCACCGTGCCGGAACTGCTAGCCGATGGATGCGGCTTCCGATTCGATATGAACCTGACGCCTCGCTGGTTCAAGCGCTTTCGAACGCCGGTCATCAAGGCGTCCGCGGCGCTCAGCTAACTCAGGTCAGTTTCTTACAGTAATCCCGCGTTTGGCCGGCTGGAAAGTTCCGCCTTAACGTTCAAGGGCCGCTTTCACGCTCACGGTGAACCCTCGTAGCGGCCGATCCTGGTCATCGAGGAAGCGGGCGCAGAAGTCGGTGGCGCCGCCGCCGTTGATGACGGCCGCGCGCACGACGTTTGGTCCCTTGTTGAGCGTGAGGCGTTTGGAGACGCCGTCGTCGATCACGGTTTGGCGATCGCCGTAGATCCCCACGACTTCTTTGCCGTTGACCCACCAGACAGACGCCGCGTTCGAACCAATCGCCAGCCGCACTCCCGGCATCTCCCGGGGGCAGTTGACGATCGTCACGGCCCAGAACAAAACGTCGGAGGTCGGTTTGCCGAGTGCGCGCGCGAAGTGATACAGGTTCACGTTGTAGAGCTTCGTATCGACGGCGTACCACGTCAGGTCGTCATTGCCCACCGTCACCTTCTCGCCATCGTGCGGGATTACGGTGAGTTGGTTGGGGAAATATTGTTTGCTGACTGCGGCCTGGACAGCGCTCGATGTAAGCCCGGTAGTGTGGATCGGCTCCAGAATGAGCCAGCGCTGAATGAAGCCGTTGGCGTCCGGCGGTTTTGCCGCCGAGACTGGCTTGGTCAGGGTTGGCCAGGAGCCCTGAGTTGCGGCCGCCGCGGCAAGGGCAACCACCAGAAACGCCGAACTGCATCGGACTGACTGCGCAATGGAGATCATGGCGTCTTGAACCGCCAGAGTTGCTTGTCGCTTTTCGGATCGAACCGGGATAGCGTCGCGAAACTGCTGCCTACGGCGGAAACCGCAAAAGCTTCTTTGGAATTGGAACCCGATTTGGGTTCGATGCGCCAGGATCCGTCGGGAAGTTGATCCATGCGCCACAGCTGATTGTTCCCGCCGGTGAACGCGGGCAGCACGATGAGTTCGGCGTCCGCGCTGGCGGCGAGAGTGCGATCGGTTCCGGCGATTGTGATTTTGAAATACGGGGATCCGGGGTAGCCGCCCGCATCGGAAACCGCTGTGACCGCCCACTTCTGCTGCGCTTGACTCATATAGTTGCCCATGCTCGCGTCGATGCTGCCCGCCGGCCAATTCGCCGAGACTTGTGAAGCCTCCTGGGGTGGAATCGGGTGACCGGAACCGGCGAACATTCCGGGGCCGCCTCGTCCTCTGACCGGAGGACCGCCTACCGGCACGGCTTCCACCGCCAACTCAAGGGCCGTCCCGGTGCGTACGGATTCGATTTCGTACGTGCCTTCTTTCAAGTTCTCGCCCGCCAGCGGCCAGCCATCCTTCCACAACAGCGGGCGGATATCGAGCACGCTCGCGCCGCCCCGGTCGAGGTCGGCTTCCCAGTGCATCGAGAATTTCTGAACACCCTCGCCGAGATCGAGCAGGCCAAAATGGCCGGGCCCAATCAAACGGCCGCCGGAGCCGATGAAGAGTTTGCCGCCGCCCTGGATCATGTCGACGCCTTCGGCGTCGAGGAACGGACCAGTGACTTTTCTGGAGCGCCCCACGCGGATGTTGTAACCCGAGTCCGCGCCGCGGCAGCAGCTTCCGTGCGTGGCCAGCAGGTAGTACCAACCGTCGTGGAACATCATGTCGGACGCTTCGCAGTTGATGGCCAAGTCCACGGGATGATCGTTCGGGTTGAGGCGCGTGCCTGTTTTCGGATTGAGTTCGACCAGCCGGATATATCCGAAATAGGAACCGTAGGTGAGCCAAAGCCTGCCGTTCGTAGGATCGCGAAACACGCCCGGATCGATCGCGTTCGAATCCTCCACTCCATTCGAGGAGGCGACGACACCGCCCTCTTCCCATTTGTAATCGGGTGAATTCGGATCCAGGCTCTTACTCCAGATCATGTTGACGGCGGCTTTGGGCTGCGCGCCGATGTTCGCGGCAACGTATACGTAGTAGCGGCCCCCCAGGTGGATGACATCCGGGGCCAACCCGCGCCGCGGCAGCGGAGTTCCGCGGCGCCAAGTCCACCCATCGTCCGAGACGAGCGACGAACCGCCCGTGCCGTAGGTGTAGAACTTTCCGTCGCAGCGCACGACGGTAGATGGATCGTGAATGCCGATCTGACCGTCGAGTGCCAACGCTACCACAGCGAACGCAAATACGGTAACTAACGGGGCATATTTCATGAATCAGCGCACCGGCTTCCTATCTCAATGGCAGTTAACGTCGAAACACAAATTCTTACTGAAGAACGGCATCACGTGATTCTGGAAGCGGTCGGCGACCGCGCTGGTGTGGGTGCCGTGGTAGAGTTCGAATCCGTTCGGAATCGCGTTTAGATCGAGAACCTCATGCAGTTTGATGGTATCGACGCGCAGCCCATCCTGATCTCCCACGTCGATCGAGATGGCATGGTACTCCCGCAGGTTATCGATGTACTGATCGATGAAAGCGAGGGGCGCGTTGGCCGCCCACTTCGCGAGAATCTCAGGCTGCGGGACGCCGTCCTTGGTGGGTAGGTCCAAAAAGAGCGGTGGATTCTTCGGGTCGGGCGACCATGCCGCAGCGGTGGCGAGCTGCGCGCGCGCGAAAAACGGAAGCTTGGTCGACTCCTCCGGAGTTTTGACGGCCTCCAGCGCCTTGGCCTGATCCGTAGGGCCTGTTGGCCGCGCGGAAAGGCAGCACGGACTCATGATGTACAGGCTTCCGAACACATCCGAATGCTTCATGCCGATCCGCGTTGCGCCGTAACCTCCCATCGAGTGTCCCACCAGTCCCCGGCTTTGCCGCGCCGGTAGCGTGCGGTAGTGGGCGTCGATGTAGGCAACCAAATCGTGGGAGATGAATTTTTCGAAGTCGCCGGTGGTGACGGAACTCGAATACATCGAACCGTTGAAGAGCGTCTTCGAGTCCGGGAGGACCACGATCATCTCTTTGGCGCCCTGGGCGAAAGCGCCTTCGATGGTTTGCGGGACGTGAATCTCATGCGACCACTGTTCGGCGCCAATGGAATAACCGTGCAGCGCATAGACGACCGGATAGCGGCGATTCGTGTCCGACCCGTAGCTGGGTGGCAGGAATACCAGCACATCGCGATCGACGGCGTCCTTCTCCAGATTTCCTTCGAGGGACGCACCATGAACTTTGATGTGCTCGACGGCCACAGGTTTGGCGCTGGGGATTACCGGAGGCACCTCGGTCTGCACCTGTGCCGCGAGCGGAACTAGAGCTGCCAGCGCGAACACCGAGAGCGTAAACTTTCTCTGCACCATCCCATGACCTCACTTTCGGAATTCTTACTATACACAGCGAATCCGCGGCACAACCTCACGACCGCTCAAAATATCCCTTTGCATTCCAGGGGCGATCGGCATAAGATCGTTGGTTCGAAGCGAGAGGGATGGGAATGACGCGAATCGTGCTAGGAATGCTCCTGTTTGCCGGTTACTGCTGCGCGCAGGACGCGGCTGGCTTTCATCCGGCTGAAACCAATGTGCCGGGCGCGGAGTACCCGCGCGTGGATGGATCGTCGCGGGTTGAGCTGCGCGTGAAAGCTCCCGATGCGACCAAGGTTAAAGTGAACTTCTGGAGCAATCCGAAGATGGATATGCAGAAACAGGCGGATGGAATCTGGGAGGTTACGACGCCGCCGCTGCCGCCCGGGCTGCATTACTACACGTTGAACATCGACGGCATCGAAGTGAGCGACCCCGGCAGTTACTCGTTTTATGGCGGCAGCAAGGACGCGAGCGCGGTGGAAGTTCCGGAGCGGGGTGTGACGTTCTACTCGATACAGGACGTGCCCCATGGACAGGTGCGTGAAATCTCGTATCACTCCAACGTCACCGGAACCTGGCGGCGCGCGTTTGTTTACACTCCACCGAATTACGATGCGCAGACCACGAAGCGTTATCCCGTCCTTTATTTGCAGCATGGCGGGGGCGAGGATGAGACGGGCTGGGTGAAGCAGGGCCGGGTCAACGTGATACTCGACAATCTGATTGCAGGCGGAAACTGCAAGCCCATGCTGGTCGTGATGGCCAACGGCTACCCGAGGCGCGCGGGGCAACCCTCGCCGAATGCCGCGGGAAGACCCATGGGGTCGCCGGAGTTTATGAAGGCGATGCAGGAATCGGCGGCGGCCTTCGAAGACGACATGACGCAGGCGTTGATTCCGTTCATCGACTCGAATTTCCGCACGCTGCCGGATCGCGATCATCGCGCCATGGCCGGCCTTTCCATGGGAGGAATGCAGACCTTTCACGTCACTTTTGATAAGCTTGACCTTTTCTCCTACATCGGCGGCTTCAGCGGAGCTTCCACGCCGCAAACGATGGGCGGGCAGAAGCTCGACCTCAAGACCGCATACAACGGCGCGATGTCCGATCCAGCCGCGTTTGCCCAGCGGGTACACCTGTTGTGGATCGGGGTGGGAACCGACGAGCCCGCCCGTATGCATGACGGCCTTGTGAGCCTGCACAAGTCACTGGAGGATGCGGGGATTCAGCACGTCTTCTACGAATCGCCGGGCACCGCGCATGAGTGGCAAACCTGGCGCCGCGACCTGAAAGATTTCGCGCCCAGGCTGTTCCAGCAAGTGCCCTCGAAGCCGTAGCGGCTTTACGGCGTGAACTCGAAGGCTACTCCGCCCGTGGTGTCGCCGGCCCGTCCGCCCCAGAGCGTGGTTCCGTAGAGGTTTCCCGCGCCGTCCATGACCAGCGGGGCGGAAGGGTATGCGCCGGTGCTGCCCGCGGTGAAGCTATAGAGAACCGTTTCCGTCCACACGCCGGAGGGTTGCGGCGTCATCTTGAAAATGGTTCCCGGGTTGTCTACTCCGCCGCCTACCGTCGTCCCGTATAGATTACCCGCCGCGTCGAAGATAAGAGCGTTTGGATTTTCTCCGTCTCCGGCGCTCACGCCGAGAAAGTTGTGGAGGATGGTGTAGGTCCACTGGCCGCCGGCGTTTTTCGCGAGTTCGAAGGCAACGCCGCAGTTGGCGGACCCGCCCGTTTCCGCCGGTCCGTAGAGGTTGCCGGACGCGTCCGGGGTCAGTCCGGCGAATAAGTCGGCGCCATCCGTTCCGTGGAAGCTATAGAGTACCTGCTCGGTCCAGGGGCCGCCGGAATTGGGAGTAAGTTCATAGATGGTTCCGCGGTCGGCGGTTCCACCGCTGTTGGTGGTTCCGTATAAGTGGCCGGCGAGACCGAAGGCCGGTGCGCCCCACGCCGACGCGCCGTCGGGTTTTCCGAGAAAGGTATATAAGATGGTTTCCGCCCATGGGCCGGATGCGGTGGGAGTTAGTTTGTAGACCACACCGGCGTTGTGGATGCCGCCCGAGGTGACCGCGCCGTAGAGATTGCCGCGCGGGTCAAGGATGACCGAACTAAAGGGAGCGGCGCCGTCGGCCCCGCTGGTGAACTGGTGCAGGACCGTTTCCGTCCAGGGGCCGGTTGCGGCCGGAGTGAGCCGGAAGACGACGCCGCATCCGCCGGTACATTGGCTGCTTCCTCCGCTCACAGTGGTTCCGTATAGATTACCGGCGCTATCCATTACGACGGAGGCGTGCGGGTCCGCTCCATCCGTCGAGCCGCCCTGGAAACTGTGGAGCACGGTTTCGGTCCAGGCGCCGCCGGCGTTTCTGGAAAGCCGGAAGACCACACCGTTCCCGTACGCGCCGCCGAATTCAGCTGTTCCGTAGAGGTTGCCAGCCCGGTCCAGAATCAGGCTCGCGTACAACGTGCTTCCGCCAAGCTGGGAGGGGTATCCGAAGTCATGCAACACCGACGGGGTTTGCGCGTAGGCGGTAGTTGCTAGGAGTAGAAGCAAGGTGAAGAGTGAGTTGGATCGGGCGGGTATCACTTTCCAACTGTAAGTCCAATTGAGTTGGCAAGCGAAGGCAGGTTGTAAAGAACTTGTAAATTCTTTCCGGGTTACTTTGTCAGCGAGAGTCTGGATCGATGGATTTATCGGGGGCGCCGCGCCGGCCACTTATCTGCTGTGACCGGCGCGGTCCCCCGCAAACTCAACCATTACTTCTTTCTTCCCAGCACGCCGGCGGAGAACGCGTCGCAGCCGAGGCTGTCGCACGCGCCGACAGGTCCGTTGGAAGGTTCGAAAGTCTCGCCAAAGTATGGGGAGTCGAAGAAGGAGGCGTCCACCTGCTCCGGCGGGCCGAAAGCGTTCGCGGGCGTGGTGTTAATGTATTCGACGTCCGTCAGGAAAAACACTCCATTACAGTAAGGGTTTGCGGTATTCGTACAAATGGGTACCACCGCCATCCAGTAGGAACCCGCCGACAGGACAACGCTCAGCCCCGTCACTTGAACCGTGTATTCGCTAAGTCCAAATGCTCCACGGCCTGTGGGCGTGCTGGTGGCCGGCGACGTTCCGGAGTCGACAACGGTCCCGGCATTCCCCGGAAACATTCCTTCGTTAATTGACCAGAAGGCCACGGACGTGGGTTCGGCGCCCTGATCGAGAACGCCGTAGCTTGCCTGATTATTAGTGAAGAGACCCGTTACCGCCCAAACCTCGCCCGCGGGCACGGTGAACGGAACCCAAGTGGCGGCGCCGTAGGGGGCTCCAGCTACAAAAAGTGTATTCTCATTAGCCAAAGAATTGGCAACGTCGGGGTAAACCGGGTTATAAAAAAAGTCGCCCCCGTAGAAGAGGCAGTTACCGGCCGGATTGCCGCATTTTCCACTAGAGGGCGCGACGGGCGCAGCGGCCGGGGGGTTCTTAAATTGGCCAGTGGGCGGTCCGTAATCCAAAACTGTGCGCTTCGGGGCCCCGCCGTAGTTCTGTGCTTTAGCCGGCCCGGCGAAACCGATCAGGGCGGCCGTCAACGTGATTGAAAAAAATCCTGTTCTTACGATTGTGCGTCCCACTTTGTCTCCTTGTGAATATCTCCCACTAAGGGGGTTTCCCAGACTCGCAGTTACTTCCTTTCCTTACTCCGGCAGCACATCAAGCGTGACTTGGGTCACGCGCGGCAGTCCCGCGCCCGTAGCGTTAATCGTGATGGTGTGGCTCCCGAGCGCTACCGCGCGGCCGACTGTGATTTCCATGGCCGCGCTTCCCGATCCAGGGGCAGGGATAGTCTTCGGACTAATGGTTACGGCAACGCCAAAGGGGTAGCCTGTCGCCGATAATGAAACGGCGGAGTCAAAGCCGCCGGAAACAGTCGAGGTGATTTTGGTCGAGCCTGTGCCGCCCCTGCGAACGCTAATTACCGCCGGCGACGCGCTGATGGTGAAGTTAGCGGGGGCCTTCATCACGCTCAGGGAAACCGTAACTATCTCGGTGATGCCGCCGGACGTTCCTGTAACTTTGATGTTATAGCTTCCTACAGCGGTGGACGGGCTCACCGCGATGGACATAACGGATGTTCCAGCCCCGGTGATTGACGCCGGACTGAGGCTTACGGTGACGCCCGCGGGCTGGCCGGAAGCTGACAAGGAGATGACCGAGTCAAAGCCGTTCAGCACCGTGCTGTTAATCGCGGTGGACGCTCCCGAACCTCCCTGCAGCACGGTGATTGCGGGGTTCGAGGCCGTCAGCCCGAAGCCCGGAGTGTTGATGGTCCCGAGCAGTCCACCGATCAGGCCGCTCCCATTCGGACTACCCCAGCCGGTCGCTAAATCATAGCCGATGGTCGCCGAAAAGCCGTTGCTGCCGCTGGTGACGTCGTGAAAGTCGGTGTCATAGCTCGAACTCAAGCCGATGTCATAAAGAGCCGGATTGATGAAGCCGAGCGGGGGCATTCCGTTCAGAGCCGCCTGTTGGTTGACCAGAGCCATGTAGCCAGCCCACATGGGCGCCGCAAAACTGGTCCCGCCATATAGGTTGGCGGTGCAGGTGGTTTGATCGGCGCAGACGTAAAAGGTGAAATTCGAGTTCGCTGAAACGTCCGGTCCGTTGCGATAAACGTTGGAGCAAGTGGAGCATCCGCTTTCCGTGGTTGTCTGCCAGAAGGGAATCGGAATCCGGTTCGGCGAAATGCCACCGCCGCCATCGATCCAAGCCGATTCCGAAGCCCACGGCCCGGCGGGTCCAGTGGTCACCAGGTCGGTACCGCCGACCGATGTTACATAAGCGTCGTCGGCGGGATAGATTTCAGAATCAGAGAGCCACTTAGCGGAATCTCCCGCGGCTTGAAAGTAATTCTGCCCCTGGGCCGCGAACTCCTGGAAATATGGGTCGTCGGTATTCGGATCCGCCGGATACCATGTCCATGAAGAACTCAATTGGGCGTTCAACGGATCGGCGGTGGCCATCGCGTTCAACATGGCGACATCGGTGGAACCGACGTACATCACCAAGCTGGCCAAGCCGGGCGCCATGCCGAGCGCCTGAGTCATGTCAAGGGTCGGTTCCGTGTCATCACAGAATGGTTCCGTGCAACTGGTGCTGGTACCGTCCGTCGACAGGAGAGTAATTATGGCGGGATTGTATGTTTGGCCCGTGTTCGCATAGTAAGTGGCCAAGTCGTCCAGATCAGTACCTTCATACTCCAGCAATCCAAGCGACTGACCGCTGCCCGTGAGAGCTGTTCCCTGGTAATAGGCGGCGCGCATGTCACTGCCGCAGAACGACTGTTCCGGACAGGAGCCCGTGGTGGCCAGGGATATGTCACCCAACGGCCTGCGCGTTATGGCAGGCTGCGGGATCGAATAGTTATCCAGACCCGCAATGTGCCAGAGTTGGATAGGCAGGTCCACCGTAGGCTCCCTGTCCGGCGCGTAGAACGTGCGGTTCTCGGCGGGGTGTCGATAGACAGTCATCTTTACGTGGAGGGCTTGTTCGATACTTGCCACCGGTCCCGTTACGTCCACGTTCATGCGATTCCGGGAAGTGCCCACCACCGTGAGGCCGCTGGATTGCGCCCAACTCCGGACGGCCTCATAATCCTCCCTGGTGGGGCCGAACATCCCCGTGAACTCTTCCACGCGGAGGTACTTGTGGAAAGATGCGCTCGCAGGATTATAGAGTTCCTTCAGGAACTGATTCAAGGCGTCCTGATTGCGTAGCGGCAGCACAAGCACCACTCGCATAAGTTGCCCTTCGGGAAGCCGTCCGACGGATTGCGCCGACCCATGAATAATCACGTCACGCACATGATGCGTCAATAAAGGCCGTGACTCCGCCTTGCAAACGATATTCGCGGCCGACAAAAGCACGCAGACATTCAGCAGAGATGTAGCTATCCTGCGATTCATAACTCTCCCCCTCGGGGTGTCGAAATCGACGATATGTCACCTATGCGGAGCGGTGTTCGCTTGTCTCTAGCTTTCCCTCTTAGCCTCTCCGCAAAAAAAGTATACATCGAGTTTGTCTAATTGCAATAAATTGCAAAAATATTTTTTTATGGAGGAAACACTGTCTGTAAAGACGGGCGAAATTGGCCGGTATTACAGCGAATACGACTTAGGCGGTGGCGATTTTTTTGCCAGCGGCGATAAGCTACATATTTTTTGGGATGATTCGCACCAAATTTGCGACCTATTGCCCAGTTGAGATCGACCGCACTAATTTAGGACGGAGGCGCACAAGCCGCCGCATTTCGGTTGTCCCGTAGAGGTTCCCCTTGGGCCTTGGCATCCAGAAGCAAGCCGGGATAAGCTTGCTTCGGCCAAGCTGGGACGGGGAGCCAAACTCAGGTAATACCGCAGGTACGGTATTCTCCCGAAACAGCAGTTGCCGGGAAAAGAGCCACGCCGGGGGCCAGTTCAGTTGGATGAGTACCGCTTTCCAACTTTGATTCCGATTAAGCCTTTAGGTCCCATCGAGCCGCCGGGCGAGGTCAGTTTGTAAACGTGCAAAAGCCTGGCCGGCCTACTGAATTGTGAGCCCATTTGGCAGTACCGCTTCCTGGGGCTCCGTCTGCTCGTAAATCGATACGGGCTGGAGCGGCGCATCTGGCGCGGCTACAAGGGTCACCTGGAGTGATGTCGGGCTTGTCACTGAGAGAGTGGAGACCGTTATACCCGTGTTGGGCGCGAACACTAACTGCGTGCCGGGGCTGCAATACAATCCGCACGAGATTGCGAGGAAGTTGGTATTCGCACCCGTGATTGTAAATGTGCCAGAGGTGCCCGCCGTCAAGGTTGAGGGTGAGATAGACGTAATGATCGGCTCGGTCGGCGGCAGCAGTTGATTGAAGCCGCCACGCATCAGAAATATAGCCATGTCACCTCGGCTAACAGGTGAGCCTGGGCAGTACTCCAAGGGCGCAAGATTGCATCCCGCGGTTATGCCGTCCTGATATAACCTTTGTATCCAGTCGAAAGCATAGTAGCTGGAGGGTACATCGCTGAAAAACGGCGTGGGGTTTGAGGTGAACGCGGTTGCCGTTCCATAGCGGGCACGAATAATGAAAATCGCCATCTGGTCGCGGGTCACCGTCGCCGTGGGGCAGAAGAGCATTGGAGTACCACTGCAGCCTCCCGTGACTCCGAGTTCGTATAGCTTCTGGATCCAGGGGAAGGCGAAGTAAGTGGAAGGAACGTCATCGAAATGGGGTATGGGTGAATACGAGAAACTTCCGTCGCCGAGTATGGTGCGCACCAGGAAGATGGCCATTTGATCTCTGGTTACCGTGGCCCCCGGGCAGTAATCGTTATTGCCGCATCCAGCGGTAATTCCCTTCTCCGAAAGTAAATCCACCGCCCCGGCATAGTAAGCGTCCGGAGGAACGTCAGCGAAAAACACCTGCTCACTTAAAAGGCCCGTGCTAACCGCGTGATTGACGTCTCCGTTGTATACGGCGCTCAAGGAATGCCAACCCGAAGTGGGCGCGGAAAGCGGCAGGGTAGAGTACCCGCCGATCAGCGGCGCTGTTCCGAGGCTAGCCGATCCGTCGTAAAACGTTACCGTTCCGGTGGCGGCGGACGGCGAAACGCTCGCAACCAGACTGATGGACTGCCCATAGTTCACTGGATTGGCGGTGGAAACCAGAGCTGTAGCCGTGGTGTTCGCGGGAAGGAGTGACGCGGTGAAGGTCTCATTCGAACTGATCAGCGTCAAGGGTCCTTCGCTGGTAGCGATGTTTTGGAAATTGTGGAATATCGAGGATTCGAAATCCACGGGGGAGGAGACGGGTCCAAAAGAGGACTCCAGGTTGTAAGTTTGAACTCCTTGGCCGAAGACGGTTATTCCCAGCAGACCGGCGCCGGTGGTCGAATCCCCAAAAACGATATCCTCAGGGCCTTGCTCGTCCGACCAATTCGTGGGGTCGGTAAAGGTGGCGAGCGGTTGACCCGCGATGCTGATAAAAGAGCCGCCCGCCTGGACCTGGTAAGTGGATCCCTGATAAGTCACCTGGCTGGCATCGGCAAACGAGGTGACGGTGAACTGGGCGTTATTGAAGGAATTATTGCCGAGTGTTCCAGAGGCGATTCCTGTGAAGGTATAAGTAATGGGCACGTTACCCGTTCCCGAACCGGCTTGAGATATGGAGAAAGGCGTTGCATCGTTGGCATCGGAACTCACCAAGATAGAGCTATTCCGCGGAAGGGGCGACGGGTTAGGCGCGATCGTGAACTGAGTTTGACCGCTGGTGCCGGATGCGTTCTGGGTCAAGATGGAAATCCACTGATCACTTGGAACGGCTACCGAGGGGCAATACGGGCTGCCGCCGAATACCTTTTGCCAAGAGAGCGTGCCCGTAAAACCGTAGGCCGACGCAAGCAGGCTCGACACGGAGTAGCCGTTGCCTGGGTAGAGCGAGAAAGTAAAGAGGTAATCCGAACAGTAGTAGCCGCCGGACTGGCCCAAGCTCAGTCCGGCGCCCGCGAGCAAAAGGAGCAAGCTTGCGCACCAACTTGCCAGATAGACTTTGCGAGATGGACTAGCGTACTTCATGGCGGCCTCCGGACGACCCTCGATAAAATCCCAAGTAGCGTATCATTTGCTTTTCTGCAATACAAGAGTTTTCTTAGTCACGTGAGAAGGGCCACGAGCGCCGAAAGTGGCGGAGCAGCCCCGATCACGGGTGTTATGGCTTCCCAATCGCGGTGGGCACCCTGAGGTGCGACATGCCGGCTGAATCGGACGCTGCTCCGCTCGAGGTAATCACGGGGAGTGAGGAAAAGGCTCCATTTCCGATAAACCGGAGTGCGATGGCCGCGACGACGGTGTTGGAGGTGCAAATGATGCTTCCGCGCTGCCCGGTGAGTGCCGGGAAATTGTAGTTTGCGTAGTGCCCTAGAGGGCTGAGGGTTGGGACGGCGATGGCGTTCGGGATAATAGCGCCTGTGGTGTCACGCGCGGTGCAGTTCAGGTTGGCGCCGTGAGCCGAATCTGTGTTGGCAATCGCAAAGCCGGTGTAGAACGGGGCGCCGGTGTCCGCAAAGGTGGTGGCATCGAATGGAATTTCAAACTGCGTACCGCCAAGGCTGGAAGCGACTGACGCCTCGTAGTAGTTCCCGTCCGGCGCGTGCTCACGGAATAACGACAGAACCGTCACCGCGGACCCGGCTGAAACCTGCGCCCAGCCTGAAACAAGCGCGAGCTGCGGGCCGGAAGCTTCGTAATAGGCTACGCCGAAAGCAGGTACGGTTCCCGAGAGAATACTGAGGTTCCCGATCCCGGAGAAGGGAAGACTCACGGGGGTACCGCCGTCGTTGTAAAAGTTGATGGCAAACGGTTGCGGTTGCGCGGAACTATTAACAATGAAGTAATCGGTGGTGAAGCTGCCGCCTACCGCAAAATGTGGAAGAGCGGCGGTGGTGGGTGAGGGAGCACCGGCTACAACCGTGAAAGGCACGGAAAAGAGAGGAGATCCATTATCGAAAACCTGAGCCTGCCACGATCCAAGCTGAGCTGGCGGTAAGTTCCCGATCGGCAAACCAGCGCCAGTAAAGCAAAACGAGCCGGAATCCGGGGTCCACTCGGTGCCCGGCACCACCGTGCCATCCGGAGCAAGCCACCCGCTGGTGAGTGAATCGGTTATGGTAACTGAAGCCTCAAAGAACAGGTACACGGTACCAGCCGAGGTTTGGAAAGAACTTCCAGACATGGGAGCCACACAACTGGACGGAACCGGCACTTGCGCCGTCACAAGTTGCCCGCTAAACTCAATGCCAAACGCCGACGCGGCGATTAGCGGGAATACAAAAATCGATCTGATCACGGTAACACCTCTTTTCTACAACCGACTTCGATAGCGGCTGCTGACCTTATAAGCGCGGATGCTGAAAAAAGGGGACAACAATAATTCATTGGCAAAGACGCGGGTTAGAAATACTGCGCCGGCGGAAGGAGATTCCCGATGGGGATGCGCGAGCTTCTTGTTCTCGGTTGCGTCTCGATAGCCGCAGTAAGCTGCGTTCCACTGGTCCGCTGGTGGTTCCCGGCATTCGATGCCGCGCCATCCGCCCGGAGATTTCGCCGTTCGGTTAGTAAAGCGAAGAGAGCGGGTTGGATTCCATGGGCGGCCACGGCCTTCGTGATGGTGACGCGCGCGCTTCTGCTGCCGTGGTGGAAGATGCCGCGCCCGGCGGTGCTGGATGAATTTAGCTATTTACTGCTCGCGGATACTTTCGCGAGAGGCCGCCTTACCAATCCGGCGCATCCTCTGTGGCGCCATTTCGAGACCTTATTCGTCCTGCAGCAGCCGACATACGCTTCCGTTTACCCGGTGGCGCAGGGATTCTTCCTCGCACTGGGTCAGGTTCTTCTGGGACATCCCTGGTGGGGTGTCTGGCTCAGCGCGGGACTTATGTGCGCTGCCACGGCGTGGGCCATTCAAGCGTGGCTGCCACCGGTCTGGGCGGTCTTCGCGACGGCCTGGGTATGCCTCCACATGGCCCTGGGCTCCTATTGGATCGATAGCTACTGGGGAGGCTCTTGCGGCGCGATCGGGGGCAGCCTGGTTATCGGCGTGGTTCCCCGCATTCAGCACCGTCCGCGCGCATGGCACGGGATCATTCTCGGAACCGGATTTCTGGTGCTCGCGAACAGCCGGCCTTACGAAGGACTTATTCTCAGCGCGACTGTGGTGGGCTACCTAATCGTCTGGGCACTGCGCCGGCGCCGGGCCAAGAGAATGAGGCGCATTGGCGGCGCTTTTGCCCGCGCGTTGGTGGTTGCCGTGCCCGGTTTGCTTTCACTTAGTTTCTACTGCTATCGAGTCACAGGCAGTATGGTGACGCTACCCGCGGAAGAGTACATGAGACAGTATGCGGCTTCGCCGCCCTTCGTTTGGCAGAGCCCTCCGCGAGTTCCTAACTACCGGCACGAAGATCTTCGGCGAGCTCTGCAACAACTGGCGGCGGAGGATGAGACTTACAAATCCTGGCCTATGGCCATTTTGAATTCGATGAGAAAAGCGATCCTCCTGGAAGCTTTTTATCTGGGACCCATGTTCTTCTTCCCGGTGGTGATGGCGCCTTTCCTGTTGCGGGGACGGACCGGTTTCCTGGTGGTCTCGTCGCTTGTAACGATTACCGGGATACTCCTAACGGTTCCGATTGAGGTTCACTATGGGTCGCCACTGGCGTGCGCGTTCGTCATCGTAGCGGTGCAGGCCCTGAGAAAGCTGTGGCTCTCCCGCAGGTTCGGCAACCCAATCGGAATGTTCTTAGTGCCGGCAGCACCCGTAGTGTGCCTGACGGCAATCAGTCTCGGCGCTTTCTCACAGCAGCCGCCGAAGGCACTGGAGGCGCGCGAAAGGCTGGCGCGATGGCTTCAAGGTTATGGCGGTCAACACCTCGTGATCGTGCACTATGGACCTACGCATGATCTCATGCGGGAATGGGTGTACAACCATGCGGATATCGACAGCTCCGAAATAGTGTGGGCTCGTGACATGGGCGCCGAACGGAACAAGGAGCTGGTCGACTATTATCCGCGCCGGCATGCATGGCTGGCGCTCCCGGACGAGCCGACGGTTAAGGTGTCGCCCTACAACGTGAAATGAACCATCACTTGAACCCCGCGAACCAGGAAGAACGTGGTTTGCAGGCTTTCTCCAATTCGCTCCAATGCTCGCCGGAAGTCTGGGCGAGCTTGACCCAATCTCCCGGGGGCGCCGCGCCATTGGCGGCCATCTCAAGAACGGCGGCGACGGTGTTCTGCCGGCGGCCCCCAAGGCCAGTAAGCGACTTGAGATAGGAAAGCAGGCGCGCCACGTGGGAGCGGAAAGCGCCTTGTGTCGCCGTGTGGCCGTGCGAGAAGAACGCCAGGAACGCGATCAAACTGGCGGCGGCGCGCGATGAGCTATTGCCACCGGGCATGCCGCCATCGGACTCCAGGCGTGAAGCGAGTGCTACGAGGGGGTCGTCCGTCGCGGGTTGCGCATCGAAGCGGCTGAAGAACAGCGTGACGTCTGGCGCAGGACTCCCGTAAATGCCGCGGAATAGAACGCCAGAATCAGTGTCGTGCTCTTTCTTCGACCCCACCCTGGCGCGGCTCGGCGAGAAGTAGGCTGAGAACGGGGTGTCCCGCGCCATTCCGAGCGGCACCACGCGCGTTTCCGGCAAATCGCCCACGCGATCGCCGCGGCGCGTGACGACGGCGACCAGGGACATCGCGCGGCTGGCGAGACCATAGGTCTGGCTGAGTTCGAAAAGCCGGGCGGCGACGCGGTTCTCTTTGCGTTGGTCGAGTGACGCGTGAGAAGCGGTGCTCGGGTAGCGGCTTTCCCAATCGGTGATGAGGCGCGCACCCTGCAAGAGGCCGATGGTGTCGGCGAGATTGCTATCGTTCGGGCGGATGGGAAGCCGAAGCCGGCCGTCGGCCCAAGTCAGTTCGATGGCGGCGCCGGCCGCTTCGGCGCCTTCGCCGAACAGAAGCACAGGCGTGCCGCGGAAGACGGCGGACGGCGGATCGGGCTGGATGTTCGCACCGGCTTTCAGTCCGGACGCGATGGGACGGCCGATGGAAGCGAAGAGATCGACCGCCGGGATGTCAACCCGCTCGCGGGGCGTGACGAAGCGGCTCACCCCTCCGGTTTCGCGCGCCAGGAGAGCGAGGAAGCGATCCTGGCTGGCGCTTCCAATTCCAAGGCAGTGGAGGCGAATGCCGAGCGAACGCGCGCGCGAGAGAATTTCCGCCGTGCCGAAAACCTGGCCGTCGGTGAGGATGAAGATGTCGCCTCCCCGATCGCCGAGCATTTCGGCGGCCGCGAGGAAACCGTTTGCCAGGTGCGTGCCGCCCTCGGCGGATACGGTCTGGAGAAAACGATGAGCCTTGTCTCGGCATTTGCGGGTCCCAACCGTCAGCGCGGATTGAAAGAGGGTTGGACGGTCGCCGAACGCGACGATGCCGAACCAATCTCGATCGGATAAGGCGCCGAGGCAGGCCTCGATCGCTTTGCAGGCTTGCGTTAAGGGCGCGCCCTGCATGGAACTGGAACGATCCAGCAGAATCACCACGCGCCGGGCATCTTCTTTAAGAACTCCGAAACTGGATGAAGGCACGATGGCGGCGAAGCGGATTTGACCGGACTTGCTGTGACCGGCCAACACCTGCGGCTCAACGGATCGATATGCTACGTCAAGCACCAGATCACGGTCAGGGATGTCTTTCTCGGTGGCGAGCGCGACCCGCGAAGAGTGGCTGTCGATTTGAGTCATGCGGACGCCGTGGGATGGGGACGCAATCTGCGCGAGAGCTAACGGGCTGTTGACCGTAACTTCGAAGCCGACCTGATGAAGGGCGGAAGCGTCCGCACAAAATCGGGGTAAGAACAGGTCTCCGAATTCGGCGGCTGGAAGTTCGATCTCGCCTTCGCCGGCCGACGTCAGCGCCGTTTTCGCAAGGAAGTGAAAAGCGGGCGCGAGCGTAAACGGGAAACGAAATCGAAAGCCATCGTCCCGCAGTTCCACGCCGCACAGAATTTCCAGATGAACGGTAACGGTTTCTCCGGGACGGATGTTTCCCACGGTAAGGTTGATCAAGCCGTCGCCGTATTGACGCGCCAGGGTGGAGAGCGCGCCTTGAGCGATGCCCTTCTCATAGGTCGCGACGGCCTCGCGCGAATCTTTCAGTTCGGAGTGCGCTTCAAAATTTTCGCCGGTAATGCGGAAGCTCTTTAAGGCGGCGTCGCGGGGAAGCGGAAAGCAATAGATGACTTCCAGAGCCTGTTGTTCCCGCGATTGAAAGACATGCTGGACAATCATGCGCGCGCCAGCGGGAAGCACCTGACCGGTAAGCCAAAGCCGTTGCAAAGCAAGGCCGACCGGTTGGCCGGTTGCCGCGGATAAAAGCGCGAAACTGCCTTCTGTACTCATTTTCTGTTTCTCCTTACGTTGTTATTTGCCGGCTTGCCAAGAGCGGAGGCCATAACGCCGACGGCCGCGCGGATCTGTTTCATGCGCCAGGGATCGACGTTCGCGCGGACGAAAACTAAAACGTCGTCATCGATCGGGTGTTGCCACCACTGGGATGGCGTTTGCGGTTGCGTGGTGGATTCGTCTGCGAGTAACTGCGCGATCCCGGATAATGTGCGGCCTTCGGCCTGGAGCTTCTTGATCTCGTCCAGACGCGCGAGGTGTTGTTCGGTGTAAGCCGCGGCGCGGCCTGCTTTGGCGGGCCCAGGAAGAAGACCGCGGGCGATGTAGAAGCGGATGGTGCGGGCCGGCACTTCTGAGCGCTGCGCGAGTTCCGCGAGAGTGATGGCTTGGCCCATGGCTGCTCATAACGTTACGCATAATTCTTGACACTGTCAAGTAGTGTCTGTTAAAAAAGGATACATCTGTAAGCGCGGTTATCTTACGTTTCGTTCCCTCTTAATGGACCGAATATGCTCTGAATGTGGTAGATAAGTGAGTGTTATGATGCTGAATTTGCGATTTTCCCGACTGGACTTTGCGCGGAAGTTCATCATGGTCCTTTTGTTCGCGCTCGGCGCGCAAGTCGCGCACGCGCAAGCGCCGCTCGGGGGGCTTTGCCTGAAGCTACCCGCGATTAACCCCGACGAAGACTTTGTGGGGAATTTCAACAACTCCTGCTATGCGTTGAATCTGACCAGTTCGCACGGGGCAGATAAGGCGGGGGATTTGAACGCGGTTTATGGCGAGGCGTTCTATAAGATCGCGCCTGGGTATGAGCTGGTTCTGTTGGGTACGTTTCCGAATGCGCGGTTCTTCTCCGTGACGGTTTACGACGAGCATGCCGCCGTTACCGCGAACGTGCTGGACGTTGGACTTCTGCCGCTTAACGGTTCGATGTTCAATCCATTCTTGACATCGGCGCCCTACGAGCCGAATCAGCAATACGGGGCTACGATCGGATTCGGGGGTGGTCCGGTAACGTCGGTGCAGGCCGGCTGCAGCACGAGCGACACGACCATCGACCAAAACTTCCTGGACGCATCGCAGATTCATCAGGGCATCACCTGGAACGGCTATCCGGATCTGCCGAAGAATTTTCCCGTACATCAAACGGGAGCGAACGACGCGGGCGCGGTGATCGTGCGAAGTTACTATGACATTTCGACGGAATCGCAGCCGGTGTTGATTGTCCGTCAGCTCTCGAACGGATGTGCACTGCCGCTATCAAAGGCCAACGGAATCATCACCACGCTGCCGACCGGTGGAAAGTGGAGCAACTCGTCGCAAATCTCGGCACACGAGCAGTTTTCCCTACAAATCCGGCCAGTGGAATGCTTCCCGGCGGATCCGATTAATCAGGCATATTGGGTGCGGTCGGCGGACTATGTTCCCGGCGATAACGGCGCGGCGGGATATCTTTATTACTCGTTCGCCGATAAACAACTTAAGTCTCTGATTTCGGGCGGCCAATTTATCCGGATGCAGTTTCAATTACCCACTGTGCCAAACACTCCGTGCAATGGCGGCGGTTGCGGATTGACCGGTCTGGAGCAACTCCGTTATCGGAGCATCTCGTTCGAAGGCGGAAAGGAGACCACTTACGCTTCGATTGACGACGCCGCCATGGTGAAGGACGCCAATGGGAATGTGGCGCTGATCCTGGGGCTTGGCACGACGCCGCCGGCTTATGTTACGGCCCAGAACGGGTATACCTATATCGATCTGTCGCAGGTCAAAGACTACGACAAAATCAGCCGGGTGGCGATGCGCGACCTTGTTCCAAACGCCAGTTTCCAATGCTCGGCCGAGAACGTGCCTATCTATACGGGCGAGTTCAATCCCGAGGGAGGATACATGGGGAATTACGTGCCGACGGTGGATTACCCAACCGCCAGCGAGATTCCTCCCGCGCCGGTTCCGGTGAACCGTCCGAATAGCTGCACGGCAACGGTAACACAGACTCCGACGGCGTGCGGGACGGAGAACATTTACTGATTTGCGGCGCGCGCGCGCGTCGGGTTAAACCTCGGCGCCGTCGGGACCAAACCAGATGCGGGTGCCGCGGGAAGGACCGATTTCCGTGCCTGTGGCATCCGACAATCTTCCGGTTTTATCGTTGCCGAATCGCCGGCGGCCATGGGCGCCCGGGTAGCCTCCAACGAGGATGCGGTTGAATCTCAGGTTGCCTAATTCTTTGGCAAGTTGGGCGGCAAAACTATTGTCGGGAGCGACGTTGTCCTTCGTGCCGGAACCGGCGCTGAAGCAACTATTCAGCTTGACGATTTTGTGCCCCTTATTAAGGCCGTCCATGGCCATCAAGGCGGCCAACTTATCCGGGCTCAAGAGGCGCCACTCATCGATCACGGTTGGCTCGCGAACCGTGCGGACGCCATCGGCCAGCACGCGTTCCTGAATCGCCCCAAACTTTTGACCGGATTGGTATCCCACCGCGATTTTGCTTTTGGAACCGTGCGCGTTGATGATAATAATGTCATCAGTAGCAACGGCTTTTAGAGGTTTCCTCACGCCAAAGCAACCGGTTTCCAGATACTCCATTGAGGGCGACATATCGGACGGATCGTCCGAACTCCAAGTCAAATCGACATTCGATTCGAGGATCTGTTTCGGGGGAAGCTTTTTCTCGTAGTGCCGTTTTTCGAACGCGAGAGTTTCTTCGTAATGGGAGGGTTTGAAGGGATTATAGAGCCAGCGTTTCGGCATGGTCCGGTACTCCTATAAGCCAACGTCACGCCAGAATATCATGCACGACGTTCCCGGCAACATCGGTTAAACGGAAGTCGCGGCCGCTATAACGGTAAGTTAGTTTGGTGTGGTCCATCCCGAGGGCGTGGAGTAGCGTAGCGTGCAGATCGTGAATGTGAACCGGGTTCTCGACGGCCTTGAACCCGAACTCATCGGTGTTGCCATAAGTAGCGCCGCCTTTTACTCCGCCGCCTGCGATCAAGGTGGAGAAGCCGTGGCTGTTATGGTCGCGGCCGTTCTGAACTTTGATGAGTCCGCTGACTTCCATTACGGGAGTACGCCCGAACTCGCCGCCGATGATGACGAGAGTTTCCTTGAGAAGTCCGCTGGCTTTGAGGTCGGCAAGTAGTGCGGCAATCGGCCCGTCGACGTCGTGCGCGAGCTTGCGGTGAATCAGAATGTCATCGTGGTTGTCCCAGGGTTGGCCGTTGCCGTAATAGACCTGCACCATGCGGACGCCGTGCTCGACTAAGCGGCGGGCCATGAGGCAGCCCCGGCCGAATTCGTGGTCGCCGTAGCGGCCGCGAACGGCTTCGGGCTCTTTGGTGATATCGAAAACTTCCGGCGCTTCGCTCTGCATGCGGTACGCGATTTCCGCCGATTGAATGCTGCTTTCCAGTTGGTTGTCTTCGCCCTCGCGGCGCTCTTCGAGTAAGTTGAGATCGCGCAGCAGGTCCAGCGCGCGGCGCTGTTCCGGTAAAGGCGTGGACGGATTGCGGATGAAACGGATCAACTTATCGGGAGTCTTCTCGCTATTCGGGATGTAAGTGCCTTGATAGATGGCGGGAAGGAAGGTAGAACTCCAAAGCTGGGCGCCGACGATGGGATAGCCAGGGCACAAGACAACGAAGCCGGGAAGATTCTGATTCTCCGAACCGAGACCGTAAGTCAGCCAGGAGCCCATGGATGGACGTCCGGGGACGCGGTGGCCGCAATTCATCAGAAACAGCGACGGCTCATGATTGGGAATATCCGTATACATGGAGCGGATGACGCAGACATCGTCGATGGCGTCGCCAAGCTTGGGAAAGATTTCGCTGATCTCGATGCCGCTTTTGCCGCAGCGCCGGAATGAGAATGGCGAGCCCAGCAGGTTGCCCGTTTTGCGCTCGGTCTTTAGATTGCCGGACGGGATGGGCTGGCCGCTGTACTTCTGGAGCATCGGCTTGGGGTCGAAGGTATCCACTTGCGAAGGGCCGCCGTTCAGGAAAAGAAAGATGACGTGCTTCGCCGTGGGCGCGAAGTGAGGGGCTTTCGGCGCAAGCGGCAGCGCGGTGGCTGGGGATGGCTGGGAACCGTGAAGAATGCCGGCAAGTCCGGCCATACCGAAACCAGTGCCCATGGTGCGGAGGATCTGGCGGCGCGAAGGAGGAAGGATCATAAGTGCTGGTTTCTTAGTTCAGGTAAGTGAACTCGTTCGAACTTAATAAGACCTGCGTGTATTCGGACCACGAGTCCGGTTTGCCGTGAAGAAACGCCAAGGCCAGTTTACGCTCTTCGGGCGTGGGGTCACGCTGGAGCACGAAGCGATAAGTGGTGGTGATTCGCTCGTCATCCGACGTAGCATGTGCGGAGACGCGGGCCGTTAGAGCGGCGGATTGATCGATCACGAACGGACTGTTCATGAAGAACAGTTTCTGCAGAGGCACGGTGGTCTGCATTCGCTGCTCGCTGGTGTTGTTGGGGTTTGGGAAATCGAACAAGGCCAGCATGGGATCAAGTTGGCGGCGCGAGACGTAGGCGTAAACAGTGCGGCGCGCGGCTTCTGTGCCGGACTTATCGAGCCGGACGGGCGGACCGCCTTCTTTCAAGTCGAGCTTACCGGAGATATAGAGGATGGAATCGCGGAGCGACTCGGCATCCAGCCGGCGGCGGTTGTAGCGCCACAACAGCCGGTTATCGGGATCTTCGGCGTAATTGAGGGCGGAGTTCTCATCGCCGAGTGAATACGCCGCGGTCAACATCATTTCGCGATGCAGTTTCTTGAGCGACCAACCTTCTCTGACGAAGCGAGCGGCCAGATAGTCCAACAGCTCGGGATGCGAAGGGCGATCGCCCTGGGATCCGAAATTGCTCGGCGTTCGAACGATTCCGTAGCCGAAGTGATGGGCCCAGACGCGGTTCACGATGACGCGCGCGGTCAACGGATTGGCGGGGTTCGCGATCGCTTCCGCAAGTTCCAGGCGTTCCCTGGCCGCGTGGAAACGTTCCGGATCGCCGGGAGAAAGGATGGCGAGAAAATGCGGGGGCGCCAAGTCGCCGGGGTTGTCCTGATTGCCGCGAATCCAAACATGCTGCGCTTCGGGTTTGGCTTTGTCGGAGATGGTCTGGAGCACGGGATAAGGCGGCGGCAGGTCCTTCTTCAACGCCGCGAGTTCAGCCCGAAGTTCGGTGAGATGGTCTTTCCAGATTCCCGCGAGAAAGCGTTCAATTGAGGCATCTTTGGAATTGTTGTAGAGGAGAACGCCATGTTCGCCAAGCATGTCTTCCCAAAGACCGAACTTATTGCGATCGAGCGAGACCAGCTTGGCGTTCGACAGATCATCACGGCTGGGATTCAGGCCCAGGCGGATGTGATTTTCGTCTTCGACGCGCTTCTTTTCGGCGATGACGGCGATCACGCTGGATTGGAATTCCACGGCGGCTTTGACGCGTTGGCCGTGATCGGCGGCGGCGTACCAATCCTTAAGGAACGTGTGCTGCTTCTCGGGCTTGGCAAGGTATTTGGTCCAGCGGGCGAGTGTTTCGTTATCGAGCGCGCTGTTTGAGGGAGTGTCCGGGTTAGAGCCGGAAGCCAATAAGTAGCGCGATGTCTGCGCGGCCAGAATCAGCGCGAGCTGTGCGGACTGGCTGTTGATGAAGTCTTCCAGTTCCGCTTCTTTCTTCGAGATTTTCGATTCCTGTGACTTATAGGAATCGACCACATCTTTGGGCGCGAGCGGAACTTCGTGAAGATCCGTATTGCGGAAGATGCCGAGCAGCGAGTAAAAATCGCGGGTGGGAATCGGGTCGTACTTGTGATCGTGACACTGCGCGCACGCAACGGTGAGGCCGAGAAATCCGCGCGTGGTCGCATCGACGCGGTCATCCTGCATTTCAGGACTTAGCGCATAGAAGCCCAGACCGGGTTCGTATTTCTCGTGATCGGGAAGTAAGTCACCGGCGATTTGCGCCTTGACGAAAAGGTCATAAGGCATGTCGTTCTGAATCGCCTGGATGACCCAGTCGCGGTAGCGGAAGGACGCGGGATAAGGGTGGTCGCGCTCGGAATCCAGTTCGTCATCGGAGTAGCGCGCGACATCGAGCCAGAGACGGCCCCACCGCTCGCCGTAGCGCGGCGAAGCGAGCAGACGATCAACCACTTTGGCGAAGGCATTCGGTGAGCGATCGCGCTCAAAGGCTTCGACTTCTTCGTCCGTGGGGGGAAGTCCGGTGAGATCGTAAGTGGCGCGGCGGATAAGCGTGCGGCGGTCGGCGGGCGGAGCGGCATGCAGGCCCCGCGATTCCAATTGGGCTTCGAGGAAGCGGTCGATTTCGGTGTGGGACCATCTTGCGTCGCGAACGGCGGGCGGCGGCGTTAACCTGACCGGCTGAAATGACCAGAAGGCGCGCTGCTCGGCGGTGATCCGGTACGGCGGCGATTTGAGCGGGGCCGCGCCATCTTCCGGCCAAACCGCGCCGGCCTTGACCCACGCTTCCACGGCCGCGATTTCGTCCGGCGAGAGCTTGCCGGTGGGCGGCATTTTCGGAGTCGAGTTGTAGCGAACGGCCTTGACGATGAGGCTGGAATCGGGGTTGCCGGGGACGGCGATGGGCCCGGACTTACCGCCTTTGAGAAAGTGTTCCCGCGAATCGAGTTGCAGACCGCCCATGTGCGCCTCGGTATGGCACGCGAAACATTTCTCGGCGAAAAGCGGGCGGATCTTGTCTTCGAACAGGTTGGCAGTGGCGGCGGCCTGAGCGGACAGGATGGGCAGCGTGGCGGCGACCACGACTAAGCTGCCGACGATGCGCATCTTACTGTTTTACCAAATCGGGCAAGTTCGGTACAGTAACTGGAATGTCCTTTCGGCTCGCTCTTTTGTTTCTATCGTCGGTAGTCTTCGCTCAAACCGATGCTCCGCAACCGCCGGTAGCGCCGCGCGTCGAGCACCGGGAAGTTCGGCAGGGCGCCACGGTTATTGATCATTACTTTTGGCTTCGGGAAAAATCCAACCCGGAAACGGTGAAGTATCTCGACGCTGAGAACGCTTACACGGCGGCGATGACCAAACCGTTGGTCCCGTTTCAGGAGACGCTCTATAAGGAAATGCTGGGGCGCATCAAGCAGACCGACCTCTCGGTACCATACCGCGATTCCGGGTATTATTATTACCTGCGAACGGAGGAAGGCAAGCAATATCCAATCCGCTGCCGGAAGAAAGGATCGCTCGATGGGCCGGAAGAAGTTCTTCTCGACCAGAATGAGATGGCGAAAGGTCTGAAGTTTCTAGCGGTAGCCGATGTAGAAGTAAGTGACGATGGTAACCTTCTGGCCTACACGACGGACACGACGGGGTTTCGACAGTACACGCTGCACGTTAAAGATCTGCGGACAGGAACGCTTCTGCCGGACACGGCGGAACGAGTCACTTCCCTGGCCTGGGCCGCCGATAATAAGACTATTTTCTTCGCGACGGAGGACGCGGTCACCAAACGCCCCAACCTGATATTCCGGCACGAGCTTGGGACTTCCCCCAATGATGAAGTCTTCCACGAGAAGGACGAGTTATTCGCAGCCGGGGTGGCGCGCTCGCGTGACAAGAAGATGATCTTCAGCGCGAGCTTTGCGACGGACTCGCGGGAGTTCCGCTACCTGCACGCCGACCATCCAGAAGGGAATTTTGTGGTCGTGCTCCCGCGCGAAAAAGGCCACAAGTACATGGTGGACCATCGCGAAGGCTTGTTCTATATCACGACCAACAAGAATGCGAAGAATTACCGCATAGTCACCGCGCCGGTATCGAATCCAGGTCCTGCGAATTGGAAGGAATTCGTTCCCACTTCGCCCGGCGTACTGATACAGAACGTGGACCTATTCCAGGATTACGCGGTGCTCTTTGAAAAGTCCGCGGCACTGAATCGGATCCGCGTGATGACTTTCGCCACCGGAGCCTGGAAAACACTCGCGTTTCCTGAGCCGGTGTATTCCGCCGATCCGTCAGCCAACCCTGAATACGACACGAACCTGTTCCGTTATACCTAGCCAAAGAGATTTGAAATTTTCCGGAGGTTGATTCCAGCGGCCGCCTGACCGATGATCTTGTTGACAAGACGAGATCGCGGGAGGCGACCGATGGAATTGTTCACCAAGCTTTTTGGAAGCTGGCTTCTCTTTTCATATCACTGTTTCGACCGCATTGTCATGAGCGGGTACTTAATGGGGCTGCAGCGCTGCGGCCAGGTGGTGTACTGGCTGCGGGAAGTGCTGGGCCAGGAAGCGATCGACAAACAGGCGTTGGGCCGGCGGACGAGGGAATATGTCGCGTGGGTGGAGTCCTACGTCCGCAAGCGGAAGCTTCCGCTGGAATGGGCGGAACGCGGGGTGAGCAAGGAAGAGTACGTGGCGCCGTACCTGCGACGGATGGAGAAGGCTGGGAAATGGGGCGTGTACTTCGTCTTTCAGGCCATGGAGCAGGGGTGGACGTACCGGCCGGCGCGAAGATCGGTAACACAACCGGACGGCAGCGAGTATCCGATCCTGCATAAGCACCGGAGCCGTTATCGTTTCTACTACTTCTATCTACGGGATGAAGTGCTGGGGCCGATCGTCGTGCGCCTGGGGACGTTCATTCCATTTGAGGCCAGCTATTGGGTGAACGGGCATAGTTATATCGAACGGGAACTGAGTCAGGAGGGGGTGGGCTTCCGGAAGCGGGACAACGCCTTCGTATGGGTGGAAAATGTGTCGCGCTTACAAGCGGCGGCGGACCGGTTGACGGGAGAGGTGATCCGGAAGCGGCTGGAGCATTGGACGTTCGTGCTGGGGCCGAAGTTCAGCAAGCCGGACCGGCGAGCGGCGAACCTGGAGCGCAGTTATTACGTGCATCAGGTGGAGTACTGCCGGAACTTCCTCTTCCGCGGGAATCGTCCGATCCGGAAGATCTTCGCGCGCAGTTGCGAGTTGGGATTGTGGCGGTTGACGGGGGACAAGATCGAGGCGCTGTTCGGAAGGCGGAGCCGGGAGCGGCTGAGCGGGAGACTGCAAACGACGCTGGAGCGGATGGAACACGGGGCCTATGTGTTCCGGGCGTACTGGAAACACGCGATGCTGAAGCAGTATGAGAAGTATCTGACGTTGCTGCGCAACGAGCTGACCTCGAACAACCTGCGGGACTTCGGGTTGCGGAAAGGGCTGGCGCACCTGGGCGAAGTGCGTGAGAAGTTTGTGGGGATACTGGACCGCTATGCCGGGGTGCAGGCGGAGAACCTGAACGTGCATGAGGATTTCGGGCTGCTGCGGCGGATCGCGCTGCCGGTGCACCAGGGGACGGTAAGAACTCCGGGGATTCGGGTGCAGGATGCGCGGGTGATGCGGCTGTTGGAGGTGTTGCTGCACGCGGGAACCGTGCCGGGAGGATGGACGGCGCACAAAATTCATGAGGCGGTGGTGGGCGAGTTCGGGTTGGCGGAGGGCAGTTACGGGATCAACCAATTGCGCTACGACCTGAGGAAGTTGAAGGGGCACGGACTGGTGGAGCGCGAGCCGGGTAAGTACGCATACCGGCTGACGGAGAAAGGCCGGAAGACGGCGATTCTGATGCTGCTGTTCCACCAGCGGCTCTGTGGGCCGCTGGCGGGCAGTCAACTGCAACATCGACCGGACGTGGAGCATCGACCGAAGGAGAGTAAGTTGGAGAAAGCGTACTATCGGGCGGACCACGCCATCGATGGAGTGCTGGCGGCGTTGCGGGCCGCGTGAATGTTACGGCATGTTACAAGGAGGATTGTTGAAGTATTCTTGATTAGAATTCGACAAGGAACAGGCTATCAGAGTCTGATTACGCCGCCGAGCGTTTACGAATACAACATGGCAACCGGCCAATCCGCACTGCTGAAACAGCAGGAGGTGTTGGGCGGATACGATGCCGGCAAGTATGTTTCGGAGCGGCTCTGGGCAACGGCGCGCGACGGCGTGAAAGTACCCATATCCATCGTTTACAAGAAGGGTTTGCAGCGCGATGGCAATGCCCCAATGCTGCTGTACGCGTATGGATCCTACGGTTTCGGAACCTCCGCGGATTTCCAAAGCTCGCGGCTTAGCCTTCTGGACCGTGGAATGAGCTTTGCCATTGCGCACATTCGCGGTGGGAATGAGATGGGAGAATCCTGGCACGATGACGGGATGCTGATGCATAAGAAGAACACGTTCACGGATTTCATCGACTGCGCCGAATACCTGGTCAGGGAGAAATACACTTCGCCATCGCGCTTAGCGATTGAGGGACGAAGCGCCGGGGGCCTGCTGATGGGTGCGGTGACAAATATGCGGCCGGATTTGTTCCGCGCCGTGCACGCCGGCGTCCCGTTTGTGGACGTGATGAATACCATGATGGACCCGAGTTTACCGCTTACGGTAGGCGAGTATCTCGAGTGGGGGAACCCAAATGAGAAGGCGGCGTATGACTACATGAAGACGTACAGTCCGTATGACAATCTGGAAAAGCGGGCTTATCCGGCTCTCTTAGTGACGAGTAGCTTCAACGACAGTCAGGTTATGTACTGGGAACCGGCGAAATATGTAGCGAGGCTGCGGACTTTGAAGACCGATTCGAACCCACTGCTCTTCAAGATCAACATGGATCCGGCAGGTCACGGCGGCGCATCCGGAAGATATGACCGGCTGAAGCAGCAGGCGTTCGAGTATGCCTGGATGCTGAGCCAGGTTGGAACTACGCAATAGGAGTGGCCCTTTTCACCGGCGCTTTCCGCTTACCTGATTGACAGGGCGATTGTCCTTTGAAACGAAAGCAATCGACTAATCAGGATTAAGTATGCCAGTTCGACTATTGAAGAAGCCGGCGGCGGGAAGACCCGGGCCGACTACCAGGACCCGGGCCGACCGATCACCCGAAGTTTACGTGTTCATTTCCTATGCTCACCGCGACCGCGCGATTGCGCTGGCGGTTGAGCGGGTGCTGACGGATGTGAACAAGTCGCGAGTCAAATGCTTTGTGGACGTGAACAACATCGACGCGGGCACGCGATACGAGGACGCGATCACGGAACAGCTCCGGCGCGCGGACTGGCTGGTCAGCATCTTCACAGGGGAGCGAAGCGATTACTGCGGATTCGAGGTCGGCATCTTCAGCCAAATCAATAAGTCGGGCGAAGGCCGGGGAGACCACCGCATCCTGTGTCTCTATGACACCAAGGAAGCTCCGGCCCTGTTTTCAACATTTGAGAACTACCGGGTCCAGGACGCTCGCGAGATCCAAATTGCGGGTCAGGGCCGGGTTGAGGCACGCGGCGCACCCTCAATCGTGCGCTTTCTCGATTGCTTCTGCCAATACGCGAACCTGCGCCCGAAAGACGCGTACGATCCAGACGAGTATAAAGAGTTTCTGGCTGAGAAATCGAAGGCCATCGCGCAGGCGTTTCGCGACGCGCGCGGGCAGGATGTAAAGGAAGAAACGATTCTACTTCCGCGTCTGGATATCGAGCTGAAGTCCTTTCGCCCGGAGAACCCTCAGAGCGGGCGCCAACAAATTCCCGAAGATGCCGTTCTTACCGGGCGTGAAGGAGTATTCTCGATTTTTTCGCTACAACTTCCGCTGGGAACCGCTCAGATCTCCTGGGGCGACTTGTGCAAGCATGTGCAGCAGCGCTACGGAAAACTCATGCCCTGGCTGAGGCGGATCGAGCGGGACATCGTCGAGGCGGCGCAAGGGCGATTGGTGTCGAATCCGGATGTGACTTTGCAGGCGCCAGACGGACGGATCTATCATCCGCTGCTGGTTCGTCACAAGCTGTTCGAAAACGGATGCCGGAAATTCTATGTGTCTTTTGTTGAAACGATACCGCGGCAGTTTCTGGGGCGGCAGAACACATCGCTTCTGTTGGCCGGATTGGTGCAAGCTTCCCGGTTTCGGTTTGCCTACTTTGAAGATGAGGACCGCGTCATGACATCCCGGTTCGGGCCCAGCCTGTCAGACCCGGAATTCCGGGATAATTGCACACAGTTGGGCTACGACATAGAACGGATGGAGCATGAAGCAGCCGAATTCGGATTGCTTGACCGTCATCAATTGATTGCCTCATTCGGGCCGGATCAGCGGGCCATCGCGGAATCCTTCCTGCGGGTTTGGGCGGAAGAGCGGACGAAATTATTCACCGCCATTTCGGCGGCATCGAACCCAGACAAGCCCTTCGATCGGACGCAGGTTGCGGGTGTAGTTGCCGCATTCTTCAGCGTCATGCGGCCGGAGAATCGGCGGTTTCTGCTTACCGTTTTGCAGACTTACTATAACGAGATGAGCCACCATTTGAGAATGGAAGAAACGGCCACGCCGGATGAACCCGGAACTGTTCTCTATTCAATGGAGACCAGTTCAAGGTCATAGACCAAGGCCTTTGCCCGCGGTCCGGAGGTCAACTGGGAGGGAACCCAGATACGTACCTTATCTCCGGCAACAAGGAGCGGAAGAGCGTCGCGCCATGCGGCGGGCGCATTGGCCAATGGAATGGTCACCTGCTTTCCAGACATGGCAGTGGTTTCCACAATCGCGCCTGATGTATCCCAGGATGTATAGCTGACTGTTACCTTCTGCCCTTCGCGCGCATGTTTCAGACCTGTGCCGTGCCGCAGAACCTCCATGAAGGTTCCCGAGGGTAGCGACACAGCGCGTTCTGACGGGTGGGCGCGATCTAAAGGCGGAGCCGGAGCCTTGAGGATATTAACCAGCGTCAAGTCAAGAGTCAAGGGCACCCCGATCATGGGACCGGTTTCACCATCATCCGATTTTCTGAAAGGCGCGGCGAGAGAGGCGGCTACCCAGACCCGCCGCTGCTCGCCGACGGTCATCTTTTCAAGAGCCAGGGCAAGTCCGGGCATGATGGCGGACAAACATCCAGTGGCGGCCTTTCCATCCAATCCGGAAGTGGAATAGAGTGAGCCATCGCGACGCCATGCGGTAAAGCGGTAAGTGACGCAATCCGCCGCGGAGGGATGTTCATCACCCGCGCCGGAGGCCAATTCCGAGGTCCACACTCCTGGCGCCGTTTCTGCAGCGGTGGCGGGGGGTGACGCAACATCGGTGGGGGCCGGAGGCGCGGGGTGACGGATAACTCGTGGGAGCGGCGGGGCGGCGCTGGTCTGGGCGGCGGCCATCCAGAACGGGATGGCCGCGAGGATGGGGAAACAGATCAAGAGAGGTTTCACTGTGCTTTGGCGCCGTAGACTTGTAACTCGTAAATCCGAGTGTCGGTGTTGCCGTTCTGGGTCGGAGTAATCACGTCCAGCCTGACGTAGCGGCCGAGTGTGGCGGGAATATCGGTGGTGGTGATGCTGATCGTGTTGTTCGTAATGGCCGCCACGTTAGCGTAAGTGACGCCATCCGTACTCAGATCGATGTTATAGGCAAGCGTGTTGAGCGAGAACGATTCCCCGCCCGCGCCGGCGTGATCGATCACAAAGCGGCGGACGTTGTAATTCGCGCCAAGGTCCACCACCAAAGACGGGCTGGGGTCAGTGGAGCACCACTTATCGTTCAGGCCCATAGAGAAGCTCCCGTTGACGGCTTGCGCGGGGCCTTGGCTGGAGTTGCACAACGCGTTGGTGCTCGATGCGGCTTTCAGATAAGCCAGATTCTGATTGACGGCGCCGGTCTTAAGCCCATACACGTCGACGAAATTGGATAGAGTTCCCACATAGGCTTTCCCATTTACAACCACGGGCGCGCTGCCTTTCGAAAAGTTGAATAGATCGTCGCCAACTCCGGTGCTGGACCAGAGCAGGTCAAGGGTTTCGGCGTTGAAGGCGTACAGGTTGCCGGGAACACCGGCGTGGTTGGCGTCGCCGTATCGGGGAACCGCGGCCCAAACGATACCGGTTCCCGCTTGCGAGGCGTCGGCGGAAACGACCAGCATGCCTCCGGGCATACCCTGCGGCGGTAGGATGGACCCGCTGGCGAACGGTGTCGTATCCACTGTCTCGGCGGTGGTGTCCACCCGAAAGCCGTGCAGATAATCATCTTCGCCCCAGATGTAAAGGTTGAGCCCTTCCGGGCTGGTCCACCAAGGGCTGGCGTTATGGATGTGATGACTTGCGTTAGGGACGATGGTGGTGTTGACCGCCTGCCACTCCTGCGGGATCTGCGTATCTCCGCTAACTTCGTGTCCCAGGTTGGTCGAATTGAGTAGATACGCGGTTCCCGTCTTACCTCCCGCCGCCAACAAGCTACTTCCAGGGGCGAACGTCGGACCGGAAGAACCCAGGTCATAGTCTCCCTGGTTCAGAGTGTTGTAGTTAGAGGGCGTGAAGTAATCGAGCAGCGCGAGTGTCCCGGGAGCAAGCTTCAGTACGGTCTGTCCGAAATCCGGGTTGGCGTCCCAGGAACCATTACCCGTCGCGACATATAAGTTGCCCGACGCGTCGAATGCCGGGCCGCCGCCCGACATCCAGATTCCGCCTTCCGTCCCGTTCGCGGTGTCGTTGAAGACGGCCATTTGCGTAAGAGCAGTCTTGTCGTAAGCCATCAGCCAGCCGTGGTAAGGCTTCGTATCGCAGAAAGACGCCCAGCCGATGTACACGACTCCCTTGGAAAGCGCCAGCGCGGCGCGTTGATTTTGCGTAATGGTGTTGAAGACGACCGACGTTCCGCCATCACCGGTTCCAGTTACACTGGCCGAGATCACTACGGGACTATTGGTGCGCTCCAGGCCGGTAAGTATGCTGATCGCGTGAAGGCGTTGATAGGTCTGCCCGGATTCCACCGTACGCGAGACGAAGTAGAGAGTTCTCGTGGTGGGATCGATGACGGGAGTACCCACGATGCCGATGTTGCCCTGGAAGTCTTCATAATTGCCGCAGCTCTGACCCACTTCCGTGTGTGAGGACGGGCGCCCGCCGTTGTTAAAATTACGCTGCCAGAGCACGGTTTGGGGGGTATCCGCGTCGAAGGCATAAACGGAGTTGTTCACGGTCTCGATATAGACGACGTTGTGCGTGCCACCCGCTATAGGCAGCGAAGGGACGTAAAGAACACCGGCATAGACTTGATCGTCAACGGGAAGCATGAAAATCTTTCCGAATTGGGAGGAGTTGACGTTGCTTACGTTGAGGATCGTTTCCTTAAGATTGGCGCCCGTTCTCTGGTTGTCATAATTTCGGGTGAGAACCGGAGCGATGGCTTGGCTGTACGCGGAAGTTTGTCCTAATACGATGACAAGTAAGACTCCGACGGAGGTTGTTATTGTGCCGAGCGGCGCGAAACGAATTCTCTGAAAAAGCAACATAGCATCGTGAAGTCTAGCACGGATCGGGAACAGCACTGTCGGCGACCGAGGGCGTCATAGCAGCGGAGTAATTTCCTTCCAGAAGATAGTGGTGTCGCACCAGGTTCCATCAGGATTTAACGCGTACTTAGGGATGACGCCCGTCCGATTCCAACCGAGCCGGGTATAGAGTCGCTCGGCGCTCCCGCTTGCGGTGTCGAGGACCAGGAGAGTTTTTCCGGCCACGCGCGCTGCTTCCTCAACACCCTGCATCAACTGAGCGCCTACCCCGTTACCACGGGCGGACCTTTTCACCAGTAACTTCGCCACCTCGGCCCGATGCGGCTGATTCGGAGGCATGGAAGTGATCAGTTGGACGGTTCCGGCTAGCTTGCCGTCTACGAAGGCGGCCAAGAGAACCTTGATGTTGCGCTCCACGTCCGCGATTACCGAACCGAAAAAGCGTTCAGCGTCAGCCTGCGAAAAAGGGGCCATGAAGCTGACGGAGGCGCCGCCTTCCACACAGTCGACTAATACTTCCGCAAGAGCAGCCTGGTGTTCGCGGCCCTGAGCGGGAGTCAGGCGTTGCACTTCGATCATCCCTCCAGCTTACGATTGCGTAGAACTAAAATTTATGTGACTCTGTTCCTGTTCCATATGACTGCGTTCCGTACCTTCACACACAGCATGCGCCCGTATTTCGTTGCGTGCCTTCTTTTTGCGAGCGCCTTGACTGGTCAATCGCAGATCCCGGGAAACCGTTCCTTCCTTTTTGTATTCGGAACCGTTTCCGAGCAGACTGCCGCCGGCGAAGCGCATCTTTTAGCTGAGGCCGCGCACACGCTGCTCGCGGGCGGCGACTCGGTTCAGCTTTGGATTCCAGGAGCGCGCGAGCCGCAGGTATTTACCAAATTTTTGAAACCGGAGGAACTGGAAAAGGCTTTGCGAAGCGTGGCGAAGATGGCGGCGGCAAGCGAGCCGAAAACATTCCTGAACGACATGGACCGCGCGACTTTCGCGCTCAAGCGGCAATCCGGTAAGCGGGTGCTCGTGGTTGTCGCGGACGCCGGACCGCACACGGAAGACGCCGAGAGCAGGCTGAGCGGAACGGCCGGCTTCTGCAAAGAAAACGAAATTAAGGTGCTGCTGCTGGGCACATCTCAGTCCGCAGACCCGTTGGTAACGCTGGCGACCGATTCGGGCGGCGCGGTACTGGCGGATTCCGGCAGGTTCTTGCAGGCTGCCGCATCCCTGGCGCCACTTACAAAGCCCGACGCCGCTGCGGCCGCCAAGGCTGCGAACGATTCCGGAAACACAGGCGTAACGGTGGGGATGATGCGAACACTGCCTTCCAAGGGCTCCGGCAAGGAAATGATGGCGATGATGGGGCTGCTGATGGTTGAGACGCCACTCGACACTCTGGACTTCCAGGAGGCTGGCCGCAACTATCTGGCACACGCGCGCGTATCGGCGACTATCCGGAACGCCGGCGGTAAAGAAGTGTCCAAGGTTTCAAAAGAGATTAGCATCAAAGGACCTTACAATAAGCTGGCGGCGCGCAAGAAAGGCTACCTTTGCTTCATGCGCGGCATCCCGCTTCCCGCCGGGACTTACACGGTGGAAGGCACGGTTGAAGACTTGAACACGGGTAAGTCGCGCAGCGCAACCGAGCCGATTAAGGCCGCCGATAGCTTGCCGGGCTTCGATGTGAGCGACGCGCAGATTGTTCGTTTTCTCGATGAAGCGGTGGACAAGTTCGAAGCGGACGAGACGTTCAGCTTCGATTCAAAAGCGCTGTCGCCGCTGGTGAATCCCGTCTTCCCCGCGAACCAGCCATTCACTTTGCAGGTTTACTTTCTGGTGTATCCGGACTACCGGGGCGCCATTCCGGAGATGGATCTGAACATCCTGCATGATGGTCAGTCGGTTGGACACTCCAAGCTGAATTTCGGCGACCGGATTCGAAACACCAGCACGGAAGGTTCCTCCATGGAATCGGCGGGCGAGCAGAAGCGGGAGTTTCCTTATCTGGCGAACCTTCCGGACATGCGTCTGGATGCCGGAAACTATGAGGTACGTGTAACCGTGAAGCAGGGCCGCAACACGGCTGTGCGGGTGACGCGTTTTAGCGTGGGATCGAATTAGCCGGGATACTTCTCCCCGGCGTGTACGATGCGAATCGTATGGTCGGTAAACTTCTTATGGGCGCCGGGTAACTCCAGCTTCGGCATATGACAAGTAACGCAGTCTTTAGTAGCCACCGGGCAGAGATGGGTGGCGGCCTTCGTTACCGGGGATGCGTTCGCCGAATGGCAGGCCTGGCATTTGGCGTCATAAGAGGCCGCGACGGTACTGTAATTCTCATGCGGGTTGTGGCAGCTGACGCATCGAATGCGCGCATCGTCACCGTCGTAGCACTTACTGTTTGTCAGCCGGTAAGGCTGGAAACGGACATTCAAAATTCCACGCGGGCCGCCGGTCGCAATCTGTGACCATGTGCGGTGGCACTGACCACAAAAATCAGAGACTTCTTCGGAGGTCATCGCGCCAAGCCTATGCATCGCCGCGCCGGGTAAATCGCCGGTGCGCACAGCTTTCACGTGCCGATCGCTTGATCCATGACAGCGCTCGCACTGCACGCCGGGAACCATGCCTTCCGTCGAAAAAGCGTGTCCCTTGACAAGGTTGGTCGCGTGGCAATTGAAGCACTGGAACGTTTCTGTGGGATGGGTCAGACGTCCCGCCGCTTGCTCCAGATTCGCGGGGACGGTGCTGGCGGCTCCCATGGTTAAATCCAATCCGTCTAAAGCCGAGTAGTAACTGACACGGCTTTCAAACCATTGCCCTTCATGCTCGAACATATAGGTCTGACCGGCGGAACCTTGACCGAAGGCCCACTGAATCGCAACGCGGAACGTTTCTTTTCCGTTAGTGACGGTGTAAATTGACTGATCGCCTTCACGGCGAATCTGATAAGAGTATTCTCCAATCTTCGCCGTGAGCTTTGGGTTGCCGCGCAGAATCCGGCAGTCCTTGACGTTCTCCAAAGCCTGCGACATGGCGGATTCCTTAATGTGAATGGTTTGCGCTTTGTGGCAGGCTACGCAAACCGAAGACGGCGGAGACGCAATCAACAGCAGCGCCACCGTCCAAATCACTTGACGTTGACTCCCGGCTGTTTCGCCTGGGCTTCATCCGTCAGTTTGCGGACGATCGCGCGTTCCTTATCGGCCTCTTCTTTTCGCTTGGATCGATAATAAGCGGTCGCAAGAAGCACGTGGGCTTCGGTAAAGCCTGGAGACTCCTTGATGATCGCCTCCAACTCGTTTTCCGCAGTGTCGATCTTACCGCGATTGAAATCAATGGAAGCAAGCTGATAGCGGACGGCGAGATCGCCGGGGCGGACTTGCAGGGCACGGTTCAGATACATAGCGGCGGAATCGAGTTCGTCATCGCGCTTCAGCATCGCGCCTAATTGAAGGTTGGCGTTGAAGTCATTGGGATTGCCGGCGAGTTCTCTTCTGAAGGCTTCCTTCGCGCCTTCTTCATCTCCGGTGAGCATGAGCGCTTGTCCATAAAACGAATAGACATCCGGCAGCTTCGGATTCAGCCGTACAGCTTTAGTCAGGTCGGTTAGAGCGCCAGGGTAGTCTCGGACGCTCAGCTTAGTGGTGCCCATCAAAAGGCTCGCTTCGGCCGAGTCGCCGTTGCGAAGAATTCGATCAATGAGCACTTGCCCCTTGGCTACCTGATTGTCCCGTACCAACGCGGTCCCCAGTAAGTAGGCGATCCCCAGATCTTCCGGCCGGCTTTCCGCAAACGGAGTTAATAGCTCGGCCACCTCTTTGTTCTTGCCGAGCGACAGCCAGCAATCGGCCAGTAAGAGGCTGGGCTGTAGATCGTTGGGAATTTGCCGGTGGACATCCACCAGAAGCGAAGCCGCTTCCGTTACCTGACTGGTCTTGTAATAAGCCAAGGCGAGGTTCAACTTCACCTGAACGTTATCCGGACCGGCGGTAAGTGCCCGTTGGTATTCCCGGATCGCGTCCTGATATCTCCCGTTATGCGCATAAGCCGCTCCCAGGTTGGATAGCGCGATGGGCGAGCTGGGACGAAGCGCGAGGTATTGTTCGTAGGCTTTGATCGCTCCATCAAAATCTCCGCGCTGATGGAGAGTCATGGCCTGTTTCAAAAGCGGCTCGGGGTCGACGGAAGCCCCGTAGACTAATAGGACATGGAGCGTCAGCGATAAAGCAATGACGATAACCCGGGACATTGGAGGAGGCGATCCGTTCTATTTTATCGTGGGCGGAACGCGAAAAAGGGCGCCTCCGAAGAAGCGCCCGATTGGAAGGAAGAACTGTGGTCTAAACGCTAGAAGTAAAACTTGACCGCGAGCTGGACAACACGGTGTCCCTGCTTCGTATCCACCGTACCAAAGTTCGGTGTCGCCAGCGTTCCATTCGCGTTGAAACCCAGAGCCAGATTATTCCCGTTGAAAGAATAAAGCGGATGGTTCAGGAAATTGAACGCGTTGAACCGCAACTGAACCTTCATTGACTCCTTGATCTGGAAATTCTTGAAGAGACCCAGATCGGAGTTAAAGAACCATGGTCCGTAAATCGGAGGAAGAACGGACGGGCCATTCTGGCCGATCTGCGTCGGGTATGCGAAGCAGTTCGGATTGATGTATTGGTGGGGCGCCAGATTAGCGGTCGGGTTGCAGGTCTCAATGGGATTGAGCTGAATGTCCGGCGTGCCGAGCAGTGACACGTTGCTGATGTTGAACGTAGTTCCCGGAATCTTAGCGCCATTTAGGGCCAAACCGAAGTTCTGGCCATCCATACCGGTAAGGTTGACGCCACTTTGCAACTGCGTGATCCCGGAGAGTTGCCAACCGTTAACTACTCCGCGAACCAGTTTGTATCCACGTATCGGACTGCCCAACTCGATAGAGTATGCAGCGTTGAAAATGTGAGTCCGGTTGGTCGGCTGCACGCCGTAGTCGTTGGCCAGGTTATATTGATCGAGCGCCGGGTTAACGATGCCCATGGCCTTGCCGAACGTGTAATTGAGGTTGATGACATACCGGCCCTTGGTGCGAACCCAGGTGGCCTGTAAAGCATTGTAGTTTGAGTAGGCGTTGTTGGTGGCGAGATACAAATCGCTGAAGCCCAGCAACGGGCGGAAGTTGTTGGCCGTCAGGCTATTCGGGTCTACTCCGCCGTTATTGCTGGAGAGCAAAGCGCCGATCGGAACCGCGTTGATGTTGCTACCCGCGCCGCTCGAGTTCACCAGGTCCTTACTTGTGTTTCCGACGTAAGCGACCTCCAACAAGCTCGACCACGGCAGTTTCTGAGAAATCGTGAAGCTATAGCTATCGGTATAAGGCTGCCGGTTATCCTTACTATCGACCGCCGCCGGTGACCCGGCCTGAGCGCCGTAGTTGATGGAGCTCAGATTTCTAGCGAGAAGCGGTTGGCCGTTGATGTTGTTGCCGAGGCTGATGGTTTCAACTCCGGCGGCGACGTCCAAGCCATTCGTAAACTGGCCGGAGTGGTAGTAGTATCGGCCCCATCCACCGCGTAGCACGGTGCTGCCCCGTCCGAACAAATCGTATGCCGCTCCCACTCTGGGCTGGTAGAAGGCCGCTCTGGTCGGGAATCCGCCGATTGGCACGCTCGGATCCTTCTTGTGCCATTCGAACCCGCAATATTCGATCGGGGTGCAGCTTGAGCTGTACTGCGAGTAGTTAAACACAGAGTATCCGTACCCCAGGTCGTCCGCCCAGGGCGTGAAGTGACTTATGCGAAGACCAAGCTCCAAAGTCAGTTTCTTGTTGAACTTCCAGGAATCCTGCGCGAAACCTTCATAAGTGTTGTAGGAAATGTCGTTGATGCGGTTGAAGTTGGTCTCCGTATAGCCGTTCAGGTTCCCGAGCAGCAGATCGGCGTACTCGTTCCCGGTGGTGTTGGAATTTCCCTGCCAGACCTGAAGGTCTCCATTGGTGTCGTCATTACCGGGTTGCGAATTGCGGATATGCTCCCAGAAGAAACCAAACTTGGCGGTGTGCGTTCCCCAGACCTTGGATAACGTATCGCTGATGCTGGGAAGCCACTTATCCGCGTAGAGCCCCTGTGTGGCGCCGCCAGCTTCAAATCCGCCGGGGTTGAACACCACCGCCGCTTCCTGATTGGTCCAGCCGAGACCACCGAATGAAGGAATCTGCGCGACGCCGTTCTTGAACAAGCCCTGATAGTCGTACCCGACCTTGCTGCGATCCACCTTGGACGGATCCTCGAAGACATTGGGGAACCCGATATAGGTGTACGCAAACACGAACTCATTGGTCATGCTGGGGCTGAACACGTGGGTAAGGGAAGCGGATATGGAATCGGAAGAATTCTTACCTTCCACCGGAGTGGGGTAAGGTACCTGGTCAGTCTGCCGCCACCAAAGCCCGACCGGGAACTGCTGTGTTTCCCGCTGGAGGTTATAGCGGACAAATAGTTTGGTGTTATCGCTGATGTTGTAATCGACGCGCGTCGCCCACTGAATATTGTTCTGATTAAAGATTTCCGACTGGACGTAGTTGAATCCGCCGTCCGCGTTGGGGTTGGCGTTCGCGGCCGGATAGAGCTTCATCAGCGCTTGCATGTTGGGATCGATCAGCGATGCTGGAATCATCCCGCCCGGGTATGTGGCCTGCGTGAGAGCTTTTGGAGCGGACCCGGAAGCATTGATGTTACCTTCCTTGGCAACCTCGGCCGCCGAAAAGTTCCCGTTGATTTCGCCCGCGGTCGGCACCGTCGCTTCCAGCAGGCCCGTGTCGAGCACCTGATAGAAATACTCGTATCCGGTAAAGAAGAAGAGCTTGTTCCGGTTCTTGTTGAACCGCGTGAACGGGACGAGCACGGGACCGCCGATCGCGAAGCCGGGGTAGAAATATTTATTGTGGGGCTGCGGGGTTCCGGTCGCGTTGAAGAGCGCGTCATTCGCGTTCAGGACATAATCCCGAGCGGAGAAGAAGACGTCTCCATGGAACTCGCTGCCACCGGCTTTCGAAACGGAGCTGGCGACGATGGGCCCTTTTTGGTTTTCCGCGCTGAAGTTGGAAGCCTGAACCTTGAACTCGCTGATGAAGTCCGTGTTGGGGTTGACCGGAGTTGCGCAGTTGCAACCCGGGTCGGAAACGTGGGCGCCATCCGCGGTGATATCGAGCGAGTTCGATGGGAGCCCGTTGTACGAGTACGCATTGTTCAGCGGACTTTGGCTGCCGGCATCGCCGTTGCCGTTGATCCCCATGGTTTCGCCGCTATAACTGGCTTTGTTGGAAGTCCCGTTATTGACACCGAAGCCGGGCATGATCTTAATGTAGGAAGCGGCGTTGCTGCCCTCGGTGATGTAGTTCTGGAGTTCTTTGTTGGAGATGGTGTTCGATTTTTCGCCGGAATCCACCGGAACCACGTCATCGGAGACGCTGGCGACTTCCACCTTCACCGAGGCGTTTCCGACCGCCATGGAGACATTGACGTTGCGCTTTTCGCCGCCGCCCAAGTCGATACCCTTGGCCTCATAAGTCTCAAAACCAGCAGCGTGGATCTCGAGGTTATATTGGCCGACCGGGACGGAAGCAAAGGTGTAATACCCTTCGTTGTTGGTGAGCGTATCGCGTTGGGAGCCGGACTGAGCGTCCCGAAGAGTTACCGCCGCCTTGGCAATCACCGCGCCGGAAGGGTCAGAGACAACGCCCGTGACTGTCCCGAAAATTGACTGCCCATCAACTTGTGGTGCGAGAAATGCCGCGAAGCACACCACGGAAAGTACGCTGAAGCGCCTAAGCATGAACTAATCTCTCCTTGGAGAACGTTTACATCTGCGATGTATCAAAACCCAACAATCAAGTTTCGTTAGTATATTTGGGCTAACGGAAAAATACAAGCGGATTCAAAATTTTTATTGAAAAATTCGACTCGGGGTGTAACCCGATTCGGCATCGTAGAGTCTTGAAGCGGGTGTGGAGCAAGAGGTAAGATGACCGGATAAGGGAAATGTTCGGTTCCATCGCGTTTGTGGCTCTTTCGCTCCTTAGCCGCGCGACGCCCCCGGCCGCCAATAGTTTCGGCGAGTTGGTGGACAAAGCCAACGCCGCGCGCGATGCGAAACACTTGGATGAAGCCCTCGGATACTACCGTAAAGCTCTGAAAATAAAGCCCGACTGGGAAGAAGGACTATGGAACGCGGGGTCCATATCGTACGACCAGGATGAGTATGCGGAATGCTCTCCGCACTTCCATCATCTGGCGAAGCTGAAGCCGGATCTGGCGCCCGCGTGGACGATGGCGGGACTTTGCGATTACAGCCTTCGCGATTACGGCTCCGCCTTGGGAAGCTTCCGCCGCGCCGAACGGCTCGGCTTCAAAGAAGATTCCGAACTCGCCCACTCCGGAAAATTGCACTTCGCGCTCGTGCTGAGCAAGACGGGAAACTTCGAAACGGCGCTTCCGGTGTTGGGCGCTCTGGTGCGGTCATACAAGAAGACGCCGGAAATCACAGTGGCGGCCGGCATCGCGGGGCTTCGAAAAGCCTGGATTCCTTCAGAGGTTCCGGAAGGCAGCCGCGATCTCGTTTGGAAGCTGGGCGATGCGCTCACGTCCGTCATGGAACTGGATTACAAGACGGCCATTGCGAAGTTTGAGACGGCAAGCGCCGAGTTCCCGTCCGAACCCAATGTTCATTTCCGGTTTGGCGCTTACCTCATGCAGCAGATGCCGGACCGCGGAATCGAAGAGCTGAAGAAAACGCTGGAGCTTGACCCCGGTCATGTTCCTGCGCTGGTGGGTTTGACCATGATTTATCTCGATCGCGATGATGCCAAGAGCGCGCTGGACTATGCGCGAAAAGCGGTGCAGGCGAGTCCGGGCGATTTCGCATGCCACGTGGCTCTGGGCCGCGCGCTGTTGGGCATTGACGATGCGGCCGGGGCGGCCAAAGAACTGGAGACGTCCGTTAAACTAGCACCCGACAACACGGTCGGACACTTGAATCTCGCCACCGCCTATGGGAGGCTCGGCCGGGAAGATGACGCGCGCAAAGAGCGCGAAGAATTCAAAAGGCTGCAAAAGTTGATAGACTCTCCAGTGCCGTGAACTTAATCACTTTCTACGCGCGGACCGGGGCCGCGATCATCGCGGGCGCGCTTTTGTTTTGCCCGCCCGCCTTCCCGCAACAATCGGATGCTCCCGCCCAGCCACCCACGGCCAACATCAAAGCCAATGTGGACGAAGTGGTTCTGGACTTGATTGTGCGGAACAAAAAAGGCAAACCGATCACTGATCTCGAGCCCAGCGACATCAGCGTATTCGACAACGGTGAAAAACAGCAACTCACCAGCTTCCGTCTGGTAAAAGGGTCCGAGGCGATCACCAAAACCGGCGCGGCGACCACGCTCGATCCATTGCGCCAAATCCGGCTGGTTACGCTGGCTTTCGACTCCATGAGCGAAATTGCCCAGCGCAAAACCGCCCGCGAAGCCGCGGTCGATCTCATCAAAGGCGATCAGGGAACCAATGTTTTCTACGCCGTCGTGGTGGTGAATACCAGGTTGTTGGTCCTGCAGCAATTCACGAAGGATAAGGAAGCGTTAACGAAAGCGATCGACCGGGCGACTACGGGCCTGGCTGCTTCGCAGTTGATTTCGGATTCCGACAGCATCAAGAATGACTTGCGCAGAACGATCGGTCAAACCGTCAATGGCGCGGATCAGGATGTAAACCTTTTAGCGGCCGCGTCCCAGGCAACGCAGACGGCGGTGGGTCCGGGAAGCGTCGACCCGCTCGCACCCACCCTGGCCCAGGTGATGTTGAACATGCTTCGATTGGACGCCGCCGTCGCCAGCCAAGGGACGCGTTTATCTTTGAATGCGTTGAAAGCCCTTGTTCAGGGCCTGCAGCCGATGCCTGGGAGAAAGTCCGTTCTGTACTTCACCCAGGGCTTGTACGTGGGGCCTGAGTTGGACGTGATGTTCCGCAATCTGATTGGTATGGCCAACCGGGCGAATGTCACGTTTTATTCGGTGGACACGCGCGGCGTCATGACGTTTTCGCAGAACAGCGGCGCCACCGGCGCTTTGAACCAAGCCGCGAACGATTCCGCCGCGACCATGATGCGGACGGGCGGCGCAACCAGCATTCAGGAGATGCGGGCGGACGAAACGGCCTTGAATTCGGCGCGCGCCAACGTTCAGCTGCCGATCCGCGATCTGGCCGAATCGACGGGCGGATTTATGATCGGCGACAGCAATGACCTGCGGCCGGATCTACGTCGCGTGAACGAAGAGATCAGCAGCTATTACGAAATCACGTACAACCCGGGCATTCGAAATTACGATGGGAGTTTTCGTAAAGTCTCGGTGACGGGCCGGAAGGACCTGGTCATCCACGCGCGGAACGGCTATTTCGCGCTGCCTCCGGAGGCGCGGGTTTCCGGTATTGAACCCTATGAGATGACGCTTCTCAAAGCGATCTCCGACGGCAAACCATCGGACGACGTTGCCTTCCGGACGGCTGCCGTGATTCTGAAGCCGACGGCCGAGGGGACGGAGCTTTCGGTTCTCGCGGAAGTGCCGCTGCACGGCTTACAGCCGACGACGGACGCCGCCAAAAAAACACAGAGCGTTCACGTCTCTCTGGCTGCGATCGTGAAAAATTCCAGCGGGGAAGTGGTGCAGAAGCTGACCCGGGACCGTTCGCTTCAGGTGACGGCGGATCAGCTCAAGATGGGGAACTTCCTGGACAAAATGGCCGTTACTCTGCCTCCCGGCAAGTACACCCTGGAAACCGCCGTGGAGGATCGGGAGAGTAAGAAGATCGGCATGCAGGAATCCGAGTTTACGGTGCCCGCCAAGAGCAAAGGCGTGGCGATCTCGTCGCTGTCCGTCATGCGCTCCTACCAGCCCAACGTGAAAGGCCTGGACGCGACGGAGCCGTTTCAATTCCAGGGCGGAGCGATCACGCCGACGTTGAATAACAAGATCCCGCGCGCGAAAGATTCGAATCTTCGATTGTTCTTCATTATTTACGGGGACGAGGCGATCCGGGAAATGCCGACGGTGGAGATCGAATTTATCCAGAACGGCCACGTGCTGCAAAAGGTTCCGCTGCCTCTGCCGCCGCCGGACCCCACCGGAAATATTCCGTACGTCATGACGATTCCAGCCGAGGCCATTCCTCCCGGCAAATATGAAATCCATGCGATCGCCAAGCAAGGCGGCACGGTTTCAGACGCGCGGACGATGATCGAGATCGCGGCAAGTTAGGGCGAAGCATGCTGCGGTGGATAGGCATCGCGCTGGCACTTTTCGGGCCGCCGTGGGCGGAGTCGCCGGCCCAAGTAGGCTCGCACACCGACACTTGCCAACAAGCGGTTCAACTGCATCAGGCATCGGACTTTCCCGGCGCGATTGCGGCTTATCGAGAATGTCTGAACTCGAACCCCACGCGTTACGACTTGAGATCGAACTTCGGCGCCGCTCTAGCCGCTTCCGGGAAATACGCGGAAGCAATCGAGCAATATCAGAAGGCTCTCGCCGGCGCACCGCCGCAATTTATTTCCCGGCTGCGCCGGAACCTCGGGTTGGCATTCTATAAATCCGGGCGTTACGGCGACGCTATTGAGGCGTTGCTGCAGGTGCGCAAAGAGCAAGGTCCGGATCTCACCAATGACTTGCTGCTGGCCGATTGCTACCTGCGAAACGGTCAGCCCAAAGAAGCGGCCGAACTGCTTTCCATATACCAGGCGCAAGCCAAAACGGATAAGGCCGTCGCATACGTGTTGGGGACGGCGTTGATTCGAAGCGGTCAGGTAGACGAAGGACAGAAGGTAATCGACCTGATTCTACGAGACGGCGATTCGGCGGAATCACGATTCCTCATGGGCACGTCCCTCTTCGCGTCGAAAGACTTTCCCCAAGCGGTGAAAGAATTCGCGGGCGCGCTCGCGCTGAATCCCGACCTGCCCGGCTTGCACGCGTGGTACGGCCAGGCTTTGCTCAACACCGGCGATGCGGATGCGGCGGCCAACGCGTTCCGCGAAGAACTGGCGCGCAATCCGAATGACTTCGAGTCTAATTTGCTGTTGGGTGAGATCCTGCTGAACCGCAAAGCCGCCGGCGAGGCGGAAGCATTCCTGGAGAAAGCGGCGTCCGCCCGCTCCCACTCCTATGAGGCGCAAATGGGATTGGCCCGCGCGGAACTGCTCAAGCAGGAATACGCCAGAGCCACTTCCCTGCTCCGCGGCATCGTCGCCGAATGGCAGTCGGCGGCCGGCGCGCATGAGAAATTAGCAGAAGCCTACGCGGGGTCGGGGCTTAGCGCGGAAGCCGAGTTGGAGAAAAAGGCAGCCGCCAAACTCCATCCCGCGGCGAATGAGGAGGAGAACTCCGGACCGAAGGTAGGCGAATTGGCGCCGGACTTTATCCTGCCCGCCCTGAAATCGGAGAAGCGCGTTTCCCTCGCGGAGCTTAGGTTAGGCGCGCAACTCGGGTCGGGCGGGAAGCCGGTGGTGCTGGTCTTCGGTAGTTACACCTGCCCGAATTTTCGCAAGCAAGCCTCAGCCATCAACGCTCTGGCGGACAAATTCGCGGGCGACTCCGCATTCCTCCTCGTATACATCCGCGAGGCGCATACCGGCGGTACGTGGCAAAGCACCATCAATGAGCGGGAAGGAATTGACTGGGCTCCGGCGAAGACGCTCCTCGAGATGCGGACACACGCGAGCGCATGCGTACGCAAGCTGAAGATGAACTTCCCCGCGGTGGTGGACGGAATGGACGGCAAGGTGGAGTCCGAATATGCGGCATGGCCGAGCCGGCTTTACGTGATCGGAAAGACGGGGCGAGTCGTTTACCGGACTTGGCTGACTGAACTTGACTTTCATCCGGAAGAGATTGAAGCGGCAATCGGCCAATAACAAATTCCCATGTCCGCATCTCGCCTCCCATTCCGCTTCTAGGGGTGAATGACTACTCATGTTCTCCACTCACTCGACCAACCCACACTTCTAGACGGAATCGAAACGCTCGACCGCCTTGACCACGCGCTTGCCGCGGGCGCCAACGTATTCGAGCAGATGGACACGTTCTTAGTCGATATGCTCGCGCTACGAACCCAACTCGGACCGGACTGGCGCAACTTCGCCACGGAGCACTTTCACCATCATCCTGTCCGAAAAACAATTCACCAATCGCCGTTTTCCCGGCGATCCTACGAGCAGCCCCGAGGCTATGCCGGGGATGCGGCCACGCTCGACTATATCTACGGCCTGACCCCGGTAAGGGAAGTTAGCCGTTTCGGTCGGGCTCTGTTCGATTGGGAATATCAGACCGAAGCGTGCCGTTGTGTCCGCGAACGCCGCGATCTCCTGGCGAAAACGATCGACGACGTTGCGGCCACCCGCCCGGAATCTCGCATTCTTTCGGTCGCGTGCGGGCTTCTGCGCGAGGCGGAGCTATCGGATGCCGTTCGCGACGGCGCAGTGCGGGAATTCTACGCGCTCGATCAGGACGAGGAAAGCATCGCCTGCCTACGTGACCGTTGGCCCGCCGGTCCCGTTAGCCCCATCTCGGGAAGTGTGAGGTCGATTCTCGCTGGAAAACATCAATTCCACGGCCTTGATTTTGTCTACTCGGCCGGTCTCTACGACTATCTTTCCGAACCAGTTGCCAAGCGCCTGACCGCTAAGATGTTTTCGATGCTGCGGTCGGGAGGAAGGCTGCTGGTCGCCAACTTCCATCCGGATCTTGCCGATATCGGGGGGTTGGAAACCATGATGCGGTGGTGGCTCATTTACCGCGATGAAGACGAGGTCGCGCGCCTGTCCGACGAGATCGATCCGCATCAGATCGCATCCCAGCGCGTCTACCGCGATCATCTCGGAAACATTGCGTATCTGGATCTCACGCGAGCCTAGCGAACAGCCGAGGTGGTTCCACACCGGGGCACCCCCCGAATGACTAAGTCAGGCGACGGCATGCGTCACTACGGTGTCCACCGATGCGAGTTCTCCCAGCACCTGCTGCGCGGCGGCCCTTTCAGCGGCGGTCACCGCGGAGTAGCGAGACCGGGTAATCCAGGAAGCCTTACGGAACGCGTGAGCCGTACCGACAATCCAAAGCTTGGCGACCTCCCTGGTGAAATCAAGCAGAAAGCGATTCCTGTCCGGCGCGTGAATTTCGGCAAGGCTTAACAGTCCCGCGACAGTGGCGACATGATTATCGAACGAGAACCAATCGCCTTCACGATAAAAGAGAAGGTGTTCGGGAATTTGAATGAAGGTGTTGTCTGAGGAGGTGCGGCACCACAGCTCCGAATCCTCGCAGCGGTGATAAACGGGCTTAACCGTATAGCGGTGCTCCCGGAACCAGCTTGTGAAAGCCGCGACGGTAGGGTGTAGAAATGAGTTGCGAGCCCGAAAGCCGCTGCGGCGCCGGTTTTCGGGACGGCGCTGACCCACCACCGCGCCGCGCGAATCGATGGAGTAAGACCACGTACCGGTAACGACACTGGGACCGGCGCTCTTAAGAACCTCAATCTGACGCGTTAAGCGAGCCGGGTGCATGGCGTCATCGGAATCCATGCGGACCAGGATTTCTCCACGAGCGAGATCGATTCCCTGGTTCAGCCTCGCGCCCAAACCGAGCCGCTTGTGGTCGCGCACCAACCGGATGCGCGGATCGATGAGCGACGCCGCGTACTCGGGTGTCCCGTCCGTCGAACCATCGTCCAGCAGGATTAATTCCCAGTCTTCGAACGTCTGCGCGATCACCGACTGAATCGCAAGCCGAAGATAGGGTAACGACGGATTATGAAACGGAAGCACAATTGAGGCGACTGTTCGCATAAGAAGGAGCCTTCCGGAAGATCCCGAACGGTCTTTACAGTATGCCAGTTTTCAACTGGCGGAAATCGGCGGATTCGATAAAGGCCGTACCGCTTTTAACCGAAATCGGCCCGGATCAGACCGCGCGGCGGCGCGTCTACCGCGATCATCTCGGAAACATTGGGTATCTGGATCTCACGCGAACCTGGCTGCGTTCGCCCCCTACGGCCGGTTTCCGAAATAACCGAGCGAGCCAATGAGATTTATGGGCTCTCCGGCTCACTTGGTTGCCATGAAAATCATTGCGGTGGTTAGTCTCGTGATGCTCGCTCTCGGGTTGAAGCAGCATGTGGACGCGCGCCGGAAGTCCGGCTTCTCCGATCACGTTCGGGTTGACCGCGCGCCCCGGGAAAGATTCCTGAAAGGGCCGAAGCAGACTACGGTCAGCAAATATTATCTCGGCCCGAAGCCGCATAAGTCGAAGCATCCCGGCCCCAAACACCAGGATAATAATTACAAGCAGAACGGTTGGTACTAGCGCCGGAAGCCTGAGAGCCGCCGTACGCCAGGGCAGTTAGCCGGGATAGCGGGTAAGCAAGGTTAGGCCTTCCGCCAACTCCGGAACTTGTAACTTGGCCGCCATGGCTAGAATGGCTTCGGGTGGTACCATTCGCGCTCGCGCGGCGTTGCGGCGCAGGCACTCTTCGACGGGGACGTTGAAGTAGACCGCTTCGATGTCGCAGCCATACGATTCGGCGATGCGGATGTACGGGTTGCGCTCAGCGCGGGTCAGGTGCGTGGCGTCGATGTGAGTGATCGGTTGTTTGATGGCTAGGCGTTGGCGGAGCAGGTAACGCACGGTCGCAAAAACGCGCGCGTGGATGGTTTGGTTCGTTGCGTCGTCCGAGAGGAGCAGGCGAATTTGATCCGTGGAGATTGCATTGATTCCGCGTTCCTCCAGCCAAGTCGACTTACCCGAACCGGGTAAGCCGACGAGGAGAACGATCCGCTGCCCGGTACTTCCCGCAAGATCAGCCGGCAACGCTGTAACGGTCGGTGTTGAGAATGCGCCGGGCGATGCGGCGGCGAATCGCGATCGCGTCCACCGGCTCGTACTTATTGAAGCGGCGCAGCACGGCCATGTTGGTCTTGAGCGAATCACCATCGGAACAGCCCGCGATCACGTCGCGCGCGGTAACGTCGATATGCGCCATCGACTCGCGCAGCAGCACGGCGCACATATCGTGAGCCGAAGAGTCCGGGGCCGCTTTCAGCTTCTCGGTGCGCAGTAGCGTAGACTCCATGGCGAAGACATCCATGATCACGTCCGCCAGCGCGGACAGGATCTCTTGCTGCTTCTCCAGCTCCATCATATACTTCTGGAACGCCAAACCCATCAGCAGAAGCGAGATCTTTTTGGCGTTCGCAACCAGCTTCTTCTCTTCCGCCCACGGCTCACCAGCGTCATCGAAGCTGGACATGGAAGGTCCGCTCAGGATCTCGCCCATTAATGCTTGAGCGGCTTTCACCAACCCGAGTTGTCCCCGCGCGGCGCGCTTCAGCAGCATGCCGGTGGTCAGCAGACGATTGATTTCGTTGGTGCCCTCGAAGATGCGATTGATGCGGGAATCGCGATAGGCGCGTTCCACGGCATACTCGCCGCTATAGCCGTTCCCGCCATGGATTTGCACGCCCTCATCGACGACATAATCCAACATTTCAGAGGCATAAACCTTGATGATGGAGCACTCGGCGGCAAACTCTTCGATGGCTTTCATCTCACGCCGCGCGGCATCGGGCTGGTCCCAGGAGAAGTCATCGAGCAGTGCTTCAATCGCGCCGACGACGCGATAAGTCATTGACTCCGTCGCGTAGATCTTAATCGCCATCTCGGCTAACTTATGCTGGATGACGCCGAACTCGGAGATGGTGGTGCCGAACGCTTTGCGGTCCTTCGCGTACTTGGCGCTAATCGATAGAACCTGCTTCGCGCCCCCGATGGCGAATGGTCCGAGCTTCAAGCGGCCGAAGTTAAGAATGTTAAACGCGATGATATGCCCGCGGCCTTTCTCACCAAGCAGGTTGGCTGCGGGCACTTGCACGTTGTCAAGGAAGATGGCGCAGGTGGAACTGCCTTTAATGCCCATTTTCTTCTCTTCATGGCCGTGTGAAACACCAGGGTAAGTGCTCTCGACTAAGAAGGCGGAAAAGTGCTCGCTGCCATCGGGATCCACTATTTTGGCGAACACGGTGAACACGTCCGCCCTTGCGCCGTTGGTGATCCACATCTTCTGACCGTTAAGAATGTAATGTCGGCCGTCTTCAGTAAGCTTAGCGGTGGTCTTACCGGCCAGCGCGTCAGAACCGGCATGCGGTTCCGTAAGGCAATAAGCCCCTACATACTCACCCGTGGACAACTTGGTCAGATATTTCTGCTTCTGTTCTTCGGTGCCGAACAGTAGCACCGGAAGCGTGCCGATTCCGGCGTGCGCTCCATGCCACGCCGCATAAGATCCGTCACCCGCAATCGCTTCGGCGACGATCAGCGCGCTCGCGAGGTCCAGTTCCATGCCACCGAATTTCTCAGGCGTGGTAATACCCAGCAGCCCGAGTTCGCCGGACTTCTTTAGCACCTGCACGGCAAGATCGTGATTGCCATGCTGGATCTCTTCCGAGTGCGGCTGCACATCGCGCGTAAAGAACTCCTGCGCCGTGCGAGCGATGGACTTATGCTCCGAGGTCAAGTCCTCCGGAGTGTAGACTTCTTCCGGCGAGCGATCTTCGATAAGGAACGATCCGCCGGTAGTTTTCGGATAAGCTGCGACTGCGGTTGCCATAAATAACCTCTGGTCTATTGAAATGCTCAGTTGAGACGTTCCAGAATGCCTGCGGCGCCCTGCCCGCCGCCCACACACATCGTAACCATGCCGTACTTCGCGTTACGCCGTTCGAGCTCCCGCAGAATGGTGGCGGTTAGTTTCGCACCGGTACAGCCAAGCGGATGGCCAAGGGCGATAGCGCCGCCATTGAGATTCACTTTTTCGGGATCGAGACCGGCTTCGCGCATCACGGAAAGCGATTGCACCGCGAAGGCTTCATTCAGTTCGATTACATCGATGTCGTCGAGCTTAAGACCGGCAAGCGCCAGCGCTTTCGGAATCGCCACGACGGGACCGATGCCCATGATCTCCGGCGGAACGCCACCGGTGGCGAAACTCACAAACCGAGCCTTCGGCTTCAGACCGAGTTCTTTGGCGCGCGTGGCCGACATGACTAGCGCAATGGATGCGCCGTCACTCGTCTGTGAAGAGTTGCCGGCGGTGACGGTTCCGTTCTGGTGGAACACGGCTTTCAACTTAGCCAGCGCTTCGACGGACGTATCGGCACGCGGGCCCTCATCCTTACTTACGGTTGTGGATGTCGTCACCGGCTTTGTGCCGTTCATGACCGTGGTATCCACTTTGATCGGCACAATCTCTTCATCGAAGCGGCCGGCCGCCTGCGCGGCAAGCGCCTTCTGATGACTCGCATACGCGAACTGATCGGATTCCTCGCGAGTAACTCCATAGCGCTTTTGCAGTTGCTCGGCGGTTAGACCCATGTTCATATAGATCTCCGGGCGATGGTCGACGAACCACGGATTGGGCGAGATCTTATTGCCACCCATCGGGATCATGCTCATGCTCTCGCTGCCGCCGGCCAGCATGATGTGAGCGCCGCCGGCGCGGATCCGATCGGCGGCCATCGCAATGGATTGCAAGCCGGAAGAACAATACCGATTGATCGTAACTCCCGTCACCGAATCGGGCAGCCCCGCACGCAGTGCCACATTGCGCGCCATGTTATTACCGGCCTCGCCTTCCGGCATCGCGCAGCCGAGTATGAGATCCTCGATCTCGTCTTTGGGAACTTGCGGATAGAGTTCGAGCAGCCTTTGCACCACGGCGGCGGCGAGATCGTCCGGGCGCACGCGGCGTAGACCACCTTTTGGAGCTTTGCCGACCGGAGTGCGAAGGCAATCGATGATAACGGCTTCTTGCATAAGTTAGTCCAAATCCTCTTAGTTGCGGAGCGGCTTGCCTGTCTTTAGCATATGGGAGATACGTTGCTGCGTTTGCGGGCGGCCGCATAAGCTTAGGAATGCCTCGCGTTCCAGATCGAGAAGATACTGTTCGGAGACCAGCGTTTCGCCGGATGCGCGGCCGCCACTCAAAATATAAGCTAATTTGTCCCCGATAACGGCATCGTAATCCGAGATGTAATCGCCCTGCCGCAGCATCCAGATGCCAGTCTTCAGGAGCGCGTAAGTATCTTCGCCGCCGACTTTGACGTCCGTGCGCGGCGCACCCGGCGAGTAAGTGGCAACCAGCGAGAGCGCGAAAGCCTTGGCATCGCCGATAAGACGCTCGGGATTCATTGAAATGCGGTCGCCGTCGCGGAGCAGTCCCATGTCGCGGGCTTCGGCGGCGCTGGTGGCAACCTTCGCCATGCCGATCATCTCGAACGCCTTGCGAGGTTCGACGCCGCGCGTGATCAGTTCCTTGCAGCCGCCGCCGCCCGGAATCACACCCACTCCAACTTCAACTAACCCGATGTAAGTTTCCGCCGAAGCCTGCACGCGCGTGCCATGCAGCGCGATCTCGCAGCCGCCGCCGAAGGTGTAACCGAACGGCGCGACAACCACAGGCTTGGGCGCGTACTTGATGTTCATGCTGCATTTCTGAAAGCGCGAGATGGCGAAATTCAGTTCGTCCCATTCGCCTTCCTGCGCGGCCAGAAGTACCAGCATTAAGTTAGCGCCGACGGAGAAGTTTTCTCCCTGGTTGCCGATCACCATGGCTTCGAAATTCTTCTCGGTCTCGGTAATCCCATGGTTGATCATCGCGATCACGTCGTCACCAATGGCATTCATCTTGGCGTGGAACTCGCACAGCAGGACGCCATCGCCTAAGTCGACCAATGATGCGCCCGAATTCTTTTTAACCACGCCGCGGGCGCGCTTGGTTTCAGTTAGTACAATGACGCCGGGACGCTCTTCAAGAAGCCTATAGGTGGAGTCAATCAGGTCAAAGTAATTAGTGCGAGGTTGGCGGGTTTCGTCGGCTGCCTGATAGAAAGACGTTGCGCCGGAAGAGAGCATCTTCTCCACGGCGGGCGGAAGTGCGAAGCCGTCCTTCTCCATGCGGCGCGCGGTAGGTTCAAACCCGAGCGCGTCCCAGAGTTCGAAGGGCCCGAGCGTGTTGGCGTAGCCCCACTTCATGGCGCGGTCGATCTCAACAACTCGGTCCGAAATCTCCGGAATCATCGCTGCGGAGTAGAGCAGCGTGTCACGGAACATCTTCCAGAGGAACTGGCCGGCGCGATCGGGCGCGTTTACCAACAGGCGCAGGCGTTCGTGCAGATTCTCCTGCATCTTCGCGCCTTCAACGGACGCAAACTTGGGGCGTGTGGGCGGACAATACTCGACGGTTTTCCAGTCGATGGCCCAGAACTCCCGCTTGCCGTTGTTGTCGATCTTCTTATAGCAGCCTTGACCGGTTTTGTCGCCGAGCCAGCGGCGTTCGATCAGCGTTTGCAGAAACGGTTGTAGCAGGAATCGGTCCCGCCAGGGATCGTTCGGTACCGCCTCATAAAGGTTGCGCGAGACGTGCGCCCAGATGTCCAAGCCGACTATGTCGAGAAGCCGGTAGCTTCCTGATTTAGGCAAACCGATCAGGTTGCCAGTTAGTGCGTCTACTTCTTCAATCGTGTAACCATCTTCCACGGTTAACTTCTGCACCGTACCGCCGACAAAGCTGCCGATCCGGTTGCCGATGAAGTTAGGCGTATCCTTACAATCAACCACGCCCTTGCCGAGGCGCAGTTCACAAAACGCTCGCAGGAAACTGAGAATTTCCGGGTCGGTATCGGCGCCCGGGATAACTTCGACTAAGTGCAGGTATCGCGGCGGATTGAAAAAATGCGTTCCGCAAAAGTGGCGCCGCATGTCCGCGCCGAAGCTCTCCGAGATGGAATGCAGCGGAATCCCACTAGTGTTCGTGCTGACGACGGCGCCAGGCGCGCGGACCGCTTCGACACGAGCCCAAAGCGCCCGTTTGATCGCAAGATCTTCGGTGACGGCCTCGATGATCCAATCGCAATCTTTAATTTTGGCGAGATCGTCATCGAAGTTGCCGGGCGTCACGAGCGAACTAAGAGAGTCCTTGAAAAAAGCCGCCGGTTTGGACTTGAGAGCTGTGGCCAGACCCGTCTCGGCGGCGGCGTTGCGGGACGGTTTGCCCGGCAAAACGATGTCAAGAAGGTGTGCGGGAATCCCGGCGTTGGCGAAGTGCGCGGCGATGCGCGACCCCATCGTGCCAGCTCCGAGGACGGCGACGCGGCGAATAGTTTTCATGCGGGGAAAAGATTGGGCTCCGAATACTGAGTTTAGTCCATCTTCATTCCGGGCATGTCCATATGGTTCATGTTGTCATGCCCTTCATTGTCATCGTCAATCGACCAGACCTTCTTCGGGTCGGTTTCGAAAGGATATACGTGCACCATCCAGCCGAAAAGATGTGGCTGGAACGTGCCGCCGGCGGCGTCGCACGCTTCCTTCGTCGTGATGGAACCATGCAGCCCGAACTTTGCGTTCGGTCCGAAGTATTGTGCCTTCTGATCGGCGGGCGCCTTACAGAAGTTAATATGTTGATGCCAATGCGCAATGCTCAGAGGAATGCGTTCGTTTAACTCGCCTTCCGTTGCATTTACCCCGTCCGTGTACATCGCACCTACAAGCTTGTAACCTCCATCAGCAGTCTTCTTGTAAAGTAGTGAGGTCGGCTTGAGCGGATCAAACTTAGTGTGCGCCTCACGTCCATACTCGTAATTGGTGAAGTGATACTGAGGCTGCGGAATATTCGGGAGAAAGATCTCGTATCCGTCCGCAAGCGCCTTGTGGTAGTCCGTATATGGCGCCATCGCCTGCTTTGCCGCCGCGACGATGGCGTCGGCCTTCTTCTGATCGCCAGGGCTGGGCTGGCGCGCGGGAGTCATGTACATATGACCGGCCATGGCCGACATACCGCTGGCGGACTTGGTCAACTGTTGCGGGTTTGCCTTAGCGGCGACTGCGGCGATCGCCAATATAAGAACGAAATGGGTTTTGCCGAAACGGCTCATACAACTATTTTAATCCCGATTCATGATGAAGGCGTAGAGCCGGTCGCCCGCCGCCACCACCAGATACTGATGGCCGTCAAGTTCATAAGTCACCGCTCCATTCGACACGGCGTTGCCGAGGTTCGCGTGCCAAAGTGGCTGGCCCGTAGTGGCGTTGAGCGCGACGAAGTTATTTTCAGGATCGCCCGCGAACACCAGATTACCCGCGGTGCTCAGTACGCCCCCGCGAATGCCGGCCCCTTCCCACTTATGGCTCCAACGGATCTTACCGGTCTGATAGTCAACTGCCTGTAACATGGATTCGGCCCAGCCGCCCTGATCGTTGCCGCCCCATCCCTCGGGTTTTTCGTCGTTATCGAAGATGTAATAAATGCTGAACGCGCGGGTGGCGTTGACATAGAAGAGCCCGGTCTTCGGGCTGAAGCTCGGTGGCGGCCAATTGACCGCCCCGCCCTGATTGGGCGAAATCAACGCGCCGTCGGTCTGCGGCTCCTTGGCGGGATTCGGAATCGGTTGACCCTGCGCGTCGACGCCTTTCGCCCAATTCGTCTTGACGAACTCCGACGAAGTATAGTTCTTGCCCGTCTTACGGTCGAGCACGAAGAACCAACCGTTGCGGCTGGCCTGGGCAAGTAACTTGCGCGGCTGGCCATTGATCACTCCGTCAATCAGAACGGGAGTCTGCACGGCGTCCCAATCGTGAGTGTCGTGCGGCGATGGTTGGAAATGCCACACCAGTTTGCCCGTTTCGATATCTAGCGCGACAATCGACTCCGTAAAGAGGTTACTCCCCGCCCGGCCTTTCCCCGCGATCACCGGCTGCGGATTGCCGGTGCCAACGTAGAGCATTTTCAACTCGGGATCATAAGTACAAGGAACCCAGGTCATCCCGCCGCCGTGCTGCATAGCTTCGACGCTCGGCCACGTTTCGGAGCCGGGCTCGCCGGGCTTGGGCACAGTCATCCAACGCCACTGCGTTTCGCCGGTTTCCGGATCGCGGGCTTCCAGATAACCGGGGCGATCCAGATCATCTCCGCTGACCCCGGTAATCACGTGGTTCCCGATCACGATCGGCGCGACGGAAGCGTAGTAGAGTTCATCCAGGTCACAGACCGGTTTATTCCAGCGCTTGCTTCCGTCCTTGATGTTGAGGGAAACAAGATTGCAGTCCGGCGTCTCAAAGTAGAGCCAGTTACCGGAAATGCCAACGCCGCGATTGCCAAGATGGATGCCGCCCTTGGATTCCCAGGTGTAGTTCCATATCTCACGGCCCGTACGCGCATCGATCGCCCAGACTTTATCCGGAACCGAGAAGTACATGACGCCGTTTACCACCAGCGGAGTGGCCTTGATGACTCCGGTGAATTGGTCTCCGCCCGCCGGCAGCGTGTAAACCCAACTAAGGCTAAGTGACGGAATGTTGGAGTCATTGATTTTAGTCAACGTGCTAAAGCGGCGGCCGGAGTAGTCGCCGTTGTAAGTGGGCCAGGAGTCGGTCGGAGGTTGCAGAAGCTTCGACGGGTCTAGCGGGCCGGCGGCCGGGAGCGTGGAAATCGACACAAGTAATAGCAGCGCGAGGCGGCTCATTTGAGAGTCTCCAGATAAGCTACAACGTTATGGATGTCTTTATCGGTGTACTGATCCAGTAATGCGACGTGGGCGGCATATGGGTCGGTCTTTGTGATTTTAACTTCCGGCGTGCGGTCGAAGGAATGATACTGGCCGGATGAATCGCGCAAGGCGACATTGAAGTCGTCCATCGATACCAGCGTGCCGCTGACGGTTTCGCCCGAAGGAACCGTGACGCTTACCTGCACTTGAGGCCTCTTTGCTAAGTTACCGGGCGCGGGCCGGCGGCGCCCGAAAGCGACCGTTTGCGGAAACACAGTTTTTAGTTGCAGAGAAGGCGGATCGTACTTCTTGGCGACACCGGCCAAATCCCCGGTAGCCGAGTGGCACGAGCTACACTTACCGGCTCCGTTGAAATAAACTTCGCCCGCCTTCGGATCGCCGGTAAGTACATTCAGAACGCTGTTATACGGGCCGGTGCGCAAGGTATCCCCCACCTTCTGATGCAGGAAGTGAGACAGGTCTTCAATCTGCGCCTTGGTGAACGTGGCATTGGCCGGATGGGGTTTGAGCAGGTAAGGTCCGATGGTGCTGCCATACCGGTCCTTAAGGACGACCAGCGACCGCACCAGGTCAGGACCATTCTCGCCGCCGCGCGCCTTGGCACCGTGACAGGTGATGCACTCGGCGACATAGACGGTCTTACCGCGATTGGCGGCGTCATCGTCCACGATCTGCTTATCGCTCGGGCCGGCCTGATCCAGCAGACCTCCGCCGCCACGTTTGGCCCGCGCCGGAGTTTCGCCGCCTACCGTGTGCGGCGGAAGATTCGTGGCGAGATAGTCTACGATCTGCGCGAACTCGGCGTCCGTTCCTTTCGCGCCGCGGCTAATCATGTTGGAAACCATGCCGCCCCACTGCTCGCGCGACATGCCTTTACCCAGAACCACTTGCGCCGGATGGCATGCGGAACAAATTCGCTGCATGGTGTCGCGGCCTGGAGCGTCGGGTAACTCGGCCCGTTGCGGGCCTTGCGCTGGCAGTGCCGCGGCGCTCAGTGCAAAGGCAATTGCAAGTTGATGACTAAGTCTCATTGTTTCACCGGGGGCTTTGCCTGACTAAGACGTAGGATTTCAGGATTGGTGCTAACTTCGGTCGCCGTGGGAAAAGATGCGGGCACAGGTTGGGTGACATTTCCGGTAGCGGCCCATTCCGTACCGCGCTGAAACGTGGTGATGAAACCGATGCAGGCGAGCGCCGGAATGTCGTGACCCATAGTCGTGTGGAAGATGCGCCCTTTTCCGTAAGTGAGCACCATCAGTATCGGCTCATCGTGGCCGGTGCCCTTGTTGGCTGGGTCGGAATGCGCGGTGGCGAGCACGGTCATGTTCTTGCCCGGTCCACGCAATCCAGCGTAGAGTTCATCGGCCGCGTGCATCCAGATTTTGGGGAGACCGCGCGTGATGGGGTGATCCGCATCGCGGATGGTTACCGCGAACGGCAGACGCGCGCCATGCGAACCGGCGGATCCGGGCGAAGGATCGGAGACCAGTTTGTCATTTTGAAAGAACCAGCGCGGACCCGCCGGCGCGTCGCGTTTGCGCCAGCCCCCGATGCCGATCATCTCGTTGTATGCAAGCCAGTTGGGGAACGCGTTGTCCGCGGCGTGAACGATCACGAGGCCTCCGCCGCTCTTCACGTATTGCTCGAAAGAAGACTCCAGCGCGGCCGGCCAGTCCGGCGAATCGAGATTTGAAACAACGACGTTGTACTTGGCGAAATCCGGATGGAACGCGCTGAAATCTTCACCGGATTTCGGCGCGGTGACCACATCCACCTGAAACATTCCGGTATCTTCCAGTTCCTTCTTGAGAACGGGCGTGGTGAGTTGCCATGCGTGATACGGCCCGCCGCTTTCGCCATCCAGCAGCATGACGCGGATAGGATCGGCCGCGTGCGCAGGCGCACCCAGCAGGAGCAATAGTAGAACCGGGACTACGAGGCTTTGCCGTTTTATCAATCGCATGGGATCAGTTCGGTGACGGGGCCGCGACAATGTATGCATAGTTTATAACGGCTCGATCCGGAATTGACGGAGGCGTCCATTCTCGGTTCTCAGCCGCGTTTCTCAGGCGCCGCTCGCCGCCGGTTCCGTGTATGATAGTCACTCCATCGAAACCTGGAGGAAAAGTGACCAGCTTAGACCTGCGCCCGCTCACCCTCGGCGAAATTCTCGATCGCGCGTTCTTTCTGTACCGCCGCCACTTCATCCTGTTCACGGGCATTGCCGCCATTCCCGCGACCATCACGCTGGCCTTCAGCTTGATCCGGCTGTTCTTCTTCGGCTCGCCGCGGACGGTTATCACGACGCCTGGCAGTCCGGCGGTATTCTCGACTTTCGACACCAGCGGCGTCATCCTTACACTGATATACGTGTTCATCGCTCTGATCGCTTACGCTCTCTCGCAGGGCGGAACCATTAGCGCGGTAACTGAGATCTACCTGGGCCGGCAGACTTCCATCGCCGCTTCTTTCCGGCGCGCCTGGAGTGAGACCGGAACCCTGATCGGCACGTCGATTCTGAATGGGCTGGTAATCTTTCTCGCTTTTCTGGCGCTGGTGATCCCAGGTTTCTATGTCGCTTGCCGGCTGATCATTTGTCTCCCCGTCGCGTTGGTTGAAAATCGCGGCCCGCGCGACTCGCTCTCTCGATCCTGGAATCTAACCTCGGGATATGCGGGGCGTTCCTTCTTACTCCTGTTGACTTACTCCGCGGTCGCGTTCGGGATTGGTCTACTCCTGGGAGCGCCGTTCGGCATCGCGATTTTACTCCAGCGCGATCCGGCCACGTTGCGCATCATCCTCGCCCTGAACCAGGTTGCGTCGGTAATCGCGAGTATTATCACCACCCCGCTGTTACTGATCGGCACTTCCATTTACTACTTCGATCTGCGCGTGCGCAAAGAAGGCTTCGACTTACAGTTCCTTCTGGACCCTTCGAGCGAACATATGACGCGCGGCGGCAGCGACGTGCCTTCCATTCTCTAGTGAACCGTTATTCCACGCTCCTGCCGATCTGTTCTCTGCTGTTCGGCATGGCTCCCGGATTTGCGCAGGCGGTCAGCCCTTCCGATTACCCGGATGTGCACGCGCTCGCGCTTGAGATGCGCCGGCTGGAACATGTACCCGCCCCAAACGATCTGCCGCCCGTCTGGCATTTGAGAACGCCAAGCGGAAACTTTGACGTTTCCACCGCACCCGTCACGTCCGCCGCAAGCATCGAAGACGCTCATCGATGGCTCGGCAGCCGCGCGGCCCAGTTGGAAGGTTTCGATCGTCCCCGGCAAACCTCCACGAACGCAGCCCCTGCCCTCCGCCACATTCTCGCCGGTCCGTCCTTTCGGGAGGTCGAAACGCATCACTGGTGGGACGCATACCGGCGCCGCTTCAACGCGTGGATTGCCCGTCTCTGGACCGTCTTTTCGCTTTCATCGGCCGCTCTCCCGTGGGCGGCCGCTTTGTATTTTGGGCGGCTCTGGCGAGCGCGATCGCCCTGCTGGGTTACTGGCTGGTAACCGTTTTGGGGACTGAGGCAACAGGCCTCGGCCTGAGTGGAACCGGCGGATTCGCGGCGATCAAGAGAAGCGAAGACTGGATCGGCGACATGGAACGCGCGCGCAGCTCGGGTGACTATAGGAAGGCAATTCAGTGCGCCTACTGGGCCGCCGTCGCGCGCCTGCAAAGCTCCGGGGCGCTCCCGTTAGGCGCCGCGCTGACGCCTCGCGAATACCTGCGCCAGGCGGCCACGCCGGCCACCGGGCCGCTCCGCGCACTCACGGCTTCGCTCGAAAGATTCTGGTACGGCGGTGCCGGCGCCACCGCGGACGATGTCTCCCTCTGCCTGGCGTCGCTCAAGGAGATCGGATGGCGGATCGACTAAGCGCGGCCGATCGCAATCTCTTGTTGGGCGCCTTCGCCCTGATTCTGGTGCTGTCGCTTCTCATCGGAAATGCCGGGATTCCTGAGACTTCCGGCGATGGTCCGGACATCCCTTCCACTTACTCCGCCAAGCCCGGCGGGGCTGCGGCCGCCTATGAACTTCTCGACCAGTTGCACTACTCCGAGCACCGTTGGGAAGAGCCTCCAGCCGGTTTGGCGAATATCGAGTCCGACGCCATATTGATCTTCGCGGAACCCGCCGCCGTGCCCACCACCGGCGAGCGCGGCTACCTTCGCCGGTTCGTCGAAAACGGCGGCAGAGTGCTATTCTGCGGCGGCGCGCTTCCAAGCTTCTTCGCGAACGCGCAGCTTACTCCCGCGCCGGCGTCCGCGCAGGAAGTGGAATTTCCGGCCGATCTGCCATCTTCTTTCACCCGCGGCGCAAGGAAGCTCGTGATGGCGCCTCGCTGGTTCTGGGAAAAGCGTGGCCCGGACCGGGTCGCCCTCTATGGCGGCGAGCAAAAGCCGGTGGCGGTGGTGTGGCGGATGGGCCGCGGTGAGGTGCTTTGGTGGGCCGCGGCGACGCCGCTCTCCAACCGGTCCATCGCAAAGGCGGATAACCTGACCGCGTTTCTGGACGCCGTGGCGGGGGATGCGCAAGCGCCGCCGCGCCCTGTTTACTGGGACGAGTATTTCCACGGCTCGCGCGGCAGCCTTTGGGGCTACGTCGAAAGCACGCCTCTGAAATGGGCTCTGCTGCAATGCCTATTGCTCTCGGCGGCCATATTGTTCGCGTTCAGCCGCCGGTCGGGACCGATTGTGATTCCCGCCCCGGCGACGCGTCTTTCTCCGCTGGAATTCGTCGACACGCTGGGCGGACTTTATCAGCGCGCAGGCGCGACCGCCGTCGCCACGGGCGTCGCTTACCGGCACCTCCGCTTCACTTTGACGCGGCGCTTCCTCATGGCGTCCAATACGCCGGATGCTACTCTTGCACAAGCCGCCACCCAGCGTTTGGGATGGAACGGCGAGGATCTCGCGCGCGTTCTCGAACAAGCCGAGGCCTCACAACACCGCAATCTACGCGCCGGGGACGCGCTCCATCTGGTAAAGAACATCGGACAGTATCTGGATCGGCTGGCCAACCGGCGGCGGGGATGAAATAGCTTGGAGCATTTTCACGCGCTTCTGGCTCACGTCCGGCAAGAGCTTTCGAAGGTCATCATCGGTCAGCAGGCAGTCATCGATCAGTTACTGCTCACGCTGGTATGCGGCGGCCACGCGCTGATTGAAGGTGTGCCGGGACTCGCGAAAACTCTGATCGTGAAGAGCCTGGCGCGCGTGTGCGAGCTGCGCTATCAGCGCGTGCAATGCACGCCGGATCTGATGCCGGCGGACATCCTCGGCACGAATGTCTTCAACTTGGCGGAAAGCTCGTTCCGGCTGCACCCCGGTCCCGTGTTCACGGATTTGCTGCTGGTGGACGAGATCAATCGCACGCCGCCCCGCACGCAATCCGCGCTCCTGGAAGCCATGGAAGAGCGCCAGGTTACGCTCGATGGGACCCGCTACCCGCTGTCGGAAAACTTCACCGTACTCGCCACCCAGAACCCGATCGAGTACGAGGGCACCTACCCGCTCCCTGAAGCGCAACTCGACCGTTTTCTGTTCAAGATTCGCATCTCCTACCCGTCGGTTGACGAGGAAACCGAGATCCTGAGCCGGTATGACCGGGGGTTCGATGCGCGCCATACGGAAGCGATTGCGCTCGCGCCGTTCGCGCCCGGCCTGCTGGCGGCGGCGCGCGCGGAAGTGATTGCCGTCCGCGTGGAGCCGACCCTTTATCCGTACCTGGTGGCCGTGATCCGGCGGACGCGCGATTGGGGATCGATCGCCGTGGGCGCAAGTCCTCGCGCCGGGGTGGGGCTCCTTTTCGTGGCGCGCGGATTAGCCGCCATGGATGGCCGGGACTTCCTTCTTCCCGACGACGTCAAGGCGGCCGCGGTCCCCGTTCTGCGCCATCGCATTCTGCTCAAGCCGGAAGCGGAACTCGAAGGGCTCAACAGCGATCAGGCGATCGAGCAGGTGCTGGCGTCGGTGGAAGTGCCCCGAATCCACTCCGATACCTGATTGGCCGTCGATGCCGAGCGCCCTCACACCCGCTTCGATCCGCGCTCCCGCCGAAGCTCGCGGATGGCTCCCCTTCCGCTTCGGACCGCGTTTCTTCTTTCTGTTGGTGCTCGGATTCGCGTGGGTCATCCCGGCATGGTGGGCGCCTTCTTTCGTTGCGGTTCTGTTTGCATGGGATGCGATGGCTGTGGTGCTCTTCGTGATCGATCTGCTTCGGCTTCCACGGCCTTCCTCCTTGATTGCGTCCCGAATCTGGCCCGCCCCGCTGACACTGCTGCACCCCGCTTCCGTTCGCGTCACCATCGAGAGTTCCAGCCGTACCCCACTTAACCTCTCTCTTCTGGATCAGCTTCCGCTTTCACTGCGCAGCGATCCCGTGGAAATGTCCGTGGTGTTTTCGAGCGCCGAGCCGCGGACTTCCGAATATGCCGTGCTTCCCACTGAACGCGGCGATGCGCGCGCGGGCAAGCTCTACCTTCGCTATCGCAGCCCGCTCGGCTTGGCCGAACGCTGGGCTTCGGCCCCGCTGCAGCAGACCGTGACGGTGCTCCCGGATCTTCCCGAAGCGAACCGGCAGGCCCTGTATGTGCTGCGGACGCGTCATTCGGGAATCGAAAAACAGAAGCGCCGCTATGCGGGTTTCGGGCGCGAGTTTGAGGCGTTGCGCGAGTATCAAGATGGCGATGAACTGCGGGACGTGTCCTGGACCGCGACGGCGCGGCGCGCCCAACTGATCACGCGCACGTACTCCGCCGAAAGAAGTCAGACGGTGTGGATTGTTGTAGACGCCGGGCGCCTGCTGCGGGGCCGAATACAAGAGAACACGTCCGGCCTCACTCTCTCCAAGCTGGATTACGCCGTAAACGCGGCGCTCTCCGTTGCGCGCGTCGCGCTGCTCCAAGGCGATCAGGTGGGCCTTCTGGCATATGGCCGCGGGACCCAGCGGATGCTCATGCCGGCGAGCGGTCCGTCGCACCTGCGCGCCATGGTGGAAGCGCTTGCGCGCGTGCGGGGCGAAACGCAGGAGGCCGACCACGGGCGTGCCGCGCGAACGCTTCTCCATAAACAAACGCGCCGCGCGCTGGTCGTCTGGATCACCGACTTTGCCGACACTCCGGGAACTCCCGACGTGATTGAATATGTTTCCATCGTTGGCAGACGGCATTTAGTCCTGCTGACGGTGATCGCGCAGCCGGATCTTGCCGCGCTGGCTCGGCGCATTCCCGCTTCGGAAACGGATATGTTCCGGCAGGCGGCGGCTCTGGAACTGGTGGACCGTCGGGACGTGCTGCTGCGGCAGTTGCGCGAACACGGAGTCCTGGCACTCGAACTTGCGCCGCATCTGGCGACGGCGGCGCTGGTCAGCGAGTATCTGCGGGTGAAGGACCGGAACCTGCTTTAGCGGGCCGTCTCCCGTTTCCGAACAGGTAAGCCAACAGGGCCAGGAAAAGTACGGCGGCCAGCGAGAACTTCATCGCCACAGGCGCCTGCGTCGGCGAGAAAAAGCCTTCCAGCGTTCCCGCCACCAGCAGGAGCGGAATGATGCCGATGATCAACGTGACCGCGCGGCGGCCTGCGCGTACCAATGACAAGCGTCGCGGCAGCAGCCCGGGAAACAACCACCCGCGCGCAATCTCAAGGCCGGACCCGCCGGCGATGCAGATCGCGGGCAATTCGAGCACCCCGTGCGGCGCGACGAAACTCCACAGCGCCAGGGACATTCCCGCGCCGGCCGTGGCCGCGCCCACCACCCCCAGCATCAGTCCGTTGAAGAACATCATCCAGACGGTACCCAGACCCGTGATCCCCAGCGCGAACGCGCTGAAGGAAACCGAAAGATTATTAGTGGCGATGAACGAAGATGCGGCCGGCTTCACCGCCACCAGGGACTCGGTCCACATCTTGCGATGTTCAATCGACTCCATCATCTTCGATCCGAGAATACGATAGCCGAAGGCGGGATCGTGGGAGGTCAAAACGGCCCCGCCGATCGCGCCCGCTACTACTATTGCCGTCGCTAAACCCGTCATGGGCAGCGTCTCACGGAACACACGAGGGAACTCCCGCCGAAAGAATCCCAGAAAATCCGCGCGCGCATGCCGCTGTCCCCGATACAGTACGTTATGGCTTTTCCCGAGCAGTTGATTCAGGTAAGCTGCTAAATGCGCGCTCGATGGGTCTTCTGTGACAGCGGCAAGGTCGGAGGCGGTCTGCCGGTACAGCAACCCCAACTCCTGCAACTCCGCGCCGGAGAATTGCCGCAAGCCGCCGTTCGCGCGCCGAAGCAGAGCCGCCAGGCGATCCCAGTAGCGCCGCCGCTGTTCCAGCCAACGATTGGAGACCATGTTTCCCTATAATCCTACCCAGCCTGAGGCGCCTAGGCGCGACCCAGAGGTAACGGAAAGTTCTCTGTTCGACCGCCATCTGGTGGAAACGCCGGAGCAAGTCCATCTGGAATTCGCGATCGCGGGCATCGGAAGCAGGTTTCTGGCCCTGGCTCTCGACACGCTGCTCCAGTTTGGAATCAGCCTCGTGATTTTCCTGCTCGGCTTAATCGCCTGGTTCTCTTTTCTGCAAAACTGGCGGATCGCGATGCCATGGCTGGCGGCGGCGGGAATCCTTGCGTGGTTTCTGGTTTACTTCGGTTACTTCGCGCTGTTTGAGATTCTCTGGAACGGCCAGACGCCGGGAAAGCGCACGGTCGGCATCCGCGTGATCCGGGATAGCGGCGGTCCATTGAGTCCGGCGGAATCGATCGGGCGGAATCTCATGCGCATCGTGGACCAGATTCCGGCATTCTATGCCGTCGGAATCGTGACGGCGATGTGCAACGCGCAGAGTAAGCGGCTGGGAGACCTTGTCGTGGGCTCCATTGTGGTCCGCGAAAACGCGCTGACGGATACCGCGCCGCTCTGGGTGAATCCGCCGGCGGCCGCGTCAAGCGCTCTGGGAGGCCGTCGGCTATCCCCCGAAGACGTTCATCTGATCAACGCCTTTCTCATGCGCCGCGCGGACCTTTCCGGAGACGTCCGCCGCCGCACGGCCGACGATATCCTGCGCAAACTCAAACCCAAGCTGGATCTAACCGGCGAAGACCTGTACCGGCGGGAAGCGACGCTCGAAAGTCTAGCTCACGAGCACCGCTCCGGAGGACGTTGATGGGAAATGTGCCGTCCTAAGTAGCGAGGTCAAGCGCCGCGAAAAAGTAGCCATGTCACTCGATTTCCAGCACGAACGCCTGCATACACACGCGTTAATAGATCTGCTGCCGCCCGCCAAGCTGGAAGCAATTTGGAATCTTCTCGAAACGTTTCTCGATGAGGACCGCGACACGCTCAGTCCGGCATTGAGCAGTCCATCGCGTTACAGATACTTAAGACACTGGGCCGCTACAGTCTGTCTGGCGAGGGCCCGTCGCAATGCTTTCGCCTTACGGCGACGCAGCCCCCCTATTTCGGCGCTCCCGCGGGCTTCACAAACCGTTCATCGTCCACCGGACCATTGGCCGTCATCTCCGCAATCTGAATCGTAAAGCGGCCGTTTGGCCGCGCCAGCGTCCAGCGGTATGGCGTCTTGACGCCGTTCAGCACCTTATAATCGGCGTAATCGATCTGGGTCGGAAGCCGCCCGAGCGGAGTCTCCGCGTATCTCACCATGCGCATCAGAAGCCCTGAGCTTTTATCGAACTCCAGCCGAATCGATGGATAAGTCGAGCTCGATCCGACGAGCGTCTCACACTCGACGCCCGCGATGGTTTCCGGCCGTCCCACCCGCAGGTCGGGATAAAGCTCTTTCAGATGGAGCGGCAGATACAGATCGGCGTCGAGACCCGCTGCGCTCGATTCCGCCGGAGACATCGCGCGCGGCGGACGCGGACCGCCGCCCATCCAACCCGCTGTTCCATCGAACGCCGTGATACTGTCTCCGTTCGGCGCGTGCGTGACGGAGATCCGCTTATTCGGCGCTTTCGCGGTCAATTCGATAGGCGAATCCGACCCTCCGGCCGCGATGCTGCCCTTCATGACGCGGCTGGTAATTCCCTTGATCGCGTCCGCTCCGCCGAGCGCGGCGACATACTTCGCGAGAATCTGGTCGACCGTGCCCGTCGCCGCGGGACTTGCGGCGTTCGCCCCGGCGCCCATGCCGTTCGGCGGCCCCGGCATCCCGTTAGGGGGCGCGGCCATATCGGTCTCCAGCACGGCGGGCACGCTCATCGGATGGTGCGCTCCACGATGGCAGGAGTAACACGTCACTTCCATGTGACCGCCGAAGTTCGTCTTGTTGATGTCGAACGTCATGGCGATCATTTTGCGCGCCATCTGCTTGGTCGGCTTGTCGTCCAGATCCATCTTGCCCTGTACGTGGCAGAAGCTGCATTCCGCGCCCAGCGAGGCGGCGATGAACTGCATGGAAGGCATGAGCTGGTCGGCTGGAATGCCCTTCAGTTGTTGGATGTTCTTGAAAACCTGGTCGGCCGTTTTGGAGTCGGGCGTCTGCGCCCCCGCTATACCGGCCAGCGCGAGTCCCGCCGCCATTCGAAACACGCCGGATATCCGAAGTAATGTATGCATTTGGAATTCTCTAGATGATAATGCATGGAACGCCGGAATCACTTTCGGAGTACAGTGTTTTTCATGGCCGTTTCTCGATCCACTTGGAAGCCGCCGGTCTGGCTTTGCGCGGGCTTCTGTTTCCTAATCCCACTAACCTTGCCGGCCCAGGACGCAATTAGTCAGCAGGATGTCTTCTCGCATCGGATTGGCGTGAGTCACGGAGTCCACACCAGCGCGCCGCCGAGTGCCTTTCAAAATAACGTCAGCGTACTCGCCGAAGTAGACTCCGAAGGCAACGTCGTCTCCGCTCTCGCGACGGAAGGGCCACCGGAATTTTTCGGCGCGGCGGAAAGAATCATGCGGGAGCGAAAATATAAGCCGTTTCTGGTTGCCGGCGTTCCCGCCAAGGTCAGGATTACGGACTTCGTTCAAATTTTGCCGCTGGAGCAAAAGGCTCCGCATCCAGATCCCTTCCCGGCCATTAACGACAGGAGCACTCTTCGGATGAGTCTCAGCCGGACCGCCTGCATGGGGTGGTGCCCGTCGTATTCGGTCGTGATCTCGGGTGACGGCGACGTGTATTTCGACGGCCGATCCAACACGCATGCGCAAGGACAGCAACACGCCCACATTTCCCAGGACGCGGTGGAGCGAACGCTTGCCGCGTATCGCAAGGCCGACTTCTTTTCCCTGAATCCGAAATATATTATGCAGGTCACGGATATGCCGGGAGTGACCGTTTCCATCAGCTTTGACGACCGGTCCAAGTCCGTAATCGACTATGTGGGCCTGCAGGTCGGCATGCCTGAGTCGGTGGTCGAACTGGAAGCCGCCATTGACGACGCCGCAGGCACGGCCAAGTGGATTGGAGACCCGATGGAAAACTTCCGGAGCCGGCGTCTGACTCCTCAGTGAATTAGATCTGCACACATCCACGCATCCGCCCGTCTTTCTGTAGCGAACCCTCTAGCGAACATCATGCGGCGCTATCTCCCCCTGCTCGCCTTCACCTTATCTTTAGCTGGCGCGTCGCGTGCCGATTCTCCCACCAAGCCCGCTCCCAAGCCGCCGCCCACTCCGAAAGAAGTTGCCTGGCGGGTGCTATCCAGTGTTCACGTCGCCATCGGGAAAGCGCAGCCTGCCGTGCAGCCCTACCTGCTGCTGCACCTCGCCGAGAGTACCGTCCCCTTCAACCGCGCCCTCGCGCTCACCGAATTCCGCGATTCCTTCGCCGACGCGCGCATCATGGGCGCCGACTATCGCGTGCCTCTGCAAGCGCAGATCTCCGCCGCCGTCGCGCCCATCGACGTTCCCACCGCCATGGACCTCGTCCGCACCGTCCGCCCCAACCCCAAGCAGCGCTTCGCGCGCGACACCTGGGACCACTCCGTCGAAGCCATTGACGTGCAAATTCTCGGCCGCAACCGCGCCGACGACGCCGTCGAACTTATCAAGCTCGTCTCCACGCCCGGCATTTTCCCCAACCAAGCCGCCAGCAGCATGATGCGTTCCCTGCCCGCCGCCGACGATCGCCGCCTGGGCATCTTCGGCTATGCCGCCACTTGTTACCGCCAAATCCCATTCCCCGGTTTCTCCGCGCTGGTTCAAGACCACTGGCGCACCATGCCCCGTTCGCTCGTCGTCATGGCCGCCAACGCCGTCGCCGACGAAGCGCCCCACGTCACGCGCGCCGAACGGATCACGATCCTGGGCATCCTGAAGGAAGTCGACCCGCCGCGTGCCGAGCGCCTGCTCAGCGAAGATCCCGATCTGGCCGACTTACCCGCGCAGAAGCCCCGCAAGCCAACCTCCGACGAGCAGTACGCCCAACGCCTTTTGGACCGCATCGCGCAAACCGCCAAGCGAGATCCCGCGCGCGCCCTTTCCATGGCCGATCAGATTCGCGATCCCGACGTCCGCAAAGACGTCGTCCTGCAGATCGCATCGAACGCCCTGAACGCCGGTGACGACCCCACTGTGGCCGCCGCCGCGCTCCAGCAACTCCTCCGCCTCCCGGAAAAAGAGCAGCGCGATCTCGCCGCCACCCTTGCCAATCTCGCTGTCTCCGCCGGCAAACCCGACGTCGCCAAGCACTATGTGGACGTCGCGTTCGACTTCGCCGCCCGGCTTCTCGAAATCGATCTCGACGCGAAAAGCGACTGCGGCGTCAACTCCGCTCCCAAAGACTGGTGGCCGTCCACCGCCGCATATCGCGCCGCCATCCACGCCTCCGTCCGGCTCTTCCAAACCGCCGCCGAACCTTACCTGGGCCGCCTGCAGGACACCGACCTCTACCTGCTCATGAATGTCGAGTTCGCGCGCGCCCTGCTCGGTCTCGGACCCACCAACACGCCGCAACTCACGTGCTCCGACGCGGCGGAAGTCTTGAAGGAAGAAACGCCGCAATCGTGAAGAACGCCGCCCGCTTCCTGCCGCGTACGGTTGCCGCTTGTGTTTCCCTGGTCCCGCTTCTCCTGCAAGCCCAGTACCCGGCCCACTGGTGGACGCCGGTGACCGACCCGCACAAGCCTGCCTGGGAAATCCTGCCGCAATCCGCCCAACCGGGTGAAGTAATTCTTTCCAAGCGCAACGAACTCGGCATCCTGTCCAACTTCGCGGCCACGCCCTTCACCCTGCATGGAAATCGATACGCCAGCGTCGAAGGTTTCTGGCAAATGATGCTGTATCCGGAGGGTCCCGACGATCCCCGTGCCAGCGCGCACGGCGTCGTCTGGCCCCATACCCGCCAGGAGGTCGCGCGCATGACCGCCTTCGACGCAAAGGCGGCGGGAACCGCAGCCGAACTGAACATGACGAAGATGGGAATCGACTGGGTGTCCTTCGAAGGCCGCCGTTTCCCGTACCGCTCTATGAAGAAAGGTGTTCACTACCGCCTCATCCTGGAAGCGATGCGCGCCAAGCTCGACCAAAATCCCGAAGTGCGGCGCGTTCTTCTGGCCACCGGCAACCTCAAGTTGCTCCCCGACCACATCCAGGAGCCGGGCGCGCCGCCCGAGTGGTCTTACTTCAAGATCTGGATGGAGATCCGGTCCGGGATCCGGCGCGCTTCGTCTTCGTCTTCGGCTTCGGAACCGAATTCTCCCACGCCGCCCGCAGCGCTTCCAGCAGCGCTTCCTCCGCAACCGCGCTGAGCCGGACATTGGTCGCGCCGCCGCGTCCCCACCCGCCTTTCACCGGAACGAACACGCCCGGGTGCGCGTCCACGAACTCCTGCTGCCGCTCCGGAGCCAGTTTCACCATGCCCCAATCCGCGCTCGGGTATTGCAGCGTGGCGAAAATCTTTCCATGAGCCCGAAAGTCCGGATGGTTCATATGCGCGCTCTCCACCGTTCCGGGCAGGCTCAGCGCAAATTGACGGAACGTCTCCTCAGTCATCGCTTCAGTCACCCTGTCAACCATGCTTCTGCATTTCCTCGGGCGACATGTCTTTGATGTGCGTGCCCAGATACCACTTGTAACCGAACGGATCCACCACTCCCGCCATCCGATCGCCATAGGGCATGTCGGCCGGCTCCCGCTCGCTCACCGCGCCGGCCGCCAGCGCCTGCCGGTACATCGCGTCGCAATCGGCGACATAGATCATCAGGCTCACGGGCGACCCGCCGTAATGCTTCGGGCTGTGCGCCTCGATCTCCGGGTGCTCGTCGGCCAGCATGATGCAGGAATCGCCCAGCCCGATCTCGGCGTGGCTCACCCGCCCACTCTTATCTTTCATACAGAGCCGTTCCGTAGCGCTGAACGCGCGCTTGTAGAAGTCGATGGCCTGTTCCGCGCCCGCCACAATCAGGTACGGCTGCACGCTGTGATACCCATCCGGAATTGCTTTCACGCTCATATCGTTCTCCAGGCGTTCCCAGGACGCGGGAACGCGCTAACAGATATTGTATGAGTTGGAGTTTGACCCCGGACTGCTTTTCCTAAAGAACAGAGCGTGGACTGCCCTCTCTTTTGGGATTTCGGTTGCGGAATCTGCTTGCATTGATCACGAATCCGCCATACACTTTTTATACCCGCGCCAGTGCATGACGCCGCGCGAGAGAAGGAGCCCGGATGACAGTTCCCTCAATCCCCCCCCTTCGATCGCAACCTTTGTCCTCGCAATATTTCTCGCCGCGCCAGCAGCGGCGCAGGTGGTGTCGATCGACAGCTCAGGCAATGTCACGGCCAACGGCAGCTACAACAGCGGCACCGCTACGGGCGTGAGCGGTGTTCTGTCCCTAAAAGGTAGCACCTCCGGCGTTTTCGGCCTGACCGTCGGCGCAACGCCTGCGACGTTCACCTGGCAAATCCCCAACACGGCCACTCCAACCGTCGGACAAATTCCTGTTTTCGGTGCTCCCTTGAGTTCCACAAGTACGATCAGCTACCAGACGCCTTTGGACGCCTCCGGCTCGGTACTGCTCCAAAACCCCAAGTTCGTGCGGGTCAGCGGCGCCACCACTGCGTCGGGCAATCTCGACCTCTATACCTGTCCCACCGTTTCGCCCGCCCGCGAGTGCATGATTACCGCTGGAACCTTCTACAACACAGCCGCCTCGTCAATCACCGCCTACCCGGAGGTCAAACTGAGCGGAAGCGGCACCTACTATCCGCTTCAGGCCTCGCAAGCCGTTCCGGCGTCCTCCGCCGCAACAGTGGGCGGCGTTTATTTCATCCTCGGCCAGGGCGACACGATTTCCGTCAACGCCACAGCGGCTGGCTTGAATGTCTGGATGGATGACATCGAATTCGACGCGGCCACCCCGCTAACCCAGGTGAAGTTCACCGGTCTCGCCTCCGGCGACAACACCCTCTATAGCGTTCCCTCCGGGAAAACCGCCATCATCGCCACCCTTGGATTCGGGGCTCCGGGGTTTGCTGCGGGCGTGGTCCGGTACTCCAACGCTACGGGCGGCTCCGTGATCGCTCATCTGAACGTGGTGCCCTCAGGAAGTTCCGCCGGTTCGAGCAACCAGGTCAGCGCCGCGGCGACGGTGACAACAATAAGCGCCACCTCCTTCAACGTCAACGCGACTCTGAGCAGCGGCGATTTCATCAGCGGAAATGTTAACTCGTCCACTGCGGGACAGCTTTTCTACTTCACCGTCATAACGTTCTAAACCGAGGCTCATCATGTCACGAAAATCCGACCGCCACCCTTCGGCACCTAACCATCATCGCGGGCACTACTTACCGTTGCGGCCGCCGCGGGAGGCGTTGTCGCTCGCCCAGTCGCCAATGCAGGGCAGATGCAGGATATCTATAACTTCACCGGCGGGAACGACGGCGCTGATCCAATCAACTCGCTCCTCCAGATGCCAAACGGCCAGTTTGTGGGAGAGACATGCGGCCGCGGAACATTCAAGAACGTGTTGCCCACCGTTTTCCGCATGGGAGCGGGCGGGGCCCTAACTACGTTGTTTACATTTGCCGCCAGCGGGAGTCAAGGAAAAGATTCCTTCGCCGGCCTCCTTCAGGCGAGCGACGGCAACTTCTACGGTTCCTCGTCTGAGGGTGGTTCACATAATATTGGCGTGGCTTTTCGCTTGACCCCGTCTGGGGCCTACACCAAGCTACTTGACTTCACCAGCACCGCCAGCAACCAGTACACTGAGGCCTTCGACGGGCAGCTATACTCGGCATCCTCTTTTGGGGGCACAAATAACAGCGGTGCCATCACGCGCACCACGTTCGACGGCCAACTTAGCATTATCTACTCTTTCGGCCCCAATATAGGAGGAGGAAACGTCCCTCCTTACGGACCTTTGGTTTTGGGCCCCGATGGGATGCTGTACGGCGAGACGACGTACTACTACTACCAAGACGGAAGTTCCGCGCCCGGCAGCGTTTTCAAAACGGACACAAAGGAAATTTGCAAACGATCTACGTCTTTAACGGCGGGCAGATCAAGCTTGGCTCCGTGCCTCCCGTCATTGCGAGCGACGGATACCTTTACTTCGTTTCGCCTACCGGGGGAGCGTCACCCGCCTGTCCCGCTCAGGCGGGCTGCGGAAGTATTTACAGGATGGCTACGGATGGCTCGAACGCCGAAATTGTTTACTCGTTTACGGGCGGCGCGGATGGGGGCGCGCCTGGCTCCCTCATCCAGGGTAGTGATGGCAAATTCTACGGTGCGAGCCGGTTGTCCGCACCCGGAGCTATTTTTCAGTTTGATCCTGTCGCGGGTTCGCTTGCAAGTTACCCATTTCCGCCAGGGCTACTCGCACCTTATTCACCGCTTCTGCAGTCCTTAAGCGGGGCTCTCTTCGGTGCCACCGGGACCTACGGTTCTCCCCTGGCGGGCTCCGCATTCTCCCTAAACATAGGACTGCCGCCTGCCAAACCCTCGATCCTTGGCTTTCGCCCCATGAGTGGCAGCGCAGGAGCGCTAGTCACCATCTGGGGTAGTAATTTTGTCGGCGTCACCGGCGTTACCGTCAATGGTTCCCCCGCCAAGTTCCGTAACACCGCGTCCGGCTTCGTTTCCTTCGCCGTGCCGCAAGGCGCATCCAGCGGGTCGGTGACCGTCACTACCCCTGGCGGCACCGCGGTAAGCTCAGGGGCCTTCTCAGTAGAGTAGAGTCGTGCTATAAGAGGGACGCGACGGCGATTTCATCAGCGGAAATGTTAACTCGTCCGCCGGCGGCCAACTCTTTTACTTCACCGTCATAACGTTCTAAATCGAGGTTCACCATGTCACAAAAATCCAGCGCCACCCGGCGCCTAACCATCATTGCGGCAATAGTCACCCTTGCGGCCGCGGCGGGATGCGTTGTCCTCGCGCAATCGAGCGCGGGGCAGATTCAGGATATCTATAACTTCACCGGCGGGGCTGGCGGAGCCTTTCCAACCGGACCGCTGATTCAAATCCCCGGCGGCCAGTTCGTCGGCGCAACGTCGGGCTACGGCCGCGCAACCGACATACCTCCCACGGTCTTTCGCGTCGACAACAAGGGGTCACTCACAACCCTACTTGACTTCGCGGCCGACGGCAGCCAGGGGATGCGCCTGCTGTTCCCGCTGCTCCAGGCGAGCGACGGAAATTTCTACGGTTCGACCGCATCCGGAGGAAAATACACCTTGGGTACCGCCTTTCGGGTCACGCCCTCGGGCTCATACACAAAGCTATATGACTCCATCCCGCCGAATTTCGGGGGCACCTTGGGCCTAAGTGCTAGCCAGTTCGTTGAAGCTTTTGACGGTAACCTCTACACCACCACTTCTGGCGACGGGGTCGCCAACAGCGGAACTCTCACGAGGACCACTCTTGCGGGAAAGGCAACGATCCTATACTCTTTCGGCGTATCGCTGCTGGGCGGCGCACCTCCTGACAACCCCTTAGTGCTTGGCGCGGACGGGATGCTCTACGGACTCACGGACTACTACTTCTACACGGACGGAACTCACTCAAACGGTAGTGTTTTCAAGTCCGATACCAACGGAAACGTTACTACGATTTACATCTTTACCGACCCTACCATCACCAAAGGAGAGACCCCTCCGATAATTGGGAGCGACGGGGCGCTTTATATGGTGTCGGCCACGGGAGGCCAATCGTCATCCTGCACCATAACGGGGGGCTGCGGGAGCATATACAAGATCGCCGCGGACGGCTCGGGAGCAACCCTGCTGTACTCGTTCACTGGCGGCGCCGACGGCAGCGCCCCGCGAACACTCATCAAAGCCAGCGATGGAAAGCTTTACGGCACAAGTTGGGGCAATAATTCGCCTTCAGCGATTTTCCAGTTCGACCCCGTCACCAGCACGGTCGTGAGCTACCCCTTTCCGTCAGGGCTCCTCGGGACCAGCTTTCCGCTGCTCCAGGCCCTTGGAGGAAATTTCATGGATGTTACGAACACAAGCGGCGCGCTTCCATACGGGGCCGTCTTTTCGGCTGCGTTAGGCCTGCCTCCCGCCGGACCGTCCATTCTCGGCTTCCGGCCCCAAAGCGGGGGCGCAGGGACGCTTGTAACCATCTGGGGGAGTAACTTTGTTGGCGTCACGGGCGTTACGGTCAATGGTTCCCCCGCCAAGTTCCGTAACACCGCGTCCGGCTTCGTTTCCTTCGCCGTGCCGCAAGGCGCATCCAGCGGATCGGTGGCCGTCACTACCCCTGGCGGCACCGCGACGTCGGCTGGTGTGTTTTCCGTTAACTGAAATCAACATGGTAAAGCGGTCTCCAGCAATCATGATCGTAGCCACGGCATGCGCTGTCAGTTGCCTTCTTGCATACGACATCCGCGTGATCAGTCCAATTTCAGTCTGGAGCGCGGCTATTCAAGGGACGCCCGTAACGCAACTGAACCTCGGAGGCCGCATCGGGAACTGGCGGTCTGATAACACGGTAATCCTGGATTCCAACATCACCTCATTCATGTCTTCAGGACCCGGATACTCCCATCTCACCGACATCTTCACTATCCCGGCGGGCGGCGGCGGTGCCACCATCATTTCCCTGAACAACACCTGGACGCTCGGTGGAGGGGCAACCCTGCTGCCTCCCGACCGGAACACAACAACACCAGCCTACGTCGGTAATGCCTGGACATGCCCAGGCAACGAGTACACGCTCTTCCAGGCGAGCGAATTGAACTCAACGGCCGGTTACGCCGCCGATACCGGTGCCGGCGTCGACAATAACGTTTGGATCTACCGCGCCAGCACGCAAACGATCTGGAGGCTCACGAGTTACGCAGTGAGCACCGGCCAAGGCGTCCTGGGCCCGCAATGCTCCTCGGATTCGAGCGGCACCAACCTCCACATCGTCTTCTCCCACCTGATCCAGGCGCCCACCAACTCCTGCAGCAGCGGGCCAAGCGGCGGCGGCCCCTCCGACGGAAAATGCCAGTGGTTCGGCAATTGGGAGTTGATCTATGCCGACGTTGTCTTTGACGGCTCCGGAAACCCCATGTCTCCCTTCATCACCGTCTCGGCTACCGCCAAGCCGCGCGACATTGCGTGCAACCCCATCTGCACCGAAGCCATCTCCACCACCGGATCGACCACCTCCGGGTCCAATGTCCTCGCGGCCACCGGTTCGCCCTTTACGACCGCCATGGTCGGAACCGCTATTTCGATCACCGGCGCGGGCAGCGGGGGCGCCACGCTGAACACCACGATCTATTCTTTAACGGATAGCAGCCACGTGGTCCTCGCGAATCTGGTGCCGACAACGGCCTCGGGGGAAACGCTTACCGTCTCAAACCAGGTCATCTATGAGCCGCACCTTTATGTCTCGAATATGGGCGATCTCTACTTCACGTCCAATCGGCGCCTCACCACGCATGACGGCACCGGATGCATCTTCAATCTCGGCACCAGCTATTTCAGCGAGTTGACGCCGGGCGCGCCGGCGGTCCCCCCGACGCCCTACCAAAACACCTGGTTCAATGAGTTCGTGACGCCCAACCCGACGTTCAACCAGCAGATCATTTTCATGTCGGATCGCGGCGTTTCCATGCCGGGCGCACCCGCGGGGCAAGCCGCAGCCTGCCTGACCATGGTTCCGGAATGCAGCGATCACTACATGTGCACCATGCCGCAATGCTCGAACGTGATCCGGCTCAGCTACTTCAACTGGCCCGGCTACCCGGAATACCTTGGCGACGGGATAGACCCTCCCATCACCACCACCTTCGTCACCGCCACGCGCGGCGCCTGGAGCCCGGACGGCACGAAGTACGCGACACTGACCCAGTACAACGGGGCCTGGGCCCAGATCAACATGTTCAACCTGCAATACCCTTCGTCCGAACTCTCGGGCGGCGCCGCGCTCTCCGGCAAGGCGGCTTTGAAATAACCACGCAGCTCACTCAGGCCGATCCCGCAACCGCCATCCCGCCTCAATCCCCGTTCACAAAGGCCCAGCGTCCCGGTAAACGCTCTCCCGCACACTGTGATATCCATCCGGAATTGGTTTCGCCGTCTATCTTTCTCCCAGCATTCCCAGATTGAGACGCTCAGACATCCAGGTGCCGGAAGTGGCCATGATCTCGGACTATTATTCCTCGATGGTGGTGGAAACGGACCCCGGCGGGACGGGCGCGTACACGCTGAACGAGAACACCTGGGGAACCGGTTCGTCCCCGCTGGGAGTTATCGTCGGCAAATTCCACGGACCCAGCAAAGTGGACGATGTGCTGGTTCTCAACGGCGATGGAACCATTTCCTACTTCCTCAACGATACGTAGCCGGAGTTCGGTCCCCATCGAAATAAATTTCCTCGCCCCGCATTATCAAAGACTTGCCGCACCCGCCAGCTTCCGCGCGCATTCCGGCTGCTAAACCTAAGATCAGAGAAGGACCGGTTTTGACAGACTGGCTTTTTCCATTCAGTATGCATGCGTGCATACTGCTCAGCGTCGCGAGGCTCCATGCCTCGCGGCGCCTTTTCTTATTGGTCCCAGCTAACCTCGCTCCGTGGACTTCCCGGCGTTCCCGGCCCTCGCAAACACAGGGGCAAAAATCACCAACGAAGCCAACCTTATCCGCCCGTCAAGCCGGCGCGAAAATGTAGGTAAAGAAAACAAAGCAAAGCAGTTCTTCGATTCCACACCACGCAACAACGAACCCGTGACATTGGCTTCGTTTCGGGTCCAAATCAGGCCAGCCCAGCAGTGGATTGGAAAGAATGTTGAGAATCGATCTGGAGAACCAGGTCGAACCAGTCGCCCACACGGAAATGCAAAACACGCGAAAAAGGGCTGATTGACTTTGCACCCCTATTTCTTACACAATAAAGGCTACTCAACAATCTTCAGCCGGTGTAATCGTGGAGGGGGAGTTCGCGCCTCATGTGCAATGCGTGATCCCGTTTCGCAAAAATAAAACAACTCATTCCCAAGGCGACTAATCAGAGATTTACAATGACTGATCAAACCTACGATGTAGCCATTCTCGGCGCCGGTTACGAAGGCGGCCTCCTCGCAACCATCCTCGCTCACAGCGGCGCGAAAGTACTGCTGATCGATGCCGGAACCCATCCCCGTTTCGCTCTCGGGGAGTCCACCGTGCGCCACACCTTCCGCATGATCAAGATCATGGGTGAGCGCTATGGCGTGCCTGAACTGAAGAAGGAATTCAGCTCCGGCGAGATGCTCAACAAGCACGTCTCCTCCAACTTCGGGATTAAGAAGAATTTCGGTTTTATCTATCACCGCGAAGGCAAGAACCAGAACCCCAACGAGTGCACGCAGGTTGTGATCCCGCCTTTCCGCGAAGGCTATGAGGCTCATCTGTTCCGTCAGGACACCGACGCCTATCTCACCAACACCGCCATTCACTACGGCGCCACGGTGAAGTACAAAACGCCGATCAGCGGCGCTGAGTTCGATCGGGATGGCGTGACGCTCTCCAGCAAAACCGGCGAAACGTTCCGCGCCAAATACGTGGCCGATGCCTCCGGCGGCGGCGCCGTGCTCCCCAAGCTCTTCAATCTCCGCGACAATCCGCCCCGCCTCACGCTCCAGACCCGCTGCCTCTTCACCCACATGATCGATGTGAAGCCCTACGACGATCTCAAGCTCGTCAACGGCGTCCCGAAGATGGATGAGCGCTGGTACGAAGGCACCTGCCATCACCTCTTCGATGGCGGCTGGCTCTGGGTCATCCCCTTCAACAACCGCGAAGGGTCCACCAACCCCGCCGTCAGCGTCGGCCTCAGCCTGGACATCCGCAAGTTCCCCAAGCCGATGGACATCACGCCGGATGAGGAGTGGCGCCAATTCCTCGCCAAGTACCCCGCCATTTACGAACAGTTCAAAGACGCCAAGCTCATTCGCGACTGGGTGTCGTCGGATCGTCTCCAGACCAGTTGCAAGCAAGTGGTCGGTGATCGTTGGTGCCTGCTTGCCGGGACTTCCGGCGCCGGCTTCCTCGATGCCCTGTTCTCGCGCGGTCTCGCGACTTCCAACGAAGTGGTCAACGCCACCGCCTCCCGCCTTATCAAGGCCATCAAGGATAACGATTTCTCGGCCGAGCGCTTCGAATATCTCACCCGCGTCCACGAAATCGACACCCAGAACAATGACAAGCTGGTCCGCAACGCCTACACTGCGTTCCGCGACTTCGATCTGTGGAACGCCTGGTTCCGCATCTGGGCGCTCGGCGTCGGCCTCGGCGATCTGAAGCTCGCCAGCATCTACCGCCGTTACAAGGATTCCCGCGACGAATCCATCCTCCCGGATTCCGAAGAGCCCATGGGCCTCTTCTACAGCCAGCACGCCGGCTTCGGGGAACTCTTCAACAAGGCCGCCCTCAAGGTCGAAGCCGTGGAAGCAGGCACGGAAGATCCCAAAGTCGCCGCCCAGTACATCTTCCAACTCCTCAAGGATGCGGACTTCGTCAATGCCGCCAGCGGTCTTTCCGATCCCGCCCACCGCTGCATCAACCTCGGCAAACCGATGACCGCCCTTCGCACCCTCGGCTGGCTCGCCACTTCGGCCCCGCGGGAGATGAAGGAGATGTCGCTCGGCCTGCTCGGCGGTAAGAAGAAATCCGCTCCCAAGCCGGTTGTTCAGCACGCATAGTTCACGCTAAACTTTGGGGTCGGGTCAGGAACTTCCTGGCCTGACCCCTTTCTTATTTATGGCCGAAACTTTACTAGTCATCGGAGCCGGCTCCGGCATGGGCCAGGAGACCGCTCTTCTTCTCGCGGGCAAAGGCTATCGCGTCTTCGGCTCCATCTATCTCGATAAGGAAGCGCCCGCGCTCGCCGAAGCCTGCGCGTCCCGCGGCGTGAACGTCGAACCCATCCGCATGGACGTCACCAAGCCGGATCAGGTCGCCGCCGCCGTCCAACAGATCGGCCGCATCGATGGGCTCGTCTATTTCGCCGGCATCAGCCTGCGCGGTTTCGTTGAAGATCTCAGCCCGGAGGACATCCGCAAAGTATTCGAAGTGAACTTCTACGGGGCCCTGAACTGCATCCAGGCCGTGCTGCCCGGCATGCGTGAGCGCCGCTATGGACGCATGGTGATCACCACCTCCGCCGGCGGCCGCATCGGCTCCATGAGTATCGGCGGTTACGTGTCCAGCAAGTTCGCGGTGGAAGGTCTGGTCGAATGTCTCGCCCAGGAAGTGCAGCCGTTCAACATCCATTGCTCGCTGCTCGAACCCGGCCTGATCCAAACGCCGCACTTCACCGTGCACCGTAACCGCGCGCCCCGTGCGATGGACCCGTCCAGCCCTTATTTCCGCTGGTTCCTGCAGCACGAAAAAATGGTGGACGATATGCTCGCCCGCGGATCATTCGGCACCAGCCACGTCGCCAACGTCGTCTACGGAATCCTCACGGCGAAGCACCCGCGCCTGCGCTACCTGGTCGGCATCAAGACCAAGATCGTGGTCAATTTGCGCCGCTACGTCCCGTTCGAACTCTTCCAGCGCCTGCAATGGGCGGCCGTGCGCCGCACCGTCACCCGGCCCAAAGTGCAAGCCACCACGCTCAGCGGAACCGACTTAAAAGCACGTTTCGAAAAAGCCCAGTTCGATCGCTGATTACTCTTCCCGCAGCAGCGTCAACGGATCGAGCGTCAGCGCCCGTCGCGCCGGAATCCATGTCGCGAGCAACCCCAGCAGCGACATCGCCAGCACCACGCCCGCCAACACCCACGGATCGCGGGGCGTCGCCTGGTACACGATCGACGCGAGCACCCGGCTTGCCAGAATCCCCAACAGCAGCCCCGCCACCGATCCGAACGCGAGCAGTTTGATCGCGCGCCCTAACGCGGTTTCCAGCACTTCCTTCCGCCGCGCGCCCAGCGCGATCCGAATGCCCAACTCCTTCAGCCGCCTGCTGACCGAGTACGCCGCCATTCCGAAAATGCCCGTGATCGATAGCAACGCGCCCATGATCCCCAGCACCCCGAGCGCGATCGTCGCCACCCGCGAAGGAAACAAAACCACGCCCAGTAAGTTGGTCCATGTCTGTGTCTCCACGGGCAGCCCCGCATCCAGTTCGTGCAGCTTCTTCCTCATGGCGGCCGCAAGTTCCTGAGGGTCGCGGCGGGACCGCACCAGCAGGTAGGCTTGGCTCAGGGGCGATTGTGCGAACGGCCGGAACATCGCCGGCTGTTGCGTTTCCGTAACCGTCTGATATTTTCCGTTCTCGGCCACGCCCACCACCTGAAGGTGCGTCCCATCCTGGAGCTTGAAATATCGTCCGACCGCGTTGCCCACTGAGCCGAACATCTTGTTCGCAAACTCTCGGTTCACCACCGCAACCGCGGGAGCCTTCTCCGCATCGCGCCAGTCGAAACCCCTGCCCGCCAATAAGCCCGTCCCGGCAGCCTCGAAGTACCCCGGCGATACCTCGTATTTGTACGGCGCGAAGGCCACATTCGCAGGACGAAGATCGGTGGTTTCATCCCGGAAAGTATCCACCGTGGTCCCGGCAAGATCCACCAGCGGAGGGAAATTGTTCACCAGTCCCGCCCGCTCCACACCCGGAATAGCTGCCATCGCCTCGATCATCCGTCGTTGCATCGCCGGAACCTTGTCGATCGAATAACCCGCCATCGCGAGGTTGGTGCTAACCAGCATCGTGTTGTTCGGTTGGAACCCGAAGTCGCTGTGCAATGACCGCATCAGCCCGCGCACCGCCACCAGCGAAGACGTCACCAGCACCCCGCAGATCGCAATCTGGACCACCAGCAGGAAGTCCCGCATGGTGATCCGCCGTCCCAACCGGGCGCTCGCTCCCGCCTTAATAATCTCGTAGGGATTGGCCCGAAGAACCTGGCGCACCGGAACGATCCCGAAGATCAGTCCGCTCAGCAGCGCCAGCGCCAGCGCAACGAAGTAAAGCTTCGCATCGGGAGTTACCGGAATATGGAGCGGAGCTCCGGAGAAGGGCTGCCACGCGCTTAACTCCCTCAACAGATAAAGGCTTCCCAAAAGTCCCAGCGCGCCGCCCACCAGGGAAATCATCACGGCTTCCGTCAGCAGTTGGCGCAGAATGCGTTGCCGGCTCGAACCGAGCGCCAGCCGTAGCGCCACTTCCCGCGAGCGGTCGGCCGAGTGCGCCGCGAAGAGACTCCCCAGGTTGGCGCATGCGCCCAGCAGAATCAACCCGGCCAGCAGCATCAATCCCGCCACGAATGCCTGAGCCGGACCGCGGAACGAAGTGAGTCCCTGCAGCGACAGAACGGAACTTTTGTGTCCGGCTTCCCCCGGATACGTCTTCGCGATCTCTTTCCCAACCGCGTTCATATCGGCGATCGCCATCGCGGGTGTCACCCCCGGCTTCAGATGCCCCAGCACCTCAAACACTCCTCGTTCGTTCCCGCGCGAGTTCAAGTCGAAGCCGTCGGTCACCTGCTCCTGGTTGACGATCGGCATAAAGAAGTCGGGAGAAATGAAAAGGAGCGTTCCCTGGAAGCCCGGCGGCGCTACGCCGATCACGGTGAACGGTTGCTTGTTCAGCCGGATCACGCGGCCCACCACGCCCCTGTCATCCTCGAACTTGCTGTGCCAGTATGCGTGGCTCAGGACGACGTACGGCGCGCTCTTCGGACCGCGTTCATCCGCCGCGTGAAAGAAGCGGCCCAGGTATGGCTGAACGTCTAGAACATCGAAGTAGTTTCCGCTGGCTGCAAACCCCGCCGCGGCCGAGGGATTTCCGCCCGTATCCAGTCCAACGAAAACAAAGTTGAACGCCGCCAGGTCAGTGAAGCTGTGGTTGCGGCTGCGCAGATCGAGGTAGTTCGGGTATGACTGCCATCCCGCGCCGTCCCCATATTCGCTTCCGTAGAGGGTCCCGGCATCGGGCACGTTGAGCGGCCGCAGAATCAGGCCATCCATGATGCCGAACACGACGGCGTTCGCGCCGATCGCCAGCGCCAGCGTCACAATAGCGGCGGTGGCAAAACCGGGAGACTTGCGCAACACGCGCACGGCGAACCGCGCATCCTGCATGAGCGTCTCGACAAAGAAGGTTCCCTGCGCCTCGCGGCTTTCTTCCCGGTATCGCTGGTAACCGCCGAAATCGATGCGGGCGCGGCGCTCCGCCTCCGGCGCACCCAGACCGGATCGTGCAAGATCGTCCGCGCGGTGTTGGATATGCGAGCGAAGCTCCTCTTCCATCTCTTGCTCCATCCGCGAGCGATGAAAAACCTTATCGGTAATCGAACGGATCGTAGCCAGTGTTGTCATGCTTCCTCCGGTAGAGCGGCCAGGGCGGAACCCATAGCTGCTGCGAGCCGGTTCCACCCTTCGGTTTCCTCTCGCAGACGTTTGCGCCCGGTTACCGTAAGCTGATAAAACTTGGCGCGGCGATTGTTCTCCGAGGTGCCCCAACTGGCCTTCAATAGACCTTGACGCACCAATCGGAATAAGGCGGGATAAAGCGCTCCCTGCTCAATGAGAAGCGCTTGCTCGGAGATCTGCCCGATCCGCAAAAGAACTCCGTAGCCGTGCAGCGGCCCCAGAGAAACTGCTTTCAGAATCAATAGATCGAGGGTTCCTGGAAGTAGTTGGGCCTGACCGGACATTGCTCTCCTAAGTTAATAAGGAGTATGATCCAACTCTCCTAAGCTGTCAAGGAGAAGCGGGCGAATTAAGACAGTATCCCCGTTTCCACTTCCACCCGCGCCTGCGATTCCCCGCTGCCGATCAAGCTCCAACGCACCGCCAGCGGCCCGAAAATCTCAAAGATAATCACCGCCGAGAGCACCACCGTCGTGATCACCGGCGCCAGCTCCGGCAGCCGCTCGCTCAACGTCAACGCCAGTCCCACCGCCAACCCGGCCTGCGCCAGCATGCTGCGCGGCAGCCACTTCCGCTCCACCGGGCCCAAACCCGCCAGCCGCGTCCCTATCGTGGTCCCGCCCACTTTCCCGATCAGACGCCCCATCACGTAAACCACGCCGGCCAGCCCCAGCGACATCAGCTTCGAAGCATCCAGGTTCGCCCCAGCGAGCACAAAGAAGATTGCGTACAGCGGCGGATCCGTCTGCGAAAGGCTCTCGAACAACTTCCGGCTGCGATGCGATAAGTTCACCACCGTCGCGCCGATCGTCAGATTCGCCACCAACGCCGAGACTTCCAGCCACTTCGCCGCGCCCACGCACAGCAGCACGCACCCCGCCAGCAGAATCAACTGTTCGCCATGCTCCACTACGCGCAGCGACCACGCCGACAAAACCCATCCGATCAAATAACCCAACGCCATCGCGCCTAAGAACTGCCACGCGATGCGGAACACGGATGACCCGAATGTTTCCCCGCCCGCGCCTTTGCCGCTGAACTGCACCACCGTGATCACGATGTTGAACAACAGCAGGCACACCAGGTTATCCAGCGCGAACACGCCCGTCAGCATCTGCGTCAGAGGCCCGCTCGCGTTCGCCTCGCGAATCACCATCAGCGTGGACGCGGCCGCCGTCTCAATCGCCATTACGCCCAGCACCATCGCAATCTGCCACGGCTGCCCCACCACCAGCAGCGCGGCCGTGACCAGGCAGCACGTCAGCAGCGCTTCGCACAGCGTCACCGTACCCAGCTTCCGCCCCAGGCGCCGGAACTGATCCAGCTCAAACACGGTGCCGATCGAAAACAGAATCAGCCCAAGAGCAACGTCGCTCAGCACCCCCAGCGCGGCCAGGTTCGAATCGCTCACCCACCCCAACAGCCGCGGGCCCAGCGCCACGCCCAGGAGCAGATAACCCGTTACTTCCGGGATGCGCAGCAACTTCACCACGTGCCCCGCCAGCAGCGCCAGCAGTAAAATCACCCCAACCGACACCAGCTCATTCATGGCGTGAGCACCACATCGGCCTTGGCCGTTCCGCGTTCAATCTGCACCGTTACCGCACCCGCGTGTCCCGTGAGCGCCCGCGCGGCCGCGTCCGGCGTGCCGACCGCAACTCCCCCCACACGCAGCAGCACGTCTCCCGCCTGCAGGTTCGCCCGCGCCGCCGCGCTGTCCCGCGCCACCTCGCTCACCACCACTTTGGATGCGGCGCCGCTCGAAGAAAGCGTAAGACCATTCACGGTGCGCACCGCGCCCGCCGCATCCAGCGAGACCTTCACGTTTCGCGATCCTCGCCGCAGCGTCATCGTATGCGCGCCGCCACCTTCGAGCGGTTCCAGATCGCTCCAAGCCGTCACCGTCCGCCCATCCACCTGCGCGATCACATCGCCAGCTTTTACTCCGGCGGCGTCCGCCGCGCCGCCGTTCCACACCACGCCGGCCTGCTTCCCGGCATCGCTTTCGCTCACGCGCATCCCATAATCGCGCTCCAGCCGGTCCGTAATGAACACCGGCTGCAGCAGCACCGCCGCCACCGAACCCGCGCTCACCACCACCGGTTCACCGCCGCACAGCGCGATCACCCCCAGCAGCTTTCCGTCCGCCGTAAACAAGCCGCCGCCGATGAGGCTGGGGCCGATCTTAGCGCTCGAATCCACCTCCCGATACTCGAACCCGCCGCACCGCGCATCGCTGATTCCCTGATAAATCCCTTCCGCGAAAACGGTGTGGTCCGCGCTGGTCCGCGCCACCGCCAGCACCCAGTCACCTGACGCGATCGACACGGTACTGCCCGGCGCGGTAATCGCCGTATCGGCGGTTGCGGCGAAAGTGAAGATCGCGAACGGCACTCCGCCCGGCGCCGGAACCGGCTTCCAATCCGCTGGAGTTCCACGCGCATCCGTCGGGGTAATGGCGTGCGTGCTATCCCACAACACCGCCGTGTGCGGGGCCGATTGCATATACACCAGACGCGGGGCCGCGTTAACCGATGCATCCGCCAACTGCTGCGACAATTCATTCATCCGCACCGCCGGCGCGGGCTGCAGCCGCGACAGGTCCGACTCCGAAAGCGGACGCGCCGACTTCTTACCCGGCTTGAACGCCACCCCCAAAATCAGGATCGCGATCGCCGCGCACAGTGTCACCAGCGAGTAGGGATGTCGAGGTCGTTTCAGCAAGCTTCTGTCAAGGATAGCGATACAATCGCGCTCAAATGCGAATCTTTCTTTCTCTCTGCGCCGCCGCCTTGTTTGCCGCCCCGGCCACTCAAGCGCTCGATCAAAAGGCCGTTCCTTTTGCGGAACCCAGCAGCCAGCCGCTGCTTCTCGATCTCCACGTCCCGGACGGTCCCGGTCCCTTTCCCGCCGCCATCCTGGTCCACGGCGGCGGCTTCGACGGCGGTCACCGCGACACCAACGTCCGTCCCCTGTTCGATCCTCTGTCAAACGCCGGTTTCGCCTGGTTCACCATCGATTACCGTCTCGCGCCCGCCGCGCACTTCCCCGACGCGATGGAAGACCTCGACAGCGCCATTCGCTGGGTCAAATCCAACGCCGCGAAGTATAAAGTCGATCCCGCCAAAATCGTCCTCATCGGCGAATCCGCCGGAGGCCTGCTCGTCAACTATGCCGGCACTCACCCGCTTCCCGATGCCCCCATTGCCGCGGTTGTCGATTTCTACGGTCCCGTCGACTACGCCACGCTCGCCGAAGCCCGCCGCGATCACCCCGAACGCTTCAACATGAAGGCCGCCAACGACCACGCGGCCCACGGCGGAGGCATTCACTTCTTCGGTGTCGATCAGTTAGACGCCGCGGGCCTCGCGAAACTCCACGCACTCGCTCCCATCGCCGGAGTCACGGCGGCCACCCCGCCGTTTCTCTGCATACACGGCAATAAGGACGATCAGGTTTCGTACGAACAATCCATCGCTATGTGTGACGCCATGCATAAGGCGGGCGCCAAGTGCAAGCTCATCACCATCGACGGCGGCGGACACGGCATGAGCGGTTGGCGTGATCCTGCGATGCAGCACTGGAAGCCGGAAATGATTACTTGGTTAAAGGAGACTTTGATGATGAAGTAGTAGCAGCCTCATGCGCCTCATTCCATTAGCTACTCTTTCATTCCTCATAAGCAGCGCCGCTCTCGCCCAAGGTACCGGATACTGGCATACCAATGGAGTACAGATCCTCGATTCCACTAACACTCCGGTGAGAATCGCCGGAATCAACTGGTATGGTTTCGAGACAACCGATGAAGTGGTCCACGGCCTGTACGACCAGGATTATAAGTCTATCCTCAACACGATACACAGTAACGGCTATAACGTCATACGCCTACCGTTTTCAAATCAAATGGTGGAGACTCCCATCATTCCGTCCGACATCAGTTATACCAACTCGACCGGCCCGATTAATACCGCGCTCGAAGGTCTGAACTCGCTTCAGATCATGGACCAGGTCATCTCCTATGCGGGATCGATCGGCCTCCGCGTCATTCTCGACAACCACCGCTCCGAAGCGGGGAACAGCGCGGAGGCTAACGGGCTCTGGTACACAAGCACTTATCCGGAAACGGCCTGGATCAACGATTGGACCACCCTCTCCACGCGCTATAAAGGGAACGCCACGGTCATCGGAGCCGATCTTCGCAATGAACCGCACAACGCGACAAGCGGCGGCTCCTGCTGGGGATGCGGAACCATGACGAATGACTGGCGCCTGGCCGCCGAGCGCGGAGGGAACGCTGTGCAGGCCATCAACCCGAGTCTGCTCCTGTTCGTCGAAGGCACCGACTGTTACAACAACGACTGTGATTGGTGGGGCGGCAATCTCGAGGGCGCTCAACAGTATCCAGTTACTCTGAACACTTCGGCCCATCTTGTGTACTCCGCGCACGATTATGGTCCCAATGAATACCAGCAGAGTTGGTTCAACGGAAGCACCACGGACGCCAGCCTGATCGCCGTCTGGACTAAGTTCTGGGCCTATCTGAGCCTGAACGGCATCGCGCCTGTATGGTTGGGCGAGTTCGGCACCACCAATAACAGCAGCGACATCGAAAACACCGCCGCGGGATCACAAGGCCAATGGTTTCAAAGCCTGGTCGATTTTCTCCAAACCACTCCCAACCTTAGCTGGACTTACTGGGCCCTTAACGGCGAGGACGCTTACGGTCTGCTCGATAGTAACTACGACCCGGCTCCGGCCAATCCTCTGAAGCAACAACTTCTCGCCACGATTCAGTTCCCGCTGGGATCGGGCGGCGGGGGCGGCGGCAAAAAACCGGCCGCGCCCACCAACCTGAGCGCATCGCCCCTCTCCAGTTCCCAGATCAATCTAAGCTGGACGGCCAGCGCGACGGCCGGAGTGACCTACAGCATCTACTCCAGTACAACCAGCGGCTTCACCATTTCCGCGTCCAACCGCATTGCGAAGAACCTGACCGGCACAACTTATGAAAACGCCGGCCTCAAGCCATCCACCACTTACTACTATCTGGCGACCGCCCAAACCGCAAAAGCAATCTCCAACCCTTCCAATCAAGCCGCCGCCACCACGCAATCGAGCGGCGGTGGTGGTGGGCTTAGCTGCCATGTCACTTATATTGATCAGAATGACTGGGGCACCGGCTTCACCGGAGGCATCACCATCGCCAACACCGGGACTTCCCCGATCACCAATTGGATTCTTACCTGGACCTGGACCGGAAACCAATCCATGACCCAGTCCTGGAACGCGACTTACTCCCAAAGCGGCGAGACCGTGAGCCTGACCAACGTGAGTTACAACGCCACCATCCCCGCCGACGGAAACCAGACCGGCATTGGCTTTAACGCGAACTACAGCGGAACGAACAATCCGCCAACCGCGTTCCAGGTGAACGGCACAGCCTGTAACTAAAACGAAACCCCCCATCGGCGTGCGCGAAGTTGCTTGTTGAACCGCCCGCGACCGCGGGGCGCTTCCCTCGATCAATCGCGCAGCGTTTCGTCCCGGTCCGCGTATCGCTGGAAGCAACGCGCGCCTACAGTATTCCCTCAATTCAGCCGATCTCCGCTTTGACAGGGAGTTTACGTGCCTTATCTGACGGGACCGGAGTCCAGAAAAAACACAGGGTGGCTGGCGTCCGCTTGCTTCCTACTCGCACTCGCGTATCCAGAGGTTGCCCTTGGGGTCCCTTCCGGAGGGGTTATCACCACGGCGATGGCCGTTAGAATGTTGACCGTTGCCGAGGCCCAAGAGGAGCGTCCCGTCCGGTTCCGCGCGGTTGTCACCTACATCAATGTCCCGACCAATGAGCTGTTTGTTCAGGACGCCACGGCCGGCATCTTCGTCTTCATCCGGGATTCCTCGTTCAACGCCCCGCTCGAAACAGGAGAGCAGGTCGAGATTGAGGGAGTATCCGCGCCGGGTGACTTTTGCGCCTCTATTACAAAAGCCCGCATCCGCGTCCTCGGCAAGGCCCCGCTCCCGGTTCCCTTGCGGCTGCCGATCGAATACCTCATGAACGGCAAAGAGGACTGTCAATGGGGGGAACTGCAGACAGTTGTTAGATCCGGCCGGGTTGATGGAAACGTGCTCTACTTGAACGCCGCCACTTCCGGTAGTTCGTTCCTGGTGATGATGCGGCACTTTCCCGCCGACTGGGAAAGGACACTGGTCGACGCCCGCATCACGTTCGACGGCGTCCTGGCGGCCGTCTTCAACGAGCATCGGCAAGTAAGCGGGGTACGCATGTTCATACCAGGGCCGGATTACATCACGATCAACGATCCTCCTCCGGCTTCGGCTTTCGATCTTCCCCTTAGTTCCGCGTCCACTATCGGTGCATTCCGAGTCGCTGATGATTCGGGTCATCGCCGGCGCCTGCGAGCAATCGTTACCGCCGTAGCCTCAAAATCATTGTTGTACGCGAGCCAGGAGAACGCGAGCGTGCCCGTTCAACTTGATTCGCCTTGCGCCGCTCAGCCGGGCGATCCGGTTGATTTCGTCGGGTTCCCCGGCATGGTAGACTTCAATCCCTCCTTGCAGAACTCCGGCTGCCGCGTGATCGAACACAATCAGAATGTCACCCCCGTCCCAGTGAGGCTTCGCGACATCCTTCCAATCGAAGTTCAGGAAGTCGGCTCCGGCTTAGCAATTGCGGCGGGTACCCGGTATGATCTAAAGCTGGTAACTCTCGAAGGCTCTCTAGTCCAGGCAGCTCGGGCTCTGCATTCACAAACTTTAACTCTGTCCTCTCTCGACCAGACTTTCACCGCCGCTCTGCCGCCCTCGTTTAACAATTTTGAGGAATCGCTGGAGCCGGGGAGCGTCCTACGAATCACGGGCGTTTGCTTGATTAGCTTTGACGAATTCCGCCGTCCACAGTCGGTCCGTCTCTTAGTTCGGCGGCCAGAAGACATCACTATCGAGACGCGTCCGCCGTGGTGGACTGTCCAGCGCGCACTGTGGTAATCACCGCTATGCTGTTCCTCGTTGGCGGCTCCTTAGCCTGGGTCCTGGTCCTTAGGAGGCACGTGGCGCTCAAGACCAATCAGCTCCGCGAAGCCAACGAAAGCTTACACCGGATCTCGATTCAAGACGCTCTTACCGGGACAGCCAACCGCCGCCGTTTCGACGAGATGATTGCCATGGAAGTTAGCCGCGCGTCCCGTTCATCTCGACCGTTATCCCTCATCATTGCCGATATCGATCACTTTAAGGCGGTCAACGATCTCTACGGCCACCCCGTTGGGGATCATTGCCTCAGCGAGGTCGCGCGAGCATTGAAGAAGTCCGCGCCACGCATCACCGATTTAGTATGCCGGTACGGCGGCGAGGAGTTTGCCGTTATTCTTCCGGACACCGGGGACGAGCAAGCCTTCGCATTGGCCGAATCCATGCGTTCCGCCGTAGAAGCTGTTGGGATTCCTAACTCCGCCTCGCTCTTCAATGGGCGCTTATCCATCAGCCTTGGGGTCGCAACTCTCTGGCCCGGATCGGCCTACTCTTCCGACGATCTTATCGGATTAGCCGACCGTGCTCTCTATCACGCCAAGCGGAACGGTCGGAATTGCGTCAAATCGTGGGCTACCGTCACGCTCTCCGTCTGAACGAGCCCGGCGGTCAATCTTTGGCCGGAGTCGTCGGAGACTAATCCGCTCTCAATTCCACGAGCGTACGCGTGCCCATCGCATCCGGTAACTCATACCGATCCATCGCGCGCATGCGTACCTTCTGCTTCCTCGCAGCCGCGGCCGCGATGACCATCTCGGCTTCCACATCCGGTCCCTTGTAAAGAACCGCCCACGCCCCAGCGCGCATCGCGCTTCCAAATAAGTCGCAGAACTTATCGAGCGGCGCCAGCGCGCGCCCGGTAACCACATCCACCTTTGACGCCCGCATCCACTCTTCCGCCCGCCCGTTCACCACCTCAATGTTCTTCAACCCAAGCTCGCGCACGGCCGCTTCCACGAACCGCGCTTTCTTCCCCACCGAATCGCTCGACACAAACTTTGTGCCCGGCAGAACCAGCGCCAACGGCACTCCCGGAAACCCCGCGCCGGTCCCCGCATCCATCACCTTCCGCGCTTCCGCAAAGTGCCGCCACGGCAGCACCGAATCGAGCACATGCTTGATCGCCGCTTCTCGCGCCCCCGTGATCCGCGTCAGATTGAACTGCTCGTTAGCCGCAACAATCAATTCCAGATGCCGCGCGCCCGCCTTCACCACCGCCTCACGGTTCGGCAGATCTCCCGGCAGCACCGCATCCAATTCCTCTTCGAAGCGTTCCGACCGCACGATAGATCATCATGTCATCATGCCCATCGATACCGAACATTACCGCAACCGCCTGAAACAGATTGAGGGCGACTTGCTCGCGGACATTACCCGCCGGGAGACGGACGCCCGCGAAACCGCCGGCGCCGAAGTCGAAGATGCCATCGACCGCGCCACCACCGATCAGGAGAAAGATCTCGCGCTCGATGAAAGCACGCGTAACTACGAAACGCTCGTCGAGGTGCGCGAAGCCCTCGACCGCATCGAGGCCGGCACTTACGGTATCTGCGAGGTTTGCGGACTTGAGATTGAGCCCAAGCGCCTGGAGGCGATTCCCTGGGCCCGGCTCTGCCTCAAAGACGCCGAAGCGCGCGAACCCAAATTTACCGATCCGACGCTTTAATGGTCCGACGACGCAGCCCGCACTTCCACCATCAGCAGCGTCGTATCGTCCGCCCTCAATGGCCCGCCCGCGTACTTCTCCAGTTCTCGCAGCACGCCAGTCTTCGCCTCGGGCAGGGTCCGATCGTTCAGGCCGCCAAGCACTTCCCGCAACCGCCGGTCGCCAAAAGGCCGGTCCCGCGGATCCGGACAATCCGTCACCCCATCCGTATAAACGCAGAAGCGATCGCCCACCGCCAGCGGCAGCATCGCCTGCTCGAACTCCGCATCCGGAAACACGCCCAGCGAAGTATTCACGGCGCCCGGCCTGCGCGGAATCTCGACCACTTCCCACCCGCTCGCGCTCGACCCATTCATGCTCTTCTGCCGCAGCATCACGGGTGGATGCCCCGCATACGTATACGACAACGTCCCGTCCGCCAGCAGAAAGCTCACCACCACCGCGGTCGTCATCGCCTCAAAACCCTGCTCCAGCGCGAACCGGTTCAGTTCCGTCAAAACCACGCAGTTGTCCAGATCCCCCAGATGATTCAGCAGGCTCTCATAAATGCGACGGCTCATTGCGCTCACCTGCTCGCCATGCCCTTGCAGATCCGCGATGGCGATGCGCGTCAGTTGATCGCCCCCGCACACGCTGACATAGTAAATGTCGCCGCCTTCCAACCCCGTGCAGGGCGCACTGTAGATGCTAATCTCCAGGCTCGACGTCGAGACATCCTGATCCACGGCGGAGATCCCGCCCCAGATTTCCGCGCATCGAATATGGTGGTGCTCCATCATCGGTGCATTAGTCCAAAGGCATCTTCTCATCAAACACATCAGCCACGCGCGTAGCCGCCGGTGGATCCTCATTCGCCAGCACCACCACCACCGTCCGGGTCTTCGGATACACCCGCAGTTCCCCGTTCATCCCGGGCGCTCCACCGCCGTGCCCGAAACGCTTCCCCGGCGGTCCATCAGAAACCATCATGCCGAATCCGTAACCAGGGCCGAGCGGGGTCTGCACCGAGGTCATCTGCGCGTACAACGCCGGACTAATCAACTTACCGCTCATCAACGCTTCCGCAAACTTCACCAGATCACCCACCGTGGAGTAACCGCCGCCCGCCGAACTCGCGCGCCACGGCAGAGTATTGGTATTTGCCGTCCACTTATCGCCTTGCCGCATATAACCGGTCGATCGCCCGATCACCGCATCCGCTTCCGGCAGCGAGCCGGAGTTACCCATCCCCGCCTTTTCGAAAATGTTTTTTCTCACGTAATCGTAATAAGACATCCCCGAAACTTTCTCGATCACCACGCCCAACAACACAAAGCCATAATTCGAATAATCCCACTTCGATCCCGGCTCAAACGCCAACCCGCGCGAACCGAACAGCTTCACATAATCGGTAAGTTCGCGTGTCCGCAGCCGCTGCTTCTCATACTCCGGCGTGAAGATATCTCCCGTCCCGCCCGTATGGGTTAACAGATTCCGTATAGTCACCTTCGCCGCCAACTCATGGTTCGGATAGTCCGTCAGATACTTGCCGAGCGGCGCCGACAAATCGATCTTGCCCGCTTCCACTAACTGCAGCACCGCCGTCGCCGTGAACATCTTATTCATGGAACCGATGCGGAACTTAGTTTCCACGGTATTCTTTTCTTGTTTCTCGCGATCCGCAAACCCGTAAGCCTTCTCCAGGACGACCTTTCCGCCTCGCGCCACCGCAATCGCCCCTGCGAATCGATCCTTCGCCGCCAGCGCCGCCGCCTGGGCATCCATCGCCTTCACCGCGTCATCGAAGCTAAGCCTCGGCTGTTCCGGTTGGTCCGCCGGTCTCGGAACAATATGGACCCCGAACAACTTCACCGTTGGAGAAGGAGAGTCACTCACCTCCATCTCCAGGCGCCCATAGTTGCTGCCTTCGCGCTCTTTGACCAGCGCTTCCAAGTGACGCGGCTCGCTCTTCTCCACCCGGATCAGCGCAAAGCCGCCAGTCCGCTCGCGAAAATCCAGCAACCGATCGGCGCTATCCTTCTTATCCGGTTCGTACTTGCCGAGGTAATCGGCAACCTCCGCGCGGTCTCCCGAGTTGAAGGCCGCCAGCCACGCCCGCAGCACTTGGCCGGCGGGAGTCTCAGGAATAGTTGTTCCTGGCTCGGCCGCATAAGCCAGCATCGAAACAAAACCTAGCAGGACCACGTTACGCATTCGCATCCACATGAGACGCCGCGCGTGCAAAAAGGTGATCACCCTCCGAAGTAATTCCGCAAGCCCGTCTGCAGCACGGCCGAAAGAACCAGCCCCGCCAACCCGGCTACAAAAGCACGGCTCGGCCGCTTCCGCCACTCGCCGTGCAGCGCGTGATACGCCAGAAACAGGAAGAACCCTCCCGCCAAAGCCAGCGGATAACTCGTCCACGCCGATCCGAACCGCGCCGAAAGCCCCATCGAGACCGCTCCACCGGCCAGCGTCATCACCTCCGCACCCATCGCGAGCGCGATCGCCAACCCGGCTGACCGCACCGCCGGTTTCAAAATCCCGCCGAGCGCCAGACCTTCGGGCAACTTATGCAGTACCAGCGCCAGCGGCAGCGCGATCCGGGTCCCCGCCGATCCGCTCGATCCCGCCGCTCCGAGCGCCCAACCGTCGAACAGCGAATGCACCGCGGCGGCAATCAGCAGCGGCGCCGCGAAGCCGTGCAGCGGTACGCCGCAATGCCCGTGATCGTGATCGTGCGAGCAATCCGGACAAATCGGAATGCCCACTCGGTCCAACACCGCCAGCAATCCAAATCCCGCCGCGAAGATCAGAAGGCTCAGCGTCCACGAAAGATCGCGGGCCAATTCCGGCAGCAGGCCGAACACGGCCACTCCCATCAGCAAGCCCGCGCCCAGCGGGATGGCCACCCGCACGTGCTTCGGCGACGCCGCAAACAATACCCCCGCGATCACGCCCGCGAACGCGGTCGCGGTGGCAATCCCGAGTAACGGCCAGAGATGTGATTGAGAAAACAACTTCCACTGTAGCCGCTCGATCGCCGCGCGCGTCTCGGATCTTGTATGGACAATTGTGCTTGCTATGATAATTAGCTGGTTGCCGCCGCATCCCGCGGCGTTTGTGACTAATCGAAAAATATGATTAAAGTGGACGGTCTGACAAAGCGATACGCGCGTACTATCGCGGTCGACCACATCTCCTTTGAAGTAAGCAAGGGCCAGATCGTTGGTTTCCTGGGACGCAATGGCGCGGGTAAAACCACCACCATGCGCATGCTCACCTGCTTCCTTCCGCCCACCGAGGGCGCCGCGAATGTGGCCGGCTTCGATGTAATCGAACATCCGATGGACGTGAAGAAACACATCGGCTATCTCCCCGAAACTCCGCCGCTTTACCCCGACATGGACGTCGGCGAGTATCTGCATTTCGTCGGGCGCATCAAAGGCATGCCCGGCAATGAGCTGACCCGCCGCGTGGACGAAGCCGCCGACCGCTGCGCCGTCGGCGACGTGAAAAAGAAGCTCATCTCGAAGCTATCGAAGGGTTACCGCCAACGCGTCGGACTCGCGCAGGCCATCCTGCATAACCCCGACGTTCTGATCCTTGACGAGCCCACTTCCGGCCTGGATCCGCAACAGATCAGCGAGACCCGCGAACTCATCGCCAGCCTCGCCGGCGACCATACCATCCTGCTCAGCACCCACATTCTCGCCGAGGTGGAACACACCTGCACCAACGTCATCATCATCGATAAAGGCATTCTCAAAGCGACGGACACGGTGAAGAATCTCATGCGCCGCATGCAGGGCCAGGAAGCCATCTTCGTCGATGTCCGCTACGAAGGCCTCGAACCCGCGTCCGCCCGCCAGCTCATCGAGCAGGTTCCCGGCGTGGGCCGCGTCGTCATTCAGGATTCCGAACCCGGACGCGCCTTACTGGAAGTGGAAACCATCGAAGGCACTTCGATCCGCGGCGACCTGGCCCGCGCCGTCGTGCGCGCCGGTTGGAATCTCGAAGAACTGCGCACCGCCGCCACAAGTCTGGAAGACATCTTCCTGCAATTAACCGCTTCGCAGCAGACCAAAGCCGTAACGGCTTCGGACGCCCCGCACGCCGCCCCTCCCGCCGAGGTCATTCAATGAGAAACATTCTTGCAATCTGCGAAAAGGAACTGCGCGGTTACTTCGCTTCTCCCATCGCTTACATATTGATGGCGATTTTCGCCGTCCTCTTCGGTTACTTCTTCTACGCCGCCACGGCGTTCTTCGCCATGGCCAGCATGGAATCCCAGGCCGGACAGCCGATGAACATCAATCAGCAGATCATCGGCCCACTGCTCGGCAACACCAGCGTCGTCGCGCTCTTTCTTATTCCGATGATCACCATGCGCCTCTTTGCCGAAGAGAAGCGCCAGGGCACCATGGAGTTACTCCTCACTTCACCCATCCGCGACTGGGAAATCGTGATTGGTAAGTTTCTCGGCGCTTTCCTCATGTATGCCGCCATCCTCGCCATTTCGATGCTCGACGTCGCCACCCTCTTCCTGTACGGCAACCCGTCCTGGCAGCCTATCCTCGCAGGCTATCTCGGCTTACTGTTGCAAGGCGGATGTCTTCTGGCGGTAGGAACTTATATCTCCACCACCACGCGCAATCAGATTGTCGCCGGTGGTGTTACCTTCGCCGTTTGCCTGCTCCTCTGGGTACTAAGCTGGATGACCGAGCTGGAGCAATCCACGGTTGCGAAAGTAGTCGCTTACTGTTCCGTCCTGACTCACTTCGAATCTTTCTCGAAGGGCGTGATCGATTCAAAGGACGTCGTGTTTTACCTCACGTTTATCTTCTTCGGCTTGTTTCTAACCACCCGATCTCTTGAGTCTCTGAGGTGGAGAGCGTAAGATGGCTTCCCGAACCCTTGGCGCCAAGCGCACCCAATACGGCGCGTACGTTTCGCTCTACATCATCATCGTCCTGGCCGTACTCGTGGCCGTGAACTGGCTGGCCAACGATAACAACAAGAGCTTCGACACCACCACCAACAAGCAGTACTCCCTTTCCGAACAGACCGTCAAGACGGTCAAAAACCTGAAGACTCCGGTCTATCTGACTTACTTCAACGATTCCACCCGCTTCGGAACCGCGCGCGATCTGCTCGACCGGTACGCCAACTTATCGAGCAAAGTTCACGTCGCCTATGTCGATCCGGAGAAAAAACCGGACATCGCCCGCGCTGAAGGTTTCCGCACCCAGGGCGGCGTTGTCGTGCGCTCCGGCATGAAGACCGAAGAAGCCGGCGCGCTCACCGAGGACGGTCTCACCAACGCCATCATTCGCTCCACCAAGACCGGTCAGAAAACCATCTGTTTCGTCGCCGGCAGCGGTGAACTCGCGCTCGATGACACGGAGAAAAGCGGGGGATCTTACGCCAAGGAATCCCTCGAAAAAGATAACTATAAAACTTCTACTTTCTCCCTATTCGAGAAACAGCAGGTCCCGCAGGAATGCGCCGTCGTAGTCATCGCCGGACCCAAGCGCGACTATCTAGACCCCGCCGTCGCCGCCATTAAGACTTACGTTGAAAACGGCGGCCACGTGATGTTTGCGCTTAGCCCCGCCATTCACTCCGCGCGCCCCGGCTCCGCCGAAAATGCGCCGACGCCCAACATCAACAAGCTTCTGACGGACTGGGGCGTTACCCCGGATGGTGACGTCGTACTCGATCCGCAATCGCGCATGTTCGGCTTTAGCGAAGCCGTTCCGCTCGGGGCCAAGTACGAGTCGCAGCCTATCGTTCGCGATCTCGGCCGCATCGCCACCGTCTTCCCGCTTGCCCAGAGCCTCACCGTAAGTAAGTCGGCTGAAAAACTCATCTCCAGCTCTGACGCCAGCGTCGCCGTGGCCGGCGATAAGGCGATCTCGCCGGATGCGCTCAGTACTGCCAAAAGAGGTCCGTTCGTCATAGCCGCGGTCGGCTCGCTCGGCTCCGGTGCAAAGCAGGGCCGCTTCGAAGTGGTCGGCAGTTCCGGCTGGTTGAGTAGCGCCGTCCTCGGCATTCAACAGGTTGCCAACCGCGACTTATTCCTCAACAGCATCAACTGGCTGAGCGCCGATGAAGACTTGATCTCCATCCGGCCCAAGAATCCGGAAGATCGCCGAATCGCCCTGACCCGCAGCCAGTCGCAGCTCCTGTTCTTCAGTTCGGTCATCTTCCTGCCCTTGCTCGCGATCTTCTCCGGCATCGGCGCCTGGTGGAAGCGGAGATAGCCTCATGAAGCAGATGCGCGGACTGTTGGTCGCGGCCATCGCTTTGGCCGTGCTGTCAGGTCTTGTCTATTGGTCGAAAAAGCACAAGGCGGACGAAGCTGCCAAGCCGCCCGCCGATGCTCCGCCTAAGATCCTGACTCTTGATGACAAGCAGGTCAACGAAGTCACGATCCACAAGCTGAACACCGACCCCGTGGTCCTGACTAAGTTGGCCGGTAAGTGGGAAATCACCAAGCCCGAACCCATGCCCGCCGATCAGGATGCGGTGAAATCGTTAGTGTCCGCCGCGTCAACGTTAACCTCCGACCACCTGATCGACGACAAGCCGACGAACCTCGAAGCATTCGGTCTGAAGATCCCGGTTACCGAACTGACTCTGAACCTGGACAAAGGTAAGTCCCGTACGCTCGATATCGGCAACGACACTCCGGCGGGCGGCGCCACTTACGTCAAGTTGGCGGATGACCCGCGCGTCTTCACCATCGCGAGCTTCTCTAAAACCAGTCTCGATAAGTCTCTCAACGACCTTCGTGACAAGCGCCTGGTCACCTTCGATTCCGACAAGCTCTCCCGCGTCGAACTGACCGCCAAGGGCCCCGCCGTGGAATTCGGCAAGAACGGTCAGAACGAATGGCAGATACTGAAACCCGAACCCGCCCGCGCCGACGCTCTCCTGGTTGACGACCTGGTCCGCAAACTCAAAGACGCCAAAGCGCAGGTGGAAGCCGGCAAGATCGCTCCTTCCACCTTCGCCGCCGCTCCCAAGATAGCCACCATCAGCTTCACGGATAATGGCGGCACGCAAACCGTCGAGATCCGCCAGGATAAAGATAAAAATACCTACGCCAAGAGCTCCGTGGTTGACGGCATCTACAAGGTTGGCCCTGACTTAGCCGAAGCTATGAACAAGTCCTTCCCCGATTTCCGTACGAAAAAGCTCTTCGACTTCGGCTTCACCGAGCTGTCCCAGATCACGGCAAACAGCACGACTTATTCCCACGCCGGCGAGAAGTGGTTTTCCAACGGAAAGGAAATGGACGGCTCCAGCATCCAGACCCTGATCGATAAACTGCGCGATCTCACCGCCACCGGCTTCGCCGCCAAAGCCGCCGGGACACCGATCTTCACCGCCGGCATAGTCACGCAGGACAAAAAACGCACGGAAAAGGTGATCATTTCCCGCGACGGAACCAACACTATCGCAGTCCGAGACGGCGAGCCGGGCATCTACACTTTAGAGAACAGCATGGCGGACGATCTCATCAAAGCGGCGAACGACGTGAAGACCGCGGCCAAGCCCGCCGCCACCAAAGCGCCCGCGAAGAAGTGACTGCTTGAACGGCCTCCTCACCGATCTTTATGAACTGACCATGGCCGCCGGCTATTTCGCCGCCTCCAAGCACCACGATCTCGCCACCTTCGAAGTCTCGATTCGCCGCCTGCCGCGCAACCGCGACTGGGTGGTGGCCGCCGGCATCGAACGCGCGATCGAATATTTGCTCACCCTGAACTTCACGGCCGAAGAAATCGATTATCTTCGCGGCCTGAAACAGTTCGCCAACGCGCCCGAAGGCTTTTTCGAACACCTTGGCAATTTCCGCTTCACCGGCGATGTCGACGCCGTTCCTGAAGGCACCATTCTCTTTGCGGGCGAACCGCTTATGACCGTCCGCGCACCCATCTTCGAAGCGCAGATTCCCGAAACGTTTCTCCTTTCCGCCATTACTTTTGAGACGCTGATCGCCACCAAGGCCGCCCGCATGGCCAACGCCGCGGACGGCCGGCCCGTGCTTGAGTTCGGCACCCGCCGCGCCCACACCCCGGAAGCCGGAACCATCGGCGCCCGTGCCGCCTATCTCGGCGGCTGCTCCGGTACCAGTAACACACTCAGCGGCTTCCGCTACGGCATCCCCGTCTTCGGCACGTCCGCCCACTCCTGGGTGATGTCGTTCGAAACGGAAGCGGAAGCCTTCCGCGCCCTGCAAAAATTCCTTGGGGACCAAACCGTCCAGCTCATCGACACTTACGATGCTCTGAACGGCGCTCGCCAGGCTGCCGCAATCGGCGCTCCGCTGTGGGGTGTCCGCCTCGATAGCGGCGACCTGCTCTCGCTTTCCCGCGAAGTCCGCTCCATTCTCGACGCCGCCGGTCTCCACGCTTCCAAAATCATGGTCAGCGGCGACCTGAATGAGGACCGCATCGCGGATCTCGTCGCCGCGCGCGCGCCCATCGACGCGTTCGGCGTCGGCACGGAACTAGCCACCTCCGGCGACGCCCCGTCCATGGGAATGATCTACAAGGTCGTCGAGATCGAAGCCCACGGCCAGCAGCGCTACACGGCCAAGCACAGTCCCGACAAACCGTCTGTTCCCGGCGCGAAACAGATCTGGCGCTTCCCCCGTCACGACGTCGTTTCCCTTGCGCAGGAGCACATCGAAAACGGTGAGCCGCTCCTCCAACCCATTCTTCGCAAGGGCCTGCGCGTGAGCCCACCCGAATCTCTAACCGCCATGCGCAAGCGCGCCACCATCTCCCGCACCACACTCCAGCCCGATCATCGCGTCATCCGCAGCCACGCGCTTGAATCCGTTCTCATGGAAACCTTGCATGCCCCAAGCCTTTCTTGATCATGCGCCAAGCCCTTCTTGATATCGACACGCAGATCGACTTCGTCTTCCCCGCCGGCGCGCTCTACGTCCCTGGCGCCGTCAAACTGATCCCCACGTTAGCCGCGCTCAACCGCTTCGCCTCCTCGCACAGTATCCCGCTGATCTCCACCGCCTGCGCCCACTTCGAGAACGATCCCGAATTTCAATCCTGGCCGCCCCACTGCATTCTGGGCACAATCGGCCAGCAGAAACCCGCCGAGTTACTCGTGGGACAGCGCATCTTCGAAAAACAGCAAACCGACCTCTTCCAGTCCCCCGAAGCCGACGAACTCATCGGCCCGTTCGACCATTTCACCGTCTACGGCGTCGCCACGGAAGTCTGCGTCCAGTTCGCCGCCTTCGGCCTGCTCGCGCGCGGCAAACAGGTGATGGTTGTGGAGGACGCCATCGCCGGAATCGACCCGCACCGTATCCAAATCTTCAAGCAGCAACTCCTCGAACGCGGCGGCCGCCTCACCACGTCCCAGCACATTTTTCATTCGACCGGAAGCCTTGCCTAAAGTCATCGTCATCGGCGGCGGTCTCGCCGGACTCGCCACCGCGGCCGCCCTCGGCAGCAGCGGTTATCAGGTCGAAGTGTTCGAATCCCGCGCGTTCTTCGGCGGCCGCGCCACCTCCTGGCCCGTGCCCGGCGCCGCCGAAGGTGAAACGGAAGTCATCGACAATTGCCAGCACGTGCTCCTGCGCTGCTGTCACAATCTCCTCGACTTTTATCGCCGCCTCGGCGTCGAATCCGAAATCCAATTCTTCCGCGAGTTCTTCTTCATCGAACCCGGCGGCCGCGTCTCCACGATGAAGCGCGGCATCTTCCCCGCCCCCGCCCACTTCACCGAATCATTCCTCCGCATGCGCTGCTTCACGCTCGCCGACAAAATCGGAATTGCCCGCGCCATGCTCGCCATTCCCCGCGAACATACCCGCCCCGATCTCGATAGCATTACGATGCTCGACTGGCTCCGCGAAAAGCGCCAGACGCCCAACGCCATCAGCCGCTACTGGAACCAAGTTCTGGTCAGCGCCATCAACGAAGACCTTGACCGCATGGCCGCCATCCACGGATTCCAGGTGTTTCGTCTCGGCATGCTCGCCCGCGCCGATTCCTACGAACTCGGCATCCCCAACGTCCCGCTACGCGAACTCTACCGCGCCGACGCGTGGGATCGCATCGGTCCCGTCACCCTGCAAGGCCGCACCTCCGTCGAGCGCATCGTGATCGAAAACGGCCGCGTCACCGGCGTCCTCGCCAACGGCACGCTTCACACCGCCGACCACTACGTCTCCGCCTTACCTTTCGAACGTCTCGCGCAGGTGGCGCCCGACGCCGCCATCGACACCAGCCCCTTCACGCACTCCCCCATCACCGGCATTCACTTGTGGTTTGATCGCCCGGTCACCACGCTCCCTCACGCCACGTTGCTCGATCGCACTATCCAATGGATGTTCAACAAGTCGGATGGCCGGCACATCCAGTTGGTGGTCAGCGCCTCCCGATCGCTCCTCGAGAAAAGCCGTCAAGAGGTGATCGACGTTTCGCTGAGAGAACTGTACGAGTTTTTTCCCGAAGCCGCGGCAGCCAAACTCGAGCGCGCGCAAGTCATCAAGGAAGTGCGGGCCACGTTCTCCGCAGCGCCCGGCCTGGAACTGAAGCGCCCCACCGCCGACACGCCCGTTTCCAACCTTTTTCTCGCCGGCGATTGGACGCGCAGCGGTTGGCCGGCCACCATGGAAGGTGCTGTCCGCAGCGGTTACAAAGCAGCCGAAGCCGTCACCCGCGCCGCGCACTCACCGCTGACTTTTCTGATTCCCGACGCGCAGTAGCAGGCGCCATCTCTCTTCCACCGGAAACACTATCCCGCGGCAACGGCTCGCGCGTAGAGGAAATGCTCAATGCGGTTTTCACTATAATCACGTGTGGATGCTTCGCGTTCGTTTCGCACCTTCTCCCACCGGGTTTCTTCACATCGGCAGCGCCCGGACTTACATCTTCAATTGGCTGTACGCGCGGCGGCATGGCGGGACCATGATCCTGCGTATCGACGACACGGATGTGGAGCGCAATACGCAAGCTTCTCTCGATTCCATCTTCGAAGGGCTGAAGTGGCTGCAGCTCGATTGGGATGAGCAGTATCGCCAGTCGGAGCGTTTGGATCTGCATCGGCAAGCGGCCGAGGGGATTCTCGCCAAGGGGATGGCGTATCGGGATTTTACGCCGGCGAGTACCGAAGAGACCAGCGGACCACGCGAAGGGCAGTGGTTGAGCAACCCCGGCATGCGGGAGCTTTCCGAGGAAGAGAGCAAGCGGCGTGCGGAAGCGGGGGAAAAGTTTGTGCTGCGGTTCCGCGTACCTCGCGAGCGCGGCGGTGTTTTAACGTTTACCGATTTGGTGTACGGCCCGCAATCGAAAGCGATCGCCGATGTGGAGGACTTCGCGCTGCTGCGCAGCGACTCTACCCCAACGTATCATCTGGCTTCGTGCGCGGACGATGGCGACCTGCATATTACGCACGTGATCCGCGGGCAGGATCACCTTTCGAATACGTACAAGCATCTGCTGATTTTCGACGCGCTGGGTTGCGAACGTCCGCAGTTCGCACATTTGCCGCTGCTGGTTGCGCCGGATGGAACGAAGCTTTCGAAGCGCAGGCATGGGCCCGTGGTGAGCGTGACCACGTATCGGGACAGCGGATTTCTGCCGCGCGCGTTCGTGAACTTCATCAGCCTACTGGGCTGGTCGCCGAAGGATAACCGCGAGCAGATGTCCCGCGTGGAGATGGTGGAGAGTTTTTCTTTCGAAGGCGTGAACCGATCGAACGCGGTGATCAATTTTACGGAGCAAGATCCGTTCGATCCGAAGGCGTTGTGGCTGAACTCGCAGCATTTGCGGAGCATGCATGTTTCGGATTTGATCTGTTATGTGCGCGAGGAGTTGGACAAAGCGGGCATCCCGGTTCCCTTCCCCGACCCGTGGCTGGAACAGACGGTGGATCTGCTGCGGACGCGGTACACGACGCTGCTCGATTTTGTGCAGCGCGGGCGGGCGTACTTCGCGGACGAGTTCGTGATCGACAGCGAGGCGTTGGACCGGCTGGATAAACCGGGCGCGCGTGAAGGGATGTTGAAGTTGAGTGAGCGGCTGGCGGCGGCTTCGGAGTTTACCGAGGCGAGCGTGGAAGCGGAGTTGCGCGCGCTGGCGACGGAGATGGGGCTGAAGGCCGGCATTCTGATTAACGGCGCGAGGGCGGCGCTGACCGGGCAGACGGTGGGACCGAGCGCGTTCCACGTGTTCACCACGATTGGGCGGGACCGGTCGATTGCGCGGTTGCGGGCCGCCGGACTCATTTCACAAAACGCATGAACATTCTGGGAATTGGGACGCTCGCCAGCGGGTCGGCGGCAGCGTTGCTCGCGAATGGAAAACTGGCTGCGGCGATGGAAGAGGCCAAGATCGCGCGGCGGACGCGGCGAGGGGAGTTGCCGGCGGAAGCGATAGCCGCCTGCCTGGCGATTGGCAAGCTGGAAGCGAAGGACATCGATATCGTGGCGGTGGCGCGGCCCGTGCCATCGAGTTTCGCCGGCGATTTGAACATGCAACTGCGGGAGCAGTTTCCGGCGAGCCGACTGGTGCTGATCGGGCATCACCTGGCGCATGCGGCTTCGGCGTTCTATGCGTCGCCGTTTACGGATGCGACGGTGTTGACGCTGGACCGCGGCGGCGATCTGCGGTGCGGGGCGCGATGGACCGGGTCGCCGGCGGGGCTGAGCTTGGAGTCGGAGTTTTACTATCCGGATTCGCTGGCGGATCTGTATACGCGTGTGACGGAGCTACTGGGCTTTACGCCGGATGCGGATGAGCACAAGACGCAGTGGCTTTCGGCGGACGGGGATGAGTCTTGCGTGGCGCTGTTCGAAGAGATTATCGGGCGGGCGCATTTCGACCGAAGCTTCTTCGACCCGGCGCGGTTGACGCTGGGCGGGTTCAGCGCGAAGTTTTTCGATGCGGTGGGAACGGCGGCCCCGAAGGACATTGCGCGGAGCGCGCAGCGGGCGATCGAGAAGGCGGTTTTGAAACTGGCCGGCCCGGCGAAGAACCTCTGCCTCGCGGGCGGGCTGGGGTTTAATGCGTTTCTGATTTCGGCACTGGAACGCTCCGGGCAGTTCGAGCACGTGTTCGTGCAACCGGCGGCGGGCAACGCGGGAACGGCGCTGGGCGCGGTGCTGCATGCGTGGCATGACCGGATACATGAGCGCGAACGCGTAGACCTGAACGCGTATCTGCTGGGGCCGGAGTATGCGGCGGAGCCGATAAAACAGGTGCTTGAGAACTGCAAGCTGCACTTCCGGTATTTGTTGACCGGCGATGAGTTGGTGGCGACGGCGGTGGAGCAGCTTTCCGACCAGAAGATTGTGGCGTGGATGCAGGGGCGGATGGAGTTCGGGCCGCGCGCGCTGGGGAACCGGAGCATTCTGGCGTCGCCGCTCGATCCGTATTCGACCGAGAATCTGAACCAGTTCATCAAGCATCGGGAAGCGTTCCGGAAGTTTGCGGCGTCGGTGCCGGAGGAAGTGGCGGGCGAGTATTTCGAAACGGGACCGAACGCGCGGTATCTAGCGTCGGTGAGCCGGGTGCGCGATGAGCATCGGAAGACGTTTGAGGCGGCGACGCTGGGGCGCGATTGGGTGCGGGTGCAGACGGTACGGCGCAAAGACAACCCGCTCTATTGGAACCTGCTGCACGCGGCGGGAAAGAAGACGGGTCTGCCGGTTCTTTACAACACGTCGTTCAACTTGTTCGGCGAGCCGCTGGTGTGCTCGCCGAGAGATGCGGTGCGGAGCTTCTTCGCGTCGGGGATCGATGCGATGTTCGTGGGCAACTTCTTTCTCGAGAAGTAAGTTAGTGGTGCAGGTACCACGGGACATTCATGGTGACGATTTTCTTATTGCCGTGGAGGAGCAAGAGAGCCTTCAGGCTCTGCGCCCGCTGGTTGTGGAGCAAGTAGTGATACCACTTGTCTTCGATGAGTTCCGGAACGATGACGGCGATGGTACGGTCGGGGTGCTCCTTGCTTAGTTCCACCACGTAGTCGACGATCGGCGTGATGACATAGCGGAAAGGCGACGGCAGGCAAATCAGTTCCGGAACAGCGAGTTTCGCTTGGCGGATCGGATCCTCGATCAGCCGCTTCCAATCGCGCGCGAAGGCGTCATCACTCTCTTCAAGCTGAATGTGGACGGCCTTGATCTCGTCGGAAACGGATAGGGCGAATCGAATGCCGCGCTCGGCGATCTTGTTCCACCGGTCCATGGGAATCACGACCAAGGGATCGCAGAGATCCTCGGTGCGCAGCGGCTCGGTGTCTTCGATCTCTTTCCGGACGCGCGTGAAATGGCCCTTCACATACAACATGGCCATGATCAGGAGCGGGATGAGGATGACAGTGATCCAAGCGCCGTCTATAAACTTGGCGACGAGCACGACGACGACGGTGATTCCGGTCGCGACGGCCCCGATGGCGTTGATGATCATGTAGTGGTGCGCTTTGGGGTCTTTCGATTTTCGCCAGTGCCGGACCATACCGCCCTGGGACAGCGTGAAGGCGAGAAACGCGCCGACGGCGTAGAGAGGGATCAGGCGATCGGTGACGCCTCCGAATACGATGAGGAGCAGGGCGGCGAGGAACGTGAGGACGTAAATGCCTTGCGAGTAAACGAGGCGGCGGCCGCGCAACGAGAACGCGTAGGGAAGATAGCCGTTCTGCGAGATGATGCGGCAGAGGCGCGGGAAATCGGCAAACGCGGTGTTGGCGGACAAACAGAGGACCAGCAGGATGGACACGATGCTGACCCAGTAAAACCAGCCGTTGCCGGTGGTGGCGCCGAGCAGCATGGAGAGCACGCTCTGGTAGTTGGACCCATTGGGATCTGTGGCGGCGATGTGGTAGGCGCGGACTAAGAAAGCGATGCCGAGCAGCATGACGCTGAGGATGGCGATGATGATGGTGAGCGTGGTTTGGGCGGACTTGGTGACCGGGTCCTTAAAGGCTTTGACGCCGTTGCTGACGGCTTCGACACCGGTCATGGCGGTGCAGCCGCTGGCGAAAGCCTTGAGAATGAGCCAGGCGCTGAAGCCGGCGACGGCGGCGGGGACGGCCGGCGGTGCGATGACGGGATGCGGATGGCCGCCCGAGAGCAGCACCTTGAAAACGCCGATGACGATCATGGCGAGCAGGCAGGCGATGAAGATGTAGGTGGGATACATGAACACGCCGCCCGCTTCGCGCACACCGCGCAGATTGACGAGCGTGAGCAGCACGAGGATGCCGAGACACATGACGAGCGTATGCGGATGCAGGCTGGGAACGGCGGAGACGAGCGCGCCGACTCCGGACGAGATTCCGACGGCGGTGGTGAGGACGTAATCGATCATGAGCGCGGCGGCTGCAAGCAGTCCGGGACCGGCGCCGAGGTTCTCAGTGGCCACCGTGTAGGAACCGCCGCCGTTTGGGTAAGCTTCGATGGTTTGGCGGTACGAGAAATACACGATGGCGAGTAAGACGACGACGCTGATACTGATGGGGAGAATGTAGGCGATGCCCGCGACGCCGAGCGGGATGAGCAGCGTGAGCGCGGCTTCGGGACCGTACGCCGCCGAGCTGAGAGCATCCAAGCCGAAGATCGGAATGCCCTTGGAGGGACCGACGCGTTCCTCACGGTCGGCATCGGATTTAAGCGGCGGGCCGAAGAGAAAGTCGAGAATGGGCATCGGTCCATTCTCGAACAGAGCGAGTTACAAAGCTATGCGACGGCGGCTTGTCGAGGTGCGTTGTCGGCCTGAAACTTCACGGAAACGAGCTTGGAAACCCCGGCTTCCTGCATGGTGACGCCGTACATGGATTGGGCGGATTCCATGGTCTTCTTGGAATGGGTGATGACGATGAATTGGGTGTCAATGCTCATTTCGCGGAGCAGGCGCGTGAGGCGGCCGATGTTGGCTTCGTCGAGCGGGGCGTCGACTTCATCGAGGACGCAGAACGGGCTTGGCTGGAAACGGAAGATAGCCATTAATAAAGATAGCGCCGCAAGCGCCTTTTCGCCGCCCGAGAGGAGAAGGATGTTTTGCAGCTTCTTGCCGGGAGGTGATGCGACGATGTCGATGCCGCTTTCGTTGGCGTTCTCGGCGTCCGTGAGGCGCATTTCGCCGGTGCCGCCACCGAACAGCGTGGTGAAGCATTCGCGGAAGTTCTTGTTGATGGCTTCGAAGGCTTCGACGAATTTGGCTTTGGAGACCTGATCGATTTCGCTGATGGCCTTTTCGGTATCGCGGATGGAATCAATGAGGTCTTTGCGCTGGGCGGTGAGGAATTCCTGGCGCTGGAAGGAGACTTCATACTCTTCGAGCGCAGTGGGGTTGATGGGACCGAGCGCGTCGATGCGGCCCTTGACTTCGGTGTAGAGACGTTCGGCTTCGGAGAGCGCCTGGCCATCGAGTTCGTGCTCGGACCTGGGGAGTTCGGAGAGCGCGATGCCAAGTTCTTTGCGGCTGGTTTCGTCGAGGAACTTGAGTTCGGACTGGCGGCGGACAAGATCCACTTCGACTTCGGAGCGGCGCATGTGGGCGGCTTCGATGCGGGTGCGGAGTTCTTTCAGCGATTCGTCGGCGGCCACGAGTTCGGCGCGGCCGGCGGTTTCGGCGTTGGCGAGTTCGGCGACGGCGGCTTCGAGTTGGAGACCGTCTTCGGCGAGTTGGGTGGCGCGCTTATCGAGCTCGATGTTCTCGGCGAGCAGGCGGGAGCGGTGTTCGCCCATGCGTCCGATTTCGACGCCGAGATTCTGGCGGCGGTTGGCGATGTCGCGCGATTGAGAATCGAGACGCTGGAGCGCGGCGCTCTGGGCGCGGAAACGTTCCTCGATACCGGCAAGCTCGGCGCGAAGGGCGGAGTGCTCTTCGCGTACGCGGGTGGCTTCGGCGTCGATGGATTCCAGGTCGGAGCGGGCGGCTTCGAGGGCGCGCTCGCGTTCGGTTCGCTCGGTTTCTTTTTGGGCGACGGCTTCGTGGTTGACGGCGCGTTGGGCGGCGGAACGTTCCTTCTCGCGCTCCAGGCGATCGAGTTCCAGCCGGGCGACGGAGATTCGGGATTGTGCGCGATTGTGCTCTTCGGTGAGCTTGCGCTGCTCGGCTTGCAGGGCGACGGCGTCTTTCTCACGGGACTGCTGGACGTGGCGGAGACGGTCGAGGTCGGCTTCCAGTTGGGTTAGTTGCTGCGCGAGTTCTTCCTGCGTTTTGATCTGGATGGAAAGCTCGCGCTCTTTGGAGGCGAGTGCGGTGGTGAGTTCGCGAACCTCGCGCTTGAGAGCGAGCGGGCCGGAGGATTTCTTGCGACCGCCGGTGAGCGTGGCGCCTTGGTAGCAGCGGCCGTCTTCGAGGAGGAAGTAGAGATCGGGATGGGTGGCGGCGAAGTGGCGGGCCTGGTCCGGCGAATCGGCTACGAAGCAGTTGGCGAGGCGCGGGAGGAGTGAGCCGGTTTGACCGGAGAGACCGTTCGAGAGCCGGAGATGTTGCGTGAGACGAGCCAACGGAAGCTCGGCGGAAAAAGTTTGGGAAGTGGCTTCGTTTTGTTCCGGATTCTGTTCGACCAGAAAAGTGGCGCGGCCTTCGAGGTCCGTACGGAGGATCTGCATACCGGCTTCGGCCTGCGCCCAGTCCTTGACGACGACGTATTCGAGCTCGTGATGGAGGAACTCTTCAGCGGCGCGTTCGAACTGAGGATCGACGTCGACGAAGTCAGCCAGCACGCCTTCGGGCTTAAGGCCGTTGCCGCTGCGCTCGATCGCGCCGAGAAGGCGCTTGACGGTCTCGGTCGTATAAGAGTGATGCGAGAGGACGTTTTCGAGCGAATCCTTACGTGCGCGCAGGCGGGAGGTTTCTCCACGAAGCTGGTCGACCACAGTGCGGAGTTCGGCGGCCTTGCGCTTGTGATCGGAGAGATCGAACTCGGTTCGTTTGCGCTCGCCGGTGATGGCTTCCAGTTCGAGTTGCTGCTGGCCGAGGTCTCGGGAAAGCTTCTCCCGAGCGGCGGCCAGGCGCTGCACTTCAAGAGCGGCAGCTTCTTCTTCGCGCTTGGCACGCGTGCGCTCGCGGTCGATACCGGCGAGGAATTCGTCAATTTGGGCGAGCTGGTTCCTGAGCGTGGAGGCTTCGCCGAGAAGACGGAGGACGAGGACGCGGCCGGATTCGATGGCTTTTTCCTGATCGCGGACTTTGGCCTGGAGCGCTTCGCGGGCCTGATTGCGTTCCAGCATGAGGCTGCGGGAAGCGGTGATCCGGGCTTCGAGACCGCCGACGGTTTCGCGGAGGGCCGCGCGTTCGGAATCGACTTGTTGCAGGCGGGATTCGAGTTCGACGGTTTCGGCTTCGTTTCGCGCCATGCGGCTTTCGATGGCGCCGCTTTCCCGAACTTGCGATTCGAGTTTGCCGCGGGTCCGTTCGGCTTCGACGCTGAGATCGGCCAGGCGCTTCCGGGCGTCGCGGAGCTGGGATTCGAGAGTGTAACAGGCGGTCTGGAGAGCTTCGCGATTCTTCTCGCGCTCGGCAACTTGTTCGGTGGCTTCGCGGAGTTCGGTGGACGCGACATCGAGATCGGCGGCGGCCTGGGCGACTTCGGCTTCGAGCTGTTGGGAACGGGCGGTGAGGACGGTGCGAAGGCGCGCGTCCATCTCGGTCTTGAGCTCGCCGTAGCGCTTGGTGCGGGCGGCCTGGCGTTTGAGGGAGTTGACCTGGCGGGTGACTTCCTCGAGGATGTCGAAGACGCGGGCGAGGTTCTGGCGTGCGCTTTCGAGCTTGGCTTCGGCGAGGCGCTTGCGGGACTTGAAGCGGCTGATGCCGGCGGCTTCCTCGATGACGGCGCGGCGATCGTATGGGCGGGAACTGAGAATCTGGCCGATGCGGCCCTGCTCAATAATGGCGTAACTTTCGGGACCGAGACCGCTGCCCATGAAGAGGTCCTGGATGTCGCGGAGACGCGCGGAGCGGCCGTTGATGAGATATTCGCTATCGCCGGAGCGGAACAGGCGGCGGGTGATGGTGATCTCGCCGGGGGTGACGCGGGCGGGGGCTTTGATGGGCGCGGGTTCGGGTGCGTGGCCGTTGCCGTTGGTGTGACCATTTTCGGCGAGCGGCATGATGGCCACTTCGACGGGTTGCTCGGTGGGTTCGATCGAGCGGTTGGCCGTTGGATCGAGGAGTGTCATGGTGACCGAGGCCATGCCGACCGCTTTACGGTCGCGGGTGCCGGCGAAGATAACGTCTTCCATGCGGGCGCCGCGGAGGCTCTTGGCGGACTGCTCGCCGAGCACCCAGGAGATGGCATCGCTCAGATTGCTCTTGCCGCAGCCATTGGGGCCCACGACGGCGGCGATGCCATCACCCCGGAAGCGGAGTTCCGTGCGGTCGCAGAATGATTTGAAGCCTTGTAGTTCGACCTTTTTAAGCTTGAGCACCCATGTTCCTCTCGACGCGATCGGGGGATTGCTCTAATGCTAGACCGGAAGGCGGGAAAAGTAAAGTAGCAGGGGCACAAGATGTTGGGGTGAACCTAGCGAGGCTACCTTGGATCGGAGCATAGAAGAATTGTTGGACCTAAGCTCTTGGAGGAAACTCCCGCGCACCGTGGAAGATACGGGTGACCTCGACCGCTTCGCCTCGAACCCGGTACACCGCGATATAGGGTAGTCTGCGGAAAACTAGTTCGCGAGTACGGAGCTCTCGTCCTGGTCGACCGCTTTGCGGGAACCGGAGCAGCGCCTCCAACTCTTCCAGAATGCGCTCTGCAAGCAGGCGAGCCGATTCCGCACCATCCTGGGCCTCAATGTAGTCACAAATTTCCGAAAGGTCGCGGGCGGCGGATGTGGTCCAGCGAAGCAGCATCGCGCCGGACTACACGGGGTATCGGCTGCGGATCATCGCGACGACTTCGTTGTGGTCTAGCAGGTCGCCGCGATCGGCCTCGGCCAAACCCACCCGAACTTGCTGGAGCAACCATTCGTCATGGTCGATGAAACGCTCAATCGCTTCCTGCGCGATGGACTGTGCGTCGCGCCCTCTGTCCGTGGCGAGGCGGCTGAGTTTGGCTTCGAGCTCAAGCGGCAGGGTAAGTTCCATGCCCCAAGCGTAGGACCGATGCCTGGGAGAGTCAAGCTCCCGGTGCAGTGGCACGTAAAAACGCTTTTTTGCGAAACAAATCGATTATTGTTTGTTTACTTCACTTTAGCTTGAATTTTGGGTGCGGACGCATTCGAAAGCCGGACGTCTTCAAGAATGCCGTATGACGTCGCCGGGAGCGCGAAGGTTTGCGGAATGCCGCCGGCGCTCTCGGAAATGGCGCGGTAGACGCAGTTCGGACTAGCCACGATGAAGTAGTACTCGCCCGCAACGGGGGTGCGGCGGATGCCGGTGTCGACGTAGCCGTCACGAATCCTGGCTATCGGCGCGGTGGTTTCGAGCTGCCCGATCAAGGTGAGAAGCACATTCTTATCGTCCGAACTGAGCGTGTAGACGCCGTTCGGGAGTAGCGAATGGTTGAATGACACGCCGGATTTGCCTTCGGCCTGCACGGAAACGGTTCCAGGTTTGATCGCGAAAGTTTGCATTGGGTTCCTTTTCGAAGCGACGGGAAGTCCGGGTGGACTTCCCGTCTCGAACCTAGCATCGGGAAGTGCGGCCAATTAGCCGAAAGGGCCCTAAGCAATTGCAACGATTAGGAAGATAGGCAGGCGGACGCGGTTACTGTGCGACACGGACGTCGATTTCGAGGTCTCCGGCGCGGAATCGGGAATTGCGTACGCGCTCACTGCGCTCCAGGGTGTGGATCTCGCCGGTGAACGAAACGGGGTCAATGAGCCAGACGAAAGGCACGCCCATGGTGAGATATTCCTCAACTTTGGTCATGATCTCAAGGGCCGAGTCGTCGGGCGAAAGAATTTCTATGCAGAGGAAGGGCGGGTCAATGAAGATGTCTTCGTCGGGTTCACCGAGGGTAACGCAGACGTCGGGGATGCGGAAGTGGGCGGGATCGGCTCGGGTACGGATGCGCTGCTCGGTCCAAACCCGATAGCCCTTGGGACGACCGGCCTCGTAGAAAGCCCAGGCGAGGTAGCTCTGCATTCCGCTGTGCGGCTTTTTCGGCATAGAACGGGGGACGATTCTGCCCTCAACGTATTCGGCGTCGGGTTCGAAGGTGGAATGGAGGTATTGTTCGACGTCGATCAGTTGGGCGGTCGGCATGGGGTTCCGATTACTCCATCGTACTTGAAGCTTCGAATGCTGCCAGCCATTCCCCATTGAAATATCGCTATCCAACCTGAAAAAATCGCGAGTGAAGCTGTCCCGAGTAGATCTCGGACTATGATGGTCGTATATTGAACGACATGGTCGGCGAGTCGTGAGAACGGCGGTTCCGGCTTAATCGAGATTAGTGGGCGGGCGTGATCGGCCGGGAATGCAGCGCAATCCGCAGGCTTGGCCGGAGGTGCGCCCAGGGGGAAAGCTTTGATTTTGAACGGCGTTTGGACAGCGGGACTGGTGTTGCTGACCGCGGTGATCGCATCGGCAAGCGTGGGCGGACGGATTAGCGGGACGGTGCGCGATTTATCGGGCGGTGTTGTCCGGGATGCCGACGTAACAGCGGTGGATGCCGCAACGGGCACGCGGGAGAAGACGCGGACCGGCGCGGATGGGACGTACGCATTTCCCGTGCTTGGCGTCGGACATTACACCGTGGAAGCGGCGGCGGCGGGGTTCAAGCCCTATCGGCGGACAGATGTCGCCGTGGATGCGAATAGCGCGCTGGAGATCGATGCGGTGTTGCAGCCCGGCGAGCAGCGGGAAGTGGTGACGGTGAGCGATACGGCGGTGCATGTGGAGACGAGCAGCACGCAGTTGGGGGAAGTGATCTCCGGGCGCCAGATGACGGCAGTGCCGCTGGACGGGCGTAGTTTCACGGACTTGCTGTCGCTGCAACCGGGAGTGGCGCCGGCGACGTCGATCAATGCGAACACGGTGCAGGATGTGGGAGCGAGCGTGTTTTCACCGTCGGGCGATCTGAATCCGGGGACGATTTCGATTAACGGACAGCGCGAGTTCGCCAATGCGTTCATCGTCAACGGGACGGATGCGGAAGAGGACGTGAATATGGGGACGTCGATTATTCCGAACCTGGATTCGATTGCGGAGTTTCGGATACTGACCGGTAACTTCGACGCGGAGTATGGGGAGTTTAGCGGCGGGCAGATCAATGTGGTGACCAAGTCGGGGACGAACGGCGTGCATGGGGATGCGTTCGAGTTTCTGCGGAATACGGACATGGACGCAAGGAACTTCTTTTCGCCGACACGCGGGACATTTCAACAGAACCAATATGGGGGTACAGTTGGGGGTCCGATCCGGCGGGACAAGGTGTTTTACTTCTTCGATTACCAGGGAACCGGGCAGAAGCAGGGAGTGGCTACGGGTTCGATTCCGGTGCCTTCGGCGGGAGACCGGACCGGCAACTTAGCGGATCTGGCTTCATCGTTGACGGGCTCGGTAAGTGGGCCTTATATCGCGCAGTTACTTTCGGCGAAGCTGGGGTATCCGGTAAGCGCGGGCGAGAGTTACTATACGGCGGGATGTACGAGCGCGGCGCAGTGCGTGTTTCCGAATGCGGTGATTCCGCAGCGGGCGTGGTCGGCGCCGGCGCAGAAGCTGCTGCAATATATACCGTCGCCGAATTCGAGCGCGGATACTTTCAGCACGTCGGCATACAACCAGACGCTTCATGACAACAAAGGCGCGGGACGGGTGGATGCGAACACGCGCTTCGGGACCATTTCGGGCTACTACTTTCTGGATAACTATACGTTGGATAATCCTTATCCGGTGGCGCAGGGCGGGGCGAGCGTTCCGGGATTCAATGCGGCCTACGTGGGGCAGGCGCAGTTGGCGAGCCTGAGCGACACAAAGACGATTAACGCGACCTCGGTCAACCAATTCAACTTGAGTTTCGTGCGGAATCACAATGTACTCGGCGAACCGGAAGGCGGAGTCGGGGTGAGTCTGGCTTCGCAGGGTTTTGTTACGGATGCGGGAACGCAGAGTATTGTCGCTCTCGCGCCGAAAATTGAAGGCGTGGAGAACGTGGTGTTCAATAGCTTTTCCATCGGCACAAACACCAATGAGCTAAAGCAGGTGAACAATACTTATCAGGTTTCGGATGGGATCTCGCGGGTGTTCGGCCGGCATACGGTACAGGTGGGCGGGGAATTTCATTACGATCAGGTGAATGCGAACCCGATCGCGCAGTTTAACGGAAACTTTTCATTTACGGGTAGTGAGACCGGGAGCGACTTTGCGGACTTCTTAATCGGCGCGCCGAGCCAGTATAACCAGAGTCAATTGAATTTCTTCTATAGCAGGAACAAGTATGTGGGAGCGTATGCGCAGGATAGCTGGCGGATACGGCCGAACCTGACGCTGAACTATGGGCTCCGGTACGACCGGATAGAGCCCTGGTATGAGAAGTACAACCAGATTTCGACGTTTGCAGCGGGGCAGCAATCGGCTGTGTTTCCGGGCGCGCCGGCGGGGATACTTTACCCGACGGATCCGGGTGTGGCGCGGGGAATCGCGCCTCCCGGAAATGAGTTCTCGCCCCGGATCGGTATCGCTTACTCGCCGGGATCGGATGGAAAGACGAGCATCCGCGCGGCGTTCGGGATGTTCTATACGGCTATTGAGGCGTTGACCGTGTCGGTAGCCGCCGGCAATGCGCCTTATGGGACGACTTACACGAGTCCCGCGCCGCCGCTATTTAACGATCCATTCATTGCGGCTTCGACGGGGCAGAATGCGGGGCAGCCTTTCCCGGTGAGTTTGGCGCCGCTGAATGTGACTAAGGCGAATCCGGACGCGAGTGTGGATTGGTCGCAGTACGTACCCATTAGCGGAATACCGGCTTATTCGCCCTCGAATCGCATTCCGTACAGCGAGCAGTATATGTTTTCGATCCAGCACCAGTTTGGGAAGAACACTTTGGCGAGCGCAAGCTATGTCGGCAATGAGGGGCATCGCTTACTCGTGTTGGTGGAATCGAATCCGGGGAACCCCGCGTTGTGCCTCAGCTTGAGTCAGCCGAGTGAAGTGGCGCCCGGGACCGTGACGTGCGGGCCGTTCGGCGAAGGAAACGTGTATACGACGGCGGCGGGGCGGACGGTGAATGGGACGCGCGGACCGCTGGGGCCGAACTTCGGGAGCAACGCGACCCAATCGACTACCGGCAATTCGAACTATAATTCGCTGCAGCTTAGCTTGCGGCATGGCGCGGGACCGCTGCAGTTGTTCGCGGCTTATACGTATGGGAAGTCGCTGGATCATTCCTCGAACTTAGGGGAAGAGGTGAACCCGGAGAACGCGGCGCTGAGTTATGCGATTTCGTCTTTCGACATTAAACATAACTTCGTGTTGAGCTATGACTATCAGCTTCCCGTGAGCAAGGCGCTGCATGTGGCCAACCGGTGGACGCGGGATTGGAGCCTGTCCGGCATTACGCACATCAGCAGCGGGTTCCCGGTCACGATGGTCAACAATGGCGATAACTCGCTGTTGGGAACAAACCCGAACGGAATCAACAACGCGAGCATCGATGAGCCGGAGTATACTTCCGGGCCGCTGGAAATCAACCACGATCCAAGGAACGGGCTGAATTACTTCAATACTTCGTTGTTCAGCGAGCAGCCATTGGGAAGTCCGGGAAACAGCCCGCGGCGGTTGTTTTATGGACCGGGGTCGGCTAACTACGATATGGCGCTGAGTAAGAGCGTGGCGCTTACGGAATCGAAGGCGCTGCTGTTCCGGATTGAAGCTTTCAACGTTTTCAACCATGCCCAGTTCTTCGGGCCGCTTTCGGTGAACGCGACCCTGGGGAGTTCGAGCTTCGGGCAGGTGGTGAGCGCGGCTGCGCCAAGGATTTTGCAGGCCGCGGTGAAGTTTACGTTTTAGCAGGCGTGCTTGGTCAAAATCGGCCAAGCAAACGCAGAGAGTAACTTCTTTGAGGCGCGATGGCGTTGCCCGAAAACAATCCGGCAAAGTCGATTACATTGAGACGATTGTTCAGGTCTTCCCCATCGGCCTGAAGAGAGAGCCGAAGTTTCTCGTTATCGACAAGTTGATAGCCGGCGGACGCACTGATCGATAAGGACGGACTGACGCGGCCATGAATCAGGTTCACGCGGCTGAGGACTTTCTGACCGTATTCGGCGAGAGCGTCCTGCGGGTCGCCGTTGAAGTCGACGGGCAGACCACTTCCATATTCTCCGCCGGCAGCGAGCCAGAAGCGGTGAGTGAGGTCGTAACGGAACCGGGCGCGAACGGTGTTGCGCTGGTCTTGGCTATCCCAGAAGCGGCCGACACCGGCGGCGCTCGCGACGTCGTCGCCCAGAAACAATCCGCCGGTTACCGGGAAATACGCTGAACCGACGATGAAGGAGTAACTGACGTAACCGCTAAACGCGCCTAAGTGAGTTATCGCGAGTTTCGCTTCCGCGCCGTAGAGATTCGCCTTGGCAAATGTGATGGGAAAACTGATGGCCGTGTTGAGTAGTTGGTCGTCGTCACCATAGTTAGTCACGCGGCGATCGAAGCCGTTGACATCCAGACGGATTCGATTGAAGAAGCCTTTTGTGACGCCGGCTTCATAATAGTTGCCGTAAGACGGTTCAACGGGAAGACGCAGAAACACGGGATTCAGGGAGAGCACCTGCTGCGAACTGGACAGCAGAATATTCTCGAAGAACGGCGTTTGGAAGACGCGGTCATATGAGGCGTGCACCATGAATTCGGCGCGTTTGAAGTAGCGCGAGACGCCAAGGCGAGGACTGAACTCAGTGCGGTTGACCAGTAATTGGTAGTGGTCATAGCGCAGCCCGGCGCTGATGTTCCATTTGCCCAGGTTGATCTGATCCTGAACAAACGCGGATTGCTCCAGATCCCATTTCTTACTGTTGAACTGAAAGGTTGGCGGAGTTCCGTCGTCGAATTGAGTGGGGTCCGTGATGACGTCGCTGAAGACTTCATGAAGGTTGGTGGCATCCGATTCAAAGCCGGCCTTCCATTCGTTGCGTCCCTGGTGAATGGACAGAGTTCCCTTCAAGTAGCCTTCGCTGAAACTGCGGTCCTGAAAGGCCACGATAGGAGTGGAAAGCGGATTGGAATCGAGGGTCTGTTCGTCACCCCGAACCATGCCGCGAAGATCGCCGACGACGTTGGGGGAGAAGATGTGCTGATAAGAGACGATCCCCATGGTTTCGAAAATGGCGCGGTCCTGGCGCTGCCCGGCGGCCTGCTGAACCTGCTCGTTCGGAACTTCGAAACGTGCCAGGCTGTGGGTCACGGAGAGAGTGATGCGATCGGCGTCGGTCAGATCCCGCTCGTAACGAAGGGCGAAGTTTCCGGTGGTGCCCTGGTTGGTGTAGTTCTGGAGGACGGGGGGATTCAGGTAGTGGCCGGACTCGGCCCCATCGAGACTAACCGTAAGAGTGTTTTTGCGCCACGCGTATTGGCCTTCGAGATAGCCGGATGCGCTGGAATAGCTTCCACCCGATGCGACGATTTTCCCGTGAAATCCGGGCAGGGTATCTTTGACGGGCTCGACCGCGACGACGCCGCCGAGCTTGCGGCCATATTCAGCGGGAAATCCGGAGGTATAGATGCTCAGAGACTGGACGTCATCGGCTTCAATTTCCGGGCCGAAACTGGGTGACCGGTTGTCGGTGAGCGGGATGCCGTCGATCACGAACTGAACGTCATATTCGGAGCCGCGCGGATGGAGAACGGCGTTACCTTCATAGAGCCAGCCGGGCTGCGAATTCACGAGGTCGACGATGGAGCGTCCCGGCAGCGACGCCGGCCGATCCGCAATCGTCTCCGCGCCGATGCGGTTTACGGAGCCGACTTGTTGCGGATCGATGAGCGTTTGGCTGTCGGTGACCGTGACCGAAGTGTTTACGGGAGCGACGGTGAGCACGAGCGATAACTCGCGCGGAACCGAGGACCGGATCTCAATCGAAGTGGAGGACGGTGCAAATCCGGACTGGCGCAACTCAACGCGGTAGGGTCCAAAGGGAAGGCGAGTTACATCGAGGCGGCCATCCGGGCCGGTCTTGAAGCCGCGATGATATTGGTTGGCCTCACTGTTCAATTGCACGGACGCCTGGGCGGGACGGTGGCTCTCATCGTCAACTGTGAGGCGCAGTTCGCCCGTATTGGTTTGGGCGGCGAGGTGCGACGCGAAAATCAGGATTACAAGGGGAACCGGGTATTTCAGGGTGTTTTGAAGCATGAACTCTGTATGAATATTCCGGCGCAAGCGCTTTTGTTCAATCTTTCTTTGCGCGCGAGCCGGAAAAAGTGCGGGATTGTAGAGTGGAGGAATGTCCTCTTCGTCATCGGAGCGCGCGATGGTTTTATCGGCGCTGTCGGGTTTTGCACCCGCGGAATCGGCGAGGCATGATGGCGGGCTGGAGAAAGAAGTGTTGGATTTGTTCGAACAGTCCAGAGGCAGCTTGCTCCGGTATTTGTATTCCATGGGATTGCAGGATTCGGATGCGGAGGAGACCGTTCAGGAAGTTTTTCTGGCGCTCTTCCAGCATTTGAAACGGGGACGGGAACGACACAATCTGCGCGGCTGGGTTTACCGAGTGGCTCACAACCTTGGCTTGAAGCGGCGGAACGCGGCACTTCGGAGCGTAAGCGCGGGCGGCGATAGAATTTTGCAAGAGCAGGTGGACCCGCGGCCCAATCCCGAGCAGCAGTTGAACGCCCGCCAGAGACAGGACGGTTTGCTGGCCGTGTTTCACGCTCTTCCGGAGCAGGATCGGTGCTGCCTCCATCTACGCTCCGAGGGTTTTCGGTATCGGGAAATCGCGGAGACTCTTGGAATATCGCTTGGTTCAGTGGCACAGTCGCTGACGCGCTCGCTGGACCGGCTTCAGCGGGCGGATGGGAGGCTATGACATGAGCGAGCACCGGCACCCCAGGGACGAAGAGTTACTGCTTGCGGCGGCGGGTGAACTCTCGTCGCGACGGCTTGCGCGGACGCGGTCTCACCTCCGCGGGTGTCCGCAATGCCGTGGGCGTATTGAGCGGATGGAGAACAGCCTTGAGGAGTTCACGAGCGTTTACAAAAGCACCGCGAAATCCCCGCCGCCGGAACGGGGATGGGCGTCGTCGTTGAAGTCGCGGTTGGCCGAAAGCCGGAGTTCGGGAGGCTTTTCCGGGATGGAGGCGCATTTCGCCATCGCGGCGCTTGCCATTTTGGTTATTGCTTTAGGAGCGATGATCAGGGTCGATTTGCTGAGGGATTCTAGAGAAAGGTTCGGCGGCGACTACGAGACACAGGCCATCCCTCGCATGGTTTTGACGCCGGGTGCAACTCGCGCGGTGACGCGGGAAGAGGTCTGCTCGGAGGCGACGGCGGCGATGGCCCCCGGCGTTCCTGAGACTTTGAAAATGCGCGTTTTCGCGGAATACGGGATGTCGCCGGCCACAGCGGACGAGTATGAGGTCGATTACCTGGTTACTCCGGAACTCGGGGGAGCTCAGGACATTCGGAATCTGTGGCCGCAGCCTTACTCCGCAACGATATGGAACGCTCATGTGAAAGACGACCTTGAAGGACGCCTACACAGTATGGTTTGTTCGGGGCAAATGGATCTGGCCACGGCGCAACGAGAACTTTCAAGCGATTGGATCTCGGCCTATAAGAAATATTTCCATAGCGAGAAACCGCTTTAGGGTTGTGGTCACGGGAAGCCTGGAGGTCGATAGCTTCAGGAGTAGCAAGTTGCCGGCTACGCAGACCGCATAGAGAAGGATGGCGGATCGCCAGAAGCTCGGCGGCTGTGTTTTGTGCTTTGCCGGATTTGCCTGAAGGTAGAAGGCAAATGCCTGGTAGGACAAGTACGCGGTCAAGTACCAACCGAGGAAGTTAGTAACCGGAACACCGAAGAAGAGACTTAGCACCCACGCAACATAGCCAATTCCCAGATAAGCCAGAACGATCAGGATCGGTAAGTCGAGAGGCTTGGGACCCATTACATCCGTGAAGTAGTAATGGCCGAACGGAAATCCGGTGCGCAGGCTGAGCGTTTCGGAAAGGCCGCCGATTCCGAGGCAGCAAGCGCTAAAAATCAGCATGCCTTTGGCGCGATAGACGATGCTGCCGTGGACAACTGCAAACAATGCCGGAGGCACTACGTGAAGCAGGACGATCGCCAGACCTCGAAGCGTGTCGGCGTAGGGTTGGGACAGGCGCGCAAGGACGTAGACGAAGAGCGCCGTCCACAGAAGGGCGTACCTTAGCTTCATCTTTCACTTGTTACCATAGGTTTCCCAGTCGATGTTTCGTTTGAGAGCGCCGGCGAGTTACGAGGTGTAGCGCGAGCGCCGTTTTGGTTAAAATGTTGAGATGAGGTTCGTCCATGATTGCGATTGATTTAGCACCGGAGTTGGACGAGAAACTTGAGCTCCTGGCTCAAGAAACGGGCCGGACCAAGAGCGCCGTTGCGGAACAGGCCATCAAGGAATTTCTAGAGGATCGGGAGGATGATCTTCTCGGTGTAGCCGTGCTGGAACGCGGGGAGGGGCGCACAAGCATGGGCGATCTCAGGAAAGAACTTGATCTGGAGCGTTGATTTTAACGACAGTGCAAGGCGCGAATTACGAAGGCTCGACTATCGGTGGCAACGCAGAATCCTCGATTATCTGGACGAGATCGGTTCGCTTCCTGATCCGCGAGTGAGCGGGAAGCTCTGGCCGGCGGCATGAGGGGCCTTTGGAGATACCGCATTGAAGACTATCGAGTTATTTGTAAGATCGAGGACGGTCGAATGGTCATCCTCGTTGTTGAAGTAGGTCACCGCGGGGAAGTCTATCGATGAACCGTCACCGAATCCATGTTTCGTTTTGAGACCGCCGGCGAATCGCACGGCGAGTGTTTGGTTGCGACGCTGACCGGTTTGCCGGCGGGCATTCCGATTTCGCTGGAGCGCGTGAACCGCGAGTTGTGGCGGCGGCAGCAGGGCTTCGGGCGGGGCGGGCGCATGAAGATCGAGACGGATCGCGCCGAGGTGGTCGCGGGCGTGCGGCACGGGATCACGATCGGGTCGCCGATCGCGGTGATCGTTCGCAATGCGGATTGGAAGAACTGGACCGAATCGATGGCGGTGGAAGCGGCTGTCAACAGCGCGGCGCATAAACCGGTCTCGCGGCCGCGTCCAGGACATGCCGATCTGGCGGGCGCGGTGAAGTATAACTTTGCGGATGCGCGCTACATTCTGGAACGCGCGAGCGCCCGGGAGACGACGGCGCGTGTTGCGGTGGGAGCGATCGCGAAGGCTTTTCTGGCGGAGTTCGGATGCGAAGTGCTGAGCCATGTGGTGGCTGTGGGGCGGCATCAGATGCAACGTGTGGCGATGTGGGAAGAGATCGCGGCGCTCAGCTTGAAGGATGAGGTGCTGCTGGGCTGCGTCGACGCTGACGATGAAGCGCGGATGAAGGAAGTGGTTGACGAGGCTTACCGGACCGGCGATACGGCGGGCGGGATTTTCGAGGTGGTGGCGCACGGCGTGCCCGTTGGATTGGGATCGCACATCACCTGGGATTCGCGGCTGGACGGAAAAATCGCGCAGGCCATTGTGTCGATGCAGGCGGTGAAGGGCGTGGAAATCGGGTCGGCGGAAGAGAGCGCGCTGAGTTTTGGATCGAAGGTGCAGGACACGATTCACTACGATAAGGAAGAGCGGCGGTTCCATCGCGGCGATAATCGCGCGGGTGGGATTGAAGGCGGAATGTCGAATGGGCAGGAGATCCGGGTGCGCGGTTTCCTGAAGCCGATTTCGACGCTGCGAAGACCGTTGGAATCAGTGGATCTGGTGACGCGCGATCCGGCGCTGGCGGCGTATGAGAGGTCGGACGTGTGCGTGGTTCCGGCGGCGGGCGTGATTGGGGAAGCCATGGTGGCGATCGTGCTCGCTGGGGCGTTCCTGGAGAAGTTTGGGGGCGATTCGCTGGGCGAGACGCGGCGGAACTACGACGGATATCTGGAGCAGGTTCGGGCTTTTTGAATGGTTTATAAGATCGTGAAATATCCGGATCCGGTGCTGGAGAAGCGCGGCGAGCCGGTGACGGATTTCGGCACGCCGGAGCTGCGGCAATTCGTCGACGACATGTTCGAGACGATGTACCGTTCCAAGGGCGTGGGGCTGGCGGCGCCGCAGGTGGGGGTGAGCCAGCAGGTCACGGTGATCGATGTTTCGGGCGGCGAAGGCGATCCGCAGAAGATCGTTCTGATCAACCCGGAGATCGTCTTCAAAGGAAGGCAAGCAGACCGGCGAGGAAGGCTGCCTGAGCATTCCGGGGTTCCGGTACGACGTGACGCGGGCGCAGAAGGTGGTAGTGCGCGCGCGCGACGTGGAAGGTACGCGAAGATAGAGTTGGAAGGGTTGGATTTGCTGGCGCGGGCCATGCAGCATGAGATCGATCACCTGCACGGGATTTTGTTTTTGACTCACTTGAGTCCGCTGAAACGCGATTTGGTGAAGCGGCGGATTAAAAAGCTGATCAAAGAAGGCGAGTGGGACTAAGCGTGGGTCTTTGCGCCTGATTTATCTCGGCACTCCGCCGTTTGCCGTTCCCATTTTAGAAGCAATCATTCGCGCCGGACACGACGTGCTCGAAGTGATTTCGCAGCCGGACCGCCCACAGGGGCGCGCGCAGGCGGTGAGGATGCCGGCCGTGAAGCAGTGCGCGCTGGCGCATGGATTGCCGACCTATCAGCCGGAGCGCATTCGCAGGCCTGAAGCAGTGGAGCACCTGCGCGCGATGGCGCCGGAGATGATGGTGGTGGTCGGGTACGGGCAGATTCTGCCGCAAGCGGTGATCGATATCGCGCCGCACGGGATTTTGAATGTGCATGCGTCTCTGCTGCCGAGACTGCGCGGGGCCGCTCCGATTCAGTGGGCGATTGTGAACGGCGAACGCGAGACGGGCGTGACCACGATGAGGATCGACGCGGGCATGGATACCGGCGAAATGCTGTTGAAAGCTTCGACGGCCATCGGGCCGGATGAGGATGCGATCGCGCTGGCCGAGCGGCTGTCGCATATGGGCGCGGAGTTGCTGATCGAGACTTTGGAGCAGGTGCGGCGCGGGAGCTTGCGGCCTGAAAAGCAGGATGCGGCATTGGCGACTTACGCGCCCATTCTGAAGAAGGAAGATGGCCGCATGGATTGGAACTGGCCGGCGGCGCGGCTGCATAACTTAGTGCGCGGCCTGCAGCCGTGGCCCGGTGCGCAGACGATGTGGCGCGGGAATCTCTTTCATGTTTGGATTACGCGGCTGGCCGAGTACGCCTGGCCGGGCGCGCCGGGCGAGTTGCGGTTCAATCGGGACGGGCTGTTTGCGGCGGCGGGCGATGGACGCTGGCTGAAGCTGATGGAGGTGCAGATGGAAGGTCGAAAGAAGATGAGCGCGGAGGATTTCGCGCGGGGCCAGCGCGTGATGGAAGATGAGAGGCTGGGGTAATCGATGGACCTTCCGCTGGGATTTCATTTCGCCGCCGGGTATGCCGGGATTCGCGCCAAAGAGCAGGATGATCTGGCGCTGATCGTGTCCGGGAAGCCGGCATCGGCCGCGGCGGTCTTTACACAGAATCAGGTGCAGGCGGCGCCGGTGCGGCTGGCGAGAAAGCATTTGAAAGCTTCGGGCGGGAAAGCCGGAGCCATTATCGTCAATGCGGGCAATGCGAACTGCGCGACGCGCACCGGGGATAAAGTGGCCCTGACGTGCTGCAAAGCAGCGGCGAAGCTTCTGCGGTTCCCGGTGGAACAGATTCTTCCCGCCTCCACCGGCGTGATTGGGGTGGAGATGGACGCGGGGTTGATCACAGGAAAGCTGCCGGAGCTACAGAAGGAGCTCGGCGCGGGCTCGTTCGATCGCGTCTCGCGCGCGATCATGACGACCGATCTGGTGCCGAAGGTCTCGCACGCGGAGATGCCGCTGCGGCGCGGTTCGGTGCGGTTCGCCGGAATGTGCAAAGGGTCCGGCATGATTCACCCGCGCATGGCTACCACGCTGGGCTTCGTTCTAACCGACGCCAATATCCCACCGGCGGTGCTGCAGAAGATGCTGGCCCGGGCCAATGAAACGACTTTCAATTCGATCTCGGTGGATGGCGACACGTCGACGAACGACACGCTGATCGTGCTGGCGAATGGCGCGTCGGGCGTGCGGCCGGACCCGGCGGAGATGCCGCTGTTCGAAGAGATGTTGCGGGGCGTGCTGGAGTCACTCGCGAAAGCGATTGCGCGCGATGGCGAAGGCGCAAAGAAGTTGATCACCATCGAAGTAACCGGCGCTCCGACGGACGATGCGGCGCGGCGGATTGCGCGCACCATAGCCAACTCGCCGCTGGTGAAGACGGCGGTCGCGGGGTCCGACGCGAATTGGGGACGAATCATTTGCGCGGCGGGAAACTCCGGCGTGAAGTTCGATCCCGCGACCGTCGACATCGAAATGCAGGGTGTAAGCGTTTGCCGCTCGGGGTTGGCGGCGCCGTTCGATGAAGAGAATCTGCAAGAGAAACTGCATCAGCCCGAATGCGAAATCCGGTTTGTGATTACGGGAAAATCGAAAGGGCGCGCGACTTTCTGGACGTGTGACCTGACCGAAGGCTACATCGAAATTAACGGGAGTTACCGGACGTGATTGGGGCGCTGCTCGCGGTCGCGTTATTCTGGCAGGAACCCGATTGCCGCTCATGCGACGTGCTGGCGAACATGGCCGCGGCGCTGAGCGAAGGCAATGGGATAAGCTTCATGGGATACGTCGATCCAAGTACGCCCGGTTATCGTGACATCGAGACCAACGTGGGCGCGCTGCTGGCGCAGGACGACGTTGCGGCCTCGCTCGATGTGCTGAGCGAATCCGGAAACGGTGAACAGGTGGAGGCGTTGGTGGATTGGTTTGTGCAGATTACTTCTCGAGACGGCTTTAATCGGGTGACGCGACGTCGCATGCGGATAAATGTCACGGAAAAAAAGATCAAAGGCAAATGGAAGGTCACGCGCATAGATCCGTATTCAATATTGGACCCGGTGACGATTCCGCAGCCGAAATAGCGATTAGCCATGCCAGGATATTTTTCGGAACTCCATTCTCTCCACATCCGTTATTCACCTAGATGAAGGACACCTCCATTTGCAGCCGGGCGCTGCGCGGCACGTGTGCGGTACTCTGTGCGTCGTTGCTGGTTGCCGGCCCCGCATCGGCGCAGACCGCCGTTCGAATCGATCCTGCGAAGGGCCGGCTCGGATGGTTGACGCGGCCGTATGAAGCCCGATCCATTCCACCTGTGAACCTGAGCAACACCCCGCGCCTGGAGTCGCTGATTCGCGCGGGCAATCTGTATCTCACGGCGCAGGACGTGGTGGCGCTGTCGATTGAGAACAACATCGACGTGGAAGTGCAGCGGTACGGGCCCTTGCTTGCGCGCGAAATTTTGAAGCGCGCCGAGAGCGGCAACCTTCTGCGAAGCGTCGGGCAGGGCGTGGCGCAAGGGCCGGCCAGCGTGAGCCTCACCGGCGTGAGTTTGAATGCGGGAGGCGGAACGTTGGGAACGGGTGGAAGCGGCGTCAGCGCGGGCGGCGGCATCTTGACGCAACTGGGGCCGTCTTTGATTTCGTATGACCCGACGATCACGGGCTTCGTCAATTTCCAGCATTCGACCGTTCCGGAAAACAACACGCAGTTGGTGGGCACCACCGAGTTTGTATCGGCCAGCCGCACGTACGATGCGCAGTACACGCAGAACTTTTCTTTCGGTTTAAGCGCTGTTCTGACCTACGCCAGCCAACGTCTGAAAGTAAACAGCTTCAGTTTCAACCTGAACCCATCCACCTCCGGCGACCTGGATCTGACGGTGACGCAGAACCTGTTGCAGGGTTTCGGGTCTTCCGTGAACAACCGCAACATCAAAGTGCAGCGGAACAATTTGAAAGTGACCGATCTGCAGTTCAAGCAGCAGTTGATCACCACGGTTTCGGCGGCGCTGAATCTGTACTGGGATCTGGTCAGCTTCAATCAGGACCTGCGGGCGCGTCAGGAGGAATTGGAAACCGCGCAGCAGCTTTACGACGACAACAAGAAACAGGTGGAGATCGGAACGCTGGCGGAGATTGAAGTGACGCGCGCGGAGAGCCAACTCTACGCGGCGAAGCAGGACGTGATCATCTCGCAGACCAACCTGGCTCAGCAGGAGACAGTGCTGAAGAATGCGTTGAGCCGGTCGGGCGTTGCGACCACGGACCTGGCCGACGTCCACATTGTGCCGCTCGACAAGATCGTGATCCCGGAAAAAGATGAAGACCGTCCAGTGGACCGGCTGGTGGCGGAAGCGCTGAACCGGCGCGTGGACGTGGAGACCAGCCGGATCAACCTGAGCAGCAACTACATCAATCTGGTGGGCGTGAAGAATTCGCTGAAGCCCAGCTTGCAGGCTTTCGCGGAACTGACCAACAACGCTTTGACGGGCGTCGCGGCTACCGGATCGAGCATTCTGAACTCTCCGTTTGTGGGCGGATACGATAATTTTCTGGCGCAGATTTTCCGCCGCAATTATCCGAATTATTCGGCTGGGTTGTCGCTGAATATTCCGCTGCGGAACCGCGCCGCGCAAGCCGATTACGTGACCAGTCTGATCGAGATCCGGCAGAACGAACTGACGCTGCAGAAGAGCATGAACCAGGTCCGCGTGGATGTGCAGAACGCGGTAATCGGTCTGCAGCAGGCGCGCGCGCGATACGATGCGGGCGTGAAGGCGCGCGTGCTCTCCGGGCAGACGTTGGACGCGGATCAGAAGAAACTCGCGCTGGGCGCTTCGACCGCGTTTCAGGTGGTGCAGGACCAACGCGACTACGCAAGCGCGCAAAGTTCGGAAGCGCAGGCCATGGCCAACTACAGCCACGCGCGGATCGCGTTCGATCAGGCGCTGGGCACCACGCTCGAAGTCAACCACGTCTCCACGGTGGAGGCGATGAGCGGTAAGGTGGCGAGCGTTCCGGTCAACTTGCCGGCGAATTTGCCGTTGAGCATTCAGGAGAAGCGATGAAGCGGGGGAGGGTTCGGCGGATTGTTGCGGCGGGGCTCTGCGCTTCCGCCGCGTTCGGCCAGCAAATCTCAACCGGAACTATTCAGCAGGACGCGATTGCGCCGGCACGTCCGAAAGCCCCCATCTTATGGCGGCCTTACCTGGCGCCCGCGGTTCCACCCGTGCGCCGAGCGAATTCCGACCGAATGCGCAACCTGATACGAGGGGGAAAGCTGTACCTGACGGTGCAGGACGCGATCGCACTGGCGCTTGAGAACAACGTCGATATCGAAGTGGCGCGGTATAACCCGATTTCGCTCGAGTGGTCGGTGGAGCGCGCGGAAGCGGGCGGGTCGCTTCCGGGCGTACCGAGCGGCGCTTCTCAAGCCAGTTCCGTCGCGAGCGGCCAAGGTGTGCTGGGTAGTCAAGCGTCGGCCAACTTGAGTTCCGGTCAGAACGCGAACAATCGAAGCACGGGTAACGCAACCATTTCGCAAGTGGGTCCGGTGGCGCAGACGCTCGACCCCGCCATTCAGGAATCAAGCGTGTTCAGCCACAAGACGTATCTGCAGGCCGATTCCGTGCAGACCGGGCAGAATCCGGTTCTGTTGCAAAACCAGCACTCGTATTTCGGCTCCTATCAGCAGGGCTTTCCAATCGGCGGCAGCGTGAACGTCACCTACAACAATCACTACCTGGACGAGAACGCGATCAGCGATGTCACGAATCCTTCCGAGTTTCCGACAGTCGCGATCAACATCCAACAGAGTTTGTTGCAGGGATTCGGAGAAGCCGTAAACACCAGGCAGATCCGCGTCGCTAAGATCAATCTGCGAACCAGCGACCTCAACTTTAAATCGACGCTCATTACGACCACTGCCAACGTGCTGAACTCGTACTATGCGCTGGTGGGGGACTACGAGGACATGAAAGCCAAACAGGCGGCGCTTGATGTGGCGCAGCGGCTGCTGGCCGATAGCCGCCGGCAGGTGGAGATCGGGTCGCTATCGAATCTGGATCTCATCACGTCGGAATCCCAGGTGGCCTCCACGGAGCAGGATCTGGTGAATTCACAAGCGGCGCTGCAGCAGCAGGAAATTATCCTGAAGACTCTAATCAGCCGCACCGGCATCGGCGATCCCTTGCTGGCGCGCACGGAGATCGTTCCGCTGGATCGAATTGTGATCCCGCCGACCGACGATATTCCTCCCAGTTCACAACTCGTGCACACGGCGCTTACCAACCGGAATGACCTGATGGCGGAGAAGGCAAATATCGAGACGTCAGAGGTGTCTTCCATCGCAACCAAGAGCGGGCTTCTGCCTCAGCTGCAACTGCTCGCCGGGACGAGCGATGCGGGCGCGGCGGGAACAGCCAAAATCGCCAGCATCGATGGGTTTACCTTCGGACCCAACCCTTACTTCGTTGGCGGGTTAGGGACGGCGTTGGGACAGGTTTTCCGGCGGGATTTCCCTTCCGAGAATGTTGGCGGATTCACCGTGATTCCGCTCCACAATCGGGCGGCGCAAGCCGATTTTGCAATCGACCGGCTGGCCATCCGCCAATCCCAACTGGAGCAGGCGAAGGATAACAATCAGGCGCAAGTGGACGTTTTGAACGCGGTGGTGTTCCTGCGGCAATCGCGCGCGCGGTACGAGGCGGCGGTGCGCGCGCGAGTGCTCAACGAGCAGTTGCTCGATAGCGAACAGAAGAAGTTCAATCTGGGCGCGTCAACACCGTTCAACGTGATTCAGCAGCAGCGGGACTTGACGGCGTCGCAGAATACGGAGATCGCCGCGCTGGTGAGCTACAGCAACGCGCGCGTGAATCTGGACCAGACGTTGGGAACCACGCTGGAGACGAACCACATCGCGATTGCGGATGCGAGGACGGGCAGAGTGGCGCAGACGTCGGTGCTGCCGGCGATATTGCCGTAATAATATCTCCGGTTTCACTTGCATTAAAGTAGCTTGTGCTATACTCCACGAATTCTGAATTTTTGGGGGGTGCACATGAGAGTTTCGGCTCGACGGTATTTTCAGACACTCGGTTTAATCATTGGGCTTGCCAGTGCGTCGCTGGTTCAAGGTCAGACAACGGTTGCCACCGGAAGCGTTCAAGGCACTGTAACCGATCCGGGAGGCGCGGTCGTTGCTGGCGCCAAGGTCACAATCACCGGTCAGGCGACCGGTCAAACCATCAATAGCGTCACGGGGAGTTCCGGCAACTACAGCTCCCCCGGACTTATTCCTGGTGAATACCAGGTCCGCGTGGAAGCTACAGGTTTTCAGACTACGCAGTTGAACGTCACCGTCCAGGTAGGCAGCACGGCCACCGGCAACATCAAGTTATCGCTTGGTCAGTCGACCCAGGTGGTGGAAGTCGCAGCCACCACCGTCAGCATCAACACCGAGCAGGCGACGGTGGAAGGCGTCGTGACGGCGCAGCAAATTGACCTGCTGCCGATCAATGGGCGCAACTTCCTCGATTTGGCGCAGCTTGAACCCGGCGTCCAGATTCAGGACGGAACCAACTTCGATCCAACCAAAGTCGGCTTCTCCTCGATTTCATTCGGCGGACGTTTCGGGCGAACCGCGCGCATCGCGGTGGACGGCGTCGACGTGTCCGATGAGACGGTCGGCACGACGACGGAAGACATCCCCTCCAGCGGCATTCAGGAGTTCCAGTTGAGCCAGTCAAACCTGGATCTCTCGAACGACCTCACGAGTTCAGGCGCGGTGAACGTGACCACGCGATCCGGCAGCAATGAGTTGCACGGTGAGCTTTTTTATCTGATCCGCGACAGCCGCTGGGGCGCGCAACTACCGCATCCCGAAGGCCTGGACGCGCCGTATCAGCGCAACCAATTCGGCGGCCGCCTAGGCGGATACCTCATCAAGAACAAGCTTTTCTACTTCATGGATTACGAGCGGACGAAGCAGGACTCGTTCATCCCGGTGCAGTACCCGGCGCCGTTCGAAGCATTCTCCGGCGGCTATAAGTCGCCGTTCCGCGAAAACCTTCCGATGGCGCGAGTCGACTGGCAGCCTACGAGCAATTTGCGATTGTTTTACCGGTTCAATTACTTCAGCAGTCTGGCGGAAGCTACGTTCTTCTCCGCCAGTCTGTCTCCCTACCAGAGCAAGAACTACACCCGCAGCCACGTGGTGGGAGCGGATTTCAATACCGGTTCCTTCACGCATAGCATCCGCTTCAACCACATGAAGTTCCAGAACAACATTGAGGATGCGGTTCTTGGAAGCAGCCTTCCGCTCGCAAACATCGGCGTAAATCTGAGCGTGAACAATGGACCGCAAACCGGGCCCAATCTACTGGCGCCGCAGGCAACCCCTCAGTTGGATGAGCAGGTCAAGTACGACGGCGGCAAGCCGTTGGGAAAACACTTCCTCCGGTACGGCGTGGATTACAACTACATCGAGGTCAGCGGTTTTGCCAGCTTCTTCGGTTTAGCGCCGCAAGTGGTAACGAACCTGTCGCCTGCCGATATTGCATCGGCCGCTACCGGGCCATACCCGGGCGGGTCAGGCAACCCGTTGAACTATCCGGTGGAAGAAGTGATTCTCGGCAACGGTCAAGGTTACTCGACCGAGCATCCCGGGTTGGGTTTCCCCGCCGGCCGGTTAGGTCCGGACAACCGCCTCGGAATATACCTCGGAGACACCTGGAAGATCCTTCCCAACCTTACCCTGAACTACGGCGTCCGCTACGTTCACGATACCGGCAGAACGGATAGCGATCTCCCCGCGGTTGCGTCGCTGAATGCCGCAATTCCCGGCGCAGGCAATCCGGTGAACGATCCCAGTAAGAACCTTGGTCCCCAGCTTGGCTTGGCCTGGGATCCGACGAAGAAGGGCAAAACCGTAATCCGCGCGGGAGCCGGGTTGTTCTATGAGAACGTCATCTTCAACAACGTTCTGTTCGACCGTCCTCTGCGCTTGACGAACGGCGCGTTTTTCCAGGATAGCCTCGGTTGTTTGTTCGGGCAGTCCCTTCCGGTGAATGTGCCCGGCGGAACCATCAGCATCCCCAGCAGCCTGTGCGCTGGGACTGTCGGGCAGGCCGCGGCCGGTCTCGCCGCGTTCCAGCACCAATACCAAGCCGCTTTCCCCTTTAACCTATCCGCTCCGAATCCGAATTACCTTGCGTCCGATTTAACGAACGGTGTAAACGTTCCTCTAGGATTGTTCGCGCCGAACTATAAAACGCCGCGGTCGGTTCAGATGAACGCCGGATTCCAGCAGGAACTCCATCGCGGCACTGTTCTCACGGTGGATTACCTGCGCAACATCACGACGCATAGCCTTCTCGGCGTCGATCAGAATCATGTCGGCGATACGCGGTATTTCAACAAATCCGCTGCTCAGAGCGCCATCGCCGCGACTCTTTCGGAGTTTAATGCCACTTCGATCAACGGCGCCATAGCCAATGGCGCCACGATGGCGGACTTTGCGGGCAATGGCCTTACGTCCCCTTCTGTTGATTTTGGCGGCTCCTGCCCATACTCATACGGTTGCGCTTTCTCCGGGATCAACCCGGCTGCCCCTTCGGTTCCGTTGTTGGAACCAATCGGAAGGTCGGTTTACAACGGCCTCGATGTGAAGTTGACGGAAAACATCGACACTCATTTCTACGGAATCACGCACGTGAACCTGCAGGCGTCGTATAGCCTGTCCCGATTCGAAAACCCGGGTGGTTCGAGTCCCACCAGTCCGAGTGCCAGCGATCAGGATTTCGTTCTTGCGGCTATCGACAACCGCAATCCGCTTGGCTTCACGGGTCCCTCGCTGCTCGATCGGACCAACCAGTTCTCCTTCGGCGGCTTCTTCGATCTCCCGAAGGGATTTCGGACTTCGATCATTTCGCACTTCTACTCCGGTCTTCCATCGAGTCTGGTTGTGCCAAATACGGGCATTGGAGCTGGAGAGATTTTCCGCACCGACTTCACGGGCGACGGTACAGTGGGAGATCTCATACCGGGGACGAAGGTCGGCTCGTTCAATCGCGGCATTCCTCTCAACAGCCTGGCTGCGGTGATTTCCAACTACAACACGAACGTGGCAAACCAGCCGACACCCGCGGGTCAGGTTCTGATCGACAACGGGTTGTTTACACTAGCGCAGTTGCAGGCGCTCGGCGGCGTCGCCCCCACGCTGCAAGCTCCGCCGGCGGGCGAAGTCGGAATCGGCAGCCTGCGCGATTTCGATATGAGCTTGAGCTGGACCTATAAGTGGCGCGAGCGCGTCGAGTTCGAACCGAAAGTTAGCGCGTTCAACCTCTTCAACTTCGCCAACTTCGACCTGCCTCCCAACACGATCAGCGGCTTGCTCACGGGCGCGCCCGGGTCGCTCAACGGCACCACCCAAGCCAATCGGATAGATAACCGCGTAGGTGCGGGAACGGGAGTTTTCGGGCTCGCCGCTCCGCGCGCGCTCGAGTTCGCACTGCGGATCAGCTTCTAAATTCACTTCCTCAAGCTGCAACGAAGGCGCCGGGCCAATCGCTCCGGCGCCTTTTTTCTTTCCCGGCGCTTATAATCAGTCGAAGAAATGAAGCTCACGATTGTCATCGCACTACTCATCGCGCCGCGCTTATTCGCCCAGCAGCCGCTCACCGCGCGCCAGGTGATCGCCAAAATCCAGCAGCATTCCGGTGGGCCTTGGATCGGCCAGACCGTCGACACTTTTAAAGCCGGCGATCCCGATACCCCCGTGACCGGCATTGTCACCAGCTTCACCGACACCTATGACGTGCTGGAGCGCGCCGCGGCGGTGGGCGCGAACCTGATCATCAGCCATGAGCCATCGTTTTATAACCATCAGGATGACACCAAAGCCCTCGGTTCCGATCCTGTTTATCAGGCGAAGATGGCCTTCATCGGCCAGCATCATCTTGTAGTTTTCCGCTTCCACGATCACTGGCATTTTCCCGCCATGAAGCCGGATGGAATCATGCGGGGCATGATGGATGCATTGGGCTGGAATCAGTACCAGAACGCCGCGGACCCGATGATGTTCCTGTTTCCCGAGATGACGCTCAAGAATCTGGCCGGGCAGATTCAGAGTAAGATGCAGATCCGAACCATGCGCGTCATCGGCGACCCCGCCATGGTGATCCGGCACGTGGCTTTTCTTCCCGGCGCGGCCGGCGCGGACCGGCAGATGCAGGCGTTGGAGCGCGCGGATGTGGATGTGCTGATCGTCGGCGAATCGCGCGAATGGGAGACGGTGGCGTACGCGGTCGACGCCGTCGATGAACACAAAAAGAAGGCGCTGGTCGTGATGGGTCACGACGTTTCGGAGGAAGCCGGAATGAAATATTGCGCGGAGTGGCTGAAAACTTTCCTGCCGGGGATTCCGGTCACATACCTGCCGGCGGGCGAGCCGTTCTGGACGGTTGCGGGCGCTCCTCAGCCGCAATGAACCTGCGGCGTTCCCTTGACAACTTTCTCGACGTGCTCGGCCTGATCGGCTTCACGGTGCGTCAGGATAGGCGGAAAGACCGGTGGAAGAACCTGGACACGCGCCTCTGGGGACCGCCGAAGAACCAGTTTGAGCTTTCGATTCAGGCGCGGCCCGCGGTTGCGGAAGCGGGAGCGCCTTTCAATTTAGCGCTGAGTTTGCGCAATAACTCCGACGCGGATACCCGTGCGATCATCGCGGACTGGATTGTGTTTTATGAGGTCGCAGTCACCGGACCGGACGGGATGCCGCTGCAAGTCACTCCCTATGGAAAGAGATTGCTGGCGGTGCACCCGGATGCGAGGCAGAGCGCGGTGTTTCCCGCCAGGAGCGCGGTCCACAACGAGCTTCCGCTCAGCGGGTTATTCGACATGAGCGCTCCGGGAAAGTATCTGGTGAGGGCGGAGTGCCAAGTCCCCGGCACGTTTGGCGTAAAGTGCCAGTCGAATGAGGTGGAAGTGATTCGAAGCGGCTAAGGACGCACCGGCGTGCGCCCGTCCGCGGAGAGGAATGCTGAGGAGAAAGCGGATTTTACGCGCTGAACGAAGAGCCGCAGCCGCACGTCGATTTCACGTTCGGGTTGTTAAACTTGAAGCCGGAACCTTCCAGCGTTTCCACGTAATCCACCTGAGCGCCTTCCAGATAGAGCATGCTGGCCTGATCCACGTAAATCTTCAAGCCTTCATAATCGTAGGTCTTGTCGAGCATGTTCGGCTTGTTCTCAAACTGCATCGAGTAACTGAAGCCGGAGCATCCACCGCCCACCACCGCGAGCCGAAGCCCGGCCGGCTTGGGAGATTGCGCCTCCAGAATTTCCTTGACCTTGTTCACTGCTTCCGACGTTAGCTGTACCATAATTTCGATCGACTCCGTGTGAGCGTTCCTTACTTATTGTATATCGATAGTCCGGCCCGCCGCCACGTCGCAAAAACGTTGCGAAATCAGTTTAGGTCATCTGTTAACCTTCACAAAGGAAGCCCGCGCCCGAAACCGATTTCAGTTGGGCCGCGTCCGTAGCGCTGTATGGGGACGCTCACCAGCGCGTTGGCTTTTCCGAGTCTCGGCTCCCAAGTCGAAGAACTGCGGCCGGTATCCAGAACCAGAGTGGATTATCAGAATACTCCTGAAGGCGCCTTGGTGCGCCGCGCGCAATCGGGCGACGAGACGGCCTTCCAGGAGATCGTCGAGAAGTACCAGTCCAAGGTGTTCTCGATCATCCACGGCATCGTGCGGCAGCGCAACGATGTGGAGGACATCGCCCAGCAGGTGTTTTCCAAGGTCTACTTCTCGATCAAGAACTTCGATTTCCGCAGCTCTCTGATTACTTGGATTTACAAGATCACGGTGAATGAATGCTTCGACTACCTTCGCAAAAAGAAGGTGCGCAAGCTGGTCTATGAAAGCGATCTGAGCGAAGATGAAGTCCGCCGGGTGGAGAACATTGAACCCGCCGGCGACCGCACGCCCCGGACGGACCAGCGGCTGGCCAGCAAAGACTACATTGTTAAGCTTCTGGCCAAGGTTTCGGAAGAAGAGCGGACGTTGATGATGTTGAAGGAAGTGGAAGGATATTCGGTGGAAGAACTGGCCGAGTTAACCCACATGAATGAGAATACAATCAAGGTAAAATTGTTCCGCGCGCGGCAGAAGCTGGTGAAGGCGGCCCAGCGGCTGGATCGTGCGCCGGGCGCGATGGCCGGCTAGCCGGCGGTGTATCAGGGTTCCGGGATGAATAGGCAAAACGCTATGCACGACATAATCGAAAGAGGTCTGGAAGATTATCTCGACGGTTCTCCCAGCCGCGAGTTCGAGTCCCATCTCGCTGAATGCGCGGAGTGTCTCGAGCAGGCGGAGCGGATGCGGCGGTTGAACGCCGGGTTTCGTTCCCTGCGCGTGGACTCGGCGGTCGGGCCGCCTCTCGGATTTTCGGCTCGCGTGATGCGTGGGCTTCAGGAACAGCAATCGCGAAGCTTCTGGAATGTTTTCCGTATCGATGCCAGCCTGGTTCGCAAGGCCGCCGTGGTTTCCCTGCTCGGCTTGGCGGCTTTTGGGAGCTACCTGGCGACTGCCCCCGGCGATTCGATGGCCGCGGCTGATCATACGCCCGAAGCCGTGATCGCTAGCCACGATGTCACGGCCGCCGATCCGCAGCAGCACATCAACGGAATGCTGGTCACGCTTGCGAATTATCATCAGCAATGACGGCGACTGAAACCGCAATCGCAACCCGGCCGAAGACGACGCTGGTTTCTCTGCTGGTCGTTGCGTTTCTCTGCGGAGCCGCGGCCGGAGCGGTGGGGATGCGAAACTATGCTTTTCGCGCCGCTCACCACTCCATTCAACTGACCGAGAGCAAGAAAGACACGCTTGCCCGCTGGCGAACCAAGCTCAACCTGAGTGATGACCAGATTGCTCAACTCAGCATGATTCTGGACGATTTCAATAAGTATTACGACAATGTGCTGGCTGAGGGTCATGAACGCATCCTGCAAGTGCTGAATTCGGAGCAGCGCCGCAAATTCCAGAAAATGCTGGAAGAACGCTACTAATCATTTCCGCTAAAATCGAGAACGATGCAGCGTGGCGCCTTGTTCGTTCTTCTAGCGATGTCCCTTGCCGGATGCGGTTCCGGTTCCAATGAAATTCGCACGTATAATCTTGGAGACCGAGTGCAGGCCGGCCCTTTGGTTTACACCGCTATCGATACTCACTGGTATTTGACGCTCGGTTCGCAGGCTAGCCCCCGGGTGCCGGCCAATCGATTCCTGGTGGTTCACATGAGCGTCAACAACGGCGGCGCAACAGACAGCGCGGTGCCGACGATCTCCTTGGTGGACGACAATAACGTCACCTACAACGAGCTTACCGACGGCGCCGATATTCCCGAATGGCTCGGAGTGGTGCGCAAAATTAAACCCATGGATGGGGACAAGGGAACAGTGGCTTTCGACGTCGCGCCTAAGCACTATAAGCTGCGCGTTTCCGATGAATCCGACCAGATCGTCTGCTATATCGATCTGCCGCTGAACCTGCAGACCGACGACAAAACGCCGTGAGATTTCGCTGGCTTATCGGACTGATCGCGCTCGCGTCCGCCGCATCCGGCGCCACGCTGGAAATCACTCACGCCTCGGTTCAGCAGTATGAGGACGGGCCGCCGGTATTTCGTCCGGATACTTTTACCCCCGGCGAAGTGGTCCATTTCAGCTTCTTTGTCGAAGGGTTCGGCCGCAAGGAAGATAAGGCCGGCTTGCACTTTGAGGCTCAGCCGTCCGATCCCGCGGGTGCGCCTCTCACGCCCTCGATCACGGGGAAATTGGAAACATCGCTTGCGCCGGAAGATAAGGAATGGGTTCCCAAGCTTCGCGGCAGTTTCACGCTGCCCGGCGTGCTGGTTCCGGGTACTTATAAGATTTCGCCGTTCGTCTCACCGATGACATAAACGGCGCGGCCGCGGCGAAGGAAATTTCGTTCCTGGTGGGCGGTTTGAAGATGGTTCCGTCCGCGGAGTTCGCCATTTTGAATCTCGATTTCTTCCGCAACGAAAGCGACATCCGGCCTTTACAAACACCGGCCTTCCGGGTCGGCGAAGAAATGAATGTGAAGTTTCAAATCGCCGGCTTCCGCCATGACGAGAAGGGCGCAATGCACGTCTCCTATGGGATCGCGATCGCCGATTCCACCGGCCGCGTGCTGCTCGAAGAACCCACGGCGGCGCAGGACGATAGCGCGGAATTCTATCCAAAGCCTTACATTCCGGGCATCCTATCGCTTACGCTGAAACCGGGAACATCGGTAGGCGATTACACGCTGATCGTCACGGCCCATGATGGTGTGGCGGATAAGAAAGTGGAAGTTCGCCGCGTGTTCAAGATCGAATAGTCTGAAATGCATGGGCTCCTGATCGGCGTGTCGGTGGTTCTCGTGATGGGATTACTCTTGCTGTGGGCCCTCATCTGGCGCAAGTGAAATGACGATCGGCAATCGCGAATCCACTCTGGCGAAACTCGAAACTCTTGATGTTCTAGTGATGGGAGGCGGCGTGAACGGCGCGGGCATCGTCAGAGATCTCGCTCTGCGCGCGGAGTTGGCCGGCAAGCCGCTCCGGATCGGGCTGGTGGACCGCGGTCATTTCAGTTCGGGCACCAGCGGGCGCAATTCCCAACTCATCCACGGCGGCCTGCGCTACTTGAAAAACCTGGAGTTCAAGCTGGTGCGGGAGGCTTTGTCTGAACGGGCCACGCTGCTCCGCACGGCGCCTCACCTGGTGGAACCGCTCGCCTTTCTAATCCCGATGCGCAATCTGTTCTCCGCGCTTTTCTACGGTGCGGGCTTGTATCTCTATGACGTACTCGCGGGCAAAAACAACATCGAGAGGCATCGCCATCTTTCCAGCCGGGATCTACAGCGATTGGAACCGCGGCTCGGTGCGTTCTTCTCCGGCGCTCGCTTTTTCGATTGCCGTGTTCACTCGGCGCGCCTGGTGTTGTTGAACATTCGGGAAGCCGTGAGCCGCGGCGCGGCGGCGGCTAACTACGTCTCGGTCGAGGCGGTCGAAAAAACGCCCGAAGGCAGGTGGCGCGTGGAGCTTCTGGATCGGCTGAGCGGCCGCGGATTCACGTCCCTCACCAGCGCCATTGTCGATTCGACGGGCGCATGGAGCAAGGGAAGCCGTTTGCGGCTGGTGCGCGGATCGCATCTGATTCTGCCGCGCATCGGGCGGAGTGAGAACGCCATCTCGTACTTCGGGCATGACGGCCGCATCATCTTTTTCATCCCCTGGGGACGGCGGCTTAGTTGCACGCTAATCGGCACAACCGACGTGGATCATCAGACCGGACCGGATCAAATCCGTATCTCGCCGGAGGAAGTCGCCTATTTGCTGCGGGTGGTCGACGAAGTCTTTCCGAACACCGGACCGCACCAGCCGATTTGCGCTTATAGCTCACTCAGACCCCTGGTTCGCGATGAATCCTCGTCGGCCACCAAGACCAGCCGTGAGCACCGCATTTGGGCCGACGCGGCTGGCGTGGTGCACGTGGCGGGCGGTAAGTACACCACCTATCGATTGATGAGCGAAGAGGCGAGCGACTTAGTCTGGCCCGCTCTCGCTCACTTACATCCGACGTCGGACACGCCGATACTCGGCAACACCCGTGATGCCATCCAGCAGCTTCTGGCCGGGGTGAAGGGCATTGCCAGTAAGTACGATCTAGCGGAAGTCGATGTTCGCGATCTGATCCGGGATTACGGCAATGAAACTTCGCCAGTGTTGGGCCGTCTGACGGCTGCCGCTCCTTCCGGCCTGACTCGGTTGGAAGCCGCGCAAATCGCGTTCGCGGTGGATCATGAGTTCGTCGAACGCCTGAGCGATCTGATGTTCGTTTCCACTTATTGGGGTTACGAGCGGCGCTGGACGCCGGAGTTACTGGAACCTTTCGCGCTGGAACTGGCCCGGCATCTGGGGTGGGATAACAACCGCGTTCGCGAAGAGATCGGCAATATGCTTGCGATGAGCGACCAGCCCGATGTTCCTGTTCCCGCTCGCGTTGAGTGAGACAATACCGGCTGGATGTCATTGACGCCTGTGGTAAACGGAACGAGTAAGGATGCAACTCTCAACTGGGCGGCCATTATGGGCCAGTGGGAGTTCACCAAGGCCGGGCAGGCATTTCGCGGTAGAGGGGAATCCGCCGAAGCGCACGGACAAGCATCTGCCGTGGGATTGGCGGTGTCCAACGCGAGCTTGCAGAATGGCACTTGCCAGGTGCGGATCCGGTTTTCAGCTCCGTTCGAGGGATCTGAGCAGGCCGGAGGTATCGTTCTTGGGTACCGCTCTCAAGAGCAGCCGTATATCTTCGTGGAACTTGGGGCGGCCCGAAGCGCATACTCCGTCGGGGAATATATGAGCGGCTTTGGGTGGAGACCGCTCGTTGTCGCCGGTCAGCTTCAAAACCTCAGAAGTGAACAAGATTATGTCCTGCAGGTGAACCTTTCCGGACAGGAATTGAGAGTGCTGGTAGATGAGGTTCCTGTCCTCCAACATCTTCTTTCTCGTCCTCTGGAAGGCAGGCAGGTTGGCCTAATCGCAGCGGGGAGCCAGGAAGTGCGGTTCTCGAACGTCGTCGTCAAACGCGAGCGCCCAAGGGCATTCGTCGCGATGCACTTTGCCGAACCGTACGACACTTTCTATCGGGACGTTATTAAGAAAAGGGCGGAGGACTCCGGCTTCGATGTGTTCCGGATAGATGAAAAGGTTGGGCCTGGAGTCGTCTTCCAGGATATTCAACGGGAGATCGAGCAAGCGGAGATCGTGATTGCCGAAATCACTCCGGCGAATCCGAATGTGTTCTATGAACTGGGTTACGCCCATGCCTTGGGAAAGCCGACGATACTACTCGCGCAACGCGGCGCGGAGTTGCCGTTCGACATTCGCAGCTTCCGAGTAATTTTCTACAATGACACAATCGGTGGCAAATCCGAGGTGGAGCGGAACCTCGAAAGCCACTTACAAGCGATCAACGCCCGGTAAGCGGATTGAAGTCAAGGAACACCCGCGCGCCCAATAGGGAGGAGCGCGCTCTTAAGTCCCTTCAAGATGCGCCAACATCTGACGCGCGGCGTCCAACTCCGCGTTCTTCTTCGAACTTCCCCGCCCTATCGCCCGCAGGTCCTTCCCCACTCTGACTTCGGCGGCGAACACCTGCGGGAAGCCGGAATTCTCCGCGCGCACCGAATACTCCGGGCGCGGTAAGTCGCGCGACCGGGCTAATATCTCCAGGCTCGTTTTGATATTGTTCACCGCGGCTATCGCCAGCGCCCGCATATCTGCATCGCCCACAACGTGATTCACCACCATCTGGCGCGCGCCTGCCATTCCCGCATCCAGATACACCGCGGCCAGAAGCGCTTCCAGCGCATTCGCGAGCAGAGACGTTTTAGCCCGGCCCCCGCTGCGCTCTTCCGCCAGCCCCATGATCAAGTGCTCCCCGATGTTCAGCTTCCGGGCAACTTCCGCCAGATGGGCGCGATTGACCAGTCGGCTTTTCACGTTGGAAAGCCGGCCTTCGTCGAAGTCCGGGCATGCGCGCACCACGTGCTCGCTCACCACCAGTCCGAGCACCGCGTCCCCCAGGAATTCGAGTTGTTCGTTGTCGGCTTCGGGCACCCGCTCGGACGCCGTCTCGCCGCGATGGGAACTGTGCGTAAGGGCGCGTGCCAGTAACTTGCGATCGATGAACTGAATCCCGATGGCCGCTTCCACTTCAGCCAGGTCCGCGCTCATGCCGCTCCAGACAAATCAGGGTTGAGGAGTGGTGGGCGCCGCGGGTGTTGCCGGCGGTGTTGCTGAGGTTGTTGCCGGGGTTGTGGGCGCCGGCGTCGCGGCAGTTCCGGCCTTCGCCGGGCCGTTCTTACCCTGCATCGCGCGTGCCCGCTCGGCCTGCGCAAACTGCTTCACGCTGGCCGGAGCATCGGGCGCGTTCATCCCCTTTTCCGCCGCCGCGATGGCATCGTCGTACTTGCCAAGTGCATTGTCGGCTTGCGCCAACCGCACGTAAGTGGTCGGCGATTTCGTCACCGCTACGTCGATCGCCGATTGAAAGTAAGTCGCCGCCGCATCCGGCTTCTTGCGGACCATCGCCGACTGCCCCAGAATCTCATCCGCGCTCGCGATCATATCCTTCTTCGCCGCTTCCCACTGCGCATCCGCCATATTCGGATTTGGCTTGGGCGCCGTCTTCAGAGTGGCGATGGCGTCGCTCGCATACTTATCGGCCTTCTTCAGCTTGTCTTCCTTATCGAAGTCCGTGTCGTGGGTGTTCTGGGCGTACTCGCTTGAGACCACCAGCATGGCTTGGTAGTTCTTCGGGTCCGCCTCCAACGCGCGCTCTCCATAAGTTACCGCCTTGGGAAAGTCACCTTTCCGCTGGTAATTCGAAGCGATCATGAAAAGCGCAATCGACTTGAACTCGGTGTCGGCGAACTTATCGAGCACATTGTTCGCGGCGGCGATCTGGGCGTCAGGATCGGTCGCGCCGAACATTGCCTGCAACGCCGTCACTTCCGCCTGCGATTTGGGTTTTGGTGGATTCTGCGCGCTCGCGGCAACCGTCAACCCGAGGCTTAAGCCGGCACACACTAAAAAGCGTTTCATGTTCTCCCTCACCTACTCAGAATGATTTACTTATTCCTCAGTGCGCCGCATCCGCGATCTTCTTCCGTATGGATTCGATCACTTCCGGTGGCGCACCCGGCACACCCACCGCCTGGCTAAACCACTTCGAACTTTCCGCCTTGTTATCGCTGATTTCCGAAAGCCGCCCCAGGTAGTAGCAGCTCCAGGCTTGCGTCTCCGGGTCGGGTGACGATTCCAGCGTCTTGCGGAAAAGCTGGTCCGCCGTCTCCGGATCCTTCTGCTTCATCGCGATATGCGCGAGTCCGAAGAACGCCCTGGAGTGCTCCGCCGTCGTCCCCGGCTGCTCCAGCGCTTTCGTGTACAGCTTGCGGGCGGCTTCCAGATCCTGCTTGTCGTAATAGAGACCATCGGCCTCAACCACCGTCCTCGCGGCCAGACTCGACGGACCGGCAGGACGGACCTCAACCTTCTTCAGCGGCGCCTGCGTAGGCTCCGTCGCGAATTTGACGTTCTCCAACCTGCGGATTTCCCGCTTCACGCTCAGCGTCTTCACCATCACCGGAAAGTAAAGCTTCATCGAGTCCGGCTGCTTCTCATAAAGCGCAAGCTGCTCATTGAAGAATGGCGTCAGGATGTACCCTTCGCGCAACGCCTGGTCGATCATGCTGGGGTTGGAGTTTAGCCGGCTCTCGACGGCTTTTATGAGGCACTCCGTGGCTAGCAAGCCGAAGTCCAACCGATATTGGCCGCTCAACAACGGAGCGCCTTCCGCGATGTCCATCAGCGAATCTTTTTCCTTCAACTCCATGCCGTACTTGATCGCCAGCGGGTCAATCAGGTATCGGAAATACGCATGCCGGATATCGGCGATGCGCGGGTCTTCCGAAGGCGTCAACACCACGAAGTAATCGTCACCGAAGCTGCGCGTTTGCACTTGGTTGGGCGCGCCCAGAAAGTCGATGAAAATTTGGAAGCGGCGGCCGAGAAAACCGGATTGCGGGTTGCGCAAATAAGCATTGGCTTCGAGAACCGCCTTGGCCACCGGCTCCTGATAGGTGTTCAACGCGGAATCGACCGCATGCTGCGATTGGCGCCACAGATCGCCGATCTTGGCGTCGGCGTAGAAGCTGGGCAGCAACAGACGGAACTCGTCCATCGCGCGGGCGTCCGGCGGGACCTCCACTTCCCGCTTCGACCAGCCGAAGTCCGGGGCGCCGTTCACTGACAACCCAAGCGTGATAAAGCGGGCCAGGTCCTGATACTTGTTTTCGGCCGGGTTGGCGTGATACCAGGCCTTCAATTTTTGAATCACCGGCGCCTGCGTCGCGGCCACACTCTCCCGAACCTGCTGCCGCAGTTGTGGAGACGTCGCCAAGCCCGCGTCATAACCTGCCGCATTGGCGGCGGCCATCACGGTGAAGAGCGGCTCGCTGGCATCGAGTTGCCCGGTCTCCGCGCCGAAAAGCCGCAGTGCGCCCGCAAGCGCCAGAACGAAGGGAATGGAGCGAATCAAAAGCCTGCCTCGGCTATGATAGCAATCGTTCATGAGCCGAATCCTGATGGTGTCTTCCGAGGCCGCTCCGTATGCGGGAACGGGCGGTCTGGCTGACGTCGTCGGAGCGCTGCCCGAGGCTCTTCGCAAGCTCGGACACGAAGTGGCGGTTCTGCTCCCGCGCTACAAAAGCACCCTTGCCGCCGCCACCCGTCAGGTCACGGATCCGTTCCCGGTGCAACTGGGGCCATTCGCCTGGCGGCCTTCGGTCTACACCACGCCCGAGCTAAGTGGGTTTTACTTCCTGGACCTTCCGGACTTCTATCACCGCGATGGGCCTTACCGGGACGGTGCGGGCGAGTTCGGCGACAACGACTTGCGCTTCGGCATGCTCTCGCTGGCCACCTTCGAATTCGCCCGCCGGCTTTTCCGGCCGGACATTCTTCATTGTCACGATTGGCAGGCGGCCCTGGTTCCCGTGTATCTGAAAAGCTATCTATCGAACGATCCGGCATTCTATGGGACGAAGACCCTTGAGACCATTCACAACCTGGGTTATCAGGGTGTGTTCCCGCGGACTTCCATCAGCCGCCTCGGCTTGCCTGAGCAGGTGTTCCGCCCGGATGGAATGGAGTTCTTCGGCAACGTCAGCTTGTTGAAGGGTGGGTTAGTTTACGCCGACGCGATCTCAACGGTGAGTCCGCGCTATGCGCGGGAGATTCAGACGGCCGAACAGGGCTTTGGATTGGACGGCCTGCTCCGCGCGCGCTCACGCCAGCTTTACGGGATTCTGAACGGCGCCGATTATACAAGGTGGAATCCAGAGACCGACCCCTATATTCCCGAGCAATACTCAGCGGATAACCTGGCAGGAAAGGACGCCTGCAAGCGGGAACTGATCCGGGAGTTTGCGCTCAATGAAGCCGCGCGTGACCGGCCGCTCATCGGGGTGGTGACCCGCCTAACTGGCCAGAAAGGTGTGGACCTGATCGCGGAAGCCGCTCCCACGCTGTTTCAGGAGGACGTCTACATTGTGGTGCTCGGCTCCGGCGAACCCTATTTCGAAGAGTTGTTCCGGAACCTCACAGAACAGAACCCCGGCCGCATCGGGCTCGCTTTGGAATACGACGAGGCTCTGGCCCATCGCATTGAAGCGGGCGCCGATATCTCTTTGATGCCGAGCCGCTACGAACCCTGCGGGTTGACCCAAATGTACAGCCTCCGCTACGGAACCGTCCCGGTGGTGCGCGCGACCGGCGGCTTGGACGATACCGTGGACAGTGAAACGGGATTCCGGTTCTTCGAGTTTTCCAGCTACGCCATGGTCCAGGCGATTCAAACCTGCCTGCGCGTGTGGCAGGATCGGGAACGCTGGCGGGAAATCATGCGAACGGGCATGAGCCGGCATTTCTCCTGGATGGCAAGCGCCGTGCAGTACGACCAGTTGTATAAGCGCCTTCTGAATCCTTAAGCTGTAAGGGCGCTCTAATATTTGAGGGGAAAAACGATTTATGGCTGATACCAACACACTGACGTTTACAGATAATGCCTTCGACAGCGATGTCCTGAAGGCCAGCGTACCGGTCCTGGTCGACTTCTGGGCGCCGTGGTGCGGGCCGTGCCGTCAGATGACGCCGACGATTGATACGCTGGCTTCCGAATACAACGGTAAGGTCAAAGTGGGAAAGCTGAATGTCGACGACAATGGTCAGACCGCCATGCGCTACAACGTCCGCAGCATCCCGACCCTGTTGCTGTTTAAAAACGGCCAGGTAGTGGAACAGCGCGTCGGCGCGATGGGCAAGAACGACGTCCAGAAGATGATCGACGCCCATGTGCAAGCGGTCGCGTAAGAATTCTGCTCCGAGATAACGGCGAGCCTTCCGCGGCTCGCCGGTTTTGTCCGAAAGCGCGCGTTTAACGCGCTAATTCGGCGAATTGTGGTTATAGTATTTTTACTCTCCCGATCTTGCTCAGGTGCCCGCAAGCCCCCGTTTTCCTGTGGTATAACCGGAAGCACCTATGCTTGCAAAACCCCTTAGCGGTTGCCCGCTTATACTAAGCGCCTTTCTCCTTACGGGAGTCACGGCATTTGCCCAATCCGACGTTAAACCTGTCCTTATCACCCAGCCGATTGATAATGCTCAGCTCGTTACGCTGTCCGGAAACACGCGGCCGGAAGCGAACGCGGCTAATGACCGCGGACGGGTCAGCGACTCTCTTCCGCTCTCTCACATGCTTCTGCAACTGCAGCGCTCAGCGCAGCAGGAGCAGGCGTTGTCGGCTCTGATGGATGCCCAGAACGATTCCACCAGCGCGCGTTTCCAGCAATGGCTCACTCCCGCCCAGTTCGCCGCCTACGGCCTCTCCGACCATGACCTCAACGTCATCACCGGTTGGCTTCAGGTAAACGGCTTCACCGTGAACATCGTCTATCCGAACGGAATGGTGATCGATTTCTCCGGTACCGCCGGCCAGATCCGCCAAGCGTTTCACACCGAGATCCACAACCTGAGCGTCAACGGTGCCAGCCGCATCGCCAACATGAGCGATCCCAAAATTCCGGCCGCGCTCGCTCCGGCGGTTGCGGGCGTCGTGTCCCTCAACAGTTTCCCGGCCAGCACGTACTACGAGAAGCGCCCCAACTACACCACAACGATTGGCACATCCACGTACTACCTGGTGGTACCCGCTGACCTCCATACGATCTACAATTTCACTCCGGCTTATAAAGGCGGCATTTCCGGCCAGGGCCAGACCATCACGGTGGTTGAAGATACCGATCTCTACTCCACGGCGGATTGGACCACGTTCCGCTCCACCTTCGGCTTGAGCTCCTTCACTGGCGGCAGCCTTTCCACCATTCATCCGGCCCCACCGAGCGGTACGAACAATTGCACGGACCCCGGCGTGAACGGTGACTCTTTCGAAGCGATTCTCGACGCTGAGTACGCCAGCGCGGCTGCGCCGTCCGCGGCCATCCAAGTGGCGTCCTGCCCCGGCACCAGCACCACTTATGGCTTCTTCATCGCCGTGCAGAATCTGGTGAATCAGGCCACTCCGCCGACGGTCGTCAGCATGAGCTACGGCGTTTGCGAAACCTTGACCGGCGCCACGCAAAACGCAGCCATCAATAAGGCGTATCAACAGGCCGCCAGCGAAGGCGTGTCGTTGTTCGTTTCCTCGGGAGACTCCGCCGCGGCCTGTAACGATCACTTCTATACCGACGGTGCCAACACCAACGCCTCCCACGGAATCTCGATCAGCGCGTTTACCGCTACGGCTTACAACGTCTCGGTCGGTGGAACCGATTTCGGCGACGGCTACGCCCAGGACTACACCACCTACTGGAGCGCCACCAACACCAGCACCTATGGCTCCGCGCTTTCCTACGTCAACGAAATCCCGTGGAACGACTCCTGCGCCAGCAGTCTGATCGCGGGCTTTGAGGGTTTCCCCACTTACGGCGCCGGGTCTTTCTGTAACTCGTCGACCGGTGCGGAATTCCGCTCGATCACCGGTGGCAGCGGCGGCCCCAGCAATTGCTTCTCAGGCACCCCCACTTCGGAGTATCTCGTGAGCGGCACCTGCAAAGGCTACCCGAAACCGTCTTGGCAGGCGGGCGTCATCGGCATCGCGAAGGATGGCGTGCGCGATATCCCGGACGTTTCGCTCTTCGCTTCCAATGGCGTTTGGGCGCACTTCTATCCGGTATGCTATTCCGACTCCGCTTTCGGCGGCGTCCCCTGCACCGGCGCTCCCGTGAACTGGTCCGGGGCGGGTGGAACCTCATTCGCGTCCCCGATCATGGCCGGCGTTCAGGCCCTGATCAACCAAAAGGTCGGCAAGAAGACCGGTAACCCGAACCCGGTCTATTACAAGATCGCGGCTTCCGAATACGGGACCACCGGTTCCTCCACCTGCAATTCCACGCTGGGCAATGGTGTCGGAAGCAGCTGCGCGTTCTACGACATCACCCAGGGCGACATCGTCGTCAACTGCACCGGCACCGTCAACTGTTACAACGGCGGCGGCCGGTACGGCATCCTCTCCACTTCCGACACCGCCCCGGACGGCGCTTACCCGGCAACCACCGGATGGGACTTCGCCACCGGGCTGGGTTCCATTAACGTGACCAACCTGATCGGCAACTACGCTAAAGCTGTGAAGTAGAACCCGTCCCATTCGCCCCGGACGGCTGCGTCAAACCAGCCGTCCAAGGGCGAGCCTCAATCAAGTCAACCCGCACAAATCAAACCACTTAGTCAACAAAGCGATTTGTTTCGCAAAACCACGCGGCCAAGCAGGTGGAGACCGGGGTCCGCGGTAAATGTCTCATTGCCCCAGCCCCGCCTCGAGGAGAAGTGATCGTACATCGTTTTTGAGGAACTAAGTTTTTACTAGCAATCGGCGGCACAACCCACCGCCACCCCGAAAATCTTCCTCCCCCCCGGCGCTAACCCGGCAACATCGAGCCAAGCTGCCGGAAGTAAGCCACTTAACTCAAGAATCGATTTGTTTCGCAAAAGTCGTTCCTACTTGCATTAAGAGGGTTGTGTGTCGGGGTTTAGGCTGGCTCGGCTGTCGGCTGTCATCCGCATCAAGCGGCGCTAGGATCGAAACTACCGGCCGCAAACTCTTTGGCTAGAGCATCGATGTGCTTTGCAAATCACCGTTTCCCTCCAAACTCTATTCGTGCCAGTTCTAGAGATATGATGACGTCATGGGCTCCTTACTAATGAGATCGAAATTCTCTCCGCTGCGGAAAAGTTCGATCTCATCGACGCGTTGTGGGAGAGCCTGGAAGCACGTCCTGACGATGTGACTGATGAACAGCGCCTGGAACTCGACCACCGCGCGGCGAATTACAAACTGGACACTTCCCTGGTAATTCCGTGGGAGCAAATCCGTTCTGAGCTACCCTGAGATGCCGTGAGGCTCCCAGTCGTTTGGCTGCCTGAGGCCAACGCGGAACTCAGCGATTCGATCGCTCGATACGAGAGCATTCGACCGGAACTTGCACAACGGTTTGTGGAGGCCGTGAGTGACACTATCGCGGAAATTTCCGAAGGTGCTTTGCGCTTCGCTACGCTTGAAGGTTAAAAACGGCGTGCCGGAATCCGAAGGTTTCCTTACGGGCTTTACTTTCTGGTAGAAGAGGATCGCGCTGTTGTGATTGCCTGTTTTCACGGAAAGCGGAACCCGAGGCACTGGAAGGTCCGTTAGCCGCCCAGCTAAAAACCTTTTGACTTGTAAGTAAGTATTTACTTACAATCAATTCGTGGCCCAACCCACCCCCGCTCCCGAAACCCCTCCCCGGCTTTCCGCCGACCAGCGCCGCCGCCAAATCATCGAAGTCGCCATCGACCTTTTCTCCCGCCGCGGCTTCAACGGCACCACGACGAAAGAGATCGCCGCCGCCGCCGGAATAAACGAAGCCATTATCTTCCGCCATTTCGCCGGCAAAGAGCAGCTTTACTCCGCCATCCTCGATCATCGCCGTCAGTTTCTGGAAGGCAAACAATGGATTGCCGAGATGCAGGCGTTCATGGCCGAGAACGATGACGAAGCCGTCTTCCGCCATCTCACCGCCAAGATCATCCAGCTCGTCCACGGCGATCCCAAGTTCGAACGCGTCATGCTTTACGCCGCGCTCGAAGGTCACGAACTCGCCGCCATGCACCACAAGCAGTTCGCCATCCCCTTTATCGACATGCTGAAGGATTACATCACGCGCCGCCAGCAGGAAGGCGCGCTTGCGCAACTTCATCCCGGCGCAATCATCTATGCCGTCGCCGGTATGGCCCAGCAGTACGCTACCCACGTCTTCATGTGCGACTACAAAGATGCCGGTTTCGATCAGGACGAAGCCGTCGAAGTTTTTACCGGGATCCTCATGAACGGAATTCGCGTAAAGCAAACCGACAGGAGCGCCGCTTGAAATTCTTATCCCTAATCGCGATTGCCGCGATCCTCTTCTCCGCGGCGTGCGGAACGAAGCCAAATCCCGTCTCGGCCGCAGCCACGACGCAAAACGTTCCCGTATCCACCGCCGTCGCTCAGTCGCGCAACGTCCCCGCCGCCTTTGAGGAAACGGGCAGCTTCGTCGCCGATGAAACATCCGACATCGCTCCGCCCGTCGCCGGCCGCATCCTTTCCACACCGGTCGACGTGGGCGTTTTCGTCCACCAGGGCCAGGTGATCTGCGAACTCGATCACCGCGACGCCCAGCTCAAGCTCCAGCAGGCCAAAGCGCAGCTTGAGGAAGCAACCGCATCCGTCCGTCAGGCGCAATCGCGCATCGGTCTAACCAGCGGCGCGTTCGACCCGAATAAAGTCCCGGAAGTCGCCGCCGCGCGCGCCAACTACGAATCCGCGCAAGCCCAGGCCAAGCTGGCCGGCGCCGACGCCCAGCGCTACGCCAACCTGGTCACTACCGGCGACGTTTCTCACAGCGCTTTCGAAAAAGCCCGCACCCAGCAGGAGACCGCCGAGGCGCAAGCCAACGCCGCTCGCCAGCAGTTTGAAGGCGCGCTCAACGCGGCCCGCCAAAGCTACCAGATCATTTCCGGTTCCCAGGCCTCGCTCGATAGCGTTAAAGCGCAGTTCGCCCAAGCCGAAAAAGCAGTTGCCGACACCACCATCCGCGCGCCGTTCGATGGCTACGTCACCGCCCGTCCGGTCGCGGCCGGCGAGTACGTCGCGCTCACCGCCAAGATTGCCACCATCGTCCGCATCGGTACTCTCAAGCTGCAACTCCAGACTCCCGAGCAGCGCGCCGCTCGCGCCAAAATCGGCATGACCGTCGTCGCCCGCGTCTCCGCCTACCCCGATCGCGACTTCACAGGCAAGGTCTCCGCTATCAACAACAGCGTCGACCCCAACTCGCGCGTCTTTATCCTCGAAGCCCGCTTCTCTAACCCCGATAACGCCCTGCGCCCCGGCATGTTCTCCACCGCCCGCGTGCTGCTGCCCGGCGGCGAGGATGCCATCTTCATCCCGCGCACCGCCGTCGTCCGCGATAAAACCACCGATTCGTTCCAGGTCTACGTGATCCAGAACGGCAAAGCCCGCCTGCGCGTAGTTCTGCCGGGACAAATCAATGGCGACCAGATCCGCATCGTCTCCGGCATCGCGTCCGGTGACATCGTCGTTACCAACAATCAGGCGGCGCTCTTCGATGGCGCGGCCGTCAACCAAAGCGCCGGGGGCCGATCTTAAATCATGCACAGCCTTGCACAACTCTGCATCCGCCGTCCCGTCTTCGCGACCATGCTCATCCTCGCGCTGGTCGTGGTCGGCGGCTTCTCTTATTTCAGCCTCGGCGTCGATTTATTCCCGAAAGTCGATATCCCGTCGGTCGCCATCACCATCCAGGACCCCGGCGCATCGCCCGAGGAAGTGGAAACCGAGATCACCAAGAAAGTGGAAGACGCCGTTAACGTCATCAGCCAGATCGACGAAGTCCGCTCCACTTCTTCCGAAGGTCAGTCTTTCGTCCTCGTCACCTTCGAGCTCTCGAAGAACGGCGACGTCGGCGCTCAGGAGGTGCAGAACAAAGTCAATCTGATCGCCAACGATCTTCCGCAGACCGCCAAAGCGCCGGTGGTGCAGAAGTTCGATCCCGACGCCGCACCCATCCTGAACATCGCCGTTTCCGCGCCGCGCTCCCTGCGCGACGTCACCATGATCGCCGACAAGCAGATCAAGCAGAAACTCGAGAACGTGAAAGGCGTCGGCCAGATCACCATCATCGGTGGCGCCCGCCGTGAGATCCACGTGCTTGTCGATCCCGACCGTCTGCGCTCCTACAACCTCACCGTCACCGACGTCTTCAACGCCCTGCGCGCGCAGAACCTCGATCTGCCCGGCGGCAGCCTCAATGCCGGCGAGAAAGAGTTCACTGTGAGGACCACCGGCAAGATCTCCGATCCCGCGCAGTTCAATCAAATCGCCATAGCCAATCGTGACGGCTACGTCGTCAAAGTCGCCGACATCGGTTATGCCGAGGATAGTTATGAAGAGCCGCGCACTTCCGCCCGTCTCAACGGTGTCGCCGCCGTCACCCTGGTGGTGGCGAAGCAATCCGGCGAGAACACCGTCGCCACCGCGGACGCCATCACCGAGCGACTCAAAGAGATTCAACCGTCGCTACCGAAAGATCTTCACACCGAAGTGATTGGCGACCAATCCATCTTCATTAAGGCCGCCGTCTCCAACATCAAACACCACCTCGTCGAGGGCAGCATCTTCGCGTCGGTCATCATCTTCCTGTTCCTGGCGAATATCCGCACGACGCTGATCGCCGCCATCGCCATTCCCACGTCCATCATCTCCACGTTCGCGCTCATGGCCGCCATGGGTTTCACGCTGAACCAGATCACCATGCTCGCGCTCACACTGATGGTCGGCATCGTCATCGATGACGCCATTATCGTGCTCGAAAATATCTACCGTTTCATCGAAGAGAAGAAGATGGCGCCGTTCCAGGCCGCTATGCAAGGCACGCAGGAAATCGGACTGGCCGTCATGGCCACCACCCTTTCGTTGCTTGCCGTTTTCCTGCCGGTCGGATTCATGGGCGGCATCGTCGGCCGCTTCATGAGCTCGTTCGGGTTCACATCCGCCTTCGCCATCGCCGTCTCGCTGCTGGTCTCTTTCACCCTTACGCCCATGCTCTGCTCGCGCTACATCAAAGCGCCGAAGCATAACGCCGGCGGCCACTCCTCGAAAGACTCGCGTTTTTTCCACTTCCTCGATCTCTACTACACGCGCATGCTCCGCTGGTCGATGGCGCACCGCCGCCTCATCGTCGGCCTGTGCGTTCTAACCATCGTCAGCATCGTGCCCCTGTTCATGTTCGTCGGCAAGAACTTTCTTCCGGCCGACGATCAATCGCAGTTCAACGTCCTGATCCGAACGCCTGAAGGAAGCTCGCTCGCGTCCACCACTTCCGTTTCCGAGCGCATTTCGCAGGATATCCGCAAGCTCACCGGCGTGGCCGATACACTCACCACTTCCGGCGGCGGCGCGGACCGCTCCGTGAATAATTCGTCCATCTACGTGAAGCTCACCGACATCGATCGGCGAAGCGTCAGCCAGCAGGACGTGATGCAGGAAACGCGCGCGCTGCTCAAGCAATACCCGCCTGAAATCCACACCGGCGTCGAACTGGTCAGCACTCTCGGCGGCAATCAGAGCAACGCCGAGGTGCAGTATTACATCCAAGGGCCCGATCTCGATAAGCTAGCGAAATACTCCGACGAACTGCTCGCGCGGATGCAGAAAATACCTGGCGTCGCCGACGCCGATTCTACCCTGCGCAGCGGCAAACCCGAAGTGCGTTTAGAGATCGACCGGCCCGCCGCGGCCGATCTCGGCGTCTCCGTCATGGACATCGAGCAGGCGCTCAACACGCTCGTCGCCGGACAGGTCGCCTCCACCTTCAATGCCGGCGAAGATCAATATGACGTTCGCGTCCGCGCCGAGGAGCAGTTCCGCGGCGGCATCGCCGGTCTTCGCAAAATGACCGTGCCTTCGAGCAAACGCGGTTCCGTGGGTCTGGATGAAGTGGTTCGCATCGTCCCCGGCACCGGACCTTCCGCCGTCAACCGCATCAACCGCCAGCGGCAGGTCACGCTCACCTGCAACGTGCTGCCCGGCGGCTCGCAAGCCACCATTCTGCAAGGCATGACCAAGGCCGCGCAGGAGATGCGCATGGACCCCGAATATCGCACCGGACTTACCGGCGCATCCAAGGAACTCAACCGCACAGGCTATTACTTCATCCTCGCGTTCTCACTCACGTTCATCTTTATGTACATCGTGCTGGCCGCCCAGTTCGAATCGTTCATTCACCCCATCACCATCCTGCTCACGCTGCCGCTTGCCGTTCCGTTCGGCATCGTCAGCCTGCTGATCGCGCATCAGACCGTGAACATTTTCTCCGGCCTCGGCCTGCTGCTTCTCTTCGGCATTGTAAAGAAGAACGCCATCCTGCAGATCGATCACACCAATGGCCTGCGCCGCGGCGGAATGGCGCGTTATGACGCCATCATTCTGGCCAATCGCGACCGTCTCCGTCCCATCCTGATGACCACCATCGCGCTGGTCGCGGGCATGATGCCGCTCGTCATCTCCGGCGGCACCGGGGCGGCCACCAACCGTTCCATCGGCGTGCTGGTGGTGGGCGGCCAATCGCTGTGCCTATTGCTCACGTTACTCGCCGTCCCCGTCATCTACTCGGTCTTCGAAGATCTGCGGGAACTCCGCATCTTCCGTTGGGTCGGCCGCGGGTCCGGCGCGACGCGCGCGCTCACTCCGCACATGAAGGAAGGCGATTAAGCGTGGTTCCCATTCTTCTCGCGTTCGCCCTCCTCGCGCAAGCTGCGCCCGCGTCTGATCCAGTGAGTCCGGCGGTGCCCCCGCGCAAGCCGCTCGACGTGCCCGCGCGCATCGGCATCTTCGGCGAAACCACCATCAGCCTCGCCGAAGTCGTGCAGCGCACGCTCGCCAACGATCGCGACATCGCCATCTCCCGCATCGCCCGCCAGGAAGCCGTCCTCAACATCAAAGGCGCGAAAGGCTACTTCGATCCGCGCCTTGGTTTGAATGCTTACCGGGTCCGCAGTGTCACTCCTATCAGTTCGCTGATCGGCGGCGCGGCGAACGGCAAGCTGACTCAGAAAGAACTCTATGCCGACCCGCAACTAAGCGGCAGTTCCCCTTGGCTCGGCACCACTTACAAGATCGACTTCGCCTCCGCGCGCCAGTCCACCGACAGCGAGTTCGTTACTTTGAATCCGCAGTTCCCGACCTCCGTCAACCTCAACCTGACTCAGCCGTTGTGGCGCGGTCTGCGTTATGACGATAACCGTCATCGCCTGCAGGTCGCGCGCAAAAACCGGCAGATGTCCGATGAACAGTTCCGCCAGCGCGTCATTGAAGTGACCACCCAGGCCATCGACGCTTATTGGGAACTGGTCTTCGCGCATCGCAACCTCGCCGTGCAGATCGAAGCGGTGCGCCTGGCCGAACAGCAGGACGCAAGCAACCGCCGGCAGGTGGAACAAGGTGTTCTGGCGCCCGCCGACGTCATTCAAACGCAGACCCAGATTGCCACCTTTCAGCAGAACGTCTTCACCGCGCAGGATGCGCTGACGCGTGCCGAGAACAACCTGAAGGCCCTGATCCTCCCCACGCGTGAAGATCTTATGTGGGGCGTCGCGCTCACTCCCGAAACCCCCATGAACACCGCCGCCATCACGCCCGCGCTGCCCGAAGCGTTGAAGCTCGCGCTGGCGCAGCGCCCGGAGATTGCCGAGAGTGCGGTGAACATCGCGATCAATCAACTCGATACGCGTCTCAGCCGCGAGCAGGCCAAGCCCCAGGTGGACGCGCTCGCCACGCTCAGCCTGCAGGGTCTCGCGGGCCGTCCGATTCCACCCGGTCCCGACCCGTTCACCGCCGGACTGCTTCCCTTCTCCGACCGCATCAACCAGCTATCCGCGCTTGCGGGGTTACCGCCGATACCGGTCATTACCGTCGGCAGTAACCAGATCCCGCCGATCTTTATCGGCGGATACAGCCAGTCACTAAATAACCTGACCAACGCCACGTTTCCCACCGCGCAGGTGGGCGTGCAGATGAGCCTGCCGATCCGCAATCGCACCGCGTCGGCCAACGCCGCCGTCTCCGCGCTCGAAGGCAAGCGGCTCAAAGCCCAGTCCGATCAGATCGCCATGGCGGTGGAATCCGACGTTCGCAACTCGCTCCAGACGGTAGCTTCCGCGCGCGCCCGTCTCGACGCTGCCGTCCTCGCCCGCCGTTCCGCCGAAGACCAATACGCGAGCGAACAACGCCAGTTCCAGGCGGGCACCTCATCGGTGTTCCTCGTGCTGCAGCGCCAGACCGATCTCGTCGCTGCGCGCTCCCGCGAAGCCCGCGCGGAGGCGGATTTAAGCGAAGCCTTCGCAGACCTGGACCGAGCGACGGCCCACACGATTGAGGCGCAGAATATTAGCTTGTAAGGTGAGGGTACCGCAGGATGTCAGAATGATGGAGGGGACGAACCGCTGTGGCTATTGAAATCCGAAAGCCCGAACTGGAACGAATGGTGCGGGAAGAACTCCAGAAGGGCTCGTTTGATAACGTGGATGATCTCTTGACCGAAGCACTTCTCGTGCTGCGATCCCAGCTTCAGCGTGCTGACTCTTCAGGCAAATCCGAAGGACATGGAGGCTCCGGTAAACGGAAGAGCCTTGCGCAATTGTTCGCGGAGTCTCCTTTCCGCGGCCTTGACTTACAATTCGAACGGGACCGTGACACTGGTCGCGACATCACGCTATGACCTGCTTTTTGCTGGATACCAATGTTCCGTCAGAACTGACGCGTCCCAGACCTGAACCACAGGTGACGGAATGGCTGGAAAAGGCTGACGACAATCAATTGTTTTTTAGCGTCGTTTCGCTCGGGGAGATCTTCAAGGGTGTCACGATGCTTCCAGAGAGCAAGCGCCGTAGAGACTTGCAGCGGTGGATGGAGCAGACACTGCGTCCGTGGTTTGAAGGACGTCTACTACCTGTTACCGAGTCCATTGCCCAACGCTGGGGGATTCTCGCCGGATCTCGTCAAGTAAAGGGGCGACCCCTAAGAGTGGCGGACGGAATGATCGCGGCCACGGCGCTTGAGCATGATTTCACCGTCGTCACGCGCAATGTACGGGACTTCGCCGGCCTTGGGATTAAGGTCTTCGACCCGTGGAGGTAAGGCGCTGACCTTGGGCTATCGCGAACTGTAAAATCTGGTGTGATGAAACCGCTTCGGATCGCCGCGTTCTTAACGCTTGGAATACTTCCCCACCCCATCTATTCCGGCACCCTCCTCGCGCCCACTCCGCCGATGGGTTGGAACAGTTGGGATTCCTTCGGCACCGGCGTCACTGAAGACGAAACCAAGGCCAATGCCGATTACATGGCGAAACACCTGAAGTCTCACGGCTGGAAGTACATCGTCGTGGATATCCAGTGGTCCGAGCCTAATCCCAAGTCGCATGGTTACCGCCCCGACGCCAGACTGACGATGGATCAGTTCGGGCGTCTGCAACCGGCTGTGAACCGCTTTCCCTCCGCCGCCAACGGTGCCGGATTCAAGCCGCTCGCCGACTATATTCACAAGCAGGGCCTGCTGTTCGGCATCCACATCATGCGGGGAATTCCGCGCGCCGCGGTCGCGGACAATCTCGCGATCTTCAGCGGTGGCTACCATGCCGCCGACATCGCCGACAAGCAGTCGATCTGCCCCTGGAACAGCGACATGTACGGCATCGACGTCGCGCGTCCCGGCGCGCAGGATTATTACGATTCCATCGCCCGTCTCTACGCTTCCTGGGGAGTCGATTTCATCAAAGCCGATGACATGTTCGACGCCCGTGCCGACCACACGAAAGAGATTGCCGCGCTACGGAAAGCCATCTCCGGAACGGGGCGTAACATCGTGCTCAGCCTGTCTCCCGGCACCCGCAACATCAGCTTCGGTCCGTTCCTTGACGAGCATGCCCAGATGTGGCGCATCTCCAATGATTTCTGGGATCGCTGGCAGGATCTCAAGAACCAGTTCGAGCTGTTTCGATTGTGGCGGCCTTACCGCAAACCGGGCCACTGGCCGGACGGTGACATGCTGCCGCTCGGTCATATCGGCCTTCGGGCTGAGCGCGGCGACCCGCGCATGTCCCTGCTTACGCATGATGAGCAAACCACGTTGATGACGCTATGGTCGATCGCCAACTCGCCCTTGATGTTCGGCGGCAACCTTCCCGATAACGACCCTTTCACGCTATCGCTGCTGACGAATGATGAAGTGCTCGCCGTGGACCAACATGCCACCGGTGGCCGCGAGCTTTTCCATCGCGGCAACCAGGTGGCCTGGATGGCGGACGCGCCCAATTCGCTTGCCAAATACCTCGCGGTGTTCAACGTCGGCGACACCGGCGAGGAAGACGTTCGCGTCAACTGGGCCGATCTTGGGCTGACCGGCAGATGCACCGCCCATGATCTGTGGTCCGGCAAAGACGCCGGCACTTCCCCGCAAGGTCAATCCTTCCACCTCAAGCCGCACGCGGCCGCGCTCTATAGCGTGAGCGCTTCCAGCAGCGGCCGAACACCGTAACGCGATTGCCTCTTGACCCTGAAAAGCTGGTGCGGGACGGCCGCATCCGTTCATGATCGGCCGCGCTGCTGCATGACTTCAACACGCTCGCAAGGCGCCAAGGTACACGCTGCTTAACAAAAGAAACGCTTGTTATCCTTTCGTTAGGAAAATGCTTACGAAAGGTTCGACGTCTTCGAGCGCCACGCTCAATCAGAGGCTCGGGCGCTATGTCACAAGGAAGTACGACACCCCTTGGGAACCGTCTCGAAAAGTTGCTTTATGAAGATCATCCGAACCTCCCGCGTCTCGTGAAGGCGGGATTGGTGCAGGTTCAGTTGGAAACGATCCATCCTTTTCTGAATGGCAACGGCCGGCTCGGACGGCTCCTGATTACCTTCCTGCTTTGCGAGTGGTCGATCTTGAATGAAGGAACGGAACCGCTTTAACCGGCGTGAGGGAGACGGTCTAATTGATAATTGGACGCGCGCCTCCGCTCCGGCCGGGAAGAATCGCGTGAGACGTCTTGTTCGGTGGGCAATCGGGAAGCGGAATCACCGAGTAATAGTTCAGTCCATAGCGCCAAGTCCGGCTCACCGATCCCACACAGAACTGACTCTTGGGATCCGGTAATGACTGCCACACGCTTCGCGCTGAACCGGTTCGATCGACCCAGGGAAGCGCCGCGTACTCGATGTAAGCCCATCCGCACGAGACGAGCGCAAACCAGAGAATCAGCGCGCGTTCGCGCGTGAGGAAAAGGCTCGCAATAGCCGCGACGATCGCCAACGGAATCACGTCCGCCACTCTGCCCGCCGTAATGAGGTCCACCGGAAAGGCATCGCGCAGTCCGGTCCCCAGCGCCAGCGGCAATAGACCGCCGGCCAGCGCGAAGCCCGGAATCAGCAGCATGGAAGCGGCTGTCGTCACTGCGAGCGGCTTCGGCCAAAGTTCACGGGCGGCATCCAATCCGGAAGCGATCAGTAGGCACGCGAAGGGCAGCAATGGAAGCAGGTAGCCGGGGAGCTTGTTGCGCGATGCCGAGAAGAAGACGATTCCGAATAGCACCACGGCCAGCAGGAAGCGGCGGCGGCGATCCCGATAGATGACTCGCGAGCACGCAAACGCCGCCAGCAGGACGGATGGGAACAGTGCCGCCAGCATCCAGGGGATGTAAAACCAGAAGGGCTGCACGTGCTGCAGCGTGTCCGATGAGAATCGCCCGAACTGGTGCCGCAGGAAGAAGACTTCGAGGAACGCGGGTCCGTTGCGCCAGGTACAAGCGATGTACCAAGGCATGGCAACGAGCAGGAAGATGGGGATCGCAGCGGACTTCAACCACACCCGCCAGTGGCGCCGCGCGAACCAGAAAAACGGCAGGATCAACACCAGAGGCAAGAGTCCCTTAGCCAGGACGGCCAAGCCCAACAGCGCCGCGGCCCATCCGCTGCGCACCGGCCGCCCTTCGACGGCGGGGAGCAGGAACATGACCGCCCCCGCGAAGGTGACGGTCAGCGGAATGTCCGTCACCGCGGCGTGGCTGTAACTGAACCACATCGCGGAAGTGGCCAACAGGCAAGCGGAGACCGCGCCCACGAACGGGTTGAACTCGCGCCGCGCCCATAAGAAGTAGAGGATGAGAAACGCGATCGAGAGCAAAGCGACGGGCAAACGCGGCGCAACGTCCGGTCCCAGCCCGAACCGGAACGCGCCCCCGATGATCCAGTAGAGCAACGCGGGTTTCTCGAACCACGGACTGCCCCAGAGGCGCGGTGTAATCCAATCGCCCGAGACCGCCATCTCGCGCCCAATGGACGCGTAACGCGGCTCGTCCGGGCCAATTAAGCCGAAGTTGGAAATGCCGGAGAAGTAAAGGAAGAGAAGAACGAGGATCGCGGCAAGCGCGAGGAGTCGCGACACTGAGCTAATTGTACTGAGGGCTGCGGCGGGCCTCGGAGTCTATATAATAAGCATGGTGATTTTCCCCGTCATTCTGCTCGCCATCCTGGCGGATGTTCGCGGCTGCGTTTGCGACCCCGCGCAGCCCGCCACCATGGAAGAGCGCGCGTGCAGTTTGACGCACATCGCCGCCGAACGCGCCGACGCCGCTCCCGTCTTCTTCATCAAGGATTCCAGCCCCACCAAGCCGAACCGCTGGCTCGCCATTCCTCACCCACTGCGACATTCCCTGAACGCTATGACCGCTGAGGAGCGCAATGTTTACTGGGCCGCGGCCATCGAGAAGGCCCACTCGCTCTGGGGCGATCAGTGGGCCATTGCCGTCAACAGTGAAGAGCGCCGCTCGCAATGCCAGATGCACGCGCACATCGGCAAACTGCTGGACGAGGCCGATAAGTCCGGCGGCGTGCTCGTAGACCGCGCGGACGACATCCCGCTTCCTTCTGAAGGCCAAGGGATCTGGATTCATCCAGAAGGCGGCAAGCTGCGCGTGCATGGGGACGTCCTGGCGCCTGAGATCAATCTGATGAGGTAATCCATGGGACTACTGGAGATCGCGAAACTTCCCACCGCGGAGAACTCCGCGATTCATCTGCATCACTCCGATAACGTCGCGATCGCCCGCGTACCTATCGCCGCGGGGACGGAACTGCGCATCGAAGGGCGCACACTGAAAACCGTGGAACCCATCCCGGCCGGGCATAAGATTGCGCTTGCGCCCATTCGCGCCGGGGAAACGGTGTTCCGCTACGGCCAGAACATCGGCCGCGCCCGCATCGACATCGCGCCCGGGCAGCATATCCACACCCACAATCTCTCTTACGAGGAGACGGCTTTTCAATATGAGTTTCCGGAAACCGAAACTCCGTTTCCGCCCGCGCCGCGCAACATGCCGATGTTCCTCGGCTACCAGCGCGAGAACGGCGCGGTAGGGACCCGGAACTATCTCGCCATCGTGGCGGCGAGCAACTGCGCCGCGCATACCGCCGAGCTAATCGCGGCATCGTTCGCGGAACAGCGGCTTCCGCCCAATGTGGATGGCGTCGTGGCGTTTCCCCATGGCGAAGGGTGCGGCATGTCGATCGGACCCGATACGGCACAGTTGCAGCGGACGCTGGCGGGCGTTCTCGATCATCCGAACGTCTCCGCCGCGCTGATTCTTGGGCTCGGCTGCGAGGTCAATCAGATCGACCACTACCTGGGTCCGAACGCTCCCAGCTCCAAACGTTTAATCGGGATGACGGTGCAAGGAAGCGGCGGCACGCGCGCCACGGTGGAGCAGGCGCATCGTGAAATTCAGAAGCAGATCGAGCAGGCGGCGGCGGAAAAGCGAACCGAGGTTCCGGCCTCCAGGATCATGCTGGGCTTGAATTGCGGCGGTTCGGATTCGTTCTCAGGCATCACCGCCAACCCCGCTCTGGGCGTGTGCTCAGACATGCTGGCGGCCATCGGAGCCACTTCCGTGCTGGCCGAGACCACGGAAATTTTCGGGGCCGAGCACTTACTCGTTCGGCGCGCGCGCAACAGGCAGGTGGCTGAGAAGCTGCTGAGCTTTGTCGAAGGCTACAAAAAGTATCTTCGGCAATTCGGCGGCAGTTTCAACGACAATCCGTCGCCCGGAAACAAAGAAGGCGGGCTTACCAACATTCTCGAGAAATCGCTCGGCGCGGTGGCAAAGGCCGGCACGTCCCCGCTCAACGACGCCGTGGACTACGCCGAACGCATCCACACGCCTGGGTTCGTCTTCATGAACACGCCCGGCTATGATCCGGTTTCGTTGACGGGTCTTGCGGCAGGCGGCTGTAACGTGATTGCGTTCACCACCGGCCGGGGCAGCGCCATCGGGTTCCCGTCGATTCCGGTCATCAAGATTGCCAGCAACTCGGTCACTTATAAACGGATGCGCGACAACATGGATATCAATGCCGGCGCCATTGCGGACGGCGAAAGCAGCGTTCCCGCGGTTGGCCGGGAGATCTTCGATCTGGTTCTGCGCGTGGCCTCCGGTGAAAGAACCCGCAGTGAGATGCTGGGGCATCAGGAATTCGTCCCGTGGCGCATCGGGCCGGTGATGTAGTCGAATGAATCGATTCTTATTTCTATTGGCATCGGCGGTGATTCTTTACCCGGCCCATGCGGCCAGGCCCGTTCGAAAAACGCTGGCTGCTCATGGACCCTCGGCCTTTGACAAGAAGCAGTTCGAGTTCTATGTGCGCCATCTCTTCGTGTGGTCGCCGTCGATCGAAGTGAAGATCAGCGATCCGAAGCCGTCGCCGATCGCGGGTTTCCGTGAAATCGACGTCCTCGCCTCCGCCGGCAAAGCCAGCCAAGTGGAAAAATTCTACGTCTCGGCCAACGGCAAGCAGATCATACGCGGGTCGCTGTACGACATCGCTAGTAACCCGTTTCGCGAGCAACTTTCGAAGCTGAAGACCGAAGGCCATCCCAGCTACGGAACCCCCGGCGCGCCCGTCGTGCTGGCCGAGTTTAGCGACTTTCAGTGCCACTTCTGTAAAGAGGAAGCCAAGGTGTTCCGGCAGAATTTGCTGAAGGCGTTTCCCACCCAAGTACGGTTTTACTTCATGGACTATCCCTTGGAAGCGGTGCACCCGTGGGCCAAAGCTGGCGCAATCGCCGGCCGATGCGTTTACCAGCAGAAGGCCGACTCCTTTTGGGATTTCCACGATTGGATCTTTGAGCATCAAGAGGAAATATCTCCAGAGACGCTGAAAGAGAAAGTACTCGACTGGGCGAAGAGCAACAACCTGGATTCGCTCGCGATCGCCGCTTGCATGGATTCCCCGGCGGCTGAAGCGCAGGTGAACGCCAGCATTGCAATGGGCCGCGCGCTGGAAGTGAATTCGACACCCACCACGTTCATCAACGGGCGTCCGATGGTGGGCGCGACTCCGTGGGATGATCTCAAGGCGGTGATCGACTTTGAAATCGGCTACCAGGAAAAAGCGAAAAATGCCGGGGAAAATTGCGGATGCGACCTTAGCTTGCCGAAATTGGGCGTAAAATAAAATCTATCCCTAGAGTTCCGCAGCTATTCCGCCGATGGACCAGTTGCATAGAATGTTGAACATGGCGTTGGGCGCTTCCCAAACAAAGCTCCAAGGGCAGTGGACATTACCTCCCCTGATCCTGCACCCCTTTTCCGGCGAAGACACCGCGGAGAAACTAATCGAAGGTTCGAAAGCATCCTTGATGCTCCACGGCTTAATCCCGGCGTCGGGAAAGGACCGGGATGCTCTGGGCGAAGCCGTGGTCCGTTCCCGGGTGCAGGAGCTCCGTATGCTCTATTTCCTCGGTAAAGATCTCCTGCGCTGGATTGACCAGTGTGTGGACTTCGTGGAGCGCACGCCGGAACTGAGCCATCGCGGCTTCGTGGCCCAAAGCTTTGGGGCTTTTCTGGTGGAGAATCCGCCGGAATCCGTTGTCCGGAAGCTGCAGGTGTGGGGCGTTACGGATCAGCGCTCGGTATTCTCGCGAGCTTTGGGAATAACGAGCATATTGATGGGGCCTCCGTCGACGGAGACGCTGTCTCCGATGTTCCTGAACAACTATCACCGGTTTGTCGATTACCTCTACGTGTGTTACCAGAATCTGGCGCCATTCACCGAGGCGGGCGCTAACAACTTCACCGTGGAGATCTATGCCAGCGCGGAGTACTCGCAAAAGCTGGAGGAGCAATGGGAGAAGGAAGTTTAGCCGCCGGCGCCCCGGTGCCGACCGGATTCGTTCAGCGGCGCGGAGTAAACCCGGCCTAAATCAGTTGTAAACCGCGGGGGAAAAGAACGAAGAAGCGGCTGCCCGCTCCAGCAATCTCAGCAGCCATGCGCGCGTGAGCGCCGGAGTTCGGTCAGGTCAATCCGTTTCGCTGCCAAGTGATCTCGGGCGCAAGAGGGAAGAACTTCGTCCACGCCTTCGAACGCACAGATAGCAGCGGCAAGCAGGGAATCGGTCAGCTCCGGACGCTGATGATACTTGACCGCTTCCACGATTGCGGGCGGAAATCCCTTTCGCGCCAGAATATCGGAGCCCACTTCGGCATGGTCTGTCCCGGACACGAGGAACTCGGAGTAATCCGCCGGAAACCCCTGCGCCTGCCACTCGGTCACTGGGCCGGAAGCTACGGACTGCAGGTACGCCAGACGCCCGACATCGTGCATCAATCCGGCACAGAACGCCTCAAACGGAACCAGACTGGCCGCACGGGAAATTTCGGAGGCGACCCCCAGGGAGTGCTCCCATAGCGCTGCCTGGTGGGCCGTCTCAAAGTAAGTCCGAACGTCTTCCCCGAACTTGTCGCGATGTTCGCCACTCTCGGAAAGCGGTGCGGCCGGCAAGGCCGTTAACGCGATGCTTAAATCCGTACGAGCGGTCACGCGGAAAGAAGCGAGCGCCTCCCGGAACGGCGTGGCAATGAGCCCGGACTCCAATAGCTCCGCAACCGCGCGCTCCGTGGTCTTGTCCTCATAGGGCAGATTTTCCATTTGCTCGTCAAAGAGGTTTGCGGATTCCAATAATAAAGCCGCAGCGGACGTCATCTCGCTCGCGTCCGCGTCCGCGCGACGGAAGGAACGCACAATCGCCGAGGCGCCTTCGGGAAGCGGGGCAAACCCCGTCGCCGACTCTAAACCGAGGTCCCGCACCAGCGCCGCCGGGACCGCATTTCCGGAAGCCGTCGAACCCGGTGGGTCCATGGCGTAATGGTGCAGCAATCCGGCCCACCCGATATCCTGGACGCTCTCTTCCGCGTATCCTTTGAAGGCAGCGGCGCGAGCGGCCAGCGCACTAACCCGAAACAAATGGGCGCGAAGTCCAGGTTCCGCCGGCAGGAACGGAAGAATGGGTCTGAGATCGAGCCGTTTCGGATTCGCCATAGAAAAATGCAGCACTACCTGACCTATCGGCCTGGTAGAACCAAACCTTAACGGGAATAGTAGCGTACTTCTCAATTCTTTTATCGTGATCCCCTCCGCACACCTCCGGCCCGGCGCCGGCGCGAGACCTTGCCGCCGTCCGTAGTGCTAGGATTGTGAATTGTCAGGTTCCGGGCTTCGTGCAACGGACGGCTGCAAACCCCGCCAGGTCCGGAAGGAAGCAACGGTAGTGGTTTAATTCGTGTGCCGCGGATCACCCGGGGCCTGGCACTTAACACTGCATTAACAATCTCGATCCACTCCATGTACCAGGTCATTGCCCGCAAGTACCGGCCACAATCGTTTGACGACGTGGTTGGGCAGGAACACGTCAAAACCACCCTGCGCAACGCCATCGCGCAGAATCGCATCGCGCACGGCTATATCTTCTCCGGACAGCGTGGGACCGGCAAAACGACGATGGCCCGCATCCTGGCGCGATGCCTCAATTGCGTCAACGGTCCGACCTCAACTCCCTGCGGCGTGTGCGCAAGCTGCCTCGAAATTGCGGCCGGGGGCGCCGTCGACGTCATTGAAATCGACGCCGCTTCCAATCGCGGTATTAATGAGATGCGCGAACTGCGCGAGAATGTCCGCTATCGCCCGGCCCGCGACCGCTACAAGATCTTCATCATCGATGAAGCTCATCAGATCACCAGCGAAGCTTTCAACGCGCTCCTGAAAACCATTGAGGAGCCTCCTTCCTGGGCCGTTTTCGTTCTTTGCACCACCGAAGCCCAGAAGATTCCCGCCACCATCGCGTCGCGCTGCCAGCACTTCAGTTTCCGCTCAGTCGATTTCCAGGAACTGGTGGAGCGCATGCGCTGGATCTGCGGTCAGGAAGGAATCGAAACGGATGACGAAGCCCTGGCCGTGTTGGCGCAATCCGGAGAAGGCAGCGTGCGCGACTCGCTTTCCGCGCTCGATCAGGCCATAGCGTGTTCCGGCGCAGCTTTGAACGCGGCCGACGTCCGCGCGCTGCTCGGCGCGTTTTCCCTCGACGCCTTCGCCCGCATCTCCCAAGGCCTGCTCGAAGCCGATACCGGACGCATGCTCGACGTGGTGGACGAACTGGAGCGCACCGGACAGAATCTGCAGCACTTCGCGCGCGAGCTTTCCCGCTACTTTCGCAATCTCCTGGTGGCGCGGATTGCGGGCGAAGACACGCGCTTAATCGCCGCTTCGTCCGCCGAGCGGTCCGAAATGTCGCGCATCGCCGCCCAGTTCTCCGAGGAAGACCTCACCCGATACCTGCAGCTCGCGCTCGACCTTTACCGCGATTTGCAGTTCTCCTTACAACCGCGCTTTCATCTCGAGATCGGGCTATTGCGGCTGGTGCATGCCGGACGATTGATTTCGATCGAGCAGGCGCTCGCCGGAATCCCCGCCGCGCCGGCCAAGGTTGCCGCTCCCGCTGTAACTTCGTCTCCCGCGCCCGCCGTCCCGGCCGCGCCCCCGATTCGACGTGGACCGTCCCCATTCGATTTGGATCGCCTGAAGAAGTCGGCCCCGCGCGGCCCCCAGGCGTCCGGCGCCAACGCGCTGGCGATCGAACCCGCGGGCGAAACCCTGTCGGCGGAGATGCCGCATCAGGACGTGAACTGGCGCGCTCAGATTCTGGACGGCTTAACCGCGCTTGGCCTCACGTTCACCGCTGACGCCATTTCCCACGGCGAGATCGAGGCAAAAGGCAACGAGTTGACGGTAAAGCTGCCGGCTGAATTCCAGCTCATGGCGAACCCAGACGAACTCCAAAAAGCAATCAAACACCAGGGGTTGGGCCCGGTGCGCTTCAAGTTCGCGTTCGGAGCGGTGGCCGCGCCCATCGCCGAAATTCGCAGGCAGTCCGCCCCGGAAGACGAAGTCGGGCCGCGCGCCCTGGCACACCCGGAAGTCCAGCGCTTCCGCGAACTATTTGGCGGAGAAGTGCGCGGCGTCCGAAACTTAAAGGAGTAAACGAACCAGTGAAACTTCCCGGAAACATGCAGAACATGATGAAGCAGGCGCAGCAGATGCAGGAGCGCATGCAAGCGGAAGTGGAGAAAATCCGGGTGGAGGTTTCGTCCGGCGGCGGCATGGTCACCATCAAAATGGACGGGCACAAGAATGTGCTCGGCGTGGTGATCGACCCCGAAGTCGCGGGCGATATCGAAATGCTGCAGGACATGATGATGGCCGCCTTCAACGAAGCGGCTAAGAAAGTTGACGAGGAAGCCAAAGGCAAGATGGGCGGAATGTTGGGCGGCATGGGTCTGCCTCCCGGCCTTTTCTAAAGCTTTCCGTTAAGACATGCCCGACTTCGCCGAGCCGCTCGCCCGCCTGATCACTGAGTTCAAACGTCTTCCCGGAATTGGCCAGAAGTCCGCGCAGCGCATCGCCTTTCATGTGCTGCGGACCAATCGCGCGGGTGCGGAGCAGTTGGCGCAGGCCATTCTCGACGTGAAGGATAAGCTGGGTCTCTGCCGCGAGTGCGGCAATATCAGCGACGCCGAACTGTGCCAGTATTGCTCGAATCCGTCGCGCGACCGCAAAACCATCTGCGTGGTGGAAGAAGCTCATAACATTGTGGGGATTGAAGTTACGCGTCAATATGAAGGGCTGTACCACGTCCTGAATGGAGCGCTCTCGCCGCTGCGCGGGATCGGGCCGGAGCAGCTCAACATCAAGAGTCTGGTGACGCGCATCGCGGCCGGCGGCGTGGAAGAAATCATCGTGGCCACCAATCCCAACGTTGAAGGCGAAGCGACCGCGGTTTATCTTTCGAAGCTTCTGAAACCCGCCGGAATGAAGGTATCGCGAATTGGAATGGGGATTCCGGTGGGAAGCGATCTGGAGTTCGCCGACGAGGTGACGATGTGGAAGGCCATGGAAGGGCGTCGGGAGATCTAAACGAGCGGGAGCAGCGCTGCTTCCCGCATGCCCGCTTGGGTCACCGCCACCGGCCGCGCCTCTACCAATCGATTCGGACCCGGCCAGTGCGCCAATTCCACCCGGATATAGTTCCCGGTCAATGCGTAGGGGCGCTCTTCCAACGTCACCGCTTGCAGTTCGCGCCCGATCATCGACTCTCGGAACTCGCGCGATTTCCGCTCACCGACCTCGCGCAGCACCCGGTTCCGTTCCCGCCGGACCGCATTGGAACCTGTGCGGCCATGGAAGCGGCCGGCGTTCCCGGCCGTTCCGAGTAAGTGAACACATGAAGATAGGTAAACGGGAGGCCGGCGATGAACTGAAGCGACTCCTCAAACAGTTCATCCGTCTCACCGGGAAAGCCCGTCATCACGTCCGCCCCGATCGCCGCGTCCGGAATCGCTTCCCGAACCCGCCTCACTCGATCCGCGTAGTGGTGGGGCCGGTACTTGCGATGCATCTTGCGTAGGATCCGATCCGATCCCGATTGCAGCGGCATATGCGCGTGGGGCGCAACGCGGGGGTTCGCGGCCATGAGTTCAATCAGGTTATCCGACCAATCCATCGGCTCCACGCTACTTAACCGGATTCTTGAGATTTCCGTCCTATCCAGCAGTAAACGGATGAGATCGACTAAGCGTAGCGCGCCGCCCGGTTCGCGTCCCCAGCGTCCGAGATTGATCCCCGTGAGCACCACTTCGCGGTACCGTTTACTTAGATCCTGAACCTGGGCCAGCACCTGATCCACCGGACTAAACTGACTGTTCCCGCGCACAAACGGGATCACGCAAAACGCGCAGCGATTATTGCAGCCATCTTGAATCTTGAGATTCGGCCGCGCGCGGTCCGCCAGCGACTCCACCACGGGCGCGGTCAGCATCGCATGTGGGGCGAAAATGTCCCCCACGTGTACACCGCCGTGATACGTCTCCGCCGTAACCAGGTCCGGGATCTCCGATTTGTGCGAGTTCCCCACCACCCATTCCACACCCGGCTCGGCCGTGAGAACTTCCGGGGCGCGTTGTGCGTAGCAGCCGGTCACGAGAATTCGCGATTCCGGTGCTTCGCGGTGTACTTTCCGGATGGTCGCGCGCGCGTCCGCGTCGGCGGCGGAAGTGACGGTGCAGGTATTGAGGATGATTAGTTCGGCTTGGGAGCGTTGCGGTACGGAAACCATGCCGCGGCGCTCCAGGAGGGTTTCGAGAGCCGCGCCATCGGCCTGAGTGGCGCGGCATCCGAAATTTTCAACATAGAAGGTGCGCATTCGATCGCGCGCGGCTCATGGTTTGCACCAACATGGTCTGAACCAATTTGCCGGGCTCACTACTGTTCGACTACGCCCTGTCGAAGAAGCTCCGCCTCTTCCACCGACATGATCTCCGGCCCCTTGCCTTCATTCCCCTTCACTTCTTTACGTTGTACGCGGCTGGCAGCCTTATCCCGCTGTTTTTCCTGACGGGCAAGTTCCTTCTGCCTCTTCTGAAACGATGTACTGGATCGACCGGCCATAGTTGTCCTCTTCTTTTATAGTCTCAAAACCTTGGATGCGCGGCAAATCTGTTCCGTTGCTTGCCCCGGTAGTACTGATAGGAGCGCCGTTGAATTGACGCGATTGTTACGAAAGTGATACTTTCGTTCGCGGGTTTCGTCCAGCCCGTTCTTGTTTCACATCGCAATACCACACGTGTACGACGCTTACGGAGGCGATCTTGAGAAGCGGCCGGCGGGAACTTAAAGTACATTCTATCCATCACATATATAAGGAGATTGGGCAATGGCTACATTCAGGCGGGGTCTAGATGCGGAAGATCGGATTTGCACAAAACTGGAGGGATTCGGATGCCGTATTCAGCGGGATCCGCGGCTGGACCACAAACACAAACTCGATTTCGTCATCACCAATTACATAGACAATCCAAATTTTTACTCCCTGGGCGTGCAAATTACAACCAAGCTGGATGTCCTCGAAAAGCAGGAGGAATTTCTCCGCGCCAATCACTCCAGCCGCGTCACCACCAAAGCGCTTTACTTAGAACTTTCGGACAAACTGGATCTGGACGACGGGGGCGCCTTGGCCGTGCTAACCGTCATTCTGGAATTTCAGTTTAACCGTGGATATGCCAGCGTAAAACTGGCGGCCGCGCGCATTTACGAAGACATGACCTACCAGTTTTACGACTTGCCGGCGCGTGTCAAACAATTGCGGGACCGATTAGAGGAGCAACAGTTCCGTAACGAAGTGGTTGGATCGCAGTTTTCCGCGAGAGACAAATTTGCGGTGGGCGGGGGCAGCGGGCCCGTAGCCGTCCCGGGATCGCCTTCCACCGGGCCGACTCTGGTGGTAAGCCATGCCGAACAAATCTCCGGAACCATCGACTCGTACGTGCGCCAAGGGGGACACGGCATTATCCAGGCAGACGGCGAAAACCGGTACTTCTTTCATATTAGCCACGTTACGGATGAAGGATTGCGAGAACAGTTGAACGCGCTTCCCACTTCGACTTTGCCGGCGCGGCTTTATGTAAGCGTCGATTTCAACAACGCCGGTTTCACCAAACCCGGCGCCCGCTACCCCGAAGCTCGCAACGTGCGCGCGCGGGCAATGAACGGAGACAAAAATCCGGATGGAAAATAAGCTGGATACCTGGCAGCTCAGTGTGGAAGATCAGTTGGTTTTCGACATCCTGGGGCTGCTCAATCGAGTGCATCTTTCGCAGCGCGAATCCATCCTGGCCACGGTCGGAGGGTTTGTCGTGTCCGAGCAGGACGCGCATGAGGAAGAATTGAAGCGGAAGCTGATCCTTAAATTGACGGGCATGGGTTGCCGCGTCCAGGGGTGTCCGGTTCAAGAAGCCTGACAGGCTGTTACAATTCGCCTGATGTCAACTCCTTTTCGGCTGGATGGGCGGCAGGCGATGGTCACCGGTGGGGCCAGCGGAATCGGCGAGGCCACCTCTCGCGTCTTGACCGCCGCCGGGGCCCGGGTAGTCATCGCTGACGTCGATCGCGACCGCGCCCTGCATCTTTCGGAGGAGTTGGAAGGCAGCTCAGTGCGCACCTTCGACATCACCGATGAGGCCGCGGTGTCCCGCGAAATGGCCGCGCTCGACACCTTGGACATCCTGGTTAACAACGCCGGTATTGGTCTGGTCGGCGGCGTCGAGGAGACGGCGCTCGTAGATTTCCAACGGATTTTCCGCGTCAACGTGGAAGGTCTCTTCCTGGTAACCAAACACGCCATGCCGCTGCTGCTGGCGTCAAAAACCGGAACCATCGTGAATATCGGGTCGGTCGCCGGCTTGATCGGGGTGAAGAAACGCTTTGCTTATTCCGCCACGAAGGGCGCCGTGGTGGCGGCCACCCGGCAATTGGCGGTCGATTATCCCACCGCCATTCGGGTGAATTGCATTTGTCCCGGCACCGTCGAAACCCCGTTTGTGGAAGGATATCTCCAGAAATATCACGCGCATGAGCTGGAAAAAATGCGTGAGGAGTTAAATGCGCGGCAGCCCATCGGGAGATTGGGCCGTCCCGAGGAGATTGCTCACTTGGTGCTATATATGTGTTCGACGGAAGCGCAATTCATGAACGGGTCGGTAGTGCCGATCGATGGGGGCTGGACCGCCGCCTGAGAGCCATAAACGCCTCGGCATATATAAAGAAACAAGAAATAAGAGAAACGCGTCCATTTTCTTAGACTGGGATATTGACGTAACGTGTATCTTTCCGACACACTACTTACATCCCCGGGTGCTCCCCCGGGTTTCTTCCGAGCTCTGGCGCTCGCGGTCCCTCGCGGATCGCTGTTCAATCAAGTGTTTGCAAACACGCGCACAATAATGGAAATGAAACGTGTACGGCCAGTGATGATCAAGATTGTCCAATTCGCGTTTGCGGCGATTCTGCTGAGCACCGCTGCGCAAGCTGCCACGCATCACCACAAGCCCGTCGTCAAGCCGGCGCATTCGGGAACGAAGTCCGTTCACGGTCGCGCGGCGGTGCGCGTTGCCGGGCACGCGAGGCATGCTACCACCCGAGTGGCCGCATCATCGCCGGCGCGCCGCCGTCATGGAAGATTCTCCGCCAGCCGGACCCTTACGGCGCGCGGGCGGCGTGGCCGTCACGTCTGGGTTCAGACCTGGGATGAACCGACCTTCGCCAACTCCACTATCGGAGACAATGTGGACGGCGAAGACTTGAATATCCGCCGCGCGGCGGTCGAATCCCTCGGAAACTACAACGGTTCGGTGATCGTCGTTGACCCTAACACCGGCCGCATCCTCACCATGGTCAACCAGAAACTGGCGCTCGGCAGCGGCTTTCAACCCTGCTCCACCATCAAACTGACGGTGGCTCTGGCGGGGTTGAAGGAAAATCTGGTCCAACAGCCGACCATCCTCAAGGTGTTTCATCGCAACACCATGGACCTGACGCCCGCCATCGCGTATTCCAATAACTTCTATTTCGCCACCCTCGGCCAGAAGCTGGGTTACGAGAAGGTGGCGTTCTACGCCCACCAATTCGGCTACGGTGAGAAGGCGGGGCTGAATATCCCGGGTGAGCAGCCGGGCTATTTTCCACCCGCGCCGCCTAAGAATGGCGGTGTCGGCATGCTGACCAGCTTCGGCGAGGAAATTCACCAGACGCCTCTGGAACTGGCCGCGCTCGTAAGCGCCATCGCCAACGGCGGGAAGCTGATGTACCTGCAATATCCGCGCACCCAGAAAGAAATCCAGGAATTTCAACCCAAGATCAAGCGCACGCTCGATATCGCTTCCGAAATCCCGCAGATTAAGCCCGGCATGCAGGGTGCGGTCGAGTTCAGCCTCGGTACCGCGCGCCGCGCCAAGCAGGATATGCCGGTGCTCGGCAAGACCGGTACGTGCAGTGAAGGCCGGACGCGCCTGGGTTGGTTCGGCTCCTACAACGACGTCGGTCAGAATAAGCTCGTGGTGGTGGTGATGCTCACGGGCGGCCGTCCCTCCAACGGTCCCATGGCCGCGGGCGTGGCCGGCGATGTTTACCGTCACCTGGCGGAGCAGAAGATCCTCACGATGGACCAGCCTTTTACTCCCGCGTCGCTGGTTTCCACGCAGATCTGCTGTGGGAGCCATTAATGCTACGGCGTGCGGCGCTGCTTCCAGCCGCATTGGCCTTGATGGCATTTTCCGCTTCCGCCGCTGACATCAGCGGCAAGTGGACCTTTCACGTTAAATTCTTTCTCCATAACGGCGATCCTTGGTTCCAGTTTCAGCAGTCCGGTGAAAATCTGACCGGCACGTATCACGGCCACTTCGGCGAGGCGCCCCTTACCGGCTCCGTAAAGGGCGATAAAGTCGAGTTCACCATCGCGGACAAGCAAGGCACCGCCGTTTACTCCGGCGACTTAAAAGGCGACACGATGAAGGGCACGGCGAAGTACCCGCTCCCGCTGGGAACCGGTCACTTCGAAGGCCAGCGGTCCAAGTAACGTAGCCTTACACAAAAATTACAACGCGTTGCAAGAGCGGTTGCTACGGTGGGTAAGAGCCTTTATATGACAGGAATTTCCCCGGTTTCCTCCAAAGACGATTCGCCCAACTGGCAAATGATTTCGTTCCTCGCGGTGTTCCACGCGGGCGCCATCGCAGCATTCTTCTTCTTCAGTTGGTCGGCGCTTGCCGTCGCGTTCATTCTGAACTGGGTCGCACTATGCCTGGGCATCGGAATGTCTTATCACCGCTTACTCACCCACCGCTCGTACAAGGTGCCGAAGTGGATGGAGTATTTCCTGACCATCTGCGCGACTCTGTCCCTCGAGGGCGGTCCCATCTTCTGGGTGGCGACGCATCGCCTGCATCATCAGTTCGCGGACAAGCCCGGTGACCCGCACTCGCCCCGTGAAGGCGGCTTCTGGGCCCATATCGGTTGGCTGATGGTGGGTGAATCGAAGCACTGCAACACGCAGGTGATGGGACGCTACGCTCCGGATATCGCGCGCGATCCCGGCCACCGGCTGATCAATAAGTATCACTATGTTCCCGTGACGCTGCTCGCGCTATTTCTGTTCGCTATCGGCGGCTGGCCCATGCTTCTGTGGCCCATCTTCTTCCGCGTCACGCTCGGTTTGCACTTCACCTGGCTAGTGAACTCCGCCACCCATATGTGGGGTTCGCGGCGCTTCGAAACGCGCGATGACTCCCGCAATCTCTGGTGGGTCGCACTGGTGACTTTCGGCGAAGGCTGGCACAACAATCACCACGCGCATCCGGTATCGGCTCGCCATGGCCTCGCGTGGTACGAGCTGGATATCACCTGGATTCATATTCAAGCGCTGAAGAAGCTCGGGATCGCGGAAGGCGTGAAGGTAGCCGCCGTCTCGCAGCGCATCCCCGAAACCGCCGCCGCGTAGGTGCCTGAACCAGCAGCGCCGCCGCCAGCGGAACCGAACGCCGGCGCTGCCATTCCTTCCACTCTTTCGCACCCCGGCGCCGCCCGCTTCTGGCTTGCCGTTCTGTTCACCGGCGCGGCCACCGGGATCGCGGCCGGGGCGCTTACCAAACTTCTCGAGTTCGTCCAGCGTCTGGTCTGGGGTGGATCGGGCACGGATATTCTGGATACCGCGCAGCACGCCGGCCCCTGGCGTCACGTCCTGGTGCTGCTTGGCGCCGGGTTGGTGACCGGCCTCGGACAGATCATTCTTAAGCGGCTCTCCAGCGCTAACGGTATCGACACCACCGCCGCCATCTGGTTCCAGGCCGGACGCATGCCCGCATTCCGCACTCTCGGCAGCGCCGTACTTTCCGTGATCATCGTCGGCATGGGCGTTTCGCTCGGCCGCGAAGGCGCGCCCAAGCAGGCCGGCGCGGTGTTCGCGAACTTCTTCTCCGATCTCGGCCGCCTCTCCGATGAGCAGCGCCGCCTGCTGGTCGCCTGCGGCGCGGGCGCGGGAATGGGCGCGGCTTACGGCGTGCCGCTCGGTGGTTCGCTCTTCGCGCTGGAGGTCATGCGCGGCATGCTGGCGCTTCGCTATGTCCTCCCCGCCCTCTTCACCTCCGTCGTCGCGACCGGCGTTTCCTGGCTCATGCTGCCGGACGCCCCCACGTATCTCATCCCCTCTTACAAGAGCTCGGCTTCCTGCATCGTGTGGGCGTTGGTTGCGGGTCCTATCGCCGGCGTGGTTTCCGTCGGCTACGTCCGCCTGGTGGCGTGGGCTGACCGGAATCGTCCGCAAGGCTGGCGAAGACTGGTGACGCCGTCGATCGTGCTCGGATCGTTGGGCTTCGCATCCATCTGGTTTCCCCAGTTACTCGGCAACGGGAAAGATGTTTCCCAGTTGGCCTTCACCAATCAGGTCGCGCCGGGATTGCTGCTCGCCCTGCTGTTTCTGAAACCCGCGGCGTCCATTCTCTGCATGCGCAGCGGCGCTCCCGGCGGTCTATTCACGCCTTCCCTCACCGTGGGCGCGCTGCTCGGCGGCGTGCTTGGCTATGGGTGGTCGTGGATCTGGCCCGGCGTTCCGCCCGGTTTGTTCGCGCTGATGGGCGCCGCCGCGGTGCTCGCCGCCACCACCCAAGGGCCCATCTCCACCGTAGTTCTGATAATGGAACTCACCGGCCGCGATCGTTCCTTCATCCTCCCGATGCTTCTGGCGGTAGGCGCCGCAACCCTGGTTTCCCGCACCATTGAACCGCGATCCGTCTATGACGCCCGGCTCACCGATGACCAGGTTGCGGCCCGCGCCAAAGCCCGCGAGCTTCGCCCGCAACAACCTTCGGAAGTTCGCTGAAGTGGGAAACGTCATGGGAAAATGGTGCTGACGCAATGACCGGACATCGGCGCTCCAAAGCGGTCTTCATCTTACTGGGCGTCTGCTTGGTGGCGCTGCTGTTTACTTTGAACGTCGGCTGGATCCTGATCAACTGGCGCACTTCGCTCCTGATGGCCTCCGGCATTCTTTTCTTCGCGCTCATCATCACCGGAGTGGTCCTCAACACGATCTTTCTGGTGCGCGAAATCCGCCGGAGTGAGCAGCATGACGCGTTCATCAACGCCGTCACGCATGAGCTGAAAACCCCCATCGCCTCCATCCGTCTTTACCTGGAAACGCTTCAGAAACGACCGCTCGAAGAAGACCGCCGCCAGGAGTTCTACCGCATCATGCTCGAGGATAGTGAGCGCCTGCTGGGGACCGTGGAGCAAGTCCTGCGCGCCGGGCGCCCCACGCCCCAACGCGGGCTGGACCGCGAACGCGTTGACCTCGCGGCGCTCGTTTCCGAATGCGTGGACCTGGTTCGCCTGCGCCATCATCTGGAGCCCCACTCCGTCGGATTTCTCAAGCGGTCGGCGACGGCGGAGATCCTCGGCGAACCGGATGAGCTGCGAACCGCGGTGACCAACCTGCTCGATAATGCCATCAAATACTCCGGGAAAGATCCGCGCGTCGAAGTCGTCTGCGAGCGGGACGATGCCAAACACGTTCTCGTCCACGTCAAAGACTACGGCGAAGGTATCTCGCGCGCCGAACTGAAGCGGATCTTCGGTCGCTTTTACCGCGTGCCCGGCGGGATCGCGCGACGCGTAAAGGGAACCGGACTCGGCCTGTTCATCGTGCGTTCCGTGGCCCGCCGCCACGGCGGAAAAGCCTTCGCCGAGAGCCCGGGCATAGGATTCGGCAGCACCTTCACGCTGGAATTTCCGGTCGCTCCACCCCGTTAAGCATCCCATTATCCCGATGAGCGACCCCGTCTTTCGAGTGGAACCGAGCGCCCGCATTCTCATCGTGGAGGATGAGGCGCACATTGCCGAAGGGCTCCGCTTCAACCTGGAAGCCGAGGGCTATCGAACGGAAGTGGTCGATACCGGCGAAGCCGCCCTCGGCCGCGCGCCGGATTTCGACCTGATCCTGCTCGACGTAATGTTACCCGGCAAGGATGGGTTTGAAGTAGTCGCGGAACTTCGGCGCAACGGCTGTTATGTTCCTGTCCTCATCCTGACCGCGCGCGGCCGCCCCGAAGACATCCTCACCGGATTCGATGCCGGCGCGGACGATTACCTGGCCAAACCGTTCGAGCTTTCCATCCTGCTCGCGCGTGCCGGCGGATTGCTGCGCCGCTCGTCCTGGGTGCGGCAGACCGCCGCCGCCGATTCCGAGCAGTTGCATCTCAACGGGCGCGTTATCGATTTCCGCGCAATGGAAGTCCGCGTGGGAGAAAAGACCTTCCGCCTGACACTAATGGAAGTGAACCTGCTTCGGTATCTCGTGAACCGGGTGGGTGAAGTGATTTCGAGACAACGCTTGTTGGAGGATGTCTGGGGTGTTCGCGAAGATACGGACACGCGCGCCATCGATAACTTCATCGTTCGACTCCGGCGGTATCTGGAGGATGAGCCATCCAGTCCCAGAGTGCTCTTAACGGTTCGCGGCGTCGGTTACCAATTTGTCAGGCCCCCTACATGATCATGAGAGTCCTCTATACGTTTGTCCTGCTTTCCCTGGCGGCCGGAACCTCGCGAGCCGTCGAACTGACTCCGGATGCTTCCACCGCGTTCACCCATTATGTTTCCCAGTTCGAAGCTGGCCGCACCAAGTCCGGCCGCTTCATTCAAGGCGACGACACGCCGCAACATCATCAGGATCTGCTTGATGGAAAAATCCTCATTTCTCCGAACGGCGCGACCGGAGAGACCGAAGTCAAAGGCGGCTTGATCCATGACTTCGTGGGCACAATGTTCGTTCCCCACGTCACCATGGACCAGGTTCTCGGCGTCGTCCAGGATTACGCGCGTCAGAAGGTGATCTACGCGCCGGACGTGGCGGATTCCCGCGTGCGATCCCACAACGGGCAGGACGATTACAACGTGTACATGCGCGTGGTGAAGTCCAAGATGATGATCACCGACGTGCTAAACACGGAACACGAAATTCACTACAGCCACCCCGCCCCGAATCGCGTCTATTGCCGCTCCTACAGCACGCGCGTGGCGGAAGTGGTGAACCCGGGTAAGAAGGACGAGCGTGAGCTTCCCGTGGGGAGTGACCGCGGCATGTTGTGGCGCATGGACGGTTTCTGGTTCTTCGAGCAGCGTGACGGCGGTGTGTATGTCGAGTTCGAAACCATCTCCCTTTCCCGCGACATCCCGTTCCTGATGGGCAAAGTGCTGGGACCGATCCTCCATGGGCTTCCCGCGGAATCGCTTCGCGTCAGTCTCGATAAGACCCGCAAAGCCGTCCTCGCCGAGGGCGCCAAGAGCTCGGATTAGTTCTTCTCGAAAATCAGAATATGCTGCCACGGCAGCTTCTCGCTGCGCCTCGCCAGATGGAATCCATCCGGCCGCAGTTCTTCTTCCACCTGTTGCACCGTCATTTTGTGTTCCGGCCGGATCGGGACCTTGGGATCTTCCGCGCGGTACTCCAACAGCACCAGGCGGCCGTTCGCCTTCAGCGCCTCGCGCAGCTTGCGGATCATCTCACGCGGCTTCGAGAACTCATGATAAACGTCCACCAGCAGTGCCACGTCGATGCTGTTCGCGGGTAGCTTCGGATCGCTCTCCGACCCAAGAATGGGGATCACATTCGTGAAGCCCTTCGCCGCCACGTTGCGCTTCAGGCGATCCAGCATACCGGATTGAATCTCATTCGCGTAGACCTTGCCTGCCGGTCCCACGCGCTCCGCCAACAACATCGTGTAAAACCCAACGCCCGCTCCGATGTCGGCGACCGTGGAACCTTTCGCGATACCGATCTCATCGAGCGCCGCCCGCGGATGTTCTTCCGCCTCACGTTCCGGCCGCGTGAGCCAATCCGCGCCGCCCATCCCCATGACAGGCGCGATCTCGCGTTTCGTAACCGGATGAGTGTCCTGTGCCTGGCACGAAACCAACAACAGAAAAACGAAACCGAGGCGCGTCATAGGGTGATGCCTCCATCGATGCACAGAACCTGTCCGGTGATGTAGTTATCGGGCTCGAGCAGGAAGCGCACCGCGCGGGCGATGTCGATGGGTTTCCCAAATCGTCCGATCGTCCCGTCATCCAGGAAGCGATTGTATTTGCCCGATGCGATGCTCGCCTGTGCCATGCCGGCATCGATAATTCCCGGGCTAATCACATTGACCCGGATGCCAGCGCCGTGACCGTCTAGCGCCCCTCGCGTTTCCTTCGCCAGTATCCGCGCGGCGTGCACCAGTGCCGCTTTCTGCGCCGCGTAAATAGTCGAATTCGGAAACAGCGCCGCCGCTTGCATCGTTGAGATCAGCACGATGGCGCCCGCCTGCCCACGCGCCCGCATGCGTGCAGCGGCTTCGCGCGCCAGCAGCACCGGCCCGAGATAATTCACATCGTGCGAACGGCGCATGGTCTCTTCCGTGCTCTCGGTTGCACCGGCCCGCGCCGGATCGCCCGTCATCACCACCAAACCATAGAGTTCGCCCGCGGTTTCAAGCAGGCGGCGCCGATTGTCAGCGACGGTGAGATCCGCCTGTTCCACTCGTGCAATTGGGCTGAGCTCATCCGCGCGCGCCCGATTGGATCGATAAGAGATGGTGACCCGAGCCCCGTCCGCCGCCAGCACCCGCGTGACTTCCGCGCCGATGCCTCCGCTGCCGCCCGCCACGATGATCTCAAGCCGGCTGAGGGACACGTCGAATTTCCTCCGCGCTCACATACGCGCAAGCCGTGATCACCAGGAACATGGTGAGCACTTCGCTATCGCCCAGGTTCAGTTCGAAAAAGCCTTCCACTAGAATGGCCAGCACGCACGCAATGGCGGCGTGCAGGATGAAGCGCGAGTCCCCGCGGCCCGGCGGGAGCTTGCGAAGCGCCCGTGCACAATCATAAAGAATCATGCCCAGCATCCACATCAGCATCAGCATGGTGGGGATGCCGCGCTCGGCCGCGTAGTGGATATAGATGCTGTGGAGGTGACCGTAGTAGCCGGGCGGAAGCGGCTGGGGAATATCCGGCGGCAGCCAGTCATAGAACCTGGCATGCACCACTTCCGGGCCCAGCCCGAGCAGCGGATGCGCTTCGATCATCCGCAGGCCCGTGCGCCAGACAATGGTGCGGAAGTCGTTCGAATCCACTTCGGCGCGCGGCTTCACGATAGAGACGGCGCGCTGACGGACCGAGTCCGGCGCGACGGCAAACGCGGCGAGCGCCAGCAGCGGAATCGATAAGACCAGCACGCGCTTTCGCGACCACGCCAGATAAACCAATGCCACGAATGTTGCGATCCACACCGAGCGCGTATCGCTCAACAACAAAGCCGCTCCCATAGCCGCCGCCGCGAGTATCCATAGCGCCCGCGGGCCGCGCCGCTGCGCTTGTCCGAAGAGCAGAAACGCCGCGAGAATAATCAGCACCAGCATCTGTTCGCCGGAGAACGTCATCCAGTGGCTCATGAATCCGGTGATGCGCGAGTTTAGATAATAATCGTAGAAATCCCGATTCAATGCGCGCGCTTCCCGCCATTTCTGTACAAACTGGATGATGCCCAGCAAGCTTCCGCTGCCCGCGACGGCGCACCACGCCACCAGCAGATTGCGGGCTGTGGCCACTCGGCGCACCACCGAGAAAATGACGATCAGAGTGAGGTACACATAGAGCTTCTTCACCTGCGGCATCCCGATCAGTGGGCTGCCCGAAGCCAGCAGAGAGATGACTGTACCGAGCAGAAAAAGAGACAGCGGCAGCCATACCCGCGGCATCCTAATGGGACTGCCGGAGAGCAGAAAGGCGGCGATCGAAATGCCTAACAGGGACTGGCTCAGCGCAATGGAAAACAGGATGGCGACGGCGGAGCCCACGGCTGACCAGAAAGCCACATCGGCCAGGACGCGCCGCGCGCGCGCGGGATGGAAAGGCAAACTGCCAGTATCGCAATGATGGGGGAGCACGTTGTACCATAAAGTGGTTCACAGATGAAAGTGGCACCGGATTGGCTCGCCGAAGATCGCGCAATGCAGGAGATGGTCGCTCTCCTGGACAGCCGGCGCATTCCCACCCATGTCGCCATCATCATGGATGGCAACGGCCGTTGGGCCAATCGCCGCGGGCTGCCGCGCATCGCCGGGCATCGCGCGGGAGTCAGTCCAGTGCGCGAATCGGTCGAGACTTGCGCCCGGCTCGGCGTGGAAGCGTTGACGCTGTACGCCTTCTCCGTGGAAAATTGGAAGCGCCCGCGCGCCGAAGTGGACACGCTCTGGCGGCTGCTCCGATTCTACCTTCGCCGCGAGCTGCCGGAGTTGAATCGCAATGGCGTGGTGCTGCGCGTCATCGGACGATTGGACGAGCTTCCCTCCAAAGTGCGCGATGAGATTGATTACGCCGAGGAGCGCACCCGGCTGAACGGCGGGATGCGGCTGAACCTGGCCATCAATTACGGCGGCCGCGCGGAGATGGTGGACGCCATCAACGCCGTCATCGCACAGGCCCGCCGCGAGGGCACACTGGGATCCTTGCAGGTCACCGAAGAAAGGATCTCGGCCAACCTTTACACCGCCGATCTCCCCGATCCGGATCTGTTGATCCGCACATCCGGCGAGATGCGCGTGAGCAATTTTCTCCTCTGGCAGATCGCCTATGCCGAACTGTACGTGACCGATACCCTCTGGCCGGATTTCAATCGCGCGGAACTGTTACGCGCTTTCCTCGACTTCCAAAAACGCGAGCGGCGCTTTGGCGGCCTTACCCGGTCTGACGCCACGGCTCCCGTGCGCGAGTTGCTGGAGGAGACTGCCGTTCCCTCGCGATGAAGCGCGTGCTCACTGCCGCGGTTCTCATTCCCGTGGTTCTTTTCGCGACATTTCAGGGGTCGCCCCGGATCCTCCTGGGCGTGGTCGCCGTCATCGCCTCGCTCACTTTCGTCGAGTACTCGCAATTGCTGGGATTCGATCGGCACCTGCGGCTGCTCGGTCTGCTTGCCGGCGTCGGACTGCTTCTGATGCCGCTCGACCAGGTCTTTCTCGCCATGCTTCTGGTGACGCTTCTGGCGTTGACTTACCCGATGCGGTCGGAAGATCTGAGCACCGCCTTTGCCCTGTCCGGCGCCATGCTGATGGGCGTCGTCTATATCTTTGGCGCGTTCAAGACAGCGTATTTTTTGGGATTGCGCGCGCCGTGGTGGCTCGCCGGCGCGCTCGCCATCAACTGGGTGGGTGATTCCGGCGCGTACTATATCGGGCGTCAGTTCGGACGCCACAAGATGGCCCCGCGCATCAGTCCCGGTAAGTCCTGGGAAGGGGCCGCGGCGTCTCTGGTCTTCTCCACCGTGTTTACCATGCTTCTGCTTCCACGGGTGTTGCCGCTTGAGATCGGGATGGCGGCGCTGGTCGGAGTCGCGGGGAACATTGCCGGCCAGTTGGGGGACCTCGCGGAATCCGCTTTGAAACGGTCCGTCGGCGCGAAGGATAGCGGCACGCTGCTGCCTGGACATGGCGGCCTTCTCGATCGCGTGGATAGCGCATTGTTCACCCTGCCGGTGGTTTATTCCCTCATCGTTTGGCTCCATCTGACGTAAGAACGGCATCCTACTAATCGTGAGGAATTTGGTTGTGGTTCTGGGCGATCAGTTGAATCGCCAGTCGGCCGCGTTCGATGACTTCGATTCGCGCCGCGACGCGGTGTGGATGGCGGAGGTCGCCGAAGAAGCGACGTATGTCTGGAGCCACAAAGCGCGCATCGCCGTCTTCTTCAGTGCTATGCGCCACTTCGCCGCGAGCTTGGAAAACAAACGCATTTGCGTGGATTACCGCCGCATTGAAGACTCCGGCAACAAGGGCAGCTTCGCCGCCGAACTTGAGACCGCCCTCACTCGCTACCGGCCTGAGCGGATCGTGATGGTGGAACCCGGCGAATGGCGGGTGCGTGACGGGTTGGGCAAACTGGCCGCCCGGTTGGCGATCCCGATCGAGATGCGCCCGGACCGTCACTTTCTCTGCTCCACCGAAGAATTCCAGGCGTGGGCAAGCAGCAAGAAACAGTTGCGCATGGAGTTTTTCTACCGGCAAATGCGCGCTCGCCATGAAGTGCTGATGGAGCGCGATAAGCCCGTGCTCGATCGCTGGAACTTCGATCCCGAGAATCGCGGCAGCTTCGGCAAAGCGGGACCCGGCGCCGTGCCCCAAGGTTCCTCGTTTCCGCCGGACGCGATCACACAGGAAGTTATCGAGACCGTTGACCGCATGTTCGCGGACCATCCCGGCGACTTACAGTCGTTCGATCTTCCCGTAACTCCGCCGGACGCTCAGCGCGCGCTCGATGAGTTCGTCGAGAACGCGCTACCCCGTTTCGGCGCTTACCAGGACGCCATGTGGACGAATGAGCCGCTGATCTTCCACTCACGGCTATCTTCCTCCATGAACCTGAAGCTTCTCGATCCGCGCGTCGTCATCCGGGCGGCGGAGCAGGCTTACCACGATGGCCACGCGCCCATCGAATCCGTAGAAGGTTTCATTCGCCAGATCCTGGGTTGGAGGGAGTATGTGCGCGGGGTCTATTGGCTGTACATGCCGGAGTATCTGGAGCGAAATCATCTGAACGCTCACCAGCAGCTTCCATCCTTTTACTGGGACGGAAACACCGATATGGAATGTATGCGGCAGGCGCTCGGGCAGACCCTGAAGTTCGGCTATGCGCATCATATTCAACGGCTAATGGTCACCGGCTTATTCTCGCTGCTCCTGGGTGTGGATCCGAAAGAGACTCATAAGTGGTACCTGGCCATCTATGTCGACGCGGTGGAGTGGGTCGAGTTACCGAATACTCTGGGAATGTCGCAGTACGCGGACGGCGGAGTCATGGGTTCCAAGCCTTACATCGCCAGCGGCAAGTATATCCATCGCATGAGCAATTACTGTGATCATTGCCGGTATAACCCAGCTAAGTCGGCCGGCCCCGACGCGTGTCCGTTCACCACGCTTTACTGGAACTTCCTGATGGAGCACGAGAAGATGTTGACGGGGAATCCCCGCACCATCATGCAGGTGCGCAATCTGCAGCGGATCGCCGAACCGGAGCGGCAGCAAATTCGGGAACAGGCGGGCGCGCTGCGGCGGAAGTTTTCCGCGACGCCATGAGGCACATCTTCACCAAACAACTCCGTCTGCCGCGCTCGGCGCACGATGTGTTCGCGTGGCATGAGCAGCCGGAGAGCCTGACGAAACTAATCCCGCCCGGCGACCCCGTTCGCGTAACCGATCACCGTCCGGGTAAGCAGGGGCCGCTTGGCGACGGCGCGCGCGTGGTGCTGGAGCTCGGGCGCCGGCCGCTGCGGATGCGTTGGGTCGCCGTGCATGAAGGCTTCATTCCGGATCGCCGCTTCATCGACGTTCAGGTGCATGGTCCGTTTGCGTTCTGGCGCCACACCCATTCGATTACGCCCGCCGGAGACGCAGCCTGCGTATTGGAGGACCATGTCGAATATGAACTGCCGTTGGGAGTTTTGGGCGATTCCGTCGCTCATCGCTTCGTACGCGCCAAAATTGAGCATATGTTTGAGTGGCGTCATCAGGTGACGTTCCGTTCGCTTATACTCGATTGCTGATGAAGGTTTGGTTTTATGTTGTGCTGGGCTTAACCGGCTGCTTCCCGGTTCGAGCGCAGGAGGCGATTCGCGGGTTTTCCCCCGGCCAACTTACCGAAGAGAAGAAGTGGGAAGAACAGGCGCGCAAGCTTCCAGAACCGGCGCGCGTGGGCGGCTACATGAAGCAGATGTCGGCTAAGCCCCATCTGGCCGGTACTCCGGCTTCCAAAGCTGTCGCCGATTATGCGCTCGGCCTGATGAAGCAGTGGGGATTGGATGCCCACCTGGAAGAGTATGACGCGTTACTCCCGGTTCCCAAAGCGCGGTTACTGGAGATGGTTGCGCCGCATGCGTTTCGCGCCAAGCTTGCGGAACCTCCGATATCGGCCGATCCCACTTCCGCGGATCCGGATGAAGCTCCAACTTACAACGCTTACTCCGGCTCCGGCGATGTTACCGCGCCCCTGATCTACGCCAACTACGGCATGCCCGGCGATTATGACTACCTGGCGAAGAATGGGATCGACGTCAAAGGCAGGATCGTGCTGACTCGCTATGGCGGCGGCTGGCGCGGGCTAAAACCGAAGTTAGCGGCGGAACATGGCGCGCTGGGTTGCTTGATCTACTCGGATCCGAAAGATGACGGATACTATCGCGGCGACGTTTATCCGCGAGGGATGTGGCGCCCCGCCGACGGAGTACAGCGCGGCAGCGTCCTCGACATCACGCTTTACCCCGGCGACCCACTTAGTCCGGGTTGGGCTTCGGAGAAAGACTCCAAGCGCCTGCGGCTTAGCGAGGTCCGTACTTTGATGAAGATTCCGGTGCTGCCCATTTCCTACGGCGACGCCTTGCCGTTCATGCGGGAACTGGCCGGCTTAGTCGCCCCGGAGGATTGGCGCGGCGCCCTCGGCATCACTTATCACATCGGCAACGGGAACACGCAGGTGCGGTTGAAAGTAGACATGGACAACTCCGTCCATCCTATCTATGACGTCATCGCCTCCATCCCCGGCTCGGACTTCCCCGACGAGTGGGTGATGGCCGGCAATCATCATGACGCGTGGGTGCATGGCGCGATGGATCCGCTCAGCGGCGCATCCGCGTTACTCGAAACCGCGCGCACGCTGGCCGAGTTAGGCAAGCGGGGTTGGCGTCCCAGACGCACCATTAAGATCGCGTTATGGGACGGAGAAGAGTTCGGACTCATCGGCTCCACCGAGTTCGCCGAGAAGCACGCGGCGGAACTAAGTAAGAAGCTGATCGCTTACATCAATTCGGATACCACGAGTAAGGGCCAGCTTGGCGCCGGAGGCTCCCATACTCTCGAAGCTTTCGTGGCGGATCTGACCAGGGACGTTTCCGATCCCGTGACCGGCAAACCTCTATCTGAGAACATGCGCGCGCGTTCCAGCGGCCAGACGGCGGCACTGGACGCCGCCCAGGAACATCCTTCAGAGTGGCATCTGGAAGCTCTGGGTTCGGGTTCGGACTACGCGTCTTTCCTGCAGCACCTGGGGATCGCTTCTTTGAACTTCGGCTTCGGCGATATGAATGGGACCGGCGGCATCTACCATTCGGCTTATGACTCTTACTACTGGTACACCCACTTCGCCGATACCAACTTCACCTATGGCAAGACTCTTTCCGCCTTCACCAGTCTGGGGCTGATGCGGCTGGGCGGCGCTTCCCTCGTTCCCTTCCAATTCACCAGACTGGTGAGTACGCTCTCGCAGTATGAAGAGGAGATTGAGAAGCTTGGCAAAGGCGATAAGAGGACCAGCCTCAGCGACCTTCGGAGTGAAATAAGAGAACTAAGAAAGTCCGCCGCGGAGTTCGAAGCTTCTTATGCCTATGCGCTGCCCCGCCTGGACGCGGCGCCGAAAGATGTGCTGGCTGCAATCAATGAAAAGATCTTTACTTCCGAGCGAAAAATGCTGCTCGACGCCGGCCTTCCGAGGCGGGAATGGTATCGTCACGCCATCTATGCTCCTGGCAGTCTAACCGGATACGGCGTCAAGACGCTGCCGGGAATTCGCGAAGCCGTGGAAGCCGGACAGATGAAAGAAGCGCAGCAGCAGACCGCGCGGGTAATTGAAGTATTGCGCGGCATTAACCAGCAAATCGAAGAAGCCGCGCAGATGCTGAGTGGGTTGTGATTTATGGACCCAAGGATTTCCGATCAGCCAGTAGCCAATGCGCCCGCCCATAGCGAAGTTGAAAGCGTTCTATAGATATGTCGGTGATACTGTTTTAAGGCCAAACCCGACGTCGGCGAAGGTCGCCGCCGCGAGCATTCCTGCCGTGATCGCGAAGTGCATTGGTATTGTCCTCATCACTGCACCGTTAGAACGCTCGCGCTGGTCGTAATCCCGCCCGGTGTTGAGACCACAACGGGCCCGGTAGTAGGGGCACTGGGAGCTACCACCGAGATTGCGCCTGAAGCCTTGACGGTGAAGCTGAGGCTCTGACCGTTCATCGTCACGCTCTTCGCCCCAACGAAGTAATTGCCGAGGATAGAAAACGTCGTGCCGCTTGCCACGGTGGACGGATAGAATCCGAAGACGGCGGGGACGGGCTTGGGGAGCGAGGCGAAGAGCCCCGCAACCGCGCCGAGCGTGGGCTTCTCATCGATTCTCGGCAAGGCACCTAATACTCCCCCGGAGGATCCCTGAATGAGGTTGCCGAGGAAACCCGATGTATCGCCGGTCTTAGGCACACTATAAGAGGTGAAGGTCTGGGTTGTTGGATTCGCGTGGAAGACTTGCTGGTCGGATGTTCCAACATAGAAGGTGCCTCCTACGAAGGTTCCGTCGCTGAGTGCCACCAGCGACCCGCTTGGCCCAGCGCCGGGTGTCTCAGGAAAGGTGAATTCCACTACCGGCCCGGACCCGTCTTGCCCGTATCGAACGATCTGCCCGGAGCACCCGTTGCCACTACAATCGGAGCTGGCAAGATAAAGGCCCCCGCCCATTCCTACCGCGATCTGCGTGGAGCTAGGATTCACTTGCTCAACAACCGACTGAGCCGTTGCCGATAAAGGATCATAGCTGTATAGCGACGCGGGCGCTTGAAAGGTCGTGCCGTAAAGCAGGCCATTTGAGTTCAGGACGAGCCCTATTAACGGCTGATAGCCAACTGTTCCGCTGTTTGAGAATTTGTAGGTCGTTGCGAAGGTCCCGTCCAGGCCGATGCGGAAAATTGTGCCGAAAGTGTCGCCGATTCCGTCCGAGTTTCCCCCGCCTGTGCAAACGCCGTAAAGGTTTCCATCGAGAGCTTGTACCAGGCTTCCCGTCGGCTCCAGGCCATTTTCGCTGTCGCGTGCGCTGAATGTGTGAAGCACTTCGAACGGTCCTGCCGGGAGGGTAAACCGATAGACCATTCCGGGTCCCGCGCTCGTGGAGTTCATGACGCCGTAGATCTTTCCGTCGCTCGCCTGCGTGACGCCCGACTGGAAACCCAAATTTGTTCCCTGGCTTCCGTCAGCAGCCAGCCTGTAGACTGGCTGGATGACTCCCGCTGACGTGAGTTCGTAGATGGTTCCCGCAGCCTTCGGGTACACTTGGGTCGGTAGCGTGACCCCGAGGAAGTTCCCGTTCGGAAGCTGGATCAACCCGGAGACGGGCGTTGACCCGTTTGTGCCGTTGAATTCCGCAACCAAGTTAGCATTTTGAGCCAAGGCTGGAGAAGGCGCGAGCCAGAGGCAGATCGACACCAACGTCGCCATAAAAACGTTCGATAAATACATAGTTAGACTTTTCACGATTGCGCTCCCGCACGATAAATTTGAACTGACTAATTGCCGATCCGAAGAAGCACGTTGCCCGAGGTGTCGAGTACGGTACCAAGCACCTGTACCGTGGTCGGCAGAGAGGTTCCCGAGTCGTGGCATCGGTTGTAGTAGCCGGTCGCTTGCACGACATAATCGCCCGGAACGGGCGTGTTGTCGAATAAGCACTGCGCCTTTCCGGCGTATGCGATGATCGCGTTCCCGGAGGTCGCGTTGTTGAGCGCGATGCCCGCGATCGGCCTTGCCGCGGCGGAGGGGCGGATGGCGTTGGCGCTCGAGTTGACGAATGCGATGGACCCGCGTGACACCCCGGTGGTTGGGTCGGCGGGAATTTCGATGGCAAGCGAGGAGGCGGCCGCGTCTATGTTCGAGCCGATATACACGGAGCCATTGTTCTGGCCTTTGACAACCAGGGAGATGTCGCCCGTTCCCGACGCGTTGGAAGCGGAAAGCTGAACTCCGCTGTCCCCGGCGAACGTGCCCGTAGGAGCTGCGTTGACCGATGCGAATGTGGTGGGAGGCGCGGCGGTGCTCAATACTTTCATGGCCAAGCCGCCGTTCGAGACCAGTTCGACGCCGCCGCCGGCGGAGTCGCTTAGCTGTAGTGGGATGGGCCCGGTTCCCGGCCCGGCAGCTGCCACCTGCGGGCCGGCAGGCGGGATTTCATTGCTGATCATGACGTAGTTTCCCGCGCCCGTGGAACTTAGAGCGAGGATCTCGTTCCCGCTGCTGTCGTTGAGCGACGGCATAGATCCACTGAGGTTTAGGGCGGAGCCCAGTGAGAACACCAGGGAGGTGGCCGTCTGAGAAAGGCTAATGCCGCCCTGCCCCGTTACGCTGGCATAGTACATCGTTCCAGACGGAGAGATCTGGAGGAGACTCGGGAAAGAGCCTCCGGGTATCGCGGTCGAAGGTACCACCCACGTGAAGCTTCCGCTGCCGGCGAATGAACTGGGCGCCTGAATCGTCAGGCTCCCGCTACTACCGCCCGCTCCCATCAATGCGATCTGCCCGGGGTTGGCGGGAGATCCGGCGGATATGCTGCTCGATGATGTAACGTCGCCCGCGGATCCAATGGTAAGAACTGTGTTCGTCCCGGTAGTCACCGTCACCGGGGTTGATAGTGGGCTCTGCGCGCTGAGCTTAGAGCATAGAAACAAACAGAGAGAGAGAGAGAGAGAGAGAGAGAGAGAGGACGATTTTCATGTCGTTCGGTCACCGGGTATTTCTGCGGTGCCCTAAGTTTTAACAGGAAGTGGGCTGTTTATCAAGGCCTTCGGCAAAAAATAGCTGCCCGGCGGCAGAACCGGCCGCGGGCAGGCCTCCACTTTAGTGGGAGCACGGCAGGAAACGTCGCAAGTTTTAGCCAGCAAATCGGAGAAGCCGCGCAGATGCTGAGCGGCCTTTGATCGTCGAGGCTTCGTCAACTCCCGGCACCGAGCGAACAGAATTCCACCGTCGAATCGCTTCCGCTCTCACCACTCCTGGCCTGGATGGCTCATCGCGGCTACCGTGCCCGCGCCGGGATCGAACCCGGGAAGAGTAACCCACAGGAACCAGTGATAACGACCCGCGCCGGCGTACGTTGTAACGGGAACGCTGGGAATGTCCGCGTCGAGGTCCAGAATATGGAATGAATTAGTAGCCACGGTTCCCGATACCCCGTACGCGCGCACCTGTTGCGCCAGGCCCGCATAGCGCGGATCGGCGCTACCGAGCGAGTTAATGGTGACCGCGTTAACCAGCCCAATGGTGAGAGCCGCTGCGCCATATAACAGCCAGACCGAATTCGCCCACCGCTGAGGCCGGAAGCCCGCTATGAGAGCAAGTAGACCGTACGCCGTCAGGCGAACGGAAGGATCGAAATAGCGCACGCATAGTAAGAGGGCGGAACAGGCAAGGCACGCCATTCCGTACACCCTGAGCCATCCGCCTTCGGGCTCCGCCCGCAAATGAGAAGAAGCAGATCGCGGCCAATGCCAGGCAGAGGGGAAAGGCGGCTCGCGGAAACCAGGCGCTGGTGGGGCCGTGCCAGTTGAACAGGAACTCGCGTGGGATCGAGACGAAGAACCCGCGAGCGCCGTCGACAACCGTCCGTAGCGTCGAGGGTTCGTGCGGCGGCAACCACGCGCCGATCGTGAAGCGATCGAAGACCAGAACGCTCGACACCGCGGCCGTCGCCGCCGCTATCGCAGGCGCGTACCACCGTAAGGCCCGCGAGAAACACGGCGTAGGTGAGGATATCGGCGTGCGCTTCGCTCGCCAGCAATCGAAAGAATCCGGATGCGAGTGCGACGGAGAGCCTTATTGAGGCTTGCCACGCCCACCCGCACACTCGCAGCAGGTAATAAAGCAACCCGCCGCGGCGCCGAACGAAAGGTAGTTGATCGCCTGCGCGGCCATGATGACATTGGGAAAGATACTCAGTATGGAAGCGGCGACAGTACGAGTTCTCGAGTTCTTTTTTTCTTGCCGGGGCGGCCGCTCCTTGGAAACGTAAGTAATCGCGACGGAGCGTCGTAAATCGCCTGGACCAGATCGGGCGCATAATCCGGGGTCTGCTCGAATAAGTAACTTGCGATCCCCTCGATGTCGGTCGCGGCTTCCTCTGTCCAGCGCAGTTCCACTATGGATGCGGCTGCTTGGCTGCAACCAGCTTTTGGAGGCGTGTGCCGACTTGCTCATGGGCGAGAAGTTCGCCGCGGTCGGCGGACGCCAGACCCTTTTCCACTTCGCGGATGAACCACTCATCGTAATCCACAAAGCGCTCGATGGCTTCCCGTGCGAGCAATTCGGCATCGCCGCCACGGTCGGCGGCAATTCGGCTGAGCTTGCTTTGCACATCAGGGTTAAGGTGAACGTCCATGTCTTCAAGGGTAAAGAGCGCGGCGGTCACTGTCAATCGCGGCAAACGGCGATTGATGATTGATTCGGGAGTTTCCCTCAGTAATACATGAGAACCCTACTTAAGTCGAAACACTTGTATTTCAAATAAGCAGACTCCATGCTACTTCCTCCATTTTGGCGGAGACGTGGACCACATGTCCCCGCCAAAAACCGGATCATCCGCTTTCGATCCGTGGTGAAAGCAGCGCAAGCCGTCAGCGGGTATCGCGAACGGCTGGTCCGCGCGCACCTGGGAACTCCGGAAACACTTAATTTCATTGAAGATATCGAGCAGGCGCTTTCGAAACTCGCGCCCATTCCGTACGAGCTTTACCAATCCTTCTTCACCGGCCGGGTTCCCGCCTGGCGCCAATGCCCGGAAAGCCGGGAAACCCGTAGCGGAGTCACTCTCACGTATGACCTCGCGCGCGCGGGGGTAGAAACCTGCCGTATTACTCCATCGGGATATACCGACCTTTACTCCGCGCGCGGCATGGCGGGAGCAACCGAAGATCTGCTCCGGCTCGGGCAAGCCTTGCGCTCGCAGCAACCCGCCGTGGAAGAAGGTACCGATCACGCGATGGTGATCTTCAGCGGCATGGACGCCGGCATCCTGACCGATGAACAGCGAGACCGGCTCTGGCACAAATACCAGGTGCCGCTGTTCGAACAGTTCGTCGGCACGGACGGACGCGTGGTGGCCTCGGAGTGCGAAGTTCACGCGGGCCTGCACGTACGCGGCGACGACGCCGTGGTGGAGTGCGTCGATGGAGAAATCGTTCTGACATCGTTGACCGATCACCAGACGCCGGCGCTACGGGTGCTCTCCGGTCTAAGCGGCGCGCTTGAAATGGAAGCCTGCGATTGCGGCAGGACCGAGCCGCGCATCATGAGATTGGCGCGCGTGCACAAGCCGCGTGCGGCGGCGGCGCGGGCTTAGTTCTCACGGATGCTTCAGCCTCAGCCAGAACCTGGCGCCCGGACCATCCTTCTCGGCAATCCACATTTCCCCGCCGTGATCTAAGACCGTCTGTCGGGACAAAGCTAGTCCTAGTCCCAATCCATTCCGCTTGCCGTAACTAAAGAAAGGGAGAAATAGCTTTTCACGAACTTCTTCCGGAATGCCCACTCCCGTGTCGTCCACCGCGATCAGATAAGTGCCATCAGAGTCCGTGGCGTGGATACTGACAACTCCGCCGCCGCGCGTGGCTTCGAGTGAGTTACTGATTAAGTTCAGGAACACGCGCTCCATGCGGGAACGCTCCAGAGGCATTTCGTAGCTCTCGGGTATCTCGATCGTAATCTCCGTGCCTTGCGTTTCCGCGGCGGTCGCCAGCAGACTTCGGGCGGCGTCCACCACGTCGAACAGCCGGCACGTTTCAATCGGCTCGGCTTTGCCGCGCGCACTATCGGCTAAGTCCCGCAGCATTTCCTGAATGTGCCGGGACGCCCGGTAAATGCTGAGTGCCAGCCGGCGGGCCTGCCGCGGCTGAAGATTATCGCTATCGACCAGCATCTCCGATCCCCCGTAGATAGCCGCCAGCGGATTGCGAAGGTCATGCACGATGGAACTGGAAAGGCGCCCGATGGTGTTCAACCGCTCCTGCGCGATCAGCTCCTGACGCGCGGCTTGGATGGAGTCGCACATCGCGTTGAACGTGCGGGCCAGCCGGCCGAGTTCATCATTGCGATCGATCGGCAAGCGGTAGTCATAGTTCCGGCGCGAGACTTCCGCCGCCGCCTCGTCCAGACGATGAATCGGGCTAATGATGCGGCTGGCCAGCGCATAACTGATCAGCAGCGCCACCAGGATGGCGATGACAAGGATCAACGCGATGCGCCGCTTCAGTTGCGCCAGGCGTCTGCCGGTGGCGGCGAGCGACCGCATGACGGTTAGTTGTCCGACTGGTTTGCCGTCAAGGTCCAATAGCGGATCCGTTAACATGGCGAAACCGGTGGATGGCGGATTGCCGGGGAAGGTGGATGCTACGGTCTTACCTTGCGCGCGGAAGACGAAATCACTACCTTCGGTCGCTTCACTTAGACTTAGCGCAAAGCGCCGGTTGATTTCGAAGCCGGTTACCAATACGTTCAGCAGCGCCGATTGCGAACCCGAATCCACATAGACGGGAGTAAGAATCGTGTAGTAAAGGCGTCCGTTCTGTAACAGGAAGCCGGCCGCCTGCGCGGGATACTGCGCTCGCTTTTGCGGAATGGTTCGGGACATGGCGCCGAACTGTCCCGGCGTACCGCCCAAAGAAGCGATCTCATGTCCCAGCGGGTCGAAGACCAGGAACACGGCGTCTTCCTGCGACACCCTTGACCACAGATCTTTCGCGGTATCGCGAATGGTCGCGGCATCGCCTGTTTGGAATGCCCCGCGCACGTCCGACATCGTGCTCATTAGACGGCTGGTTCGCGCCAGGTTGTCCGCGCGGGTGCGCCAAAGAAATTCGAACTCGCGCAGGCTCGCATGCACTTCGTCCTGGACGCCCTGTTCCGTGTTAGTCACCGCGTAGCGCGCAATCAGGTACGCGGTGGCGGAGAACAGCAGTACGGTGGCGGCGGAAGAAACCAGCAGCACGCTCCACAACAGGGAAGGCTGCCGCATTTGCCACTTACTCATTGAGGAACGGAGTATCCGGAGTCCCCTGCTCCGCCTGCTCCATGAGGATAGGATTTGCCGAACTTATTCGGGTGCTGAGCAGGCAGATAGCCCGCTTCGGAAATAGTCAGCGCGGGTAGTGAGTTAGCGGCGGCGATTACTTCGACGTCGCCGGACTGCGCAGCCAGAACTTCCGGCGTGGCCCGCTCATCAAAAACCAGGCGGCGATAGAAACCCGGGGGAACGTCCGCGATGTGGTAGCGGCCGTCGCGGCCGGTTACTCCGAAATAAGGCGTATCCAATACCACAATGACGGCGGACATAGCTGGGTGAATATTGCAGAATACCCGAACTACGCCAGCCTGGCGAAAAACCACCGAGCGGCTCTTACCGGGAGGATACAGACCGATATCGAAGACCTGCCCGTTGAAGTTGGAGAAGGCGTTATGGAAGATCGGGTCGGCGTTAGGAAAGTCAATGGTGGAGCCGACCGTCACCGCCAGAACGTGCGGCGTGAACGTCTTATTCTTTTGAAGCATCCGGGCGCGCTGCGGCGCCGTGGTTACGTGCGCACTCAATGGTTGTAAAGACACCACCACGCCGGACTCATCGTGACCGCGCGCTCCCGAGTCGGCCAGGGTTACCGTCCCCGTCACGCTTGCCGCCGCTAGCGGGACAGCAAGTATGAGACTAAAACAGGTAACCGATCGCCAGATCATAGTGATTCCGAATTTCGTGCGGCTGCCCTAGAGAGCCGGCGCGTTCCTGCAGGGCCTCCGCGCCCAATAGAACGTTCGGGCCAAGCCGGTAAATCAGGTTTCCCGCGTACTGTGTCTCATGAGTAATCGCGCCCGCCGCCAGGTCGCCGATGCGCGGCGCCTGCAATCCGCCGAACGTATTGAGAGTAAGACGGGAGTTCAGGTGGAATGAGACCTGCGCCCAACCGCCGAAGTTTCTCACTGCAATGGGCGCGCCGGCAAATGGAAGAGTGAACCCGTCGGTGAACCCTCCCAGGACCGCCATGTTGTGACCGCCCGCAACTAACCCGGTGAATTCAATCCAGCGTGCCGGACGAACCAACCAATCGAGAGTAGCGAACCGCGACGGCACGGTGTACCCTTCGACATGGGTGTCGCTGACGTGTACTCCGGGTGCGATCTCATATCGCGTTCCACCGGATTCCGTCCAGAAGTTGACGCGGCTCTCAAATCCGGGGCGTGCCAAGTCGAGGGAGTAAGGCTGGGTACCGGATTGGAATGACGAAGCTTCCGCGGTTTGTAACTCACTTACGCCGGCGTCAATCCCGGAGTGTTCGCCCAGATGAATATGCTCGGTATAACGAACCTGCGGTACCCAGACCCACGGATTTCCCGCATCCGAAAGCGCGGGATAAGCCACCTCGGCAAGAGAATTCGGTTCACGCTGCGAGATGAGCGGCTTGTCCAGACCGGCTGATAGGGAGCGGTCATTCCAATCGAAGTTCACCACGCCGCGGCGAAGCCGTAGCGAATATCCGTAAGGTGCGGTACCGCCCAGGAAGTCCATATTCAAAGACCCGCTGATCTTACCGCCTCCCGCGATTTCCGGGCCGTCGAAGTTAAGCCCCAGCAGCGTTTGTCCCACGGTCGCGCCAGTTCGGTCCGGCGTGCCGAGCAAGCTTGAGTAATAGTTGGAATCCACCGCCGCCTTTCCGTTGGTGAACGCGTTGAATAGCAACATGCCGGTGAGCGAAACCGGAAAGCGCTGCGAAGCTTCCAACTTACTCTGCGCCTGCTCTTCCACGCGATTTTCGACGACGGCGACGCGGTCCTCAAGAGGCGTCTCAGGTTTGGCGGCGGTTAGTTCCGCGCGAAGGCTTTCTACTTCGGCGGTGAGTGCTTTGTTTTGCTGCTCCAGCTTATCCAGACGCGCGAGCACGGCCGTCATAGTGGCGTTTGGATCAGGCGGCGTTTGGCCCGTGAGAGCCGCTGGAATCAGGAGTAACAGGAGCCAGCTTACTTTTTGCATCGAGAATCTTCTCCAAAGATTGACAGACACCGGCGGGAGAGTATGGCTTCGAAAAGAAGACGTCCGCCCCCAGCGAACGGACTCGGTCGGAGGTACGGGGATCTGTGTCGGCGCTGATGACGAGAATGGGCGTCTGACTTAGCTGCCGATTGCTTCTTATATGGCGGATCAGTTCGTAACCATCCACGCCCGGAAGGTTCAAATCCGTGATCACGGCCAGCGGCGCGGCAGACGCGGCGCCCAGAAATTCCAATGCTAGCGAACCATTGATCGCGTGCTTCACCGGGCATTCATAGAAAGCTTCCAAGGCAATCTGCAACGCGGGCACCGCTTCGGCGCAGTCTTCGACAATTAGGATGAAGCGGTCCGCGGTCATGGAGTAAACCGGTATCCGAAACCGTGCATGGTCTGAAGGTATCGGGGTGAAGCGGGGTCAGGCTCCAGCTTCTGCCGAAGCTTCACCACGTGCGCATCCACCGTGCGCGTATTCGGATAGGATTGGTAACCCCAAACCGAGTTAAGAATCTGATCGCGGCTGACCGTGCTCCCCGGGTTCTGCAGGAAGAAGGTAAGCAGGTTGTATTCGGAAGGAGTAAGCCGGACTTCCTCTCCATTGCGGTGAACGATGCGGCGTTCGGTATCGACTTCGACGTCGCCGAAGCGGGCGGTGCGCGGGCGGTCGGGCGAAGCGCGGCGAAGCAGCGCGCGGATGCGGGCGATCAATTCGCGCGTGCCAAAAGGTTTGACCACATAGTCATCCGCGCCAATCTCCAGTAACACGACCTTGTCTATCTCGTCGGCCATGGCGCTAAGTACAATGATCGGAGTATTCAGGTGCGACGCGCGCACGGCCTTGCATAGGTCGGTGCCGCTCATCTCCGGCAAGCGCAGATCCACTAACAGCAAATCCGGCTTTTGCGCGAGCATCTCTTCATAACCGCGCCGGCCGTCGCCGGTCAGGATGGGTTGAAACCCCTCCCGTTCCAGCATCACGGCGATGGTTTCACGAACGCTCTCATCATCTTCCACAACCAGAATTTTTTGCATTTTCCATCGGAGACCGGAAAGTGCGCCGGTCTCCTGATCAACAGTGCTACAGATCGTTGCCTCCCGTCAAATCCAAGGTCGAAGACGGCTAGAAGCGCCGGGCCGCGTCCGCCGCTTGCGCCAGCTTCGTTACATACGCCAGGAACTCCTGCGATTGCCCGATGAACAGGCCGTCCGTGGTGAACGCCTCAATCGCACCCATCGCGCTCACGTCTCCAAGAGACATTGGCCGGATCACGGCGCATAGCGGCAGGTTCGGGCTGATGAATTCACATGGTACCGGGAAAATGAGATTAGTTTGCACCAGCGGATTCCCGTTCGCATTAAAGTTCGGAAAAAGCAAACCATTTGTGGGATCCTCCACCGGAGCTACCGGAGGTTGCACGCCATTGCCGGCGAAATCCACCCATTCCAGGAAGTGAGCGATCTCGTCGCCGCCGATACTTAGCGTGATCATGAGTGCTTCCGCGCTGTTGACCTTCTGGCTCATCGCGCCATAAAGGCTGGAGCCGCCTTGCTCGATGAACCCAAAGTGAAAGGCGGCCGTGTTGGCGATAGCCTGGATGTGCGCGGCGGGTCCGAAGTCAGCGTCGTTCCGCGGAATCGCGGGGAACTGTCCGTTGAACAGCGCCGGAAGTGCCTGCCCGAAAGTCGCGCCGAAGTCTGGGTTAGCCTTGCTGCGGTAGCGCACGTACCAACTGGTGTCCACCGAAAGCTGCATCAGGTTGGTAAGCCGGCCGATCTGTTGAGCGCCGGTAGCCTGGCTGCTGGGGAGGGTTCGGAAACGGTCGAGATTGGCCGGCGCTTCGCCCTTCGATTCCAGATAAGCGTTCAGAAAAGTCGCATGGCTGATTTCATCCGTGGTGTTGCTGGTGATGTACTGCTGTCCGTCCCCGTCCAGGTTCTGAAACGCCAGTTGGTAGGTATTAGGCGCACCGGAGGTAACGCCGCCCAACTCCGCGTATTGCTGCCACAGATCCGATTCGATCAGCTCGGCGGCCGCAAGGAATCGGAGCACGGCCGCGTCGCCCGCCGTAAGTGAGGATTGCGCGGCGCTGGCGCCCCGCTGGCTAAGAATTCCCGTGCCCGCTACTACCGCTCCCGCCGCAAGACCGCGCAGCATGGAACGGCGATTCTTCAATTCGTCTTTACTGTTATTCGTCATAGTGACTCCTTCCTTGACACCTTCCTCAACCATGCTCCGGTAAGTACGTGAGAATCTTGCGCGTTATTTGTAAAGATGGTGTAAAAAGAAGTTCCCGGATTCGGGCACGGAATTGCCCCTGCGAGCGTCACACTCTATGACCATGCGCGTAATCACTCTCGTCTGTATTTCCGCCGGCGCCCTGTTTGCGGCCGATCCGGCTCTCACGATCTATAACCAGAACTTCGCCGTGATTCGAGATACCGTGGCGCTCCATCTACACAAGGGCGAAAACCGCGCCACGTATAACGGAATCACCTCTTACCTGGAACCGCAGTCGGTCATCCTGCGCGATGTTACAGGAAAGATATCTTTACGTGTGCTGGAACAGAGTTATCGCGCGGATCCCGTTTCCGCCGAGATGCTGCTCTCACTATTTGAAGGGAAGACGATTGACTTTCTTGTACAGCAGGTGGATAAGACTGAGATAGTGCGCGGCCGGATTATTCGCAGCGGCTACTCTCCCATAGTGTACTACAACAATGGCTACCAGCCACCACCTAATCAGACGCCTATCATCGAGGTGGATGGGAGGCTTCGCTTTACCTTGCCGGGCCAGCCGCTGTTCCCCGCGCTGGGTGATGACACCATTCTTAAGCCGGCGATCGATTGGGTAGTGGCAAGCGACCGCGACGCCGAGTTGAACGCGGAACTGGCTTATGTCTCGCAGAGAATGACCTGGTCGGCGGATTACAACGTGATCGCTTCCAGCGGCCGCGCAGGTGTTGACGTGATCGGCTGGGTAAGTATGCAAAACGATACGGGCAAGACCTTCGAAAACGCCCGGATTAAGTTGATGGCCGGGGATGTGAATAAGGTCCGGCCAGCCGGAATGGGAAACAGCGGGATGGGAAATGGTTTCTTCGCATCCGCGTCCGTGATGGTGCAGCCGCCTTCGGTGACCGAGAAAACCTTCGACGAATATCATCTCTATACCCTGGAGCGCCCGGCCACGCTGCACGACAAAGAGACGAAGCAGGTGGAGTTTATCCGCGCCAATGACGTAGCCTCCAAACAGATCTATGTTTATGACGGGCTCAAGCTGGACGAGAATCAGTTTCGCGGATGGAACTTGGACATGATCCGCAATAACTCGGAGTATGGAACCGCTTCCAACAATAAAGTTTGGGTGATGCGGGAGTTCAAGAACTCCGAAGCGAATCATCTCGGCATGCCTCTGCCCGCGGGCCGCGTTCGCTTCTATCGCCAGGATACGGACGGCCAGTTGGAATTCACCGGCGAGAACGAGATTACCCACACGCCCAAAGACGAGACCATCCGTTTGTTTACGGGGTCCGCATTCGATATCACGGGCGAGCGGAAGCGGGTCAACTATCTTTACGACAGTAGCCGCCGCGATATCAATGAGAGCTTTGAGATCAAGCTGCGCAACCATAAGAAAGAAGCGGTGGAAGTTCGTGTGGTGGAACATCTCTATCGCGGGATGACGTGGGAGATGCAACTGACGTCCGCGCCGTTCGTTAAGACCGATGCGCAGACGGTGGAGTTCCGCGTGACGCTGGCGCCTGACGAAGAGAAGACCATCACTTATAACGCGCACTATACGTGGTGAATCCAACGCGGCGGCTGAGCATCAGAGAGGCTGTTGGAACAAGAGTCTTTTGGGGAAAACGCCTGTTGGAGAAAAACCAGATGCAGATTGGAATCGATAGCTTCGCCGCCGCCATTTCCGACCCCGCCACCGGACTCACGATCACGCCCGTACAGCGTCTTGGCAACCTGCTCGAAGAGATCGAACTGGCCGATCAGGTGGGGCTGGATGTTTTCGGCGTCGGCGAACACCACCGCGCGGAGTTCCTCGATTCCGCTCCAGTGGTGATCTTAGCGGCCGCCGCTGCCCGTACGCGGAACATCCGGCTGACCAGCGCGGTTACGGTGTTGAGCGCGGCGGACCCGGTACGGGTGTTCCAGGAGTTCGCAACGCTGGATCTAATCTCGCAAGGCCGCGCTGAGATCGTCGCCGGACGAGGATCGTTCATCGAATCCTATCCGCTGTTTGGGTTGAAGCTGGAAGACTACGATTCGCTCTTTGCGGAGAAACTGGATCTTCTGCTCACCTTGCGCGAGAGCACGGAAGTGCATTGGTCCGGCAAGCATCGCGCCGCGCTCACCGGCCAGAGCGTCTATCCAAGGCCGCTGCAAAATCCGCTGCCGATCTGGATCGGCGTGGGGGGCACGCCCGCTTCTTTCGTCCGCGCCGGTACCCTGGGCTTGCCATTAATGGTGGCGATCATTGGTGGTGAACCGCACCGCTTTCGGCCGCTGATCGACTTATACCGGCAGGCCGGCCGCCGTGCCGGTCACTCGCCGGACAAGCTGAAAGTGGGACTGCATTCGATCGGGTTTCTCGGTGACACCACCGCGCAAGCGGCCGACGATTTCTATCCCGGCTACGCCCACACCTTCACCGAGATCGGTAAGGAACGCGGATGGTCCGCGACCACGCGGGCGCAGTTCGATGCCACCCGCGGGCCCACCGGCGCGTTGTTGATCGGCGACGCCGAAACCGTGGCCGAGAAGCTGCTCTATGTGGATCAAGCGCTCGGCGGACTTTCCCGTGTCACCTTCCAAATGGGCGTCGCGACTATTTCCCACCAAAAGATGATGCGGGCGATTGAGATCCTGGGGACGAAGCTTGTGCCGATTTTACGGACGGCGACGCCGAAGAAGTTACCGGCCCAGTTAGTCGCGGAGTAACCTCCGGAGGCAGCACTCGGCTTAACTTACCACGCGACAGATACATCGGATCGAAGACGACCAGGTGAATTCCCGCCGCGACCCAGCCGAAGAAACCCATGCCAATTCCAACGCCAATCTGCTTCACGGAATCCTTAAACCGGATTACTTTGACCAGAGTCTTTCCCAAGAGCGCGGTTGCTATCGCACCAAGCGCCATGATCCCGATTCTTCCGGGAGTAATCAGAGGAACATCCTTCCAACGGACGCAAGCCCACGCGGCGGCAGCAATGAATACGCCGAATAGAATGTAACTGAGATAAGTCAGCGGCTTCGACAGCTTCCAGATCTTAAAGGCCATACTACCGGCGACGCGCAGCAGAGTCAGAATTTCGCGATGGGCCGCGTCCACTCCGGATATGCGTTTCATCGGCTCCTCGACTTTCAGGAACTCCCACTCCACCGCGCCATCCTTCGATAGCGGAAGCGTGGGAACACCGCGGGGTAACTCGTACTCGGTCATGCGGTACCCGCTGGTCATGAGAGCGAAAGCTTCCACTTCGTTGAACGAGTCTAAGTCGGTTCGAATACCCGCCAGCAAGGACTGAACATCTTTGCGAAGCCCGTAACAGGTCAGGTCACCGCGGCGGAAGGACGGGCGCGCATCGTCGGAAGCGTCGAACGGATCTTCACAGTTGACCCAATCCACCGGGTCGACATCCAGGTCTTTCTTCAGGTGAATGAACATGAGGCCGCGCAAGAGCGAGGAACTCCGGCGCGCGTCCAACTCATGGAACTCGGCTTCCCGCACGCGCGCCTGCAGAATCGAGTTGGAGCGAAGGACCGCGCCCAGCGCGCTGTTGCCCGGTTGATTTTGCGCCTCCATCTGCCCGCTGGCATCGCTTACCAGAAGTACGGAACACCCCTGATCAAACAGCGCGCCAATGCCCTGATTATCGTGAACCCCGCCATCCACCAGCCGGACGGTACGGTCCGGAAACAGGTTGGGCAGGCTGATCGGCTCGAACAGACCGGGAACGCACGACGACGCCGCGACCGCCTGTCCTAACCGATAGGTGCGGTAACCTTCCGGCGCTTCGTCGTAGTACATGCGCCGCAGACGATAGTTTCCGTCGATCTCCGAATCGATCCCCGCCGGAGGCTCGCCCATCCAGGTGGAGGTAAACTGCCAGTTATGTCCGGTGTTGAGAGTAGTGGCATTCAACACCAGCATGGGTACTTTGACGGAACGGCGCCAGTTACTGTCTTTGGGTTTGAAATTTTCCGGCTCGCCGTTGGGGTGGATTTGGAGTTGGTTGATGTACCTGTCTTCGCTCTGCTCGCCGTCAAGAACGCGTTTGAAAAGATGCTTCTCATATAACTCGGCGACGCGTTCCGTCCGCGAAGCATTCGGAAATAAAAGCATGCGGATGTTTGCCCAGGGGTTGGCGAGCACGCGCGTGCGAATATTTTTTTGCACGCCGGCAAGAAAGTTGGTCTGTAGCCTCCTGACGATTTCGATATAGTGTTCGCGTTTGATCGAGCACTCGGGAGTATCCCTGAGCAGCCGGCGGAGTTCGAGATAGTATTGCGCCCCGATGATCGATCCGCCGGAGACGCAGGATAAAACCTCAATATGTTTCAGTACATCGAGTTCGGCCAGCCGCGCCAGGACTCCGATGTGAAAAAGTGAGGCGCGAAAGCCGCCGCCGGACAAAGCCAGGCCGACTCTACCGATGTAAGTAGTGAGAACACCGTCGGTGTCTCCGATAAACTCTCTCAGAACTCCCCACGGGCTCGTAGGATCGGTATCGCCGCGTTTGTAGGGTATGCCCCGCAGTCTGGCCAGACAGGCAAGTTGGCGCGCGGTGCTTTCAAACTCCCAGTCGTCGGCGGGCGTATTCCTGGCTTTGGCGAGCCAGATGGAAGCCTCGGCGTACTGTTGCAATCCGAAGTGAGCTTCCGCCATGGTGGCGTGGAACCACCATTCCTGATTCAGATAATCCTTCCCGGGTAACTCGGTAAGTCCTGGCAGCGTATTGACGACGGTCCGGCGGATTTCTTTGGCCTGATTGATTCGGGCAAGCGGCGCCGCCTGATCGCCATTGGCCTTCGCGATTTGCTTCCACTCTTCGTTGGCCAGAACGTCCAGCACATAGGCGGCGTTGATCGCCGTGTAGCCGACGTCGTTCTTTACGCCCAGAGAGTGCCCGCGAAGATAGTAAGCCAGCGAGCGGTCGAGGTCACCGCGTTGGCCCAACGTCTCCCACTTGTTCTTGAAGATAGCGCCTGCGATTCCGAGAGTTTCCTGATCGCTGGTGGTGGCCAGATCTTCACACTGACTCAGGATTTCAAAGGCATGATCCAGCTTGGAATCGGAGGGCAAGTCCGGGTCTTTGTAAGTGCACAGGGCATGTTGCTGGCGCATCCGGGTAATTAGTTTCTGGTCGGTGGCGGACGGGTCTTGCCGGGCGCGAAAGAGAAGCTGACGGGCGTAGCCGAAGTGCTTCTGCTTCTTCAACGTCATGGCGAGATCGAAAATGTGCGGTGGGTCGGCTTGTTGGCCGCGAAGAATATTCTTCGCCTCTTCGATATCAGAATTTTTCTCGGGCATTCGGTGCTACCGGAATGAAATGTTACACGAGAAAACCGTCCGGCTGCCAGATTATTTTTGGGATTATTGGACGGAGACGATGAGGCTTGCCAGGGTGGCGGACGGCGCGGTTGGATCCGGAGCGGTCGCGTCCTGCAGATAGAAGGTCATCCCGTCGCGCACCCATTTGGCGGTGGGTACCGCGCCGTTCGGTCCCCCTGCGGTGAAGAGCCGGCCGTTGGGACTTTCCACGTGCACCTCGACGTGAGCGACGGTTGTGCTCCAGAGGACGGTGGTCTGCGCCAGGTGGGACGGATCGGAGGAAACCGCCGGGTTGGGATTCGCGCTGAACGTGGTGCCCTGCCGCGGTGCGGTGGGCGGCGGCAATAATGCCTTCGCGGTGCGCGCGGGCGCAGGTTCGGCGGAAGGCCTGGAACAGCCGGCCAACAGACACAACGCGAGCAAACAAGCCGGCTTGTGATACTCTCTGAGCTTTCTTAAAGCGTGTGGCATCGGCGAAGACAATCAGTTTAGCGTAGCCCAATCAAGGCTTAGCCGGCTCCGCGTCTCCGACCATTCGCGAACTGGTTGAGTATTTCTTGTAATCGCTGTAAGTAATCACCTGTTCCAGGTTCACGTGTTTGATCAGCGCGCGTCCGGAGAACTTCAGGGTGATGTTCCTAGGCAGCCAGACTTCGTCGTTGATGCGGGTGCGTTCGAGTGTAAACCGGGACCCGCGCGCCATCTTGAGCAGGAAGAGCCCGAAGCTGATATCGTCCAGAACTTCGCTCTCCACGCGCACCCATTGGTAATCCGATTGATCCACCCAGATCCTGCCGTTCATACGGGAAAAGAAGTTACTATACTTACCGCGGAACGATGAGCGGGGCTGCGCCTGGATAAGGAAGCAGGGGCGTCCGTCGAGCGACGGCCGGCCGAGCAGCGTGAAGTCGTAAGCGTCCGGGATGGACTGAAACGATTCCCGTTGTTTGGCGCGCTCGCGCTCCCAGGCGGCATAGCGTTGGTCCCGTTGAGCGCCGGTGAGTTTGCCTGCTTCCGCCGCGGCTTTGTCGAACCGGGCTTGCTCCCTGCGCGCTTCCTCGGGCGGGAGCGGCTTACCGTCTTTCTGAATCAGGTGCTCATAGCGTTTGCCGCCGAGAAACAGGATCTCATGAGTTTCGGAGGTGGCCTTCTTGAGGCCGCCGGAGGAATCGAGTTCGCGCGTGACAGTGACTTCGCGATAGGTGTATTGACTCGCGACGGAGATGCTGCCAAGATCCGCGTGCAGGGAACGGACGATGATGTCGCGGGCGCTCTGGGCGCGGGCGATGGCGCCTGAAAACACCAGGAACGCGGCTGACAGAGCGAAGATCCTGACGGACAGGGTTGTTACTGAGGAAGCGGCGGACCGACGCTCAGTCCTATCCGGGTATCTGAACTTCGGTGTAGCTGCCTGGAACGGCCGCGTTAACGGCGCGCACAACGAGTTGAACGTGATTGCGAAGGACGGGCCATTGCTGGCGGCCAAGAACCACGATGGCGATCCTACGGGTTTTAAGGTTCTGCTGGTGGCGCAAGTTCTTATCGGTGGTAAGGAGGACATTAAACCCGAGTTTCTCGGCTTCGCTAAGTAACGGTCCATCGGCGAGCCTATTCAGGTTTAGCTTGGCAGACGTGCTTACCAGGTGGCCTTTCAAGTACAGGCGAATCGGTACAGGCGTTCCCTGGTCGAAAAGCACCCGCATGACGAATGCTACGCCGGCACTTTCTCATTCCTGCGAGCGAAGGAAATAACGGCTTCCACCTGTTCGCGATTCAGCCCATCGAACCATTCGATGAGGTCCTCTACCGATGCACCAGCTTCCAGGTTCTCAAGGATCGCGGACACCGGCATGCGCGACCCTTTCAACACCCAAGCGCCACTCACTTTGCCGGGGGTTCGTTCAACGGCTGAGCATTTAGACCAATCCAGTGAGTTCATTCGTTAACCCTTCCCAAGAATAGCCCGAATTCCTCGACCGCATGAGCGCCTTCCGATTAGCCTTCCCTGACCACCTGAACCTTCACGTTCGCCGTCACCGCCCGATGTAAACGGACCGGCACGTCGAATTCGCCCAACGTCTTGATCGGCTCATCCAACTGAATCTTGCGGCGATCGATGATGAAGCCTTTCTGCTCCAGGGCGTCCGCTAGGTCCTTGGTGGTGACCGAACCGAACAGATGATCGTTCTCGCCGGCCTTTTGGGCGATGGTAATGACCTGGCCGTCCATCAACTTCGCCAAGTCCTCGGACTCGTTTTGCGCCTTGGCTTCGCGCTTCAGGTAGGCCTGCTTTTCCTGCTCGACCACCTTCTTGTTAGATGGCGTGGCCGCCATCGCGAGCCGCTGCGGCAGCAGAAAATTGCGCGCATAGCCGGCGGCTACTTTCACCACTTCGCCGCGCGCGCCCAGTTTGTCGACGTCTTCCCGTAGTATGACTTCCATGACGTAATCCTCTTAAACCGCCGACGCAAACGGCAGCAGCGCGATGTTGCGGGACTTCTTGATGGCGTCGCTCAGGCGGCGCTGATGCGGAGCGCAGACGCCCGAAACGCGCCGCGGGACGATCTTGCCCTTCTCGGCGATGAACGCGCTCAACAGGCGCACGTCTTTGTAGTTGATATCGTCGATCTTCTCGACGCAGAACCGGCAAACTTTCTTACGCCGGAAATACTGCTTCTTGCCGGTGGCAAGCGCTTTATCGCCGCCGGTGGGCCGCTGCGATGCGCTGATGGGTCTTCCTTTGCTCTCTGCCATGATGTTGTCCTTTTACTCGCCCGGTACGGCGGGAGCGCCCGGAAGCGCCGGAGCGGGAACGCCGGGAACAGCGGTCCCCGGTTCGCTCAACATCTGCTGAGCCACGGAGGGTTGGGGCGCGGCCGGCGCGGTGGAGGCCTTGCGGCTGGCGCGCTTTTCGCGATGCTTCTTGCGCTTCTCGATCTGCTTCAACGTCTCATCGATGCGCACCGTCAAAAACTTGATAACCATGTCCGCCACGCGCAACCGGCGTTCGAACTCGCTTACGGCTTCGGCTTCGGCCTGGAACTCGATCAGCACGTATTCGCCTTCGCGATACTTGCCGACTTTATAAGCCAGTCTCCGCTTGCCCCACTTCTCGACTTTGTTTACGGTTCCGCCGCCGTTGGTGATGATCGTCTTCATCTGTTCGATGAGCGCGTCCAACTCCTCTTCGGTGGCGTCCGGCTTCGCGATAAATAACTCTTCGTAAATGCGCATTGCTTCCTTCAGTTAAGCCATTGGGGCGCGACGATTAAATCTCGTCATGGACTTTTCGACGCCCTCGGCAATTATCGAACGAACCGCATCCGCCCCAAGGGCAATGAGTTCGTCCAATTCCTTTTCCTGCCGGCGATGGAACGGCGCCAGCAAATAATCCACACCACTTGCGTTCCCGCGGCTCGGGTGATCCACCCCCAGCCGCACCCTCGGAAATTCCTGCGTTCCCAGGCTTCCGATCACGCTGATGACTCCGTTGTGACCGGCCGCCGAACCTCGCGGCTTAATCCGCAACGTGCCCCACGGAAGATCCAACTCGTCATAGACCAGAACCAGGCCGGCGGGTTCCACTTCATGTTTGGCCATCAGGGGCTTTAGGGACGTGCCGCTGAGGTTCATGAAGGTCTGGGGTTTGGCCAGCAGGACGGGCTTGTTTTCGATATGCCCCTCGCCGACCAACGCTTTGGAATCCGGCCGCGTGATCCGGATCCCGCTCTGTTCCGCCAACCGGTCCAGCACAAGAAACCCCAGATTATGGGGAGTGTTCCGGTAAGCTTCACCCGGATTCCCCAGACCTGCCACCAGCAGCAACTATTTCTTCTTGCCCTTTTCGGCGGCGGCCGCCGGAGCAGCCGGTTCATCTTCCTTCTTGCCCTTCTTGGCCGCGACTTCGGGTTCGGCGGTCGCCGCCGCATCGGCCGCAACGGGCTCGTCGGCCGCCTTCACGCCGACCACGTGCGCCACCACCGTCTCCGCCGGGCTCACCAGCCGGACGCCCTCGGCGAGAGCGATATCGCCCGCGCGTTTGGACTGGCCCAGCATCAACTCGCTCACATCGAGCACGAACTGCGCGGGAATTGAATCCGGCACGCACTCGATTTCCACCTGGCGGGTGACGATTTCGAGCAATCCGCCCTGCAGCTTGATTCCCTTGGCATCGCCCGACGTCACGACGGGAACCTGGACGCGAATGCGTTTCGCCAGGTCGATGCGTTTCAGGTCCACATGCAGCAGGTGGCCTTTGACGGGATCGTACTGCTCATCGACCACCATGACCGGAGTTTTTTCGGCGCCGGCGATATCCACATCGAAGATGGTGTTATGGCCGCTGCGGCTGCGTAGAATGTTCTGGATGTCGCGCGGGCTCACGGCCAGCGCCACTGGATCTTTGAAAGCCCCGTAAATGACGGCGGGGATCTTGCCTTGCGCGCGCGTGCGATGCGCCGCGTTCTTGCCGCGTTGTTCCCGCACTTCGGCGGTTACTACTGTGTCCGTTCTCAACTGAAAGACTCCCTTTATCAACGGCCGGCCAAGTCCGTTTTTACCGTGGGTTGACCGGTTCGCTCAAAACCTTCAAACTAAATCGGAAACTACTCGATCCCTTCGAAGAGCACGCTGATGCTGGTCTCTTCATGGATCGATTGAATGGCCCGCGCCAGCAACGGCGCGACCGACAACACTTTAATTTTGCTACACCGTTCCGCCTCTTTGGAAAGCGGAATCGAATTCGAACAAACTAAACCCAACACATTCGACTTCTCGATCCGCTCGACCGCCGGACCGGAGAGCACCGCGTGCGTCGCGGCCGCCGTTACCGAAGCCGCTCCTTTCTCCAGCAGCGCTTCCACCACTCCCACCAGCGTGCCGGCGGTGTCGATCAGATCGTCCACCACCAGGCAATGCGCATCGCGCACCTCGCCGATCACGTTCATGATCTCGGCGACATTGGCCTCTTCCCGCCGTTTATCGATAATCGCCAACCTCGTATTCAGGCGCTTGGCGATCGATCTGGCCCGCTCCACACCACCCGCGTCGGGCGAAACCACCGTGAGCTTGGGCCGGTCGAGAGTCTTAAAATAATCGATCAGCACCGGACGGAAATACAGGTGATCGACCGGAACGTCGAAAAAGCCTTGAATCTGCGCCGCGTGAAGATCGAGCGACATGATGCGGTTGGCGCCCGCCGATTCCAACAACTTCGCCACCAGCTTGGCGGCGATGGGAACGCGCGGTTTATCCTTCCGATCCTGCCGACTATACCCATAGTATGGTAACACCACCGTGATGCGCTCAGCCGAGGCGCGCTTGAGGGCATCGATCATCAACCACACTTCCATAAGGTTGCGATCGGCGGGGGTGCAGGTGGGCTGGACGACGAAGACATCCGCGCCACGCACGTTTTCCTGGAGCTGGAGGCTGATTTCGCCGTCCGAGAACTGGCGGATTCCAGCATCGCTTAAAGGCAACCCAAGGTTGGTGCAGATCTCGTGCGCCAGCGCCGGGTTCGCCCGGCCCGCAAAGATCTTGATGCGTTCCGGGTTCATCGCCCGTACCGGTTTGGGAGCTGCCATAGTTTGAACGGAGATGTCGGACTCCCGCGCGCGGGCACACGTGTAGCCCGCCGCTAAAATTAGGTTGCGATTCGATTAATTCTAACGCGTGGAGGGGTGGGAAACAACCGGTGGTTTGCCGGATGATAGAGGCCTACCGTTGTCTAGGCTCACGCGTTTTTTCCCGGAGCGCCTTCAGAATCGCGCCCGCCACATAACCCCGTCCGCGCTTTTCGCCGTAGGGCGACAGTAGCCCGTTATCGACGAGCAGCTTGAGATCGCGACTCGCCACGGCGTCCGAAACTTCGGCGATCCCGCGGTAAGTGGAATTCCTCACTCGATACCCAAATGTGGCATCCGAGAGCGCATAAATAACACGTTCCGGGAGCCCATGTAGTTTGATCATTTGCTCAAGCTCGTTCCAAACGCGCTCGGTTTCGTTTGTGCGCCGAAGCAGCGTGCTGGCTTGCGCGTGGTGGGCGGTAATGTTGAACGCGAGCCAGGGCCGGGCATCGTTGCGCGGCGACCAGGTTCCCTTGCCGACTTCCGCCAGAACGTGGTAGTACTCCTGCGTATTTCGGCCCAAGTACTCTTCGATGCTGGAAAACTCGGGTTCGAGGATTCCTTCGCGGGCCAGGACTAAGGATTGAAGGCAGCGTGCCATCCGGCCGTTGCCGTCGGAGAACGGGTGGATCATGACCAAATTCAAGTGCGCCATGGCGGCGCGCACAATCACAGGCGCGTCGTCCCCTTCGTTCAAGCGGTCGCTTAACTCCTGCATCAGTTCGGGAACCGCGTCAGCGCTTGGTCCTTCGTAAACGATTTCCCCTCTTTCCTCGTCCCGGACGTAGATCGGCCCAGGCCGCCATCGCCCTGGGTTTTTGGCGAGATCATGGCCGGTCATCATGAAATGGAGACTGCGCGTGAAGCCTTCGCTATAACGGAAGCTGGGGTCGGACGCAAGTTGGAGAATATATGTCATGGCATCCCGATAGCCTTTGACCGCGAGCCAAGACTCCAGCTGAGCGTCGGCAGGTGACTCACCCGCAACAGCTGCAATGGCATCTTCCGCGCTGACGTTGTACCCTTCGATGCTGTTGGATCCTCGGATGTTTCTGGCGAACGTGTTGCGGCGGAGGAGCCCCACCCACCGGCGGGGTGCGCGAAGGGCATACCGGAGCTTCCGGCGAATCGCGTCAATTTCTTCGAGCGTTTTACGCTCGGCGGGAGATGGCTCGGGAGGTGCGAAAAGCATTTGATAACCAACTTCAAAACAGATACTATCTGTCGAGCGATAGGTTAGCAGGGTTGGGTGAGAGGGTGCGCCTCGGGGTTTACACTGGTGCGGTGGCATTCGAACTGACGGGCAAGATCGCGATCATCACCGGGGCGGCGACCGGAATCGGGGCGGCTATTGCGCGGCGGCTGGCGGCGGCCGGAGCTTCGGTGGGCGTGGCGGATCTCGATATTGCCGGGGCGAGCGACATGGCTGGTTCCATTGTGGGCGCGTTTCCGCTGGCGGTCGACATCACCCGGCCGGAAGAAGTGCAGGCGGCAGTGGACAAGACGCTGGCGGATCATGGGCGGGTAGATGTTCTGGTGAACAACGCGGGCATCGCGGGAAAGGCGGCGCCGGTCTGGGAATATAGCGACGCCGAGTGGAAGACGGTGGTCGATATCAACTTGAACGGCACGTTCTACTTTTGCCGCGCCGTGATCCCGCACATGCGGCGGCAGAAGTACGGGAGAATCGTGAACATCGCGTCCATCGCCGGCAAAGAAGGGAATCCGAATATGTCGGCGTATTCGGCGAGCAAAGGGGCGGTGATCGCGCTCACCAAGTCGCTCGCGAAGGAAGTGGCGGCGGACGGGGTGTGCATCAACAGCGTCACGCCGGCGGTGATCCGGACCCGCATTCTGGAGCAGTTGAGCGACGAACAGGTGGCGTACATGACGGAACGGATTCCGATGAAGCGCACGGGGACGCCGGAAGAGATTGCGGCGGTGGTCCATTTCCTGGCGAGCGCGGATTGTTCGTTTGTCACGGGCCAGTGTTATGACGCGAGCGGCGGACGCGCGACGTACTAAGATCACCTCGGGCGAACGACTGCTTGTAAAGTTGGGGGAAGAATGGTACAAACATTTCTTGAGGGGAATGTTTGGGGGTGGGCCCGATAGCGGTAAGGTGGAAGCATGGTGAGGTTTTGCGTGCTGGCCAGCGGCAGCTCCGGTAACTGCGCCTTCCTGGCGACATCGCGCACCCGCATCCTGATCGACGCCGGTTTATCGCTGAAAGATCTCTGCCGTCGCCTGCTGGCGATCGAAGAATCCTACGAGCGCCTGGACGCCATCCTGATTACGCATGAGCATTCCGATCACATCTCGGGGTTGCTGCGGCTGCTGCGCCGGTGCAAGTTCCAGATTCCGGTTTACGTGACGCGGCTGACGGCGCCCGCGATCGATTGGGAAGAATCGGAACCGCGTATGGAACTGTTTCAGGCGGGGATGGCGTTCAGGGTGGGCGATATCGAAATCTCCAGCTTCAGCATTCCCCATGACGCGCGGGATCCAGTGGGGTTCTGTTTTCGGGCGGAAGGCGTGCGGGTGGGGATTGCGACGGATCTCGGCTATATCCCGGATTCGCTGCGCTTTCATCTGCGCGGCGTGGATGTGCTGCTGCTCGAATCGAATCACGATATCGAGATGCTGAAGGTGGGACCTTACCCCTGGACGGTGAAGCAGCGGGTGATGGGGCGGCGCGGGCACTTGTCGAACGATGTGGTGTGCGATTACGTGACCCGGGACCTGGACCGGTCCACCAGCACGCTGGTACTGGGGCATTTGAGCGAACACAATAACCATCCGGAGATTGTGCGGATGGGCGCGGCGGAAGCGCTGGCGGCGCGGTCGCACGGTGCGCGCCTGGTGGTGGCGGAACAAGCGAGGCCGACCGAGGTTTTCGCGTTTTGATCGCGCGCTACACGCGGCCGGAGATGGGCCGCATCTGGAGCGACGAAAACAAATTTAAGCAGTGGCTGGAAGTGGAATTGGCGGCGTCCGAAGCGCTGGCCGGAATGGGCGTGGCGCCGCTCGATGCCGCGCTGGCTTTGCGGGCGCATTCCGGTTTCGACGTCGCGCGCATCCACGCGATTGAACGCGAAGTGAAGCATGACGTGATCGCGTTCACCACGGCGGTGGCGGAACGGATGGCGGCGGCCGGGCAGAGTGCCGCCTCGCGCTGGCTGCATTACGGCCTGACGTCGAACGACGTGGTGGATACGGCGCAGGCGCTGCAGATCCGGCAGGCTTCGGCGTTGATCCGGGACGGCATTCTCCGGCTGCGCGAAGTGTTGAAGCGGCGTGCGCTGGAGTTCCAACACACGCCGCAGATTGGGCGGACGCATGGCGTGCATGCCGAGCCGATCACGTTCGGACTGAAGCTGGCGATCTGGTACGAGGAAGCGGGACGCGACCTGGCGCGCTTCGACATGGCCGCGGAAGACCTGCGGGTGGGGAAAATTTCGGGCGCGGTGGGGACCTTTGCGCACATCGGGCCGGAAGCGGAAGAGAAAATCTGCGAGCGGCTGGGGTTGAAGCCCGCGCCGGTGGCGAGCCAGGTGATCCAGCGGGACCGGCACGCTTTCTATCTTTCGACGCTGGCGGTGATGACGGCGCTGCTCGAGAAGATCGCGCTGGAGGTGCGGCACCTGCAGCGGACCGAAGTGCGGGAAGCGGAAGAGTTCTTCGCCAAGGGGCAGAAGGGCAGCTCGGCGATGCCGCATAAACGGAACCCGGTTAACGCGGAACAGATCTGCGGGCTGGCGCGCGTGGTGCGGGCGAACTCGGTGGCGGCGCTCGAGAACGTGGCGCTCTGGCACGAGCGGGACATCTCGCACTCGTCGGTGGAGCGCGTGATTCTGCCCGATTCGACGATCTTATCCGACTATCTGCTGGACAAAACCACGGCGCTGGTGGACAAGCTTCTGGTCTATCCGGAGCGCATGCGGCGCAATCTGGAGATGACGCGCGGGCTGATCTATTCCGGTCAACTGCTCCTGGACCTGGCGGAAGCCGGGATGCTGCGGGAAGAAGCGTACCGCGCGGTGCAGGCGCATGCCATGGCGGCGTGGGAGACGGAAGGGGATTTCCGCGCGGCCATTGAGAACGATCCGGCGATTGCGAAGCTGCTGCCGCGCGAGAAGCTGGCGGAAGCGTTTTCGCTTGACCGGCAGCTACGGCACGTGGACGCGATCTTCGCGCGCGTATTCGGAGACTGAATCATAAGACGTTCCCGGAAGGGACCGTTAGTCAGGAATTTGCATCGCCCTGATAATAAGATCATGGCCGCACCCACTACCGCGAATCCGCTCGCTTACCTGACCGAACAACTGGACCAGTTTCGAACCGAGGGCACGTTCCAGCGCCTGCGCGTGCTCGAATCCGCCAGCGCCGCCGAATCGATGTTCGACGGGAAGGAAGTGATTAACCTTGCATCGAATAATTACCTGGGGCTTTGCACGCATCCGAAGCTGATTGAAGCGGCCGTGGAAGCGGCGAAGAAGTACGGCGCGGGCTCCGGCGCGGTGCGGACCATTTCAGGAACGATGAGCCTGCATATGCAACTGGAAGAACGCATCGCCGCGTTCAAAGGGGTTGAGGCGTGCGTGGTGTTCCAGTCTGGATTTACCGCGAACGCGGGAACGGTTTCAGCGATTCTCACGCCGGAGGATCACATCATCTCGGATGCGTTGAACCACGCGAGCATTATTGACGGCTGCCGGTTATCGCGCGCGAAGATCCACGTGTTCGCCCACAAGGATGTGGACGCGGCGGAGAAACTTCTCTCGGAACTGGCCGGCGTCAAAGGGCGGAAGCTCCTCATTTCCGACGGCGTGTTTTCGATGGACGGCGACATCGGTCCCCTGCCCGGCCTGACGGCGGCGGCCGAAAAACATGGGGCGATCATGATGGTGGACGACGCGCATTCGTCCGGCGTGCTGGGCAGGAACGGACGCGGGACGGTGGATCATTTTGGGCTGCACGGACGCGTGGATATCCAGGTGGGGACGCTCTCGAAAGCCGTCGGCGTGCTTGGCGGGTATGTTTGCGGTACGCGCGATTTGATCGATTTTCTGCACCACCGGGCGCGGCCGTTTCTGTTTTCGACGTCGCATCCACCGGCGGTGGCGGCGGCTTGCATCGCCGCATTCGACGTGCTGGAGAATGAGCCGGAGCGGATCGAAAACCTGTGGAGCAATACACGCTATTGGAAGAGCGCGCTCGACCGCGAAGGGTTTAACACAGGGATGAGCGAGACGCCGATTGTGCCGGTGCTGGTGGGCGAAGCGGACAAGGCGCACATGTTCTCGCAGGCGCTGTTTGCGGAGGGAGTGCTCGCGACGGGAATCGGGTTCCCGACAGTGCCGAAGGGCAACGCGCGCGTGCGGACGATACTCAATGCGACGCACACGCGCGAGGAGCTGGACCGCGCGCTCGAAGCGTTTCGAACCGCCGGAAAGAAGCTGGGACTGATTTAACTCTTCAGGATTTCCGTGACCTGCGCGGCCACGTTGCGGGCTTCCGCGATGGCTCCGGGTTTGAGGCTGATGGCGCCAACTTTGGCATGGCCGCCGCCGCCATACCGCTCGCAAATGGTGGCGAGGTTGTGGGTGATCTCTTTGGGTGACCAGGGATTGGAGCCGACGCTGATCTTGGTGCGCAGAGCGGTGGACAGCACGGAGACGGTGTAGCTGCTTTGCGGGAATAAGTAGTACGGGATGAACTTGTTATACCCTTCGAGATCGTAACCGGTGAGGTCGAAAGAGACTACGCCATCATCCTCGACGGCGCGTTCGCGAATCATCCCGACGGATTGCAGGTGGCGCTCATACAAAGGCTGGAACAGAGCCTGTACTTCGGGTTCCTGGACGATGGCGGAGAGCGGCTTCTCGCGCATCCACGCGATGATGCGATGGACGGTTTCGGAACCTTTGGCGCCCTCGATGACGAGGGTCAGCTTCATGGCCGCCGCGGGCATTTCGACGGCCGTGCGCGCGTCGGCATATTGCGCGCCATCGACGATATCGGCCCATTCGACGAGTTCCGCGAGATCGGGCGCGGTGAAGCCGAAGCGGTCGAGGGCGACGCTGGAGATGAACTTGGTGCACGATTTATAGGCCGGGTCGTAGAGTTTCTTGCCGGAGCGGTCGAGCGAGAAATGATGCGCGTCCTCCGGGGTGAGGAAGGCGCTCTGGTGATGGTCGAACCACCAGGTGAGTTTGGGATTGTTGGAGTACTTGAAATCCACAATGGCGTTTTCGTCGCCGTCGAACAGTTCATCCTCAAAGGTTTGTTGGGCTTTGTGGATCATCCCGGTGAAGCGGAATTCGGCGCCGGGGTAAAAAGCCGTCTCGACGAAGCGGCTGAAGAAGGCGGCGGAAGCGGCGCCATCGAAGCAGTGATCATGGTGCAGGACGCGGACAAGCATGAAGGAGGGTGGAAAACCTACAAGCTTGCCTGAATGTGAAAGCTTTTGCAAGTTGAAGTGGCGAGATGCGGTTGTGAACGGCCGCAGCTCTCGCGCGTGCCCGGCGGATGTTCGGTGGGTTAGACGCGTCTTTAGACTCCCGTGGAGGCTCCGGTGGTCTGGTTGTGCAGCTTCTCCTGCTGGCGGAGCCATTGTTTGCGCTTGAACTCTTTGAGTGAGCCGGTGAACTGGGGCATTTTCGCGGGATGTGCCGCGGCGGGTTGGCTTTGTTCCGTCAATTCTTCCGTTTCCGCAGTCTGCTCCGACTGTTGGCGGCGCGCGATACGGAATTCGAGGTCGCGCCGGGACTGTACGATGATGCGGTGCAGGCGCGCGATGTGGCGGCCGAGTTGATCGAAGATCCGCATGTTGGCCTGCAGGCCGGCGGATTGGGCGAGCGCGCGGCGGACGCGCGGGTCCTGTTCACCAAAGAGCACGTCGATGGTGGAGAGTTGCTGCTGCTCGACCAGGGTGTAGAGGTTGTGCTCATTGGCGATGGCGCGATCGAGACGCCAATAAGTGATGTGGAGGATCTGGACTAGTTCGATTTCCTCGAAAGTACTCGGCCGGTAGCGGTTCTGGAGATTGCAGGCGGCGCGTTCGAACGCCTCCCGTTCTTCGTCGAGGAGGATCATGTCACGGCCATACGAGGCCGGGCGGACCTTGTTCAAGCGAACGTGGTCTTTGCATTCGGACGGTTGTGCGGGCGATGTGGCCATGCGGTAGTTCCCTTTCGGCTTGAGGGTACAGCGTGGAAATGCGCATGGAGGATGCTGCCGGGCTAACGCTGTGAGAATGAGGCGGATATAAATTTCAAAAACTTGTGAATGGCCGAGAGTAGTTTGGAAATATTAGTTGAAAGATAGCATTTGCAACCTTGGAAATCATGCATATACTGGCCTGCATACTTTAGCTTCGAGAGGGTAATTACCGAATGGTTCTATCTCGCTTGTACTTCGTGTGCGCGTTGAGTGTTGCGTGTGTTAGTCTTCAGGCCCAAACAGTGACCGATCCGGATGGCGGCTTCTTCCAACCAACCGCGGAATTGAACAAGACTCTACCGCAATGGCTTAGGATCAGCGGGGTCGACCGCGTCCGCATGGAGGATCAGGAAAGTATCGGGTTCAAGGCGAACCACTCCGACTTCCACGTCCTGAACAGGTTGTGGTTGGGTGTGACGATCCGGCCGAGCGATTGGCTCAGCTTTTTCGGGCAGGCGCAGGATTCCCGCATCTTTCTGAACGGTATAGTGGCTGCCGCACCGCCGTATGAGAACACGTGGGACTTACACCAGGCCTGGGTGCAGTTGGGTGATGTGGAAAAGTATCCGGCGGCGTTGCGCGTCGGACGGCAGGAGTTGAACTTCGGGGAACAGCGGCTGGTGGGCGCGTCGCCGTGGCTGAACGCGCCGCGGGTATTCGACGCCGCCCTGGCCACTTTCCGTTTCACGGGCGTGCGGGTGGATGCATTCGCCGCATCGGTGGTCAATTCGGTGGATGAAGCGATGGACCATCACAAGCAAGGCAATCCTTTTTACGGCTTCTACGGCACGTTGGGAAAGCTGGTGCCGAAGGCCTCGATCGAACCGTATTACTTTTACAGGTTGGCGCCGGCGGGCTACAGCGCGGCGTATGCGAATGGCGCAAAGGGGCACCTGGATGAAGGAACGCTAGGCGTGCGAATGGCGGGCAAGTTACCGGGCAGCTTTGAGTATGGGACGGAGATGGCGCGGCAGGACGGGACACTGGGAAGTTCGAAGATTACGGCGTGGGCCGGGCACTGGGGGGTCGGGCGGACCTTTGAAACACGAAATTGGAAGCCGCGCCTGTTCGCGGAGTATAACTATGCGTCGGGGAGTTCCGGCGGAGCGGCCAACAGAATTGAGACCTTCGATCAGCTCTATCCCTCCGGGCACGATAAGTTCGGCGAAACGGACCAGGTGGGCTGGAGGAACATTAAGAACGTGCGCGCGGGACTGGATACTCACCCGGCGCGTAAATTAACGGTAAGTGGAATTTATCATAACTTCTGGCTGGCGAACGCGCATGATGGCTTGTACACGGCGACGGGCGCGGTGGCGGCTAAGTCGTTGGGGGGCACGGCGGGTACGCATGTGGGGCAGGAAGTAGATATCGAAGGGTTATATCGATGGAACAGCGCGGTGCAGTTTGGAGCGGGTTATGGCCATTTGTTCACGGGCGAGTTCTTAAACAAGACGACGAACGGAAAGGATTTCAGTTATCCGTATTTGATGACCACTTATGCGTTCTGAGTGAACACGCGGAGGAGCCCTTCGCGAAACGTTCGGGCAATGGGCGCGGCGCTCATCAGCATCGTTTCAGCGCGGGTATTGGCCAGTTCAACGGGGGTACAAATCGGCCCAAATTGGCCTTGACAAGCCTTCCACCTTACGGTAGGGTCGCGTAGGGGAACAACAATCTTGCCCGCTAATCGGATTTTCGTAGTCGCATTGTTGTCTTTACTGGCGCGGCAGAACTCGTTTGCCCAAGGCACTTACACTCTACTCCACAACTTCTTCGGCGGAGTCGGTTCGCAGGTTGAGGGCGCGCTAACGGAGGTCAAACCGGGCGTTTTTGTCGGGACGGCGATCAACCTTTATCAGATTACGAGCACGGGCGTTTACACAAATTTGACCCCGTACGAGCAATCAAACAACCTCTCTGGCAATCTGTTTCCCGCAAGCAATGGCCTTCTTTATGGATCATCGAATAAGGTGTTCGATACCACGGTATCCGGACAAGTTGCCGTTTTGCAATCGGTGAACGGCCCGGGTGGATTGATAGAAGCCGCCGATGGGAAGCTTTATGGAATTTATAATACGGGTCTCAGTTATCCGCAAGGCGCGCCGTACCAGTTCTATGAACTTACTCTCGCGGGCGCACTAACTCCACTGGGAAGCGCCCAGTTTCCGCCGACCGTCCTGTACGGACAACTTATTCAGGCGAAGGACGGTAATTTCTACGGCACCGATCAGCTCTCCGAAGAGTCGTCGAACGCTTATGTAAATGTTTTCAAGCTAACGCCAACCGGGACTTATTCGTACCTGTTTACTTCGGGTGCTGTCGCTGACGGACAATTGCCGAACGGGCCCCTGGTCGCGAAAGGAAATTATCTTTTCGGCTCGGCCGCGTGTGGGGAACTATCTGGCTTTTCGTACGGTTGTGCCCAAGGCTATGGAGTGGTGTTCGCGGTTAGTTTGCAGGGCGATTACACTGTGCTGTATACCTTCCAGAATGGATCGGATGGAGCGTTTCCTTCGGCTTTGATTCTGGCAAGTGACGGCAACTTGTACGGCCAGTCCATGCTTGAGTCGGGCCAGGAACAACTATTCCGCCTGAGTCCGAACGGGCAATCCTTCTCGGTGGTCGCGCAATATCCGGCAGGCGCTCCCGCGGGATACCTGACCCAAGGTAGCGACGGCAAAATCTACGGCGCGGGAATGCCGAATAATACTTACCCGTTCGGCAACGTGTTCAGCGTCGATCTCGGGTTGCCCGCGCCGCCTCCGGTGGTTACGAACTTTAGTCCGAAGTCGGGGGACGCCGGGACGAAGGTGTTGATCAGCGGAAACCAGTTGCTGGGCATTACCGGCGTCAGTTTCAACGGTATTCCCGCAGCACATATTTCGAGCAAGGGCGTTTATTATGTTTACGCAACGGTTCCGGCGGGCGCGTCCACAGGCCCGATCACGGTGACGACGGCGAACGGGTCCACTACGACGCGGCAGAGTTTCACGGTGACGACGGCGGGGCCGGAAGGCATTGCGCTTCCATCGCCGGAAACGGTGACGACGGAGCAGTAGCGGGGCTTTACAACGCGTCGTCAAATTCGCGTTTAAAAATGGCGTCGTTCAGGTCTCAGTATCGAGTGACGTGTGACTTGGGCACCACCACGCCGACCGGCGTTACGCCTGTTCTTCAAGCTGCCGCCAAATCTCTTCAAGTGGCACGGCGGCACTATTAGGCAGTGACAATTGCGTAATTGCTTCCAGGCTTCCCGACTTCCACTGCCAAGCTGATTTGTCGACAGGATCCAGCGCGAATATTCGCTCCGTGCCAATCCGTTCGTATTGATAGCATTTCTTGATAAGGTGACTTAACTGATCGTCGGGAGACAGGATCTCAACGACGATCTCGACCGGTTCAGTCGGATAATCCCTTGATGGTTTCCAACGTGGCAATTGCGTCTGGAACCGGTTCCCATTGCGGACCGATCTGCAACTCCACTTCCGAGCCGGATTTATATCCGGCCCGCCGAATCGCCTCGCCTACGATTCTCTGCAGCACGGCGTGCAGCCATGTCGGTATGGTCTTCTGGATTGGCTCTCCGCGAGCGGGTTGAAGAACAACAGGAACTAAGACTGCTAGGAAACCATGCGAGCCCGCTGCTCTTCTCGCCATCGTGCGGGCGGAACACCTTCCCACGCCCGAAAGGCCCGAACGAACGAGCCCGCGTCGTTGTAGCCCAGCAGGTACGCTGCTTCATTGAGGTCGAGGTACGAATGGGTGAGGTAGTGGTGAGCCAGGGTCCGCCGGGCTTCCTCGAGAACACGCTGAAAGTTGTACCCGCTGTCCTGCAACCGCCGCTGTAACGTGCGCGGGCTTACCCGGAGAACATCGGCAATATCTTCCATCGCTGGCCGCCGGCCGGTGAGCTTTTCCCGAATCGCCAAGCGTACGCGATCGACAAAGCTTTCGTCGTTTTCCTGGGTAAGCTCCCGCTCCAGTTGGGGCACTAGCATCTCGATCAGCTCGGCATTACGCGTCACGAACGGTAGGGCGGTATCAGAGTTCCGAAAAACCATGGCGTTGTGTTGTGTTCCCGCCAGCACCGAGCACCCAAAGTGGCGTCTGATCTGCTTGGCGGGAGGGTTCCTGTCTCTGATCTCCAGGCGTAGTGGGCTCAGGTTCCGAATCTCCGTTCCATGCCGTGCAATGGAGAGCATATAGGCGAACCCACTCTGCTAGGCGAACCCACTCTGCATCATCACGGGCGGTTCAGGCTCGTCTGTCATGAGGTATCTAAAACGGAGCATCCACTCACCATCCGCCGTCTGTTGTACGAGTTCCTGCGGGCAGGTAAGTTGTTTATATCGTCCGAGCTGCGTCATGGCTTCGCCCAATGTATCTGAGGAGAGCGCAACAATTCCAGCCGGATTAAAGTTCTGAGTCCTCGTGACTGTGCCCAAAGATAGACCGATCGCCGGGTCGCCACTTACCTCTCCAATAGCTTCACATAACGCGAACATCTCCGCTGTGGTCAGGAGAAAACGAGGCTCGTTGAGTAACTCCTGCGGCAAGTGTGCACGGCGCAACACCTTGGCGGCCGAAACGCCATGCTGATCGAGCACTAAAAGCATTCGGTTTGAGTGGCGGAAGTGCTTGTGCATTTGGCGGCCCAGCGGATGTCGTGATTTGCCGAAAGATTGGCGTGTTTTGTTAATCTTGCGCCACGCCAACAGAACTAGCATAGAAGAGGCGAGATCGCGTCGGATGAGTCAGTCACTCGATTCGGTCACCGTGGACAGGAGAAGCATATGCGGAAACGGGAGATGGGTAACAGCAAGCTTGAGGTCTCACCCGTGGGATTTGGCTGTATGGGGCTGAGCCATGCATACGGTAAGGCTCCCGAAAGGAAAGACGCAGTCGCCTTGATAAGGGCGGCAGTTGAGCGCGGCGTGACTTTCTTCGATACTGCTGAGGCGTACGGTCCATTCACCAATGAAGAACTCGTAGGCGAGGCGCTCGCTCCGTGTCGTGAGAACGTGGTCATCGCCACCAAGTTCGGTTTCGACATCGCTCCTGACGGACAGCGAGGGACGGGCCTGAACAGTAAACCAGAGCATATCAAGCAGGTAGCCGAAGCATCGCTGAAGCGCCTGAACACAGAGGTCATTGACCTCTTCTACCAGCACCGGGTGGACCCAGACGTGCCGATTGAGGAAGTTGCAGGAGCAGTGAAGATGCTCATTCAAGAGGGGAAAGTGAAGCACTTCGGCCTCTCTGAAGCTGGAGCAAACACGATACGGCGCGCGCATGCGGTTCAACCGGTAACGGCAGTTCAGAGCGAATACTCCCTTTGGACACGAGATGTCGAGCGGAATGGAGTACTCGGTGCGTGCGAAGAACTCGGCATCGGCTTCGTTTGCTGGGGTCCTCTAGGCTCCGGCTTCCTCACGGGAAAGATCGACGCAGCCACGCAATTCGACGCTACGGACTTCCGCAATATATCTCCACGTTTCACTTCCGAAGCGAGAGCCGCCAATCAGGTGGTAGTCAACCTCCTAAGAGAAATCGGAGTGAAAATGAATAGTACTCCAGCACAAGTCGCGCTTGCGTGGCTGCTCGCGCAAAAGCCGTGGATCGTTCCCATCCCTGGTACCACAAAGCTGCACCGCCTGGAAGAGAATCTCGGGGCCGTCTACGTTGCGCTATCCGCCGAAGACCTCCGCGAGATCGACACTGCTGTGTCGAAGATGGAGATTCGGGGGCTGCGGCTGCCGGAAGCTGTGCTGAAGATGTCGGAAGGCTGAAGCATGAAAAGATCACCCACCCCCGGATGCCTCTCATTAGGATGGAAGCCGATGATATCTAATAATCTAAAGGTATCGAGATCGGTCGGCTCATTCCCGGCCGATCATTCAGTTTCGCGTTAAAGGAGTATACAGATGCCCGCCGTCGTCGTGAATGGCCAGAACCGTGAACTTGACGCACCTGCCGACACGCCTCTACTCTACGTTCTGCGCAACGACCTGCAACTGACCGGTCCACAGTTCGGTTGCGGTCTTGCCCAGTGCGGATCCTGCTCAGTCTTACTGAACGGGAAAGAAGTGCGCTCCTGCATTACGCCGTTGTCGGCGGCTACCGGCAAAGAGGTGACTACTCTCGAAGGGCTACCCGCCCGTTGGGCGAAGCAGAAAAAGCTAACCGGACCGGAAGCTGAACACGTCCTTCACCCGGTGCAGGAAGCCTGGATTACGGAGCAAACTCCAGCTTGTGGCTTCTGCCAGAACGGCATGATGGTCAAGGCCACGGAACTGCTCGAAAGCAACCCCTCGCCGACGATCGCCCAAATTAAAGAAGCTTTCACCACATCCGGCCCTTCGCCGCATCTCTGCCGCTGCGGTACTTACACCGCCATTATTGAATCTGTTCAACGCGCCGCCGGCATCATGGCAAGGAGTATCTTATGACGGGCGCTCTCGAGACCTTCGCTCAAGAAAAGCAAGACAAGGGAATACAAGACCCGACAGTGGACGTCTTCGGCGCCTTCCTCACCCGCCGCGGATTTGTTGCCGCGGGCGGCGCGCTGCTGGCCGGCTTTGGAATGTTGCGCTCAGCTAACGCGCAGGAGGAAGCGCCGGCCATGCGCGGCGTTCCCGCCGCCAAGTTATCCGCCGACGCCTTCATCGAAGTTCATGCCGACAATACGATCCTCATCCGCACGGGCAAGTCGGATACCGGGCAAAGCACGATCTTCACCGCCTATCGTCAAATCGTCGCCGATGAACTCTATGTTCCCTTTGAAGCCATCACCACGATAGTTTCCGGAGACACGGATCGCACGCCGGATGGCGGTGGCACGTTCGACCTGCTCGGTCACGGCATGCCTAACATCCGTAAGGCTGCCGCTTACGTCTACCAGGCCCTCCTGGATGTCGCCTCCAAGCAGCTCAACGTGCCGAAAGATCGGCTCTCGGTCAAGGATGGCATCGTTTCCGGCGGCGGTAAACCCATCTCCTACGCCGATCTGGTGAAGGGCCGGCAACTCGATCTCACAATTCCCGTCCAAGGCGATATCCACAGCATGTTCGGGCTCATGGTTGCCGGCAATCCCCCGCTCAAACCCGTTAGTCAATACACCGTGGTGGGCAAGTCCTTCCCCAACTCCGCGGTAATTCCAAAGGTCTCGGCGAAAGAAATATGGGTAACCGATGTCCGTCTTCCAGGCATGCTGCACGGCCGGGTGATCCATCCCAAGTCGCTCGGCTCGAAGCTGATCTCGGCCGCCACGCTCGATAAGTCGCGGTACCCGCACGCGCAGCTGATTGTGAAAGGCAACCTTATCGGTGTCGTCGCTCCCACCGAATGGGAAGCAATAAAGGCTTCGCAGCAAGTCGCATCAGATACAAAGTGGTCGGATTGGCGTGGACTTCCCACCGATGCGCGCCTGTTCGATTTCCTTAAACAAGACGCCGACTGGAAAGCCGTCCCCGTTGCTACCAGCGAAGAATCGAAGGGCGACGTTCCCGCCGCTCTCGCCGGTTCGCCAAAAAAACTCAAAGCTACGTACGAGCGCCCGTATCTGAAACACGCGCCCATCGGCCCAACCATGGCCGTCGGCGATGTCCGCGCGAATGGCAGCGTCCACGTTCATGCACACACGCAAAACGCGCAAGCGCTCCGCACGGAAATTGCACTGATGCTCGGCGTCTCACCCGAGAAAGTCACCGTCCACACGTATGCCGGAGCCGGTCACTACGGCCGCTCAAACGGAGGAAACGCGGGCGCCGAAGACGAGGCCGTCATTCTGTCCCAGGCGGTAGGCAAGCCCGTCCGCGTTCAATGGACGCGCAAGGACGACTTATTGTGGTCCACTCAATCATCCTGCGCCTTTGCCGAAGTCGAACTTGCGGTTGGTGCTGACGGCAAACTAACCGGCTATCAGATCGACCATTTCATGCCCGCCATGCAGGATGATCGCCCTATTGGCGCCATCCTCGCGGGCCTGCCCACGATGGCCGCGCCGAATGAGAAGGGTTCGCTGTTCGGCATGAGAAATCAGCCGAGCGACCCTTGGCTTTACGGCACTACCCCGGCCGTTGTCGAACGCGCTCACGGGGGCCCCCAAGTGGGTCAGGCGTCTTCACCTATCAATGTCGGCCTGCGCGATCACAGCCTCCGGACACCAGGCCAATATCAACAGAACTTTCCGCGTGAACTTGCCATTACCGAAGCTGCGTATCTGGCCGGTTCAGACCCGCTGCAGTTCCGCATTGATCACGCGACGGAGAAGCGCGCCATCGCCGTTCTTGAATCCGCGCGCGAAAGCTCGGGTTGGAAGACGCGGTCAGGATTTGCGAATGGGAGCGGCCCCATGAAGCAGGGACAGGGAGTGTCCCTGATGATGCGCGGCGGCGCCTACTGGGCCTGCGTGGCGCAAGTCACAGTCGATACGAGCACCGGAGTTATCAAGGCCGATAAGCTCACGATGGTGGTCGATCCCGGGATCGTCATCAATCCGCTCCAACTGAAGCGTCAAGTCGAAGGGGGCGCTGTCATGGGCGTCAGCATGACTCTCCATGAGGAACTCCGCTTCAATGACTCCACGATCACCTCGTCCGATTGGGTGAGCTACCCGATCGCCACCATGGCCGATCTCCCCGAGATCAAGGTGATCCTCCACCATCACCCGGAAGTCGGCTCGTATAGTCAAGGTTCCGAGGCCGCCAACGCTTTGGCCGCCCCAGCGATCGCCGCGGCATTCTTCGACGCGACGGGCAAGATCGCGCGACGTCTTCCGTTGAAGCCTGCCTACGTCAAAGACCTTCTAAAAGCATGAAACGAAGAAATGCCACGGCGTTTCCAAACCCGTGGTTCTCTTAAAGACGACATCACAAGAGAACGACACGGCCCGTCGCATCGTTTGGTGCGTGCTCTAAGTCCTACGTCGTCCCCGAGTACCGCTCAGCAATCCGAACTGGCGCGCGTACGGCCTTTTTAAAGCACATCCGCAAACCCGCGTTTCATGTACCGGAAGAAAAGGCCGCCGGCGACAAAGACGGGGATGCTCCAGAGAGCGGACATGCCGATCTCACGCGGCGGCGGCCAGGTTCCGCCGAGCAGCATTTCGCGATAGGCCTTGACCATGGGCGCAAGCGGGTTGAAGATCAACAGGAACTTGAGTCGGCGCGGGAAACGCTGCTCGGACGCGAGAATAGGCGTCACCCAAAACCACAGCGTGAGCACGACAGCCAGCACTTGCGCGGTGTCTCGCAGATAGACTTGCAGTCCGGCCGCGACCCAGGCGAGACCGACGGCGAAAAAGCCCAACAGCGCCACAAATAGAGGCAGCGCCACCAACGCGGGGCTGACCCGATGGAGGATGATAATCGCGCCGCAAAGAGCCAGGGCGACCGCGATCAAGTGGCTGACCAGCGATGACAGAAATATCGCGATGGGAACTACTTCGGAAGGAAAAACGGTTTTGGTGATCAGCGTGGATTGCTCCAGCAGGGAGGTCGCCGATCGCTGCAAGGTTTCCGTAAACAGCAGCCAGGGAAGCATTCCGGCGAAGATGAACAGAGGATAGTTTTGAGTCACCTCGCCGGGCCCGGGAGTCTGCTGAAGGCACACGCTGAAGACGAAGGTGTAGCTGATCAGCAAGACGAGCGGGTGAATGACGCCCCACAGCCAACCGGCGACGGAACCTTTATACCGGGTCTCGAAATCGCGTTTGACGAGACCGGCGATGAGGCCGCGGCGTTCGATGAGATTACGGACGAAGTGGCGTCCCGGCAGTGTTCGCGGCAAGCGCCGATGTTAACAGAACCCAAAGGAAGTAAAGTGGAGTGTTATGAATCTTGGTCGATCTCTGGTTCTTATGCTGATAATGGCCGGCATTGTTTCCGCTCAGACTCCCAACGCCGGTTCACTCGAAGCGCGGCGCAAAATGTTGAACGATTTGCTGGCGGAGCGCTGGGAATACCAGATGCGCGACCAGCCGGAGTTCGCCTCCATTGTCGGCGATCTCCGCTATAACGACCAGCTCAGCGATCAGTCGGCGGAGGCGGAACTGCGCCGAGGCGTGGAATCGCGGGAGTTCCTCGAGCGCATTCAGAAGGTGGACACGACGGGGTTTCCGGAGCAGGAAGCCCTGAGCAAGCGGCTGATGGTGCGGACGTTGGAAGAACAACTGGCGGGACTGCGCTTTAAGAACTGGGAGATTCCGGTGAATCAGATGGACGGGATTCATCTGGACCTGCCGCAGTTTCCGGTGCTGCTGCGATTCCAAACGGCGAAGGATTACCGCGACTACATCACGCGCCTGCAGAAAGTTCCGACGGTGTTCGCGCAGGTGATGGCCAACATGCGTTCCGGGATGAGCGATGGATTGATGCCGCCGAAGTTCCTTCTGGAGAAAGTGGGGGAACAGGCGCGGAGAGTAGCGGCCGTGCCGCTGGCGGAGAGTCCTTTCACGGAGCCGTTGAAACACATTCCCGCCTCGATTCCGGCCGCGGAGCAACAATCCATTCGCAAAGATCTGATGGCCGCGGTGCAGGACGACGTGCTCCCGGTATACGCGAAGTTTGCGAAATTCGTCAGCGAAGAATACGCGCCGAAGGGAAGGACGGAGGTGGGCGTGTGGTCCCTTCCGGATGGGCCGGCGCGGTATGCGTTCCGGGTGAAGGAATCCACCACGACCAACATGACGCCCGATGAGATTCATCAGCTCGGGCTGCAGCAGGTGACCGAGATTGAGACGGCGGAGTTGGCGATCGCGGCGAAGCTGGGGTTTCCGGATTTGAAGAGCTTGCGGGAGTCGATCAACTCCAATCCGAAGCTGCATGTGCATTCGGCGGAGGAGATTCTGGATATCTACCGAGGCTACATCGACCAGATGTACGGGAAGCTGCCGAGCTTGTTCACACACTTGCCGAAAGCGCGGGTGACGGTGGCGGCGATTGAGGATTACCGGGCGAAGGAATCTTCGACCGAATACCAGCAAGGCACGCCGGACGGGTCGCGCCCGGGCCGGGTGGAGGTGAACACGTACGCGTGGGAGAAGCAGACCACGCCGGGGATGGAATCGACCGCATACCATGAGGGGATTCCGGGGCACCATCTGCAGATTTCAATCGCGCAGGAATCGACCAGCCTCCCTCAATTCCGACGCCACATGGGATACACGGCGTATCAGGAAGGCTGGGCGCTGTACAGCGAGCGCCTGGGCAAAGAAGTGGGCTTCTATCAGGACCCGTATAGCGACTACGGAAGGCTGGAAGATGAGATGCTGCGGGCCATCCGGCTGGTGGTGGACACGGGCTTGCACGAGAAGAAGTGGACACGGCAGCAGGTGGTGGACTTTTTCCACGCGCACTCCAACATTCCGGAATCTCTGGTGCAAAGCGAAACGGACCGGTACATCGCGTGGCCGGCGCAGGCGCTGGGTTACAAAGTGGGGCAGTTGACGATTCTGCGGCTACGCGAGAAAGCCAAGACGGAACTGGGGAGCAAGTTCGATATCCGGCTGTTCCACGATGAGGTGCTGAGCGCGGGGGCGCTCCCGATGGACGTGTTGTCCGAGCGCATCGATTCCTTCATTGCGTCGCAGAAACAATAAGAATTCGAATGGAAAAGTCGATTTCTAAGTGTAATCTGTTTGTAGACTCCGATTGACGCTTGATTTGGGAATTGGTACCTTTAAGGTTCACAACTAAGTTTCCGGTACCGGCGAGCGCCGCTGTGCGCGATTCCGCCGGTTCTAAGGAGAGCATGAAACAGGATTACTTCGTCCTGGTGCTGGCCCACTCGCTTCACGGAAGGCTGCGCCGGATTCATATCCCCCATAAGGTGATTTACGGCGCGCTGGCGTTGGGGTTTTTCGGCGCGGTTTCAGTATTCGGACTGGCTTCCAGCTATGCGCGGATGGTCTGGAAGGTGGCGGAGTATAACAACCTGCGGCATGAAGCGGACACACTGCGGGCGCGCTACGAAAAGTTGCAGCGGAGCAATGCGCAAGCGCATGAGCAACTGGCGACGCTGCAGATGTTCGCAAGCGAAGTGTCTTCGGCGTATGGGGTAAAAGCTAAGATCGAAGGTCCTGACAACGTGGCGTCGGAAGCGCGGCTGGCGCCAACGATGAGCGAAACGCTCGCGACCTACAACACTCTACGGACGTTCAGCGGCGGCTCGCATTACGACAGCACCTTTTTCTCGAACGATGGGGAAAGCGTGATTGGGATGCTGTCGGGTTCGTGGCCGGTGGACGGCCGGATCACCTGCCCTTACGGATCGCGCATCGATCCATTCTCGGGAGAAGGGGCTTACCATACCGGGATGGATATCGCCGCGCCTACGGGCACGTCGGTTACCGCGGCGGCGGACGGAACGGTGGAGCAGGCGGACTGGACGAACGGCTACGGGCGTCTGGTGATCATCGATCACGGCAACGGCTATGAGACCTACTACGCGCATCTTTCGCGGGTGGATGTAATGGAAGGGCAATCGATTCATCGCGGGGAACCGGTGGGCGCGGTGGGCACATCGGGCCGATCGACCGGACCGCATCTTCATTATGAAGTACGGGTTGGCGGGGTGCCGATTAATCCGTACCGTTTCCTGTCGCGCGGGAACACGCTGCAAGTGGCAAAAAACGAGCACGGCTTGGGGCTGTAAGCACAGCCCTCGATTGAAAAAGTCGCCGTAGTAGAGTGAAGGTTGACGCGGGTTCCCCTTGGCCGCCGGGCCTTCCTGGCACTCTCGGCGCCGTTCCTGATTGCGGCTCGAATGGCTCGCGGGCAGTCGGGAAAAGGGAGCAGTTCCACCTACCCCCCGCAGCGTTTCCTTGATGCGGCGACGGAATTCGATCTAACCCGCCTGACCGATCCACAATATAATTCCTGGCTACCCGCGCCGCATCTGCGGTTCATCTCGCGGCGAGGCAATTTTCTGGTGTACACGAGTGAGCGGCCGGGGTCGGCGCAGGTTCACCGGCTCGATTGGCGAACGGGCGAAACGCGTCAATTGACGGCGGCGGCGGCGCTGGATCGGGCGGCGGTGGCGTTGGCGGGGGACGACCGGTCGGTGTTCTATTGCGACGGGCCGGCGATGAAGCAGGTGGGAATCGGGAACGGACGGGAGCGCGAGGTTGCTAGCGCAGCCAGCGGATGGGAGCGGGCGCCGGGCTGGAGCCTGAGCGCGGACGCGAAAACAGCGCTGTGGGTGGAACGGCAGGCAAACCGGTGGCGGCTCAAAGCGTTTTCGTCGGCGGGCGCGACGGTGTTGGGCGAGAACGCGGAGCCGATCACCGGTCCGCAGCTACGGCCCGGGCATGCGCAGGTTTCGTATCGCAAGGGAGGCTTGGTTCGTCTGGCCGGTCTCGACGGGCAGTCCGACGAGGCGATGAAGCTGGACGCGAGCGCGAGCGTGGGCCAGGCTCTGTGGAGTCCGGGCGGGCGAACGCTGCTCTACCTTTCCGTGCCGGAAGAGCGCAATAAAAGCATCAGCCTGCGGGAGTATACGCCGGAGGACAAGACGGACAACCTGGTTGCGAAAACGAGCCAGTTCGCGTCGTTCGGAATCAACGGGGATTCGTCAGTGTTCGTCGGCGCCAGCCGCAGCCTGGCATCGCCGTATGTGCTGCTCCTGCTGCGGGTGGCGCGGCGCGAACTGACTTTATGCGAGCACCGGTCAACTGACGCGGTGGCGGTGGAACCGGTTTTTTCGCCCGACAGTCAGAATGTATTCTTCACCAGCGATCGAAAAGGCAAGCGCGCGATTTACCGCGCGCACGTGGAGAAATTCGTCGAAGAGACTCCTGACGAATGAAACCGCGCGGCATCGAGCCTAGCGCGGGATCGTGTCTTTGGGCGTGGCCAGGTAGCCGCTTATCTGGTCTTTCCGAACGGTGTTCACCACGATCTCATAAGGCTGGCGAGCCTTATTCACGTAGAACTGCACGGGTTCGTTGGCCGTGCGGTCCTTCTTCTCAATGGACTTATCGTCCGCCATTACCGTGAGCGTGAACTTACTCTTCTTGGGATCGGTCTTGCGGAGCAGGACCTGAATATCGCCGACCTTCTGAGGCTCTTTGCTCTTCGAAATGTTGAACTCGATGTAGTTGCGTTCGCCGAGCCGCCGGAGTGCCGCTAAATCCGTGCTGTTCTTCGCCACGTAACTGCTGGTCTGTCCAAGATCGCCCTGCACCTTCTGCAACTGCGAAACCGCTTTGTGCAGCTCATCCTGCGTGGATACGACCTGCGTCTTGACGGTCCCCACGTCAGTGGAAACTTCGGCGATCTTGGCGTTGGCGTTGTCTTTGACGGTGGAGAGGTCGGTGTTGAGCTTCTCGGCGGTCTGCGCCTGCTCTTCTTCGAGCTGCTTCCGGGTCTGCTCGACCTTGCTCAAAGTCTCTGTCTTGACGCTGGACGCCGCGCGCACGGCTTCCCGGCTCTTGCGGTCGACATCCTCGGCGACCTCGCGATACTGCTTGCGCGTGGTGGCGGCGATGTTGGTGGTGTTGTCTTTCAGATCCTGAATCTGGGCCGCGAACGCGTCCTGCTGTTTGACGGACGCGGCCTTGATGTCATGGAGCTGAACAAAAAGGTAAATGTTGGACGCAAGCAGAGCGAGCAACGCTCCGCCGCCGAGAGCGGTTTTCAAATTCGAGTTTGAGCCGGGCTCAGACATTCGCTGTCAATCTCCTGTGTGGTCTTCTAGCTGTTATCGCCGTCGCGGCGCTTCAACGTGGGCCGCTCATCATCGTCGCTCTGGGGCTTCTTGTCGCCGCCCGAACCATCGTCGATGGTGCCGGAGCCGGGAGCGCGGCGAAGACGGGGACGGCTGGCATCCTTGGCGTCATCCACCTTGCGGTGATTGTGCATCGCGAGAACGCGCAGTTTGACGTCGTTGAACTCGGAAGTGGTGACGACGTACTCGGGCTTGGCCTTCAGATATTTGTCGATGTTCGTCTGAGCGGCCTTGATGCGATCGTCGGTCGGAGGGTGCGTGGAAAAGACTTTGGACATGGTGCCGGGCTTCTTCTTTTCCAGCGACTGAATTTTCTCGAAGAAGTCGACGAAGGCGGAAGGATCGTAACCGGCCTTGTACATGTACTCGAGGCCGAGCAGGTCGGCTTCGGCTTCATCGGCGCGGGAGAACTTCAGAAAGCCCATCGGAATCGCCAGACCAAGCCCTTGACGGATTCCGTAGCCGACCCAGCCGCCCATGAAGATGAGGGGAATGGTGCCGATATTGACGAGCTGCGCTTTGGTGGCTTGGCGGGTGCCATGGCGCGCCGCGACGTGACCGATTTCGTGGGCCATCACGCCCGCCATCTCAGCTTCGTTGTCGGCTTTGAGGAGGATGCCGGTGTTGACGAAGAAAAAGCCGCCGGGAAGCGCGAACGCGTTCACTTCCTCGGAATCGATCACCTTGATGGTGAAGGGGACTTTCGCGTCGGAGTTCCGGACCAGATTCTGGCCGATGCGGTTTACGTACTCCGCGATGATGGGATCTTCCACAATGCGCGCCTGCCGCTGCACTTCCTGGGCGAGTTGTTTGCCGAGAGCAATCTCCTTCTCGAGCGAGTAGAAGTTGACACCCTTGCCGACATCCCGATTGCCGATCTGGTCGGGGTCCTTCTCTTTGCTATCGGCAATCGCCGAGAGCGGAACGATGAGGAGCGCAAACGCCGCAAAAAGCGCCGTCTGGCGACGATGAAGCTCTTTCATAACCAGGAGACTCCTGTCAGTATTATAGGCTGGCGCACGGGAAACGACTGTTCTTTCTACGCGTCAGTGGGCCGGAAGGTTACAGAAAGTTCATGCGGTTGGCTTACCGGAAAGGGGCGGCTCAGGCGGATCGGCGGCGGTGCGGCGGGCTTCAATCGCCACCGCCCGGACACGCATTTCCTCGTATTCGGAAGTATTGATGATGTAGGCTTCGCGATGGCCGACGATCTCATTCAGGTGGCGTTGGGTGCGATCGATGCGGGAAGCAGTGATGGGGTGAGTTCCGTACAGGCGGGCAAGCTTGCCGGAGCGGCGGCGGTCGGCGCCTTCGATGCGTTCGAAGACCTCTATCGCCGCTTCGGGATCATAACCGGCGGCATCGAGAAAATCGACGCCGAGGCGATCGGCCTGGGCTTCGAAATCGCGCTCACCCTTCAACAATCCGAGTTGCGAGGCGGGCTGGGCGAGTTGGCGAACGGCGGCCCCGCTCCAGCCGCCCAACATGACCAGAGGGAGTGAACCCAGTTGCAGTAACCGATCCCGGCTGGCTTCGCGGGTAGCGTGGCGCGCGGCCACGTGACCGAGTTCATGGGCGAGCACAAAGGCCAGTTCAGCTTCCGACTCGGTCAGTTTCAGCATGGCGCTGGTCACATAGACATGGCCGCCGGGCAAAGTGAAAGCGTTTACGTCGGCGGACTCGATGACGCGCACCGACACCGGCAGCGTGATCTCGGTTTGCCGCGCGATGGTCTGGGCCAGCCGGTTAACGTATTCGGAAAGAATGGCGTCGTCCGAAAGCTTGACCTGACGCTCCAATTCGGCGGAGAGTTGCCTGCCGAGTGCGATCTCGCGCTCCACGCTGTAGAAATTGAGACCGCGGGCGGGATCTTTCCCGCCTTCACGAGCAAGAAGGAGCGGTGCAATGACCAGGCACAGAGTGGCTGTCCGGGCGACGCGTCGCATCCATTTACTATACGCGAGACGAACTCACCCTTAATCCTTTTCGATCCGCGCACAAAGTGTCATCTTCGCTCGCTTGTATTCATTCCATTGATGAAAAACGGATTGCCGTCTAAGGACCCAGTAATGAGGCACAAGGACGAAATGGTTGACAGTGTCGGCGCACAGGGCGCGGCGGTGGCAGTTGAGAGCGATTGACTCTCAGGGTAATGGCCGGGTGCACTCACTCTCTATAGTCAAGAAATGCCCCCAATCTGGGAAGAATACGAAGCGCAGTTCCCCGTGCGCCGCAACATTGTCTATCTGAACCACGCCGGAGTGTCACCGCTTTGCCGCCCCGCCGCGGAGGCGATGAAGCAACTGGCGGACGAATGCCTCGATTTCGGAAGCTGGTATTACGAGCGATGGCTGCGCGCTTACGAACGGCTGAGAGCGGCGGCGGCGCAATTGATCAATGCCTCCGCGAGCGAAATCGCAATCGTCAAAAATACTTCCGAAGGGATCGCCACCATCGCGAACGGCCTGACGTGGCGGCCGGGGGATCGGATTGTGGCTTTCGAAGAAGAGTTTCCCTCCAACTGGCTTCCCTGGAAGCGGCTGGAAGAAAGCGGCGTAGGGGTGACGTGGCTGCATTACGACGCGACTCTCCAGCAGATCGAGGATGCGGCGCGGGGCGCCCGACTGCTGGCGATCAGCTACGTGCAGTATCTAAGTGGATACCGAGCAAATTTGAACGCCATCGGCGAAATCTGCGGGCGGCACAGCGTTTTCTTCCTGGTGGATGCCATACAAGGGCTGGGCGTGTTTCCGGTGGATGTGGAGCAGGCGCACATCGACGCGCTGGCGGCGGACGGCCACAAGTGGCTGATGGGACCGGAAGGTTGCGGCCTGCTGTACGTGCGGAAAGCACGGCAGGATGAGATCCATCCCACGGAGATCGGCTGGATGACGGTGGCGAACCATAACGATTTCTCGGCGCGGGATCTGACGCCGCGGGCGGACGCGGGGCGATACGAATGCGGGACGCTCAATACGATCGGGTGTTACGGACTAGGTGCGGCGATGGAGTTCGTGAACGCCGTGGGGCCGGAGCGGATCGGGGCGGCCGTGCAAAGCCTGGGCGATCATCTCTACACGGAATTGGCGGAGCGCGGTTTCGAAATGTTGGGAACCCGGACGCCGGAGACGGGCGCCGGAATCGTCTCGTTCCGAAAGCCGGGAGAAGATCCTCGCTACACGGTGCGCAAGCTGAAGGAAGCCGGATACATGGCGGCGCCGCGGCAAGGATGGGTAAGGCTTTCCCCTCACTTTTACGTTCCGCCGGAAGATTTGTACCGGTTGGTCGCGATTTTGTGAGCTAAATCGGACGAATTCGTCTGATAAAAGAGATCCAAAAGCGCATTTCCGCCATACACTCTGTAACAGGAGACACCGAATGAACCGGAAACTATTCGCCTTGGCGTTCGCCATTACCGCGGTAAGCGGATTTGCCGCGGATCGCTACGCTACCACCCAAATTTCGATCGACCAGCCTTTGCACATCCCGGGGGCGGTGCTCGCGCCGGGGTCGTATGCGGTGCAGTTGGAAGACCGTATGTACGACCGCGCGATCGTGAAGATCACCGGGCCGAATGCAACAGAGCATTTGATCGTGGCGGTTCCGAATCGCAAGCTCGCGCCGGGCGGCGGCAGAGCGCATCTGGTGGTGAAGGGCGAAGGCGGCGACCAATACGCGCGCGGCTTTGTGTGCCCCGGTTGCGGATCCGCACTGGAGTTCGCGTATCCGAAGCTGGAGGCGGTGACCCTGGCGAAGGCGTCATCGAAGCCGGTGCTTGCAATCGATCCCGAGTCGGACAAACTACCCGCCGCCGCATCGCTCACGGCGACGGATATGAAAGTGGTCAACCTGTGGATGCTGACGCCGAGCCGTGTGACTCCGGATGCGGATGTGCAGATTGCGGCGGCGCATTATCAGGCGCCTGCCGGAGCGGGACAGGAAATGGCGCAGACCACGCCGCCGGCTTCGCCCCAGGCCGCCGATAGCGCGACGGCTCCCGCGCCGGAAACTCCGAAGCGCCTGCCTTCAACGGCCAGCAACGATTTCAACTTTGCTGCACTAGGTGTGACGGCGCTGTTGGCGGCGATCGGCCTCGGATGGGTGCGGAGACGCCGCATCGTCTAGGAGAAGCCTGGAGAGAGGCCGGAACCAGGACGGTTTACTGTGTCGGACGTCAGCCCCATCCCGGCGCCGCTGCCGCCGGAGCGCTTTGACGACGGAGTGTATCTCCATGCGTTGGAGACTCTTCAACCCGAAAAACCCACAGGCGTGAGGTGGAAGCGCTGGGTGATCGGCGCGGCACTGGTTTTGTTCTTGGCCGCGTTGCCGCCGGCGTACTGGTGGGTGACCGGGACGGCGAACCGCACTCCATCGCTTGCGCTATCGGTCGAGCCGGCCGGGTCCGACCTGTTGATAGCGTGGGCGGGCGGGGCTCAGCATGCGCGAATATCCAAGCTGAAAGTGCGGGAGGATGGGAGCGAGGAGGAGTTCGATCTTCGTCCCAGCTATGAGACGGCTGGAACATTGGTCTATCATCCGAAGACTTCTCACGTGCATGTGACGTGGTCAGTGGATGCGGGCGGCCGGTTCTACGGGAAAGAAGCCGATTACCTGAGGGCGGGCGGTGCCGCTTCCCCGACGAGCGCTGCCACTCCGATTCCGACCAAGGCGAGCAAGCAAGCGCATCCGGCCGGCGCGGACGGTTCGGAAGCCACGCGCAACGAACTGGAGCATCTTCGCGCGCATGACCGGCGAATGGAAGCGCTGGTGAAGGCCCTGCGCGCTCGCGGCCAGGAACCGAAAGAGCAATGAAACTATCGCGGATTCACCTGGCCGAGTGGGCTTTGTTCAGCCTGGGCGCGTTGCTGATCGGGAAGTGCGTGATCGATCTATCGGCCGGGCACCAGTTTCAGCAGCGTGCGCTGACATCTGCGGTTGAGCACGGCGTGATAAGAACGGCGGCCATTACGCCCACTGGCTACGAGAAGACTAAGATTGTCGGCCGGCTGATGGTTCCCCGGCTGGGGCTTTCGGTGCCGGTGGTGGAGGGTGACGGCACCGAGCAATTGCGTTTGGCGGCGGGACACGTTTCCAACACGCCTCTGCCGGGCGAGCCGGGAAACAGCGTGATCGCCGGCCACCGCGATACCGTCTTCTACGATCTTCGCAAGATCGAGGCGGGCGACAAGATGGAGTTTGCCGACGCGGATAACGTGCATAAGTATCGCGTGAGCAGCACGCGCATCGTGGCGCCGGAAGATGTGAGCGTGATGAACAAGGCGGATGGCAGGCGCCTGACGCTGGTCACCTGCTATCCATTTTCGTTCGTCGGCCCGGCCCCGCAGCGCTTTGTTGTGGTCGCCGAAGCGGAAGGCTCCGAGTAAAGCCTATCGGCCGCGCGCGGCTGCCTGCTTAACCGCGGGCGGCGCTTCTGTGGTGGGAACGGGCGCTCCGTTCACCGGTTCAGACTTGATGAGACCCAGCGTTCTCCGAAGATCGCCATCGATGGCTGCCCGGATATCGGCGTTGTCCTTCAAAAACTGCCGCGCGTTCTCCCGTCCCTGGCCAATCCGTTCCCCCTTATAACTGAACCAGCTGCCCGACTTCTCAATGGCGTTATGCTGCACGCCAAGATCGATCAGATCCCCTTCCTTGGAGATCCCTTCGCCATAGATGATGTCGAACTCGGCTTCACGGAACGGCGACGCGAGCTTGTTCTTGACAATCTTCACCTTAGTGCGGTTGCCGACCACCGCGTCGCCGTCTTTGATGGCCGCAATGCGCCGGATATCGACCCGGATGGAAGCGTAGAACTTCAACGCCCGGCCGCCGGTGGTGGTTTCCGGACTGCCGAACATCACGCCGATCTTATCGCGAATCTGGTTAATAAAGATGAGGCAGGTTTTGGACTTGGAAACGATGCCCGTAAGCTTGCGCAGCGCCTGCGACATAAGACGCGCCTGCAGACCCATGTGGCTATCGCCCATCTCGCCATCGAGCTCGGCCTTGGGTACCAGTGCCGCGACGGAATCCACCACGAGCACATCGACCGAGCCGGAGGCGACCAGGGCGGCGGTGATCTCCAGAGCCTGCTCACCGTAATCGGGCTGGGAGACGAGGAGGTTGTCGACATCCACGCCGAGCTTGCGGGCGTAAATGGGATCGAGCGCATGCTCCACGTCGATAAACGCGGCCATTCCGCCCATCTTCTGCGCTTCGGCCACCACCTGCAGGGCGATTGTGGTTTTCCCGGACGATTCCGGCCCGAAGATCTCGGCGATCCGGCCGCGCGGAAATCCGCCCATGCCCAGCGCGGCGTCAATCGCGATGGACCCGGTCGAGATCACCGACACCGGAACCACGGAATCCTTGGCGCCAAGCCGCAGGATCGAGCCTTTTCCGAACTGCTTTTCTATCTGTCCGAGCGTTAATTCCAGTGCGCGAGCGCGCTCACGTTCATCCATGTACCGGGACTCCTTCTTCGGTCAAAATCCGTGGGGGCGGTGTATTTCCAGCTTAACAGGCTACTATGAAGAAATGGCGAAAGTCCCCGCTCTTTTTGAAGTCACTTGTCCCTGTTGCGACGCCGTCCTGAAGATCGACCCGGAGACGCGCGAAGTGATCGCGCACAAGGCGCACACCGAGACGCGCCCGATGATTGACGACCTTTCCGTCGCCGTGCAGAAGCTGAAAGGCGAAGCCGGACGGCGCGAGGAGGCGTTCCAAAAAAGCTTCGCGCAGCAGAAAAAGCACGGGAAAGTACTGGAAGCGAAGTTCGATGAGCTGCTTCGTCAGGCCAAGGACGATCCGGACCAGGGACCACCGAAACGCGACTTTGATTTAGACTGATCGGAACACCAGTTGCTCCCGATACTTTGCCTGATGATTCCGATTCTTACGCCATTTCCTTTTTTTCAACAGCCGTTACCCGCGCAGCCCGCGGCCCAGGACGGGAAATACCACACGCTGACGGGCAACTTTCGCCGCCATGCCGGATTCCACTCGAACTTCCTCCCGGACGATCGCGACGTGCTGGTCTACTTGCCGCCCGGCTACGAGTCGGAAACCGGCCGGCACTATCCGGTACTGTATCTGCACGACGGCCAGAACCTGTTTGACGGCGCCACTTCCTTCGTGGAAGGGCAGGAATGGCACGTGGATGAGACGGCGGAGGATCTGATCTCGCGCGGCGTCATTCAGCCGATCATCGTCGTCGGCATCTACAACACGGGCTCCCATCGCATGGATGAATACACGCCCACGCAGGACCCTCGCATGGGACACGGCGGCAAGGCGGATCTCTACGGCCGCATGCTGACGGAAGAGTTGAAGCCGTTCATCGACACCTTGTACCGCACGCAAAAAGACGCTTCGCATACCGCGCTGGGCGGTTCTTCGCTCGGCGGGCTGGTGACGTTATATATCGGGCTCCGCTATCCCAAAGTGTTCGGGAAGCTGGCCGTGATGTCGCCTTCAGTCTGGTGGGATAAGCGCACCATTCTGCACGACGTGCGTCACCTGACCGCCAAACCGGCGCTCAAGATCTGGCTCGACATCGGGACGGCGGAAGGCCGCCGGCCGCAGTTGATTGTGGGCGACGTGCGCAAACTGCGCGACGTGCTGGTCCGCAAAGGCTGGAAGCAAGGGCAGGACCTGATGTACGTGGAAGCGGAAGGCGCGGGACATAACGAAGGCGCTTGGGCTTCGCGCGTCGGCGCCATGCTGCGGTTTCTCTTTCCGGCTTAAATATTCCGAATCGCTTCAGACGTTGACCCGCTTAATCGGAAAAGCGAAACGCTCCTACTCCACCGTGAAGCTGGCCTGCGTCGTCACCGATCCCCCCGGCGTAGTAACCGTGATCGGCCCGGTGCTCGCCCCTGCCGGAACCGTCGCCCATACATAATTCGGTCCGCTGCTCGTCACTTCCGCCGCCGGAACCCCGTTGAACGTTACCGAGGGCGTAAGCAGTTGCGCGCCCCAGATCAGAACCTTCGTTCCCGGTGCGCCGGATTTTGGATTGAAGATCTGCGGGCGCGGCGCGGGCTTCGGCAATCCCACATCCAGCGCGAAGATGGTCCCGCCGTTGGTAATGCCTCCGCCGGTAGCTGTGCCATAGATCATGCCGTCGTCGGCCTGCACCATCGAGCACCCGCACGCGCCGTCAGCGGTAATGCTCATGGTGTGCAGCAGCGTGAATTCGCCGCTCTTGGTGACGCTAAACAGCTCGCTTGACCCGCCCTGGCCGAGCGCTCCCAGAGTAGACCCGTAAATTTTACCGTCGCTGCCCTCGAGTAAGAACGAGGGTCCTCCATCGTTTCCGGCGGGGAAGTTGTAGATCACGCTGTATTGGCCGGCGAGAGTGAGTCGATAAATGACGCCCTAGGTGCTTGCGCCGCCAACAGCCAGAGCGCCATATAGGTTTCCGTCGCTCGCCTGGATCAAAGGACCTCCGTGGTATCCGTTGAAGCTTCCGCTGGGAAAGTTGAAGAGCTTGCTGAACGCGCCTGACGGGGGTCACGCGGAAGACGTAGCCGGTGGAGGCGCTTCTAGTTTGCACGACGCCGTAGTAGTTGCCGTCGGTTGCACGAATGGCGCTGTCTGGAAGATCCGTGGTGGGGAACTGGTAAATAGGGGTGACGGTGCCATCCAAGCTCACCGTCGCCAAGCTAAATGGGCTGCCGCTAAGCGCGACGGAGAGCGCGAGGAAGTCTCCACCGGGCAAGTTCTGCGTGAGAATGGAATCCAGATTTTGCAGTGAATAGAGATGCTCACTTCCGGGCAAAGAGGTTATCGAAAATATGGTGGCTGGGTTATCGCTAAAGTCAACGTTCGAGTAAAACCGGGAGTTCGGGCCGCTAAGGAGCAGCGAAGGGATGTTATTGCCTGACGGGAAGCTCGCCAGCACGGTTTTCTTTCCCTGGACGGTGACAGAGAGGACCGAAGGCCCAGCGTTGGAGGCCTCGAAATTATAGGACACCCGAGGACCCCTCCATAATCGCGCCCGGCTGGCCCACCTGGTTCATATAGGTGACGATCCGGAAGGATTCCGAGTTGCTCTTGTGTCCTGCGGCCGACGCCCCCTGCCAAACGGCGCACAGGGCGAGTAATTGGAACAGTTGACGTTTCATTATATTTTCCCGTCTAACTACAAAGTTGCCAACTTTGGTCTTTCGAGAGCGGCTACGGATTATGGAGATACACAATAATCCCTGAGCACGGGGCCGAGCTTGAGCAAGTGGAGCTGCTGCTGGAGTGCGTAATCCCGTAGGATGGTACGTACACGTTCCCGTTCACCACGGTAGGAAGAGCGAATCGGGCCGCCCCGGACGTGTTACTCCCATCGCAGTAGCTCAGGGTGTTATCACACCAAAGCAGGTTTAGGTTCGTAGCATCGTGCGAACAAAGTATCGCTCTAGGTGGGCGAGGGCGGGTTGGTGACCTGTACCGTCGCCAAGCCCCACACAATCGCGCCGGAACCGGCATTTGATGTAACCACCACCGACCCACCTGGAAACTGTACGTTTGACGCCGCAGGATGGCTGTCATGCAGTGGGTTTGTAAAGTAACCCGTATAGGAGAAGCTCACCGCGCTCTGAGACGCTGAGAAGCCCGGGGAAACGGTTATTTGGCTGCTATCGCTATTGACCGCCGTACTGTCTGGGCGGACTGGCCGCTCACGCTGATCTTGTCCCCCACGACTTGAGCGGAGCTCAGAATCGACAGGTTGCCGTATTGAGAAGTAACGGGCAGCGCAAGAAGCGGTACTCGCAGTGAAAGGACGCACGCGGCGGTAAGACCCATATTGTTCTCCGTGACGTTCGAGTGTATCCCTGTCGTTCGCGCGCCGTCAATCGGTTCCCAGAATTCCTGGTTTGAATTCTTCAGGCCCGTTCTCCGCCGTCCACTCAGCACAGCGGCCCGTGCCGACACGCAACCCATCAAGCGCATCAAGGCATCGCGCGTCGGCCTCATGCCGCGGTTTCTCTTTTCCCTCATGAAGACAATCGGTTATACACTCGGAAGTCATGGACCCCACGCGGGAAATTCTTCCGGAAGAGACCGTGGCGATTCCGCTTCCGAGCTCCAGGCGGAGTACGGTAAGCCGCCCGCTCCTCACGGATAGTTCGACCGCCGAGGAAGGCCGGTTCATTCCCGGGACGCTCCTGGGCGGCCGCTACCGCATCATCGGGTTGCTCGGACGCGGTGGCATGGGGGAAGTCTACCGCGCGACGGATCTGACGCTGGGCCAATCCGTGGCGCTGAAGCTCCTGCCGGAAGCCGCGGCGGAAGACGAGCACCTGCTCGAACGGTTTCACGGTGAAGTGCGCGTGGCCCGCCAGGTTTCGCATCCCAACGTTTGCCGCGTTTACGACATCGGCGAAGCCGAAGGCTTGCCGTTCATTTCGATGGAGTATGTGGACGGCGAGGATTTATCTTCGCTGCTGCGGCGCATCGGGCGGCTGCCATCGGACCGGGCGCTCGAAACCGCGCGCGGCATCTGCGCCGGGCTGGCGGCGGCTCACAGCAAAGGCGTGATCCATCGCGATCTGAAGCCCCAGAACATCATGATGAACAAGCGCGGCGAAATCATGATTATGGATTTCGGTCTGGCCGCGCTCACCGATCAGCTCTCGGGCGGCGAAGCCCGCAACGGCACCCCGGCCTACATGTCGCCGGAACAACTGAAGGGTACCGACGTCACGGCCAAAAGCGATATTTATTCGCTCGGTTTGGTCTTGTATGAGCTGTTCACCGGGCGGCGTCCGTTTGAGAGTTCGTCGGTTCAGGGCCTGATCGAACGGCAGGAATCGGCCCAGATCACCAGCATGAGCTCCATTTCGGCGGATATCGATCCGGCCGTCGAGAAAGCGATCCGCCGGTGTCTGGATCCCGATCCGAACCGGCGTCCGGCAACCGCGCTGCTCGTTTCGGCGGCGCTGCCCGGCGGCGACCCACTGGCGGCGGCGCTGGCCGCGGGGCAAACCCCCTCGCCGGAGATGGTGGCGTCGGCGGGAACGACGGAGGGGATGGCGCTCCGCTATGCCTTGCCTTGCGTGGCGATCGTGCTCATCTGTATCTTTGCCGCTGGGTTCATCAAGCAGCGGACCACCGCGTTCTTCCAGGCGGCGTTGGACTATCCGCCGGATGTGCTGCGTCAGAAGGCGCGCGATATCGCGGCGAACTTCGGCTACACGCGTAAACCGCTGGACGCGGATCTCTGGCTGGAGCAGCGCCTGAATGTGCTGAATTACATGAACCGTCTTCCATCCCCGGATTGGCAGGGATGGCTTGCGGCCGAAGCGCCCATTGCGGCCGCCTACCGGGAAAGCCCGGAGTTCCTGGTGGCGCAGCCGGATGGACACGTGTCGCTGGAGAATCCTCCGCCGCTGAAGCCGGGGATGACACACATGACGCTGGATGGCGAAGGCCGGCTGCGCGGGTTCGGCGGCGTCCCGTACGCCGATGGCGGACAACCGGCTCAGCCCGTGGATGCCGAAGCCGTGTTTCAGGCCGCTCAACTGCGCATGACGGACTTCCACGAAGTGACGCCGGCGACGGTGCCCGCGAGCGCTTCCGATCGGTTTCGGGCGTGGCGGGGCAAGCATCCGGCGCTTCCGAACACGCCGCTGACCCTGGAGGCGGCCTGGTGGAAAGGGCGGATTACTTACGTGAAGATCGTTTGGCCCTGGATGAAGGAAGCGGGATGGGAAAGCAGTGATTTGTCCGCGATCTCCGGATTGCGCGATATCTTATCGCCGGTATTGGAAGTGGCGGGCTTTCTTTTCGCATGCGTTTTCGCGCGCAGGAACTGGAAGTTGGGACGGGGCGATCGGCGGGGCGCGCTGCGGGTGGGCATCGCCGGCTTCGTGCTCGGGCAGCTCAGCTGGTTTGGGGAAGTGCACGCGGTTCCGCGCGGCGCCATGATTTCTCTGCTCTTCCAGGCGGTGTCGGATACGCTGTTCGCGTCGGCGGTTTTGATGCTGTTGTACCTGGCTCTGGAACCGGAGGTGCGCTCCCGCTGGCCTCGCTCCATCGTGACTTGGTCGCGTCTGCTGAGCGGTCGATGGCATGACGCGCAAGTCGGGGCGCATGTCTTAATCGGCGCGGCGGTGGGCGTCGCGCTCTGGACCGCGACGGGGCTGCGCGAATGCCTGGTTCCCCAACTGAGGATGACGGTCGGCGGACTTTATTTGTTGGATGGGCCGCGCCATTGGGCGTCGGGCATGCTGGACCGCGCGAACGAGGGGATGACCTCCGGGCTCGTAATCTTCTTCGGTATTTTCCTGCTGCGCACCCTGTTGCGCAAGGACTGGGCGGCGGCCATCGTCGGCGCCCTCGTGTTCGCGAGCCTCGAAGGCGACCTCTCGCACTCGCTCGATTGGAAGACCGATTACCTGATCTATGCGCTGCTCTTCAGCGTCCTGATCTTTGTGCTGCTGCGCTTCGGCATGCTCGCCTCGGTGTCGGCGGTATTCTTCCTGAACATGCTCAACGGCATCACGCTCGGAACGGATTGGAGCACCTGGTATGCGCCCACCGGCATCGCCACCATGACGTTGGCCTGCGGTATCGCGCTGTTCGCGTTTAAGCAGGCGCTCGGCGCGGCTAGAACTCCTGTGTCACTCGCATGACTTCGTCGGGAGTGGTGACCCCTTCCGAGATCTTCTCCCAACCGTCCTCGCGCAACTGCCGCATGCCGTTGCGCTTGGCGGCATACGTGATCTGCGTCGCGTCGGCATTGGTCATGATCAGCTTGCGGATCTCATCGTTCAATTCCATCAGCTCGAAAATGCCGACGCGGCCGCGATAGCCGGTTCCGGAACATTCCGCGCAGCCCGCGCCGCGATAGGTATCCACTTCGCGGTCGAAAGGACTGAACATTTTGCCGGAGAGCGCGACACAGTTGCGGCAGATCTTGCGCACCAGGCGCTGGGCCAGTACGGAGACCACGGAACTGGTGATCAGGTAATTCTCGACGCCCATATCGGTGAGCCGCGTCACGGCGCTCGGCGCGTCATTGGTGTGCAGAGTCGAGAAGACGAAGTGGCCGGTAAGCGCCGCGCGGATGGCGACGTCGGCCGTTTCGCGATCTCGAATTTCACCGACCATGATCACGTCCGGATCCTGCCGCACAATGTGCCGCAGCCCCGACGCAAACGATAAGCCGATCTGCGGATTCACGTGGATCTGGTTGATGCCGTCCATCTGGTATTCCACCGGATCTTCGATGGTGATGATCTTCCGCTCGGTGGTGTTGATGCGCTTCAGCGCGGAGTAAAGCGTGGTGGATTTACCGCTGCCGGTCGGCCCGGTGACAAGAAAGATGCCGTGCGGAAGCGAAGTGTAATGCTCCATGCGCTCCAGCATGTGGTCGTCAAACCCGAGCTTGCGGAGATCGTAGAAGTCGCCCGCGGAACGATCCAGCAGCCGCATGACCACGCTTTCGCCGTAAAGCGTGGGCAGCGTGGAAACGCGCAGATCCACCTCGCGCCCGACGATCTTGATCTTGATGCGCCCATCCTGCGGGAGCCGGCGTTCGGCGATGTTCAGCTTGGCCATCAGCTTCAATCGGGAAACGATGGCGGCTTTCATCTCGCGCGGCGGCGGGTCCTGGCTGAACAACACGCCGTCCACGCGGAAGCGGATGCGGAACTCTTTTTCGAACGGCTCAATGTGAATGTCGCTCGCGCGCTTCTCGATCGCCTGCGCGATGGTGGCGTTGACCAAACGGATCACGGGCGCTTCACTCGCCATGTCGCGAAGCTGTTCCAGGTCTTCCCCGCCCTCGGTGGCGCCGTATTCTCCGTCCGTTGCCGCGCGCAGCGACTCGCCGAAGTAACGGTCGATCGCGTCCAGGATTTCCTGTTCCCCCGCCAGTTCCGGAACCACGTTGAGGCCGGTATAGGAGCGGACGGCGTTGATGGTTTCGTGATCGAGCGCGTCGCTGATGGCGATGCGCAGGTTGGTTCCGTCGAATCCGATCGGCAGGAAACGGAACTCGCGCATGAAGTCGGTCGCGATCCCGTCGGTTTCAGGAAGCGCGGGAGGTTCACCGATCACCGCCAGCGGCACCCCGAGCTGCTCACCGATGATCGCGAGCAGATCACGCTGAGCGAGCAAGCCCATGTCGACCATGATCTTGCCCAGCCGGTCGTTCCGCTCGCCCTGCAGCTCCAGCGCGCGGTCCAGATCCTCCTGCGCGATCAGGCCGCGCGCGATCAGGATTTCCCCCAGACGAGGCGCCGCGGCAACCAACGGCACGGTCTAAAGCTCCTGCACTTTCACAATCGAATCGAGTTGGGCGCGCGGGATGCGGCCGGATTGCACGTCGATCAGCTTCTGCTTCTCACCCTGCATCACGATCTGCTGCGGAAGGCCGCTCATGTTCTCCCACTTCTTGAAGTAGAAGAAAGACACCCCGTAGACCACCTGTTCGTTGGGCCGAACACTGTCGAGGCCCGGATCGGAAGCCATCATCAGAAGCATGGCGCGCATCTTCTCGCGCATCACGGGAAGCTGCCTCACCTTGCGCTCGTAGACTTTCTCAATGTCTTTCTGCGTAAAGTCGCTGAACGGCGTCGGCATCGGTGTGGCCACCAGCGAAACCATCGACGTGAACACCGCGCCATAGCCATCGAGGTAAACGCCGCGGGTATCGCCGAGCAACTGGCAGGGTTCATCGCCTTTCACCAGCAGGCTATCCACGCGGGCCTCCAGCCGGGTGAGCGAATTGTGGCTGATGCGGGGCGCGTCAGCCGTGGCCAGGCCCGAAGACGCCAACAGAAGGAACGCGAGGACGCGGTTCATTGACCCATTTCCAGCGGGCGATTGCTCGCCACCATATTGACGCGCTCCTGACGATCGCGGGCATCGAAGATTTCGGAAGCGCGGATGATCTCGCGGCTGAGTTTTTCGTTTTCGGCCGTCACGCGTTGCAGCTTCAGATCATAGCGGGCTTGCACTTCGGCGCTCGATTTGGCGACGGCGCGGTCGACGGCCGCCTGGATCAGGGCAGGATCCACAGGCGCGGCGGCGGAAGCCCGCTCGACAATCCGGACGGTCTGGGGAGGTTGCGCGCGGGACGCCTGAAACACAATCGCCCCCGCGAGGACCAGCGCGGAGGCGGTCACCATGCGCGCTCCCGAAAGCCAGAACGCCTGCCACCAGCGGGAAGCGAGCGAAGGCCGAAAGACCTTGTCGGAGACGAATGCGATGCGGCGCGGAATTTCCTCTTCCGGCAATGCGCCAAGCGTGAGCGCCGTCAGACGCAGACGCTCCAGTTCCGCCGCGCAGGATTCGCAATGCGCGACATGTTCCTTAACCTGCCGGCTCTCCCGCGAGTCCAGCGCTTCGAAATAATAATCGCGCAGATCGAATGGCGCGCAGTTCATGACAAACCTCTCGTGCGGACGGGTGCGAGCTGCGTTTTCAGCAGATCGAGGGCGGAATACAGCCGGGACTTCACGGTAGACACGGGACAGCCCAGCACTTCCGCCATTTCTTCAAACTTGAAGCCCTGATAGATCTTCAGCACCACCGCTTCGCGCTGCTCCGGCGAAAGCTTTTCGAGCGCCGCGGTGGCCGCTAAAGTGAGTTCGACGGGATAGACGGGCTCATGCGGGGTCTCGATCCCGGTGAGTTCGTCTTCCGGTTTCCGCTTCCGGAACAAGGAAAACGCCTCATTGTGGGCGATGCGAAACAGCCACGGGCCGAAGCGCGAGGCGTCTTCCAACTTGCGAATGTTCTGATAGGCTTTCAGAAACACGTCCTGACTCAGATCGAGCGCGTCTTCCCGGTTGCTAAGGATGCGCAGCAGATAGTTGTACACGCGCTTCTCCCAGCGGGAGATCAGAAGGTTGTACGATTCGACGTCCCCCTTGCGCGTGCGTTCAATCAGGTCGGCATCCTCAACCGCCCGAAAAATCAAGTTTTGGCTCCTTGTGTCATGACGGCGCGGCGCGGGGAAAAGTCGGACCGCCTCATGAATTTTCAGTTTATCGCGGGTGCGATGTTGCGATAGGGTGGAGACATGGCGACGCGGACTGCATTAATGACCGTGGAAGAGATGCGGCAATTGCCGGAAACGAAGGATGGGACGAGCTATGAACTGCGCTACGGAAACCTGGTTCGGGTGACGTTTCCGCGTCTGCCTCACCAGCGGATTGCACGGGCAATTTCCCTGGCGCTTCACAAGCTGGCGGGTGATCGGGGCCGGGTCTACGTCGAATTCGGCTTTCGGTCGCTTCCCGAGCACGACGCCCGACGCGCGGACGTCGCATACATCTCCGCCGAACGCGACGCGAAGGCGATAGGAGAAGACGAATTCTTCGGCGCTCCTGATCTGGTGGTCGAAATCCTCTCCCGCTCAAACACAGCGGCTGAGATGGATGAGAAAGAAGCGCTCTGCTTCGCCAACGGATGCCGCGAATTTTGGATTGTTCACCCCGTCCGCAAAACCGTGAAAGTCACACGCGTGAACGAACCGGTTCGGCGATACGGCGCGGGCGATCGAATCGAAATTCCCATGCTCGATGGTGCCGTCGAGCTGGATCGTCTGTTCGAATGAGCGCCGCGATCGAAGCCAGGCTCGCCGAGCTGCTTCCCACCGAAACACTGGAGTTCGGTGAATTCGCCGGCCAGTCGTTTGCCGTGACGCAACCGGCCGCCGTTATCCCCATCCTCAGCGCGTTGAAGCACGAGCTGCGCTTCGATTTCCTGGTCGACGTAACGGCCGTCGATTACCCGAAGCGCTCCGACCGTTTCGACCTGATCTACGTCCTCTATAGCTTCAGCCGCAACGAACGTTTCCGCCTGAAGACTCGCATTCCGGAAAGCGCCCATCCCGCATCCGCAACCGCGGTTTACCAGGCCGCCAACTGGCTCGAGCGCGAAGTCTACGATATGTTCGGCATCGAATTTGCCGGCCATCCAAATCTGACGCGCATCCTCCTGCCGGATGGCTGGTCGGGCTTTCCCCTTCGCAAAGACTATTCCATCATCCAGCAGGACCAAGCCTGGGTTCAGCGGAACCTGGAAATTGAAAGCGGGCAATGAGCGAGTCCAACGCGTCCATCGACGCCGAAGAACTCATCATCAATATGGGTCCGCAGCACCCGTCCACCCACGGCGTGCTACGCGTCATCCTCAAACTCGATGGCGAACGCGTCACCGGTTGCGAGTGCGTCATCGGCTACCTGCACCGCGGCGTCGAGAAGATCGGGGAAAACCGGACCTGGGTCATGTTCGCGCCCTATGTCGATCGCATGGACTACGTCGCCGCCGTCTCGAACGGACTCGGATATTGCCTGGCCGTGGAAACTCTGATCGGCGTTGCGGCCCCTCCGCGCGCGCAAGCGGTCCGCGTGATTCTCGCCGAATTAAATCGCATCGCGAGCCACCTTCTCTGGTTGGGAACGCATGCCATAGACATGGGCGCGATGACGCCCCTGTTCTACACCTTCCGCGAACGCGAAGAGGTTTTGAAGATCTTCGAGAACTACTGCGGCGCCCGTGTAACCACACATGCCTTTCGTATCGGCGGATTGCAGTATGAACTTTATAGCGGGTTCGAGGAACAGGTGCGCGCGTTCTGCGATAGCTTCCCGGCGCGCATCGATGAGTACGACCAATTGCTCACGGCTAACCGGATCTGGCGGGGGCGCCTGCGCGGCGTGGGCGTTCTGAACGCGGAAGACTGCAAAGAATATGGCGTGACTGGTCCCGTGCTGCGCGCCGCCGGCGTCGAATGGGACCTGCGCAAAGCCCAGCCGTACTCGGGCTACGAGCAATATGACTTCGACATACCGACCGGCGCGGCGGGCGATACATACGACCGCTATCTCGTACGCATGCGGGAGATGCGCGAATCCGTCCGAATCATCGAGCAAGCCGTGGGACGCATCCCGTCCGGTCCAATCATGGGCAAGGTTCCCAAAGTGTTAAAGCCCGCGCCTGGCGAAGTGTATGTCTCGATTGAAGCCCCAAAGGGTGAACTGGGTTACTTCCTGGTAAGCGACGGCACGTTGAACCCCTATCGCGTTCGCGTGCGTCCGCCGTCTTTTGTGAACTTACAAGCGCTGAATAAGATGGTAAAGGGTGCAATGGTGGCGGACGTCGTAGCCATAATCGGCACCCTGGACATTGTGCTTGGCGAAGTGGATCGATAAGGTACGCTTAATCGGGACGTTAGACTAAGCTAGCCACTGCATGGGAATCGGATTTGTTTTGCTGATTGGGGCGGTCGTCGGCTGCGCCTTCGCGCTACTCGGAAGTCGGATTCTTCGTACGATCGTCGATCGTCTAACCCGTAATGCTGGCGGCTCGCGAAGACGTTTGCTGAAGCTAGTCTCCGCATTCCCATTTCTCTGTCTGGGTTGGGCCGGAATAGTCTTCGTCTTTCAGGCCGGCATCAACGCCGCGGTGCTCCACCGTGACGCGGGCCTTGGCGACTCATTCGAATGTCCCTTACCTGGCGGATACATTCTTAGTTCCATTGATACCACTGATCTCGCAAGCGTGAAGAAAGTCGGGGCCGGCGGATTAGATAATGTGCGTTTCCTACAGCTTGATGGCCCGTACATTTTGGCGGCATCGGATAGTAAGGCGTTTCAACATTTCGCAGACCAGGATGCGCCGGTAGACAGTTGGTTCCTGCTAAATACGGCAACCAACCAGCTAACCGCGTTTGATAATGTGGGCGCCCTGCAAGCCGCTGCACAGCGGGTGCACATCGGCGTCAACCTACTCCCTGTCGGTTCCGTGTATTCGAAATATCGCTTCACTTGGTTTGACCTGTTTGCCGCGTTTTTGCTACTCGGCCCACCGGCGATCGGTTTTGGCCTCATCGCGAGATACGTGTTTCAAACCCGCCGTCCTGCGTTGGTTTAGGGCTGGCAGGATCGGCGGCGGCCCCACAGATTCACTGCTATCTAAGTCGGGATTAACAGGGTAAATCGATACGCCGCCGACGCGAATCGACCGAACTTACTTCTGTTCGAATCCCAAATTCACCGGCTTCTCCGGCGGAGTCTGGTCGAACCCGGTTAATGCCACGTCGGTCCCGACGACATCCAATTTCACGCTATTGAGCCACACCGTGCCCGGTCCGTCCATTAAAATTCCGAATGCGACTCCGGTTGCATCCTGCGGCACATCCAGCACCACTTCGTATGACCGCCAACCGGTCGATCCCTTGATGGGACGAGTCTGCATATTGTCGAACGCGACTGGTTTCGATCCCTTGTCAACGCGCATCCACAGGCCGGCCCATCGGGTGACCCCCTCCGACTTGACGAAGCCGCTGAGCCGAACGCGTCTTCCCACATAGTCAGTCGCTGCCAACGATTGCATCAGCGTGCCAAATCCCTCCGGGACAGGACCGTCGGAACGGAGGAAAGCGCTCGGCGCTCCGTTATAGACGGCCGTCGAATCGACATCCGTCTCGTAAACGGCAGGGCGGCTGCCCGCTAGCAACCAGCCTTTGGGTGCGCCCGCCGTGGCGGCGCCGCTAGCCACGAGTAGCAGGATGGCTGCACGGAGAATGTCAAATTCATTTTTTCGGCGTAGGTCGGACATGTTTCTCCTTTCTGGTGTTCACGGGAGTTTCGGCGAAAATCGAAATTGTTCTTGGACGAAGGCAGCGGAGCTTGCGTTAGGCGAGCCTACCTTCTATGGCCATTAAGTATACAATTCCTTTTCAAGACACTCATTAGGTGGTTCCATGCCAGCGGCAGCAGAGTCGAAAGTTGACCTCTACTTTGACCCTCACCGCCACTGGCGCGCCGCCTTTCTCACCCGGTTGGAACCGCCAATTCGAAACTGCTTTTATTGCCTCCGCATCCAGGTCTGGGTCCAGACTTTTCAGAAACCTTGATATCTTCGGGCAAACCTTGACTGCTGACTACAGCACCGAGCATTACTGTCCCGTGGAGCTTCGCCTTCTTTGCGCGCTTCGTATATTCGGGTTCCACCTTATGAATCAGCTTGGGCGCACTTACACCGTCGCCGATCTTGTAAACGTCCTCTGATGCGGTTTGCGATGTTGCCGGTGAACACAGTGCGGCAAACAAGATGAAGCCGAGTAGGCTCGCTCGATTCTTTTTCATCGCGGTTATCGTATCACTACGGGTTTCCATACCTCCCGCGCATACTATGTAACGTCCAAAATTTGCCGCGCTTTCCAACGACCTCGCCGATCAACACGAACATTACCTCTACGGCCGCCCGGAGAAGCAGACACGCCCATTTATCGGGTACATCGCGTACTACCCCGAATGCGCAATCCTCAAGGTAAAACAGACGTTCTCTTTCTCCGTCGCCACGAGCGTCACTGGCTGAGTATCAAAGGTGCCGGCGCCCAGACCGCTTGGTCGGCTTACTTGATTGTTACTCCGTGTAGCCTGCGCATTTTTCAGTCACTCGATCTCTGGAGGCGCCCGTTTGCGGAGTATACTAAATCCATTAAAACGCCTCAAATAACTAGGAGACACAGATGGTCTTACGGTACACAGCACTCATTTTGGCCCAACTAGCACTCTATTCTCCGCTGTCCGCCCAGGTCCGACTTGATTCCGACCCTTCCACGCCGGTCTCTAACTTCGTGGGTCCGGTGGCGGATTTCAACGGGGACGGCATACCGGACTTCGCCAACTATAATGAGGGGTACCACACCCTGGTAATCTGGCTGGGAGAAGGAAACGGTTTGTTCAAACCTGTTTCCCAGCAACCCGGCCTTTTTCAACGATTCCTCTTCGCCGCCGACCTCAACCAGGATGGGAAGGTCGACATCGTATCGGTCCAGGCGGGAGGAGACACGATTGGAGTTTTGTTCGGAAACGGGGACGGTACATTTCATCCACAAGTTTTCACGAACCTGGCTTTCGCGGTATACGAAGCTGCCCTGGGCGATCTCAACGGCGATGGGATTCCGGATCTGGTTCTCACCCATGGAGGCAATCTCATTTCACCCCTCCTCGGGAAATCCGACGGCACCTTTACACCTGCTCCCGAGATCACGGTGGCCGGCGGATCTTCAGGGGCCGTGATCGGCGATTTCAACAACGATGGGTACGGAGACTTTGCTGTAAGTACTAATGGCTCAACGCTGATTTACTACGGACAAGGTAATGGTGAATTCAGTTCGCCGCAGTCGATCGCGACAAGCGACGGGTCTGTGACCGCCGCTGCGGATGTAAATGGGGACGGCTTTCTGGATCTGGTCACGGAGTCTGGTGATGGGACAACAATTTACCTGAACTCGGGTACCGGCACGTTTAATCCAAGCTTCCAAACTTACTTGGCGGGAGGCTTGGCTTTCGGAGACGTCACCGGAGATGGTAAGGTCGATCTGATCTCCGCCCCTGCTATATGCTGTGCTCCGCAGGCCGTCTTTGTCTTGCCCGGAAACGGGGATGGGACCTTCCAGACGCCATCACAGTACGCGGTAAGTGGCGAGGATTATGGTGCTAACCCTTACGTGTTTCTGGGGGATTTCAACGCCGACGGAATCCCGGACATTCTGGTTGGGTCCGACGATGCGCTCTGTGTCCTGGCCGGAACCGGTGGCGGAAATTTCCTTCAGCCTCTTACTCCGCCGGTTGGGACGGTCGGGGATACGACCATTACGGCTACGGCGGACTTCAATCACGATGGGTTGTCGGATCTGGTTTTTTCCACGCGAAACACACAAAAGCCCGGGCTGGTGACCTTACAGGTGGCGCTGAACAACGGCGATAATACCTTTGCTCCAGCATATTCGATCATCGCTCAATACGCATACGACGCGCCTTTCAATGCTGTTGTAGGCGACCTGAATAACGACGGCAACCAGGATATTATTGCGATATCCGCTTCGCTGCTCCTGACAACGGCGCTGTCGAATGCCGACGGGTCATTTCTGGCGACCGCGGCGGTTGCCAGATTGGAGGCAACTCCAATAAAGGTTGCGGTCGCAGACTTTGATGACGACGGCAACCTAGACATTGCCGTACTGATCGTAGAAACAAAGTCACACCTGAGTTTCAAAACGCTCCTGGAGATTTTCCCTGGTAAAGGGGACGGAACGGTAGGCGCGCCAACTTCGATGATTGTCGGTTCGAGCCCTTACGGCGATATAGCGATCGGGGACTTTAACGGGGACGGGTATCCGGACATAGCGGTGTTCAACGATGATGCCCTGATCGTTCTGACGAACTCCGGAGCGGGTACGTTTACGCCGACTTTCAGGAGCACGCTGAGCTATGGCGGCGGCGCCATTGCGGCCGGCGACATTAACCAGGACGGGTTTACTGATCTTGTGATCACGAATGGCTCGGGCATCACTGAGCTCATTAGCGACGGCGCAGGGGGTTTTTCGCAGGCGACCAACTACCGGGTAGGTTTTGCTCCAGGGGCAATTGCAATAACAGATCTGAACGGCGATGGATATCCGGAAGTATTGACGGAGAACCTTAATTCGCAGGACATTAGTCTTTTGAACAACAACGGAGGGACGCTTTCCTATGGCGGTTCCTGGTACGGAGAATCGGCCATCGCAGCTGCGCCCATACTGACGGGACACTTCCTTTCCACTACGGAATTAAGTATTGTCGAAAGCGATAGTCTGTTGCGCGTGAAAACGCAATAGACTATATGGCCGCCTCCGTTATCAATGCCACCTAAACGAATTTTATTTTCCCCATCCCCTCAACCACTTACACCCACCCGCCGCCGTCGGCCCAGTAACTCATTCCCCACAATCGGATATGAGAGTAAACTCGGTACCACCAATCACTGAAGAGCCACAAGCATCACCCTCCAAGCGCACTCTGGCCAATCGCCGAAACGCGCTCAAATCCACCGGCCCCCGCACCGCCGCCGGCAAGCACCGCGTCGCCATGAACGCCTTCAAACACGGTCTCTCCGGTCAAAACCTCTGCCTGCAGACCGACGACTCCGTCCCCTACTTCCGCCTCGCGCTCGACTTCGTCGAAGACCTCCGCCCCGTCGGCGTCCGCGAAGAACAGCTCGCCCAAAAGATCATCGACGGCAACTGGCGCCTCAACCGCGCCGCCGCCATCGAAAACAATCTCCTCAATAACGACACTGTGATCGAAGCCTATTTCCTCACCAGTGACGATGAACGCAGCGCCGCCATGGCCGGTCAAGCCAACGCCTGGCGTGCCGATTGCGCCGGCCCCCGCGCGCTCGAATCCCTCGGCCGCCATGAGGGCCGCATCGCCCGCACGCTCTCCAAAATGACCGCCGAGTTCGACGCGCTCCAAGCCCGCCGTCTCAAGCGCGACAAAGACGTCGATTCGTTCGTACAACACGAAAGCCGCGCCTGGAAATTCCTGTCGACCGCGCTCAACCATTACCTCGCCGAACAAGTCGAGCGCGAGGCCAAAGAACAAGAGATGGAAATCGCGGAAGAAATCGCGGAGGAAATCAAGCAAGAAACGCCGCAACCCCTACCAACCAAAACCACTTCCGCAATGGCTTTGAATTGCGATTGGCACTGGCCGGAAGACGAAATCGAGCCCGAGCCGGCCTCTCACTACGACGCGTTACGCGCCTATGCCGACAGCATTGGCATGCCGCTGCCGCGCTTCACCGACGAAGAAGAATAACTTGGAACTCTTCGCGCTAAGCCGCATAAAACACCCATACCCATCGCAAAACTAGCCATATGAAGAAGACGCTCAACGTCGACGCTGATCTTTTCACCCAGGCGCGGGAGGCTTGTGGAGCCGCTATGCCCCGAGCGAGCACCATATCCCACTCGGAGGTGGTAACATTTGTCCGCGACCGCGGCGTGCGCGGCCAAGGCGTCGGATGGGTCTAACATCCATCGATTGGCTTCCGCAATCGTCGGCGGATTGCATCTCTGGACGGCGGATACTCGCTTCTCGGCAATGGCCGCGCAACTCGGGGTTGCACACGCCCCTCTCGTGGCATAGCGGCCTAAACTTTTTCCTCATCCAGCCGATCTCGTATCCAGTGCCCCCGGAGTCCGAAATCTCTACCGCCATCGAACACCTTCGCGCAACCACCGCCCTCTTGTCTCCGGCGACGGAATGCTGCGATCTGGACTATTTAGAAACCGCCTTGGCCGCCCGTCAGCTCGCCGTCGAACGTGTCGACCGGCTCATCGCGCGGTATCCAAAAAAATTCACATCCGCCGATCTCGAGGACATCCGCATCTCCCATTCCAAAGGAAAACGCGCGCTGGAAAGGCTTCTCGAGCTTCGTGGACGTGGCTGGAGCACCGCCACCCAACTCTCGCAAACCGCGTACGTCCTCCGCAGCTTCGCGCCCGTCGATTCCAATCGGCGCGAGGGCTGACAACGGCGCCTGACCGGGCGAAAAGAATATGGGACTTTACACTACAAAGCACCACTGATAATATTGATTGTGGATCGACGCAGCTTCTTCTTACTTCCGCTGGCGGCTTTCCCTGTGGCCGGGTACGCGCGTTATGTGGAACCGGGCTGGCTGGAACTCACTCATGACCGCGTTCCCGTTCCCGGAATAACTCCGGGTGATTCCATCCGAATCGTCCAACTTTCCGATCTCCACTCCTCCAAAGACGTTCCCGATAGTCTGATCGAGCAATCCTTCGCTCTCGCGCTGGCGCAAAAACCGGACATCATCTGCCTCACCGGCGACTACATCACGGAAGGCCGCGGATACGATGAGGTCTGGTATCGCCCGGTGCTGCGCCGGTTGTCCTCGCAGGTCCGCTGCTTCGCCACGTTGGGGAATCACGATGGCGGCGCGTGGGCCGGTAAACCCGGGCAGCGATACACCACCGAGAAAGTAACGAAGATGCTGGAATCCTCCGGAATTCCGGTCTTGACCAACACCTTCATCGACGTGCCCGTCCGTGAAAACCGTCTCCGGCTGGTGGGCGTCGGGGATCTCTGGGCGAAGCAATGTAATCCCTGGGACGCTTTTCGCGGGGTGCCGAAAGACGGAACGCCCACCATTGTGATGTCTCACAACCCGGATTCCAAAGTCATGATGGAAGAATTCCGGTGGGAGCTGATGTTGAGCGGTCACACGCACGGTGGCCAGGTGGTCATGCCCATTCTCGGCATTTCACCCGCGCCGGTTTCGGACAAGCGGTATGTGAGAGGCATGAAACCCTGGAACGGCCGCATGATCAACGTGAGCGCCGGAGTCGGAAACATTCGCGGGATCCGCTTCAACTGCCGCCCGGAGGTCAACGTCATCGACCTCCATTCCGCCTGAACCCGCCCCACGACCGCCTGCAATAGTCTGCGCGATAGCCATCGGAAGGGAAAAAACAATCCAAAGAAAGCAACTCAAAAAACCCTCAAAAACCTATTGACAGACCAATTCATCGCTGCGACAATTCCAAGCGGTACATCCGCAGCAGCTTGATGTCTTCAGCAGCGACCCAACCCGAACCGTTCCCCCGCGTGATTTGGTGCCATCGGAATTCCTCGGCCAACCTGAAAGATGAAGTTTTTGTCTCCTGAGGTGAATATGAATAGCATCCTCATCTTGAGAAAAACGAATTTCCTCTCTTACACCTACCAAGGATTAAACCAGAACGATTTCGACATGGCGGACAGCGGAATCCTCCTGTTCGACGACCTTTCCGGCAACCACCGCCTGGTGACTATCGATAAACAAGGCTACGGCTACCTGCTCAAGCAGGGCAATCTGTGCGGCCAAGGCAACGCTAGCGGCTCGGGCCCGGAAAACGGCACGTGCGCCACAAGCCCCGGGCTGACACCCACAGACTACGGGGACATCTTCGCCTTTGCCGCCCCCGTTACCGTGTGCCCCGACGCGACGACCAACCCGGCAACCTGCGACCGCATAACCAGCTTGGCGTTCTACAAGGACGGAAGCCCGGAGATGCTCTACTACTGGCCTAAGGACGAGACGCTAACCGGGCTTCAGCTATCGAACAATAGCGCGGTCACCGGAACAGGTTCCGTCAGCGGCACGTCGGGGAGCACAGCGATCACTGGTTCCGGAACGCACTTCACCCAGCAGCTCATCGTCGGAGACACCATCGTGGCTTCCGGCCAAACGCGGATAGTTACCGCGATCGCGAGCGACACCTCGTTAACCGTCAGCCCGGCTCTTACATCCACGATCAGCGCAAGCAGCTTCACCTACAACGGATACTTCATCAACCCCATTTACGACACGAATCCGATGGGCGATAATGTAGCGTTCCCAGGCGGAACGGTTAGCATTACTGCAAATGGTTCTCGAGCGCAGTGGTTTGGGGCCTTGCGACTCTCACGACCGGGGGCTCGACTCTCTTCGCGTACGACTCAGGCCTGAACATCAAGTGGTGCTCGAACGCAATGAGCTACTGCAACAATGGGCCCCTGTATACGAAACAGGCGACCTTCACGCTCCCGACCTTTTCGCTTCCCACAGTAGTTAACGGCCATGTGTATATCCCCACGGCGGGAATACAAAAGAGCGCCAACAACAACTCTTGTGCAACCACCACCTGCTCAGGGGTTTTGGTTTACCACCTATCAAACTAAGTCCACATCTGAATACGGAGCAAAACAATGCATAATCTACTTATACGCATTTCCTGTGTCTGCGCTCTCGCCCTGATTCCTATCTCCGCTGCACCCGGCCAGGTGACGTTCAGAGTAGTGAAATACATGGACCAACTTGATCAGCCTGCGGGAGTACTTGAGGGCTCACCAAGCGTTCTGTATTCTACCGCTGGCTCCTACAACACTTCAATTATCTCCTTGACAACTCAGGGGAAAGAGAAGGTACTCACGACCTTCCCGAGCGGCTATAACGTGCAGTCCGCGATCGTAAGCGGTGCCAACGGCCGCTTCTATTCTTCCGTGCAGAAAGGAACAGACCCGAACGCCGTATTTTCTGTTACGCCTACGGGTGGCGCTATAACCTACCCGAATCAATTTGTGCTGCCACTCTTCTCCCAGAATCTTCCCGACGGCAGCCTGCTAGGAACAGGAGTAAACCCCTCGGTCGTGCTATCGGTCGTGAAGACCGCGCTTGACGGAACGGTTACCACCATCTACCAATTCCCGTCCACCGACTACCCCACCAACGTGATCCTCGCGAATGACGGCAACTACTACGGGGTTTTCTACAATACGAACGCGCAAAATGCGTATGTATTTCGAGTGACCCAGTCGGGAACGATGACCCAGCTCTTCGAATTTCCGTACCACACCATCACAGCCGGGTACTCCTATGCGCCTCTTCTGCAGGCGACGGACGGCAACCTTTACGGCGCAATCTACAGCTTCGGCGCGAACGGGTCCGGCCTGATCTACAAGATCACGCTTAGCGGCCAATATACCGAGCTTTACTCATTTCCGAAAGGCAAGTACTATCCGACAGCTTTAATCGAAGGCAGCGACGGCAACCTCTATGGCGCTACGCAAGGCCTTCCCGGAAGCAGCCAGCTGTTTCGCGTGACGAAGTCGGGGCAGTACACGACCCTTTACACGCTCACCAACCCAACTACCGAAGGGGCTTGCACCTGCCGTCTGACCCAAGGCAGCGACGGCATCATTTACGGCAGCGCGCAAGGCGGTGGCCCGGTGGGCGCGGGACTCTACTTCGCGCTGGACGCTGGCCTGGCAAAGCCCGCCCCGAACGCGAGCACTTTCACCCCGCAATCCGGCGCCGCAGGGACGAAGGTTCTGCTCTGGGGCAAGAATCTGCTCTCCGCCGCCGTGACGTTCAACGGCGTCGCCGCCGCTCAGGTCACCAACAGCGGCCCCAACTATGTGTGGGCCACCGTCCCTGCCGGCGCGTCCACGGGGCCTGTCACCGTCACCACACCGGGCGGAGCTTCGACGACTAAGGGCAGCTTCACCGTGCAGTAATCCCGCGATGCCGGGGCTGGGACCAATAGTGGCAACCGGCGCCAAAGCCTTGCGCGGGGGGCGGAATCAAGGCCGCCGCCCGCGCGCTGTGGAACGGCAAAGAACCCGCGACGGCCCACATTGACAGCCCTGCAATAATAGAGATGCGGATCAACACCCGCCTCCTCTAACAACTTGGACGAAAACATCTCGATTCGCGGCGCGCGCGTTCACAACCTGAAGAACATCTCGCTCGATATTCCGCACAATCAAATCACCGTCATCACCGGCGTTTCCGGCTCCGGCAAGAGCTCCCTTGCGTTTGACACCATTTACGCCGAGGGCCAGCGCCGCTACGTCGAATCGCTCTCCAGCTACGCGCGCCAGTTCCTGGAACGCATGGAGAAGCCCGACGTCGATGAGATCGATGGCATCGCCCCCGCCATCGCCATCCGCCAGAAAAACACCACCCGCAACCCGCGGTCGACGGTCGCCACCTCCACCGAATGCTATGACTTCTTGCGGCTCCTGTTCGCCCGCGTCGGCCGCACCTTCTGCTACAACTGCCGCCGCCAGGTGGAGCGCGATACGGTGGATCGCGTGGCGGAACAGATGCTCACCCAGCCGGCCGGGTCGCGCTGGTACGTGCTGTTTCCAATTCCCCGGTCCAGCAAGGAAGAGGATCGGAACACGCGCCTGTTCGAACTACGCAAGAAGGGGTTCAACCGCCTCTTCCAGAACCAGAGGATCTTCGAATTCTCAACGCCCGAATCGCTTCTGGAGATTGATTTCGAACAGCCGCTGTTTGTGCTCGCGGATCGCCTCGCGATCTCCGGGGATCTGCGGCAGCGCCTGGTGGATACGGTCGAAACCTGTTATCGGGAGGCTGCCGAAGTCATCTTCGAGAATGCCGCTTCCACGGAGCGGCTCCGGTTCAACGAGAAATTCGCCTGCAAGTTCTGCAACCTCGAGTATCGCGACCCGGAGCCGATTCTGTTCAGCTTCAACAGTCCGGCGGGAGCGTGTCCGCGCTGCCAGGGATTCGGGAACACCATCGATTTCAGCATGGATCTCGTCATTCCCAACCGCTCCTTATCCATCCGCGAACACGCGATCGAACCCTGGACCAAGCCGAAGCACAGGGAATGGCTGCCGAAGTTTGTGCGCGATGCGAAAGGCAAAGTGCGTCTCGACGTTCCCTTTTGCGATCTAACCGAAGCCGAGCAGAACACGTATCTCAGGCGGTTCACGATTACTTCGCGTTCCTCGAAACCAGGAAGTACAAAATGCACGTGCGCATGCTGCTGAGCCGTTACCGCGGCTACGCCAGATGCCCGGAGTGCAACGGCACGCGGCTGCGCAAGGAAGCGTTGTGGGTCCGCATGGGCGGCAAGAACATCGCCGAAGTGTTGAAGCTGAACATCGCGCAGGCCTTTGAATTCATTGCCCGGTTGAAGCTGACGCCGGAAGAGACGGCCGTCGCCGAAAAGGTGCTGGTGGAGATTCAGCAGCGGCTGCGCTTCCTGAACGACGTCGGGCTGGATTACATTACGCTCGATCGCTTGTCCTCCACGCTTTCGGGCGGCGAAGCGCAGCGGATCCAATTGGCGACGTGTCTCGGTTCCCGCCTGGTCGGCTCCTGTTACGTTTTGGATGAGCCGTCGATCGGCCTGCACACGCGCGATACCGTCCGCCTGGTGAATATTCTGAAAGAACTCCGGGATCTCGGCAACACCATCCTTGTGGTGGAGCACGATCCCGAGGTGATGCGGTCCGCCGATTACATTGTGGATCTGGGCCCGGGCGCGGGTGAACTGGGCGGCAACGTGATCTTCGCCGACACTTACGCCAAGCTGGCCGAAGATGGCGCCACGTCGCTGACGGCACGGTACTTGAGCGGTGAGCTGGAAGTGTCCCAGCCGCGGGAACCCCGGACCATCCGCCGGGACAAGACCATCCGGTTCCAGGGGGCGCGCTTGCATAATCTCAAGAACGTGGATGTCGAGATTCCGCTGGGATGCATGGTGGTGGTAACCGGGGTCTCGGGTTCGGGCAAGAGCACGCTGGTGCACGATGTCATCTACCGCGCGCTCGCCAGGCAATCGCAGCCGGACTCCGAAGAAGGCGACGGACCTTCCGAACCGCCGCATCAGATGCACTGCCGGAGCGTGGAGAACGCGGCGCTGGTGCGGGAAGTGGTGATGATTGACCAATCGCCTATCGGGCGCACCCCGCGCTCCAACCCCGTCACCTATATCAAGGCCTTCGACATCATCCGCGGCCTTTTCGCGGGGACCAAGGACGCCGCCAAGCGCGGGTACACGGCGGGGCATTTCTCCTTCAATGTGCCCGGCGGCCGTTGTGAAGTTTGCCAGGGCGATGGAACCGTCTCGGTGGAGATGCAGTTCCTGGCCGACGTCGAGCTGGTTTGTGAGGAGTGCAAGGGAACGCGCTACAAGACCGGCATCATGGACATCCGTTATAAGGACCGGAACATCCATGAAGTCCTGCAACTGACCGTGCGCGAGGCGGTCGATTTCTTCCGCGAGACACCGCGCCTCGTGACCAAGCTGCAGGTCCTTTGCGACGTCGGGTTGGGGTACTTGCGGCTGGGCCAGTCCGCGACAACCCTATCGGGCGGCGAAGCGCAGCGCGTGAAACTCGCTTCGCGGCTTTCCGATGCCACCTCGTCCGGGACCCTGTTCCTATTCGACGAACCCACCACGGGACTGCACTTCGACGACATCGCTAAGCTGTTGACCGCGTTTGAAAGGCTGATCGCCAATGGTGGAAGTCTGCTCATCATCGAGCACAATATGGACGTGATCCGCGCGGCCGATTGGATCATCGACATGGGCCCGGAAGGCGGCGACGGCGGCGGTGAAGTAGTGGCTGTGGGACCGCCGGACGCCATCGCCGGCGAACCGCGATCGCACACCGGCTTTTATCTGCGCGGCGCAAGCGGAGCGGAACTCATAAGCCCCGCGCGGAACTAATATAAGAGCATGCACGCGTGGCTGCTGCTGGCGTTGGCCGCCTGGCAGAATCCCGATTATCTCGACCAAGGGCGGAAAGCGCTCGACGCCAAGCAAAACGAAGACGCGGCGGCTCTGTTCCAAAAGGCCGTCGACGCGGACGCGAAAGACTACGCGGCCCACTTTCACCTGGCCCTGGCCGATAGCTTACTGAAGCGTGATCCCGAAGCGGTCGCGGAGTATCAAAAGACGTTGGCGCTGAAGCCGGATCTGTACGAAGCGCAGCTCAACCTCGGGATCATTCTGCTGCGGGATCAGCGCGCCCCGGATGCGATCGAACCGCTTGAAAGCGCGGCCCGGCGGAAGCCCGATGCGTATCTTCCCAACTACTCGCTGGCGCAGGCTTTTCTGGATTGCGGCCGCCCCATCGAAGCCCAGCCGTATTTCGAAGCCGCTCTGAAAGCCAAGCCGGCATCGCCCGAGGCGGAACTGGGTTTGGGCCACGCGCTGCTGGCGCAGAACCAATTCGCGGCGGCCGAACCGCATTTCCGCGCGGCGGCTGAACGGGATCCTCGCTACCGCGACGCTCTACTGGAACTAGGCGCGGCGGAAGAAAAGGCCGGACAAACCGAGGATGCGATCGCTGTCTATCGGCAGTTCCCGGATAACGCGGGCGCGGCCCGGCGGTTGGGAGAACTCCTGATCAAGAGCAATCAGTACGCCGAGGCCGTCCCCCGGTTGGAAAAGGCCGTTGCGGATTCGCCCACCCCTGCCAATCGTATGGCTCTGGCCGAGGCGTATCGCATGACCAAACAGACCGCAAAAATGGATGAGCAACTGTCGAAGGCCGTCGCGGGCGAGCCTGCGAACTTCGACTTCCGCATGGTCTTCGGGCGCGAGTTGCGCGACGAACGCCAGTTCGTTCCCGCCGCCAATCAATTCTTCGCCGCCACCAAACTACGGCCGGATTCGAAAGAAGCATGGAACGAGCTGGCGTCCGTGCTCATCATTCATGAAGACTATGGACCGGGGCTGGCCGCGCTCGATCGCGCGAAAGCGCTGGGCGGCGAGACGGTAGGGGGCATGTACTTCCGGGCGATCACTCTCGATAAACTGCATCAAAAGCCGCAGGCGCTGGCGAGTTACAAACAGTTTCTCGCCGCCAGCGGCGGCAAGCACCCCGACGAAGAGTTCAAGGCCCGGCAGCGCATGCGGATGATCGAGACGGAGATGGGGAAACGATGAAGCGCCTTGCGTTATTTCTGTTGGCCGCGGCCTCCCTGCCCGCGGTGGATTTGAGTCAGATCCGGAGCGAGCCGAATCTGGAGCGCCGCGCGCATCTGGCGCTCGATCAGGCGATGGCGGACTTCGATGAGGCGAAGACCGCATATGCCGCCGGCAAGACCGATAAAGCCGGCGAGGAACTTCGCGATCTCCAGACCGCGGTGGAGATCGCGCGCGACGCGCTCGCCGAAACCGGCAAAGATCCACGCCGTCACGTCAAGCCGTTCAAGTTGGCCGAGACCGAGACCCGCGATCTGCTCCGCAGACTGGAAGGGCTGGAACACTCGATGGATTTCGAAGACCGCAAGATCATCGAAGGCCCCATCGCAAAAGTGCAGGAGGTACATGACGAATGGCTGAACGGAATTATCTCGGGCCGGCGTTGAAGCGGCTGGCGATCGCCGCCTGCTTATGCGCGCTGCCGCTCTACGCCCAGCGCGATTTCTTAACCGCCGATGAGACGGATCAGATTCGGGATGCACAGGATCCGAACGATCGCGTGGCACTCTACATCCACTTCGCTAAGCAGCGCGTGGATCAGGTGCAGCAGTTGCTCGCGAAAGATAAACCGGGCCGCTCCGCGCTGATTCACGATCTGCTTGAAGACTACGGCAACATGATCGATGCCATCGACACTGTGACTGACGATGCGTTGAAGCGCAAGGCGAGCGTCGCCGTCGGAGTGGCGGCGGTGCAGGCCGGCGAAAAAGAACTGCTGGAATCGCTGCAAAAGATCGAGAGCGTACATCCGAAAGACGAAGCGCGTTACGCGTTCGCGCTGAAGCAGGATATCGATAGCACCAACGACAGTCTGGAATTGGCGGGCGAAGATCTCTCGCGGCGCTCCACCGAAGTGGCGGCGAAGGAAGAGAAGGAGAAGAAAGATCGCGAGTCGATGATGCAGCCTAAGGATCGCGAGCAGGCGCAGATCGCGGATAAGAGAGAAGCCGACACCAAAAAGAAAGCTCCGTCACTCTTGCGGCCCGGCGAAAAGGCGCAGGACCAGCAGTAACACCGACGACACTATTGCTGCGGCGCTATTGCTGCACGACGCCCAGCTTGAGCGTGCTTAAGGCACCGTTATGGATTTCCACCGCGCCCGAGGAACGCAGGCCGTCCTTCTGAATCGCGACGCTATGATTTCCCGCCGGCAGGCTGATGCGCACGGGAGTCAGATAATCGGTTGGCCGGCCATCGATCCAGACGTGCGCGGCGGTCGGATCGCTCGTTAACAGCAGCATTCCGTTCGCGGAAGTGAGCGAAACCAGCGGCACTTCGATGTCGTCGTGTTCCACGCGAATCTCGCGGCTCTCCGTTTGGTAGCCTTCCCGGGTAACGGTTAGGCTGTGCACGCCGCTGCGGGCGCGCAGCTTGCATGGCGTCTGGCAGGTGGCGTCCGCGAGTCCGTCCAGAGTGGCGACGGCGCCGGCCGGATCCGTCATCACCTGCACTTCCTGGAAGGTGGCATTCGCCGGAATGGAGTTTGCGGGCGCGGCGTTGGCCGCCTGTGGAACCGGCGGCTTCGTGGTTGCGGGTGTCGAAGGCGCACTCGACGCCGGCGTCGTTGCATCGTTCTGCGCGGCGTCGGATTTCGTTGGCGCATCGCCATCATCGGCGCGCGGAGACCGCGTCGCGGGCGCCTGGTCCGCCGGGGATTCCGAACTGGCGCGCGCTTCTTTCGGTTCCGGAAGTCCCGGAATCTCCAACACGCCCGCTTGCCACGCTACCGCCGCCAGAATCGCCAGCAGAAACAGGAACGCGCCGAAGAACGGAAGCAACCACGAACGCCGCTTCACAACAGGTGGAACGATCTTCGCTTCCGGCGGAGGTTTGCGCACCGGCTTGAAGGTTCTGGTGATCGCATCGGTGGACGCGGTCGGGATGTTCTGATGCGCCTTACGCGGGAGGATGCGCCAGTTCCTGGCATTGCCGAGCGCGCCTTCCAACCCCGTGACGAACGCGGTGCAATTCGCGAAGCGCTTCTCGGGTTTCTTGGCGAGCGAGCGGCGGAGCATCTTGTCGACGCCGTCGTTCAAAGTCGTGTTGACGTTTTGCGCCGGCACGGGTTGATCCGCGACAATCTTGTAGACCACGGTCGAGATCTGTTCGCCGAAGAACGGGCGCTCGCCCGTGAGCATTTCATACGCAATCACGCCGAGCGAAAACTGATCGGAGCGGCCGTCGATCTCCAGCCCCTGCACCTGCTCCGGTGACATGTAATTCGGCGTTCCCACCAGCACGCCGGTGAGCGTTTGCCCTTCCAGTTGCGCAATCTTGGCAATGCCGAAGTCGGTAATCTTGACGGCGCCCGTGGTATCGATCATGACGTTGGCGGGCTTGATATCCCGATGGATGATGCCTTTGCGATGGGCGTAATCGAGCGCGGCGGCGGCTTGCCGGAGAATCTCGTTCAACCGGTCACGCGTCAAAGCCTGCGGACGCGCCATGATGTCTTCCAGCGTTTCGCCGTCGACGAACTCCATCGCGATATACGCCAACCCGTCCACCTCATCCATGTCGTAGATGGTGACGATGCCGGGATGGGACAGCGCGCCGGCGGAGCGGGCTTCGCGAAACAGGCGTTCGCGTAAGCGTAGCCGCTGCTCACGGTCATCCACGTCCCGCAGCCGCAGTGTCTTGATGGCCACCGGCCGGCCGATGATCGGATCGATCGCGTGATACACGACGCCCATGGCGCCGCGCCCTAACTCGCGCGTGATCTGGTAACGGCCGATTTTCTGCATTGCGCCCATGGCCATCTTAGCTTGCCAATCGGATTGCGCTTATTGCTCGCGAAGAATCTCGAGCGGCCTCTGGCTGAGAATCCGCAGGCTGGCGAGCCAACCCGCGCCGTTCGCGATCACCGCGGTCAGCAGGATCGCCACCAGATTCGGAACCAGATCGAAATGCACGTCGGCCTTCAGCAGCCACTTCAGCAGCACCGATGAAAATCCCGTGGCAAGCAGGCTTCCCGCCAGACCGGCGACTCCGCCGAGGATCAGGAACTCGATCGAGAAAATCTCCGCGATGCGCCTGCGGGTAGCACCGAGCGTCTTCAGAATCACCACTTCGCGAATGCGCCGGATGCGCGTTCCGGCCACACTCGAAGCCAGGATGATCGCTCCCGCAAGGATCGCGAAAACGGAGATGAAGCGGACGATCATCGCCACCTGATCCACCACTCCCTGCACAACCGCCATGACGTCCGCCACGTTGACAACGGTGACGGTCGGAAACCGCGTGTAGAGCGCTTTCTGCAGTTCCGGAACGTAGCGCGGATCGGCGCGTAGCGTGCCGTAATAGATGATGGGTAAGCCCTGGAGCGCGCCCGGCGAGAAGATGAACTCTACGCGCGCAGCCAGGCGGATGGCTTCCGTTCGATGCACGGCGGCGATGCGGGCGTCGAACACCCGCGATGGAGACGACCAGGTTAAACGCATGCCCGGCGCCAGATGCATCACCTTCGCCGCTTCTTCCGACACGGATACTTCGGGGTTGCTCGCAGGTTGCTTCGCATTCCACCATGCGCCGGAAACAACGGCTGTATAAGGTGGACGGTCCGGCGCTTCCACGCCCGAAACCGTGGAAGCGTAATGCCGCTCAATGCCCTTGAGTTTCTCGCGATCCAGCCGGACGCCGTTGATCGCCGCGATCTTCACGGAAACCGTTCCCACCGATTCCGGCTTTCCTTCAATCCCCTTCTGCCGCGCCACCAGCGTCATCACGTCGGCCTGATTGGCCGGCGTCATGTCCAGTAGAAAGACGTTGGGCATACCCGGGGGCGCGCTCTTCATCAGGTCGGCCAACCATTCGTGCTGCACCAGATAGATGGTCAGCGTGAACATGACGCCGATCCCCAAAGCGGTCAGCGCGGATTGCGAATGCGCCCCGGGGCGGTACAAGTTCGCGATTCCATGCCGCAGACTGGGACGCAGCCGCCAGGCGACATTCTTCCCCAACCAGCGCAGACCGCGCAGGAGCAGCCAGCCCACCCCCGCCATGACAAGCAGGCTGGCAAACAGCCCGATCACGAAGTAAATCCCGGTACGCAGCGATTCGCTTAACCAGGACGCGATCCCGCCGATGCCGGCGAGAATGATCACGCCCGCAATCAGCGAGGGGTAAGCGTCCTTCAACTTGCGGCTCCACGAACGAAGATCCACAGTAACGTCGCGGCGCAGAATAAGACCGGGACGAATCCGGCGGATGGATAGAAGCGGCGGCAGCGTGAAGAGCAGCGTCGCGAGCAGCCCGATCGCCAGCCCTTGAACAGCCGCCACCGGGTCGACATAGAAGTGCGGCGCCATGTGGAAGTAGCGGACAATCAGCAACGGGAACGCGGCCTGCACTCCGAAGCCCGCGAGAATTCCCAGAAGCCCGCCCGCCAGTCCCAGGCCCAGCGTTTGTATGGTGTAGATGCGGATGATCTGGGTGGAGCGCGCGCCGACGCACTTCATGATCGCGATGGAATCGAGCTTCTGTTGCAGGTGGGAGTCGATCGCCATGGCCACTCCCAACGCGCCCACGATGAGCGCGATCAGGCTCACCAGGCTGAGAAACACCGTGGAGCGTTCCAGGCTGGCCTCGATGGTCGGATGGGTCTGGCGAAAGTCGGTGATCAGACTTTCGGGAAACGCGCGTTTGAGATCGGCGTGAATCTTTTCGATGTTGACGCCCGGCGGAACGCGAAAGAGAAAACGTTCGGACGCGCGGCTGCCGCCGATCAGCAGGCCCGTGCTATCGAGCGCCTCGCGGGACATGAGCACGCGGGGGCCGACGTTCAAGCTGCCGGACATGCGGTCCGGCTCGGATTCCACCGTGCCGGTAATGGTGAACTCCTGGCCGCCGATCCGGACGTGATCGCCGGTCTTGGCATTGAGGCGCAGCAGAAGGTCGCGGGAGACGGCGACCGTATGAAGAGTGAGGCGCCGGGCGAGCGGGCCGGGCGGATCCAGCTTCACCTGCCCGTAAAAAGGATAGAGCTTCGGGTCCACCGCTTTGAGTGAAACCAGCACCGGATAATCCTCGCCGGTGACGGGCGAGAGCATCGTGATGGTCTCAGTAATCCAGGTGCGCTCCACGCCCTGCCGTCGAAGCTGGTCCATGGCGTTGTTTTGCCGCGCATCCGGAAGCGCGAAAACCCGCACCATCAAATCCGCCGCCATCAGCGTGCGCGCTTCGCGCAGCAGCATATTGTGAAAAGCGCTGCTGAATCCCTTCACGCCGGTGAGCGACCCCACGCCCATGGCTACCGCCAGAACCACGAACAGAAATTTGCCCGATGATGCGCGCGACTCGCGCCACGCCATCCGCAGGGCCGCCCGGTTATCGAACTTCGACGGTGTGTTCACGGGAACTAGGACTGGCTTCGGTTTGTTCATCGCTCACCACCAGGCCGTCCCGCAGCGTGATGCGCCGGTCCGCGTAGGCTGCCAGCGCCGCATCGTGGGTGACCAGCACCAGGGTGGCGCCTTCCCGCGCGTTCAGCTCCAGAAGCAGGTCGAGCACATGCTGCCCGTTGGCGCTGTCCAGATTGCCGGTCGGCTCATCCGCCAGCAGAATGGGCGGGGACACCATGAACGCGCGCGCTAGTGCCACGCGTTGCTGCTCGCCGCCCGAAAGCTGGACCGGGTAATGATCCATTCGATCCTCCAGGCCCACGCGAATCAACAGTTCGCGGGCCCGGCGCACATCCCCGGAACCGAGCAATTCGGCCGGCAGCAAAACGTTCTCTTCAGCGGTCAAGGTGGGAATGAGTTGGTAGGACTGAAAGACAAAACCGATCTTGCGCCCGCGCACCAGCGCCAGTTCGTCTTCTTCCAGTCGGGTGATATCGACGCCATCGAGCGTCACTGTTCCAGATGTCACCGTATCCAGGCCGGCCAGCAAGCCTAGCAACGTGCTCTTTCCGCTGCCGGAAGCGCCCATGATCGCGACAAACTCGCCGCGCGGGATATCCAAGTCGATACCCTTAAGGATTTCCACCCGATGAATGCCAGTTTCGATGGACTTAGTGAGTTGCCGGACTTCTATGATCGCCCGTTCGATGAGAAGGACCTCGCGCCTTCTCCATTATCGCTCTAGTTCGACCAAGACTTGTCCCTATGTGTTCTTCCCGCATGTCAGCTTTTGTTGTTAACAACCTGCTTGGACATGGAGGATGCCGTATTATCGGGTACCTCCTTCCAGGTCAGTCATTCGGCGGTCCTGCGATCGCGCGTGAATGTTGAGCATCATGTTAGTGTAGTGTTCAACGGGATTGGCCATCAGTTCACTCACGCGGATCGTGGAAGCTCACGAGCGGGGGATCGACTGCCTGGAGAACTGAATTCCAGTCGTGTTCATCGGTCGCGCCCAGACTCGTATACCGTCGCTGCTGCGTAGAGTCTCAGTGAAACACTCACCCGAGGAGAAACGATGAGTCGCCGGTTACAACTTGTAATGATCTGTCTGGCCGCGACGGCTTTGACAGGCTGCATGGGCGACCGGAACAACGGCCCGAAACCACCGGAAACCCACCTGGACAGTCAGCCTGGTGCAAACGCCGCGCAAGCGCCGGGAACCAAGTCGGATCCGGCGGTGGCCGGTTCCGCCCCCGGTGGTCTGAAAGATGACCGGCCCTTGGTCGTGGCGTTCGGCGACAGTCTTTCGGCCGGCTATGGCGCGGATCCGGGCCAAAGCTATCCGGATTACCTTCAAAAATTAATCGATCACGCCGGAAAAAATTACCATGTTTATAACGCCGGCGTCAGCGGCGATACCACTACGGATGGACTGGAGCGCCTGCCGGGGATTCTCACGCTCAAGCCCAGGATCGTGATTCTGGAACTCGGCGGTAATGACGGCCTGCGCGGGATTCAACCGCCCATCATCAAGGCCAATCTGGAGAAGATGATCGTCGCGTTGCAAGGCGCGGGCGCGAAGGTGGTGGTGGCCGGGATGACGCTCCCCCGCAACTACGGCCCGGCTTATTACCACGCCTTCGAGCAGATCTATGTACAGCTTGCGGCCCAGTATCACCTGACTCGGATCCCGTTTCTGCTGGACGGTGTCGCCACCGATAAAAAGCTGATGCAGGCCGATGGGATTCACCCCACCGCGCAAGGCAACGCACAGGTGGCCAAGACCGTATTCAGCGTTCTGAATCCCATGCTGACTGAGAAAACGAAGTAGGTTGCCGGCTACATCTCATCCGAGGCGCCGTGACGCCCGATGGAGACGCCGCCGTTCACGGTGGTCACATGCAGCGTGGCCCCGCCGTTGCCCAAGTTGGTGCTGATCGACTGATTCCTTCCATGGTTTCCTGAGTTTTGGGCGCTCGCGAAATCGCCGCTGATGCCTCCGTTTACCGTGCTGCTCTCCAGGTGCGCGGAATAGTTCTGGGGCACGTTGAGGTGCACGCCGCCGTTGGTGGAGGAAAGTTCGAGCCCGCGGCCATCCCAGTGATCGCCCATCAGATCGGCATGCACGCCGCCGTTCACGGTGACGCCTTTCACGTCTCCGGTAACGCGCGTCAGATGCAACCCGCCGTTCACTGTTTCCACATCCAGCGTGCCGCCGATATCGGCCAGGTGCATGCCTCCGTTATGCGCCTTCGCTGTCACGTTCGTCAGGTGCGGAACGAACACTTCATACGATACCGACCAGCCTCTGTGATCGGCGGTTTGCGGCCCATCGGCGCGTACGCTGCCTGGTGAGGAATGCACCGCGACGGAACTCGCCAGCGAACGTGCCTCTTCCATTGCGGGCGCCCAGCTTTCGACCTTGGACCGGACCAGAACGTCCGGCCGGCTCCATCCTCTTACCGTTACCCCGCCGTTCGTTCCGGCGTCAATCTGAAGAGAACCGGATGCGGCCATGGTTTTTTCGCGTACTTCGCAGAAGCGCGACTGGCCATGCGAGCCGGTTTGGTCCTCGCACTGCATGGTTGGGGTTTGGTTATCGTGGAAGCCCTGCGTGTCGAGCGCGTATATGGGGACTGCGGCGAGCGGCAGAATGGAAAGTAGAAGCGTTAGGGTTGTTCTTGGCATATTGGGCTAGACGGCGTCGATTAGAAAAGGTTGGTAAAACATCCCTATGTTAAAATGGAATTCAATTTGGAGACGCTGTTCGCGGATTCCAAAAAGCGTAGGCCTAACACGCAACCTCTTGCTCTTGCATTACGTACAAGTTAAAGAACCTTCCTACTCGGTGAAGTGGCAGCCGGATTCGAAATGATGAGTGACGTCGAGACTACAACTGTTCCCGAGAACGACCACCTGAGCCGTTTACTCCCGGCCGCGGTAGAAGAACCGTGGTACCGCTCGTTTATCGAAAACCTCCGGGACACCTTCAATCCGCCCAAGCTTCCCCCGCTTGAAGTCACGTCCAAGCCGGTGGCTGTCAAGAGCATTTGGGGCATGTACGATCCGGATAAGAAAAGCTTCGGCTATTCTTCCGGGATTCTCCTTCTGATTGTTGTTCTGCTGGTGACCGTGTTTTCCACCAAAGCGGTGCAGGAGATGGTGAAACAACGGGAGACTCTCATCGAACCGCTCGCGCCTTTTAAGCCGGACCTGAAGCCGAAGAAAGACCTGGCGGGCGGTGGTGGCGGCGGCGGCGACCGTTCGCCCACGCCCGCCAGCAAAGGTAAGCTGCCCAAGATCGCGATGAAGCAATTCGTCCCGCCGCAGGTGGTGGTGCATAACGAACATCCGAAGCTCACCATGGAACCCACCATCATTGCACCGGAGCAGTTGCCCAACATAGCGTCTTCCGTGCTCGGAAATCCGCTGTCCGGAGTCACTGACCCGTCTAACGGGAACGGCGCCGGTGGTGGGATTGGAAGCGGAAATAGAGGCGGTGTCGGATCGGGCGACGGGGCGGGCTTTGGTCCTGGACACGGCGGCGGATTTGGCGGCGGCGCTCTGCGCGTCGGCGGCGGCGTGAGCGCTCCGCAGATACTGCATCAGGTTGATCCGGAATACTCGGAAGAGGCCCGCAAAGCGAAGTACGGCGGAACGGTGATGCTGCGCATCGTGGTGGACGCCACCGGCAAAGTGAGCAAAGCCGAAGTGGTGCGAAGCCTGGGCATGGGTCTCGATGAGAAAGCCATTGAAGCCGTAAACAAGTGGAAGTTCCGGCCGGGTACCAAGAACGGCGCGCCCGTCGCGGTCATCGCCACCGTGGAAGTGAACTTCCGGCTGCTCTAGCGGCGGATGCCGTTTCAGATCTACTCCGCGCCGGCTCGCAGCATCCTCAGTCCCACTTCCGGCTTTATCGCGGAAGCGGGCTTCACCCACTCGCTCACCCCTGCCCGGAACTGCACGTTCGGGTGCTCCTATTGTTATGTGCCGACCATGGGCGTCTATGGCGGACTTCGCGCGGATGACGTGCGGCATTGGGGTCATCAAACCACTTTCAAATCGAATGCCGCCGAACTTCTGGCGCGCGCCTCGAAACCCGGCCAGATCATCTACTGCTCGCCGCTGGTGGACCCCTTTCAACCCGCCGAGGCGGACATGGGGTCCATGACGCCGATTCTGGAAGTGCTGGCCGCGCATCCGCCGCGGGTCTTCGTTCTTCAAACGCGCAGTTCCCGAATATTGGATTACCTAGACCCGCTGCTGCGGCTAAGCCGGAAGACCGTTTTGCGCGTGAGCTATTCCATCACCACCGATGACGACTCGATCCGGCGCGCCTACGAGCCGCGGTGCGACCCGATCGAGAGGCGCTTCGAAACGGTGCGTCTGCTGGTGGAGCAAGGCATCGATACGTTCGTGACGCTCGCTCCGCTGCTGCCGTGCGACCCCGATCATCTGCTGGATCGGGCGCTGCATGTGACCCCCAATCCGATCCTGTGCGATCCGCTGCATACGCGCGCTGGGAAGCCTCGCGGCGCGACGACGAGAGACGCGGCGGTTCTGATCAGCGAGCGATTAAACCAGTCTCACTGGCACGATCCCGCGTTTCAAAAATTCACGGTCACACGGATGGCGGCGCGCGCCGACGCGGCAGGGCGGCGTTTTGCGACGGGTCCCGCCGCCTTTCGCTTTCTGGTCGCATAACCTAAGAGAGGGATATGCATTTAGCTCAGCTCGGCTTGAAAGAAATCAACGGGGAAGGCACGGCGGGCGACGTTGAATCGATCAGCCCGGGTGACGGGAAGCCGATCGCGCGCGTGCGCACGCTGACCCGGGATGAGTACGATGCGGCGATCGACCGGGCGCACGCCGCGTTTCCCGCGTGGGCGAAAGTTCCCGCGCCGAAGCGGGGCGACATGGTGCGTGAGATTGCCATAGAGTTGCGCGCGCACAAGGCCGCGCTTGGCGCGCTGGTCACGCGCGAGATGGGGAAGATTCTCGCCGAGGGTGAAGGGGAAGTGCAGGAGATGATCGACATCGCCGATTTCGCGGTGGGTCTTTCCCGGCAGCTCTACGGCAACACCATGCATAGCGAGCGGCCCGGCCATCGGATGTATGAGCAGTGGCATCCGCTGGGCGTGATCGGGGTGATCAGCGCGTTCAATTTCCCCGTGGCCGTGTGGGCGTGGAACGCGATGCTCGCGCTGGTTTGCGGCAACGCCGTCGTGTGGAAGCCTTCGCCCAAGACCACGCTGTGCGCGATGGCGGTTCACAACATCTGCAACCGGGTGATGGAGCGGCATGGGTTTGGGGACGTGCTGCAGTTGGTCGTCGGATCGAATGAAGTGGTTGGGGAAGCGATGCTGGCGGACAAGCGGATGCCGCTGATCAGCTTCACGGGATCGAGCGCGGTGGGCCGGCACGTAGCGGGCGTGGTGGGAAAGCGCTTAGGCCGGAGCTTGCTCGAGTTGGGCGGCAACAACGCCATTATCGTGATGGAAGACGCGAGCTTCGATCTGGCTTTGCGCGGCGTGTTGTTTGGATCGGTGGGCACGGCGGGTCAGCGTTGCACGTCCACGCGCCGTTTATTTCTACAGCATGGGATTTCCGAACGGATGACGGAAGCGTTGATCGCGGCGTACCGGCAGGTGAAGATCGGCGACCCTTTGCAGGCCGGCACGTTGATGGGGCCGCTGGTGAGCGAAGACGCGGTTACGCGAATGCAGCAGGCGCTTGCAGCCATTCGAGCGCAGGGTGGCGAGGTGATTTACGGCGGCAAGCCGCTGGGCGGGTGCTATGTGGAACCGGCGCTGGTGCGCACGCGCCACGATTTGCCGATGATGCGGGAAGAGGTCTTCGCGCCCATCCTGTACCTGGTGGACTTCGGGGACCTTGAGACCGTGCTGCGGTGGCACAACGCCGTGCCGCAGGGTTTGTCGTCATCCATCTTTACGAACAACCTGATTGCGGCGGAAACGTTCTTGAGCTACCGCGGTTCGGACTGCGGCATCGCGAACGTGAATATCGGGACCAGCGGCGCGGAGATTGGGGGCGCGTTCGGCGGTGAGAAAGACACCGGCGGCGGGCGCGAGTCGGGCAGCGATTCGTGGAAGGCTTACATGCGGCGGCAGACGAATACGATTAATTGGTCACGGGAACTGCCGCTTGCGCAGGGGATCGAGTTCGGGGTTTGACAGGTCGCTTCCGGCCTTCGCGAAACGTTCAGCAAGCAAAATGCGCTCGGTCGAGGTAGAAAAATGATTCCGGCGGTATGAAATGCGTTGACACCCTCCCTAGTGGGTAATATAGTTCAGTGAGCAAGCAAGTTAAGGATGCCGATTTGAAATCTCTCTCTCTCTCTCTCTCTCTCTCTCTCTCTCTAACCTCGGTAGGATAGCAATCATTGCATGTGGATCTCTGGTCGTGGGGACCGCTTCCACAGCGATAGGGTTCGCCCAATTCGCGGCAGCGCCTGGCTGCGTGGGCGAGCCATGCATACAACCCGTACCTTGCAACCAATGTATTGGAACCTGGAGCGATCAGTTCAATGGGTCCTGGAGTATTACGTCCAATAACTCCGGAACTGTAACCGGCACTCTTGTTGTAAACAATGCCTCACCTTGTCCCAAGGTGTCATACACAGTAACTGGAACCCTTACCCAGAATCAGGGAACCTCGTTTTATAACGGTTCTTCGCCTATTAGTTTGCATGCCGCTAGTCCGTCACCGTCCTCAGGCGGCCAGGGTTGCGTAATAGCGACCTACGCGAATCTCACCGGCGTTATCGAGAACGTTGGGTGTGACATAGTTGGCCCAAGTCAGGCCGTCCTTAGTACCGACATCATCGCATCAACAAACACGAATTTCGTTAAATCGAACGACCGCCCGACCGGAGAGTCCACGAATTTTGAGGGGTGGAGTTCTCAATATCCGGCTGTTGCCCAGTGGAAAGGGACGTTATCCGGCGGCGTTAGCTACAACGGCCGGCAGGTTACCGAAGAGCCTGGAACGGGTACAACCCACGATGGATGTTACTTTCCCGGTTCGATATATCCCCCTGCTGCCCTGTCAGGTGGAATATGGAACGTGGGCTACTATCTCCCAAGCGCGTGGGACGATGACTACGTCGGCTTTTCCACAAGTGCTGTGACGTACTACCGGCAGAACTTTAGAGCTCCATGCTCAGCCACGATCTCGCAGGCCATGGCGATTTACTATGACGGCCAAAGCTTAAACACAGAAATTTATGTGCAAGGTGTTCTTATGTTGGGGATACCGAGCAACTCGCAAGTCTCATCCTCAAGGGACGGTTACACGGTCGTCAAGACCTGGCCCTGAGCGGACGAGTTCAAAAGAAAAGGAAATCAAATGTCAAAAACTCACATTCTTGCCGCTTTCTGCTTAGCCGTTCTGTCCTTGCCATTCGCTGGCCTTTCCCAGTCGAATTCACAGTCGAATTCACTGGAGTTGACAATCTCTGTAGATGGCCCGCGGCCACTAGCTGCGGCCGCTGTAGAGCTTCAGAAGCTTATTGGCGTTGCTGTCAATTTTGAGGATGCTCCCGTTTTGTACTCGGGTGATATCGCAGATGTGACTTCCTCCGTCATGACGAAAGAGCAGGCTGCGGCAAATCCGTCCGCACGGATTTTCGTTCCCCGCGGCGGTAGCCTTCTGTGGACTTCCCAAAAGCCAATTGTACTCAGCGGGCTCGCCGTCGAAGGGTTGGTCAATTCGCTAGTAGCGGCTAACAACGCTAAGGACTACACCAGCCACTTTAAGTCTATTTCGAATGCGGGAACGTATTTCATTGTTCCCACGCTTTCCCACATTTCGGCGAGCGCCCTTGTGTCAGTGAAGCCGATTTTAGACACGCCTGTGACAGTTCCAGCCGGAAAAAGAAATGCCGGGGATGCAATAAACCTAATTCTCGACCAGTTAAACAGTAAGGGCGGAAGCGCTATTCAGTTGGGAATGGCTCCTTTTGGCGCGTTAGCTACTACTTCTGTCGATATCGCCGCCGACAATGAAGCGGCCAGGAACGTGCTCGCGAGACTCCTTCTACTACTTGGCTCGACGACAATGGCCGATGGATCGGCAACCTCGTTATTTGGATATTCCCTTCTGTCCGATCCGGTTAGCCACAACTCTGCGTTTAGCATTCATCGGGTATTTGCGGCGTCCAGGAACCCTGGCAGCGAAGCCACTGACGCTCCCCGAGCGGGTGGGAATCCGTACTCCAGGGTAGATTGATTCAGGCGCTCCGGGCCGGAGTCGGTTCGCCGCACCGGCCCTCTCGCGGCGTCGGCGGACCGTGCGTTATGCTCTAACGATTCAAGAGCGCAAGCTTGAGCGCCACGCGAACCTGCTGCCCTTCGCTGATGGTGACCTGCTGCGCGAACGAATCGTACGGGACCAGCGCTTCCGGATTGGCGTACTCGACGTCCACCGGTTCCGGCCATGCGTAAACGACATAGTCACCGGGCGGAAGTCCGGAAAGCACCGGCTGGCGCGTGACGTCGGGCTCGGTGGGTGCGACCACTTGCGCTTGCGCCGTCAACAGCATCTCGCCGCCGGAACGCTGGAGCACGGTAACCAGCGCGGGGACGCGATGGCCGGTGTCGGGCCAGGTGACGGTTGCGGCCAAGGTCGCGCCGAGCGGACTGGCGAAGATGAGAACAGGTAAGGACGATCCATCGTCACCGATGTTGACGTAGCCGTGCAGGACATCGCGGCCGCCCTGCGTAGCCGATTGCAGATACCAGTTCGGCGCAAGGGTTGCGGCCAGACGATAGTTGCCGGGCGGCAGGCCGGCATCGACGATGAAGTTGGAGCCTTGCATCGAGGCGGCCGCGCCATCGAACAGGGATTGCAGACCCAGCCCCGTTACCACTTGGTTCACCGGGTGCTCCTCGGTGAGAGTGATCTTACCGGTAAGAGGTGACTGGGGCGCGGTGAAGTCAACGCCCGGTAGATCATTGCCGCTGACGGTGATCTGCCGATAACCGCTGGCTTTATGGGTTCCATCGTCATATGTGGCGCGGACAATGTAGTTGCCCGGCGGAACACCGGAGAGTACATAGTTGGAGGTCTTCGCATCGAAGTGTGCGTGGTAAGAGGGAACTAAGCGGGTGATCGCATCGGCGGCGGCTAGAAGACTGATCTGTATCGTGGCCGCGGGCGGAGCGATGTGTCCGCGCACTTCGAAAGACTCGTCGAGCACTACATTGACGTTGGCCTGCTGGTCGGCGCCGGGTTGCAGGTCCACCGATTGGGCGCTCACCGATTCGGTGGTGTTCGGATAGAACGTGAGCGGGTAGCTCATCCCGTCACTCGCATCGGCGGCGGAAGCAACCGCGGCGATCGCGATATAGCATCGGCCGGGACCGAGGCCGAAGAAGCGGAACGCGCCGCGCTCATCGGTGATCGCGGTCTCATGCGGCTCAAGACGGCGATGGCCGCTGACGGTGACGGGGCGCAGAACGATCGCTTGCGCTTTCTCCACGGGATCGCCATCCTGATCGGTGACGATGCCGGATAGAACCGCTTGTGGCTCCAGGCTAAGCGCATAGTGGTCGGGTTGCGTCCCGGAAACGAGGATGACCTTGCGCAGCGCCGCGCTGCCCTGAACGTAGCCTTGTTTCGCCGCCACCAGATCATAGACGCCGACGGGGACGCCGTGGAACGCGAAGTTGCCGGAAGCGTCAGTCCGGCCGGCGCGGGGTTCACCGCCGGGGCTATCCGGCTGCAGCGTGATCTGCGCGCGAGGCACGGGCTTGGCCGTTACCGAATCGAGTACCGTGCCGGAGATGTCGAAGTGGTCTCCGTTGACAACGGGATTCCTGATCTGCGCGGCAAGGCTGCACGCGAGCAGAAAACAAGAGGCGATAAACCGCATGGGCTAAGCTTTGACGGGCTCGGGAACCATTTCGAATTCGGAGGAATGCTTCTTGCTTCGTCCGCCGGTGAGGCGCTCCAGGTAGAGATAGATGACCGGGGTGATGTAGAGCGTGAGCAACTGCGAGACAACCAGACCGCCGACGACGGCGAGCCCCAGTGGACGCCGCGCTTCCCCGCCCGCGCCATAGCCGAACGCGATGGGCATCGTCCCGAGCAGAGCGGCCATGGTGGTCATCATGATGGGACGGAAGCGCTGCATGCAGCCTTCGAAGATCGCCTCTTCCGCGCTCTTGCCTTCGCGGCGCGCCATGATGGCGAAATCGACCATCATGATGGCGTTCTTCTTTACGATGCCGATCAGCAGGATGATGCCGACGAACGAGTAGAGATTGAGATCGTCATGGAACAGCAGCAGCGTGATCAGCGCGCCGAGTCCGGCCGCGGGCAGGCCGGAGAGAATGGTGATCGGGTGAATGAAGCTTTCATAAAGCACGCCAAGAACGAGATAGATCACAAGGACGGCGATGATCAGCAGGATGGTTAGGCCTTTGAGCGAACTTTGGAACGCCTGCGCGGTTCCCTGGAACGAGAACGTCATGCCGTCGGGAAGACCGATGTCGCGAGCCGCGTCGTCCACTTCTTTGGTGGCTTGACTGAGACTGACGCCGGGTTTGGTGTTGAACTGGAACGTGATGGCGGGAAGCTGTCCGATGTGGTTCACGCTGAGCGGCGCGACGCCTTGAATGAGCTTCGTCACCGCCGAGAGCGGGACCAGTTTGCCGGACGAGGAGCGGATGTAAAGCTTGTTGAGCGCGGCTGGATCGCGCTGATCTTCCGGCGTGACTTCGAGGATCACGTCGTATTCGTTGGCGGCGGCTTGAATGGTGGAGACGCGGCGATTGCCATACGCATCGTACAGCGTGTTGGCAATCTGGTCCGGGGTGATGCCGAGCGCGAGAGCCCGGTCACGATCGATATCGACGTTGAGGCGGGGGCTGGCCAGGCGCAGGTCGCTGAAGACGTCGGTAAGATCCGGCAGCGTACGGAGCTTCTGTTCGAAGCGCGGTCCCCACTGGCGCAGGGCGCTGCTTTCAGCATCCTGCAACGCTACCGAGTATTGGCTGCGGCCTTCGCCCTGGCCTAAGGTGAGCAGCGGCGGGATGCGCAGGAAGACCGATAGCCCCGGGATTTGCGAAAATCCTTGCTGCAACTCGCTGATGATGATGGGGCTCTTGGGCCGGTTGGGATCGTCCTTCAAATCGATAAACAAGAAGCCGGTGTTCTGGGTTCCGAAGCCACCCGTGCCAGTTCCGAAGCTCTTGACCCAGGGATTTTTCAGGACAACGGCCATCGCCTGTTTCTGCAGGTTGACCATCTGATCGTAAGAAGTATCTTCCGCGGCTTCAGTGCCGCCGAAGAGAAACCCGACATCGACGGTGGGCAGGAAACTCTTGGGCATGACCACAAACATGTAGACGGTGACCACGGTCAGCGCGATGCTGCCCAGCAGGGTCACCAGGCGGAAGCGCAGCGTGAACCGGAGGGTGTTGCGGTAGAGATTGTTCAGCCCGACGAAGAAGGATTCCGACACGCGGTAGAAGCGGCCGTGATGGCCCGTTTCGGGGCGCAGGAACAGGCTGCAAAGCATCGGCGTGAGCGTGAGCGAGATCACGCCGGAGGTTAAGACGGCCACCGCGATGGTGACCGAGAACTCGCGCAGCAGACGGCCGATGATGCCGCCGAGGAATAAGACCGGGATGAAGACCGCGACCAGCGAAATGGTCATGGAGATGATGGTGAACGCAACCTCACGGGCGCCTTCGTAAGCGGCCTGCATGCGCGTCTTCCCCATCTCCATGTGGCGCACGATGTTCTCCAGCATCACGATGGCGTCATCGACCACGAAGCCGACGGAGAGCGTCATGGCCATCATCGACAACGTGTCGATGGTGAAACCCAGAAGCTTCATCACGGCGAATGTGCCGAGCAGCGACAGCGGGACGGCGAGGCTGGGAATCAGCGTGGCGGAGAAGTTCCGCAGGAACACGAAGATGACCAGGATCACGAGCGCGATGGTGAGACCGAGCGTGAACTTCACATCGTGAATGGAATCGCGAATGTTTTGCGACGCGTCGTAGATGGTCTTCAGCGTGATGCCGGCGGGCATGTTGTGCGTGAGATCCGGCAGCAGTGCCTTGATACCTTCCACCACTTCGACGGTGTTCGTCCCCGGCTGCTTTTGGATGGCGAGCACCATGGACTCGACGCCATCCACCCAGAACTTGGCCTTCTCGGTAGTGACGCTATCGGTGACGCTTCCGAGATCTTCCAGGCGCACCGGATTGCCGTTCCGGTAACTAACAATCAGCGGCGCGAACTGCGATGCGGCGCTGAGCTGGCTGTTGGATTGGACGGTATAAGCCTTGGTAAGTCCGTACAGCGAGCCGGACGGAAGATTGACGTTACCGTGGCTGAGCGAGTCACGGATCTCTTCGAGACCGACTTCGCGGGAAGCCAGACGATCGGGATCGACCTGGATGCGGACCGCGTACTTCTTGGAACCGAAGACCTGCACCTGCGCCACGCCGCTGACCATGGAGATACGGCGCGCCATCAACGTTTCGGCGTATTCATCGAGGGCCGACTGGGTCATGGTGTTGGAGGAAACACTCATGTACAGAACGGGTTGAGCCGCCGGATTTTCTTTCTCATAGGACGGCGGGGCCGGCATGTTGGTGGGCAGGTCACCCGAGGCGCGCGAGATGGCGGCCTGCACGTCCTGCGCGGCGGCGTCGATGGGACGGTTCAGATCAAACTGCAGCGTGATGGTGGTGGAGCCGAGCGAGCTTGAAGACGACATGCTCGCGATGCCGGCGATGTTGGAGAATTCCTTTTCGAGCGGCGTGGCGACGGACGCCGCCATGATGTCGGGGTTGGCGCCGGGCAGGTTGGCGGAGACGTTGATGGTCGGGTATTCGACCGCGGGCAGGTCGCTCACCGGCAGCGTGATGTAACTGAGGATGCCGAAAACGAGGATCGCCACCATGAGCAGCGTCGTCGTGATGGCCCGGCGGATGAAGAAGTCGGTTATGCGCATGATGGCCTAGCCGGCGGAGGAGTTGCTCTTCAGAAGCTGGACGTGCGCGCCGGGCATGAGACGAAGTTGGCCTTCGGAGATGACCTGTTCGCCCGCGCTTAAGCCAGACCCGATCACGGATTGCTCGGCTGAACCCGGCGGATTGTAAATGCGAAGAACCTGGACGGGGCGCATATCCGCCGTTTCATTGGCCTTCATTATCCAGACATATTTGCCTTGCGGACCGGTCTGAACGGTCTCCGACGGGACGAGAACGCGGCCGCGTTCCAAGCTGAGCTGCGCCTTCACGTTGACGAACTGGCCGGGCCAAAGTTTGCGCTGCGAGTTTTCGAAAGCCGCTTTGAGTTTGATGGTGCCGGTGGTGTTATCGACCGTGTTGTCAATGAACCGAAGCGTTCCCGTGGAGACCGTGTTGTCGGCCGAGATGGCGTTGACGGTGAGGGTGCGCGATGCGTTGAAGCGGCGAATTTCCGGCAGCAGGTTTTCCGGCACGGAGAACGTAACGTAGACGGGCGAGACCTGCAGGATGGTGACGAGAGTGGTGGTGTTCTCCTGCGCCATGTTGCCCTGCTTCACCATGATGGCGCCGGCGCGCCCGGAGATGGGAGCGAGGACCTTGGTGTAGCTGAGGAGCAGTTTCGTTTCGGCGAGGCGGGCGCGGTCAGCGGTCTCGGTGGCTTTGGCACTATCGAGCGCGGCACGGTCGGCGTCGAGCGAAGCTTTGGCGGCGTCGGCGTTGGCCATCGATTGATCGTTCTGCTCTTTCGAGAAGATGCCTTCCTTGAGAAGCTTGGTCCCGCGATCGGCGAGATTCGTCAGGTTCTTGAGAGTGGCCTGATCCTTTTCGATGTTGGCGGCGGCTTCCTTTTCGCTGGCTGCATCTTTGGCCACGTTGGCCTGGAGCTCACTGATCTGGCGGTTATAGGTCTCAGGATCGAGTTCGAAAAGAAGCTCACCCTGACGCACATCCTGGCCGTCCTGGAAGTTGACGCGGAGCACAGGCGCGGTGATGCGGGACTTCACATCCACGGAAGAGATAGCTTCCACGTTGCCGATGGCGGAGACGTCAAGCGGCACGTCAGCGGATTTGGCGGTGATGACGCGAACGGCGACCGGAGGCATTCCGCCGAAAGCACTAGCGGTCCGCGGAGCTTTGGAGCAAGCGGCGGTTCCCAGAAGGAACAGCGTGAATATGAGCGAAGAGAGTTTCGACATCGTTTAGTGGATGGTGCGCGTTTTGCGGTTCATGTAGTCCATTAGCAGATACTGCCCGAGGTTGTGAGGCGTGGTGAAGTAGGCTTTGCCGCGGCAGATTTCTGATACTTTCTGGACGAAGTTGATAAGGCCGTAGTCGCTGGCCAGCATGAAAGTGTTGATCAGGATGCCCTGCTTTTTGCAGCGATGGACCTCTTCAAGAGTTTTGCTGATGACGAGCGGATCAAGCCCGAACGCGTTGCGGTACATGCGGCCGTCATCGAGAGTGAGCGCGCTGGGTTTGCCGTCAGTAATCATGACGATCTGGCGCATGTCTTTGCGCTCGCGATCGAGCAGCTTTTGCGCGAGGATCAGGCCGTCGCGCGTGTTGGTGTAATAAGGACCGACCTGGACGCGCGCCAACTGGCTGATATCGAGCTCTTCGGCGGAATCGTGGAAGAGGACGCAGCGGAGCGAGTCGCCCGGGTATTGGGTTCTGATCAGGTGAGCGAGCGCGAGCGCGACTTTCTTAGCGGGCGTGAAGCGATCTTCGCCGTAGAGGATCATGCTGTGGCTGCAATCCAGCATGAGCACGGTGGCGCAGGAGCTTTGGTATTCGCACTGGTGAACGTGGAGGTCACGGTACTCCAGGTTGAGCGGAACCTGCGAGCCTTCGCGGCGCACGGCGGAGAAAAGGGTCTCGCTGATATCGAGATTGAGCGTGTCACCGAATTCGTATTGCTTGGACGAGCCGGAGGACTCGATGCCGGTGGCGAGATCGCGAGTGTCATGCCGGCCGAAGCTTGACTTGCCTAATGAACCGAGCAGGTCTTTCAGCGTTTTGAAGCCGAGGAAATCGAGCGACTTGTCAGTGACCTCGAACTTGATCTTGGAATCCGGCGCTTCTCCATCGCCGCCGCCCTGCGCCTGTTGATCGCGCGGAGTGGGATCGGAGATGGTGATGTGGCCTTCTTCGGCGAGCTTCTGGACGAGGTTCTCGATCAACTTCTCCATCTGCTCCGGCGAGAGGCTTTGCAGCTTCTCCATCATGCGCTCGATTTCCTGGTCCTGGAAAAGGTCCCCGGCTTCAAGGGCCTGCTGGATGGCCTGCTTGAGTTCCTCCATGGTTTTCCCGTCCATCTCCATGAACTGGGAATAGGGGGAGTTGAAACCGCTCTGGAGGAAGAAGTCGGAGAGCGCCTTCATCAAATCCTGAGCATCGATGCCGAAATCTTCGCCGCTGTACTTCGAGTACTTGATGGATTTCATGGAAGCGCCTCCTTTACTGATCGACGTTGGATGGGGGACGAGGTTAGTTAGGACCTCAGTTAAATTGGCGGCGGCGGCGTTCCCGCTCGCGATCGCGTTCGTCGCGCTCATCCCGCTTCTCGCGGGCCGGCGCGCGTTTCTCCTCGCCGGAGAATTGATACTCTTCCGAGCGGCTGATGCGGCGGTGGGAATAGAGACCTTCGAGGATGAACTCGGCGGCCGAGGCGCGCACGCCATCGGATTCGTTTTCGGTGAGGCCCAAGGCGCGCGTCTTTTCCATCAGGCCCTGGATGCCGTTGAGTTGGCGAACCATGTCGGCCGCTGCGACGGATTCGCCGAGCTGCAGAGAGCCGCCGATGTCAAACCACTGGACGACGGAGTTGAGATTCACGCCCTCGTAATAGCGGTCAAAGACTTTGCCGACGGCGAGGCGGATGAGTTCCCGGGCAATGGCTTCCCCGCCCTTCAACTCGCCTTCGTATTCGAGTTCCAGCTTACCGGTCATAGCGGGCAGAGCGGAGTAGATATCGAGAATGCGCGGGACGGCGACATCATCATCATTTACGAGCGCGCGGCGCTCCGCGTTCGATAAAACGTTCTCCAGAACCGAAATGGGAAGGCGCTGCGAGACGCCGGAGCGCTTGTCGACGCGCTTGTCTTCGCGAGCGACGAAGGCGAGCTGCTCGACGATCTCAAAGATGTAGGCGGGGACACGGGATTCAATGGAGGCGGGACGAGCCGTCCAGGCTTCCTGGCGCGTGATGGCGAGACCTTGCTCGATCTGGGCCGGGTAATGGGTGCGGATCTCACTGCCGATGCGATCCTTGAGCGGCGTGATGATCTTGCCGCGCGCGGTGTAATCTTCCGGGTTGGCGGTGAAGACGAGGAGCAGGTCAAGCGGCAGGCGAACGGGATAACCTTTGATCTGAACGTCGCCTTCCTGCATGATGTTGAACAAGCCGACCTGAATTTTACCGGCGAGATCCGGCAGTTCATTGATGGCGAAGATGCCGCGATTGGCGCGCGGGAGCAGACCGTAGTGGACGGTGAGTTCGTCGGAGATATCCTGACCGCGGCGGGCGGCTTTGATGGGGTCGATATCGCCGATCATGTCGGCAATGGTGACGTCCGGCGTAGCCAGCTTTTCGACGTAACGCTCATTGGGCGTGAGCCAGGAAATGGGCGTCAACTCGCCTTTCTCCGCAATCAGATTCTTCGAGTAAGCCGACATCGGCCGGTAAGGATTGTCGTGAATTTCGCTGCCGGTGACATAGGGAACGACGGGGTCAAGCAGGGTGGTGAGCATGCGGACGAGCCGCGTTTTGGCCTGGCCGCGCAGTCCGAGCAGGATGAAGTTGTGCTTGGAGAGGAGCGCGTTTACGAGCTGGGGGACAACGGTATCTTCATAGCCGACGACTCCGGGAAACAGAGTTTCGCCGCGGCGCAGTTTACAGATCAGATTCGCCCGCAACTCGTCCTTGACGTTTCGCGAGCCGGTGAGGGCCTCAGAGAATGCGCTGGTGCGCAATTCTCCCAATGTACGGGGTAGCTCCGGAGTTGGCTTCATGGGGAATCATTGCCAGGATTTATCCGAAGTGTAGCATCCGGGCTGGGGGCGGAATGGGTGTGGACGCGCTGGGTTTCGGTGGGTGGAAAGCCCCGTTCGGTGAGACGAGATGCCACGAAACCTCCATTCCGTGGGTTCTATTTGGAGCCCAAGGATTGGTAAGTTGTTTTGTTTTGTTGCGATTCCTAGGTCATGTCCCGGAAATAACTGAACAAAGTCGCGCGAGCTTCGCGAGGATGGACTCGGAGGTCGCAGTCCAGACGAAGGGACGAGTCGAGCGATTGTAATGCTGAACGAAGGACTCGATCTTCTCGATCAGGTCCTTTACGCTGCGGAACGAGCCTCGGCGGATGGCACGCTGCGTGATCAGCCCGAACCAACGTTCCACCTGATTCAACCACGAAGAGTATGTCGGAGTGTAGTGGACATGGTACCGCCCGCGCTGCGCCAGCCAGGTGCGCACCTTCGCGTGCTTGTGGGTGGCGTAATTGTCCACGATCAGGTGAACCTCGAGATCCTGCGGAATGCAGGCGTCCAGCCGCCGCAGAAACGACAGGAACTCCTGGTGCCGATGACGAGGTTTGCACTCTGTAAAGACCACTCCCGTGGCGACGTCGAGTGCCGCGAATAAGGTGGTCGTTCCATGGCGAACATAGTCATGGGTGATGCCCTCGACGTAGCCCAGCCCCATCGGTAAGACCGGTTGGGTTCGGTTGAGGGCTTGAATTTGGCTTTTCTCGTCGACACAAAGCACGAGTGCATGATCGGGCGGGTTCAGATACAGGCCAACCACGTCGCGCACCTTCTCCACGAAGAACGGATCGTTGGACAGCTTGAAACTGCGCGTGCGGTGCGGCTGCACCGCGAAGGCCTGGAACAACCGATGCACCGTCGTTTTGGAGATTCCACTGGCTTGAGCAGCCAGGCGAACCGTCCAATGCGTTCCCGCCGTGGGTTTGCGGGAAAGCGTTCGCTTCAGAAGCGCGGCCACCCGCTCTTCCCGTGTATACGGCCATCGGCATCAACATCGATGGTGCGCGGCCGTCCCGGCCGTAACTCGTCGTATAGGCCGGCGAGTCGACGGTCGATAAACCGTTTCCGCCATTTCCCGACGGTGGCCTTGGTCCATTGCAGACGCTCCGCAATTTGGGTGTTGGTTTCGCCCTCAGCGGACCGCAGCACCACCTTGGCGCGGGCAACGAGGGAATGTGGAAGAGTTCGCGACTTCGCCATTGTCGACAGCTGAAGGCGCTCCTCATCGCTCAGCTTAAGCGTGGTTTTGGGGCGGCCGAGAGGCATACCCCAGGATAACCGAGTCCATCCTATTTTTGCTAGTTATTTATGGGACATTACACTAGGTTCGGGTGGTGAAATTTAATTTTTGGACGCGAGCCGCGCGATTTGGGATGGCGCGCGTGGGTCCGGATTGTCGGTTGTGTGGTCATAGGCGTCCCGCAGGACATTATTAGGGTAGATCGGGAAATTGGGGCTGAGGCGGGTGGATGGCTGGGGAGCGAGTGTTTATGGGACGAGATTATCTGGGGAGGTTGTGAACGGGCTGACGGGGATGGTTGGTTTGGGACGATTTGGAAGCTCTGGATGGTTGTGGTGCAAAGTTGAGAGAGGGTAAATTAGCGGTTTCTCCTATTGGATGAGAGATTCCAGTCAGGCCGCCAAGGCAGTTTGCCAGATCTCCGTCGCCGTCGCTCGGCTTCCTCCGAGCTTGCCGATCTTGAACTGGACCTTCTTGATCTTCTTCACCAATTCGATGCCTCCGATTACGACTGCCGCAGTCTTAAAGCTTTTCAGCCCCAGCATCGGCCTAAGCCGCTGCTTCACGCGCCGATGGTCTTGCTCGATCACGTTGTTGAGATACTTACTGGCTCGCACTCGCACCCGCTTCGGCAATTGACCGCTCTCCTTCATGTCCGAGACCGCCCGATGGGACGCCGCATAGGCATCCAAGGTGATCTTGACCGGTGTCCGTTGCTGCCTCATGGCTTTCCGCAGAAAGGCTTTCGCCGCGTTCACGTCGCGGTTCCGGCTCAAAAAGAAATCCACGGTCTTGCCGATCTTATCGACCGCTCGATACAGATACATCCAATCACCCTTTACTCGGATGTAGGTTTCGTCCATGCGCCACGATCCGCCCACCGAACGGGCGTACCGCTTCCAGCGTTTCTCGAATTCGGGAGAGTAATGCTGGACCCACCGCAGATATCGTCGTGTGCGCCATTGCGATGCCGCGTTCGCCCATCATGGTCACCAAATCGCGATAGCTCAGCTTAAAGCTCAGATACCAGCGGACGCATAGAATCACGATTTCCCGGTCGAAATGCCGACCCTTGAACAGCTCTTCGATCGGAACGAATTGCGGCATCGCTCTTTCATCCTTCAAAGCGAACCGTTCGCACTAGAACCCTTCTGCCAGCCACAATCCGCCTGCTCCGGCCCCTGGCACGACAACCTCGAATCTCGCCGCGTCGCTTTTCAATCTGCCGCGCCATTCGAAATCAGGCGGTTTAGACACGGGCTGTTAGAATGCTGCATACAGGCAGTAAGATTTCCCTTATGGTTTCGTACGTCTCGCCAAACTGCACATCCCGTCGCGTTGTGAATCTATTTCAAATGGGGGCTCAATGAAATTGTTCATTGGGATTGAAGGTGTAAGCCTCCGGAAGAGCGTAGCGGTTGCATCTGATGAAGCCGGAAACATTCTAAGCTCCGTGAAAGCTATCGGGGCTCTTTCGTTGCACACAGTCCACCGCGACACATTCCGCACGAGACTGGTAGATATTCTCTATGAACTATGCCTGAGAGCAAATCTGACACTGAACGATCTTCGACATGCCACGATTTGTATTGGTCTGAACGGCGTATCCTTCCCGTACGAATACGCTGTTGAACTACCTGCGGAAATAAGTGCAGCAGAGATTACCCCGGACAATCTTGTTTGCACTGGGGATGCCGAGATCATTCTCGCATCTCACGCACATTCTCTGCAGGGAAATGCCATAGTTTGCCATATCGGGGCCGTGGTCCTTCTATCTTCACAGGAGAGGACAGTACGGCTTGGCGGGTGGGGACCCGCGCTTGGCGATGAAGGGTCTGGTTATTGGATCGGGCGTCGCGCCATTCGCGCAATCGGAATAGAATACGAGAACGGTGAGCCGCCCTCATTGCTTTGGACGTGCCTTGATAGATGGTTGCTGGATCCTGCCGACGGAAACTTAATTCCAGACTGGAAAGCCGCTTCGTTTCTTTGGGGGAAATGCCGAGCCGCCTACGAAAACAAACGCGCTGACCCGCGAACCGCTTTGTTGAGCTTCGCGCGAGCTCTATACCTGCAACAGGAGTGGCAATGGAGAGCGATCGCGAGTAGCTTGGTGATTCCGGTAATGCATGCGTGGGTCGCCGGAGACGCTGTAGCTAAGCATATCGTCAGCACCGCCGCACTCGACCTGGCGAGACTTTACAAACGCGCTATGAGCCTGCTTAAGAAGGGAGCAAACGAAGGACCTCTGGTTCTTTCGGGTGGCGTTCTCACGCACAACGACCAGTTCCGATCACTGCTTGTGCAGCGGTTGACTCAGGAGAAAGTCTTGCGAAATCCGATTGTTACTGCTTCAACGAGGGGCACAATGCGGCCGGCATGTGGAGCGTTGTTACTAGCGCTCGGAGGATCAAAGACGGGCCATTTGCGGATGCCTGCCCAGCAAATTGTGGAGAACCTCGCTGACCAGCAAGCGAATGTCCACTTAAACGGTGAGTTGAAAAATGATTGACGCCGCGGCTCTACCCAGCGATATGGACGAATCTCAAGACATACGAGCGGCGTTGTCTGGTTCTTGGAAGCACGCGGACTCGCTGCGCGTCTCTGCGAGTTCTGTTGCTTCAACATTTCAGTGGCTGCACGCCAATAAGCAACAGCCGATTTTGCTTTTGGATTACGATGTAATTTGCGCGGCTATACCTTCGCTTGTAAAAAATAGACTGAACCCTCGGTCCAAATCACAGGACGATCTCTTATCGGTATCCCAGTTCAGCGGTCCCTCCATGTTACGGGTTCTCCTTCAGCGAGTGGAAGAATGCGTCATTCCCCCGGGAACGACTGCCGAACTGCTGCTTGGAATGGAAGGCCTGCAGCACCGCTTATCAGATAGGGCTAGAAGCTTCGTTGAAAGAATTCGGTCCGTGCTCGATCTTGAAGACCCGACAACTATTCTCCGTGAGTCGCGGCATCGTAGGACGAGGGATTTGCTGCTCGAAGATCTTACACGTTTTGACGAAGATATTCAGGATCAGAGAATTCTACAAAATATCATGTTGCGAGCCGTAGCTGTCGACTCTCTTCTGGCCGATTCGTCTGAGCAAGACTCCAAAGACATTGGCGCGTTCAAGAGTTCCTATGGATTCTTGGCGAGCCAGCGTCCGGGAATGTCCATTAGCAACTTCAATGACGCGCTCAATGCTGCACTAGTCGTACGGCTATTCAATAGTACCGCGCCTGAACAGCCGGGCCGAGTTCCGGTTCTAATTTCCAACACTCGCGCAGTTCGAAGTTTGAATCGTGTGTCAGAATCCTATCTCCAGCACCTCGGCCTAGCGCAGGAGCGCCCGTTTCTTTTCAATGATGTCTTATTTCTGGTCATAGGTCAGGGACTACTTGAAAGAACGCAAAATCGTTACGGGGTCGCAGGGGATGCGGCGGCCCAGATTTCCAGGGATGCGACTGCGATCGCCTCTGGCTGTCTCGATCTGTTGGGAGAGTCACAACAATCAGCAAATCGAGTCATAAAGGCCAGAGTTGGCAGTAGCTATCCTTTGCCAGACGACCTTGAAATGCTATTCTGGCGCCGAAGCGAATTCGAACGCAAATGGGGCTCTATTTTCGCGCCGGCGGCCGCGGCAGCAAAACGTGATCTTGACGCCTCTTTACGGTTACTACTGTCTCCTCGATCGAAAGATGCACTCTTGTCTGATCGTCCTGACGCTCTCGCTGCAACTCTGGGCGACCAGCTCGCGGAGATGAGTCCAATACCCAGCGAAGCGACCGCCCTTTGGAAATTATTTCTTAAACATAGGGAGACTGGAACGTTCAGCACGATTGGGTCTAGCGCTTTCAGCTACTTTCTATGTGACAATGACGGCACATTACTCCGAGAAGCAGCAAGAGATATCCTACTAAGAGAGGATACTCCAATCGACTCCCTCGACGAGAAGCACAATTTTCGAGTTGCAATGGGGCCTGCGTATCTATCCGCAGGAACTGTACTCTCAGTGGCATCATTCCTCGATCCTCTTGTGGCGCCCCGTCGTTATATATCAATTACTTGGCTGCATGCAGTAGACGCCGTCGCTATTACTGGAGAATTAAAGAAACTCCTCAGTTCTGTTACTCCGAGCCATAGTGGCGTAAATGCTTCGATCTTCACGAATTTGACGAGAATCGACGTCCCCGGCGATCTGCGAGAGGCATACCAAGAGGTTCAGAAATATCTTAACGTTGAGACGGAAGAAATGGAAGACGCTGAGTTTTTCCAGATTCGCGCGGAGCGCGCGACCGTTTCAGCAGACTTGCAAATGCTTGAGGGGACTGAAATGCAAGCTAACTTTACTCTCTGCGTTTCTGAGTTGAAGCCCGGGATCTACGGTGCGATTATCGGAGCGATAATCAGAACTTTAGAGGTGCCCATCACAGAGGTTTACCTGAGAAAGGTCATGGAGCCGATTTCCCGGATACTGGCATTAGGAGTGTGAGAAGTGCCAAACTATAACGAAGAGACGAGACTCTGGTTAGAGCGATCGAATCTTTCCGAGAAACCCTATGGGCACTCGTATCGAGGCGGTATCCTCTTGCTGAGTGTGATCAAGGACAACGATAAGGCGATCTGCCAGAACCTTGTGACACAGGGCTTCAGCCACTGGCGCGGAGTTGCTGAAACAAGGCCACTAAAGCTTAATCTAACAGCACGAGTAGTAAAAGGCAGAGTGCAATGGGATCCATCAGAGTCTCAGGCGAAGGGGCCAGAGTTTATAGTTCGCCTTTCGATCGAACAACCACATCCCGAGGCGCTCTACTTTCCAGAGGATGATGAGTCCTGTCGATGCGTGGTGGTATTTCGAGGTGAGGAGACCATCCAGACATTTTGCTCGAAGACAAGATCCCGGCTTAAGTCGCGATTCTTTGCGGATAAAACAGGAGATGCTGAGGACATGAGAGGACGCAAATGGCTGCTCGCTCTTGCGGAAGGTATCAAAGGTATCCCTGGTGCCGAAATACTTATGGGACCGCTGATCCGTCTTAGAAACGATGAATTGGAGGAAGCGCGAGACCGCGAGATAGACAAGATGTTCGCGGATAACAGGCAAGTAAACGAAAAGACACTGAGCGCGGTTCTAAAGCTGGACGATGATAACAGAGAGACACAAGCATTGTTGCAGCTTACAGTCCCAGTTCTCGCGGCTGAGTTCAGGCGCGAGCGTGGCGAAGCTCCTCATGTTGAAGTTTCTGGCTTTCGTGTTGCGATTTCCAAGGGTTTGCTCATTCGAGAACTGAGGGCTTTGTGGCCGAAGTCGACAAAGGAGATTGAGGTTTGCCTCGCCGAGGAGGATTACCAGGTAATTGAGGCTGCGACCGCAAGCGACTTTATCATGGGTTTTGTCGATTCAATACCTGGAAACGACCGCACGAAGTTGGCGTTGGTGTTCTCAAGTCTTCTGAAGAAGCGGCCTGATTCCAAGATTCTCTCCTTCGCTGCTGAATTTCTTGCTGCAGACGGTCACGACTTGAGCAGTGAAGGATGAACCGAGACGTCCAGTTTGCATCGGAGCATTTTTACCCTTGGCGGTATATGGCGGGTTTGGCGGCTCTTTCGAGCGGGCTCGCAGTTAACTGAAAACTCTGTTGTTTTGTTTTAAACAAGTGGCTCACCAGATCCAATTCGAACCTAAGACCGCTTGGTTAACAGCGTGTCCAGTTAGAGGACTCTGCGACCCGGTTCGCGTTCTCCGATCTCGGTTTGGAGACATCGTTGTTTACCGAAACGTGATAGGTTCGAATACGGTGTGCGGACCCCGTAAGGTAAATAAATTCATGCGGCCCGCCTATAGTAATTGAGCAAGCCGCCAAGACGCGGGGTCCTTATGATCGCGGGAGAGTCGAAGTCAATCGAGGCTATTTGCGGAAACAGCAAGACGTTTCCTTTCCCCTGATGGTTGCGTTCGCCATGAAAATGCGCGAGGTATTCGTTCAACGCTCGGCGGAGCGAACCTTCGCCGAACAGAACTAACTTGCGAAGACATTCCTGTTTCACCGATCGCACCCAACGCTCCGCGAACGCGTTCCGGTTCGGGCTGCGCGCCGGTAGGGTGAGGCACTTCACTCCCTCTGCCTCCAGAATGGATCGAAAACTCGCGCAGAATTTGGTATCGCGGTCGTGCAGAACATAGCGTTGGGTTCGCAGGTACCCGGATTCCGGATCGACTGCATTGCGCGCCATCTGCTCCATCCACACCGTGTCGGGATGTTTCGTCATTCCTGCCAGGTGCACTCGTCGGCTCTACAGCTGAACGAAGAAAAGAACGTAGTACGTGGCCAGCCCGCGCCAAGTCAGCACTTCCACAGTGAAGAAGTCGATTCCGGCGAGCACCGCCATATGAGCCGCGATGAAGTCTTTCCAGGTTGTCGTCTGGCTCCGCTTCGGTGCCGGTGCGATGCCGTGACGCCGGAGAATGTTTCCGACCGTCTGGTCGGAAACGGAATAGCCGAGGTTCGAAAGCGCTCCGACGATTCGGTCGTAGCCCCAGCCGGAGTTCTCTTTGGCCATCCGGACGACGAGATCTACGACTTCTCGGGCAACCGGCGGACGGCCAATGTCCTTGCGCTGCTTCGATCCATCGAACTTCTGGGCGACGAGTCGACGGTACCAGGCGAGAATCGTTTCCGGCTTGGCAACTATGGCAACTTCTGAAAGCGCTTTGCGGCCCATCCGCTTTCCGATTTCCGCGAGCGTGGACCGTTGCGGATCATTCAGCCGCAAGCGTTTCGGCAAGTGAGACCGGAGAATCCGGTTTTCGGCGACCAGATACTCGTTCTGGAGCAAGAGTTTCTGATTCACCAGGCCAGTAACATACGCCAGAAGACGGATCCATTTGTTATCGGTCATCGCGAGCGACCATCATCGCAGAACCAAGCAAACAAATGAGTTCCGGTTTTTTCTCCATACGACCGGATACCCGTTGCTCTGCGTGCTGGTGTCAACCTCCGTCAACTGGTTCAGCGCGTTGTACTGCCAGTGCTCATTAAAGTAACCTTCCGAAAATCCCGTGCAGGTTCCCCCCACGGCGGCGAACCGCTCCAGATCCGTCAACTGGCCCGCCGCATTGTATAAGCCGCCCGTTCCCCATGTAACCGTTCCGCTCGCGGGAGGTGTACAACCTGACACCGTCCCGATGGCCTCAGTGTCGGACACTCCCGTAAGCCGGCTCATCGAATCGTAAAGGTAACTCTGCACGATGCCGGTGCTGGCGTAACCCGACCCCGGATAGGCCAATGTTGAAAGCTTACCCTCGGAGTCATAGGCGAATGATCCCCCGATGGAAACTTGCCCGCTCGATTTGTAAACGGTAAGTCCTTTCGCACTCATATCTCCCGCCACCGTGTACCCGTAAGACTCGAGGTAGGTGGGATTGTTCGAAACCAAAGGGCCCCACGTCACGCCCGTCAGCCGTCCCCATCCATTCGTCCCGCTGTCGTAACCTGTTCCTTGTCGAATTCTAATCAAGAATACTTCAACAATCCTCCTTGTAACATGCCGTAACATTCACGCGGCCCGCAACGCCGCCAGCACTCCATCGATGGCGTGGTCCGCCCGATAGTACGCTTTCTCCAACTTACTCTCCTTCGGTCGATGCTCCACGTCCGGTCGATGTTGCAGTTGACTGCCCGCCAGCGGCCCACAGAGCCGCTGGTGGAACAGCAGCATCAGAATCGCCGTCTTCCGGCCTTTCTCCGTCAGCCGGTATGCGTACTTACCCGGCTCGCGCTCCACCAGTCCGTGCCCCTTCAACTTCCTCAGGTCGTAGCGCAATTGGTTGATCCCGTAACTGCCCTCCGCCAACCCGAACTCGCCCACCACGGCCTCATGAATTTTGTGCGCCGTCCATCCTCCCGGCACGGTTCCCGCGTGCAGCAACACCTCCAACAGCCGCATCACCCGCGCATCCTGCACCCGAATCCCCGGAGTTCTTACCGTCCCCTGGTGCACCGGCAGCGCGATCCGCCGCAGCAGCCCGAAATCCTCATGCACGTTCAGGTTCTCCGCCTGCACCCCGGCATAGCGGTCCAGTATCCCCACAAACTTCTCACGCACTTCGCCCAGGTGCGCCAGCCCTTTCCGCAACCCGAAGTCCCGCAGGTTGTTCGAGGTCAGCTCGTTGCGCAGTAACGTCAGATACTTCTCATACTGCTTCAGCATCGCGTGTTTCCAGTACGCCCGGAACACATAGGCCCCGTGTTCCATCCGCTCCAGCGTCGTTTGCAGTCTCCCGCTCAGCCGCTCCCGGCTCCGCCTTCCGAACAGCGCCTCGATCTTGTCCCCCGTCAACCGCCACAATCCCAACTCGCAACTGCGCGCGAAGATCTTCCGGATCGGACGATTCCCGCGGAAGAGGAAGTTCCGGCAGTACTCCACCTGATGCACGTAATAACTGCGCTCCAGGTTCGCCGCCCGCCGGTCCGGCTTGCTGAACTTCGGCCCCAGCACGAACGTCCAATGCTCCAGCCGCTTCCGGATCACCTCTCCCGTCAACCGGTCCGCCGCCGCTTGTAAGCGCGACACATTTTCCACCCATACGAAGGCGTTGTCCCGCTTCCGGAAGCCCACCCCCTCCTGACTCAGTTCCCGTTCGATATAACTATGCCCGTTCACCCAATAGCTGGCCTCAAATGGAATGAACGTCCCCAGGCGCACGACGATCGGCCCCAGCACTTCATCCCGTAGATAGAAGTAGTAGAAACGATAACGGCTCCGGTGCTTATGCAGGATCGGATACTCGCTGCCGTCCGGTTGTGTTACCGATCTTCGCCCCGGCCGGTACGTCCACCCCTGCTCCATGGCCTGAAAGACGAAGTACACGCCCCATTTCCCGGCCTTCTCCATCCGTCGCAGGTACGGCGCCACGTACTCTTCCTTGCTCACCCCGCGTTCCGCCCATTCCAGCGGAAGCTTCCGCTTGCGGACGTAGGACTCCACCCACGCGACATATTCCCTCGTCCGCCGGCCCAACGCCTGTTTGTCGATCGCTTCCTGGCCCAGCACTTCCCGCAGCCAGTACACCACCTGGCCGCAGCGCTGCAGCCCCATTAAGTACCCGCTCATGACAATGCGGTCGAAACAGTGATATGAAAAGAGAAGCCAGCTTCCAAAAAGCTTGGTGAACAATTCCATCGGTCGCCTCCCGCGATCTCGTCTTGTCAACAAGATCATCGGTCAGGCGGCCGATGGAATCAACCTCCCGAAAATTTCAAATCTCTTTGGCTAGGTATAGTTATAAGTCTGACCCGCATAGGTCGTCGTTGCGTTCGGCCCGTGGGTAACCGTCGTCGGCCTTTGATAGTTGTCGTAAGTGTAAGTCGTGACCTGCCCTTTCGGGTCCGTCCGCGTCGCCAGCGTCCCATCCACGTTATATGTATAGGAAGTGGTTCCGTTAGACGACGACGTTCCCGTTTCCGGGCTGGTCATGCTGGTCAACCGCAGTGTCACCGGGTCGTAAGTAAATGTCCGGGTCTGCGTCACACTTCCCTGCGGCATCGAGACGTTGATCAAATGATTCAGGCTATCGTAAACGTAGCTCGTCACCAAAATTCCCGTACCGGAAGTCGATGGGCTCGACGGGGCAGTCGTCAACACCGGGCTCGCCAGCGGATCCGGTTCCACCACATTCACCACATTCCCGAACACATCGCTCTGATACTGCTTCCACTTACCCGCCGGGTCCACCACCGTCGTCCAGTTCCCCTGGTACCCTGTTCCTTGTCGAATTCTAATCAAGAATACTTCAACAATCCTCCTTGTAACATGCCGTAACATTCAGGCGGCCCGCAACGCCGCCAGCACTCCATCGATGGCGTGGTCCGCCCGATAGTACGCTTTCTCCAACTTACTCTCCTTCGGCCGATGCTCCACGTCCGGTCGATGTTGAAGTTGACTGCCCGCCAGCGGCCCACAGAGCCGCTGGTGGAACAGCAGCATCAGAATCGCCGTCTTCCGGCCTTTCTCCGTCAGCCGGTATGCGTACTTACCCGGCTCGCGCTCCACCAGTCCGTGCCCCTTCAACTTCCTCAGGTCGTAGCGCAATTGGTTGATCCCGTAACTGCCCTCCGCCAACCCGAACTCCCCCACCACCGCCTCATGAGTCTTGTGCGCCGTCCATCCTCCCGGCACGGTTCCCGCGTGCAGCAACACCTCCATCACCCGCATCACCCGCGCATCCTGCACCCGAATCCCCGGAGTTCTTACCGTCCCCTGGTGCGCCGGCAGCGCGATCCGCCGCAGCAGCCCGAAATCCTCATGCACGTTCAGGTTCTCCGCCTGCACCCCGGCATAGCGGTCCAGTATCCCCACAAACTTCTCACGCACTTCGCCCAGGTGCGCCAGCCCTTTCCGCAACCCGAAGTCCCGCAGGTTGTTCGAGGTCAGCTCGTTGCGCAGTAACGTCAGATACTTCTCATACTGCTTCAGCATCGCGTGTTTCCAGTACGCCCGGAACACATAGGCCCCGTGTTCCATCCGCTCCAGCGTCGTTTGCAGTCTCCCGCTCAGCCGCTCCCGGCTCCGCCTTCCGAACAGCGCCTCGATCTTGTCCCCCGTCAACCGCCACAATCCCAACTCGCAACTGCGCGCGAAGATCTTCCGGATCGGACGATTCCCGCGGAAGAGGAAGTTCCGGCAGTACTCCACCTGATGCACGTAATAACTGCGCTCCAGGTTCGCCGCTCGCCGGTCCGGCTTGCTGAACTTCGGCCCCAGCACGAACGTCCAATGCTCCAGCCGCTTCCGGATCACCTCTCCCGTCAACCGGTCCGCCGCCGCTTGTAAGCGCGACACATTTTCCACCCATACGAAGGCGTTGTCCCGCTTCCGGAAGCCCACCCCCTCCTGACTCAGTTCCCGTTCGATATAACTATGCCCGTTCACCCAATAGCTGGCCTTAAATGGAATGAACGTCCCCAGGCGCACGACGATCGGCCCCAGCACTTCATCCCGTAGATAGAAGTAGTAGAAACGATAACGGCTCCGGTGCTTATGCAGGATCGGATACTCGCTGCCGTCCGGTTGTGTTACCGCTCTTCGCCCCGGCCGGTACGTCCACCCCTGCTCCATGGCCTGAAAGACGAAGTACACGCCCCATTTCCCGGCCTTCTCCATCCGTCGCAGGTACGGCGCCACGTACTCTTCCTTGCTCACCCCGCGTTCCGCCCATTCCAGCGGAAGCTTCCGCTTGCGGATGTAGGACTCCACCCACGCGACATATTCCCTCGTCCGCCGGCCCAACGCCTGTTTGTCGATCGCTTCCTGGCCCAGCACTTCCCGCAGCCAGTACACCACCTGGCCGCAGCGCTGCAGCCCCATTAAGTACCCGCTCATGACAATGCGGTCGAAACAGTGATATGAAAAGAGAAGCCAGCTTCCAAAAAGCTTGGTGAACAATTCCATCGGTCGTCTCCCGCGATCTCGTCTTGTCAACAAGATCATCGGTCAGGCGGCCGATGGAATCAACCTCCCGAAAATTTCAAATCTCTTTGGCTAGGTGTACTCACCCATCTTGCGTCCATTCGGATCGTAGATCTGGAAAGCAGCCTGCGCGCTCGTCCCGGAGCTCCAATATACGGCCATCCGTTTGTTGCTCCCGGGGCTATAAGTGTAAGAGCTCGTCCCCGTCGCGGAAAGCCGGTTCAGAATGTCATAGCTGTACTGGGAGTTCCCGAGGAAATTACCCCCGCCATCGTAGTTGCCTTGTCCGGTTAAGCGGTTACTGTTATGGTCCGCCGTCAAACTCATCATCGGACCGGTTCCCGCCGTCGGGGTCTGAGACAGCAAGTTGCCGAATCCGTCGAACCCGAATGCCTCGCTTTGGGTCACCGTCGGATTTGCCGGGCCGCCGGAAATGGTGACATCATCTAAATACGCATACCCGTTGGTGCTTACGGAAATGCTGATGGGAAGCGTTCCCGATGAACTGCTGGTCCACGTGCCATACAGGAACTGCCAGCTTCCCGAAGTGGTGGTCTGGACAAACGTGCCTCCGGCGCTCAAATTAAGGGCGTATCCGGCTTCCAGGTTATACCAGACGCCCACGTTGTACGAAGTGGACGGGCTTAGTCCGTACACGGTCTGACTGATCGCATTGGTCGGCGAAGTCCCCGAGATTTGCACGGCGCATTCGCCGCTATGCACCGCCGATCCGCAATAACTCGCTCCGCCCCACCACCCGTTGGGAGAAGCACCCAACTCAAAATCGCCATTGGAAATCAGGTTCGGGCCGTTCTGAACGGCAACGGTTATATTGTCGAGGTAAACCGGGCCTGTAACGCTGGTAAGAGTAACGAAAAGCCCTCCCGTCAGATTCGAGGGTGTCGTGAAACTGTAAGAAAAGGGAACCCACGTACTCGCCGAGTAGTTATAGAAAATCTGTCCGGCGGGAGCGTATTGATACGCGCCGACGGTGGTGTTCCCGACCACGGTGACCTGCAGCGCCGCACTTGAGCCGCTCGCCAGCATGTAGCCGCTCACTGTATACGTCGTCGGCGTGCCGCAGGAGCCACTGCAACTGAAGTTTTGCTGGATCTGTCCAAGTTGCACGCTAAAGAGACCATGCTCCGCGTTCGACGAGATTTGTGCGGTGCCCGTCCAGTTTGGAATCGCCATCGACTCGAAGCCACTTGTTTCAACAAAACAACAGAAGCAAACAAATGAGTTCCGGTTTTTTCTCCATACGGGATCTGCTTTGCGACACTGCCGTTGCGCGCGGCCATCATCGCAAAGCCAAGCAAATAAATGAGTTCGTTTTTTTCTATACGAGGCAATGCTGGAGGTAACGTTTACATCGAACTCTCGCAGAAGACGTCAATCGGCCGCCCCCCCGTATGCGCTTCGCAGTTTTTCCCGCCAGTCGGGCCTCAGCCTCGCGGACAGCGCGTAGAAAGGAGCGATCCTGAGCGCCTGGGCGAGAGGAAGAGCCTTCAGTTCGTGAAGGGCGAAGCTGAACTGCTCCGAGTTAACGTGGCTCCGCATCGCAATTACCCCAAGCTCAGCCATCTTTTCGCAGTAAATGCACCATTGGCCTGCGTCAGAGATGCAGGCGAAAGTGTACATGCCGTAGAGCCATCCTGATCCAATTTGCGGCCCGAGCAGCACCGACATATACTCATCGACACCGGTTCTTGGACCCATAACAAATGATTTCTGGTGATTCATGTTGTCCTCGATCAACTCCGGTCCCAGGAGGCTTAGAAGTACTGAAGAACTACCCTCTGTATCCATCAATCTTCGAAACAGGTTGACGTCCTCCCGTCGAAAAATAAGATCTGAATCGAAAAAGTAAAACCTGCTCCACACATCGGTGAAGACGTTTTCAGGAAAGCGTAACCCGGGCCGTATTGCTTCTGCCAGGTTTCTCTTAGCAATTTCACCAGGCCAAGTTTCCATGGCCTAAGGCATTCCCCCAAAACGGAGCTTTGAGGTTATAACCGCGTTAGTTGTCACGGACAGCGTGGTCTCCCCCGTACTCGTGGCCGTATAGAATACGTAAATGGATTGTCCATTAGTAAGCACGGTAACGGGGCCGTTAGGCCCAATTGCATCCTTCACAACAGTGAACCCGTTTTGTAGGAGGGTTTCCTGTGCTTCTGCCGCTGTAATATCGGTCGCAGGATTTACCATGCTACCACTTTGAGGTAGCACGGTGGTGTCCCATGCCGACGATGCGCCACTGACAATCTCTGTGTCCGCCCCGACTGCTGACACGGCCGAGCCAAGAAGTCCTTCGACCGCTCCAAGGGTCCCAATCGCCATCCCGCCAAGAAAAACGTTTGCTCCGGGGTCGTTCGCGTTCGCATTCACACCGCTTGGCATTCCGTTACATAACTCTTCCGTGGCCGAGCACCCTGGGAAGCTCAGCGTTGTGGTGACCGCGCCAGGGTAGGATCCCCCGTACGTCTGAGTAGACGATGAGGACCCATCGGGAAGGACACTTAATGAGGCAAACCCGTCGTATGACTGATACAACCCTGGGCCGTCGAAGCCGTCAAATTCTCCGCTACCGCCGCCGGCGAAGCACGAAGCTCCGTTGTCGTACCAATCCTCCAGGCCTGAAGGGTCAGTACCGTTTGTTGGATCCCCGTTCGCGTAAAGGTAATGGTTCCAACTGATCGGGTTTGTTAGATCGACGTTAGCTTGTGTTGGATCCGCCGTCAAAAACCTTCCCCAACTCTGGTTATAGTATCTCTGATCCGCATAGTAAAGCCCCGACCCGCCATCCAACACATAAGTCCCAAATCCCTGCGTCTCGCTCGGCTGCTGCCCGGCCTGCACCTGCCCCCATGGATAATACTGCGTCTGATCCCAATTCGACCCCACCTGGTCCTCGGACATGTCGACCCGCTTACTTCCCAGGTACCAGATATCTATCTGCTCTACGACAAGGTGTACCGGGAAGACATTCTGCACCATGCATACATGGGAGAGATTCCGTCGAAGAGGAGCGTGGCCAAACTCCGGCAGAAAGTGGGAGACATGCTGGTATCGGGAAACACGCGACCGTGGCCGGAAATACGGGCTCGCCTCAATGCAACATTTCGAGGCTGGTCTAACTATTTCCTCCAATCCGATTGTTACCCCGCCTTCCGGGCCGTCAATCACCACGTCTATGACCGGGTCAGAGCATGCCGCGGCGCCGATCTTTGCGTTGAGCTGCCTTCCAGGTCAATGCGCGCCTGCACGAAGGGCATGCCAAAAGAACAACGTTCCGCGCCGACAGCGTCCCGCAGCGGCTCCGGATCGAAGGTGTTAAAACATGAACTGAATCCACTTGGCGGCGCTACGCCGCAGTGCCGGCAGCACGGCCGGGACCTGATGAGCAAGCATGGTGACAAGGACAAGGTCGTACGGGATCTGCTCATCCAGCCTGTCAACGACATGCACACCCGCCCGCTGGTTTGCAGTGTCGACGATGCCCGCGTGGCGCCGCAGTTGTTGCAGCCGCGTGGACCCCGGGCGCGCTATCACCGTGACTTCGTGACGACCGGTTCGAGCGAGCTGGAATGCGAAGGTACTGCCGATTCCGCCGACACCGAGTACGGCGATACGCAAAGCGGGAGAAGAGGGGCGCTCCATTTCCTTGCGCATGCTGTATCTATCATCGAACGGTTGTTAGTGAACCTTTTCCGCCGGTATGGGTTTCATATTCGGCGGGGCTCCTTTCGGATGTATTTCCGCGTGGGCCTCGTCCTTCAGGGTTACGGCGAATTCGAAGGCATCGTTTCCGTCCCGGACCGCGACGTGAAGTGCTGAACCTTCCAGGGTTGCCTTGGTGATCCGCTTCGGTGCGCTGTCGTCGGACGGATCGGCCTGGCTTAATTCTCCGTTGTTATTGAGCGCGATCTGGGAGCCGGTGACGGTTCCGGTGAAGTTGGATCCGTCCCGACGCAGAATCATTGTGGCGAAACTCTTTCCGTTAAACATCCAGTGCCAGGTTCCGGCGAACGCTTCCGCGGTGTTCGAGGAAACCGAGTCAGCCTGCAGGGCCGTCGCGCGCGCCACCACCGCGCCCGCGCCGAACGTAATGCTCATTGACAAAGCCAGCCCGATGAGAGCGGCTAGTGATAGGGAAGGTCTTCTCTCAGTCAGCGTCATAATTCGAGTCTCCAAATTTTCACCGTCAAAAATGCCCAGCCCCACGGCACTGCTACGAGGAGCGTGCAGGCATAGTGAAGCCAGGCGTAAAAGCGTGCGGGCATACGAACGGCGCTTCCCCAGACGGGCAGCGGCGTAGTCATCGCAGGCAAGTTCCCTAGTCTGCGAGATCTCCGACATCAGATAGCGGATGCCGGGATGCCAGGATACAGGCAACGAGATTAATTCACATAGGATGTGGACCGGATAGTCTCTGCGAACGATGTGGCCATATTCATGAGCAAGAACCACTGCGAGATCCTGTTCGCTAAGATCCGGTAGCACTTTGCCGGGCAACAAGATGGCCGGATGAAAGAGCCCGAGCGTTACGGGATCGTCAATGGCTGTGGATACAAGAAGGGCGACCCGATGACCGGAGCCGATGATCCCGTTGGCTGGGCGGACCTGCGCAGGGGAAAGTACGGATGCGTCTCTCCGGAGCCGATGCACTCGATGAACCGCTCGGGTAAAGCGGGCCATCCGCAGGAGAACAAGAATCGCCCAAATATCAAGGATCCAACTTTGTAACGCGGGCGCGACGGTGAACGGCTGATGCTGATTTGCATCACCCCGCCAGTTCCACAAACGGTGATTTACCCCTTCAGCGCGGGAGGGAAACGGCTGTTGAGATCCCGGCGCGATTGCGGCGGAGGGCGATCGCCAAAGGGTGTTGATTACCGGCGCGCTCAGACAGATGAACAGCACCGCGAGGTAGAAGCAGTATTGATGCTTCGCTTTGACCTTCGCGACGCGACGCGAGAAGACCGCGGCCACAATGGCGAAGAGACTGGTTTGTAGAAGCGCATTGAACAGCAAATCGAATAAGGTCTCTTGCATCGGGCTCACTCCGTTTCCTCCTCCGCGCTCTCGCCGGCTTGTAACTCGCCTTGTTGCCCGTCTTGTAACTTCGCCTGCAACTTCGCCTGTAAATCCGCAAGCTTGTGTGCATCGAGATGCTTGCTCCGAACCAAGGAGAGGAGAAGGTCGTCCACCGACCCGCGGAAGACCTTCTGTAGGATGTCCTTGATCGCATGGGAGTCGGCGGCTTCCTGAGAAACGACGGCGCAGTACTCATATGCGCGTCCCACGAGCTTTCTCTTCACTTTTCCTTTGCGGTGCAAGACATTCAACGTGGTCTGCACGGTGGTATAGGCAAGCTGGGGCTCGCCCGGCAACCGCTGCAAAACCTTCTGGACATTTCCCGAGCCATCGTTCCAGAGTACGCGCATGATTCGCCGTTCGAGAGGGGTCAGGACTCTGGTTTTCTTCGGCATCGATTCCCTCGTGGCAGGTTCTCCTATATGTATAGGAGATCGCTCCCGTTTTGTCAACTATGATTGTAGGAGACGTGGCTGGACGTCTTTGTTGTAAAGTGTTGAAAGAATCAGGCTGGCCGTAGGCTCTCCACGAATCCTGCCAGCGCACACAACCCATGAAATATCGTCTGCTCGGCCTGCCGATCCTGGTCGCGTTTCCCACTCTCGCCCTTTCTCAGATCCCGGGACCGCCCCCCGATCCGGAGTACTTTTCCGCCATGAGCGCAATCTGGCAGCAAGTTCCGCTGGAGCCCCCTCCACCCGCGCTGAAACCCAAAGGGAACGTCGCTGAACTCATTTGGGAACAGTTTCAATCCGACCCCTCCGATAGGGCTAAAGCGGCGACGCTTTCCAGCCGGATCGTTATTCGCTATGACGAGGAGCAGCACGAAGCGGAACGGATCGAGTCGCCGAGCCCGTCGGGGATCGCAACCAGAACAGTTTCCACTTACCGGAATGGGCGGCTGGAGTCCCTGACTACCGAGTTCTCAAGAAAAGGCAAATCAGAGGGGCCTCGTGCGTGGTCGCGATGGCGCTATGACGCGGAAGGCCGCGTAAGCGACTTTCAAAAAGGACGCGACGACTCTCTCGAAAATCATTTCCTTAATTACCAATACGACGCGCAGGGGCGGCCCATTGGATGGACCTACCAGCAGGACGAATTCGCGACGGTCACTGAAATCAAATACACCGGGAACACCGTAGAGACCAGCGGGTTCGATGAGCATGGCGCGAAGACGTCGATGCAGGTGCAGGCTCTCGATCCAGCCGGGCGTGTCTCCGATGTCAGAAACTACGAGAGAAGTGGCAAAGATACCGCGCTAAAACTCCTGTACCACGTCCGATTTCAGTTCGATTCAGAAGGCCGGGTGACCGTGCAGGAAACCGATCCGTACACCGTCGGCGAAGGCGACGATTATCAACCCCTCCCCGGTAAACTCGTGGTCCGCTACGATGACGCCGCGCACACCCGCGAGCAGCGCTTTTACGCCTCGAACGGCACGCCGGCGTTCCGCAATGTGGCCGAACTCGATCGCGAAGGCTTTGTTTGCTCGCTGCGCGTGTTCGACGGCACGGGCACGGAACAGCAGCAAAGTGAACTTTTTCCGCAAGCGGCATCCAAACTCCCCAAGGTGCGTCCGGGCAAAACTCGCTGGGAAGTCACTTATGACGAAACGGGAAACTGGACCGAGCGGCGGCGGTATTTCTATCCTGCTGACGGCACCGATCGCTTGCTCATGCAACTCGCGCGGCAGACGATCCGCTACCGCTGAGTTACGACGCCGGTTCGCGGTCCGCGGGTATGGGATGCAGCCAGGAGTCTGCATCCGAGGCTCGCTCCAAAAAGGCCGGCGGCTATGAAGAGCGCATGGCTTGCAAATAAGTTCACAATCGGGTCAACACTAAGCCTGATGTTTAGAGGCCGCTCAACGATCCAACCTAACGACGCAGCCCCGGCGAACACGGCGCCTCCGATTCGGAGTGTCGAGTAAGCGCGCGTTCCGCTCATCAGCATCAGCGATGGCAGCACGGCGGCAACGACGAGGATCTGCATTGCTTCGATTCCCAAGTTGAAGGCTAAGACACCGGCGACGCGATCCCAGCGCTCAAACCCCAGGCGGTCGAGAGTGGCGGCGAACGCCAGGCCGTGGATGAGTCCGAAGAAGCCCGCGATCAAAGCTTCTTTGCCGGGAAAAATCGGGCGCAGAGCATGCGCCGCCGAAACAAAGATGGAAAGCGCGATCAGGATTTCAACCGGCTTACCCGGAACCTTTACGGCGCCGAGTACCGCCAAGGTAAGCGTGATGGAGTGGCCGATGGTAAATGCCGTGACGATTCGAAGGATTCGGATCAGGCTCCTACTTACTCCGATATCAGGGCCCCAACGGGAATGCAAGGCCATCAGCGGCGCGGGTAGGAGCAAGACCAACAAGAACAGTAAGTGATCCGTTCCTTCGGCAATGTGACGCATGCCTAAGTGGAACAACGCCGAGAACTGGATAGCCGCCAGCGATGCGCGGAAGTTACTCCAAGGCCCCACAGGGACGGCCGCCGTCTGTTGATAGTCCAACGTATAGAGCGATTGCCACTCGTTGCGCTTTTGCGCGAGTATGCGAATGTTATGGTCCCGCGGAACCAATGCGTTCACGAGGTATACCGACGTGCGGCTCAGGTGATGGTTGGAGAGGACCAAAGTGCGAGTGCTTCCGCCGGACGGCAAACCGACGGTGTACTCGATGCGGATTTCTCCGAGGCCCGCACGGATCTGCGCAGGCTCAGGAAAGGTGTAGGAGATGAGTTTCGGTGAAACACTTTCGCCGTCGATGGTGAAGGACAAGTCGCCGAGCACGCGCTGAGTGTAAGCCCGTTCTTCATCGTCGGAGAAGACGCCATCACCGTTACCGTCGATACCAGCGATTACGGACTCCGCGGTGAGCACTCCAGGGATGAGCCGCATGGACGCCTGAACACGATCAGCTTCCAGAGACAGGAGGGTTGCCTGGAGGTACTCATCGATTCGGTGCGCCGAGGCAATCCTGAATAAGAGAAAAACGCTGACGGCGACGGCCAAACATCTCTTCATTGCTTCGTCAATGCACGCCCGTAATCATTAGTGGGATCACGATAGATCGTATGAACGTGATTGGTGGGTTCGTCATGCTGCGGCGCGTATTCGATTACAAGGTGCGGACCCTGAATGCGATAGTATGCGGCGATGTTACTTCCCGCTTCTCCCGTGGTAGGACCGCTCCAGGCAAACCATGTCTTATCGAGATCGGCTTTAAGCTGGGCCATGCGGACGGCGGCGGAAGGTTCGTTCAGGATGCCGGCCCACTCGGCGACAAGATCCAGCAGCATGTTCCGCTGCGAGGCATTCATCTCCGCCACTTTCAATCCTTCGGGCGCGATCTTCTTATCGTCCTCGTCGGGCCCGAGCACGAGGTCGGAAACGGCGTAATCGAGAACCGCCTGCTTGCGCTGGTTCACATTCAAGGACTGCATCAGGGCAAGTGCCTTGTCACTTTCCCTTCCAACGGGGCGAACGGTCTTACCATTTAGCTGGAACGCAGCGGGCTGAGCGCCGGTGAGCGTCGGCGTCAGCACGCCTTTGTTTCCCACGATCGTAATGTTCAGGGCGAGATGATGACCGCCGAACTGAAGCATCCACGGATCGGTAGTCGACGGTTTGCCCAGAAAAGAGATGTAGTAGAGATCGCTACCGAACATATCGGCGGCAGCTAAAGGAGCCCTCGCCCCAGGACCGCCGGGGACGTTCTGCCCGCCAGGAGGTGGACCCGCAGGACCACGACCGCCGCGTCCTCCGGGACCACGCCTCGATCCATTCACCTTGAAATCATCGTCGGCTTGACGGATCTCATTTACCTTTTCCAGTCCCATCGGACTGAGGACGGATTCGAGGAGTTTCATGGCCGCGTCGCGCTGCGGAGCACTCATCTGCTTAAAACTGACTCCGCCGCGAGGCACGAATCCCGTCGGAAAGTTTGACCAGCGCTTGCGCTGCTGCTGGTCCTCAAAGGCGTAGAGGACGCGCTGACGCTGGGTGCCGTCGAGCGACGACAGGAAGGCGTTCGCGGCACTCACGATGCGCGCGGTTGCCTCCGCCTGCTGAGCGAATGCGGAAAGCGGTATCGAGAGGAATGCCGCGGAGATGATGGTTATTGGTCTTCTCATTGTTCCTTCTGCGAACTCTGTGGGTCTGCGCGATTCACGCCGCCGCTTCCGCTTCCAAGGCTTGCGCTGACAAGTTAGATCCGCGCGGCGGGAACCTGACGATCAACAAGGTTCGATCATCCTGAGGAATAGCGGCGCTCGCAAATCCAGTTACTTGGTTCATCACGAGGTGGCAGAGTTCCGCCGGAGTCGCATCGGCGTGGTGCGAAACCAAATGAAGGATACGGCCGTCTCCGAACTCTTCGTCGTTTCGGCCGGCCGCTTCACTGATACCGTCCGAGTAAAGGAGCAGCATATCGTTCGCCTCCACGGTGACGATGCCCGCGGAATAGCGCGCCGCGGGGATGACGCCCAATACGGGACCGCCTTCCTCGAGATAAGTGATCCGCGCTTTTGGCTCGCCGTGGACCGGCCGAATGAACAGCGGAGCGGCGTGGCCGGCATTCACGTATCGCAGCGTGCGGCGGGCCGGATCGAAAACGCCCCAGAACAAAGTCGCGAACCTTTCGCACGCCGTCCGTTCGCAAAGCATCCGATTGATCCGCTCACAAGCCAACTCGTGCTGAGCCGCCGTTGACGAACGGATGGCTCCTTGAAGTACACTCACCAGCAGCGCGGCGGGTACTCCCTTGCCCGAGACATCGCCGAGAACGATGACAATTTCGCCGGTATCGGTTTCAAATACGTCGTGGAAATCGCCCCCGACATGGTCCGCCGCCGCGGCCGCCGCGGCAAATTCCACCTGAGATAAAACCTTATTCGGATCAGGCTGCAGATGGCTTTGAACCCGTCTGGCCAATTGCATTTCGTTCTCGAGATACTTACCTCGAAAGTAATGACGCGCACGCAGCGCGATCACCGCAACCGACAGCAAAAGGGCGATGGACGCGATTACTCCGATGATCAGGTTCTGCCGCAACCCCGCGAACGCATCCGCCACCGCACTGTATGAAATGGCTAACTCCAAAATGTAGGCTGGCGGATGGCCGTTATCCGGTCCCGCTCGCAACTGTGGAGGGTCGGAGTAAGACCGCGGGCTTGCGTCGTGCGGCGAGAAGCGCGGAGAATGCTGCAGCCGGAATGGAAGCATGGTGACGAAAGCCCTGGCTTGGGGCGTGTCGACCGGAACCGCGCGAATCTCATGCCGCTCCATACTCTCCCACCACCGCGCGGGAATTTGGGCGGTCCCGTAAGGGTGACCGCCCTGCGCGATAACCCGGCCTTGCGGGTCCCATACTCTCACCCACAAGATGCGAGCCGCATCGGCATCGAGTACACGCTGAATGACCGGCCCGAGCGCGTTTGGATCGCTGATGCCGGCGCTTCGAGCGGCCACGGTGAGTACACCCGACTGCCGTTCCGCTTCGCGTTCGGCTTGTTGCGGAACAAGAACGGACTCCGTGTACCAGTAAGTCCGCACGCATTGAATGCAGAGTATGAAGGCGATAAGCGCGCCGGTGAACAACAAAAGGCCAAACTTCAGTTGGGAGTGCTTACTCAACCGCACTTAGTCCATCTCCTCATTGGCCTTAAGCAAAGAGTTCTTGGGTTTCAAGAATGAATAACGGTCTGAAGGCCGGTAAAGGTTACGGGAGACGGCTTGAGCCAGCTTTGTTAAAGATGCGGGGCGTTCCGGTTCAAGTGGTGCAAGAAGTTCCAGACGATGAAAGTACGGCCTGCGTTTACGCAGCTTGTAAATTTAACGGCCTTATTTTGCACCTGAACCATGAGCAACGATGGCTTGACCCGGGAACTGGGCCGGCACCAGGTTGCCGCCATCGATCACCGGCGTTCCGTCAACCAGCACATACCGCATTCCAACGCTCGGCTCGCGCGGCTTAGAGTACGTGGAGCGGTCGGCCACCGTGGTTAAGTCGAATACGTCGATATCCGCATCCGCGCCGACCTGCATGCGGCCCTTATGCATGGCCTGGGGCGTGGAACGTTCCAGTTCCTGTGCCGGCATGTAACTCATCTTGCGGATGGCATCCATTAAGGTGAGGCTTTGCTGGCCGCGCACGTACCGCGCGAGGATGCGGCAGTAAGTGCCGGCATTGCGCGGATGATCCATTTCGCCATCGCTGGCGATCATGACGAGAGGGTTGCGGATGACGGCATCGACGGTGGCGTCGTCGTTCAGAAACATCAGGACTGTTTGGGGCGTGCTGGATGCGTGCAAGGTTTCGAAGCGTTCGCGAGTAAGCCGCTCGCCGGTCTGGGGCAACTGCAGATCGTTATAGCCGATGCCGAACTCTTCCTGCCATCCGGAATTGAACAACGCGGAATTGATCAGGGTCATACCCGCGACATAGGGATACGCCTCAGTGGTGACATCGAGCCCTCGCGCGCGGGCGCCGGCCACCATGTCCAGGCAATCGGGCGCACTCTTCAAACAACTGCTGTTGATATGTACGATGTGCAGCGGGGCGCCAGTAATGGCGGACGCGGCGATCACTTCGCTCACAGCCTCGATACTGGAACCGGGGTCGAGCCGGCCGGCGCTACGAATATGGGTGTAAACAGGCAGGTGGTAATCCGCTGCGAGACCGAACATCTGGATGACTTCCAAACGGTTCGCTCCCGGCGTGTACTGAATGCCCATGCCGAGGCCAAGCGCGCCGGCATCGAACTCAGAGCGAAGCCTGGACTTTACGGCTTCGATTACCTCGCGTGACGCTACTTCGTTGGTGGCCGGTCCCGCTTTCGGAAGGATTTCGGTCGACGGGACGGGAGAGGCAAATGCAAGCGCGCGCGCGGCGGCGTGGCTCGCCGTCGTTCCGAAATTGATGATGGCGTGGTTGGCGCGGGCCCGTAGGAATGCGGCAACGTCCGGCGCGCCGATCTCCATTTCGAGCGCGCTGGTGACGCCATCGAAGGCCTTCAGGCGATCGCTTTCCGCCGTTTGCGCGTGCTGATGAAGATCGATAAATCCGGGGCTGACCACTAGTCCTTCGGCCTCGATCACGCGCTTTCCTTGAAGAGGCTGAGCGGAGATGGCCGCGATCGTCTTGCCGGTAATGCCTACATTCCGGGTTGAGTCGAGGTTGGTCTCGGGGTCGAGGACACGGCCCCCGCGGATCACGATGTCGTAGGTTTGCGCGGCGGCAGGGGTGATCACGGTGATCGCGAGCGCTATGACCGGCAGGGATGATTTGGGAATCCGCATCACGCAAGTTTCTCCAAAGCGGGGGAGGATTGCAATCGGGATCTCACTCAACGTCTTTTAGTGAACGCACCCCGCAAGCGTGGTGTCTTGATAGACAGGAGACCGCGATGAATACAGGTCTGTGGGGTTAAGCGAGAATACCGTCCATGCGCGAGCCGGGGCCAGAGAAGGAGGATTTTGAACGGCTCATGCGTGAATCGTATCGATTGGTCTATCAGGTAGCGTATGCGGTGCTCCGGAACGAGGCGGATGCCGAGGAAGTAGCGCAGGATACGTTTCTTGTCGCGCACAGGAAATTCGACAATCTCCGGGACGAGGATAAATTTCGGCCCTGGGTCGCCCGCGCCAGTTGGCGGCTGGCTTTGAACTACCGGCGGGGCGCGACGCGGGCTATGGGCCGGGATGGCGCATGGGTGGCAGGTCAGGCTGCTACCGAAACCCCTGAGACACAGGCGTTGGAACGGGAGTTCGAGGTCCGCGTGAGAGAGCGAGTGGAATTGTTGCCGGACAAATTGAAAGCGGTGGTGCTGTTGATCGGAGTGGAGGAAATGGACGTTCGGACGGCAGCCGGGATTTTGGGGATCCCCGAGGGGACGGTACGGTCGAGACTGCACCTGGCCAGGCGTCAGCTATTACGGGAGTTGACGGGATGAAGAGCTGTTTGAGATGGGCGGACGCGATAAACGATTGCGCCGCGGGCAAGACGCCGGATTCTGAATTTGCCGCCCATCTGGTGATCTGTCCGGAGTGCCGGAACGCGTTGGAGGGTAGGCGGGCGGTGGCAGCGCGGATGGATGAGGCAATCCGCCGGAGCGGCGCGGTCGACCCGCCTTTGTTCGGACCGGAGCGAGTGATGGCGCGCGTGCAGCGCCAACCGGAAACTCGCGCGTGGCGGAGATGGGCCTCGCTGAGAAGCGCGATGCCGGCCGCGTCGATAGGAATGTTGATTGCGATTTCGAGCGCGATCTTGATGTGGGTGCCGCGTCCGGCGCCTGGGCCTCATGTGACCGCGCTTTCCACGTGGCGCTCACCGACCGAGGCGCTGCTGCTTCCGCCGGTGGCGGCGGCGTGGAGTATCAGGCCGCGGCTCGGGGAAGCGTTCGTAAAAATTAAACCGTCGGGAGAAAAACATGCGAAGTAAATTCTGGTTGCCGGCCGCATCGTTGTTGACTTTCGTTTCGTTTGCCGGCGCGCAACAGCCGCCCGCCGCCGACCCGCTAAACGATCTGCTGTTTCCGCCGGAACTGGTGATGGCACGGCAGAACGCGATCGGCCTGAGCGACGCGCAGAAGTCTTATCTTCGCGCCGAGATACTAAAGGCGCAAACGCGCTTCACAGAACTGCAATGGAAGCTGCAGGAGGATATGGAAGGATTACTGGGATTGCTGAAGCAACCGAAGGCGGACGAGGCACAGGTGGCTTTGCAACTGGATAAAGTGCTGGCTTCCGAGCGTGACATCAAGCGCGCTCAAATCTCCCTGTTGGTCCGCATTAAGAACGATTTGACCGAGGAGCAGCAGCATAGACTGCAAGCGCTGCGCGTGGAATCGAAATGACCATGTCCAAACTTCGGGCCGGCCGATCCATTATCGCTTTCCTGATTGGGGCCGTTTGTTCGGCCCAATCCACTCCTACGCAAACACAAACGATCTGGTTTAGTCCGATCATGCCGGCGGCCTGGAACAACATGATCGGCTCCGTGGATTATCTGGACCTGTTTGCCCCCGGCGCGGAGTGGAGCACCGCATCGTCCCGGATTCAGGTGTTCAAGATGTATCCGGAGATGCTGAGCACCATCTTCCCCGGTAATTTCTCCGACGCCACTCTGCAACAGATTTTCTCCTATTTGGACGGCCATCGCATTGCGCTCGCGGTCGAGTTTCCTCCCTTGACGCCGTCCGCGACGTGCGGCATGGGCGTGGAGGGTTTCGCGGGAGAGACCGCGCTGCCGATCGCCACCCGCATCCAGCGGTTGGGCGGCAATCTTCAATACCTCGCTTTCGATGAGCCCTTCTTCCACGGAAGCGCGTTGTACACCGGACCTAACGGCTGCCAGTGGACTACACAACAAATTGCAGCGAACGCCCTTCAGAGCGTTGCCCAGGTTAAAACCGTGTTTCCGAATGTGATTGTCGGCGACATCGAACCCGTTCCCGCTGGATCGGACTGGCTCAGCGAGTACACGGCCGGTATGGATGCGTGGCGCGCGGCGGCGGGCGCTCCATTCGCCTTCTTCCACTGCGACATCGATTGGCAGGACGACTGGGGCCCAAGCGTGGAAAGCCTGCGCGAGGCGCTCCAGCAGCGCGGCATTCCTTTCGGAATGATCTACAACGGCTCGACGGCGGATTTATCCGACACCCAATGGATGAGCGATGCGGAGAACCATTACGCGGAATGGGAAGCGCAAGGGGGAACAATACCCAGCCACGTGATTTTTCAGTCGTGGAACGCCTATCCGCGGCATGTTCTTCCCGAGTCCGATCCAACCGCGTTGACGTATCTGATCGACAGCTACTTCCGAGAGCGAACCAAACTATCGCTGAAGATCTCGTCTTCTCAGGCATCCGGCAGGTTGACCGGCAGCCAGGGAGAACCGATCGCTTCCGCGCCGATTACATTGACCGCGCAGGCTACCACGGGGCCCGGCGCTGTGGCGAATTATGTTCTCAGCGGCACGGCGCCCCCCGAAACAGTAGAGGCCGTGATCCAGATCTGCGTCAATGAATGCGGGGATGTAGGCGCCACCGATATCAATGTCTATTCCTTCCAATACACAGGGCCCGTTGGGCAGACGACTTTGACTTTCGCGAACGGGCTGGCGGGTTGGGGAGTCGATGGGAAAGGCACTCAGCGTTACCTGCCCATCGACCCCGAATTCGCCATCGTTCGGGAACTTGAATTTCAGAACGGTGAACGCTTTCTCGAACTGTTGGATGTCGCCGGTAATGGCCGCGTCGTCCCACGCGAAGAATTCGCTCTGATTGCCGTCGAAACTCATGGAGGTAGCGCCCTGAGGCCACGGCAGTTGAATCGAGAACTCACGGTTCAAACTATCCCAGAAGTGCAGCCCCTCTGCGCACTCGCCCTCGTTGCCCGAGTTGCGCAGAAAGAAAACCCACTTCTGCTGGATGTTGCCTGCGGTGGGAATCTGCGCCGTTCTCAATGCCAACGCGTAAACAGGGTGTATTTCGGTGGCGGGAGGATGAGCGCAATCGAGACCAACCAGTCCGATCACCACGCCGAATAATCCGTCGGCCCCGTTGAGTAACTTGGCTGTATCCGACGCGGTATTGAGGACATCGATCGCACTCGATTTGAGCTGCCGCCAAACGGAGTGGTGGTGTTATCCATAACTTCGCTGCCGTTGTATTCCAGACCCAAGGTTGTGCTTTCGGTGGTGAGGCCGTTACCGCTACGGGGTTGAAGCTGCAGGTTGTAGTCATTGTCAAAAGGCCAGATGCCTGACCAACCCTCCCACGTCACAGGCCTTGATAGGTTGCGATAGTCCAATCCAGGTGACCGGGAAGGACGCCGGCGTGGCACGGGACGGCGGCGTGGTACAGGTCGGTGTAGGGGTCCTGCGAAGTGCAAATATGAGAAAGCATGTCGAGGTTGATATTGTTGTCCCCGGTAATGGCGGCGCCGCAGATTCTTACGAAGTCGGGACTTTGGCCTGGATGATCGAGTTGGAAGGCCCACTGCGGGTCTCTCGGGAGGCCGTTGAAGTCCTCATTGTTGATGTCCCAGACCAGATCGAAGGGCAGCGAATGAGGAGAAAAGACCGGGCCTTTCGAAATCGCCGTGGCGGCCGGCGTCACGACAGTCACTTCCACGAAGGCGGGGCCGATGTTCACACACTGCGCGGGATTGCCGTTATCGTGGTTCCAGTAACCGTTATCGCTGAAGTCATCGTCCTGATAACCCAGATTCAGGATGAGCTCTTTGTTTAACGCGGAGTTCTTGAAGATGGGCACGGTGAAGGTCTGGTTGATCAGCCCGCCGATTCGATCAAACTCACCCGTAACGCCGTTGATCCATACAGTGCCTGAGTAGTAGTTCGGGGCGTCGGGGCCTAAAGGGTTAACGTATCGTTTCCAAGTTTTCCCGCTCCCTCCTGTCTGTGCGCACCCGCCGGCGCTCGTGATCGTGATCCGGTCGCCCGGTTTGAATGTGATTTCGGGATACTCCGTCGTTCGTTCCCAGACGCGCGGATTGTCGATTCGCCAGACCTTTTCATGGGCGCCGTTGGCGTCGAATTCCCGCGAAACGGAGATGATTTCGAATAGCGTGGCGTGATTCCCGGTGCGATTTTGTTCAAAGAGGACACACCGCAAATTGCCGTTAATGTTTTGAATGTTCTTGCAAGTCAGAGCGTTGGCGAGTGTGGTGGTGTGCCGTTTCTGAAAGAAGTTCAAGCAATTCGCCTTGAGCGTGGAATCACTCACCGAGATGTTGTTGCACGAGGCTTGGTAAGGTCCGGGAGGCGGGGCAGCATTTGCCGCCGCCGAATACCATAACCCGAACGCCGCTAGAAGCGTAGAGTGCCGCGACGATTTGAAGGTGATTAACATTGATCTCGATTCCGTCCCTATTAAAAGAAGCGCGAAACGCGATAGCGATTTGCGGGAGATTTTATAAATTTTCAGGAAGTTTGGGCTGGCTAATATTCAGTGCCAGCCAAATGCAAAAACTTGTCACCCCGCCGATCTCGACCAGCCGGTCCTGCAGGGTCAGCGTGAAGACGATCATGCTTACTGCGAATCCCCACTTTGAGGCTGCTTTTCGGAATGCTCGACTTGGGCCGGGCGATGGCGCGGCGGAATCGCGGGCGAGGAATAAGCGGGCGACCAGAAAAGCTTCACCGCTGATCAGGATAATGGCGCCAGGCAGCGGCAGGAGAAGTCCCAGCCCCAACACGAATAAAAGCCGGGCGAGCAGAACGCCATTCGTCCACGTCTCCAGGGCAGCCGCGCCGAGAAACAGCAACGTTCCGATGCCGAAGATAATTCGATCGAGCAGCGCGCTGTCCTCGTGAAGGTGCACCAAAAACCAAACCACGTCATCGGGGTTGACGAAACAAGTCAGCAGTGCCGCGCCGATCACGAGAAGGTGCAAAACGGTTTGGTGTCGGAGTTCAAACTGCGTTGCTCTCGTCTGACCGCTCGCAGATTGCTTGGTGGAATCGCTGCTAACCGTTACATCCCCTGCAAACAATCGGCGACTTCCTTTTCGGGAATCGCGCCCTCGCGGATCATCTTCCAATAAGGTTCCGTGATATCCACGGTGCTCGATCCAACGCCGGTACAAACGCCGCCATCGAGAACCAGATCCACGCGGCCGTCCATGTTGCCGAAGACTTCAATCCCGCTCGTGCAGGTGGGCTGACCGGAGATGTTCGCGCTGGTGGCGATCACCGGCTGGTTGATTTGTTCGATAATCCGCGCGGCGATTACGGAACGGCTCTGACGCACCGCCAGTCGCCCGGTATTGCCGGTCACTTTCAGCGGCACTTTGGAAGCGGCTGGAAGGATGATGGACAAAGGTCCAGGCCAGAACCGGCGGGCGAGCAGATAAAAGCGCGTGGACAGTTCCCGCGCAAGGTCTTCCACCATCATCGTGTCGGAGACAAGCATCGGAAGCGATCGAACCGTTTCGCGCCCCTTCGCCTGGAACACGCGCGTGATGGCGTGTAGGTTCATGGGATCCGCGATGAGCGTATACAGCGCCTCGGTCGGAATGGCCACGACCTTCCCCCGGCGGATGGCGGCGACGGCCCGTTCGATGGCGTCGTCGGCCGGGGTCTCCGGGTCGACTTCAATTAGGTCGGTTGCCACTCCCGGTCAGCGTATCACGACCGTGGTTCACCGTGCAGCCACGGTCGGTTCCGCAAGCTGCGCCTCCGGCACTTGCAGGCGCGGTTCGAAGGAGTAGCCGAAACCCCGAACCGAATGGATGATCCGCGGGTTGGTTGGATCCGCTTCCACCTTCTGCCGGAGCCGCAAAATGTAGACATCCACGGTCCGGTCGGTGATGGCGCGGTCCTGTCCCCAAACCGCGTTCAGAAGTTGCTCCCGGCTGAACACCACTCCGATACGGCTCATGAGAAATTCCAGCAGCCGGAACTCGGTGGCCGTGAGGGATAGCAGTTCACCGTTCACGCGCGCCTGGCAACTTGATCGATCCAGCTCGACACCGCCCGATTTCAGCACGCGGGTGGGAGTTTGCTGGGTACGAAACTGGAGCTTTATCCGAGCAATCAGCTCGCGAATGAAGAAGGGCTTGACGATGTAATCGTTGGCGCCCAGTTCCAGGCCCACGATCCGGTCGGTTTCAGAAGCGCGGGCGGTGAGAAAAATGATCGGCACCTGAGCAAGATCGGAATCGTTGCGAATGCCCTTGCAGATATCGAGTCCGTCGGAATCGGGCAGCATGATGTCGAGCAGGATCAGGTCCGGGCGAACGCGGCGGCAAAGCTCGAGAGCTCCCCGTCCGGTTTGCGACCCCGTGAGGCTGAACCCTTCTTTCTCCAGGTTGTACTTGAGGAGTGCGAAAAGGTCGGAATCGTCTTCGATGAGAACTATTTTCTTCATGGGATACCGCTGTGGTCAGGTTAGCCGCCAGCCTGTTACTAATCTGTTACGTTGCCGTAAACTCTGGATGAAGTTCAGCCGCTTCCGGCACATCCACTCCTTCCATCGGAAGCGTAAAAAAGAAAGTGGAACCTTTGTGGAATTCGCTCTCCACGCGCACGTCACCGCCGTGGGTGCGAACCAGATGCTTCACAATCGCCAACCCCAGACCGGTTCCGCCGAGTTCACGGGAGCGTGCTTTATCCACGCGGTAAAAACGTTCGAACAGGCGCGGCTGGTCTTCCGGCGGAATGCCGACGCCGGTGTCGCGTACATAGACTTCCAGCATGCGGCGGGCGCTCGATACCGGGAGCAGATGGACGCCGATGGTAATCATGCCCCGCTCAGGCGTGTACTTCACGGCGTTGTCCACCAGGTTGCTCAGAATCTGATAAAGAGCTTCGGAGTCGCAGTAGACTTCCGTTCCAGAGGGCGCGAGATCCTGCGTGAGCCCAATCTGCTTCTTGTTCGCGATAGGGCGGATAGTATCGAGAACGTCGGCCAGAAGTTCGTTGATGCGGTAGGATGCGAAGCGGAATTCCTGCGTCTTCATCTCAATGCGGGAAAGGGCGAGCAGGTCCGCCGTGAGCCGCGCGAGGCGCTCCGCATTGTGGCGAATGATTGTCAGGAACCGCATGTTATGAACCTGATCGTAAAGCGCGCCGTCCATCAGGGTCTCGGTGTACCCCTGAATGGATGCGAGCGGCGTCCGCAGCTCATGCGACACGTTGATGACGAAATCCTTTCGAATACGTTCGAGTTTCTCGAGTTCGGTATGTTCGGTCTGCAGTTGTTGGACGGTGCGCTCAAGTTTCGCGCTGGTCTCGTTTAGCTTGCGCCCCAGAACAGCGAGTTCGCCGCGCCGGTAATCCTTCAAACGGGCGTGGAAATTTCCATTAGCCAGTTCCCCCGCATAAGCGATGATGCTACCCAGGCGTGACGACGTGATCCGGGCGAAGTAGAGCGCGATGAGGATCACCGGGATGAACGCCAGCGCCGTGCTTTGAAGCGTCCGCGTGCGAATCATGGCGACGTCGCGCTTTACCTGGGCGAGCGGCACGGATAATCGGAGAGCCCCTTGCGGAATGGGTACCGCGAGAAAGAGAAACGGCTCTTTGAACGTGGTGCTTTCGCGGATGCTGGAACCGCGGCGGCCCGCGAGCGCTTCCTCCACCTCGGGCTTGCCGCCGTGGTTCTCCATTTCGGAAGGGTTGGCTTCGGAATCCGCGATCACGTCGCCGTTGCGTGCGATCAAGGTGATGCGCGCGCCGGCGGCCTCCGCGATCTGGCGGATCTTCGTG
>CBDDBV010000034.1:0-53602 GCA_965225785.1 Bryobacteraceae bacterium | reverse complement strand
GTGGCGGAAAGCCTGGGAGTGGAGCGGCGCGGCGGCTATTACGACCATGCCGGCGCGCTACGCGACATGGTGCCCAACCATATCTGCAACTGGTGACGCTGACCGCCATGGAACCGCCGATTTCCTTCGAGGCGGACGCGGTGCGGGATGAACAGGCGAAAATTCTGCATGCGATCCAAATTATGACTCCCGAGGAAGTGCTCACCCGCGCGGTTCGTGGGCAATACGGTTCCGGCACGGAGGAAGGTAACAACGTGGCGGGTTACCGCGAAGAACCATTAGTGAATCCGCAATCGAGCACGGAGACCTTCGTCGCGCTTAAGTTTATGATCGATAACTGGCGTTGGGCGGATGTGCCGTTTTATATCCGCACCGGCAAGAGGCTGCCGAAGCGTGTGACGGAGGTTGCGATTCAATTCCGCCGCGCGCCGTTTGTGTTGTTCCGCGACACGCCTACGGAACGCCTCACACCCAATCTTCTGGTGCTGCATATACAACCGGATGAGGGGATTTCGTTACGGTTCGGCGCGAAGATTCCCGGTCCGATGGTACGGGTTGGGTCAGTGAATATGGACTTCGCTTACGTCGACTACTTCGGGAGTGAGCCCAGCACGGGGTATGAACGATTGCTCTATGACTGCATGATTGGGGACGCAACGTTGTTTCAGCGGGCGGGACATGGTGGAAGCAGGCTGGAGTGCCGTTGCTCCGATTCTAGATGTTTGGCGGGCGCTGCCGGCGCGGACGTTCCCGAACTATGCGCGGGAACATGGGGCCCAAAAGAAGCCGATGATCTTTTGAAACGCGACGGACGTTCCTGGCGGACAATCGACTGAGTAGACATGAAAAAGGAGGCCCTTTCGGACCTCCTTGGCTGCTGACGGAAGGGTATCGAATTTAGAAGTAAAACTTCGCCGATACCTGGATAGCGCGTGGATTGCTCGAGAACACCTGGCTCCAATTGGCGAATAACGGAGAGCTGGGAATCAACGCATTGTGAATATCGGTGGAAGTAGCGCCGATCGGGGCAACGTCGTTGATATAGCTCGCCCGTATACTGCGGGTGATTCAGCACGTTGCTGAACCGGCCGCTGAATTCAAGGAGTCTGTGCTCACTGAAATTAAATCTCTTGAACACGGCGATATCAATGTCATCGATGGGTTCAAGCATTAAGGTGTTACGTCCGGCGTTGGCCAGAACGCCCTTAGGGGTGGCGATATAGCCTGCGGCGGGATTATTGACGAGGTAAGCCACCGTATCCCCGGCGGTGTTCTTCAGCGGGGTGGTACCGGAGCCGATGTTCGGATTTCCACCCGAATTCACCAAGGCGCGATCACCCGCGCTGTCTGTATTAAAATTCGAGTCGACACCGGACAAAGCGGTAGCGAGTGTACCGGTCTGGTAGGTGTAGATCGGAGTGAGTTCCCAGTTGCCAACCAGATTTTTTACAAACCAGTTTCCGGAGTGGCTGAAGAAGGGCATATCGTAGACGGCTTCATACGTCAGACGTTGGCGGTGATCCAAAGCGGAACTGGAGCGGTCCGCTGCTATGTCTCGACCGTCCTGCGGGCGCCGAGGCGTCGTGTAGGTGCTGAAAACGTCCGCGGTGGAATCGTCGATATTGTGGCTCCAGGTGTAGGCGCCCTTGAATTGCAATCCGCCCGTAAAGCGGCGCGTTACTTGCACAGCAAGCCCATTGTAAGTGGAATTCCCCCATTGCTGGAAGGAAGTCAGTGTTCCAGTGAAGCCCGCGCTCGCATAAGCGGGGACAAGATACCCCCCGTTGTCATAAGAAGTAGTCAAAGCTGACAAGGTGTTGGTGAGCCCATCGAGGGTGCTCTGGCTGGGCGCCGAGGTATAAATCGGAAGCGAATTGCTCGCGTTCACCACGGACTGCTGATTGAGCCGATCCTGCACGGTAAGATGAATGCCGCGCGTCCCAAGGTACGTGGCATCGACCGTATAGTTCTGAGCGAAGACATGCTGAATGCCGAAGTTCCATTGAAGCGATTCCGGCCGCTGGGCGTTTACCGGAAGTACTCCACCCGTTTCCGCTCGGAGATCCGAGATTGAAGGAGACGCCGGGACGGCACTCAGCGGGATTCCGCCGCCGGCCAGGAATCCGGTGCCAGGAAGGCCGGTCACGTCGATTGTGGAACTGAATTGCGGAACCGCGGCATCGAGACCGAGGTTATCCCGATTGACGTCATAGTTGATGCCAAAGCCCGCGCGGATGGAAGTCTTACCGCTGGTTCCAGGCGAATAGGCAATGCCGATGCGGGGCATAAAGTTAGTCTTCTGCGGGGTTGGCGCCGCGAAGGAGATCAGGCCGGGTACGCTCGCCGCATCATTGAGATCCTGTTGGCGCTCGCCCAGCGGAATCGTCTGATATTCGTAGCGAAGACCGAGGTTCACCGTCAGGTTCGGACGCAGCTTCCAGTTGTCGTTGGCGAAAAAGCCAAAAAGATAATTGTTGCCGTAATACTCCCGGCCGCCGACGTTGCGTTGAGCAAGGTAATCCGGATAGTAGTCAAACAGGTAGTCGGAGAGATAGCTCCATTCGTAGTCGCCTCGCCCGCGCTGGGTAAAGAACTGCGGTGAAATCGAATCCGTACCGTCAAATCCGAACTTGAAGGTATGCGCCCCGTGAATATAGGACACGTTATTCGCCAGTTCGTAGATATTCTGGATGCCGCCCTGGGGAGCATTCGGATCGGGTCCGATATTGACGTTCAGCTCGTAAATGGTGATGTTCGGAAAGACATCCAGACCCGGAAACGTCGGGTTGGGCGCGCCGTCGAACGAGTTGTTCCGGTTGTAACCGAAACGGAGTTCGTTGATCAAACCGGGAGTGAAGTTGTGAAATTCCGTGAACGTCGCTAAATACGAGTTGTTCGGGTTGATCTGATAGAACGAAGAAGGGTAACCGGCCGTGTCGATCGACCCTGTGCGGTTGAGCGCGAACCGGCCGCGAAGGTTATCGCTCGTTGAGATGTTGTAATCGACTGTCGCCACCGCGTTTTCACTGTTTGAGAAGCTGGGCGAGGCGGTCGTGATTTGGCCGAGGGGAAGAGAAATCGCAGAGGCGGTTTGCAGCCCGGCGGCTTCGTTGCCGCTTCCGATCGTTGGATAGGCGCCAAAGCCAACCGATGCCGCGGGAGCGGCGGTTGGCGCGGTTCCTAGATACTTCTGCAAAATAGCCAGGTTGTTCTGGTTTATACCCGGGATCGCAGCCAAGGTGCTATAGGCGGCAGCCGTGGGCGCATAAACCAATCCGCCGGAAGCGACTGAACCCACCGGGTTGTACTCATAGTCGACGAAAAAGAACAGCTTATTCTTAAGGATGGGACCGCCGACGTTTCCACCGAAACGGTTGTTGTCGTAGCGCGGGTGAAGCGGGTTGCCGTCCACCTCATTCAGGTTGTCCGCCGCGTCCAGATTTCGATTGTTCAAGTACTCGTAAAGTTCACCGTGAAAGGAATTGGTGCCGCTCTTCAGCACCTGGTTGAACTGACCGCCTGAGGAATGGCCGAAATCGGGTGAGTACTGATTCTGAATCAGGGTAAACTCGCCGACTGCGTCATTCGGAATGAATACGACAGGCCCGGTGACCGAGCGATTATTGTTGTCGATACCTTCGATGGTGAAGTTATTGTTCGCGGGACGTTGACCGCCGACACTGGGGCCGGATCCGATTCCTACCGTGCCGCTGCTCGCGACGCCGGCCTGTAGCAGAGAAAGGTTGATGACGCCGGAACCTGTTGATGCAGTTGGCAGATCAGCCATTTGCTTTGTGCTGAACGTTCCCGTAATCTGCGCGGTTTCGGTATCGATGGCCACGGCGGCGGACGTCACTTCGACGGTACCGGCGGTCGCGCCAACCTGCAACGTTACGTTATTGGTGGAGATTTGATTCAGAGTGACCTGAACGTTCTTGAGTTCCGCTCTGGAAAAACCGGAAGCGGTGACGGCAAGAGTGTAGGTGCCGGCTGGAAGATTGGGTATCCGGTATTCGCCGGTTCCGGTCGTGTTCACGGATGTGGTGACGCCCGTTCCGTCGTTGGTTGCGACTACAGCGGCATTGGGGACGGCGGCGCCTGAAGCGTCAAAAATGGATCCAGACAGGTCTCCGCTGGTGGTTTGGGCAAAGCCTATAGAACCAACCAGAAGTGACCCGAGCAGAATCGCGGATATGCGGCAATAGCGGGAAAGACTTCTTCTCATGGGCCGCGATAGGTGCAATCGGAGGCCCAGTCGTTTTTCTTTTAGAATGAATAAGATGCGATTGTATTTACATCCCAATTATCTGGAAAAGTGGAGTATACATTACAAACATTACGAGTACTCATAGATTCTCGGTCGAGCGATTGTAACCTGGCCGATGGTTCGTCGCCCGTCCTTGAGCCACCAATTCCTATCGGGTGGTCACCTAGGCGGATTCGCTCGCGTTCCATTTCTCCAAGCTTGCATCCACCTGGTAAGGGGACCGGATGCTCCGATCCCCCAGCGGGCCGTGAGGCTAGAAGATGAACTTGGCGCCGATTTGCACGTTACGGTTGCCGTTGTAATATCCGGTGATCGTACCGGCGCCCCCGTAACATAGGCGCCGCCGGTGTTCACGATGAAGTTGGCGTGGTTCAAAGCGTTGAAAGCCTCCAGCCGGAGTTGCAGAGACAGGCGTTCGGTGAACTTGAGCGATTTATACATTCCCAGATCGAGATCCAAAGTGCCGGGGGTCCTGAACGCGTTCCGTCCGGTCATGTTGGCAGGGAAGGGTCCGAAGTCGGAACTGCCGGTTATGGGATTGATATAGGTGCCGACGTTGATCGTACTAAAGTCGTAAAGCGTGTAGGTATCGCTGCCCGAAGCCGTCCGGGTGGGCGGCGGCGCAGCCTGATTGAGGACGACGCGCGTGTAGATGTAGTCGTCGTTCGTGATGTCGTAGATCGAAAATGGAGCGCCGGTGCGGGCGGTGAAAATAGGAGCAAGCTCCCATCCACCAAACAGCAGCCTTCCGACTCCCTTCATGTTCCTACCGAACGGAATATCCCAAATCGCCAGGATCGCCACGCGATGACGATTGTCGAAGTTCGCGCTGCCCTTATCGACGGAAGGATTCTGGAAATCGGTGTAGCCCAGGTTGAACTGGTTGCCCGAACTACTGAAGGTGTCGCTTAGATCGTCGATGGCGTGGCTGTAAGTGTAGTTAGCCCGTAACGTGACTCCGTGAAAGTTGGCGATGTCATAGCGCACATTCATGGAGTTATAGTTCGAATGACCGCCTGCGCCGCGCAAATTGATCGAAGAATACTGGGGGTTCAAGAGCGATTCGCAGTCGCCCGGTGTACAGGGAATTCCGCCGTAGAAATTACCCGTACCGGGGAAATTGGCGTAGTTGATGTCATACTGATTTTCGCCGATTGAGCCGGAATAATCGATCTCCAGATGCTGCGTCCCGAAGAATGTGTGTTCGAGAGAAGCGCTGAGCAGATGGGCATAGGCCTGGGGAATGTTCGGTTCCACCGCGCGAATGGAAGAAGGAGGCAGCGCCGCCGAGCCAGATGACCCGGAGAGCGGGCCCGCGTTGTTGGTGCTGATCGGAATAGTGCCGATCCCGTTGCTTCCCGATGTCAGGTCAATGACCGCGTAGTTCGGCGGGTTGAAGAGTACGTTGAAGGTAACGTTCCCGAAGTTCCGCTCATAACCAATCCCGTATCCGCCGCGAAGGCTTGTTTTCCCGTCGCCGAAGACGTCCCACGCCACTCCAATCCGGGGAGCGAAGTTGGTCCACTTGGGTTTCCATAGTTCTCCGATTGGGCTGTTCGGAACCGTTTCCACCTGGCCGTTCTGGATATTCTGGATAAATTGCGGATTCGAAGGCTGAACGTTGTCTGAATAGTAGAAATTCGAATCCACGTTCCGGTTCACATTATGCTGAACACCGTAGTACTCCCACCTCACGCCAAGATTAAAGGTCAGCCGCTTCGTGAACTTCCAGGTGTCCTGCGCGTACAGAGCGGCCTCGTGGTAACGATTGCTTCTATCGAACAGCGGAGGACCAACCGGAAGGGTCACCGTGCACGCCGGAGTCTGAACGGTTCCCTCGCAGGGGAACTTTCCCTGCGGGTAAACCGCCGCCTCAAATGAGTAGACGTCGCCGGCGATGAAATTGTCCAACCCTTGCCCGATGTCCTTTCCGAGGACGTTACTCGCCTCTTCATAGGCTCCAAAGGTACGGTTATCCCGAATGTAAGTTAACGAACCTCCGAACCGTAGACTATGTTTGCCTTTGCTCACGCTAAAATCCTGATAAACCTGAGCCAGATTTTGAGGACCACCGAAAGGGATTGCGTCGCCGGGCGAGTAAGGTCCATAGCCGGGAAGCGCAACATCGTAGTTTCCGATTACGGTCGCTACGTTCGCAGCCCCCAGGAAATACGAGGGAACCACGCCTGTGGAAGAGAGCGGTTGGTCGTTATTGAGACGATTAAAATCGAGCTTGCTTTGCGACACAAACGTGGGACTGAAGGCGTGCGTCACCGAAGCGACCGCGCTGTTGTTGTAAACGATTTGTCCCGTATTGAAACCGTTATAGGGGCTGTTGACCACCGAACCCGCGAAATCCGACTCGCTATAGAGGGCGTAGCGGGCGAACATTTGCGTCTTATCGCTCAGATTATAGTCGACTCGACTTACCGTTGAGTAGGTGTTTTGGGGAGATCCAGCGCCAGCATTCGCGGGTACATTGTAGTTAACCAGATCGAACATAGGAGCGTTCGGGTTGTAAGCCAGACAACCTCCGCTGGAGGCTGAATTCGCACAAGGATCGTTACCGGCGGCAATCAGCTGGTTGCGGCTAAAGGTGCCGATCACGCTGGCTCCGCTCGCCAATTTCCCGTATGAGGAAAAAACCGCCTGAGTGTTCGGCGAGGAAGCGGCAATCAGGGCGGGATCGGGCACGTATGCCTGCACGTTGGCGCCACTGCGGATTCGCGTCCACTCTGTGCTATTAAAAAAGAAAAGCTTATTTTTTAGAACCGGCCCGCCGATCGAATAGCCAAACTGGTTGAAATCATAGGTCGACTTAGCCACGCCGTTCGCGTCGTTTAGGAAGCTGTTCGAAGCTAACGCTGAAACGCGGTTGAACTCGTAAGCGGTGCCGTGGAAACCGTTGGTTCCAGACTTAATCGTTACATTGATAATGCCGCCCGAAGCCCGTCCAACCTCCGCCGTGAAATTATTAGTGACGATACCAATTTCCTGAACCGCGTCAAGCGGCACGGATTGGCCCACTGACGCGCCGAATTCATCGTTATTGGAAACCCCGTCGAGCAGGATGTTGGTACTGGCGGAGCGTAGACCGTTGATAGCGACGCCTGCTCCCCGTCCCGATGGGTCGTCTTCGCTGACGTTGCCTGAAGTCACGATGAGCGAGTACGGGTTTCGCGCCAGTGTCGGCAGTTCCAATATCTGAGTTGTACTCAGAGTCTGCTGGACGGTTTGCGTTTCCGTGTTCACGGTAACCGCGGATTCGGCCACCTCGACGACGGTGCCCGTTGTTCCAACCTGCAGCTTTACATCCAGCCCTGTCTTGGAACCGACCGTCACCGTGACTCGGCTCTTGTACGTATCGAAACCCGACGCCACCACAGTCACCGCCTATTCGCCGGGAGGCAGGTTCGTGACGGTGAATATTCCATCGGTGCCGGCTTTCGTTTCGCGTTCTGCGCCGTTCGCAACGTTCGTGACAATGATGTCGCCGCTAGCGACGCTTGCGCCGGACGGGTCGATGATGGTCCCGGTAATTTGGCCCGTCTCCGCCTGTCCCCAAAGGTTCATGGTTCCAAACGAAAGAAGCACGAAGATGGCGAGTAAAACGGATGTCTGTGTTTTGCCCGGTTGCGGCTGGATAAATCCAGGCGCGTGGATCGGGCAGTGGTAGACGTCAGCCATAACGGTTTGGTTTCGGGAAAGGCGTGTTGTCATGGGCGCTTCGGTACGCATTTTTCTGGACATCCACGCTCTTCGAAAATGTGAAACTTGAAATTCACAAACCACAACTCTTCACTAATACATAGAGGTTAGGGATAACGAGCGAGCGCTTTCCATCGCGTCCGCGATTCGAAGCAGCGAGCTCTCCCCAAAGGCCTTGGTGACAATTTGCAAGCCGATAGGCATGCCGGCCTGGCTGATTCCGCAGGGAATCGAAATCGCCGGAATCCCGAGCACGTTGAAGGCGCGAGCGAAACGGGTGGACGCGATCCGGACATCTTCGGAGCCGCCGTCGATCGGCACCGTCGTTGCACCGATCGCCGGAGCGGTAATGGGAGCGGTGGGCGTGAAAAGGCAATCCACGCGCGCCCAGATCGACGCGAACTCCCGCTGCATTTGCCGGCGGAGTCTTTGGGCGTTGATGTAATAGGTCGCGGGAAGAAGACATCCCTGTTCCAGCAACAACCGCACGTCTTCCCCGATTTCTTCGCGCCTGTCGAGAAAGCGCGCCAGCAGTGCGGAAGCTTCGCTCATCAGGATCACCCGGCCGGTCAGATTAATTGCTTCGATGTCCGGCAGCCGGAGCGGAATAATGTCCGCGCCGAGTTCCCGCGCCAATTTTGCCGCGCGTTCCACGGCCGACTTCACCTCGGGCTCGATACGTTCGAAAAAGAAGTTTTCCGGCCAACCCACCCGAATGCCGCGCATCGAAGGCTCAGCCGGCGGAGTGTAGTCCTCTACCGGACGGTGAGACGACGTGTCATCCCGGTGATCGTATCCAGCGATCACGTTCAGGATCAGAGCCGCGTCGCGTACAGATCGTGCGAGCGGGCCTGCGTGGTCGAGCGAGAAATCGAGCGGCATCACGCCGAAGCGGCTGACCCGGCCGGCAGTCGGCTTGAGACCGACCGCACCGCAGTAGGCGGCGGGGATGCGAATCGATCCGCCGGTGTCGGTGCCCATGGCCGCAAAGACCATTTCGGCGGCGACCGCAACGCCTGAACCTCCGCTCGATCCACCCGGAATCGCGTCCGGGTTCCACGGGTTGCGAATTGTTCCAAAGTGCGGATTGTTGGAAGTTATCCCGTACGCGAACTCGTGCAAACCGGTCTTGCCAATCAGGATCGCTCCGGCCGCGTCAAGCTTCTGTGCAACGGCGGAATCGTAATCCGGCACGTGGTCCGCGAAGATCTTCGAACCACAGGTGGTGCGAATTCCGCGCGTGCGGAAGACGTCCTTGAGTGCCACGGGAATCCCGCAGAGCGGTCCGCAGGGAGCGCCGCTCGCTCGCCGCCGGTCCATTTCTTCGGCCTGACGAAGAACGGCATCTGGGTTAACGGTAATAAAGGCGTTCAGCTTCGGGTTGAGACGATCAATGGATTCTAAGGACGCGCGGACCAGTTCCACGCTGGAAATCTCCGCGGTCTGGAGCGCGTGGGCCGCCTCTGTGATCGTCATCCGCCGGCGACCGCCGCATCGGAGAGCACGATCGCGGGTTCGACATCATGTGGAATCTGTTGTGCAAATGGATGAAAGGCCGACTCGATCGCCTGGAGAACCGGCACGATGCGGTCGAGTTCGGCGGCATCCAGAGTGAGCCCGCTCGCTTCCGCCGTCCGTCTCCAATCCATTCGGTTCCGTGTGCTCCTTGGGCGCTATTCTACGGCATCACTCTACCGCATCACTCTACCCTCCGCGCCGACCATTCCGCGCCGGCTAACACGACCATCGCCGAAAGGAAGCTGAGTAGCAGAATCGCGACCGAGTTATGAAACGGTCCGTACTCGCGCTCCAGTTTGGCCACCAGGATCGGACCCAATAGAAGGAAGATGTATTTAAGCAACTCCAGCGCGAGCCCCACATAGATGCTCACTGGGATCAATGGAAGCGCGGGAACCCGGCGGTTCGGCAAAGTCCAATAAACCACGAACAGGGCGATGACCGTCATCGGCAACGCCGCCACTTTGAAGACGATCCAGGTAAGCCAGGGCGGAAGATTGTGGAGGTGGAGAACGTCCCGCGCCAATTCCTGATTCTTCGCTGTGAGCAGCAGCGAAACCATGACTAACCCTCCGCAGAACAGAATCAGTCCAAGGCTTAGGAGTTGGTTTTTGAGATACGAACGGTTTTCCGCGACGCCCCACACGCGATTCAGCGCTACTTCCAAGGGCTCGAAGACTCCGTTGGCGGTAAACAACAGTAAGAGGATAGAAACGATTTGCGTGGGTCCGTTGTGGGCCACCGCGGCGGAAAGGTTACGTGCGACGAACGCCCCGACCGCGGAGGGGAAATAATCCATCAGCGCAAGATTGATCGCGTCGACTGCCGCGGGCCAGTGCAGCGTATAGCGGCAGATGGAAGCGACAATGATGAGAAACGGGAAAAAGGACAACAGGACGCTCGCTGAAATCGACAGGGCGTAGACGTGGCTTTCCGTCTGGGCGAGGAAAACGGCGGTGGGCTTCCATCGCGCGAACCGCGACATCTCGATTCCTTTTTGCAGCGCCGCACGCCAGCCGGGCAAAGGTTCCGTCAAGACCACCGGATCGTAGCATGTCGGGTGGATCGGCAAGTTTTGGTATACTTGCAGCGTTGTGATTGCAATTATTCTCCTTACCATTCTGCACGTTGTCGTGTGCCTTTTCCTGATTGTTGTCGTGCTCCTGCAGAGTGGAAAAGCGGCTGATTTGGCCGGCGCATTCGGTGGCGCGGGCTCTCAGACGGCATTCGGCCCACGCGGTTCGGCGACGCTGCTGTCAAAGGCGACTACCATTTCGGCGGTGGTCTTCATGATCACTTCGATGTCGCTATCGATTCTGGCTACCAGGGGATCAGGCTCCAGCAACTCGATTCTGGATCGTAAGACGGGGACACAAACTTCCGCTCCGGCCGTTCCTGGAGCGAAGCCAGTACAGCGAGCGGCACCTTCTCCGGCGCTCCCCAAGAAGTAATCCGAGCACGGTCACCTGCGGAGGTGGCGGAATTGGCAGACGCACTAGCTTGAGGTGCTAGCGGGAGCAATCTCGTGGGGGTTCAAGTCCCCCTCTCCGCACCAAACGTGACTGGTTTGTGACTTGGTTTACGTCCGGGACCGTCTGGAAGTGACCCATCATGAGCCGGTCGATGTTTTCCTGCCGCCCTTTCGACCACTTCCCGTAGTGCTTGCGAACGACCTCGGGTGTGTTGCCAAGAATGTCTGCGACGATCTCGTAGGTGGCCCCGTTCTCGAGAAGACGCGTCGCCAGCGTGTGCCGGTAGCGGTGGGCGTGCGCTTTCGGCACCCCCGAAAGCTTGAATACTCGCGACAGCGTCCGTTCTGCCGTTCCAATCACGGCGCGCTCCGAGCTAACGCCGTTCCAGAAATAATAAGGGCACTCGCGGGGCGAGTTCCGCGGTGCTGGCAGAAGATCTAGCGCCTGCTTCACATCGTTGGGAATCGGCAGATGCACCGGCTCCCCGGTCTTAGTTGTCCGCACCCGAATTCGCCAACTGTCCCGATCCCAGGAAATGGCGTCCTTGCGCAGCTTGATCACGTCCGAAACGCGAAGTGCCGTGTGGCGCAGAACGAGGATGATCGCCTTGGCTCGCAGTCGCTCGTAGACGGACTCGACCCGCAGATAGCGACCACCGCCGATCTTGTCGCATGCGGAGATGATCCGGATCTCGTCTTCTTGTGTATATGGAACGACATCGTTCGGGGTCAGATTCCGTGGACCCTTCATTTCGGCCGCGCAGTTCGACGTGATCCATCTTTTCCGAAGACAATAGCCGAAGAACGTACGAAGCGTCTGCAACTCCGTTTTCCATGTCCGCTGGCCGATCGTCCGTGTCTGCCGGTATTGCTCGATTTCGATGGTGCTGATCCGTTCGAGACGTTCGATCCGCTTTGATTTGCAAAATTCGCAAAAGTGGCGGAGCGAGTTCCTGTACTTGCGCCAACTGGAATACCGCAGATCACCCGGATTCTTTCCCGTCTTGTCGATGATGCCGTAGCTCCCGAGGAAGAATTCGGCGGCCTCCGCGATGCTGGGAATTTGGACGGCGGCGGGAGCGCCTGAAGCTCCGTCGAGTTCTGCGGCATACTCCTCGTTCAAGCGCTTTGCAGTCGCGGCGACCTTCTTATCCGCGATCTGGCGATTCCGCGTTTTCAGCGAGCCGCGGACGCGTTTGCCGTTGTGCTTCCCATCTATGTGAAACGGGCAGTTGCATTTATCGAGTCGAATATCGCGGCCGCCAGGGCCGAAATATTGGCATCGTTCGAGGTGTCGCCGGTATGCGTATAGGGGGTTATCTACTTTCACGACAGTAACTTACCTCTTGTTTAGTGGATTCAGTCGCCACGCGCGGCACAATGCTTTTCGTATACACGGGCAGCCGCGCGCGCGGAAATCATGAGGGTGACGTAATCCCGCGTCTTTCTGCGTCCGGTGTTCGCGTGCCGCAAGATCCCGGGCCCGTACTCGTCCTGGAACCATTCCCGAATCGTTTTCGCGCTAAATCCCCAGAGTTTGGACCAATGCGCGACTGGGAAGTGGCACTCGGTAAATGGCTGAGACTCCGCTTGGGCACCATCAAGCAGCGGCTGATTACAGCCGCTAATTTCGAACTGCGTGCCTTTCACGGCTCTGAATTGTTTGGATAAACAATAAAGCCGCCCGGGGAAGACGGCTTCTTCAACTAACCTGTAATAGCGAAATCTTATCGAGAAAAAACGGCGGTTCTGCTAACGCTAATCGCCTTTGAGGGCGGACGCGGAGCCTTTAACTGTTCCGGCTCCTGAAGCACCTAATTGGTATATACGCAAGATTTTCACAAACGGGGAAAGAACGGGGACAAGACATGCGTAAGTATTTGGAACTAAAGCGAATAAAGTTTTTCCAGACCTTACTTTATTTTTCTCGGCTCTTAGGCCTGTCGCTTTCGGGAATGAGCCAGTTTCCATCTTGCATTAGCGTTCGGCCCGGCTTTTTGACCGCAAATCGCTTGGCCTTCGATTCAAGTCGCGTAGCATCGTCGAACTCGCCTTCTCGCGTCAGGAAACTCTTTAGTGTGTAGCGGAGGTGATTCTCTCTTCGCTTTTAGCACCGATGGGACCGTGATTAGCGTTCCAGGTCCTAGCCATTTCTTTCTTCGAAAGCCTGATTCTGAGGGTTGTCAAGTAGCAGTGCACGTATCTCCTGAAAGTGAGAGGTGATGCGTCGCCAAGCTGTCTGAAATTCCCGGCCTTGATCTTCGTCATTTGGCGAAAAAAACGACTTCTTCTCTGGACCAGCCCATTTCGAACCTCATCTCCATAACAGCGCCCGTCTTGTTGTCGAACCCGAGTCTCTCGGCGACCTTCCACCAATCGACTTTCGCGACCCCAAAATCGGATAGGCTCACAAGCGGATGCCCGTATTCCGTTTCGCGATCCACCTTCTGAGCCCAATCGTGCGGCTGGTAAAAACGGATGAGCTCGGGGTTGACGCGGCGTAGAAGATCAGCGCCGAGATATTGGATTCCATCCTTGCCAACAATCTCGAACGATTCTTCAAAGTCTTCTTCCGGGAAAATCCCTTTCAGTCCTTGATCCTCCATGAGGTCGCGAGCGTCAAAACGATTCCCAGTCACATCTTTCGAATTGGAGAGATCAGGAAGCTTCAGGCGGAACGCATCTACTTCGCCAGCAACACAGGCGTGCCCACTCTTCGACGCTTCCGTCTTTGACATTAGGCCGCACGGGCATTTGCGGGAGCGGTCCACGGGACCCTTGTACTCGTCCTCATTCAGGCCCATTCGAACCGCGATTCGATGGGTTGCCGTTCTTACGTAAGCTATCGGATTTGGCTGCGTGCGCCAACGGTCCTGTCGGATTGCTTCCTGCGCGGCAGGAGCCATCCAAACTGGCAGGCGCAAAACCTCGCTCATGAACGGCATCCAGCCGGGATCGTTCGAGGTTAGGGTTGCGACGGATTCGATTTGATCGTAGCCCGGAGGAATCGTTTCAGTCAGTCCTCTTTTCAAACCGTAACACGGCGAAATTGTTTTACGCAAGGGCTTTACTGTGGGCGCGGTGCACCTTTCCTAGATACCGAGTGTTGCGCACCGGCGCTAGCTCACCCGTCAAGTTGCAAGGTGAGAAGGTCTCGCCTCGGACATAGGGTAAGAATCCAGCAATCACAAACCGACAGCACTTCGGAAGTAGACAACGAGTCAGGATTGAATCGTGTTGCTGGCGGAAGCCGGTTCTCACTAAAACACTTACCAACCAATGAGCTCAATCCAGACCCGGGCGCAATCCTGGGGTCACGAGCGATTTCATTTTTAGTGGACCTAAACTTTTCCTCTGCAATCACCGGACTGGTAGCGATAATGCGGAATATCAGGCAGCATTTCACTCCAGATTCGCGTTCCTTGACGTTCTAAACTGAGAATCTATCCGACAAGCGTGCGCGACAATGTCGAGCGCGGACTACCGAGTGCGGAGTTTAAGAATCGAGCCTTACGTAATCCCCAATGCCTTGTTCGCCGCCACATGGGCGTCGCCATAAAAAATCGGGTCCAGCCTCTCCGCCACGTCGCCCGACACTTCAGAAACTGCCGCCGGTTCTCAATCGGAATCAGGGCGCGCCGGGCACCGTTCTCCATCGCAAGCTGGCACGGCTCCACTAATGTCCGAACTCCTTTGATGTTTCCCTGAATGCTGATGTCGCCTAGGATTACCAGCGCCGCCTGCACCGGCAGCCGTTTCACAGCCGAGATGATCGCCACGATAAGGGCAAGGCCGCACTCACACGAAACTCTGTTCTGTAGCAGATCGATGGCCTCCACGTGGAAGTCCGTCGTGTCGAAATCGTGTCCGATCCCGAAGCGAACTTTGTTTGCATGCAGGTAGCCGAACGCGCGCTGAATGGACTCTTTCATCAGGCCATCAATCCCTCCCGCGAGTTTCAGTTTGCCCGACCCGGAGGAGCATCCCACTTCAATGCGGGACAGACCCACCTTGCCCTGCTCGTCCACCGAAGCTGCATAAACTCCGCCCGGCTCCATCGGATCGGTCGCGATCAGATTGCGGCCGCCCTCCTCTGGTACCCCCACGTATCTTTCTTCGCCCGTCTCCTTCTCGATATACGAAAAAGACGTCTGGAAAAACTCGAAAGATCCCAGCTTCTTCAATTGCTCTTTTACCCGCCGCCGCCCTTCGAGTGCCAGCTCAAGGAGTTCGCGCAGGTCATCCTGCGACACCTGCCCGTGTGGGTGAATCAGCTTTATCAGACCGGCGACAGTTTTTTTCGAACAGCTTTCACATCGCGGCTCTTCAGTTGCGATCCGAGACCGAAGTGGTGATCGATGGCCTCAGTGAAATTGTGGCGACGCAGTTCCCGGAGGGCTTCCGCCAGATAGTCCACGACGAAACCGTAGCCCATCGTGAACATCGCGATCTGCATTTTCGGGATTTCCCAACCGGGGATGTAGTAGTGAATCCGATCCAGGAAGGCCATATCCTCCCGGATCACTTCGGGCAGGGGTGCGAAGAGGTGAGACGAACGCACCATCACATCGACTGGTTGATTGGTGTTGCCAAACATCGCGATGGAGGCTGTTCCACTGAGTTGTTCCTTGCCGCGAGCGAATGTCCCGCTCTCGCAGTAAGTCTTCAGGGTCGTAACGACCTCCTTCGGCATCTTCTGCAAATCCGCGACTTCATCGAACGCGACCGCATCCCACAAACCCACCAGGCCAATCCGGCTCGTGGCGATGTTGTAAAACAGGTTCGCGACCGTCGTCGGCCCCGTCAGAAGAATTCCGTAGGGGGAAAGTTGCTGATATCCGAAGCTCTTGCCGGTTTCGCGGGGCCCCAGTTCAATCAGGTTGTAATTCGGCTCCGCTAACGGCACCAGTTCGCAACAGGTAGAGCAGTTTCAGCCGCTTTTCCATACCTGCGGGTTCCAGACCAATCGTTCGAATCAGCAAGTCGATCCACTCGTCGGTCGTGAATTGCTCTCGCCCGCGGTTGTACTCCGCCAGATCAAACGCCGCGATCTGGATGGGCCGCAGTTCCTCAATCCAGAACGGGCTTCGTTTCCCTGAGGCCTGATCGTCGTACTGGTGGCGAAGTTCCACCTCGCACCAAACACCATCCACCAACAACCGGTCGAACTCGCGGACGTAGCGGTCGGGCACATGAACGAACTTGTGGCCAAAATTCACGATCTCCGCCCAGTACTTGTCATCGTCCGACAAGTAACGGACTTTCACCTTGTCGATCAGCTTGTAGCGGCCTTTCTCTTTCACGAGCGACTGAATCCGATTTGCTTCATCGGGCCGCACAAAGTTTTCGGCCAGCGTTGAATTGACGATTTTCAGTCCGGCCTGCACCGCCAGAGGGTCGTCCGTCGCACAGTATTTGCCCAGCAGATACTCCAGCACGTAAACGGGCACGGTGGAGCCGAACTTCAGCTTGCGCACAAGCTCTTTGCGGACAACTTTCCCGGCAAAGACCTGGCTGATCTTTCTGTCCAACATATCGACTGCTTCCGCATCAGATGGCAATCGACACCTCCACGTTTTCGATCTTCTTCAACTCGACGCCAGTCGCCGCATCCACAACGTGAATACTCACGATTCCCCGCGTGGGGGCCTTGTCAGTCAGCATCAAAGCGACCGTGTTCGCCTCAGTGGTCGCGGAATCGCCGTCGCTCGACCGCAGCGCCACGGACCCCGTCGATTCCTGAAACCCATATGACCCGCTCACGGGAATTGCACAAACCTCGCCCGCCGCACGCACCTCCACCCGCACTGTGGGCCAAGCCTCCGCAAACAGCCCCTCCGAGTGCGCCTGCATGCGGACACTCAGGAAGCGCGTTGTAACTCTGGCGCTTCCCAACGCCAGATTCCACGCGAGCTTTCTCAGCGCTTTCGAACTGCCCACCGTCTTCGGCGTCACGACAACCACCGGCAACAGAATCTCCTGCGGAGACAGACCCCCATGGAAATACGCCGTCGGCCCGATGTTCGGAAACCGGCAAGGTTCCATGGCACTGCCATTTCGAGATCCGAGGCAGCACCGAAGCGAGATTACCTCCGTCAATAAATAGTTCTCACTGGCGGCGGCGCCTTGACCAGCCCAGACGCGCCGATGAATCAGGGTCGTCTTGCCGCCTGGCGGATCGATCTTCTCGGATTCGGCCAACTCCTCACCATAGAGGTAGCCATGGTCGGCAGCGATAACGAAATGTTCCACGCCTTCCTCTGCCAGCTTCCGAATGGCCAGACCCAAGTGCGTCAGCACACGTTCCATATGCTCTCGCGCTAAGGTCATCTCGTCCTCACCGCTCTGGTCAATTTCGCGCGACGTGACAAAAACCAGAGCCGGTCCTTCGCCCAGATCCTTTAGCTTCCGCCGGAAATTGCGCGGGTCTTCGAGCCTGAGATCGACCACCGGGACTCCCGCCCTATCCTTCAGGTAAGAGATTCGGTCCTGGCGATTCCTGAGCACCTGCCCATGCAGGCTCACTTGCAGCTTGGTGGTCCCGCCAATGCGTAAACCACTCGCCGCCGACGGCAACAGGGCTGCCATGCCAATCTCGGTAATGCTCGGCGCGGTGCCAATCGCCAACTCGATCCGTGATGTGAAATCAGCGCCGAGAACCTCTGGCAGTTCCTGCGCCAACTCCCACCGAAGGGCATCCACGAGGATGTAGGCGATCCGGCGGTTCTTGTTTCCTTTTGCGATTTCCGGGGCGACAAACCGATCAAAGATTTCCGTCTGCCGCGTATGGCCGGTAATTGCGAAGCCTTCGGATCTCCAGGCTCGGACAAAGCACTCCGCTAAGGCCCCGGAAACCTCCTGGTGCTGGCGACGTGCCGTGTGGACTAGATGCTCAACTTCTTCGGCGGGGTTCGCCAGTGCGAACTCCAGGCTCGTGGCGCGGCGCTCCAACCGGCGGTGCAAGGTGTCCAGTTCAGCCCAGTTTGCGACGCCTATGTAGTGATCAATCAGTTCTCCAGCGGAAAGGGCACGCGCGCCAAGGCCTTTTTCGAATTTCGCGAGCGCGTCCCATCAGGCGGCCGGCCTGCCCTACCAGCGTCCACTCAGCTTGCAGTTCCGCATCCTGTTCTGCCCAGAATCCCTTTTGCCGTCTCTCCGCAATTTCTGCGGCGGACGGATCGGATTCGAGCCGCACGGCCACTCGCCGCAACAGTCGCCGTTCCAATGACAGGAATGTTTCCATCCGTTCCAGCGCCGGGTCGGTGAATACGATGGAGTCGAGATGAAGCCCTTTCTCGACGGCAGAGGCCACGGCTGGATAAGCAGCCGCGATGTCGCGCCGATTCCGCCATTCCTGCGCCAACCCAGCGGCCCGACCAGCCGCCACTGGGCTCGCCGCCGGTGTCGCGTTCCGCAAAGCTTCGGGAAGGGCCTGACCGAGCGTGGCGAATAATTCGCAAGTGAGAGCCTGACGAGCGAGGGCCGCCCGAAGACCACCGGCGGATACTCCTGGGTCGAACGTCATTTCATACTGCGTGCCGAGTACCTTCGCCCAATCGGTCAAACCATTCCGCGACGCTAATTCCGCGTCACGCTCCGGTCTTGCCAGAAAATCGAGAGCGGCTTCATCAATCAGCGCGGTGCCAAAATGGACGGCCAATGCAGTAGGCAGGGAATTGCTCCCGCCCTCCAGTGCCAACTCCTCCAGTTCGGCCAGCGTCAACCCACCCTGTTCAATCTGCCGTTCCTGGTCTTCCAGTCGCACCTCGGCCACGCGGCCCTTCAGAGCGGCGCGCGCCACCACCGCCAGCCGCGTATTGCGATTGCCGGGAACTCTCGGACGTAAACAGACGCCCAAGGCCAGCATCTCAGCCAGCGGTTCCTGTGCCTCCTCCCACGAGACTGGCAGATAGACAAGGAGTTTCGGAGGATCGAGACCCCGAAGAAAGGGTTCCGCTTCGAGCCGCAGCTTGTAGAAGCTACCATCGAACACCAGAACATACTCCTGGCCAGCGCTGAGGTTGCGGACTACGGCTTCATAGTGCCGCTCCGGGTCGAACCACAGAACCAGCCCGCAGTCGCGCACGTATTCGCCGACCAGCTTCTCGATTGCTTCGCTGATCACCCCCATATCTGGCTACTCCAGTCCATGCGCGATCCTGTAACTCTTGTTGTCTTTGCAGGCCGCCAGTGTTTCACGCGGCCAATATCGCATTGCTGTTTTGGCCCACGGATACTCGCCCTCTTTGAGAGCCTTCCATGCCTTGCTCAGATCGAGTTTGGCATCGGCTCTCTTCCATGCAGGCGTCAGCCGATAGATCGGAGCGGCGTTGAGTAACACTCCATCGTCAAACTCCGGTGCCCAACGGGCCGTCGCGGACTGGCCATCGGTTTTTATGATCAGCTCACTATTTGTCTCGTCAATCGCTTTGTGGAAAGCTTCGAGATCGCTGAGTTCCTCCGCCGCATCCTGCGCCTTTCGCTTCCATTGGGCCTTCTCACGACCCTCCGTCGTAAGTTCTTTTTGTTTGGCTTGGTCTAACTGGTCGCGTAGCTGGAAGATCCGGCCACCCAGATAGTGGTTACCTTGAATGAGCGCGAGGGTCTGGTCCGTCGCGCGCTCATGAAACAAGTACACGCTGAAGGTCTGCTTCGGCGATTGCAGCAACCAGTAGACAGGGCGTTTGCGATACCGCTTCACATGCGCCTTGAAAAAAGGTCCGAGGAGGTAGTTGGCGAGCGAATCCCGCAGATCGCCGTTCCCGCCAATCGCAGCTCGAACGATTTGCCCCGCCCCCGCATCGGCGTGGATTGCCACCAGAATATCGATCACCCGCTGGGCAAGATCATCCGGGTGATCTCTCATGACGACCATCGGGCTATCAGCGCTGATCAGGTGTTCCAGCCCCGGGCGGCCAAACCGACCAAGAGCGATGCCTGTGGCATAGCTCACCCAAAGCTGCGCCAGTTCCTCGACGGTAACCGAGGTCTCGTCGGCTTCCGACGCTTCCTCATTTTCTGCCTCGACTTCCTCGGAGTTCTCGCTTGTCAGTGGGGCCGCTGCGAGCTCGTCTTCGATAGCCCGGCGGTCTTCGGGCGCGATTTCGTAAAGATGGTAGACTTCTTCGTCGATCTCTCTCTCAAGCGCCGTAAGATTGCGATGCCGTTCCGTCATGCGCTCAACGCCGTCCGGCCACGCCGGGGGAACGACGAAGTCGTAGGTAGTCTCGTCTTCTTCAGTATTCATGCGCGTCAGGGCCACCGCGCGACCAACCATATCCCGCAGCGGACCGCTTGATTGCGTCGGCACTGGCAAGCGGGATATGTCACCAACTTGATAACTCATTGTCGGGTTGATCAAATTCAGTGCGTAATTCGCGAACGAAGAATTTAACAGCCCAAGAACGAGTGGAATGTCATCCGGGAAAGCAGACGACCCCTTCACGTCGAAGATGAAGCCGCCGGGTGAGAGGCGCGCGCTGAACTTACCCGCAGTGAGATCTGACCAAGTCACACCTTGTCGGAAATAGAAATCTGGATTGCGAATCACCGCATTTGGAGTACAGGCTCTCATCTCCTTCCCGTCGTTGAACCAATTGACAGAATAAACTTGGTTGCCAAACCATCGCTGAAAGCGCCCCCCCTTCATGTAAGGAAACCAGTGTTTTCCAGATGCGGATGACGTAGCGGCGTTTACTGCGTTTCGCTCGATTCGTGGCAATCCGACTTCCCACCAGTAACGAAGGAATCGCTCGTTGAATCCTGTTTGCAATCCCACTCGCGGTTGGGCAACGTCTTCAAGCTTTTTTAATTTCCTAAACAAGGAAAGTAGTCCCGGCGTTATCCAATAAACCCATGGGCTGCCGGGAATGGCGGCGAAGTCCCCTTGACGGTATTCATAGACGCGCGAGTCCCGCTGGCCAGCGCGGCGGCGGCTCAGCGCCTGCTCGAACGCGGAACGTTTGGAAACGGCGTCGGGCTCTTTCACGAGCCGGAAATAGACGCCACGCGCCTCTCGCCGTTCCATTTCCAACTGCTCGCGGCGCAGCACAAAAGCCGCAGTCTGAAGCGTGCCCGGGTTGCCGACAGAAAAGAGGCCCGGACCGTAGTGGGCCACTGCGTCCACAACAGCATTCTCGGAAAGCATTGCACGGAGATTCTCATAGCTACTAATGAACATGAACGAATGCATTGTCAGCATTCCCATCACGCCCGAATCCGAAGTCAGCTCTAAGCACCGCTGAATGAAGGCCGCGTACAAGTCGCCCTTAGCATTCTTGTAGTTCGCCTTCATGAAGCGACTCATGTCAGCATTCATCTTCCTGGCAGAAAGGTACGGCGGATTCGTGAAGACAACGTCATACCTGCGCTCCAGCACTTCCAGGAGGCGAAGCCCCTTTCCCGTCTCGTTTTCGAAGTAGGATTCGTCCACCCCCTCAGCACGCTTTTTTTCGACATACGCGTCGATAGCGCGTCGGAGCTGGTCGCTCTGAAAGTTCTGAAAATGCTTTTCTAGCCGAACTAGCGAACCCATCATGCTCGCTTCTTCCAGACTGTCGCGGAATTTTACGAACAGATCGCGCGTTACGCCCCGTGGGAGCGCCATCTCACTGATGATTTTGTCCAAGTGCTGCCCACGAAAAATAGCCACATCGGCGCAGGCCAAGTTGCTCTGCGTAAGGACAGCAGTCTTGTTAACGGCTCCTTGCCTTGAGATACAGAGCGAGGGCAGCCAATTGGACGGCGCGCAGGTCAATGTCAATGCCGAACAGATTATTGGCTAGGATAGCGGCAGGAATGTCAGCTTCGATCTGAATGGAAGCCTTAACGGGCCAACCCGGTGATCCTGAGCGAACCAACTCCTCCCGATACATCTCGGCGAGTAAGTCAAACGCGACTAAGCCGAAGTGCATCGTGCCCTTAGCGGGATCGAGCACCGAGATATCTCTGACAAGCTTCATTGGCACTGGCGGTGGGTCAGCAGGTAAAGGAGCTAGATAGGGGCAAAGGTTTGCAATCCCGCTATCTGGATGCATGGAGAGCCATAGCCGACCTAAGGTGTTGTCCACCAGAAAGCGAACTGTGGCGCGCGGGGTGAATAGCTGCGTGACGGACGGAATATCTTCCTTTGCGAACTTCTTGCCACTGAGTCGCGCCTCTGTAAAGGCCGCCTCAAGCTCCTCCGAATTGAAATACTGATAGACCCAGCCGATGGTTTCTTCATTACCCGCCGCCCAATCGTCCTTTCGGTTGTCGGCGTTAAGGGCATCGATGAGTTCCCGGAGCGCGCTCGGGCGCGGGAACAGTAGACTCGGCAAGTTCTCCGGGTCGAAGAGGACCTTGATCTCTTTAGCCAGTTCGCCGCACTGCCACAGCAGGAAATGGCGGTACGCTCGATCCCGAGGGGCCTCGCTGAAACCGTCGCGGTCGTTGGGACTGTCGCCTTGGTTGTAAAGTGCTTCATCGACGGGATTGTCGGCCAGCCACATCCTGAATCCATTAGCAGCGTGATGTTTCGCCAGCGGACTGCGCACCAATCCCCGCGCTTCCATCAGCTTGAAGGCCACGAAACGATTAAGATGAGTGAACGCGGTTTCTCTCACAAGCTTGGCGACCGCTTCACCGCGTTTCAGTCCCGCATCAGCCTCATCGTCCAGCAGTTTTTCAATCCGTTTTCGGATCGTTTGCGCCTCGGCAGAGGTTTCGAGCAGATGTCCCTTAGGGATCGGCAGCTTTGCGCCGGTCTTGGAATCGAGCAGGTACACCTGCTGAAGCAGATGACTGGCTTCTTCGGTCAGCAGACGTCTGGCATCTAGTGTGAAGGAGCGGAGATCAGACATGAGCGGTCTCCTGACGGGCTGCGAGTTCAGCCCGATGCTGGGCCATTCGGATGGCGACGAGTTCGTCGAAGCCGAGGCAAACGTGTTTGATGGTGTCCACCGCTTGCTGTGTCCACGCAAACGCGATGGGCTGCTTATCCAGAGTCTCCATGTTCCGGTCTGCTTTGTGGACGATGTCGTTCCGGCGGTCAATCGCAGCCCGCACCATAGTGGTAATCTCTTTCCGCTCTCGTTGGAGATGCTGTGCCAGTCGCTGCCAGGGGTCTTCGATAGCGAGCATCAAGCCCACCGTTTTAAGCGCAGCGACCGACCCAAGATTATTCTTCTGCACGAAAGTCACAATCTTGTTTCGGAGAAACACAGCGCGATCCTCCTGATTCAGCAGCCGAAAAGCCTCATTGATTCCGAGCGCGAGACCGTCGAAGTACTTCACGACCTCCTGGTCCGTCGGGAAGAAGTCCTGTTGCCTGACTTCAATTACCGTTAGAATGTGCTCTGCCAGCAGGGCGGAAAGATAGGTCTCGTAGGCCGTACAGCCCGAGACGACTGCCTGGCGCAACAGGTTGTCCAGGGATTTGGGTCGAAGTTGCCCCTCAGGGACATTCGCGCTCTCCCTAATGCAACCGAGAAAGATGGTATTCACGATTAGCTGAATCTGCTCATCCTGATCGGTGTTGAGAATGCCTCGGACGGAGGTCACCATGGCACCTTCCGTCTGTAGCCCGTCGTTTTCGAGCAGCCGATAGACGTGGAGCAGGAGTTCGGCCATGCGGAAGCTGTCTTCAAAAACCTGTCTGGGGCTCATGGCTTTCTTAATCCCAGACCACCCGGCGCTTCAGTTCGCGCAAGGCGTAGAGTTTCTGCTTCAGCTTTTCGATGGCGCTGTCGATTTCTTCGTCGGTGAAGTCGGCCAGAGCCTGCGCCTTCGGAAGGAAGTCCCCTAATCGCACGACTTCTATCGCTTCTTCAGTCTCGGTTCTGGACTCCCTCAGGTGGGCCAACCGTCCGGCCTGGAGCGAGAGCGTGTCGGACTCAACGGACAACGCATTCGGATAGTGAGCCAACCGGCCGAGTGCGCCAGCTTGCAGCGAGGGCAGCAGCTCCAGATCGTCCTCAATAGTCGCGAGCGTCGCTCCCGTGTTTTTATCCGCCGCCGCGTAGGGAGGTAAATCGAACGTGTCGACCGCACGGCGAAGAAGAGGCACCAGAACCGGTTCAGCGTCCGTACTGCCCAGTGAGCGGAAAGCGGCCTGATCTCGGACAGACTGAATCGCCACGCGATATGCATCGAGCCGCTGTCGATGCCGCTCGGTATAGCGATCCCTGTAGGCTGCGTCGATCCTGTTTGTTGCCTCGGTCAAGTCCTTGACGCGATTTGCCAGATCGCCGGAGTCCAGGAGTTCCGAGACGATTACCGCGTCGGGTACGCTCTGTCCGGTTGATTGGGCAAGGAGGGGCACCTGATTCAGTAAGGCTGCGCGCGCGTTCCGAACGACGTTCACGTTGGAGTCCGTCAGGAAGGCCCTGATCTTGTGGGCGTTGTCGCGTTGCTCACGTAAGCTGCGTCCTTCGCCGGCCAGGGTGCGTACGCAGTCATCCGACTGACTGTTCAACACCGCGTCGAGACTTTCGATCCAATCGGCCAACGGCTGGACAACGGGGAAAGCCAGAGCGCGAGCTTGCGCGAGGGCAGGCAGAGCCTGTTCTCTTTCGGTGCGCGCAAGCTTTTGGAACTGTTCCGCGATGGCCGATTCCTCGACATCAACCTCGCGGCCCAGCATGGCTTCGAGTTCCTGAACGGCCTTGCTTAAGGTCTTCAGGTCGATGGATTCACGGGGAGAAAAGCTCGCTGACCGAAACGCCGGGTTTGTGGCGAACGGAGCGCGAGCCTGAGGCTCCTGATAATTCCGGTAGCGGCGTGCCTGATGCGTCACCTCAATCGCTCCTGCGCGGAACAGAACTGCGACGACGAGACGGACGATGTCAGAAGACCAGCCGTATCCCAGTCCGCCAAAGTATTCAGTCAGCGCCGCGCCGGTCACTTTGTTTCCGTAGGAGTGCTCCCGCTTGAGATATGTGAGAATCTCCTGAGCAATCTCCGCTTTGGGATTCGGAGCGAAGCGCCCGCCCTCGGCCTTGGCTACCAAACCGAGTCCCTTTTCGCCAGCATGAAATAAGGGCGGCAGATTGCTGAGGTTAGCCTGCTTAAGGAATTCTTCGGCCTCTGTTCCGTCGACCTCGCGAGAGCCCATTTCGAGTTTCGGATACAGTTCAGGAATGGCTCGTTCCGCGAGCGCGCGTGTCATGGCAGCGAGATCCTGGCCGAGGTCGCCCGCTTCGTACCGAAGTCCGCGAAAGAAGCCGACGCCCGATTCAAGATTGTTTTCAAGACTGGAGAGCAACTGGGCGTTCAAACGGTCCCGGCTGGTGTGCTCCGATTGAAGCAACACCTTTTCTCCGTCACGAAGTTGCTGCAGTGAGGCGACGTGATCGTACTTAGCGATCATTCGCCGGGAGGCGTGGAGGTCTTCCATCAGGGCTTCGGTCTGCCGGGTGATTTGAAAAACCCACTGAATTGAATCCTTGTTGTTGCTCTGAAGGCTCTCTGTCGTGACTTGGGCACAACGTTTACCAAAAGCGCCGGGGTCTTCGCTTTCGTACACGCTGCTCAACTGCAAAGGAATGCGGGCCGACTTTCCTGCTGCTGGGATCGTTTGCCCGTCCAACGCAAGGGCAAAGTCAAAACTGCGAAGGCTCTTGTAGCTGACTCTGACGGCCTTCGCGGATTCAAACACTTCCTTCGCCGCCGTGCGAAGAATTTCCGCCCGCTCATTGCGATTGGGCGCGGCGTAGCCCCGCTTTTCCTGCTCCCAACTCTTCTCCTCAGCCGTTTGGAGTTTCCATCCGTCCTCTGTTTCCCGAACGAACTGCGCATCCTTCAAGCGTTCGAGGATCGCAGCCACCGCGAGGGCCGGGGGAGCCTCTGAAACATTGCGAACCAGAAGGGCCGCGATGTTTTTCGTCGTGCGAGGCAAGTCCGTCTTCGCGAACTCCATGAGACAGATCCCTTTCGCGACGCGTGACGCGATACCGGGGTTCGCTTGATCACCTTCAAATCGCTCGCGGATATCCAGAATGTCTTTTTGTTTCTCAGAAGGGATATTTCCTTCGACGAGTTCGTAGATCCTGTCGATGCTCACCAGTGCGCCGACCGGCTGATCCGCGAGACGGGTCCTGTCGGAGACGAGCATCTCGAAGGACTGTTTGATAATTGTCCGGTTGCTGCCGCCGAGGTGCTTCGGGGCATTCGGTTGCAGCCGGATACCGGTCATGATGTCGATTGAAAGATCGATCAGGTGGGGAAGGTACGGATAGAAGTGAACGAACTCATCCTCATCAAATCCGGTTCGACGAGACGAACGTTCGAGCTTCACACTCTGAATCAGAAGAGGCCCGGCGCTCCGAAAAAGGTCTCGGAGGATGTACTCCTGGCTCTCTTTCTTCCGCAGAACTCGACGGGTTGCGACCTCGCGAATGTCTGCCGGGGATAAGTCGATCTGGTACTTGAAGCGATCCTGTAATTTGGGCAGATCGATGCGGCCCGTTGCGAGATAGTTGTAGACCTCCTGCAACTTTTCCTGAGCGGTGACAATGATCCACGCAGGTCCGGGGATTCTCTTTGCCTTCAGGCGATCCAGGCTTTCCCTGCCGAATTGCTCAACGATGGCGCGAAGGTTTTCGAGCCGTTCTCCGCTGCGGGCCACGTACTGGCCCATTTTCGTCCACGATGAACGCGAAGGCCTTTCCTGGGCGGCGCAACTCGCAAAGATCGAAGGAGCGCTCAACGATGTCTTTTACGGTAAGGCGACGCGTCTGGCGGCTGTGCCGGACGGATTCGAACCACGTTTCCGTCGCAGTGTAAGTCCTGGGATCGAGTTGATGCAGGAGAGCGCTGGCGCGGGCGTATTTCTGGCTGCCCTTGCGAACCTTTCCCCAATCTTCGCGGTACTCCTGCTGGCAGAGGGCGCGGAACCGGTCCAGCGTCTTCTCTTTCTCCAGTTCGATTTCAAGCTCGGCGATGTCATAGTCTTCGGCGTAGTCGAGGCTTCGGAGCAGGACTCGATACATGACTTCGGCGATCTGCTCCGCGTTTGTCTGGACTGAAAGGTCCACCTGAACGTCGAACATGAAGACTTCATAGGGCACGGTCCGATTCAGATAGTCGACGTACTCGGAGATCCGCGGCGAGTCAACTTGCTTTCAGAAACAGGTCACTGGCTGGCTCGTTCTGAACTGCGCGATTGGCCAGAACATAGCCGAGGTTCTTCGCAAAAGAGGATTTGCCGGACCCGAAGAAACCAGAGATCCAAACGCCGACACCTTCGTTCGGTGATTTTGGCGCGGCGGCCATGGCGGCAAAGAGCCTCTCGTACTCAGTCGTGATGCGGCCAGTAGCGACGTACTCGGTCAACTCCGTATAGACACTGTCTGGGTCGGTGTTATTGACCTTGATAATTTCTTCGATTGGCTTCGAAAAATCGCGATCCAGAAGCTCGGCGATTTTGGTCATGTGTCTCTCCCGTAGATCTTGACGCGATAGCTGCCTAATGCCTGGTCGTCCGAGCGCAAACCCATGTAGTTGAGCGTGTGATGCCAGGTCCCCGGATAGAACAGCACCGTCGGTGTCTGAAAGCTGCGATGCAACTGTTCGAAGAGCGAGGAGATCCGATAGGCGCTCGGGGCGAAGACGGTGGCGTGGGTCAGAAAGAGCGCCCGTGTGTTGGCGGGCAACCGGGTTTCCTCCTCACGGAGGAGATCGCACAGGGGGCGGAAGTCGGGGTCGGAAAGATACTGGTTCACCTGCCGCTCCGCAACCGGAAAAGAGTGGTCCCGCTCAAGCGCGATCAGACCGGCCACGTCCTCCGATTCCTGAATCGACTGCCAGAACAGGGAAGCCATCGAGATCGTGGCAACGCGCTGTCGCGTCTCGTTCTCGACCTGCGTACTGAGCATCTGGATTTTTCGCCTAACCGTCCACTCGGATTCGTCTGGATGGTTGGGATCGTAGCGAAAAATGGCGAAGGGTAACTCGCGCGTCATCACGAAAGACGGCGGATCGGCAATCAGGTCCCGCTTCAGGAGGTCGATTCTATCGTCCAAGGACAACATGCGCATACTCCTTAGCGGTAGATACCGGAAACGAAAGGTTCACCACACTGCCTGCTGCCTGGTACTCCAGAAGACGGAGCTGATGCGCTTCCAGCAAGAGGTGTTCGACGGCTGCGGCATCCAACAAGAAAAGCCTCCAATCGGGGTGGTCGAGAATGTTCCGGGCAGCAACGCCACACTGATGGAGGCAAAATGCAATGTATGTGAATGAAGGCAGAGGAACTGCCGGCGAGGACAGCGTCTTTCGGGCTCGGCCTTCCAGTACACCGAAGTCTCTCAGCGCGGCAAGGATTGCCCGCGTCACCTTGATATTGACGTTTTCGGACCACTGGGCACTCTTAGAGGCAACCCACGCCGCCGCCTCAGTGACGTTGACGGCGAAAAGGCCCTGCCTGCGGCGGGACGCAAGGTAATCGGTGCAGAAGTCATAGACGAGCGGTTCAGCCCGTGCGGTCAGCCAAAAATAAATAGGGCGGACCACAGCGGAGGAGGCCTTCAGATCCTCCAACGGTCGGAGCAGCTTCCAACTGTCGCGGATCGATCCCTCAATGAATCTCGGTACGAAAATCCTATTAAGGACGTCCACAACCCGTGCCCTGGTCGCTTTGTTGAGAGGGTTCATCCTGATTACTTCTGCTTTGTTCTCTGCGAGTGGCGCGTCCGTCCAAAGGCGAACTAATTCGCGCATCTCCTCAATCAATGCGCCACCCTTCTGTATCCTGCTGGTGTAGGCAGGGGCCGGTGGTACGGTTTCTGCTTTCAGCAGGGCTCGGCGGTTCACGTCTTCGGTCATCGCAGCGGTTCAGTTCCTTCGTTGAGGATCGCCAGATAGGGCTCGTATATGAGCCGGTTGCCCGAAATCGTTTGTGGGCCTTGACGCTCAAACTACCATCTTTTGCTTTACCGCGTCCTTCTGGGAATGGGGCAGATCCTGTTTCGTCCCGAGATACCGTTCGGTCGTGTACCGACCGTGCCCGAGCAGCATCTGGATTTACTCCAGTTCGCCGCGAGCCCGGCTTATAAAACTCCGATAGTCTTTGGGCATCTCTGGCACCGTCTCACGATCAGGAGACCAATTACACAAGGGGCACGGCATTCCAGCCCCGCCGCAATTGCACGCGCCGGAATGATCGCTTTCTCCGGCCCACGGTTTCTCCGGATGGTCCTCGCATACCCAACGCGCTTCCCGGCAAATCGGGCATTCCATACCTCAGTTCTCCATCAACTCGCGGATGCGCGCCCGCTCGATCATATCCTTCGGAGGGCCCGAGGAAGACGCCCAGGCTTTCAGGGTTTCCAATCGGACACTGTGAATCACCGGCGGCCGCTGCACTTCGACCTCAATCCTAACAGCGTCATCCGCCGCCTGTTGTGACCATTCCGTCCGCCGCAATTCCCGGAGTCCAAGCGCGCACGCTTCGTAAATGGATTCGGCCTGAACCTCGACCTGATGAACGATAACGCCGTCCCGTACGCGGACGGTACATGGAAGCCACGACACGGAAACAGGGTAGCACTTTCGCCTTTAATTCGCCTCTCTGAGGTCCATGCCGGAAAGCCGACGCGTCACTCGGCTCGGCTCCCGATGCCCTACGGTTCCCCGCACTTGGTTTACCTTGTGTCACTCAGGGCAATTTTGGTCGCGCGGCCGGGAGCTTCCTAAACTCTGTCCAGTTCAAACGTTCAGCTTGATCGCGTCATTCGGTGCGTGCGCCAGATCCTGCTTGGTCCCAAGATACCGCTCGGTAGTCTGCACAGAAGCGTGGCCCAGCAGCATTTGGATCTGCTCCAGTTCGCCGCCGCTGGCCCGGCAAAGCTTTGCGCAAGTCCGGCGAAGATCATGTGGCGCGATGCCGGGGAAGCCCGCAGTTTTTGCGTACGCGACCAACATCTGCCAGACGGATTTTTTCGCTGATTCGATCCCCGTGAACGTCGTCTCCCCGGTTCACAGGCCGGAATACGTGGCCCTCGCGTAGGCCAGTGGGAAGCGTCCAGGAATCCACCGCAACTTTAACCCATGCTGGCATCGGAACCGTCCGCACTCGGCCATGCTTGCCGACGAGGTCCACGATGCACCAGCGCCCATCGCGCTGCTGAATATGCGCGAAAGTGAGCGCGGCAACCTCGGAACGCCGCAGTCCGCAGCCGAGAAGCGTTGCCAGGATCGCGCGATCACGGAGTCCCTTCAGCGTGGTGACATCCGGTGCGCTTACGAGCGCCTGCGCTTGCTTTAGCGACAACCAGTTGCCCATCCGCACGCCACGCGTCTTGGCGCTCTTAACGCGGAGGATTCCAGCCGCCATCTCGGGCGCGAGCAGCCCGTTGTCGGTGGCTTCCACCGCCAGCTTCCGGATCGCCGACATGCGAACGATGATCGAGGAGGACCCGAGCTTGCGCTCTTCCAGCGACACGCGCCAGGCGCTCACGGTGGCCTTGCTAAACCCGGGCCGCGGCTCTCGGGCGTACCAGACGATGAATTCATCGAGCGCCATGTTGTACACGCGGCGGGTGATGGGCGAAGAGACGCTGTCCAGCACGATCCCCTTCAAACGGTTCCATTCATTGGGTTTTTCTACAACAATCAGGTCGGTCATAAGGTCCTGTTATTGGCTGTTATCGTTAGCCATTCAGACCTTACCTCTGGGTCAAAGCGGCATCAAGTCCGTGCGGTCGCATAAAACGCCACTTGAGGGGAAACTTGCTTATGTGCTTCGAGGAGATCCTAACTGCGAGTCGGGAAGGCGTAAGCGCCTTCAGAACCACGGCTCCTGTTGTAAGGCAGACCGAATCGGTGTTTCCACAAAGGCAGGAGCCTTCCAAACATATTCGGCTGCCCGAACCTTTCCGGCCGGCTTCAAAGTCTTTATGTAGGCGGTAACGGCTTCAACGGAGAAGGACATTCCGCGTTCCTTCTCGAAGTTGCTCGTTAACGCTGTCCAAATTACCGCGTCCAGTTTTCTTTCCATCGCCCAGGCAAGAATTTCTTGGTCGGGAGATTTCGGCTTGGCAGGCTCGTCAACGTAAACGCACCCGATGTTTGCCATCGTCGTTCCTTCGCGGCAACGGAGGTCGGCCAGGGCGTCCTCTACGCGGGCTCGCTCGCTGATGCACCAAGCAACCGTTGTCTCAGTGCCATTCTTGGGATCGAGCACCAGCGTTAGCGCGCCCTCGCGGCTCTTTGAAATTCTGGAAAACTCAATCTTGACCTTGGGACCATCGTATTTCCAAGGTTTGATCGACTTTTCAAAATCCGCACCGGGTTCCCAAATAAGAGAACCCCACCCCAAGATTGCAACTTTCATTTCTATGCAAATGTCCCTGCTCAGTATCCTATTGCAACGATTGCAGCCCCTTGCACCCCGTGGAAAGTCCTGCGAGCCACCGCCAGCCGTACCCATGAGTTGACATTTGATCACATCCATTGGACAATGAGCCCGCTGGAGCCGTTCCCTGCAATGCTGCTTGATGACTGTCCAAGAATTCCTGCTCTCTAGAGAAGCTATATGCTCTCTGCCACTCAGCCAAGCAGCAGTTGTTCAATGGTTGCATCGTCAAAGATGTTCCCCGACTCAGTACACCGGCAGAGCAGAAGCGACAGCAACTTCCGCACTTCGATTACGTGATTGCTGATCGCTGTTTCCGTGGCTGCCGAACCATGAACTAGCCGAGACCGAAAGTCGTACAATTTCTTAACTCTTTTGTAGCAATTGATCCTTGCCGGACCGCGATCCTCAAGGCTCGCCGCGATAGAAGCAGCCAGTCTGAAACGAAGCTCTGCGGCTATAAAGAACAGAGCCTCTACGCCCGACCAAAGCATGGCCGCCGACATTCGCTTACTCGCCATGTGGTTATAGGAGCAAATGCAATCCACCGCAAGCCGAAACGCCGCAGAATCGAGGAGATCTATAAATTTGATAAGGTGATTCCCGACCCACCGTAAGTCTTGATCTTGAATGGCCCCTATGGATGCAAACCTGTGGGCACGAGGATAGTCCTCGAGTAGCTGGATGTGACAAGTTTGATTGTCTATCGCTGCAATGGTGGACCAGGAGTGATCTGAAGCGGCAACTACAACAAATTCGGCGCAGGTGCGCACGCGCAACGCCGAAACGATCGACCAACCGAGCTTCAGGCCAGGCTGAAGCCTATTACCTTCATCTTGCACGGCCAATTCGAATTTGATGCCTGAAGAGTACCGCCCGACCGCGCCAAAAATCGCTCGATCTTTCGAGGCACGGGCTAGTTCGACCTCGCCCGGGGGTTCGACGACGTGCTGAAAGTGGGCGAGTGGTTCCATGCCGAGGGAAAGCCCATTGAATTCAACGCCGACGATAGCGAGGAAGCAATAGCCGTTCGGGGAGTTTGCAAGCCGCTGCTTCGCACGCGCCTGCCGCGCGTCCAAGTGGTCCAATCTCTCTTTGATCTCGGCAATTCGCAGCACCGCTGTTTCGTTTCCCCGCACTTCACCTTCCCTAACACCAGTTTTACTTCTTCTATAAGCTCTGGCTATTGTATGCACAGCCGGTGTAAAGTGTGGCAAGTCGGTAAGTGATCCAGCGCGCTAGAGTTGGCGCGACTTCGGCGGAGTGCTCCTCATCTCGTCTGTTGGCGTTCATCTGAAAACGTAGTTTTCTGACCTGCCGCCGACCCCGTATCGACGTACGTGAGACTCTCGACAAGATGGAGGCGACTCTCGATGTAGCCGCGTCCATGTGCCCGTACTGCCGGTCAGTGAACTTGTTCGCGGGCTACTTGCGAACAATCGAGTTCGTTTGTCAAAGCTGCGGTGCGGTCGTTAACCGTTCCGCCGAGGTCTGATTGTTCTATCCGGTAAGTGCGCGAAAGCTTGGATGAATGAAGTCACCACCCGAAGTATCCAGCAGCGGATCTCACATCGCCCCGCCTCGATGCACAGCTCACAGGATCGAATACCAAGGTAAAAAGCGCACGTAATCGAAGCCGGAACCCGGATCTCTCGACGGTAGCGGAACCGGGAGAAGTGGTCCGCAATCTCCCGGATGTTGGGCCACAGAATGAGAAAGCAAAGCTACGTGATCGGCTTCCAGGACGGCCACGTCAATCACGGCAGCTACTTGCTCATAAGTGCTGTCCTTGTCTGGTAGGAGGAAGACTGCCCGTTCACCCCGGTTTAGAAAGGCTTGCTTCAGTCGGCCCGCAAGCTGCGTCAAGTTCAAAGCTTGACCATTGAGCTGCAAGTGACCGTTACCAGCAACCTGGACCACCAGAAGACGGTCGCTGTCTCCACACAACCCTCGAACTTGGGGTACGGCAATCTCCGTCCTAAGTCCTACCGACGGACCGACGCTGCCAAGCAACAAGGCTGCGACAATCAGAAACACGCTCGCAAAGGGCGCGCCGTTTAGCGAAACTCCTACTCCTGACATTTGATCGTTAGACTCCGCGCCAACGCTATATGTTCCCTGCTGCGAGGTTTTGGCCGTTATGCGCACATATCGGTAGGCGGCCAATGAGCTGCTCGCCGATCCATAGACTAGCTGCCCCGAATGGGAGCCGGATGCATACAATTGAGAGAATCCGCGCCCAGAAGTCCTAACCATGAACAAAAAGCGCCAGCACGTAATCCCGAGATGTTATCAGGAGCCGTGGTGCGATCCTACAACACCGATCGGCCGGACGCCATACATTTGGATGATCTCCAAAGACGGCACGCAAAAGAGGCGAAAAGCTCCCGAGAACTCTTTTGTAGGCACCGAGGTGTACACGATCCGGTTGCCCAGCGGAGACCGCAATCTTGTCATCGAGGATACCCTTGCAAGAATCGAAAGTACGTTCGCCAGTTTGATAAAGCATAAGGTCGGAAAGCAGGACGATCTGGATTCGCGAGATAAGGCGGATCTGTGTATCTTTGCGGCTGCAATGTTTTCGCGGGTGGATGCTCAGGGCCGCATCCACGTGAACTTTCTTCAGGAATTCCACGAAAAGGTCAAGCGGCTGGAGAAAATGCACAGCGCCGAACCCCGCACCTCTATCGAAGTGGCGGGGATGCTTGACAACGCGCGGCCGAAGTACGTCGCTACGAGTCTCCAGATGTTGACTGAAATGTATTACACCATGTCGATGGGGATATTCGTTGCGCCATCGACGGACTCTTTCATCACCTCCGACAACCCTATGGTCTGGTACAACCCGGACGCGTACAAGTGGCCGCCCTTCTGGAGGCAGGCGGGTCTAGCACAGGAGAAGGTCGAGGTCACGATGCCCCTGACTCCGCGACATGCCCTGTTCCTGTCTCACGACGTTAAGATCAGAGGATATCGACAACTGCCTGCGAAGCTTGTGCAGGAATTTAACCGTCGCACACGCTTCCACTGCGACCAATGGTTTGTATCATGCAAGGGCGAAGTACGCGAGGAATGGTTCGATGCGGGTACCCCGCCGGAAGATCGGTGGGAAAACAGCGCTGAAGGCAAGCGAGCGGCTGAGCAGCGACAAAGGCACGATGAACTACGACGACGGTACGACGAGAGCCGCCGCTCCGATAGCGAGCTTGAATCCGGAGGTCAATGAAAATCACAGACTCGCTCGTGGTCGAACCTTAGGTAGGGCCCAACATTCATTATCGGTAGGTTTGTTGGCGCAGCGCCTTCGCCCATGGAGACAGTCACTTTCCGGTAGCGGGACTGTTCGGACGTTTACGGTGAGAAGGGGATTTCCCAACAGCCATGTGATCACTGCGACGGATGCACCGAAACAGAATCGTGTACAGACTGGCATAGCGGCTAGCGCTTTGTTGCGGACGCACACCGGCGAATCCGCAAAACCCCGTTCCGGACCCAACTTCAGGCGCTTGTTGACCGCGCCCCGCGACGCCCGGTGCACTTCGACCCGGCACACCCATTGGGCAACAGCCAGAAAATTAGCGAGGCCCAATATCTCGTTTGAGCACGTCGACAATCTCTGAAACAACCACGTCGATCCCGAGATCGGTTGAGACACCGAGCCGGTCGGCCAGTGTGGGGCTGTACCGTGTCACTTCGACAGCCGTGACTTGGTGCCACACCGGTAGAATTCTCTTCCTGTGATCTAGCGTCTCCATCGCCACGAGTCCATCAAGTTCACGTTGCGGCCAGCCTTTTCGGAAGAAACTCGGGCTCAGAATTACCGCGCCGTACCGGCAAGTGCCAAGTGCGGCGTCGATAGTGCGCCGAAGGCTATCCCCGAGTGTCAGAACGTACCGATCAAGCCACACGGCGTACCCGTACCGCCCGAGAGCATCGGCGAGAGGCTTGGCAATGGTTTCCTTGTCCTCGCGAGCGTGGCTAACGAAGACATCGGCGCCGGACTGCGCGGGAGGCGGCAGGGCCGGAGCACTTCGGATCGCGCGAGGGAGGAGAGATCTGGCCGTGGCCGCCACCGATTCAATCGATATATCCAGCCCAGGCTCGTCGTGCCAGGAGTGGGGATCACTCCAATACTCGGCCTTCATGCGAAGCCGCATCGCGAAATCAGGATCGACATCCACGATGGCCAGCGAGGCGTCGGACCACAGATCCGCGAGTTCCTGCCTCGGCGTGTCCCGATTGGCACGGGCTTCTCGAATCGCGGCTAGGTGGCGCTTCGTCTGATCGACTGCTCGCCAGACAGCTCTGACCGCCGTCTTCGTCGGATCGTCAAACGTTACGCGCTGCGATTGCAGGCGATCAAGTAATTGGCCAACCTGTATTATGGCCTCGTCGACTGTGACTATGTCCGGTATGTTGAGAATCTCCTAATCGTTAACGCGCGTAAGGCTTGTTTAGCCGGACCCGGATAACGGTTCGGGTCGGCCTTGGACGAATCCGCCCCCACATTGGGGCGCCCACGAACTTCTGCAGTACAGCCACTTCCTTCCCTTTCTCAAAGTGCTCGAAGCGGCCTCGCGGACCCACGATTTTAACAGCTTGGTGGACGACAAAATCCTAAGACCACTGGGCTTGCGAAGACCCAATCCTACACATCCGTACTCGCCGTAAGCTTGCCCAGGGGCTTTGGCGCGGATGGCACCATCGACAATCCTGGATGGATTTACTGCCCGGCCTATTATGGCGCTGGCGGGCTGGTCAGCACGCCCAACGACATGATGACGTGGCTACCGTTCAACATGGGCATCATCAAGCAACCCCAAGTAGGGGGCGCGCTCTCCGCGACTCAGTCCATCCAAGCCAGCGGTGTCCCTGGCACGCCCTCTACCGTTTCTCCAGGACTTGGCTGGTTCATCTCCCACGTCAAAAACGAGTTCGGGGCCAAGTTAACGGTAGTCCAAAAGAACGGCGATCTGGCCGGATTCCAGCCAAATGGCATTTCTCCCGCCGACCGGCTGCTCGACCTCGGCGGCCGGAAGATTCGCTGGTCAGCTCCAATGGTACGGGAAACTCACCGGCTACGAACATCGCCTACGACCTGTTTGTTTACCATTGCCCGGCCAGGTCCCGCCAGCAAACAAGTCGCGATATCTGCGGTTTTGAAGGCAACACAGCAACCAAATTGGATGCGTGGTGTCCCCCAGCCTTTGTGTCGAACTGCAGGTGCTCAAGATGATCTCAAGCCATGGGTGCGATTTGCGGGGGCTGTGGCCAGATGAGTCAACCCGGAGAGCATTGCAATCCGGCCGGAACGTGGCAGCGAGGTCTGCGCTTAATAGCCCGGCAAATCGGCGCTGCGTGCGTGCTCACAATATCTCCCGTCGATGTCCGCCGGGCGACTGACCGAAGTGTCAGGTTCCGAGTGGTCGTTTACGTGGAAATTTCGGCCTAAGAACGGCGTTATCGGAAACCGCCGAGGTCACGGGCCCAGTTCAGCATTCAATAGCGTTGTGGGACATTATCGGTAGGGGTCGCGACTCGCTTCGAACCTTGCACGAGCCCCGACGCACTCCGGTAACATGTTTGAAACTGTGATGAGTGCAACCGAGATTTTCTGGCGACCGCATCTGCGAGAGCAAAAGGAAGTTGTGATCGTAGTCAACCAACCTTTATTCTTTCGAGATCGAGCCAGACGGATGGTCTTTCGATGCTTTGGAGTCGATTCACGACGGAACACAACGCCCGCGGATGTCTTGCGGTCAACTTGTCCTGATGAGTTTCGCGAGGGACTAGAAGTTGTTCAGCCGTATCTCCTTAGTGGTGAGGTATCGGCGCGTGATGCCATTGCAGCGTTTTTTTCTAAAAGCGCTCGACCTTCGCCTACGACCGCAATCAGCGGTCGAATGCCTGACGACGCAATCACCAGGACATCGCTTATCCTCCTGGGCGACAGTGGACTTAATCGGTTCATTGATTCTCTTGAGGCGGGAACTGTTGGATCAATGGTCACGCCGAATATCGGCTGGCTTGAGAGAGAAGACTATCTTCCGTACCGGCTGTTGAAGCGCAGTGCGGCTTCACCTAACGGTGTAGTGAGGATTTACGAACCGACAGATGAGGAGATCAAGCTATTTCCGGCTGGAACTTTTCAAGAGATTAGCGGCTCAAGAAACGACCGAGTGACAATGTATTCACTTCGTAACGATCCAAGTCGCTTCGTCTATTCAGTCGTGACAAGGATGCCTAATCCTTATAATCAGTCAGCTGTGACGATCATCAGCTCATTGTTTTCTGAAGCTGTCGAACAGGTTGCGCGGCTTCTCACCGAAGATTCAATTATCAGAAAGTTTACGGCAGGACTGCCCTGGCAAAGTGGTTCACTCCCGAGTGCCTTTCAAGGATTATTTGCGGTGAGTATGGGCATACCTCAACTCGACGCTGGGGCTTTGAGCCCACAATTCGTTTGTTGGAGAGACCTAACTCCAACCATGGAGGCTACTTTCGATGAGATCTGCAAGCCGATAAAAATTGAAGAGAGCGGCTTTAATAGCGTCTGTACCAGGCGCTCGACTGATATCTTTGTGTCCAACGTACCCGGGGAGATCCGAGATCCTGATGTCACTGTTTACTTGTGTCACGCTGCTGAAGACAAACCTGCGGCTCGTGAACTCTTTCGCCGGTTGAAAGAGAGTAGTATCAATGTTTGGTTTGATGAAGAGAGTCTGTTACCTGGACGCGATCGGCAAATCGAGATTCACAAGGCCATCCGTTCTTCGCAATTCGTCATCATTCTTCTTTCGACTCGATCTGTCACCACAGCCGGTTACCTGCAAAAGGAAATAAGGGCCGTAGTGGACGTTGCTGAAGAACTACCAGAGGGGAAGACTTACATAATCCCACTGAAATTAGACGAGTGCGAGACACCGAACAGCCTGAGCCGCTGGCATTGGGGCAACCTAAATGCACCGAACGGTTATAAGGACTTGATCCGAGTTCTAGTGGAATCCGATCATGTGCCAACGGCTTCAGTTCAAGACGGTCCACGCCCACCCAAGCTCTAACCATCGTGCATCGCCTTTTGAGTCGCATTTGCACAAAAAGACACCATATCGATAAGGCTTGTGCGCAACGGGCCAGAAGTCGAGTAGAGTGGTACCAGTTCAAAATTATCAAATCAGTTTTGATCTTTAATCGCCAGACTTGGCAGTCCGAAGTTTTCAAGACGGATGCCGACCGCGGGCACGACGATCTCACGCACTGCGTCATACGGGATCGCCAATGTCTCTGGTCGTCCTCCGAACCACAAAACAACTGTAAATTTGTCTCGAAACGCAGTTAAGTTCTCGAACTGGTGTTGCAGGACGATTTTGATTTGGAAAGGATTCTCATCCCGAAGTTTTCGGGGCATGATCACGCCCGGTATCGCGGTCAAGTAGTCTAGGTAAATCGCGTATCCCGGATCCGCAGAAGTAGCGGATCTGGGAAGTCGCTCGATGAAGTCCCTCGCAAATTCTGCAAAACGACGGTAGGGAGTGTAGAAGATCGGTGCTCTCGCCCCAGGCTGGCTTCTTTTCTTACGGTATTCGAGTGGGTCCTTTTCGAGATCAACCATCGAGGCGAGAATGCGCGAGAGGCCTGCCTCATAATCTGGGTAAAGATCAATCCAATTTAAATCCTGAAGTTCGTCGTCGAGAGGAGAGGACCCCGTCCAGGCGAACTGGAATTATAAAAATCTGACCTGCCGGAACTTCTGCAAAAACGTTCAGTGCTCGCTTCATCTCTGCTTGCACGAATCCGCGCTTACCTACCGAATGTTCTGAAACAAGCGCTATGAAGTATTTTGCCGCGCGAATGGCTTGATGGATTTCACGGCGCCAGTTCTGGCCGGGCAACAACCGTCGCGTGTCAAGCCATGCATCTATTTCGCTCTGCCGGAAATCCATGTATAAACGCTCAGCATGTCGAGAGTCTTCACGAGCATAGCTAATGAAAACGGTTCCTCCTGTCATGCAACCTCAGAACAGACGGCAACCACCAAATCGTGCATATTGTTTGAGTCGATTATACCGATTACCCGTCTCTTGAACCAGAGCTAGTCGATCCAAACAGGAACTGCTTTGTTGATCTCAAGGAATACGCGACTTTAGACCTTGAGTTACGTCCCAGCGTTTACTTTCCGGGTTGCTCCCGGTTGGTCGGTGACCCGGAAACTATGGGAGCAAATTGGTGGGTCTGTGCAAAGGTTGTTAATCCGGGGCAAATCAAAGCCAGACTGCGATCCCTGAGCTCTCGGCCAACCACTGCGGGCCGGCCTCGCTAGATAAGTAACGTTATCGGTAACCTGTTCCTTGTCGAATTCTAATCAAGAATACTTCAACAATCCTCCTTGTAACATGCCGTAACATTTCACGCGGCCCGCAACGCCGCAAGCACTCCATCGATGGCGTGGTCCGCCCGATAGTACGCTTTCTCCAACTTACTCTCCTTCGGCCGATGCTCCACGTCCGGTCGATGTTGAAGTTGACTGCCCGCCAGCGGCCCACAGAGCCGCTGGTGGAACAGCAGCATCAGAATCGCCGTCTTCCGGCCTTTCTCCGTCAGCCGGTATGCGTACTTACCCGGCTCGCGCTCCACCAGTCCGTGCCCCTTCAACTTCCTCAGGTCGTAGCGCAATTGGTTGATCCCGTAACTGCCCTCCGCCAACCCGAACTCGCCCACCACCGCCTCATGAATCTTGTGCGCCGTCCATCCTCCCGGTACGGTTCCCGCGTGCAGCAACATCTCCAACACCCGCATCACCCGCGCATCCTGCACCCGAATCCCCGGAGTTCTTACCGTCCCCTGGTGCGCCGGCAGCGCGATCCGCCGCAGCAGCCCGAAATCGTCATGCACGTTCAGGTTCTCCGCCTGCACCCCGGCATAGCGGTCCAGTATCCCCACAAACTTCTCACGCACTTCGCCCAGGTGCGCCAGCCCTTTCCGCAACCCGAAGTCCCGCAGATTGTTCGAGGTCAGCTCGTTGCGCAGCAACGTCCGATACTTCTCATACTGCTTCAGCATCGCGTGTTTCCAGTACGCCCGGAACACATAGGCCCCGTGTTCCATCCGCTCCAGCGTCGTTTGCAGTCTCCCGCTCAGCCGCTCCCGGCTCCGCCTTCCGAACAGCGCCTCGATCTTGTCCCCCGTCAACCGCCACAATCCCAACTCGCAACTGCGCGCGAAGATCTTCCGGATCGGACGATTCCCGCGGAAGAGGAAGTTCCGGCAGTACTCCACCTGATGCACGTAATAACTGCGCTCCAGGTTCGCCGCCCGCCGGTCCGGCTTGCTGAACTTCGGCCCCAGCACGAACGTCCAATGCTCCAGCCGCTTCCGGATCACCTCTCCCGTCAACCGGTCCGCCGCCGCTTGTAAGCGCGACACATTTTCCACCCATACGAAGGCGTTGTCCCGCTTCCGGAAGCCCACCCCCTCCTGACTCAGTTCCCGTTCGATATAACTATGCCCGTTCACCCAATAGCTGGCCTCAAATGGAATGAACGTCCCCAGGCGCACGACGATCGGCCCCAGCACTTCATCCCGTAGATAGAAGTAGTAGAAACGATAACGGCTCCGGTGCTTATGCAGGATCGGATACTCGCTGCCGTCCGGTTGTGTTACCGCTCTTCGCCCCGGCCGGTACGTCCACCCCTGCTCCATGGCCTGAAAGACGAAGTACACGCCCCATTTCCCGGCCTTCTCCATCCGTCGCAGGTACGGCGCCACGTACTCTTCCTTGCTCACCCCGCGTTCCGACCATTCCAGCGGAAGCTTCCGCTTTGCGGATGTAGGACTCCACCCACGCGACATATTCCCTCGTCCGCCGGCCCAACGCCCGTTTTGTCGATCGCTTCCTGGCCCAGCACTTCCCGCAGCCAGTACACCAACTGGCCGCAGCGCTGCATCCCCATTAAGTACCCGCTCATGACAATGCGGTCGAAACAGCGATATGAAAAGAGAAGCCAGCTTCCAAAAAGCTTGGTGCACAATTCCATCGGTCGCCTCCCGCGATCTCGTCTTGTCAACAAGATCATCGGTCAGGCGGCCGCTGGAATCAACCTCCGGAAAATTTCAAATCTCTTTGGCTAGGTATAGCTGGAGGCAATCCGCCCATATCGACGGCACAAGGGCCGGAAAGCGGCTCCGAATCTGTAGAGCGGGCTGGCAATCAATTCTCCCGCACGGGATGTTCTTCGCTCCAATCAGCGCCAGCGTCGTCCGCCGCTTTCTGTGTGCTGAACACGCCCAGCAGCACCGCTGCAGGCTCATCTTGATGCTTTCCATGTTGCCATGCCAACCACACCGTAGTAGCCATCGTTCTTCTCCCTCGGTTCCGCATCGGGCACCTTGCCACATTTCATCACTCCGAAGGAGTAACGGGGCGGCGTAGCAAGCGTCACGAGGAGATTGTTCATCGGCGATATCTGCGATTCATCGGATGACCGGACGCGGGAAACGTTGTCTGGATCTGCGGACGCACGCGGTTTGGATCTGCGGACTGATCCAGCACAACGGTCATCGTGCTATCTACCTCACCGGTCTCGGTAACGAACTGAAGGATCAGCGTGCGCGGGGCTTCCAGCGTCGGCAGGATTCGGGCTTCCAGCCGCTCCAAGCGCTTACTCAGGCTTCTTAGCATCGGGTTCGTTCGCTCGTTCCAACAGCGCGAGACGTACTTCCAGGTCTTCGATCTCGATGGCCTTGGTCGAGTGATTGAGGACGGAATCGGCGGCGCGTATGCGGCTGGATGCGGGCGTGGCCGGGTCGATCATGACTTTCAGAAGCGTGGAGACAGCCGCTCCAGATGCTTGTTGCAGCCGCCCGACTGATTGAGAGAATGCATCGCGCCGGGCCTTGCGGTAAGCCTCTTCGAAGTCCGGCGTTTTCGTCCATCGGAACAGGGTTTTCGTTCCCACGCCGATCGACTTTGCTGCGTCCTCAAGATTGCGATTGGTGAGCAAAGCGATTATCGCTTCTTCGCGCTTGCGCCCGTATTTCGCCCCGTGCCCGGTCACCTGATATCCCCTGTGGCCGGATTTCTCTTGAATGAGAGCAGAATCGCCTTGCTTGTGTTCCGCAGCGGAGTGATGAATGTGATCGTCGCGGACGAGTCCGCGCAAGGAGCAAAACCATGAAGACCTTTGGGATCAACGCCGAGAACAGCATCAACATTTACGAGGGAGCCGCCACCCGCCCCGACGAGATCATCTTCAGCACCGAGGACCAGCTGGCCCTGGTAGCCGAACTCTTCCCGACCAGCCGCTTGGTCGAGATTTGGAACACCCTGCCTGGCGTCACGCCGGTCAAGAAGTTCAAGGATCGCAAGACTGCCATCAGCCGGATCTGGGCTGCGGTAATCGCGCTCGAAGTCCCGGGCGAGTCCGTAAGCGATGCAGCCGAAGTCCACGAGGACGAGGCCCAGGAGACACAGCCGGAACCCCAACCAGAGCCAGCGCAGGAGCCAGAGGCCACGGTCGCCGAGGAAGCGCCACAGACGCCCGACGTTGCGCCGGTGGAAGCGGAGTTGGCTGAGAACGCCACCCCCGCGAAGAAAGCGCCCGAGACGCCGCGTAGCGCCAACGGCACGCGCGAAGGCAGCAAGACCGGCCTTATCCTTGAACTCCTGAAGCGCGAGGGCGGCGTTAGCTTGCAGGAGTTGATGAGCGCGGCGGGTTGGCAGGCGCATTCGGTCCGGGGTTTCCTTTCCGCCATCGTCAGCAAGAAGATGGGCCTCACGGTCGTATCGACCAAGCACGAGGACGGCACGCGCATCTACGCGACCAGCGCTTAAGCACGGGCATCGTTTGCATCTCCAGCCGCCGGAGTCGAACCCGGCGGCTTTTCTCGTCTCCGGTCGCAGATTCAGCTTGATCATCTTCAGCTTTCGAGCGATGAATGGTCCGACGAGGAGAAACGAATGAAACAACTGCCAGAGGAAGCAAACGCGAACCAAGCGGTGGATGAGAACGTCGAGCTTGGCTTCGGGACCCTGCTGGTAGCCGAAGACGAAGAGGGCGGGTACGAGCCCGTGGCCCTGGTCAGCACATTGCGCGAAGCACGGGAACTGGCAGCCGAGGATTTCCGCTTCCGGCTTGCGGATGTCGAGAGCGGGAATTCTCCGCTCTGCCCTGACCGGTACGCGATCTGGGTGCGGCGCTCGGCGGGCTACACGGTCCTGACTGCAATCGAGCCGGACTAAGGGCGTCAGTAACATCAGCCCGGCTAACGTGCCCGCCCGGTGATCGCCGTGGCGGGCTTCTTCTCTTCCCGCTGAATGATCCGCAACTCCTGCGACCAATCCGCCAGTGCCAGCAGTAAGCCCTGCAGTTCCGGGTGCCCGTTCCGGATCAGGCGCGTGATTTCCGCGATCTCGCGGCGGCATCGGGCGATTCATGCTGCCACCTGCATCCGCGCGTCCGTGACCGCTTCGAACGTTCGTCCGTCGCCATCGAGAGTTGCTTGCTTGCCGGTCAGTTGCTGCCAGCGCTGCACGACCACATCGGCATACTTGGGGTCCAGTTCGATCCCGTAGCAAACGCGCTCCGTGACTTCAGCTGCGGCCAGCGTGGTGCCACTTCCCAGGAACGGCTCGTAAACCAGTTCGCCGCGATTGGTGTGGTTGAGGATCGGACGCCGCATCAGTTCCACGGGTTTCTGCGTTGGGTGGTCGTACTTCTCTTCATCCGATCCGCCCATGATAAATTTCGGCGATGGCGAATGCCAGATGGTGGAGTTCTCGCCGGCCTTCCCGAACCACGGCGCATTCTTCTTCCGCACATACCAGCAAGGCTCGTGCTGGAACCAGTAGTGGGTCCGTGTGAGCACCGTGCGGCCCTTGTCCCAGATGATCTGCTGGTGGTGCAGGAAGCCGATGCGCAGCAGGCCGTCCAGGACTTCGCGGTGTGAACTTGGATGCATGCCACACGTACGCGGATTGAATGCTTGGCACCAGTTCGAATGCTTCCGACCAATCCGCCCGCGTGTCGCCGGAGATCGTCGTGCTTTCGTGGCCTTCGGTGCGGTGCTTCATGTAGCTCGGCTCAGCAGCACCGCAACCATTCAGTCCGGCTTTATCGCGCCACTCCGAATCGAGCTCAATCCCGTACGGCGGATCGGTAACCATCAGCAGCGGCTTGCGGTCGCCCAGCAATCGAGCCACATCTTCTGGCTTGGTGGAATCGCCGCACAACACGCGATGCGGGCCACACAGCCAGAGATCGCCAGTTGCGGATGTCGGCACCTTCGGCACGGGCGGGATTTCATCTTCGGCCAGATTCGTTTCCAGCGTGAGCGCGTCGATCTCCTTCGCACTAAATCCGGTGAGCGAAAGGTCGAAGTCTTCCGTCTGCAGATCCAGTAACTCGAGGGCCAATAGCTCCTCATCCCAATCGGCCCACGTCACGGAGCGATTCACCATAAGCCGGAATGCCTTGACCTGCGCGGGCGTCCACTCGTCGCAGAGAATCACCGGGACTTCAACAAGTCCGAGTTGCCGCGCGGCCTTCAATCGTAGATGGCCATCGACCACTTCGCCGTCGGCGCGCACTAAGCACGGGATCTTGAATCCGAACTCTCGGATCGATGCCACCATTTGACTGACGGCGGCGTCGTTCTTGCGCGGGTTGCGCGCGTAGGGGATCAGCTTATCTAGTGGCCACGTTTCGATTCCGTGATCTATTGTCGTTGTCATAATTCTCCTTTGCCCGGGCGGCTGCACCGGGTCGCGCACCGATCGGGGTCAATTCGCGATTGAAAATCGAGGCGATTTTTTTTTTGCCCCGCTTATTTTGGTTTCTTCGACGTTTTTCGGTAGAAAAACTCCGAAAGCTCTTATGAGGTAAGAGCAACTCAAAAAAAAGCTCCTGCAAGAGAGAGCATTCGGCTGGTGAGGTTCAGAGCGAATACACGGAGATTTTGACCCCGTGTCTCCGCTCTACGAAGTAACATTCGGCCGGAGCCGGTCCGTCGCTTCATACCGCAGCTTGGGCATCGCGGTTACCCGCGATTTCTAGGACGCTGCGCGCCTTGCATGTCTATAACCCGCTTGTTTACCAGCAGCCGGAAATGTTCCGTGCTTCACGACGCTCAGCAGAGCTTGGCTGGACCCCCTGACGGATCGGGTTGAGGTCAGCGGGATGGTTTCCGCTTTATCGCTTCGCTCGGGATGAGCTTGCCGTTCCATCCTGGGAAATCCCAAATGCGACCCTTGTATGTCCGGTCGCCCTTACAAGGGACACATCGAGATACTGGGGGAGCTTTGAAAAATGTCTACGGCTGGATTTTTCTAATGGCAGCACTTTTCAACGCGTTACGAAGAGGCGGACGGCGAAAACCCGCGTCGCGTAAATGTCCACTTTGCGCTGGGCGATTGGTTGGTACACGCGGGGCACTTCGGGTGGTTTACCCGTAGCCCAAGCGATCTCGCTTGCGCTATAGTAACCGAGGCGTTTGGCAAACTGCTGTAGATTCTTCGGCACGTCCGAAAGAATCTTCTCGACATCAACCTTCGAGTGAATGGCCGTGTCTTTGGAAGACTCGCTGTATTTCTCCAATACGCTCTCTGGCAGATCCGTAGTCTCGCGCCATCCTTTAGGTTCCGCACGGATCAACTCAGATGCCCGGTTCCGCATCACTCCCGTGATGAAGCCCTTCCACGAACCGCGCGCCGGATTAAAGTAGCGGACTCGGCTGATCGCGTCCAGAAGCAGTTCCTGCCGGTAGTCTTCGAAGTCGTCACGGCGTAGCCCGTGAATGGAGACGAGAGACCTCGCCACGCTCGTGGCGCGCTTCAACATGAAAGGATCAATGCCAGCACCGGCTGCGAGCAACTCAGGATTGTAAAAATCACGATTCATAATTGTCTGCCTCGATGGAGAGAAAAGACATCGATTCGCTCGATGGCTCGGGAAGGGATTGGGAGTGACGTCTGCGCGAGCAGCGGTTTTCCGGGATGACCAATAAAAAGCGCCGAACGGCTCGGCGCTTTGTGGTGGAAACTATCTCAATGCCGGCTTATCGATCTGCTTTCAACAAGACAACCCGGCCAGTTGAGTTCGCCAGTCCGCCACTCTAAAGAGTGGCTGGACACTGGCGAACTAACTTTTCTGGCTAGTTCGCCGAGTTCGCCGGGCGGGGGGCGCGAACCGGCGAGCTGTTTGCAATCAATGGTTTACCTTGTGTTTAGATCGTTGAGCTCGCCGATCATTTCCAGTTCGCCGGCGAGCTCGCCAAGTGAGCACTTTCAAAGGTCGAGCGGCGAGCTCAATTCGCAATGATTAGGCCGTTGTAATATCAGCTTTTTCCTTCGGTAATAGGCGCGGCCCAGAGGTGGTGAAGCTTGTTATGCGGCCCTTTTTCAACAACGATCTTCCCGGATACTTTGCCATTCTCCAGGAACTGCCGCGCCCCGCTGCGGCTAACGCTGATCTTTTGAGCGAGTTCTTCAAATTCCCCCGCAATGACACGCGGGTTGGCGATTAGTAATTCCGCCAACAGCTGTTCGTTCGTCTTCGCGACCGGGCGGCCGTCGATTTCGAACCCGTCGCCGGTGTAATGCAGGATCGCCTCTGGCAGGACGGCGATACGCACCTTGAATGCTCGCAGTCGCAGGTTGGACAGACGGGAAAAGTCGCCGAGGTTCGACAAGTGGTATCCCACGTCGAGGCCCGCCTTGATATCGGAGCTGCCGCGGTAGTCCTTGCTGGATTCGCCCTTTCCGCTGTGGTGGAGAACGATGACCGATGCGCCCAAATTCGCAAGGTAACGGAACTTTTCCGTGTACGCTCTTACCTGCGTCGCGTCGTTCTCGTCGCCCGTGTTGAAGGCCACGAAGGAGTCGACGATGATCACCGGTTTCGGGTCCACGGACTCTACCCAGCGGATTACGATTGGCGAAACCGGGTCCGGGGCGTCTTCCCCGCACCACGCTCCCCAGACAATATAGTTCGGCGAATCGTCGATCCCGAGTCGATCGAACCGCTCCGCCGTCACCGCAAGCGGGTTTTCCCGATCAAGAATTAGTACGGGGCGCCTTTGCGTCTTTAACCCTGCGAACGGAACGCCCCGTTCGATGGCGCTCCCAATGGCGGTAGCCAGTGTCGATTTGCCAGATCCCGATTCACCCGTTATGGCGATGACAGCGCCTGCCGGAATCAGACTCTCGACGACAAACTCGATCTTCTGGCCAGCAAAGGTTCTGAGCGAGGGAATTTCCGCTATGGAGGTGATCTGACGTCCAAGTCCTGAACTGGCGGTGGATGACTCTTCCGGCACACGCCACTCGTTGGCCAGCTTCTGCACGTCCGATTCGTCTACGACTTCATATTTCACTTGGTCACCTCCTGGCGCTCGATTAGAGCAATCAACTCGAGCTCGCTGTGGCCTTGCTGGAACCACTCTGTGACATCCTTTGCGTGATCAAGCACGAGAACGGTTATCGACCGGGCATTGTGAATCAGCGCCCTGCCGATGTTCAGGACTCGGTCCCGCCCGGGCGGATCGTTATCGGGAATCAAGATCACCTCCCGGTTTTTCAGAGCTTCGGTGAACTCCGGCAGCCACGGCGCTTTCGCCCCGCCCGCGTTAGTGGTGGCCACGAAACCGTATTCCCGGAGGGTCTCGGCGTCTTTCTCGCCCTCGACCAAAAAGACGATAGGAGCTTCCAAGACTTCCCGGAGCCGGTAAAGCACCTGGCGCTCGCCCTTTTTGTTGGTCCAACCGCCGTAACCGTCCGGTCGCCGCTGAAAGAAACGCTTAGGCTCGCAGCGCACGACCTGGTAGAGCAGCGTTCCGCTCTCGTCGCGGTAGTCGTACTCAGCCACGATGCGGTTGTGTTCACGCCTAGCGCTGTCCGGCCAAAGTCCCCTGGCCTTAAGTGCGGCCACCACGATGGCTTGTTCGCATCCCGCATGGCACTTCACCAGAATCCGACCATCGCGCTCGGCGAGGCTGAGAGAAGGAGTGCGGTCGTCGTGAGCAGGACATCGCGCCATCCAACCGGATGCAGACTTCTTTGCGCCCAAGCCCTTTGCGATACGCTCAGCAGTCATTCGGGCCTTCCCGGAGTAGAGCTTGGATTTGAATTCATACGCGTCCTTGGAAATGAAAAGGGCACCGATTTCTCGGTGCCCTAGCAGTGCTTTGTAGAACTATCTACAACCGAATTTAAGCCGCAGCGTTTGCTTTAGCGGCGCGGTTATACCGTTCCTTACGCAACTCGCCCTACTCCAATTACTCCATTAACCGTGATTACGTCGGTGACTTTTCAGAAACACAAGACTTAGATAGCTCTCTGGCGGTCGACTTGAACGCATAAGTCTTGTATTTACAAACGGCGGGTAATTTCCCAAGCTGGACGTCGCCGGTTCGACCCCGGTCTCCCGCTCCATTTCCTTTCAATCAGTTAAGGTGTTCCGAAGGGCTACCAACCACATTTTGCCCCCGAATCGCACACGTTAACGGAGTGGACGGGAGTGGGGAACTCGCTATCTCTTGATTCCAAGGCAGTTCCACTTTCTGACCTCCAGCCACAAACACTGGCAGTCGAAGCGAGCAGGGAGGGAAGGGGGACCATTATCGTTTTGTCATCCAAGGTACTGATCCATAGAACTCACGTTTTTTCATATAGTTGGATGTTCATAAGTTGTTACCAGTCCCTTCCCTCCGAAAAGCAGCTTGACAAATAAGAACATACTTATATAAGCTATTACTGATGGAAAGATTGGACGCTACCTTCGCTGCTTTAGCCGATCCGACGAGGCGAGCAATTTTGGCCCGACTCGCCACCGGAGAGGCTACGGTAATGGAGTTGGCCAAACCGTTCAACATGACACAACCGGCCATCTCCCAGCACTTGAAAGTTCTTGAGGACGCTGGACTGGTGGCCAGTCGCGTCGATGGTACGAAGCGCCCGCGACGTGTCGCAAGGGGAGGAATCGAGGCAATGGATCAATGGCTCGCGATGCTGAGGAAAGCTCTGGAGCAAAACTACGACCGGCTAGACACCGTTCTGGCCGGGATGGATCAGGAGAAAGGAAAGAAACAATGAGCAAGTTGACTTTGACAACTGAAGGCGAAACTCACGTCGTAGTGACGAGACGCTTCGCCGCTCCGCCGGAGGCCGTGTATCGCGCCCATACGGAGCCCGAGTTGATTCAGAAATGGTTGCTTGGACCGGAAGGCTGGACGATGCCCGTCTGCATAAGCGAAGCCAGACCGGGCGGCAAAATCCGCTATGAGTGGAAGAACGAGAAGGGCGGGGCTTTTCACCTCACCGGCGAGTACGTGGAACTGGCGCCCTATCGTCGCATTGTTCACGTCGAGCGGATGTTCCTGCCAACCCAAACTCCTGACAACCACGTTGAAACGAGATTCGACGCAGATGGCGGCGGCACGCTGATGACCATACGAATGACTTTGCCTGATGCGCAGACGCGAGCGGCCATGCTTGCGACCGGCATGGAGCGAGGAATGGAAGCGAGTTATCAGCGCTTGGAGCGGACGATCTGACGACCGGACTCTGGAGGACGAAATGAACAAAGCTGCTACAAACTCATTTTCAGCGGTAAGCACTCCATTGCAGGTCGCAGAGGCGGCGGGCTGGGTCGCCGTCGTCGCGACTGTTGCCGCCATTCTGCTATTGGCCAGCCTGCATGTATTGAGTCCCGAGTTCTCACCCTCATGGCGCGTGATCAGTGAGTACGCACTCGGCCACTATGGCTGGGTACTGTCGCTGATGTTCGCATCTTGGGCAGCTAGCACGTGGGCATTAGTTATCGCGATCTGGGACCAGATCCACACCAACGCGGGAAAGGTCGGCGTGTGGCTTCTAGCCGTCGCTGGCGCGGGTGAGGCCATGGCTTCCGTGTTCGACGTGAGCCATGAAATCGGCCATGGGATCGCAGGGGTTCTTGGCGTCATTGGATTCCCGATTGCCGCCTTGTTGCTGACTAACGGGCTGGGCCGGAACCAGGCTTGGCACACGGCCCGAAGAACTCTCCTTTGGCTTGCCAACGCAAGCTGGATCAGCGTCATCATGCTGGTTGCCACGCTGACGATCGTGACTATGCAAATGATGCGGGCATCTGGGGGCCATCTACCGCAACATGCGCCGAAGTCGTTGCCGCCGGGAGTACTTGCCCTGGATGGCTGGGCGGATCGCCTCATTGTCTTGTCAAACTGTGCGTGGGTACTCGTTGCGGCGTGGCATGCGATTCGTGTACACCGCGAGAGTTGAGGACGCAGAGCGCGATAAAACCCGAACTGAGGAGATGACAAATGACGGGCACATCAGTACCAACGCAACAACCCACAACGATGTCGATCGGAGCGGCGCGGCTAGCGATGGCGGCGATCGTTGCTTATCAGGTTCTACTCATCGCGCTGATCTTCATTCGGCCCGACCTGGAGCCGTCCTGGCACACAATCAGTGAATGGGCGATTGGGCGCTACGGCTGGGCTATGTCCGGAGCTTTTCTTATTTCGGCGCTGAGCTATGCGGCCCTGTTCGTGATGCTCAAATCGCAGGTGAATGGATTCGTGGGTCGCATGGGCCTCGGCATACTCCTCTTGTGCGTGATTGGCGCGACTGGCGTCGGAATGTTTACGACAGATCCAATGCCGATGCACTTTCCGCTCTCTACTCGCGGCACACTTCACGTAGTCTTCGGCACGGCCCAACTGGTGCCACTCCCGTTCGCGGCACTGCTCATCAACCTGAGCCTGGCTCGCAGAAGTCCGGCTTGGGCAGCGGCGCGGCGGACCTTACTGTGGACTGCCGGTTTGCCCCCGCTGGGCTTCGCTGCATTTGTCTTGTACACGGCGGTTTTTGTGGTCCCGCTGGGCACGGACGCCTATGGTCCCGGAGTCAACATCGGCTGGCCGCCGCGAGTCGCGTTCTTCACATACATGCTGTGGGTTGTCATCCTGAGTCGGCTCGCCATCAAGTGCAACCCTGGCTCCGGAGTTGAAGCACACCTCTCTCCGGTTAAAACGCCGTGACTAAGCCCAATATCACTACCGTTGACGAATACATCGCGGCCCAGCCAGTAGATGTGCGACCAGTGCTGGAATGCGTGCGGCGAGCGATCCGAAAGGCGTTGCCGAGAGCAGAGGAGGTGATCTCCTACAAGATGCCCGCTTACAAATTACAGGATAATGTCATACTGTATTTTGCCGGGTGGAAGCAGCATTATTCGCTCTATCCGGCGGGTGAGCGGCTCGCGGCGGAGTTCAAGGACGAACTCGCACCCTACAAAATCAGCAAGGGCACTATTCGGTTCCATCTTTCCGAACCAGTTCCAGTCAGACTGATCGAGCGCATCGCGAAGTTTCGCGCGACGGAAATTGCCAAGCGCGAACAACGAAACTCAAAGAAGCGGTAGCGAGATTATGGGCAGTCGTTCTCGCTGAGAAGCTGGCGGCCAGGACCGGAACAATTAAAGGCAGGCGGTTCCACTCCGTTTCCACTCCATTAAGCGGCGGTTTGCGAAGGGAGTTTCCGAAGTTGCTGATTTCGTTAATGCTGAGTTGACCGCCGTGAACGGCTTGGTGTTGTATTTTCAATCGAAACGAAGATTCCCAAGCTGGACGTCGCGGGTTCGACCCCCGTCTCCCGCTCCATCTTTTCAGTAGTTACAAGGATTTCTTACCGCGATCTAACCCTGGTTTTCGAGATAACGCGGTGGAGCGTATTAGCAATAGACCCAATTCGGCACGCGTTGCCGTTGAATTCGTGACTGGTCGAAGGTAGACGAAACGGGCGCAGCGTTCTGCCTTGCCCAACTGATCTTCCAGCCGGGCAAGCCCTTTGCGGAAGCGTCGGCAAGCGGCAACGTCTAGCAACTCCCGCCCACCTTGCTCGACGTCAGCTAAGGTTGGGCGCGGCCCGCCGGGAACCAACGAGCCGCGCCTTGGATTACTTCTTCGGAACCGCGGTGGAACTCGACTTGGTCGTGGCCGGCGCCCCGGGACTTGGCGCGGAAGGGTTGTAATAGTAGCCCTGATAGCTGTAGTTGTGAGCCGAACGGGTCGCTGTTGAAGTATTGGCATTGCCACAGCGACGGAAGGAGGGGGACGGACGGGAGCGACTGCGCGTGGTTTTGGAATCGCTCACCACCCGCGGCAGGCGCAAATTGCTGCACTTGACTTCGGCAATCCGGGGTTTCGCCTGGGCTCCGGACGAAAAGAGCATCGTCTATTCAACCAATAGCAGCGGCACGTTCCGGCTGTGGCGCGTCCGCCGGGTGGATGGCAAGTTACTCCGCTTTTCAGCGCCGGAGAGGAGAGCTATTTCCCGGTGCTCGGACGGCTTCCCGTTTCCCAAACCACATCAGGTCTTCTGGCGTATGAAAAGCGAGGCTTTCGACGCACTTACACACGGCGATCGGAACACGCTTCGCCGATCTCCGCAACGCTCCCGATGGCGGCCTGTCGGCTACCCCGCTTTTTCCATCGACGCGGATCGATTCCAGCCCGACGATTTCGCCCGACGGCAACGAGATCTGCTTTGTCTCGGATCGTTCTGGTCCTTCGAACTTGTGGTGCTCCAAATTCGGCGAATCCGAAGCGCGCCAGATCAGCTTCTTCACCGAGTCCGGTCCCGGGTCGCCGAAGTGGCATCCCACTCAGCGGCTTCTGGTGTTCGACCTTCTGACTGGCTACGCCCGGGATATTTGGGTCGTTGATGTCGATACCAGAAAGCCGAAGCGGGTGACAAGCTGGGGCGGCAAACAGGTGCGGCCAAGCTGGTCGGCGGACGGACTATGAATCTACTTCGGATCTTTGCACTCTTGAAGCCAGCAGATATGGAGGGTGCGCTACGACGCGGTAACCGTCTTCAAGGGCGGCATCCGAAGCGGATGGTGGAACGTGGGAGCCGAGGGGATTTACTTCGTTCGGCTGGGCGGCCGTCCTCATCCAGCCAGAATGGAAGGGAAAAGCTTCAACTATTTCAGCCTTCGGACAGGAGTCGAGACGAAGCTGTTCGGATTGGACAAGCCGCTCTTCAGCGAGCGCCCGGATTTCTGCGTCTCGCCGAAGGAGGATCGCATCATCGTGGCGACGGTGGACCTTGAGAATATCGATTTGATGATGATCGAGAACTTTCGTTGAGCGGCATCATCGGTCAGCATTCCACTCGATATAATCCAACGCCGCTAACTCGCCGCCGTCGGGTTGGGCTTCGATGCGGATCTGGTCACCGGGACGGAGGGGAACGCGCGCCGTGACTCGGACTGTGGACGTGGTGCCGTCGAGCTTGGCGGATGGT
>CBDDBV010000033.1:0-7173 GCA_965225785.1 Bryobacteraceae bacterium | reverse complement strand
GTTTCGCAGCTTGGCTACATGTTCATCGGCCTGGGATGCGGCGCGTTTTCAGCGGGCATCTATCATCTGGTGACGCACGCGTTTTTTAAGGCGCTGCTGTTTCTGGGCGCGGGTAGCGTGATCCATGCCTGCGGAGGCGAACAGGACATGCGGAAGATGGGCGGCCTGCGCAGTAAAACGCCGCTCACTTTTATCTGCCTGATTGTGGCCGGGCTGGCGATCTCCGGCATTCCGCCGTTCGCCGGTTTCTATAGCAAGGATGAGATCCTCATCGCCGCCGCGCATCACCAACCGTGGATGTACGTGGTGGCGCTGATCACCGCGATCCTGACGGCCTTCTACGTGTTCCGCGCGATTTTCCTGACGTTCTTCGGGACTTACCGGGGCGATGCGCATCCCCACGAATCGCCGTTGCTGATGACGGTTCCGTTGGCGATTCTCGCGCTGCTTTCGTTTGCGGGCGGGTTCACGTTTAACGTGCCGCGCTATTTGGAGAACCTGTTTCCCATGGCGGAAGCCAGCGGTTCCGCATCGGTCAATCTGACGCTGCAGATTGTTTCGGTGCTGGCGGGGGTCATCGGAATATTGGTGGCTTACGCGTTGTATGTGGTGCGGCCCGGACTGCCGGAATCGCTCGCGCGTTCCATGGGCGGTGTTTACCGGCTGGTCTACAACAAGTTTTTCGTCGACGAGATTTATAACGGAGCGATCGTGCAGCCGACGTTGGTTGGGTCGCGCGCGGTTCTGCTGAATGGCATCGATCATGGCGTGATCGACAGCCTGGTGAATGGGACGGCCGACGGCATCCGCAATGTGGGCGGCGGGCTGAAGCGGTTGCAGTCAGGAAACATTCGATCTTATGCGACGTGGGTGGTGCTGGGATCGGTGGTCATCTTAGCGGTGCTGGGATGGATTTCGCACGGGATGATTTCGCAGGTGGTCCCGCGATGAACCTGCTCGACATCATTCTTCTTTTGCCGCTCGCCGGCTTCCTTCTGACGCTGCTGATTCCCAAGAGCCAGGGGCAGTTCATTCGTCTGTTTGCGCTGGCCGTTTCGGTGGTGACACTGGCGGCGGGAATCGCTTTAGCGACGAACTATCATGCGGGGCCGAGTCCGATGTTCGTGACGGATATCGTGTGGGTGCAGAGCCCGGAGATTCATTATCACGTGGCGGCGGACGGTATCGGATTGTGGATGATTGTGCTGTCCACGTTCCTGACGCCGCTCGCGATTCTGGCGTCATGGACGTTGATCGCCAAGCGGGCGAAGGAATATTTGGCCCTGCTTCTGCTGCTTGAATTCGGGCTGATCGGGGTCTTTTCTGCGTACGATCTGTTCCTCTTCTACGTGTTCTGGGAAGTCAGTATCGTCCCGTTTATTTTCCTGATCGGCATCTGGGGCGGCGAACGGCGCGCGTACGCTTCGCTGAAGTTCTTCGTGTATACGATGGCGGGCTCGGTTCTGATGCTCACCAGCATGATCTTCATCTATACGCGCGCGAAGACGTTCGACTTGCCGGAGATTCTGAACCAGCTTTCCGGCGGGCGTCTGGTCTTTTCGCACACCGAACAGACGCTGCTCTTCCTTGGATTCTTCGCCGCGTTTGCGATCAAGGGACCGATATTTCCGTTCCACACATGGCTACCCGATTTTCACGAACAGGCGCCTCCGCCGGTCTCCATGCTGCTCCTCAAGATGGGCGTCCTGGGGCTGATCCGGTTCTGCCTTCCGCTGTTCCCTGTGGCGGCGCGCGAGAATGCGCCGTGGATCATGGTGCTGGCGATCATCGCGATTATTTACGGGGCTCTGCTCGCGCTATCGGAGAAGAATATTCTGCGGCTGATCGCTTATTCATCGGTGAGCCACGTGGGCTTCATGGTGCTGGGGATTTTCAGTTTCACGCAACTGGGGACGGATGGCGCGGTGTACCAGATGATCAATCACGGGATCTCGACCGGCGGGCTGTTCCTGGTGGCGGGGCTGCTGATCCAGCGGCGGAAGTCGACGGCCATCGTCGACTATGGCGGCGTGGCGCATGTGGCGCCCTGGCTTGCGGCGACGTTTCTGATCACAACGCTGGCGGGGATCGGGCTGCCCGCGCTGAATAGTTTTGTGGGCGAATATCTGGTGCTGCAGGGTGCGGCGATTGCGAATTTCCGATACGCGATCTTCGCGGCCATCGGCGTGATTCTTTCCGCCTGTTACATGCTGTGGCTCTACCAAAGGCTCTTTTACGGGCCGAAGCCGGCGCGCGCGTATGCTGACCTGGATGCGCGGGAATGGCTCTGCATCGCCCCGCTGATCGCCATGATGCTGTGGCTGGGAGTTTACACGCAGACGTTCCTGCCGGCGATTACGGGCGCGACTGCGCACATTCTGGAAGACGGCAAGCAGAATATTCCGTTCCGCGTCGAGGCGCCGCAACCCGCGCCGCCGCAGGAGGCGCGCCGTGCAGACTGATCTGTTTCCGGCGGGCGTGGAGTATCTGCGCTTCCTGCCGGAGATTATCTTGTGTCTGGTGGGCACGCTGCTGATGGTGCTTGACCCATTAGTGAAGAAGCACTCAAGCCCGGTGTTCGGAAACATATCAATCGTGGCAATGGCCGCGGCAATCGGGGCGGCGGTTTATGCCAACACCATGCCCGGCGAAGCGTTTTCTCGGATGCTGGTGGTCGACGGTTTCTCGACATTCTTCCGCGTGCTGGTGATCGGCATCGGGATTGTGGTGGTGCTGGGCTCGTATGAATTTCTCTCGCGGGAGCGCGCGGAGACGGGGGAATTCCACGCGCTGATTCTGTTCTCCATCGCGGGCCAGTGCATTATGGCGAGCGCCGGTGAGCTGATCATGATCTTCATCGGGCTGGAGATCTCTTCGATCGCGACGTATATTCTCGCCGGTTATTTGCGGGACGATCGGCGGGCCAATGAAGCGGCGCTGAAATACTTCCTGCTCGGTTCCTTCGCGACGGCGTTTTTCCTATACGGCATTTCGATCGTCTATGGCGCTACCGGTTCGACGAATCTGGCGGTGATTCACGGCTTGGTGACCGGGCCGCAGGCGAACGTTCCGGTGGTGTTGCTTGCGATCGCGGCGGCGATGATGTTTGTGGGGTTGGGGTTCAAAGTATCGGGAGCACCGTTTCAAATCTGGGCGCCCGACGTGTATCAAGGCGCGCCGTCACCGATTTCCGCATTTATGTCGGCGGGTCCCAAAGCGGCGGCCTTCGCTGTCTTTATCCGAATCTTTCTGACCGCATTTCCAACAATCGCGGGAGGATGGATGCCGCTGGTGTGGGCTTCGGCGTTGCTGTCGATGACCATCGGAAATTTCGCGGCGCTGGCGCAATCGAACATCAAACGCATGCTGGCTTATAGCTCGGTGGCGCACGCTGGATACGTGCTGGTGTCGTTGGCGGCGCATTCCGATCTCGGCGCGGGCGCGGCCATGTTCTATTTGGGAGCCTATGCGTGCATGAATGTGGGAGCGTTTATCGTGGTTTCGCACATAGCGGGCAAGGGCGAGAAACGCGTCAAGCTTTCCGACTTCGCCGGGCTTGGCGCGCGCCAACCGATGACGGCGGCGCTGTTTTCGATCTTCCTGCTTTCGTTGGTGGGCGTGCCGCTCACCGGCGGATTCTTCGGCAAGTTCTATATCTTTGAAGCGGCGCTGCAGGCCAACATGGTCTGGCTGACGGTGCTGGGACTTTTGAACAGCGCGGTGGCGGCTTACTACTATCTGCGGATCGTCGCGGTGATGTATATGCAGGAGCCGGTGAGCACGACGCCCGAGGCGGAATCGTTACCCGCGTCGACCGCGATGGCGCTGGTGTTACCGGCGCTGGGGACGATATTCCTGGGAGTCTTTCCGGGGTCTGTGCTGAACTTTGCGATCCGATCGGCGAATTTCGGGAAGTAGGGTACGGCAATGAGCCGCCTCGCCGACTACAGCTACGACGTATTCTTCAGTTACAAACGTCACGGGCAAACAGCGGAGTGGACTAGGAGAGTGCATGAGCATCTCAAGCTCTGGCTTAGCGAAGAGATTGGGCGAGTTGCCGAGATATTCTTCGACGTCGAACTGATCGAAACCGGAGATCACTGGCCTGATACGCTGAGACTGGCTCTTACGCAGTCTCGATGTATGGTGAGTGTTTGGTCTCCGTTGTATTTCCAGTCGAGTTGGTGCCTTTCGGAGTGGCGGAGCTTTCTTCATCGCGAGACCCTCGCGAACGTGGGCTCCCACGGTCTGATCGCGCCGGTCCGGTTTCATGATGGCGAGCACTTTCCGCCGGAAGCGCGAAGCGTGCAATCTCTTGACCTGACCGCCTATGCGTCGGCGCTGCCTGCGTTTTGGAACAGCCCGCGATCGCTGGAACTTGAAGATAAAATCAAGGAACTCGCCGTTTCGACCGCAAAAATAATTCGGCGAGCGCCCTCATACCAAGAAGGCTGGCCTTTAATGGAGGCCGTGCCCGACCAGGCTCCCGTGATTCCGCTAGGCAGGTTGTGATGTCCGCAGAACCAGGAATCGGGTACACCTTTACGCAGGCTGTGAAAGGCACAGAGCCGGGAATAGTGTACACCTTTTACTCCTATAAGGGCGGAGTTGGGCGCAGCATGGCCGTGGCAAACATAGCGGCGCTGCTGGCCAAATGGGGTCATTCCGTGCTGGTGGTGGACTGGGATCTGGAAGCGCCTGGAATTGAGCGTTTTTTTGCGAACTCAACGTCGGAAGCCACCGGACTAGCAGAGTCAAAACCCGGGATTGTGGACCTGATAAACGCGATGGCCGACGGCCAAGGCTTTTCGTGGGAGGAATGCGTTCACAGGTTCTTCTTGAAGGGGTCTTCGTCGCCAGTGTCGGTCATTTCAGCAGGACGGCGTTCGGAACACTACGTCGAAAGAATGCAACATTTGGACTTTCCAGCGTTGTTTGAATCACGCGGGCTTGGCGCCTATATCGAGAAACTCAGAAGCGAGTGGGTCTTGAGCTTTGAATTCGTTCTTATAGACAGTCGAACAGGCGTGACGGACATCGGCGGGATTTGCACGGTCCACCTCGCAGACGTGCTTGTTCTTGTTTTCACGGCTACGAATTCGAGCGTGGAGGGTGGATTGGATATTGTTAACCGCGCACGAGAGGCCAGAAACCATCTTCCGCTTGATCGCGGCAGACTGATCGTCGTGCCGCTCCCAGCCCGCGATGAAAGCCGCACGGAGTACCAGCGCGCGGCGGAATGGAAGGGGATTTTCAAGACCACGTTCGAACCAATGTATCGGGAGTGGTTGCCGAGCGGGACACCCGTTGAAGACGCGATAGAGATATTAAAGATCCCCTACATTCCTTATTGGAGCTTCGGCGAGCGAGTTGCCGCAGTGGAAGAGAGCGCAACCGATCCCGCGGGACTAGCGTACGCTTACGAGGTTCTGGGCAGGCTCCTCGCATCGAGACTTGACTGGACCAAAGCGCTTAACGGGAATGGATTGCTGGCTCCGCCACCCCGGGTAGAGCGTCGCTACTTAGACCATGCGTGGGGAGAACGGCAGTTCACGATCGCTGAACCACGGCTCGCGAGTGTCAACAAGACGGGGTTTGTTGAAATTCATCATTGTTGTGTCGATTCCCCGATTGATCGTTCGCAGGACAGATTGGTAGCTGCTGCGCGCCAAGCGGTAGTTCATACTCTCGGCTGGCCGTTAGGGGCAGTGTTGGACACTGAGGATGCCCGGCCGACGCCGAACAACGAGGGAATTGTCGCAAGCATCAAAAGGGAAGCACGCGGGGGTAGGTATGAGTATTGGGCGTTATCAAGAAAAGGGGACTTCTACGGATTGATGTCGTTGCCAGAAGATGAGACTCCGGGGGCGGCAATTGCCTTCGATACGCGAATCGTACGTGTAACAGAGGGTCTGTTGCATTGCGCTAATCTCTATCGGTTGCTCGGGGCCGACTCACGGGCAACGGTACAATTTCGGGTCCGCTATGGCGGGCTGCGCGGGCGCACGCTGACCAGCGCCAGTGGGATACCTTTCTTCCCGAGCGTCAACCAGAACGAGGACGAGACAACGTCTCAAATTGAGTTCCGTCTTGACCAAGTTGAATCCCAGATCACTCAACTGGTGAAAAAACTCTGCGCCGATTTATTCATGCTATTCGATTTCTTCAACCCTCCTGAAAGCGTTTACCAGAAGCTAGTTTCGAACTTTGTTGCTGGTAAGATCGCGCCGATTTAGCTGGTTGTGAAGAAATCGGTTGTTTGGCCCATCGCCGGGTCAGCGCTGTCGGTTATTGGCGCCTCTGCTTACGCCGTCGGCGGGAAATCCGCGCAGATCTTCGGGCCGTCCGTTTATCGAGGGCCCGGAAAACGCCGGTCTGTCGCGCTCACGTTCGATGACGGGCCTAGCGAGAGTACGCCGCCCCTGCTCGCATACTTTCACGAACGCACGGTGCGCGCCACGTTTTTTCAGTGCGGGACGAATGTTGCGCGACTTCCGGACATCGCCCGCGCGGTCCGCGATGCGGGCCATGAGATCGGTAATCACACTTACTCACACGCGCGATTGCTGTTTCGGAAACCGGGGGAAATCTATCAGGAGTTTGCGCGCGCGCAAGAAGTGATTTGTGCGGAAACGGGTGTCACGCCCACGCTCGTCCGCGTTCCCTACGGGATGAATTGGTACGGCATGGGCGCCGCGCAGAGGAAGCTGGGGCTCATCGCCGTGTCCTGGACTGTGATCGGACACGATTGGGAATGGCCGGCACGACGCATCGCGGAGCGGGTGCTCAAGGCGGTCACGCCCGGGGGCATTATCTGCCTGCACGATGGACGGGACACCCGTCCTAACCCGAACATCTCTGAGATGCTCGACGCTTTGCGGATCATTGTTCCCGCTCTACAAGACCGAGGTTATAACTTCGAGACTGTAAGCGAGATCTTACGCCTGTCGCCCGAGCCAGATCCAGACGGCGATGCCGAGCAGAATCCGGTAGACGCCGAAGGACACAAAGCCGCGCTTCCGCACCCAGTTCATAAACCACGCCACCACAACCAACGCGACGATGAATGACACCGCCCCACCGATGATCAGAAGCACCCAGCCGTGTGGATCGATGTGAACCGCGGTTATATCTTGCGCCGCCGCCGCTTTTCCCGGGTGAAGGGTCTTCAGT
>CBDDBV010000032.1:0-28888 GCA_965225785.1 Bryobacteraceae bacterium | reverse complement strand
CGCTCGCGCGACGGCTCCAACGGAAACTCCGGCAACGGTATTCCCTTGTCCATCGCCGCCATCCGCTCCTGATGAATGATCTCGATCCTCTTCTGCCGACTCTGATGCTTCATGTAAAGATAACCAATAATGCTTCCCGCCAACGCGACCGTAACCATACCATCGCCGATTGTGTAGCTCATTTCTTGTCTCACCTCACCCTTTAGGACAAGGTGAGCCGGGGGCGCGGTTGCAAGCGGTTCGAACAAATTTTGGGTTCGAATGACGATCCGGGGAGGGCGGAACCGAGTTCGAGCCCCGTTGGGGAGCCTACCAGGGCCTCAGTCCACCTTATCGTGCAATTTTTGACCAATGGAGGAGTGACCCCATGTCTGGCACGCGTCGTCGTTCACTCGCGAAGTTCTGGATGGCTTGCTCCGGATCGGGTTCCTCCATCACCAGCAGATCATCTGGGACAAAGGCCGCACGGTCCTCACCCGGACCCACTACTGGTTCCAGCATGAGCCTTGCTGGTACGTCCGGCGCCATCACGCGGTTCGCCGCATGGAATGGGAACGGGATATGGACCTGTTCCGCATAACTCTGGGCCTTGAGACCGCTGCTCAGAGAGCATATAGCAGATTGCCCATTGCCATTCGCACATTTCGCACCTCGTACTGATCAGACTAATAATACGGCAGCGTCCCGAACAATATGGGCCGGGGTAAAGTTGGTTGGGTGCTTACTTGCACGGCCGCTCCGCAGCCGCACGCCTACCGGTAGCTTATGCCTTCTCCAGAGCTCACGAACCCGCCAGATCGGCCGAGTGACGAAAATCGAGCTCGTCCGAGTTGCGTGTTTCAGGCGTTTCGAAGCCGGAACTTGGTTGGCGATAACCAGCCTTATCGGACAGTATTTACCAGTCGCGAAGGCTCGATTGCCCTCCGTAGAGGCAACTGGCCGCGTTTTCCGGCATACGGGATGTGTCCCGGACCTACGTCTACTTCTCCGTTGGAGCGTAGCCCCCGTCGCGTTTTCATGGCGCCACCACAATCGAAACAGAGCCCTGTGCCTTCGTTGCTCCGATCAGGCAGCTGTGCATCGCGAATGCGATTGGCGATTGCATGCCGGTCGCGTTCCTCGCACTCCAGTGCAAGCAACGCTTCCAGATACTGAACATGGCTATGGTTTTCCTTTACAGCCTGGTCCGCCAGTGAGACGAAATTCGCGGCGATCGCGGGTGTCCGCACTGCCTTGCAATATTGCTTCACGCTGGCCTGTTCGAGCGACTCATTCTGGTTGTTCACTGGATCGCTCCTTTGCGCGGCAGGGGAGCCGCTAACAGCAGGTCGTATTCATCTATTACGGGTTGCGGCCGTTCGAACTGCGCCAGTTCCTCGGATAGCGCGATCCCATAGCGCCGCCGCGTGTCAGGGTCCGGCATATGCAGGATGTGCGTCACCGCAGCTGCGTCCGTGACACCGAGCCGCAGCGCTTCTTCAACTGCGCGAACCAGGCGCTCCCATCCCACGCTCAAGCCGGCGCGCACCAATGCGATCATCTCTCTGGTTCCCCCGCTCCTGCCATGGCGGTGTTCCAGCTTTTTCCAGATTCTGTCCAGGCATTCCGGCCAGCGTCCCGCTTGTTTCCATTGCTCCAGCGGCGTCGATCCCGCCATGGCGCCGGGCTTCTTCTCCAACACATCCAGGTAGTGTTCGAGACTGAGAATCTGATGTCCGCGGCTATAACAGCGCTGATGCCGCGCAACGCACCTGCCATCGTGCTCAATCTCAATGAGCGCAGGCCACACCCGCGCCGTAGCGCGCACACCTGGCCACAACGGAGCGGAATACCAGTTTGCTTTCACCTTCACGCGCCCTTTGCCGTCCACCACAATCGGGAACAGGATCTCCTCGATCGGAAAACTCTCTTCCACCAACGGCAACAGCGACGTCCGCTCCATCCGACTGTCTTCGTCCACCGTTCTGCTCTTCCCGCTGATAGTGCGCTTCCGGCTCGCGATGCAAGCGGCCAGCAGCTGCTCGTTCAACGAGGCCAGGTCCGCCGCCTCGGGCACGGGTACGAGCCAGTTCCGGCGGTAGCGCCCTACCTCGCCTTCGACGCCTCCCTTTTCGTTGCCGCTGGCTGGGTTGCAGTACTCACTGCGGAAGCCCCAGTGCGAGCGGAACGCGATCACCCGGCTCGTCTCCTCGCGCCGATATCCGCGCAGGATCTTCTTCACCGCCATCGGCAGGTTGTCATAACGCAAGGTTCGGAACACGCCGCCAAAGTAAGCAAACGCGTGCTCATGCCCCTCCAGAAACGCCTGCTGCGTGGCGTTGGTGTAAACCCGGTGGAACGCGTCTCCCGACGCCATGCTGCGCATGGCGAAGAACTGCAACAGGCAGCGCTCGCCGCTTAGTTTCGCGGTGGCCTCGAACCAATCCACCTGAGCTTCCTGACCCGGCTGATAACTTTGCGGAACAAACACTTCACGGCCACTTAGCCCCAACTCCCGCTTCCGCACGGCAACATAGCGCCGTACGGTCGGCTCGCTGATCGGATGTTCGGGGTGCTCTTCTCTCAGCCGCGTGTAAATGCGGTGCGCGGTATGTCTCTGCTTCCGTGGCGCACCGCTGTCGGCCTGGATGATCCGATCGATGTGCTCTTTCAATGGTCCGATTCGCGGGCGATCCCGGTCCACTTTCCTTCGTTCGGCCGGCACGGCGCTGGCTATCGCCTGCCTCACCATCCGCCGATGCACCCCGTGTTTCTTCGCCAGCCCTTGTATCGTCTCGCCCGCCGCATGTCCGCGCCGGATCTCTTCGAATAGTTCCACTTTCTGCCTCCTGTCCATCCCGGAATGCTTACATTCCGGTCTTTCAGGTGGGCCATTTCAGATGAGCGAAGTGGGCCAGTTTACATGAGCGAACTCAACCGTCTTTGAGTGGCCGCGACTGGCCGGTGCGCCAGTTCAGGGCATCGCCCTGGGAGCCGACAAACAGACGGATGATGCCGGAGTCGGCTTCGGTTTCAAAGCCGTCGCCTTCGGTGATGGGAATCAGGTTGGTGGTGTTGCTGGTCTTGCTGGTGTTGGACATGGCGCATGTTAGGCTGATGCGCACCGGTGGAAGTCAAGCCGCACGCGACTGAAATGTCACGTCACTTACTGACTCAGTCTTCGGCTTTCTCGCGCCGAATGCGTTTGCAAAAGAGCCTGCCGGCCTCATCGGTTTCCTGGGACTCGATGACAGCGGTGAGGTAGGAGTTCGTCGATGCACGGGCTTCCCGCGTTAGATTGCGGAACCGTCGCAGTTCGGACGCGACCGACTTGCTTCTCGACACAGACTTAGCCAGATACCTTAATGATGGTAAGGGAAATTTCACGCGTATCGAAAACCTCAGCGCGCCGGGACTGTTGGACGCCTATGATCCCGTGATCCTGGACCTGAACGGAGACGGCCTGAACGATGTTGCTGTGGCGGACGGAAGTAACATCGCGGTCTTCACCAACGAAGGAAACGCGGAGTTCTCGCAGCCGCGGTATTTCGGCGAGTTTGCGGGAGACATCTTCTACGGCAACTGGCACGGGCAGGCGGCAAACGCGGGCTTCGACGACATCATGATGCCCAGCGGCTCGGGTACTACGAGCATGCTGTTGAACCAGACAAAATAGGAACGGCTTCAACTCAGGAGCACAGATGTACATTCGATCCTTTGCATTTCTTTTTGCTGCGGCTCTCTCCGCAGCTACTGCGTCGGCCGACTATTACGCCTATGTAGCGGAAGGTGGCACTCCCCAGGCGTTTGGCAAGTACGCGCGCCCGCCCCGAACTCTTCTCCTGTCTCAGGAGCTTCGGTGCCGCCGAATAGCACCACGTACTACAACGACCACGCGATCTCGCAGCAGTTTATCCAGAACTTACTACCGACTCTCGTGAGCGGATACAATGCAGTGACGCCCACTCCGTGGTTCGCGGCTGTGAGTTTCGTGAACCCGCACGACATCTCCGGCTTCCCGTACACGTATAATCTTGCGGGCACCACTGGATTTGGCCCCGCCAACAGCACCGGACCAGCCTATCCCGCGCCAAACACGCTGGGATATTCGGCTGGCCCGCACGACAATAGCTACCTCTATCCGCTTCCGAAAATATACAACTCGAGCGTGCAGCCTCCAAGCGGTTGGAACGTAAGCGATAACGTCAGCGTTCCGGCTAACGGCAAGCCGGGGATTCAGATCTGGTATCAGTCGGAGACCAATTATAAAAACGGACAAGTTAAGAACGTCGGCGGGTGGTTGACGTTCCTTGATTACTATCTGTGGATGCAGAAATGCGTCGATGATCAGATCGGCTTGGTTCTAAGCAATTTTTTCCTGCCCGGCAACTTTGAATACAACTCGGCCGGCATCATGATCATTTTTCTATCCGACCATGGGGATTTTGGGGGCTCGCACTGCCTGCATAACAAGACTGGGGCGCTTTACGACGAAGTATTAAACGTGCCGCTCTACATCAGCTTCCCCGGCCAGCGGGTTTTCTACCCGCCGAATGCTGCGTTGCCCACTCCGACGGTGGTCCCGCAGGCGTGCTCCAGCGTCGATATCCTCCCGTATCTGTACGGCACGGCTTTAAAGGACGACTTCCACTGGAGATTCAATACAAGCGCCCCGATTCATTACCTGAACGGCCGCGAGAGTATTAGGGACTTTATCCTATCTTCAAATACGTGCCAGCAGCGACGGATCTCGTCAATCCTTAACAATGGTGGCGCCTACTTCAACAACCAGAAGCACCAGCCCTACGTCCTCAGCACAATGGACGAGTACCCGTCGGAGACCGTCGCGGGAAGCCCTGTTCCTCCGCACGCGATTGCTTTCCGCACGGTCGACCTAACCGTTAGTCAGCTGAACCCGGACAATAACTACGTCAATGGTGGAGGGAAAATTGGAATCTATTCTTTCTGGCCCTCGACCAGCGCCGCAAACCCTACCCAGCCCGACCCGGCAAGAGCGGTCAATACACAGTACGAATTTTACGACTACACGGGCGGTAACTTTGGCGAAACGGGGAACAACTACACAAACGAGAACTCGCTGGCGATGAGCTATGTCAACGCGTTCAACGATATTGCCGCCGACGAGCTTTATTACGTGGACAGCGCGTTTGCCGTCCCGTACAACGCGGCGCTCAACACCTGGATCAACTCGCAGACATGCGTCGGCGGATCGCCAATGGATGCGTCGATGTTCTAGCAGCCCGTGGTGCAACTCGACTTTTAGCCTGGCATAGGAGAACAAATCGCTCTACGATGGGAACATGTCATTGGGCAAGCGAGGGCCGGATGAGAAGCAGGAACCCATTTGGATTGACGCGGCTCGGCTCGCAACTCCCGCCGGGCACCCTTTCTATGAGCGCCTGAACCGGCTGTTAGGTAAACGTGGATTCGACGCGTTCGCCGAGTCGGAGTGCGAATCGTTCTATTCCAGGACCGGTCGCCCCGGCCTTGCTCCGGGAGTTTACTTTCGCGCGCTGCTGGTTGGGTATTTCGAGGGCATCGATTCGGAACGGGGCATTGCATGGCTCTCACCGGGAGTGGGTTCGGCCCATCTGAACGCGTCAGGATTTATTCGGATGGCTCGCTTGGACTCAACTTCGTCAAAACGGTTATCGCCGACGCAACCGGGAGTTTTTCCTTAAACGAGCAAATCGCAGCGGTCTCGGGGGCACAAACGAGACTATAGGGACTGGCGAGACCAGCGGTAGATTCGGCGTTGCGGTGTACAAGGTCGAGCCGCGCCTCACCATTAATCCGAACTCTGGACCCGCAGGGACCACAGCAACGGTCCAGGGCTACGGTTATCCCGCTGGAGAGTCCGTGTATGTTATCTCCTCGGACGAACAGTACATTAAAATTGGCACGGCAGAAACGGACGCGAACGGCAGCTTCACCGTGTCGGTCACGATCCCATCGGAGATTCCTGCCGGCGTGGATGTGATCTACGGCGGATATCCGGGCTTCAACCGTACCGCTACAACGAATTTTACCGTCGAGTAGAACCGTTTTTTTCTTACCCGAATTTAGTATTTAGAGACACTTCCTCCGTTCGGGAGCGATGAACGATCACGCCTCAGGCATGGCTGCGGGCCTCGCCGGTAAGAGTGCAGCGGGAATGATAACGTTCTGCGGCATTCCAGGAACGATCATGGGCACTTGGTCTCGATATGCCGCATACTCCGGGTGCGCCGCCATCAGATCGCGTTCTTCCAACTGGATGGCGGCAAGAATATACGCCGTCGTCACCATCGCGAACAGCAGGTGAGTCGCGGTCATCACGGGCGCGCTCCAGAACGCGAAGAACCATCCGACGTAGAGCGGATGACGGACAATCCTATAGATAAACGGAGTCGTAAACTGCAAACCGGTTTGGGGCTTTCCCTGCAGATGGCGCCAAACCTGGCGCAGCCCGAACAGGTCAAAGTGGTTAATCACGAAGGTTGTGAACAGCACTAACAGCCAGCCGAATGCGAAGCCTCCGTATAGCAATACCGTTCCTACCTTGTTATGAACCCGCCAGACGGTCCCGCCCAGCGGTCTCCACTGCCAGAACAAAAACAAAAGAGCGATGCTGCTCGCCAGAACGAAAGTGCTGCGTTCCGCCGCCTTGGATATCACCCGCGTGATGGTCCGTTTGAAGGCTGGCCGCGCCATGATGCTGTGCTGCAGCGCGAAAAGTGACAAGAGCCCAAGGTCGATAAACAAGGCGGTCTGCCAGGGGCCCTCGGCCGGAGAATCCAGGGACTTCGGCACCACGAAATCGCCGATAAACCCGATGGCGTAAAGAAACGAGGCAAGGAAAAGGAGGTAGCTTGCCACGCCGTAGAGGAAGGTGAAGATGCGAGTCATTATCTATGCTCCGTTTCATGAACCCGGGAACTCAACGTGGAGTCCTTCAGGAATACAATGGTGCACTGCCGTTGCCGCAAAAATCCATGCTCGAGCGTCGCGAAAATTTGCTCCAACAGCTTCCAGCGGCAGATCGCTTTGCGCGGAGTCCGGGAGAGTTTGCGGAAAGTCTGCAGGTCACCGAATGGACGCTTTTTCTGAGATCCTGAGCGGCGTTAAACTGAACGGCGCGGTGTTCTTTACGGCCGAATTCTCCGCTCCCTGGGGCGTTTCGGCGCCCGGCTCGAAGACCATGACAGCCACGGTCGCCCCCGGCGCCGAACATCTAGTGCTTTACCATTTGGTCGTCGAGGGGGCGGCGGTCATCGAGTTACTGGACGGTCAATCCACCGAAGTTGGGCCCGGCGACGTCGTCATCTTTCCGAACGGGGATGCTCACCATATGAGCAGCGGCAAAGACGCCACCCGGCCGTTCCCCAACTATGGAATCAACGCCAAAATCCAGGCACGCGAGTTGAGTCCTCTGCGGGCGGGCGGCGGAGGTAACATTTCACGGCTGGTCTGCGGATACATGACTTGCGACCCATACCTCAGCCGCCCCATTCTGAGCGGGCTTCCGGCCGTATTCAAGGTCAACATCCGCGCGGACCGCTCAGGCCACTGGCTGGAGAGTTCCATCATGCACCTGGTGGACGAAGCGGGTTCGGGAAGCGCCGGCAGCGAAGCCATGCTTGCGAAACTCTCCGAAGCCCTGTTTGTGGATGCCCTGCGGCGCTACGTTGGCAATTTGCCGGTGCAGGAGCGGGGATGGCTTGCAGGAAGCCGCGATCCCATCGTGGGGAAAAGCCTCGCTTTGCTGCATCGCCGCGTCGCTGAGCCGTGGACCATCGCGCATCTGGCGGAAGAAGTGGGCATCTCGCGGTCCGCTTTGGTGGAGCGGTTCACGCGATTCCTATCTGAGCCCCCCATGACATATCTGACGCGGTGGCGGCTTCAATTGGCTGCACGATCGCTCAAAACGACGTCTCGAGGCGTCGCCGATATTGCAGCCGATGTCGGATACGAATCGGAAGCAGCGTTCAACCGAGCCTTTAAACGTGAGTTCGGGCAACCCCCCGGCCGCTACCGCAGCGATCACAAGAGCACGCCCTCACGACAGCCCGCGAATGCCAAAGCGAACCTCCCGGTTGACGCGCCTCCGGGAAGTTGAACAGCGGCGCGGCACCACCTTTTCTGGGGCAATCCGCTCCCTCCACCTCTCAGTGGAGAGAACCGGGTCCCCTCTGTTGTCCAGCGACGCTCGCATGGATGAAGCTTCTTTCAGAAAACCATTCCGGGGATGTGAATAATGATTCCGGTAGAGCCCGGATTTTTCATGCAGCTCCGGAGATCGGGTCCTTGAGCGGGGGTAGCGCGATCCAGCCGCACTTAGAAACTACGATCGGTCCGCTTTGTTTTCGCACGCTGAACGAACATTAAAGCGCGCGGTCATCGCCGCCCGGACGCTCGCAGCAAGCCCCTTCGCCGCAGGGGTTGTTTCCGTTGCTGGGCGCGCCTTGCGCATTCGGCTAAGACGAGACGAAGCGAAGGCGGTCTCGAAGTCCGTCCCATCCGCGCATGCCGTCGAGTGATAGGTATGGCGGCATTCTGGGTATGGAATTGAGGCCCTGAAACAGCCGCCCTATAAATCGAATACCTCAATACACGACGGATTTTGGTCAAAGTCGCTATAGCGGATCCACTTCGGCTGGACGACGAAATAGGTAATGCCCGGCAAGCTCAGGTGGCTTTGGCACTCAGGCCACGCGGCGAAATATATCTCCTGGTAACGTGCCAGCGCGGCTCCTTCGGTGTGTGTCCTGTGCCTTCGTACTGCACCGTGGTTTCGCCGGCCCATCCGATCACAAAGGAGCAAAGGGGATTCGCCATCAAATTCCGGGCCTTACGCGAATTCATCACTGTATCGAAGATGATTTCCAGTTCAGGAGTCACGGCAATTCCCACAAGGGCCGACTGTGGGGTTCCAGCCGAAGAAACGCTGCTCAACACGCCGAGCTTCTGTTTTGAGATGAACTGGTAGACGTCTGCTTTTGTCATATTCACGGCTTTCGAAGAAGTGACTCCATTAAGACGGCTTGTCCGGGCCGGGCACAGGCGATCCGCCGCTATCACGCTTCTGGCATTTCCAGAAGTATCAGTGCCGCAAGTGCAGCCAGTTTTTGATCCTTCGTCCAGGGTGGTCCGATATGACGGCCAGCCATCGAAATCTCGCGCAACAACCGGTTCGATTCGTCGCCGAATGTCCCCCGCGCAATCGCGTCGAGATTACGCTCCTGAAGCGAAGTGACGGAGACGTCACTTCCCTCGCACGCTTTCCTGAAGGCTGTCCGAAAGAATTCGCCTTCAGCCGCATGAATCAGAGCATGAGAGGCGAGGATCTTTGAAAGCGGCGGCAGCGGAAGGCCCGAAGACCACAGGATCGCGGAACCCGTAAGATGGAAACCCCGTCCGCGCAATTCGTCAATCACCTCCCGGACGGCCGCCGAAGCGAGGCGCTCTGAAGCCGCAAAACAGTCTGCCAGATACTCCTCCGCCTCTGAAATGTTCATATTCTCCGCGAAGTGATAAGGCTGGCTCGCGCCGGAAATCCCGACCGTCAGAGCGATACGTCTTCGGTCAATCACCTCCACCGCGCCGGGACCGGTTGAAACGGCCGTCAGCACACCCCAACCGGAATGCATTCGAACACCGATCGTGGCGCGCATGTCTTTCACACGGGATGCATATCAAGCTTACAGGCTTACTCGCACCGTGCCTTGGAAAAATCGGCCACGCGCTGCGCCATGATTCGCCGGGGACTCGCATCGGCGAACAGCCTGACCTCATTGGCGAGGTGGGACTGATCGAAATAGCCGTCTGCAGGGTACCGGTTGGCACTTCAACGGGGATTCATGGGATCTCTCTTTTATTCCCGGGCAACTTCCGGCATTAGGCCCTTCTTTCGCCGATCAACTTGATTCTTTTCCAGCGCGCATCCAGCAGGCTTGGGAAAGTTCTACATCGTCGTTAGCCGGTGGATTATTGGACGCGGCGGAATGGGAGCGTAATCTCGTTTCGGGGATTGCCGCAGATCCTGGAGGCGCCGCCGTCGCGGCTCTAAAGCCGGCTTTCTCCATCGCACTGGCCGCCGTCGGAGAAGAGGGTGTGGACGCGGATTTGATGAACTGGGGAGCAACCGCTTTAGACAGTGGGATCAATGGGTCGGACCCTTCTTACGGGTTGCCTGATTTTCTTGGCGATTCGGGAAAAATCGCCGACCTAAAAGGCTTTACGAAGACCGCAACGGAACTGGAAGGAGCGTCGATAATCGCGGACGCGGTCGGCTCCGCAAATGAGTTTGCGGAAAGAGGGGCTGCCCTTTCTAATCCGCTACTCCAAGTGTTTCCGCCTCCGGACCTGGCTCCACTTAGCGCACCGTCTCTCTCGAACGGATTGGCGAATCCTTCAATCGGTGCGCTGGGTACCGGAGTGCGCGACTTACAGCCGGGCGCGCGCAGGCCTCACCGTTATGCCAACCGACCTCCTGAGCAGGTCGAGGCAGCGATTGTCGCCGCCAAACGCGAGAAGCCAGGATGGGGCGCTCGCAAGACCACTCTGCTGAAACGCGTTCTCAGCGGCGACCCGGATGTCGATTACCGCGCATTTCGCATTGCGGGCGCGCGTACACTCGGCCCGCATGCTTCAATGATCAAGGCGAGCGCAACAGCGCCAGCACTTGGTCCTTCTTCGTCGTCGCTGTCCCCTCGGGCGTCGCTGCTGTCTTCGCTGCGGTGACTTTCCTGCCTGCTCAGGCAATCGATTCTAAGTGAACTGTGCAACTCCAGCATTGCGCAAGGTTTGAGCACCAGCTATAAAACCTTCGGAGCAACTTCAATGTGACGCGGAGTTGCTCCAGCCAGGAATTGTTAGGCGACAAGACCGCCGCGCGGCACTTGGCGGAACGCGCGGGCGTGCCGATTGTGCCGGGAACCGAGGAAGCGCTTACCGATCCCGCGACCGCGCAGAAGGTGGCGGAAGAGATCGGGTTCCCGCTGATCGTGAAGGCGGCGTTCGGCGGGCGGTGGACGCGGCATGCGCGTGGTGGAGAAGCCCGAAGACTTCGCGGGCAAGCTGGAAGAAGCGCGCAAGGAAGCGGCGCGGCTTTCGGCAATGACGCGGTGTTTCTGGAGGAGTACATCCGGCGCGCGCTGCATATCGAAGTGGAGATTCTGGGCGATCAGCACGGGAACCTGATGCACCTTTTCGAGCGCGACTGCTCGTCCGTGGGGAACACGTTATGGCCCAGTTGCCAGCTTTAATGAAGCCGATGTCCCATGATGATGCTCGACGGGTTCGATCGCTGCGTTGAACCGATATGAACATCTACATCGATGAGGCCGGAGCATTTGTCCCACCGCACGGCAGACGCAAGTTCTCGGTTGTGCTCGCCCTAGTCGTGCCTGTGGCCACCGAAGCAGCGCTGTTCTATGAGTTCCTCAGGTTGCGCGACGCTTGGCCGGAAAAAGGCGTCGAGATCAAGGGCAGCAAGCTCGAAGAGAGCCAGACAGCCGAGATAATGAATCTGCTAGCGGCGCACGGGGCCATCGCGGAATATCAGGCGATCGATATGAGCCTACACCCGGACGACATCGTCGATGAATGCAAGCAACGCCTGGCCGCCGCCCTCACCGCAAATCTGACTCCGGCCCATGCGGGGGCAATCTCACGCCGACTGAAAGATGACGGTGACGCAATCCAAAGTCTGTCAAACCCCTTGTTTGTCCAAGCTTTCCTAGCTATCGAACTCATTTTGGAGCTACTCAACGTTGCCGTTAACCGTTCGTGCTTCCACAACGGAGATGGGATGAGAAGGCCGATGCTCAAGGAGGAAGGGGTTAAACTCTCCCTCGAACGCACTTGAAGGTGCAAAGGAGATCGGCCATGAAAAAGAGTAGCAAGGGTAAACTCGTCAACTCAGCCACTTACCCCAACGGAAGCACGATAGGCCTGGATGTGAGCGACGACTATATTTACGCGGCGGTGATCGATGGGAACGGGACTCTCTTGATCGAAGACCGGATACGAACGCGCGAGCCGGACGTGCGGCGTTGGTTGGCGGCGGGCCCGGTCGCGCGGGTGGCTCTGGAAACCGGGACGCATTCCCGATGGATCGCGAAAGCTGCCCGGGAGTGTGGTCATGAAGTGCTCGTGGCAAACGCGCGGGCGCTGCCGCTGATCTACGCGGGAACGGACAAGACGGATCGCGTCGATGCACATAAGCTAGCGCGTCTGGCCCGGCTGGACCCTGTGTTGTTGAAGCCGATCGCCCAGCGGAGTGATCAGGAACATGCCGACCGCGCCGTTGTCCAAGCGCGCGAGCTTTTGGTGAAGCAGCGTGCCGACACCATCAACCTGATACGCGGGATGGTGAAAGCGGTCGGTGGCCGGATACCGCCGTGCGCCACGATTGTGTTTTGCGGACATGCGGCAAACGCCATTCCCGAACAGTTACGGAACGCGCTAGCTCCGCTGTTGGAGAGCGTGGACCACTTAAGCGAGCAGATCCGCGAGTACGACGAGCGCCTGGAACACCTGGCGTTGACCCGGTACCCGGAAATTCGTTTGATGACCCAAGTGGCGGGCGTTGGGACTTTGTCGGCGTTGACTTTCAGGCTAACAATAGGCGATCCGTGGCGGTTTGCGAAGAGCCGTGATGTGGGCTGTTACCTGGGTCTGCAGCCCAAGCGTAGCCAGTCGGGAAGCCGCGACCCACAGTTGGGAATCACTAAGCAAGGTGACAGCCGGCTGCGGCGGACGCTGGTGAACTGCGCGCACTATCTTGGGGCCGTTCGGCCCGGATTGTGATCTAAGGCGGTGGGGCCTGGAAGTTGCGGCGCGGGGCGGCAACGGCAAAAAGCGGGCGGTGGTGGCGGTGGCGCGAAAGCTGGCCGTGTTGTTGCACCGGCTCTGGGTCAGCGGGGAAGTATACGAGCCGCTGCACAATGCAGCGCGTACAATGCCTGCGGCAGCTTAGAGCAGAACACGACTTTTGTAGACAAGTTGGCGGTCCGCAAACCGCCGAACTGGGGTGACTGCGATCTGTTTCTCGGCTTCGAGCCGCTAACGGAGATGGCAGCACCCCACTCTCGAGAATGGAACCCAATGGGCACGGGACTAAGTATGGTCCACAAGAGTGCGGATGGAAGCGGGTGCGAGAGGCGGACCGGTAAGAGGAGGGACACAAAAACCTTCCTAAGAGGAAAGGCATCACGGTGAGTCGCTTTGTCGCGCCTCCCGTTGGTCGGCACCGGGTGGTGCGAAAGCTAGAAGCAAGATGCCATTTATACTTACGCCTTGAAGTAACCCGCCTTGATGCGGAGGAGGGGAAAAGAAAGCAAAAACAAAACCCTCCTAAGAAGGAAAGGCGTTACGGCAGTCGCTTTGTCGCGCCTCCCGTTGGTCGGCACCGGATGGTGTGAAAGCTAGAAGCACAAACCGAGTAGTTTCAGTTGACAGCTGCCGGCCTTCTCATGGAAGAAACAGAGAAAAACCTGAAGATGCTCGCCACACGCGAGTTCGAAAACCGCGTGAGCGACCAGGAGAGGGAAACAGAGAACAAAACATAACGTTATATGGCCAGTTTTTTGAAAAATTTACGTGGGGTGCGTGATAACCGTAACCCCTGTAAGTTGTTGAAAGTAAATGGCTCCTCAGACCCAATTCGAACCTAAGACCTTCTGGTTAACTCAAGATCTCCGATCGGATGGCCGAGGTACGAGTTCGCTATTATTTCGCCTTTCTGACTGGGCGTCTTCGTTCCAATTCCCCGATTCGCATCAGGGCGTTCTGTTGTACCTCGATGATAAAGTCCCCTTGATAGCTCGATAGAAATGTCCCCATCAAACTGGGCCAGAGGCCCCGGTTGAATAGGACATCGATGAGCGATAGAGAAGTTCGACGAGCCGGTGTGCTCGATCGCGTGAGGACGGAAGAACTGACGCAAGGGGAGGCCGCCGAGATTCTGGGATTAAGCTATCGGCAGACCAAGCGGCTGTTTAAGCGCTTCGTGGAGTCGGGCGCGAAAGGTCTGGTGCATGGCAACGCGGGGCGACGATCCAATCACGGGAAGGCAGCGAAAATCCGTCAACGCGTTTTGGATTTGGTGAAGACGCTGTACGGAGGCGAAAGCGGTTGTGAGCGCTTCGGTCCGACACTGGCGGCCGAGCATCTGGCGGAAGATCATGGAATCGCAGTGGATCCTGAAACGCTCCGCCGCTGGATGCTGGAAGCGGGCCTATGGACGCGCGAGCGAAAGCGAAAGACCTATCGGCAGAGGCGGCTCCGGAGAGCGCATTTCGGGGAACTGGTGCAGATGGACGGGAGCTTCGAAAACTGGCTGGAAGGCCGGGGTCCGCGCGGTTGTCTCCTGCATATGGTGGATGACGCTACATCGACAAGTTGGGCGACGTTTGCGGACGAAGAGACGACGTGGGGAGTTGCCGATACGCTGCGCGCCTGGGTGGAGAAGTACGGAGTGCCGCGGGCCTTGTATGTGGACTGGAAGAACGTCTATCATCACCAGCCTACGGCGCGTGAGCGACAGGACGGGGTGGTGGGCGTATCGCAGTTTGGGCGCATGTGCGCCAAGCTGGGGATCGAGCTGATTGGGGCCCATTCACCGCAAGCGAAAGGGCGCGTGGAGCGAGGTCATGGGACACATCAGGACCGGCTGATCAAGAAGATGCGACTGCGCAACATCGGGGAGTATGAAGCGGCGAATCGTTTCGTCAAGGAGATTTATCTGCCGCAGCACAACGCCAAGTATGCGGTGGCGCCCCGCGAGAAGGCCGACTTCCATTACCGGTTACCGGCGCGAATGGATCTCGATCAGGTGTTCTGTCTGGAGCAGGAACGGAAGGTGGGCAACGATTGGGTGGTGCAATATGGCAACCGGTGGCTACAGATCGAAGCTCAACAAAAGATACCGGTGAGCGCCGGCCACACGGTGACCGTACGGGAGCACCGAGACGGCTCCTTGACGATGTTGCTGGAAGGCAAGGTTCTGCAATGGCATGACATGGCGCAGCGCCCGAACGCGCCGCCGCCGCCGAAAAGGAGGTTTGTGACACGGCCGAAACCGACCCCGGACCATTCATGGCGACAATCGGTTTTGACGGCAAAGCAGAAGGATCGCTGACGATAGATTCGCAGGGCGCCGCCCTCCGGTAAACCCGTAAGTAGGGTCAAGATCAAAACCCAAACCCTCCTATGAAGGAAAAACAAAGTCCTAACAGGTAGCAGCTGTGGAGCGCCTCTCGTTGGTCGGCGGCGTAAATCAAAAAAGGGACATTTCTACTGAGGCGAACAGGGGGACATTTCTATCGAGGTTTGACATCGCATCAGGGCGTTCTTGACTTGCGTTTCCATTCGTGCCAACCTTCGTTGGCTCACAACTTGATCGGACTTGCCGGCATCACACGCTGCCATGAGCGTTAGCTGCGCGAAGGACGAGACGGAACGGACCCCGGCAGATTGGCGGACTTCCTCCGCTAATTCGTATTCCTCGCTGGAGAGTCGAAAGGAAATCATGCGGTCTTTCTTGCCTTGGACTGGCATGGCGACAGCTCATTTCTGATCACGCTTTTTGACCCTGGAGGAACCGCGATAGAGCCCTCGGTGCCTGGGCCAATCGGCATCCAGCCTCTTGCCGTCCTCCTTCAGGCTTTCGCGGAGCCCGCTTGTCCGTTTTCCTATTGCGTTCGGACGGACTTGCGAAGACGACTGTCGAGCTTGCAATTCCGTAGCGTCTTCGAGGCTGGCTAGAGCCGATTCGATACGGTTACGACATTCCTTTAGGGCGAGGATGGCTTCTGAAAGGTCCATAGGAGGTGATTGTAAAACAGATTCGAATTGCGTCGAATGACATGGTTTCGATTTCAGCTTTTCAGCCGCGCCCCTGGATAGCGCCTAATCTGCTTTGCGCATGAAACGCCCTTCCAATACCTCTATCGATTCGAGGCAGCTTCAACCAGTTAGTTGCTCGTCGGCACATGCTATGGTTTTTTGGGGAGGACTTCCGCCAGAGCCCGCTTATGTGTTCGAGGCGAGCTTCGGCACACGAACACCGGCAGCAAAGGAAATGGGCACTAATGAAGAAGGAACATGAAACCCCTCTCAGATTAACGCGGGTTGCGTTCGCAATGGACTTGCTTTTGGCGCGAGTCACGCGAGCGAATTGCTGGAGCGCAACCTTCGTTTGCCTCCTCGTATGCTCTTTCGCGATCAACTCGCCTGCGCAGACCCTCGCTACTTTAGCGAGCTTCAGCGGCCTCACTGGCAGCGTCCCAGAGGGTAACCTCGTGCTGGATAAGGACGGCAATTTCTACGGAACCACATTCTATGGTGGAGCGAACACCAACGGTACCGTATTCAAAATGACTCTTGGGGGCACGTTAACTACCCTATACAACTTTTGTTCCCAAGCCGCCTGCGCCGATGGAGGTCTCCCACAGGCAGGGCTGATTCAGGCTACCGACGGGAACCTGTATGGGGTAACCGGGACCACTATCGAACCCCAGACCTACGGTACTGTCTTCAAAATCACTCCATCTGGCGATCTGACGACGCTTTACACTTTTTGTCCCCCGCCCTTGCTGCCCAACGCCTGTGTCGACGGTCTTAACCCTAACGGGCTGATCCAAGCGACCGACGGGAACTTATACGGAACAACCTCGATCGGCGGCGGAGGCACAATCTTTAAAATAACGTTGGGGGGCGCGCTAACGACCCTGTATACGTTTTGTTCCCAGAATGCCCCGTGTTTAGATGGCTCCACGCCTAGTGGATTGATTCAAGCTTCCGACGGAAACTTCTATGGAACAACATTTGAGAATGGCGCGAATTCCGCTGGTACCGTCTTCCGGTTTACGCCAAGCGGCGTGCTGACGACGCTTTATAACTTTTGTTCTCAGCCGAACTGCTCCGATGGCCAGCAACCCTCGGGATTGATTCAAGCCTCCGATGGGAATTTCTACGGAACAACGCCCGAGGGCGGCAACCCGTCCAACGAAGGAACCCTCTATCGAATCACCCCCGGCGGCGCTTTAACGACGCTCTATCGTTTTTGCTCCCAGCTTGCCTGCCCGGATGGGCTTGGAGCCGGAAGCTTGACTCAGGCCACTGACGGCTACATCTACGGAACGACCCGCGGGGGAGGTGCTAATGACGGAGGCGGTACCATCTTCGGCGGCGGCTCGATTTTCAGGATGACTCTCGGAGGCGCACTAACAACGATTTACAGTTTTTGTGCCGACCTTACCGTCTGCTCCGACGGCAAAGGACCGGGAGCGCTTCTTCAAGGTTCTGATGGGAATTTGTACGGCACAACCGAGGGCGGGGGAGCCGATCAAGATGGCACGGTTTTCAAACTGACTCTTGCCGCTACCACGGCCGTACCGGCAATCAGTGCCAACGGCGTCATCAGCGCCAGCGGCTTCGGCGCGTTTACTTCGATTGCGCCCGGAACCTTTGTCGAGATTTACGGCTCAAATCTAGCGGTGGATACGCGCGGCTGGGCTGCGGCTGATTTCACCGGTGTCGACGCGCCGGTTTCACTCGATGGCGCATCGGTCAGCATCGGAGGACAGACCGCCTTCGTCAACTACATTAGTCCCGGCCAGGTGAATGTGCTCGCGCCATCGAATCTCGCGATAGGGCCTCAATTCATAACGGTCACGTCGCCAAGCGGAACCAGCGCCACTTCCTCAATAAACGTCAATGCTCTGGAGCCAGGATTGCTCGCCGTGCCGCTGTTCGACATTGAGGGCATGCAATATACCGGCGCGCTGAATCTGGACGGCACATACGTACTTCCAACAAATGCGATATCGGGTGTCAGTTCACACCCGGCCAATCCGGGCGACATCATCGTCCTCTACGGCGTTGGATTCGGTCCGGTGACACCCGACACTCCGGCGGGCAAAATCGCCCAGGTCGCTACGTCTCTCGACGCCAAGCTGGAGATTTCCATTGGGGGGGCTGCGGCGACGGTGGAGTATGCGGGATTGGCGCCCGGATTCACCGGACTTTACCAAATCAACGTCACGGTTCCGAACATTCCGCCGACTGCTACCGCTCCACTCACCTTCACCCTCAATGGCGTTCCCGGAACCCAAATGCTCTATATCGCCGTCGGAAACTGAACGGGAGTCCTCAGGTGCTTATTCTAAGTTGAGCGTTGACTTTCGCGGACAGGATAGTCGATACCCAGCGCATCGGCTATTAGTTCGAAGCCCCTCTCGTTGCGGAAGGGTTCCAGATCGAGTTTTCCGAGCTTGAACTTCTCCCATGAACTGGTTTTATCGTGCTTTAAACGGATGAGATCAACAGGGAGGGTGTAAAACTCGGGTTCCCGCAAGCCAGCCCGGCACTCTCCTTTCGTCCCGAAGTTCCCGATGTTCAGGAATGCGGCAACGAGAAAGTCGAACGCGCTGAAAGTCCGTTCTTTGACCGGGAACCCGCGATCTGCATTTGTGGCGTATCTGCTCTTCACCTGAACGCGAATTTGGCGAACGCTTCTATGCGGGTCCGGATGAATGCAGATCAGGTCGTAACCTTCCGTTATTGGGTGGCGCCTTGTAAGTGAGGATGTTCCGGCGCATGAGGTAGCCTTGTACCAGGAATTCGGCTCCATGAGACACGACGGGAAGCCGGAGGATTTCGGGCTGATCGCTTGACCCTGCCATCGGGCAAGCATACCGTAGCACGAAACCATTCCGCGTCGAGAGTGATGCGGAGTGCACTTGAGTGCTGCCGACATCAAGGAAACCTCCTCCTACTCACTCATTGCTGGTGGAATTCTTGTTGGGCTGATCTAACCCGGCTACTGAATCGCAACGGATGCCGTATTCGACGTTGCTCCACCAATTGAAATAATCAGCGGCTGAGCGCTCCCGGACGCAACGCCCGCCGGTACCTGCGCGTTTACTTGATAAAGCCCAACCGCGCCGGGCACTAATCCCGAAAATACAACGGGGGCGGCAACCCCAGCAATGATTGCTGTGGCGGACTGCGTCGTTGTCGAGAGCGGCTTGCTAAGGGCGGGCGACCCGGTGTCGGGCTGATTCGTAACTGGTCCCAGACCGGTGCAATAGACCTGAATATAACTACCTGCCGGCACGGGATTGGAGGGACTGACCAGTTGATAATTGGAATCCAGAATCGCCCCTTGTCCGGTTTTGCTATTCACGATGAAAATCCCGGGCGCGTAGGTCGCAACCGCCACTGTTTGAGGAGCGCTCACCACCCCATGCAGCGTTGCCGACACAGTTGTCTGTGACAACCCGGCCAGTTCCCACGGCACTTGGGCATTCATCTGGTTTGCGCCGCCGTAGAACAGTGGCGCAAGAAGGCTGCCATTGAACGCGAGGGACACACCCGAGAGTTCATCGGGAATCGGAAAGGAATTCGTGAAAATGGGGGGAGAGATCGGAAATGTTCCAAATACAGCCGCGATGCTACCGGGGGCTACCACGGTTGCATAGCTGCTTGCGTTCACAACTCCGTTCGGCGCAATCGAGAACCCGCCCGTGCTGCTGGACGGGCTGAACCTGAACACGGTTCCTTCCGCGTCTTTTCCCCCGCCGTCAGTGGTTCCATAGAAGTTGCCGTCGCCGCCGAGCGTCAGTCCGCTATACGGGAACGATCCATCCGTCCCGCTGAAGCTATGCAAATTGGTAAACTGCGCACTAAGCGTGATTTCGAAGAGCGTCCCGAACAGCGTACTCGCTCCGCCGGTTTGCGCAACTCCGTAGAGATTGCCATCGTTTCCGAACGTAAGCCCGGCAATTGGACCTTGTCCATTCGCGCCGTCAAAATCATACAGGGTAGTGAAGACTCCCGCAGGAGTCATTTGGAACACTGTACCCTGACCGAAGGTTCCGCCAAGGGTGGTTGTCCCGTAGAAATTTCCATCAGTTCCCGCCACCATCGCGCCCCACGGATCAGCTCCGTCCGTAGACGCAAACGTGTGCAAGGTGGTGAACGCCCCGTCCGGAGTGATCTTGAAGAGGATGCCGGCCGAGCGGGCGCCCCCGATAGTCGTCGATCCATAAAAATCGCCGTCTGCCCCTTGCACGAGCGCGGCTTGTGGAGCAAACCCTTCCGTGATACTGAAGTTGTGTAAGTTCGTGAGCACACCATCTGGAGTGATCTTGAAAAGGGTGCCCCCGCCCAACGTGCCGCCCGATGTGGTGGTGCCGTAAAAATTGCCGTCTGTGCCGAGCACGAGCCCACACCAGGGACCGTTCCCATCCGTCACATCGAAGCGGTAAATGGTTGCGAAAGTTCCGCCCGGAGTAATCCGGAAGATGGTCCCCGCACCGGGGGAGGAGTTGACCGTAGTTCCGTAGAAATTGCCGTCATTGCCAAGAGCCAGAGTGCCAAAGAGGCCGGTGCCGTCCGCGCCGGTGAGGGTGTACAGAGTAGTGAGACTACCATCCGGAGTTATCTTGAACACCGTGCCCGGACCCGAGGTAGTTCCATAGAAGTTGCCGTCTTTCCCCAGAACGAGCGTTCCCTTGGGTGCGCCGCCATCCGCTCCGCCGGTAAAGGTGTAGATCGTCGTCAACGTTTGCGCATGGGCGCCCGCGGCGATCAATAGTAGAGAACCTAAAAGACAGGTATTTGAAATGCGCATGGGAGTGGCCCTTTGTTTACTTTCTCCTCAGGATTGTACTCCTGTGAGCGCATAGGCATTCAGCGAACACGGCAGCCCAAGGTGATCAATCGCGCCGAGCATCTCGCGGAACTCTTGCTCAAACGATGCGCCACAGCCTCGCCTCGACCGAGCTCGCCAGCGACTCGAAGAGACCAACGGAGACGACCGAAAGGCGCTTCAGGGCCCGTTTGGCGACTCTTTTGGGCGGACGGCCGTTAACCGAGAGTCGCATCTGTTTGTTCGAGATAAGTGGCTCCCCAAGGAAGATGCGAACTGCGATTAACGCCTCGCCGACACGTGGGGCGCCGTACGTCTGTGTGGCCTCATTCCCGTGCCGCTGCCGGAGAATTCAGTCTTGCGCAAAACGCCAGCAAAATTGCTTGTTTGTGAGCCTTACGCCGTTAAATAGATTTTGTCGAGTATTCTTGGGGTGCCAAGATCGAAACGCAAACCGTTCAAGACGGACCTGGCATCGCTGTGCGCATTTGACGGTGGATTCCGTGGCGTTCTCAATCGCAGCAGCCGCGAAACTCGACCCGCGGGCGGAGCAGCATCACATGCCACAACACCCGTTGCCGATCCGGTTGGCACCACACCACGAGCCAGCCGTCGCGCCAAGATCCGAGTGTCAGCGCCTCCGCGACTCGGATGAACTTGGTTTCCACTGGAGGACGCGCGGCCGTTTCGCGTGGCACACGCCATTCATGTCTCTGTACCCGGCACTTGGCAAGCCCTTCCGAAGAAACGTGCCTCCCGGCAACCGATTCCGCGCCCGCTTCCCGCTCGCATGAACGCGATCCGGATGGCTGCGGGAATCCCCCGGACAAAGAAGCCGATCTGCCTTGACTGTCGGCCCGAGCATCAGCCTACAGCTCGAACGGTTCCTCCGAGCCGTGGGAGAGAGATTGGTTTCAGGAAGCGGGGATGTCTACAAGCGCTTGCTGCGCCTCAACCGCGGCTTCGATGCGGTGAGGAGAAGCCTCCTGGCGCTGCGGCAATGCGAAGCCTTCGAATCGAGCAAAATAGGATCGACAGTCCGATTCCAGCAGCCCTGGCCGACAGCATCATTATCATGGAAACCTGGAGGCGATTCTGATCGAGGCTGAAAACGCAGTTCAAATCAGGGCCGCGCCACTGCCATCTCCAAAAACAAGAGGCAGCGGCGATCAGCTTTGCCAACCCGATTGTCCGCCTCAACCTCGGAATACTTCACAAAGAGAACGGTGGGTGGAAGGCCGCGCTTGATGAATAATACGGCAGCGCATGGCAGCGCAGTACTCGCCTGCATATCCCGAGGCCTGGCGTGAGGACTAAACTTAGAGAGTCGCATACACGGGCATAAACAACATGATTCTATGGTTAAGCGCCGGTAACGCGACGCCCAACCTGCCGATGTATTCCGCGTTTCCAGGCGGCATTGCGATAACCGTATCGGCTCCCACGGAGGATCCCCGAACGGTTTAAGGTGTACGTGCCGATAGACAGCTAAGGGCCTCGGGTTCGGTACGCTCCCCGGTCGCGGTCACCCAAAGTGCGTAGTGGCTCTCGAACAACGCAGCAAGTTTTCCAGGCGCACTGCGGTTCAGCGAGCGACCGCAGTTCAGTTTCAATTTTTCAGGTTCTCAGGCGACGCCCTATGATATGATCCGCTCTGCTAAGGAGTAGCAATGCCCGACTATTTTTTCTCAGGAAGCAATTACATCCGGGTAACCCGCGGCGAAACAGGACCAGGATATGTGGACGCCGGTTACCCAAAACCTATCAACCCCAATTGGGGGTGGGGCAGTTTCGGCGCAAAAGGGATTGACGCCGCGCTGTACAGCGGATCCAAGTGTTATTTCTTTTCCGGCAAGGAGTATATTCGCGTCACTCGCGGCTCAATTGGGCCGGGCACGGTCGACGCTGGATATCCCAGGCCGATCAATCCCAATTGGGGGTGGGGCAGTTTCGGTGCAAATGGAATAGACGCCGCACTTTACAGCGGATCCAAGTGTTACTTCTTCTCCGGCAAGGAATATATTCGGGTAACTCGCGGAGACACTGGGACCGGGCACGGTCGACCCCGGCTATCCTAAGCCGATCAATCCCAATTGGGGCTGGGGCAGCTTCGGAGCCAACGGAATCAGCGATGCGCTTTACAGCGGATCGAAGTGCTACTTCTTTTCTGGAAGCGAGTATATTCGGGTAACTCGCGGAGACACTGGACCGGGCACGGTCGACCCCGGCTATCCTAAGCCGATCAATCCCAATTGGGGCTGGGGCAGCTTCGGAGCGAACGGAATCGACGCTGCGCTCTTTAGCGGTGTGGATACTGTAACGCCGCCGCCACCGCCGCCTCCACCGCCGCCGCCTCCACCCGGACCGGATGATGATGACGACGACAACAATAACGACGACGACAATAACAACGATGACGACAATAACAACGACGATGATGACGACGACGATGATGGTGGGGGCGAGATTAAGAAAGGTCGTCCCGACCCCAAACGTCTTAGCCGCGCCTGAGTTGATGCGTCAAACACCCCCATGCTGATCGATTGTTCCGAACGGGCGCACCTCGCGTCCGTTCCAGTGTTTTGGAAGTGACGGCCATGCCGGCGGATTTCGAAGGATCTGACTCCGTCAATTTCCGGCGCGGGCGCCTGGTGATAGCGGGCACTGGGATAACCGCCGTTTCTCAGATGACCGCCGAGACTATTGGTTACATCAAAAGGGCCGACATTGTCTTCTACCACGCTACGAATGGTGTTACCGCCACCCAAATTCGAGAGTTGAATGCAAACGCGGTCGACTTATATGAGTTCTACGGCGAAGGAAAAAATCGGCGGACAACTTATGTTCAAATGGCCGAACTCATGCTGCGGAAGGTTCGCCTTGGTCTAACCGTTGTCGGCGTCTTTCATGGGCATCCGGGATACTTCGTAAGTCCCGCGAGGAGAGCCCTTGCGATCGCTTCCAGGGAAGGGCACGAAACAACCTTACTGGCAGGAGTATCGGCGCCCGATTGCATGTTTTCCGATCTCCGCGTCGACCCGGGTGTTTTTGGTTGTCAAATACTGATGGCCAGCCGGGTGTTTCAGCAGGACGCCATTGTTGCCGTTAGTGGCCATGTCGTTTTCCTCCAGGTCTCGGCGGTCGGCGATAAAGGCTTCTCCTTTTCCGGTTACAAGAGCGCGACTATTGAGCCTTTCATCGAGAAGTTGATCGAGCTATACGGCGAGAATCAAGAGTCGGTTTATTACATGGCCGCGATTTTTCCAGGCTTTGAACCCACAATCAATGTGCGTAAGCTTTGCGATTATCGAGACTTCGCCACACGTCAGGATATCGGGCCGGGCATGCTTTATCTTCCCCCGAAGGGGATGAGCGTACAGGCGATGCAATCGGCTCAGTCATTCGCCGGCGATAATCCTTATGGCGCTTTCGAGACACGCGCCGTGGAGGCCTTGGATAAGCATGCGACACCACCGGAGTTTAAGCTGAGGCGCGCTTCGATTGCGCTCTACCGGGCTATGATTGAACTCGGTACCAGCCCCACTGCGCGCGAATTGTTTCGACGCGCGCCCGATCAGTTTGTCAATTTGTTTCCCGCCCTGTCGCCGCATGAATACTATGCCTTACGGAGTAGAAGGCTGGGAGCCACACGCTCGGCCAGCACGTTACAACGGGATGAGACCTAAAGAACAATATCGGCTCGAAATAGAGCCGGACGATAGTCATGGTGTTCTGAACGTCGCTATTCTAACCAGTATCTACGAAGCCAGTTTCTTTCCCGCACCGCGGCGAGCTTCCAATCAACGTCTTCACTCTAATTCCGAATCGAATGGTTGGCTTATCGATCTTAGAGTACCGCTGGCAGATGGCAAGTTCCTCCGGCCGCTTGCCTTGGAAATGGCGGCATTACTTTCCAGCCGCTCGATTCAACAGGTTGCCGGGGCTGGCTACGGAGCGTTCTTTCTCATCGGGGGAATTCTGGCGGTTGGTGAGGGATTCAAGAGCGGCTTGATCCGGGAGTCGCGCAAGAGCTACGGACTTGGAAAAATCGTGGAGGGCGGCCTGGAGCACGCCCGTCCCACATTCATCGTGGACGACATACTTTCCAGTGGTGGATCTGCTCTCAGAGCCGCGGCGTTGTTGCGACAGGAAGGTTATCTCCCAACCGGGGTCTTAACCGTTTGTCGCTATGGGTGGAAGCAGGGAGAGAAGAGTCTTCGTCAAGCCGGGCTCACCTGCCTAAGCTTAGTCAAGATCCACCGGCGATGTGACGATCGCCCAGCGGAAACCAGCTCCCTATGATTGAACACATCGAAGGGATGAACAAGGTTGAATGGTCCGCTTGGAAGAACCTTTCCCGCACATCATCGCGCGGAATGTCTTTCAGGAACATTTCTATAGGGGTATCGCGTCGCAGATTCGCGCGATCCTCAATCGGGGCTTAAGCGAAGAGCTCTCGTATGGGCGCTTTTCGCGAATGGCGGGATACGACGCATATGGGATTTCCTTCGATCGAAGTCTGTCGGGTGACTTGACTGTCTTCACATCGCCCTCCTGGCACAGTTTACTTACAAGTCTATTTGCCGTCGAGGGGACGGGGGACATCTATGCCGGTGCTCATCACCATATTCCTGGAAGCGGCAACGGCAAAATTCACAACGATTTCAATCCGGGTTGGTTTCCAGCAAATCCTTCGCGGGAAGTTAGATTTCCGGACCATCGTTTGTGCGATTACAAGACCGGAGAAGGAGCGCTATCGCCATCCGAGAAAGTTCAGGTATTCCGAGCCGTTGCGATGATTTTCTACCTAGAAAACGACGAATGGGCACCTGGCGATGGCGGCGAAACGGGCTTATTCGATGCGGAGCCGACTCGCCCCAGAGCGCCTTACGCCCGCATTCCTCCGGAGAACAACTCGATACTCTTATTCGAATGCACGCCGCGTTCCTATCACGCGTTCTTGAGCAACCCCGGCAAAGCCAGAACCTCGATCATCATGTGGGCCCATCGTACGAGAGCGGACGTGCTCGCGCGATGGAGGGAAGACGATGTGGAGAAGTGGCGATCGTAGGGTTCAAGATACTATACAACCCTGTTTGCACGTGAGACAGCCTCCAAGCTACGCGGCATTTACGCTGACTCTCCAATTTGTTGCTGGCAGCCGAGACGGTCGCTGTTGTGAGGTACTGGGTTGAGCCGATGGCTCTGTGATTAACAGGAGCGGGTTGCTCAAACTGATACAGTCAGCGATGTCGGGATCAATTCTCCAACACCGTGTTGTCACTCATCCGCTTCAGTTCGCCGCGAATCGACTCCCGAGTACACGGGTGAATTTGTTTATTGCGGCAATGTAGCATCTGATGCTGGCCGCCCCCCAAATGCGCGTGATTAGACGGGATCATCCTGGCGCGCCGGTCGCTGGAATGTAAACAAGAAAACGTGTGCCGCGGCGAAGCTCGGTTTGCACCCTGATCAAGCCTCTCAGTTTCTGGACGTGACGGCGAACGTTTGCGAGCCCTAACCCGGTTCCTTTGCCTTCCCCTTTGGTGGTGAAGAAGGGCTCGAAAATCCTCTCCACTGTCTCTTCATCCATTCCGATTCCGGTATCGCTTACCGTCAGTTCCACGTAGTGGCCCGGAATGGCTCCGTGCGGTGCCGTTTCGTGCTCTTCCAATAACTTGCGTTGCGAGTGAATGTATAGACTCCCGCCATCCGCCATCGCATCTCTCGCATTCGTCACCAAATTGATGACGATCTGCTCCAACTCTGTCGTGGTCCCTCGAACGACGCACTGGTCCGTTCGCGCACATCAATGTTGACGGCGATTCGTTCTCCCACAAGCTGACGCAAGAGGACCTCGATCTGTTTGATCAGTTGACTTAAGTTGATGTCCTGAGGATGGGCATCTTGGGTCCGGCTAAACGTCAGCAACTGGCGGGTAAGGAGTTCCGCACGCGTGATCGTTTGAATCATATCTTCGGCTGTGCGTCGGGAGGGGTGATTCGTGCCAAGTTCATGGCAAAGAAGCTCCGCAAACCCGTGAAGGCCCGTCAGAAGGTTGGCGAAATCGTGTGCAATCTCGCCCGTTACCCTGCCGATCGTCTCCATCCGCTCCGCTTGTTGATTGCGTTCGTCCTCATTGTGCTGTTTGGTGGCGTCGCGTTGGATCGCGATGTAGTGAGTGACGCGCCCTTCGGCATTCTGGATCGGCGATATCCGCCAATCCATGAGGAACGCCGTTCCGTCTTTCCGATAGTTGATTGCCTGCCCATGAAAATGGTGGCGGCTGCCCAGTTCGTGGCGCAAACGTCTTAACTCGTTACGGTCGGTTCCCGGGCCTTGTAGGATGCGCGGACTTTTTCCTAAAACATCCTCTTCCGCATAGCCTGTGATCGCGCTGAAGGCTTTGTTCGCAAACACGATATGTGGACCCGGCTCGTCCAAGAGCGCGTCCGTGATTAAGACCGACTCAGACGTCCTGTCCAGCGCCGCACTGATAAGCGTCGATCGGTCCACTTTGAATCGCGCCGTCCCCTCACGGGAATCTGCACCTGTCGTGCCATCAGTGACGCTGAAATACGAGACGCGATATTCTCCTCACATTTAAGCACCTTTGTCGGCACCGCTGCCGCCGACGAATGCGAGTGAAAGTGCGCACTTGCGCCAAGTTGAAATCATTTCTGTCTATGTCCTTTCGTTCTGCTGACCTAAGCGTAGCTCCGGGTGAGTCTTTGCCGACATCGGTTGCCGAACCCGGCGCCCGAAAAAGCGCTGTATCCGAGGTTGGTCCGCAGGCTGGGGTTTCTACGGATCTATCCTTCTCTCGACGTGATCTCGTAGTTGAAGTGGTCGGGATCGAGGCAGTCAAGTCTTCCGTCGGTCGTTTCAGCCTGTGGATACATGAGAAAATTGAGCGGCGCGCGAGCGGACTGGGGTAGAACAACGTCATGCGCAAAGTTGTAAGCCATCCAGTTCATCTCCCACGAGCCGAAGAGCCGGGCGCGTGCATTTCGCACCATCGGATCGTCCATGGTCCGGTTGCCAGGCGGCTCTTCGAGGACGACTTTTCGAACGTCGGCAGGATCGACCGGAACCCATGCACTACATACAGCGTGAATAGGATCAGCGGCCAGACAACAATCACGGCCCCTGACGGGGGAGTTACCCAGGTTTACTTTTTCCCGAATACTCAGTTCTACCCCGCTTTAATGGGTGGTTTAACGTACAAGATCGTCGATCCGAGCGGAACGACCGTTCAACAATCCTGGGAGCAGAACGTTCCCCTTAGCGCGCCCCAGCCGAATGTCCCTCTCGGCAATTATCAGTTCTCGAATCCGTTTGCAGCGGCGGAATACACGACCACGGCGGGAAAAAGTCGCGTCACGCTCAGCACCGAAGACGAGAACGGAAACGTGACTTCGAAGACCGAGAGCGTTTGGTGGGACTCGAATGCCAATCCCATAACGACCACGGCGAACGGAATGGCGAGCGCAACCCCGCCGAGCGCCGCGACGGCCGCGCGAGTGACGAACTATTCTTACCAGTTTCCGATGCCGGATTCGCAAACAACGCCCGCTGTCAATGCGAATGCTTATTGGAATTCGGCGAGTGCTTACCTGTCCGCGGTGACGGCCGTCCAAGTGCGTCCGTCCGCCGCCGGCACGCCAACGAGTTGGAAGGAATATAGCTACGCGGCAGCGCTTAACCCGCCCCAGCCCGGCTTCCCCGGATCACTGGAGGTCCAAACTGAGTTCGATTTGGACACTCAAAAAGGCAGCGCGCCCACTTGTACCGCTCCATGTTTGACGGGCGCGAACGCCATTACGCGGTCATACACTTACGTCGGTGCAGCCGCGAATATCGCGTCGTCTACCGATCCGAATGGGATTGTCACAAGCTACAGGTATTACCCGAATGCGATCGTAAATGGGGCAACGGCTCCCAATGTATTCATGACGGAAAAAGATGTCGCGGTTGGCACGGGCGTCGAGCAATCCTCAACGTACACTTACGATGTTTATACGGGCGCTGTGACGTTGGAGGTTCCGGACCTCACGAATAATGTCTCGAATTCTACTACAATCGACGTTTTTTGGCCGTCCGATATTACTCGCCCAAGCGCAGGGAACGAGCTCTGAGATCGACACCGCTTACACCTATTCGCTCCAACAGCGGTTCACCCAAATGAACGCCGACGTGAACGCGACAGGCGATGGCATGCACATTTCCTTTCAGCATTTCGATCAA
>CBDDBV010000031.1:0-31970 GCA_965225785.1 Bryobacteraceae bacterium | reverse complement strand
TCGTCGCCAAGTGGAGACCAAGTTCATCCGCGCGTCACAAGCGCTGCCACTCGGATCTTGGCGCGACGGGTGGCTGGTGGTGTGGTGCCAGCCCGACCGCCAACGCGTGTTGTGGCATGTGATGCTGCTGCGGACCCGGATCGAGTTTCGAGGTTGCTGCGATTGAAGGCGGATCGGTGCAATCCATCAACGCACCCACAACGACGAGCCCGCGCCAAAGCAGCTCGCATTCCGGTGGCGGGCACCTTGGATTCAGGATGCATTCCTCTCCACCGTTAATCAAACCCGCATCGAGGCACTTTTGATTAACATCCCTTCATTTTCGAGTTAACCGAAAGGGGATAGGTTCGAATCTTACTCGGGGAGCCACTTACTTTAAACAAACAGCTGCGCCTTTCGGTTAACTGCCACCCGCCGAAAAGCTTGGACAAGTGCTGGTTTGCCGCTCATGTCTCCACTATGCGCCGCTGGCAGGCGCTTCAGCCAGTGGGGTTCATGTGATGCTTACAGATATTCGTCAGCGTCGATGATCACTTTATGCGGTAGTATTTTCGAAGCTGATCGGCGAAACCGAGTTGGTCCGCGAATAGTGTCAGCACTTCAGAATCCCGCCGAACTTGCAACGTCACCTCTGTTCCCATCGGGAACATCGGCGCATCAGGCGGGCTGATCGACTTGCCATTTATTGCGATCAAGACGTCCATGGGTTGCAGGCCTGCGGCATGGCCCGGTCCGCCGGCGTGAACATCCTGCGCGACCCAGCGCGGCCCGGACTCGGCCTCGGCGCGACGAAAGCTCGCGCCGATGGCAAGACGCCCCGGAACGCGTCGCACCGATTGGTGGAAGAATCCGGTGTGGCTTGTCCCAAGTTTGCGCACGAGTTCATGCATCCCAAGCTCGAATTGATCCGGGTCGTCCATTGCAATGATCGACTCGCGCGATTCTTTAGCGAGGCGCGGCCAGTCTTTACCGTTGAAGCGAGGATCAAAATACTGTTTTGTGACCTTCGCCGTCGTCTTGTCGAAAACTTCAGCGCGTTGTGCGCCCGTCAGATCTCTCGAAAGTGAACCGTTTCGTCCCATCTCCAATTACCTCGAAGCCCGCCCAGAGATTGGGCTTGGCTTTATCTCCATAAGTTTTAATGAAATCAAGCTGTGCTTGGCGCAAGGCTTCGGTGACGCTCTTGCCATTCTTCAGGTGCTCATAGAACGACTCCATCAACGTCGCTGTGGAACGGTCGTCAACATCCCAAAGACTCGCAACCACACTCCTGGCGCCAGCAGTCAGGAATGCTCGTGCGAGATTCATGACGCCTTCCTGCCCTTGAAGTCTGCCGCTACCGGTTTCGCAAGCGGAGAGAACAACTACGTCAGCGTTGAGTCGAGTCCGCCGGATTTCGCGCGCTTGCCAAAGCCCGTCTTCGGCTTCACTACCAGGTGCCAGTACGAGGGCAGTCCTATCGGGGTCCATCTCGTCGCTCACGCCGTGGGCTGCGAGATGGATCACCTTGAACTCAGCGAGGGGTTCCGATTTCACGGCAACCTCGGAGGCGTGGGCACCATCAAGTGTGACGCTCTTCGGCCCGAAGACCTTTGCCGCCTCTGTGATTTCCTCCCGTCCGAAGCGGAGAGGCTTTAAACTTCCAGCCCGTAAATCGGAGATCCCGCGAGTGGCGGACTGCGCCCCCGTCGTGGTTTCCGTTGCTGGACTGAAGGCAACCCCAGGAACGGCCTCCGCGCCCCTTCCGCCCTCGGCGCGCGGCTCAACGCGTAGTAGATCGTCGCAGACGGCGCAGCCGAAAGAGTCAATTGACTTGTCAGATATCTGCCGCCTTCATTGATCACGGCACTGAACGGAACCAGATGTAGAGGGCCATCAGGAACGACGATCAAGGATGAGACATTCGGTCCGACGACAGGCCTCACGAGTTGCTTGTACAGTTCTTCCCCGCTGGATCTGGTGTCGGTACCGCTTCGTATCGCTGTCACAAATGAGCGCGCGAGCCCGCTGATTTGAGAGCGTGGCGGTAGGTTGTGAATCTTCAAACCAGCGCGGCTGATCTCGATCGCGTAGGACCCCTTCTCTTCCAGCACATATTCAACGAGAGATTCGCGCGGTTGCAATTGGACTTGTAGTTCTGCGACGGACACAGGCCTCTTGCGGACAAGGCCCATCTCTTTGCGTTGTTTGGCATACTCGGCAGGGCTGATCTGAATGTACGCCTGATCGAGTTGGTCCAAGACCCGCCTGGTCTGAGCGGCCGTCAACCGGTCATGCATCAGAGCCCTCTGCAAGCGAGCGATCTCGGCTTCCCCCCGAGTTTTCGATTCAACAGCCGGACCCGATTGCCTCGCGTAACGAATGGAATCGAATAAGGCTCGACCACGGGCACTTTCAATGATCGAAAACGCATACGGCGCGTTGTGGAGACGATCCCACGCCAGATGAAAGTGGCCGAGGAAGATCTGGCTTAGTGCTCCGATCATGCCGCTCTTTACCTGGGAACTGGGCGCGTTGACGAGAAGGCCCTCTACGAGGTTGGTTGCTCGCTGGAAGGAAAGATCGGCTGCTTGCACCTCGCCAAGCGCGGCTTGAACTTCCGCCTTTTCGCCAACGAATACAGGAAGATCGTAGGCCTCTTCCACCCTTTGAACGGCCTGGATTCCCTGATCGATCACAACGGCCGCTTTGGCCGGCTGATTCGTGGCGCGAAAAAACTGCGAGAGATGAAGGCACGCTTCCCCTTCTTCGCGCGGTAGTGCAGCCGCCTTTGCAACCTCTGCTGCCTGTCGAAGCGCCTTCTCTGCCCCGGCAAGATCACCTTGCCTCGCGGCGAATTGGCCAGCTTCATTCAGCAATTCCGTTTGAGCGCCGAGGACGTGTTCATTTTGGGCCTGGAGTAGAGTTTCGGCGATCAACCGCTTCACCGTCTCTCGGTTCTGGTCACTCGGCGTACAGGTTTCAATCCACGCCCCCGCGCGGGAGGCGACGCTGTATAGCGAATCCACGCCCCCGCGCGGGAGGCGACGCTGTAAGCGGAAGGTTGCTTTGGCAATCGAGTTTCAATCCACGCCCCCGCGCGGGAGGCGACGACGCGGATTGCTCCACGTTACGCACGTGCTGGTTTCACCACGCAGGCGACGATAGCCGCGAATCCAAACACGGTTTCAATCCACGCCCCCGCGCGGGAGGCGACGCATGCCAGTATGACTGCCGCGAATCCAAACATTTTGACGCAGCATCCGATTCGTCGTTTCAATCCACGCCCCCGCGCGGGAGGCGACGCCGTCTCTCACTTGGAACGGCGGCTTATACGGCGGTTTCAATCCACGCCCCCGCGCGGGAGGCGACGTTCGATGCGTGCCAGCGAAGGGCGATTACGGTCGTTTCAATCCACGCCCCCGCGCGGGAGGCGACTCTCGGCGACTCCGGCGACGGGCACATGCACGCCGTTTCAATCCACGCCCCCGCGCGGGAGGCGACTCGCCTACGGTCTGATCGGCGACGGCCAGCGGAGACTGTTTCAATCCACGCCCCCGCGCGGGAGGCGACTCACCGGCATGAGCGATTCCAGGCCCGAGTATCGGTTTCAATCCACGCCCCCGCGCGGGAGGCGACGACTTGACCGACGCCCAATTACTCTTGGCGCTCGTGTTTCAATCCACGCCCCCGCGCGGGAGGCGACTGCGGTCCATGATCGATTTGGCGTCGAGCATATGGTTTCAATCCACGCCCCCGCGCGGGAGGCGACACGCGCCCAACGACATGCGCAAGCTGCTGGCGGAGTTTCAATCCACGCCCCCGCGCGGGAGGCGACTCGATATGCCCGAGCGATTCGATCTGCCCGAAGTGGTTTCAATCCACGCCCCCGCGCGGGAGGCGACCGGAATAGGTGGATCATGCGATGGCCTCGAAATCAGTTTCAATCCACGCCCCCGCGCGGGAGGCGACACCATGGAGCGCGCTTGCTGATGTAATCGAGGGATGTTTCAATCCACGCCCCCGCGCGGGAGGCGACGCCCGGCGCGGTGTCGGCGGAAAGCCCTTTGATTTGGTTTCAATCCACGCCCCCGCGCGGGAGGCGACATGAGTACAGCGCGGCGATCCAGGCGCAGGACAAGTTTCAATCCACGCCCCCGCGCGGGAGGCGACTAGCCGTTCTCTGCGGATGCGTCTTCGCGGTTTCAATCCACGCCCCCGCGCGGGAGGCGACCGTAGTTTCAATCTACTGCGGACATTTCAATCCACGCCCCCGCGCGGGAGGCCCGCCCCCGCGCGGGAGGCGACAGAAGTAGTGCGGGCGATCGAATCCACGCCCCCGCGCGGGAGGCGACACCAGATGCCTGGCGAATTCCGTAGGCGAACAAATCGTTTCAATCCACGCCCCCGCGCGGGAGGCGACTTTCGTCACTAATCCACGCCCCCGCGCGGGAGGCGAGACCGATTGGACTTGTTTCAATCCACGCCCCCGCGCGGGAGGCGACTGCGCATGCGCTAAACACTTGCATTCGCTACAGATAGCTTCCCATAAACGCGATTCCCACCAAATTCCGCAGCCGCTCGGCCCAGAAATCAAAACGGCCACGCGCATCTATCTAAACCCAAAGCAATTACTCGATTCGCGAATCTTCCAGGGAATTCGTGCTCGCTTAGGGTCCGCATTATGGTTTTGCCGTTCAAGCATCTAAAGAATCAGCGGCGCTTCCGGATCATAAGACGGCTTCGCGCCTACATGCTCGACGCGCCTCCGCCACTCGGTCCCCAGAAAGTAGAACCGTAGGCTATCCTGTGCGGGGTCCGCTTCCGCAACAAGACCGGCCCGCAGCACCACCCACTGCGCGGAGTCCACCGCGCACTCGAAGACCGAGTTCTGAACCCGCTGGCCGTGATCTTCGCACAAACGGGCCACGCGGCGCAGCCTGCGCCGGCCCGCGTCGTCACGCGTGCTCACGTCATAACTGACCAGAACCATCACGGGCGGTCACCTCCAGAAAAACGCAGGGTATGCGTCTAAACCGCCGCGCACATGGCGCGCCAGAAGGAGCGCCTGGACGTACGGAACAAGTCCCAGTGGTATGCGTTCCTTCAGGTACGGGTGCTCGATCTCGTCCTGCTTACGCAGCTGCCACGCGGACACCACCTGCTTGCGCGTCTCGTCGTCCATCTGGATTCCGCCGCCATCCTGCTCGGAAAATCCTGCGCCTTGTACCTGCCGCCTGTTGATCAGCGTAAGCACGAGCCGGTCCGCCAGCGCGGCGCGCAGTTCCTCCATCAGATCAAGAGCCAGACTCGGACGCCCGGGCCGGTCGGCATGCAGGAACCCGACCGCCGGATCGAGGCCTACGCTCTCCAAAGCGGACTCGATGTCGTGGCGCAACAGAGAATAGACAAACGACAGCAGCGCATTCACGCGATCCAGCGGCGGTTGTCGGGAACGACCTCCGAAATGAAAAGACTCCCGGTCCCCGGCGATCATCTGGTTGAAGACCGAGAAGTAAGCCTGCCCCGCCAAACCCTCGTGGCCCCGCGCTTCCTTGACGGATGCCGCCCGGGACGCTTCCAGACCCGCCCACGAGAGCCGGTTGGCGGCGTGGCGGAGATCGTCCCCGCGAGCTCCGTCGGAGAGTTCGCGGGCCGCGCGAAGCAACACCACGCGGCTGTTCGCGATCTTCGCCGCCACAATCGCCCGGACGCCCGGAAGCGTCTTTCCTTCATCGTCCGCCATCCGGTACTGTTGCCTGCGCAGCAGCACGTTTCCGGATACGGGTCCCTGCACGCGGGCTATAAACCTTCCCTGCTCACTAAGAAACGAGATGCCCACGCCCCGCTCGCAACACAGTCCCAGCACCGGCGGACTGCACGACACCCGCCCCCAACATACCAGCCCTTCGAGGGTATGCACGGGCACTCGCAGCTTTAGATCGTCGCCCACTTTGATCGCCACCGTCTCGCCGTCGCGGTGGAGGTACGCGCCCTGGGTCATTACGTGCAGTATGTTGAGTAGCTTTCGCATGGGCTCGGTTAGTAGTCTTGCCGGAGCGAGCGGAGCTGCAATGTCACCCAGCGTGCCGCGGCGTCATCATGAGCGGTGGCCTCCGGTAGACAGACATTCACCAGAGAGCAACTGCGGCAGTGGCGTCCAGGAGTAGCGGCGGGCGTCACGCGGTTTTGGTAGAGGCGGTGCATCGTGGCCGCGAGTTCTTCCGTTCGCAGCCGCAGCGCCAGCGTAAACTCCACTTCCAGCCGCCGTCGCGGACTGCCGTAGAAGATGGCCCCGTCTGCGATCGCAGTGTCCAGCATTTCCTCCAGACAGAGTGCCTGCGCACAGAGTTGCACCGCGTCGCAGTCGTCCGGCTTACTCTTGCCGCGCTTGTACTCCACCGGATACGGCGCGGGCCGGAACTCCACGACGTCGGCGCGCCCGGTCAGGTGCAATCTTTCCGACCGCAGCCACATGCCGCGCACCGTGCGCACATTGGCTCGACGGCTCTCTCCTGGTAGGTCGGCGCGTTCATGCAGCAGCCGTCCTTCGGCGGTCCTGACGTTCTCCACCCATACTTGCTCCAGATGGATCAATGCCCACTGCCGCGGGCAGAAGGCCAGATGCTGTAGACCGCTTAGTGGGAGCGAATCGTTGTCGGCTTCGGAACTGGAGGTGGCGTTCACAAGTCACACATACCTTCATTCAGAAGCCGTCGATTTCCTCGGGTGTCAGTCCATCGAGATGATTCAACGTATAGGATCCATCAAGATTCACCTTGAGCGTCCCATGCACTCTCGCTGAAGAGTACTGCCCGCACTTTCCGGCCCGGTGCTTCCACCAAATCACTTTCATAACTGCCATACTGCCTTCCGGACGCGCCGAAGACGCGTCATTCTCGAAAAGCTTCGGCAAAATATTCTTGATTGCCTCCGCGTCCGCGTCGCTAAAACCGGTGCGCTCGGCCAATTGCGGATTCATGCTGCCGTAGAACACGTACACTGCTTCGTCAACACGATGTTTCATGCCCATCGTGTCCGAACCGCGCTTACTTCCGTCCCCGTCACCACTGACGCTCTTCGTAATCTGTGTACTGGTTACATCGACAGGAGCAAGACTAAAGGCGGATTGAACGGTTACAGGCCCTCGGATCGGAATGGACACGCCCGTGTCGCCGTCCTCGTCCTGACCCTTGGCCTTACTCTTTTTTGGCAGCGCAAACAGTTGACCGAACGCCCGCACATCGAACCAACGCTCATTGGCAAGCTTGGCTGTTTCGGAAGAGCCGAACTTCTTGCCAAGCGCCTTGTCCGCACGGTCTCGAAGGCTCGTGGCGTCGTCGTTCTTACGATCGTCAGACTGAACGAAGATGTTGTGCCCGTTCTCGACAAGTCGATCACGCAGTTTTCGCTTGATGCAAACGTCGGTGATTTCACCATATCCGTTGTAATCCGTTCGCGGCCGGTTCCCGTTCAATGGGTCACCATTAGGGTTGGCGTGCCGTACACGAAGCACCACGGCAAAATCGTTCTTGTGTTGTAGCGAACTCAAGCGTTTCTCCTTATTCGTTCAATGGTGGTGGATTTATACCTTTTGCGTTTCTGGGCTGCTCTCGTCTTTGCCTTCACTTTTTGAATCGTCCCACCGTAGCGCCGAGCGCTGGCAATGATAACCAAGCAGAAACTCCGCGTCAAGCCGCCCGGGCCGGGCAAAATCATCGCCCTGAAATCGGTTGACGATATCGTCGAGCAAACGTTTCCATACGTAGAGAGGCTTAGGGCGGATACTTTGAAGTCGCTGCATATAGGGGCGAAGCGCCAACTCAATCGTTCGCCACGTTTCGGCGGGATGATCCGCGAATCGCTGCATCAGCCGTTCGGCGCTGGTGTCGCGGGTCTCCTTCGCAAGATAAAGCGAGTAGCCTTCTATCCTCTCCGCGACAGCTAGCAGCCGTCCAAATAAATAGCTACGCGACTTGCGATCCTCTTCGAGCGACATCTTGTAGTCATCCCCCATTCTGGTCCCACGGATTAGCGCACACGCAACACCCAGACACCGTTCCCACTCCCAGCGTTCTTTGCCCACGCGGTTCGTTGCTTGCTGAGCACAGGCCATCATAAGGTCCCGCGGAATGGGCCGGCCGTCCACTATACAAGGCAGCAGCCGCTCCACGGTGGCTTTCCTTAGCTTTTCGTCTACTCGCCGGCCATAAGCCGCCTCCGCAATATCGCGAGGAGCCGGCGCTCCAATGAACTTGCGATCCTTCCCCATGTTCTGCGGCCACGCCGTGAACTCGTGCCAGTTCTGGATGCGATCCAGGAACTCCGAAGACTTTAGCTCCCGGTAATAAGTTATGGCCATGCGCCCGGGCGTTGCGGAATCTACCGCCATGATCACGATATCTTCGCGGTCGCCGAGTATTTCCGCATATCCGCGAATTAATCTCTTTACCTGCCTCGCGAAAAGCTGACCGGCATCGCCCTTGTATGGTACCGTCGCCCCCGGCGGCTGCGAAATTTGTTCGGCGACGCGACGAACCTCTGCTCCAGGTTCGTCACCAATCGGACGGAGTTCACTCGAACCCGCGACCACTGCCGGGATTGCCGCACCGCTTACTGCCCAGGCGACGATGGCCTGATCTCCGTTCTTATACCCCTGCCTTGAAATCAACCATCGCAACGCATTATGTGCCTTCTGCGTGGTCAAACTCCCGACTCCATATGCCTGTTCGGGTAGCTCAAATCGCCCGCGAAAGGTATACCCGCTGCCGTCGTTGGAGGAAATCAGCTTTGCGCCATCCGCGGCGTGTCTAAGCCGCTTCGGATGATTCGTCGCCGCAGCCAGGGTGTCTCCCGTGACCATACAAAAAGAGGCAGCTTTCGCCTGCTTTGCCACGAAGCGCTGCCAGGAACCATGCACTTGTGGATTTCGCCAAAGCTGGGCGCTTCCTTGCGGGTCACGCAGCTCGACAATCCAGCGCACCACCGCGCTACGCTGATCTCGTTCCCCAGCGGTACTAGTCAACAGCTTGAAAAGGGCTGGGGGCGCGCCCGCGTTCTCCCATCGCGTCAGAAGTTTTCCCTCCGTATCCACATAGAGAATTCGATTTTGTTGTAGGTCCGCCAGGATGGTCCCGCCCTCGACGTAACGCAGAACAGCTTCCACATGCGGGTCGGGCTCAGATGCAGCCCAGCGCCGAAGCTGATTGACGTATAGGGTGTGCTTAGACTCCACCTCGTTCTTTTTCTTCGGCCGCTTGCTCGGCTTTTGGGAGGCTTCGGTACCCACAAACCCGTCGTCCGGGGCAATATATTCGAGCTTGTCGATCAATCCGTGGGCGGCTGGGCTCGAAGTGCGTCCAGCCGATTCCTCTGTAGCCGGAATAAAGGTGGTCTCTTTTGCCACCACGGAAGCGGCTCGGAACTTTCCCGAACCGCTCAGCGTGATCTCGATATGAACCTGTTGCTCGGCATGATCGACCGGCATCAACGGGTTCGTATCAAAGTGCGGCCGTCCCGCGCAGCGGTCGTAAGTGTCATAGAGCTTCTGAATCCAGCTCAAGCGCCATCTCCCAAACTTGCGGTGTACTTCTCCGCCTCATTCTCGACGTACTGAAGGTTGTGTTCCATACCGAACGTCTTCGGCTTCATGGCACGGATCTCTTTTTTGTGTTCAGCCGGGACTTCGTCTGGGCGTGGAAACGAAAGGATGCCATCGATTAGTTTCGGCCGCCAGAAGTTGCTGGCCAGCCTGTCTTCCCCCGTTTCATCCGGGTAATCGAAGCTGTGGAACATGACCCCGTACTGCAATTCGCCGTCATGGTCACACGCGCCTCCACCACGGCCGAACTCGCACGGTTCAACGTACCCCTGACATTCGCGCGTCCCGAGAAAGATATCCTGCCGGCCGCCGCGTTCCAGGCTGCGCTTGGCAATTTCAAAATGCTTCCCATCGCTTCGGTCGCGCTTCAATTCGGGCCTGTGTTCGTTCCACTCGAAGTGAGCGCGAACCTGATACTCGATTCGCGGCTCCTTCGTCTCCGAGTCGCTGTCACCCGTAAGGTAAGTGTAGATCGCCAGCGTGTTCCCGCCGGTCCATTCCAGGGGCTTCACACCCTTGGTCTGTGTTCGAATACGCTTCATCACACGCACTTGATCGACGTGCCATATGAATGTCGGCTTCCAATAAATGCTCTTAGCTATTCCTTTTAGCGCCTCGTACGTGGGCAGATGGTAGGAGCATTTCTCTCCGCCAACCCGGTTAAGTGGGTCAGTGAACATCGCGTATCGCCCCCAGACGCGAAACTCGATCGTGTTCTTCGGCGTGTTATGCAATCATGCTCTCCATTCTTCCGGTTCCGTCGAGCGTCAGCCCGAACTCGTCCGAATAGAATTCTTCCCGCAGGCAGAATACACCAGTTCCCACCCGTGCCTCGTAAATCGCCCCGCTCCGATTCAAAGTATCCATCTCCCACTCAAACACGTTCACGGCGAACTGCTGCGCCTTCCTCAGTAGTTGGAACTCTATCGCAATATCATGCGAAGCGCTCAAAGCACTCATCAACTCCTTTGCCTGTTGGTTGTACGGAACGATGAGTCCCCGGGTCTCGGCGTCGATCACGCGAAATTCCTTGGAAGCGCTCGCGAACGACTGCAGGAATCCGTGCCTCCTAACGCCCGCCAGTTTCGCCTCCGCTACCGCCATGCCGTTTTCCCCAAACATTTGCAGCAGGGTATCGTCGCGCTGAGCCTTCACCGGGTAGTCCATCTGTCCTTTGCGGGCGAAGAAGTGGTGCCGGAAGAAGCGTTCCATCTGAAGCGGATCTGACAAGGGAAACGGCGCGTCTCCCTGTTCGTCCCTCCAGTCCTCCAGCACCCTCCGGGCATTTTGCTGCGCGCACTGGATCTCCTCCAACTGCTTTGGAAGCGGGTCCGCCATCCTGACTATATGCACTCTCCCGATAGTCCGCTCCCCGTTACGGTTGCAGCGGCCGGCCGCCTGCGCGATAGAATCCAGGCCGGCCAAGTCACGCACTACGCATGCGAAGTCAATATCGACGCCGGCTTCGATCAACTGCGTACTGACACACAACACTCGCCTTTCCGCCAATAGCGCTGCGCGCATGAAGCCTAAGGCCCTGAGGCGGTGCGCGGGACACATGCGCGTGCTGAGATGAACAAGGCAGCCTTCTTCAATCCGCTCACCTAAGTCGCTCAGTCGTTCCTTGCAACCAAGATAAATCGCCAGTGCGTCACGCTTGGTATTGACGATCGCAAGACAGCTTCCGTACGTCAGCGTTTCGCCTACAGTGAGAAGGCTGACGTCACTCGCACTCCACCCTCCGGGCTTGTTCGACGCATCGAACGCATCAAATCGCTTTAGATCGCGAAAAAGCCGGGTCGCGTCCCGCATCAGTTCGGAATCTCCGTTGAGCCGAATCGCTCCTTTCTTGGGATCAACTTTATCCAGCAGCGGCTGCGTTGCTGTGCAAAGCACAACGCTGGCTCCGCACTGTTCCACTAGGAAATTTACTGCATTATTGAACATGTGAATCATCCGCACTGGCAGGCTTTGCACTTCGTCGAAAACAACGACGGCCTCAGCCAAGGCATGAAGCCTGCGCGCGGAGCGCGTACGGCCCCCAAAAAGTGCTTCTAGTACCTGCACAGCTGTCGTGAAAACAACCGGGGCATCCCAGTTTTCCGCCAATACAGTTCCCCTCCAGCTTCCTTTGTCAGCCGCCAAGTTGGAGTGGTGTTCGAGCACGACAGAAGCGAATTCGCAGGCGACCGGCTCAAGTATCTCGCGCACGACCTGCGCATTTTGGTCCGCGATGGAAATATAGGGGCTCACATATATGACGCGATCCATTCCCCAGGCCTGCGCATGATTCAGTGCAAAACGAAGACTCGCCAGTGTCTTACCCCCGCCTGTCGGCACCGTTAGAGTAAAAACCCCCTTGGGCCGTCCGGCTGCAGCCAGGCAGGCGCCGGATATTTCCCAGCGAAGCTGATCTACCCACCGCTCGTTTGAGAAGGCGGCCAACCTGCGCTCGAGCCGGTTTGCGAGTTCGTGCCAAGGCTCGTAGTCACCATGTTGTCGCAGCTTCGCTGCCGTGGGCTTCTCAAAGTCTGCGGTATCGATACGGTCTGCGTCGATGAGGCAACTGAGAAGCGTCCGTAACAGTAACCCCTGCTTGAATGGCTCGATAACGTCGTCGCAATCCATTTCCGCTAGTCGCCCCATCGCCTCATTGATCTCGGTCGCGACATCCGGCCTGCTGAGCAAGTCCTCCAACCGTTCGCGTATCTTCTGCTCGGTTTGGCTCCATACCTCGTCGCTGTGGCTCAAACCAACATCCTTGTTTATTCTCCGGGTAAATCCATCGCTTCCGTCGGGAGCGATGCAGTCAATCAGGCCCGAGTGATGCGAGGCCACGCATAACGCAAGCATCTGGCCCGCAACCCCTCCGCCCGCACGGGTTAGACCTCGTTCGATAATTTGCGCGCCAGCGGTAGAGTGGTCCACGCTGCCCCTTTCAGCCGCTGCGTTACCTTCAGAGTCGCCAATGTATCGTTGAAATGCAGCCGAGTATTTGCCCAAGTCGTGCGCGAGACCAATAAGCTCCCCGGCCTTTGACATTCCGATCTTCCGCGCCAGACGCGAAGTGATCTCCGCGACCGCCTCAAGATGTTGGCCCAGATCCTGCCAAGTCGCATTGCTGCAGCCCGGCCTGGAATGCGCGAAAAAAATCATACGACACATTTAACACCAAGTTGAAAGGAATGTCCTTCTTTTTTTGCGCGCCCGGGGTGACGACACCATTGAGGCGTGCAGTGGGCCCAAGCTGCGCTATCACATTGCAATCAAGCTGACGGCTGTACACCGCACTAAAGGGCAGCCAGAAGAAAAAGGCCGGAGGATGCGCCTTCCGGTTTTCAGCCACGGCAACCTCGAAACTCGATCCTCGACCGAGGCAGCATCACGTGCCACAGAACCCGACGGCGGTCGGGCTGGCACCGGACAACAAGCCAGCCTTCGTGAAAGGATCCGAGCTGCACGACCTCAGCGACGCAGAGGAACAGGGTCCCGTATCGCAAAAGTTGGGAGTTTCGCGTTGCAAAGCGCCATTCATGCCTCTTCGGCCCGGGCACATCGCAAGTCGATTCCACGCACTTGACCGTGGCGCGACGCGCTTTGCGCTGAAATGGACAGCGACCGAACCAGTCTCCGGTCTCGGTCAGCGTGCGGCGCAGAGTCCTCTGAGTGGAGCGGCTATTAACCAGACGGTCTTAGGTTCGAATGCCATCTGCTGAGTCACTTATTGCAAACAAAAAAAAGGACTTTTCGGTTAACTGCGCGCCCGCTCGAAAGAGCCGCCAAGCGCGCCATAAACGCGCGTCGTGAGCTTGGCACGCAATGTCCAATTTATTCACAGGTGCTCCCGCTCCACCAGGGCCACAGTAGTGCGTGCCGAACACTTGAGCAGTGTTTTCTACCAGTGGTCCCGAACGGTGACCGAGTCGATCATCAGCCCTTAGAACATCCGCAACAAATTGTTCCGGGCCGTCACCTGCTCTCCGGGGAACGCGAGACATGATAACTGCCGCAAACGATGTCGGCGCAGATGTCGCCTTCCATATGAATGTAATAACGAAGTGTACCCGGATATGCCCGTACCCCTCCTTCAAGATTCAAAAGCGGGTAATTCAGACTTGCGAGGATAGCCGCTCCTCCATCGACCAACGAATAGAAGCGCAGATCCGCGATGAAGGCTAACGCGTCCAAATCCTCAATGTCATCAGGGTTGCAGGCCGTCGAAATGTAAGCCACTTTCTGCAATGTGAGAAAGATGTCGTCATTTCGGACCTCGCCTATTACAAGCCGAAGACGGACGATGCCGCGGAGGGGATCAACGCTCATCTCAGCAATGTGCCGATTGTTGACATCGCGGAGCAGCTGATCGGTGACCCGCGTCAGGCCTGCCGTGACGATCACTTTACGATTTCTCCAGTGTTGTGGCTGGATGTAGCTGCACCGTCAGGGCCGATTCGTTGAGGAAACTTTTGACCTCCGTCCGCAGACCACACCCGGGTTGTCCTTACTACCTCACCATCGGGTCGGATCTGTACTCTGCTCCCATCAGGGTGATACCACTTCTCATAGCCACCTTGGCTCACGCCCCGGTCTTGAAATCCAGCATCTTTCAATGCTTGGCGTGCTTCGGAACGTGCCATTCCTGACAGGTTTTTCAGATTCTCAACTGCGGAAGCCCCCGTTCTTGCCAGGCTCGGCGCTTCCTGTCTGGAAAGGTTCGATATCCCTTGAAATATTCCCCGCGTCAGCGAGACCCCACCGCGGATCATCGATGGCACCGAGGCAAGCGCGACCACATCGCCGGTGGTCTCCTGCATCGATTCCTCTTGATATGTCGCAGATCCGCACACCGCACCACCGCAGGTGATCACACCGCCACCCGCAAGACCTCCTCCCGGCCCAGCGCTGGCTCCGACCGCTGGCGCGTTGACACCTGGATTGTTGCCTGCAATAGCTGCGGCATACTGGGGGTCTGACATTGACGTACAAGTCTGCTTCCCGTTTTCGTCATTCAGGCAAACGTTGACCGCCATACCGTCCGGATCAACGTAGCGGAGAGGATTGTTCAAACCGTAGCTGTACATGTTCCAGCTCTGGGGGTCAATCGGAGCTGCTCCGTACCCGCCGGGATCCGGTGACGTAAACCGCCCCTGCGCGCTCGACATATATCTGGCGCCAAAGTAATCGAGCCCCGTTTCCGCATCCCGTTCTTTGCCGGTAAACTGAATCGGCACCTCCACCGCCGAACCATAGCCCGTCACCCCATACCGCGGGCTCACCGAATTCACGATCAACTCAGCCCCGAACGGCTCGTAATCGTGGCGCTCCGATACGGTTCCCGCCTGCAAGGTAACAACGCGCGTGGTCCCCAGTTGGTCCCCTGTCAGAAATTGCGTCCCCGCCGCAACCGAGGCGGGCGCATTCGAGTACTCCGAAGCAAGATCTCCACCCGAGTCATACACGTAAACATCCGTCGTCCCGCGCGACGGACTCTTCGCAATCCGCCGGCCCTCCCCGTCGTACGCGAACAGCGTTCCCGAACTCCCCGCCACATTAGCGCACGTTCCACTCCCCGGGCAGTAGGCGGTGATCAGTCCATCCGCGTCGTATGCGTACGTCGCCATCGGGTCTCGGCTGACCGTACCGCGACTTCCCGTATCGTACGCCCACCCCGTTCCCGTGATCTGATTTGAGGCCGTATTGAACGCCACCGGCTGCAGCGGGGAAATGGAAAGATTCGACTGGCTTGGAATAGCCCGGTTGCCAAACGCGTCATAAGAATAGACTTGACACCAACTGCTCGCCGCATCCGGGCAGACCGGCTTCGTGCTGGAACTCGGATTTTCGGACGCCAGCAAAAGCCTGTTGAGAGTGTCGTACCCGAAATATTGGTTGATCGGATTGGCCATCCCCGAAGCCTGAATCGTCTGTTGGATCAGATTACCATTGTTTTGCGTGGTGCCGAAACTGTTAGTAATGCTCCACGTTTGCGTACCGCCCAAGGTGGTCCCCAAACTAACGCCGGTATTCTGCAAACGGCTGTTGTAAGTCGTGGTTTCGTTTAAACCGTTTGCGCGTTGGTCGCTTTGTAGAGGCCCGTGCGGCCAGTACAGCCTGGACTGCGTGTATGCAACCAGTGTCGCCGGGTTGATGGCCGAGGTGACCCTGGATAGTACGTCATAAGTGGTGCTGAACTTGATAATGTTACTCCTCGACGGGTAGTAGACGGCGCTTTGCCCGGCTGGAACATAACTATACGTAAACGGAAACACCTGCCCGTTTGTGGTTTGGCTGAAGTTCACAATTCGTCCGAGCGGATCGAAGGCGCCGATCGTGCGGAAATTCAGGAAGCCGGATCCCGCCAGCAGACCGTCCGTAAATACATCGGTTAGCCTTCCATGCGAATACGGAATCGTTCCCGCGGTACACTGCCCATCGCTCTTGCTGGAGACGTTACCGTCGTAACAGAACGTGGTGGTCGCGCAAGTCAGCCCGCCGCCGCTGCAGGTTTTCTCCATTGTCCGGTTTAGCGCGTCGTAAGTCCGGGTGGTGACCGTGCCGCCAGGGTCCGTCTTGCTTAAAAGGTTGCCGTTGTTATCGTAGAGATAAGCCGTGGTTAAACACGGCGTCGAGGAACACCCGGTCTCGGGCTGCGCCGTGCTTGCAAGACGTCCCAAGGACGTATAAGCGAATGTTCGGGTCTGCCCGCTTTGGGCGACACTCGTCAAATCGTTCAATACATCGTAAGTGTAGGAGGTAATATACTGCTTACCCGCAGGATCCTCTTCCACTTGCAGCAAGCGGCCGAGAGAATCGGCGTAGCTCCATTTCGTAGCTCCCGCCTCATCGGTGGAGATCGTATAAAGCGACTGTGATGGCGACGACGATGGTTCATCGTACGTCGTACTCTCTGTCCCGGACGAACCCGTATTTGACGGTGTCGGCGATGAAGCCGTTCCGAAAACCTGGGTCGAGACCACGCGCCCAATCAGATCGAAAACCGACATCGTCCAGCCCATTTGAGCGTCAGCGCTGGTCCGATATGGGTTCGACTTATCGACATAATTACCGCCTGCAAGCGTATAGTACTGCGTGTCCGTCTTGATGCCGCTGGTGACGTCGGTTGGACTATTACCGGCCTCTAATTCCCTCGTACGCCACTCTCTGCCGCGTTGATCGAAATGCTGAAAGGAAATGTGCATGCCATCGCCTGTCGCGTTCACGTCGGCGTTCATTTGGGTGAACCGCTGTTGGAGCGAATAGGTGTAAGCGGTGTCGATCTCAGAGCTCGTTCCCTGCGCTTGGGCGAGTAATATCGGACGGCCAAAAACGTCGATTGTAGTAGAATTCGAGACATTATTCGTGAGGTCCGGAACCTCCAACGTCACAGCGCCCGTATAAACATCGTAAGTGTACGTTGAGGATTGCTCGACGCCCGTGCCAACCGCGACATCTTTTTCCGTCATGAATACATTGGGAGCCGTTGCCCCATTTACGATCGCATTCGGGTAATACCTGTAGCTTGTGACAATCCCATTCGGATCGGTAGACGACGCAATATTCGCGGCTGCACCGACGTAAGTGTATGACCGCGTGATGGCGTTCGCGCCCGTCAAACATGGAGCGGTACAAGTGGGCGCGCTGCCTTTTTGGGTGTCCAAATCGAACTCAGTTTGGACCTCCAGTGATCCGGGGAAGCCGGGCTGAGGCGGGTTAAGCGCTGCCGCGTAGCTATATTCCTTCCAACTCGTTGGCGTGCCGGCGGCGGACGGACGCACTTGGACGGCCGTCACCGCGGACAGGTAAGCACTCGCCGAATTCCAATAAGCATTCGCATTGACAGCGGGCGTTGTTTGCGAATCCGGCATCGGAAACTGGTAAGAATAGTTCGTCACTCGCGCGGCCGTCGCGGCGCTCGGCGGGGTTGCGCTCGCCATTCCGTTCGCCGTGGTCGTTATGGGATTGGCATTCGAGTCCCACCAAACGCTCTCGGTCTTCGAAGTCACGTTTCCGTTCTCGTCTTCGGTGCTGAGCGTGACGCGACTTTTTCCCGCCGTGGTCGTGTATTCCGCCGCTGCAAACGGATTCGAGAACTGATAATTGCCGAGAGGGACATTCGGCTGGGGCGCGCTAAGGGGAACGTTCTGCTCCCAGGATTGTTGAACGGTCGTTCCGCTCGGATCGACGATCTTGTACGTTAAACCACCCATTAAAGCGGGGTAGAACTGAGTATTCGGGAAAAAGTAAACCTGGGTAACTCCCCCGTCAGGGGCCGTGATTGTTGTCTGGCCGCTGATCCTATTCACGCTGTATGTAGTGCTCTCACACCAAACTCCGGTGACTTGTGGGCTGCAGTTGGAGGTGACTGGGTAATCCGGAAGATATGAAAGAACCCGTTGCTTGAGGCTGTCTAGCACCAGGCTTTGGAACGCTGGCTCCGGAGCTCCGGTTAAGAGACTTCCATCCATGGCGTACGAGTAAGCAACCTTCGCGCCGAGCGGCGTCGTCATGCTGCTCACCTCGCCCATTCCCCCAGTACTAACCGTATCGTTGTAGGCAAAGCTATATTGCAGCGTGCACGACGGCGTGGCGGCATCGCAGTACTGGGTGGGTAGCTGAATGTTGCTAACCGTTAAATCACCAACCGTTCCTAAGCTCGTAAACGTAGCGCCTGATGAAATGGGATTTGTGTTGTAGTAGCTGAAGTTCAAGGGTCCCGTCTGAGCCCAATTTATTGTTGTCTCTATCGTAGAGGCGGCTTTGCCGGCAACCGCGACAGTCGTCTGGGTCAAAGAGGGATTCGCAACCGTGATTGTGCGATTAGCTTGGTCGAGAATTGTGAGCGCGGTCACGGCTCCTGGCGAAGAAACGACCGATTGAAACTGAACACCGTTTCCATTGCGATCGTTGAAAGTACGGTTTCCATTCCCAGCACCGGGATCAACATAAGTCGATCCGTCTTTGAAGTACACGGTAAACGCCTGCGAGGCGCATTCAACCCACTGAGTGCAAGCCCCGTTGTATTTCGTCTGAACCGCGATATAAGACGAGTCCGCAGTGTAGTAAATTAGGTTTTGGGCTATGGGGGTTTGGGCGGCGCACGTACCTGAACCGTTCCCGGTTATGTACGAGGGATTTCCGTTAGGATCGTACTCGTAATAGCCGTCGCCGTTATTATCGGTTGCATAAGTAGACCCATTTAGAAGCTGTAGGCGAAGCAAATGGCGTGTGCCCCCGGGTTCCACAAGAAACAACTGATAGCTGTGCGTGGCAGGTCCTGAGTTGAAGGGCGTGCAGACCCAGGGGCTTGGTTGGCCGACCGCTTGAGGCCGTTCTACCAAGTCGAGAGTGTAGAGAGCGCCGAGCTGCCATCCGCTGCTAGAGGTTTTAGCGAGTGCGAAGATGTCGCATACGCTTCCGGAACACGCCGGCTGAGTATTGCTTACGACCTGTGATTCGTAGGCGGTGTATTCCAGCGCGTTGTAGTGCAGGCTAAGCTTATAACCCGGGATACCCCCTCGATTTTTGGGCAGTGAGGCGATCGGGATGTTAAGTGACACTCCCCCGGTCGTCTGATTGATTGTTTCGAGTTCCTCGACCCGGTAACTTCCGGTAGGGAGAATGTTTTTCGGGCTCGAATAGTCCACGTCTGGCCAGTGCCGTCAATCGTGGTGGCACCGTCGTACGTAAAAGTCATGTTTACGACCGCTGGATCGTCCGGGACAGTAACGCCGACCGGCGTAATTCCCACATATTGAACGGTTGCCAACCAATCGGTCGGGGTAACGATCGACCCAGCCACATATCCTTGAAAATCATACATGGTGAAAAATGCTGCGTTGCCGGTTCCAGAAGCATCGACACGCTCATCGTTGCTTAATGAAACAGAATAATTGAACGTCGTGTCGCCGGGGTTCGCAGACGATGCGGAAACCGAGCTAAGAAAGGGAAGTAAATTGGCTTTGACTGGTACTCCGGCAAAAGCAAAGCAGCTTACTGCCGTCAGGAACAAAGATTGAATCGGGCGGAAACTCATAAATCCTCCTCCGCTGTTCGAGAGCACTTTAGAGCGCATACACGTTTGTGCGTCGCGTGTCGAAGGTGACTAGAACGGTTCTGGTGCAAACGGTTTTGCGGTGAAGGATGATAGAGCGATGCCGCAATTCGTTCCGATCGAAGAGCTGTTCAAGGGTCGGCATTTCGACCGGGAAATCGTGATTCTATGCGTCCGCTGGTATCTGAGCTTTAAGCTGAGCTATCGCGATTTGGTGACCATGATGGGCGAACGCGGCATCGGAATGGCGCACACCACGATCCTGCGGTGGGTCCAGCACTACTCTCCCGAATTCGAGAAGCGCTGGAAGCGGTACGCCCGTTCGGTGGGCGGATCATGGCGCATGGACGAAACCTACATCCGAGTAAAGGGTGATTGGATGTATCTGTATCGAGCGGTCGATAAGATCGGCAAGACCGTGGACTTCTTTTTGAGCCGGAACCGCGACGTGAACGCGGCGAAAGCCTTTCTGCGGAAAGCAATGAGGCAGCAGCGGACTCCGGTCAAGATCACGCTGGATGCCTATGCGGCGTCCCATCGGGCAGTCGCGGACATGAAGGAGAGCGGTCATTTGCCGAAGCGGGTGCGAGTGCGAACCAGTAAGTATCTGAATAACCTGATTGAGCAGGATCACCGGCGAGTGAAACAGCGGCTTAGGCCGATGCTGGGGCTGAAGAGCTTTAAGACTGCGGCAGTCGTAATCGGGGGAATCGAGTTGGTGGAGAAGATCAAGAAAGGTCAATTCAAAATCGGTAAGCTGGGAGGAAGTCGAGCGACCGTAACGGAGATCTGGGAAGCTGCGCTGGCCGCTTAACGGGAGCTCATCCGATAGGGCGGCTCCTGGCCTATCCCCCTCTTGGGTTTGCACCAGAACCCTTCATCGCGACAGCGTAACATACTGTGCTGTCGAACATTTCCCGCAACTCGCACCAGCCGCTACGATACTCCGTTATCGGCCTTGGTGGTGTACTCCCCTTTTAGAGCTTGGGTCGTGATGGCAAAATCCGAGTCCGCCAGCTTGCCACGGTTACTCGACAACTCGCGCGTTCGTCGGGCGAGGTGTTCAGAGGAGAGAGGCCGGTCGGGCGGACGCGATTCAACAATAAGGTGCGAACCGTCGTCGGTGTCATGCCTTAGCGCCGGAAGACGCCCAATCATTTGCCCTACTCTCTCACTAAAATCGCGGAAATGGAAGCGAAGGTGTCAGTGTTCACCGTTCCGTTTGTCGAATCCCATTCGGCTTCCGCATATTGACTCGAGCTACCGAGCGGAACCTTGAGCACTATCGTTATCGGTTTCTTGCCGGAAGTTGCTACCTTGGGGGCATCGCACCCGATGCCGCCGACGGCTGCCACAAGACCTCCCGGAGCGAACGGGGCCACAATCGAGATTTCGGCCGACATTGTGGCGGTTTCGCTAGTTGGGTTGCTCAAGTACAGGTTTGGCATATTGAGCGTAACGATCGCAGTATTGTAAAGCGCGCTTGACGCGGGCAAGGTCAATGACAGATTCCCGACAGGAATCGGGCCAACGAAGGTGGTGTACGACAGATCCGCATCGGTGGACACATAAAGAGAGTTCGCGGGGACTTCAGCCCCGCTCACAATGGAGACTGCGAAGACCGCGACGGCCGCCGTGCTTACAAGGAACGACGAGCATGATTTTGATTTCATTTGGCAACTCCTTTTTTCAAAGCGCAAAGTTTGTGGAGGGATTATATCGCAATGCAATCGATTAATGGCTCCAGAAATCTTCAGTTCCGGCCGGTGCGCAGCCTCGACCCGGTCGCGTCAGGATGGAACCACCCATCACTTGGTCTCCCGTTAACGGCGGCGTTCCTGTTCACGCATCGCACACGAATCCAGTTGAACCGAAATTCACGCGGGCGGGTAAATCAAGCACATTCCGGCATCCTTCTGGCTACCGGCTGCGCCTGAAGGTGGACGACTTCCATATGGACGACGGCGAAGCCACCATCCGGCTGCGCGAGAAAGGCGACAAGCGCCGCACGATCGGACCTTATCCCGTCGCGGGCCAAGCCGTCGAAGAAGACATCCAGCACGCCGGACCTACTTCCGGCCCAGTCTTCCGCCCCGCCGTGCTCCTGTTTCCGAAAGGCTTGCCGACCGCGCCATGGGCGAAGTGACCTTTCACCGGGTGATTCTCGGCTATCTGGAGCGCCTTCCAAACGCCATGAAAAGTGACCGGAGAAGGCGGCAAGCCGCAATTGCGCTGCATCTACAACCCGCATTCGTTGCGCGCCACGACAGCCACTTTGTCGCTTGTTGCTGGGTCACCGGTACATCATCATGACGCAAATCTACGACAAGCCGCAGTGCAGCACATCGCAAAGCGCCAGCCATAAGCTGGGGATTTGAGGGTACTCGCTGTTACGCAGGTAGCCAGCATCCATCATCTTTCTCGCCGAAAGGCATTTGGTGCGGTGCGTTTTCGTTTTGCCGTCTCCAGTTCGAAGACATCCCCCCGGCTCCGCGTCTGCCCACTTGAAGTTAATGCTGTTATCCAGGGACCGGAGAGGAAGACGGAAAGGAACGAGGTACGCGGGCTGCCTTATCCGACTGAACAACGATGCCCGAGCACCTTTTCGGGCTCGGCTTATTGTGCGCGTCTAGATTGGAAACCTATCGACAAAGTTCGGAGTTGGTTTGCCGAAGAAGTAACCCTGCATCAAAAAGATTCCGTTTGCCAGGAGAACGTCGCGCATTTGGGCGGTTTCGACTCCCTCCGCGATGACGGAAATTCCGCTCTCCGAACCGAGCTCGGCGAGCTTCTTGATCGTGCGAAGTCCGATCTGCGTGTCGTATCTCCAGACAATCGACTTGTCTAGTTTGATGAAATCAGGCTGGATGTCCGCCACCATCTGTAAGGAGTTCGACCCCGTGCCGACATCGTCAAGCGCTACTCCGAACTTCTTGGCCCGATAGTACTCGATGATGTGCTTCAGGTGACCCGGATTGGTCACGCGATCGGATTCAACCACTTCGAAGACGATATCGGTGGACGCTAGTTGAGTGCCTTCCATGGCTCGTAAGGTGGAGGCCATGCAGAATGCCGGATCGTAGATGGAAGACGGAGTGAAGTTAATGAAGAGACGTCCCGTCTTCCGCCGCTCAGCGACGTTGCGGATGGCTTTGCCGCGGCTGTAGGAATCGAACTTATGCAAATCGCCGCGTGTGACCGCGGCGTTGATGATTTCGTCGCCGTTGTACCACGGGCTCGTGTCGTCGGTCCGCCGAAGGCGGATCAGGCATTCGTGCCCGATTAGCAACTGTTCGCGGGCGTCGACGATGGGTTGGAACCAATGGATAAACCGATCGTTTACGAGCGCATCTTCGAACCATCCGGTTTCAACGCGCCGCGCGAACTGGCTCAGGTTGGTGGCGGACATTAGATTGATCAGATCGGAAGTGACGCGCAAATCTTGCGCCTCGGGTTCGGAAAGTTGGGAGCAAAGAATCTCGATGACATGAATACGATCAACGTCGTCGTGCAGCGCAAAGGTTGAGTTTTCGCGAGCGAATTCGACATCATTGTTCACCAAGACCGAACCCAGGCGCTCCGACAGGATCTCGGTCGGAGCATACAGATAAATTCCCGTTGAACGGCAACTCGATTTGATACTACAGACGGCGCAGTCCGATGTGCTCATGGATTTCCATATCGGCAGGCTGACGGATAAGAATAGACATAATAGTCGCCCTGGGAGTGGAGTGCCACCGACCCAAGATCTTCACGTGCAATGCAGCCGTCCAACCAGAACCACCCCCCTTCCACCAAACGGTCCCGCAATTCGCTTCCAGCATCCGCGAGTCTCGGGTACGCCGCCCTATCCTGCTCGAAGCGATGCCGGTGTCCTGCCTTTTCGGCGATGCCTTTTGGGCTTGGTCAAACTGCGCTTGGAACCGGCGTGGAAAGATCGGCACGTATCCAGAACCGCCAAGCAGCTTTACAGCAACTTCGCATCGCGCATCGACTGGCCACTGATGGGTCTTGTACCCTTGAAAGCAGATCTCGACTGACGTATCTCATTAGAGACCGGCGTCAATTTCTGGGGGGGGCGCGAACCGTTAAACAGATTTCGTCGAATGTTTTCGGGGGGCCAAGACTCGGAACGCAAACCGATCGTTCGCCTTGATGTCCGCACCCCATACATGTGTAGCCGTAGCAAATTTGCCCTTGCGCGCCATTTCTCATCTTCTAAATCCATTGTTCACCTTCCTCGAATCAGGGTGCGAACAGCTGCCGTAGTGACAACCCGCTGGCATGAACCGCAACAGAGTCATAGCCGTACTTGTAAACGATGTCTTCAGTGGTGCGGAAGCTTACGGTTTCCATCGCGCGGCTTCGACGCATTGTTCCGGTCTTGAGCCGGATTGTTCTCCTCCTGCAACGCTCTGCAGGTCTCCGAATCGCGTCTGCGATGCGCTGAGCCTTTCTTCCACGTCGTCATTTTCACAGGCTTTTCGGGTAACGGCAGCGTTAGTTCGCGCGGCGTTTTTCCCTGGGTGGAAAGTCGAAAAGCTTTTTAAGGTTCTGGTGCAAACCCAAGAGGGGGATAGGCCAGGAGCCGCCCTATCGGATGAGCTCCCGTTAAGCGGCCAGCGCAGCTTCCCAGATCTCCGTTACGGTCGCTCGACTTCCTCCCAGCTTACCGATTTTGAACTACGGTGTTCCGTCCGCGCTGCTCGATAAGATGCGGCGTGATGTTGCGCCACAGAAAGTCGCAAAATGGTGCACACCACCGCTCGCGTGCGACGCGATGCAGTTAACCAGTCGTGCTACCCAAACGGAGAGACAGAGAAAATCCCGAAGATGCTCGCCACATCCTAGTCCGAGGACCGAGTCAGCGGCCCGGAGAGACAAGACAGAGACCAAGATGCGGCGATATATGGCGGGTTTGGCGGCTCATTCGAGCGGGTTCGCAGTTAACCGAAAACTCTGTTGTTTTGCGTGAAATTAATGGCTCCCCGAGTGGTATTCGAACCTATCCCCTTTCGGTTAACTCGAAAATGAAGGGATGTTAATCAAAAGTGCCTCGATGCGGGTTTGATTAACGGTGGAGAGGAATGCGTCTTGAATCCAAGGTGCCCGGCACCGGAATGCGAGCTGCTTTGGCGCGGGCTCGTCGGTGTGGGTGCGTTGATGGATTGCACCGATCCGCCTTCAATCGCAGCAACCTCGAAACTCGATCCGGGTCCGCAGCAGCATCACATGCCACAACACGCGTTGGCGGTCGGGCTGGCACCACACCACCAGCCACCCGTCGCGCCAAGATCCGAGCGGCAGCGCTTGAGCCGCGCGGATGAACTTGGTCTCCACTTGGCAACAACCGGGAGTTTGGCTTTGCACACCGACATTCATGCCTCTACGCCCGGCACATAGCAAGTTCTTTTCGACGCTCCTTGCGAAGCCATAGTCCGACTTGACTTCCGACCCGCAACATCGGACTAACATGCCGCATGTCCAAACGCACCGTAGTTCCCATGCTCAAAGATCTTCTGGAAGAGTTCGATGGCGATCGCATTCAGATCGTCATCGGCTCCAGCCGCCATCTGCTCAACCTCCGCACCATGGAAGCGAAAGAACTGCCCCCGAAAAAGCTTCTCCAGTTTCCTGTGGGGAGTCCGCAGAATGGACTTGCTAACAGCGCCCCGGAGAGTGATGTATGTCCTGACCGCAACGAGCGGGAAGGAGAACCACACCACATGCAACGATTCCTCATCACCTCCGAGAACCAAATGGTGACCATCAGCAACACCGCCGAGGCACCCGAAGGCGGCACGGCATTCGACTCCGAGCAGCAACTGGCGGAAGTCACGAGCGATTGGCCGGCGAGCCGCCTGGTCGAGATCTGGAACGCACTTCCGGGCGTGACCGCCATCCGGAAGTTCAAGGACCGCGCCACCGCCCTCAGCCGCATTTGGAAGCAGGCCCAGAGCCTTCCTCCTTTCGTGGAACCGGCCCCGGTCGAGGAGGTTCCGGCCAATAGCGAAGAAGGTAAGACCGAAGCAGCGAAGAGCGAAGCGGGCGGGAGCAAGAAGGCCCTGGTAGTGGCGATGCTGGACGCCGCCGAAGGCGTCACCCTGGCGCAGATCATGGCCGCAACGGGCTGGCAGAAGCACAGCGTGCGCGGCTTCTTGAGCGGCGCGGTGGGCAAGAAGATGGGCCTCACCGTCGTCTCCTCCAAACCGAAAGACGGCGAGCGCGTCTACCGCATCGAGCGGTAACGAACTCGCCGTCTCAAACGAAGTCGATCCCACACACAGGGCCGCTCCTCGCGGCCCTGTTCTTCGTTCATTCTCAGACTGTTACCGGAGCCCGCTCCTCCGCAATCCGGGCGAAGGTCCGTACGTCACCCGCAAGCGTGCCTTCTTTCCCGGTGTACTCCTGCCAGCGCTTCACCATCACATCCACATATTTGGGTTCGAGTTCGATGATTCTCGCGCGCCGGGAGGTCTTTGCGCAGGCGATCAACGTGGCGTCCGATCCGCCGAACACATCGAGCACCGTTGCGCCCCGGCGGCTACTGTTGGTGATGGCTCGCTCCACCCGCTCGACCGGCTTCATGGTCGGATGAATGTCGTTCTTAAACGGACGGGCGATATTCCAGACGTCGCCCTGGTCCCGGGCGCCCGCCCAGTAGTGCGGCTTGCCTTCCGGCCAGCCATACAGAATCGGCTCATACTGCCGCTGGTAGTCGGAGAATCCCAGCGTGAACCGGTCCTTGGCCCAGATCAGAAACGTCGACCAGTGCCCGCCCGCTGCGCTGAAGGCCTGCTTCAGCGTGTGCAGTTCCGAAGACGACATCGCGATATAAATCGCGCCGTTGCTCCAGGCCACCAGATGCGTACAGACCTGGCGCAGAAAATCCGGGAAGTCCTCCCCCAGGTTGTCGTTGGCGATGCGGCGCTCGCGGCCTTGCGCATCCTCCGGCGCGTAATCCACGTTGTAGGGTGGATCGGTAAACACCATGTCCGCCGGTTGCCCGTTAAGCACCCGGTCGAGGTCCGCGCGGGAACAGGCATCGCCGCACAACACGCGATGCGGACCGAGAAGCCATAGATCTCCGGGCCGGGAGATCGCATTTTCTTCCACTTCGGGCGCGGCATTCTCATCGGCATCGAGAGGGGAATCGAGTTCGTTCCGCAGCCGGTCCATTTCGACGTCTTCGAAGCCGAGCAGATCGAGATCGAACTCGTCTTCTCGCAGCGTTGCCATTTCCGCCGCGAGCAACTCGTCGTCCCACCCGGCGTTTAACGCCAGGCGATTGTCGACCAGAATGTAGGCACGCTTCTGGGTTTCGGTGAGATGGTCGAGCACGATGACGGGCACTTCGGTGAGGCCCAGTTTGCGAGCTGCCTCCAGCCGGGCGTGCCCGGCGATTACACCGGAATCGCTGTCGATCAGGATGGGGTTGGTGAACCCGAACTCGCGGATGCTGGCCGCGACTTGTGCGACCTGCTCGGCGGAGTGGGTGCGCGCATTGCGCGCATAGGGAATCAGCCGATCAATCGGCCATCGTTGAATTGTCGTCGATAAATGCACTCTCTTCTCTCCAAGGCGCTAGCTGCGCCTTCGTACTTCCCAATCGCCAGCCCACGAAACTTTCTAAAGTCCGGCTCTCACAGCGGCTCTTTCGCTTGCGATCCGCGCGGGTGAAGAGCGTACATGTGACTGGCGGTGAACGGCCGCCGGAAAGGGAGAGAAGAAACGATGGACACGAACGTTCTGGAAGAGATCGAGAAACTGCGGCGGGCCTCGCTCGCCGAGTTGCAAGCCCGGTACAGAGAAGTATTCGGGGAAGACACCCCATCCCGGCATCGCGAGCATCTGTTCCGCAAGATCGCCTGGCGGGTGCAGGCGCTCCACGAAGGAGATCTGAGCGAGCGGGCGCGGGTGCGAGCGCGGGAACTGGCCTGCGATGCCGACCTCCGCATCGTGGCTCCGCGCGGGTTCTTCGGAGACCGGCCGAGCGCTCGTTTAACCGTGCCCCGGACCGATCGCGGCGGGAATCAGGACCGGCGGCTACCGATCGCGGGCACCCTGATCGAGCGCCGGTATCGGGGCAAAGCTCACTTTGTCGAAGTGCTGCCCGATGGTTTCCGCTACGAGGGCCGCCATCACCGCTCGCTCAGCTCCGTCGCCCGCGAGATCACCGGCACCCGCTGGAACGGGCTGGCTTTCTTCGGCTTCGCCTCCGAATCGAAGCAAAAACAGGAGGCAAACCATGCAGGAGCTTAAATCCCACGCGAAGAAAACGCTCCGCTGCGCCATCTATACGCGGAAGTCGACCGAGGAAGGGCTGGAACAAGACTTCAACTCGCTCGATGCGCAACGCGAAGCGGCGCAGGCGTTTATTAAAAGCCAGCAGCGCGAGGGCTGGAAAGCGGTCCCGGGTCACTACGACGACGGCGGATTCACCGGGGCCAACATGGAACGTCCCGCGCTGAATCGATTACTCGATGCGGCTTCTTATCTTGTTCGCTCATCCAGCTATCGACCCAGCGGCTGATTCCTTAATACGATCCTCTTCTTCCGTCGATGAACTCCGCTGCCTATCCAGCGCCGTCACTCTCCGCTTCAGCCCCGCGGTTAACGCCATCTCTTTCGGCTTCCTGTTTTGAAATCGCTCTTCTCGCTGGCTTCTTCGAGCTTCGCGAGGCGTGTTTCGACGTCTTCAACCTCGATCGCGCGCAGCGTTTGCGCCAGAACCGTTTCTGCAGCGCGTACCCGGCTATGAGCAGGTGACTTCGGGTCAAGCATGATCTTCAATAGAGTGCTGACCGCCGCGCCGCTCGCGTGCTGCATGCGCGCGACCGCGTGAGTAAACGCCTGCCGGCGCGCCTCCCGGTATTGCTCCTGAAAGTAAGTGTCCTGCATCCAGCGCCATGCCGTAGCCGGGTTGATGCCGATTGTCTCCGCCGCCTTCTCGATCGTGGGGTGCTGGAGTAGCGCCAGCACGAGTTGATCGGACCGGCGGGTCTGCGCCGAGTTCTTATTGGGTTTGATAGCTTCCATCAGATTTCTCTCCCGATGCTGCAGAATTCACTTGCTGCGCGGCCGCTACAGAGCGATGAATGTGATCGACCCCAGGGGACTGAACTCAAGAGCCCCGGAGGCAGGAGCTTATGACAACATTTACGATCGACACAACGAACAAGATCGCGGCGTTCACAGCCGCGGCGGACATGCTCGCCGGTGATGGCGTCGAGACGTTCGCGACCGAAGAGGAACTGACGCGGCTGGCTTCGGTCTGGCACGTGCGGCGGCTGGCTGAGACATGGAACCAACTGCCCGGCGTGAGCCCGGTGAAGAAGTTTACGGACCGCGCCACGGCAGTAGCCCGGATCTGGAAAGCGATCCAGACCTTGGAGGTCCAGGAAGCCGCCCCAACGAAACCAGCGGTCAAGAGCCGCAAACGCGCGATGCCAACACAGGCGGACGGTTCGGCGCAGCTTCCGCCCAAGACGGATACCAAGAAGGCGCAGGTGCTCGCCCTGATCGGCAAGCCAGAAGGCGCAACGCTCGATGAGCTGATGGCAGCAACAGGGTGGCAGAGCCATAGCCTCCGGGGATTCATGAGCGGCGCGCTCGTAAAGAAGGGGATCAAGGTCGAGTCGTTCAAGAACGCCGCCGGCCAGCGCACCTACCGCCTCTCCGCATAGAACGCCCGCTGTTCCGCACAGGCCGCCCGCGTGGCGGCCTTTTGTCGTTGGGTGCCAGAAATACCCAGCCGGGAATGGCCGTGCGCCCGCTAACCCCCCAGGGGGGTAAACTCGCGGTCGCGTGAGAAAGTCGGCTGCGGCGGTTTTGCGCGAGCATGCTAGAGAGTGCAGCCGCCCTACGGCCCTATCCCGAAGCGCGCGGCGATCCGTCGAGCGTGCCTCAGAGATTTGCAAATTTGTTCTCCCGCGGCTCGCTGATCGACGACACCCTCGTGCGGCTCGATGGCGTCAACCCGAACTCCCGCACCAGCGAGTTGATCAGCGTCATCTGTGAATTCACAATCCCGAGCAACGGACTCTGCTGGATGTATCCGCTCTTGGTCTTGTACAGAATGCCCGCCTTGCTCAACTTCGTCTGGGCATCGATCATCGTGCTGTACGCCTGGCAAAGATTCCCGAGTGCGATGTAGTCTGCTTCGGTCAAGACTCGCATCGCGAGAAGGATCTCGACGAGGCGATCCCATTCAGCACGGGCTACCGCATCCAGATACTCCGGGCATTGGGGAGCCGCCAGTTCCGGCTTCGGCTCCCGTTCGTTAATGGGTCGCTTGCCTGGATTTCCCTGAAGCAACTTGATCCGGGTCGGTTTCGGTGACGGTCCACGCATTCCCATGGCGGTTACCTGTGCGCCTCCGAAATTCGTCGTTCGGCAGCAGTCTCGCTGAACGTCCGCCCGTCGCCTTCGAGCACGGCTTGTTTGCCTGCGAAGTCCTGCCAGCGAGTCACCGCGACATCGACGTACGCCGGATCGACCTCAATCGCCAGGGCAACGCGGGCTTCCTTCTCGCAAGCGATAATCGTGGTCCCCGACCCGCTGAACGGTTCGTATATGGCCTGACCCGGATTGGAGTTGTTGACGATCGGCCGGCGCATACATTCCACCGGTTTCTGTGTACTGTGGATCGTCTCCGCATCCTGGTTGCGGTTCTCGATGTGCCAGAGCGTGGATTGCTTCCTGTCTCCGTTCCAGTGGCCGGTGCCGCGGACCGCGTACCAGCAAGGCTCATGTTGCCAGTGATAATGACCGCGGCCCATGATGAGCGATGGCTTGGCCCAGACAATCTGGCTACGGATCTGGAAGGAACAAGCTTCCAGGCTTTCGGCCACGGTAGCAGCATGGAGTGCGCCGTGCCAGACGTAGGCAACTTCGCCGGGAAAGAGCGCCCACGCCTCGTGCCAGTCTGAGCGGTCATCATTGCTCACTTTGCCCATGCGATCCGAGCTATTGACACCGGCGCGCTTGCGCCAGGCAGGATCGTAGTTTACTCCGTAGGGCGGATCGGTAACCATCAGCAATGGCTTGTGATCACCGAGGAGCCGCTGAACATGTCCTTTGTTCGTCGCATCGCCGCATAAGAGCCGGTGGCGGCCATCTAGTAACCAGACATCGCCTTCTCTCGAAACCGGGGTGGAGGGAACGGGCGGTACCTCATCGTCGCCGGTCAGTCCGTCATTCCGGTCGGCCATGACGTTAGCCAGTTCGCTCTCGTCGAAGCCGAGCAGATCGAGATCGAAATCGGCTTCCTGTAATGCCTCTAATTCGACTTTCAACATGTCGTCGTCCCACTCGGCACTGAGCGCCAGACGGTTGTCGACCAGCATGTAAGCCCGCCGTTGCGTCTCGGTGAGATGATCCAGAACGATCACCGGAACGTCCGTGAGGTTGAGTTTGCGCGCCGCAAGCAGTCTGCCGTGACCCGCGAGGATGCCCGAAGAGGTGTCGACGAGAATCGGGTTGGTGAAACCGAACTCCTGGATAGAGGCGGCAATCTGCGCGATCTGTTCATCTGAGTGCGTTCGCGCGTTTCGGGCGTACGGAATCAGCTGCGCGAGCGACCAATGCTCGATGCGCTTCGCCAGGACCGGCAAAACGCTGGTGGGTGGAATGGATGAATTGGGTTTGATAGCGCACCTCTTCGAAACGTGATCCTGGGCCTTCCAGGGATCCTTCGGAGAGTGCGCTTGGCGCTGGTCTTACGAACCGATCTAAAACAATTGTAAGCCCAAATGTTTCAACGCGCAATCCTGACCGAATCAAGATCAGCCCTCCGAGCCCTGACGCCCATCAACTTCTGGCGTTGTGGCGAACGAAAGAAACGAAAGAAACGAAAGAAACGAAATAACCCCCTCATCGGCTGGCCGCAGGAAGACTTCTTTCGTATATTTCGTTTCTTTCGTAGCCCAGAAGTGGTTGATCATCGGCGCCCAAAGAGGGAATGTGTGTGCATGCCTGAACACCACATAACCACCGTTATGGAGACCATCGACCCCCAAGTCGCGGCCGGACTGGGCGACGCCGAGATCATCGAACTCTGGTTGCACCGCCAGCCCAGCCCGCTTACCCGGAGCGCGTACGAGCGCGATATTCGACGGCTACGCTCCTGGACAGGGAAACGGTTGAGTCAAACCGCGGTGCTGGATTTGGAACGCTTCGCAGTCGCGCTCTCGGAGTCGGGACTGGCCAGTATTTCGGTCGGGCGCACACTGGCCGCCGTTCGGAGTCTTTTTCGTTTTGCCGCGCGGGTCGGCTATTGCGCCAACGTCGCTGCCGGAATTGATCTGCCCCGGAACGACTCCCATTTGGCGGATCGGA
>CBDDBV010000030.1:0-21252 GCA_965225785.1 Bryobacteraceae bacterium | reverse complement strand
CCGTCAGGTGCGAGAGGGCGCGCGAAAACTGGCGGTCGCAACGCATCTCGTACTGACTTAGGAAGCTGGAGGCACGCGGCCGATCGAGCAGGGACGAGGCGAGGTGAGTAGGCGCGTTTTCCGCTGAATCGGGCACGGGTCCGACGGCGAAGGACTTTTTTCGAGAGTCCAGATGCGCATCTGACGCCATTGAGCGACGGTCATTTTGGCAACGAGCAGACGCTCGATGGGGGTCTCCGGGAGGAGTTCGGATTCGAGGGAGCGGTGGAGCGCGTCAAAGCGGTGACGTGATTCGCCGGGGAGGAGAACGGAGTGGGCGAGGTCGCTGCGGAGGTGTTGCGAATGGTTCGGCCCCCGGGATTGGGCTCCGTTGGCCCGCGAGGCTTCTATTTGTTTGGGTGTGCGCATAAGAGTCCTGTTGGACGCCTTCAGTCTAGGACGGGGATGGAGCGGGAGTAGGGAACGGCGGGGCTAAGATGTTTGGTGTCAGCACGAGATTCCGTTGTTTTTGTTTGTGATCCACACATCGGCGGGGCGGAAAATTGGGGGAGAAAAGGGCGGTCGAAGAAATTCTGCGCGAGTTCGGCTTGAACCAGTGAACCGGGAGACCAACCGAACCGGCGACGTGAAAAAGCTCAAGCATCCGATGACCGGGTTCCGGCTGCGATGTGGCGATTCCCGGGTGTTCTTCGATCACAAGAACGAGAACGCCCATTGAGATTACCGGTGTCCGCAACCGCCGCGAGGCCTACCGCTGACGGCGGCTAGAATTTATCAGTTGGGGCCACGTGAGGACACCGACGCAAGATTCGCGCCGGACGACGTTACGCAGGGCCGGTCGACTTAACGCCCTTTCCTTCGATCACCAATTCCGAAACTTTCGGGCACTGAGCGCCCAAGCGAGTAGTTCCCGGTCCTATCGAGACAAGCCACCCCACAGCGGCTTCTGAATCGGGTCACGCGCGATGGGGATTTAAAAGCGCGGGGTTAACCCTTTTGCTTTCAATCCGGGACGGAAGTTGGCGCGGCGGGAAGCGCTTCGATGAGGGAACCGGCGGGTGAATATTGGGCGTGGGACTCACCTACGCCGAAGTACGGCGGACCAAAGCGCGGACGGAGGCAGAAAGAGCGAAGGCGAAGGTGCCGGAATTTTCCGATGCGGTGGAATTCGCGGCAAAGAAACTAGGGCTGGCGGCGGACGAGAAGCAGCGAGAAGTACTGCTCTGGACGGGCAAGCGAGGCATTCTCAATTGCACGCGGCAGTGGGGCAAGAGCACGATTGCGGCGGCGAAAGCGGTCCACCGGGCCTATACGCGGCCGGGCAGCCTGGTGCTGGTGGCGAGTCCGACGGAACGGCAGAGCGCGGAGTTCCTGCGAAAAGCGGCGGCCATGACGCAGAACCTGGGAATCAAGCCCCGGGGCGACGGCGACAACGCGATCAGCCTGCAGTATCCGAACCGGTCGAGAATCGTGGGCCTGCCGGGAACGGAAGCGACGGTGCGCGGCTTTTCGGCGGTGAGCTTATTACTGATCGACGAGGCGGCGCGAGTGGAAGACGTGATGTACAAGAGCCTGCGGCCGATGCTGGCGGTGGGCGACGGCGACCTATGGCTGATGAGCACGCCCTACGGCAAGCGCGGATTTTTTTACGACGCGTGGCAGCACGGGGGCGACCTTTGGAAACGAGTAAGCGTGCAGGCGACGGAATGTCCTCGAATTCGACCGGACTTTCTGGAAGAAGAACGCGGACAGATGGGACCACTATGGTTTCGGCAGGAATATTTATGCGAGTTCGTGGACAACGGATCCGCCGTGTTCGGCCGAGGCGTAGTGGAAGAAGCACTGGATGACGAAGTGGGCTTCATGGAGATCTAAGACATGTTCATAATCGGACTGGATTTAGGGCAGCGGCAGGATTTTTCGGCGATCGCGGTAGTGGAGCGACGGATGAGGAAACGGGCATATCAGGCTGCGGTGTTCCATAGTTTGGCGCTGCGCCGGATTGAGCGGGTAGCGCTGGGCACGCCGTATCCCAAAGTGGTGGAACGGTGTGCGCGAGATGGATGCAACACCCTTTGGTGGAAGGGGATTGCCAGGTGGTGGTGGATGCGACGGGGGGTGGGCGGGCCGGTGGTGGATTTACTCCGGCAGGCGCAACGTGGGATGTCCGATTTCCGCGGTGACGATCACGGGCGGCGACAAGACGACGGCAACCGGATCCGTGATGGGGGTGGACGCGATTCGGCGTGCCGAAGCGGGACCTGATCGCGGGACTGGAGGTGCTGCTGGAACAGCGGGAACTGCGGATCGCCAAGCACATGAAAGACGCGGGAGCGCTGATCCGGGAACTGATGGGATATGCAGTCGACGGTGAAGAGCAACGGCCGAGTGCGGATGGGCGCGGACGGGTGCGGGCAGCACGACGACCTGGTGATCGCGCTGGCGCTGGCGTGCTGGCAGGCGAAGAAGGAGGTGCGGAGCGGGTACGGGCAGGTGCGATTGAAGGGGTTTTAGGAGGAGATTGGAAGTGGCACGCGCAAATTCCGAGTTCCTTATCTTCCGCTGGATCTTCCGCCGGCGGATCGGGTGGGCCAGGGCCGAACTACACGTTTGCGCATCACGAAAGTGAAGAGATAGGCCCGAGGATGCCGGCGCGCATTGCGAAGCATACCGGCCGGAGCCCAGGAAGACCTCTAGATTCCGCTACCTGGAGGGGCCGGCCTTGAAGGCTCCAGGATTTTTATTAGCCGCCGATGAACGCAGATGAACGCCGGTTCGGACGAACCCAGAGGAGACAGGAATGAGACGAGAAAATGACGGACCGGGAGGAAAGGTGATGGGCGGGAAGGCGACGCTGGAACAGGAGTTGAAGCTGGCGAGCCTGCGGGAACAGAAACGGCTTGCGAGGATGAAGGGCGGTGAAGAGGAGGGACGGTATGGGTCGGCTGGGGATTACGATCCGGTGCTGCGGTCGCATTGCCGGGATACCGGACGAGACTACGTGAGGCAGATGAGCAGGGAGGGGGATTCGTCGGGGTGGTAGTTGGCGAGATAGCGGAGGCAGAGCAGGAACAAAACGAGGACGACGAGGAAGACGGCTAGCTGGATGATCTGGTGCTTGCGGTCCTTCCAGGCCGTTTTGACGCGGCGCTGGCGGGCGCGGCTGCGCACGGCGGCGGCAGCGGCTTCGGGGTCAGCTGGGGCGAAGAAGCGAAGTCCGCAGTCGCGGCAACGGTGGGGGAATTCGCCTTGATCGGCGCGAGCGCGGTCGCCGGATTTGGTTTCGCGGGATAGGCGAGTTTCGGGGCTTTTGCAGTGGGGGCAGACGGCGATCTGGTGTGGGACGGACAAGGGTCGACACAGATAGTTTATGCCTTTCGCGTTGAGGTGAGCTGGATGGAGAAGGCGGCGAAGCCGATGCTTTCATCGTGCCGGGCGATCAGGCCGAGTAAGAATCCGGTTACGATGATCAGCATCTTGGCAGTCAGTTCGACCGGGCTGAAGCTGTGACCGACGACCAAGCCCTGGATACATTCAATGGCTCCGGCGGAGATGAAGCCGAGTAAGAGGCCGTTCGTCAGAGTGTTGGACTTCCAAAAAGTGAGCGGGGTTTCCCAGCCTAGCGCGAGGAACAAGAGGCATTTGAACGCTTTCCACGAATAGAAGACGTAGCGCGGCATGCCTTCGCTGTGGAAAGGCGTAAGTTCGACGATAGTCGTCAGGAGTACGGTCGCGAGCCACGCGCTTCGGAAGGCCCTGCTGAACATCGTCAGTGACACTGTTTCGAAATCCGTAAATCAGTAAGCGCCGCGGCCGGTAAGGACAACGCCGAACGTGCGGGCCAGGATATAAATATCCATCCACACCGACCAGTTCTGGATGCAGTACGCGTCCAGCTGGACTCGTTCCGAGAAAGGGAGCTTGTTTCTGCCGGATACCTGCCAAAGGCCGGTGATGCCGGGACGCACGAGTTTGTAGAGTTCGAAGCTTCGACCGTACATTTCGATTTGATTTTCCAGGAATGGACGCGGTCCGACAACGCTCATTTCGCCTTTGAACACGTTCCAGAGTTGGGGCAACTCATCGATGCTCGTTTTGCGAAGGATGCGCCCGATTTTCGTGATGCGCGGGTCATTGCGGAGCTTTTGCGTACGAAAGAATGTGAATTGTTCCAGCGGGTGTTTTTCGAAGTATTCGCGCAGCACTTGGTCGCCATTCACGACCATGGTGCGCAGCTTCCATGCTTTGAACTTCCGGCCGCCCAGACCGATTCTTTCGTTCGCAAACAGGACAGAGCCGCGCGATTCGAGTTTGATAAACGCAGCGAAGGCGAGCACAAGAGGCAACGCAACCGGCAGGATCGCGGCGGTGATTGCGAGGTCGAGCACCCGCTTCGCGATTTTCGCAGAGGGCCGGAGGAGCTGGCGGGTGACTTCCAGACCGATGATGCCGCGCATCTCGCGGACGCGGATGCCGATGCTGCTCATGCCGATGAGATCCGGGATGACCATGACGTGACCGAAGCACTGGCCGTAGCGGTCGAGCAGGCGGAGCAGTTCGTTTCGGGACAGGCTGGGCATGCAGACGATGGCGTAGGAGATGCGGTGCTGGCGGGTGATTTCCAGGCAGCGGGACAGCGGCCCGCGGATTAGCTTGTCTTCGGCTTCCAGATATTGCGCGGAGTTATCGTCCAGAACGGCGACGACCTTCAGGCCGATCTGCGGGTTCTTGCTGAGGATTTCTTCGATGCGTTTGCCGGTGGTTCCGTAGCCGAGGATTGCTACCGGGCATCCCCACCAATCGCGGTTCGCGAAGAGGCAACGAATCAGCGCGCGGGATGAAGGGACGAGGACTACGCTAAACAGGCATCCGAAGAGAAAGGTCACGCGGGACGCGGTCAGGTCGTGGACGAAGTAAGTGGTGGACCACAGGCAGAGGAACACCATCAGAGTTGCGCGAACGGAGGTTCGCAGCTCATCGATGGGATTTTCGGAGACGCCCGGATACAGGCCGGCGGCGACGAAACAGCAGATGGTGAGGATGATCGATGGGATCAGGATTCCGGCGAGGGCCGGCGGCGCGCCGCCCAGGAGCAAAGCGTGAACGACCGCGGCGAGCAGAAGCGACAGGATTACTGCGAGGCAGTCCGACGCGCACAGGCAGACGATGGTGCCAACCGGGCGCGTGACCGAAATGGAGGTAGGCGCGGCTTCGAGCGGGAGCGGTAAAGCGGCGCGGGATAATTCGGGGGACATGGGTGTTACCCGGTGCTTCGGTTATGAGGGGCTGTTAGTTGTGCGCGAGCGCTTGGTTCACGGCATCCGGGAGACTATCCTGATAACGAAGCATTAGCGGGATCAGCTTGCGTGCACTCCAGTAGCGCGGGCCGTAGCGGCGGGGGTCGGACGCGCACCGAAAGAGCCAGCCAAGAAAGAAGCGGTCCGCCCAGAGCGGAATTTGGACCTGGTCGCCACTTAGGAACGCTATCGCAGCTCCGATGCAGTGGATCGCCGGTGAGTAGCTGAGGCTTGTCTTTAGGTATGCGCCAAGGCATTCCTGCGTGCCTCCTCCCAGAGTGATGACGATGTGTCCCGGCCGCCGAGCTTCCAGTTTGGCGATGAGTTCCGCGTCCTCTATATCCGACTGATAATAAGGCGCGATGTAGAGGTTCTCTTCCTGCAGGGCGACGCCATTTTGCTTCAGCCACGCCGCGTTCTTTCGCGCACTCGCTTCACCGGCCATAACCCAAAAGCTTCCTCCAGGCTCTCTGATTTCCGGCTTGCGGATGATACCGGCAAGGTACTCGAGGCCGGATAAGCGGCGTACGTGATCGCGGCGCAAAATGTTCCAAAAGAGCACCATTAGAGCGCTATCGGTAATTACCACGTCCGCGCTGAGCAAAGCTGCGCGATAACGCGGGTCGCTTGGCAGGTTGTTGAGCGCAGGAGCGGCTGGGGCAACGAGCAACCCGCCGTTGCTTATTCGTGAGAGCGCTTCGGCCGCTGATCCAAAAAAGAAGTTTAGGCCGAGAATCTTGCGCGAGTTTCCGCTTTGCAATTCTATTCCCGCCATTCAGTTATCTTCCTTTCCAGTAAGGGCCCGCGGTTTTGGTATTCTTTGGTGCTACGCGGAGGCGGACATTGCCGGAACGCGAATTCGCCCCGTTTTTTCCAATTCGTCGTGGATAAAAGCGTATGTCCGCGCCAAGCCTTCTTCGAGCGAAACCTGCGGCTCCCAGCCGAGCACTTCCCGCAGCTTCGAGTTATCGCTGTTGCGCCCGCGCACGCCCTGCGGCTTTGTCAGGTCATGCTCGCGATGAACCGTTTTCCCCGCGATCTTCGAAACCAGTTCCACCAGACCGTTTATCGAAATTAAGCGGTCTTGGCCTAAATTCAGCGGATGTGGATAATCCGACCGCATTAAGCGATAAATGCCTTCCACGCAATCATCGATGTAACAGTAAGACCGCGTCTGCAGCCCGTCGCCCCACACTTCGACCGTTCCACCGTCTTCGGCCAGCGCCACTTTCCGGCAGATCGCCGCGGGCGACTTCTCGCGCCCGCCATCGTAGGTGCCCAGCGGCCCGAAGATGTTGTGAAAGCGCACCACGCGCGTCTCCAGCCCGAAGTCCTCGCGGTAATGGCGGCACGTGCGTTCCATGTAGAGTTTTTCCCACCCGTAGCCGTCTTCCGCATCCGCTGGATACGCGTCTTCTTCCTTGAGCGCGGTCACATTCGCTTCGCGCTGCTTATAGCCCGGATACACGCAGGCGCTCGAAGTGTAGAAGAAGCGCTGCGCGCCATTCACCCGCGCGGCCTCAATCGAGTGCATGTTGATCATCGTGCTGTCGCGGACGATCACGGCCTTGTTGTTCTCGATATACCCGATACCGCCCATCTCGGCGGCTAGCGCATAGACCTCGTCGATACCGGCTGTGGCCTGCAGGCAGTTGTCCCAGGGGCGCAGATCGAGCAGTTGAAAATCCTGCGCGGCGGTCGGCTCATACTCCGGAAGCTTGATGTCCACCCCGCGAACCCAATAACCGCGCCCGACCAGATACTTCGTAAGATGGTGCCCGATAAATCCGCCCGCGCCGGTGACCAGCACTTTAGTTTGCATAGATCCTCGACAAACCCAGTCGCTTGACGCTTCGCGTCAGAACTTTATGAATGTTTAACCTGATATCGGCGTTCCGCCTAAACGGGTCAAGCCCATGCTAAGCCGCGTGTAGCGCCGTCGGCGGTTCGGTTCTGCCGCGCTGATGGGCCTCGAATAGCTTTGCGTCGATTAGGAACCGAAACCAAAAGGTCTGAAGTATCCAAAAGATCAGCCCTTCTTTGCCGTCAAGAAAGCCTGCGCACAACACGTACCGAAACAGGAAGAGGCAAATCGGTCTGAGGAATAGCGGCAGGGTGTTGTACGCGTTTCGGAGTGCGCGCCTTCGCTCAATGCGAGTGCCCGACAGGCGCCCTGTTACCCCAGGCGCTTTTGTCTTTGATAATTGCTCCTCTACTTCCGCGTCCGACCAGCGATTGTGCCGAGCGGTCCATTCACTTAAGCTCAGCTGAATGTCGTCAACCATGCGCCCCGTAAGTGTGCCCGACCGACCTTGCGAAAGGTAGAAATGCTGGTCGTACTTCCGTTCTTCGCAGCGCCCCGACCCGGTTCGAAACAGCCTTAGGTGCCACGTCGGAGCCAACCCGCCGTGCTGGAGGTCGCGCCCGAGAAATCTCAGGTAACGCGCAATGATGTAGCCCTCGGTCCCAGGCTCCTCTTCGCACGTGGCTACTGAGGAGGCGAGGGTTGAGTCGATGCGCTCGTCAGCGTCAAGGTGTAGCTGCCAAGTATATTTCAATTCCACATTGTCGATTGCCCAGTTCCGCTGAGCGCCGTAGCTGCTGAAGGCGTGTTGAATTAGCCGCGCCCCCGCTTCTTGCGCGACTCGGACGGTGTTGTCGCCGCTAAACGAGTCGACTACGACGATGTCGTCCGAGATGCCGTCCAGGCTCCGCAGGGTGCCTGGCAGCGTTCGCTCTGAGTTAAACGTGAGGATTACAACCGACACTTTCATAAGGGCTGGTGCGAACCAACTGCGGCCTCTTGCGGATGATTCTTGGGATACTGGGACCGGTGGCTAATGATGACTGCTGGGTTCCCGCCGACCACGGCCCATGGCGGAACGTTTTTGTATACGCACGCGTTTGCACCCACGACCGCTCCCTCATGGACTACAGTTCCTGGCCCGATGTAGGCCCGGGCGGCGACCCAGGCCCGTTTCTCAACCGTGATCGGCTTCGCGGTCAGGGGGAAGGCTTCGTCGTTGAAGTCGTGAGTTGCGCCACAGAGGAACGCGCCCTGTGAAATAACAGAGCGCTCTTGTAGTTCGATATGATCCACGTTATAGCACTCGGCGCCAGCGCCCAGGCAACTGTGAGCCCTCATGGTCAGGTTTCGAGGCAGCCAGATTCGGCTTGTCGGATAGGGGTGCGCTGTCCAATGAACATTTGCGCCAAACATCCTCAGAAGCATCACCCGAAATTTGTGAGCCGGGCGCGGGCTAATGCGGAACAGCGCGAAGTAGACGAACGCCCAGAGAACCCGCTCTGCGCGATTGCTTAGAGCATGCATGGGGAAGCGGGATCGGCTGATAGTGGCTTTCCCTCCCGGCGCGACCGCTTGTTTTCGTTCAGCCAGAGTTTCTTCCATGGGGCACCGTTGCGAATAGATTGCGCTTGGCTTTCGTGTTGTGCAGGGATAGCATGACAGGTTATCCGTAGTTGTTATCGCGCCACCCGTGTCCGCTTGAGCCAGCGCCCGCCAAGTTGGAAGAGTTTGCAGCTAGGTCGCCGTTTGATCAAGGGCTGATAGGACCGTTTCCACTGCAGTGCTCCAGTTTAGTCTTTCTTGATATTCGCGGTAAGCTGAGTTCGATAAGGTCAGGTACTCGCCGGGTTTCTCGAAAATTCCTCGTATTGCGGAAGCATATTCCTCTGGGCCTGCTTCTAACGGTAAGGTTAACCCGTTCAGCGCGTGTTTGACGTATGTCTCAACCCCTCCGGTGCGAGTAGTTACCACCGGCTTTCCAAATGCGCACGCTTCACAGAAAACTACTCCTGCGGCTTCGGCCCTGGTTGGAAGAAACAAAAGGTCAGAGGACTTAAACAACTCGCAGATCCGCTTCCTTCCCTCTGGGGTTCGCTTGCTAATGAACCCGAACTGCCGAACGTAGGGAAACTTCTCCAGCGGTGGCGCGCACCCAACTATTTGCAGAATGGCGGAAAATCCCTGCTGGTTTAGTAGCCGCACCGTTTCAACTGCGATTAATCCACCCTTTCGCTCCCAGTCCACTCCCATGAACAGGAGTTTATAGGGAGGGCCGACGCGTCGCGCCTGCGGAGGCACGACGAATCTCTCAGGCACGTTCGCGCCGAAGGGCACCACACCGATTTTTGCACTCATTTCTGGATAGTAAGATCGTGCCGCATCGGCCGCCCATTCAGATGAGTAAAATACTTTCGATGCGCCCTCCATTGCCCGGCGCTCCTGGTCGTGAGCTCTTCGTAAGTTTCGTTGGGAAAATCCCGGGTAGTAGTTGATCATGCTCTCGTACACTGCGTCCGTCCACCATACAATTGGCTGGCTACACTCAAGATACGAGACCGGTATCGAGCTGGGGGCGAATACTACGTTGGCGTCTGTATTCTTAAGGGCCTTCATAATTTGGCTCGCGTAGTTGGCCAACGCCAAGGGCTCTCTGTCGATCTGGAGATCTTTATTCCAAAAAAGCTTTTCAACCGCGTAACGGTACCGAAAGCGACGGGTTAGTGGGCTGATCAGGTGAACGGCATGTCCTCGTTTCTGCATAGCTTTCAAAATGCGGAATGGTAGCCCAGACCAGGCCTCGGGGTCATTCGCATCCTGAACGCATACGTACGCGATGTTCATCATGTTGTTTAATAGGTGCCTTGATGGTGCCCGCCAAAATTTACTGGGCGGATCCTGCAAAAGGGTACGGGCGTACCTCCGGGGGCTCACTTGTCGCGTGTATAGCTTTGCGGTCTCGATTGCGTTACGTGGTCCAGTGTCGCAGGCCCTCGTGCCTAGTTTTTCGCAGTTGCTGAACAAGAGGGCTCTGGCAGAGGTCTGTCTCTTCCTTCGAGGCCGTGAATCGCGATCGCCTCTGCTAGCGCGTTGAGAACGCTGCGGCTTGCCAGCCCTATTTCGAAGTTCTGCACGAAGCACTGCCGAGCGCGCTCACGCATTTGCGCTGCTGTCTCGGGCGGAAAGGCTATCCATTTGGCAAGGCTGCCCGAAAGGCCGCTCACATCGTCCGGGCTCACCAGCCCGGCGCACCCTTTTTCAACCTCCCGCCAGATGTTCACCTTGTCAGAAATCATTACTGGCACGCCGCAAGCTAGTGACTCAGCAACAGCGATCCCGAAGTTTTCTTGATGCGACGGGAGCAGAAAGATTTCGGCCCGACGCAGTAGTCCCCATTTCAAAGCTCCACTAACTGACCCAGCCCATGTTACCTGGCTAGAGATTCCCAGGTTTACCGCGAGTTCTTTTAACTTCGACACCCAACCGCACTGATCAGGACCGGCTACGACGAGTTGCCAGCGCCGATCCTTTGAGAGCTTCGCGGCAAAAGCTTGCAGCGCGATGTCGCACCCCTTCTTCGGGTGGATTCGACCTAAAACCAGAGCGATTCGTTTACCTGTAATTTCTGGAAAACGATACCTTACTTCTGCATCTTGCATGCCTACCTCAGTGGGAGGGTTGCTGGTGCCGAAAGTTACGACGACTTCTCGCGCGTTATAAAGGGAAAACGACTGCCGGGCTCGTAGCCGCTCCTCTTCGCTCGTGAAGAGCACGGCTTGGGCGTCCCTGACCACACGGTAATCTGCAAACGTCCAATAAACTAACTTTTTCAGGTGCTTCAAAGGGTACCGTCGCTTGAACCACGGGTCCAGCATTCCGTGTGTAAATACTGCGTACGGAACGCCCATCTTACTAACTGCGATCCAGCTTCCCAAGCTGTGGTACTGCCATAAGCCGTCAATCACGACGATGTCGAAACGACGGCAGTTTGTTTTCATCCAAGGAAGAAACAGCTTGGTGTAGCTGTAGGTTCCTGTTCCAGGCCCCATTGGGTGGACCGTCGAATCGCCGAGGTTGAGAAAGGGAGCCCCGGGGTCGTCCAGTGAAACCACCTCGACCTCGTGGCCGAGTTTTCTCGCTTCGGAAGCGAGTTGTCTCACCCCCTCAGCCGGACCTCCGTGCGCGGGATCCAATGATCTTATGGCGTGGAGTATTTTCACGGATGGCTTAAAGTCTCATCCTTTTCGTAATTAATCGATGGCGTAAAGAAATGTGCAACGCTGGCTCCGCCTACCGCCGTACTTTCCTGGACTGCGGGTAGGCATGGGATTCCCGTTGAATGTGAGGAGCCGCGAAGGGTTTGCGGGCCGCCTGATCCTTCGCGCCTATCTTGAACCTGTTCCTGAGCCTCGTGCGCCCGCCGACCGCACGCGGCAAACGAGTTCCATCAGAGAGAGAAGTTTCTGAATCGAGGATCTCCAATTTAGGCGGGTTTTGTATTCAGCGAACGAGTTTGCGGCGAGGGCCAGGTAGCGTTCATCATCCTCTCGCAGCTTGCTTATTTCGTGAGCGATGACGTGGGCGGAGGTGCCCAAAGGGAACGTAAATCCGTTCACGCCTTCCCGGACGTACTCCGCAACTCCCCCTGTGTTGTATGCCAAGCTGGGGACCCCAAAGGCGCTAGCCTCGCAGAATGCAATACCGCCGGCCTCCGCGTTTGTTGGCAGGATCAAGAAGTTTGCCTGCTGAAGGTGCGAGCGAAACACGTCATAGCCGTTTTGTGTATTCTTATCGATAAATCCAACGTGTTTGACGAAATCACTTATGTCGCCCCGCGGTACGCACCCGATCACAGCGAGCTCCGTAGGAATATGCATGGAGTTTAAGAGGCCGGCGACCTCCAATGCGACTGGGCCTCCCTTTCGTTGCCAGTCGCTGCCGATAAAGAGAAGATTACATTTGCGACGTTTAACCCTATCGAGAGCCCACCGCTGGACCGCAGCGTCGCCATGCGATATGGGTAGATTTGCGCCCCGCGTGATCACTTCGATCTGTGTGGATGGTGACAACCTCTGGGCCGTGCGGGCCGCCCATTGCGAGGTATAAACAGCCGCGTCAACATTTCTTAGGCCATCCTCCTCCTGCCTTAGCGCGTGCCGGTGAGTTCCCGGTGTTGGGTTTGAGAACTGGCCTCGGTAGTAGTTATACATATCGTGCCATACGGCGTCAGTCCAAAACAGCATGGGCGTGGCACTTCGGACTCGTGTAAGCGGCACAGAGCTATTCGAGAATAGGAGATCCACTTTGGTATGGGCTAAAATACGCTCGACCTGAGCCGCATAGCTGTTAAGAGCTAGAGGCTGCCTGTCAACGACAAAGCTGCTTCCGGAGAATTTCGCAAAAGCCTTGTGGGCAGAAAATGCAAAGCGAAATGACCGATCAAGCGGATAGATTGGTACAATGCTTGCTCCCTCCCGTTCCAGTCCTTCGATGATAAACTTGCTCGTCCCTGAATGGAGCCCTACGTCACGCGCATCACTGATACTAACGTACCCAATCGTCATGGTTATCTGCCTACGTTTCCAGGTCCCGCTGTAGATCAGATGTGCCTAGAACGCTTAATGTCCCCAATATGGAGCTGCTTCGGGCTCCGATTCGGCTTCTTCGGAGTTTAGCTTGAGGCGTTTCAAGCGCGCTTTACTTTCGAGCAACGCGAAGACGGCGTGGAGCCGTCGTCCCGGCGGTGAGCCCCCAGAGTGCAAAGCTACGAAGAAGAGTAGTGGGTTGCGAATGCAGATTCCATCGTTCCGAGTCAGCCCCGGGATGCTCCCGCAAATTCCGCTAGGGGCGTTCTGGAGGCGGCGCGAGCCCGCATCTTTGGTATTTCGAATTTTGTGAGCCGAGCGTTGGGATGGCATCTGGCCGCAGAGTCATTCCTGTAGAGACAGGATGTGACCCCGGTCTCTGCCGCCGGCTGCGCCCGTAGGATTTAAGTGCGAGGCTGCTCTCAGTTCAATGGAGTCTGCGAACCTTTCTGGGGTGAATTGCTTTGCGAGTTCCAAACTTCTTTGACCCATAGTCTTGAGTTCTTCGGGTCGAACGCCTGACATCCTTTCTAGTGAACGCAGCAGGCTGTTTTCGGATCCGGGAGTAACTACGTAGCCGTTGTAGGCGTCTTGTAGGAGGTGCACTGTGGAGCCGCACTCCGCTGTTGCGATTAAGGGTAGTCCAGAGGCGGCAGCCTCGTTAATCGAGACACACCACGGTTCGAAGGTGCTGGCCATAACGAAGCACGTCGATTCCGCGAAAACGGCAGGCAGCTGGGTTGGTTGTAAAAAGCCTTTCAACTGGCATCCTGGTATTTCGTGAAAGTGGTCCCGTAGGGGGCCGTCTCCTGCGACTATGAGCGGCCATGGTTTGACGCACCGTTCGCTGTAGTGGCGGTATGCCTGCGCTAGGATTCGGATGCCTTTCTCCTCCGCAAGACGCCCAACATACAGGAAAGCTCCCCTATTCCAGTCTCTGGCCGCGTGGCTTTGGAGGAAAAGTTCGCCTTCGCAGCAGTATAGGCCCCTCCATATTCTCTCTTCCGGGTAGCCCATTCGCCTTGCCCATTGCGCCTGGCGCTCCCCTGGAACGAACAGTGCGTCATAAAACCTGCGAATGTGGAACGGAGATAGCAGAGAACCGCCCCACTGTCTTGCCGTTCCCCTCCACTGGCTGTCCGTGCACCCAACTCGGATCGCGTGCCCCCGGAGCGCAGCGCAGGTGCGTTGATAAGCTGGAACATGCCATGACGCGAGAATGATGTCCGGCTTAAAATCTTGGAGCCGTGATCTGAGAAAGGCGTCGTCCGGCCGAGAGTGATAGCGGTGCCGTCGTTCGATCCACGAAAAAGACGCCTCAGAATAGGGCGAGTTATCGCCCGGTTCCTCGTGGAACACGAGCACTTCGTTTCCTCGTGCGTACAAGGCCTTGAGGCCAGAATTCATGTATCCGGAAAGTCTTGTCCATAACACTGCGATTCGCATGGACGGCTGATAGACGCTAACCGCACCGCGCTTCGTTCGTGCGTTCTTTCGATTTAGATTGAGAGGTGTCTCGGACGTAATCGGCCCCGCATTGGCTTCCATGTTCGATCAGAGACGCTACGTGGTAGCAGGCGTTCGTAAGATGGAGTTCTTGCCTTCGCTAACGAATTCAGCATGCTTCGCTGGAGCTCGGTTGCGCGTTCTGAGGCAAGAATAGAGAGGACGATGTAGAGGGGTGTTGTGAATCGCCGTTGTGCGCCGAATGGCGAGAATAAAATATCCCAAATAGCGAGGCTTCCGCAAAAAAAGGTCACGACTCGCATGGGAAGCGGATATACGAATACTGACTTTAAGGCGCGAATCGTAATCACCATGATCTGAACCCAAAAAACGCCGCCGGCTGCTCCCGCGTACACCCATGATCCTAAGACGTGCGAATGAGACGGGATTAGGTCGTCGCCTCCCCTGTATACCTTGTAACCGCGGCCAGATAGCTCCGCATAGAGCAGGTCGGTATATCTTGCGTCCTTAGCCCACGACCCGTGGCCAAGTACCGGGCTGTCGATGATCGCGCGGATTGATGCAAAGGCTTCGTTCCGACCACCTAAGAGTACGCCGAGGTCGCCCGAAGACTGGTCCTGATATTTCTTGAGCGCCCGACTCCCAAGGAAGCCGCCCGATGCACCGAATGAATAGACCAACTGAAATCCCCATGAACAGCATGCCAATAGAACGACCGCGAAGGCAGCCTTCGTTGGGCTTACCCGTGAGTACCGAATGCTTGCTGTCAGCGTGCAGCAGCCTGTGATAAACGCTATAAGTGCCATTGATCGATAGTTGAATGCTAGGTTGATAGCGCATGCACCTATGAGCACTGCGGCGGCGGCTTTCTGCCGCCCGCCAACATAGGCTCTGTTTGCAAGCAGAACCAGGGCCAATGTACATGGGACACCCAAACCCCATTTCCATGTGTCCGAGGACATCTCGGGATCAGGATTAACTAGATACTTGAGAACCATGCCCGCTGCCAGTCCCGCAGCGTATAGACTTATCCGCCGATTGGTGCGAAGGAGCAGGAACACGGAAGTGTAGTCAGCGATAAAGAAGATTATGTTTGCCCACCCGCGAAGGTAATCTTGTTGCGCAGATTGCATGACAATATCTGTCAGGACCTGACTGAGCAGCCATAAAACGCCTAGAAAGAGTATGGTCCTGGGTTGACGGGCAGCTAGTAGCCTGCCCCTTCGTATGATGAGATACGGTAACCCGAGCAATAACAGTGCGTCGGTCGCGAAAACGCGACCGACTAAGCTTACTTCTAGAAAGCCTGTGGATGCGACAAGAAATGTTGCAATATCACCAACTGCTGAATTGTTGAAGGGGCCGGTGGGATGTGCTCTCGTTTTCCGAGGTAAGTGTTTCATTAACTAATTTCTACCTCGATGGGGGGATCGCTCCTTGAGTGGATGCGCCGCATCCTTCGGCCTGTGTGCAAGCAGGTACGCGGCATGGCGAAAGGGGCTGGCTCGATGTTGTGCGCGTAACAAGGCTTCGGTGAATTCCGGATAGGTGCCCACACCAGATTCCGTGATCCGGTTACGAATCCTTTCTTGATCGAGCGCGTACTGTACATGCGAGCGGCCCGCGCCGGTTATTGATTCGCTGTGAATGCGAAACTCACCCAGAACGCATAGCGTTCTCCTAAACCTCGCGCCCGCTAGGGCCATGTCGACAATTAGTTCGGTGTCCCAGCAGGTTCGGTTCGAGGGGTTGAAGCCATTTGTTTCCGAGAATATTTTTCTTCTGAAAAAGGTTCCCTGTTGAAAAACGTTGCACGCTCCGGCCAAGTACTTCGACAGCGTGAATTCGTCGCACACCCGCGAGCGAACTGATGGGCGGCCGGCTGCGTCTATCATCCCGACTGCGCCCTGCAAGACGTCTACATCCGGATGCGCGCAAAAAAAATTCTCGGCCCACGCGAGTGCCCCGCGGGTAAATCGGTCGTCTGCGTTTATATATCCAAAAACATCGCAGTCCTGACACGCCTTAAATCCCTTATTAAGACCGTCCCCCGGGCCCTCGTCCGGTTCTGAGATGACGGTGTCAATCTCGGCTTCTCTGGACTGGATGAGGTGGAGACTCCCGTCAGTGCTCCCCGCATCTACAACGACGTAGCGAACGTTTACTTCGCGGCGATTCATTGTTACCGATGACATTGCTTCCGCTAAGAATTGACGCTGGTTAAATGAGATTGTGACAATCCCGATTTTCACTGTTGTGGACCCGGAGCGGTTTCCTTCCCGGAATGACGCTATCGTTTTGACAGCTGGAACATCTCGAAAAATCTGCTTGCGACCTTTGCCGGTGCGAATTCTGCATTGAAGCGGGTGAGGCCGGCCCGGGCCATTTCGGTGCGCCAGCCAACATCCTCGATAAGTCGTTGGAGTTCTGTCCGTAGACTGCCCGGCTTATTCGCCGAGAACAGACACCCCGCTTGCCCAAAACCTGAGATATCGCGTTGCACTTCCCAGTCCGGCATGAGTGGAGTTGCCGCCTGCGACATAGCTTCAATGTATACAATCCCGTAGCTCTCGAACCGCGACGGGACCGCTACGATCTGTGCGCCTCGCATCAGCCTAATCACTTCTTGGCTCGGAAGGCCCCGGAGCACCTCGATCTTCGGATCGGCCGGAATCTTGATGGGGCCGTCCGAAAAATTTGTCACGACCTGAAGCCGACACCGCGACTTACAGGGACGATCAAGCCCTGCAAAAGCGTCCAGGAGCAGGTCAAGCCCTTTGCGTTTCGCCTGGTTACCCACAAACAAAATTTGGATGGACTCGCTTTGATGCTTCTCGATCACGGTTTGGCTTGCTGCACGAAGGTGCGGGAGGAAGAATGGCGTGGCAAAAAACTTGTTGGCAATGCTCGGGAAAGTTCGGCTTAGCCGAACCCTCTCGCTTTCAGTTGATACCTGGACAATCGAGACCTTTTCGTAAAGGTGCGCCTTCGCCTCGGCCTCGGATGACCGATTCACGTGGGGGGAATAGTAGGCGGTCATTTCGGGGTCCAGGATCGAATCTTGCCAGACTGTACGGTGGCCTTCGGCGTTTATCGGGCACCCCCGGTGAGTAAAGATGACGTCGCAGCCAGACTGATCAAGCTCTACCTTGTCCAATGTGGTTAAATAGCGGGGGGAAGACGGAAAGCCGAGTTTCCTTGTCGCGTACTTCATTACGTAGTTCGCGTTCGCTACTAGAGAAACCATTTGTGAGTGCTGCGTCCACGTATGAATCCTGGGGTCAAAAGTCTTTAGTTGGGGGATAAGGTATCGGGCATAGCGCCAGTCGGTGTTCGCGGGTCGAATAAATCTCGGGACACAGTCGACAAAAACCTTAACCTGTCCAGGTAAGCGGTTTTGCCAGAGTTTACCGCAGTATCGCATCCCGTTACCTTGCGAGGGTTTTGAGGGATTCCTGGCGCCCTCTCACGGATCGGCGTGGCTTTCTGGCCAGCGATTTTGCCCCCCTTAACGCCCAAGGTAGCGAGTGTGCGCCAATGACTGCCTCCGTGAACCCACGCGCTGAGTCCCGCAAAAGGGCATTACTCTCTCTAACGGCGTACAGGATCATGAGCACGTCAGAAAACAGCAGTGCCAGGGCGGCGCCTCGTAGTCCCAAGGGCCGGACAAGAGAATATGCTAGCGCGAGAACAAGCGCATTGCCCAATCCGTAGATCAGCGCGATTTTCATGTGGCGATTGGCCGCGACTTGCACCGCTGAACTGGTATTCCATACTGCGTTTAACGGCACCCCTAGTAGAAGGAGGTAGAATGCCCCTATGTCGATCTTTAGGGTTGGATGCGTCCAGAGTCTAAAGATCGTGGGGCCGGCGATTGAAAGCGCCGCGACCGATGCTAATGAAGCCCAGAGCGCCACCTGGCAAGATCGCCGGTGCAAGAGTCTCGCCAACCCTAAATCGTCCCGCCCGTAGGCGATGGAAAATTCCGGCCAGACCGTATTCTTGAGTGTCTCGATTATTTGCATCGCGGCTCGCGCGACGGTTCGCATGGGCGAAAAAACAGCGACCGCATCTGCGCCTATCGTGAGCCCTATCACAAGGATTACCCCCTGATTACTTAGGCACGCGCCCAGAGGAAACGCCAAAAATGACAACGCAGGGGCACTTAATTCCCGTATTCGGCGCTTGGTCGCTCGGGAAAAGCCAAGTTTGGTCCACGACCCATTGCGAAGAGCTTGTGAGGATGCAAATAACGTCCCCACCGTGCGTACAGTTAGAAGTAGCAGCGCAAGTTGAGTGGGTTTCGCGCCCAGCGGGAGCGCGGCCGCCGCGCTGAGCGCCGCGAGGGCTCTGGTCGAGTTAATGAACACGATACCTTTGGCGTATTTCCCATGGGCGCGGAACAGGCCTGCGTTAAGGCTTGCAATAAACGCGACAATTACCTCGAGGGCCTGCCAAAACACGATCACTCGGGCCTGCTGCACGTTGAGCGAATGCAAGTTAAGCCATTGCGTCAGCGGCGCGAGTCCAAGTGCGGCCCAGGATACCCAGAGGATGACCGCCGACGCGAGGCCAAGCATTGCTAACGTGCTTTGGAAAGTTTCTGCAGCGCCGCTGGTGTCACCCCGCGCTATACGGATTGTCATGTCGTTCGCGGAAACGTTTCCGAATCCGAGGTCAGCGAGGCCAAGATAGGCCGGGATGGCGCTTATGATCAGCCACTCACCGTACGTTTGCATTCCCCAATACTTAAGGAAGAGAGGAACCGTGACCAACTGGACAAGCGTGGTCACCGACGGTCCCGAAGCATTGGCGAGTAGGTTGCTGGTAAGTCGACGCCGAACTTCAGGGTTCATGGGGAGTCAAACGGATGAGCGTAAGATGTATCGTTGCAAACTTCGCGCGTTCGCTTAAGCTTTACGGTGTTACGAGAACTGGCCCGGGTGATCAGAATAATATTTTCGATAGTATCCGTAATAGGAGTAACTATCGCTCATATTCTTCTTGACCTGATTCAGGACGATTCCCACTACGTTCGCCCGCAACCGATCTAGTGTGGCCAATACCGTCGCGACGGCTTTCCGGCTCGTTTCGCCGGCACGGGTGATCACGACGACCCCGTCGACAGCCGTCGCCAATTGTAGAGGCTCGGCGAATCCGAGGATAGGGGGGGCGTCGATAACGATTAAATCGTAATCCTTCGAAGCTTCTTCCAGTATGTCGACCATAAGCTGTCCGATCAAGTCGGATGCGCGGCGAGAAGACGGACCGGAAGGAAAGACGCTGAGTGCGGGTGTTTGGGGCGACTTCAACACCACATCTCTCCAGGGGAGGACACCGGTTAGCGCTGTGGAAAGCCCAATGGCATTAGACACGCCAAATCGGTTGTGCTGAGACGGCCGCCGGAGATCGGCGTCGATTAGAAGCGTATTCTTGCCTTGCTCCGCGTGAGCCACTGCAAGATGCGCGGCAGTCGTGGACTTGCCTTCGCTGGGCGAAGCGCTGGTAATTAGAATTGAGCGCATCCGGCGGTCGAGATCACCTAAAAGGATGGAATTGCGTAGTGTCCGGATTGCTTCCTCATAGGATGCCGAATTCTTGTACCCGCTAGCGCTCTCCGCTCTTGCTAGTAGAGCGAGATCTGGGCCAGACTCTACTGGCTTGAACGCACGGGTCAACGCTAACATTTGCGCCCTCTTTACGTCCGGGAGAGTCCCCACCACATCGACCTGAAGCATGCGCGTCGCTTGCTCGGGGTCCTTAATGGTGTTGTCAACTAGGTCACCCGCGATTGCAGCTCCTAAGGAGAGACCGGTTGAGAGGAGGGCGCTCAGCAGTAGCATAAGTCCTTTCTGCGGAAATACTGGCTTTGCCCCAGGCCGGGCGTCATCCGCGATCCGGATTGCGCTGTTCTGGAATCCGGAGTTGATTCCAGCTTCCTTGATTTTGCGAACAAGTTCATCGTAAAGAGTCTTATCGTTGTCTGCTTCACGCTTGAGCTGCTGGTATTCGAAGGACCGGGCGTTCAGCTGGTCCCATTCGGCCTTTGTCTCCGCAACCGATTTCTTCAGCATTTCCTCTCGGTTCTGGGACTGACGGTACTCTGTCTCGATGCGATTCGTGATCTGCCCTTTCGTTTCTTCGTATTGATGTTGTAGCTCGGTGAGTTGGTTTGCGGCTCGCTTGTACTCGATATAGTTGGGACCATAGGTGGTCTTCAGTTCGGCCAGATGCTGGTTCGCGGCTTGAACAAGCTCCTGCAGTTTGGATAGCGATTCGGCCTGAGCCGAAATCTGAACGGCAGCTAGCGAGCCGGTCTTCAGCGAGTTGTACGCGGCCTCTTTCGCGACCCGCTCCCCTTGGGCGGTGGTGTATTCGGTGTTGAGCTGTAAAAGTCGAGAGGACAGTATGTTTGTCTTTTCATCCGGGTTGATCACATTCAACTGCTTTTCCGCCGCCGCAAGTGCGAAGCTGGACCGTTCCATCTTTGCCTTGAGCTCATCGATCTGACGTTCCATAAAGGTGGAAAGCCCCGCTGTCGACTTCACCCGGATATCGAAGGTATGCTCGACATAGGATTGGGCGATAGCATTCGTAACATCTGCGGCGAATTGCCGGTCGGGTGAACGATAGGTGATGCGCAGGATGAAGCTGTTGGGTGGACGGACCACCTTGAGGTTGTTGAACTTCAAAGGAGCGTTGGCGAGGATTCGGGCGGCTTCCGGGCTGCTAGGAAATTGCTTTTCGTGGAAGAGCACGTGAAATTGTTCTTCTACCGGCCGCAGCACTCCGTCGGACTGGATCAGTTCGATCTGGGTGGTGAGGAACTGATCGGCGTCGTTACCCCCGTTGTTCTGCGCTGAATCCTGGCCGATGATGCCGCTGGGCGCGCGGCGATCGACGTCGATGCGGGCCGTTGATTCGTAGATCGGGGTAATGCGAGAGGCAGCGATCCACGTGATCAGCATGCACATCGCGATGAAGCCGAGGATCTTCCATTTGCTGCGCTTAAGAATCCACAGGTAATGGGAGAGCGGGAGCGAGCCGAGCTGGAGCTCGACATCGGCCTGGGGCGACGGGATGTAGCGCGGGATGCGCT
>CBDDBV010000029.1:0-6000 GCA_965225785.1 Bryobacteraceae bacterium | reverse complement strand
GATTATGTGAGAGGCTTGGAAGGTACCGGGCCTCCGAAAATTATCTCGGTTCTCTGTATAAAAGCTTTCCATCTCAGCCTCGGTCGGATGGACAGCATTACTCGTGAACTCGGCTACAATTCGCTGGATCCGAAAAGCGCGCTCCACTTGTTGTCGCTCTGCGCTTTCGAAGCCGTCACGACAACTTCCGGATTGCCGGATACGCTCGACCTCCGCATCGACCTGCCCTGCATCAAGTGGTCCGGGGATCCCGTTCAGCAGCTAATTCGACGAGACACGCGGCTTACTGCCGCATATTCCCCTGCTTCACGCAGGATCGCTTCCTTTTCGTCTTCCGAAATAGTTCGCCAGCGCGGATCGTTTCGCACTCGCGCTATTTCTTCTTCGATCAATGATGCAGGAACTTCATGTCCATCTACCAACAGTGGCATAGGCTGACCTACTTCGTCAGGTTCAACAGATCGTAAATCACACCCGAAGCATCCACTTCCACCAGGTCCTGGATTCCACTCCTCGCCTTCTGCTTATGAGTATTCAACGCATATAATCCCGCCGCAGCGTTACCCGTCCCGACTGTAGAAAGGTGCCGCGAACGTTGTCGAGCCCTGGCCGAGGAACACGGCCACGTTGGCATACTCCTCGCACGCGATCGTCCGGAATTCCATCCCCGTTCACGTCCGCGATGACGATCCAATTTCCGAACGCGGGCGTATCCGCTTCACCTAAGGCAACAAACCTCTTAAGTCCGCCTGTTCCGTTGTTAATGTACACTCCCACTTCGTCTTTCGCAGCTGACCGCGATGTCTGGTTTGCCATCCCCGTTCAGATCCCCACAACGCAAGAAACGCGGGAGCATCGCACGATGCTTGCGACGTTTCCGTGAACGTCCCGTTCCCGTTGTTGAGCAGAATATATAGAACGCTCCCGAACCCCTCGATCGCCACGATGTCCGGCTTTCCATCCCCATTCATGTCAGCGGTGGCCAAGTTGATCAGCGTGCCCTCGGTTGAGAACGGTGCGGGCGTTCCAAAGCTGCCGTCCCCGTTTCCGAACGCGAGTAAGTTGGCGTTAGTTGCGTAATCCAGCTTGCCGTCTCCATTAAAATCCGCCAGAACGAAGAAGTTGTTCAGGCTGGGTATATTGCTGGAAGGACCCTGGGCAAACGTACCGTCTCCTTTGCCCAAGAAAGCCGATGACTACGCCGGGTGCACCATCTAAACCACTGGGCACCAATAGATCCGGGAATCCATCGCGCCGTTCAAATCACCCGCCACCGGGCACCCGGCCTCGGGGACGGAATAAGTGGCTCCAGCAGTGAAAGGCGCACCCGCCTTTCCGCTGCCCAGATAAATTTCAATAGCTAAACCGGTGCTGATCGCAAGATCCGGAATCCCGTCCCGGTTGAAATCGCCGCTGGCGGAACACGCAATGTAATCTCCCGGTGTCGTGGTTGTGACACCGTCCTCGTAGACGCCTTTTTCCCGTATTTAGAATGATCGAAATACCATTGCCACCGTCTTGAGTGATGAGGTCCAATTTACCGGTGCTTTCTAAGATCGGCAATTCCGAGTCCCCCGCCGCCCGCCGCCAACCCACCCCCATTCACTGGGTAGTAAATCGCAGGAGCGAACGCCCCATGACCAGTTCCCGAGAGCAACCTGTACCAGATCCGTCACCAGGTCGGGAATTCCATCCCCGTTCACGTCAGCAATTGCAAGCGCCTGAAACGGAGCGTCGCCAGCCACCTGGATCGTAGATGGAGACCTGAATTTCCCGTTCCCGATACCTTCGTAGAGTGCAACGGAATAGCTTTCGTTATTTAGAATCGCCACATCCGGGAAGCCATCCTGGTTCAAATCCCCAACCGCAAAAGCACCGTTCCCCGCATTGCGAGACATGTTGGTGACAATCGCTGGCTGAAACGTGCCGTTCCCATTGCCCAGCAATACCTGGAGCGCCCCATTTGCATCCACCACCAGATCGAGGTGACCGTCCCGGTTCATATCCGCTGCAGCTAACCGCGATTGAATCCTCGATCTTGTTGTAAGTTAGCTGAATGGGCGTCCCGGCAACAAATGCTCCAGTGCCGCTGCCCATGAACACGACAATTTCCGCAGTCCCGAGGACCGCGACATCCGTAATTCCGTCGCCGTTGAAATCGCCACTTACGAGCGCATCGCCTGCAGGGCCAGTGGTGCCATCGTTCACGGTGGAAAGATAGTAAACCGGGGCTTCAAACGTGCCGTCTCCATTTCCGAGCATTACGCCGACTGCCAAGCGGCTTTGTTGGTAAGAAACGTATACGAGATCAACTTTACCATCTCCGTTGGTATCGAACGCGACCGGAGCCCCTAACTCAGGATCCGGAATATCGAGATCTGGACCGGTTCTGAAAGTGCCATCTCCGTTGCCGAGCAGCATGGGACTTCCGATAAGATCAAGAATCCCATCCCCATTTACATCAGCTATCACTAGTAAACCCTGAGCTTGCTGGGAATCGATGTACAAAACAACGTCCTGCCGCGCATAAAACGTCGGCTGCGCGGCCGATACGACCCCCAACGCGAAAAAAAAAGCAAGCGAACAGCGAAACGCAGTTGACAGCATTCTGGACCTTTAATAAGCTTCCGAGGTGGATTCGTCGACTTACAGTATCTTACAGACCACGCTCTCCGCTGCTGTGAGATAGTTGCTCAACGCCGTGTTGTAAGCAGTGTTGAACTGGTGGGACACGTAATAAAGCTCCGACTGGGCAATCGAGTTGAACGAACTCGAGTAAACACCAGCCTCGTACGCGCGACTCCAGTACTCATTCCCGATCTCGCCCAGGTTGCCGTGGGTGTAGTCGTAAAGCTCGTACTGTTGCTCCTTGGTTGGATCCGGTTGCGTCGGGTTCGCGGAATGCACCGATTGCCAATAACTGTAGACGCCCAGCTTCCCACCGCCCTGCACGTTGAATCCGTCCGGATTCTTCTGCGTGACGGTAAGATCCACCGTCCGAAACGCGACCGCGTGGGGCGGAACCACCACCTCCACTCCGGCAACGTTATACCCCGCGCTTTGGAATTCGTCGGTCGTATGCAGGATGTAGGGCTGGTAAGACTGATTATTGTACATCCCATTCTGATTAGGTACGGATGACATGCGGCGCTGCGGCGGCGCGCTCGCGAAGATGCCGTCCATGATGCTCTCCCGCCCTGAAAGATAATTCACAACGTCTGAGCTGAGGTTCCGCCAGGCGGTTTCTCCTCCCAGCGCCATGGAGTACAAAAAGGGCAGAATATCGACGCTGGAGCAGACATATTGCCTCTGAACAGCAGCCCGAAGAACCGCCAGTATACGGATTTCCGATCCCCGGAGGCACGGTAAGCCGTTGCTGAGGGAAGCTGATATATAACGGAGCGTTAATGCTTTCGTCATAGAGAGCCCCACCCTTGGCGTGCATCCAATGAGAGCCGCCATAGTCTCCATGGTCCGAAAGAAACATGATGATGGTGTTGTTCCAGACCGCCCGCGAAACGGATGTATAAAAGTTCGATAAGACGCGCCCGATCTGCCCGTCCACGCAGCTCTGCATCCAATAGTAATAATTCAGGAAGTCCGTCCAGCCGGTCTTTGTGCTCGACATCGGGGCCGAGGCACTGTAACCCAAAACCTGTCCGTCTTGGGCATCTATATACTGCTGAAACGCCAACTGCATCCCCGGTTTCCCGGTACCCGCAGCGCTGTTATAGATCTGCCCAATCGGATTGTCGTAATAGTTCCAGTTAGTTGGCGCAGACGTGCCCGTGTAGATCACATTCAGCGGAGGCAGATAGGTATCTGGATTTGTCGGGGATCCCGCGCCTGCGGTATCGGGCGAGGGATAACAGCTATTACCGGGGCCGGACGGGTATGCGAACACTCCTGTGGTGGGAGTTAGAAGATAGGCGAACGGGAACGCGGTTATGTCGTGAGGGTTGACGAAGCTCACCGCCGAAAACCACGGATTCGGTGCCTGCGTATTCAACAGAGGAAGAGTGTTGGCTACAAACCAGTCCGCTATGGCAGCATCGTCGTAGAACTGACCGGCCGTGGTTGACGAATTGGGTGGTGCCGTATATGCGGGCTGAACCGCCCCGGACGGATCCCCGAGTGGGTTATAGCCCTGAGTCGCGAGGTTTCCAATTCCGTTCGGCGGACGGCAAATCGCTGGATGGGGGAAAGGTCGGAGATAACAGGGGATCCAATGGTGTCGAGTAGAAGCCGTAGTCGTACGGGACCATTGGCACCCGCGCTCGTCTCATTCGGCATAGGATCGGAAAGATGCCATTTGCCGACCCAGTAACACTGATAATTCGCGAGTTGCTTGGCTGCAAGTAGCGGACTTTGGCTCAAAACGCTCGCGATGTTTTCAAAGGAGGGGTTTAGGGACGGCTCGCAAAACGGGTACTCCTGTGTCTTGAAAATACAGGTCTGCTGCGAGTAGAGCCCGGTCAGCAGGGTTGCCCGCGACGGAGTGCATGCCGTCGCCGCCACGAAATAGTTGTTGAAAGAGTAAGAACTGTTCCTGAGATAGGTGAGGTTCGGAAGCAGCGCGTCCACGTTCATTCCGATCGGCAGCCACCTGGGGGCCCGAAGCTGATCCACCATGATCAGCAGGAAATTAGGCTGCACATACGAACTACCATCAGGGTCTGAGCCGTCCATCAGATGGCCTTTACGAGAGTGGCGGCTCGAACTCTCCGGAGATTGCGGCGACCCAGGGCTGTTGATCGGCGGAGGGTATATTCCGAGTGACACGCGTATCGGGGCGCCGCAGGAACGATGTTCCCGAACGAGTCCTGATACACATAAACGCGTGCTGTTGTCCGCCTTGGCGAACTGATTCAGCAGGGTGGCTGACGCCGCCGTTGCGCCAAGCGCCGCGATGAACTGACGCCGGCTTACCGCGGATTTCTGGGGACCCTGGCTATCGTCGTTCTTCTCGTCCATTCCGCGGCCTCTCTCGAACAGGATGCCAAAGATAATAACTCGTCTGTGGTTGTTTAGCAAGCGAAAAGTTTTCGACAGAGGAAAGTCAAAAAACGTTTTATTGATGCACGGAATCCCTTGCGGCTGAGGTGATCGCCGCGTTGATATTTGCTAGTCCGGTGCGGCTGACTGCCACGAAGCGTGGCGCTCCGGTACATTCTTGAGATAGTGACACCCCAAAACCCTTCGTCGAGTTTCTGCTACCGGGCAAGCGGCGGCATCTCGAACCCGCCGCGAGTCGCCATCTTGTTGCTGAACTTCAACACTGCACATCTAACGAATCCGCTGGCTGCGTACCTGCGCGACACGCTCGACTACCCCAACAAAGAGAGTCTTTGTAATTGACAACGGCTCAGACGATCCAGCGGAATCTGCCACCCATCCGGCTGCCAGCCAACCTCGGGTTCACCCGCGGAATGCAAGAAGCTTGGCAAATTGCGTCAGCGTCGGGCTCGTTCGACGCCTTCTGGTTCTTGAACTCGGACATAGGCTTCGAGTTTGGGAATCGTGTTTTGTTAGATCTCGTCAGGGTTCTGTTTTCCAACGAGCTGTTCGCTCAGATTTCACCGCAGTTCAACTCGCCACACGAGTTTAGTGCAAGCATCTCCTGCTGAGGCGCATCCTGTGCCGTACCTGGAAGCCACCGCTACCCTAATCAAGAGCTCTACTATTGGCACACTCGGTTTTTGGGACCTCGAACTCACCCATGGTTGGGGCGTCGATTACGATTACGGCTACCGCGTCCGCCAAGCTCGACATCTCAACATTTTGACCAGTACCGCCCGAATCTCTCATAAGGAGCATCAGTCGATTCGTCACTGAGTCTGACTACGTACCACGCCGTCGGCCCAGTTTTCAGAGAGATCGACCCTCTGAATATCTGCCAATGTTGCTCCCCCACCGATAGCGCGGAGAGGCACGGGACAGCTGTCTAGGCGGATTGGGATAAACCACGCGCGATTGGTCGGGCGTAGGCGCAGTTCGTCG
>CBDDBV010000028.1:0-13387 GCA_965225785.1 Bryobacteraceae bacterium | reverse complement strand
TCAGATCTCCCTTCGTGGAGCGCCTGCACCCGCCAGGCGATCTTGCGGAACAGATGCTCGCGATGCCGGGACGCGGTGTCTTCCCCGAATACTTCTCCTGTACCGGGCTTGCAACTCGGCGAGCGAGGCCCGCCGCAGCTTCTCGATCTCTTCCAGAACGTTCGTGTCCATCTTTTTGCTTTTCCTCCCTTTCCGGCGGCTGTTCACCGCCAGTCACATGTACGCCTCTTCACCCGCGCGGATCGCAAGGCAAGCGAAGGCAGGAAAAGCAGGGAGGACTTTAGAAAGTTTCGAGGGCTGGCGATTGGGATGGGTGAAAGGCGCAACACCCGCGCCTTGGGAAAAAGGAAATGCATCTATCAACGAAGATCCAACAATGGCCGATTGATCGGCTGATTCCTTATGCGCGTAATGCGCGCACCCATTCCGCCGAGCAGGTCGCACAAGTCGCGGCCAGCATCCGCGAGTTCGGGTTCACCAACCCCATCCTGATCGACGGCGATTCCGGTGTAATCGCCGGGCACGCCCGGCTGCAGGCGGCTCGCAAACTGAGCCTCACCGAAGTGCCCGTCATCGTGCTCGACCATCTCACCGAAACGCAGAAACGGGCTTACATTCTGGTCGATAATCGCCTGGCGTTGAATGCCGGGTGGGATGACGAGTTGCTGGCAGCGGAACTGGCAACGCTCCGAGAAGAAGAGTTCGATCTCAGCCTGCTGGGCTTCGACGACGAGGAACTCCGACCGGCTGCGGAACGAACTCGATTCCCCTCTCGACGCCGATGAGAATGCCGCCCCCGAAGTGGAAGAAAATGCGATCTCCCGGCCCGGAGATCTGTGGCTTCTCGGTCCGCACCGCGTGTTGTGCGGCGATGCGATGCTGCTCCCGCGCGGACCTCGACCGGGTGCTGGACGGGCAACCGGCGGACATGGTGTTTACCGATCCACCCTACAACGTGGATTACGCACCGGAAGATCGTGACGGAAACGCTCGCCGCATCGCCAACGACAACCTGGGCGAAGACTTCCCGGAGTTTCTGCGCCAGGTCTGCACACATCTGGTGGCCTGCGGCAACGGCGCGATCTATATCGCGATGTCGTCTTCGGAACTGCACAAGCTGAAGCAGGCCTTCTGCGAAGCGGGCGGGCACTGGTCGACGTTTCTGATCTGGGCCAAGGACCGGTTCACGCTGGGATTCTCCGATTACCAGCGGCAGTATGAGCCGATTCTGTATGGCTGGCCGGAAGGCAAGCAGCACTACTGGGCCGGAGCCCGGGACCAGGGCGACGTCTGGAACATTGCGCGTCCATTTATGAAACAAGCTGCACCCGACCATGAAGCCGGTGGAACTGGTGGAGCGAGCCGTCACCAACAGCAGCCGCCGGGGTGCAAACGGTGCTCGATGTGTTTGGGCGGATCGGGCCACCACCCTGATCGCCTGCGAGAAGGCCGAACGAAAAGGACGGCTGATCGAACTCGACCCGAAGTATGTGGATGTGATCGTGAAGCGCTGGCGGGATCAGGTTTCAGAAGCCGGCGGTGCTGGAAGCGGATGGACGCGCGTTCGAGGAGATCGCGGCGGAGAGGTTGGCCTGTGGCGGTCTGAAGACGGAACGAAGAACAGGGCCGCGAGGAGCGGCCCTGTGTGGAATCGACTTCGTTTGAGACGGCGAGTTCGTTACCGCTCGATGCGGTAGACGCGCTCGCCGTCTTTGGGTTTGGAGGAGACGACGGTGAGGCCCATCTTCTTGCCCACCGCGCCGCTCAAGAAACCGGCGCACGCTGTGCCTTCTGCCATCCGGTCGCCGCCATGATCTGCGCCAGGGTGACGCCTTCGGCGGCGTCCAGCATCGCCACCACCAGGGCCTTCTTGCTCCCGCCTGCTTCCGCCCCTTCGCTTCTTCGTTCTTGGCCCGGAACCTCTTCAACCGGGATCGGTTCCACGAAAGGAGGAAGGCTCTGGGCCTGCTTCCAGATGCGGCTGATGGCGGTGGCGCGGTCCTTGAACTTCCGGATGGGCGGTCACGCCCGGAAGTGCGTTCCAGATCTCGACCAGGCGGCTCGCCGGCCAATCGCTCGTGACTTCCGCCAGTTGCTGTTCGGAGTCGAATGCCGTGCTGCCTTCGGGGGGTTGCGCCGGTGCTGCTGATGGTCACCATCCGGTTCTCGGGGGTGATGAGGAATCGTTGCATGTGGTGTGGTTCTCCTTCCCGCTCGTTGCGGTCAGGACATACATCACTCTCCGTGTGCGCTGTTAGCAAGTCCATTCTGCGGACTCCCCACAGGAAACCGGATAAGCTTTTTCGGAGGCAGATCTCTGGCTTCAAGGGTGCGGAGATTGAGCAGATGGCGGCTGGAGCCGATGACGAGTTGAATGCGATCGCCATCGAACTCTTCCAGAAGATCTTTGAGCATGGGAACTACGGTGCGTTTGGACATGCGGCATGTTAGTCCGATGTTGCGGGTCGGAAGTCAAGTCGGACTATGGCTTCGCAAGGGCGTCGAAAGAACTTGCCATGTGCCAGGCACCGAGGCATGAATGTCGTGTGCAAAGCCAACCTACGAGTCGTCGCCAAGTGGAGACCAAGTTCATCCCGCGCCAATGAAGCGCTGCCGGCTCGGATCTTGCGGCGCGACGGGTGGCTGGTGGTGTGGTGCCAGCCCGACCGCCCAACGGGTGTTCGTGGCATGTGATGCTGCTGCGGCCCCGGATCGAGTTTCGAGGTTGCTGCGGACTGAAGGCCGATCGGTGCAATCCATCAACGCACCCACACCGACGAGCCCGCGCCAAAGCAGCTCGCATTCCGGTGGCGGGCACCTTGGATTCAGGATGCATTCCTCTCCACCTTTAATCAAACCCGCATCGAGGCACTTTTGATTAACATCCCTTCATTTTCGAGTTAACCGAAAGGGGTTAGGTTCGAATACCACTCGGGGAGCCACTTATCTTAAACAAACAGCTGCGCCTTTCGGTTCAACTGCCAGCCGCCCGAAATGAGCCGGCAAACGGGCCATATACCGCCTTCCGGTCGTCCCCGTTGTTCTCTCCGAGTCCGCTGGCGAGCTCGGTCGGGGCAAGACGGTAGCGCATCTTCGAGTTTCTCTCCGTCTCTCCGGTTTGTTAGCACGAACGGTTAACGGCATCAACTAAACTTTTGGCGTGTCGGCGCAACGTGAGAATGTCCTAATAGTGCCAAGTAGAAATCTTTGATCATGAGCAGTCCGAGCGTTTTCTGGACCGTCACTGCCAGCTCTGCAACCCGTCTCTGCAACTGCGCAGCAAGGTGGAGGTAACGGGGCCTCTCGTTTCGCCATACCGTTCGGTCAAATCTTTAGCTGGCACGAAGCGTTGATCTGAGACGAGTTCCCCACATTGGAAGGCGCTGCCGGAAGAAGGGTGACGGAGTTCAGATCAGATCCCAGATTAAGGGTGCAAGTGATCCGTGAGGCGGGAAAATTACTCGAGAGCACTACGTAAGTGAGTTCATACCGTCCCTCGTTGTTAATCAGTGGAGCTAGATTAAAGTCTGAGCAAACTGGGGTAAAGATCAATATTTGCGGCGCGTTTATGGTCTACACACGCACCAGAAAAGTGACGAATCTGCTGAGGCAGCACATTGGCCATCGGTAGAGTATAGCCACCCCACTTAAGTTCGAACGTATCGAGCGGAATGGAAGTAGGAGGATCGACAACTCTTACTGCGTTTTCGAGATAAGCACAGCAGTCTCTCGCGACGTTAACGCGATGAAGGTTCTTGACGTTGATCCGGAAGAACCTTCTGATGCCACCGGTGCTCCATGGTGCATCCACATGTTGCAAAGGATTGCGTTCGAGCGCTAATTGGCTACGCCATGCGGCGCTCCACATGCCGCTCTTTAGACGATCCTTAACCTCGGCAGCGACCATTTGAGGAAGCAGATTCTTATCAGAAAAGACCTTGGCGTTCGCGCCTGCAAACGAGAGTAGTCCTTCCAGTTTCACGCCAATTTCACGGAACGATAAAACCTCTAGATCCAGGTACGAAGCGAGTGTAATTCGAACCTATCACCTCTTGGTTAACAAGCGCCGATGCTGCCGCACACAAATTTTTCGATGGGGCACATGATTTAGCTTGAGCCGGATTGCGGTCCGTGGAAAGCAGCAGGCGCGAGTAAGCGGGCCGCGGCTGGGAGAAAATCTCTACGGGTCAAGGTATCCCTGCGCGATCCACCGCAACACCAGACAGAGACTGTGTTAACCAGACGGTCCTAGTTTCCTGACTCGGATGGCGCGAACGCCTTAAGCGCTCACCGTGATCGACACGAAAGGCGTCGCCGCAACTCAAAGCCGAAAGACGGCCAGCGGACTCAAGCCCAGGATCTTCAAGCGATTCCCGATGTTGACCTGCTGGGCCGAATGCGCCGCCAATCGGGATACAACATGACCTAGTATGAAACCGCCTGGAGCTTTCCCGAAACAGTGCGTAATCAGCGCATTGGTATCCTCCGGCTGCGCAACGCCCGGCGAATCAGCAGATCCCGGAAAGCTGAACACGCATACCGGGTTTTCGTCGCCACCCAGTTCATCCGATACCCTCTCCGAGAATTCGCTCACCCCCACGGAACGCGGTCCTGCGGCATCACAGTACATGAATGCCGTCCCGCTTCCCGAATTCATGTTGACGATCACTCCCACGTCTCCAATCTTTATGCCTGCCTGCTCCAGACTGTGGGACATGACGCCGTGCAGGTATTCCCCGCATTGACCTGTTCGCCACGCGTGCTCTTAGTCGACTTAGGCTTGTAGAATCCGGCATACGGCCCTGATTGTTCAATTACCGGAAAGTGCCCTTCCACGTCTCGCAGGAATGGCCGGTCATCAAGATCCTGGTCGCCTCCCGGCGCGCTAGACTTGCTCCGGTTCACTACGCCGGTCCAATGGAATGTATTGCCCTTGCCATCCGCATGAAAAACCGCGGCGCTTTCATTGGTGCCGTTGCGAATGTCGTCCTTGGCGCGGAGTCCATTCCTCGGATGGTGATTTGTGGCGCTCACCGGGGGCGCGTAAGCATCCGGTGCGCCGTCGAAGTCAACCGCGATCTTTGGAATCGAGTAACAAATCATCTTGAACTTACTTCCGAAAAGACCGACTGTTACCGAATAAACCGGCACGCGCGCTTTCTTTCCGCTGTGATCTTCAAAGAAATGCGGCTTTACGAATTTCTGCATATCCGGTTCCGGCTGGGTTGGAACATGGATTTTCTTCGGGACCGTCACCCCGAAGGACAAGTTTGGTGGATTCACGCTGCCTCCTCTTGGTAATACTCTCTCATACAGAATCTGCAGGGCAAACTGTTTTTCGTTTGTCCGGTTGATCGTAACGTCGAGGTTGGTCACGTGCGTGGTTTGTGCGGAGCCCAAGCTAACTCACATCCCTGTGCGAACGAGTCCTCCCTCACTTCTCGGGCGCCGGAATTTCTCTAAGGAATCAGCCATATCAAATCTGTCGAGTATCGAGGTGTCCTTAGCGCAACACTCGATAGACGCGAGAGCGAAATTCTTCGATTTGAGCAAGATTTCCCTTAATGCACATTTAGGGCACGACATTTTTTTAGTCTGGCTCACGCTTTCGGGTATATTAGGGACAACAATCGGGACCAGCCGTTGGTCACACCGGCTGTCATGCGGCGATCGGGACCGGATCTTTCACAGTGGCCTGGTTCCCGATCCGCTTCGCAGTCTCCCGTGTTGGACGTCTGTGGTCAACTGCAACAAGGGTACGCCCAGCCTAGCTGCCGCAAAATCTCGTCTATCCCTACGTTTATCGTGCCTACAAGGATATGCGGTGCATCCGTGATGCGCTTTCTCCAAAAATGGTTGTGGGTAGCAGATGCTGCCGGAAAGAAACTTAACAGGAGATTTTTTGTGAAAAACCAAAATTCGTTCGCACGAATGTTAAAGGTACAATCCGCAAAGGCCGGCATTCAGCTGGTAATCGCGATTTGCGTCCTTTCGCCCGCAGTAATGCTATGCCAGGGAATCCCGCCCGTGGTCTGGAACCCGAGCGGCGCGTTTCAGTATGATAATGGCGGATCCCCATCGGTCGCCGTATCCGGGAATGTGATTGTCGAGGTGCATCAGTCCACCTCGGGGGTGGGAGCGCTTTTCTATCACACGGGCAAGATTCAGGAAAACGGAACGGTAACATGGGCCGCTAACGCGTTCATGTACGACACTGGGTTGCTGCCATCGGTAGCCATCAGCGGTTCCACGGTCCTCGAGGTACACCAGTCCACCACGGGGGTAGGGCCTCTTTACTACCATACCGGTCAGATCAACGCCAATGGCACCGTAACTTGGGCCAGCAGTTCGTACCGATACGATCGCGGAGCCGCACCTTCGGTCGCCGTGGCTGGTCAAACGGTTATCGAGGTGCATGAACCCACCGCCGGAGTCGGGAAGCTGTTTTCGCACACCGGGGAAATTCAGACGAGTGGAACGGTGATTTGGGCGGGTAACGCCTACGCGTACGACGAGGGAATACAACCCTCAGTGGCAGTAGCAGGTTCAACTATCCTCGAAGTTCACCAAGCAACCACCGGAGTCGGGTCGCTCTACTACCACGCCGGCGAAATCCAGGCCGACGGTACCGTTATCTGGTCCGCAAGCGCTGTTATGTACGATACCGGCTTGCTGCCAGCGGTGGCCGCATCCGGTCCCACCGTCGTCGAGGTGCACCAAGCGGGAACGGGAGTGGGGAGCCTGTACTCTCACATCGGCGGGCTACAGTCCGATGGCACCGTGGACTTTGCTGCTTCGGCTTTTTCCTACGACAATGGGGCGCTGCCGCGCGTTTCAGTAGCCGGCCCGACAATCATCGAGGTGCACCAGTCCACCACAGGCGTCGGACCGCTCTATTATCACACCGCCGCATACTGACACAAAGGGGACCGGGGGCTTCGAACTTCACTTTGCCTACTCACCTGAACAGCAACCTCCAGTGTGCACGTGTACGGGCCGAAAGGAGCGGCCCTGGTCTTTTTTTTTCAAAGACGCGGACGGGAGCACTTGTGGGCGGCGTCGAAACGTTGATTCGGGAGGCGAGTTGTGATCTGCCATTTCGATGGATCCGGGTACACCGTGATCCGCGCTTTTCGCCGACTGATGGCGCGTATTCTGCAGCCGTGCACGCGTACTGATCCAAGGCTCGGATGGAATGATCTATGGGACGAACGGCATTTCGCGGCCAGTACGGACCGGGGCACAGTTGATCGTATGAGCAACCCAGGTACGAAATTGCGGCGCGCGGACAAACGGCGTTCGCGCCGCGGCGCGCGCCTGATCTTACTGTTGAATCTAATAGGCAGCGTTACCTGGGCCCAATCGCTCGTGATCAGGCACGTCACCGTTATCGACGGCACCGATCATGCTGCCCGTGCGGGAATGACCGTAGTAATCGTGGGGGATCGGATCGCCGCGGTCAGGCCGTGGAAGAACACAAAGATCCCGGCGAACGCGCAAGTGGTGGACGGCAGGGGTAGGTTTCTCATTCCTGGTCTGTGGGACATGCACGCGCACGGAGCGTCGGACGATCGCGCACCCTGGAGCCATCTTCTTTTCCTCGCAAACGGGGTTGTCGGGGTGCGTGATATGGCCGGTCCGCCCGACGCCCGTGCGTGGCGGGTTCGGCATGCATCCTCCGGGAATCGTTCGATCAGCGTTTACCTTGGTAGTCCCATCGTCGACGGTCCTAATCCGGTTTGGGCCGATTCCATGGTTGCCGCCGACGAAGCGCAAGGGCGCGAGGTCGTGGATCAACAACAGCAACGCGGCGCGGATTTCATCAAGGTTTACAGTCGGTTGCCGCGCGACGTTTACTTCGCGATCGCGGATGAGGCCCATAAGCGCGGCATCCCGTTCGAAGGGCATGTGCCGGAATCAGTGACGGTGGCGGAAGCATCCGACGCCGGTCAGAAGAGCATTGAGCACTTGACCTTCGTGGCCGAAGGTTGTTCGAGAGAGGAGGCGACGATTCTTGCCGAACAGCGAAGCGTCAATGGAGTGTTCCGATCGCCGAGCGCGACGATGGAGGAAAAACTGGATGCCGGGAAGCGTTGGATCCGAATCGAGGCGCGCAAGCACGCGACGTATGATGAAGCAACCGCCCAGTCGCTATTTGCCCGATTCGTAAGAAATGGAACTTGGCTCTGTCCCACCCTCACCCTTATTCGCGGACAGATGGACGAACCGCTGCCCCTGAGTGACCCAAGATTAAATTATTTAAGCAAAGCGGTGCGCGCCTTCTGGGATGCTGGTTATTATAAACATCTGCCGGCGGTGGCCAGAGACCCGCTAATGGCCTTGGCAAAGGTGGACTTTGACGACTCCCTGAAGATTGTGGGGCGCATGCATCGGGCGGGCGTGAATCTCCTCGCCGGCACCGACACGATGAATCCGCAGTGCTTCCCGGGCTTCGGCTTGCATGACGAACTCGCGCTGCTGGTGGATGCCGGCTTATCGCCCTTAGCGGCTCTGCAGAGCGCCACTCGGAATGCCGCTCAGTTTATGGGGACGCTCGATGTCCGGGGGACGATTGAGACCGGCAAGAAAGCAGACCTCGTGCTGCTCGACAAGGACCCTCTGGCCGACATCAAGAACACGCGCTCAATTGAAGCGGTCGTGTTAAATGGCAAGCTTATGCCTCGTGCAACGCTCGAACGGATGCTGGCGGAGGCGCGGACGCTAGCCAGTCGTCCGGATTCCGGCGGTCCCGGCAAAAGGAATTGACGAGATCTGTCCCGTTTTGGACTTGTGCGTTGCCCAATGGCCCGGCCACAGCATGTTTTTCGCGGGACGGCGGGGTGTCCTCCTACTTCATCAATCTAACGCAGTGGTCTCAGCCGGCAACCAAGAACTAGTTCTTGGTTGCTGAGCCCAAATTGACCGCTCTCGACCAGACGCTTTTAAACTTTAGAATCGCATCTCGAGCGCCACTTATTTCCAACGGACGACGCGGCGATTGCATTTTATCGTGCCGCGCTTCGTACTGCGCGCAGTCCGCAGGAGATGGGCGAAGGGCTGGCCGAGGTGCAGTTAGGAAAACTAGAACATCAGAACGGGATGAGACAGGAAGGCCTGCACACATCGCACCTCGCCTTGGAATTGTTTGAGTCTTTCCGGGGAGCACAGCCCGGCGCGATTTTGCAGCGCCGCATCGATTCCGCCCATTACCCCGTATGCCGCGCGCTGAGCGACGATGGAAGATTCGCGGAGGCATGGCGGCACCGCAAGATTGCGATCGGCGAGACCGAGCTGCGCGCGGCGCACCCCCAAAACAGGTACCTTCAAGAAGAGTATGGGCAACATGAGTTGGCTGATGTACTGGGACGTATTTTGCTGCGCAGAGAATACTTCTGGTAAAGCTTATCAAACTTCGCGATGCACGGTGCGCGGTAGTTTATGCCCAGAGGGCCGTAAATGTAAGCGCGGATCAGGTTCCGACATACCTGGTACGCTCGCAATTGCTCAGCACGCATGCGTCTACCAGCTGGATGCGAAGGAAACAGCGCGCCGGGCAAGCCCGCGTACTTAGTGCGATCGCGCCTCTGTTTGCGTTCGGCACGGGACACGATATTGCCGTGATGCTCTCGCAGTTGGAGGAACAACTTGCTAGGTTAAAGGACTCCGATCCTAAGGGTAAGCGATCGCGCCTCTGTTTGCGTCCGGCACGGGACGCGATATTGCCATGATGCTCTCGCATTTAGAGGAACAACTTACTAAGTTAAAGAATTCCGATGAGTGCGGGGCTCCTTGCGCGCACGCACCTTCGCCGCCTCAGAATTTATCGCATAAGGCTCATCGCCAATGACGACCTATTGCGGATTTCAGCTCGTTCGCCAGCTTGTTGTTCGACCCATCCAAAGGTCAGCTGTTCCCCGCTGGCGTTATTCCGTTACGCCTACTGCGATCGGTGTACGCGTGGAGAATTCCGTCGCGGGCCACACAATTCGGTTTCGCGTGAGCCGGCCGCGTTTTTTCCACGACACCAGCCGCGGATTACGTGGGTGTTCTCACTGTCTCACCCGCCGAAACGCTTGCGACTGAACAATCCGGAAAGGTCAACGCTTGCGGAAATTGGAAAAAGGATGGGCCGCAAAGCGCTTTCAGAAGTTGCCATAGTTGCCAAGCCGGAAACGATTCTCGCCTGGTACCGTCGACTCGTCGCCCAGAAGTTTAATGGATCGAAGCAGCGCAAAAGCTCCGGCCGTCCGCCACTTGCCCGAGAAGTCGTGGAACTCGTTGTCGGATGGCGAAAGAGAACTCCGGCTGGGGCTACGACCGAATCGTCGGAGCGCTTTCGAACCTCGGCTATTCCGTTTCCGACCAGACGGTCGGAAACATTCTCCGGCGTCACGGCATCGCACCGACACCGAGGCGAAGTCAGACGACAACCTGGAACGACTTCATCGCGGCTCATATGGCGGTGCTCGCCGGAATCGATTTCTTCACGGTGGAAGTGCTGACATGGCGCGGGCTGGCCACCTACTACGTTCTTTTCTTCGTTCAGCTGGAGAGCCGACGCGTGCACCTGGCCGGAATAACGAAGCATCCCGACACGGTGTGGATGGAGCAGATGGCGCGCAATGCAGTCGATCCGGAAGCCGGGTATCTGCGAACCCAACGCTATGTTCTGCACGACCGGGATACCAAGTTCTGCGCGAGTTTTCGATCCATTCTGGAGGCAGAGGGAGTGAAGTGCCTCACCCTACCGGCCCGCACCCCGAACCTGAACGCGTTCGCGGAGCGTTGGGTGCGATCGGTGAAACAGGAATGTCTTCGTAGGCTGGTGCTGTTCGGCGAAGGTTCGCTCCGCCGAGCGTTGAATGAATACCTCGCGCATTTTCATGGCGAACGCAACCATCAGGGGAAAGGAAACGTCTTGCTGTTTCCGCAAATAGCCTCGACTGACTTCGACTCTCCCGCGATCATAAGAAGCCCGCGTCTTGGCGGCTTACTCAATTACTATTGGCGGGCTGCATGAATTTTTTTTACCTTACGGGCTCGAAAGCTGCCCGTTCTTTGTCTTGAATAAGTGGCTCGGGGGACGGGATTCGACCCGCAGTGCGCACCCTTGATTCCACCGTGTCGGAGTGGTGCAGCAGCTCTTGGAGAGCGCCATTCGGCCTACCAACATTGAAATCCAGCCCTACCGGCTTTGTCACCGAGTTGATCTTCATACCGCTTCCCGTAGCCTCCGGAAACTGCCGTCCACCGGTGATTTCGTAATTTCGGTATTTTGCCAAATGGAACCGGACGCACTGGCCGAGGTGTTCGCTCTGCCAGTGCAAATTCACTCATCCGAGGTGATACCCGATAAACATGTGCGCCACCCGGCAACACTGACGTCAAACCTAACTCTTTTTCATGTTTTCGTTAACCGAAAGGTGGGTTCGAATCCGGTGTGCGGAGCCACTTACTTTTAATAACTTACGGACATTTACGGTTATCTGGGACCCCACGTAAATTAGCCAAAACCTCCGCCATATACCGCATTGTGTTGGCATTCCACTACCCACTACGGCCTGATCGCCCCCTACAACACTTGCAATGGCCGCACAAAGGGTGGTCAATTTGTTTCTTTTTCATTTGAGCTTCTCTGCAGTTCCCATAAAGACAAAAACGAGCGAAGCAGCCCATCCGGGGCCGCCGCCGAACGCGAAGGTCTGTTACTGTACGACCGATTTTATTTCCTGAAGAAACTAACGAAAGCCACTGCGTCTTCCTTCGTATTGAACCAGATGATTTCAAAATCAGTGGCGCCGGCTTCACTCCCGTCTCGGTTGTTCGGGTTGACGGTCATATTGATGCATTTACCACCGTTTTCGGAACCTTTCCGACAGCGTACGGCCACTTGCCATGCCAGTAATTTTCCCTCAGAAATTAACTGGTCTGGATCATCAAGCTCGACCTCGTTGAACGCGAAGTTAAAGGTCTGATCCCTGTACGGGCTCCCGTCGCGATTGAACTCTTGGTTATGCATGGTCATTCGGCCCGCGTTCCACATGTTCGTCTGAACCTCTCGGTCCCCGTTGCCCTGCCAGGTGAATTGGACCTTCCATTGCTGCTGCTGAGCCATAAGAAAACTTGCAAAAACGATGTAACTCAACGCCGCCGCGCAACAAAATCTAGCACTTCCTCTCATTTGGATCGGTCCCTCCTCTATGCCTTGTAGATATGGATCAAGACGTACGCGGCACACTCTGATGGCCTAGAATTGTAGCACACGTCCTATGCCCGCAGCTTGGCGGCTTCCTCAGAACATTGTTGGTCACCGCCGCGAGCGAACACACCCTTTAGGTTCGGAATTGTCTCGAAAAGGAGAGGTTTTGAATCATGCGCCGGAGGCCGGTAAACACAGGCTTCGTACAATCGGAAATCGTAATTCTCCGGCAGTACCTTCGCAGGCGGCGATCAGCGCCGGTTCCCGGGGAAGCTGCTTGATACGTTCCCACTCGAAGTACCCGCGCGCGTTGCTCTGATCGGCTTTCCGGATGCCGTCCTGTTGAATGGGAATTCCGGCGGAGGCGAGCATCTGCATAATGAGCGAGGTTCCGGAGCGCGGCAGACCGGATACGACGGTGATCAACGCGAGACCCGCTTTCTGGCCGCGCGCTGAGCGCTCAAATTTATCACAACATCCGAACGGATCGAAGACCAGGTCGCCGCGATCGGAGAAAGCATTGACGAAGAACTCGACCAGCGCTCGCGGGAACGGAGCGGAATGCTCGCCCTGACCGCCTTCGGCTTTTACCTCGATGACGTTGCTCGGACGCGCTAAACCGGCAATCTTATCGGCCCCGCAGCCGAGCAGTCCGCTTCCGGACGGCGCTTTCGGATTATCGGGCGAATACACGACGACGTCTTCCGATTCATGGCTGACGGCTTCGGGCCGGAACTTGATCCGTTCCGACCGCGTGAAGTGGAAGACCGCTTCCCACGCATTCTTGAACCGGTTGGGCCAGCCGCCGGGAACGCCGTTGGACGTGTTGCGCCAGCAGAACTCGTCGACGAAGCGCCAGCCCCACTGACGCTTATGCGCCAGGACCAGATCCTTCACGTACAGGCTGTGCTCGCCGTTTTCGGCGTGCTCTTTAATGTTCAGGAAGTAAGAACCGTCCGGGCTTAGGACCGACTGGATATTCGGCGCGACCGCGCGGAACCACGTCGAGTAATCCGCGGGCGGAATGGGAGTAAAGCCGCTGGTCGTGTCGTACTCGCGTTGCGAGGCGTACGGAGGCGACGTGATCGCGACATTCGCTTGGCGTCCATCGAGTAGCTGTCCGATGGTCGCTTCATCGCGGCAGTCCCCGCAGATGAGCCGGTGCTTGTCGATCAGCCAGAGATCGCC
>CBDDBV010000027.1:0-18339 GCA_965225785.1 Bryobacteraceae bacterium | reverse complement strand
CCGAGAACTGATGGATATGCAGTCGACGGTGAAGAGCAACGGCCGAGTGCGGACGGGCGCGGACGGGTGCGGGCAGCACGACGACCTGGTGATCGCGCTGGCACTGGCGTGCTGGCAGGCGAAGAAGGAGGTGCGAAGCGGGTACGGGCAGGTGCGATTGAAGGGGTTTTAGGAGGAGATTGGAAGTGGCACGCGCAAATTCCGAGTTCCTTATCTTCCGCCGGATCTTCCGCCGGCGGATCGAGTGGCCAGGGCCGAACTATACGTTTGCGCATCACGAACGTGGAGAGATAGGCCCGAGGATGCCGGCGCGCATTGCAAAGCATACCGGCCGGAGCCCGGAAGACCTCTAGATTCCGCTACCTGGAGGGGCCGGCCTTGAAGGCTCCAGGATTTTTATTGGCCGCCGATAAACGCAGATGAACGCCGATTCGGACGAACCCAGAGGAGACGGGAATGAGACGAGAAAATAACGGATGGGAAGGAAAGGTGATCGGCGGGAAGGTGACGCTGGAACAGGAGTTGAAGATGGCGAGCCTGCGGGAACAGAAACGGCTGGGGAGGGTGACGGGCGGTGAAGAGGAGGGACGGTATGGGTCGGCTGCGGATTACGATCCGGTGCTGCGGTCGCATTGCCGGATACCGGACGAGACTACGTGAGGCAGATGAGCAGGGAGGGGGATTCGTCGGGGTGGTAGTTGGCGAGATAGCGGAGGCAGAGCAGGAACAAAACGAGGACGACGAGGAAGACGGCTAGCTGGATGATCTGGTGCTTGCGGTCCTTCCAGGCCGTTTTGACGCGGCGCTGGCGGGCACGGCTGCGCACGGCGGCGGCAGCGGCTTCGGGGTCAGCTGGGGCGAAGAAGCGAAGTCCGCAGTCGCGGCAACGGTGGGGGAACTCGCCGGTTTCGGCACGGTCGCGGTCGCCGGACTTGGTTTCGCGGGATAGGCGGGTTTCGGGGCTTTTGCAGTGGGGGCAGACGGCGGTCTGATGTGGGACGGACAAGGTCGACACAGATAGTCTATGCCTTTCGAGTTGAGATGAGATGGATGGAGAAGGTGGCGAACCCAATACTTTCATCGTGCCGGGCGATTAGGCCGAGCACAAAGCCAGTTATGATGATGAACACTTTGGCCAGAAGTTCGACGAGGCTGAAGCTGTGACCGACTACGAGACCTTGGATGCATTCGATGGCTCCTGCTGAAATGAAGCCGAGTAGGAGACCGTTGGTCAGCGTGTTGGATTTCCAGAAAGTGAGCGGCGTTTCCCAGCCTAGCGCCAGGAACAAGAGGCACTTGAACGCTTTCCAAGAGTAGAAGACATAACGCGGCATCCCTTCGCTGTGGAATGGCGTAAGTTCGACGATAGTCGTCAGGAGTACGGTCGCGAGCCACGCGCTTCTAAATGCGCGGCTGAACATCGTCAGTGACATTGCTTCGAACCCCGCATTCAGTATGCGCCGCGGCCGGTAAGTACAACGCCGAACGTGCGCGCGAGGATATAAATATCCATCCACACCGACCAGTTCTGGATGCAGTACGCGTCCAGCTGGACGCGCTCCGAGAACGGGAGCTTGTTTCTGCCGGAAACCTGCCAGAGCCCAGTGATGCCCGGGCGCGCGAGCTTGTAGAGTTCGAAGCTACGGCCGTACATCTCGATCTGACATTCCAGAAATGGACGCGGGCCGACGACGCTCATTTCTCCTTTGAAAACGTTCCAGAGTTGGGGTAGCTCGTCAATGCTCGTTTTGCGCAGGATGCGCCCGACCTTCGTAATTCGCGGATCGTTTCGAAGCTTCTGGGTTCTCAGGAATGTGAACTGTTCCAGCGGGTGTTTTTCGAAGTACTCGCGCAGCACTTGGTCGCCGTTCACGACCATGGTGCGGAGCTTCCATGCCTTGAACTTCCGTCCGCCGAGACCGATGCGTTCGTTCGCAAAGAGGACGGCACCGCGCGATTCGAGCTTGATCAGCGCGGCACATGCGAGCACCATAGGCAACGCAATTGGCAGCAATGCGGCGGTGATCGCGAGGTCTAGCAATCGCTTGGCAATTTTCGCGGATGGCCGGAGGAGCTGGCGGGTGACCTCCAGTCCGATGATGCCGCGCATTTCGCGGACGCGGATTCCGACGCTGCTCATGCCGATGAGATCCGGGATGACCATAACGTGGCCGAAGCATTGGCCGTAGCGGTCGAGTAGCCGGAGCAGCTCGTTTCTTGAAAGGCTAGGCATGCAGACAATCGCATAGGAGATGCTATGTTGGCGGGTGATCTCCAGGCAGCGCGAGAGCGGGCCGCGGATCAACTTAGTATCGGCTTCCAGGTATTGCGTGGGATTGTCATCGAGAGCGGCGACTACCTTGAGACCGATCTGCGGGTTGCGGTTCAGAATTTCTTCGATGCGTTTGCCGGTGGTTCCGTAGCCGAGGATAGCGACCGGGCATCCCCACCAATCGCGTTTGGCGAAGGTTGAGCGGACAAGGGCGCGGGACGACGGGACGAGGACGACGCTGAAAAAGCAGCCTAGCAGGAAAGTCAGGCGAGATGGAGACAGATCCCTGACGAAGTAGGTGGCGGACCACAGGCACACGAAGACCATTAACGTGGCGCGAACGGAGGTTCGCAGCTCATCAATGGGGTTTTCCGAGACCCCCGGATACAAGCCGGCGGCGACGAAGCAGCAGATGGTGAGGATGATCGATGGAAACAGGATTCCGGCCAGCGCGGGCGCCGGTCCGCCCAGGAGCAAAGCATGGACGGCCGCGGCCAGAAGGAGCGACAGAATTACTGCAAGGCTGTCCGACGCGCACAGGCAGACGATGGTTCCTACCGGGCGCGTGACCGAAATGGAGGTCGGCGCGGCTTCGATCGGGAGCGCTAGGTCGGCGCGCGATAGTTCGGGGGACATGGGGGTCCGTCAGCTACTTCGGTTAGTTGGGAGGAGTTAGTCGCGCGCGGACGATGGAACGCCCTTAGTTCACGGGATCAGGAAGACTATCCTGATAACGAAGCATGAGCGGGATTAACTTTCGCGCGCCCCAGTAGCGCGGGCCGTAACGGCCCGGATCGGACGCGCACCGGAATAGCCAGCCAAGAAAAAAGCGGTCTGCCCAAAGTGGAATGTGGACCTGATCTCCGCTTAGGAAAGCAATTGCCGCGCCGATGCAGTGGATTGCCGGCGAGTAGCTGAGATTTCTCTTTAGGTATGCGCCCAGGCATTCCTGCGTGCCGCCGCCCAGGGTGATCACGATGTGCTTCGGGCGTAAAGCTTCCAGCTTGGCGATGAGTTCCGGGTCCACTACATCCGACTTATAAAATGGCGCGATGTAGGCGTGCTCCTCACGCAAGGCGACGCCGTTTTGGTTCAGCCAGGCCGCGTTCGTTCGCGCACTCGCTTCTCCGGCCATGATCCAAAAGCTTCCTCCCGGCTCTCTGATTTCCGGCCTGCGGATGATACCGGCGAGGTACTCGAGACCGGATAGGCGGCGCACGTGGTCAAGGTGCATGAAGTTCCAGAAGAGCACCATTAGTGCGCTATCGGTGATTACCAGGTCCGCGCTGATTAAGGCGGCGCGATAGCGCGCGTCGCTGCTCAGGTTGTTTAACGCAGGAGCGGCTGGGGCAACGAGTAGCCCGCCGTTGCTTATTCGTGAGAGCGCTTCGGCGGCTGACCCAAAAAAGAAGTTGAGGCCGAGAATCTTGCGCGAGTTTCCGCTTTGCAATTCTATTTCTGCCATTCAGTTATCTTCCATTCCAGTAAGGGTCCGCGGTTTTGGAATTCTTTGGTGCTACGCGGAGGCGGACATTGCCGGAACGCGAATTCTTCCAGCCTTCTCCAATTCGTCGTGGATAAAAGCGTAAGTGCGCGCCAAGCCTTCTTCGAGTGAAACCTGCGGCTCCCAGCCGAGCACTTCCCGCAGCTTCGAGTTATCGCTGTTTCGCCCGCGCACCCCTTGTGGCTTTGTCAAATCGTGCTCGCGATGAACCGTTTTCCCCGCGATCTTCGAAACCAGATCCACCAGACCGTTTATCGAAATCAAGCGGTCTTGGCCTAAATTCAGCGGATGTGGATAATCCGACCGCATTAACCGGTAAATCCCTTCCACGCAGTCATCGATGTAGCAATAAGACCTCGTCTGCAGCCCGTCGCCCCACACTTCAATCGTGCCGCCATCTTCCGCCAGAGCGAGTTTGCGGCAGATGGCGGCGGGTGATTTCTCGCGGCCGCCGTCATAGGTGCCGAGTGGCCCGAAGATGTTGTGGAAGCGGACGACACGCGTTTCCAAACCGAAGTCCTCGCGATAGTGGCGGCAGGTGCGCTCCATGTAGAGCTTTTTCCCAGCCGTAACCATCTTCCGCGTCCGCCGGGTACGCGTCTTCTTCTTTGAGCGGGGTGACGTTGGCTTCTTTCTGTTTGTAGCCCGGGTACACGCAGGCGCTCGAAGTGTAAAAGAAACGCTTGGCCCCGTTTACGCGCGCGGCTTCGATGGAGTGCATGTTGATCATCGTGCTGTCGCGAACGATGACCGCCTTATTGTTTTCGATATAGCCGATGCCGCCCATTTCAGCGGCGAGCGCGTAGACTTCGTCGATGCCGCCCGTGGCCTGCAGGCAATTGTCCCAGCGGCGAAGATCTAGAAGCTGAAAGTCCTGCGCGGCGGTGGGCTCATACTCCGGTAGCTTGATATCCACACCGCGGACCCAATAGCCACGCGCGACCAGATACTTGGTGAGATGGTGGCCGATGAATCCGCCGGCGCCGGTGACGAGCACTTTGGTTTGCATGGTTTATGATCTTTCGCAGCTCTCGACTGCGTTAATGGGCCGGCATCTAGCATGTCAAATGGGTCGAGCGGTGTCGGCGAAATCTTTTTAGGGCAGCCGTTTGGATCCCGCAGTGTAGGCGACGCGCAGGCGACGTTCCAGGGCAAAGCGCCGAAGGTGTTTACATAACCGCCGCGATATTGCCGCTGCGCTGTGGTGCCGTATAAGCTCATACCCCTGCCAAAGACGCGAGTTGGCCAATGCGGAATATGGTCTGTTAGCGCCTGTATGGTGGTTTTCGTTCCGGTGCAGAAAGTGACCGACACGCCCGCAGACTTCGGCTTTGTGCCTAGCCCACCAGGACCTGCATTCGTCTTGAAGCGAATCTATCCTCGCGTGATTAACGCTTAGTTGCATTATCAGGTTTTTCGCTTCGCTCCAGTGTCTTACTGTCGGAATAGGGTGGCTTCCAAGGAGCCGACTAAAGTAATCAAGGCTAGCACGCTTCTCTACGATCGGTATAGCCCCATGCTCCAAGGCTTCGTATACGCGAAAGCTCTCAAGGTTCACATTTCCCATTGGGCATGGCGCGAATTGCGACTCGTCGAGGAGCTTGCCGAATTCAGCTGCGTGCAAATAATTTTTATCACCGTCCGTGGCAATAATCCTGTTGGGTTGGACGGAGCGAAGAGCCTTCTCCATCTCCGGCCGAGAGCTTTTCTTTGTTTCGCCAACGAATGCCCAGGCGTAGGGCCTCTTTGAAGCGGGCCGTGGAGGCGCCTGATTTCCATGACCAGACGTATACCCGAGCGGAACAGTCATCACGTATGATTCGTTCGAAGCATCCAGTCCAGAACTGTCTAAGAACTCCTCAAAAATTCTGATAGATTTCATAGTTGCCGTCGTAGAATTCATCGCCTAAGTGGAATAAATAAGCGTTGAGGCCCTTGAACTGCGCATAGTAGGCAGGCTCGCGTGCTTGAATGAATTTGTCACAGAGTATCACGTTATCCTGCACAAGTTGGTGTGCGCCGTCAACTAAGGTAGAAGCGATGTGGGGGTTTAGTAACTCAAGGATCCAATCGCGCTCGATTGGATTTTCGGACTGCCAGATTAACGTCAAGGCTGTTTGGTTCATACCTTTATGATTCTCGTTCTTCAGTGTAACGGGTGCGTCCTTTTGTGTCTACACACTTCAGTGGTACTACGCCACGCGTACAGATGACTTGAGCTCGCGGGAGGCGCGCCTTTGAGCCTCAAATATTTTCGCGTCGACTAAGAAGTGGAACCAGAATGTCTGAAGAACCCAGAAGATTAACCCTTCTTTGCCGTCAAGAAAGCCAGCACAGAGTACATACCGATAGCTGAACAGCAGTACCGGTCTTAGGAAGAGCGGAAGAATGTTGTACGTGTCCCGTAGCGCGCGCCTCCTTTCAATTCGAGTTCCCCAGAATCGCCCCACCACCCCGGGTGCGGTGCTTTTAAAAAGTGTTTCTTCAACTTCCGCGTCTGACCAACGGTTATGCCTTAGTGTCCATTCACTAAGGTTCATCTGGATGTCGTCCACCATGCTGCCCTCCAAGACTCGCGTGGCACCGGTTCGGAGGTAGAAGTGCTGATCGTATCTCCTCTCTTCACAATGGGCAGACGCGGCGCGAAACAGCCTTAGATGCCAAGTCGGAGCTAAACCGCCGTGGTGAAGGTCGCGTCCGAGAAACCTCAAGTAGCGCGCCACGATATACCCTTCGATCCCGGGCTCCTCATCGCGCTGGGCTACCGAACGCGCAAGTGTAGCGTCGAGGCGCTCGTCGGCGTCTAGATGCAGCTGCCATTGGTATTTGAGTTCCAAATTGTCTATGGCCCAATTCCGCTGGGCGCCGTAGCTGGTGAAAACATGTTGAAACACGCGTGCCCCGGCATTCCGGGCGATAAGAACGGTATCATCGCCGCTTAGTGAGTCGACTACTACGACATCGTCCGAGATGCTGGACACGCTCCGCAGTGTGCCGGGCAGTGTCCGCTCTGAGTTAAACGTTAGGACTACGACCGATACTTTCATAAGGGCTGTTACGAATCAACCACGACATGTCGCGCTTCCTTTTCGGTTCTGTGGGCACGGTGCCCAATAACTACGGCCGGATTCCCGCCGACCACGACCCATGCAGGAACGTCTTTGTATGCGCACGCGTTTGCCCCAACGACCGCGCCCTCGTGAACTACTGTTCCCGGCCCGACATAGGCCCGGGCCGCGACCCAAGCCCTCTTCTCAACCGTAATTGGTTTTGCTACTAGGGGAAACGCTTCGTCGTTGAAGTCGTGAGTTGCGCCACAAAGAAAAGCGCCCTGTGAGATCACGGCGCGCTCTTGCAGCTCGATGCGCTCGACGTTGTAGCATTCAGCGCCGCCGCCCAGGCACGCGTGTGCTCCCATGGTGAGATTTCTTGGCAGCCATATCCGGCTTGTCGGGTAGGGGTGCGCAGTCCAATGAACCTTGCCGCCGAACATTCTTAGAAGGAATACCCGGAACTTGTGGGCCGGGCGAGGGCTTGTTCGGAAAAGCGTGAAATAGACCAGTGCCCAGAGGGTCCGCTCTGCCCGATTGCTTAAGGGATGGGTTGAAGGCATAGCCAGTGTTCGCCTGAGGAGCGCGGACTGCTTGACCCCGATATCGCGGGGTAGCGCTAACAAGAGTCAGCGTTGGTCTTGGCAATATTTGCTTGCAATATTTCCGAGGTTCGCCAGTATATTTGCGGATGCCATTCGGATTTCGAAGTATCGCTCGAAACATGCGCGAGCGTTTTGCTTCATGGAAAGCTTTTGATCGGAGCTGAGGGAAGCCCATCGATTAAGACTCCTGGAGAGGCCCTCCACAGTGTCGCTTGCGACGAACCCTGCCTCTTTCCGCTCCACCTCGCGCCAGATGTTGACTTTGTCCGAGATGAGGACCGGCACGCCGCATGCAATGGCTTCGGCCACGGCTATTCCAAAATTCTCCTGGTGCGAAGGGAGGACAAAGACCTCCGCACTCCGCATCAGGCCCCATTTAATTTGGTCCGCGACCGAACCGGCCCAAGTAATGCGATTCGCCACACCCAGTTTCTGAGCCAGGCTTTCCAGTTTTGGACGCCAGTTTGTTTGATCCGGACCGGCCATCACGAGGTGCCAGTCCGGATCGCTCGCGAGCTCGTTCGCAAATGCATGGATAATGACGTCGCACGCCTTTTTGGGGTGAATTCTTCCCAAGAAGAGGGCCACGCGCTTGCCTTGCAGGGCCGGGAAGGCGTGAGCTACGGCTAATCTCTGCTCATCCTCTTTGTTGGGTGGGCTTGCCGTCCCGTAATCAACAACTATCTCATTTGCACGGTATAACCAGAAAGACCGCCGGGCGAGGATCTTCTCTTCCTCGCATGTGAAGAACACGGCGGCGGCGTCCCTGAGCACCCGATATTCTGCCCAGGGCCAGTACAGCCACTTTTTCAGATGCTTTATTGGGTATCGTGATTTAAACCACGGGTCCAACATGCCGTGGGTAAACACGACGTAGGGAACGCTGGAGAGGCGAAGAGCTCGCCAAACAGAGAAGCTGTGGTACTGCCAAATGCCGTTCACAATTACTATATCGAAGCAAGGCGCATTTTTCTTGATCCAAGGTATGAGCTGGCGAGAAAAGCCATATTTGTTAGGAGAAGTTCCAAGCTTATACACCTTAATTTGGGTCGCTTCGCCAACACCACTACCCGGTTGGTCGAGGGAGGCTATTTCTACTTGGTGCCCGGCTTCGCGGGCCCGTGCAGCAAGTTGGGTGATTCCTTCGATTGGGCCTCCGCCCGCAGGGTCAACGGAACGTATGATGTGCAGAATTCTCATTTGGGTTTGTTCTTGGGCCAGAAGTGAATCGAGTGTAGCGTTTGACCTGTCTTTTCGACAGGCTTATCTTTGTGCGCAAATCTTTGGTGTCTTCGTCGCTACCGGCTGCGGTTGCCCAGTAAACGCAGGCAGGATGGAACCCAGGGTATGAGGATTGGCTAAGTTGGGTTTTGGCTGCGCTATTCTGTTGAGATCCTACAATGTATCATCTGGGCGTACCGCATGGATTCGCGGAATTGTTTCTGCAGAGATTGCGTTGCGGTTTGCCGCTGGGTGTTCCCTGAAGTTCAAAGTGTGAAGTTGCCTTATACTCAATAGATTCAGCAAATCTTTCTGGGGTGAACTGCTTTGCGAGTTCAAAGCTCCTCTGGCCCATGAGTTTAAGCCCGCTTGGTGCAATACTAGACACCTTGGTCATTGACTGAACTAAGCTATCTTGGGACTGTGAACTAATTAGATAGCCGTTGTAGCCGTCTTGGAGGAGGTGCACGGAGGAGCCGCATTCTGCGGTGGCAATTAAAGGAAGCCCTGAGGCAGCCGCTTCATTAAGCGAGACGCACCAGGGTTCGAAGGTGCTGGCCAAGACAAAGCATGTCGATCTTGCGAAAACAGCGGGCAGTTGATCTGGTTGGAGGAAGCCCGTTAATTCGCACCCTGTTAGCTGGTGAAGATGGCTTCTAAGCGGTCCGTCCCCTGAGACGACCAGAGGCCATGCCTTAGAGGAGCCTTCGCGGTAGCGCTGGTATGCCTGAGCTAAGACGTGAATTCCTTTCTCTTCCGTAAGCCGGCCGACGTAAAGGAAGACCCCGCGATCCCAATTCCTGTTCTCGTGGCCTTGAAGGAAATTTTGGGTTGCGCAGCAGTAAAGCCCCTTCCAAATTCTGTCCTCCGGATATCCCATCCGCCTTGCCCATTGCGCCTGGCGTTCTCCTGGAACGAATAGGGCGTCGTAGAATCGACGAATGTGGAACGAGGAGAGCAGGGATCCTCCCCATTGTCTCGCTGTTCCTCTCCATTGGCTGTCCGTGCATCCCACTCGGATCGTTCGCCCGCGAAGCGCCCCACACGTACGCTGAAAAGCCGGAACGTGCCAGGATGCGAGCACGAGCTCCGGCCTAAACTCTTGAAGCCGAGGCCGGAGAACAGCATCATCCGGCCTGGAGTGATAAGAGTACCGTCGTTCGATCCACGAAAAACAAGATTCAGAATACGGAGCGTTGCCTTCCGGTTCCTCGTGGTAAACTAGCAACTCGTTTCCTCGGGCGGCCAACTCCATCAGCCCCGAGTTTATGTAGCCCGAAAGCCGTGTCCACAATACCGCAATTCGCATACATTTGTACCGTGCAGGACCATCGGTTCGCTTCTCGACTTGGCGGGAGCAGGCCTACTCCAGACCGGGAGGTAGCGTATGGCCTGTTCTTCGAACTCCTGTGTAAGTACCGAAAAGCGAGCACATGTTAATGGGTCGGGTTTAGGCTACCCGCCGTCTATTAGCGTACACGACACGTCTTGAAGCAGCCATCTGTGAGATCTGTCTAGTCGCATCGCCGGGATTGTTGTAACGACCTTGCACGTTTAAAATCAGTATGATGTAGAGTGGGGTAACAAATCTGCTTTGGGCGCCAAATGGTGAGAATAGAACGTCCCAAAACAGCCACAAACCGCAGAAAAGGCTTAGGACTCTTAGCGGAATCTTGTAAGTAACCAAAGCTTTCATCCCACGAGTGGCAATAATCAGTATATAAAGCCAAAACATGGCTCCTAAAACGCCTGCGTATACCCACGAGCCCAGGATGTGGGAGTGAGAAGGGATGAGATCATCGGTTTCGGCGTGCACCTTATATCCTCGGGTTGAAAGCTCACCGTATAACATGTCCGAGTACCGCGAGTCGCGGGCCCACGAACCATGACCAATCAGCGGGCTGTCAACAATTGCCCTCACTGACGCAAGAATTTCAGAGCGACCGCCAAGGATGAGCCCGAGTTCGCCAGCAGACTGCGACTCGTGCTTTTGTAGCGCTTCGCGTCCTAGCGCACCGCTAAGCACGGCGTACACATATACTTGTTGAAAACACCATAGACCGAGTGCGACGGTCCCAAATCCCATAGCAAGTTGGAACGGGCGTAACGGCACGGTCCCTCTGGCGCCCAGCACAACTAGGCACATCGTCGCGAAGCAAATCAAGGCAAGAGAGCGGTAGTTGAAGCTCACGTTTAAGGCTGACCCAATAAGCAGTAGGATAGTCGCTAACTGTTTTTTTTCGCCTGCGGTCTGCTGCGTTGCGAGGAGAACCAGTGTCAGTGTGCAGGGAACTGCAAGACCCCATTTCCATGGGTCTTTCGCCACTTCGGGATCAGGTACAACATAGTATTTTAGTAAAGTGCTAAGAATATAGCCGGCCGTATACAGTAAAATTCGGCGGTCTGTCCGGAGAAGTAGTGATAGCGCGACAAAGTCTAGGGCAAAGAACACGATGTTGGACCAGCCCCGTAAATAGTCTTCAGGTATCGAGTGCCTGTAAAGATCGGTGGCAATTTGACCAATCAGCCAAACTACCGCAAGTAGCAGTATAGTTCGGGTTCGTGGTTCTTGGAGGCTCTTGGTGTTTCGCGTTAGTAGGTAGATTAGCCCAAGAAGTAAAAGAACTTCAGTGCCAAATACCCTACCAATCAACTGGAACTCGAGGAACCCGACCGAACCGACCAGAAATGCCGCCATGTCCCCGACCCAGGGGTGACCCTCACCGGTCTTAGGGACGATTCCTCTCCCACGATAGCTGACCCTACTAGGCATGTGATGGAGAATCGACTGATTGTCGTCGCTCAAGTTGGATGGAAGGACGCCGCGTGAGGAAGTACGAGGCTTGCCGGGAAGGGTTGATCCGATGGAGTGCCCGCGCCAGGGTACCTCTAAATTGAGAGTGACTCGGAACGCCGGCGCTTTTAATTTTCTCTCGGATTCTGTGTTGGTCTTCCATGTATTGCTTGTAAAGGTGCCCGGATCCAGTTATCGAATCCTTGTGGATTCGGAATTCGCCGAGTAATACCAAAGTAGACTCGAACCTAGCGCCTGCTAGCGCCATATCTACTATTAACTCCGTGTCCCAGCAGGTCCGATTCAGGGGATTGAACCCCAGCGTGCGCGAGAAGATTGCCCTTCTGAAAAAAGTACCCTGCTGGAAAACGTTACACGCGCCTTTCAAGTAACGCCGGAGATTAAAGGTATCACACACGCGTGATCTAGGAGAGGGATGGCCATCTTCGTCGATCAGTGCGATAGCCCCTTGGAGAACATCCACGTCGGGGTGTTCCCGAAAGAAACTTTGTACGGTAGGAAGTGCGCCAGGCACCAGCCGATCATCTGAATTGATATACCCTAGAATCTCGCAATCGGTGCAGTGGCCAAACCCTTTGTTCAGACCATCCCCAGGACCAGCGTCTGGTTCAAGGACAGTGATATCTATGTCGTTCTTGCGTGACAAAATCAGGTCTACTGACCCGTCTTGACTTCCAGCGTCAACGACCACGTACTTCAGACCCCCAGAGTATCTGCTTCCTACAACCGACGAAATCGCCTCGCCGAGAAAACGTTGCTGGTTATAGGAGATCGTTACGATTCCGACCTTCATTTCGCGTGACACTATTGTTTGCTGGTTTCCCACCCATTGTTGGCGACTCGGCCCGAGTGGCCCGTTGAATTACGCGCGATGAGACGACTGTATAGCGCGGAGTAACTCTTAGCCATGATCGTGCTGTCAAAACACGTTTCGGCTTTCCTTCGGGCCGCATCTCGTGTTCCCGATGCGCTAGCCTCTGTCTGAAAATAAAAGTGCCGTAAGCCCTCCGCCAGGCTTGTTGGCGAGAATGGCTCTGCAAGGAAACCGCAACTAAGATGAGTGATGATGTCTGAGAAGCCTCCAACATTGAACGCGACTACTGGTGTCCCACAGGCTAGCGATTCCAAGGCAGTCGTGGCGAGATTTTCTTGCTTTGACGGCGCACAGAAGACGTCAGCAGATGAGTAGAGTAGGGCGAGTTTCGACTCATCTTCAACCGTTCCAAAGTGCCGTGTTGGAATTTCTGACAGTTCGGAGCTTGACCGCTTCGTCCCGAAAGTCAGGAGTTCAACGGAATCGGGTGCAGCTGCTTCTCTTATAAGCTTAAGGGCCGCTATCAGCGCACTGTAGCCCTTGCGCTGGTCGTCCAGGGAAGCGGCCCCAAAGGCGATAAAGAACTTACCACGCGGGAGATTTAGCTTTTCGCGCGCCTTTCCCTTGTCGACCGGGGTAAAGGTAGCGAGATCAATTCCGTTGGCGATTACGTGAACGGGGCGGCCGGCAAGCAAGGAGCTTTTCCGCGAGCATGCCGCAATCCACGTGCTCGGGCAGACCACGTCTATCTGTTTTCCCCGGAAGGCAAAATCTTTCGCTGACCAAACAGTCCTGGATAGATCGTGTTGCACTTTCGATCCGAGTTCTGGGCACCTCCCGCATTTTTCCAAGTACTGTAGACATCTTCCGCTGTAATGACAACCGCCCGTGAAAGCCCACATGTCGTGAAGCGTCCATACAATTGGCTGATGAATGGGACGGAAGGCCCAGACAGGAATAAACCCCGCGCCGACCCAGTGCATGTGAACAATATCGGCGCCAAACAGATCAATGTCATGACTAATCCAAGTTGGAGTAAGATTATTGCTCCATGCGCACGTTAATTTGCGCTGGTAAAATTTATTTGGCAGTTTATCAATATGTTTCATGGAACTAGAAAAGAACGAGTTGACGAACCCGGTTGGTTGAGACACAAAACGCTCGCTTGACCTTCCCACTTGACGAGCCAAAACGCGTGAGTCAATTCCGTTCGCGGCCAGCGCTCGGTGAAGGCGCAAGGTAGCTTTTCCGGCACCGCCGACCACGTCGGCGCACAAGTGTAGCACTCTTAGCTCTCTTGTGGCGCTCATTTGGAGGAGTTCGACGCTTCCATTTTTCATTTGTCAGTTGTTTATACTCGACTGATGCTTTCTCAAGGGTTGAAGGCGACCCGAACGCTCCTTGCGGTTGCGCGATTTCGTCCGTTTGAGACTGGAACGCCCCATGGCCGTTCCCAAGAGCGATATCGTCGAGTATTGTGGACCGCTATCGGTGCTGTATTGTCCCGCGTATTGAACATGGCTTTGGGTTTGATTTCTGTTCCTCTTACTCTCCACTACCTTGGGCCTAAAAGATATGGTTTGTGGATGACGATAAGTTCTTTTGTTGCATTCTTAAACTTCTCGGACGCCGGTGTCGGTAACGGACTGGTTAACGGAATTGCCAGAGCTAACGGTACCAACGACCCGGAACTTGCGCAGCGGTACGTTTCTAGCGCATTCCTGGTACTGACGGTTATCGCGAGTATTCTGGCATTGTTTTTCGGGTGTATGTATCCATTTATTTATTGGGAGGCAATCTTCCGAACGGGGACAGCGGGGAATTTGGGAGAGGTGCGCCCCGCGCTAGCCTCGCTTGTAGCGTGTTTCTTGGCTGGACTGCCATTAGGTATAGCTGGGCGTGTGCAGTCCGGCTATCAGCAGGGCTCTTTGTCGAATTTGTGGTCGTGCTTGGGAGCTGTATTCGGTATTGTGTTGGTGGTATGGGCGATTTCTTCTCATGCCTCACTTGCCCTCCTGGTTCTCGCATTGGCCGGCGGCCCCCTTGCCGCACAATTGCTCAACGGTGCCGTATACTTCTGTTACCAGCGCCCGTGGTTATTCCCGACGCTTTCTTCCGCGACGCGCTCCACATCGGAGGACTTGCTTCGAAGAGGAGCGTACTTTTTCGTGCTCCAGGTGTGTATGGCGGTTAGCTTTTCATCGGATAACCTTGTGCTCGCAAGAGTTCTAGGGCCTCAAGCGGTTGCTCAGTACGCCGTTCCGGCGAGACTGTTCGGGTTCGTTAACGTAGCGTGTATAACTGCACTGGGCGCTCTTTGGCCAGCGTACGGAGAGGCGCTTGCCAGAAATGACCACGGCTGGATATTCAAAACGTTTGTGCGGTCACTTATTCTTACTGCCCTGATCTCGGGATCCGCAGGTCTTCTTCTGGCATGTTTTGGAAGTAGGCTAGTGTATTACTGGGTTGGTCCCGCGATCCATCCTTCTCCAATCCTGCTGATTGCTCTTGCGATCTGGTCTGTTGTGTTCAGCCTGAGCTCGACGATGTCGTTGTTTCTTAACGGGCTTTCAATCATGTCCTTCCAGGTAAAAATATGCGCTGTTGGTGCGGGCACTAACATTCTTCTTTCAATTTACCTAACTAGAATTATCGGATCGGCCGGCGTTGTTTATGGGTCTATCTTGGCCCAGGTCGTAGCTGTTCTGCTTCCTTCGATTTTCTACATTTCCCGGCATCGTTCCAAACTGTTGAACTCTAATAGCCCTGCCTAGTGCTCTAACGTTCCAGCTATTCCTGTTTAAGGTCGGCGCGTGAGTAGTATGTCCGGTAGTAACCGTAGTACGAATAGCTGTCGCTCATGTTTTTCTTAACCTGATTCAGCACTAGCCCTACGACGTTCGTCCTCAGCCTATCCAGTGTCGCGAGTACGGTCGCGACCGCCTTGCGGCTCGTCTCGCCAGCTCTAGTTACAACCAAGACTCCGTCGACGGCCGTCGCTAGTTGGAGGGGTTCCGCGAAGCCAAGTATCGGTGGAGCATCAATGACAATTAAATCGTAGTCCTTTGATGCCTCTTCCAGGAGATCGACCATGAGTTGCCCGATCAAGTCTGATGCGCGGCGGGATGAAGGGCCAGAAGGCAGCACGCTGAGCATTTGCGTTTGCGACGACTTCAGAACGACGTCGCGCCATGGAAGAACACCAGTCAACACGGTAGAAAGGCCAATGGCGTTGGATATACCGAAGCGGTTGTGCTGCGATGGGCGCCGCAGGTCAGCGTCGATTAGGAGTGTTGTTTTTCCTTGTTCTGCATGGGCTGCTGCTAAGTGCGCCGCTGTTGTGGACTTGCCCTCGCTGGGCGAAGCGCTGGTGACTAGCAGAGACCGCATCCGCCGATCAAGGTCGGTTAGCAGGATCGAGTTACGAAGCGTGCGCACTGCCTCTTCATAGGAAGCTGAGTTCCTGTAACCGCTTGCGCTCTCCGTAGTCGTCAGGAATGGGAGACCCGGGCTCGCAGGATCACGTGGTTTAAACGCTTGAGACAACGCGAGCATTTGCGTTTTCTTCACCTCCGGGAGCGTCCCGACAACGTCAATCTGAAGCATGCGCATTGCTTGCTCGGGATCTTTTACGGTGTTATCAACCAGATCCGCGGCAATGGCCGCTCCTACCGAGAGAACGGCTGACACGAGCAGGCTCAGGAGAAGCATGGCACGTTTCTCCGGGAAAACCGGCTTCGCTCCTGGCCTGGCGTCGTCGGCGATTCTTATTGCGCTGTTCTGAAAGCCTGCATTGATGCCCGCCTCTTTGATTTTGCGAACCAGTTCATCATACAGTGTTTTGTCGTTTTCGGCTTCACGCTTAAGCTGCTGGTACTCGAATGACTTCGCGTTGAGTTGGTCCCACTCAGCTTTGGTTTCGGCAACTGACTTTTTCAGCATCTCCTCGCGGTTAAGAGCTTGGCGGTACTCTGTCTCGATGCGATTCGTAATTTGCGCTTTGGTCTCGTCGTACTGGCGTTCCAGCTCTGAAAGCTGGTTTCCCGCTCGCTTGTAATCGATGTAGTTAGGACCGTAGGTTGTTTTCAGTTCTGCCATATGCTGCTTGGCGGCCTGAACAAGTTCTTGAAGCTTGGAAAGTGATTCGGCCTGAGCGGAGATTTGAACCGCCGCGAGTGACCCTGTCTGCAACGAGTTGTACGCGGCTTCTTTCGCGACGCGCTCGCCTTGCACCGTGGTGTACTCGGTGTTGAGTTGTAGAAGCCGGGAAGAGAGAATGTTGGTTTTCTCGTCAGGGTTAATTACGTTCAGTTGTTTTTCCGCTGCGGCAAGGGCGAAGCTGGACTTCTCCATTTTGGCCTTAAGTTCGTCGATCTGACGCTCCATGAAGGTGGAGAGTCCCGCGGACGACTTCACGCGGATATCGAAAGTATGTTCGACGTAAGACCTGGCTACCGCGTTGGTCACGTCCGCGGCAAGCTGCCGATCCGGAGAACGATAAATAATCCGCAAGATGAAGCTGTTCGGGGGCCGAACGACCTTAAGATTCTTGAATTTTAACGGAGCATTGGCGAGGATTCTTGCTTGCTCGGGGTCGCTTGGAAACTGCTTTTCGTGCCACAGCACGTGGAATTGCTCTTCCACTGGGCGCAAGACACCGTCAGATTGGATAAGCTCGATTTGAGTAACGAGAAACTGATCGGCATCATTGGCACCGTTGTTCTGCGCCGCGTCCTGACCGATGATGCCGCTGGGAGCCCGTCGGTCAACGTCAATCCGCGCCGTGGATTCGTAGATTGGAGTAAGGCGCGAGCACACGATCCATGTGATGAGCATGCACACGGCAATGAAGCCAAGGGTCTTCCATTTGCTGCGCTTGAGAATCCACAGGTAATGGGAAAACGGGAGCGAACCGGGTTGGAGTTCAATATCGGCTTGTGGCGACGGAACGTAGCGCGGGATACGCTCCAAGTCGCTGCCGTTCCCGGATTGGCGGTCGATCTTTTCGGGCGTCATCTGGGCTTCTCTTAGTAGTGATAGACGAGCGCGGTCGCGACGCTTTGGCTCGTGCCTGCAATCCGGTCAAGCACTCCCGCGGTCAATTTCTTGCCGTGGTTTTCCGGGATGTACAGGATGTCGTCCGGATACACCGGAATATCCGGGCTCTTGCGGTCCATGATGAGCTTCAATTCCACCGGGATCTCCGTTCTCGCGTTCGTTACTTTGTCCCGTCGGTAGATGTAAGCCAGTTTGGCGGAGTAGGGGAGAGTCCCCTGGCTGAGCGCGAGCGCTTTTAACAGGGTAGTGTCGGAATTATCCTGCATTGGAAATGCCCCCGGAAGCTTCACGTTGCCGGCGACGAAGATTTTGCCGACTTCGGGGACGCGGATCTCTTCGCCACCGTGCAGGCGGACGTTGACGGCGGGGTCGGCCGAATCGATCAGGCTGCGAACGGGGATGCGCTGGACGCCTGATCCGTCCTTACGCGTTAGCAGGATTTCGGGACCGGCTTCCGGAGCGAGGCCGCCGGCTTTGGCGATCGCGTCGAGGAGCGTGGAGTCGCTCATGGCCTGAAACGTGAGCGGGCTGCGGACGGCTCCGACGACGCTGACGGGTTTGGAACGATATTCGGAGACCGAGATGTTGACCACCGGGTCGACCATGGTCTGGGTACGGCGCAGTTCGGCGGCGATTTTGTCTTCGAGCTGGACGGGCAGGAGTCCGGTGGCGGGGATGCGGCCGAGGATGGGCAGCGCGAGCGTGCCGTCGGACGAGACGCGGAAGCTGCGGGTGAGTTCCGGGCAGTCGAAGACGGTGATGGAGAGCAGGTCGTCCGGCCCGATGGTTTGGGCGGGTAAGGCGGTTTCGGACGGCGCGGGGTTAGCCACGACCGGCGCGCGCGGAGTGGACGGGACCGGTGTTTGGGCCGACAAAACGGCGGCGGCGAACAGAGGGATGGCGACGAGTCGGGTCATGATGGGCCTTATTGGGAAAGGGTTGACGTATTCGGTTCCGGCGCGGAGGCCTGGCCGAGCAGGCCGGAGATGCGATCCAGCTC
>CBDDBV010000026.1:0-41754 GCA_965225785.1 Bryobacteraceae bacterium | reverse complement strand
CTTCAGAGTGAACAATCCGTTCTCTCCTCGTTGCGATCGATGGCTCAGACCAGCGACGGGAGAATGGAGGCGCTTCAGGTTATGGGGCAGATCTCTGAACAGCAGGTTCAGCAGTTGATGAAACTGCGGGAGCTGATGATGGCCGACATGTCGAGCAAACAGAGCTATCAGGCAGCGATGATTCAGAAACAGGCGGCGGGCGAAGCCGCGACAGAAAGGTTTTTCAAGTGGACGCCGGAGGTGTCTGATGGGACAAAATTCCAATCCGGCTGGAAGTGAGGGCTATGAAGTCAACGTTGGTCGTGGTTGCCGTCCTGACCATGATCGGGTGCTCGGTTTCCAAAGAACCGCCCAGCCCGATCGTGCAAAAGGCGGAAGCCTGTGGCGCAGGTCCTTTGGGAGAAACGTCCGTTGTGGCCGTTCAGGACTGGTTCGGAAAGCATCGCGACTGCGCGGTTGCTGTCGACGCGATGTGCAAACCGGTTCGAGAAAAGGCTACGGCACAGTGGGCCGACTCCACCGAAGGCCGCGTCTGCGTGGCAGCTCGGAACATTGCGCAATGGGTGCGCAAGCCGTCCGACGATCACGAGAAGTTCCAGTCCGGCTGGAAGTAGGCTAACACCGAACTGATCTGGATCATCAGCACGGAAGGGATACGTGTGTCATGTGGCAGAAGATCAATAAACATCGACCATTCATACATTTAGTGCTCGGCACAATCGCCGTGTTGGTTCTTCTGTCGCCGCTGGCCCACGCCCAGGCTAAGGCTCCCAGCGCAATCCTCAATCAATATCGGAACCAAAGAACGACGGTTCTGGTGCAAACCCAAGAGGGGGATAGGCCAAGAGCCGTCCTATCGGATGAGCTCCCCTTAAGCGGCCAGCGCAGCTTCCCAGATCTCCGTTACGGTCGCTCGGCTTCCTCCCAGCTTACCGATTTTGAATTGATTTTTCTTGATCTTCTCCGCCAACTCGATTCCTCCGATCACGACTGCCGCAGTCTTAAAGCTTTTCAGCCCCAGCATCGGCCTAAGCCGCTGCTTCACGCGCCGATGGTCTTGCTCGATCACGTTGTTGAGATACTTACTGGCTCGCACTCGCACCCGCTTCGGCAATTGACCGCTCTCCTTCATGTCCGCGATGGCCCGATGGGACGCCGCATAGGCATCCAAGGTGATCTTGACCGGTGTCCGCTGCTGCCTCATGGCTTTCCGCAGAAAGGCTTTCGCCGCGTTCACGTCGCGGTTCCGGCTCAAAAAGAAGTCCACGGTCTTGCCGATCTTATCGACCGCTCGATACAGATACATCCAATCACCCTTTACTCGCATGTAGGTTTCGTCCATGCGCCATGATCCGCCCACCGAACGGGCGTACCGCTTCCAGCGCTTCTCGAATTCGGGAGAGTAGTGCTGGACCCACCGCAGGATCGTGGTGTGCGCCATTCCGATGCCGCGTTCGCCCATCATGGTCACCAAATCGCGATAGCTCAGCTTAAAGCTCAGATACCAGCGGACGCATAGAATCACGATTTCCCGGTCGAAATGCCGACCCTTGAACAGCTCTTCGATCGGAACGAATTGCGGCATCGCTCTATCATCCTTCACCGCAAAACCGTTTGCACCAGAACCCTTGGGCTCGTCTTCGTGCTGATCCGAAGAGCTAGCATGCTTCCGGCCAAGGGGTTTGGGCTTTGCTCAGGCATGACCCAGAAGGGCTCGCGAGAACCGGCCCTTAGTGACTGGTTTAGCCGATTTATCAATGACCTCGCAGGAAAGCCCCTTGACCAGCCACTAACTTTTGGCGATCTGAACAGCAAGGGAATTCAGCTCCGGATGATTTCGACGTGCCTTACACATCGCAGGCCATACGGGTTGCGATTGACTCACAGCAGTTCTACTTCAAAAGAGAGGACTTCGAGGAATACTTTCCGGAGCCGATCATAAAGTGGATGGAGACGCACCCTTGTCCTCGCGATAAGGACCCTGTCGGGGTGGATGAGGCTGGGTTCTGCCGGCTGCCTCAACCGAGCGAGATGCCAGTTGTTGTAGCTGCGCGAATGAGCCTTAGCTTCCCGTTTCTTTTTCGCGCTGTTCCCCTCTATGCGGTCGATTTCTCGTTAGCCCGGCTTGACGCTTCAAATCCTTCATTGAAGGATGAACCTGGGGGGGGCCGCGTTCGCCCATCATGGTCACCAAATCGCGATAGCTCAGCTTAAAGCTCAGATACCAGCGGACGCATAGAATCACGATTTCCCGGTCGAAATGCCGACCCTTGAACAGCTCTTCGATCGGAACGAATTGCGGCATCGCTCTATCATCCTTCAAAGCGAACCGTTCGCACCAGAACCGAATTTATTTACCTTACGGCCGGATCACAAAACGCATCCGTTCGTCCATCACAGAACTCTCCTTCCATGGCATGGACTTCATCCCCTTTGGGGAAAAAGTGTAACCCATGTCTCCGGAACGTTCTGTTACCTATGTCTCGGAACGGTCACCTGTCCAGACCCGTGCATCGCCGTTACAACGATGGCTATCGGCCTCGCCTCCTTGGCCCACGCGCTAGGCCGCCTCAGGATCTATCCCTCGGCTCCGGAGTAGGTTGACTAGGTCCCAATCGTGGCGCTGGACTGCGCTTTCAAAGGCCTTTTCAAAAACGACACGGGCCTCCAGCACTCTACCCATGTCAATCAACACATCGCCGAGTTGGTACCCGGACCTACCTTCTGAAGGCGCAATCGCTAACACACGCCGCAAGCAAATCTCAGCCGAAGCCAAGTCTCCCTTCTGGCAATAGAGGGTAGCCAAATTCCTCCCGATGAGAGAAATGCGAGAGAAATCATCGGACTCGCCAGAATTTTTGAGCGCGTCTTCTAGTATCGATATTGCCTCCTCAGTCTTACCTCGCGAAGCCAAGTAAATGGCTTTCCGGACGTCATCGTAGCGCGACGGCATTTCTACTAGGGCCTCCGACGATATGGGGGTATTGGCATTCTGTGCGGGGGCTGCCCTTGTTTGCACCTATGGAGATTCAACCAAGCCCACTCCATGCATTGCTCGTAGTTCGTGTCATCCTCACCATGATGCATTTCCCCGCAAGCTCCAGTATCGTCCAAATACTGCGCATAGCATAGATCATCTCTATAACTTTCCTTTGGCTGCGGTATCTTCCCTGTCTTTAGCCATTCGGCCTCCGCTTGGTTTAATGGAGTCGGGAAAGACACGGCAATTGCTGCTGGGACCTCCCCTAACAACTGGACTACCACTGAGACAACCGAATCAAAGAACGTCGGCTCAAGTGAATCGAACGGGTCGGCGCTCGGAACAGTCGGAACATCGATAGGTGTGTCAGTGACGTCCACGCTCTGCGCTACCATTGCGCAGTTTGGCTCGTTAGTAATGTCCTCGCCGTCGGGTGTTCCGCCAGAACATGACACCGCGCCTCCTGTGCTATCAGTTCCATTCGGGTCAAATCCGTTCAGAGGGTCGCCGTTGGTGTAAGCGTATCGATTCCAGCTGCCCGGATTAGTCGAATCGACGTTTGCATTCGACGGATCAGGCGTCAAGAATCGTCCCCAACTCTGGTTGTAGTAACGCTGATCCGCGTAATACAACCCCGATCCTCCATCCAGCACATAAGTCCCGAATCCCTGCGTCTCACTCGGCTGCTGCCCGGCCTGCACCTGTCCCCACGGATAATACTGCGTCTGATCCCAATTCGACCCGACCTGGTCCTCGGACATGTCGACCCGCTTACTTCCCAGGTACCAGATATCTTTCGACAACCCCGGCTGGAATTGCGCCCTGGACCACGGCGCAGTCGCCGTGTAGGTATACTCACCTATCTTGCGTCCATTCGGATCGTAAATGTGGAAAGCAGCCTGCGCGCTCGTCCCGGAGCTCCAATATACGGCCATCCGTTTGTTGCTCCCGGGGCTATAAGTGTAAGACGACTGACCCGTCGCGGAAAGCCGGTTCAGAATGTCGTAGCTGTACTGGGAGTTCCCGAGAAAGTTACCTGCGCCGTCGTAGTTGCCTTGCCCGGTCAAGCGGTTACTGTTATGGTCCGCCGTCAAACTCATCATCGGACCGGTTCCCGCCGTCGGGGTCTGAGACAACAGATTCCCGAATCCGTCGAATCCGAATGCCTCGCTTTGGGTCACGGGTAGGATTTGCCGGGCCGCCGGAAATGGTGACATCATCTAAATACGCATACCCGTTTGTGCTTACGGAAATGCTGATGGGAAGCGTTCCCGATGAACTGCTGGTCCACGTGCCATACAGGAACTGCCAGCTTCCCGACGTAGTGGTCTGGGCAAACGTGCCCCCGGCGCTTAAATTAAGGGCGTATCCGGCTTCCAGGTTATACCAGACGCCCACGTTGTACGAAGTGGACGGGCTTAGTCCATACACGGTCTGACTGATCGCATTGGTCGGCGAAGTCCCCGAGATTTGCACGGCGCATTCGCCGCTATGCACCGCCGATCCGCAATAACTCGCTCCGCCCCACCACCCGTTTGGGGTGGCGCCCAACTCAAAATCGCCATTGGAAATCAGGTTCGGGCCGTTCTGAACGGCAACGGTTATATTGTCGAGGTAAACCGGGCCTGTAATGACGCTGGTAAGAGTAACGAAAAGCCCTCCCGTCAGATTCGAGGGTGTCGTGAAACTGTAGGAAAAGGGAGCCCACGTAGTCGTCGAGTAGGTGTAGAAAATCTGCCCGGTGGGAGCGTATTGATACGCGCCGGCGGTGGTGTTCCCGACCACGGTGACCTGCAGCGCCGCACTTGAGCCGCTCGCCAGCATGTAGCCGCTCACTGTATACGTCGTCGGCGTGCCGCAGGAGCCACTGCAACTGAAGTTTTGCTGGATCTGTCCAAGTTGCACGCTATAGAGACCATGCTCCGCGTTCGACCAGATTTGCGCGGTGCCCGTCCAGTTTGGAATCGCCATCGATTCGAAGCTGGCGTTGGTCACCGTCGGGAATTTAGTGGTCGTCGTCGACGTAAGCCGCTTCAGAGAATCATAGGCGTATGCCGTCGCGGTTCCGTTCGCCCGGTCCTGCATCGACGCCATCTGCCCGTTGTTCGTCCCGGAATTGTAATTATAGTCGGTGTAGATCTGGCTGCCCTTGCGAATGGACGTGAGTTGGTTGAGGCTATTATAGCTGCGGCCCTCGATTTGCCCGGATTGCGTGATTTGGGTGATTTGACCCGCCGCGTTGTACTGCACGCCGGATGCTGCGGGCCCAGTGGACCCGGCATTGCCCGATCCCGTATTCGGCCTGCCCATGGTGTCGAATGTGTAGCCGTATCCCGTCCCGTCCGGGTAGCCGACGTTGGTGAGGCGCCCTTCATTATCGTAAGAGAACGTCGCGGTAATCGCCGGTGGGTAGTACGACGTGCCGTAGGTGACCGCGTAGACCTCCTCGGTGACTTTGCCCAGAGGAGAATAGCTGAAAAACTCCGTGCAGTTTGCCCCGCTTCCGAAGCTGGCGCACGGCTCCTGCTTGTACGCCACGCGCCCCCAGAGATAATTGTTCGACTGCACGTTGCCTCCCATGCTGGAATACAGGTTAGCCAGTGAGCCATAGGAATCGTAGCCGATCGAGCCCACGCCGTCCGAGGTCATGCGGCCGTTGGAATCGTAGGCGTAGGTGACGACATTCCCGTTCCCGAATGTTTTGGTGTGGATCGATCCGTCTCCGTTATAGGTGAAGCTCGTGGTCCCGGTTTCCGGTTCGTACTTGCTGGTCAACCGCGTCGTCGAATCGTAAGTAAAGGATCTTGGCCACTGCGTCAAACCGTTGCGGGTGCCCAGATTCACGGTCGAGAGGCTGTTCACCGCGTTGAACGTATAAGTGGTTGTGTAAGTGGAAGTAGACGGGTTTGCCGGGTCCGGTTCAACCACCGTCGTCGTGTTGCCGAACATGTCCTTGGTTAGGGTCTTCCAGTTCGACGCGGGATCGGTGATCTTTACGCTATTGCCGGTGTAAGCGTAGCCAGTCTGACTTGCATCCGCCAGGGTTTTCGAAAGGACATTGCCTGCGCCGTCGAATGCGGTTGTGGTGTAGGGCGCGGCGGCGGGCGGGAGAAAAGGGGAACTAACCTGTGTCGCCATGCCGAGCGGGGAGCAGACGGCCGGGCTGTACACCGTATCGACTTCCGACTGCTCCGTTCCCGTTGAGTCGTAAGACACGGCCTGGATCGCCCTCCCAAAGCCGTCGAACGTGGTCTTATTGTACCGGTTCTGCGCGTTGTCGCTCGCCGTCACTTTGACGATGGTGGTGAATGGCGCCGAGGTCGCATAACTATACGTCTTCACCGCTGACTTGTTGCTTGCTCCCGCCGGCGGCGCGGTCGCCGTCTGCGGTCTTCCCGCCGAATCGTACGTGTAACTCCAGGTGAGGCTGTTGCCGACGTCGGTGACCGAACTCGGCGCGAGAAAGGCGCTGTATCCGACGCTGGTCTGAAGGTTGGAATTCCCATTGATATTGACCGAATCCGGAGCCGCGTAGTTCGTTGTGGTTGAGTAGCTGGCGTTGGTGGTAATGACGGAGTTTGAGGCCGACGTTGCTTTCCCAACGGAGTTTACCGTGTAGGTGTTGGTCACCCCTTTGGATACCGCCTGCGTCAGGTTTCCCCGGTACTTTGTTGCGGTGGTACCGGCCGTCAGGTACGCATTATTCCATTCCAGAGGATAGGGCGAGGAAATCTGCGTGGGGGCGGTTCCGTTGTTGCCGCCGTCGTAGGTATTTGTAACCAGCGTGTAGGTGGTGCTGGCGTCCGCAGCGGTTTCGGTCAGCAGCCGGTTGAGAATGTAGTTTCCGGCATAGTTCGAGGCATACGTTCCGGACGAATGCAGATAGCTGTAGGCGTATGTCCGCGTGGCGGCGTTGCTGGTGGAAACACCGTAATCCCACTCCTTGATCTGCGTCGGATTTCCATAATTATCCACGGTCGTCTGGGTGTTCGCACACGCCGAGTAGGTGCAGGATTGCGAGGCCGACAAGTAGGCGTTCGAAGCCCCATCCGCGCTCCAGGTAAGAGTGCTGCTGGAGGGCGTTCCGCCTCCGGCGCTATTTCGCTGCACGGAGGAAACCAAGCCTTCCGACGAGGGACCGGCGGTCTGGGTCGTGAAAAACGCCCACACTTCGGAATCCCCGTGCGGGTCGGTCAGCGTCGTCTGGTTATGCACCGGGGTGGGGCCGCTCCCGAAGGTTCGCGCAAAGCTATAGGATTGCGATCCCGATCCCGGGTTCATGGTTCGCGCGGTGACTTCTTCCTGGTACCGCGGGCTGAGCCCGGTATATTGGGTCGAGCTATACGACCAGCCCAGCGTTCCCGCGAACGGAAACGTCACCAAAGACAACTGACCTGCGCCGGCCACTGCGTTTCCCGTAGCGCCGTCATAATTGAAGCTGTAGGTCAGACTGGAGTTCGGGAGTGCGATGCCGGTCAGATCGTAAAGGGACCCGTACGAAGTTGCGGCAAACGGATCTTTCAAGGTGAGCGCTGCGGTCGGTGTCGCGCTGTTGTTGAACGAAACGTTGTAGGTCTCGTTGGTGCCGATCGTATTGGTGATGGAACTCAAGTGCATCTTGATCGGATCGCCGGTCTCTTGCAGATAGGTGAAGTAGTACGTGCACCGGGTGCAGTTCGAGTTGCTCACCGCCCGGGGGTCCTCGATGGCGCTGATGCGGCCGCTCGAATTCGGCCAAGCCGTCCCGTAGCCTGTCTGATAGGTGACGACGATCTGGTTTCCGTTCGCGTCTCGAATCTCCGTGGGATACATGGTTCCGTAGTCGGGCTCAATGCCGCCCGAAGTGGCGTTCATGTACCACTGGGTTCCGTCACGGAAGTAGAGAACGTTCGCCGCCGCGTTGTAGTAGACGAAAATGCTTTCAGACGAAGTCCAAACGCCGCCGTTATTGATATTGAGGGTGTACTCCGCGCCTGACCCGTCAATGAACAGGTAATGATCCACGCCATAGTAGCCGGTGTTCCAGTAGGGCGTCAGCGACCCGAACTGTACCTTCCAGCCGTAACCGTAGCCGATGTCCTCGCCGAGGTTCCAGATTGCGATGCCCGAGCCCGGACCGGTGCCCGTGTCCTCGCGCCAGTTCTGGGAGTTGTACGAAAGCGCCAGCGGCAGCGGGTTGCCGTTTCGCCCCTTGGCCGTCAGTAACGGAAGCGAGTAGTGGAGATTGCCGCTCAGGTTGTCGATCTGCTCTCCCATGGCGCCCCAGTACGATCCCGTCCCCCGGCTTCCGACCCGGCGCGGATCGATGTCGTTGGGCGGCGGAGTCAAGACGAAAATGTTTGTGACGCCGCTGTTAAGGCCGTGGAAGCCGCGCTCCAGCTCCATGTAGGTGTAATTGATCGAAGGGTCGACTCCCACGGAATCCGTCCAGCTGTTACCCAAAAAGCCAATTCCCGTACTTTCATCGGTCCCGGTGGGGTTGATCCGATCGAACCAGTGCTGGACGACGCCGACCCCGCTCGTATCGGACGGCTGCTGCCATTGAAAGTCAACCTGGTTGGGAAAGGTGGATGTGGAAACCGTCGTGGGATTGGCGCTGCTGCTCACGGGGCCGAGCGCCGGCGGCGCGATGACCGAACGGGCGCCGATCTTCACTTCGCTGAAGCCGGAGCCATATGGCGCGCCCACCGCGCCAAATCCGGGCTGGCCGGGGCTAAGCGTCGTACCGGCTGAATAAAGTTCACCATCGATGAACGTCCATATCTTGGTGACGTTACTCGCGGGCAGTTTAAACACCACCGTGCGCATCTGCATCGTGGGCGCGCAGGGAACCGTGAAAGTGCCGAGGACGGTCGCGTTTCCGTTGTTTACATCGTAGGCCGTCAACGACGCCGAGCAATTGCCGTCTTCGTCGAAGCTTGGGGTAATCCCGATCGCATGAAATGTTCCCTGAGAGCCGGTGGATGTTGCCATCGCGGTTGAGTTCGCCCAAATGTAATGGAAGTAGGTCCCACCCGGACCCGGTGTCGGGCTGAGAACCAGAGTCGTGTTGATTTCGTACTGAGTGGCGTCGTTTAACTGGGGCTCGAGTTCTGGGCCGCCACAGCGGTCTTGAAGATCGCGGATGCGGCCGAGGAAGTCGTCAGTAGATTGCCGGCCTGCGTCCAGGTTCCGTTTTGAGTCCAGCTGGAGTCAAGGCCCGCGCTGAGCAGCCGGTCGTACTGGTAGACATATGAGGCCGCGGCGGTTCCGTTGCAGCTAAACGATTGCGGCGAACCGGCCAATTCGTTATTGGTCCCATGCAGAGCGGCGCTGATTACGTGAAAGCTGCTGTCTTTCATGCCGGAGGGAATCGCCCAGGAAAAGGAGTTGGTGGAGCCCGACGAGGCGACGGTCGCGACCACGCTCGTCCCGTCGTAGATGTCGACCGAACCGGAAGACGACAGTATCCCGGTAACGCCCGCCAAGCAGGTGGCCCCGGTAAGGGTGGACGTTATTTGCCCTTCGAGCAGGGGGCCGCAAAGCGCAATCGCGGCGGCAATGAGCCAGCGCGAGAGTCTCATCGGACCGGCACCGCATCGAACTGCGAGAAATGGAAGTCTTTTCGGTACTTTCGGAACGCGATTTCGATTTGCGCGGGAGTCGCTTGTCCGACCTCGAACGTCTGAATCGTTCGATCGTTCAAGACTTCGGCCAGCGCCGACCGGTCGTGAGCGACGATCTCGACCAGGGCGAAATTGCCGTCGTCGCTTGGCTGGAAAGTGAAGGCCATGAGCCCGGTCTTAGGCCCGACCTCGCTTGGTAGCGGAGCGTGAAGGGGTCGCCTGGGATCGCTAAAGGTTCCCGACCCGGTCATCGACACTATGGCAAAAACTCGGTGAAAGGTAGTTCGCGGATCGACGCGGCGGTCAGCGGCAAAACAAGAGCATGTGACGAGAGCGGCCAACAAACAGGCAACCGAAAGGCGCATGGAGATTGATTCTCTAACACCGGCGCATCGAGCGTCAATAACTTCTGAGACTTTATTTTCGTTAGCTCACGGTAACTGCCTCAGCGGCGAAACACACTTGTATTAGTTGGGCGGAGACGCCTGTTATCCGTAGTGGTGTCGAAATGTCTGTTGAAGACGAACATCATACGAAAGCCGCAGCTGGTTTCACTAAGACGAAAGTTGACCTGACAAGTGCGTGAGTAAAAGGAGAGTTAGAAATCGATTAGAATTGGCCGGGTATATTTCTATTTATACTTAGATATCTCCTCACCAATACGCAGCTTCACGTCGTGCGGCCGCAGCAGAAACTCGCTGGTCGACTAAATAGCGCAGGACGCAGTCCCGCAAAACCATTCGACCCTTCCTCCACACTGCCCACACTTGCAAGCAAAAGCTCTGGAAGGAAAGGGAAGGGTTAGGTTGGCTTATAACTTCGCGGTGAGTCTGGGCGGTCAGCCCAAATACACGATGAATGGGTGCGCGCCCATTCCGCATATCTGCGTGGAAAACCCGGTGATGCATTCTCATGCGAAGAAGCTGATTCGGAATTACGTCGAGTTTTTATAATTCGAACCTTTGGAGCGGGCTCGCAGTTAACCGAAAACTCTGTCGTTTTGTTTCTCTGTGCCGCTCGGGCGCACATCTTGGCCAATAGAGATGCCGTTAACCGTTCGTGCTACCACAACGGAGAAACAGAGAAAAACCTGAAGATGCTCGCCACACACGAGTTCGAAAACCGAGGTAGTTGGTTTCAGATAAGTGGCTGTCGCGGTAGGGATACCGATCGTTCGGCACCCCCCGCACAAAGCCGTACGAGCGCGTTAACGCATATGGCTTCCACCTCGGATCATGGCGTCAAGGCGCAGGTGCCGGTGCTCTTCTGGGCTTTCTGGCTGGCGAGCGGGCGGGGGCCGACCGCGCCAGAAACACAGTTCCGCTCACCCCAGCTCAGTTCGATTCGTCGACGACCGGGCCGGAGACAGCCATTCTTGCCCGTGCTTTAACAACGGAGTTTTCGCGCGGCCTCAATAGCGATCGCCATATCGTACTGCTACCTGCGGCTACTGTGAATTCTTTAGTCGTCGGTACCAGGCGAGAATCGTTTCCGGTTTGGGAGAGAGCCGAGGGATAGCCGGTGCGACTCATCGTGGACGATGGGCGGGGGGCGCTTCGGCGTCCCTTTTTCTTTTCGTGCAAGCATCGGACCGATAGATCGCCCATGCCTGGAAAACTCAAACCACAAACTCGCACAACAGCCCACAATGTGTTACCTATGTCTCAGGAACAATCTGTTATCTATGTGTCCGGTCCGGACATAAGATAAGTGGCTCAGCATCTAGGATTCGAACCTAGACCCGGATGGTTAGCATCTTTTATGAACAGCTTTTAGTCGCGCACCTATTGACAATCCATTCTGAGTTTGATCATCGATCCGAAAGTCACGAAAGAGCCTGTGGACGACCACCGTGCCGCTCGTTCGCAATTTGGACAAATCCCGACGGCGTTAACCGTTCGTGCTGCCAAAACGGAGAAACAGAGAAAAACCTGAAGATGCTCGCGATACGCTGGCAGGACAGCGAAGTCGGCAACCCGGAGAGAGTAACAGAGAATAAGATGTCGCGGGGTATGGCGGGTTTTTCGCTAATTTACGTGGGAGCCCAGGTAACCAAAAACGCCCGTAAGTTATTGAAAGTAAATGGCTGTCGCGGTAGGGATACCGATCACTCAGCACCCCCCGCACAAAACCGTACGTGCGCTTCAACGCATACGGCTTCCACCTCGGATTCTGGCGTCGAAGCGCTGCATGGGATAAGGATGTAGAACGCGTGGAGGTGGAATCCATCGATCACAAAGCGCCTGCAAACGCGCCCACGATATACCGCCGCGCTGACTACGTTGGATGAGAACTCTCCGCCATAGCCTACGCAGCCGGTGCCGAAAGACATTCAACAGAGGCAAGTTACCTGGAATCGCGTGATAGCGGAAGTACCCCAGAGTCACCTTCCGAAGCCACTCACCGATGATCGCCTTCGGTTCATGACGGCGATGACTCAGCTCTGTCTTGATTGCCAGTAGCTTCGCCACCATCCGCTTCTTCGCCGTCGTGCGCCATACCGTGAATGCTCCGTCCTTCCTTCGCTTCCCGCAGTGATGCGTGAAGCCCAGAAAGGTAAAGGTCTCCGGCTTCCTTTCGCCCCGCCGTTCCCGGTTCGGAGCGGCGAACCGCCCAAACTCGATCAGTCTCGTCTTCTCGGGATGTAACTCCAGTCCGAACTTTGCGAGGCGCTCCCGAAACTCTCTCAGGAATCGCTCCGCTTCCATCCGGTTTTCGAAACCGACCACGAGATCGTCGGCATAGCGGACGACAATCACATCGCCCTGTGCCACTTTCTCGCGCCAGGCTTCGATCCATAAGTCGAACACGTAATGCAGGTAGACATTCGCGATCAGCGGCGAAATCACCGCCCCTTGCGGGGTGCCCACCTTCGTCTCCGACCACTGGCCATCCTCCGACACACCCGCCTTCAACCATTTCTGGATCAGACGAACCATGCGGGGATCTCCCACTCGATGCTCGATAAACTTCACGGTCCATTCGTGGCTCATCTGGTCGAAGAACCCCCGGATGTCCGCATCGAGCACCCAGTTCACGCGCTTTCGATGGAGTCCCACACTCAGCGCGTCGAGCGCTTGATGCGGGCCACGCCCGGGCCGGAAGCCATACGAGAAGCCTTTGAAGTCCACCTCATAAATCTCATTGAGGATGGTCACCACGGCCTGTTGAACAATCTTGTCCTCCAGTGCCGCAATGCCCAACGGACGCTGCCGCCCGTCAGCCTTCGCTATGTAAACTCGCCGTGAAGCTCTTGCCCGGTACGTACCACGATGAATCCGGTTATGGAGATCGGCAAGCCGACCTTCCAAACCGACTTCATACTCGCCCCACTTGACGCCGTCCACGCCGGTCGCAGCTTGCCGTTTCAGAGCGTAAAAGCTGTCCCGAAGCAGAGCGATCGTCACATGGTGAAGTAAAGCGTTGAACCGTTCCTGCTTCCTTTCCTTAGCTACTTGACGCACACCGCGCCGTCCCTGGGACACTCGTTCCCCGCTCTGCGTCGGGCTCGTGTGGAACGGATCGATGTTCTCCTTGGCCCGCGCCCTTCCCTCCTCCATCTCCGCCGAAGATTGCTCTTCTTTGTTCGACAGGTTCACAGGTACTATGGCGCGGTCCGACCCCTCGAAAGCATGCCTGTCCGCAGTGCGGCATATTGCCTTTTCGGACCGGTCTCGGCTCTGGTTGAGCCGAGAAGCCTCCGAGGTCTCCCAGTTCTCGTGCATGTTGTTTCTCAGCGTGCGCGGGTTCTCAGACTACGCAGGGCCGGCTTGCCACTCGCGATAACGCGACAAGTCGTTTTGCCTTCCCGCATGGGGAAACGGTCGGCGTTCCTGGTCTAATCCTTTTTCGAAGCTCAATAGCCCGGCCCACCGATGCCCCTGTCTACGCTTCGACTAAAAACCTCGCGGCTTCAATCGCAAGACTCGGGGTCAAGATGGAGTTCGCTTTCTCCTTTCTTGTAAGGCTCTTTCATCCTCTACAACATGCCGGTTTTATCCTGGCGCACCCCCGAGTAAGATTCGAACCTATCCCCTTTCGGTTAACTCGAAAATGAAGGGATGTTAATCAAAAGTGCCTCGATGCGGGTTTGATTAACGGTGGAGAGGAATGCATCCTGAATCCAAGGTGCCCGCCACCGGAATGCGAGCTGCTTTGGCGCGGGCTCGTCGTTGTGGGTGCGTTGATGGATTGCACCGATCCGCCTTCAATCGCAGCAACCTCGAAACTCGATCCGGGGCCGCAGCAGCATCACATGCCACAACACGCGTTGGCGATCGGGCTGGCACCACACTACCAGCCAGCCGTCGCGCCAAGATCCGAGCGGCAGCGCTTGAGCCGCGCGGATGAACTTGGTCTCCACTTGGCAACAACCGGGAGTTTGGCTTTGCACACCGACATTCATGCCTCTACGCCCGGCACATAGCAAGTCCGTTCGACGGCTCTGCGAAGCCATAGTCCGACTTGACTTCCGACCCGCAACATCGCCCTAACATGCCGCATGTCCAAACGCACCGTAGTTCCCATGCTCAAAGATCTTCTGGAAGAGTTCGATGGCGATCGCATTCAACTCGCCATCGGCTCCAGCCGCCATCTGCTCAACCTCCGCACCATGGAAGCGAAAGAACTGCCCCCGAAAAAGCTTCTCGAGTTTCCTGTGCGGAATCCGCAGGATGGACTTGCTAACAGCGCCCCGGAGAGTGATGTATGTCCTGACCGCAACGAGCGGGAAGGAGAACCACACCACATGCAACGATTCCTCGTCACCCCCGAAAACCACCTGGTGACCATCAGCAGCACCGCCGAGGCACCCGAAGGCGGCACGGCATTCGATTCCGAACAGCAACTGGCGGAAGTCACGAGCGATTGGCCGGCGAGCCGCCTGGTCGAGATCTGGAACGCACTTCCGGGCGTGACCGCCATCCGGAAGTTCAAGGACCGCGCCACCGCCCTCAGCCGCATCTGGAAGCAAGCCCAGAGCCTTCCTCCTTTCGTGGAACCGATCCCGGTTGAAGAGGTTCCGGCCCAGCAAGAAGCGAAGAGCGAATCCGGCGGGAGCAGCAAGAAGGACCTGGTGGTGGCGATGCTGGACGCCGCCGAAGGCGTCACCCTGGCGCAGATCATGGCGGCGACCGGCTGGCAGAAGCACAGCGTGCGCGGCTTCCTGAGCGGCGCGGTGGGCAAGAAGATGGGCCTCGCCGTCGTCTCCTCCAAACCGAAAGACGGCGAGCGCGTTTACCGCATCGAGCGGTAACGAACTCGCCGTCTCAACCAAGTCGATCCCACACACAGGGCCGCTCCTCGCGGCCCCGTGCTTCGTTCCGTCTTTAGACCGCCACAGCCAACCTCTCCGCCGCGATCTCCTCGAAGATTCGTCCATCCCGTATGGAGAAAAAACCGGAACTCATTTGTTTGCTTGGTTCTGCGATGATGGTCGCTCGCGATGACCGATAACAGATGGGTCCGTCTTCTGGCGTATGTTACTGGCCTGGTGAATCAGAAGCTATTGCTCCAGAACGAGTATCTGGTCGCCGAAAACCGGATTCTCCGGTCTCACTTGCCGAAACGCTTGCGACTGAATGATCCGCAACGGTCCACGCTTGCGGAAATCGGAAAAAGGTTGGGCCGCAAAGCGCTTTCAGAAATTGCCATAGTTGCCAAACCGGAAACGATTCTCGCCTGGTACCGCCGACTCGTGGCCCAGAAGTTCGATGGATCGAAGCAGCGCAAGAACATTGGCCGCCCACCACTTTCCCGGGAAGTCGTGGAACTCGTTGTCCGGATGGCGAAAGAGAACTCCGGCTGGGGCTACGACCGAATCGTCGGAGCGCTTTCGAACCTCGGCTATTCCGTTTCCGACCAGACGGTCGGAAACATTCTCCGGCGTCACGGCATCGCACCGGCACCGAAGCGGAGCCAGACGACAACCTGGAAGGACTTCATCGCGGCTCATATGGCGGTGCTCGCGGGAATCGACTTCTTCACTGTGGAAGTGCTGACTTGGCGCGGGCTGGCCACGTACTACGTTCTTTTCTTCGTTCAGCTGGAGAGCCGACGAGTGCACCTGGCCGGAATGACGAAACATCCCGACACGGTGTGGATGGAGCAGATCGCGCGCAATGCAGTCGATCCGGAATCCGGGTACCTGCGAACCCAACGCTATGTTCTGCACGACCGCGATACCAAATTCTGCGCGAGTTTTCGATCCATTCTGGAGGCAGAGGGAGTGAAGTGCCTCACCCTACCGGCGCGCAGCCCGAACCTGAACGCGTTCGCGGAGCGTTGGGTGCGATCGGTGAAACAGGAATGTCTTCGTAAGCTGGTTCTGTTCGGCGAAGGTTCGCTCCGGCGAGCGTTGAACGAATACCTCGCGCATTTTCATGGCGAACGCAACCATCAGGGCAAAGGCAACGTCTTGCTGTTTCCGGATGCAGCCTCGACTAAGTGCGACTCTCCCGCAATCACAAGGACCCCGCGTCTTGGCGGCTTGCTCAATTACTATAGGCGGGCTGCATGAATTTATTTACCTTACGGCCGGACACCGAGGCATGAATGTCCTGTGCAAAGCCAACCTACGAGTCGTCGCCAAGTGGAGACCAAGTTCATCCGCGCGGCACAAGCGCTGCCGCTCGGATCTTGGCGCGACGGCTGGCTGGTAGTGTGGTGCCAGCCCGACCGCCAACGCGTGTTGTGGCATGTGATGCTGCTCCGGCCCCGGATCGAGTTTCGAGGTTGCTGCGATTGAAAGCCGGTCGGTGCCAGTCTCTCCGCACCCACAATGACGAGCCCCGCCGCGACAGCCACTTATTCGAATACAAACAACGAGACTGGGCCGTTCGGTCGGGGTCTCCTTGGCTCGAAACCAGACATTGCAGATGCTGCGCATCGCTCCGAAGAGGAAGGTCACGAGGCCTGCCTTGGTTTTGTCTCATTTTCGTGATCCCCTGACCAACCTTTCAAACGCTTCTCCAAGGAGATCGGCAGGCCATGATGTTGGAGCGCGAAATTGGGGATGGATATCCGGCAAACGCACCCGTTTTCAGGTCCGTACCCTTTCGGCGTGGGACGCTCGAGTTAGACAAGGACCTCGACGGTTTCATTATGGCAAGTCGAGCTAATGCTTTCCCGTCCGACGCTGTCGGAGAAGGACCGCGTCCGCCAAGAGCGCAGCAGCCTCCTCGCGGGAACCATCGCTAATGTCCTTAACTGAAAGCGCTTTCGTCAACAAGTCTACCGCCACCTTGTCTCCCGTTCTCTGGTCCATGTAAATCTTGGCCAACTCGATGAAGGCGTCGCCGTGCCCCATCTCCGCAGCTTTCTTAAACCACTCTGCAGAATCCCGAACGCGGCCTGCGTTTTTTTTGTCGATTGCCAAATTGAAGGCTCCATCGGGGTTTCCTCGCTCATAAGCCTTCTTATACCAATAAGCAGCACTTCTTGAGCTCCGGTTCACACCTCTGCCCTCTGAGTAGCAGTTACCAAGGTTCAGTTGGCTCGAAGAATGCCCGAGGCGCGCTGCCTTTAGCAGGCAACGAGCTGCCTCCTCAAACTCTCCGAGTTCTTCGCGTTTCTCGGCTCTTTCGAAGAGAGCCTCCAGGTCGATTTGATTAGATCTCATTATTAAACATAAGCCGAACCTTAGACGAATTGACGAACGCGGCGCTCCTGAGTTCTAAATCGTATCTCCTAGTTCTAAAGATCGGACGAACCAACGATTACATGACTCTTGGTCCACACTCACGGAATCGCGGCTGCGCCAAGAATCAACTCCCACCAGGTCAAACCTCCCAACATTTCCCAGATTCCAGCAGCCCCGATTCCTACAAGCGCCCACTTCGGATCAAGGGGATTAAGGCCATTAGCGGTTCCCCAGGCAAGACTCTTTTCAACTTGCTTACCAGTAACCGGGTTTTTCATTGTCCACCCTATCACGTTACCGTTAGCGTCCCTTCTAGGCTTTACATTCTTTGTTGGGTTGTTAGTGGCATTCGAACTGCCACTCATTCCTCTTTCCCCTTTCATCATCTGATACGGGGGTGAGGTGATGTTCTGCGCAAGATAGAGCGGCTCGGGAGTAATGTCGGCAGGAGGAGAAGCGTTGACTGTTACACTTTCCCCTGGAATTTCAACCTCCGTCGTCGCGTCTGTGGAATCCGTTGCGGCTGTCGCGTCAGTTGACACGGGGTCAGGAACAGCCGAAACATCGACGCTTTGGCCATCCGCCACGCAGACTGGAGCGTTCTCGATTCCCTCCCCGTCTGGGGTTCCCCCCGTGCAAGAGACTGCCGATTCCTCGCCATCTGTTCCGGTGGGGTCGTTAAAGTTTACCGGGTCGCCATTTGCATAAGCGTATCGGTTCCAAGTGGTGGACCTTGTTAGGTCGATATTCCTCTGCGTCGGATCTGATGTAACGAACCTCCCCCAACTCGGCACGTAATATCTCTGATCCGCGTAGTACAGCCCTGATCCGCCATCCAACACATAAGTCCCGAACCCCTGCGTCTCGCTCGGTTGCTGCCCGGCCTGCACCTGTCCCCATGGATAATACTGCGTCTGATCCCAATTCGACCCCACCTGGTCCTCGGACATGTCGACCCGCTTACTTCCCAGGTACCAGATATCTTTCGACAACCCCGCCTGAAATTGCGCCCTGGACCACGGCGCAGTCGCCGTGTAGGTATACTCGCCCATCTTCCGCCCATTCGGATCGTAAATGTGGAAAGCAGCCTGCGCGCTCGTCCCGGAACTAGAATAAACGGCCATCCGTTTGTTGCTCCCGGGGCTATAAGTGTAAGACGACTGACCCGTCGCGGAAAGCCGGTTCAGAATGTCGTAGCTGTACTGCGAGTTCCCGAGAGAATTACCTGCGCCATCGTAGTTGCCTTGCCCGGTCAAGCGGTTACTGTTATGGTCCGCCGTCAAACTCATCATCGGACCGGTTCCCGCCGTCGGGGTCTGAGACAGCAGGTTGCCGAATCCATCGAACCCGAATGCCTCGCTTTGGGTCACCGTCGGATTTGCCGGGCCGCCGGAAATGGTGACATCATCTAAATACGCATACCCGTTGGTGCTTACGGAAATGCTGATCGCGAGGGTGCCGCTGGAACTGCTGGTCCACGTGCCATACAGGAACTGCCAGCTTCCCGACGTAGTGGTCTGGACAAACGTGCCCCCGGCGCTTAAATTAAGGGCGTATCCGGCTTCCAGGTTATACCAGACGCCCACGTTGTACGAAGTGGACGGGCTTAGTCCGTACACGGTCTGACTGATCGCATTGGTCGGCGAAGTCCCCGAGATTTGCACGGCGCATTCGCCGCTATGCACCGCCGATCCGCAATAACTCGCTCCGCCCCACCACCCGTTGGGAGAAGCACCCAACTCAAAATCGCCATTGGAAATCAGGTTCGGGCCGTTCTGAACGGCAACGGTTATATTGTCGAGGTAAACCGGGCCTGTAACGCTGGTAAGAGTAACGAAAAGCCCTCCCGTCAGATTCGAGGGCGTCGTGAAACTGTAGGAAAAGGGAGCCCACGTAGTCGTCGAGTAGGTGTAGAAAATCTGCCCGGTGGGAGCGTATTGATACGCGCCGGCGGTGGTGTTCCCGACCACGGTGACCTGCAGCGCCGCGCTTGAGCCGCTCGCCAGCATGTAGCCGCTCACTGTATACGTCGTCGGCGTGCCGCAGGAGCCACTGCAACTGAAGTTTTGCTGGATCTGTCCAAGTTGCACGCTATAGAGACCATGCTCCGCGTTCGACCAGATTTGCGCGGTGCCCGTCCAGTTTGGAATCGCCATCGACTCGAAGCTGGCGTTGGTCACCGTAGGAAGCTTCCCACTACCTATTGAAAATACCCGTTCCGGTTGAGCTCGCAGGCCCGCGCCACCCCGGGCCAATGGACTCGCAGTCCGAGCCTCCGGACTTCCTGATCCCTAAACTCCTTCGTAAACTTCCTTCGTCCTGTTCCCATGACTCAGTTCTCCATTCGATGACATTTACGGGACAGTTTATAGAGTGTCTGACTTGAGTTCATTTCTCAGAAGTGAAACTATTTTTCTTGCTAGTTTCGGGCTGTGAAAACCAGCGTATGTTTCAAGTTCTTTCCCTTGAACTCGCCCAATCTCGGCACCCGCTGCCAGCAGAGCTTGAATTACCCTGGTGTGACCGGCGAGAACGGCGGCGAATAGGGCAGTAAAGCCCGATGAACCCCCATGATTGACGTTTGCGCCCGCCTCCAGGAGAGTTGAAACTAAACCCACGTCACCCTTTACCGCCGCATGGAAGAGCGGCGTCCACCCCTGAGAGTCGACATCATCGATCGCAGTCCCGCGACTTAGAGCTTTGTTAACCGCAACCAGATCCCCGGACTTGATTGCCGAAATTAAGTGGTTCTTTGAGGGTGTACTGCTTTTATCCATCGGGCGTTTTACCTATTTTCGTCTGTAGTGGATGAGCAACCGGCACAGAAGTCTCGCTATGCCATACGGAGCCTTGGGGTCAAGCGCCGCTCCGCATACGCTTTCGTGGGGGCAACACTCACCTTCATGTTGGCCCTGGCCCGTTACCTAAGGAAGCTCTGCGCAGGCTGATGTTTTCTGTGGTGCGAATAGCTGGCATAGTGCTTGGCGGAGTTTCGAGCGGTTTTGGAGTTGCAACTTGTTCGAGATCGTGATTTGGAGGCTGTTTTCCGGCGTCCGGGCGCACTACGCCGCGAGTCTTGCCAGCCGCTTGCGGTGGAGGTAGAGGTTGATGAGGGCGAAGTTCGCGCATAGTCGGTGATGGTTCTTTGCGATGCCTCGGTATCGCACCTTGTCGAAGCCGAAGACGCGCTTCAGGATGCGGAAGACATGTTCTACTTTCGCTCTTACCCTGGATTTGGTCGTGTTCTTCTTTTTCGCAACTTCATCCACATAGTGCTTGAACTTCGTTCTCCGGCAGGTCATGTCCTGGGCCTTGGGCGCGGCTTGCCGGATGGCCTCGGTCTGGCCCTGATAGCCGCCGTCGCCCCACACCTTGCGCTCTTCGCCGTGCAGCAGGTCGGGCAGCATATGCACGTCCGATACGTTGGCCGCCGACGTGCAGACCGAGTGCACCGTACCCTCCTTGCTGTCCACGCCGATGTGCGCCTTCAGTCCGAAGTACCACTGGTTTCCCTTCTTCGTCCGGTGATCGCCGGATCGCGCTCCCTCTTCTCGTTCTTGGTCGAAGAAGGCGCATGAATAATGGTCGCATCCACGATCGTGCCGGTCGCGATGCGGATGCCCTTGGTCTCCAGATGTCGGTTCACCGCGTCCAGCATCGCCCCGCAGAGATCGTGCTCCTCCAGCAAATGGCGGAAGCGCAGCACCGTCGTTTCATCGGGTGCCGGAGCCACGCCGAGGTCCACGCCCGCAAACCGGCGCAGTGTGGCCGACTCGTAGAACGCCTCCTCCACACCGGGATCCGACAAGTTGAACCACTGCTGCATGAAGTAAGTCCGCAGCATGATGGAAAGCCCGACAGGACGACGCCCTTTGCCGGCCTTAGGGTAGTGCGGTTCGACCAGAGCGTGTAGCTCAGCCCAGGGAACGACTAATTCCATCTCGTCCAGAAACAGCTCCCGGCGAGACTTACGGCCATACTTTTCAAAACTCGACTGGGACGCAAACGTCTGCTGCTTCATCGCCATCCACCTCTGATCATCAGATTAATCAATCAGGCTGCGGACGCAGAACTTGTGCAGAGTTTCCCTAATACCAAGTTTGAGGCGCAGCCCGGAATCAAGAGGCATGGGTTGACCAACGGCATCACGAACTCGAAGTTTGGAAGCCACCAAAGCGGAGACGGTCCCTCTATTGGTTCACCGTCATGGTTAACTCTGTTTCCGTCGTTATCGAATCGGTCCCTTACCTTATTTCCACCGTCTACGTCCCAATGGTTATTGTCTTGACTCGCGCCTGGCTGACCACCTTTACCACCCGGAACGTTTGCAGGAGGAGAGACTTTAAACTTGATGGGTCTGCTTGGTGTCCCAGGAACAGGAACCCACTGAGTTCCCGGTGGAGGCGGGACCCGCGGACCCATAGCTACCAACACCGGATCCTCAGGGATCGGATCAAGTGGAGGTGCCACGACAGTGACGCTCTCCCCCGTGGTCACTACTTGCGGGCTACTACCCTGGGTGGAACTGGGCGCGGCAGCCGTGGAATTCGACTGCGTGCCTGGATCGGGAGAACCCGTACTGCCGCCAGACTCTTCAACTGAGCCTCCGCCCGTTTCAGCGCCGGGATCGAAATATCCCCCGGAATCATCATCCCACTGGCCAGTGGGATCGAACCCGTTTATTGGATCCCCGTTCGCGTAAAGATAATGAACTGATCGGGTTTGTTAGATCGACGTTAGCTTGTGTTGGGTCCGACGTCTGGAACCTACCCCAATTCTGGTTATAGTATCTCTGATCCGCATAGTAAAGCCCCGACCCTCCATCCAACACATAAGTCCCAAACCCCTGCGTCTCGCTCGGCTGCTGCCCGGCCTGCATTATTTTGTAAACTCCCGGCTCACAATCTTGCCGGACGAAACATCCAGTTGAAGCCTGTATCCGGACCAAGAGTTGGCAAAAAGGGACCCATTTACAAAGGCAGCAGACACGTACCCCTCGAAAGACGGAGGAGACTCCGCTCTCCACACCAACATGCCATCTTCCCTCACTCGCAGAAGATTCCGATCCTTGAACACCTTGGGGGAACCGATCACAACCACACAATCCTCTTCCACTTCAATTAGGCGCTCAACAACTCCGCCGTCGAACGTTCCCCGCCAACATCGTTCGCCCGACACCCGGTTAATTACGATTAACTCACCGTCAGTGAGAGAATACTCGACATTTGTCACGGCAGTTCGCACCCGCTTCCATAACAGGATGTCGGTATTCTCTGCAGTAGGAGCACCTGCTGGCCACCTCCCACGCCCCCAAACATCGCGCTCGCGGTACCGCTCTGGAGATAAGTCCCAGCCGGGACCTCGACGATCGAAAAGAACTCCGCGGTATTTCCGGGCGGCAGCGAAAGACTGCTTATAGCCTGAGCCTGAGATGTAGGCATGTTTGGTGTTAGCCAGAGACCCACCTCCTGTGACATGCCTCCCCACACTCTATACATTGTGGTCGCCGAATCGGTGACGCTGGCGGTGATCTCTCCCGCCCAGGGAGAGACCTGGGACTCGGCCGCAGACAAGAGAGCACTTCCGCCCTCCTCCGCACTCGAGACACCCTCGTCGACTTCGCCCTCATTCCCACTCAGGAAGCCGGAAACGATGAACACAGCCGAGGCACCGATCTGCGCAAAAGGGTTATTCTGGATCGCGGTGACCACATTACTGGTGTTGGTTATGAACGTGTCCCAGGTATTTTGAGCGGCCGGATCGGCGGAAGGGAGGTCGACCGTGACACTGAAAACAGCGCCCGAGTCCTGCGGCTGGCTTGCCTCAGAGCTGTCACAAGAAGACTCCGCGTTGGGACAGCTTCCGTCTTGAACCCCAGAGTAATTCTGAGGGTCAAGGCCACTGGGATCATTTTGATTTATTGGGTCGCCATTGCTATAGGCGTAGCGGTTCCAGGTCGTTGGATTTGCAAAACTTATGTCTGCGTTAGATGGATCGGGTGTTAAGAACCGTCCCCACGCCGGGTTATAGTACCGCTGATCCGCATAGTAAAGCCCCGATCCGCCATCCAACACATAAGTCCCAAATCCCTGCGTCTCACTCGGCTGCTGCCCGGCCTGCACCTGCCCCCATGGATAATACTGCGTCTGATCCCAATTCGACCCGACCTGGTCCTCGGACATGTCGACCCGCTTACTTCCCAGGTACCAGATATCTTTCGACAACCCCGCCTGAAATTGCGCCCTGGACCACGGCGCAGTCGCCGTGTAGGTATACTCACCTATCTTGCGCCCATTCGGATCGTAAATGTGGAAAGCAGCCTGCGCGCTCGTCCCGGAGCTCCAATATGCGGCCATCCGTTTGTTGCTCCCGGGGCTATAGGTGTAAGAGCTCGTTCCCGTCGCGGAAAGCCGGTTCAGAATGTCATAGCTGTACTGGGAGTTCCCGAGGAAATTACCCCCGCCATCGTAGTTGACCGTCTCAGTGAGTTCGTTAGCATGGCAGGATTCGGCGGCGGACATTTGTGTACTTCCATTTGAAGGGCCGAGCGGTTTTCGGATAGGCACGGACGTACCGCATGAGCTTGCGTGCAAGATCCTGAACGGACGTAAAGATGCCTCGTGCAATGACATCGCGCTCCAGCTTTGAGAACCAGATTTCGACCTGATTGAGCCAGGAAGAGTACGTCGGCGTGAAGTGGAGTTGGACGTTCGGATAAGACTGAAGAAACGCATCGACTTTTTTGGTTTTGTGAGCGGAGAGGTTATCCAGAATGATGTGAATCTCCTGTTCCGGCTTACAGCTGGAAACCACTTGTCCTAGGAAACTGACGAACTCCTCACTGGTATGCCGCTTGGCGGTCTTGCCCGTGACCTTGCCTGTCTTCACATCGAGAGCGGCATAGAGGGAAAGCGTGCCATTCCGCTTGTATTCGAAGCCGTGCCGTTCCACGCGGCCCGGGGACAACGGTAGTACCGGGTCGAGCCGGTCTAGCGCCTGAATCGCCGTCTTCTCATCCACGCAGAAGACAGCGGCATGCAGCGGCGGAGCGATATAGAGTCCGATCACATCGGCAGCCTTGGTTTCAAAGTCCGGGTCGTCGCTGGCCATACACCGCGCCAAGCGATGCGGACGTACGTCGGCTTGCGACAGGATTCTTTGAACCGTGTCCTTACTGACCTGCAAGTGGGCAGCAAGTTTCCTACACGACCAGTGTGTAGACCCGTCCGTTGGGCCATCTTTGATCGCTGCCAAAACGCGTGCCTGCAGACGAGGGGTTCTTACCGTGGGCTTTTGCCCCGGATGCCGCTCCTCCATGAGCCCGGCAACCCGATGCCGAACGAATCGACCCTTCCAGCGCGATATGGTCGGAGCCGTCGTATCCAACAGCCGCATAATCTCCTGATAAGAGACTCCTTTCGCCAGCAATAAAATCATCCGCGCTCGCATCACGTCACCCGACGGCAGGGTTCGTGACTGTGTCATCTGCTCAAGTTCAATCTTTTCTTCTTCACTTAAGGCAACCGGATCAGCGGCGAAGGGCATACCTCATCAGACGAATCTATGATAATAAAAGTTATTCTGAGACGGTCCAGTAGTTGCCTTGTCCGGTTAAGCGGTTACTGTTATGGTCCGCCGTCAAACTCATCATCGGACCGGTTCCCGCCGTCGGGTTCTGAGACAGCAGATTCCCGAATCCATCGAATCCGAATGCCTCGCTTTGGGTCACGGTCGGATTTGCCGGGCCTCCGGAGATGGTGACGTCATCTAAATACGCATACCCGTTTGTGCTTACGGAAATGCTGATGGGAAGCGTTCCCGATGAACTGCTGGTCCACGTGCCATACAGGAACTGCCAGCTTCCCGAAGTGGTGGTCTGGACAAACGTGCCCCCGGCGCTCAAATTAAGCGCGCATCCGGCTTCCAGGTTATACCAGACACCGATATTATACGAAGTGGACGGACTCAGCCCGGTTACTGTCTGACTGACCGCATTGGCTGGCGCCGTCCCCGAGATTTCCACGGCTGAACTTCAGGTGCTACCCACGCAAATGATACTCGATTGCTCGATTCCACCAAAAAGCCCGGCATCGACTTCCCGCTGGATATCGATGGAAAAGTGCTCACCGAACTGGTCGCCGACACGTACGCTGCTGGAAAGCAGGCCCACATCGATTGCGACAGCTTGATGTTACCCGGCAGCCATCCGAGATGAAATGCTAAGAAGACGAGAAATCCTAACGTAATTAATGAAGCTAAGACCCGGCCCAAATCCTTACGGAGACCCGATGAGTGGTCGCTCCACAAGCAAAATTTTGAAACAAAAATTACGGCGCACAAGTCGCCCACAAGAAGCAATAAGCAAGGAACAATTTCTTTGTCCTTCGTTTTAATGAGCAACAATGCCCAGGCCAAGTTGATCGCCGCCATCCTGAGCAGTGGCACAGAACCATTAAATTTCGTTACTGGCATCTCAACCCCGACAAAACACTCGAAACATACGACCGCTTATAGGTGGGCCATTAGAATCAGTTATCCTTGAGGGCCTCCGCACAGTCAACAGAAGGATCAGTGCAGCCGCCTTGCACCGGCGTTCCCCCGCCTCCTCCTCCACCGCTAGCACCATCGATCGCTTGTTGAAGTATGGTAGGATTGTTGAAATTGACGTAGTATCCCGCCATCAGGCCGTCAGTTCCGACGTAGTTTCCAACGGTTCCATTGCTCGTCCATACGCCTGCTCCTAAGTTTTCGGTACCAAAGTTCTGGGGATTGTTGAAAAAATAATAGGCATCGCCAGAGGGAACCTCGTACCCGCCCCCGGCCGCCGTTAAATTTACTTCACCAATCACGCCCGGGTACGCGAGCCCACTGTTGGAATCGTAGCTAAAATCGATGTACACACCCCCGTTTGCCGTCTTACCCCCACCTTGACCAGCCATCACAAAGACACCATAACTGACTGACTATAGATCGTTCGCGACCGCGCCAACCATCGTTTCGGCCCAGGAGGGCATGGACGCGGTGACTGTTACGGAGGTATCGAAGTTTAAGAAGATTGGTGTCCCGGCCGGCGGGTCCGCGACATATGAATTTCCCCCTGTTGACGGACCCACACTAGCGATATAACAGGTTGTCGAAGGGGCGGGGCAAACCACCTGCCCGGTGCCGAGTCCTTGGGGATCGTTCCCGTTTATTGGATCTCCATTATTATAGGCGTAGCGATTAAAGCTAACCGGCCTCGTATAGTTAATGTTTTTGGAGGATGGGTCAGCCGTCAAAAACCTTCCCCAATTCTGGTTATAGTATCTTTGATCCGCATAGTAAAGCCCCGATCCGCCATCCAACACATAAGTCCCAAATCCCTGCGTCTCGCTCGGCTGTTGCCCGGCCTGCACCTGCCCCCACGGATAATACTGCGTCTGGTCCCAATTCGATCCCACCTGATCCTCGGACATGTCGACCCGCTTACTTCCCAGGTACCAGATATCTTTCGATAGCCCTGGCTGGAATTGTGCCCGGGACCACCGCGCAGTCGCCGTGTAGGTATACTCACCCATCTTGCGTCCATTCGGATCGTAGATCTGGAAAGCAGCCTGCGCGCTCGTCCCGGAGCTCCAATATACGGCCATCCGTTTGTTGCTCCCGGGGCTATAAGTGTAAGAGCTCGTCCCCGTCGCGGAAAGCCGGTTCAGAATGTCATAGCTGTACTGGGAGTTCCCGAGGAAATTACCCCCGCCATCGTAGTTGCCTTGTCCGGTTAAGCGGTTACTGTTATGGTCCGCCGTCAAACTCATCATCGGACCGGTTCCCGCCGTCGGGGTCTGAGACAGCAAGTTGCCGAATCCGTCGAACCCGAATGCCTCGCTTTGGGTCACCGTCGGATTTGCCGGGCCGCCGGAAATGGTGACATCATCTAAATACGCATACCCGTTGGTGCTTACGGAAATGCTGATCGCGAGGGTGCCGCTGGAACTGCTGGTCCACGTGCCATACAGGAACTGCCAGCTTCCCGACGTAGTGGTCTGGACAAACGTGCCCCCGGCGCTTAAATTAAGGGCGTATCCGGCTTCCAGGTTATACCAGACGCCCACGTTGTACGAAGTGGACGGGCTTAGTCCGTACACGGTCTGACTGATCGCATTGGTCGGCGAAGTCCCCGAGATTTGCACGGCGCATTCGCCGCTATGCACCGCCGATCCGCAATAACTCGCTCCGCCCCACCACCCGTTGGGAGAAGCACCCAACTCAAAATCGCCATTGGAAATCAGGTTCGGGCCGTTCTGAACGGCAACGGTTATATTGTCGAGGTAAACCGGGCCTGTAACGCTGGTAAGAGTAACGAAAAGCCCTCCCGTCAGATTCGAGGGCGTCGTGAAACTGTAGGAAAAGGGAGCCCACGTAGTCGTCGAGTAGGTGTAGAAAATCTGCCCGGTGGGAGCGTATTGATACGCGCCGGCGGTGGTGTTCCCGACCACGGTGACCTGCAGCGCCGCGCTTGAGCCGCTCGCCAGCATGTAGCCGCTCACTGTATACGTCGTCGGCGTGCCGCAGGAGCCACTGCAACTGAAGTTTTGCTGGATCTGTCCAAGTTGCACGCTATAGAGACCATGCTCCGCGTTCGACCAGATTTGCGCGGTGCCCGTCCAGTTTGGAATCGCCATCGACTCGAAGCTGGCATTCGTCACCGTCGGGAATCTAGTGGTCGTCGTCGACGTAAGCCGCTTCAGAGAATCATAGGCGTATGCCGTCGCGGTTCCGTTCGCCCGGTCCTGCATCGACGCCATCTGCCCGTTGTTCGTCCCGGAATTGTAATTATAGTCGGTGTAGATCTGGCTGCCCTTGCGAATGGACGTGAGTTGGTTGAGGCTATTATAGCTGCGGCCCTCGATTTGCCCGGATTGCGTGATTTGGGTGATCTGGCCCGCCGCGTTGTACTGCACGCCGGATGCTGCGGGCCCGGTGGACCCGGCATTGCCCGATCCCGTATTCGGCCTGCCCATGGTGTCGAATGTGTAGCCGTATCCCGTCCCGTCCGGGTAGCCGACGTTGGTGAGGCGCCCTTCATTATCGTAAGAGAACGTCGCGGTAATCGCCGGTGGGTAGTACGACGTGCCGTAGGTGACCGCGTAGACCTCCTCGGTGACTTTGCCCAGAGGAGAATAGCTGAAAAACTCCGTGCAGTTTGCCCCGCTTCCGAAGCTGGCGCACGGCTCCTGCTTGTACGCCACGCGCCCCCAGAGATAATTGTTCGACTGCACGTTGCCTCCCATGCTGGAATACAGGTTAGCCAGTGAACCATAGGAATCGTAGCCGATCGAGCCCACGCCGTCCGAGGTCATGCGGCCGTTGGAATCGTAGGCGTAGGTGACGACGTTCCCGGTTCCAAACGTTTTGGTATGGACCGATCCGTCTCCGTTATAGGTGAAGCTGGTCGTCCCGGTTTCCGGCTCGTACTTACTGGTCAACCGCGTCGTCGAATCGTAAGTAAAGGATCTTGGCCACTGCGTCAAACCGTTGCGGGTGCCCAGATTCACGGTCGAGAGGCTGTTCACCGCGTTGAACGTATAAGTGGTTGTGTAAGTGGAAGTAGACGGGTTTGCCGGGTCCGGTTCAACCACCGTCGTCGTGTTGCCGAACATGTCCTTGGTTAGGGTCTTCCAGTTCGACGCGGGGTCGGTGATCTTTACGCTATTGCCGGTGTAAGCGTAGCCAGTCTGACTTGCATCCGCCAGGGTTTTCGAAAGGACATTGCCTGCGCCGTCGAATGCGGTTGTGGTGTAGGGCGCGGCGGCGGGCGGGAGAAAAGGGGAACTAACCTGTGTCGCCATGCCGAGCGGGGAGCAGACGGCCGGGCTGTACACTGTATCGACTTCCGATTGTTCCGTTCCCGTTGAGTCGTAAGACACGGCCTGCACGGCCCGCCCGAAGCCGTCGAATGTGGTCTTGTTATACCGGTTCTGCGCGTTGTCGCTCGCCGTCACTTTGACGATGGTGGTGAATGGCGCCGAGGTCGCATAACTATATGTCTTCACCGCTGACTTGTTGCTTGCTCCCGCCGGGGGCGCGGTCGCCGTCTGCGGTCTTCCCGCCGAATCGTACCCTGTTCCTTGTCGAATTCTAATCAAGAATACTTCAACAATCCTCCTTGTAACATGCCGTAACATTCACGCGGCCCGCAACGCCGCCAGCACTCCATCGATGGCGTGGTCCGCCCGATAGTACGCTTTCTCCAACTTACTCTCCTTCGGTCGATGCTCCACGTCCGGTCGATGTTGCAGTTGACTGCCCGCCAGCGGCCCACAGAGCCGCTGGTGGAACAGCAGCATCAGAATCGCCGTCTTCCGGCCTTTCTCCGTCAGCCGGTATGCGTACTTACCCGGCTCGCGCTCCACCAGTCCGTGCCCCTTCAACTTCCTCAGGTCGTAGCGCAATTGGTTGATCCCGTAACTGCCCTCCGCCAACCCGAACTCGCCCACCACGGCCTCATGAATTTTGTGCGCCGTCCATCCTCCCGGCACGGTTCCCGCGTGCAGCAACACCTCCAACAGCCGCATCACCCGCGCATCCTGCACCCGAATCCCCGGAGTTCTTACCGTCCCCTGGTGCACCGGCAGCGCGATCCGCCGCAGCAGCCCGAAATCCTCATGCACGTTCAGGTTCTCCGCCTGCACCCCGGCATAGCGGTCCAGTATCCCCACAAACTTCTCACGCACTTCGCCCAGGTGCGCCAGCCCTTTCCGCAACCCGAAGTCCCGCAGGTTGTTCGAGGTCAGCTCGTTGCGCAGCAACGTCAGATACTTCTCATACTGCTTCAGCATCGCGTGTTTCCAGTACGCCCGGAACACATAGGCCCCGTGTTCCATCCGCTCCAGCGTCGTTTGCAGTCTCCCGCTCAGCCGCTCCCGGCTCCGCCTTCCGAACAGCGCCTCGATCTTGTCCCCCGTCAACCGCCACAATCCCAACTCGCAACTGCGCGCGAAGATCTTCCGGATCGGACGATTCCCGCGGAAGAGGAAGTTCCGGCAGTACTCCACCTGATGCACGTAATAACTGCGCTCCAGGTTCGCCGCCCGCCGGTCCGGCTTGCTGAACTTCGGCCCCAGCACGAACGTCCAATGCTCCAGCCGCTTCCGGATCACCTCTCCCGTCAACCGGTCCGCCGCCGCTTGTAAGCGCGACACATTTTCCACCCATACGAAGGCGTTGTCCCGCTTCCGGAAGCCCACCCCCTCCTGACTCAGTTCCCGTTCGATATAACTATGCCCGTTCACCCAATAGCTGGCCTCAAATGGAATGAACGTCCCCAGGCGCACGACGATCGGCCCCAGCACTTCATCCCGTAGATAGAAGTAGTAGAAACGATAACGGCTCCGGTGCTTATGCAGGATCGGATACTCGCTGCCGTCCGGTTGTGTTACCGATCTTCGCCCCGGCCGGTACGTCCACCCCTGCTCCATGGCCTGAAAGACGAAGTACACGCCCCATTTCCCGGCCTTCTCCATCCGTCGCAGGTACGGCGCCACGTACTCTTCCTTGCTCACCCCGCGTTCCGCCCATTCCAGCGGAAGCTTCCGCTTGCGGATGTAGGACTCCACCCACGCGACATATTCCCTCGTCCGCCGGCCCAACGCCTGTTTGTCGATCGCTTCCTGGCCCAGCACTTCCCGCAGCCAGTACACCACCTGGCCGCAGCGCTGCAGCCCCATTAAGTACCCGCTCATGACAATGCGGTCGAAACAGTGATATGAAAAGAGAAGCCAGCTTCCAAAAAGCTTGGTGAACAATTCCATCGGTCGTCTCCCGCGATCTCGTCTTGTCAACAAGATCATCGGTCAGGCGGCCGATGGAATCAACCTCCCGAAAATTTCAAATCTCTTTGGCTAGGTATAATTGATCGAAGGGTCGACGCCCACGGAATCCGTCCAGCTGTTACCCAAAAAGCCAATTCCCGTACTTTCATCGGTCCCGGTGGGGTTGATCCGATCGAACCAGTGCTGGACGACGCCGACCCCGCTCGTATCGGACGGCTGCTGCCATTGAAAGTCAACCTGGTTGGGAAAGGTGGATGTGGAAACCGTCGTGGGATTGGCGCTGCTGCTCACGGGGCCGAGCGCCGGCGGCGCGATGACCGAACGGGCGCCGATCTTCACTTCGCTGAAGCCGGAGCCATATGGCGCGCCCACCGCGCCAAATCCGGGCTGGCCGGGGCTAAGCGTCGTACCGGCTGAATAAAGTTCACCATCGATGAACGTCCATATCTTGGTGACGTTACTCGCGGGCAGTTTAAACACCACCGTGCGCATCTGCATCGTGGGCGCGCAGGGAACCGTGAAAGTGCCGAGGACGGTCGCGTTTCCGTCGTTTACATCGTAGGCCGTCAACGACGCCGAGCAATTGCCGTCTTCGTCGAAGCTTGGGGTAATCCCGATCGCATGAAATGTTCCCTGAGAGCCGGTGGATGTTGCCATCGCGGTTGAGTTCGCCCAAATGTAATGGAAGTAGGTCCCACCCGGACCCGGTGTCGGGCTGAGAACCAGAGTCGTGTTGATTTCGTACTGAGTGGCGTCGTTTAACTGGCTCGAGTTCTGGGCCGCCACAGCGGTCTTGAAGATCGCGGATGCGGCCGAGGAAGTCGTCAGTAGATTGCCGGCCTGCGTCCAGGTTCCGTTTTGAGTCCAGCTGGAGTCAAGGCCCGCGCTGAGCAGCCGGTCGTACTGGTAGACATATGAGGCCGCGGCGGTTCCGTTGCAGCTAAACGATTGCGGCGAACCGGCCAATTCGTTATTGGTCCCATGCAGAGCGGCGCTGATCACGTGAAAGTTGCTGTCTTTCATGCCGGAGGGAATCGCCCAAGAAAAGGAGTTGGTGGAGCCCGACGAGGCGACGGTCGCGACCACGCTCGTCCCGTCGTAGATGTCGACCGAACCGGAAGACGACAGTATCCCGGTAACGCCCGCCGAACACGAGGCCCCGGTAAGGGTGGACGTTATTTGCCCTTCGAGCAGGGGGCCGCAAAGCGCAATCGCGGCGGCAATGAGCCAGCGCGAGAGTCTCATCGGACCGGCACCGCATCGAACTGCGAGAAATGGAAGTCTTTTCGGTACTTTCGGAACGCGATTTCGATTTGCGCGGGAGTCGCTTGTCCGACCTCGAACGTCTGAATCGTTCGATCGTTCAAGACTTCGGCCAGCGCCGACCGGTCGTGAGCGACGATCTCGACCAGGGCGAAATTGCCGTCGTCGCTTGGCTGGAAAGTGAAGGCCATGAGCCCGGTTTTAGGCCCGACCTCGCTTGGTAGCGGAGCGTGAAGGGGTCGCCTGGGATCGCTAAAGGTTCCCGACCCGGTCATCGACACTATGGCAAAAACTCGGTGAAAGGTAGTTCGCGAATCGACGCGGCGGTCAGCGGCAAAACAAGAGGGTTCTGGTGCAAACCCAAGAGGGGGATAGGCCAAGAGCCGTCCTATCGGATGAGCTCCCCTTAAGCGGCCAGCGCAGCTTCCCAGATCTCCGTTACGGTCGCTCGGCTTCCTCCAAGCTTACCGATTTTGAATTGATTTTTCTTGATCTTCTCCGCCAACTCGATTCCTCTGATCACGACTGCCGCAGTCTTAAAGCTTTTCAGCCCCAGCATCGGCCTAAGCCGCTGCTTCACGCGCCGATGGTCTTGCTCGATCACGTTGTTGAGATACTTACTGGCTCGCACTCGCACCCGCTTCGGCAATTGACCGCTCTCCTTCATGTCCGAGACCGCCCGATGGGACGCCGCATAGGCATCCAAGGTGATCTTGACCGGTGTCCGTTGCTGCCTCATGGCTTTCCGCAGAAAGGCTTTCGCCGCGTTCACGTCGCGGTTCCGGCTCAAAAAGAAGTCCACGGTCTTGCCGATCTTATCGACCGCTCGATACAGATACATCCACTCACCCTTTACGCGGACGTAGGTTTCGTCCATACGCCACGACCCGCCAACCGAACGGGCGTACCGTTTCCAGCGTTTCTCGAATTCGGGCGAGTAATGCTGGACCCACCGCAGAATTGTGGTGTGCGCCATTGCGATGCCGCGTTCGCCCATCATGGTCACCAAATCGCGATAGCTCAGCTTAAAGCTCAGATACCAGCGGACGCATAGAATCACGATTTCCCGGTCGAAATGCCGACCCTTGAACAGCTCTTCGATCGGAACGAATTGCGGCATCGCTCTATCATCCTTCAAAGCGAACCGTTCGCACCAGAACCCTGATCTGCACCGAGGCAGGCGCCAAGGGTTTGAACCTGCAGTTCTGCGAGACAGTCATCAACTACGACCTTCCGTGGAATCCGCAGAGAATCGAGCAGCGCATTGGCCGGTGCCATCGTTACAGCCAGCAGCGCGATGTAACGGTGGTGAACTTCATTGCGCGCGACAATGAAGCGCATCGCCTCACGTTCGAAATTCTGAGCCAAAAGCTCGACCTGTTTGGGAAGGTCCTCGATGCATCCGACATGGTCCTGCATGAACCCCGGACAGACGCGCCGGAGATGTTCGTATCGGCATTATCAGTTGAGTTCGAGAGCGACCTCCGCAACATCTACAGCCGGTCGCGGACTCTGGACGAAGTCACCAGGGAGCTCGCCGCACTGCGCGACAAGATCTCGGAACGTAGGGACGCGTATGAGCGGGAATACCAGCGAACGTCCAAAATTATCGAGTCGCGGTTCGACGAGAATGTGCGCAGAGTGTTCAAGAACCTGCGGGAAGATCTGCCACGTGGACTGGCGGATCTCGACCGCGATATCGCCGGACTGGTCGACGGTTATCTCGACAGCGCTGACGTTCCGTACCACCGCTTCTCTGCCGCAGGCCGTGAGATCTTTATAATTGCGCCAGATGCCGCGGTGCCAGCGGAGGCCGGAGAATATCGGCAGTTCGCCACCGGAGACGCCCGCGGCTTGACAGACGCCCAGGCTTTAAACCTCCTTCATCCTTTAGTGCAGGGGGCCATCGCACAGGCTCGGACCTGGCCCGGCGGGTCCGTCGCGTTGGAGTTGCCCAAATCCGCCCCGCCCGACCTGTCTGCATTGAATGGCAAAGCCGGCGTGATCTGTGTCACTTTGGTGGATTATTCGGGCTTTGAGCCGGTGCAGCGATTGGTCGCTGCGGCCGTCGTGGACGGCGCGCCGATCGACCCTTCCATCGCCGCGCGGTTAATCCGTCTGAGCGCAAGCGAGAGCCAAACTTTGCACTCTGAAGTAGACCCGCAGTTAATCGACGATGCGGTTGACGAGGCTGTTTTCGTCGATCAACGTGAAGTCGAGAAGGGCGAGCAGCGACACTTCGAGAAGGCCATCGGGCAACTTGAGCGGTTTGTTGAGGACAAGATCCTGATATGCCGCCGGGAGCGAACCGGCATCACCGAGAAGTTGACGTCCGCCTACGAGCGACGCAACGAAGTTGTCGGTTCGAGCGCTCGCGAGCGGGTCGAATCCGAAATCGGACGTTTATCGACGAGAGACGAGGAGCTTCAACAGCGCATTGCGCATTTGGAATCGAGAGAAGATGAGGTCTACAAAAAATGGCGAAACGAATACCACGGGCTTCGGTACCGGACGCCGGCGGTAACCCGCTTGTTCCAGGCGACCTTCCAGATCGCGCCAGGCCCGATGGCAGAAGCGCCGATTACGGCAGACCCGCGAGCCACGTCGCGGCCGGCTCCGAAAGCCCGGATGAAGTGATGCTGAAGCTTCTCCACACTGCCGACTGGCACCTCGGACGACGCTTCAAATCGTTCCCCGAGGATGCGCAGAAGAAACTCTCACGAGCACGTATGGACGTTGTCACCCGCATCCTCGATGTTGCCCGCCGGAACGCTGTGCATGCGGTTTTGTGCGCGGGCGATATCTTCGACGATCCAGATCCGACCCCGGCCTTTTGGGAAGGACTGGCGTCCAAGTTCGAGGAGCACGCGGGCCCGCATGCTCCCTTATTCCTCGTGCCAGGCAATCATGACCCGCTGACGCCGGAGTCGGTGTGGGCTTCCGGCCATCCTTTTCGCAAACGCCTCCCAGAGTGGGTGCACGTCGTCGACCGCGACGACTTCAGCTATCCACTGTCGCCCAATGCGGTTCTCTACGCACGGCCCTGCCGTTCGAAAGCCGGCGAAAACGATCTCGCGATGGCACTTCCTGAGCGTGAACCCGGAGACAACCGGCTGCGCATAGGCTGTGTGCACGGCTGCACGTTCGACATCGAGGGGTACCAGACAAACTTTCCGATCCGTCGCGACGCGGGAGTTCAAAGAGGGCTTGACTACCTTGCAATCGGCGACACCCATTCTTTCCGCGATGTCACCGAGAGCCTGCCTGTTCCAACCGTGTATCCCGGCGCGCCCGAGCCGACCGCCTTCGATGAGGCCGGCGCCGGACGAGTAGCTTTGGTGGCGCTGTTCCGGCGCGGCTCGCGGCCTCGCGTTGAGACCGAATCCGTCGCATTCTGGAAGTGGATCGACGTGCGCTGCGGCGACATTAACGAGCTTCGCCGTCTTTTGACGCATCAGGGTCTCGAACGCCATGTTGTCAGGCTGAGACTTGAAATGACAGTATCTTTATCGGAAGAGAGCGAGGTCGAGCGTATCCTACGCGATCTTCAGGGAACCGACGCAACGCATGGCCGCGTGGGAATCCTGCTACTCGATAAGACGAAGTTGCATTTGCACTCCGATTCCCGTGGAGCCTTTCCCGACGATCTTCCGCCAGTCCTCAAGGACACCATCGCCCGCCTCGATCAACTCATCGCGGAAGCCGACGATGAGGCTGCGAAAGAGAAGGCGACACGGGCGCTGGCGCATCTCTACCGGCTGCTGCAAAGTCAAAATACAGCCTCCGTCCAGGGAGCGGCGCTGGTCGCACGGCGAGGAATATGAGACTTCATCGACTGCACGCCGCTAGTTTCGGCGCCATCCGCGAAGTGGACATCGAGTTCGGACCGGGTCTAAATATTCTCTATGGCGCAAACGACCTCGGCAAATCGACGTTAGTTGCCGCGATCCGCCTGGCGCTGCTGCTCCCTCACTCGTCAACGCATTCCGAGCAGTATGTCGGGTGGAACAGCGCCGATGACCCGCGAGTCGAGTTGACCTTCGAAACCGAAGCGCAGCGAATCTGGCGAGTCAAAAAGGTGTTCGGCAAAAGCGGCTCTTCCCTGCTGCAGGAATCGAAAAACGGCCAAGATTTCGACGAGGTGGAACGCGGAAGGAAGGTGGATGGCAGGATCCGAGAGATCCTGCGCTGGGGAATTCCGGAGCCAGGAGGTTCGGGGGGAGGTAAGGGTCTGCCGGCGAGCTTCCTTGCCACGGCGCTTCTGTCCACGCAAGACGATGTATCGGCCGTGCTGCAGGCCGATTTGCAAGGCGATCCGGCCGCCAGCGGCAAGGAACAGATCGCCGCGGCATTGCAGGCGGTCGCCCAAGACCCGACTTTTGTCTCGCTTTTGCGGAGCGTGCAGTCAAAACGCGACGAGGCTTATACCGACAAGGGCGCCAGGAAGACGGCACGAGGCAGTATCTTCAAATCCGCGGCGGATCGTGTCAACGAAGCCAGGAAGGAGATGGAGCAACTGCAAAGGATCGTCGCCGATTCGGAAGGCGCCGAGCGGCAATTGCGCGATCTCTCGGATCTGCGCTCACGTAAACAGGATGAGTTTGCGCGCGCCACTGAGCGCGTCACGAATGTCGAGAAGCTTGCCGCTCAGGCGGCTGACCGGGCAGCAGCAGCTGTACAGGTCAAGCTCGCCGGTGAGGACGTCGAACGTATCGAGAAGCTCGGCTCGGATGCCGACGCGGCCGCGTCGAAAATCGCCGAACTGGCGAAAAAGACTGCTGAGGCGGAGGACGCTTTGAAGGCCGCGCAGAACCGTCAAACGGAAGCGGACGCGGCGCTGTCGGCAGCAGAGGAAACTGCGCGCGTGGAAGACGCCAATGCAGGTTTGAACGAAACCGTCGCCAAGCAGCAGCACGAGCTGCGCGTGTCCGCGCTTGATCGCTCGGCCGACGATGCCGGGAAACGAGTCGCGTCGATCGCCGCCGCCCAGGAGCTCATCGAGGCGGCGGCAAAGGCTGCACGCGAACGCGATGAGCAGATCGCTAAAGCCGATGCAGCCCGCGAAACTTCCTCCCGAGCCGCCGAGAAACAGACGACCATCGAGGAAGACTTGCAGCGCTGCGATCTGGTGGAACGCGCACTGGAGTTTCACGCCGCAGAGAAGCAGGCCGCAGTAGCCCAGGCGTCGGTGAACAGTCAGACGGCACTGCAGGGCCGTTTGGACAAAATCTCCACCGAGCGGGCGGCTCTTGGTGTTCGGCGTGCTGCATTGAACGTTCCCACTTCGAGCGCCCTCGTGCCGATGCGCCGTCTCGCGACCGACCTTGCGACCGCCCGCGGAGCGCTCGCCGTCGGCTTGGTGGTAACGGTGACTCCATATGCCAATCTCGAGCTGCGGGTCCGTAAGGACCAGTTGAAGGCCGAGCCCATCAAGACCGAGAAGCCCCTGAAAATCGAGGCGAAGACGGAGGTAGAGATTGCGATTGCCGAAATCGCCTCAGTTCGTGTCCGTGCGGGCCAGCGCGAGGCGCAGGAAAAGGCGGAAGCACTGGAGGAACGCTGGAAGCAGGAGGTCGTGCCCATGCTGACGGCTGCGGGAGTCGCAGACATCGAGGCCCTCGACGCAAAGATCACCGAAAGCCGCGACCTCGAAGCCGCTATCAAAGCGGCGGACACGGAAATCGAGACGCTGCGCGCTCAAATCGTCGGACTCGCCGGAGCCGCTGAGGAATCACGCGAAGCTTCCCGTTGTGCCAAGGCGGCGCGGGCGGCGCTCGGAGAGGTGCCGCTCGAATCGCTCACGAAAGAGATCGCAAAGCTGGGGGCGGATGCGGTTGCCGGATTGCGCAAGCGGCGATCACAGTTGGCAAACGAACTCGACGGCGCGCGGGGTATCGCCAACCTCGCGTCGACCGACCGCACGCTCACGGCTGAACGCGCCAGAAATGCGCAGTCGTCTCTTGACGCCGCCATCGCGGCCCGCGACACCGCATTGAAGGCCTTTCCGGAAAACCTGGAGGCGGCGATGGCGGCGGCACGAAAAGCACTTGCTGACGCCATCGCGGAGAAAGAGTCGATTGCCGCCGAGATCTCCAAACTGGAGAGTAATTCCGCGGCCAGAAAGAAGCTGGTGGAGACGGCTCTGACCGCAGCCCGCAACAATGCCGAGAAAGCCAAGGCTGCGGTCGCTGAAGGACAACAGAGACTGAACACGGCGATCGGCAATCGGGCGTTGCAGGACGGACAGTTGATTCAGCTCAGAAGAATGCGCGATGCCGAGGACCTCGAAGCCGCCCAAAACAGGTTGCAGGAGGCTACCGAACGCCTTGCGACGCTACCCGTCCCCGACCGAATCGTCACGCCGGAGGAGGTCGCCTCCGCCAAGGATGAGGCAGTCGGCGTCAAGGAGGATCTGGAAACGATCGCGCGGGATCTCCGCGGAGCCCAGCTCGTGCTTGAACACGTCGGCGGCGCAGTTGCCCGCGAGCAACTGCGGGAGGCGACAGAAGCCTTTGAGCTTGCCGCACAATATGAACGGGATGTCGAAGCGGAGTACGAGTCATGGAAGCTGCTGCTGGAACAGATGAAGGAAGCCGACGCGGCGCAATCCAGCAACCTAGGACAGGCGCTCGCCCCATTCATCGCCAGCCGCTTTCAGGAATTAACAAATCGTCGCTACGAGAACGTCTACCTGACCGCGCAACTGGGCACCGATGGCGTGGTCACAGCAGGCGCTGTGCGATCCACTTCCGTGATTTCGGTCGGTACGCGCGAGCAGTTGTCCACGTTATACCGGCTTTCTTTGGCGGAATATCTTCGAACTGTAATCGTTCTGGACGACCAGCTAGTGCAGAGCGATGACAGTCGGATGGGTTGGTTCCGCAACCTGCTTGCGGAGAAGGCCCGATTCTTCCAAATTATCGTTGTTACTTGCCGGCCTGGCGACTATCTTCAGATGAGCGAATTGGCGCTGGATCGGAAGGCTGTTCATGCTGATGCGGATGGCGGATTCATAAGAGCCGTTGACCTCGGGCGGGCTGTCCAGCGCAGGTAATAGAAACGCACCGCGATCCGGGCGTTTTCTGGGTCAGCTCAGTTGGTTGTCCAACGCATATTAGATTCTTAAGTCTTCATTCCTGAATAAAACGAGTTCAACATTTGCAAGTTAACATCAGGCTGCCTGTAACAGGTTAACGATGTTCTCGATAGCCTTGTCGGCCTTGTGATAAGCGGCCTCCAGCTTACTGTTGGGCCTGTGAGCGGGATCGGGTTTGTGGTGGAAGCGGCTGTTGGCGAGTGGTCCGCAGAGTCTTTTGTGAAAGAACAGGAACAGGAGCGCCACATCGACGCCTTTGGCGGACAGGCGATAAGCGTAGCGGCGGCCATCGCGTTCCACCAGGCCATGGCCTTTCAGTTTGCGCAGATCGTAGCGGAGTTGATTGAGCCCGTACGTTTTTGGAGACAGCTGAAAAGTGGTGAGAACGGCCTCGTGAATCTGTTTGGCCGTCCAGCCGCCGACGGTGCTGCCGTTATGCAGCAGCACTTCGAGAAGACGGATGATCCTGGTGTCGTGGATTTTGATACCGGGATAACGAACGGAGCCGATAGTGACTGGCAGCGCGATTCTCTGCAGCAGAGGAAAGTCCACATGGACGTTGAGGCTTTGCGCCTGGAAGCCCGCAAAACGGTCTGTGATGGTCCGGAACCTTTTGCGGACGGCGTCGAGATGATCGAGTCCCTTCTTCAGGCCGAAGTCACGCAGGTTGTTGGAACAGAGTTCATTGCGGAGGAAACAGGAGAACTTCTCGTACTGCTTGAGAAAAGCATGCTTCCAGTAAGCCCGGAAAACGTGATGGCCATGTTCGATCTGATCGATCACAGTCGCGAGCTTCCCCTTCAGCCTCTTATCCAGCCGGACGCCGAAGATCTCGCTGATGCGGTTCGCCGTCAGTCGCCACAGGCCGATCTCGCAGCTGCGTTCGAAGATCTTGTGGATGGGGAAGTGGCGTTTGAAAATGAAGTTCCGGCAGTATTCGATCTGTGAGATGGAGTAGAACCGCGACAGACTCATCTGGCTGCGTTCCTTCTTCGAGAACTTCGGTCCCAGGATGAGGGTCCAGTAATCGAGCTGTTTGCGGATAATCGCCGGGCTGAGACGGTCGGCGGCAGCCTGCAGTTCCGCGACATCGTCCACGGCGAGGAAGGCGTTGTCGTCCTTGCGAAAGCCGACCTGTTTCCGTTTCAGTTCCTGTTCGATGAAGGAATGGCCGTTGAGATAGTACGTGGCGTGGAATGGAAAGAACGAGGCCACACGGATCACGATGGGGCCGAGGACCTCATCCCGGATGTAGAAGTAGTAGTGGGTGAAGCGGCTCGTCTGGTGCGCCAGGATGCGGTGGTTGGGGTCCTTCGTCGGAAACTTCGGAACGCTGATCCGGAAGGTGCGGCCCTGTTCCATGCTCTTGAAGATGAAGTACACGCCGTAAACGTTCTTCTTCACCATTCGGCGCAGGGCGGGCAGCACGTAATCCTCTTTTCGGACGCCTTTTCCGGCCCATTCGATGGGGATTTTGTGGTTGCGGGCGTAAGCCTCCACCCAATTCTGATAATCATGCGTCCGCTTGCTGAGAACTTCTTTGTCGACCACCGGGATGCCGAGCACCTGGCAAACGAAATGAACCACCTGTTCGGGCCGGGAAAGTCCGTTCAGGTAGCCGTTGATTACGATACGGTCGAAGCAGTGATATACAAAGACGAGAAGGTTGCCGAACAACCGGGTAAAGGCGCCCATGAAGATATTTCACACCGAAAGCAGAGGCGGCGATGGGCCGAAGGACGGTTAAAAGGCGACCGGGCCAGACGGCGGTCGCGGGCAAAAACTTTCGCCTCGCCGAAGAGATCGACTACATTCAGGATCGCGCCGCCGAACGCGACGGACGGCTTGTGACCGTCGGTCCCCTCGTGCTGTTCTCGACCGAGACCGGCGACGCATGGCTGCTCGATCCCGCCGATCACCTCGCCGCCCGCGTGGCCAGGGACGGCGATCCGGAGAGCATCCACTTCGAAGAAACAGATACCAGTTTCGCCATCGGCTGGAAAGGCAATTACCAGATTCACGGCGATGCCTTCGTCTTCATTGACCGCGACACTGCCCGAGTCACCACTATCCTCGGCTACCCCACACGCCGACTCGCCCAGTTGGGCTGATCGGAAAATTTCAAATATCTTTGGCTAGCGGTAAGCTTCACGGAGGTTGCGAACCCCGAAGATCCGCATAACGTTCTCCTCCAGCGTGAACAAGACGCGGTAATCGCCGAGCCGCAAGCGGAATGAGCCCGCCATGTCGCCATGCAACCAGGGAAACCCATTCTCGCCGCGAAAGAACTTGCCATGTGCCGGACACCGAGGCATGAATGTCCTGTGCAAAGCCAACCTACGAGTCGTCGCCAAGTGGAG
>CBDDBV010000025.1:0-4671 GCA_965225785.1 Bryobacteraceae bacterium | reverse complement strand
TTGATCGCCCTGCTGGCGCTGCTGGTGTTCGTGAACCCAACTCCCGCCAAAGCAGGCGTGCATTTCGGAGTGGCTATCGGCGGAGCCTATCCGGTTCCCGTCGCTCCGGTTGTTCCCTATGCGGGCTATGCGGCTCCTTATTACGGCGCACCATATTCAGCTTATGGCTATGCGGCTCCCGTTTACCCGTACGGCGGAGTTAGCATCGGCTACTATGGCGGCGTCGGCTACCGCGGCTACTATGGACCGCGTTATGGCGTCGGCTACGGACGCGGCTACTACGGTGGCGGCCGCTATGTGGGCGGGTATCACGGCTATCGCCGATAACGTCCGACCCGCATTCCCGAACTCCCGAGGCTCCTCTTACGAGGAGCCTTTTTTGTGTGCTCCATTGCTTTTGCTCGCGCCCCTTTCGGTCCGGGAGTGAAGCTGACTCCGCACCTCTAATGATGACGTGCGGGCCGCGGTCGGACGTGCTGCCGACAACACAGCGTCAGTTGAGGAGATTCTCTCTCGCGTTGCCGCCACCCACGGAGCTGCGGGTGTTTTCGGGGTCGCTGGATATCGGATGGGCGACGCTCGCTACGTGATCTTTCCGCTCAACGCGGGAGCTTCGCGCATGATGTGACGCAGCGCACGCCATCAGAAGTGCAACAGCAAATACGATTAAACAAAAACGACACTATCCTGACGTTTGTCGAGTCGCCCGAACCTCATCCAATCTCTGAACCTTGAATGCGTCAATGTGGGAATGCAGGGCTGATGCGGTGGAGGCGATGGCAACAGAGCCAATGAGCACAACGGTCGAGTGACCGAGTGAAAACATAAATCCCACGGCCAGCGGTCTCTTGTTCTCCTGCATGAGCTTTCTGGTTACGTTATCTATCGCCGCAATATGATCGGCGTCTACCGCATGTCGCAGGCCGAGGCTGTAGGCGAGAAAAGCGGTTCCTAAAAGTGCTGGGAAATGCTGAAACGCCACCCCGGCGGCGATCCAGACCATGATGTTGAAAACACCCAGAATGAGATAAAGACCGACGACCCTGTGTGCCATTCCAGTAGATAACACGTTTTCTCGATTCGTAACACTCAGTGACTTCCATTCTACAAACCGAGCGGCTGGACCCGTCCCGCGCGCTTGCGCACCCGGCTAACTCGATTCTTCAAGACAAGCCCGCTGATGAGTGCGCCGGGCGGCGTGGTAGCATATGCGCGACAAAACATGCCCGTCTCCGAACTCAGCCGAATCGGCGTTGCCATCGCCACGCATCTTCTGGTCGAATTCGACTCCTTAATTGAAAAACGAGGCTACACCAACCGCTCCGAAGCCTTCCGCGATCTGATCCGGGCGGAGTTGGTGCGAGAGCGATCCAGCAAGCCGGCCGGCCGGGTGGTCGGCTCCCTGACAGTGGTTTACGACCACCACGTTCGCCTGCTCGAGGAGAAACTCACCGAACTGCAACACACTCACTCCAGCCTGATCGTCTCCCTCATGCATGTCCACCTGGATCATGATCACTGCCTGGAACTGATCGCATTGCGGGGCGCCTCGGCCGAGGTACGCCGATTCGCGGACACGCTGGCAGCCGTCAAGGGAGTCAAGCACGCACAGCTGGCGATTACCGCGATCACCGATGCGCTGTAGAACTTGACCTGCTGAAACATCCAAAGACCTGTCGCAGTCGTAGTGTTTTTCTTCCAGTCGTAGCACAAAGGGAATGATAGTATTACTTCATAGTAGCACTTGATTGTACATCGTGCTACGAGAAAGGTCGCGGATGCAAAACATTTTATTCAAGCTGCTATGGCCTAATAGCCGCGAGGCAGCTCAGCATGGCTATCAGCAATCAGGTCGCGCAGCAGCGGTGAAGGATGCCAATCCAGGCCGAGTCGGGCGCGGACACATCCACGTAGCTCATCTCCGAGGCCAGCGTCGAGATTTTAGACTTCCCGTCGCACGTTGCGTCCTTAAGGCGTGGTGCTTCGCGAGTTGTCCCACGATAAGACTCGCGCTCTTCCATTGCGCCCTTTTGTTCGCGTTCTTTTGCTCGGTGAGGACTCTCAGCGCTCAGGCGGATCAGACGCGAGTAGTCAACGCGAAGCCGCCTGAGCTATCAGGAACGATTGTTGACATTTCTGGAGCGACGATCGCCGGCGCTACCGTCGAGGTCCGAAGCGCGAACGGTACTGTAGAAAGATCGACACGTTCGGACACGAACGGTTCCTATATTATTTCTAAACTCCCGTCAGGTAAATATCTGCTTGTCGTTTCCCGTCGCGGTTTTGAAGCCAAAGAAATTCCCATTACGATCGACACCACCGAGCCGCCGGCCCCACTGGGCATCACTCTGGCCGTGAGCTCCGTGAGCACCTCTGTAAACGTGCAGGGCCGGGAGGACGACCTTGTCGGCGTCGCCGAATCGGCAACCCAGGGAACGGTCGGCGCACAGGAAATCGAAGATCGTCCGATTCTTCGTTCGGGAGAAGTTCTGGAGACGGTTCCCGGCCTCATCATCACCCAACACGCCGGCGGCGGTAAGGCCAACCAATATTTTCTACGCGGCTTCAACCTCGACCACGGCACGGATTTCGCCGTTTTCCTCGACGATATGCCGCTGAACCTGCCGTCGCACGCGCACGGCGAAGGATACGCGGACATGAACACCGTCATCCCGGAGTTGGTACAGCGGGTGAATTACGAGAAAGGTCCCTATTACGCCGACGTCGGCAACTTTGGCTCAGCCGGATCGGCCCACCTGGAATTCTTCAAGACTCTGCCCGAAAACTTCTTCCAGGTGGAAGGCGGCATGATGGCTATGGGCGGGCCGTTTTCGGCGTATCGAAAAAGCTCGGGTCGGGCAGTTTGCTGTTCGGTGGAGAAGCGTATTACGATGACGGCCCATGGACGCATCCGGATGGTTATGCCAAATTCAACGGCCTGCTCACCTACAGCCTGGGCGACGACGCCAATGGCTTCAGCATTACGGCCCGCGGTTACCACGGAAAATGGCACTCGAGCGATCAGATCCCCGTTACAGCCATACCCCTGGTCGGTTTTTTGGCACTCTGAACCCGGAAGACGGCGGCAATTCACAGCGTTACAGTTTGCAGGCTGAATGGCACCGCGAACGCGCAAACTCGAAGACGAAGATCACGGTCTTACGGTTTTTATTACGACCTCGATTTATTTTCCGATTTCACGTACTACCTGGATGACCCCGTTGAAGGGTGATCAGTTCGAACAGCAGGACAGGCGCTGGGTAGTTCGGGTTGGACGCACACCACACGATTTCCAGCCAATGGTTCGGCCGCAAGGTGGACAATACGCTTCGGACTGCAGGTCCGCAACGATTGGGTTCACAACGGCCTCTACCGGACGGAAAATCGCGTGCGCACGGACAAGAACGATAGCAACGCATGCAATGACGAACCCATCGCCGCATGCAATACCAATCCGAACCTGGTCGCGGTCTTGCCCGCGGACACGGATTTGAATAAATTTACCGACACGATGGTCGGTTTTTATGTGGAAAATAGAATCCAGTGGGCGGAAAAATTCCGCTCGGTCCTGGCCGTGCGCGGCGATGAAGCAATATATAACGTCACCAGCTTGACTCCCAGTTATGTCGCCACTGAATTACCCGGCACTCCGGTGGTCAACTTTGCGGCCGCCAATTCCGGCACGGCCACCAAGTTTCTGCCCGAACCAAAGGCCAGTTTGATTTTCGGTCCATGGGCCAAGACCGAGTTTTACGTACAGGGCGGATTCAGCTTTCACAGCAATGACGCGCGCGGCGCAACGCAAAAGGAGGAACCGATTTCGCCGGACAATCCCTTTCCCACTCGCCACCGCGAGAATCCCCGCCCTGGTTCCAACCAAGGGTGCGGAAATCGGCGTGCGCACTTCTGCCCGTCTCCCATCTGCAAAGCACTGTTTTTCACTCTGGTATCTGCATAGTGCTTCCGAACTGCAGCAGGAGTGGCGACACGGGAGCGACACCGTTGCTTCCGTTTCGCCGAGCAACCGATATGGAGTCGAATGGGCAAACTACTACACGCCGCTGGGAGCATTGGGCTTTTGATTTTGACCTTGCGGATTCCAGAGCTTATTTCACCGCCATCGACCCGGATGATGCTGCGCCGAAACAGCCCGGGTGGGAAGCGCGTACCCGAAGCAGTTGGGTTGGTGGTTTCATCGGGTGTCACGATGCACGATTACAAACGCTTTTCGGCGAGTTTGCGCCTGCGCGCCTTTGGCCCGCGCGATTTGACATCCGACTCAATTTATCGCTCAAATGCAACGGTCTTGCTCAATGCGGAGGTCCGATTATCGAATTGCCAAACAATGGAGTGTTTTCGTCGAAGCTTTGAATTTGCTCAACCGCAAGGACCACGACATTGACTACGCCTATACCGCCCGAATCACGCCAACGGCCGATGCGGCATTCACGAACGTTTTCCACCCCGTCGAACCGTTTCAGGTGCGGTTCGGGTTACGTTGCACCCTCGGCTCGAATCGCAAGATGGGTTCGGCTATTTGATTCAATGTGACGCTGTGCAAACGGACCCAATACCGGATACGGAAGCTTATCTGCTCGGCAAGTAACTGCGTTCGTCAGCCGGCCCCGTCACCGCGGATTTCCCGGTAACTTCGAAGGCGCCTTGCCCCTG
>CBDDBV010000024.1:0-17860 GCA_965225785.1 Bryobacteraceae bacterium | reverse complement strand
ATCCAACACGCATGCGCAAGGACAGCAACACGCCCACATTTCCCAGGACGCGGTGGAGCGAACGCTTGCCGCGTATCGCAAGGCCGACTTCTTTTCCCTGAATCCGAAATATATTATGCAGGTCACGGATATGCCGGGAGTGACCGTTTCCATCAGCTTTGACGACCGGTCCAAGTCCGTAATCGACTATGTGGGCCTGCAGGTCGGCATGCCTGAGTCGGTGGTCGAACTGGAAGCCGCCATTGACGACGCCGCAGGCACGGCCAAGTGGATTGGAGACCCGATGGAAAACTTCCGGAGCCGGCGTCTGACTCCTCAGTGAATTAGATCTGCACACATCCACGCATCCGCCCGTCTTTCTGTAGCGAACCCTCTAGCGAACATCATGCGGCGCTATCTCCCCCTGTTCGCCTTCACCTTATCTTTAGCTGGCGCGTCGCGTGCCGATTCTCCCACCAAGCCCGCTCCCAAGCCGCCGCCCACTCCGAAAGAAGTTGCCTGGCGGGTGCTATCCAGTGTTCACGTCGCCATCGGGAAAGCGCAGCCTGCCGTGCAGCCCTACCTGCTGCTGCACCTCGCCGAGAGTACCGTCCCCCTTCAACCGCGCCCTCGCGCTCACCGAATTCCGCGATTCCTTCGCCGACGCGCGCATCATGGGCGCCGACTATCGCGTGCCTCTGCAAGCGCAGATCTCCGCCGCCGTCGCGCCCATCGACGTTCCCACCGCCATGGACCTCGTCCGCACCGTCCGCCCCAACCCCAAGCAGCGCTTCGCGCGCGACACCTGGGACCACTCCGTCGAAGCCATTGACGTGCAAATTCTCGGCCGCAACCGCGCCGACGACGCCGTCGAACTTATCAAGCTCGTCTCCACGCCCGGCATTTTCCCCAACCAGGCCGCCAGCAGCATGATGCGTTCCCTGCCCGCCGCCGACGATCGCCGCCTGGGCATCTTCGGCTATGCCGCCACTTGTTACCGCCAAATCCCATTCCCCGGTTTCTCCGCGCTGGTTCAAGACCACTGGCGCACCATGCCCCGTTCGCTCGTCGTCATGGCCGCCAACGCCGTCGCCGACGAAGCGCCCCACGTCACGCGCGCCGAACGGATCACGATCCTGGGCATCCTGAAGGAAGTCGACCCGCCGCGTGCCGAGCGCCTGCTCAGCGAAGATCCCGATCTGGCCGACTTACCCGCGCAGAAGCCCCGCAAGCCAACCTCCGACGAGCAGTACGCCCAACGCCTTTTGGACCGCATCGCGCAAACCGCCAAGCGAGATCCCGCGCGCGCCCTTTCCATGGCCGATCAGATTCGCGATCCCGACGTCCGCAAAGACGTCGTCCTCCAGATCGCATCGAACGCCCTGAACGCAGGTGACGACCCCACTGTGGCCGCCGCCGCGCTCCAGCAACTCCTCCGCCTCCCGGAAAAAGAGCAGCGCGATCTCGCCGCCACCCTTGCCAATCTCGCTGTCTCCGCCGGCAAACCCGACGTCGCCAAGCACTATGTGGACGTCGCGTTCGACTTCGCCGCCCGGCTTCTCGAAATCGATCTCGACGCGAAAAGCGACTGCGGCGTCAACTCCGCTCCCAAAGACTGGTGGCCGTCCACCGCCGCATATCGCGCCGCCATCCACGCCTCCGTCCGGCTCTTCCAAACCGCCGCCGAACCTTACCTGGGCCGCCTGCAGGACACCGACCTCTACCTGCTCATGAATGTCGAGTTCGCGCGCGCCCTGCTCGGTCTCGGACCCACCAACACGCCGCAACTCACGTGCTCCGACGCGGCGGAAGTCTTGAAAGAAGAAACGCCGCAATCGTGAAGAACGCCGCCCGCTTCCTGCCGCGTACGGTTGCCGCTTGTGTTTCCCTGGTCCCGCTTCTCCTGCAAGCCCAGTACCCGGCCCACTGGTGGACGCCGGTGACCGACCCGCACAAGCCTGCCTGGGAAATCCTGCCGCAATCCGCCCAACCGGGTGAAGTGATTCTTTCCAAGCGCAACGAACTCGGCATCCTGTCCAACTTCGCGGCCACGCCCTTCACCCTGCACGGAAATCGATACGCCAGCGTCGAAGGTTTCTGGCAAATGATGCTGTATCCGGAGGGTCCCGACGATCCCCGTGCCAGCGCGCACGGCGTCGTCTGGCCCCATACCCGCCAGGAGGTCGCGCGCATGACCGCCTTCGACGCCAAGGCGGCAGGAACCGCGGCCGAACTGAACATGACGAAGATGGGAATCGACTGGGTGTCCTTCGAAGGCCGCCGTTTCCCGTACCGCTCTATGAAGAAGGGTGAGCACTACCGCCTCATCCTGGAGGCGATGCACGCCAAGCTCGACCAAAATCCCGAAGTGCGGCGCGTTCTTCTGGCCACCGGCAACCTCAAGTTGCTCCCCGACCACATCCAGGAGCCGGGCGCGCCGCCCGAGTGGTCTTACTTCAAGATCTGGATGGAGATCCGGTCCGGGATCCGGCGCGCTTCGTCTTCGTCTTCGGCTTCGGAACGGAATTCTCCCACGCCGCTCGCATCGCTTCCCGCAGCGCTTCCTCCGCAACCGCGTTGAGCCGGACGCTGGTAGCGCCGCCGCGTCCCCACCCGCCTTTCACCGGAACGAACACGCCCGGGTGCGCGTCCACGAACTCCTGCTGCCGCTCCGGAGCCAGTTTCACCATGCCCCAATCCGCGCTCGGGTATTGCAGCGTGGCGAAAATCTTTCCATGAGCCCGAAAGTCCGGATGGTTCATATGCGCGCTCTCCACCGTTCCGGGCAGGCTCAGCGCAAATTGACGGAACGTCTCCTCAGTCATCGCTTCAGTCACCCTGTCAACCATGCTTCTGCATTTCCTCAGGCGACATGTCTTTGATGTGCGTGCCCAGATACCACTTGTAACCGAACGGATCCACCACTCCCGCCATCCGATCGCCATAGGGCATGTCGGCCGGCTCCCGCTCGCTCACCGCGCCGGCCGCCAGCGCCTGCCGGTACATCGCGTCGCAATCGGCGACATAGATCATCAGGCTCACGGGCGACCCGCCGTAATGCTTCGGGCTGTGCGCCTCGATCTCCGGGTGCTCGTCGGCCAGCATGATGCAGGAATCGCCCAGCACGATTTCGGCATGGCTCACGCGCCCGCTCTTGTCTTTCATGCAGAGGCGTTCCGTGGCGCTGAACGCGCGCTTGTAGAAGTCGATGGCCTGTTCCGCGCCCGCCACAATCAGGTACGGCTGCACGCTGTGATACCCATCCGGAATTGCTTTCACGCTCATATCGTTCTCCAGGCGTTCCCAGGACGCGGGAACGCGCTAACCGATATTGTATGAGTTGGAGTTTGACCCCGGACTGCTTTTCCTAAAGAACAGAGCGTGGACTGCCCTCTCTTTTGGGATTTCGGTTGCGGAATCTGCTTGCATTGATCACGAATCCGCCATACACTTTTTATACCCGCGCCAGTGCATGACGCCGCGCGAGAGAAGGAGCCCGGATGACAGTTCCCACAATCCCCCCCCGATCGCAACCTTTGTCCTCGCAATATTTCTCGCCGCGCCAGCAGCGGCGCAGGTGGTGTCGATCGACAGCTCAGGCAATGTCACGGCCAACGGCAGCTACAACAGCGGCACCGCTACGGGCGTGAGCGGTGTTCTGTCCCTAAAAGGTAGCACCTCCGGCGTTTTCGGCCTGACCGTCGGCGCAACGCCTGCGACGTTCACCTGGCAAATCCCCAACACGGCCACTCCAACCGTCGGACAAATTCCTGTTTTCGGTGCTCCCTTGAGTTCCACAAGTACGATCAGCTACCAGACGCCTTTGGACGCGTCCGGCTCGGTACTGCTCCAAAACCCCAAGTTCGTGCGGGTCAGCGGCGCCACCACTGCGTCGGGCAATCTCGACCTCTATACCTGTCCCACCGTTTCGCCCGCCCGCGAGTGCATGATTACCGCTGGAACCTTCTACAACACAGCCGCCTCGTCAATCACCGCCTACCCGGAGGTCAAACTGAGCGGAAGCGGCACCTACTATCCGCTTCAGGCCTCGCAAGCCGTTCCGGCGTCCTCCGCCGCAACAGTGGGCGGCGTTTATTTCATCCTCGGCCAGGGCGACACGATTTCCGTCAACGCCACAGCGGCTGGCTTGAATGTCTGGATGGATGACATCGAATTCGACGCGGCCACCCCGCTAACCCAGGTGAAGTTCACCGGTCTTGCCTCCGGCGACAACACCCTCTATAGCGTTCCCTCCGGGAAAACCGCCATCATCGCCACCCTTGGATTCGGGGCTCCGGGGTTTGCCGCGGGCGTGGTCCGGTACTCTAACGCGACGGCCGGCTCCGTGACCGCTCATCTGAACGTGGTCCCCTCAGGAAATTCCGCCGGGTCAAGCAATCAGGTCAGCGCCGCGGCGGCGGTGACAACAATAAGCGCCACCTCCTTCAACGTCAACGCGACTCTGAGCAGCGGCGATTTCATCAGCGGAAATGTTAACTCGTCCACCAGCGGGACAGCTCTTTCTACTTCACCGTCATAACGTTCTAAACCGAGGCTCATCATGTCACGAAAATCCAGCACCCTTCGGCGTCTAACCATCGTCGCGGAACTACTTATCATTGCGGCCTGCCGCGAAGGCTTCGCACAACCTGCGCCAAGCCAGGTGCAGGATATCTATAACTTCACCGGCGGCAGTGACGGTGCCTTTCCTGTCGGCTCGCTGATCCAGCTTCCCAACGGCCGGATGGTCGGCCAGACCTGCCTGAGCGACACCTTCAAAAGCGTCTTGCCAACGGTTTTCACCCTCGGCGCCAACGGCTCCCTTTCCACGCTCTTTACCTTTGCCGCAGATGGAAGCCAAGGTACCTCGTGTCCCCTCACCGTCTTCGAGGCGAGCGACGGTAATTTATACGGGGCGAACTGTCAAGGAGGAGAACACACCCTTGGGGTCGCGTTCAGGCTAAGCCTATCGGGGGTCTTTACGAAGCTCCTGGACTTCGACGGGACAGCGGGGTGCGGGCAGTACATAGAGGGGCTCGACGGAGCACTCTACGCAACCTCGCAGTTCGGGGGAGGGCCGAACAACACCGGGGCGATCACTAGGACTACCCTTGACGGAAAGGTTTCGCTCCTCTATTCGTTTGGGCCCTTCCAAGCCGGCGCGAGCACGCCGCCTTACGGACCCCTCGCCCTGGGACCCGACGGCACATTCTACGGCGTCACCGAGTATTATGCGGAAAATGGCGCCCGTAGAGGACGGGTGTGTGTTCAAGGTGGATTCACATGGAAGCTTCACAGTCCTCTATGTTTTTGATGGCGGCCCCATACAGCGCGGCTCGGTCCCCCCAGTGCTGGCCTCCGACGGCTTCCTCTACTTCACCTCGCCGACTGGCGGATCGTCGTCGGCTTGCCCGGTGGAGGGGGGCTGCGGAAGTGTCTACCGGGTCGCTACCGACGGGTCCGGGGCTTCCATCGTGTACTCGTTCACTGGGGGCGCTGACGGCGGGGCCCCGGGCTCCCTTATACAAGGCAGCGACGGCAAGTTTTATGGAACCAGCAGGCTTTCCCCACCCGGAGCGATCTTTCAACTTGATCCGGCTGCCGGAACCGTATTTAGCTACGCCTTTCCCCAAGGCTTGCTGGCACCGTATTCACCATTGCTGCAAGCCCTCGGAGGGTCGCTGTTCGGCGACACCGGGAGCTATGGGTCGCCGCAGGCGGGGGCCGCCTTCTCGCTGAGGCTCGGGCTTCTCGCAGCCAAACCGGACATTCTCGCGTTCCGCCCCACAAGCGGCGGTGCCGGGACGCTAGTTACCGTCTGGGGAAGTAACTTTGTTGGGGTTACCGGCGTTACGGTTAATGGTTCTCCCGCCAAGTTCCGCAACACCGCGTCCGGCTTCGTTTCCTTCGCCGTGCCGCAAGGCGCATCCAGCGGGTCGGTGACCGTCACTACCCCTGGCGGCACCGCGGTAAGCTCAGGGGCCTTCTCAGTAGAGTAGAGTCGTGCTATAAGAGGGACGCGACGGCGATTTCATCAGCGGAAATGTTAACTCGTCCGCCGGCGGCCAACTCTTTTACTTCACCGTCATAACGTTCTAAATCGAGGTTCACCATGTCACAAAAATCCAGCGCCACCCGGCGCCTAACCATCATTGCGGCAATAGTCACCCTTGCGGCCGCGGCGGGATGCGTTGTCCTCGCGCAATCGAGCGCGGGGCAGATTCAGGATATCTATAACTTCACCGGCGGGGCTGGCGGAGCCTTTCCAACCGGACCGCTGATTCAAATCCCCGGCGGCCAGTTCGTCGGCGCAACGTCGGGCTACGGCCGCGCAACCGACATACCTCCCACGGTCTTTCGCGTCGACAACAAGGGGTCACTCACAACCTTGTTTAACTTCGCGGCCGACGGAAGCCAGGGGATGACTTTGCTGTCCGCGCTAGTCCAGGCGAGCGACGGAAACTTCTACGGTTCGACCGCATCCGGCGGAAAATACAACTTGGGGACATCCTTTCGGGTCACGCCCTCGGGCTCGTACACGAAGCTCTACGACTTCACCCCGCTAAACGAGGGCGGAGGCAAGGGCCTCGGCGGTCGCCAGCTCGTTGAAGCTTTTGACGGTAATCTCTACACCACCAGTAGTTTCGGGGGGGTCGCCAACGCTGGCACCCTTACCAGGACCACCCTCTCGGGCAAGCCCGCGATCCTATACTCGTTCGGCGCAACTTTGCCGGGTGGCGCGCCCCCCGACAGCCCGCTGGTGCTCGGAGCGGACGGGATGCTCTACGGCCTCACAGATTATTATTTCTACACGGACGGAACTCTCTCGAACGGCAGCGTTTTCAGGTCCGACACCAATGGAAACATCGTTACGATCTACATCTTCACCGACCCGGTAATCACCAAAGGAGACGCCCCTCCAATTATTGGCAGCGACGGAGACCTTTACATGGTTTCGCCGACAGGCGGCGCATCATCATCGTGCACGGTCGCAGCCGGCTGCGGGAGCATATACAAGATCGCCGCAGACGGCTCGGGAGCAACCCTGCTGTACTCGTTCACTGGGGGCGCCGACGGCAGCGCCCCGCGAACACTCATCAAAGCCAGCGATGGAAAGCTTTACGGCACAAGTTGGGGCAATAATTCGCCTTCAGCGATTTTCCAGTTCGACCCCGTCACCAGCACGGTCGTGAGCTACCCCTTTCCGTCAGGGCTCCTCGGGACCAGCTTTCCGCTGCTCCAGGCCCTTGGAGGAAATTTCATGGATGTTACGAACACAAGCGGCGCGCTTCCATACGGGGCCGTCTTTTCGGCTGCTTTAGGCCTGCCTCCCGCCGGACCGTCCATTCTCGGCTTCCGGCCCCAAAGCGGTGGCGCAGGGACGCTCGTAACCATCTGGGGTAGTAATTTTGTCGGCGTCACCGGCGTTACCGTCAATGGTTCCCCCGCCAAGTTCCGTAACACCGCGTCCGGCTTCGTTTCCTTCGCCGTGCCGCAAGGCGCATCCAGCGGGTCGGTGACCGTCACTACCCCTGGCGGCACCGCGGTAAGCTCAGGGGCCTTCTCAGTAGAGTAGAGTCGTGCTATAAGAGGGACGCGACGGCGATTTCATCAGCGGAAATGTTAACTCGTCCGCCGGCGGCCAACTCTTTTACTTCACCGTCATAACGTTCTAAATCGAGGTTCACCATGTCACAAAAATCCAGCGCCACCCGGCGCCTACCCATCATTGCAGCAATAGTCACCCTTGCGGCCGCGGCGGGATGCGTTGTCCTCGCGCAATCGAGCGCAGGGCAGATTCAGGATATCTATAACTTCACCGGCGGGGCTGGCGGAGCCTTTCCAACCGGACCGCTGATTCAAATCCCCGGCGGCCAGTTCGTCGGCGCAACGTCGGGCTACGGCCGCGCAACCGACATACCTCCCACGGTCTTTCGCGTCGACAACAAGGGGTCACTCACAACCCTACTTGACTTCGCGGCCGACGGCAGCCAGGGGATGCGCCTGCTGTTCCCGCTGCTCCAGGCGAGCGACGGAAATTTCTACGGTTCGACCGCATCCGGAGGAAAATACACCTTGGGTACCGCCTTTCGGGTCACGCCCTCGGGCTCATACACAAAGCTATATGACTCCATCCCGCCGAATTTCGGGGGCACCTTGGGCCTAAGTGCTAGCCAGTTCGTTGAAGCTTTTGACGGTAACCTCTACACCACCACTTCTGGCGACGGGGTCGCCAACAGCGGAACTCTCACGAGGACCACTCTTGCGGGAAAGGCAACGATCCTATACTCTTTCGGCGTATCGCTGCTGGGCGGCGCACCTCCTGACAACCCCTTAGTGCTTGGCGCGGACGGGATGCTCTACGGACTCACGGACTACTACTTCTACACGGACGGAACTCACTCAAACGGTAGTGTTTTCAAGTCCGATACCAACGGAAACGTTACTACGATTTACATCTTTACCGACCCTACCATCACCAAAGGAGAGACCCCTCCGATAATTGGGAGCGACGGGGCGCTTTATATGGTGTCGGCCACGGGAGGCCAATCGTCATCCTGCACCATAACGGGGGGCTGCGGGAGCATATACAAGATCGCCGCGGACGGCTCGGGAGCAACCCTGCTGTACTCGTTCACTGGCGGCGCCGACGGCAGCGCCCCGCGAACACTCATCAAAGCCAGCGATGGAAAGCTTTACGGCACAAGTTGGGGCAATAATTCGCCTTCAGCGATTTTCCAGTTCGACCCCGTCACCAGCACGGTCGTGAGCTACCCCTTTCCGTCAGGGCTCCTCGGGACCAGCTTTCCGCTGCTCCAGGCCCTTGGAGGAAATTTCATGGATGTTACGAACACAAGCGGCGCGCTTCCATACGGGGCTGTCTTTTCGGCTGCTTTAGGCCTGCCTCCCGCCGGACCGTCCATTCTCGGCTTCCGGCCCCAAAGCGGGGGCGCAGGGACGCTTGTAACCATCTGGGGGAGTAACTTTGTTGGCGTCACGGGCGTTACGGTCAATGGTTCCCCCGCTAAGTTCCGTAACACCGCGTCCGGCTTCGTTTCCTTCGCCGTGCCGCAAGGCGCGTCCAGCGGATCGGTGGCCGTCACTACCCCTGGCGGCACCGCGACGTCGGCTGGTGTGTTTTCCGTTAACTGAAATCATGGCTATATGGTAAAGCGGTTCCGATCTCCAGCAATCATGAATCGTAGCCACGGCATGCGCTGTCAGTTGCCTTCTTGCATACGACATCCGCGTGATCAGTCCAATTTCAGTCTGGAGCGCGGCTATTCAAGGGACGCCCGTAACGCAACTGAACCTCGGAGGGCGCATCGGGAACTGGCGGTCTGATAACACGGTAATCCTGGATTCCAACATCACCTCATTCATGTCTTCAGGACCCGGCATACTCCCATCTCACCGACATCTTCACTATCCCGGCGGGCGGCGGCGGTGCCACCATCATTTCCCTGGATAACACCTGGACGCTCGGTGGAGGGGCAACCCTGCTGCCTCCCGACCGGAACACAACAACACCAGCCTACGTCGGTAACAGCCTGGACATGCCCAGGCAACGAGTACACGCTCTTCCAGGCGAGCGAATTGAACTCAACGGCCGGTTACGCCGCCGATACCGGTGCCGGCGTCGACAATAACGTTTGGATCTACCGCGCCAGCACGCAAACGATCTGGAGGCTCACGAGTTACGCAGTGAGCACCGGCCAAGGCGTCCTGGGCCCGCAACACTCCTCGGATTCGAGCGGCACCAACCTCCACATCGTCTTCTCCCACCTGATCCAGGCGCCTACCAACTCCTGCAGCAGCGGGCCAAGCGGCGGCGGCCCCTCCGACGGAAAATGCCAGTGGTTCGGCAATTGGGAGTTGATCTATGCCGACGTTGTCTTTGATGGCTCCGGAAACCCCATGTCTCCCTTCATCACCGTCTCGGCTACCGCCAAGCCGCGCGACATTGCGTGCAACCCCATCTGCACCGAAGCCATCTCCACCACCGGATCGACCACCTCCGGGTCCAATGTCCTCGCAGCCACCGGTTCGCCCTTTACGACCGCCATGGTCGGCAACCGCTATTACCGGCCGTCGATCACCGGCGCGGGCAGCGGGGGCGCCACGCTGAACGGGTACCACGATCTATTCTTTAACGGATAGCAACCACGTGGTCCTCGCGAATCTGGTGCCGACAACGGCCTCGGGGGAAACGCTTACCGTCTCAAACCAGGTCATCTATGAGCCGCACCTTTATGTCTCGAATATGGGCGATCTCTACTTCACGTCCAATCGGCGCCTCACCACGCATGACGGCACCGGATGCATCTTCAATCTCGGCACCAGCTATTTCAGCGAGTTGACGCCGGGCGCGCCGGCGGTCCCCCCGACGCCCTACCAAAACTCACCTGGGCGCCTACTTCAATGAGTTCGTGACGCCCAACCCGACGTTCAACCAGCAGATCATTTTCATGTCGGATCGCGGCGTTTCGGGAAACGGTGCCGGGCGCACCCGCGGGGCAAGCCGCAGCCTGCCTGACCATGGTTCCGGAATGCAGCGATCACTACATGTGCACCATGCCGCAATGCTCGAATCGTGATCCGGCTCAGCTACTTCAACTGGCCCGGCTACCCGGAATACCAATGGCGACGGGATCAGACCCTCCGCATCACCACCACCTTCGTCACCGCCACGCGCGGCGCCTGGAGCCCGGACGGCACGAAGTACGCGACACTGACCCAGTACAACGGACGGTTCTCCGGCCTGGGCCCAGATCAACATGTTCAACCTGCAATACCCTTCGTCCGAACTCTCGGGCGGCGCCGCGCTCTCCGGCAAGGCGGCTTTGAAATAACCACGCAGCTCACTCAGGCCGATCCCGCAACCGCCATCCCGAATACGATCAATCCCCGTTCACAAAGGCCCAGCGTCCCGGTAAACAGCTCTCGTCCGCACACTGGATATCCAACCGGAATTGGCGTCGCCGTCTATCTTTCTCCCAGCATTCCCAGATTGAGACGCTCAGACATCCAGGTGCCGGAAGTGGCCATGATCTCGGACTATTATTCCTCGATGGTGGTGGAAACGGACCCCGGCGGGACGGGCGCGTACACGCTGAACGAGAACACCTGGGGAACCGGTTCGTCCCCGCTGGGAGTTATCGTCGGCAAATTCCACGGACCCAGCAAAGTGGACGATGTGCTGGTTCTCAACGGCGATGGAACCGTTTCCTACTTCCTCAACGATACGTAGCCGGAGTTCGGTCCCCATCGAAATAAATTTCCTCGCCCCGCATTATCAAAGACTTGCCGCACCCGCCAGCTTCCGCGCGCATTCCGGCTGCTAAACCTAAGATCAGAGAAGGACCGGTTTTGACAGACTGGCTTTTTCCATTCAGTATGCATGCGTGCATACTGCTCAGCGTCGCGAGGCTCCATGCCTCGCGGCGCCTTTTCTTATTGGTCCCAGCTAACCTCGCTCCGTGGACTTCCCGGCGTTCCCGCCCTCGAAAACACAGGGGCAAAAATCACCAACGAAGCCAACCTTATCCGCCCGTCAAGCCGGCGCGAAAATGTAGGTAAAGAAAACAAAGCAAAGCAGTTCTTCGATTTCACACCACGCAACAACGAACCCGTGACATTGGCTTCGTTTCGGGTCCAAATCAGGCCAGCCCAGCAGTGGATTGGAAAGAATGTTGAGAATCGATCTGGAGAACCAGGTCGAACCAGTCGCCCACACGGAAATGCAAAACACGCGAAAAAGGGCTGATTGACTTTGCACCCCTATTTCTTACACAATAAAGGCTACTCAACAATCTTCAGCCGGTGTAATCGTGGAGGGGGAGTTCGCGCCTCATGTGCAATGCGTGATCCCGTTTCGCAAAAATAAAACAACTCATTCCCAAGGCGACTAATCAGAGATTTACAATGACTGATCAAACCTACGATGTAGCCATTCTCGGCGCCGGTTACGAAGGCGGCCTCCTCGCAACCATCCTCGCTCACAGCGGCGCGAAAGTACTGCTGATCGATGCCGGAACCCATCCCCGTTTCGCTCTCGGGGAGTCCACCGTGCGCCACACCTTCCGCATGATCAAGATCATGGGTGAGCGCTATGGCGTGCCTGAACTGAAGAAGGAATTCAGCTCCGGCGAGATGCTCAACAAGCACGTCTCCTCCAACTTCGGGATTAAGAAGAATTTCGGTTTTATCTATCACCGCGAAGGCAAGAACCAGAACCCCAACGAGTGCACGCAGGTTGTGATCCCGCCTTTCCGCGAAGGCTATGAGGCTCATCTGTTCCGTCAGGACACCGACGCCTATCTCACCAACACCGCCATTCACTACGGCGCCACGGTGAAGTACAAAACGCCGATCAGCGGCGCTGAGTTCGATCGGGATGGCGTGACGCTCTCCAGCAAAACCGGCGAAACGTTCCGCGCCAAATACGTGGCCGATGCCTCCGGCGGCGGCGCCGTGCTCCCCAAGCTCTTCAATCTCCGCGACAATCCGCCCCGCCTCACGCTCCAGACCCGCTGCCTCTTCACGCACATGATCGATGTGAAGCCCTACGACGATCTCAAGCTCGTCAACGGCGTCCCGAAGATGGATGAGCGCTGGTACGAAGGCACCTGCCATCACCTCTTCGATGGCGGCTGGCTCTGGGTCATCCCCTTCAACAACCGCGAAGGGTCCACCAACCCCGCCGTCAGCGTCGGCCTCAGCCTGGACATCCGCAAGTTCCCCAAGCCGATGGACATCACGCCGGATGAGGAGTGGCGCCAATTCCTCGCCAAGTACCCCGCCATTTACGAACAGTTCAAAGACGCCAAGCTCATTCGCGACTGGGTGTCGTCGGATCGTCTCCAGACCAGTTGCAAGCAAGTGGTCGGTGATCGTTGGTGCCTGCTTGCCGGGACTTCCGGCGCCGGCTTCCTCGATGCCCTGTTCTCGCGCGGTCTCGCGACTTCCAACGAAGTGGTCAACGCCACCGCCTCCCGCCTTATCAAGGCCATCAAGGATAACGATTTCTCGGCCGAGCGCTTCGAATATCTCACCCGCGTCCACGAAATCGACACCCAGAACAATGACAAGCTGGTCCGCAACGCCTACACTGCGTTCCGCGACTTCGATCTGTGGAACGCCTGGTTCCGCATCTGGGCGCTCGGCGTCGGCCTCGGCGATCTGAAGCTCGCCAGCATCTACCGCCGTTACAAGGATTCCCGCGACGAATCCATCCTCCCGGATTCCGAAGAGCCCATGGGCCTCTTCTACAGCCAGCACGCCGGCTTCGGGGAACTCTTCAACAAGGCCGCCCTCAAGGTCGAAGCCGTGGAAGCAGGCACGGAAGATCCCAAAGTCGCCGCCCAGTACATCTTCCAACTCCTCAAGGATGCGGACTTCGTCAATGCCGCCAGCGGTCTTTCCGATCCCGCCCACCGCTGCATCAACCTCGGCAAACCGATGACCGCCCTTCGCACCCTCGGCTGGCTCGCCACTTCGGCCCCGCGGGAGATGAAGGAGATGTCGCTCGGCCTGCTCGGCGGTAAGAAGAAATCCGCTCCCAAGCCGGTTGTTCAGCACGCATAGTTCACGCTAAACTTTGGGGTCGGGTCAGGAACTTCCTGGCCTGACCCCTTTCTTATTTATGGCCGAAACTTTACTAGTCATCGGAGCCGGCTCCGGCATGGGCCAGGAGACCGCTCTTCTTCTCGCGGGCAAAGGCTATCGCGTCTTCGGCTCCATCTATCTCGATAAGGAAGCGCCCGCGCTCGCCGAAGCCTGCGCGTCCCGCGGCGTGAACGTCGAACCCATCCGCATGGACGTCACCAAGCCGGATCAGGTCGCCGCCGCCGTCCAACAGATCGGCCGCATCGATGGGCTCGTCTATTTCGCCGGCATCAGCCTGCGCGGTTTCGTTGAAGATCTCAGCCCGGAGGACATCCGCAAAGTATTCGAAGTGAACTTCTACGGGGCCCTGAACTGCATCCAGGCCGTGCTGCCCGGCATGCGTGAGCGCCGCTATGGACGCATGGTGATCACCACCTCCGCCGGCGGCCGCATCGGCTCCATGAGTATCGGCGGTTACGTGTCCAGCAAGTTCGCGGTGGAAGGTCTGGTCGAATGTCTCGCCCAGGAAGTGCAGCCGTTCAACATCCATTGCTCGCTGCTCGAACCCGGCCTGATCCAAACGCCGCACTTCACCGTGCACCGTAACCGCGCGCCCCGTGCGATGGACCCGTCCAGCCCTTATTTCCGCTGGTTCCTGCAGCACGAAAAAATGGTGGACGATATGCTCGCCCGCGGATCATTCGGCACCAGCCACGTCGCCAACGTCGTCTACGGAATCCTCACGGCGAAGCATCCGCGCCTGCGCTACCTGGTCGGCATCAAGACCAAGATCGTGGTCAATTTGCGCCGCTACGTCCCGTTCGAACTCTTCCAGCGCCTGCAATGGGCGGCCGTGCGCCGCACCGTCACCCGGCCCAAAGTGCAAGCCACCACGCTCAGCGGAACCGACTTAAAAGCACGTTTCGAAAAAGCCCAGTTCGATCGCTGATTACTCTTCCCGTAGCAGCGTCAACGGATCGAGCGTCAGCGCCCGTCGCGCCGGAATCCATGTCGCCAGCAACCCCAGCAGCGACATCGCCAGCACCACGCCCGCCAACACCCACGGATCGCGGGGCGTCGCCTGGTACACGATCGACGCGAGCACCCGGCTTGCCAGAATCCCCAACAGCAGCCCCGCCACCGATCCGAACGCGAGCAGTTTGATCGCGCGCCCTAACGCGGTTTCCAGCACTTCCTTCCGCCGCGCGCCCAGCGCGATCCGAATGCCCAACTCCTTCAGCCGCCTGCTGACCGAGTACGCCGCCATTCCGAAAATGCCCGTGATCGATAGCAACGCGCCCATGATCCCCAGCACCCCGAGCGCGATCGTCGCCACCCGCGAAGGAAACAAAACCACGCCCAGTAAGTTGGTCCATGTCTGTGTCTCCACGGGCAGCCCCGCATCCAGTTCGTGCAGCTTCTTCCTCATGGCGGCCGCAAGTTCCTGAGGGTCGCGGCGGGACCGCACCAGCAGGTAGGCTTGGCTCAGGGGCGATTGCGCGAACGGCCGGAACATCGCCGGCTGTTGCGTTTCCGTAACCGTCTGATATTTTCCGTTCTCGGCCACGCCCACCACCTGCGGATGCGTCCCATCCTGGAGCTTGAAATATCGTCCGACCGCGTTGCCCACTGAGCCGAACATCTTGTTCGCAAACTCTCGGTTCACCACCGCAACCGCGGGAGCCTTCTCCGCATCGCGCCAGTCGAAACCCCTGCCCGCCAATAAGCCCGTCCCGGCAGCCTCGAAGTACCCCGGCGATACCTCGTATTTGTACGGCGCGAAGGCCACATTCGCAGGACGAAGATCGGTGGTTTCATCCCGGAAAGTATCCACCGTGGTCCCGGCAAGATCCACCAGCGGAGGGAAATTGTTCACCAGTCCCGCCCGCTCCACACCCGGAATAGCTGCCATCGCCTCGATCATCCGCCGTTGCATCGCCGGAACCTTGTCGATCGAATAACCCGCCATCGCGAGGTTGGTGCTAACCAGCATCGTGTTGTTCGGTTGGAAGCCGAAGTCGCTGTGCAATGACCGCATCAGCCCGCGCACCGCCACCAGCGAAGACGTCACCAGCACCCCGCAGATCGCAATCTGGACCACCAGCAGGAAGTCCCGCATGGTGATCCGCCGTCCCAACCGGGCGCTCGCTCCCGCCTTAATAATCTCGTATGGATTGGCCCGAAGAACCTGGCGCACCGGAACGATCCCGAATATCAGTCCGCTCAGCAGCGCCAGCGCCAGCGCAACGAAGTAAAGCTTCGCATCGGGAGTTACCGGAATATGGAGCGGAGCTCCGGAGAAGGGCTGCCACGCGCTCAACTCCCTCAACAGATACAGGCTTCCCAAAAGTCCCAGCGCGCCGCCCACCAGGGAAATCATCACGGCTTCCGTCAGCAGTTGGCGCAGAATGCGTTGCCGGCTCGAACCGAGCGCCAGCCGTAGCGCCACTTCCCGCGAGCGGTCGGCCGAGTGCGCCGCGAAGAGACTCCCCAGGTTGGCGCATGCGCCCAGCAGAATCAACCCGGCCAGCAGCATCAATCCCGCCACGAATGCCTGAGCCGGACCGCGGAACGAAGTGAGTCCCTGCAGCGACAGAACGGAACTTTTGTGTCCGGCTTCCCCCGGATACGTCTTCGCGATCTCTTTCCCAACCGCGTTCATATCGGCGATCGCCATCGCGGGTGTCACCCCCGGCTTCAGATGCCCCAGCACCTCAAACACTCCTCGTTCGTTCCCGCGCGAGTTCAAGTCGAAGCCGTCGGTCACCTGCTCCTGGTTGACGATCGGCATAAAGAAGTCGGGAGAAATGAAAAGGAGCGTTCCCTGGAAGCCCGGCGGCGCTACGCCGATCACGGTGAACGGTTGCTTGTTCAGCCGGATCACGCGGCCCACCACGCCCCTGTCATCCTCGAACTTGCTGTGCCAGTATGCGTGGCTCAGGACGACGTACGGCGCGCTCTTCGGACCGCGTTCATCCGCCGCGTGAAAGAAGCGGCCCAGGTATGGCTGAACGTCTAGAACATCGAAGTAGTTTCCGCTGGCTGCAAACCCCGCCGCGGCCGAGGGATTTCCGCCCGTATCCAGTCCAACGAAAACAAAGTTGAACGCCGCCAGGTCAGTGAAGCTGTGGTTGCGGCTGCGCAGATCGAGGTAGTTCGGGTATGACTGCCATCCCGCGCCGTCCCCATATTCGCTTCCGTAGAGGGTCCCGGCATCGGGCACGTTGAGCGGCCGCAGAATCAGGCCATCCATGATGCCGAACACGACGGCGTTCGCGCCGATCGCCAGCGCCAGCGTCACAATAGCGGCGGTGGCAAAACCGGGAGACTTGCGCAACACGCGCACGGCGAACCGCGCATCCTGCATGAGCGTCTCGACAAAGAAGGTTCCCTGCGCCTCGCGGCTTTCTTCCCGGTATCGCTGGTAACCGCCGAAATCGATGCGGGCGCGGCGCTCCGCCTCCGGCGCACCCAGACCGGATCGTGCAAGATCGTCCGCGCGGTGTTGGATATGCGAGCGAAGCTCCTCTTCCATCTCTTGCTCCATCCGCGAGCGATGAAAAACCTTATCGGTAATCGAACGGATCGTAGCCAGTGTTGTCATGCTTCCTCCGGTAGAGCGGCCAGGGCGGAACCCATAGCTGCTGCGAGCCGGTTCCACCCTTCGGTTTCCTCTCGCAGACGTTTGCGCCCGGTTACCGTTAGCTGATAAAACTTGGCGCGGCGATTGTTCTCCGAGGTGCCCCAACTGGCCTTCAATAGACCTTGACGCACCAATCGGAATAAGGCGGGATAAAGCGCTCCCTGCTCAATGAGAAGCGCTTGCTCGGAGATCTGCCCGATCCGCAAAAGAACTCCGTAGCCGTGCAGCGGCCCCAGAGAAACTGCTTTCAGAATCAATAGATCGAGGGTTCCTGGAAGTAGTTGGGCCTGACCGGACATTGCTCTCCTAAGTTAATAAGGAGTATGATCCAACTCTCCTAAGCTGTCAAGGAGAAGCGGGCGAATTAAGACAGTATCCCCGTTTCCACTTCCACCCGCGCCTGCGATTCCCCGCTGCCGATCAAACTCCAACGCACCGCCAGCGGCCCCAAAATCTCAAAGATAATCACCGCCGAGAGCACCACCGTCGTGATCACCGGCGCCAGCTCCGGCAGCCGCTCGCTCAACGTCAACGCCAGTCCCACCGCCAACCCGGCCTGCGCCAGCATGCTGCGCGGCAGCCACTTCCGCTCCACCGGGCCCAGCCCCGCCAGCCGCGTCCCTATCATGG
>CBDDBV010000023.1:0-34774 GCA_965225785.1 Bryobacteraceae bacterium | reverse complement strand
CCGCATTCAGGCCGTCTCCGTTGCTCTCTCTAAGCGAGTTGGATCGGCTTGAGCTAATGCTTGCTTCCCAATCGCCGGACGAGGACGTTGCAGGCGCATGAGAACAGATTCCGAGTCGGAGAAGGAAGTAGGAGGCCGAACCGACAGACAAATGCTTCGGACCCTGGCAGTGCGGGCCTGAGGTAGAGTCAATGACCTATGACGAAAAAACCTGTTGCGGCAACACCCGTCGTCGAATCGATTCAAAGGTACGAAAGTCGCAGTTCGTCTCGCGTTGCGGGGTGATCTACAAATTGCAGGTGAGCCTGAAGCTGGTTGCGATAACGGCTGATCAGATTGCGCCTAACGACCTTGAGTCGATGCCTACGCCTCCTCGGATCATGTAGCTTTCGATTCGAGCGATTCAAAAACGGGAAATCTCTGGTTTACCCTCATCTGCTATCACCTGCAATCATCTGCCATCACCTGAGGATGTCGTGTGCAAAGCCGAACTCGGGGTGACCGCCACGTGGAAACCAAGTTCATCCGCGCCGCTGAAGAGTTGCCTTCGGATTTCATGACTTGACACCCGAGGCTGCACGCACCTGCCTCGCGGCTTGCCGACCCCGTTCTCGCGCACCTGTAATGCGTATACTGCGAAACATGAGCCGTTTTGTGATTGAGCATTTACCCAGGAACCCGGCGAGGTACTTAGTGAGCCCGTTGGAATACGCTCAAGCCGAAGAGTGGATTGAGAGCTCTGAATTTCACTCCCTTGTTCGCACGACGGAGTTGATCGCCGCAATGAGAGCCGGAATGGGCATTACGCTCTCACAATCGGATCTTTCGATGTCTCTTCGCCAAGGCGACGAGGCTTTGTTGATTTCACTCTCATACGGTGTCTTGCTCGCTTCAGCCCAAGGCGGTATCGTGCCGCTTCCCGAGGATTGGCGTTTCTCGCTCCTGCTCCTTGAACCTTCGGACCATAAATCGGAGAGCGCGCAGGTTGCGAGAATAACCGAAGACTTGCTTCCGGACCAAACCACCTGATGGGCAGGGCGGTCGGGATTTTGTCTTCACGTCAATTTTAATGAGCCAGCAGCGTGCTGCCGACCCGCGCCTTCGAACGGCAGTATCACAACTTCAACAGCCGTCACCTGGGCCCTCGATTCAGTCGCGCAAGATCGAATGGACCGAGACGAACAACGAAAAGAGCGTCAGCTAATCGTCGTACTCGTTCCGCTCGTCGGCGCTCACGAAAAGTGATCCACTTCTGCTCGATTAAAGTGACCCACCTGGAAGAACAGGTCTCGGTTTCAGCGCGCATCATCATCCCCGCCGCAGGCGTGTGCAGTTGTCGCAAAGATGCCGGACTCGATATCATCCGCGCCGAAGGCGCGCTCTGCTGGGGGTGAGGGGAGTAAAAGGAAGGCGCTATCGCCCTGGCGTGGAACGCTGGGGTTTTTTGGTCCTTCCATGTTGTCGTCTGGCATCGCATCGCTTCGGTGCCGGGGCAATGCCGTGACGCCGGAGAATGTTTCCGACCGTCCCGTCGGAAACGGAATGGCCGAGGTTCGAAAGCGCTCCGCCGCTTCGGTCGTAGCCCCAGCCGGAGTTCTCTTTGGCCATGCGGACGATCGCAGAACCAAGCAAAAAAATTTGTTCCGGGTTTTTCTCCATAGAGGCTCCTCTAGTGCTCTGACCGCTTGGTTGATTTCCTTTTGTAGCCGAACTGGCGTCGTGCTGCTTTGCGGTCGAACGTCCAGTCGATCCGGGTTTGCAGCCGGCTGGAAGCTGGCGCAATGCTGCATCTGGGTGAAGAACTCCCTGGGGTTAAACGATCTCACAAAAACGTGAATTCGCGGAAACAAAGGGCGTATCATCGACCACGTGCTTATCATGCGCCGCAGGAGTATCACAAGCGCCGCAGCTACCGCCAGGGACTGCGTAACTATTCGGGCTTGGTCAAGACCAACCTGCTATTACCGCTCTCGCGGCTCCCGCCCTGGTTCATCGTGTTCCTTCAGAAATTTCCCATTAAGGTTCTGGATGGTCTCCGCGAAGGGGCACAGCCATCGAAGCGGAATACTGAATATAAGCGTTTGTCCCTCCGGATTACGAATTGGCAGCCTGAAATGATCGGAACTTTTATTCACAGCGCGGCGTTTCGGCCCGCGCCTGTATTGCCCCAAAATCATTCCCTTAATAAGCTACGAGCGTGATCTCGCAAGCCAAACGGTGCGGCCGCCGGCGTGGGGGTCTTCGACGACGTGCGCAAGCACCTCGAAGCCCGCCCGGTCGAGGAGGGATCTATACTCCGCCGGGTCGAGACTTGCGTGGTAAAGGGGCTCACAGCGATATGTCCCGGACGCGTCGCCATGACAGGGGCCGGTATTGAACATCAGCACACCATTAGCTGCCGCATGCGAGGCGAACACGTCGAACATGCGGCCCTGCTCGTCCGGCGTTAGAAAAAAGTAGCTGTCCCAGCCAAGTATTCCATCGAACTTTCTTGGCAGCGATACCGTCCGTATATCGCCGATAATCCATTCCTGATCGGGCATGCGCTCGCGGCATAGCGCGATCATCGTCGGCGAGGTATCGACGCCGGTGACGTGGAGTTCGTGTTCGACAAGGTTCCTAGCCACGGGTACGCCCGAACCGCATCCTAGATCGAGAATGAAGGCCTCGGCTCTAAGCAGGCTTACGAACCGATCGTGCCAACGCTTGTCGTTCCATTCGCCACTATTGCGATCCGTATCCCACTCCTGGGCATACTGTTTGTAAATCTCGATGGTCTTTTCCGGAGAACCTCTGGTCATGTGAGTAAAACCGGAGTCATGTGGTGAGGCTGGGCACCCCGCCAGTCAGCACGAACTAAAATCAGACAGGCTCGTCTTGCCTCCGGAGTGATGCCCGAGGAAGGGAAGATGATAGCACTTAAATTTCAACCCCCTAACCCGAAACATCCCGGCCAATTTCCGTAAGATACATTATCACATCGTGATTGTGTCCAATCTTTTCAATGCCCTGCCGTTCGACAACCAGAATGTCGCCCTCTAACCTCGACGAGGTTTCATAGGCGTGTTCTTGCCTGGAGCCATTCTCAAAAAATGGAATCGTCGATCTTGTTCATGTCAGTCGCAACACTCGCCTCCATTCCATGCCTCGCGACCTTCCTTGATCAGGAAATAGACGATGACAAGCGATGCCGCAGAATCGACCCACCAAGCCCCCAAGGCGAACTGAGCGACAAGACCAATTACGACAACGAACGACAACCAGCCGCATGTGATGCTCTCGATGGCATCGGCACGGAGTGCCCGGCTTCCGAGCTGATTCGCCACCACCAACTTTCGTCGCGCCAGGACGTACATAATCGGGATCGCCGCGACGGTCAGGATGAGGCCAGGCATGGAGAATTCAGCCCCCTGATGCCGCCAGAAGCCCCATGCTGCTCCGCCAACGACGTAGACGGCGAGCGCAAAAAGCAAGGCACCGGCGATGCGGCTTGCGCGCTCCTCAGCCTCCTCGGACAAAGCTCGGCCCCGACGCAGTTCGGCCGATAGCCGCCAGATAAGAACGCCAGCCGAGACAATCTCAATGACGCTGTCGATGCCAAAAGCCATCAGCAGGAGGCTGTGCGCGGCAATGCCGGCGCCAATCGCGACAGCGGTTTCCACCATCATCCAAAGGACCGTGAGCCGCTCTAACCGGAACGCAGACAAAATCAACGCGGACCGGTTCGGTGCGTCCGTTAAATCCGATACCTCATTTGCGCAGCCGTCTTCAGGCACCATGCGACCTCCGGAATCTCGCCTCTCGATAGCAGCAGCTACCGCCTCACCTGTCACTTCAAGGTCGCGAGCGACATAAAGTCAACGCCATCTCCTACCCTCGCGTCGATAAGCCACTCTCTGATCGAATACGGGCGTTCGGGTCGGGGATCACCGATATCCCCGAGGCGAGAGTCTGGCTCAACCGCACGCGATCCATATGATCGCCAATGCGCACGAGCAGAGAGGCATTACGATTCCCCGCTTCAACTGTAATTGCCACGCCCGGCTTCAGGCCAAAGCGCGTCATCTCACGCAAAGCGGCGGGGTCACGGTCGGACACGCTGCTAATCACCGCCGGGACGCCACAGGCCCATCCTGATAACAGCACCTCTTCCCGTGGCGGGAGTGCCCCGTTTCGCACAGGGATCGGGTGTCCATGCGGGTCGGTATCCGGATCGCCCAGTTTCGCCGCGATGCGATCTTCAAGTTTTTCCGAGATGTAGTGTTCCAGTCTTTCCGCCTCGTCGTGGACCTCGTCCCACGAATAGTCGAGGAAATCATGGAGGAAACGCTCTAACAAACGATGGTGGCGAAGAACTTCCAGAGCACGCATCTTCCCGGTCGCAGTCAGACGCACCCCGTGGTGCTTTTCGTATTTCACAAACGGAGGCTTCTGTGCAGCGAGCTTTTGCAGCATTCCCGTCACGGAAGCAGCACGGACACCGAGATGCTGGGCGAGAGCGTTACTGGTCACCCGCTCCTCTTTGGAGCCGCCCAGTTCCAGTATGGCTTTCAAATAGTCGTCTACAGATTCCGTGGTGTACGGTCCTGATTGTCTAGGTGGCACTAAATTAAAGATTACCCTCGCCGACGCCCGTCCGCAATCGACCGCATTGGGGCTGCAAGCCGCCGCGCTTGACGTAAAGAAGTTTAGTTTACTATATTTAGGAGTGCCTAAATATAGGTTGCGCGATCTGCTCATTCTCGTGCAGCCCCTTCTCTTCTTCGTTTCCGGCCTGTCTGTGCGGGTCCCGGCGCTGGCTCAGGGCGAGACAACGAGCGCGATTGTCGGTTCGGTCACCGATCCGTCCGGGGCGGGGCTCCCTGGCGCGACCGTGACCGTCACGAATGTTGAGAACGGTCTCAAACGATCCGTGAAGACGGACGACTCCGGACGGTTTAGTTTCCCGCAGCTCAAGCCCGGCACGTACTCCGTAAAAGCGGAAGCAGACCGTTTCGAAGCTCAGCAGAACAACACCGTCTCCGCCGGTCTTGGGCAGAAGCAGACGGTTGATTTCAAACTCAACATCGCCTCCGCGAGCGAGAGCATCCAGGTACAGGAGCAAACGCCGCTGATCAGCCCGGAGAATCCCAACACCTCGACGACCCTGACCGCCCGATCCATGGAAAACCTTCCGAATCCGGGCGGCGACATGACCTACCCGTTGCAGTTTGCCGCCGGTGCTCTCATCAACACCGCGGGCAGCGGGAACGATTTCGTCGGCGGCACCAACGGTTACGGCAACGTGCAGTTCAATGGATTGCCGTCTCTGGCCAACGGCTACATTGTCGACGGCCTGGAGACCAACGATCCGCTGACAAACCTGAATAGCGGCCTGTCGACCAATCTTGTGCTTGGCTTGAATTCGATCGCGGAGGTGACCGTCAACACCGTCTCCTACGCGGTCGATCAGGGCCGGTACGGCGCTTCTCAGGTCAACTATGTCACCAAATCCGGCACCAACGCGTTTCACGGGAACCTGTACGAGTTGTGGAACGGCTCAAGGTTCAATGCGGCGGATTTCTTCACCAACGCCACGGCCGGAAACCACAAGCCCCGCTCCACGGTGAATCACTTCGGGGGGAGCCTCGGCGGCCCGATCATCCACGACAAGCTGTTTTTCTTCTTCGATTCCGAATGGGTTCGGATTGCGCTGCCGATCGTCAGTGCAACGACAGTGCCCACGCCGGCCTTTCAGGACTATGTCCTGCAGCAATTGCCGCGCGGTGGTGTGGACTCGATAACCGGATCGACTTATCTGCCCGCGCCCCAGATCGTACCGTTCTACAAGAAGCTCTTTTCCCTTTACGGCAACACGGCCGGAACCCCGCTCGCGGTTCTCGGCTGTCCGTTCAACAGTGACGGGACCGTCGCGGGCGGCACTCCCTCCAACGGAAACGGTTGCGCGAACCGCCAGAGCATTTCGCATTCAAGTGATGATCGCGAGCAGGTGCAAACCGCTCGCCTCGACTACAACATCGACGCCAAGAACATGGCCTGGTTCCGGTTCCAGTCCGACTCCGGCCTTCAGGCCGCTTATACCGATCCGATCAATCCGCTGTTCAACGCCATCTCCCCGCAGCCCCTTTACTCATTCGCATCGGGCTACACCCATGTATTCTCCGGGCATCTGGTGAACTACTTCAACCCGGCGTTCTCGTGGTATGAAAGTCTGTTCGGGCCGTCCGATTTTCAAAAGACACTGGCGGCGTTTCCCATCGTCCTCCAGGGCAGCGGCGCCAATGCTCCGTTCACCACGCTGGGAGGGCTCGACAATACATGGGTGCAGGGACGGCGCGCCGCGCGCTTCTTCATCAATGACAACCTCGCCTGGACGGTAGGGTCGCATGAACTCCGGTTCGGCACCAACAGTCGCATCTTTCGCCTGAATGATTATGATTTCGGTGAGGGCACTGTCCCTCTGGTGAGCTACACAACCCTGCCGCAGTTCATCTACGGTGTCGCATCGACAAGCTCGGCAACCTTTCCCCTGGCCAATTCGCAGCCATACAACTTCTTGAATCTGGACTTTTATGCGCAGGACACCTGGAAGGTGACGCGGACCCTGACGTGGACCTTCGGCATCCGCGATACCTACAATTCAAATCCCCTGAACCCGCATAACGCCGTTGCGCGCCTCGCCGGGTCGTTCGACTCCATTTCTCACGAGCTCAATCAGCCCCTCAGCCAGGTCATTCGCACGCAGCAGGCGACGATCTTCGCCGCCACGCCTGCCGCGATCCTGCAGCCCAGAACCGCCATCGCATGGCAGATCGCGCCGCACACGGTGCTGCGCAGCGGGTTTGGTTTATTCAGCGACCTGTTGCCGGGCAGCGTCGCCGATCTCGTTGGCACGAATCCTCCCTATTCCAAAACATTCCAGGGCGGTTTACTCGGAACCGTTGGTGGAACAGCGATTGCTGCTGGAGTCCCGAACAGCGCCATCGATGCGACGGCGGCGGCGAATCAGCTATTCAACTCAGGCTTCGCGCAAGGACAACTCTCCTGCGCCTCGCCCCTGGCAAACCGGAATACCTGCCTTCCACCGATTTCGATCACCGCCGTGCCGGATGGCACACTCCATGCGCCCTACTTCATGCAGTGGAGCTTTGCGGTCGAGCACCAAGTCGGAAACGCCCTCAACCTGCGGGCTCAATACGTAGGCACGCGGGCGGTGAACCAGCCCTATGAGACGCAAGTGAACGGTTATCAGACGGTCTGCGAGGGCTGCTTTGCGCCGTTCCCTTACGGGAAGCCCATCGATCCCCGCTTCGGACCGGTGACGCAACTGAATACCGGCGCAAACAGCCACTACAACGGTCTCCAGCTAACGGCCGACAAACGGCTGGGGCACGGCATTCAGGTGCAGGCCAACTACACTTGGAGCCACTGCATGGACACGGTCTCAAACGGCGGATTCCTGCCTTTCGCCGCCGGAGCCCTTCTCTCACCGCTGCCGGGAGAGCTTGGCCGCCAATATGGCCCCTGCGATTACGATGTGAGGCACAACTTCACAGCCCAGTACGTTTATCAATTGCCCGGCAAATTTCGGAATCACCTGCTGGCCCGAGCGCTGAATGGATGGCAGGTCTCAGGCACCATGTTTTGGCATAGCGGACTGCCGTTTTCGGTCCTGAGCGCGCCCTATTCCGCCAATGGGAACGGCATCGTTCAGGGCAGCGGCCCCCAATATGCCAGCGTGGTACCCGGCGTTCCCTTGTATGAGCACAATCCGATCCCCGGCGTTACTCAGCCCGGCACGATCCAATGGCTCAACCCTGACGCGTTTGTTTCCGTCGTCGATCCCAGCACCGGCGCCTGTACCGGCGGCGACAGTGCGAAGAATTGCCAGTTCGGCAATCTTGGCCGGAATGCATTGCGCGGCCCTGATTTCTTCTGGAGCGACCTGTATCTGACCAAGTGGTTTCAGTTGACAGAGCGAGTAAAGCTGCGCATCGACGGTCAATTCTTCAACGTGTTCAATCACCCGAATTTCGGTCTCCCGGTTTTGGGGTACGCGGGGATTCCAGGCAAACCTTCCACGCAGACCGGATTCGGAGCCCTCAGCTATCCGACTTCGCCGCCGACAGGGCTGCTGGGCGTCGGGTTGGGCGGCGACAGCTCACCTCGGATGATTGCATTTCAGGCACGATTAGAGTTCTGAAGCACCCGATTGTTCCGTTTCCAGAATGTTTATTATCACATCGGAAATGCTGCAATAAGGTTCTAAGGACTCCTGCGAACAGCTCGTCGAGATTGACCGTCAAGCCCCGGGCGCTCAGGCTTGGCAAAAGGAGTTCATAGGACCTGTGATGGCTTAATCCCGTCTCACCTCTAGCGGCTGCTTATCTTCCCGCAGACCCACAAACCGCGAGTGGCGCAGGTGATTGTCGGGCGTCCACTCCCTGAATTCGAATTGCCCCACCAGCATGGGCCTAATCCATCTGCAATCTTTCATCTTGGCGGCGGTCAGCCCCTGCCCCCACCTTCCGCTGCGCGCTTCGGGCAGATTGGTGAACGGACATTCTGCGATCTCCAGCCCGCGAAATTTCCGCATGAGCGATTCTCGTAGCAGCGGCGTAAAGCCGTTCCGAGTCCGCGCAACATAGATGAGGCGCGGCCCGTCGTAGTATCCGAATACGAGCGCGTCGAACGCCCGTCCCGCGACCGTGTATCCACCTATCACGAACTCCTGCCCCTCGTTGACGCGCATTTTCATCCAGGCACCGGAACGCTCGCCAGCTTCGTAGCGACTGTCGCGCCGCTTGGCTACCAGCCCTTCGAGCCCCTGCTCCTTCACGGCTTGGATCAGGTCGTTCAAGGCGCCGTCCAGCACCGGCGACGCACGGATCGGTTCAGCAAGGCGCGACAGCACCTTTTCTCTTAGCAGGTTCCGGCGGATCTCTAACGTCTCTCCTCGCAGATCGCGCCCGTTCAGCAGCGGCACATCGAACAAGTAATAAATCAGCGGGGTCTTCGAGGAGCCGTAATTCTGCAACGCGTTAAAAGAAGGTTTGCCGGAGTCATCGAGCGCGACGATCTCGCCGTCAACAACGGTTTCATCGGGCAGCCTTGCCAGCGCTGCCGATATCGACGGATACCGCGAGAAGAAATCGTTTTCGTTCCTCGACCACAGATGTGAGCGGCCTTGCGATTTCGCCGCGATCGCGCGATAGCCATCGAGCTTCAGTTCGTACAACCAGGCCGCTCCCTCCGGCAGCCGCTCCGTGCGCAGCAACAGCATGGGCGCGATGAAACCCGCTTTTGTTTTTGCGCCCCACGAAGTCTACAGGATACCCAGACAATTCGAGGTCCTGCTGTCGTCATCGGCTATGAGACCGTCTTCAGGCTGCCGGAGAAGACGCAAGGGATTCGCAGGAATCACGTAGCGGCACGTCGAAGCAGATGATGGTTTCGATGTCGTTTCGTCACGCCAGTTTACGTGATAATGTTTGCCGATGAAACAGCCATCCCACAACCCGGACGATACGGAAATTGCCAGTGCTTTTACTTTGCGCCAGTACAAGGCTGCGCGCCAAGCGGAGAACCGGCAGGAAATAGCGGAGGCAATCCGGCGCCGATTCACCGAGCGCTACGTCGAGCCGGCAATGAAGCCTAGTGTGAGGCACGGATTCACGATCATGGCGATTTCCTGCCTGATGATCGAGGCGTTCGTCTCGCTGCAGCAGGGCTGGAAAACCAGTGAAGGCAAGGGCGAACTCGCAGTATCGATATTCTTCGATGGATCAGACCACTTCCGTGAATTCAGAGGTCATGGAAAAGCATTCTACAAGAACGTGCGATGCGGAATCCTTCACCAGGCCGAGACGAGCGGAGGATGGAAAATTGTACGAAACGGGCCTCTGTTCGACCTGGAAACTTACACCATCAATGCCGATCTGTTCCTGCCACAGTTGAAGGAGGTGCTTGATGCCTTCTGCGATAAACTGAAAACGCTCGATTGGAACGGACCCGAGTGGAGGAGCGTTCGCAAGAAGATGAACGCGATCTGCGAAAACTGCAAGTCCTAGATCATAGAAAGAGTCCGGCAGATTTCGCTGGTCCGAGATTCTCTTCGACAGAAGCCGTAGCAACCCTGCGCGCCACGCGAAAGAAAACCGCTATACGCTAGGGTGAATCGACCGACTGCTGCCTGCGTCGGAGATTGCGGCGACCCGGCACCTACCTTAGACCGAAGCGGTTCATCAAGAACAGGCAGAAACGCTGCTAAATGTCGACCGAGACTGCCTGGCAGCGTTCGTCCCACTACAAGGCAGACGCGGCCGACGATATCACCTTATCGCCTTCAAGTCTCTGAGCCCGCCCCATCCACGGCTCCGGTCGGATCGCCTTCACCCAATCTGCGAATGACGGAATGAATCCGAGATCCTCGCGGACATGCTGCTCGCCGATCCATCTGACCGGGATAACCCGGCCAGTGGACAGCGTGATGGTCGAACCGAAGATGGTTTCGGCCATGAAGATGCCCTCGGCATGATGGCGCAGAGCACGGTGCCGGAAGTCGGCGATGATCATCTTCGATTCATCGAACCAGTCATGGATGCGGATATAGTCTTCCGGGACGCCGCCCCACTTCTTCACGCTGGAAAGCGCGTGGTGATAAGGATGTGCCATGGTCCCTCCCCTAAAATGTGTGGATGTCGCTCCAGGTGTCGGTGAAACGCCCGTTGAACTCAAGCTCGATGCTGCGTTTAGCAACGTCGATGCGGAATTCACCATACCCGCCGTCGTTGTTTTCCCAGCCGCCATGCGTTTGTTCGAGGTAGTCGTAGCAGAGGTTCTCGACTGCCTTTTCGAGAGTCGATTGGGCGGTCAGTATTTCAGTGGTTCCCCAAGACACAGTCTGGATCGCGATCGTGGTGTTCGGCAGCGTGGCAGATTCATCGCCGCAGAATGCGGCAACGCCGTTGATCTGGCCGCTGTCCCCTTCTCCATCGAAGTCGACATGGATGCTGGTGATTCTGGTGGATGCAAAGGCGTCGAACAGAACGGCCTTGTTTATCTCGTTAGCTTTGGCACGTAGTTCCTTGTGGCGCGCGTAGGTGGTCTCGAAGTCGCTCATGTCAGTCTCCTTTCGTGGTTTGTCAGTACGCGGAGACAAAGGCAGGGCGGAACAGCCGGGCGCTCACCGAAGGGGAACGGGCAACACGGGCCTTGGCGCGGGCAGCCCGTTGAACGGCCGGCGCGCCCTGCCACGATCAAGCGTTAAAAGTGACACCACACGAAAAAGACAGGGTGGGAATATCGAGTGACCGGAACGAACGTAATACCGGTGCGATCTGCCGGTGATTCTTATCGAGTGCGAGCGCTTGAACGGCGCGTCCCTTTCAGGCAGTCTGAAACAGTGTCGTCCACAATGTTTAACCCGCCAGATCATCGCTTATCGGTCGAGCAATACACAAAGGCTGCCGATGCTTTACACGTTTTGACAGGCATGCTGCTATTCGAGTTTGCCCGCCATAGCGAGACCGAAATCATACGCGACCAGATCGCTAGAAACTTCATCGCCCGCGCGGATGCGTTGGTCCGGGGCATTTTCAGGCTATGGGAAATTCCCGATTACAACGCGTGCTGGATTCTGCACCGCACGCTGCTCGACCGGCTGTTTCATCTGCATGATTTAAATAAAGAGGATCAGTTCGAGGTGTTCAACGACTGGTCCTTTAAGAAGCAGTACGAAGCGGCTGAGCGTCTCCGCAGCGATCCCGCCATGAAGGGGCAGCTCAATGGACTCATAGAAGAATCGACGCCGGAGCGCAAAGCCCGCTATCATCGACTTGTAAAGAACCCTCCTGACTGGCGGCGGCCCAAGGCTGCGGACGCAGCCCGCGATATGGATCTCACCTTTCTTTACAGCTATGGATACGATTATGCCTCTCTTTACGTGCATCCGATGGCGGATGACGGTCAGGAGGACTTCTACAACATCACGGGCCTGCAACCGAGGCCTGACTTTGGCGAGTCCGCGGCTACGGTCGTGCTGTCCAACTCCATTCTGATCGCCTCCATGATCGATCAGGAAGCTCTTAATGCCAGCTCATTGTCATGGATGGCGGTCGCGTACGATGCGATAGACGGCGTCAGAAACTTCTTGGGAACTGGCACGCTCGATCATCACATCCCGCTGGCGAAGGTCGGAGTGATGTTCAAAGATGATACGCCGTTGGCGAAGCGGCGGGAACCGGAGCACAGATGAACTTGGCAGAGATCATCAGAACATGTATTCCCGGAGCGCCGACACGGTTTGCGTCAGTCCCAACGCCTCAAGCGTATTCAGATATTCGTCAACTGTTTTCGGCGGATTCTTCAGGCTCTCGCGATGATGCCGCGCAGCCTCCGCTACGATGCCGGGGGCGAGATCCATCAAGTGCAGCACGAATTCGTCCGGGTGCTGCGCATCGATCCCGAACTCCGCGAGAGTCTCCGCAGGAAAGTCGCGCAGGTTCGCTGTGACGATCACATCGGCTCGACCGCGGATCGCCGCCGCCAACACGTGCCGGTCATTCGGATCAGGGAGCTGCAGGCCGGGAATCAGGTCCTCGTAGCCCGTGACCAACGCGTCGGTTGCGTGCTGGTCCATGAGCATGCGCGTCCGCTCCAGCTTTTCGCGCGACAGGTCTGGGCGATTGCGTAGCAATGTGGACATCCATTCTTCGTGGACTCCTGCCGACCACGTGGCACGGAACAGCCCCGTCAGCGCCAGATGCATCAGCAGATTGCGCAGGTCTGCCGGATACAGCACATTCGCGTCATAGAAGGCGGTGAACCGGGCCACCGGGTTTAAATTCCAAGTTCCTGGTCATAGGCGGCCAATTCCGCGAGCGCCGCCCGGCGCTCGGCCTCAGCGCCCCGCTTGTACTTCATCAAGCCCTCAAACCGGACGCGCCGATGCGTTCCGACCCGGCGGTAGTCGATTTTCCCCTCGTCCAGAAGCTGAATCAGGGATGGGCGCGAAATATTCAGCATCTCCGCCGCTTCCTGTGTAGTTAACTCGGCGTGAACCGGAATCAGGGTTACTGCGTTGCCGCGCGCCATTTCCTCAAGTATGCGGACCAGCATCCGCGCCGCCGATAAAGGGAGTTTGACCAATCCGTCCGGCGAAGGATCGCCCGAAATTCTCAATTCCATCGGATCGCTGTTGCGAATATGAGAGGCTAGTACGCGGCTCGTCTCTTTCGCCAAAACCGCATCGGCCTCCGAAGGAAGGGTTGGTGCCATCGCCGCCTGAGCCATTGTCGCTACCTCTCTCGTGTTCTATGCTTTCCTAAGATCACATTATCATACAATCGAAGCAAACGCAAGCATTCGCAGTAATCGAAATAGCCTTTGATCCTTATAGCAGAGCTGCGTCAAACGTAGAGGGGATCTGTACAGGCGGCTGGTCTTCACATGAACAGACGATAATCGTACGACCCCGACCCGAAACGTTCAAGGAGCGCCCCTATTCTGGCGATCTGCTTTGATGACTCGACTGTCGCCGGCAGCTTGGTGTAGAGATCGAAACTGTTCCAGTTCATCTTCGAGAGCCCAAGGATCTCATCGCCTACCATCGTCAAATCCGAGCGGCCGGAGTGGCGGCGGATGACGAGCGGGGCTGGAATGCGGCGCTTGCCCTGATAGTAGTTCAAACGGGGATTGATCGCGCGCGAAACTCCATGCACCCAAAGCAGGGCTGAGTCCCTGTCGAGTTTCAACAAGGTGCCCCGCTTCACCGGGTACCCGTCCACCTTGAGCGTGCCGTTCTGCTGGGGAACCGAGGACAGGTATCGCAAGGCACTGTCCACGTGAATCTCGAGGAGATCGACCTCTTTCACTCCGCTCAGGCCAGCTTGGAGTCCCTTTCGTTCGTCGCTGAGGAACGGCGTCAGTTTATGGATCACCACGCGGCCGGGAAGCCGGAAACGGGATTCCCAGAAAAGCTGGCGTATGGTTTCGCCGACGCGGCGGGCATCATCGTACGACATGAACGCGTTCTTGTGACGGAACACAGGGTTTTCAATTTTGCTGAGGCGGAATTGAAGCCCCTGCCCCTGCGCGTTGTACAGATGACTGCACCCGAGAATGACATGGTTCCCCTTCTCGGCCTTGCGGTCCAGGCTGATACCGAGCCCGACAAAAGCCGTATCGCTGTCGAGCGAGGACAAAACAAATGGCGTTCTCATGCTCTTGACGTAGAGCGCCAGTGACAACCACCAGCGAATCCGGCATTGCAGCTCGTTTTCGAGCGTGTCCTCTTCGAGGAATTGAGTTGCGATTCCCTGCGGAACACAGAATGCTTTCACAAAATTGTGAAGATCGAAGCGTTCCTCCTCCGTTTCGAAGGTCCGCCAACGCACCCACCTCGTTGGAATGAAGATGATGGTGACGTTCGGAAATGCCGCGGCTTTCAGTGCGTTGAGGCATGTCGTAATATGCTGGCTCAATTGCAATGCGCCCCGCTGTTCGTCCAGGGCGGGATCGATCTCGGGGCAGGTCATCCACAGGTTTTCGCCGGGCGCTGGCACATGCAATGCCGTGGCGAATGCATTTTGAAAGCCCCCGAAAGGAAGCAGGTAGTCCGCTTCGAACTTACCGGGATTGATCGATTGATTCAGACGCTGAAGGTATTCGCTCAGTTTCCGCGATTCTCGCGCCGGACAGATCACCGCGAGTTGAATGGGTGGTGCGAGGTTTCTGGCGGTCAGAGCGTAGTCGAAAGGCCTGTTTTGGACGATGCCCCGCACGGGATGGGAATCAGAAACTGTAGCGGTCCCCATCCGATTCGAGAAAATGAGGTCTGGCTCTCTAAGCTCTACGCCGACATGGGTGATGATGGGCTGAAACTTGCTTTGCACCTGGATTTGCCGGTTGCGGTCGGCGCTCATGATCTTCGCGAGGACAGGTGCACGCTTCACATGGAACTTGAAGGGAGAACCACAGTTCGGTGGAAACTCGAAATTCTCATCCGTGAAAAGGCGCGTTCGCCACGACTCTAGGGCCTCATTGAACTTGTTGTTATGTTGCCAACCTAAAATGCTCATCTTGAGGTTTCGTTCAGCGTCTTCCGGCACCTCCTCCCCGGTTGGGCTTTCAATCCGGACGGTCGGTTTGAGGACGACGTAACTCTTTCCGGCGACTCGTCGCAGGTATACGACCACCGCATCGTAAACGAGGTATTCCTTTCCACCTTCCTTGCGTCGTTCCCGCGCCGCCTTCTCCCAGAGAAACTCACGTTCATCGGTATTCACCTCGGCCCTTGCAGCCATGGCACGCACCAACGCGCGGCGGATGAGTGAAGTGATCGCCCCATCTTCGTAGCGCAGGTCTATGTCATTGATCGGCACGCGCTCGATCTTCTCGCCAATCCGGTCGGCAAAGGCGCCTCGGATTTCATCGATCGTTCCGAAGGCGTAGGCTTTCTTGAAGGGAGCCGCAACAATCGCCTTGCCGGCGGTGCTCGTGTCGAAATACTCCCACACTTTCTCTTCTGGCCACTGTTTCAGATCGAACTCGTAAATCTCTGAGGGTGGCGTCAGCGGAAAAGCATTACTCTTGATCAGGCCGCAAGTCGGCATCTCTACAAATGCGAAGTCGATGCGTTCCTCGGTCGGCATCGGCGTCTGCGCCATCAAGAGCTGGCGGGCTTCTTCAACGGCTTCCCCCGCAAGGCCATGCAACGCGATTCGAAGCATCAGATCATCGAACCCGCCGGACTGTATGTAATACGCCGCCCGGCCGCTGGAGCGCGCCAGATCCAGCAACTGGCGCACATTTCCCGGAATTTCGCCGTCACCAAACCCGCACCAATACAGCACGCCGACGCCGGGTCGGCTATAGCCTTCCTGCAAGGCCGCCATGAGCGAGGCGTCACGGCCGCTATAGCCGACCACAATCAATGGCGTATCCTTGACTTGTTCGACAAGCGCATCGCGCAGCATCTTCTCCTGCTGCTGTAACTCAGCCGTCGTGTTCTTCAATGGATCGTATCGGTAATCGCCGTGCAGAGACACACAGATCAACTCGCTGCGCTTCGGCCTGCGGAAAAGTCTTTCTTGGCAGTCTATTCCGACTTCGATGGCCGTGATGGATTGCGATTGGGCGGTCGCCTTCGCCGTCAGGCCATCGAAGTTAGGGGACCAGATCGATTGAATGATTCCGGCCTCGGCAAGCTTGACCGTGAGGCGATACCCGGTATGGGGAACCGCCTGCCGCACCTTGTCCTGAAAGAAAGCCCTGCGGTCATCGGCGATCGGATAGCATTCCTTGATGTAGACGCTGTATTCTTCGGGGGAGTCGTTCGGCGGGTAGACCCGTTGACTGTCGAGCCACCGTTGGATCTTGGAGCGAACGGATGGCAACGACAATTCCGCGAACTGCGTTTCCAGCCCTGGGTTTCTGGTCAGGAAAATTGCCCGTTTCCACTCCCAAACACAGCTCGCGGCAGACGGAATCCCGGAACTGATTGACGATCCAGCACCCAGCAAGAGGGCGTGCTGGGAAGCTCTATTGATGCCGATGGACCGGATGAATGCATCCAGTCCTAGGATCAGATCGTCAGCCATCGGTCCTCCATATCCACCCTCTGCAAACTACTGAAATCACACAAATCTGGCTTCTAAAACATTATGAGCTCGAAATGTCGTGCGCGGCGACCCCGAAAGGCCACGTTGACCCTCAGAGCTTCCACGAGCAGGATTTGCTTCTCAGGGTATTTACGAATCGACCATCATTTTTTTGCCACCGGATGCGGACAAATCCCGGAATCTGTTCGAATAGGAGGTAACGGGGGTAGCGGGCAAGCCTCCGGGGAGATCTGTGACGACGGACGACCTGTTTGAACGTGTTTCATGGTTGGAAGTCAGCATGCGCCTTCGCGCCATGGCCGGTTGGCTCACACACGACCAGCCGGATGTATTTGACGCCGTGTCCGCTGATGATCTGGTCAGTGAAACAGTCCTGGAATTACTGAGATCGCCGAACGCCCTAGGCTGGGTGCCGGCCCGCGGCAAGCTTGATACTTTTCTGTGCACCGTGCTCAAAAACAAGTTCATCGATCATCTTCGCCGTCACCGGCGCTACGGCGGCCCCGTGGAGGATGGAGACCTGTTCGCAGTCCAGCCAGAGCAGCAGCTTGAGCAACAGGAAGCGGTTGACCAGGTAATGCAGCACGTGCGTGGCAAGAAAGAACTCGAAGAGTTGGTATCTGCCATTAACGATAGTAACGGCGGGCCACGCCCAAACAAGGAACTTGCGGCCGATCTTGGAATCACCGTTTCAGAGGTTGTCAATCGCAAGAAGCGGATTCGACGGTCGTTTGAAACGGGTTCACCCCAACCGCCAAAGCCACGAAAGGAGCCACAAGTCCGATGAGTACCGACAACAAACGGCTTCACGACGATGGTCCGGCCTTGACGCCTGAAAAGCGGGCCGACGACATAATGCGGTCAGTGCTGGGACTGAACAGAGCAGAGCTTACGGATGTGTACCGCTCCCAGACCCAGCATGATCCGACGCAGAAGCTCTACGAGATCGCAACCAAGGCTGCGTCTGAGTATGAGGCGCGCGGCGAGTCGGTTCCGGCGCATGTTCAGGCGCTGCTGACCAGCGCGCGGCAACAACAACTGCCTCTCGAAGGGCTATCGTTGGAATGTTCTATTCCGAAGATCCTTCTGGTCGATGCGGAAGTGGATCGCGTTATTAGCCGAAGGACTGTTTTCGAAACCCACCAGTACCGTATTGATATGGCGTTCACTCTTCCGGAGGCCATCACCAAACTGGCGACAGAGACGTTTCAGGCTGTCATTGTGGAATGGTCGCCCGTCAGCCCCGAGGATCTTGAGACCCTGCAGGAACTTCAAACATGGAATCTCCAGGTCCCTATCATCAACGTCTCCGCCTGGGCTCCGCTGATCGGCCGGGACGAGCGCCGGTTTAACTGGAACCTCGTACGAGCGCTGGCAAAAGCTTTTGGCAAGCCCATGCCGCGCAAATTGCCGGAACGTAAACCAGTGGCACACGATTCTAGCAAGTCGAATCGCGACGACGACCTCTTCGGCAGTACCGGGTAACACAACTCATGGCAGTGGTTGAAGGTGCATGTTACAACATGGTACTTGTGTCCTCCACTTGAGGTACTATTCCGCCCTCCTCTGACGAGCCGCCAACCGGCCGCGACTGAGCTTCGCCTCCCGAGCTGCTACGCAAGCGCCTATATGCTTCGGATGCCATCCAAGCGGTCACTACCTTTTGGAATGGGACGTCGTTCATGAAACGTACGAAGATTTCCTCGTTCTGGTCCATGCGTTCGACGAAAAGACTCTCCAGAAGATGTTTGAAGACCAATTCAAATTTGTCGCTGGGGTTCACCTCCGCCGCCTGACGTAACCCTGCATCGGCCATAGCTGCTTCGACGATTTGATCGAAGAAAAACTGGTCTGCCTGATTGAAGTCAGTGCCAAATCGCTCGTTAACGACATCAATCAACTGCGAGAGCGCCATCGATTGGGGGCGCGCCATGCCGCTGCCAACTTCGGTAGGCCCATCGAGCCGTTGCGCGGCACCTTCGCGGAGCGAAATGGAGCCCTCGCTGATTTTCTGAAGACGGTAATATTCGAGCCGTACTTCATCATCGAACTGGTAGGCCGTGCCAGTCTTGCGACGAGGCAGCTTGGCACCAAGATGTCTGAGAAAGACGTAGAGACGCTCCAGATCGGAGTCCTGGTAGGGGATCACCTGACTGAGAAAGCCGTACAGATTGCGGAACGCCTGCAGTTTCCCTCGCCACTCTTCTACCGCGGTTTCATCATCCTGCTGTCGTACGGTGAAACGCGATACGGCAGGATCAAGGGCCGCGTTCATCGTCTGGTGATCCAGAACGCTCTGTTTCTGTTTGGGCTTGAAGTAGACGTCACAAAAGCGCGCAACCTCTTCAGAAAGATAGATTCCGGTCGCATCCAACTCCCCTTTGATCTGGTACAAACGCGATGGGTCCACTTCCTCGCCCATCTCGGCACCCTCGTAATAGGTCTTGAAGGCGTCGCGAATTTCGTCTCGGTCGTTGACGAAGTCCAGGACGAACGTGTCTTCCTTCAGGGGATGAATGCGATTCAGGCGTGACAACGTCTGCACAGCTTGAATACCGGCAAGTCTCTTGTCAACGTACATCGTATGCAGCAAAGGTTGGTCGAAACCAGTCTGATATTTCTCGGCAACAAGCAGAACCTGGTACTCCTGCGAGGCGAATTTCTCCGGCAACTCCTTCTGGCGAATGCCATAGTTCATGCCTTCCTCCGTGTACGTCACATCTTCGATCTTGTCGTCTTGCACGGTGCCCGAAAAGGCGACGAGTGACTTTATCGGATACCCCTTCTCCTTGATATACCGGTCAAAACTCTGCTTATAGCGAACGGCCTCCATACGAGAGCCCGTAACCACCATGGCCTTCGCGCGACCGCCAATCTTATGGCGCGTCATCCTGTTGAAATGTTCCACCATCACTTCGGTTTTCTGGGCGATGTTGTGCGGATGCAGCCTCATGAAGCGTGCCAGGGCCTTCGCCGCTTTCTTCCGTTCGACATTGGGATCGTCGTCGCAGGACTTGAGCAATTTGAAATACGTCGCGTAGGTCGTGTAGTACTTCAGCACATCGAGAATGAACCCCTCCTCGATCGCCTGCCTCATCGTATAGCGATCTGCCGGCGCACCCTTGCGACCGAAGACCGCAAGGGTCTTGTGCTTTGGCGTGGCCGTGAACGCGAAAAAGCTCAGGTTCGCCTGCCGACCGCGTTTAGCCATGCTCCGAAAGAGTTCCTCCATGTCGGTCAGGCCTTCTTCAACGGCCCTACTCGATGCCTCCTGCCGCAGACCTTCGCCGCCCAGCACCTCCTTCAAATCCGTTGCGGTCTCTCCGCCTTGAGAGCTATGCGCCTCATCGATAACAACGGCACAGCGCCGCGTAGTGAGAGTGCCAGCGCCCTGTTCGCCGCGTTCCTCCGCCATCTTCATGAGCTGACGAGAGACGAAAGGAAACTTCTGAAGGGTTGTGATTATTACGGGAACCGCATTTTCGAGTGCCTCGGCGAGCTGCCGGGAGCTCTCATCAATTCTCTGCACCACACCGCGTTTGTGCTCGAACTGGTAGATGGTGTCCTGCAGTTGCTGGTCAAGCACCACCCTATCGGTGACCACAATCACACTATCGAAAACGCGCCGGTTGTCACTGTCGTGCAATGACGCGAGTCGGTGGGTGAGCCAGCCAATCGTATTGCTTTTACCGCTTCCGGCAGAGTGCTCAACAAGGTAGTTGCAGCCGATGCCTTCGCTGCGCGCGGCATCAACCAGTTTGCGTACCGCTCGAAGCTGGTGGTAACGCGGAAAAATCATAGTCTCTTTCTTAACCTTGCGGCCCTGTTCATCGTGCTTGTCTTCGATCTGCAAGTGGATAAAGCGGGCGAGAAGATCAAGAAGGCTATCTCTCTGCAGCACCTGTTCCCATAGATAGGCTGTACGATAAGTACGGCCAGCGGGGTCAGGAGGATTTCCGGCGCCCTCATCCCGGCCTTGATTAAAGGGCAAGAACTGCGTAGCCCCCCCCGCCAGCCGCGTGGTCATTAATACCGCTTCAGTGTCAACGGCAAAGTGCACGAGGGTTCGTAGCTTGAACTCGAAGATTGGCTCGCGCGCGTCGCGGTCGCGTTGATATTGCCGTCGTGCTTCCTCGATAGTCTGCCCGGTCAGCGGATTTTTCAATTCCGCGGTAGCGATAGGGATTCCATTGAGGCTTAACGTGACGTCGAGAGATTTCTCAGACCGCGTGGAGAAATGCAGCTGGCGAGTCAATCCCAATTTATTCGCTGCGTAGCGGGCCTCCAAGTCCGGATTTAGCTCGTGCGCAGCTTTGAAGTAGGCGACATGGAGCGTTCGGCCATAGCACTTGAACCCATGCCGTAGTGTGGCGAGCGATCCGTTGGTGTCCATCCACTTGCAGAGGTCACCGAGAATTTGCTCGCCAGTTGTCTCGCCGTGTAGCGCCTCAAGTTTGGCCCATTCCTTCGGCTGGGTGTCGCGGATGAAGTCGAGAACGACTTTCGGAAAGATGGCTCGCTCGCGATCGAATTCATTTCCATTCACTGGAGAATAACCGTTGGCGAGCAGATGCGCCTCAATCACGGTCTCGAAAGCGCACTCATTATGTCGTTCGTTGCTCATGACTACAACTGCCCCCCACCGCGGGCAGAGAGATCCTCATTCGCATCAAAGCTACCCGGATGCGTCCCGACGAATGCTTCCCGAAGCCTTCTCCGCATGTCGGAATCGCCTGCAAAGACGGTCCACCAAATCGAGAATTCTCCTCTTCCGACGGCCACCTCCGTGATAAGTGTCCGTACTCTCGGAGTGTCCACGTCGACGAGCGTCTCGCGACATCGCTCTGCGATCTCCCACGCTTCTTGTCGTCGCAACCATCGTTTATCGGCTGAAGTCGGCTCTCGGCCTGGATTGCCAGGGTACTTGTCTAGGCCTAGTAAGGCAATGGTAGCTGTCGCCTTTGTATTCAGGTTTGGAGACAATACCGGGTGAGGTCCAACCAATCCACCACGGTGGTACTCGAAGGCGCGGAGAGTATTGTCCGAATCAGGCCAGAAATAGTCGAGCAAAGCAATCGCTGTATCACCTTTGCTTGAGTTGCAGTTAACACACCCGAGAAGAAAATTAGCCCAATGGGTTTCCAAAGCGACTACCAGTGATTTCGGTCTAATATGCTCGATGGCAAGATTCGTTTCGATTTGTCGCTCGCAGTAGCTACAGTACGGCCCAAGACGTTCCTGAAGATCCGACCCTGCATCCTGATACTTGGTATAAGCAGCAGGTGGTGCTCCTTTATCAACTGGCCTCATTACTCACCACCCCGCTGAGTCTCTCGTTCCAGCTTAAGCAGCGCCTGGAACGCCGGGTCATCACTAAATGGCTCCGACAATTCGTTGAGCCGTTGTTCGGCGGCGTTAACGGTATCGGCGGGTGGACTTTGTTCTCGAAGCAGCCGGAAGTACTCTTCGGCTGCGGCTACCATTTGGCGGTATCTCTCGCTTTTCTGCGGCAGCTCCACGCCCATGACATTCTCAGCAATATCCTCGATGCTCTTATCCGCGTATTCGCCGAACTCCTCGGGGTCAAGATTAATTAATTCACCAGCTTGAAGCGATTGAATGACGAATGGAGAATGCGTTGTTGCGATGAATTGGATATTTGGGAAGGTCCTCCGTAGCTTCTCCCTAGCCTCACGTTGCCACTTCGGATGCAGATGCAGTTCGATTTCATCGATGAGTACAACTCCTGCACCATGAAGGGGATTGTTTAGCAATGGATTTGCCAGGGTGAGGCGGCGGCTTAGGTCGCTGATCATAGCCAGGAACGAGCGCTCCCCATCGGAGAGTTGCGACAAGTCTAGTGAAGCGCCCCCCTTGTCAACAAGTAACCTTAGAGGATTCTCTTGCACCCGCAAGTGGTCAAAACCGCCGAGAAAAGCCGTGACCGCCTGCGCCCATACAGCAACAGCACGGTCACCTATGTAACTCGGATTGGTTCCCTGCTCTTCATTCTGAAGAACGCTCGCACTGCGATAGCGGGCCATGAAATCCCGGAAGTTAACCGTGCGATTGGACAGCGCCCCACTATAGGCAGCCGCTTGTCCCAGTGGAACCGCGGCCGGAAGCGTTCTCGGTAAACGATATCCCGCACGGTCAGTTGTGTAGTAAACGGCCAGCGGTGCTGCATCATCGGCGCGAGTGGGATCTCCATATGCCTTTCGTACTTCTCGCTTCACCGAGGTTGCTAGCTTCGTCGCTTTGATGCGCCGAGGCTCACGTGTATAAATTAACGCGTACTCAAGTGGGATGCCCGCGCAGTTCACCTTCATTGCCAGTTCAGTGGTTGGGCTATCCAGGTGAATTTCGGAAGGGTAAATGTTGCGATAGCCGCCCCGGGAAGCTGAAACTTGCGGCAAAAAACGGGAGCACAATAAAGCTAGCCCATCAAGGAGTGCTGTCTTCCCTCTGCCATTGATTCCGGCCACGACAGTAAAGCGCTCTGCAAAACGAAATACGGGCGGTTCCGCATAAGCCCGAAAATTCTTCATAGTGAGCTCTCGAATTCGCATCGCTCACATCCCCTCAATCTTGCCGGTTACTGCTTCGGTGATTAGAGCGCCGCGGCGCTCCTTGAGCAGGGTAATGGTGCGCTCTGTGGCGACCCGAACGGCGTCGAGTTTGGAGTTCTCTCTGGCGATATAAGAAACAATCTGTTTCTGTTCCTTTTGCGGGGGAACAGGCAAGTAGACCTCGAAAAAACCCTCAGGATACAAACGTAGGCGCGAGGACCACACACCCTTTGAGTACCGCGTAACTTCCTGAGCAAACATAGGCAGTCTGGCCATCGCGTCGACGAATCCGGGTTCCAGTTGCTTACCCGGCGTATAGACGTGATATGCGGGACTAACGATGCCATCGACTGGCGCGACACCCATCGCGCCCATCCACGCCCACAGTGTGTTGATTACAAGATCATTCCTGCAACACAGCTTATATCCCTCCGTCGTTTCCGCTTCGAACATGTTTACGTTTTTTTCGGAACGGGGCGTGACACCGGTAAGATGCGAGACAGTAAGCATTTCCTCACTGCCTGTTTCCGAGCGTTCGTCGCGTTCTTGGAATAGCCACCGTGCCCGTTCGACCTTCCAATGTGTTGGTATCTCTCCAAGCCAAGCAATGCCACTGTCACGACGGCGAGCACCTAAATCTAAGCCACGGGTCACCGCGAAGGTTACGAGTGCTTTTCGCTTTTCTGCCATCAGCCCGAGCTGACGTTGCTTCGCTTCGATAAGAGCATCGAGTCGGGCCGTTTCGCGGTGAAGGTAGTCAGCGATAGCGTGCTGTTGAGAAAGGGAAGGCACCGGAATGTTGAGGTTTCCGACTTGGTCAAAAGTCAATCCTTCGCGGGAGGAACCGTTCTCTGCTGAGAAGATTTGGTTCTGGACTAATGGGGACTGAAGAACGGCGTTCAAGTAACGATACAACACGCGGCGCGGATTCGAGCGAATGATGCAAACGTGCTGGCTGACGTTGCACGGAGGAGTACCGGGTGGCACATACGTACATCGCCCGATTGATGCGCCGGTAATGTTGAGCAACACATCGCCTTCCCGAACTCGCGTTGTGGCCATCTCCTCGTCGGTCTTCTCGTCGATGTAGACGACGTCATCCAAGTGGAGACCGTCAAAGTGGACGTTCTGGCTACGCAAGAATAGGACGCCTGTTGAAACGTAGGTCGACGCGCCGCCGAGGGGTGTTTTGCCACTCCCAATTTTTCCCGTAACATGTTTCACTCTCAAGTTCGTGGCCGGGACCTCAATCACCCGCCACCTCCCGGAGCAGCCCCACAATCTCGTCCTCTGCTCGCTTCAAATCGGCGTCGATCTCTTCGAGGGGACGAGGCGGCTTGAACTGGTAGAAATATCGGTTGAAGTTGATCTCGTAACCGACTTTGTCCTTGGTCCGATCTATCCACGCATCCGGGATATGAGGCAGGACTTCACGCTTGAAGTAATCGTCTATATCGTCCCTGAGCGGAACGTTCTCAGAATCTCTTAGATCGGCATCCGGTTCATAGCTATTCCCCCGGCCACCCTTTGCAACAGGCTCGGCTTCGAAATCCGTAAGCGTGAACACGGAGCGAAAGAGCTTCTGCTCAGGTGTTTTCCATCGTGACCCCCTGGCGTGGAGTAAATCTTCGATCCGGCCCCACGTCGCATTCCAGTCAAGTGATGGCTCCCGGCCAAGCGCCTTGTCGATCGCCTGTGTGTCATCCAACAAATCAGGACAGGCGTCCAGGAATCGCGCCTTGTCCTTGGCGGTCATTTGGTAACGGAGACGCAGCGGTCGTTCGACGGTAACACGCGTGTAGCCAAAATCCGAGTTGTCGAAAATCTTGGAGAGCTCACCGTTCTCAAACTTCCCGTACAGCCGGACAATCTCGGCGATCTGGTCCCGCCCATCTTCCTTCTCGCCGATCTTGCGGCGCTTGTCGCCAAGGCTCCGGCGCATGGGGACGTAGAAGTCGCGGGCATCGAGGAGCTGAATCTTTCCCTTCCGCCGTTTGTCTTTGCGATTGGTAGCTATCCATACGTAGGTGCCGATGCCGGTGTTATAGAACATCTGCTCAGGTATAGCGATTACGGCCTCCAGCCAATCACTCTCGATAATCCACTTCCGAATGTCGCCCTCCCCTGAACCTGCGCCGCCGGTAAATAAGGGCGAACCCGAGAAGACGATCGCAAGGCGAGACCCATGCTTTTGCTCCGCCGGGCGCACAGGCTCGAACTTGCTGATCATATGCTGGAGGAAAAGAAGCGAACCATCATTGACACGCGGCAGCCCGGCGCCGAAACGTCCGTCATAGCCGCGCTTGTCGTGCTCACGTTCAATTTCTTTCTGCTGTCTCTTCCAGTCAACGCCGAACGGCGGATTGGCGAGGAGGTAGTCGAACCTGTCGTAGGGCGGCTCGGTAAACTGATCGTCGGTGAAGATGTCACCGTACCTGACGTTGTCTGTACCGCCGTTCTGGTCTACGTCCTTCATCAGCATGTCGGAGGCAGCGGTAGCGTAAGCGCGCTTATTGTAGTCCTGGCCGAAAACGTAGAGTTTCGCGGCGCCATGGTGATCACGCAGGTAGTTCTGAGCCTCGGCCAGCATTCCGCCGGTGCCGCAAGCGGGGTCCAAAAGCTTTCGCACTGTGCCAGGGGTCGCGAGCAACTTGTCGTCGTTGATGAACAGGAGGTTTACCATCAACCGGATGACCTCACGCGGGGTGAAGTGGTCCCCGGCGGTCTCGTTTGCCAATTCATTGAAACGCCGGATGAGGTTTTCGAAGATGAGCCCCATCTGTTCATTCGGAACCATGTTCGGGTGCAAATCAACATCGCAGAACTTCGAGACCACGAGGTACAGGATGTTCGACTCTCGCATCTTCTCTATTTCGTTTTCGAACTCGAAGAAATCGAAGATGCGCCGCACGTTGTCCGAGAATCCCTTGATGTAGCTGACAAGGTGTTTCTCGATGTTGTCCGGATCGCCTTTCAGCTTTTCAAAATCCAATGGTGAGTGGTTATGGAATCTCTGGCCGGATGCCTTGTTCAAGAGTCTGTCGATGGCGTCATCGTTGAGCCTGCCGCCTTTGCGCTTCTCAAATTCAGTGAGAACCTTGGCCTTGGTCGGAGCAAGGACGCAATCGAAGCGACGCAGAACCGTCATCGGCAGCATGACGCGTTCATACTGCGGCGGCCGGTAAGGTCCGCGCAGCAGATCGGCGATCTGCCAGATGAGGTTAGAGAAGTAGTTGTGATCGGGCATAGGGCAGTTCAGTCTCTACAGCTGTCGGTCTACTCGAAAAAGCCCTTCATAAACCTCTTAATGTGCAGTGTGCTTCGATCCGGTAAACCTCCGGTGATTCACCACGTTACACCATATCGGTAAAGCCGCAAGTGGCCCCTGTTGCTGCCCCACCCTCAATGGCCTCAGGGACTCTTACTATATGGCCGAAACCGAGGCTCGAGGAGCACAGCGCGTAAGACCCGTCCGGCAGCCTCTGCCGGGGACGCCCGATGAAACCGGAAGGCTAACACAATTCAGCGCGGGCGGTATTGCCGACTCGACACCTATGCAGGCTTCTTGTCGGCGTCATCCCTGTGATGGCTGCGCTTCGGGGCGTGGTCGCCATCGTAGCCGAGCTTCGCCAGCTTCTCATCGAACGCCTTGATGGCGGCATCCTTCTGGCGAAGGACTTCCTTTATCAGCTCGTGGCGATGGGCTTCGAGCGTCTTCTGCTCGGCGAGGAATTTATCGACCGGATCGTCGGCCATGTTGATTATGATCCCATAGCCGGGCCGAAGGCGGGGGGATGGACGGTGGCGCCAGTGCGAAGCTGTCCGCGCTATTTCCGTCTTTCGGGGGCCGGTATTATCGGAACAACAACCTGCGGCGGCATGACCAAACCCTTGGCCTTGGCGTCTTTCGCCGATTTCGGTGGCTGCTTCTGAATCGTGAACGTCCCGTCCGGGTTGTGAACAATCACTGGCGGTGCTTTGACCTGCTTCGGGGGATTCTGCGCGCTAGCCGTCGCGGCGGCTGCAAGGGCAAGAATCGGCAATAGTCGATGAGGCCGCATGGCTATTTCGATGGCGGCGGAAACTTCTGTTTCACGACCCAGACGATAACGGATTCAAGTTGGACTTTCGACAAGTCGGCTTTGCCTTCCTTGGCCTGAATCTCGACGGCGGCGAGTTCGACGTTGAGGCGCTCCATGCCTTCGGATAGCGTCTTGCTGGCGGGCTTTTCCGCGAACCATGTGCGGATGCTCTGGGCCAGCTCGGGGTTCTTCGCCCGCAGGTCAGTTGTCATCTTGTCGATGAAGTCCCCGACATAAGCCGCCTGTTCTTTATCGGGCTTGGCGTTGAAGTCTTTCAGGCTCATCGCCTGGATCGGGATCAGGGCGAGAAATGCGAGCAAAAACCGCATACCCGAGTATAACCTGAATCGAATGAATCTGTTACGGTGATCTTCTGACATTCTGTGAGCCACGGGCGCGCCCAACGAGGCCGGCCTGCTCCCTTCCTTATATAGCTTCATAAGCATTTGAAAACCCTCATTCTCTTCTTAATAGGACAAGGGGTGAGGCAGGTCGCCCGTAGCGTTGTCAAGGACGCCCAACTTTTGGGCGCTCGTGAAATCCTTGACTGCGAAGGGCGATCTGGCAGTGTTTTTCAGGAAGAGAATGAGGGTCCAATGCTGTTTGTCAAGCGTTTTGTGAGGAGTCCAGCCGGACGTCATATTGCCCTAAATTGCAGTGGGCACAGGCCGTTTTCAGATTTGCCATCGCATCTGTTCCGCCTCGGCTTCTGGGTAGGACGTGGTCGACGTGCAGCGGAAACATCCGGAGCTTTCCGATTCGCAACACTGGCAGGTGAAATTGTCCCGTTTTAAAACGGTTAAACGAATTTTAATAAACCGCATATGGCGGTGAAGAATTCTGTCCTTAGGCTTCCCCTTCGATCTGCGTTTGCGCTTGCGCGAGGGTGAGACATACCCGGTGCAGATTTCAAAGACACGCTGCTTGCTGATCTGATGCCACTCTGCGAGGCCTGTCATTATTTCGCCAGCCTGATACGCGGCCTTGATATCCTCGTTCCTCTGTTTTTTCCTGCGACACATTGGAACGGTAGAGATTTTGAAAACAGGTCAAGGGCACCCTTGATTTTTAGCCAAGTTTTAATGCGCCCTGACCGAAAGGCTGGGGCGTTTTTTTCGCGTCCGCTGTTGCGGATTCGGTTTCCGTGTCAGAGGCTTGCGCGATTGTTTCACGTGTGACAGAGGCGGCTTTCGTGAAGGCGGGGACGGCGGACATCTGGTACTCGTCGCCGTAAGCGGCCATGTAATCGGATGAGCCGTAATCGGTCGGCGCCTTCGCCGCTCTCGCCCCGACCTGCGCCGTGAATTGCTTTTCTTCGGCGGTGAGGCTGTTGTTGGCGGCGGTGATGTCCCCTCCCTGGCTGACCGCGTCGCGATCGGCAAGCACTTTCTGGCGGAGCCTTTTGGCCTCGGCGTAGCGGTCGTCGATATCCCTTTTCTGCTGCCACGTCGACGCCTGCGGGTGGCCAGAGTGCAGCTCGGCCGCTTCGTCGCGGGCGCTGCCCTGCAGGAAGTTCCCATTCTCGTCGCGGTAATGGTTGCCGTCGACATAGACGCGGCGGCCGTCGTGCAGCTTTAGGGCATTCTCCTCGATCTCGTGCCGGCGTTTGCCAATGATGCGTTCCTGTTCGTCGATCCGCGCAAGCAGGCGGTCGGAGCGCGCGAAGTAATCCTGCATCTCCTGCGCGGCGCGCCGTTGTGCTTCTTCTTCGGACTGGCGCTTCACATGCGGGTCCTGATCGCGGAAGATCATAAGGTGGCTATTGGATGCGCCGGTTAGTTCCGCGACCATCTCGTTGAATTCGCGGGTGTGGATGGCGGTGGCGCGGGCCGTCCACAAGCGGGACAGGTCGCCGGGCAATGCCTCCGTCGGCATCTCCAGCAATTGATCGTCGGTCAGGTTGTCGTCGTCATTATTGCCCATACCATCAATTTTGCAGGGGAAATCTTAACATTCTGTAAAGCAACCGCAGCGAGGCCTAGATTTCGTCTGTGGTGCGTTACGGATGGGGAGCGTTCAAGACAGGGATAGATCAATTCATCGCGCTAGGCGCCCATCCGTTTAAATTGTCGATGGGTCCGGCGCGGGATCAGGTGACCCGCTGTTTCCGGTCCTGACAGGACGTATTCCCTCGCGGGATGGTGCCATCCCCTGCGCCGAAGCGGGATCATGGTGACCCGCAGGCTTTTCGGCTTCGAAGCGAGGGACTTTGATGATGATGGTAGCGGGCGAGGGACTTGAACCCCCATGACCTTGCGGTCGGACGATTTTGAGCCGTCTGCGTCTGCCAGTTCCGCCAGCCCGCCACAGAGCAGCTCCTTCACTTTAGCATTTAGGAAGCTCAGCGGTGTAATCGCTCGCGCGTCCCTACTCCTCTGGTTCCGTCGGCGGCTCGTTCTTTTTTTTGGTTTTCGGACGCCGTATGTTGATCGCGGCGGCGTCGAGGCTGTTCTTGAGGTGAGAGGCGTAGTATTTCTCGATCATCTCAACACTGGTGCGGCAGTTCTTCGCGATTTGATAAATGTCCGCGCCTTCCATGAGACGCAGGCAGATGTAAGTGTGCCGCAGGCTGTACGCCGTGGTCCTTGCTCCGGGAATTCTCTTTCACAAAGCCTCTAGCAGGCTCCTGAAATTCTTTTCCCGGTTCTGGTGCAAACGGTTTTGCGGTGGAGGATGATAGAGCGATGCTGATACTTACTGGCTCGCACTCGCACCCGCTTCGGCAATTGACCGCTCTCCTTCATGTCCGCGATGGCCCGATGGGACGCCGCATAGGCATCCAAGGTGATCTTGACCGGTGTCCGCTGCTGCCTCATGGCTTTCCGCAGAAAGGCTTTCGCCGCGTTCACGTCGCGGTTCCGGCTCAAAAAGAAGTCCACGGTCTTGCCGATCTTATCGACCGCTCGATACAGATACATCCAATCACCCTTTACTCGCATGTAGGTTTCGTCCATGCGCCATGATCCGCCCACCGAACGGGCGTACCGCTTCCAGCGCTTCTCGAATTCGGGAGAGTAGTGCTGGACCCACCGCAGGATCGTGGTGTGCGCCATTCCGATGCCGCGTTCGCCCATCATGGTCACCAAATCGCGATAGCTCAGCTTAAAGCTCAGATACCAGCGGACGCATAGAATCACGATTTCCCGGTCGAAATGCCGACCCTTGAACAGCTCTTCGATCGGAACGAATTGCGGCATCGCTCTATCATCCTTCACCGCAAAACCGTTTGCACCAGAACCCTTTGAACAACGCTTCCGGAAGAGTCCGTGCTGTAAACGCCCACGATGTCGCCAGCGGAGTTATGCCGTTGAGTTGGGTGTAGCCAGCACTCGGATAATCCACGGAAACATACGTGTAGCTGGTTTGCGAGAATGCGGCGGGCGCGAGAGCCAACGCGAGAAGAAGAGCGGAGCAACTATACTTCATCGCGACAGCGTAACATACTGTGCTGTCGAACATTTCCCGCAACTCGCACCAGCCGCTACGATACTCCGTTATCGGCCTTGGTGGTGTACTCCCCTTTTAGAGCTTGGGTCGTGATGGCAAAATCCGAGTCCGCCAGCTTGCCACGGTTACTCGACAACTCGCGCGTTCGTCGGGCGAGGTGTTCAGAGGAGAGAGGCCGGTCGGGCGGACGCGATTCAACAATAAGGTGCGAACCGTCGTCGGTGTCATGCCTTAGCGCCGGAAGACGCCCAATCATTTGCCCTACTCTCTCACTAAAATCGCGGAAATGGAAGCGAAGGTGTCAGTGTTCACCGTTCCGTTTGTCGAATCCCATTCGGCTTCCGCATATTGACTCGAGCTACCGAGCGGAACCTTGAGCACTATCGTTATCGGTTTCTTGCCGGAAGTTGCTACCTTGGGGGCATCGCACCCGATGCCGCCGACGGCTGCCACAAGACCTCCCGGAGCGAACGGGGCCACAATCGAGATTTCGGCCGACATTGTGGCGGTTTCGCTAGTTGGGTTGCTCAAGTACAGGTTTGGCATATTGAGCGTAACGATCGCAGTATTGTAAAGCGCGCTTGACGCGGGCAAGGTCAATGACAGATTCCCGACAGGAATCGGGCCAACGAAGGTGGTGTACGACAGATCCGCATCGGTGGACACATAAAGAGAGTTCGCGGGGACTTCAGCCCCGCTCACAATGGAGACTGCGAAGACCGCGACGGCCGCCGTGCTTACAAGGAACGACGAGCATGATTTTGATTTCATTTGGCAACTCCTTTTTTCAAAGCGCAAAGTTTGTGGAGGGATTATATCGCAATGCAATCGATTAATGGCTCCAGAAATCTTCAGTTCCGGCCGGTGCGCAGCCTCGACCCGGTCGCGTCAGGATGGAACCACCCATCACTTGGTCTCCCGTTAACGGCGGCGTTCCTGTTCACGCATCGCACACGAATCCAGTTGAACCGAAATTCACGCGGGCGGGTAAATCAAGCACATTCCGGCATCCTTCTGGCTACCGGCTGCGCCTGAAGGTGGACGACTTCCATATGGACGACGGCGAAGCCACCATCCGGCTGCGCGAGAAAGGCGACAAGCGCCGCACGATCGGACCTTATCCCGTCGCGGGCCAAGCCGTCGAAGAAGACATCCAGCACGCCGGACCTACTTCCGGCCCAGTCTTCCGCCCCGCCGTGCTCCTGTTTCCGAAAGGCTTGCCGACCGCGCCATGGGCGAAGTGACCTTTCACCGGGTGATTCTCGGCTATCTGGAGCGCCTTCCAAACGCCATGAAAAGTGACCGGAGAAGGCGGCAAGCCGCAATTGCGCTGCATCTACAACCCGCATTCGTTGCGCGCCACGACAGCCACTTTGTCGCTTGTTGCTGGGTCACCGGTACATCATCATGACGCAAATCTACGACAAGCCGCAGTGCAGCACATCGCAAAGCGCCAGCCATAAGCTGGGGATTTGAGGGTACTCGCTGTTACGCAGGTAGCCAGCATCCATCATCTTTCTCGCCGAAAGGCATTTGGTGCGGTGCGTTTTCGTTTTGCCGTCTCCAGTTCGAAGACATCCCCCCGGCTCCGCGTCTGCCCACTTGAAGTTAATGCTGTTATCCAGGGACCGGAGAGGAAGACGGAAAGGAACGAGGTACGCGGGCTGCCTTATCCGACTGAACAACGATGCCCGAGCACCTTTTCGGGCTCGGCTTATTGTGCGCGTCTAGATTGGAAACCTATCGACAAAGTTCGGAGTTGGTTTGCCGAAGAAGTAACCCTGCATCAAAAAGATTCCGTTTGCCAGGAGAACGTCGCGCATTTGGGCGGTTTCGACTCCCTCCGCGATGACGGAAATTCCGCTCTCCGAACCGAGCTCGGCGAGCTTCTTGATCGTGCGAAGTCCGATCTGCGTGTCGTATCTCCAGACAATCGACTTGTCTAGTTTGATGAAATCAGGCTGGATGTCCGCCACCATCTGTAAGGAGTTCGACCCCGTGCCGACATCGTCAAGCGCTACTCCGAACTTCTTGGCCCGATAGTACTCGATGATGTGCTTCAGGTGACCCGGATTGGTCACGCGATCGGATTCAACCACTTCGAAGACGATATCGGTGGACGCTAGTTGAGTGCCTTCCATGGCTCGTAAGGTGGAGGCCATGCAGAATGCCGGATCGTAGATGGAAGACGGAGTGAAGTTAATGAAGAGACGTCCCGTCTTCCGCCGCTCAGCGGCGTTGCGGATGGCTTTGCCGCGGCTGTAGGAATCGAACTTATGCAAATCGCCGCGTGTGACCGCGGCGTTGATGATTTCGTCGCCGTTGTACCACGGGCTCGTGTCGTCGGTCCGCCGAAGGCGGATCAGGCATTCGTGCCCGATTAGCAACTGTTCGCGGGCGTCGACGATGGGTTGGAACCAATGGATAAACCGATCGTTTACGAGCGCATCTTCGAACCATCCGGTTTCAACGCGCCGCGCGAACTGGCTCAGGTTGGTGGCGGACATTAGATTGATCAGATCGGAAGTGACGCGCAAATCTTGCGCCTCGGGTTCGGAAAGTTGGGAGCAAAGAATCTCGATGACATGAATACGATCAACGTCGTCGTGCAGCGCAAAGGTTGAGTTTTCGCGAGCGAATTCGACATCATTGTTCACCAAGACCGAACCCAGGCGCTCCGACAGGATCTCGGTCGGAGCATACAGATAAATTCCCGTTGAACGGCAACTCGATTTGATACTACAGACGGCGCAGTCCGATGTGCTCATGGATTTCCATATCGGCAGGCTGACGGATAAGAATAGACATAATAGTCGCCCTGGGAGTGGAGTGCCACCGACCCAAGATCTTCACGTGCAATGCAGCCGTCCAACCAGAACCACCCCCCTTCCACCAAACGGTCCCGCAATTCGCTTCCAGCATCCGCGAGTCTCGGGTACGCCGCCCTATCCTGCTCGAAGCGATGCCGGTGTCCTGCCTTTTCGGCGATGCCTTTTGGGCTTGGTCAAACTGCGCTTGGAACCGGCGTGGAAAGATCGGCACGTATCCAGAACCGCCAAGGAGTCCCGGCGTCTGAAAACTCCACAATTGCCAGGATAAAGTGATCCGGTTCGTTCAGCGAATAGAGAATCTCGTTCTTCGACACGGTGATCGTCTCCGCCTCGAGAAAGACCGGCTACAAGATCTACGAGCGCTATGAAGAGTGCGGTTTGGAAGGATTGAGCGATCGGACGAGGCGGCCAGTGCGGTATGCCAATCAGCTGCCCGAGCAGATCGAAGCGGCCATCGTGGCAGCCAAACGGGAGAAGCCGCATTGGGGCGCACGCAAGATTCGCGAGCGGCTGCTGCGGCGCTTACCGCATGGGGTGAAGGTTCCCGCAAGCAGCACGATCCACGCCGTTCTGGATCGCCACGACTTGGTGGCGCATCCGCGGCGGTCGAGAACGCGTGCCGAGGGTACGCCTTTGTCGGAAGGGCTGAGTCCGAATGATCTGTGGTGCACGGACTACAAGGGCGAGTTCATGCTTGCGGATCGGCGCTACTGTTACCCGTTGACCGTCACGGATCATGCGTCCCGCTATCTGCTGCTCTGCGAAGCAATGGAATCGAACGCCGAAAAGTTTGCGCTTACCGCATTCGAACGGCTCTTTCTTGACTTTCGGATCGATGATCAAACTCAGAATGGATTGTCAATAGGTGCGCGACTAAAAGCTGTTCATAAAAGATGCTAACCATCCGGGTCTAGGTTCGAATCCTAGATGCTGAGCCATTTATCTCAAACAAACAGCTAGTACTTCGACCCTCACGGTAAACCAATAGCGCGGTTTATTAGCTCGCTGCGAGTTCTTGCTTCAAAACAGTTTGCGGACTTAGCGCGGGCCGCGGGTTCCCAGCGTTCAGCCAATGCCGTTAACCGTTCGTGCTACCAAACCGGAGAGACGGAGAGAAGCTCGAAGACCGTCGATTTCGACGGTGATTCGCGCGTAACCGGCAAAGATCGCTCAACGTTCATCTGATGCCGTTAACCGTTCGTCCCCTCCTAACGATGGGCGTC
>CBDDBV010000022.1:0-1037580 GCA_965225785.1 Bryobacteraceae bacterium | reverse complement strand
GCACACGGATCGCTTCCAGTTCCACCGCGGTCTCAGCGGCGGCGATCTCGCGCAGAGTCCGTTCCCCGATTTCGTTGAGAGAGGCTTCCATCAGCGCTTGAACTACGCCGCAGCCGGAAGGTAGGCGCTTTCCTGACCGGCCAGTTCAATCCCAAGATGATTGATGTAGAACAGCAGCAGCGCGTTCGGGAACCGGCCCTGAAACGCTGTGTACACGCGCTCCTGCCAGCCTTCATTCAGGTACGGTTTCGGATCCAGATCTTTCACGAAAAACCCTTCCTCATGCGGAATCGTCAGCGAGTCCAGCACCGCCACGATCATGTCGAAATGAGAGATCAGAATCGCCTGCGAAAGGTCCGTCGCCAGTTCTTCATCATGCTCGCGCAGCCGCGCCATCAACGTGGGGCCGGACTTCCTCAGGTTTTCCGTGTTCAACTTGTTCAAGTGCGTCCGCGTTTTCAAGCGCTCGTAAAGTTGATAGGTCTTCAACTTTCCCATCGAGATGCCCTTGAGGAGCTGGCCGAAGGCGTCATCGCCTAACTGGACGAAGACGTCCGAGATCTGCATACGCTAGCAGAGTAACACAGCCAACTGCGCTACAATCAAGGGTTTGGCCATGGGTAACCTGATCATTCTGGGGTCGCAATGGGGCGACGAAGGCAAGGGAAAACTGGTGGATCTACTGGCCGACCAGTTCGATCTGATCGCCCGCTTTCAGGGCGGTCACAACGCCGGCCATACCATCCAGATCGGCGACCGGAAATTCGTTCTAAAGCTAATCCCCAGCGGGATACTTCGGCCAGGCAAAACGGCCGTGATCGGCAATGGCCTGGTGATCGATCCGGTGGCGCTGTTCACCGAGATTGACCAGTTGATCGAAGCCGGCATCGATGTACCCGCGCATCTGCGCATCAGCAATCGCGCTCACATCCTGCTGCCCGCCCATCGCGCCATGGAGAAGCGCATCTTCATCGGCACCACCTCGCGCGGGATCGGACCGTGCTATGAGGATAAGGCCGGCCGGCGCGGCTTGCGGGTGGCCGATCTGATTGACCGCGAACGGTTCACCGAGCAGTTCGACGAACTCGCCCGCGAGCACCAGACCATGCTGCGCGCGTTCGACATTAATCCGGATTACGACCTAGACGAAGTGCGCGACCTGTACCTAGGGCTGGCGGATCGCATGCGCCCCATGGTCTGCGATACGGCCGCGCTCTTGAACCGCGCCATCCAAGCCGGCAAGAACGTGCTTTTTGAAGGCGCGCAGGCGACCATGCTCGATATCGATCACGGCACCTATCCTTACGTGACTTCTTCCAGCGCCTCCGCGGGCGGCGCATGCATCGGAACGGGCGTGGCGCCCACCCTGATCGACGGCATTCTCGGCGTCGCGAAAGCATACATCACGCGTGTGGGCGGCGGACCGTTTCCCACCGAGGTGGAAGGCGCGGCCGGGGATGAGATCCGCCGCCGTGGAAACGAGTTCGGTTCCGTCACCGGCCGTCCGCGCCGTTGCGGCTGGTTCGATGCGCCTCTGCTTCGCTATACCGCGCTCGTTAATCACTTCGACAGCATCGTCATCACAAAATTGGACGTGCTGGATCACCTCGACCAGATTCCGGTTTGTACCGCCTACCGAAGCGGATCTAAATTGCTCGACGAGATGCCCCCGACTTGCGGCGAACTCGCCGGCGCGGAGCCGGTTTATGAATGTCTGCCGGGCTGGCGCACGGACACTTCCGCGATCGCGACCTGGGACAAGCTGCCGTCTGAAGCGCGACGGTATCTAGACTTCCTGGAAGCCCAGTCCGAAGTGGAAATCGGCTGCGTTTCACTCGGACCGGAGCGCAACCAGACCGTCGCGCGGCCGGGTTCGCGGTTCGAAGAGCTTACCGCATAGAATCCCGATAACGATCGCATAAGTTCGAATCGCGTTGTGGCACGATTCTTGCTCTCACGTTTTTCGTGAGAATTGCGACGTTTGCCCTTCTGGCGTTGCTGACAACCCGATTGCTCCCCGCCGCTTCCCCGGATGAATTGATCCGCGAATCCCTCAAAAACTACCAAAGGGATTTCCACGAAGGCATCACGCATTTTACTTACCTGGAGCGCGATGTCGATGATTCCAAGACCTCGGTTGACCGCGAAATGCTCGTCAATGGGCTACCGTTTGAAATGGCCGTCAGCCGCAACGGCCAGCCGTTGAGTTCGTCCGAAGAAGCCAAAGAACGCGACAAATTGGAAAAACGGCGCAACGAGAGCGCGGGAGACCACGCGAAGCGCGTGCGCGAGCGGGAGCAGTCGATGGCGTTTCTCAATGAGGTTCCCAACGCGTTTACATTCCAATTGATCGGCGAGGAGGCCGTGAATGGCCGTCCGGCGTTCGTGATCCGATGCACTCCCAAACCCGGCTTCCGTCCGCGCGACAGCCATGCCGCCATGCTCGCTCATATCGAAGCGAAGCTCTGGATCGACAAAGAAGATATCCAATGGGCCAAAGCCGAAGCGAAAGTGCTCGGGACCATCTCCATCGGCTGGATTCTCGCGAGGTTCGAGCCGGGCGCGACTATGCTTTTGGAACAGACCCGGCTTAGCGACAAATACTGGATGCCCAGCCGGATCGATGTCAACGGCGACGCGAAAATCCTGCTGGTGAAAGACCACCCGGTTCATGAGCAGATGTTCTTCTACGACTTCAAGCCGGTTGCGCCGGAGAACTTGCAAGCGAAGAACTAAATCGCCGATTGGGAAGCAGCACCATCACGATCACAATGGAGAGCGGGTGCATCAACCCGGCGATGAGAAACACCGGCGAGTAACTGAAATGGCGCACGATCCAACCCGTTCCCAGATTTGCAATCATCCCGCCAACCGCGCCACCCGCGCCGGAGAAACCGGTAGCTGTTCCCACCTCATTGGCAGGAAATAGGTCCGCTGGCATGGCTTGCAGGTTGGAAGTCCAGAACCCGTGGCCCATGGTCACCAGGCAAATGGCGCAGATGGCGAGCGCCGCGTTGGGGACCAGCGGCGCGAGAATGGCGCCCGGGATGAGAGCCGCGCCCAACAGCATCACCGCCTTGCGCGCGCTGGGGAGCGGCCATCCGGAACGGATCAACTTCGCCGAGATCAGCCCGCCGGTCAGATACCCGACCGCGCCGAAGCAATACGGCACCCACCCATAGCGTCCGATAGCCGCCGTATCGAAACCACGCTCCTTGTGCAGGTATTCCGGGAGCCAGAAGATGACGAAATAGATTACCGGATCGGTAAAGAAGCGCGCCAGCATGAGCGTGCCGCACGCACGGCTGGTGACGACTTCGCGCCAGTTCACACGGGCCGCGCCCTCCGGCTTCGTCTGGCGCTCGGTCGGAATCTCCGGTTTTAGCCGCTCATATTCCGCCGCCGTGATCCAGCGGCTGCGATGAGGGGAATCATAAAGCAGTAACCACAGAACCAACCAGATCAGACCCGCGCCGCCCGTCACCAGAAACGCCGCACGCCAACCGAATCGGAGCGTGAGGAGCGCGATGAGCGGCGGCGCGATGGCGGACCCGGCGGACGACCCGGCATTGAAGATGCCGATTCCCAATGCCCGCTGCCGCGCCGGAAACCATTCGTTCACCACCTTCGCGGCGGCCGGCCAGTTGCCCGGCTCACCCAGCCCCAGCAGAAAACGGTAGAACGCGAGCGACCACTTCCCCGTCGCCAACCCATGCAGCATGGAAGCCGCCGACCAAAAGGAGATGAAGACGGCGAAGCCGCGTTTCGCGCCTAGCCGGTCCACCACATAGCCCGAACCCGCATACATGATGGCGTAGGCCAGAAGGAAGAGCGTGATGACCTGGCCGTAATCGGTCTCGCTCATCCCGAACTCCTTGCGGATTTCCGGGGAGACGATCGGCAGTGCCAGGCGGTCCATGTAATTGACGGCGGTCGCCAGGAACAACAGCAGGCCGACGATCCACATCATGCGCGGTAGTTTCACGGGTAAATCCCCATGCGACACTACAGTCTATAAGAAGCTCAGGACTCAGAAACCTATCTTTTCCGCGCCTCTCGCGCGCCCGTCTTTCCGCCGCCGCGGTGGCCGGCTGCATCGCCGCTTTCTTCTTCTACTGCACCTGGCCCGGGCTGTTCATCGGCTTTGACGACGACGACGTAATGAACCTGCACGTCGCCTGGAGTCCGCCGCTGCGCGCTTTGGTGTTGAGCAACCTGGTTCCGTTCACGCCTTTGTACCGACCGGCGGGCGCGGCCTATTACCGGATTTGTTTTGCGTTGTTCGGCTGGAATCCAGCGGCGTTTCGCGCGGTGACGTTCGTATTTGTGTTGGTCAACATATGGCTGGTTTATTGGTTGGCCCGAAGGTTGACAGCGTCCCTTGAGGCTTCCGCTCTAGCTGCTTTGATCTTCAGTTTCCACCCGAAACTGCGAGAGATTTATATGAGCAACGGCGCGGTCTATGACGTCCTTTGCGGCACGTTCAGCCTGCTCGCGCTCCTCTATTACATGCGGCTGAGAGAGCGGGATAAATCCTGGAAATGGTGGGAGTTCTCATTGATGACCGCTTTGTTCATCGCGGCGGTGAACGCTAAAGAAATGGCGGCGATCCTGCCCGCGATCTTCTTTATTTACGATTGGATTTTTTATCCGCCGTCATCTCGAAAATTCAACGGACTCGCCCGGTGGCTCTCGAAAAACGGCCGCGCGGCGGGCTTCCTCGCAATTTTGGCTGCCCTGGCTTTCTGGGGTAAACGCCGGCCGGGGGGTGCCTTCTTTCAGCAAGCCCTCTATGAGACCTCCTTCACGTCGCGACGCTTCTTCGGGCATGAACGCAGATTGATTTCAGATCTCTTCCTATTGCCCGGCCGCGGCGCAACAACGGCCCTGGTGGTGGCATGCTACGCCGCTTTGTTCCTGATCGCCGCGCTCACGCGCAAGAAATATCTCTGGTTCTGCGCATGGTTTGCGCTCCTGGCGCCGCTGCCGGTTGTATTTATCCCGTACCGCGGATTCTTTGTCATGTACCTGCCCATGGCGGGTTGGGCGATCTTCGCGGCTTCCGTGATCGTGAAAGGTCGAGACTGGCTCTGGCGGGTATTGTGGAAGCGGCCTCCGCTTCCCTATGGCGCTTGGCAGCCAGAGCGGGTTTTTACATTCGCGGCGGTCGCATTCCTGATTGCGCTCGGCCGGAACACCGATCTCTCCACGAATATGGTTCCGCACTCGTCCGCCGCTTCCGTGGCTGAGACCTACTCGGATATCATGCGCCTGAAAGAACGCCTGCCGCCCCGCGCCTATATTCTGCTTCTGCGCTGCCCCTATCCGGATGAGTCCTGGGGCCCGATGCAAATGATGCAGTTGCTATATCATGACCGGAACCTAATCGTCGACCGCCCCACGATGATGAAGGTGAAGCCCGACGAAAAATCGTACGCGTACTATGATCGGGTGATCGACTTCAACGGAAAGGACTTGTTGGTACTTAAACGAAGGACGGGCGCCGCGGAGAAAGGCCGGCTTCCCGGCTAACTCACGCGGACAATCCGGCGCCGATACAACAACATCACCACGCCCAGCGCGATTCCCAACAACGCCATCGTGGAGGGCTCCGGTGTCAGCACCGCGATGTCAATCGTCGCCGGAGCTCCGTAGGTATAGCTCAGATTGTTGCCGCCGCCATCGCCCAGCGAGTTCACCGTGCTCGAAACGGAAGTGGAACCGCCGCCCACCGCCTCAAACGTCACCGTGAACAGCCCAAAGTCCGACGGCTGGTAGCTGGCAAGATCCTGCGGAGAATCGAAGGAAAGCTCCGACACGTCCACGGTACCCGACGCCGCGCCGCTCGCGTCCACGTTGGTCTCGGAACCGTAGCCGTATTCATTCAACTCATCGCCCAAAACCGGATCGCCGAAAGAAACTGAGTCATAACTGAGCGCCAAGGGGTCGAAGTTTACGTTCAGGTCATACACGCCGACATCCGTGCCGACGATTCCGGAAACACCGACCACCACACTCACCAGATCTCCCTGAACGACTACCGGCGCGGACGCTTGATTGGTAATTACAGCCGCATGTAAGGGAATAATGGCAAGAAGAAATGCGAGGAAAAGCTGATATTGATTCCGCATGCCATTTATTCTACTGCTTTTCCCTTAGAGTTTCGAAAAATCGTTTTTTGAAAGGGAATTTAGCGGATTAGTTTCCGATACTGCAGAAACCCGGATTTTTCCGCAACCTTGTCATATAAATGCATGGCGTCGGCATTGGTCTCATGTGTAAGCCAGTAGACGCGGCTGGCCCCCGCCGCCCGCGCTGCTTCGTAAGTGGCCTCAATCAGCGCCCGCGCGATGCCGCGGTTCCGATACTCCGCCGCCGTGTAGAGATCCTGCAAGTAGCAATACGGTCCCGCCGACCAGCAGGAACGGTGAAACAAGTAGTGGACGATCGCCACCAGCCGCCCATCCAAAACGGCGCCCATCGCAAACATCGGTTCCTTCGCATCGTGGAAACGCAGCCAGGTCAGTTCCGTCACTTCCGGCGGGATCTGGGCGCGGTAAAACTCCTGATACGCGCGCCAAAGCACATCCCACTCAGCGCGGTCGGATTCGATGAGCGGCCGGAGAATCATGACGCGGCGCCGGCAAAGCAGATCTCATCCATGGCTTCGCGAAGGCGGTCCGCGCGATCCGTCTCGCAAAGCTCCCGCATCGATTGCATCGCGGCCTCCATGCGCGGCAACGGCGCCGCTTGGCTTGTGGGATCGATGCGATCAATGCGCCGCACTCTGGGGTGCCCGCAGGCCGCGGCAATTTCCCCGGGGTGGAACAACTCCTCCGTCAGCTCTTCGCCCGCGCGTCTTCCGGTAATCACAATCGGAATATCGACCTCCGGCGCCAACCCGTTCAACGCGATCATGCGCCGCGCCAGCGCGCCGATCGAGACCGGATCGCCCATCTCCAGGACATAAATCGCGCCACCCGCTCCAAGCGCCGAAGCGTCCAGGAGGAAATGGGAAGCCTCGGTGAGCGTTGTGACGTAGCGCGTCATGCGCGGGTCGGTGAGAGAGAGAGGCAGCCGCTGTTCGATCTGCATTTGAAAAACGCGCGACACGCTGCCGCTGCTTCCCAGGACGTTTCCCAGACGCACCGCGAAGTATGGCAAGCCGGTCTGAGCGACGGCTTCCACCGCCGCTTCGGCTGTGCGCTTGGTGAGCCCGAGAACGTTTCTGGCGCGCACGGCTTTATCGGTGGAGACCAGAATAAACCGGTCGACGCCATGTTCCGCCGATAGCGACGCGAGATCCCACGTTGCGATTACGTTGTTGCGGACCGCTTCCACCAGATGCCGCTCCAGCATCGGCACGTGCTTGTAAGCGGCGGCGTGATAGACCAGGTCCGGTCTGTATTTGCGCAGCAATCGTCCGCAGCGGGTGCGGTTCTGGATGCTGCCGATCTCCGGATAAAACGCCACGCCGGGGAAGCGCCGCGCCATCTCGCGGTCAAGGTGGAAAAGCCCCGCTTCGGAAATATCGAAGGCTACGATCGCGGCGGGCTCATACCGCGCCATCGCCCGGCAAAGCGCCGACCCGATGGAACCGCCCGCGCCTGTGACCATGACCACGCGTCCCCGCAGCATCGGCGCGACCGGGTCTGGACTGAGCGCGGGCCAGGGCTTTCGATAAAGATCCTCGATCCTGACAGCTCTCAGTTGTAAGTCCAGGCGAATGGTTTCGTCGATCTCGTCAGCGGGCGGAAGCGTGCAGAATAATTCGCCGGTTTGCTCGATGCTGACCTCGTCCGCAAACCCCGCAAACGAGACATCGGGAGCGTGTTCGCGTAAACCGGAGAGCAGACGCGTGCCGGTTTCGCGCGCTTCGAACAGCACAACCCGGCGCGTCATCGAAATAAGACACCCGCCGTCTTGAGAAGAATTCCCATATCTCTTACAAGGTTTCTCTGCTGGAGATAGCCTTCGGAAAGCCTGATCTTCTCCGGCAGGATCGAATCCGCATAGTAAGCCTCGGGGTTGCGGACCGCTCGCAGAATTCTTTCTTCGTGCCGGAAAGTCAGCGATGCCGGATCGGTCAGGCCGGGACGCACGGTGAGAAGTTTTCCATACCGTTCGTGGAATCTTGCGACCCAGACCGGCAACTCCGGCCGCGGCCCCACCAGGCTCATATCGCCACGCATTACGTTCCAAAGCTGAGGAAGTTCATCGAGCTTGGAGACCCGCAAGAGTCTTCCAATACTCGTTACGCGGCCCGCATCCATGGTGCGGAATTTCCAGATGCGAAACGGCTTCCCCTGCCGGCCCACGCGAATCTGCGAGAACAACACGGGCATTCCGGAACTCACCACGACCGCAACCGCGATCGCCGCCAGCACCGGCGCAAGAATCACCAAGGCCGCCGCGCTCACCACGATATCCATCAGGCGCTTAGCCATGCACTCTTACCGCCGCGTAACGGCTTACCGTCCGGGTAACCGCTTCGATGACGTGCTCGACATCCTCATCGGACATTCGCGGGTGTAGCGGCAGCGAAACCAGGCGCTCGTATTCCCGCAGCGCCCGCGCGCATCCCATCGGCATGGCCACTTTATGGATGAAGTAGGGATGCAGCGGAATGGGAATAAAGTGAACGGAACACGCTACTCCGAGCCGCCGTAACTCTTCGATGAACTCACCGCGGGAGATCGACAGAGCCTCCAGGCGCAGCCGCGGAATGTACAGATGCCAGGCATGCCGCCTCTCCGGGCGGCGCGGCGGCAACTCCAATTCCTCAAAGATCCCGAACGCCTCGTCATAAGCGCGCGCGATGCGGGTGCGCCGCTCCCGCATGCGCTCAATCTTGCCCAACTGCACCAGCCCGATGGCCGCCGCCACATCCGGCAAATTGTACTTATACCCGTCCTCGACTACTTCATAGAACCAGGCGCCTTCACCCGCGCGCCGGTTCCAGGCATCGCGATCGATTCCATGCGATCGCATCAGCTTAGCCGTGCCCGCCACCGCGTCCGATTCCGTGGTCAACATGCCGCCTTCCCCGGTCGTGATCGTCTTAGTGGCGTAGAAGCTGAAAGCCGTCGCGTCCGCTTCCGCGCCGCCGATCGGGCCGCCGCGATACTCCGAACCGCAGGCATGCGCGGCATCCGCGATAATCGCTAGATTATGCGCGGACGCCGTCGCGCGCAGATCATCCATGTCGCATGCCAGGCCCGCCATGTGAACGGGCAGCAGCGCGCGCGTCCGGCCGGTCACCAGCGCGCGCGCCATCGCGGGATCGATATTCAAGTCTTCCCCGATTTCGGCCAGCACCGGCGTCGCCCCTACCTGCAGAATCGAATGCACGGTGGAGCAGAACGTCATCGGCGTCGTGATCACCTCATCACCCGGACCGATCCCAAACGCCTTCAACGCCAGATGGATCGCGGCCGTTCCGGAACTGACCGCCAGCGCATGACGCGCGCCCGTGTACTCTCGAAAACGCTGCTCGAACTGCGCCGCGCGCGGGCCCGTCGTAAGCCACCCCGACCGCAGCACTTCCGTCACGGCCGCGATCTCTTCCTCATCGATGTCGGGCAGGTGAAACGGAACGGTTCTCATGCGGCGGACTGGATCGCGGCCAGGTAATGCGACGTCAGCGGCGGGAACGTTTCGAGCAGCGCCGCCATCATCCAGGCATGTTTCGCGAGCCTGCGCGCAATCGGCGGCGCCAGCGTAATTCTTCTTATGGTCATCCGCTGCCCGGGAAAAAGCTTCCGCAACTCGGCCTTCCCGATGCCGCGCACCATGGCGTTCGCCGGATTGTTCACCCGCATGTCGTACCAGAGAATCGAACCCGCCGCTTTCCGCACCCGCACCATTTCCCGCGCGATCGCCTCTCTGCGCTCCGGTTCCAGGACCGAACTGAACAGCGTGGATTGCACCACGATATCGAACATCTCATCCGGATAATCGAGCTTTACGGCGTCTCTACATTCCAGCGTAACGGATGGCGGGCACAGCCTCCGCGCCATCGTAATCCGTTCGCAATCCTGATCGACTCCGAACAGATGCTCCGGCGCCGCGCCCCAGCGAATGAAATCCCGCAACCAATTGCCGGTCCCTGTTCCCACCTCGAGCACGCGCGCTCTCCGCAAGTCCGTATGTCCGTTTGCCGCGAGCACCCGCAACACCGCGCGCTCGCGTGTTTGGATCGTGAACTGATAGCCGGGCTCAAACAGCGAGTTACGCACGCAGCAACTTGAACAGCCCGATCAGAACTCCGCACCCATAGCCCACGTGCAGAATCGCAAACGCGACCGCCGCCATCGGCTTGCCCGCATTCACCGACACTGCCAGATTCGCCCCCGCATACAGCAGCAACGGCCCGCGCAACCGGGCGATCAGGCACAGCACCAGCAGCGCCGGAGCCAGCGGCCGCATCGCATAAACGCGCCTCACCTTGGCTAGCACCAGCGGCTTATACAATCCGTATCCGAACGCCATCCGCCATAATTCCCGAAACGTGGATCGCGCAAAATATTGCACGCGCATGCCGGGGATCAGCAGGATTTTTCCACCCGCGCGCCGCAAGCGATAGTTGAACTCATCATCCTGATTCCGGATCAGCGCCTCATCGAACTTGCCGATGCGTTCAAACACATCGCGCCGGTAACACCCGAACGGCACCGTCTCCACTTCTCTCACCGAAGCCGTTCCCAACCGAAACCGCGAGTTCCCGATCCCGAACGCATGCGACAGCGCGAACGCGATCGCCCGCGCCACCATCGTATCCGCGCCCGCCACCGTCTCCAAAGCGCAGCCTACGTTATCCGCCCCGGACCGCTCCAACCACGAAACCAAGCCCGCGATATAACCTGCCGGATAAACCGCATGCGCATCCGCACGCAAAATCACATCGCCGCGCGCCTCGGCCAGCGCCAGGTTCAGTCCATGCGGAACGGTACGCTTCGCATTCGCAATCACCCGAATGCAACTCCACCGCTTCCGCAGCCCTTCCACTACCGCGCGAGTTCCGTCCTCGCTCGCGCCATCCGCCACGATGGCCTCAATCGCATCCGCCTCACGCCATTCGCCAAGCAATGACGTAAGTGCCCGCCCGACATGCCCCACCTCATTCCGGCAGGGCATGATCACAGAAACCCGCACGTGCCTAGTACCGATACGAATCCGGCTTGTAAGGACCTTCCACCGCCACCCCGATATACTCCGCCTGCCTCGGCGTCAGCTTCGTCAGCTTCACGCCGATCTTGTCCAAATGCAGCCGCGCCACTTCCTCATCCAGCTTCTTCGGCAGCGTATAAACGCCGGTCTTGTAGGCGCCGCGGTTCTCCCAGAGATCCAACTGCGCCAGCACCTGGTTGGAGAAGCTGCTGGACATCACGAAGCTCGGGTGCCCGGTCGCGCAACCCAGGTTCACCAGCCGCCCTTCCGCCAGCAGGAAAATGCTGTGGCCATCCGGGAACGTGTATTGATCCACCTGCGGTTTGATGTTGATCTTCTTTACTCCCGGCGCCTGGTTCAGCGGTTCCACCTGAATCTCATTATCGAAGTGCCCGATGTTGCACACGATCGCCTGATCCTTCATCCGCTCCATATGCTCCAGCGTGATGATATCGACGTTGCCCGTGCATGTCACGTAGATATCGGCCGTTCCGAGCGTGTCTTCGATCGGCGCCACCTGGTAGCCTTCCATCGCGGCCTGCAGCGCGTTGATCGGATCCACCTCGGTCACAATCACGCGCGCGCCCATCCCGCGCAGTGACTTCGACGAGCCCTTGCCCACGTCGCCATAGCCGCAGATCACCGCCACTTTCCCCGCCAGCATCACGTCCGTCGCGCGCTTAATTCCATCCGCCAGTGATTCGCGGCAGCCGTACATGTTGTCGAACTTCGACTTCGTCACCGAATCGTTTACGTTGATCGCGGGCACCAGCAGCTTGCCATCCTGCTGCATCTTGTAAAGCCGGTGAACGCCCGTGGTGGTCTCTTCGGAGACGCCCTTCCAATCCGCGGCCACTCCATGCCAGCGCCGCGGATTCTCCGCATACACTTTCTTCAACAGATCTTTAATCACCTGCTCTTCATGGCTTGACGACGCAGTGTTCACCCAGCCGTCGCCTTCTTCCAACTCATAGCCCTTGTGCAGCAGCAGCGTCACATCGCCGCCGTCATCCACCACCAGTTCCGGACCTTTGCCTTCCGCATGGCTGATCGCCTGGTAGGTGCACTCCCAATACTCTTCGAGCGATTCGCCCTTCCACGCAAACACCGGAACGCCCGTTTCCGCGATCGCCGCCGCCGCATGATCCTGCGTGGAGAAGATGTTGCAACTGGCCCAGCGCACGCTCGCGCCCAGTTCCACCAGCGTTTCAATCAGCACGGCGGTCTGAATGGTCATGTGTAATGACCCGGTGACGCGCACTCCCGCCAGCGGCTTGCTCTTCGCATATTTCTTCCGGATCGCCATCAGCCCGGGCATCTCCTGCTCGGCGATCGTAATCTCTTTACGGCCCCAATCGGCCAGGCGAATGTCGGCGACTTTATATTCGGCTACAGCGGGTTCGATAACGGCGGTGCTCATAATGACTATCAATATATCATGATTCATTGATAAGCTAGATCCGATGGCGGAATTTTTCAAAGCAATGCGCGTGTTGGGCGATGAAGCGCGCGTCCGCATTCTCCGCCTTCTCCAGCGCGAGGAACTGAGCGTCGCCGATCTCCAGGAGATCCTCGGCATGGGCCAAAGCCGCATCTCCATGCAGCTTTCGCAGCTGAAGCAGGCCGGCTTTGCGGAAGTCCGCCGCGCGGGCGCCAAGAGCTTATACCGCCTGCGCGCGCCGCCGGCCGAGCGCCGGATCATGACGGAAGTCCTGCGCCAAAGCACCGAGGAAATTGCGGAAGCCGCGCACGATGACGAAGGCCTCAAGCTCATTCTGCGTCGCCGCAAAGACAAATTCCGCGGCTTCTTCGATGAAATGGCCGGCCGCTTCGGGCGCGACTATGTGCCCGGCCGTAGCTGGCAAGCCACCAGCGAAATGCTCTTCCGCCTGCTGCCGCCTCTCGTCATTGCAGACCTGGGCGCGGGTGAAGGCACGCTCGCGCTCAAGCTTTCCCAACGCGCGCAACGCGTGATCGCCGTCGATAGCTCAAAGAAGATGGTGGAGTACGGCGCCGGCATCGCCAAACGCGCGGGCGTCAAGAACCTGGAATACCGCCTCGGCGATCTCGAAGAACTTCCCATCGATGCGGACACGACCGATCTCGCGCTGTTCCATCAAAGCCTTCACCACGCTCTCCATCCGTCCAAAGCCGTAGCCGAAGCCGCGCGCATTTTAAAGCCCGGCGGCCGCGTCGTTGTGATGGACCTGCTCAAGCATTCGCTCGAAGCCGCGCGCGACATGTACGCCGACGTGTGGCTCGGCTTCTCCCAGGCCGAATTGATCGACTTACTCCGCCAAGCCGGCTTCCACCAGCCTGACGTCGCGATCCTGCATCGCGAATCGCAGCCGCCGCACTTCGAAACCGTGATGGCGATCGCTGTCAAGCCGGCTCAATCGACAGATCACCATGCCGTGAGCCCCGGAACCCATAAAACATGATGTAGAGATAAAGCGCGGCGGGCAGAATGAACGCCAGTTGCACGCCGAACCGGTCCGCCAGCGCGCCCTGGATCACGGGCAGAATCGCGCCGCCGACAATCGCCATCACCAGCAGCCCCGAACCTTTGCCGGTCATCTTGCCAAGCCCGTCAATCCCGAGCGTGAAGATGGTCGGGAACATCACCGAGTTGAAGAAACCGACGCCGATGATGCTCCATAGCGCAATTTGCCCGGTACTCACGATCGATAGGATCACGAGCAGGCAAGCCATGATCGCCGCGCCGGCCAGCACCAGGTTCGGCTTCACATACTGCATCAACGCGGACCCAATGAACCGGCCCACCATCGCGCCGCCCCAATAGAACGATACATATCCCGCCGCCGCCTGCTCGGTCAAGCCGCCGATGTTCGGCAGCTCAAAGTAATTCACCAGAAAGCTGCCGATGGAAACCTCCGCGCCCACATACACGAAAATCCCCACCGCGCCGAGCACTAAGTGCGGGTAGCTCCACACGCTGCGCTCGCCTTTCTCATGCGTCGCCGCTTCGTCGATCTGCGTCAAAACCGGCAGCTTGATGACCCAGAAGACAACCGCCAAAAGGAACAGCAAAATCCCGATCACCAGATACGGCGTCTTCACCGAACTCGCTTCCATCGCCTGATGCGCTTGAAACTGGGCGGGCGTCAGTTGATGCAACTGAGCGGTGGTCATCGTCGCCGCCGACAGGATAAACAGCCCGCCGACTTTCGGCCCGATCGTTGTTCCGAGCGAGTTCAGCGCCTGCGCCAGCGTCAATCGGCTGGAAGCTTTCTCCGGCGCGCCCAACTCCGCCACATATGGATTTGCCGCCACCTGCAGCAGCGTCACCCCCGAAGCCAGAACAAACAGCGCGCCCAGAAACAAAGGATAGGAGGGAATATTCGCCGCCGGTAAAAACAACAGCGCGCCCACGCCCATCACCGCCAAGCCCGTCACAATCGACTTCTGATACCCCAGCGCTGTAATAATCCGCGAAGACGGAAACGACATGATGAAATAGGCCGAAAAGAAAGTGAACTGAATCAGCATGATCTGCGTGTAATTCAATTCGAAAATGCCCTTCAGATGCGGAACCAAAATATCGTTCAGCACCGTAATGAAGCCCCACATGAAGAACAGCGTCGTCAGTATCGATAGCGCGGCGCCGTAGTGCTGAGCCGGCGCGGCCGTAGCGCCTCGTTGTGCGGCGGGTTGGATCATACAGGACTCCTGGCGAGCCCAACCTGGGACTCGGTATCGTTGCATATTATCAACAAGTGAACTACCGCATCGCGGCCGGGCTGTTTGCGAAGGCTCTCGGGATCATCTATCTGATCGCGTTTGTGTCCTGCGGCGTACAGGTCAATGGGCTAATTGGCTCGAACGGAATCCTTCCGGTCCCGGTCTTCCTCGGCGCGGTTTGGCGGCAAGCTGGATCAAGCGCATTCTGGGACGTGCCCACCGTCTTCTGGTGGGCCCACACCGATTTCGCGCTGCAAGCCGTGTGCTGGTCAGGCGCAGTCATCGCCATCGCCGCCGCGCTCGCGAAGTCTCACTCCATCGCTCAGCGCGCGGCCTTCGCGATCCTTTTCATCTTCTATCTCTCCCTCGTCAGCGCCGGCCAGATCTTCATGGGCTACCAGTGGGATTACCTGCTTCTCGAAACCGGCTTCCTCGCGATCTTCCTCGTCCCCAGCTTGCCGCGCATCTGGCTCTTCCAATGGCTGCTCTTCCGCTTGGTGTTCGAATCCGGCGTGGTCAAACTAACCAGCCATGACGCAACCTGGAGCAGCCTGACCGCGCTGACTTACCACTATCAAACGCAGCCGCTCCCTACGCCGCTCGCCTGGTACATGGCGCAACTGCCGCTCTGGTTCCAAAAGACCTCGACCGTCTTTGTCTTCGCGGTGGAACTGATACTCCCGTTCATGATCTTCGCGCCGCGCCGCTTCAAACAGGCCGCGGCCGCCGGGATAGTTGTACTGCAGTTGCTTATCTTACTGACAGGGAACTATACCTTCTTCAACTGGCTAACGATCGCGCTTTGTCTCTTCTTACTGGACGATCGTTTTTTTCACAATCGGCCTGTGGCCACTCCGCGCGCCAACCGCTACGTCTCCATCGCCCTGCTCGTTTTCGTCGCGGTGATCAGTGGTAGCCAGTTACTCGAAATGTTCAGCATCGCGCCACCCGCGCCCATCCGAATCGTAGCGAGACAGATCGCTCCCTTCGGCCTCATCAACCAATACGGCCTCTTCGCGTCGATGACCACCACGCGCCCGGGAATCTCCGTCGAAGGTTCGAACGACGCTACTCATTGGGAACCCTACCTCTTCCCCGACAAAGCCGGCCCACTTAATCGCTCGCCTTCGTGGGTAGCTCCTTACCAGCCACGCCTGGACTGGCAAATGTGGTTCGCCTCTCTGGGCGATTATCACGACAACCCCTGGTTCACGCAGTTCCTTCTCAAACTCCTCCAGGGTTCCAAGCCCGTATTGGCGCTTCTCGCGCGCGACCCGTTCCACGGCACGCCGCCGAAGTACATCCGCGCGATCACTTACGAATACCGCTTCACCGATTTCGCGACGCGCCGGAAAACCGGCGATTGGTGGACGCGCGAACCCACAGGCACTTACTTCCCGGCGGTGTCGTTGAAGTGACTAACCCGGAATTACGCGGCTTCTCTGAGAACCGGCCGAACACGCACCACACAGAAGCACCCTTTCGCGATTCTTTAGGGCCAGTCCTGAGCCCCATGAAGCACGCGCGATATTTCAACGGCGTGTTCGTTCACCTGGTACACGACGATATAGGGTAAGGGTGGAAAGGTAAGCTCGCGCCGCCCGATCATGCGGCCACTGGCCCGGCCCATATCAGGAAAGTTCTTTAGTTGGCCACAACCGTAATAGATGATCTTGGCGACTCGTCTGGATGCTTCCGGGTTGTCGCGCTCTATCCATGCACAGATGCGTTCGAGGTCTTCGGCCGCCGGCAGAGACCAACGAACTTGCCTCAGGGCCGTAAAAAGCGACGGAGCCGGTCGCCCACCTGTTCATGAGTCAGGAATTCGGCTCGCTCAAGAGCAGCCTCGCCCCGTTTCACGGCCTCAAAGAAGCGGTCTTCCTCCTCGAAGTAACTCGCAACAACATCCTGCACAGTCTCATTGAGGTCGCGGCCTTGCTGGGTCGCCCGCTGTGTGAGCTTCGCTTGCAGGTCGGGGTTGAAATGGACTTCCATGCCCTCAAGATACGTCAAACGCAGCGATGAGGCAAGCTCCGCTTTGGTTGACGCGAAATCCCGCAGTTCCTTCTCAAACTCCTGAGGAATCGAAAGCCACTATCTGCGCTATCGCTTCAATAACGTATTCATCCGGCGAGATCTGGAATCGGCTGAAGATAGTTCGTCGCGCGCTCAATCGCTCCGGCAATGTGTTCAAGATAATCTTCGACGCGCTCCGGAGGTTTCATAGGGGCTGCGCATTTTGCAGTACCTCGTTGCGGAACTTTGGCGGCAATCCGTTCGGCGTTACAACCGATACCGGCACTCCAAGCAGATTCTCGGCGTCTGTCCGTCAAACCCACAATGGTAAGCAGACTGGTGGATCGTGCGGGGTCAACCAGGACGTCGAGATCGCTCTCTTCCGTGTCGGCTCAAGTGAGAACCGACCCGAATACGCGGGGGCGCGATAGACCGCATGCTTGACAAGCTGCCGCAATTCCTCGCGGTGTGCTATGAGGGCTTCGGATGGTCTCATACTTGTTCTCGCTCTTCATCGTAGCTTCCTGGCAAGAAGCACCGATTCGCGACGCTCACACCCCAAACTGGCGCAGGTGATGGTCAAGATGTTTGTAAGTTAAAATCGCCCACTCCTCCGGTGTCATCGTCCCAAAGAAACTATGCGGATTATTCGTACACCCTGCCGTCCCGCCCGCGACGAATTTGTCAATTAATCCCGATAACCGGTCCCGTTCCTCGGCGAAATCCCGCTCGGCGGACACAATGAGGCCCTTGGCCGTCGGCGAATTCTTCCGTATCGGGTCGTCGTTCCCAAACACCATGCGCTTCACCAACCGCCCCATCAAGCGTTCGGATAGCGATCCCTTGTCGGGCGCCACTTCTCCCACCGCCCACTGCATGCTCACCGAGCAATGTGCCAGCATCTGCGCCGCCGTCATCGTACCCCAGCACCTCTCACTTTGCGGCTCCAATTTGCTCAGCCTGGCCTTTACCTGATTCGCCATCCCCGCATCGAACAGGTTTTTCATGATCACATGACTCCTTTGAATGAGCGTAACCAAGTGCGCGCGTCAGAGAATCCCCTTTCGCCCGCTCGATGTTCGGGATATGCTAGTCTCTGCTTCCAATGATCAGGATTAGCTTCCTCTATCCAAACTCCCAAAACGCGCGCTTCGATCTTGATTACTATGTCGAGAAGCATATGCCTTTTTCAATCGCTCTCCTAAGCGCGCATCCGGGTTTCAGAGGGGTCTCGGTGGACCGGGGCATAAGCTCCAACCCCGGCACTGACGCTCCCTATCTTGCTGTTTGCCATTTCCTTTTCGAGACGCTCGACGACTTCATGCAAGCCGTTTCACCGCATCTTCCGGCGCTTCGAGCCGACATGACAAATTACACCGATATCGAACCAACCTTTCAAGTCAGCGAAGTATTGATAGATCGGCGGTCCTCTGCGGTCCACTAACCGGAATCCGGCTCGTCCCCGATCCCGAAATGTCCTCTTGCGCCATACTGGCACCGCGCGTACTTCTGCGAACGTGTTCCGCCTTCCGGTACTTCTTGCCCTCGCGAGTTCAATCGCGCTGTGCCAAAGTAACTCTATCGCCGGCGCCGGAATCTCGCCAAAAACGTTCACCTATAAACGGGTCGAAAACAATGACATGCATGCCGATGTTTATCGTCTGCGGGGAAGCAAGCCGCGGCCGGTTATCTTATGGCTCCATGGCGGAGGTCTGATCTTCGGCGGTCGCGGCATGCTTCCAGCCGATGAACGAAAGCAATTTCTTCAAGCAGGCTACGTCGTGGCTGCTGTCGACTACCGTCTCGGGCCGGAAACCAAGCTACCGTTGATTCTTCAAGATGTCGACGATGCCTATCGGTGGATTCAAGAGAAAGGTCCTACTCTGTTCTCCGCGGATCCTAATCGAGTCGCTATCGTCGGCCAATCGGCTGGCGCCTATTTGGCGTTAATGGCGGGAGTTCGCGTGCACCCATCCCCTAAAGCGATCGTTTCTTTTTATGGGTATGGGGACATCGCCGGCGAATGGTACGGCCGCCCAAGCGCATCTTTCTTAAACCAACGCCGGGTGACAAAGCAAGAAGCGTTTCGAGTGGTTTCCGATCGGGTGCTTTCGCAAAGCCCGGTGCGCCCGCGCGAAGACTTCTATATTTACTGCCGTCAAAACGGACTTTGGCCGCGGGAAATCGCAGGGTTTGATCCGCTCACACAGACCGAGAAGCTCAACAATCTCAGTCCGGAGCGGCTCGTGGGACCTCGTTACCCACCAACGCTGCTCTTGCATGGCGATCGGGATTCCGATGTTCCTTATCAGTTGTCCGAAAGAATGGCCGCTGCCCTTCAGCGGCAAGGCGTCGAACATCGGCTAATCAAGATGAAAGGTTTCAATCATCTGTTTGACGTATTTCCCGACGGACTCCCGCCGGAAGCGAAACCTATAGGGCTTCAAAACCGCAAGGTGGCCGCCGCATTTCAAGAGGTCTTGAGCTTTCTCTCGCGTTATCTTGGGGTCCGTCAGAATTGAACGGCGGCGTCCTTTCCTGATTCCCTAAACTTAGCCCTATACAGGGATCCGCGTGACCAGGCTTGGAGGTCTCGCCGGGCGCCCGCTTGCGGCATACTGGAATGACGAATTCTTCGGAGAACATTCGAACGGCTAGCGCGGATCGCGTCGGACGGCTTCAGACCTGGCTCGGCATTCAAGCGGGAGCGAAGCCCAAAGTCTACACCCAGATTCTTACGGCGTCCGAAATCGGCAGCCTGAGCTATTGGCTGGAAATCTTCTTCTCAGCCGGCATCGCTACGTTTGGATTGGTCGAGAGTAGCCCGGCTGTGATCATCGGCGCCATGCTGATATCGCCGCTTATGGGGCCGATCATGGGCGCCGGCTTGGCGCTGGCGATTGGTGATCTCTTTTTGGGAATTAAAGCGGTACTAAACCTCGTGGCCAGCGTTGCGGTTTCCATTGCGTTCTCCGGTTTCTTGGTCTGGCTGTTGCCGTTTCATTCCGCTACGCCTGAAATCCTTTCGCGCACAACTCCCAACCTGCTCGATTTGGCCATTGCGCTTCTCTCCGGTTTGGCGGGTTCAGTGGTGGTGTCGCGAGGGACCGGCGACCGTGCAGCCGCATTGCCCGGAGTCGCTATCGCCGTGGCACTGATGCCGCCCCTTTGCGTCATGGGCTTCGGATTGGGTAGCGGGGCAAACGTTGAGATTATGGGCGGCGCGGGGCTTCTTTTCCTCACCAACCTTGTCGCCATCGTCGCGAGCGCGTTTTTCGTATTTTTCCTTGTCGGGCTGAATACAGCCGCAGTTCATACAGTCATGATGGAATCCCGAAGAGAAGGGCTTCCGGGACGCATCTTTTCACATGGCCGCGGTGAGCGGATACTGTCAACAGGGGGCCGCCTGTGGTGGCGCATCCTGATGATGTTAGTGCTGCTCGCCGCCATTTCCGTGCCGTTGCGGAGAGCATTGATCGAGGTCACGAGCGAAACGCTTACACGCGGAGCCGTTCAGGATGAACTGAAGCGCCTGGCGCCTGCGGATACCCTGGTCTCGCAGCAAGTGAGCATAGGCGAGGAAGGTATCGTAATTCGCCTCATTTCGATCAAACCTATCCTTCAGGCAAAAGTGGCTGAGATGCGTCAGCGGTTAATGAGCCGGACCGGTCAAGACGTTCAAATTTCGGTTGAGGCGGTTGCAAGTAAACGCGAGTTAGCGGCCGTCATGGCACGCCTGACACGGCCAGTTCCGGAAGTCGCGAAAGAGAAAGATCTCGACGAAGTGCAAAAAGATGTATTAGACAGAGTTCGTCCGGCGCTTCGCGAAATTTGGCCGTCCGCTGATGCGCCTATTCATGATTTTGCTGTCGCCTTCGGCGGCCCCGCGGGCGTTTCCATAACCGTTCACTATGAGGCGGCGCAAACTCTGGGAGAAATTCCGATAACAATGGTACGGCATAGCCTGCAAACGCGGCTCGGAATACCGGACCTGACAGTGAGCGCGGTGAGAGTTCAGCCGGTGGATGCAACGCAACAGCCTGCCAGCCCCGCCGAACCAAAACACCCGCAACACCTGACACCTCACTAACGAAGGCAATTGTACGTTCAACGGGCCATCCGGCTGACCCTCAGTTCCATCATTTTCTGCGGGGCCCGATCCCCGATGGTTAGCTGCCCCAACTCAGTCCACTCCCCCTTATCATTGATGCGCAGAACTGTCGAAGTCTTGAATTCACCAAGCGCGAACCCCCACGAAATCGAGCCCTCGCCTTCAGCCAACTTGACCTCAGTCTCAAGCCAGCGCCCGTCGTTGAAAGCTCGCATCCGATAAGTTCCCGCGTCGTCGTCGAAAGAAATCAGCCCGAGTGCTTGAAGGGCGACGCGGCCGTCGGTCTTCGCGCGGCCCACGCCCTCAATCATGAGTAACAGACCGTCCAGCTTGAATTGAGCTGACTCGGTCTGCGCCATGTCCACGAACTGGCCAGGCCCGCGAAGAACCGAAGCCTCGCCTGACCACTCTCCGATCAGAAACTCGAGCTTTTTCATGGCCGCCCGTTGGGCCTCGATGTCCGGCGCCTTTGGAATTTGTGCCATTTTACGTTACTCCTGGGCAGCCCGCGCGCAGGAAGGCGGAGAGGGTTTTTCGAACCATACCCACATTAGACTCCAGTTTTTCTTCAACGTGCATTCTATCGTCACCATGGTAGGTAGGCGAAGCGCGGGGCTGAGCCGCGTCAAGTATGCTGGGGGGCTGGAAGGACAACAAAGTGCAAAAAGACGTTCTATTAGAACTGGTGAAGCAAAACCAGCACACAAGCCATTTCTCTTTCGACCGGGTTACTGAAAAAAATTCGAATCTCAAATTGAACGAGAATACAGCATCAATCGGCTTTATCTATCGTCATATTGGTGAGACGATCAACCTATTCGGCCAATTGCTCGGCGTGCAAAGTGATGTAACAAACACGACGATAGGGCAAGTCGATACCGGTCAGCGGTACGACGTCGGCGTTAGCAGAGATCTGATTGAGCGAGGTTACCAAATGCTTCAAGACCTCGTCAAAGAAAGCTCTGACGAGGATTGGTTGAAACCGGTCGATACTCCTTTCTTTGGCACTGTTTCCAGAGTAAGGTTGTTTGCGCACGCGCTCTTTCACACTTCTAATCATGCCGGACAGATATCTCTGATTTTAGCGAAAGGCAGGTAGCTAACGAGACCAAGCGCTCTTACTTCGCCAGTAATCCATGGTTGTGGTAGTAACTGATCACGCGTGTCACTTTCCAGACGCCGCTCTTGTTCTGCCATAGCATCACAAACTTCGCATCTCCTGCGCCGTCTTCCGGGCGCCCGGGATGGTGGAAACGATGGATCCCGATTTCCACCGCTCCATATCCGTTCAACGGGTACACCTCTAACGTATCCGGTAGCAGCGTCCGCTCCACCTTTCCGCAGATATTCTGCTTGATCGCGGCCAGAAACGGTGCTTTCCCCACAGACAACCCTGTTTGGTCATGGTAAAACTCCAGGTCGTCGGACACCATCGCGCCCAGCGTCGCCGGATCGCAGTGGTTATACGCGTCAAAAAGCTTTGTATCGAGCGCCCGAATCGTTTGAAAAAGCGGGTCCGGCTGCGAGGCCGATTGCGCGTTGGCCGGTAATGTAGAAACGCTCAGGACAACCAGCAGGTAAAGAAAGGTGGCATTCTTTGGTTTCATCCGTCTCGCCAACTCCTGATCCGCATCGCGACTCAACCCGCGCGCTAAATCCTGATCGGATGTACGGGCAAAAGCGGGCCTTAGTTCGGCGGAATTTGTCTTTTCGTAATTCCCGCTCCCTAATCCGTATACACCACGTATGTTCGAGTATGAGCTGACTTCGGGAGCTTCCATGGAGAGCGACGCGCGGCAAATCGCGATCGGATTGCGCCAGAGAGAAGTCCTGCTCCTTGAGGCGCTGGTCGAGCGATACCAATATCGGCTTGTTCGCTATCTCATTATGCTGTCCGGCAGATCCGACGGGGTGGACGACCTCGTGCAGGAGACGTGGCTGCGGGTTCTGGAGCGAGGCTCTTCCTACGACGGGAAGTCCCGCTTTGAGCCTTGGCTCTTCAGGGTCGCGCGCAACATTGCCGTCGATGCCATGCGTAAGCGGCGGATCTTCAGTCTGGACTCGAACGACGATGTTGTTGTTCGGCCGGCGCCTGCTTCCAATGAGCCCTCGCCATTCACGCTCGCCGCCCGCACGGACGATGCTGCCCGGCTTGCCCGGTCGCTGCAAACCCTGGAACCCGTCTATCGCGAAGCCCTCGTTCTGCGCTTTCAAGAAGATTTATCACTACAGGAGATTTCCGTCATTGTGGGAGCGCCAGTCTCGACGGTTGCTTCCAGAATTTATCGAGGACTCGCAACACTGCGGCCGCGGTTCGAGGGAAAAATATCATGAACAGCAACCACCACGAAACTTTCCAGCACATGATTGACGAGAGTCTCGCGGCCGGCATCTCGGCTGAGAGGGAACGGTCACTTCGCGAACATCTCGACACGTGCGCTCCCTGCCAGGAGTACCTCAGCGTCTGCAACAGAGTTATCGCGGGCCTCGGCGGTTTTTCCTTTGAGGTGGATCCAACCCTCAATGCCAGGGTTCTCGCGTCCCTCAAGCTGCGGACGCAACATGTCCCGGCCGCGCAGCCGAATCTCCGGCGGTGGACATTGATCAGCGTTGCCGCCATCGCACTCACCATCGGCGGCTCATTCGTCGATCTGCAGTTCGGGCGCCTGATCGTCTCCGCCTTCGACATACAACGCATGCCGGTGCGGCAAGGGCTATTTGCTTTCTGGGTTGTGCCCTCGCTTTGTGTCTTGCTGCTGTTTCCGCTATTGCCGTTTATAACGAAAGCCGGCACTCGCCGGGAAGAAAGGATATTATGAGACTCCGTCGATTTCTGAGTATTGTTCCGAAGGCGGTTCAGCTTTGGGCTTCGGTCAGTGTGGGTTGTGCGTTGCTGATCGGGTTGGTTGCGGGGTTCGAGCAAGCTGACCAGGGCACTGTGTTGCGGACCGTTTCCACTTACGGCGCCGCCGCCTTACTGTTCGGTGTCGCGGTCGCGATCTGGCTTTTGTGTCTCGGGTTCGTGTTTGCGGACGCCCGGCGGCGGGATATGCGGCCAGTCCTCTGGGTCCTCGTCGCAGCCTTGTTCCCTCACTTACTCGGATTTCTCCTGTACTTTGTCATGCGTCACCCAATCGCCGCGGCCTGCGCACATTGCGGCAGGACCGTCTCAACCCATGTGCGGTTCTGCCCTTGGTGTGGAACTTCGTTGCTGCCGCCTGACTCAACCAGCGGACCAGTCACGGCAAACCCCTTGCAAGAAGCCAGACGATGAAGCCGCTATCCGCGAGAATTAGCGAGGAAGCCTGCTCAGCAAAGTAAGCCCTCTTGGGCGCAGGTGCGTGAGATCGTGAACGGCCGACGTCTCCAGAAGTTCCGAGAGCGTCACCACTCGCAAGGCTGGGTGCTTCCCTCGGCGGCTCAAGCTTTCCTGCTGTAGATTCAGCGCTCGCAGCGCCGTTAGATTGTCCCCGCGCAGGCAGGCGAAATCATCGAGGAGTTGCTCCAGCGACTTCTCCTGATTCACATGCAACTGTGCAAACGGTCAAAGGGATCAAAAGCGCTACAGGTATCTTTTCCTCCGTTGCTGTGCACCCAAATACTTGGTAAGCCGCGCAACAGCGAATTCAGCGTTGCTGGAGTTCTGGTGAGCACAGCGACAGCCTCGCTTATGTTGAACTCCGTCAAGCTCGCCATGCCTTCATGATGCATCTTTAACGCTTACGACTCGCCATAGTCCCGAAGCACGCATCTGCCACTCCCTGCTCAACACTGCTCCATTTCTCCGCCCGCCGGGACGACAGTCACAGACCTCGCCCCGAAATCCTCTCAATCCTCTCAACCACTTGCAGCCGCCCATCGATTCGCCCCCATTCCGTCGGCTCCACAATCGGGCATGACACAGGATCACATTACTCAGACCGATCACGATAACGAGCAACCATCCAAGCGCACTCTGGCCAACCGCCAAAACGCGCAAAAATCCACCGGCCCCCGCACCGCCGCCGGCAAACACCGCGTCTCCATGAACGCCTTCAAGCACGGTCTCTCCGGTCAAAACCTTTGCCTGCAATCCGACGATTCCGTCCCCTACTTCGACCTCGCACTCCGCTTCATCGAAGACCTGCGCCCCGTCGGCGTCCGCGAAGAACAGCTCGCCCAGAAAATCATCGACGGCAATTGGCGTCTCAACCGCGCCGCCGCCATCGAAAACAATCTCCTCAACAACGACACCGTGATCGAAGCTCATTTCCTCACCAGTGACGATGAACGCAGCGTCGCCGTCGCCGGTCAAGCCAATGCCTGGCGTGCCGATTGCGCCGGTCCCCGCGCGCTCGAATCGCTCGGCCGCCACGAAGGCCGTATCGCGCGTACTCAGTTCAAAATGACCGCCGAGTTCGACGCGCTCCAGGCCCGCCGCCTTAAGCGCAACAAGGACGTCGATTCCTTCGTACAACACGAAAGCCGCGCCTGGCAGTTCCTCTCCAACGCACTCAATCACTACCGCGCCATGGAAAAAGAAAAGGAGTCGGCGCAAGCCGAAATCGAAACCGAAGAAATCGAGGAAGTCGAAATGAAAAAGTCGCCGGAAACCCCGCAAACCGCTCCAAACACAGCCACTTCCGGAATGGCTTTGAATTGGCAAAGCAGCCCCGCGCCCGCTCTTTATCCGACGCGCTCCATGACCCGCAACCAGGTACTCCGCCGCTTCGCCGCCAGCATCGGCCAGCCGCTCCCCGTCTTCACCGGCGACGAGGACGATTCGAGTCCCAGTGACCTGTAAACAGCCCCCGCCGCTAACTCTTTGGCTTCAGCTTCTGCGACTCGTCCAGTATCTGACGCCCTTCGTCCGCGCGCCCTTCCTGCATCAACGTCTGGCCCAGCAGATAATGCGCGGAGTAATTTCGCGGGTCCACTTCCACCGCGTGCCGCAGCACTCCTTCCGCGTTCGCAAATTGATTCATCTTCAGATACGCTTTGCCCAGCAGAATATACGGCCCGCTGAAATCCGGATTCAACCAGATCGATTTCTGCAAGTTCGCAATCGCCGCCGGCCACTCCGACCGCCGCGTGTACGCGTCTCCCAGCTTGTAATAAGCCAACGACGAATCCGGATTCAGCGCGATCTCGTCCTTGAAGTACGCAATCGCCTCGTCCGGCGCGCCCCGGTACAGGCGCAACTCACCCAGCAGATAACGCACTTGCGGCAGCTTGGGATTCAAAGCCAGCGCCTGATGCAGCTCCTTCTCCGCGTCATCCTCCTGATCCTGCCTCATCATCATCTGCGCGGTAAGCAGGTGCGCCGAGGCCGATCCCGCGTCCACTCCGTACATCTCGGCGAACGTCGCTTCCGACTTCTTACTATCGTGCAATTGCAGATACGCGCTGCCCAGCATATACAGCACCTCGCTCGAACGCGGCGCTTTCTCCAGCGCCGTAATCGCGTCCGCCGCATGGTTGGTCAAGAACAGGCTCTGGCCCAGCAACAGCGACGATTCCAAATACTCCGGGCTCCCCGGTTTTTCCGCCTCCAGAGCCTTGCGGAATGACACGATCGCTTCCGCATACGCGTGCTTCCGATATTCTTCCAGCGCTGTTTGATGCGCGTCCGTCGCCTGCGCCAGCAGCGCCACCAAAAACAATATCATCGGATTGCTTGCGTCGCGAGATCCAGGTTCCGCCGGGCCGCCGCATTTCCCGGGTCCGCGCTCAGCGCCGCCTGGAACTCCGCGGCTGCTTCTTTACGCTCACCCATGCGCGCCAGAACCACGCCGAGATTATTATGCGCTTCCGCACTCTCCGGATGGATCAGCAATGCTTGCCGCAGCGCGTCCGCCGCGTCCGGCAGCTTCGCGTCCCCCATCAGAGTTTTCCCCATCTCGGCCAGCACGGCAAACAGATGCTCCTGCGCGGTGGTGTCGTCCGGGTTTTCCTGCGCCACTTGCCGGAAATTGGCGGCGGCTTCCGCCAGTTGTCCGCTATCCGCCTGGGCATTCGCCAAGTTATAGCGCGCGTTCGTGTAGCCGGGCTGCACCCGCAGAGCGTGCTCGAACAGTTCCGTCGCTGGCTTGGCATCGCCCGCCATCATGAGCGCGGCGCCCAACTCGTTGAGAGCGGCCGCCTGCTCCGGCTCAATCCGCAGCGCGTCCCGAAAGTAAGGGATGGCGTCTTTCGGCCGGTTGCGCGCGAGCAAAAGCGCGCCCAAATTGAAGTGCGCGGAAAAGTCCGCCGGATACTTTTCCAGCCGGTGCCGCATCACGGCTTCCTGCAAGACTTCGCGACGGCCCGCATCCCCGCGTGGCAGCACTTGCAGCCACAAGTGCCCCATCTCGTCGGTCGATTGGTTTCCGCCCAGCACGCGCTTCGGCGGATGGTTCGGATTGCGCGGATTGCCTTCCGAGTTGTCATACTGGTACCGCATGGAGATTACGGTCCCGCGCGGCAGAAATACCGGCGACTCATACCGGTACACTGCCTGCCAGTTCAAATCCCAGTCGGGAATGCGGATCAACCACTTCCGCTTTCCGTCCGGCAGCGTCGCATAGCCTTCCATCAGTTTTCCCAGGTAGTGCGCGTGCGGGTAGACGCTCAGAACATCCACGTCAAGCGGAAGCTTGAAGTCGTCGCTGACCAGGAAGTCTTTTGCGCCGGCCGGAATATCGAGGTTGCCATCGTGTTCCAACTGGATCAACATCGGGAACTTGGTCTGCGGCTTGTCGGTGAAGTACAGGCCGATCGTCGGCTGCACGGTTTCCGGCTTGCCGGTGGTTTGCAAGTGAACGTTCAACACCAAGTCGTTCCCCTTGTCGATGCGCCACGCCATTCCGTCCGGCTCCACGTCCGGCGTACTGCCCGGCTTCCAGAAGAGGAAATGGCTGTCCGGCTCGAAGGTGTCCGCCTCGATGCTCAAATCCATTCCGGCGAAGCCGTCCCCCGGGCTGGCCTCGCGAGCGCGCGAAGAGCGCGTGCGGTCCACCAGAAGGTTGGCGTGATGCACGATGCGCGCGTTGCCCGGTCGGATTTCCAACGCCCGCACGTAACGCGTCTGATCGATCGGGACGTGCAGAACAAAGTTCCAAAACACGTCCGGCCCGGATGCCTGCAAGGTGAAAGGCTTGGGCGCCTGGATCACCAGATCGGGTTCACCCAACTGCCAGCCGGGAGTGAACTGTGGCGTCGGCGGCGCATCGGCGGGCGAGCCTTCCAGCATCCCGTCGGCCACCCACTGCTGGATGGTATGCAGTTGGGCGTCGGTAAGCCGCCGTTCGCCCGCGAACTGCCCGTACCCGTGTTCCGGAAGCCACGGCGGCATGTAGCGGCTCTTAGTGACGGCCGCGATTAATCCAGCGCGCTTCTTCACATCGGAGTAAGTCAGCAGGGAAAATGGACCGGCTTGTCCCGGCCGGTGACACGGCGCGCAATATTCGTTTGTAAGGGGAGCGATGTCCTTGTTGAAGGTAACCGGCGCCGCGGCAATCAACGGTAAAGCCGCAAGAACAAAGAGGATCGGTACGGACTTCATCGGGGCAACTATCTGGAGTCTATCAGGACTCCACCCACGTGAAAAAGGCCGGCGGAGCGTTTGCTCCACCGGCCCATGTTAAAGGATAGGTAGCGATTTAGAAAGTAACCGTCGCCGAGTATTGCAAACGGCGCATGTTGTTGCCGCCGAAAGCCGTGCTCGTGATTTGCCCGGCCTGACCGGACTCGATGTCGCTGTTCGGAAGGCCCAGGTTAGTGTGGTTGAAGATGTTCGTCGCGTCTGTTCGCAGAATAAATCCAATCCGCTCGGTGATCGCGAACTTCTTCATCAGAGATATATCCTGCTGAATGAAGTGCGGTCCAAACAGAGTTCCGATTCCGTGGTTGCCGAACGTATTGGCCGCCGGTAGCGCCCAAGGGCCGGAATTACCTGCCTCGAGCTGCGCCAGCGATTCGCCGACGAACCATTGATTACGGTTCCCTTGCGCACCCGAGTAGGGACTCACGGTGCCATCGTCCGGCCGGTTGTTGGGACCGGTATTCGGATCGCCGGGATATCCCGTTTCTAACGTCGGATCGAAGGGCAGGCCGCTGTAGAACGTCGTAATCCCGCTCACATTCCAACCGCCGAGGGCCAGATCCAAAGCTCGCGGAGTGGTGGAACCATACTTGCGCCCGTGACCGAATGGGACGTCGTAGTTCTGCAACAGCGTTAACTGGTTGCGGGGCAGGTTGCTGTTATAACCTTCGCCGGCGGCCCGGTCGTAAAGGAAATAGTAGTTGGGGTCGTAGGAACCCCAGCCCTGTCCGTAAGACCGCTGATAGGTGTAGCTGCCCTGAAGCGTATAGCCGGCCGTTCGATCCACTTTGAATGTGGCCTGCAGCGAGTTATACATTTCGTTTGAGCAATCGCAGTAATAACTCAAGCCCTGAGTCAGACCATACTTGATGTAATAGGGCTGGTTGAACTGCGGATTGGATGCGCCGGGGATAAACGGCGCCTCGTTAATGTTGACGTTGTTACTGGTTCCGAGGAAGCCATGCCGGGTGGCATTGCCGACGTAAGCCGCCGTCACAGCCACCTTATTGGTGATCTGGCGCTGGATCGCTAAGTTGTACTGGTACACCGTCGGCAGCGTTACCGTAGCCGGACGGAATTTCGGATTGATTCCGTTGGGGAGTTCAGCGGTGCCATTGGCGCTGACCACGATCGGCGTTAATGCCGGGGGGCCGCTCGCCAGCGTGAATACGCTGTCGAAACTAGCGGGCGGGTTTAAGGTTTGGTTGGAGAGAACCGGCGGATTCTGCGTCACGTTGTGGCCGAACGTCGACCCGAAAGTTCCCAGGTCGTAAGCCCATCCATACCCGCTGCGGATCACTGTCTTAGGATTGAGCTGGTACGCAAGGCCAATCCGTGGCTCCATCGTATGCCAGTTCATGCTCTGGATACCATGGCTCGAAACACCCCCGACCCCGAATACGTAGAGCAGATTATTGCTTGGGTCGTACGTGGCCCCGTTGCCGGCCGCATTCACCGTCTCCGGGAAAATCATCTCCCAACGCGCGCCATACGTGAACGTCAGCTTCGGGCTGATGCGCCATTCGTCCTGGCCGTAGAAGAAGAACCGCTTCTGACGTTCGGCGGCATCCGTGCTGGAGCTGACATAGCGCTGGAAAGTACTGACATCGCCCAGTATGAACGATGCGATACCTAGCCCGCCGGCCGTTCCGCCGCCGCCATCCGGGACGATTCCCGTTGCGGAAGAGTTAAACGCCAACTCACCCGCGCGGTGGCTGTCGCTTGGTACGCGGAGGTTCAAGGCGTACCTGAGATCCGTCCCTAGCTTGATCGAGTGGTTGCCCCGAACTTTGGTGATGTTATCGATCAACTGATATTGGCTCTCCAGTTGCGTTAGCGGGCAGTTACACTGGTTGACGCTCAAAGCGTAGCCGATTTGCTCCGCGGCTCCAGTAGGATTGTTGATATTGAACGCGGGCAGTCCCGACGTATAGGTCTTGTCCAGGTTGAGCCCGGGGATGCCAGCCTCGGTCGCCGGATCCGTGCCGTATCCGTTCGGCACGTCGTTCACGTGATAGCGAACGTATCCGAAACGCACTTCATTCACCAGCGTGGGGCTGATCGTGTCGGTCCAGCCAATAGCAAGATTCTGGTTCAACGCCTGGGAGTTGCCGGCGTAGTTCACGGGCTGAGGACCGCCCGCTTCTAAACCGAACAGACCGGGTGCGGATTCCGTGTATGCCGCATAGCTGTAGCGTCCGAAAATGGAGTTCTTCTGGTTCAGGTAGTAATCCCACCGGGTATTCCAGGAGTTTCCGGTAATGGCCGTGGCGCCGCTACCCTCGTAATTATTGGTATACGAGGTGCCGTTTCCGCCATAATTCGGAAGCGGAAAATAGTTCAGAAGCGCCAGCGCTTGCGGACTCAACCGGCTCATGGGAATGATGTTCCCTGGGAAGGGAGTACGTCCCTGACCCGTCGTTTGGTTCCCGGTAGTCGGATCGAAAATCTGATACTGGTTAATCACTTGGTTGGGAGCGATCGTTACATTGCTTCCCGCCGCCAACCAGTCGCTGAAGTCTCCCGTGCGCTCGGCTGCCGTCGGTACCGAAACCGTTTTGGAACCGCCCTGCGATTCACGAGTAAGCTGCGTATCCGCGAAGAAGAAAAGCTTGTCCTTGATCACGCGTCCGCCTATCGACCCGCCGAACTGGTTCTCCCGGTAGGTGGGAACGCCGGATGGCGAGTTTTGCGAAAATGGGTCGCGGGCAAAATCCTGGAAGCCCGGCGTGTTGACCTGCAGGTATTCAAAAGCGTCCCCGTGGAACGCATTCGAACCCGACTTGGTCGAGTAAATTGCCAGACCGGCGCCCGTGTACTCAAACTCCGAATCGAAGTCCTGGTTCGCCTGTTTCACTTCTGAAATGGAATCGATGGTCGGGTTGATGATGATGATTCCCAGAATCGGATCCTGGTTCGTGGTTCCATCAAGCACATAGCCCTGCGAATCGAACAACTGGCCGTTGGTCACCAGCTGAACGCTTCCCTGTGGATTCTCGTCCGACGCGTGCTGCCATGGCAACTTCGCCGTACCAGGGTTCAGCAGCTCGAACGATTGCAGATTCCGTCCGATGTTCGGCAGGTCATTGATTTGCTGCTGGGTCAGCGTCTGCGCAACGTCGGCGCGGTCGGACTGCAGGAGCGGCGCTGCCGCCGTTACTTCCACCTGCGTGGTGACGTCACCTACCTGTAGGGCCGCATCGAACTTCGCGGCGGCGTCTACCTGAACGATGAGGTCGTTCGAAACCACCTTCGAAAATCCCGGGGCGGTAATTGTCACCCGATACGTTCCCGGGATCAACTGCCCTTTATTGTAGTTTCCGGTTTCGTTGGTAACCGCGGTTGTGGCCGTTTCTTTGGTTGTTTCCGTGATTAATACGGTTGCGTTGGCCACGGCTGATCCACTCGCATCCGTTACGGTACCGAAAATGCTACCGAATGTGTTCTGTGCTTGGGCAACCCCTGTGAGCCCCAGCAGCAGAAAAACCACGGTTCCTAAAAAGGACCAATGGCTCTTTCTAATTGCTTCCATGCTTTCTCCTTGTTTTACAGCGATTCTGTGTAGCAGGAGCTTGCGCGCCTGCGTTTCTACGTGGCGGTTCGCTATCAACGGAGTACCCACCCTTATCCACTAGATAGTTATTCTTTATGGGCTATATAGCAAGTCAAAACATCGTTTGATACTGTTAAATCGCACCAAACCATTGTTATCAATAAGTTGGGCAAGTGTTACCGCACGTTACGAAGCCCTTATTGGCCGCTCTTGAGCGATTTACCCAGTTGGTTCTCTTTCTCCCGCTTGATACGCGCCCCTTCCGCAAAAGCCTCCTTGCTCCCCGCGACGTTCCCTTTCGCCTTCAAAACCTGGCCCAGAGTGTTGTATTCACCGGGGTTGTCTGGATTCAGGCGAATCGAGGATCGTAGAGCCGATTCCGCGCCATCTAGATCCCCCTTCTGCTTCAATGTGCTCCCAAGCATGAACCACGCCTCGCTGTAATCGGAACGTATGTCAACCGCCGCCTTCATTTCGCGCGCCGCCTCGTCGGCATTCCCGGTTTGCCAGGCGAGAATTCCAAGAGTGTAGTGCGCTTCCGCAAGACGCGGCTCCAGTTCCAAAGCGCGCCGCAATTCGGCCCGCGCGGAATCCAGGTCGTCCTTGTTCTTAAGCGCAAGCCCAAGATCGTAGTGCGCAATCGGATCGTTTGGATTCTGTTTCAAAGCCTCTCGGAGTTCCGTAATGGCGTCATCGAGGTCGCCCTTCTGGATCAGCGCGGATCCGATGCTGACGCGCGCGGTCGAATCGTCCGGCCGCGCCTGCAGGATCAGCCGAAACTGTTCGATTCCCTCGTCCGGACGCCGGGTGTTCACGAGACTGGTTCCGAAGCTGCGGCGCGTTTCCAGATTGGTTGGATCCAGATCCACCGCGTGCCGGAACGCGTCCGCGGCCGTTTTCAAATCCGCTGTTTCCTGCGAAGCCACACCCAGGCCATACCAGCCTTTGGCGCTTTGAGGATCAAGCGCGATCGCGGCTTTCCACTGGGTCAGCGCCCCGTCATAATGGCCGGTCCCGTTCAGCGCATCGCCCAGCTTCAGACGGTATTCCAGATTCTTCTGATCCAGCGCCACTGCGGATTCCAGTTGCGGAATGCTGTGCCCGGCATCCTTCTGCAGCCAATACGCGGCCCCCAGGTGAAAGTGCGCCGGCGCGAATTGCGGATCCAGATCGATCGCCTTCTGAAAGTGGAACATGGCGTCGTTCCGTTGATTGAGAACCGCGAGCAGAAACCCGATCTCATCTTCAATCGCCGGAGACTTCGGGTCCAACGCTTCGGCTTTTTCAAATAACGCCAGCGCGCCCGCCGCGTCTCCATGGGCTTTTGCCTCAGCGGCCTCAGCCAAAAGAGTCGGGAGCGTTCCGTCTTGTGCTTTCAGCAGCGTCGCGCCATACATAAAGCCGCAAATAAAGAAGAGAACCAATCTCATTTGGTAACCACTCGAATGTAGTGATCGGTGAATTCGAGCGACGGCCCTGGACGGCTCCTGGGCATGTGGCAGCCGATGCAATCCGCATTACCCTTTGAAGCCACGTGCTGTTTCTCTTCTCCGTGGCAACTCGCGCATTTGCCATTGTAATAAGTAGGATCGCCGCGGCGAGCGTCCACATGCGCCGTATGGCAAGTGTTACACGCAATTCCGCCCTGCAGATAGCACGGGCTCTTCATTAGGCGCAGCGGCTGGAAGCGGACATTTACCACCGGATCGTCGTTCCCCGGCTGTGGCGTTGTGCGATGGCACGTTCCGCAAAGTTGCACCTGAGCGGCGTGATCCAGCTTTCCGGGGTTAACCGGTTTGCCGTGTCCGGCCGCATGTTCTTCCGCGCCGGCGTGGCAGCGTCCACATTGTACGCCGGGAATAAAGGTGGCGGGGTCCAGAATCGAGCCGGTCGCATGGCAGGCGAAACAGGATTTCAAATCGCCTGTGGATTGAGTCGCGCCCAGCGCTTTAGCCGCGTTCGGCGAAACTCCATTGTCCTGTCCGGTGGTGATCCCGTATTTGCCGCTCTCGGTGTAGAAGCTGACGCGGTGCTCCAGGTACTTGCCGCCGAAACTGAGAAGCGGCGTTTGTCCGCGCGTGCCGGATCCGAAGACCCAGGCGATCAGTCCTTGAGCCGAATCGGCGCCCCGCGCCGCGGTGGCCATTATGCCCACCGGCGTGCGCTGGTAGGTGAACATGTAACCGTTTGCCGCCTCGGCGAGCGGATGATCCGGAAGGTGCGCGGCGAATGCGCTCTGGTTGGCCGGCATCAGCGCGGAAGCGTGGGCGGTCCGGGCTTGGGATTTCGCCTCGGCCGGATGGCAGGTGGCGCAATCGGCGGCTCTTGCGAACGGCGTTTGGGCGAGGCAAAACAGGGAGGCCAGCAACATCCGCCCGGACTGCAAGGTCACACCCGAATCATAATAGAGGTTCGCTTACATGTTTTCCCGCCGTCTGTTCTTTCGATCGCTGTGCGCCAGCCTGCCGGTATTCGCTTTCGACCAGCTTCTCTATGGCGTACCGCTGGGAGTGGAGTTCAAAAACGTGGCGCGGGAGGCGGGGCTGCGTCAGAAGACCATCTTCGGTGCGGAGAACAAGAACAAGTACCTGCTGGAGACAACGGGCTGCGGTGTGGCCTTCGTGGACTATGACGACGACGGCTGGCTGGATCTGTTCTTCGTCAACGGGACTCGATTCGAAACGGCTTTTCCAACGGGGGCGCAGCCGGTGAGCCGCTTGTATAAGAACAACCGGGACGGAACGTTCACCGACGTTACGTTGAAGTCCGGCGTTGGGCGGACCGGTTGGGGACAAGGAGTTTGCGCGGGTGACTATAACAACGATGGCTATGTCGACTTATTCGTGAGTTACTGGGGTGACTGCGCGCTATGGCACAACAACGGCGACGGGACGTTTACCGACGTTGCGCAGAAGGCCGGCGTAACCACGCGAACTACTTCCGGCCTCAAGCGCTGGAACACGGGATGCGCGTTTCTCGATTACGATCGCGACGGGCTGCTCGATCTTTACGTCGCGAACTACATTGACTTCGATCCGAAAACCGCGCCGCTGCCGGAGAGCGGGCCGTGTCTATACAAGAACCTTCTGGTAGCTTGCGGACCGCCTGGCTTACAGGGTGGCAAAGATATTCTGTTCCGCAACAACGGCAATGGAACGTTTACGGACGTTTCCGAGAAAGCCGGGATACTGAAGAAGCAGGGCACTTACGGGCTTGGCGTATTAGTGGGCGACTTCGATAACGACGGTTGGCCGGATATCTATGTGGCCGATGACTCCAGTCCATCCGCGCTTTGGAAGAATAACCACGATGGAACCTTTACCGATATCGGGGTGGAATCGGGCGTGGCGTTTGGGCCGGATGGAAAGACTCAGGCAGGCATGGGAGTAACTGCCGCGGACGTTTACGGGGACGGGAGGCTGGCGATCTTCAAGACGAACTTCGCGGGCGATACTTCGACGTTGTATCGGAACTTAGGCGGCGATAACTTCGAGGACAGTACTTTCGAGGCGGGGCTGGGACGCAACACGCGCTTTCTCGGTTGGGGCGCGTCGTTTCTCGACTTCGATAACGATGGTTGGCCGGACATCCTGACTTGTAACGGTCATGTATATCCGGAGGTCAGCGAGACGGCGATTGAGTCGGGTTACCGCGAGCGAAAGGTGCTCTATCACAACTTAAAGAACGGTAAGTTTGAAGACGTCTCGCAACAAGCCGGCCCGGGAATCAACGAGCTAGTACCCGGCCGGGGCTGCGCCGTCGGAGATTACAATAACGACGGTTGTCTGGATGTTGCCGTGAACTGCGTGAATGACGTACCCCAGTTACTCCGCTGCGAGAGTACGCTGAAGAATCACTGGCTCGCGGTGAAGACGGTAGGGGTGAAGTCCAACCGTTCCGGGATTGGCGCGCGGGTCTACTGCACTCCGGCCGGCGAACACCGCCAGATGGATGAAGTTCGCAGCGGCGGAAGTTACATTTCGCAAAGCGACTTACGGGTACACTTCGGTCTGGGTAAGTCGGAGAAGGCCGACTTGGAAGTACATTGGCCCAGCGGTCAGGTGGATAAATGCGCGGGCGTGAAAGCCGATCGGGTAGTTACCGTCAAAGAGGGCAAAGGACTGGTGTGACGTTACTCCGGCTTACCCGTGTGGATCTGAATCCAATGCGCCATCGCGCTGAGGACCGAGGGTGAAATGGTTTCCGTACTCTGCGCGTATTCCGACATCAAGCCCGTCTTGGCGGTCTGGAACAAGTGGTTCAGATTCGGGAACTTGATCACTTCGTAATCGGGGTTGTGCGCTTGCTCCAGCGCGGATACGATGGCGGGCAGGTTCTGCGAGGGAAGCACCTGTAAGTCGAGCGACCCGTTCAGCACCAGCACGGGCGTCTTCATCTGGCGCAGGAACGTCGCGGGATCCAGGTTGATGAAGTAACGCATCCAAGGGCTGGTCGACATGGCGATTTGATTCTTGACGAACCCAGTCATGGCTTTGCGCTGACCTTCCGGAACCTTATCGAGTAACTCCTTCTCCAGCGCGCCCAACTGAGCGTCCCTTTGAACCGGGCTGACCTTCTCATCGGCCAGCGCGAATAGTTTGTCCTGCGTAGCGGTGTTCTGATCGATGGCCTCTTGCGTGGCGCCTGAAGCGCGCATGATGGCGGAAGCCTGCGCTTTTAGAACCTCACGGCCGGGGACGCCGGTGCCGGCCATCATGACGACGAACGCCACGTCGCTTGACCGGACGGCAAGCATGGGAGCGATTACCGCGCCTTCGCTGTGGCCGAGCAATCCCATGCGCTTCGGGTCGATCTCTTTGCGGCTTTTCAGATAAGCCAGCGAGCCGGCCGCGTCCTCGACGAAGTCCGCGGTGGTCGATTCTTTAAAGTTGCCGGTGGATTTCGCGGTTCCGCGATCGTCCACGCGCAACACTGCGATGCCGCGCCGGGTTAGGTAATCCGCGATGAGAAGGAACGGCTTGTGGCCCAGAAGAGTTTCATCGCGATCCTGCGCGCCGGAGCCGGTGATCAATAAGACGGCGGGAAACGGTCCGCCGGCCTCGGGCATAGTGAGTGTGCCGGCAAGTTGCACTCCCGATGACTTACTCGGATAAGTGACATCTTCCGCTCGATAGGGAAAGGGCGGCTTGGGTTCCTGAGGGCGCTCGATTACCGGGGTAGTATCGACCCGCATTACAGTCAACGGCAGAGCGGCGCCACCCTGATGCCACTCGCCCGCGATCTCGGTTCCCGCGCTGTTGAGGGTGCCGGTATAAGTGGCGGGCGGTACTTGTAACTGGATCGATACGGCAGTTCCATTCACCGATACGGCGCTTAGCTGCATCCCCATCGCGCCCTGATCCAGACTATCGAGGGTTCCCGTAAGTTTGCCGTCGGGCGATTGGGTGAAATGAAAGGCAAGCCGGAGTTTCACGCCCGGACCGGCTTCCAGAGATCCGAGCCAGTTGCCTTCTAATCCGGCGCGCGGTCCGCCTTGAGCGAGAAGAGATGAGGTAATCAGGATCATAGCGAGGATGGTTCGCATCAGGTACACCTACTAGCGACTAAGATAGCGCGCGAGCACTGCGCCTGACCAACAAGCGAGAAATCCGAGTCCCACGCTGGAGACGATATACGCGATCGCGACACCTTTAGTAGAGACGTATGTCTCCCACTCGAACGCGGAGAAGGTGGTGTAGCCGCCTAACATGCCGGTTACGATTAGCGGTCTAAGAATCGGCGAGCCGGTGGTGGGTATGGCGGTCATGGCTACACCGATGAGGAATGAGCCGGTTACATTAATGAGGAACGTGGCGATGGGGAAGGCGGTGGCGTAGCGGCTCACGATGGCCATGCCGATCGCGTAGCGGAGGACGGAGCCTAGCGCGCCTCCGAGCATGACGGCCAGATAGCGGTTCAAGCGTGGGGGAGCATCCTTCGATCATCATAGCTTTGCGCGTCGATCGTCCGGGCGAAGTTTCGACGCGGTGTAGAATCTGAGGTGGCCGAGCTCAAGATGAACGATCAGCAAAGGAAGGATCAGTCGTCCGGAGCGCGGGATCAAGAGATCCGTGCGGCGCTGGATCAGCATTGGGCGGCCTCCGATGCCGGCGATTTTGAAACGGAGCACCGCATCTATCACGAAGACGCGGTGCTGGAATACCCGCAATCCGGTGAGCGGACCCGCGGCCGGCGCAACATACAGAACCAACGCGCTAGTCAGCCGAACCGGAAGCGGTTCGCAATTCGACGAATCACCGGCGGCGGTGATCTCTGGATCACCGAATTCATCCTGACCTATGACGGCAAGCCGTCTTATACCGTGAGCATTATGGAGTTCAGGGACGGCAAGGTTGCACGGGAAACACAGTACTTCGCCGATCCATTCGTGGCTCCCGCATGGCGCGCTCAATGGGTCGAGCGGATGGGCACGTAACTCGGCGGCGCGAATCCGCTGTGGAATGGCGCTGAAATCCATCCTCGATACCGACATACTTTCCGAATATCTGAAGGGCCACGACGCTACTGTGGCCCGGCGAGATTGTCTTTGGGTTGGCATTCAAGGACGCGGCAGGCCAGATGAGCAAGGCGCTCGCCTGGTTAAATCGGAACGAAGAGGTTACCCCAAACGCCGCGGACTACCGGATGGCCGCGACGATCAAGGCGGCGGCCGCTCGGCAAGGCGCGATCGTCGAACTGCCCGACTGTCTAATTGCGGCGTTGCCTTCGCGATCGAGAACTGGCGTGAATCGGTGCATCCTCGATATGCACGATCCTTCGCCGACTTGCTAAACTTTCCCCGTGCTTGCGAATGCGCCGTCGCTCGATTCCGTTTCGCAGCCGCGAGGGGAATACTCGCGACAGGATGTCCGGCGCATGTTGAATGTTTCCGAAAGACGTCTGAAAAGCTGGGAACGCGAAGGGCTAATCCCGCTTTCTGAGGAGTTTAGCTTCCGCGATCTAATCGCGCTTCGCGCTTTGCAGAAGTTGAGCGAGAGTAAGATCCCGTCGAAGCAGATCGGGCTCGCGCTCGATTCATTGAAGCAGAAGCTGAAGGGCGTGGAACAGCCGCTCAATGAGTTGCGCATCGTCTCCGATGGGAAGACCATTTCCGTGTTGATCGCCGGGCAGCGCATGGAGGCGATTACCGGTCAGCTCTTGTTCGATTTCGACGCGTCGGACATACCCGCGGTCCGCACCATGCAGGTGAAGCCGGAGCCGCGGCGGCCGCGCGAAGACGAGGCCGAGGAGTGGTTCCAGAAAGGTCTCACGCTGGAGGAAACGGGCGCGCCGGCCGACCGGGCCCTGGAAGCGTATCAGCGCGCGATCGAGATCAACCCGAATGCGGCCGGGGCGCTGGTGAACCTGGGGACGATCGCGTTCCGCGCGCGGCGGCTGCGGGAAGCGGCCGTTTACTATCAGCGCGCCATCGATGCCGATCCGAAGTATCCGCTGGCGCATTTCAATCTGGGGAACGTCTTCGATGAGTTGGGTCAGATGGAACCCGCGCGCGATCAATACGAGTTGGCGGTAAATCTGAATCCCGATTACGCCGACGCGCACTTCAACCTGGCCCTGATCGCCGAGCGCGATAACGACAGCTTGCGCGCGGTAAAGCATTGGAGAGCTTACTTGAAGCTGGATAGCTCCAGTTCGTGGGCGGGGCAGGCGCGCAAGCAGTTGGAGCGGCTGCGGAAGCTGACGGTGGTCGAGCCAGTGTCTACGTTAGACTAAAGGTTTTGGAGTCATACGTTTGAACCGCATCGCACTCGCTTTTCGCGCTTTTTTCGATTTACTGTTTTCGGGCAAGCTGCCGGACGATCTTGTTACTGAACTTGGCTTGTCCACCAAGCCGGTGACGAAGCCCACGGCCGCCACCGCACCGCCAACGGCACCTCCGGCTCCAAGGGCGAACGCCTCCGATGGAGCGCTGCAAATGCTCGGCATCATGCAGCGGGACGGGCGGCTGCTTGATTTCTTTCTGGAAGATATCGCGCCGTACTCCGATGAACAGGTGGGCAGCGCGGCGCGCGGCGTTCACACCTCGGTGAAGGAAGCGCTGGACCGCTACTTCCAGTTTGCCCCGGTGATTGACGGCGTGGAAGGTTCGTTTACACAAGCACCCTCGAAAGATCCGGCGCGGATCAAATTTATCGGGAACGTTCCGGCGACTCCGCCGGCGGGCGGCGTGCTGCGCCATCGCGGCTGGCAGGTGACGCAGGTCAACTTTCCGGCGCTGCCGAGCGGGCAGAACCTGAAGGTGATCGCTCCGGCGGAACTGGAAGTGGAGTAGCTCGGTGGACGGGGCGCAGCGGATTATCGGGATCGATCTCGGCACCACGAATTCGGCGCTGGCGTTCACGCGCGATGTGGAGTCCGGCGCGAAGCTGCTGCCGATTCCGCAATTGACGGGGCCGGGCGAAGTCGGTGACGAATCGTTGCTCCCGTCTTTTCTATATCTTCCGGGCGAAACGGAGTTTACCGCGGGATCGCTCGCGTTACCATGGGACGCGGAACCGCGGTACATCGCGGGACGCTTCGCGCAGCGGCGCGGCGGCGAAAACGCCGGGCGGCTGGTAGCTTCCGCGAAGAGCTGGTTGTCGAATCCGGGCGCGGACCGGACGGCGGCTAATCTGCCGTGGCAAGCGCCTGAGGGTGTGCCAAAGATCTCGGCGATTGACGCCTCGGCGGAGTATTTGAAGCATTTGCGTCACGCGTGGAACGCGGCGCATCCGGACGAGCCGTTGGAAGAGCAGGATGTGCTGGTGACGGTTCCAGCGTCTTTCGACGAGTTCGCGCGCGAGTTGACGCTGCAGGCCGCGAAACAGGCCGGCTTTGGCGAAGTCACGTTGTTGGAAGAGCCGCAAGCGGCGTTCTATGCGTGGCTGGACGCGCATCCGCAATGGCGCGAGATGGTGGCGGCGGGCGATCTGGTTCTGGTGATCGATATCGGCGGAGGCACGACGGATTTCTCACTGATCGCGGTGGAGAACCGGGATGGCGATCTGGGTCTGGAGCGGGTTGCGGTCGGCGAACATATTCTGCTGGGCGGGGACAATATCGATCTGGCGCTGGCGCATGTGGTGGCGGCGCGGTTGAGCGAGAAGGGCACGCGGATCGATAACTTCCAATTGCAGGCGCTGTGGAATAATTGCCGCGCGGGTAAGGAGAAACTGCTGGAAACGGGATCGACGGCTGACGAATATCCGGTTACTGTTCTGGGAAAAGGCAGCCGGTTGATCGGTGGCGCGATCAAGGCGGAACTGCGGCGGTCCGATATCGAGCAGGTGATGGACGGGTTCTTTCCGCTGGTTGCGCCGACCGACATGCCGCAGAAACGGCGCGGCGGATTGGTGGAGTTGGGATTGCCGTATGCGGCCGACGCGGCGGTGACGCGGCACTTGGCGCGCTTTCTGACCCATGCGGTACCGGGCGGATTTGCGCGGCCCACGCACGTGCTGTTCAACGGCGGCGTGCTGCATGCGCCGTTCGTGCGGGAGCGCTTGACGCAGGTGCTGCACCATTGGCTGGGAACGCCGGTGACCACGCTGAGCGGGGAAGATCTGATGCATGCGGTGGCGCGAGGCGCGGCTTATTATGGAGCGGCGCGCAAAGGCAAAGGCGTGCGGATTCGCGGGGGCGTCTCGCGTTCTTATTACGTTGGAGTGGAGAGCGCGATGCCGGCGGTCCCGGGATTGCCCGCGCCATTGAAGGCGCTGACGGTGGCGCAGTTCGGGATGGAAGAAGGAACGGCGGTGCGCATCCCGGGCCGTCCGTTTGGATTGGTGGTTGGTGAGCCGGCGGAGTTTCGATTCTTTTCATCGGCGACCCGCAAGACGGACGATCCCGGCGACGTCATTGAAGATCTGGCGGGCGACCTGGAAGAGATGCCGGGCATGCAGGTGAGCTTCTCCGATGAGAGCGGCGGCGTGGTTCCGGTATCGTTCGAGACGGCGATAACGGAGTTGGGGCAGTTGCAGCTTTGGTGCGCGGCCAACGACGGCCGCCGCTGGAAGCTGGAGTTCAACGTCCGCGAACAAGTACCCGTGACCGCATGAACATCGGGATCGACCTGGGTACCACCAATTCCGCGCTGGCGTGGATCGACCCGGCGGAAGCGGATGACGTCAGCTTCCCGCCGATCCATGTCTTCGATGTTCCTCAGTTGATCGCCCCGAACCGGGTGGAAGCGCGGCGCACGCTGCCTTCGTTTCTGCTGCTGGAAGATGGCCAGCCAGTGGGCACGTACGCGCGGGAGCAGGGCACGCTGCTGCCCACCAAGCTGGTGCATTCGGCGAAGAGCTGGTTATCGAATGCGCAGGTGGACCGCACGGCCAGGATTCTGCCGTGGGATGCGCAGGAGACGGGACGTATTCTCTCGCCGGTGGAAGTTTCGGCGCGGTATCTGGCGAAGTTCCGCGAGGAGTGGGACAAAGCGGGGCGCGGGGAGTTGGCCTCGCAAAATGTGGTGCTGACGGTTCCGGCGTCCTTCGATGAAGAGGCGCGCGAGCTCACGGTGGAAGCGGCGCGGGAAGCGGGTCTGCCTCCGCTCACGCTGCTGGAGGAACCGGCGGCGGCGTTCTACTCGTGGATCGCGGGGAACCTGGCGCAATCGCGCAAGAAGCTGTTCGACGGGCAGACGGTGCTGGTGTGCGACGTCGGCGGAGGCACCAGCGACTTCAGCCTGATCCGCGTGGGGCGCGAGAACGATCGGATTGAGTTCACGCGCACAGCGGTGGGGAAGCATCTGCTGTTGGGCGGCGACAATCTGGATCTCACGCTGGGCTGGCTGGTGGAGAACAAGCTGGGCGTGGCGTTGTCACTACGGCAGCGCAGCGGATTGCGACGGTTGTGCTCATCGGCGAAGGAGCGGTTGCTCAGTGACGCGCGGCTTCCCAGCGTGGAAGTTACGGTACTGGGTAGTGGATCGTCGCTGGTCGGCAAGTCTCTAAAGACGGAGATTCTGCGCGAGGAAGCGCTGGAGCTGACGCTCGAAGGGTTTCTGCCGATCACCGAACGCGGGACCCCGCCGCAGGACGAGAAGCGCAGTCTGTTCCGCGAGCTCGGGCTGCCGTATGAGACCGACCCGGCAATCACGAAGCATCTCGGCGCCTTTCTGGAATCGGCCGGCCAGATTCCGGATGCGATTTTATTCAACGGCGGATTTTTTATTCCGGAGGTTTGCCGGTCGCGGGTGGCCGATGCGGTTGAGCACTGGTATGGCAAGCGGCCCGAGATTTTCGAAAACCGGGATCTGGATCTGGCGGTTGCGCGCGGCGCGGCTTACTACGGCTACGTGCGGTCGACCGGCGCGGGGGTGATCGTGCGCGGCGGATTGCCGCGGGCTTATTACATCGGCATCGGAACGGAAGCGGCGGTGTGCTTAGTTCCGCGCGGGACCGAAGAGGGAACGACGCTTGAGGTGGATCGGGACGATCTGCATCTGGTGGCAAACCGTCCGGTGCGGTTTGCCCTGTACAGCTCACTGGCGCGGACCGATGACGCGGCCGGCCAGCTTGTCCCGCTGGAGCCGGAGTTTCACAAACATGCTCCGCTTGAGGCGGTGCTGCGGTTTGGGAAGCAAGGCGAGCGCGAAGTGCCGGTGAAGCTGGGCGCGCGCCTTACCGAAGTCGGCACTCTGGAGACGTGGTGCGAATCCAAGATCAGCGACCATCGGTGGCGGCTGCAGTTTGAGCTGCGCAAGTCCGCAAACGGGAGCGTGGCCGCGCCTTCCAAGCCTGCCGCGATCGTGAGTGAAGAGGCGCTGGCGCAGTGCGTGGCGTTGGTAAGCGAAGTATTCTCATGCACGGCCAAGTCAAGCGTCACGCCGGAAGAGTTGCCTGCCAGGTTGGAGCAACTGCTCGGGCTGGGCCGAAACTCGTGGCCGGTCAGCGCGGCGCGCGGCATTGCGGATGCGTTTCTGGCGGCGAGCGACGGGCGTAAGAAGAGCCCGGCTTATGAAGTGCGCTGGCTGAACCTGGGCGGATTCTGTCTGCGGCCGGGGTTTGGGTACGGTGGCGACGAGTATCGGATCGAGCAAGCGCGGCGCATCTACGCGACCGGATTGCAGTTCGGCAATCAGGCGCAGAATGAAATCGATTGGTGGATTCTGTGGGGACGCGTGGCGGGCGGATTGAATCGCAACCAGCAGGTGGACGTGTTCCAGCGCATCTCGCCCGCGATTCTGCCGCGCGGGGCGAAGAAGCCGCAGCGCATCAACCAAAGCCTGCAGCGCGAGATGTGGCGCACGGCTTCCAGCCTGGAACTGCTTCCCGTGGGGACGCGGACCGAGTTGGGTGACACCATCATCCGGAGCGCGAAAGCGACGGCGTTCCGCGACAACGACTTCTGGTGTCTCTCCCGTTTGGGCGCGCGTCAGCTCTTCTACGGTCCGGCGAACCTGGTGGTTCCGGCGGCGACGGCGACGCGCTGGATCGAAGCGCTGCTGAAGGTTGCGGGCGCGGAAGAAACGCTGGCGGCTTTGGCGAGGCACACGGGTGATCCGGTCCGCGACGTGGCGCCCGCGACTTTCGATGGGGTGCGGGCGCGGCTTACAAGCGAGAAGCATTTGTCGATCCTGGAAGGCGAAGACCGGCAGGAGGAACGCATGGGCCGCATCTTCGGGGAATCTTTACCGAGCGGGTTGAAGCTGGTTTAGCACGTCACTTCTATGACCGCCCGCGGGCGCATCGCGCACATCCTGCCGTTCCCCGGAATCGGCGGGACCGAGATACAGACGCTGCGCGTGGCGGAAACGGCGCGGTCGCTTGGGTTTTCCAATTCCGTTCACTACCCGGAGGACGCGGAGAAAACGGGTGAGTTTTTTCGCGCCGCGGCATTTGAAACCGCGCCTTACCGCCAGGTGGAACCGAGTTACCGGCATCCGGCGGAGTTCCTTCGAAATTCCTGGAAGCTGGCGCGGGAGCTGCGCAAGCGGCGAGTGGATATCCTGCATTGCGCGGACATCCGGGGCGCGCACTACACCGGCTTGGCGGGACGTCTGGCGGGCGCTTTCGTGATGTGCCACGTACGCAACCCATACCCCAATATCACGCGGCGGGAGCAGACGTTTCTCTACCCGGTCCAACGGTTTCTCTATATCTCGAAAGCGGTGGAGAAGTCTCTGAACATGCCGGTGTCCCGCAAGCGGGGCGACCTGATTTACGATGTGCCGGGCGCGGTGCTGGCTGCTCCTCGCGGCTGTGTGGAAGCGCGGGAACATTTCGGGTTGCCGCGCGATTGTCCGGTGATCGGAACCGCCGCACGGCTGGCCGCGCAGAAGGATTATGTCACGCTCATTCAGGCCGCCAAGCTGGTGCGGCAAGCGATTCCCGATGTACGCTTTCTGGTGGCGGCGGATACGGACGGCCACCCGATCCACCGGGCTACCTTCGCCGCTCTTCAGCCGTTGCTGGACGAGACCGGGACGCGAGAGATCGTTCGTTTCGCGGGCTTCCAGAGTGAGATGAGCTGGTTCTATGCCGCGATTGACGCGTTCGTTTTGTCGTCGCATTGGGAAGGTCTGGGAACGGTTTTGCTGGAAGCGATCGCCTATGGAAAGGCGGTGGTGGCGACGGCGGTGGACGGCATCCCGGAGGTGATCATTGATGAGCAGACCGGGCTCTTGGCGCCGCCGAAATCGCCGGATCAACTGGCGGCTCAGTTGATTCGCGTGCTGCGGGATGCGGGACTGAGAGACCGGATGATCGCCGGCGCAACGCGGCATCTGCGGGAGACCTTCGGGCCGGAGCGCTTTGCGCGCCAACTGGATGCGGTTTACTCCGAGGTGCTGCGGAACCGTTGACCGATCCGCGTGGAGATGAAGCTCACTCCGTAAAGGAATTTGGTTTCGTGATGGAAGGCCTGATCGCCGCGTGAGAGGGCCGCGTGTCTGATCCAGTTGGCGCCTTCGACGACGGCTTCGCGGTAACGTCCGCGCGAGACGCCGAACAATTTCACCGTTGACTTCTCCCAGTCCTCATCTCCGGCCATCGCGGAGAACCGGCCATGTCCTTTATGCCACCGTCGATGATACTTTTTGTCGAGCCGATCGAGTTGGATCTCCGCGCGGATCTCGATGTCAGGCTGATAGATCCCCAACCCACCGCGATCCCAATAACGCTGCTGGATGTCATGATCTTCCATGGATCCGATGCCATCCTTGACGCGCTGGAGTTCCGGGCGGAAGCCGCCGAGAGAGAGCAGGACGGAACGGCGGAAACTGAGGTTCGCGCCGACGATGACCCGCTGGAAAGCGCTGGAGATGACGAATGGCTCGTCTCCATAATCGACCAGAGCGAGCGGCGCCCAGTGCTCTTTCGTCAGCCAGGCGGGAGGATCTTTGGGCCACATCGGGAGAACCTTTCCCCCCGCGTAGCCGATCTCGGGATGGATGTCGAAGACGCGATGGATGCGCTCCAACCAATCCGGGTTGGCGCGCACGTCGTCGTCCGTGAAGGCGATGATCTCCGCGCGCGCGGCGGCGACGCCGGCATTGCGCGCGTGGGATAGCCCCTGCTTCGGCTCAAAGCAATATCTCACCCGCGGATCGGCGGCTTCGAAACTCCGAATCACCTCGGCGGTGCGATCCGTGGAGTTATTGTCAACGGCAATCAGTTCGAAGGGGAGATCGGAACTCTGGGCGAGAATGCTGGTTAACGCGTCCGGCAGCAGGTCCGCGCGGTTGTAAGTTGAGAGAACGACCGAGACCGAAGGAGTCCTCGGAGAACTCATAGGCCGGTCCGGCGGCGAATCATGGCCCGAAGGGCGATGTAATGCGGCGCAAACCGGGCGGCGGCTTTAAAGGCCAGGCGCAACGGGGGCTGGCTTTGGGCGGCGCTGCCCTCGTGCCACGCCCCAGCGTGCCGGCGGATGTCATAGCCGCGAGCCGCCCGAGCGGCCAGCCGGATGTCGGCCAGCCGATACGGTTCCGCAAGTGGACGCCAGGTCGACTCGCCCTGGTCGTCGAAATAGGGAAATCCACCCCAAATGCGCGCGACCTCGGGTGAAGGGAATTTCCAAAACTGCTCGAGCACCCGTCCGGCGATCGCGGCCAAGGGCGCGAAATGGGGCAGGCGCCGGTATTCCCAATCGAAGGCATGGACGAACGCGGCGACGGCACGGCGAAACTCCGGAAGTCCCCAATTTACCGCGTGAATATTGACCGGCGTCCGCAGGACCGGTTCCACGGCGCCATCCTCGCTGGTGAACCGGCGAACCTGGCCATGATCGCCCGCGCAGAACATCTCAAGCATGATGGGTAATGGACGGGAATCGGCGGGCGGCGGATTGTCGCGGTAGACGTCGATGTAGAAACCCTCGCGCGGGCTGCGGGGCGGAACGCTCCCCGGTTTTGCGCCGCTTCCGAACAGACCGAAGAAGAGACCGTACGGCACAGAGGCGCCCTCGCGGTTGAGAACGGTGACGAGCGAATCCATGGCTCTTCCGGTCCAGCCGACGTCCACGATGGCGCTCGGGACGGGATCGAAGAGACCTTCCTGCCGCAGGTATCGCACCAGTGTTTCGGATTCGCGCCGCGCCGCCGCAACGATGGTGCGGGAGACGGAATCATCGAGAAGCAACGCGCGCAATCGCTGACGCTCCGGTTCCGTCAGGTGGCGGTTCCATTGATCGGGAGGAAAGCCCGCGCCGACCAGGGCTTCGCGGATCTCTTCCGGTTTCACGGAAACGCGCGCGAACACGGACTCGATGGAAAAGAAATCTGTCATTTCCAGAATCCAGGAAAGGTCGCATTCGGTGACGCGGGATACCGAGGGCAGGTGCCATGCCTGACGGCTTGCGTAGAGGTAGCGCAGTTCGAAATCCAGGTTCCACTTCATCGCCAACTGGCGGGCCATATCGAGCAGAATCTGGCCATCGCGGCTGACGAAGTATAAGCGGCGAACGTTTAGCTCCTGAGCACGCTGGAAAATCCACATCAGATAGGCGGTCAAAGCGGGTCCGGCTACACCCGCGGCGACCGTCCAAATGGCTCGCTGATGCGGGCTGCCATCCTGAACCTGCAACCGCGTCAAGCGCGAAGCCCCGGCCATCAGTGAACCGATGCCTTCCGATTCGGCGGCGTCTTTCTCAAGAGCCCATTCGAAGCGATTCAGTTCACTATGCGGATAATGGATTGCTGGTACACGGGCCGCGCGCGCACCCCGGACGTCGCTCTTCGCGTCGTTACCGAAATGAACGGCGTGACTGCTTTTTTTCCCTTCCGCGGCGAGAACCGCGCGAAACAGAGATCCATCGTCTTTGGAGCAGCCGTGGTCACAGGAGACGTACAGCGACGCACCTGGAGGCCAAAGACGATGAGCCTGAAGCTGCTCCTGAAGGAATGAGGCGGGAAGGTACATGTTGGAGACATACGCGACCTTGCCTTTTGCCGCAGCTTCTTCGACACGCTCCCGCGCGCCCGGGACCGGCCGAATGAGACAGGCTTCGACGCAAAGCTCTTCCCGCATGCAATGCTCAAGAGAAGAGGCGGGGAGAGCGAGGTCGGCAGCCAATTGCTTCCAGATTTCGCGGAAGTGAATCTCCCCTTTCGGATGTCCGACGCGGGCTTGGCTCTCGGCTTGTTTGCGCATCCGCTGAAACTCGCACGGCGATACGGAGATCATGCCCTGGCCGGCAAGCCGTTGGCCGACGAAATAGAACACGGATGACGGATAGCCGACAAGCCTGGTCAGCACCGTATCGAAGACGTCGAAGCAGTACAGGGAGGAAGATTTCACGCGTTCGTTTTAACGGGTCGCGGCCACATGCACTTCTTCCACGACGGGTTCAGACAGGCGGATCGGCCCCCACGCGGAAGTCCAAAAGGAGGCTGTTCCGCCGACGCCTACGGGGGCGAGAACCTCGAAGTGAAGGACATCGAGGATGACGTCGAACTCAATCAATCCCTCCACCGGAGTTCCGGTTCCAACGCCCATGCCGCAGTAGTAATTTCCGGGCGCGAGATGCGGTTTTGGGACCGTGAATTCAAACGTGGAAATCCCGCCCCGCTGAATGGAAAGCCTGGGCGCGCTGAAGGTGGTGCCGATGGGAGAACCGTCCGTGCCGAAAATGGTGATGCTCAGCCGGAACCGTTGAACGCTTTCATTGCCCTTGAGCGTCAACAGGACCGCCAAATCCTGATCGGCCTCCAGCATCTTGTTGGAATGAGAGGCGAGTTCAAACTGAAGGAACTCGATGGTCAGAGGCAATCCGTGCCAGCGGCGGCCATGTACGCCGGCCTGATAGACGTCCACGGCGAAATCCTCGGCGTTCGCCAGATAGTGTTCAATGGCGGTCTCGGTATCGCCGACATACTCGACGCGGCCCTGGCGCAAAACCACTCCCCGATTGGTCAACTGCTTGACGGCCGCCATGTTGTGGCTGACGAAGAGCACGGTGCGGCCACCCCGGGAGACTTCATGCATGCGCCCCAGACACTTCTTTTGGAAGGACGCATCGCCGACGGCCAGCACTTCGTCCACGATCAGAATCTCGGATTCCAGATGAGCGGCCACGGAAAACGCCAGCCGCAGGTACATGCCGCTGGAGTAATGCTTCACCGGAGTATCGACGAACTTGGCCACTTCGGCAAAGGCCACGATCTCGTCAAACTTCCGCTGGATTTCCAGCCGCGTCATCCCAAGAATCGCACCGTTTAGAAAGATGTTCTCGCGCCCGGTAAGCTCCGGATGAAACCCGGTACCAACTTCCAACAGACTACCGACGCGGCCACGCAGTTCGATTCGCCCTTCGGTCGGTTCGGTGATGCGGGACAAGACTTTGAGCAGCGTGCTCTTACCCGAACCGTTCCTACCGATCAGGCCGACGACATCGCCGGGCTGGACATCAAAAGCAACATCGCGCAGCGCCCAAAAGGTATTTTCTTCGCGTGAACGCTCTCGACCGGAGGACCGCATGAGGCGCATCGGCGACGAGACAATCCGGGTCAACGTGTCCCGCATGCTGCGGTGAGCGCGCGTCGCCCCGATGCGATATCGCTTTCCGACCCCGGTCACGCGGATGATGCTGTTGGTCAAACAAGTCCCCTAGAGTACATCGGCAAAAGTTCGCTCCATCCGCCGGAAGTAGGATGCGCCGGAAAAGAGGATCGCTAAAGCCGCGAAAACGGAAAATGCAAGAGTCGGCCCCGGGGCCTCGCCGGCGCCGACCACGCACCAACGGAATCCTTCCACCACTCCCACCATGGGATTTAGCCCGTACACGGTGCGCCAAGGCTCGTGCAACAGGCTGATGGGGTAGACCACGGGTGTGGAGAACATCCAAATCTGCGTCAGGAATGGAACGACATACCGGACGTCGCGGTACTCGACGTTCAGCGCGGCCATCCATAGGCCGACACCCAGTGCCGTGACGAACGCTAAGACAAGAAAGGCGGGGAAAAAGAGGATGCGGCTGGAAGGCGTGAATCCTTTCAGGAACATAAACACGAGCAGCAAAACCATTCCCACCATAAAGTCGATCACTCCCGAAAGAACGGAGGCCAACGGCACGACCATGCGCGGAAAATAGACTTTCGTGATCAAGTTCGAGCTGCTTACCAGGCTGTTGGATGCTTGCGTGAGACCATTCGCGAAGAAGGTCCAGGGAACCAGGCCCGCTAAAGCGAACACGGAATACGGTATCCCTTCCGAAGGCATCTTGGCGAGGCGTCCAAAGAAAAGGCTGAAGATGACCATGGTAAACAGCGGCTGTATCACCGCCCACGCCACGCCGATCACCGTTTGTTTGTAGCGGAGCTGCAGTTCCCGAAGCGTCAGAAAATAGAGCAACTCGCGGTAAGCCCACATCCCGCGAAGTTGTAGCGGCGCCCAACCTTTTCGAGGTTCGATGACGATGACTTCGGGGAAGATAGGCTCAGCTATTTCTACGGAAGGCATTCCAAATACTGGTGTCGGGAAACGGCAAGCACTCTCTATTTTAGACCGAAGAAACGCATCCGGGCTAACCGATCACCTTCAAGTCGCCGCTTTCGACGCCGACCGCTCCACGCGCCACCTGAGCGGATACGGCAAGAGTGCCAACCGGTTCCCGCGAAGTCTGCCGGGATTTTCGCTGTGCGTCATCATCCTGCGCGATCTTGGAGCGAAGCTGCAGAAGCTGTTGCAGCGCTCCGTACCAGAACGGCGCGCCCAGACTCAGCAGCAGCGTGGTGAAGAGAATCCCCGTTACGTGGCGCAGGTCGGTGAACTTTGCGAAGTCTCCCGGGTAGTTGGGGAGCGTAATCATGCCGGCGTTGCTGAGGAACCCGTAAAGCGCCGTCGTATCGGACGCGTCGGCCTTGGCGGGAATGCTAGCCGCCTGCGTTTCCAGTGATTTGCGAAGCGCGTCGTCCATCGAGATCCGGTTCACAATGGTGACCGCATCCAACTGGAGCGCAATCGCCAGCAACAGGCCGCAGATGAATGTGATGGTGCGCGTGTTCAACGTGAAGCGCTGACTCACGCGGTCCATCGTCTGATCGAACCAGATATTGATCTTGGCGACGAAATGGCTCTCCGCGCTGTGCAGAATCGCCAGATTCGAGCGGGCCATGTTGGAAAGCTCCGGGCTGGTCCGCTCAAGCTGCATCGAAGCCGTTCGAATGTTCTCCAATGTCCGGGCCGGCTCCGCAATGCCGTGCGCCTGCAGAGTAGCCAGCAATGAGGCCTGGGTTGCCGGGTCCAGCTTGTTGGGGCCGATCCCCGCCGCCAATTCCATCAGCAGCTTGGTGAGTTCATCGCGATGCACCACCGTGCCCATCCGCTTCTCGCCGTCGCGGATCAGCGGGTGGGTTAACACGGCTTCGGCGATCTTCTCCGCCACGCCTTTCTGAAATTGCGGATTGATCAGGCAGAGCAGGTCGGCTATGCCTTGCCGTAGATTGCGGCCACGCGTGTTCAGGATGTACGTAACGAAGCCGATCATGACGGTGACCGCCATGCTGGCGACCAGCATCACGACCGAAAGACCGATAAGAACGTCTATGGATTTCAGCATACGGGTGAGTCCCGTAGTGTTATATCCAAATGCGGGAGAAAGTCAAGTTAAGCTTTAAAGCTGCTCGACACCAAGGCGCCAGCCAAGTTGCTCCGCGTCGAACCATTTCACGTCGCGGCCGAACCAGCGCGACTGTTGCGCCCAGTCGCCCTTCAAATTCTTTTTCGATCCGAGCACGAACGCGCACGGACCTTCTCCGAACGTTTCGATGCGCTGCGCGATCCAGGATGACGAACCAAGCGGAGCGGCGAAGATAACCGGCGTATCGGGCAGCCACGCCAATTCGGCGCCGAACTTCGCGTCTACTTCCTTGAGAGGATGACCAAGATCCGGATAAGCGCGATGGAAACGGTCAACGGCATCGGACAGTTTCCTTACCGCGATCACCACCCGCAGGACGCCCGTTTGGTCCCGGTTCGCCGCCTTGCCGCTTGGGAACGCGCGTTTCTCCCGCGCCGTCTTATCCCGAATCAGGAACGGAAGGAACACGCCGGTTCCTTCGTCTCCGATCGCGGCGGTTTCCCACTGCAAGGCAAATCCGTCCGGAAGCTGCCTTCCGCCCTCGGTCGTGCGGACGCTTAGTCCGGTGGCGCGAAGCCGCGTGACTTCCGCATCGAAATTCCTGGGCCGCACCGCCCATGCCGAAGGGCCCGCGTCACCCTGAATGAACTTCGCCCACGGGTGCTGCGCCAACATCGCCGGGTCGAAGTTGGGCTGCAATGCGATTAGCTCCAGATAAGATCCATCGGGGAAACCGGCGATTGCCATTTCCGTGGCGTGATTGGTGTGCGCGCCGCCCGCTTCCACTTTGATCCCGGCGGCCGCCAGCTTCTCCCGCATCGCGTGGAGGCTCTTGCCCGCTACCGTCACATGATCGATATGCAGGTCCGCGGCGGACAGGATCGCGGGCACATTCAGAACGGCGAGCAATAGCGCAACCGCTCTCATTCGCTATCCTGGTTCAGCAAAGACGCCCGGCCCACGCGCTCGCCTTTCATCAACACCATCGAAATGGAGGATAGCGCGCGCACATCTTCGAGCGGGTTTCCATCCACCATGAGGAGGGTGGCATCCTTACCCTTCTCGATGGTTCCGATGCGGCTGCCCGCGTTCAATAAACCGGCGGCATTGCCAGTGGCGGCCTGGAGCGCCACCGCCGGCGGAATTCCGGCGGCCACCCACAATTCAATCTCATGCTGCACGGTGGGGCCATGGAACACCAGGAAATTGCCCGCGTCCGTCCCCGTTACGAGCGTCACACCCGCATGCCAGGCATCCATCAGGTTTTGATTTCCCTGCGCCAGCGACATCGGATAGGCTCCAATCGACTTGCGCATCGCCGCCATTTTCGCGGAAGACGCCGCGTGTTCCGTCCCAATCAGCAGCGCTTTCGGGGTCACCTGTTGGACGAGCGGACGGCTCAACAGGCTGGTGTTGCCCGCCGCGAAATCGCGAAAGCCTTCCACCACGCTCAGCGTCGGATCGAACGCGATCCCTTTCGCTTTCATCGCGGCCAGTACGGAGTCCGGAATCCGGTCGACATAGGAACCGTGCTCAATGGAATTCGCTCCCATGGCGACGGCATCCGCGACATCCACGCTATGCCCGGTGTGAATGGACGCCGGAAGATTGCGCGCATGCGCTTCCTCCACCACGGCGCGCAGAATGTTCAGATCCATGCGTTCAAAGCGGTGGGCTTCCTCACCCGCGTCGAGAATTCCCTTGATGGCGTCGACGTGCTTCGCGGCCAAGTCGTCGACCATCCTGCGCGCTTCGCCGGGAGACTTCGGGATGCGAAGGAATTGCGCGTTGAAGGTGGAGCGGTAGGTTTCCGGCATGGACGCCGCGTACTCCGTACCGTGTCCGTTGGGCGCCGTGAAGATGGGCCCGCAGAAGAAAAGCTCGGTGCCCAGCTTCTCGCCGGAATTGAAGGTGGTCCGGTAATCGATCATGGAATCGAGCTGGTCGCCGGCGCTGCGAACGGCCGTGATTCCGCTGTAAAGGTATGCCTCCAACTCGTGCTGACCGGCTTTCCGGTAATCGGTATTCTGCTGATCGGCGTCGTAGAAACCGCCCGTCGCGCCCAGGTGTACGTGCACGTCGATCAGGCCGGGCAGAACGGTCTTGCCGGCGCCGTCCACCGCTTCGGCGTGAAGCGATTTCTCATCCGGCGACGCTCCTTCGAACACGGTATCGATCTTGCCGTTCTTCACCAGCACGGCGCCGTTCCCGATCACCTTGCCGTTCCCCACAAAGATGCGCGTGTTCTTGATGAGCAGCGACTGTCCACGCTCCAGATCGCGCGAGAGAATCCTGGCCTTACGCAGGTCCTGCTTGCTCCAGGCCTGAAACATCCCGAGAAAGATAAACGGCAGCAGCACCACCAGAACCCAAAGCTTCGCGGACGCTTTCAGCTTTTCTTCTTTTTCCCAGCGGAACAGCTTGGTGGAAATGAACAGGCCGACGAAACCGGTCAAGATCAGCGCCAGCACCGACTGCCAGTTCTGAAACAACGATTCGCCGCGCTGCAGGATTCCCGCGATCCCCGTCATCAGGTAGGTGGCGGGGATGAACTGCGTCACAATCTGCAACCAGTTGGGAAAGATGGTGATGGGGATGGTGGCGCCGCTCAGGAACAGCATCGAAAGGTAGAGCGGCTGGAGAATTAGCATGCTCTCCTGCGAAGAATTCACCACCGCGGCCGCAATCAAACCGATGGAGCGGAACGCGGCGCTGGCAACGGCGACGAAAATCAGGAAGGAGAGGAGCGATGTGGGCATCCGCATCCCATAGACCGCGCTCGCCAGAACCAGCGTGATAACGACGGTCGGAATGTAAAGAACCAGCCCCGTCGTCATGGACGCAACCAGCAGCGGAACCGGCGTGATGGGAGTGACTTTATAGCGCCGCAACACATTCGCTTCGCGCTCCTGGACCGCGCGGATGCCGGCGCCGAACAGCCCGTTTCCCAGGATGCCGATCGCGGTCACCATCGCTACCACTTGAATAATCACGTTGCCCTGTGACGCGTGGTAGAGCTGTCCAAACGCGAAAAAGAAAACTAATGGGAAGAAGTAGTTGAAGAAGAGTACCGACTTATTGCGAAGCGCCAGCTTCATGTCGATTCTCACTAAGGCGAGATACGATTTCATGTTAGTCCCGAAGCTTCTTTCCGGTCATTTCGATGAAGACGTCCTCGAGAGTTGGCCGGTTAAGGCGGACATCCGTAAGTTCCAGACCTTGCGCTTCCGTCCACTTAATCAGATCGACCAAGGTCCGGGCCGGCTTCGCGGAGTTGACGGTGATGCGTTTACCGTCTTCACTAAGAGACTTGCGGATCGCCTCATTCCAATCCGGCAGTTCGCCGTTCGTCCATGGTTCAGTGAGCGCGATTTCGATGACTGTTTGATTGACACTCTTTTCCTGCAACTCGCGGGGCGAGCCGATCGCGATGATCTTACCGGCATCCACAATAGCGACTCGATCGCAAAGCTTCTCGGCCTCTTCGATGTAGTGGGTGGTCATCAGAATGGTGCGCTTCTCCGCGCGCAGTTCTTCCAGCAGGTCGCGGATCTCCAGGCGCACCTGCGGGTCCAGCCCGGACGTCGGCTCATCGAGAAAAATCAACTGTGGATCGTTGATCAGCGCCAGCGCAATCGCGAGCCGCTGCTTCTGTCCGCCGGACAGCGTGGAGTACGCCGCGTTTTTCTTATCCCAGAGCTGCAGCCTCTTAATCAGTTGGTCGCCGCTTACGGTACGGTTATAAAAAGCCGCGAACAGATCCAGCGCTTCTTTCACCGTGATCTTGTCCGGAAGGTTGGTCGCCTGCAGGCAGACGCCGATGCGCTGTTTCAACTCCTTCTTCTGACGATCGGGATCGAAATCCAGAACCTTTACATCGCCTGACGATCGCGGGCGTAAACCTTCGAGGATTTCGACTGTCGTGGTCTTACCCGCGCCGTTGGGACCGAGAAGCCCGAAGACCTCACCGGGACGGACTTCGAAGTCGATTCCCTTTACGGCCTCAAAGGCATCGTACGACTTATGCAAATCGCGGACATAGATTGCGTACTCGCCGTTCATTTACGCCGTCTCGCCCGCGTTGAGCGCGCTGTTTCTACTTCCAAACAGCATGTAGACGAGCAAGCCGATCAACAGCCACAGCACAAAGCGAATCCACGTCATCAGCGGCAGACCCATCATCAACAACATGCAGCAGGCGATCGAGAGGATTGGGATCAGCGGAACGAACGGGACGCGGAAGGACCGTGGCCGGTCCGGCTGTTTCTTGCGGAGCACCATCACGCCCGTAGATACGACCACGAACGCGAACAAAGTTCCAATATTCGAAAGTTCCGCGAAGGTATCGATGTCCCAAAGCCCGGCCGGAATGCCGACGACTAACCCCGCGATCCAGGTGCTGATGTAAGGCGTGCGGTACCTCGGGTGAACGCGGCTGAACAGGCCCGGAAGCAGGCGGTCCCGCGACATCGCGAACCAGATGCGCGCCTGACCGTATTGATAAACCAGCAAGGAAGAGATCATCCCGATCAGCGCGCCGAACGTGACCACCACGCGCAAGCGGTTGTAACCCAACGCGCGCAATGCGTCGGCCACGGGCGAATCCGTGTTCAAGGTTTCATAGCGCGCGATTCCGGTGAGAACCAGTGCCACCGATCCGTAAAGAATCGTGCAGACGACCAGGGTTGCGATGATGCCGAACGGCAGATCCTTCTGCGGGTTTCTACATTCTTCCGCCGCGGTGGAAACGGAATCGAAGCCGATGTAGGTGAAGAAGACGATGGAGGCGCCGGTCAGCACGCCGGAGAAGCCATTCGGCGCAAACGGCTTCCAGTTCTGAACGTTGATGGCCTTGGCGGCGCCGAAGCAGAAGATCAGGATGGCCAGGATCTTGATCGCGACCATGACCATATTGGTCTCCGCGCCTTCCTTGACCCCGCGCACCAGCACCCATGTCACGGCCATGGTGATCAGGAGAGCCGGGATGTTGAAAATTCCCGCGGGTTGGCCCGGAGCGGAAAACGCGGGATATGCGATGGCGGCCGGCAGATGGAAGCCGAATAAATTGTCGCCCAAGTCCTGCAGGTATGCGGAGAACCCGACCGCGACGGACATGTTCGACACCGCATACTCCAGGATCAGATCCCAGCCTATGATCCACGCGAAGATTTCGCCGAGGATCGCGTAGGCATAGGTATAGGCGCTGCCCGCGATCGGAATCATGGAAGCCAGTTCGGCGTAGCAGAGACCCGCGAACAGGCAGGCAATGGCAACCAGGACGAAGGAAATGGAGATGGCCGGACCCGCGCCGGGACGGCCCAGCATGGAGACGCCATGCGTGCCGTGCAGTAGCAGATCGATAATGGTGGCATGGAAGATCGACTCGATCTTCGTGACTTTGCCGGCCGCCGCCGTACCGGTAAGAGTGAAAATGCCGGAGCCGATGACGGCGCCGATCCCGAGCGCGGTCAGGCTCCAGGGCCCGAGAGTCTTCTGAAGCCGCTTGCCCGGCTCCTCCGAAGCGGCTATGAGTGCATCAATACTCTTGGTGCGGAGGAGACGCGACATTCATCGGAGTTTAACGTTTCCGCCGGCCCTGCGTCATCCTGTTGAGCTTTTTCTTTATTATCTATCGATTCGCTTGCAGCCAAAGAGAGATCATTTCGGACAGATCGCCGAAGGTAAGCTTCTCTTCGAGGCGCTTCTCAAGGATCAAGCTCAGACGCAATTGGCTGGCGTCATCGACTTCGAGCGCACAACGCGCGACAAAGCCCAAGGCGCTAATAGCAAAGACAATCGCCTCAAAAATGGGTTTGAAGGCAGAGCCAAAGGGACAATTGATGAAAACGTCGTTCGGCCGAAGCTGGGCCGCCAAAGTCAGGCGCTTCCAAGACGCTTCAGAACGGAACCCGAGATCGCCCTCGAAATGGCCGCCGTGCCGATGGTGCTTTTTTGGGGCGGCGCCTGCACGGCCGGCAAGCCCTTCATGTAGTCCACCGCGAAGGTCCCATCGTCCAGGTGAACCACCACTTGAGCCTGATTCCGCTTCCTGGCCTTACTTCGGGCCGATTTGAGAGCTTCCACCCGGGTACGGAAGCCGACGGGTTTCGTCCCCGCCCTCTGCACCGCCCAGGCGCCATCGGCCGCGCGGAATACATGAAAGGTCTTATCCGTCATGCCGCATGCAACTAACGCTTCCGCTGGCCCTGCGTCATCCTGGTGATCTTTTTCTTTTGCGAGCCGCGCGCTACGCCTGAGGCGCGCTTGGCCTTCGGCGCGGCCTTTTTGCGCGCGGTCCGCTTCAGCGTTTTCCGCTCGGCTTTGTCTGCAACGTTCTTCGTGTTCGCCATTATTTCCTGGTCATCCCCGCGTATTTTTCGATTAGCTTTTTCAGCCCGTAGCGCGGAAACATCACGGTGAGTTTGGCGTCATCGCCATCACCTTCCCGCCGAACCACGGTACCGGTCCCGTATTTCGGGTGCTCTACCACTGTACCTGTTCGCGCCGGTCCCGTCGAGCGCGGCGCGGGTTTCGGGATCGGCGCGGAAGCGGGCGCGCGCGGCGGAAACATCGGCTGCTGGCCGAATTTGGGCGGGGGCGCCGGTTGCGAAGTAGGCGGCTTTGGAGTGATCGGCGGAATCGGCGCCGCCGGTGCTTGCACCGGAACGGGAATGCCGCGCTCCGAGAAGAACTGCGAGATGTTCTCGAGCGAGTTATACGTCTTGCCCGTGAACAGATTGCGTTTCGCTCCCTGGCGCGCGTCGTACCGCTCGGCCGTCAAGTCGATCCGCGGAAGATCGTCCCCGTCGTCCAGCCCGATGTTCACGATCAGGTTCGACGGAATCTCCTTCAGAAATCGCGATGGAACGCACCTCTCCTGCTCGCCGCCGCCGAACCGTCTGCGGTACTTGGCCCAGCTCAGGTACAGGCGCTTCTCCGCGCGCGTCATGCCCACGTAGCAAAGCCGCCGCTCTTCTTCCATGGCGGATTCCGAGAGCAACGACCGGCTATGCGGAAACAGTCCTTCTTCCACGCCCGCCAGAAACACTACCGGAAACTCGAGGCCTTTGGCGTTGTGGAGTGTCAGCAGCATCACCTGGGCTTTTTCATCCACCTGATCGGCGTCGGCCACCAGCGCGGCGTGATCCAGAAAGTCCGCCGCCGTCTCGCCGCGCTCCCATGCTTCCGCCGCGGCGTTGGCGATTTCCTCCAGGTTTTCGAGGCGCGCTTCCGCTTCGGGCGTGTTCTCCTGCTCCAGCATCTTGCGATAACCGGTGCGCTCCTCGATGAACTGCAGCGCCTCATTCAGCGGCAGTTTCTCCACCGCTTCCGCCAGTTCTTCGATGATATTCCGGAATGCCGCAATGGACGCATGCGCGCGCGTACCGAACTGATCTTCATCGAGCATCTTCACCAGCGCATCCCAGAGACTGATGTTCCGCTCGGAGGCGTATGCCTCGATCTGCTCCACCGTGCTACGTCCGATCCCGCGCGCGGGCGTGTTGATCACGCGCAGAAGGCTCACGCGGTCCACACGCGAAACGGCAACTTTCAAATACGCGACGATGTCTTTCACTTCCGCGCGCTGGTAGAAGCTGAACCCACCCACCACCAGATAATTGCGCCCGTACCGCCGCAGCGCTTCTTCAATCTGCCGCGACTGGAAGTTCGTCCGGTAGAGCACCGCCACGCGCCATTCCGGATGCTGGCCCAGCACTTTCTCGATCGTGTCGGCGATGAACAGCGCTTCGTTCTCCGCGTCATGCCCGGTGTAAAGCGCGAGTTCGTCGCCCGCGCCCGCATCCGTCCAGAGCCACTTGCCCTTGCGTTCTTTGTTGTTCGCCACCACCGCCGAAGCCGCTTCCAGAATGTTCTTGGTGGAGCGGTAATTCTGTTCCAGCCGGATGGTTTTGGTGTTGGGATAATCGCGCTCGAAATCCAAAATGTTGCGGATGTCCGCGCCGCGCCAGCTATATATCGACTGGTCTTCATCGCCCACCACGCAGACGTTATCGTGCTCGCGCGTCAGCAGGCGCATCAGTTGATACTGCGTTCGATTCGTATCCTGATACTCGTCGATCATGAGGTAACTGATGCGGCGGTTATAAGCCTCCCGCGTGGCCGCGTCGTGTTCGAGCAGGCGCACGGTTTCGAGCAGGAGGTCGTCGAAGTCCAGCGCATTGGCCGTCCGCAGACCGCGCTCGAACTCCTCGAAGACCGCGGCCACGCGCGCCATCTTCGGATCTTTGGCTTCGTCATAAAGATCCTGCGCGGTCTTGCGGGTGTTCTTCGATTGGCTGATGACGGACATCACGGAACGGTAAGGCATCGCCTTTTCGTCGAGGCCCAGCTTCTTGTAAGCCGCCTTGATGATCGCCATCTGATCTTCGTCGTCGTAGATGGTGAATCGGCGCGTGAAGCCGGGACGGATCTGCGCCAAAGGATCGCCGTCTTTCCGTAGCAGGCGCACGCAAAAGGAGTGAAACGTGGAAAGATTCGGCGTTCCATGAACGCCCAGGCCTTCGATCAGCGATTCGACGCGCGACCGCATCTCCGCCGCCGCTTTGTTGGTGAACGTGACCGCGAGAACAGCCGATGGAGGCACATGCCGGGCCGTCACCAGGTGCGCGATTCGATGCGTAATCACCCGGGTTTTGCCGCTTCCCGCACCGGCCAGGATCAACAGCGGACCTTCCGTGCAGGCTACGGCGTCGCGTTGCTGGGGGTTTAGACCTGTCAGGAAATCCATGAGGCGGGGCAGATTGAATTTTAACATTTGACCAGCCCCGGCAACCGATATTGGCGTCCCTCGATGCACACCCCGCGGGTATAACTCCGGCTAATCTGAATCCGTGAAGACCGCAGTCTCGTTGCCGGACGAGCTTTTCCGCAGAGCGGAAGCAGCTTCCCGCCACTCAAGGTTTCTAGAAGTGAACTTTACGCTACGGCACTTACGGAGTTTCTGAATAGCCAAAAGGCTGAGTCCTAACGGAGCGCCTCAACGAGTTATATTCCCGCCAACAGGCCAAGGTTGATCCGGACTTGCATCTGGCACAGCTCAAAGCTCTCGAGAGCGAACCCTTCAACACGAGCGATTTGTAGGAATACGAGAGATTCAGCGCGGAGCCTCGCCGGTCTGAGCCCTGGATACCGGCTTTACTATCGTTCCGGTTCCCAATCACGACGGCTGGAGGAACATTCTCACCCCTGTTGGCGTATGATCTCTACAAGAAGTTCTTATGAGCACTGCGCTGAAAGTGGTTCTCGTTATCGCCCTCGTCATCGGCGGCGCGATCGTGATGCTGGGCATCGCGGGCGTCTTCATCGCCCGCACCATTCACGTGCATGAGACCGGCACCGGCGAGAACAAGACCGTCAGTATCGATACTCCTCTCGGGCGCGTCAGAGTCAATGCCAGCGACCAGCTTGATCCGGCTCAAGCCGGAATTCCCGTCTATCCGGGCGCCTCAAAGAATAACGATAAAGGCGGCGCCAACTTCGAAATCGATTCAGGCGATCTGCACAAAGACTTTTCCGTTTCCGGCGCCGCTTACTTCACGCCGGATTCGCCGGATAAAGTCCGCGACTTCTACACCCGCAAGTTTCCCAACTGGTCGGAGAAGTGGGAAAACAGTAGCTTCCGAATCGAAACCAAAGACGATGGCCGCATTCGTTCCATCGTCGTGAAGCCCGAAAACGGGGGCACGCGGATCGGCGTCGCCTCCATCGGACCGCCCGCCGTCAACTGAAGTTGCGCTATCGTGGCGTTATCGATGCCATCGTCCTGCTCCTGCGGCGCGCCGCTTCCTGATGACGCCCGTTTCTGTCACCGCTGCGGCAAACCTCAGTGGGAGCAGGATGCTGCTTTTACTTCTGCTCCAGAGCCGCCGCGGGTTACGGCTACCGCTCCGCCGCCGGCGCCCGTTAGCGGACTGAGCCACGTTACCCTCGGCAATCCGCTGGTCCTTCGCACTTCCCTGCTGGTGGCCACGTTGACCGCGATGATCGAGATGATCCCTTTCGTCAGCCTGATCGCGCCCATCCTCGGCGGCTTTTTCACCGTGTCGCTCTACCAGCGCCGGTCCGGGTTGGCGGTTTCGTTGGGAGACGGCGCCAAGCTCGGATGGCTCACCGCCGTCTTCAACGCTATTCTTCTCACTATCCTCATCAGCGCCACCATTTCATTCTCCGGTTTCAATATGGATGCCGTGCGTGACCAGATGCGCCACCAGGCATTCAGTCCGGAGCAACTCCAGATGGTCAATTCCCCCTGGTTCCTCGCTTTTATTGTTCTCTTCGGATGGCTCGTTCTATTTGCTTTTTCGAGCCTGCTGCACATCGCGGGCGGCGCATTGGGCGCCAGGTTCGCGCGCCAGAAAACGTCGTAACTTTAGCGGTACTGGAGCGACGTCATGTCGCCCGCGACCCCGGTCCGCGCGTTCGGTTTCGCGCTGTACGCCACCGAAACTCCCCGCTCCGGCTGCGCTCCGCACGTCAGCTTCGGCAAACCGGCCGCACCCGCATTCAGCTTGATCAGCTTCCCATCCGCTGTGCGCACCCAGATCCGCTGCGCTCGTCCCACGCACTCCACGCGAACCATTTGTCCATCCACGTGCTGCTCCGCTCCATCCAACTGGTCCCACGGGACGGCGTTCACCCCCGCGTCCGGATCGCTCCCCTGATTTACTTTCGCTTCCGCAGCGCGAATCTCCGCGATGGCGTTCTGCTTCAGCCGGTTCGTCTCGCGCGTCTCTTCGTCCTGCTTGCGGCGGTGTTCCGCGTCTTCAAAATCGAGCCGCTGTTCTTCGATTGCCAAGCGCGCCGCCATCATCTTCTCCCGCTCTTCGGGCGTGGCCGCCGCTTGTTCCGCGCCGCGCCACGCTTTGGAAGCTTCCGGCCACTGCTTCTGCGCGGCCAGCGCCTGCGCCAGCGCCACCCAGTATTCCTGGCGGCGCGGCGCCAGCTTCACCGCCGCGTTCCACTGCTCAATCTGTTTCGCCGGATCGGCCAGTTTCCGGCCTAGAAAGAAATGCGCCTCCGCTGAGTTCGGGTCCGCCGCAACCGCCTTTTCGAGCGCCGCTCGCGCCTTCGCCTCATCCGGTTCTATCCGCGCATACTCCACCATGGCGTAGGCGTTCTTGCTTCCCTCCGCAATCGCCTTGCTGAAAAATTCGGCGGCCCGCGGCAGATCATTCCGCCGCGCGTAAAGAAAACCTAGACCCTCTTCCGCTTCCGCCCGATTTTTCCGGAAGCGAGCAGCGCCTTATACCGCTGTTCCGATTGCGCATCCAACAGGTCGGCCAAATGCAACGTCATGTCATCCGGATCGACCGCCCGAATGGCCAGGTCGCGCTCCGGACTCAGCGGACGGCTGGGACCGTCGATCGTCCGGAACTGACCGCCCCGCACATAAGCCTGGACTTCCCGTTCCACTTCCGATCGTGACTTATGCAGCGCGTTTCTATACGCCACATCCTCATCCACGCTCTTCTCGATGTTCGCCAGCAGCACCCGGAAACTGCCATAGGTATCCGGATTGGTCACCAGCCAATCGATCATGGCCCAGTTCGCATCGCGCTGCGCTTCCGGCGGCGTTGCGCCCCAGACTACCTTTGCGCCTTGCAGTTCGGTCGTGGAGAGAAATGTTTCCAGACCCTGTTCCACCGCCGCCGGCATCCGACCGATGTTCCGATCGAGTAGAATCCGCGCCAGCGCCTTCCGGTTCTCCGCAGTCAAAGCTCCATCGCCCTGCACCAGCGCAATCGCGCCGGTCCGTGTCGTGACCGGGGGGGCATCGGTGCGAGGCTGCCGGAATAGAAAAAGCTGCAGTGGCGGATCAATCGTCAGGTCGCGGCGGCCCAGCAACTCCCCGAGCGAGAACCGGAATTGCTCCAGTTCCGCCGCGCGCGCTCGCGTTTCTTTCACACCCAGCTCAGAGAAGACGAGGAACGGTCCGATCTTCGTCGAATTCCAGCCCGGTGGCGCCGCGGCCACCGCCGTCAGAACCAGCCCAAGCGAGATCGCGCATGCCCGGCGAATCACGTCTTCATTATCGCCAACACCGTTGATTCCGGCTTAATTTCGTGGCGGCACGGTGATCACCACTGCCTTGCCGCCGCTTTTCCCGATTCCTCGATAGCTATGCGGCTCGGATGAATCGAAGTACACGCTGTCCCCTTCGCGCAGCACGTTGTCTTCGTCCTGATACCGGATCGCTATCTGCCCTTCCAACACATAGAGCAGTTCCGAGCCTTCGTGAAAATGATCTCTCACCTCGTCCGTTTCCCGCTTCGGAAACTCCGCGAGATATGCCTGCAGCCACTTTCCTTGCGCCGAATAGGCCAGGCACTCGAAGTAGTACGCGGGACTCGGCGCGTCGGATCGCTCCGGAAAGCGAAGGCGATCCTGCGCCCGCGCCACTGTGAAGAGCTTCTGCCGCCGCCGATCGTCGAAAAAGTAATCCAGCCCGACATCGAACACCATTGCGATCCGGGCAAGCGTGGGAAGCGTCGGAATCATCTTGCCGGTTTCCAATTGGGAGAGCATCGATGCCGACAAGCCGGTGTGCTTCCCCAAATCCACCAGAGCGATCTTTTTGCGGAGACGCAATTGACGCAACTTCTTCGCCAGATCATAAGAGGAAAGAAGCCGTTGGATCGTTTCCTCGCTTTTTTCCATCGCGCTAAAAGTAATGTTAGCAGTGGTTAAAGCGGGGGTGGGTAATTCATTGGGGCTGAAACTACGTTCATGCTCAGTCAAAAAGCGGGCGTTTTGGGGGTTATCCTCAAATTGCACCCTTTTAGGACGGTGCACTGAGAGTAGCGATGCAAAACCTTTCCCTGGACTTCACGCAGTGGCTGGACGACGACTTGGTTCGCGCTGCGCAGCGGGGCGAACAAACCGCGTTTTCCGAGTTGACGAGCCGCCATTATTCATCATCTTTCAAACTGGCCCTCTCGATTCTGCGCGATCGCCAAGAAGCCGAGGATGAAGTTCAAAACGCCTATTGGAAGGCCTATCAGCACATCGGGCAATTTCAGCAGGACTCGAAATTCTCCACCTGGATGACGCGCATCGTGGTCAACCAGTGCCTGATGCGTCTGCGCCAGGTACGCCGCGCCAACTTCCTCTTCCTCGACGACACCTTGATCGGGGAAGACCGCGGCACCCTCGAACTGGTGGACCGCAACATTTCACCCGAGGACGAACTCGGCTCCAAAGAAATCCGCACGATCCTGGACCGCGAAATTCGGCGCATCCCGCCGCTGCTCCGCAATGTCTTCCTGCTGCGCGACGTCAACGAGCTTCCCATGGCGGAGGTGGCGGACCGGCTCGGCATCTCCATTGCGGCGGCCAAGAGCCGTCTGCTGCGCGCCCGCCTGGAACTGCGGACACGCATGAGGAAACACTGCGACCGCACCCCTTCGGAGCCCCTGCCCGCCTAGCCGCATCCTGGTAACTGGTGTTAGGATATGGAGTGCGGCGCTATCGTCTAACGGTTAGGACAGAGCCCTCTCAAGGCTTAAATAGGGGTTCGATTCCCCTTAGCGCTACCATTCTCCAATAGTTCGGCCGAGGCCGGATTCCTTTTCGAGTTACGCTGCCGCAACTGCAAGTGTGAGCAGCGCATCACAGACAAGATCCTGACTTACGTCCCATTGTCGGCGGGCGGGCGTTTGGAAAAGTCGATCCGCCCCCGGCTCCTAGCACCTGTCTGAATCTGGCTGAGTGGTACACGGAGTGTCTCAACTTCCGCACGCCTGCTTTGAAAAGGCTTTCCCGTGAGAATCTGGCGAATCGAGCTGGTCCTTTCGGCCTGCCCAACGATCCAAGCATTGGCAGCTACTGGCCAAGAACTCAGTTTGATTAACGCGAGTTCAGTTCGGAAACTGGTAACCCTCTTCAAAGCATCCAAATGGCAGGAAGAAGCGTAAATAGAGACAAAACGGAGGTTGGATACACTCAAAGTTGGTGGTAGAGTAGGCAATTCACTACCGAAAGTGTACCTGACAACGCGGTGGCATCGTTTTTGCCACTCTGGTTGAAGGTGTCTGGACTTTCGCAATGAGAATTCAACTTGACGTTTCAAAATCCCGTGCCAGCCAGCTTCAAAGCCTGATGGCAAGCGGAGATTTCAAGAGCTACAGTGAGCTGGTGAACAACGCGGTTACCCTGGTCGCCTGGGCGGTGAAGCACGTCCAGAATGGCGAAGTGATCGTGGCGTTTGACGAACGCCGTAACAAAATGAAGGAGCTGTCAATGCCCTTCCTGCAGCACGTCGCGGATGAGTACGTTTCCAAGGATGAGCAATCCGAAGACGAGGAGTCCATTGACCCGGAAGAAGCTTTGTCGCAGGCGCAATTGGAACAACAAAGATTAAGCGCTGAACTCGCAAAGAGCCAAGCTGATCTTGCACGGAGCCAAGCCGAGGTGAACAGCCTTGTTGTGGATCTCATGGCCGCTAAATCTCAGGCCGCTGCGACAGGAAACGCTGTGACGGGAAAGGAGCAGACCAAACCGCTCACACGCGCCGCCGGCGGGTACTCCGGCTATTAGGTCCACGCAAATCCGTGTCGGACAACGTCTTAAGCTAGTAGCCCGTTATCGTCCCAATCCGTCCCGCGCCCCATTCCTGCTTGCCTGGATCGGCGCTCGCCATCGTGAAACCCGCGATTGAAAGTGCGATTATCGAAACCGCGAAGGCCATCCACAGTTTAAGCCTGTTCGGGTCCGAGAAAAATGGCTCGACCGCAACAGGCTCCTGGACCGCTCGAGTTTCGGACTTATCTTGCGGGTTTTCTTCTCGACTTCCATCGAAACAGAGTATTACATGATTTTGCCGGCCGTAAGGTAGGTGAAAGCAGATGGAAATCTACGGCATCGATTTCACCAGCGCCCCCTCTCGGAGCAAGCCGATCACGCAAGCCGTCTGCCGCCTTTCGCGCGCCGTTCTCCGCGTCGATGAGATCCGCGACCTCTACACGCTCGCAGACTTCGAACTCCTTCAAGAGCGCCGTCAGTGTGAATGGATCGCGGCGATGGACTTCCCTTTCAGCCAGCCTCGAAAGCTGATTCAAAACCTCAACTGGCCCGAATCATGGGATAAGTATGTTCCGCTGGTGGGAGCCATGACAAGGCGGGAGTTCGTCGCGTGCTTGCGAGCGTACCAGGGCGGGAGAGCGCCCGGCGACAAGCGGCACTTCCGCGTCGTGGACAGGATGGCGCGGGCGTGTAGTCCGATGCAATTGGATTTCACTCCGGTCGCCCAGATGTTCTACGAAGGGGCCACACGGCTTCAGCGCGCTCCGGTCAACATTATTCCATTCCGCAATGGCGGCGAACCCGGAACCGTTGTCGAAGGCTATCCCGCCCTGGTGGCCCGCCGCTTCATCGGCGCAGCGAAGTACAAGATCGACGGTAAAACGAATGGGTCCGCCGCAATGCGCCAAAGGCGTCGAAGCATTTTGGAGGGGATCCAAAGGCCGGACCTGACCCTGGAATTTCAATTGAGCGTCAGCCTGCCTCCGCACCTGGCGCAAAGGTGCATCGAAAACGATACCGGAGATAAGCTGGACGCCGTTCTGTGTGCCATGCAGGCGGGATGGGCTTACCGGAATCGGTCGAAGGGCTTCGGCGTGCCGCCTGGAACAGAGTCGCCGGAAGGCTGGATCAGCGATCCGGCGCTTCTCAACGAGAACGCGGGCGCTAAGCGCCGTCGACCGAATCCAGCATTTCCCGAATCTGCTTCAACAAAACGTCCGGAGTGAACGGCTTGTTCAGAATGTGCCGGGCGCGTTCGGAGCCGCCGGCGTGTGCGTCCCGATATCCCGACATGAAGAGGATCTTGCGCGCCGGATCGAGACTGGAAATCCGCTGTCCCAACTGGTAGCCGTCCAGATTCGGCATAACCACGTCCGTGAGCACCATGTCGACGCGCTCCCTGTGTTTCTCGTATAGCTCCAAAGCTTCCTGTCCGTCTCGCGCCGGAATCACTTCATAGCCGTGCGCTTCCAGGACATGGTGCACCAGCTTGCGGACGGATTCCTCATCGTCCGCGATGAGGATGGTTTCCGACCCGCGCGGGCCTCGGCCTTTCTTCGGTTCGACATCGGGAGCATCTTTAACGGGAGGAAAATAAACCTCGAAGATCGTTCCCGATCCGGGCTGGCTATAGACGCTGATATGTCCATTATGCTGCTTTACGATTCCGTAAACAATCGCCAACCCCAAGCCGGACCCCTGGCCCTGTAGCTTCGTGGTGAAAAACGGCTCGAACAAACGCGAGCGGGTTTCGCTGTCCATGCCCACGCCGGTATCGGTTACGGTTAACAACACATAGGATCCCGGCGCAAGATCGGGAAGGCGTCCCGGCGTGTCCGCGCGCACTTCCACGTCCGACGTTCCCAGCTCGAACTTTCCGCCATTCGGCATGGCGTCCCGCGCGTTCATGGCCAGGTTTACCACCATCTGTTCGAGTTGCCCGGGGTCGATCTTGATCTTTCGCGTGCGCGCCTTGGTGAGAAGAATCAACTCCACGGTAGGTCCGAGGATTCGTCCCACCATCGTCTCCATATTCTTGATGAGCGCATTCAAGTCGTGCGGCTTCGCCGGAATCGACTGGCCCTTGCCGAACGCCAGCAAATGCCGCGTCAGCACGGCGGCACGCTCCGCCGCCACAATGATTTCCTCCGCAAAGTACCGCAGCGGATTACCCGCCGCCATCTCCGACGTCAGCAATTCGCCGAAACCGGTGATGACGGTCAGCAGATTGTTGAAGTCTCCGGCCACGCCGCCCGCCAGACGCGCAATCGCCTCCATCTTTTGGGATTGCGTTAGCTGGTCCTGCATCTGTCGCCGGCGGGTGGTGTTGCGAAGAACCACGATCGCGCCGTTGATGCGCCCGTCCCTGCCCCTTGTCGGCGCGGCATTCTCCTCCACCGAGTACTCGCTGCCATCCTTCGCCGTCAGAATGGTGTGCGCGCCGGGCTGGAGCGGCGATCCGCTATGGATGATCCGCGGCACGATTCCGGACCGGTCTTCGCCCGTTTTTTCATCACGCAGACGGAACGCGCTTTCCATCTGCTGGTCGCGGGCTTCCGCCAGGCTCACGCCGCTCAGCGCCTCGGCGGCCGGATTGATATAAATGATCTCGCCGCGCCGGTCGGTCACTACCAGCGCATCGCTCATGCCTTGCAAAATCGACGTTTGCAGCTCCTGACTTTCCCGCAGCAGCGACGTAAGCCAAGTGATTAACAGGGCGATCAGAACGAAAATGAAAAGCCCAAGCAGGCTGGCGGGTTTGGTGAACCCGAAGGTGTGCAAAGGTTTGATCAGGAAGTAGTCCGCCAGGATCGCGCCAACGATGGTCGCGTGCACGCCGCCGGACCGCCCGAAGAACCAGGAGCAGGCCACCACAGCGGCTGTCAATGGCAGGAAGTAACTCGGTTCAATAAACAGGGCGCACAGGATGGAAAGCAGGACGGCTACAACGGTGATTCCAAAAACAGAGGCGTGGCGGGCTACCGGATGCCACGTGGAAGGGTGAGACACAAGCCCATCATAGTTCGGAGAGCGGCGGCCGACGCACCCGGCCAGATGACCACCGGCGCGCTAAGTCATTCTTTCCTGCGATATTAACGTGTGCGGAGCCACCACCTGTTCCTGGATGCCGCTCTTTAAAACCAATAGTGCCGCCCTCTTCGGGGTGGACGCCCACCCGGTCCAGGTCGAAGTGGATCTTTACAAATCCGGGATGGCGCGCGACTTCGTGCTCGTCGGAATGCCGGATACGGCAGTCCGGGAGAGCCGCGAGCGGATAAAGAGCGCGCTGATGAATTCGGGCTTCGGGTATCCCAATAAAGCTGTCACGGTGAACCTCGCGCCCGCCACCGTTCGCAAGGAAGGCGCCGGGTTCGATCTTCCGATGGCGCTCGGCATCCTGGGCGCGATGGGAACGGTCAAGAACCTGGACCATCATCTCTCGATCGGCGAACTGTCTCTCGACGGCGCGATCCGGCCGGTCCGGGGCGCGCTCTCGATCGCCGTCTGCGCGCGCCAGCAGGGGATTCTTAACCTGGTGCTGCCGGAGGAGAACGCGGCGGAAGCGGCCGTGGTGGATGGCTTGCGGGTGTTCGGGGTGCGCAGCCTGGCGGAGTGTGTCGCGCTGATCAGCCGGCCCGAGGAGTTTTCGCCGGCGGTGGCCGCCTTGCGCGCATCCGCGCCCGAGGACGGGATGGGGCCGGACTTCGGCGACGTGCGCGGACAGATCACCGCCAAGCGTGCGCTGCAGGTGGCCGCGGCCGGAGCTCATAACGTTCTGATGATCGGGCCTCCGGGGTCGGGCAAAACGATGCTGGCCAAACGAGTGGCCGGTATTCTGCCGCCGCTGAGTTTCGAAGAAGCCATTCAGACCACGAAGGTTCACAGCATAGCGGGAGCGCTTCCAAAGAACGGCGGTCTTCTCAGTCAACGCCCGTTCCGCGCGCCGCACCACACCATTTCCGACGCGGGTCTGATCGGCGGGGGAACGAGTTCGCCGCGTCCGGGTGAAGTGAGTTTGGCTCACAACGGAATTCTGTTTCTCGACGAATTTCCGGAATTTCCTCGCAACGTTCTCGAGCTTTTGCGCCAGCCGCTGGAGGATGGAACGGTCACCATCGCGCGTTCCCATACGACGCTCTGCTTCCCGGCGGCGTTCATGCTGGTAGCCGCGATGAACCCCCCCGTGTGGCTTTTATGGCGACTCCACGCGGGAGTGCCGCTGCACGCCGGCGACGATTCAGCGCTACCTGGGGCGCATCAGCGGGCCCCTGCTCGACCGGATCGACATTCACATCGAAGTTCCCGCGGTTCCTTACAAAGAACTCCGCTCCGAAGCATCGGTGGAGAATTCCGCCACTCTGCGCGGCCGCGTCGCCTTCGCTCGCAACAAGCAAGCTCAGCGAGGGTGCAACAATTCGGCACTCCCCCCGCGGGTGCTGCGCGAGCTCTGCAAACTCGATCCCGCCGGCGAAAGAACCATGGAACTGGCGGTGCGCAAAATGAGCTTGTCGGCACGTGCGCATGACCGCATCCTCAAGGTGGCGCGGACGGTCGCGGATCTGGATGACGCCGAAGCAATCGCCGCCAAGCACGTCGCCGAGGCCATTCAATACCGTAGTCTCGATCGAAACTATTGGACCTGATCGGCGCAAGGTGTCAACCGAGCACGAGTACTTCTTCCGGATAGCTCCGGGAACGCGCATCTCGCGCCGCCAGCAGATCTGTAGCGCTCTGGGCGGCCAACGCCGGATGGAACAAAAATCCCTGAGCGAGATCGCAGCCCGAATTCCGCAGGAACTGCAACTGCTCTTGCGTTTCGACGCCTTCCGCGATTACCCGCAAGTTCAGGTTGTGGGCCAGATTCACGATCGCTTCAATCATCGGTAGAGCGCTCGAAGGATCTCCGGTTAAGCCTCTTACAAACGACTGATCGATTTTGATTCCATCCACCGGTAACCGCTGAAGATAGCTGAGGGACGAGTATCCCGTGCCAAAATCGTCAATCCAGACCGCCAGACCCAGTTCCCGCAGTTCCTGAAGCTGAGCGGAGGACTTTGCGACGTCGGTCATGATTACCGTCTCAGTGAGCTCAAGCTCAATCCGCTGGGGAGGGATTCCCATGACCCGTAGAAAGTGCGCCACACTTTCCGGAAAGTCGGCGCGCGCGAACTGAAAAGCCGAAACGTTCACCGCCACGCGAAAGTCCGCGTAACCGGCGGCGATCCACGCGGCCGTTTGCCTGCAGGCTTCTTCGAGCACCCACTGGCCGATAGGGATGACCAGCCCGGTCTCCTCCGCAATCGGGATGAAGAGCGCCGGCGATACGGTTCCGAGCGTTGGGCTTCTCCAACGAAGAAGAGCTTCGAACCCCGTTAATTCCCCATCCAGCCGATATTGCGGCTGGTAGTGCACCTCGAACTCACGAGCCGCGAGAGCGGTTCTCAGGCAGCTTTCTATCTGAACGCGATTCGATTCAAGCGTTCCTATTTCCGGTCCAAAAAACCGGAATGCATTCTTGCCGAGCCTCTTCACGTGGTACATGGCGACGTCGGCATTCCTCATCAGTCCTTGCGCGTCGTCCGCGTCATCCGGATAAGTACTTACGCCCACGCTCGCCGTTACGAACGCTTCCCGGTTGCCGAAGCGCATCGGCTCACCGATAGCGGCGATCAGTTTCTTGATCACGGAATGGACATCGCCGCTCTCATACCCATCCACGTGGCTTTCGAGAAGAACCGTAAATTCATCTCCACCCATGCGCGCGGCCGTATCCGCCCGCCGCAAACAAGCTGAAATCCTGGCCGCTACCTGCTTCAACACCGAGTCCCCCGCCTCATGACCCAAGGTGTCATTGACGTGTTTGAACCCATCGAGATCGATTCCCAGAACAAATAACTTTCGCCCATACCGTTCCGCGCGGGCGATGGCCTGCCGCAACCGGTCCTGCAGCAGCGTCCGGTTGGGAAGCCCAGTGAGGGTATCGTACTGCGCTCGATACGAAAGCTGCTCGTACAGGCTCAGGTGTTCAATCGCGACTGCCGCTAACCGCGCCGCATTTCCGAGTGAAGTCAACGAACTTTTGGGATCGAGGTCGGGAACCTTGCGGAAGTAGGTCACCGTTCCCAAAATCGTGGAACCGCTCGAAAGAATGGGAGCGGAACGGCTGCAGATGATCCCCATTCCGGAAAGGCGTTCAACATGCGCGCGCCAGAGCGGGCTGGACGCCACCTCGCTAACCGTCACCGTGTCGACGTTGGCCACCGCCGCCGCGAAACAGGTAAGGGGCGAATTCACTTCGAAGTTGTCAAACTCCTGCGCAAACGCAAGAGGAAGATTTCGGGAAGCGCCGTAGCGGAATTGGGCGCCTTCCATCACGAGGATCAGGCACAGTGTGTCGGAATCGTCCGCCTCGGCCATGGTTACGATCGCATCCAGAACGGTTCCGAGCCGCTGATGGGAACCAATCAGTTCCAGGACGTGGCTGCGGTTCTTCTCGCGCGCTTCTCCCTGAATGACTTTTGCCAGCGCCTCGGACTTCAAGCGATTGGCCATTTGCGCTTCGGTCAAAAGCGAGACCAGGTGCTCCTGTCTTTTGATTAGATACCGGATCCGCACCGCCCATAGCAAGCGGAGCACGGCCAGGATAACTATGGCCGCCAAAGTTCGGAACGGCCACGTCTGCCACCACGGCGCGAGAATGCTGAATCCCGCCGTCGCGGCTTGCGGGCTCCAAGCCCCTCGTGCGCTCTGGGCCAACACTTGAAAGGTGTAATTGCCCGCAGTTAAATTTGGGTAACGCACCCATCGGTCGTCCGCGTCCACCCACTGCTCCTCCAGGCCCAGCATCCGATAACGAAACCGCACGGCGGACTCATTCAGGAACGTCGGGGCGGCGAAGTTGATTGTCAAAGATCGCTCTTGATAAGGAATCCGTCCCGGATGTTCCGGATCCAGTGAGCGGCTTCCGGTCTGAATCGAGGTTATGTAGGGCTGTGGGGCTAGAGGCTGCGGGGGAGTCGCCAAAGGCTGGAAGTGCGAGATTCCGCCGCTCGTTCCGATCCACACGGCTCCATTCCGTTCCGCCAAAAACGCCTGCGAATCGCAATCGTCCCATACCAAACCGTCCGCCTTTCCGTAGTGCGTCCACTTCGAATGGCTGTAAACATCAACGCCGTTATCGCTGCCAGCCCAAACCTTTCCAAGGCTATCCACTCCGGCGAACACGGTACCGTCGGAAGTGAGGCCATTCTTCGTCGTGAAATGAGTGAAGTGCGACCGGTCATTCTCGTAAACCAGGCGCGAAATACCCGAGTTCGTCAGATAACCCAGCCACACTGCTCCATCAGGTGTTTCCGTAATGTGGCTCACGCCATCCGCGGCAAGGCCATCCGAGCGGGAAAAGCGGCGCCACTGCCCGTTTTCCAATAGGACCATTCCACGCGAACCCCCTACCCACAACCTTCCAAGGTGATCGATCAGATGACCGTAAAAACTTTCGGTGGCGTCGCTATACGGCAGGAGTTGAAGTTCGAAGCGAACACTCTTGCCTTGCACCTTACCCCGGAACAGTCCGGCCCGCGTAGCGGCCCAAAGATCGTGTTCCCGGTCGAAGAAAAGACTGTCGATCCGATCGCTGCTGAGGCCTGCCGGAACACCGAAGTGCTCGACGTTGCCGGTCAGCCGGTCTAATCGAAAGACGCCGCCGGGATTTGCGCCGTACCACACGGCGTGGTGTTCGTAATCATCGACAAAGGCGCGCACGCTCAGGCCGCGGCCCGCCTTTGGCGCCCAGTCTCCGGTAACGGGGTTCTGCGCGGCCACACCGTTCTCGGTAGCCGCCCACATCTGTCCGGCGCCATCACGCTGCAGGACCCAAATGATGTTGCTGGCGAGCCCATCCGCCATCTTCCAGCTTTCCCATTCGTTAAAGCCCAGCCAGCGCTCCAAGCCTTCACCGCCCAACCCGATCCAGACGGAACCCTCGCGATCCTGCAGCAGACAAACGGCTTCATCGGACGCGAGCCCCTGCCGCGCTCCAATCGTCTCCCAACGCCCGCCGAAGTAGCTCATCAAAGCTCCCGAGGTCGGCACGAAAACGTGTCCGTCGCGAGTCTGGGTCAGCGAGCCGAATTCGGGAGACTGCGGAATTCCGGGCACGGACTGAAAGGTTTGACCGCCCTTGACCCGGAAAACCAGACGTTCCGCGCTCCTTGCCCAAAAAGTGCCCGCGTGATCGACCAGCACCGCGTCCCATCGATCGTGCGGGAGCTTGGCCGCTCTCTCGATCGGCACGGCCCCATTGTCCGTAAGGCGCCACAACGTGCCCTCCGCGCCAAACCAGACCGTATCGGACGAATCCACGTAAACGGCGTGGACCGCGGTTTTCGTCACGAATTTAAAGCGGGCGTCACCGCCAAGCGACCCATTTTCACGAACGGCCAAACCGTTCGCCGTACCGATATACAGCCGTCCTCGCGCGTCGGCGGCAATGTTCGAGTTTCCAAAAAGTTCCTGTTTGCCCAAGCTTCGGTCAAGAGCCAATCGCCGTCCATCGAATGTGGCAAGACCCATCCGGGTTCCCACCCAAAGGATGCCTCCCGGGCTTTCATACAACGATTGAATGGTAGGGTCAGGCAAGCCGCCGCCCTGACCGAATTCGACAAAGCGCCCGCCGTCATAACGAAAAAGACCATTTTCGGTTCCAATCCAGAGGAAACCCTTATGATCCTGAAGCAGACAATTGATTACCTGGTTGCGCAGACCATCCTGCTGGCTATAAACCTTGAAGGAGTACTGCTTCCCGAAAAGCGTGAGCGGTCCCAGTAAAGCGGCCAGGATGATAAGCGCGTCTACGAATCTTCGATTTTTCCGATAACTGGACCCCACAGAAACACCATCGTCGTTTTGCCCCAGGACTTTAGCCGCGTATTGGTTCAGCGAACGAGCCGCCGGGCATCGTTATAGAATCTCTGCATGCCACGATCCCGTACTGCGGCTCTTCTCTTCGCGTTACATGCCGCCCTACGGCTTAGCGGTCAAACGTCGAACGCGGTTTCGTTAGAAGTTCAGGTTGATAAACCGATTGCCAAAGTTAGCCCGTTGTTGTACGGGCTCATGACCGAAGAGATCAATTATTCTTACGACGGCGGTCTTTACGCCGAACTCGTCCGAAACCGCACGCTCCATGACAGCACTTGGAATATCCCCGGATGGTTTCTGGTCACCGAGGGCGATTCGGTGGCATCCATGGGCGTAGACAAATCGACCGGGCCCAGCGCCGCCCTGCCAATCAGTCTGAAACTGCAAGTAGACCGGGCCGGCGTGTCCAGCCGCGCCGGCCTCAAGAACACCGGATTCTGGGGGATTCCGGTCCAGCCCAACTCCACCTATCGATGCTCCTTCTATGCGAAGGCCTCCTTGGGCGGTACCGTCACGGTTTCCCTGCGTAACGACCAAACCGGCAAAGACGCGGCGGTCGCCAGTGCCCCGTCGCTGGGCGCGGAATGGAAGCAATACTCCGTTGTGTTGACGACCGGTGCGGCCGCGCCTTCCAGCGTGAATCACCTCATCCTTGCGGTGGACCGTCCCGGCACGTTCTGGTTCAACCTCGTTTCTCTCTTTCCTCCCACTTACAACAACCGGCCGAATGGCAACCGGATCGATCTGATGGAGAAGATGGCCGCGATGAAACCGGCCTTCCTTCGCTTTCCTGGCGGCAATTATCTGGAAGGCGATCACATCCGCGAACGTTTCGAGTGGAAGAAGACTATCGGCCCGCTGGTGGACCGCCCCACGCATCCCAGCCCGTGGCGCTATCACTCCTCTGACGGCATGGGCTTGCTGGAGTTTCTCGAATGGTGCGAGGACTTGCACATGCAGCCGGTGCTCGCCGTATATGCGGGTTATTCGATGATGCAGGAACACGTCGCTCCCGGAACGGAACTGGAACCCTATGTACAGGACGCGCTGGAGGAGATCGAATATGTTACGGGCGGGACGGATACCCAATGGGGCGCGGTTCGCGCGAGCAACGGCCACCCGGCGCCATTTCCACTAAGCTTCGTTGAAATCGGGAATGAAGACTTCTTCGACAGGTCCGGCAGTTATGACGGCCGCTATGCGCAATACTACGCGGCTATCAAGAAAAAATATCCGCGGTTACAACTAATCGCGACGGCCCCGGTGAAAAGCGTTAAGCCGGATGTGATCGATGACCATTTCTATCGGCGGCCGGAAGAGTTTTATGGCGACGCTCATCACTACGATCAAACGGATCGCAACGGACCCAAAGTCTTTGTCGGCGAATGGGCCACGCGGGAAGGCGATCCGACCCCCAACATGGAAGCTGCTCTGGGCGATGCCGCCTGGATGACCGGCATGGAGCGCAATAGCGACATCGTGATCATGGCGAGTTACGCGCCCTTACTGGTAAATGTAAATCCGGGCGGTATGCAATGGGATACCGATCTGATCGGTTACAACGCTCTAACCAGCTACGGTTCACCCAGTTACTACGCGCAGGTCATGTTCAGCAATCACATCGGGGATGAAGTAGTGGATTCGAAGCTCGAAAGCAATGCCCCACGCTTTTTCTACTCAGTTACCCGCGATAAACAAAAGCAGGTGGTTTACTTGAAACTGGTCAATGCCGGCTCTCAGCCGCTGTCGGTAAGTTTACACCTAGCGGGAAACGGCAACATCAGCCCCAGCGCGAAGTTAATTACGTTGAGCGGGCGCACGGCGGACGATACGAACAGCATCGCGGAGCCGGCCAGGATCGTGCCGATTGAGAGCCGGGTAAACAAGGTTGCCGCAAATCAGGTTCACACCATTCCGGCGTATTCTATCCAGATCCTTGAGATCGGGCTTCGGTAATTATAACGTCGCGAGATAGTTTCCGTAACCGATGATCAGAGTCGACCCGATAAGTAGAGTCAAGCCGCCCGCAAGAAGAGCGATGGCGGTCCGGCTGGCCCCTTTCCATTCTTTCAACCCGATTCCCCACAGGGTGCTGAAGATGACGATGCTGGCCATGTGAAGACTCCAACTGGAGAAAGTGTAAGCGCCCATCTTGGTTTCGCCCATGGTGTAAAAGAAAAATTGCAGGTACCAGGTGACTCCCGCCAAGGCGCAGAACAGATAGTTGGAAACCAGGGGAACGCGCCCCAGATCGGCCGCCGAAGTATGCGCCAGATATTCGCGCCCGCTGTGGTTGCGGAAGTTGAGGAAAACGGTCCAGACGAAGTTAGTGGCGAATCCTCCCGCCAGAACCACCACTAATACCGGCAAGCCCTGCCATAGAACCGGCGTCCCGGCATGCATCGTCGCCGCTTTGATGGGCGCGCCCGCAGCCAGGCCATAAGCGAAGCAGGCGCTCATCACTCCCGAAAGGAGCGCCACCAGAAACCCTTTCTTCAAGTTGAACTCTTGAATGCTGGATTCCCGCGCGTCGGCGGAAGCGGATCGCTCCTTTTGCACTCCGGCCAAGCCGGCGATCGCAATTCCAGTCAGGCAAACGGCGATGCCCAGCAGGATCACGCGTCCCGACGTCGTACCGAGCACCTGTGAGACGAAGGTGCCGTTAAAGATCGGCGGCATCAATGTTCCGAACGCGGCACAAAGGCCCATCACAATCGCCATCCCGAGCGAGAGCCCCAGATAACGCATGGTAAGCCCGAACGTCAGTCCGCCAATTCCCCACAGCAGGCCGAAAAAGAAACACCAGAAGAGCGTGGGTGCGGAGACACCCGCCAGCACGGCGGTCAGATTCTTCGTCAGCAGGAGCGCGAAAAACCACGGCGCAATCAGCCAACTGAAGACACCGCCCACCAACCAGTAAGTCTCCCAGGACCATCGCTTTACGCCGCGATACGGAACATAAAAGCTGCCCGACGCCAGTCCTCCGAGCCAGTGAAAGAGCACGCCTAAAGCGGGGTTGGGAGTCATTGATAAAGTGGAGTGTCTACCTAGTCTATTCATGATCAATAACAAAACCGCGCTAGTCGTCACATCCATCGCCGCGCCCAACGACGTGCTTCGATCGCTCGCACAGGGCGCCCAGGCTCACGGCGTTCATTTCTGGATGATCGGCGACGTTCCCAGCCCGAAGGACTTTCAACTGGAAGGCTGCGATTTCTTTAGTCTGGATCGTCAGGCCCAAACCGGTTTCCGCACGGCGGAGATTGTGCCTAAGCGGCATTACGCCCGGAAGAACATCGGTTACCTTCTCGCCGCGCGCGACGGGGCCGAGCTCATCATCGAAACCGACGACGACAATTTTCCCCGCGACGGATTCTGGCTGGAGCGCGTGCGCGAGCAAACCGTGCCGGTGCTCCGTCAGGAATCCTGGGTGAATGTTTACCGCTATTTCAGCGACGCTCTCATCTGGCCGCGCGGGTTGCCGCTGGACGAGGTGCGGAAAGATCCCATGCCCTTCGAGCAGATCCTGGAATCGGAGGCGGACTGTCCCATCCAGCAGGGTCTGGCCGACGACAACCCCGACGTGGACGCGATTTACCGCCTGATTCTGCCGCTCCCGCAGACGTTTCGCGCCAACCGGCGGGTGGCGCTCGGCGGCACTTCCTGGTGCCCGTTCAACAGTCAAAACACGACGTTCTGGCGCGAGGCGTTTCCTTTGCTCTACCTGCCCGCGTACTGTTCGTTCCGCATGACGGATATCTGGCGGAGCTTCGTCGCGCAGCGGATCGCGTGGGCCAATGGCTGGAGCATCCTGTTCCATGAGGCGACAGTTTCGCAGTTACGAAATGACCATAGCCTGATGCGCGATTTTGCCGACGAAGTTCCGGGGTATGTACACAACCGCAAAATCGGGGAGACGCTGTCGGCTCTTTCGTTAAAGGCCGGGGTGGAAAATCTAGGCCCGAACCTCATTGAATGTTACGAGTCGCTGGTGCGGGTGGGCGTGATGGAAGCGCGCGAAATGCCCCTGGTGGAAGCCTGGCTCGAAGACTTGAAGCAGACGGGAACGATATAATCGAAGAACTGCTGGAGTGGCGGAATTGGCAGACGCACGGGACTCAAAATCCCGCATCGTTCACTCGGTATGTGGGTTTGACCCTTTGATGGGGTTCATCTGTAAACGCAGACGACGCTCGGTGATGCGTGACGAGCGAACGCCTGCGGTCATCGTGCTTTTCACCGGAGACGCTCAGAAAGGATCCGGCAAAGGCCGGATGCCGAGAGCGCGTTCGAGCGCCAAAACCGGATTGCGTTTCGCGTGCAAGCAAGCGATTACGACGACGTCATTTTTCACCGTGAACCACAAGGCGTACGGGAATTTACTGAGATATGCCCTGCGTGCTTCACCAACAACTTTTGCGTACCCTTCCGGGTTCAATCCGATCTGATCGGCTGTTTATACACGGCTGTTAGGAACCTTACCCCGAGCCCTTCCCTTTGGCTTTCGTACCACGCCTCCGCAAGCTCGATCTCAGCCATTGCGGTTGCGCTGACTTGAACCTGCTTCACTTTGGAGACGGGGCGTTAAGTTCACGAAGCCTTTTCTCAAGCGCCTTTCGAAGATCCTGCCGAGGTTCAGCGTCAACCGTCAGAAGGCGCTTCTCAATAATTCGGCGCGTCACTTCATCGACGGCTGTATCGGTGTGGACGGGTGTGGTGCTCATGGTTTGCCCTTGCTCGCTCAATCGTATCGCATAGATCAGCGACGCTTTCGATACGGAGCCGCCCTAATTCTCGGGAAGGTAAACGGTAGCTTGCGGGAACGATATAATCGAAGAACTGCTGGAGTGGCGGAATTGGCAGACGCACGGGACTCAAAATCCCGCATCGTTCACTCGGTATGTGGGTTCGACCCCCACCTCCAGCACCATGCCTCCGACTGACCTCAACAACAAATTAGCGGAACGGATCGAACAATCACGGTTCCAGGCTCAGCGGGTATCCCGGCGCCCCGAAATCCTTCCCGGAAATCTGAATGGCTTTCACCTGGTTCAGACAGGACGGCAGGGACATGGATCGGTCCGAAATGAATCCAATCGCACCGGGCACATTGAAGACGAAGGAGCAGGCGCCTTCATCGGATTTGAGAGTTTTGATAACCGGCGGCGTCTTTCCCCGGAACTCCAGGGCAAGCAACTGATGGACGTACTCGTCGAGAGTCGTGTTGAGGCTCTTACGGAGCACGGTGTTTGTCACGATGCTTCCGGGCTCCCGCTCAACCAGTGTGACGTTCCGCCGGTCCGGCCATTGATTCGTCCTCCCAAGAAGAAGGTCCCGCAGTTCATTGTTGCTCAGGTTGTGGGTGGGGTTGTTCAGATGAACGATCACCACAACGCTCGACGCTTCCCTCGTCGCCGTTCCCGCAAAGGTGGAGCTTGACACCAGAGCCGCTAAGATCCATCCTCTACCCCAGTTCATCTTGCCTTGAATACGAAAATGCATGCCGTGAACACTCGCTTCATCTCGTGGGGCTGTGCCTTTCTCAAAAGGTAAACGCCGTCTGGAGTTCGATGCCATTCTGCGGCGCTCCCTCGCGAAGATAGACGCGGTTGTACTGCAGCTTGAGAGCCGCATAGGAGAAGATGTCCACCCGCACCCCTGCGGACGGCCCCTCGTATCGGCCCTTGAATGCGGCCACCGGATCGTTGTTGGGAATGTTCACTTCTTGAAAACGGAAGTAGGGATGATATTTCCCGAAGCGGTAAGCGAGCTGCGTATACCCGAGCGGGGAGTTATAGGAGCGGCCGCCGTCGGTCACCTGATGTTGGAGTAAAACCACTTCGTTCATGAACTCCCACTTGGAGTTGATGAACACGGCATACGCGCTCGAGATCGCTTGGTTGACGGGCGGAGATCCGTTCGCAGGCAGGAGGTTTCCCCTTAGATAAGAGGCGCCGACCTGCAAACCGTCGAACCACTCCGGCCGGCTCGAAATGGCGAGATTTACATCCTTACGATTCCGGTCCGAGGCAAAGTTTTCGACACCGTCCCCGAACAAAGGCGTGCCGAATTCAGCGCTGCCGTTGCCGACCTCGGCGGTCCAATGCAGGTTGAATTTGCCGGAGCCGGGCACGAGACCTGTGGTGGTTACGCCGACCTCATGGACGGGCAGCACACCACCGGAGTCCTCGAAGTAGTACATAAAGGGCCTTCCCGTGGCGGTGGAAAACCACGTCCCGTGGTGAAACGCGGTGTTGTAATAGCCGATATCGGTGTGGAATCGGCCGCCGCTAATTTCGAGTATCGCGAGGGCCGATACGTTAGCTGAAACCTCTCGAGGTCAGCTTCAAAGTTGTTTGTCTGATCGGTGGCGATAACCAACTCCGTCAGGAAGCTAAGCTTTTCCGACAATTGAGAAGTCATGAAAAGGTCAAATTCGCCCGCCCGGAACGTCGTCGTGCCCGGGACGCCCAGCGGATATTGGAGTTGTTGAGCCACCGATCCCTTATCGAAATCAAAATCGAAGAACCCGCGGAAATGGAGAACGGGACCATTGGGAATCTCCATCATGTGGTCATGAGTCTCTTCTTCCGGCGGCGGAACAGGTGCGCTCGCCTGGGGCGTTGCGACAGCGGAACGAATCAACTCGGAGGCGACCGGCTGCTTTTCGGCGGCGCCCGGTGTCGCCTGACTCGTCCCGGCAAGCAGCTGCACGGTCGACTCCAACTGGCGGATGCGTTCATCCTGGGCTGCCAACCGCGTTCCTTGAAGCGCCAAACGGTCCAGAAGCGCCTGCACCTGTTGCGAGGTGACCGCTGGGGCCTCCAAGGCCGTTTGAGCGCTGGCTGACCGGTAGACCAGTATCAGCGCCAAGGCTGTGCAGGGTCGGAAAGTCCGCGAAAATATTTTCATCCTCTTTGCTTCAAGTGGCCCGGTGCATCACTTTGTCTCACGCGCGGTGCAACTCGGGGTGAACACCTTAGTCGAGCCGGCCCAAAATGGACCCGCTCTCGGTAAGGAGAGCGATTGGCAGCCCGGCGGGCAGTGTGGCGGCCTCCGGGTGTCTGCTTCCCACGCGGCATAAAGATTTTTCGCGAGGATGCCGATATGGCGGTTAATGACGTCCAAGAAGGGTTCGGCCGTGCGCGCGCTTCTATCTCCGCTTCCGATCTCTGCGGACTCTAGAAACGTTGCGGAACCGCTCAGCCGGGGGTACTGATAAATGAAGCTCTTCCCGAAATCGCCGGGCGCGCCACCACCAACCGCAAGACCGCGCTTTTTGCGGCACTTGGCGCACTTGCTGCGTGCGGCGCCGGTCTGGCTATATATGACCTGCAGAGAGGCCTGAAGCAGGCGACTTCCCTTTATTCCGTAGGTGTCGCTGGGCTTAGCCTGGAAGGGGATCTTCAAGCCTTCACCCAGCAGAGTAGACGTACTCTTATCTACGCGCTCACAACGTCTGACCCGAGCGAGCAGATTCCTTTCGTCACCCAGGCGCGCGCAGCGGATACGCGCGTCATTCAACTGCAGACCGCCTTCTCTAAAATCCGTCTTGACCCCGAAACCAGGGACGTGGTCGCACAGGTGCAAATCGACTGGCGGGATTACCAGGCCGTGCGCGACGAAATCGTGTCATTGATCCTCGAAGGACGGCCCCGAGAAGCGATGGATCTGGAACAAAAAGATGGAGCCGCCCACTTCGAAACCTGCTCGCGCGCCCTACAAAACCTGAAGGAACACCTCGACGTCTATGCCCAGCATCAGTTGATCCACGTACAACAGACTTACTATCGCTCGGCCGTGGAGATTGGACTTTTGGTTCTCATGGCCCTGCTCTTCGTGATTGTTCTTTTTAAGTTGAGTGAACTGCGTCACAGGAATAGTGAACTCGGGGAGGCCGAGCTTTGCGAAAGGGAGAGGAACCTGGTGCTTCAACTCATGAGCGAGAACAAGCCTCTCAGCGAGGTTCTTGCGGCGGTCCAGGCCCTGATTGAACGGCAATATGCCGGGTCCATTTGCGTGATCCGGATCGTGTCCGGCGATAACTTGGTCATTAAGTCCGCCACGCGCTTACCTCCCGCCTATACGCTGAGTGCCGCCGAGGTACCCTTGCGCCCTCCTGCGTGCACCTGCGCGCTTGCGGCGGCGGAGCAGCGGCTCGTTTTCACTCCGAAAATCGACAACAGTACGCTTTGGGCCGGGAATGTAGCGGCTCTACGTGGCATGGGTGTCCGTTCCTGCTCGTCCGTGCCTATCTCCTCCGCCAACCACGAGGTCCTCGGCACGGTTGCTTTGCTCACTCCCGAGCAGGACAGCGTTACTCCGGAGCAAGCCACGTTCCTGGAGCGGTCGGCAAGGCTCGCTGCCGTCGGGATTGAGCAGCGAATCGCTACGGATCAACTCGCGTTTCAGGCACGGCACGATGCGTTAACCGGGCTGCCTAATCGCAAGAGGCTCACGGAAGTCCTGAATGATCGCATCGCTTGCTCACGAAGAACAAACTGGGCCGTGGTCTGGATAGACCTTGACTGGTTCAAGCCGATCAACGATGCACTTGGACATCAGATCGGTGACATGCTGTTGCAAGCTGTTGCGGGACGGCTCCGCAACTGCATCTCGCGCGCCGACACCGCCGCCCGGATCGGGGGTGACGAATTCGTGCTGGTACTCGATTCTGTCGATCTGGATTCAGCGACTGGAATCGCTACCCGGGTCGTGGCCGCTCTGGGTGAACCGTTCATTGTTTCCGGACACAAACTTGTCATCACGGCAAGTGTTGGCGTAGGCCGTTTCCCGGAACATGGCGCTACCGCCGACGAGTTGCTGCGAAACGCCGACATGGCCATGTACCAGGCCAAGCGCAGTGGCAAGAATTCTTTTTGTGTGTTCGATCCGAATCTAGCCGAAGGAGTTTCCGGCCAGTTGGAGATGGATAATCTTCTCAGATCTGCGCTCGATAACGACGAAATGTTTGTTGCGTTCCAGCCGCAGGTCACCTTTTCCGGCGAAATCGTCGGCGTGGAAGCTCTGCTCCGATGGAACAATCCCACTCTCGGCATGGTCTCTCCGGCGCAGTTCATTCCTTTGGCGGAAGAGAATCGCTCTATTGACTCTATTGGAACTTGGGTATTGCGATCGGCCTGTACTCAGGCGGCCCTTTGGCGAAAAGAAGGTCATCCCATCAGAATGGCGGTTAACATCTCGGCTCTTCAGCTTGCAAAGGCGGATTTCGTCGACACCGTCTCGCGGGTCATCGAAGAAACCGGAATGGTGCCTCGTCTTCTCGAACTGGAGATTACCGAAACGAGCGTCATGCGAGATAGGGAACACTGCGTTGCGCAGATGCAGCGCCTGCGAGAGATGGGCGTCCGCATCGCCATCGACGACTTCGGTACCGGCAACTCATCGCTTAGTTATCTTGCATCATTACCTGTCGACACTCTAAAAATTGATCGCACTTTCGTTAAGGCGATCGATGAAGGCGGCATGCCGGTCATCCGGGCCATCATGGATCTTGGCCGGAGTATGGGATTGACCACGGTCGCCGAAGGTGTCGAATATGAGCACCAGAACCGCGCGCTAAGAGCGGAAGGATGCGATCTGATACAGGGTTTCTACTTCTTTAAACCCATGACGGCGGAGGCGGTGCTTTCTCATCTACGACAGCCAGTGACCGCGCTGGCTTGCTGATGGTTAGCCGTTGGCCTTGCCCGGTTGTTGTTACTTCCCCAAAACTTTGTCCGCCTTCGCGTCGATCTTTTTCTTATCCGCTGCGCTCAGTTTGCCTTGATGTTCCATTTGAGACGCGCGTGCCTTCGCATTGCGCGCGTGGCTCGCGTCTGGCATCGGGTATTTACGCTCCTCCGGCAGTCCGAAATCCTTTGCCGGTTCCGCCTTTTTCTTCGCTTCCGTCAGTTTGGCCATAGCCGCTCTCCTTGCCCGAATTTTCAGCACGCAAGGTTCCGTTATCCTGTACCGCGACGGCGCGTGCGCTACCCTGCGCACGTGCCCTACCGCATCGACATCGGCTGTCCGCCTCCCAACGCGGTTGACGCGCTCGTCCAATTAGGCGCTCTCGATATCGAGCTACTCCCCAACGGACTTGCGGCCATCCTGCCTGACGGCGTGACGCGGGACATGGCGGCCGGCGCACTCGGCCCCGCCACCCTAATCATTTCCGAGGCGGTCGCGCGGGACAGCGGTTCCGTCTGGTTGCTGAACCCGCGGCCCGTTCGCGTCGGTGGAGTTCTGATTGCCTCGCCGGAAATGACCGCGCCCACCGGAGCGCTACGCCTGACCGATTCCCCCGCCTTTGGCACCGGCCATCATCCCACCACCGCGCTCTGCATAGAAGCGATCGAAACGATCCTATCCTCAGAGCGAGAGCGCTTTGAAACCATTCTCGACGTCGGAACCGGGTCGGGGATTCTGGCACTGTCGGCGTTGATGATGGGCGTGCCTCAAGCCGTGGGCCTCGACATCGACGCCGAAGCGCTGAAAGCCGCTGCCGAAAATGCTCGGCTGAATCACATGGAGCACCGGCTGCTGCTCGTACTGGGCGGCCCCGATGTTGTCGACCGGCAATGGCCGCTGGTGGTCGCGAATGTGCTCGCCGCGCCCCTGATCGCAATGGCGCCGTCTCTGGTGCGTCGCCTCAGCAGCGGTGGCCGGCTCATTCTTTCCGGCATCGCGTCTTCCCTCGAAAGCGAAGTCCGGCAAGCCTACCGGCATCTCGGCATCCGGCACATTGAAACAGAAACGCGCGGCGGCTGGACCGTCCTGATCGCCCACGCTCCCTGGTAAAACTCGCCGCTACTTCGCGGGTACCGACACTGTAATGTTGCGGAACTTCAGCCCACCTGTGTGATCGCCTTGAATATAGAACGGGCCGGGTTCCCCTTCATTGGCGTCCAGCGCGCCGCCCGTGATGCCTTCAATCTTTTTCTTGTCGATGATCGTCGTTCCGTCCCGCACCACGGTCACGGTCCGTCCCACCAGGGTCACATCGAACGTCTCCCACTCGCCCGGCTTGCGTGGAAGGTCCTGCGCGGGAGCGATTCGTCCGTAAATTGATCCCATTTCCCGCTCCTTCGGCTCGCTGTTCGCCGGCTCGTATTCCAACTGGACCTCGTACCGCCCGCGCAGATAAAAACCACTGTTGGCGTTATCCGGGCAATTCACTTCGAAATGGACTTTGAAGTCGGTGAACGTCCGGTCGGTTCGCAAATTCGCTCCATGCGACTCGTTCACAAGCAGTCCGTCCTTCACCACCCAGTGATTGTTGGAAACATCTCCGGCCGGTTTCCACCCATCCAGATTCCTGCCGTTGAAAAGCGGCTCGGGCTTCGACCAGCGTTTTGGCGCACTCCGGTTCAACTCAGGCGCCCGATTGCCCGTCAAGGGCATCGACGCGCCGCCATGCTTTTCGACTCCGGTCAGCTTACCGCCCGTCGCGTCCAACTCCCATGTGGTTGCGGGCTGCTGTCCGCTTGCGGGGGAAACAGTCATGGCCAGGTGCGATCCGTTGATCTGTACATCTTTCACCTGGCGCACGTGCCCGCCGGTAGGTTGAAACCACACGTCGAGACTTCCGTTCTTTTCCGATACGCCCAGCCAGCAGGCCCTTGCGCCCGCGCTGGTGGCAACGTTAAAGTCCCACTGCCCGATGAACGGATTCCCGCCGGCGGCGGACGCCGCGGAGATACTCAACAGCCAACACGTCAGACCGGCTAGCGCGATTCGCATCAGGGCAGTCTACTATAAGCGGGACGTCTGAGCTCTCTCCGGTGCAAACGCCAAAAAAGTAGCTGATGTTCTAGCCGCAACAGAGAAGGAGCGAAAAGAGGGCGGTATATGGCCGCCCGGCGTGGATTAGTTTGCTGGCGCGTATATGATAGTCATATACTGAGCGGTTGGCGGCGCTCAACCCTCTCGATAATTGCGTCGGCTTAGATTGGGATGAGGACAATGCGGACAAAAATCGGGGACGGCATCGAGTAAGTCCGGAAGAGGCTGAGAATGTTTTCTTTCGTCAGCCGTTAGTGATCCGAAACGATTCGCGTCACTCGAAGCGCGAAAAACGATATTTCGCCCTTGGGGAAACGAGCTCTGGCAGGGGATTGTTTGTAGCCTTCACAATCAGACGGCAACTGATTCGGGTGATCTCGGTCCGGGACGTGATGATAGAAAATTTCAAGATTCTCGCCAATCAGCGCGACGTGCCCTACCAGTCCCTGCTAAAGGTTTTTTTCGCCGAACGTCTGGCGCGGGAGCGCCGAGCGCGAAATTAGTCGATTGCGGCCTGCGCGTATTCTAAGTGTTCATGCGTCTTCTGGCCGCGCTGCCAATCGCCATCCTATCCTTCGCCCCCATCGTCTGCCGGTCCCAGCTGGTTCCCCCGAACCCGCCGCGCATCAGTTCGCCCGAGTATGTCCAACTGCAGCATCGCCTGGGCCGCGGATGGAACACATGGGACGTTCGTAGCGTCACCACCCACGTCCTGCTTCCAGAAGGATTGGCTGTCCAGGTCGGCTTTCTCAATCGGACGCGACTCACCGGCGAGAGCTTTCTTCCCACCGCTTTCATCGGTCAACTGGATACCAGGGCCGAACAGGTTTTCCCAGGGGCTCACGCTTTCGACGGAAGCTATACCGATCTGACGCTTACCTGGAAAGGCGAGTCCTTTCGCGTCCAGTCCGGAACCGACGCGCAGGATCTCGTGCTGCTGGTCACCCCTCTCGCGGTTCCGCCGTCTTCCGGCCCGCGGCCGATGGCCGCCGTCTTCTCCGCTGGGTTCCTCTGGAACCGCCCAGGTTCCGTTACGAAATCGCCGCGCGGAATCGACGCGATTTCCGGCACCAGCCGCGTCTCGCTGTTCCTCTCCGGTGTTGATTCCCCAGCCTTCAACGCGCCTGTCGCCGGTCCGTATTTCGCGGCGGATCTGGATCGCCCCGTGGCGCTCGTCTCCGGCAAGCCGCGCACTCTGGCTCAGGTCCAAAGCATCCTCGCGGAGCGGCGCGCGGACTATGAGCGCGCCAACCGGACGGCCGGCACGGCAGCTTCAATCGCCGATGCAATCCAGACGGTCCTCGGCTGGGATACCATCTTCGATCCGGAAAATCAGCGCGTCATCTCGCCCGTCAGCCGCTCGTGGTCGGTGGGCTGGGGAGGTTACGTCCTGTTCGATTGGGACACCTTCTTCGCCGCCTCGCTCGCCGCCGTCGGCGACCGTGACCTCGCCTACGCGAACGCCATCGAGATCTTAAACGAGTCCACCGAGAGCGGCTTCGTCCCGAATTACGCGCGGGCGGGCGGATGGAAGAGTGGAGACCGTTCCGAGCCTCCCGTCGGCGCCATCACCATCCTCGGGCTCTATCGCAAGTTTCATGAGCAATGGCTATTGCGAGACACGTTCCCATCGCTGCTGGCGTGGAACCGTTGGTGGGCGGAACATCGCGACGTCCAGGGCTACCTTGTTTGGGGAAGCGACGCTCACGGCCGGCCGGAAGACATCGACGACACCGCCCGCGGTACCTTGCAGGGAGCGCGGTATGAATCGGGGCTCGATAATTCCCCCATGTACGACGACGTGGCGTTCGATCGAACCACGCAGCGCATGATGCTGGCCGACGTCGGCTTAATGGGCCTCTTCGTTGCCGATTGCGACGCGCTCGCGGCGATCGCCTCCGAACTTGGCAGAGCCGCCGAAACCACGGAACTCACCGCAAGAGCTTCCCGCTATCGCGATAAGCTGGCCGGCCTTTGGGATGAAAAGACGGGAATGTTTCTTAACAAGGATCTGATCACCGGCCAACTCAGTCCGCGCCTTTCGCCAACCAACTTCTACCCGCTGCTGGCAAGGGCCGCAACTCCGCCGCAGGCTGAACGGATGGTCCGCGAGCATCTTCAAAATCCCAATGAATTCGGCGGCGAATTCGTATTACCCTCCATCTCGCGTAGCGATCCCGCTTATAAAGATCAGGAGTACTGGCGCGGCCGGGTTTGGGGGCCGATGAACTATCTCGTGTACCTCGGGCTTCGTAACTATGACCAACCCGCGGCGCGCGCGGATCTGGCTCGGAAGTCCCTGAATCTATTCCTGAAAGAATGGGAGAACAACGGGCACGTGCACGAGAATTACAACGCCTCGCTCGGAGTTGGCGATGACGTGAAGAGCAGCGATCGCTTCTATCATTGGGGCGCTCTGCTGGGCTTGATCGCGTACGTCGAACAAATGGAACCGGAGGAACGCCATGTCTCAGGAATACATTGAAATCCGCGGTGCGCGCGCGAACAACCTCAAGAACGTTTCGCTGCGCATCCCCAAACGCAAGATCACCATCTTCACCGGCGTCTCCGGTTCCGGCAAGTCGTCCATCGTTTTCGATACCGTCGCCACTGAGGCGCAACGCCAGATGAACGAGAACTTCAGCATGTTCATCCGCACCTTCCTGCCTCGCTACTCCCCGCCTGACGCCGATGCCATCGAGAACCTGAGCATGCCCATCGTCGTGGATCAGAAACGGCTCGGCGGCGGATCCCATTCCACCATGGGCACCATCACCGACATCTACCCGGTCATGCGCCGCCTGTACTCCCACATCGGCAAACCATACGTCGGACATGCGAATGTCTTTTCCTTCAATGACCCAAAGGGCATGTGCCCGAACTGCAACGGCCTCGGCCGCAAGATAGGCGTGGATCTCGACATGTTCCTCGATAAATCCAAAACACTGAACGAAGGCGCGATACTGTTCAACGAATATGCGATAGACGGTTGGAGCTGGAACATCCTCCGCCACTCGAAACTCTTCGACATGGATAAGAAGCTTGCGAAGTTCAGCGAAAAGGAATGGGAACTGCTTCTTTACAGCAAACCGTACAAAGTCAAAACCAGATTCGAAAACAAAGAAATTAATCTGACGTGCGAAGGCATTGTCAGCCGGTTCATCGGGAAGTACATCACGCGCGACGTAAAAACCATGTCGGAGCGCACCCAAAAGGCCGTGACGCCTTACATCACGATGGCGCCGTGCACGGTCTGCAAGGGCGCGCGCTTAAGCCGCGAAGTGTTGAACTGTAGAATCAGCGGCTACAACATCGCTGATCTTGCCTCCATGGAAGTGGGCCGGTTGATCGATGTCATCAGGACGATCAAGGAACCGCAAGCCGCACCCATTTTGAAAACACTGGTCCAGCGCCTGCAATATCTCATCGATATCGGGCTCGAATACCTGACCTTAAACCGTGAAACAGACACGCTGTCCGGCGGCGAATCGCAGCGCGTGAAGATCGTCAAACACTTAAGTAGCAGCCTCGTCGACGTGATGTACGTGTTCGATGAGCCCAGTGTCGGTCTTCACCCCCGTGACGTACATCGCTTGAATGAACTGCTGCAGCAATTGCGTGATCGGGGCAATACCGTTCTCGTGGTCGAACATGATCCGGATGTGATTAAGGTGGCTGACCACGTCGTGGATGTGGGGCCTCATGCCGGGAGTCAGGGCGGCCACGTCATGTATGAAGGATCGTTCAAGAGTCTGCTGAGCGCGGATACGCTGACCGGAAAATTCCTGAAGCAGTCGGTTTCGATCAAGACCGATTTCCGTTCCGCCAAAGGGAAACTGCCCGTCCGGAATGCCAAAGCCAACAACCTGCAGAACGTCAGCGTGGACATTCCGAAGGGCGTACTCACGGTGATTACAGGGGTCGCGGGTTCCGGAAAAAGTTCGTTGATTCATCAGTCCTTTCTCCGTCAGCACCCGGACGCGATCGTGATCGACCAATCCCCAGTCGGTGTTTCGAGCCGGTCCAATCCCGCCACTTATACCGGCGTCATGGACGAGGTGCGGAAGGCGTTCGCCGCCGCCAACGAAGTCAGCCCCTCCCTGTTCAGCTTCAATTCAGAAGGCGCTTGTGAGAACTGTCAGGGGCTCGGCGTGATCTACACGGAAATCCCCGCCATGGGAGAGGTTAAGTCGCCATGTGAGATCTGCGAGGGCAAGCGGTTTAAAGAGGAAGTGCTGGAGTACAAGCTCAACGGAAAATCGATCAACGACGTTCTCGAGATGACGGTCGGGCTTGCGCTGGAATTCTTCCAGATCGCCAGGATCACGAGCAAGCTACAGGCCATGAGCGACGTGGGCCTTCATTACCTCACGCTGGGTCAGCCGCTGAGCACGCTCTCCGGCGGCGAATGCCAGCGTCTGAAGCTCGCGAGTGAACTGCACAAGCAAGGCAGCATCTATGTACTGGACGAGCCCACCACCGGGTTGCACATGTCGGATATTAGTCACCTGCTCCAGATCATCAACCGTCTCGTGGAATCCGGCAACACGGTGATCGTGATCGAACACAACACGAGCGTCATCAAGAACGCGGATTGGGTGATCGATATGGGTCCCGAGGGCGGTACGAAGGGCGGCAAAGTCATGTTCGAAGGCACGCCCAGGCAGTTGCAAACCGCAAAGAATTCGCTCACCAGTGCTTACCTACGGAATTAAGAGCGAAGGCGGCCCCTGACCGGGATTGTCCCGTTCCTTTACTACATACGGAACTGCCTCTTACTCCGCAATATTTCGAATGGTTCCAATAACCCGTTTTTCCACGCGCACTCCATCCATCTCATCCGGGATCTGCTCGTCCGCCAAAAGAGGACGGCATAAATTGACCCTCACCGCGTACCCTCCGTCGCCGGCCGTAAGTCCAATGCCGTTTACGGCGGCATTCCCCGCCAGCGCGCCGGCCAAGCGTCCCTTCGCGGCACGGGCCTGTTCGATTGTTGTAATCACATCCTAATTAAATCAGAAGGTCACAGTTGAGCGCGTTCAGAACCGCGCCGATAGGATTAACGTACGTGAGACCGAAGCCGTTTGCACCCCCAGTGTCGCTACCGGCAAAGAGCAGCCCGACCGCCTCAACATTTTCGTCAACCACCAGCGAACCACTGTCACCACCTTGACTGAAGCTCGTCTGGTTAATACCGTCCACCTCGATCTGTCCGTTGAAGCGAAGATCGCCGATTTCATACGAAACCACAACGTTGTCGAGTTCCACCGCAGTTACTTGTGCCGTGGTGGTACCCGTGGTGCGGCCCGTTTTCGCGACCCGTTCATTGCTCTGAAGAGCAGTGGCAGAGACTCCTCGCAACGCGCCGATGCCCGGGATCATATCGGAAATGAAGCCAATGCCCGGTGCTACACCGGCCACCGCGCAATCCACCAGATTCGGCAGAGACGTGTTCAGGGGCTCGAAGTTTACCAGATTTCCCACGACATTGGCGGGAACCGTACCGCCGTCGAAAGCGCCGGGTTGAATAATCGGGTCGCCAATATTCGCGCGATTTTCGTCCGCTAGTACATGATTATTGGAGAGTATCATCGGCCCTCCGGCACCCGATCTCGACTTAACGAAACATCCGAGAGTGCCGGCGGTTATCTGAAATTGGCCGATCGAGCAGCCGATCGGAACGGGCCGCACCAGACCTTGTTGGCCTTGCTGCTTGGACACCTTCCCGACATATCTGATCTCCGTTTCGCCGCCGGTCATCGTCTTCACCTCGTTCAAGAGCGAATCCAACGTCTCCGGCGGATGTTGTAATCGCACCGCGACCTTGAATTCACCATTCACGCGGCTGATGCCTAATGCGATGGAGCGCGGAATCGAAATGCCGTTTACGCGTCGCGCTGCAATACCTAGTTTCGAGGCGAATTGCGGCAGCGTGATCATCTCCGAAAGCCGCTCCCGAACCTCGTTTTTTAGTGACCTCGCCGATATCAGGTCCATAACTCTCCTTTGCGCCGGGGCCTTTGAACCCCACATCGGTATTAGCGTCGGATTCTTGGGTGACAGGACAAAAGTTAAGCGATTTTGTCCTGCAGGCGCGCGAATTTGCGCTTTCAGCATCGGAGGTGGTAAGCAAATGTTGTTCTCACAGCAGCCTATTCGATGTGACGTCCGGGCCCAAATACAAAGAGCGAAGAGACACGGTGCGACGAAATTCTCATGGTTGAAGCCGCATATCGCAATCTTCGCGCTTCTTCTAACCACGGGAGGTTTCAGCTCCGCTCAGCCTGCCGCAGCCACCGGCAACGGCCCGTACGCCGCACCCCTTGCCGCGGCGTATGCCGATCTTACGAATGCTGCTAACAAGATCGTAGCGGCGGGCGACCTTCACGCAAAAGTAGTTGTCATCTATGATCAGCCGACGTTTGCGACCCTTGCCAGCTACCCAGTGACGATCGATCAACTCCGTCTCGCGATGCGAGGTCTTTGCCCAGCCGTCCCGGAGGCGCAACTTGTTCCGGCATTGGATATTGGCGGCGCGCTTCAAGGGTTGACGGGGCTTCTAAATACCTTAACGCCGAACTATGCGATCCAGGGCCAAGCAGTCACATTTGACAACACCGCCCTCATCGCCGCTCTTGCTCACCAGATCGGGTCTTCCGTCATTTTCCCAGCCTATCTTATGCCCGCCGCAACGCGTAACACCCTGGATTGCGGGAATTACAGTTCCAGCGTCTCCGTGGCGGATCTCTGGGTTGCCGCCGTTGCCCGAGCCGCCGTAGTCGCCATGAATGCGGCGTCGATGCCCGACAGCACAGACCTCCAAAAGGCCGCCAAGAAAGCTGTTCAGGATAAGGTGGATAAATTTCAGAAGCTAGCGGACAGCTTCTTAGCGACCGACAAAGGACCTTCCGCTCTGTCGAAACTGCTTGTGGCGGAATCGCTGCTCCGTCAGGTTCAGGGATCGTCACCCGTTAAGGTGATCGATCTGAAGCTTGACGCCGCCGGCGTTGATTCGACAACCAGAACGATTCTCTGGTGGAAATCAACAAAATTCAATTGCACGGTTATGGCTCATTACACGCTCATGAACATGAGCTACGACGGACACTCTATTGACCTCACTCCGTTCGCCACGGATGGCGTGGACATCCTGAGCAGATTGCCGGATGAGGGCGGGTTCGCAACCTCTGAGTACCCGCTTGGCCAGATCAACGGTGCCAACCCATCTCGCATCGCACATCGATAAGGCAAGGCCGCTCCCGTGTAAAATGCTTTCCAACATCCTATGCTCCGCATGCACGCACGTCTCGCGCTTGCTCTTCTAGTTACCGCCACAACCACTCTCGCGCAGCACGGCCCCATCGAGCAGCAGCTCACCTTCACGCCGGATCACCCGAACGCCATCTACGGCGTCGGGCAAGCTGTCGGCTGGACCGTGACGCCCGGTCCTGAAACGCCGACCTACGCCTACCAATGGACCATTCGCCGCAACAACGCGGTGGTCCTCAAGAAAGGCAAGCTCGACCTTTCCAACGGCAAAGACCGGATCGAAATCACGGGCGATCAGCCCGGGATGATTTACGTCGCCGTGGAACCGTACGCCTCCCTGCCCGGGATCGTTTCTCCCGCATACGTGGGCGGCAACACCGGGCGCAATAACGGACTCTATGCCCTCGGCGCAGCCGTCGCGCCGGAGAAGATCGGGCTCGTCACCCCGCGTCCAAGCGATTTCGACGCCTTCTGGCAAAGCAAGCTGGCCGCCCAAGCCAAGGTCCCGATCAACCCCGCGTTGACTCCGATTCACACCGACTTGCCGGGAGTCGAGCTAAGCATCTTCGCGCTGGACGCGCTCGATTCCAAAGCTCACGGCTACCTTGCCAGGCCGGCTCGCGAAGGCAAATTCCCAGCGCTCGTTCAGTTGCAGTACGCGGGCGTATACGCGTTGAACGCCGATGCCGCCGCCCTGCACGCCGCCGATGGCTGGCTTCTCCTGAACGTGGATTCGCACGACAAGCTGCCGTCCGACCCATCCGGAAATATACCCAACGGCTATCAGGCGATTGGCAACACCGATCGCGAGAAATCTTACTTCCTGAACATGTACCTTCGCGACTCGCGCGTCCTCGACTACCTGTTCACGCGGCCCGATTGGGATGGCAAAACCCTGGTGCTAACCGGAGGCAGTATGGGCGGGCAGCAGAGTCTCGCGCTTGCGGGTCTGCGCCCGGATCGGATCACCGCCGTGCTGGTGTGCGTGCCCGCCGGGTCGGACACCAACGGCGATCTTCACGGCCGCAAAGCCGGCTATCCTTTCTGGCCGTCGGACAACCCGGAAGCGATGAAGACCGCGCTCTACTTTGACCCCGTCAACTTCGCCCCGCACATCCGCGCGTCCGTTTTCGCCGGTATGGGTTTCATCGACACCGTCTCGCCGCCCGCCGGCATCTGGACCGCGCTTAACCAGATCCCCGGCGCCACAGAACCGCTTCCCCTGATCGAGTCCGAGCACGACAACTTAACTCCGCAGAAAGGGTCCGCCTGCCCGGCCCGAATCAAAGAGATTCTCAACACTCTCGTCGGTGGCGGTGCGTTCCAGCCGAAAATGCCTAGTCCTGGCCCGGCGAACCCGTAGCATTTACTTTCAATCCCCGGTACTTCATCATCGCTTCCACGGTGGGCGCCTTGCCTCGCCACCGCTCGTACATCTTCTCCAGATCTTCCGTGTTCCCGCGCGATAAAACCATGCGCCGGAATCGATCCCCATTCGCGCGGGTCAACCCGCCGTGGTCTTCAAACCACTGGTACGCATCGTCGTCCAGCATCTCCGTCCACAGGTAAGCGTAGTAGCCAGCCGAATATCCATTCGCCCAGATATGGCTAAAGTAACTCGACCGGTAGCGCGGCGGCACGGCCTCCAGCAGCAATCCTTTCTTATCGAGCGCCTGCTTCTCGAACACGTCCGGATTCTGCAGCGGCGCGCTGGCCGGAAGCATATGCCACTGCATGTCGAGCTCGGCGGCCTCCAGCAGTTCCGTCAGCTTATAGCCTTCGTTGAAAGTCTCCGCCCGCTTGATCTTCGCCGCCAGTTCGGCCGGCATCGGCGCGCCCGTCCGATAGTGCCGGGCATAGTGATTGAACACCGCCGGATACATGGCCCAATGCTCGTTGAACTGCGAGGGAAACTCCACAAAGTCCCGCGCGGTCGAAGTCCCCGATAGATCGGGATATTCCGTATTGGCGAACATCCCGTGCAGCGCGTGCCCAAACTCGTGGAACATCGTCGTCACGTCGGTGAACGTGATCAGCGCCGGCTGACCGGGCGCCGGCTTCGGCAGATTCGCCACGTTATAAATCACCGGCAGAGTGCCCTTCAACTTCGATTGCTCCACCAGGCTGGACATCCATGCGCCGCCGTTCTTATTGTCCCTCTTGAAGTAGTCGCAGTAGAACAGCGCCAGCGGTTTGCCGTCCACGTCCGAAACTTCGAACACCCGCACATCCGCCTGATACACCGGAATGTCCTTGCGCTCCTTGAAGCTGATTCCATAAAGCTGGTTCGCGGCATAGAACACGCCGTTCTCCAGCACGTTGTTCAGCTCAAAGTAGGGCTTTACCTGCTCTTCGTCCAGATCGTATTTCGCCTTCCGAACCTGTTCGGAGTAGAAGTCCCAATCCCACGGCTGCAGCGCGAATCCACCCTTCTGCGCGTCGATCACCTTCTGGATATCGGCGCCTTCGCTCCTGGCTTTCGCGGTCGCTACCGGAACCAGATCGTCCATGAACTTCAACGCCGCTTCGGGTGTCTTGGCCATCTGGTCTTCCAGCTTCCAGGCCGCGTGGCTCGGATACCCGAGCAGTTGCGCTCGCCGCGCGCGCAGTTGCGCCAGCCTCGCCAGCGTATCGCGCGTATCGTTCGCATCCCCCAACTCCGCACGCGTCCAGGATTTCTCGAAGATCGCTTGGCGCGTGGGCCGCGCGGTCAGCGACGTCAGCTCGGGCTGTTGCGTCGTGTTCTGCAGCGGAAGCACATAGCCTTCCACCTTGCGCCCTTGCGCGGCCTGCATCGCGGCCGCCAGTTGTGCGTCGCTCAAGCCCGCCAGATCATCCTTATTCGAAGTGACGTAAGCGCCGGCCTTCGTCGCGGCCAGCAGCCTGGTCGTGAACGTGTTCGACAGCGTCGACGCCTCCTCATTCAGCTTCTTCAACTCCGCCTTGTCCGCGTCCGGCAGATTGGCCCCGGAGTGGACGAACTTGTCATAAGTGATCTCCACCAGCCGCAGCGATTCGGGATCAAGCTTCAGCGTCCCGCGGCTCTTATAGATCGCGGCCACCCGCGCAAAGAGCTTCGCATTCAGAAAAATCGCATCTTCGTGCGCCGCCAGCTTCGGCGCTTCTTCGGTCTTCACCTTTTGCAGCACAGGGTTGATATTGGCCCCGCTCACCGCGCTAAACGCCGCGCGCGAGCGGTGCAGCAGCCCACCGGTTTTCTCCATCGCCACCAGCGTGTTTTCAAAGGTCGGCTGCTCCGGGTTATCCGCGATCGCATTCATCTCGCGCCGCTGCTCGGCCATTCCCGCTTCCATAGCCGGCTGATAATCCTCATCCCGGATTTTGTCGAAAGGCGGCGCTTGAAACGGCAGCGTGCTCTGCGCGTAGAACGGGTTGGATGGGCCGAAAGCATCGGCGCTGAAACCCATCCCCGGCGCCATTACGCACGCGGTAATCAACATGAAAGTCTGTCTCAGCATGGCGGTCCTTACCCGGAAACAACCCGCAGGTCGCCCTTGCGGGATGTCGCGTGTTCCCGATCCAGAAATTCTAACAGCGGCACCGCATACTTGCGCGAGACGCCCGTCCACTCTTTGAACGTCGATACCGTAAAACTCTCGCCCTTCTTCGATGCCAGCAACGCTTTCAAGTCTCTCATCGCGGATTGATGGACCGTCAGTTCTTCGCTGATCCGGATCAACACCCGCTCCTTCAGCAGCATTCGAAGGATCGTCTGCCCGCGCGCCAGATCCACGCCGGCATTCGCCAAAACCTCGGAGACCGCCGGCACCGCCAACCCCGCCTGCTCGAACATCTGCGCGATCTTCCGCCGGGCCTGCTCCTCATCCTCGCTCAATACCACCCGGTGCGTGCGGCGCCGCACCCGATCACCCTCCGCAGCCAACTCCGCCGCGCTAGCCAGCACCGCATCGAAAACGAACGGCGGCGCGTCCGGCATCACGCGCGCGCGCAGATCCTGGCGGGAAATGCCGGGCGAAAGCGGCGCCGCCGCATGATGCTGCTCCACCGCTTTCAGAAGATCGCTCCGGCTCCGTTGCATCCACGCTTTGCCAACGGCCCAGCCCGGCGGTTGGATCACGGTCACTTCCGTCTGTCTTGCGAACTGGAGCGCCTGCTCGGGCTTGATGCCCAGCCGCGCCGCCAGATCGGCGGCACTGACGCCCGCGCCGCTTTCCCGCACCAACAGCGCCACCTTCGCGGAGGAATCCTCGCCGGCCATCACCGCCAGCCGCGCTTCAACCTGCGCGGCGCGACGCTCCCGCGTCGGTTGTACATCCACCACCGTGCCGCCCGCGATCGTGATCACCGGAGAAAACTGCCGCAGAATGAAGCGGTCTCCCGCCGCCAGAACCGCCGCGTCCTTTAACCGCAGCCGCGCAAACGAACCGGCGCCCGGCTGCACCGCGTCCTTATGAAACAACCGCACTTCCGCCTCAATCTCCGCCGTCCCCGAATGAAAATGAACCGGCGCCCGATGCTTCAGCTTCTTCGCGGACTTGAGCAACCGCACCGAAACGTCCACCAGTTTCGTCGGCGCGAAGCGTCCCTTTTCCGCCAGCACCATGCCCCGGTGAACTTCCCCCGGTTCAATGTCCGCCACATTCACGGCCGTGCGCGCGCCCGCCATAGCACGGTTCGTACTTCGCCCATATGCCTGCAACCCACGCACCCGCAGACTTCGCCGCGCTGGCAGAAGCTCCAACTCATCTTCGTTCGCGATCGTTCCGGAAACCAGCGTCCCCGTCACCACCGTGCCAAAGCCGCGCATCGAGAAAGAACGATCGATCGGCAGCCGCGCCGGTCCGCTCGCATCCTTCACCTGGATCCGCTGAGCGATCTCCTTCATCGCGGCGCGCAGATCATCCAACCCGGATTCGTCGGCCGCGCTCACCGGGATCATCGGAGCTTGTTCGAGGAATGACCCCGCGACGAACTCCTCCATCTCCAGCCGCACCAGATCGACCAGGTCCGCCGGAACCAGATCGCTCTTGGTGATGACGATGATCCCCTCGCGAATTCCCAGCAGCCCGCAGATATCGAAGTGCTCCCGCGTCTGCGGCTTGATCGACTCATCCGCCGCCACCACGAACAGCACCATATCGATTCCGCCCGCGCCTGCAAGCATGTTCCGCACAAAGCGTTCGTGGCCCGGCACGTCCACAAATCCCAGACGAATCTCCGGCGTGAGCTGCAGATGCGCGAAACCCAGATCGATGGTGATGCCGCGCCGCTTCTCTTCCGCCAGACGATCCGCGTCGATGCCCGTCAGCGCTTTTACCAGCGTCGTTTTGCCGTGGTCGATATGGCCCGCGGTTCCAACGATGATGTTCTTCATGTGCCCGCGCCGGGCGCTCTAGATGCGCGCTTGCAGGTTTCGCAATTGCCGCACGCCTTCCGAAGCTACGTTGGAATCCTGGTCATGGCTCAACTTCTGGAGCGACGGGATGCTGGACCGGTCTCCGCTCGCCGCCAACACCCGCGCCAGGTTCACCTTTTCATCGCGCGTATCGTCATCGAGCGACGCCGTTAAAGCATTCCGCACGTCGGGATTGCGCGCGGCCTCGGTCAGATAAGCCAACGCCGCCGGACGGTAGTTGTTGTTGTTTAGCGAATAAAGCAGGAAGCGCAGCGGCGCATATTCCGTCATGGTCAGATTGCCGTCCATTACCAGCGCAAACGCGATTGCCAGACGAGGGCCGTTACGCGTCTCCCGCCCGAACACTTCTTCCAGCTTGTGCGCGTCTTCAATGCTCGCCAACCGCGCGAACCCCTCCGCCGCCGCCGTGCGCAGCCGCTCATCGGAATTCTCCAGATAGCTTTGGAACAACGGCCGATCGGACGGCTCCGGCATCATGGCGATCGCAAACAGCGCAGCCCGCTTCACGCGCTCGCGGCTGGTCCGTCCAATAATCTGGCGGATGTCCGGCCGCGCCGCCTTGCACCCGAGCAATCCGTTGGCGTCAATCGCTTCACTCTGGATCTTGTCGTCCAGGTCATTCAGCAGGAAATGGATTCCCGTACATGCCGAGCTGTCGTGAATCTTTTCGAGCGCGATCAAGGTTTCCAACAGCACGTCGGTATCGCGCGACCGCAGGGCCTCAATCAGATCCGGCACCGCCGATTTGCCGCGCAGCACTCCCAGAGCGCGCGCCGCATTCGCCCGCGAATCCAGGCTTGCGCCCCCGCGGGCGAGATGCCCGATGGCTTGAATCACCGGCGGCCTCACCGTCAAATACGGATCGATCACCAGGTCATCCGGGTCGCTGAACCGAGACCGGACGTCCGACCCGATCTGCCGGATCGGCGCGGCAAATCCGGTCCGCACGTATCCCGGAACGTAGAAGTTCACCAGCCCGTTCACCGCCAGAATTTGCACTTCGGGATCGTTGTCGCGCGTCGCTTCCACCAGCGGGTCGATCGTATGCTGCCCGCCGATATCGATCAGCCCGCGCACCGCTTCCAGCCGGACTTTCAGATCCGGGTTGAGAAGAAACCGCTCCAGTTCCGGAATCGCGTTCGGCCCCTGCTTCGCAACTTTCCGGACTTCTTTCGGGCTTTGCGCGTGCGCCCCGGCTGCCCAAATGGTGAAGACCCAAAAAGTGGAGACGATGAGAAGACAGCGACGCATGCTCCGCCTCATCAGCGAACGAACTCGACCTCAACCCGATTGGGAATCAAGCCGGCTTCATGGCCCAGTTCGAACAGCTTGCGCACCGCCTGCGGAATCACTTCGCCGCAATCCACGGTGTAGTGATTCACATACATCCCGATGAACTTCTCCGCCAGCCCGCGATCCAGATCGCGCGCGAACTGCATCGCATACTGCACCGCTTCGTCATGGTTATCGAGCGCGTATTGAATGCTCTCCCGCATCATGCGCGTGCACTCGCTTTGCACGTCCGGCGTCAACGACCGCAGCAGCACGTTTCCGCCTAAAGGCAGCGGCAGACCGTACTTCTCCTTGAACCATTTGCCCAGGTCGACCACGCGATGAAAGCCCGTCCGGTTGTAGGTAAGCTGCGCCTCATGAATAATCAACCCGGCATCCGCCAAATGGTTTTGGACGGCTTCCAAAATGTGGTCGAACGGCGTGACCACCGGTTCGAAATCCGGCTCAACGATCTTCAGCGTCAGGTAGGCCGTGGTCAGCAGCCCGGGAACCGCGATGCGCTTGCCCTTCAACTCGCGCAATTCCATCGGCTTCTGCGTCACCACCATGGGCCCGTATCCGTCGCCGATGGAAGAACCGCTGGCCATCAATACATACTTATCCGCGCAGTACGGATACGCGTGATAAGAAATGGCGGAAAGCTCATACACGCCTTCCATGGCTTTGCGGTTCAGCGTTTCAATATCGGAAAGAACATGCCGGAAGGTCACCAGCGAAGATCGGACTTTGCGGGTTGCCAGCCCGTAAAACATAAAAGCATCGTCGGAGTCCGGGCTATGCGCGGCAACAATTTCTCGGGGGGATGACATAGGTCTACTAGCGAACCGTTCTACAGTATGGCATGGCACCTCCGGCCGGCCATCCGGGCAAATTCGCCCCGCGTGTGAAGACGTATTCCGCTCAAAGCGGGTTCGTGTACGAATACCGTTTTGTAGCGCACGGCACCGAAAAAGACGGCGACCGGTATCGTTTCTCCGCCACGGAGAACCGCCGCTCCCTACCGGACATTATCCTGTTTCTTCCGTCGTCCGCGGTCGAGGCGTGGGAGACGGCCGAGCGCCGGACGCTCAATCCCACCGAGCGCTACGCGGTCGCCAAGCTGGCGCTGTTCGCGGCCCTGGACGACGCCGGTCATCCGGACCGCATTCCTCATCCTGTGACCGTCAACCCCGCGCAGGTTCGCGGCATTTTGGAAACACTCGATATCTGACCGCACTCGATATCGAACGAGGGCTGGGATATTCTTATGGGTATCGTGATGCCGTCCGCTCCGATTCCGCCACCCTTTGAACGCATTGAGGGACGCCGGTTTTCCTTCTATCCGCCGATCCTGAAGATCGGATCGAACGAATGGACTTACCGGCACGCCACCTGGTCGGAAATCCTGGTAAGGAACGCCTTCACCGGAACCGACCTTTCCATTCCCCGCCGCTTCCTCGGAGAGCTCTCGGAAGTGGATCACCCGGTCATCATCATCGGCCTCCTGCAGGAACTGGAGTATCGCAACGGCGCGGTTTCGCCCCACCAGCGGCGCGTAATCGAAATGCCGATCGCGGTCGGGGAAACGCCGCGGCCCCGCCGCGAGAATGCGCAGCTTGCGCCCGTGATCGGGATTCGGCTGGAACCCCGGGGTGAATCCCGCGCCAGCCGCGTGGCCGGCGGCGCGGTGGCGCTTGGCGTTCTGGGCTGCCTCGCCGTCGTCGGATACTCGCTGCAGGGCGGCGAAGCCCATCGCCGCGGCATCGTAAGCTCGCTCGATCAGACTTACCTTGCGCTCAGCGGCCGCGACACATACGGCACCGTGGTGCAGGCGCTCGGAGTTCCCGAATTCGACCGCTGGGTGACCACTCCCGAAGGCCGCCGCGTCCATCTGCTGGGCTACCCCGATCGCGGTTTCCGCGCGGCGCTGATGATCGACGGGCCATCCGAACGCTACATCGGCTCCATCAGCGATCAGGGCCGCGTGCTGCAGTCCGTTCTTCTTCCGCAAGGCGATACCAGCAGCGCCATCCTTCACGATCTGGAAGACTTCTAGCCGATGCGCGGCGCGGCGGTTCGAGTTTCCTGGCTCCTGGTGGCCATCGGCGGAGCGGCTGCGCTCGGCGTGATCGCGGCAAGCCGGGGGGAAACCATCAACAGTTTCTGGCTCATCGCCGCCGCCGTTTGCACCTATGCCTTGGCGTATCGCTTTTACAGCGCGTTCATTGCGGCGCGCGTAATGGCGCTCGACGACCGGCGCGCCACGCCGGCGGAGCGGCTGCGCAACGGCCATGACTTCGAACCGACCAACAAATGGATTGTCTTCGGCCACCACTTCGCGGCCATCGCCGGTCCCGGACCGCTGGTCGGTCCCGTTCTCGCCGCCCAGTTCGGCTATCTGCCGGGCACGCTTTGGATTATCGCGGGCGCCGTGCTGGGCGGAGCGGTGCAGGACTTCGTGATCCTGTTCGCATCGCTCCGCCGCGACGCCAAATCGCTCGGCGAGATCGCCCGCGAAGAGATCGGACCGGTCGGCGGCGCGGTCTCTCTGATCACCGTGCTGCTGATCATGGTCATCCTCTTAGCGGTGGTTGCGCTGGTGGTGGTGAACAGCCTGGCCGGCAGCCCCTGGGGAACGTTCACCATCCTCGCCACCATGCCCATCGCGTTGTTTATGGGCGTGTATCTCCGCTATCTGCGCCCCGGCCGCGTGCTCGAATGCTCCCTGATCGGCTTCGTGCTGGTGATCCTGGCGGTGTTCGGCGGCCAGTTCGTCAGCCAATCGGCATCGCTTGCTCCGCTCTTCACCTGGCCGGCCATCACGCTGGCCTTCGCCATCATCGGCTATGGCCTGCTCGCGAGCGCGCTTCCGGTTTGGCTGCTGCTCGCCCCGCGCGATTACCTCAGCACTTTTGTGAAGCTCGGGGTGGTGTTCCTGCTGGCGCTCGGCATCTTCATCGTTCATCCACCGCTCGCGATGCCCGCATTGACGCGCTTCGTGGACGGCACCGGACCTATCTTCGCGGGCAAGATCTTTCCCTTCTGCTTCATCACCATCGCGTGCGGCGCCATCTCCGGATTTCACGCGCTCATCTCTTCCGGGACGACACCCAAGCTGATCGCTCATGAATCGAACGCGCGCGCCATCGGGTACGGAGCGATGCTGCTCGAAAGCTTCGTCGCCATCATGGCGATGGTGGCGGCGAGCGTGATGCCGCCAGGCGTTTACTTCGCCGTCAATGCTCCGGCCGGAATCGCCGGCAAGACGCCCGCCGCCGCCGTCGCCACCATCTCCGGCTGGGGATTTCCGGTGACCGCGCCGCAGATGACGGAGCTGGCGCGCAACGTGGGAGAAGTGACGCTGTTCGGACGCACCGGCGGCGCGCCATCCCTGGCTCTGGGAATGGCCCACATCTTTTCCGCGTCCGGCGGCGGCGCGGCGCTGATGGCGTTCTGGTATCACTTCGCCATCATGTTCGAGGCCCTCTTCATCCTTACCATACTCGACGCCGGAACGCGCGTCGGCCGCTTCATGCTGCAGGATGCGCTGGGCCACGTGTGGAAGCCGCTGGGCCGCACCAGTTGGATGCCGGGCGTGTGGATGGCCAGCACCGCCGTGGTTTTAGCCTGGGGCTATTTCCTGGTGAACGGGGTGCGCGATCCGCTGGGCGGCATCAATTCGCTGTGGCCGCTTTTCGGCATCGCCAACCAGCTTCTGGCGAGCATCGCGCTGTGCGTGGCCACCACCATCCTGCTCAAGATGCGCGGGTGGCGCTTCGCTTGGATCACCGGCGCTCCGCTCGCCTGGCTGCTTACGGTGACGCTCACGGCTTCCTGGCAGAAGGTGTTTTCGGATTCGCCGCGAATCGGTTTCCTCTCGCAGGCGCGGGCGCTTGAGGCCGCCATCGCCGCCGGGAAAGTTCCCGCCGCCGCTCTAGCCGCAACCCGGACGCAGATCTTCAACGCCCGGCTGGACGCCGCCATTTGCATGATTCTGGCGGCGCTGGTGATCGTCATCGTTCTCGATTCCCTCCGCGTATGGTCCCGGCTCTCTCCGCAGAACGCCCGCAACACCGGGAGCGAAACGCCGTTCCTGCCGACCACGCTTCGTCCTGGCGCTGTATGAGACGTTTTCTTCGCTTCCTGCTCGATCTCGCCCGCGAAATCGGCGACGAAAACGCTTATCGGCGTTACCTTACCTCGCACGGCGCCGCCCACTCATCAGAGCAATGGCGCGCGTTTTCCGAAGCCCGCATGCGCGCGAAATACAACCGCGCCAAGTGCTGTTAGTCTTTGAAACCGATTCATAATGCATCAAATTCTTGCGCATCTAGCGCAGTTCTTTATCTCGCTGGGCGGCGTGGGGCTGCTGCTGCTCGGCACCCTCGATTCCTCATTCCTTTTCCTGCCGCTCGGGAACGATCTGCTGATCGTTCTGCTGACGTCCCAGCATCACGGGCACATGCCCTACTATGCGGCGATGGCGGCGCTCGGTTCCGTGATCGGGGTCTTCCTCACCGAATCCGTGAGCCGTAAAGGCGGTGAAGCTGGATTGAAAGGACGCGTATCCCCGCGCCGCCTGCGGTATGTGCAGAACCAGGTGACGAAGCGCGCGGGAATCATGCTCGCGCTCGCTTGCCTGATGCCGCCGCCCTTTCCGTTTACCGTGTTTGTGATCGTGGCCGCCGCCCTGCAATATCCGCGCATCAAGCTGTTGAGCATCGTCGCGGTGGCGCGTTTGGCCCGCTTCCTCATCGAAGGCTATCTCGCCATCCACTACGGCCAACGCATTCTGCAACTGGCCCAGTTACCCGCGGTGCAGGGAATCATCTTCGCGATCGTCATCATCTCCATCGGCGGAAGCGCGTGGTCCGTCTTTTCCTGGATTCGCCGCAGCCGGCCTAAACGAGTATGATTCTTCAGTGAACTCTCTTCGATCCGCCGCAATCACCGCGCTCTGCTTCGCTTCCTCCGCCGCCGCGCAATCGCTGGAACCCGCGGCGCTCGACAAGATCATCTCCACCGCCCTGCAACAGAGTGGCGCTCCCAGCGTTTCCGTCTCCGTCGTACAGGATGGAAAGATCGCTTACGCGAAAGCGTTCGGCATGGCCGACATCGGCTCCCATCGCGCGGCCGACGCGAACACGCGCTACGCCGTAGGCTCCATCAGCAAGGAGTTCACCGCCGCCGCGATCCTGATGCTTGCGGAACAGGGCAAGCTCTCGCTGGACGACAAGGTGGCGAAATACTTTCCCGATTTCACCCGCGCCAACGAAGTCACCATCCGGCAACTGCTCTCGCACACGGCGGGGTATGAAGACTATGCGCCACAGGATTACATCATTCCGGATTGGACGCATCCGACCACGGCGCAGGCAATCCTCGACAAGTGGGCGAAGAAGCCGCTCAACTTCGATCCGGGTACGCGCTGGCAATACAGCAACACGAACTTCGTGCTGGCCGGAGAAATCTTCGAGAAGGCTTCCGGGCGCCACCTTCTTGAGTTCCTGCGCGAGAACATCTTCTCACCGCTTGCGATGACCACGGCCTCGGACTGCGATGAGAAGAGCCCGCTCGACGCCGCCGCTTACACCCGCTACGCGCTGGGGCCGCCGCGCCCCGTTCAACGTGAAGCGACGGGCTGGTATTTCGCCGCGGGCGAGCTTTGCATGATCCCCTCCGACCTTTCCCGCTGGGACATCGCGTTCCTGCAGCACAAGCTTCTATCGGCGCACTCCTATGAAGAGTTCACGCGGGAAGCGAAGCTGGCCGACGGCACGCCGACCCATTACGCGCTCGGTCTGGAGATCGGCCAATCCGACGGAACCCGGATGATCTATCACGGCGGCGAAGTATCCGGATTTCTGGCGCTCAATGAAATCTTCCCGGACAAGAACGTCTCGGTCACAGTGCTGTCGAACGAGGATGGACTGAACCTGATCGGCCCGCTGGCCCACAGCATCGCCGCCGCTGTCATGCATCCCGCCCCAGCTCCCGAATCGAGCCAGATCCGCGGCATCCTGGAAGGCCTGCGGAAGGGCCGGATTGACCGGACCCTTTTCACCGCGAACGCCAACTCCTACTTCGGCGATACTGCCCTGGGCGATTACAAGGCTTCGCTCGAAGGGCTGGGAAAGCTGAAGTCGGTCTCGCTCGCCAACGAATCTTTGCGAGGCGGAATGACCCACCGTTCCTACAAGGCGGAGTTCGATAACAAGACCGTGAACCTTAACGTCTACGTCATGCCCGACGGTAAGATCGAACAGCTACTAGTGGAACAACAGCTCTAAGACTACGGCGTGCCCTGACTTTCTTTGACGTAGTTATCCACGTTGTCCTGATTGACCAGAGTAACTCCTGTATCGACCACGGCGGGCAGCGGCGAGACGGGGCTGGCGATCCAGTTTCGATCCAGGCTAGGGAACTTTCTCGCGTTCAGATCCGCCATCATGTGCAGCGCGACGTAGGACATGCTGTACGGCTTCTGCGCGATAGTGGCGCTGATAAAGCCTTTCTTGATCCAATCCAACGTCATGGGCTCCGCATCCATGGCGACCACCAGCTTGCCGCCCGCCTGCTGTTTACTCAGGACGTCCGCCACCTGGGCACAAGCCAAGGCTTCCAGGCAAACGAACGCGTTCACCTTATCCGCCTCGTTCTTCAGAATCTCCGTGGTGGTGTCGAACGCGACTTTCGGATTGCCCTGCATGTCCACGATGCGCGTGACCTTCAACTGCGGGTGGCCGCTTAACGCCTCGTTGAGGCCCTGCATCCGCTGCACCAGATTCAATTGGTCGGGCATGGTGAACACGACGATATTGCCCTTGCCGCTCAACGTATTCGCGACGGTGTTGCCGATCATGGTTCCGGCGCGCACGTTATCGGTGCCGACAAAGAGCAGGCGCTTACTGAATTCCGCGTCCGAATCGATGGTGAATACGGGGATACCCCGGGCGATGGCGGAGTCGATATCCGCCCGCATCAGGCGGCGGTCTCCGACGGAGATGAGAATACCCGCCGGGTCCTGGGAAAGCGCCCGCTGAAAATCTTCATGCTGCGCCAGCGGCTGATACGTGTCGGGCCCGGCCAGAACGGCTTTCACGTTCAGGTCGGCCGCCGCCTGATTCAACCCGGCGAGAGCGGTCTGCCAGTAGGGAATCTTGATGTTGGTGGCGATCAGATAGTAAGTCGCCTGCGACGCGGGTTTGGAGGTTCCGCAGCCACCCAGCAGGGAGAGCGCGGCGATCGAGAGTACGGGAAGAAGTCCGAAGCTTGAGCGCATGCCCAGTTCACCTCATCCTTTCGACTCGGAAGTATATCGCCCAGTATGATACGCCTGCAAGTGCCCCAGTGCGGAACCGCACAACAGGACTAGCTGGAGTGGACGGCGAAAGCGGGACTAGGCTGATCGGCCCGCTGAGCGAGGTACCAGCGGTAGGTCTGCTCGACACCTTCCCGCAACGAAATGCGCGCGCGCCAGCCGAGAGCGCTCAACCGGTCGACGTCGAGCAGCTTGCGCGGCGTGCCGTCCGGCTTGGAGGTGTCCTGGAATAACGTTCCCCGGAAGCCGGTCACTTCGCCGATCATGACCGCTAAATCGTGAATGCTGACGTCTTCGCCGGTGCCGACGTTCACGATCTCCGGGCCGCTATACTTGCGCATCAGGAACAGCGCGGCGTCCGCGAGATCATCGACGTGGAGGAATTCGCGCTTGGGCGTCCCCGTGCCCCAGATGGTCACCTGGCTTGCGCCGGATAACTTCGCTTCGTGGAACTTCCGCATCAAGGCCGGAAGCACATGCGAGCTGTTCAGGTCGAAGTTATCGTTCGGCCCGTAGAGATTGGTCGGCATCAGGCTAATGGCGTCGAAGCCATGCTGGGCGCGATAGGCCTGGCACATCTTGATGCCGGCGATTTTGGCGATCGCATAAGGTTCATTGGTCGGTTCGAGCGTGCCCGTCAAGAGGTCCGTCTCTTTCATGGGCTGGGGCGCGAACTTCGGATAGATGCACGAGGAACCCAGAAACACCAACTTGCGCGCGCCATTGCGCCACGCCGCATCGATCGCATTGGTTTGGATCAGCAGATTGTCGCGAATGAAATCCGCGCCCAGCGTGTTGTTGGCCAGGATGCCGCCGACCTTTGCTGCCGCCAGGAAGACATACTGGGGACGCTCGGCGGCAAAGAACGCGTTTACCGAAGCCTGGCTGGTGAGATCGACTTCCGTGCGCGAACGCAGAATCAGATTGGTGTAGCCCGCGGTTTGAAGCGCCCGCACGATGGCGGAGCCGACCAGACCGCGATGCCCGGCAACGTAGATGCTGTCGTGCTGTTCCATGCGGGACTCCAGCCGAACTAACCGTTCGCCACGCCACGCAACGCGACGGTATGGCCCGCGCGCATCAGGGTGCGCTCCTGCTGCGCCAGCTCCACATCGTGATCCACCATCATGCGGACCAGCTCCTTGAAGGAAACGCGCGGCTTCCAGTTCAGCGCTTTCCGAGCCTTGGTGGAATCGCCCAGCAGGAAATCCACTTCCGTGGGACGCAGATAGCGCGGATCCAACTCCACGTGCTTCTTCCAATCCAGACCGATCACGCTGGCGGCTTCTTCCAGGAACTCGCGTACCGACCAGGACTCACCGGTGGCGACGACGTAATCATCCGGCTGCTCCTGTTGCAGCATCAGCCACATGGCTTCCACGTAATCGCCCGCAAAGCCCCAATCGCGGCGGGAATCCAGATTGCCCAGGAATAACTTCTCCTGTAGACCGCAATAGATGCGGCCAAGCGCGCGCGTGATCTTGCGCGTGACGAACGTTTCCCCGCGACGGGGACTCTCATGATTGAACAGAATTCCGTTGACCACAAACATCCCGTACGCTTCGCGGTAGTTCACGCAATACCAGTGGCCGGCCACCTTGCTGGCGGCGTAAGGACTGCGCGGATAGAACGCCGTGGATTCATCCTGCGGCGGCTTGGCCGCGCCGAACATCTCCGAGGAACCGGCCTGATACACCCGGATCTGCTTACCGGAGGCGCTGTCATAATCGCGAATCGCTTCGAGTAAGCGAAGCGTGCCGGTGGCCACCACATCCGCCGTATACTCGGCCTGCTCGAAGGACACTTTCACGTGCGACTGCGCCGCCAGATTGTAAACCTCATCCGGCTCCACTTTGCGCAAAATGTGCCGCAAGGAACTGCCGTCGGTCAGGTCGCCATAGTGAAGGAGCATGCGCGCGGCCGGATCGTGCGGATCCCGGTACATATAATCGATGCGATCCGTGTTGAAGGTGCTCGCCCGCCGAACGAGACCGTGCACCTGGTAGCCCTTGTCGATAAGAAAGCTGCTTAAGTACGAGCCATCCTGACCCGTGATTCCAGTGATGAGAGCCTTGCGCACTTTTCTATCTTACTAACTGATAGCGTACGACTCCACCAACGATGTACCGGCTAGTACTTGGTGAGGGCGTAGGGAGAAATCGCGCCGAATGTGAGTGTGACGTCTCCCGCCGCGTCGATGGCCCAGTTCCCGTTATAGTCCAGCAGGAACGATCCCGCGCGGTAGACGCCGGCCTTGACCATTCCGGAGCCGTCCCAATCGCCTAGTAAAGGCCGGTCCCCCAATTGTCCGTAATTCTTCACCGCGCCGTTGATGGTGTGGCTGCCGTTGTTATCGAGCAGCCATTGCCCGGCGCGGAACACGCCGACCTTGGTGGTGCCGGAACCGCTCCAGTCCGCCGCCACCGGGATGTCGGTGGGAAGTCCGAACGCGAAAGTGACATCCGGCTTCCCGGTGGGGACGCCTGACAGATGCCCGCTGTAATCGAGAATGAACGTGCCGTTCCGGTACAGGCCCGCCTTGACGGTTCCGGAACCGTCCCAATCCCCTACTACCGGTATATCACCCGCCTGACCGAAAACGAACGACCGGTCACCCGAATCGAAGGTGCCGTTGCCGTCCAAATCGAGGAACCAGGTACCGTTGGCGAATACCCCGATGTTCTGCGTTCCCGATCGATTCCAATCGCCCACAAAGGGGATTTCGCCGGCCGCTCCGAAGGTGGAGATGGTCTGGATGGCGGGCGCGATGCCATTGGAGCCGGCGTTCGTCAGGTAGTCCACCGACCACCATCCTCCGGACGAATACACCATGGGCGTCCAGCCCACGGGCAGGCGGGCGACGAAGGAGCTTTCCGCGCCTTTCAACTGCGTTTGGAAAGCGCTCACGGTGGGGAAATTGGTGGAGAGCGATTGCCCCGCAATCACGGCGGTTCCGTAGTGATCGATGGCGATAGCCGCGGCGGAATCGCTCAACGTGCCCCCGATGAGGGTGCTGTAGATCAGTTGGCTTCCGGTGCTGTTCAACTTGGTGACGAAGGCGTCATAGCCTCCGTTGAGCGCCGCCTGCACACCGCGCAGAGAAGGGAAATCGGTGGAGGCCGTGTAGCCGACCACATGGGCGTTGCCCGCCATATCGACGGCGATGGCGCTTCCGTAGTTGGCGCTGCTGCCTCCCAGATACGTGCTGTAGTCGAGAACTCCGGAAGCGCTCAGCTTGAGCACGAACGCGTTCAGCAGGGAGCCTGTGGGAACCGTTTCGAAACTGCCGACGGTGACGGGGAAGTTGCTCGACGACGTGGTGCCCGTGACGTAGACGGAGCCGCTTCCGTCGACCGCAACGCCGCTTCCAGTCTCAGGCAGGCCCGACGTACCACCGGCGCCGCCCAGGTAGGTGCTGAAGACCAATCCGTTTCCGGCGCTGTTGACGCTGGTGACGAAGACATCCTGATTCCCGCCGGTATGCGCCTGGAGCGCGTTCGCCACCGGGAAATTGGTGGAGAAGGTGGAACCCGTGATGGTTGCGATGCCCGACGCGGCGACCGCGATGGCCGCCGCGTGTTCGTCCGCGGTACCACCGAGATAGGTGCTGAAAAGGATGGCGGAGCCCGATACGCCGAGCTTCACCAGGAAGGCATCCTGTCCGCCGCCCTCGGTAGCCTGAATCGGGCTGAGAGTCGGGAAATCGGTGGAGAGCGTGTCGCCGGTGACGAAGACGTCGCCTTGGTGGTTCACCGCGATTCCGTAGGCCAGGTCGGCGTTCGACCCGCCCAGGTAGGTACTGAACACGAGAGCGTTACCGGCCGGATTCAACTCCGCGACGAACGCGTCCTGTGAGCCGTGAATGGTGGGCTGCACGGCATGCAACACGGGGAAGTTGGAGGAACTGGCGGCTCCCGCGATGTACACGTTGTTCCAGCGATCGAGCGCGACGGCATTGGCCTGATCCACCAGGCTGCCCCCGAGATACGTGCAGAAGACCAACTGATTGCCGGCGGCGGTGAGCTTGGCGACGAAGGCGGCGGTGCGCTGCGGGGAACCGATGGTGGTGGCGCCGGATGCGAGATCGAGCGTGGTGGTATAGCCGGCGATCACGGTGTTTCCGGTGCTGTCGACCGCCACGCCGTTCGCGCCGCTCTGGCCGGAGCCTCCGAGGTAAGTGCTGAACCCGATCACCGGATCGAAGATCAAGCGGTTGCGGTGATCGTACGGGCCGACTTCAATGCCGATCATATCGCCGGCGAAGATGCGGAACGCGCCCGGGACCGAATGCAGCTCATTGGTGGAGGCTTGCTGCTCGAAGACCTGCGGCGCGGCCTCGCGCAGTTCGTGATCGCCGGCGGAGATGATGAGGGAACCGTCGCGGCCCTTGGAGATGGAATCGGCGCCGGCCACATGCCAGCGGACGATTGCGGGATCGGCGCCGGGCGCGAGCTGAAACTCGGTCTTGAGCGAGCCGCCGGTGAGGGAATAGACGACATCGACGCCCACCCACATCTCGCGATAGGCGAGTGACGAGTAAGTGGGGACGTCGGTGCGCCAGGCGTTCCGGTCCGCGCCCATCAGGAAGTTCACCTTACCGCCGAGTTCATCGAGCCCATCGGCATGCACGGGGCGCTGCCCGTCATAACGCACTTTCAGGATCGCGGGCCGGCCGCCCGAAAGGGTGTAGACGACTTCTCGCGACCGGAACTGTACCGACGTATCGGCGGTTTGCAGGGTGATGTCGTCGGGGGCGACATACTGGCCCATGTTCTTGATGAAGAAGAGCGGCATGGGGCCGCGATCGACTTTGGGAGCACCGGTCGCCCACAGCGGGAACGAGAGGAAGGAGAGTACCGCGATTTGACTGAGACGCATAATGTTTCCTACCTAGCCTTCGGCGGTGACGGAAGAATACTTTAGGGTCTTCGAAAATTTGCCGTAGAATGTCAGGCGTAGCAGAGATTTCTCCTATGCCCGAACAGGATCATGAAACACCGCCCGAAAGCGCCACGGTTCGGACCGCCAGGAAAATAGACAAAGCTGTCGGGAAGACCCTCGGGACAGCGAAACGGATCTACAATGCCGCTTCGAGGAATGGGGCTGACGCTGTACTCGGGAGCAAAGCCGCCACTCTCAAAAAGATCGACGAGGTTTAGCGGAGGCTCGGCGAGGACTACCCGAAGATCTTCGCAAGTAATCCTCTTGTTCTGGATTCAATGTCGCGCGCGCCGCTCCTGATCGAAAACAAAGAGCTGCTGTCAACGGCGCTCAATACGTCCTGGATGACGTCAACACTCTGGCTGTCGGCAAGTGGCGCGACGACAACATTCCAACATCCAATCGGTAAAGCGCTCGGCGGATTACTGCACTACGGGCCGGGGCACATCCGGCACTGGGAACAAGTCAACCGGTATATGGATTCCGTTCGCGGGTCGGGCCACAGGCTGAAGTTTGGCCACTCCGTAGACAACCTTCCCGAGATCTGCCGCCGGTTCGGGATAGGAGGTGTTCCGGCGTACTTCTGCCACATGCTTCAGGACTTTACGACGGTGGACGGAGTTCCTTTTCTGCCCCATTCTCTCGCGATAAAAGGATACCTCCAACATTTGGGAATCTCCGCCAAAGTGGCGACATCTCTGGTCTCCCTGACTGCGTCCCACGTGTTGGCTGGGGCGATGATCGCGACGGCTATCTGGAAATCACAGGAGCAGCGCGAGAGAGGTGACCGCAAGCGGAAGTTGCTTGCTTCCGCTGAATCCGCGGCGGAGAACATGGACTACACCGGTGCGATTGAAAGCTATAAGCGCGCGCTTGAATTGGGACGTGACCCCTCCGTGTTGATCGCGCTTGGGCAGGTTTACCTCAGAAGGCCCGCGAGCCGGCCCTATGCGCATCGCGCTTTCACGGACGCGGTACAGATTCTTGGTTCGGATACAACCAAAACATTTACCTATCATGGCGCGCAACTGAGCTTGCGTGGCATCGCCGGATTGCACGCCCTCGCGACTGCTGATGTGATCGGTGAGCGCTACCCGGAATACTGGGAGGAACAGGTGGAGAGTCTTGTAAACGCAACCATTCATTCCTTTGCGTCAACCGCTTCCAAGCTTGAGGTGCAGCCGGATCGAAGTATTTCTCAGCCCTTGACGCGTCCGCGTTATTTTTCGGCAGCCCTCAATCGCTACCTGGCGGCGCAAACTTCTTGCCAATACCCGCTGCTCGATGGGCGTCAGGATCTCGTGAAGACGCAAATCACCGCGGCTATGGGCCTGCTCGGCAGAGTGGCCCAGCAGAGTGAGCAGGCCTTGAGAGAGCCGGCCGATCAGCTTCGCGGCGTCTGGGTGAGAACCGTTCTGCCGGAAGACGAAGCAGACGTGATCCTCGCAACCGCATAGCTCGCGTCCCGGCGCACGGGTGATCCCGCCGTGCTAGAATTCCCGTCAATTATGCGTCTTGCCGCTGTGTTTTTGCTGTTGCCTTTCTGTTCCAGCGCGCAGTTGGTAAACCGGTTGGACCCTCAGGTGAAAGCCATCGCCGATGCGGTTTCCGAGGCGCGGATTGCGGCGAACCTCAAGCGGCTGGAGGCGTTCGAAACGCGGAATCTTCTGTCGTCCGATGCGGATCCGGAGCACGGGATCGGGGCCGCGCGGCGGTGGCTGTTCGAGCAGTTTCAAAGCTTCAGTCCGCGCCTCCAGGTCCAGTACGACAGCTACAAGTTGAAGAAGCATGGCCGGGTGGTACGCGATGTGGAACTTAACAACGTGGTTGCCGTCCTGCCGGGAGCGAAACATCCGGAGCGGCAGATCCTGATCACCGCGCATTATGATTCGCTCGCGATCGTCATGAAGCCGCCCGACCCGAAACCCGACAATCCACTGCCCGAAGAATCGGAGGTGACGGAACAGCCCGATTGGGAGAAGTCCGCCGCGAGCCCGATCGCCCCCGGAGTGACCGATGACGGAAGCGGCGTTGCCTTGGTGCTTGAGCTCGCCCGTATCCTGAGTGGCTACCAGTTCGACTGTACGCTCGTATTTATTACCTTCTCCGGTGAAGAAGAAGGGCTGCTCGGGAGCACGCTGTACGCCGGTAAGGCGAAGGAAGCGGGGCGGAACATCGAGGCGGTGTTGAACAGCGACATTATCGGAAGCGACGCCGCGGGCGACGGGCGGCGCGAAAACCGCGCGATCAACGTGTACGCCGCAGCCCCGGACGATAGCCCTTCGCGAACGCTGGGACGCTATGTCAAAGAAATCGGCGAACGCTATGTTCCGGAGATGCGGGTGAACGTGGTGTTCCGGGCGGAGCGCTTCGCGCGCGGGGGCGATCAGACGCCGTTCGACCGCGCGGGTTACGCGGGCGTGCGCTTCACCACGCCGACGGAGAACTTCCAAAATCAGCATAGCGTCACGGATACGTTCGCGAACACCTCCGTGCCGTATACGGCGCTGGTCACGCGGGTGAATGCGGCGGTGGCGGCGAGTTTGGCGCTGGCGCCGGCGGCTCCGGTGGTGACGCGGACGCTGCGTACGGGCGAGCGGAAGGGCATGTTGGTTCCGCGCCTCGGCCGCGGGAAATCGGAGTACGACGCGGTGCTGCGGTGGGCGCCGGCGGAGAAGGATGCGGAGCTACTTGGGTACGCGGTGGTGACGCGCTCGACGATTGCGCCGTTCTGGGAGAAGGAAGTGTTCGTGGGTAATGTGGGGGAATACCGATTTCCGAACGTTTCCATCGACGATGCGGTGTTCGGAGTCAAGGCGATCGGCAAGGACGGAAACAGCAGTCTAGTGGCGCCGTATGTGATGGTGCTGCTGCCGGAGCAGAAGGTGGAAACTTACTGAAGGAACTGGACCCGGCTTGCGGCCAGGTCCAGCCCAACGATAAGAATCGACGAGAGCGTTCGTTCGTTACTGAACGATCAGTCCGCTGGGGAGCACCGCTTGCTCATTGCCCGTGATGACGAGCACGGAGTTGGGCTGAATGGCCGCGTTATCCGCGGCGGCCAGGGCCACCGTCAGGACGGTCGGGCTGACCACGGTGAGGGTGCCGATGGTAATGCCGGGAATCGGGCTGAGGTATGTGGTCCCCTGCACGAAGTTGGTGTTGACGCCGGTGATGGTGATGGTGTTGCCTTCACCCGGATTGAGAGTGTTGGGGCTAAGTTGGGTGATCAGCGGAGTGCCCGGCAGAAGCAGTTGGTTGAATAGAGAGCGGACGAGAAGGATGGAGGTGTCTCCGCGCGAGATGGACTCGGTTGGGCAGTACATCCCGTTCCCGCAACCGCTGGTGATCTGGTCATAAGCCAGGCGTTGAATCCAGGGGAAGAACGAGTAGGTGGAAGGAACGTCGCTGAAATAGGGATTGCCGGGATACGTGAACACGGTGGTGGAGCCGAGGCGTCCGCGCACAAGGAAGACGGCCATCTGATCGCGGGTGACGACGTCGTTGGGGCAGAAGTCGTTATTGCCGCACCCGCCGGTGATGCCGAGTTGAGAGAGCTCCTGTATCCAGGCGAAGCCGAAATCGTTGACGCCGACGTCGTTGAATATGGGCGTTGGGTTGTAACTGAAGTTGTCGCTGCCGAAGATGGCGCGGACGATGAAGATGGCCATGTCGGCGCGGGTCAGGGTCTCGCCCGGGCAGAAGTCGTTGTTGCCGCATCCGGCGGTGACGCCCTTGGTGGAGAGGATATTGACGGCGTCGAAGTAATAGGCGGAAGGCGGAACGTCATTAAATACCTGGGCGGTGAAGTCCTGGAGCACCGAAATACTCTGGCCGGCGACATTCAATGTTCCGGCCTGATCCGCAGTGAGGACGGCGGCCGGGATGGTGACGGTGACGGAGCCGGGGCCGATGCCGCTGGCGGTGTTCAGCGTGGCCCACGGGACGGTGGAAGCCGCGCTCCACGAACAGGACGGCGCACCTCCGGAGATGGTCAAAGTCTGCGTACCGCCGTTGGTATCGACGGCTATGGATGACGGGGAGACGGTGAACGAGCAGCCGCCGGACTCGGCGACGGTGATGGTTTGACCGGCGACCACGATGGTTCCGCTTTGGGTGGAGCCATTGGCGTTATTGCCCACGGTGACGGTGACGGGACCGGTTCCCGTGCCGCTCAGAGGACTTACGGTGATGAGCGGCGAGTTGGAAGACGCCGTCCAGGGGCAGGAGGAGGAACTGGCGGTCACGGTTTCGGTGAGGCTGCCGCCCGTGCTCGGGAACAGGAGCGAGCCGGGGGAGACGGTGAAGGAGCAGGCGGAACCGGAAGCTTCGGTGAGGTTGACGGTCTGGCCGGCCACCGTGGCAGTGGCGTTGAGGGCGACTGTGGTGGTGTTGCCGGCCGCGTTCACGAGGACGGTTCCGGAGCCGGTCCCGGTGTTGGGCGTAAGGGTGATCCAGGGTGCGGCGGAAGTGGCGGTCCAGGAACAGGTGGGGAAGCTGGTGGTGATGGTCAGCAGGCTGGTTCCGCCATTACCGGGGAACGCCACGGACAAAGGCGAGACGGTGTAGACGCAGCCGGTAACGCCGATCTCGGTGACGGTGATGAGCTGGTTGGCGACGCTGATGGAGCCGGTGAGCGTGGAAGTGGAGGTATTGGGCGCGGCGGTAACGGACACGGTCCCATTGCCCGTTCCACTGGTGGGACTGACGATGGTCCAGGATTGATTGGACGAAGCCGTCCAGGTGCAGGTTTGGGACGGCGTGGTGATGGTGACGTTTTCCGTTGAGCCGGTGTACGGGAAGTTGAGGGTGGCCGGGCTGACCGTGAACGTACAACCGGAACTGCCCAACTGGGAGACGGGGATGGTGACGCCCGCGAGGGTGAAGTTGGCGGTGCGGATCGAGGTGGACGGATTCGCGGAGGCGATCACCATCACCGATCCGTTTCCGGTACCCTTGGTCACGTTCAGAGTGAAGAAGGACGGGATGAGCGAAGCGTTCCAGGTACAGGAGGACGCGCTTGCGGCGACGCCCATATAAAATTCCGATACCGTGCCGGGGATGTTCAACGTGGTGGGAGCGACGGCGAAGGAGCAGATAGTGGAGGAACCGGCTTCGATGAGCGGGACCTGCTGGCCGGCGATGGTGACGATGGCTGAGCGGGACGCGGTTCCCGAGTTGGGCGTGGCTGTAACCACAACGGATCCGGTACCGGTGCCGCTGGATTCACTCAAGGTGGCCCAGTCCTGATTGGAGGTCGCGGTCCAGGAGCAACTGGGGTCGCTCGGGGTGACGCCCAGCGTAACGGTTCCACCGCCCAGCGGGAATGAGCCGGACAGGGGAGAAACGGTGAAGATGCAGGAAACGGTGCCGGACTCCGTTACGGCGACGGACTGGCCGGCGATGGTGACGAAGCCGTTCAACGTTCCCCCGGTCGTATTGGAGAGAGCGGTGACAAGGACAGTTCCGTTGCCGGTACCGCTGGAGGTTCCGACGGAAAGGAAAGAGGCGTTGGAGGTTGCGGTCCAGGCGCAGTTGGCGGAACTGGCGGTCACGTTCACGGTGGTGCTTCCGCCGCCGCTATCGAAGCTCAAAGTCGTGGGAAACACGGAGAAGGTGCAAGTGATGGGACCGGCCTGGACAACGGGGATGGACTGCCCGGCAACGGTGATGGTGCCGGAGAGCGAACCCTGCGTGGTATTGGCGGGCACGGTGACGAGAACGGTGCCGCTGCCTGTTCCGGAAGTGGTGCCCAATTGGATAAAGCCCTGATTGGCGGAAGCGGTCCAGGGGCAGGACGAGGAACCAACACCGGGAGTGATGACGAGGCTGGTGCTGCCGCCACCGATGGGAAAGTTCAGCGAGGTGGGCGCAACGGTAAAGGTGCAGCCGCTTTGTGCGGGCACGCTGGAGATGGAGCCGTTGGCAAACCCGTAGGTGGTGGAACTGGAGCCGTCCGAAATGGTCAACGTATCGCCCGCGCCCAAAGGCGTGGAGGTGATCGGACCCGGGGACACGCCGGTGATGCTCGGCACCAGAACGGTGGAGTTGACGTTCAGGGTAATGATCTCTTTGACGGAGGTGGATAGAGCAATGCTGTTGGCGGCATTGTTGGGTCCGACGTAGTTGATCGTGATCGTGCCGGCGACGTTGCTGGTGCTGAATCCGGCGTCAGGATCGGAGACCGAGGTGATGGTGGTGGAGTACTGGTTCTGGGTTCCCGTGAGCGGACTCTGCCCCTGAGTCAAGGTGTTAATGACGGTGAAGCTGGTGTTGTTCAAGCCCAACTTGTCGGAGCCGGTGATGACCGACAAAGTACCAGTGGTGGTATATGTGATCGTCTGGGCGACGCCAGCAGTGGTCAGGGCGCTCGTTACGAGCATCAAACGGGATAATTTGCCAAGTAGTGTCAAGAAGGGTCCGAGTGGTAAAGGATTTGGTTTAGGGCTTTGACAATTTTACTCTGATGCGCGACCGCGTATCCCCGGATATTTGCAAAGAATATACAACAGTGTCAATTCTTTAGAACCGTTGCAGCGGCGATAATCTCGTTTTTATATCACCGCCGAGCTATTGGGGAGGGGTGGGAGGAACGGCGGAAAGCACGGGAGCGATGGAATTCTGGGAGGAGGTTTGGGCCGGAAGCGCAGGCACGGCGTTGTCCTGATGCACCATACACAAGGCGGTGGGCTGGGTGCCGTCGATGAAGACGTCGGTTTCACTCCAAGGGCAGAAAGGGGTGGGGCGAAGGCCGGTGGTGGGATCGATGGAAGCGTGAACGATGCCATCCGGCTGGGGGAAAACGATGGCGTCCCTATAAGGCCGGGTGTGGGCGGCCTGCATCATGAACTGGGTCCAGATGGGTAGAGCGGAGTGGGCGCCTTCCAGACCGAGTTCACTGTAGTCATCGAAGCCGACCCAGACGATGCAGAGGAGCTGGGAGGTGAAGCCGGCAAACCAGCCGTCGTGGGAAGTACCGGTTTTGCCAGCGGCCGGAAGCGTGAAGCCGCGGGAGCGGACGCCGGCGGCGGTGCCATAGCGCAACACATCCTGCATCATGTCGACCAGCAGGAAGTTGACGCGGGCATCGAGAACGCGCTGGGAAGAAGCGCTCCGCTGGAAGACGGTTTGGCCGGATTGATCGCCGATGGCGCCGATGGCCCCGGGTTCGACCATCATGCCACCGTTGGCGAAAGCGGTATAGGCGCGGGCAATCTCAAACGGCGTGACCTGGTACGCGCCGAGGGCGACGGCGGGAGTGGGACGGATATCGCCGTTCATGCCGGCCTGCCGGGCGAGCGCGACGACGGCATCATAGCCCACCATCTCGCCGACCTTTACCGCAGCGACGTTCATCGACTTGGCCAAGGCTTGGCGGAACGTCACCGCGCCGTGGAATTCGTGCTTGAAATTGCTGGGGTTGTACGTCTGGTTGTCATAAGTAAAGGTGGTGGGGACGTCGTTGACGACGGAAGCCGGGGTGAAGACATGCTCTCCGCCGTTGACGGCGCTGTTCAAGGCGGCGGCATAGACGAACGGCTTAAAGACGGAGCCGGGAGGACGTTCCGCGCGAATGCGATCCAATTGGGAAGCGGAATAATCGCGGCCGCCCACGATGGCCTTGATTTCGCCGGTGTGCGGATCGAGCGCGATCAGGGCGGCTTCGGCTCTCACCGGTTTGCCATCCGCGTCACGATGTTTGGCGAGTAGCTTATCGACTTGCGCCATGTTGTCCGCCACGGCTTTTTCGGCGGCTTTTTGAAGGCGCATGTCGATGGTGGTGTAGACGTTCGTGACGCCGCTCGACTCCTGACCCTCAAAGACCTTCTGGAACTCGGAATTGGCGAAGTCCATGGAAAACTGGGTTTCGCTGACTTCCGACCCGCCGGGACTGAGATTGAGAGGCGAGGCTTCCGCGTCCGCCAGTTGGGAATCCCCGATGTAGCGATTGGCGTGCATCAGCTTCAGGACGATGTTGCGGCGATCGCGGGCGCGCTCAGGGGAGCGAAACGGGTTGAAGTAACTGGGGCGCTGGATGAGGCCGGCCAGCGTGGCGGCTTCCGGAAGGCTGAGCCGGTTGACGTCTTTGTTGAAATAGGCGTGAGCCGCTTCGCCGAAACCGTTGATGCTGAAGGTTCCGTACCCGCCGAGATAGACCTGATTGCAGTAGTACTCGAAAATTTGCTGTTTGGTGAGCGCGTGCTCCAGATGGATGGTGATGAGGAGCTCGGTGAACTTGCGGCGCCAGCGCTTCTCCGGATTGAGATAGAGATTGCGGGCCAACTGCATGCTGATGGTGGAGGCGCCTTGCTCCTTGCGGCCATCGCGGGTATCGACATACATGGCTTTGGCGATCCGCAGGGGATCATAACCGCCGTGCGTGAAGAAGTGCTTATCCTCAGCCGACGTGATGGCGTCGATCAGGACAGGCGGCAGATCGGAGAAGTGGATGAAGACGCGGCGTTGCCGGCCGGTATTGGAAAGATTGCCGACCAGCGACGCAGGGAGCATGAACTGCTGGAGTGTCTGCCCCGTTTTTTGGTCGGTGAGGGAGGCGATCACCCCTTTTTGGAGGGTGATCTGAACGAGGTCACCCGCATCGGGAGGGTGGAGCGTGAACGTTTCGCCGGAGGTCTGGAACCAGGGATGAGTGCTTCCGGAGGATGCGGAGTCGCGAAACCCGGAGGTGCGCAGGAAGCCGGCGAGGTCCGGCGGGGTGAACAGGTCGCCGACGGAAATGTTTTCGGGCGCCGCATAGAAGTTGATGGTGCGGGCATAGGGACCGCTCTGAAGTTGCCGATCGACCACGTGGGCGAGCTTGAAATAGTCCTGGATCGCGTAGATGGAAACGCCCAGGAACGCCGCGGCAAAGATGGCCAAGGTTATGAAGATCGGTTTGCGGAACGATCGAATTGGTGCGACCCGGGCGGGCGGGTGTTCGAGCGTGGGTGGAATTTCAGGTGTGACCGGCAACACATCCGGCGGAGCATTCGTGCTGCCATCCTAAGGATTGATCATGTGGGATAGTTCGTTGGTTCTATTGCGTTCGATTGCAGCGGGATTACACTAGCGAGGGAGGTTGCGGAAAAAGACGACCGGAAACCGCGCTCGATCATGGCTACCAGCGGATTAAAAATAGAGGACGAACGGGCGATGATCCCGGACCAAGCCGCTGGGGCGACGGCGGCGCTGGAGACGGAAGCTTTGGTGGGGGCGTTCCGGACCATGCAGCTTTCGCGCAAGATCGACGACCGCGAAGTGCTGCTGAAGCGGCAGAACAAAATCTTTTTTCAAATCAGTTGTGCAGGGCATGAGGCCGCACAAGTGGCGGCGGGGATGGTGCTGCGGCCGGGGCGGGACTGGATTTACCCGTACTATCGCGACCGGGCGCTTTGCCTGGGCGTCGGGATGACGGCGCACGATATGTTCCTGCAGGCGTTTGGGGCGGCTTCGGATCCGTCTTCGGGCGGACGGCAGATGCCTTCGCACTGGAGTTCGACGGCGCTGAACATCGTCAGCAGTTCGTCGCCGACGGGGACGCAGTATGTGCAGGCGGCGGGCTGCGCGGAAGCGTTGCGATATAAAGATCCGGACTCGGACGGTATTGTGCTGGTGAGTTCAGGAGAAGGAGCAACCAGCGAAGGGGAGTTCTGGGAGGCGCTGAACGCGGCGTGTTTGAACCGGCTGCCGGTCCTTTTTCTGATTCAGGACAACGGGTACGCGATTTCAGTTCCGGCGGAGAAGCAAACCCCCGGCGGCAATATCTCGCAACTGTTGAGCGGGTTCCCGGGGCTGTTCCGCCAGGAGGTGGACGGGACGGATCTGGTAGCTTCCTACGGCGCGCTGAGCCAGGCGGCGGCGTATTGCCGGGAAGGTCATGGGCCGGCGATGGTGCATGCCCACCTGGTTCGGCTGTACTCGCATTCCCTCTCAGACGACGAACGTCTTTATAAGACGGCGGCGGAGCGGGCCATGGAAGCGGAACGGGATCCGCTCACGGTATTTCCGCAATGGCTGCTGGCTAACGGGCACATCGACCGGCAGGGGCTGGAGCGCCTGGTGACGGAGGTGGATCACGAGGTGCAGGAGGCGGCGCAGCGCGCAGCCAAGGCCGACACTCCCAAGGCGGGAACGGAGTTTCAACATCTTTACTCAGAGCGCGTGGACCCGGGTTCGGACGAGTTCGAGGCGGAAGCGCGGTTCACCGGGGACGCCAAGACGATGGTGGACTTGATCAACTCCACGCTGCACGAGGAGATGGAGCGCAACGAGTTGATGGTGGTGTTCGGGGAGGACGTGGCGGACTGCAGCCGGGAAGAAAGCCTGTGCGAGGTGAAGGGAAAAGGCGGGGTTTTCAAAGTAACGGCGGGTTTGCAGAGCGCGTTCGGCGGCAGACGGGTGTTTAACACGCCTATCGCGGAAGCGGCGATCGCGGGCCGCGCGATCGGTATGAGCACGGCGGGCTTGAAGCCGGTGGCGGAGATCCAGTTCTTTGACTACGTTTGGCCGGCGATGATGCAGATCCGGGATGAGATGGCGAGCTTACGGTGGCGCTCGGCCGGCGGGTTTTCCTGTCCCCTGGTGCTGCGGATTCCGATCGGCGGGTACTTGAACGGGGGCGCGATTTATCACAGCCAGTGCGGAGAAGTTCTGTTCACGCACATCCCGGGATTGCGCGTGGTATTTCCATCGAACGCGCTCGATGCGTGCGGGTTGCTAAGAACGGCGATCCGGTGCGACGATCCGGTGCTGTTCCTGGAGCATAAGCGGTTGTACCGGGAACCTTATAACCGGTCGGCGCATCCCGGCGCGGATTACACGATCCCGTTTGGCCGGGCCAAAGTGATTAAGCCGGGAACTTCACTGAGCGTGATCACCTATGGGGCGCTGGTGCAGAAGAGCCTGTTGGCGGCGATGCAGGTGGAGCGGCGCAAGCCGGAGGCGAGCATTGAGGTGATCGATCTGCGATCGCTCGCACCGTATGATTGGCCGGGCATCGCGGAGTCGGTTCAGAAGACGGGACGGGTGCTAATCGCGCACGAAGACACGTTGGGCTTCGGCTTTGGGGCGGAGATCGCGGCGCGCGTGGCCGACGAGCTTTTCACGGATCTGGACGCGCCAGTGCGGCGAGTGGGCGCGAAAGACACGTGGGTCGGGTATCATCCGGACCTGGAGAATTCGATTCTCCCCCAGACGGAGGATTTGTCGGCGGAGATGGAGAAGCTACTGGCCTGGTAAGGGCTAGCGTTTGGGCGCCGGCTGCGGATTAAGCGGCGCGGCGGACGGTGAATTGAGCCGGGCTTGCTGGCGAATCCACTGCTTTCTCTTGAATTCAGCCAGGGAACCGGTGAAATGCGGCATTTGGGCCGGGGTGCCGGGCAGGGCGGGTTGGCTTTGTTTCATCAACTCGGGTTCAGGAGCGGCTTGCAGGCGCTGGCTCATGTGGAAAGCGAGCTCGCGGCGGGTTCGTTCGATGGTGCGCTGGATGCGGGCTTCCTGACGGCTGAGCTGATCGAAGAGACGCGCATTGGCCTGACGGCCGGCGGCTTGCGCGAGCGCGCGGCGAGTGAGCTCGTCCTGTTCCCCGAAGAGTTCATCGATGGTGGGGAGCTGTTGTTCTTCCGTGAGGCGCTGGAGGTTGTGCTCCATGGTGGAGATGTGGCAAAGGCGCCAGCGGGATAAGCACAGGGTCTGGACGAGTTCACGCTCTTCGAAGGTTTGCGGGCGATAGTGGGCCTGGAGCTGTTCCTGGTCGGCGGCGAAGGCAGCCTGGTCCTCCGCGGGAACGATGAGGGTTTGCGAGTACAGGCCATGCTTCACGGCGTTCAGGCGAACGCTCATCTTGCTGACGGGCAATTCGGCGGTTAGTTCGGTTGTGGGTGACATAGGGACTTCCTTTCGCCTTCAGGCTAAACATGGCGATTGGAGCTCAACGCGCCGGCAGGGCGAAAAGGTTTTGCTATCAACGAAAAATAAATTTGAAAATCTGTGACCGGGCGCCGATAAGGTTTCATGACCGAGATCGCGTTTGCCGCGGGTACTGGGATTGCTCATGAGGCGCTTCGGATGTTGTTCGCTCTGGATGCGGGCGCGGGCGGGGAAAGCTTCGACGGAAGCGGGAGGTTCGCGGTGGATCTGCGAAACTCGCTGGACGCGGAGCGGCTGGAGTTACTGGACTGCGTGCAACAGGAATTGAAGCGGGGTTCGAGTGCGCCAGAAAAACCGAGCCGGGCCGCCTGTTTCGACCTGCTTACGCACTTGGCTGGTGGTTCGGTGAGCGGGCTTCCGGCAACAGTGCAGTAAGACGCGGGGCGGTGGGCCGGGACAGGGCTTCATTTTTTGGGTGTGCCGGAGAACGAGACGCTTTCTTCGATTTGGAAGGCCAGCTTCTGCCCGGTGGACACGATGCGGCCGCGGAACTTCAGTTTGCCGTTTACGCGGCAATCGACGGGGCGGTCGATCGGGTAGTCAAAGCTGAGAACATCGCCTTGCTCAAGGTGCATGAGATCTTCCATCCGGAGCATGGGGCCTTCGATGCGAGCGTCGAAGGTGAGCCGGGAATGGCGGATCAATTCGAGGATACGGCTCTGTTCGACATCGGTGGATTCCGTCTTGCGAACGGACCATTGCTGATCGAACTTCTGGCGCATCATCTTGATGATGATGGACGGCATGGCGATGTTCATCATCCCGACGCCCTCGCCGATACGGACCTCGACGGCGATGGCGACGACCGCTTCGCTGGGGGCGAGCACCTGAAGGAATTGGGGGTCGGTCTCCACCGATTCGAGGGTGAAATCGATGGGAGTTACTCCTCTCCAGGCTTCCTTCAAATCCTGGAGGATGATTCGAAATAGGCCATCGAGCAGGTTCTGCTCAATCTCAGTTAGTTCCCGATGGATGGCGGTCAGGTTCTTGCCGTTGCCTCCGAGCAGCATTTCGAGAATCGGGAAGATGAGCGACGAATTGATTTCGAGGATCGCGTTGCCGTCAAAGGGACGCAGACCGAGGGACGCCGTGCAGGTGGGGGAAGGCAGGCATTCGAGGAACTCCGCGTAGGATAACTGCTCCACGCTGACGAGGTTGACGACGACGTAGGTCCGGAGATAGGCCGAAAGGCTCGCGACCAAGTTGCGGACGAAGTTCTCATGGAGCAGGTGGATGGCGCGGAGCTGCGACTTGGCGATGCGATCCGGGCGGCGGAAATCGAACGGCACGGCTTTTTTGGCGCCTGCTTCGAAGGAATCCTGCCGGGGAGTGGCGTTTGCAAACATGAATTCGCTCCAGTGTTCCGCTTCAGCCGAGGTAATCGAACAGGGAGGTATGAGGAACCTTGGATTGAGCCTCCAGCGCGGCCTGATATTCGGTGGTTCCCTGGGTGAGTTGGATGGCGGCCTGGCTGAGATCGGTGTCGCGGATGCTCGAAATCTGACTCGTTAACGAAACGCTGAGGGTCTGCGCGGTGGTTAAGGAGGAAGTGAGGCGGTTCTGAAGCGCGCCGTAAAAGCTCTGCTGGGTGTTCACGTACTGCGAGGCTTGTTGAACCGAGCCGATGGCGGTATTGATGCCGGCGGTGTCGTTGTTGTTCAGAGCGGTCGATAGCGAAGTCAGGGCGGCAAACAGATTGTCGGGAGCGAGACTGTCATCGGAGTTGCGGTGGTCGAAGATCTGGCCGGCGGTCAGGCCGGTGGAAATAAGGTTACCGCTGGTGTCTTCGACCGGCGAGGTGTTGAGGGCGGAGGAAAGCCGGTCGACGCCGTTGGGGTTGGCGGGGTCGGCCTGGTAAGAAGGGTTGGTATCGGAGTCTCCCCCGAAGATATAGCGGCCGCCGAGAGAGGTCTGACTAATCGACAGGACCTGAGTGAAGATGGCCTGAACCTGCTGAGCGAGCTGCTGGCGCGTGGTTGAGGTGGCTGTGGAACCGGCGCCTTGCGCGCCCAGGCTGGCGGCCTGATCGGCCAGTTGGAGCGTGGTGGTGAGCGCCTGATCCGCGGAGGTGGCCGAGGCCTGGACGTTGGTCAGATTGCTTTGGATCTGGGTGTTGGCGGAGAGGTTCGCCTGCAGATTTAACAATTGCGAGATCTGGTCGGGAGCATCGGAGGGTTGACTCACCTTGAGGCCGGATGAGATTTGCGCCTGCGTGTTTTCGTTGGCGGTTTCGATTTGCGAGAGGTTCGCCAGGAAAACGCTGCCGGCGGAATCGACGAAAGAGAGCATGGTGGGTTTCCCTTGATGGAGCGTGACGCTACTGGAGCATGTCGATCGTGGTCTGGGTGAGACTATCCAGAACGGTGACGAGCTTGGAGACGGCTTCGTAGGATTTCTGGAAGTCGTTTAAATTAACGGCTTCCTGGTCGAGAGACACGCCCGATTGGGAACTGCGCAAGCTTTGGGCCTGCGCCACGGCCTGGGTCTGCTGGGTTTGCGTAGTCTGCGCGGCGGAGAGCTGCTGGCCGAAATCAGAGGCGATCTGGCTGTAGAAATCGTTAACGGAAAGACCGTCGATCTGATCGGCCGGCGCGCTCGAAGAATTCAGCGATGCGATTTGCTGGGCGATGCCGTTGGCGGCGGAGGGCGGACCAGGATCGATGGTGGCGATCTGGGCGGCGGTGATGGAGGTGAGCGAAAGAGTCTGGGCGACGCCGGTTCCGTTTCCGGCGCCATAAGAGAACAAAGCGACGCCGGGAACGGCCGGCGGCCCGGAAGAGATCTGTCCGCCGGTCAGGAGCGAGTTCACGCGGTCGGCGAAGCCCTGGGCGAGCTGGTTGAGCGACCCGGCCTGGCTGGTATCACCCTGGATGCCGGCAAGGACAGTGTTGTGAACATCGAGTAAACCGCCGAGCTGTCCGCCGTTGATTTGCGAGGTGATGTCCTGCCCGTTGCTATCGGTGATACTGATGGGCTGGGTTCCATATGGCTGCGCGGCAGTGGCGCCCGGGGGGACGGGAGCGGCGTTCAATGTGAAAAGTTGATTGCCGAGGACCAAGGGCGTCTGGCCGTCGATGAGCACGCTGACCGTGCCGTCCTGCGCGAAGGACGAGGTGAAATTCACCAGGCCGGAAAGCGTTTCCAGATCGTTGTGGATGCTGGCGTCGAGGTTCGGGTCCGGTGTGGCGTTTTGCTGTTGCTGGATATTGAACTGCTGGATCTGAGAAGCCAGACTGTTGATCTGGGTCACGGTGGACCCGATCTGCTGGGACGCGCTGGTGGAGGTCTGGCTAGTGGCGGACGCGACATCCTGAAATGCGGAGACGACGTTCTGGGCGGTAACCAGAACCTGCTGGCGCGCGGACGTGCTGTTGGGATCTTGACTGAGCGCGAGGAAACTGGAGGAGAACTGGGTCAACGCGGCGTCGATTCCGGACTGGCCGGTGATATCGAAGCTGGGTTGAAGGGCGGTGAGGGAGCTTACCGTGGACTGTGCCGATCCAAGCGAAGTGTTCTGCTGCTGGACGAACTGCTCCGAGTATTCGTCGCGCAGGGACTGCGTGCCGCCGAACGCGACGCCACCGGCGGGTCCGCTTACGGAATCGAACGGAAGTGGGTTGAATACGGCCACCTGCGCCGCGTAGCCCGGAGTGGACGCGTTGCCCACGTTATTTTGGGTGACGTTGAGCGCCTGTTCGAGAGCGTCAAGGGTGGAAGCCGATGCGTTCAGAGCGGAAAATATGCCGGGCATACCTAGACTTCGAAGTTGAGGATGGAGACTTCGACGAGGGAGGCCAGCGCGCCGCTGGAAGTGTATTGCCGGGCGGGCGTAAGGGCGCGTCGGCGCGATTCCCAGAAAGCGTTGGCCTGATCGAGGAGAAAGCGGATATTGCGGAGAAGGCGTTCCATTCGACTCCGGTGTAAAGGCGCTACGCCGGTTTGCTGAAATTGCGTAACGAGGACTTGCAGGTCCCGCTCACACGTGCGCATGGCGGCGGGATCCGGCGCGATCAGCAGACGCTCGATGTTCTGGAGTTGCGCCGTCACATCCGCCGATGGTCGCAAAGCCATCTAGTACCGCCCGGTGCGCGCCAGCGTTTCCGAGACAACGGACTGACTGAGCAACGCGGATGGGACTTGATACTGCCCGGACTGCACGCGGCCGCTCAGAGTGGCTAGATGAGAAGCGCGATCCGCCGAGCTGTTTCGAAGCAGTTGGGAAACACTGGAAAGGCTCACCTCGTCATCCGAGGACGAGGAACCGGCCGCGGTTGTGCCCGACGCCTGACCGGACGCGTACGGACCTCTCACACTGCTGGAGGTGATACTGGACGCGGTCGAATCGATCGGATTCGAATCCTGGATATTCATAATTTACTCCGTCAGACGTCTTATCGGCCGCAAGCGCGAATTAGTTTAGGAGAATTTCAAATTTCGCGAGCGGACTGAACGCCGGCGGTGCGGAGATAGAGAGCCATGCGTTCGAGCGCGCGCCGATGAATCTGGGAAATGCGGCTCTCGTTGACGTTGAACAGAGCGCCGATTTCGCGCATGGTCAAGCCGCTTTGGTAATACAGGCGAATCAACTCGCGGGAGCGGTGGGGCAGGCGCTTAATGGCGCAGCCAAGCAGATGGCGGGCTTCGTTTTCGGAACGCAGCGAATCGGGACCGGGGTCGGCCGCTCTCCACGACTCCGAGCCCGCGTCGCGATCGTCAAGGGAAGTGATCTGGATGGCGGGAAGGCGAAGAAGCGTGATGTCCAGAGTTTTGAGTTCGGGCTGTTTGGACTCGGCGTGCAGCTTTTCGGAGACTTCGAGGTCGGTTGGGTCGCGATTCAACGAGCCGCGCAGATCGGACTTGGCGGATTTAATGCGCTTGTCGAGGCGGCGCATGCGGCGGGTGGCGGTATCGAGGTGGCGAAGGCTATCCAGGATTTCACCGCGGATTCGAAACCGGGCGTACACGGCGAACGGCACCTGACGGCCGCTCTGGTAGGCGCGCCCGGCGTTCACCAGGCCGAGGTGGCCGGACTGCATCAGATCGCTCAATTCCACGGCGGCATAGGGGGGAAGACTGGCGTAGATACGGGAGGCTATGGACCGGACGAGAGGAAGGAACTCGACGAGATCGATGGGCTCCGCCGGAGAGGGGCTGGACGGGAAATCGGGGGCGGGGGTATGGGACGACGGGTATTGCGGGACCGTGCGATTGGACGCCGGCTCAGGCAAGGCACAGTTCAGTGCGGGGAGATCCGGGCGGCCCATTGTCGATTCCAAACAGTTGTTCCCCGGGCGGACCCGGATTCTCAGTTTTGTTCCCGTGCCGGCGAAACTGTCAAACAAAAGCGGCTAAAGTATTTCGGGCTTCCACCGATAGCTCTTCAAGAGTCCCCGCCATGGAAAATAAAGCTCAACTCATTTGGGTCAAACTGCAGACCGTTAGAGATGAACGCGAGAAGCGCACGATAGAGCTACTGGCGCATTTGAAGCCGAGGGTGATCGAGGCGGGGGAAGATCCCGAGGAATTGGTGTTTGGTGAGAGCGTCGTGGTGGTGCTGAGCGCGCTGGTGATCGACGCCGGTGTGGAGCATCGGATAAGACGGATCGCGAGCCGCGCGCCAAGAGCGCGGATGCTGGTGCGGACGCGGGTGGGCGAAGCGCGGCCCGAGTGGCTGCGGCAGTTCGGCCCGGCCGGAATTCTGGACGCGGACGAGGGCCCGGATCTGACGAAAGCGCGCGTGCTGGTAGCGATGGCGACGGATGGGCAGGCGTTGCGGGTGGCCGATCCGGTACCGGAATGGCGGGCGCGCCTGGTCGGGCAGAGCCATGCGATTCAAAAAGTCGCGGAAGTGATCCGGCTGGTGGGGCCGCGGCGTTGCACGGTGTTGATTACCGGGGAAACCGGGACCGGCAAGGAGATAGCGGCAAGGGCGGTTCACATGGCGGGACCGCGCGCGAGCGGACCGTTTGTGGCGTTGAACTGCAGCGCGGTTCCCGCCGCGTTGATCGAAGCGGAGCTTTTCGGGCACACGCGGGGGGCTTTCACAGGCGCGACGCAGGTGCGCGCGGGCCGGTTCGAACAGGCGCACGGCGGGACGCTGTTTCTGGATGAAATCGGGGATCTGCCGCTGGAACTTCAGGCTAAAATTCTGCGGGTGCTGCAAGAACGGGAATTCCAGAAACTGGGCAGTTCGGAGACGGTGCGGGTGGATGCGCGGGTGGTAGCGGCGACCAACTGCGACCTGCGGCTGAAGGTGGCGGAAGGGTCATTCCGCGAAGACCTGTATTACCGATTGAACGTGGTTCCACTGGAGCTGCCGCCGCTGCGGGCCCGGAGACAGGACATCCGGCCGCTGACGGAACACTTCATCGTGAAAGTGTGCCGGGACGAAAATATGCCGTCCAAGCGATTGACGCCGGACGCATGGGCGGCGCTGGAGCAATACGACTGGCCGGGAAACGTGCGCCAACTCGAAAACGCTATAGCCTCGGCGGTAATCCTGAGCGAAGACCGGCTCTATCTGGATGCGGATGACTTCACGCTCCCGCCGGTTTCAGGGACGATGGGAGACGACCGCGATGTTTCCGGCGTCGAACTGCCAGACACGGGACTCGACTTTACGCGGACGATCAACGCGCTGGAGCGGAGTCTGCTTGCGCAGGCGCTGCACCGGACGGGCGGGAACAAAAAGGCGGCGGCGGAGATCCTGCGGCTGAAGAGAACGACGCTCTCCGCGAAAGTGCGGGTGTTGGAGATGCAGGGCGCGGCCTAGACATCAAAAGCGGTGATTGCGGCCGGCGGTCATCATTGCATTCAGCTTGAGGACGAGCTCAGCTTCGGCTTGGCGAAGTCCGGCTTTGAGTGGAATTCCTGCGGGGAGCGCGTGTGGGTGAGGGTCCGGCCGCTCGCGCCGCTTGATCCACATGACCATCCCTATTACGATCCCCGCGCTCGTCAAAAGGCACAAGAGCGCGGGATAGAGCAACAGGGGAAGGCTCACTGCGGCTTGCCGCCCGCGGATGGTTGACCGGAAGAGGCGCTGGTACCGGTACGAAGCCGATCGTAGCGGCTGGCGATTTGCTGGATCCGGACTCCGTAGTTTCCTTCGATCACGACGACTTCGCCGCGCGCAATCACGCAGTTGTTCACGATAATCTCGACAGGTTCATTCACGCCCCGGTCCAGTTCCACGATTGAGCCGCTATTCAGCTTGAGCACGTCTTTGATGGGCAGAAACGTTCGGCCAAAAGAGATACTCACGGGAAGAGAAACGTCGAGCATGACGTCGAAAGTTTTGGAGCTTCCGACGTGAGAATCGTGGGCGGCGATGCCCGGATCTTGCACCGCTTCCGCCGGAGCGTCCGGTTTAGCTGGGGCGGCCGCGGCCCCAGCCTCAAGCCGCCCGAGCAACTGCCTGGAACACGATAGCCAGATCGGTTCGGAAGCGCCGGCCGCGAACTGGAGTTGGATCCGGGTCCAATCCAATTGATCGGGGACGGCATCGAGCGGTTCGCCGTCGGTGGTGGTGATCGCGCAGTCCAGGTGCTCGCCGATGGAATGAGCGAGGGCCGAGAGGGATTGGACGAGAACTTCGAGGAAGGTGTTCTGAGCGTCGGCGTCTTCGATGGAGTCCAAACCGGCGGCTTTGAGGGTGCGAGATCCAAGGTCGATGCAGTTGGTGGGCGGAGTGGCGATCCATAGCGCGGGGTCTGGGGAAATGGAGAATGACTGCCGCCAGAGGAAGGAACCGGGATCGGGGGCGTCGGGTCCGGCGGCGCGGAGGTCGAAAGTGGGGCGAACGTCGGCCATGGATTCGAGGATCAGGGCGAGTTTCTCGGACCATTGCGAGAAAAGCCAGTCTCGCATGAGTCGTGCCTGGGTGGAAAGTTCCATAAATTAGATGTCCCGCCGGCCGGGCCAGCGGCTCTCGATGAACGTGCGGAGCCGAAGGATGGCCTGCGTCTTGAGTTGGGAGATGCGCGAGAGGTGGAGGTCGAGGACTGATGCGATCTCGCGCAGATTCAATTCCTCGTGGTAATAAAGGCTGAGGACGAGCCGTTCCGTTTTGGGCATTCGGTCAATGGCTTGGGCGATGAGGCGTTCCAATTCGGAACGTTCGAGGATCTGCTCGGGAGATTTTTCGCCGGAGTTCGACAGGAATTTGAGCAGGCTGAAACCGGCGTCCTCGGATTCGCTGGTGACCTCAAGATCGGCAAGTTGGAGGCCCTCGGTATCGACGAGCCACTGGTGGTAGTCGGCCAGGGTGATGCCGAGCTGGGCGGCGATTTCTTCCTCGGTGGGAGCGCGGCCGAACTTCTGTTCGGCGGCCGCAATGGCGGATTCGATTCGGCGGCTCATGCGGCGCTTTTGGCGGGGCGCCCAATCGAGATCGCGAAGAGTGTCGAGGATGGCTCCGCGGATGCGGTATTCCGCGTAGGTTTTCAGCTTCACCTTGTGGGTGGGATCGAAGTTGTCGATGGCGGAGATGAGGCCGATGGTTCCGCTTGAGATGAGGTCTTCGATGCTGACGCGGTCGGGCAGATTCTCGTGGATTCTGCGGGCGATGAGGCGAACCTGGGGAAGGTGCTCCAGAATGAGCGCCTCGCGTTGTTCGAGCAATCCGTTATCGCTGGAGCAGGAGTACATGAGTGAAGGCGTGTTTTAAGCCGCGCTCCGGGCGCTGCGAGTGGGCCGGGTGCGCGCAAGCCCGTGGAGACGGTCCAGCGAGGCGGGCTCAAGGTCCTCGGGGATGCGCTGCCCGAAGCTGAGAAACGATACCGGCAGGGAAGAACGCTGAATGAGCGTGAGGGTTTCGGAATGATCGGCGGTTTCGTCGAGCGCGGTCAGGATGAGACGGCTGGGAGACAGCGGGGAGAAGCTTTCAAGCGCGCGCAGGTTATCGGAAGTTTTCCGATCGGCACGGAGAACGAGCTGGGTCTCGACATGCGGATGAATCCCCAGGGATAGAGGGAGGCCGGAGGGGTCGGCGTCGATCAGAGTGAGCCCGTCAAACGGAAATTCCAACGCGCGCGAGAGATCTTCGGCCGTTTCGAATTCGGCGAAGGACAGGGACAGCAGTTCGGCGAAATTCTGGAGACGGATGGTGGCGCCGATGCGTTGCGGATCCATGGCCAGAAGCCGCACGGGACGGGAGACGAGCATTCCATGGACCACGGCGAGTTTCATGATCGTGGTGGTTTTGCCGGCGCCGCAAGGGCCGATGAGAGCCACGGCGGGCGCGGACTGGCCGGGTGCGCCTAATCCTGGCGAACAGGAGATGGGGGGAGCGCCGACAGGCTTTTTGGGCGGGTTCGCGGAATGGGGCGCGGAGGCGCGCGCAAGCAGGGCGGCAAAGGCGGTTTTGGGCAGGCCGGCGGGTGGATCGCGGAGAAGGTCGATGGGTCCAAGTCCGGGTAGCTCGGTGAGATCGATGAGCGGCGCGACCGGAGGACGGCTGCCGGTGGGCTTGTGGATCGCCGGTTTTGGATGTTGCAGTTCGGCGGCGAACACGACTTCATACTTGCCCAGGTGCGCCAGTTCGGGGGCGGAAAGGGCTGACTGGACGAGCAAGGCATCCGGGCCAAGCTCTTGTTCGGCAAGCGCCATGGCGGCTTCGACGGTGGTGGCGTAATAGGATCTGACTTCCATAGGCGGCAGCTATGTGATAACCCCCAAAGACTGTACCCGGATGCCGGGAGGAATCTCATTGTGAGAGATGAAATAAAGATTCCAGGCAGCCGATTCGACAATCTGGCGGAGAAAAAAGCGGGACCCGGAACTGGCGATGGCGATGACGGGCGCGTCAGGATTGCCGACGCAGCGGGTGACTCGATTGATGATGTCGCGCAGGGCGTTAGGGGAAAGCGCGACATGGCTGTTGTTCTCACCATGCTCGATGGCGGCTTCGACGGTTTGTTCCATAGAGGGATCGACGAACCAGGCGGCCAGATCGCCGTTCGGATTCAGGCAGGGACAAGTGATCTGGCGGCGGATGGACTGGCGGACAAACTCGGTGAGGAGGACGGGATTGCGCGTGGTGGGGGCGGCTTCGCCCATGGCTTCCAAAATGGAACAGGCGTCGCGGATGGAAACGCGCTCGCGGAGGAGATTCTGCAGAACACGCTGGACGCCGGCGAGCGGCAGGAGCTTGGGGACGAGGTCCTCGACGACACGCGGATTCTCGACGGCGACGCGATCGAGCAGCTTCTTTGTTTCCTGACGGGAGAAGAGCTCGTGAGCGTGGCGTTTGATCAGCTCGGTGAGGTGGGTGCCGAGGACGCTGACGGGATCGACCACGGTGTACCCGAGCGAGCGGGCGTGATCGGCGCGGGCGGACGGAATCCAGATGGCGGCCATGCGGAAGGCGGGCTCAAGCGTTTTCTGGCCTTCGATGGGCGGCGGGGTGGCGCCGACGGGAATGGCGAGTTCGCAGCCGGGCGGAAGTTCGTAGCGGGCGAGTTCGGCGCCTTTCAGAGAGATGGCGTATTCGCGGGCGCGCAAGGCGAGGTTATCGGTGACGCGCACGGGGGGAAGGACGTAGCCGAGATCTTTCGCAAGCTGCTTACGGATGGCGGAGATGCGGCGCAAAAGCGGTGAATTCATGCCGCCTTCGACGAAGTTGACCAAGCCGATGCCGACGCTGACGGCGAGAGGTTCAACACGGAGAAGATCTTCGAAGTTCTCCTTGGGAGCGGCGGCGGCTTTGGAAGCTTCGGGGAGTTTGCCCTGGGCGGCGGCGGTCTGGCGCATCCGCCATCCGACCGTGCCGAGAGTGGCGCCCATGAGCAGGAAAGGAATTTTGGGCAATCCGGGGAAGGCGGCGAGGCAAATGAGAACACCGCTTGAAAGCAGGAGCGGCTGGGATGCGCCGAAGACCTGCTTGCGGAATTCGACGCCGAGGCGGGCTTCCGAGCTGGCGCGGGTGACGATTAGACCGCCGGAGATGGAAATCATCAGGGCGGGTATGACGGTGACAAGACCGTCTCCGATGGTGAGAACGGTGTAGGTCGCGATGGCCCGCTTGATATCGACGCCGTGCTGGAAGACGCCGATGAGCAGGCCGGCGACGATGTTGATGGAAGTGATGAGGATGCTGGCGACGGCGTCGCGCTGGGTGAAGCGCGAAGCGCCGTCCATGGCGCCGTAGAATTCGGCTTCCGCGGAAAGAGTTTTGCGGCGGCGGCGCGCTTCGGATTCGTCGATGAGGCCGGAGTTCAGATCGGAATCGATCGACATCTGCTTGCCGGGCATGGCGTCGAGGGTGAAGCGCGCGGTGACTTCCGAGATGCGCACGGCGCCGTGGTTGATGACGACGTACTGGATGGCGATCAGGACGAGGAAGATGACCGCGCCGATGATGTAGTTGCCGCCCACGACAAAGTTTCCGAAGGCCTGAATCACGTCTCCGGCAGCGGAAGTTCCGGTGTTGCCGTTGAGAAGAATCAGCCGCGAAGAGGAGATGTTCAGCGCCAGGCGGAAGAGCGTGAGCAGTAGAAGCGTGGTGGGAAAAACGCTGAACTCCACCGGCCGGGTGATGTACATGGCGACCATCATGACGACGACGGACATCATGATGTCGATCACGATGAGCATATCCAGCAGGAACGAGGGAAGAGGCGTGATCATGGCGATCACGATGGCGAGGACAGCGACGGGAACCACCATGTCGCCGAGACTGGATAACGAGGCGCCGAATTTGGAAGCGGCGCTGATGGGGGCGGGGATGACGGTGACGTTCGACATGCGTCAGTCTTCCTGACCGGGCATGCGGCCCTTCATCAGGCGATAGATATACGCGAGAATTTCGGCGACGGCTTTGAAGAGATGCGCGGGAATCTCCTGTCCCACCTCGGCGGATTTGTAGAGGGCCTGCGCCAGCGGCGGGTTTTCGATTATGGGGATCTGGTGTTCGTTGCCGATCCGGCGGATGCGCAGGGCGAGATGGTTCTTGCCTTTGGCGACCACGGCGGGGGCGGCCATGGAATTCATCTGGTAGCGAATGGCGACGGCGAAGTGAGTGGGGTTGACGATGATGGCCGTGGCTTTGGGAACGTCCTTCATCATGTTGCGGCGGCGCATGTCCCTTTGCAGGCGGCGGACGCGTGACTTGATTTGGGGATTACCGTCATTCTGTTTGGACTCGTCTTTGATGTCCTGCTTGCTCATCTTCATGTCGCCCGAGTACTGACTGCGCTGGCGAACCAGGTTGACGAGTCCGAAGATGATGAAAGCGCCGGCGGCTTTCCAGAAAAGGTCCTGCATGGCGCCGGTGACGACGTAGATGGCGGCCATGAGGCTTTGACTGGGCAGGTTGTAGAACTCGATGAGATGAGCGCGCACGATGGCGTAGACGACGTAGGCGAAAGTGGGCAGGAGGACAAGCGCCTGGACGAAAGCGGGGAGATTCTGGCGGCCGAGGGATTTGAGTTTGGACGCCGGATTTAAGCGGTGCAGATCCGGCGTGAGCCCTTTAAGGCTGACACCGAGGCCGGTGACGAAGAGCTGGATGGCGAGCGTCACGCCCAGAAGTAGAACGGCCAGACCGGCAAGCGGTCCGAAGCAGCGCTGACCGACGTTCAGGAGCATCGGCAAGAGAGTGGCCGCGTCGAGTTCCGGGGTGAACGCGTGGGTGAGCAGAAGGCGGCAGGCGCCGCGGATCTGATCGATCCAGGCGGGACCGGAGGAACCGAGCCAGTAGACGAAGGCGGTGAACTGCAAGGCGCTGACGAAATCCTTGGCGCTGGGGAATTTGCCATCCTCGCGCGACTTCTTGAGCTTCTGCGGAGTGGCTTTCTCGGTATTGGAGGATTTATCGGCCATGATCCTCCAGCCCGGCGGCATGACGCGAGATTTGAAGCATGAAGCTGGATTCGGAAGCGAGGACGCGCGGATAGACGCCGGCGAGGGCGGCGACGAGGATCAGCGCGGCGAGCATCTTTAGCGGGAAGGAAACGGAGATCAAGTGCAGGTGGGCGTTGATGCGGCCGAGGAGCCCGAGCGAAATATCGATCAGGCCGAGAAGGGCGATGGAAGGCAGCGCGAGACGGACGCCGACGGTGAAGATGTCGGAGGCGAAATGGATGAGAGCGCCGGAAATCTGGGTGTTGGCCTGAAACGCGCCGGGTGGGTGGGAGATGAGGCTGGCGGCGAGAACGCGGATCACTTCACGATCGATGCCGAGCGCGAAGAAGAGCAGACCACCCATCATGCCGGCGGCGATGACGAGAAGCCCGGCGTCGGCGGAAGAAGTGGGATCGACGGTGGAAGCGTAACCGAAGCCGGCCTGGGCGGACATGATCTGCGCGCCCATGCGCAGCATTTCAAGGAGACAGGCGACGGCCAGACCGACCGAAAGTCCGAATACCGCTTCGACGAGAATGGCGAGGACCACGGCGGCGATGCTGGAAGGAAAGGCGTCGAAGTGCGGCCAGGAGGGAATGAGGGCGATGGTGATGGAGAGAGCGGCGACGATGCGGGGCAGTTCGGTGCCGGCGCTCATTCCGGGAAACGGAACAAAGACCAGAGCGCCGGCGATGCGAGCGAGCACGAGGAGGAAGGCGTAGAGCATGCCCGCGCCGAAGCCGATGTCAGCGGGCATAGCGCGCAAGGTCGCCGAGGACGGCGATGGTGTAGGACATCATGCGGCTGAGCATCCAGGGCATGAGAAGCAGCAGGCCCGCGAGGAAAGCGACTAGACGGGGAATGGCGCTGAACGCGGAATCCTGAATGGAGGTAATGATTTGGATCAAGCTCATCAGAATGCCGGCCACGAAGCCGATCAGGAGCAGGGGCGCGCTGATCCAAAAGGCGGTAACGAACATTTCGCGGATGATGGCGACGACGGAATCGGTGGTCATTTTTATGGGGCGCTGCTACGGGCTTACCAGGCTCTTCATCAGGGAGCCGACGACGAGGTTCCAGCCATCGATTAGAACGAAGAGCAGGATTTTGAACGGCGCGGAAATCATGGCCGGCGGGAGTTGGACCATGCCGATGGAAAGCGTGACGGAAGCGACGACGAAATCGATCACAAGGAACGGGAGATAGATGATGGCGCCGATCTGAAATCCGGCCTTGAGTTCACTCAGGATGTAGGCGGGGATGAGGACTTTCAGATCGAGATCGGCGGGGCTGTGAGGCTCCGGCGTGTGGGAGATTTCGAGGAAAAGCTTGACGTCTTTTTCACGGACGAAGCGGATGAGAAAACCGCGGAGCGGCTTGGCGCCTTCGGTGATTCCCTGCTCCATCGTCATTTGGCCTTTTTCGACCGGCACCCACGCTTTGTCGTAAATTTCGGAGGCCATGGGCTGCACGAGAACCACGGTGAGGAACAGGCTGAGGCCGAGCAGGACCTGGTTGGACGGGGTGTTTTGCGTGCCGAGCGCCTGGCGAAGAAAGTGAAGCACGATGGCGATGCGCAGGAAGGGCGTGATCGACATGACGATGGCCGGGAGCAGCGTAAGCAGCGTCATCAGGATGATGATCTGCGTCGGCTGACTTAACATGGCGCCACCGGAGGGAAGGCCGGGAAAGGGTGCCGTGGTAGCTGCGCCTAACGGCGTTGCGGCCAACAGGGCGATGAGGAAGAACTGCTTCATTGAGGAGCCTGAGAGTTCAGCAAGGTGCAACTGGAGGGCGCGGTGCCGATCAGCAGCGTGCGGCCATCCAGACGCACGAGACAAAGCGCATGTTGCGGCGTGAGTTGCAGGCGCTCGATCATTTGCATTTGGCGCGTGCTTGCAGGTTTGAATCCGGGGCCCGCGAAGCTGATGAGCCCGCGCCGCCGCAGCGCAAACAGCGCGGCGGCGAAGGCGATCATCACGGCGCCGACGATAAAAACCTGCTGGAAGGCGTCCATCTATTCCTCGATCCGGAAACCGGTGATGCGGAAGCCCATGGTGGTTTCGATGATGACGATTTCCCCGAAGCCGACGAGCGAGTTGCCGATGTAGATGTCGATGTTTTCGCCCGCGGAGCGGGGCATTTCAATGACGCTGCCGACGCTAAGCGCGAGGATTTCGCGAATCGTCATCGCGCGGCGATCGAGTTCGACGGCGACATCGACCCGAACGTCGGCAATGGCGGCGATTTCTTCTAACGGCGTCATGACTGCGGAATGATGTTAATGGTGTCCTGACTCAAAGTGTCGGCGGTGGTGACGACTTTGGCGTTGGCCTCATAGGATCGCTGATAGACGATCAGGTTGGTGAACTGCGTGGCGATATCGACGGTGGAGGATTCGAGGGATCCGCCCACGATGTCCCCGCGTCCGCCGGTATTGGGAACGCCGATGCTGGGCAGGCTGGTGGCGGCGGTAACGGTGTAGTTGCCGTTACCGAGACTGGCGAGCGATTCGGGATTGGTGATGCCGGCCAGGGCGAGCTGGGCGACGACGCGCGGAGTGCCGCCCGCGTACTGAGCGATCACCTCCCCGTGGGTGGAAATGCTGACGCCGGTAATCTGCGCCGCGGGGTTGCCGTCCTGAACGGGCGCGCTGGCGGAAGAGGTTGAATCCACTTGAGTGATGTTGGAAACAGGCGTGGCGCCGCTGGTGTTCCAGAGATTGAAGTTGATGTTGAGATCGGAGGCGCCGTCGGCCAAGCCGGTGATCGGGAAGGGAATGCTGGCATTGGCGGCGGGCGGCGGCGGCGCGGGCGTGAGCAGATTGCCGTTGGAATCGAAGGTGAGCGAACCGGTGGCGATCTGGGACGGCGTTCCTGCCGTTCCGGACGTCAGGTCAGCGCCGGGGACGGTCGCGGTGTAGCTCCAGGTGTTGGCGGCCGTTTTCTGGAAATCGACGGTGACGTCGTGAGTGGTTCCGAGCGAATCGTAAACCGGGATGGTGGTGCTGAAGCTGGCGCCCGAGGAACCGACCGTCTGCGAGGCGTCGAGATTGATTTGAGTAGTGATGTTGGCGGTGGCTACCGGCTGGCTGAGTTGGCCGCTGGAGAGCACAATGTTGCCGATGGCCCCGGTGGTGTTCAGCGTGCCTCCGTTGGGTGCGTTCCAGCCCTCCACATTCTGGCCGGTCTGGGTGAGGAGATTGCCGTTGGAGTCGACCGTGAAGTCGCCGTTGCGGGTATACAGTTGACCGCTGTTGGGATCGTTCACAACGAAGAATCCGTTGCCCTGGATGGCGGCCGCGTAGGGCTGATCGCTGGGCTGGATGGAGCCTTGGCTGAAGACCTGGGTAATTGTGGGAGTGGTGACGCCGAAACCGGGCTCGGTTTGGCCGCCCTGCAATGCCTGATTGACCAGATCGTGGAACGATACGTCGGAGCCTTTGAAACCTGTGGTGTTGAGGTTGGCGAGGTTGTTGCCGATGACGTCGACCGCGGTGGTGTCCGCGTTTAATCCGGATAATGCCGTGGAAAATGCCGTAAACATTTCGTTGCTCCTTAAGGTTGGGTGGTAACGGGCGTGGTGGCTGTGGAAGTTGAGCCGGTGGGGCTTTCGATTCCTTGCAGGCCGGTGTTGATTTGAATCAGCTGCTCGAGTTCGCTGTACTGCGTGAGTTGCCCGATGAACTGGGTGGGATCGGTGGGACTGGTGGGGTCCTGATTCTGAATCTGCGCGACCAGGAGCTTGAGGAATGTGTTTTCGCTCGCCAGCGAATCGGTTGGATCCGGCGGGTTTTGCGTGTTCTGGGCCGCGCTCGATGAGACGGGAGTGTCGACTGCAAGGGAGCTGTTGTTGATGGTCATGAGTTTCTCGTTTCGAGGTTTGAGTTAAAGTGTCCGGACCAATCCGCGGCGCGCGCTTTCGCGGAACGTCCGTCGAACTTGCGATCGGATTGACGCTGTTGGTTTTGTTCCTGCTCTTGTGCGAATGCTCCGCCCCGGCCATCGGAAGGAGAATCGTTCGAAGAGCCTGCTTCGGCGGGACGGGCGAAGAGATGTTCGGTTGAAGGCGCGCCGCTGTAGGAGACCTGGGCCGAGAATCCTTTGCGCTCCAGACCGGAGACGAGCTCGTGAAGATTGTCGCGAAGATCCTGCGTAAAGTCGGAGTTGGCGGCGCGCACCTGAACGTGTAGCTGGCCGCCGTTGTCGTTGAGTCGGACTTCTACGCCGTGCGCGCCCGGCAGGTGTAGCGCGAGGTCCCGCACGGGCGTGGCGGGGGGAGCTACCGGCGCTGGGGATTCCAAGGACTCGATGGATTGCAGGGATGTGGAAGGATCTGAAGTCGCGGGCTTGAGGTCGGTGTTCGCGGGTACGGCGGTCGTAGTCACCGCCGGCGCGGCGAACGTCTCCACGGCGGCGGTAACGGGCGTAACGGAAGCGGCCGTTTTGCCTGGCACCACGGCCGGTGATCCAGGTTTGATTGATTCCGGAGCGGCGGCCGAGGGAGAACTCATGCGGACGGAAAAAGCTTCCGGTGCGGCTGAGGCCGGCGGTTGCGCTTCCAGGGCGGATTGCGGCGCGTCTTGTTCCAATCGAGGAGTTAAAGGCGCTCGGGCCGCGGGGCTTGCAGGCTTCGTGGCTTGAGGCGCCGCGGCTGATGGAACGGCAATGGAGATGAATAAGGGGAGCGAATCTTCGTTGTCCTGATGCACGGCGGTAGGAAGGATGTTGCCGATGGAACGGGACTGCGCGACGGGCTTCAGTTCCGGCTGAGATGCTTTGGCGAAGCGCACGACGGGCGCGGGCAAAGGTGCTTCCTGGTTACCGGCGGTCCGATCAAGAGCGTGATGCAGAAGGCCTTGAAACGAAGCGGCCGGGGCATCCTCGCCGTAGGCGTTGGGGGTTTCCAGTGGCCGGGGCGAATTGGATGGTGCCGTTGCGGTGGTCTGCGGCTCGCGGGGGTTTAGCTTGCCGGGCGCGGTAACCGTAATGGGCGGCGCCGGACGCGATGCAGTCGCAATCGGGATGGCCGGCATTCGCATGGTGTGATGCAATGCAGCCGCCGCACCAATTCGAAAGCTCTTGCCGGTCAGCAGGTTAGGAGAAACAGGTCCGGCATTTCGACGTCACTCTTGCGGTTCGTGACCAATTCTTGCCGCAAAGGCGGGAGGTCTCCGTGAGTCTTATCGGCTGCTTTGCCAAAGTTTTGAACTGTTTATCGGGTTTGGCGCATTCGGTTCGCGGCGTGCCTTATACGCCGTGATAACCAGCAATGGACCCACTCTTAAGTTCCGCCGCAAGCGGCATGCGAGCACGAATGGAATCGCTCGAGATGCTGTCGAACAACATTGCGAACGCCGGTACGGACGGCTATAAAGGCGATCGCGAGTTCTATAGCGTGTATGTATCGGAGCAAGCGGGCGACGCGGTAGATCAAGGAACAAGTCCGTTAAGCGATCGGCAACCGGTGATTGAGAAACACTGGACCGATTACTCGCAGGGTGTCTTGCACCAGACCGGGAATCCTTTGGACGTCGCGCTGGACGGCCCGGGATTCTTCACGGTCAACGGACCGAACGGAAAGTTATATACACGCAGCGGGAGCTTCCGGCTGGATGCGAAAGGCGTGCTGATTACGGCCGATGGCTATGCGCTTGGGACGACATCGGGCGGGACGATTCAATCGGCGTCGACTGGATTACTGCAGATTGACGCGGACGGAACGGTGCATCAGGACGGGCAGGAGTTAGGGCAGTTGGCGATCGCCGACTACGCCGATCGATCGGCGATCGATAAGCAGGGGCAGAATTATTTTTTCAATATGGACGCGAGTCAGAAAGCGGCCATCGCCAAGGCGGAGGTTCGCCAGGGACACCTGGAGCAGAGTAATGTGGCTCCGGCGGGCGCGGCCGTGCGATTGGTCGATGTGATGCGGCAGTTTGAGTCTCTGCAGAAGGCCTTGAGTATCGGCGCCGAGATGAGCAAAGAAGCCATTGAAGAAGTGGCACGAGTAACTCAGTAAAAGGGGAAAACTATGATTCGCGCACTCTACAGCGCCGCCAGCGGCATGACCGCACAGCAATTGAACGTGGACAATATCGCGCACAACCTGGCCAACGCCAACACAGCCGGCTATAAGATGCGGCGGGCGCAGTTCCAGGATCTGATGTATCAAAACATGGTGGCGCCGGGATCTTCCGCCGGTCAACAGACCACGATACCCACGGGGCTGCAGATCGGATTGGGCACGCGGACGTCGTCGAACGAAATCGTATTTTCCGAAGGGAACTTCACCGAAACGGATAATCCTTTGGACATCGCGATACAGGGGAACGGCTTTTTTCAGATCAAGCGCGCGAGCGGGGATCTGGCTTACTCGCGGGATGGCAGCTTTCAATTGGACAAGGACGGCAACATCGTCACGAGCAACGGCGACGCGCTGGACCCGCAAATCACGATTCCGGTAACGGCGCTGAACGTTCAAATCGCAACCGACGGAACGGTGAGCTACCAGCTTCCCCAGCAGACGGCTTCGCAGATCGCGGGGCAGATTCAGATTGTGAACTTTCAGAACCCGGCGGGGCTGAACAGCCTGGGGCAGAACCTCTACCAACAGACCGACGCCTCGGGTGAACCGCAGGTGGGAAATCCGGGCGGCGCGGAAGGCCTGGGAACTCTGCTGCAGGGTTACACGGAACAATCCAACGTGAGCGTGGTGGAGGAGTTCATCAACCTGATCGTGGCGCAGCGCGGGTATGAGGCGAACACCAAGGTGGTGAAGGCGGCCGACGAGATGTATCAGCAAGTGAACAACATGACCAAATGATCGGGGCCATTGTTGTGTTAGCGGCGCTCGGGCCCCATGCATCCGCGGAAGCGTGCCGGCCGGTGGATGGAGAACGCATCACGCTGGGAGATCTGGCTCTGGGGGACGCGCGTTTCGCCGCGGCGGATGGTCTGCAACCGGCGGGACTGGCCCCGGAACCTGGCGCGAAGCGGGTCTTTTGGGCGGCGGAATTGTTGCGGCTTGCACGACGCGCGGGGATTGCGGACGGCGAGCCGTTTCATCCGGCTTGTTTCGAGCGGCGTACGAGGCTGGTAACTCCGCAAGAAGTGGTGGCGGCGATTCGAAGGTGGGCGCCGGCGGGCGCGCAGGTGAGCGTGGTGGAGCAAAGCCGATTCCCCGCGCCCGTCGGAGAGGTAACGTTTCCCCGGCCCGCGGCGGCGCATCCGGCGTTGGATGGTTCTGTTCTAGTCCGCGGCTATGTAGAGTACGGGGCAGGCAAACGGTTTCCGGTTTGGGCGCGCATACAGATGAAAGTCAGCCAGGCGACGGTGGTGACGAGCGAAGAAGTGGCGGCGGGGACGGAAGTCCGGGTGGAACGGTTGCGGATCGAAGATCGGGACGGGGCCTGGGATTCGGAACAGTTCGCATCCACGCTGGAACAAGTGGTGGGTAAGGTGACCCGGAGGCATCTCGGTGTGGGATCGGCGGTGCCGCTGACGGCGCTCGAAGCCGCGAAGGAAGTGAAGAACGGGGCAATCGTGCGCGTAGAAGTGCGGGAAGGCGCGGCGCGGCTGGAGTTCGATGGACGCGCGGAAAGCGGCGGCCGGATCGGCGAGATGGTGCGCGTGCGCAATCCTTCCAGCGGAAAGGCTTTTCAGGCGCGGGTGACGGGCGAGGCGGCGGTGTTGGTGATGCCGCGCGGGCCTCACTTCGAGGAGACGAACGGCAAATGAAGCGACTGGCTTTGGTATGTGTGCTGGCCATTCTGCCTTTGACGGCGGCGAAGAAGAAAGAGAAAGCTGCTGAACCGCCGCCGAGTACGCTCGATACTTATGTGAGCCAGGCGCTCAGCAGATACGCGACGGCGGGATCGAACGGGAGTAATCCGGGGTCGTTATATTCGCCTACCAGCCGGCTGCAGGATGTGACACGCGATCCGAAGGCCACGCAGGTGGACGATGTGGTGACCGTGCTGGTATCGGAATCGACTTCGGCGGTAAGCACAGGCGCAACTAAGACGGCGCGCACGTCCGCCGCCCAGAATTCGATCACGGCGCTCGCGGGAGTTACCAAGGCGACCGGACCGTGGGCGAACCTGCTGAACCTGGGCGGGACGACGACACTCGATGGGTCAGGCACAACTTCCCGCACCACCACACTGACGACAAATCTGACGGCGCGCGTGACGCACGTGCTTCCCAACGGATATCTGGTGGTGGAAGGGACGAAGCTGCTGGGAATCAACGGTGAGCGGCAGGTGATTACCGTGCGCGGCGTGGTGCGGCCGGAAGATTTGAACGCGGCGAATTCGATCCCTTCCAACTTACTGGGAGACCTGGAAGTGCAGGTGAACGGCAAGGGCGTGGTGAATGACGCGGTGAAACGGCCGAACATTCTGTACCGCCTCCTGTTAGGCTTGCTGCCGTTCTGATTGCGCCATGAAGCGATTAGGCGGTGTTGTTTCAATACTCTTGCTAGCGTGCCCGGTTTACGGGGGGCCGCCCACGAGGCTGAAAGAGTTGGTCAGCATCGAAGGCGTTCGGGATAACCAGTTACTCGGGTATGGCTTGGTGGTTGGCTTGGCCGGGACCGGCGATCGCAAGCAGACCGTGTTTCCGGTACAGAGTCTGGCGAACCTTCTGCAACGAATGGGAGTGACGGTACCGGCGACGTCGCTGACGGTGAAGAATACGGCGGCGGTAATGGTGACCGCGGTACTCCCGCCATTTGCGCAAACCGGCACGAAGTTGGATGTAACGGTGGGAGCGATGGGCGACGCCCCGAATTTGCAAGGCGGGCTACTGATTCTGACCAGCCTGCGCGCGGCAAACGGGCAGGTCTATGCGGTTGCCCAGGGGCCCGTGGTGACCGGCGGCTTTTCCGTGGGTAAGTCCGGGAATGGTTCCACAGTGAACCATCCCACGGTCGGCCGCATCCCGGATGGCGCGACGATTGAGCAGGCGGCGCCCTCGGTGGCAATTACCTCGCACATCAATCTGCAACTGCATCAGGCGGATTTCACGACGGCGACCCGCGTGGCGGAGGTGATCAACAAGCACTTCGCACCGGAGAAAGGCGGTGTGGCGCAGCCTCAAAATTCCGCGCTGGTAAGCGTGGCCATGCCGGTTGCGTTCGCGGGGAAGCCGATCGAGTTCTTGTCGGAGTTGGAGAATCTGCGCGTAGAGGTGGATCGGGTCGCGAAGATTGTGGTCAATGAGCGGACCGGGACGATTATTCTTGGCAAAGAAGTGCGGATCTCGCCGGTGGCGATTCTGCACGGGAACCTCTCGGTGGAGATTCAAACGGTGGAGACGGTCTCACAGCCGGGTCCACTCTCGCAAGGCACGACCGCGGTTGTGCCGGAAACGACCGTGGCCGTGAAGGATGAAAAGGTGAAAAGCATTTCGCTGAAGCAGGGCGCGACGGTGGAGGAATTGGTGCGCGCGCTGACGGCGATCGGGTCGACCGCGAGGGATGTGATTGCAATTCTGCAGAATTTGAAGGCCGCGGGCGCGCTCGAGGCGGATCTGGAGGTGATTTAAGCGTGACGAATCTAGGTGTGACGGTTGGTGCGAACGTACAGGACCCCGGCGCGAAAGTTGGTGGAGGCGCGGTCCACACGAAGAAGAAAGACGATCCGGCGCGGGTGCATGAGGCCGCGCAACAATTCGAATCGTTTATGATTGCGCAGATGTTGAAGTCCATGCGGGAGAGCGAGGAAACGGGATTGGGTGCGGGCGGCGATGCGGCCGGCGCATCGACGCTTGGCTTAGCGGACGAGGCTTTTGCGAAAGCGCTGGGCGAAGCCGGCGGGTTCGGCCTGGCCCGGATGGTGGAAGGCGGCCTTGAGCGTACTTCGACAAAAGGCGTTCCCTCTCAAAAACCTGGCGCTCAGAAGCTTAGTGAATAGCGGCTCTGGGCGGGCTCGGCGAAAATAGGGTCGGCGTAAGATGGCATGGGTACCGGCGGCGCGGGGGCTGCCGTTGAGGCCGCGATCTGTGACCAAGCCTCGTTGAGCGTGATCAGAAGCGCCAGAACCTCTTCCAGCGGCTTGTCGGTCTGTTCGGCATTCGCCGCAAGCAAGCACCGCATCATGTAGTCATAAAGAAGTCCCAGTTGGCGGGCAACCGACCCATCACCCGCTTTGAAGTCGAGAGAGGTGTAAAGATGGGCGAGCACCGAGTGGGCGCGAGAAATGGATCGGGAGCGGTCTGTGATCCGTTTTTCCGCAAGAAAGCGCCGGGCGTCGCGGACGGCTTGAATCGCCGTCTGATAAGACAGACAAATGAGTTCGAGAGGTGAAGCAGAAAGGATCTGCTGTTCGAGATAGGAGTCCACACTTTGAGTTCGCACGAAGTTCTTATCGGCCTAAAAATGCGAGTTTTGAGCGGGGCTTTCGAGCGACTGTTCCAGTTCCAAAGAGGCCGTCAAGCTGAGAATGTACTCAGCCGGCACCTGCTCGATCACGTCGTGTGTAGTGGTGTCCATCACCCGCACCACGGGAAGCTTGGTCTTCGGATCAAGGGAAAGGGAGAACTCGCGGCCATCCGGGACGAGGGACGATCCGTTCAGGCGCTGGACCGATTGTGCAAGCTGCCTGGTTTGATCGGGCTGCACGGCGGTCTCCGTGGCAGGAGGTTCCGGCAAGATTTGGTTCGCTGTACCGACAGATGTGAGATTCATGTCCGCTCGCGTAAGAGAAGCAAAGGGTCAGGTGGGCTGACCCTTCTGAAGAACATATCGGAGACGAACGGCGGCTTTTTAGGAAAAAGTTGCCGTTCCGCAGTGTTTCTAGCGTTTCTGGTACTTGGTCGAGGGATGGCGCCGGGGCAAAGCGCGGGAGCGAATCCGCAGATGGATGCCGTCTCATTACAGCGCGAGAAGGTTATGAGCGCCATGTCCGCGTCCATTGAACGTCAAAAAGCGAGCGTTCGGCGGCAGAGAGCGGGCGTGCTGGAATCGGGAACCGCAAGTGAAGACAGCACGGAACTCCCGGCCTTTTTCGTCACTGCGCCGCTGTTGGAACCGGCACAGAACGGCGGGGATTGCGACCGGCTTCCGCCGATGCAACTGGAGCCCTTGATCGCGCGGGCGGCGAAGGCGAATCAGGTGAGTGGCGATTTGGTCCGCGCGGTCATGCGGCAGGAATCGTCTTTTCGCCCGTGCGCCATCTCCGGGAAAGGGGCGATGGGCCTGATGCAACTGATGCCGGGAACGGCTGCGGATCTCGGAGTTGACGATGCGCTCGACCCGGAGCAGAACGCTTTCGCCGGCGCGAAGTTGTTACACACGTTAATGACCCGGTACCACGGCGATCTGAACCGGGTTCTCGGCGCTTATAACGCCGGTCCGGCAACCGTGGACGCGGCGGACGGACCGCCAAACTTTCCAGAGACTACCGGGTACATCGAGAAGATTACTGAAGCTTTGGGTATTCCCAATGCGGATTTCTAAACGCTAGCGCCCCGGTACGCCCATCCAGGAAGTGCTCTGGGAAAACCAGCCGCTGGCCGCCAGATCCATTCCGGTGAAAGCGAACATGATAATCAGGGTACAGAAGCCGCAGACTAGGATAGTCTTGGTGAACTTCGAGCTGTAGTAAATGTGCATGAAGAACAGCACGACAAGCGAGGCTTTGACGCAGGCGATCAGGAGCGCGACGACGATGTTCCAACGCCCGAGGTCAATATACGCAGCGCCCACTGTGGCCGCCGTTCCCACCATTAGCGCCCCGAAGATTATCAGGTAGAGGCTGACGGGAACAATGTGATCGTGCTGGTTCGAATTATCGGGCGCGGTCGACATAGCTATTTTCCTGGGTGTAAGTCAATGAGATAGAGCAGGGGAAACAGAAAGATCCAGACAATATCGACAAAGTGCCAGTAAAGACCAAACATTTCCACCGGTGTGTGCCACTGCGCGGTGTATCTGCCCTTGGTGGATTGAATCAGAATATAGATGAGTAACCCGATACCCACGATCATGTGGAATGCGTGAAGGCCGGTCATCCCGAAGTACAACGCGAAATAAAGAGATACGTGGTTCGCATTGCCTTCCTCAAACCGGAAGTTCGGCCCGGGCACTTCATGGTTGACGAACTTGGTGTGATACTCGTCGGCTTTGATTCCGAGAAACACGCAACCGAGGATCATGGTGAAGATCAGAAACATGATCAACTGTTGCTTCTTGCCCAGAGCAGCCGAGTGTACAGCCATTGCCATGGTAAGCGAACTAAGGATGAGCACGAAGGTATTGCACGTTCCCAAAACGATGCTAAGCTTCTGACTACCCGCGGCGAAAGCTTCGGGATAAGCGCCGCGGTAGGCGATGTAAGTCATAAAGAGGCCGCCGAAGAACATGATTTCGGTGACCAGGAACATCCACATGCCGAGCGTAGCGGCGTCTTTCTGCTGGCCCGCGGTCTCGAAATGGTGGCGTAACGCGACGGAGTGGCTAGCCAACGTGGACGACCTCCTGAGTGGTGTATTCGTAGGAATCGTGAGTGATCACCGGAGTCACTTCGAAGTTCTCCGGGATGGGCGGCGACTGCGTCTGCCACTCGAGACCCGTAGCGTGCCAGGGATTAGCGCCCGCCGCTTTGCCGCGGAAGATGGAAAAGAGGAAGTAAGTGAACGGGACGACGTAACCAAGCCCCAGGATAGATGCCCCCGCGGAAGACAGTACGTTGTAAACCTGGAACTCCGGCGGGTACACGTGGTAGCGCCGGGGCATTCCCATGTAACCCAGAATGAATTGCGGGAAGAAGGTCAGGTTGAAGCCAAGGAAGATCAGGATAGCCGAAATCTTGGCCCAATTTTCAGGGTAGAGCTTACCGGTGATCTTCGGCCACCAGTAATGTAATCCGCCCATGAAACCCATGATCGCGCCGCCCACCATGATGTAGTGGAAGTGGGCGATGACAAAGTAAGTATCCGTCAAGTGAACGTTCATCCCCATGCTGGCGAGGAACAGACCGGTAAGGCCGCCGATGGTGAAGAGACCGATAAAGCCGAGGCCGTACAGCATGGGCGTCGTAAGCTGCACCGATCCCTTATACATGGTGGAGATCCAGTTGAATACTTTGATAGCCGAGGGAATCGCGACCAGATAGCTGAGCACTGAGAACACCATGCCGGCGTAAACCGATTGGCTGCTGACAAACATGTGGTGCCCCCACACGATGAAGCCGAAGACTGCGATGGCGACGCTGGAAAACGCGATAAAGCTATATCCGAAAGGCTCCTTCTTGGAGAAGGTGGTGATGATCTCGCTGGTTACACCGAGCGCCGGAAGAATCATGATGTACACGGCGGGGTGCGAGTAGAACCAGAAGAGGTGCTGGAACAAGACGGGGTCGCCGCCAAGCGCCGGATCGAAGATACCAATATGAAGACCCCGTTCGAGTCCGAGTAAGAGCAAGGTTACCGCAATAACGGGAGTTCCGAGGACTTGAATCAGACTGGTCGCGTAGAGCGACCAGATAAACAGCGGTAGTCTAAACCACGTCATGCCGGGAGCGCGCATGCGGTGAATGGTGACGATGAAGTTCAACCCGGTCAGGATGGACGAGAACCCGTTGATGAAGATACCCATCGCGGTCAGAGTGACGTAACCATTGGCGTAACCGGTGCTAAACGGAGTGTAGAATGTCCAACCGGTGTCGACGCCGCCGACGATGATAGCCCAGAGAGTCATGGACCCGCCGATGACATAGAGATACCAACTCATCAGATTGAGCTTGGGGAATGCTACGTCCTTCGCACCGATCATTAGAGGGATCAGAAAATTGCCGAGCGTCGTCGGGATGGACGGGATCAGGAAGAAGAACACCATGATAATCCCATGCCCGGTAAACAGTTTGTTGTAAACGTTGGACTCGACGAGATCGCCCGCCGGCGTCGCCAGTTCGATTCGGATGAGAGCGGCAAAGGCTCCGCCTATGAAGAAGAAGATGGTGACAACGACCAGATAAAGAAGGCAGATCCGTTTGTGATCCTGCGTTAACAGCCAGCTCTTCAGCGTATGCTCGACGTTAAGGTAATTTTTCGGCTCTCGCTCGACTGCCGTTTCGGTTTGCATAATGTCCTAAAGAATATTTTCCCTTACCTACCTATTGGACGGCGGCATCCCCGCGTTCGGATTAGTCTTCTGTTGCTGGGGGGTTCCCGGCTGATTGGCGGAGGTTGCTGCGGCGGCTGCCGCGGAACCGGAAGGGCGGGAGTCCGATGTCGGAACTCCGGACGCGGTTCCGGTGGGCCCAATTGACTTGATGTACTCCACCAACTGTTGAATGCCATCCTCGGTGACTAATCCTGAGAAGGTCGGCATGATGTTTTGATAGCCGGCGACGATTTTTGCGCTTGGGTTCAAGATGGACTCACGGATATAGCCGGGGTCGACGGTAACCGTCTGACCGGTAGTCAACTCCTGCGGCCGGCCGTAAATGCCGTGTAGGTTTGGGCAGCGGCCCTGGCGATCGGCTTCAGCCTGGTGACAGGTGACGCAGCCGAGTTGTTGGAATAGCGCTTCACCCTTTTGCGCGAGCGAGCCCTGCGCGCCACCGCCGGTAAGCCACGCGTCGAACTGTTCGGGGGGCATCACATAGACGGTTCCGATCATGCCGGAGTGCTTGGTCCCGCAGTATTCAGCGCAGAAAATGTGATACTCGCCGACCTTAGTGGGGCGGAACCATTCGGTGGTATACCGGCCGGGTACAACATCCGTCTTGGTGCGAAAAGCCGGGACGTAGAAATCATGAATGACGTCTTCTGAGGTAAGAGTTAGCTTTATGTTGCGATTCACCGGAACGTGCAGTTCATTGATTTCGCGCTGCCCTTCCATGTGCTGGAGCTTCCACATCCACTGCTTACCGGTGACGTAGATCTCCATGCAATCGGCCGGGGGACGTGACTCGGTGAAGAAGATACTTGCGCCCCAGGCGAACATGACTAATGACAACCCAAGTGGGATTACCGACCAGGTGATTTCGAGAATCAAGCCGCCGTGAATTGGTTTCGGAATCTCTGCTTCCGACTTACGCCGGTACTTTACGGCAAATACGACGATCAGAACCGCGATCAGCAGCGAAAAGAAGGCGCTGACAAGGACGAGGTAAAGGTACAGCCCGTCCACATTGCCGGCGATCGAACTGGCTTGATCCGGAAAAAACTGAATGCTCTTCTGTCCCATATTGAAGATCCGCGCGCGGCCTAAGCGCGTCCCGCCGATCCGGCGGCGCGTCCCGCCGATCCCGCTTTACGTTCGCGGATTAGCATGATTAAGATGAAGCCCCCTAGCGCGAATACCGTCGCGCCGCCGGCAGCGCGCAGGATGTTTTGGACAAGCGGCGTATATTTACCCGTGGCTGGGTCGTAGTGATAGCAATAAAGTAGAAGCTGGTCCACCGGCGTGCCGATCTTATTTTGGGCGGCTTCTATCAACCCTAGCCGGAGATCTTTCGGAGAGTACTCGATTCCGTAGAAGTAACGCGACATGCGGCCATCGGCGGTAACGACATAAATGGCGCTTGCGTGCGCGTACTGGCTGGTGTGGACGTCGTAATAGTAACGAAAGCCGACCGCGTCAGTTACTTTCTTGATATTGGCGATATCACCGGTAAGAAAGTGGAAAGCGCCGGAGGTTTCCGGGCGGCCGAATTGTTTCATGTACATCGCCTTTTTTTCGGCGGCGAGCGGTGGATGTTCGCGCGGATCGAAGCTAATGACGACGACGTTGTACTCCTGGCCGGGATTAAACGTGAGAGTTTTTTCGGCGCGCACCATACCGTTAAGTACCTGGGTGCAAAGCATGGGGCAATCGTAGTAAGCCAGCGCGAGCACTACCGGACGCTTTCCGAAGTAATCCCCCAGATGGACGTCGCGGCCCGCTTCGTCGCGAAACCGCGCGTCAAGCGGGAGCTGCGAGTTTAGCTTTTGGTCGATCTTGACGTTTTGTAACTGCGCCGGGCGATCGATACCTTTGAAGTTCAATACGTCACGCAGTTGCTGCGCGCTCAACGGCGACGCCGCTTGAGCGATCAAGGCCGCGCCCAGTAGAAACCGTTTTGTGATGCGGAGTTTCATTGAGAAATCTTTTCGAACGTCCGTGCGCTGCTGGCTGCCGAGGGGATCTCGCGGAAGCCGTCCGGGTCGGGAAGGTCTGTAGCGGGCTTAGAGGGAAGGCCCTTCGCCGCGACGATTTTAATGGCTTCCTGAATGGGGATGCGCGCCACACCGCGCGTAGGGTCGACCCACGCGTAAGTGGTCAACACCTGATCTTCCCCCTCGCGGAGAGCGCGCAGATCTAATCGCGGTTCGGCTTGAAGACGCGGCTCCGGTGGCAATTGCTGCTTCTCCGACATCACCGCCGGAGTTACCACAGGGCTGGCGCGATCTTCCCGCGCGTAAAACCATTCGAACAAGGCGAACATACAGAACCCGACGATGACGATGGAGATCGCGAGCCCAATCCCGAAGCTGGAAACAGCTTTAACGTCTTCTTCAGCCCGATCATAGGCGACGTTTGGGTTGCGTTCCGGAAAATCGTCTTCGTGATTAATGTGCTCTGCCATGGATTAAAGCCTTTCCCAGATCGGGAGCGTTAATGGGGATCAGCGCGCGCTGCTTCAACTGCCATAAATAGACCGCGGTCCAGAGACCGACTAAGCCGATCAGCGCCGTGAAATCCGACCAACTAATGAAAAGGTGCTGACTGTGATAGTTCGGTTCGACCAACCAGATGGTATCGGCGACGCGGACGGTGAGAACCCAGATCGCCATTACACGAATCGTCTTCGGATTACGTTTGATGTTCTGCGAAAGCAGGATCAGAAACGGAAGCATCCACTGAAGGAACAGCAGGATCGCCCCGACGTATTCCCAACCGCCGTTCATCCGATCGATGTACCATGTGATCTCTTCCGGCAGGTTTCCGGACCAGATGATGACTAACTGCGAGAAGCTCACGTAGGTCCAGAACAAAGTGAACATGAAGAGCAGTTTGCCGAGGTCGTGTAAGTGACGCTTGGTGATTACGCCCGCAAGAGGCTGCTGTTTCATCAGAAGGGTCGTGGTGATTAAGGCCAGCGAGATAACCGTGAGTCCCTGGCCGCCGAGGAGGATCAGTCCGTATATCGTGGAGAACCAATGCACGTTCATCGACATCACCCAATCCGTGCCGGCGGAAGTGAGCGAGAAGACGTAGATGACGAGACCGATGCCGCTCCATCCCATCATGCGTTTGGAAGCAAGCGCGGAACCGGTTCTTTCCTCTTCGGCCGATAAGCGATTCAGGACGAAGGAATACACGTTCCAGATGATGAAGACGATGGCGGCGCGGGTGATCCACCATTGAACGTTGAGATATCCGCTCTTTTCGCGGATCACCGGGTCGCTCGCGACTTTGGCGGCGTCCGCCCATTCGTACAGGTTGTGGATGCCGAACAGCAGCGGAATAAACAGGAGGGTGACGAAAGGAATGGTACGCGATCCCGCTTCTAATTGGCGCCGGATGACCATACCCCACGCGCCGCCGGACATGTACTGTAACATCAGGCAGGCAAGACTTCCCAGACCGAGGGCGAAAGTAAATAGGAACCCGATCATCCAGGAGCGGAAGAACTGGGTCGGATTAATGAACGCCTGGATCACGGTCAGAATAGTAAAGATCGCGCCGATGACCAGCGCGAGAGTCTGCACGCGCGAGATCTGACCGCGCAGTGGATCGGTGATGACAAATGGGTTATCGGCCGCCATTATTGCGCCCCCGGACGAGTGGTGGGAACCGGCTTGCCCGGCTGTACGGGAATCATGGGTTGGTTAGGGTTCACGATGTCGCGATCACGCATCGGCGGCCCCGAGGGATTAACCGGAGATACATTTCCCGCGGCCGGAAGCTTGGCCTTGATGTCGGCGGGAAGTTCGGCGACGGTCGCGTTCTGGCTGTACTGGAGCGCGCGGATATAAGAGATGATGGCCCAGCGGTCGCGCGGTTGAATCTGCGCGGAGTAATTCAACATAGCGCCGTAACCGTTAGTAATGACGTCGTAAAAGTGTCCGACGGGCGCGGTGCGCAGCCGATCGATGTGATAGGACGGAGGCTGCTTCAATCCGCGCCGCACGATCATCCCCAAGCCATTGCCCACGCGGCCATGACACGGGGAACAGTAAATATCGAAACGGACATGACCGCGTTCGATTAGCTGCTGCGTAACCGGAATCGGGAAGTAATCGATATCCGCGCCATCGACTTTTCCCTGATAGAACGCGACATCTTCCTGAAGCTCGCCGCGCGCAACCGTACCGGACGGGATAGGCCGGGACTCACGTCCATCCGGGAAGAACTTGGTATAACCAAGCGTCTTGTACTTGGGCTGATCGTGCATGTCCTGACGGCAGCCGAGGCTGAAGATACTGGCTGCCGCCAGAAGGGTGGACGCGGCGCGGATGGGGAAATTAGTGGTCAACTTCGGATACCCCTTCCGGATGCAGGCTTTCGAGGAATGCAAACGTGCCCTTGCGATCGAAGTGCTCATCTTCGGATTCAATGCAAAGAAAAAAACGATTGCGGGAAGCGAACGCGAAGCGCTCGACGTTAAAGACCGGATGATACGGCGTGGGAAGCCCGTTCATGATGATCATGGCAAAAGCCGTGGTCAGGCCCGCGAATAAGATCGTGCACTCGAAGGTGATGGGGATGAACATCGGCACGCTGATCGGGGGCTTGCCACCGACGTTGTGCGCGTAATCGAACGCCGAGGTCCAACTAAGGAGGCCGAATCCCGTACAGGCGCCGACGATGCCGCCGATTAAACAAGCAAGTGAAACGCGGTTGTCATGAATGTGCAGGACGTCATGCAGTTCTTCGATGGGTAACGGCGAGTACGCGTCCATCTTGTGATAGCCTGCTTCGCGCGCGGCTTTGGCTGCTTCGACTAGCGCGTCGGCGGTTTCAAACTCAGCCATGACGCCGTAGATGGGAGGATGTTCCGTGACGGAATGACTCACGCGACGGGCTCCTTTACGGGCGCGGATGACGGAGACTTAGGCGTAATCATGCGCAATTCGAACATGGTGATCATCGGGAGAACGCGGACGAAAAGGAAGATCAGCGTCATGAACAAGCCGATGGTGCCGAGGTACACTGCCCAATCCCAAATGGTGGGCCAGTAAGTGCCCCACGAAGATGGGACGAAATCGCGCGTCAAGCTGGTAATGACAATGACGAAGCGCTCCATCCACATACCGACGTTGATGACCATGGAGATACACCACAGCCACACGAGATTGGTGCGGATCTTGTAAACCCAGAGTAACTGCGGAATAGCGATGTTGGTGGCGACGAGCAGCCAGTAAGCCCAGCCGTAATTGCCGAACATGCGGTTCAGCATCATGAATTTTTCGTAGTGATTGCCGGCGTACACGATGCTGAAGAAAGCTTCCATGGCATAGCCGTAAGCGACGATTAAACCAGTGGCGAGCATGACCTTGGCCATATTATTGATATGGCGCGGCGTGATGAGCGACTCGAGTCCATAGAACTTACGCACCGGAATCATCAGAGTAAGCACCATGGCGAAGCCGTCGTATACGGCGCCGGCGACGAAGTATGGCGGGAAAATGGTGGTGTGCCAGCCCGGGACAATGGAAATCGAGAAGTCGAAACTGATGACGCTGTGGACGGAAAGAACCAGCGGCGTCGATAAGCCGGCGAGGAGTAACGAAGCTTTTTCGTAGCGGGCCCAATGAAAAGCGGACCCGCGCCAGCCGAGCGCCATGCTTCCGTAAAACACCTGCTGCCACTTATGCTTGGCTTGATCACGCAGCGAGGCGAAGTCCGGAATCATCCCGACATACCAGAACACCAACGAGATGGTGAAGTAAGTGGAAACGGCGAACACGTCCCAGGCGAGAGGGCTGCGGAACTGCGGCCAGATTGCCATGGTGTTCGGGTAGGGGAAAAGCCAGTATGCGATCCATGAGCGTCCCATGTGTAGGATGGGGAACATGCCGGCGCAGCAGACGGCGAAGATCGTCATCGCTTCGGCGAACCGGTTGATCGCGTTCCGCCAGCTTTGGTTCAGCAGCAAAAGGATGGCGGAGATGAGAGTGCCCGCGTGGCCGATACCGATCCACCAGACGAAATTGACGATGGCGAATCCCCAGCCGATGGGGATGTTGAGACCCCAGATGCCGACGCCCTTGAAAAGCAGATAGGTCACTGCCACAAGTAACACCTGCAGCAGTAGGAAGAAGAACGCAAAACCGAGCACCCAGGACAGGGATGTCTTTCTACGCAGGACAATCCCGGCGATCTTGTCGGTGACGGACGCGAGAGTCGAGTCCGGTGAAATTACCGGACCGATCTCCATGGTTTTTTCTTGAGGAACGGGGGTCTGTGCCATTGCCTGATCGCTCGACTAACTCTTCTTGACTTCCGTGTGTATCTCGGGGTTCGGGTTCCGCATTTCCGCTAAATAAGTGGTGCGAGGCCGTGTATTCAAGTCCGCCAGCATGCCGTAGTTGAGTTGGGTCTTCTTGGCCTTGGTTACCCGGCTATCCGGGTTGTTCTGATCTCCAAAAATAATGGCCTGGGTGGGACATGCGGCTTCGCACGCGGTGACGATTTCCCCGTCCCGTATGCCCCGCTCTTCGCGCTCCGCCATAATCTTCGCTTCCTGGATGCGCTGCGTGCAGTAAGTGCACTTTTCCATCACGCCGCGGCTGCGAACACTGACATCCGGATTCTTCTGTAACTTGGTCGACTCGGTAATGTAATCCGAATACAGCAGGAAGTTGAACCGTCTCACCTTGTAAGGACAATTGTTGGAACAATACCGCGTGCCGACGCAGCGGTTGTACACCATGTTATTGATGCCGTCCTGATCGTGCACGGTGGCGGCAACAGGGCAAACCACTTCGCAAGGTGCATTTTCACACTGCATGCAAGGCACGGGCTGGAAGTGCGCGGTGGGGTTCTCAGTGGAACCTTCCCAGTAACGATCCACGCGGATCCAGTGCATTTCACGCGTGTTGAGAACCTGGGTCTTGCCGACCACCGCGATATTGTTCTCGGCCTGGCAGGCGGCCGTGCACGCCATGCAGCCGATGCACGCGGTTAGGTCGATCGCCATCGCCCAGGAGTAGCCCTTGTATTTCCAGCTATCCGGATAGAGCGTAAGACCCTTGGGCGGCTGCTCCCCGGCTTCGGCGACAATCTCCGGCTTGCTCTTATATTCCTCGATGGGGAATGAGCGCATGATGCCGCGTAGTTTCGCTTCGCCGGCTTCGAAATCGCTCTGACCCATCTTGCGGGCGGCGTTCCCTTCGGGGCCGGTTTGATCGATTAAGTAGTGATGCTGGGTCGCGGCGATGGAGTATTTTTGATTGAGGTCGCGTACTTCAACGTTGGGCGCGTAAGTCAGGCTATTCGAATTCCAGATCTTATAAGCGTTAAAGCCGGCGCCGTTCCCTGCCCGCCCGGAGCGCGTGCGGCCAAAACCAAGCTGCACGGCAATCGAATCATTCGGCTGACCGGGTTGGACCCACACAGAGCCCCAAACCGTTTTGCCGTTGTGTTTCAATTCCACGCGATCTTCGCTCCAAAGCTTCAAGCGCTGGGCGGTCGGAATACTCATCAAGACCGCGTTGTCCCAGGTGAGCTTCGTCATCGGACGCGGAAGTTCCTGGAGCCAGCCGTTGTTGGCGAAGCGGCCGTCGTAGATATAAGGATCGGAGTAGAACGAAATCTCGAACTGCCCCGCGGGCGCGTTGCCGATGGCACTTGGCGCCGGCATTTTCGCGCCGGACATGGAGCGCGTGGGCGGAGCGGAATCGGCAACCAAGCCATCGTGAACCGAGCGGCGCCAGAACTGCTCGAAATCCGCGCCGGTATGCTGCTTCTGCCAGTAAGCGCGGACGATGTCATAGCCGGATTGCTCGGGATTTTCGGTAAGCGCCGCCAGAAATTCGAGGGGTGACTTGCCCGCGTAAAGCGGAACGATCAGCGGCTGGATGAAGCTGACAGTGCCGTCGAAGGCTTTGGCGTCACCCCACATTTCAAGCTCGTGCGCTTGCGGGATTTGCCACTGGCAGAACTCGGAAGTTTCATCGTCATGCAGACCCAGGCGGATGCGCAGCCGGGCTTTCTGCATCTTCGTGGCGAAGTCGAGATCGTAGGGGGTATTGAAGACGGGATTGCCGCCGACGATCATCAGAACGTCGACTGAACCGGAATCGAGATCGTTGCAAAGCTCCCGCATGGAAGCGAGCTGATCGGCGGGCGCGGCTTCCACCGGATCGGTGAAGAGCAGCGTTTTGCCGGTGTTGCCGAGCGCCTCATTGAGGGCGAACGCGATCGCGTGCACCTCGGCGCTTTGGCTCTCGCCGGCGACGACGAGACTGCTGCCTTTATGCGCGGATAGGTCTTTCACCAAAGCGCCGAACCATTCCTGCGAGGACCATTTCCCGCCCGATTGCGCCCCGCCCGCGCCTACCGCGGCAGCCAGTTCGTGCGCGAACGGCTCCAGTTCGGAAGGCTTCAACGGCCAGCGATGATCGGCTTTGGCCCCGGTCGGCGTCGGGGTGGTCTCGACGACGTAGAGCCGGTTCATGTCCGTCTTGCCTTCGCGAATGCGGCGGCGCGACATGAAATCGCGGGCATAGCGGACATTGCCGGGGCCGACGGAAAGAAAATCGGAATCGAGCGAGACGACCACATCGGCCGCGTCGAATTTATACACCGGGTTGACGTAAGAGCCGTACGCGAGACGCGTTCCCTCACGGCGGCCGAGACCGATGGGGTCCCACTGAATCCACTTCGCGCTCGGATAAATTGCCAGCAGATCTTTTATCTGCGCGCCCATGGTCGGCGACGTAATGGTTTCCGTCAAAATGCGTAAACCGGCGCCCTGCTTTCCGAGCTGCTCGGCCACCACGTCTTTGAAGATGGTCAGGAATGAGCCGTAGGAGCGGATCTCACCGAGGAAATTAATGGTTTGCGAACGGTCGGGATCGTAAACGTTCAGCACGGAGCCTTGCGTCGGGACGTCGGTGGAACCGAGGCTGGCCGGATGCTGCGGATTGCCTTCCATCTTGGTGGGGCGGCCTTCGTTGCTCTCCACCAAAACGCCGGTCGCGTAGCCGCCGAGCGTGAAAGAACTGGCGAAGAACTGCGGCTTGCCGGGAATCAGATTCTCCGGCTGCGTCACGTACGGCATGATGAACTCGGTCGGCTGCTTGGTGCAGGCGCCGAGCCCGGCGAGCGCAAGAGACGCGCCCATCAGCTTCAGGAAGTTGCGGCGGCCTTCGCCATCGTCCCATTCCGAGGCCTGCCGCGGGAACTCGCGATGCAGGAAATCCTGGAATCCATCGGTCGCCGCAATCTCTTCGAGACTGCGCCAATAGTCGCGGCCCTTCGCCCCTTCAAGGCGCTTCCGGATGGACTCAAGGTCCAGTTGATCGGCTTGTTCGCTCATCGGTGACAGGTGTAACAGGTGTCCAATTTCTGAATATGATATTGCTTCATCAGTTGATTCCCGACCGTTTCCTGGCTCGGATGATCTCCAAATTCGGGGCCGGCGTCGCGCTCGGGAACGTAACCCATCTTCGTCACCAGTTCGCGCGGGCGAACATACTTGGCGGGATTACGATGGCATTCCAGGCACCAGCTCATCTCGAGCGACGCGTTCTGGTACATGAGCGGCATCTGGTCCACGCGCCCATGGCAACTTTCACAGCCCACGCCCTTCTTGATGTGGATGCTGTGGTTGAAATAAACGAAATCCGGCAGATCGTGCACACGCGTCCATTGAATGGATTGATCGCTGCGGTAACTGGCGCGCACCGGCTCCAGCGTGGGGCTGTTCACCCAGATCTGCGAGTGACAGTTCATGCACGTCTTGGTGGGCGGGACGTTGGCGAAGTGCGAATTTTCAACCGAAGTGTGGCAGTAGCGGCAATCGATCCCCATCGATCCAACGTGGTGCGTATGGCTGAAGGGAACGGGCTGTTCACGGAACTCGCCCTGGCGCGTCGCGTAAGAAGAGTCGGCGCCCAGTTCGAATGCCACACCGCCGGCGCCCACAAGAAGCAGCACTCCGACGATGATGGCAACCTTCGAGAGACTGTTTGAACTGTAGTGAAAGATCTGAGGCATCGCTACCTTGGAATTTCCAACTTTGTATTATTGCCCATTTCGAAAATCAATCCCAACAGAATCGTTTGCATCCGAGATGACCCGCACGTTTCGCCTTCGCTGGAACCCCGCACGCTTGTTTGTCCCCCAACCCGAAAGATCACTGTACCGCAAGCCGCTGGAATCACGCTATTTTAAAGATGCCTTGCTGGTTGAGATGGCAGGATTTCTTTGCGTAACCGAACCGTTTACCGCCACTGAAAAATGGAAAAATATATTTCGCGCGCCGGAAGTTTGAAGGGCTCGCTTACGCTTCCCGGCGACAAGTCGATTTCCCATCGCTATGCGATTCTGGCTTCGGTGGCGGAGGGGACCAGCCGCATCCACAATTACTCGACCGGGGCGGATTGCCATTCGACGCTGCAGGCCATACGGGAGTTGGGAATCGGCACAGCGGTGGACGGAAACGTCGTAACCATTCAGGGCGCGGGGCTTGACGGATGGAAGCGGCCGGCCGTGGACCTGGATGCGGGCAATTCGGGCTCGGCGATGCGGATGTTAGCGGGCCCTTTGGCGGCGCAGGCGTTCGACAGCACGTTGGTCGGCGATGCCTCGCTTTCAGGCCGTCCCATGGACCGCATCATGCGGCCGCTGGCGGCCATGGGAGCGGATATTGAAGCGCGCGAGGGCCGGTTTGCGCCGTTGCGGATTCATGGGCGTACGCTGCACGCGATCGATTACACGCTGCCCATGCCGAGCGCGCAGGTGAAGACGTGCGTGCTGCTGGCGGGATTGTTTTGCGAAGGCGCTACGTCGGTGCGCGAACCGGTGCGGACGCGCGATCACACCGAGATTGCACTCCGGGAATTCGGGGCCGATGTGGCGAATGTCAATCGCGTCATCACGCTGGAGGGTAGGCCCACGCTGCTCGGGCGCGAACTGCTGGTGCCATCGGATCTTTCGTCGGCGGCTTTCTTTCTGGTGGCGGCGTCGATCGTACCGGGGTCGGAACTGGTGCTGCGCGGGGTGGGGATGAATCCGACGCGTTCGGCGCTGCTGGATTTTCTGTTGGCGATTGGGGCACGCATTCGCATCGTGAATATCGAGCTGATCAACGGCGAGCCGGTGGGCGACTTGCAGGTGAGCTACGCGCCTTTGAAGGGCGGCGTCATCGCGGGCGAGTTGGCGGCGGCGCTGATCGATGAGATCCCTGTGCTGGCGGTATTGGGCGCGGCGAGCGAGAACGGGCTGGAAGTGCGGGACGCGGCGGAATTGCGCGTCAAAGAGACGGACCGGATCGCGACCGTCGTGGAGAACCTGCGGCGTATGGGCGTGAGCGTTGAGGAGATGCCGGACGGGATGAAGATCCCGGGTAACCAGAGGTTCAAAGGAGCGCGTGTGGATTCGTTCGGCGATCACCGAATTGCGATGGCGTTCGCCGTAGCGGCGCTGACGGCAGACGGGGAGACGACCATTGAGAATGCGGAAGCGGCTTCGGTGTCGTTCCCGGAGTTTTATGGGTTGGTGGAGACGGCAGCGGGGTGAGCATGCGTGGGCAACGGATCCAGGTCGTTAGGACGCATCCAAAGCGGCAAATAGCTGCTGCTCCTCGCCGTGGCCCCAAGCGCCAATTTCTATACGAAGAATTTTCCCTGAACAGGATAGGTGTGGAGAATAGTCTTCCGAAAGTTCTGACCAATTCCAGAAAGCTTGACAAACAGGGCGACCACCATCACACTTGGGGCACCTCAATGCAGAAACTAAGTTCCTTCAGTTCGGGCTTCGTTCCGGTTTGCGCGCTGCTCCTCGCCGCCGGGGGAATACGCGCGCAAACCGGATGCACCTACGGTGTTCCGTGCAATGACCCCGTAGCAGTTTCACAGATCACTGGCACACTGGAATGACCTAGCGGGAGGCGACGCGTGGAATGTGCGCTCGGACGAGACCCTTGCTGTCTCGGGTACGGTAATGGCACCCGGGCCCGGAAGCGGCTGCACAGGGACCTGGCAGGTCACGGGGGTTCTTGTTCCGGGTAGTCAGATTGACAACTCGCCAGGAACTTCGTCACTGAACGTGACCGCGACCAGCCCATCTACGGTGGGAAATTGCAACGGGTGGGTTCCGTCCCCTGAAGTGACAGGGCACTGGAGCATCCAAGATCTTGACAATAACAAGGGCACGGGCACCGTGGTGGGTTATGTCTCCGCAGCCTCGACTATCAACAAGTCTGCTGACGTTCCCACAAGCGAGACCACACTCGCTGTGGGCTTCGGGACGGGGTCCTCAGCCACAGTCGGGCAGTTCAGGCCGACTCTCAACCCGGCGTACTCAGTTCTCGGCACACAATTTTTCGATCAGATCTTCGCTGGCCGCCAAGTGCTCGAAACAACCGCCAAGCCTGGGTTCGACTCCTGCTAAATGATGGGTTCACCTTCAATCCACTACGTGTCTGTTACCGGGAGCGCGTGGAACGTCGGTTACTACTTGGGATTGGACAACACCTATGTGGATGACTATATCGGGTGGAACACCACTACAGTTGCTTGGTATCAGGCGCACACCCTTGTCGGGGGTGTGATCCAATGCTCTGCCACCATATATCAAGGGATGAATATTGCGGGAAGCGGCACCGGGTCGGCGATGCTGCAATACACCACTCACACCATTAAGTCTACTATTACAAAAAGCGGGGTCACTCTGTGTAAGGACACGGTGTGTCAGTCAAATTATGTGTGTACGAAAGGTTGTTCCTAGGAACGGCTTATGGGAAGAACCGGAGGATATGCAATGAAAGTGTTACTCGCCACGATCGCAGTCTTATCCACGTCGGCGGCATTGGCCCAGACGATTATCAGGGTCGACCTGACTGATCCCCGGCCTCTAGTGCAGGCCATGGATCAGGTAGAACCCGGCCTCTTCGTGCCAATTAACCTCGAGGAGGTTCGGATGGAAAACAAGGCCGATATCGTTGATGTTCAGACATTGATGACCCCTGCCGACATAGGGGCGAATCCCAGTTATCATTTAATCGTTTGCAGAGGCGGGCGGTTTACGGCAACTGTTGCAGTGGTTCCTGACGGGAGCGTGGGCGAGGCCTCGATCGTAGTGGGGGCGCTGTTAGCGGCCTATGCCGCGGAGGAGCTGCCGGGTGGATATGAAATGGTGGTAGACGGATCTTCGGTATACGTCCTGCCGGCAAAAGTTCTCTCCGCCGCTGGGAAGACCAAGGATGCGGACTCGCCACTGTCCCACGGAGTATCCATAGTTTCTACTACGGTCCCGTTCGAGCAAGCCTTAGACGTTCTTGCGCAATCCATCTCTCTTGCTACCGGTTACGCTATCAAGGTAATCACGCCGTTCCCAATTCACGATCAAGTAACGTTAGCGGCCGCGGGAGAGCCGGGCAGAGTCGTTCTCTCTCGAATTGTAAGTCAATTGCAGCCGCTTCGCCTCTCCTACCGGCTCATGTACGATCTGCAGGAACAGGCGTACTATCTTCGATTTGAACTTGTGCGGAACCGCGATGAGTCGGTCATCGAGAAAGTGCCCGTGCCCCCGACAGAGCCGGCCAATCCGACCGTGTTTTGGAAACGGCCTGCCTAACCATTAGGACTCACTAGCCAGAACAAAAGCCGCATCCGGAAAACCGGGAAGGTCCGCGATTCTCGATTCGGGGCGCGCATTCGGATTGTGAACATCGAGTTGATCAATGGCGAGCCCGTGGGGGATCTGAAAGTGAGCTACGCTCCGATGAAAGCCGGGGTGATCTCCGGGGAGTTGGCGGCGGCGTTGATCGATGAGATTCCGGTGCTGGCGGTATTGGGCGCGGCGAGCGAGAACGGGCTGGAAGTGCGGGACGCGGCGGAACCGCGCGTCAAAGAGACGGATCGGATCGCGACCGTCGTGGAGAATATGCGGCGTATGGGGATTGTGGCGGAGGGGACACCGGACGGGATGAAGATTCCGGGTAACCAGAGGTTCAAAGGAGCGCGTGTGGATTCGTTCGGCGATCACCGAATTGCGATGGCGTTTGCGGTGGCGGCGCTAACCGCTGACGGGGAGACCACGATCGAGAATGCGGAGGCGGCTTCCGTGTCGTTCCCGGAGTTTTATGGGTTGTTGGAGACGGCAGCGGGATAGAAGCCTTGCAGCGGGCTTGCGCTCACTTATTAAGTTTCGCGCCAATTTTCGGTTGCAACCGTGATCATGCGATTCCGCTTTTGAGCGGACTTTGCGCCTGACACCTCAGCGTCTTCCTTCCGGAACCCACACCGTTGCTACTGCGAGTACTTTTCGTAAACCGCGACGCCATGCATACCATGGCCCTGACTATCGCTTGCATCGAAGGTGCGCGTGATCGTCCTGCCGTCGTCTGAGACTACGACATGGGCAACTACGGTTACTTCTCCTATTTTCATCGTGTAATCTGACTGTCTGGCGGATCTTTTCTCGATGATGGTTCCGTGTTCGACTCCGTCAATTGAAACTTCCTTCCCGTCAGACCGAGGGAACGACCACTTGGAAGTTTTCCCCCCGTCCGTGACTGCTTCAATCGTCGTTCTCCCATCGGGCGCGATCGTTAGGATTTCGCTGCTTGGCGCAGGTCCTTGACCGTACTGCGACTTGGCCACGTTCAACTTCCATGTTCCCGTGAAAGCGTCAGTGTTTGTTTGCGCCAAAGAAATCGAAGCCACTGAGATCAGTGACAGTATCGCGAGCGTTTGAGCTAGCTTGGTCATACAATCTCCTTGTTGAAAGTCTGTTGCGTACGGAGTCTACATCAGGTTATGAGACTTCGCAACAGCGAATCTTGTATTACGGCGAATGACTGAACCGCGGCGGCAAAAGAAAGCCGGGCGCGCCGCTCGATACGTGCCCGCAGTCGGCATCGCCCGTTCAGGTTGCCACCACGCTCACCCAGAGCGGTTGCCATCGGGGTACCATGGCCGTTACATCGTGACGGAAACAACCTCACCTCGCCACGTTTCGAAATCCGCCGCTTTTCTACTGTTGCTCACCATCACGGTCGCCTACCAATTTGTGTATTGCTACGCCTCGACGGGCGGTGATCCCACCGGCCTTTTCTACTCCGGCGATCGGATGCCACGTCCGGCGGAATTAAATTCCGGTTTTCAGTTTCACAGTAGTTATGGATACGATGGCCAGCAATATCGGGTGATCGCGCATGACCCGCTAAACCGTAAAGGTTATTGGAAGTATCTCGATGACGAACGCTATCGCTCGCGTCGCATTCTGATTCCAGCCCTCGCCGCTTTATTTGGAGGATGGTCTCGGCAGGCCGTGGACCTCTGGTTCATCGCCATCGTGGACATTTCCCTTGCGCTAGGCGGGTTGTGTTTTGTTGTGCTCACCGAAGGCATGTGCCCTTCGCTCGCGGCGATTGCGATGTATTGCGCCGTTCCGGCGGTAGTCGCGTCCACCGATCGAATGGTTTTGGATGGTCCGTTGTTGGCGGCGTTCTTAGCCGCGTGGCTCTTCGTAAGGCAAGGTCGCGATCCCGCGCTCTGGGTGGTATTGACGTGCGCACCGCTGATCCGCGAGGCCGGGCTTTTGATAACCGCTGGGGTGGCGCTGGTTTTTCTAAGCCGCCGTAACTTTCGCGGCGCCATGACGGCGCTCTTGACAACGGCGCCGGCGTTGGTCTGGTGGGGTTGGGCAATGCTGCACACCGTTCCCTCCAGCGCCCAGGCCGCTCTTTCCATTCCTTTGATTCCGCAATTCCTTCGGCTGTTTACCGTGAAAGTACGTCCGGTTTCTCCATTGGAAAACGTTCTATTCCAGGCGACGGATTTTGCGGCGGCAGCGTGCCTGATTCTGGCATTTCTGATTCTTGCGGCGAGAGTCTGGCCTCTTCTCCGGAAACGCGCGCTTGACGAAGACAGCCTGCTGATCATTCCATCGGGGCTTCTCGCGGCCTTTGCGAGCGGCGCGCAGGTCGTTCAGGAGCCGTATAGTTTCGCCAGGGTCGACAGCATTCTGCTGGTGTGGGCCGGCATAGGTTTGCTGCAAACCCGGAAGCGGCTCGCAGCCTACGTATACTTCCCAACGTGCGGACTTAGTCTGCTTATCTATCGGTTATTGCCGTTGGAGCAATTCGTTTCGATGTTGTCACGTGCGGGCCGGCATTGAAGCTATTTGACGAAGGCTTCTCATCTATGGGTTGCTCGAAACGGCTGCAACCCAGGACTGTAAGTGAAGGATCAAGTCATCCAGCGCGATTACCTTTTGGATGTTGCGGCGTACCAGATCCACCAACTCATCCGTCTTGCGAACCGCTTGCACGATGCGCTCGGCCGGAAACTTGGTGGCGAGCGTGGATAAATCCTGCCGCAGGTCGGCGTTGCGAATGCCGCTGCGTTGCTGCCCAAGCAGCAGCATGTCCCGCAGCAGTTCGTAGAGCAGCTTCACATAGATTTCCAGCTTCTCGTTCTTGCTGCGGCCGATGGTTTCCGAGACGGGGATCCAGGACGCGAAAGGTTTCAATCCCGCCGCTACTTCAAGCAGCAGCACCATGGCGGCGCGGCGCTTGATGTAAGTTTCGATTTCGAGCGACACCGCAAGCCCGGGACTTCCAGCGGCTAGTGCCACGCGGCGGTCCGCGTCGGGCAGGTGACGCGCCGCGGCGAAGGCGGTCATTCGGTCAGCCGAGAGCGGATAGAACTGGAACAGAATGGAACGGGAACGGATGGTCGGCAACAGATCGTAGGCGTTCTCGGCGGTGACAATGAGGATCAGGTACGGCGGCGGTTCTTCCAGAATTTTGAGGAGCGAATTGGATGCCTGGTCGCCGGAACGGTCGATGTGATCGATTAGAAAGATGCGGTGCGCGCCTTGATTGGGCAGGAACTGGGCACGCTCTTTCAGCACGCGCATTTGCGGAATAGAGAGTTGGCGCAACGGGCCGTCGGGCGGGAAAGTGGTGAAGTCGGGGTGTGTGGAAAAAAGCAGTGGATCTTCATTGCGCTTTTCCGAAGTCCATTTCTCGCGGGCCCCGATCGACTCCAGGTTGTCCGGCAGGCTGAGGTCGTCGCGCTCAATCCATTCCGGATGCGGCAACAGCGCCTGGGCGAAACGGCGCGCCAGCGTGGCTTTGCCGACGCCTTCGGGTCCGGCGAACAGCAGGGTTTGCGGGATGCGCCGGCAGGCGATCATGCCTCGCAGCGTGCGCACCACGTGCTCATTGCCCCAATAATTTTCAAACATGCGTGCGCACCTCATTCCAGATGCGGCCGGCAACCGCTTCGATGGACCCGCGCGCGTCGATCAGGCGGATGCGGTTTGGCTCCGCCGCGGCGAGAGCCTGATAGCCTGCGCGGACGCGTTCGAAAAAAGCGCGATCCTGATCGTCCATGCGCGTTTCAACAGAGGCTTCGTCCAGGTTGCGCCTGCGCGCGCGACGGAGGCTGGTTTCGAGATCGATGTCGAGTAGCAGGGTCATATCGGGATTTAGATCGCCGCACGCGATGCGGTGAAGCGCCAGGATGGTGTCGCGCGCAATTCCCCGGCCCGCGCCTTGATAGACGATGGTGGAATCGGTGAAACGGTCGCACAGGACTACGGCGTTACGATGGAGCGCGGGACGAATCACCTCGGCGGCGTTCTGGGCGCGGCTGGCGAAATAGAGAAGAAGCTCGGTGCGCTTGTCGAGCGCGTGGTGCTCGGGATCGAGGAGGATCGAACGGATCGCGCGGCCTGCGGCGGTTCCGCCAGGTTCAACCGTTTCCACGACTTCCCTGCCGCTTGCCCCGAGCCGCGCGGAAAGCTGTTTCAGTTGGGTCGTCTTGCCGCAGCCATCGATGCCTTCCAAGCTGATGAAAAGCCCCTGCGCCATTCAACCGTCGCCCTTAACCACGCCGCGTGGCGCGGATGAGGGATTCCATATGGTCAAGATACTTTTCGAGCGCCTTGCGTCCAGGGGGCGTGAGCTTATATTCCGTGCGCGGCACGCGGCCTTCGAAGCTCTTGGCGCAGGACACGTAGCCGGCTTCCTCCAGCTTGCGGGCGTGCACGCTGAGGTTGCCGTCGCTGGTCTCCATCAGGCGCTTGAGTTCATTGAAGGTGAGGCTCTCATTGACGGCGAGGGCGCTTAGTATCCCGAGGCGCAAGCGTTCATGGACGATGCGGTCCATCCGGGCGGCCGTTTTCTCCGGCCCGATCGCGGTCCGGCTTGTCTCGGAAGGCTCGTCTTTCTTTCGTAAGGCCGTGTTCTTAACCGCCATAATTCCTCGCAATGATCCATCCGAAAACAATCTGCAGTCCGCCGAATCCGGCCGCAAGCCAGAGGTCGCCGCCGAAAGGCGGCCAAAACAAAGCCAGTGCGCCGAACACAAGGAAGCATAGGCCCATCACCGGTACCACGCGGACCGAGAACGCGCCGCCGGCCACGATGCCGCATCCGTAAAGAAGCAGCCACACGCCGGGGACCGCGCCGGCCAATCCCGCCTGCCAGAGAACCGCCGTGAGTAGCGCCGCTACGAAAATCGACGGGAGCAGGGCCAGCAGGAATTTGCGGCCGGGCCCCGCCAGAAGCGGCTTGCCGATGGAACGCGCCTTGCCGTAAGCAAACACGAAAGCAATCAACACTCCCACCAGAGCTTCCGCAATCCAGATGGAAAGCCACTCCCGGGACCCGGCTTGGCGATGCGCAATCAAAGCCGCGGCAAGGGCCGTGACACCCATCAGGATTCCGCCGCGGCCGGGGATCGCCGTGAACTGGCCGGCGCTTTCCATCGTGCGCCGGATATAACGCAGGTTTGCGAGCGCCTGCGAATGAAGCGGGATCAGTTTAGACGGAACGCGAAGCGGTCCTGCGGCGGCCACCCATCGAGTATATCGTAGAAACCACGAGGTGCAATGTACTTTGCCTAGCAAAGACGCGCGATACTTTGTGCCGTGACTCTCATGCAAGTAATCTCAACCGCGTCCCTGCACACGGCGTGGGCCGATATGTGGACGCTGAAGCTGCCGGTAATTGAAAAGATCGCGCGGCCAATCCTCGTGTATCTGGCGTTGATCGTTCTCCTGCGAGTGTTCGGGAAGCGGGAACTGGCCCAACTGAATCCGTTCGATCTGGTGGTGCTGCTTTCGGTCTCAAACACCGTGCAGAACGCGATCATCGGCGACGACAACTCTCTCGCCGGCGGCTTGATCGGCGCGGTGGCATTGTTCGGAATCAATTACGCGGTGGTGCGATTTCTTTTCCGTCATCGGCGTCTCGATCAGATTTTCGAAGGGTCGCCCTCAACGCTGATCCACGAAGGGAATATCGACGATAAGGCGCTGGCGAAGGAACTGCTGAGCCGGTCGGAACTGCTGACGGTGGCGCGGCGGCAGGGGTTCGACACGCTGGAGGAGATTGAGACCTGCACGCTGGAGCCCGGCGGCGCGTTCTTCATCAAGGGACGCGAGCCCTCAAGCGATATGCAGCGGTTTCACAAGCTGCTCTCCCGGCTGGAGGAAATCGACCGGAAACTGACTCTGATCGAGAACCGTGTAAACTAGGGAAGTTCGGGCTGTGGCGCAGCCTGGCTAGCGCGCTTGCTTGGGGTGCAAGAGGTCCCGGGTTCAAATCCCGGCAGCCCGACCAAATTCCTCATAGACTTACAGAGACCGGGATCTCCCCGACCCGGTCTCTGGAGTCCAACTGGAGTCCAAAACCCTCGTTCCGTCGGGCGATGCAATACCGCAACGCTATCTCACGAAGCGGCAGGCGACTCCACGTAGCCCACAAGTTTTGAGATGGCCTCTTCTGCTCCAGCGGGGGCGTTCTGAATGTAAACGGTATAGCCGCCCTCCAGCAGCGCTTCCCGAAGGCTGGCCCACAACCCGTCCACGCTACCGCCGTCCTTCGAATCCGAAATAGCCTTGGCGATTAGAGCCAGGAGGTCGCGGAGCCAAGTGAACGTCTCTTCGACCGTCGCCCGGTGAAAAGGAATCAGGCGCGAGTATTGCACGCGGCCCTTCGCTACCAGAAAGACCAGGAGAGACGGGTACACCAACGTTGTCCGTTCTTCTCCGAAATAGTTTTTCAGGAGCCTTGAAAAATAGTATCCCTGACTGCGCGACCGGCTCAGCGATGCCGCAGTCATCAACTCAATGGTCGTTGATACCTCTGTCTCGTAGCTTTCCTGATCGCGAATGGCAAGAATCTCGAAATGCGGCCCCGACACCGAGTCCAAGGCGTCCCAATAGTCGCGGTCGCGAAGGAGTTTCCTTAGTTCTGCGGAGCGTTCATCGTAAACAAGTACGCCGAAAGCGGCAACTGGCTGTTGCCTGCACAACTCGATCAGATAGCGCGATAATTGCTCGGCGGGAATCCGGCCGACCGGAATTCGTGGAATTCGGCAATCAGGCGGTATGGAAATGTTCGTGGTGTTCTTAATCTTGCGACAGAGGACTTCGCACACCCCGACGACTCCTTGGATGCGAAGGTCCAGGTACGCAGTAGCACGCGGAAGCCCCTCCGGCCAGGCGTCATCGACCTTGACAGGGAGAAGGTAGGGTCCGGTCTCGTTGAGCATTCTGTCGAAGGCCGCCCGTCTTTCAACCTTGGTGTAAGCCCGTTCGCAGTAGGCTTGGGAAAATAGTGCGACACAGAAGGCACCCCGTTCCCGGTAAGTGCGATCCAAGTACTCGACCAAATTCTGTCCCCAGATCTCGTGCTGAAATTCTTCGTCAAGGAACACGCGGAGACCGTTTGCCGTGCAGATAGCGTGAATTGCCTGCGCGTATGCTCGTTCCGGGCCTGCGAACGAGAGGAGGACATCAAAGGCAGTTTCAATCATGGTCACCCGAATTCGTAATTCCAGCCTTTCTCACCGTACACCTCTATGCGATTCAGGTTTGGAGTCCAAGACCGCGTTCCCTTGGCTCCACCGGCGAGCGAGTCTTCAATAGTTCGCTGGCCGCTGGACCGGTGGCACTTCGCGTTCCCATCAAAATCACTCTCAGTTTTCCCTGACGCTCTCTTCTCGTTAGGAAACCCGACATTCCCGACAAATCACTTCTACCTTACTGGATTCGCAGGCATACCTCGTGTCGGGTCAATCGAATCTCCCGACGTCGAACCCGACAAACACCAGCCAGCAACCCGACAAGATCCCCGCGATGATTTTGTCTGTTGACGACTGAATTCCGGACCTGATACTCCTGGAGGTGTAAGCTGCGCCTCCGCGAGAGACGGGACTCTCACAAAACTCCTTCCCTTCCTGCTGGTCTCCGAAGTGTGTCCGATGAAATCCCCTGATCAAATCCCTTACTACGCGCCCGACGGAGGTTCGCTCGGCTTTCGAACCATGGAGGCTGCGAGGCGACTCATCTCTGGTGGTTACGTGAAGCCAGCCTTTGGCCGGAAGGGACACCTGAAGGCGATCTGGCTAAACGAGGAAGGCGGCGGCAACCCCGTAGAAACACACCCACGGAGCGGCACTCGGTACATCTTCCGTGAGAATCTCCCCAGCGGAAGGCGCTGCTGGAAGCACCGACGAGTTGATGGCCGGGACGACGATGGCGTAGCGGTGAGCACGCGCGGCGTCTTCCTCCAAGTGGTTGCGGATTGCATGGCGTCATGAAAGCCCGGAGGCAGGTTGGCGCTCGCCATATCGCGCGGGCACGGGGTGCGTTCAGTCGCCCCGACGTGCGACCGCGCCGGAAGGTGGAGCCCATGGCCAACCCGGAGCCTGACGGCGCAACACAGGCCTCGTGGGCGCGACGGGCGCGAAAGGGGCTTCCCCCGCTGCCAGCGGTCGCCGCAGCCACGATTCAGGGACCTGTTTTTGAAGGTGCGGGCCGCGGGTAGAAATATGGCGCAGCTTGCGTAGTTAGTAGGGCTCACGCAGGTTGTCACTGCGGGTTGTCACCCCTCAATCGAATGCATCTCCCTACTCAGATCGAGCTCCGCTTAGTTCGGGCCCTCCTGCCGCATACCCGCAACTCTCGAACGCATTCGGACGAACAGGTCGCTCAGGTAGCGGCCAGTATTCGGGAGTTCGGTTGGACGAATCCCATTCTGGTGGACCGCGACGGCGTCGTCATAGCCGGGCATGCCCGACTTCGCGCTGCCGGGAAGCTAGGGATGGAGGAAGTTCCGGTCATCGTGCTCGCCCACCTCACGCCAGCGCAGAAGCGGGCGCTCGTCATTGCCGACAACAAGTTGGCGGAAAACGCGGGCTGGGATGAAGAAGCCCTGCGCTCCGAACTCGCCGCGCTTCAGGAAGCCGACTTCGATTTGGGCACGATCGGCTTCGATGACGAGGAACTGCGCCGTTTCCTCGCCGAGATGGACGAGGACGCGACTCGCGGATCGGACGAAGAACAAACCAGTGAACCTCCCGTTGAACCGGTCACCCGTGCAGGCGATCTCTGGCTGATCGGGAAGCATCGGCTCCTCTGCGGGGACTGCCGGGACGGAGCGACCGTCGGGCGAGTACTCGATGGGCGCAAAGCGAACATCGTCATCACGTCGCCACCTTACGCCTCACAGCGGGAGTACGACGCGTCCAGCGGCTTTACTCCGATCCCGCCCGCAGGCTATTCGGCATGGTTTCGTGAGGTGGCGGCAAACATCCAATCGGTCTTGAGCCCGGACGGCTCTTACTTCCTGAACATCAAAGAGCATGCCGAAGATGGCCAACGCAGCCTCTACGTCAAGGATCTGGTCATCGCGCACCAGCGGCAATGGGGCTGGCGCTTCGTCGATGAGTTCTGCTGGCGCAACACCGCCAACGGCGTTCCCGGCGGCTGGCCCAACCGGTTTAAGAACGCGTGGGAGCCGGTCTTCCACTTCACGCGGTCAGAGCGGATTAAGTTCCGGCCCGAAGCCGTCAGCCACGAGTCGGAAGATGTCGTGGTGTACTCGCCGGACAATCCCAAGGCGCCGTCTGGAAGCGGCCTGCTCGGGTGTGGAGCGGACAAGATCGCCGGTCTGGCGCGTCCCAGCAATGTCATCGAAGTAAAAGCCGAAGGCGGTCAGGGCGATCACTCCGCTCCGTTCCCGCGAGCGCTGGTCGAGTTCTTCGTCCAGGCTTTCTCCGATCCCGGAGACATGGTCTTCGATCCGTTCCTGGGATCGGGAACCAGCATGGCCGCCGCTCATGTTCTCGGCAGAATCGGATGCGGCTGCGAAATCAGTCCAGCTTACTGCGACGTGATCCTTCGCCGGATGAGCACTCTTTCGGGGCAGGAACCGACGTTAGTAAAGACGGGCCAGTTATTTTCAGAGGCCGCTCACGAGCGGACAGGAGGAAGCCGATGAACATCGATCTTCAGATAGAGCGCTGGCCAGTGGAACGCTTGATCCCGCGCGCGACCAACCCGCGCACGCACACCCCGGCGCAGATCACCCAAGTAGCGCACTCGATCCAGGAATTCGGATGGACCAACCCGATTCTGGTCGGCGCGGATAACGATATCATTGCCGGCCACGCCCGTCTAATGGCAGCGCGCCAGCTCGGGATGAGCGAAGTCCAGGTGATCCTTCTGGAGCACCTGTCCGAAGCGCAACGGCGCGCACTCGTAATCGCCGACAACCAACTGGCGCTCAACTCTGGATGGGATGAAGAGCTGCTGCGCCTGGAACTGGCGATGCTTCAGGAGGAACAATACGACCTGAACATCATCGGGTTCGACGACGACGAACTTGCACGGTTGCTCTCGGGCCAGGAAGCCGCCGAAGGATTTACGGATGAAGATGCGGTTCCGGAACTCCCCGAGACGCCCGTCTCCGTTGCGGGAGACCTCTGGATACTAGGCGGCCACCGGCTCCTTTGCGGGGACGCCACCGACAGCGCGGATGTGAACCGGCTCATGGACGGCGACGCTGCGGATCTGGTTTTCACGGACCCGCCCTACAACGTCGACTACGAGGGCTACACGGAGGATCGCCTGACCATCAAGGGCGACCGGATGACCTCCGAGCAGTTCCAGTCCTTCCTGCGCGAGACGTTCTCTTCTTATCGATCCGTGGTCAAAGCGGGAGCTTCGATGTACGTCTGCCATTCCTCCTCCTGGCAGCGGGAGTTTCAGAACGCACTTGAGGCCGCCGAGTTCGAAGTCCGTTGCCAGATCATCTGGGCGAAGAATACTTTCGCGTGGGGCTTCGGGCGGTACAAGTTCCAGCACGAGCCGATCTTCTACTGCCATGTGGCTCAGCAAAAGGACGCCTGGTACGGCGATAAATCGCAATCGACGCTTTGGCAGGAGAAGAAGCCCGCAGCCAACCGCATCCACCCCACAGCCAAGCCGGTCGAGTTGGTCGAGCGGGCACTGGTCAACAGCAGCAAGGCCGGTGATGTCGTCGCAGACTTCTTCGGTGGTTCCGGCTCCACTTTGATCGGGTGTGAACGCCGTGGCCGGAAGTCCCGGCTGATGGAGATCGATCCGAAGTACGCGGACTGCATCGTGAAGCGGTGGGAGGAATACACCGGCAAGCACGCGATTCTCGAGGGTGACGGGCGCACGTTCGAGGCGGTTGCGGAAGAGCGGATGAAGGTGGCAGCGTGAATCGCCCGATGCCGCCGCGAGATCGCGGACATCACGCGCCAACTCCGGAACGGGCACCCGGAACTGCAGGGCTTACTGCTGGCACTGGCGGATTGGTCGCAGGAGTTGCGGATCATTCAGCGGGAAGAGAAGAAGCCCGCCGCGGCGATGAACCGGGGCGGGCGAAAGGGCGTGAATCGAAGCTAATGGCTGAGCGAATACACCCGCGTGCCATCCTCCTGCTTCGTCGAAGTAACCGCCAAGCCCATTTTCTTCCCGATGGTTCCGGAAAGGAAGCCGCGAACCGAATGTGCTTGCCAGCCGGTACTAGTCATCAGTTCCTGTACCGTCACGCCGCCCTCGCGTTTCAGGAGCGCCAATACGGCTTCGGTCTTGCTGCCCTCGCGGGTGCCGTTGGCGCTACGTGGCGTTTTGGGCGCTTTCTTCGCGGGGGTGGCCTTCTCAGCCAACTCCGCTTCCACCGGCGCAACGTCGGGCGTCTGTGGCGCTTCCTCGGCGACCGTGGCCTCTGGTTCCTGCGCTGGCTCTGGCTCGTTTACCGCCTCGGGCTCCTGAGCCTCGTCCTGGTTGACTTCAGCTGCATCGCTTACGGACTTGCCCGGCATATCGAGCATGCTTACCGCAGCCCAGATCCGGCTGATGGCAGTCTTGCGGTCCTTGAACTTCTTGACCGGCGTGACGCCAGGCAGGGTGTTCCAAATCTCGACCAAGCGGCTGGTCGGGAAGAGTTCGGCTACAAGGGCCAGTTGGTCCTCGGTGCTGAAAGTAATCTCGTCGGGGCGGGTGGCGGCTCCCTCATAAATGTTGATGCTGTTCTCGGCGTTGATCCCATAGGTCTTCATGGTTGTTCTCCTTGCGCGGTTGCGTCCGCGACGATCACATTCATCACTCCGCTGCGGAACACAAGCAAGCGAATCCTTCAGAAAGTGGCTCAGATTCCCACAGGAGGTCTCAGATGACCGGACACGGAGCAAAATTCGGACGTAAGAAGGAAGAAGCCATCGCCGCTATGTTGAGCCAGCCAAGCCTCGAAGCAGCCGCGCGCTCGATTGGGATTTCCGTCAAGACGCTTCACCGCTGGCTGAAGGTCCCGGAGTTTCACAGGAGCTATTTCGACGCTCGCCGCGAGGTGGTCAGTCAGGCAAACGCGCGCATGCAGCAGAATGCCGGGTTTGCGGCCGCTACGCTACTCAAGACGATGGTGAGTCAGGATGTTCCCGCATCCGTTCGGGTCCGGGCGGCGCTGTCCGTGATGCAGATTGCGCAGAGGAGTTTCCGGGACGAGGACCTGGAGATGCGGCTCGCGGCTGTGGAAGAGTCGCTGGACAAGCCGAAGTGACTCGATCCAACTTAAATAAGCGCCTGGAGCGGCTGGAAGCCCGAATACTGCCGACCACGGAAGCACCACGCACGCTGATCCTTCAGTTCGTCACGGAGACGGGCGAGGTAGATAGCACGATGACCGTTGTGCTGGATCAATCCCGTCCGCAGATACGCACAACGCAAGGTTATCCGTTAAACCGGCGGTCTGCGCGGCAATCGATCTCACGATCCAGGTAGTACGGACTTAGTGGTGAGGCCCGCGCACTTTTCTCGATGCGCGAGTACTTCTGTGTCCGGCTACCAATCTCTTCCTCGAATCAGACTCCGCAATTCTTCAGCGCTGATGTCGAGAGACTGTAAGCCGATATATTCCTCGACCTGATCAGTTATGCCCTCATCCCACAACCTAGCGCGTTTTGCGAAAGCCATGATTGCCACCTCCATCCCAATCTGGTGAATGCGCTGCTTGAAAATAATGCGATCGGCCATGTGATGGACAAAGTACAAAATGTAGGCGAACGCGAACAATTCGAGCCAAGACCTCGCCTGAAGATAGATCGCCAATCCAGCTGCGATACCGAGTAAGATTCTAACGTACGATCCTGCGGCTATCTTCCACTCTCGGTTTCTTCGATTTCGCGGGTCGTTCCTCAGTTCCTGCATCCAGGTATTGTGGTACCGTTCGGCGGGAAAGATCAATTGTTACACCCTCCCACCCCGCTAGTGCAGGCGCCAGACGCTAAAAGGATGGACGCCGTTAAGCGGGCTAATTCGGTAGCTCAGATAGTATAGACAAACGGGAGTGGTCAGTATGAAACTGCTGGCCGCGGTAGAGCAACCATCTCTTCTACTTTCCAAACGTAATTCGCGACTCCAGCTTTGACGGCGGGCGTAGTTCTCAGGGTCTGGTGAACGCGCCCAAAGTTATACCAAGTGAAGTAGATCGCGACCGACGCCGCGCGGTTCTCAAGCTTCTTGGAAAAGGCGTTTGTCAATCGCTTGAAACGTCGCGTCGACATCCGCATGGATAAGGTGCTGCGTTCGATGTAGCTGGTGGAGACGTGCGCGGGATCAGGATCGCCAGTGACGTGGCGCTTCTCGCATCGGATGCAAGCGGCGGGGCTGTAGCGAGAAGCGTCTGGCATATCGCAACCATAGATTTTGTGGGATTATTACACAACGGGATGCACCACTCAAACCTTGGCGCTTATATCGGCGCAGTGATCGCAATCATCGTGATCTTCGCGGCCCTTAGAAACAGGCGTCGCTAGCCAATTTTCCGCGCCGCGCTGTGCTGTTCTATTTTCAAACTGACCCACTACCTATAGTTTGGCCGATACCTACCGATAACGTTACTTAACGTTCAGCTGCCAAGGATTAAAGGAAAGTTCATCGCTCGCGGATTTTCTGCAACAAACGACAGGCATGAGAATGGCATTGTCTGAGCCTCACTTTCGAAGGGCCCTGCCCGGCCCGCGACGGACCACCCGAATCGCAGCCAGTAGATCTATAAATCGCAGACATTCCTTACCTGTCAGCCGCTCCTGTAAAGCGAGTGCGCTTTCGATGCGTTGCGCCGCGAATCACTCTTCTTGGAACACTCCCGCACAATGAAAGGTATGCCTTATCCAACGTCGCGCATGCGCTTCGCCTGACGTTTTCGCATTCTCGCTACACCGGCCAAGGGGGGTCCACGCTGCGCTTCAGATCTGCCTTGGTTACCCGCTACTCAGTGCCTCAATAGCTGGCGATAATGGGCGACATCGAGCAGTTTCGGTCGGGTTCCGTGGAACTGGATAGCGGCGAGAAATCTATTTAGGCTTTCGCAAGTCCAATCGAATGCTGGAACACGGGATACCAGTTCTTCTCGCGTTCCCACGAATCGACCCGGAGCGTTTTCATCCCACCCGAAAAGCCTATCCAATCGGTCGGCGCACCTACAGCTTTGACAGGCAAGATTGGTCGTTCGCCCGGCAACCCCCGAACAACAAGTTCACCGACCGGGCAGGGGTTTAGGGGTATTCACAATGGCTGGTGTGAGCGGACCCCAAGTTACAGTGACGTGGCATGCCAGTTGCTCCCGACTCGATTCATGTCCGGATTGCCATCATCGCGCCTCATTGTAATCGCAATGTTTTTCCTCCAGATTCCGCTAGCTGCCGACCCAATTCGGGTCCGGCACCTTCAAGGCTCCACTCACGGTTTTCTGGCGCTCAAGACGCTTTCGGGTGTCATCATCGCAATCGGCGATGTTACCCAGGTTGTTCATGGCGAGCGAGTTACATCCCGTCTCACCTTCCGGTTTCGTGATGGGTCGACCGATGACGAGACGACGATCTTTTCTCAGCACGGCGTGTTTCGTCTTCTGACCGACCACCACATTCAGCGCGGACCATCATTCCCGAAACCCATCGACGTTATGATCGACGCCGTGACTGGGCGGATTAGCTATCGCGCTCCAGACGGAAAAACTATGCAGGAGCATCTGGATCTGCCCGATGATGTTGCGAACGGTCTGCCGCCAAATTTATTGATGAACATCTTGCCATCCACTCCAGAGACTAAGATCTCCTTTGTCGCTCCAAGCGCCAAACCGCAAATTATCCACCTTTCCATCAAGCCGGAGGGCGACGTCCCGTTCACGATTGGCGGCTTGCGGCGTAAAGCGACAGACTTTGTAGTGCATGTCGAGATCGGTGGAGTTAAGGGCGTGATAGCACCTCTGATCGGTCGCCAGCCGTCCGATTATCACATCTGGATTGTGACTGGCGCGACGCCGGCTTTCATCCGCGAGGAAGGCCAGCTTTACGAGGGCGGCCCAGTTTGGCGCATCGAGCAGATCAGCCCCTCATTCGGCCGCTAAATTTTCTTACGCAACAACGAAGGCAGGGTTCGTTGCGAGCGAGAATGGCGTCGGGGAACCTTGCCAAATCTCGCCGAATCCGAATCCGAGTGCTGCCTTGATGTCCGCTCCACCCAGAGGTAAGGTCTGAATGGCTAACGATAACAGCCAATAACAGGACCTTATGACCGACCTGATTGTTGTAGAAAAACCCAATGAATGGAACCGTTTGAAGGGGATCGTGCTGGACAGCGTCTCTTCGCCCATCACCCGCCGCGTGTACAACATGGCGCTCGATGAATTCATCGTCTGGTACGCCCGAGAGCCGCGGCCCGGGTTTAGCAAGGCCACCGTGAGCGCCTGGCGCGTGTCGCTGGAAGAGCGCAAGCTCGGGTCCTCCTCGATCATCGTTCGCATGTCGGCGATCCGGAAGCTGGCGGTGGAAGCCACCGACAACGGGCTGCTCGCGCCCGAGATGGCGGCTGGAATCCTCCGCGTGAAAAGCGCGAAGACGCGAGGCGTACGGATGGGCAACTGGTTGTCGCTGAAGCAGGCGCAGGCGCTCGTAAGCGCACCGGATGTCACCAGGCTGAAGGGACTCCGTGATCGCGCGATCCTGGCAACGCTTCTCGGCTGCGGACTGCGGCGTTCCGAGGTTGCCGCGCTCACTTTCGCGCATATTCAGCAGCGCGATGGGCGCTGGTGCATCGTGGACCTCGTCGGCAAGCATGGTCGCGTGCGGACGGTTCCGATGCCAGCCTGGGTCAAAGTCGCGGTGGATGCTTGGACGGTTCCGACAGCGTTAACCGCTGGCCACGTATTCCGGCCTGTGAACCGGGGAGACGACGTTCACGGGGATCGAATCAGCGAGAAATCCGTCTGGCAGATGTTGGTCGCGTACGCAAAAACTGCGGGCTTCCCCGGCATCGCGCCACATGATCTTCGCCGGACTTGCGCAAAGCTATGCCGGGCCAGCGGCGGCGAACTGGAGCAGATCCAAATGCTGCTGGGCCACGCTTCTGTGCAGACTACCGAGCGGTATTTGGGGACCAAGCAGGATCTGGCGCACGCACCGAATGACGCGATCAAGCTGAACGTTTGAATTGGACAGAGTTTAAAAAGCTCCCGGCCGCGCAACCAAAATTGCCCTGAGTGACACAAGGTAAACCAAGTGCGGGGAACCGTAGCGCATCGGGAGCCGAGCCGAGTGACGCGTCGGCTTTCGGCATGGACCTCAGAGAGGCGAATTAAAGGCGAAAGTGCTACCCTGTTTCCGTGTCGTGGCTTCCATGTACCGTCCGCGTACGGGACGGCGTTATCGTTCATCAGGTCGAGGTTCAGGCCGAATCCATTTACGAAGCGTGCGCGCTTGGACTCCGGGAATTGCGGCGGACGGAATGGTCACAACAGGCGGCGGATGACGCTGTTAGGATTGAGGTCGAAGTGCAGCGGCCGCCGGTGATTCACAGTGTCCGATTGGAAACCCTGAAAGCCTGGGCGTGTTCCTCGGGCGCTCCGAAGGATATGATCGAGCGGGCCCGCATCCGCGAGTTGATGGAGAACTGAGGTATGGAATGCCCGATTTGCCGGGAAGCGCGTTGGGTATGCGAGGACCATCCGGAGAAACCGTGGGCCGGAGAAAGCGATCATTCCGGCGCGTGCAATTGCGGCGGGGCTGGAATGCCGTGCCCCTTGTGTAATTGGTCTCCTGATCGTGAGACGGTGCCAGAGATGCCCAAAGACTATCGGAGTTCTATCAGCCGGGCTCGCGGCGAACTGGAGTAAATCCAGATGCTGCTCGGGCACGGTCGGAACATCACCGAACGGTATCTTGGGACCAAGCAGGATCTGGCGCACGCACCGAATGACGCGATCAAGCTGAAGGTAGCTGTGTAGACACAGAGTGGCCGCCCTCTTAGCCATGCCGTTCTAGCCTTTCAAATCGCCGAGGAACTCGGATGCCGGATGCACGCCCGTGACCAGCAAATGGTCACGCGCCCGCGTACATGCAACATAAAGCAGATGCCTCTCGGTCGCGTAAACTTCCTCAAGTTCGCTCTGATCGGTCGCCGTCTCGATCCTCCCCTGAAGCGGAATGATGTCGTCGTCGCACGCCATCACCACAACCGTACGGAATTCGAGTCCTTTCGCGAGATGCATCGTGCTGACTGCCGCGCGTCCAATCATAATGTCCATCTTTTCGTCGAGCACCACGAATGGAAGGCCCGCCCGCTCTGCAGCGGACCGCGATCGCGGCAGTTCCGCTTCGGAACGAACGAAGACTCCAATCTCGCCGGGCGCAATTCCTTCGCTTAACCGCTTTCGCAGCCAACCACTCACCACCTCACATTCCTCGTTTACGCTCTTTGCGATCCGAATATCCGGTGGCGGCCCGTTGAAGATCGATACCGTTCCCTTGCGGACTTCCGTGTTGCCGTCCACATCGGTCGCTTCCGGGCCCAGCAGGCGGTCCGCTTGCATGCGAATTTGATGCGAGGTGCGATAGTTGATTTTCAAAGTGGAGGAACGGCCACGGACGTCTACGCCCAGCGCCTTCCACGAGAACGGCTGCTGAAAGATGCGTTGCCCGAGATCGCCCGCGAAGAACAGCGCGTTCTTCCGATTAGCTGCGAGCGCCGCGAGAAGCCGAAGCTGCGCCACGCCGACATCCTGGGCTTCATTCACCACGATGAAGTCGAAGGGTGACGCGGAGCCAGCCGCATACTTCTCGGCCAGCCTGCTGAACATTCCGGACACCGTGATCAGCCCTTGTGCGGTCAACCCTTCTCGCACGCGCGAAAAGATCGACCACAGGAGCTTGCGCTGACTTTCCGTCAGTCGCGTCTTGCGCCCCAAACGAACCACATCCCGGTAACTTTCCCAAGAGCCAAGCTGCCAGGTGTCCACCACCTGCTCCCATTCCGCTACCAGAAACGTTTTCGAAAACTTATGCCCTTCCACGTCGCGAGCGGCGTCTACAATCAGGCGCTCGATAGTTAAGCGATCCGCGATGCGCGCACGTCCGAAGTTGCCGTCGTAAAGCCGCCGCGCGACCGTCTCTAACCCATGCACTTCGATGCGCTCACCCAGGCGCGGTTCGTGGTGGATCAACGCGCGAAGCTTTCCGGCGAGAGCATTCGCCAACATCTCGGAAAAAGTGGTCAGCAAGACTCGGGCGCCTGGGTTTGCTCGGGCCAGGAAGACCGCGCGGTGCAACGCGACAATCGTTTTCCCTGTCCCGGCGGAACCGGCAACGCGCGCCGGACCGTTGTACTCCCGCTCAATCAACTGGCGTTGAGCCGGATGAAGGAAGATGGTCCACTTCTCCCAGGGAAAATCCAGCGCGCGTTGGAGTTCCTCCAGATTGCTCACGACGCGAAAACGACGCTGCGCATCCGGGTGGTTGAAGGCTTCCGCAGTCACGCTCGCTGTAGTCGGACCCGGGACAATCGGGACCATCGTTGGAGACTTCGGTTTCGCTCCGGTCGCAAGATCGAGCAGAGCCTCGGCTGCTTCCTTCGGGAGATGATCGGTCAGCTTGAGGAGCGAGTCTTCATCCGCAAGTTTGCGAACATCGTCGATCCATTCCGCCGGAACGCCGTATGCCAGCAATTCGTCCGAAGCGACTCCGGCAAACAGCAAGCGCTTCGGGGAAACATAGACAGGGACGATGACCTCCTGAACGGTCTCGCGAACCTCCACTAACTGCGCGGCCCCGGTCTTGGGATGAACCTCGATCCTGCGCTGTTCCGCCCAACGGTAAGCCTCATCATGATGGTTTGCGTAACAGAGCAGAAGGCTATTGGCGGTCCGGTGAACAATCAGCCGGATGTCGCTCGAGACGCGCACCGACCAGAAGTTCTTGTCACGCGCCTTATCCAATTTGTGGAACTGAAGCCCCGGCTGCGCAGCGTTCATCTGGAGATCGAACGCCGTCGTCTTCACGGATTTCTGCTCGTCGGCAGCGAGCCGGGCCAGACTGTCCGTGAAGGTATCGGCGATACGGAACTCCATCACACGCGAAAGACTTTCATTACTTCATCGCCTAAGTGGTTGATTACTTTTACAGCGATTCTTCCGGAGATCGGCCTGTCGAACGGGCGCGATGTGTCGCTGTGCAGCGTCGACCACGCGTCTTCGTCGATCTCGGCTTTGAGCGTGGTCTTCAGCGACTTATAGGGATCGTTCGCGCCCAGGAAGTAGGCGTGGCGGACGAAGAAGCTTTCTTCGTTGTAGTCCGTGTCGATGAACCAACACGCGATGCCGTCCGCGCCGTCACTGCGGACTTCGCCCGTGTTGGGGTGAAACACGTCGACGCCGTTCACCTTCACTTGGATGCGGTCGCCGAGTGCGGGAGTGATGGTGATGTCCGGTTCGCCGAAGACCACGAAGAGGTTGCCCTTGGTCGTCGTCTTGAGATCGGCGGCCATGTGCAGGTCGGCGTTCATGCGCGCTTTGAGGACGGGGATGCGGCCAAGTTTGTGGAAGTCGGCGGAGTGGGCGTCGTAGTTGAAGGCGCAGGCGATGAGGACGTCGAAGCCGGAGTCGCCAGCCTCGCGGGCGGCCGAGACCAGGTCGGGACGCGACACGGTACCGAACTCGGGTCCGATGAGGATGCCGGCGCGGCGCTCGGTTTCGTTCTCGCGATAGCGGGCTTCGGCGCAGATCAGGTGGCCGGGCCAAGGCGTAAGCGCGGTGAACAGGATGCGGTCTTCCTTGTGCGCCTGCTGGACGCCAGCAGTCTTCAGGTTCTCCAGAATCATCTCGGCGAAGCCGATAGCGCCGTCGGCGGGCTTACGGTCGATTAGCTCGTCGTTCTCATCGACGCCGAGGACGCGATGCGGCGACAGGCTTTCCACGGTGAACGGACCGGCGACGCGAACCTTTTTGTTGTCTTCATAAGGCTTGTCGTACAGGTATTCGGTTTCCGCCTTGGCGGCGATGGATGCGTCGATTTCCTTCTGGCGCGCGATGCGCTGCTCCCACCATTGCGCGTGCAGGGCTTTGGCTTCTTTGGACCACGCGGGTTGAGCTTCGCGCGGGATCTGCCATTCCTCCCAGGTTTGTTTGAGCGATTGATTGAGTTGGGCGCGCAGGGGTTCGACGGTTAGCTGGAACTTGTCCCAGATGACGTCGATTTCGGTGTTGTTGGCGATGAGCCCGGATGTTATATAGGGGCTGCGTCGGTAGACGAAGCCTTGGCGGACATCACCGTGCGTTGGGTTGATGGACGGCGCGGAGTGGGTGACTTCGCCTTCTTTGCGCTGGCCTCGGGACTATCGGCGAGCAGGTAATAGGGATAGCGCGCGCCCATAATTCTGGCGCGAGCGAGAGCGAGTGCCACGCGGGAAGTGTCGATGGTGATCCACCGGCGGCCCCACTGCTCGGCCACGTAGGCGGTGGTGCCGGAGCCACAGGTGGGGTCGAGAACAAGGTCGCCGGGGTCAGTGGTCATTAACATTAATCGTTCGACCACCCTTTCATTCGTCTGAACCACGTAGACTTGGTCCGCTGCCCCTCCGAAGCCGTCCCACCAGTTTGATATGCCCCTGAACGGAAAGTCATCTAAATAGCGTTTGTAGTCCAGGGCCCCCTTTGATCGGACTAGCCTATTCGCGGCGCGGTTTCTGAGCATTCCGGGTAATCCGCGCTCCGAATCCTTTGACGTGTGGCTCCAACACCTTCCCTTAGGTGGATAGATAGGGCTTCCCTCGAGAAGAATAGGGTCCATCTGGCTCGGCCGCTCGCCGCCGTTAGTAATAGGCCAAGGGCGAAACAGTCTTGCGCCGGGAAATTCCACTTCGACTCGCCTCGGATAGCTCCTGAAATCGAGTTTGTTTCCCTGGTCGTCAACGTGGCTCTTGAGGTTTATCTGGCTCCCGTTGGCGAGCTCGAGGCGAGAAAACTCATCAATTGTGTCGGCGTCAAGTTCGCGAAGTTCGTAGAGGGGCCGGTATTTCGGTTGTCCGCTTGCCCTCGGTGTTTTCGAATACCACAGGATGAAGTCATTTATTGGATCAAGGAACGAAGATTTCTGGCTCCCCTTCTTCTTCACTACTATCTCTGAAACAGAATTGTCAGGGCCGAAAACTTCATCGAGGAGCGCACGCAGCCTGTGCACATTCTCATCGCCAATCTGCACAAAGATAGAACCAGAGTCACTTAGTAAGTCGCGCGCGGCTGTTAGCCGATCCCGCAAGTAAGTCAGATAAGAGTGAATGCCGTCGCGCCAGGTATCGCGGAATGCCTTCACCTGTTCCGGCTCGCGCGTGATGTGTTCGACGTTGCCGTCCTTCACATCGCGGCTGGTGGTCGACCATTGAAAGTTCGAATTGAACTTGATTCCGTAAGGCGGGTCGAGATAAATGCACTGCACCTGTCCGCGCAATCCCTCGCGCTCGGCTAAGGACGCCATCACCTGCAGGCTGTCGCCAAGAATCATGCGATTGGTCCAGTTCGCGTCGTGCTGGTAGAACTCGGTGCGGGCGTCTTCGTTCGGCAGTCCGTTGAAGTCCGACCAGAGACTGGGCTGATCGTCATCGGGACGGGTGCTGTGGCGGCGGAGATCGTCGATCAACGCCTTGGGATGCACCTTCTCCTGGATGTAAAGCGGCGGGGCCTGGACGACGAGATCGGACCAATCCTGCTCATCCTTTCCGCGCCAGACGAGTTGCGGATCGAGGTCGCGGTTGCGGCGTTGATAGGCGACCTGGACCGGACTCTCTTCCTCCTTGCGCATGACGGACTGAAACTCCGCCGTCGGAATGTTCTTGCGTGAGGCTTCCTCGTGCAGCAGGGTTTCCACGCTTTTGAGTGCGGGCGATTTGGGAGTCTTCTCAGGCATCGGGGTTTACGACGGACTCGATCACGGTGTTGAAGCGCTCTTCCACCTTCTTGGCGAAGTCGGACTGCATTTCATAGACGTCGGTAAATTCTGCGAAGGCCCAGCGGCCATAGCCGCCGTCGTTGTTGACACCGGGAATCCAGTAAGTGTCCATGGTCGATTTCTTGTCCTTGGCGTCTTCGCCCCGATAGCCCTTGATTTCGATGATGAGGTTGAGCGGATCGGAGCGTCCGTCGTCGACTCTGACGATGAAGTCCGGGAAGTATTTCCGGGCAATGGCCCCGCAGCGGTAAGGGACTTCGAAGCCGAGACCGTGGTTCTTCACGTAGGCGATGACTTTGGGATGCGCCTCGGCGACGCGGCAAAATTCGGCTTCCCAGCCGCTATCGAGGATGACCCAGTTGACGTGGCATTTATCGGGACTGGTTAGATAGCGGTCGGTCTTGGAAGTGTTGAAGCGGACGTGGATGGTGGAACCGGCGGGATTGTACGGATCAAGCACGGCCTTGATGGGGCGACGACCGAGCTCGGCGTGGGTGATGGCTGCGGAAATTCGGTCGCAGGCGATTTCAGCGATCGGCTGGTAGAGCAGTTGGGCCGGATAGGCTCCGCCTTTGCAGATGAGACAGGTGGTCAACCACTCTTCCGCGACGCGCTTCAGTTGGAAGAAGAGATTGAGCTTGGGCTCGCCGTCCGGGTCCCGGAACTTCCTGTAGATGAGGTGCTTCGTGAGGTGGTAGAGAACGGAGGAGTGCCGGAGTTCGCCCAGGTGCTTGACCGTGAGGTCGACATTTTCTCCGATGATTCCGGCGTTGCTGGTGACGGTTGGCCCGACCAGATCCGGGGTCAGTTCCAGAATGGAATCCTGGTTAAAGTTGGCCGTGATGTTTTCGTCGGGCAGTTCGACGCGGTAGCCGGAGACACGCGGGAAGCGGATTTCGAGATGATCGCGCTCGGGGCGCATGGCTTTGACCTGAATACTTTCGAGCGGCGGCTGCGGTGGCGCGACGACTGGCGTAGCGGCGAAGTCGAAGGGAATGCCGAGGATGTCGGCGTACTCGACGTTGAACATTCCATCGGCGTTCAATTCATAGGACTGGCGGCGAAGGGCGCGACCGATCACTTGTTCGCACAGAAGCTGCGTACCGAACGCGCGCACGCCGAGCACGTGAGTGACGTTGTTGGCGTCCCAACCTTCCGTAAGCATGGAGACGGAAACGACGCAGCGAATTGACTCACCGAGGCGGCCGACTTTGCCCACCGTGTTCATGACCTCCCGAAGCAGTTGTTTATCGGTGAGGTTTGCGGCGTCGCGGGCGCTGCCGGTGCGCTCGACGATGTCCCTGCGTAGCTGTTCAATTTCCGGCCCCGCCATTGCGCGGAAGTTGTCGTCGAGCGCTTCGTCGGATTCGAGCTGAGTGCTGTCGATCAACAGAGTGCGCGGACGGGCAAACGGATTGCCGTGCTCGTCCGAATTGCGAAAGAGTTCAAGGCGGCCGGGGACCGGTTCCGTGGAACCGTCGGGATTCTTGCGATCAAAGCCGGAGATGTAGTCGTAAACCAGCTTCGACACCGACGTGTTGTTGCAGACGACGATGAAGCAGGGCGGGACCTGAATGCCGGCTGCCCGCCATAGGTCGAAGGTCTTTTTGTAGTGGCCGTAGAGCGCGTCGAGCGCGGTCTGTAGCTGGACCGGAAGACTGAGCGGATCGAGATCCACGTCCTTGTTCCGCTGCTTCTTCGGCATGTCGGCGCGGATGTTCTCCCAAAGATTGCGGAAGATCGGGACGTCCGCGCCGGAGATGTTGTCGGCGACGGGGACGCGCGGGAGCTTTACGATGCCGCATTCGATAGCGTCCATGAGGGAGAAGTCGCTCATCGTCCAGTGGAAGAGCGTGCCTTCCGTGTAGCCGGAGCCGCGCAGGAAAAATGGCGTGGCGGAAAGATCGATCACCCGGGAGATGCCGAGCTTGCGGTTAACGGCTTCGAGGCCGGAGATCCACATGCGGGCGGCGATGCGATTCTGCTCGGCTTCCTGCTTGTCGTCGCCTTTGGGGGCTTCCTCGTCGGGGTCGCCGGGCTTTTCGCGGTAGCAGTGGTGGGCTTCGTCATTGAGGACGAGGATGTTCTTGAGCGCCATGAGTTCCGGCATGACGCGCTGGATCATCTGGCCTTCGGTTTCGAGAGTTTCGAGACGCGGGCCGCGGCCTTGCAGGAGCGAGCGCGTGCCTTTGGCGAGTTCCAGCGTGTCGTGAAGTTTGAAGGCGTGATAGTTGGTGATCACGATTTTGGCGCGGTTGACGGCTTCCAGCATGTCCTGCGGAACAAGCTGACGGTCCTGGTAGTAACTGTGCGGGTCATTGGGCTGGAGCACCTGCAGGCGGTCTTTGATGGTGAGACCGGGAGCGACGATGAGGAATCCGCGCGTGAATTTAGAACTGGCTGGACGGCGCGCGGCGTTGACGGTTTGCCAGGCGATGAGCATGGCCATGACGGTGGTTTTGCCTGCGCCGGTCGCGAGCTTGAGCGCGAGGCGCATGAGCTCTGGATTGGCTTCGTGATTGGAGTTCTTAAGGTGCTCCAGGTAGCGCTTGCCGCTCTTGAAGGTGGGCGCGACTTCGGTGAGCCAGATGGCGGTTTCGACGGCTTCGATCTGGCAGAAGAACGGGCGGATGCCGGTGAAGGGGTGGTTGCGCCAATGGTCGAGCAGACGGGCGGTTTCGGGGGTGACGAGCCAGTCGGCGGAGTTGGGCAGATTGCGCCACTGGCCGACGTGGAAGCGAAGCTCGTTGATGACGGGCGTCGGGTCATACTTCTGGTCTTGCTGGTCGTTGAAGATCAGGTCGGACTGCTTGGGCTTACCTTTCTGCTTGCGCGGTTTCGGGATGGGCGAAATGTACTTGGCGGGGCGGCGGGAGTCGACGGTGCAGTGGGTGGGCTGGCCCTGTTCGTCAAGTTCCCAGTGGCGGGATGGGATGGCGTAGGGCGAGTTGAGAATAGGCGAACGGAAGAACTGATCGGCGTCGCTCATAGGCGGTCCGGCTCACACGGCGGAATCTTCAATGCTCGCGGTTGTTTCAGGGTTCCTGCGTGGCGCACTCCCGGTCAAGATAACATCTTGTTTCGAAAATGAAGGGTTGTTGTCAAACATTCTACGATTCGGCGTTGACGACCCGTGGCAGAAAGTGGGCTTTGGTCGCGAATCAGACTCCGCTTGCCACTTCGCAAAAGTTGACGGAGTAAACCAGGTCCCTTCTATAATAAATTCGCCATTGGAAACTAGATGCTGGTCTTCGATGCAAACACCCGCTGCCTGTCCACCCGCTGCCTGTCCATCCGGCAGCCATGGGCATGGCTGATCGTGAACGGCCACAAAGATATTGAAAACCGATCGTGGTCAACGAAATACCGTGGCCCGCTCCTGATTCACGCGTCCGCTAGGAAGCCGCCTTCCGATTTCCTGTCCGACATTGAGCGCTGCTATGGCGTTGACCTTCCGAAAACATTTGACCTCGGCGGCATTGTTGGATTGGCCAACGTAGTTGATTGTGTCAGCAGCAGCCCCAGCGTGTGGATGCAGGGCCCGGTTGGGTGGAAGCTGGCGAACGCGCAAACGCTTCCATTCCTCCCGGTGCGCGGCAAGTTGGGACTGTTTCGGCTGGAGCAGTCAGATCTTGATCTCGTCCGGGCAAACGCGGCGGACCCCATTGTGCCAAGACGGACAACCTGATAATCCGCAATATCGGAAGCATATCCAGGCTCTCAGCTACTCTGTTTGCATAACCGTGCGTCATAATCCCGTGCTGCTTTTATGATGGGATTTGCCCGCAGATAATTTTTGGGATTTACTCGCGACCGAGTTCAGGGAATTAGGCAAGCGATGGCCGCCCCTCGTGGCGGAATGGAACGCGGTCGCGAGCGACGCAGCCGGAGGCCGGTGGCGTTTTTATCCGGATAACATCGCGAACGCCGAGTTGCGGGAGCATTTTGAGCATCTTGCGACGCGGGCTGCGGTCGCGCTCGAACTCGCTCCTAGCGCCATACCGCACCCGCGCCGTCACTGCCCGTCGTGGGATGAGGATCTTGCCAAGGCTGGGATCGAGCACGCCGTCGCAAACGGCATTCAGCCGGAGCAGGAAAACCTCAGGGCTTGGCTTGAGTACCTGAGGTTGGATTTTCCAGACTTGGTAATTTCCAGAGGTGCGGCCTTTTTTCATGGCGAGAAGTACGAATCAGTGTCTATCCGAATCAACGACTTGTGCCGGATTTCCGCTCAGGAATGCATTCGCGTCGGTCAGAGAGCGCTCAAATCTTGCCCGCCAGCGCGAACTGCCAAACGATCAACTATCGGCGAAAACCTAGACCGATGGCGACGAGAGTGTGGATGGAGCCACGACCAGCTCGCTGAAAAGGTTGGTTTAGAGAAAAGCTCTGTGAATGGCCACATCAACCATCGCGTTACTCCCCGCGCTGGGAATTTGAAGAACTATGCGGACGCCTTTTCGAGGCAACTCAAGAAGCAAATTACTGTAGCAGAACTCCAGTCCGGCATTGCTGAACCAAATTCCTGACAAGTCGCGCTTGAATCGCTACCAAATCACCACCAAAACGCCCCCGTAGCGCCACTGACCAAACGGCCCATAACCGCAACAATTGCAGTTGTTATGGACATAAAGTGTCAACGAACTGCACTCGGCATGTCGCAGAGTCGACTATCGCGACTCGCTCGCGTCAGCCGCTTCAAGATCTGTAAGTTGGAGCTTGGTGACGGGTCTCTGACGCAGGAGGAATTCCGCCAAATTAGAGGTGCCTTGCAAACTGAGGCGGACCGGCTTCGAGATCTTCACACGACGCTGAATTTCGATTCATTTGGACAGACAGGCGGAGAGGTCGGGCCTAAGTGACCTCGGACGGCCTCGTTGGAGCCTTGGCAGAGAAAGTCATGGGCTGGCGTGTCGGCCCGGAGCGATTCCTGCTTAGCAATCGCCAGTGGAAAAAGAGAACTTATTTCCAACCGACACTCCGGGCGGCGGATGCATTTCGGCTGCTTCAAGGCGCGGGTCCAGACCGGTACTCATGTACTCGCTCGAGGTCGGGCGTTTATTCGGTAACGGTCCGAATCGGAAAGCGGGTTGGAAAAGCATCTGAACCATCGGAGGCGTTGGCAATCTCGCTCGCGGTTGCGCGGGCGTTCGGGCTGTATCAGGAGGGCACGAAGTGAGCGCTCCGACTCCGATTGCCGAACCCGTAAACGTCCCTTCGCAAGCCGCCGTAGTTCGCTCGGTTCCGTCATGGGGAGTCGGCCTTTCCGATAGCCACTATAGCTGTCTCGAGGCTTGCTGGATCTCACGTAATATCGCCGATGCAGCCATGCTGCGAAGGGTCGAACATCAGGAAGCTCGCGATGTTATCGGTCAGAAAGGAAAGCGAGACTGTTCAGGGATCTTGATTCCTTACTACGTGCCGGGCGAGCCCTATCCCCACAGCTACCGGATTCGTCTTGACAACCCTGAACACGAATTGGACAAGAATGGCACGCCAAAGCAGAAAAACAAATACTTATCCGCCCCCGGAAGCGCAAACCGGCTTTACTTTCCGCCGGGCGTCACGCTGGAACAGCTTGCGGCACAAACTATACCGATCGTCATCGTTGAGGGGGAAAAAAAGGCTCTCGCTCTTCAAAGGCTGGCGAATTACGAAGCCAATCATCCTCGTTTCATTCCCATCGCGATAGCGGGCGTTTGGAACTGGCGGGGCGTTACGGGAAAAGCATCTGGCCCCAATGGTAACCGCATCGACATCAAAGGGCCTATAAACGACCTTAATCGGGTCGTTTGGAACGAACGCACGGTAACCATTCTGTTTGATCGAAACGTGAGCACGAACCCCAGCGTTGGTTTCGCGCGTACCGCTCTATCGCGCGAACTCAAGAAGCGTGGTTCCGCTGTTCGATACGTGGAGCTTCCGGCTGATTGCGATGTCAATGGCGTAGACGATTTACTGGCGAAATCCGGACCGGAAAAAGTCCTGGCTTTGTTTAGCGAATCGGCACCCGCCACCGCCATGCAGATCGTCAGTCCGTCCCAGTTCGAATCGAAACCCGAAGGCCTGTTCCGGATCACAGGTCAGGGTGAAAAACAGTCACGTCAACAGTTGACGAACTACTCAGCCTCTATCAGGTCAAGTGTGGTGTTAGACGACGGCGTGGAGATCAAGCGAGAATTCGAGATCGTCGCCGAACTGATCGGCCGCGAGTCCCAGTTCACCATCCCGGCGTCCGAGTTTATCGGTATGGAGTGGCCAATCAAACTACTGGGCCCGGGCGCAATCACCTATCCCAATCAGCGGGACTACGCGCGCACCGCAATCCAGTCGCTGTCGCTAGCCGCCGAAGAGCGGGTGACGTTTACCCACACTGGCTGGCGAAAGCTTAACGGTCGTTGGCTATTCATCCATGGCGCGGGTGCTGTGGGCGCGGAAGGCACCGTTCCTGGCGTAAACGTGCGTCTTCCTGGCACGCTCAACCGGTACGAGCTAATGTTGCCAGACTCCGAAGCGAACGCGCTAACCGCCGTAAGGGCAAGCCTGCGGTCGGTTTGTCTTGGGCCGGGGGCTGTCAGCTTCCCGTTGCGGGCCGCAACATACCGCGCAATCTTCGGCGACACGGATTTCGCGCTTCACCTGGTTGGAGAGACGGGCGCGTTTAAGAGTGAATTAGCGGCGTTGGAACAGCAGCACTTCGGTCCGGGAATGGACCGGCTGAACCTGCCAGGGTCCTGGTCATCCACAGGAAACGCGCTCGAACAGCTGGCGTTCTACGCGAAAGACGCGCTGATCGTAATCGATGATTTCGCGCCTCAAGGAAACATCGCAGAAGTCAGCCGTTATCACGCTGCCGCAGACAGAATCTTTCGGGCGGCCGGAAATCACTCGGGGCGTATCCGGCTAGACTCCAAAGCCAATCTGCGCGAATCGAAGCCCCCGCGCGGACTGGTCCTGTCGACCGGTGAAGACGTTCCGCGTGGTCATTCCCTTCGCGCACGGCTTCTGGTCTTGGAAATATCGAAAGGTCAGATCGACTCGCTCCGGCTAAAGGGGTGCCAAGATGAAGCCCGCGATGGATCGTACGCCAAAGCGATGGGAGCCTACGCCAAGTGGGTCGCGCGTGATTTCGAAGCCTTGCGACGAGCGCTGGCCGCGAGAGTGTCCGAGCTTCGCGGTACCTGTCCTGCGGGCGGACACGCGCGTACTCCGGAGATCATCTCCAATCTGCAGGCGGGTTTCGAGATGTTCCTGCAGTTCAGCGTGGAAATCGGGGCCATCGACGATGCTGTTCGCCAGGATCTGAGCCAACGTTGCTGGGAATCCTTGTGCGCGGTCTCCGCGGCGCAGGCGAAGCATCAAGCGGCGACGGAACCAACCGAACGTTATCTTTCTGTTCTGCGTGCATGTCTGGTGTCCGGTCAAGCGCATCTTGCACCCTTCCAAGGAAACGAGCCGGATCGAAATCTCTTGCCTTGTGGCTGGAGAGTGGAGGGCACGGGGAGGTTGGTGCCACAGGGAAGATGCGTTGGGTGGTTTGATGGCGACCATATCTACCTCGAACCAATGGCCGCTTTTCAAGTCGTTCAGCGGGCGTGCGGCGAAACTAGCGAGTCGTTGCCGGTTACCGAGCAAACCCTTAGGAAGAGGCTTAACGAACGAGGAATCCTCGCCTCAATCGACAAGGGTCGCGAGACCCTGACCATCCGGAAGACCGTAGCGGGTTCCTCTAAATCCGTCTTGCATCTTCGGAGATCGACGCTTCTTCCGGTCGGATCGGACGATCCCGAGATCAGTGACGGTGGCGAATGAGAATTCGGAATTTGTCGGGTTTTCAGAAGCCGTTTGTCGGGTTTTTTGTCGGGAAAATTGCCCTACCCGACAAATCCTCGGCTAGTGCTATCAGTAACTTAGACCCGATTTGTCGGGTTTGTCAGGTTTTAATAGGGGAGAGAGCCTCCCAGAGGAACGAAGGTGCCGAATCGTTCCATTTGGACCTTGCATGATGCTCGCAACGGAAGCTAGTCTCGACAGGCTGGCCGGGGGCCTGCGAGTTAAAGTGCGTTCTCAACATCCGGAAGTTAAACCGCGAAAGGATCGCCAGGGCTGGCCCTGGATCTTCCGCTATCGGTCCGACGAAATTCAGCCAGACGGGTCTGTGAAGACGCTCCGCCGATATCAGGCTATTGGACCGAGCAAGGGCGAAAGCGCGATCACCAAGAAAGAAGCCGTAATCCTCAGGGACAAGTTCCTCGCGAAGTTAAACGCGCCCACTATCGAAATCGCGGTCCAGCAGGTTGCCGCATCCGGCGTCGCTCTTTTCGGCGAAATCGCGCGCCTGTACATCGAGGGTTATCTGGGCCGTGTGAAGCAGATTGCGGAGCCGACTCGCCAGAAGGAGATGTTCTACTTGCGCGAGTACCTCCTACCCAAGTGGGGCAAGTTGCGGCTTAACGAGATCCGTCCACAAGCCGTGGAGGATTGGCTCCACACCACCTTTGATTCGTGGTGGACCATGCATGGCGTGCGGGCGATCATGACTCGCATCTACAACCATGCCGAGGGGCACGGGCTGTGGGAAGAAGGCAAGCGCAGCCCATCCAGTCGAGCCAAGCTCGGGAAGAAGCAGCACAAGCGGGAGCGGAAGATACTCTCGTTCGAGGAAACGGCACGGGTGCTGTCCCATCTTGAAGATCCGTACCTACTCGTGATCGAAACTTGCATCGCGACCGGCGCGCGCATTTCAGAGATCCTGGGTCTGCGTTGGAAGCACCTCGATCTTAACGCCGGAACCGTCAAAATTGAGCAGCGTGTTTGGCATCAAGAGATCAGCCGTCCAAAAAGCGACACAAGCAGGCGCACCCTGGGTATCGGAGATTTAGTCGATCGCTACCGCGAGAAAGCGGTTTCGGATGAAGCGTCCGCAGAAGAGTTTATCTTCCAGCAACGGCGTGCCCCAGGAAAGCCGCTGTGGGATTCAGGAGTTCGCGATGTGCTTCATCAGGCCGCGAAGGCAGAGGGCTGCGACTTCGAGGGTCTCGGGCCGCACTCATTCCGACGCGCGAATATTACGTGGCGGCAGCAGGTCGGCGGCAGCGCTATCGAAGCTTCGAAGATCGCTGGCCACAGTGACCTGGAGATGACCGGCGAATACACCTTCGTCACGGCTGAGCGGCAAAACGAATTGACACGCCGGATTCAGCAGAAGCTTTCCGGCGCGGCAAAAAAGCCAGAATTGAGCGCCGTCGTCCTATCCCCTGCAACACCGACTCCGCCACAAGCACCCCCGACCGTGGCGACCGCAGTCCCATCGACCATCCTCGTCCAGTAGTTCTTGGCGCGCCGCCTTGCTTGCACCAACACGGCGGGTCGATAATGTTTCAGAGGAAGAAATGGCGTTCAAGACGAATGACGATCCCCGTCTGGTGCCCGCCTACTCGGTGGCGGAAGCAGCCCACTACCTCCGCATGCACGAAGCGACGCTCCGCAGCTGGGTGGTGGGGAGGCTCTATCCTGCCGGTGGGCAGACAAAGCGTTCCCGCCCCTTAATTCATCTCGACGACCCGAGGAAGCAGTACCTGTCCTTTATCAGTCTTGTAGAGGCACATGTGCTGGCCGCAATTCGACGCCGCCATGGCGTGAAGCTCCCGAAGGTCCGCAAAGCCCTCGACTATATGCGTCGCCAGTTTTCGGCTGAGCATCCTCTCATCGATCAGGCATTCCAGACGGACGGCCTGGATCTTTTTGTCGAACGCTACGGGGAGTTGATCAACGCTTCGCGGGAAGGCCAGCATGCGATGAAGGAAATCATCGGCGTTTACCTCAAACGCATTGAGTGGGATGCGAAGGGGCTGCCGATCAAGCTTTATCCTTTCACCCGAGACACCCAATCGGACGCAGCCCCTGCTTCCGATCCCCGCGTCGTCGTCATGAATCCGGCGATTTCGTTCGGCCGACCGGTGATCGCCGGAACCGGCATTCCTGTTTCATCCATCTATGAACGCTACAAGGCCGGTGACTCCGTAGCGGACCTGGTGCGGGACTTCCGTTTGGAGACCAGTGCAATCGAAGAAGCCATCCGATGCGAAGCCGCCTGATGGAACCGTATTATTCATCGACAGGTCGCTCGGCGTAGAGCCGATCAGGACGGAGCTCATCGACTGTGGACTCGTCGTCGAGATTCACGACGATCACTTTGCACGCGACGAGGAAGACCGCGTCTGGCTCAAGGCGGTCGGAGAGCGCGGCTGGGTAGTGCTCACAAAGGATCAGAGGCTGAGATACCGTCCGCTGGAGATCAGCGCACTGCGGGCCAGCAACGCGAGGGTATTCGTCCTCACCGCCGGGAACCTGCGCGGCAACGAGATCGCCGCCGCATTTGTGGCAGCGTTGCCACGCATATTCCGCATCCTCCGCTCACGACCCGGCCCATTTGTGGCGCGCGTTTCACAAGCCGGGCACGTCGCGATCAACTGACTGGACCGGCTCGGGAGTGGAGTCCGTTCGGAGTCCAAACGGCCCGAATTGGCGTTTTGGCGTCCAACTGGCGTCCAAATCGCCTCGGCGCAAGTCTTTTGTTTTCAGTGGGGATGGTCTGTAAGTGATTGATATTTGTTGCTTGGGGTGCAAGAGGTCCCGAGTTCAAATCTCGGCAGCCCGACCAAAATCCTCAAACACTTACAGCCGGGTAGTTCATTTCTGGAGTCCAACCGGAGTCCATTTCTAAGACTCCAGTGGCGAACGACTAATAAGCGTTCCATTCCTAGACGCTCTCTATCCTCAGGGAAACCCGACAAACCCGACATTTCGGCGTCAACGGCCGGTTTCTAGGCTACTTCCCGACAGGAACCCCGACAAATCACCTGACATATATGGGTCGCGCATGGATAGGCACGCCTTGAACTCAAATATGGTCTGAGAAAACCACCAGAAATCAAAAAAGCGAAAGTTTGGGTCTCGGATATACCTCGCGTATACTTCGTCGGAAGGGAAACCGACTCGCGCATGAATAGTTTCGGAAAGATTCTGATTGGTTTGACCTTTGTTGCAGCCTTTCTCTACGTTCTTAAACTGGAACCAAGGACCGACTCTTCAGTCAGCGACTCCCACGCTGTAGCAACCCAAGCCGGTGTAGAAGCTCCAACCTTCGTAGAGAAGTCAACCGAAGTAGAAGATCCAACCGACGTAGAAACTCCGACCGGCGGAGAAGCTTCAGCGCATCGAGTCTACACAAACGACTGCACCGCGGACTGTAGCGGGCACAGGGCTGGCTACAATTGGGCCGAGGAAAAAGGAGTCGACGACGAAGACGCTTGCGAGACTGCTGGAGAGAATTCGAATTCACCATCCTTTGCCGAAGGCTGCAAAGAGTTTGTCGATGATGGAGCCAATTCTGAGGACTCTAAAGAAGACGACGACAATTGACCCCAGTTAATCGATATCGTCTATGACAAACGAATTGCGTATAACCCGGGTGCGGCAGAGTGCGAGCATTGACGCTCTTCGGTTTTCCGAACCGGGTCGAAGAGTCTTCTACTTACAACAGAACGGGAGTCGCCGATTGAAAAGTGAAAGCCGCTCGTTCCTACAATCTAAACCATCAGTTATCTCATTCCTGGTGGATAAAGTACCGAGCACTCCGGTAGGGCGGCGGCGGAGCAGCCGCCTTCAATTTCCGTAGCGCCAGATGCGTCGTCGAGCCTGACTAGCGCGTTTCTCGCGACGCCAATCGTGCAATAAGAAATCGGAAGACTTGACGCTGGGCAAAGCAAGGCTCCGGCAGTCTCTAGCCAATCCTTCTGATCGCCAATCGCAAGCTTTCGTGGCGGGCTGCGGACTTCCGGAGAACAATCGCTGGGGTTTGTTGCGATTCGCGCCTGATCTCGAATGCACCATCGAATTCCAGCACGAGTTGTTCCTCCAGGAGTTCTGCGACCGGCTCCCCATTTCCGCTCTGCACGATTCTCCCGATCTTTTTGCCATCACAGAAGAGGTCGACGATTGTGCATGCCAATGCTACTGGGAGCCCGCTGAGCGTTTCACTCTGGTGATTCAAGAAATTGTTCAGCGTCGTTGAACCGATCCCCAACTTGGGCGCAAGGTCCTTTTGCTTGAGGCCCGTGACCTCCATGTGGGACCTGAGAGCCTCGCGCAGACGATTCCAGAATTCCGGATCGACGCTCGTTTCTGGCGACCGAGGCATGTTAGTATGGTATACCATAGTGCTAATCTTGCATACCATAGAATCGATTTGCGTGTCGCCCGAACGACGCCCGGCGTGCGGTGATCTTGGGAGTGGTAGCATGATGGGCTGCTCCAAATGTGCGGCCCAAAAACAATTCAAAAGCAATCAGTTGGCTCGAGTTTCGCATAGTGATGTCACGGCCTAAAGATCTGCCCGATTTCCGCAAACCGCCGGTCGCGGAGACCGTATTGTCACTCCAGTTTGAGCCGCTCTCGCGTTTGACGAGCCCGCACCTCGGCGTGCTCTGGGCACAGTTTCGTCAGCAATTACCGCTGATTGAGGAACATCCGCCACTTCTGCCGATCCTTGAGAATTTCGATCCTCCTGCGCCCGCGCAAATGGAAGTCACGATTGAGGAGAAGCCACCCTTGCCAAGAGTTTGGTTCGTCAACGAGACGAAGACCGAACTCATCCAAATGCAGTCAGATCGGTTTATTCACAACTGGCGCAAGACGGAAGGCATGGCGCCCTACCCCCACTACGAACCCATCCGCGAGAAATTCCGCGGAGAGGTGGCCGTACTGGAGGACTTTCTTCGGGACGAAAAGCTGGGTACCTTGGCGGTGAACCAGTGCGAGGTGACCTACGTCAATCACATTGAGCCGTCTGGAGCCTGGAGCGGGCATGGACAATTGGAAAACGTCTTCTCCATGTGGTCCGGGCTGACGAATGCATCGTTTCTGCCCAATCCTGAGGATGCCGGGCTGCGCACGCGTTTCGTGATTCCGGACGAAACCGGGAAGCCCATCGGAAGACTCCACGTGATGGTGAATCCGGCATGGAAGAAAGAAGACAACTCTCCGCTCTTAATCTTGAACATGACAGCTCGCGGCGTGCCGATCGGAGAAGGAATTGAGGGCGCGTTCGCATTCTTTGATGTTGGTCGGCGGTGGATTGTGAAGGGATTCGCGGATCTGACAACGCCCGAAATGCATCGGGTATGGGAGAGAATCGATGCCGAACAGAGTGATCTTGGGTGAGAGTGACTATGGATTGGCGGAGGCAGCTATCCTGTCTGAGCGGTTGCTTTCCGCGACGACGCTGCCAGACGTACTGGCAAGGCCTGCGGTCGTGACAGCGGCAGTTGAGCAACCTGCCCCGGTGATGCGTAAGGTGGTCATAACCAGGCGGGGACCGGGGTTGCGCATCAGGCTGCACGCCAATCATCCGGTGTTATCAACGTTCTCAAAGAGCGTCGAAGCGGTTGCAGAACTGCTTAATCTTCCGAAAGGATGGAACTCTTACGCGGCAAAACCTATTGCTCCACAGAACGCCGTCCGGGCGATCCGGTTGCTTGCGGAGTTTCTTCAACCACAGACACCGCCACCAGCGATTGTGCCCCGAGTTCAGGGCGGCATTCAATTGGAATGGCACACCAAGAGCATCGACATCGAGGTCTACATCGACTCACCCGAGCAAGTCAGTTTTTTCGCCGCAGACGCCGAATCAGGCCAGAGCGTTGAAGGCACGCTCGCCGGCAAAGACCGCATATTGAAAGCTTGGGTGGAGCGCGTCTCCGGAAAGTGAGATCAGTACACTTTGATTACGCCGGAAGACTGCGCCAGAAATTTCCCTAACGATCCGGCTGTGACGGACGAAGCTGCGCTGCTCCGGCGCATCCCACCCTGGCACTTCTATTTCGATCCCAAGCTTGAACGGATGCGCCCCCGGTCGGCCGCGTTCGAGGACGACGAAGATGGTGACCCGATGTCGGTTTACCGACGCGACGTAATCGACTCCGAGAGAGGCGATGTGCAGCGGGTGATGATTGGGCACGAGGGCTATGCTCTCGTCTGTCTCACTGCGGGCCAGATTCGGTCAAAGCGCCAAACCGTACATCCCGATCCGCTGCCCGGGGAATCGTCGCACACCCAGGTTTGTGGTCCGAAGCCAGAGAGCGCGCGAAGATGGTTCGCCACGCAAGCTGCCTGGGTGCTTCCGCCTCCGGCATTGGGGTAGAGTCTATGGAGTCCACCCGGAGTCCGAACAGCGTTTTTGGTGTCCATCGGGCGTCCAAATCTTTTGGCACAAGTCTTTTTTTTCAGCGAGGATGGTCTGTAAGTGACACTTACAGCCGGGTGGTTCGTTTCTGGAGTCCAACCGGAGTCCGTTTCAAAGACTCCAGTGGACAATGGATTAGCGCTCAACCCTTGGACGCGCTCCGGCTTCGCTCTCAGGCACATCTCAACGTGCGCCTTTCGCTATACGCATCACTACCGGTTCTCAGTAGTTATCGTCGCCACAACGCTGATAGGGAGACGAACATCGCTGTTTGGAGCGTGAGCGCTCTCACGCACTTGATCGGAAACGACCCTCATCGTCTCCCGGCTTCCGAAGTTCATGTGCAAGCCAAGCCTTCGCGAAACCCCAATCCCGAATAATGGTGTTCTCATGAACCTGCAACGTTTCCGCGGCTTCCTCCACGCTCAGGCCGCCAAAATACCGTAGTTCGACCACTCGTGCTTGGCGCGGATGCTGACGCGCTAAGTCCGAAAGCGCGTCGTCCAACGCGATCAACGCAGCGGACTTACTGGGGACAAAGACTAGTCCTTCGTCCATTTGCAAGTGCGGAGCGGCCCCGCCACGCTTGGCTCGGTGCCTTCCGCGTGCATGGTCCACCAGGATGCGCCTCATCAGGCCCGCCGCAATGGCGAAGAACTGCGACCGCGCGCGCCAGTCAGCCTGTTGCTGATCGACCAATCGTAAATACGCTTCGTTGACCAGAGCGGTGGTTTGCAGAGAGTGACCCGAACGCTCCCCCCGCATCAACCGGCGGGCGATTCGGCGCAGGTCCTCTTCCACCAATGAAACCAATTCATCCAGACATTCTTGCTCCCCCGCGGTCCAGCGGCGAAGCAACTCCGTAACCGGCGTTAAACTTTGAGGACTCACTGCTGACGCGTTCCGGCGCTTGCCGGTAAGTTTATCGCGCTTCGGACGCGCTTGCTCTTTTTTCCAGCTCATGCCGGATCGATTCCGCTTGGCTTGGCGGAAATCGCAGCCACCGCTTGCGCATCGCGGCCGTTTCGTTTGACTTCCACGTCCCGCTCATGACGCCTTCGGGTACATGTCCCGGACCCAACAAAACGTGGCCGAGTTCATGACTGATAACAAAACCCAACAGCTCGTCTCGGTCCACCTGACGCGCCGCCGCAAAAGTAGTGACGGAATGGACGTAGGCGTCTGCAAGATAGCCCGTTCCCCGCTCGGGAGTGTACGCTCTGCCCATTGCTTCCAGCGAAACATTCCGGCTTGTATGGACCGGCGCGTCCGCGAGTAGCCGCACCACGAAAAGCTGACTGCCCCGCTCCAGCTTTGCCGTCGCTGCCGCGTCGCAACCCACCCACGAAATCTCCACGCCGGCGGCTTCGAAGACCAGCCGTGTCTCGGCCTGCGCGCGGACGACGCTCTCTACAGGCAAACCCACCTTGTTGCAAAGAGACACATACATTGGCTTTCCGCCAAACAGGAAACTCGTGTTTATTAACGTTATGGCTACCAGCAGCACCAATCGCACAAGGCCTCCAGCAGTAAGGCCTTACGACAATCGTCTCGGGCCTTCTATCTTCGCTTTAGAGCGCGACAGAGTTTGACCGCGGACACCATGGCGCAGCTTTTCTCCTACAAATTCGTTTAACGGCGTTCTCGGCGCCGCGTGTAGTCTTGTGAAAATAGACGGTCGGATATAGCTGAAACAGCCCAAGCAGATAACTTTCAGCCGCATACGTCGCCTTCGATCCCAGGACGAACGTCTCCGTTTTTCCGACGCTCTCGTCGTCCACTCCGTACGAAACCTCCCCGATTTCAATGTTCGAGAGCAGCCAATCGAAGTCAATGGCGCCATGATGCGTGCCTGTCATCAGCCTGTCCCGACGCATATAGTCAAGACGATCGGCGTCAAACTGGCTCGACACCACGGCGCCGTAGATATTTTTCGGCCCGTCCCGAACCACCACATCCGCCACCTCGGAGGCAAACCCGCCATGCCATTCCCCGAGTGCCGCGCTGACGTCCCCGCTTCGGATCAAAGCATCGCTTAAAGCCTCGTGCCGGGCCATCTTCAGGCCGAGACGTTTTCCAACTTCCTCGAATGCATGGCTGAATGGCCCATGGCCCACATCATGAAGGAGCGCTGCCGCCAGTGCTGTTTCCGCCTTGGGAGGTTCGAATCGTTGGTCCCCCAAATGTTGTTTGATCACACTCACCAGCATTCGTGCCGTGTGGAATACTCCGATGCCATGAGCGAGCCGCGTATGGGTGGCGCCCCGATTAACCAGTTCGGAAAATCCGAGCTGTTTAACTCGGCGCAGCCGCTGGAACGGCCGGGTCTGGATCACGTTCCACATCGTGTTCTCGAAGTGGTCGGCACGAAACTCTATTAAGTTGTGAAGCGGGTCTCGAATTCGTTGGCGTTTGAAGGGCATCTGGGTTGGCCCAGAGTCTCGCGAAAGCTTTCAGAGCTGTTGCTCATCCATCGTACAGGAGAACAATTCGTCAAGCAAATGTTTGCCCCCGGAGAAGAATAGCGGTTTTGAAATCAGCACCGGCGTGTGGTCCCAGGTGCTGCCATCCTGAAGCAACAAAGAACAGGACACAAAGTCCGGCTTAGCGGTGTATACTCCACGCAAGCCAAATCTTCCTTGAGGGCGCCTGTTCAAACATGAAGAAAACCCTGTTGCTGTCCGCACTGATGCTTACCGCCGCTCTGGCGCAAAGTCCGAAAACCTTGACCAATGATTCAGTTATCAAGCTGGTCAAAGCCGGGATGGAGGAAGATCTGATCACGGGAGTGATTGCGTCGCAGCCTTCCAGCTTTTCACTTGGACCCGACGATCTAATTGCACTAAAAAATGCCGGCGTTTCGCAGAAGCTGATCGGCGCCATGGTGGCCAAAGGGTCGGCTCCCCCAACGCCTTCCACTCCCGCAACTTCAGCTCCGGGCCCTAATGCCAAAGACGACGCAACGGCGGCCGTACACGAGATTGGCGTCTATTTCAAACTCAATGGGAGCTGGCAGGAGATGGAGCCGGAAGTCGTCAGCTTCAAAACTGGCGGCGTGATGAAATCGATCGGCACTTACGGCATTGTGAAGGGTGACATCAACGGGCATATCAAGGGCGCGCAAAGCAAGACAGCCTTGAAAACTCCCGTTGAAATATTGATTTACACGCCAGAAGGTGTTGGCGCCACCGAGTATCAGGTCCTTCACCTACACACCCAAAGCGACTCGAGAGAATTTCGGACCGTCACCGGCGGCGTATTTCATAAGTCAGGCGGGGCCTCCCGGGACGCGGTGGAATTTGAACCCAAAAAAACTGCTCCGCGGACGTACTTATTGACGCTCAATGTGAAAGGTGGCGAGTATGGAATTCTACCGCCTTCTTCGGGTGACGCAACCGGATCGTCGGGGCGGATCGGAAAGCTTTATTCGTTCCAGGTAATCGAATAGCGATCTGTTCCTTTCGCGAGCGGCGCGCCTGCGGTTTGGCGGATTGGTGCGCCAGACCTTCTAGAACCGAAGCTTGATCTGTTTACGCTCGACGCAAGCTCCGAGGGATAGTGCCTCAACTTTATCGCCGCTTCCAAGTGCCCTTCAAAGTCCGGGGGTGTTCATTTACAGGCCTACGGGCCGGTGTGCTCGTTGCGCGGCGGCAAACCCCGCGTGGCTCGGAATGGTTGCTGCGTCATTTGCATCAAGACCTTAGCGAGATGACGCCACGCATACGGGTAAATCAAGCGGCAGACCAGAAAGCGCCCGCACCACCATCCGTACCGTATTCTCGTCTGCGCCGGATTCTTCACGCGTGATCGGCCTTTTGAAGCTGGAAGTGCCGACTTCCTAGGATGCGCAAGTCAATCCAATATGTATAGACTCTGCTCGCGAATGCCTCTTTTTAAATTGACCTCATCCACGGTAGCCACCGCGTCCGCTTGAGCTCCACCGTTAGCACTGGAACAAAGTTTGCAACAAAATTGGCACGAGAGCTACGTCTTAGCTATATGCGCTCTCTTACAAACACTCAGAATGAGACTTCTGCTCCGAATCCCCTATTCCACCAAGACTGCGAATGTCGTGCGGGCTTCGTCTGTAATGGAATTCTTTACTGTGGGCCTGAGGGCTCCGTTGCCGAGGTCAGGTGCCGAAGGTGTGAAAAAGAAACGGTAGTAGGAAGCGGTCTTCGAATCGATCAGATTCCCTGGAGGTAAGCTCATCAAACGTTCCCGTAGGCCATCGGATTGGTTGACGGTATGGCGTCTCAAACAACCCTGCTCCGCGCAGCCGGCGAGCATTACGTCATGGCAGAACTACTGCGCCGTGGATATAGTGCGGCGCTCGCGCCTCACGGCGTGCCGAACGCCGACATCGTCGTCACGGATGTCGAAGGCACCCGACTTTGTTCCATTCAGGTGAAAACCCGCCGCGATATCGGTTCCGATGGCGGATGGCACATGAAATCGAAGCACGAACAAGCCCGCGGCGACCGGTTGTTCTACTGCTTCGTGAACTTCGGGAAGTGCCCCGATCACCGGCCGGCGGTTCACGTTCTGCCCGCGGCACTTGTCGCCGACGTTCTCACGGAGACCCACCGGAAGTGGCTTGCGACACCAGGGAAGAACGGGCGGCCGCACAAGGACGGCACCATGCGGCGACTGCTCCCGGATTACACCCGCACTTTCACTGCGAGCGATCGTCATCCTTATCCCCGCGGCTGGTTGGACCCTTATCGCGACGCGTGGAAGTCACTAGAACTGGAGCCCGCCCCTGGTCCCCAGGCGGATTGATCAAGCCTACGGTTCTGCTGATGGACGACGCCAAGGGACGGCGAAGCGGCAATCCGAAAAATACCGAGTATCGGAACTCGGCATTTTGCGATCGGCCTCGATTAAAGGTTTAGTGCGGCTCGATGAGGTGTTCAACCGGTTCGGCAAACAAACTTCTATGCGCCGGAACAAATCTTACAGTCGATAAAAGATGAATTGGCACGGGAGGGACAGCAAGACTTGTGAGGTCGTCAAGCACACGCAGACGAAACAGTCGACGCCATCAACAAACCCTTCGACGACAGATTGGCTGCCTTTTCCGCGATATATCCCTCATCAAAACGCGGCTTCGCCTGCTTCACTCTCGACGCAAGCTCGTCGATGGATAGCTGCTCCGGCTTTCTCGCCGCTTCCCGATCGACAAACACGATCGTACTTTCCAGTTCGAGATCGGCGCTCCCATGCGTGCCGAACTCTTGGATGACCCAATCAATCAGCGGCGGCGTGCGGTCCTAGTAAATCAATAACTTTGACGATAGTAGCTCTCGCCCGTTCACCCGCGCTGATTTGATAGCTATACCCGCCGAAGTGCCGGAACATTGTCGACTTCACCGCTTCCAGATTTTCCGCCGTTCCCAAAGTGGACAACACCGAGATGTTTCCTGCATAATCGCCCTCACGAGACCTGAGTTACTTGACGCCCACTGCTGGTTGGAATCAAGGAATTGGCACGTCTGGGAAACCCTCGCGCCACAACTCATACCGTATCCTCGCCCGCACCGGGTTGTTCATGTCGAGCACGCGCGCCGTGGTTCGACCGATGATTGTCAGTCCTTTGACCTCGATGCCAACCGGTTGAGAAAGGCTGCGAACAAAACGAAATGTTCGGCCCATCGATGTTTTCGTGGATCATATAAAGGCGTAATCAACCCGGTGTCCGGATCGATTCCGGTAAGGTTTGGACCTTTTTTAAAATTGCACGACCAGCAAGCTAACGCCAGATTTTCAAGCCGACCTTGGCCGCCGTGCTGTTTCGCAATTATGTGCTCGATGTGAAACGGGCGCCGGAACGCGGACTCGGGAATACAGCAGTACTCGCAACGATCTGCGGCCCGGCGGCGGACCTCGGCCGCAACATCGTTCACGCAGGCAATTGCAGCGCTTGCCGGGCCTTTGATTGCCAGAAGGCCAGCAAGTCACCCACATTCACGTACGCTTCCAACTCGGCTTCTTCACCGTCGGTCAACTCGCCCTCATTAGCTTTAGTGCTGAGTTCCATAACGCGCGTGGCATCATGATCGGGAAAGTCCAGCGAGAGAATGCTCTCGGCAAGAGGCCGAGTGAGCCCATGGCCTCCAAGGTCAAATACTCTTCGAAGTACCTCCGCGTGCGCAACGGAGCGAGAATTGGTCTGAACCATCTTTCCTAAGTTTACGCAAAGTTATCCCGCAGGCAGAAAGGTGTTACGCAAGGTTCACCGCTTGGCAATGGCGGCCAGCCGGGAATCCCGCAGCCTGGCCGTAGGTGAAGCGATAGCAGACTGACGGACCCCGCCGGAACGTGATCGCGACGGGAATGCTGACCCGATAGTCAAAGTGATCCTCAATCGCAACTCTTCGTTACCCAGTCGATCTCTGTCGCGCGCGATTTCGCCGTCTCGAGACCCCCGGCGTTCCTAGATCCGACAACACGTCCGGATAGGACGGACCGGAAGTGGGCAAATCTGTCGAATTGCTATTGCGAGACATAAAGGTCGGATTCTTCCCGGTTAAGAACGGAGAAGCTCTTCCAGAACGTCCATTCGCCTGAATGAGCGGGAACCACCGTAGACCACCCGTCTCGGTGACGCAGGAAGTGGTGGCTGCCTGAATGCGGAGAACAAAAAAACCATCCCGTTCCAGAGTGGAAATCAGTTCTTTGCCAGTAAGGCGGGGAGCCCGGCTCATGCAGCAACAGTAATTCGCTGGATGCCGATGAACTCAAGCGACTCCGCGGGTATGCCCTCAACTCGAAGGCAAAGTTCGACTGCCTCACGCATCCGTTCCATGAGTTGGTCCAGTGATTTTCCCTGCGTATGGCACCCAGGAAGCTGGGGAACCGAACCGACGTACATTCCCGCCTCATCTCGTTCAACCGAAAGCTCGACCGCCTTCTCCGCGATATAGCTCTCCGCGAAACGCGGCTTCACAAGCAGAACGCGTCGTCGCGGTCACGCTGCTCGATGGACGCCTGCTGGTACGGGGCGGCTTTGGCTTTTTGGGCATCGTCGGGCCGGAGAACAATCCATAACGCCAGCGTTGACGTGGTTGCCAGTGTTGCGTACCGCGGCATGCTCACGGGAGACATGATCTTTTGATCTTTCGTTCGTTGCGATTGAAATGCTCGATGTGAAAGGACGACAGGTGATCAACAAGTTTACAGGCGTATTGAAAAACCTTCTTTAACGGAGCTCTCTTTTCAGCTCCAGCGAAGTTAGAAAGGCTTCGTCCGATCGGTCCGTTGCGTAAATCAAGGTACTGTGGTCCGGGGAAATAGCCAGTCCGTTACTTAAATTCTGCGGAGCCGGCGCGAGGTCGACCGCCTTCTTACGATCCAAAGAATAAAAGCAAATCGCTCGCGGTCTACCTGCGGCGTCGCTGGCCGCATAAAAAAATCCGTTTGGGGCCGGAACGAATCCAGAGACGCCTCGGAAAACGAGGTCATCGTTCAACTTTTGCTCCGACTCAGCCGAACCACGGTCTGTCAACTGCCGAGCAAAGATGCCCCGCTGGTTGATCTTGGTGTACAGAAGCAAATGTCGACCGGGTACTTCCCGGGGGAACATCCCCTCCCATAAAAACTCGCGCTTGCCGCTGGTCATTGCGATACGAGAGACAAACTCAGTCCCATTGTGCGGTCCAAAGCCATACAGGAACGTTCCATTGCCAGACCATGAAGGCGCCGCAATGCTGGGCCCCCCATGCGTCACCTGACGGCGAACTCCGTCAACAACGTCCACTACATAGAGCTCAGCTTCATCGGGGGTACGAGCGTGGAACGCAATGGATTGGCCATCAGGGGACCAAGACGGGTACCCGAGAATGTAGTTGGCCAGACGAGTCACCTGCCGCGGATGATCACCATTGGACGAGGCGACCCACACTTGCCACGATCCATCGCGACCGCTGACAAACGCCAACCAGCGGCCGTCAGGCGAGTATTCCGGGTGGTATTGCGTTGCCTTGGACGCGAGAATTTTCCGTGGGACACGCCCGCCGTCCGAATTGCTGAGCAGGGATATAGCCCAGAGATCGGTACCGTCGGAATAAGTGGAAGTGCTCAACCGCGGCTCAGGTCCCGCGAAGCTCAGACCGTTCAAGGGGGCGTTCGATGCGTAAATCTGATGTGCCGGGCGGAGGGACTTTATATCGCTGATCTCGGCCTGCAGTAATCGGGACGGTAGACGGTCTAAAAAGAATAAGGTACGGCTATCTTGCGACCAAGCCGGGGATATGGGATTCTTGCCCGCCCCGCGGACTGGGATCGCATCACCCTCGGGTTGTAATCCGGGGGAGAGACGCTGCAGTAGGATCGTCGAAATATAGGGGGCAGTAAAGTGGGCAAAGGCTAGCCAGCGACCGTCCGGCGAAAATGCGGGTGCGGAATCGCTGGTATTTGGATCGGTGGTCGAGAATACAGGGCGCGACTCGCCGCTCTCCAGAGAAAATAGAACCAGCCCGACGCGGCTTTTCGACTTTTCGGGGCGGCTGGTGAAGCAGATCCACTTGCTGTCAGAAGTCCAGGCAAGGTAACTGCTAGCGGACATGGCCTCCAGGCTGAGGTCTACGGAGTGCAGGGTACGCTCTTCGCCTCCCAGGGCAGGAATCATCATTAGTTCGCCTCCGTGCGCTTGGCTAAGACGGAGAAATGCGATGTACTTGGCGTCCGGCGACCAGACAGGAAAGTCGTCGGCGAACGCGCTACGCGTCAGGCGGAGAGGGTGATCGGACCCCGGCGCAGCGATGTAGATACTTCTTGTGCCCGCTTCATCCAAGGAGAAAGTTACCTGGCGTCCATCCGGCGAGTAGCAAGGGTGCAGCGCCATGCCGGGATAAGTGGATATTGCTTTTAGCTGCGCGACGGTATACAGTTCGTTGTGCCGACTCGGGAGTAACACAATCGTGCTCGTCCCGACGAGTAATGCGAACGTTATCACGCCAACGGCAATCCACGCGTAAGCTTTGCTTCTCCTCTGGGGTTGCGGAGCAGGATCATAGGTTGCTGCGACGTCAACCGGGGATGCGGGCTCTCTTGCACTTAACGGCTCCTGGACCTGCTGATTGGGCGAAGCTTCTATGTTTCCAATGAAGCGGAATCCTTGACGCGGAAGTGTCTCGATGTAACGGGGCGAAGTAGAGTTGTCGTTTAGAACGGAACGCACCTGCCGGATACAGAAAGCGATTCCCTGTTCTACATCCACATGAACGTCGTCGCCCCAGATCCGTCTACGGATGTCTTCGCGCGGAACGACGTTCGGCGCTTGCTCGACCAGCAGCTCCAGCACGGCAAACGGTTGCTGCTGAAGCTTCAGGCGAATGCCGTCCCGTAAAACAGCCCGGCGGCCGATATCCAGCTCAAATGGTCCAAAGCGCAAAAGTTGATTTCCCGCGGGTCTTGGTCCGAGTGTCATGACTTCACAGTCTCGCTTTATCGACTCAGGGCGCCGGAACAGGGTTTATCGATTGAGGCGTCCCCTTGAAGCTTCTATAAGATACATCCTCATGTTGGGATGAGGAGCTCTTCAACTTCATTTCTTTTGACACATCCCGCGGGCTGTGTCAATGTCGCTGGCAAGCGCGCCGCAAGCGCGACCGAATCCTACACCTCTGGAGTTGCAATGACCTATCAACGACTACTTTCACTTTTGTTTTTGTCCGGTTCCGTCTTTTCGAACCTGGCTCACGCGCAGTTGTCCCCGAATGTAACCGTCTGGGCAACGGGTCTTAACGCGCCGCGCGGTATTAAGTTTGACGCAAATGGATACCTTTATGTTTCTGAAGCGGGATTAGGGGGTTCAGTATCAACGGTCGGTGAGTGCCAGCAAGTGGTACCGCCTATCGGTCCGTACCTTGGGGGGCAGACCGGGAGAATCTCCAAGATTGACGGGGGAGGGAACGTTTCAACGGTTGCCACGGGCTTTGCCTCCTCATTGGACTCGGTGGGTGATCTGATGGGCGTTGCCGACATCGCCTTCCTTGATGGTTCCCTCTATGCGCTTGTCGCGGGCGGCGGTTGTTCTCACGGCAATCCCCGATTACCGAGCGGCATTTACAAGGTTAACCTGAGGACCGGCACAGGAGCTCTCTTCGCCAATCTGGACGCATTTCTGAAACTTCATCCGGCGGCATACGAACAACCGGCTGATTTTGAGCCGGATGGCAGTTTTTACAGCATGATTGTCAACGACGAAAAGCTCTATGTGGTTGAGCCCAATCACGGCCAGATTTTTTCGATCGACTCACAAGGGAAAATGCAGGAAGTTCTGGATGTTTCCGTTTCGCAGGGACATATCGTTCCGACCTCTCTGTTGGCGTACGAAGACAACCTGTATCTTGGAAACCTTGGCCTGTTCCCGATCAATCCAACCTCCTCGAGGCTGATGACGATTTCCCCCTCTAATTGCCTCTTCGGATCGATCGCGGGGCTGCAAAATACCAACGCCGGTCTGGATATTGTGCATTCCAGGGCGGGCTTTACGACGATGGTCGGGGTAAGTTTAGGGCCGGATGGCTTGATTTACGTTCTTGAACTGTCGAACGGGGTAGGAAATCCGACTCCCGGGTTAGGCGACGTTGTACGGATAAGCGCGGCCGGGGAGATCGAGTCGGTCGCAACTGGCCTAACGCTCCAAACCGCGATGACCTTTGGGCCGGACGGAAAGCTGTACGTATCGAACTTCGGAGCGTATAATCTTGCCGGCTCAGGACAGATTCTTCAAATCGAGGTGAATTAACGTTCGTGTGAGCGGCGTCGGTTGAAGTTGGGGATCAGCTCTCGTGTTCAAGGCGTCCGCGCGATAGTGGATAACCGAGTCGGGAGCTGATCTCTTGAACAAAAGCGAATTGTCTTACGCCTCGTCGGAGCTGTACTGGACAACATCCACAGTTCGCTATCTTCTACATCTACTCGGGATCATCTGACGGGGGCCAATGGGGCTGTGTTGTTCGCGGACAACCCTCTAGGCGAGCTTCGAGTCTGTTTCCGACGGGCATTTCGGCTGCCAGTAGATAACCCGAGCGACTCGCGAACTTGCGCGAGTTCGCCGACAAACATGGGGCCACACTAGAAGCGGAGACCCGGATGGCAAACCTGATCATCGACATGCCTGACGACTTGGCGCGCACGCTCGAAGGGATCGCTCCCGCGCAATATAAGTAACAACGCCGGAACCGCTGGCCGGTTCGCCGCCACTATTCTGAATGCCATAAGGCAACCTACCCGACTTAGCGCGTCCGATATCGACGAACTCGATGCGGTGATCGCCGGCGGTCGATTACCCGTCCATGTTCGGACTGTAAGAATAAAAGGGAGGAATCCACAATGACGGTCCACCTTAGCCCCGAGCATGAACGTCTGATCAACGAAGCGGTGGGGTCTGGCGCCTACCGGAATGCGGACGATGTGATTGCGCGCGCGCTCGATGTGCTTCGGTCCGAGGATACATGGCAACAGGAACTAAGAGGCTCGGTTGAGGACAAGATCGAACGGGCTTTCGCGCAGTTTGAACACGGCGACTGTTTTTCGGCGGAGGAGTCGCGCGGGCAAATGGAAATGCGCAAGGCGCACAGGCTCGCCGAACAACCGAATGAATGACAATCTATTACGTCTCGGTTAGGCGCAGGACGGCCTCTTTGAGATCTGGCGGCGCACCGCCAAAGATAGCGTTGATCTTGCAAACCGGATCGAAGGCGAGTTTTATCCCTTGTTCGAATCGCTGGGTTCGAATCGCTGGCCAGTCCGCCGGGACAAGGACACACACGCAAAGACTTCACTCACCGGCCGGTTCTCTTTATTCCCCGCTACTCCTTTCTCGTTGTGTATGAGCCCGAAGCAGCCCCGCTTAGGATCATGGCCGCCTGAGCGACAATTGGCATATGGCGACCGTTATCGAGGAGATTCCGTTGGCTAAGGATACCCACGGCGTTTACCGGATTGGGAACACTCGCGTGACGCTCGATCTCGTGATCCGCGCCTTCAATCGTGGGGCTACCGCGGAAGAGATCGTGCAGAAGTTCCCCAGCCTGGAACTTTCCGATGTGTATCAAGTGATCGGTTACTACCTAAAGTACCGGGCCGAATTGAGCGAATACCTGAAAAAGCGCGAGATCGAGGAGGACACCCTATTGGCCGGTCATTCGGAGTGGTCCCCTGCCGGGTTGCGCGAGCGTCTAATGGCCCGCCCGAAAACTCGGTGAAATGGCTGGCGGACGAGAATTTCGACAACGATATCCTTCGCGGCATTCGGCGGCGCGTGGCCGGATTCGATGTAATTCGCGTGCAGGACGTCGCTGAAATCTCGGGTTTAGATGATCCGGCTGTGCTTTCGTGGGCAACCACGAATGACCGGATTGTACTGACCCACGATCTCCACGATGATTCCAGCGATGCGGGAACATGTGAAGCGGTTCGCATGCTGTTCGCCGATAGTATTCGTGCGCGACTCCCTTCCGGTCAGTCTGGTGATTGAAGAAATTCTTCTCCTGGACGAGTGCTCGATCGAGACCGACTGGGCGGCAGGCGTTATATATCTCCCGCTCAATTAAATGAGCGACGGGAAGCGTCCTCAAGAGCCGAGAGTTTTGTCCGGTCACTGACTTCTCTCAATCGCCGGGTTGTCGACGCTTTGGCGGTAGCGGCATTTCGATGAAGTCATAGCTTCCCGGTGTGGCCGCATCGACCTTGGTTGCAGCCAAGCCGTGATTCTGAACCACAGGCCAGATGTTGGAACCAGTAACCAAAGCGCTTGCGACCGGTCAGAGCTGGTACCTGATGTTTTGATCGGAGGTAACTCACGTCAAACCCAGCCGCCTCACCAGCTTTTAAGAGTTCGCCGTTTTCAAGCTGCGGATGCCAGTGCATCTCCATGAAGGTGTGCACGTCGTGCCCGGACAGAAAGCGCCGCACGCCGACGGGGACATGTCAACTCACGCAACGCGAATCCACGACCGCCTTGACACGGTCAAGCGGCAATTCAAACTGCTCCGCGATTTCGGGGATGCTGACCCCATAGTCGAAGTTATCGACAATCGCGCTTACCGGCATTCCAAGCAGAACAGGAGCACCGCTTTGCACTCCAGGCTTGCTCAACGAGCACTCCGACCAGTCGATCCGTGTTGCAGATTGTGCAGACATTGGGCCTCCCCGTGATCATTTCCCGTGCCTGGTCATAACGCCAGCACTCGGCGTTCGCAGGTCACAAGCTGGGGACCACCTGAACCGACGTACATTCCCGCCTCGATCCCGTTCAAACGCGGCTAACTCACAAGCTCGAACTGCTCGGCTTTCTCGCCGCTTCCCGAGACGAACACGATCGTACTTTCCAGTTCGAGATCGGCGCTCCCATGCGAGCCGAACTCTGATCACCCATTCAATGTCGCGCGCGCGCGATTAAAGCAGCGATGATCGTCGCTTCCGTCCGAGGATCTGCCATGTCTATACATCACGTGTCGCGGCCTTGCCCGGCCTTTCCCAAATCGCTCGAGTTCACGTCCAAGCCGGGCACCGACTGTGCGCACGCGTCTTGATCCAGGCACGCGGCTTCACGTGACGATTTCAAAGAGTTGATGGCGTGCCTTCACCTTCAACATGCCCATTTAACCGAAGAGCTCGCCTTTAGCCGAGAGCTCCTTCGCTTTTCCGCGATATAGCTCTCGGCGAAACGCGGCTTCACCTGCTTCACTCTCGACGCAAGCTCGTCGATGGATAGCTGCTCAGGCTTTCTCGCCGCTTCCCGGTCGACGAACACGATCGTGCTTTCCAGTTCGAGATCGGCGTTTCCGTGCGAGCCGAACTCATCGATCACCCAGTCAATGTCGCGCGCGTGCGCTTCAAGCAGCCCGATACCTGCTTCGATCGTGGCTTGCGTTCGCTCGGCGGTGCGGATTCGATACCCATATCCGCCCCCATATCCTCCGCGGTACTGGAGCTCTTCTGACTTAACCGCTTCGATATTCTCCGCTGTTCCCAAGTCGGACAACACGTTTGCATCGAACGGACCGTAGGAGTAAAGAGTGAACCGATACTGCAGAGGCACTTTCCGAACGGTCTGGAGAAGGTAGCAAAATTTCATCAGTGCCGTGCGGCCCAAATAGCCCGCAGGCGCAAGGGCCACCAGCTTGGCGATCACGGCTAATCGGGAGTCCTGCAGTTTATTCCATTCCATTGAGCACTTCCTTTCCTGTCTGCTTCGGATCCATTTTCCGGCGAACTACAAAGCAGAACCTGACTATTGTTTCCAATGGTTACCGACTTGCCCGAATCCATGTAGCGGTTTCCTTTGCGAGGAGCGCATGCTCATTGGGCTCGTCCGCGCCCAGCAACATCTTGGAACTTTAACGCCCGAGGCGCTATAGTAAAAGAGCGATGACAACCGTTGCCAGGAACGACATTCGAAACAAGGTCCTCGAATACGTTGCCAACCAAGATGCTCCTGTTGGCATGCGTAAGCTCGCCGACGACATCCGAACGTCCAGTGTGAGACTACGCGGAGTTGGTGATTCGGATTTTCGCGATGTAGTCCAGCCGATGATCGTCACCGGCAAGCTCAGTTACGCTGCGGGGCTGACGATCAGACTTGGCAAGAACAAGAAGTAGCTCTGCACCCGACCAGCAAGCCCGATTCCAGCCGGAAGCAACAGCAGACGGACGGAGCCCGTCGGAACGCGATCGCGACCGCATTCTGTATGCGAGCCCATTCGCGCGTCTCGCTGAAATCAAGCAGGAAGTTTCACCCGGACAGCACCGGTTCTAGGAGAAGGCGAGACGCTCAGAGGCCTTTTTTCGCCGATCAAAATGCGGCACAATAGGAACCGCTGCCATGGCTGGCATAATCCGCAAGCTTTGTCCGTTTTGTAGAGAACCTCTGACGAAGTCGAACGCGACGAACGAGCACGTCATCCCCCAGTGGCTCCTGCGGGAATTCGGCATCGCCGACGAGACAATTAGCCCAGTCAAATGGCAGCGGGGAAAAGCGCCATCGTGGCGAGTCCACCAGTGGTCGCGGCTGGTTGTCGGATGCGTATGCGCAAGTTGTAATTCTGGATGGCTCTCGAACCTTGAGAACGCAGTCAAGCCGCTTATTCCTAGCATCGCATCGGGCGAGCGACGAGTTGCCTCGCTGACGGACGCGGAAAGCCTTGTGCTGGCACGTTGGGCAGCCAAAACGACATTCCTGTGCCAACTCACAGCGGGTCTTCCCAGCATCATTCCCGTCGACGCATTCTGCGCCCTACGCGATGCGCCGGACGGACTGACTAAGGGCACTTATGTCTTTGGCTTTCAAGATGGCCGCAACTACCCAGTCGCAATCAACGCCTTACAAACGCAGGATTGGACATTGTATGCACCCTACCACCACGCGCTCGATATCCGGGCCTCGGCCCGCACGGCTTGCAAGATCTCACTGCGTGTTGGCTGCCTTCACCTGCTTGTTGCGTATTTCGGAACGTCCGGGTTGGAGCCCGTGGGCTGGCATCGCGTTCACCATCCGCTCTTTCCCAGTTCCTGCCGGTTATGGATCGACGCTGGCTTCAAAATCGACCGCGTTACGGAACGCCAGGAGTCGAGCATGGTACTGTTCCACGTAACGTTGGGCGCTGCGCTCCAATGCGCCCCTGAGCAGATTGCCCGCAAGCCGCCTCCTGACCTGGAGGAGTTGCACGAAACGTTCTTTCACAACCACAAGCAGCTGGATTCAGCGCTGGCGAATGCCCCGCCGGTCATACCTGCACCAATAAGCTGATCCATTTCTTGGCCCGGCCCCAGTCAAATGATCAAAGCGCTAAACGGGCCGTTCGGAGTATCATAACCGATGGCTGAGAACAGCAATCGCCGCCAGCCCGGACTACAACGCGGGAGGCACCCGCAATCAAACTCGGCATCAAACGGACGCCTCGTCTGCTCTTGCCGTGTTCCCGTTTCGTGCACCATGCAAATAGATCTGACAACGGGTCCACCGCAATCCATACCTCACGGTGTCGGTTTAGCAAAGTGCCTGATGCGTCGGATGCTGTTCTCCACGCCAGGCACGATTTCTTCCCGAATAGGCTTCAGCGGCCTGTTCCTGACCACGCCGTCGCGGACATCCTCTTCGCGCTGTCGTTCGAGCTCTTCGGGAGTTTTCTCATAGGGGTACGGCCTCACCCCAACCAACACCTTCACCCAGCCGGGAGTGTCGCCCGTTATCCGAGCGTGTTCAACGGATGCAGCCCCTATCCTACTCGCATCGAAACCATGTTCTCTTACTAGTCTCTCAAGCGAATGAGCCGCGTCGGACGAGAAAAATAGCTTCGGAGTTTGATCAGATGTGAGCGGTGCCGGCGCGAGATAGTGTCGGATTGTAACGCCGTCCCACGGTGTTTCGGACGACCTTTTGGGAGCCGACACTTTCCAACCCGCTTCGTGCAGCAAAAAGGCAATATTATACGCGAATTGCCGTGCTTCAGCGTCGTCAATGTACTCTACATCAGCGTCGATACCCTTGAACGGTTTCAGATCATCAACGTTCGTAGTGCCATCGAAGAACGCGCGGTAAGGAAGTTCCCTGGGCGCGAGCCCGGCTTCTAAAGCAAGCCTCCGATCGGTCTCTTTCCCGAGTGCCTCCTGCGCATCAATGAGACGCTGCTCTGTCGCGAGGTTATCGCGCTTCAGCTCCGCCGCCTTTAGGCGCGCTTGCTCCGTTGAAGCGTCCAAATCACTCTGTAGTTGGGACGCTTTCCCGCCAAGCCTCCTAATCCTCAAGTCCTTCTCTGCCAGATCGCTCGCCAACTGCCGGTCCTTCTCACTGTCAAGTTGTTTCTGCTTCTTAGATTGAACCTGGGCAATTGCAACCGTCTTATATTGCGCAAAAATCGTCGCAAGCCCGATGACGGCGGCTACACATAGAACTACAAGGTACGCCTTGGTCCAGCGGTCAAAGGAACCTTCGAGCTCCTCGATCTCGCGCGTAAGGGACTGGATTCGCGGGTTGTCGGGGCTAGTGCCCGGCTTAAGGAGTTGGGCTTGCATATACGTGCCGAAAGCGTTTGACAAGAATAGGAGCAAAAGAACCCGGAGAATCCTTCTATGCCCAGTAAACCTTGTCAGAAGCCACTCTCCAATATAGGGCTGGCGATAGGGATTTTTTGCCGCTTCAAGTAAGACGAAATCGTACCAGATTTCCGAGATAAATCATCCACGCTTCAACGTCTCGCTGTGAAAAAAAGACGCCGGATGTAGTCAGGCCGCCGCAGTTACACCTTACTTCGATTGCGATCGATAGATGTCGCGCCGAACGCGGTTGCGTTGACAGATTTGGCGATCTCCTGCGAAAGCTCTAATCCGCGATTTTCCAGAGAGCGCACTTCCCTCACGAATTCGACCCGCGCGGCAAACTCATTCTGAAGCTGAATTGGCGGCGTGATAATCTCGAGATCCCGCAAATACCCGAAGCTGATCCTGGATCGCGTCTGACCGTGAATCGCGTCCGAACACGCTACCAATACTTGCGGAGAGTTTAACAACCAGCAAAGATAGGGCGCGTTTGCGATTCTGGGGTCTGGTTTTAGTCTCAGACAATCGGCCTTATTAATCGCTGAACCAACCGTCTCGGGCAAAATGCATGCCCTGAGGTTTGGACTCCCCAGCGTGGCGATCAACAGATCCCCTACTTGGCAAAGGTGCCGCGATATGGTTTCTGCGTGCTGTTCGGAGATGAAGGCTTTATCACCGTCTCTAAACGTGCCAGCTCCTATGTTTTGCAGCCGAACTACACGAATCCCGGAATCCACATAGTGTTCCGTTTTCAGGTTAGATCCAAACGGACCGTCAGAGAACCGCAAGGCAGCAGTGCCAAGGCGACGAACTGGCCAGCCTTTCGGGTTCTGAACGGGGTCGCCGAACATGTCGAGGAAAAGCGAGCGGAGGAACTCGTCGGCGAGCTGGATGGCTTGCTCGCGCTTGCGCCGGATCGCGTCCGCTTTGTCGAGTATCGCCGCGATTCGCTTCTGCTCTTCCAGCGGTGGCAACGGAATGGTGATGTTGCTGACTTGGCCAAGGGTCACCCCTTTAACGGTCGCGCCACTCCCCAGGCGGTTGAGCGTTGCCGCTTGTGAAAGCCAAAACCAAAGTAGGTAGCGGGTGTCCAGCTGCGGGCTGCAAAGTGCTGCCTTCAGGTCTTGGTTGATCGCTACAGGAACTTCGTTGATAACCGCCTTTCCCAGACTCATTCTAGTAGCGACCAACAGCGAGCCTGTCGGTATTAGATTCGATGCACTGGAACGAAGACCTTCTTCGGTGATTGACTCCTGCGAGCTCGAAATCCGAAGAGCCCCGTTCAAATCCTTGCATGAGACCCATGGTATGTCACCGTTCCAAAAGTCGGGACGATCACGGCGGGGAGTGCCGCCGCCAACAAACTTCACAAGTTCTGATAGCGGTACGCGATTCAATTCAGCATCGCCTCAAGCTCCTCAATATCCCGCAAAATCTCCATCTCCAACCCCTTCATCCGCTTCAAAATCTCGAGCGGTGGCTCGAACTCCTCCTCCGAATGCAACGTTTCCTTATACCGGTTCAAAGACAAGTCGTACTTGTTCCCCGCAATTTCCGCGGCCGTCACAAAGAACGCCTTGCCTGTCCGATCCACATCCTTCTTCGGATCGCGTTCCTTCCACTGTCTCAACGCATCCGGCAAATCATTAGCCTGCACCGGATCGCGTTTGTCGTCCAGCGAGAACCCATCCGCCGCCATGTCGTAGAAGAAAACCTCATTCGTCTTCCCGCCCTTCGTAAATACGAGAATCGCGGTCGAAACCCCGGCGTACGGCTTGAACACGCCGGAAGGCAACGAGATCACGGCGTCAAGCTGGTTCTCTTCGATCAATGCTTTGCGTAGAGCCTGATGCGCGTTGCTCGATCCGAACAATACGCCGTCCGGCACAATGGTCGCCGACCGTCCGCCTAACCTCAGCATCCGCAGAATCAACGCAACGAAGAGCAGCTCCGTCTTCTTCGTTTTCACCTGCGCCAGCAGCGCGGGCTGCACGTCGCTGTAATCGAGGCTTCCCTTGAATGGCGGATTCGCAAACACCACGTCGAACGAATCCTGCGACTCGCGCGGGAAGCGCTCGGGAAAAGTCGTGCTGAGCGTGTCCTGCGGGTGAATTTCGGGCTCTTCGATGCCATGCAGCACCATGTTCATGGCCGCGATGCGCAGCATGGTGACGTCGAAATCGAATCCATGGAACATGCCGCGCTGCCTGTGCGCGCGGTCGCGCCTGCTCAAGAGGTCGCTTGTGTAGACTTTCTGCCCGTCTTCTTCGGCCACTCCCTCGGCGGACGTGTATTTCTGGAGCAGGAACTCCGCCGCGCCCACCAGGAAGCCGGCGGTGCCGCAAGCCGGGTCGCCGATGACCTCGTCCGCGTTGGGGTCCAGCATTTCCACCATGAATCGAATGATGTGGCGCGGGGTGCGGAACTGGCCGTTCACGCCCGCCTGGCTCAGCTTGCTCAGCAGGTATTCGTAAAGGTCGCCCTTGATGTCGGTGCGCTCCAGCGGAAGCGCGTCGATCATGTTGATGGCGGAAACCAGCAGGCTCGGCTTCTGCACCATGAGCTGCGCGTCTTTCATGTACTCCGCGAAACGGCTGCCGATTCCGCCAAGTTGCCGAAAATGCGGGAACACCTGATCGCGCACCAGCGGGAGCAGTTGCGTGGCGGCCAGGTTCTTGAAGTGCGACCAGCGCAGCGGTTGGTCCTTTTTCGAAAAGATCCGGTTGGTGAGCGGTTCGCCGGAACGCGCGGCGCGCTTTTCATTCCGCGACTCGGTCATATCGAGCATGCGCGCGAACAACAGGAAGGTGATCTGCTCGATTACCTGCATGGGGTTGGCGATGCCGCCGGTCCAGAACTCTTCCCAGAGCTTGTCGATTTTGTTACGCAGTTCGCCGGTAATCATACGGTTGCGGCCATTTCCTTTTTGCCGGGCGGCGTCGGCTCAAAGCTGCGGACGATGCCGAGCAGTTCCTGAATTTGTTGTTCGTCGCGGAACACGCCGTCCAGCCCCGCGCTGTGGACGGCGGTGAAGGGTGCATCGTAGAGGCGCTGGATGGGGATGCGGCCGTGGGCGGCGATTTCGCGTTTCAGCATGGCGAGGAACTGCGTTTGCGTTCCGGTGAGCGGATAGCGGCCAGCGAATGTCGAGAAGCGCTGATCCACCACTTCGGGCTCCATGCCGACGATTCCGCGAAGTAAGTCCTCCAGGCTTCCGGCCGTGTCGGGATAAAACTCGCGAAGCGTGCGCAGGTCGACCGAAGGACTTTGGGTGAGGACGAGCAAGGTGAGCGCGTCCAGGTCGGACTGGCTGACGTATTCGCCGCGCCGAATCTTGTGCAGCGTGGGATCGTGCGTGAAAAGATGGCGCAGCGCGGAGAAGACGCGGTCCCGGTAAATGGCCATGTCGTTGGCGCTCGATAGGCCTTGCTGCCCGCCGGTCTGAATGCCGGTGGGGTCTTCCAGAATATCTGTGATGCGCGGGTCGGCGCCCGGCTGAGCATCGTTAGACAACTCCGCCTTAGCCGTTCCGATTTGCATTCGCGCCGTTGGACGCGCGCCCCACATCATCCGTCTTCGCTTAGTCTGGAAGAACACGAACATGGCATTCCTGGCAGACCTGCAAAGCCGTCCTCTCAACATCAACGATGCGAAAGGTGCTGTCCCCACAGCTTTGTTCCTGGGGCAGGGTTCCAATGCGCTTGAAGTCGCCGTGCTTACATCCCCAGGCGCTCCCAGCGTAACCGCTCTTCGGGCAATCTGGAATAGCCGGGTAGCTGGCCGGGCAACCCCTGTGCTTGTTGTTGTCCTAAACGGAACTGGTGCCTCGTTATGCGGGCCCGCGGGCGATCCTCCGCCAGCGTTCCAAAGCCTGACCAGCAACTTGGTCGAACGTATTTGCCGGGCCGCCCTCGCTCAGCCAGACCGCAACGCGTCGCTCCGTTTCCTCGCAACCGTAATTCCGGAAGCCGATTCGCCGCTGCCCGGCGTCCGGAACGAAGGCCTGTTCGCGACCCACGAATTGCGGTATGGACTTCCGCAGTCAAGTAGATGGGCGGAAAGCCGGGCTCATGCGGAGCCACTTATTCCGTTGCGCGGCGAAAAGCTTCTTGAGGGCCTTGGCTTCACCATCGAGACAACGCCAGGACCGGTAAGCATCTTGCGAAGCGACGATGGCCGTCGAGCGGTCGCCGTCTTCTTAGACCAGAACGAATCGCCCGATCTGCCTAGTCCACGTTTCGCCCAGCTTTCGCCCGTTTCTTACGCGCTGGCAAAGGCTGACCAGGAAAATCTCGATTGGGTTGTTGTCGCCGCTGGATCGTCTCTTCGACTTCATCCGGTTGGGACTGGAATTGGCACGGGTCGGCGAAGCCGAACGGAAACCTTCGCCGAACTGCATCTCGACCTCCTTGCCCCTGGAGATGCCGCTTACCTCTGGGTTCTTTTTTCCGGAGACGCTCTTCGCAAGAACGGTACCGTCACCGAATTGCTCGCGAGCTCGGAGCAATATGCGGCGGACTTAGGCGCGCGGTTGCGAGAACGGATCTATAACGATGTGATCCCGGCGCTTGCCATGGCGATTCTGGAAGCGCGCGATCTCCAGAAGCCCGCGTCACAGGATCTTTCTGAAACTTATCAGATGACGTTGGTTTACCTATTCCGGCTTCTGTTTCTCGCATACGCCGAAGACAAAGACCTGCTCCCCTTCAAGCACAATCAGCTTTACCGCGATCGATCGCTGAAACATAAGGCCCAGGAACTCGCTGACCTGAAGCGAACTGGTACAGCGTTTGGCCCGGACAGCGCTATATGGGAGGAAGTCGATAGGCTTTTTAAGGCCGTGGACAAAGGAAATACCAGCTGGGGAGTACCCGCGTATAACGGCGGCCTTTTCTCGCGCGAAGCTTCTGTTTCCGCACTTGGGGAAAAGTTAGCAGGCATTACTATCCCAGATGCGGTTCTCGGCCCTGTGCTGACTTCTCTGCTGGTAGATGAATCAGAAGAAGGTTGGGGGCCGGTGGATTTCCGATCCCTTGGGGTTCGCGAGTTCGGAACCATTTACGAAGGGCTGCTCGAAAACGAGCTGGCCATTGCGGAAACTCCCCTTGCAGTGAAGGGGAAAGACAAGCAATACGCCCCGGCGACCGGCAGGGACATCGTAATCGTCGCGAAAGGGAACGCCTATCTTCATAACACCTCCGGTTCTCGGAAGTCGACTGGATCGTATTTCACCAAACACTTCGCGGTGGAACATCTGCTCGACCACGCTTTGGAGCCAGCACTGAAAGAGCATTGTGAAAGGATGGATACCTTACCGGAAGCTGACGCAGCTCACAACTTCTTCGACTTTCGGTTGGCAGACCTCGCGATGGGGTCAGGACATTTTTTGGTTGCGGCAGTGGATCGGATCGAGCGTGTGCTCTCGAACTATCTCGCGAAACGGAAGCTACCGACGGTACACGAAGAATTAAGCCGGTTGCGGGAGGCCGCGAAGGAGGCACTCGGGCCGCTTGCAGCCAATATCGCGATCGAGGATACCCAGTTGCTTCGGCGTCAGATTGCCCGGCGTTGTATCTACGGAGTTGATCTGAACCCGATTGCAGTTGATCTTGCGCGACTCGCGATCTGGATTCATACGTTTGTTCCGGGATTACCTTTGTCTTTCCTGGATCATAGCTTGGTAACCGGAAACGCGTTGGTCGGCATTGGAACGCTTTTAGAAGCCAATGAGTGCCTGGAGCAGATGGGTGGATCGCTGATGCGGATCAGCGAAGATGAGCTTCGGCCAGCTCTTGAGCCACTTCGCCGGCTAGCGTCACTCAGCGATGCCAGTTCAGCCGAAATCGCAAAAGCTCGGGCCGCGTTCGGCGATGCTAAACGTGCAGCTGCACCCGTGGCGGCTTTGTTCGACATTCTGGCGGCAGCCCGAATAAACGAGGAGTGTCGGTCAGCTGTTTTTCAGGACGGCGCGCGGTGGATTGCGGAATTGTCGAAGCTTCCCGGCTCCGCGATTCACGCGAAAGCGCGCGTTGTCTTGAGTGCTATCCCGCCCTTTCACTTTCCAGTCGCGTTTCCAGAAGTCTTCCTTCGTGAACGAAGCGGGTTTGATGTGCTCCTGGGAAATCCGCCCTGGGAGGAAGCAACCGTTGAGGAGGATCGCTTTTGGGCCCGCAATAGCCCTGGCTTTCATTCCTTGCCTCAACAGGATCAGGAAAAGATGAAAAAATCTCTTCGAGGTTCCCGACCCGATCTTGTATCGGTGATGAACCTCGAACGCAAGCAGGCAGACCTCCTTCGCTCGGTACTTACGAGCGGTCAATACGAAGGAATGGGAACTGGCGATCCGGACGTTTATAAGGCGTTTTACTGGCGATTTTGGCACCTTCTTGCTGCGGGCGCAGGTTGGGCTGGAATCGTGCTTCCTAGAACTTCAATGAACGCGAAAGGTAGTACAGAATTCCGACGAATCGCGTTTTCCGAAGGACAGTTTTTTGACTTGACTACCCTGCTGAATACCGGTGGTTGGGTTTTTGATGATGTAGAGCAGAGATACACAATCGTCCTTGCTTCGTTTACGAAGCGCACCCCCACGCCTGACCAGATGCTACCGATGCGAGGCCCATTCCGTTCGCTAGAGCGGTTCGAGGTTGGCGTAAAGCGTAAGTCCCTGAGCTTCTCCGTGAGAGAAGTGGGGACTTGGACAGACACATGGGCGTTGCCGCTTCTGCCGAGCGATGAGACAGGCGACGCCTTCGCTCAACTTCGTAAATCGCCAAGGCTTGATGTTCGTATAGATGGAGGGTGGAGGGTCCGACCTGTTTCCGAGCTTCATGCTACAAGTGACAAGCCGCTTATGAAGCTTACTGATCAACAGCCCGATGGCTACTGGCCGGTATTCAAGGGCGAGTCGTTCGATATCTGGCAGCCGGACACCGGCACTTACTATGCATGGGCAAAGCCGACAAAAATCATTGCTGCGCTTCAGGGAAAACGCATGCGCAGTGGAAGGTTGGATCGTTCTGCCTTTTCGGGGTTCCCTGCCGCTTGGATCGGTGACAGCGAGACGCTACCCTGCTGGAAACCACGGATCGCTTTTCGTGATGTGTCCAGGGCAACGGACACGCGCACGGTTCGTGCGGCGCTTCTACCAGGCCAAGTCGTTTTGACAAACAAAGCGCCATATTTAGTCTGGCTGAACGGCGACGTTAAAGACCAAGCCTATTTGCTAGGAGTCCTCTGCTCCATTCCGCTGGACTGGTATGCGCGCCGGTTTGTGGAAATAAACCTAAATTTTTTCATTCTCAATCCGTTCCCGATACCAAGGCCAGGGCGCACGTCTGAACTTTGGCAACGCGTCGTTGCACTAAGCGGTCGTCTCGCAGCTCCCGATATCCGCTTTGCCGATTGGGCAAAGCAAGTCGGCGTGAAACATGGAAAGCTGCATGCCGACGAGAAAGCGGCACACATCTACGAACTTGATGCTGTGGTCGCCCACCTGTATGGTTTGAGTTCTCGTCAACTCCGCGTCATCTACGAAACATTCCATGAAGGATGGAATTTCGAGGATCAACTGCAGGAAACCATGGCGTACTTCGATCAATGGAAGGGACGCGCGTGAGAGCGGAATTCGTTGACAATCACGAGTTGAAACTGGCCGAAGCTCTGAACGGCCATCTGGCGTGGCTGGAAGAGAACTACAAGTCACCCGTGGAAGTGAGTATTGCGTCGGGCTATTTCAATGCGGAAGGGTTCGCAATTGTCGCGGACCGGCTAGAACAAACCAGCAGGGTCCGACTACTGCTTGGTGCTGAACCCATCCCGCCTCCCGCGTGGCCGGTTCGAAAGCCGGGCGATCCAAAAGGGCAACAGTTGGAATCGAAGATGGTCATAAATGAGTTGGAGAAGACCGACATAGGCATGCTCCGGGATCGCGATCACCTCGAGTTCGACCCAAGAACCGATCGTGCGGTTCGCCGTTTGCTCAGTTATCTCAAGTCCGGAAAGATCGAAGTACGGCGCTACGAAAAAGCCTTTTTGCACGGCAAGGCATACTTGTTCGGAACGGATTTGTTCGGTTCACCGGAAGGTGTTCTTGTCGGGTCGTCAAACTTTACCGCGGCCGGCCTGACGGCAAATCTGGAATTGAACTTAGGCCGGTACGATCCTACTCCAGCTGGAAAAGTAAAAGACTGGTTCGACCGGCTTTGGGACGACGCTAAGCCCTTCGACCTGGCGGCTATCTACGCAGCTCGATACATTGAATATGCTCCTTACCTGGTTTACCTGAGAGTCCTTTGGGAGCGTTACGGAAACGAGCTGGAGGCCGAGGCGGGGCCGGGTTCACGGATTCGCCTCACAACGTTTCAGAACGACGGCATCTTCCGCGCGAAGCGAATTTTGAACGAGTTCAACGGCGTGTTGATAGCAGACGCAGTAGGGCTTGGAAAGACTTTCATCGGCGGTGAGCTTATCCGCGAGGTAGTGGAGAACCGCCGTCAACGCGCTTTACTGATCGCGCCCGCTGCTCTCCGCGATGGAACTTGGGCACGCTTTGAGGAACGGCATCAGCTTTACCTCGAAAAGATCAGCTATGAAGAATTGGCGAGAGACAGACAGCTTGGCGGCGATTCAAACAATATTCCGCGTCCTCTGAAAGAGTACGAGCTGATTGTTGTGGATGAAGCGCAGGCGTTTCGAAACCCGGACACCGTTCGAGGACAGGCGTTGCGACGTTTACTGCAAGATGATCCTCCGAAGAAGCTCGTGCTGATGTCGGCGACGCCGGTCAACAATTCTGTCTGGGATCTTTACTATCTACTCGGCTACTTCGTAAAGCACGATGCCGCGTTTTCAGAGTCCGGCATTCGATCGCTCAAGGATAAATTCCGGCAGGTTGCGGAGCAGGACGCCGACGATCTTCGGCCCGAGCTTCTTTTTGATGTATTGGATGCGACCACGGTACGGCGCACGCGTAGTTTCGTCCAGAAGTATTATCCGAATGATCGGGTTATTGGACCCGGAGGTGTCGAGATCGCGATACGATTTCCGCGGCCGCATGTGGAGCGAGTTGGCTATTCGCTCGATGCGGTATTGCCTGGAATCTTTGACGAGTTCGCCGATGCGCTGATGCCGGAGGACGGATTACCTCAGCTTTCTCTAGCGAGGTACCAACCGGCTACTTTCCGCGATGGAGAGGCGGACCCAGGCGAAGCGGCTCTTGTCGGGTTGATACGGTCCGGTCTGTTGAAGCGATTCGAATCTTCCGTGCATGCCTTCGCAAAAACCTTGGGGAGATTGGTGCAATCCCACGATACTTTCCTGGACGGGTTGGCGAGAGGCGTAATCCTGAATGCCGAGCAGATTACCGAGTGGCAGCAGTTGGATACCGACGAGTCGATTGAAGATCTCCTGAAGACAGGTGGCTCCGAAAGCTCGACCGGTTACAGAGTCAAAGAACTGAAAGCTTACGTCTCATCGGATCGCGCGTTGCTGGAGCGCTTCCATCAGAAAGCATCGATGGTCACCCGCCGCTCCGATCCAAAGCTGGCGGCGCTTGTGGAGACGCTAAAACGCATCCTCAACGCCGCGCGCAATGAGTCGATGAACGATGACGAATTCCGCTTAAAGCGTAAAGTGCTGATATTCAGTTACTACTCGGACACAGTGGATTGGATTGTGGAACATCTCCAGGAGCGGTTCGATAATGACACTTCGCTAAAGGCATTTCGCGGTCGGCTTGTGGGTGTAAAAGGGAATGAGGCGACTGGGGGAATCAACCGTGAGGAGGCCGTTTTCGGTTTTGTTCCGGAGTCCTCCGAAGCGCCGCCAGATTACCGTGACGAGTACGATGTGATGGTCACGACGGACGTTTTAGCTGAGGGTATGAACCTCCAACAGTGCAGGAACATCGTCAACTACGACCTACCCTGGAATCCGATGAGACTGGTGCAGCGTCACGGACGCATTGACCGAATCGGAAGCCCGCATGAGGACGTGTATATGCGATGCTTCTTTCCCGATGCCCGAATGGAGGAACTGCTGGATCTGGAGTCGCGAATCCGGACCAAGGTGGCGCATGCGGCGGCAAGCGTCGGAATCGAACATGAAGTGATTCCAGGAACCGCGACGAGCGACCAGGTGTTTGCCGAAACCAGGGAGGAGATCGAGAAGCTGCGGAGCGAGAACCCCGGGCTGTTCGAAACCGATGGCGAGACTCCGGGAGCTCAATCCGGTGAAGCCTATCGCCAAGAATTGCGAAAAGGGATGGAGAGGTTTGCGGATCAGATCTTGAAGTTTCCGTGGGGTGCCGGGTCGGGAATGCGAGGCGAGAGAAGCGGCTACTTCTTCTGCGCGAGAGTCGGTGACCGGGTTTACCTTCGATTCGTGACAGCGGACAGCCTAGCGGTCATCCGGGATTCGTTGACTTGCCTGCGACTGATCACTTGCACCGAGCAGACTGAGCGATTCTTAGAGGAACGTTCACGTGAGTCCGCGTTTGTTGCGTGGCAGCAAGCACGCCGCGACATTCTCGAAGAGTGGACGCTCTCAACTGACCCTGCTAACTTACAGCCGAAAGTTCGGCCGGTGTTCCGGCGCGCGGCGGATCTGATCCGTAAATTCCCGCCGAAAGATATGGAGCAACAAGCCCTCGACCAGGTTGCCGGCGCCCTCGAAGCGCCTTGGGGGGCGAGAACGGAGAACCGGGTTCGAGTGGCTCTGGCAGAGACGCCAAACGCGGCAGCCGCGCTGCGAGTGATTGCGGCAGTAAAGGACTTAGGGCTCAAGCCCTATCAAGCTCCGGAACCGCTTCCGCCGATCGAGATCGACGAAATTTCAATCGTTTGCTGGATGGCGTTAACGGCGAATTAAATGTTCTCCCGTTCTATGCGGAAAGGTCAAACAGCTGCTGCATGAAACCAACCGTCCGTTTAAGCGTGTTGAGCTCATCCTGCGTCATTGGATCTTGGTCGAAGTGCATAACATCGTTACGAATGATCCGAACTTCTTCAAGCTGCGCTGTTAACACAACCGAATCGATCTTCAATCCGAGCTTGGACCAGATTTGAGGATGCTGAAAGAGTCGTACATAATGCCCGAAGGTGAGTGCCGAGATACTCGCAGGCTTACTAATGACTGTCCCGGGCGCCTCTATAGCCGCAAGATCTTCTTCAGTAATCTTCTTCTCTAGGATTTGGCGGACATGCAGTTCAATTTCCCGAAGCAGAAGGAACGGCTCCGCAAGTGCCTGGAACTGCAAGCTGAGATCGCTTGCGGTAACCACGCCCGTAATACGCTTATCCTTTTGATTCCGGACAAGGACGTAACCGGCTTCTACGATAATAGGAATCGCATCGAAGAGAGTGCGGTTCGAATCCACGATGCGCGCGTCAACTCGGCAGTCGCCCACCGTCGCGCATTTGCACCCGAACGCCTGTTTCGAGCCAATGGATTGCCACGTAATCATGCCCTTCACCTCGCGGTCCCCCTGCATAACCGGCAGCTGCGAGAAATCGTGGCTCAGAAGCAGCGTTACGGCCCTCGTTAGCTTGTCATCCTGGTTAACGAAGACAAGCTTCTTGTTTGCGGCAGGGAGATTGCCTATCCGAAAGGTAGGGTCGGAAACCGGGGACGGCCCCGCCGATGACGGGCTTACCGCTGAGGACTCGGGCTCAGTCGACATCGGCGCCGATTCGGACTGCTCCTCGGCTTGCTGGACTGCGGACGGAGTAGTCTCAAGTACGATGTCCTCAACCGGCGAACCTACTTGCTCCAAATCCATTTCGTCATCGAAGCTCTCGTCCTGATGGTTGGCAGATCCACCTTTAAGCTTCAGCCAAATAAGACCATCGATCCACGCCGTCTCAAAGTCTGGTTCGGTTTGCAATCCCAGCCGATCGAGGATGGAGCGGATTGCCTGCACCTTGGCCGTCCCGCGCCGTTCGGCGCCAAAATGGCGAAGGAAATCCCGTACGGTAAGACGGTTGATTCGTCGGCCCTCTTTGAGTTTCTCTGCCGCGTGTTGAATTTTTGAGGGAATTTCCATCCGGAAGTTGTAGTTTACCGAAAAATCCAACACTGGTGTGCGGCGAAAGCCGCCGAACGCGAAGGTGCCCCGCTCGTTTCTCGCGAGGCGAAGGCATCGCTCTTTGACAACCTGCGCGCGTTTTCGAGGGCGACGAAGCAGGCACCCCAGTTATAGCCCGAAAGGCGATGGTCAAAGGTTTCGTCGGGGTCTTCAGATCGCTAATGAGCTGCTCGCAACGGTCCACCTGATTGTCGATCACGGCGCAGAACGCGCCACCATACTGCGGATACAACTCATCGAAGAGTTCGCGCAACAGAACCGCATGGGCGTGGCCGCGCGCGAAGACGATGGTCTTCCCGATGCGCTGGCCGGTGGCGTCGCGAATGCCTCGCTCCATGAGATTGCGCAGGATCAGGCGGTTGGTGTCTTTGTGGAAGATCTGCTTGTCGACCGTTTCCACGTCGTAGTCCAGGGTGGTCGGGTCGTCTCCGTCTTCTTCGATCTGTTTGCGCTGGGCTTCGCTCAGTTGCGCGTACTTGATGCCGTCGCGCAGGAACTGGGTGGTGTGGGTAACTACCTCATGGGGAACGAGGTGTTTTTCTTCGACGGCTTTATCCAGATCGTAGTTGAAAGTGGGGTCCTGGTTGCCGCAATCGAAGAGCTGGAAGCTGTTGCGTGAGATGAATTCGACGGGCGTCGCGGTCAGGCCGATCTGCAGACAGTCGAAGTAGCGGAACAGGTCTCGATAGTGGTTGTAGATGCTGCGGTGGGATTCGTCGGCGATCAGCAGATCGAAATAGCCGGGATCGAAGTTGCGGTAAATGCCATCGAGGCCTGGATAGGTGGCGAGGTAGATGCGGGCGCTGCGCACATCCTGGCTGGCCGTCTCGAGGATGCTGATCGGCTCCTCAAGATATTCGCGAAACCGGTCGCGGGCCTGCTTGCGGAGTTCCGTGCGATCGCACAGGAATAGCACGCGCTTGACCCAGCCAGCGCGCATGAGAACGTCGGTCAGCGAGATGGCGACGCGCGTCTTCCCCGTCCCCGTGGCCTGCACAATCAGCGCCCGGCGGAAGTTCGCGGTGAAGCGTTCCGACACGCGCCGAATGGCTTCGATCTGGTAGAGCCTGTCCGTAATAGCGGGATCGATGGTGATCCGCGCCAGCTGCTTCTTTGCGGTGCGTTGATACAGGCGGTATTGCAGGCTGTCCTTCGAGTAGAAGCCGAAGATCGCGCGCGGCGGATATCCCTGCTCCCAAATTTCGATGTCGTGACCGTTGGTGGTGAAGATGATTGGGCGCTGTCCGAATTGAGCTTCCAACGCGTCGGCATAACCCGACGCCTGCTTCCGCCCGGCTTCCAGATCGCGCGAGGTCTTCTTGGCCTCGATGACGGCGAGCGGTTTCCCGTCGTCGTTCCAAAGGACATAGTCGGCGCGCTCACCGGTTGAAAGCGGATGCTCTTGAGTTACCTCAGCGGTGTTCGTGCCGTTGTGCCCGACGTTCCAACCCGCGCGGCCGAGGTCCCGGTCGATCAGTTGATGGCGGGTTTGCTTTTCGGTGAGGTCGAGCAGGTCCGCCGCCTGCTGGCCTTCGGCTTGGAGAAAGGCGAGATGGCTGGCGTGCTGGGCAACCTGCTGGTACTTTCTCTGAACTTCTTCCAGTTCGCGAACCTTCGTTTCAAGAGCCTCATCCTGCTCGGCCATTGCGGGAGCGGTCGGACGATTTGCAGGCTCCTCGAATACCGGTGAAGCCGCGGGCTTTTCACCCCGCTCGACGGCCCACCACCAATGAGCCAGCTTGAACGCGGTGATGAGCAGTTCGCGGGCACGATCGGATGGAATGGACCCACCGTGAGCGGCCTGATTGCCGTCTTTGCGTAGGGCGTGAAGGGCGTTCTGGACCGCGGCTGGGACGGCGCCTTTGAATTCCGGAGCGTTCAGCAGTTTGACGAACTCTTCTTCGATAGGGCGCGGGAAACGGAAGCGCTGGTAGATTGAGCTGGTCAGAAGCTCGGCGAACGCGCGGAGCTTTACGCTCGCGCTTGCGGGGTCCGGCCACACGTAACGTTCTGCGAAGGCGGCGAGATCTGCCATTCGCCGTATTTCGGCCGGAGGAACTCGAAATTCAACGACTTCATCGGGGGAAATGGCCTATTGTAACCGTCGCAACTACGTGCTTGCTATCTTATCTCTGCGGACTCGCCCTGGGGAACTATGCCTCTAACAGGGAACTGCGCCTCATCGTCGAAGGGCCCGTTCTTTGACCCGTTGTAGCTACGGCTTTTAGTTCGTTGACTCGCTTTCCAAAATTCTTTTCACACATTCCAAACGACTTACCCGGCCACCCGTCACCCCACACCGAACCGCCGCTCTAGAATGAAATCGTCTTACGGGGTTGCGGCGCAACACCAAACATTGGCGGAATAAAAAATCGGCACCCGAACCCGACAAGTAACTGCAAACAAACCACTTACCAATTCTTGGGTTCGAATCTCGTGGCATTAGAACCCGGGAAACGGCGCCGAAACCGACGCAAAGGAGGTCAACCTGACGCAACCGATCGCAAACCTTTCCAGTCCCGCCGCCCGCACCACCCCTGACCACCCCCACTCCCGCGTCGGTTACCATAAAGGAGAAGAAAGAAGGCAGATTCACCCCACCATGGACTCATCAGAAAGCCAGCTAGGCGTCAATAGCTGGTTAGAAGAGGAGTTGCGCGAGCAGTACCGCCACGATCGCAGCTCCGTCGACGATAGCTGGAAAACCCTCCTCGATCAGAACAGTACCGGCAAGCCCGCGCCGCATTCCAACGGAACCACCGTCGCCCGCGTCAGCGCGCCTGGTGTTGCCGGCGTGTCGCCTGCCATTCCCACCGGTCCCGGCGATGAGCTCGTCCCTCTGCGCGGAGCCGCCGCCAAGATTGCGCTCAACATGGTCGCGAGCCTGTCCGTTCCCCAGGCCACTTCCCAGCGCATCCTGCCGGTCAAGGTCATCGACGAAAATCGCCGCCTGCTGAATCACCATCGCGCGCTCACCCGCAAAAGCAAGATCTCGTTCACGCACATCATCGGCTGGGCCATCGTCAAGGCCGCGAAGATGGTTTCGGTCATCAACACTGCCTACACCGAGAATGAAGGCGAGCCGTTCCGCATCACGCGCAACCACGTCAATCTCGGGCTTGCCATCGATGTCGCAGCCAAAAACGGCGCCCGCAGCCTCGTTGTCCCCAACATCAAGAACGCTGACGGCATGACGTTCCCGCAATATCTCGCCGCTTTTGACGATCTCGTCGCGCGCGGCCGCAACGCCAAGCTCACCGCCGCCGATTTCGCCGGCACCACCATCTCGCTCACCAATCCCGGCACCGTCGGAACCGTCTCCTCCATCCCGCGCCTCATGGTCGGTCAGGGCGCCATCATCGCCACCGGCGCCATGGATTATCCGGCCGGCGTCAAAGGTCTCTCGCCCGAAAGCCTCGCGCAGCTTGGCGTCAGCAAGGTGATGAGCGTCACTTGCACCTACGATCACCGCATTATCCAAGGCGCGGAGTCCGGCACGTTCCTCGGTAAGCTCGAAGCCCTGCTCAACGGTGAAGAAGACTTCTACGAAGATATATTCCAAGGCCTCAACGTTCCCTATCGCGCGGTCAAGTGGGAGTCGGATAAGCCGTCTACTGGCCCCGCCGGCATGGTTCCCGTCAGCGACATGGCCAAGCAGGCCGCCGTCATGCAGCTGATTCATGCTTATCGCGTGCGCGGTCACCTGCTGGCCGATCTCGACCCGCTCGGCGGCCACAGCATCAACGGCAACAACGGCTATCATCCCGAGCTCGACCCGCTCAACTACGGCCTCACCGTTTGGGATCTGGACCGCTCCTTCTACATGGGCACGCTCGGCATGGAAAACGGCAGTGAGGCGCCGCGGCACGGCACCCTCCGCGAGATCCTCGATCAGCTCCGCCAAACTTATTGCGGCAAAATCGGCTGCGAGTACATGCACATCATGTCAGCCGAAGAGAAGGCGTGGCTGCAGCACCACATGGAGCCCACCGAAAATAGCGCGCCTCTATCGGTCACTGAGAAGAAGCAGGTATTGCACGATCTTCTGCGAGCCGAAGAGTTCGAACACTTCCTGCACGCCCGCTTCGTCGGCCAGAAGCGCTTCTCGCTCGAAGGGTCCGAAACCGCGGTTCCGATTCTCGAAGAGATCCTCGATCTCGCCGGCAACGATAACGCGTCCGAAATCGTGATGGGCATGGCGCATCGCGGCCGTCTCACTGTGCTCGCCACCTGCGTCGGCAAGCCGCTGACCGAAATCTTCTCGGAGTTCGAAGGCTTCTCCGATCCCGATAGCATCCAGGGTTCGGGGGATGTGAAGTATCACCTCGGCGCCACCAATGTTCGGGAAACACGCTCGGGCCATGAGCTCACCGTCTCCGTCGCGCCCAACCCCAGCCATCTCGAAGCGGTCGATCCCGTGGTCGAAGGCATCGTGCGCCCCAAACAGGACCGCCTCGGCGACACCGAGCGCGCCCGCGTTATCCCGCTGCTCATCCACGGCGACGCCGCGTTCGCCGGCCAGGGCGTCGTTGCGGAAACACTGAACCTGTCGCAGCTCGAAGGCTACGCCACCGGCGGCACTGTCCATCTGATCATTGACAATCAGATCGGCTTCACCACCATGCCGTCCGGCGCGCGTTCCACCGTCTACTCCACTGACGTTGCTCGCATCGTGCAGGCGCCCATCTTTCACGTCAATGGCGACGACCCCGAAGCCGCCACTCGCGTCGCGCGCCTCGCTTTCCAGTTTCGACAACAGTTCAAGAAAGACGTCGTCATTGACATGGTCTGCTATCGCCGCCACGGCCACAATGAAGGCGACGACCCGGGTTATACCCAGCCCATCCTCTACAGGAAGATTAAAGACCAGCCGTCCGTCGCCGTGCTTTACGGCAACCAGTTGGTGCGTGAAAAAGTGCTCGCCAAGGGCGATGTCGAAATGCTGCGCAAGCAGCAGGCCGACCTTCTCGCTGAGCAGTTCGATTCCGCTAAAGGCAAAGCCGCCGTCCCCGATCTGGAAGAGGAATTCGGCGATGATCAAAGCGTTCCATTCACCATCCCTCCAAGTTCAGCCGTGCCCATGGAACTGCTCGCGCGCGTGGTTGAGCGTAGCACCGCATTCCCGGAAGGGTTTACCGTTCATCCGAAGCTGAAGAACTTCCTCGACAAGCGCCTCGACGCTCTCGGCCGCGGCGGTCCCATCGATTGGGCTTATGCCGAGACTCTCGCGTTCGGCAGCCTCGCGCTGGAAGGAACTCCCGTCCGTCTCAGCGGGCAGGATTCCGGCCGCGGCACCTTCTCCCAGCGCCACCTCGCTTTCTACGATTACGAGAATGGCGCAAAGTACATTCCGCTGAGCCATCTCTCGCCCGATCAGGCGCGCTTCGACGTCTTCGATAGCAGCCTGAGCGAGTACGCCGTGCTCGGCTTTGAGTTCGGCTACAGCGTGGCCGACCCGCTCACGCTCACCTTGTGGGAAGCGCAGTTCGGCGACTTCGGCAACGGTGCGCAGATCATGATCGATCAGTTCATCACCACCGCCGAAGAGAAGTGGAATCAAAGCACCGGCCTTGTGATGTTGCTCCCGCACGGTCAGGAAGGCCAAGGCCCGGAGCACTCGAGCGCCCGCCTGGAACGGTTCCTTACGCTCTGCGCCCGCAACAACATTCAGGTCTGCAACTGCACCACGCCCGCGCAATACTTCCACCTCTTGCGCCGCCAGATGCGCGAAGGCGCGGACATGCGCGGCAAACGCAAGCCGCTCATCATCTTCACGCCGAAGAGTCTGCTGCGCCATCCCAAAGCCATCTCCAGTTTCAGCGAGCTCACGCAAGGCAAGTTCCGCGAAGTGCTTCCCGGCGCCGCATCCGCCGATCCCGGACAAGTGACCCGCCTTTTGTTTTGCAGCGGCAAGGTCTATTATGATCTGCTGAGCAAGTTCGATTCGCTCAAGCCCGCCAACATCGCCATCTTCCGCATGGAGCAACTCTATCCATTTATGGCGGATCAGGTGATGGCCGCGTTTGCTCACTATCCCAACGCTAAGGATATCGTCTGGGTGCAGGAGGAGCCGCTCAACATGGGCGCATGGCACTTCATCGACTCCCAGTTCACACCGCTATTGGGGGGCCGGACGCTCCGCTACGTGGGCCGCGCGGAGAACCCCAGCCCGGCGACGGGTTCCAAGAAGCTGCACGACGTCGAGCAGGCCGATCTCGTCACGCAATCCTTTGCCTGATCTACATGTACTCGGGAACGCGGATTCCCAGTATCCCGAGTACGCCTTCCAACTGCGATCGGAAGAAGTCCGTCATCCACAGCAGGAAGACTTTCCGCTCCCGGTCGGGTTCGGCAAGAATTGGGTATTGATGATAGAAGTTGTTGAATGACTGCGCGATTTGAAACGCATACCGTGCCACATGAGCCGGTTCGCCTGCGCTGATGGCTCGTTCGATCACCGCGTCCGCCTTCGACGCAGCCACCAGAATCTGCCAGAAGTCCTCGCCTTCCAGTTGCCGCGTTAAAGCCTCCGCGCTCAACTCGTTCGCGAAGTCCGGGACGCTTTCGCCGCGCTCGGCTAGCTTCCGGAAGATGTTGCGCGCCCGCACCGCGGCGTACTGAGCGTAAGGCCCAGTCTCGCCTTCGAAGCTCAACGCTTCATGGAAATCGAAAGCGATCACCGTATTGCGCGTGAACTTCAACAGGAAGTAGCGCAGCGCGCCGACAGCGATATCGGTCGCCACGCGCAAGCACGATTCCGGCGGCTTCTCCGCATGCCGCGACTTCACTTCTTCGAGCGCCGTCTCAATCAGCTTATCGATCAGATCGTCCGCTTTCACGCCTTGTCCTTTGCGTCCGGAAACCTCGATGTAAGGCTTCTTGCGATCCTCGTCCGAGAGCGCAATCCCCAACTCCACGCAGCACCGCGGCGAAAGCGCCACCATCTCATACGAGAAGTGCACCGATTCGCCCGCCTGCTCGCCCGCGCCCAGCGCCTTCAGCCCCGCAACCACCACATCCTGCAAATACGATTGCCGCGAATCGATCACGTTATAAACGCGCCGCGCATGCCCAAAGGCCGGAGCACGCTCGCCCGAATCCACGTCCGTCGAAACCCACAATTCATGCCCGCCCGGATACGTCAGTAGCAGCCGGTAGAAGAAGTCTTGCCCGAGCAGCCCGAACTTCCAAAGCTGATAAGCGATGTCTTTCCCGACATATGTCACCGTGCCGTTCGACCGCACGATCACCTTGCCGTCTTCCGCCTCCGTATCGGTGGAGAACGCAGACGCGGGCATCACGTAACAGCCCGCGTTCTTCCCTTCCGTCTCTAGATGGATCGCGCCGGTCTTCTTCAGCAACTCAAACGCATATGCCCAGAACTTGAGATGAAGGATCTCGCTCTCGCGCGGTAACACATCGTATTCGATGCCCAGCCGCAGCATCGTCTTGATGTGGCACTGTACGATGGCATCGGCGACCAGGTGCCCGATCCGTGCCATGTCGCCTTCGTCCGCTTCAATGGCATGCAGCACTTCCGTGCGCCACGCCAGCGTATCCGGATTGTCCTTGTAGTTCTGGCTGGTCCGCGCGTAGAGATCCCAGCAGAGGAAATCGAACCGCGTGGTCTCAATCAGATCTTCCACGTCGGCCGGCGTTTGATGCTCCAGATAGTGGAACCCCGCGACAACGTCCGCCACCTGCACGCCGGTGTTGTCGATGTAGTTCTGCACTTCCACATTGCGCCCGGCGGAGCGCATCATCCGAACGAATGTGTCGCCCAGGACCGCATTACGCAGATGCCCGATATGCGCCGCCTTGTTGGGGTTGATGTTCGTATGCTCGACGATGATCTTGCCCGTCTCGGCCGCCCCATCTTGCTTACGCGGATGCAGAAGCAACTCCGCATAAGCCCCGCGATCCAGCCGCACGTTCACGTACCCGTTGCCGGCGATCTCCAGACTCTTTACGCCCGGGATCGGCTCTATCGCTTCAACGATCTGTTCCGCGATCTTGCGCGGCGGCTGCTTCAGCTCGCGCGCCAGTTGGAACGCAGCCGGAACAGCCAACTCGCCGAAGCTCGATTGCTTCGGCTGCTCCACCGTCACTACCGCTTGAATGCCAAAGCGAATGGAGATGGCGGAAGCGAACGCTTCCTGCAAGGCCTTCTCGATATCCTGAAACACTGGGGCCGCTCTACGCCTCGGCGCCCGCCGCAAGCTGCCGGAGAACGAACGGCAGAATGCCGCCGTTGCGGAAGTACTCCGCTTCCTGCGGAGTATCGACACGCACCAGCGCTTCGAACTCCTTCGCCGCCCCGCTCTTATCCACGGCGACCACCTTCGCCCTTGTTCTCGCGCTCAGCGCATTACTAATGCCGAAAACCGCGAAGCTCTCTTTGCCCGTCAGCTTCAGACTTGCCGCCGTGTCGCCCTGCCGGAACTGCAGTGGAAGCACGCCCATGCCCACCAGATTCGTGCGGTGAATGCGCTCAAAGCTTTCGGCGATAACCGCCTTCACGCCCAATAGATTTACGCCTTTCGCAGCCCAGTCACGCGACGATCCCGATCCGTACTCCTTGCCCGCGATGATCATCAGCGGCACGCCTTCCGCCTGATACTTCATCGAGGCATCGTAGATAAACATCTGCTCGCCATCGGGCAGATGCACGCTGTATCCGCCTTCCGTTCCCGGTGCGAGCAGGTTCTTTAAGCGGATGTTCGCCAGCGTGCCGCGCACCATCACTTCATGATTGCCGCGCCGCGCGCCATAGCTGTTGAAGTCGCTCGCCTTCACTCCCTGAGAGATCAGATACTTCCCCGCCGGACTATCCGCCGGGATATTGCCCGCAGGCGAAATGTGGTCGGTGGTCACGGAATCGCCCAGCATCGCCAGCACGCGCATACCGGTTAGATCCTTGACCTCACTGCGCGGATCGATCATGTTCTCGAAATACGGCGGCTTCTTGATGTAAGTCGATTCGGCATCCCACACGAACGTTTCGCCGCTTGGCACCGCCATGTTGGCCCAGTTCGCATCGCCTTCAAACGCCGCCTCATAGCTGGTCTGAAACATCTCGGCGCCCATGCTTTCGCGGATGGTCGCCTGGATCTCCTCAGTGGTGGGCCAGACGTCTTTCAAATACACCGGGGTTCCGTCCGAGCCGATCCCCAATGGATCCGTCTGCAGATCGATATCGACGCGTCCCGCCAGCGCATACGCCACCACCAGCGGGGGCGATGCGAGGTAGTTGGCTTTCACCAGCGCATTGATACGTCCCTCGAAGTTTCGATTGCCGCTCAGCACCGCCGCCGCAACCACCCCTTCTTTCTGAATCGCCGCCGCCACCGGCTCCGGGAGCGGTCCGCTGTTTCCGATGCAGGTGGTGCAGCCGTAACCGACAAGATCGAACTTCAACGCCTCGAGGTACGGCATGAGGCCGGCCTTCGTCAGGTAATCGAACACTACCTTCGATCCCGGCGCCAGGCTCGTCTTCACCCAAGGCTTCGAAGTCAGCCCTCGTTCAACCGCCTTCTTCGCCAGCAGTCCCGCGCCCACCATCACCGATGGGTTTGAAGTGTTCGTGCAACTTGTAATCGCCGCAATGACAACCGCCCCGCTATCGAGCGTGCCGTTAAACCCGTCGATCGAAAGCGGCGCTTTCTTCTTGAGCAAATCCTTAAAAGCCGTCTGGAAGTTGCCCTTCACCTCGCCGAGGTTGACGCGATCCTGCGGACGCTTCGGACCCGCCATCGAAGGGACTACGGTATCCAGATCCAGGTCAATCGAATCGGAGAACAGCGGGTCACGCAAATCATCCGTGCGGAACAAGCCCTGCGTCTTGCTGTACTGCTCGATCAGTTCAATCAGGTCCGGCGGACGATTGCTCGCGCGCAGGTAGTTCAGTGTCTCCGCATCCACAGGAAAGAAGCCGATGGTCGCGCCATATTCCGGCGCCATGTTCGCCACCGTCGCGCGATCCGCCAGGCTCAACGCGCTCAAGCCCTGCCCGTAGAACTCGACGAACTTACCGACCACGCCCTTCTTTCGCAGCATCTGCGTGATCGTCAAAACCAGATCGGTCGCAGTGCAGCCTTCGCGCAATCGCCCGAACAGCTTGAAGCCGACTACCGGCGGCAACAGCATCGAAATCGGCTGACCTAGCATGCAGGCTTCCGCTTCGATTCCGCCCACGCCCCAACCCACGACGCCCAAACCGTTGATCATGGTGGTGTGCGAGTCGGTGCCCACCAGAGTATCCGGATAAGCGTCCGTCTTATCGCCCGACTGCTTCCGAAACACCACCGGCGCCAGATACTCCAGATTCACCTGATGAACAATTCCCGTATCCGGCGGCACCACGCGGAAGTTGCGGAAGGACGTCTGACCCCATCGCAGCAGCATATACCGCTCGCGATTGCGCTGGAACTCCAGCAGCGCGTTGATGGAAAACGCATCCTTCGATCCAAACGCATCCACCTGCACCGAGTGATCGATCACCAGATCGGCGGGAAGCAGCGGGTTCGCCAGCCCGGGATCGGCGCCCATTGCGGCAAGAGCATCCCGCATCGCCGCTAAATCAACGACCGCGGGAACGCCCGTAAAGTCCTGCAGCAGCACGCGAGCGGGCATGAAGCTGATCTCTTTCGGATCGGGCCCGCCCACCCCGCGCGCCACATAATCGACGTCATCCGCGGACACTTTCTTCCCGTCTTCGTGGCGCAGCAGATTCTCCAGCATGATCTTGGTGGAGAACGGTAGCCGCGAAACATTGGCGACGCCTTTCTCCTCGAGTGTGGCGAGGCGATAATAACGATAATCGACGCCGCCGACGCCCAAAACAGACGCCGTGCCGAAAGAATTTATACTGTCCATGGTTGGCATTAGTGCCCGCTTTCAGTGTAGCGAAGCGGGAAGCCGCGCTTACTCTCCCAGGCATCTCTGTGCGGGAAGTTACCTGTTTCTATCGGGGTGCCTTATCCCACCCAATCGACTGAAACGAGCCCGGACCGCTCAATCTCCCGATCACCCGCAATTACGCTTGCTCCCTCGGCCCGAGCTAACGCGATTGCGAAGGAATCGCCGTACGCAACCGCGTTCGTTGCTTTAATCCGGGCAGCCGCCATAATGCCTTCCACGTCGGGTACAACCACGCGAATTGGTAGAGAAGGTAAACGCTTTAGGAACCCTTCGGCTACTTGTAGGTTACGGCGTTTCGCGAGGATGTAGAACGTTTCCCCGACGTTCAGAATGCTCATTAAGACGTCGACCTTTCCGGCTTCGGCATCCAGAAGAAACTGCCGCACGAGTGGCGCCGCGCGTTCTTGCTGTACCCAAGCTACCAGCGCCCAGGAGTCAATGACCTTTGACTCTGGCCTCGTCATGCGCCTTGTCCGCGGCCCTCTCTTCCATCAGAGCTTCGGTAAGACTGTCGTCGCCTCGAGCCATTCCCTCCATCGTTCGCCAGTCAGGCAGCTCGCTCATCGCTCGCTTCAGCATCATCTTTCGCCCAATCACCTCGATCTCCAGCTCCGTTCCGGGCTCCAGATGAAGTTCTTCCCGCAATGCTTCCGGGATTGTGATCGTGCCTTCAGACGAGATGGTTGTCTTGGTCATTGCTTTGTTCCCGCGCAGTCCCCTGCTCGGTTTCAGTGTAGCGTGCTCAAGCTCCCATCGTCATCGCCTCGGGAAGTTCATAGCGTGGGAAGTCCTGCCACGGACCCTTCGAAATCGTCACGTCGCGCTTCTGGAAAGTCCGGATGTGGAAGGTGGCGTTCTCGTGATACGTGTTGACGTACTCCTGCAGGAAGTAGAGCGCGATGCGCTCGCCCATTACCACCGACTGCGTATAATCCGTCCGCCAGTGAACGCCGGCAATGTTGCGCGCCAAGCCGATGTTGCTGGCCAGTTTGTTCAATTCGCTCAGCACCGTCATCTCCCCCGCGTCGCCGCCCGTGTAGGGGACGCGGTTGCCCATAGCGTCGATCGTCATCGGTTTGATTCCGAGATCACTCAGCTTGGACTCCTCGTAGAACAGAGCCTTCAGAACCGTGATGCAGGCGCCCGCCACGGTCGCATGCCCCGCACCGTACGCGGGATGCACCGGGCAACCTTCCGGAAACGCTTGCGGGAGCAGCCAGGAACCGGTTTGGTTGTAGGTCAGATCAAGAACGGTCTTTAGCTGATCGACATGCGCTTGCGAAACAAAATCGGTCACCGCGCCGCGCCGTTGGGCTTCCAACCGTCCGCCGAAAGCCTCCGGCCGCAACCGCCGATGCACCATCCACTTCTGATGCCACACCTGCTTCAGCGCTCGGGTGGCCACTTCGGCGACCATGGTCTTGAAGTTGGGTTCGCCCAATGTGCCGAAGCCGGTCTGGTTCATGTGTTTGGCGACCGCCGGGTTCTTGGTCGTGTCCGCGCCGGTGTAGGGATTTCCCTGGTCGGAAATGCCGCCGAACCCGCCGCGGGAAGGTGGCGTGATGAGGATAAGGCAGGCGTTCAGGTAAGCCTGGAACAACTCATCGATGTGCACGTATTGGGAGATGTCCCGCCCGTCCGTGATATGGCGCGGCTGAGCGAACGGCAGCACCGGCGGGGTCGGCTGCGCCACACCGTTTTGCACCGCCAAATATTGATCCCACGACGTCATGTAGTCGACCTTGGGCGCAAGTCCGAAGGCCACGGTGGCGGGCGTTAACTGCGACCCGTAAGGCACATCCCATGTCAGGAACTGAGATAGGTAAGGCCCGATTTCCTCGTGCTCCAGCGGCCCGCGGAACAGCGTCTGCGCGGTGACGGTCTCATAGCCCGGAAACTTCTTCAGATCGGTCACGGCCATTTGGGCGAGCGAGTCGGTCGCATAGTCGGCGAACGGCACATCGCGCAGCAGCGCCATCCAATAATTCTCGGCGATTTCGGCAATCTCCTGGTCGCTCGTAAACTTCGGCGGCGCGGGTAGCGCGAGTTGATGGGCATCCGGCCCTTCCGTGTCGTAGGCGTATCCGGCTTGTGGATCGACGAACGAATTGAACGTCGTAGGGGCGGGTTCGACATCGCTCAAATTCGCGTACAGCTTCTCAAACGCGGGCCGGTCCACCAAACCGGTTGTTGGGTCATGCGGCAATGATTTCGAAAACGTTCCGCGGAGATCTTTGAACTCTTTCCCGTCCCCGTTGGGAGTCTGCTTTTCTTCGCCCAACTTGCGGTAGTGCTCGGCGGCGTGGCTCCGCAATTTATACATTTCGTGTAGTCTGTCTGGCATAGATTTAACCTGATTTATCCTTTGTCCCAACCTGGTAAGCGTGAAACTCAACGATATAGGGACAAACGACGGCGATTCATTTCATTCCGGGCATCACGGCTGCGCGTGTTTTCGTGCGAATGCGGCAGAGGTAGTGATCGGCGGCCATATATAGCGTGGAACCATCGTCTCCCCACGCACAGTTGGCGGTCCTCTGCTTGGTGTCGATGCGGCCCAGCAGCTTCCCATCCGGCGCGATCACGTTGATTCCACCCGGGCCACCCGCGAACAGGTTTCCGGCCGCGTCCACCTTCATGCCATCCGGCAGGCCGGCCAGTCCCTTCTTGAACGGCTCCGTTACATCCAGCAGCACCTGACCAGCGCCTAGCGTGCCGTCGCTCTTCACCGGATATTTCATCCAGACGGCGTGATCCGGATCGGAGTTCGCCACGTAGAGGGTTTTCTCGTCAGGCGAAAAGGCGATGCCGTTGGGCCGCGTCAATTCCTTGGTCAACAGCGTGAGCGTGCCGTCTGTAGCCAGCCGATAAACCCCGCAGAAATCGAGCTCGCGGCGGGGATCGTCGAAGTTCTTCGGCAGGCCGTACGGAGGATCGGTGAAGTACAAGTCTCCGTTCGATTTGAACACCAGGTCATTCGGACTGTTGAGCCGCTTGCCCAGGTAGTTGTCGACGAGGGTGCGCTTGCCGCCGTCTTTGTAAAGGCGGGAGATGCGGCGATCGCCGTGTTCGCAGGCGACCAGGCGTCCATCGCGATCGAGAGTCATGCCGTTGCTGCCCGGTTCACGCCCGTAATCAACGGTGCCCGTGAATCCGGACGGCTTGAGAAAAAGGCTGAGTCCGCCGGATTCACTCCACTTCATGATGGAATTGCGCGGAATATCGGAGAAAAGAAGATAATTGCCGTCGGTGAACCAAACCGGGCCTTCGGCCCACTCCATTCCGGAAGCAAGCACCTCGATTTGGGCGCCGGGGGCGATCAGTTCATCAAGGCGGGCGTCCAAACGGACGACCTCGCCGATGGTGGGGCGAACGGGGGTTGTCATTTGAGCAAATCCTGGAAGTAATGCCGCAACCAGAGCAACCTGGATCATGGCAGGCCATGTTATCAAAATGGACGGGGCAAACGGAGGAATGCGCCGACAGGTGTTCCGCGGCTTGGGAATGTTTTGTGAAATAAGATGAGGGCATGTTCACCCGTTCCGGCGCCGTGCTACTGGCCGCTGTCCTGGTAACGGCGGCGGCACAGGTGGAACCCGCCGGGCCGAAGCCGACGGTGCGGATCGATGTCAACCTGGTGCAAATTGACGCGATCGTCACGGACGCAAAAGGAAAGACCGATGCCGGCCTGAACGCAACCGATTTCCAGGTTTTCGCGGATGGGCGGTCCCAGGTTATTTCGGACTGCGTGTATGTTCGTCCGGAGCGGGTAACGGGTGTGGCGAGCGAGGGCGCCGCATCAATTGGGTTCGCTCACACCGGGGCTCCGCATGCCGGCGAGATTCGCCAAAGCGTGGCATTCGTCGTCGATGATTTAGGGCTGGCCGCGGAGAGCGTGCCGCTGGTGCGCGAAGCACTGAAACGGTTTGTCACGGAGCAGCTTCAGCCCGGCGACCTTGCCGCGGTGGAGCGCACCAGCTCGGCGGGCGCGACGCCATTGTTCACATCAGACCGGCGAATGCTGAACGAGGCGGTGTCCAGGATTGGATTTAAGAGCGTCGGGCGAAGCGGCGGGAGCAGCATCGCCCCCGTCAAAGGCCCACATGGAGTGTTCACCGAATGGGAACCACAGTCGCGGCAGGCCCAATCCACGCTTCAGACGCTGCAATTTCTGCAGAATGCGGCGAACACGCTCGCGCAAATGCCGGGCCGGAGATCGATGGTAGTCTTCTCCGAGAATCTGCAAGTGATCTTCGGCGGGAAGCGGCCGGACCCGTTGGCGCTGAGCGCTTTTCAGCATGCGATCGACGCGGCTAATCGCGGCTCGGTAGCCATCTACACGATCGACCCGCGCGGCGAAGTAAACGATGTTGCGAGCGCGGCGGATGAGTTTCACCGCATGGACCCGACCGAGATCAGCGCGATCCAACTGCAGCGTGGAACCGTGATCGACAAGTCGCGCGACGGATTGGCGCTTCTCAGCGAGCAAACCGGCGGCCTGTTTTTCCAAAATACCAACGACCTTGGGGGCGCTTTGAAGAAGGTGTTGGACGATTCGCCGGGACACTACTCGATCGGCTTTCACGCCGATCCGCTGCTCTTACATAACGCGGGGGCGACACCACGATTCCACAGCATTCAGGTTAAGGTGAGCCGTCCTGGGCTGCGGGTCCGCTCCCGCGAAGGGTTTTTCGATTTGGGCGCGCCATCTCTGAAAGCCAGCGCGAGTGAGCCGGAATCGATCGTTCAGGCTTTAGTATCGCCTCTAGCGCGGGACGGCGTGCATCTGCGCCTGACCAGCCTTTTCTCGGCGGGACCATCGGGAGAATACGTCATCAGTTCCCTGCTCCATGTGCGGGCGGAAGATCTTCAATTCGTTGAAGACTCCACCAGCGCGCGCCAGGCGGAGATTCACGTGGAGGAGTTAGTCCTCGATGCCGAAGGCGGAACGGTCGGGAGCTCCGGTGCAACCTTCCAGGTGCGGTTAACGGCACAGGAATTCGAGAAGGCTCAAGCTCAAGGGTTTATCTTCGCCGTCCGGCATGCGGTGAAACTCTCCGGGAACTACCAAGCCCGCGTGGCCGTCCGGGATGGAGGTTCCGGAAGAATCGGCGCGGCGGGGGAAGCCGTCGAGATTCCGAATGTTCATGGCGGGGATTTTGCGCTCTCGTCCCTTTTGCTGCAAGGACAAACGGCGCCGCTTGCGATCGCGCCGGCGGTGGACGTGATCAGCCAAATTCCGGTTTCGAACGCGAATGAAAGCGCGGCGGTCCGAGTGTTTCGGCCGGGAACGACGGTCGGGTACGGATGCCTGATCTTCAACGCGCCGTCGAACAGCGGCGTCACCGGCAAAGTGGAAACGGAGACTCGCATCTACCAGGGCGAACGCGAAGTCTATGCCGGGAAGCCGGAGCAGCTCAAGACCGATCATCCAGACGATCCAACGCGGCTTGCAGGAAGGTGGAGTCTCCGGCTGGGGGAAACGCTGAAGCCGGGGCACTACGTTCTGCGGCTAACGGCGACGAATGGCCTAAGTAAGAAGAAGCGGCGGACGGCGGTGGAGTCGATGGATTTCGACGTAAAGTGAGGGCGCAAATGGAAAAAGGCCACAACCGAAGCTGTGGCCTTTCGTTGCAGAGCGTGATCAGCGCCCGGTTAGAACTGCGACTGCTGCACCTGGCTGAATGACGGAGCGCCCACAATGTTGGAGGCCTGACCGAGATTGCCGTTCACGTCTTCCGAGCGAACGAAGTAGATCGACTGAATCGAGGTCGGCATCGGCTCGGAATAAGTGAGGGCGGTGGTTTGCGCGATTTCTTCCAGCGCTTCCGGAAAACCGACAAAGGTCAATTGGCCGGGAGGCGTGGTGGACTGCGGGGTCTGGCTGGCGATGGTCGCCAGGTCCGCGAGTTGGCAGAACCAAAGATCGTAGTTGCCGGTGGGGCAGACCGCGTTCATCGCACCCGAAATAAAGTCGTTCGGGAATTTGTAGGCCAGACTTTGGCTGACGTTAATCGAAACCGGCGGTTGACCTCCGAGGAAGTAAGCGCCGAGGGGCGTCGAGGTATAGCGGTAAATGTGATAACGGCTGGCGTTCACCTGAGCGGGCCAGTTCAGAACAACCTGATTGCCCACGGCAAACTGCGTCGCGGAACTCAAGAAGCCCGTGAACGTGGGTGGGGGTGGGACGTAAGTGGTGCCGGGAGGCGGAACTTCGGCGCAATTGGCGAACGTGCACTGGCTTTCCAGGAACTGCACGTCCTGCGCGTCAATGACGCCGTTCCCGTTCACATCGCGCGCATCGAACCCGGTAACCGTAGTCCCGATGGCGGATTGAACCATATTCGCGTCCGCCTGGCTGATTTTGCCATCGCCATTCAGATCGAGGATGGAATTATCCTGCCACTCCTGCAGGCCGCCTTGAGACCGCGCCGTGCCCCAGAACAGACCGAAATGGTTGAAGTTGCCGCTGCGTCCACCGAAGTTCCATCCATCGCCCATACCTGTGCGCGAAATGGCATACCAGTGGATCCCATCGGGAGAATCGTAGAAATCGAAGCCCTGTTCGCCGGCATCCGGCTGACTGAGTAAAGCGCTCTGCTTCAACTGAATACTGAAATCCCAGGTGCTGGCGTGGAGTCCGGAATTTACGGAATCCTGCATCTGCCAGATGTGGCCGTTAAAGTCGTTGTCGAAGTAGTAAGCGATTCCGGATAGCGGCGCTTTGAAACCGACCGGCGTCTGCCGCGGCTGGCCCACGACAATATCCCAGGTATCGTCGGTATTCACGCGGACGATTTCGATTTTGCGATCGGTTCCCACGTACAGATGCGACGAACTATCGTTTGGCGGAGTCCAAACGTGCATGGTGAGAGCGGTTGGGCTGCGAGTCTGCTCATTGGTCTGCCAACCACCATTCAGAATGATCGGCTCGTATTGGTAAGGCGTGGGATCGCCCGGCATATTGGTCGTTTTGTAGACGCCATAGCCCGTGTCCTGCGTTCGATCGCCGGTACCGACGTAGACCGCATTGTTGAAGGACGACAAGACCCAAACCGCGAAGTTCGGCAGGGCCGGCGAAGGACTCACGCGCTGGAAGGAGTTATCGCCGGTCGACGGGTTCTGCGACGTGATGATGAAGCCCTCACCGCGGAAATCCGTGACCGCGACCCACATCTGCCCATTGGCTTGCACAATGGACCGGAAGCTGGCCACGAAAATGTCCTGGTTGTTCTGGACGATGTCTCCCAGGAATGTGCCGGGATCTTCGGGAACTTCCGTAAAGTTGGCCCCATCCGTGGTCCGCAGCATGATGGGCGGCGGATAGGTGTAATTGGCGTACTGCGGCAGCTTGTTGTAAATGGAAATGGCCGAAACGCCGCCGATGTAGAGAGCCTGGGTGTTGTCCGATTCCGTGTAGACGCTCATGTTGCGGAAGCCGACGGCGCGCGCCGCGAACGCGGGGTTGCCGTTCTCGTCATTACCAAGCGGAATGTCCTGCGGGGATTGATAAACGCGGGCCCATGTCTTGGTTTGCGGGGTGTACTTCCAGATCTCGGCCGGAGTGGCGATGTGGAGGGGATCGGTCGGGCAGTAGGTATTTCCCGGCGGAGGATAGATCGGGAGTCCGGATTGAACGGCGGCGTCATCCGCGGTGATGCAATCGACGTTGCGGCCGGTACCGACGTACAAGTTGCCGTTGAACCAAGTCTGCGACCAAGCCCAGGAATTCTGGTCGTCGCCGAATCCGCCGTTGGCGATCTGCTGCCATCCGGCAAGTCGATTCTCCAGACCGGAGATGCGCCCGTAAACATATGGCCACGCGTTGACGCCGAAGCCCATGTGGGTGTGATCGACGGAAACGGCTCCCATATCTTCCGCGTAGCTATCGGGGAGGATGACCTCATTCTCCGCCACGAGTCCGTCATTCGCCTCGCCGTTGGTCAGGTTCTTCAGGATGGGCCCGGTGATGTCGTAGACGATCGACTGCTGACCGGAGTAGCTGGTTCCTTCGAGCGTGTAGAAGGGGATGCCGGCGGTGGTAAAGATGGGATCAAGCTGCGCGCGAAGAGTCGCGACGTGCTCCGGTTCGAGATCGTAGAGACCGGGCGTCAGCAGGCCGAGCAAGCTGGCGATTTTTTCGCCGGGACCAAAAGCCCAGTCGGCGAGCGCGGTTCCCTGGTTCGGTCCGGCCAGTGTGAACACGCCCTTGATGGCGCCGCGGAAGGTGGAGTTCAACATGGCCACCTCGGAATCGAGGCTGCCCTTGGAGTGGCAGACGAGATAAACCTGCTGGGTACTATAGTGGGCCAGGATCTGCGGCAACAGCCCTTCCAGTGTCGCCGCATTCTGAGCGATGGGGGCGTGGTTGTTGGAGTTATCCGCATTCATGCTGATGTAAGCGGAGCGATATCCGGCGTTGTACACGTACTCGTACATCGTGTTGCCGCTGCCGAACCAGTAAGTGGCGTTGCTTCCGAGCCCGTGTACAAAGAGGAGCACCGGCGCGTTAGCCGCTGCCGCGGGATTGATTCCGCCGTAGAAAATATTGGCCGGACCGCCCGGCGCGGGAGCCGGAAGAGGCACCGTGGGCTGAGCCCCGCGTGCCGCGGCCGTGCCGGAAACTGCCAGCCAGAGCAGCACAAGTGCGGAAAGCACCTGCTTGCTCACTTCTTTGTACATGTTCGTCATCTCCTTCAAATTGATGGTGACCAAAATTCGACCTTGTCTCTCCGCGATTTCCTGTAATAAACCCTAAATCGTTATAATTGAGGAATATAGCCCGAGCGTGGGGCCGCAACGCAGAACCGGGTGAGCATGGTTGGGTGAATTAGAACATAACACGGGCTTTAGGTGGTGTCCAGAAGATCGACAAAAGAGGACACAAAGCCGCGTCTCAGACGCTGGGCTGGCGGAACAGGCTTGACACCACTTTACGCCGTTCTTAGAATGACCTTTACAGGCCGCATCGCAACCTTCGGGCGTATACCGGACCCCGTTCCGTTCCGCCAGCCCCACCCGAAGCAGATCCGTATTCATAGATTCCAGTCCACCGTCAACCATGAGCGATCGATCGAACGACATTGCAATCATCGGCATGGCTTGCGTCTTTCCCGGCGCGGCCAACATGCAGCAGTACTGGGAGAACATCCTGGCCAAGGTGGATGCGATCAGCGATCCTCCGGCCGATTGGGAGGCGGAGCTTTTCTGGGACCCCGACTCCACGGAAAACGATCGAACTTATTGCAAGCGCGGCGGTTACCTGGGGAAGCTGGCGGCGTTCGACCCGTATTCGTTGGGAATCATGCCGAACGCGGTGGACGGGACTGAGCCGGACCACTTCATGGCGCTGCGGGCCGCGCACGATGCGCTCGCCGATTCCGGGCTGAAGGACATTTCCAAAGTCAAAGAACGGACGGCGGTGATCATCGGCCGCGGTACGTATGTAAATCGCGGTAACGCGGCCGCGCTGCAGCAGGGCGTGGTGATTCAAAGCGTAATTCGTATTCTGCAGCAGCTTCATCCGGAATACTCGACGGAAGAACTGGCGCTCATCAAGAAAGAACTGCGCAAGAGCGCTCCTCAATTTCAATCCGACACGGCATCCGGTCTGGTGCCTAATATCATTACGGGGCGGATCGCAAACCGGTTGGATCTGATGGGCCCCAATTATCTGGTGGATGCCGCCTGCGCTTCCAGCCTGGTGGCGGTGGAGCATGGGATCCGCGAACTGCAGTCGGGCCGCTGCGACCTGGCGCTGGCGGGCGGCGTACACGCCAACACCTCGCCGGTGCTGGTGATGATCTTCTCGCAGCTCAAAGCGCTTTCCCGCAAAGGGCAGATGCGGCCGTTCGACGCCTCCGCCGACGGCACGCTGCTCGGCGAAGGTGTCGGAATGGTGGTGCTGAAGAGGCTGGCGGACGCCGAGCGGGACGGCGATCAGGTTTACGCCGTTCTGAAGGGCATCGGAATCGCCAGCGACGGGCGCGCGCTGGGCGTGCTGGCGCCTCGCATCGAGGGAGAAATTACGGCGATCGAGCGCGCGTACGAAATGTCGGGGATCGATCCGTCCACCATCGGACTACTGGAAGCGCATGGAACCAGCACGCCCGTTGGGGATGCCACGGAGTGCGAAGCGCTGCGCCGGGTGTTCGGCGAGCGTAAGAGCGAGTCGCCGCGATGCGCTTTGGGATCGGTGAAGTCGATGATCAGCCATACCATGCCGGCGAGCGGGATGGCCGGGCTGATCAAATCGGCATTGGCTCTGCATCACAAGGTGCTTCCGCCGACGCTGCACGTGGAGAATCCGAACCCCAAACTGGGTTTGGAGAAGTCCAACTTCTATCTGAACTCCGAGACGCGCCCGTGGATTCACGGGTTTAAAACGCACCCGCGCCGCGCCGGGATCAACGCGTTCGGTTTTGGCGGCATCAACGCGCACGCGATTCTGGAAGAATATACCGGTCCCAACCGGCCGGCCTGGCTGCAGCACCAATGGGACAGCGAGTTGTTCGTCCTGTCGGCCGCGTCACGCGAAGAACTGGCCGTGGAAGCGAAGCGCGTTCTGGCAGCGGTGGAACTCAAGGGCGCGGAACTGAATCTGAAAGATCTTGCGTGGACCTTGACGCGATCCGGCGAGTTGGCGGCGGAACGGCTGAGCGTGATCGCCACGTCGCGCGAGGATCTGATCGCCAAGCTGAATCGGGCGATCGCCAAGCTGGCGGACGAGCGCACCAAACAGATCAAAGATATCGAGGGCATCTACTGGTTCCGCGACAAGCTGGCGGCGCAGGGAAAGCTCGCGTTCCTCTTCCCCGGCGAAGGTTCGCAGTATCAGAACATGCTGGCGGACCTTTGCATGCATTTTCCGGAAGTGCGCGAGGTGTTCGACCAGATGGACCGGGCGTATGAGGGACATCCGCGCGGTTACCTGCCGAGCGACGTGATGTTTCCTCCGCCGCTCGCCGGTGGCAAAGACCGGTTATGGAACATGGACTCCGGTGCGGAGTCTGTGTTCTGCGCGAACCAGGCGCTCGAAGCGCTGCTGCGGAAATTCCAGATTCAGCCGGACGCCATGGTGGGGCACAGCACGGGAGAACACTCCGCGCTGCTGGCGTCGGACGTGGTGCAGGTGCGCAGCGAGGAAGACCTGCTCAACCACATCAAAGGCGTGTACGAAGTGTTCGAGCGGCTGAGCACCACCAGCGGAATTCCGGAAGCGGTTCTGCTGGCCATCGCCGGCGCCGACCACAAGATGCTGGAAGATCTGGTGGCGGCGAGCAACGGTGAACTGTATATCGCTCTCGATAACTGCATCCATCAGGTGGTGATCTGCGGCAAGGAAGATGCGATTGACCGGTTAATGCAGGCGCTGGCGGGCAAGGCGGCGATCGCGCAGAAACTGCCGTTTGCGCGCGCTTATCACACGCCATGGTTTGAAGTTTTCAGCCGGCCGTTGAAGGCGCACTTCGACCACCTGGCGATCGGCAAAGCCAAGGTCGATCTGTATTCCTGCGTGACCACCGAGCGTTATCCCGAAGATCCCGACACCATCCGCCAACTCGCCGCGGTGCAATGGGCGAGCACAGTGCGCTTCCGCGAGACCACCGAGGCCATGTACCGCGACGGCGTGCGCATCTTCGTGGAAGTGGGTCCCAAGAGCAATTTGAGCGGCTTTGTCGATGACGTGCTGCGGGGCAAACCGCACGTCTCCATTCCTTCAAACGTGCAGCACCGCTCCGGCATTCTGCAGTTGCACCACATGCTGGGCCAACTGGTGGCGCAGGGCGTGAAGCTGAGCCTGGCGCCGTTGTATGAACGGCGTGACCCGAAGCCGTACGATGAGCTGCTGAAACCGAAGCGTTCCATGGTGCTCGCGACCGGGATCCAGCCAATCCGGCTGCCCAAGGATTTCGCGCTGCCGAAGCGTGCGGTAGCCGCCGCCGCGGTGAATGGAGCGGCGAAGCATGAGGCGGTCCCGGCGGTCAGCAGGGTGGTTCCGCTACCGCAACCGGTGCCGCAACCTGTTCCGGAACCGCAGCCCGTGATGGCCGCGGCAACTTCTCCCCGCAATGCGGTGATGGAGGAGCACCTGCGGACCATGCAGCACTTCCTCTCGGCTCAGCAGCAGTTCATGGCCACCCTGCTCGGCGCGCATCCGATAGCCGCCGGGTCTGCTTCCGCGCCGCCCGCCGCGCCGGGTGTCCGCCCGTTCCTGAACGATGTGGTGGAGATTGTCGAAGGCTCCCACGCCATCGCCCGTCATCGTTTCGATTTGACGAGTGAGACCGTTTTCTGGGATCACACACTGGGCCGCGATGTTTCCGTGGAAGATCCGTTTCTGCTCGGGCTGCCCGTGGTTCCGCTTACGGTGACCATGGAGATTCTGGCGGAAGCCGGAACGCTGCTCGAACCCTCGCGTGTTTGCACCGGCATGCGGGACATCCGCGCGGCCCGATGGGTGACCATCGAGCAGCCCGGTTATACGGTGGAAGTGACGGCTCGGCAGAAGGCGCCGGGCGAAGTTCATGTGGCTTTGCGCGAGGCTGGGAGCGCGTCGGCGTTGCGCCCCGTGTTTGCGGAAGCGATCGTCCTGTTCGGGGATGAGCGTCCGTCATCCGGTGGCCCGATGCCGTTCCCACTGGAGAACGAACGCCCATCCGCGTGGGACCCGGCCATGCTTTACCGCACTGGCATGTTTCATGGAGCGTTGATGCAGGGCGTCAAGAGCGTGGAACGCGCCGGCCGCAACGGCACCAGCGCCACGCTGGAAACGCTTCCGGCGGATGTTTTGTTCGCCGGCAATCCCAATCCCGCTTTCGTCTTCGATCCGATTCTGCTGGACGCCGCCGGACAGGTGGTCGCTTACTGGTTTTGGGAAGCGATCGAAAAGGGAACCGACCTGTTCCCCTACCGCGTGCGTTCGTTCGACATTTTCGAATCCGCGCCGCCGCCGGGAACGCGGCTCGAATGCCGCGTCATCCGGAAGATTGAGACGCCGATGATGACCGAGTCGGATATCGAGGTTCTGGACGGCGCCGGCAAAGTTTACTACCGGCTGCTCGGATGGGAGACGCGCCGCTTCCCGCAGCCTCCGCGCTTTCTGCAGCTCCGCGTCTCGCCCCGCGACGCCTATGTTTCCACGCCGTGGCCCGAGCCTGTGGCGGAATTCAAAGACAAAGCGGTTTGCCGCCGTATCGACGATCTTTCGAGTGACTTCCTCGAGTCCTCGCACAGCATTTGGCTAAAGGCGTTAGCTTATCTGGCTTTGAATCCCGCGGAACGCGCCGAATGGGAGTCAATGAAAGCCGTTCCCAAAAGGAAGCATGAGTGGCTGCTGGGGCGGTGTGCGGCGAAGGATGCCGTGCGCGAACTGGTGTTGGCCCAGCATGGGCTGACGCTGTGCGCGGCGGACGTCGAAATCGTGTACGACGGTCATGGAAAACCGGAAGTGCGCGGCGCTTGGATGGACCGGTTGGGCGTGCGGCCGGCGATCTCAATCAGCCATAGCCACGGGATTGCCGCCGCCATGGCGACACTGGAGCCGGGCACGCACGTGGGCATCGATATCGAAACCCTGGACCGCCCGGCCAGCCACTACGAAAATCTGGCCTTTCGCGAGGAAGAGCGGAAAATGCTCGGGCAGGTTCCGTCAAACCTTCACGACGAGTGGGCGCTGCGCCTTTGGACCGCTAAGGAAGCAGTGTCCAAAGCGCTTGGCCAAGGCTTCCACCAAGGCTTGCATTCGCTGCACATCACCGCGTTCGATCAGGCGTCCGGGCAGGTAAAGATCGAACTTGGCGAGGCGCTGGCCGCGATGTTCCCCAACCAGCGAGGGAAGACACTTTCGGTTCCAACGGGGCGCGCCGGCACGCTCGCGCTCGCCACCACGGTGATTCCGGACTGATCCAATGAGCGCATCCGGCGTCTTGAACCCGAGCGGTACCGATCGCCGGCTGCGGCTCCCACTGAAGCTGCTCTATGGTGCGGGCGAAGTTCCGATTACCGCCACGATGGGGCTGTTCGGAATTTACGTTTTGTTCTTCTATAACTCCGTCATGGGTCTGGACGGAACGCTCGCCGGAATCGGCGTGACGGCCGGGCTGATCGTTGACGCGATTCTCGATCCCTACATCGGTTTCCGATCCGACGCCTCCCGCCTGAGGTTTGGCCGGCGGCAGGCGTTCATGCTCTTCGGCTGCCTCGGCATGGGCCCTTTCTTCTTCGCCTTGTTAAGCCCGCCGCAAGGCATGGGAACGTTGTCGCTCTTCCTGTGGTTGTTAGTCAGTTCGCTTGGCTTCCGCTTCTGCTTCGCCACTTACCGGATCCCCTACTTGAGCCTGGGCGCGGAGTTGTCCGAGGACTACGATGAGCGCACGCGCGTGATCGCGGTGCGAAGCCTGTTGGGCCTGACCGGCATGGCGGCGGCCGCGGTGTTGCCGCTTTTGGTGTTCTTCAAACGAGTGGCGGGCGGGGCCGACCCCAAGCTGCAGTACCACGGCTATCCGCGGATGGGATTCGCATTCGGATGCCTGATGACGGCGGCCGGGCTGATCGCGGTCTTCGGCACGCAGTCCCGCCGGACCTTTGGCGAGCCCGTTGCGGCAAAGGGGGGCGCGCGGCAGTTCTTCACGGGGATGTGGCTGTTTCTCAAGAACCCGAACTTCCGCGCGCTGTGGATCGCTTTCACCCTCTGCTCGCTCGCCGTGGTGGTGAACTTCAGCCTGATGGTGCACTTTCTGAAGTGGTACGCGGGCATTGAAGACCACCGCTGGTTAAGCGCGGTGCAGGGATCGTTCTATACCGGCGCGGTGGTGGGCGTGGCTGCCTGGATCTGGATCGCCAAGCGCGGTGAGAAGCGTAACTTCTTCATCGCTTCGGTACTCGGCCTGATCGCCGTGCTGGCGCTGGCCACGGTGCTGATCGGCAAAGGCCATCTGTTCGGCATGGCGCATCCCTTACCGCTTTTAGCCGGCAACGTGGTCGCCGGGCTTTTCGCCAGCGCGCTTTGGGTGCTGCCGTTTTCGATGATGGCGGACGTGGTGGATCAAGATGAACTGGTGTCCGGCATGCGGCGTGAAGGCGTGTGTTTCGGCATTATGAACTTCGGAGAAAAGATCGCTTCCGGGGGAGCGCTGCTGCTGAGTGGATTGCTGCTGAGCCACTTTATTCATCTAACGCCTGGGCAGGGCGCACAAGGCCCGCATGTGGCCGAACGCATCGGGCTTTCCTACGGTTTGGCGCCGGGCATTCTGATGGGAGCCGCACTGCTTGCCCTCACGCAATTCCGCCTGGACCGGCGCACCGTGCGGGAGATTCAGAAGAAGCTGGGCCGTTAGCCCATCGTAAACTGTGGTTTGCGTTCCCGGTCGAACGCTTACCAAAATGCATCTCCTCCCCACCCCTGAAGAAGTCGTCCGCGTCCTTCGTGACACGGGCGCGTTGCGGCACGGACATTTTGCTTCACCCAACGGCGTCCATTCGGATGAATACCTGGATGTGCCGCTCGCGATGCGCTACTACCAGCACGCGCGCATGCTCAGCGTCGGCCTGAGCCGCATGGTCCGGTCCAACCCCGAGTTGCGCGCCAACATCCCGGAGCTTTCCATCGTGGCCGCCGGACCCGCCGGACTGCCCGTAGCGTACGGCATGTGCGAGGCGCTGCGAGCCAAACAGGTGTATTGGGCGGACAAGCAGGAAGGCAAGCCGATGCGCTTCCCGCAGTTCCTGGAGCAGCATCCACGGGAGCAGGTGGTGATGGTGGACGACATTCTGCGCTCCGGTTCCAAGCTGACGGAGATGAAGCAACTCCTGGAGCGGAACGGAGCGGACGTGGTGGCGATGGCCGTGATCATCTATCAACCCATGCCCCAGACCAAAGGGTTCGGCAGCCTGCCGCTTTACTACCTTGCAAAGCTGAACGCCAGCTACTACGCCGATAGCAAAGACTGCGAAATGTGCCGGCGCGGCGAACCGTTGGAGCAGGTTTGGATTTAGGCCGGTCCAGCGGCATCGGCGCGCGCTTACGGCTTTTCCCGCGCTACGTTGGGAGGCTGGCCGATCGGTTTTGGGCCCCTGTTTACCTGACAATATTCACCGCCGTTCTTGTGATCCAGATCTTCCTGCCTCCCGTGGCCGGCATGGCCGATAACGGCGATGCCGGCAGGGTGATGGGTGACCTGGGTCTGACGCCCAACTATCCGCCGGCCGATCGCTACTTCGGGTACTTCACTCCGGACTATCTGGCCGCCCCCACGCACGGCTGGGGTGACGGCCCGTTCTACACCGGGCGGCTGGCCGTGCGCGTGGCGGAATGGATAGGGCGTTGCAAGCCACCGGGCCACTTCGACGTCCGTTGGCTCGGGTTCGTTCACCTCGTCATCTATGTGCTCGTGTTCGCGCTGCTGCTGCGCGCGCTGCGGAACGCGCCCGGGCTGGTGCGATACACCGCACCCGCGGCCGCCATATGGATCTTCGGCGATGTCTTTTACGCCTCCTACCTGAATTCGTTCTACACGGACACCATGGGCTTTCTGTGTTACCTAGCCATGGCCGCGTGTATGGCGATGATCTTCTCGCGCGATCATCCCGCTTGGACGATCTTCGTGTTCGTTGCGGCCGCATTGCTGTTTGCCGAGTCCAAGCCCCTCAACGGCGGCGATACCGTGATCGTGGGGCTGAGCGTCGCGGTATTCACCGCGGTTCGGTGGCGGGGCGCCCGCCGGTATTTCGGCGGGTCAGCGGGGGCCATCGCATTCCTTGCCGGACTGAACGTGATCGCGGCCACGCCCTGGTTTTACAGCTACCCAGCCATTCTTGACGTGTTGATGGTAAGGATCGCTCCTACCCCGAACGGTCCCGCCGCGCTCGCCGAGTTCGGACTGGTTCCCTCCGACATGCGATTCGCGGGCATGCACGCATTCGTACCGCAAGGTCCGGGTTTCGACCCCGGGTTCGCATCGCGCTTCAGGGATAAGACTGCCGCCGATTTGATTCGCTGGTATCTCCGCCATCCCGGCCAGACGCTGCAATTCCTGAATGAAGACCTGCATGCCTCCGCGCAGGTGATGCGTCCGCCGCTCGGCAATTTTGAAAAGCAGTATGGGTTGGGGAGGGTGGCGCTGAGCCATTCCTTTTCCAGTTGGAGCGACGGGCGGTCTTCCTTGCTGCGGCGCCGGCCGATGCACATTCTGCTTCTTTACGGGCTCAGTTTTGTTCCGCTGCTCGCGGCGATGGTGAGGAAAGCGTGGCGGCCGTTGCTGGACTACGGCGTTTATCTCGCCTCGATGGCGCTGCTCGGCATGGTGCAGTTCGGTTCGGCCTCTTTGTTGGATGCGGTGGAAACGCCGCGCCACCTGTTCATGTTCCACGTGACGACGGACGTTCTGTTTCTGCTCCTATTCTGTTCGGTGCTCTGGCCGCTGGGGCGGTTGCTGGATCGAAGTTCGGCCAAACTTTTCCCCGCGCCCGGCGTATAGCTGTTATGGAAAAGATTATTGAGGACGGAGTTGCGGACCTTCGTCAGGCGTTTCGCGCCATGCGGAGCAGCCCCGGCTTCACCCTTACGGCCATCGCCGCTCTGGCGCTGGGGATCGGCGCGAACACGGCCATCTTCTCAGTGGTCGACGCGGTGCTCTTGCGCCCGCTGCCCTATCCCAACGCGGATCGCCTGGTGGCGGTCAAGCGGAGCTTCAAAACCGGGACAGCCAGTTCCATCTCCATCCCGAAGTTTGCTTTTTGGAAGGAGCATAACGAGGTGTTCCAGTATCTCGCCGCGTATGATTTCGGTGGTCCGGGCCTGAATCTTTCCACTGGAAGCACGCCGGAGCAAGTGGACGGCATCCATGTTTCGCACGAGTTCTTCGACGTGTTTGGCGGATCACCCCGGATCGGCCGCACGTTCCAGGCCTCTGAAGATCTCCCGAACGGACCGGCGGTGGCCATTCTCAGCCATAAGGTCTGGACGCGCCGGTTCGGTTCCGATCCCGGGATGCTGGGCCGACAGATCGAGCTGAGCGGCCGGCCATACACGGTGATTGGAGTGATGCCCGCGGGCTTCACCGGACCGCGCGATTCCGACATCTGGCTGCCGTTGCAGGCCGATCCGGCTAGCACCAACCAAGCGCACTATCTCACCGTGACCGCCCTTCTCAAGCCTGGCGTGGGAACCGAGGCGGCCAATTCCCAGCTCAAGCTGGTCATGGCCGCGTTCCGGCACGCCCATCCCGAGGCTTCTATGGACGCCGACGAGGGTATCGCCGCCATTCCCCTGCAGGAAGAGCTGGTGGGCAACGTCCGCCCGGCCCTGCTCATTCTGGGCGCGGCGGTCTGCTTCGTGTTGCTGATCGCTTGCGCGAACATGGCGAACCTGCTGCTGGCCCGCGCGGCTACCCGGCAGCGCGAATTGGCCATCCGCGCCGCCATTGGCGCCAGCCGGTGGCGACTGATCCGGCAGATGCTCACCGAAAGCGTCGTGCTTTCCCTGATGGGGGCCTGCATCGGCCTGCTTCTCGGCGTCTGCGGCGTGCGCGCTCTGCTGCACGCCAGCCCGGGGCAGATCCCGCGCGTGGCCCAATTGGTCACGCAATCGCCGCTCGCTTTCCTCGACTGGCGCGTTTTTCTCTATACGTTTCTCGTCGCCCTTTTCACCGGTGTTCTCTTCGGGCTCATCCCGGCGATGCGTTTGTCCAGTCCGGATTTGAACGTCACCTTGAAGGAAGCCGCCAACCGCTCGGGAACCGGACTACGGCAAAACCGCGCGCGCAGCATCCTGGTGGTCTCGGAGCTGGCGCTCGCCATTATTCTGCTCACCGGAGCGGGCCTTCTGATCCGCACCTTCGCCGGCCTGAGAACCGTCGCCACCGGCCTCGACACGCACAATGTGCTCACCTTCCAAACCTCTCTCGCGGAGGATCGATTCAACCGTTCGGCCAGCGTCGCGCGTCTGGAGCGGCAGGTGATCGAGAACATCGAGGGCATCCCGGGCGTGACGGCCGCCGGCGCAACCTGGATGCTGCCCTTGAACAGCAATCTCGATCTTCCGTTTAGTATCGTCGGACAAGCGCCGCCGAAAAACAGCCCTTACGACGGCGACGTTTACTGGCGTCCCATCACTTCCCACTTCTTCGCCGTGTTCAAGCTGCCCTTGCGGCACGGACGATTCCTCAACGACGGCGATTCCGCCACCTCCCAACCCGTGGTGGTGATCAATGAGGTGATGGCGCACCAGTTCTGGCCCAAGGACAACCCGATCGGTAAACAGATTGTGATCGGCAAAGGAATGGGTCCGCAGTTTACCGATCCGCCCCGGCTCATCGTGGGGGTGGTGGGCGGTGAGCGGGAAGATGGGCTTAGCCGTCCGGAAACCGCTTTGCTTTACCTGCCGTCCGCGCAGGTTTCCGACGCCATCGTGGGCTTCGCCAATCCGCTGGTCCCGCGCATTTGGGTGGTGCGCACCAACAGCGATCCGGGGAGGTTCGCGAACCCCATCCGCGAAGCCGTGAAGTCCGCCGATTCCAAGCTGGCCGTCGCCAAAGTCCGCACCATGGATCAGGTGCTCGGCGAGTACACGGAGCGCGAGAATTTCAACATGCTGCTCCTGTCCATATTCGCGGGGATCGCGCTTCTGCTGGCCGCCATCGGCATCTTCGGGCTGATCTCCTACACGGTGCAGCAGCGCACGCAGGAGATCGGAATCCGCATGGCTCTGGGTGCCGGCGGCGCGGATACACTGTGGCTGGTCGGGAAGCAGATGGGCATTTTGCTCGGCGCCGGGCTGATCCTCGGCACCGGCGCGTCGCTGGTGATCACCCGTTACATGGCCAGCCTTTTGTTCGGCGTGAAGCCAACCGATCCGCTAACGTTTGTAGGCGTTGCCGGAGCGCTGGTACTTGTTTCGGTATTGGCGACGATTGTCCCCGCGGTGCGCGCAATGCGCGTGGACCCCGTCATTGCTCTGCGATACGAATAATCTCTTTTGTTGGACCGCGCAACGCATTGAAAACTGAAGGCTTGTAACCAAAAGTTTGCCTTGCTGTATTCATGTGCATTTCGTTACTGAGCATTCACGGAACACGAATTGGAGCCTGCGGCGACGCGATTTCCACAGGCTTTTCCACCAAGGGTGTCAAAAACTCGGCAAAAGTTAAGTGCCAGCGCAGAATTATTCCTCTCAGGTAACGACTTCCGGTATTATCCCGTCGCTAATAGTGATAGAGTAGCGTCTCTAACGGGTTTCGCTTACAAAGGCGGCCTCGAAAGCGACGGAATCACGATGCCGTTTGCCACCATCCTCGCGGCCGCCTTACTTTTGCCGGGCGCGGCCCTGCCCAGCACCAGCGACATGCGCCGCCTTGCGCCGGTTTATCCCACCCCTGAATCCATCGTGGAACGCATGCTGCAACTCGGGAAGCTGCAGCCGGGCGAGAAGATGTGCGATCTCGGCAGCGGGGACGGCAGAATCGTGATCACCGCCGCGCGTGAGTTTCACGCCAACGCCACCGGCATCGAGATCGATCAGATCCTGTACCGCGAGAGTAACGATCGCATCCACGAACTCGGCTTGGCGAAGACCGCCCGCGTCATTCACGGGGATCTGCAGAAGCAGCGCTATTCATCTTATGATCTGATTACCGTTTACCTGCTGCCTGAATCGAACAACCTGATTCAGCCTATGCTGGAACGGGAACTCAAGCGGGGCGCGCGCATCGTCAGCCACGACTTCGCGTTTGAGAACTGGAGACCTACCAAGATCGAGACCATCGAGGGCGAAGGTTCCTCCCGCAGTCATATACTCTATCTTTACCAACGCTGATGATTTTTCTAGCCGCCGTGCTGCTTGCGGCAAGTAGTACGCAAGCCCCCGCCGACCGTACCGTTATCTTCAACGAGAGTTCCCTATCGCCCGACGGCAAGCACCTCGCGTGGGTGGAGGCTTCCCGCAATGCGGACGGTTCCGAGTCCCGGAACACGATCGCCACTCTGGACGGGCGGCGCCTCACCGCCGGCACGGGCAAGGCGGCCTGCGAAGAAGAAGGCATCTCCTGGAGCGCGGACAGCTCCCGGATCGCGTTCCTTTCCGACTGCGCCGAACCGAAGCAGCTCCAGCTTTACGTTGCGTCGGCTTCCGGCGGAAAAGTCCGTGAACTGACCAATCTGAAGGGCTATCTTTCCACCCCTCGTTTCTCGCCGGACGGAAAGACCATCGCCCTCCTGTTCACCGCGAACGCACCCCGCGTCGCCGGCCCTCTGGAGCCGTCGACTAAAGATCAGGGCGTGGTGGAGCAGCAGGTCTTCGAGCAGCGGCTGGCGCTGGTGGATGCCGCTACCGGCACGGTCCGGCAGATCTCGCCGCCCGATACGTACGTGTATGAGTACGATTGGTCGCCGGACGGCCGCCGTCTGGCCTATACCGCGGCCAAGGGAAACGGCGATAACAACTGGTGGGTGGCGGAGTTGTTTACCATCGACGCGGCGAACGGCTCAGTAAAGCACATCCTCAAGCCGCCCGCGCAGATGGCGGTACCCCGCTTCACTTCCGACGGTAAGCAGATCGCGTACATCGGCGGCATCATGAGCGATGAGGGATCGACCGGCGGCGACATCTACGTGGTGGATGCTGAAGGTGGACAGGCGCGCGACCTGACGCCGGATCGCAAAGCTTCGCCCAGTTTCATTCACCCGCTCGCGGATGGCCGCATGCTCTTCACGGAAACGGTGGACGGCAGCACGGCGATCTGCCTCTTGAACGTGGCCAATGGCGAAGCGGAAACACTGTGGCGCGGCGACGAATCGCTCCGCGCCGGCGAGGACGTTCTATCGATCGCATCCGACGGGCGAACCATCGCAACCATTCGCTCATCCTGGGCCGCGCCGCCTGAAGTCTGGGCCGGGAAGATCGGCGAGTGGTCGCAACATACCAACGCCAATCGGGATCTGAAGCCGGAATGGGGCCGCGCGGAGAAACTGCATTGGACCAGCGACGGCGCGGAGGTGGAAGGCTGGCTCATGTTCCCCGCCCGCTACGAGCCCGCCAAGCGATATCCCCTGGTCGTATCCGTTCACGGAGGTCCGGCGGCCGCCAACAAACCCCACTGGCCGGGCTGGTTCGACATGTCGCATCTGTCCGCGGAAGGTTACTTCGTTCTCTTTCCCAACCCACGCGGCAGTTATGGCTCAGGTGAAAAGTTCACGCTCGGCAATGTGAAGGACTTCGGTTACGGCGATCTGCGCGACATCAACGCGGGTGTCGATCAGGTGCTGAAGTCCTATCCGGTGGACCCGAATCGCGTCGGCATTGCGGGTTGGAGTTACGGCGGGTACATGACCATGTGGGCGGTCAGCCAGACTACCCGATTTCGCGCGGCGGTCGCGGGCGCGGGCATCGCCGACTGGCAAAGCTACTACGGCGAGAACTTAATCGATCAGTGGATGATCCCCTACTTCGGCGCCTCGGTCTATGACGATCCCGCGGTGTACGCCAAGAGCTCCCCCATCACGTTCATCAAGAACGTGAAGACTCCCACTCTGATCCTGGTGGGCGATAGCGATGCGGAATGTCCCGCCCCGCAGTCCTACGAGTTCTGGCACGCGCTGAAGACGCTCGGCATCCCCACGCAGTTTGTGATTTACGCGAATGAAGGCCACCGTTTCCACAAACCGGAAGACCAGCGGGATGTGATGCGGCGCGCCATCGCTTGGTTCAAGCTCAATATGCCTTAAAGTCGAAAAATGCTTTAAGGAAGAACGTGCAGCGCCACAATCGTGGAGCTGACGGGAACGCCGCCGCTGATGCGCACGCGAATCACGGCTTCAAACGGTTTCACGCCCGCGCCACCCGGCGCCACACGATCCAGAAGCAATTTCACGCTGTCCTCCCGCGACACAAACTCGGCTGCCGCCTGTGTGCCCATGGTGGTCGTCCCCGCAAGCACCAGAATCGAGCGCGAGGGATTGATTCCCGGGACCAGCCCGATCAGTCCGTAATCGTCGGCGATCGGCAGCTTGGAGGACGATTGGAAAATCCTCGGCTCGCCCGCCCGGGGATGAACGTTGAAAATTTCCGAATCCCCTTTCCGCTCTCCCCCGGTAATGGTGCGGAACACGAATTCCCTGGTGGTGGTGATTTCGCGCAGGGTCAGATTTTCGGCCGGTGAACCGAGGAAGATGAGGTCGTTGTTTTTGACGTCATCGAGCGAGAGCAGCCGCCCGCGCTTCACCCGGATCGCGTGATGTAGTTCGGTGAAGATTCGGCTTAGCTCCGACACGCCCAGCACCTCGCCGACGCCCGTGTAGTGATCGAAGATCTGCGCGCGCGAGTCGCGGCCCGGCTCAAAATAACGCATGCCTTCCTGCGGCTTTCCCACAAACTCCGCGTTGCTGAACACCAGCCACGGCGGGTCTTGCAGCAGCAGGAAAGGCGCCCAGAATCGCTGGAGATTCTGCGTTTCCGCTTTCTCGATGGACAGGGAATCGCTCTTTACGCGGGAATGGTTGAAGACTTCCGCGGCGAGCAGCGCCAGAGACACAACCGAGATGGCGGCGAGTATCCAAACCAACGCGACGAGTTTCCGCGGACTTGCCGCGGAAGCAACGGCCTGCGTGGCGGGGAGCGCTACCGGCGGCGCGATGAAAGCTGCCGGAGCCTGCGCATAAGCCGGCGGATAAGCGGGCGCACTCACCACCCCGGGTTTCGAAATCGGCCGGTGATGAAACGTCAGCGAGTATGAGCCTTTGGGAATTTCGAGAATGATGCTGTCATCGATCCCGGCGGAAGCGTAATATTCCGAAACCTTCGATCTGAGCCGCCCGGTCTGCACCCGCACGGTGGAATCCATTCGCGGATCGAAGCCGTCCGGCCGTCCGAAGACATCGATCGCCAACTGGTATTCCTTTACCGGCACTCCCGGATGATCCAGAAACTGCTCCGCCAGATAACGAAGCAGCCGGCAGAGCGCTTCCGATCCGTGAAGCACGCTGCTCTCCGTCAGCCGCTCGACTTCGGCGAAAACCGCCGCGCGGTCCGACGATGAAACTTCGGTTACCGGCATAAGTCAAAGCCCGCTAACATTTCCGACAAGTGCCAAATGCCCATTCAACTCACTAAACTTGATGATAACTACACCGGATTGATGTATTCGCTGAATAGGGTGTTTCGGTATACCCTACAATGCCTGCATGTCTGATCGCGACGAACTGCGCGAAATGTTGCGCCGGCGCTCGGTTCGCCACGGAGATTTCACGTTGGTTTCCGGGCAGAAGAGCAAGTGGTATGTGGATGCGAAGCTGACTACCTGTACCGCTCGGGCGATGCCGCTGGTGGGACGGCTCTTCATGGAAGTGATCATCGCGAAGGGTTGGCAGCCCAAAGCCGTCGGCGGTCTTACGATGGGCGCCGATGCCATAGCCGTTTCCATTGCGCGCGAAAGTCTGGAGCGCGGGTTGGAAATTGACGCGTTTGTGATCCGCAAGGAAGCCAAGCAGCACGGAACGAAGAAATTTGTCGAAGGTTTGCTGGACCCGGCGGGCGTATCGGTCGTGATTCTGGACGACGTTTGCACCACCGGCGGATCCACCGTGGCCGCCATTGAGCGCGCGCGCCTGGCGGGAATGGAAGTGATCGGCGCGGTGTGCCTGGTGGATCGCGAGATGGGCGGCGAGAAGAGCATTCAGGAAGACCTCGGGTGCCCTTTTGAGCGCATCTTCCGCCTGTCCGAGTTGACCTGACGCGCGCCATGTGGTTCGACAAGCCACTGAACGGCGCGTCTCTGCCGGCGAAAACACTGTGCCTGACGTTTGACGACGGTCCGTGTGAGCGGACGCTGGAGATCGCCCACCACCTTGCCGAAAAGTCCGTCCCCGCCTCATTCTTTTTTCTGGGAAAGCACTTGGAGAAATTTCCGGAAGCGCCGGCACAGGTTCGAAAACTCGGTCACATCGCTGCGAGTCACAGCTTCGAACATCGGAAGCTGACCAGCAGCGCTTTAGCCGATGCTGACGTGTTTGCCGGTATTCTAAAGACCGGCGCCCTGCTGCGGAGAGAGGCCGCTGAAAATGAGAAAACGATTCTATTTCGCCCGCCGTATGGAGCCTGGGCGCCGCGGCTCAGCTTCTTGTTAAACCAGGATGCCGCCACAGGCGCGGGCCACGCGGGTCCGATCGGTTGGGATATCGACGGGAAAGACTATGCCTGTTGGGCCGCGGGTCGCGGTCCGGAAGAGTGTTCCGGCCGCTATTGGAAGGCGATTCGGAGCGCGCGCCGTCAGAACGGCATTGTGCTTTGTCATGATCATTCCGCCGACCATCCCTCCGCCGCCGCGAAAAATCAAACGCCGGCTATGATCCGGATTCTGGTCGCGCGTCTGCGGGACGAGGGTTTCGGTTTCGCTTCTCTCAGAGAAATTCCCAATATTCCCGCATGAGTTCACTCACTCACACCGCCAACACGCCGCTGGGAACGAACGCGAAACGGGTCTTGTGGGCCGCCGGTTTGCTCTACTCCGCCATCGTACTGATATGCGCGGCGCACCATGAAGCATGGTTCGATGAAGCGCAGTCCTGGCTGCTGGCGCGCGACGCCAGTCTGCCTGATCTGTTGATACGGTATGCGCGATGGGAAGGCAGCCCGTCTCTCTGGCAGCTTCTGCTGATGCCGTTCGCCAAGAGCGGGTTCCCCTATGTCGATTTGAGTTTTATCAGCGCCGCGCTTGGCATTCTCGGCGTGACTCTCTTTCTCTGGCGCGCTCCCTTTCCCCTTTGGATGCGCCTGCTGTTTCCGTTCACCTACTTTCCGCTGTTCCAATATTCCGTGGTGGCAAGGAGTTACGCGCTGATGCTGCCGGTGCTTTGCGTCGTCGCCATTCTTTTCCGAAGCCGCGTGTCCACGCGCCCCATCGTCTATTGCGTTCTCTTGGCGATACTCGCCAACACCTCGTTTCACGGCACCATCGTCGCCGGAGTTTTATTCGCCGAATGGCTCTGGGCCGCATGGAAGAACGGCATGCTCCGAAGCAGGCCGGCGCTGGTCGCCTCCCTTACCGCCGCCTTCGGAATTCTTTACCTGCTTCTATACCTGGAGTTGCGAATACCGCTCAATCTCTCTTACACAGTGAAAGCCGCTCACCCTTTGAACAACCCGGGCGCCATCCGCTTTCTCAAACAAATCAGCGAAGCATTCTGGGGGGGACTGGGGAGCAACATCTACCGCGGCTTCTCCACCCTTGTGGGACTGTTCGTGATCGGCTTTTCGCTGCTGCGATTTGGAAGAAGCGCGCCGGGTTTCATTCTGTCCGCCGGAACCCTCCTGCTGCTGACACTGGCGGGCCTCAAGCATGCCGCCTCCTGGCACGCCGGAGTGATTTTCCTGCTATGGATTCTCGCGCTCTGGATCTTTTTTGAGCAGAGGCCGGAAGCTGCCGCCCGCTCCACATCGCTTCTAGTCGTGATCGCGGTGATTCTGATCGCGCAGGTAGTATTCGGCGTGCAATCGGTGTGGTTCGACATCTTCCGCACCTATTCCGGAAGCCGGGATGCGGCCGCCTACCTTGCCGCCACCGGTGAGGACAGCCGCAAATTGTATCCGGTCGGTTTCAAAGCCTATGGGATTGAGCCATACTTCCACCGCAATGTCTTCGCGCAGGTGCAAGACGGACGGCGCGAGGCCTTCTACTTGTGGCGATTCTATTCCGGTCAGCCAAACTTTGACGGCATCGTCCAACAGAAGCCGGACGAAATTGTGCTTTCCCCCTGGCTTCCGGAAACAGCGGCGCGGCTGAAGCAACTCGGCTACTGCGAAGAGAAGCACTTCGAAGGCGCAATCTGGTGGAAGAACGCCATCGCCGAACCCGACACTTACTCGCTGCTGATCCCTTGCCGCGGGCCGCGTTCCTGATGGCAAGAATGCGATTCGCCGGTTTAAGCCGACGCTCGTTGTTATCGGGAACTTTACTATTCGCGGCGCCCGCCTGGGCGCGTGGGCCTGGAAAACAAATCGCGCGGACCGCGCTCGGGCCGCTCGCGTGGGGCGAAGCCGGCGGGGGTCCCGCGGTCCTGAGCATTCATGGAACTCCGGGCGGCTTCGATACGGGATTGGCGATGGGAAGAATGGTCGGAGGCTCGTTCCACTACGTGGCCGCCTCGCGATCGGGATACCCGGGGACGCCGGCGCCTCATGGACTCAGCGCGGTCGAAAGCCTGCGGCGCGAAGCCGATTTATATGTCGCCCTGCTCGATCAACTGCGCATCGATCGAGTGCCGGTCCTGGCGTATTCCGGTGGCGGACCGTTTGCGTTGACGTTCGCCTTGCGCTACCCCGCACGCTGCCGCGCTATCGCCTTGGCTTCCGCTGAGACACAACGTGATCCCGAGACCAGGATCGGTCACTTCTGGCGGCGCCTGACCGAAGATGCTGAAGCTGCCAGCGACGCGGTGAACTGGCTGCCTCCGCTTGTCGCTCCGCACACGGCGTTCTCGGAGGTACTGCGCTCGGTCTGGCCGATCTCACCCCGGTTAAGCGGGATGACCCGCGACGACGATATATTCTCAACCCTTCCCCATCTGGAATTGGAGAGCGTGAAGCAGCCCGTGCTCCAGGTGCATGGGACGAACGATCATCTGGTTCCTTTCCGTCACGCCACAGCAGCCGCGGCCCGATTTCCTCATACCGAATTGTTCCCGGTTGTGGGCGGAAGCCACTTCAGCACCATTCAAAGCGGATCGAAAGCTTCCGCCAGGATCGCCGCGTTCCTGTTGGAGCATGCGGGTTGACGACAGTCTTCCAGCGTTGACATCGGTTCGCCAAAATTCGATTCGCGAAAATTCGGCTGCTACAATCACCTAGATCTCATGGAAACGGTCGCCTGCGCGCCCTCGTATTGGGCGGGGCTGGCGCAGTGCTACCACTTATTGGGACCCCCGCTGCGGCCGTCCCTTGAGGATGTTCAGGTATTTGAATCGGCTGTGCGCGATCAACCGCGCAATCGCCGCGCGCTGCTCCTCGGTGTCACTCCAGACATCGTTCGCATGCGCTGGCCCGACCATTGTTCCGTCGTCGCGATGGACGGCTCCTGGCCGATGGTCCAGCATGTGGCCCCGCGCGATCGGCCGGCGGTCTGCGCGGACTGGCTGGCCTTGCCCATCCGCCCCCATTCCCGCGACATCGTCCTCGGCGATGGTTCCCTTTCCATGGTCGATCCGCATCGTCTGCGCCTGCTGGCTGAAGCCATTCATTCCGCTCTTCATCCCGACGGAGCGCTGATCCTCCGCTGCTATTTCCAGGCCGCCGTTCCGGAACACCCGGACGCGGTTTTCGAAGACATGCGGCGCGGCATTATCCCGTCGTTCCACCACTTCAAGCTGCGCCTGCTGATGGCCATGCAACCCGACTTCCGGCAGGGCGTCGCCGTTCACAGCGTTTGGGATCGCTGGAGGCGCGAGCGCGTGGACCAGTCGGAACTGCCGGATGTTCCCGGTTGGCAACCCCCGGTCGTCGCCATGATGGAACACTATCGCGACACGGACACCGTTTACTGGTTCCCCACCCTGACCGAGTTCCGCTCCATCCTGCTCGGCGTCTTTACCGAAGTTTCCCTAACGGTTCCAGCCGGAACCCTCGCGGAGCGCTGTCCGATTGTCGTTTTCAAACCCCGGTGACCAGCCTCCAGACCAGCTTGCCCACCAGTTTGCCCACTAGTTTGCAACGCAGCATGCTTCTGTCCTCGCTGCGTTCTCCGCGGTCTGGACTCTACCTTTTGCAGACCGCGTTCGAACTCCCGTCGCCATTGGATGTCAGCCGGTTCCAGGCCGCCTGGAGCAAGGTTGCGGCTCGTTACAGCGCGCTCCGAACCAGCTTCATAGTCGACCGCGCGGAAGTGCAAACCAAGTTGCACGCCAACCCCGGTGTTCCCTGGGAAACGAGTGATCTCCCTCTACCTTCGTTTTTCAAAAGCGATCGGGAACGCGGGTTCGATTTCAGCCAGGGCATACCCATGCGGTTTACCATGCTTGCCAACACGCTGGTCTGGACCGGCCATCATGCCCTGGTGGACGGACCTTGCTACCCCGTGCTTTGGAGCGAAGTCTTCGCCTGCTATGAAAATCCCGACTGCCTCTTACCCGCCCGGCGTCCTATTCCCGAAATAGAAAGCACGGACCCCGCGGCGGAACGTTACTGGCGCCAGTACCTCACCGGGATCGCCGCGACGACCGACTACATTGAGGAGCGCATCCGGCCCGGCGCGAACGAGGACGCGGGAGAATCACGCGCAGGTTTTGCGGAAGAAAGCTTCTCCCTCACCGATCGCGAAACCGAGTCGCTGCGGACCTTCGCCGCGCAAGAAAATCTGACCATGAACACCCTGCTGCTGGGAGCGTGGGCGCAACTGCTGAGCCGCTACAGCCAGCGCCACGACGTTGTCTTCGGCGTCACCCGCTCCCTGCGCCATTCTCGCGATGGCGTCCGGCGGGACGGCGTGGGCTTTTTCATCAATACGGTCCCGATTCGCATTCAGGTCGCCCCCGGCCCCGGTTATCTCCGGCAAATCAGACAGCAGTGGATCGCCGGACGTGAGCACGCGGCCGCACCCCTGGAACGCATCCAGGAATGGAGTGGCTTGCCTCCGGGCACGCCCCTGTTCGATAGCGTCCTGGTTTACGATCACCAGCCGCCCACCGATTCGATCCGTAGCCTCGGCGGCCTTGCACAATTTTGCACAACGGGCGGTGTGCGCCGGACGGAATCTCCGCTCAGCGTGATCGTATTCGGCCACCCCCGGTTGCGCGTGGACATCCTCTACGATGCCAACCGGTTCTCCCGGGAAACCATGGCGGGCGTGTCCGGCCATTTCCGGAGCTTGCTCACCAGCTTCGGCCAGGAGATGTTGCCCCCCGCGGAACAGGACTGGCTGATCAATGGCTGCAACAACACCGGCGCGGAATTTCCCGTCGAATTGCGGGCGCATCGGTTGTTCGAGCAGCAGGCGGCTTGCACCCCGGAAAATACTGCGTTGGAATTCGACGGCGGCTCGCTCACTTACCGGCAGCTCAATGAGCGTGCCGACCGCGTCGCGGCACTGCTGCCGCCCGCGGATCTGATCGCCGTCTGCATGCCCCGTTCGCCCGAAGCGGTGATCGCGCTCCTCGCGGTAATGAAAGCCGGCGCGGCGTTTCTGCCGGTCGATCCCGCCCTTCCGGCCGGCCGGATCGCCGCAATCCTGGAGGACGCCCGCCCTAGCTTCGTCCTCCGTTCCGGGGAGGCCTTGGAACGGCTCGACCTCGCCCACTCAGATCCGCCCCAGCATTGGGCAAACGGGCACACGGCTTACGTCGTCTACACCTCCGGCACCACCGGCACTCCCAAGGGATTCGCCATCACCCATCGCTCCCTCGTCAACCACACCTTGGCGGTCGCCGCCGTTTTCGGAATCGCCGCGCAGGACCGCCGGCTCCAGTTCGCTCCCATGGGAACGGATGTCTTCATCGCGGAGGTGTTCAACTATCTGTCCCGCGGCGCAGCGCTCGTGATGTGTCCGGAGCATCGCGGCGTGGCGGAGTTCACGCGGCTCCTGGAAGAACGCCGCATCACCGTCACGGCCTTTACCGGAACCTGGTGGACCGAGTGGGTGGCTGCGCTGGCCGACGGCTCACTGCAAATTCCGCGTTCGCTCCGCGCCGTCATCGTCGGTATGGAGCAGGTGAACGCCGCCGCGTTCATGACCTGGCGCCGATTGGCCGGCCGCGTCCGCTGGTTCAACGCCTACGGCCCCGGCGAGACGTGCCCCACCACTACCATCTACGAAGCCGGCTCGTCCGAATATGAGTGCGGCGCTTATGTTCCCATCGGCACGCCCGTGGCGAATACGCGGGCCTACGTGTTGGATGCGTCGATGAATCCGGTTCCCATCGGGGTTGCGGGCGAACTGTACATCGGCGGCGAGGGCGTGTCCTCCGGCTACTTGAATCGTCCCGAATGGAATGCCCAGAAATTCCTCGCCGACCCCTTTCGCCCTGGCGCCCGCATCTACCGCACCGGCGACCTGGTGTTCCGCCTGCCCGACGGATTTCTCGTCTTCGTCGGCCGCACGGATCGGCAGGTGAAGATTCGTGGCTTCCGCATCGAACTCGAAGAGATTGAAGCGGTGCTGGCGCGGCATCCGGCAGTTCGCCAATGCGCCGTCACGGCGCAGCGCGGGGAAACGCTCGTCGCCTATTTGTCATTTCACCACGGCAAGGAAGAGAATTTACGGGAACACGTGGCGCGCCTGCTCCCCGCTCACATGATGCCAGCCGCGTTCGTGACCCTCGCCGCGCTGCCCCTGAACGCCGCCGGCAAAATCGATTACCGGTCGCTGCCGCCGTACAATCCCGCTCAATCGCCCACCGATCAATCTCCGGCGCCGCCTCTCACCGAAACCGCCCAGCGCCTCAGTGTTTTATGGACCGCCATCCTGGGAACTTCCGCCGGCAATTTCTTCGAGAGTGGCGGCGATAGTCTTCGCGCCACCCGGTTGCTGGTGCTCATCCAGCGCGAGTTCGGGGTGGAATTGCCGATGTCCGTGCTCTTCCGCGCGCCTACTGTCCCGGCGCTCGCTGCGTACTTGGAAACCGGCGCTCCCGTGAAACCTCTGCGCCGAGCGGCTGGATCGCGAGTCCCGGTCTTCCTTATTTCCGCCGCTCCCGATGACGCGCATCGTTTTGCGGGGCTTGCGGAAAACCTGGACGAGGACGATCAGCCGTTTTTTGCTCTGCCATCGCCGCTGGGTCCGCGCGATCCGCTTCAGACTCTGGAACAGATCGCGCAGCGGGTCTGCCGCTCCGTTCGCGAGGCGAAGCCGGACGGCCCGTACATCCTCGGTGGCTATTGCTTCGGCGGTTTGGTGGCGGTTGAAGTTGCCCGGCAACTCAAGCGCGCCGGAGCGGACGTGCGCCTGGTGGTCCTGTTCGATACGCCCGCGCCCGGCTATCCGAAAACGCTGTGGAACACCGGCAATTACCTGCGGGAATTGCGCAAGGGCGCGGAGGTTGGCGAAGCACTTCGGCATATGGCCAGGCACCTTGCGCTTTTAGGCCGGCTGCTCTACAAGAAGATCGCGCGGCGGCCGGAAGCCGACTCGCGCGCCCAAGCCGCTGCGCGCTACTCGCTGCAACCCGTCGACTTTCCCATGGCGCAATTCCTGGCCGCCGACGCTACGTTCGGCACCCGCTTCCTGGACGATTCACGTCTGGGTTGGAGGGACGTATGCCGCGCCGGCTTCGAAGTCCGCCGTATCGCCGGTGACCACCTTTCATTGCTCCTGAAGGAACTTCCGCCGGGATTGATCGAAGATTTGCGGGAACTGCTGCGGACCGCGAACCGGGTGGACGTGCCTCCACCAAAAGATCTTAGGAACGGCGCGTCTGCGCTTTCATCCTTGCAATCAGGTGCTCCGTCGCCCGCAGCGAGAACGCCAGTATCGAAAGAGTCGTAGTCTTATCCGTGCAATTCGGAAAGAGGCTCGCGTCGCACACGTACAAGTTCGGAACGTCGTGGGTCTGTCCGAAGCGATTGGTGACAAACTTCTTCGCATCGTTCCCCATTCGAAGTGTTCCGGTTTCATGCAGGCTGGTACCCGCCATGTCCGGCTTGTCCGCGGCGCCCTGATACTCGGCGCCGCTTACCTGCATCAGCCGCTTCAGTGATTCCTTACCGTGCTCCCACATGAGCAGCGTATTCTGGTCCCATTGGAAATGAATCCGCGCCGCCGGAATTCCATACTTGTCCTTCGTCGTAGGATCGATATCGACGTAGTTGGATTCGCTCCGCTGCGACGGCGCCTGGATATAGAAACTCACCGGCGTGGGATACCGCCGCTTGATCTCGCGTTTAAAGTCTTTACCGAACCCGGGAATGGAATCGTAATAATACGGGAACCCGGCACAACCGCCATCCGGGTAAACCGAATACCCGCGGATAAATTTCTCGTGTCTCGGGTTGTCCAGATTCTGCCAACGGGGGAGCCATGCCACCGTGCTGGACGAGACGTTGTCCGGAAAGCTGGGCTGCCCGAGCAATTGCGGCAGATATCCGCGCGCGATCGTCCCATACAAGTGGTCGCACAAGTTCCGCCCGGCTTGCCCGCTGGAGTTGGCGATGCCGGTCGGCCATCGGCGCGACTTCGAATTCAGAATAATCCGCGCTGATTCAATACACGACGCGGCCACCACCACCGCCTTTCCATACACCTCGCGTTCCTGCCCCGTCTTCCGGTCGACGTACGCGACGCCGGTAGCAAGTCCACTCTCATCCGTCAGGATGCTCCTCGCCAAAACATCCGTCCGAATTTCGAGATTGCCGCTCTTCTCCGCTTCCGGAAGAAAGAAGTAAGGCGTGGAGAAGAAGGATCCGGTATCGCAGCCCTCTGTGCAGTTGCCGCAGTAATGGCAGGGAGGATGGCCACCGTGCGCCACCGTAAGCTGCGCGATGCGATCCGGCAAGTACGGAATGCCTACCTTCTTCGCGCCGCTATGTAGAATCCAATCCAGGCAGCGGAAGTTCATAGGCGGAAGGTATTCGCCGTCGGGATTGCTGGTCCGGCCCTGCATCGTGCTTGCCACGCCGATCATCTTTTCGACGCGGCTATAGTAAGGCGCCATTTCGGCATAGGTCACAGGCCAATCCACGTCGTAGCCATCGCGGCTCGCCGCCTGGAAATCGATCTCGCTGAACCGCGCGGAAGATCGCCCCCAGAAGTTCGTCTTGCCGCCCACGGCAAAGCACCTTCGCCACGTCCACTCCGTCCCCGGGCCGGTTGTGAACGCGATGTCGTGCTCCCAGATGCCCTCGGTGTACTCGTTGTCCATGTACCCGATCGACGTGCGCCGTAGTTCCGGGCTGCCAAAACCGCGATACTTCATGTCGTATGGTTGCCGGTGATTGCGGAAGTCCTTGTGCGGATCCAGCCGGCGGCTACCGTTCAGCGCGCAAACTTTCGCGCCGGCCTGACACAAGGCGTGGATCGCCATGCCCCCGCCCGCGCCGGTGCCAATTACTACGACGTCGTAATTTTCTTTCGGCATCTAACCTTCGGCTCCGGCTAAATGTGCGTGCTCCGGATCGCCTTTGTGCGGACATCCCGGAGATTGCGCGTACATCCTTAAACCGGGATACTGCAATTGCTCCAATCCGATCCGGCTTGTGTAAAAGCCCATCACCGTGTACTCGCGAATCAGGCGAAAGAATTCGCTTGAAACGATCCCTTGCAGCAAGCGGACTTGCTGGGAATGCGGGAGTCCGATGAACGGCTTGCCAAAGCCCGACGCCGCTATTTCATCCAGGTGTTGTAGTCCCGCTCGAAAGCGTGTCTGCAGTTCCTTCTCGTTCGCGGCCATGAAATCCACGAATTCCGCCACGCCCGCGTCGTGCGCTCCCGGCGTTTCGTCGGCCGGGATGATGAGGTCGGTCAGGCGCTCAACGGCCGCGTACTCTTCCGGTTTGAAAAACCGCGGTTGGTAGACGGGATTGCCGGCGCGCGGCGAACCATCCGACTGATCGGCGTGCACCCAACGGACAAAACCGGGCAACTGGCTTAAGGCGGCCGTCCTCGCGAGCATCTCTAAGAGCTTGCGCCGATCCGGAGATTGATTCGCCATTCGAAGCTGATCATATCCAATGGCTTGTGAGCTAACGACACGATCTACTTCCTGGGTTTCGGGCAAAAGGGTTGTGGTGAGCGCGGTAGGAATCGAACCTACAACCTAGAGATTAAGAGTCTCTTGCTCTGCCAATTGAGCTACGCGCCCACGAGTGGGGAATGGCGGGATGCGGCATTCGCCGCACGGACCAGCTAGAAATAAACATAACATAGCGCGCCCCGGCGGTAGAACGATTCGTTCCGAACGCCAATCATAGCCGCGCTAGGCGGCCATCACGTTCACAGAGCCAATAACTCGCGTAAGAAGCAAGTACCAAGTACTAGAAAAGTTAGAAAGCCTATTAATTTCCAGTAAGAAATAGGGAAAGTCTGGTACCGTTGCATGGATGAGAAGACTTCTGCCCCTTCTTTTCGCCTTCTGCATGGTTTCCTCCGGCCAGGGTCCAACGGCGCCCGGACAACCATCTTTCGGTCCCGGCGGCTCAACTCACCCATTCGCCTCGTTCCAAACATACGGGCCTTTCAACGACTCCCCGGGCGGCGATCCGGCGTATAACTATTACTTCGTCGAGCCGGCTTCCCCCACGCCTGCCACAGCCCCGATCGCACTGTTCCTGCATGGATATCAGGCCGATTCGCCCGAGGCGTATCTGGTCTGGCTGGAGCAACTCGCGCAGATGGGCTACCTCGTGGTGTGGGAACAGTGGGATACCAACGTGCCGCCCGCGAACGCCTCGCCGTTAATCCTGCAAGTCTACAAAGGGGCGCTGAAGCGGATCATCACGTCGGGCAATATAGCGCCGAAGACTGACGATGCGGGCGGCATTCTTGCCGTGATTGTCGGTCATTCAGCGGGAGCTTGGGAGACATTTCCCACGGCGGCGGCATCCTGGGATCGGCAGTACGAGATCCCGCCCTTTCGCGCAATCGTCGCCATCGAACCGGGCCAGGGCCAGCTCCCCACTTACGATTTGTCGGGAATAGACGCCAGCACAAAGCTGATCGTCGTAGTCGGCGATCAGGATAAAGCCAAGCGGCGGTGCGATGCCGCCACAGTCTGGGGAAGCCTCACTCAAATTCCGGCGGCGAACAAAGACTTTCTGGAAGTCATCAGCGACGCCCGGGGTACTCCGCAACAGCTCGGCAACCACTATTTTCCGCTGACCGACACGACGCTCGATACACTGCCTCCGCCGTCGGTGGACGATCGCGACTACAACGTGACCTGGAAGCTGAGCGTCGGTTTGTCGGATTGCACCATCTATGGAACGTTGTGTGGCTACGGCCTGGGTCACGGATCGTCGGAGCAGATCGGGATGGGCGACTGGAGCGACGGGGTTCCGGTAAATCCTTTGTTGTGGGTGCGGGATCCAGTCACAACCTTTCAGCCGGATTGCGAGAGTTCGAGCGGCGTCCCGGATACATCCGGGAACTAGCACGCGGCGGCGTGTGGCTGAGCGTGGACATTCGACGGTCGCTCTATCTTTGTCTGAGAAAACGGGACAGGGAATTCGACCCTGTTGGAAGCGGAGCCGCGCTTTGCGGCCTCCCGCAACCGTTTTGAAACCGAAAAATCTCAAACCCTGAAGTTGGCATGCACAAATCTGCACAACCCGCCCCGGAGTCCGGCCGAATGTTCCGCATCGTTGTGCATCGGACGTGCGTGCACAAACTTGCACAACCGCGTCAGCGCGCGTTGTTGCCGGGCAAATCGACGGCGCGGCATGCACAACCTTGCACAAGCCGCGCAACTGCGGTCAGTTCCGGGTCGTTGTGCAGCGGGCGGGACTATGCACAACCTTGCACAAGCGCCGCGGCTTCGGGTTGCCCGGCCTGCCTTAAGTGTGCTAACTTTTTGATTTCGACCGGCTGACCTCGTTTTAGCCCTCAAACACATAAATGGACAAGACGCTTCACGATTTGGGCAGAATACTGCTGAACGGCATCCCTACCTTCCTGATCGTTCTTTTCCTCATCATTTACCTGCGCGCCATGTTCTTTGGGCCGCTGGCGCGCGTGCTGCGGCGGCGGTATGACGAAACTGCCGGCGCCGAAAAAGCCGCGGCGGAGAGCATGCTGGCCGCCGAAGGGCGGATCGCCGAGTACGAGGAGAAACTGCGCGCGGCGCGAGCGGAAATTTACTCTGAGCAGGATCGGATTTTCAAAGACCTGGAACGCGAACACGCGGCCGGCGTCGCAACCGCCAGGAGAGAAGCCGATGCGCACGTGGCGCGGGCGAGCGCGGATCTGCAGGCCGAGGCCGCCGAAGCGCGTCAGACACTCGAAGAACGAAGCGGCGAACTGGCGGATCGCATTGTCGCTTCGGTGCTGGAAGGGCGTGCGGCTTGAGGACTTTCGCCGGCGCGGTTTTCGTGACTTGCCTGTCCGGTTCGGCCGCTTTGCAGGCTCAATATAATCCGAATGTTGAAGCCAGAAAGCCCATCGCGCAGGAAGAGCGCGATATGAGCGGTTGGGAGTGGGCGAATTTCCTCATTCTCGGCGCGGTGCTGGGCTATTACGGGGTAAAGTTGGGCAAGCCCTATTTCGAAGGGCAGACCCGCGAGATCAACTCGGGCCTTGAGGAAGCGCGCCGCCGGCGGACCGAAGCCGACCAGCGATCCGAAGAGGTCCAGCGCAAGTTGGACAACCTGGGAGTCGACATCGAGAACTTCCGGGCGACGGTTCTCGCGGAGCAAGACGCCCAGGCGGACCGCATGCGCAAGCAGGCCGAACTGGATCTTCAGCGTGTACAGGCCACGGCTGAGCAGCAGATTGAGAGCATCGGCAAGCAGGCGCGGCTGGAACTTCGCCGGCACGCTTCGCGTTTGGCCCTGGAACTCGCCGAACAGCGCGTTCGGGAACGCATGAATCCGGCCATGCAGGATGCGTTGGCGGACCAGTTCGCCGGGAACCTGAGGGCTTGACGGCGCGATGACCTTTACGGGAATTTCCGCGCGCTACGCGCACGCCTTGGTGGACGCGTTGCTTGCGCCCAACGCCGGAGTGGAACCTCACGCGGCGCTCAATAGCCTCAACGATTTCGTTGAGACCATGAACACGTCGCACGATCTGGAACTCGTGATGCTTTCCCCCTCGGTGCCGCCGGCCCGGAAGCGCGCCGTAATCGAGAAAATCGCAGGCGCCATGGAACTGAACCGGCTGATTCGCAATTTCCTTTTCGTCCTCAGCGACCATCGGCGATTACCGCTGGTGCGGGACATTGCGCAACAGGCGTTCGTGGTTCTGGATGAGCGGCTGGGATTTCTCCGCGCCGACGTTTCCGCCGCGGCGCCCCTGGCGGATGCAAAGCAGCGGGAGATTGCGGACCGGTTGGGGGAACTGACCGGAAAACGGATTCGAATCGAGATGAAAGTCGATCCGGATCTGATAGGCGGAGTGATCGCGCGAGTGGGATCGACCGTCTACGACGGCTCGGTGCGCGGACGTTTGCAACTCATCGGCGAACGGCTCGCGGCCGAATAGCGATAGAATCGGCATTCGCGGTGCTGCGGACGGGGGAGTCCGGCGCGCGCTTTAGAACAACAGGAAATTATGGCTCATATCGGGGCAGACGAGATTACGAAATTCCTCCGCGAGGAGATCGAGAACTACGGGCAGGCGGTGAGCGTGGCCGAGGTCGGCACAGTGATGTCGCTCGGCGATGGAATCGCCCGCATCCATGGATTGGAAAAAGTCATGTCGGGCGAGATGATCGAGTTCCCGCACGGCGTGAGCGGCATCGCGATGAACCTGGAGGAAGATCAGGTGGGCGCGGTGCTGCTCGGTGAATATAACGAGATCCGCGAAGGGGACGACGTTAAGCGCACGGGCAAGATCATGTCGGTGCCCGTGGGCGATGAACTGATCGGCCGCGTCGTGGATGCGCTTGGCCGGCCCATTGATGGAAAAGGTCCGATCCACACAACGCAATCGAGCCCGGTGGAACGTACGGCGCCGGGCGTGGTGGATCGCAAGTCCGTCACGCAGCCGATGCAGACCGGCATCAAAGCGATTGACGCCATGATCCCGATCGGACGCGGGCAGCGCGAACTGATTATCGGCGACCGGCAGACCGGGAAGACCGCCATCGCGCTCGACGCCATCATCAATCAAAAAGGCGGCGACATGATCTGCATCTACGTGGCGATCGGTCAGAAGCGCTCCACCGTTGCGCAGGTGGTGAAGACGCTTGAAGAGCACGGCGCGATGGAATACTCGATCGTGGTGAGCGCGAGCGCATCCGATCCAACGCCGATGCAATATCTAGCGCCCTATTCCGGCTGTGCCATGGGTGAGTTCTTCCGCGACAACGGCCGCCACGCGCTGGTGGTCTACGACGATCTTTCGAAGCACGCCGTGGCTTACCGCGAGCTTTCGCTCCTGCTCCGCCGTCCACCGGGCCGCGAGGCGTATCCCGGCGACGTATTCTTTCTTCATAGCCGCTTGCTGGAGCGCGCCTCCAAGCTTTCCGATGAACTGGGCGGCGGCTCGCTGACCGCGTTGCCGTTTATCGAAACGCAGGCGGGCGACGTCTCCGCGTACATTCCGACCAACGTCATTTCGATCACCGACGGACAGATTTATCTCGAAAGCGATCTGTTCAATTCCAACGTGCGTCCTGCCATCAACGTCGGCATTTCGGTGAGCCGCGTCGGTGGCGCGGCGCAGATCAAGGCCATGAAGTCGGTGGCCGGAACCTTGCGTCTGGATATGGCGCAGTATCGTTCGCTGCAGGCTTTCGCGCAGTTCGGCTCGGATTTGGATAAGGCTTCGCAGGCGCAGTTGAATCGCGGGCAACGCATGGTGGAAGTGCTGAAGCAGAAGCAGTTTTCGCCGGTGCCGGTGGAGAAGCAGATTGCGATCATCTTCGCGGGCGGCCAGGGATTTCTGGACGATCTGAAAGTGGACCAGGTAAAGCCCTTCGAGGAAGGCCTCTATAAGTATCTCGACACCACCAAGACGGGAATCCTGCCCATGATTCGCGAGCGCAAGGTGCTCGACAACGATGTGAAGGGCGATCTCACGGCGGCGTTGAAGGAGTTCAAGGAGCGGTTCTTAGCTGACCAGAAGGCGCAGGAACCGCAACCGGCGCATGCCTAGTCTCATCGACATTCGCCGGCGCATCCGGTCGGTTAAGAACACGCAGCAGATCACGCGCGCGCTGAAGCTGATTTCGGCGGCGAAACTGCGGCGAGCGCAGGAGCGCGTGGTGGCGGCGCGTCCATATGCGCAGTCCATTCGCGAGTTGCTTGAGAACGTGGCGGTGGCCGCCGCGAACGATCGGGACCTGGCCGATAGCCCGCTGCTCGCGCATCGCGACGAGAAGCGCATCCAGCTTATCTTGCTGACCAGCGATACGGGGCGCGCGGGAGCGTTCAACGCCAACCTGAACCGGGCGGCCGATCGTTTCCTCGAAGAAAAGAAGGGCGAGCAATGGGAAGTGGTGGCCGTCGGCAAGAAGGGCCGCGACTATTACCGGCGTAAGCAGGGCACCATCCGGAATGAGTATATCGGCGTGCTGACCAAGCCCGAGTACAGCACCGCCGCGGACATTGCCCGCGAGACCATCCGCCGCTTTCGCGAGCAGGAGATCGATTCGGTCTACCTGATCTACAACGAGTTCAAGAGCGTGATGTCGCAGAAGGTTTTCTCCACCAAGGTTCTTCCGGTGGAGTTGCCCGAGCGCGAGGACAAACTGGATTACATCTTCGAGCAGCCGCCGCTCGAGATGTTGGAACGTTTGCTTCCGCGTTATGTGGAAGTGATGATCTATCGGGGGATGCTCGAATCATCCGCGGCGGAACATGCGGCGCGCATGACGGCCATGGATGCGGCTTCCACCAACGCGGGCAAGGTGATCGACACGTTGACGTTGAATATGAATCGCGCGCGGCAGGCCGCGATCACCAAAGAGATTATTGAAGTGGTCAGCGGAGCTTCGGCTCAGGAATAAAGAATTTTATGGCAACAGCAACAGCAACACCAGCGGAAGTAGTCGGGAAAGTGGTGCAGGTATCGGGTCCGGCCGTGGACTGCGAATTTCCCGAAGGGCGGATTCCGGAACTGCACTTCGCCATTCGCATCACCAGTGAAGGTTTCGATGTGCCGGAGCCGATCGATATCATTTGCGAAACGCAGCAGCATCTGGGCGAGGGACGCGTGCGCACGATCGCGCTGCAGGTCACCGAAGGTCTGGTGCGCGGGATGAAGGCGACCAGCCTGGGTGCTCCCGTGATGGTCCCGGTGGGGCGCGAAACTCTGGGCCGCATCCTCAACGTTCTCGGGGAGCCGGTGGATAAACTGGGCCCGGTGAACGCCAAGGTGCGGATGCCGATTCATCGCGAGGCGCCGGCCTTCGACGAGCAGTCCACGCGCCTCGAGATGTTCGAGACCGGCATCAAGGTGATCGATCTGCTCGAACCTTATTTGCGCGGCGGCAAGATCGGACTGTTCGGCGGCGCGGGGGTCGGCAAGACCGTTATCATTCAGGAACTGATCAACAACATCGCGCTGAAACACGGCGGCGTCTCGGTGTTCGCCGGGGTGGGCGAGCGCACGCGCGAAGGGAACGACCTTTGGCATGAGATGCAGGAAGCCGGCACCGTGGTAGTCGGCGATTCCAGCAAGAGCAAAGTGGCGCTGGTGTACGGCCAGATGACGGAGCCGCCCGGGGCGCGCCTGCGCGTCGGCCTGACGGGCTTGACTGTGGCGGAATACTTCCGCGATGAGGAAGGGCAGGACGTGCTGCTCTTCATCGACAACATTTTCCGGTTCACGCAGGCGGGGTCGGAAGTATCGGCGCTGCTCGGCCGCATGCCGAGCGCGGTGGGATATCAGCCCAACCTTGCAAGCGAAATGGGCGAGCTCCAGGAACGCATCACGTCCACCAAGAAGGGTTCCATCACGTCGGTGCAGGCCATCTATGTGCCCGCCGACGATTACACGGACCCCGCTCCGGCAACCGCATTCGCGCACTTGGACGCGACCACGCAGCTTTCGCGCGCCATTTCGGAAATGGGGATTTACCCGGCGGTGGATCCGCTCACGTCCACATCGCGCATCCTGGACGCGCGCATCCTGGGCGACGAGCATTACAACGTCGCGCAGGCGGTGAAAGGGGTTCTGCAGCGCTACAAGGATCTGCAGGACATCATTGCGATTCTGGGCATCGACGAGTTGTCGGAAGAAGATAAGCTCACCGTGGCGCGGGCGCGTAAGATTCAGCGCTTCCTGTCGCAGCCGTTCCATGTGGCCGAGCAGTTCACGGGCATTCCGGGCAAGTACGTCAAGCTGGAAGATTCGGTGAAGAGCTTCCGCGAGATTGTCGATGGCAAACACGACGACATCCCCGAGCAGGCGTTCTATATGCAAGGCACCATCGAAGACGTTCTTGCCAAGAACGAACAGATGAAGCAGGGCAAGTAAGATGGCCGATTTCGCGCTGACCGTCGCCACTCCGGAGCGCATGATGGTGGATGAACCCGCGTCGGAGGCGAGCATTCCGGCGCGCAACGGCTACATCGGCGTGCTTCCCGGCCACGCGCCTCTGCTTTCCGAACTGACCAGCGGGGCCTTGACCTGGAACGCGGGGGGACAAACGAAAACGCTGCTGGTGATGGGCGGGTTTGTCGAGGTGCTGGGCGACCGCGTGCGCGTGCTGGCCGATGCGGCCAAGCGCAAGGACGAGATCGACGCCGGCCAGGCCAAACAGCGGCTGGATGCCGCGCAGCAGGCCTTGTCCAAACCGCCTATGGAGAATCCGGGTCCGGACCAATGGGACGAACTCCTCGAGAACGTGAAGAAGGCTCAGGCCGAAGTGGACACCGCCGCGAAGTAGAGTTCCGGTAACCAATCCAAGGGACCGAACATCTATTGGGAGTGCGCCAAATCACAAAGGCCAAATTCACTTGATTGAAATCCGAAGAGCATTTAAGGCATCTGTGACGTGCGCTGTAACTCCCTTGTTGTTCACAGCACTTGTTTATGCGCAGGCAACCGGGGACACCAGTGAGCCGAAGCCGACCATCGGCAAGCCGGTTGCGACGCCGGTAGTGGTCCCGGTTGAATCCGGCATTACCAACCCGGGAACCCCACAAACGTCGCAAGACAAACGCATTTTCGGGGTGCTTCCGAATTACCGGACGGTCGACGGCACGCTCGTCTTCGAGCCGCTTACGACGGCCCAGAAGTATCACATTGCGGTTAAAGATTCGTTTGACTGGCCGGGATTTTTCGTAGCCGCGGCATTCGCCGGTCTCTATCAGGCGGAAAACGAACACCCGAATTTCGGTCAGGGAATTGAAGGCTATGCCAAAAGGTATGGCACGGCTTACGTTGACCAGGTAGTGGGAAATATGATGACGGAGGCGGTTTTGCCGTCGTTGCTCCATGAAGATCCCCGATATTTCCGCCTGGTAAACGGGACCGTGAAACATCGATTGTGGTACGCGGCGACACGCGTTTTCGTAACTCACACCGATTCCGGGGGTACGCGCTTCAACACCTCCGAAATTCTTGGCAACGGAATCGCCGGGTCGGTGGGCAACGCTTACTATGCGGACGAGCGCGGTTTCGGCGACACCATGGATCGGATGTGGACGGCCATCGGAACCGACGCGATCTCAGACGTGCTGAAGGAATTCTGGCCGGATATCAAGCGCCACTACTTCCACAAGCATGTTGATCAGACCGTCCCGGGAAGTTAGGTTCTCACCACGGCCGGATTGCCGAAGGCGGTCACGTTGGCCGGAATCTCTTTCACCACAACGGATCCTGCGCCGATGGTGCTCCCCGCGCCCACATCGGCCATGATGATCGCGCCCGCGCCGATCCAGCAGTCGTGTCCGATGGTGACATGCGAAAGCTGTGCATCACCAAGCGACCCGCCGGTATTCCGGCCGTGCTGATGCCGCCCGCTGGTGACTTGCACCTGGGACGCGATTTGGGTTCGCGCACCGATGTCCGCCCTTCCGATTACACAATAGCTGCCGACTGAAACGTACTCGGCGACAGTTGCTTCCGGGTGGGCGAAGAAGGAGCCATAGGCGATGGTGACATCAATGGAACACTGCTGTAAGGTGAGCCGATAGTAAGCGGCCCGCGCGAAGTTGCCGAGAAAACCGGGGACGTTTGCGTACCCTTGCGCCCACAAAGTAAACATCGGGCGAAGGCGGCCGAACCCGGAGGTTAAGGCCGCCGGGAATGTGGCCGCGAGAAACGCGCCTTGAACCGCGCGCTTGAGCAGCAAGCGCGCGTTCATCGCGGGCATAATTTAGAACGTCAGCTTCAAGCTGAGCTGGATGGTGCGCGGGAAGTTCTCGGTGTTCTGCGCCGCTCCGAAGACCGGACAAGAGCCGAGCGAAATATCCAGGCACATGTTGTTGTACTGCGCGTAATTGAAGATGTTCAGGAACTCGCCGCGGAACTGCGCTTTCACCTTTTCCGGCCCGAAACTCTTTGCGACCGAGACGTCGACGTTGCGCGCCGCGCGCTCCCGCAAAGTAGTCAGCCGGAGAGCGATGTTTCCAAAAACATACGGCGAAGACGGCTCGGCGAAGGCGGCCGGATTCGCCCAGTGATCGGCCGTTTGATTGGACGCTCGAGGATCCGCGATGAGGTCCGGATACTCCGCCGACGCATAGCCGTAATCCTGAAGCTGCGAGCAGTACAGGCATTCGACTACCGGCGGAAGAGGGAGACCACTGGCCAAGCGCGTAACTGTGGAAACCTGCCAGTTGCCTAGCACCTGCCTCACCGCGGCCGGAGCGTCGCTGCCCCAGTGTTTTCCCTTGCCGTAGGGCAGATCGTAAACCAGCGCCGTCACGAAGCTCTGGGGCACGTCGTGCGTGCTGATGACGTAATCGAGCTTGGTGTTGTAAGGGTCTTTCCATTGCGAGTTGCTGAACGCCCAACCAAAATAGTCCTCCGGACCGTCATCGAGCGCCTTCGACCATTGATAGGTCATCAGCAGGCTCAGCCCGTTGCTGAACGCATGATTCAACTTCACGTTCAGCGCGTCGAACTGGGACGAAGCGCCCGGCAGGGAGCGTGTCCAGACCAGGTAAGTGAACTCAGGGTAAGGCCGGAGTAACTCGTTGTAAGCTACCGTGGGAGTATTATCCAGATAACTGTTCGGGTTGGCGGTAATCTTCTGGTAGTAAGGATTCGGAACCTGCTGATCGAGCTGCGTACCTAAACTCAGATACTGCGTGGGTAAAGCATCCGCATCCAGATTCGGGTTTCCATAGAGTAATTTCTTACCGCGGTTGCCGCTGTAACCGGCGGAAAGAACGGTGTGCGCATCAATCTGGTATTGAAGGTCGAAGCTCCACTGCTCGGTATACCCAACTGGGTGCGGGCCATAAAGCCAGTTGTTGCTCTGACCATCGCCAACCAGGGTCAGCAAACCTTCCGAACCACCGGTCGGCTGGTTGATTCCGCCCGGAAACGGATTGTTGACCAGAAGCGACGGGACGTAGCCGTTCTGCGTGGTCGCGTTATAGCCGGTGCTGGAACTGAACCCCTGGAATTGGCCGCCGGTATCGTCTCCCAGGAGAGCGGAAGGATTCAGGAAGAAGATGCCGCCGCCCACGCGGGCCACCAGCCGGTCCGTGATTTTATAAGCGATGCCCAGCCGCGGCGCGAACGTCAGATTGTCGGGCTGCCAGGCGTACCGATGGCTCGGGCTTGCATATTCATATCCGCCGTATACCGTCTGACCGATCGCCGAGCTGATCGGGTTCACAACGTTCGGATCGAAGTAAGTGACGCGGTTATAGCGCTCGGTGGCGGGACGCTGGTTCTCATACCGCAGACCGGCGTTGATGGTCAGGCGCGGGGTGACGCGCCATTGATCCTGAATGTAAACACCGTAAGTGTGCTGGCTGAAAGCCGGGTCGATGTTAATGCCCTGACCACCGCCGCTGGCCGTCCCGAGCAACTCGGACGCGACACTGTTCCCGGTGACATTCGATCCGTAGTTCAAGGCGGTACAAGGGCCGCTGGAACTGGGATCGCACGAAGTAAGCGCGCTGCTGAAGTTAAACGAACCGGCGGCCTCATTGATCACGTTGATCATCCCGACGTCGAAGTTCGCGCCGAATTTCAAGGTGTGTTTCGAAAGCTGCTTAGTCGCGTTGACCTGGAACGTGTTCGAATAGCGAACGTAGCGCTGAAATGAACCGTTGCCCAGATAGTCATACTCGTCCGTGCCGATGGTGGGAAGAAGCGGCGCCTGGAAATCGGAATTCGGAAGACCGATGTTCGAAGCGGAAGCTTGCCCGAATCCGACGGCGGTGTGCGCCTCGCGCCAGCGGCTGTAGCTGGCATACGCGTCGACCACCCAGGTTGGTCCGGGCGTGTAGGTGTCGTTCACCACTGCCTGGAATCCGGTGTTGGTCTGATTCACCGTATTATCCGCCCCGTTGCAGAGGAAGCAAGGCACAGTAATGTCTTGCCGGACCCGATCGGAGAACCGAACGAAGAGCCGGTTTTTGCTGCTCTGCTCCCAGTCCACGCGTGTATCGAACTTATCGTTGTCCGTGGCGCCGGCGCCCTGCGCGTAGTAGTTGTTAATGTCATTGAGACCTTCGCCCGGCCGGTTGGGATTCGGGTACAGATTCGCGATCTTCTGCCCCACCGGGTTGAACAGGCTGGACGGGATCATATTGTTCGGGAACGGCATGCGGGTGTAGTTGCCGCTGCCATCGTTAATCAAGCTTGTGGTGAAGGGGTTATAGATGACCCGCAGGGACCCATCGGCGTTGAAGTCCTGCGAGAAGTCGCCGTTCTTCTCCGCCTGCGTAGGAACGGTAGTCAGCCCTGTGCTTTGCGTGTTGGGTTGGCGGAAGCCTTCGTACGCGCCGAAGAAATAGAGGTGCGCGCGCTTGAGAATGGGGCCGCCGAAGTTGCCGCCGAACTGGTTCTGTTTGAACTGGCCTTTCGGAATGTAGTTCTTGTTGTTGAACCAGCTGTTGGCGTTCAGGTCGGAGTTCTGGAGATAGTCATAAGCTTCGCCGTGGAACTGGTTGCTGCCGCCCTTCGTGATCAACGCGACCACGCCGCCACCCGCCTTTTCATATTGCGCGTCGTAGGTGTTAACGACGATCTGCTGTTCCTGCACCGAATCCTGCAGTGGTGAAACCATCAGGCCGCCCCAATCGACGGCTTGCGACGGAGCGCCGTCTATCAGTATTTCCTCATTCCCGGTGCGTCCCCCATTCAACCCGAAATTGCTGGCCATCTGATCGAGGCTGCCGTTACGAACCGTCTGGCCCCCCGGCGCTTCGGTAGTTCCGGCGACCGCAAATACGAAGTTCAGCGGATTGCGCGTGGCGTTCGGCAGCGCCGCGATTAGCTGACTATCGAGCGTGGTCGTGTTGTTCGCTGTTTGCGTATCGACGAGGATCGCCGAACTGCTCACCTCCACCTTCTGTTCGTTGCCGCCGAGTTCCAGCCCGACGTTGAAGGTGCTGGATGTCTGCGCTTGCAGGACCAGATTCTGCTGCACGGCGGTTTTGAACCCGGGCGCGGTAACACTAATCTGGTACGTACCCGGCTGAAGGTTGTTGACCTGATAGGAACCATCGTCTTTCGAAGTGGCATCGTGAACATCGTTGGTTGCGGCATTTTTCACCTCGATCCGGGCGCCGGCAACCACAGCGCCGCTGGGATCTTTGACTAAACCGGTGATGGACGACGTAAAGGACTGCGCGGATAATGACGCACACAGCGTGAGCGCCATAATAACCGCTGCACATGCAGTTAGTTTGACTTTGAATTGCGCGTTGCGAACGTGGTGAAAAGAAAACAAGAACACCCCCTGGAGACCTTGGCCCGGAATGGAGCAGTAGACACTGCTGGTAAACGTATCAGAACCACAAACAAAGTTTCAAGCAGCGTTATAAAGATTGGGTTCTAATGCGGAATATTTGTCTCTAATGTTTGTAGTTCGGCACTTTCTTGTAAGACGTTTATACCCAGATTGAGCACGCGCCGAGCGTCTTCCGTTCTGTGTTTCGCGATAAGCAGTAGCGCCATCTGACGAAATAGATCGGGCCGTGAGGGATGGTTCTTAAGCGCAAGCTCCAGTTCACCGCGGTCGTCCAATCCACCGGCAAGCAGCATCTGAGCGCGAACCAGATGATAGTCGCCCCCGCGGGCGGATTCCGGAACGTTATCAAGCGCCGCCAAACCCGCCTGCGCGCCCGACACGTAAAACGACGCGATTGCGCGGTTGAGGCTCGTGCCGCCGCCGCTTCCTCCCGAGTCGAGCAGACTCATCGCCGCGGGGTATTGTTCCGCTGCGATCAGCGCTTCCGCCGCTTCGTTGGCGAGCGCGGCACTGGGATGTAGGTTTTGAAGCCGGCCGGCCACCGTCAGCGCTTCCGCAATTTTCCCGGCGCTGAGCAACAGTTGTAGATAGCGTACCTGTGCCTCGGCATTGTCCGGGTTTTTCTCAACCGTGCGCTCCACCCCGGCCCGATAGCGAGCTAGCTGCTCCTCGGCGGGAAGGCTCAGGAAGTCCACCAGACCGGCCGGACGGGGAGTGGCCGACTTGTCCGCGCCCAACTCACGAACGCGCGCGAGCGCCTGACGCGCATCCGCTTCAGCTCCCGTAGCGGAAAGCGCGCGCGCCAGGTGCAACTGCATGCGGGAATCGCGCGGGGCGAGTTCGGCGGCTTTGCGCAGAAACGGAAGAGCATCCTGTGCGCGGTCAAGTGCGAGATACGTCTGTCCGAGCCGGTCCAGAATGAGGGGGTTCGAGGGATCGTGTTTGGCGGCGAATTCGAAGTCCGCCAGGGCGGCCGCGTTATTCCCCGTCCGGTACTGCACTAACCCGCGCGCGACGTGTGCCGCAACCAGGTCCGGTTGCAGCTTCAGCGACAGGTCCAGTTCCCGCGCCGCCGCCTGGGGATCGGAAGGCGCTTCCGCCGCGCCCAGTTCGAAATGGCCCACGGCGTCCTCGGGATGCTTCCGCACGTAAGCTTGCAGCCCGGCGATCCCGCCATTCGCATCGTCACCCAAAGCCGTCATGGCGAAGGCGCGGTCTCGCGATGCGGCCGCATCCCCGGGAACCACGGCCAGATAGCGATCCCACGCCTGAACCGCATCGCCAAAGTAACCGAGCTCCCCCGCGGTGTGGGCCAGAAGCCGCAGCACGTCCGCGCGTCCCGGAGCAACCTTCGCGGCATGCACCAGCAGCCGGAGTGCGCTCTCATCGTGATCGGCGTTCGCTTCCACCGCGGCCAGATCGTACAGCACATCGGGGTTGTCCGGCTCCAGATCCAACGCCGACTGTAAGGCCTCACGGGCCCGATCCGGATGCGCGGCGTGCGCGGAAGCTAAGCCAAGGTTGTGCAGCGTCTCGAAATCGTTGGGCTTGTTTAACAGGGCGGCCGCGAAACAATTCTCGGCTTGCGCGTATGCGCCCACTGAGGCGAGCGCCTTGCCCAGGCGGGCGCGCTCGGCCGAAGGGGAAACGCTCGCGAGAACGGCTTCAGCATCGGCCTTGCGGCCAAGCGCGAACAAGGCCTGCATGCGGAGGATTCGGATATCATCCGATTCGCCGGCGGCGGCTGGGAGACGGTCGAGGAAGCGGAGCGCTTCGGCGGGAGATTTCGCTTCGAGCGCCAGGCGGGACGATTGGACCAGAGCGTTCGAATGTGCGGGATCGAGGGCGAGAACTTTGGCGAAGATCGCGCGCGCGTCCTTCGGCTTCCCGGCCGCGATCAAATGATTGCCATAGTTGTTGAGCAAGCTCGGAGAGCGCGGGCTGAGAGCGAGCGCCTTGCGATAGATGGCGTCCGCGCCGGGCAAGTTGCTCTCCTGATCGAGCACCACGGCGAGAGTCGCGAGCGCTTCGACGTCGTTCGGATGAGATCGAACAACTCCGGTCAAGATCTGTTCCGCGCCGCCGAGATCGCCCCGCTGCAGAGCCGCTACCGCTTCCGGCACGCCGCCGGTTTCGGCGGAAACACCGTTACCCAGCGCGACGGCGAAGAAGACTCCAAGGAGCGCTCGATAGCTCAAAGGCTCATTGTAAGGGCGCGTTGAAATTCAATTTCAGTGAGCGGCGTCGATTCGCAGAAAGCGCGCCGCGTTGTTATAGAGAATGTCGCGCTTCTGCGCGGGCGTCAGGTAGTCCGCGTTTTGGATGATGCTGATCGAGTACGCCATCAGCTTGGGCCAGACCAACTGGTCCGTTCCAAACATGACGCGGTCTTCAAATCCCGCGTCCACCAGGCGTTCGATGTACCTGTTTACTTCCTTGATGGGATAGCTCCAGATGAGCCCGGCTATGTCCACATAGACGTGGGAGTTTGCCTGGAGCAGGGTCAGCATATTGTCGATCATGGGATACCCGGCGTGCATCACCTGCACCCGCAGTTTCGGATGCCGCGCCAGCAATTCCTCCAAAAGCAGGGGATTTCCCATCGAACCCCGGAACTTCGGCATGGCGATGTTGGCGCGTCCGGAACCGCCCGTCCCCATGTGGATGGCCACGGGTACATCGAGTTCTTCGGCCAGCGCGAAATAGGCGTCGACGGATGGATCGCTCGGCGAAATGCCTTCATATTGCAACCCGATCTCGCCCATCACTTTGAACCCGTCTTTGGTGAAGTCCTTACGCAACTCGTCGATCGCGATGCGCTGCCCTGACCCGCCGCTGAACGGCGTGCCCGGTATCACTCTCGCCGGCGCGGCATCCTTCCACTTCTGCACGCTTTTTGGATCACCAAAAACAACGGCCGTCACGTTCAAGCGTTCCATCTCCGCGACCACGTCCTTGATGTACTCGCCGGCGGCTGATGGATACAGCTTGGGGCTGCACTCTTCCTCCACCCAGCCAAAAGGAGCTTGCTTGCCGGCGGGATCGGAAGCCAGGAATTTCGATGTGTTCGGACACATTGGCGCCGCGCCGGGGAAAGAGCCGTCGATCGCGTGCACGTGAACGTCGAGCACCGGGGGCTTGCCGGTGCTGGTGTTTTGCGCAAGCAAGGGGATTACGCAAAACGCGCAGAGGGCGGCGGCGGGAAGAAATGCAGCGCCGCGAAATCGCGGAAAGAATGAGGCTCTCATAAATGAAGAGAGTATATTCCAGATGGCTCGCGCGCTGTTGTGTACGCTGGATTTTATGGGTGAACTCAGCCGCCGCGAACTAGCCGCCGCTTTCCTCGCCGCTCCAGGCCTATCGGCGGCCGCGCAAACGGCTCAAACTTATGCCGTGGTCGGCGCCGGAGCCTTTGGCGCATGGACCGCGTACCACCTGCGAAGGGCGGGCTACAACGTCACGCTGCTGGATCAATATGGTCCCGCAAGCAGCCGCGCGAGTTCCGGCGGAGAAACGCGGATCATCCGCGCCTCTTATGGTCCGGATGAAGTGTATACGCGCATGGCGAAGCGCTCGCTCGCGCTTTGGTCGGCCTTCAGCGCGCGCACCGGACGCGAGATCCTGCAGCGCATCGGGGTCCTTTGGATGTCCACGCCCGATAACGCGTATGTGGAGCAGAGCCGCGCCACGCTGCGCAAGGAAGGCGTCGCCTTTCGGGATTTATCGGCCTCTGAACTGAAGCGCGACTTTCCGCAGATCCGGCTGGCGCCCGATGCCATGGCCATCTTCGAACCGGATAGCGGCGCGTTACTGGCGAGGCAAGCAACCCAAGCCGTAGTGCAACAGTTCATTCGCGACGGCGGGACATATCGCCATGCCGCCGTCGCGAGCCCCCAGGGAAGCGGAAGGCTGCGGACCGTTACCACATCGGACGGTGAATCGATCGGCGCGGATACTTTCGTGTTTGCCTGCGGAGCATGGCTGGGGAAAGTGTTTCCGAGTGTGCTGGCAAGCCGCATTTTCCCCACCCGGCAGGACGTTTTATTTTTCGGCATCCCGGCGGGCGATCGGCGCTTCGAACCGCCGCAAATGCCGGTCTGGATCGATTTCAGCGACGACCGCAACATGTACGGATTCCCCGATCTGGAGACGCGCGGATTCAAGGTGGCGTTCGACAAGCATGGGCCGGAGTTCGATCCGGATACCGGGTCCCGCGTGATCACTCCCGACGTCATTGAGGCCGCGCGCGTTTATGTGCGAGACCGGTTTCCCGCGTTGGCGGATGCGCCCGTGGTGGACTCGCGGGTTTGCCAATACGAGAACACCGCCAATGGCGATTTCGTGATCGATCGGCATCCTGGTTTTGAAAACGTGTGGTTTGCGGGCGGCGGATCAGGGCATGGATTCAAACACGGTCCGGCGGTTGGGGAATACACTGCCGCACGGGTGACCGGTTCGGCCACCCCGGCCGTTGAACCGCGATTTTCGCTCGCATCGAAAGGCACGGAACAGAAGCGCGCCGTTTACTGACGCGACGCCGGCGAGGCGTTCCAGCCTTCGTGCAACCACCAGTCGAGAATGAACAAATGCGCGTACCATTTTTGCTACCCCATGGAGAATCCCGTTAACCCACTCGACCCCGATCAACTCAAACTGTCCAGCTCTGATTCCGTCCCTAGCAGGCGCGAATTCCTGGGCTTTCTGGGCGCTCTCGGAGGTGTCGGTGCCTTGGCACTCGCGGCCACTGAGGCGTCGTCGGCAAGTAGTATCGGAGCGCCGCCGCAATGGCCGGAGATGGACCCGAATTTTGCTGGCACTCCCTCAGCGGCATTCTTCGCATCGGGTGAAACGGTAACATCTCCGGGCTTGACGGAAGATTACGTTTACCCCGACACGCCGGGCGCAGACCCCCAGGACTCCTGGCCCGCAGGCGTTCCCACGTTGTCCAATCCCAACCTGCTGATCGTCATGGTGGACGAGATCTGGAACGGGCTCTGGCTGCCGAACAACACGTCCGGCACTCCGAGCACGGCGGCCATCGATGCACTCTGCCCCACCCTTCAGTACCTGCGCGACAACTCGATCCGGTTCCTCAATTACCACGCCGCGGCCTGCAACTGCTCGCCTTCGCGCGCGGCCATCGTAAGTGGTCTGTACGCCCGCCAGACCAACTTCTATAACACGCAGATCGTGAATGCCCCGGTGCTGAGCCCGCTATTTCCTACATTCGGAAATGCCCTCCAGGACGCCACAAACTTCGGTTCACCACCGCCCACTGCCTCACCGTACCAGGGCAATGTGGCTTGGGTTGGAAAATGGCATCTTTCGAACCCAACCGGCAATATGCCTGCCAATTCCCTGAACAGCTACGGCTTCCAGTACGTGCGCTCGATGACCGGGACGCAGTCCGGCCCGTCCCCGAACGGGTATGCAAACGAGGGGCAGCAGCCGGCAAATCATGGCAACGCTATTACCAACCCGCCTGGTTCGACGACCTATTACAGTTCGGACGCCGACATTACGAGCCATGCGCTAACCGAACTGACCACCCTTGCGTCGCAGCCAAATCCGTGGTGCCTGACCGTAAGTTACATCGACCCACACGACATCGCCTTCTACCCTGCGTACTTTCACGATCCGCCGAATGGCTTTGGAACGTGGTCGTCCCCGCCAGTTTTTACTCCGGCACCGGCTTATTTTGGGCCAGTCGGAAGCGCGAACCTTTCTTCGGTGGCGCCGTACTCCACAGCTCCAAGCAATTGGAACTACGAGCCAAGCCTTTCAACCAAGCCGGCTCTTCAAGCAAATTATCAATCCGGCAACACCGCGTCATACAGGGCGGTCGCGTCGGGCGACTGGACGGACTTTCTCAATAACTACATCTGGCTGCAGTCGTTGGTAGACGCCCAAATCAAGACACTGCTAGGCGCATCGGGTCTCCAGTCACTTACCGCAGCCGCCGTACAGAAAACCATTGTGATCTTCACAACGGATCACGGGGATTACGCGGGTTCGCACGGTCTGCACGGAAAGGGCGGGGCAGCCTACGAGGAGGCGATGAATATTCCTCTTTACATCCAGCTACCCTACCAGCCCGCCCAGCCCGTGAAGCCTGCGACGTACTACACTTCAGTCACCGATTTTATGTGCTCGGCAGTGGACTTCTTCCCAATGATCATGGAGTTTGCCACCGGCGCCCTAAGTTGGCGGATGAATCCAAAATACCAAGACCTGCAATCTAGGCAATCCATGGTTTACAAGATCTACCATCCGATGACCAGCGAAACCAGAACTGTTGCATTGGGGAGCCCAAGCACAAACGTCCCTTACATCGTCTACACGACGGATGAAGCGGCAAGCAGCGAGACGGGCGATGGCGCGTCTTACCCCGCAGTCTCTCCAAACATGCTGCAGAACCATGTAACGTGTATCCGTACGAAAACCCCGAAAAGCGTGACGTCCACTGGGCAGATCGTGCCCGCGACCAGCCCTTATGCGGGGAAGTTCGCCGCATACGATTACTGGCCGTTCTGCACGGCCGCGCCGGGTACGGGCGTAAGCACGCAGTACGAATTCTACGATTTCGTGGATACCTTTAGCCTTATTGGAGCGGTCAACTTCGGCGAAGTGAACAACCAGGCGCCAGTCGCGAGCGGCGGTCCCGGCGCTCCCTCCTATTGCGCCGCCCCGGGTTCGACTCCCAGCGACGTGCTGTTCTGCCAACTAGTGGCTGCGGCGTACTCGAGTCCCGGCGTCTTCAGCACGGAGTTGGCGAAACCGCTGACGGGCACGGGCCAGGACGGGACAACACCCCTGAGCACGGTTGCGGAATGTCAGCAAAGCAGCTACGTCAACTACGTCGCCTCGCTTTACGGCCAAGGCGCCTGCAACGTTCCCCCAGTGTGCCAAGGATAGGAGCAGCTGGAAGCTTCGTTATGGCTCATTTAGCTTTCCGAATCTCTTTGTGCGCGATCCTTCCGCTAGTCTCTTCGGCGCAACTCTACCGCGCTCTGCCCGGTAACGCGACGTTCCTCGGGCGTTCTGCTGACGTGCATGAGGTCTTTCCCGGTTATCAGTTTTTGGCGGATATCAACCACGACGGAGATCTCGATCTGGTCGTCTACAATACCTTCGGTCAGCAAATGATTGTCCTCTGGGGTGACGGCGAAGGGCACTTCAGCCAGGGGCCAATCTCGCATATAGGCGGCGAGCCAGCGGGTTACACCCAGTTCGTGGATATGAACGGCGACGGCGTCCTCGATTTTGTGTTTCCGGACGCCCTGAATGAGTTCAACATTGCCTATGGAAACAGCGATGGCACATTTCAACCGGCCGTAACATACCCTCTGTTGTTTCCCAAGAGTGACAATCAGGCGCACCAATACTCCATCAACGTAGCAACGGCGGACTTCAACGGTGATGGAAAGATGGATGTCGCCGTAGCTGGGGAGTCGGGATGGGAAGTCCTGCTGAACACCGGGAGCGGGTTTCAGTTGAGCGCGCAGGTCCTGGCGGAGTACGGCAACCAGTACACCGGCCTGTCGGCGGGAGACATCAACGGGGATGGCATTCCCGATCTGGTTTACTCGTCGCTGTTTTCTGTGCAAAGCTACCTGGGAAAGGGAGACGGGACCTTCGGCCCAGGGACGGAATTGAAACTCCCCAACCCGATTCAGAACCGCTGGAATGAAGTCGATCTTGCTGATTGGAACGGGGACGGCAAGCTGGATCTGCTGGTTGGGAACGGAGACTTCAGCGCCTTGTACCGGTTACCCGGAAACGGCGATGGCACATTCGGGCCCGCCGTCGGAATCGAACCCCCCTATGAATGCGGCGCCTACACGGTTGCGGATTTCAATAACGACGGCGTACCCGATATAGCGTGCTTCGCGACGGCCAGCGTCCTGGTGTACAGCGGACTTGGCGGTGGCCTGTTCAGCACTCCCGCGAATTACCCCGTCGAACCTTCCGCGGGGAGCGCCTACTTCACGGGTACGGCCGTCGGTTCACTGCGCAACAACGGCAAGTTGGATATCATCGTCCCCGTAAACATTGGGGAGGACCTTCTCTTCAACACCGGTTCCGGCTTCGAGGAAACCCCGAGGTTCGCAGCGCCGGGCTCGGCCGCGTTCGTGGCGGCGGATCTGAACGGTGACGGGATTACGGACCTCATTACGGTGGGCAGCGAAGGGTTTGAGGTTTTTTGGGGCACGGGAAAAGCCTCGAAGCCCTTCGTCTCGGGGCCGGTATCGTTAGCGGGAATCCTGAGCTCCGGGAATCTCACGCTGGGCGATTTCAATGGGGACGGGTTCCTCGACGCCGCCGTCGTCGTCCTCTCGCCCGAAGCGCACACGGATAAAGTCGCGGTCTGCTTCGGTGACGGCCAAGGCCATTTTGCCGCTCCGATCTACACGGCCACCAGTTACGAATCGAACTGGATCTCGACCGCCGACCTGAATGGGGATGGAAAATTGGATATCGTCACCTCCGGTGTGAGCGTTCAGTTCGGCAATGGAGATGGAACGTTCCAGCCGCCGGTGACGCTCAGTTCCTTCGCGGTCAGCAACATCGTCATCGCGGACCTGAACGGTGACGGGAAGCCGGACATCGTTACTTCGATCTCGTATCCGACAAGCGTCGAGGTGTTCCTGAACCAGGGGAACGGGACGTTCGGGAGCCCGCTTTTCCCATGGGAATACGAGGCCACCGCCGTGACGGCGTGTGACGTGAACGGCGATGGCATACCCGATCTTTTGCTGGCCGCGGGGGCAGCATACCCGAACGTGTTTCTGGGCAACGGGAACGGAACATTCGTGCCGGTGGCTAACAGCTCAACGTCCCAACTCGGCCCAACCGCCTTGGCGTGCGGTCTTTTCACGGGAACGCAACGATTGCCGGAAGTGGCCATGATCTCGGACTATTATTCCTCGATGGTGGTGGAAACGGACCCCGGCGGGACGGGCGCGTACACGCTGAACGAGAACACCTGGGGAACCGGTTCGTCCCCGCTGGGAGTTATCGTCGGCAAATTCCACGGACCCAGCAAAGTGGACGATGTGCTGGTTCTCAACGGCGATGGAACCATTTCCTACTTCCTCAACGATACCCTTCGATAGATTTGCCGATGCCGATCACCGTAAATGGAGAAATGCTTCCTGAAGCCTTCATCGAAATGGAGCGGGAACGCCTGGCTTCGCACCCCGATTTCAGACAAATCGCCGACGCCCGGGAGCGGGAAACCCGTCTCAGGAAAGCAGCCGAAGAGACGGCCATCAATCGCATGCTGATGGCCCAGGCTGCGGCTCGCGATCCCCGGCCCGTAAGGGAGCAGGAGATCCAGCGCGAATGCGATTCGTTCCGGGCCCGAAACGGGGACCACGTTACGTTCGACGCCGACGTACTTCGTGTGCAGTGCGAGGCCCGACTTCGTCTGCGGCGTACCGTGGGGGACATTCGCAACGCGGCACCAGCCCCTTCGGAAGAAAGCGTCTTCGCAACTTACGAACGCTATAAGGACACATTCGAGCAGCCCGAACAGGTGCATGCCGCGCAAGTCGTGAAGCACACCGCCGAAGGATTGCAGGAGGAAGCGGCCAGGATCGGGATAGCCGAGGCTCTGGCGGAGTTGGAACGCGGCATTCCGTTCGCCGAAGTCGCAGACCGGCTCTCGGACTGTGCGGGCAAAGGCGGCGACATCGGCTGGTTCGGTCGCGGGGCCATGGTGCAGGAATTTGAAGACGTTGTCTTTGCCTTAAAACCGGGCGCGAGAAGCGGCATCTTTCGGTCTGAGCTCGGCTACCACATCGCGCTCGTTCTGGAACGCCGGGAAGCGGGACGAATGGAGTTCGGAGAAGCGAAAATTTAAATTGCGGCAACTTTGACGGCGTGGCACCAACACGAGGCTCTGAGACAGGCGACGGCGCGCCTGCGCGAATCCGCCCGAATCGAACACGAGGACTTGTCGCGTGGCGCTCCCGGCTGACTCGCCGGGCCCCACCGGTGGATGCTGCGTTCCCGAGCGCCTTTGGGCCGCCCGGCTCCGGAAAGCCGGGTGGCCTCCCAAAGACGGGTACCTGTCGTTACCGGCTCTTTGACTGGCTTGGCACGGCTGGAGGGAGGCGTTTTTCAAATGGGCAGCGACGGCCCCGGTACCTTTGCCGCCGACGGCGAGGGGCCCGCGCGGGCGGTACGCGTCTCGCCCTTCCACATCGGAAAGTATGCGGTTAGCAACCATGAGTTCCGGGACTTCGTTCGCCGCACCGGCTATTTTTCTGAAGCGGAGCGGATTGGCTGGTCCTTCGTCTTCCGTCCTGGTACCCCTCAAACGTCTCCGTCCGTTCCAGGCGCGCCTTGGTGGCGCGTCGTTCGCGGCGCGAATTGGCGCAATCCCGAAGGCCCGGAAAGCTCTATACGGGCGAGGATGGATCATCCTGTGATTCACGTTTCTTGGAATGACGCGCAAGCCTACTGCGGTTGGGCAGGGTACCGTCTTCCCACCGAGGCGGAGTGGGAGTTCGCATGCCGGGGAGGTCTGGTACAGAAACTGTATCCCTGGGGCGATGACCTGACCCCGCGCGGCGAGCATCGCTGCAACATCTGGCAAGGCCGGTTCCCAGAGTCCGATACCGCCGAGGACGGATTTTCGGGGACGGCACCGGTCTCCGCCTTTCCGCCCAACGGATTCGGTCTGTTCAACATGACGGGAAACGTTTGGGAGTGGGTAGCCGATTACTTCGACACGGAATGGCGCCGCACCGCGACGCATCTGGATCCGCTGGGGCCGTCGGAAGGGGACGCGCGGGTGATCCGGGGTGGCTCGTTTCTTTGCCACGCTTCCTACTGCAACCGCTACCGAAACTCCGCGCGATCTGCGAACACGCCCGATAGTTCTACCGCGAACATGGGTTTCCGAGTGGCCCGCGATGAATAACGTCTTCGCGCAGTTGACACCTCGCAAAGGCCATGCTCGCTGCGGAACGGGAGGTGTCGCAGAGAGGAGACGGCCGATGCCTTCAGGACTGTTCCTTCCCCCGATGGAAACAGAATTAATGTTGCCGATATCACCTAAGTAGCGTCTGCGTCACTTCCGGGCATATGAGTCGCGTGATCGGGCGACGGGCGAACACATGTCCCGGAACAAAAGCTCTCCGTTTACTGACGCGACGCCGGCGAGGCGTTCCAGCCTTCGTGCAACCACCAGTCGAGAATCCAATAATGGGGAAAGGCTTCCGTGCGCGGGAGTTTCTCGAAGTCGACCAGATCGGCCTGCAGATGATTGCCATCCTGGCTCTGGTAGTACCACGCAGCTTCCTGACCCAGCATCGCGGCCTCGCCCGAAACGTGGAAGACATCCTTCTCAAACTGGTAGGGAGCGTGCCGGCCGGGTAGCGGGCCATACACGACATCCACCAGCAGTTTGGTCTCCCGCGAGAGCCGGCCCTGCTTGAGCAGATCTTGCATCGCGCTCACCACCATCCAGTTGTTGACGCGGTGATCGACGTGGCGTTCATCGGGATGGCCGGTGACGATCAGGTCCGGTTGAAAGCGGGCAATGTAGGCCTTGATGGCGTTGACGATGCTGTCGCGCGCATAAGGCAGGTTGGGCGTGGCGGCTTCGCGATAGGGCGCATGGTCGCTGGCGAGAAGAACGGAAAGGTATGGGTCGGCGGCGTGGGGATGCTCATACCAGATTCTCTCGAGGCCCCCGTCCGGCAGCCCCAGAAAAAAGATGTTGTCCCGGGCGACGCCGAGGTGGCCGAGCGACGCGCGCGCTTCTTCCATGCGCACTTCGCCGAAGTCCATGGCGCGCGCCGCATCGCAGGAATGCATGTAGTAACGGTCGCACCCGCCGGCGTCGCCACTGGTCAGGTAAACCACGTGAATGGGGATGTGGTTTTCGACGGCGGCGCGAATGAGCCCGGGATGCGCGGTGTCATCGTCCTGATGCGCGCAGAAAATCAGGATGGACTTGGGAAGCGGGTTGACGGTAAACTCCAGGCGGTTGGAGGCGATCGCCAGCCCCGCCGCATCGCGAACCAGCACTTCCAACGTGTATAGGCCCGCCGGTAACGCCTTGAGCGTGATTTCGTGACGGCCCGAAACGCCGCCGATCGCCGGGCCGCTTTGCTGCTCTTTGCCGTCCGGCAGCAGCACGCGGGTGGCGAGTTTCAGTCCGCCGGCCGGCGTTTGCTCGGGAAGCGTGACGGTGAAGGTGAAAGCCGGTGCGGCGCCGGCGGGAAACATCGTGTGGGCGGCATCGAACCGAATGGCGTCCGAGACAAAGCGCGCGGGATAAAAGTGCCGGTACGCTTCCGCTTTCGACATGTCGCTCAGATGAGGGTAGAGATACAGGAATGGGTACTGCTTGGGCAGCGGCCGGCCGGGCGGGATGGTGAACGCCGGCGGCGCGAAGGCGAGATCGTAGATGCGGTCAGTGTTCGTCGCATCCCGGATAACAACGGCGTAGTAGATGACCACGGGATCCTTGTCCGCCCGCACCACAGCCGCGTCGTGGAATGTGAACTCTTTTTGCGCGCCGGGCGGCAGTGCGAGAGAATCCGCGATGATGGTCTTCCAGCCTGGGCCTTCGTCCGGTGCGCGCGCGATCCAAGGATACGTGTAACCTTCGAACTCGACCCGCAGGTTCGTCAACGGTTGATTGGAAATGTTGCCAACCACAATGCGGGGATTCACTTCATCGCCCGACGTGTAGAACGTTTTATCCAGATCGACGGAAAGCACCTTCGCAAGCTGGCGATGCACGGCGAAGCCGGCCGCGCCGCGAATCGTATTCCCCCCGGCGACTTTCAGATCCACTTCGTAGCGCCCCGTTCGGGCGTCCCACGGAATGCGCCAGAGCGGTTGATAAACGTCCTTGCTCACCGCGAAGGGCCCCGCTATGGTCTCGTTTTCTCCGGCGTACCGGATGGAAGCGCTGGCGGCGCCAGCCGGAGATAACCGCAGACTTACCTGGCTGCCCGCGTTGTAGTTGGTGGAGTCGGTGATGGCGGCCGGGCCGGCAGCGGCAGCGACGGAGTGTAGCGCCAGAACCGCCGTTACAAGTGTCGTCGGCTTCAGAAGGGTCCCCGTATCATAATCTCATCCCATCCGGACGCGTCTTCGGGTACGTAATCCAGTAGCATGGTATTTGGAAATTCCCCTTGCGACTGACTCCGGCGAAGTCCCTTTATTTCCTTTGGCTTGTCCTCGCGGGATTTCTGGTTTCCTTTGCCGGCCGCATGTCGGCGGAAACGCCGTCCGTTTCCGAAACCGATAAGCGGATCCAAACTCTACAAGAGCGTGCGAAGCTCCCGTCCGCCGACTTCGCGGTTTATGACGAACTCGGTCTCGCTTACCTTCAGAAAGCTCGGGAAACAGGCGATTTCGCTTATTTTAATCTGGCGGAGAAGAGCTTAACGAAGTGTCTCTCCGCCGTTCCCAATGATTTCCACGCGGCCGACCCGCTGGTCCATATGGCGCTCTTGTACATGGGCGAACATAATTTCACAAGCGCGCTCTCCTACAGCCAGAAAGCGATTGCACTGGGGGCCGGCAATCTTCCGGCGTTCGCCATCGAAGGGGATGCCTATACCGATATGGGCAAGTATGACGATGCCGCGGCTGCTTATAACAGCCTGCGGACTCTGGGCGCGGCGGTTTCGTCGCCCACCCGGCTGGCGTACATGCTCGATAGCCGTATGGCGTACCTGAGCTTTCTGCATGGCGATGCCGCCGAAGCGGACCGGCTCCTCGAAAGTGCGATCGCCGCCGGACTTCAGACCAACGTGCCCCGGGAGAATCTAGCGTGGCTCTACTTCGAACTGGGCGAACGCTATTTTCAGGAGGGCGAACTGACGAAGGCCGCGATGTCGTATCAGTCGGGGTTGGCCGCCGATCCGAATCATTACCGATCACTCGCCGGTTTGGGAAAAGTGCGGGCTGCTCAAGGAAACTACGACGAAGCGATTCGCTTGTACCAGCGCTCGCTGGACATCGTACCGTTTCCTCAGTACGTGGAGGAATTAGGCGATGTTTATCAGCGTGCGGGGAAACTTAAAGAAGCGCGGCAGGAATACGATCTGGTGGAGTACATCGGGCATCTCAGTACCTTGAATCAGGTGTTGGCGAATCGCGAGCTAGCGCTGTTCTATGCCGACCACAACGTCAAATTACCCGAGGCTGTGGAATTGGCGCGCAAAGAACTGACCGTGCGGAGCGACATCTATACATGGGACGCTTTAGCTTGGGCGCTCTACCGGAACGGGGAATTGAAGGATGCCGGCGACGCTATGGACCAGGCGCTGCGATTGAAGACCAACGATCCGATTTTGCTGTTTCACGCCGGCATGATCAACCGCGGGTTGGGCCGGGACTCCGCCGCGATTGGTTACCTTTCTCAGGCGCTGAAATTAAATCCGCATTTCCACGTGCTTTACGATAGCGTCGCGGCGCGCGCGTTGGCCGAACTTACGAACGACACCAGGACCAGCAAATGATTCGATCCGCGGGGCTAGTTTCAGTCGTGGTGCTATTGGCGTGTTCGCCGCAGACGGTTGACGCTCATCCCATGGGGAATTTCAGCATCAATCATTACTCCAAGCTGAAGATCGGGCAGAAGTCCGTAAACATTCTCTACCTGATCGATCTGGCGGAAATCCCCACGTACCAGGAGATCCGCCAATCCGGATTAGTTCCAAAGCGCGGAGACCCCGGCATTCCCGCTTATCTTTCTCAGCAGGAGAAGATTCTTAAGCAGGGCCTTAGTCTCGCGAGCGATCAGCACGCCATTCCGCTGGAGACGATCTCGCGTGACGTAACATTCTCCGACGGCGCGGGCGGATTGCCGACGATGAAACTCGCGTTCATGTTTCAGGGCAAACTACCTGTTACAGCGGGGACGCACAAGCTTACTTACTCCGACAATAACTTCCCCGGCCGGACCGGTTGGAAAGAGATAGTCGTTGCCGGAGACGGCGCCGAGATCATTGGCAGTTCAGCGCCGAAGACGGATCGGAGCGGTGAATTATCCACTTACTCGACTGACTTACTGGATAGTCCTCCCCAGCAACTCTCCGCGTTGGTTGAATTTCGCAATGCCGTTCCCCCGGTTCCACTGCAAACAAGAGTTACTCCGCACCAGCCCGCGGCGACGGTTTCCGCGATACCCGCGCCCGAAGCTCAACCCGCGCTACCCAACAGAACGATTGCCGCGGCCGCGGTAACATCTCCGGTTCGGCCGAAGGCGACCGGCGGCAATACACCGCGAAGCCGCTTTACCGATCTTATTGCAACACAAGGAAACGTGAGTATCTGGTTTCTGGTATCGGCCGCCTTTCTGGCCGCCGGCTTAGGCGCGATGCACGCGCTGGAGCCGGGGCACGGCAAGACGCTGGTCGCGGCTTATCTGGTAGGTTCGCGCGGCACCGCCAAACATGCGGTGCTGCTGGGAATCGTGGTGACGGCGGCGCATACGGCAGGGGTCTTCGCTCTCGGACTTGCGACGCTCTACGCATCGCGCTACATCGTTCCGGAACGGCTCTATCCCTGGCTCGGCGCAATCTCCGGAATCAGCGTGGCTGCTTTGGGCGCGTTCATGTTCCTCAAGCATCTGACGGGTGAGTCGGGCGATCATTCGCACGCTCCGGGTGAGCCGCATTCGCACTGGTTTACTTCGCTCTTCCAACGATCGGCGCGGCCGCCATCGGAATTGGCCGGCGCGTCGGCCGCTTCTTCCACGGTATCTTTTCGGGAACTTTGTACTCTCGGAATTACCGGCGGAATTATTCCTTGTCCGGCGGCGCTGGTTGTCTTACTTAGCGCCTTTTCGCTGCATCGAATTGGTTTTGGGTTGTTTTTGATTACCGCATTTAGTGTCGGGTTAGCGTCAGTTCTCGTAACGGTGGGCCTGGCTATGGTGTACACCAAGCGATTCGCGTCCACTTACTTTGCGGGAAAAGAAAACTCGTGGGTGCGCTACCTGCCGCTTCTCTCGTCCGCACTGATGGTTGTGCTGGGTATTGGCATCGCGATCCCGGCGTTCGGATCTCTGCCATCGGCGTTCTTCACCGTCTCAAAGGGCGCGTTGCTTCCGATCATCTCGGTAACATTGCTGGGCTTGTTTCTGGGGATGCGCCACTCCACCGATTCGGATCACATCGTCGCCGTATCGACGCTAGTCAGCCGTCAGGGATCGATCCGAAGTTCCGCCACCATCGGCATGCTGTGGGGATTGGGACATACGTTAACGATCTTCCTGGTGGGATCCGCCATCATTATCTTCGGAGTTGTCATACCCCCCAGGCTTGGACTGTCGATGGAGTTCTCGGTCGCCCTGATGTTGATCCTGTTGGGCCTGCTGAATCTCTCTGGAGTTTTGAAGCGAATTACCGAACGCTTCTCGCCCGCGCCGGCCGAAGTTACGAACGACTTTCCGGAATCGCGGCAACCAGGCAGACTAGGATTGTTTCACACGGTTCGTCCACTATTCATCGGCCTGGTTCACGGCTTGGCCGGTTCAGCGGCGGTTGCTTTATTGGTTCTGTCCACAATCCGAAATCCATTCTGGGCGACGGCTTACTTGCTTGTATTCGGCTTCGGCACCATGCTGGGTATGGTTTTAATGACGGCGGCAATCTCCTTGCCGCTGGTCTACGCAAAAAACAGGTTCACGAAGCTCACGGCTCACCTCACCATGATCTCCGGAATCGTCAGCGTTGCCTTCGGCGTGTTTCTCGTATTTCAGATCGGTTTCGTGGACGGCTTATTCACTTCGCAAGCGCATTGGATCCCAAGATAACCGGGCGGGTGCTCGGAACCAACATCCAGTTCTAGTGTGAAAGCCGTATTGCCTCACGCGAGCATCCGTTCGTCAGCGGATGGGTGCGGCGCTAATTTTGTTTCACAACGAGGCAACATTCCATGAAGAAGTTGAAAACGATGGTGGCTCTCGCGATCGCCCCACTCATGCTGGCCCCCTCCAGCATGTTCGCGTCGAGCCATCGAGAGGCACCTATAACCGCAACGGACCGCGCCGCGGATGTTACTGACTGGTACGCCTTCGTAAGCTACGACAACCCGAACAACGTCACGTTCATTCTCAACGTGGATCCGCTGTTGGAGCCCGCCAACGGACCGAACTATTTTCCATTCGATCCCACGGTTCTGTACCAGATGAACGTCGATAACAATCAGAGCGGCACGCCTTCCATCCAGTTTCAGTTCCGTTTCACCACCACGATCCGCCAGCCCAACTTATTTACCGGTTTCGTCGGCGGCCTGCCCAATAACCCGCCGATCATCGCACTGTCCGGCCCGGGATCGGAAGGGTTGAGCTTAACCCAGACGTACACCGTCTCGATGGTGAAAAACGGGGTGACTACGAACCTTGGCTCGGGGCAAACCCTCTACGCGGTGCCTTCCAACGTGGGTCCGCAAACGATGCCGAATTACTCGACGTTGTTCAACCAGGGGATCTACTCCCTCAGCAACGGAGTAAAAGTATGGGCCGGAACCGCGGACGATCCTTTCTTCATCGATCTGGGCGCCGCGTTCGACTCGCTGAACTTCCGCGCCGGGGTGGGCCCGATTCTGTCGCCCTCGATTGATGCCGACGACACTCACAACTACGCTCCAGACGCGGTGGGTGGTTATAACGTAAACTCCATCGTCATCGAAGTTCCCATCACCATGCTCACGGTGGATGGACTGAAGCACCCGGCCACCGACAAACAGGCTGTGATCGGCACTTATGGAAGCACGCTGCGCCACGAGTACACCGTGCGGAGTTCGCCCAAGCCGGTGGAGGTGGGCGGTCCTTACCAGCAGGTAAACCGCGAGGGAAACCCTCTGATCAACGAAGTCATCATTGGTACGGGCTTTAAAGACCGGTTCAGCATGGACGTTCCGGCCAACGATTCGCAGTTCGCCGATTTTGTGGAATACCCTGTGCTCGCGACCGTGTTCTCTTCGCTGGGAGTTCCGGTTCCGCCGTTCCCGAGAACCGACTTGCTGATTCTGGCGCAGTACCAGGCGCCGATCTGCCCGGGTTGTGGGCCGTCGGATGCGGGCCCGGTCGCGGATTTGCTGCGGTTGAATACGGGAATCCCGCCAACCGCCGTAGGCAGCCAGAAGCGGCTGGGATTTCTCGCCGGTGATATGGCCGGCTATCCCAACGGCCGCCGGCCGATCGACGACGTGTTTGACATCTCCGCCCGCGCGGTGGCCGGCATTCTGGTGAACTCCACCACTTACGGTACTCCGCTGGGCGACGGCGTGAATACGAAGACGGACGGGTTCAATAACTCGTTCCCGTATGTCTTGCCGGCCCTGAATGGACGCAACAGCGCTCATACCGGACCTGGCCAGGCGGGCTGCACCGGAGACCCGGGCGGCATCTGTCCGATTAACTAAGCCGCGCTCGCGTGGACGCTACTCATGGCAGTGGCGTCCACTTTCTCCCATAACGAGGTTCTATGAAAATTCTGATCATCTTTTGCCTGACCGCCGCGAGTGGTTCAATGACAATCGGTTCCGCCGCCGAAGCCAGGCTTTCCCCAGCGGAGTACAGCCTGGCCGAGGCGCGCACCGCTATTGCCAGCAAGCCCGGCGATGCGGGGGCCTTTAACGCTCTTGCGATGGCTTTGGTGCGGCGAGCCCGGGAAACCAGTGACGATTCGTTCTATGGGCAGGCGGATGCCGCCGTCCGCAAGTCGCTGGAACTTTCTCCCGCGAATTTCGAAGCGCGCAAGATGAAGGTGCTCGTGCTGCTTGGCCAACACGATTATTCCGCCGCGTTGAGCGAAGCGCAGGTTTTGAATAAGAAAGTCGCCGACGATGTGATGGTGTATGGATTATTGACGGACGCCTACTCCGCTCTTGGCGATTACAAGAACGCCGAGATATCCGCACAGTGGATGCTTAACTTGCGCCCGGGTAATGTTCCGGCATTCATTCATGCGGCGCAATTGCGCGAAGTGTTCGGCGAGTTCAACGGAGCGTACGAGGCGCTCGATCTGGCGTACCAGGGCACTTCGCCCACAGAGTACACGGACCGCGCCGCGCTTCTCACGAACATGGGGCGGGAACGGAGGCTTGCGGGAAATGCCGATGACGCGGAGAAGCTCATCAAGCAGGCTCTGGACCTCTACCCCGGCGCCCCTTCGAGTTTGAGAGAATTGAGCCGCGTGTACCTGGATGAGAAACGCATGGATGACGCGGTTGCGGTTTTAAGGCAACTTTGCAAGGCGGTTCCCAGCGCGGAAAATAGCTTCCAACTGGCGGAGGCGCTGGAACTCGCTGGACGCGCGGAAGAAGCGCGGGCAATTTATTCCGCGTTCCTGCCGGAGGCTATTTCTAAATCGGCCGAAAAGAACAATCTGAACCTAGACCTGGCCTTTTATTACGCGGACCATGCGCACCAGCCCGCAAAGGCTTTGGAAGTAGCGAAGCGGGAGTACAGCGGGCGGCACGATATCTTCACGCTTGACGCGTACGCCTGGGCTCTCCATGTGAATGGACAGGACCAGGAAGCCAGGAAGCAGATCGACCTGGCGCTGGCGGTAGGAACGCGCGATCCGAAGATTCTGGCGCATTCGCAATCGATACGGGATTCCGGTTCTTCCTCCGCGACGCTGCGATAGCTCATTTGGTTCGGTCGCGGTTTATTCCCGCGAGGGCGACCTAATGGAACGGCGCGCTTCCGTCGATAGAGGAAGCATGTCCGCTGTTTTTCGGGGAAAAGGGCTTCTCTCATCCGGAATAAGGCCTGTTATCGCGGTGTCGATTTGTCTGGCCGGGGCAGCTTGTACGCTGACTTCTCTTCTGGCCTTGGTTCAGTTCGACCAGACCGCAACGCCGCAGAATAAAGTTCCTGCAAGCTGGCCGGGGGATAGCGCGCTTCCGGCGCCGGTCGACCGGCCCACGATGCTGGTCTTCGTTCACCAATTCTGTTCCTGCACGGCGGCCACTATCGCGGAGCTGTCGAAACTTCCAGCGATGCGGCGACCCGGAACCCGCTCGCCCGGCATCACGTTTCTGTTTTCCCGCCCTTACCGCTCAACATGGCCCCTGCGCAGCCCATCCTGGGACGCAGGCGGGAAATTGGATGGCGCGCGCGTGGTGTGGGATATAGACGGGCACGAAGCTCGAAGGTTCGGCGCCAGGACGTCCGGAATGGTCGTCATGTATAGCGGCCAGGGCAAACTCCTATTCAGCGGGGGAGTCACCGGCTCGCGCGGCCACCAAGGGGATAACTACGGTCTCGATCAGCTAGCGGCTTCGATCGACTCGCAACAAGAGGCGCCCAGGCCAAGTCTCGTATTTGGCTGTGCTTTGGCGGAATCTGCCCGCCCGATCGGACTGTAAAATGATCACGAATGTTACGCTTCCGGGGAATTCCGCGCTGATCGAAAGAGAGGCATTGTATCTGCGCCGGGCTACCGACGATTTGACGATCCGGATTAACCGGATGTTTATCTGGCTTCTTGCGGCGGAGTGGGTAGCGCTAATTGGAATAGCGTTGTTCCTTTCGCCCCGCCTCTGGAACGGCGCCGATAGCAGTATGCACCCGCACTTGTGGGCCGCCATTTTATCCGGCCCCGCGTTCATCCTGCCCGCCATCGCAATCACATTACTTTATCCTCTAAAACCCGCGACGAAGCATGTGATCGCTGTGGCTCAGATGCTGGTGTCGGTCGTGTTGACGGACGTTACCGGCGGACGCATCGAGTCACACTTTCACATCTTCGGCTCCCTCGCGTTCCTCGCGTTCTACCGTGACTGGCGTGTTCTGATTACCGCGTCCGTGATTACCGCGGTTGACCACTTCGTCAGAGGAATCTGGTGGCCGCAGTCCGCTTACGGCGTGTTGACGGTGAGCCCGTGGCGTTGGGTGGAACATGCCTGGTGGGTGGTGTTTGAGGACGTCTTCCTGATCATCGCCGCCCGAAGAGGCTCCGTCGAAATGCGGGAGGTGGCCGGCAGCAAGTCTCAGTTATACGCGGAGGCCTACCATGACGTTCTCACGGGGCTGGCAAACAGGCGCCTGTTGAAAGAACGTTTCGAGGCGCACCTGGACTCTGATCCAAACCAGAGGGGAGCTATCCTCTTTGTTGACCTGGATCGCTTCAAGCAAGTTAACGATACTCTCGGCCATACCGTCGGCGACCAGCTTCTGGCACTTGTTTCCGCCCGGCTGATGGATGCCGTTGGCGACGCGGGCATACTGGCGCGTGTAGGGGGCGACGAGTTCGTTTTGCTCATGGAGCGGATTGAAGGTCCGGAGCACGCGTTGGACATGGGAGCTCTTCTGCTGGGCGCATTCCAGAAGCCTTTCCAGGTCGGCGAACACGACCTTTTACTCAGTGCGACGGTCGGCATAAGCCTCTACCCGGAGCATGGGTCACAACTGACGGTGCTCCAGGAGCGGGCCGACCGGGCCATGTATGTAGCCAAGTCACAAGGCCGCAACCAGTGCGCTCTATTCTCTTCGGAGATCGGCCGCCGTGAGGATCTTCTCAAAGACCTCGCGAGTGATCTTTTCCACGCCCTTCCGAAAGGGGAATTGGCGCTTTACTTCCAGCCTTTAGTGGACCGAAGAGAGCAGATCGTCGGCTTTGAAGCCCTGTTGCGCTGGAAACACCCAGTCCATGGATTAGTTCCGCCAGCCGACTTCATTGGAATCGCGGAGCGCTCGGGCTTGATCGTGGGAATCGGCGAGTGGGTGCTCGCGGAAGCGTGCCGCCGGTGCGTAGCGTGGCGATCGGACGAAGGTAAGCCGCTGGGTGTCGCGGTAAACATTTCCGCTCTTCAGTTTGACCAGCGGGAATTTCCCCAGCGCGTTAGAGAAATCCTGAACAGTTCCGGAATGCATCCCGATCTCCTGACATTGGAACTGACAGAGAGCATTCTGGTGACTGATCTGACGCGGGCCTGTGCACATCTTGAGGGCCTGCGTCAGATCGGAGTAAAGGTGGCGCTGGACGACTTTGGGACCGGGTACTCCTCGCTAAGTTACCTGACGATGTTGCCAACCGACACCATCAAGCTGGATCGTTCGTTCCTAAATCGAAAGGCGAACAACACTTCGGCCGTAGTCTCATCGGTCATCCAATTGGCGCATCAAATCGGCCTGCGTGTGGTCGGAGAAGGCGTCGAGAGCCGCGAGCAAACCGATTGGCTGATCAACCTCGGCTGCGACGAGCTGCAGGGGTATTACTTCAGTCCGCCGATGCCGGCCGATTCCGTCCAACGGTTTATACAGGCAAACGAGGCGAAGCACCCCGGCGTAGTCGAGGTGCTCGTCACTTGAGAACCCAATGCCGCCTACACGCTACATTGGGACTTGCTCGCCACAGCGGCAAAATAGTTTGCCAGCGCCGTCGTGTAAGCCTGCTGAATTTGTGATACCGCGGGAAGCGCATAAAGCTCGGAATTGGGTCCCGACATGATTCCGGGTCCGGCCAGTTTGGCAAACAGCTGCGCCGCCAGGGAGGTGGATGGCGAAGGTTCGTATCCGGACAAGACCACCTCGTTAACGTTTTCATTGATGTTGGAAGGGGCCAGCGAGACGCACGCTCCTTGTGCGCCGACGTAGCTGTAGTACTCGTACTGCGGATGATAGCCGGAGACCGGACTTGCGCCATTGAATCCCGGCGGGGCGGTGTAGTTACACGGCCAATCGTCATAACGAACGGCCTTGCCTCCAATGTAATGCCCCTCGTTGTCGGTTCCGATCGACGTTCGAAGTGCGAGCACGTGAGAAAACTGGCCGACTCCGCCTTGCGCGACGAACGGAGTCGACAGACCCAACTCGTCCCCCGTCATTTCATCGAACGTATGCAGCACATACTGCAAAGTGATTGGGGGTCCGCCCACCGGATCGTTCACCGTGAGCGTCCGGCGCGCGGACGTGGCCGGCTCGGCCCACGCTTCGCTCGAACAACCGGTAATGGGTACCGAAGACAAAATGAAGTCCTCGATCGCCTCACGATTGCCCAGGTATGAGAAGTTGATTGCGCTGCGAAACGGATTGGTGCGCCACGCGCTGCTTTCCGAAGCAAGCGTCAACAGATACGGAAAGATATCGACGCTCGAAACCATATTGGAAATCGCGCGCATAGACGATTGACCGGGATAATGAATGTACAGCGGCACATTCATCGATTCATCGTATGCGGCGCCGCCTTTGCCTTTCAAACCATGCGATCCCGCGTACTCCCCGTGATCGGAAAGGAACATGACGATGGTGTTGTTCTTGAGCGGAGTTCCGTCTGGATACTTCCAGGTACCGTACTGGGTCATGACGTTGCCGACCTGCGCATCCGCGCACGCGTGCATCCAGCAGTAATAGTTCATGAACGTCAACCAGCCGTTGGTCCAATTGGGCATGCCCGGCTGAGTGTCCACATTCTGCTGGATCACCGAACCGGCCGTCTGCTCCGCGCCCGTTTCGTACGCGACTTGAATGTCGGGTTTGCCCGGCGTGCCGTTGCCGTTCACATCCAGCGAGACTCCGTAGGCCGGAAGCGGATTGACTCCCAAACCATAGGGGCTGCCGTTCCATGCATTTCCGTAGGAATCCACCGGGAGTGATTTAAACAGGTTGAACTGGGAAAGCGGCGGTATGCCTTTCGTCGAATCGCCCGCGGTGGGCGGCGGGGGAAAGACGGGGCCATTAATCGACTGGTTCGCGTAGAACGGCACCAGCGTCCCCGCTGGCACGGTTCCGAATGGCAGGTAAGCGTTACAGTGAACGTCCTGGGGCGAATACAGGCTTGGGAAATACGCGATGTCATGTGGATTGATGAAGCTGACCGCGCAGAACCAAGGCTTCTTCGAACCGGCGGCCGACCGGGTCGGAAGCCAGTTGGTGGAGAACCACTGGTAGATCTCGCTGTCGCTTGCAAGATATTCCACTACTTCCATCGGCGTTGTATAGAGACCGCCTTCGGTGCCTTCGTTCGGATCTCCGTTTGGGGAGGATGTCGGGTTCCGCTTGCCGTTCTGGTCCAGGGACGCGTTTGGCAAGTCAGCGGAACTGGTGAAGCCGTAGGTTAAGTTCAGATCGCAGTTGCCGGTGTTCAACGCGGCGGACAGATGCCACTTGCCGATCCATGCGGTGTCATAGTTCTGGAGGATCCCCGCGTTCGGCTGTCCCTGGGTCCACTGCTTGACGTTGCTCAGCGCCCAGCCGATGGTCGGATATCCGCTCGATGTGGGAAAGCCGGACTGAAGCTGGGGCTCGTTTTGGTCTGCCGCCAAGAACATACAATTCTGCTGGGTGTAGAGTCCTGTGAGCAGCGTGGCGCGCGCCGGCGTACATGCGGTGGCGGCCGTAAAGTAGTTGTTAAAAACCAGTGAACTCTGCTGCAAGGCGTAAATGTTCGGCGCGAACGATTGAAGGAACGAGCTTTGAGTCTGGCCGGCCGGGAACCATTTCGGGTTTCGCATCTCGTCCACCAGGATCATGAGGATGTTCTGCTGCGGACCGGTGCCGTAAGTGATCGTACTCTGCGGGACTTTGAGAGCCGCCTCCGCCATTCCCGCCGGCGGCACGATGCCCAGATCAATCGTAGAAGGATCCATGGTCCGCAAGGTACCGAAAGAATCGACGTAGTCGTATTTCTGGGGCGGTCTGGAGTGGGGAGTACCGCCTTTAGATCCGAGAGCCGTCAAGTGCGCAAGCGCCGCGGCCCCCCCGATCCGTTCCAGAAACTTCCTACGATCCATATCTTCAGAACTCGTCATGACCACCTCTGTCCACACTTGCAAGAATTTTGAAATCGGTCTGCAATTTAGTGTGAGCCGACCGTCGAAAATCTCCTTTGCAATTCGGTTCAAATCCACGCGGAAATTTGCAGCCTGCGAAGCCCTTTCAGCAATCGATTAAACTGAAGCAACAAAGGCAATTTCTATGGCAAACGATAACGGAACCAATGGAATCAACGGCAATAAGGGACCGGGAAGTGTTGACGCGGGCGCCCAGCAGCCGAATCCGGCCATGACAACGGACAGCGGCCGGCCGATCGGTGATAACCAGAACTCTTTGACGGCGGGAAGTCGAGGGCCGATCCTCGGTGAAGACTACCTTCTCTTCGAGAAGATGGCCCAGTTTAACCGTGAGCGGGTACCGGAACGCGTGGTTCATGCCAAGGGGTCCGGTGCGTTCGGATTTTTTGAGGTCACGAACGACATCACGAAGTACACCAGCGCAAAGCTGTTCTCGAAGGTCGGAAACCGGTGTGAGACATTCGCGCGCTTTTCGACGGTCGGCGGCGAGAAAGGTTCGGCGGATACCGCTCGCGACCCACGCGGCTTCTCGGTAAAGTTCTACACGGACGAAGGCAACTGGGACATGACGGGTAACAACACGCCGATCTTCTTCGTGCGTGACCCGTTGAAGTTCGGCGACTTCATTCACACGCAGAAGCGGGATCCGGAGACCAACCTGAAATCGGCCACGATGATGTGGGATTTCTGGTCGCTTTCGCCGGAATCGCTCCATCAGGTCACGATTCTTTTTTCGGATCGCGGCATCCCGGATGGCTATCGCCACATGCACGGCTACTCCAGCCACACCTTCTCTTTGATCAACGCCAACAACGAGCTGTTCTATGTGAAATGGCACTTCCGCACCAAGCAGGGGATCCAGAATCTTCCGGCGCAGAAGGCGGAAGAACTCGCCGGCTCCGATCCGGATTACTCGCAGCGCGATCTCTTTCACGCCATTGAGAAGGGCGACTTCCCGAAATGGTCGGTCAACATCCAGGTGATGCCGGAATCGCAGACGGGCAAGTTCAAGTACAATCCTTTCGATCTGACCAAGGTATGGCCGCACGGGGAGTACCCGCTGATCGAAGTGGGCGAACTGACGCTGGACCGCAACCCGAGAAATTACTTCGCTGATGTGGAGCAGGCGGCGTTCAACCCGGTGAACGTGGTTCCCGGTATGGGCTACTCGCCGGATAAGATGCTACAGGCGCGCCTGGTTTCCTACCCGGACGCCCATCGCTACCGGATCGGGACGAATTACCAGACCCTGCCGGTGAATGCGCCGAAATGCCCGATGCACAATTATAACCGGGATGGCGCGATGCGCTTCGATGGAAACTTCGGCTCGCTGCCCAACTATGAGCCGAACAGTTTTGGGGGGCCGAAGCAGGACGACCGATTCCGCGATCGTCCCATGCCGCTCTCGGGTGAACCCGCCGCGCGTTACGATCACCGCGAAGGCAATGACGACTACACGCAGGTTGGGAATCTGTATCGTCTGATGGATGAGGGCGCCAAGAATCGATTGGCGCAAGCCATCGCCCAGAGCCTGGGACAAACGCCGGAGCGGATTCAGCAGCTCCAGCTCACTCACTTCCGGAAGGCCGATCCGGACTACGGGGCACGCGTCGAAAAGTTGCTCAAGCAGAATGAGCATCCGGAATTTGCGCACGGGCCGACCGAAGCGGAATACGCTTTAAGGTTGCCTGAGAAATAAGCAGCGGGTTCGGTAACTCGGAAACGACGATCGTGATCAAGGGCTGCCTTCGGGTGGCCCTTTTTTCGTGCGGACGGTCAAGACGAAAACTAAGAGTTGCGTTCCGTTCGAACGTTTGAAATTATGGGCAGCAATGAGAATCCATGTTTGCGGGCTTTTGGCTGTTCTACTGGCGGGCGGCGCATTCGCCCAAGACGCTTCGAAAGAGGAAGTGCGAACCGACAGCAGTCGCATCGGGCCGGACGGGACCGCATACGTTTCCCGCGTTGTTCCTGTTCCCACGACCGTCAGCCCGGAAGCGCGGAAGATGCTGGCGCGGGTGCAATCCGATGCCTCGTCGCCTCAGACGCTTGAACAGCGGCGGGCGGGGACGGATCGTTGGCAGACTGGCGCCGGGGAACAATCGAAGAAGTTATACCCGGTAAACATCGCTTCCGATACGATCGCCGGTGTCCCGGTCCGCGTTGTCACCCCGATTTCGATGGCGGCGGAGAAGCAAGATCGCGTGTTGATCAACCTGCATGGCGGCGGCTTCAACTCGGATTCGGGATCGTTCACCGAGTCGATTCCCATCGCCAACTTGACGGGGATCAAAGTGATCGCGGTGCTTTATCGCCTGGCGCCGGAGCATCCTTTTCCGGCGGGACTCGATGACGCCGTGGCCGTGTACAAAGAGCTGCTCAAGACATATGCACCCGGTCATATTGGAATTTACGGAACATCCGCTGGAGCGATTCTGACGGCGGAGGTGACGGTGAAACTCAAGCAACTGCATCTGCCGATGCCGGGCGCGACCGGCATTTTCTCAGGGCTCGGCGACTTCAGCAAAATGGGCGACTCGATCGCCCTGTTTGCGCTGAACGGCTTCTCCGGGCATCTGGATCCGCCGAACCCGGACGTTCACGATCGCGAATATGTTGGTTCGACTGACCTGATGGACCCGGTTCTATCGCCCGTGTATGCGGACCTTGCCGGTTTTCCCCCATCGCTTTTCGTTACCAGCGGACGCGATCTCCTGTTAAGCGGCACCACGCTCCTGCACCGGGCGTATCTGAAGGCCGGTGTGGATGCGGAACTGGTGGTGTTTGAAGCGCTTCCACACGCATTCTGGAACAATCCGGCGTTGCCGGAATCGAAAGAAGCCGACCAGATAATGGCCAGCTTTCTCAGTAAGCACTTGAGCAAGTAAATCGCGCGGCAACTGCGCTTAGCCGCTAGAAATCGTATTTCAAGTGCGCCAGCGCGCGGATGGATCGGAATTGCCGCGGGCTGACGCTCCTTAGCGCTCCCGCCAAAAGTCGGGTGCGCCGCCGGAGCGGGACTTCATGGCCCTCCAGGCGCTCTTCCAGAGACCGCATCACGCCGCGGTACTCGCTCCAGTTCGCCCACAGCCCTGAGAAGATTTGCCGGAGCGGCTTGGTATGAGCCAGGTAGAGGATGTCCTTGCTCAGCGGGCCGTTTTCCACCTGATCGAAGAACACCCGCATCACCTCTTCCGCCGCGCGCCGCTCACCGCCCGCGGCCATGGCCTGGAATTGCCGCGCTACTCCCACCGCGGAGGAATTTCCGTCGTACTGCGCCAAAATCTGCGCCATTGCCAGGAACGCGGCGCCATGGCCGCTCGCCTGGATGGTAACAAGCACGCCATTCAGTTCGCGGGAAAGCGCCAGCTTGCCGCACCATCGGCCGATGTCGATCAGATCCCTGCAGACCTTATCGATAGTGAAGTTCTCCCGCACCGTATGGCGAGCCGTTAGGGCAATGGCATCCCCCGCCGTGGGCACGCGAATTTGGGAACCGAACAACTCGGCGGTTTCACAACGCGCCAGCATCACCTTCGGGGGAACGTCTTCGAATCCGACGGACCAGTGAAGATCGACTTCCGCTTGCCGCGGTCCGTACAACGAGAGGGCTTTGTTCCCTGCAAAGCCCGGAGACTTGTCCAGGAATGGTTCCACTTTCTCGAACTCCTGGCCGGGCGCGGGATGAAACCCGATTTCCGCCAGGCAGGCAAGCGCGGCAGCAACGTGTTCGGGTTCTATCAGAACATCGGCATCGCCGATGGTGCGGTCCGCCGGCGCCGGATAAAGCGAAGCCATGCCGGCCAGTCCTTTGAACGCCAGCGCGGGGATGCCGGTTTGTTCCAGGCAACGTAACGCGGAGACGCCACCAGCCATCCGCAGGGCGGAGCGCGTGTGGGTCGCCATATAAACGCGCTTGAATTCGGGCCATCCGGCGACCGACTGTTCCCATCCGCGGCTGCGAATCACCGCCGCCACCTGTGGAACTACCGACCAGCTTGCCGCCGTTTGGAAAAGAAGTGGCCAGCAAGTATTGGTCTCGGTTAAACCATCCGACCCGTTGCTAAATAGAAGCTTCGCTAAGCTTCCCCGGCACGCTTTTGTCAACGATCTCCGCCTCAAGTATACCGGTGTGTGGGGCCTGAAGCCGCAATCTCATCTATAATGAGACTCAACCCATGAAATTGTTGCTGCTCGCGGCGTGTTTCGTTCTCGCTTCCTACCCGGCACATTTGTGCGCGGGCGAAGCGGCGACGGCCGGCGAGAATGTCAAAGCCTGGGATCCGGCGGCGGCCGCGGCTTACCTGGACGGGCGCATCAATTGGTGGATGAATTGGCCTATGGCGACGCGCGACCATGGGACGTTCTGCATCTCCTGTCACACGGCGGTTACTTACGCGATCGGCAGACCCGCCTTGCGGGCAAGTCTCGCGGAAGACGGCCCGTCCGTGGGTGAGCGCCAACTTCTCGACAACGTTACGAAGAGAGTCCGGATGTGGTCGGAAGTGGAACCGTTCTATCCGGATAAGACGCGTGGCGTTCCGAAGACCGCGGAATCGCGGGGCACGGAATCGATCTTGAACGCCTTGATCCTGGTCCGTTCGCAGGGTGCCCATGCGCCTTTGAATCCGGATGCCCGGCTTGCGTTGGACCATATGTGGGCCGAGCAGTTGACTCAAGGCGAAGCCAGGGGCGCGTGGTCATGGCTCCAGTTCCACAACGCGCCGTGGGAAGGTGACTCGCAATATTTCGGAGCCGCGCTGGCCGCAATCGCCGTCGGCAGCGCGCCGGAAACGTACCTTGCCGCACCGGAGGTTCAGGTCCACGTGCGAAGTCTGCGCGAGTATCTGGTGAAGAACCCAGCCGCGCAAACACTGCTGGATCGAGTGATGCTGCTCTGGGCTTCGGCCAAACTGCCCGGCCTGCTCTCGCCGGGCGACCGGCAGTCTCTCATTGCCGAAGCCCTCGGTAAGCAAAATGCGGATGGAGGGTTTAGTCTTTCTTCCTTTGTGGGGGACTGGAAAAGAAAAGATGGAACACCGCTCGAAACCAGGAGCGATGGTTACGCGACGGGATTGGTCGCGTATGTTCTGGAGGAATCGGGAATGCCGGCGGCCGACCAGCGCATGAAGCGATCGCTCGCGTGGCTCTCGCAAAACCAGGAGAAAGCGGACGGGCGCTGGCTCGCCTACTCGCTGAACAAACAGCGTGATCTCGCTTCGGATGTCGGGCGATTCATGAGCGATGCGGCGACCGCCTATGCGGTGCTCGCGCTCACGCAAACAAACTCGGCTCGATAGCTTTCAAGTGTGCCACCCGCGTGCCAAGTGCGGCACTACGCCCCATCGTAAACTGCGCCAGAGATGGCCGGCGACGGTTCCCTTCCCGCTTCGCGAGTGTTGCCGGTAGGTTCCCGTAAGCCACGCGCGAAGGCTGCGCGCGCGATACGGCTGCGTCAGGTATTCGAACTCGTGGCGGTCGTTGGACGTCACCGGCGTTGCGGCCAGGGAACCAAGCAACGCTTCGGGAATGGGCGCGCCGAAGGCAACGCGAAGGTCGTCCAGTGCGCGGTACAAAGGGAATTGCAATCGCTGCGCGGAAGCCAACGAGACGAACCGGTCCGCATTGATCGTCCCATTGATCATTTCGTCGGCGTTGAGAATGGCCATTGCATCCGCAACTCTCCAGAAGGGCGGCTCGTATCGCCATTGCAGACTCGCAAGGCACGAATAAAGAAGTTGATCGGAAGCGTTGAGAATGCGAGTCTCCGCGCCATAAAACTCGGCGGGTGTGGCGGCGCTCCAAAACCATTGATCGACTTTCGCGGAACGGCAGCAGGATAAAACGTGCCAGTGCAAGCGCACTTCAACATCTTCCGGGCTGCGGAATGCAATAGAACTGTGGAGACGTCCGAACCCGGGCGTAAGCGACGAAAGCGCAAGGTTGATCTCCCGCCAGCCCCCATCCCGCAGAAGCCGCGCCGCTTGTTGCGCCTGGCCGAACGGTACCAGGATATCCGTGTTTCGCATGGGGCGAACGCCGGGGTCGTGGTAATTGGCGGCGACCAGTGCCGCGCCTCGCAGCAACATCGTTTCGACGCCCGCCGCACGAAAGCTCCGCAGGATGTGCGCCGCCGCGCGAAAGAGCAATTGATTTTGCACCCACGTTCGCCGGCGCGTGCCCTTTAATCGTCCGCTGTCCGGATAGTCCGCTCCAAGCGGCTCGAGGTTCCGTTGGATGAGCGGCAGCAGCCGATACGAACCGGGAGGCGCGTCGTCCAGATCCGTTATGGATTGCCACCGTTGCCACGCTTCGAGGGCATCGGCCCCGGGCAGCAGAGCGGCCTTGAGGAGAAGTTCCTGAGACGGCGTCCGGAGTGGACTCGTAATGTTGTCGCCGGGCCGCACGGTCAGGAAAGAGTCGATGCCGCCGATGCCAGGTTTTGGGCAGCCCGCCTTCGATCCAAGGCCCACTTCAGGGCTTGCGCGTACTCCGCCTTCTGGTCCCGCAACCGGATACCCATGTTGGTGTCATGAATGCGGCGCTTTGCGATCACGTCCGGCACAACGAACATGTCTAAGCCCTGCTCTTTCGCCCTGGCAAACCAGTCGATAAAGTCAGTGCGCTGGCAGGCGGTGTTGAACTCACCGACTTGCGCAAGAACAGCGCGCCGGAGCAGCATCGCGGATTTACAGTGGCCCGGATAGACACCTAAAATCGGCGGCACGCCGTCCCTGACCGTCTCACGGAATTGTTCGACGTTCCCAAACACAATACTCAATTCCCTATCTGCATCGAGGGCCGCGACTTGTTTCCGGAGCTTCCCCTCAACCCACAAATCATCCGCGTCGAGAAAGGCGATTAACTTACCCCGCGCCATGGAGATGCCCGTGTTCAGGGCGGTCGCGACTCCCGCGTGGTTCTGCCAACGATATTCAACCTCTTCGAAGCGTTGCGCGATCTCGGCGGTGCCGTCGGTCGAACCATCGTCCACGACAATGATCTGAAGCGGGCGGTAATCCTGGATAAGAATGCTCTCGATCGCCGCACTCAAATACTTCTCGCCGTTGAAGACCGGAACGATTACGGAAATGAGCGGCGCGCTACTCAAAGCTTGTCTCCCGCGACCAATCCATCATGGCGATGCGCTCGCCCGCCAACCGCCGCCGATCCAGAGATCGCTTCATCTCACGAACGGTAGAGAGAGCCACGGCGTTGCGATCCAGCGTAAGATTCTGGTCATGCCGGAAATACAGCAGGACCACTTCCCTGTGGAAGCGAATGGGAACGCCGGCCTCTTTCGCGCGCAGGTACCAATCCAGGTCCTCGCCGTATTGTCCCGACAAGCCGCGCGCTTCGGAAGGGAGCCTTTCCGCGAACACCCCGATCTCCGCGAACAATCCGCGGCGGATTAAGGCATTTCCCAGCATGAGATAGAAGACCGGTTCGCCGACCTTCTCGTAGGGGCCGCACTTGCAGCAGGCGCGCGCAGTCTGGCAGTATCCGATGACCACCCCCGGCCGCGTCGGTTCTTCCAGCATTGCGAGTTGAATCGCCAGCTTGTCATCGGTCCAGCGATCATCGGCGTCGCAGAAAGCGATCACGTCCCCGGCTGCCAGGGAAAGCCCGAGATTGCGCGCGGCGCCCGGTCCCTGATTCTTCTGGTATTCATAGCGAACGCCGCTGAAACCGTTCACCACGCGGGCGGTGTCGTCAGTAGACCCGTCATCCACAACGATGATTTCGAGGTCCGGAAACTCCTGCCGCCGCATGCTCTGGATCGCTTGCGCGATGTGGCGACCGCCGTTGTAAACCGGTATGATCGCGCTTACCTTCATCGGCAATCCTCCAATAGCCCGGCAATCAACTCCGGAATTTCCTGGAGGTTTGTGCCGAGGTCCAGGCGATAGTTGGGTACCCGCCCGATCATCCCAACCATGTTGCGCATGTCTTCCTGCCCTGCCCACCGCAATTGGAAAAGAGTGCTGGGGGCGATGGCGCTCACGCCGAGCGCCGGAGAGACGCGCTTCAATTCCGAGCGCTTCGCTCCCGTGACCCGCGGCAGCAGGATCGCCTTGATCCGAAGCTGATTGACCAGCTTGGGCGGGCAGTGTTCCTTCAGATAAACCACCGCCTTCTGCTCCTCCATGTTGTCCGGATTGCTCACCGCTGGAAGCAGCCCCGGCATAACCTGCCGTAAGTGCCCGGCATGAAGTTTGGCCGCGTTGTACAAGGAATAGGCGACCGGTGGATCTTCCTGGTTCACCACCGTATAATCGTCGCTCGCGTAGCGCATGCCGTACTCCGACCCGGCATTCCCGTCCTGCCCGTGAGGAAGTCCGACGCAGAGAAGGGTCGTCGTCGATTTCCCCGAACCGCCTTTGCCGCCCAGGAGGACACCGCCATTTTCGTTCCCGACCGCGCCCGCGTGCAGAAACTGTAGACCCTGATCGCGAAGCCACCAATGCAGAATCATCTTCACGGGCGCGGCGTTCTCCCAGAAACTGATCCGCGCGGCGGCCCGCACCCAGTAAATGGCCCGGTGGTTATCGCGGTCCAGCAGGTTCAGGTTTTCTCCGCCTTCGCCATCGAACTCAAAGGAGACGAGAACCGGACCTTGCGTCACGCCCCAGGTTTCCTTACGCGCGATATATTCCTCAACGTCCCAGGGCGCCGGAGGCAGCGGCACGCCAGTCGACTCGGAATCCCAGAGAAGCACCGTCAACGACGGCGTCTCCGTCGGTTCCGCGCGCAAGTGGGCCAGAGAGCGCGTCAGGCGGTGAACCAGCGCATCGCCGGCGAACTTCAGCAGCACGACATGCGCGCCGATCCGGTAATAGCGGGATATGATCCCCGCCCGGGCCTGGGCTTTGCAAAACGCCTTCTGGTTGCGTGCGAAATACTCGGGCGCGGCGCCGGCCTTAAGCTCCGGGCTTTGCATAGGGCCACCCGGTCATATCCACCTCATGGATTGGATCGAGCACCAAAATCGCTTCCATGTCGTTGTACTTCTGCAAGTTCGGCTTAGCGAAAGCTGGCTTGCCTTCGGCCCCGCGCAGGATTGCCGCGGGACTCTGATGAGGACCGTCCCCGTCCGCTACCAGGATGCCTTCCCGTTCGAGCTCGCTGACCAGATCCTGTAACCCGCATTCGATTTCGGAAACCTGCCCGCGATAGCTTCCGAGCAATTCGGCGAGTACTTCCTGATCGCTTTCCCCTTTACTGAGTGACTGCCAGATGAGGGCGCCTGCCTGGTCGAGACTGTAGTAAATCCCCTTTTCCAGGTTGACAATAATTGCTTCTCCGTCAATTACGTCTTGGGCGAAATTGGGTCCCCCGAGTTTGAATCGTCTCGCTCTCGTTTCCCTGTCCATGAAATTCGATTATATTCGTTGGCGGCGGTAATTATAAGCGTATTGTCATAATTACCCGACAATAATCTCTGAATTGAATGATTATTTACGCGGCTGATTTTGAGGCGGTTGGGCGCAACCGCGCGCGTGAGTTACTCCTCGCGCAGCGCGATCATCGGGTCGATTGCGCTCGCTCTTCTAGCCGGGACGTAACAGGCCAGCAGCGCCGAACAAAGCAGAATGGCGGCGACCGCGCTGAACGCGGTCCAATCCATCACGCCGGTGCCGAACAATGTGCTCTGCATCGCGCGCGAGACCAGGTAGGCGCCGCCCATCCCCAGGATGAGCCCACCCATCGCCAGCGTCAGACCTTCTCGTAGAATGGCCAGGATGACGCCCGCTCGGCCCGCGCCCAAAGCCATCCGCAGGCCGATCTCCGGTATTCGTTGAGCGACGGTGAATTGCATCACCCCATAAATCCCTAACGCCGCCAACAGCAATGCCACGCCCGCCAGACTGCCGTAAAGAATGATGCTAAACCGGTCACCCACGAATCGCTCGTCCTTGACGGCCTGCATGGTGCGCACGTTGGCCAGCGGTAAAGCCGGATCCAACGAGTGCACAGCGGCCGCGATGGACTTGCGCATCTGGTCCGGGTCAATCCCCGTCCGCACCGCAATGCCCGCGCCGGGCCACGGACTTTGCCAGAAGGGCACGTTGATTTCGGGGCGGCTCGGGTTGCCCATCCGGCCGCCATTCTGCACGTCGTGGAAAACCCCAATAATTTGCCAGGAGATGGCCGGACCAAGCTTGGTGACTCCCGGAATTAGTTGTTCCACGTCCACCCTTTGCGTCAGCGGATCTTTCCCCGCCAGGTACTTGTGGACGAACTCTTCATTCACCATCGCGACCGGTGTACTCGTGGCCGTGTCCTGCTCCGTGAACGCGCGTCCCTTTACCAGCCGAACGCCGAAGGTTGCGAAATAACCGGGTGTCGACATCTGGAAACCGGCGCCCGGGCGCGAAGAAGGATCGCTGACGGCAGCCCCCGCCAGATTGAACGGCATCCCGAATCCGGTTCCCTCCAGAGGCAGCCCGGTCGCGGCCGAGGCGCTCGTTACGCCGGGTACCGCTTCGATTCTCCGCAGCAGTTCCCGATAGAAGCTATTGATCTGTTCGTTCTTCGTGAGCGTCCCATCCGGGACCGGTAGGAAGAATGTGAGGATGTGGTCTGTCTTGATGCCCAGGTCCACCTGCATGCGGTTGACGAAGGAATGAACCGTCAACCCCGCGCCCGCGAGCAGCGATAATGCGAGCGCGAATTCGACGACCACCAAGGCGTTTCGAAGCCCTCGATGCGCGATGCTCACGGATCGGCCGCCGCGTTTCAAATTCTCATTGGGGTCGACACCCATTGCCTGCCAGGCGGGCGCACAACCGAACAGGATTCCCGCCGCGATGGTTGTGGCCAGGGTAAAGAGCAGCACCGGCACGCTAAGATGCACATCCGCCTCGGATGGCAGCGTCGAAGTGGGCATGACGGCGGTCGCCACCTTCAGCAGGATCCAGCTCAACGCCACGCCTAACGCCCCACCCACCACTGCAAGGGTCAGGCTTTCAGTCAGAAGCTGCCGGAACAATTGCCGCGGGGACGCGCCCAGGGACACTCTCACCGCGATCTCCCGCTGCCGGGCCGTGCCCCGCGCCAGAAGAAGATTCGCCACGTTGACGGACGCGATCAGAAGCACAAAACTTACCGCGCCCAGCAGAAGCCACAAGCTGGTCTTCGTATCGGGATCCAGGAAATCGTTCTTGAGCGGATCCACCCGCGCTCCCCAACCCTTGTTCGACTTCGGATACGCTTCTCCAATCCGTTTGGTGACCGCGTTCATGTTCTGCTGCGCTTGTGCGATGGAAACGCCCGGCTTCAAACGCCCCAGCACCAATAGCCAGTGGAAATCGTGATTGATCTGCTCCGGTTTGAAGTTCAACGGAACGAAAATCTCGGAGTCCAGCCGATCCTGCTGGCCCGCCGGCAGGACGCCGACCACGCGATAGAGATCGCCGTTGAGACGAATCTCTTTCCCGATAATTCGCGGGTCAGAGGCGTAGCGCCGCATCCAGGTGCGGTGGGCCATAATCATCACGTGATTCTTGCCGGCTTCGTCCGCGTCGGCGGCGAACCCGGGTCCCAGGAACATCGGCACACCGAGCATCCGGAACCAGGAAGCGGACCCGGCTTGGCCTTGAAGCTGTTCAGGCGACTCCTTGGTCGCGATGTTAAAGCTTTGCCCGGTGAACGCGCCAATATCCTGGAACACGCTCGCCTGGTGCTTCCAATCCAGGAAGTCTCCCGCGGATACGCCGTTGCGGTCGCCGTTGATCTTCGACCAGACGATCACCAGTTGGTCCGGTTCGGGATACGGCATGGGGGCCAGCAGCGTCGCATAGACCACGCTGAAAATGGCGGTGTTGGGTCCGACCCCGAGCGCCACGGCGATCACGGCCACCGCCGCGAAACCGGGATTGCGAATGATCTGTCTCCAGGCAAAGCGGATGTCGCGCGCGATCTGGTTCACTTTCTGTTATACGGACAGCATCGCGTTTTGTGCCGCAATTATTTCTTAACGAACTCAAAGGAACAGGGACGTCCCTCAATCCGGGTACCGGTACCCGACTTATCTTTGAAATGAGCCTGGATGTTGTAGTTGTACTCGGTATTCCGGGGCGTGTCCCGGCCCGGCACGAACTCCTTCGAACCCGTTCGCCCGGTGGCGTAGAGCTTTCCCGTTCCGTCGTCGGCGATGGTCCCCTCGATCAGAAGCGAGCCCGGCTCGTTCTCCTTACCGCGAAGGCCTTTGAGGTTCCCGTTCCTGACTTCGCTGACGAACCGATAGGAATACCCCAGCGCATCCCGCGCGGCATCGCATGAGACGGTAGTCAACCACTCGCCGTCGAAGCTTTCCCCCGCGAAAGAAGTCGGGGGGATCATCAGCATCAACGGGATGAACAGCAATCTTCCAAGATGCATTTACACAAACCTCAGGCGCGTTTCGCATCGCCATTATATAAAGGTTTCATGCTGACATCGCGAATCCGCCGAAGTTCATAGTTCGGGGATCGCAGGCGTTCTCCTTATCGGATTCGCCTTTCTCGCAACCAATATATGGTGGGCCCGCCCAGACTCGAACTGGAGACCTCTACCGTGTCAAGGTAGCGCTCTAACCAACTGAGCTACGGGCCCTCGGGAAACTTATTCTACCATCTCGTCCAAAATCGAAACCATCGTTCCCGGCGCGTTTCCTTCCAGACGGTTGTTGATGAAGATGAACGTCGTCCTATTCTTCTCGCGCGCGATGTGGATGATCTCGCGCAGCCCGTCCCGCGCGAATTCGTTCACCTCGCGCACTTCCGTATACGGCGAGAACATCCGCACCGCGTCTTCGTACGCCCGCCCTTGCCGCAGCAGCGCGCGCGTCACGATGAAATCCGCCGTCATCGAATCCGGTATCGCCAACTGCTCCCGCAACAGAGGCATCTTGGTCCACGCGTTAAACACGTGCGCGACATTGTGCGCACGCAGGCAGCTAAAGTAATCCGCTACCAGAAAATCCGGATTCCGAATCTCCACGGAATAGCGGAAGCCTTTCGGCAGTCTGGCGAGAAAGGGATCGAGCCTATCGACGAAGTCCCCCGCGCGTGCAAAGGCTCTCGGCGAAAATGCGCCGAACTCGAAGATCAGAAGAGCCGCCTGCCCGCCATACGGCTCCAGCATCTTCAAGAATGATTCGGAGAACAGATCGGCGTCCAGGAAGCTCGCATTCTCCATGCCCGCTTGCGGTCCATATCGCGCATGTGCCGGAAAGATGCGGCAGGTGATTTGTTCCGGAACTTTGAACGCGAATTGAAACGGCTTCGGGACCTGCGTGAACAGCTTGCGCCAGAAGTCTTCCGTCGGGAACTGGTAAAAGGCGAAGTCTCCGCACACCGTGGGGAACACGTCCGCGTACTCGCCGAGGCAACTGTCCTCGAATAGTTTCTTCGAAAACCGGCCGCGCGATAGATAGCGCGAACGGCTATAGATCTGCCCGATCCAGCCTTCATACTTCCAGGAACTTCCGCCGAGGAAGATGTTGCGCCGCGCCAAGGCTTCCACCCGCGCTGCTAGTCCGTCGCGGTCGAAGCCGGCAAATTCGTCGAATAGCGACGCCACTTACCAGGCCTGCGCGGACCGATATCCGTAAGGATCAGCAGCCGATTCCAGGACGCCGCCCGGAGTCAACCGGATCATCACCGGCGCGGCTCCGCTGTTCCAGCGCGACGCCGTTTCCACTATATGTTTGCGGGCGGCGAGTTCCTGTGAAACGGCCACGGTGATCCGTTCATCGAGCACCAGGTTCCCGGGATTCATCGCATGGTTGTCGAAGCTCGAAACCAGATGCCGGGTCTGAAAACGCGGCGCTTCCACCGCTGCTTCCGTGCCCATGTGGAACTCCACCACATCCAGAAACATCTGGATGAGCGACTGATCCTGATTGTCGCCGCCGGGTGTCGAGAGCGCCAGAAAAGGCTTTCCGTCTTTCGTCACCAGCGTCGGGCTCAGAGTTACCCGGGGCCGCTTGCCTCCCGCCAATTCATTCGGATGCCCGGGAACCAGCAGGAAACTTTGGGCGCGCTCCGTCAGCGGAATCCCGGTATCGCCCGCGATCACCGACGGCAGCCATGAGCCCGAGGGCGTCGAGGAAAACATCACGCCATGAATATCCACGGCGTCGATGCACGTCGTATCCTTCGCCATAAGACGGTCATCGATGTTGCCATGCACCATCGTGGCTTTCGAAGGGTGCTCACCGGTCTTGCCCTTGATCTCGCCGGGCCGGAATTCGAGCGACGCATCGTGGCCGATCAGCTTCCGGCGTTCGTCCGCGTAGGCTTGCGACAGAAGAGTCGCATCTGGAACATGGCTGAACTTCGGGTCGCCATAGTAGGTATCGCGATCCGCGTAGGCCAGCTTCAACGCCTCGGTCACCGTGTTGATGTAATTCGCCGAATTCAATTTCATCGCCGTCAGATCGAAGCCGTTGAGAATGTTCAGAGCCTCGATCATGGAGGGTCCCTGGCTCCAGAAGCCAGGCTTGTAAATTTCGTAGCCTTTATAGTTTGTGGAGACCGGCGATTCGGGATTGAGCCGGAACGCGGCCATATCCTCATAGCGCAGGAGACCGCCGTTGGCCTTGCTGAACGCGTCTATCTTATGCGCGATTTCGCCACGATAGAAGTAATCGCGCACCGCGTCGATCGCTTGCGCCCGGTTCGCGCCCCCGGCCAGTGCCTTCGTCTCCGCCTGCGCCATCGCGCGCAACGTGCGGGCCAGATCCGGCTGCCGGAAAATCTCGCCTGGACGCGGCACACGCCCGTCGGGAATCCAGTGCTTCTTCGCATCCGGCCAGAGATCGAAAAACGGCAGACACTGTTCCAGCGTGCGTGAGCGCAGTTCATCGATCGGCTCGCCATCCGCGTCTTCAATGGCGATCCCGATGACATCGTTGAAGGACTTCGTACCGTATTCGCGCAGCGCCACCAGCGTCGCTTCCACCATGCCCGGCACCAGCGCGGGCATCAATCCGGCCACAGGCACCATGCCGCGCAAGCCGGTCTTATCCGGCACTTCCAGGATGTCGCCGATGCGCAAAGGCCGGTTGCGGAAGAACTCCGCCGTGGCCAGTTTCGGCATCGTGCCCACGCCCGCGATCGCATGTACTTTGCCATCCGCCGTGCGAATCAGAATCGGCGCTTCTCCGCCGAAGCCGAAGTGCGAAAACTCCGTCACCGCCGCCGCGAACATGGCCGCCACGCCGGCATCCACCGCGTTACCGCCCTTATAGTAGGTGCGCATGGCGGCTTCAGTGGCGTACTCGCTACCCGCCGCGATGGCCCCGCGCAATCCACGCGACGCATGCCGCATTACATGATCGTTGGGAGTCTGGGCCGTGAGCCCACCCCTGAAAACCCCAATCAGAATAACCGCAAACACAACCCGGGACATGGAAACAGCCACACTCAACTCCCGAACGCTAAGCGGCCCGCCGGCATTGCTCCGTCGCTTGCCGGCAGACTAGGGCGCGAGAAAGACCTCATGTGCATGCCACAAGCGTACACCGCCCGCGCTATGTCCCCGGAGCGTAAGAGATATATTGATGGCATGCAGATCCCGTTGCTCCGTTTCAGCTTGCCGCTGGCTCTCCTGTTCGCCTGCTCGGCCGTCCGCGCGGAAACTCACGTGCCGACGCTGCCCACCGGTTCAACCATGCCGCCGTTCGAACTCATCGGAATCGACGGCCGCATTCACCACTCCTCGGAGTGGGCCACCAGCAAGGCTTTGGTCATCGTCTTCACCTGCGACCACTGCCCCACCGCTCAGCTTTACGAAGGCCGGATCAAAACGATTGCGGCGGATTATGCGAACAAGAGCGTTGCGCTGGTCGCCATCCAACCGAATAATCCCAAGGCCATCCGCCTCGACGAACTGGGCTACACCGACGTCGGCGATTCGTTCCGCGACATGAAGATCCGCGCCGACTACCGCCATTTCAACTTCCCGTATCTCTATGACGGGGACACCCAGACCGTCGCGCGCCAGTTCGGACCAGCCGCCACGCCGCACGTCTTTGTCTTCGATTCCTCGCGCCACCTTCGTTATGACGGCCGCATCGACGATAGCGTGCGCGAGAATCTTGTCAAGCGGCATGATCTGCGCGAGGCGATCGATTCCGTGCTCGCCGGCCGACCCGTCGCCGTGACCCACACCCCCAGCATCGGCTGCTCCACCAAGTGGGCTTATAAAGAGGAAGCCCGCAACGCCGAGGTGGAACACTTCGAGCAGGAGCCGGTTACGGTGAAGGAAGTGAACGCCGCCGGCCTCAAGACCCTGGCGGAAAACTCCGGCGGCAAGGTGACGCTGGTCAATTTCTGGGCCACGTGGTGCGGGCCCTGCATCGACGAAATGCCCGAGCTGGTCACAATGTGGCACATGTACCGCCGGCGCCCGTTCAACTTCGTGATGGTCAGCGTCAATTATCCGGATGAGCAGAAAGGCGTGCTCACCGCGCTTACCCGGTATCATGCGGCGAACACCAACCTGCTGTTCGGCTCGACAGATAGTTACGCTCTCATGCATAGCTTCGATTCGGATTGGAACAGCGCCGTCCCCTACACCGCGCTGCTCGGGCCGGATGGAAAAGTGATCTGGAAGCTTCAGGGAGAACTCGACATGTTAGCGCTGAAGCGCCGCATTCTCGCCAGTCTCCCGGATGACGATTACGTCGGCCAGCATGCGTATTGGAGCAGCCACTAAGTCCTCCTGGAGCACTTACTAAGTAATGAAAAACGAAGATCGCCAGTTTGGATTCAGCACGCGTTCCCTGCATGCCGGTCATGAGCCGGACGCCACTGGCGCGCGCGCCGTCCCCATTTACCAGACTTCTTCCTACGTGTTCCAGGACACCGAGCATGCCGCGTCCCTTTTCGCGCTGCAGCAGTTCGGCAACGTCTACACGCGGATCATGAATCCGACGCAAGCCGTGTTCGAGGAGCGCATCGCGTCTCTTGAAGGCGGTGTCGCGGCGCTCGCGGTCGCCAGCGGACAGGCCGCGCAGTTTCTCGCGATCACCAGCCTGGCGCAGGCCGGCGATGACATCGTCGCGGCTAAGACTCTTTATGGCGGGACTTATACCCAGTTCGAAGTTAGTTTCAAGCGGCTGGGGATTAACGCCATCTTTGTGGAACCGGATGACCCGGAGAACTTCCGCAAGGCCATTACTCCGAAGACGAAGCTGCTCTACGCCGAGACTATCGCCAACCCGCGCATGAACGTGCTCGATATTGAGGCCGTGGCAAAAATTGCACACGAGCATCATATCCCGCTGGTGATCGACAATACCTTCGCGTCGCCGTACCTTTGCCGGCCGATCGAGCATGGCGCGGATATCGTGCTGCACTCGGCTACTAAGTTCATCGGCGGACACGGGACTTCCATCGGCGGCGTCATTATCGACAGCGGTAACTTTCCTTGGGATCAGGGGAATTTCCCGATGATCACCGAACCCAGCCCCGGCTATCACGGGATGAAGTTCCATGAGACGTTCGGAAAGATCGCTTTCATCATTCGCGCACGCGTGGAAGGCCTGCGCGATATGGGTCCGGCCATGAGTCCTTTCAATGCTTTCTTATTCCTGCAAGGCGTGGAAACGCTGAAGCTGCGCATGGAAGCTCACACCGCGAACGGCAGCCGCGTAGCCGAGTATCTACAAAGCCACAGCCGTGTGAAGTGGGTGAACTATCCCGGGCTTGAGTCCAGCCCGTACCACGCGCTCGCGAAGAAGTATCTTCCGAAAGGCTGCGGCGCTATTCTCACTTTCGGAATTGAAGGCGGGTTGGAAGCGGGCAAGCGCTTCATCAACTCGCTGAAGATGCTTTCTCATTTGGCGAATGTGGGCGACGCCAAGAGCCTTGTGATTCATCCCGCCTCCACCACGCACCAACAGTTAGCGGAGCCGGACCAACGCTCCGCCGGGATCACGCCGGATCTGATTCGCGTTTCCGTGGGCATCGAGGATATCGAAGATATCCTGTGGGATCTGGATCAGGCTTTGGAAGCTTCGGCGAGTTAGTGGCCTGATTTTATTAAGCGCTCCGCAGTTGTCCACGCGCCGCCGAATTCGCAAGTTCGTCAGCGCGATTATTGTCGCTGTTCAGGGCATGGCCCTTGGTCCAAACCCAGCGGATCTTATGCCGTGAAACCTGACGGTCCAGATCTTCCCATAAATCGCGGTTAAGGACGGGTTTTTTTTCGGCCGTCAACCACCCGCGTTTCTTCCAGTTGACGATCCATTTGGTGATGCCGTTCTTGACGTATTCGGAATCGGTGACCAGTTCGACTTCACACTCCTCGTTGAGGGTGCGCAAGCCTTCAATGGCCGCGGTCAACTCCATCCGGTTATTGGTGGTGGCGGCGGAGGAACCGTACATTTCCTTTGCATGATCTCCGTAACGCAGGATGCAGGCCCAGCCGCCCATGCCGGGATTGCCGATGCAGGATCCGTCGGTGATCAATTGAACTGTCTTCATTGTCAAAGGGATTAGACGGCAGCGAGTTGCGCGTCCGGCGCAACAGCGTCCATCTCAAAGAAGGTGTGCACAGCGCCGAGTATTTCTCCCGCTTCCCGCGCGTGATAGATTTCGGCGCGAAGGCGCGCCCCATGCTGCACGCCGTGGGTGAAGTAGGTGGCGAACTGCTTCATCTTCCCGACGCAATCGTCTTCACTGCGGTCCAACAACATCTCGTAGTAGGTGCGCATCATGTCGAAGCGATCTCGATGCGTGGGTTCGTCGTAGGCGCCGGTCTCGAGATACTGCGCGATCTGGCGGAAGATCCACGGGTTCGAGGAAGCGGCGCGCCCAATCATCACGGCGTCGCAGTTGGTCTCCCGCGCCATGCGGACGGCGTCTTCCGGCTTGATGATGTCTCCGTTGCCGATGACCGGAATCTTCACCGCGGCTTTCACTTCGGCGATACGGCGCCAATCCGCCTTGCCGCTGTACCCCTGTTCGCGGGTGCGCGGGTGGAGCGCGATCGCCTGCAGGCCGTTATCTTCGGCCAGCTTCGCCATGCGGACGGCGACCAGGTCTTCATCGCTCCAGCCGGCGCGGAACTTCATGGTGAACGGAATCGAGATGGCCGAGCGCACGGTTCGAAGCAGCGTATCCACCAACGGCAGATCCCGCAGCAGGCCGGAACCACCATTGCACTTGACCACCTTATTGACGGGGCAGCCGAAGTTGATATCCAGAATGTCGAAACCCAAGCCTTCGCAAACGCGGGCGGCTTCCGCCATAACCGCGGGGTCAGCGCCGAAGAGCTGCGCGGAGATGGGATGCTCCTCGGGATCGAAGGCGAGATAGCGTTCGATGGTGCGGGTGGGCTTCTTCGCGCGTAGGGAAGCGCTCACGCCATGGGAACTGGTGAACTCGGTCATGATGAGACCGCATCCGCCGAGGTTTCGAATGAAACGCCGGAACACGGTATCGGTGACGCCCGCCATGGGCGCGAGCACGGTGGCGGGTGCGATCCCGATGGGGCCGACCCGCAGGGTTTGTGGAAACATCGCCAACTACCAGTGTAGTAGCGAAGTCACTCCGTCCGCAGAGCTTGTAGAACATCCACGCGGGCGGCGCGGGCGGCCGGCATCACGGAGCCGACAACGGCGGCCAGCAGCAGGATGAAGGCGGAGCCGGCGACGGGCAGGACTCCGGGCATCTTGAAGTCCGGCAGATAGTTACCGGCGGCCTGGGCGAGCGCATACCCGGTGATGAGACCGACGGCGAGGCCGGCGCAGGCCATAGCGGCGCCTTCGGCGATGACGCGCATCAGCAAACGGCGCGGCTCCGATCCGACGGCCAGGCGGATGCCGAATTCGCGGGTGCGCCCGCTGACCGAGAAGGTGAGCACGCCGACGACACCGACGACGGCGATGAGCAGGGCGACCCCGGCGAAGACGCTGAAGACGGCGGCGTTGAGCCGGTCGGGTGAAAGCACTTCGGCCCGGATGTCAGTAAGCGTCTCGGCATGTTCGACGGGCTGTTCAGCCGACATGCCGCGGATAATCCGCGTGATGGGCTTCACCAGGGAATAAGGATTCGCATTGGCGTGGACAAATAGGCGTCCGCCTCCGACGGCCGGCTCCTGGTCAAAGGGACGGTATACGGTCATGGTCGGTCTGGGTATAAGGTTGACGTCGTCCACGTCCGGGACGATGCCGACGATGCGATAAGGCTCGGCTTTCATAAGCGCGAAGACCTTGAGGATGGGGTCCGTCCAAAACACGTGGTGGTTGAGCGCATCGCGGTCAGCGAACATCTGCAGCGCGATGCTCTGACTAACGATGGCGACGGGCTCTCCGCCGGCGCGATCGGCGTCATTAAAATCACGACCCTCGATCAATGGAAGGCCGAGAGTTGCGAAGAACCCGGGCGAGACGATGCGGACCTGCGCGCGCGGATCATCGCCGCTGGCCGAGGGAGTGTGACCTTCGGACGAGAACTGCAGCGCGAAGTCTGTATTCCCGCGCCAGGGCACGTTGGAACCGACGGCGACGTTCTGAACGCCGGGGAGTTGCAGGATGCGGCGGGTGGTCTCGCGGTAATACTCCACAGTCTGGGCGGGAGTCTTGCCGTTATGCAGGACGGGGACGTCCAGGGCCAGGACGTGTTGGGTGTCGAAGCCGGTCTGCGCGGCCTCCAGCGCAAGGAGCGTTTTTACGGTCGCGCCGGCGGACGCAACCAGCACGAACGAGGCGGCGATCTGAACCACAGCGAAGACGCGCAACTTCTGATTGGCGCCGCCGGTGACGCGGGTGCCCCCGCTGCTGAGCGCGAATCCCTGAGGGCCGCCGGAAGATGGCAGGCGTGGGAGAAACGCGAGCAGCGCGGCAGCGGCAACGGCCAGACCCGCGCCCACCCAAAGCATGCTCGAATCGACGGTGAGATCGAGCGCGCGGATGGAGAAGCGCGACATGTAGCTCGAGAGCATGCCCACCAACGGGCGGGCGATGAGCAATCCGAGAGCCGCCCCGGAAACGCAGAGTATGAGGCTTTCGGCCAACAGAGTGCGGCGAAGCGCACCGGCGGTGGCGCCCAGCGCGGCGCGGACGCCCAGCTCATTCTCACGGCGGACGGTGCGCGCCAGGATCAGGTTGGCGACATTGGCGCAGGCGATGACGAAGACGAGCACCGACGTCGCCATTAAAACCAGAAGAATGGAGCGCGCTCCGGAGGTCAGTTGGTCGCGCAGTTTCACGGCGTGAATTTGGAAGTTGGCCTTAGCCGGATAGGCCTCAGGATGGTCCCGCTTCATCACGCTATAAACGGAGCCCAGTTCAGCGCGGGCGGTGTCCAGACTGGCGCCCGGGGCGAGCCGGGCAAACAACTCCGTCATGCGGTGTATGCGGCTGCCGACCATGGTCGCCGACAGGTGATGGGAACTGGTGACGATGTTGGCGATGATTTCGGTATCGGCGGGATAGGGGACGCACGGTTCCAGCACGCCGACGATGGTGGCGGACTTGGCGTCGAAGAACGAATCCAGCCGGACGGTCTTGCCCAGTATTTTGGGATCGCTCTTTAGCGCGGCGGTCCAGAAACGGTAGGTCAACACGACGGCCCCTTGCGCTTTCGGCCCGTCATCGTTGGGACCGAGGAGCCTGCCCAGCACGGGGCGCAAGCCCATGACGTTGAAGTAGGAACCACTGACGACTCCGGCCTGGACCGAGCGGGGTTCGCCGAGGCCGATCATCGTGAAGCCGACGGTGGAAAAATCGCCGAAGGAGTTCAAGGTTTTCACGCGGGAGCTCAGGTCCGCGATCTCCGGTACGGAAAAGTCGGCGTTGCCGTCCCCGTTGCCCTGGGCGGTCTGGCGGATGTAAATTAGCCGGCTTTCGTCGCGGTTCACCAAGGGGCGCAGAAGCATTCCGCGGAACAGGCTGAACATGGCGGAATTGGCTCCGATTCCAAGGGCCAGGGTAACGATGACGGTGATGGTGAGCCCTTTGATCCGGAGCAAAGAGCGGGCGGCAAATTTCAATTCGCGCAGGAAAGAGCCGATGGATTCGTTCATGTACTGGTCCTCAGATTCAGGTTCATACGGCAATCGCGTCACCGGTGTTCCATTGCGATCCGGCAAGCGGTTCCTACAGTTATGTCCGGAGCGCGCGGACGGACTGTCCGTTTCCGGGACGGCGGCGTTCGAAAAGGGAACAGCGGGTATAAACCGGATTTTTTCCGGGCGAATATAGTGTTATGCTTTTTGTCTCGCGACTTTGAAATGAGGAAGCACGCGAAAAAGGAGAAGCTTTGATTCGCAGAATAGCCTTAAAATCGCTGGCAATTGTTCTCGGCGCGTCTTTTGTGACGACAGCCGTTGAAGCTCAATCAGTACTAACAACCCACATGCGGGATGCGGTTCGCACAGGGGAGGCAGCCCCGCTGGGCGTGCTTCCGGCGAACCAGGTAATGACGATTCATATCATGCTGCCGCTCAGTGATCCAGCCGGGTTGAAGAGCTTTCTGAGCGAGCTTTATAATCCGGCCAGCGCCAATTACCGGCAGTTTCTGACGCCGGCGCAGTTCACGGCGCGATTCGGTCCGAGCGAGCAGGACTACAACACGCTGGTGCAGTTCGCGGCTTCGTCAGGTTTCACGGTCACCGGCGGCAGCCGGGATGGAATGGATCTGCTGGTGACAGCGCCGGTGTCGGCGATACAAGCAGCTTTCCATCTGACCCTGCGGACGTACCAGGATGCGGTGGCAAATCGGGAGTTTTACGCACCGGACCGGGAGCCGACGACGAACCTGAAGATCAACCTGTGGCATGTCACCGGACTGGACAACTACTCGATCCCGCACGCGCTATTCGTGAAGAAGAGCGACTATGCGAAAGCGCGTGGCATTTCGGAGGACGCCGTGGTGACGCACGCCACGACGGGTTCGGGCCCATCCAAGTCGTTCCTGGGGAGCGATATGCGCGCGGCTTACTACGGCGGAACAGCGCTCACGGGCGCGGGCCAGAATCTCGGCCTGTTTGAGTATCTGGGAACCGACCTTGCCGATTTGAAGACCTATTACACGAACGTGAAGCAGACCGAAAAGGTGCCGATCACGCTGGTCTCGACGGACGGGACGAGCACATCCTGCGTGGAGTCCAAACGCTGCGACGACACGGAGCAGACGCTGGATATGACGCAGGCTCTCGGCATGGCGCCGGGGTTGGCGAGTCTCACGATGTACGTGGGATCGCTGGATACCGCGATCATCAGCGCGATGACGACGCACAGCCCGCTGCCGACCACGATCGGTTGTTCATGGGGCTGGACACCGGCGGACCCGAGCACGCTAGATCCGTATTTCGAAAAGATGTCGTCACAGGGCCAGAACTTCTTCGCGGCTTCCGGAGACTCTTCGACGTGGTCGCGCGCGAACGAGGCGTGGCCGGCGGACGACGCCAATGTGGTTTCGGTCGGCGGTACGGACCTCACCACCAGTTCAGCGGCGGGTCCCTGGGCGTCAGAGACGGCGTGGGTGGATAGCGGCGGCGGAATTTCGCCGGACAAAATCACCATCCCGAGCTATCAGCAGCTTGCGGGCGTGATCAACTCGAGCAACAAGGGGTCAACGACTTACCGCAATGGACCGGACGTGGCGGCGAACGCGAACTTCACGTTCTATGTTTGCGCCGATCAAAGCGGCTGCACGGCGAACGAGTACGGCGGGACCAGCTTTGCCGCGCCGATGTGGGCCGGCTACGTTGCGCTGGTGAACCAGCAGCGCGCATTGGATAGCAAGACGCCGATCGGGTTTATCAATCCCACGATTTACTCCGAGAACGTGACATCCGCCTATAGCACGGATTTCCACGACATCACCAGCGGCAAGTCCGGCAGTTATTCGGCTGTTACGGGCTATGACCTGGTGACCGGGTGGGGCAGCCCGAAAGTGGGACTGATCACCGCGTTATCGGAATAACGCTGGTTGGTTTCGTTAAACGGTAGAAGGTAGAAAAAGGCGGACCTGGGGCTTACCTCGGGTTCGCCTTTTCTATTTGTGGCGAACCGGGCGCTCGAAAAGGGGCTTTTTTCTAGTCCTGTTCCGTGAAGCGCGGCAGCGGCATGCCGATGCTGTCGGCGTAGGCGCGTAAAGCGTCGTAGTGAGAGGCCGGCTCGGGCTCGATATCGTCTTCCGGCCAGTGCCAATCGCAATTCAAAGCCATTGCGGAAGTGGTTTTGGTTGGTATGGGTTGCGGCGTTTCTTGCTTGATTTCTTCCGGGATTTCCTCCGCGATTTCCATTTCTTGTTCTTTGGCCTCGCGCTCGGCTTCTTCGGCGAGGTAATGGTTGAGCGCGGTCGACAGGAATTTCCAGGCGCGGCTTTCGTGTTGTACGAACGAATCGACGTCTTTGTCGCGCTTGAGACGGCGGGCTTGTAGCGCGTCGAACTCGGCGGTCATTTTGGAGAGCGTGCGCGCGATGCGGCCTTCGTGGCGGCCGAGCGATTCGAGCGCGCGGGGACCGGCGCAATCGGCACGCCAAGCGTTGGCTTGACCGGCCATGGCGGCGCTGCGCTCGTCGTCACTGGTGAGGAAGTAGGCTTCGACCACAGTGTCGTTATTGAGGAGATTGTTTTCGATGGCGGCGGCGCGGTTGAGGCGCCAGTTGCCGTCGATGATTTTCTGGGCGAGCTGTTCTTCGCGGACGCCGACGGGGCGCAGGTCTTCGACGAAATCGAGCGCGAGGCGGAAGTAGGGGACGGAGTCGTCGGTCTGCAGGCAGAGGTTTTGACCTGACAGACCGTGTTTGAAGGCGTTCATGGCGACGCGGTGTTTGCCGGCGGCGGTGCGGGGGCCGGTGGATTTGAGCGCGTTTCGGCGATTGGCCAGAGTGCGCTTGGAGGGTTCGGGTTCAGCTTCTTGGATGTTTGGGATTGCTGTAATTACACTCATCTCCGATTGTGGGGCATGGGGCGGTGGGCTGGAAGCGGCGGGTGGGCGTAAGTGGTTGAGGAGATGGAGAAAACTTCGGGTGTTCTGAAGGTCACCGCTCTTTTGCGCTTGGTACGGAAAGCTTTCGTTTGCAAAAGAAAGCATTGCCTTTCCGCATGTTCCCGCTTATTCTGAGCTATCACAAATGTGCGAGAAACCATATTTAGCCGCACTGTTCTGCCTGCTGGCTCCGGGGCTGATGGGGGCCACTGACTGGCGTCCGGTGGATCCCGCCGATTTCGCGCTGAAAGCGCCGCGCGTGGAGAAGGACGCGTCCGCCGAGGCATTGTTCTGGGAGGTGCGCCTCAAAGACAATATCGACGGCCAGCGCGCTCAGACCGAGTTAACCCACTACATTCGAATCAAAGTATTCAACGACAAGGGGCGCGACAGCGCGACCGCCGAGTTGTTGTATTGGCAAAAAGACCAGATCAACGGTATCGCGGGGCGCACCATTAAGCCCGACGGCACGATCATTGAAATGGAGAAAGATGCCATTTTCGACAAGACCGTAGTGAAAGGGAGCGGCATCAAGATCAAAGCAAAGTCGTTTGTACTGCCCAACGTGGCGGCCGGCGACATCATCGAATACCGATGGCGCGAAATCCGGAACGATCGGTTATCGAACAACATGCGGCTACCGCTGCAGCGGGAAATTCCGATCGAGCGGGTGAAGTACATCATCAAGCCGCTACAGGTCCCATACCTGCCGTATGCGATGCGGGTACTTTACTTTCAGGCGCCAAGCAATCCTTTCCAGCCGGAACCCGGCGGATTTTCCTCAGTGGAGTTTCAAAACATTCCGGCATTCCATGAAGAAGAGAACATGCCGCCGGAGGATACAATTCGGCTTCGATGCTGGTCTACTATTCGCCGGCGATGGAAGAGACCGCGGACAAGTTCTGGGCGAGCTACGGAAAACGGTTTTACCAGGGTACCCGAGATGCGACGAAGGTAAACGGGGACGTGAAGCGAGCGGCCGCCGAGGCGATGGCGGGCGCAGCCACCGATGAGCAAAAGGTCCGCCAGATTTTCGATTACTGCCGGACCAAGATCAGGAATACGGAGAGCCGCGACGGGGATGTGTCGCCGGATGAGATCCGCGACATGAAGGGGAACGCGAATCCGTCGAGCACGCTCAAGCAGGGAATTGGGACGGGCAGGGACATCGACATGCTGTTCGCGGCAATGTTGACGGCGGCGGGTATGGACGCGCGGATCGCGTGCGTGGCGGACGCGTCGAACGCGCCAGTGGGTCCGCTGCCGCCGAACGCGGTTTTCCTGCCGGCGGTGGACGTGGCCGTGAACGTTGGTGGGAAGTGGCAGTTTTACGATCCGGGTACGCCCAATCTGCCGTTTGGGATGCTGCGCTGGCAGGAAGAGGGAATGCCGGCGTTGCTGACGGACTCCAAGCAGCCCGAGTTTGTGGCTTCTTCCCTTACGCCGGTAGCGCGGAATCTGCAAAAGCGGACCGCCGCTCTGACGCTGGGAGTGGACGGATCTATAACGGGAACGGTTCACGAGGAATGGAGTGGGCAAGCGGCGTATCAGGAGCGGCGTCTTCTAGATGGAAAGAAAGCATCCGATTGCGAGAAGCTTCTGACGGAATCGATTCACGAGTACGCCAGCGCGGCGGAAGTAGTGAGTTTGAAGATCGAAAACCAGAACGATCTGGATAAGCCGCTGGCGGTCAGTTTTGCATTGACCATTCCGGGCTATGCGACGCGGACCGGGAAGCGTATCCTCTTTCAACCGGCACTATTCCACGCAAACCGGAACGCACGTTTCGCGAGCAGCACGCGGGCCAACCCGGTGTTCTTCCCCTACGGGTGGACGGAAGAGGATGAGATCTCGATCGCGATGCCGCCGGGGTTTGCGCTGGAGCACCCGGACGTGCCGCCGCCTCTGAAAGTCGGCAAGACGATTCAATACGAAGCGAAGGCGAGTATTTTGAACGGGAAGACCTTCGTTTATCACCGATTGTTCCGAGTGGGCGAAGGAGGAAACATGGTGGTGCCGACGTCCGCATACGCGTCGGTCAAGCGAATCTTCGACTCGGTGCAGGAGGGCGATAATCACAGCATCACGTTGAAGGTGGAAGACAAGGTGGCCTCGAAGTGAAGTTGTTTGGCGGAGGTTTGATGGCTCTGCTGGCGCTGCCGTGCGCGCTGTGCGCGAAGAGCGATGTGCCTCAATGGCTTCTGGACGCGGCGCACCAGCCGACACCGGCATATGCAAAGGACGCGCCGGCCGTGGTGCTGGTGAAGGCAGGGGACGTCTCGGTGGAAGAAGGCGGAAAGATTGTGACGGCCGAGCGGTATGCGGTGCGAATTCTGACGCGGGACGGCCGCCAGGACGCGCGAGTGTTCAAGGTCTATCTTTCGGACACGGGAAAGGTGCGGGATCTGCGCGCGTGGGTGGTGAACGGCGAGGATGGGCGCAAGCTCGGGAAGGAAGATACAGCGGACGTCGGACTGCTTGGGGACGCGCTATATGAGCAGACGCGAGCGCGGTCCATCGATGGAACGAAAGACTGCGCCGAGGGATGGGTTTTCGGATATGAGTCCGTCGTGGAAGAGAAGTCCGTGTTCACGCAGCTCGATTGGGAGTTTCAGGGCCGGCTGCCGGTGGTGGACTCGCGATATACGCTGCGGGTTCCGAACGGATGGGAAGCGAAGACGGTGATGTTAAATCATCCGGCGGCGGTGCAGGACAGCGGGGGAACGGCGTGGGAGTTGCGGGATCTGCCGTACATTGAAGAGGAGCCGGCAAGCCCGCCATTGACGGCGATGGTACCGAGGCTGGCAATCAGTCTTTTCCCGGCGTCGGGCGCGCACACCGTTTTGGGACAGACCTTCGGAACGTGGCTGGACGTGTCGCGGTACGCGTCCGGTCTGGCCGATCCGCAGAGCCAACCGGACGCGGCGATCAGCGCGAAAGTGGCACTGCTGACAGCCAACGCGCATACGGACCTGGAGAAGATCCGGGCAATCGGGACGTATGTGCAGAACTTAAAGTACGTCTCGGTGCAGACGGGCCTGGGACGCGGCGGAGGCTATCAGCCGCATCCCGCTTCGTTCGTGTTCGAAAAGAATTACGGCGATTGTAAAGACAAGGCGAATTTGATGCGGGCGATGCTGCGGGCGGTCTCGATCAACTCCTATCCGGTGCTGATTTATTCGGGCGACGCGGCTTATGTCCGGGAGGAATGGCCTTCGCCGCAGCAGTTCAATCACTGCATCCTGGCGATAGAGGTGGGGCGGGATGTGCGGCTTCCGGCGACGTTGGAGAATGCCGCTCTCGGGAGGCTTTTGATCTTCGACGCCACGGATCCCGATACGCCGGTGGGCGATTTACCGGACCATGAGCAGAACAGTTTCGCGCTGATTGCGGCGGGTGAAAAAGGAGTGCTGGCACGAATGCCGGCGGGCGCGAGTGAGAGCAACATGGTGGAACGGCGGACGGAATTGAAGCTTTCCGCGACGGGCGCGATCACGGGAAAACTGGAGGAACGCTTTTCCGGAACTCCGGCGGTGCGCGCGCGCAGACAATTCCGGCAGCGAGACCGGGGCGATTACGATAAGTCGGTGGAGCGTTGGGTGAGCGCGAGCGTGCAAGGGGTTTCGGTATCCGCGGTGGATCCTTCGGATGATTTTGCAGAGAACCAGTTTCATCTGGATGTGAAGTTCGCGGCGCCGCGGTATGCGCAGCTCAGCCAGAACCGGCTGCTGATATTTCATCCGGTAACTCCGTCGAGCAATGAGTTCGGCTACGCGGCGCGCGCGAAGCGAAGCCATCCGGTGCTGCTGCCGGCCAATCACTGGAACGAAACCTTGACCGTGGAGTTACCGGAGGGGTTCGATGTTGACGAGATCCCCGATCCCGGCAAGATTGAAGGCGCGTTCGGGCGGTACGAATCGAGCTGCGCGGTGAGAGAGCGAGCGCTGACGTGCACGCGAACGTTGCAGGTGAAGGCGCAATCGATCGCTTTGGCGCAGTATCCGGCGATGCGGGACTTCTTCGAACACGTGGTGGGAGCACAGTCAGCCCCGGTGGTGCTGGTGCGGAAATAGGGCGGAGGAACAAGTTGGCTCCGCCCGAATCGGCCGGCTTTAGTTACATGATCCGGGCAGCGAATACAACATCTCCAGCACGGCATCGCTGGGCTCCAGACGTTCCGCTTCGGGTGGAATGGCAGCTCCGGCATCGAGCAGCGCGCGCACGACGCCGACGAAATCTCCGGAGTCGCGCCGCCAGCCGTTGCCGGAGCCATAGATCGCCCACGAAAGGGGAGTGCCCGCGTACTCCCGGGATTTCTGTTCGAGCGAAGGGTGGAACCGAATGATCTCGCGGGCCATCTCGGCGTTGCCGTTGAAGGCGGCCCAGTGCAGAGCGGACGCTCCCGCCTCTCCGGAAGTATCGACGGGCCAACCGGCCTCAAGCATGAGTTGGACCGCTTTGGTGTTGTTGCTTTGCGCGGCGTCGGGTAACTTTTGCTTGTCCGCGTCAGAGAGGGCGCCTGCCAGGCCGGGATGGGTGGACAGGAATTTGTGGAACGCCGCTTCGTCACCCAGTTCGCAGGCGAGCGCGAGCTTTAGATCTTCCGGCGTGCGCTCCATGAGTAGCTGGAAAACATCCTCGTGATTGAAATCGCGCGCGACGGTGTGCGCCGTGCGGTTTCCTCCGAGCGTCCAGATGTAAATGGAACCGCCGGCGCGGGGATTGCGCTTGGGAAACCACTCCGCGGATACACGCATGCGAATGGAGTTGGGATTGGTATCGAGGTGACGGCGGACCAGATCGAGATCGCCGAGCGCGGCGGCCATGAGGATGTCGGTCTGGCATCCGCGCGAAACCAGGTAGCGCGCGACATCCTGCCGATCCCGCGGATAATGGCGCTTCTGATCGACGCGCAGCATGTATTGCGCGGGGGTGGATTCGTGATCCACATCGCGCGCGTCGATGTCCGCGCCGTGGTCCAGAAGGAAGGCGGCGACTTCCACCGTGGACGCAAAGTGCAACGGAGTTTGCCCATCGCCACCCGGGGCGCGCACGACGTCCGGGTCGGCGGCGACCAGTTCTCTTAGCTTGGGCAGGAGGCCGAGGCGGGATGCGGAGTGCGCATCGAGGACGGCGCCGCGCTCGAGGAGGAAGTCCAGCAGGGACGGATCGCAATCGTCGAGGACGCCGAATCCGCCGGCCCACCACTCGGTGTGTTTGTTGATGTCGGCGCCGGCGCGGAGCAGGACGTCGATGGTGGCGCGATCGGTTCGTTGAACGGCCGCGAACATGGCGTTTTGGCCGAAGCTGGCGTTGGGCAGCGGATGGTCGATGCTTGCGCGCAGTTCGGAATGATGGCCGAGCAGGTAGCGGACGCGTTCCGGGTCGCTATCGCACACAGCGACTTTCAACGCTTCCGCGGGGCTTAGCGCAAGATTTTCCACGTGGGATTTGAGCTTTGCCCAGGTGGGGAAACCATATTCATTGGCGATTCATTGGCGAGCGAATGCTGCGCGTCGGCAAGTTTGCCGTGGGCACGGGTGCGCAACAACTCCTTGGCTTGCTTCTTCAGGTATTCGAGATTCGGCTGATCCGGTAATTGACGAGACACGTACTCCTCCTTCTATGGCCCGGTGTCCGCTGTGACGGGCAGAAGAGAAGCAGATGGCGAGTGTTTGGAACCGATTCAGGCGGGATCATCCCTTTCCGCGGACGGGTTGCAACCTGATTTGCAGATATGAATATAGCAGAGGAAACGGGAGGAGGAAAATGGATTACTCGAAAAGCCGCTCAGTGGAGAGCAAGCTTCGATATCTAGAGGCGAAAGGCGGCCGCGGCTTTACATTCAGGTCCTCAATTATGAAGCGCAGCACATGTTCCAGAGAGACCCGGCCGGATGGTATGTGGGCTTTCGGGCCAAGATGCGTTCCGGTGTTTGTTGTGGCCCACCCGATATGCAGATGAGGGTGGGGATTCGGCGACTCGTCGCCTTCCCAATGGAAGCAGATGACCTCCTGACCGTCGTCGAGCCGTTCGATGTTGTACTCGTACGAAAGCATGGTTACCTTCCAGCTACCCTCTTGATCCAGGTCCGGAACAATCTTGATTTTCTGAATAAGGAATAGCGCATAGTCCGAATCCGCAAGCTTCGCTGGATTCCGATGAAATGCGAACGTCAGCGGCGTTTCGGCCGGGTTATGACGCGAAGAAATAACATGCGCCGACGTCACGCATGAGAGAACGTGCTTAAGCTGCTCAGAGTACTTTTCGAATGTACTGCGCGGAGTAGCGCTTTTAGCCACCCTGCATCAACGAGCAAACGGGAGCATTGCGATGGCTCTTTGAACGCCCGTTTCCGTGGACCGCTCAAACTTTCCCGCCTTGTACAGATCCAGAAATTGTTTGCCCGACATCTTCAGGTAATGGCGGCATGTGAAATCGAAAGCTTTCATTCCCTCGCGGGAATCCCGACTAAATGCCGGCGCATCAACGCTGTCAACGTCACAATTCTGTTCCTCAAGTGTCCGCATTTCGGCAGTTCCTTTCGGTGCTCTTCTCGAACCAGTGGCGCAAAACCCTTAGTCAATCTTAGCTCAGAGTTGACTCATTGCGGACGATTCGCCTTCTGTGCGTCGATCCAGCGGGTCACGCTGGCCTGAAGGACGTCCAGAGGCACGGGTCCGAGCGATAGGACGCGGGCGTGGAATTGGCGGACGTCGAAGACGGGTCCGAGCTCCTTGCGGGCGCGCTCGCGCAGCTCTAGGATCTTTTGCTGCCCTAAGCGGTAGCTGAGCGCCTGGCCGGGCCAGGAGATGTAACGATCCACCTCCGTCTGGATATTCTGATCGTCCATGGCGGTGTGCTGCTTGAAGAAGGCGACCATCTGGTCACGCGTCCAATGCTTGGAGTGGACGCCGGTATCGACCACGAGGCGGATGGCGCGCCACATCTCATTCTGCAGACGGCCGTATTCGCTGTACGGGTCGCGATAGAAGCCGAGTTCTTTGCCGAGCAACTCCGCGTAGAGCGCCCAGCCTTCGGAGTAGGCGTCGTAAGAGGCGTAGCGGCGGAAGTCCGGCAAGTCGCGCAAGCGGTCGGCGAAGGAGAACTGGAGGTGATGGCCCGGCAAGCCTTCGTGATAGGCGATCGCTTCGACATTGAGCAGCAGACGGCTGGAGGGGTGATAGAGATTGACGTTGACACGGCCGGGGCGCTCGGCGGCGCCGGAGCCCGGAGAATAATCGGCGGGCGGGGCGTCCGGTGCGCGGAAACTATCCATCGGGACCACCTCCAAGCCCATTGAAGGCGCTGTGGGTACCACCTCCCCCAGCTTTGCCCTGGCCTGATCCTCATACCCGGCGTAGAGCTTGAGCAATTGGTCTCCGGAGGTTGCGTGGAGTTTCGGATCGGTCTGAATGTGCGCGTGAAAGCTGGGCAGGTCCGCGAAGCCCTGGGTCTTGGCGAGGGCGAGCATCTGGGCCTCGATCAGCGCGACTTCGCGCATGCCTTCGTTGAAGATGGCGTCGGCGTCCATGGTGGTCTGGACGTGCTCGCGGATGGCGTTGCGGTAGAGCGCTTCGCCATTAGGGAGCGCCCAGATGCCAGGGTCGGAGCGGCCGGCGGGCGCGTAGGTGTCACGCGCGAACACGGCGAACTGCGCGTAGGCGGGAAGCACATCCTGCTTGATGGCCTGGATCAGATCATGGCGGACGGCGTCTTTGGCGGCGGCGTCCATACCGGAGGGGAAATGAGTCAGGGGCTCCGCGAACGGGCTGGCAGCGGGATCGGCCGAGGCAATCCCCTGCGCCTCATCGCCGACTTTCACGAGCAGATAGCGCGGCTGCATCATGCGATCTTTCATGCCAAGGCGCATGACGGCGGTGACTTCTGCGAGGACACGGGGAATCTGGCGGAGGCGCGCGACGTAGTTCCGGTAGTCGCTTTCGTTGCGGAACGGCATCTGCTGGTACATTCCGGCGAGCCCGAGATGGACGCCGTTCATCTGGCTGACCGGCATCTCCCATTCCTTAAGGCGATAGCTATCGATGGACGAAGTGAGCTGCCGCAGCATGATGTCGCGGCTGATGGTCTGCTGCTCCGTCAATCCGATGGCGGGAATGGCTTGCAACGCTTTTAGACTTTCCTCCGCGTGCTGGGCGGAGCGGGCGGCCTCGGCGATGGAGTAGTCTCCGAGGCGGTCGTTGAAGCGCGAATCCCCCACATAGGTGGCGAACTCGGGGGAATGCTGGAGACCGTACTCCCACTCCGCGGCGTAGAAGGCGTCAAGTTGGGCGGCGGAAGATGCGGGCGGGGATTGCGCGGCGGCGGAACAGACCAAGAGCGCGGCGGCGAGAGCGCAGGTGCGGGATGGGCGGTTCATGGCTTAAGCTCCTTGTGACGCGAAGAGCGGCGAGGTGAGGCCGGGTTTCGCAGCCAGCGCGGTCTTCACCACGGCTTGCGCCTCAGCCAACTCCGCGCCGTGCAACTCCAGACGGGGCGGCCGAACCCGCGCGCTCCCGGTGCTGGTTTCCCGCTGAACGAACTTGATGAGCTGCACAAACTTCGGGACGGTGTCCATGCGCAGCAACGGCAGGAACCAGCGGTACAGGGCGAACGCTTCGCTGGTCCTGCCGCCGCGAGCGAGGTTGAACAGCTCGACGGATTCGGCGGGAAACGCGTTGGCGAGTCCGGCGATCCAGCCGACGGCCCCGGCGTTCACCGCTTCCACGAGGACATCATCGACGCCGACGAAGATCTTCAGACGGTCCTCCAGCACTTCGCGGATGGCGGCTACGCGGCGGACGTCGGCGCTCGATTCCTTTACGGCTTCGAGGTTAGGATGCTCGGCGGCGAGTTCGGCGATCTGCCAGGGCAGGAAGTCGGTCTTGTAGGCGACGGGGTTGTTGTAGAGCATGCAAGAGAGTTTGGTGGCGGCGATGACTTCGGAAACATGGCGCTTCATTTCCCGCCAGTCCGAGGTGTAGACATAGGGCGGCAGCACCATGAGACCGTCGCAGCCGGCCTGCTCGGCTTCTTTGGCGATCTGGACCGCGCCGCGGGTGGAGAGCGAAGAGATGGCGGCGACGACCGGCGTGTTTTTGGAACGGCTCGCTTTTACTCCGGTTTTGAGGATGGCGATTTTTTCGGCGTGCTCGAGCGTGGCGCCTTCGCCGAGGGAGCCGAGCATCACGAGCCCGGTGCATCCGTTGCCGATCAGCCAAGCGGCGTGCTGGGCGATAAATTCGTGGTCGACGGCGAGATTTTCGTCGAAAGCTGTGGTCATGGCGGGCATGACGCCGAACCAGTTCATAAGGTCTCCTTTAGAGTTGAAGCGGTTGCGCAGAATGCGGATACGGGAACGGGGAAAAGCGGCGGACGGATGGAAGCGTTTCTCCAGCCGAAGAGGGTTTGCAGGGCGGGTCCGCAAACGCGGCCCTGGCACGGACCCATGCCGCATCGGGTTTGCAATTTGGCTTCGGTCCAGGAGGGATGGTGGAGCAGTTCCCCATAGCGAATATCTTCGCAGCGGCAGACGATGGTATCGGCGGAGGGCAGTTGGCGCAGCTCCGGGCGAAGGGCGAAGGCGCGATGCAATCGATGGCCGAAGGCGCGCTCGGCCAGATTGCGGCGGTGTAAGGCGCGTGCTTGCGATGCTTGCCCCGAAGCCGCAAATCCGGCGATTTCACCGCTGACGAGCGCGGCGTCGAGACCGGCGATGCCCGTTGGTTCGCCCGCGCAGAAAACGTCGGGGACGGAGGTTTGCTGATCGCCATCGACGGCGACGGCGTCATCTTCGAGGCGGCAGCCAAGGAGCTCGGCCAATTCAGTGTTGGGGACGAGGTGGAAGCCGCAGGCGAGCAGATCGCAGGGTTCGGTCCAGTGGCGGCGGCCATCGGTGAGACGGACGCCGGTGAGGTGAGCGGTACCTTGGGCGGCGGTGGGCCAACACCCCATGCGATACGGTACACCGGCGAGCGATGCGCGATACTTTGCACCCAGTATGAGCTTGGCCGGATGGGACCAAAGGCGGCCCGCGAACCGGACCATTCGAGACAAGGGCGCCTGCTCCGCGATGCTGACAATCTTGGCTCCGTAGCCGCGCAGATGGGCGGCCACGGCGAGAAGCAACGGGCCGGCGCCGGCTACTACAATTCGCTTGCCGGCAACCGAAAAGCCGCCCTGGACGAGAGCTTGTAAGCCGCCCGCGCCGAAGACGCCGGGTAGAGTCCATCCGGGGAAAGGGAGAAAGCGTTCGCGCGCGCCGGTGGCGATGATGAGCCGGTCCCACTGGAACGTCTGGACGGAAGTTCCAGAGGCACCTTCCACGACGGCGCGCAGCAGACTTTTTTCGGGAGCATCGAAGACGTGGCGGCCGGGGAGCAGGACGGCGCCCGACTTTTGGAATTGCGCAAGGCGGCGCGCTTTCGTTGGGTCAGCGTTGTGGGGGCCACGCCAAATCTGACCGCCCGCGCCGGCGTTATCGTCCAGAACCACTACGACGCGGCCCGCATGCGACGCGGCGGTGGCGGCGGCCAGACCGGCGGGACCGGCGCCGACCACGAGGACGTGAACGCGTTCCGTCATGCCTGCGTTTGGACCCGCATGCCGTCACGGCAAAGCATCTGGCACGTGCGGCGATGCGGGACGCCATCGACCACGGCGCGGCACTCGAAGCAGATGCCCATGCCGCAAAGTGCCGTCCGGGGTTCGCCCGCGATGGATGTGCGGCAGGGCGCGCCTGCGTTTAAGAGCGCGGCGCTTACGGTGACGCTTGCGCGTACAGTCACCGCGATTCCGTTGATCCAAATGGTGATGCTCGACGCGTCTCGCATGCCTTTAGACGGCTATGGGCTCGGGCACGGAGTCGCGGATTTTGACGCGGCTCGGCAGGTAGGGCGCGGGGTCGATGGCGAACTCGCGGTGCAAGAGATGATCCACCAGCAGCTTGGCCGCGCCCGGCGCGTTGGTGATGCCGAGCCCTTCGAAGCCGATGGCCGCGAAGACGCCGGGCGTCGCGGTAGGTCCGATGTAAGGTAGTTTATCGGGCGTGGCGGCGCGGAAGCCAGTCCAAACGCGCAAGGTTGAAAGCGCCGTTAATGCCGGCATGTAACTCACGGCGCGGTTGAGCATGTCGTGCAGAATGGGCCGGTCCGGCGCGCGATCTTCGTTTCCATACTGGCGCGATGAGCCTACGAGCACCTGGCCGGTCCGGCGCGGTTGAATGTTGAAAGCGACGGAATCCGACCTGATCTTGTGGGCGCTTTTCAGATATCCCAGTTCAACCAGTTGGTGGCGCACAAAGTCAGGATAGCGGTCGGTGATGAGAAGATGGCCCTTCCGCTTTTCGACCGGCAAGTACGGGAGCAGGCGGCGATCGGCGCCCGAGGCGACCACAATCTGGGGCGCGGAAAGATGGACGCCGTTGTCCAGAGTGACGCGGCCTTCGGAGATGCTCGCAGCGGCGCTACCGCGCATGAGGGCAGCACCCGCTCCAAGCGCGCGTTGCAGGAAGTAGGCCGATGCGGCCGGCGGATAAATCACGGCGTCATGGGGTACGAACAGACCTCCGGCAAGCCCCGCGCGCAGGTTCGGCTCGGCTTCAGCGAGCGCGCGCGCATCCAGGATTTCCGTTGGGATTCCGACCGCGGCATAGGTCCGGTGCTTCGCCCGCACTTCCGCGAGTTCGTCTTCATCCGCGGCGACCCAGATGGTTCCCCGCTCCTCATATTCGACGGACAGCGGGAGATCCGGCAAGAGCTGGCGCCAGAGCGTTCGCGAATACTGAGTCAAGTGAAGCTGGGCCGGCGAATCGTCCATCACGACGATGTGTCCCATGCCTTCCGCCGTGGCCGCGCCGCCGGGGACAGCGGGCTCGACGATGCCCACTCGCAGACCGGCGCGCGCACACTCGAACGCACAAGCGGCGCCGACGATTCCAGCGCCGAGAATGAGGACGTCGAAGGGGTCCGTCAACACTCGATTCCTTCCGCAAAAGGATCGGATGGTTCGAAGACCAACGTGGAATCGGCGGTGATCCAAGCGCGCCCGGCGATGGAAGGAATGACATCATCCCCGCAGGGCTCCACGGATCCGGTGAAGACGGTTCCGAGGATACCCTCCTGACGCCAGGGTTCGCCCGCGGCCAGCTTGCCATCGGCATACAGGCACGCCATCTTCGCGCTGGTTCCGGTTCCGCAGGGGGAACGATCAAAAGACGCGCCGGGGCAGAGGACGAAATTGCGGCTGGAGTTTTCCGGATTCGCGGGCGGGGCGAAGAGCTCGATGTGGTCGATGTAGGCGGAGTTGCGGCCGGTGATCCTTTGCTTCGCGAGGGCGTCGCGTACGGCCTTTGCGGAGGCGATCAACTGAGCGCGGTTGGCAAGTTCCAGGGTCCACGGATGATCGCCGATGAGAAAGAACCAGTTGCCACCCCAAGCGATGTCGCCATGGAGCGGACCGGCTTCGGGGACGTGGAGGCCGGGGACGTGGACAGCGACGCCGGCGCGATAGCGGTAGCTGCGGACATTACGGACCACGACGGAGCCGTCTTCGCGCAGTTCGGTTGCGACCACGCCTACCGGGGTCTCGATGAAGTGTCTGCCGGGTTGAATGCGGCCCAGGTGAGCCAGCGTGTGCACCACGCCGATGGTTCCGTGGCCGCACATTCCGAGATAGCCGACATCGTTGAAGAAGATCACGCCCGCCGCGCAGGTGCGATCAACGGGCGGGCAGAGCAGAGCGCCGACGACAACTTCGGAGCCGCGCGGCTCGCACACGACGCCGGAGCGGAAGCCGTCGTGCGCGGTTCGGAAGAGTTGGAGCCGTTCGGCGAGGGTGCCCGTGCCGAGATCGGGTCCGCCTTCGACGACAACGCGGGTAGGCTCGCCGGCGGTGTGAGAGTCCACGACTCTGACCAGCCGCCGTGCGCTCGCGCTTCGCATGAAGGTATTGTAGATGGCTCGCAGCGAATCGGCTAAGAGCCGCGCTGATTCGGTGTGACGGTGACGCCGCGTTCCAGTTCCCGTTCCAGCCAAGCCTGTCCGAGACGCAGTTCACCGCGGACGGCCGAGATACCGATGCCCAAAGCTTCGGCCGATTCCTCCAAGGTCAATCCTCCGAAGAACCGCATTTCGATCAGTTGGGCTTTCCGCTGATCCCTTTTATCGAGCTCGCGGAGCGCGTCATCGAGCTGGATCAAGTCCGCGCGGCGTTCGACGGCGGCGGAGAGACCTTCTTCGAGCGGGATCAACAGGGCCGCCGAGCGCTTGGCGGTGCTGCGGCGGCGCGCATAATCGACCAGAATCTGGCGCATGACGCGGGCGGCGATGGCCATGAAGTGGGCGCGGTCCTGATAATCCGGTAGGGCACCGCCGCAGAGGCGCAAGTACGCCTCGTGGACCAAAGCCGTGGGCTGCAGGGTGTGGCCGGGACGTTCGCGACGAAAACAGGAGTCCGCCAGGCGGCGGAGTTCGGAATAGACGAGCGGGAACAATCGATCCATCACGGACCGGTCGCCCGCGCGGAACTCCTGCAAGAGTCTGGTGACGGACGGCACGTCGTCCATTTGCCGGAAATTGTAGCACCGGCGCGCGGTGTGCGCGATATTATGCAAAGTTCACGGAAAGCCTGCTAATTTGTTTCGAACGAGCCAACAATGTGACCGAATTCAGCGCTGAGCGATGGGCGCAAGCGGAAGCGCTATTTGGACGCGCGTTGGAACTTGCTATCGAGGAGCGTCCGGGGTTTCTGGAGCGCGAGTGCAGTGACGTGACGATGCGCGAAGAGGTGGCTTCGCTGCTGGCGCACGCTTCGGGCGATGGATTAGCGGGGGTGGAGGAGGCGATCGCGGACGCGGCCGCGGGATTGGCAGAGGAAGCGAATCCGGATGAACAATTCATCGGCGCGCGGCTGGGACCGTATCGCCTGCTTTCGATTGCGGGGCATGGGGGAATGGGCGCCGTTTACCGGGCGTCGCGGGAGGATGGGGAGTTTCGTCAGCAAGTGGCGATCAAACTGGTGCGCGCGGCGGCGGAATCGCCGGAAGCGCAGCAGAGATTCCGCCAGGAACGCCAGATTCTAGCCCGCTTGTCCCATCCCAACATCGCGCGTTTACTGGATGGGGGTTCGACGCCGGAAGGTCTGCCTTACCTGGTGATGGAGTACATCGCGGGAGAGCCGATCACAAAATGGTGCGAAGCGCATGCGCTCAGCACGAAGGAGCGGCTGCGTATTTTTCTGCCGGTCTGCGACGGGGTGGAAGCGGCGAACCGCGAACGGATTATTCATCGCGACCTGAAGCCGGCGAATATTTTCGTGACCAGTGAGGGAGTGCCCAAGCTGTTGGATTTCGGGATTTCCAAAATGCTGGATGCCAGCGAGCAGGACCCCGGGTTTACGGCAACGCGATTCCAGGCGCTGACGCCGGAGTACGCGGCCCCTGAGCAGATTCGCGGGGAAGGAGTTAGTCCCGCGACGGAGGTTTACGCGCTGGGGCTGGTGCTCTATGAAGTGCTTACGGGAGAAAAGGCGCAGCGGGTGACCGGGCGGGCGCCGGGCGAGATAGAGGAAGCGGTCTGCCGCGCGGAACCGATCGCTCTCACAGCCGTTAATTCGAAGCTAGGCGGTGACATCGAAACGATCGTACAGATGGCGATCCGCAAAGAGCCGGAACGGCGGTACGCGAGCGCGGCCGCCATGGGCGAGGACATCCGGCGGTATCTGACCGGCAGACCGGTAGCGGCGCGGCCCGACACTTTCGCGTATCGTTTGAACCGCTTTCTTTTCCGCAATCGAGTGAGTTTGAGAGCGGGCGTGATTTCCGCCATCTTCGTCATCGGTGCGCTGCTGCTGGTGTATTGGCTTGGCAAACCTGCCGGGATGCCGCGTTTAATTCAGATTTTAGAACTTACCCAGAACGCGCGGATCAACACCAACGCGCGCATCGTAACGGACGGGGCGAAGTTATACTTCACGGAACAGGCGGAAGGACGGGACTCGCTGGCGGAAATTCCGGTTAGCGGGGGAACACCATCGCCGATCGCCTTACCGGCGGCGCTGATCAGCCCGCGGATTCTGGATATCGCACCGGACGGTACTCATCTTCTGGTGGCGGCCGGGACGGAATCGAGTTATTCCCAGCCTCTATGGATCGCTTCGAAGAGTGGGGGACCGGCGCGGCGGCTAGGTGACGCCGCGTCCTGGTACGCGGCTTGGTCCCGCGATGGGAAGAACATCTTTTTCCTGAAGGGGACGGGTCTTTATCGGATCAATACCGAGGGAACGGTAGAGAAGAAGCTTGCCGATGTACCCGAAGGATCTTACGACCTCCGCGCCGGGCCGACGGATTCCCCGGAAATTCTGCGGTTCTCCGTTTTCAAAGACGACATGCTCTCGAGCGAGATATGGGAGGTCACCATGGCGGGTACGGGTCTGCATACCGTACTGCCGGGACCGAAGCCGGGGACCGGGTGGCCGGCCGCGTTCTATAGCGGGGACTGGATTTCCTCGGGACGCTACTACGTGCTCCGTTCGAAACAGGGGGGACTGACCAGCTTCTGGACGGTTCGCGAGAAAGGTGGCGTCCCATCGAGTGGCCAGCAAGCGAGAATTTATTCGACTCCGCTGGCGGCCCGGTCGTTCACGCCGGGAGTGGACGGCAGGAAGATCTTCTTCGCGGCCGCGCAATCGCGATCCGATCTGGCTCGATACGATACGAAGCGGAAGCAATTTCTGCCGTTCCTCCGCAGCCTCGCCGCCGACTATCTGGACGAATCCAGGGATGAGCGTCAGATCGCGTACACGGTGAGTACGCAATACACCTTGTGGAAAAGCTCGCGCAACGGCGGAGAGCGGGTTCAGTTGACATTTGCGGGGATGCGGGCTTTCCGTCCGCGCTGGTCGCCGGACGGCAAAAACATCGCATTTACCGGTAGCCAAGGGGGTGAGCCGAGCCGGGCTTACGTCATTCCATCCGCAGGCGGCACGGCCCGGCTTGCGGGCTCGGGACCATCGGAAAGCTCGCCGAGTTGGTCGCCGGACGGCGCGTCGCTGCTGATCACCCGCACGATCCCGAAAGGGCAAACCGGAACGCCCGGGCTGTACCGGATCGATTGGCAAACCCACAGAGAGGATTTCGTGCGCGGTTCGGAGGCTCTCCGAGCGGCGGAATGGTCTCCCGATGCGCGGTACATCGCGGCGATACACGAGAGCAGCGAGATCCAGTTGCTGGATGTTAAGACTGGGCGATGGTCCGTGTTGGCGCATGGTTCCGGAATCAGCGCGCTTTTCTGGTCGGCTGACGGGCAGTACGTGTTATTTCAGGATGCGGCCGGAGTCACGGGCCAGCCATTGATGCGGGTTCGCGTCAAGGACCGCAAAGTGGAGCAAGTGGTGAGTTCGGGGAACATTCCGCAATCCGACGTGAACGCATATGTAGTGGTGGGGCTGGCGCACGACGACGCTCCGATCGCACTGATCCTGCGAAGTAATTCGGATATTTATGCGCTGGATTTAGATCTGCCGTAAAAAATAGTATCTAAATTGCCCCCACGCTGGCGTATATCCGTTCTAATAATGGAGGTATTCATTTAAGGCAAAGCGAGAATTCCCTTCCCGCCGTCGCGGACCGTTCACTCCTCGACCGGCTGAAGCGGGAAACACAGGCGAACCACGACGACGTAGAGCGCCGGGTCGACCTGATGCAATCCATTTGTACGGTGGGGGCTTACCGCGAACTCCTCGAAGACTTCTACGGCGTGGTGTGGCCTTTGGAAGCGCAACTGTTGGATTCGGCTGAACTCGCGGAGTGGCTGCCCGATCTGCGGGAGCGGATGCGCGCCCCGGCCTTACAGGATGACTTGGCCGTGTTGGGAAGACCCTGCCTGGATGCCGTGCCGCTGGCTCCGGTTCCCCGGCTTTCGTCCGTCGCCGCCCGGTTCGGCTGTCTGTATGTTCTCGAAGGCTCGACGTTGGGCGGCCAGATTATCTCGCGCCAGGTGAACGAAGATCTGAAATATACGCCGGAAAACGGCTGTTCTTTTTTCGGCGGACGTGGTCCGGCGACCGGGCGCATGTGGAGTGCTTTCCGCGGCGCGCTCGAATCCTATGCGGCATCGCATGCCGAAACGCAAACGGAAATTATCCGCGCCGCGTCGGCGACGTTCGATGCGTTCGGCGGCTGGATCAAGAGAGACTTATGAGCACAACCGAAGTTCCGATTACATCGGAGAACGTCGACATCTCGAATTGCGACCGCGAGCAGATCCAATATGCCGGCGCCATTCAGCCGCATGGCGTGATGCTGGTCCTGGAGGAGCCTGGACTGCGGATTCTGCAGGTCAGCCGGAATACAGAGGAACTGCTGGGGTTTGCTCCGGATGGATTAACAGGCGCCGACCTTCGGAAACTCTTTTCGCGGGCCCAGTTCGATGCCTTGCAAGGAAGGCTGCTGCGGGGGAATTTGGAAGGCGCGCCCAAGCACATGGGGCGCGCGGAATTCCGCGGCCGCGAGTTCGACATGCTTGCCCATCGATGCGATGGGGCGTTGATTATCGAGCTGGAGCTGAGGCCGGAGGCGGAATCGGCGCCGGTGCTGGATCTGTATTCGGACTTGCGTGGCGCGATCTCCCGGCTGGAAGCCACCACCGGCCTTCAACCGTTCTTCGATCTGGCGGTGGAACAGATTCGAGCGTTAAGCGGTTTCGATCGCGTGATGATTTATAAATTCATGGAGGATGGCAGCGGCTGGGTCCGCGCGGAAGCGCTGAGCGAAGGACTGGAGCCGTATCTGGGCCTGCATTACCCCGCTTCCGATATTCCCGCGCCCGCCCGGAGGCTTTTTTCACTTACGTGGGTTCGGCATCAACCCGACATTCACTACACCCCGGTCCCGCTGACGCCGCAACTCAATCCGACCAGCGGCGCGCCGCTCGACATGAGCTTCGCCTATCTGCGAAGCGTCTCCATCATGTACATCGACTACTTGAAAAATATGGGCGTCCAGTCCAGCATGGTGATGACGCTTTTGAAAAATCAGGAGCTCTGGGGACTGATTGCCTGTCACCACCAAAGCGGACCAAAACAGATTCCTTACGAGAACCGGGTGGCATGCGAATTCCTGACGCACACGGTGTCACTGCTGCTCAGCGCCAGGGAGGACATGGAGAACCAGGAGTATCGCGATTATCTGGCAGCCGGACGGCCCCTGATCATGGAGGAAATTTCGCGGCATTTTGGTTCGACCGCCCCTGCTTCGAGCCCGGCTTCGAAGGAGACCGCGTCCAACCTGCTGCGGTTCGTCAAAGCGGAGGGAGCGGCGATCACCCGGAGTGAGACGATTTCATCGACCGGGTCCACGCCTTCGGAGAAGGAGATTCGACAAATCGCCGGCTGGCTTCCCACGGCTATGCGCGACGACATCTTCGAGACGGACTGCCTGTCCGCTCACTTTCCCGAGGCCGAGGCGTTTAAGGACCGGTGCGCCGGGCTGCTGGCCCTGCGGTTTTCCAAAGCCAGCAACGGTTTCGTGATGTGGTTCCGCCCGGAAATCATCCAGAGCGTGAATTGGGCGGGGGACCCGAATAAGGCGGTCAACGTCTCAGCGGAAGGGTGGCTGTCTCCGCGGGCGTCTTTCGCGCTGTGGAAGGAAATCGTTCACCTGAAATCCGCGCCGTGGACGGATGTGGAAAAAGAAGCTGCCGCGGATCTGCGCGCCGCACTTCTGGAATTCTTCCTGAAACTGACCGAGGAAGGAACGCGGCGCATGTATGCGGACCTGGAGCGGAGCAACGCGGAACTCGACTCGTTCGCCTACATCGCATCGCACGATTTGAAGGAACCGCTGCGGGGGATACACAACTACGCGGAAATGCTGCGCGAAGACTACGCGGACCAGTTGGATGAGGAAGGGAAATCCAGACTTGCGACGGTGAGCCGCCTCAGCCACCGCATGGATGAACTGATCGATTCGCTGCTCGAATATAGCCGCGTGGGAGCGGCGGAGTTCTCGAGCACCAGCGTCGATCTGAATAAGGCTCTGAACGACGCACTCGAATTTATGCAAACCCGCATTAAAGAAGACGCGGTGACAGTGCGGGTTTCCGGGACGCTGCCCGTGGTTAGAGGAGATTACATCCGGCTGGTTGAGGTATTCGCCAATCTGATTTCGAACGGAATCAAGTACAACGACAAGCTGAATAAAGAAATTGAAATCGGACTGGAGCAATCCGTTTCGGCCGGCCCGCCGGTAATATATATTCACGACAACGGTATCGGGATTCAGGAGAAACATTACGACCAGATTTTCGAGATTTTTCGCCGGCTGCACGGGCGCAGCGAGTTCGGAGGCGGATCCGGCGCGGGACTGACGATCATCAAAAAAATTATCGAGAGGCACGGCGGCCGCATCTGGCTGAAGTCGGAAGTGGGCGCCGGCACGACATTTTATTTCACCGTGGGACAGGACGCGTAGTCCGGAGAGAAAAATTGAAGTTCATTGACGTGAGGCCGATCCTAATCGTGGAAGACAGCGACGAGGATTTTGAAGCGACGGTATGGGCCCTCAGGAAGTCCTTGTACGAAGTGTCGATTTATCGTTGCAAGGACGGCGAGCAGGCGTTGGACTACCTGGAGCATCGTGGAAAATTCGCGGAAACGGAGGCCGGACCGGTACCGGCGCTGATCCTGCTCGATTTGAATTTACCGCGGACGGACGGACGGCTTGTGCTGGAACATATTAAGGCTTCGGAGCGGTTGCGGACGGTGCCCGTCGTCGTGGTGACGACGTCCGCTAATCCCAAAGACGTGGAAACCTGCTACCGTTTCGGCGCAAACAGCTATGTGCAGAAGCCGGTGAGTATGGTCAAGCTGCGGGAAATGGTCACCAGCCTGATCGAATACTGGTTTCGCGTCGTGCTTTTGCCTGTGGAATCAGGGAGCTAATGCCAAATCAAGTCAGGCGTATCCTGCTGGTCGATGACAGCGATGAAGACCGCACGTACTGCATGCGGCAACTGGTATCCAACACCAGCCGGGAGTGGCAATTCGCCGAAGCGACAACGGGCGAACAGGGCCTTGCCACGGCGGCTTTGGACGGACCTTTCGATTGTATTCTGCTGGACTACCGCCTGCCGGATATGAATGGCATGGAGTTCCTCAAGCTGTTGCGCGAGCGGCTGGGAGATCCCGGCGCGGCCACGGTGCTGATGACCTCCGCGGGGGACGAATCCGTGGCCGTCAGCGCGATGCGGATGGGCGCTCAAGACTACCTTTCGAAGCGCGGCCTGAACCCCACCCGCCTGTTCCGAACACTGGAACACGCGATTCGCAACTTCCAGCACATGGTGGCGAGCCTGCGCGAAGAAGAGGAGCGCAGGCAGTCCGAGATGAACCTGCAAGAGCTCAAGCGGAAGCTGGAGCTCGCGCTGGAGGAGAAGACGGCGCTGCTGAAACAGGTGGAGGAACATCTCGCGCGGGCCGAGAAAGCGAGTGTCGCCAAGAGCGAATTTCTGGCCGTGATGAGCCATGAAATCCGCACTCCGATGAACGCAATTCTGGGAATGGCGGACATGCTCTGGGAAACCACCCTTAGCCCGGAGCAAATGCAATATGTCGAAGTATTCCGGCGAGCCGGATCCAACCTGCTGGTATTGCTTAACGATGTCTTGGACTTGGCCAAGATCGAAGGGGGCCGGCTAGAGTTGGAGCATGTGGAGTTCGATCTGGAGGATGTGATCGATCAGGCCATGGAGCTGAGCGCGGTGGCGTGCGGCTCCAAAGGCATCAAGTTGCTGACGCGCGCCGCGCCCGTGGGACCGACGGCTCTGGTCGGGGATCCGACCAGGCTGCGGCAGGTGCTGCTGAACCTTCTGGGGAACGCGGTCAAGTTTACGCATCAAGGCGAGATCCTGTTGAGTTATCAGCCCGATCCGTCCGGCCAGGAAGGGATGATCGAATTCCGCGTTTCCGATACCGGCATCGGAATTCCTCCCGAGAAGATGGAATCGATATTCGAGGACTTCACGCAGGCGGACGCCTCCGTTACGCGCAAGTACGGGGGCACGGGTCTGGGCCTGGGGATCAGCCGGAGACTGGTCGAAAGCATGGGCGGTGAGTTGACGGCCACGAGTTTGCCCGGTGAAGGAAGTACGTTCCGTTTCACGCTGCCGTTCGAGCGGGCGCCGCAAAGCCGTCCGAAGGTCCCCGCCCAAGCGGTGGACTTTCGAGGCCGGCGCGCACTGGTGCTGGACGACAACGCTACCAATTGTCTGGTTTTGCAGAAGACGCTTCGCTCCTGGGGGCTCGAGAGCGACACGTGCGTGAAGCCGCGGGAAGCGCTGGCGAAACTGCGGGAATCGCTCGAGGCTGAGCGGCCCTATTCGCTGGTCCTGGTGGATAGCAGCATGCCGGAGATGGACGGGTTCGAAGCGGCCGCCGCGATTCGGCAGATCGATCCGCGGATTCCGATCGCCATGTTGACGTCGGATGCCCGGCAGGGGGACTCGGTGCGGCGGCGGGAGTCGGGTTTGTGCGGCTACGCGGTAAAGCCAGTCAGGCGCACCGATTTGTTCCGCCTCGTCCGCGATGCCCTGGAAAGGCGGCACAATTCTCAACCGCTGCCGGGTGATGCGGTGGAGCGGCGGGTGGCGCCGAAGTCCATTCGCGTCCTGGTCGCCGAGGATTCCCCGGACAATCGCCTGCTGATTCAGGCTTACATGAAGAGCACGCCGCATCAACTGACGTTTGCGGAAGACGGGAAGTTGGCGGTGGAGCGGTTCGCGGGGGGCGAGTTCGATTTGATCCTGATGGATATCCAGATGCCGGTTTTGGATGGACTGGCGGCTACGCGGGCCATTCGGGAGTTGGAGCGGCAAACGGGCGCGCAATCGATTCCGATTTTGGCTTTATCCGCGAACGCGCGGCCAACTGACACCGAGATGAGCAGCCAGGCGGGCTGCAACGCGCACCTGTGCAAGCCGATCTCGAAGCAGGAGCTGGTGAACGCCATCGAGCAATATGCGTAGGGATTGTTCGGAGATGCCCTTGCATTTCCCCTTTTGTTCGCCTATGATCCCAATATGGCGCTCACCCGAAGGCAGAAGGAAGTGGTTGACTTCATCGCCACGTTCGTCGATGAGAACGGTTACAGCCCCAGCTACGAAGAGATCGCCAACGCGCTGAAGCTGGCTTCGCTGGCGACCGTGCACAAACATATCTCCGCGCTGCAGGCCAAGAACTATTTGAAGCGCGCGCATAACCAGAGCCGGTCAGTGGATCTGGCGCCGAAGTATCTGGTGGAGCGGCAGCGCATTAGAAAAGAACAGTCGCTTGAGGTGCCGCTACTGGGACGGATTGCGGCGGGCGCGCCGGTTGAATCCGTGTCGGAACGCGCGACCTTGAGCTTTGCGGATTTCCTCGGGCACTCCGATACGTATGCGCTCGAAGTGCGCGGGGATTCGATGATCGAGGATCACATCTGCGATGGCGACATGATCCTGGTGGAGCGGACGGCCGAAGCGCGCGACGGGGACATCATCGTCGCGCTGGTGAACGGCACGGAGACGACTCTGAAACGGCTCTACCGCGAGACGGGCGGACTGCTAAGGCTACAGCCGGCCAACTCGATGATGAAGCCGATCTATGTGCGGTCTGAGGATTTGGAAGTGCAGGGACGCCTGTTGGCGGTACTGCGGAAATACTAACAGCTATTTTGCGGAGCGCAGCGTCTGCTCGGCGCGGAGCCAATCGTCCGCCTGCGATCCGTTTTGTCCACCGCGCTCCAGGTAAAACGTATAGGCGAGGATTGCGATGTCCTCCTCGCTGACTACTTTTGGCGCTTCCGCTACGGAGTGGGTGTGGTGGACGGGATTTTCGGCGATGGGCGCTTCCATTTTTTCCGCCGCCGTTTCCACGGATGTTTCCACCGACGTCTCCGCGAATGTCTCGTTCATTTCTTCCGGTTCGGTTTTCAGAGCATCCTCGCCGGACGTGCCAACCATGGCCTGAACGAATCCTTCCACCGCGGCGGCGACCCCGGCCGCTTGTGCTTTGAGGTGCTTTTTGTCGCGCGGTTGTGACTTCTTTGGTGCGGCCGCGGAGGCTGCAGCGGATTTATCCATTGCAACATTGGTCGTGGTCGCGGCTTTTTTTGCCATTGTGGTGAATCTCCCTTTTGAATTAAGAATGGTGATATCCATTTTATCGTGAACCAGTACGCCGGTACTCAAAAACGTTTCTATCAGCCTCATAATGTCACAATGGAAACACGACTTTAATCAGGTTGCGCATCGCCGCATTATTGCTGGCCGCCGCTGTACAGGCAGCGGGCGCGACGCGTGTTCTTGAAGTGAGTGTGGATGGCGTGGTTCACCCGATAACCACTGAGATATTGGGGAGCGCCATCGGCCAGGCGGCGCGCGACGGGGACGCGCTGGTCATCGTTAAACTCGATACTCCGGGCGGCCTTTTCGAAGCGATGCGCGAGAGCATGGCGAAGATTGAAACCTCGCGCGTTCCGGTTGTCACTTACGTGGCGCCGCAGGGAGCGCGGGCGGCATCGGCGGGTTTCTTCATTCTGGAAGCAGGCGACGTGGCGGCGATGGCGCCCGGAACCAATACAGGCGCGGCGCATCCGGTGATTCTCGGGGGACAGATGGATCCGGTGATGAAAGAGAAGTTGGAGAACGATGCCGCGGCGGCGCTGCGCAGCGTAACGGGACAACGCGGGCGCAATGTGCAACTGGCGGAAACAGCGGTGCGGCAGAGTAAGTCCTTCACCGAGCATGAAGCGCTGGACGGCCATCTGATCGAGATCATCGCGCGCGATGAAAACGATCTGCTGGCGCAGTTGGATGGCAGGCGCGTGAAGCGCTTTAACGGAGTTGCCACCGTGCTGCATTGCGCGGGCGCATCGATCCGTCACTATGAGCGCACGCCGCGGCAGAGCGTGCTTTCATCGGTGAGCGACCCAAATATCGCGCTGATTCTGCTGGCGCTGGGAGTGCTCGGAATTTATGTGGAGTTCGCCGCGCCGGGACTGATCTTTCCGGGTGTCATTGGATCTATACTCGCGGTGGTGGGACTGGCGGCTTTGAGCGTGCTTCCGTTGAACTGGCTGGGAGTGACGCTGGTGCTGCTCGCGTTGATTTTGTTCGCACTGGAGATGAAGTTCGTTTCGCATGGAATTCTGAGCGCGGGCGCGGCGGTGGCGCTGGTGTTGGGCGCGACGATGCTGGTGGATAGCCCGCTGCCCGAGATGCGCATTCATCTGGCCACCGCGCTGAGCGTGGCCGCGCCGCTGGCGATCATCACGGCGTTGCTGGTGACGCTGGCGATGCGGGCGCGGCGGAGCAAGGTGGTTACGGGCGCGGAGGGAATGATCGGCTTGCTCGGAATCGCCATTGAGGATCTGATCCCCGACGGAAGAATCATGGTGCGCGGGGAGAACTGGCAGGCGCGTTCCGCGGCGCCGGTGACAAGAGGAACGCGCGTAAAAGTGCGCGGCGTGGAGGATTTACTTCTGCGGGTGGAACCTGCCGAGCTAAGCGATGAAAGGAACAGGAAATGATTTCAATTCCCCTGGTTGTGGTGGTGATTATCGGTATTTATCTGCTGTCATCCATCAAGATTCTGGCTGAGTATGAACGGGCCGTGATCTTTCGATTAGGGCGGCTGTTGGATAAGCCGAAGGGACCGGGAGTGATTCTGGTGTTCCGCCCGCTCGATCGAATGGAGCGGGTATCGCTGCGCATCGAGCCGTTTGAAGTACCGCCGCAGGATGTAGTGTCGCGGGACAACGTGACGGTGAAAGTAAATGCGGTGATTTACTTCCGGGTGGTGGAACCGCGGCTGGCGATCGTGGAAGTGAATAACTTCCGCTATGCGACGTCCCAACTGGCGCAGACGACCCTGCGCAGCGTGCTGGGCGAAGTGGAGTTGGATGAACTGCTGAGCAAGCGTGAGAAGCTGAACAACCGGCTGCAGGAGATTCTGGATCAGCACACATCGGCGTGGGGCGTGAAGGTTACGATGGTAGAAGTTAAGCAGGTCGATCTTCCCGAGCAGATGATTCGAGCACTGGCGAAGCAGGCGGAAGCCGAGCGCGAGCGGCGCGCCAAAGTGATTCACGCGGAAGGGGAATACTCGGCGGCGGAGAAGCTTGGAATGGCGGCGCAGGTGCTTCAGCGGGAACCGGCGGCGTTGCAGTTGCGCTATCTGCAGACGCTGGTGGAGATTGGAGCGGAGAAGAATTCGACCATCGTGTTCCCGTTTCCGATGGACATCATGAACGCGCTGCGAGGGGCATTGGATCGCATCGGCACGTTTGAACGCACGGGACCCCAGCAATAAGAACGAGGACTCAGTCAGGGCATGGCGGGCGATAACGATAAACAGGAGGAGATTGTTCTCGGCAACCGGCAACTGCTGAGCATCTTCTTCGTGGTGGTGATTTTGTTGGGAGTGGCATTCACGATCGGGTACATGATCGGAAAGAACACGACGCCGGTGAGCGCGGCGAACGCGCCCGCGCCGTTGGCGGAAACTGCGCCGTCACCAAGGACGGCGGCGGCCGCGCAAGGTAGCAGCGCCGAGACTTTACCCACACCCGCGCCGGCGGAGGTTCCGAGAGTGATCGGCACGCATCCGGCCGAGCCTTACACCGATGCGGGGAAGGCGGCGGAACCCGCGCCGGTGGATGCAAAGCCGGCGGCGGGCAATGCAACCACGCCAACGCCCGCGGGAACGTATCTGCAGGTGGTGGCGTTGAAGCGCGGCGATGCCGACCACATGGTGAAGGTGCTGCAGGATCGCGGCTTCCCGGCGCTGCTCGGCGAGAGCCCGGTGGAAGGGTTATTCCGCGTGCTGGTGGGGCCTTACAAGACGATGGCTGAAGTAGCGGAATCGAAGCAGAAGCTACGGGCCGCAGGCTTCGATCCGATCGTCGCGCGGTGAAATGGCGTGAATGAGGCGTTGATACAGATTGAGGCGCGGGCGCCGCGGTTACCGGAGTGGGCGCGGCGAAGCGCGACGCATTTCGAATCGCTGCACACGTTGAAGCGCGGGTTGCGCGAGCGCAATCTTCACACGGTTTGCGAATCGGCGCGATGCCCCAACATTCATGAGTGTTTCCATCGGGGCGCGGCCACCTTCATGATCCTGGGCAACCTCTGCACGCGCGGGTGCGGCTTCTGCTCGGTGCCGAAAGGCAATCCGCGGAAAGTGGATATGCGGTTGAATGCGGACGAGCCGGCCAATGTGGCGCGCATGGCGGAGGCGATGCAACTCAATTATGTGGTGATCACGAGCGTGAACCGCGACGATCTTGATGACGGCGGTTCGCGGCACTTCGCGGAGACCGTCCGTTTGGTGCGGGCCGCGCTTCCACAGGCGCGCGTGGAAGTGCTGACGCCGGATTTTTGCGGCGATACCGATGCGGTGGCGCGCGTGCTGGACGCGGGGCCGGATGTGTTCAATCACAATATGGAAACCGCTCCGCGCCTGTATCGCAAGGTGCGGCCGCAGGCGGATTATCAACAGTCGCTGGATGTGCTGGCCTTCGCGCGCAGGTACCGCGCGGATGTGTTGACGAAGTCGGGGTTCATGGTGGGGCTGGGTGAATCCAAAGAAGAGATCCACCAGTTGCTGCGCGATTTGCGCGAACACGGAACGGACGTCGCCACCATCGGCCAGTATCTGCAGCCGACGCGGCGCAATCTTGCCGTGGCGAGATATGTGACTCCGGCCGAGTTCGACAGCTACCGCGATTTCGGGCTGGCGCTTGGCTTCCGGATGGTGTTCAGCGGACCGCTGGTGCGCTCTTCTTATATGGCGGATGCGGTAAGCGATCCGTTCCTTGCGGGAGATGCACTCCGTTAACGTAGATAGCCATAAGCGCCTACTGCGTCGTGTTCGGCATGAGAACGCCGCTGCCGGTGCTGTAAAACTGGAACATATCCGGCTTACCGGCGGAAGCCGGTTGACCGTGCCAGTTCCCGAGAAAAAGGCCGCCATCGGGATTGACCTCGCCGAAGTACTCCGGCTGTCCGAACGTGGCACCGCCGTGGTTGATGTATATGGCTGTGCTTTCTTCACCGGGGATGACGATGTCGTTCAAACCGTCCCCGTTCACGTCCATAATCGCCGGTGAGTCCGCCGCTGTAAGCCCGTAAGGCCGGAGATTAATCGGAGCGGAAGTGAAGTTTCCGTGTCCGTCGTTGAGGAACACGGTGATTTCATCGATCGGGGTTCCGAACACGATGTCCGGGGCACCGTCCCCGTTGAGGTCGCCGGTCGCGGCGTTGTAACCCCCAATGAGGCCCTGGAACTGCGTGAGCACGAATCCGCCCCCCGGCTGCGACAGCATGGTGTAAGTGTTGAAGCTTCCACCCACCAGGAAGTCCAGTTTGCCGTCGCCGTTGAAATCGGCCCAGGTGACGTAATAGATCTCGCCCGTGTCGGCACTGATGAACGTCACCGGTGCCTGAAAAGTCCCGTCGCCGTTTCCGTAGGCAACTTGATTGGTCAAGATATTGATGTAATCCGCATAGCCGTCGCCGTTTACGTCAACCAGGTACAGATTAAAGTTAACTTTGGGGCCCGCAACGATCACCGGGGCCATTTTGAAGTGGCCTCCGCCGGTCCCGATGAGCGGCAGCAGGTCGATGTTACTGGCTGAACTGGTTGTCGGAATCTGAAGGAGTACGTCGGGAATGCCGTCCCCGTTGATGTCGCCGGCGTTGCTAACGCACGCGCCATAAAATGGGTCGGCGTTCACGAACGGAAAAGGAAAAGAGGGACCGGTCCGGAACGGATCTTTCAACGCCCCGGTTCCCAGCACAACCGTGAAAGAGGATTCGTTCTGGATCATGCCGATGTCGGGAATGCCGTCGCCGTTGAAGTCCGCCTGGGCGATACAACCGCCGCCGGACGGGAACGGCACGTTCAATCCTTCGATCAGTCCGCCTTTGCCGTCATTGAGCAGCACGCTGTCTCCGTAGAAGGTGGAGTTGGTGACTACATCCAGGAGGTCCTTACTTCGCAAATGAGCGAGTACGACTTGGCTGGCGCCCCCGTCATTGGGAAACGACACGGGAGCGGAGAACTTGCCTCTTCCGAGGCCGTAGGCGACGTAGACCGAATCGCTCACCAAATCCGGGATGCCGTCGCCGTTGATGTCGCCCACTTCCACGTCATTGTTGTTCGGTATGGAAAATTCATAGGGCGTGTCGAACAACCCGCCGGACTTACCCAAAAAAATAGTGATCGCCTCGTCGTTTAAGATCGATGCACATAATACGTCCGTGTGACCATCCGAGTTGATGTCGCCGATCGACACAGAGCAGTAGCCATTAGGGCTTGAATAGATGACCGGTGCTTGGAAAGTGCCGTCCCCATTACCGAAAAGCACGGCAAAGCCCGCCGGGACGCCGGTGATCAGGTCGAGCTTGCCGTCTCCGTTCACGTCAATGGCTCTGATCGCGCCATAGAAGCCGGAATACGAAAGAGCGAGGAACGGCGTGTTGAAGGTACCATCACCATTGCCGGCGATGAGCCAAATACCGAGGTTCCCGTACGATACGCCGTCTAACTTGCCGTCGCCGTTGAAGTCGCCGAGCGCACTGGATAGCAAGTAATCGTCTGGAACAGGGTATACGACAGGCGCGGCAAACTTGCCACCGGTTTTCCCGACAGCGATCTTGAAAGCCTCACCCTGCTGGCTGCCAAGGCTGAAGGCGTCCAGGATTCCGTCACCGTTAAAGTCGGCAAGGGCCAGCCCGGCACCAAAAACGAAGGGATGGGTTCCTGAGAGGGCGAAATCGCCGCGCCCATCACCGAACAGGATCTGGCTCCCGCTGCAAGCTATGTCCGGAATCCCGTCCCCGTTGATGTCGCCGATCGCGACTTCGTTTCCACCTCCGCAGCCGCCCCCATTCCCGTAATCGCGCCGCGCGTAGAACGTTGGCGGCGAGGCCACGGCGGATGCTGCGAAGAGCGCAAGCAGAAGAAGCCGTTTGCTAGAGGAGAAATTGCATGCCCTCCCCGCGTCCCGCCGGGTTGCGGTGGATAAAGTTCCAGTAATTAGAGAAGGCATTGGTCTCGCGGCACTCCAGCAGCCGGGCAAGCGCTTTAGTATACCTTCGCCGCGCGCGAACCGAAAATCGGAGTCGTGGCGGCGTGCTCAACTGATACAGTCGGCGTTGCATGAAGAATCCGCCTTATGGCATGAAGGGGTACCGGGGTAACCGCCCGTTGTGGATTGCGCGTTCCGCCCCGGCGCTGTGAACTGGGCGCTGGCGCTGCTTTCGGCGGCGCTCCTCATCCTCTGTTTCCCCGGCTACAACCTGTTCTGGCTGGCGCCGGTGGCTTTGACCCCTTTGATCATCGCGGCCGCGCGCGAACCACGCACATGGCGGCGATTCTGGCTCGGTTACGTTTCGGGCGCACTGTATTGGTTTTCTGTCTGCAACTGGATTCAATTCACGATCCAGACACATGGCGGGATGAGCAGCGCGTCGGCATGGTTTGTATTTGTGCTCTTCACGCTGGCGAAAGCTTTGCAGACGGGCGCCTTCGCAATGCTCGCCGGATGGACGATGCGAACGAAGCTGGCGATACCCGTGACGGCGGCGTTGTGGGTGGTGATCGAGTACACGCATGGACCGCTCGGTTTCGCATGGCTCAACCTGGGGAACGCGGGAATCGACATGGGGTTGCCGATGCGCATCGCGCCGATCGCCGGGGTGTGGGGCATCTCCTTTTTCTTCGCGGCCACCGCGGCGGAGATCGCGAACCTGGTGGCCGGGCGGCGCGGGATTCCGGGATTGGGCGTGATGCTCATCCCGTTGCTGTTCCTGCTTCCGCGGCTTCCGGAGAAACAGCCGGCCGATCAGAAAGCGATGATGGTACAGCCGAATATCGATGAGGCGGAGCGATGGACGGGCCAATCGTTCGCGCTGCTGCTCAAGCGCATGAAAGAGCTTTCGGTGGGATCGAATACGAGCCTGCTGGTCTGGCCGGAAGCACCAGCGCCGTTCTACGATGACGATCCGGTGTTCATGGATTACGCGGAGGGCATCGCGCGCGAGAACCACGAATACTTTCTGACCGGCTTAATTTCACGGCCTTCGAACGGGGCCATGTATAACTCCGCCGTGGTGATCAGCCCGGATGGGAAGGTGTTGACTCGATACGACAAGGTGAATCTGGTTCCCTTCGGCGAATTCATTCCGTGGCCTCTGGGGCCGATCGCCTTCCGCATCACGAATGAGGCGGGCGATTTTCAACCGGGTAATCGGCAAGTGATTTCTCCGGTGGGCGGGCACAAGCTCGCGACGTTTATCTGCTACGAATCGGTGTTCCCGCGCTTCATCAGCGGCTTTGTGCGGCGTGGCGCGGAGGTGTTGGTGAATCCCTCCAACGATGGATGGTTCGGCAAGACGGCGGCGCGCTTCCAGCACCTGGAAATTGTCCGCATGCGCGCGGCGGAGAACGCGCGGTGGATTCTGCGCGATACCAATGACGGAATCAGCGCGGCCATCGATCCGGCGGGGCGGCTGCGGCAGCAGCTTGCGCTGTACCAGGAAACGTCAGGAGTGATGGGCTTTTCTTACTCGCGGCAGACGACGTTTTATACGCGCTGGGGCGATTGGCTTGTGGTGCTGTGTCTGGTAATGGCGGCAGCGGGTGTGGTGGTTGGAGGTTATAGCGGCACGTCGACCTGGGTGAGGATCTCTTCGAGAATGCGGTCGCCCGCTTCGGCGCGGCGGCCTCCGAGCGCGCTGCGCGGTTGAACGACGATCCGGTGGCCGAACACGGGAATCGCAAGGCGCTTGACGTCATCGGGGATCAGGTAATCGCGGCCGTGCAGCATGGCGCGGGCTTGGGCCGCGCGGAACAGCGCCTGAGATCCGCGGGGGCTCACGCCGAGCATCAGCGCTTCATGGTTGCGGGTGCGCTCCACGATCGCAAGGATATAGTCGAGGATGGAATCATCGCATCGAACCTGCTCGACGCGGGCCTGTAAGGCCAGGATTTCTTCCCCAGTGCAAACGGTGGGCGCCGCGTCGCCGGAACGGGCGGGGTAACGCAGAATGTCGCGCTCGGCGGCGGCATCCGGGTAGCCGATGCGCAGCCGCAGCAGGAAGCGATCGAGCTGCGATTCCGGCAGGGGATAAGCGCCGTGATGTTCGGCCGGGTTCTGCGTGGCCACCACGAAGAACGGCGCGGGCAGCGGCAGAGAGCGGCCGTCCATTGTGACCTGGCCTTCATTCATGCATTCGAGCAGGGCGGATTGAGTCTTGGGGGTGGTGCGGTTGATCTCGTCCGCAAGCAGAATATTGGTGAACACGGGCCCGGGTTTGAACTCGAACTCTTCGGTGTGCGCGTTGTAAATGGTGACGCCGAGAACATCGCTCGGAAGAAGATCGCTGGTGAATTGGATGCGATGAAACTGGCAATCGATCGCGCGGGCGATGGCGTGAGCCAGGGTGGTCTTTCCGACGCCGGGCACGTCCTCAATCAACAGGTGCCCGCGCGCAAGCAGGCAGACGATGGACAGCCGGATCACTTCCGCTTTGCCGCGGATCACCGAGGCGAGCGCGGATTCGAGGGCCACTAGCGCGGCCGGCGGGCTCAGGGTGGTCTCCCGCGACATCAGACTTCAGGATACGACGGAAGCGGCACGGCCATTCACTGGCGCATGGCGGGAGGCTCGATCGTTTTCGCGGGCGGCGTGTAGCCGAGATTGCCGAGATTATAAAGAGACGTCATGCGGTAACCCCGGTAAGTGAACGTGTTGGCCTGCCATTCGGCGTTCCGTGTGCCATCGGGCAGGAGTTCGAACGACAGAGAGACATTATCCGGCGGGTACCCTACGGAGCCGGCTTCGAAGAAATAGTTGCCGTTCAAGAGCCGCTGCGCGCTCCCCAGCGCGGGAGAGTAGACGCCGAGATCGGCGAGAAGGATGGGCGTGACCATGAACGCCGATTCATCGATGCTGAGCACGTAGCCTCGGCTGTTTTCCACCAAGCCCGGGTTGGTACCCGCGCGCGTGTTGCCGTTATCGAACAGGGAAAGCACAGCCGTCCCATCGAGCTCATATTCGACGTCATGCTGGTGCGAGAACCAGGGAAACGGGTCGGTACTGTTCATGCGGAAATCCCCGCCGTTGCCAAGCGTCCAGAGGATATTGCCGGAACCGGTCCCATTCGCGTAATCGATCTTGATCACCCAGTCCTGATTGCGGACGGACAACAGAATGTCTCCGCTTGACGGAATATAGTTCAGCGAGTTGGCATGCATCCAGTCGTTGGCGGAGGCCGCCAGAGTGAACGGCGGGCAGCCGTTTTCGTTGACACAGACCTCGTTAAGCACGGCCGCGCGGGCGATATTCAAGTGATCGTAACCGCTCCACGACCAGGCAACCTGCATGTTTTCGTCAAGGTCGACAATCGCGTCGTCCAGGATATCGACGGGAGCGGTGGAGCCTTGCGTACCCTGCGTGAATATTTCCTCCTGGCTACAGATCACGAGGGTGTGGCCGTTGGGTAGACGCACCGCATCGTGATCAAAATCGATGATGCCGCGCTTGCCCTGAATGAGCAATTGCTCGCTGACGCGCGAGGCGGTGGTCTGTTGCACGGTGTTTCCGGCGAGGTCGATTTCCTCCAGGATCTGATCGCGAAGACCTGTAGCCGGATCGTCGATAATCAGCAGCATGTGGCCGCCGGAATTGGTGATCGGACGAATGAAATAAGAGGCGACCTGGGCCGGAACGGCTAACGCGGGGTAATACCAGATCACGCGGCCTTGCAGGTCGAGAGCCGTCGGCGCGTAATAGACCGGTTTATATCCGGGCGAAAGATAGTCGAGCAGAAGGACGCCTTGCCCCTGGCTGCTCTGGGCGCTGGGTGCCATCAGAGTGGATTCCACGGGGAATGCCATAGATGGGTCAAGGGCGCCCGTGGTGAATTGTCCGGTAGGGCCGGCGCGTTGGCCTGACGGGCCCACCAGAAAGTAGGTGAGGTTGTATGTTGTCTTCGGCAGCATTCCCGCGATATAGAAGTTCGTGCTCGAGGCGGGATTGCACGGCACGAGATTGGTGTAGCTGCCTGTGGACCCGGCGCCGAAGCCCACGAACATCGAGCTGCCGAGCGGGCATGCGGGCGCGCTATAAAGGGCGACCAGCGGGTTGGTGGTGGGGGTGATCACCGGCGCGCCGCCGGTAAACCGCGGGGCGACGGTGAACGGCACTTGCGCCGATGCGGTCTCACTGGTGTTCCTGTTGCGGACCGTCACCTGGAAGGTGTAGGCGCCTTCCACAAGGGGCGTTTCCCAAATATACTGGCTTGAGGACGAATAGTCGTCGGCTACAAACACAGTGCCGTTGGCGAGACCGGCGCTGAACTGGTATTCCAGCGAACCGCCTCCCTCATCCACGGCGGCGACGGTCCACGAGATGGGCGTTCCCACCGGTTGAGGGGAAGCGGGAGAGGCAGTCAGTTGCAGGGTAATGGCGCCAGACGCATGTGCGCCGCACAAAAGTAGACCCACCGGCACGAGTTGTCGGATCAAAATCGGCGATACTCCTTGAGTTAGAAACCCGGCGAACGCTAAGTGTTACCAGACCCTGCAGGCCTTTTTCGAGACCATGGGATCAGTCGCCTTGCAGGCGAAAGCCTGTTGGAACTCGCTCATATTCTGAACGGTACCGTTGGTGCGGAACTGTCCGGGTGAATGCGGATCGGTTACGGCGCGCGCGCGGGCGCTGGCATCGGTGGCGTTCTCGCACCAAACCTGCGCGAAGCCAAGGAAGAAGAGCTGCTGCTGCGTGAAGCCATCCTCCTTCGGAAGTACCTTTCCCGCCAGATGATCCATCAGAGCCATGTAGGCCAGGTGGATGCCTCCGTTATCGGCGGCGTTCTCGCCGAGAGTAAGCTTGCCGTTGAGATTCACTCCGTCCACCGGGCTGAAGGTTCCGTATTCGTTCACCACGCACTCGGCGCGCTCGGTGAAGTTCTTGGCGTCGTCGGCAGTCCACCAGTCGCGCAGGTTGCCATCGCCGTCATAGCGGCGGCCTTCGTCGTCGAACCCATGGGTCAACTCATGGCCCACCACCACGCCGATGGCTCCATAGTTCACCGCGTCATCCGCCTTGGCGTTATAAAACGGCGGCTGCAGAATTCCGGCCGGGAAGTTGATGTTGTTTTGCGACGGGTCGTAATATGCGTTCACAGTGGGAGGCGACATGCCCCATTCGTTCTTATCCACCGGCCGGCCGATCTTGTTCAGCGTGCGTCGGTACTCGAAGGCGGTGGCGTGTTCGCGATCCCCGAAGTAGTCATCCGGTTTGATGTCCACGCTGGAATAGTCCCGCCACTGGCCCGGATATCCGATCTTGTTGGCCACGTCCTGCAACTTGACGAGAGCTTCCTTCTTGGTCGCATCCGTCATCCAGGTGGCTGTTTTGATATCCTGCTCCATGGATTTTTCGATTTCATGCACCATCTGGAGCGCGCGTTCCTTGGAGGGACCGCTGAAGGCAACCTCCACGAATCGTTGACCGAGCGCTTCGCCCAGTCCGCGATCCACGGCGGCTTCGCAGCGCTTCCATCGAGGCTGCATCTCTTTCGCGCCCAGCAGAGTTTTGTCGAAGAACTGGAAGTTTTCTTCCTGGAAAGCCTTTGAGAGCGCGGGCGCGGCCTGATGAAGAATTTGCCAGTCCAGGTAAGTCTTCAGATCATCGAGACTGGCCGTGGTGATCAGCGCATTCATGCCTTTGAAGAAATCGGGCTGCGCGACGTTGATCTTCTGAAAAGCCGGCGCTCGCGAGTCTTCCATGTACACCTGCCAGTTGATATCGGGCGCCAGGCCGGGCAGGTCGTTCACGGTCATGGGGTGGTACGTGTTGTCGGGATTGCGCATGGCGACGCGGTCCATGGATGATTGTGCCAGCGCGGTTTCGAATTTCATGACGACGGCGGCCTTGGCTTGCGAATCCCACTGGGCGTTCGTTGCCTTGGCGAACAGGTCGAACATGCGCGCGACGTGCTCCTGGTATTTGGTGCGCAGGTCCAGCGACCGTGGGTCAGACTTCAGGTAATAATCGCGATCCGGAAGACCCAGGCCCGATTGCGCCAGATGCGCCATGTACATGCCGGCATTCTTCGGGTCGGATTCGGAATCGAAGCGGAACAGCGCGCGAACCCCCAGCGGCTGCAGCCGCACCAACTCGGCGGCCAACTGCTGCTTGGAATTTAAGGATTCCACTGAATCCAGCAGCGGCTTCACCGGCGCGATACCGAGCTTCTCAATCAGCGCCTCGTTCATACAAGCGGCGTAGTAGTCGCCGATCTTCTGATCGAGGGGTGAGCGGGCCGGCGAAGATTGCTCGTCCTTCTCGAGGATCCCGCGCGCGATTTGCTGGTTGCGCTCGTTGAGCTGGTTAAAGCGGCCCCAGCGCGATTGGTCCGGCGGAATCGGGTTCTTGGCCCGCCAGGATCCACACGCGTATTGGTAGAAGTTAGTGCACGGGCTGACGCTGGTGTCCATGGCGCTGAGATCAACGCCGGATTGAGACTGCGCGAAAGCCAGGGACGCGAAAGCGGCTGGCGCGAGAAAACGCAAGAGTCGAAGAAGCATTTCGGACTATTATGACGAATCGGTTGCCGTAAGGATATGAGCAAGCGCACTACTTGAGGCTGGAAAGCCGATCGGGCATATCGGCGAGAACGTAAGTCATCACCGCCATGGCGGCGACGCTTGCGCGAAAATCCTGTGGATTGATCTTGTCGAAGGTGTCGGCCTCGGTGTGATGCCAGTCGAAGTAATGAGCGCCCGAGCTGAGTTCGCCCAGACCGGGGACACCCGATTCCATCAAGGGTTCAATATCGGAACCCCCGCCGTTGTGGGTGATCTGCGTGGCGCCGATGGGTGTAAGCAGACGGCCGATCGCGCCAAGGCGGTCATAAGCCGCGGAGCTGAGACTACCGACTGTGGACGGTGACGATGCGTTAGGGGCCAAGGCGGCGGACGGTCCGGCCATCGCGCTACGGCCGGCGGTGGCGCCGAAGCCTATTGGCTTTTCAGCGCCGCCATCCATTTCAATGGCCGCGACGTGGTTGTGGATCGCGTCACCCACCATGGCGCGATAGGCTTTGCCTCCGGCGCCGCCATTCTCCTCGTTAACCCAGAGCACGAGTCGGATGGTCCGGCGCGGTTTTAGTCCGAGCCTCTGGATTAGAGCGACGGCTTCAAGGGATGCCATAGCGCCCGATCCATCGTCCTGCGCACCTTGTCCGACGTCCCAGGAATCGATGTGGCCGCCGAGAACCACGACTTCTTGCGGCTGCGAGCTGCCCGGGATTTCCCCGATCACGTTGGCCGAATCGGCATCGGGCTCGAAGTGAGCGGACATTTTCAACCGTACCTGCACCGGAACTCCCCGGTTGACCAAGCGGTGCAGTGCCTCCGCGTCTTCCACGGTGATGGCGGCGGCGGGAATCTTAGGAGCGTTCGGGGAATAGATCAAGGTTCCGGTGTGCGGAGTCCGCAGACTAAACGGGGTGATGGAGCGGACCAACACGGCGGCGGCGCCCAGAGAGGCGGCGCGCGAAGCGCCGGCAACCCGGTACATCACGGTTTGGCCATAGCCTTTGTAGGGAACGTCGAAAAGGACGATGCTGCCGCGGGCCCGGTCCGGCTTGAGTGCGGCCAACTCCTCAAAACTGGAAACAACCAGCACGGCCGCGGTGATCCCGTCTTCCGGAGTGCCGACGCTGTTACCTAAGCCGAGCATCGGAAGCGGTCGCGGCACGGGGGAAATCATGGATGCCGATTCGGCGCCGCGCACCCAGTGGGGAACTTTGACGAGCGGCGTTTGCACATTGCGCAGGCCGACGGCGTTCATCTCGGAAGCGGCCCATGCGATGGCCCGCTCCAGCGCCGGGGAGCCGCTCAAGCGATTACCGATGCGGTCGCAGAGATATTCCAGGCGATCCAAGCTGTGGGGGTCGGCCAACGCCTGATCGATCAGAAGCTTCGAGGAAGAAGAGTAATCGGCGGCGACATCCACTTCACCTGCGCGAGCGCAGGTACACAAAGCGAGGATCAAAACCCAGCGGGACATGAGGATCAATGTAACAAGATCCTAACGCCCGCCGAATGCCGAGTTATAGCGCGAGTGCCGTTTAATCCCCGCCCGCTCCGTTGGCGCGAACCTGCCGGATCGGTTCACTCGATCCAGCGCCGACCGCCATTTCGAGCAGAGGCTGGTCGAAAAGCTCTTCGGGCACGCCGAGGCGCAACGCGCCATCTTTCGTGCAGATCCAGAATTCCGGACGCCACTTCTCTTCGCGATCGTAAGGCGCGCGATACACGAAGAATTGATCGGAACGGCGCTTCACGCGCGGTTCAGGACGCGTTTCGTTTCCCAGCGCGCAAGCTTCGGCAAGCGCGGCTTCAAAGCTGTCGAAAGGTCCGTCAATATAGTCTTTATGGTTGATGATGTGCCAATCCATGTACTGCCAGCCCTTGGATGTGGGGATCTGTCTCACCGCAGACTCCTTAAATGATTCTTGACGACCGGCTCGTTCGGTATGCACCAGGTAGTCTGCCTCTCTTTTCTTAGCGATCCCAAAAGCGTCGGCGAGTCTTCGCCGATAACATTGCGACGCGAAATAAATTCTGTGCTGAACCGCGAGGCCGCAGACACTGAAGTAGCCGTCTCGAGGTAGCAGTTGAAGCGTGCAGCCGAGATCAGATCGAACAGTACAGCGAATCCGCGGGCGCGCTGACCAAAATTTACCTTACGCCCACATAGCTAGGATAGTCCCGAAAAACCGATTGCGTCAATTATTGAAAAAAAAGCTTATTGATAAGCACTGCTAATAGAGAGATGCTCCCGCGGTGCATTCGGCGGCATAAACAGCGGCCCAGTGGCCATGCAATGAGGAGATGGGGCCCGTTTGTCCGAGCCAATTAGTTGATTAGAAGCGGGTTGCCATTCGTTGAAGAAAGTGTAGTCTGGGTCACAGAGTTGTTACTGAAGAACCGGCAGGGTGAGGTAATCCTTCGGAATGAAGAGACTTCCCTCCGTGCTTTTTTCCGGCGCTATGTTTCGAATTAATTGATTTAGTTTAGCGAAAGTTAGTTCACCGGCCAGTGCCGAGCCAAAAGCCTCCGCGATGATAGTGACCTGCGCAGCGGTTTCGTGAACGAATTCCAGCCGGAAATTCGAGATACCCACCGCTTGCCAGTTGGCCAGATGCAAACTGGCTTCCTGAGCCTCCGCGCCAAACACAGTGTTGCGGCATCCCACGTCGGCCACGACGGGGTGAGCGCGGCCGGAATGATCACGCAGTGCGACCTGATGTTTTTCGCATGGGCGTCCGCAATTCTTATAGCTGGTTCCCGTCGAAAGAAAGCGGCAGAATACGCAGTGTTCGGTGTGAAATACAGGCAGATGTTGATAGGCGATTACCTCCACCCGGCTTGCTCCGACGCCGGAAGCGAGCGAGGCAATTTGGGCCGCGTTCAGGTCATGCGTCGGGGTGATGCGCAAAAGCCCCTGTTCCAGATATCGTTGAGCGCTGAGAGAGTTTGCCGCGTTCAGGCTGAAATCGCCGACCAGAGGTGGATGATTTCGAACAGCCAGGGTGTGCAGCATTCCGCTCGATCGGACAAGGATCTCCGCATCCAGGCTTAACAGAAAATCGAGGATGCGGGTTTCGCCAGGCTTGAGCACGCGCGGACTGGCAACGCGCGCAACGGTGCCGCTTTGTTTCACTCTTTCGATGGATGGGCGCAGTCCATAGAGATCGAGATAATCGAGCGTGATGCTGGCGGGCCGATAATCCAGCGCGGCTGCGAGCTGCTCCGGTGTGCGGACCAGGAGATGAATGCGAGCGGCGCACTGCGGCGATCTGGGAGCGGGAACGCACCGTTCCACATCCAGCACCTGATTCGGATCGAGAACGGTTATGCCAACTCCGTCCCGCTGAGCTTGGCGGAGCCGTTCCACCGCATCCCGCCGCACCTGATTGAGAACCGATGCGGGAGCGAATGGAGAACCGGCGACTTCCAGGGTGACGTCACCAAGCTCGTAGGCGGTGTTTCCTAATCGACCGAACTGATCGCGAAGGAAAGCGAGGTCGACCACGCGGCTCTGCGCCTTGCCGAGGTCGGCCACAGACACGGCGCGCACCCGAAGGGAAGGACGGCGGGCTAGAGACCACTCCGTGGACAGCGGCTCCCCTTCCCGCGCGGTCACATGCACGTGTACGGGTTGCCGCCGGACGGGCGCGGCGGCTTCGGTGTACGGCCGGGCGGCGCGCGCCAGATCGGGATCTTTCGTCCGCCACACCAGATCGCCCGCGCGGACCCGGTCGAAACGAAGCGCACCGTTTCCGAACAGCAGTTCCAGGTCGCCATCCAGGCGCGGGAGAACATGGTAAATGCGGCCGCCTTCTTCCGGTTCCTCCGGGCTGCGCCAGTCCGCCGCATCGAACATGACGCCGTCACCGGCTTTCAGTGGGGAGATTTGAAGCGCGTCACCGGGCTGGAGAATCACGCGATCCGGCTCAACCGAAACCACTCTGCCGACGTAAATCCCGCGATGTCCGGGCGAGCGGCCCTGCACAACGGTCTGGTGATTCGTCCCGATAACGAAATGCGGACCAAGCCCGCGGGAGTAGACCTGTTCGATCTGCAACTCCTCGGCTGGGGTGACGCTGAGCGGCAGTCCGGCCCAGGCTTCGTCTACCGCTTTGCGGTAAGCGCGAGTGGTCAACGCAACGTAGTCCGCGTCCTTATATCGGCCTTCGATCTTGAGGGCGGCGATCCCCATGCGGACAATCTCGGGAACCTGATGCAGCGCGTAGAGATCGCCGGGTGAAAGCAAATACCGCGCGTCAGCCAGGGGCTCCACTTCGCCATCCACCAGCATCTGATAAGGAAGCCGGCACGCCTGCGCGCACTGGCCGCGGTTCGCGCTGCGGCCGCCCCACGCTTCCGACGAAAAACATTGTCCGGAATAAGCCACGCAGAGCGCGCCGTGGACGAACATCTCCAGCTCGCAATCGGTTTTGGCGAGGATGGCGCGGATCTCGTCGAGCGAGAGTTCGCGCGCCAGAGTCACGCGGTCCACGCCGAACCGGCGCGCGAATTCCACGCCCTCCGCACTGGTGATGCTCATTTGCGTGCTGGCGTGTAATTCAATCGACGGAGCAATTTCCCGCGCGAGCCTGGTGATCCCAAGATCCTGAACGATCAAAGCGTCCGCGCCCGCTTCCGCGATGGCCGCGATGGCTTCAGCCGCTTCCCGCAGTTCATGTTCAAAGATAAGTGTGTTGAAGGTGACGAACCCGCGCACGCCGCGCTCGTGCAGGGTGCGCATCACCTCCGGCAACTCGCTCAGATCGAACCCCACCTTGGCGCGCGCCGAGAAATGTTTCAGCCCGAAGTAGACGGAATCCGCTCCGGCTTCGATCGCGGCGCGCAACTGCGGCCAATAGCCGGCGGGGCTCATGATCTCGGGCTTGCGCGGGACGAGTGGCAGTGTGAGGGGAAGCGCCATTAGCTTGGCTCTTTCAGCGTAGCGCGGAGAACAATGGTGAGTTGCGATACTACGTCAATACAGGAGGACCACTAGTGGTCATTTCATTTACCGAGTCCGCCAAAATCGCAGCTACCTTTGCTGTCTCCGCCTTTATCTGTTTCCACGCGATCTCTCACGCACAGGCCGCTACGCCGGTGCTCACCACCATCAACAGCTTCACCGGGTCCAACGGTTCCCATTCCGTCTCCGCGCTGACGCTGGGCAAAGGTGGCGTGCTTTTCGGAACCACGTACGATGGGGGCGTCTATGGATATGGGACCGTTTTCGAACTCACGCCGGGAACGGGGGGCGTCTTCACGCAAACCATGTTGTACAGCTTTACCGGGTTTGCCGATGGGGGAAATCCGCAAGCGGGTTTGATCATTTCTCCCAATGGCGTGCTTTACGGAACCACTGAATTCGGGGGTGCATTAGGCGTGGGGACGGTGTTTGAGCTTACCCCGCCCGCGGTGGCCGGCGGCGCCTACACGGAGTCCGTCGTCTACAGCTTTCAGGCGGGAACGGACGGGCAGTTTCCCTATTCCGGCCTGACCCGGGGCGCCAGCGGGGTTTTGTATGGATGCACCTTCAACGGGGGAACTTCGGGAGACGGCACGGTTTTCCAGGTTGTTCCCGGAACGGGCGGTGCGCCCGCAACGGAGACGGTTCTCTACTCGTTTGGGGGGAACACGGATGGGGGCAATCCGGAAGGAACTCTGCTGATGGGCTCAGGCGGCGTGTTAATCGGGACCGCCTATTCGGGCGGCTACGGTCAGGTCTTCGAGCTGACGCCGCCGGTGGTATCCGGGGGCGCGTGGACTAAGACGAACATCCATCGGTTTCGCGGGGGAAATGACGGCGCCAATCCGCAAGCGGGGTTGATCAGCGACGCCAACGGGATTCTCTATGGGACCACCTACCTGGGCGGCACGGCGGGCACGACCGGTCATGGCACGGTATACCAGCTAACGCCGCCCGCGGTAGCCGGCGGGACCTGGACGGAAAAGGTGTTGCATAGTTTCGATCTCGGTGACGGTCTCTACGTGCAATCGCCGGTCACACTTGGCGCCAACGGTGTCCTTTATGGGACTACGAACGGAGGCGGAACGGACGGCGAGCAATCGCAGGGAACGGTGTTTCAATTGACGCCGCCGGTGGTTGCGGGTAATCCGTGGATCGAGACCATTCTGGTCACTTTCACGGGGACCAACGGTCAGGCGCCGGACGCCGCGCTGGTGGCTTACCAGGGAACTCTCTATAGCACCACGCGTTACGGTGGGGCAACGGGGAACGACGGAATCGTTTTCGCGGTTACGCCCTAACGAACGCCCACCAGTTCATACGCCGGACTGGGTGTTTGGGGCCGGGCGAGCAGCTTCGCAAGACGGCTCGCCTGGTCTCGGATTTCCGGCATCGCCACCGTTTCGAGCAGAGATCCCCAACGTAACGGGCCCATAGCGAAGAGCGACGGGGAAGATTCGCCGTCCGCTCCGATGAGCGCGCCATCGGCATCCACCTCCGCACCGGTTCTCAGCGGGTGGGGCGTCACATGTCCGTGCCGGATCATGCTTTGAATGAGAGGATCGGGCACCCGTTTCAGATTCGACTCGGGACCGGTGCAGTTGATCACCCGCCCAGCCTCAACCTGGGTGGCCACGGCGGAGCCCCGGAATTGAATGGAGACGGCGATTCCGCCCGGCGTGAGCCGCATAGGGCCGATTCTTCCGGCGGAAACGCGCAGTGTGCCGACGGCTATTAGTTCTTTGATGGTCGCACCGATTTCCGGCGCCATCCGGTGGCGATGAACGTCCCAGAAGCCGCGCAGGTGCCGCATGAAGCGGCGCTGCTCCGCCGGGCAAAGCATTCCCCAAAGCTCATTGGTTCTGGGTCTGACTCCATCCACGGCCACACGCCAGTTGCCATACAGAATCTCGGCATCCCGCGCGCACATCCGCATTTGCCTCGCGGATTGGCGCGCGGTCGGCGACCCTTCGAACGGCATCGTCGCGCAATCCGAAAGAAGGTGATCGGCTGGAAGCAGCCCGCGCCGCGAAACCATGTGCACCGGGCCGCGGTGCCCGTTGTGCCGCAACGCCAGCAAAGCGTCGACGGCGGTCAAGCCGCTGCCGAGCAGCAGGATTGGGGTCTCGGGATCGGACGGCCGCAACGCCTCCGCATTCCAGGTGATTCCGAAATAGCGGCCACTCCCGGCAACCTCCGCATCCAGATTCGGCCATGGCGCGGGCGCCTGATTCCCGAGCGCCAGCACGAACGCATCGCCCCGCACCACACTCCCGTTTGACAGCCGCAAACGCCATTGCCCGTTCACGTTTTCCAGGTCAATCGCCTTCGCCTGAATGTGCTCGAAACTCTTGGAACCCGCCCCGGCGCGCGCTTCGTCGAGCACCGCGCTGAGATAGTCGCCATAAATCATCCGCGGAACAAAGGAAGTGTCGGAATACTCCTTCCGGCCGCGGTTATGCAGCCAGCGCACAAAATGCCCGGGATCATCCGGGAAAGCGGACATCTTCGCCGCAGGAACGTTCAGCAGATGCAGGGGGCAATCCGTGGAGTAGGCCATCCCGCGCGCGGGTTCGGTTCGTGGTTCGATCAGCACGACGCGCGTGACACGGCAATCGCGCAACAAGTTGGCGGCGACCAAAGCCCCGCTCGCACCGCCGCCCGCGATCAGAACGGTTCGATCAACCGTCATAGCGCAGTTCCCGATGCCGCCGCTGGAACCAGCCCTGGCCGTCAGGTTCGAAGATATTGCAGCCGTTCATCGGACCGCCGTAAATATGAACGGTATGCGAAGGATGGCTGCCGATATTCCCGAAAACATGATGCTCAAAGGGCGGCAGGAGCGAACCGGAGGAGGCCGGCGGAGCCGCTATGGTCTCGCGCCGTTCGAAGAGGCAGCGGCCACCGGCCTGTTCCTCCATCAACTCGTAATTGGTGACCTGCATGTCGCCATCTACCACTACTTCCACGCACCATACACCGGCGTGATCGTGCAGCGCGGTTTTCTGGCCGGGACCCCACGTCATGGCGATCACCGTAAAGCGCTCCCAGGCATCGGAGTAGACGAGACTGCGCGAATACCGATCGGCGCCCGGCTCGGGAAACGGCAGACTGCCCAGCACCCCGCGCCGCGCCAGCGTCACCATTCCGTCTTTGAGAATGGAAATAATTCGGCGCTCATCGACGGCCGCAACCGCCTTGCGCGCTACCGCCAACAACTCTCGGTCGGCTGTGCCGGTACTGCTGGTTAGTGTTGCGAGCATCTTGTTATAGTGCGTGGATTTCCGCCGGAATGCAATATTCCGAAGGAACTAAGATGCTTTTAAATCAATCACTTGAATCCACCGAATCCGATGGAGATGGGGGTTATTAAGAAGCGGGCGTGGATTCAGCTTCCGGCTTTTTCGGAAGAAGTTTCGCGCGCAGTTCGCGGTTCACCAGCCGGCGAGCGAGCTTCTGCTTTCGTAATCGCCCATAACGGGCCTTATCGCCACCGCGTACTGACATGATCCCCCGAGTATAGCTAATCCGCCGCATTGCGGGAGCGCCACCACCCGGGTGGTGGGGATCGGCGCTACGATCGAAAGCATGCCGACGGTACATGTGACTTATCACGAGGTCTCCAATGAACTTGTGCACGGCGTGGAACGTGCCAACACGGCGGAAGTCCGTCGGCAACGCCGGGCATTTATCGATGAGTTGAAGAAGCATATCCTTGTCCAGTCGATTAAGGACGAACCGCAGAACTCGCCGGCACGATTAGCGGTAGCCAGGCGGCCAAAGGTGTGAAAATTCCTTTGACGATCTCCTGATTGGCGTGGCAGCCCTACAGCAAGGCTACGCGGTCGCAACTCTCAACCGCCGTCACTTCGAGGAAATCCCAGGTCTCATCATCGCGCCGTTCTGAGATCCTGAGCGGCCACCGGTTCGGGGACCCTATTTCCACAGTACACTCGACGCCAACGTGGACACCCTGCTGGCGTGGTGACCGTGATTCGCCAACGTCGTTTTCTTGAATCAGCCGAAGTACATATCACACCCCATTAGGAGCACTCAAAGGGACGGAAGTCTTGCGCACGGATACTCCAGAAAACTCTTGTGGTCCGGTCCTACAGACTGAAGGGTAAAGGCCTCCAGACCGGGGCGCCGCTGCGGCACGATATAGCGCCCGAGTATAGCTAATCCGCCGCCTTGCTCCCCGTCCGTTCCGGCTGCCACTTGACGATCGGGTTTCTTGCCGCGCGCGTTTCATCCACGCGCGTGGTGCGCGTCAGATGCGGCGCATCCTTCAACTTCGCCGGTTCGTCGTCCACTTCCTTCGCAATCGAAATCATTGCGTCGACAAACAAGTCGAGCTCGCGCTTCGGCTCCGTCTCGGTCGGCTCCATCATCATCGCGCCGCGCACGATGGTCGGGAAGCTGACCGTATATGGATGAAACCCATAATCGATCAGACGCTTGGCCATGTCTCCGGTGCGCGCCCCCTTCTTCGCCTGCCGCTCATCCGAGAACACGACTTCGTGCATGTTCGGGCTGTCGTAGGGTAGGTCGAAGTAAGGCGCCAGCTTGTAGCGGATGTAGTTCGCGTTCAGCAGCGCATCAACGGTTGCATTGCGCAATCCATTGCCGCCGTGCGCCATGATGTAAGCCAGCGCGCGCACCAGCACGCCGAAGTTGCCGTAGAAGGACCGCACCCGGCCGATCGATTGCGGAAGATCGTAATTCCACGTCCACAGAGCGCCGGGTTCCGAACTTTTGCGCGCCAGCCGCGGCTTCGGCAGAAACGGGGCGAGATGCTCCTTCACCGCCACCGGACCGCCGCCGGGACCGCCGCCGCCATGCGGAGTCGAAAACGTCTTGTGCAGGTTGATGTGCATGACATCGACACCGAAATCGCCGGGCCGCGCGAGGCCCACCAGCGCGTTCATATTCGCGCCGTCCATGTAGAGCATCGCGCCTTTGCTATGCAGAATTTCCGCGCACTGGATGATGTTCTCTTCGAACACACCGAGCGTGCTGGGGTTCGTCACCATCAGCGCAGCCACCCCATCATCCACCAGCCGCGCGAGCTGCTCCACATCCATCAAGCCCTTTTCGTTGGACTTGATATTTTGCACGGTGTAGCCGGCCATCATGGCGGTCGCTGGATTGGTGCCATGCGCGGAATCGGGGACCAGAATGCGCTTGCGCGGATTGCCCTGCGATTCCATCAGCGCGCGCACCAGAAGGATTCCGGTGAACTCGCCGTGCGCGCCGGCGGCGGGCTGCAGCGTCACCGCGTCCAAACCCGTGATCTCCAGCATCGCCTGCTCCAGCCGCGCGATCACTTCCATCGCGCCCTGCGAGAGTTCGTCGGGCTGATACGGATGCGGCCACGCCATACCATCGAGCCGCGCCACCAGCTCATTCACACGAGGGTTGTACTTCATCGTGCACGATCCCAGCGGATACATGCCGAGATCGATCGCATAGTTCCACGTCGAAAGCCGCGTGAAGTGGCGGATCACTTCCACCTCGCTCACTTCCGGAAAGTCTTCGATCTCCGCGCGCACGTTCCTGGCACCTAGAGCTTGGGCAGGATCGACGGAAGGCACATCAAGATCCGGAAGCTGATACCCGATCTTGCCCGGCGAACTCTCTTCGAAGATCAGAGCTTCGTTCTGTGTGATGTGCGGACGGACTTTGCGAATCATTCTAAAAAGCCTCCGCCAGCCGATCCATCTGCTCGCGCCGCGTCATCTCCGTGGCGCACACCAGCATGGCGTTTCCAAGCTCCGGATAGAACTTCCGCAGCGGCAATCCGCCGATGATTTTCTGATCGAGCAGCTTACGGTTCACCTCTTCCACAGGCGTTCCATTGCCGGAGACGACGAACTCGTTGAAGAACGGCCCGGAGAAATGCGGCCTCACTTTCGACGCCAGATAATGCGCTTTCGATAAGTTCTGCGTCGCCAGTTCGCGCAAACCTTCTTTGCCGTAGATCTCCATGAAGACCGTCGCCATCAGGGCGATCAAAGCCTGGTTCGTGCAGATATTCGAAGTCGCCTTCTCGCGCCGGATATGCTGCTCGCGCGTGGAAAGCGTCAGGCAATAGGCGCGATTGCCATTGGTATCGCGCGTTTCGCCCACCAAGCGGCCGGGCAACTGCCGCATGTACTTCTCGCGCGTGGCAATGATGCCGGCGAAAGGGCCGCCGTAACTGGGCGAGATCGCAAACGATTGCAACTCCCCGGCGATGATATCGGCCTGATAAGAAGGTTCCAAAATCCCCAGCGCCACCGCTTCGGCAAACACTAATATCAGCAGCGCACCGCGCTTGTGGGCCAGCCGCGCCGCTTCTTCCACCTGATCCACGATGCCGAAAAAGTTCGGCGATTGCACAATCACCGCAGCCGTCTGTTCATTCAGCTTCGCTTCCAGATCTTCCAGATCGAGCTGCCCGCTATCCGCGTGGTAACCGAATTCCTCCACCGGAATCGCCTGATGCTTGGCGTACGTGTCGAGCACTTCACGATACTCTGGATGCAACGTCCGCGCGGCCAGAATGCGGCTGCGCCCCGTAACGCGAACGGCCATCATCGCCGCTTCCGGAACCGCGGTGGACCCGTCGTACATCGACGCATTCGCCACATCCATGCCGGTCAACTGGCAGATCATGGTCTGGAATTCGAAGATCGCCGTCAGCGTGCCTTGCGAAATCTCCGCTTGATACGGCGTATAAGAAGTCAGGAATTCGCCGCGCGAAACCACCACATCCGCCATCACCGGGCGGTAGTGGTTATAAACCCCCGCGCCGAGAAATGACGTGTAGCCATTTGCATTGCGCGCGCTCTGATCCCGGAAGAAATCGATAATCTCGTATTCCGACTTGCCCGCTTCAATGTTCAACGGACGGTCCAACAGTGCGGCCTTCGGTAATTGTTGATACAACTCTTCAGGCTTGGAAAACCCGCAAGCGGCCAGCATTTCCAGCCGCTCGGAGTCAGACTTCGGAAGATAACGCAACTAGCTTTCTGCTCCTACATATTCTTGATAGGCGGCGGCGGAAAGAAGATTCTTTATCTGGTCCGGGGCCGATAGCCGCAGCTTCACCAGCCACGCCGCATTGTGCGGATCGTCATTGAGCGACTCCGGAGCGGTGGCGAGCGTCTCATTGATCTCCACCACCTCGCCCGACAACGGCGAGTAAATATCGGACACCGCTTTCACCGATTCCACCGACCCCAGCGACTGCCCCTGATCGAGATGCGTTCCCACCTTCGGAAGGTCGACGTAAACGATGTCGCCCAGCTCATGCTGCGCGTGATAAGTGATGCCGATGGTGGCGACGTCGCCTTCGGTCAGCGCCCACTCATGCTCTTTGGTATAGCGAAAGTTTTCGGGATAGTTCATTTCGGCCTCTTATAGAAAGGGGTTTCCACCGTCTCGGCTTCCACCGGCTGATTGCGGATCATCACTTCGATTTTGCGGCCGGGCTGCGCGTCGGCCACCGGAACATAGCATAGCCCGATGTTCTTGTTGAGCGCCGGCGCGGGCGATCCGCTGGTAACCCAACCGGCTGGTTCCGCATCGAGCCGCACTTCATAGCCATCGCGCCCAATCCCGCGCCCGCGCATTTCGAAGCCCACCAGCTTGCGTCGAACGCCCGCCTCGCGCACGCTTTCGAGCGCCGCGCGTCCGAGGAATTCGCCTTTATCCATCTTCACGATCCATCCGAGATCCGCCTCGAATGGATTGATGGACGCATGGATTTCATGCCCGTACAGCGCCATCTTGGCTTCCAGACGCAGCGTATTCCGCGCGCCCAGCCCGCACGGTTGAATGCCGAATTCTTCACCGGCTTCCATCAACCGGCCCCAGACGCGCGCCGCATCCGACGGCGCAACATAGATTTCGAAACCATCTTCGCCGGTGTACCCGGTGTGCGCGATCCGCGCCGGCACTCCCGCCACTTCGTCATCGGTGAACCAGTAATACTTGATCGCGCTCAAGTCGCACGGCGTCAACTTCCGCAGCGTCGCCCGCGCGTTCGGCCCCTGCACGGCGATCTGCGCATACCGGCCGCTCGATAGTTCCACGCTGCAATCCCACTTGTTCAGCGCGTCGATATGCTCGAAATCTTTCTCCTGATTCGACGCGTTCACGCACAGGAAGAAATGGTCGTCTGCTACTTTGTGCACCAGAATGTCATCGACGAATCCACCGTGGTCATACAGCAAACCCGAGTAATGCGCCTGCCCGATCTTCAGCTTCCCCGCGGCGTTGGTCGTAGCATAATCCACCAGCTTCAGCGCCTCGGGACCGCGAATATCGATCTCGCCCATATGGCTGACGTCAAACAGTCCCACCGATCGCCGGACCGCCAGATGCTCCTGCACCAGCCCGGCGTATTGCACCGGCATATCCCAGCCGCCGAAATCGACCATCTTCGCCTTAGCGGCTCTATGTATCTCATTCAACGGAGTTTTTTTAAGCGATCCGGACTGCATGACAGGCGCGATGCGAATTATCATTCTACTTCAGGCACTTTTTACTGAAGGAAATTGCGAAACGCTCCGTCGAACAATAAGATGGCGACGCCTCTAGCCGCGGAAGCTTGCGTGGAGACCGATCTGTTGGAGGCTTGCGCGCGCGGCGATCAACAGGCGTTTCGAGTCCTTTTCGAGACCTACAAAGACCGCGTGTATGCGTTCGCTCTGCGGTTTCTGGGCAATGACGCGCATGCCGCGGATCTGACCCAGGATATCTTCGTGAAGCTCTACCAGCGGATCAAAGAGTTTCGGGGCGACTCGCGCTTTGAAACCTGGCTTTATCGCGTGGTGGCCAACGCCTGCATCGACGACCAACGTCGCCGCAAACGTTTTCTTCCCTGGCTCACCGCGGAACATCCCGCGCTGGTCAGCGGCGGAAATATCCAGGAGCACAGCTTCGAACGCGCGCAGACGTCCATCGCGATCCACGCCGCGATTTCGAAGTTAACGCCCGCTCTTCGCGTCCCCATATTGTTGCGCTACATGCGGGAACTGTCGTATGAAGAAATCGCCGAAGTGCTGGGCATCTCCACGGGAACGGTCGCGTCCCGATTAAACCGCGGCCACAAACTGCTGGCGAAGAAGCTGGAAAAATTTCGGGGGACGATAGCGTGAAAGACGACAGGAATGTGCGCGAATGGCTGGCGCGGGAGCTTCGTCCGGTACCGGCGCCGGAAGGTCTCTGGGAGCGAATCGAACCGGCGCTTGGCCGGACAGCGCGCCATACCGTCCGCACGCGGAGATTCCAATTGACATGGGCCGTCGCGTCAGTCGCGTGTATCCTGCTGGCGCCCGCACTCTGGCTGACTGTCGACCGTTCCGTTCCCCCCATTTCCCGCACGCCGGCCAACTTTCAAACCGTGCCGGATAACGATGGCTTGGTCTCTCTCGCCGGATACGATGCCACCGCTGAACGGGTGGGCCGCTTCGATGGCGAACCCGTGAAGCAGGTTATCTTCACCGGTTCGGATGACACGGTCGCGCTTTTCGTCGCTTCTCCCAAAGTGAAGCTGGACGCGGGCGTGAACCGCTGGGCCGAAAGTAATTTCGAGGGAGTCGCGTGCAAACGCCCCAACTGCCCGCGCGTGCGCACCATGCAGTTCCCTTGTTCTAAACAGAACTGCGTGCTCGTGTGCAAGACGTGCAGCGAGCAATCCCTGCGTACGTTAATGGCCCAGGTGTCCGCGCGCACCCCGGAATTCCGGTAACGTTCTCAAAGCGGTCGAAACCAAACATTCCGGAACCGCATAAACTTATCCTTCATATCGGCATGTCCGTGATCCTGTAACTCCAGCGGACCGGCATCGCAGATATGTTCCCGGTCGCCATGCCCCGTTGGCCCGGTGATCGTGGTGTTATCCTGCACCAGCAAGCCGTTGAGCAAGATCGTCACGCGCGGCTGCGCCTTCACTTGCCCCGCGCCATCGCATTCCGGCCCGTGAAAGACGATGTCGTAAGTCTGCCATTCGCCCGGCTTTCGGCTCGCGTTCACCAGCGGATCGTGCTGCATATACACCGAACCCGCGGAGCCGCCGAAGTAAGTCGGGTTCTGGTAGGAATCGAGAATCTGCATCTCGTAATGGCTCTGGATATAAACGCCGCTATTGGCCCGCGCCTGCCCGCGCATCTCCGGCATCAGCGGCGTCGCAAACTCCACATGGATCTGCGCGCTTCGGAACATCGCCTTGCTGTAGATATCGCCCGTCCCGTTGTTCACGCACAGTTCGCCGTTCGCTACCGTCCACCGGGCCGCGCCCCCATCTTTGCTTCGCCATTGCGAGAGATCGCCGCCATCGAACAACACCACCGCGTCGGAAGGAGCTTTGCCCGGTCCACCGGGATCAACCACGGTAATCGGAGGCCCGAGTTTCTCTTCGGCGATCAGGAGCGCGCCCGCGGCCATTACTATCGCCGCTCCTGCATAAATCCAGTTGCGTTGCATCCCAATAATCTATAACGTCAGCGTTGTCACTCGATATTTGCAGAAACCCGATAAATGACTCCGAAAAACATTCTTTCCTCTCCGCGATTTTTTGTTATGCTGAAGTTGCTCTGGCCATCGACAATCCGCGCGACACAGAATGGAGATCCAAAACGGTTCTCTCTCACGCGAGGAAATGGAATATCGCCGTCTGCAAGCTGCCCGTGAGCTCGCTAACGGTTCGTCTCAATCACGAGTCGCGCGCAAGTACGGCGTAAGCCGGACTACCACGTCGCGTTGGCGGCGCGCCCTCGATCACCGGGGCGTCGACGGACTCAAGAAGCGCCGTGCTACCGGCCGTCCCAGCCGTTTGTCGGAAGATCAGAAGTCGGAGATCGTCCTGATTCATGGCGAAGGTGCCCGCGCTTTCGGTTTTCCCGACGATCGATGGACCACCGCCCGCCTCGCGGTGGCGATCGAGCAGCGCTTCAGCATTCGCTATGACCAGGATCACGTCGGCCGTCTGATGCACTCTCTTGGTCTGCGGAAACCGAAGGTCCATTACATCTTCCCGCTGACGTCCTTCAGCGCGGAAGCGGCGCCCGCGGAAACGGCCGCCGGCTAATAGCCCGTCTCGACGTATTCTCCGAAGACCACGCGCAGCGCTTCGGAGATCTCGCCGACCGAGCACCATGCCTTCGCCGCGTCCAGGATGTGCGGCATCAAGTTAGCGCTCCCGCGCGCCGCTTCGGTTAAACCCGCCAGAGCGGCAGCCACCGCGGCTTGGTGCCGGGTCGCCCGAACTTCCCGCAACCGCGCCACCTGCGCCCGTTCGCCGTCGGAGTCCAGGCGAAAGGTCGGAATAATCTTTTCTTCGGTGGCGCGGAACCGGTTCACGCCCACCACAATCCGCCGGCCCGACTCCACCTCGCGCTGAAACGCGAACGCGGAGTTTTGGATCTGGTTCTGGATCCACCCGGTTTCGATGGCGCGCAGCGTTCCTCCCATGTCCTCGATCTCGCTCAGAATCCCGCGCGCACCTTGCTCGATCTCATCCGTCATCCGTTCGATCACTTCGCTTCCGCCCATCGGATCGGCCGTGTTGGTTACGCCCGTTTCGTAGCCGATGATCTGTTGCGTGCGCAGAGCCAAGCGCGCCGATTCTTCCGTCGGCAGCGAAAGCGCTTCGTCCCGTCCGTTCGTATGCAAAGACTGCGCCCCGCCCAGCACCGCAGCCAGCGCCTGAATGGACGTGCGCACCACGTTCACGTCCGGCTGCTGCGCCGTCAGCGTGGAGCCGGCCGTCTGCGCGTGGAACCGCAACGCCGTGGAACGCGGATTCTTCGCGTGAAATCGCTCCCGCATGAGGTGCGCATACAAGCGGCGCGCCGCCCGGAACTTCGCAATCTCTTCCAGAAAGTTGTTGTGGCTGTTGAAGAAGAAGGAAAGGCGGGGCGCGAAGCTGTCGATCTCCAGACCGGCCGCCAGTGCGGATTCAATATACGCGATCGCGTTCGCGAACGTGAACGCCACCTCCTGCGTCGCCGTCGAGCCTGCTTCGCGGATATGATAGCCGCTGATGGAAATCGTGTTCCACTCCGGCACTTCCTCCGCCGCCCAGGCGAATAGGTCCGTGATGATCCGCATCGCCTGCCTGGGTGGGTAGATGTACGTTCCGCGCGCGATGTATTCCTTCAGGATGTCGTTCTGGATCGTGCCCGTGAGCCGCCGGGAATCGATCCCCCGCAGCCGCGCCGTCAGCACGTAATACGCGAGCAGGATGGCGGCCGTCGAATTAATGGTCATCGACGTCGAAACACTATCGAGCGGAATGTCCCGGAACAGTGTCTCCATGTCGGCGAGGGTGGAGATGGAAACTCCCACGCGGCCCACCTCGCCGGCCGCCAGTGGATGGTCCGCATCCATGCCCATCTGTGTAGGTAGGTCGAAAGCTACCGATAGTCCGGTGGTGCCTTGCGCCAGCAGGTATCGGTAGCGCTGGTTGCTTTCTTCCGCCGTTCCGAACCCGGCGTACTGCCGCATGGTCCAAAGCCGCTCGCGGTACATATCGGGGTAAATTCCCCGGGTGTACGGAAAAGCTCCAGGCTCTTCGGAATCCGCCCGGCTCACGACCGCGAAATCCGGCGCGCTTTCAGAAACGAAGTCACACCGTAGAAGACCATCACAAGCGTCACGATTCCGGAAAATACCATCTTGATCAGGCTGCCGGGATCGCCTTTGAAACGAATGGCTTCATTCACGAAAGTGGCGCCGATGGCGAGCGCGATCACCAGGAATAGAAAGCCGATGATCTCATTCCAGAGCGTTCGCGCCGGGCGTACCGCCGCCGGAACAAAGTGCCGAAAGAAGAGAACCGACCCGCGGACCAGGTTGATCTTCGCCACGTCTCATCCTAACAGAACCTTTGCTCGTATCTCCAAATGGCTATGTGGCGCATCAGAAAATACGCCGATGAAAAGCTTGTGCCGGAAGTTGTATTTGGTTGTACTGGGAAGGGATGGCTTATACAATCGTGGAAACGATGAAGATCGGGCGGCGTCTTTGGAACTCCGGGCGTCCCGCATGCATCGAAAGTTCAGGGCAAGCCCGTCGGAAAGGGGCGGAAACGTGGAAGACAGCTTAAAGCAGTTGATGCACCACTTAGGAGCCGCGATCAATGACTCGCTTTCCGAATCGGATCGGATTGCGGAGGCTATCGGCGAAATTCGCCGCAGCGGGTATGATGTTTTCCTCGTTCTGGAAGCCACCATCGGATTCAATCGCCGCGACGATGACGCGGACACCGGCGCTGAAGTGGCTGTCTCGGATTCAAAGCCTTCCAAAGTAGCCGCGGGGAAGGTAAAGTTCAGCCCTCAGGATGAACGCTTTCTCAAAGCTTTGAAAATCGTGGTAGACGAAGGTTAGGCTCGGCGTTTACTCTGAAAGCCGTCGATAAACATCGAGCGTCAGAGCGGCCGCGTTCGCCCAGGTATAACCGGCCGCGCGAGCCAACCCCTTTCCAATCAGAGATTTCCTCAGGCTTTCCTCCAGCGTCAAACGCCGTAATCCAAGCGCAAGATCTTGCTCCGATTCCGGATCGATCAGCAGTGCGGCGCTTCCCGCCACTTCCCCCACAGCCGATCCGCGGGAGGCAATCACCGCCACGCCCGCCGACATCGCTTCCAGCACCGGCATCCCAAAGCCCTCATCCAAAGAAGGAAACGCAAAAACGGTAGCCCGTGCGTACCAGCGCGCAAGCTCCCCGGCGCTTAGATAGCCCGTGACGGCAATGCGGGCGCCGCTCTTCGATTGCTCGATGGCCCGATGGACCTCAGCCGCCGCGTACCCGTCCGAACCCGCCAGCACCAGCTTCCAATCCGGCGGCACGGCCTCGAACGCGCGCACCAACCGCACCAGATTCTTACGTTTCTGAATCGCACCCACGTGCAGAATGATCTTCTCGCGCGGAACATCCAAGGGTGGGAACGGCCGGACACCGTGGGGAATCACCGTCACGCGCGAACGTTCCACCCCCAGAAGATCCACCACCTGGTTGGCCGTGAACTGCGAAACGGCGATGATGTGATCCGCTTCGCCCGCCGCTCGCCGCGCCTGCCCGGTAAAACGCGTGCGAAAGTCCGGCTCGCTATACTCGGCCGTCATCACGAACAGATCGTGAAATGTTGCCACCTGCCGGAAGAACCGCCGCCGGGGCAGCCGTTGATTCAATCCGTGGAATAACCTGGACGTTCGCCAGGGAGCGCTTTCAAAGAGGATTCCACGGCTCACCCCGCGCGGCGGTGTCTCCCGCAGCGCTCCACGGAAACGGTGGGGCCGGTACAACCAGCGCCAATCGAAATCCGGCTGCAGCGCGGCCAACTCCGCAAGGAGCTCCCGCGAATAAACACCGATGCCCGACAAATTTCGCCCAACACTGTATGTGGCATCAAGTGCGATCTTCAAAGGAGTCGAGTCGGTATTCCTTCAGCTTACGGTAAAGCGTGGTTCGTCCGATTCCCAGCAGCACCGCCGTCACCCCGCGGTCGCCCTTGGTCCGCTCCAGCGCTTCGATGATGGCCCGTTTCTCAACCTCGTGCAGCGGCAGAATCGCGCGCGCGGGCGCTTCCCTCTCGCCCGCCACAGCCGCTACGGCCGCCGCCAGGTGTATCAGATCCGATGTGGAAGAACTTTGAACGCTCGACGGCAGATCGATCGCATGTAGCAGAGGCGTCGCCGAAAGCGCGATCAAGCGTTCCATCGCATTCTGCAGTTCGCGCACGTTGCCCGGCCAATCATGCTTCATCAGCATTTCCAGCGTTTCCGGCGTGATGCTGTAGTAGCTGCCGTTCTTGCACAGAAATCTTTCCACCAGCAGCGGGATGTCTTCTTTCCGCTCCCGCAACGGCGGCACACGCAGCTTGATCACGTTCAACCGATAGAACAGATCCTGCCGGAAGGTCCCGCGTTCCACTTCGCGCGGTAGATCGCGATGCGTGGCGGCGATCACGCGGATGTCCACCTTTTGCCGCTGCAATGACCCGACCGGGCGGTACTCGCGTTCCTGAATCAACCGCAGAAGCTTCACCTGCAGTTCCAGCGGCAAATCACCGATCTCATCGAAGAACGCCGTGCCGCCATTGGCCATTTCGATCAGGCCTTTTTTGGCTTCAGTCGCGCCCGTAAACGATCCGCGGGTATGCCCGAAGAGTTCGCTTTCCATCAGCGGTCCCACCAGCGAACCGCAATCGATTGGAATGAACGCGCCGCGCTTTCCGGAATCATGCAACGCCCGCGCGATCACCTCCTTGCCGGTGCCGCTTTCGCCCAGTACCAGCACGGGCGTTCTCGAACCCTCCAGCTTCTCAATCTGTTCGCGGATCTGACGGATCTGCAGCGATTGCCCCACGAGCCCGTGCGGCGAATCCACAGCTACGAATTGCATGGGTGATCGTCTTCTCGACTGTACCCGCTTACGCCGCCATTCAAAATACCCCGATTCGGTTTAAGGGATATCCACGTAGCAGCCCGCCTTCTCAGGCACTGAGCAAGGCCGGGTCATAATGTCGTTTCCGGCAGCATGATATTGACGCGCTTGCTCATAGGAATTCTTTTATAAGACTTGAAACTTAAGCCACATCCGGATCCAGCCGCACCACAAAAGCTTCCGGTACTTTCTGCTCCGACCTGATTTGCCGCGCCAGACTCTCCGCGTGATCCGGATCGGGCGCCTGCCCCACCAGCACCCGCCACAGCGGCGTCGCGCCCGACCGCAGCCGCAGAGTTGCCGCCCCATACAGACCGGCCATCCGCGCCTCCATCCGATCCGCATTGTCCCGATTCGCGAACGCCGCTACCTGCACTGCAAACACCGCCGGTTCCGGCGCCGCGGGTGGCGCCACGATCGTCAGCCGCACCCGCGCCGTTCCCGGCCCAACCATATTGATCGCGTTCGCCGCGGCATGCGAAAGATCGATCACGCGGTTATCCACGAACGGACCGCGGTCGTTAATCCGAACCTGCGTAATCATGCCGTTATCCAGGTTCTCCACTTGCACAAGCGTGTTGAACGGAAGCGTCCGGTGCGCCGCCGTCATCTGCTCCATGTCGTAGATCTCGCCGCTCGCCGACTGCCGCCCGTGATAAGGATGCCCGTACCAACTGGCGACGCCCGTCTCCGGCGCAACGTCGGAAGGCAAAGCGGGCGGCGGCCGGTGACGCGTTCGAGCCGGTTGCTGCGCGGTCTGGGCTGGCGGTGAGGGAGCTTGTGTATCAGGCTGCGGCGTGGGTGTGGGCGGGATTTGCGCAACCTGCGTGCGCTTCCGGCCGCAGCTTTCCAGCAACATTCCGCCGGCCGCAATCATCAGAAAACGCGCGCGCGTCATCTAACGCAATTCTATCCGCAAACCTCTCAGTTTTTTGACGTTGCCAGTTCGATCAATTGATCGGCATGCTTCAACGCCTCCGGTGTCAGCCGATGTCCGGAGATCATGCGCGCCACTTCGTTCCGCCGCTCCACGCGATCCAGTTCTACCACGCGCGTCGTCGTGCGGCCTTTCACCTCCGCTTTCTCCACCAGAAAGTGATGATCGGCGAAGCTCGCCACCTGCGCCAGATGAGTCACGCACAATACTTGGCTGGTCGACGATAAGCGTTTCAACCTTCGCGCCACGCCTTCCGCCGCGCTTCCGCCGATCCCCGTATCCACCTCGTCGAATACCAGCGTCCGCTGCGTCGCACCCGCGTGTTGCGAGGCCATCAGGCAGCTTTTTAACGCCAGCGCAATGCGTGAAATCTCCCCGCCCGAAGCGATCTTCTCCATCGGTTTCACCTCTTCCCCGCGGTTCGGCGAAACCAGAAATCGCACCGTGTCCGCGCCCGATTCACTCCACTCGCCCGGCGCCACCTCGATTCGAAATACCGTGCGCTCCATCGCCAGCGCTTCCAGCTCTTTTTCCACCGCGCGCGAAAGCTTCGCCGCCGCTTCTTTGCGCGCGTCGGTCAGCTGCTCCGAAAACTCCTCGTAAGCTTTTGCCGTAACCTCACGCTGCGCTCGCAGTTCCGCCATCCGGACATCCGCGTTTTCGATGCCGCTGATCTTGCGGTCCAGATCGTCCGCGAACTCCAGAATGGCGTCCAGTGAACCGCCGTATTTTCTCTTCAGCCGTTCCATCAGCGCCAGCCGCGTCTCCACTTCTTCCAGGCGAGCCGGGTCCGCTTCCAGCTTGTCCACGTAGTCGCGCAGCGCATACGAAGCTTCCTGGACCGCGATCACGGCCGGCTCTAACGTCGCGCGAATATCGCCCAGCGCCCCATCGATGCGCGTCAGATCTTCCAGCTTCTTCATGGCGGTTTTCAACTCGGCATAAGCCGATTCCGGCGCTTCGTAGATCGCCGTATACGCCGCGCCCGCATTCTCCAGCAGCCGTCCCACATTCTGCTGAACGCGCTTTTCTTCTTCCAGCGCGACGTCCTCGGCCGGCTTCAACTCCGCGCTCCGAATCTCCTTCTGTTGGAATTGCCAGATATCCAGTTGCCGGAGTTTATCCTGCTCGTTGCCCTGCAGATCCGCCAACTCCCGCTCCACGCCGCGAAATTTCCGGTAAGCCTCGCGCACCGCTTCCCGCAGCACACTGGCCTGCGCAAAATCATCCAGCATGTCGCGCTGCGTTTCCGCCTGAAACAAGCGCTGTTGATCGTGCTGACCGTGAATATCGCCCAGGTGCGGCGCCACGTCCCGCAGCAGCGCGGCCGTCGCCGGACGGCTTCCCACAAAGTTGCGGCTCTTGCCCGTAGCCAGAATTTCACGCTCGATCAGCAGCTCGCCGTCTTCGCTCTCGAGCCCCGCATCCCGCAGCAGCGCTTCCAACTCACGATTCCCGCTGATCTCGAACCGCCCCGATACCCGCGCCTTCTGTTCGCCCGACCGGATTACATCCGTCGAAGCCCGGCCGCCGAACAACAACTCGAGCGCGCCCACCAGAATTGATTTCCCGCTGCCCGTTTCGCCCGTCAGCAGATTCAATCCGGCATAGAAAGGAACGCGGAGTTTATCCACTACGGCGTAGTTCTCCACCGCCAGTTCCAGCAGCATTTGTCAGACTCAGGATAACGTCCTAAGCTTTCTTAATCGCTATCTTTCGTCTTTTTACTGACCGTTGATAGTCAGTTGTTCAGCGGCCGCATCTTATGATGGAAATGATAGGAAAGAAAAATACTTGTTATCACCGGGCTCTGCATATCTAGCGTACCTTCAGGTAAATATATGGGACTTGGTGCAACGGACGCCGCCGCTTGGATTGGCGATCTTAGCCGTGCTCGCGTTGGCGTCGCTTCTCTCCTGGACCATCATCGTCTCCAAATGGGGCGCGTTCCGCACCGCGAGATCGGCTGACTCCCGCTTCGCCCGCGCCTTCCGTAAGGCCAGCGGCATGGAAGCCGTCATGGTCGCAAGCGAGCAGTTTCGCCCGTCGCCGCTCGTCTCCGTGTTCGACTTCGGCTATGAGGAAGTCGCCCGCCAGGTAAAAGCCAAAGGCGGCATCACGAATCGCCAATCCGTGGAACGTTCGCTCCAGTTAGGTTCCAGCGAAGGCTTGGCCAAGCTCGAACGCAATATGAGTTGGCTGGCCACCACCGCTTCCGTGTCGCCGTTCATCGGCCTGCTCGGAACCGTCATCGGGATCATCCGCGCCTTCGAAGGCCTGGGCGCGGCCGGAAGCACCAGCTTGCGCGCCGTCGCTCCGGGTATCTCCGAATCCTTAATCGCCACCGCCGCCGGTCTCGCCGCCGCCATTCCCGCCGCCATCGCGTACAACTACTTCGGCTCCATTGTGCGCGAAGTGGGCGCCCGCATGGATGATTTCGCGTTGGAGTTTATGAACCTGGCCGAGCGGAGCCTGGGAGATTAATCCATGGCCATGACCTTCGGCGGCAACTCGCGTGGAAGGCGCGGACCCGCGCCGCTCGCCGAGATCAACGTCACGCCTTTCGTCGATGTGGTTCTGGTTTTATTGATCATTTTCATGCTTACCGCCCACGTGATGGAGTATGGGCTTGAAGTGAGTGTGCCGCAGACCAAGTCAGTCAGATCGTCCACGCGTGAGCTCCCCGTCGTCACCATCACCAAAACCGGCGAAATCTACCTGGGAAAAGACGCGGTGAACATCCACCAGCTCGGTGACACTATTCACGATCGCTTTGCCGGTCAGCAGGCGGTCTACGTGCGTGCGGACCGCGAAACCCCCTACGACCCGATCGCGCAGGTGATCAGCGAACTAGGCGACGCGAAATTCAACGTGAGCCTGGTCACCCAGCCGGAAGATTCCGCCGGAGGGCGCCGCTGACCCTATGCCTTCCGCTGCCGGGCATCTCGATCCTTTCGGGCCGCCGGAGCGCCTCGGCAAGCCCTTCGCCATCTCGCTCGTGTTCCACGCGGCGCTCATCGCGGCGCTTCTGTTGGGCGCGGTGTTCCATACCGACCGCAAGCCGTTCATGGGTGCTCCCGACACGGGTGCCGGCGTGGAAGTAACGGCGGTGAGAAAGATTCCGATTCCCGCCAAGCAGGGTCAGATCAATCATCTGGCCAACGACACGGAGTCCGTCGTCCCGCAGGAGAAGCCGCTGAAGCTGCGCGACCAGCGCCCAATTCCACCTCCCGAACCCAAAAAGGCCATTGAACTTCCCAGCAAGACGCCGCCGAAGATCGTCCCGAAACCTTCGTCTCCCGTGCAGTACCGTCCTCGCCAGGAGTACGCGAAGAACCAGGTCTTCACCAAAACGCAGGAAGCTCTGAAGAGTCCGCAGATCGGCGTGCAGGGCGGCGGTGGGGTCGGCATCGGACCCAATTCCCCCTTCGGCTATCAGTTCGGCGCATACGCGTCCCAGATCCACGACCTGATCGCTTCCCGGTGGAACCAGGCCGGCGTTTCGGCATCAGCTAGTCAACAGGCCGTGATCAGCATCCGCATTCAGCGAGATGGAACCGTCAGCGTTACCGCTCTTCAAGCGAGCGGCAGCTACACGCTCGATACTTCCGCGCGCCGCGCCGTGCTCGACGCCAACCCCTTACCGCCGCTGCCGCCCGGCTTTCCCCGCAGTGTGGCGGATGTGGACCTTTTGTTCCAACTACAACGATGAAGACCCTTATCCCCTTAATCGCACTCATAACGTTGCCCCTGGCGCCGTTCCGGACTCTGCACGCGCAAGACGCCCGCATCAATATTTCAGGGGCCGGCGGCAAGCCCGCGCTGGCCGTGGTCGATTTCCGCGGCTCCGGCGGCGCTCAGTCTCTGATGAGCACCTTCAACGGAACGCTCTTCACCGATCTCGATTCCTCCGGCATTTTCAAAATGGTTCCCAAGAGCCTGTATCCGCTCCAGAATCCGCAGCGCCCGGAAGACCTGAAACCCTCAAGCGGTCAGGGCCTCGCGCTCGCCGATTGGGCTGGATCACCCGTCAACGCCTCGCATCTCGTCTTCGGCTACACGGCGGATCAGAACGGCACGCTCGTCCTCTACGGCTATCTCAACGACACCCGCACTCCCAACTCCCAGCCGCTGCTCTTTAAGCGCTATTTCGGCAGCTTGGATGAAGCGGGCGCGCGCAAGGTCGCGCACGAGTTCGCCGGTGACATCATCGCCCAGTTCGGCGGCGCATCGCTCGCCGGCACCAAAATCTACTTCGTTTCCGACCGCACCGGCGCCAAGGAAATCTGGTCGATGGATTACGACGGCGCCAACCAGAAGCAGCTCACCAACAACCACTCCATCAATATCGAGCCCGCCGTTTCTCCGGACGGTACCAAGGTCGCTTTCACCAGTTTCGCGCGCGGCACCCCGCACATCGTCATCATCGATGCCGCCAGCGGCCGCACTCTGCCGTTTTATAATCAGGTTGCATCGTTGAATGAAACCCCTAGCTTCTCGCCCGATGGTTCCAAGCTCTACTATTCTTCTTCCGCCAGTGGTTACACGCAGATCTACGTGGCCGATATCGATGGCAAGAATCTGAGACGTCTGTCGAACTCCCGCGCCATTGAAGCCGAAGCCAAGGTTAATCCCAAGAACCCGAACCTGCTGGCATTCGTGTCCGGCCGCTCCGGCCCCGAGCAGATTTTCCAGATGAATACGGACGGCGCCGATGTCCAACGTCTCACCGATGGCACCGGCGAAGCATCCAATCCATCGTGGAACCCCGACGGCCAGCATCTTCTCTTCGCTTGGACGCGCGGTTTCGCCCAGGGCGCATTCAACATTTTTCTGATGGACTCCGCCTCGCGCCAGTATGACCAACTCACTTCCAACGCCGGCCGCAATGAGAACGCCACCTGGGCTCCTGACGGCCGCCATCTCTGCTTTGTCTCCACGCGCAGCGGCTCCTCCCAGATCTGGAGCATGCTCGCCGACGGCAGCCAAGTGCAGAGACTCACATCGCAAGGCAGAAATTTTTCACCAGTCTGGGGGAAGGGCAACTTACAGTAGATGAAGGAGATGAGAGAAATGTCGAAAAGTACCAGGAACGCGGCCTTATGGTCGGTAGTCATTGTAGCCGCGCTGGCTTCCGGTTGTGCCAAGAAGCATCCACTTCCGCCGCCGCCTCCCGGACAAGGTCCCATGACCACCCAAGGCACCGGCACCGGTAAGCCTTCCGCCACATTCACCGCTGAACCGGCCACCATCGATCGCGGCCAATCGGCGCTCCTCCGTTGGGAAGTGTCCGGCTCCAACTACATTTCCATCGACACCTTCGGCGCCGTGCAGGCCAGCGGATCGCGCAGCGTCACTCCTTACGCCACCACTACCTATCACCTCACCGCCGATGGCCCTGGAGGTCGCACCACCGCGGAAGCCACCGTCACCGTCAATCCCGGCAACCCGACCCCGCCTCCGCCCGATAATTCCAACGCCAATCCGAACGCAAACATGACGCTTGAGCAGCGCCTGACCCAGCAGGTGCAGGACGTCTTTTTCGCCTATAACGAATACAACGTGGAAGAAGACGCGAGAACCATCCTCACGCGCGACGCGCAAGCCATCAAGAGCATCCTCACCGATTTCCCCAGCGCTTCGCTGATCATCGAAGGCCACTGCGATGAGCGCGGCTCGGCTGAATACAACCTCGGCCTGGGCGATCGCCGCGCCACGTCCACCAAGGAGTTCCTCGTCCAGCTCGGCGTCCCCGGTGACCGTCTCCGCACCGTCAGCTACGGCAAAGAACGCCCGCAATGTACCGACGCCACCGAGGAATGCTACGCGCGTAACCGCCGCGCCCACATCACCGCCGCCCAGTAATCTAGAGTGAAAAATGGCGAGGCTCTTCCAAGTCTCGCCAACCCTATTTAGGAGCAAACATGAAACGCATCGCACTTCTAATCGCGGCCCTGATGCTCTTTCCGGCATTCGCCCCCGCCGCCAACCGGGACATGATCGAGTTGCAGCGCGATGTGGCCCAACTCCAGGACCAGGTTCGGGATTTACAGCGCTCTTTCGACGAGCGGTTCGCCGCTCTCCAGGTCCTGGTGCAGCAAACGCTCGATTCTTCCAATAAGTCCAACGCCGCCCTGCAGGATGCCGGAAGAATCCAGCAAGGTATGACGGACCGCGTCGTCGGTCCTGTCGTCGGCCTCAATTCCAAAATGGATCAGTTGAGTAACGATGTTTCCGCTATGCGCGAGTCCGTCAACGATGTCACCTCGCGCATGAACAAGATCCAGCAGCAGTTGACCGATATGAACAACGTGATGAAGGCCGGCGCCATTCCCGCCGCGGCCCCGCCTCCCATGGAGACACAGGCGCCGGGCGCGCCCATGGCCACCGGAAGCTCGCCCGACGCCACCGGCGGCGTCCCTCCCGTTCAAGCCACGTCCCTCTATGAGAACGCCCGCCGCGATATGCAGAGCGGCAAGTCCGACCTCGCGCTGAGCGAGTTCCAGGACTACATCAAGTTCTACAACAACACCGACGCCGCCCCCGCAGCCCAGTTTTACATCGGCCAGATTCGCTATTCCCAATCGCAGTTCGATCAGGCCATCCAGGAATTCGATAAAGTTCTCGAAGCCTATCCGAACAACAGCAAGACTCCCGCCGCGCACTATTACAAGGGGAAAACGCTCTTTCAATTGGGCCGCCGCACCGACGCCGCCAAAGAGTTCCAGGCGGTGGTCAATGATTTTCCCAACAGCGATGTCGCCCCGCAGGCGCGCGCGCAATTGCGCGTTCTCGGCATCAATCCCGGCGGTCCCACGCCACGCAAAAAACGTACCAGCTAAGTCGCGTTTTGGACCCGGTTGTCCCCGTCGGATCTGGAGTACACTTGACTCTACCGTTTTCGGATGACCTCCCGGCAGCCGTTCCCCAAGATCTGTATCGCCCTGGGGCTTCCCCGTGTGGACGCGCTACTCGACCACGCGCGCAGGGAGATGGAGAACGGCGAAACCTTCCTCGAGTTTCGCCTCGACTATCTCGATAATCCGGAAAGCGGAGCGCGAGCCATCCGGGATTTCACCGCCGCGTATCCCGAGTCCGTCATTCTCGCCACCTGCCGCCGTCACCACAACCATGGAAGGTTCGAAGGAAGCGTCGATCATCAATTGGACATCCTCAATTCCGCCGTCGAGCATGGCGCTCACGCCGTCGACGTTGAGATTGAGACCGCTGAAGTCGCCAACGACAAATTGACCGCGCTGCGCGGCCGCGCCCGCCTCATCGTCTCCTGGCATAATTTCGAATCCACTCCGCCGCTTGACCCTGTTCTGCGCCGCCTCACCCGCGTTTCCGCCGACGCATATAAGATCGTCACCACCGCCCGCAAACCTTCCGACGCCGGCCGCGTCCTCGCGCTTGGCAAAGACCACGTCCGCACTCCGCTCATCGTTCTCGCGATGGGGGAGGCGGGCTTCGCCACCCGCGTTCTTTCGCACGCGTTCAACGGCATCTTCACTTACGCCGCGCCGAGTTCGAGCGACGGCACCGCCGCCGGACAGGTGAGCGCCCACCTGCTCCGCAAACAATATCGCGCGGACCGCCTCACCCGCACCGCCAAAATTTACTGCGTCATTGCGGACCCGGTCCGCCATTCTCTTTCTCCCGCCATTCACAACCGCGCGTTTCAGTTGAAGCGTATGGACGCGGTTTACGTGCCCATGCTCGTCTCCACCGCCCAGCTTCGCGACTTCATGAAGCTGGCCGAACAGCTTCCCGTCACCGGATTCAGCGTCACCATTCCGCATAAGCAAAAAATCATGCGCTATCTGGACCATATCGACCCGCTCGCGCGCCGCATCGGCGCCGTCAACACCGTCTGGCGCAAAGCCGGCAAGTGGCGCGGGGCCAACACCGATGCCGCCGCCGTCGTGCGCCCGCTCGAAAAAATTCTGCGCCTCAACAACAGCCGCATCCTGATCGCCGGTTCCGGCGGGGCCGCGCGCAGCGCCGCTTGCGCGCTGGCCGACGCCGGCGCGCTCGTCTTCATCACCGGCCGCAATGTTGATCGCGTCCGCACGCTCTCCCGCTTCGCCGGCGGAGAAGCCTTATCGCGCGTGCAGGCCGAGGCTTCCCACTTCGACGCGCTGGTCCACGCCACCCCGCTGGGAACCTATCCCAACGTCAATTCCTGCTTCTTCGAAGACGCCATCCCCGCGGACGTCGTGTTCGACATGGTCTACAACCCGCTCGAAACCCTGCTAATCCGTCGCGCCAAAGAGCAAGGCAAGCAGGTCATCCCCGGTTTGAAAATGTTCATTGAACAAGCCGTCGCCCAGTTCGAGTTGTGGACCGGCGAAGGTGCCCCCCGCGCCGCCATGGAGAAAGCGGCTTTGAACGTTTTGGAGCAACAGCGGATTAAGCACTAAACTGGTCGGGGCAATCTAAGCACGCCGCTCCGATGCTAGAATTCTATACAGATGGCCTTCAGCATCAAAAACGAAGAAGCGGACCGTCTGGCCCGCCAGCTCACCGCCATCACGGGCGAGAGTCTTACGGAAGCCGTCGTCCAGTCTCTGCGTGAACGCCTTGTGCGCCACCAGCCCCCTGCCAAGCGGTATAAGCCTGGAACGGAGCTCGCGAAAATAGGACGCGCACTCCGCAAACTCCCGGTCTTGGACACAAGGTCCGACGATGAAATCCTCGGCTACGATAAGGACGGCCTTCCAATCTGATGGTGGTTGACACTTCGGCGGTCGTTGCCATTCTCAATGGTGAGCCTGTTTCCGAAAAGCTTGCGCAAGCGCTGGATCAGGCGACGGCGATCCAGATTTCGGCCGCTTCCGTTCTTGAATTGGCTCTTGTGCTGGAATCACGGTTCGGCGAAATAGCTCGGAAACGAATTGATCGATGGCTGCAAACATCGCGTGTCGAGGTGATCGCGGTTACCCGCGATCAGGTCGAAATCGCGCGGGAAGGTTTCCGGAAATTCGGGAAGGGAAGGCATCCGGCGGCGCTAAACTTCGGAGACTGCTTCCCCTACGCTCTCGCCAGAAGGCTGAACGAGACTCTACTTTTCGTTGGAAACGACTTCGCCTTGACCGATCTCCGCTCCGCTCTAAAATAGTTCCATGTCGTCCGCCGTCCTGTCGCCGCCCTCCGCCGCCACTCTCGCCAAGTACGAACCGGTCATTGGTCTGGAGGTACACTGCCAGCTCGGCACGCGCACCAAGATCTTCTGCGGCTGCCCCATGGAGTTCGGTCAGCCCCCCAATACCAACGTCTGCCCCGTCTGTCTCGGCCTCCCGGGCGCGCTCCCCGTCCTCAACCAGGCCGCCGTCGAACTCGCGCTCAAAGCCGCCATGGCGCTGAACTGCACCATCAATTCCGAGTCCCGCTTTGCCCGCAAGAACTACTTCTACCCGGACCTGCCCAAGGGTTATCAGATCTCCCAATACGACGAGCCGCTGGCCGAGCACGGCGCGGTCGACATCGTTGTCGATGGCCGCCACCATCGCATCGGCGTCACCCGCGTCCACATGGAAGACGACGCCGGCAAGTCTATCCACGACGGCTTCCGCGATTCCGAGCGCTATTCCTATGTCGATATCAACCGCTCCGGCGCGCCGCTGATCGAGATCGTCAGCGACCCTGACATGCGCAACTCCGACGAAGCTTACGCTTACCTCACCGAACTCAAGCAGATGTTGCAGTTCGTCGAGGTCTCCGATTGCGACATGGAAAAAGGTCAACTCCGCTGCGACGCCAATGTCTCCGTCCGTCTGCGCGGCGCGGAGCAGTTCGGCACCAAGGCCGAAGTCAAAAACCTCAACTCGTTCCGCTTCCTCAAGCTCGCGCTCGACTACGAAATCGGCCGCCAGATCGCCCTCATCGAAGACGGCGGCAAGGTCATTCAGGAGACGCGTCTCTTCAACTCCGATACCGGCGAAACCGTCAGCATGCGCTCCAAAGAGCACGCGCATGATTACCGCTACTTCCCCGAGCCTGACCTCGTCCCGCTGCGCATCACGGACACTTGGCGCGACCGCGTCCGCGCCGCCATGCCGGAACTTCCCGCCGCCAAGCGCGCCCGCTTCATTGAAAACTATGGACTGCGCGAATACGATGCGCAAGTGCTCACCCTCACCCGCGCCATGAGCGATTACTTCGAACAATCCGCCACCCTGTCCGGCGATCCCAAAACCACCGCGAACTGGGTCATGGGCGACCTATCCGGTCTGCTCAAAGCCGCGGGCAAGGACATCGCCGATTCTCCCATCTCACCCGCGCACCTCGCCGAACTCATCAAGCTCATCGCGGGCGGCGAACTCTCCGGCAAGCTCGCCAAGGACATTTTCCCGAAGATGTTCGAATCGGGCGAAGCCCCGCTCGCCATCATGGACCGCGAAGGCCTCCGCCAGATCAGCGACTCCAGCGCCCTCGAAAAGATCGTCGAAGAAACCTTGGCCGCCAACACAAAGCAGGTGGAGCAATACAAGAGCGGCAAGACTAGCGTCATCGGCTTCCTCGTGGGTCAGGTGATGAAAGCCTCGCGCGGCCAGGCCAACCCGGCGGCGGTCAATGAGATCTTGAAGAAGAAACTGGACGCCTAAAAGTATGCGCAGCGCACTTAACTGTTGATCTCGGCCTCAAGTTCCGCAAGCTCCTCTACAATTGCGCCGAACGCTGGAGGTTTCCCGAAAATCATCACACTCATACTCCGATAGTCTCGTTCGAGTGATGCCCTCCGTTTCTCGCCCGGTAGAAGCCGAAGAGTTCCGGCCTTCGCCATGCAGTATTGCGCCCAGGCCGCGGGATAGAACGTCTCTTTGTGTCTAACGACCTGCGCAAGAAGCGCCATATCCGCGAGCGCGCGATCGCGGATCGCTGATTTCGCCATCATGGCCACGTCGTAGTAGTGACGCGAGTACCGGCCCGGCATCGGCCTTTCCAGCGGCCGGTGATATTCCGCGTGGAGGATCGTCGCCTTCTCCCAGAAGGTACGCTTGCAGACGAGCGCAACAACCCTGACCTCTGCTTCGGGAACTAGTCCCGGGAACTCCTCGCCCGCGAATGACCGGATCGTGTAATAATCGCGCGGGACGAATTCCGCGTGCGTTCCCATCTCAAGCACTACCTGGGGAACAACGTAGGCCAAGGCCTTCTTTGCGCTGGTGGGGTAACGAAATCGCACCACGTTCGGGTCCTGCTCACTGACATCCAGGCCCCATTGTCCAGATGGCCCAAGAACTTCCTCGCACCGCGCTCGCAGCGCGCTCAGGAATTCATTGCCGATATACTCCTGACACTTTGTCGCCATGTCGGCGAGGATACTTGCCCGCCTCGACTTTGAGATTCTTTCCTGCCGGGGATCCCACTCTCCTCTAAATCCAAGCGCTGCGTAGTCCACGGCCAAATCGATATCTTCCGAAAACCTGTTGATTGCGTGGAAGACCTTCGATAGAGATGTGCCGCCCTTAAAAACGAGCCGGCCTGAAAAGACCTCGATCGAGAAAAGCTGCTTCAACACCCAGCAGACCCAGAAGTCCTTTTCGATGATGGCCTCAGCCAATCCCTTGCGATCCGCCGTCTCGGCGAACACCTCCGCGCGTTTGCTCGCCGGCATCCGGGCAATCCCGTTCAATCAGTTTGCTCCGCTATGCGTTTCGCCACTTCGTAGATCCAGTCAACTGTGAAACGCGTATCTTTCAACAATTTCTTTTTCTCTGCCGGGGATAACGCTGCCTGCAGCGTTGTTATCTCCCTCGATCCCACGCCTTTCTTTCCGAGATGGCGTAGCGCCTGGACAACGAGCGCGAACTTTCCCTCCAGCCCAGCCATTGCTTTTGGGCGCGCGTGCTTGAAATAAATCTTGCGGCGTCCGATCACTACCTCACTACTCGGCCCATCGGTCAAATAGACGATTTTGGCTGGCACCTGCGTTGTAAGCCCGAGCAGGTTCGCCGCCCACGCGCCTTCCGGAACAATCTTCCAGCGTTGCCTTCGCGCAATAGCTCGCGCGGCCTCATCTATGTCCGGGCTGAGCTTCCCGCCGAGCGACGCATTAACCCGGGGCCTATCATAAAGTCCGCGCCGGATACGGCGAATTTTGCCATCCTTCGTCAGACTTGCGAGCGTGACGTCAATCGTCGTCCGGCTGGCGATATCGAGGAAATCCTTCGCCGAGAACGCTCTCCCCCCGCCGAAACGCTCCACCCGTCTAACTATTTGACCTCGCATCGTTTGCATCAAACTCCCATTCCGTTTACTAAGAAAAATTACACCACTTTTTCTTAATCCTCGCAACTGTTCTCGCATCGAACGAGCGGCAAACCTTTAACCTTCTCCGAAGCGTTTTCATCCCCCGTTGTGGACCCCTCCGATGCGACATTGACTCAATTTCCATATTTATTTCGCGCTCATTCGAAACGCCTTAACCTCGCCGGCCCCTTGCATCTCCATCTCCGCCATGTACCGTAAAGCCGAAAGGAACTTCCCATGGCCACCGCCTCCATCACGCCCGATCCGATTCATCTAACCGCCGTCAAGCACGGCGCATATTCCCACGACCTGGTCCTGCCCAACGAAGATCGCGATGCCTATCAACTCGCCGGGCGCTCGCTCGCTGCCCGCTACAACCCGCAAACGCTCGAAGAAATCGAACTCGTCCAAACTCTCAACGAAACCGGACTGCGGCTCAACCGCGCCATCGTCACCGAACGTAACCTCCACACCCTCACCGAACAGCAGCAACTCAAGACCATCGATGAGTTATTCGGCGAGCAGGACGAGCCCGCCCGCCGCGCGCTCGCGCAAGCCGCCGGACTCCAGGCCAACATGCGCCTCTTCGATCAGCTCAGCCGCCACATCGCCCGGCTTCAACGCACCATCGATCAGACCCGCCGCTTCCTCGAATTCCGCATCTCCCAACGGCGCGAAGCCGAGCAGGCGGCAAACGTCGAGCAATTAGCCGAACTGGAGAAAATAACGGAACAAAGCCAACCGGTTCCGGCCCACTCCACCTCAACCCGTCCTGTGATGCCCCACTTCACCGGCTCTCTGAAAGAGTTCAAGCGCAAACAGTGGCTGCGGCAGCAGGAAAAGCGCAATCAGGCCTAACTTCCACAAGCCGGCACGCCGACAAATCCAGATATTTGCGCTCTCCCGTTCCGTTAGACTCTTTTCAAACGGTCCAACGAATCGCGCGTCCGACCGCTTGCGCCATAGCTCTATCTTTCTCCCTGCGGGCGGCAGCCGTCTCCTACTCGAACCTACTCCCCGCAACAGAACCTTCCGAACTTTGTAAGGAAGGACGCCGCCGGAAACATCTACGTCGCGGGAACCACTCCCCTCGGACCGGGCGGAGTATTCATCGCGAAGCTCTCGGCTGACGGCAGCCGTGTCATCTATACGACGAACATCGGCGAACCCCTCGTCGGCGGCCAATTCGATATCGTGAATGCGTTCGCGGTCGCCCCGGACGGACCGGCTTACGCCGCGACATCGTAAGGCGACGTCCAGGCATTCGCTGCCTCCGTCCGTGCACAATCCTGCACAACGCAGTGGCCGCTTGCGGAATCTGATAATCGTAGAAAGGATCACCTCCCGCTTCTCTGCCCGCGTTAACGCGCGCCTGCATCAGAGGGTCGCTCGGGACAGGGAACGGAAGCCTGTCGATGGGGACGCGGCACAACCGCGCTCGCGGGGTAATCTCGATGGAGCATGCCCCTGACGCTCGCCCGCCTTCGGGCCGACGCCATCCGTCGCACCTTCTTTACTCCCACCACTCTGCCCGCCGCCCTGCACAAACTCGGCTTCGTCCAGGCCGATCCCATCCGCTCCCCCGCTCGCGCCCAGGACCTCATCCTTCGCCATCGCGTCCAGGCCTATCGCGCCGGTGACCTCGAACGCCGCTACCCCAGGCTCAACATCGAAGAGGATTTCTTTTACGCCTACGGCTTCCTCACCCGCCCAAACTGGAGCCTGCTCCATCCGCGCGTGATGGACGATCTTTCGCCCCTCGACCGCCGGGTCCTCGACGCCGTCACCCGCAATGGCCAGGTCCATCCCCGCGAACTCGAAAAGGAACTCGGCCGCGACCGTGTCGTCAACTATTGGGGCGGCCACTCCAAAGCCACCACCAAATCCTTGCAACTGCTCCATTACCGCGGTCTCATCCGCGTCGCCCGCCGCGATAACGGCATCCGCGTCTACGAACCCGCGTCGCTCCCGGAGCAGCCGCTCCCGCCCAAAGAACGCGTCCGCCGCATGGCCCTCCTGATCGCCCGCATCCTCGCGCCGCTTCCCGTCCGCAGCCTCTGGGAAACGCTTCGCTTATTGAAGTGGGGACTGCGCGGACCCGAACTTCCGCCATCCATCATCCAGGACCTCATCGGCTCGGGCGTTCTCGATACCGCCCACGTCGAGGGTCTCCACTATGTCTGGCCCGCCGCCCGAATCATAGCCCCCGAGCCGGCCCGCGTCGTCCGCTTCCTCGCGCCGTTCGACCCCCTGGTCTGGGATCGTCGCCGTTTCCAACACTTCTTCGGCTGGAGCTATCGCTTCGAAGCGTACACACCCGGGCACAAGCGCGTGCGCGGCTACTACGCGATGCCCGTCCTCTGGGGAGATGAGATGGTCGGCTGGGCGAATGCCGGCGGGCCGGAGACGCTCAAAGTCAAGTTCGGCTGGGCCCGCAAACGCCCCACCGCTCCCGCCTTCCGCGCCGCCCTCGACGAAGAACTGGATCGCTTCCGAACCTTCTTAAAGCTAAACTGAAGTTTCCGGTCATGCCGCCAAAGCCCGCGCGCGTTATAGCCATTTATCCCGGGTCGTTCGATCCCATCACCAGCGGGCACCTCGATCTCATCGAACGCGGCGCGCGCCTGTTCGACCGCTTCATTGTTTCGATTCTCCGCAATGAGAGTAAAGAGCCGCTCTTCTCGGTCGAGGATCGCATGGAGATGCTGTGCGAAGCCGTCGGCCATCTGCCCAATGTCGAAGTCGATTGCTTCAACGGGCTGCTGGTCCACTACGCGGCTTCGAAGCAGGCCACCGTCCTGCTGCGCGGCATTCGCGCCATCTCCGATTACGAGTATGAATTACAGATGGCGCACATGAACAGGCGGCTCGCGCCCGGCATCGAAACCATCTTCCTGATGGCGCGCGAAGCCCACTCCTTCATCAGCTCCCGCCTGGTCAAGAATGTGATCGGGATGGGCGGCAACATCAGCGGCCTGGTTCCGGAGTTCGTGGAGAAGCGGCTTCGGGACCGGTTGCATTTGACCGGCGCGGATTTCAACGAAAGGGATCAATCATGAGCACAACCACTTTGCCCGTGAAGGGCGCAATCACGCTGGCCGATCGGATCTCGGCGATCAGCGTTTCTTCCACTCTCAAGGTTTCGGCCGATGCCGACCGGCTGCGTCAACAGGGAATCGACGTCGTGGACTTCGGCGCGGGCGAACCCGACTTCCCCACTCCGGACAATATCAAGCAGGCCGCCATTCGCGCCATCGACCAGAACTTCACCAAGTACACCGCGGCGGGCGGCACGGCGGAACTGAAGAAGGCCGCGGTGGACCGCCATGCGGCCGAGTTCGGCACGGACTACAAGCCTTCAGAGTGCGTCATTTCCGTGGGCGGCAAGCACGTGATCTTCAACCTCACCCAGGCATTGATCAACCCCGGCGATGAGGTGATCATCCCCACGCCCTACTGGGTGACTTACAAAGACGTCGTGAACTATGCGGGCGGCAAGTGCGTCTTCGTGCCCACCGACGAAAAAAAAGGGTTTGCGGTCACGGCCGCGGCTATTGAACCCCACATCACCAGCCGGACCCGCATCGTCCTGATCAATTCCCCCTCGAACCCGTCGGGCGCGGTGGTGGCGCGGGCGGAGTTCGAACGCATCCTCCAGCTTTGTATGGAGCGCGGGATTTTCCTGCTGACGGATGAATGTTACTCGCACTTTCTTTATGAGGGATCGCCGTTCTCAATCGCCGGCGTTCCCGGCGCGAAGCAAACCGTGCTCGTGGCCGGGACCGTTTCGAAGACGTATGCGATGACCGGTTGGCGCATCGGATACGCGCTCGTGCCGGAGCCGATCGCTGGCGCCATGCTGAAGCTGCAAAGCCATTCGACTTCGAACCCCACGTCCATCGCGCAGAAAGCCGCGGTGGAAGCGCTCAACGGGCCGCAGGATTCCGTGAGCGCCATGTTGGCGGAGTATCGCAAGCGGCGGGATTTCGTCATCCCCCGGCTGCGCGCCATCCCCGGGGTGACTTGCACGGAGCCCGCCGGCGCCTTCTACGCTTATCCGAATATCGGCGCGGTGCTGCGGCAAGCGGGCATCGGTTCCACGCTGGTGTTTGCCGAGCGCCTGCTCGCGGAAGCGCACGTGGCGGTGGTTCCCGGAGAAGCGTTCGGCACCGGCGAGCATGTACGCATCTCGTACGCGACGTCCATGAAGGAACTGGAGCGCGGGCTCGATCGCATGGACACTTTCGTGCGCGGGCTATGAGCGCGCGCCCGATCCCCCCGCGGTTCGTTCCGAAAATTTGGGGATCGACGAAGCTCTCACCCTGGTTCCCCGATCAGCCGGAGAAGATCGGCGAGGTGTGGTTTCCCGCGGGCGAACTCCTGATCAAGTTTCTGTTCACCACTGAGAAGCTTTCGGTCCAGGTGCATCCGGATGACGAGTATGCGCGGGAGCATGAGAACTCGCTCGGCAAGACGGAGATGTGGCATATCCTGCGGGCCGATCCCGGCGCGCAAGTGGCATTGGGATTCCGCGAGCCGGTCGACCCGATGGACTTGCCGGAACTGTGCCGCAGCGGCGAAGTGATGGATCGCCTGGCGTGGCATACCGCGCGGCCAGGCGATACTTTCTTCGTCAAAGCCGGGAGCGTGCATGCCATAGGGGAAGGCCTTGCGCTCTGCGAAATTCAGCAGAACTCGGACGTCACCTACCGCATGTTCGATTACGGACGCCCGCGGGAGCTGCATCTGGAACGCGCGCTCGACGTCGCGGAGTGCGAATGCCATCCTGGAGCGGCCCAGCCAAAGTTGCTTGAGAATGGAAGAGAGGAACTGGTGCGGTCGCAGCACTTTACCGTTGAGCGCGTGGTCCTCGCTGCGCCGCTGGAAATAGCCGGCGGCGGCTACGCGATCGTGCTCGAAGGCAGCGGAACCATCGACGGGCAGGTTTTTCAGCCGGGAACGGTTTGGGAGACAGGAACCGGGCCGGGTGGAGGCAATGTAGCATGCAATGTGTCATGCAATCCGGACAGCGCCGGTGTTTTGCTCCTCACCAGAGCCTGAGTGGGCTGGCGCTCGGCGTCCACGCAATTCCGAACATGATCCGGTAGGAGTTGTGCAGGAAATTAGCCTCGCTCACATCGTAGTGGCGATACTCGGCCGAGCCGGTAGCCTGCAATCCTTTTCCCAGAACCCGGCCGAATCCGATCCGCGCGTCGTTGCTGGTGTACTGGCCGATCAGAATTCCCAGAGTGCTCAGGGTGTCGCGCGAGAAGCCCGCCGAGAAGTCCCAGTGGCGCAGTCCCGTGTAATCGTAGTGCGCGGAGATGCCGTTATGGCGGCTGGTGAGATACAGGCCGTTGCCGGGCGTCACGCTTTCCACGTATTCCGCGGAAGCGGTGCCGCGCCGGAACGTCTTTGCCAATTGAACGCTCAGGTCGGGAACCACGTTGTTGCGGCGGATGACGATGGTGCCCTGGTTGTACCCCAGGATCGCGGCGATCACCGGATCGATGGTAATGGTCTCGATGCCGCTGGTCTGCACATACGACGCACCGCCTCTCAGCCGGAATTCCAGACCCCGGGCGAGCGTGCGCGAGAATATAGCCCCGGCGGTTTCCACGTCTGACCCGCCAAAAGCTTTGTTGAAGTCGTAGTTCGAATAGGCGTAGTAAGCGCCCAGCGTCATCCGCCGGGTCAGGCGGTAGGTAGCGTCAGCCCGCGCCTGATAGCCGACCGTTCCATAAAGCGACGTGGATTCGCGCCTGACCAGGAATCCGGTTCCTCCAAAGTCGAACGAAAGGCGCGCGGTCTTCTGAATCACCACATCCGCGCCGGTGCTCAGCGCAATGGTACGGTTGTCGAACAGTTGGGTGTTGGGGTTGACGGCGGCCTGCGCGTTGGCCACGCTCAGATCCGTGGCCGAGTTAATGACGGAGTAGTTGTTCGAATACAGGCTGGCATTTTCCGTTAGGGCCAGCAGAATATGCCGGGTAAAGAAATGCTGGTAAGTGAGGTTCAGCAGATAGTTTCCGCCGTCGTAAGAACTGTTCGGCGTATACCGGTAAGCGTCGCCCCGGAAGACAATCTCCAGCGTGTCCTTCTTATCCACCCGCCGGCCGGAGATCCCGAAACCGGCGTCGACGCCATAGCTGGCGTTGCTGACAATCTGGCCCGAAGTCGTTGTGGAAACCGTGGTCAACCCGCTATCGTAAAGGCCGGATACCGCCAGAAACGGCTGGAATTTGACGTTCTGGTTGGCCAGCGCGGTGGTGGTGAACGGACGGCTCAGTATCCCGGGGCCGGTGCTTTCGGGCTCGACGATCGGCGGCGTTTCAGGCACGATCGCTTCCGGTGCCGTCGACGCGCCCGGCTCCGGAGTCGATCCCGTGGCGGGAGTCGGCTCCGTGGCGGGAGTGGTTTCCGGCTTGGCCCCGGTCGAAGGTTCCGCCGGCGCCGGCTGCTCGATTCCGGGCTGCGGCGTGGCGGGCGGGGTCTGCTGCTGCGGGTCCGGCTTTGGGGTGTCCTGTGCCTGCGCGGGCATCCACAGGCATGCCGCGCAAAGGAGCAAAAGCAATCGCACTCGAAAAAAGGACATCTTCGGAAAGTCTGAACGCTAAGTGTCCCTCTGTCAATGGATCTCTCGGGATATGCGGGAACTTTCCATCGGCGCGGGGCGTCTTCCGAGCATGAAAATCCACGTGGCTCTCTTGCTGCTGTGCTCGCTGACCTGGGTTTCGGCGGCCGAACTGCCCATCCGGGAAGTGATCCTTTATAAGCACGGCGTCGGCTACTTTGAGCGGTCCGGTTCCATCGCGGCGGGCGAGGTGGCGCGGCTGGACTTCAAAGCTTCCGAGATGAACGATGTCCTCAAGTCTCTAATGATCAGTGGGAAGGACGAGCGCGTCTCGGGTCTGCGCTATGACTCAAGCATCCCGCTCGAAGAGAAGCTGTCGGATTTTCCCTTCAAGCTCGATGCGTCCCAGCCTTTGAGCGGCGTCCTCGATCAATTGAAAGGCGCGCGCGTCGAGATGCAGGTGGGCAGTGAGAAAGTCAGCGGCGCGATCGTCGCGGCGCGCGCGGTGGCGGGCGACAAGGAACGGGCCGAGCGCCAGCAAATCGTGTTGCTGCTCGATTCCGGCGAGATGCGGACGTTCGATCTGGACGCCGCCTCCAGCATCAAGTTCACCGATGCCCAGTTGGCGGCTCAGTTCCGCTCCTATTTGGGTGCGCTGACGGCGGCGCGGTCCAGGGAGAAGCGCTCGGTTTACATCGACGGCAACTCGACCGGCGGCCGCGACATCACGGCAACGTACATCATTCCGACGCCGATCTGGAAATCGAGTTACCGCCTCCTGTTTGCGCAGACCGGCGAGCCGACGCTCGAGGGTTGGGCCATCGTCGATAACACGACGGGCGAGGATTGGACCAACGTGCAGATGGCGCTGGTTTCGGGCAAGCCGATTTCATTCATCAGCGAACTATACTCGCCCAGGTACATTCAAAGGATGATGGCGGAACTGCCGGAGGAAAAGGCGCAGAAGCCGGTGCTCTATCAGGGAGCCCTCGCTGGCCTGCCGCCCGCGACTGCCGGAGTGGTGGGAGGTATGATCAATGGCCAATCTCAGTCCGATCGGGTACAGAATTTTGCGATGATGCAGGCTGCGCCGCAGGTGAAGTTTAGGGCCGCTTCTCAAAGCGCGTTGTCCCAATCGGCCTCAACCACGGAGCTCGCTGACTTATTCGAATACCGCATCGCGCAGCCGGTCACCATCAAGAAGAACGAATCCGCCATGCTGCCTTTCCTGCAGGACCGGATCAAGGCACGGAAAGTCGTGATCTATAGTGACGAGAGCTCCTCGCATCCGCTAAACGCGGCCGAATTGATCAACTCCACCGCGAAGACCTTGGACGGCGGCCCGATCACCGTCTACGATGGCGGCGGCTACGTGGGCGAGGCGCTGGTGGAAACCGTAAAGGCCAACGATAAGCGCCTGATCAGTTACGGCGTCGACCTGGGTACGCGCATCACCAACAAAATCGATTCGGAAGAGCGTGAAGAACGCGAGATCCATCTCGTGCGCGGGGTGCTGAACATTCGCGCCGCCACCGTGCGCAAGACCAGCTACTCCATCGATAACGTCGACGCGAAGCCCAAGACGCTGATCATTGAGCATCCGCTGGATGAAGAGTTTCAGGTGATGAACCAGAAGCCTTCGGAGACGACGGAGACCGCGCGCCGCTTCGAGATGAAGCTTGCCCCTTCCGCCACCGTGACCTTCCCGGTGATCGAAGAGAAAGTGGAAACGGAGACCGAAGCGCTGGCGAATATGTCTCCCGACGTGCTCGTTCAATTTGCAACCAACAAGCATTTGAGCGATGCCGGTAGACGGGACATCGGGCAGATCGTGGAGTTGAAGCGGCAAATGGCGGCCAACGGGAGCGACGCGAATGCCACCAAGGCGCGCATCGAAAACACCGCGCAGGATGAAGAGCGCGTCCGCAAGAATCTGGTGAGCTTCAATAACGTGAGTGGTCAGCAGGAACTGGTGCAGAAGTATGCGGCGGAACTGGCGCGCCTGGAGCGGGAGGTCGGCACGCTGCGCGATCACCAGACCGATTTGGCCGCGAAGAACGCGGAGTTGCAGGCCGCGCTCGATGAACGCATGGAGAAGATGACCTTTTGAATGCTAATCTGAAAGGGTGCTGGGCGTCCTCAAACGCGTCATTCTGTGGGACTACCCGCGGGCTTCGTGGCAATACGACATCATGGTCGCCGTCATCGTGGCTTTCGTCTTCCTCACCCCGCGCGAATGGTTTCATGACCAGCCGCGCATTCCGCACTCGCACGAAGTCGCGTTGCTGCCCTCCCCCAAGGGAACCAGCGTGTTTTGGTTGGAGCCGGCGTTGATCGCGTCCATCCCGGAAGATTCTTCTGACGCGGTGCTTTACCCGAAGGTCCGCGAGATCCTGAAGAGCAAGACCGGGCGGGAGCAATCGCTGATTCGCGTCGACCGCGTTTATAATTCCGAGCACGAGTTAACCGGCTACATGGCCGCAGCCAAGCCGTAGGCGCTCGCATCTGTTGACTATGAATGTCCCGGTGTGTGCTTATGCGCGTTTTTGCGTGGCTTTGCTGGTAACCACGTGCCCCGGTGTGTGCGCCGATAAGCTGGAAGACGTTCTCGCGAAGCTGGATCGCTCGGCGGCGAATTTCAAAGGCATGACGGCGGACCTGAAAGAAACGGCTCACACGGCGGTGATCAATGAGGATCAGGTGGAATCGGGCGTCATCCGTATGAAACGTTCGCGCCCGGGCGACACTCGCATGTTAGTTGACTTTACCGAGCCGGACCCTAAAAAAGTCGAACTCCAGGGCCAGACCCTTCAGATCTATTTTCCCAAGAGCAACACCGTGCAGATTTTGGAGCTGGGGAAAAGCAGCGATCTGATTGAACAGTTCCTGCTCCTGGGATTCGGAACGACGCGGCGGGACCTGATGGCAGCCAACTCCATCACCTTCGGTGGGACGGAAAGCATCAACGGACAACCCGCCATCCGGCTGGATCTGGTCCCGAAGAGCAAGGACGTGCTGCAGCGCGTGCGGAAGATCGAGCTGTGGCTTTCTCCCGATACCGGGTATCCGCTTCAGCATAAGATTTATCAGCCCGGCGGGGATTATCAGTTGTTCTCCTTCGAGCACCTGGCCATGAATCCCGCTGACCTTTCCGATGCCAGCCTGAAGCTGAAACTTGCTAAGAACGTTAAAGTGGAAAGGCCACAACGTTGAGGGTGAGCTGTTTGGCCCGTCTGTTGCTTGGGGTTTATTAATGAAGACGGTTAACCGCCTTTTGTATCTCGATCTGATGCGCGGTCTGGCGGCTGTGATCATGCTGCAAGGCCATGTATTTCAATCCTTTACGCGCGCGGATCTGCGTAGCGGGGGCGCCTACACGTTTTCTCAGTTCCTGGGGGGAATGCCTCCTGCGGTATTTCTCTTTCTTACCGGCATTACGCTTGCGTTTCTGATGGACAGCCAGCAGCGCAAAGCGCTTCCTTTGCTATCGCGCTGGACCGGAGCTTTGGGCCGCGCCGGATATCTATTCGCGATCGCATTTGCGTTTCGCATCCAGCTTTGGTTGTTCTCCCGCTATTTCTCGCCCGGCGCCGACAGTCCGTGGACGGAAATGTTGAAAGTCGACATCCTCAACTGCATGGGTTTCGGGATCGCGATGCTGGCCATACTCGCGATGCTCAAGACTGCACAACGCATTTATGTTTGCGCGGGGCTGGGGGTTTTGATCGCGCTGGCTTCCCCCCTGGTGACAAGCGCCGGGTTGAGTAGTCTGCCGCCGCTTCTGCACGATTACCTGGTGCCGAGCTACAACTTCTTTGCATTCTTTCCGTGGGCCGCTTTCATCGCCTTCGGATTAAGCTTCGGGTCCTTGCTGAGGAAGTTGAAACAGGACCAACTGACGCGCGCCATGCAGTTGATCGCAACCGCCGGAGTTGCCATCGCCTTCGGGGCGAATCTGCTTTCGGGAAGCTTCAACCACCTCTATGCGAAGTCCGAATTCTGGCTGGACGGACCGGCGCTGGTGTTCATCAAGCTGGGCGTCCTCCTGATAGCGGTGCCTTTCTGCTACGTGTGGATGATGCAGCCGATGGCGCAGCGCTGGAGTTGGGTGCGTCAACTGGGAACTACCTCTTTACTCGTCTATTGGGTCCACATCGAGTTGGTCTATGGGCATTGGCTCGGTTGGATGAAAGAGAATCTGAATGTGCCGCAAACTATCGTCGCGGCCGGCGGAATCATTCTGCTGATGATCGGGCTTTCCTACGCACGGACCACTTGGCCGCAGTGGCGGCGGAGCGTGGCTGCGCTTTTGGCACCGCCGGAGCCGCAGCGCGTGTCCGGCGATTAGCCTCTTACGATAATCCGTATCGCCCGGTCGCCGTTGGAACCGGATTCAAAACGCACCGTCACGCGGGCGTTGGCGCGGAGCTTCCCTTCCACCTTGGTTTGAGCATCCATCATAAAGACGTGCTTTTCTCCGTCGTGGCTGGGGCTTGCTTTCTTGGTGACCGTCAGTGAACCGGGATTCATCTCGGCGACGTAACCCGAGAAGTATTGGGATCGTGGTTGGGCTGTCTGGGCGGGAGGTTTCTGGGCGGGAATAGGCCCCGGTTCCTGCTCCGCCGAGCAAGTGAACGGAGCGAGAAAAACGAATAGAATCAACCAGCCGCGCACTTGTCTTAGCATAGTGTATGAACAGGAAGCGCGTGGAAAGTTCCCAATTAAACTTGCTTAAGCTCGGCATGCACCGGCTGAACCGGGCTCGGATTTAACTCGGAATGCCGGGGTAGCCTGACAGTGAAAGTGCTCCCCTGGCCGGGCTCGCTCACCACGTCGATGGAGCCGCCGTGCGCTTTCGCGATCCACGCCACAAAGCTCAACCCGAGTCCCAGCCCTTTCTCGGGAGAGGATTCGGCTGAAGGCGCGCTCACCCGATAGAAACGATCGAAGATGTGGGGGAGGTGTTCTGCCGCAATGCCGCGGCCGGTGTCGCTGATTTTGATCTCCAGTTCATCGCCGAAAGTGCGCAGATGGACGTGGACTTGGCCGCCGGCCGGAGTGAACTTGAGCGCGTTCGATAACAGGTTCGAAATCATGCGCTCCACCTGCACGCGATCCAGACTGGCGTGGCACTCTTCGTTCGAGCCGTCGAATGCGATTCGAACCTGCGCGCTCTCAGCCGGTATCTGGAACTGATCCACTAGATCGACCAGCAGCGCGCACACATCCAGATCGGAGCGTTGCAGCACCACTTGGCCGGTCTCCGCCTGCGACAACAGGAGCAGCGCGCGCACAATGCCCGAGAGCCGCTCGATATCGTGAAGCGAGTCGGCGATCGCCTCCCGATATTCTTCCGTGGAGTTGGCCGTAAAGAGAGCCACTTCGAGCTGTCCGCGGATGATCGTGATGGGCGTACGCAACTCATGGGAGACGTCGGTGGAAAACTGGCGGATCTGCGCAAACGACAGCTCCAGCCGCTCGATCATACGGTTAAACGTTTCGATCAGGTAGTCGAGTTCATCACCGGAACGGCGCGTGGGAATGCGCATGCTCAGGTTGGATCCGCTGATGCGCTGCGCGGCGCGGGAGATTTCCATCACCGGCGAAAGCGCGCGCCCCGCGTAAATCCATCCGATGAGGCACCCGCCCAGCGCGATCAGCGGAATCAGGCCCGCTCCCAGCCAGGTGAAGCTCGCGAGAATCTTCCGGTTATCTTTCAGCGAGCGGCCGATGGCGACGTAGTAATAGGTCTTATCCGGAATGTCTTCGTCATTGTCGTAACTGGCGCGGATCAGGAAGTGCTCGCCTTTAGGATCGACCTTCTCCTGCCAGAGCACGCGCTTCGCAGACACCACGTCCCGAATCTGGCTCTTCGGATCCAGCCCGAGCGAGCGGTAGAGATCGGAAACGTCGATGGTGTTCCCTTTGGAATCGGCGAGAAAGAAGATGCGATGGAGGCGGCCTTCGAGCGCGACTTCATCGGGGTCGGTCTGGTCGACGTACCAGTGCTCGACGCCCTTGCCCACGTGGAGATAGCCTTTGAGCGTGGCCCAGTCCTGATCGATCGCGCCGCGGATTTGGGCGTCCAGGGTTTGCGCGAGAAACTGGCGGAGAACCAGCGCCAGCAGCGCCAGCAGGATGGTGAAGAATAGCGCGTAGCTTAACGTCAGGCGCAGCCGTAAACTGCGGGACAGCCGCAGCCTGTTTCCCGCCGGGCTCAAGGCTAGACCTGCCGTTCAAATGAGGAAAACGGGGACGGCTTGGCGGCCGCGGGCTCGGGCGCTTCGATCATGTAGCCGATCCCGCGAACCGTTTGGATCAGCTTTTGATGGAATCGGTCGTCAATCTTCGACCGCAAGTGGCGGATGTAGACGTCGACGATGTTGGTAAGGCCGTCGTAATCCATGTCCCACACGTGCTCCACGATCATGGTGCGGCTAAGTGGGCGGCCCTTGTTGCGCATCATATATTCGAGAATCCCGTATTCCTTGGGCGCGAGCTCGATGGTTTCATTCTCGCGAGTGACTTTGCGGCGGAGCGTATCCAGAATCAGATCGCCCACCTGTAGCTTTTCGGGAGCGGGCTGGCCGCGGCGCAGAAGAGCCCGCACGCGCGCCAGCAGTTCCACAAACGCGAACGGCTTGGTGAGGTAGTCGTCGGCCCCGAGTTCCAGCCCTTTGACGCGATCGTCGACCGCGCCGCGAGCGCTGAGGATCAGAATGGGCGGTCCCACTTTGCGCGCCCGGATGCGCTCCAGAACTTTCATGCCATCCATATCGGGCAGCATGAGGTCGAGGATCACCAGATCGTAGTCGGTCTCATGGACGAAGCCGATGGCGGCTTGGCCGTGGTTGGCGACGTCGACAGCGTATCCGTTGCTTTCCAGACCTCGCTGCAAAAAGTCGGAGATCTTCTTCTCATCCTCTACGATCAGGATTCGCATGGTAATTAGGGTACTAAAGTCTGCTCGGTTGAATTCGAATCGGGAGAGGATTCCGCGTGCGAACCCACTTCCCAGGTGCCTTCTCCGATGGCGTCCTTCGCATGGACCGATAAGGTGATGCGGCTGGGCAGAACGCCTTCCGGACCGGTGTTTGGAAACTCCAGGATGTATTGGCTTCTGATCCCCGCATAAATGAGAGGCATTTCCAACTGCAGATCGGCGGCTTCGGAAACCCTCCGAAACGCTCCGCCGGTCTCGCCGCACACGCGGGCGAGCGTAGGGTTCGCCATTACGCTGAGCGCGCTAATGGAGAAGTGGGCCTCCTTGGCATCCGCAATAAGTTGCTCGGCGGCTTCATCGTCCCACCGCAACGCGGCGTCGACGAAAAGAATGGCGTGGCGAGCCGCTCGGGATGGAACGGTTGAGGCGAAGGCGCTCCGAAGTGCTTCGAGCGAATCCGGCGTCGGACCTCGCCCGGCGGCCAACGGTTCCAGGGACGCGCGGATGGTGGGTCCGTGCATCGTGAAGACCAACGGCTTCGCGGTCTCGGCGGCGTTACGGCCGTTGCTCAAAGTCTGCCCAAGCCAGCGCACCGGCTGGCTCTCTTGGAAGAGCCCTTCAGTTTCCTGACAGCGGGCGACGGCCCACTGCTCGGTCTTTCCTTTGGATTCGAGGCAAAGCCGGAGAGTGGTGTCAATGACCGCCCGGAACGCGTCCGCCACGGCCCTGTTGGGGACTACAAAGGCCACACAAAGTAGGCCGCTTTTTTGCTCGGAACAGCTGAAATCGGTGATCTGCTCCGACCCCGCTTGCACGATGAACGCCGTGGGGGCCACAATCACCGGGGCGGCGGAAGAGGGATACGTCAAAGCCACGCGCAGGCGGATCGTCCGAGTGGTCAGTTCCTCCACATTCAGAACGTTCGCGCGGAAACGGGGATTCCTGGCCCGCTCGGCGGCGGCCTTCTTAATCGATTCCACGGCGTGAAACGCGGTGCGGCGAAGCATTCCTCGGGAGGTCACCATGAAACGTCCGGCGCAGGATAAGAACCGGGGATCTTTGGTCCGGCCCATTGTCCAGACCGCCGTGGTTTGCAGCAGCGGCTCGGTGGCCGCGGCCATGTCGAACAGCGCTCGAATGGATTGCGGATCGCCGGCGAGATAGAGGCCGAGAACGGCGTTTCCCAAGACCCGGTTATTCGGATCTCCCAGGCAGCTTCGGAAGATCGCGGGCACTTCCGGTGAGTCCGCGAACCACAGCGCCTCGAGAGCGTTTGCCCGGACGCGCGTATCTTCGTTGGGATCTTCTACCAGAGCGGCCAGCGCGCGGACTCCAGGGCCGCCGCGCTCCACCAGCAGGGTCACTTTCGAACGGATGCGCGGGCTCGGGTGCTGCAGCATCCGGCGGATGAACCGGTGGATTCCGGGACCGTCCGCGATGGAACTTAGGATTTCCAGCAGCCGGTTGGCGCTCGCCTCCTCTAATTCCTTGCCTTCGATCATGCCGGTAACGAGGAAACGGATTAACCGGATGTGAAGCTGGGAATCGACTTTGGCGGCGGTCTGCGCGATGGCGCGGCCAAGCTCCTTCGGAAGAGCGTAGTCACCCAGAATAGGGATAAGCAAGTCATGCGTCCATAGGATGGTGACCAGGTAACGGCATCCCCGTATACCGTCGGGGTTCCGAAGAACGGCGACCGCCGCCGCCCGGAACTCTCCGTAGTGACTTTCCACCAGCTCCCGCATGATCTTGCCGTTGCGAAGCGGAGATTCGCTGAAGTTGGTGACTGCGGAACGCAGCGCCGCTTCAACGTCCACCTTCACCGGCTCCGATATTACATCCGTTTGCAAGATTCCATCCTCGAACAGTACATCGTCCGCAAACACCACGACCATTAGGGTGATACGGATGCGCGGGCCGGAACTTACTTCGGGCTTTCGGGTTTTGCCGGTGTTTCTTTCGTCTTGGAATCGTCGGCGTCGTCGGGAGGGAGATCGTAGTTGAGCTTCACGTCCGCGCCGAACTTGTTGTAAGACCGGAAATCGATCACGCCCTTGGTGCCAACTTCAGAATCGCTGATCAGCACTTCCGCCCGCATCGGCAGCATGTAGTCCTGGGTGCCGATAGTGGTTAGGCCGTAGTCGATGATCTCGCTGGTGGCGCGGACCGGGAAGCTGGACGGAATGTCCACGGCTTCCGAGGTAATGCGCGTGATCTTGTGGCTCGCTTTCTCGACGTAGATCTTGCCTTTGTACGCGGTAACGATGCGGAGCTTGCGATCGTATTCAATCGAGTACTTGGAGCGGTCCTGCTCAATGGCGTAGTTGAAGACATACACCCTTTGCTTGCGCAGCGTGCCCCAATGATCGAAATGAAATTCCGCGCCGCTCAGAGGATCGAAGATCTGGTGCATCACGGTGCCAAACTCGCCGGTGGAAATGGCCCCGTTCAGCGATTCCATAGTCTTGTTTTCGGCCAGACTGTTGTTGATCAGCTTGACGTCGTAATTCTCATGACCTTCGGTGTAGGAGACTTTGGTGACGATGGTGTCCATGCTGATCCAGCTCCCGCGGAAGCGCGGATCCACGTAGCGCCGAGTGACCTGGGTACACAGAAAGTCGGGCAGACGATTAGTGTAGTTGAGCGCGTAGTCCGTCATGTCGCTGATCACCTGCTGCTCTTCTTCGTAAGAGGGCGGCGGAATGGGAACCGGCTTCGGGGCTTCCTGAACCGGAGCGGGCACGGGCAGGGCGGCGGATTCCGTCATCAGGCCCTTCAACGCCGCCACGGTTTTGGGTCCGAGGCCTTCGCTCTGCAACTGTTCGATGGTGGCCGCTTCCAGCCGTTCGGATAACTTCAGATGCGCGACGTATTGGGCGACCTCCCGATCCGGCTGCTTCTGTTGGATGGAGGAACGCATGAACGTGGTGAGCTGGGCGATGGTGATCCCCTGGCTGGCCGCGCTGAAGCTGGATACGGCGCCCACCAGGAGCAGAACAAACAACCGAAACATATTCCTCATTTTCCCACTACATCAAGTGGAAGCGGCGCTTGGGAACCGTTTGGATAGGCGCGGAACTCTTTCCTAATGCCCGGTCGATGGCCGCCACCGCCACGGGTGACATGAGCCGATAGCCCTTTGAATTGGGATGCAATCCGTCATCGGAAAGATCGGACTGGAGCGCGCCGGAAGGGTCGCGCAGCTTAATGTAGTAATCGACGTAGGTGCAGCCGGTTTGCGCGCAGTACTGCTGAATCCAGTTGTTGAGCTGCTGGATGACATGCACGGGGCGCGTGGTCTGCTTCGGTCCCGCCGGAAGCACGGAAGCGAGCAGCACTTTGATCTGGTGGATTTGGGCAAGCTCCGCCATCATGGCGAGATTGTTCTCAATCGCGCTCAGGGGCGTTCCCCGCGCGATGTCGTTGCCACCGGCGAGAATCAGGACGGCCTTGGGATGCAGGTCGATCACATCCGCGCGGAAGCGGCCCAGCATCTGGCTGGTGACCTGGCCGCTGATGCCGCGGTTGAGGAAGTCGCGGCCGGTGAAGTATTCGTTCAGGCGCCAGAACTCCGTGATAGAACTGCCCAGGAAGACGACGCGCGGATTGGCGTTCGGCGGCAGCACGCGCGTGTTGGCGTCGGTGTAATGCTTCAGGTCATCGGGGTCGGGATTGTGGTTGAGAAACTCCTTCTCGGCAATGAGCGCATCCAGGTAGGATTCGAGGCGTTCGAAGCTGTCGCGTAGTTCGGAGAACTGATGCCGCGCCGTCTCCGAGAAGGAAGCGGGCTTGGGCGTGGCGTCGGCAATGGCTAGGAAGGCGCGCGTTTGGCGAGTCAACTGCGCGGTCAGCGTCGCATTCCCCGGCTGTGCGCTCAGCGCCGTCAGAGTATTACGCGCGCCCGCAACCAGAGGGGCGCTGGCGAGTTGCAGTTCGGCGAGGGATGCGCTGGTGGATTCCATCAGTTCCACAACACGTTTCGCAAGCTGCCCGGCTTCGTCGTTGGAGAGCGGCGCGGGCGGCGGCGTCTGCGCCCCAAGCACGGACGCGGTGAGTGCGATCAGGACGGTGAGCGCCCGTTTCACGAACGCGTCTCCTTGTCGAGCCGGAGCGTGATGGTGCCGATGACAAACTGCAGCTTGATCTCGATCTGCACCGGGAGTTTGCGGCTATCGTCCGTCAGCCAGATGTGCAGATGCCCGGGGCGCGTATACAGTTGATTGTCGAAGGCGAACACTTCGTAGCGAATGGTCTTCAGCGTGCCGGCGGGAACGCGGATCTCTTCGCGGCGCTGCGACTCCACCTTCATGTAGACGGCTTTCTTGCCGTTGCTGACGGGGATCTGTCCCGTTTTACCGGGCTCCAGATTCATGGTTCGGAGCGTGTACAGACCGCCGATGATGTCGCGGACACAGGGAGGAACGTCAATCTCGTTCTTGACGACGGCGTTCGTCTTCAGATCCTTTTCGAAGTAGTCGGCCTTCCTGGCGGAACCGTCGAACGTGACCTTGGTGTCCCGGCTGCGGTTACCTTCACGGGCCGTCATGTAGGTGCTGGTGGCGCACAGATTGTTCGTCATCTGGGATGTGTAATCGTCATTGACGTGGAACAGCCGGGAGACCAGGCCGATGGATTCCAGATGCATCTTGGACTCCCAGCCATCCTTGATGATGGGAGACGAGTACCATTCGAGCCGCGCGTGCCCGGCGGTCACGAGACGCCACTCAATCTCATAGTTGAGCGTCTCCCGGCCGGGACTGAAACTCGCGGGCTTAATGGAACTTGGGGGAGCTTGCGGAGGCGGCGCCTGCGCAACCAGCGTGAAGGCGGTGAGCACCGGGAAGAGAACGCGCCGCAGCGCGTTGGAATGCAACATCAAGCCGCCAGTGTATCAACCACCCACCCGGAGCGGGATGGCATCATAACGGAGTGCCCGAGTTGAAGGACCGTGTCCATAAACTGAATGACGCGCCGTTTCGCGCAAAAGCCGATTACGTCCTTTACTGGTCGCAGATGAACCGCCGGGCGAGTTCGAATCATGCGCTCGATTACGCCATCGCCCTGGGGAATGAGTTGAAGCTTCCGGTTTTGTTTTACGAGGGGCTGGGCTGCACTTACCCTTATGCGAACGATCGGCTGCATGCCTTCATCCTGCAGGGTGTGCCGGATACCGCGAAGGCGGTTCGCAAGCGCGGTGTGGGCTACGTTTTCTATCCCCGAAAGCGGCGGGCGGACCGCAACGATATCGTTTACGAACTGACGGCGCGGGCGGCGGCATTGGTGACTGACGACTACCCGACGTTTGTGGCCGCGTCCCACAACGCGCGCGTGCCGGAGAAACTGGATCTGGCCTACTTTGCGGTGGATTCGAGCTGCATCGTGCCCATGAACCGGTTCACGAAGCACGAGTACGCGGCGTACACCATCCGTCCGAAGATCAAGAAGATGCTGCCGGACTACTTGGAAGCCGCACCGGAGACGCGCCCGGCGTGCCGGTGGCATGAGCCCGCGCCACGTTTCCATGTGGAGTTGACGCCGGAGAGCGTAGAGGGTTTGGTGGCATCGTGCGAAGTAGATCATTCAGTCGCGCCTTCCCGGGACTTTATCGGCGGGAACGCCGCGGCGAACGCGCACCTGGAGCAGTTTCTGCAATACAATCTGATACGGTACGCCAAGGGAAGAAATGAACCAAGCGAGAAGGCGACCTCGAACCTAAGCCCTTATTTGCACTTCGGGCATATCTCTTCGCTGGAGGTCGCTATGCGCACTATGGCATACGCAAAGGAGCACAAACTGGGCGCGGACGAGTTTCTGGAGGAGTTGATTGTCCGGCGCGAGCTGGCGTTCAACTTCGCGCGGTTTGGGACGCAACCGCAAGGTTTCGCCGATCTTCCGGACTGGGCGCGGAAAACCATGGACAAGCACGCGTCCGATAAACGGGACCCGGCGTTCACCGATGAGCAGATGGAGCGGGCGCAGACTTACGATCCGCTTTGGAATGCCACGCAGAGAGAACTGCTGATACGCGGGAAGATCCACGGCTACTATCGGATGTACTGGGGAAAGAAGATCATCGAGTGGTCGCGCACCTACCAGGGAGCGCTGGATCTGATGAACCGGCTGCATGACCGCTATTCGCTGGATGGGCGGGATCCGAACACCTACACCAACACTCTGTGGTGCTTCGGGCTACATGACCGGCCATGGTTTGAGAGGCCGATTTTCGGAGTTTTGCGCTACATGTCTTTCGAAGGCATGAAACGAAAGACGGATATAAACGCCTATATTGAGGAGATTGCGGGGCTGCGGCCGGAAGCGCCTGAGCCAGCCCGCTCACATAAATGAACATTATTATCAGCGGCGGACGGGGGCTCATCGGTTCCTATCTGGTTCCGGAACTGCTCTCGGCGGGTCATTCGGTTACGGTTTGGAGCCGGACTCCACAAGAGGAAAAGCGGGCGGGCGTGGGCGCGTTCTTCTGGGACCCGATGGCGGGACCGCCGCCGCTGGAAAGCCTGGACGGGGTGGATGTGGTGGTCCACCTCGCGGGCGAAAGCGTGGCGCATAAGTGGACGAATGAACTGAAAAAGAAGATCCGGGAAAGCCGTACGTTGGGAACGCGCCATCTGGTGGAAGCGATCGCGAGGTTGACGGTGAAGCCCAGGGCGCTGATTTGCTCGTCGGCGACCGGCTATTACGGGGATCGGGGCGAAGAGGAGTTGACGGAAACCTCGGCGCCGGGTACCGGTTTTCTGGCCGAGGTGTGCCGCGAGTGGGAACAGGAAGCGGACGCGGCGTCCACGCTGGGATTACGCGTGGTGAAGATGCGGACGGGCTTTGTGCTGGCGGCTGACGGCGGAGCGCTGGCGCGTCTGGTGGGCGCGTTCAAGACGAAGATGGGCGGCAAACTGGGGTCCGGCAAACAGTGGATGCCGTGGATTCAGATGGCCGACGTGGCGGGCTTGTATCGCTTCGCGGTGGAGCGGGACGTGGCGGGAATTTTTAACGGGAGCGCGCCGAACCCCGTGCGCAACGAGGAGTTCACGGAAGAGTTGGGCAAGGCTTTGAATGAGCCGGCCAAGATGACCATTCCGGAGTTCGCTCTGAAAATGATGTTCGGCGAGATGGCGGAGGTGACGCTGGCGAGCCAGCGAGCATTGCCACAGGCGGCGGAACGGGCGGGTTACCAATTCCGGTTTCCCCAGATCGCGGGCGCGTTGGAAGCATCTCTTAAGAAAGCATGAGTGAGAAAAGCAGAGGCGGCCCGGTGGGATATGTAATTTTCGCGCACGGCTCGCCGATTGAATCGGCCAACCAGGCGGTGCGGGAAATTGCGGCGCAAGCGGCCGGCGCGGGGAAGTTCGCGCTGTACGAAACGGCGTTTCTGGACAGTTCGCCGCCGACGCTCGCGGACGCGGTGAAGAGTCTGGCGGGACGGGGAGCGTCGGAGATCGTGGTGATTCCGTATTTCCTGACGCTGGGAATGCATCTGCAGCGGGACTTACCGGCGCTGGTGAAGGCGATTGAGGCGGGCGCGCCGGGCGTTAAGGTGAGCGTAACGCCGCCGCTCGATGGGCATGCGGCGCTGAGCGGCATTCTGGTGGATCGCGCGCGCGAAGCAGGTTACTGATGGCGCTGGGGGCTCATGAGCCGCTGCGCGCGCGGTTGCTCGATTCGCGTGAGATTGCTCCCGCCACGCGCCACTTTGTGTTTGAGATCGCCGGGCAGACGGAATTTGCGTTTGTTCCGGGGCAGTTCCTGTCACTCTCGGCGGAGATCAACGGCAAGACCATCACGCGGGCTTATTCCATCGCATCCGTTCCCGACGGAAATCGAGTGGAGTTGTGCCTGAACCTGGTGCGGGATGGCTTGTTCTCGCCGTATCTGTTCGCGATGCAGCCGGGCCAGGAAGTGGAAGCCAAAGGACCCTATGGGGGCTTTATCTTCCGAAATTCCGGCGAGGCGGTTTGCGTGGCGACCGGGACGGGAATCGCGCCGTTCCGTGGGATGTTAATGGACAGGTTGGCACGCGATCCGGGAAATCGATATACGCTGATTTTCGGAGCGCGGCATGAGCATGGTCTCCTGTATCGCGGGGAATTGGAGCGGATGGCGGCGCGGCATTCCCACTTCCGCATGGTGACCACGCTGACGCGTCCGCCGGAAGACTGGAGCGGGATGATCGGTCGCGTGCAGGCGCACGTGCTGGAGGCGATCGGAGACCGGCGGGATCTGACGGTTTACATCTGCGGGCTGAAGGAGATGGTGGACGATCTTCGGGGAATTCTGAAGGAGCGCGGGTTTGACCGGAAGCAGATTGTCTACGAGAAGTACGACTGAGCGGCTCACAATAGTTGACAGCTTGGCACTCATGGTTGATACTGGTGAAGGACGCGATTGGGCCGCGCTAAGGTCGATCGACGATTTCCAGGAGGCATTTCAATCACCATGGGCAAGATTATTGGTATCGACCTTGGAACAACGAACTCGGTCGTAGCAGTCATGGAAGGCGGTCAGCCCACCGTCATTGCGAATCAAGAGGGCGCGCGGACGACTCCGTCCGTGGTGGCGTTTACCAAAACCGGCGAACGGCTGGTGGGGCAGGTAGCCAAGCGCCAGGCAATCACGAATTCTCAGAATACAATTTTCTCGATCAAGCGCTTCATGGGCCGGCGCTTTGACGAAGTCAGCGAAGAAATGAAGATGGTGCCCTACAAAGTGGTGCGGGGCGATAACGGCGACGCGCGCGTGGATGTGAATGGGCAGAAGCAGTCGCCGCCGGAAATTTCGGCGATGATTCTGGGCAAGCTCAAGGAAGCGGCTGAATCGTATCTCGGCGAGAAAGTGACGGAAGCCGTGATCACGGTACCGGCTTACTTCAATGACGCGCAGCGGCAGGCGACCAAGGACGCGGGCAAGATCGCGGGCCTGGACGTGAAGCGCATCATCAATGAGCCGACCGCGGCCGCGCTCGCGTACGGTCTGGATAAGAAGAAGAACGAGACCATCGCGGTGTACGATTTCGGCGGCGGCACGTTCGACGTTTCCATCCTGGAAGTGGGCGAAGGTGTAGTCGAAGTGAAGTCGACCAATGGCGACACTCACCTGGGCGGCGACAACATCGATCAGCGCATCATGGACTGGATCGTGGCCGAGTTCAAGAAAGAGCATGGCATCGATCTCTCGAAGGATCAGATGGCGCTGCAACGCTTGAAGGAAGCGGCCGAGAAGGCCAAGATGGAACTCTCGACTCTGCTCGAGACCGACATCAACCTGCCGTTCATTACGGCGGATGCGACCGGTCCGAAGCACCTGTTGATCAAGCTGACCCGCTCGCGGTTTGAGGAGATGTCGAAGGATCTGTTCGAACGCACGATGGGTCCCTGCAAGCAGGCCATGCAGGATGCGAACGTGACGCCGCAGAACATCGATGAAGTGGTTCTGGTGGGCGGTTCGACGCGTATCCCGAAAATCCAGCAGATGGTGAAGGATCTGTTCGGTAAAGAGCCGAACAAGAGCGTGAACCCGGACGAAGTGGTCGCGGTAGGCGCGGCGGTTCAGGGCGGCGTGCTGGGCGGCGAAGTGAAGGACGTTCTGTTGCTGGACGTGACTCCGCTTTCGCTCGGTATCGAAACGCTGGGCGGCGTGTTCACGAAGCTGATCGATCGCAACACGACGATTCCGACGCGCAAGAGCGAGACGTTCTCGACGGCGGCGGACAACCAGACCTCGGTGGAGATCAAGGTGTATCAGGGCGAGCGCGCCATGGCGCGGGACAACCGGATGCTGGGCGTGTTCCAGTTGATCGGACTTCCGCCGGCGCCGCGCGGCATCCCGCAGGTGGAGGTGACGTTCGACATTGACGCGAACGGAATCCTGAACGTGACGGCGAAGGATCGCGCCACCAACAACGAGCAGAAGATCACGATCACGTCTTCTTCCGGTCTCTCGAAAGAGGAAGTGGAGAAGATGGCGAAGGACGCGGAATCGCATTCGGCGGATGATCGCAAACAACGCGATCAGATCGAAGCGCGCAACCGTGCGGACGCCATGGTCTACAACGTGGAGAAGACGTTGAAGGAGCATCGCGATAAGGTTTCCGATGATGACGCGAAGAACATCGAAAGCGCGCTCGAGGACACCAAGAAGGCGATGAACGAGAACGATCCGGACAAGCTGAATGCGGCGACCGACAAGTTGACGCAGGCCAGCCACAAGCTGGCGGAAGCGATGTACAAGACTTCGGCGGGCCAGCCGGATGGCGCGCAGGGCCAGCCTTCAGGGAACGGCGCCCACCCCGGGACCGAGAAGCCGAAGGACGATGTGGTGGACGCGGAGTTTGTAGACGTCGACGATAAGAAGTAAGCAGTCTGTTCGCTAAACAGGGCGGCCGGATTAAACCCGGCTGCCCATTTTTCCATGCCTTCCAATCCGAAACACGAGTACTACAAAACGCTTGGAGTGCCTCGCGAGGCGAACGCCGAAGAGATCCGCAAATCCTACCGCAAGCTGGCGCGCAAGTTTCACCCGGATTTGAACCCCGGAGACAAGTCGGCGGAAAACCGGTTCAAAGACGTTCAGGAAGCGTACGACGTTCTGAGCGACGACAAGAAGCGGCAGATGTATGACCAGGTCGGATTTTACAGCGAGAATGGAATGCCGGGACCCTCCGGCGGAACCGGGCCCAGCGGCCGGGCGCAGACGCCGCCGAATATGGATTTCGGCGGATTCCATTTCACCGATCAGGAAGAAGATGCGCAGACGACGCAGGAGCGCTCGGGATCTTTCCGCGACATGTTCAGCCAGTTCTTCCGCAGTGGACAGAACAGCGAAGAGCAGCCGGAGAAGGGCTCGGACCTTGAGTACGCGGTAAACATCGATTTCTGGCAATCGATCAAAGGGACGCAGGCGCGGATTGAGATCACGCGGCATGAGGTATGCCCGACGTGTCATGGGACCGGACAAGGCGCCGCCGGGTCGGTAACATGCCCGCAGTGCAGCGGAACCGGGCAAGTGACCCAAATGGCGGGGGCGATGAAGTTCAGCTTGACGTGCCCGCGCTGCAAGGGCACGGGAAGGCTGCGAAATGCCTGCCCGACGTGCCACGGCGACGGGCGGATCGCGCATAAGGAGACGGTGGAGGTTCGCATCCCACCGGGAGCGCAGAGCGGGTCCCGGCTGCGCGTGCCGGGCAAAGGGAACGCGGGGTCGATGGGCGCGCCGGCGGGCGATCTGTACATCACGACGCGCGTGGAGCCGCATCCGTTCTTCCGGCGGGAGGGCGACAACATCGAGATCAAAGTTCCGGTGACGGTAACGGAAGCGAGCCTGGGCGCGAAGATCGAAGTGCCGACGATCGACGGGCGCACGCTGCTGAAGGTTCCGCCGGGAACGAGTAATGGGCAGAAGTTCCGGCTGCGGGAGCGAGGCGTATTCAACTCCCGGAGCAATGCGCGCGGCGACCAGATTGTGGAAGTGTCGCTGCAGGCGCCGAAAGCGCAGGACGAGCGGACGCGCGAGCTGTTGCGGGAATTGGCGACATTGCATCCGGAAGATCCGCGCGCGGAATTGTGGAAGGAGGTCTAGATGGCAGCGCGATCCAAATCGAAGGCCGCTTACATGATTTCATCGGTGGCGGAGCAGTATGAGATTCATCCGCAGACGTTGCGGCTCTATGAGCGCGAAGGGCTGTTGAAGCCGTCCCGCAGCGATGGGAACACGCGTCTTTATACAGAGGCGGACCTGGAGCGGTTGGAAGTGATTTTGCACCTGACGCGGGACCTGGGCGTAAACCTGGCGGGGGTGGAGATCATCCTCAACATGCGGGAAAAGATGTGCCAGATGCAGGAGCAGATCGAGAGCTTCGTAGAGACGCTGAACCAGGAGCTTTCGCAACGGGTGCCGGCCCGGGGGTCGACGCAGCGCGCGACGATGCTGATCCCGTTGATCGATGTGAAGCGGCGATAAAATAAGGGGCGTGAAGATATTGCGCCGCTCAGCAGCGGTTCTCGGCCTGATTGCATGTTCGTTGTCCGCGGAGGTCCGACCTCCGAAGAAGGTCGATGAGGCGCTTCGTGCGCGTGTGAAGCAGTTTTATAGCTTAATCGTGCAAAAGAAGTATCGCGAAGCGGAGCGGTTAGTCGCGCCGGAAAGCCGTGATGCTTATTATGAGCAGGAAAAGCCGGCGTTGAAAGACTTCGCAATCACCGGTGTCGTCTGGAGCGATAAAGGTGAGAAGGCCGACGTCAATCTTGTGAGCTTGGTGACTTTGCGCCGCGCGTTCATCGGCGCGTTTGACGTACGCGTTCCGTATGCGAGTCACTGGGCATTCGAACACGGTCAATGGATGTGGTACGTTCCGCAAGTGTTTGAACGGCAAACTCCATTTGGAGTGATGAAGGTGGACCCGGATGCCGCAAAAGAGAGCGGAGTCAATCTCGCCGCCATGATTGCAAAAGGTCCGTCGTCGCGGGAATTGATGGAGGGAGTAAAAGCAAGTTCTCTCAGGCTAACGATTCCCAAAGAGAAAGGGGCCGCCGGTTCGGTAACGCTGGAGAATACACTTCCCGGGATCGTCAGCCTCGCAATGGACACCACGGCCGCGGGCGGAATGACAGTCGAACTTTCGCGGGTTTCACTCGGCCTCAAGGATAAGGGGACGCTGACAATTCGCAGGCAGACGGAAAACTCGAATGGCGCTCTTGTGAAGGTGCATGTGAAGCCCACCGGTCAAATCATCGCCATTAAAGTGGACTAATCGGCTTTCGGATTTTGAGCGAACTTTTCGCGAAGCGAACATGAAAAAGGGGAGACCAGCCGAGCGGCTGATCTCCCCAGAGTGGAACGTAGTTCTTGCTGACTAGTGGCCTAAAGTCTCAGGCGTCGTTACCCCAGCCTCTACGCTGCTTGAAGCGCCGTTACGGTCGTTGATAACGTTCGCAACGTAGCCTTCGGAGAGACCACGGCCTGCTCCCATGAAACCGTCAGAGATGAACGCGTAGCCGTGAGCAAAGGTGAAGGTACAAACGGCGATCGCGTAACCCTGGAAGTTCGGAGCGACGGCGGAAACCGTAGTGTGAGCTTCCTGACCTGAAGGAACCGTCAAGACCGGCGCTGTGGCCGGAGCATTCAATCCGTACATGTCTAATGTACATTGGCCTCCGCCAACGCCGGTGCTAAACGGATCAGTTCCGGTAGCGGCGATAGAGATACCCGTGTCGAAACCAGCCTGATTCGACAGGAAGGTGAAGAGCAACGAGGTCTGGCAACCCACACTGCCAGGCACTAACGGCTGCGATTGGGGAGTCGAATAGAACAGCGGTACCAACGCGTCCGAAGCGACTGGCTCCCCTACCGTTGAGGAGGCGGCCTGCGGAGCGAGGTTTACAGCTACAGTGCCGAACGAGCCCGAGATCAGGCCACCTGTACTGAACAGCGGAACCTGATAAGTTTCCGTTACGCTCGGTTGAGAGGTGTAAACGTTGTAAGTGATTACGCTACCCGTGGTAACGGCAACCACATTACCCGGTAGATTGGCGATCGTGGTGATGGCCACTCCCGGATTCAGCGTGGTTGTTCCCGCCGCAGTGACGATGTAAGCAACGCCGCCGGCTGCGGTGCTCGGGGTGGTTGTGGATGCCGGGCCAGTGTAGCTAAAGATGGTCACAGGCACGTAGAAAGTGGTACCAGTGGGCAGCCCGTTGAAAGTCACGGTGAGTTGCGTACCTGTCGTCGCTTGAGTTGCGTTAAAGACGGACGGAGGAGCACCCGCGGCAAGAGGACCGGTTTCCGAATCGACGCCAGGTCCCGCATTCTGCTGTTTGAAGGCGGTCGGAAACTGCTCGGGAATGTTGATGGTGAAGTTTGTGCCTACCGCGAGATTCAAGGTCTCGGCGCAAGCCGATAAACCCGTTGAACTCGGAGTAATCGAAACCGTCCCTAAACCAGGCTCGATCGTCGCAACGGCAAGTCCCTGAGTCGGTTCAGTGACCTGCAAGATACCGTTGCTAACGGATGTAAAGGCGTATATGGTTGGGAGCGATCCGGAGACGCTGTTAAACACCGCGACAGCGTTTACTCGAATACCACTAATTGTGATTGTCGAGTTACCCGCCGGCACGTTGACGCCGGTGAAACGGACATCGTTATAGGCTGGCGTACCGTTGCTCAAGGTGCTCGTAACGATACCGGTAGCGGACCCAAACGTTCCTCCCTGCTGGACCGTGACCATAGGCTCCCCGGTTCGGCTGGTCACGATGACGGTTCCATTGCTCGACGTCGAGCTGGTGCCCAATGTCACGTCAAAGTTTACCGTTGTGGGTGTCGCAATGTTGGTGCACTGCAACGCGAAAGAACCAGTTAATTCTTCCAAACCTCCAGCACGGAGGATGGGCGGGTTGCCCGTCGTTGCGGCGCAGTTTTGCGCGCTGGCTGTTCCTACGCCGATTGCGAGGGCCATGGCCGCGAGCAAGAAACTCTTTCGAAAATTTACCATTTGTTTCTCCTTAAAATTTTTCAACATTTGAATCGGTCTAAGTTTCTTCCCGAACCTCAGCCTCTGCTACCACTACAAATCTCGTTGTACGACTTGGCAGTCCCATCCTCTTTACGGTCGAGAGGATGGCGCCGGATAGCCGCAAGTGGCCGAATCCGGCAGTGTACAAAATCAAATACTAAATCCGCGCTACTCAAACACGTGTTACAAAACTGTCCCGCAGGCCGCCGGCGAAGCCGTCCCAACGCAAGTGACCGCCTCCGGCAAAACCTAGAGCGGCAAGATCATTGATAACCCATGATTTACCCGGGTGTCAAGAGATTTTTCTGGCCGGGAGCGCCCGGGATTCGAAGCTAGTGCATCTGTAAAACTTGGGAAACACAGGGAAAGGGCGGAATTCGAGGTTGAAATGGCGCGGAAGCTTGTCAATCAGGAAGAGAGTGGCGGCAACATGAAAAACTTTCATTTTTATCGAATGAAACGGATATCGAGCGAAACCATCGGAATCACCCAGCGTCCAAATTATAGTTCACCCAGATATACTTGGATACAAGGACGGTCTTACCCGGAATGGCCCAGACGCGGCGGTCGCTCGTTTACATCCCTCTCTTGCTTGTTCTATGCGCGGCGGTCGGGGGCCAATTCGGCTCACGCGCCTCGGCTGCGTCATCCGAAGATGACGTAAAGAACAGCGTTCATAATTTTACGAAGGTTTACGGACTGGTGGAGGAAAACTTCGCCGACCCCGTGACGCCGGACCGCGGCATTTACAAAGGCGCCGTTCCCGGCATGCTGCGCACGCTGGACCCGCACTCCAACTTCTTTGACCCGCACGACATGGCGAATATGCGGGACGATCAGCGCGGCCATTATTACGGGATCGGGATGGAAGTGGGCGGACGCAACGGCAAGACGGTCGTGATCAAGCCGTTCTCGGGCGCGCCGGCTTACAAGGCGGGGCTGCGCCCCGGCGACATTATCAGCGCCGTCGATCATAAACCGACCGACAACCTGACGATCAGCGAAGTGGCGGACATGCTGAAAGGACCGCGCGGAACCACGGTTCACGTGACGGTTGCACGGGAAGGCGCTGAGAAGCCGGTGGAGTTCGATGTCGTTCGGGACGATATCACCCGCGCCAGCGTGGATCAGTCTTTCTGGCTGAAGCCGGGTTACGCTTACATCCATATCCAGCAGTTCATGGAGACGACCGGACATGAGCTCGATGAGGCCCTGAGGAAGTTCGAAGAGGACAAGAAGGGCGGCGAGAGCAACATCAAGGGCTTGGTGCTGGATCTGCGCGGCAATCCGGGCGGGCTGCTGAACGAGGCGGTGGCGGTGGCGGACAAGTTCCTCAATAAGGGAGACGTGATTGTGTCCCACCATGGCCGATCCTCACCGGAGCGTGTTTATCGCGCGCAGAACGGCAATCACGGGAACATGTATCCGATCGTGGTGCTGGTGAACCGCAATTCCGCGTCAGCGTCCGAGATTGTTTCGGGCGCGCTTCAGGATCATGACCGCGGTTGGATCGTGGGCGACAACACGTTCGGTAAAGGCCTGGTGCAAACGGTGTTCCCGTTGAGCGAGAACACGGGCCTGGCTTTGACAACGGCCAAATATTACACGCCGAGCGGCCGGTTGATCCAGCGCGATTACTCGAACACGTCGTTCCTCGACTACTATTACAAGACCAACACGGAAGCGCGGAATACGGCGGACGTGAAGATGACGGACAGCGGACGTACGGTTTACGGCGGCGGCGGCATTTCGCCGGATGAAAAGATTGCGCCGGAGAAGTTCGACGCCCTCGAGTCGTATCTGTGGGCGCAGGGAATTCTGAACTTTACGCGGCATTACTTCGCCGATCATTCGACCAAGCTGGAGGCGGGCTGGACGCCGGATCAGGCGACGATGAACGAGTTCCATGACTGGCTGCTGAAGCAGGACGTCAAGTTCACGGAAGCGGAGTTCACAACGGATTACGAGTGGATCAAGCGCAGTCTAGGGGCCGAGATGATGCTGACGGCGTTCGGTTCGGACGTGAGCGACCGCTATCGCGTGAGCACGGATCCAGTGGTTGGGAAGGCGCTGGACGCGATGCCGAAGGCGCAGGCCTTACTCGACGGAGCGAAGAAGATCATCGTGCAGAGGATGGCACACTAGTATTTGCCGGAACGCGCCGCACAGATCATCATTCTGGACACGGGCGGACAGTATTGTCATCTGATCGCCCGTAAGGTCCGGGAACTGGGTGTGTATGCGGAGGTTCGGCCGAGCGAATTTCCAGCGTCGGCGGTGAACGGCGCGCGCGGAGTCATTATCTCCGGCGGCCCTTCGAGCGTTTACGATAGCGGAAGTCCGCAGATCGATCCACACATTCTGGACGGGCGCGTGGCGGTGTTGGGCATTTGCTATGGCCTGCACCTGATTACTCATCTTCTGGGCGGCGAGGTCCAGCGCGGGCGCAAGGGCGAGTATGGGCTGGCCAATCTTTCGCTCAAGGACGGCGTTTCGAGCGAGCTTTTGCGCGGACTCGACGACGATCGCCAAATCTGGATGAGCCACAAAGATGTAGTGGCCGGGCTGCCCGCGGGGTTCGTTCGAACGGGATCGACTTCCACCTGCGATGTGGCCGTGATGGAAGAGCCGGGACGCAGCTTGTATGGGGTCCAGTTCCATCCCGAAGTGGTGCATACGACGCAAGGGCGCGCGCTGCTATCGAACTTCGTGTTCGGCATCTGCGGGTGCGAGCGCGATTGGGAACCGGAACATCAGGCGCCGGAGATTGAGCAGCAGATCCGCAAGACGGTGGGCGACCGCAACGTTTTCTTCTTTGTGAGCGGCGGCGTGGATTCCACAGTAGCTTTTACGCTGTGCTTGCAAGCGCTGGGTAGGGAACGCGTGCGCGGCGTTTACGTCGATACCGGGTTGATGCGGGCCGGCGAGACGGACGCCGTGGAAGAGATGTTCCAGCGGCTGGGCGGGAGCGTGACGGTGGAACGGGCGTCGGATCAGTTTCTGGGTGCGCTGGCGGAAGCGCGCGATCCGGAGATGAAGCGCGCGATCATCGGCGAGGCGTTCGTGGCGGTTCAGGAGAGGATCATCGAATCGCAGCATTTGCTGGACGGCCGTTGGATTTTGGGGCAGGGCACCATCTATCCGGATACGATCGAGTCGGGCGGATCGGCCAAGGCGGCGGTGATCAAGACGCATCATAACCGCGTGGCGGGCATTCAGAAGCTGATTGAAGAGCGGCGGATTGTGGAGCCGCTGGCATCGTTCTATAAGGACGAGGTGCGCGCGATCGGCCATCAGATCGGCGTGGCGCACGAGTATTTGGAGCGGCATCCGTTTCCGGGTCCGGGCCTGGCGATCCGTTGCTTGTGTTCGGAGGTGAACGCGGAACTGGCGCCGCGCGGGGAAGCGTATCTGCTGCCGGTGCGATCGGTGGGCGTGCAGGGCGATTTTCGAACGTACGCGCCGGTGCTGATCACGAATCAATACCCTTCCGCAACGGCTAACCTGCAGAGCGCCGCGACGGAGATGGTGAACAGTTCGGAAGAAGTGAACCGGGTGATCGCGCTGGTGGATCAGTGCGCGCCGCTGGAGCGGATGAGCGTGCGGATTTCATCGGTATCACCGGAGCGGATTGAACGCTTGCGGCAAGCGGACGCGGTGGTGCGGGAGATGTCCCATCTAAGCGGTTTCGATCGCGAGATCTGGCAATTTCCGGTGGTGCTGATTCCGGTGGGCACAGAAGAGCGGCCGGACTCGGTGGTGCTGCGGCCGGTGGAATCGATCGATGGGATGACGGCGCAGTCCGTGTCGATGGATGAGGATCTGTTGGGGACGCTGGCGGACCGGCTGTTAAAGATGGACGGGATCGCGGCGGTGTTCTACGATCTCACGCATAAGCCGCCGGGGACGATCGAGTGGGAGTGAGCGGGCTTAGTCGATTGCGCCCATGCCCATGACGCTCATCCCGCAATCGACGTAAAGCAGGTTGCCGGTGACGCCGCGGCCGAGGTCGCTGGCCAGGAACACGGCGGCGTCGGCCACTTCGTTGGGATCGGTGTTGCGGCGCAGCGGAGAATATTTCTGGACGGCGTCCAGCATGGTGGTGAAGTCTCTTACGCCGCGGGCGGAGACGGTCTTGATAGGTCCGGCGGAGATGGCGTTCACGCGGATTTTCTTCTGGCCGAGTTCGCTCGCGAGGTAGCGCGTGGCGGCTTCGAGCGAAGCTTTGGCAACCCCCATTACGTTGTAATTCGGCACCACGCGGGTGGATCCGATATAGGTGAGCGTGGTGATGGATCCGCCTTCCGTCATCAGCGGGGCGAGCGAGTGGGCCACGGCGACGAGGGAGAACGCGCTGACGTTTTGAGCGAGCAGAAATCCATCGCGGCTGGTTTGCACGAACGGGTTGCCCAGTTCTTCGTGTTTGGCGAACGCGAGGCTGTGCATGACGGTGTGCACCGGACGATTTAAGGCGCGCACGGTTTCAGTCAGGCTGACGAGGTCTTCGTCTTTGGTGACGTCGCAGGGGAACGTCGAGACGACATTCCAGCCCTTTGCGAACTCTTCCACCTGTTTTTTTTCGCGATCGCTCAAATAAGTCAGCGCGAGATCCGCGCCTTCCCGCGAGAATGCTTCGGCGATAGCGTACGCGATGCTCCACTTGTTGGCAACGCCCAAAATGACGGCCAGACGGCCCTTTAAAAGATCGCTCACTGGACCGCATTGTACACTACGGTCAACCGTTGCCTCTTGATCCCGGGACAGAACTAACCTACCTGAAAGGCGTCGGACCGGCGCGCGCGGCCATGCTCGAAAGCAAGGGATTGCGCACCGTTGACGATCTTCTCGGGTACGTTCCTTTCCGGTATGAAGACCGCAGCAATCTGAAGCCGATTTCGCAGCTCGCGCCGGGGGAGATGGCGACGGTGATCGCCGAAGTGCGCTCGGCCAAGCTGGCGAGTTTCCGGCGGAAGAACATCGGGCTGTTCGAAGCGGAGTTCGGGGACGCGTCGGGCGGATTGCTGATGGGCAAGTGGTTTCACGGGCAGCATCTGGCGGGACGCATGGCGCCGGGGCAAAAGATTGCGTTGTTCGGGAAAGTGGAATTCGACAGCTATCGCGGGGACCTGACGATGCTGCACCCGGAGATTGAAGTTCTCTCGGGGGCGGAAGAGGATGACGACGCGACGCTGCACGTCGGGCGGATCGTTCCCGTTTATGAGGCGGTGGGGAAGATCAACACGCGCGCGTTGCGGGTGCTGACGCATCGGCTGCTGGAATCGATGACGCCGGTGGAAGATCATTTGCCGGCCGCGCTGAAGCAACGGCATAAGCTTCCGGAGCGTTGGGCGGCGCTGCGCGAAGTGCACTTTCCCCCCGCGGGTGCGGACCTGCGGCTGCTCAACGCGTTCCGCTCGCAGGCGCATTACCGATTGATCCTGGAGGAATTTTTCTGGCTGGAGTGCGGCTTGTGGTTGAAGCGCAAGCAGGCGCAGAAGCTGGCCGGCATCTCCTTCGCGCTCACGCCGAGCGTGCGCGATCAGATCAAGGCAATGTTGCCGTTCAAGCCCACGGGCGCGCAGAAGCGCGTGCTGGGGGAGATTGCGGCGGATATGGCGAACGGGTCGCCAATGAACCGGCTGCTGCAGGGAGATGTGGGCAGCGGCAAGACGATTGTGGCGGCGGAAGCTTCGGTGATCGCGCTGGAGAATGGGTATCAGGTGGCGGTGCTGGCGCCGACGGAGATTCTGGCCACGCAGCATCTTTACTCGCTGCGGCCATTGTTTGCGAAGGTGGGTTATGTGACGGCGGGGCTTACGGGTTCGGCTTCCGCGCGCGAGAAGTTGCAGGTGAAGAAGCTGATCGGCGAGGGGCTGGTGCATGTGGCCGTGGGAACGCACGCGTTAATTGAGCAGAATGTGGAGTTCAGCAATTTGGGGCTGGTGGTGATCGATGAGCAGCATCGCTTCGGCGTGATGCAGCGGCTGGGATTAGTGCGGAAGGGCGTGCATCCGGATGTGCTGGTGATGACGGCGACGCCGATTCCACGCACACTGGCGATGACGCTGTATGGGGACTTGGATGTTTCCATCATCGATGAGTTGCCGCCGGGGCGCAAGCCGATTGTAACGAAGCATGTGGATCAGGATCAGATCGAGCGCGTGTGGAGCTTCGTGCGCAAACAAGTGGATGCGGGACGGCAGGCGTATGTGGTGTATCCCGTGGTGGAGGAATCGGAAACCAGCGCCGTGAAGGCCGCGCAGCAGATGCACGCGCACCTGGGCGACACGGTGTTCCCGGATTTGCGCGTGGGGCTGCTGCACGGGCGGCTGGGCGGCGCGGAGAAGGAAGCAGCCATGGAGGATTTCAAGAGCGGCCGCACGAACATTCTGGTGGCGACGACGGTGATCGAAGTGGGCGTGGATGTGCCGAACGCGACGGTGATGGTGATTGAGCAGGCGGAGCGGTTTGGACTGGCGCAACTGCATCAGCTCCGCGGGCGAGTGGGCCGCGGCGGCGAGCAATCCTATTGCGTTTTGGCGACGGCGAAGCTCAACGATGCGGGGCGCGAGCGGATCCGGACGATGGTGGATTCGAACGACGGGTTCGTGATCGCGGATATGGATTTGAAACTGCGCGGGCCGGGCGAATTTTTTGGGACGAAACAATCGGGCGTGCCGGCGCTGCGCATCGCGAATATTCTGCGCGATGGGGAGATTCTAGAGTTGGCGCGCAGAGAGTCGCTGGACTTTATCGAGCGTCCGCCGAGCGAGAGCGCGCTGCGTGAGGCGGTGGTCTATATTCGCGATCACTGGCAGCGGAAATACGGATTGGTGCAGGTGGGCTGAATGCGCGTGATTGCGGGTGAGTTCCGGTCTCGCCGGTTGAAGAGCCTGGAAGGCACGGACGTGAGGCCGACGCCGGATCGATTGCGCGAGACGCTGTTCAATGTGATTCAGGCGGAGGTGGACGGGGCGACGTTTCTGGATGCGTATGCGGGAACAGGAGCGGTGGGAATCGAAGCGTTGAGCCGGGGCGCGGCGCGGGCGATTTTTATCGAGAAGAATCGGGAAGCGGTGCGGGTGATCCAGAGTAATCTGGCGAGTTTGGATCTGGCTCTGCGCGCGCGGGTGATTCGAGGCCCGGTGAAGACATATCTGGAAGCGCAGGATGCGGAGATTGTGTTTCTGGACCCGCCGTATGAGTTGGAGGCGGAGTATGCGGGCGCGCTGGACATTCTGGGACGCAAGCCGACTCGGCTGGTAATTGCGCAGCACGATCGGAGAACGGCTCTGAAAGCGGCGTATGGCGGTCTTGGGCGCATGCGGGAGCTTCGCCAGGGCGATAACTTGCTCAGCTTTTATCGACCGTTGTCTCCGTCTCCAGTGTGAGCGGGTCGCCCACGCGGCATCCGAGGCGAGCGGCGGCGGAACCTTCGCGCAGGGAAATTTCGAGATAACCGCCGCTGCCTTCGATCAGGAATAGCTCGTTTGGCGGAGCGTCCGCGTAATTCTCAGCGAAGTGCGTGATGAGGGTGGAACCAATCCGCACCGTTTGGCGTTCGCGTAGACCCGTGACGGCGTTTCCGAACCGGTCGATATGCAGCACGGAGAGGGGATTTGCGGGCAGGCGAACCCAATCCCGCACTTCCGGGCCGAGATCTTCGAAAGCAGTGCCGCGCGCCAGATGAGCGGCGGCCGGAGCGAAGATATCGCGGCCGTGGAAAGTGCGACTTACGGGGTGAAGCATGAGGGCCGGGTCGGCGATTTCGCGGACAAACGGCTCGCGCACGCCGATGAGCGAGAGCAAGCCGTTGTCGGGAAGCACAAAGACGTGCTCCTCGGCTTGCGCCGCAATGGCTCGCCGCTTACTACCTACGCCGGGATCGACAACGGCGACGTGCACGGTCCCGCGCGGAAACCATCGCCATGCCTGTGAGAGCAGATACGCGCCTTCGGCGATTTGAAACGGTTCCACTTCGTGCGAGATATCGATCACCCGCGCGTGCGGGGAGATGCGCGCGATCACGCCTTTCATCACCCCGGCGTAATGATCTTTGGTACCGAAATCGGTCAGCAGAGTCAGGATCATTGTTAAAATTAGAATTCGTGCACAATTACTTCGACCATAACGCGACCACCCCGGTTGATCCACGCGTCCTCACCGCTTTTGTGGAGGCCACGGCCGAAGTGTACGGCAACGCGTCCAGTATCCATCACTTCGGGCAGGCGGCGAGGCAGCGGCTGGAAACGGCGCGGCGCAGCGTGGCGGGGTTGATCGGCGCGAGCCCGCGCGAGATCGTGTTCACCAGCGGTGGGACGGAATCGGATAACCTCGCGATACAGGGCGCGGTGCGCGCGTCGAAGAAGTCGCGGAAGCATGTGATCACGACGGAGATCGAGCATCCGGCGGTGCTCGGCGCATGTGCCCAACTGGCGCGCGAGGGTGTTGCGGTGACGTTCCTGCCAGTGGGGAAATCGGGTGCGGTGGATCCGGACGATGTACGGGCCGCGCTTCGATCGGAAACGGTTCTGGTTTCCGTGATGCATGCCAACAATGAGACCGGGGTGATACAACCGCTGCGCGAGATCGTGGCGATTACGCGGGAAGCGGAAGTTTTGTTTCATGCGGACGGCGTGCAGGCGGCGGGGAGATTGCCGGTGGATGTGCAATCGCTGGGCGTCGATCTTTACTCCATGTCCGCTCATAAGATGAATGCGCCCAAAGGCGCGGGAGCTTTGTTCGTGCGCGAGAAGACACGCCTGTCCGCGCTCCAGTTTGGCGGCCATCAGGAACGGGAGCGGCGCGCGGGAACGGAGAACGTGGCGGCGGCGGTGGCGTTCGGATGCGCGGCCGGCTTGGCGAAGGGCGGCGGCGGCGGCCGCTTCCTGCGAGATCGATTGGAGCACGGCATTCTGGATCGCATTCCAGGAACGGCGGTGAACGGCGCAAGAAGCGAGCGGCTGCCCAACACCACGAACATCCGGTTTCCGGGAATTTCCGGCGAAGCGATCGTGATCGCGCTGGATCTGGCGGGCTTCGCCGTCTCAAGCGGCGCGGCATGCGCCAGCGGCTCCATCGAGCCTTCGCACGTTCTATTGGCGATGGGTTTGCGCGACGGCGACGCGCGGTCTTCAGTGCGCTTCTCGCTGGGGCTGGGAAACACGGTGGAGCAGGTGGACTCCCTGATCGACGCGTTGGGAGACGCCGTAGCGCGTTTGGCGCCGCGATCGCACCGGCAGGTGGCGCATGCCTGAATTGGGACGGATCGCGGTGGCGATGTCGGGCGGCCTGGACAGCTCCGTGGTGGCCGCGATGCTGAAGCGCGACGGGCGCGATGTGGTGGGGATGACGATGCAGTTGTGGAATCAGCGTCGGCTGCCCGAGGTGGCTTCGGAGAATGCGAGCGGCCGCTGTTGTTCGCTGGATGATGTCTATGACGCCCGGCATGTCGCCGGACAGATCGGCATTCCTTATTACGTGGTCAACTACGAGAAGCAGTTTGAACAGCACGTGGTTGAGCCGTTCGTACGGGATTATCTGGAAGGCCGCACGCCGATTCCGTGCACGCTTTGCAACAACTTCATCAAGTTCGACCAGTTCTTCGAGATGGCCGACACAGTGGGCGCCGAAATTGTGGCCACGGGTCACTATGCGCGGCTCAGCCACAACGCCGAAAGCGGCCGCTACGAGATGCGGACCTCGGTGGACACAACCAAGGACCAAACCTATTTTCTATTCGGATTGACGCAGGCGCAGTTGGCGCGAACCAGTTTTCCGCTCGGCGGCAAGCATAAGACCGACGTCCGCGAACTCGCGCGCGCTTTGCAGTTGGCGGTGGCCGAGAAGGGCGAGAGCTACGAGATTTGTTTCGTGCCGAACGGCGATTATGCGGCCTTTATGGATGCGTATCTGCGTGAGCAGGGGGCGGAGCGGGAGCCGGTAACGGGAGCGCTGATCGCGAGTGACGGCCGCACACTCGGCACCCATGCCGGCGTGCATCATTTCACCGTGGGGCAGCGCAAGGGGCTCGGGATTGCGACCGGTGATCCGCTGTACGTCATCTCCACGGACTCCGCTTCGCAGACGGTGACGGTCGGTTCCAATCAACAGCTTATGCGTTCGTCGCTCACGGCGCGCGATGTGAACTGGGTTTCGATCGGCGGTCTGGCGGCCCCGCGGCGCGCGAAGGTGAAAATTCGCCATCGGCATATCGCGGCATGGGGAACGGTGGAGCCGCTCGAGGGGAACCGCTTCGGCGTGAGGTTCGATGAGCCGCAGCGCGCGATCACGCCCGGGCAGGCGGCGGTGCTGTACGATGACGACCTGGTGCTCGGCGGCGGCTGGATCGAGTGAGTGGCAAAGGCCCGATCCGCCCTTCGTGACCGGCTCGAGTATTTAGCGGTTCGCATTGCGCTGGCAAGCCTGTCCCGCCTGCCGCGGAAGGCGGCGTTCCAGTTGGGAATTCTCTACGCCGGCGCGCTTGACCGAATGGTCCCGCGGCTCCGTCGAGTGGCCTTGGAAAACCTCGCGTTCGCTTTTCCCCAACTCCCGGCGATGGAGCGCCGCGGGGTTGCAGACGGAGTGTTTCGGTCAATTGGCCGAATCCTCGCAACGTTTGCGCGGCTTCCGCAAATCAACCGGGGCAATGTGGGCCAGTGGATCAGGTGCGAAGGAGTGGAGCACGTTCATCACGCGCTTGGGCAGGGCCGCGGGCTCATTTTCGCAACCGGCCATCTGGGCAATTGGGAACTCAGCGCATTCGCTTTCGCGATGCTGGAGAAGCCGATTCACATCGTGGTGCGGCCACTCGATAATCCTTTGATCAATACGCTGGTCGATCGCTATCGCCAAGGTTCGGGGAACCGTTTGATCGACAAACGCGAGTATGCGCGCGGCATTCTGCAGGCGCTATCGGAAAACCAGATGATCGGCATTCTGGCGGACCAGCATGTACAGGACGGGCAGGTGATTGAATTCTTCGGGCGCCCCGCCGCTACGTCAGCGGGCATTGCGAAGTTTGCGGCCAGGACCGGCGCAGCGGTGATTCCAGGCTTCGCGTTATGGTCCGAGGACGAGGAAAAATACGTTCTACGCTTTCTTCCTCCCGTCGAGATTGTCGGTGAAGCGCAGGCGGACACGCAGCGCGTGCAGGTGGCGATCGAGGCGATGATCCGCCAGTATCCGGACCAATGGCTATGGATTCATCGCCGTTGGAAAACCTGAATCAGACCATCTTGCCATCACGCATATGAACGGTCCGGTCACCGTAAGCCGCTGCTTCCGGGTTGTGCGTGATCATCAAAACCGTTTGACCGAGCCTCCGGTTCAGGTCTCGCAGAATGTCGAGCACGGCCGTGGAGTTGGCGGTGTCGAGATTGCCGGTGGGTTCATCGGCAAGCAGAATCGCGGGGTGATTGACGATCGCCCGCGCGATGGCGACGCGCTGCTGTTCACCGCCTGACAACGCAGCCGGCTTGTGGTCAAGCCGGTTTGCGATTCCAAGCAGTTCCAGCACGCGCTCGAACTCCGATCGGTCGCCGCGCGAAGCACCGTCCTTACCCAGATACCGCGCGAGCTCGATGTTGTCGCGCGCCGTTAAATTCGGCAGAAGGTTGAATTTCTGGAAGACGAAGCTTACGGTCTTTTGCCGCAGCGTGGTGCGGCCGGCGTCAGTGAGGGATGCGAGATCGTGCCCGCCCACGCGCACGGTTCCGCTGGTGGGCGGCGTCAATCCGCCGACAATGTGGAACAGCGTGCTTTTGCCTGAACCGGATGGACCGACGATGGAAAGAAACTCGCCGGCGGCGACGTCGAGATCCACGCCCCGGAGTGCTTCCACATCCACCTTGCCGACGCGATAGACCTTGCGCAAACCGCGGATCGAAATTATGGGCTCAGACCCGTTCCGCTCACTCATAGGCGAGCGCTTCAATGGGATCCTGCCGGACGGCGATGGTTCCGGGATAGAGAGCGCCGAGGATGGCCGCGCCCATCACGATGCCGCCCGCAATGGGCCACCACTCCGGCACAATCGCCTGGGGCAGAGAAGCCGGGACCAGCCGCATGATCGCCCAGCGGCTCACAAAGCTGAAAAGGATTCCCAGCACCGTGCCGCCCAAGGCCATCAGGAGCGCTTCCGCAAGGATGATCTCCAGAATGAACCAGCGCGTCGCGCCGAGCGACTTCAGAATGCCGATCTCGCGCGTGCGCTGCAGGATCGCCATGTACATCGAGAGCGACACGACGGCGAAGGCGATGAGCACGCCGATGCCGATGATCACGCGAATGAACGGCGCCAGGAACGGAATCTTATCCACCGAGATCAGCGAAGTAAACTCTTCAATTGGAATCACGGGATACCCGGGCAAACGTTTCTGCAACTCTTCGACAACGCCGCCGATCTGCTTGGGACTTTCCACTTTGACGTAGACCTGGCTGAATTTTCCCGTCGCGCTATCGAGGTTCTGCAGCACCGAAGCGCGCACGAAGATATGGGAAAGCTTGCCGGGCTGCACGATGCCGGCCACGCGCCATGGTTGATTGATCAGATTGATCGTGGAACCCACTTTGGCGTGAATCTGATCCGCGTAGAAGGTATCGAGCAGGATGTCATCGGGCTTCTCCAACCCGTGGCCGCCGACGAAAGTGAATCCGCCGCTCATGGCGTTAAACTCGCCCGGGTCTATTCCGGTGACCTGATTCCAGCCTCCGAAGGAATGGCCGATCACGCCCGTCGCGAGCTTCACATGCGGCTGCTTCGCGATAAAGTTGACGACGCCTTGCGAAATCGTGGCGCCGCTGAATTGCATGAGGGAACTGTTGGGGGCGCGCACCACAATGTCCGCGCCAATGCCGCGCGTGCGCTTTGCCGAGTCGTCGAGATAGCCGTGACTTAGCCCAACAAGCGTGAGGATCAACGTCACCGGAACGGCGATCAGAAGGATGCTCAACAGCGTGCGCAAGGGCCGGTGCCGCACGTTTTCGAAAACCAGTTTACCGATCACTTTCCGGGCGCCTTCGGGCTGGAAGCCGCACCGACGACATGCAGTTCGGTTCCTTCCGGCTGCTCCAGCACAAACTTGTCGTCCGTGATCCCCGTGTTCATATCCAGTTTGACGATGTTGATCACAACTCCGTAACCGTCCTTTGGGCGGGTGATGTCAATGGTGCCCGGAAACGGAACGTTGCCGTAAACATGCCAGTCGCGATAGCGCGTGTCGCTGATGATATTTCCTTGCGGATCGTACTCCTTCTGCCGGGCGATCACGAGAGTGGTCCGTTCGAAGAAGATGGTGCGATTGATCATGAGATCGCCCTTCGGGGTTTTACCGATGAGAACCAGAACGTAGAGGGCGTTCTCCTCGTCGGTCGCGTCGACGAGCAGAGGCGTTTCCCGGACAGCGTCCGGCGGAGGCACTAACATCGCCTGCAGAAAAGCCTCCGGACGCAGGTTTTCCAAGCTCTTGGTGGACGCCGCGGGCGCGTCATTACGTCCTTCTATGAACCGATTCCTGGGTGGAATGAAGACGCGGAAGTCCGGCCCGGTTGAAACCATATCGAAAACCTTGCTGCGGACCACCGGCGCCAAGCCGATAATACGGATGTCGCCCGGTTTGCGGTAGAGGATATAGGCGCGGATATCTTTGTACTCTGTGATCTCGCCCTGGTAGACGCTACCGGTGGCGGGAGTCATGTCCACGGTGGCGCTGAAGGAGCGGATGGATTCATATTCCTGGCGGACCCGGCGGATCAGATCCTCCCGGCTGGCGGTGATCAGCGGCTTGGGGGCGCCTGACGGAGTGGACTGCCGGGAAAAAATACGGCGGCGCACGACGCACCCCGGAGTGCTTACGAGGATTGCCAGTAAGCAGGCCGGAACGAGGATGGAGTGCGCGCGGATCATCAATCCATTCTAGGGTGGTAACATAAACGTGTCAGCAGCCTGTCAAGGCGTTTCAGCGAGACGCGGGCCTGTGGCGCAGTTGGGAGCGCGCTTCCATGGCATGGAAGAGGTCGACGGTTCGAACCCGTCCAGGTCCACCATATCCTTTCAAACACTTACAGCCCTTCAGCAGCTGGAAGCTCTGGTGCTGGAGTCCAAGTGGAGTCCACAAGTCTGTGTTTACGAACGGATTGAGAGGCTGCGCTCCTGCCCCAGAGCGCTTCTCAAAATACTCACAATACTCAGAACTCCTTAAGTTTCTGATTCCGGAACCGCGGGCCGTCAAACTGACTGGTTTCGTAGCCCGCGGACCTCGCAGATGCCAGGGCCTCTCCCGAATGCTTGTTGATGTCCCTTTTTTATCGGTTCTCACGCTCACATAATTGAGAATCCTTCCGCTATAGCGAGCCGTGAGTGAAAAATGGACCTTCAGCATGCTCCACGTTATCTTCGGAACCTCTCCAAGACGCGTATATGAGCGATAGAAAAAGTTGGAAGATGCTTCATCTCCTGTACAATCTCAAGCCCGGGAAGTCGGGGCTTTCACCCCAGCAGCTGTTCGACGCGGGGATCGACTGCGATCCCGATTCAATTTATCCGCTTGTTCGATCCAACTTGGTGAAGGTCGATCCAAACGGAATTCACTCCCTGACCGACGCTGCTACCGAGATCTTGCAGCGTTGCGTTGTGGCAAACCGCCGCTGGGCGGGAATAGACATGCAAGTGGATCGTCCCGAAGTTTTTGTGATCATGCCATTTGGCCAAGACTGGTCCAGGAGCGTCTACGAGGAGATGATCAGACCTGCTATTGAGTCAGCGCACCTACGATGTACGCGGGGCGATACGCCTCCGCGGGTCGGCGATCTCAGTCAGACGGTTTGGAATGCCCTTATGAGAGCAGGCCTTGTCATCGCGGACGTCTCGGCATCGAATCCAAATGTTTTTTATGAGATCGGATTGGCGCACGGGATTGGGAAGGACTGCTTCATTCTGAAGCAGCAGGGCGCTGTCGTACCTGCCGATTTTGGCGGGTCCCATTACTATGAATATGACTTGGCAAATCTGGGTGGCGCACGAGAAGCTCTTCGGATTCAAGTTGGCGACTGGGCAAACAGCAATTCAGTAGAAGGCGTGCGAGCGATCGCGTAATCAACGTTGGCTCAAGCTGGCTCAAAGTAACCGGTATACCGGTATCGACAACCTCTACCCAAATCAACGCTGAGCAAAGCACATCAGTCTTTTGCCGACCTGATAAATGCAAGCCATCCGGCAGATCCGCCAATCGGATTCGACGCGCGGATGGGGCCGGAACCGCTTATCTTGCCCGACTTTCGTCAAGACGGCTCTCTCCCCGTAAACTACCTGACAAACCTGCCAAATCGCATGTAAGTCTTTGATTTTAAGGACCGCATTGATGTCGGGTATACCAAAGTTCCCGACAGGAAACCCGACAAACTACCTGACAAATTTCTTCGGCTCACTGGTACGGCTTAGACCCGAGAGGGTCTGAGTAGCCCACCAAGCATCAAGCGAGCGAAATATCCCGCTGTCGAATTCCGATTCGTATGCCAGACGGCGCATATATGTCCACTAGGGGAACGCATCAGTGGTTTCGCGAAGGCCTAAATCGCACTAAGCGGGGCGTTCTGCTTCTCCGTGCGCCCAGGACAGAATCTTCAGTTTGACCATCTAATTGGGAACTTGGTCGGCCGGAATTCCATCAGAGCTCAATCTGCACCGCAGACTGTAGCGGCCAAAGCCGGCTTTAAAGCCTCGGCCGGAGAAACCGGGATAAAGAACGAAGACGCTTGCGGGACCGCCAAAGAACCTTCAATTCTCGTCCTTTGCTCCTTTGCGGCGGGCTCAAGATTTTGTAAATGGCTAGTCTATTTCTGAAAGAACCTGACGATTCGGTGAGTGTTAGCGTGGGAAAAACCGCTACTACAACAGCCAGATTAGCGACAAAAGGAAATCTGGTTCGTCAGAAAAATTCGTGGGTGGACGGGGGTTCAGGCAGTTTGCCAAGTGAGTGATAGAGCGCGAGTTCGAGGCAGCGGAAGGTTCGGAAACCGTAGGATCTTCTCATAGTGACTTTTGCCTTGTTGTTCAGGCCTTCGACGACACCGCTGGAAAGCAGCTTTTGAGCCCCGGAAATAATTGAGGATCAACTCGCGGTGCCGTCGCAGCGAGCGGGCGATTTTCTTCATCGGTTCAATGCGGGAGCGCATGACCTGACGGCACCATTCGTCGAGGAATTTCCCTGCCCAGGTGGCGGAGTTGTAATCCCAGAGCTGCTGGAAGGCTTCCTTAAGAAGGTAGGCGCGAACGGTCTTCAGGTTGTAGCGAAGCAGATCGCGGAGCCGGAAGCGCTGGTCGGTTTTCAGCTTCTCTTCCCGTTTGAGCAGCAGCCAGCGTGACTTCTTCAGCACCGGCGCCAGACCTTCGTGCGCCATGCGGCGCGATTCGCCGGCGCGTACTTCGTCCAAAGCCTTGTTCATTTTCGCCACGATGTGGAAGCGATCGAGGATATGCAGGGCCTCGGAGCATTTCTCACGGATGACCTTCAGATAAGGCTCCCACATATCGGAGCAGACGAAGACGATCTTCGAAGCCAGTTGGTCGCCGATGGGCGTTAAGAAACCGCGTGAACGCATGCGGTCCTTGGCGCTTTCCGAGGGCGATCTCACTTCTTTTAGCTTGCCACTTCTGGATACTTTTCTAATGTCATCGAAAGAATCTGACGCATCGATTTCTCCGAGAAAGGCGCTATGTTGTGGCCGGGCTGATCGAGGATCGATTCGATAGGCTCAAATCCTCCCTTGAACGAATATCCTGTGGCCCTCCTTCTCACGGCCCAGCAGATGACATCTGCGGCCTGGAGCGCCGAGACACGCTTATCATCCTCAAACGTAAGCGAGCCTAATCGCAGGGGGTTTCCTGCTTCTTGGGATCTATACATTGCACCGTGAGCTTCCAAGACGTGCTTAGCATATGCATTCCCGGAATCTAAGATGAATGCTACTGGATGATGATTGTTGTTCGCTTCTGAGATTGCCTGATTTCCCATTGCGCAAATTATGAAACACAAACCGTAGGGACTCATGACTTTTCTCATCTTCGAGGGGAAAATCGATTTGTACTGCTCGTGCTCTAGCGTAGCCGCAATAGTGTAGATGTTGGCCTTCTTAATAATGGTCGCGGCTCGGGTAAGCACTTTCCGACGTTCGTCTTCCGTCTTTGCGCTGTAGCGCCCGTTGCTCCCAAAGTCTTTCATATGAAGCGCCGGATGAAGATTGAATTTGTCTACCATCCTTTTCCATTTTTTGTCCAAGAAAAGGAAGCCACTTTTGTTCAAGACCAATCCGCCCACAACTGCAGTAGGGGTGCCGCCGTCCGTTGCGCTCTCGTCCAGGTAGCAGGTAAGTGAAACCGACTGTTCAGTCAGGGTGTCGGAGTGATGCATTCTAAACCACAGTTCCTCAGCGTAAACTGACAACAACAATCCTTTCCGCCAGCAGAGCGTGCTAATCTACGGCTAAGCGGAAAGGTTTTGTGGCGCGCCAACGTCACTCAACCGAAGCTAATGCAGGTTCCGTGTTTCGCGAGGTCGCGCTTTCCCAAGCACTCCCGTAAAGCTAGTTTACAGGAGAGTGTAGCGCATGAACGTATCAGAACCTAGCGGGATACAGACGCCGAGTCTCACCTTCCAGACCCACCAAGACTCTCTCGACTATGCCGATCATCTTGTCGAGGACTCCCGCCGCTGGCTGGCCTTTAATAATCTCAATTTCGCCGAACGCTAAATCCTCGGGCCGCAAGTTCCCGTCTTCGCAGCGTGCTCACCAGGGCTACGGGCGCGTATCGCCCGCTTCGTCTTCGGCTACAAACAGGGTCCCGAATCCAAGTTCTGCGCCCTCGTCGATCGCGGTGTTCCCATTTGCGGTTTCTGTAATGCGGTTTCTGTAAATTGATTCATCCGTTTCTCCTCTTGCGACCATTCATCGCTCTCACCAGGGACAACATCAAGCGGAATCTGCACGCAACGAAAAACGCCCGCCACGGCTTTGAACCGGGCGGGCAAATGGGGCGTGAAACGAAGCTAATGGCTGAGCGAGTAGACCCGCGTACCATCCTCCTGCTTCGCCGACACGACCGCCAGTCCCAACTTCTTCCCGATTGTGCCGGAAAGGAAGCCCCGGACGGAATGCGCTTGCCAGCCGGTAGCGCGCATGAGTTCCTGCAAGGTCACTCCACCCTCGCGCTTCAGGAGCGCCAGCACGGTTTCGGTCTTGCTGCCCTCGCGCGCGCCGCTGGCGCTACGTGGCGTTTTGGGGGCCTTCTTGGCGCGGGTGGCCTTCTCGGTCGACTCCGTTTCTGCGGGCGCGACGAGGGGCGTCTGTGGCGTTTCCGGCGCTACGGTCGCGTCCTGTTCGGGAGCCGCTTCGAGTTCGGTGCCGAGTTCCGGAGTCGGCTCGGGCTGGTCTGCCGTCTCGGGTTCCTGGGCTGCATCGGGCTGCTCGGTGGTGGTTGCCTCGGGCGCGACTTCAGCGGGTACCTCCACGGGAGTGTCGGCGTTCTGCAAAGCGTTCCAGATCCGCGCGATCGCCGTCTTGCGATCCTTGAACTTCTTGACCGGCACGACTCCCGGCAGGTTGTTCCAGATCTCGACCAGGCGGCTGGTGGGCAGTTCCTCGGCGACCAGGGCAAGCTCCTCGTCGGTGGTGAAAATGATCTCGTAGGGGCGGGTGGCGGCTCCCTCGTAAATGCTGATGTGGTTCTCGGCGTTGATCCCAAAGCTCTTCACGTTAGTTCTCCTTGCGCGGACTCGTCCGCGACGATCACATTCATCACTCCGGTTCGAAACACAGGCAAGGGAATCCTGCAGATATTCGGAGACCCGGCGCGAGAAATGAATATGGGAGGTACAGGATGGTAAACCCCAGGCTCGAAATTCACTCGCAAGAAAGAGGAAGCGATTGCGGCTCTCCTTACGCAGCGAAACGTAGAGGACGCTGCCAAGGCCACCGGAATCGGGCTCCAGACAATGATCCGCTGGCTCAAGGTACCCGAGTTCCTTCGGCGCTTTCGAGAACTGACCCACCTCTGCTCGCCAGAAATGACCCAGGGATTCTGAACTGATCCCGTAGACCTGGGGGCGAGCGAACACTCGTGATGAAGACGATAGAACATCACGATGCCCGAGGCCCGGAAGAGACCGTGCACCATCTGTCGCCGGTGGTTCCGGCCGAATCCGCGAGTGGGAAGCAGGCAACGAGCCTGCGAACGTCCTGAGTGTCAGACGGCGCGCCGTCAGAAGACCCAGGCAAACTGGCGTAATCAGAACCCCGGCTATTCCATCGCATGGCGAATGGACCAGCGCGCGGCGGCGCACCCCGAACCAGCCGAACCGCTGCGATTGCCGCCTCCCCTCAACCAACTTCCCTGGGACGTCGCGAAAGACCAGTTCGGCCCGCAAGGCGCTGATTTCATTGGCGTTATGGGAGCACTAATCGTCCGCACCACGAAAGACCAGATCCGTCCGTATCTTACTGATCCCACGCCACTTCCCGGCATACTTCCGCTTTCTCCGCAAAAGACCAGTCCCCACCTTCCGCATACTCGGTTTCAGGCACCCGGTCATGCACCTGGAGTTTCACCAGCTCGACCTGCGATGGGAACACCTGCGAGTTCGCGAGCCGCACCGCCAGCGCCAACTGCTGGCCTCGCTGGCTGAGAGCGGGCAGCAGACGCCCATCGTTGTGGTTTCGAAGGAAGGCAACGCCGACTACCTGGTGATCGAGGGTTACAAACGAATCGCCGCGCTCCGGCAACTGGGCCGCGACACCGTCGAAGCCACGGTCTGGCCGATGGGCGAAGCCGAAGCTCTGCTGTTATCGCGTTCGCAGCGGATGAGCCCGCAGGAAAGCGCTCTCGAACAGGGCTGGCTGCTGTCGGAGATGGAACGGTGTTTCAGCTACTCGCTCGACGAACTGGCGCGCCGTTTCGATCGCAGCATCAGTTGGGTATCGCGGCGGCTGGCGCTTGTCGAGCTATTGCCCGAAGCGGTTCAGCGCCATGTGCGCGAAGGAAACATCGCCGCGCAGATCGCCATGAAGTATCTGGTGCCGGTAGCTCGCGTCAGCGCCGAAGACTGTGAGCGCATGGCCAACGTATTCGTGAAGCACCGCTGCGATGCAAGGCAGGCGGCGCAGCTTTATACCGCCTGGCGCGAAGGCTCGCGGGTAGTTCGCGCGCGCATTCTCACCGAACCGGAACTGTTTCTGAAGACGCAGCGCCAACCGCCGACCGCGAAGGCCGCCGCGGCCGAACAGGTTGAACGCGATCTGGAGATGGCGCTTGCCATTCTGCGCCGCGCCGGCCGCAAGCTCAACGAAGCTTTGCCGGAGATGAATGCCGCACAGCAGGAGCAGGCGCAACGCGAGATCGAAAGTGCGCGCCGGGAACTGAACCGGATGGCGGAACGAATCGGAAAGGAACAGGAAGGCAGACATGCTGAGCCAGGCGCAGCGCGCCGCGATTCTGGAGTTGCACGAGCAACGAGTGAGCAAGCGCGAGATCGCACGCGTGTTGCGAGTATCGCGCCTCACGGTGCGCAAAGTCCTGCAATCGAAGTCCGTCAGCGTGCCGGAGATGCAGCGCCCGGAGAAAGCCGAACCTTACCGCCGACAGATCCTCGAGCTGTTGGCTTCCTGCAAGGGGAATCTCGTGCGAGTCCATGAGGAACTCGAGGTGGGCGGAGCGGCGCTGTCTTATCAGGCGCTGACCGCGTTCTGCCGCAGGCAGGGCATCGGGCAAACACCGGTTGTGCCCGCGGGCCAATATCATTTCGAGCCCGGTGTGGAGATGCAGCACGACACGTCGCCGCATGAAGTGGAAGTGGGCGGCAGGAAGTATAAGGCGCAGACCGCATCGGCGGTGCTGTGTTATTCGCGCATGCTGTTCTTTCAGATCAATCCCACCTTTCAGCGCTTCGACTGCAAGGTGTTTCTCACCGATGCGGTGCGCTACATGAACGGCGCCCCGGAACGCGTGATGATCGACAACACGCATGTGGTGGTGCTGCGCGGCACGGGACGCGAGATGATCCCGGTGCCCGAGATGGAGGCGTTCGCCGACCGCCTCGGTTTCCGTTTCGTGGCGCATGAGCGCGGCGACGCCAATCGTTCGGCGCGTGTGGAACGGCCTTTTTCATTCATTGAAAACAACTTTCTGGCGGGCCGTACCTTTACCGGCTGGCAGGATCTCAACCCGCAGGCGCGTCAGTGGTGCGACAAGGTGAACTCCACTTATAAGAAGCATCTTCGCGCCGTGCCGCGAGAGCTGTTTGCGGTCGAACGGCTGCACCTCAAACCTTTGCCGGCATGGGTTCCGGAAGTGTATCGGCTGCACCGGCGCACCGCCGACACGGAAGGTTATGTCTCGGTGAACTCGATTCGCTACTCGGTTCCGGTCTCCTGGATCGGGCGGAGCGTGGAGGTTCGCGAGACGCGCGACCGGATCGAAATCGAACTCGACCCGCGCCATATCGTCGTACACGATCGCGTTCTGACGCCGCCGAATCAGCGGATCATGCGGGCCGAACACCGGCCGCCGCGTGGCGCAGGCGTGAAGCGAAACGATCCGCATCCGGAAGAACAGGCTCTCCTCGAAAGCGCGCCGGAGATCGCACCTTATCTATCGGCGCTTAAGCAGAAAGGACGCAAAGGGATAACTCTTGCCCTGCGGCAAATGCTGCGGCTGCTGCGCGAGTATCCACGAGAACCCTTCCTTGCGGCGGTTGCCGAAGCCGCGCGCTATGGGCTTTACGATCTCGACCGGCTGGAACGGATGATTCTGCGGCGCGTGGCCCGCGACTACTTTCTGATCGGGGAAAAGGCTGAGGTCCCCATAAAGGGGACCGGTCAGGAGGCGGAAGGCAATGACTGAAGAACTGGAACAACTGCTGAAGAATCTCAAGCTGCGCCGCATGCTGAAGGTTTACGACGAGCAGTTGCAGGCCGCCGAAAAGGCGCAGATCCCTTACACGGAGTTCGTGGCGGGGCTGCTGCGGGCGCAGTGGCATGAGCGGCAGGAGAGCGCGCTCGAATGGCGCATTCACAGAGCGAATCTACCCGAGCGATGGTCTCTGGAAACGTTTCCGTGGACGCGCCAGCCGGGAGTGAACCGCAAGCAGATGCGCACGTTCGCAGACCTCGACTTCGTGGCTAAGCACGAGAACCTGGTGCTGGTCGGCCCGACCGGCGTGGGCAAAACCGGACTGGCCTGCGGCCTTCTGCTGAAAGCTTTGCAGAATGGACACCGCTGTCAGTTCGTTCGGGCACAGGATCTGTTCGATGAGATGTATGCTTCGCTGGCGGATCGATCCACGCGCCAGTTGTTAAACAGGCTGGCGCGACTGGACGTCCTTCTGATCGACGAGTTCGGGTATTTAAACCTGAAGCCCGAGCAGTCGAATACGTTCTTCAAGCTGATGGAGGAGCGTTATCACCGCCATTCGACGATCATTACTACGAACCTTGGCTATGACGAGTGGCAGAACTTCCTCGGCAACAAGTCCATGGTCGAGGCGTTGCTGAGCCGCGTGCGGCATTACTGCCACACGGTCGCCATTAACGGTCCGTCGTTGCGCGAGCCCCAGGGCTGAGAGCCGACGGTCTGATGGAGCATCGCGAGTATGTGCGGCGCGTTCTGGAAGCTTACTGCGCAACGCCGGGCACAGTCGGCGTGATTCGGCGAGCGGATCGTTCTTTTGCGGCTCAGTTGCATGACCGCGGCGTGCCTCTCGTCACAGTCGAGAACGCACTGACACTCGCCGTGGCGCGGCGTTCAGCGAGACCGGTCGATGCTGTCCCTCTCGGCACGATCCGTTCACTGGCGTACTTCGCGCCGTTGATCGACGAAGTACTGCAACTCAAGGTTGGCCCGGAATACTTCCAGCACCTCCGCAACAAACTCCGCCGTTCCACGCCAGCGCGATAACGCCGTCCTTTTACTCCCCCTCACCCCGAGCAGAGCGCGCCTTTGGCGCGGATGATATCGAGTCCGGCATCTTCGCGACAACTGCACACGCCTGCGGCGTGGATGATGATGCGCGCTGAAACCGAGTCCTGTTCTCCAGGTGGGTCACTTTAATCGAGCAGAAGTGGATCACTTTTCGTGAGCGCCGAAGGGCAACTGTGGGCGAATCGGAAATCGACAAATGGCTGGCGCAATTTGAACGCCTCGGCAACCATCGCGCTGTCGGTGAACATTTGCTCCAGCTGCTTGATGTTCTTCCTCTTGCTGATTTGGGTGAAGCCCTGTCAATGGACTCCGACTTCTATGGCGACAACTTGGTCGTGGGATTCAACAACGACAAATGGGGGAAGAGTTGGGGCACTGTTAGCACTTTGATACGAAAGAAGTGCCCGTCCGCATCGCTGCTGCCGATCACAGAGGCAATCGAAAACGGGGCGGACCCGAAAGTACTTCGGCTGGTGGAAGACGGATTGTTCTCTGGGACAGAGATGCGGGCCGTCTTTGATAGTTTGCGAGGTGCCCGCCCCGTCGGGCGCAGCCAGAAGGTTCCGCGGTTGACTGACCCGAGCACATTGTCCCGCGTGGCCACCCAGGTCCATTTTGGCGTAGTCTCCGATTTCGGGGAGGCGGTTCTGCGGAGTTACATGGCATTAAACTCCCTGCCGAATATTCAGATCGCTGTTGGCGGCGCTGCGCGAAAGATTCGTGTGCTCTACGGAGCCGCCGCGTCGCCATCTCCTGATGGAACGAATGTGGCAAACGAAGACACGTTTCGAACCCAGCTTCGATCAAGAGTGGTCCCATTTGCCTTTCAGGAAGACAAAGGTTGGAAGGATGCAGCGTCCAAGGACCGGGCGAAAACGTTCTGCGCAAACATAGGGGAACAGCTATGGCGGGGCTACCTGGCCAAGAAAAACTTCGATCTGAGCGCCTGGCCTGACGACCGGATTCGTCGATGCGCACTCGGTATGGAGGGCCTCGGGCTAACTTTCGCTTTCCCGCATTCCGTACCGAAGGCATCGTTGCCAGTGTTGTGGGCAAGCGGCAAGGTAATGCTGAACGGCGTGGCCGTTAACTGGATTCCGCTGCTCCCGAATGCAGACAGCTGACGGAGTTCACGGCCCGAGTATGCGGAGCTATCCCTCCTCGCCTCGCTCGTGTTTGAGCTCGTATTCCCACTGTTCCTCGATGCCCCGAAACCGCTCCATTGTGCAATCGAGCCTTTGGTAGTGCTCGATCAGTTCACCGGGATCGTGTTCGGCCGCTCTGCCAAGAATCCCTCCGAAGTGCCAGGCTGCCAGCGGGCCCAATTCCCAATACACGCCGACTAAGGCCGTGCCGATGCCGTGCTTCACCGTGCTCTCATGAAGCGCTGACAGGCAGTCCGAGACAATCGCTCGAATCAGCTCGGGCGTGCAGTTGCGCTCTTTTGCCACGCGCTCAGTAAATCGTGGGATATCCATTTGGGGCTCTCTCCTGCCAGCCTTCTTTTGAGACCTCCATCGTATCGGACAATGGATATCTAACCGAGGAGACTGGATCTCGACATGAAGGCAGGCTATCGACACTGGCTGGAAGAGCAGAAGTACGCTGCGAACACGATCACGGCTCAAATGCACCGGGCCGGCCGCGTCGAGGAACATCACGGAAATCTTGACGAGCACTACGACAAAGATCGATTGGCGAGCCTCATCGATTTGTTGCGCTATTCGAATGACGACCAGCGACATAACCGCCCGAACCCGAGCAAGATTCCTTTCGACGGCAATATCCGCAACAATCTGGCTTCCTACCGGAATGCAGTCGAGCGGTATCGGAAGTTCCGAGATGCCCCGGGGGACTCAGCGGACGTACCAGGCGCGGAAGAAGCGCGCGCCGACCTTGCGGCCAGCGGCGTCGCTGAGGAAGTCGGCCAACGGATCGGTTTGGAGCGCGATCTACAAGCGGCTCTGAGAATCGAGATCGACCAACTCGAGCAGGGACTGACCATCATCGACGATGGTGCCGAGCGCTCCGTAGACTCGGGCTTCATCGACATTACGGCCCGCGATGCTTCGGGTACGACCGTCGTGATTGAACTTAAGGCGGGACCCGCTGGGCAGCGGGCGGTCGCGCAGATCCTGAGCTACATGGGCGACGTCGCCGCCGAAGAAGAGAGCGGGAACGTGCGCGGAGTCCTCGTCGCTTCGAATTTTGATGCCAAGGCGAAGGCGGCGGCCAGGATGGTTCCCACTCTCATCCTTCGCAAGTACAGCGTGCGATTCCTGTTCTCAGATGGACATTCCTGATGGAGCCCCATTTTTCGCTAAGCTGGACCGCCACAATCGGGCATGGTCCTTATAAGGGAGACCACAGGTTGTTTCCTCCAGCAAACAACAATCACAACGGCTTGCAACCGCGCGCACGTGAAGGCACGCCGGGTGCCAGTTTCGGGCGTGGAGTCCCGGAGTCCGCGCGGAGTCCAGATGGTGAAAACGGCGTCCTGTGGCGTCCACCGGCGTCCAAATCGTGTTACGCTAAGTCTTGTGTTTCTGGTGTTTTTGCCTGTAAGTGATTGATATCTCTTAAATGGCATGGAAGAGGTCGACGGTTCGAACCCGTCCAGGTCCACCAAGACAAAGCTCAATTCATCTTGGAAGAAACAGCCGCTGCCGGTAGCGCGAACGCGTTCATCGCCAAGCGGCAAACGCACCGATCGGCGAGATGCTGGCACCAGGAATTTGTCCTGATGGATGGCGCGCGCACGTCTTGTGCGCGGAAACTCGGCGCGTATATGTATAACCGCAACGGCCCGGAGGGCCTTTTGCCGCGTCCGTGTCTAAAGACAACTTGAAGCTGGTTGAGTGTTGCCCCCGCGCGAAGGAGTCCACCGCTCCGCTTTGGCATGTCCCCCCGCTGGAGAGGGCCTAACTTGCCGTCTGCTCGAGAGTACAACAATCCGGTTAATAAAACTCTTGCGCTATACTCTTCTGACCCGAATGTACTCCTCGGGAATTGCAGCGAAGATATGGAGATTGGATGATCGCAAACAGAATTTCTAAAATGACACTGGGCGCAATCGCTTTCAGCGTGATGTTATGCGCCGCGAATGCGAATGCGCAGATTTCGAAAACGCCAATGAGCAACGGCTCTATAGTTAGTAACACGCAGCCGAATGCGAGCGTGGTTGTCCCGGATGCAAACCCTAAGACGGAAGACTCGCTTCCGGCGGGTGCAACTGTGATTTACTCTAATTTCGGAACGGGCGCTTCACTCTACAACTCCGGCACCGGCTGGACTGAGGCGGGCGCGGTGGCTAACGACTATCCCATCGCGGAGGCTATGGCGTTCACGCCGGACAGTGATTACATCCTGCTCCGCATCGATGGAGCCTTCCAGTATGTTCAGGGAACAAACGGCATGACGCTGATCCTTGCGGAAGACAACGGGGGCATTCCTGGAAAGGTTTTTTACGTCGCCAGCTTTACCAATCTGCCGACCTTCGGAACGTGTTGCACAGTTCAAACGGCCAAACTTAGTCCGACCAAGGGCAGTTATATCGCTCTCAAGGGTGGTCAGCAATACTGGCTGTATCCACTTCCGGCAGACCCCACGAGTTACATTGTGTGGAATTACGACACTACGAATCTGGGCGGGAACGGCGCTGTCTCGAAAGATTATGGGCAGAGCTGGACAAGTACCACTTACGGTACGTTCGGAGCTTTCGATCTTTACGGGATCAAGTTAGCGAAGTAACTAAAGCGGCGACAGGCGCGCGAGCGATAAACATAAGTAGGCAGCGGCGCTGCTTCCTTACGCGACCCGAAGCCGCCGCCCAAACCTTTCGCTGATCGAGCCGATTTCAGTCTTCAGCTTGGTCTCCAGCGTGTCCTGGCAATCCCAGAACTGCGTGGGTACGTCAAAGATGTCAAACGGTAGCACCGTGCCCTCCAATGCGGTCATGACAATATCTTTCCCAAGCGCCTGAGCGAAACCGAGTTCGTAGTAAACGTTGGGGCGGGGATCGGTTACATCGGCAATGATAAACGCCGATTTACGGATTGCAGCGATGATGTTCGGGACAATTCGCTGCCGGGCATCGAAGTGCTGATCCACTTTGAAGGCTTTGAATCCGTTTGCCTGGCACACCCGACAGAATGTATTGAAAGCGTCTTTGAGAATGCCCCTCTGGTCGAACGACATAATAATGAAAACATCGGTCGGCGTGATCAGCCTCTCCGCTAGAGAGAGAACATCTTTAGCATAGGACTCGACAGTGCTCGGGTCCAGGCTGGGCAGCAACCTGTTCAAAATGGCAAATTCCTCCATAGAAATGCGCGTGGAGTAATGCCGGTCGAAGTTCGCGACCTCGTCCTCGAAAATTTCCGCCGCGGCCAGCCCAAAGGCAGCCACAGGCACCAGCGGTTTGTTAGCAAGGCGCGCCCAACTCGCGGCGAAGTGCGTCCCGTCCCAGCCACCGATGATGATGACTACATCAGCCTCTTGAATGGGCTCGGGAAAGGTGAAGCCTCTGGGCACGCGCCCCCAGTCTTCCACCCTGGACCTCAGAATCTCACCCACGGAATGACAGGGCTTCGTGGTAGCTTTCGAAACCCAGGACCGAACAACGCGCCGCGGGTCAATCTTCATCTCGACGGCGGCGGCAACCGCGGCATTGGCGACTTCCGAATCCAGGCTCGTCCTGCAGGCTCCTAAGAGTACGTGGCCTCGAGCCACGATCTCACGGCCAATCAGAGCCGCGAATCGCTTTCGGCTTTCATCCAGTAGGTCTTCATCGTCTGAACCGATGCCCCCTGCAACCAGTATCTTCGCCATGCGGTGAAGCTTATCGCATCTGCGTGCACTCCGGCGCTTCGATTCCTCTCGGTGACGCGTCTACGGAACGCTTCCGCGCACGGACATCCACGCGCCGCTTCCAAATGGAACGCCCTGCACGGTCACCACGCCGCCGGCTTGCACCGCGGTAAGAAGTTGCGCGTGAGTGAACGGGCCGACCCCGGCCACGTTCGATTGATAATTGCCCGCCGCGACGTTGTAGAGCAGCGACGTGAGCGAGCCGTTCACGGTACCTTCCGCAATCAAGTCGCAGTTGGTGGATGCCTGCGATTCCAGCGTTGACCAGTTCGTCACGATTGCGGGTATCTTAACCGAGCTCGTGGTGAGAGTTTCCGAATACCCCACAATCGGCGCCGTCCCGGTATCGAACGCCAGATTAAATGCCGCCAGATCGTTCTGCGCCTGGGTATTGTTGCTGATGTTTGGGAATAGCGGGCCGCTTAGGAAAGTGTGAATGTTTTCTTCGCCGCCATCGTGGAGCATGCCGAATCCGTCGATGCTTTGACCCGTCTTGCTGTAGAGCTGCTTTTGATAAGTAGCCCGCAGCAGCGTCGCTTTCATAGGCTGGTTTTCGTTCCCGAGAATAAAGAGCAGAAGGTCCGATCCGAAGTTCGTTGCGGTGTGACAGCTATTGCAGGTGGTGGTCGTGCCACTCAGAATGGTCGTCGAGAATTCGGCTTGACCATTCTGGGCGTTACCGCCCTCCAGGCTCGCCGGGTAGGTGCGGTCCAGATTTTGATATGGGTTTGGCATAAACGTCACGGTATTGACGAAACTCGTGAACGCGTTCATGTTGGCGGTCGAAATCTGCGTCCCGCCCATCAACTCTTGGAACGCGATGTTGAAGTTGGAGAAGGCCAGCTTGTCTCCGCGCCAATGATAAGGAGTCTCGTTAACCAGGCCGCGCAGCGTCAAAGTATTCATGGGACCCTTCATGGGGTGCTCCTGGACGGTCTTGCCGGTATTCAGCGTTACCTGAAACAACGATCCTGTCGGATCGCCGAGGTCCCAGGAAAGGTGGTCGTTTTCGCCGTCCACATGGCAGGCCGCGCAGGACCCGGTTCCGTTACCGGACAGCTTCGCATCATACAGGAAGCCCCGGCCGGCGCGGATCGCAAGCGGCGTCGGATCTTTCGAACCGGTGGCGATTTCCGAGCTCACTGTATTCGTCGTCGTGTTCACGATCGAAATCGTATTGGAGATCCGGTTCATCACGTATAGATTGTTGGTGGCGGTGTTGAGGGCCAGCCCACGCGGACCTCGTTTGCTCACCGGGTTCACCACGGACCCGGCAGCGGACGGATCGATTTCGATGCGCGTCAGCACGTTGCCGTTCGGATCCACCAGCGCAACGCGGTCAGTTCCGAAAGCCGCAACGTACATGTTTGTTCCCGTCCCATCGAACACGATGCCGGTGGGCTGGGATAGGGCGACGGCGATTGAATTCGGGTCCGGGAGGTTGGTGTAGAGAACCGTCGGGTTCAGGTCGTAAGCGGTGATGGTTCCGGTCGGCGTGATTTTGGTGATGCGGTTGTTGATGAAATGACCGTCCAACGCGGTTTGGAAACGCACCAGATTCAAAGCGTCGGTATTGGCCACATAGAGGTTGCCCGTCACCGGTTGAACCGCGATCGCGAGGTTGGTGGTGCCGACCCCGGAAAAATACCCGTTGATCTTCAGAGTGGAAGTGTTGATCGCCACCACGTCGTTATCCGGCATGGTGTACTTGATCACGCTCGACCAGGCGGGATTGTTGTATTGCACGATGATGCCTTGTTGGGGCGCGGGCGGCAGCGCGGGATTCACTGGAGGCGGCGGAGGAGGCGCAAGGTTTGACGGGATCAGCGTCGTGGCGTTACCCGACTGAGCGAAGGCGGCATATACGGTGGTTCCGTCCGGGCTGACCGCCATCTGACGCGGGCCGCCGCCGAACACGGATATGGTCTTCACCAGAGCGTGCGTGTCGACGTTGAACACCTCAATCGCGTTGTTCCGCGCGAGACTCACGAAGGCATATGTTCCAGCAAAAACAATGTCGGAAGGTTCGTCCTTCGCGGCGAGCGTGCCCGTGACCATTCCCTGCGAGACCGAAACGATGCTGACGCTGTCCGATTCTTCGTTGACCACCCAGACCTCGTCATCCGTGCGGGGATTCACGGAAACCGGGTCCAAGCCGACTGGAATTTCGGCCAGCAGCGCGGGCTTCGCGGGATTGGTGGCGATGTCGAATACCGAGACGGTGGCGTTCGGGTTATTGACGCAGAATAACCGCGTGCCGTCCGCCGACATGCGGATCGGGCTGGTCAGCGCCGTTTCAAAGTTGACGAAGGTGTTGCCGGGAATCTTCTGCGTGACGGAAGGCAACGCAAGGACGAGCAGCAACGGCAAAGTTCGGGAAAGCGGCGAAGACATAGCCAAACCTCTCTACTAAGGGAAATGAACTAAGTATAACCGCTTGCAAAACAGTGTGGGCAATCCTCGCCGTGCTGGAATATACTGACCGTAAAATCATGCCCAAGATCCCGCGGGAAGTGCAGCACGCGCATCCGGAGAAGCTCCACCTCTACGAGAAGTTGGTTGCCACCAACCCCTTGGTGGAGCGCAAAGGCGCCACCGTGCCGTACACCTCGATAAACGGAAACATGTTTAGTTATTTCAGCAAGGAGGGCAAACTGGCGCTGCGCCTTCCGCCCGCGATGCGCGAGCAGTTTCTCGAAAAATACAAGGCGAAACTTTGCGAAGCATATGGCGTGGTACAGCCCGAATATGTCGAGGTGCCGGACGCACTGCTTGCCAAGACCTCGGAACTCAGGAAGTTTTTCGACGCCAGTTACGAGTTCGCAAGCGCTCTGAAGCCAAAGCCGGCGGCGAAGAAAAAAGCCGTCTGACTTCCCGGCCCGCTTTCCGCGAACGCCAAAGAGACCTTGTGTATGACGGGCCCCGGGGCATTAATCGTAATTTTAATCACGCTTGTGCGCGCGCTTAGCCTGATGAAACCTCCAGAAAAAACCGCGTTGAAAGGCCGCTCGTCAGTCTTTCGACAGCATGACTTCGGTGGATTTGATGATCACCTTCACGGTGTCGCCCTTCTTCAAACCCATCTCGTCCGCGCTCTTGCGCGTGATGACGCTTTCAATCAAGTTCTTCCCCACCCGAACGCTGATGTGCGCCATGATGTCCCCGAGTTTCACGTCGGCCACTTTTCCGGCAATCTGATTTCTAGCTGAGATCGGCATTCCTAACGCTAACTCACGCCGGGAGTAAAATCTCCCTCTGCTCTATTCAACCCGCTACCATGCGCCGGTTTTCTCGCCGAACCACCAGATGAGTCCCAGCGTGGCGGTGTCCTGCTCGTTCTTAAGAACGCCGAGTTGATCCGTGAGGAAATAGGACCGATTGGAGAAGTCGCGCCGGTATTCGCCGCGTGCCAGAAACCCTTCGGCGAATTTGTACTCCGTCGTGAACGTCACTTCCTTGAGGGCTTGTGTCGCTCCGCTGAAGAGACCGCCTCGATCGGAAAGATATTCGGTGCGGGCCGCGACGGCAATTCGAGGAGTAAGTTGGTACCGCGCATAGAGAGCGCCCGCGCTTACATGCGACGGGGCCGAGTTCGGCTGGTCCCGCTCAATCACATAATCGCCTTCCAGAGCGAGCGTTAGTTTGGGAGTAGCGGTCCACGTGACGTAACTGTCGAAGATGTGAAGTTTGCCGGTTAGCGCCGGACGGATCGGCTCGAATGGAGTGCCTTGAAGAGTCGGCGGATTCGGTGGCGAGCCTGCTGGAATACCGTTCGCAAAGTAGAGCGTGTCCGGGTGCTCCTGGCCCAGGTAATAGTTTACGGTCCAGTTCACAAGCTTGTGAGGTTGGATGTTGAACCCGAACATCTGATCTTTAAAGCCGTTGATGGCCTCGGTTTGTTGTGTCCCGTTAACCACCCAGTAATTAAGCGACAATGCGGTGCTTAACCGGTAACTGGCGCGAAGCCCCGTGTGATAAAAAGGCAGAAAATCGAATAAGTAGGATCGGGAATAGTTCATCTGATCCTTGGTGTAGTTTCCTTCGATCCCGAGTGAACTTGCCCACTTTCCGAAGTCCAGTGTCAGACCGTCGCCTACTGGAACAATGTAAGTTCCATAGAGTTGAAAAATGTTACGGTAAATGTCGGGGCGCGGTTCGTTGGCCGAGTTGCCCTGCAGAGTCTGGGTCGCCTGGCCGAATTGGAGATCCACGCGTGCGCCGTACCGCTTGCCGTTAGCCACGTCGGGCGCGTTCTCCAGTACGACGGCCGCCTGACTCAGACTGAAGCTATTGCTGCTCACATCATAGGCCCGAAGGAGATTGTCGCGGCCGATGGGGCTATTGAAGTTATACCCATAGTAACCGTCAAACAATAGGTCCACGGTGGTGCCGTGCATGTAATCCGGTCCTGACCCGGCCTGCACTGTCAAGCTGGATGGGGAGTTTGTTTCATTCCCCGGTGGAGTTCCCGCGGACCCAGGCGCGGCCGTCGCCGGCTGGCTGCCCGCGCTCGCCAGTTCCGGCTTGTCCGGCAATTTTGCTTTTCCTTCCAAGTCGTTTACGCGAGCCTCAAGCCGTATTACAAGGGCGCGAAGTTCTGTAACCTCCTGGCGTAAGTCCCCCTGAGTATCCTGGCCTCGCGCGGCGCATACCGAAAAGAGACCTACGAGAAAACATATCGCACACTTCCGTGCCTTGAGCATAATGGGCATTCCTCGTTATTGATTCTCCCGGATCGCCGGCCCCTTCGCGCGTTGCGGCTGCGCGTAGGTGGCTTAGACACCCGGCAACGGCGGCCTTCCCGCCGACTTACCCGTATGGATTTCGGAATTTTCCCGGGAGTTCAAATTATGATTTCCCAAATCATGTCAATTACTTGACACGCCTTGCGGTGGGCGCAATAATACCAGCTTCAGTCTCCGCCGACTGATCGGTCTACCATTTCCGCTATCGGGGTACGGATTCTCCGTCCGGCTCAGCCCAGTTCCGCTGCAGCTCGTCCTGGTTCCCAGCGGGTCTCAACACAAAATCAGGAGAACTATGCAACGTCGGATTTCCCTTCAGTTCCTTTTGCGGTGGTCATTGCAGCGAGGCGTTGTATCTGCGTTGGTCCTCTTGTCAGCGGCCGCCGCGTCACACGCCCAAACGTTTCGGAGCGCGATCAGCGGCACCGTCTCGGACCCTTCCGGCGCGGTCGTGCCGAGCGCAAAGGTGACCGCCACCAATACGGGCACGGCTGTGGAACTAACCACCCTGTCGACCAATGACGGCGTGTTCTCCTTTCAGGACATTCCGCCCGGCACTTACAACGTGACCGTGTCGGCTCCTGGATTTGAAACCACAACCATCGCCAACATTGGGGCCGTGGCGGGCAGCGTGTACTCCTTGCCGGTGAAGCTCCTGGTTGGGCAGGCGGCCACCGCGGTGGAAGTCTCGGCCGCCGCTGTTCAGGTGGACGCCGAAAGCTCCACCCAGAGTAATACCGTGACCGATAAGTCGATCCAGGATATGCCCCTGAATGGCCGCGATTTTACCCAGCTGATCGCCGTCACCCCCGGATTCGCCGGCTATTCCGTCGGTGGGTTCGGTTCATTGAATGGCACGCGTGCCAACCAGGTCAACTGGCAAATCGATGGCACGGACAACAACGACTTCTGGCACAATGTGCCGGCGGTAAATCAGGGCGGCGTTTCCGGAATCGCTGGCGTGGTCATGCCCGTTGATGCCGTCGATGAATTCTCGGCGCAGACGCAATCCAATGCGGAATCCGGACGAAGCGCCGGGGGCACCGTGAACCTTACCATCAAATCCGGCACCAACGTCTTACATGGCAGCGCCTACTATTACAACCGCAATGAATTTTACGCCGCGCACTCCCCGTTCTTCGTCGCCACGCCGGACTTTCCCAAAGCCCCTGAGTTGCGTAATCAGAATGTGGGATTCACCGCCGGAGGTCCGATTATCAAGGATAAGACGTTTCTCTTTATCGGATTTGAAGAGCAGCAGTACATCTTCGGACTAACGGGGTTGTCAACTGAGCCGTCGAGCGCCTGGGTATCCCAAGCCGAATCGCTGCTCGCGAATGCCGGGAATAAGTACGGTACCTATGCGCCCATAGCCGTCAGCCCGCTTTCCAGCACGTTACTCTCTACTCTCTACCCCAGTTCCATTATCAATCTTCCAGCGACGCTGAATAACTACTTCGCCACCGTCCCTGGAACGGGCTACAGCTACAATGGCGTGATCAAGCTGGATCATAATTTCTCGGATAAAGAGCATCTATCCATGCACTGGTTCGGAGGTGAAGGCGACCAGACCCAGCCGCCCGGGGCTAGTCTCGCTTTGGCGACTGCGAGTTCCAACCTCGGAAACTATTTTGAGGTCGCGCCGATTCACGTGCAGAATTACTCAGTCGTCCTGAACTCAGTGTTGTCGACCAAGATAACCAACCAGCTTCTACTCGGGATGAGTTACTTTCACCAGATCTTTCATGATGCGGACAACAGCTTCAACATGGCGGCGCTCGGTCTCAATTTGAGTCCAGGCGCAACTATAGGCGGCGAGCCTATCATGGGCGCCTCTAATATTCAGATCAGTGGATTCGATCAGGTGGGGATTACACCTCCGGAAGGCCGTACGGACGCCACCGGTCACCTGACCGACATCATTTCGTACACTACCGGCAAGCACCAGTTCCGCTTCGGCGGTGAGTATCGGTTGGGCCGCGTCGACGAGTTTTACTTCCGTCGCTCCACCGGACAATTTGTGTTCGACGGAACTCAAGGTCCATGGGGGGCATTTTGCGGCACTACGGCGGGCGCCGCGACTACCGGCTGCGATTCCAATACCATCGCGCTTGCGGACTTCCTCGCTGGTGATGTCAGTTCCGCGTCCATCGCGGTCGGCAATGCGGAAAGATATGTGTCCGTCACCGGTTTCGATTTCTTCGGTCAGGATGATTGGCAAATCACTCCCAAGCTGAACATCAACTTGGGCCTCCGATGGGAATACTTCGGACCGCTCCACAGCGCGCAGCCGAATAACCTCGGCGTGTTCGTACAAGGCTCTGGTCTCGAGATTCAAGGGCAAGGTACTCCGAACATCTTCAAGCCGGACTACCACAACTTCGGCCCGCGGCTCGGATTTGCCTATCAGCCGTTTGCCGGGGTAGTGGTACGTGGAGGCGGAGGAATGTTCTTTGATCAGATCAACATGAATCCCTTCCTTGACTTCCGGCCACCTATCAGCGCGGCCGACGGACTCGAAGACAATCCGGTGGGCCGTGACCCGGTGGATAGCTACAGCCGTACCGCGTTTAACTGGACCAGCGCACAAGCCGGCGGGGCGTCCATTTTTCCTGGCGTAACTACCTGTCTTGGTAACTACACGACGGATCCGAATTGCCTGAGCTCGTCGCAAATATTCAATGTGTTCTCGGTCAATCGGAATTTTCGGACACCTTACTTCTTCAATTACAACTTCAACGTAGAGAAGAGTCTCGGGAGCGCCGCGGTCTTACAGGTGGGATATGTGGGGAGCCAGGGACGCAAGCTGGGAGTAATGGAAAACATCAACCAGGATGGAGCGTTCAATGCGCAGTATCCAAACTACGGTTCCATCATCCAGTTGAATAGCATTGGTACGTCCAATTATAATTCCCTGCAAACCGTTCTGAAGGTACGTGCATTCAAAGGCGTCAGCGGTCAGATATCCTACACGTGGGGACACGCGCTTGACGAAGTCACCGAGTATCGCGGCGTCATCCCGCTAGATAGCTTTAATCTAAGGCAGGAGTATGGCAGCAGCGACTTTGACACCCGCCATAACTTCACTGCCTTCTTCAACTACGATATCCCGGGCTCCTCGCACCTGAAGCTACTTACACGTGGTTGGACCGCTTCCGGCTTGATCACATTACACAGCGGCCAACCGTTCAACTTCGATGCCGGTACGCAGCGCCCGGGTTTGAATATCATTGCCAATCCGTTCGCGGGCGTAAACCATACCTTCAACGTGGCTATCGGGGGCGAGCAGTGGGTGAACCCGGCCGCCTTCTGCGTGCCTGGAGCCGCCGGCTGCGCCGGCACAACGAATCCCGACGGAGACCTGGCTCGTAACGCGTTTACCGGTCCAGGGTTCGCCGATGTGGATCTATCGGTTTTCAAAATGATTCCGATCGGTGAGCGCGTCAGGATTCAACTTCGCGCTGAGATGTTCAATGTGTTTAATCGCATTAACCTGGCGAGCGGAGCCGGATCCGTGGGCGGAAACGGGGTAGTAAGCGACACCATCGGGGATTTCAACGGCGCGCCTGGCCTGGGTCCAGGTGAGCCTTTCAACATGCAACTCGCGGCGAAGATCCTGTTCTAGCCCCAATCCGGCATCAACACAGACCGCTCTCGTTGGCTCTTCGAGGCCGCCGGGAGCGGTTTCCGTTTTAACGGCGAGGCGCGGTTCAGTAAAGTAGGGGTTACTTCCGCTGGTGCTCGCACAATCGACGAAATGAAACGAATTAGAGAATGGACGTTGAAAGCCGGGTTCAGCGTTCTGGATCAGGGACTCACATCGGTTGCCAGCTTTGGACTCAATGTGCTTCTTGCCCGCACTCTACCCGCCGTGGATTACGGAGGCTTCGCCCTTAGTTTCACAATCTTCCTTGTTATCTCTTCCTTTCATAACGCGTTGATCATTGAACCGATGAGCGTATTGGGTCCCGCGCGCCACGGTGAAGACCTGCCGGGTTATCTGCGGCGGGTCGTGTGGATCCACTTCGCCGTCATGGCGGTCGTGGCTCTCATCAGTCTGGGTTTGGCTCTCTACTTTCGGTCGGAACCGTTCGGCCCTTCTTTCGCAACAATGTCGGTAAGCTGCCCGTTGATCCTCTTTTTTTGGATGGCGCGGCGTGCGCATTACCTGGAAGTCCGCCCGGACCTCGCCGTGTTCGCAAGTTCCCTACACCTCGCAGTACTTGCGGCGATAACTCTTGTCCTGTGGCGAGTAAGACTTCTAAGTGGAGCAGCGGCATTCCTGGCGCTCGGCGGCGCGGGCGCGATCGCCGGGACTTTTAGTATGATTCGCCTCGATGTCGGAATCGTTCGTACCATCAGCGTATCGAGTAAGTGGGCAGGCGCCGCCCGCGAGCATTGGGGCTTCGGGAAGTGGCTCCTACCCTCGGCGCTTTTCTTCCCGCTGCTGACTCAGGTTCAAATACTTTTGACTGCCAGATATCTTGGACTGGAGGTCACTGGCGTCTTTCGGGCTCTCCAGAACCCCGTTCTTCCGGTAATACAAGTGGTCACTGCCCTGGCCACCCTGGCTATTCCGGTGTTGGCGCGCGAGTTCGGCGCGGGGAGAGAAGCAAGCATGTACCGAAGTGGAATGATGTATACGGCCATAATGACGCTGGTCGCGGTGAGCTACGAGGCGGCGGTTCTTTTGACCGGGAATTTGTGGGATCGGCTGCTATATGGCGGACGCTACTCGGCCTACGATTGGTTGATGCCGATACTTGGGCTGCTTCCCATCGCCACCGCGATTGCCACCGGTTGTTCGGTCCTGCTCCGCGCCATTCAGCGTCCGGAACTCACCACGGTGACTCACATAGCCGGCGGTCTATTCGGGTTGGTGTCCTCTTACTTTTTAATCGTGAACCTGAAGCTGGCTGGAGCGATTTACGGATTAGTCGCCTCCTACGCAATGACGGCCTTGGTCAGTGTAGGACTTACGGTTTGGGCTAGGTTTCAAATGAGCCGCGCGCCGCAGCCGGAGACTGCGCCGGCAGGCTAGAGAGCGCATTCCCCCGCGGCACGTTCCTGGCAGGTAGCAAGGACCATTTTGCGCATGTCTGGATAATATCTACTGTCGCGTTTTAGTGCTATTCCCATGCTTTGTGTGCCCAGCTTTGCAGCGGGAATCAACTCATACTCGCTCTTCATGATGGGGCTATTCTCGAGATCTTGATTCATCGCACGATAACCGGGATGCGGCATGTAGATTAAATCCGGACGGTAGTGTTGAAAGAATTCGGCCGCGGAGAATCGATGGTGAACGAAAAGCGGATCGTTCAATCCCGCAATATCGACGACGACTTTATCCAGGTTCATCGCACCCACGTGGCCCACCTCGGTGGTCGCTATCACTGCGTCGGCCGGAAGAGTTGAGAAGTGGTCGAGGCCGAACCAGTAACTCCTGTAATATTGCTTGTATTCATCCATGAGACGGAAGCTGGCGAAATTTCCGTGTAGGAATTGTCCGAACATGTCGAGTTCACCCACGTGAACGGGGAGAACCAATGCCGTCGCCGCAAGGGCCGCGTAGCGGTAGGGCCGGGCGACGCCCGATAGCCTTACAGCCCAACCGCTTGGTATCCTGCCCAACAGTCTTACCACCGCGTTTGCGGATAGATAAATCAACGCCGGTAACGCGGGGTAGTAGAAACGTTGGGCATAGGGCATGATTTGAGTTACCCAAAACGTGAAGTAAGCGAAGTGGATGAGGGTTCCCGCGATCAGGCCCTTTTCAAGCGGCGAGGCAACGCGCCACCACGATCTGACATCGAGGGAAATATCCAGTCCAATCAGCAGAAACAAGAGCCAATAGCTAAGAAGGAAAAGAAACAAGCTGTGAACCGCGATGTACCGGTAACCAGTAAGGCCGGAATAGATTTGGGTCGACTTGGCGTAAAAAGGAAGCGGCAGCGCGGAGTGGAAGTACTCCGCGGCAATCCCGAGTTCAAGCACCAGGACAATAAACGTCGATGCCAGGATGACGATGGGGGAACGCTTTTGGTTCGACAGCAAAATCCATCCCGCTGGAACTAACACAGTCCAGGCGAGAAGGTCTGGACGCACTCCGTAGGCGAGCCCGCCGGCGAGGCCCGTAAATAGCGCGGAGGGGATTGTGCCGCTTTGAGAATGCCACGTCGCCAAGCCGATGTAAACGGCCATGAACAAGAGCGCGAAGCAAGTATCCATCCCGCTAACCAAGTGCTGGGAGAAGTCATCGGCGCTTCGGGCGATTGCCAACGCGATCACAGCGGCCGCAAGCAGCCGGTATCGTATGGGCCCGGGAATTAACCGGAGTACAACGAAGGCCATCGCGGGGAAGAAAAGAGCGCCGGAGATGAGACTGGAGAAAACTGGAATTGCCACCGCTTGCGCCGTGACGAATTTGGATACGGGAACCACTACCAGCATGAAATAGTAGGGGCTTGTTAATCCATAGGAAGGTTGGGCGCCCCGGTTCCAGGCGATTGCGTGACAAGTCGCCACGTTGTGCGCATACCTCACCAGCATGAGTGAGTCATCCCAAACTCCCCAAAAGGCTTTTGGGCCCGCGAAGCGGCCGCCCACGCTCATGAAGAGAGTCAACGCCGAAAGCCCAACCACCAGCAGAGCGGCTGCGTAGAGCCAGAGGCTATTGTTGTGCTCGGTGGAATTACTCCCGGGTTCGCGTTTCATAACGGCCAGACTGAGTCTAGCAATCGGACACTGTACTCTGTTGAATGTGCTTCGCTCAATCGTTATAACTCTGACAATAGCCACGATCCTTCCCTACGCCAGATCTGAGGTAAAGCTTCCGAACATGATCAGCAGCCATATGGTGCTCCAGCGCGACAGGCCGATTCATATCTGGGGTTGGGCGGACCCGGGCGAGGTAGTCTCGGTGTCCCTGGAAACCTCGGCCAGTCAGCCCTCACAGAAAGCGAAGAGCGACGACCTGGGCCGCTGGAGCGCATATCTTCCGCCGCAGCCGGCGGGCGGCCCGTATCGTGTCACTGTTGCAGGCAGCAACACAATCGTGATCGAGGATGTTCTGATCGGCGACGTCTGGTTAGCTTCCGGCCAGTCGAACATGGAGATGCCTCTGCAAGGCTTCCCCCCGAACGCGTTCGTCAACAATTCGGCAGAGGAGATCAAGGGCGCGCAGCAACCGAAGATAAGGCTGCTGCACATACGCAAAAAGTCTTCCGAGTTCCCGCTAAACGACAATGAGGCAACATGGACTCTTTGTTCCCCGGAGACGGCCAAGAGTTTCTCGGCGGTCGCGTACTTCTTCGGCCGCGAGTTGGCTGAAAAAGAGAATGTACCTATAGGACTAATCGACTCTACATGGGGAGGTACTCCGGGCGAAGCCTGGGTCAGCATGGAGTCACTTTCCGCGGATGCATCCTTGATGCCGGTTTTCTCCGCTTATGCGCACACGATGGAGGAGCAGACAATGGCGGCAGCCTTGCTTCAGCGTGAGGTGCGCGAGGGCAAACATCCATTTCACCCGGATCCCGCTTCGTGGCGGCCCGGCGGTCTTTACAATGGGATGATTGCTCCGGCGGTCGAGTACGGAATCAGGGGAGTTATCTGGTATCAGGGTGAGTCAAACAGCGGTTCGGATCGAGCCTACTTATACCAGAAAATATTTACTACTCTCATTCAGGATTGGCGAGCGCAATGGCATCAAGGCGAATTTCCATTCCTGTTCGTGCAGCTTGCGAACTTCGGTTCCAGCGGCGCCGAGACCTGGCCGCTTGTCCGCGAAGCACAAAGGCGCACGTTATCCGTGGCGAATACCGCAATGGCAGTTACCATCGACGTCGGTACACCGGACAACGTGCATCCTCCAGACAAGCAGACTGTGGCCGCGCGCCTGGCGCTCGCCGCAAGAGCGGTGGTCTATGGAGAGCGGATTGAGTTTTCCGGACCTATGTTCCGCCAAGCCTCGTCAGAAGCAGATGGAGACCATGCCGCCATGCGCGTCTGGTTCGATCATGCCGGCGGATTGAAGGCGAAAGGATCGGAGGTAAATGGTTTTGAACTAGCCGGCGCGGACCATAAGTTCTCGCGCGCGGCCGCTCGCATAGAAGGCGCCAGCGTTATGGTATCGAGCCAACAGATTAGTTCGCCCAGATTCGTTCGGTACGGTTGGAAGAACGCGCCCGAGGTGAATCTCTACAACTCGGCTGGCCTGCCCGCATCTCCATTTACATCCGAGGAGACTCGCGGTGGTCCAGTCCCCTGATCCGCCGTCGAACTTCCCTGAAGGCCCGAACGAACGCGCGGAGCGGAGTACGAATCCGGCCGGGCACATCCGATTCCAACTCCGCAAGGCGGGAAGTTACTTGATCTAATTCGGCTTGTAGCCGATGAGCCCACTCGGTCCGCTCGGTTACAGCCACCTCCAGACCACGCGCCCAATCGGTGCGTTCCTGGAGAGATGCCTCCAGATTCTGAACGGTCCGGTTACGCTCTTGCGCCCAGGCGATGCGCTCGCTGATCTGGTCCTCCAATTGATGCGTCCAGTCTGTACGATCCTGCAATTCTCGCTGTAAATCCAGCACGCGCGTCTTTAGATCGTCCGCTTCTTTTTCCAGCCGAAGCGCCCAGTCTGTGCGTTCTTGTTGATCCTTTTCGACGCGCAACGCCCATGCCGTGCGATCGTCAAGTTGCTCCTCGAGCTGCCGGGCCCACGCGGTGCGTTCCTGAACTTCCCGCTCAAGTGTGACGATCTTATCGTCTCCCTCCTTTAAGTGCCGGCAGGCGCTTTGCAGTTCGCTTCTATCGCTGTGAGGCCAAGCCCCCCAGTTATACGAATGGCTACCGTTGTAAGTCGGGCTAAGTTCCCCCGGCGTCCGCACACAGAAGATAGGAGTAAGTGGTTCCACCATAATGGGCGACGCACACGGACTAACTCCCAAAACCGCCAACAGATGCGTAGGTTTAATCCTTCCCGCAATCATCTCCCCCTGATCACGTAGCTGTACACGATCGATAAAGGCCTGATCCCACGCGGCGCCGGCATCGAAGTTGAAGCCAAATGGGCGGTCGGTAAAAGGATCGATCACGTTTCCAAAAGGAAGAAACAGCTTGAAGTGGAAATGATCGATTAGCAGTGGGAGGATGTCCTGCGAACGGATCCCTTCAAAGCCTTCCAAAGAACAATCCCAGTTTTCGAACATCTCCTGATAGCGTTGTAGACTCTGATTGAAACGGTAAGAGGGAGGTAGATCCTTCCAGAACTCATGCACGATCTCGAGCGCTTCCGGCCAGCGCTGGTGCCCATTTCGCCCAATCATGTCAGACACGATGAACACCCCATCGCGAGTAAGCGAACCGCGGATCTGATCGAACAGATCTTCTAGCTTCAGTACGTGATGAAGTGACTGATTCGCAATTACGGCATTGTAGTCACGGGTGGGCGCCCATCCGTTGAAGTCGCCCTCGATAAAGTCCATGTGAGCGCCGAACCCGTCACGCTCGGAAGCGGAGCGTCCCCGTTCCAGCATGACGGAGTTCACATCCAGACACTCCAGGACAAAATTGCTTCGGCCTCGCGCGCGAAGATGAGAGACTAATTCGATCTCAAAATCGCAGTTGCCGGAGCCGATGCTAATGAACCTGATTGGTTGATCAGGGCGAAGCGCGCATTGCCCGTCCAGATAGTCCTTGAAGATATCCTTCAGGTCATCAAAGCCGAACTTACGGAACATCGGGCGCACATACCGGTTTGACCAGTAATGGAAAATCGGCGGCAGATCGTGTACATGCAGGCACTGCTCGTAGACGCCCCTCTCGCTTAACAGGCGCTCTTGATAAGGTCGGGGCATCTTACACCTGGAGCGGCGCCATGAGATGATCGCGCACAAAGGCGAGTACATCAGCGGATTGGGTCGCGCTGCCGGTCGGGACTCGCATCACACCAGCGGGCGTAAACTGGGCGCCCGGAGTAGAAGCGACTAATGCCATTAGCTTGGCTGCGTCCACTCGCGTCTCTTTGTGAAACTTGACGTTTAACACACCGTTGCGCCGGTCAATCGCTTCAATGCCGATCTTTTCCGCGGAGGTCTTTAGAGCGGAGTATTCCAGAAGGCTCTTGACTTCAGCCGGAACGGGACCATAACGATCGGCAAGCTGCTGCTCCACCTTCTCGCGCTCATCGTCACTGGGCGCGCTGGCGATTTGACGGTACGCGCGCAGACGCTGATTCTCATCGCTGATGTAAGTAACGGGAATGCGGATATCCAGCCCCAGGTTCAATGCCGAGTGAATCTCCGGGAGAACTTCTTCGCCCCTTAGTTCCCGGACTGTATCTTCCAGCATGCGGACATACATATCGAAGCCGATGGAGTTGATATGGCCGTGCTGCTCGCCGCCGAGTAAGTTACCGGCGCCGCGCAGTTCCAGGTCGAGCGCGGCGATTTTGAAGCCCGCGCCAAGATCACTGAACTCCTTCAGCGCCGCTAACCGCTTGCGGGCGATTTCGGTCAGTTCCGTGTCGGGTGGGACAAGTAAGTAAGCGTACGCCCTGCGATTGGAGCGGCCCACACGGCCGCGCAGTTGATACAGTTCGCTCAAACCGTAGCGCTCGGCGTTCTCGATAATGATCGTGTTGGCCAGCGGGATATCGAGACCGTTCTCGACGATGGTGGTCGAAACAAAGATGTCGTACTCATGGTTCATGAACGCGAACATCACTCGCTCCAGTTCCGTCTCACCAAGCTGACCGTGGCCGACGCCGATCTTTGCCTCGGGCGCCAGTTCCTGCAGGCTGGCCGCGCGCGACCAGATGGAGTCCACGCGGTTATGAACGAAGTAAACCTGACCTCCCCGGCCCAACTCCAGTTCAAGGGCGGACTTGATTAAGCCGCTATCGAAGGGCGCCACCACGGTCTGAATTGCCAGCCGGTCTTTCGGCGGAGTTTCGATCACGGACATATCCCGCAACCCCAGTAAGGACATGTGGAGAGTACGCGGGATAGGAGTGGCGCTCATGGAAAGGACGTCCACGCTGCGCTTCATATGCTTCAGGCGCTCTTTGTGCTTTACTCCGAAGCGCTGCTCCTCATCGACGATGACCAGGCCGAGATCCTTGAACACCACATCCTGCGAGAGTAACCGATGTGTGCCTACAGCGACGTCCACTTTCCCTTCGGCGAGATCGGCCAGGGAAGCTTTCAGCTCCTTCGCATTGCGGAAACGGTTGAACATTTCGATGCGCACAGGGAATGACTGAAATCGTTTCTTGAAGGTTTCGAAATGCTGGAAACTGAGCACAGTGGTGGGAGCAAGTACGGCCACTTGTTTGCCGTCGCCCAACGCTTTGAAGGCCGCTCGCATGACGACTTCGGTCTTGCCAAAACCAACATCGCCGCAAAGTAACCGGTCCATCGGCTGGCCTGATTCCATATCGCGTTTGATATCGGCTATGGCGGATTTCTGGTCGCGCGTCTCCGTATACTCAAAGGCATCTTCGAACTCCCGCTGCCAATTGGAATCGGAAGAGTAAGAGAAGCCCTCGGCCATTCTACGCTGGGCATAGAGTTTCAGAAGCTCTTCCGCCATATCCCGCATCCTGGCTTTCACCTTGGTCTTCGTGCGATCCCAGGTTGCGCCGCCCATGCGGTCGAGCTGCGGCTTCGCATCGCCGGCGCCGCGGAAGCGTTGGATCAAGTCCATCCGAGTCAACGGAACATATAACTTACTCCCGCCGGCGTATTCCAGCAGCATATAATCGCCCTGAGCATCGCCCTGCGATATCTCGCGAAGGCCCAGGAACTGAGCCACCCCATGCTCCGCGTGTACGACAAAGTCGCCTGGCTTCAAATCGAAGTGATCGCTGGAGAAGGTACTGAGTAACTGAGTGGCGCTGGGCTTACTGACTAGAGCGGAAGAATCGAAAAGATCTTCGGAACCGAAGATCGCTATGTTGGATTCCTGCAAAACCGTGCCGCGCGCAACACGCCCTTGGATCAGAAAGATGTTCGCAACATTACCCGCCATGTAGGCGCGCTGTGCCAGGTACTCAGGCGCGGTAGTCGATTGTTCCAGTCCGAGCTGATAGGCGACGTTGTACTCATGGAAGACATCCGCGGCACGCTCCACTTCACCGGCGGTGGATCCGAAAAAGGCGACGCGCTGCCCCGCTTCCACTAAGTTGCGCGCTTCTCCAATGGCGGCGCCCATGTTACCGTGAAAGGCGATCGACGGGCGCGTGGAGATGTGGAGCGCATCCAGGTCGGCCGTTACATCAAGTTCGCGAAGATCGATCTCGGTGAATCGGCGGGAGACCTCGCGTATCTCCTGATAACTTCGAAATACGAGTTCCGGCGGGCATACTGACGGCCGTTCGGACGCCTGGAGCCGCTTCCATAGCCGATCCGCCGCCGTACGCGTCAGTTCAGGCTCATCCCAGACGACGATTGGCCGATCGCCCAGGGAAAATAAGTCACCGGTCCTTTCACGAATGAGCGGAACGAGCAACTCCCATCCCCCGAACGGGCTTCCATCCGCTGGCAGTTCCCGGGGAGCCATGCCGGAGTCACGCAACTTATCCGCTAGTTCGGAGAGCAACCCCCGCGTCAGTTGATACTCGGTCAGAGGAAGTAAGGTACATTCGCTGACCTTCAGAACCGATCGCTGCGAATCCACTTCAAATCGGCGAATTGACTCTACCTCGTCGCCGAACATCTCGATGCGGACGGGTTTAGCTTCCGGCGAGAAGACGTCGATAATACCGCCGCGTACCGAATACTCTCCCACCAACTCGACCGGCTCGCGCTTCTCATAACCAATGCTCCGAAGGTGCGCGATCAAATCCTCATGGGGAATTTCCTCCCCCGGGCGCAAAGTAAGAGCGAGCTGCTTATAAAATGCCGCCGGTTCTACGCGCAGCAACGCGGAACCAATGGGAGTGATGGTAATGGGCACGCGGCGTATGGCCAACTTCCAAAGCCCGGAGGCGCGGCTTTCCAGAATCTCCGCGTGTGGGGACATCCCCTGTCCGGGTAGCACATCGAGAGCGGGCAGAAGCAGCGGTTTATCTCGATCCTCGGCCGGTAACAGTAGGTGAAAGAAGGTGTGAATCGGCTCAGATAGAGCTTCCGCCTGCTTGCTGCCGTCAGTAACGACGAAGATCGGCCGTTCGGTTAGTTGATATAGAAGGACGATATACAGCGCCTTCGCCGTGGTGCTCAGCCCGGATAGCGAAAGAGAACCTCCGGATTTATGCGTGATGCGATGAATCAGCTCTTGAAACGCCGGGTTTCGCCCGGGGTTGCTGAACAGATCGCGAATAGAGGGATGAAACAAGTAAGTTGATTGAGTGGACTAACAACGGGTCAGGATGGATTCTACGATTCCGGTCGTCGAGTAGCCAGGTTCAAGCGCAAGTGCCTGAACCACTCCGCCGGACGCTTCCACCTCTTCACGGCCGGCGATGAAGTGCGCCCAATCCGCACCCTTGATGAGAACGTCGGGAAGCAGTTCCGCAATCAGTTCGCGTGGGGTATCTTCGTCGAATAGAGTTACGGCGTCCACTGCGTCCAGCGCAGCGGCGACTTGCAGGCGTTCCCCCTGTGGCAGAAGAGGACGGCTCGGGCCCTTATAACGCCGCACACTCGCATCTGTATTCAGGGCCAGCACCAGAACGTCGCCCAAAGTCCGAGCCTGCTCCAACAAGCGAATGTGGCCGGGGTGCAGAAGATCGTAGCAGCCGTTGGTGAAGACTACCCGCGCGCCGTCCCGTTTCCATCCGGCGCGCTGAGCAATCAACTCCGGCCGACTGTACTCTTTTGCCATTGCTTGTCTGTGGTCTGTCCGGATTTGAAGAGATCCCGGCACTCCTTCGAGCAGAAATACGAGACTACTCCGTTTGAAGACTTAGAATACGGCGTCGTGGTCGAAACAAAGGTTCCGCACACCGGATCTTTTCTCAGCTCGCCCGAAGTGCGAATTCCCTCGGGTTGAGACACGGTTTGACCGGCCTTGTAAGAAGGATTGCGGAATGAGAACCCGCCGCCTAGAAGCTTCCAGGCGGCCGTTACAGCGGAACGCATCACCAGAAAGAAAACAATCAGTGTGACGAACTCGCTGAAGAAACGGAACATAATAATACTCCTTAGCAGACCCGCAACCGAACGCGGCATGGCGGACCGCTAATATCAGGTTACTTCTTTTTTGTCGGCTTCTTAGAAGCGTCCGGATTGACGTACTCTGTGGAGACCGCGCCTTCCATGGAAGCCAGCATTGCTTTGGCCGCGTCGGCATTCGGGCCGGTCGGTTTCAATTCCAAATACTTCTTGAACGCCTCCACGGTTCCCGGCGGCGGGATCACTTTGCCGTCTTTATCCAGCTGTGCTTTACCGACCAGGCAAACGCCATACTGGTATTGCGCGTCCGCGTAATTTGCGTCCGTGTCGATCGCCTTCTTAAACGTACCGCACGCGACTTCGCCCTGCCCGCTGTTCATGAGCAAAGCGCCCAGGTTGTAGTAGAACTTTCCGGCTTCGGTGGGATCCAGTTGCGCGGCTTTCTCGATGTTGGCCTGGGCCTCGGGAATATTTTTGTTGCGCCCCAGCGCCAGCGCATAGTTGTTGTAGTACCCAGCCTCATCCGGCTTCAGCGCAATGGCCTTCTTCCAGGCATCGAATTCTTTGTCGCGGAGCGCGGCCGCATCGGCGGGCTTGGCCGCGGCGGAGCCTTCGTAAGCCAGAGCCATCTGCGAGAAGATCACGGCCTGAGTTGCGTCGATCTCGGCGGCCTTATTGAAATTGGTAATCGCGTCGTCGTAGTTCTTGGCGTCCAGCGCCGTCTTCCCGGCGTTATAGGCATCGCCCAGTGCTTTATTCTTCGAAAGCTTCGCTTCGTTTTCCTTGTTGGCCTTTTCGATGGCCGCCTTTTGTTCCGGAGTGAGACTTCGCTCCTGGTCCTTAGTCAAGGTGCCGGTCTGAACGGCTTGCTGAAGCTGCTTGTTTTCGTCGGCGGACTTCTTCAGATCGAAGTTCTGGACCATCGGATCGCCGGGATGAGTCTGCACGCCGTTCAGCCCATCTTTCACGGTCCCATCTACTTCCACGCTGATGTTGTACTTGCCGATGGGAAGACCGTAGTGTCCGAAGTGGCCCTTCTTATCGGTGGTCACCTTATAAGTGCCCTTGATGTCGGTGCGGTCAAACTTCACCACCGCGCCTTTGATCGGCTGGCCGTCAGCGCCCTTCACCACGCCTTCCACGGCCGTCACTTGCGCCTTCGCGCTCACCGCACAAAGGAGGACGGCGCCTGCAAACAAAGCCAAATTCTTCAATTGAAAGAGCATAAGGACACCTCGAAGTGTTTTTCGAAACCTACAGCATACTACAGGGACAAGAGTTGGTAGCCAGTTCGTGACACAGATGTCTGTAACACCGTCACCGATTGGCCGCCGCGCTCCATGATCCCGGAAATCGAATTCAGGACGCTTTCTTCGCCCCGCTGGAAGAAGACCAGGATCGCCGGACCCGCGCCGCTGAGGACGCAACCGAAAAGGCCGGCGGCCCGCAATGCGAGTACTTCAGCAAACCCCGGCACCAGATGCGCGCGAAAAGGTTGATGAAGACGGTCCGATAGCGCGGTAGTCAGAAAATCGGTGCGTCCGGTTGCGAACGCCGCCACCAACAACCCGGCTCGCTGAAGGTTGAACACCACATCCTCCTGGGAATAGAGACGCGGCAGAACGGCCCTTGATTTCGCCGTCGGCAGAACGAATTGCGGAAGCACTACCGCCAGAGCGCATTCGGAGGGAAGCTCCAGGCGAATCGCACACGCGTCCCCGTTTTCGTCCATGGCGCTCACCGCGATGCCGCCGAGCACGCAAGCGGCGACATTATCGGGATGGCCTTCCAACCGGGCCGATTCGGCGAGAATGCGCTTGCGGCTCCAGTGGAGGTGCAGCAGATGATCCGCGATGACTACGCCCGCCGTGAGAGCGGCCGCGCTCGACCCGAGGCCTTTGCCCAACGGGATGTTGTTCTCGATTTCCAGTTCAACCGACGGGAGCGGAGTAGCTGCCATTTCCGCGATGCGCATCGCCGTGCGCCAGATCAGATTGGTGTCGTCGGCCGGAATACCATCCGCGTCGCAGCCTGATGCTCGAATCGATAAAAGGGGCGCCGGACGGAACCGGCAATCCAGATAAATGGCGAGCGCCAAGCCAAGCGCATCGAAACCCGGTCCAAGGTTAGCACTCGAAGCCGGAACTCGGAGCCGCGTCCATTGCATGCGGACTTAGCGGATCTCGAGCAGTTCTTTCTCTTTGGCCTTCGCCGCAGCCTCGATTTTGTTCATCTGCCCGTCGGTCATCTTTTGAATCTCATCGAGTGACCGGCGTTCTTCGTCCTCCGCGATCTTCTTATCTTTGGTCAGCTTTTTGACCGATTCGTTCGCGTCGCGGCGCACATTGCGGACGGCCACGCGATGATCTTCAGCGATGGCGTGCAGGCGCTTGACGATCTCTTTCCGGCGCTCTTCGTTCAACGGTGGAATAGGTAGACGGATGACTTTGCCGTCGTTGGCGGGGTTGATGCCGAGATCTGAGTTGCGGATGGCCTTCTCGATGGCGCCGATCTGGGAGACGTCCCAGGGCTGCACCGTGATCATGCCCGGTTCGGGAACGTGCAGGTTGGCCACCTGGTTGAGCGGCGAAGGTGTGCCGTAGTAGTCGACACGGACGCCATCGAGCATATTGACTGAAGCGCGCCCGGTGCGCAGCGTGCTCATCTCATGCTGGAAATCCGCCACCGCCTTTTCCATGCGGGTCTTGGATTGAGTTTCGATTTCTTTTACGGAATTCATATCGGGATTGACCGGAGCTAGCGGATAACCGTTCCAATGGGCTCACCCATCGACATTCGCATTATATTTCCGTTGACGTTGAGATTGAAAACGATGATGGGGAGCTTATTGTCGCGGCACATGGCGATGGAGGTCGCATCCATCACGCCCAGGGATTTGGCAAGCACCTCGGTGTAACTGATCTGTTCATACATAACCGCGTCCGGAAACTTCAATGGATCCTTATCGTAAACGCCGTTGACCTTGGTGGCCTTGGCGACGATCTGGGCCTTGATCTCCAAAGCGCGCAGGACGGCGGCGGTATCGGTGGAGAAGAATGGGTTGGAAGTGCCGGCGGCGAAGATCACGACCCGTCCCTTTTCCAGATGGCGGATGGCACGGCGGCGAATATAGGGCTCGGCGACTTGATGCATTTGGATCGCGGTCATCACGCGGGTGTGGACGCCGATCTGTTCCAGCGCGTCCTGTAGCGCAAGCGAGTTGATAACGGTCGCGAGCATCCCCATGTGATCGCCCGCCACGCGGTCCATGTTCTTGGCGGCCAGGGCGACGCCGCGGAAAATGTTTCCCCCGCCGACCACCAGACCGACTTGCACGCCCGCGTTGGCGATGGCGGCCACTTCCACGGCGAGATCTTTCACGCGCTCCGGGTCAATACCGAAAGCGGCGGGACCGGCCATCACCTCACCGCTCAGTTTCAGGAGAATGCGCTCGTAACGCGCCATAACTATTCCGCCGGTACAGAGATGGACGGAGAAGAACCATCGCCCACTTTGAAGCGTACAAAGCGCGCGATGGAGATATTCTCGCCCAGTTTGGCGATCTTGGTCTTGATGATCTGGTCGATGGTCATCGTGCTCTCTTTCACGAACGGCTGTTCGAGCAGGCAGACCTCTTCGTAGAACTTTTCCAAACGGCCTTTGACGATCGCGTCATGGGCGCGCTGCGGCTTGCCTTCGTTGATGGCGCGGTCGCGGGCAATCTCAATTTCCTTCTCCACCAGTTCCGGGCGGACATCTTCCTTCTTGAGATATAGAGGGTTGGCCGCCGCGATGTGCATCGCCAGGTCGCGAGTCAGATTGATAAAGTCGTCGGTGCGCGCGACGAAATCGGATTCGCAATTCACTTCCACCAGAACGCCGAGCTGTCCGCCGGGGTGAATGTAGCTGGCGATCAATCCTTGCTGTGTAGTCCGGCTGGACTTCTTGTGTGCCGCCGCAATGCCTTTTTTGCGAAGGATGACTTCGGCTTCCGCCATATCGCCCTTCGCTTCCGTCAGAGCGGTCTTACATTCCATCATGCCCGCGCCGGTGCGCTCGCGCAGTTGCTTTACCAGTTGCGCAGAAATCTCCGCCATTGTATCGATCCTTTATGTATGTTCGAAATTCGGATTGGCGGCGGACTTTGCCCGCAGCCAATCCAGTTTACTTGCTTAGCTGACGCTGCTCTCCACAGGTTCCGGCTGGGTCGCCGGTTCGGCGGTTTCGGACGATGGCCCCTTGCGGGTGGACACGGAAGGAAGATCCTCATCCATCAGGCTTTCCGCCATGATCTGAGCCGCATACTTCTCGTCCACGTACTGGTTGTATTCAGTCGGCATGACCTCGTCGGTCGTACCTTCATCCGAAGGAATCAGCTTTTCAGCAAAATCCTGCTCGGTGGCCAAGGCCCGGCCTTCAACCACGGAATCGGCAATCTTGCTGGTGAAGAGACGGATGGCGCGCAGCGCGTCATCATTGCCGGGGATGACCCAATCCACTTCATCGGGATCGCAGTTCGTGTCTACGATGGCGACCACGGGAATGCCAAGCCGGCGAGCTTCCTTGACGGCGATCGCTTCCTTATTGGAATCGATGACGAAGAGTAGATCGGGCAGGCCGGGCATATCCTTGATGCCGGCGAGGTTGGAATCGAGATGCTTGCGCTCGCGCTCCAATCGGATCACTTCCTTCTTGGGACGCGCCGCATAACCACCGTCAGTCGACATCAGTTCGAGCTCTTTGAGCCGCTTGATGGATTTCTGAACGGTGGTCATGTTGGTCAGCAAACCGCCCAACCAGCGGGAGTTGACGTAGTACATCTGGCAGCGATTGGCTTCTTCCGCCACCGCTTCCTGAGCCTGACGCTTGGTGCCCACAAACAACACGTTCTTGCCTTGAGCGGCCATTTCGCCCACGTACCGGGCGGCGTCCTTGAAAAGCTTCAGCGTTTTCTGAAGATCGATGATGTAGATACCGTTCCGTTCGCCGAAGATATACTCTTTCATCTTCGGATTCCAGCGCTTGGTCTGGTGCCCGAAGTGAACGCCGGCTTCGAGCAATTCTTTCATACTGATTGCGGGCAAAAGAATCTCCTGAACAACTTGATTTGGGGCCTCAACTGGAACGTACCGGGCATACTGTCCAAAGCGAGATTTGCATGCGAGGGGTAAGTCTGAGGGTTGGAAGACAGAGTAAGGGCCCGGAGAAAATCCGGGCCCGGAAACAGGTGCAAGAATTTAGCGCTTGGAGAACTGGAATCGCTTTCGAGCGCCCTTCTGACCGTACTTTTTGCGCTCACGGGACCGCGCGTCACGGGTCAGATAACCGAGGCTCTTCAAGGTGGGACGAAGCTCGGCGTTGAACTGAATCAACGCGCGGGACAGCCCCATGCGAATCGCCTCGGCCTGGCCGGCGATACCGCCGCCATTAGCCAGAATAAGAACATCAAACTTATCCGCGGTTTCGGTCGCCTGGAGCGCCTGCCGAACCGGAACCCGGCCCGCTTCACTGGGAAAGTAGTTCTCAACGGTGCGTCCGTTGATGGTAATATTGCCCGATCCGGGCCGGAGGAAAATGCGGGCAATCGCTGTTTTGCGGCGCCCGGTTCCAAGATATTGAATTTGTTTTGCCGCCACTCTATTTCGATGCCTTTCCTCTACGCGACCGCTAAGGACTTAGGTTGTTGCGCCTGATGAGGGTGCTTGTCACCGGCATAAACCTTCAGCTTGCGGTACATCTGCTTGCCCATTTTGGTTTTGGGAAGCATTCCAAAAATTGCGTCTTCCACCATTCGTTGGGGGCGGACGGCGCGAACGCGGCGCGCGCCTGTTTCGACCAACCCGCCCGGATAACCGGTGAAGTGGCGATAAATCTTCTGATCGTCCTTGCGCCCGGTAAGCTTAACCTTCGACGCGTTGACAACCACTACATGATCGCCCGTATCGATGAAGGGCGTGTAAGTCGGCTTGTGCTTGCCCATCAGAAACAGGGCAGCTTTGCTCGCGAGTTTGCCAAGAACAATATCGTTGGCATCGATGACATGCCATTCGCGAGTGATGGCCGGCTTGGATGGAAACTGGGTACTCATGAAAACACACTTCTCCGGTGATGGTTCTGCTACGTCCTTAGGTTAGCCAACGGTAACGGGGTTGTCAAATAAAAGTGCCACACCCAGACACCCTGCCAACAAATCCGTGGCATAATGTCCCTAGGTGGTCCACAACATGAACGTTCTTTCGTTCGACGAAGTGGGTGAATGGATTGGCTCGGAACCAGCTTCGGAGTTCAAACTCGCGACGCTGGCGGAAGAGGGCTTGCCGATCGGCGTCGTCAAAGTGTTGGTGGAGCATGGTCTATCCAACGGGGAAGTCTATTCCATTGTAATTCCGCAGCGGACGTTGAAGCATCGCAAGAGCCGGCAGGAAAGGCTGTCGCGGGAAGAATCGGATCGCGCGATTCGAGCGGCGCGCGTTTTATCGAGGGCGCGGAACGTTATGGGAACGGACGCGGAAGCTCTCGCATGGATGCGGGAACCGAAGCAGCGCTTTGAGGGACGTACGCCGATGCAGATGCTGAATACGGAATCGGGTGGACGGCTGGTTGATGAGATGCTGATCCAGATCGATGAAGGCATGTTTGCCTGATCGTGCTTAGCCGATGGTGCTTTGGCGGATCAGTAATCACGCCGCGCTCGATGGGCGCGGCGGGTTGTACGCGTCCGCCAGATGGCACTCGCAGGGACGGCCGATCGTCTATTTGGCCGGCAATCCCGCGGGAGCGCTGATCGAAGTCATTGTGCATCTGGAGATCCGCGACGGCGTATTTCCGAAATCCTTTCAACTCCTGAAGGCGCACGCCGCCGACGGCGTGTCCCGGGAGCGGATCGAGTCTGCGGCATTGCGTGCGGATTGGGTGGAAGATGCGCGGGTCAGCAGGGCCGTAGGCGATAAGTGGATTGAGGAATCGCGGTCGGCTTTGCTAGAGGTGCCGTCGGCGATCGTTCCCGAGACGGCGAACTGGCTCTTGAACCCGGCGCATACGGACGCCAGGCAAATCACGATCGAGTGGCATAAGCCGTTTCCGGTGGATGGACGTCTATTTCGGCCGCGCAAGTAAGGCGCAAACTGCTCCCGTGGCGCGCAGATAGTCGGCGGCCGCGAGGACCACTTGCGTGCCCCGGACTCCCGCTGACACGGAGACCTGATCGCACAGTTCCATCGATTCGTCGGCGTAGGCGGGCAGCCGTTTGCGCGCCCCGAACACCGTTACCGCGCCTCGCATGTATCCGGTTAGGGGTTGCACGTCTTTCAGCGGCGTCATCGTCATCGCACGATCGCCCGTCAGCTTGGCGAGCGCTTTCAAATCGAGTTCCGCGTTCCCTGGAATCACGGCGAAGCAATGCCCATTGCGGTCGCCCTGGACCAGCAGTGTTTTAAAAACCTGATCGGCCGGCATGCCGATCTTGGCGGCGACGGTTTCGGCCGAGAGATCATCGGGATCAACCTCGTACGTCCGTAGTTCGTAAGCGATGCCGAGAGAGTCGAGGATGCGGGCGGCGTTAGTCTTCACGTTCGGAAAGCTCCATGATAAGATCGCGCGGCATGTCTATTACTAGACGAACATTGCTGTCGAGGGGGCTTGCTCTGGCGGCGAGCGCCACGATTGCGCGTTCCGCGGCGGGGACGCGGGTCCGGCTCGGCGGCCCCATTTTTCTGAAGTCCGAGGATCCGGCGGTTCTCGCGAAGGAACATCGGCGTCTTGGTTATAGCGCCGCGTATTGTCCGGAAGCGAAATCTTCGGACACCGCCCGCATTCGCGACATCCAACGCGCATTCGCGGCGGAAGAGGTCGTCATCGCGGAAGTCGGCGCCTGGAAGAACATGCTGGATCCCGACTCAGCCGCTCGCCAAACCAACATGAATTATGTGATGGAGCGTCTAGCGTTGGCGGAACTGGTGGGAGCGCGGTGCTGCGTAGATATCGCCGGCTCATACAATCCCACATATTGGTACGGCATGCACCGGAAGAATCTCTCGCGGGAATTCTTCGACGCCACCGTGGAAAACTGCCGCCGCGTTATTGACGCGATCAAGCCGGCGCGCGCGCGCTTCACGATCGAAATGATGCCGTGGAGTCTGCCGGACGGGCCTGATAGCTATGTGCGGTTGATCAAGGCGGTGGACCGCCCCGCGTTCGGCGTACACCTCGATGTCTGCAACGTCGTCAACAGTCCGGAGCGTTTTTATGACAACACGGCGGTGATCGCAGACTGTTTTCGAAAACTCGGGCCGTGGATTGTCTCCTGCCACGCAAAGGATCTGGCGTGGGTGCCGGAGTACAACGTGCATTTCGCCGAAGTGGTTCCCGGACGCGGCGTGATGGATTACGGGACATACCTGCGGGAGCTCGCGAAATTGCCCGCGGAAACGCCGCTGATGCTGGAGCATTTGAAAACGCCCGAAGAGTACGATGAGGGCCGCGCGTTCATTCAGAAACAAGCTGCCGCCGCGGGCGTTCGGCTGGCCTGACGGGCGTGAGAAAATCCTTGTATGAAAGTTGGCGTGGTCGTTTTCCCGGGCAGTAACTGCGATCACGACGCCTGGTACGCCTTCAACGAAAACCTGCGCGTCTCCGCGGAATACATCTGGCACGATCAATCTTCCTTGGGAGCTTTTGACGCTATTGTTCTGCCCGGTGGATTTTCCTACGGCGATTATCTGCGGTGCGGAGCGATTGCGCGGTTCTCGCCGGTGATGCGGGCGGTCAGGAAGTTCGCGGCGGATGGTGGTCCGGTGCTGGGCGTCTGCAATGGCTTTCAGATCCTGGTCGAAAGCGGGCTCTTGCCGGGAGCGTTGATGCGCAATGAGAGTTTGAAGTTCGTTTGCCGGGAAGTGAAGCTGCGAGTGGAAACAACGCATTCCCCCTTCACTTCGGCATTGGAACGATTGCAGATTCTACACCTCCCAGTGGCGCATGGTGAAGGCCGCTACTTTGCCGATGATCCCACGCTCGATGCGTTGGAAGCGGACGATCGCGTGGCGTTTCGCTATCTCGATAACCCGAATGGCTCGCTGCGCGATATCGCCGGAATTCTCAATGAGCAGCGCAATGTGCTGGGGATGATGCCGCATCCGGAGCGCGCGTGCGATGCGCTGATGGGTTCGACCGACGGATTGGGCGTCCTCACATCGCTCGCCCACGTTCACGCCACACGATGCTGACGCCGGACGAGCACCAGCGCGTCGTATCGATTCTTCAGCGCGAGCCCACCTACACCGAAGAAGGCATCTTCACGGTGATGTGGAGCGAGCACTGTTCCTATAAGAGCTCGCGCATTCATCTGAAGAAGCTGCCGACGCAGGGCAAGCACGTGGTGCAGGGGCCGGGCGAGAACGCCGGGATCATCGGCATCGGCGACGGCTGGGTGGCGGCGTTCAAGATCGAGTCGCATAACCATCCGAGCTACATTGAACCGTTTCAAGGCGCGGCGACCGGCGTGGGGGGCATTCTCCGCGACATCTTCACCATGGGCGCGCGGCCCATTGCCGTGATGAACTCGCTGCGCTTCGGACTGCCGAACGATGATGCCACGGGTGCGAAGAACCGCCGCATTCTCGAAGGCGTCGTCTCCGGCATTGCGCATTACGGCAACTGCTTCGGCGTTCCTACAGTCGGCGGCGAGTGCGTGTTCGAAGCCTGCTATCACGGGAATCCGCTGGTGAATGTTTTCGCGCTGGGGATCTGCCGCGAAGACGAGATTCTGTATGCGAGCGCGTCGGGGATCGGAAACCCCGTGATCTACGTGGGCGCCAAGACGGGGCGCGACGGCATTCACGGCGCGTCGATGGCCAGCGCGGAATTCACCGAAGAATCCCAGCAGAAGCGTCCGAACGTGCAGGTGGGCGATCCATTTCTCGAAAAGCTGCTGCTCGAAGCGTGCCTGGAGGCGATGAAGACCGGCGCGATCGTAGGCATTCAGGATATGGGTGCGGCGGGGCTGACGTCGTCCTCGTGCGAGATGGGCAGCCGCGGCGGCGTAGGGATCGAGATCGATCTGGACAAAGTGCCCCAGCGCGAGACCGGGATGACGGCTTACGAGATGATGCTTTCGGAATCGCAGGAGCGCATGCTGCTGGTGACGGAAGCAGGCCGTGAAGAGGAGGTGTTCCGCGTGTTCCGGAAGTGGGGTCTGGACGCGGTGACCATCGGACGCGTCACCGGAGATGGACTGCTGCGCGTCCGCCATCTCGGCGAAGTGGTGGCGGAGATTCCGAACCACGCGATTGCGGAAGAAGCGCCGCGGTACGATCGCCCGCATACGAAGCCTCATCGCACCGCGCCCATGGAACCGCCGGTGTTCGACTACGACCGGGATTTCACGCGGGACTTGCAGACGTTGCTGGCATCGCCCGATCTGTGTTCCAAGCGCTGGATCTGGGAGCAATACGACTATACGGTCCGCACAAACACCGTGGCCGGACCGGGTTCCGATTGCGCCATTGTGCGGGTGAAGGGGACGGACAAGTCGATTGCGATGTCGCTCGATGGCAACGGGAGATACTGCTATCTTTCGCCGCGCGAAGGAGCGCGGTTAAATGTCGCGGAAGCGTGCCGCAACCTGGCCACGGCCGGGGCGCTGCCGGTTGCCGCGACCAACAACTTGAACTTCGGGAATCCCGAGCGGCCGGAGATTATGGCGCAACTGGTGGAGGCGATCGAGGGGATGGGCGAAGCCTGCGCGTTCTTCGAGACTCCGATTACCGGCGGCAACGTGAGTCTTTATAACGAAACGCTCGGGGAAGCGATTTACCCGACCCCGGTAATGGGCATCGTTGGACTTCTACAGACCGCGGCGCCGCTGCCGATGCGCTTTCAGAACGCGGGCCGCACTATCGTGCTGGTGGGCGGGACCGGGTCGACGGACCCGATCCGGTTCGGCGGCACTCAATACGCGAAAACGATTGTGAAGCAGCTTTGGGGATTGCCTCCGGATCTCGATATGGCTTATGAAAAGCGCGTCCATGAGTCCATGCGCGACATCCATAAGGAGCAATTAGCGGAATCGTCACATGATGTGAGCGATGGCGGCTTGGCGGTTACACTGGCCGAGTGCGCGACGGCGGAGATCGGGGCGCAAATCAATCTGGATAGCGATCTTCCGCCGGAGTTTCTGCTGTTCCACGAGGGGCCGTCGCGGGTGGTGGTGTCCACCGCCAGCCCGGATCGGATTGTGCGAATTTGTGCGGAGCACGGGGTTCAATGCGATGTCATCGGGGTTACAATGGAATTACTCTTTGAAATTTCGAACCGGCATCGGAAGCTTGTAGGAATTGCGTTGGCCGGGATCGCCTCCCCTGGACTTGATCGGTACCTGAACCGGGCTTAGCCGCCCAGCTTTTGGAGAACCTTTAGGACAAGCATGGTCGATAAATTCCACGATGAATGCGGCGTCGTTGCTATTTACGGGCACCCCGAAGCCTCGAAGCTTGCGTACCTTGGCCTGTACGCCCTGCAGCATCGTGGGCAGGAGAGCGCGGGAATCTCCACCAGCGATGGCATGCATGTGCATACCGTCAAGCAGATGGGCCTGGTGGCCGACATCTTTACCCAACCCGTGCTCAAGCAGCTTTCCGGCGCGCTCGCGATTGGGCATACGCGGTACTCCACTTCCGGCGACACGGCGCTTCTAAACGCGCAGCCGTTCTCCGTGAACTGTAACAAGGGCCGCATCGCGGTGGCCCATAACGGCAACATCACCAACGCGCAGGAGCTTCGCCGCGAACTCGAACGTCATGGGGCGATCTTCCAGGCGAACAGCGATACCGAAGTAATTCTCCACTTGGTGGCGCATTCCGCGGAGCGCACGCTGGCGGGCGCGCTACGGGATGCGCTTCTCCAGATCGAAGGCGCTTTCTCGCTCGTGTTCCTGGCCGAAGACCGGATCATTGTGGCACGCGATCCGCACGGCTTCCGCCCGCTCGCGATGGGGCAGATGGAATTATCGGGCGGCAAGATCTGCTACGTGTTTGCGTCCGAGACTTGCGCGTTCGACTTGGTGGACGCGGTGTACCTGGGCGAAGTGCAGCCCGGCGAAATGGTGATCGTGGGGCCCGAAGGCGTCACGCGGGAACGCTACGCGCCGGAGCAGCCGCTGTCGCATTGCGCGTTCGAACATGTGTACTTCGCGCGCCCGGATTCGATGGTGTTCGGCCGGTCGGTGGAGCAGTCGCGCGAGATGCTCGGTTGCCTCCTGGCCCGCGAAGCTCCGGCGGATGCGGACATCGTCGTGCCCGTGCCGGATTCCGGGGTCGCCGCCGCGCTCGGGTATTCCGCGGAAAGCGGTCTGCCCTTCCGGCAGGCGTTGATTCGCAATCACTATGTCGGACGCACCTTTATAGAACCCTCGCAGGCCATACGGGATTTCGGCGTGAAGCTGAAGCTCAACCCGATCCGCCATCTTCTGGAAGGCAAGCGCGTGGTGCTGGTGGACGATTCGATTGTCCGCGGAACCACCAGCCGCAAAATCGTCCGCATGGTGCGCCAGGCGGGCGCGCGCGAAGTGCACCTGCGCATTTCCTGTCCGCCGACCGTAAGCCCGTGTTTCTACGGCGTGGACACGCCCACGCGCAAGGAACTGATCGCGGCGAATAACTCGGTGGAAGAGATTCGAAAGTTCGTGGAAGCGGATTCTTTGAGTTACTTGTCGCTCGGCTCGCTGCGCCGCGCCGTCGCGGACCATGACGCGAATTACTGCTACGCCTGCTACACCGGCGACTATCCGACGGAACTGCCCAGCAATCTGATCACGGTCGATCAGTTGCTGGCGACCGCGCGCTAGCCACGCCTTGCGCGTGAGCGAACCACTCCAACACCCGCCGCTTGTATTCCTCCGGCTCCGCGCCGAAGCTTCCCGCGTGTCCCGCTCCGTTCACCGCCCACAGCCGCACCTCTCGCGGATTGGCCGCCAGTAGCCTCCGGGATTCCGCGATCGGGATGTTATCGTCGGCGGTTCCATGAATCAGCAGGATGGGAATATTTGCCTGCTTCACCGCCCCCAGCGGCGATACTCTCGTGAGATCGATGCCGTATCGCAAGCGTCCGTAAAGGAACGCGTCGAAGATCACCGGGCCCGAAATCAAATTGGCGGCCGCCGCCGGGAGCGGAATTCGCTGATCTACCCGATACTTGGCGATCGACGAAAACTCCGCAAACGGCGAATCCGCGACTACCGCGGAAAAGCGCTTCTCCACCGCGAGCGATTGAAGCAGAATGGCCCCGCCCATGGACACCCCAACCCCATAGGTCCGGGCACACCCGCTTTGGCCCGAAAGCCAGTCGACCCAACGGTCAACATCATAGACTTCTCTCAGCCCGTACGTCGCCGCTGCGGGAACGCTCGCTCCATGAGCGCGGCTGTCCGGCATCAATGCGCCATAACCCGCGTCCACCAGAAAGTCAGCGATTCCAGTCACACCCAGGTGGGTATCGGAAACGCCGTGAAGTAAAACCGCGCAAGCTCCGTTCGAAGTGACCGGCGCTCTGTACCAGGCGCGCAATTTCAAATCATCTGAGGCTGTGATGGAAACCGGCCGCGCGCGGCTGCCATCTTCCGCCGCGCTAACCGATGACTTAATGTACGGGTGAAGCGTAGTCTCGCACAGGAAGATGCCCGCCGCGGCGTCACACAGGGCAAACAGAATCAACCCCGCGCCGACCACAATCGACACTTTACGCCAACGCATGCAACTCCCACTTAACCAGATCCGGCGCCTCGCTATAATCGGAACTGCGTGACCATTACGGCGCCCCGGTCCATCCCCGCTTTCGTGGCCGTCGCGTTTTCCGTTTGGTCCGTAGCCACCCTCGCGGCTCAGATCACCGCACCTGGACAACCTTCCTCCGGGCCAGGCGGATCGGCCTACCCATTTCCGTCCGTGGTCCAGTCGGGTCCTTTTTCGTCGTCGCCCGGCAATACTTCACCAGCCTACGCTTATTACATTTATCAGCCTTCCGGCGGCTCCCTGCCGACCGCGCTTCCCGTGGTTCTCTTCCTTCACGGCTATCTGCTGAATCAGGAATCCACCGGCGGTGATAGCCCGGCAAACTACGGCCGATGGATCTCCCAAATCGTCCGCAACGGATACACCGTCGTCTATCCTCTTTACGATCAAGGAGCATCGCCCGCCCAGTTTGCGCCCAACATTCTCGCGGCATGGAAGTCCGCGCTAATTCGCTTATCCTCGGGCGCCCTCATTCCTCCTCTGAGCGATTCTCTGGGCGTGCAAACCGCCTTCGCCGGGCACTCCCTGGGGGCGGTCGAAGCGCTCACCGTAGCCCAGGCGCTGAATGTCTCAGCCCCATCCATCGCGCCCAGAGCCGTCGCCGCCTTCACGCCCGGCCTCGGTCAGACGACTTTATCCCTCGCGTTCCCCAACCTCAACCCGCAAACGAGATTCATTCTGGTGGAGGGGGATGAAGACAGTTCCCAGGATCTCGCCACGGCTCAAACCATATGGAATTCAGTGTCGGCCGTGCTGCCAGCATCGCAGTGCGATTTTCTGGAAGTCGTCTCGGACAGCTACGGAACGCCGGCCCAGCTTGGCAACCACTGGTTTCCTCTCACCAACGGCCTGAATGACACGGCGGCGGTAGACGATCGCGATTACAACGTCACCTGGAAGCTGAGCGTCGGCCTCTTCAACTGCGTCTTATCCGGAACCGATTGCGAATACGTGCTCACCCATGGGGGCGCCCAGGAAATAGACATGGGCGATTGGAGCGACGGCACCCCGGTCCGTCCGCTCCTGGAAATTCCGTGAGCCGGTTAATCCCGCCTGGTCTGCAGCAGCGCACGTAAACGATGGCTTCGGCTCGGATGGCGCAGCTTCCTCAGCGCCTTCGCCTCAATCTGCCTGATCCGCTCCCGCGTCACCGCGAAACTCTGCCCCACTTCTTCGAGCGTATGTTCCGCTCCGCCATCCAACCCGAAACGCAGCCGCAGTATGGTCTGTTCCCGCGGTGACAATAATCGCAGCACCGCCTGAGTCTGCTCGCGCAGGTTCAACTGCATCATCTGTTCCGCCGGCGATAAATACCGCGGATCTTCCACGAATTCACCCAGGTGCGACTCTTCCTGCATGCCGACCGGCGTTTCCAGCGATATGGGCTCTTGCGCAACCCGCATCGCCTTCCGCACCTTTTCCACCGAAATTCCCATCTCCGCCGCAAGTTCCTCGTCGCTCGGTTGCCGCCCCAGATCCTGCCCGAGCTGCCGCGTAGCCCGCACCAGCCTGTTGATTGTTTCAATCATGTGGACCGGAACGCGAATGGTCCGGCCCTGATCCGCCAGAGCTCGCGAAATCCCTTGCCTGATCCACCACGTCGCATAGGTCGAAAACTTGTAGCCCAGCCGGTAGTCGAACTTCTCCACCGCGCGCATCAGCCCGATATTTCCTTCCTGCACCAGATCCAGAAACGCCAGACCCCGGCCCGTGTAGCGTTTCGCAACGCTTACCACCAGCCGCAGATTCGCTTCAATTAATTCCCTTCGAGCGTTCTCCGCCGAAGCCTGCGCCCGCTGCACGCGGTTAACGGTTCCGCGCAACTCCAGCGCCGGCGCGCCGCAGCGCAGCTCTATCTCGTGAACCCGGCCGGAAATCAGCCGGTTCGGCCGGCGATCCAATACGCGCAATTCCTCCACCGCCGCCTGCAAGCGTCTCAGCACATCCTGGAACACGGAAGGGTTCAGACCACACCCGCGAACCAACCTTGAAATCTGAACCGCCGCGCGCCCCGCTTTCCAACGCAGATGCCGATGCCGCTTCGTCGCCGGTGAAAGGGCCGCCAGCTTTTGCCGTAGCGCGGTCAGCTTGCTTTCCAGCGTTTCCACGCGGCGGCACTCGAGAAAGAAGCGCTCGCACGCCGCCCGCACGCCGGCTTCGTCGGGAACATACTCGTCGAACCGGAGAACCTCGCGAGCGTCCCGCTGCCCCGCCGCCAGCGCCTCGCCGAGAAGGAGCATCTCCCGCACCATCATCGGAGAACGCGAGAGGTAGCGGCGCGCGTTGTTCCGCCCCGCCTCCATCGTTCGCGCCAGCGCAATTTCGTGCTCCCGGCTCAGTAACGGGCTATTGCCCATTTGCCGCATGTAGGCGCGCACCGGATCGTCAGCCGCCTCGATTGCCGGGCTCGCCGCTTCGGAATCGCAGAGCTCACCCTCGCAAGCTTCACCCTCGCAAGCCTCGTTCTCAATCGCTTCCGCTGATGGTTCAAAGAACGCGAACGGCGCGCTCCGGCCGGTTAACGCGAAATTCGCGGACCGTTCGAACTGGTCCGCGCTCATCATCATGACGATCGCGGGATCGTCGGGAACCTGGGTTGTGAACTCGACTTTATATTCCACACTTGATACGCGTGAAATACAGGGAAAACGGGTCAAAAAAAGTTTGGAATCTATTGCACCGTTAGAGTTGTCGTCGCGATAAAGCTGTTCAGCGACGCGGTAACTTCCGTCGAACCTTTGGCGAGGATTGTGGCTAATCCTTGCTGACCCGGTGTATTGCTGATGGTCGCCACGTTCGGGCTCAGCGTCTTCCATGTCACCGACGCGGTCAGGAATCGTTGAGACCCATCGCTATACTCGCCCACCGCGAAGAACTGCTCGGTGGAAGTCGATGCGCTATCGACCGTCGGGTTCACCGGCTTAATAGCCAATGCCTTGAGTACCGCGGTGGACGCGGGTTGCGGAACCGTATCGGCGATAGTGAACGGGTTTGCGGACGTCGGGAGTAACAGTCCGCTAATTGTCGAAAGGCTCCCGGTCGTTCCGTTCAAATTGAATCCACTGATGTCGTTCGCGCCGCCGTCCGTCGTATAGACAAAGTGGTTTGATCGATCGACAAGAAGCCCCACCGGAAAGCCGGCCGCCGTTGCAAACGGAGACCCAACCACCTGCCCGGAGATGGCGCCCGTAGTCGAATTGAGAATAAACCCGGCAACCGCATACGAGGGCTCGCCAGCAATCTGGTAAAGGTATTTCCCCGCGCGGTCCAGCGCGAGCACAAACGACCCCGTATTCACGGCGGTAAACGGCGATCCTGCGACCGGAGTCAATTGCCCGGAACTGGTGTTGATCGAATACGCTGCGATTTCCGTTCCGAATCCTCCCAGTAGACCGTAGATCGTATAGAGGTATCCGCTGGCACTGATTACCGGCGACGTCCCCGTGACATCCATCGCGATCGGTGAGAGCGTTCCGTTTTTCGAGTCGACGGTAAAGCCCAAGAGATTCGACGTCGTACCCGCATAAAGAACTCCGTCGCCCGGCGACACGGCGAAGGAGGTCGCTTGCAAGCCGTTAAGCGAAACAGGCGAACCGAGCGGAGTAATCGCGCCCACGTTCCCATCGATCGCAAACGTGTAGATGAAGAAATTACCGGCGGATGGTGACGCCCCGGCATAAAGATACCGGCCGTTTGGCGCAACCCCTAATGCGGCTATGTCCAGATTTGAGGAGAATGGCGATCCCGGCACCGAGGTCAGCGTACCCGTCGAAGGGTTGATCGTCGCCGCCACAATTCCCCCCGTGTTCCCGGCGAACAAGAAGTTCCCGGCGGGCGAAATGGCCAGCGCATTCACCGCCGGAGCGGCAAACGGCGATCCTGGGACGGCAGTCAACCCGCCCGTCGTCGGGTTCACGGCAAAGCCGTTGACCGCGCTGCCGCCTGTGTACACAAATTCGGACTTCTGCTGCGCCGAAGCGAAAACACTTGCGAGAAACAATAATGCGGTAGACCGCGCAACTTTCTTCATCGATTGAGCTCCCCTCCTACCAAACCGTTAAAAGCCTAATAAGCTCGGTTTGCCGAAACACGGCCGTACGTTTGAACGCCTTCACTGGATCGTGCTCGCCCCTTCCACCCCCAAATCCGTCGGCAGAATATTCTTATTGATGTACTCGTCCAGATTAATCACGTAAGTCCCCGGCGCATCCAGCAGCACCGGTGAATGCGTGGCGCACACGATCCGGAACTGCTTCTGGTCCACCAGTTCCTGCAGCATTTTCGCAATCCGCCGCTGATTCGAAACCGATAGCGCCATCTCCGGCTCATCCAGCAGCAGGATCGTCCCGTTCGGCAGCTTGGGGAAGCTCTCGCGAAACAACGACAGCATCACCTGCCCGTGGCTCGCCGACCGCAGGAACTCCTGCATCTGCGGTTGATCTTTGAAGTGTTCCATCTGCATGCGCGGATTATGCTGCTCCGCGTCGAACAGGTAAACCGAATCCCGGTTCACGCCTTCCACTCCCTGCCACCGGTACACAAACCCATCCACCGCCTCATCTTTCAGCGCGAAGAACAGCGAGTGCAGCAAAGTGCTTTTGCCCGATCCGTTCTCGCCCGTCAACATAATCAGCGGGTGCGACAGATCCACAATCACGGGCATGTGGAAGTTCAAATTGACAAAAACCGGGTGCGCCAGTATGCGAAGAAACATCTCGCGCCAAGCATACCCTACACCGTAGTCAGCTCTTCCAGGTTCGCCAATCCCGACCGCACCATTAACGCGTTCGGATCCGGATCGCGCCCCATGAAGTCGCGATACAACTCCGCCGCATCCTTGCTGTCGCCCCGCGACAAGATCCGCTCCCGGAACTCGCCGCCCACTTGCCGGCTGAAAATTCCCTCATTCCGGAACCGCGTGAACGCATCCGCCTCCAGCACTTCCGCCCACTTGTACGAGTAATAGCCCGCCCCGTAACCCACCGGGCTCGAGAACAAATGAGTGAACGAGCAAATCGACGCGTGATCTTCCGGCAGCGGCGCCGGAGTGAAGCGCTGCAGAATGCGCTTCGAGTACTCCACCACGTCCCCGTCGCCCTCCGGCGAATACTCCGTATGCAACAGCAGATCCGTCAGCGCAAACCCGAGTTGCCGCATTTGCCCATTCGCGCCGCGAAACGTCTTGGCCCGCCGCATCTTCTGGTACAGCTCGTCCGGAATCGCCTCGCCGGTCTCCCAATGCCGCGCGAATAGATCGAGCGCCGGCCGTTCCCAGCACCAGTTCTCCATAATCTGCGAAGGCAGTTCCACAAAATCCCACGCCACGCTGGTACCCGCCAAACTCCGCACTTCCACGTCGCTCAGCGTGTGGTGCAGCAAATGCCCGAACTCATGGAAAATCGTCTCCACTTCCCGATGCGTCAACAATGCCGGCCGGTCCCCGATCGGCGCCGTCATATTGCCGCAGATCGTTCCCACATGGGGTCGCGGATCGCCCGTCAGAAACGCATCCATCCAAGCCCCGCCGCGTTTCGTCTCCCGCGGAAACCAATCCGCATAAAAGGTCCCCAGCAGCGTCGCGTCCGCATCGAACACGTCGTACACCTTTACATCCGGATGCCATACCGGCACCCCGGCGCGCTCCCGCACCTCAATCCCATAAAGCTTCTCCACGATCTCAAACATTCCGGCTACCACGCGATCCGCCGGAAAATATGGCCGCAGCTCTTCTTCATCGAAATCGTACAGCGCCTGCCGCTGTTTCTCCGCGTAATATCCGATATCCCAGGGCTCCAGCTCACGCCCCGCAAACAACCGCAACTGCGCATTCTCACGCTCGAACGGCGCCACCGTTTTGCGCTCCAGCTCCCGCAGAAACTCAATCGCATAAGCGCCCGTATGCGCCATTCGATCCTCAAGCACCAGATCGGCAAAATTCTGGAATCCCAATAGGGTCGCCCGCTCCCCACGGAGCGCCAGAATCCGCAGCACCAGTTCACGGTTGTCGAACTTCCCGCCCGCCGCGCGCGATTGAAACGCCCGATAAGCCTGCTCCCGAATCGCCCGATCGTCCAGATACGTCATCAGCGCGATATAACTCGGGGCCTGCAAGCTGAACCGGTAGCCTTCCCGGCCCTTCGACGCAGCCGACCCCCGCGCCGCCGCCACAGCCGATTCCGGCAGCCCCGCCAGTTGAGCTTCGTCCGTAATCACCAGTTCCCAGTCGTTCGTCGCGTCCAGCGTGTTCTCGCCGAACTTCGTCGTGATCGTCGCTAACTCGACGTCGATCTCAGCCAGCCGCTTCTTCCCGTCCGCATCCAGCTCCGCCCCGTGCCGCCGGAACGAATCGAGCGTTTTCACCAGAAATCGCCGCCTCGCCCCTGTCAGGCGTCCCGCTTCGTCCCTCTCCGAAAACGCCTTCAGCGCACTCCAGATCGCCGCATTCAAAGGGATCGACGAATAGAACGCGCTCACTTCCGGCTGCACCTTATTAAAGACCGCGCGCAACTCCGGCGAAGTGGCCACGCTCTCGATATGGCGGACCACCGTCATCGCGTAATCCAGCCGCTCCGTCGCGCGTTCCATGGCGAGCAGCGTGTTCGCATATGTGCGCCCGCCGGCCTCGGCCGGAATCGCGTCAATCCGGCGCTGCGCATCCGCAATCAACTCCTGAATCGCCGGTTCCACATCTTCCGTTCGGATGCGATCGAACGGCACTTCATAACGCACTTCCAGCAGCGGGTTCTCGGTTTCCATCTGCTTCTATTTTCCCATCAATCCGCACTCCGCGTCAGCTCATCCGTCTGGACGATGGGCCCGATTCGCCCGCCCACGATCACCCAATGAATTCGCGGCCCGATAAGCCGGCTCACAGGAAAGAAAACGAACTTGGGCGGGAACGGCGGAAAGGTCGAGTATTCGGTCCATCACACGTACCAAACCCCCACGCGCACGTCATTGAAATTCGGCCCGTGCGGATTATCCTTATTAATCAAATACACCCCCCGCAGCGCGCTCACCGACAACGTCAGCGGCTGCGGCGTCCCCGCCCAGTGAAACCGTATCCCCGGCCCCGTCTCCGCGAAGCTCGCCCAGGTCTGCCTCTTCAAATCTCCAGTCAGATTGAAATTCCAGAAGAACTGCGTCTGCAGCGGCAGCGTCACCGGCGTAAACCCGACCCGGTTCTGCGTATACCCCAGCGTGTCTTTATCGAACCGGCTCACATATACAATGTCGTCGTTCGTCTCGTAGAAAAACCCGCGCTCTTTCGAGAAGATATTCTCCCCGCGCGCCCGCGAAAACGTGACGCCCCCGCGATAATCCGGCACCACATGCCCGCTCAGATACCCCATCGATTCGCCCGCTTCGCCCCACGCCATCGCCCCATGCCACATCCGCGACGCCACTCCCGCCGCCACAATGAACGCGCTCTCCGATAAGTAAAGCGGCGTCGGCCCCGTGCCCGGTAAACTCTCGCGCGTATCGCCCACGAATCGCACCGAAAGATAAGGCCGGAACAGCGTCGTCCAATCCAGCTTCATCTCCGTCTTCATCTGCCCGTAATCGAACAGATCATGCCAGCGCGTCGAGAACAGCGGATACGTCCAAACCGTCGTCCGAAACCGCTCCATCGCCGGCCGCAACGCGTTGTAACTGGTCGCCGCTTTCGCCTCGATGTCATCGTCATCGGCCTGCTTCGCCAGCGCGAACCACTTGATCGCCGTCGAATCGTCGTGCAGCATGTTGTATACCGACCCCATCTTGAAGATCAACGAAAAATCCACCGGGTCGGCGTCATGCGCCAGCTTCAAATACTTCAGCGCATCTTTTAAATAGCCCGCTTGTAAACTCTTCTCCGCCATCAACCGCGCTTCCGCCGCGGCATCCTCCGGTGTCGACGTTTTCTTCAATTGAAGCGGCAGGTGCAGCGCCGCGCGCACCCGATTCGCCAAATCCTCGTCATCGCCGTCCAGCACCCGCCGCAGCACCGGCGTCGCCTTGTCCAAATCCTTGCGCGACAGATACAAGAACCCAAGCTGCGCGGCCGACAGCAAATCACCCGGCTCGCTATCCACGATCACGCGAAACTCATTCTCCGCATCCGCCGGCGTCGCTTCGCCCTTATCCGCCATGCGCAGGAGCAGATAAGCTAACTCGCGATGCAATTCCACATTCCGCGGATCCAGCTCCAGCGCCCGCCGGAACTCATACACGTACGGATACCGCTCCGGCAGCAGCGCCCGCGCCAGTTCCGCCGCCCGTGGTTCTCCGCCACGCGACGCCGCCAGCAATGCCGCGTCGCCTTCTTCCGTCCGGCCCAAGTGCAACAGCACGCGCCCCAGGTCCAGCAGCACATTCTTCCGCGCCGGCAGCATTTGCCAGGCTCGCCGGTAATGTTCCGCCGCCAATTCCAACTCGCCGCGCTGTTCCGCCAACTCCGCCAACTCAAAGTGCGCCGAGAACGATTCCGGCCCCATCGCCAGCGCCTTCTGCCAGCGCTCAATCCCCGCCGCCAGCGGACGATCGATATTCTGAAACGCCTGCTCCGCCGTCGCCCGCGAAGCCGCATCCCCGGTCTTCCGCACCTGATCGAAGATGCGCCGCGCCGTCGCCTTATACCCGATCGCTTCCCCGTGGCTAGTCCGGTCCTGCGCCTCAAAACACAGGAACGCATACTCCAGCGCCACGTGCGTATCCGCCGGATTCAGCTTCATGGCCTCGCCGAACTCCTCCCGCGCGCCATCCGTCTCGCCGATCTTCAGATCCGTATACGCCAGATCCTTCCGGATATCCGCGCGCTTGGGCGAAAGCTGCGCGGCCTTCTCGAAATCCGCCACCGCCCGGTCATAATCCTTCACCCGCAACGCATCGTAAGCCTGCGTCAATACCTCATAGGAGGCATCCTTCGGAGGCCCATCCTGCGCGTACATCAGTAAAGAGGAAACCAACAGAAACAGCAGGACCTTCATGGGCTCGGAGCAATAGTGCGCGCTACCGAACCAGCACTCTCACTCTTTTCGGCTAATGCCGGCGATGGTGCTTTGTTAAGGTTTATGTTTCCTGAATGAATTTCGACGAAATACGCCGCCACACCATCGTTGCGCTGTTTTCTGATGACGCACTCCTGGAGGAGTTGGTCCTGAAAGGCGGTAATGCGATAAGCCTCATCTACGGCTTCGGGAACAGGGCGTCCCTGGATCTGGACTTCCCCCCCCGAAAACGATTTTAAGGATGTTGCGGACGCGGAGCGGCGCATTTTCAAAGCTCTCGGACAGCGGTTTCAACAAGTCGGGTTAACCGTGTTCGACACGAAATTCGCGCCTCGGCCGCGCAATGCCAAGGAAGGGTCCCGATGGGGCGGCTACCAGTTTGAGTTCAAGCTCATAGCCAAGTCCAAAGCGGCGGAACTTCAAGGCGATCGCGACACCATTCGCCGCAATGCACTGGTTGTGGGTCCGGACCAGCAGCGGATTTTCACAGTCGATATCAGCAAACATGAATTCTGCCGCGGGAAGGTTGAGAAGGAACTCGATAACTATACGATCTACGTGTACACGCCGGAAATGATCGTAATTGAAAAGCTGAGAGCAATTTGTCAACAACTGCCGGGCTATCCACTAAACCCCGTTAAACGAGGACGGGCGCGGGATTTCTACGACATTCATCTTCTGGTCACCGCCAAGGGCATAGACTTAGCAAACAATGAAAACCTGGCGCTCCTCCGGGACACTTTTCATGCGAAGGATGTTCCTCTCGATCTCTTGGGAAGCATCGGAGCGGACCATGAAATCCACCGGATTGACTGGCCTTCTGTGCGAGACAGCGTTTTGCCGCCTCTTGGGGAATTCGACGATTACCTCGATTTTGTTTCAGGCGAGGTCGCCCGCATTCTCAAAGCCCTTCGGATAGAATAACCGCCATTCGTCGCTGTAGGCCTTCTCACGCATATCGTGGGCGAGATAAAAATCATTCTTCAGGCCAAGCTTTTTCAATCGCTCGTACCGCTTCGGATCATAACCGGCGTTCTGCATATAGAAGCCTATGGCCTGATGATAAGGGTAAACATACCTGAGGGACTTAAGCGTCGCTATGAGCGTCGCCACGGACACGCGGTCCCTGGCGCCGCGGTAAGCGTTAAGAACCTGAAAGACACCGCCGGCGTACGCGGGCCGCACCGCAATATCGATTAGCGTCCGTTCCATTCCCGTGACACGAAGGGTGGCGCCCTGAAACGTGAGGGGAGCGACCCCGGCCTGTTTGGTCTGTTTCCCGTTGATGATTACAAATTGCCACTCACCGTCATATTGCGCGACGGCTTGGGTCTGCCGTTGTTTGGACGCAAAAGCCCTGTCAATGTTCGCCTGAAGAAGCTCGCCCGGTGCATCGCCATTCTTTTCGGATTGCTCCTGATTGACATAGACGGTTTTCGGCAACTGGTCCGTAAGCGCATTCAAGAAAACGGCCGTGCCATGAGACAGATACGCCCGCTCCTTAAGCGACTGCCCGATTTCATACGGCGAGGCTTCCTTCCAGACATAACGCGTGATGGAGCGGATGCCGGGATGAAGAAATTCGAGCCGGATGGTTTTGAGACCGCGGCGCTCCAGAAACTCGATGAACTCCGCAACGGTGGTGCGCCCCGCAATCCGCCAGCCGCCGCGATTGGCCGTAAGCAGTTGGGCAATCTCTTTTTGACTGAAAACCCCCTGAGGTGCGGAATTCAAAACTTCCAGAATATCCGGCGTGGCAATGCTTAGGCGGCCGTCACGGGGCATGAGCACTTCAAGCACAGTATATATACCTCGCGCTCACCGCGGTTCAAATGGCCTGCTGGCCTCGCAAACCCTTTAATTGCAACGCAAACTGTCGATTCCCGATCCTTCCAAGCGCTGTACTGGATGGTATATATACCGTCCAGTACGGCAAACCCGACCCGGAAGCCGCGCGCTACGGCGCCACCACATTCACCAGACTGTATCCGCTCACCACGCTCAAAGGCGCGCTCGCAACAAAGTGCCCCACCAATACGGGCTCTGGCGTAGTGGACGCGCTGTACCACGACCCTCCATACGAAAGCGTGCCCCTATCGTTGTTCAACACACTCATATCCTGCGATTCCCCGTTCTCCGTCAGCACTTCCGGATACCCGTCCCCGTTCAGATCCGCGATCGCAATCGCCTGGGGAAGCAACCCCACCGGGTAGTTCGACGCGGAAAAGCCTCCCACGCCGTTGCTGAGCAATACCGTGACGAAGCTGGGGCGGATATCCGCTGGAGAACTCGCGACCGCCAGATCCGCCAGCCCATCCTGATTAATATCCCCGGCGGCGACCCCCAGTCCATTGCTAATCGTGTCTCGAAACGTCGTCTCGAACGCACCCGCGCCGGAGTTGGTCAGCACCACCAGCTCGTTATCGCAGAGCACCACGATATCGGGATGCCCGTCGCCATTGAAGTCGCCCACCGCCAAGCTCGAGCTTCCGCCGTCTCCCTCCGTCAACGGAATCGAGTTGGGCAATCCCACCGTTCCATCCCCGTTGCCCGGGAAGATGTTCAGAGCCACATAGTGTGCCCCTCTCGAGCTCGTACCGGCCACAAGTACCGCCACATCCAGGTTTCCATCTCCGTTGAAATCCGCGGTTGCCGTCCCTAACGGGATGGCGCCGGGCACTCGAGAAACGGTGGCGCTTGGCTGAAAGGTCCCGTCTCCGTTCGATAACGCGGTAAGAAGATACATAAGGTTGGAGACATACAGAATGTCCGCGTTGCCATCGTGGTTCAGGTCGCCGACAGCCACGTTGAAAGGCGAAGCCCCGAAGCGGCCCTGGGCGATCACCCCGGTCTCAGGCGAAAACGTCCCGTCGCCGTTGCTGGTAGCCACCTTTAACTCAAGGGACTCAAGGTTTTCCCCACCCAGCGTAAAGAACACCAGATCGGACAAGCCATCGTGATTGAAATCCGCCGCCGCCGCAAGAGAAGTATACCCCGACGCTCCAAGTTGCGGGCTGTTCGGCTGCACGAAATTTCCGCCTCCAATTCCAGTAAGTACGCACACCGCCTCTTGCAACGCCACGAGAATGTCCGCAATGCCGTCTCCGTTGAAATCCCCCACAATCGCGTTATGAGAGAACTGCCCGCTGACCGAGTATTGCGAAAACGTCTGGAAAGTCCCATCTCCATTGCCGGGGAACACATACACAAACGACGACTCGAATGCCGCTGAGATCATGTCGATTTTGCCGTCGCCGTTGACGTCTCCAAAGCTGATGTTCCCCGCCACGTCGTCAGTGGTTTGGAAGCTCTGGCGGAACGTTCCGGTACCGGAGTTGAGATAAACCGTAACGTTGTAGTCACTCACCAATGCCAAATCCAGATTGCCATCCGCATTCACGTCCGCCGCCGTCACTGACCCGGAAAGCGTCGTGATGGTCTGTGGCGGACTAAACTGCCCGTTACCGTCCCCGAAGTAGATCTGCGTTCCATTACAGGTCGAAACGATGTCTCCATGCCCATCGTTGTTAAAGTCGCCGATCACCAGGCCATCGCAGTATGACCCTCCCGTCACGCCGATTTCGGGTTCGGCCGTAAACGTACCGTTAGCGTTTCCGAACAGAGGCAGGACGGAACCGATGATCTTGCTCACCACCAGATCCGGAATCCCATCGCCGTTCAGATCGCCGACCGCGGCCGACTGTATCGGGAAAGGTAGCCTGGTCAAAACTTGCACTTGAAACGTCCCATCTCCATTTCCGAAGGAAACCCCGACGGTCGGCGTATCGTTATTCGACACCGAGATCAGGTCCACGTTCCCGTCTTTGTTTACGTCTCCGGCGAACAGAAATTCCCCCGCGTTGCTCGGCTGTTGGAAAAACGGTTTGAACAATCCGTTCCCTTCTCCCAGCTTGATGAGGAGACTCGTGCCGCTGAAGAAGTTAATCAGAGCGACGTCCGGGATCCCGTCGCCGTTGAAGTCCGCCACCACCGCGTTACCCGTACTCGCACCCGGCGTGGAAGGGTCGGAAGCGAGCCGGACTTGGGCCTCTAACAAAGGAGTGAGCGCAACTGGCGCGAAAAGAAACGCCAAAATAAACGCGACGATGAAGGCGATTAATCGTAAGTTCATCTCTTCCCTCAATCTCTTCGGAACGGATTGCTGGTTGAGTATACTCCGCTCGTTTCGCGGTAAAACCAGCAATTTCCGCGCAGCCGCCTGGCCCTCCTGCGGCTTGCACCATGCTAACCTGCGGGGCGAAGCCGCGGGAGGGCTTTCCGCATGTTTCGTTTCCGCATACCTTTCGCTTTATTCATTCTCTGCCTGCTCCACGCGCCAGCCCACGCTCAAACCGAAACCATCCTCCACAACTTCGGCTATTTCCCCCAGGGCGCGTCTCCCTGCGGCACCGTGCTCCGCGACAGTGCGGGTGATCTTTACGGAACCACGGTACTCGGCGGCACCACGAATAATGGCGTGGTTTTCAAGCGCAGCGCGTCCGGGACATACACGGTGCTCTACAGCTTCCAAGGCCAACCGGACGGGGCCGCACCCAACGCGGGAGTTACGGAAGACGCGGCGGGCAATCTCTATGGCACGACCTACGCCGGGGGCGCACATAACGCAGGCACGATTTATAAACTGACGCCGGGCGGCGTGGAGACGGTTTTGTATTCGTTTACCGGAGGCAGCGACGGGGCCAACATCTACGGCGGAGCGACGGTGGACGCGGCTGGCAATCTGTACGGGACGGCGGAAGCGGGCGGCAGCTTGAATTACGGCACCGTGTGGAAGTTGTCGGCGGCGGGGCAGTTCGCGGTGCTGCATGCCTTTGCGGGCGGCCTTGCGGGAGACGGCGCGAATCCGGACGCGGGGGTGACGCTGGATTCGCAGGGAAACCTGTACGGGACGACGTCGATGGGCGGGGCGACCGTGAACCTGGGGACGGTGTTCAAAGTGAGTCCGGAAGGCGCATACACGCTGCTGCATAACTTCACGAAAGTTCCTCAGACGTATCCGGAGTCGGGGTTGGCGATCGATGCGGCAGGGAATCTGTATGGGGCGGTAGAGGGCGCGGTGTATGAGGTGAGCGCGACCGGAGTATATACGCAGTTCAGTCTGCCGCCCAATGCGTACGGCACTATCGGTGGGACCGTCGCGTTGGGCGGAACGGGGAACCTCTACTTAGTCACGGGCGGAGCGGAGAACGAAACTCCGAAGTACGGCGGGGTCTTCCAAGTAAACCTTTCGTCGGGAACGGCAACCGATTTGTACAATTTTCCTGGACCGCCGGACGAGGGAGCGCCGATGCCGGGCGGAGCGTGTGCGCAAGGCTTCGGGGCCGCGCCCGGGGTGGTGCTCGATGCGATGGGGAACCTTTACGGGAGTTCGCAGTTGCTTGGGTTGGGAGGCGGGATTTTTGAGATCGGGGCGGCGACGGGTGCGGAGAGCACGCTGTACCGGTTCCCGGCGGCGCGGGGCGGCTCCGGGCCGTTTCAAATCGCGCGGAGCTCCAAGGGCGTAATCGCCGGGCTAACGGGAAGGGGCGGTCAATGGAACGGCGGAGTACTTTTCGAGCTCGCTTCCGGCGGCGAGCGCACTTTAACACTGCCTTTCGCCGAAATCGGGTCAGGTTTTGGGCAGGATGCCCAAGGTGACTTCTACGTGTGTGGGGGCTCGACCGAGCAGCAGTCGGATACCTTGTACAAGATCACGTCGTCCGGCGAGTCAACGCTGCTGTACACCTTTGCGGACGGCAGCAACTGCTTCGGGGTGACGGCGGATGCCGAGGGGAACGTTTACGGGACTACCTTGGACGGCCCCGCACCGCAAGGGCAGGTTTTTCGGCTGAGCAATACGGGGGAATTTACGTCGCTCTATGTTTTCAGCGGAGGCAGCGATGGGGGGAGCCCGAATGTCGAGCTTACGCTGGACAAGAAAGGCAATGTTTACGGAACGACGTTCTATGGAGGAACGGGCGGAGGCACCATTTTCCGCGTTACACCGGAGGGTGTGGAAACAGTTCTCCACGACTTTGTTCCCGAGACTGGCGCACAGCCGTCCGCTGGAGTAACGCTGGATGCGGCGGGGAACATTTACGGAGTAGCAGGCGGTGAAGGCCCGCACTCACAAGGAGTATTGTACGAACTAGCCGCCGGTGGCGTCTATCAGGTGCTTTATGCTTTTTTGGGGGGTCTTGGAGGAGGAGGTCCCGCAACGGGGGTCACCTTCGACGCGGCAGGGAACCTTTATGGCACCACCTACTCAGGCGGGGATTTAAGCTGTTCGCCCCTTCCGGGCGTTCCTCCCGTCGGCTGCGGCGTGGTTTTCGAATACACAACGTCGGCGTCATACGTTGTCCTTCACGCCTTCTCTGGCGGGCTGGCGGACGGCGCGGAACCAGTTTCCGCGCCGGTCGTGGACAGTGTCGGAAATATTTATGGCGCTACCTCGGACGGGGGGCCGGCCGATTTCGGAGCGATTTACAAAGTTACGCCTTGATATTGCTCCGGGGTTTGCATTGAAAGAGCCTCAGTTCAAGCTCCCGGTGAAGGTACCCACTGTCACGGGGCGAGGTAGGCTCGCCGACGGCAGAGTCGGCAACTGAGGATTGATCACCGTAACTTGAATGTTATCGCCTGCGATTACCGGGCAGCTCGGGGAGGCGAGTAAGCTGAACGGGTTGGTTTCCGTGAGAAGCGAGATCGTGGTTTGCGTGCCGTTCATCATGTCGGGTTCTACGTTCGGCACCACGGTGATCGAGCTGTCGGTCCACTTTTGGATGTACATCTGACAATTGGCGTTTGGGCTGCTCCAGTTGACCACACCCTGTGAGTTCAAGTCCATGATCGTCAGGTACGAGCTAGCCGCAGAACTCCAGCCAGTCGTGGCGTAAGGCAGATTCCCAACCGGCAGAGTTCCAAATCCCGAACCTTCGATCGTGAGAGGCACGCCCGGCTGCCAGTTCTGGTTTACATTGCCGCTTGCCTGCGGGGTCTGGGCGAAAATCTGACTACAACCGACGTTCGTAGGTGGCGTGTTGCAATTCGTCGGACCGGTTGGAAAAGTGGCGGTGTCGTCCACCGGAATGGAGAATTGAGTTCCGACGAAGTAGATCTTGGGCGACGGGGTTGTCGTACCGCACACCAGGTATTGCGAGGACGTCATCCCGGTGGATGGCCAGTATTGCTCAGGGTAGTTTTGAAGCTGTAGGGGCATTCCAGAAACGACGATCTCCCCCTTGTTGGTACTCGGACTCAACGCCGGTTGTCCGGCGCTCGGTAAGTTGGGCGGAAAAGAGGCCGCCGGTAACGCTGAAAACAAGGAGTACGAAACCAGCGGGACATACGGGCCCATCCACCCTTGGTTGCTTCCCAGGTACTGGGCTGTGGAGAAAGGGACGGCCAGTCCCGACTGCATAAATGTGCTTGCTGGCAGGGTGTTGCGGATGTTGAGCAGGAGCGCTTCCTGGAAGGCGCCACCCGAGTACCAGGTGGTGAAGCCGGGAAGTTGGGTGAGGTCGACGGCGGTGTAGTTGATGGTTTGACCGGTATTCGAGTTCACGATCGGGAGTTGGTAGGCGGTGTAGTTGGTGCCATTGCTGCGCGGGTGCACACCCTGGAACGTTGGGGATGCATTACCCGTCAGGTAAGTCTGAAAATTCGCGCTACCGCTGGGATTTACATTAAGGATCAGGTTGACGTAATTGCTTCCGCTTGACGCGGTAGTGGCGAAGGCTGCGTCGGAAAGGCTAACCAGCGACATCGGGCCGCTGGCGGCAGGGTTCATGCCGTCAAGATTAAGGACGGAGGGAGAGCCCCCGGGGTTGAAGCCCAGGGAGAGGCTCATATAGCGCAGCTGCTCGTTACCGGTCAGGGAGCAGGGGTATGAGTTGCCGCTCTCGGCGCATGGAGTGTCCGGCATGGCCGGGAGCTGAAACTGCAGGAGTATCAGGCAGAGGCCAGGTGCTCCCGTTGGGCATTTGCTTGTAGCGAGAGTGTCGAGGTCCGTCGTTGAGACAGCGCCGCCGATATAGGCGTCGTCCGGGGCGGGAAGGAAGACCCACTCCGGGCTGCGGGTCCAGGCGACGACATTGGGAGGGGTCGCTTTGGACTGATCGGAATAGCATGAATCCGGCGTGGCGTTCGAGTAGTTGCTGTGGCCGGCCTCCGCCTTGGTGTCCAGCCAATTGGTCGCGGCGGGGGACGGGTCAACTCCCGAGAAGGCGTACGCCGCCGCGGCACTGGAGTCCGTGCCTACGTAGACAATTTGGTTGGTGGTAGTGCCAAGGTTGCTGATCGACTTTATCGTAATTGGGCACCCGGTGCTGGCATCCCGGAACGCGGCGTAGACAGGTGGGACCGTCTCGGATGGCGTAACGCCGCAGGCGGAGTTTATGTACTGTTGGTTCGGGACTGTGCCGAGCGTGAGGATGTCCAACCGGGACCAGACATCGCCCGTCACGCGTTTCTCAACGGAATTTTCCCAGCAGTCTTAACCACTTCCAGCCCATCCTGCCCGCGCACCCCCGCTTCCCCTGCCATAGTCGAATCAGGAAGTGTCATCCAATGAATCCAACGCAGCATCCCCAACCCACCGCTCCCAGGCAGCGCCTGGCCCTTCGCGGTTTCGACCACGCCGTCACCGGCCAGAAGCTCATGTACCAGGCATCCGAAATCCGCGCCTACATGCACCTCGGCGCCGAGTACATGGCGGAACTCCGCCCCGTCGGCATCCGCGAAACCCAAACCGCGCAGCGCATCGTCGATCTCAACTGGCGCCTCAACCGCCTCACCGCCATCGAAACCAACCTGCTGACGTTCAACTCCCTCGCGAAGTCCAACGAAAATCCCACCGGCGATCCCAACACCGAAGGCATCATGGCCCATGCCTACGCGTGGGCCACCGACTGTACCTATTCCAAAACCTTCGAAGCCATCAGCCGCTACGAATCCCGTTTGACGCGTCTGCTCATCCAACTCACCAAAGAGTTCGAGCGCCTGCAGGACCGCCGTCTCGCCAAATCCGAAGACAAATTCATCCTGGAAGATTGCTACGTGTGGCGCTGGTATTCCGGCAACCTTCGCCCCGAACCCGCTCCCACTGCCGAATCGCCCCAACCTGCACAAACTTGTGCAGCATAAAAACATGCACAATCATGCACAACGCTGTGCACGGGGAAACATGCACAATCATGCACAACGCTTGTGCGGCTTCAACATGCACAATCCTGCACAATCTTGCACAACCTAAATAATTTCGGGTCCGCATCACGGCCGCGCCTGCAGCCGGCTTAACTCCTCGGAGAGCCGCAGCGCTTCCTGAAAGTTCCCCGCGCGTTCCGCTTCTTTCACCCGCGCCTTTATGGCCGCCCGCTCGCGTCCACGCTCCTCTTCCACCAGCGCCTCCAGGCACGCCATTCCCTCCGCCACCGACGGCGGTTCGGATTCCGCCCGCAGCAGCGCCCCGGCCAGCATCTCCTGTTCCTGCTCGGCCAACCGCCCATGCAAAGCGGAGTAAGTCAGCGGCGCCCCTGATTCCCGCAACGTTTCATGCAGCGCGATCACCGCCTCGTAAATCTTCCCGCACGCCGATTCCCGCAGTGACGGAAGCGCCTTCAGATAGCCGAACATCTCCTCGCGCATCTCGGATTCCGCCGGCGCTTCGCCCAGCAGCACGCCCAGCAGGATGCGGTCGGTATGGCGCATCGCTTCCCGCTGCACCACCGGCCCGGCGGATTTGCGTTCCGAAGCCAGGCTTCGAAAACTTTCGAGCACCAGCGCCTTGTCCACCCCCAGATACCCCGCCACGTCGTTCGCTACCGCCGCGCGCTCCAGCTTGTCGTTCAATGCTTGAATCGCCGGCAGCAAAATCTGAAACGCCGCATACCGGCCTTCCGCCGTGCGCATGTCGTTCCGCGAGCGCGCCCGATCCGCCAGCCAATGGAAATACCCGCGCGCCTGCTCAATCTGTTTCAGATACGCTTCCGCCCCATGTTCGCGGCAATACTCATCGGGATCCAGTCCGCCTTCAAGCGATAGCACTCGCACGCGCATGCCTTCCGCCAGCAGCATTTGAATGCTGCGCTCCGCCGCTTTTGCCCCCGCGTCGTCCGCATCGAAGTTCACCACGATGTTGGAGGATTGCCGCCGCAAACTCGCCACTTGTTGCGACGTCAGCGCCGTTCCGCAGCTCGCGATCACTTCGCGCACCCCCGCCGCAAATGCCCCGATCGCATCCATATAGCCTTCCACCAGCACCAGCCGGTCCGCCGCGCGGATGCCGTCCTTCGCCCGATGCATGTTGTACAGCACCAAACTCTTCCGGTAGATCTTCGTCTCCGGCGAGTTCATATATTTCGGATTGTCTTCCGCCGAAAGCGCCCGCCCGCCGAATGCGATCGGCTTGCCCGATTCGTTATGGATCGGGAACATCAGCCGGTTGCGGAACCGGTCGTAGAATGTTCCGTCCTCCCGCTTCAGCACCAGCCCGGAGTCTTCTATCTCCGCCGCCCCGAACTCCTTCTGCAGCAGGCGCGTCAGTTGCCCGTTGCGCGGCGCATACCCCAATCCGAACCGCTCCATCCATTCCGCGCTCACCCCGCGCTTCGCGAGATAGCCGCGCGCTTCCGCTCCCGCATCGCTCGCCAACTGCCTGCGGAACTCCGCTTCCGCCAGTTCATGCATCCGGTAAATCGCGCCGCGGACTTTCGCATCTTCATCCGCGTAGCCCACCCGCTTCGGCACCGGAATGCCGTTCCGTTCCGCGATCAGCTTCAGCGCTTCCCAGAAGCTCAGGCTTTCGTGCTTCATCACGAAGCTGATCACGTCGCCGCCTTCCTGGCAGCCGAAGCATTTGAAGAATTGGTGCTGCGGGCTCACGGAGAACGAAGGCGTCTTCTCGTTGTGAAACGGGCACAGCCCCGTGTACCGCGTCCCCGTCTTCCGCAGGCGCACGTACTCCCCGATCACGTTCACAATGTCTACGGAAGTCTTGACCTGCTCCGCGAATTCCATGGTTAACCCACCAACAAGCCCACTAGAAAGCCCCAGCGAATAAAAGGCGAATAAATTGCTTCAGGATTAGTATGGCACTCGAAGATCTCAAATCGGAACCCATGATGGCGCACCTCATCGATTCGCTCGATCAAGGCAAGGACATCGGCCACTACGGGCGTCTCACCTTCATTATGGTCGCCCGCCATTTCCTCACTGAAGACGAACTGGTCGAGCAACTGATGAAAGACAAGGACTGCGATGAGGCGAAAGCCCGCGGCTTAGTCCAGCAGGTGGTCGAACGCAATTACAATCCGCCCCGCCGCGAGCGCATCCTCGAATGGAACGCGAAGCAGGATTTCCCCATCTGCCCGGACCCGCACGATCCCGATGCGTGTAACGTTTACAAGAACCTCGACTTCCCCCATCGGACTTACGATCACATCTCCGAATATCACGAAGAGAAAGCCACCGCGTCCGCCGAGTAAGTAGAAGCGGCGGGCCCGATTACAAGGAGTACAATCCGGTACGAGGCCTTCTATTTGATCCGGTTATGCTCCATCCTTCTGCTGTCGGTGGCTGCGTCATCCCCGCAAACCGTTCCGGGCCTCGGCACCACTTCGTTCGCAACGTCCGCCAGTTCCCCCGAAGCCCAGGCCGCCTTCATGCGCGGCCTCCTGCTGCTGCACCTCTTTGAATACGGCGACGCGGCCAAGTCCTTCATCGCCGCCGAACACCTCGACCCCGCCTTCGGCATGGCGTATTGGGGCGAAGCGATGACCTTCAATCACGGCGTCTGGAATCAGGTCGATCCAGTGGAAGGCAAGGCCGCGCTCGACCGCTTCGCTCCTACCGCCGCCGCCCGCGCCGCCCGCAGCGGCGATCCTCGCGAGAAGGCCTACATGGCGGCCGTGGAAATCCTCTACGATGGCGCCGGGGCCAAGGCCGATCGGGATCATCGCTACGCTCAATCCATGGAGAAGCTCGCCGCCGCTTACCCCGGCGACCGGAACGCGCAGCTCTTCTTCGCGCTCGCTCTCATCGGTCAAAGCCAAGGCGTCCGGGATGTCCCCGTTTACCTGCGCGCCGCGAACATCTCCAAAGCCATCTTCCGGCTGGAACCGGACAACCCCGGCGCCGCGCATTATTGGATCCATGGCATGGACGATCCCGATCATGCCGCGGGCGCATTGGAAGCCGCGCGGGCGCTTTCCAAAATCGCGCCGGATGCGCCCCACGCCCTCCATATGTGCTCGCACATCTTCATCGCGCTCGGCATGTGGGATGACGTGGTCCAGGCGAACGTCGAAGCCATCCGCGTCGGCGCGGCGCGCGATCGGGCCGTGGGCTTTCCTTCCTATAACTGCGGCCACTATCCGGACTGGTTGGAGTACGGCTACTTCCAGCAGGGCCGTTTCCAGGACGCGCGAAAGACCATCGAGGAATGCCGTAAGACCGATACCGGCGTCACTGCGTGGGTCGCGGACCACCACGGCCAAGCCCCGTTCGGCGCGAAGGATCCCGCCCGCTTGCATCATCGTTTCATGGATGCTCTGGCCGATATGGAGAACATGGCCGTGATCGAGTCTCAGGATTGGTCCGCCGCCGCACCGATAAAAGCGCATCCCGCGTTTGACGGGTCAAACGCGCATCCCTGGTCTGACCCGTCGCAATTGAGTCCCGCTGTCCGGCCATGGTTCGACTTCACCAACGGTCTTGCCGCCGCGCAAAGCAACCGGTTACCCGAAGCCCGCTCCGCTCTCGCATCCTTGCGCGCCGATATGGACGCGTACGGCTCCGGCCACGACGCTGGTCCCGAAAGCCTGCGGGCGCTGCAAGTGAGCGCCGGTGAATTGAGCGGCCTCATCCAGATCGAAGACGGCCACTACGACACCGGCGTCGCCGAGATCCGCCACGCCTCTGACACCTATCGCTCCATGGCATTCGCCTTCGGACCACCGGTCACCATCAAGCCTCCGGAAGAATTGCTCGGTGAAGTGCTGCTCGCCAAAGGGGACGCGGCGGGCGCTCGCGCGGCCTTCGAACAATCGCTCCAACGCGCGCCCGGGCGTTCGCTCTCGCTTCTCGGGCTCGCTCGCGCCGCGCATTTCGCCGGAGACGAATCCACCGCCCGCGCCACTTATCAGAAGTTACTCGCCGTCTGGCATGACGCCGGCGCCGATACTCCCGGCCTTAACGAAGCGCGCAACGCATTAGTTTCCAGAAAATAGATCCTACCGCCGCGGCAGAGTCAGTAGCGCGATGCAACCCGTGCGATCCGTCCGGTTCGTCAACGTCAATGATCCGCCGTGCGCTTCCGCTATCTGTCGGCTGAGCACCAGCCCGATGCCGGAGCCGTTCGGCTTCGTCGTGAAGAACGGAACAAACAGATTGGCGGAATTCGCAATCCCCGGACCGTCGTCGATCACGGCCACTTCCACGCTGGCGGCGTTCACCTTCCAGCGCACCGCGACTCCGCCCCCCGTGGCTTGAACCGCGTCCACCGCGTTGCGCAGAAGGTTGATGAGCAACTGGTCCAATTGATCGGGATCTCCGGGGATGACCAGGTCTTCGCCCGCTTCCACCTTCACGCCCAATCGCGTCTCGAGCGCCGCCGTTCGCATCACCCACTCGCGCACCGGGAGTTCCTGCATTACCGGCGCCGGATGCCGGGCCAGCCGTGCGTACGCTCCCGTGAACCGGTTCAACGCGTCGGCCCGCGCGGAGATGATGCTCAAACCATTTACCGTATCTTCCAGCCAGTCGTCCGGACGCGGTTCGCGCGTAACCAATCGCCCCAGCGATTCCGAAATCGACTTCACCGGCGTCAGCGAGTTGTTGATCTCATGCCCCAGCACGCGCACCAGCCGCTGCCACGCGAGCAACTCTTCCTCCCGCAGCGGACGCGTCAGATCGGAAACCACCAGCAGTGAGTGCGGAACGCCATGCTCGCGAAACTCACCCACCCGGATCCCCCACACGCCTGAGCCGCCGGGGAAAGTCTTGCGCACCGAAGAGGGCGGCGATCCCACCAGAAATTCCGCCAGCCCCAGATCGTTCGCCTTCAATCCCATCACCCGCTCCGCCGGCCGCGCCACCAGCTTCTCGCCCGCCCGGTTCATCAGCTTCAACACCTGGTGCGCGTCGAACGCGAAGATCGCCACATCGATCTCGGACATCACTTTGCGCAGCAGCGCCGTCGCCTCCATCGCGCTGGAGCGCTGGTCGCGCAGCGTGTCCACGATCGCGTTCACCTGAACCATTACCTCTGTGAGCGCGTCATCCGCATGCGATGGGCGCGCGCGGAAGGAAAAGTCCCCTTCATGCAGCGCCGATAACAGGTTGGATATGGTGCGCAGCGGGAAGACCACCCGTTCGCGCACCGCGCCCGCGAACCCCAGCCAGAACAGGGAAGCAGAACCGTGACCGTCCACTGAAGCTGCCGCGAGTGATCGCCCGTCCAGATCAGAATCAGCGCGAGCGCCGTTCCCGGAAGCCCGGTCAACAGCGCGAAGAGATGGATGCGGTGTTCGAACGAAAGCCGGCGCTCGCGCTTTGCGCCCATCGTCAGGCCGGGCGATGGCGTTCCAGCCGCCGGTACAGCGCGCTGCGGCTCAGGCCCAATGTCTTCGCCGCCTGGCTGACGTTGCCGCCGAACCGCGCCAGCGCCTTGCGGATCAGCGCGTCTTCCACCTGCTCCAGGCTCATGTCGTCCAGACGCAATTCCGACTTGCGCGCCGGCCGTAATCCCAAATCGCCGGCGCCGATGTGATCGGTCTGCGCCAACAGAACCGCGCGCTCCACCCCGTGCGCCAGCTCGCGGATGTTGCCCGGCCACGGATGTTCCAGCAGGCATTGGACCGCCGCCGAATCGAAGCCCTTGATCTTCTTTCGATACCGGTGCGCGTAAGATCCCAGAAAGTGATTCGCCAGCAGCGGGATATCTTCGCGGCGTTCCCGCAAAGGCGGCAGATGGATCTCGATCGCATTCAGGCGGAACTGCAGGTCCGCGCGGAAACGTCCCGCCGCCACTTCGTCATGCAGGTCGGCATTCGTGGCGGACAGTATCCGCGCATCCACGCGCATGGTGCGTGACGATCCTACCCGCTCCATCTCCCCGGTTTGCAGCACGCGCAAGAGCCGCGATTGCTGCGTCGGCGTGATGTTCGCAATCTCATCCAGAAACAGCGTGCCGCCGTCGGCCAGTTCGAAGCGTCCGATCCGATCCTGCTTGGCGTCCGTAAAGGCGCCGCGCACATGGCCGAACAACTCGCTCTCGAAGACGCCTTCCGGCAGACCGCCGGCGTTAACGGTCACCAGCCGTTTCGCTGCCCGCGCCGACACCGAATGCAGCGCCTGCGCCACCACTTCCTTGCCCGTCCCCGGTTCGCCCGTGATCAGGATGTTGGCGTCGGACGGACCGACATCGCGGATCATCCGCAGCACCGGTTGCATCGCGGCCGATTCGGCGATCAGCACCGGCCGGTCACTCCCCACTGCCGCCGCGCCGCCCAGCATCTGGTTCTCGGCTTCCAATCGCTGCCCCGTCCGCAGGGCCCTGCTCAGCGCCACTTGGTTATGCACGATGGCCAGCACACGCGTGTTCTCCCACGGCTTCTGCAGAAAGTCCCGCGCCCCGCGCCGCATCGCTTCCACCGCAATCTCCACCGTGCCCCACGCCGTCATCACCACCACCGGCAGCGTGCCATCCGCCGATTGAATCTGCGTCAGCAAGTCCAACCCTTCGCGCCCGGACGTCGTGTCGCGCGTGTAGTTCAGATCGATCATCACCACGTCGAACTCGCGCCTTTCGATCGCCGCCAGAACGCCCGCGGGCGAACTCGCCGTCTCCACCTGATAGCCTTCCGGCTTCAGGATCAGACGCAGGGCTTCCAGCACGTCGGCCTGATCATCGGCAATGAGAACGCGCGGGGCCATTTACTTCGGGGCCGTGGCCATCCACCCGTCTTCCAGATAGATGATGCGGTCGCCGTACTCCGCGTTCTTCTCGGAGTGCGTCACCTGCACCACGGTCGCGCCCTCGTCATTCAGCTTCTTAACAACTCCATGATCTCCTGCCCTTGCTTCGAGTGCAGGTTGCCGGTAGGCTCATCCGCCAGAATGATCTTCGGGTTCGCGATCACCGCCCGCGCCACGCCCACCAACTGCTGCTGCCCGCCCGATAGCTGATTCGGAAACAGGTCCTTCTTCCCGACGATGTGAAAGCGGTCGAGCGTGTCCGCCACAATCGCCGCCCGCTCCGCCTTCTTCACATCACGATACGAAAGCGGCATGTCCAGATTCTCGGCCACCGTCAAGCCGTCGATCAGGTGATAGCTCTGGAACACGAAGCCGATGTACTTCTTGTTCAGATCGGCGCGCTGCCGCGGATTCATCTTATGCACCGCCTGATCGAAGAACCAATACTCCCCGGTCCACGAACCATCGAGCAATCCGAGGATGCTCAGCAGCGTCGACTTGCCCGACCCCGATGGACCCATGATGGTGATGAACTCGCCTTCCTTGATCTCCAGCGAGATCCGCCGCAGTACGAAGTTCTTGCTGACTCCCGCTTGATAGAACTTCTCGATATTGTTCAGACGGATCATGAATCTCTATTCATAGCGCAAGGCCACCATCGGATCCACCTGCGACGCGCGGCGCGCCGGAAGCAATCCCGCGAACGATCCGATCGCGGCCAGCACCAAAACCGCCGCACCCATCGTCACAACGTCCGTCGCCTTTAGACCGTAGAGCATGGACTCGATGAGACGCGAGCACAGCAGCGCCGCCGGAATTCCGATCGCCACGCCGATCCCCACCAGCAGCAGCGTCTCCCGCAGAATCATCCACAGCACCCGCGCGCTTTCCGCGCCGAGCGCCATCCGCACGCCAATCTCGTTGATCCTCTGGCTGACCGAATACGACAGGATTCCGTAAAGCCCAATCGCCGCCAGCAAGAGCGCAAGCGCACCGAAGAATAAGGAAAGCTCGGCAATCAGGTGCTGCCTTCCGAGAGAGCCTTCGACGAGCTTCGCCGCGGGGCTCACCATCGCGATCGGAACGTCCCGGTTCACCTCCGCAATGGCCGCGCGCACGGACGCGGATACAGACGCGGAATCGCCCTGCGTTCTTACCAGCAGGTCGCTCAGATACTGCTGATTCTGCGCAACGGGAATGTAGACGGCCCACGGCGTTTCTTCCGTCAGCCGGTTGTACTTCGCGTTCGCAACCACGCCCACGATCTCCATATCCAGGTGCTCGTCCTGGCCGATATCCATGTGCCTGCCGATCGGCGATGCGGCGCCGAAGATTCCGCGCGCGGCCGCCTCGTTAATCACCGCGACCTTCGGCGATGAGGCCGTGTCCCGCGCGGTGAAGTAGCGTCCGTTCTTCAAGGCGATCCCAACCGTCCCCAAGTAATCCGGGCCGGTCACATTCATGGACGCGGTCTTATCGCTGCCCGTCAGTTCGGGATGACCTTCCACGTTGATGTTGGTGGTCCACATTCCCTGGCGAAAGAAGAACTTCGCGAACGCGGCGTTCTCCACTCCGGGGATCTGCGTCACCCGCTCCACAAGCCGGTCATAGAATGCGTTGAGCCGCGGCGAATCTTCCTTCATTCCGCCCGCTTCCGTATCGAGCAGGAACAACGTCAGATTGCGGGTTGAAAAGCCCGGGTCAATGTTCTCGAGATTACGAAACGTGCGCACAAACAAGCCCGCGCCGACCAGCAGCAGAAGCGACAGCGCGATCTGCGAAACCACCAGTGCCCGGCTGGAGAACAAGTGACCACGGCTGAGAGTGCTGCCGCGGCCGCCCGCGCGCAATCCGGAAACCAGGTCAACGCTGGAAGCGCGGAACGCGGGCGCGATTCCGAAGAGAAGCCCCGTACCGATGGAAACCACGAGTGTAAACGCCAGCACGCGAAGGTTCGTATCCACGTTCAACGGAACCGGGTCCGGTCCGGTCTGGACCAGCAGCAGCAAAACATGCGCGCCCCACATGGCGAAGAGCACGCCGAGCACGCCACCAGCAACCGACAACAGGAGGCTCTCCGTCAACAACTGGCGGACCACGCGAACGCGGCCGGAGCCCACCGCGAAGCGAACCGCCATCTCCCGTTGACGCGCCGCGCCCCTGGCCAGCAGCAGGTTGGCTACATTGGCGCATGCGATCAGCAGCACCAGCGCAACCACCACCATCATCACGCGCAAAGAACTCGCGTAGATATTCCGCAGTTGCGAAATCCCGGTTGCGGCGGGCAACAGTTCCACGCGCATCCGACTGGCTTGAGCGGCTTCCCGAGACGACGGCGCGCTACCCAGATACTCCCGCGTCAGCCTGCGCGCCAGCACCGTTTCCGCGGCCGCGGCTTGCTCGATGGAGACTCCCGGCTGCAAGCGCGCGATCACGTGAAGCGCTTGATCCCTGTTGCCGTGCCAATTGAAATACGGCGGCACCGAACCTTCCATGGAAAGCGGCATCCAGGCGTCTGTCTGCTCACCGATGTTGGTTCCGACGAACTCCGGGGCGGCCACGCCGATGATGGTAAAGAGCCGGCCGCCGATGCGCATCGTGGAGCCGATGGCATCGCGCCGGCCATCGAAGCGGCGCCGCCAGTAATCGTAGCTGAGAACCAGTTCGGGGTGCGCGTCAAGCGGGGTATCTTCCGCACTGGTGAATAGGCGGCCCGCCGCCGGGGTGACGCCAAGCACGGAGAAGAAGTTGCCGGTCACCAACCGCGGCCGAAGCGGCTCATTCGCGGCCGCACCGCCGATGAATGGATGTAGAGTAATGCCCATGCTGAACATGCCGAAGGCGCCCGAGAACACTCGGTGCTCCTCCCGGATCGCCGCGAGCATCGGCTCCGAGATCAACTCCAGCGTCTCCTGCACGCCATCGGTCTCACCCGTCATCCTGCCTTCGCCGAACAACACCAGCCGCTCCGGCTCATGCACCGGCATTTGGCGCAGCATCAGCGCATCGATGATGCTGAAGATGGCGGTGTTCGCGCCGATGCCGAGCGCAAGCGACAACACCGCGATCAACGTGAAGCCGGGAGATTTCAGCAGCGTGCGGATTCCGTAGCGGATATCCTGCAGCATCACTCGTACCTCAGCGCGGTCATAGGATCGACGTTGGCCGCCCGCATCGCAGGGACCACAGTGGCCAGCAGCGCCGTCAACATCACCACGGCCGCCACCGCGAGCAGCGTGAAGGGATCGTTCGGCGCAACCTCATAAAGCATCGATTGCAACGCTCGCGTGATCAGCAGCGCGCCACCCAATCCGACCACCACGCCGGCCACCGCGAGCAGCATTCCCTGGCCCACTACCAGTCTCAGGATGTTCCCCCGCCGCGCGCCCAGCGCCATGCGTGTTCCGATCTCGTGCGTACGCTGCGCGACGGAATAAGAGATCACGCCATAGAGACCAACGGCCGTCAGCAGCAGCGCGACGGCGGCGAAGATGGCCAACAGAAAGCTCTGAAAGCGCGGTTGCGCGACCGACAACGCGATTCGTTCATCCATCGTGCGCAGATCGTCGATCGCCAGATCCGGATCCATCGCGCGCAACGTGGAACGGAACGCGGGCACAATCGCCCGCGAGTCGGTGCGCGTGTTCACAATGACGCTGGCCTGATTCTGGGCGAACTGATCGCGCGGGATGAACAGTTCCGGCAACGGCTTCTCACCGATGCGGTCCTGCTCCACGGCGCCCACCACGCCGACGATCTCGCGCATCGGCGGTTCACCGGCGCCTTTCCCGAAGCCCGGCCGCACGCGCTTGCCGATCGGGTTCTGACCGCGCAGAATCTGGTCGGCGAAGACCTGGTTGATGACCACGACATCCTTGGATTTATCCGTATCGCGCTCGTTGAAATCGCGGCCGGCGCGCAAAGGAATGCCCATCGCCTGGAAGTATCCCGCGCCCGCCATATTGATACGGGTTCTGGGACGCTCCGGCCCTTTCTCCGGACGGCCTTCAATCTCCACGCCCGTGACCATGTCGTTGCCGCTGAGCGGAACAATGAGAACATCGCCGGCCGATGTCACGCCGGGAAGCTGCCGCAGGCGCACCTCGAACGCGTCCAGCACGCGCAGGAACCGCTCCTGTGTATACTTCGCTTCCGGGAAGTTGAGCGACGCGCTCAGAACACCATGCGTTTGAAAGCCGGGCGGCGTGCTCGCCAGGCGGGAAAGGCTTTTCAGCAGCAAGCCCGCGCACGCGAGCAGCATCAGCGCCAGCGCTATCTCGCTCACCACCAAAACACTGCGCGCCTTGTTGCTGCGAATGCCTTCCGTCGACCCGCGCGAGCCTTCCTTCAAAGCCTCGGCCGGACCGGATTGCGACGCGCGCAGAGCCGGCGGTAGACCGAAGACAATTCCAGTGAGCAGGGACACGCCCAGAGCAAACAGGAACACCCAGCCGTCGATGCTCGCTTCCCCGAGACGCGGCACATCCACCGGGCTGAAGCGCACCAGCAAATCATTTCCCCACACGCCCAGGAGGAGTCCAACCGCGCCGCCCATCAAGGAGAGCAGCACGCTTTCCGTCAGCAGTTGGCGAATCACCCGCGCTCTTCCCGCGCCCAGCGCCGAGCGGATGGCGATCTCGCGGCGGCGCGTACCGGCGCGGGCGAGCAGCAGGTTGGCCACGTTCGCGCAAGCTACCAATAGCACGCAGCACACCGCGCCCAACAGCAGCAGGAGCACGGGCCGAAGCTTGCCCACCAACTGGTCAAGCAGCGGCGCCACCTTCACGCCCCGATACTGATTGGTGCCTGGATATTTCCTGGACAATGCCGAGTTGATCACCGCCAGATCCGCTTGCGCCTGCGCGGCTCGCACGCCGCTCTTCACCTTGCCGATCAGCGTCAGGAAACAGGCGCCGCGCTGGCTCGCCATGGGCGTACCGCTCTCCGAGCGCATATCGGCTGAGAACGCGAACGTGGTCCACGCATCGTACGGCACGCTGCGCACGGGGAAATTGAAAGCGGGCGGCATGACGCCAATCACCATGTACGGTAGACCGCGCAATGTGATGATGCGGCCGATCGCGTTCGGATCGGAAGCGAAATCGGCCTGCCAGGTCTTGTGACTGAGCACGATGGTCATGGGCGACGCGGCCAGGTTCTCGTCCTCATCCGCCCGGAACGTGCGGCCAAGCAGCGGCTTAAAGCCGAGCATGGGAAACATGTCGGCGGAGACGATGCCCATCTGCAGGATCACCGCTTCGCGACCCGCGCCGGTAAGCGCCCAGGCATCGTCATGATACGCCACCAGATTCTGGAGCGTGTGATTCATCGCGCGGTAATCGCGGAAATCGGGATAGCTGGACGCGGGCGGGTCGTCGCGCCGCGAATCGGAGTTGTTGACGGCCATCAGGCGAGCCGCATCCGCGAAGGGCAGCGGCCGCAGCAGCACGGCGTTCACCACGCTGAAGATGGCGGTGTTGGCGCCGATGCCGAGCGCCAAGGCGAACACGGCGATGGCCGTGAAGCCGGGATTTTTCGCCAGCATGCGCGCGGCGTAACGGAGGTCGGAAAGAAAGTCCCGCATGGTTATTCGTGCCGCAGTGCGTTCGTGGGATCGGTCTGCGAAGCTCGCCTTGCGGGGATCCAAGCCGCCCCTAACGCGGCTGCGATCAGTACCGCGGATACGGCGATGTAGGTCGTTACATCCGCCGGCTTGACGGAATAAAGCAAACTCGCGAGCGATCGCGAAGCCCACCACGAGGCAACTAATCCCACCGCCACGCCCGCGCCGGCCAGCACCATCGCCTGCCGCACCACCATGCCGAGAATGCTCGCCTGCCGCGCGCCCAGCGCCATGCGGATGCCGATCTCACCGGTGCGCTGCTCCACGCTATAGCCCACCACTCCGTAAATTCCAACCACCGCCAGCAGCAGCGCCAGGCCGCCGAACATCAGAAGCAGCGTCATTTGAAACCGCTGCGTACCTTGCGATTTGGAGACGGCCTCCGTGAGAGTGGTCACGCGTGTGACGGGCTGGTTCGGATCGATGCTCCACACCGTTTGCCGAATGGCGGGCAACAGCGCGGAAAGCGGGAGCGCGGACTTCACGGCGAAGTCGGAGATCGGAACGGGATAGGAATCCACTTGCGCCGCGGGGAAGAATGCGGCGGGATCGGTCTTGCGGGCCTGCCCGTAGTAGTGCGCGTCGGCCACCACGCCGACGATGCGCCGCCATTCCTTGGCGTCGGTACGGCGGATGCGATGACCGAGCGCGCTCGCTCCGGGATAGTAAGTGCGCGCGAACGTCTGGTTGACGATGATCACGGGCTCAGCGCCCACGCGGTCGGAAGTGGTGAACCCGCGTCCCTCGGTTAGAGCGATACCGAGCGTGCGGAAATACTCGACCGAACTCATCTGCGAATCGAGCATGATGTATGGCGAGCTGTCGCCTGTAAAGCCTTCTTCCCGGAAATAAGAACTGCTCCAGTGACCGCGTAGCGGAAGGCGCCCGAACGCGGCGGACTCCACGCCCGGTATGGCTTCGGCGCGCCGCACTAAGTCGTCGAAGAATTGCAGGCGGCGGATGGCCGCGGGATCGATGCTCGCTTTCTCCGGGTTAGAGGAGTCGCGGTGCATGGAGCCACCGCCGGGACCGTTCGCATCCGGACGCGTGATGTTCATGGTGAGCACGCGATCGGGATTGAAGCCCAGGCTCACTCCGCGTAGCAGCACGAAGCTCTTAAGCATCAAGCCCGCGCCAACCAACAACACCAGCGAGAGCGCGATCTCGCCGGCCATCAGCAACCCGCGCGAACGGAGCAGCCCCGCGCCCGCCGAGTGCCGCGTGCTTGAACCGTGCAGCGCGAGTTGCGGGTCCGCGCCCGATACCAGCCACGCCGGAGCGAGGCCGAACAGCAGCACCGTGCCGCCGCAGATGAGAATCGTGAACGCCAGAACCGGCAGGTTCAGACCCGCCTCGGCAAGGCGCGGGATGTTTCCCGGCGCGAAACGAATCAGCGCATGGTCGATCCAAACGGCCGCCATCAATCCGAACGCGCAACCGCCCAGCGCAAGCAATCCGGTCTGCAGAAGCAGTTCCCGCACGATGCGGCCGCGGCGCGCACCGATCGCCAGACGGATTGCGATCTCCCGGCGCTGTCCCACGGATCGCGCCAGCAGTAGGTTAGCGACGTTGGCGCAGGCAATGAGAAGGATCACGAGCACGGCGCCCAACAGCACCAATAATGACGTGCGGCTGCCTTCCGCAAGCTTGCTGCGCGCGGGATCAATGACCACGCGGAAATCTTTCATCTCTTTGGGGTAGGTCTTCGCCATTCGCAGGGAAACGCCGTTGAATTCGGCGCGCGCCTGCGCGAGAGAAATAGCGGGCTTCAACCGGGCGATGGCGTCGTCTTCCCGTGAGCCGCGGTCGGTCAATTCCTCCGCCGTGAAGCAGGCGGGGACGTAGTATTCCAGCCGATCGTTATTGGTGAACTGCTCGGGTGAAGTGAAACCGACGGGCATTACGCCGACGACTTCGTAGGATTGGCTGTTGAGTTGGATCGTCTTTCCGACGATGCGCGGATCGGCCCCGAAGCGCGCGTGCCAGAAATCATCGCCAAGGATCACGACATGCGGCGCGCCGAACCGATCGTCACTCGATTGGAACGGCCGGCCCATCACGGGATACACGCCCATCACATTGAAGAAGTCCCACGTGACGCGCGTGCCGAAGAAACGCTCCGGCGTTCCCTGGCCGGTAAGGTTCATCGCGGTGTCGCCGATATGCGCGATGCCGGTGAGCGTTCGGTTTTGCCGGTACTCGGCAAGGTTGGCGGGACTGATGGACGCGAACTGGCCGTTGGTTTCATGAAAGAAGACCAGGCTTTCGGGATCGGGATACGGGAGCGGCCGCAGCATTACCGCTTCCACCACGCTGAAGATGGCGGTGTTGACGCCGATGCCGAGCGCCAGCGTGAGGATCGCGATGGCGGTAAATCCGGGGCTCTTGGATAGTTGACGGAAGGCGAAACGGATATCGAAGAGAAGAGACTTCATTACTCGTACCTCATGGCTACCATCGGATCTGTGCGGGCGGCGTGCCACGCCGGGATGGTTCCGGCGGCGAAACCGATCGCGGCCACCATCAACGCGGCCACGCTAAACACGCCGGCGTCAGTGGGCGAAACACCGAAGAGAATGGTTCGCAGCAGGCCCATGGCGGGGAACGCGGCGGCCATGCCCATCAAGATTCCCAGGGCGCTAAGCAGGAAAGCTTGCCGAAGGATCATCCGCAGTACCGCGGACGGGGTCGCGCCCAGCGCTAAACGGATCCCAATCTCCTGCGTGCGCAGCGCGACGGAGTTGGCCATCACGCCGTAGATCCCAAGCGCGGCGAGCAGCAGCGCCAGCGCGGCAAACATCGCCAATAGAATGGTTCCAAGCCTCGCCGGCCAGGTGTGATCGTTGATGACGTCGGTCATCGGGCGGACTTCGTAGACCGGTACATCCGCATCGATGGCGCGAACCGCATCACGCACCACCGCAGCGGCTGTGGCGTTGCTCGAAGCCGGCCGGACCGTCACCGTCATGCTCGAAAACGGATACTGCGCGTAAGGAATATAAAGCTGCTCGCGCATTTGCGCCCCGTCTAAACCAAAAGCGTGGACGTGCCGCACCACGCCGACGATCGACAATGTCTTGTCATTCCACTGCAAGCGGTGGCGCAAAGGATCGTCATCGGGGAAGTTCTTGCGCGCAAATTCTTCGTCGATCAACGTCACCAACGGCGCCCGCTGGTCGTCGGACGGCAGTAAGCCGCGTCCTCTCACCAACGCGATACCCATCGCGCCCAGATAATCGCCGCCCACCAGAAACGTGTCCGCGAAAGGAGTGCCGCTGTAGTTTCCCGGCCGCGGGCGGCCCTGCACCGCGTAGCTGGTTTCCGTGTCGTTTTCGGACATCGGCAGGAAGTTCACCAGGCCCACTTTGCCGATGGCTGGATTGGTCCCGAGCGAATGCAGGAACCGATCCCAGAAGAGCACTTCGGCGTTATCGCTGTACCGGGGACCGCTGAGCGCGACGCGCATGGTGAGCACACCGCCGGACTGGAAGCCGGGGTCCACCGCAAGCAGGTTGCCGAAGCTCTTGGCAACCAGTCCCGCGGCCATGGCCAGCAGCAGCGCGAGGCCAATCTCGGCGACAACCAAACCCCCGCGAAACCGGTTGGCCGCGGCGCCGCCCGTGTTGGCGCGGCCGGCATCCTTAAGATCTTCGACGGGGTCCACACGCACCGTGCGCATGGCCGGGACCAACCCGAAGAAGCAAACCGAAATGCAGGTGCTGAGGATGGAGAAGAGGAGGACTCGCGCATCGAGCGAGATGACAGGCACGGGCAACTCCGGCGGCATGAGCGCAAGCAATACGCGCAGGCACCAGGACCCTAAGAGCACGCCGAGAACGCCGCCGGCAGCGCCCAGCAGAAGCGCTTCCGCCAGGCCTTCCCATACCAGAGCCAGCGGTCCCGCGCCTAACGCCTTGCGCAGCGCCAGTTCACGGCGGCGCGCCGTCGCGCGAACCAGCATCAAGCCCGCAAGATTGACGCAGGCGATCAGAAGAACCAGGGCGACACCGCCCAGCATGGTCGTCATCACGGCGCGGTAATCCTTGACGAAGACCTGGCGCAGCGGCTCGGTCTCTATGGTCCAGCCATCGCCCATCTTGCTGTTGCTCCCGGCGATCCGGCCGGCGATCGCCTTCAGTTCGGCGTTGGCCTGGGCGGTGGTAACGCCCGGTCGTAGACGCGCGACCGAAGTCCCCGAGTGCGAAGTGCGGTCGAAATCCGCCTGCGGCCCAACGTTCACGATTGCGTCGAAGTTGATAAAGGGGAAGTTGAAGGTGGGCGGCATGACCCCGAGCACGGTGAAGTTGCGGCCCTGCATGGTTATGGTCTTGCCGACCAGTTTCGGATCGGCTGCGAATCGGCGCCGCCAGAGCCGGTCGGTGAGAACCACCTGGGACGCGCCGCCTTTCACATCCTGTTGCGGCTCCAATCCACGCCCGATCGATGGCTGAACTCCCAGGACGTCGAAAAAGCCATGAGACGCTTCGATCACCGGAATGCGTTCGCTGGAAGCGCGGCCGGTAAGCGTGTAGTCTTTTTGCCGGGCTACCGACGCGGCACTGACCGTGCGCGCTTCCCGCTGCCAGTCGAGGAAGTTGGGATAGCTGGTTCCGACTTCACCGAAACCGTTCAAGTGCTCGACGACGCGCACAACGCGATCGGGCTGCGGAAACGGGAGTGGGCGGAACAGCAACGCATCCACCATGCTGAAGATGGCGGTGTTGACGCCGATGCCGAGCGCCAGCGTGAGGATCGCGATGGCGGTAAATCCGGGGCTTTGGCGAAGACGCCGCGCCGCGATCCAGACTTCTTTCATTTGGCTACGCCGCTGCTGTGGTCTCTTCCACCACGCGTCCATCGAACATATGAATGGTGCGGTCGGCGAACTTCGCGTAGCGTGGATCGTGCGTCACCATCACGATGGTCGCGCCCACGCGATGCAGGTTGCGCAGAAGCTCCATCACCGCCTCCCCGTTGGCCGAATCCAGATTGCCGGTGGGCTCATCGGCCAGTAGAACGCTGGGGCTGCCCGCGAGCGCCCGCGCCACGGCCACGCGCTGCTGCTGACCGCCCGATAGCTGCGAAGGGTAATGCTTCACGCGATGCGACATGCCCACTTTCTCCAGCGCTTCCATCACAGCCTTCTTGCGCTCCGCGCCGGGCATGCCGCGATAGGTCAAGGGCAACTCCACGTTCTCGTACACGTTGAGATCGCCGATGAGGTTGAACGCCTGAAAGATAAATCCGATCTCGCGATTGCGAATGCGCGCGCGGTCCTGCATGCGCAAGCCGCTTGCGAGCTGATTGTTCAGCGTGTACGTCCCGCCGCTCGGCGTATCGAGCAGGCCGAGAATCGCGAGCAGAGTCGACTTCCCGCAGCCCGAAGGCCCGGAGATGGAAACGTATTCGCCCTTCCGGATATCCAAATGGATGCCGGCCAGCGCGTGGGTCTCTACTTCATCGGTGACGAACACTTTCGTCACGCCGTCAAGGTGAATCAGAACTTGAGTTTCCGCGGTCATTTGATCTCCTGATCGATTGGGTTAATGCGCAAACCGGATGCGGTCTTTGGTATCGTATTGAGCCATGTCGGATAGCACCACCTGGTCGCCCACCTGGAGCCCACCCAACACCTCGATAGAATTGACGGACGCGCGGCCCAATTTGACAGTGGTGCGGGCGGCGGTTTTTTGATCCGGTGAAATTTTGAATAGCGTCACAGTACTGTTGGGTTGGCCGTTGGTGGGGCGGTCGACATAAAGTACGTCGGCGAGATGTTCCAGTTCCACCGTTCCATCCACGCTCTGGTCCGGCCGCGCACCCTGCGGCAACGGCCCATCCAGTCCTACGTCAACCGTCACGGATCCGTTCAGGGCGGCTGGATCGATGCGGATCACGTGACCGGGGATGACGCCGTTATGCGTGTCGATGGTGGCCTGTTGACCGACCAGAATATCGCGAGCTTCCGTCTCCGTAATCTTGAATGAGGCTTTGAGTTTGGTAGGCTGCGTGACCTTTGCCAGCACGGCACCGGCGGCGATCTGCTGACCTACTTCCACCGGAAGATCCACCAGCACGCCCGGCGTTCCCGCGCGCACGTTCAACTGCGCCACTTCCTGCTTCTTCAGATCGTACTGCGCCTTGAGCTGCTCAATCTTCACTTTTTGCGCGTCAAGCTGGGCCTGCACCGATTCGCTGATGATCTTCAGACGCTTCTCTTCAATGCCGTTGCGCTGTTTCAACTCGGCGGCCTGGGTGGTGGAGAGCTTTAGATCCACCTCCGGAATCAAACCGGCGGCGGCCAGCTTGGTATCGCGATCGGCCTTCAACTGCGCCTGCACGTAATCCGAATTGACCGACGCGGCGACGGCCTGCTTGTCAAATCCCTGGCTCTGCAACTGCACCCGCAGATCGGTGTACGCGGCCTCGGCTTCCTTCAACGCGTATTCCGCCGTCACTTCCGCGTTTAACAGTTCTGGATTCGTCAGCGTCAGGATCACGCTATCGGCGTTCACCGGCGTTCCGGCCCGCATGAAAATCTTATCGACGCGGCCTTCGCTGCGCGCGGGAATGAACAGAACTTCGATCGGCACCAGCGTTCCCGGGCCATGCACCTGCCGGACCATAGGACCGCGTTTCACCGTGCCGGGCCAGATGACGCTCCATTCGACCGTCGGGGCGGCGGGCTGAAGCCGCATCACACCGAAGGTGACGCCGACTGCCGCGATGCAGGCCAGCGCGATAAAGACGATGCGCCGGATCAGCCGTTTGCGCTTGTGAGAGGGACTGCGTGGAACATCCATTGCCATGATTAATCTTCAGTAGAAGGGGCACGCGTTCTGCCATGATCCCGAGCCTGCAAGTGACTGACAACTAACGAGCGCGTGCGGCCTCAGTGTCCGCTTTTGGGAAACGCGCCTGTCACGGACGAACACCTGAGCCGTGGCATTGGCGCGTCGTGAACAGGCAGTGGGCGTGTCATAATCGGGCGCATGCGCCGCTGGTGGTGTTTGCCGCTACTGCTTTTTATCGCCCTGTGCTCGCTCGCGCTGCTGATCTATCCGCTGACCATTATCCAGCCGTTCCGGTCGCAGACGCCGGAGGATCTGTTGCGGGCGCTGGCTGTATTTCGGATCGCGCCGCCGCTGACTTTGGGCCTTGCGGCGGGCTCATTATTCATTCTGATTTTTGGCTGGCGAACGCTGCGTCTTGGGACGCGGATCGTCGGCGCGGTGCTCCTGGTCCTGACCTGCGCCGCGGCGTTTCTCACGCGCGTGAATCTCTTCGAGCAGATGTTCCATCCGGCGGGCACGCCGCAATTCGTCTCCGTAAAGGACGCGCGCATCGATCCGGCCGACATGCTGATCACGGTTGCGCTTAGCGGCGGCGCACACGCCTATCCGATTCGCGAGATGGGTTACCACCACGTGGTGAATGACTTCGTGGGCGGCGTCCCGATCGTCGCGACGTATTGAACGCTCTGTCACACCGGTCTGGTGTGGGGGCGGAAAATCGACGGCCTGGTGCTCACCTTCCATCTGGCCGGGATCAACAACCAGAACTTCCTGATGCGGGACGATCAGACCGGGAGCTACTGGCAGCAGATCAGCGGCAAGGCGATTTTCGGACCGATGCGTGGGCGCACGCTGCCGCTGATCAATAGCGATGAAATTTCCTTCAAGCTCTGGCGCGCGGAGCAGCCCGGTGGCCGCGTACTTGCGCCGGTGGCGAAGTTTGCCGGCGAGTATGAGGCGAAAGACTGGGACACCAAGATGGCGAAAGCGCGGGTGGTGATCCAGTTTCCGAAGAGCGGATTGCCGATGCGGGAGCAGGTGTTCGGCATCGCGGCGGAGCAGTCCAGCCGCGCCTATCCGGTGAAGAAACTGCTGGCCGACAAGCTGGTGCTGGATCGCGTGGGCGGAGAAGCGATTTTGCTGGTGACGGCTGCGGACAACCAATCCATCCGAGCGTTTCGCAACCTCTCGCCTGCGCGCGATTTTTATCGGGCGGAAGCGCCTGACAACTTCTTATTTACCGATGCGCAAACCGGCTCCAAGTGGAACTTTCAGGGCTGCGCGGTCGAGGGACCGGAGCAAGGACGATGCCTGGAGCCGGTCCGCACGATCAAGGATTATTGGTTCGACTGGAAGAACTACCATCCGGCGACGACGATTTATCGTTAAACGATCCGTTTACGCCGGACGATCATCGCCATTACACCGGCCCCAAGCAGCAGGAACGAGCCGGGTTCCGGAACGGCGCTCACCATGGGCAGTGTTCCATCGAACGGCTGATTGTGCGTTTCCCCGGAGCCGCTCATGGAGCCCACGATCACGTTGCCGTTGATCTGCCCGTTGTTGAAGGTGAACGCCGCGTAAGGCGCGAGCACGCTGCCTTCGATGCCGCCGGAACCGAATAGCGTGGTGGCCGCGTCGAAGTTGAAGATCACGCCGTTTTCGGAAACGCCGTTCACGGTGTAACCGGTATTGGGGAACGTGGCGGACGTGCCGCTGACGTTCACCAGAACGGTGGACCCGGGCGGAGCGGAGATGGTGAGACCGCCGGTCGCGGAACTTAATTGGGCGCTGGTGATGTCGAAAACATTCAGCCCGTTGCTCGTGCCGGTCAGCGTGAGGGTTCCATATGCAAGGCTGGCTGTGCCGGTCTGGGCCAGCGCGCCCCAGGAGTTCGAATCGGCGTCAAGGGTCGTCTGGATGGTGTTGAAGTCCACGATTGAGGAAATCGCCGCCGGGTTGCCTAAGTTGCCGCCCTGGCTGCCGGTATTTTGGGAACTCCAGGAACCGGCCGAAACGGAACCATCGATCTGGCCGTTCTGCGTGGTCAACGCTCCGTCCACATTGACGTTTCCACCCGCCGTTACGTTGGTCAGCGAAGCGGTTCCGCCAGCGGCAATGCCGCCGAAATCCGTCTGTCCGTTCGTATACGCGAGGTTTCCGCCGACAACCAGGCTATAAGGATAGGTGTTTGAGTTGGACCCCAGAGCGTTGCCAATGCCGAACCCGCTGAGCGTCGCGTTGCCGCCGACCGCGACTCTTCCTTCGGAATCGGAGCTTCCCGAAAAGTCCCCGAAGGTGAAAACGTTGAAGTCCCCGGCGACGCCGAGATTGGACGCGTGGCTCAAAGAGGCGCACGACAGGAGAAGTGATGCAATTGTGATTGGTCTCATCTTGAATAAAGATGAGTGTATGACATTCCGGACGCAATTTAAAACAGACGTAGTACTTTGCTACGTTCCGGGCTGTGAGTGGGTGGCTTGGGCGACGTAGCGCAGACTGGGCGGCCCAATGTGGATGTGCGCCCCGGTGGCTTTGTGCGCGACGGCCGAGCGGAAGGCGAAGAAGGGAATATCGTGCCGCGTGAGATACGTGCGCAGCCACTGGCCTTCCGGCATCTCCGGCTGAAGCGCGACGTCAATGCGGTTGCGATGATCGAACCCCAGCGACTTGTGCACTTCCGTTTCCCCCATCGCGCTCACCGGGAGCGGGTGTTTGAAGCGGATCTCGAAAGCCTTCTCGATGGCGGGGAATTGCGCGACGTCGAACCGGTTGCTGCCGGCGAAATGTTCCACTAAACCGGGGCCGGTTACGGCGGAATGGGTGGATGCGGCGAGTTCCATCTGGCGCATGATCTCCTGCTCATTCAAGGCGAACTCGGCTTGCTCGCGCGCGAATTTAGCCCGCGACGAAGCCCAGGTGTAGTCGTTCGCGGCCTGATCGAGAGCCGCCTGCAGTTCGGTGACTTCGGAGCGCGCGATGATTCCTTCGGCGAGCAGTTTGTTGCGCGCGTCCACGGCCTTCCGCCGGCGCGTCACGCGCTTGCCGGTGAGGTCCACCAGCGCGTCAGCTTGCTCCACCGTGATGTCTTTCTGGTAGAGCGCGGCCCGAATGGCCGCATCGTCCTCGGCATCGGACAGCGCGTCCGCGGCTTCCGCAACGCGGGCGCGCGGGACCACACCGGTGGCCGCCAGATCCTTGAGTTTATTCAACTCCGCGCGCGCTCGCGTCACCGCCGGAGCCTCGGGAGCCGCATCCTGCGCGAATGCGGCGGCAGCGCCGAGAAGACCGATAAACAGGGGAAAGTGAAGCCGGAAGCGCATCTTGGAAGCTGTCTCTCTATAGTACGATTGGAACTGAGGCAAGGTTCTGGATCAGATCGATACTCTTAAAGACGCTCCGCACCCGCCGGGCGCTTCAACCGAATCCAATGAAGAACCCGTCTGGATGGCGGCGGTTCGTGCCGCGGAAGACAAACAGGCGCAAAACATCGTCGTGCTGGATCTCACTGGCATCACGTCCTTCACCGATTTCTTCATCATCGCCACGGGCGCGAATTCCCCCCAGGTGAAAGCGATCAGCGACGAGATCGGCTTCCAACTCAAGCAGCGCGGCGAGTTTCCGGTAAGCCTGGAAGGCTACGAGCAGGCGGAGTGGGTGCTGGCCGATTACGGGGACTTTCTGGTGCACGTGTTCTCGCCGAAGTCGCGGGAATACTACGACCTGGAACGGCTCTGGCGCGGCGCGAAGAACGTCTCCGTTCCGGCGGCTTGAAGCTTTTTCTTTACTACATCGGCCGTCCGCGCGACGCTCACGCCAACGCCATCGCCGCCGATTATCTGGCCCGCATCGCTCACTACGCTTCCGCCCAATCGCTCGAAGTTCGTCCGGATAAGTCCGACTTGTTTGCGAAGCATCCGGCGGCGCGGAAGATCTTTCTCGATCCGCTCGGCCGCTCCATGGATTCGCAGGCTTTCTCGGAGCTCATCGGCCGCGCGGAAATGACCGGGCAGGAGATGGTGTTCCTGGTCGGCGGCGCGGACGGTCTTCCGCCGCAATGGCGGGATCGCGCCGACCTGTTGCTCTCGCTATCCGCGATGACGTTCCCCCACGAACTCGCGCGCGCCATGCTGGCCGAACAAATCTACCGCGCGTTCGCCATCCTGCGCGGCCATCCATACCCGCGCTGATTCGCGAAGGCCCTACCCGCGGTAGTGTGCGAAAGTGAATCTGAGATGTCCTGGTTTACACGCGACGATCACGACCCCGAGAAGAAACTGAAATCCGACCAGAACCCCAAAACGGTGAAGACCGAAGGGCTTTGGGAGAAGTGCCACCAGTGCCGCGAAATCATCTGGAAGAAAGATCTCGAAATCAGTCATAACGTTTGCACCGGTTGCGGAGCGCACTTCCGCACGGACGCCGTTTCGCGCCTCAGGTGGCTGTTCGACGACGGCGTTTATGAAGAGCTGGACGCGGAGCTGATGTCGTCCGACCCGCTCGAATTCGTGGATTCGAAATCCTACAAGGACCGTCTGCAGAGCACGCGCAGCGCAACCAAGATGAAAGACGCCCTGTTGTCCGCGCGCGGAAAGTTGAATGGCCGCAAGGTCAATATCTGCGCGATGGAGCCGAAGTTCATCGGCGGCAGCATGGGTTCGGTGATGGGGGAAAAGATCACGCGCGCCATTGAGCACGGCATCATGGAACATTCGCCGGTGATCGTGATCTCGGCTTCGGGCGGCGCGCGCATGCAGGAAGGCGCCATCAGCCTGATGCAGATGGCCAAGATTTCCTCCGCTCTGATGCGCCTGGATGAAGCGCGGCTCCCCTATATCAGCGTTCTGACCGATCCGACGACGGGCGGCGTTACGGCCAGTCTCGCCATGCTGGGCGATCTGAACATCGCGGAACCGGGCGCGCTGATCGGCTTCGCGGGTCCGCGCGTCATTGAACAGACCATCCGCCAGAAACTGCCCGAAGGATTCCAGCGCAGCGAATTTCTGCTGAAGCACGGCATGCTGGACGCCGTGGTTCCGCGCGGCCAGCTCAAGCAATATATATCCGACGCGCTGCGCTTCTTCTGCGGAGATGCTGTAGCCGCCTGATGAATTACCCCGATTCCGTAAGCTTCCTTTACGCGCTCGGGAACGAACTGAAGACGGCGAAGTTCGGGCTGGAGCGCATCCGCCGGGTGATGACGGAGCTGGACGGCCCCCATCTCCGTCCCGCGCGCTTTGTGCACGTGGCGGGCACCAACGGAAAAGGGTCGACCTGCGCGATGATTGAATCCGGCTTGCGCGCCGTTGGATTGCGCACCGGTCTGTTCACGTCGCCGCATCTGCTGGAGCCGACGGAACGCATTCGCATCGATGGGAAGCCCGTGTCGGTGGAAGAGTTCACGCGTGCTTTCGATGAGGTGCATAGGGTGAGCGAAGCGCTGGTGGCAAGCGGCGAGATCGACGCGCATCCCAGCTATTTCGAAACCGTCACCGCGATGGCTTTCCTGCTGTTCCGCGAGAAGCGCGTGGACATCACGGTGCTCGAAGTGGGCTTGGGCGGGCGGCTGGATGCGACCAATGTCGTGGAGCCGGAGCTATGCGTGATCACGCCCGTGGATTTCGATCATGAGAAGTTTCTAGGTACCAGCATTGAGTCTATTGCGGGGGAAAAGGCCGGGATCATCAAGCCGGGCGTGGCCGTTGTGGTTGCGCCGCAGCGCGCGGCGGCCGATCGCGTGATCCGCGAAACCGGCGCGGGCGTGGGCGCGGCGGTGGTGGATGCGTGGTGGCCCGAGCATGTGCATGCGGACCGGTATGGGACCACATTCCAGGCGCATGGGAAGGAATTGCGCTGCGGGCTGGCCGGGCGCCACCAGATCGTCAACGCGTTAACGGCGGCGACGGCGCTGCATGAGTTAGGCATTCCGAGCGAGGGGATTCGTGAGGCGCGCTGGCCGGGGCGACTGGAGCGCGTGCGTGCGCGTCCCGAAATTATTGTGGATGGCGCGCATAACCCGGCGGGCGCGCGTGCGCTGGCCGAATATGTCGCGGAGTTTTATGCCGATCCGAAGCCGATTCTGATCTTTGGCGCGATGCGCGATAAAGCCGTCGAGGAGATGGCCGGGACGCTGTTCCCGTTCTTCCGCGAGGTGATCGTAACGGTGCCGGACCAACCGCGCGCGCTGGCCCCGGAGACGTTTCTGGAGATGGTGGAGCACCCGTCGATCCGCGTTGAACCAGATTTGCGTTCGGCCCTCGCGGCCGTCACGAGGCAGGACAGCGCGGTGTTTGTTTCCGGCTCTCTTTTCCTGGTGGCCGAAGCGATGCGGCTGCTGGGCTGAGCGCGAGCCACACGCCGCCGCCCGAGCCGCTCGATTGCATCCGGAGCACGGAGCCGCGTGGAATTGGGAGCGGCTTCGCAAACACGAAGTCGCGCGGTTGTTTCGGAGTGTCCCGCAGCCAGATGACCGGAAGCACCGCGCCATCCGGGCGGGTCAGCGTCATCTGGAGGGGAGCGTTCGAGCGAATCCCATTCAAGGTGAAATCGCGCGCCGCGTGCCATTCGCAATCCATCGCTATCATCGGTCCCGCAAGATTCGGAAGCGGTGCGAGCACGGGCGCCCCGGTATGCGGCAGCAACGCGGCATCCCCTTCGGGCGCTCCGCCTTCCACCCAACGAACCACCGTGTCGATCTCGGTGGTGGTCAGGCTTGGATCGCCTCGCAGATCCGGCCCAAATCCGGGCACCGCGCCCCAGGGCGGCATCTTGCGCGTCATCACCTGATCCCGAATCGCTTTCGCCCACGGCCGCGCCTGCTCATAGCTCGCGAGCGGCACGCTTGCATTCGAACCATGGCACCCGATGCAGCGCCGGTTGATCAATCGGGAAATGTCGCGCGTGTAGGTGAGCCGCGTGGTCACGGGATCGTGCGCCCATAACGGCATTACCGCCAGCGCCGGGAGAACCCACTTCACGGCCGTTCCCCCCGCACCAGATCCTCATACGTTTCGCGTTCCCGCACCACGCGCCACTGGTCGCCTTCCACCATCACTTCGGCCGAGCGTGGCCGCGAATTATAGTTGGAGGACTGCGCAAACCCGTACGCGCCGGCGGCCGCCACCGCCAGATAATCGCCCGGATGCGCGCCCGCCAGCGTCCGATCTCTCGCCAGAAAGTCTCCGCTTTCGCACACCGGCCCCACCACGTCCACCAGCGAAGTCTGCTCGCTGTGATCCACCGGCAGAATCTCATGATGCGAATGGTAGAGCGCGGGCCGGATCAGATCGTTCATCGCCGCGTCGACGATCACGAACTCCTTCAGACCGTTCTTCTTCCGCGACAGAACTTTCGTCAGCAGCATGCCCGCCTGGCCCACAATCGACCGGCCCGGTTCCACAATGATTTCGAGCCCGCTCGATTGAAGCGCCGGTCGAATAGCGTCGAGGAACGGATGAATGCCGGGCGCGGTTTCGTCCGGCTTGTAGGAGATGCCTAGGCCGCCACCCAGATTGACGTGGCGCAGCGCGTGGCCTTGGCCGCGAAGGCGCGTCGCGAGCGCAAGAACTTTCCCGGCGGCTTCAATCATCGGCGCGGGATCCAGAATCTGCGACCCGATGTGGCAACTGATCCCTTCCGCCACGATGTTCGGCAAGCGGAGCGCGCGATGGTAAACGGCTTCGGCGGCTTCCATCCGGATGCCGAATTTGTGCTCGTTCAGGCCCGTCGAGATATACGGGTGCGTCGCGGCATCCACGTCGGGGTTGATGCGAAGGGAGAAGCCCGCTTTCGTCCGCAGGCGCGCCGCAATCGAATCGAGTAGCGCCAGTTCCGTTTCCGACTCGCAATTGAAACCGCGGATGCCGCTCACAAGCGCGTATTCGATCTCAGGCGCGGTCTTCCCCACGCCCGAAAAGACCACGCGGGACGCATCCCCGCCCGCGCGCAACACCCGGTAAAGTTCGCCCCCCGAAACGATATCGAAGCCCGCGCCTTCCGCCGCCAGCAGCCGCAGAATCGCCAGCGTGGAGTTCGCCTTTACCGCGTAGCAGACCGTGTGCGGCAGTTCGCCGAACGCATAGTCATAATCGCGGTACGCGTCGCGCACGGAGTTGGCCGAGTACACGTAACATGGCGTGCCGGCCTGCTTCGCAATTTCGTCCAGAGGCACAGCTTCGCAGAAGAGTTTGCCCCGAATATAGCGGAACATTTCAGCAGGTCTTCTTGTATCCGCGCCGGTTGCGGACCTTCATCACGATCACCGTCTGGTCGTCGAAGCGCGCGGTGTTGAAGCGATCCAGCTCCGCAAAGATCCCGTTGATCAAGTCCTGCGGGGAACTCTCGCACTGACGCCGCACAATCTTCGCGAGCCGGCTTCTGCCGAACTCCTCATTCGACGGGCTCATGTGGTCGGAGACACCGTCCGAATAAAGCACGATGGTGTCGCCCGGTTCCGCCTGAAACACCACTTCGTCGTAGTCGCGATTCGGAAGCAGGCCCAGCGGCACGCCTTCCACCACCAGCTTCAGAATTTCTCCGCGGCGGCAGATCATGGGGACCGTGTTGCCCGCGTTGGAAATGGTGAACCGCATGGTTTGCGGCGACCACAACATCAACAGCAGCGTCACGTAGCGCGCCTCCACCGGGCGCTCCACCATTTTGTCGTTCAGCGCTTTCATCAACAGCGCCGGATTGCGCCAGCGGGGCGCCAACGTTCGCAGCAGCCCATCGAGCACCGCGCCATAGAGCGCCGCCGCCGCGCCTTTGCCGCTCGAATCGCCGAACGCCACCACGGAGTGCGCGTCGGAATGTTGGAAGAAATCGTAAACGTCGCCGCTGATCTCCCGCGCGGGCCGCAGCCCCACGGCGGATTCCAGTCCGCGCATCGGCGGCGTCGTCGCCGGCAGCAGCAGCGTCTGCAGTTCACGCGCCGCGCGCAGATCGTCCTGCATTTTGCGCTCGCGGTCCGCGATGTCCTGATACAGCCGCGCGTTCTCCACCGAGCTTGCGATCTGCGGCGCCAGCAATGAGAGCGTGCGCACGTGGTCATCCGTGAAGAAGCCGATATGGCTGCTTTCCAGATCCATCACGCCCATCACGCGGTCGTGCACGATCAGCGGGATCGCCACTTCGGAAAGGATGTCCGAGTGGGACGCGATGTAGCGCGGATCATTCCCCACATCGTCCACGCGCACCGGCTTGCGGCTCTCCGCCGCCGCGCCCACAATGCCGCGGCCCATCGGAATCTCATCGAGCTTCACCCGCTCGTCATAGCGGATGCTCACGCGATGCCGCAGCAGCTTCTTGTCTTCATTCGTCAGCAGGATACTGAACGCGTCGTACGCGATCAGGCTGCGGACGCGGGTCGCGATCTTGTTCAGCAGCTCATCCAGATCCAGAATGGAGGTAAACTCCTGCGAGATGCGCGACAGCGTCTTGAGCGTGCGGTTCTGGCGCTCCGCCCGCCTGTATAGCCTCGCGTTGTCGATGGTGGAGGCGACGCGGCTCGCAATCAGCCGCAGCATGCTGCGGTCGTACTCGCCGTATGCGCCTTCCCGAGTCGATTGCACGTCGATCACGCCGACCAGCTTCTGCCGCGCGATCATCGGCACCGCCAGCTCCGCCCGCACCGCGTCCGATGCGTTCAAATAGCGGCTGTCGCGCCGCACATCCGTCACCAGCACCGGCTCGCGCAGTTGCGCCGCCGCGCCTGTGATCCCCTCGCCCAAACCGATCCGGACATTCCGCACCACCTCTTCGCGATGTCCCATCGCGTAACGAATGGTCAGATCGTGAGACTTCTCGCTATAGAGCAGGATGGCGAACAGGTCGGTATGCAGCACCTTGCGGACGATGCCGGAAACATTCGCCAGCAGTTCATCCAGATCCAGCGTCTGCGAAGTAACGGCTGAGACTTCGAGCAGAAAATCCAGCAGGTCCGAGCGCTCGCGGAACTTAGCCTTGCGCGCCGCCGGTGGCCGTGCCGGAGTTCGTTCGGGGGTCAGAGTATTATCGGGCAGCGGCCGCCTCGACTATCCGGACGCCCGCGCTGGCGCCGATGCGCGAAGCTCCGGCGGCCACCATCATTTCCAGGTCAGCCAGCGTCCGGATCCCGCCCGAAGCCTTCACGCCCATGGTTTCGCCCACCATGCGCCGCATCAGTTCCACATCGTGCACGGTCGCGCCGCCCGGCCCGAAACCCGTCGACGTTTTGACATACTCCGCGCCCGCGTCTTTCACCAGCAGGCACGCCTCTTCTTTCTGATCGTCAGTGAGCAGCGCCGTTTCCAGAATCACCTTCACGATGGCGCCGCCGCGATGGCATTCCTCCACCACTGCTTCGATGTCGCGCCGAACCGCGTAGCTATCGCCCGAACACAGCGCGCCGATGTTGATCACCATATCGATCTCGCGCGCGCCATTATCCACCGCTTCTCCGGCATCGGCCACTTTCGCGGCGGTGCTCATCGCGCCCAGCGGAAATCCCGCCACGCTGCACACGGCCACCCCATCGTCGTCGCCCAGTTCGCGCATCGCGAGCGGCACCCAATAGGAATTCACGCACACGCTCGCGAACCGGTAGCGCAGCGCCTCCTCGCACAGCGCGGCGATCTGATCCCGGGTGGCGTCCGGTTTCAACAGTGTGTGGTCGATCAAGCCGGCAATTTCAAGAATGGAAGACATCGGTACAGCTTAACTACTTGGCGGCCGGCGGCTTGGGCTTATCCTGCAGCACGTATACAGTCTCACCCTGCTTCACCAACCCCAGCCGTTTGCGAATCTCGAGCTCCTGCGCCGCCGGATCATGACGCAGCCGGTCCACCCGGTGATCCAGGCGGTCGATCTCCGTCCGCAGCTTTTGATTCTCCTGCTCCAGTTCGCGCACCTGGTCGCGCTTCCGCATCAGTCCGGTGTACCCGTTCGGCCCCCGAAACTCGGCGATGCCATAGCCGATGGTCATCAGCGCGATCGCGGCCACGGCTATCTTTCCGAATGGTAACTTCATGGAGCGTAAGCTCTGCCAGATAATAACATTTTCACTCTCATTTATGAACGAACTGATGGTTGTTCTGAGCACCTGTGCAGACCCGGACGAAGCCGAGCGCATCGCGCGCGTTGTGGTGAGTGAGCGGCTGGCGGCCTGCGTGCAGATCATGCCGCCCATGCGGAGTATTTATCACTGGCAAGGCGGGTTGGAAATTTCATCCGAGCATTTGCTGCTCATGAAGACTTCCGCCGATCGCTTCCCCGGGCTGGAAGCGCGAATCAAAGACCTGCACTCTTACGAAGTGCCGGAGATTGTCGCGCTGCCCGTCGGCGCGGTCTCCGAGCAGTATGGCGCCTGGCTACTGGATGCGATACGAAGCGAGCCGCCGATGCACGCGGCCGGTGATCGGCGTGGCTGAGGCCGCCTTGATCTTCGATATGGACGGCGTGATCGTCGATTCGAATCCCGTTCATCGCGATGCCTGGCTGCGCTTCAACAGCAGCCGCGGCATCCAGACGAGCGACGCCATGCAGGAGCGCATGTACGGCAAGCGCAATGATGAGATCATCCGCGACTTCTTCGGCAACACCCTGAGCGACGCGGACGTGTTCCAATACGGCGCCGACAAGGAACTGGTGTACCGCGAGTTGATCGGCCCGCTGCTTCCGGATGCGATTGTGCCCGGCCTGCGCGCGTTTCTCGAGCGGCATCAGGATCTCCCCATCGCCTGCGGAACCAACGCCGAGCCGGAAAACGTGACCTTCGTCCTGCGCAAAGCCGGCCTGGACCATCTGTTCCGCGTGGCCGTCGACGGGCACCAAGTCGCCAGACCGAAGCCATTCCCCGATATCTATCTCAAAGCGGCCGAACTGCTGGGTGTGGAGCCGGCGCGCTGTCTCGTCTTTGAAGATTCCTACGCGGGAATCGAAGCCGCGCGCGCCGCCGGAATGAAAGTCGTCGGCCTGCGCACCACCCATCCCGAACTTCCGGGAACCGAGCTGGAAATCGATAACTTCCTAGCGCCCGAACTTGAGCCGTTTCTCGCCCGGTTTCTCCGAGCCGAATCGTAACTTCTCACGCCGGAACGTAATTGCGCAGGTACCGGTGTCCCACGCGGAAGCCGTTCTTATAATCTTCCGTGAACTCGCCGGCCGGCGGCATCGCGCCATATAGATCGTCTTCGTGCTCGATGTTCATCGCCCCCGTGTACCCGCGCTCCTCCAGCACCGTAAAGAATGCCGGCCAGTCGATTGACCCGTTCCCCGGAATCCGGTACCGCCACCACTCCACGTTGTCGTACGGACGGATCCCCACCTTCTTCAACACCGGCCACATAATCTCCGTGTCTTTCAAATGGACGTCATAGATCTTATCGGCGTAATCGCGCGCGGTCTGTATGGTGTCCATGAATAATCTCACCAGGTGCGACGGATCGTACTGCAACCCCACATAGGGCGAGTTCCCGAACGCCGTGAACAGCGCGTCATAACCCTGCGGCCCGGTCGCCACGTTGGGTCCGTCCGGCCACGGCTCCCACAACACGCGCACTTTATACTTCTCGCAAGCCGGAAAGTAATCGCTCTCATACACGCGCACGATCTCCGCCACCTGCTCCTTCAACGGCCGCCCCGGGATGGTCCCAGAAGCCGTCCCCACATACGGCGCGCCCAGCTTGCCCGCCATCTCAATCACCTTCACGAAATCCGCGTTGATCTTCTTGCGCCGGTCGGGATCGGGAGCAATATGATTCACAGTCGATCCAACCACGGAAAGGTAAACACCGGATTCCTGAAACGCCGACCGCATCGCCGCGAGCGTCTCGTCCGTCATCTTTTCCGCGCCCCGCTCGCCGGGATGCGCCCAGATCCCCATGCTGGTGAACCCCTCCGCCTTCGCAAAGGCTAGATTGCCCGGCGTGTACTCGCCCAGAATTCCGAGCTTTGGCCGCCATGATGGCTTTGCCCCCCTCACGGCCGTCGTTACAGCGGCCGCACCAACGCCAGCCAATAAAGTCCTGCGCGTGAAATCGTTCATAAGTAGTGCCAGAATTATAGCGCCGCAGATGAAGACTCGCTCTCTCGCGCCGGAGATCATGGACCAGCCGAACCCGCCGCCGGACGTCGCGCGCGCGTTTCATCGCGACCTGGCGCTCATCCACCGCCTGATGGGCAACTGGACCGCGATCGCCGGCCGCCTGGCGCAACCGCCCATCCCGCGCAGCGTCCTCGATATCGGCTGCGGCGATGGCGCGTTACTCCGCCACATCCGGGCCAAGCTCAACATCCCGGACGTCACCGGCGTCGACCTCAAACCGCCCGATTGCGTCATCCCGGATATCCCCGTCGTCACAGCCGATGCCACGCGCGACCTGCTCCCCGCCGCCGACGCCGCCGTCTCCGTCATGATGCTGCACCACCTGACCGAAGACCAGATCATCGCGCTGATCCGCAATGCCGGCCGATCCGTCAAGCGCTTCATCTGTCTCGACCCCGTGCGCCATCCGCTCCCGCTCGCGCTCTACACCGTTTTTCTGTGTCCGATGCTGAGCCGCGTGGGGTGCGCGGACGGCAAGCAATCCATTCGGCGATCGTTCCGGCCGGAGGAGCTACAGGCGCTGGTTGCGACCGCGCTCAGGGGAACGAACGGGAGACTGGATCACTGGGTGTCGCCGGTGTATGCGCGTCAGGTGATTGATATCCGGTGGGGCTAGCTGCTCCACGGCGCGTTCGTGAATTGCCGCGCCAGCTATCGCTTGGCGGAGGTGGTTATTTTCGGGACTTTGATGCGGTTGCAGCTTGTGCGGCGTCCGCCACCGCGCGCAACGCCCGATTAACAGATTCGGCGTCGGGGAAGAAGACCGCGAGATCCGGATCGATCAGGACCAGATTACTCCCGCCCAGCGCAAGCTCATGATACTTACCCCGAACTCCACCGATCAATTCAGAAAGATCGTACTCATCCCGCATCTCGTCAGACTTCGGTTCTTTTTTCATATTGCCTACGCTCTGTTTCCGTCGCAGCCCGCGCGCTAATCATTCGGACGTGGCTCCCACGCTCGCAATGAGACACAAACACCAGTCGCCCCCTCATTGTATAGCCGATTGAGATCTCCCGGTGCTCGTCGAAAGAATGGTCTGGATCATTGAACGTCAGCGTGAATGGATCGAGAAATATCGTCGACGCGTCCTCGAAAGTCACTCCATGCTTTTTTAGATTCGCTGACGCTTTCTGTGAGTTCCATTCGAATACCACTACACCTAACCATAAGCGATATCTATCCCGGCGTCTTCACCCCATCCCTCAGCATCTCCACCGCTTTCTGCAATCTCCGAGCCCGCGTCTCTTCCTTCTTCGCCTCGCTCACCCATCGGCAATATTCTTTCCGATTCGTATAGCTCAAACTCTCGAAGAACGGAAGCAGCCCCCGTTCCTTCAGCAGAAGTCCAAACGCCGCCGGCACCTCCAGCGTCCGCACCGCCTCGTCTCTCCACACAACCACTTCCACCGGATCGCCCGGCTGTTTCCCAATCTGAGTCCGGATCGCCTTCGCCACCGGCAACAAATGCTGGGGAAAGCCGTACTTGATAAGGGAGCCGGAGTACGCTACGCCGTCGATCGTCGCCTTCACCGGCACCTTCCCCTTCGTCCCAAACTCCTTCTCCGTGTCATACGGAAACAGAACGTGGGCGCCGCCTCCATCGCCCGCTTGAATTCGCGCCTGGAACGGATATCGCTTCAACTCCCCACCTCCGCGTGTATCACAAATTTTACTTGCCCTGCAACGCCATGCGACGTATACTGCCTAAGACCCGCTCACCCAAAACCATCCTAAATAACAGGCCCATTCATGCTCAAGCCGTTTAGAAAAGCCCTTTTCCTGCTCCTTGCGTCCTTCTCGCTCCTCTCCGCGCAGTCCACTCCCATTCCCGGAAAGTTCTATGAGTACTACGTCGTTGCGAACACGCAAGGCGGCGGATTCACCGCGCTCGGCGAACCTTCCATCAATGACAATGCCCTCTGCGCCTTCATGGGCCAAACGTCCATTGGCCAGACCCTTTGGACCTCGGACGGCAACATGCATCCGCCCCTAGACATCAATCCCGCTTCGGGCAACCCTGGCACCGTTTTCTTTAATCAGCAGCTTCAGATCAACAACAACAACCAGATCATCGCTGAGGACACAGCCGGCAGTTCTCAGAACGTCCGCCTCTGGAACGCCACCGAGCTCAACGCCTACACGTATGTCGCCCGCGCCGGCTCCGGTCAACAGTACACCGCGCTCTACGGCGCACCCAGCCTGAACAAAACCTCCAACGCGGTCTACGCCGCCATTCAAGGCACCACGACGTCGCTCTATGAGGCCGTCTCCGGCAAGAAAACCAGCTACGGGATCAACACCAGTACGCCTCAACCGGTCGTCGCCAATAACGGGAGCATCGTGATCACCACCACCAGCCGCGATACCGGACTCAACGAGATCACTTTATTCACCAGCGGTTTCGCCTCGCAGGTCTCCATCGCGGATGGCAGTAACTTCTCCTACCTCGATACCGCCCCCGGACTCTCCGCCGATGGCAACGTCGTCGTCTTTCAGGGCACCCTGACCACCGTCGGCGCTAGCAACTTAAGTCTCACCGCCGGGCCCGGAATCTTCGCTTCCGTCAACACCGGCTCCGCGTGGCAGATCATCCGCGTCACCGGCCTCATGGTGGAAGCTCCCAATGACGTCGGCGGCAACCACAACGGCGTCTGCGATCCCGGCGAAACCTGCATCAACGCCGCGGAACTCGGTTACGACGATAACAACAATCCCATCTACTTCTCGTCCTATCCCACCAACAGCCGTGTCGCCGTCGTCAACCCTGGCTTTGGCGCCACCGGCATCGCCAATGACTCGTTCGTCATCTCATTCGTCGGCACGCCCAACCACGCCAGCCGCACCAATCCCGTGCTCGGCAACTTCCCGCTGCTGTTCTCGTCCCAAACCGGACTCTGGACCATTCGCGTCGATGTGGAGAATCAACTCTCGCCGCCCAACGCCATGGTCTTCCACCCGTACACCGCGATTCCCGTCGCCCAGGTCGGCGACCAGATCGGGCCCGGCAACATCGTCGCTTCCCTCGGCGTGAACATGGCCATCGGCAACGCCGCGGAAACCGAAACCGGCACGGTCCGCACCATGCGCCGCGGCGATCATCGCATCGCTTTCCTCGCCACCACCACCACCGGCGCGCAAATCATCTATCGCGCCAACCATCTCGATTCCGATCAGGACGGCCTGCTCGATCATTGGGAAACCACCGGTATCGACATGAATCAGGACGGCGTCATCGATCTGAATTTGGCGGCCATGGGCGCGAATCCCAACGTGCGCGATCTCTTCCTGGAAATGGATTGGCTCGCCGACACCCCCGCGTTCAGCTTCCAGCCCGCTCCCGGCGTCATCACCGCCGTGGGAGGCGGCGCGGGCTACCTTCCCGCCATGCTGAATTCCGCCCCCGCGCTCACCGGAACCATGTACGGAGCGCTGATCAACGGCGGCACGCCCGCGTCCATTCCCGCCGGAGTCGTCATGCATATCGATGGCGGCCGCGGGCTCGATAAGCTATCCGGCGCCTTCTCTTACAACATGGGCGCCGGTCCGTTTGATGGAGGCCAGCAAATCGGGCTCACCGCCGGCGGCAACACCGGCCTGATCGACGTTCTCTACTATGGCGCGCCCCAGTCCATCAACATCGCGGGTATCGGTACCCGCGCTTTCCAGGACGCCAAGAACTACTTCTTCGGCAGCCAGGACAAAGATGGCCGTGAACTCGCCTTCAAATACGCCATTCTGGCCGACCACTTCTCATTCGTGGACAAGCCGCCCGCCGCTCACCCGGTGAGCAGCGCCGGCTCCTTCAGCGCCACCCAAAGCTATTTCATCGAAGGCGATGCCTTTCCCGCCGGCCTCACAAACGACTTCTTCGTGAAAATCGCGTCTGGAACCGGCGCAGGGCAAGTCAAGCAGATTTACGGCTTCTCGAGAACCGTCACCGGTCAGGTAATTGTCAACGGTATCTTTAACCCTCTGCCCGATGCCACCAGCAAGGTCGTCTATGAAGATAGTTCCGGCGGCAACTCCGAACTGTTCATCAACAACGCTCCGGACTACAACAGCCTTCCCGGGAACGATTTTCTTCTGGCCCTCGGCGATTGGGGAATCAATCCGGCCGGGTACCTGATGGACGCCTGCACCCAGTGGCGCACCATCGCTCATGAGCTGGGTCATACCCTTGGCCTGCGCCACGGCGGAATCGACAACGAAACCATGAAAGGCACCGCCTATAACAGCCTGATGAGCTACTCCTGGCAACTCAGCTGCGCGGCGAATGCCACGGTCCAGGGATACTCCGGCGCCACCGATCCCACGTTCAATGACTTCGCCAATCTGAACCATAACTTCGCCGAAGTATTCTTCCACGAAGGGAACACGCTGGGAACGGCCTACGGCTCCGGCCCGGAACAAATCGGGACGACGCCCGAACAGGGCATTCAGGAATACATTACTCAGAACGGTCCCGTGACGTTCACCACGCCCACGGTTGCCATCACGTCTCCCGCCGCCAACTCCGAAATCGGCATCGGCGGACCGCTCACCGCTTCCATCACCGCCACGGACACCACTCCCATCGCCACCGTGCGCACCACCTTTGACGCCAACGGCAACGGCGTTATCGACTCGAACGAGATCGTGATCGCCAAATCCGCCGGCTCCAACGTCTATCACGCCAGCTACGCCGATATCACCGGCAATCCCGGCGCACGCACCCTCACCGCCGTCGCGGTCGATTCCAAAGGGAATGCCTCCACGGTAACGTCCACCCTCAACGTCGTTACCGCCAACCCCGCTCCCGTCCTGCAGTCGCTCAGTCCCTCGAGCGCCACTCACGGCGGTGCGGCTTTGCAGGTCACCATCACCGGAACGGGCTTCATTAGCGGTTGCTATGGCGAATGGAACGGCGCGCAGCGCAAGACTACTTTCGTCAGCGCCACCCAAATCAAAATGACGGTCCTATCCACCGATATCGCTTCCGCGGGAACGGCGCAAATCAGTGCCGTCAATCCGGCGCAGGGTTCGGCCAAGTCCAACAGCTTGACCTTCACCATTAACTAAGACACCACGAATACGCTTGTCACGGGCGTCTATACTTGCCAATAGGCCCCGTGACATCCACCAGTGCTCCCAAGCCGGGAGATCTCCCGACTGACCTTGGCTGGATCTCCTGGACTTGCCTGATCCTGATCGCCGGGGCGTTGTTCAACATCGCCTTCGTCGCCGCTCTCAATTTTGCCGGCCCGCAGCCCTTTCGGCCCGTGGTTGACGACTCGCTGATGTTGGTTCGCTACGCCGATAATCTCCTCCGCTACGGAGCTATGATCTGGAACCCCGGCGGTCCCCCCACTTACGGCCTTACCAGCCCCTACTACTTTCTTTGCGTGGTCATGCCCGTGCGCGAACTAATTACCGCCAGCCCCATCGGCGTAGCTGTCTGCTCCAGCCTAATCTCAGGATTGCTGTTTTTCGGCGCGATGACGGCGCTCGTCTTGTTCCGAATTCCCGGACCTCTTACTTATAAGCTCATTGCACTTACCGCCGTCTGTGTTTCTTTGGCGTGGTCCGCCTCCCATGTAGTCGGTCATCTTCTTAGTGGAATGGACGCGTTGTTCGGCCTCTTCTACTTCACCGTCTATCTTTTCTGCTTAAGTTGGCATTCTTCCACCGGAACCGCGTCTTCCGCCATCCTTGCGGGAATCGTGGGAGGTCTCGCCTTCGGGTCGCGGCCGGACCTGTTGATCTATTCCCTCCTGGTCCCCCTGATCTGGATCGGCCTTGTGCGCAATCAACGCGAACGCCGCCGCGCAGCCGCGCTCATGCTCGGATGCACCATCCTCACGCTGATCGCCCAAATGGCGTTCGCGGCTAGTTACTTTCAGTCACCGCTGCCCCTCTCGTTTTACGCAAAGTCCCTCAAGCTCTATCCCGGCCTCGCCGGCTACGGAGTCACGTCGCTTTATAGCTTCCTGTTTTTCATCTCTTCTTACTGGCTGCTGTTCCTGCTGATCGTCTTGAATGCAGCGGTTAATTGGGCGTCATGGCGGCGCGAAACAGCGGCACTGGATAAAGCTCTTATCGCCGGCTTAGCCGCCCACATGGCTTATATCCTTTTCGGCATTGTCCCGATCATGGGACAGAACCAGCGTTTCAACTACGCTGACTTACCCGTTCTCATCTATCTTTCCACCGTGGCCACCGTCCGGTTATTGAGCCGCATCTCTACCGCCAGGTTCGCATCGCTGAACTCTATCCCGCCCACTTATCGATATGCCGCCTTCGCCGCCGCCTTTTTCTTTCTTCTCCCCACCGTGACGAACGTACAGCCGCTCGCCTATCTGCTTCACGGTAACTTTGCAACCTTCAACCTGACTCGCGAGTACAAAGCCTTCAACACGGAGTACTGGTTTGCTTTAGACAAGTTTTCCGCTTTACCCGATAACCTGGACATGGCCGCTACCGAAATCGGCCACGTCGCCGCTATGAACCTGAACAAGAAAGTCTTCGATTTCTCCGGTTTGAACGAAACCCGCTTCGCTCATCACCAGTTCTCCGCAAACGTCTTCTTCGCGAATTACAGCCCGGATCTCATCTTTATGCCGCATCCGGGATATCGCGGCATGATGGACCAACTGGAAAACAGTCCCGTGTTCCGAACCCGCTATGTCTGGCTTCCGCCTGAAGCTACCGGCAATGTCGGTACGGGTATCGCTTTGCGGAAAGATAGCCGGTATTACTTCGCCATGCGCGACATCGTCCTCGCCGCTTGCGCTGAGCCTCTTCCCGTTCCTTGCTCACCCGCGGTATCTCAACTGGCGGGCGCCAGGTAAAGGGCCGTTGCCGTTGATGACGCTCCGATCCCGCTCCTCCATTCTTGCGCCGCTCGCTTATGCCGCTCTCTTTGTAACTTCGTTGGTGTGTGTACTCCACGTTCGTCTCGCCATCGTCGACGACGGCTTTATCGCTCACCGCTACGCCGCCAACCTGGTGCACGGCGATGGCCTGGTCTTCACCCGCGGGCAACGGGTGGAAGGCATCTCCGACCTCGGTTGGACCCTGCTCATGACCATTCCGCAGTTACTCCACTGGCGCCCCGAACTTTTCGCAATCGGCCTCGGATTCTTAAGCGCCGCCGCCGCGATTCTCATCGCCTATCGCACCGCCGTCTCGCAGCTCGCCGTCTCCCCGCTCGTCGCCTTTGCCGTCATGCTTACCGCGTCCATCAACGCGGATTACTGGCTGATGGCCTCCAACGGAATCGAAAGCGGTCTCTATGCGCTCGTCTTGACGGCCACATTCTCCCTCATCTTGCAAACCCGTCTGCTCCTGGCCGGTACGTTGCTCGGTCTGGCCACCACGCTCCGCCCCGAAAGCGTGGTCCTTGCCCCACTGGCTCTGGCTTTCATCGCCGCGCTGGCTTACTGGGACACCCGCGGCCTCACCGGACCAATCCGCGCCATCCGCTCTCACAGCCGGCTCCTTGTACCCTGGGCCATCATCTTCCTTGCCGTGCTCGCGTGGCGGCTGACTTATTACGGCCAGTGGGTTCCCAACACCATCCCCGCCAAGTTACATCCCCTGACTACCGGCGACCTCATCAGCGGCGCTAAGTACCTCGTCAAATTTTCCGGCGCCATCTTCCCTTGGGCCATCCTGAGCTCGTTCGCTCTCTTTCGCCGCAAGCCGGTCCTGCCCTTGCTCGGCTTCTGCTGGTTGGCGTATCAAATCGCCGTCGTCATGCTGAACGGCGGCGACTGGATGCCCGGCTACCGTCTCGTCAACGTCTACCTCCCCATCCTCGCGTGCCTGTCCGCGTTCGCGCTCGATTCGCTTCTCGCAGCCACCGCCACCCTCCGCATCCCGTTCCTTGCCGCCCTGCTGATCCTCTGCTGCATGGTGCAAGCCAACAATCGCGTCTGGACCCTTCACGGCGGCTTCCTCGCCCATCACGCAACCCTGCGCGAAATGGTCCCCCCCACTTACGAGCCCTACTTCATAGACCTTTCCAAAGCTCTCAAGCCCGCCCTCAAGCCCGACGACATCCTCGCCCCGGAAGTCCTCGGCTTCTTCTCCTACGAGCTCCTCGCCAACCCCATGCACGATTGGCTTGGCTTGGTCGATTCCTACATCGCCCACCACGGAACCGTTTACTATCCTCGATTCGGTAAAGCCGACCCGGCCTACTCCGTCGACGTTGTCGCGCCTACGTTGTTCGCGTTTGCCAGCGGCCCGAAAGAGCTTGCCGTGTTCCAGTCCCACACCAACGGCCGCTTCAGTCAAAAGTACGATTGCTGGCAGGTCACCGGCCAGCCGGTCCTCCTCGCCATTCGGCGCGATCGCGCGCAGGCCATCCTGTCGGCTCTGCGGAAAGCCAGCCTTCCGCTTGAAGCGGTCACGCCGGTTACAATTCTTCCAAGCCCAACAAATTAATCTGGTTAGCATGCGTGCGCCGCCCGTTCTCTTGCTCCGATGCCGCACACTCGGATCAAGGATACGTATGTTCCCGCTACCCTCGAATCTCTCGAAAGTCCAGCAGCAGGTGCTAACCCTGCTCGCTTCCGGCAGCACCATTAACGAAGCCGCCGCCGCCGCTTCCGTTCACCGCAACACCATCGCGAACTGGCGCCGCTCTTCAGAAGCCTTTCGCCATCAATGGCACACCATGCAATACGAACAAGCCATGCACTGGCGCGATGAGTTGCAGCCGCTGGTGCCCGTCGCTTTCGAAGTACTTCAGGATTTGCTCACGGATCCCAAAACTCCGCCCAGCGTCCGCCTCCGCGCCGCGCTCGCCGTTATCTCCAGGGTCACCGCGCCGCCTCCCCCGCAGCCTGAAATGCGCAAGGCTTCCGTGCAGAAAGCCGTGCACAACGATGCACAACCTTCCCCGCAAACCATTGAGGAATTGGAAGAAGGACCCACTGAACCGCTTGTGCATACCGCGCAGGCGCAACGCGTTGCACAATGCTGCACAACACCTCAACCGGATGAGGCCGAACTGGAACGGCTGATCGACCAACTCACCGCCCCGCCGGTTCCGTTCCCCCGTCCGTCAGGCCAACGCTAGTCGGCGACTTCCAAATCGATCCGCTTCTTTTCCGGGTCCAGTTTCGTAATCCGGAACGTCCGCACCTGCCCCGCGCGCACACCCGCCGGCTTCGTAGGTTCCGTCACCGTGGCCGCAGCCGCGCCCGGCAGCGAAGCTACGTCTCCGCCACCCTTCCATCGGCTCGCCAGCATGGATGTCATCGCCGATAGATCCACTGCCTCGCGCGCCGGCGCTTTCTCTTCCTTCACCTTGGCTTGGGTGTTGGCTTGCGGTCTTTCCGGAAGAATGCACGTCGCCTGCACACCTTCGCCCAACTCCACGTTCGCGCGGTTTCCCTTCACCTCCACCACGCGCCCGGTCACCGTTTCGCCTTCTTTGTGCTCCGCGATGTATTCGTCCGCCGCCGTCGGCACCAGTTGCTTCATCCCCAGCCGGATCCGTCGCCGCGCTTTCTCCACTTCCAGCACCACCGCGTGCACCACCTGCCCTACGCGTAGTTCGTCCTGTGGATGGTTCAGCCGCTTATCCGCGCTGATGTCCCCGACGTGAATCATTCCCTCGACGTACTCGTCCAACTGCACGAACGCGCCGAACTTCGTCAGGCTCGTCACCGGCGCATCCACCACCGTGCCCACCGCGTACTTCGTCTCCACTTCATCCCACGGGTCGCCCAGTGCCTGCTTCAGCCCTAGGGAAATTCGCTTGTCCGCCGGATTCACGCCCAGCACCACCACTTCCACCGCGTCGCCCGGTTTCAACAAGTCCGAAGGCTTGCGCACCTTCTTCGACCAGGACATCTCCGAGAGATGAATCAACCCGTCCAGCCCCGGCTCCAACTCGACGAACGCCCCGAAATCCGCCAGCCGGGAAACCGTCCCCTTCACCCGCTCACCCGCGTGATACTTCTCGTTCGCCGTCGTCCACGGGTCCGCCTGAAGCTGCTTCATCCCCAGCGAGATCCGCTTCTTCCGCGGATCCACTTTCAGAATCTGGACCTGAATCTCCTGTCCGATCGTCAGCACGTCGGACGGCTTATTCACTCGTCCGTACGAAATCTCCGCCACATGCAGCATTCCGTCCACGCCGCCGATATCGACGAACGCGCCGTAATCCAGCAGGTTCCGTACAATCCCCTTCACCACCATCCCGTCGTGCAGTTCGGTGAAGCGATTCTCCTTGGAGCGTGCTTCCTCTTCTTCCAACACCGCGCGCCGGTCCACCACGACGTCGTTATCGGCGGCGTCCACCTTGATCACCTTGCAGGCGATCTCCTGGCCCACCAGCTTCTGCAGTTCGCCCGCATCCCGCGCGCCCGATCGCGACGCCGGCATGAACGCCCTCACGCCCACGTCCACCGTAAGGCCGCCCTTGATCAGCCCCGTCACCGTCGCCTGAATGGTCCGCTTCTCCGCCATCGCGCTTTCGAGCGAAGACCAGTCTTTCGGCACTTCCACATGGATCAGCGAAAGCTTGTAATAACCTTCATCGTCGCGGCCGTTGATGGCCACGCGCATCTTGTCCCCGGCCTTCACCTTCAGCTCGCCGCTCTTATCGCGGAGGCTCGCCGCCGGAAGAATCCCTTCGATCTTCAACCCGACGTCCAGAAACACCGAGTCCCCGGAGATTCCGACCACCGTCGCTTCCCGTCCTTCCGCGCCGGCCGCCGGACTGTCATGATGCGACCGCTCGAACTGACTCAGCAAATCGCCGAACGACGCGTCCTTCTCCGGACCGCCTTCGGACCCGCTCGCTTCGGCCCTCTCTTCAGTCAAGTGCTGCGTGGAATTTCCGTTGGATTCCGGCTCGGCGGGCGTAGTTGGCGCTTCCGTCTCGCGGTCCAACTCGGTTTGATTAACCATGGGGGATACGACTTTATTTTTACATACCCGGATTAAGATAACGACGTGACCATCCCCACGCGCGCTCCGCGTCCGCAGGACCTTCTGCTGGCCGCGCTGTTCGTCGCCATGGCCATCATCACCCCCGATCACGATCCCTCCGAAATCGCGCTCATCCTCCTTCTCGGCGCGCTCCAGATCACCGAGTCCCGCTTCATCCCGCTCGAAACCGCGCGCGGCAAAATCATCTGGAATCTCGCCAAGCTCATCACCGGCTACCTGCTCATCGGCTACACCGGCGGCGTTCAAAGCACGTACTACCTGGTGCTGCTCTTTCCCGTCATGAGCGCCGCCGCCACCCTCGGCGTCATCAGCACCCTCGCCTTCACCGGCCTCGCCTGCTCCGCCTACGCATCGTTCCTTCTCTTCGTCGATTGGCGCATCTTCGACATCCATCAGGACCAGATCGACGAACTCATCCGGCGCCTCCTGTTCCTCGCCATCTCCGGCCTGCTCGTCAACACGCTCGCCGAAGCGCTCCGCGAGCAGTCCGTCCGCTATAAGGCGCTAGCCGAAGAACTCGCCGGCACCAATCGCAGTCTCCGCGAAGCCGAGCAGCAGGTCCGCCGCGCGGAGCGTCTCGCCGCCCTCGGCCAGCTCACCGCCGGTCTTGCCCATGAACTGCGCAATCCGCTCGGCACCATCAAAGGCTCCGCCGATATGCTCAGTCAGAACCTTCCCCCCGGCGACGAAATCGCGCGCGAACTCGCCGGCTACATCTCGAGCGAAGTCGATCGCACCAACTCCCTCGTCTCCCGCTTTCTCGACTTCGCCCGCCCGCTCCAACTCCGCCGCGCCGTCGCCGACCTTTCCGAAGTCATTGCCGCCGCCGTCCGGTCCATCCGCCGTGATGCCGAAAGGCTCGGCGTCGCCATCCAGGTAGAACCTCCCTCGCACCCCATCGCGTTCCCGCTCGATGCCGAGCTCATGGAACGCGTCGTCGTCAATCTGCTCGCCAACGCGCTTCAGGCCTCCGCGCCCGGAGGTTCCGTGTCGATCTGCTCCCGCGCCGCCAAACACGAAGCCGCCATCGAGGTTTCCGATCGCGGCGCCGGCATTGAGCCCGATCGCATCGAGTCCATCTTCAATCCCTTCTTCACCACCAAATCCGATGGAACCGGACTCGGCCTTGCCATCGTCGCCAAGATCGTGGACGAACATAGAGGAAGAATCGATGTCCAAAGCACTCCCGGCGAAGGATCCACATTCACGGTGACGTTACCCATGCCTGATCCGGCGGTGGACGCATGAAGCCCAACATCCTCGTAGTCGAAGACGAAGAGAAGCTCCGCCGCGTCATCCAACTCCGCCTAGCCGGAGAAGGCTTCGAAATCACGCAGGCCGCCTCCGCCGAAGAAGCGCTCCCGCTAGCCGCCCGCGCCGACCTCATTCTGAGCGATCTCCGCCTTCCCGGCATGGACGGTCTCGAACTCCTCGCGCTGCTCAAACGCCAGAACTCCGCCGCGCCCGTCATTCTCATGACCGCGCACGGGTCCGTCGGCGCCGCCGTCGAAGCCATGAAGTCCGGCGCGGCCGACTTCCTCGAAAAGCCCTTCGCGCTCGATCACCTCAGCGCCATCGTTCACAAAGCGCTCGAAGTCCGCACCCTGCGCGATGAGAACCGCAAGCTCAAGGAAGAACTCGGCCGCCGCTATGAGATCGACAACATCATCGGCCGCAGCCGCCCCATGCAGGAGATCTTCGCCACCGTGATGCGCGTCGCTCCCACTCGCGCCACCGTGCTGCTCGCCGGAGAAAGCGGCGTCGGCAAAGACCTCATCGCCCGCGCCATTCACCATTACTCGCCGCGCCGCGATAAGCCGCTTGTCAAAATCAACTGCACCGCGCTTCCTGAGAACCTGATGGAGAGCGAGCTCTTCGGCTACGAGAAAGGCGCGTTCACCGGCGCCAACACCAGCAAACCCGGCAAATTCGAACAGGCCGATCACGGCACCGTCTTCCTCGATGAAATCGGCGACGTCCCCGCCCACATTCAAGTCAAGTTGCTGCGTGTTCTGCAGGAGCGCGAGTTCGAACGCCTCGGCAGTAACAAGACCCTCCGCATCGACGTGCGCGTCGTCGCCGCCACGAACCAGGACCTGCGCGCCGCTCTCGAACAGGGCACCTTCCGCGAAGATCTTTACTACCGTCTCAACGTCGTCCCCATCGACATCCCACCCTTACGCGAGCGCCGCGAAGACATCCCCTGGCTCTCCGAGCATTTCGTCAAGAAACTATCTCCCGAAACCGGCTCGCGCGTCGAAGGCATCACCGAAGCCGCTCTCGAACGCCTCGCGCAATACGGCTGGCCCGGCAATGTCCGCGAACTCGAAAACGTAATCGAGCGCAGTCTCGTCATGGCGCGCGGAACCATGCTCGACGCCGATGACATTCGCTTGGACATGGGCCGCCAGACCCGCGCGGCTTCGGGCGACTACTCTCTGCCCGCCGGCATGACGCTCGATACCTATGAGCAGGAGATCATCCGCCAGGCGCTCAAAACCGCGGAAGGGAACAAGAGCCACGCCGCCCGCCTGCTAGGTCTCACCCGCAACGCCTTACGCTATCGCCTGTCGCAAATGGGAATCGACAGTTAATAAACCGCGAAGCAATAAGCCTGGACGCGCTAGGCAGGTACCTTTATTGCGGGCGCACGCTTGGTCAGGTAGACTCTTAGAGGGAGACATGCTGCACACGTTCACACTCCACCAGGACGCTTGGTTTTGTGACGATGTTGATGACTCGAAAAGTGTTGTCGTTGGCTATCGTGTTGGCGGGATGCCAGACGGAACCACTGCGAGAATCGCAAATTTCGGAGCATCAAACCGGGACGATTGGCGAATCATGCGATTTCACGCCGATGGTACTCAATCGGAGTGGTTCGGCCATTTCGGAAGTTTTGAAGACGCATTATCGGAAGTACAGCTAGGACAGGCTGTCTAGGTACTTAAGGGCGCCAATTCGCTTGGCACGGAGGTCCGATCGCCGTGCGAGTACTTAAATTCCCCAATGTTCAAGGCGCTCGTCCTGGTCCGCAATCTCGAATCGAACGCCGAGAGCCTTACCTTCGGCGAGTTCACACTCAGCCTTGTTGCACAGCGGTATCCGGCCTTTAGAGAACTTTTATTGTCCGTAGACGTAAACCAAAACGACTGGATTCTCGAAAAAGTCTACTCGCTTCTGCCGCGCGGCGCCCCTGGCTCGTCCGTGGGCGGTATTCCAGATGATATTGAAAGTCTTCTAGTGCTGCTCAGGCTGTTTCGGGTCGGCGACATATCCTTCGTTAGGCACACGATCATCCTGCCGACCGGTAAGCAGGTTCCGCTGATGCCATACCGCGCGATAAATGATCTGAATAGCTACTCGCTGCTTCAATTCAAGATTGATCAGCAAGACCGGCAACAGTGGGAGCAGTTCGCTGCTAAGCTTCGGGCGAGCCCGTCGTGGAGATCCGATTGGTTCGCGGCGTCTAAACGGTTCTTCCTTTCAGGCGGAGCGATCCAATTTAATCCGGAGTGGGAAGAAGTTAACCGAATCGTTGATTACGCCACAGCGTTGGAAGCGGCGCTCGTTCCAGAACTCAGTCACAACACACGCCGGATAAGCCGACGTGCCGCGGCGCTACTCCGGCGAGTCGATTCTACGGAATCGGGCGACGTCGCCGAATTCGTTAAGACCCTTTACCGAATCCGGTCAGTGATTGTTCACGGCAGTAGGTTGAACAACGAAGACCGGAGATGGCTGGTTGAGAACTGGGAAACTATTGAGAAGACAGTACGACGGGTCCTTCAGGCTGCTCTTCAGGAAATTCCGCTTGGGGAACGGGAGCGTCAGGCTGCTTTAGCGAGGCTGTACGATCCAACTGATGACTCCACCGATGACGGTCGGGGAGAAGCCGCTCTTAAGAAATTCCTGGCAATCCAGACAGCAGCCGTCCGCAGAGACGTTGCGGCTAAGATTGCCATGCTCGCCGAGAAATGAGTCGTCTCGATCCAACCTTAATAAACCGCGAAGCAATAAACCTGGTCGGACCCGTTCGGCGTAATCGCATACTCACCCGCCGGCAGGCTTTGGTCCACTTCCAGCCGGTATAACGTATCGCTCAGCTTCTTCAACGTCAGCGTGTACGGCTTCAACTGCTTCTTCCGCGAGAACGTCACTTCGCGCCTTCCGTTCTTCAGCTCGAACGGGTAAACCGCCAGCCGTTCCACCGCCATCGAGTCTTCTTTCATGACGAAGATCGGACTCGCCAGCGGGGTCTTCGCGCTTGAGTGCTCGCCCGGCACCCAGTAAGTCGTCTCCTCATCCTTCTTGCCTTCCTTGGTCTTCTCCGTCTTGGCTTCAAAAGCCTCGGTCGGCACCAGTTCCTGCGCCATCAGCAGGTACGGAAGATCGGCCTTCGGCGGCTCGGGCACGCCGGGCGGATCCGCCTGAAGCAGCATCGCGAACAGAACCGGAATCAGGAAGCGCATGGCTGCCATTCTCACAGATTCCGCTTCAAGAAGGAACAGATGTGATAGCCGTCGATAAACTTAAACGGCGCCTCCCCCATCGTGTAATGCCCGCAGGGAAGCACTACCACGCGATGATCCAGTCCGCGCCGCCGGATATGTTCGATCGCAATTTCCGAATACTCCGGCAGAAACGTCGTATCGAATCGCGTGTAAATGAACAGGCTCTTCTTCGGCAACGCCGCGTAGCGGTCCATGTAGTGCGCCGGGCTGATCACATCCCACACTCCCCGCAGAGTTTCAAGCGAGAGGTTGGGTTCTAGACTCTGCTTGATGTGCTGCGTCGAAATGCCCGTCCACACCACGTCGGCGAAGTAAGCTGAACAGTGGTTGAACACGTTCACGCGAAGGCGCGGGTCGTGCGCGCTCGCCAGAAACGCATAGCAGCTTCCCAGACTGGTGCCCACGATGCCGAACTGCTCATAACCCCGGCTCTGCAGCCAGTCAATCGAAGCGCGCACGTCCACCACCGCCTGGCGGGTCGCGTCCAGCGTCCGCCCGATATTCGAGGACACCGCGTAGTCCGCCCGCTGCAGCTCCGGAGGCATCCGGTCGTCGTGATACGGCAGGCTGATCCGCACCGAAGAAAGCCCGAGCTTCTGCAGACCGCGGCAGAGCGCCACGTGCTGGCCGGACGAAGAGTTCCAGTGAGGCAGCACGATCACCGCTTTGCGCACCGGTCCGCGCCGGGACGCCGCCGGAAAGTAGCGCATCCGCATCGTATTGTTTTCAGGGTACGGCGTCTGAATGGGCGACGGGAAAGCCACATTCTCGCCATCGAACTCAAACCGATCGGGCGGAGCGTAATCGAAGAACGGCGCGCTGTCGCGAAGCAGCGCCTCATTCATCGACCGCAGGTAGCTCTGCGGATCGTGCCCGTTCCGCGGAAACGCCCGCGCTTCCGGCCAGCGCGCCACCCAGTCTTCGCCCCACTCAAAAGGACGGACGACGCGATTCGTCGCGCGCGTGCAGAGGTCGTTTTCCCATGCCTCCATGCGGCGGGCGTACCAGGTGCGGATCATTTGTGCGCGATACCTCAGGGTACCAACGCCGCGTTTACGCGCGGTGACGGCCGTCGCACCCCGCGCTACTCAACCATTGAGAGCAAATTGCTTCCGGCCCACTATCGGTATGTCGAGGAGTTTTACAAACTTCGCGATGGCGCGGAAGCGGCTGGTGATTTCTTTTTCGAGTCCCGGTTCCAGCGCCGTTTCCGGCGGCAGCTCCGCATAAAAGAAAAGGCTGCGGCACTTCAACAGTTCCGCCGCCGCGTGATCGGGCGGCCAGCCTTTGGGAACCCGCGTAAGCGGCTGCCCTTCGAAACGTCCGGCGATCTTGCGCGCGTTCACTTCGCGGATCGCCTTCTCATAAGCGTCCGGGTTCTCGGCGATATGCGCGCGAATCGTCTTGAGCATGTCGGCCGGCGGCTGGTAAATTCCGCCGCCGATCCCCACCTTGTCGTTGGAAATCTGAAAGTAGAAGCCGGCGCCATGATTGCGCGGCAGAACGCGATGGCTGAACACTGCCGCAAGGTGCGTCTTGTACGGCGATTTATCGTTGCTGAAACGCGTATCCCGGTAGATGCGAAAAATAGCTTTCGAAGGTTCGGCGACGTAATCCGGCGCGAACTTCATCAACTCGATGTTGATGCGGGACAAAAGTTCCAGCATCGGGTCCCGCAACAGCTTCTCGAATTGCTCTTTACGCGGCTGGAACCATTCGCGATCGTTGTGACGCTTCATCGCGCGGAGAAACTTGAAGGATTCAGGAGAAAACATGACTGGTCTGGCGGCAACGTCTCCATCCATAATGAAGCAGATGGTTAGAGCGGATGAGGCGGTGGATTTAAGCGGGCGGTTGGGTTCCATTGCGGGCCTCGAGCTTCGCCCTCATGAGCCGCTCGCCCGGCACACCCGATTCGGTATCGGCGGTCCGGCCGATCTGCTCGTGATCGCATCAAGCGCCCAGGCCTTCATCGAATCGCTGAAGCTCACCCGCGCCAGCGGACTGCCTTGGGTGGTCATCGGCGGTGGAACCAACCTGGTGGTTGCCGACGCGGGCTTTCGCGGCGTGGTGCTCAAGCTGGCCATCAACGGAATCTTTGAGCGGGGCCACGCGCCGGAGCCTCTCGTGGTTGCCGAATCGGGCGCGGTCCTGCAGGACCTGGTCGATTGGACCACCCATCGCGGATGGAAGGGCCTCGAAACGATGACGGGTATTCCAGGTTGGGTGGGCGCCGCCGTCTACGGCAACGCGGGCGCGTACGGCCATTCCATCTCCGAGCGCATCCGCACCGTGGCCTTCTTCGATGGCGAAGAAATGCGTACGTTCGATAATGCCGCCTGCGAGTTTCACTATCGCGAGAGCGTCTTCAAGCGCCACAAGAACTGGATCATCCTGGGCGTGACTCTCGCTCTGGAGCCGGCGCCCGCGGTCGAGTTGCAGCGCATCGCCAGCGACATTCTGCGCATCCGGAATGAGAAGTATCCCCCCACCATGAAGTGCGCGGGCAGCATCTTTAAGAACTTCCTTTGGGCCGAACTGCCGCCCGCGGTCCGCGACGCGGTGCCGGACAAAGTGGTGCGGGAAGGGAAGGTCCCGTCGGCCTGGTTTCTGGAGCAGGTGGGCGCGAAAGGTTTGCGCGTCGGCGATATTCAGGTGGCCGCCTATCACGCCAATCTCATTTATAATGACGGCGCCGGTACCGCGCGGGACCTGGTGACGGTGATTCGGGAGTTGCAGCGGAGGGTCGCCGAGCGCTACGCCATTCCGCTCGACGAAGAGGTCCAGTACGTGGGCGAGTTTCCGGAAAGTTGATCCATCAGGCGACGGAACTGGCGAAGGACGCCGTCAAAGCGTGCATCAAAGGGATCGGCCGGCGTTCACCGTTCTCGTCGCGCTGCGCCGGACCACCCCGGCATGCCGCCGCCACTCCGGAATACTGCGCGCGGCACGGCTTTCCGTGGATGGAAATCTATCCCGCCGCCCCCGTACATCGCCGCGCCCCGGGCTGTGTCAACTACCGCCCGGAGCTGATGCTGGCGCACGTCGCGCCGCGGCTTCCCGCCGCCGGCGTAGCCATTCTTCCCGATACCCGCGTGGTCAGTCCCGATGGCTGGCTGATCGGTCCCGGCGATTGTTTCCTTACGGATCACAGTTGGTACCGGACGGCGCCCGAACATTGCCCCGTCACCTGGGCTTTGCGTCTGGCCCCCGATCGGCGTTTCCCCGGAACCACCCTGACGCTGGTCTCGGATTTCGCGTTCGAGAACTACGCGCATCTGCTGCTCGACGCCCTGCCGCGAATGCATCTGGTGGAGCGGGCCGGCTTCACCTGGGACCGGATCGATCGGGTGATCGTCCCGGATCTTTCGTCCCCCGGCCGGCGACGGTTGGCGGAGATCGCCCGCATTCCGGAAGAGAAAATGGTGGCCGTTTCTTCGTTCCGCGTGGCCGAGTGCGCCACCCTGATCGCTCCCAACTTTCCCGGCGTTCGCCGCAACACGCCGCCGTGGGTCACGGAGTTTTGGAAAGCGAAGTTGGAGCGGCCGATTCAATCTCCGGTCGCCGGGAAGCGGCTGTACCTCTCGAGAAACGGCTGGAGCCGCGCCGTGCGCAATGAGCAGGACCTTCGCCCCGCTTTAGAAGAATTCGGGTTTCAGATCGTCCAATCCGGAACCCATTCGCTAGCCGGTCACGTGCAAGAAGCGGAAATGATTGCCGGCGGCCACGGCGCCGCTTTGGCGGACGTCGCGTTTTGCTCGCCCGGTTCAACCCTCATTGAAGTGACTCCGTCCCGCCACATCGTCCCGTTCTTCTATACGCTGGCGAGTTCCGCCGGGATGGATTACTTCTCGGTGCTGGCCGAATCCGACGAGAAGGATCCCAACCCGCGGCGCGCGGACATGCAAGTCGACCCGGCCGTATTCCGCAGTGCGTTGGCGTTGGCGAGTTCCCGCGCGGGGTCGCAGCCTTGAACCTTCCTAAAGTTTACGCGCCAATCCGCCGAATCACCCAGCAGGAGCAAATATGGCGGGCACCCGCATTTTACTGGTTCACTCGATTAACTTAGTTCGCGCGTCGCTGAAGTCACTGCTGGACAATGAATCCGATTTGGCCGTAGCCGGCGACACAAGCAGTGCCGGCGAAGCGGTTCGGCTGGTCGAGGAACTGGCGCCGAACGTGGTATTGATGGAAGCGGGGATGCCGGGCCCCGATCCGCTGGACGCCGCGCGTCAAATCAGCCGTCTTCGTCCGGCGAGCAAGATCCTCTTCATGTCTCTGTTTGAGGACGAAGATGCACTGTTCGAGTGCATGCACGCGGGCGCCTCAGGATTTCTGGCGCGCGATGCCGATGGCGCGGAGCTACTGCATGCCATCCGCCAGGTCGCGAACGGGTCGAAATACCTCGCGGAACCGGCGCTGTCGCGATTCCTCGCGGGCTGGCGCGACCGGAAGCATGGCGATGGCGGGATTGTCTCCGTGTTGACGATGCGCGAACGCGAAGTGATTAAATTGCTGGCCGAAGGCAACTCCGTCAAAGAGTGCGCGGATGTGCTGAATGTCAGCGCCAAGACTGTCGAAGCGCATAAGTTCAATCTGATGCGGAAGTTGGATATTCACAACAAGGCGCATTTGGTGCGCTACGCGTTCCAGAAGAAAATCGTCCGCTTGCCCGCTATGGCCTCGTAACCCCTAGGCCATTACGATGCAGGGATGATAAACGTTAGGGAGAACGGCTTCGGCGATGGCGAGGATGTCGCCGTTCTCAGTCAGCGCCTTAATATAACGGGATCCAAATGGCGCCCGGAAAGGAGAGGTATGGAAGTTTCTTCCCTGGCGGATGTGGCCGGCCGTCAGGTCATCGGTCACCACGGACGGGAATTGCGGCAGCAACGCGGCGGCAGGCGTGACTGCCTCGGCAAAACGGTTCTCGCCGCTCAGAATTTCGAGCTCGGCGATCGTTTGGGCCTGACTGATGGCGAAGTCGCCGGATTTCGTGCGGCGCAAACCAATCAGATGCGCTCCGCACCCTAAGTTCGAACCCAGATCGTGCGCCAGGGATCGCACGTACGTCCCGCTTCCGCAGTGGATCCGCAAACTCGCGGTGTCACGGTTCACACCGGTCACATCGATCGAGAATATTTCCACTTCCACCGGCGCCAGTTCCACCACTTTCTTTTCCCGGGCCAGCTTGTAGGCCGGCACCCCCGCGATCTTCTTTGCGGAAAACGCCGGCGGCACTTGTTGGATGACCCCGCGGAAGGGATCGAGTGCCTGTTCCAATCGGGCGCGGTCCAAATCCACTTCCACCGGCGCCGTCGTGGCTTCCCCTTCCGCGTCGTACGTATCCGTGGCGAAGCCGAACCGGATGATCGCTTCGTAAACTTTGTCAGCCTCGCCGTAGAATTTGGCGAGCCGCGTCGCCGATCCGAGCAGCAGCGGCAACACTCCGGTCGCGAGCGGGTCCAGCGTCCCCAGGTGCCCGATGGAACGTTCGCCGGAGATGCGGCGCAGTTTGTTCACCACGTCGTGGGAAGTCCACCCCGGTGGCTTGTCGATCACGAGCGCCCCTGCGATCAGGGTTTCGCCTCCAGCTTCCGTATCGCGTCCATCACCACGGTGCCGACGATTTCGAAGCTTTGCGCGCTCAGCTTATCCATCGTATCGGCCGGGGAGTGCCAGTACATATTGTTCGGGCCGTAGGTAAAATCGATCAGATCCAGCGCGCGCACCCCTTTTTGCATGAACGGGATGTGATCGTCCTCGATGGCGTTCTGCTGGCGCTGGAAGTGCGCACCGTAGCCGAGACCTTGCGCCAGATCGAACACCATGTCGCGCAGTTCCGGGTTGGAATCGTTGTCGTAAAGAATGTCGAGATCCTTGTCGCCGATCATGTCGACGTTGATCAGCGCTTTGACGCGCGCCAGCGTCCCGTCTTTTTGCCAGGTGTCCGCCAGGTGGCGGCTTCCATAGGTGTTGTCGGTACCGGCCCATTCGCGATTGACGGCCTCTTCGCCGTCGAAGAACGCCAGGATCACGTCGTCGGTGCGCGGCGCGCCGCTGAGCGCGTCCGCCAGTTCCATCAGGAACCCGGTGGAAGAGGCGCCGTCGTTCGCGCCCACAAATCGCGGCAGCCGCTTGGTGTCGTAGTGGCCGGTGATCACGATCGCCTTGCCGGACTTGCCGGGGAAGGTGCAAAGAATGTTCCGCATGGGTACCGGGCCGGCCGGCGTGGACGCCGTGAAAGCATCGAAGGAAATCCGGCATCCCGCGCGCTTCAGCACCACGCCGATCTGTTCCTGCAGCTGGTGAATGGCCGGTGAGCCGGAAGGCCGCGGTCCGTCATTCACCGCTTCGCGGGTATAGGCCAGCGCTTTTTCTCCGCTGAACTCGCGCCCTTGCGCGGCGGCGCAGCAGGAGAAAAACGTCCAGCAGGATAGAAGGAGAATCAAGGCAGTTTGCGGGCGGTGCATAAGTATCCCAGTGTGAAATGCCGCTGCGAATCCAGTGGTTCGAAAGCGGGCAGAACCAACGACAGGGGCACGAAGATCACGGCCATCGGCGGGAACAAGATCCAGCGCGGCCCCTTCATAAAGAATTGTAGACCGTTGAGCAAACGTCGTGACAACAGACGGAAATACCCGCCCGCGGGCACCATTTCCAGTCCGCCGAACCCCGCGCGCGTCAGCAGCAATTCCAGCCCGTAGCGGGTGTAGCGGAAGAAGTCATGCGGCTGCTGGTGCTCCTCCCATTCGAGCGGCGCCACCAACAGAAGGCGGCCGCCGGGTTTCAGGACGCGGCCGATTTCGGCGAGCGCGAGCGCCGGGTCGGTCAGGTGCTCCAGCGTGACCACGTTAAGGGCGGCATCGAAGGTAGCGGCCGCAAACGGGAGCGCGTTCAGGTCGGCCAGGGCATCCAGGCGGGAGTAGTTCCATCGCGCGTCTCCCACCGCCAGATCCACCCCGGTATAGCGGTGCGCGCGGAACGCCCCGCGGTACTGGCCTTCTCCCGCGCCGGCGTCGAGTACGCGGGCGTTCTCCGGCAACTCGCGGGCGAAACGGGCGACGGCGTCCTCGATGGCGCACTCAAAGTGCAGCGCCCACCGCCGGAGGAAGCGGGGCGCGCGGGTGAGCACGCGCGTCGGAGTCATACCGGCCGCGCCTCCATCATCACGCTCGATCCGTGTCCGAACGCCGCTTCCAAAAGCGCGGGCGGCAACGCCAATAGAACCAGTGCGAGGTAGGCGGCGTGATGCCGGAATCCCGAGCGCAGTCCGCGAATGCGCCGGGCCATCGGATCCAGGCGCGGGGCCAGGCTAGTGGCCAGTCCGGCGGGGTTATCGCGCAGCGAAAAGTGCTTCACGCGCATGATCTCGAACCCGCAGCTTTCGAGGATCGCCCGCAGATCCTGCGCGCGAAAGTCATTCAAATGGCGTGGGATGTCGAGACCGTTCCAGCGGCGCCCGAGCAGGCGGAACTGCCACGAGCCGGCGTCGGGCACCTGCACCACCAGCCGGCCTTGCGGGAGGAGGAGCTCGCGGGCCGCGCGCAGGTAGCCGCGCGGATCGGGCAGATGCTCCAGGACGTGAAACATGCTGACCAGACCGAATGAATGGCGCGCAAAGGGTGCGTCGGCAAGGTCCCCGGTAAGCGCGGGAACGCCGTGCCGTCTCCACGCGATGGCGCAGGCGAGCGGCGACGAATCGAGTCCCATTGCCGGCAAGCCGCGCTCCCGCAGCATGCCCGGCAGCAGGCCGCCACCGCAGCCGACGTCGAGCAGTGGCCCCTGCGTCCCGGCCGACCGGTAGGCGCGGACCACAAATGCGACGTGATCGCGCAGCACCAGCCGCCGATACATTTCGGATAGCCGGGAGGTGCGGTTTTCATCCGGATCGAACCAGTAGTTGGCGGGATAGTAGCTGGACAGAGTATCCGCCGCCGGCGGGGGGGAAAGCCGCGCCATCCCGCATTCCCGGCATCGCACCACCGTGAACGTCTCGCGGGTTGTTCCATACAGCCGATCGGTCCCGCGGGTGACGGTGTCAGCTTCAGCGCCGCCGCAGCGCAGGCAGACCTCCGGCATTCCCGGCATTACTCGATCGCCGCCTGCGTGGCCAGTTCGGTAAGCGAGATGCGATGGGAAAGGATCAGCGCGCGGGTTTCGCCCGGCGAGAGTTTGCGGATGCGGGCCAGTTCGCGGCGTTTGCGCAGCATCTTCGGGACCAGCGGAAGCGCCGCCAGATCGCCGGTGATGAGCGCTCGGGCAAGCCGCCACTTTCCGGAAAGCCCGGGGAACAGCGCGGTTTCGCCCTTGCCCTGTGCCGCCGCGCGCATCCCGGCCAGCAGCCGCCGCGCGTAGTAAAAGCCGTTCAGCCACAGCAGGCTCCAGGGAAAAAGCTTCACGGCGAGGAGCACGCGATTGCGTTCGATCAACACCAGCCGGCGCTCGCTCCCCACCCCGAGAGTGGCCCCGCGATGATGGAGCACAACGGCTCGCGGAGCGTAAATGCACTTCCAGCCGGCAATGCGTGCGCGAAGCCCCAGCTCGGCGTCATCGGCGTACGCGAAGAAGTCCTCATCGAACCCGCCGATCTCGCGCAGCATGGAACGGCGATACATGGCGGCGCAGCCATCCGGCCAGAGCACTTCCTCTTCGCGATCGAACTGGCCGTTGTCCCACGCGCCGGTGCCGCGGCCGCGGTTTTGCCCGTCCGGCCAGATCAGGTGCCCCGCTTTATCGATCCGGCGGGGGTCCGCATGAATCAGAATTTTGCTGGCCGCCATCCCAACGTCGGGACGGCCATGAAACACCCGCGTAAGTTCCGCCAGCCATCCGGGCGCGGCTTCGGCGTCGTTATTCAGAAGGGCGACGAATTTCCCGGCGGCGGCGGCAATGCCCTGGTTGTTGGCGGCGCAAAACCCGCGGTTCCCCGCGTTACGGATCACGCGCACGCGCGGAAACTCCGTAACCACCAGCTCCACGGAGTCATCAGTAGAACCGTTATCCACCAGAATAATCTCAGGATGGATGCCGGATTGCCGATAGAGAGAGCGGAGGCAGGAGCGAAGAAGATTGCGCCGGTTCCAATTCACCACAATGACCGAGACTATTGGATCTGCACCGGATTCAGCCACAGGGTTCGGTGGGTTCAGTCGTAATTATAGTGGGCGAAGGTCACGCGGTTTTTCATGCCCACAGTAGGACGGATACTCGCGAGCGAACGGATCCGGCAAGGGCTCGATCTGCAGCGCGTCGCCGACATAACCAAAATCACGCCGCGTGCTTTGCGGGCCATTGAGGCGGATGAATTCGAACAGTTGCCGGGTCCGCTGTTCGCGCGCAACTTCGTGCGCCAGTATGCGCAGGCTCTGCACTTGGATGACGTCGCGGCGGTGGAACAATTTAATCGGGAACAGGCGTTCGCGGAACCGGATCTATCCGCTCTGGCGCGCGCGCCGCAGATCCACGTACCGGCAATGTCCCGGCCGGTGTGGCGCAGGGTGCTCGATGAGAACACCGTTTCGGCCTTCTTCACACTGGTGCTCACGCTGGCGGCGTGCGGCGGCGTCTTCTACGGTTTTCAATACCTTCGCGCGAAAAACACGAACACTTCGCCGGAGCAGGCGCCGGTCGCCGCAAAGCCGAAGCCCGCCTCCCAAACAAATGCAGCGCCGCCCCCGACGGATGCTCCGAGCAACCCTGCGACGGATGCTCCCAGCACCGCGGCGCCTGCGGAAGCTTCCAGTGAGCAGGCATCGTCCGACGGCGCTGTGATGCCCGTCGCGACGGGAGAAACGGATTCCGCAGGCAGTGTTCACGTCTCCGTGGAAGCGAGTGAGCCCTGCTGGGCGCGGGTGATGGTGGACGGCAAGACGCAGTTCGCCGGAACGCTGACGCCCGGCGACGCCAAACGATTCGATGCCGAGGAGAACGTCAACATTCGCGCCGGCAATGCGGGCGCGCTGGCTATCAAGCTGAATGGCAACGATGTGCCCGCCATCGGGCCAAAGGGGCAGATCCGAATCGTAACCCTGACTGCTTCCGGGGCTCAGGTTCGGACGCCGACGCCCGATCCGGTTTTGGACTTCTGACCGAGAGCCGCCAGCCGCTCGCGCTTTGCCTGACGTAACAGTTCCTTGCGGCGTTGCAGCTTCACGCGCTCATCGATATGCTTCCAGAATTTCCCGAAATACTGAATGGCGGAGGCGAGCGCGAAGACGACCACCGCCCACATGCCCCACATCCCAAGCGGCCGGAACCAGGGGTGGCGTAAGCCGAGGAGCACGCAGGAAACCGCGACCACTTGGCAAATCATCTTCGTCTTTCCCAGGTCGCTGGCCCGGATGGTGTAGCCTTCAGCGGCGGCGATGCTGCGCAGTCCGGACACGGCGAATTCGCGTCCGATAATCAGGATCGCCAAGTAACCGGGAACCGCGTGCACCTGTACCAAAGCGATCAACGCGGAGGAGACCAGAAGCTTATCCGCGATGGGATCGAGAAGCGTGCCGATGGTGGTGACCTGACCCCAACGCCGCGCCAGATAACCATCCAGCAGATCGGTGGCGGCGGCGGAAAGGAAGATCGCGAGCGCCAGCAGATCGTTGGAAACAAACGCGCCGCCCACATGGAAACCGATGCTTTCCTGAACCATGGCCGAGATCAGCAGCGGGACGAAAAAGATTCGCAGCAGCGTTAGAAGGTTCGGCAGATTCATGCGCCGGACCTGCGTATCGGAGCGCCCGATGGCTGACCCGAAATGTGGAAAATGGTTGTGTGACGTCTTGACGGAAAGGTCTGGCCGCAGGTGTGCGAACGGATCTCCGCCCGCGGTCTAACGCACATAATTGGAAGTGGTTGCAGGCCGGCGGCGGGCCGGAACAGCGGCGGACATCCGGCGGTTTGAGTGCGGTCCTGTTGTGATACGGTCACATCTTCCCCACAGGCTTTTCCACAGCCACTGGTAACGATTACGGCGTGCTGCCAACAAGATAAGGCGAGAGCTTGTCGCGCAACGTCACGGGCACGGCGGCCTCGATTTCGCAGACACCGTCATGATACTCCACATCGAGCACGTTGCCCATCTCGTGGAGCATGGAAATTTCCGCGCCCTGCCCCGCGGGAATGCGGAAGCGGTTGATGGAGGTGACGTCGGAAGGGATGGCCTGGTCGATCAGGCGGAGCAACTCCGGAATGCCTTCACCGGTAAGCCCGCTGATGAGAACCGCCGGCATCTGCGCGGATGCCGACGATTCGCTCAGGATGCGCTGCCGCAGAATATCCAGATCGGCCTCCTCGGGCGGCAGGCGATCCGACTTGTTCAGCACCAGAATCTGGGCTGCCTCGCGCACTCCGATCTCGCCCAGAACCTTGAAGACCTGGGAAGTCTGCGCGGACGCTTGCCCGGAGGATACATCCACCACGTGAATGATGAGCGCGGCATCGGCTACTTCTTCCAGCGTCGCCCGGAAGGCGTGCACCAGCGTGGTGGGGAGATTCCGGATAAAGCCGACTGTATCGCTGAGCAGAACTTTGCGGCGGGACGGGAGCAGCAGCGCGCGCACCGTGGGGTCCAGAGTCGCGAACATCTTACGGTCCGCCAGCACTTCGGAGTGCGTCAACCGGTTAAACAACGTGCTTTTGCCGGCGTTGGTATACCCGACCAGCGCCAGCGTGGGAAGCGGAACCGCCTGCCGCTGGTGGCGATGCAGCGCGCGTCCGGCGCGGACCTTCTCGATCGCCTGTTCGATGGTTTTGATGCGCTTCTGAATGCGCCGGCGATCGGTTTCGAGCTTGGTTTCACCAGGTCCACGGGTCCCGATACCGCCGCCTAAGCGAGACATCGCAGCGCCTTTGCCGGAGAGCCGCGGCAGAAGATAGTTCAACTGCGCCAGCTCCACTTGCAACCGGCCTTCCCGGGTGCGGGCGCGCGACGCGAAGATATCGAGGATGAGCTGCGTGCGGTCGATCACTTTCAGATCGAGCAGCTTTTCGAGATTGCGCTGCTGGGTGGGGCTGAGATCGAAGTCGATCAGGATCACCTCGGCGTTCAGCGCTTCGGCTTGAGCCTTCACCTCATCGACTTTGCCGCGGCCGATCAAGGTGGCCGCTTCCGGGGCGCCGCGCGATTGAACGGTTGAGCCGGCCACTTCAGCCCCCGCGCTGACCGCCAGCTCGCGCAACTCGGCCATCGACTCTTCCACATGTGAAACGCGGGAAGAGGACTTCAGCTCGAAACCGACAAGGAGCGCTCGTTCCGCGGCGTTGCTCCTATTCGTCCGCGTGTTCGTCCGCATGCGCCCGGGCATGCTCCGCCTCGGGCGTTTCCTCCACCCGGGAAACGGCGGCGGCATGGGCGGCCGCGGCATGCATCGGGCGCGCGGTAACCACGGTGGAGATGGCGTGCTTGAAAACCAGATGCTCCTGATTGTTCGATTCCAGAATCAGCGAGTACTTATCGAAACTCTTGATGCGGCCGTTCAATCGCACTCCGCCCACCAGGAAAACGGTTACCGCCATCTTCTCTTTGCGCGCGTTATTCAGGTAACTGTCCTGAATGTTTTGGGACGATTTCTCCATTCGATCCGCAGTATTTGTAATTGCTTGTATTCTCCCATAGGTAAGATTTCCGTCACCGCACTTCCGTTGTAGTAATTTCAAGTGGTCAGCGTATGGCGACTTACTATGTAAGGTTTCAAACGGCGGCCGGAAAAGCGTACGGCGAATTGCGGGGTGAGCGGGTGCTGGAGATGGAAGGCGGCCTGTTCGGCGCGCGCGGGCTCACGGGTGTCGAACACGCTCTGACCGGGGTGAAGCTGCTGCCACCTTGCAAGCCTACTAAGATCATCGGCGTCGGTCTGAACTACCGCAGCCATTTGGGCGGGCGCAGACTTCCGGAGACTCCGGAACTGTTCTTCATGCCGCCCTCCGCGTTGATTGCGGCCGGGGAATCGATCATGATCCCCCGCGGCGCAACCGACGTTCACTTCGAAGGCGAACTGGTGATCGTCATCGGAAAGCGCGTGAAGGCGGTGTCGCGCGAAGTGGCCGGCGATGCGATCTTCGGCGTGACTTGCGGCAACGACGTGAGCGACCGCGGCTGGCAGCGCGGCGAGCAAAAGGATCTCCAGTGGTGGCGGGCCAAGGGCTGCGACACCTTTGCGCCGATGGGTCCGGCGATTGTGACCGGCCTCGATTACGGCAACCTGATGCTGGAAACGCGCGTGAACGGCGAGCGCGCGCAGTATGGATCGACCAGCGATCTGGTGCACGATTGCGCTGCGGTGGTGAGTTGGGCGAGCCAATGGATCACGCTGGAACCAGGCGATGCGATCTACACGGGGACGCCGGGCAACACCTGCGCGCTCAAGCCCGGCGATGTGGTGGAAGTGGAGATTGAAGGCGTGGGAGTGTTGCGGAATCCGGTTGAGTAGCGAAGCTCTCCTGCGGCATCGCGAGCAACGCCTTGTCAGAACAAGCCGTCCAATCGGTTTCCATGCTTCTGATTTTAGCCGTTAAACCAGGATCGTGAAGGCTGCTTCGGTGCGCTCCACGGGCCGGTAGCGCGTGTCGCGTTCCACCGGCTTGCGGCCGGCTTTCCGGATCAACGCCAGCAGTTCCTGGCGCCGCATGGATTGCGATGTGGTCGCGCCGGCATCGTGATAAATCTTCTCTTCCACCACCGTTCCATCAATGTCGTCCGCCCCAAAGCGCAGCGCGATCTGCGCGATTCCGGGCGTCATCATAATCCAGTACGCCTTGATGTGCGGGATGTTGTCGAGCATCAGGCGGGAGACCGCGATGTTCTTCAGATCGTTGAAGCCGCTGGTCCTGGGCAGATGCTGGAGCGCGGTGTTCTCGGGGTGGAACGCCAACGGGATGAAGGTGACGAAGCCGCCGGTCTGGTCCTGCAGTTCGCGCAGTTTCACCAGATGATCGACGCGGTCTTCCTCATTCTCGATGTGGCCGTAGAGCATAGTGCAGTTGGAGTGCAGGCCAAGCTCGTGAGCGATGCGGGCGGTGTCGAGCCATTCGGACCCATCGATCTTGTGGTCGCAGATGATGCGGCGGACGTGCTCGGAAAAGATCTCGGCGCCGCCGCCGGGAAGCGAGTCCATGCCGGCATCGCGAAGGCGCTCCAGAGTCTCGCGGACGGAGATCTTCGCGCGCCGGGCAAAGAAGGCGATCTCCACCATGGTGAACGCCTTCAAGTGAACCTGCGGAAAGCGCTCCTTCAGGCCGCGGAGGAGTTGGCAAAACCAATCGAGCGAAAGTTCGGGATGCAGGCCGCCGACGATGTGGAACTCGGTAATGGATTCACTCCAGCCGGTGCCCGCGACGTGCCACGCTTCTTCGAGCGACATCGTATAAGCTTTGGGATCCTTGGACTTCTTGCCGAAAGCGCAGAGCCGGCATGACGCGACGCAGACATCGGTGGGGTTGATGTGGCGATTGACGTTGAAGTACGTGACATCTCCGTGGCGCCGCTCGCGAACCAGGTTGGCGAGGTAGCCGACGGCCAGCAGATCGGACGAGCGGTACAACGCGGCCCCGTCTTCGAAGGACAGGCGTTCGCCCGCTTCCACTTTGTCGCGAATGGGGTGGAGCCGGGTATCCTCGAATGCGGTAACCATACTAATTGGATGCGCGAAACACCAGAATGTCGGCAGCCCAGAAGACGAAAAAGAGCACGGAGACCCAACCGTTCATGGTGAAGAAGGCGGCGTTGACGCGGGAGAAGTCGGTGGGGCGCACGAGCGATTGTTCGTATATCAGCAGGATGGCGACGGCGGCGATTCCGGCCAGACTCAGCGCGCCCAGATGAAGCTGGATGGAGAGCGCGGTGAGCGCGACAATCATGAGTACGTGGAACACGCGCGAGACGGCCAGCGCGGGAGCAAGTCCAATGCGGGCGGGCAGGCTGAACAGGCCGGCGGAGCGGTCGAAGTCGTAATCCTGGCAGGAGTAAATGATGTCGAAACCCGCGGTCCAGAACATGACGGCGGCGGTGAGCCAGAGGATGCGGGGATCGAGCGAGCCGCGCACGGCAATCCAGGCGGCGGCGGGCGCGATCCCAAGGCAGAATCCGAGCACCAGGTGCGAGAGCGAAGTGAAGCGCTTGGTGAAGGAGTAAAAGAACACCAGCGCAAGAGCAACCGGCGCAAGCCTGAGGCACAACGCATTGAGTTCCCACGCCGCGAAGAAGAACAGCAGCGAGGCCGCGAGGATGAAGAACCAGGCAAACCGGGCGGTGAGGATGCCCGCGGGCAGGTGACGGGTCCGGGTGCGCGGGTTGCGGCCGTCGATTTCGGAATCGATCGCGCGATTGAAGGCCATGGCCGCGGAACGCGCGCTCACCATGGCGACGACGATCCAGGCCAGGATGCGCGCCGCGGGCGCCGGAGCCATGCCCGATCCGCGGAACGCCAGCGCCGCTCCGGTGAGAGCGAACGGCAGGGCGAACACCGAATGCTCAAACTTGATCATGTCGAGGCTGTGCTTCAGGCGGGTGAGAAACACTCGTTACCATGTTAACGAATGCGGCGGTTTCAATTCGGCGGTCTGATGGCGCTGGCGATCACGGCGATGGCATGTTCACACGGCGACAGCGGCGTGGACGACATCAATACCCGCGAGGTCACCCTGCCGGACGGCTTTGTGGAGCGCGCGGAATTGAAGGTGACACCCGCCGATATGGCTCGCGGGATGATGTACCGGGAGTCGCTTGCGAACGGGAACGGGATGCTCTTTGTGCACCAGGACCAGAGCCGGAACGCTTATTGGATGGCCAACTGTAAGTTTCCGCTCGATATCATATGGATGGATTCGAATCGCAAGGTGGTGGAGATTTCCGCGTCAACCCCGCCGTGCCCCAGCGGCGGACGCGAATGTCCGGAGTACGGCGGCCACTACCCGGCGCAATTCGTGCTGGAGATCGGCGGCGGCGAAGCGGCCCGCCACCAGGTCCGGGAAGGAAGCACGCTACAGTTCTAATGGAATGACGGAAGAACAGTTACGGGAACTCCTCGCAGGAGTGCGCTCCGGCGCCGTGGACGTGAATCACGCGGTGGACCGCATGCGTCACATGCCGTTTGAAGATTTGGGATTTGCCAAAGTGGATCATCACCGCGCCTTGCGGCATGGCATTCCGGAGGTCGTCTTCGCGCTGGGCAAGACGAGCGACCAGATTGTGGCCATTGTGGAGCGGCTGGCGAGTGAAGCTCCCAACGTGCTGATCACGCGGACGGATGGGCCGAAGGCTCAGGCGATTCTGGACAAATTTCCGGACGCGGAGCATTTTCCCCGCTCGGGAGTGGTGCGTTTCTGGCGGGACCGGAACCGGACGGGCAAGGGTGTGGTGGCGGTGGTTTGCGCCGGGACCAGTGATATTCCCGTGGCGGAAGAAGCGATGGTGACGGCGGAGACCATGGGCAATCAGGTGGAATCCATCTACGACGTCGGCGTGGCGGGCATTCACCGGCTGATGTCGCACCGGGTGCAGTTGTCGGCGGCGCGGGTGGCCGTGGTGTGCGCGGGAATGGAAGGCGCGCTGCCGAGCGCGGTGGGCGGAATGGTGTCCTGTCCGATTGTGGCGGTGCCCACCAGCGTAGGCTATGGGGCGAGCTTCCATGGGCTGGCGGCGCTCCTCGGCATGCTGAATAGCTGTTCAAGCAACGTGAGCGTGGTGAATATCGACAACGGATTCGGCGCCGGCTACTTCGCCAGCATTGTGAACCACCTTTGACAGACCACCTTTAAGCCGGCTGGGAGTGGGCCAGGTGACACGCGCCGGAGATTCGCTGTATAATCGTAGTTTCAGACTCAATAGTCTCAAATAAACCGCAGAGAGTACAGTTGTCCAGCCCCTTCCGCCACGATTGGCACTACCATTGCTTTATAAAAGGTAGCGGAACGTAATCGGGCCGCGTGAATTTCTTTGCGGATCAGAAAAAGCCATGGCCATCTATAGTCCCCGTACCCGACTCGTGAACTTCCGGCTCTCGGAAGATGAGTACCAGACGTTGAAAGAAGCGGCGATTCGACAAGGCGCGCGCAGTATCTCCGACTTCGCGCGGGGAGCGATCTTAAACTCCGTCGCCAATCCAAAATCGGAAAATGGAAATCACCCGTTGGATCTCGCCGGTCTTGACCGCAAGGTGAGCGAGATTCAAGGTACGGTGGAAAAGATTTCCGGGTTCCTCAACCGTCCGCAGGTTCAGACGCACACCAGCTGAGCGCGGCCGCAACCTCTGCGTCGAAGAGCCTGCGAGTACCCCGGTGCTATAAGATCGGGGTATGTCCGCAGTCATTGACGACTTTGTTGCTGAACAGGAAGAGCGGTTGCTCGATGAGCTCAAGCAATTTCTCCGGATCCCCAGCGTCAGCACGCTCCCCGAACATTCCCACGACGTAAAAAAGGCGGCCGAGTTCGTCGCATCCCACCTGCGTGCGGCGGGCTTAGAGAATGTCGCCGTGATTGAGACCGCGCGGCATCCGCTGGTTTACGGAGAGTGGCTGCACGCGCCCGGTAAGCCGACGGTACTTTGTTACGGGCACTACGATGTGCAGCCCGTGGATCCGCTGGAGCTTTGGACGTCGCCCCCCTTCGAACCCCTGGTACGCAATGGGAGTGTCTATGCGCGCGGGTCGGCCGACGATAAAGGCCAGATGTACACGCATGTGAAAGCGGTGGAGGCTCTGCGCTCCGGCGGCGCGGCGCTGCCTCTGAACTTAAAGTTCCTCATCGAGGGCGAAGAGGAAGTGGGCGGCGCGTCCATCACGAAGTATGTGGAAGAGAACGCGGAGAAGTTAAAGGCCGACGTCGCGCTGGTCTCCGACACTTCGATGTACGCGCCCGGCCTTCCCACGCTGAACGTGGGGCTCCGTGGATTGATTTACATGGAAGTGGAAGCAACCGGCCCCTCGCGCGATCTGCACTCGGGCGTCTATGGAGGAGCTTCGCCGAACCCGATCTTCGGACTGATCGAACTTCTCGGCACGGTGAAAGACAAGAAGGGCAAGATCAAGGTGAAAGGCTTCTACGATGACGTGGAAGATCCATCGAAGGCGGAGCTGGAGAGTTGGGCGCGGCTCCCGTTCAGCGAGGCGGAGTTCCTGCGCGACGAAGTGGGATCGAAGAAGCTGACCGGCGAGAAAGATCGTACTGTGCTGGAGCGCGTGTGGTCCAGGCCTGCGTTTGAGGTGCACGGCATTGCGGGCGGCTTTACCGGCGCGGGCAGCAAAACCGTAATCCCTTCGAAGGCGATGGCGAAGGTGAGCTTCCGCCTGGTGCCGAATCAGGACCCCGACAAGATCGTCGCGGCATTCCGGAAGCATGTGGAGAAGTACACACCCAAAGGCATTCACGTCGAGGTGCGCGTGTTGGGCGTCGGCCCGGGACTGATGGTGAACACCGATCATCCGGCGATCCAAGTGGCGGCGTCGGCCATGGAGGATATCTTCGGGAGGCCTACGGTATTCACGCGGTCGGGCGGGTCGATTCCGATCGTGGGCGACTTTAAGAAGCACCTTGGCATTCCCACGATCCTGATGGGATTCGGATTGCCCGACGACGGTCTGCACTCGCCCAATGAGAAGTTCAGCGTGGAGAACTACTACAAGGGGATTCGGACCGTGGCGCATTTCTTCGAGAAGTACGGCGCCACGGCCGTTTAGAAAACGCGGCCCGGGATGAGACCTTCCGCCGCCCGTCACTCCACCGTGAAGCTGCCCTTGGTGGAGTTCGTCCCGCCCGGCGTTGTCACCGTGATCGGCCCGCTCGACGCGCCGGCGGGAACGGTGGCCCAGACGTAGTTCGGCCCGCTCACGGTCACGGAGGAAGCAGGTATTCCATTGAAGGTGACCGAAGCCGAGAGCAGGTTCGATCCCCAGATCAGTACCTTGGTTCCCACGGCGCCCGACTTCGGGTTGAACTCCCGCGGGCGCGGCTGCGGCTTCGGCAGGCCCACGTCGAAGGCGAAGTAAGCGCCGCCCAGGTAGACGCCGCTTCCTTGCGCGCTGCCGTAGATGATCCCGTCGCTTCCCAGCGTGAGGCGGCACGTGCAGGCGCCATCGAGCGTGGGATTCGAGAGGACGTATAGCGTCGTATATTGACCAGCCTTGGTGATACGGAACAGTTCGCTGGTACCGGGGAGCCCGAGAGTAGCTCCGTACAGGTTTCCGTCGCTACCCTCGATCAGCGCGGTTGGGCTGTAATGGCCCGCCGGAAAGGAGTAAAGGAGCGTGTACTGGCCGGAGAGTGTCAGCTTATAGATGAATCCGGTGCCGTTCGCGCCGCCGCTGAAGATGGCCCCATATAGATTGCCGTCCGAAGCTTCAAGGAGCGGAGCGAAGGCATAGCCGCCGCTCAAGTTGTGGAAAGGAAACTCCACCAACTGGGTCATTACCCCAGCCGGAGTCACCCGGTAGGCGAACACGTTGAGCGCATTGGTGTTGTAGAAGACTCCGTAGTAGTTGCCGTCGCTCGCGTAGATGGCGTTGGCGAGGTAGTCGGTCGGAGGGAATTGGAAGATCGATGTCACAGCGCCCTCGAGCGTGCTCGTGATTACCGACCAAACGACGTTCCCATTTGCGCCGAAGCCGAGCAGCGAGCCGTCCGGAAGGTTTTGGTTCAGGATCGGCGTGATGGTTTGGTTGGCGTAGATTTTCGGGTCCCCGGCGCTGGTAACCGAGAAAACGGCGTCGGGATTCGTCGCCTTATCGACCGAGGAGTAAAACCTGCCGTTCGCTCCGCTCACCACTTCGGACTCAATCGCATAGCCGCTTGGGAAGCTTTCGAGGACCTTCTTTTGCCCCTTAAGGTTCAGGGATAACAGAGCACCGGTGATTGCTCCGGACGTGCTGTAGAAAACCCCGGGTGAACCTTCGGTGACGCCTGCGGGCTGGTCTAGCCCGCTCATGTAGGTGATGATTTGGAAGTTGACTTGTGCCGCCGCGGCGGCAGTTGGTTCTAACGTCAGGGCGCCTAGAACCACCAGCCTTTCGATAAAAATGACTGATCATTAAGATCTCCCTGTTTGTTTGATGCACCGCCTAGAACCCTGCGCTGTGCAGGTCGGCAAAGTCCCGCTCGAGGTCTTCTATGGTGAAATCTTCGCACACGCCGTGCATTTTGAGAAACCCGTCAAGTTCGTTCCGCCCGGAGTCGTACCGGAAGACCGTTTAGTTGCACGCTCCCACTTGCAGCCGGGCGCCGGGCGGCAAATCAGTGTAAGCCAGCCCGTTAGCGGCTCGAAACGGCGCGGGCGGCACAGGACTTTCATCGAAACGGCGGACGTAGATCAGGCGAGCCGGCCCGTCGAACGGTTCCGAACAGCCGCCATCCGCTGTCACCACCGTGACCTGCGGAAAGTAATAGGCGATTTGGCGCGGCGTCACCAAAGCGCGGTGGAGAATCACCGTGGCCGGCCGGCCATGCGACAAGGCGGCGATGCCATCGATGGCGGTTGCCGTGTCGCTCCCCACCAGCCGCACCCAGGCGTAGCTCGCGTCCCTTCCCTGATGCAAGGGCGATAGAAAGAAAAGGGCAACGTTGATGGCCATGGCAGCGGCGGCGACCGTGCCGATCGCCCAGCGCGTGTGACGCGGCACGGCCATGCTCAACACCCACCCGCCAATCACGATCAGAGCGGGCATGCAATCGAGCGCCGTGTCCGGGTCGGTGATGTAGATCAGGGCGTGGAAGAGGAACGGCGGCAGGAACCAACAGGTGAAAAAGAGAACCCGGCGGCGGTCGATCGCTTGCGGGATCCGTCTCCAAACCAAGGCCCCGGCGCCGATCCAGGACAGCCCGGCGATGCCGGTCCAATAAGTCGCCAGCGCGGCGTTGAACAGATGCAGGGTGGTGGAGCCAGGGCCGGATCGCCATTGGGTAGCGAGCAGGACGAAGAACAGAGGGGGTCCGCCCGTTTTCCAGATGATGAAGCCGAGCCAAACGGCGGTGACCGCGCTCAAGATGGCGGCGGCGGCGAAGGCGTCGCGAGCTTTGCGAGACCCTTCGAACCACGCCATGAACAATAAGGGGGAAAGAAGGAACAGGAGCTCCGGACGGAAACCTGCCGCGACGCCGAGAACGGCCGCGGCGGCGAATAGCCAGCGGTGGGACGCGATCGCCTTCCAGGCGCAGAGCGCAACGGCGATCGATCCGGCGGCGAGGAACGTCCGCACCTGATTCCCGATGCCAGCCAACCAGAACGCGGGAAGAAAAAACAAAATCGCGGCCGAAAACGACCCGGCGGGGGAAGCGAATACGCTATCGCCCAGCTTCCAGATCAAGAGCAAAGCGGCGAGCGATCCGACGGTCCCGGAGAGTAACTGCACGTACTTGATGCTGGGAATCAGCAGGTGCAGAAGATTGAGCAGCGCGACATAGAACGGATAGCCGGGCGGGTGCGGCTGGTGCAGCAGCGGCTGGAAATGCCGCATGGCGAGCGCGAAGTTGATGTTATCGATGTAGAAAAGATACTTCGGGGCAAGCGTCCAGCGCGTTGCGATCAAGGCGGCGGTGAGGATCGCGATCCAGGCGAGGCGCCGTTTCATCTTATGCTTTCGGATGCGCGGCATCGTAGACGCGCATCAGGTCGGTCAGCGAGACCTGCGTGTATTTCTGGGTGGTGGAGAGCCGCGCATGGCCGAGCAATTCCTGGATGGAGCGAAGGTCCGCGCCATCGGCGAGCAGGTGCGTCGCGTAGGCGTGGCGGAAACTGTGCGGATGCAGTTCCCGCGCGTAGAAGTTTACGATGTAGCGGACGGCGCGATCAGTGAGACGCGCGCCGCGGAAGTTGAGGAAGACGGCGGTTTGCTCAGGCCGGCCGGCGCGCGCTTCGACGTAAGACTCCAGCGCGGTCCACGCCTTCGCCGCCACGGGAACCTGACGCTCCTTGCGCCCTTTGCCTCGAACCAGCAGCCAGTGTTCGTGCGTGTCCAGATCTTGTAAATTCAACCCAACCAGTTCGCTCACGCGCAAGCCGCAACCATAGAGCAGCTCGAAGATGGCGAGATCGCGTTTGGGAAAGGGACGCTCGGTCTCTTTCGTTGCGATGGCGTCGATCAGCGCGTTGGTATCTTCCGCGCTCGGCACCGAAGGCAGATGCTGTGGCAGTTTGGGCAGCCGCAACAAGCGCGCGGGATTGGCCGCGACGACGCCTTCGCGCATCAGAAAGCGGAAGAACATGCGCAGTGCAGCCACTTTGCGGCGGATGGTGACGGCCTTCGCCCCGTGCTCATGCAGGGATGCCACCCACTCGCGCAGGCTGAGCAGGTCAAACTCCGCGAGCGCCGGTTCGGGCTGATCGGGGATGGTGAAGTACGCGGCAAATTCCCGCAGATCGCTGCCGTAGCTCTTGACGGTGTGCGGCGAAGCGTTGCCGCGGCGCAGTTCTTCGGCGAAGTTTTCGATGCGCGTGAGGAGTTCAGACATGCGTGAGCAGCCGTGAATCCATGGCTTCAAGAGCGCGGCGGCAGATCTCGGCGTGGCGCGCCTTCTTATCGTGCTTGAAACGGCGCGCGGCGGGTTCATCGAGCGGCGGGAACAGATCGAACGCGATGTTGGCGGGCTGGTAATTCTTCGGATTTGCGGCGGTGATGTAGTGGCAGAGCGCGCCTAACGCCGATTCGCGCGGGAAGATCTGGAAGGGTTCGCGCGCAAGATACGCGGCGACGTTCAGCGCGGCCACCAGGCCGGTGGCGATGGATTCGACGTAGCCTTCGACGCCGGAGATCTGTCCGGCAAAGAAAAGGTTCGGATCGGACTTCAGTTGCAGCGAAGGAAGCAGCAGCGCGGGCGCGTTGATGTACGTGTTGCGATGGATCTGGCCATAGCGAAGAAACTCGGCATGCTCCAGTCCAGGGATGAGACGCAGCACGCGCTTCTGCTCCGGAAAGCGCAAATGATTCTGGAACCCGACCAGGTTCCAGCTATCCGCGCGCAGGTTCTCCTGCCTTAGCTGCACGCAGGCATACGGGTAACGGCCGGTGCGCGGATCGGTCAGGCCCATCGGCTTCATAGGACCGAAGCGCAGCGTGTCGCGCCCGCGCCGCGCGATCTCTTCAATCGGCAGGCACGATTCGAAGTACGGCACGTCCTCCGGGATGTGCGCTTCGAATAGCTCGGCGGCGATGAGCGCGTCGTAGAAGCGGCCGTACTCTTCGCGATTCATCGGGCAGTTGAGATAGTCGCCGGTGCCGTCGAGCGACTTGTCGTAACGCGAGGCGCGGAAGGCGATGGTCTGATCGACCGACTCGCCATCCACGATGGGGCTGATGCTGTCGTAGAAGTAGAGCCGGCCCGTGCCGGTGAAGCGGGCGATGTCAGCCGCGAGCGCGTCGCCGGTAAGCGGGCCGGTGGCGATGATGGTGACCGCATCGCGCGGAACCGCGCGCACTTCTTCACGGCGAATCTCAATGCGTGGATGGGACAGGATCACGCGCGTGACTTCTTCGGCGAACAGATCGCGATCGACGGTAAGCGCCTGCCCGCCCGGCACCCGCGCGACCGCCGCGGCACGCATGGCGAGAGAGTCCAACCGGCGCAGTTCCTCTTTCAGCAGCCACGACGCGGACGGATGCTGATCGCTCTTGAGCGAGTTACTGCAGACGAGTTCGGCGAAGCGGTCGGTCTGGTGCGCAAGGGTGCAGAAGACCGGACGCATCTCATAAAGGATGACGGAGATGCCGCGCTCGGCGAGTTGGAATGCGGCTTCGGAACCGGCGAGTCCCCCGCCGATGATGTGGACTTGCATGCGCTAAGGATGATTATCGCTGGTTGAGATCTAAGCCGTAAGTAGCGGTTCTTACATGCACATGCTCAACAATCGCGCGGAGTTCCGAAGGCGAGCTAACATGGTACTGAAATGCCCGAGTTGCAAGAAGTGAGAGTGGATGGAGCGCTGCTCGGCGAGTTGCAAAGTGTTGCCGCCAAACAGAACAAGAGCGTGGATGAGGTGGTAAACGACGCATTGAGTTCCTATTTGCGAGACACCGCCTGGGTGGAGATGTTAGACGAGGCCCGTGAACGGACGCAGCGTCTCGGTATCCGGGAAGAAGACGTTGAAGACCTGATAGCCCAAGATCGGCAAGAGCGAGCGCGCGGTGTTTAGTTGCTGCTGCGTGCCACAATCGATACGAACGTCTATATCAGCGGCCTAAATTATGGTGGAAGCCCGTATCGGGTTATCGAGCTCGCGCGGCTTCGGAAACTAACGGTCGCCGTCTCCCCTTCCATACTGTCCGAGGTAGAGCGTGTCCTTCAAAGGAGATTCGCGTGGCCGCGAGATCGGGCGCAAGAGGCTCGAGATGAGATTAGGCGTTTCTCCGAATACGTTGAGCCGACGGAGCGCATTGACTTCATCAAACAAGACCCTGATGACGACCGCATTCTCGAGTGCGCCGTCGCCGCTAATTCGCGCTTCATTATTTCGGGAGATAAACACTTGTTGCGGCTTGGTTTTTATGGCCCGATCCAGATTCTGAGTCCATCTGGATTCCTCGCATTGGGTTCCAGCGAACCGAGGTAGCGGAGACTGATCATATCGAGGTGCAGTCTAACAAGCGGCCATTGCGGCGTGCTGAGCACTACAATGGCAATGGGCCGTTCTGTTGAGGACGGATATCGAGCACCTCGAAACCGGCTCGCTCCACAATTCAGTCGAGGAGTTGTAGCGTGAGATTGGAGAGCGGATTTGGTCTGCGGCTTGAATCTACCTTTCAGCGATCTACCGCTGGTTCGCCTTCAACACCTTCTTCCTTAGCCGGATAGAAACCGGCGTCACCTCCACCATCTCGTCATCTCTAATAAACTCAATCGCCTGTTCCAGATTCAGCAGCTTCGGCGGCACCAGCCGAATCGCTTCATCCGCGCTGGAGGCCCGCATGTTCGTCAGCTTCTTTTCCTTGACGATGTTCACATCCAAATCATTCTGCCGCGCGTTCTCGCCGACGATCATCCCTTCGTAAACTTCCGTGCCGGGGCTGATGAAAATCTCGCCGCGCTCCTGCAGATTGAAGATCGCATTGCCGGTCGATTTTCCGGCGCGGTCGGAAACCAGTGATCCCGTCGGGCGGCTCGGGATGTCGCCCTGCCAGTCGATGTAGCCGTGAAACAGTGAGTTCATGATCGCCGTGCCGCGCGTGTCCGTTAGAATCTCGCTGCGCAAACCGATCAACCCGCGCGACGGAATCAGAAACTCCAGGCGAACGCGGCCGCTGCCGTTGTTCACCATCTTGGTCATCTTGCCTTTGCGGATGCCCATCTTTTCCATCACCACGCCGATGAAGGACTCCGGGCAATCGATCACCAAAATTTCGAGCGGCTCCTGCAGCGCGCCCGCTTCATTGCGCCGCGTGAGGATTTCGGGCTTGCCCACCATCAGTTCAAACCCTTCGCGCCGCATCATCTCAATAATGATGGCGAGTTGCAGTTCGCCGCGCCCCATCACCTGGAAGGAATCCGGCGTGATCTGCTCCACGCGAATGGAAACGTTGGTGAGCAGCTCCTTATCCAGCCGCTCCTTCAAGTTGCGCGAGGTGACGAAGTTCCCTTCCTTGCCGACGAACGGCGAAGTGTTGATGGTGAACAGCATCCCGATGGTCGGCTCGTCGATCTGGATGTGCGGCAGCGGCTTGGGCTTCTCCGCGCTGGTGACGGTCTCGCCGATGGTGATGCCTTCCACGCCCGCGATCGCCAGAATGTCGCCGGGGAAGCCGATGGTTTCATCCACGCGCTTCAGGCCTTCGAACGAGAACAGTTTGGTGATTCGCGTCTTCTGAATCGACCCATCCAGCTTGCAGATGGCAACATCATCGCCGTAATTCAAAACGCCGTTGAAGACGCGCCCGATGGCCAAGCGGCCCAGATAGTCGCTGTAATCGAGGTTGGCGACAATCATCTGCAGTACGGCGGTCGGGTCGCCGGCGGGCGGCGGAATGTGCTGCAGGATCGCTTCATATAAAGGACGCAGATCTTCCGACGGATCGTCCAGCGAATTCTTCGCGATCCCGGCGCGCCCGTTCGTATAGAGAACCGGAAAGTCCAACTGGTCTTCTTTCGCGTCCAGATCGATGAACAGATCGTAGACTTCGTTCAGCACTTCCTGCGGACGCGCATCCGGCCGGTCGATCTTGTTCACCACGACGATGGGCGTCAGGTGCTGCTCCAGCGCTTTCATCAGCACGTAGCGCGTCTGCGGCAGCGGGCCTTCGCTCGCGTCGACCAGCAGCATCACGCCGTCGACAATCTTCAACGCGCGTTCCACTTCGCCGCCGAAGTCGCTATGCCCGGGCGTATCGACGATGTTGATCTTGTTGCCGTGATAGCGAATGCCGGTGATCTTCGAAAGGATGGTGATGCCGCGCTCGCGCTCCAGGTCATTGGAGTCCATGACGCGTTCCGCCACTTCCTCGTTGGCGCGGAAGATGCCGCTCTGCTTGAGCATGGCGTCCACCAGCGTGGTCTTGCCGTGATCGACGTGGGCGACGATGGCGATATTTCGGGTAGTAGCGGTATGGTTCTCGTTTGACATCGTTTCTTATTTTCCGGATTATTCTTCGTGAATGACTTCGATCGGTTTCAAGCGCGCGGCGACTTGCGCGGGGTAAAGGCCGGCTAACACCGTGACGGCCCAGATCAGCAGCATTGCTCCGCCCAGGGCCGGAGCCGGTAGATGGAACTGGATGGTCCAGCCGAAGCTCTGTTTGTTGATGACGAAGATCAACAGGCGCGAAAGAACCAGACCCAGCGCGGAACCCAATAGCAGAGCGAACAACCCGAGCAGCCCCGCTTCCACCAGAATCATGCTGCGAATCTGGCCGGGTGCTGCCCCTAAATAGCGTAGCATTCCTAGCTCCCGCCGCCGGTCGAGCACCAAAGCCAACAACGAATTGGCCGCGCCGAGCATCGCGACGATGATCGCCACGCCTTCGAGCGCCCACGTGATGGCGAAGGTGCGATCGAAGATGATCACGGCTTCGCGGCGCAGATTTTTGTTGGGCGCGACGGCGATGGGGAACTGCGCGGTGCGGTCTTCAATCTCGCGTTGAACGCGGGCGGAGTCGGCGCCGGGCGCAAGATAAACGGCGATGTCGGTGGGCGGCTGATCGGGCATATAGCGCAGCAGCGTGGAGCGATCGAGAATCACATAGCCCTGTTCGCTCGAATACTCGTAGTAGATGCCCATCACGGTCACGGTGACGTTCTTCTCGCCAATGGCGAGCGTGATGCGCTGGCCTACATGAATGTTGTGCTTGTTCGCGAACGGCTCACTGACGATGGCGCGGTCGGCATTCGGCATCGCGTTGAGGATGGCGTCGTGATCGCCGCTCAGAAATTTCAGCCGCGCATACCGCCGCTGGACTTCCAGATCGCCCGCTCCCAGATTCGCGCGCTGGCCCTGGTAGCGGAACTCGAACCCGGTGAAGACATCTACTGCGGCAATACCGGGAATGCAGCGTAGGATCTTGGGGATCTCCGGCGAGATGGGCGGAAACTCTCCAGCTACGTTCGGTCCGGCGGCGCGTATATAAAGGTCAGCGGTGAGCTGGGAATCGAGCCAGCTCAGTACCGTTTGCCGGAAGCTACCAACCATGATCCCGACGCTGGCCATCATCGCGATTGCCGTGGCGAGCGCGGCCACCACCACGGAAGTGCGGCCGATGGACGCCGTAAGGCCACGCGAGGCTAGCAGACCCGCCGCGCCGAAGAGCATTCGCAAAGGCGCTCGCAGTAACCGGTTCCCGATCAGGACCGCACTCCCCGCGACGAACGCCGTCGCCATAACGCTCAGCAGGGTAGCGACGTAGCCGAAGACCGGCCGTCCATCGACCGGACCCGGCGCGGATGCGGTCCAAGCCAGCACGGCGAGCACCGCTGCAATCAGAAGGTTGCGGCCAAGCTTCAGACGAACCCGCACTTCTCGCGAGCCGCGCCCCATCGCTTCCGTCGGCACGATGCGCATCGCTTCGAACGCCGGTCCCCAAGCCGAGATCAGCGCGACGGTCAGCCCCGCCGCAAACGCGAGCGCGATCGATAAACCAGTGAGATGAATCGGCGCTGGACTGCTGCTGGTGTAGAGCGATCGCACGGTCTGGGCAATCGCCCCGACCATACCGGCCGCGAGCAATCGCCCCAGCAGAAGACCGGCCGCCGAGCCAACCAACCCGAACATCGCCGCTTCCAGCAGGAACATCGCTAGAATCGCGCGGCGGTCGGCGCCTAGCGCGCGCAGAATTCCAATCTCCGGCCGCCTGCGCACCACACTGATGCTGATGGTGTTGTAAATCAGGAAAGCGCCGACCACCAGCGCGATGTAACTCAGGATGCGCAAGTTCCACCGGAAAGCGCCGAGCATCTTCTGGTTCTCAAAGCTGCGCGTTCCGGGCCGCGTGATCTGGTAGCCCGGCGGAAGTACGGTGCGGATCGCTCGCTCCGTTGCTTCCAGACTTTCGCCCTTTGCCAGGAAGACGTCGATGCGATCGAGCTTGCCGTATCGCCCGAGGGCCTGCTGCGCGTCGGCGATGTCGGCGGCGATGAAGTCGGATTGCTGCGAGCCGATGGTATTCACCACGCAGAACCAACGGCCATTGATCTGGAAGCGGCGCGGCAGGCGTGCGGCAAGCCGCTTGGTGACGAATGCCGGGGCAGCGTTGTCGCAGGTGGCGGGCGTTTTGATGGTTTCCCGTGAAGCCTCGCTCACCACGTCGAACCCGTGGAGAGTCACGAAGCCCACGGAGTTGATGCGAACGGTCGCGTCCAATCCGGGGGCGAACCGCGCATTGATCGGCAGCCCGCTCAGCCGCCCGATCCAGCCTTCATCGATTCCGCCATTCGCCAGAATCTCCAGATCGGTTTTCCCCACCACCGTGGTCATCGAAGATTCAAACGATCCGGCGGCTGCATCGCCCGCGAGTTCGATCGCGATGACGATCGCCACTCCCAGCGCCACCGCGACAACGGTAAGCGCGGATCGCAGCGGGTCACGGCGGAGCGGACGCAGAACCAGCGTGCGGAAGAGCTGCAACATTTACGACTGCGACTCGATGCGCCCATCGCGCATCTGAATGCGGCGGTCAGCGATGGTGGCCGCTTCCATACTGTGCGTCGCCATGAGAACAGTCGCGCCCAGATCACGCGCCGCGCGTGCCAGCAACCGCAGCACCTGTTCACCGCTGGCCGTATCGAGATTGCCCGTCGGTTCGTCCGCGATCAGAATCCGCGGTGAGTGAACTAGCGCCCGCGCCACGGCGACGCGCTGCATCTGGCCGCCTGAAAGTTGGTGAGGCAATGACCGTTCCCGGTCGGCAAGGCCCACCCACGCCAACCGTTCGCGGGCCGTTGCCGCAGTCTGGCGGGCCCCCGCCAGCAATAGCGGAAGCTCCACATTCTCCAGCATCGTCAGGGTTGGCAGCAATTGAAACGATTGGAAGACGAACCCGATGCGGTGCCGTCGAAGCGCGGTAAGCTCACTCTCACCAAGGCCGCTGGTGGAACGGCCATCGATCAGCACCTCGCCCGAATCGGGGAAGTCCATCGCCCCGGCAAGATTGAGCAGCGTGGATTTGCCGCATCCGCTGCGGCCCAACAACGCCGTCACCGTTCCCGCTTCCGCCGTGAGCGAAACTCCGTTCAGCGCCTGAATGCGCTGCTCATCCACCTTGTAAGTGCGAAAGACGTCGCGTAGTTCCAGCCGAGGCGGGCTCAACCTTTTAGATGCGCTGCCAGATCGCGCGGCCTATAAAGAACGGTCCCATCGTTTCCATATAAGTGGAAGTCTGCTTGGTGCGCCGCATGGCCTGGACGCAAGCCGAGAGCGGATACAGCTCCTTCCCAATCAGTCCGATCACGAAGTCGCTATCGTTCTTATCCATGCCGAAGCAGGCCAGCCGCACATCCAACGCGAAGCCGGCCGTCCCGAATGAATGCCCGATCTTCCCGTGCTCCGCCAGAATCGGACCTTGCTCCTCTGGCTTCAGCGCGGAAAAATCCCCCTTGCGCCGCAGCGGATACCAGACGGCCCACGGCCACGTGGGGTCGGTGACGCGCCTGCGCGGAGTGTCCAGCAGCCAGTCTTCCAGGTTCGGTTCGTGGCCGAGCGCGTACGTGCGGCCCATCATGGAGTATTCCGGCTTCAGCTCGAGTTCGGCAAACGCGCTCCGGTTCACCATCCCGCGCACGCGGCACACGAAAAAGTCTGGATCGTCGCTCCAGGTCAGCAGCGCCACGCCGCGCGGATCGTTGATATCGGCGTACAACGTGGCCGGTAGATCTTCACCATCCAGTTGAGAAGTAAGCTCATCGATGGAACTTACTCCGCCGAAGGCGAGCAACTGCATGAAGAGCCGGCGATCGGAAGTCTGCGGTTCGCCGCCGCGCAGTCCACCCTTCTCGCGAAGATCGAGTGCATCCATATCTTCAATGGTGACATAGCACTATGAGGCGGCCGCCGCAATGATGGGTTTCGTCGTGGGCGCGGAAACGCCGCCCGCATCCTCCACCGTAACCGCGACGACGCCCAGGTTCTCCGGAACGGTTCCGGTCTGGATCGCAATTCCCGTACCGTCGCTTTGCGCCTCGAACATTCCGGCGGCGATCGGCTGCGCTCCTTTGGGAATCAGCCACAACTCGAATGCTTTTCCGTTTTCCAGCCGCGGCAGATTGGACGCGATCAGAACCACGCCGCGGCTTCGGTTAATCACGACGCGCCCGCGCGGAGGCAGATTGCGATTGGTTCCAAACGAGATATCCTGCGAATCCGGTGAACTGAGAATACTGAGAGCATTCGACATGCGCGCCACGTCGGCGTGGCGCAATTGACTGAGTTGCCGCGATTGCCAGCCGAGCAGCGCCGCCACCGCAAGAAGGAATACCGAGGTCGCAGCCCAGATCAAACTCCAGCCGAACCCCCGGCGCGGGCTTGTGGAAGACTTCTCTTCCAAGATTCGGGGATCGACGGCGGCTATGATCCGCTTGCGCAGACGCGCGGGAGGTTCCACCGTCTTCGCCAGCGAACCCAGATGCGCCACCAGCGTCAGCGAGTTGCGCACGCCCGGTACACAATTCGGACAATCGCGGCGGATGTGTTCGCGAATCTCGGCGGACTCGGAACCTTCATCGAAGCCGAGCGCGAAAGTATCGTAGCCGTCCCGTAGTTGCTCGCACGTCATGCCGACACCGCCTTCGTCATCTCATCGCGGAGCACTTTCAACGCGGTACGCGCCCAGGTCTTTACCGTTCCTAATGGCTGCTGCAGCCTTTCAGCCATCTCGGTTTGAGACAGACCTTCGAAGTAAGCTAACTCGATCACCTGCTTCTGATTGGCGCTCAGGCGGGACATCGCCCCGCGGATGCGGCGCGCGTTGTCGGCGGATAAAAGATCCACTTCCATGTTGACGAACATGGAAGGATGCTCGCGCTCTTCCAGTTCGAAGCAGTTCAGGGCCATGCGGGCGCCGGCGGAGCGGACATGATCGATGGCGCGATTGCGGGCGACGGCCAGCAACCATGCGCCCAGCGCGCCCCGCTGCGAATCGAACGCCTGCACGCGATTCCAAACGCGCAGGAACGTTTCCTGCATCAGGTCTTCCGCCGTCGCGCTGTCGCGGACGATTCCGACGATAACGGAAAATGCCAAGCGCCCGAATCGATCGTAAAGTTCCGCCATCGCGTTGGGATCTCTCTTCTTCAAACGTTCCGCGAGTTCCGAATCGCTCCCACTTTGCGCTGAAAGTTCCAGGGCAAGCAGGAGCCCGATAACAATCATGGACTCAGTTTATATCCTCGAAAACTTCCAGCCTCGCCGGCCTTTCGTCTACGCTCATTCCTCTATAGAACGGTACGCGATCGTGGGACGTTCGGATGGAACAGGCCGCGCGGGAAGAGAAATCTCAGGTTCCCGTAAGCTTCGGAAAGAGCATCGTTGCGTCATGCGCAAAGCTCGTTTCAAGTATCATCACTTTTCGCTTGACATTAGTCGCGAACAACTCTATATATGAATCACATTGCGGTTTTCAAAACGCAAAATTCGATGGTAGGAGAATCACTCAATGAAGAACGCAACCAAGAAGGCAGCCGCGAAAAAGAAGGCCGCTCCGAAAAAGAAGAAGTAACTTCGGCGTCCCGCTGAGGACGCTAATCAGGCTTAACTACTCGGCCCCGAGCAATCGGGGCCGTTCTTTTTTGGGCGCTTCCATTTTCAGTAGAAGACTGCGGAACGTCTCCCCCATTCCAAACAGGAGTGTCTTCAGATGTTCCCGGTCCCGTTCGGTTTGAACCAGCGCGGAATCCCTCTCCACATGACGCAACGTCAAGCGGGCCAGCGTTTCGAACGATGCCGCGCGGAACCCTCGCTCGGCGGCGCGATCCTTCAGAGCATCGAACGGGACATGCGCGGTGATGTCCTGATCGCCGGGATTTTCCAGGACGGAATCGATTGCGGCGTGATTCCGATAGCTCATCAGCGTGCCTTGCGGGAAGCGGATGGTCTCACCGGTAGTGAATCCGTAGTCGATGATGAGCACGCAGCCGGAGCGAATGCGGGAGGCGAGACGGTCGATCCAGTCGAGTGCCGCGTCCGCGATTTCGAAACGGCCGCCATCGGGAACGTGCGGCCAGTACCGGTGAACGTAAGCCGTTGCCTCTTCATCGAGCAAAGGCCCGCGTAAAAATTTGTTGCCGTCAACCAAAAGTTCGAAGAGACTTTTGCCTTCCCGCATTCCGATACGAACCGGAAGCGCGTCGAAGAACTCATTGGCGAAGACGAAGCCGCTCAGGTCCTCCGGCAGCGGATCGAAAATATCGATGCCGGTGTACGCGGGTCCGAGCACGCTTTCCATCTCGCGGCGCCCCGGGCCAAGTTCGAACACCGGCTGACCCGGACAGAGCGCGCGCGCCTCGGCTGCGATCACGCGTCCGAACAAGGGCTGCAACTGTGAAGCGGTGAAGAAGTCTCCGTTCGTCCCGAACGGATCGCGGGGCTTGTTGTAGTACCCGCGCTCCGGATGATAGAGCGCGGCCCGCATGAACTCATCGAACCGCATACAACAGAACTACTCGGGCCCCGAGATGTGTTCGGCGCGATTCTCGAACTTCGTCATCGCATGCAGGTAAACGAGTTCCACTTTTCCGATCGGCCCGTTGCGCTGCTTGGCGATGATCAGCTCGGCGGTACCTTTCAGATCTTCGCGATCCGGCTTGTACACTTCCTCTCGAAAGATGAAGCCGACGAGATCGGCATCCTGCTCGATGCTTCCCGATTCGCGCAAGTCGCTCAGTTGCGGACGATGATCGCCTTGGCGCGTTTCCGGCGCGCGGCTGAGTTGGGAAAGGACGAGCATGGGGCAGTCGAGCTCCTTGGCGAGCAACTTCATGCCGCGGGAAAGTGCGCTTACTTCCTGGTTGCGGTTTTCAAAGCGGCCGCGGCCGCCCATCAACTGCAGATAGTCTACGATCACCAAACCTAACTTCTGCCCGCTCTGCTGCTCCAGGCGGCGCAGCTTGGAGTGCATGTCCATCAGGTTCACGCCCGCGGTGTCATCTATATATAAAGGTGAGGCCACCAGTTGGTTGGCGGCTTCACGGAGCTTCCGGCGCTCGGATTCATCCAGGTAACCCTGCCGGAACTTGCGGCTATCCACATAAGAAGACGCGCAGAGCATGCGGGTGAGCAGCGAATCGTTCGACATTTCGAGCGAGAAGATGGCGGTCGGCTGGCCCAGCTTGCAGGAAATATGATGAGCGATGTTCAGCGCCAGCGCGGTCTTGCCCATGGACGGACGGGCGGCCAGGATGATCAGTTCGCCGCGATGCAGCCCGCCGGTCATGTCGTCCAGCTTGATGAAGCCGGTGCTGATTCCTTTGATGCGTTTGCTGGGATCGAGAAAGGCGTTGATGCCGCCCTGGTAGTTCTCGATCACTTCGCGCGGATTGAGCAGGCCGGCGTTGACCTGGCTTTCGCCCAGCTTCAGCAACTGCTCCTCGGCCCCGGCGAGAATCTGCTGCGGATCTTCCTCCGCCATCAGCGCCCGCTGCATCAGCATGTTGCCGGTTTCGACGATCCGCCGGAGCAGGCTCTTGTCCCGGATGATCTTCACGTAACCGGAGATATCGGGCAGGCGCGGCAGGCCGTCGTCAAGAGAGACGAGGTACGTGAGCCCGTCCACTGACTCCAACTCGTTGAACTTCATCAGCTCATTGGCGAGGGTGATGCGATCGATGCGTTCGCCGCGATCGAAGATCTCCTGCATGCGCCGGTAGATGCGGCGGTGTTTATCCAGGCAGAAGTCTTCCGTTTTCAGTTGGCCGGCGACGTCGATGAAGATGGAGTCGTCGAGCAGGAGCGAGCCGAGCACCAGGCGTTCGGCGTCGACGTTGGAAGGTAAACCTTTTTCGAGGGCGAGAGACGGAGAAGAAGAGGACATCAAGGACCCTGTAACGGTATCAGCGATTGGAACGCCCGGCTGTCAAAAACGCGGAATATATCTGTTGAACGCTAAGTGGCTTTCAAAGCAACCGCTCAGTGGCAAATCGGCGAAAGAAATCCACAGCTTCTTAGAAAACAGGATAACGCGGAAATGTTCTTGGCTTCGGCGACTCCACGGGCCCGGCGTCACAGAACTCCACCGCGGCCGTGCGAGCCGCGTCCTCTCGCGTCCATACCAGCGTGGACCGGTCGCGCCCCAGCGCCAACCGCAGAGCTTCTTCCGCCACGATCTGTTCCCGATGCGGAAAGCAATCGATCCAGATCGGACCCGGATGCTCGCGGGCGAAGCGAATCAGGTGTTCGGTCGGTTCGGCGCGGTCCAGAAACTGCGGCCGCTTCTTAATCCAGAGCCAGCCGACGTTGTAGATCAGAATGGCTGCGGCGATCGCGCTGACTAAGCCGCTGCTCAAGCGCAAACCCGCGACCGCGATGCCAACGAGCATCGCCAGTCCGGCGCTTGCCACATAGGTTTGGCGGCTTGGGATCTGCGTTGAATAGGTGTTGAAGGAGTAAGGGAGCAGTGCGACGCCGATCCAGAGGAGCGGCGGAACCGCCCATGCGCGCAACGTCGCTGGAGGCTTGACGAACAGCAGAACGGCGCATGCCAGCCACCCCCAGACCCATAGGAGCCGGCTGAAGCTCCTTGTCCAGGTAATCCAGAAGGGCGCGTGGACGGAGAAGCTTCCGTCGGCGAATCGGAATGAGGAAGACTGCGCGGTCATAACGAATAAGACCGCAAGCGCCGTCAGAGCCGCGAAAGGCAGCAGACGGACCAGCGTGCGCCGCCACTCCGCGCGCGGACTGACCAGGAAGAGTAAAGGTAGGAACACGACGGCCGATTCTTTCGAGATGAGCGCCAGGAAGAAGAGGATGAAGCTGGCGATCTGCGAGGCGCGCGTCCGGTGCAGCCAGCAGAGGAGCGAGGCCACGCCGAACAGGAACATCAACGGCTCATTCACGGCCGAGAACCACATGACGGCTTCCTGATGCCCTTCATGCACTGCGAAGAAGGCGGCCGACCACCACGCCGCTTTGCGATTCCCGATCCATGCCGTCACCAAGCCATAGACCAAGCCGGTATCCATAATGTGGAGCAGCAGGCTGGCAAGGTGATAAGGAAGCACCGTCAGTTTGAACGCGTTCCATAAGGTGAGCGTCCACCAGAAGCCGGTAGCGCGCAGGCGAAACGCGGGTAGCTGGAGAAGCTCCGGCAACCCGGCCACGGTTCCGAAGTGCTGCGCCATTGAGATGTTGGGGTAGTCGTCCTGAATCAGCGGGATGGACAGGGTGGGAAGGTAGGCGATCGCGCAGAGCAGAGCGAGCGCGGCAATCTCTCTGATCCTTTGATTCGGTGGAGGCAAATCAGATTATGGCAAGCGCATCACTGTCGTAATCGAACCGCAACGCGGGCCCCGCTATCTGACTGCTAACGTGGATTCTGCATGCGGAAACTCCTCCTTGCCGGCCTGATCGCGCTGGCGATGCTTCAGCCAACCCCGGCGCAAACCGTGCGGCGGCCCAAGCTGGTGATCGCCATCGTCATCGATCAATTTCGTTACGACTACCTGACGCGCTTCGGCGCCGAATATACCGGGGGCCTGGCGACGATGCTTCAAAGCGGGGCCATCTTCACCAACGCCCGCTATGACCAATTCCCCACCGTGACCGCGGTGGGACACAGCATCATCATGACCGGGGCCAATCCGGCGATCAGCGGAATTGTGGGAAACGCCTGGTACTCGCGCGAGGAACAGCGGTTGGTGACCAGCGTCTGCGACGATGCGTTTGAAACCATCGGCCGGGCTTCGACCACTGCGGCGAAGGCGAGCGGAGACTGTACCGATAGCAGTCCGGCATCGCCCAACCGCCTACTCGTCGATACGGTCGGCGACGAAGTACGCATCGCGACCGAGGCATCGAAAGTGATCGGCGTGTCCCTGAAGCCGCGCAGCGCGATTCTGCCCGCCGGCCATATGGCGACGGGCGCGTACTGGTTCGATGAGAGCGGCGCCTTCGTCACCAGCAGCTTCTACGGCGCCGCTTTTCCAAAATGGGCCGGCGCCTTTAATAAGGATGGCCCCGCCGACCAGTATGCGGGGAAGGAATGGATGGGCACGAAGTTCGGTTCCGGCGCTGACCTATATAAAGCGATCCCCGCCAGTCCCTGGGGGAACGAGCTAATTGAAGCGTTCGCGGAAGCGGCGGTGCAAGGCGAACAGCTCGGCCAGCGCGGTGTCACGGACGTGCTCACCATCAGCTTCTCTTCCAACGATTACGTCGGGCACCGCGTAGGACCGGACGATCCGCAGGTGCGCGACATGGCGCTTCGCACCGATCACCTGATCGATCGGTTCTTCCATTTTCTGGCGGCGCACGGGATCAGCCTGAATGACATCACCGTGGTCCTTTCGGCCGATCACGGGGTGGCGCCCCTTCCCGACAAGAATCTGGAGCGGAAGATGCCGGGCAACCGGATGTCGCCGGGCCAGCTCGAGAAAGCGGTGCAGGATGCTTTGACTGAGAGGTACGGTCCGGGCGAATGGCTCATCCGCAAACCGGTGGAGTACGTCATCTATCTCAACCAGGAACTGATCCGGGCCAAGAAGTTGAATCGCGCGGATGTGGATCGCGTGGCGGCGGAAGCGCTCTCATCGCGGCCCTATGTGTTCCGCGTCTATACGCGCGAGCAACTGGCGGACGGCGTGGCCGGGGATCGTATCGCGCAGGCCATGATGAATGGTTACTTTCCGCGGCGCAGCGGTGACCTCTTCGTTCTGCTGGACCCTTACTGGATCTTCTCGATGTCCGGGACCACCCACGGCACGCCGTTCAATTACGATACCCATGTTCCGCTGATCTTTATGGGACGGGGAATCCGCCCGGGACGCTACAACGGGAATGTGTCGATTACGGATGTCGCCCCGACGCTTGCCACCTATTTAGGGATCGAGATGCCGGCCGGCGCGGAAGGGCGCACACTCTCCGAAATCTTCAGCGACAATTAGGATATGAATATTCGTCCGTTACATGACCGAGTGGTCATCAAGCGTTTGGAAGCAAGCGAGAACAAGCAGGGAAGCATTTACATTCCGGATAGCGCCAAGGAGAAGCCGCAGCAGGGTGAAGTGGTCGCGGTCGGCGGCGGGAAGCTGGATGAGAAAGGATCGCGGGTCGCCATGGAAGTGAAAGCGGGAGACCGCATCCTCTTTGGGAAGTACTCGGGATCGGAGATCAAGGTATCCGGCGAGGAGTACGTGATCTTCCGTGAAGACGAGATCCTGGGCGTTATTGAATAGCCGCCACCTTAAGCGTGTCCGGCCGCGCGTGATAATCTCATGATTCATCCCCAACGAGGAGTGTTAAGCATAATGTTTTCAAATTGGGCTGCCCGGGCCGGCCTGTTTTCACTGGTGCTGGCCGGCTGCGCCGCGGCGTCGGCGCAGACTGGGGCGCCGGTAAAACTAGGAATCGTCGACATGCGGCGGGCCATTCTGGAGACTGCGGAGATCAAGAAAGCTTCCGCGGATCTGGAGGCGAAGTATAAGCCGCGGCAGGAAGAAGGGCAGCGCCTGCAGAAGCAGCTTGCGGATATCCAGGCGCAGATTCAAAACGGGCAGGGCAAGTTGAGCCAGGCGCAGGAGACCGATCTGCAGACGCAGGGCCAGCGCCGCCAGCGCGAACTGCAGCGCATCTCCGACGATCTGCAAAGCGACGTCGAGAAAGACCGTAATGAGATTCTGGGTAAGGCGCAGGCCAACATGCAAGCAATTGTAAGAAAGCTCGCCGAAGATAAGGGTTTCGATATTGTGGTGGATAGCTCGACTACGATTTACTACAAGACGGCGCTCGATGTGACCAACGACGCGATCACCGCTTACAACGCGGCGCATCCCGCGAAGTAATCCAGGCGCCCGGAGCGGGTTCCGCAATGGCCGGTTATCTCGAAGAGTACGGAGCGGGTGAGGACAAACGGGAAAACCTCATCCGCAACACCATCCTTATTACTCTGGCCGTGCTGTTTGCCGGCGGCCTGCTCTTTTACCTGTTTCGTCCGATCCACCAGATCAGCCTGACCAAGCACTTCCTGAACGCGTTGCGAGCCAAGGATTATCCCGGCGCTTACGCGGCGTGGGGATGCACGGCGGCGTCGCCCTGCCAGCAGTATCCTTATGATAAGTTTCTGGAAGACTGGGGACCGAAGAGCGCGGCCGGCGCATCGCCCGATCCGCACATGACGGATATCGAGAGCTGCGGCAAAGGGGAGATCGTCAGCGTCAACATGGCGCCCGGTGACAGGCAGTCGCTGTTCGCCGAGAAAGGGACCGACGTTCTCAGTTTCTCGCCGACGCCGGTGTGCCCGGGTAAGTCGACGTGGTCCATTATGATTCATCGCACTCTCGGCAGGATGCGTCAAATTCTCTTTTGAAATTCGCCCGCAAAACGGAGTGCGCGGGCCGTGTCCGGCGCACCCTTAGCGGGCTTTTAATACACTGAGGTAACCATGAGCTCCATGACGACGGCAACCGGTGCGGGACTCGAAGGCGTAGTCGCCGGCGAATCCGAAATTTGTTACATCGATGGCTACGAAGGCATCCTTAGCTATCGCGGCTATAACATTCATTCCCTGGCGGAGCACGCCACGTTCGAAGAAGTGATCTACCTGCTTTGGAACGGGACGCTTCCCACCGGGAGCCAGCTTGCGGAGCTGAGGCGGAAGCTGTCGTCCAGCGGTGCGGTGGCGCCGCAGGTAATCGAGTTCCTTAAAGCGAATCCGAAGGCGCTGCCGATGGATCTGCTGCGCACCGCGGTTTCCATGTTGAGCCTGTACGATCCGCAGGCGCGCGACATGTCGACGGCGGCGAATGAGGCAAAGGCTGTGCGGCTGATGGCGCAGACGGCGACGATGGTGGCGGGCTTCGACCGTCTCCGGAACGGCAAGGAACCGATCCCGACCGATCCTTCGCTGGGGTTTGCGGCGAACTTCCTCTACATGCTTACCGGCAAGAAGCCGGACGACGTGATGGAGCGGGCGTTCGACGTCGCGTTGATCCTGCATGCCGATCATGAACTGAATGCTTCCACGTTCGCGGCGAGGGTGACGGCGGCGACGCTTTCGGATATTCACTCGGCGATCACGTCGGCGATCGGCGCATTGAAGGGACCGCTGCACGGCGGCGCGAATGAAGATGTGATCCGGATGCTGCTGCAGGTGGGCACTCCGGAGACGGCGGTGCAACGCGTGCGCGAGATGCTGGCGAACAAGGTGAAGATCCCGGGGTTCGGACATCGCGTCTACCGGACGGAAGATCCGCGGGCGACGCATCTGCGGGTGCTCTCGGAAGAGCTGGGGAAACGCACCGGACAGGAGAAGTTATACCTGATGTCCCAGCGCGTGGAAGAGACCATTAAGGCGGAGAAGAAGCTGAACCCGAACGTGGACTTCTACTCGGCCAGCACTTACTATTCGTTGGGGATTCCGATCGATTTGTTCACGCCGATCTTCGCGGTGAGCCGCATGTCCGGATGGACGGCGCACGTGCTGGAACAATACCGGAACAACCGGCTGATCCGGCCGCGCGCGGAGTACAAAGGCAACGCGGACGGCATGCCGTGGATTCCGCTGGCCGACCGGAAGTAGCGCGGACAGAATGCAGGAACGCGATTACTTCGTCGAGTCACCCACCACTAAGCCGGCCAGTCTGAATTGTCCGTACTGCCGGACGGTGGAGACGTACGACTTGAAGTGGCTGCTGCGGAAGAAGAAAGACCGGCTGCCACCAGGCGCCGATGAGCGCGATCGCGCCAAGTTCGCCAAGAGCCAAAGCTACATGCTACTGATGGACGACAAGGTGGCCTGTAAGAACGTCCGGTGCCGGAAGCCGTTTGAGATTTCCGGCATTAAGACGATCGCGTTTCTTTAGGACAAGCGGGCGATTTCGATTGGGATCGGCGTGAAGACCTTAGCGCCGACACGTAGCTCCAATAAGTGCGCACCGGCGGGGATTTCGCCGGGGATGCGGAAGTTGAATTCGTAGCGTTCATGCAACGGGTTCACGCAGAACCAGGTGTAAGTCAGATCTTGTCCCGCGATGGAAAGGTGGAGCTGTTGCGGATCGGGAACTTCTTCCATCACCAACTTGGCCCAGCCGCTTTCGATGCGGCCGATGGATAGGAGATTGATGCCGTCCGCGATATAGGAGACGCTTGGAATCTTCGGACCGGGCGGAACCATGCGGGCGCGAACAGGAGCGCCAAGCGCGTCGCCCCGCAGCTTGACACTTACCGGCACTAATCCGGTGCGCGTTCCTTTCGGGATGATGATGTCCAGAAAGTGACGGCCATTAGTCGGGGGACTTACATAACAGCAGTAAGCCTCGACGCCATCCACCTGTGCGGAAAGGCTAAGCAGGTCCGCGTTTCGCGGCAGGTGCGAGATCCAGATGGATGCCGCGCCGAATCGCCCGCTGACCGGAACGAGCGGTCCTCCAGTATGTGCGTTGGTGACGGTGAAGATCTCACCGGGAGTTGCGGGTTCATTGGACGCGGGCGGGGACGGCTTTTGCAGGGTCACCCACATATACTGCGTGTCCCTATCGTTCAAGGCAAGCAGTAACATTCCAGTGCGCCGGGCGAAGCCGATAATCTCGCCGGCCTGCACGCGGCAGCCTTCCCAGGTGGATGGCGAATGGCCCGTATCCGGCAGGCCGTTGATCTGGAAGACGAACAGGCCGCCGGGTTTTAAGACGCGGACAACTTCGGCGAAGTAATGGAACACGACTTCTTTGCTGGGGATGTGCTGGAAGACGGCGTACGAGTAGACGAAGTCAATCGACTGCGCGTCGAAAGCCGCGAGGTTGGATTCGGGTGAGTGATGGAGGGAAACGTTGGCGATGCCGCGCAGGTTGTGCTGGGAGCGGCGGATCATTTCGTCCGAGATATCGACGCCGTGAATATGGTGAAAGTGGCGGCTTAAGGGACGGAGCAGACGGCCGAGGCCGCAGCCGATTTCCAGAGCGGAACCGGCCAGCCACTCGCCCGCGGGACGCCTCTTGAGTTCCGTTTCGAGCAGGCGCACATGGTCGGCGGCGGTGGCGAAGAACTCTTCTTCCGATTGGTTGAGACGCCCGAAGCCGACGTAGTAATTGGCGTCTTCCCGCGCGCGGTGGTTCCAGTCCGAACGCATGGCCTCAATCACAGAAGAGTCAGGCATGACCTATTTTAGGATGGTTGGTAAACTGGGCTGCTGATGAACTCCGCCGAGTTGCGCCGCCTGCGAAAGGAGAATCAAGCCAACGAAGAGTTTCATCGCCTGGGTTGGTATCACAGCTACCGATTCGCGGACGGCTCCGAGTTTCTGGGCGTGCTTCCGGTGGAAGTATCGGAATTTCGGTACTCCAAGTTTCCGATCCCGGATAACTTGACGGGAAAGCGTGTGCTGGATATCGGCGCGTGGGATGGATGGTTCAGCTTCGAGGCGGAGCGGCACGGGGCGGAGGTTACCGCGATCGACATGGTGGAAGTGAGTAACTTCCGCAAAGTACACCGGAAGCTGGGGTCGCGCGTCACTTACCGGGAGCTGGACCTGTTTGAGATTCCGCAAGCCGGTTTGGGTAAGTTTGACTATGTCTTCTTTCTGGGAGTTCTCTATCACACCAAGTATCCACTGCTGGCGCTCGAGTTAGTCTGCGGGCTGACGGAAGATATCGCAATCGTGGAGTCTTATGTGACCGATGCGGAGACATGGGAAGGCCATCGGGATGACCTACCTTCGCTGGAGTTCTATGAAGCGGAAGAGCTGGGTGGCCAGTTGGATAACTGGTTCGGGCCGACGGTGGGATGCCTGATGGCGATGAGCCGCGCAGCGGGCTTCGCGCGGGTGGAAGTGCTGCATGTGGAGAACAATCGCGCGGCGCTGGCTTGTTATCGGAGATGGCTGCCGGATGTTGCGGGCGCTGGTGAGTTTCCAGGTACGTTTCGGGCCGTCCGGAATACTATAAGAGACGGAATCAACTTTCGCGCGAGCCGGGAAGAGTATCTTACCTGGTGGTTCGATTACGCCGGGGATGAACTTAGGCGTGACGATATCCGGTTTCGGGTAGGCGACTTGGGATTACCGGCAATGTATACCGCCAGGCAACATGGGAACTTATGGCTGGCTAACTCGCGGCTGCCGGTCAGTCTCGAACCCGGATGGCATAGTGTTCAGGTGTCCATTCACGGAAGTCAATGGAGCGAGGCGCAGCGGATCGCGGTGGATATTCCGGCGCAGGCGGAATCCCTGGAGGTTGGGACTCTGTGCGATGGACGCACGTGGACGCGGAATGAAGTAAGTATTGACGACGTAGAAACCGCGCATATCAGCCTGTGGGTAAAGGGCCTCGGGGATAACTGCGACGTGGTGAATACTCAGGTGATGCTGGACGGCGCTCGTCTCAAGGCGACTTATGTGAGCGAGCCGGATGAAAACGGCGCCCGCCAGGTGAATGCGGAACTAAGCCAGGACGCAATGCCGGGTACTTATCCGGTTACAGTACGATTCGGCGGAGTGGAATCCCCGCCGCGGGATTTGCGGGTGCGAGCTACTGACAAGTAAGTGTCGACTTCGCGCGAAGCTGCATTAGTTGCGCGCGGGCCTGATCGGCCAACCGGTAAGTGCCGGGTTGCTCGGGCTGGCCGGTATCGAAGTTCATTTCCGGTAGCGTGAGACTTTTGTTCGCCGCGGCTTTCAGCAGAGTGCGGTAGTTATCGAGAGCCGCGTCAAAGCTTTTCATGAACAGGCTTTCGGCTTGCGGAGTCGGCACCTTGAACGATAAGGTTCGAAGCGGTCCGATATGGGGAAGAATGCGCAGCAGAAAAGCGAGGAACCTGGCGCCGGGACCGGGCCGCTCATAGTCTTTCCCCCATTCCTTCTCATAGCTCGCCCGGCTGATGTTGTAGATGAACTTACCGCGGACCAGTCCGGGCGTGTGCGTTTGCAGATCTTTCTTCTTCATCGCCCATGCAACCCTGGTTGCTTCCGGAATCAAACCACTCACCGTGTGCCGGTAAGTATTGAGCGAGTGCTGGATGTTCTTGAACGTGTCTTCCAGGCGAATGCAGTAAGTGGTTTCAAAGGCTCGCTCAAGCGCGGGATAGGAAACCTGAAAGCCGATGAAGTCATGATAAGCCGGGGGCGCATAGTAGCCGCGGGCCACCTGAAGAACGTCGAAGGCGAACTCAGTGCGAAGGTGCGCGGTGGGGTTCTCTTCATACGTCATCACGGGCCCGTACTTCCGCGCGAGTTTGGGATACAGCATGGGGACGGACGGGTTCACGGCGATGGAGTGGCCCTGGCCATCGCCCGAGAAATGGGCGAGCGCACCCAAAGCAAACGCATAATCGTTCAAATTGGCGGCTTGGTCGATCATGTTGGTGATGAACTTACCGCTCTTTACGTAATGGGTGAGATCGCTGAACAGGTGGCTGCCGGAAGGGTAGTAGCCCATGTCCTGAATGATGACGCCTCCATACGCATAAGCGTGGGCTTCACGAAGCTGATCCGGCGTGGCGTTAGGGAAGCGCTGGAGCAGCACCGGCTTCAGGGAATCTTTCCAGGCGGAATCGATGACGGCTTCGTGGGTGAGAACGGAATATGCCGATGCCAAACAGGGAGAGAGGATGAGGATTACAGCCGGAGCGAAACGCATTGGACGCATTCAGTGTAACGGCTGGGGACGCGGGCCTAACCGGTCGACGAGCCCGAATTGGTCTGAGTGCCGTAGAGAACATAGTCGAGACTCTGAACGGACGCGGTGAGGGCGGACTGCTGCGAGTTCAGCGTGGCGATCAGAGTGTCGGCTTGCGAAAGCTGGGTGAACAGGTTGTTCTGCATCGTATTGATGCTGGCCGTGGTGTTGGTGATCTGCGTCTGAAGGTTGGCGTCTTCCGAGGTGAGGGAGTTCTCTTCGTTGGCGATGGAACCCTGGATGGGATCGCTGATGTCGGTCAGGTCTTGCGACAATCCGCCGAAGCCGGTGGTGGGTGAGCCGAAAAACTGCAGGGCGCTGGTGAGTTGCGCGGTGGTCAGGCCGCCGAAGACGGACTGATCGAGACTCATGGTTCCGTCCGAATTGAGGTCGATGCCCATATCGGCGAGGCTCTGGACGGCTCCGGAACCCTGGTACGTGACCAACTGCTGCATCGTGCTTTCAACCTGGAGCAGGGCGGGATCGCCGACGAGAACGCCGGCGGAGGGTCCGGTTTGGCCGTCGATCTGGGTGACCACTCCGTTGTAGGCGGTGACCATGTTCTGGATGGCCGAGGAGAGTTGAGTGGGGTCGGACGCGAGCGTGATGGTGGTGGGCTCCGTCGCCATGGAATTGAGAGTGAGGGTGGTGCCGGCGATCAGATCGTTGATTGTATTCTCCGATCGCGTGACCGGAAGCCCGTTCAACATGAAGACGGCGTTGGTGCCCTGGTTGGCGGAGGTCAGTAAGTCCGTGGTGCCGGCGCCCTGAGCGCCGTCGAAGAGCTGCAGCGTAGTGGCGCCGGGACTATCGGCGGACACGGAAAGAAAGTTTCCATTGCCCGTGGTCAGGATGGAAGCGGTGACTCCCGCATTCAGGGAGTTGATGGCGCTCTGCAGCCCGACCAGATTATTGGTTTGAGAAGTAAGGTTGATGGCGTAGTTGTTGGCGCCGAATTGCAGATTCATGGTTCCCGTGGAGGAGACGGGAGTGGACGCGGAATCGCTGTATCCGGAGACTGAAGTCTCCGAAGCGGCGCTGGCGAGAGTGGTGACCGAGTTGACGGTGTAGGTGGCGGCGGCGGTGGCGCCGGTCGCGGTCACACTTACGGCCGCGGGGTTGGAACTGGTGGCGGAGATGGCGCCGCTCGAAGCCAGCGAACCGAGCGCCTGAACCGCGCTGGTAAGACTGGAAACGGCCGCGTTCAAGGTTCCTAACTGCGTCTTTTTGCTGAGATCGGTCGAATCCTGATTTTCAAGTTGCTGCAGCGGAATGTTCGCGATATTGACCGCGCGCGTCAGGATGGCTTGAAAATCGCTCGAATAGGAACTGGTTCCGGTAAAGGTTAGTGGAGTGACGCCCATGAATTTTCCCTGCCGCCGTTCACATGAAACTTATCGGCGGTACGCGGCCTGAACTTGAGCCTTTATTAGCGTCCCATTCTTCCCACCCAAATCGCGAGTGGCAAAATCCTGCCGCAATTCTCACTTCTTGTCACACGGAAATCCGCAAAGTGTTGAAAAGACAGCGAACAGGTTGGCGTGGCGATTGCCCTTTGTGATGCTCGTGCTCGAAGGACTTTCGCAACAAATTGAACATTACATGGATCTGCTGAGCACGCGGCAGAAACTGGTGGCTTCGAACATAGCCAACGCGAGCACGCCCGGATATCAAACGAAAGACATCGATTTCTCGGAAGAGTTTCAGAATTCGTTGGAAGGGTGGACGCCGACGGTGAAGGAAGTGGACGGGTTGAAGACCAAGAACGACGGGAACAACGTGAGCATCGATCGGGAGGCGCGGCTGCTTTCGGAAGACGCGATCCGGTTCAATGTGGCGGCGCAACTGATGAGGGGGCAGATCAAGGCTTTGAAAAGCGCGATTGACGACGGGAAATCCGCATGAGTCTTTTTTCGGCGATCTCGGTAAGCGCGTCGGGAATGGAAGCGCAGCGGACGCGGGCGGAACTGTTGACGCAGAATCTGGCGAATGCGGAGACCACGCGAACCCCGGAAGGCGGACCCTACCGGCGGAAAGACGCGGTGTTCGCGGCGGGGCCGGTGGGCGGACCGTTCGCCGACGCGTTCCAGAATTCACTGGGGGAGACGGGCGTGTCGGTATCGGACATTGTCACCGACGATCGCGATCCGGAGAGGCGTTACATCCCCGGGCATCCGGACGCGGACAAGGATGGCTATGTGGCGTTCCCCCGGGTAAACCCGGCGGAAGACATGGTGGACCTGGTGGATGCTTCACGGTCTTACCAGGCGAACGTCTCGGCGATCTCGGCGGTGAAGGAAATGATCCAGCGGTCGATTGATCTCTTCAAGTAGGAATACGAGCTTACAAATAACAGCTATGGATCCGATCAGCGCCGTTAGTTCTCAAATCGCGGTACCGGCCCTGGCGCCGGCGAGCGGGCCGGTGTCCGCACCAGGGGCTTTTCAGAATCTGCTGAGCACGGCGATTCAGACGCAGGAAGCGCGCCAATCGGACGCGCAGACGGCGGTTCAGAAATTCCTTTCCGGCGAAACGGACGACGTGCACAAAGTGGCGTTGGCGACGCAGCGGGCGGATCTGTCGGCGGAGCTGTTCATGCAGGTTCGAAACAAAGTCATTTCCGCATACCAGGAAGTGATGAAGATGCAGATGTAGCGCGGGGCGGCTCCGAAACACATGGATCAACTTCGGAAACTGCTGGCGGCGCTGGATATGCGCCAGCGCATTACCATCCTGGCGGCGGCCGCACTGGTCATCGCCGGGATGTTCGCGTTCACGCACTGGCATACGGAGAACGATTTTAAGCCGCTGTACACTTCGCTCTCGCCGGAGGATGCGGCGGCGGTGATCCAGAAGCTGAAGGAGTCAGGAACGGAATACCGGGTCTCGGAGAGCGGGACGGCGGTGCTGGCGCCCTCGGCGCGGGTGGCGGAGCTGCGGCTGGAACTGGCGGCGGCGGGTTTGCCGAAGACGGGGCGGATCGGGTACGAACTCTTCGACAAGACCAACTTCGGCGCGACCGAATTCACGGAGCATTTGAACTATCACCGGGCGCTCGAGGGGGAACTGGAGCGGTCGATTTCGGCGTTGTCGTCAGTGGAGCAGGCGCGGGTGCACCTGACGTTTCCGAAAGATTCGGTCTTTCTGGATTCGCGCCAACCGGCGAAAGCGAGCGTGCTGCTGAAGCTGCGTCCGGGCACGAAGCTCGAAGCGCAAAATGTGGCCGCGATCACCAACCTGGTGGCAAGCGCGGTGGAAGGGCTGGCGCCGGAAGCGGTGTCCGTGCTCGACATGCGGGGGGATTTGCTCAACCGTCCGCGGCGGGATACGGCCGGTGGGGATCAGCCGTCGGAGGCATCGCTCGATTTCCGGCAGAAGATCGAAAGCGATTTGCTGACCAAGGTGAACGCGACGCTGGAGCCGTTATTAGGGGCGGAGAAGTTCCGGGCGGGCGTCTCAGTGGATTGCGATTTCACGAGCGGCGAGCAGAGCGAGGAGACGCTGGACCCGACGAAGTCCGTGATGATCACCTCGCAGAAGACGGAAGAACAGAGCGGGGCGAATCTGTCATCGGGGCAGCCGGGAACGGCGTCCGCGCTACCGCGGCCGACTTCGAAGCCGGGTGGAAGCGGCAGCGGGCTTTCACGGAAGACGGAGAATATCCAGTTTCAATCCAGCCGGGTGGTTCGCCACGTGAAGCTGGGACAGGGCGCGATCAAAAGGATGTCGATCTCGGTCCTGGTGGACCATACGGTGCGGATGCAGGGAGTGGGAGTGAAGGCGAAGCGGGTGGTCTCGCCACCCTCGCCGGAGACGTTGAAAGTGATCCGGGAGGTGGTGGCGGCGGTCACGGGGTTTTCAGCGGAGCGGGGCGACCAACTGGTGGTGGAAGCGCTGCCGTTCGAATCGACCGTGAATTTCGAACCGATGACGGGCGAAGCGCCGGGCAAGACGATTGACCCTCGTATTCCGAAGTGGCTGTCGCCTTACGTGCAAGATGTTTCGACGCTGCTGATCGGGGCGGGAGCGGCTCTGGTCCTAATGCTTTTGGCCGGAACCGCCGTTGCTCTACTCATGCGCAAGAAACCGCGGGCGGCGGCGGAGACGGCCGGCGCAATCGAGGCGGCCGGAGGAGTGTCCACGAAGGGCATGACGAGCCAGCAGATTACGGCGCAAATGGAAGCGCAGCAGGCGGAGCGCCGGGCGGTGGAGAACGCGCTGCACCAGCAGCTGGAAGCTGACGCGATCAGTAGCATGCGCATACCGGTGGCGACGACCAAGAAAGCCGATGTGCTGATCAAGACTCTCCGTGAGAACGTGACGAAAGACGCGGCGGGCACCACCAACGTTCTCCGGACGTGGATGGCCGAGACGGAGCGGGCGGCGAAATGATCGCCAACGCGCTTCCCGCCCCAGCATCGACGGGGCTGCGAAAAGCCGCCATGCTGATGGTGATTCTGGGCGAAGAGACCGGCGCCGAGCTGGTGAAGCAGTTCTCGGAAGAAGAAATTCAGGCGATCAGCCGGGAGATCGCGTACGTGTCCCAGATCAGCTCGGAAGAAGCGGACGCGATACTCGGGGAGTTTCATCAGATGTTGATGGCCCGGGATTACGTAATGAAGGGCGGCCTGGACTACGCACGGAAGATGTTGGTGAGCGCGTTCGGTCCGGAAGGGGGCAAGAAGCTTCTGGATCGAATCGTCAGAGCGATGGGGCACGACGTGGCCACCTTTGACGCGCTGCATAAGGCCGATCCGCAGCAGCTCTCCAAGTTCATTCACAGCGAACACCCGCAGACGATCGCGCTGATCCTTTCGCATTTGAGCGCCTCGCAGGCGGCGGCTCTGCTGGTGTCCCTGCCCGGGGAAATCCGCGCGGATGTGGCGCTGCGAATGGCGAACCTGGATCAGATTTCGCCGGAGATCATTAATAAGATCGCGAGGATCATCGGGCAGAAACTGGAGTCGCTCGGGGAGTTCAGCCGCGAATCGTACGGCGGGGTGCGGGCGGTATCGGAGATGTTCAACCGGCTGGATTCGGGGGCTAGCAAAGAGATTCTGGAGACGATCGAAGAGCAGGACCCGGGATTGGTGGAGACGATCCGGCACCTGATGTTCGTGTTCGAAGATCTGCTGCTGATCGACATCAACGGCATGAAGGAGATCACCAATCGAGTGGACCGGAAGGTGATCACGATGGCGCTAAAGGGAACCAGCGAACAGTTGCGCAGCCATTTCCTGCAGTGTCTGTCGTCGCGTGGGGCGGAGATGATGAAGGAAGAGATGGAGTCGATGGGCCCGGTGAAGATCAAAGAGGTGGCGGCGGCGCAGCAGCAGATCATCGCGACGTTCCGGGTTCTGGAAGCGGAAGGGGTGATCAGCCTGAAGGGGGCGGCGGGCGACCAGTATGTCGTCTAGACGGTTGCCGCGCGCGGAAGCTGGGGAGGCGTGCCCAATCCGGTACCAAGTGGTGGGCAATGCGGCGGGGGCGCCGGCGGTGGCCAGCCAAGGAGAACGGAGTGGGGCGCAAGGCCGAGCCGTGGCGGGTGACGGCGCGGCGGAAATCGGGCGTCTGAAAGCGCGCGTGGCGGAACTGGAGCAGGGGCTGGCGCGGCAGGTTACCGAAGCGCGGCAGGCCGGGGCGCGGGAAGCGGAAGCCGCGGGCGCGCAAAGGGCGGAAGCGGCGGTGAAGCCGGTGCTGGACCGAATGGCGCGATCCGTTCAGGAGTTGGCGGCACTGCGGCCACGGCTGCAGAAAGAGTTCGAAGAAGACGCGGTGAAGCTTTCTCTGGCAATCGCGAGGAGGGTCTTGCGAAGAGAGATGAACGTGGACTCATCGGCGATGTGCGGGCTGGTGCAGGCGGCGTTCGAGCGGATGGGGCGGAGTGAGATCGTGCGGGTGATCGTGCATCCGGACCAGGCCGGAGCGATACGGGAGCAGTTGGGGCAGCTCAGTTCGCGCAAGATCGAAGTGGCGGCGGACGGGTCGCGCGAGAAGGGCACGCTGATATTCGAGACCACGCGGGGCGCGTTGGATGGCTCAGTGGATTCGCAGCTAAGGGAGATTGAACTTGGTTTCGCAGACCGTCTCAAGTGGCAGTAAGGCGCCGATGTTGGCGGGGCTGTGCGAGTTCGTGGGGGGCTTCGACCCGATCATCTCGTGCGGCACGGTGACGGAGTTGATCGGGCTGGTGGTAGAATCGTGCGGGCCGAGCGTGGCGATCGGCGACTTCTGCGAAGTGCTGACGGCAAACGGGCGAAGGATTCGGACGCAAGTGATTGGGTTTCGAAACGGATGCGTGCTGTCGATGCCGCTGGAGGAGACGGATGGTCTGAGTTTGGGGGATTCGGTGATTGCTCGTCCGGGAGCGGCGATGGTGGCGGTGGGGCCGAAGCTTCTGGGACGGGTGATCGACGGATTTGGGATTCCGATGGACGGTGCGCCGATTGATGCGGAAGGATTCTACAGCCTGTACCGCGCACCGGAGAGCCCGCTGGAACGGGCGCATATCGATACGCCTTTGATCACGGGGATACGGGCGATCGATGGATTGCTGCCGTGCGGCAGGGGGCAGCGGATTGGAATCTTCGGGGGAAGCGGGGTGGGGAAGAGCACGCTGCTGGGAGCGATGGCGCGGCAGAGCGCGGCGGACGTGAGCGTGATCGCGCTGGTGGGGGAACGGAATCGCGAAGTGCGCGGGTTCATCGAGCAGGAGCTGGGTGCGGAAGGTGCGAAGAAGTCGGTGGTGATTGTGGCGACGTCCGACCAGCCGGCGCCGCTGCGGGTGCGCGCGTGCTTTGTGGCGCTGGCGGTGGCGGAGTATTTTCGGGATCAGGGGAAGTCCGTTCTGCTGGTGATGGATTCGTTGACCCGGCTGGCGATGGCGCAGCGCGAGATCGGGCTGGCGGCGGGCGAACCACCGAGCCAGAAGGGCTATACGCCGTCGGTGTTTCAATTGCTGCCGAAGGTGTGCGAACGGGCGGGCAATTTCGAAACCGGTTCCATCACGGCGTTCTTCACGGTGCTGGTGGAAGGCGACGACTTCAATGAACCGATCTGCGACGCGGTGCGGGCGATTCTGGACGGGCACATCGTGCTCTCGCGGAGTTTGGGGTCGGCGGGGCATTATCCGGCGATTGAGATTCTGAGTTCAGTCAGCCGGCTGCAGTCGCGGATTGCGACGCGGGATCAGCAGGAGCATTCGCGGCGAGTGCGGGAAGCGCTATCGGCGTATCACCAGGCGGAGGATCTGATCCAACTGGGGGCGTATGCGTCGGGGTCCAATGCGCGGCTGGACGCGAGCATCAAAGCGCGCGGGGAGATGATGGGCTTTTTGCGCCAGGCGGCGCATGAGCCGTGCGCTCTGGAAAAGACGCTGGCGGATCTGGGCAGCCTGGCGAAGCTGCTGCCGGCATGAAGAAGTTTTCGTTTCCGCTGGACCGGGCATTGAATTGGCGGCGGCTGCAAAGCGACCAAGAGCGGGCGATGCTAGAGAAGCTGACCGGCGAGGGCCAGGCAATCGCGACGCGGGAAGAGCGGATGCGGAGAGAGCGGGCGGAGCAGGAGGATGGGCTGGCGCGCGGTCTGTATCTGGATGCGGCGTATGTGTCGACGCTCCCACGATGGCAGATGCAGGTGAAGCAACGGCTGACGGAGATGGCGGCGGAGCAGCGGGTGATGGATGCGCGAGTGGCGGAGCAGCGGGAGAAGCTGAGGGAATCCGAACGCGCGGTGCGATTGCTGGAGCGGCTGCGGGAACGGCGGTTGGGGAATTGGGAGACGGAGCTGGCGAAGGAAGAAGAAGCTTTCGCGGCGGAGGTCTATCTAGCGAACTGCATTAGACTAAAGAGAGCCAACCCGGCGGGCGCGTAGCTCAGGCGGATAGAGCATTTGCCTTCTAAGCAAAGGGTCGCATGTTCGAGTCATGCCGCGCCTACCAAGAGACTCAGTAGGACTACCCGATAAAGCATCCGCAGCCAAGATACTGTCTCAGCGGGCGTCCATGGCGCAGCGGAAACCGATGGCGGCGGAGCGGTCGTAGCTCGGGGACATTAAGAGAAGCTTGCCGTGTTGATCGTTGCGGTAGGCTTGCGGGAAATACCAGATGGAGCCTTGCGGCTGGTAGTAGCTTCCGCCGCGGAGGATGGCGGCGCGGGTGTGATCGTCCTGGTATTCGTCGGTCCACTGCCAGATGTTGCCGACCATATCCATTACGCCGAAGGGACTTGCGCCGGACGGGTGGGCGTCCACCGGGTCAGGGCCTTGCGGCGAGCGGTCTTTTTGGGGGGTGGGAACCGCGGGGCTTTGCCAGTCGTTTCCCCAAGGATAAATACGGCCGTCGGTTCCCTGTGCCGCGAACTGCCACTCCCACTCGTGGGGCAGGCGTTTGCCAGCGGATTTACAATAGGCACGAGCGTCTTCCAGGGCGACCCAGGTTACGGGTTTATTGCTCCAATCGTTCGGGTAAGCGCCGCCGGTCCAATCACGAAGGAAGTGGAGGGTGTCCGAGGGTTGGTAGCGAGTGGCGTCCAGGAACTTCTTGAAAGCTGTGTTGGTGACGGGGTAAGTGTCGATTAAGAAAGGCTCGATGCGCATCTGATGTTCGTGGAAGCGGCGGGGCGAATCCTCCCAGGGATATTGGACGTCGACGCCGATATCATCGCCGCCCTCAATCTCGATGCCGTCGACTTTGAATAGGTAATCGCCGCCTTCGATGCGTTTCATATCGGGCGGGGTTGCGGCGGGCTTTGCGGTCGGCGGGATCGCGACGAGATTTTGGGGCAGGAAGTTCCAGACGTCGGAGAAGGTCGAGAGCGGCGCGGTTGTGAGCGACTTCATGGTGGCCATGAGTTTCTTCATTGGGGCGTCGGGCTCGCCGGCGATGGCGAGGATGGCGGCGAAACCGTGGGCTTCGATGGGGAACGAGAGTACGGGCGAGGGGTAGAGTTCGGTGCCGTGATAAAGGTCGAAGTAGCGCGCGCCCGGTTGGAGTGGCACCGTCATCTGGGGCCCTTCGAGATCGTACTGGTTGCGGTTAACGATGGTCCAGACGGTTTTGCCGGGGAGCGGCCAACGGCTGGCGAAGACGCCGTAGCGGTTCATGGCGAAGAATGGCTCCCAATCCGGACTGGTGAGAAATGGGGCGAGACCGCGCGCGAGGGTGGCGACGCGGCGGGTGGCTTCAGCATCACGCGGGGTGATTCCGTTCCAGATGCCCCAGATGTTCTCCCAGGATTCCCAGCCTTCGCCGTTGAAGAAGGCATACTGCAGGTCATCATTCTTACTGCGATTCCAGCGATCCGAGATGTTGACCATGTGACGAGGTTCGAGCCAGCGGAAACGGTCGGCGCCGGGGACGAATCCGAACTGGCCGTACTGGCCCCATGTCATGACATTCCAGGCGAGAGCTTCGTCGGAGGGGCTGCCCTCGGGTTCGAAGGCGAGAGGATGGTCCAATTTGTCGGCGGCTTCTGAGAAGGCGAGCGGGACACCATCCTGCGTGTCGCCGTTGATGCCATCGGCGCCGATTTGCTTCATCAACTCGGCGATGGCGTCCGGCCACGGCTTGCCGGGATCGCGGGTGCCCTGGTCCCACATCATCATGGGGAAGAGGACGCGCACGCCGCGGCGATGGAAATCGGCGACCATGGCTTTGACACCGTCGACGCCGCCCGGCATGGAGCGGATCATATCGAGCTGATTGCGATCGTCGATGCCCATGTTGGGGTAAGTGGGCCAGATCAGGACCGAGTCGATGCCGCCGTAGCGATGGGCGAGGTCATTGAGATAGCGATCGACGGTGTACTTGTTGGTGAGGGGGTCGAAGAAGTAACGGTCCTGCACCATCATTTGCGGCTGGATGAAGCTGCTCTGGGTCCAAAGGAGCGCGGGGAGTTCGTAGCGGCCTCCGTTGTAGCCGATGCGGATGCGGCGCTCGTTCCGCCAGTGGGTGATGTCTTTCAACCACGCGTCATGAGTTTGTGTTGTGCAAGGGGAAGAACCGCCTTGCCAGGCGCCTTTCAGAGTGAGGCAATCGGGCGCGGGCATGAGTTGGTTTCGTGGAGCGTAGGCGCTGTCCTGGGCATGTGCGCATGGCGGGAGCGCGGCGATGCACAAGAAGAGTGGGAGTAGCCGCGGAGCACGGTTCATGCACCTGCCATTCTACGGGTTGTGCAACGTTGTGCAGGATTGTGCACGGTTTGAAGCCGCACACCTTTGTGCAAGGTTGTGCATGTTTGCGCGTGCACAAGCTTGTGCATGATTGTGCATGCTTTTTATGCTGCACAAGTTTGTGCAGCTTGCGGCGATTCGGCAGTGGGCGCCGGTTCGGGGCGAAGGTTGCCGGAGTACCAGCGCCACACGTAGCAGTCTTCGAGGATGAACTTGTCTTCGGATTTGGCGAGACGGCGGTCCTGCAGGCGCTCGAATTCTTTAGTGAGTTGGATGAGCAAGCGCGTTAAACGGGATTCATAGCGGCTGATTGCTTCGAAGGTTTTGGAATAGGTACAGTCGGTGGCCCACGCGTAGGCATGGGCCATGATGCCTTCGGTGTTGGGGTCGCCGGTGGGATTTTCGTTGGACTTCGCGAGGGAGTTGAACGTCAGCAGATTGGTTTCGATGGCGGTGAGACGGTTGAGGCGCCAGTTGAGATCGACGATGCGCTGCGCGGTTTGGGTTTCGCGGATGCCGACGGGGCGGAGTTCCGCCATGTACTCGGCGCCGAGGTGCATGTAGGCGCGGATTTCGGATGCCTGGTACATGAGCTTCTGGCCGGTGACGGCGTGGTCGAAACCGCGGAGGGCCAGGCGCTGCCTGGGAGCGGTGGGTTGGGGATGCTGCGTTGGATTCATTGGATGACACTTCCTGATTCGACTATGGCAGGGAAGCGGGGGTGCGCGGGCAGGATTGGCTGGAAGTGGTTAAGACTGCTAGGAAAATTCCGTTGAGGAACGCGTGACGGGGGATGGCGGGAGCTGGTATCGTAAACCGCTTTAACCGGAATCATGTATAGTTGGTACCCATGTGCAACTTGCCAAAATGTACTACTTGCCCATCATCTGTATGCTTCGGAGCGAGCGACGGGACTCCTGACCCGATCCGCTTGTGCGGTCAACCAAACTTCTTAACTCCTTAAAACGCGCGGCGCTCCGAAACGGGCTCGTAATCGCCACACTTTGCCTGATCCACTCCGCCGCATCCGGACAAACCCAGCCCCCGTGCGTAAGCCTTAACACTTGGACAGAAGGGGCACCGCAGAGCGCTAACCAGCGACTTAGTTGGAAACTTCCTTCTGAGCGGAGGCGCGCCGAACACCACATATCTAACACAGCTCGTCTCTAACATAGGATCGACGGAGGGCGGCGATCTCAACGCGCAGTACGGCCAAATGTATTTCAGCCTCACCCAGCTCAACAATTTGATTAAGCAGAAGGGTTTTTGTCCAATCGAGATGCTGCTTTTCGGGGCCTTCCCGAACGCACGTTATCTTTCCGCAAGCCTTTACGACATGCATTACGACATCGCCCAGCACGTCACCGACTTGGACATGGACCCGATTTCGGTAGCTGGCGGCACCGAAGCCAACCCCTTCCTCCCCGGGACGCCGCTTCAGCAGAACGATTACTATCTGGTCCCGGTGGGGCTCGGAACAATCCCGAGCGCGACGAGCATTACGACAGCCGGGTGTGGGATTACGCCGTCCGAAACGGACAATTTGATGGACGCCACCCAGCGGCACCTATCGGTGGACTGGAACACGGATTACTTGTACGCACCATACGTCGGCGCAGCCGGGGCGCACATGGTCGATACCCCGAGCCACTCCAATCCCAATACCGCGGGCGCCGCCATCGTCCGCTTCTACCAACCCCTCGACCCGCCTTGCACCAACCCGTCGATGTGCCCGAGTCCGGTGGTGCCTCCCGTGTACGCGGCGTTCCGGGATACCGCCACCGGGTGCCCGATCCAGATATCGACGATCAATAACGGCGGCAACAAAATTCTCTATACGGGCACGAACGCCACTACGGCGGCGGGGTACGCCTTCTCGGGGCTCGATCCGTCCCCGGCGGCCAATTGGCTGGACAAGAGCGCGGAAGCCAGCCACAACACTTACTCCAACTCCACGCCCGATTCGTGCTACTCCGACCCGACCGGCTCGTCCACGCCCAATCTCGTCGCCTGGACGCGAAGCCCGGAGTGGGTCTTTCTCCCCGCCCCCGACGACGCCTACATCGGCGGCGCGATCTCAATGGCGGATCTGAACCACCTTGCGAGCGGCACCTGTCCCGGGAGCACCCAAACGGGCCCTTGCGCCATTCTGCTTCAGTTCCAGCTTCCGATCATGCCGGACACCCCTTGCAACGCAAATGGTAATGGAACGTATCCCTGCTCTCTGACTGGCAGCGAGCAGCTTCGGTATATGAGCCTGTCTCTCGGTTATAACGCTAGCAGCGTCCCCTACGTGGATGACCCGGACGGCCTCAACCAGGCGGCCGCGACCGGCCCGGTGTCCCTGATCAGCCTTTCCGACGCTGCGTTTGCCACCTCGTCATCAGGTGGATATAAATACGTCAACCTCCTGGTGAACGTGGATCCTAGCAGTAACGCGGAGGCCCGCTTTAACAGCTTCGTGAACAACCATAGCCCGGTGACGGCGTTCCAGGGCGTGACGCCGCGCAGTAATGGGTCGGCCTACACCGTGCAGCAGCTCGGAAATGGGTACACGGCCGTCGATCTGACTACGCTTCCGAACTTCAGCGGTTGGTACTCCGGCTCTCCGGCGTCCTACCAGGAGTCACTATTGCTGAACATCCGCAACACCCTTCCGGGGAGCACATTCGCCGAATCGGGACTGGCGGTCCCTTTTTCAACAACCCAATATTTGGGGGGCGGCTTGGGGATTATGGGTCCCTACGCGCCAGTGGTGTCGTACGTGCCGCTCTCTCAGCCGCAGGTAGGCCTGCCGAACTTTCCCGCTGCGGGGCAACCGACCGGCACTCCTTCCCCCAATGCAATGATTTCACCCAGTAACCCCCAGAACTATCCCGAGCAATACTGGCCGTCCCAGGGCACGGGAGCCCCGCAATACCTCGTTTGCGGTACGGCGCCGGCGGCACCCGTGATCAACTTCGTGGGAACGCAATTCTCCATCACGGTGGACCACCCCAATATTCCGGGAAGCCCGTTAGGTTGCGGCCAGATGGCGAGCCAAAACAACTGCAGTCAAATATTTGCCCAGTCCCCTCAGGCAACCGGCAACGCGTCCGGGAACTGGCCGCCGGGACTGCCGCTGACGATCGAGGGATCGGGATTTGGAACTCTGCCGGTGATGAATCTGCCGTACGCCACCACCGGGTGGGGTTCTACGGCGTACCTGACCATCACCGACACCCCAACTAGCGGAACCGGTTGGAGTAGTCCTAGCTCCTACTCCAGTTCGAACAATAAATATGCCTGCCAGATGTACATACTGAAGTGGAGCGACACCTCGATTACAGTTGTGCCGAACGTCGAGGAGGGCAACATGAACGGGATGAATACCGTGCTCTCGCCGCTTACTGAGACTAACCCTTTCAGCTTGGCCGCTTCTTCGACTTGCCCGGTGACCGCCAACGATAGCATTACGGTCAAAGTGATCAATCCTCAGAACCCAACTGCGACGCCTGCGACAATCAATGTTCCCGTGAATAGTTTTGCGGGAAGTTTGAACTGACGCAGTCTTAATCCTACTGCGGCGTGGTCTTGTAGATCACGCCGTAGTTTGCCGGGCCGCCGTCCGAAGTAGCACCATAGACGTTCCCCAGGCTATCCAGGACCGGCGCGGAGGACGGCTGAGCACCGTCCTCCGCGCCACCGGAGAAGGCGTGTAGGACCGAGTAAGACCCCGCCTTTGAAAATTCAAAGAGCACTCCGCAGCCGGTAGGGGCACCACCGATCGTGGGCGAGCACCCTAAATCCCCGCCGATCTGGGCCGTGCCGTAAAGATTACCTGCCGCGTCCAGCGCAACATTGGTCGTGGGCTGGCCGCCGTCCTGTTCGCCTGTAAATCCGTAGAGCACACTGTACTCGCCCTCTGAAGACAGCTTATATATGACGCCCTGGCGATTCGGGCCATTGTTCGTCGCTGTCCCGTAAAGATTGCCCGACCCATCGATGACAACCCCGCTGCCGATCGGCTCCGCTCCCGTCTCGGCTACGAACTCGTGGAGCACTGTTTCCGTCCCGTTCGGCGAGACGCGGTAGATCACGCCCCCGCCCACTCCGCCGTAGCTCGTCACGCCGTAAACGTTCCCCTTCTTGTCTAAGGTGAGATCGGGGTTGAGAGTTCCGCCGTCGCTGCCGCCGCTGAATACATACAGTGAAGTGAAGTCGCCCGAAGCGGTCACCCGGAAAACCTGCCCTCCCGACGTCGAGGTATCGGCCGTGGTTCCATACACGTTCCCCGCAGCGTCCGCCGTCACGCCGAGACAGTTGCTCCCATCCGTGAACGTGTACAGCAGCGTCGATGTTCCCGAAGACGAAATTTTATAAATGCTGTAAATCTCCTGAGCCACCACGCCGCCGCAAACATATAGATTCCTCTGCGCATCCTGCCCAAAGTTCGGTGCGACTACCTGTACCGGGAGCGGCAGCGTACGCTCTACTCCCGACTCGAGTTCGTAAAGAGCCCCGCCGTTCCAGGTTCCTCCGATCTGCGTAATCCCGAATATCACGCCCGAGCGGTCGCGAATTATCTGATTCGGCATCGAACCGCCCCGCGCAGCCGGAAACCGGTACAGGGTGCTCTCCGCTCCCGTCGCCGCCCCGATCTCGAAAATCCCACCGCCCAACCCGAAATACTGTGAACTCCCGTAAACGTTTCCCGACGCATCCAGCACCACTCCAGGTGCGGTCTTATAGCCTTCCGCGCATCCCCCGCCCGTCGCCGCGGCCCCTTCGTCCAGCGGTCCCGGAAATACATAGAGCACGCTCGCCTGCCCCGACGTTGGGTTCACCTTAAGGATCACCCCGGACTCGGGATACTGGTTACCCCCGCCGCTCACCACATACAGGTTTCCGGCCCCGTCCATGGCCGGCGTTCCGGCCACACTGGCGTCCGCCCCCCTTGGCAGATTGAACTGTGTGTAAACCCCGCTCGCGCTCACCTCGTACGCCGCGCCTTCGACCGCCCCGTACAGATTCCCCGCGCCGTCGATGGCCAAACCCGACTGCGGGTACGTCTGCGGAACCTTCGTGAAGTTATGCAGAAGCGTGTAAGCGCCCCCCGGACTCAGCTTGAACACCGTCCCCAGGTTCAGCGTCGCCCCGCCCAGCGACGTCGTGCCGTACAGGTTGCCTTGCGCATCCAGGGTCACGCCCGCGTCCGGGTTCGCGCCATCGCCCGGAGCGCCCGCGAAGTTGTGCAGCACCGTGAACTGACCCGCCGCCGAGAACTTCCACACGGTGCCGTAGTTCAGGCTGCCGCCCGCTTCCGCCGTGCCGTAGAGGTTTCCCTCCGCATCGAGCGCGACGCCGCCGTAGATGTTGGCGCCGTCGGTGGTCCCGGTGAACGAGTACAGCACGGTCTCCACGCCGCCCGGTGTCAGCTTGTAGATCGTGCCTTGGTTGTCAGCGCCGCCGGCGATAGTGGTGCCGTATAGGTTGCCTGCCGCGTCTTCGGTCACGCCGGCGTTGGGCAGGGCGGCGTCCGGTTGGCCTTTGAAGCTGTAGAGAACGGTGTATGTGCCGGATGCGCTGCGCTCGAAGACGACGCCGTTATTGGTGGCGCCGCCGACGATGGTGGTGCCGTAGAGATCGCCCGCGCCGTCGCGGAGCAGCGTACCGCAGGGGGATACGCCCTGGGGGAAATAGCCGAAGTTTTGGAGGATGGTTTCGGTTTGGGCCTGGGCGGAGGCGTGGAGGAGACAGGTAATGAATAAGGCGAAAGGTATGCGGAAACGAGACATGCGGAAAGCCCTCCCGCGGCTTCGCCCCGCAGGTTAGCATGCGGGCGGCTATGGAATGGTCGGGCGATCGGCGGTGTTCGATAGGTGGCGTCGCTCGCGTTTATTCGATGATTGCATGGATTTTCGCAACGGACCTCGGCCAGTTGTTCCGGCGAACGCAACTTTCCGCCTTGGCGTTTCGGATGCGCTAGTCGATGTTTTTTTACTTGGCCGGTAAGAACCGCTTGCGGCGGCGCGCACCCGATGGACATACCGCCGCGTTCTGTTACCTCTTTGCTTCTTGCTTTCCAAATACACGCACTGCGTGAGCCGGAGAAAGCACGTAGCGCACGTGTGGCAGTGTGGAGGATGCGCAGCATTGGAACGGTTTCGCGAGAACTTTCGCCCGGTTCGCAGACACGTTTTTCGAATGCTGACGAATCTTTTCTGGACGGCGGGATTGATGGCTGGACTGGCGTGCGGGCAGAGTCCGTTTGCGATCGCGCCCTCCAGCTATCACCTGGATTTCGAGAATGAATATGTGCGGATTGTGCGGGTGACGCTGGCGCCGCACGGGAACGTGCCGACACACGCGCATCCGGAGACGCCGACCATTTACGTGTACACGCAGGACGGGGGACCGATCCGGTTCAGCCACACCGGTGGAATTGTGATGGAGCGGCCGGCGGTGCACCAGGGGCAGATCCGGTTCGGCCGGGGGAATGTGGAAACGCACTCGGTGCAGAATCTCAGCGACCGGCCCAATAACTATCTGCGGGTGGAGTTGAAGACGGAGACGGACGTCGCGCACCTGCACAATTCGCGAGTGAATGCCGGCGACGCGTTCGAGAATTCGATGGTGCGGATCACGCGGCGACCGGGGACGGTTTCCAGCTATCGGGCTGTTGACGTGGACTATGCCAGCGGGCGAGGCGTTTGGAGGGAACCGGGCGAAGCGGGGCCTGTGCCCGATGTCCGGATCGAGCTGAAGACGAATCCGGCGATGCCTCCTTCTTAAAGCGCGGGGCGGAAGCGGAAGTGGGCGATGACGTCGCTGGAGATCGGCTTATCTTTGAGCTTCGCGGGTTCGAATTGCCAGTCATAGGCGGCGTCTCCGGCCAGCCTTAGGAACTCGGTGGGCGTCTGATGGGAAATGATTTCGACGCTACTGACATGGCCGCTCTTGTCGACGGTCAGCTTGAGGTCGACCGGAAGCGTGCCGGTAAGTTCGCGAGCCAAGTCATGCGGAACGTTGGGGGCGTAGCTGTGGAGGGCCTGAGGCGGGACGAAGTTGTCACCGCTGCGGGATCGATGGAGCGAGCCGAACAAAGGAATTTTGCCGAATGCGCGGCCGATGCCGCCCGATTCCACAGATTCGAGTGAAACCGATGCTTCCGCAGCGGGCTGAGCGGGCGCGGGAGTAGCGACTGGGGGCGGCGGCGCGGGGCGCGAGTCGGCGACCTGGGAGGGCGCGGGGTTCGTTCCGGGATGGAAGTGCTGCCACGTAGATGCATTTTGGTCGGGGGCAGCCGCGGGAACCGGGCTTTGCGTGGCGGGCTTGGGCTGAACGGTTGCGCGAACGGATGTTGGCCGCGCCGGCGCTGGACGTAGTGCAGGTTCGGGCTTGGGCGCGGCGTGGACGGACGGGGGCGTGGACGCGGCCGACGTAGGAGCGGTTGGAGCGGGCACGGAGGGCGGCGACTGAAGGACCGTCGGCTTCTCTGGAACCTGTGCGGGCGTGGGCGGGTTAGCAGATGGCGCGGGGCCGGACGGGGTGCTTTCGGAAGCAAGGGGCTGAGAGTCCGGCGGGACGGTGGGTTGGGGTTCCGGCGAGGAGTTGACCGTCATATCGCCGGAGCGGGCTCCGAAGCGATCGCGGTGACCTCCGGAGGTGCCGATCAGGTAGCCGCCGAATGCCGCACCGGCGGCGATGAGACCGATGACGGTCCACGGAATCTTTCGCGGCAACGCGTGGGACGCAATCGGTTCCAGCTCGCGGGTGGGATAAGCGGCGTGGCTCGGGCAGAACGGTTCGTGACGTGGGCTCCGTCTCTTCGACCGGAAGCGGAGCGGGACGCGCCACGGAATCGAGCGTTTCGGCATTGTTGAAATCCGGCGTGGGCGGCGGGGGCGCCGTTGCAGGCGTTGCAGGTGCGGTGCCAGCGGCGGAGACGGGTTCGACGAGCGGATAGTCTCCCATTTCCAGTTCGCGCGCGTTCATCGGGAATGGGAGGTAGGTCTGCTTGCGGTTCATCTCGCCGTCTTCCCAAAAGAAAAAACCGCCTGTCGCGGTGCGATCGGCGGCCGGCCGAATCAGGAGCGCGACCTGGCTTGGGTTGTTGAAGTGTGACGTGAGGGCAGAATTGTCCCCTTCATCGAGGAACAGTCCGGGACGGAGATGGCTGCGAAAGAAACCGACGACGGTTGCTCCGCGCTTGCGGCGGGTTTCGATACGGGCGCTTAAACGCTGGTCATCGCGCTGCGATAACGTGTAAGCCGCGCCGCGCCGATGCTCACACTCGACTAAATCGAAGTCATTGATAACAGTGAAGTTCCCGTCGAAATGGCCGAGGAGCAAGCCGCCGATTTCGGAATCGGAGGAGGCGGCTGCTACCCGAAACCGGTCGATCACGGAGAGGTCGATCAGGATGTTTACAGGACTACCCGAGACTTTCCAGTGATAGAGAGCGGTTGTCACCATCTCCTGTGAACAAGCAATCTACCTGCCGGATGAAGGTTATATAACGGTAGTGCGAGTGTCTTACAAAGTGGGCACGAGCAGATTCGAACTGCTGACCTGCCGCTTAGGAGGCGACCGCTCTATCCAGCTGAGCTACGTGCCCGCACAGGAACTATTGTACTGGGGGAGATGGCCAGCGGGAAAGGCCTTTGGCCCCGATATCGCGACGGAAGTGCATGCCGCGAAAGGTGATGTGGCGGGTTGCGTCGTAAGCGCGCTCGATGGCGGTTTGCAGGTCGTTACCGCCTGCAGTTACCCCAAGGACGCGGCCACCGGAGGTTTCTAGAACGTCGTTGCGCAGAGTGGTGCCGGCGTGGAAAACCGTCGCACCGTTGTGTCCGGCTGCTTCGATGCCGGAGATGGGATCGCCCGTTTTGGGTTGGGCGGGATACCCCTCGGCTGCCAGAACGACGCAGACCGACGGGCCAGGCCACCAGGTTATAGCGGCTTCGTGAAGGCGGCGTTGGGCGGTGGCGAGGAGGATCTGGCCGAAATCGGCCACCATCCGGTGGAGGATCGGCTGCGTTTCGGGATCGCCTAAGCGGACGTTGTATTCCAGAAGCTTGGGGCCGTCGGGGGTCATCATCAGGCCGGCGTAGAGAAATCCGGTGAAGCCGGTGGCGTCGATGGTGGGGCGGATGACGCGGCCGAGGATTTCCGTGCGTTCGGCGGCGGTGAGGATGCGGGAGTCGCAGTAGGCGCCCATGCCGCCTGTGTTGGGACCCTGATCGCCGTCGAAGACGCGCTTGTGGTCCTGGCACGGTTCGAGTTCGAGAACCGTGTGGCCGTCGGTTAGGACGATGAAACTGACTTCTTCGCCGGTAAGGAACTCCTCGAAGACAAGGTGGGGGCCGAGAGCGGCGGCGGCGGCGTGGGCCTCCGCCGGATTTTGCGCGATGACGACGCCTTTCCCGGCGGCGAGACCGTCGGCTTTGATGACGATCGGGTAGCGCGATTTGGCGAGAATCGCTTCGGCGTCAGGGGGTGAGGCGGCCGTGTGGAAGGCGGCGGTGGGGATGCTGTGGGCGGCGAAGAAGTTCTTGGCGAAGACCTTGCTTCCTTCGAGCTGCGCTTGTGCCCGGGTGGGACCGACGATCAGGCGGCCAGCGGCGCGGAAAGCGTCGACAACGCCGGCGACCAGGGGTGCTTCGGGTCCGACGACGGTGAGGTCAATGCTGAATTCGGCCGCCAGGTGAAGCAAGGCGGACGGATTGAGAGTGGGTAACGCAACGCAACGGGCGAGCTGGGCGATGCCGGGGTTGCCGGGCGTGGCGACGATCTTTTCCACCGTGTCGCTTTGGGCTAGTTTCCAGACGATGGCGTGCTCGCGGCCGCCGGAGCCGATGACTAAGACTTTCACCGCTCTTTACGCTAGCAAGCCGTAGACTGGAAGTAGATGCACGAAATGTTTGACGTTGTGGTGGTGGGCGCAGGGCACGCGGGTTGCGAGGCGGCGCGGGCGTGCGCGCGGCTCGGGCGACGGACGGCGATGATCACCATGAACAGCGACCTGATCGCGCAGATGTCCTGTAATCCGGCGATCGGTGGGATCGCGAAGGGCCACCTGGTGCGGGAGATCGACGCGTTGGGCGGCGTGATGGGGGAAGTGACGGATGCGGTGGGGATTCAATTCCGGCTGCTGAACACCAGCAGGGGGCCCGCGGTGTGGAGCCCGCGGGCGCAGTGCGACAAGAAGCTGTACCGGCAGAAGATGAAGGAGGTTTTGGAGCGCGAACCGAACCTTCGCATTAAGCAGGCCGAAGTGGCGGAGTTGTGGATTGAGAACGGGCGCATTTCGGGTGTGCTGCTGCGGGATGGACGACGGATCAGCAGCCACGCGGTGGTAATCACGACGGGTACGTTTTTGAATGGGCTGGCGCACATCGGGGAGCAGCGCTATGCGTGCGGGCGGAATGGCGAGTCGGCGGCGAATTTGTTGGGCGATCAGTTGCGCGGGCTGGATTTGTCGTGGACGCGACTGAAGACAGGGACGCCCCCTCGGCTGGATGGGCGGACAATCGATTGGACGAGGTTTCAACCGCAGCCGGGCGATGCGGCGCCCACTCCGTTCTCGTTTCTGACGGATCGCATTGAGCGCGAGCAGATCCAGTGTTTTCTGGGGCATACGACGGACGAGACGCGGCGGATTGTACGCGAGAGCGTGGGGCGATCGCCGCTTTACAGCGGGCAAATTGAGGGGATTGGGCCGCGGTATTGCCCGTCGATTGAAGACAAGTTCGTCAAGTTTCCGGAAAAGGCGGCGCACCAGATTTTTCTGGAACCGGAAGGTTTGGACACGCACGAAGTTTATGTGAATGGGATGTCGACGAGCATGCCGATCGATGTACAGGCGGCGATGATTGCGTCGATTCCCGGATTGGACGGGGCGGAGATGATCCGTCCGGGGTATGCGATTGAATATGATGCCGTGGATGCGCGGGAGCTGGACCATCGGTTGGAAGTGAAGAGGATTCCCGGGTTGTTCCTGGCGGGACAGATTAACGGCACTTCGGGCTATGAAGAGGCGGCGGCGCAGGGATTGGTGGCTGGATTGAATGCGGCGGGAAAGGAGTTCGTGATTCCGCGAGCGGAGGCGTATATCGGGATCATGGTGGACGATCTGGTGACCAAGGGCGCGGACGAGCCGTACCGGATGTTTACGTCGCGGGCGGAGTTCCGGCTGCATCTGCGGATCGATAACGCCGACGAGCGGTTGACACCGATGGGACGGGAACTGGGGCTGGTGGGCGATGCGCGGTGGGCGCGGTTCGAACGGAAGTCGGCTCAGAAGCGGCGGTTGATGGCGGGGTTGGGGAATAGCCGGCACGGGGAATGGTTGAAGCGACCCGAATCGAAATTGGTGGATCTGGATGCGTGGGTGAAGAGTGTATTGGGCGAAGATCCGGTGACCGGAGCTCTGATGACGGTAGAGACGGAGATTAAGTACGCGGGGTATATCGCGCAGCAACGGCGGCAGGTGGAGCGGCTCAGGGAATCGGACGGGCGCGTGATCCCTCGTGATTTTCGATATCAGGATATACCTGGTTTGTCGCGGGAGGTACGAGACCGGTTGGAGCGCGTGAGACCGGAGACCTTGGGGCAGGCGAGCCGGATCCCAGGTGTGACGCCGGCGGCGGCCGGTATTTTAGACGTGTATTTGAGCTTGGTTCCGGCATAATGTTTCACGTGAAACATTGAAATGCGTTTCACGTGAAACACTCGCTCTGAGCAACGGCATGTTAGGCTTTGGGCTTGGCACGTGTCATTGCGATTACCAACCAGAAGGGCGGGGTTGGTAAAACCACCACAGCGATCAATCTCTCGGCATCCATTGCGGTAAACGATATCTCTGTATTGCTAATCGATGCCGATCCGCAGGGGAATTCCACAACCGGGCTGGGCATTGAGAAGAAGGAAGACGGGCTGACGCTTTACAACGTTCTTCTCGGCGATTCGGAGATTGCGGACGCGGTGGTGAAGACAGAGATCGAAGGCCTGGACATACTGCCTTCCGATAAGAATCTGGTGGGCGCGAATATTGAACTGGTCAGCATGCCGCACCGCGAGAAGCTGCTGCGGGAAAAACTGACGGCGGTGCGAGAAAAGTACCGGTATATCTTTATCGATTGTCCACCCGCGCTGGATTTGTTGACGCTGAACGCGCTGATTGCTTCGGATTCCGTATTGGTGCCGATTCAGTGCGAGTTCTTCGCGCTCGAAGGTGTTTCTGAACTGCTCGATACCATCGACCGGGTTCGCGATTCATTCCAGCATAAGATCGCTCTGGAAGGAATACTCCTCACGATGTATGACGAGCGCACGAATCTGACGCGGCAAGTGGTGGCGGATCTGCGGGAATTCTTTGGGAAGGATGTCTGCAAGACAATTATTCCGAGAAGCATCCGGCTGGCGGAAGCACCGAGCTTCGGTAAACCGATATTGCTGTACGATCCGAAATCGAAAGGCGCGGAGAGCTACATCCAGCTTGCCAAGGAGATCCTGAGTCATGAACAAAAAAGCGCTCGGTAGAGGGTTGCATACACTCCTGCCAGGACGATCGCAAAGCGGATCGGGGACGGGCTTCGCACCGGCGATGGAGCCGGACGCCACACCGGGACCACAGGCACCGCCGACGGAGCTTGGGATCGACGAGATCGTTCCCAACCCGTTTCAACCACGGAATCATTTCGAGGAGCAGGCGCTGCAGGAGTTGGCGCAATCGATTCGGGCCGATGGGATGATCCAGCCGGTGGTGGTTAGGCGCGTGGGCCGGCGATATGAACTGATCGCGGGGGAACGGCGCTGGCGCGCGAGCCGCATCGCGGGACTTAGCAAAGTGCCCGTACACGTGCAGGAACTGGCAGACGATCGAATGCTGGAGGTGGCGCTGGTCGAGAACATTCAGCGGGAAGATCTCAACCCGATGGAAGCCTCGCGGGCGTTTCATCGCCTGAGCGAAGATCTTGGGCTGAGCCACGAGGAGATTGGGCAGAGGACGGGGAAGGATCGGGCGACCATTTCGAATTCGATCCGGCTTTTGCAGCTTCCGGAAGCGATTCAGGCGTTCGTGGAAGGAGGGAAGCTATCGCCGGGCCACGCGCGGGCGCTGATGAAAATCGGCGATCCGGAGAGGATGCTGCGGCTTGCGGAGCGCGCGATTGAATCAGGGTGTTCCGTGCGGGAGCTGGAACGGCTTTCAGCCGAAACGCGAAGGGCGGAACCGAAGGCTCCAGAACCGGAAGAACCGAAGGGCGATCCGAATGTGAAGGCCGCGATCGACAATATGGAACGAGCGCTGGGAACGCGGGTACGGGTGGTGGAGAAGCTACGCGGCAAGGGGCGGATCGAGATCGAATATTATTCGCAGGACGATTTGAACCGCATTTACTCAGCGATCGTCAGTCAATAAGTCCAGGATTGCCGCGAGCTCCTTGCGGATTTCCGGCAGGGCGCTCTCGCCGAAGAGGGACGGCTGGGCGAAAGGCACTTCCGAAGACCGGGCCTCTTTAGCCTGCTTGTGGCGCGAGACGAGCGTTTGCCGGGCGCCCTCTATCGTAAAGCGCTTTTCATATAAAAGCTCTTTGATCTGCAAAAGCTGCTCGACGTCTTTCCGGCGATAGAGGCGGTGGCCGGTGTCGGATTTCTTTGGCGACAGGGACGGGAATTCGGTCTCCCAATAGCGCAACACGTAAGGCTCGACGCCGAGCAAACGGCTGGCTTCACCGATGCGGAAGAAGAGCTTATCGGGGATCTCGGGAGTGTCGAGCGAAACGGCTTCTTCTGGCATCGACAATTGTCATCGTATCACCGGGGCCGCTTGCGTGGGCGACGTGAAAGCTTGCCGCGCGGGCGTTGCTACCTCGCCGCCGGCGCTGTGAAAGAATGGAATCACCTCCCCGGGAAGCCGCTCTTTTGAATGTCTGACGTTCCTTTCATACACCTGCATTGCCACACGGATTACTCGCTCCTGGATGGGGCCTGCGAGATCGGCCAACTGATGAAAGTGGCCACGGAACAGAAGATGCCGGCGATCGCGATGACGGATCACGGCAACATGTTCGGGGCGGTGCAGTTCTATAACACGGCGAAGGAGTGCGGGGTGCATCCCGTGCTCGGGTGCGAGGTATACGTATCGCAGCGGGGGCATAAGACGCGGTCGGAGACGGACCGCTATAACCACCTGGTGCTGCTATGCGAGAACCAGGAAGGCTATCGCAACCTGATCAACCTGGTTTCGACGGGGTTTCTGGATGGGTTTTACTACAAGCCGCGGATCGATAAAGAGCTGTTGAACCGGCACTCGAAGGGGTTGATCGGGCTCTCGGCGTGTCTTCGGGGCGATATTAATGAGTCGCTGATGGCGGACCGCTATGACGATGGGCGGCGGCTGGCATACGAGTACCAGGACATTTTCGGGAAGGGCAACTTCTTCCTGGAGGTGCAGGACCACGGGATTGAGCACGACAAAATGGTGACGTCCGGGTTGGCGCGCATGTCGCAGGATACGGGCATCCCGCTGGTGGCCACCAACGACGCGCATTATCTCCGTAAGGACGACGCGAGAGCGCATGAAATTCTGATGTGCATTCAGACGGGGAAGACGATGTCCGACCCGAACCGGATGCGCTTCGATCATCCTGAGTTTTATCTGAAGACGAAGGAAGAGATGCTGGCGCTGTTCGGCGAGTTGCCGGAGGCGGTGGACCGGCCGTGGGAGATCGCGCAACGCTGCCAGGTGAAGCTGGAAAAGGTCAAGGAGCCTTTTCCGAAGTTCGATGTACCGGTGGAGCACACGATCGACACCTACTTCGAGCATGTGGCGCGCCAGGGGTTCGAAAAGCGGCGCGGGCGGTTGGAGGCGTTGGCCGCCGCGGGGAAGCTGAGATGCCCGCTGCCGGAGTATCTGGAGCGGATGGATTTCGAAATCCGGATGATCCAGCAGATGAAGTTCTCCGGTTACTTCCTGATCGTGTGGGACTTCATTCGTTATGCGCGGGAGTCGCGGATTGCGGTGGGCCCGGGACGCGGCTCGGCGGCGGGAAGCCTGGTCAGTTATGCGATGGAGATCACGGACATCGATCCGCTGCAATATGGGCTGCTGTTCGAGCGCTTTTTGAATCCGGAGCGCGTGTCGATGCCCGATATCGATATCGATTTCTGCATGAATCGGCGCGGGGAAGTGATCAAGTACGTTACGGAAAAGTACGGGCGCGAGCAAGTGGCGCAGATCATTACCTTTAATACGCTGGCGACGCGGGCCGCGATTAAGGACGTGGGACGCGTGCTCGACATCAGCTTCGGGGACGTGGACAAGGTGACGAAGCTGGTGCCCACCATGCCGCTGAACATCAAGCTGAAGGACGCGATGGCGGCGGAACCGGGCTTTGAGGACGCGGCGCGGAAAGACGCGCGGGTGCGCGATGTCCTGGAGACCAGCCTGAAGCTGGAAGGGCTGGCCCGGAACTCGTCGGTGCATGCCGCGGGCGTGGTGATTTCACCCGAGCCGCTGAAGAATCTGGTTCCGCTGTACCGCACAAACCGGGATGAAATTGTCACGCAATACGACATGAACGGGCTGGAGAAGCTGGCGCTTCTCAAGATGGATTTTCTGGGCCTGACGACGCTGACGCTGATTGAAGATGCGACGCGGAATATCGAGAAGCGCCATGGCGTGAAGGTGGTGATGGAGGATCTGCCGCTCGATGACGCGGCCAGTTACGATCTTTTCTGCAAGGGGTTTACGAGCGGCGTTTTCCAGTTCGAATCGCCGGGAATGCGGGATATTTTGCGGCGCTATCAGCCGTCGCGCATAGAAGACCTGACGGCGTTGAACGCGCTCTACCGGCCGGGTCCGATGCAGGGCGGGATGCTCGACGACTTCATCGAGCGCAAACACGGGCGCAAGCCAATTCTCTATGAGCTGCCGGAACTGAAGAGCATCCTCGAAGAAACTTACGGCGTGATTCTGTACCAGGAACAAGTGATGCAGATTTCCAGCAGGTTGGCGGGCTATTCGTTGGGTGAAGCCGATCTGCTGCGGCGCGCGATGGGAAAGAAGAAGGCCGAGGAGATGGCCAAGCAGCGCGAGCGATTCCTGTTGGGAGCGGCGGCGAAGGGGCATCCGGCGAAGAAGGTGGAGAAGATCTTCGACCTGATGGAGCAGTTTGCGGGATATGGATTCAATAAGTCGCACTCGGCGGCTTACGCGTACCTGGCTTTCGTGACCGCTTACTTGAAGGCGCACTACCGCGTGGATTTTATGGCCGCGCTGCTGACTTCGGAAACGGGCAACGTGCCGAAGGTGGTGAAGTACATCAACGAGTGCCGGGAGATGAAGATCCGCGTACTGCCGCCGGACGTGAACGCGAGCGATTGCAACTTTACGCCGGATGGGGATGCGATCCGGTTCGGGCTGGGCGCGATCAAGAACGTGGGCGAATCGGCTGTGGAGGCGGTGGTGCGGGCGCGGGCGGAGGTAGGGCGGTTCCGGTCGATTTACCATTTCTGCGAGAAGGTGGATCTGGCGGCGATCAACCGACGGATGATCGAAAGCCTGATTCGCGCGGGCGCGATGGATGGGCTGGGCGGGACGCGGGCGCAGTTGATGCTGGCGCTCGACAGCGCGATGGAAAGCGGGATGCGGAGTTTGCGCGATCGGGCGTCGGGGCAGGAGGATTTGTTTGCGATGATGGCGGGGCCGGTGGAGCAGCCGGAACCGCCGCTGCCGCGGGCGCCCGACTGGGGATTGCGCGAGAAGTTGCAAGCCGAGAAAGACATGCTCGGGTTCTATGTGACCGGGCATCCGCTGGATCAATACGAGGAGAAGATTTGCGAACTGGCGACGCACACCAGCGGCACGTTGGAAGGTTTGACGAAGGGCGCGGAAGTGGTGTTGTGCGGGGTGTTGACGGGCGTGGTGAAGAAGCGCAATCGCGAGGGGAAACCGTGGGCGGCGATGCAACTGGAGGATCGCGAGGGCGCGATTGAAGCGCTGCTGTTCACGACGCAATACGATCGGCTGCAGGCGATGCTGGAGGAAGACAAAGCGGTGTTTGTGAGAGCCACCGCGCTGCCTGAGGAAGGCGCGGCGCCCAAGGTTTCCATCCAGGAAATTGTTCCGCTGGAACTGGCGCGGGTGCCGATGCCGTCACTCGTTTCGGTGAAGGTGCGATTAGGGCGGAACGGGATGGATCGCGCGGCCGAGCTCTCGAAGTTGTTCGGCGAGAAGCCGGGCGATACGCAGGTGCGATTACGTCTGGAAGCGCCGGGTGATTTTACGGTGCTGCTGGACGTGCCGGCGAAGATCCGGCCGGACCGCGGCTTTCGCATGGAATTGGAACGGATCTGCGGCGCGGATTCGTTTGAAACTTTGGGCAATTGAGCCATTAGGTATCCTTTTACAATGTCTTCCGAACCCGAAAATCCGATAGAACCGGCTCAGCCCGCGCCGCAAGCGCCGGCATGGCTGCGGGTGCAGAAGGCTCGCCATCCCAAAAGGCCGCATGCGTTGGATTACATCGATCGCTTGATCACCGGGTTTCAAGAGCTGCATGGGGACCGGTTGTTCGGGGACGATGCGGCGATTGTGGCGGGGATGGGGTTCTTCAACGGCGAACCCGTGATGGTGGTGGGCGAACAAAAAGGCCGAGATACCAAACAGAAACTGCTGCGCAATTTCGGCATGCCGAAGCCGGAAGGGTATCGCAAAGCCATCCGGCTGATGGAACTGGCGAGCAAGTTCGGGCGGCCCGTGATTACCTTGATGGACACGCCGGGCGCATATCCGGGCATCGATGCGGAAGAGCGCGGTCAGGCGGAAGCCATCGCGCGCAACCTGCGGGAGATGGCGCGGCTTTCGGTTCCGGTGATTGCGGTGTGTATCGGCGAAGGCGGCAGCGGAGGAGCACTGGCGCTGGGCGTGGCGAACCGGGTTTACATGTTCGAGAATGCGGTTTATAGCGTGATCTCTCCGGAAAGCTGCGCGGCCATCATCTGGCGGGATTCGGCCAAAGCGGAACAGGCGGCTGTGGCCCTGCGGCTGACTGCGGAAGATCTGCTGAAGTTCGGGTTGATCGACGGAATTATTCCGGAACCGCCCGACGGCGCGCACGAGAACGCGGAGGCGGCGGCGGACGCTTTGCGGGAAGTGCTCGTGAAAGCGCTGGGCGAGCTGAAGCAACTCTCCTGCAGTGAGCTGGTGCAGCAGCGCTACGATAAGTTCCGGCACATGGGCAACTTCTTCGTCTAAGCGCCGCAACTCCCATGAAGAAACCGGTGGTGCTGGGTGTTGTGTTTATCGGCGTGGTGTTGGCGCTGCTGGTCTACACCAGTTTCGGAAATCAGAAGTTCCACTGCGAAGTTTGCATGGGTTACCAGGGACAGACGTCCTGCCGCAAAGCATCGGCGGCGACGAAGGAATCGGCTTTGCGGTCCGCAACCGATAACGCGTGCGCCCAAATCGCGTCCGGCGTGACAGCTACCATGGTCTGCACCAGCACGCCGCCGCGGAGCGTGCGTTGGTTGCAATAATAGAATAATCCTCGAACGAAATGCGGGTCGCGTGCGTTAAGACCCTAAAGGAGCCTCTGCACTGTGAAGAGCAAGTGGAAGATTATTATCGGTGTGCTTGTGTTGCTGCTTCTGGGCGGCGGCGTCGCGTGGAGCGTCAAGTACAGCCAGCGCGGGATTGTGACGGTGCAGACCGGCAAAGTGCTTCGGGAAGATCTGGTGAGCACGGTCACGGCGTCGGGTGAGATTAAGCCGAAGAACTATATCGATATCGGGGCGAACGCGATGGGCGAACTGACCGCCATCCTGGTGAAGGAAGGCGACCGGGTGAAGAAGGGCGCGCTGCTCGCCAAGGTGGAGAACACCCAGCCGACGGCGGACGTGGAATCGCAGGAAGCGGCGCTGCGATCGGCGGAGGCGGACGCGGCGGCGAGCGAAGCCGCTTACCGCGCGGGTCAGGATAACGTCACGACGATGCAGGCCGGCATCGATCGCGCGCAGTCCGATCTGGATAAAGCGAAGATCGATTACGACCGGTCGAAGCTGCTCTTCGATCAAAAGCTGATCGCGCGGCAGGACTTCGATGCGAAGAAGGCGGCGTACGATTCGGCCGTGGCTTCGCTGAGCGAGGCCAAGTCCAAGCTGGTGCAGGCGAGAAGTCAACTGGCGCAGAACGCGGCGCAGAACACTTCGACCCAGCGCCATATCGCGCAGCAACGGGCGGGACTGTCGCGGACGTCGGACATTTTGAAGAAATACAACTCGTATTCGCCGCTGGATGGCGTGGTGACGAACCTGCCGATGAAGGTGGGCGAGACTGTGGTGCCGGGCATCCAGAGCTCGACTTCGAGCACCATCATGACCATCGCCGACATGAGCGTGATCACGGCGGAACTGCGCGTGGATGAGACGGACATCGTGAACATCAAAATCGGGCAGGTGGCGGATATCACGATCGATGCGCTGCCGAACAAGACGTTCAAAGGCCATGTAACGGAGATCGGCGACACGGCCATTTTGCGATCAACCGGAGTGGCGGCGTCGCAGAGCCAGACTTCGAGCAATGAAGCGAAGGATTTCAAAGTGGTAATCGCGATGGATAATCCGCCGGATGAAGTGCGGCCGGGCCTCTCGTGCACAGCCAAGGTTACGACGGCGACGGTGAAAAATGCGCTCGCGATTCCGATTCAGGCGTTGACGACGCGTACCCGCGGTGATCTGGAGACGAAACCGGGAGGTAGCGCGCCGCAGCCCACGACCAGCGCGAATCCGAATTCAGCCGATGAGAAGCGGAAAAAGGAAGAGCTGCAGGGTGTGTTTACGGTGTCGGGCGGCAAGGCGACGTTCAAGAAGGTGGATACGGGAATCACCGGGGCGAGCGACATCCAGGTAACCGGCGGCCTCAATGAAGGTGAGGAAATCATCACGGGAACGTTCCAGGTGATTCGCTCGATTCGGAATGGCGCGCAGGTGAAAGTGGATAACAAGCCGCCGGTAGTGAAACCGGCCACATAAGCGGTTTGCGGATCGCGGCGCGGAGCACAAGGACAAAATGGCACAGGCAACCGAAGTCGCGGAAGAGCGCGGGCAGCAACTGAAGGCGCAGAACATCGTCATCCGGACGTACGATTTGTGGAAGACGTACGAGATGGGCGATCAAATCATCAATGCCGTTTCGGGCGTCGATATCGAGATCCGGCGTGGCGAGTACGTGGCGATTATGGGACCGTCGGGCTCAGGCAAGTCGACGCTGATGAATTTGATCGGGTGTCTGGATTCGCCGACGCGCGGCGATTACTACATCAATGGAAGCCTGGTGAGCGCGATGACGGACGACGAACTGGCGCGCATCCGGAACAAAGAGATCGGATTTGTTTTCCAGACGTTCAACCTTCTGCCGCGCGCGACTTCGCTGCATAACGTGGAACTGCCGCTGGTTTACAACGGAACGCCGGCGGCGGAGCGGATCGAGCGGGCGAAACGGGCGCTGGCGCAGGTGGATCTGGAAAAGCGCATGAATCACAAACCGAACGAGCTATCGGGCGGACAGCGGCAACGCGTGGCGATCGCGCGCGCGCTGGTGAACGATCCTTCGATTCTGCTGGCGGATGAGCCGACCGGAAATTTGGATTCGGTAACCGGCACGGAGATCATGGCGTTGTTTGAGCGGCTCTATACACAGGGGAACACGATTATTCTAGTGACGCATGAGTTGGATATTGCGAAGCACGCGCACCGGATTATCCATGTGAGGGATGGGAGGGTGGAGAAGGACGAGCCGGTCGTACACTAGAGGCAGTTATGTCTGTCTACATTTCGCATTCGCGGGAAAACAGCGGCGCGGCGTTAAAGTTGAGCGATGAGCTGGTGAAGCGGGGGGTCGAACCTTGGCTCGATATGCGCGAGTTGGATGGTGGGGCGGATTGGCGAGAGAAGGTGAGTGCGGCAATCCGAGACGCGGAAGGTTGCATTTTTGTCATGGGGAAAGGATACCCTCCTGACGCGCAGCAAAGGTTCGATTGGCAACAAGTGGTTGATCTTGAGATTGATCTCGACCCCACGAAGCCTCTTGTTCCCGTTGAGATTGAGCCGATTACGGAGCCCCGGGGTGTATATGGGAACGAGTTTCCCGGCTTTCTCAGCAGCAGGCACATCGTACATCTCCATGAAGGAAACCTCAATTACAGCGAAGCGGCGGATCGGGTGGTGCACCTTCTCCGCCATCCCGCAGAGACGATCAATCAGGAGAAGCTGAAGAGTGCGCGTCAGAACCGCGTGGCGGCACTTGAGAGCTTGAAGAAGTATGCCTACACATTAGAGAAGGAAAGCGTAACGCGATCAGGACTTCGCGGGACGAAATAGTTTGGCAGCCTACGAACGATCCGTATTCATCAACTGCCCGTTCGACACCGATTTTGAACCGCTGTTTCATGCCATCGTTCTTACGGTAGCGGCGTTAGAGTTCACCCCTCGGTGTGCACGCGAATCCGAGGGCCAAGCCGAGCCGCGCATCCTCCGAATAGCTAGAGGATTGAGGGAATCTAAATACTCGATTCACGATTTGTCCCGCTACCAAACCGAAGGACCGGACGATTTACCGCGATTTAACATGCCTCTTGAGTTGGGGATCGCTCTCGGAATTCGATTCGAACGGTCGGCTGGCGGCAATTCGCACAACTGGACAGCGCTGGTACCCAAAAATTTTGTCCACCACCGATTTATCTCAGACTTGGCCGGCTATGAGTCTCCAAATCACGAGAACACTCCTGAAACCGTGATTAAATCGGTCGCCCGCTGGCTAAAATTACAGCCGGATTATTCCGACGGCGTTCCTTCACCAAAGGAGATTTTGGACGCCTACCCGCAGTATGTTCTTGCCCTTGATGTCGTAAGGATCAATGCCTTGGGCGAAACTACTTGGCCAGAGATTCTGAAGGCAGCGGCAGGTGTAATTGCAGGGATGCCGCACGCGTAGACGAGATGCCCTAACAGCTTTTCCGCGCCGTCATGCGCAGACGCCTATAATCCGCTACCCAACGCCCTTCGCGGAATAACTTGGGCCGTAGCTCCGCTTCCACTTCTTCCATCGGGCGCTTGTTGTCCGGACGGAAGGTGGCGATCCACTCGCGCAGGCCGTGTTCGCCGCCTTCGAGCGGGGTGGGGCGATCGAAAAGCATTGCCGTGAGGACTTCGAGTCCATGCGATTCGAGGATCACCGCGTACTCGCCGATCGACGGATAGTAGTTGCGGATCTGCGTGTCGAGCACTGGATCGATCGTCGCGATGTTGCCGCGCCCGCCCATCTCGAAGACGAAGCGTCCGCCGGGCCGGAGCGCGAGCGAGATCGATTCCGCAACGGCCTCGGCATCGAGCATCCAATGCAACGCGGCGTTGGAGAATACCGCATCGAAGGGCGCGTCCGTACGGTATCGGTGCGCGTCAGCGAGTGCGAACTTCAGACGCGGATAATTCCGGCGGGCTTGTGCGATCATGGCCGGGCTGCTGTCGATGCCTAAGACGCGCGCGCCGGCTTCCGCGATTTTGGCGGTGAGATGCCCGGTTCCGCAGCCAAGATCGAGAATACGCTCGCCCGGCTGCGGCGCCAGGACTGACACCAGACCAGCCCCGTATTCCCAAACGAACGAGTGCCCGCCTTCATAGAGCGCGGGATCCCAATCCGGGCGGGCGGCCATTACAGATCCAGGTTCTTCACGTCGAGCGCGTTATCTTCAATGAACTTGCGGCGGCTTTCGACGTCTTCGCCCATAAGCGTGGTGAAGATGGAGTCGCTCTCGACTAAATCTTCGAGACGCACTTTTAGCAGCACCCGCTTCTCGGGGTTCATCGTGGTTTCGCCAAGCTGCTCGGCGTTCATCTCGCCAAGCCCCTTGTAGCGTTTCACGCTCGAATCGCGTTTGCCTTCTTCCTTCACGTGCGCGAGTAGTCCGCGCCAAGTGGCTTGCGTTTCCGAACGATCGTTCTTGATCACCTTGAACGGCGCATGGTTATTGCGGGCAATTTGGCGCGCCAGGATGCGATAGCGCTTATATTCGGGCTGCGACGCCAGATCGATACTGATGGCGCGCTCGGCATTCGTCGAATCGTTATAAACCACCATCCAGGCGGCGTGTTCTTCGTCGGCGCGAATCTTAGCCGTCGAGACTTGCGCGGCGAGTAGAGCCTGGTGCAGCTTTTCGAGATTGGCCTTTTCGGAGAACTCGGCTTTGGTGTCGACCAGATAATCGATGCTGCCAAGCACTTCCACCACGCGCGCATCGCGCAGGCGGCGCTCCAGCTTGAACGACATCTGATCGAACTCATCCAGGCTCATGAGAAACGCGCGCAACTCACCCGATTCCAGTCGAGTGGACGGAACGCCGTTGGGCGCGGTTTCGATGATCAGGTTCTCGGTGGCGCGCCGCATGATCTCGCGCGTGAATTCTTTTTCGTCCTTGATGTACTTTTCGCTCTTGCCGCGCTTGATGCTGTAGAGCGGCGGCTGCGCGATGTAGACGTGGCCGCGGCTGATCAGTTCCTGCATATGGCGGAAGAAGAACGTCAGCAGCAGCGTGCGGATGTGGGAGCCATCGACATCGGCGTCCGTCATCAGGATGATCTTGTGATAACGCAGCTTGGCGAAGTTGAAATCGTCCTTGCCGATACCCGTACCGAGGGCGGTGATGAGCGCGCGAATTTCGTCGTGGCCCAGCATCTTGTCGTAGCGGGCTTTTTCCACGTTGAGGATTTTGCCCTTCAGCGGCAGAATGGCCTGGAAGCGGCGGTCGCGGCCTTGCTTGGCGGTGCCCCCGGCCGATTCTCCTTCCACCAGAAACACTTCGCAGCGCGCGGGATCGCGCTCCTGGCAATCGGCCAGCTTACCGGGAAGTCCGCCGGAATCGAGCGCGCCCTTGCGCCGGGTGAGGTCGCGGGCCTTGCGGGCGGCTTCCCGAGCGCGCGCCGCATCGATCGCCTTGGAGACGATCTTCTTCATCACCGTGGGATTCTTCTCGAAAAACTCGCCCAGTTTGTCGTTGACGAACTGCGTCATCGGCCCTTGGATGTCGCTTTGCAGCTTGCCCTTGGTCTGGCCTTCGAATTGGGGCTGCGGGACCTTGACGCTGACCACGGCCGTCAGGCCTTCGCGAACGTCATCGCCGGTGAGATTCTCTTTGACATCTTTGAACAACCCGGCGGACTGCCCGAACGCGTTTATGGTGCGGGTAAGCGCGCTGCGGAAGCCTGAAAGATGGGTTCCTCCATCCACCGTGTTGATGTTGTTGGCAAAGCTGAAGACGCTTTCCGAATAGCCGTCGTTGTATTGCAGGGCCACTTCCATGCCGATGGTGCTTCCGTTGGGCAGCTTGGCCGTCGCTTCAAAGTGAATGGGCTTGTCGTGCAAAACGGACTTGCCCCGGTTGATGTGCTTGATGAACTCGCTGATGCCGCCTTCGTAGAGGAATTCGTGGGTCTTGGGGGGATCCTCGCGTTCGTCGGTGAGCGTGATCTTGAGCCCTTTGTTCAGGAAGGCGAGTTCTCGCAGGCGCTGCGCAAGCGTGTCGTAGTTGAACTTGTTTACGACCATGATGGTCGGGTCCGGGTGGAAAGTGATCTTGGTGCCGGTCTTGTTGGATTTGCCGGTCTTCTGCAGCGGGGCCTTGGGAACGCCCTTCGAATACTCCTGCTGGAAGGTGCCCTTGTCGCGCCAGACTTCCAGATCGAAGCGGTCGCTGAGCGCATTCACGCAGCTCACACCGACGCCATGCAGGCCGCCGGAAACTTTATAGCTGTTCTCATCGAACTTGCCGCCGGCGTGCAGTTTGGTGAGAACAATCTCCGCCGCGGAGACGCCGAACTCGGCTTTGATATCGACCGGAATCCCGCGCCCGTCGTCGACCACCGTGACCGAATCATCGATGTGAATAGTGACTTCAATGTTCTTGCAATAGCCTGCGAGCGCTTCGTCAACCGAGTTATCGACCACCTCATAAACCAGGTGGTGCAGGCCCATTTCGCCGGTCGACCCGATGTACATGGCCGGCCGCAGGCGAACCGCCTCAAGCCCTTCAAGAACCCGGATATTACTGGAATCGTATGTTTCGGACATGTTGACTTCGTTGGACATGGAACTTCTTTCCGCCGGTACACCTGTTAACCCGCCCGGCGCTTCCGGGAGGTCAGATGCGCATCGGCATCACGACGTATCGATATTGCTGGCCGCCGGCGCCGTTGGTGGAAAACGGCTGCAATTCCCCGGCGCTCTTTTCATCCTTCAGCGAGAACGCAACTTCGTCCTGCGAGATGGCGCGCATAAAATCCAGCAGATACTGCGCATTGAAACCGATCTCCAGAACCGGGCCCTGGTATTCCGTCGGCACGCTTTCCTCGCTCTCGCCGGTTTCGACCGACGAAGAAAAGATTCGCACTTCGCCCGTTTCGAAACGCACGCGAATGGCGCGCGACCGCTCATCGGCAAACTGCGCCACGCGCTCGATGGCGGACTTCATTTCGCTCTTCGACATGCGCGCGATATGTTGATTTTCGCGCGGCAGCACGCGCTCGTAATCCGGGAAGTTGCCGGTCAGTTTGCGCGTGATCAGAAGGCGGTCGCCGAACTCGAAGAACAGGTGGTTCTCATCTCCGGAGAGGCGCACGTTCTGGTTCGGATCGCCTTCACCCGCCAGCTTAGTGATTTCATTCATGGCCTTCCGCGGCACCAGCGCGCGGAAACTTCGGTTATTGCCGTTCTCCATCTCCTGGTCGACAAACGCCAGCCGGTGACCGTCAGTGGATACCATGGTCACGCCCTCGGGCTTGAGCAGCAGCAAAGCGCCATTGAGCGTGAAGCGGGACTCCTCGGTCGAGATGGCGAAACTGGTCCGCGAGATCAGGCCGGATAGCAACCCATACGGGATCTCCCCGATCTGTTCCGGCATCTCCGGCAGTTCCGGAAAGCTCTCGCGGCTCATCCCCGCGATCTTGGTCTTCGACCGGCCGCAAGTGATCGACGCCCAATGGTTCTCCAGAAACTTGAAGGTGATGTCGGCTTCGGGGAGCAGACGGACGTAATCGAGCAGCTTGCGGGCGGGAATGGTTCCCGCGCCTTCTTTCTTCACGCGCGCCGGACAGGAACAGCGAATGCCCAGTTCCAGATCCGTCGCGGTCAAAACGATGCGGTCTCCCTGCGCTTCAATCAGCACGTTCGAGAGGATCGGAATGGTCGTTTTCTTTTCGACGACACCCTGGGACAAGCTCAATTCACGTACGAGGTCGCTCTTGCTGACGGTGAATTCCATGCGCGCTCTTATTCTTCTGACTGTTCTCAAACTCAATAAGGGAGAAACCCGTATTAGCAGAGCCTGTCGAAATGTTGATTTCTCTCTAAATTATACTAAATTAAAGCGGTTCCTGTCCCATCCAACTTCGGATATCGGCTCGGAACCACCTGCAAAATGCCGTTTGAAACGCGATTTAAACAGAAATCCACGCCTCTTGCGGCAAGCCACTGTGCATAAAAACGTTAACCGCCTTGCAATGTGTCACTTAAACTGTGCAACATCCTGTTCAATTCGGGATCTTTCTCCCTTCGCGCCACGATGACGTCAATCGAGTGGATGACCGTTGTATGATGCTTGCCGCCGAAGGCCCGCCCGATCTCCGGGAGCGACGCGGTGGTTAGTTGCTTCACGAGATACATCGCGACCTGGCGCGGATAAACCACCGTCCGCGTATTGCTTTTCTCCCGCAACTGGGACTGCTTCACGCCGAACTTTTCGGCGACGGCTTTTTGAATCGCGTCGATGGTCACCCGGCGGTCCTGCGCGTGCGCCAGGTGCTTCAAACATTGCTGCGCCATCGCCAGCGTGATGGGCGATCCCGTCAGCGACGAATAGGCGATCAGCTTGATCAAGGAGCCTTCTAGTTCCCGCACGTTGGATTTCGTCCGCGACGCGACGAAGGTCCGCACATCTTCCGGGAGTTTCACGCCTTCCGCTTCGGCCTTCTTGTCGAGAATGGCCATTTTGGTCTCGAGATCGGGTGCCTGGATATCGGCCAGCAAGCCCCATTCGAACCGGGAACGCAGCCGCTCCAGCAGCCCCGGAATGTCTTTCGGCGATGCGTCGCTTGAGATCACAATCTGCTTCTGGTGGTCGTGCAATTCGTTGAAGGTATGGAAGAACTCATCCTGAGTGCGCTCTTTGTTTCCCAGGAGCTGGATGTCGTCGATAAGCAGAACGTCCGCGGACCGGTAGCGCTGGCGCAGCGCCGGCATATGATCGAACCGTATCCCGGCAATCACCTCATTCATGAAACGCTCGCTCGACGTGTAAACGACGCGCATCTTGTTGGAACAGATCAGCGCCCGCCCGATAGCGTGCATCAGATGGGTCTTCCCCATCCCCACGCCGCCGTAGATAAACAGCGGATTGTATGAGCGTGAAGGGTTGGTGGCCACCGAACGGGCGGCGGCATGCGCGAACTGATTGCTCGCGCCCACCACGAAACTTTCGAACGTAAACCGGGGATTCAGCGCGCTCAACGGCGAGGATGGATCCTCCGGGAGGGGATCCGCAACGGGATCGCCCGGGTAGTCGCCCTGCGGCGCGTGATAGCTCACCATGCGGTAATGCGACCCGTTAATGCCCCGCACCAGCGAATGAATAAGATCTCCATACTCGGCTTCCAGCCACTGTCTCGTAGTCTGGTCCGGTACACGGATGTGAAGCGTTTCGCCTTCGATCCGATCCAAAGTGGTTCGATTGACCCAGTTGTCGAAACTCTCTGAACTTAGCGATGAAGATAACTGCTGTTTGACCTGTTCCCACGCGTTCATACGCCACTCACTTCGCCGAAAAACCCGTTCCGCCCCGGAACAAGAAACACCGTCGTCCTACATTCAAACGCAAACACGCCGCCGGCCGCCCCTGTTGGAGAGGCCGATCGGTAGAGCAAAATTCAGACTCGAGAAGAGTAAAACGCGATAAAGTAACGTTCAGTGTGACGAGTCGGTGAAGAGTTGCCATCGGGTGCGGAACAGCAGCACTCACTGTAGCACAAGAAAATCGGGGAGAGCCGAAATTATAAGTGTCTTGTTTTGTGTGGATTACATAAAACATAAACACCGGAAACTTGCACGTGGTTGTGGCGTGGTTGCAGGGAGCGCCCGTTCCTGATGGACGGGATTTCGCAACCTGATGAGATCGATCTTTACGCCGGAATCGGGATTCGTAAAGTCATCTTGACGGCCCCGCTGACGCGTTTGCGCGTACGGCTGTCATTCGCTAATTCCATGGATGGCCAAGCAACGTCGAACTTACCCTAACGTGACGCGGATTCAGGGCTCGTAGACTTGACGACAAGTAAACTTTACACACGAAAAGCACAGAATGTTTCTTCTGAGGAATCGCTCCCCGTGGCCGCCGGTGAACGAATGATCATAGACGTTGTGAATCAAACCGACACCCCGGTCGGCGAAATCGAACGCGCCTGTGTATTCGAGGAGCACGCCGATTTTCGGGTTTCTCACGTGTTCATTTTCAACCGGGCCGGGCAGCTGCTTCTCCAGCGCCTGGCCCTGACAAGACGGCGCAATCCAGGCGCTTGGGGATCGTCCGTGGCTTCTTACTTATTCGCGGCTGAAGGGTATTTGGACGCCGCGAAAAGGCGGGTCGGAAGGAGCTGGGAGTATCCGGCTGCGCGCTCTTTTCATTAGGCAAGACGAGTATGGAAGATGAGGGGTGCCTGAAGTTTATAACCCTGTTCCAGTGCTTCCACGAGGGACCGTTCCAATACGACCGATCTCACATGATCAGATTGAATTTCGAGCACTGCCGGAAGTAGCCGCAATGATAAATCACCGGACGAGGCTTTTCACCCCAACCTTTCTTCGAGTTTTCGAGTTTTATCGATCGCTGAGCCTCCGGGAATGAGGTGAAGTGGCAGACCAGTTCCCGTCCGAAAACTTCTGGACCTCTACAGGATCGCTGGGTGCGGGACATCGATGATCGGCGCGATGTCGATTAACAAGTCGCACGAGTATTATCGGCGCACCGTCGTGAAGAAAACCGTATCGAACATCGCTTGGGCCTGCACGATCCGCCTACCGGGTTGGATTCTCGCTCACGCTGGCCATCGGAACCACCAAAGGCCAGGGCGATCATCTCCGTATTCTTAACGATCCGGAAGCTTGGGTGACGAGGAGGCAGAGGCCGAGTGCGATCACATTTTGGCTGCGCTGGGTCCTTTGGATTCTGGCTACCGTCGATTTCCTGGGCGGGACGATGGCGATCCTGATGGTGTTGAACCGGCCCTTCCCGGGCGCCGCAGTTTGACAGCGGGCGGCCCTACGATGGAGAATAGGGATTCCGCCTTACGCGGGAGTAACTCAGCTGGTAGAGTGCGACCTTGCCAAGGTCGATGTCGCGGGTTCGAATCCCGTCTCCCGCTCCATAGAACAAATCCGGCTCCAGGGTCCGCGCACTTGACAAAGGCTCTAGGGTAGATGGCCATCGCCGCCTAGTGCGTCGTGTTCGGCAAGAACGCCGCTGCCGGTGCTGTAAAACTGGAACATATCCGGCTTACCGGCGGAAGCCGGTTGACCGTGCCAGTTCCCGAGAAAAAGGCCGCCATCGGGATTGACCTCGCCGAAGTACTCCGGCTGTCCGAACGTGGCGCCGCCGTGGTTGATGTATATGGCCGTGCTTTCTTCACCGGGGATGACGATGTCGTTCAAGCCGTCCCCGTTCACGTCCATAATCTCCGCCGCGGTAAGCCCGTAAGGCCGGAGATAAATCGGAGCGGAAGTGAAGTTTCCGTGTCCGTCGTTGAGGAACACGGTGATTTCATCGATCGGGGTTCCGAACACGATGTCCGGGGCACCGTCTCCGTTAAGGTCGCCGGTCGCGGCGTTGTAACCCCCAATGAGGCCCTGGAACTGGGTGAGCACGAATCCGCCCCCCGGCTGCGACAGCATGGTGTAAGTGTTGAAGCTTCCACCCACCAGGAAGTCCGGTTTGCCGTCGCCGTTGAAGTCGGCCCAGGTGACGTAATAGATCTCGCCCGTGTTGGCATTGATTCACCGGTGCCTGAAAAGTCCCGTCGCTGTTTCCGTAGGCAACTTGATTGGTCAAGATATTGATGTAATCCGCATAGCCGTCGCCGTTTACGTCAACCAGGTACAGATTAAAGTTAACTGGGGCCTAACGATCACCGGGGCCATTTTGAAGTGGCCTCCGCCGGTCCCGATGAGCGGCAGCAGGTCGATGTTACTGGCTGAACTGGTTGTCGGAATCTGAAGGAGTACGTCGGGAATGCCGTCCCCGTTGATGTCGCCGGCGTTGCTAACGCACGCGCCATAAAATGGGTCGGCGTTCACGAACGGAAAAGGAAAAGAGGGACCGGTCCGGAACGGATCTTTCAACGCTCCGGTTCCCAGCACAACCGTGAAAGAGGATTCGTTCTGGATCATGCCGATGTCGGGAATGCCGTCGCCGTTGAAGTCCGCCTGGGCGATACAACCGCCGCCGGACGGGAACGGCACGTTCAATCCTTCGATCAGGCCGCCTTTGCCGTCATTGAGCAGCACGCTGTCCCCGTAGAAGGTGGAGTTGGTGACTACATCGAGCAAATCCTTACTTCGTAAATGAGCGAGTACGACTTGACTGGCGCCCCCGTCATTGGGGAAGTACACCGGAGCGGAGAACTCGCCTTTTCCGAGGCCATAGGCGACATAGACCGAATCGCTCACCAAATCCGGGATGCCGTCGCCGTTGATGTCGCCCACTTCCACGTCATTGTTGTTCGGTATGGAAATCTCGTAACTCAACGTCCCGCCGGACTTACCCAGAAAAATGGTGATTGTCGGCGCTTACGACAGAGGCGCACAATACATCGATCTTGATGTCGCCGACCGACCAAGGTCGGCGCTTGAATGTGCCGTCCCCGTTACCGCGCCGGTGATCAGGTCGAGCTTGCCGTCGCCGTTGAGGTCGACGGCTATGAGAGGCCCATAAAAGCCGGAATACGAAAGAGTGAGCACCGGTGTTTTGAACGTGCCACGCCATTGCCGGTGGCGAGCCACATTTACGAACTTGCCATCGCAAATCGCCGCCCCTGCAAGTTTTCGTCCGCAATCGGGTAGAACCGGTGCCGCAAAGTGCCCGTTCCCTGTCCCTAGGAGATTGAAGCCTTCACCGGGCGGCTCGCCAACAATGATGTAACCGAGATTGACGTATCAAGAATCCCGTCTTTGTTAAGCCGCCAGCAGCACGCCACCGCCCCCCAGTTTGGTAGAGGAAGAACTTGCGTCCGTCGCCGTACAGGAACTGGCCTCCTGAGCCTATGTCCGGTATCCCGGTTGACGTCGCCGATGTGACTACAAATTCCCCTCCGCAGCCGCCGCCATTCCCGAATCTCGCCGCGCATAGAACGTAGGCGGTGCTGCCATGGCTGATACGACCGACGCGCCCAAGATGGCCATTAACACAAGCCGCTTGCTAGAGAAGAAATCCCATCGACATCTCCGGCTTAGTATAGCCCCGCTTAACGTAGGAGGGAAGGTCTGTCACCTATGTTCCCGGGACGGAATCGTGGGCATCGCCGGAATCCCCAGCCGCGCTCTCGTCATCGAAACTGGCATGACCGCCACGCGCTCCGCCGAGGAGATTGTCGATTGGTCCGTCCGCGAGTACGGGCGCGACCTGGCTGTGTGCACCAGCTTCCAGAAGACCGGGGCTGTGATCCTGGATATGGCCATCAAGGCCGATCCCGGCGTGCGCGTGTTCACGCTCGATACCGGCCGTCTCCCCGAAGAAACGCGAGATGATTGAGATGATCCGCGCCCGCTATGGCGTCCGCGTGGAAACGGTTTCGAAACGAACGAGGTGGAAGCCATGGTGACGCGCCACGGGCCCAATCTTTTTCGCGACGCGGTGCCGCTGCGGATGCTCTGCTGCAAGATCCGGAAAGTGCGCCCGCTCGGCCGCAAGTTGAAAGGGTTTCGCGCGTACATGGTCGGCCTGCGCCGCGGACAAAACCCAGCCCGGGCTTCGATGCCGCAAGTGGATTCCACTTCGGCGCCGGTGAAAATCAGCCCGCTGATCGATTGGTCGAAGCGCGAGATTGAAGACTACATCGCCCGGCACGACGTTCCCGTGCACCCGCTCTACGCGCAGGGCTACACCAGCATCGGATGCGGGCCTTGCACGCGCGCGCCGTTTCCCGGTGAAGAGGAACGCGCCGGGCGTTGGTGGTGGGAATCCGACGCGGAGAAGGAGTGCGGCATCCACTTCACCCCGAACGGACGCGCCGAGCGCACGGTGGATGTGCTCTTGCGGGACCTGGTGGATCCGGCGGAAGACTTCGATCTGGGTTTCGATCCAGGTCTCTAATTGACGATCGCTCTCTTGCCGTCGACTTCAACTGCCGACCCGGGTCTATCGTGCGGCACGCGCACATACCCCAGCGCCGCCACTTTGCCCGATGCCGGCGACGCCAAGGAGGAAGTGATTTCGCCCACTTCTTTGCCGTCCGCCTGAACCTTAGCGCCCGGTGCGGGCGCGGCGTCGGCCTCGATTACTAACGACACCAGCCGCTTGTTCACGTGTCCGCGGGATCGGACGCGTTCGACAATTTCCTGCCCCAGGTAGCAGCCTTTCTGAAAGTGCAATGCGTGCGTCTGGCCCGTCTCCGCCGCGATTTGCGCGATAGTGATGTCGGCTCCGTAGCGCGGACGGCCATGCTCGATGCGCACGGTCTCCGCATCTTTGGGCGTCGCCGGGATGAGATAAAGAAGGTCGAGAACGGCTTGCTTGCGCTCCACCGGTCCGAAGATTCGGAAACCGGGCTCACCGGTATACGTCACCCGCGCGACGGTGCAATCCGTCCACGCCTCTTGTGCGAACTCATTCCCGGGCGCCGGCAAACCGAGACCGCACAGAACTTGCGCCGATTCCGGCCCTTCCACCGCAAGCCCAAACGTGCTCTCCGAATCGTCATGCAGGTTCACGTCATCCGCAATGATGTAGTGATCCAAATGCGCGTAGAGCGAGCGCCGCACTTCCGGTTCGGCGTCGATCAGAATGTGTTCCGCGAAAACAAAAACATTCGCGTCCGCCAGCACGCGGCCATTCGCATTCAGAAAAAACGTATAGCAGCCATGCCCCGGTAGTAGCTGTTGAATGTGGTTCGTGGTGAGCGCGTGCAGCAATCGCGCGCGATCGTCACCGGTTAAACGGATGCGCGTCCGCGCGGAGAGATCGTATACCGCCGCCGCCTTCGTCAGCGCCTTGTAACCTTCGGTCATTTGGTGAGCGGCACATACGAAACCGCGTGCATCGCGCTCAGAGCCAGAAAACGCATCCATGCCGAAAGCGCGATGATCACCAGCCCGGAAATCACCACGCCGGTAATCTGGCGCGCGCGTTTCGTGTTTCCGCGATTCAGCGACAGCCATCCCACCGCGAATACGTGCAGCGCCAGCAGAAACTTCATTCCGAAGACCATGTGGTACATCGTCGGAACATCTCTGGCCGTCGCGTGGCGCATGTAGTTATAGAAGCCCGACGCGAGCAGGCCCACGATGGCGGCGGCGAACCACGGCCGGAAGCGCGCGGCGATCGCATCGCTCACGGACTGCTCTCCGTTCCGCAGCGCGGGAAGCCACGCGATTGCGGCGAAGAACATCCCGCCCATCAGCGTGATCGCGCTCGCAATGTGAACCCATCGAGCGAGGTACGGAAGTACGTAGTCCATCTGATCGTATGATAGCGACGAATGATCCACGAAGTGCTTACCGCCGGCGGATACTTGCCGCGTCTGTGAAGAGCTAATACACAGCCACGTAAGCAGTATCCCCAACGCACTTGACTTCGTCAGGCGATAACTCGTCCCAGTTGTCGCGGTTGAATATTTCCGTTAGCGACGGTGGTTGGAGAACGGGTTGGAAGCTGCGCCCGGAGGCGGAAAGCATGATCGAGTTCTGTGCGTACGCCTTCACGATCGGCCGGATATTGAACTCGCCGTAACAGTGTACCGACTCGTAGCACCACGTGGGAGCTCGGTCCAGTTCCATCGCGAGATGGGTTACTCGTTCGCCGGTGCGCGTTTCGTAGGCGTGAATTTCATTCCAGATCGTTCGCCCTTCCTGAAGTTGCAGACGATATGTCGAGATAAAGTCAGCCAGCGCACGGTTAGACGTAAGCACAATCACCAGGCTCCAGAGTGCAAGTACCGTGAGAGCTGCCGCTCGAGAGCGGCGGTCGACGGTCGCCAGCGAAGGCGCGAGTAGGATACCGATCAACGCGCAAAGCGCGGTCACCGAGCGCGGAGTAATATACACGATGACGGTGACGATATGCGGCGCGAACGTGATGGCGATCAACACCACGGATGCGGCCAGCGCGCCGGCTTTGAGCCGCTTCGAAACGGGCGCCACCGCGAGAGTCAGCACCGCGGCACAGGTGAGCGAAAAGAAAACATACTTCGGAATAAATGAAAAACTTCGCGCCCACACCTCGGGCTGAAGGGACAACACGGCTTTAAGCGATGACAGAGGGTGGAATTGTTGTAAACGCGGGTCAGCGCCTTCACCTATCAAGCGCATGGAGAACCGCGCGCCGGAGTAAGCGATCGCAGCGCCCGCAAGGAGAGCGGCAAAAGCTATCCCCGACCGCTTCAGGATCAACAGCAGCGGCGCACGATCCAGCATAAGCAGCATGATCGTGAGCGGTATCGTCAGCCCGAGCGTGCTCTGGTATATCCCGGCCGATAAGATCACGAACACAAAAGCGAGGGTAATTTCAGCTACTCTCAAGCGCGATTGAGCTAGCAGAATCGCCGCGCCGATACAAAGCAGCTGCGCGAGGCAGAAGAACGCGGAAATATACGCGTTGGCGAACCACTCCGCGACAAACGGGCTTTCGGTGATTGTGAAAGCTATCAGAAAAGCGAGTACGCGATTTGCCGCCCCCGTGCTTCGCTTCATCAGGGCGCCGTATAGAGCGGTGACTGCGAGGGCAAGCAGCACGATACCGATGATGCCGTCCCAAAACTGCGCCTGAACGATATTGATCCCGAAGCGGGTGACGACCCATGTTAAAGCCGCAAGCACCGGACGCGCGGTCACAATATGCTGCGCAACAAGCCGATGCGGGTTGTAAAGGAAAAACCAGGAATCGGCGTTCAAAGCGTACATCAGCGCTAGCTGATAAGTAACAAGGCTGGCTGCCAACGAAGCGGCGAACGCCAGCAGGCCGGAACGGGTGCGGAGCGGTATCAGCAAATCTCAACGATACCGCCTCGACGAGGTTCGACGTCAAAACGCCGAGCCGTGCGGATGCCTGGTGCGGCATTTCACTCGTTCCCGCGGTTCTTGGGTCGTGCCCTTCCACAGGCGTTCGAACCGGCGAAAAACATTCCGCCCATCAGCGTGATCGGGCTCGCGATATGAACCCATCGAGCGAGGTATGAAAGCACGCAGTCCATCGGATCGTATGATAGCGACGAATGATCCACGAAGTGCTTCCTGTCGGCGCGTTGCGCTGCAACTGCTCCATTTTCGGAGATGAGACCACGCGCGAAGCCATCGTGATCGATCCCGGCGCGGACATCTCCAAAATCCAGGCAATCCTGGAGAATCATCAGTTGAAGGTGAAAGCCATCGTGATCACCCACGCCCATATCGATCACATCGGCGGTGCGGATAAACTGCGCGCGGCCACCGGCGCGCCCATCTGGATGAATGCGGCCGATCACGTGATCGCGCTGAGCTTGCCGTTGCAGGCCGCGTGGGTGGGCATGCAGTTCGCGAAAAATCCCGGCATCGACGTGGAAGCCAGGGAAGGCGAATCGCTCACGCTAGGCGCTGCCCAATTCCAGATCATTCACACGCCGGGCCACACCCCCGGAAGCATCAGCCTCTACATCCCGAGTGAAGCCGCGCTGATCGCCGGCGACACGTTGTTCCGCGAGACCGTGGGGCGCACGGACCTGCCCGGCGGCAACAGCCGGAAGATCATCCAATCCATTCAGGACAAGCTTTTCAAGCTGCCGGACCCGACCATCGTCTTCCCCGGTCACGGCATGAACACGACCATCGAACACGAGAAAGAATTCAATCCGTTTGCGGGCGCCGCATCTCAGTCATAGCGCTGCCCATCAATTCCTTCGCGTCGGTGATCGATTTGGTGATGATCTGAATATCCATGGCCGGTTTGCCCGGCTGCCGCGCACTTTGGCAGTAAACCCCGTGCTGGCCCACCAACACCAACGCGTCCGTTAAAAGGTCCAGCGCGACTGCCAGCCGCCCGCGCGCCACGCCGAACATGAGCTCGTGTTTCTCCAATTCATCACGCTTCTCTTCATAGACGCTCATGGGTTGACGCTCATCGGTCCTCTATCCTTGTCAGTATGAACGTTCCGAAGTGGCCGGCCGCCACAGGGCGCGAGCGCGAGCTGCTGTTGGAGGTTCTCGAGAGCGAAAAATGGGGCGGGTATCACCCCTTCATCGGGCGCCTCGAAAACGCATTTGCGGAGTTCCAGCAATGTAAGCACGGCGTCGCGGCGATGAATGGAACCGTGACGCTGGAAATGGCTCTGGAAGCGGCGGGAATCGGACCGGGGGATGAAGTAATCGTTCCCGCCATCAGCTTTGTTTCGACCGCTACCGCGGTTTCGCGGCGCGGCGCGACGCCCGTATTCGTCGACATCCAAGAAGGCACGTTCAACATCGATCCGGAGTGCGTGGCGAAAGCCGTCACGGACGATACCAGCGCGATCATGGCGGTTCATTTCGGCGGCCCCATGGCGGACATGGACCGGCTGTTCCATATCGCGCGCGCCAGCGGGGCCTACCTGATGGAAGACGCCGCCCACGCCCACGGATCGGAGTGGAACGGCCGGCGCGCGGGAAGCATCGGCCTTGCGGGTTCGTTCAGTTTCCAGAACTCCAAGGTGATGACCGCCGGCGAAGGCGGCATGCTGACCTCGAACGACGACGCGTTTGCCGAGCGGGTCCGCTCCATTCTCGATCAGGGCCGCAAAGCCGGCGAAGGCTGGTTCTTCCACTACGAGGCGGGCTCGAACTACCGCATGACGGGCTGGCAGGCCGCCGTGTTGATCGCGCAGTTCGAGCGGCTGCCGGAACAGAATCGCGTGCGCGAACGCAACGCCGCCATCATCCGCCGGGAGCTGCAAGACGTTCCGGAAATCTGCTTGCAACACGTGCCGCACGCGGCCCACGTGCACACCAATTATTTATTTCTCGGACGGACCGCTAACCGCGATGCGTTTCACCGCGCGGTCGTCGCAGCCGGCGTCCCCTGCACGCCGTTCTATCCGCACCCGCTCTACGGCAATCCGCTCTATCAGCGCGGCGGCTGCCGTGTCGAGCCGTGTCCCGTCGCTGAGGCGTGCGTCAAAGAAGCGTTTTGGCTTCCCCATCGCGTGCTTCTGGGATCCGAAGAAGATGCCCTCGCCGTCGCGGCCGTGCTGCGCCGCGCCGCGCAGGAAAGTGGCCGGCCGCGGTGAAACTCGAAACGCTGTTCCTGATCTGCAACCTGGTCGTGCTGCCCGGCTGGGCCGCGCTTCTGCTAACCCCGCGATGGAAGTGGACGCAGCGCCTCGCCATGTTCTACGCGCCCGCGTTGTTGACCCTCGCCTACCTGGGACTATTCATCGCCAATTTCGAAGGGTTGCACGCCAATTATCAATCCTTCGGAGCGGTGCAATACGCGTTTCACTCCCCCGGCCTGGTGCTGGCCGCCTGGATCCACTTCCTGGCATTTGATCTGTTCGTGGGCGCCTGGATGTCCGCCGACGCGCGGCGTCTCGCGATTCCCCACCTCGCCGTAATTCCCTGCCTCGTTCTGACGTTTCTATTCGGTCCCGCCGGCTTGCTCTTGTACCTGATATTGCGCTCCGGGCTGAAACGGCGCAAAGGAAACAGCGCGGGGCTTGATAAGATTTCGGAGAATGCCGGACCACCTCAAATTCCCCCCGCCTAGCGATTTCGCGGCGCATGCCCACGTCGGGAGCATGGATCAGTACCGCGAACTCTATCAGCGGGCGGCGGATCATCCCGCGGAGTTTTGGGGTGAACTGGCCGAACGGGAAGTCTTCTGGTTCGAGAAATGGTCCAAGGTATTCGACTGGCAGCCGCCCAACGTGCGCTGGTTCGTCGGCGCGAAAACCAACGCGTCGTATAACTGTGTCGACCGGCATCTGACGGACGGGCGGCGCAACAAAGTCGCCCTCATCTGGGAAGGCGAGCCGGGCGATTCCCGCATGATCAGCTACCAGGAGCTCCACCGTCTGGTGTGCCGCTTCGCCAACGTGTTGAAGGCCCGTGGACTCAAAACCGGCGACCGCGCGATCATTTACATGCCGATGGTCCCGGAACTTCCCGTGGCGCTGCTCGCCTGCGCCCGGCTCGGCGTCATCCATAGCGTTGTCTTCGGCGGGTTCTCCGCGGAAGCGTTGAAGACCCGGATTCAGGATCTGGAAGCGCAGGTGGTGATCACGGCCGATGGCGGCTGGCGCCGCGGCAAGGAACTGAAATTGAAACCGGCGGTGGACGAGGCTCTCGAAGAATGCCCCACCGTGAAGGATGTCATCGTGTACCGCCGCATCGGTTCGGAGACCGCGATGCGGGAAGGCCGCGACCATTGGTGGCACATTCTGGAAGAAAGCGTCTCCGAGGATTGTCCGTGTGAGCAGCTCGATTCCGAAACGCCCCTTTTCGTCCTCTACACCTCCGGCACCACCGGCAAACCCAAAGGCATCGTACACACCACCGGCGGTTACATCCTACAGACCACGATGACCATGAAGTGGGTCTTCGATCTGAAGGACGACGATGTTTTCTGGTGCACCGCCGACGTGGGCTGGGTCACCGGGCACAGTTATCTGGTATACGGGCCGCTCGCCGCCGGCGTGACGGCGGTCATGTATGAAGGCGCGCCTGATTTTCCGCAGCACGATCGGTTCTGGCGGATCGTGGAGAAATATCGCGTCAACACCTTGTACACGTCGCCCACGGCCATTCGCAGCTTCATCAAGCAGGGCGAGCATTGGCCCGCGGGTCATGATCTGTCCAGCCTGCGCTTGCTCGGTTCCGTCGGCGAACCCATCAACCCCGCCGCGTGGGATTGGTATCACCGCGTGATCGGGGGCGGCCGCTGCCCCATCGTCGATACGTGGTGGCAAACCGAGACCGGCGCTATTCTGATTTCTCCCATGCCGGGAGCGACGCCCGCCAAACCGGGATCGGGAACTCTTGCGCTACCGGGGATCCTGGCCGATGTGGTGGATCTGCACGGCGGTCCCGTTGACGTAAACCGTGAAGGATACCTGGTAATCAGGCACCCCTGGCCGAGCATGTTCCGCACGCTATGGAACGATCCGCAGCGTTACGAAGACAACTACTTCAAGAAGATTCCGGGTGTTTACATGACCGGCGACGCGGCGCGGCGGGACGAGGATGGTTACTTCTGGGTGTTGGGCCGCGTGGACGACGTCATGAACGTGAGCGGCCACCGGCTTAGCACCATGGAGCTGGAATCCGCCCTGGTCCGGCATCCGGCGGTGGCGGAAGCGGCGGTGGTGGGTAAGCCGCATGAGATCTCCGGCCAGGCGGTAGTCGCCTTCGTTACGCTGAAGAAGGGCGATTTCGACGAGAATCAGCTAGGCCAGGAACTCCGCCAATGGGTGGCCAAAGAAATCGGACCGTTCGCCCGGCCGGAACAGATTCGCTTCACCGAAGGCCTGCCGAAAACACGCAGCGGAAAAATCATGCGCCGGCTCTTGCGGGAAATTGTGACGTCGAACGGAGTGGTGGGGGATGTGACCACGCTCGAAGATTTGTCCGTGCTGGCGCGATTGTCGAACCAGCAGGACGAAGACTAGCCGGAGCGGCTTCGGCAAGCCTTTAGCGAAACTTCAGTGCCAGCGCGTAGCTGGTACTGCGGCCGCCTTCCAGATTCCGAACCAGAATTCCCCGCTCCACCAGCGCCAGGATGTCGCGTAGTGCGGTGTCCTGCGAACACTTAGCCAACTTCTCGTATTTCGATGTCGTAAGGTTGCCCTCGAACCCGTCCAGCAGCTTCTGCAGCGCAAGCCGCTGACGCTCATTCAAAGAAACGCCGGCCACGGATTCCCAAAATTGCGCCATGGCCATGACGGACGCAAGGGTGGTTTGCGCGCCATCGATGGCCTTCCCGAGGCAGCCTAGAAACCATTGCATCCATGGTGTGACATCCAGCGTGCCCTTTTGTGTCTGCTCCAGCATGTCGTAATAAGCCTTTCGCTCCTGTCGGATTTGTGCGGACATGCTGTAAAACCGCTGCGAGCTGCTCTCTGACCGCGCCAGGGTGAGATCGGCAATGGCACGGGCGATGCGCCCGTTTCCGTCGTCGAAAGGATGGATCGTGACAAACCACAGATGCGCGAGCCCGGCTTTCAAAACCAGATCCATGTCGGCAGGCGCATGGAACCAATCGAAAAACGCTCGCATTTCCCCGTCGAGACGTCCGGCGGCGGGCGCTGTGTAGTGAACATACTCCCTGCCGATCGCACCGGAAACAACTTCCATCGGGCCCGAGTTGTCATCTCGCCACCCGCCAACCCTGATCCTGGCCATCCCGCTTCGCCCGCCCGGAAATAACGCTGAATGCCATCCATAGAGCCGCTCCGCATCGAGGGGCGCGTCGTAGTGGCGCGTGGAATCGAGCACCATGTCCACAATGCCTTCGACCTCGCGGTCTACCGCCTTTAGGCCGCCGATATCGATACCTAGACGCCGCGCGATGGACGAGCGAACCTGCTCCGCGTCCAGCCGTTCCCCTTCGATCTCACTTGTTTTGAGGACATCCGCGCTGAGGGTCCGCAGTACGGCTTCCTGCCTTACGCCAAAACCCAATGCTTCCATGTGCCCGATCAGTTTGCCCTGTCGATACCTCACCTCGGCAAGAGGCTCGGCCAGGAGTTCGCGATTCCATGTGAACCGCGGCCAGCGCGGCAACTCGTGGATGTACATTTGCCGCAGGCCCTGCGGAGATTATAACCAACAATCTACGCACTTCAGAATCATTCGCCGCAAGTGATCCGTTCAATCCCGGCTGTGATTGACTCCGAACCCCGCGCGGGATATCATCAGCCTGCCTTATACCAATTAGGAGCAAACATCCGTGACCCGGCAGACTATCTTCCTCTTGCTTCTACTATCGGCAGGGTCCTTGGGTGCAGCCACTAATGCAACTGTATACGCGCCGCAAGCCAACACTTCCATAACTGCGATAAATCCGAGTACCGGAAACACCACACTCGGATTCACGAACACCATCCCCGGATTCGATCCGGGCTTCATTTACACCTCAGCGGATGGAAGCACTCTATATGAAGTCAGCCTGACGCCCCCCAACTACTCTGGCGCTCCTTTCCATTCGATATATTCCTTCAACCTGCAAACCCGGAAACAGATAACGGCTTATGAGACCACCTATCCCCCGTACGCGGATTTTCTCAGCGGTGTTCCGTTCGCAATCAGCCCGGATGGCGCCCTGTTATTCGTCGGTACTTGCTCAAACGTCCAGGATTATTCCTGTGTGGCAGGCGACGTCGAAGTCTTCAATGTAGCCTCCGGGAAGCAGCTTGCGGTCATCTCCGGGGCGCAAACGAAGTGTTTGGACTGGCGATCGCTCCTGACGGGCAAACGGCATACTTCAGTAGTTCTTTCCAGTTCGTCTGCACGGGATGCGAATCCACCACTCTGCCCCTGAACGCTCTTACCGCCATTAATCTGTCAACATTCGCCGCCGGCCCAAGCATCTCACTGGGACAACAGCCTGCCGGCTTAATCACCATATCCCCCAATGGTAAGACTTTGTATCTCGGAACGTCGCTTTACGGAACCGCCGTCTTTGCGATCAGTCTGCCGGCACTCACGATTTCCAAGACCGCCGTGGTGGCGGGCGCGATTAACATCGCTCTTTCCCGTAACGGGTCTGTATTGGTCGCGGCGGCTACCGCCTACAATTCGTCAAAGGATACTGACACCGTAACGGTTCTCATCCGGAAACTCTCGCCACTGTGGGCACGGTAACGGTGCCAGGTTACTCCACAAAGGGTTTTGTATGAGCCTCACGGGTACTGATGTGTACCTGGGAACGGGATCTGTAATTACCCAGGTCAACACCTCTTCGCTCTCAGTTACAAACACGTTCGACGTTCCTTACTCCGAGGTTAGTCTCGCTCTATCGAATTCCGGCGACACGCTGTACGCATTGCAGGTCGGACAAGCGGGCGCAAACGCCACGGTGGGCGTTTTCCGGGAAGACATGCTTCAGCCTACTCGTGACGTATATACAAGCTCCCCAGCCTTCTGGTTGACCGTTTCGCCGGATGGGAAAACCCTCTATGAAGCCGGCGGCTTGAATATCCCAGGTATCCAGTCCATCTCCCTGCGGACCGGAACTCTCGAGAAGACCTTTCTTTCAAGATACTTGGTCACTTCAATGGCGCTTAGCCCGGACGGCGGCACCCTCTATGCGGTCGGCCCTAATGGGGCGCTCGGCAGCCAGCCGGATTATCTCTGGGTCGTGAAAACGGCGACCGGCGCGGTAAAGCAAATCACCCTCCCCTACGAAGTCTTTTTGAACGGAACCGGGTTGACGCTCGCCCTTTCTCCGGACGGATCCACGCTCGCCATCAACGCTCCACTTGAGCCGGTTCTCATCTTCAATACAGGGACCGGCAAGCTCAACGGTGAGATCAATGCAGTCGGTGGTGGTGCGATCGTCATCGATCCAACCGGAACCCTCGTCCACTTCCAGACAACCGGAAGCGCGCCCGCCGCCGTCGCGGTGGCGAACTTGGCCACACTCGCGATTCAAACGACCATTCCAGTCGCAGGCGCCGCGATCGCTTTCTCCCCGACCCTTCCCGTCGTTTACATCTGTGACGGAACGGCGGCAATCTCAGTGGTCAGCACCAGCACCTACCAGGTGGAGAATTCGATACCGGTAATTACCGGAAACGGGCAGGCATTGGCGGTAACCCCGGACGGGAGTTACCTCTATGCCGACGGAGCCTACCTCTCGGCCAGCCCGCGGGGCGCGATCATTGACACGGCCACGCTAGCCATCCAGCCGTTTTTCGGAGTTAACGCGATCGCAATCCACTAGGCCGGGTCGCCCGTACCACAAGAGATTAGGAGTCGTGCGCGGGCCGCGGCGATTGGGAGTGACAGTACTTTAGAAATTAAAACTCCTTTAATCTCAAGTACTTAATTGCAATTCTAAACAGTCATCTCTTCTTTAGTGTGCCAAGAATGAATCAGAAGAGGTCCTGCATGTCACCAGAAATTACGGTTCGGCGCTTCAACAAACACGTTCCTGTCTGGTCCGGACGCAGCAAGCGTCACGTCCTGGTTGAAGTCGATTACCAGAGCATCAAGGCTGGCGACTTCACCTTGATTCATCTTGCCCGGCTGCGCGATTCCGCCGGTAACGATACCCGCCGCCCATCCGGCGAACTGCGCTACGCCGACTAGCTCACTTCCCGCGCTTGCGCCCGGCCTGCGCTTCCTGTACCGTAGGCAAAGAAAAGGCGAAGCGTGAATCTCTCCCTGTCCTTCCCAGAAGCGTTTCCAGAGTCACCGTTAGACCTCACCACTCAGCGTAAACAGAACCAGGAAGCTTCGCTCGAAGCTGTTCTTGCTTACTTCACGGGCCTGACCACCCGCGACGAATCCCCGGTGCGCGCCATCCGCTGCCAACCTGCGCGGCCGGGGGTTTTTCTTCCGCTGCCTGACCGCATTGCTCCGCCCATCGCACACGTTCTCGCCGCCCGTGGCATCGAACAGCTCTATTCGCACCAATCCGAAGCCTTCACCGAAGTCTCCGCCGGCCGCAATGTCGTAATCGTCACACCCACCGCCAGCGGCAAAACTCTCTGTTACAACCTGCCCGTTCTCAACACCCTCCTCGAAGACCCCGGCGCGCGCGCCATGTATCTGTTTCCCACCAAGGCGCTCGCCGAAGACCAGCTCCACGAACTCCACACGATCGTCGAAGAAATGGGATCCGGCCTCTGCGTCCACACCTTCGATGGAGACACGCCGCAGGACGCCCGTAAAGCCATCCGCCAGCGCGCCAACGTCATCCTCACCAATCCGGACATGCTCCACACCGGCATCCTGCCGCACCACACCAAGTGGGCGCGTCTCTTCGAAAACCTCCGCTACATCGTCATCGATGAGCTGCATTATTACCGCGGCGTTTATGGAAGCCATCTCGCCAACGTTCTGCGCCGGCTTGCGCGTCTCTGCGCCTTCTACGGCTCCAAGCCGCGGTTCATCTGCTGCAGCGCCACCATCGCCAACCCGCGCGAACTCGCCGAAGCGCTCACCGCCCAGCCCTTCACGTTGATCGACCGCAACGGCGCGCCCGCCGGCGAGCGCTTCATGATCTTCTACAATCCGCCCGTGGTCAACCGCCAGCTCGGCATCCGGCGCAGCTACATCAATGAAACCCGCCGCATCGCCATGCAATTTCTCGATCACCACCAGCAAACTCTCGTCTTCGCCAACAACCGACTGGCCACCGAAGTTCTCGTCACATATTTGAAAGACGCCTGCGATCGCGGCCGCATTCCCACCGAATCCGTGCGCGGTTATCGCGGCGGCTATCTTCCCCGCGAGCGCCGCGAGATCGAACAGCGCCTGCGCGCCGGAGACATTCGCGCCGTCGTCGCCACCAACGCCCTCGAACTCGGTATCGATATCGGCTCGCTCGACGCCGTCGTCATGGCCGGATATCCCGGCACCATCGCCTCCACGTGGCAGCGCGCCGGTCGCGCCGGCCGCCGCCAATCCGCATCCGCCGCCGTCCTCGTCGCCAGCAGCGCCCCGCTGGATCAGTACGTCGTCGAGCACCCGGAATACTTTTTCGGCAGTTCCCCCGAGCACGCCCACATCAATCCCGACAATCTCGAAATCCTCCTCGGCCATCTGAAGTGCGCCGCCTTCGAACTGCCCATCGCCGATTCCGAGAAATTCGGCCCGCACGACACCCCTGAGTTGTGCGGCTTCCTCGAAGAAACCGGTTTCTTGCACAAGTCTGCACAATCCTGGCACTGGACTTCCGAAACTTACCCGGCCGACACAGTCAACCTCCGCGCCGTCACCAGCGACAACTTCGTCGTCATTGACATCACGGGCGATCCCAAAGTGATCGCCGAAGTCTCATTCCCCACCGCCCTGACCGCCCTGCACGAGAAAGCCATCTACCTTCACGAAGCGCGCCAATATCACGTCGAACGTTTCGAATACGAAGAGCGCAAAGCCTACGTCAAGCGCGTCGATTGCGATTACTACACCGACGCCATCGATTACACCCAGGTCGCCGAACTCGCCCGCTTCGAATCCGTGCCGCTCGGCCCCATGCACAAGATCCACGGCGATGTCCGCGTCAATCGCCAGATCGTCGGCTTCAAGAAGATCAAGTTCTACACGCTCGAAAACGTCGGCGCGGGCAAACTCCAAATGCCGGAGCAGGAGATGCACACCACCGCGTTCTGGCTCGTATGGACCGAGGAATTCCTGACCAGCCTCGCCTACACACCCACCGAAAAGCAAAACGGCTTGTCCGGCCTCGCCAACGCGCTCCGCACCGTCGCATCCCTTCTGCTCATGTGCGATCCTCGCGACCTCGGCGTCTCCGTCACCGAAACCACCATCTTCCTGTACGACGCCTATCCCGGCGGCATCGGCCAAAGCGTTCCGCTATTCCGTATGGCGCAGGATCTTCTCGCCCGCACCGCGTCCCTCATCAACGCGTGCCAGTGCGATCAAGGCTGCCCGGCCTGTGTCGGTCCCCCTGGCGAGATCGGCGGCTTGGGCAAAGAAGTGGCGCACAACCTTGCACAAATGTGCACAACCCGTTCAGCGTGATTAGGCCGGCGTCCGCGTCCGCGCCGTCACCCGAGACAAATGTTCCGGCAGCACCGGTCGTCCATTCGGAGGCGGAAACATTTCATACAGCGCTTCCAACCGCTTCCGCAGCCACCGGCTTGGCATCTTCTGCGGACCCGTCTCCACATCGATGTCGCAGCAAATTCCGTGCATATACAACGTCATCGTGTCGGTGAAGGACTGCGCCACATACTCCCGGAACAGTTTCGACTTCGTGCTGGGCCGGTCATCCGCCGTCCGCCGCGGCAAACCCTGTTTGCGCTCCCAACTCGGGTCATCCACTTCGCCGCTAACCCGCTGCTCAATCTCCGTCACCAGCAGCGCCGCATACCGGCCCTGCGCTTCCCTGCCCACTCGCCTGCTCAGCAGATGCGCGATCGTATTGAAAAAAATCTCGTGGTATTCCGAAGGGTGCTCCTCGCTCACCGCGAAAAAAAGCGTCGCGCCATCGTCCAGCAAATAAGCGGATCGTAGCCGCTTGTTTTTCTCCGGCGCGCTCCCGGTCACCACCGGTACGCCGCTCGGATCCACCCTTTCCAAATAAGGCGCCAGCACGATCCTCACCGGAGTTATCGCCTCGCACACGTTCGACGGAAGCGATCCGATCGGCTCATGCAGGTACTCCCGCAAGTCCTCATCCGCAATCGGAGCCATCTTCAAATAGGAGAATCCGCGTTCCAGTGTGACCAGTTTCCCGCTCATACTGGAAGCAGATCCGGAAGCGCTGGAAGAAATATTTGATGCAATCTGATCGATGGGAGTGCGTGGCGTCAAAACCGACATCAAGGGGTGTAAGTGATTGTAACAAGGGTGTTAGTATCAAAAAGCGAGGGAACTGCCACTTATGATCAATCCGGCAGACTCGGCTCCCACCTTTCTGATTTCCGCCGGCGAAGCTTCGGGCGATACTTACGCCTCACTTCTGGTCGAAGAACTCCGCAAACAGGATCCCTCTCTCATCTTCTTCGGTTGCGCCGGTCCCAAAATGCGCCGCGCCGGCGTGGAACCAGTGATCCGTTCGGAAAGCCTCGCGGTCGTCGGTATCTTCGAAGTGCTTTTGCACATCCCGCGCATCTACGGCGAGTACCGTAAGCTCCTCCGCGCCATCCGCGTCCGCAAACCCAGTCTCGCCATTCTGACGGACTCGCCGGATTTTCACCTGCGCGTCGCCCGCCGGCTCGCAGCGCTCCACATCCCGGTTGTCTACTTCATCGCCCCGCAGGTCTGGGCGTGGCGCAAAGATCGCCTGCCTCTGATGCGCCGGGTCATCACCCGGCTCCTCTGCATCTTTCCCTTCGAGCGGAACTTCTTCGAGCCGCACGGCATCCCCACCTCGTACATTGGTCACCCGCTTTCCGGCCGCATCGCCCCAACCACCACCCGCGCGGAATTCCTCCGGGCTCGCGATCTCCCCGCGGACCGCCCGTTGATCGCTCTGCTTCCCGGCAGCCGCCGCGGGGAAGCCGCCCGTCACCTGCCCGCGCTCATGGATGCCGCCGAAATCCTTCACCGCGAACACCACGCCGCTTTCGTACTACCCGCTTCCGCCAACACCGGCAAGGATTTCTTCCAGTCCCGCATTTTTCGGGAACGAAATTCCGCTGCGTCCATCAAAATAATCGATGGTCAATCCTGGGACGCTCTCGCGCATGCCGATTTGGCGCTTGCGGCCAGTGGCACCGTCACCGTCGAAGCGGCCATGCTGGGCATTCCCATGGTCACGTTTTACCGCGTCACGCGGGCAAGCTGGTTGATCGGTAAGCTGCTCGTGCGCATCCCGTTTTACTGCATGGTGAACTTAATCGCCGGCCGCCAGGTCGTCCCCGAACTGATGCAAAGCAACATGACCGGAGCCAATCTCGCCCGGGAAGCCGGCCGTCTCCTCCGCGAACCTTTGCTTCGCGAGGAGATGCGCGCCAACCTGCGCGAAGTCGCCGCGCAGCTTCGCGGACCCGGTGACGCCATCGCCCTTGCCGCCGAACAAATCTGGAAACTGGAAGGAGAACGAGTTGGTTCCGTTGCGTAACTGTTTGATCGTCGGCTTGGCGCTGGCACTCTCGATCGCCGTGCCCGCGCGTGCGCAGGAGAAGAAGTCGCGCATCTCCGTCCAGCACTACACCATCGATGCCGAGATCAAGCCCGCGTCCCAATCCATCGTCGCCCGCGTCACCGTCGATTACACGCCGCTCGATGAAGGCGTCGGTTCCCTCGCCTTTGAACTAAACAATGCGCTCAACGTAACCAAAGTGGTCGACGATCACGGTCACGATCTCCAGGCCACGCGCACCCAGAATGATTTCACCGTACACGTCGCCCTGCCGGATTCCGTCGCCAAAGGTTCCAAGCATTCCGTCACCTTTGACTACGAAGGGCGCCTCAGCGGAGAAGAAGATTCACCCGTCTACGGCATCAAGTTCGCCGCCATTCACGAAGACTTCGCCTATCTCCTTTATCCCTCGCGCTGGTTCCCGGTAAGCGGCTACACCACTGACCGTTTCTCCGCCGATACCACCATCCGCGTCCCCGCCGGATACGCCGTGCTCGGCAGCGGCGCCGGAGCTGGCGCCAGCGGCCAGTTCACTTATAAGTTCTCCAAAGAATCCTTCCCCGGCAGCATCGGCGTCGTCAAAGGCGCGCCCGTCAAGTCCAACGACGAAGGCATCCGCACGGACCTTTACTTTCGCGGCGACGAACGCGAGATGGCCAATCGTTACGGCACCACCATCGCCGGCATGATGAATTACTTCATCACCCTTTTCGGACAGGTCCCCTACAGCAGCCTTACCGTCATGGAAACCGAAACCGGCGCGCCCAGCGGCTACTCCGCACCCGGTCTGATGTTCCTCAGTCCGCATACCATCGGCGCCAGCGTCAACACGCACGTCCTTGCCAATCAGGTTTCGCAGCAGTGGTGGGGCGTGGCGCTTTCGCCTCTGAACCGCAACCACATGTGGATCACGAACGGTCTCGCGGCTTACTCCGAAGCCATTTGGGCGGAGCATGACAAAGGCCCCGCCGCCATGGAAGCGCAGATGAAGGACGTCAGCATCGAAGCGCTCACCATCGATAACGTTCCCATGATCCAGTCCGGCCGCATGGAGGATTACTCTCCGGAGTACTGGGCGCTCACCGGCAGTAAAGGCGCGGAAGTTTGTAACATGTTGCGCACCGTGCTCGGGGATGAGAAATTCTATGCCGCGCTCAAGCTTTTCCTCAAGACCAATTACTGGCGCTCCGTCGATACGGCCGATCTCCGCAAAGCCGCGGAAGAGGTCTCCAAAGAAAACCTGAAGTGGTTCTTCATCGAATGGGTGGAATCGAGCGGCGCGCCGGAATTCAAGCTGGAGTACACCGTCTTCCGCACCCAGAAAGGTTTCCGTGTGGTCGGCAAGATCGCGCAGGATCTGGATACCTTCCGCATGCCCGTTGACCTGCGTATTGAGACTGAGGGTAACCCGGAAGACAAGCGCATCGAAGTTGCCGGAACGTCTTCCGAATTTTCCGTCGATACCTTCGGCAAGCCTAAGTCGGTCAGCATCGATCCCAATGTGAAGTTACTCCGCCTCAGTCCGGACCTGCGAGTCTTAGTGGCCATCCGGCGCGGCGAACAGTACGCCGAGATCAGCCAGTTCACGGACGCGCTCAAGGAGTATCAGAAAGCGATCGAGACCAAGCGCAATAGTTCGCTCGCGCACTACCGCGTCGCCGAGGTCTACTTCCTCCAGAACAATTACCAATCGGCGGCGAACGAATTTCGCGAAACGTTAAACGGCGATCTTGACCCGAAGTGGGTGGAGGTGTGGTCGCACATCAACCTCGGGAAAGTCTTCGACATCTCCGGCCAGCGCGACCGCGCGGTAAACGAATACGAACAAGGCCGCCGCACCCGCGACAACACCCAAGGCGCGCAGGACGAAATCGCGAGACTCCTCCGCACGCCATACGAACGGAAGAAAAGCGAGATCTAGGATCGGCCCGGCTCAGTAGTCGGGGTGAATATCCGGTGCCGAACGAAAGCGCCCGACGCTACAGCGGCGACGGACCGACCCCGCAATGCCATACTGGACAGTGCGGCGGCCATGACACCGGTCAGCTCAAGAATCACGATTGAACCCGGAAAGCGGGGGAATGACGGCAAAGAACTAGCGCCTGGCACCCTGAACGCTATACTCAAAAAGTCAGGACTAAAATGACCACATTACGTTTCCCGGTAGTCATCGAGCGAACTGGCACCGGCTACTCCGCATACTCTCCGGACGTTGACGGATGCGCGGCGGTAGGCGACACCGAAGAAGAAACTCGCGTAAACTTCCAGGAAGCTCTATCGTCTCACTTCGAAGCGATGCGGGAAGTCGGCGTCCCAATTCCCGATCCCCACACGACCATCGACTACGTCGAAGTCGCAGCCTAACCCGTCCCACTTCCGGGACGCCCGATTCTCAATTCGAAACTCCCACCCGCCTCGACCTTTTGTTTTCTCAACCACTTACGACGGCGCTCCACCTGCCCCAACCACCGCGTATGCCGAACATCCTCATCGCGGACGACCAATACGAAATCCTGCAAGCCCTCAAGCTCCTCCTCAAGCACGAAGGCTTTCAAACCGTGATGGCCACATCCCCGGAAGCCGTCCTCGAGACCGCGCTCGCCACGCCCTTCGACCTCATCCTGATCGATCTCAATTACACCCGCGACACCACCTCCGGGCGCGAAGGCATCGATCTCCTGGGCCGTCTGCGCGCCATGCCCGCTTCCCCGCCCGTAATCGTCATGACCGCATGGAGCAACGTGCCGCTCGCCGTCGAAGCCATGCGCGTCGGCGCCGTCGACTTCATCGAAAAGCCATGGGACAACGCTCGCCTGCTCGCTTTAATTCGCCAACACATCGGCTCGGGATTCAACCGATCCGCCGATCTCGAAATCGCCCGCGCCGTGCAGCATCGCCTGCTCCCGCAGGAACTCCCCGCTATCGCCACGCTCGACTACGCGGTTACCTATCAGCCCGCCGGTCAGGTCGGCGGCGATTACTATGACTTTCTTCCCGCCGGTGTCTCCGAAGGCGATTACGCGACTGTGTTCGTGGTCGCCGACGTCTCCGGCAAAGGCATTTCCGCGGCCATCCTCATGGCCACTATCCAAAGTTTCTTCCGCTCCCGTGAGCCTTGGGAGTTCCGCGATCTCCCCGCGCTTACCCGCAATCTCAACTCGCTCTTCTTCCACTCTTCTCCGTCCGAGCAGTACGCCACGGTCTTCGTGATGCGTTACTCCGAAGCCTCGCGCAAGATCGAGTGGATGAACTGCGGCCACAATCCGCCGCTTCTCGCCCGCGCCGGCGGTAGCTTCGAACAACTCGACTCCACCTCCACCGTGCTCGGCCTTTTCCCCGAGTGGCACGGCGTCACTCAACACGCAACTCTCAACCCCGGCGACTCGCTCCTGATCTTCTCCGACGGCCTGATCGAAGCCGCCAACGCGGCCGGGCAAGAATTCGGCACGGAGCGCCTCGTAGACTTCTGGCGCAAATCCCGCCAACTCAATCCACGTGATCTGGTCCGCGACATCGCCGGCGCCATTCGCCAACACAGTGACGGCCCGCTCTGCGATGACCTCACCATCCTCGCGCTGCGTGGAAAGCTCGCACAAACCGCCGTAACCCGCGATACACTCACGGCTGATGAAAACTCTGTTCCTGTCGCTTGTTGCCGTTAGCGCCGCATGGGCTCAGGTCGATTCGTCCTCCTGGAAGTTCGCGGTCTCCGGCGATTCCCGCAACTGCGGCGACCTCGTCATGCCCGCCATCGCCGCCGGCGCATCGCACAACAACGCGGAGTTTTACTGGCACCTCGGCGACTTCCGCGCCATCTATCAGTTCGATGAGGATATCGTCGGCGTCCCGCCCACCCCCATGTACGTCTCTGACTATCTGGACGGAGCGTGGCCGGACTTTATCAAGCAACAGTTAGCTTCTTTCAAGCAGCCCGTCTATCTGGTCATCGGTAACCATGAAGTAATTCCACCCAAGACCCGCAAAGACTACTTAGTCCAGTTCGCGGATTGGATCGGCCGGGATAACATCCGGGCCCAACGTCTCCAAGACGATCCCTCGGATCATCAACTTCACACTTACTATCATTGGATCGCTCGCGGCACAGACTTCATCTCCATGGACAATGCCGATCCCTTGCAGTTCGATGACGCGCAAGTCGCCTGGCTCAATAAAGTCATCGCCGCCGATGTGAAATCGAGCGAGATCAAGAGCATCGTCGTAGGCATGCACGAAGCGCTGCCGGGCAGCGCCGCGCACAAACACAGTATGAGCGACTACCCTCAGGAGAACGCCAGCGGAATCAAAGTTTATGAAGCTCTTTGGCAGGCGCATCATTCATCCGGCAAACCAATCTATCTCCTTGCCAGCCACTCGCACTTCTACATGGATCACATCTTCGACACCGCGGTATGGAAGGGCAAAGTGCTTCCCGGATGGATCATCGGCACCGCCGGCGCGGTTCGGTACAAACTGCCGGGCGATCAGAAACCGGAGAACCACGCCGAGACGAATATCTATGGCTATATGATCGGTTCCGTATCCGCCGATGGCGCCATTACTTTCGAATTCAAGAAACTCGGCGCGGATGATCTTAAGGCCGTCAACCCCGCGTCCCGCAGCTCCCTGATCGATTGGTGCGTCGCCAATAACCACCAATAGTGAACCAGCCGATCGCCCCCGCGATTAAGCTAATCCCGAATCCGGCCAGCGTGTCCACCGCATAGTGATACCGCCCGTAGATAGTCGCGATGGCCACACTCGCCGCGTACACCGCCAGGCAATACCCATAGCGTTTCCGCCGTGGCAAAACCAGCAGCATTCCCCAGGCCGCTGAGAACGCCGATGACACGTGCGCGCTCGGAAACACTCCGGAATGAATCGAACTCGAGTTGAGAATGTATAAATTAAACCGGCGCAAAGCCGAACTCATCGGCGCGGAGCCGGCATCCGTAAACAGTAGCCGCGGCGGCTGCGAAGGGAAGAAGGGAACCAGGCAGTACGCCAATAGCGTGCCTGCCAAATAAACGACTAACCAACTGTCCACTCTCGCGCGGCGATGGGTCACATAAAGAATGCTGATGCAGACTGCTCCGACTGCGTAAACCAGTACATAACAGAGTTCCAGGTAACTCGGTATCAGCACTCCCGCGCCATTTACGATCGCGGTAAGCCGCCAATGGCTGAGCACAAAGTAGTCCCAACGAATCCACGATCTTTCGAGCGCCCCGGTATATTGGATCGGCGTGAACCAGTTCAACTCCCGGAAAGCAATCAGCATCAGGTAAATGGGTAACCAATCGCGCGCAAAGTCGAACGTCCGCGGCATCCAGTAACATTCCGCACAAGCGACTGCCGTTAGTGCCACTACCACCAGCGCAAAAATGAGAATCGGATGAAGTCCCGCATCGCGCCGGTTATGGAACCACGGCGTGTACGCGGCGATTAGCGCAAAGTAAACGATGAAGATCCATTCACAGTTCCGCAACATCGGCGCACGCGTAACCGTTCGCTTCTCCATAGCGCCGTTTAGTCTCGTGATCGTCTCACACAATGATTATTGCGAACTATTCACACGGTCACTTCGTCTAATTGGCATGAGCTCGCAAACCAGGAATGAGCGGCAATCACTTGAATCGCTGCAACTCGAATACCGGCGCGCTTGGCACTGCTTTCAGTTGGAAACGTCACTGCTGTCGACCGTGTTGAACAACCCTTCTCACCCACCCGCTGACGACGAAGAATCGCTGGAGATCGTCCGCGCTCGCGCGGATCGCGCCGCTGAGGACTATCGCGAAGCGCGCAACGCCCTTGCTGCCTTCCTGCTTGAAGAAGATGCGCTGGCCGGATGCGCGGAATGCCCTGAAGGCGCGGAAGACCTCGCTCGCAGCCAGGCCGCGTAGATCCGCGTTTTCCGTTCACAACGATTTTTCGTTGAATCCAAAGAACTTAGCCCTTGCACCGGTTTTGGGTCTGCTCTCTTATGAGCAGGAGCCTCACAAATTGTCCATCGCCGGCATCAATGTCTCTCACTACAATGGCGAGATCGATTGGCACGCTGCAGCCGATTCCATCTCCTTTGCGTTCGCCCGCGCCACCAATGGGCCGAACTTCGTCGATCCCCAGTTTGCGTCAAACTGGAATCGAATGAAACAGGCGGGCATCCCGCGTGGCGCTTACCACTTCTTCGATCCGCGCGAGGATGCGGCCGCCCAGGCGCATCTCTTCCTGAATACCGTCCGCATGGAAGAAGATGATCTGACCCCCGTTCTCGATATTGAGCGCCGTTGCCGCATCACCGCCGCCACCGCCATCAAAGGGTTTGGCGAATTTCTCGACATCGTGCGGGACGCCACCGGCCGCACTCCCGCCATCTACACCAGCGGACGCTTTTGGCGCCTTCTCGGAAACCGCCCGTGCCCCTGCAACGCTCCCCTATGGATCGCGCACCATGACGTTCGCTCGCCTTTCATCCCCCACGCCTGGGAAGGTTGGAATTTCTGGCACTTCAGCCAGCTCGGCCGCTGCAGTGGCGTGAAAGGCTATGTGGATCTGAGCCGTTTCAGCGGGTCCCTCGAAGACCTGCAAAACCTCGGCCGCGCGGACCTTCCTTTGACACGCTCTTCGGAACTTCTAGCCGCTTGAAACACTCTCTTTTGGCGGGCGGCGTTTCTTACCTGTTGATTCTCGCCGCCTTCGCCGCCGTTGCAAAATCGTTCGGCGTCGCGGTAACCGCGCCGGCCATTCTCAGCTTCGCTCTCCTGTTCCTACCCTATTGGGCGTTCGGATTCGGCGCGGCTGAGCCACTCCGCCGCCGGCTCCCACGCCCATCTCAGCGCCTTGCTGTCGCGGCGACGCTGATCATCCCCTACCTCGTATTCGTCCAACCCATCGGAGCTTTCCGCTGGGGCATGTTCCTCGGCCTGCTCGCGTTTATCCTCGCGATCACCGTAGCTCTCGAATGCAGACAGCCCTGGATCGCCCTCATCCTGCTCGCGCTCGCCGTTGAGCTTCCGTGGTTCCATGACGCGTGGCCGTCTCCCGGCCTCAGCGCCCTGCCGAAGCTGCTCTTCGTGGACGCCGGTCTGTTCGGATTTCTGGTTGTGCATCCCATCGGCGGTATTGGCTTCCACCTGCGCGTCCGCCTGCGCGACTGGATCATCGGTCTCCGCGAATTCCTCTTCTTTCTCCCCATCGCGCTTCCGCTCGGCCTGGGCCTGGGCTTTCTTCACACGCACGCGGCCGGCGCGCCCCTGCTTCGCTTCGCCGCCGCCTGGATCTTCACGCTCTTTTTTGTTGCGATCCCCGAAGAAATATTTTTCCGCGGTCTGGTTTTGAACCTGCTCGAAGCTCGTTGGGGAACGCGCCGCGCGCTCATCGTCAGCGCGCTCCTTTTCGGCCTGGCACATTTCCCCAAGCGCGCCGTTTTCAATTGGCGCTACGTCATACTCGCCGCCATCGCAGGCGTTTTCTACGGGCGCGCCTGGCTGGACCGCCGCCGCGTTCTCACCTCCGGCATCACGCACGCCACCGTCGACGCGGTCTGGTCCATCTGGCTGCGTTAAACCGGATTCTCCGGCCACGCATGCTTCGGATAACGCCGCCCCAGTTCTTTCCGCAATTGCGGATAAAGCCGCTGCCAGAATCCCGCCAGATCCGTTGTCATCTGCACCGGCCTTTGATTGGGCGCCAGCAGGTGCAGCACCAGCGGCGCCTTGCCGCGCGCGATCCGCGGACTCTCGCTCATCCCGAAAAAATCCTGCAGCCGCGAAGCCACCCAAGGCGTTTTCCCGCGCTCGTAATGAATGCGCGCCTGCCGCCCACTCGGTAACCGCAGCTTCGCCGGCGCAATCTCTTCCAGCAGCCGCTTGTCCACCCGTTGTTCCAAACCCGCCAGTAACCCCGGTGCGGCCTGACGCACATGCACAAAGCTGCACAACCCTGCGAGCAGTCCCGCGAACGCCTCCCGCACTTGCGCTTCGTCCAGCGCCGGAATCGAAGAGTGCCGCGAAGCGAATTCGATGCGCGCCAGCAGCTCATCCAGCGCCACCTGATCCACAAAGCGCCCGATCCCCGCTTCGAAAACCTTATGCGCCAGCAGCCGTTGCCCCTCCACCGAGTCCGTCGCGGGCGCCCGCGTTTCATCGATCACCAGATCGTCATAAACCAGCGCCTGCACAACATCCACCCGCTCCGCCGCCCGGTTCCATTCGACCCTGGTCCGCTCTGTCACCTCATCCAGCAGCCAATCGGCCGATACCGGACAGGTCAGCCGCACATCCACCGACACCACAAATCCGTCCCCTTCCCGCATCACACGATCCGGAAAGCCCGCCAGCACCGCCCGCGCAATCGCCTCATCGTTATGCCCGCGCTGCCGCTCCGGCCGTGCCATCCGCCGGATCTGATCGTAGACCTGCCGCGTCCGCCCGCTCATCGGCTCCTCCAGCGCGCGCAGGAAATCCGGGGAACGCACCCTTTCTCCGCTGCTCAATATCGCCGCCGCTGCACAAGCATCCTCGCCTACGCCCAGCTTGCTTCCTTCCCGGATCAGCCTGGCCAACCGCGGGTGCACCGGCAGCCGCGCCAGCTCCGCCGCGTTCTCCCCGCGTTCTCCACGCGCGTGCAATCGGTCCAGCAACCGTTCCGCCGCCGCCACCGAGGCTGCGGGCGGATCGTCCAGCCACTCCACATCGAAAGGGTTTGAGATCTCCATGGACTCCAGTTGCAGGCACATCTGCGAAAGCTCCCGGCGCATCATCTCCGGCTCATCGAACGCCGGCCGACGGTGAAAATCCTCCGCCGTGTAGAGTCGCAGCACCCGTCCCGGCGCCGTCCGTCCCGCGCGGGCCGCCCGCTGATTTGCCGAAGCTTTGCTGATCCTGCCCAACTCCAGCGACGGCAATCCGGTCCACGGCGAGTCCCGCGCGAACTTCGCCAGCCCGCTATCGATCACCGCCGTCACCCCCTCGATTGTGATGGAACTCTCGGCGATATTGGTCGACAGAATCACCTTGCGCCCGCCGCCCGGAGTCACCGCCAGGTCCTGCTCCTCCGGCGATAGGTCGCCATAGAGCGGCGCCAGCACCAGACCATGCCGCCGCGCCAAGCCGCGGCACGCCCGTTGCGCCCGCCGGATTTCCGCCGCTCCCGGCAAGAACACCAGCACGTCCCCGCTCGCCTGTTCTGTCACAACCCGCTCCACCGCTCCCGCAACCTGATCCTCCAGCGCCGAAGCCGAATAAGCCAGGTGCGTAATCTCAATCGGAAACAGACGCCCTTCGCTCCGGATCACCGGGCAGCCGCCCAGAAACCGCGACACCGGTTCCGGATCGATGGTGGCCGACATGATCACAATCCGCAAATCCGGCCGCCCCGTCTTCTGCATCCTCCGCAACAGAGCCAGCGCCAGATCCGTATCCAGATGCCGCTCGTGGAACTCATCGAGCACCACCGTTTCCACTCCGCTCAGCAGTTCGTCCGTCAGCAGGCGCCGCGTCAGAACGCCTTCCGTCAGAAACCGCAGCCGCGTGCGCGCGCTCGAAACGTCTTCGAACCTCACCTGGAAACCGACCGTTTCCCCAGGCTTTTGCCCCATCTCCCACGCCACCCGCCGGGCCGCCATTCGCGCTGCGATGCGCCGCGGTTCCAGCACCAGCACTTCCCCGCCGAGCGCCAGCAGCGCCGCCGGAACGCGCGTGGTCTTTCCCGAACCCGCCGCCGCCTCAATCACCAGATTCGGCCGTTCGCGCAGCTTCGCCGTCACGTCCGGCAGCAGGCGGTCTATCGGCAGCGGGTCGGGTGATATCATGCGCGTGGTTGCGGACAACTTCTCTTCTGTTCTTGATCGTCTGCGGTTCGCTTGCTGAGATTCATTACGGCATCGGACCGTTCACGCGTCCGGCATCCGGCAACCCGGTCCTGCGGCCGGACCCCGCGTCCGTCTTCACTGACCCCGTCACCGGTACGTCCGTTCATTGGGAAGCGCTCCATACCTTCAACCCCGCGGCCATCGTTCGGAGTAATAAAGTCTACCTTCTCTACCGCGCGGAGGATGACTCGGGTGACATGATGATCGGCGGCCACACTTCCCGGATCGGACTTGCCGAATCCGCCGATGGCATCCACTTCACGCGCCATCCCGCGCCCGTTCTTTTCCCCGATAATGACGATCAAAAAGAGCGCGAATGGCCCGGAGGCTGCGAAGATCCCCGCCTCGTGGAAGCGGAAGACGGAACGTACGTGATTACTTACACCCAGTGGAATCGTAAGACCTATGACGCCGCCATCGCCACTTCACCCGACTTACTCAACTGGACGAAGCATGGGCCCATGTTGGCCAAAGCCAAACACGGCAAGTACGCCCACTTCCAATACAAGTCCGCCGCCATCGTAACTCATCTCATGGGCCGGCATTTACTCGCCGCTAAGATCGATGGCACTTACTGGATGTTTTGGGGCGAAGGCTCCATCCATCTCGCGCGGTCCACGAACCTGATCGATTGGGATCCGCTCGAAGACGCTCAAGGCAATCTGGTCAACGTATTGAGTAAGCGCACCGGTCACTTCGACAGCAGTTTTCCGGAAGCGGGACCGCCGCCGGTGCTTACCGACCCCGGCATCGTCGTCATTTACAACGGCAAGAATGCCCCTGCTGGAGGAGCGGCCAACCTGGCGCCCGATACTTATGCGGCAGGCCAGGCTCTCTTCTCGGCCGCCGATCCTACCCAACTCCTCGCCCGCGGCGATTTGCCATTCATTCAACCCGAGATGCCCTTTGAGCGCTCCGGCCAATACACCGCCGGCACCACTTTCACCGAAGGCCTGGTCCGCTTCAAAGACAGGTGGTTTATTTACTACGGGTCGGCCGATTCGCTGGTGGGCGTCGCCGTTACTAACGCCGCTTCCAAATAAGCGAACTATCGCCCGAAGCCCGGTGGATTGTCTCCGAAATGGTGTCGTGATCCGGCATTGTCATCCGCACCGTCTGCAGTTCCGCGCCGTCGCCCGCGCGCATGTTTCCCACCAGCGTGTCGCCTTCCCACCGTGCGAGCACTTCTCCATCGCCCGCGTTCACCGGATGGAATTCGCCGTCAATCTTCCAGTCGAACTCCTTCGTCACGGCCCCGTTGGGAAGCTCCATCGACTCGGTCACATGGATGGTCTTATGGTTCTTCGAGATGGTCAGCCTACCGCTGGTCGGCTGCGCCGGCCCGGAGAAGGTGGAACCGTGCGCGTCCAGTACCCACGCGCCGGATAGATCGGGGCGCTCGGCGCGAAGCTGTGGCGCCGCGAACAGGAGTCCCATCAAAGCCGCCAAAGTAAGGAATCGTTTCGTTTCTGACATCGTGCTTACATCCGTGCACGTTTGTTGCCTACCCCGTCTTACTGAGCGATTTTCCTCATCAGCAACGCCAGCAGTTCCGCCGATCCCGTTTCCGGTTTACAGTTATGCCAAAGCTTCTCCGCCAGGTCCAGGCGGCCTTCCGCTTCTTCGTTGGTCGGAGGGGAAGCCGCTTTCCCCGGTAGCGCCACATCCGGCGCCGGACAAGCCGCGGCCGCCATCGCCAGTATCTGATTGCTGCGGGTCAGCTTGTCCGCGCTCGTCAGGTGCCGGGACGTCGGGTCAAGATCACGCGCCAACCGCGCCAGCTCCACATCTTTGCTCATATCGGAATCGCGCGCCCCGCGTTTCACCGCCTCATCGAAGTTCCCAAGCGCCGCCCGGTAGTTGCCCTTTTGCAACTCTACGCGCCCCAACCCGGCATAAGCTTCGGCATCGTCCGGCTCACTTCGAATGAGCGCCCGATACGCTTCTTCCGCCTGCGTTACGGAACCGGCTCGCAGAAAGTATGCGGGAATCTCGCGCGCGATCGCGGGATCGGATACGGCCGATTGTTCCAGCGGAATCAACTCCGCTACCAGCGTCTTGGTACCGCCTTCGGTAGCGAGCCACCGCACCAGTTCCAGCCGCGCTTCCACCGGCTTTCGATCCTCTTCGCCCTTCGGCCACGTGCCGTAGATGGCCCGGTGGTAGTAGGAATCGGCGTCGGCGGAATGGTGCTGTTCCCGCATCGCGCGCGCCATCAGCAGGTTCGCCATGCCATCGTTGGAATCGTCATCGAGCACGCTCTCGAGCGCTTCAATGGCTTCCTCCGGACGATGGTCTTCTATCAGCGCTTCCGCGAGTTCCGTCTCATATTCATGGCTGTCGCGTTCCAGCGCGCGCGCGTGGCGGAACGCTTCCACCGCTTCCGCGCGTCTGCCTTGCCGCAGCAGGACCTTGCCCGTTTCGGATAACCCGCGCGCCTCCGCGCCGAGCTCGCTCTGCTCCAGACTCGCCAGAAAACGGTCCGCCCCATAGAGCGCGCCCATCACCGCGGCCAATCCCAGTAGCATGCCCGGTGCGGCCAGGCTCCGAAGACGGTGGAGTACGCTCACGGCTTCTCGGTCTCCACTCCATACGCGTGAAGCACGTCCCCAATCGTGATGACGCCGAGAAACTTCGCGATGTCCGCCCGGCTCACTACGGGAAGCGTGTCGATATGGCTTGCGCCCATCTTCTCCAGCGCCGCGTTCAGCGGCTGATCCGCGTGGATGAACTCGTGATGTTCCCCGTGCTCCGGCCGTGAATCGAACATGCCGACCAGTCTTCCGTCTTTCACGATCGGCCAGGTTTTCACGCCGGCATCCCGCATCTGTTCCGCGGCCACGCTCTCATCCACCGGCTCCTGCGCCGGATTCCGCAGCACGCTCGCCACCACCAGCCGGGTCTTATGCTCATGCTCGCCGCTCGGCAGGAAGACCCCCTCCTGATGCGCCAGCGCTTCATACAGCGGCTCCCGCTGCAGCCGGTAGGAAATGATGAAGCTGATCATGTTCGCGATCATCAGCGGCACGATGATCGAGTAATCGCGCGTCAGTTCGAAAATCATGATCACGGAAGTGAGAGGCGTCCGTATGATGCCGGCGAACGCCGCTCCCATCCCGACCAGCGCATAAGCCCCGGGTCCCGCGGTCACCAGCGGGAAGAGATGATGCGCCACTCCGCCCACCAGGCCCCCCAGCATCGCGCCGATGAACAGGCTTGGTCCGAAGATACCGCCGGCGTTGCCGGATGAGTAGCATGTCGCGGTCGCGATAATCTTCAACACGGCCAAGACGGCGAGAGTTTTCATCGCGAAGTCTCCGCTTAGCACGCGCTCCATATAGTCGTAGCCAACGCCGAGAACCTCCGGAAGATACAAGCCCAGCAGCCCCACCAATAAGCCGCCCGCTACTGGCTGAATCCATACGCTTGACTTCGGCAGCCGCCGGAACAACAGCCGCAGGTTGAGCAGCAGCTTCACAAACGCCACGGAACCGAGGCCGCCGACCACGCCCAGGATCGGATAAATGAAAAGCTCCACGGGATTCACCAGATGATAAGCCGGCACATGGAATAACGGCTGATCGCCCAGGATGAGATGCAGCACCATCCAGGATGTGGTGGAACTGATCACGATGGAACCGAGCACCGGCGCATGCAGATCCCCCAGCACTTCTTCGAGCGAGAACAGCACGGCGGCGATAGGCGTATTGAACGCAGCCGCGAGTGCCGCCGCCGAAGCTACCGGAAGCAGGTCGCGAACGCCCTTTTTACTTAGCCCGAACTTGCGGCCCAGATAAGAGGCGATCCCCGCGGCGATCTGCACCGATGGGCCTTCGCGCCCCAGAGCCACGCCGCTCGCGAGTGAGATGGAACAGCAAACAAATTTGCCGATGGCCGTCTTCAGAGACATGAAGCCATCGTTGATGAAGATAGCGAACTTGGTTTGCGGGATGCCGCTGCCGCGCGCGTCCGGAAAGAAACGGAAGAGAAGAATGCCGGAAACCAACGACCCTATTACCGGGATCAGGACCCGCCGTATCGCGGAGCTGCCGTCCGGCGTCATGCGCGCGGCAAGCCGTCCCGTCAACAGAATAAAGGCGACCACCACCAACCCGATAAGCGCGCCGATCACAAAGCTCAGAAACACGGACACACGAGCTTCCCGATTGACGTTCGCAAAAGGCGACCGCGCCCGCGCTTTTCGCAAAGCCCCAGGAATATCCACGTTTCTCAGCATAACGGCTCGAAAGAATCCGATCGATGCCGGCTGCCGTACATCCAAGTGAGTGAGTAAGTAACTCGGAGGATAGGAAAAATAAAATGAATCTCAAGAAAGTAACCATCGCCGCTACTGTTCTAATGGCCGCTACTCTGGCCTTTGGAGCGAAGAAAGATCCAATGGTGGGCGGGGCTGCCATGTACCCGACTAAAGACATCATCGACAACGCCGTCAACTCGAAGGATCACACCACTCTGGTCGCCGCAGTTAAGGCCGCCGGGTTAGTGGACACGCTGAAGGGACCGGGACCTTTTACCGTCTTCGCTCCCACCAATGAGGCGTTCGCCAAGTTGCCCGCCGGAACGGTAGACACCTTACTCAAGCCGGAAAACCTGGACACTCTGAAGAAGATCCTCACTTACCACGTAGTTAGCGGTAAGATGACCGCGGCGGATCTGATGAAGGCGATCAAGGCCGGCGGCGGCAAGGCTACTCTGACCACCGTGCAGGGGGGCGCCATCACCGCTATGAAGTCCGGCGGCGGCATCACTCTCACCGATGAAAAAGGCGGAATGGCGCACGTCACCATCGCCGACGTGATTCAGTCCAACGGCGTCATTCACGTGATTGACACCGTCCTCATGCCCAATTAGTCCGTCTTCCGGAATCGCAAGGTGCATCTTCGCGGTGTACCTTGCATCCAATTGGGCTGTGTCCTCTCCCAATCTCTTCTCTGAACTCCCCATTCGCGACATCACATTCCGCAATCGCATAGCGGTTTCCCCCATGTGCCAGTACTCGTGCGAGGATGGCCTGGCGACCGATTGGCACCTGGTGCATCTCGGTAGCCGCGCAGTGGGCGGCGCGGGCCTGGTAATCGCCGAAGCAACAGCCGTGGAAGCTCGCGGGCGTATCTCGCCGGGCGACCTCGGATTGTGGAATGACGAACATATCGCACCGCTCGCTCACGCTGCTCAATTCATCCGCGCGCAAGGCGCCGTGCCTGGAATCCAGTTGGCCCACGCCGGACGAAAAGCCAGCAACTATGCGCCCTGGGAGCAAAACGGCGCCTTCATTCCTGAGAGTAAAGGGGGATGGGCTACCGTTGCCCCGAGCCCCATTCCATTTCGCGATACGGATACGCCGCCGCTCGAACTTACTAAGCCGGAGATCGCCGGCATCGTGACTAAGTTCGCCGACGCCGCCAAGCGCGCACTTACCGCCGGATTTCAAGTAATTGAACTGCATGGGGCCCATGGGTATTTGATGAATGAGTTCCTTTCTCCACTATCCAACCATCGCTCGGATGAGTATGGTGGAAACCTGGAAAACCGCATGCGTTTCGTGCTGGAAGTAGTCGAAGCGGTGCGAAAGGTATGGCCGCATTCACTCCCGCTTTTCCTGCGCATCTCCGCGACCGATTGGGCCGAGGGCGGCTGGACCGTGGCCGACTCCGTCGCACTGGCCCGCGCCGTGAAACCGCTGGGTGTGGACTTAGTCGATTGCTCGTCGGGCGCGCTGGTACCTTACGCGAAAATGGAAGTGAAGCCGGGTTATCAGGTGCCGTTCGCCGAGCAGGTGCGCCGCGAGGCCCAGGTACTCACAGGAGCGGTGGGCCTCATCACCGAAGCGCATCAGGCGGACGAAATCATTCGCAATGGGCAGGCGGACATCGTACTGTTAGCGCGGGAGTTACTCCGCGATCCTTACTGGCCCTTTCACGCCGCCAAGGCTTTAGGTGTGGAATTCAAGCCGCCGGTTCAGTACGGGCGCGCGCTCTAGCGCTGGTTCAGAAGCGCGGTCAGCTCATCGATCAGCGCGCACTCGCGTTCCAACGCCGCCGCCGCGCGCGGGACTTGCGCCTGCGCCGTCGTCCAGTCTTTGCGGTCCATCGCTTCCAAAACTCCGGGCAGCGGCTTCGACTCATAACCGGTATAAGCGCCCGGCGCATACACTTGATTCTTAAACCAGGGCCGGTCCGGAAGTCCCGCCGGATCGGTCAGCTTCGGCCCCGCCTGCATCAGCAAACGGTTGATGCGAGTAAGTGCCGCCTGATCGGGCAACGTTCCGCCCGCGCGTAAGTGAGCCAACGCCTTGCTATATTGCTCCGCGCTTTTGGACAGCGCGTCCGTCGCATTCTCCAGCGGAGCGAAGTTAAAGTGCGGCGGCACGGGAAGAGGCGGCGGAGCTTTGATCGGCTTAGTCGGGTCGCTCACCGCATCGAAAACTCCATCGTCGATTTGGCGATCGCGCTCGGCGATATCGGTCTGCTGCGCTCGTAGAAGCTTCTGTAAGTCTCCTAAGTAGCGATGCATCGTATCCGCGAAGTTCGTAAAGTCAAATGGCAGCATATCCGCATCGGCCATCCTCATGATGGCGGTACCCATCGTCTGTGACAGTGCCCGGCCATAGGCAAACGACGGATCGCCGAAGTGCGTGTACCAATAGAAGTCATCGTAGATGGAATGGTAGATGCCGCCCTGCATCTCACCGCCGTAGCGCACGTCGGCGGAGGGTATCCCGAGGTGATGGATAAACGCCGTGTAATCGGATCCATCTCCCAGCGCTCCGATGCGCAGATCGGTTCGCCGGCGAATCTCATCGCGCTCTTCCTGGGTATGAGCGCGTGTGATGTTGGCATCCTGACGCCGCTTCCAGACCGAGATATTCTTCTCGGGATCGGTAATCTCCTGCGCCACGCCGTTCAGAAACTTTTCCAGTATGTGGGAACCTTCGGCGGAGAAGTAACCACGCCCGTTCGTGTCGCTGTTGAAGTACACCACCGCATGCTGGAGTAACTCCTCCTCATGCGCTTCCACCCACTCCGTTGATCCTAATAGCCCCGGCTCTTCGCCATCCCATACGCAGAAGATAATAGTGCGCTTGGGTGACCAGCCCTGTTTCTTCAGCTCACTAAAGGCGCGGGCTTCTTCCAGGAGTCCGATCAATCCGGCAACCGGATCTTCCGCGCCATTCACCCATGCGTCATGGTGATTGCCCCGCAGCACCCACTCGTCCGGAAGCGTGGAGCCGTTCATGCGCGCGATCACGTTATAGAGCTTCTTCTGATCCCAGTTGGACATCATGCGCATATGCACGCGGGCCGGACCCGGTCCAATGCGGTAAGTAATGGGGAGCGCGCCGCGCCAGCCAACCGGTGCCACGCGGCCCGTGATCGCAGCCAGAAACGGCTCCGCGTCGCCGTAAGAAATCGGCAGCACCGGGATCTTCTGAATCGTCTGCGAATCCTTTAAAGCGACTCGCGGGACGCCGGGGATGGATGGCTTTCCGGGCGTAAGCGGATCACCCGGATAGAACGTATCCATCACGCTGCCGCGCTGCACGCCCTGCGGTGGACGGAACGCGCCTTCGGGAAACGTCTCGCCTTCGGAGTAACCGTCGTCGCCGGGGTCGGAGTAAATCAGACAGCCGAGCGCGCCATGTTCCGCGGCCACTTTGGCCTTGACTCCGCGCCAGCCGTGGCCATAACGGGAGATGACGATCGCGCCCCTTACCGAAACCCCCAGACGATCCAGTTCCTCATAATCCGCCGGCATCCCGTAGTTCACGTAAACCAGCGGAGCTGTGACATCGCCGTCCGCCGAGTAAGCGTTGTAAGTGGGCAACTGTTCCGAAGTCTGGCCCGAAGTAGGGTCGATCGCGAGCGGGGTCTCGGCCAGCTTCGCGGTGAACTTATGCGGCGCCACTAACTCCAGCTTCCGCTCTTTGGGGGTGGGAAACAGGACGTCGAAGTTTTCGATGTGCGCGTCATAGCCCCAAGCCTGAAACTGGGCGAGCATCCACTCCGCGTTGGCTTGATCGTAAGGCGACCCGACGTGGTGCGGGTGGGCGGTTAAGCGGCGCATGTACTCGCGCTGTTTATCGGGCGACGGCAGGGCGCGGAACTTGGTCTCCCATTCCCGTTCCCCACGGCTGCCTTCGAGCGAGTAGCCGTCCAAAGTTGCGGCAACAGGGTCGGCGGCGCGAACCGGCGCGAGGATCGCGGTCATACACATTCCGGCTGCCATAAGGGCCCCACGTAAGGCGGGAATTCTCATCCATGCAATATAGCCGAACGCGTAACGCGGTGGACCGCGGCGGCGTCAGTACCGGAAATGCTTTGGCGCTGTGTTCCCGGGGTGAGGCTTGTTTGCGCCGCGCTGTTGTTGGCGGCCGTGGTCCGCGCGGGTGATCCCGCGCCGCAGCCGGATGTCGTCACAGTCTGCGAAGTCTTAGCCGCGCCCGATCGCTTCAACCACAAGAACGTCTTCCTGCTGGGCCGCGTCTCCAAGCGCGAGAACGGCCGCTGGATGGGTGAGGACGCGTGCGCGGGGATGGCGGCTGGACCGAAAACATTAACCATTCACTTCGATCGCCAGGCCGGTCCGCTCCCGCCCGATCAGTTCGCGCTCAATACCGCGATGGCGCGGGTCAAATTCCGCGAGGTGGCGCAGCATACCTCGCTCCAGGAGTTTCGATTTGGCAGCGGCGATTATGACCGTTGGGCAATCGTGTTCGGGCGCGTCTCGTTTGAAGAGAACGCGCCGCAGTCCGGCGGCGTGCTGTGCCGAGGAGAAGCGATGATCTTCCTTTGGGGCGGAGCGGTGCGCTAGATCTGTAACTTCAGAACTGTAACTTGAGCGCGAGCTGAATTTGCCTCGGCGGATAAGTGGTGCGAATGGTGCCGAACGCCGCGTCCGAGATATTCGAATCGGGAATGCCGAAGTTTGTGTGGTTCACAACGTTGAAGAACTCGCCACGCGCCTGCAGTCCGATGGCTTCGCGGATGTGGAAGGTCTTGTCGACACCGAGATCCCATTGCCAGAAGTTTGGCCCGCGCAGCGAGTTACGGCCCAGATCTCCGAACGGCGCGCTGGCCGGCGGAATCTGGAAGGCGGCCTTGTTGAAGTAGGCGTTGAGAGAAGCCGCTCCGCCCGGGCCCGCGGCATTCCCGATGAGATTGGGGCGCATGATGGCTTCGCCGCGGTAGTCCGGAATACGTCCTGTAACATCGTTCGCGGCCGAGGGCGTATACGAGACATCCAGAGGCGTCCCCGTATTGACGGTATTGATGGATGTAAGTTCCCAGCCTCCCAGCGCGCCATCCACAAATCCATTCCAGGATGACCCGAATTGACGCCCTTTGCCGAACGGAAGCTGATACACGACGCTGGTGACGTCAATGAACTTCACATCGAAGCTGGAAGGTCCGCGCTCCGCCGCCAGATCGTAGATGTTTTGCGGATTCGCCTCATAGTATCCGCCGCCATATTCGAGCGCCTGTTCGGAGTTGCCCAGCGTTTTCGACCACGTGAAGGAGTTCAAAAGATATAAGCCGTGGCTGAAGCGATGCTCCAAGCGGACGGCAAAGCCGTCATAGACTTCCGCGCCCGCCGGATCCACCCAAGTGATCGCGCCGAAGCTTTGGTCCGGACGGCGCGGCTGAATCCCAAGCGTCTGGCCGGGTAAGTTCGGCAGGGCCTGGTTATAGTCGGCGATGATGGGGAGCCGGGTGCTATGGTTGCCGGAGTAACTTACTTCCAGAACGGTGTTGCTGGTCAGTTGCTCCTGCGCGGAGAGGAACCACGTTTGCACCATCGGCCACTTCGTATCGGCGGAAATGTAGGAGATGTTCGCGTTAGTGGCGACGAAATTGGCAGGAGTATCGGGTGGGAATCCGGAACTGGTAATGAAGTTCGGATTTGGCTTCCCGTTCGCGAGCAACGGCGTTTGATTGATGGTGAGGATGTTGACCTGGGGGCCGTTGATTCCCAGTTCATCCGCGCTGCCCAGCCGGTTCAGGTGCACATAGCTGATCCCATAGCCGCCCCGGAGAACCATCTTCGGGGTGATGCTGTAAGCCATTCCGACGCGCGGCGCCCAATCGCCATAATCGGGGTGCACCAGGGAACGGTCGTAGACGCCGCCGTTGGTGGCATGGATGATGGAGTTAGTGACCGGATCGAAATTCGTTAGGTTATTGTCGCGCTCCCACCGTGGGGTGGCGAATTCCCATCTGATCCCGAGATTCAAGGTCAGCTTGGACGTGACGCGGTAGTCATCCTGCGCGTAGGCGAAGAACTGGCGCTGCCGGTAATTGGTGATCAGATAGTTGGCAAGTTGGACTTGGCTGGGCAGCCCAAAGAGGAAGTCCGCCAGGTTGTAGCTTGCCGAATCGCTGGGAATGGAGCAGCCGGCCGCCTGCCCCAACGCGGCGCATGTGGGCTTGCTGAACTGTCCCGCATACGCATCCAGGCCGTACACCGGATTGATATCCATCACCTCCGTGTGGATGATTCCACCCTCCACGCCTACTTTGATGGCGTGGCGTCCGGCTGCTTTGGAGAAGTTGGCTTTCGGGTCCCACGAGGTAGGATTCTGAAACTGCGGGTTAGTTGCCTGGCGCCCCAGGATGTTAAAGCCGCTGATGTTCTGCGTGTCCAGACCGCCCGTCAGATTGGGCGCGGTGGAAAGACCGGGAATTCCGTAAAGCGCCTGCTCGCTCCCACCGCCGAGGTAGGGAGGAAATTTGCCGCCCAGGATGTGGGAGAAACCCAGGCGGGCTTCGAAGATCGACGTCGGAGTAACGGTCCAGGTGTAACCCGCCGCCGCGTTCTGATCAAGCGCGCGAACGTATCCATTGCCGTCTCCGCCGGACGGGCCCGGGATATCGGGCTGATAGAACTGATTGTCTTTGCGCTGGCTGAACCGGAGTGAAGCGGACATGCGGTCATTGATTTGGCCGTCTATCTTAGCGTCGTACTTGTCGCTGTAGTCACGCGTCAACAACAGAGCCTGATAGTTATTCGACCGTCCGGGACCGTTGGGCGCGGGAAGTTGACTCAGCACCTGGGCGGCGAAAGGTGAGATGACGCTCGCGGGGATCTGCGTGCCGGACCTTATAGACGGCGCCGGTCAGGGGGTCAACCACGGTCGAAGGCAGGATGCCCTGGCGATCGGTGAGGTTCGGGATGGAATCGAAGTTCAGCGTTTTCTGGAGCGAGCGATAGCCTTCGTAATCGCCAAAGTAGAAGAGGCGGTTCTTGATGATAGGCCCGCCCACAGTAAGTCCGAATTGATTGCGCACCAGCGAAGGCTTTTCGAAGGTGGACGGGCGCTGCCCGAAGATATACCCAATCGCGTTCAGGTCGGTGTTGCGCAGGAAGTCATAAGCCGTGCCGTGGATCTGATTGGTTCCGGATCGCATGACGACATTGACTACCGCGCCCCCCACACGCCCATACTCCGCGCTATAGTCTTCCGTGATTACTTTGAACTCCTGGACGGCATCGGGAGATGGCTGCGCCACCTGATTCGAGAAGCCCTGGTTGCTGGTGGAGTAGGCGTTGTTGTCGATCCCATCCAAGAGGAAGTTGTTATAGGTGCTGCGCATTCCGTTGGCGTTGAACGCGCCCTCGCGAGGAGTTCCAGTGATGGGCGCGGTGGCGAGAACCGAACGATGGACGTTGGTCGCCAGCAGAGCGAGATCGGAATAGTTTCGGCCATTCAAAGGCAACTCGACAATCTGCTCCGTGGTAATTACCTGACCGTGTTCGCTCGAATCGGTATCGAGAACCGCCGCCGCGCCCGTGACCTGCACGGAGTCCGACACCAGTCCGACTTGCATGGTTAAATCGACGCGCTGACGGGCGTTGACCTGCACATCGATATCGGCGGCGGACGTGGTGGAAAAGCCGGGCGCATCGACGGAGACGGTGTATTTGCCGACTCTTACGTTCAGGAAGTCATATTCACCGCTATCGTTGGTAAGTGTCTTAGCCGAAATGCCGGTATTTTGGTTCAGCAGAGTTACCGACGCATGAGTGACGCTTGACGAAGATGGGTCGGAAACGGTACCCAAAACCTCGGCGGTTTCAAACTGCGCGAACAGCGAAGACGCAAATAGGATCGAACACACGAATACGGAAATTCTTGCGAAGATATTCAACTTAGACCGCCCCTTAGGAGGCTATGGTCGCAGCAGAATGTTTCTTCGCAGTGACGTTCCAGCTACGAACCAGTGAACGGCTTCGACATACAGATCGTCTTACCTGCCGTTCGCCTGACTGTTCTCGACCAGCGCCCGATATCGATAGGCATCGGCATTCAAGACTTCACCCACTTCGGCGGGAGTCAGGTAACGGATCGGAGCGGTCTGGCCGATACGCTGAACGACATGCAGCAGGCCCATCAGCATGGCGTATTCGGCGCGCGTGATCTGCTTGTTCAGGATGACGCCGCTGTCTTCGACGATGAAGAAAGGTGGAAATGACCGGTGCTGCTGATAATACAGATTTAGCGCGGCGCGCAAGCAGGCGGTTCGTGAAAGGATGGCGCGGCTGGGCGAGAGAAAGATAGCCTGGCACGGGTAGAGGAACCCGCCGGCGAGAATCGTGCGCGAAAGCCTGTCGGTACCGAGCGCGTGCAGTCCCAGCGATGGGGGTAAACTCCAATCCACACCGGCGGCCACCCGGCCGAGCATCGCGCAATCCGCTTCGGGTGAGATGCGCGGAGTAATCGCCACTCTTGCTTCAACGTCCAGCAGGAGATCTTCCGCCGCGCCGCACGAATCGCCGCAAACCACCAGGCCATGGTTCGCGAGGACAAACACATCGGTCTCCGGAGCGGCGCAGGTCACCTTCGCAATTTCGCGGGCAAGGGGACGCCCGGAAGCAACGTGAGGAATCCACTGCCAATGAAGCCCCAGAAGACGGTGGGCCAACTGCTCCCGGCCGTCCTGCCGGACCGCCCACGCGATCGTATTCACCGAATGAACGTGGAGCACCACCCGATGCGGCAGCAGGGCATGCATGGCGGTTTCAATCGACGGACAAAGTTCCCCGCCGGGCGCGCGGCAGGAATCCGTATCGCGGCGGAGCTGGTTCAGGTCCAGCGCGACAAAGATGCGCTCGCGCTGTGCATCGGCCAGCCATTTCCCGGAGGCTTTAATCCAGAGTGAATGCGCCAGCTTTACAGACGTGTTTCCGCTGGCGGCCTGGACCAGCGAAGGGTCGCGGCCCAGGCGCGCGGACAGGTCGGCCAAACGCTCCAACTCGCCGGTACCGGGTCTTCCCGTGACTTGTACCGCGTTAACCATCACGCTCGCAAACGGCTCCTATGGTGGATCAGTGTAGTTTAATGCAAATCCAACCATTGGTGACTTTTCCACCTGCAAAAGCGTTACAATCTTAAAACTTTCACCCGCACTGAATCCAGTTGGTTACGGGAGCGTTAAGCAGGGCCCACGTGCGCCGTTCCTGCTCTAAACTACAGAAACAGTCTTAGCTGAAGGAGTCTTTTCAATCATGTTTGCTTTTCGACGGGACCTGTTGGCGGTGTCGCTGAGCGTCACTTTCTGTGCGGTCTTAGCGACGCCGCATGCGAGGGCGCAGCAGATACTTGGAGCGATTACGGGGACGGTAAAAGATACGTCCGGAGCGTCGGTCGGGGAGGTGGACGTCCGCGCGCGCAACGCGGCGACGAATCTGGAAGTGCACGCGCGCTCTCAGGGAAATGGCAGCTACCTGCTGCCGAATCTTCCCATCGGCACCTACGATGTGACGTTCGCCAAACAAGGGTTCGAAACGGAATCGCATACGCAAGTGTTGGTGCAGGGCGATCGAACTTCCACCGTGGATGGGCTGATGCAAGTGGGCGCGATGAGCAGCACGGTGGAGGTGACGGGCACTCCGCTGATGAATCAGCAGGACACCACTAACGGCTACATTGTGGATCAGTCCACGATTCAGAGCACGCCGCTGGGGACGGGCAGTTTTACGCAGCTCGCCATTCTTGCTCCCGGCGTGAACGCGGATTTTCTGAGCGGGTCCGGCAGTAACGCGGGGCTGGGAAATCAGGCGGTGTTTTCCAACGGCCAGCGCGATACCAGCAATAGCTTTTCGTTGAACGGCGTAGGCACCAACAACCTGTTCAACGGCAACAGCACCAGCCAGGTGGCGGATAACCGGTTCGTGCTGAACACGGGTGAAAGCTTCGGCGCGGGCGGAACCATTGTGACCGCGACGTCCGTTTACGCCGCCATCGGCGAAGCGCTGCCGACACCGGCTCCGGAGACGATTGAAGAGATCCGGGTGAACGCGGCGAACTACGACGCGGCGCAGGGTTCGAACAGCGGCGCGCATATCGGCGTCTCCACAAAATCAGGCACGAACAAATTTCACGGCGAACTCTATGAGAAGTTTCAGAACAACATTCTGAACGCCGCGCCGTTTTTTTACAACGCGGATCAGACCATTCCGGACAACGAAAAAGTGCCGGTGCTGCACCGCAATCAATTTGGCGGAACGCTGGGCGGCCCCATCGTCAAGAACAAACTGTTCTTCTTCGCCGCGTACGGCGGGACGCGGGACACCGATCAGTTGAACGGCGCGAAAGACGATACGGTGCCGATTCACCTGACCGACGACCGAAGCGCGGCGGCACTGGCGCAGGTGGCGCAACTGGATTTCAACCAGACCATCAGCGCAACCCAGATCAATCCGGTGTCGCTCGCGCTCCTGCAGGCCAAGCTTCCGAACGGACAATACCTGATTCCTACGCCGACCATTACGAATGCGAGCCAGGCGAATTCGTTGGGCTATGACGCATTGGTGCAGGGCCCGGCATCGACCGCGAATGTGGATCAGGGCGTGGCGAACATCGATTACTTGCCGAGCGATAAGGACCGGCTCTCGGGCAAGTATTACATTCAGAATGACCCGACCACCAACCCGTTTTCATCGGGCACCGATTCCCTGGGTTTCGCGCAGACGTTGAACGCCGGAAGCCAGGTGGGGTCGATTGACAATACCGTGATTCTCACGCCCAGCCTGACTTGGGAGCAGCGCGCGGGCTTCACCCGCCTGGACGCCTACTCGGCTACCGGACAGGCTTTGTCGGCCACCAGCACGGGAATTAACCTATTCGGACAGACGCAATTTCCCGGAATCAAGATCGGGACGGCGAGCGAGGCGCCATACGGTGGTTTTAACTTTGGTCCGGCTTCCAACTTCTCCAACGCCGGAATGTATCAGAACCAGTGGGAGTACGCGACTAACCTGGGTTGGGTGATCGGCCGGCATACTCTAAGCTTCGGCGCCACGTGGGATCACACTCAGTTGAACATCATCAACCGGAACGATCAAACCGCGACGCTGGCTTTCAAGAATTTCGTCAATTTCCTCGAAGGTACGGTGCGCACGGGCCTAAACACTTCTTACTTCAGCGGCTCGGCTTCGCGCTATTACCGCTCGGACACGGTGGGCGCTTTTGTAAACGATAACTATAAGGTGAAGAGCAACCTGACTGTGACCTTGGGCGTGCGCTGGGATTACAACGGGCCGTTAAGTGAGAAGTACGGACGGTTGACTTCCTTTGACGCTACAAAGTATCAATACGACTTGGCGACGGACACAATCGTGAACTCAGGCCTGGTGGTGGCTTCGAACAACGCGACCTTCGGGACGCAGGGCGAGAATGACTCACTCACCAAGAACAACCAATGGGGATTCGCGCCGCGTGTCGGCATCGCGTGGACCGTGCGGCCGAAGGTCACAGTGCGCTCAGGATTCGGAATGTATTATGACCGGGGCGAGTTCTTCAGCGAATTCTCGCCGAGCGCGGGATCGGGTTATAACGGCCCGTTCGGGGTCACGCTGGCGCCGCCGTTTATCACCCCGGTAGGCGCGGTCACGGGCGCGACGATTCAAAACCCATTCGGGACCACCGCCCCCGCGGCGCCTCCCGCCAATCCCGCGGCTTTCCTGGCAAGCCTGCCGAATCAGGCGGCTTTGATTAATGGTTCGAACCCGTTCTTATTCGGCGGATACGACCCAAGCAACAAGCTTCCTTACTCGGAAAACTGGACTTTCGATATTCAATATCAGCCGACCAACAGCCTGTTGTTCGATCTTGGATATGTCGGCAATCACGGCGTGCACGAAGTCCTTCCGATCCCGTTCAACCAACCGAATATCGCTACCCCGCAGAATCCGGTAAACGGCCAGATTTATTCTTACGGGTACAACGCGAACTCTTATGAGCCGTACAACACCAGCACCGGCGGTAATACGGACTTGCGCGCTCCGTACATAGGCTACTCGCCGAATTCCGTGTTCTATAAGGCGGAAGGCATTTCGTGGTATCACGCGCTGCAGTTCCAGGTGCGCAAGCGTCTTTCCTTCGGCCTTCAATTCACGGCCACTTACACGTGGTCGCACAGCCTGGATGAGCAGAGCGGACTCGGTCTGTTCTACAACGGGAACGATCCGCTTAACCCGAAGTCCGGATATGCGACGTCGGATTTCGATCGCACCCACGTGTTCCTGATCAATTACTCGTACCAAATACCGAAGTTCAATCTGGGCAACAAGTACGCCAACGGGCTTTTGGCGGGCTGGCAGTTGAGCGGCCAAACAGTCGCCGAAAGCGGGCAGCCTTACAACGTGTATGACTTTTCCGGGTCCATCGCGAGCCTCTACTACAGCAGCAACGATTACATCACGAACCCGGTGGTTCCGCTGAAGCCCGGGGTGACGGCGAAGCAGGCGCAGTTACAGGGAACGACGGGCGTGAATGCCGGGCAACCGGTCCTGAACGTCAACGACTTCGGGCTGCAGTTGCTGCAACCCGGTCAGGATGGCGTTCCACCTTGCGATTCCACGGGAGCTTGCGATACTTATGAATCGGTCTATGGCAGCGCTGGGCGAAACATTTTCCGAGGGCCGTTCCAGTTGCGATTCGACGCATCTCTTTCCAAGAACTTCGATATCACGGAACGCATCAAGGCTCGATTTAGCTGGGATGTCTTCAACGTGTTCAACAGCGCGAGCTTCGACACGCCGAACAGCAACGTGAGCTTCTTTAATTACGATTACGATCCGCCGCAGCTTTACAATCCGCCGCAGGGGCAGTTGGGGATCATCCAGCATACAATCGGAAGCCCGCGGTTTATGCAGTTGGAATTACATCTTACATTTTAGTTCCTGCTTACAAATTGCCGTGGCGCGGATTATGTACGTGCCACGGCTTTTTCTTGCGGTGAAATCAATGGAGTACAATCGTGATTTATTCCATTTCTTATGAACAAATCAGTTGTTTTACTTCTTTTGACGGCGAGCGCCGGGTTCGGGCAGGTGACTTACACCGACCTTTTGGATTTCACCAGCACCAACGGCGCAAGTCCGGAATCCGCGTTGACGGAGTTAGATCCTGGAGTATTCGCCGGAACGACATCAATATCCGGGTACGCTGACGCGGGTACGATTTTCAAATTGACCAGCGGCGGAGCATATGGTTCCATCGCCATTCTGAACAGCGGCACGCAAGGCGCTTCGCCCGTGGGTCAACTGTTTCCCGCCAGCAACGGGTTTCTCTATGGGGCGGCACAGAGCGGCGGTCCGAACGGAACGGGCGCGATATTGAGAATCAGTCCCGCCGGCGCCGTGACGGTCGTCACCGCCAACGTCATTTCCCCTTCGCCCGTAGTAGAGGCTACCGACGGCAATGTGTATTTCACGGCTTATAACTCAAACGCGACGCTGAATATCAGCCGGATGACTTTGGCCGGAGCTTTGACCGTGCTTTATACGTTTCCCGCGGGCTACCAGCAATCGGGTCCCCTGGTTCAAGCTTCGGACGGGAATCTCTACGGCGAGGTCGCGCAGAACGCGCCGGGGAACGGAAGTGTTTATCGGATTTCCCTGGCGGGCAGCTTCAGCTTTGTTTATAACTTCACCGGTTCGCTGGACGGCGCTCAGCCGATCGGAGGATTGACTGCGGGCAATAATGGTTTACTCTACGGCGTAACCAACAGCCAGGGAGCAAATGGGAGTGGAACCGTCTTTAGCCTGACGTACGCGGGACAAATCGACGTGCTCCACGCCTTCAGCTACTTTGACGGCGAGTCTCCACTTACGGGAATGATTCAGGCCAGCGACAATAACCTATATGGCACCAACGCGGGGATCGGCTCGTTTGGGCCGGGTACGGTGTTCCGCATTGCGCCGGATGGTTCAAACTTCACCACCGTGTTTAACTTCCCCGCGACATCCTATGCGTTCGCGCAAGTGCCCGGGCCAGGTGTGATCCAGGGTTCGGACGGCAAGCTATACGGAACTACCTTGCTGGGCGGCGTCGATGATCTGGGGCAGGTGTTTAGCCTGGGCCTGGGGCTTTCCGGACCGAAGCCGTCGATCATCCGTCTGAGCCCGAACGCCGGCGCGGTGGGCGGTTACGTCTTGATCACGGGCCGCAATCTGGTGGGTCCGACTAAGGTTACTTTCAACGGAACGCCGGCGACAGCCATAGTTAGCCGCGGCATGTACTACGTGGTTGCGCAGGTACCGGCCGGGGCCACTTCCGGACCAGTTACCGTGACGACGGCCAACGGCTCCGCACAGAGCGCTGGTATCTTCACCGTCGACTAGCTTGGTAAGTATCGGCCGATCTTAGTAGCGATATCGGCCCGGAACTCGTCGACGAAGCGGATGACATAATCGAGTGGATTTAGGTCCGGATTGGTCACCAGCGGAGTCAGATCCATTGCGAAGGTGAGTGCGGTTTCGACGTCCGTAGCGCGTGGGAGAAAGTAAGTGGCGTTGGCCAGACGGCGGCCGGGGGTCGCCAGATCGTAGCGCTTGCCGCCGGTGATTTGTGAGTCGAAGACGGCAACTAAGGCGGCGCCTATGTTTTCCCGGTTGGATACCGCGAGCGGAATCTTGTGTTCGTCGGGCATCCAATCCAGATCGCGCCAGACCTCGCATCCGAAGACCTGGGCGGGACGCTCGCCGGCGGGCAGGCTGCGCAAAGCGGCCAGCGCGTGCATAGAAACGCCGATGTGCGTCTCATGTTTATCAGCCAGGTTGTGGAGATACACGGTATGCGGGCGAGCGACGGCAAGTAGGGACGCCAGTTCGGCGGCAACGTCGCCATTGGAGGGATCTTTCACTGCGGCGCTGCCGTAACCAAGTTGAAGCTGGCAGGAATACTCGCCGATGTAGGCGGCCTTCCGCTGCTCGAGGACGCGGACCTGTTTCATTTGTTCGTCGGTGTAATCGGCGTATAAACCCGAGCGCGCGCTGCCCGCGCCATCGGTGACCACTATTCCGGTGAACCAGGCGTCCGGCTTCCCGAAGCATTCGGCCACCCCGTGGTAAGCCATGATTTCGATGTCATCCTGGTGCGCCACGATCGCAAGGTGCGTCGTCCGCGAGAGCGCCTCGGCGACCGGCGCGCCGTCCGGGATGAAGATGTCGGAGTTGGAATTGTGCAGTTTCATTTCTTGATTTCGGGAAGCGTCGCGGCGGCGGCAGCCTGGCCGTGGCGCTTATCCTGTTCGCCGGGAAGCTGGAGTTGAATGCGCGTGTACAGGTCCGGAAAGTCTTCAGCGAGCACGCGTTTCGCGGCCGCGAGAATGACGTTCCCGCCTTCGCCCGTGGTCACGCGGCCCATAATCAGGACTTGGCGGAGGGAGTAGAAATCGGCGTAGTGCGCGACGCCATAACCGAGATACACGCCGATGCTTTCATAAATTGCATGCGCGCGCCCGTCCCCTTTGGCCATGAGATGCTGTGCGTGCAGGAGCCGCTCGGGGAACGGCATTTGCTCCGGCAGTTCGATGCCGGCGGCGGGGAGCAGGCGAGCGACGGCCTGCTGCGAGAAATATTGCGCGCCCACGCCGCGGTCGCCGGACCATTCGTCGGCGGGCGCGTTATCCGCGTAATCGATGGGCGCGAAGGCGAGTTCGTTCAGCCAATCGGTGATGTTGCCCTCAGGAGTGACGAAACCCGCGGCTTGACTGGTGCCGAGCGATAGACCGAGGACCGCGTCGGCGTCAAGCGACATGGAGCCAGCCAGCGCGGCCACTTCGCCATCGTTCACAACCACGAACGGGACATCGCCCCAGGCTTCCGCGAGACGGAAGAAGATACGTCGGATGTGGGAATCGAACAGATCGGGTGCGATGCCGCGGAACAGCGACGCGACGCGTACTTCGTTGTCCACATACACGCCGGCGGCGCTGCCTCCGATGGCGTCCACGCGTGGAAGATGCCCGGCGGCGCGGCGCAGGGTGTCGTCGATGCCGCGGTAGTGATACTCGGGATCGGTCTCGAAATAAGGACTCCAGACGACTTCCTCGCTGAAGACAACTTCGCCGTCGATCATGGCGGCGCACTTGCGGTCACTGCCTCCGAGATCGAAGCCGATGCGGCAACCGTCGCGATGCCGGCCAAGCGGACTGGCGCTTTCCCGGGCACGCGGCGCCTGCGAGTAAGGCACGTGCGCGATCTGAAACGGAGCGCGATAGACACGTTCGCCCATGAACTGATCGTCGAACGCGCGCGCCCCCGCGGGTGCATAGATAGCGGTGAGATAGGCGGCGATGTCGGCGTTGCCCGCGATCGTGATATGGTTTCCGCCGACCTGCCATAGCAGAAATTTGAGGAGCCGCTCAACATAGCGTTCGTTCCACTCGCGGTTCGAAGAAGTGTGAGGAAGGATGTGCGTGTGCCTCACGGTGACGTTGCCGTTAGGTCGCGCCAACGCGATGGCCAGGGGCTCCGATGTGGACGCGGCGGCCAGGGCGCGATAGTCGCGATTCCAGACAGACGCGGGTTGGAAATGGGGGTCGAGCGGCGCGGGGATGGCGGGTGCGGATCGGATTCGCTTCAAACCAGATTATGTTAGTACACCGCGGCTGGGCCGATGCTTCGGTCGCGTCATCGCCCCCTTGACATGTGCTCCACATGTTTGTATGCTTATCTGCATGTCTAAAATGGTCCAGATCCGGGAGGTGCCTGAGCCGCTGCACAATGTTCTGAAAGCGCGCGCGGCCAGCGAGGGGATGAGTTTGTCGGATTACATTAAGCGCGAACTGGTGCGAAGCGCGGAGCGCCCGACTATGCGCGAATGGCTGCGGAAAACCGAGGAAGCGAAACCCATCCGCGCGAAACGCAGCGGTGCGCAACTGATTCGCGAGTTGCGGGACGGCAGTTGATCGTTTTAGACGCTTCCGCGGTTGTAGAACTATTGCTGAATAGCGAGCTCGCTGATTCCATCCGGAATGCGATGGTATCGCGCGCGGATTCCTGGATCGTCCCGCACCTGCTCGATATTGAGGTAACCAGCGCCTTCCGCACGCTGGCGAAAGCCGGCCGCGTGGACGCGCATCGAAGCACGCAGTTTCTGGAAAGCCTTGCGGAACTGCCGGCGGAGCGCTATCCGCACACCCTCCTGCTGGACAGGATCTGGGAACTCCGCCACAACTTCACCGCTTATGACGCGGCATACATCGCGTTGGCTGAAGCCACGGACGCGTTCTTGTATACGACGGACCGGAAGCTGCGCGGCGGCCATCGGGCGCGGGTAGTGGTGTTCGAAAGTTAGGACGGCGGCTTTTGTTGCTTAGAGACGTGACTGCCGTGCGCGCCCTGCTGCTGACGATCAAGCAGCGCCGCCGCTAAAGCTACCTGGGAGAACAGGAACATATCCGTGTTCTGAATGCGGTTTAAGTAAGATGCCGCGCCTTGCTTATAGATCTGTGCGGCCTTGCGCATAGCGTTCTGGTAGGAATACGTGGAGGGCCACATATCTTCCGGAAGCTCGTTGGGGTCGTCGGCACTGAAGTCCCAGGCGGCGAACTTAGCCGCCGTATCGAAGGCGAGGCTCAAGGCGTGGCGGGTTAGTTCGTCGTCGTTGAGCTTGTGCGCGTCTCCGGCGATGGCCACCTCGTTTTGCGCGACGCCGTCGCCATAAGGATCTACGTCGCACTTAGCCAGAATGGCGAGCGACCGGTTCAACAAATCGCGGGCGCTTGCCGTCTCGGATTCAATGCGCTGTTCGGCAATGGCACTCAAAGTAGCGGCCTGGTAGACCGCCAAGGGAATGGTCTTCGTTAAATCGAGCGCGCTGGGTAGATTGGCGGCGGCCATCGCTTGCGCCTGTTGCTTCAATTTCATGCTTTGGTCGAAGAGCGCCGATCGCCCGTTGTCCTCGGGATTCCGGCTACCCTTTTGAGCGGCGCCTGCCGTATAATTTACCGCTGTGCCCGTGGTAAATTGTCCATCCGGGAATAGTTCATAGGCTTTCTTCAAAGCTGGATAGGTTTGATAGAGTTCCGCCAGCTTCCCGGGTTCCAGAGCTTCCAGCGGTGCGGCGACATCGAATAACTCGATCTCCTGCTCCGTGTTCAGATCCGCGGAACCGTTGGCTCCGGCTAAGCTGATCTTGAAGATACTCGCATCCTCTTTGTAAGTGGCTACTTTGGCGATAATCGCATCCAGCGCCTGGCGCACGGTGGGAACCGGAAGATGCTTCCAATGAGCGGCCAGCATTTGGCCGAACGCGCGGTCCGGACTCGTTTGGAATCCACTAAGCGCCGCTCCGAAGACGATCGCGGCGCGCGGGTCATCGTCATTCAACTTATCCAAAATAGTTGCCGCGGCGGAGAACGGATACTTCGCGCCCGAGCCCAGATTCACCACCTCGATGGCGGTTTCGAAGTCACCCTTGCCAACTAACTTGGCGACCACCGTTTCAATGGCCCGCGCGCGGTTGTCCGGCGGCATGGATCTGGTCATCTCCGCCGCTTCTGACAGGTCCAAATCGGCCACCGATTGCACGATGGAAGTCTGCAGAAGAGAGCTGTGGAAAGCGGCAAACGGATCGGCGCCGGAGACCTGCCCGGCCACCGGGAAGGCCTGCTCCAAGGTGGTGAGAGCGAGCTTGCGGTCAAAGACGATGAAGCAGTCGCCGATCTGGGCGAGCAAGGCGGCCTGCGCGCCGGGTTGCGCCCGGCCGGCGGCGTCATGGGCGGACTCGAGTAACTGGCGGGCGAAGTCGCGCTGGGTTGGCGGTGATTTCTTTTCGGGCTTCTCCACCGGCGCCTTCGGGGCGGCAGGGTTGGCGGATTGGGCGGCGCCGGAGTGCGGCAGGAGACTTGCCAGTATGAGGAGCGCGTTAAAGTACCGGCGCATGGTTAGATCCTCCGCACCATGTTAGCCGAGAACTTAGCGCGCCGGCGTCAGTATTACTAAAACTGGGTCTACGGCTGCGGCCTTCCCCCATAAGCTCTTGCGGTGTACACAAGATCGGCACTCGCATCCGTATTTGGCAATGACGCGCCGCATGGCACGTTGTATGATCCAGAGATTAACAGGGTCAAGCGACGCCGCGACCATGCGTGTTCACGCGGACGCCCACGAATCCGCCGGGATTACCCCGATGGCGCAAGCCCAGCCAATGTCAAAGAAAGTTCGCGCTAGCCTAAAATCGTAGGACCGATTCTGCCACGCACCCATATGAAATCGCAAACAACTTCCTCCATCCTTTCCGCCAATTCCTCCATGCCGCTGAGCGAAAACAAACATCTGCTGCGCTGGGTGGAGAAGATGGCCGAGCTCACGCGGCCGGCGGCCATTCACTGGGTGGATGGTTCCGATGACGAAAACGAAATGCTGCGGGCGCAGATGGTGGCGAGCGGCACTTTTATCAAACTAAACCAGGAGTTGTGGCCGGGCTGCTATTACGCGCGGTCGGACGCGAACGATGTGGCGCGGGTCGAGGACCGGACGTTCATCTGTTCGTTATCGAAAGACAACGCCGGCCCGACGAACAATTGGGAAAACCCGTATGAAATGCGCCGCAAGCTGAAGGGGCTTTTCCGCGGCTGCATGCGCGGGCGCACGATGTATGTGCTGCCGTTCAGCATGGGCCCGGTGGGGTCGCCGATGTCGCAAATCGGCGTGCAGTTGACCGATTCTCCGTATGTGGTCGTGAGCATGCGGATTATGGCGCGGATCGGCCTTCCGGTGTTCCAGGAAATCGACAAAGATATCAAGCGCGTAGTGCCCTGCATGCATAGCGTGGGCGCGCCGTTGAAGCCGGGCGAGAAGGACGTTCCGTGGCCCTGCAATCTGGAGAAATACATCGTGCATTTTCCGGAGACGCGCGAGATCTGGTCGTACGGTTCGGGATACGGCGGGAACGCGCTGCTGGGCAAGAAGTGCTTCGCTCTGCGGATCGCGTCGAACATCGCGCGCGACGAAGGCTGGATGGCGGAGCACATGTTGATCCTGGGCGTGGAAGATCCACGGGGCGATAAGAGCTACGTGGCGGCGGCCTTTCCCAGCGCTTGCGGCAAAACCAACTTCGCGATGCTGATTCCGCCGAAGGGGTTCGAGGGTTGGAAGGTCTGGACCGTCGGCGATGATATCGCGTGGATCAAGCCGGATACGCAGGGGCGGCTGCGCGCGATTAATCCGGAGTCGGGATTCTTTGGCGTGGCGCCCGGCACGTCCGTGAAGACGAATCCGAACGCGATGGCGACGCTGGCGCGGAACACCATCTTCACCAATGTGGCGCTCACGCCGGAGGGCGGTGTGTGGTGGGAAGGAATGACCAGTGAGCCGCCGGCCGAGTGTTTGGACTGGCGCGGCAAGAAGTGGACGCCCGCCATTGCAAAGGAGACAGGCGCAAAAGCGGCGCATCCGAATGCACGGTTTACTGCGCCGGCATCGCAGTGCCCGACCATCGATCCCGCGTGGGAAGATCCTGACGGCGTGCCCCTCAGCGCCATTATTTTCGGGGGCCGCCGCGCGACAACGATGCCGCTGGTCTATCAGGCTTTCAACTGGAGCACGGGAGTCTACATCGGCGCAACGATGGGCTCGGAGATGACGGCGGCGGCCGCGGGCACTGTCGGGAAAGTGCGGCGCGATCCCATGGCCATGCTCCCCTTCTGCGGCTATCACATGGGTGATTATTTCCGCCACTGGCTGACGATGCAGCGCACCCTGCACGAGACGCCCAAGATCTTCCACGTGAATTGGTTCCGCAAGGACGCTGCCGGCAATTTCCTATGGCCGGGTTTCAGCGAGAACATGCGCGTGCTGAAGTGGATCTTCGATCGCGCGCGCGGGCGGGCGCTGGGCAAAGAGACGCCCATCGGCTGGATGCCCTGCTATGAGGACATGGAGTGGAGCGGGATCGATTTCTCCCGGGAGCAGTTCGAACAATTGCAGGCGTTCGATCGCGGAGCATGGCGGCGCGAGGTGATCGAGCACGAGGAGTTGTTCATCGAACTGCACGATCACCTGCCGCCGGAACTGGTTTATGAGCGCGAATTGTTAATTTGCAGGTTGTAGCGAGGGAATTCTCTTGCAAGTTCGCGAGAACTGTGGAATATGAATTCCGAGGCTTTCGCAAATGAGTCAACCGTTCTACCTCGGGCTGAATATGTCGGGCACCGTGTCCGCGGGAGCATACACGGCCGGCGTCATGGACTTTCTGATCGAAGCGTTGGATGCGTGGTATGCCGAGCGGGAGAAGCAGAAAGCCGCGCATGGCGATCGATTCGATGAGTGGACGATTCCACCGCATGAGTTGCAGCTCGCGGTTCTGACGGGAGCTTCGGGCGGCGGGATCACGGCGGCACTGGCAGCCGCGGCGCTGAGCCAGAAACTGGATTATGTGCGGGAGCAGTCGCCCACTCCTGATCCCGCTTCGAACGCGCTGTTCGCAAGCTGGGTGTCGCGGATCGACCTGCAGCCTCTGCTGGGGCACGCGGACCTGGACGCCGATACATCCAACGTCGCGTCGCTGCTCGATTCCACCGTGATTCGGGATATCGCGCGAGACGCGTTGACTATCCGCCAGCCGCTCCCGAACAAGCGCGAATGGGTGAAGGACGGGTTGAAGGTTGTTCTCACTTTGACGAACTTGGCGGGCACACCTTACGCGGTGGAGTTGCAGACCGATCCGGATTCGGCGCGGGCGCTTTACCACGCCGATCGAAGGCAATTCGAGGTGCTATGGACAGCCGCGCCGACCGGCGGGGAGACCGTGCCGCTCCACGGGGACGGATCCGGCCGCTGGAACGAGTTGGGGAAGGCGGCCATCGCCACCAGCGCGTTCCCATTGGTGCTCGCGCCGCAGACGCTGGATCGCACCGCGGGTGAATACAACCAGCGGCAATGGCAGGTGATTGAGCCGCTGCCGGAGTGCGCGCCGAATGGTTTGCAGGAAGAGAGCAAACCTATGCCGCCCACCTGGGGCCTGCCTGATTCGGCGGGTCTGCAAACGTTGAACGTGGATGGCGGGGTTACGAATAACAGCCCGTTCGATTGCGCCCGTCTGGAGTTGGCGGCGCTGATTCCCCCGAACCCAAGCGGACACAACGTCCGCGATCCCCGTGAGGCGGACCGCGCGGTGGTGAGCATCGCGCCGCTGGCGGGCGAGGTTGCGAAAGGGCTTCCGGCGTTTCCGGCGCGGGATTTAAAATCGCTGCTGTTGACTCTGCTGGGCGTTTTGATCAACCAGAGCCGGGTGCAGGGCGAGAATATCAAGTTAACCGCGGACCCGCAGGCGGCCACCCGCTGGGTGATCTCGCCGACCGGCTCCGCCGGCAACCCCGAACCGCTGGCTGGTGCTCTGTTGGATGCGTTCGGGGCCTTTTTCGCCCGCGTCTTTCGCGAACACGATTACCAACTTGGACGGCGCAACTGCCAGCAGTTCCTCCGGAAATATTTCGGAGTTCCCTGGGACAACGTGGTGATGCGTCCCTATGCGCTATCGCCGCAGGCAACCGCGCGGCTCGATCAGGATTTCGGATTCACCGCTGAAGATGGGGGCACCAGGCTGTTTCCACTAATCCCGCTGATGCCGGAAGTACAGCCGGAGGTTACCGTTACACGGAACACGATCGATCCGAGTCAAGTCGAAAATCTATGCAGCGCCGCGGTGGATCGCCTCAAGCTGGTGAGCAAGCGGCTGGTGGCCCAGAGCGACGGCGGATTCGGTCTGAAGCTGGGACTGGACGCAGCCTGGCTCCTGGTGGGAGGCAAGTTGGATAAAGCCCTGACGGATTACGCATCGGGCGTGTTAAAGGCGAACGGGTTTGTAAAGTAGGCCGGGTTAAGCCGAGAGCGAGGTGCGTTCGCTCAGGTTTTGAAACGCGGCGGCCGTTTCCACCATCCAGGCACTCAATTCGAAGTTGCGGCCCCTCGCGTCATTGATCAGCCGCAGATTGCGCGCGGTGGTTTCGGCTTCCCAGGGCTCGCGAATGATGGCTAACGCGGCTTCACGTGCCGCTCGGGCGCGGTTTTCGTCCTTGGCAAGAATCGCGAGTTCCACCAGCGTGGCGTAGTCCCAATAGTCGGGCTGCCCTGAAGCGATGCGGCGTTCCACCGCATAGCGGACCACCGGGAGAATTTGCTCCCGCCGCGGGTCGGGCGGCTCGGCGAGTTCCATCAGAGTGACCGCGTTGATCCCGGGATACGCGTCGCGCCAATCGGATTCAAATCCCTTTAGGTAAGCTTCAATAGCTTTCTGCAGCAACTGGTTGGCAAATGGATTGCTATCCTGAGCAGCCTTTTCCCAATCGTCTTTATAAATGCGCCCGAGAATGCCATAGGTCTCGCTGCTGGGACCCCGATCAGCAAGCAGTTGGGTGAGAACCTGCTCGGCCGAGGCGCTGTTGCCGGCGCGATTCAACGCTAGCGCGAGCTGTTCGCGCACCGTGACGGCGTTCCGCAATTCGGCAGACATCTTGTCGTACAGCGCGATCATATTCCGCCAGGCTTTCACGGCGCGGTACGACAAAAAAAGGTCCAGCACCAGCGATTCATCTTGCCGTTCGAGCGGCTCCATTTCCGCCAGCAAACCATCCAGAGCGATCACGCCCCGTTGTCGCGCTTTCGCCAGCCGATCTTTCATGATTGCCAGATCTTGAAGCCGGCTTTGGAAGATTTCGTCTTGCCCGCTTTGACCGCCGGGCCGGTCCGAGTGCGCAAGAAGCCTGAGCACTGGACTCTCCGGACTCGTCCAGGAAACTGCTCCGAGAAGGTTTGTGAGTTGGGCCTGTTGCCGCCTGAGATACGCGGGCTTGCCGGACTGATCCAGCAGGTAGCGCAGCATCGGTAGCCGGGCAACGTCAAACGGAAGGCGGCGCCCTTCGGCCAACAGGATCACAGTCGAGTCCGCTCGAGCGGCATGGCGGATGCCGAGTTGGTAGATAACACTGGCGTTGGCTGTGGTCAGATCGGCCACGGCATATTCGGCCATTATTAACCGGTCCACCGCGGGTTCGTTCAGGCGGCCTACTGTTAAAACGTCGTCGGCCCGCATGGGTTCCAACTCCGCGTCGCGAATGGCTGGGACAATAAGGTCCGAGTAGACGGAATCGAAATCGATGAGGTTTCCAGAGGCGTCCGGCTTGATTCCGAACGGCATCATAACCACGCAAAGCGGACGGCCTTCGGAGTTCATTTCTTGCCTTTCAACCAATCGGCTACCGCGGCTGGAATATCCTGCTCAGGGTGGTCCCACGAAAAAGTGTCGGGGATGAACCCTAGGATATCCGCGCGGAACTGCTGGAAATCCTTTTCGAGAAGAAAGAGCACGTCCTTATTCATCGATCTCATCCAGCCCCATTCGAGCGCGACGTTCGGGTTCAACTCCTGCTTGTACCGATTCTCTATTATTGCAACGCCCTTCGCGCACCCCAACAGGTGAATTTCGACATTGTCCCAAACTGTCGGGAAATAGCGGGGATGCCCGAGAGCGATTCGCGGAAGAAAGCCGGCCTTCTCGACGCTGTCCTTCACGACATCGATGACTTGATTCAACTGGTCGTCGAGCGGTCCGTTTCCATCGGGAAACTTGGTCATAATAAAAACCGACTTGTCGTAACTTCTCCCGTTTTCGTGAAACTCCTTCAGCCGCTCGAAATGCCTGAGCTGGTGGGGAGGGTAGCGGACCAGATCCTGAAGCGCGTCGGAGATCTTGCGGGCGTTCAGCGCATCGTGTTCATCCATCTCACCGGCTGCCTTCTTCTTAGCCAATGCGCGAAACTGCCGCTCCGTCTCGAACAGCCGCCGAAGTAAGTCGATCGTTTCCTGGTAAGTGGGCATGGGGCCGGGCCGCTACGGCTGTTTCGTCTCGCGGCCCGTTGCCATCGTAGTCCAATGCTGTTGGTCCTCCGAGTACTCCTGGCGGAACTCAATGGTGCCCGGGGACGTGAATGTATTCGTCACGCGGAAATAAGTAGTCTTCCCGTTGTCCTTTGACTCCCACGGGAACGTCCAGACATTCCCCCGAATGAGAAGCTTCCCGCTGCCCGCGTCGCCTCCATCAGCGGGAATTGGATAAGTTGTATAAGTGTCGTTCTTCGCGTTGTAAAGGAACACGATCAGGGCCTTCGAATCGCCATCAACTATTTGGTCGCACGCGAAAAAACCCACACTACGCCAGCAATCATTCTTCAGCGTCTTCGATTCTTTCGAGGCTTTGCTGAACGGTGTATCGAGGTGCTGAATCTCGGTATGCCAGGTTCCGGCGTAGGCCTGAATCTTACCTACGCCGTCCGGCGCGGCCGTGGCTTGAGCGAGTGCGGCAACTAAGGTGAGGCCGGTGATCCCAATCATATTAGTTCGTCGTATGCACCCGCCAGATGGAAGCCGATCCATCGTCGCTGAACATCAAAGAGCCGTCGGGAGATACCGCCACGCCCACGGGCCGTCCCCAGGCATCGCCTTCGGGCGTAACGAATCCCGTGACGAAATCCTCATACTCGCCCGTGGCTTTGCCGTTCTTCACCGGCGCCATGATCACTTCGTAGCCGGCGCGATCCGCTTTGTTCCATGACCCGTGTTCGCCCGCGAAGATGTTTCCCTTGTACTGCGGGCCGAACTGAGACGCTTCGTAGAAAGTCATCTCCAATGACGCGTTATGCGGCTGCAGAAGTACGTCCGGGACGATCACCTTCCCCTTCAACTCCGGGTGTTTGCCGTTCAAGCGCGGATCGGGATTGCTTCCCATGTAGTAGAACGGCCATCCGTAAAAACCGTGCTCCTGCACATGGGTGATGTAGTCCGGGACCAGGTTGTCTCCCAAAGCGTCGCGCTCGTTCACCGAACACCAAAGGTCGCCGGTTTCGGGCTGGATGGCAATGCCGACCGGGTTGCGGATGCCCGACGCGTATACCTGAACGAACTTGCCGTCAGGCGTGTATTCCAGAATGTTGGCGCGATGAAATTCACTCGGGTGGGTGTCGGGATCGTCAATGTTGGACGCGGATCCAACCGAAAGAAACAGGCGATGGCCGTCGGGTGAGAAGGCGAGATCGCGCGTGGAGTGGCCGCCGCCGGGGATGCCGGTGATCAGCGTTTCGGGTTCACCCGTGGCCTTCAGATCGCCGTTCTTATAGGCGAAACGGACCACGGAGTTGATGTTGGCGACATACACATACCGCGGGTTCGGACCGGGCGGATAAAAGGCGATGCCGAACGGTTCCCGCAGCCCGGTGGCAAACGTGGACGTCTGGACGGGCTTGCTGTCGGCGGTGATGCCGCGGAAGATCTGGATCTCGCCGTTATGCGTGGCGGCCAGGAACAGATCCCCGTTGGGAGCAGTCCGGAGCTCGCGCGGATTCCCCAGCCCCGTGGCGAAGAGCTCCACCTTGAACCCGGGCAGCGTCCGCGGCCACATGCCTTCCGGACGCGGCACCACCTTTGGGCCGTTGCCGGCGGACTTCGTGGCGAACGGCGCGGGTAGATCGGCGACGGTAATCTTGCGGATTACACCGGGCGCTTCTTTTCGATAGTCGGTAAACGCGGCATTGCCGGTGAGGACGTTACTGGCGGCGGCAAACGCGAACGGAAGTGCGCAGGCGGCAATCGCGAGCAGGGCGGTGAGTTTGAATTTCCGGGTCATGGCTTCTTAAATACTACGCCCGCGCCCCCAACGGCGCACCCGCATCTGCCACGAACAATCCAGCCGATCAGTCACAATGCTTCGTTGACAAACGTTGCGCACCGGCGCGTCTCGCCGCCTTTTGCAACTCCCCATCCAGGGTCGCCGGCGGAGCGCTTCGCCGCAGCGAAAGCTCCAGGTAGGCGGCATCGTATGCGGATAAACCATGCGCGCGCGCCAGCGGAAGAATGTCGTTCATAAGCACTCCTTCCCGACTAGCGATATCGATCGGATGCTAATCGAAATTGAGCAAGGCTATCGAAGTTGATCTTCGTCGATTCAAACATCCCGATGTATTTGATTGGCGGAACACATCCCCGGGATGCAATAGGGCCAGCACGGGAACTCACTCTGACGATCGTTGATGAAGTGATTCCGATTCGAGAATGCCGATGTTTTGAGAGCCGGTGACATCGTTCGGCAAGCCGCGTCATGTCCGCCACGCGACGCGGTTCATATCTCAGTGATGGAGCGTTACGGGATCCGGTCGATCTTCAGCTTCGATGGTGATTTTGATCGCTGGCCGGGCGTGCAAAGAATCCATAAATCGGGTTGACACGGTTCGGCTCTTCCGTCCGGTCGGGTCCTCGTTCAATTGCTAAACTGGTACTTCCCCGATGCAAATTGAGAAGGTGTATGAGCCTCAGCGGTTTGAGCCGCATTGGGCCCAATGGTGGATTGAATCCGGCATCTTTCGCGCGGCCACGGGCGGCTCGCGAAAATGTTTCTCGCTCGTAATTCCTCCGCCGAATGTCACCGGCTCCCTGCACATGGGGCACATGCTGGAGCACACCGAGATCGATGTCGCCGTCCGCTGGCATCGCATGCGCGGCGAAAATACTCTCTGGTTGCCCGGGACGGATCACGCCGGCATCGCCACCCAAATGGTGGTCGAGCGAAAGCTGCGCGCGGAAGGGCTGGATCGCCGCACCATCGGGCGCGCGGAATTTGAGCGCCGCATCTGGGAATGGAAGGCCGAATCGGGCGGCACTATCAAGCGGCAGATGATCCGCCTCGGTGCAAGCTGCGACTGGAGCCGCGAGCGCTTCACGCTGGACCCGGGTCTTTCCCGCGCCGTCCGCGAAGTGTTCGTCAGCCTCTACGAAAAAGGCCTGATCTACCGCGGCCAGTACATGGTGAACTGGTGCCCGGACTGCCTCACCGCCATCTCGGATCTCGAAGTCGCCCACAAGGAAGTGCAGGGGCATCTCTGGCGCGTGCGCTACCCCGTCTTCGGAACCAACGAATACCTGGTGGTCGCCACCACGCGTCCGGAAACCATGCTGGGCGATACGGCCGTCGCGGTGAACGCGCAGGATGAGCGCTACACCGCCTTTCACGGCAAGACCGTGCGCTTGCCTCTCACCGATCGCGAGATCCCCATCATCCTCGATGACATCGCGGACCCGAAGTTCGGCACCGGCGCCGTGAAGATCACGCCCGCGCATGATCCCAACGATTTCGAAGCGGGCAAGCGGCATCATCTACCGCGCGTTCAGGTGATCGACGAGACCGGGCACATGAGCCTCGAAGCCGGAGACTTCGCCGGACTGGATCGTTTCGAAGCGCGCCGGAAAATCGTTGAAGCGCTCGCAGCCGAAGGGTTGTTGGAAGGCATCGACGATCACACCCTAAGCGTGGGCATTTGCGACCGCTCGAAGACCATCGTCGAGCCGCTCGTCTCCAATCAGTGGTTCGTCAAGACCAAACCGCTGGCCGAAAAAGCCATCGCCGCCGTCGAAACGAAAGCCATCGAAATTGTTCCGGAGAACTGGACCAAGACTTATTACGAGTGGATGCGGAACATCCGGGACTGGTGCATCTCGCGCCAACTCTGGTGGGGGCATCGCATCCCGGCATGGTATTGCGGGAAGTGCGGCGAGATCATCGTGGCGCGCGAAGATCCAACCGCATGCCCGGTCTGCGGAGGGGCCGAACTACTGCGGGATCCAGACGTGCTCGATACTTGGTTCAGTGCCGCGTTGTGGCCGTTTTCCACTCTCGGCTGGCCGGAACACACCCAGGATCTGAAAACGTTCTATCCCACCAGCCTGCTCATCACCGGCTTCGACATCATCTTCTTCTGGGTGGCGCGCATGATTATGCTCGGCATCGAGTTTATGGGCGACGTCCCCTTTCGCCAGGTGTACATCCACGGTTTGGTGCGGGACGCCGAGAAGCAGAAGATGTCCAAAACGCGCGGCAACGTAATCGATCCGCTGGTGGTCACCGAAGAGTACGGCACGGACGCCGTGCGCATGGCATTGTTGACCGGCGCGGCCCCCGGAACAGACATCGTCTTCTCGCCCGAGCGGCTCGATAGCTCCCGCGCGTTCGCCAACAAGATCTGGAACGCCGCGCGCTTTTTGTTCCTCAACATGGAGCGCTGCGGGGTAGAGCTCTGGGCCCCGGAAGCGCCTTCGGACTATCGCGTGGAAGCAGATGCCCTCGAAGATCGCTGGATCTTCACGCGGTTGAACGCATGCGCGGAACAGTTGAATCGAGCCATCGCCGCCCATCGTTTTCACGACGTGGCGCAGGGTGTCTGGCACTTCTTCTGGGGCGATTTCTGCGATTGGTACGTGGAGCTGAAGAAGCTCCGCTTCCGCGAAAATTCGGGCCTGAACGCGGACTGGCGCAACCTGCTGGCCGCCTTCGAAGCCGCTCTGCGATTGCTGCATCCGGTCATGCCGTTCCTCACCGAAGAGCTTTGGCAGCGCTTGGTTCCGGCATCGCCCGCGCGTCCCGTCTCCATTGCGCTCGCGCAGTTTCCGGAGTTTCACGCGGAGCTGGCCGATGCATCCGCCGAGCGCGACATGGCCATCCTGCGGGGCATCATCACCAGCGCTCGGAATTTGCGCGCGGAGATGAAGATGGATCCCCGGCTCGCCGTCCCGGGCATGGTTTACGCTCGCGCGGAGGTCCTCCAGATCGCCCGCGAGCAGAAGGAAGCGATTGAGAAGCTGGCCGTTCTGGAACTCAGCTTCAGCGAAGGCGCCGCGCCGAAAGGTACGGCCGGGGCGGCTTCCACGGCGGATTTCGACCTCGTCCTGGAACTTCCGCAAGCCCAGTTGGGTGCGCAAAAGCAGCGCCTCGAAAAAGAGCGCGATGGTTTGATCAAGGTGATCGCCAACTCGCGGCGCCAGCTTGACGACGAGACCTTCCTGAGCAAAGCGCCGCCCAAGGTGATCGACGGGATCAAGGCCAAGCTGGCCGATTACGAGACGCAGTTGCGGAAGATCGAAGCCTCACTGGATCAATCGCGCGACGGAACGCCATGAACCTCGATTCCGAAAGCTTGGACGCGATTCGCCGTGCGCTGCTCGAAGACATAGGGACGGGCGACGTCACATCGACCATTTGCGTGCCGGTCGAACGCATGGCCGCGGGAAGCTTTCTCGCGCGCGAGCGCCTGGTAATCGCCGGTCTGCAGGTGCTCCCCGCGATCTACGACATGCGAGGCGGGGCCGCAAGCGTAGAACTTCTTCGCAAAGATGGCGAATTCTGCGCCGAGGGCGACGTCGTTGCCACCGTGCATGGGCGGGCCCGCACCCTGCTCGAATGCGAACGCGTGGCCTTGAATTTTCTCCAGCGGCTTTCCGGCGTTGCGACGAATGCGCGCGCTTTTGCCGAAGCCGTCGCCGGCACAAATTGCCGCGTCCTCGATACGCGCAAGACCACTCCCGGGCTGCGCCGCCTCGAGAAAGCCGCGTCCGCGGCGGGAGGAGCCACCAACCACCGAATGGGCCTTTACGACGCGGTGCTCATCAAGAACAATCACATCGCCGCGACGGGAGGAGTGCGCGCCGCGCTCGAAAACGCCCGCCGGGAAGCTCCGGCGATGGATGTCGAAATCGAAGTGCGCACCCGCGAAGAGTTGGCGGAAGCGCTCGCGTGCGGCGCGGACCATTTGCTGCTGGACAATTTATCTCCGGTTGACGCCGCCGAATGGATTCAGTTCATCGGTGGCCGCGCTAAGGTCGAAATCTCCGGCGGCGTGACGCTTCAAACCGTTCGGGCCTACGCCGAGACCGGCGCTAATTTCGTTTCGGCCGGCGCGATCACGCACTCCGCCCGGGCCATGGACATCAGCTTCCGGCTTGAGCTCCTGTGAATTGGCGGTATGAACTGGAAAGTCCATCGCTACGCCGTCGTCGACTCCACCATGACCATCGCCGCAAGCTTGCCCCTGGGCGCCGTCGTAGTAGCCGCCGAACAGACTTCCGGCATCGGCCGTCATGGCCATTCCTGGGAATCGCAGGCGGGCGCGGGGCTTTACTGCTCCCTCGTGTTGGAACCCCGCCCCGTGTTGACGCTCGCGCTCGGCCTGGCCGCCGCTGAGGCCATCCAGCGCGTGACGTCCATCGCGTGCGATATTCGCTGGCCCAATGACCTCATGCTGGGCGAGAAGAAGTTCGGCGGCATCCTCGTGCAAATTCAGGATGACCGCGCCATTGCGGGCATCGGGATCAACGTCGGACAGCGGCGTTTTCCGCCGGATCTCGCCCCCATCGCCACATCGCTCGCCATCGAAACCGGTCTCGAATTTCGCGCCGATGACCTGTTGGACGCTTTGCTCGCTTCCGTTCCGGGTGCGCTCCGTTTGTCGCGGGGCGCCGTGATCGAGAGTTGGGAGAAGGCCTCCACTTACGCTTCCGGCAAGCGCGTGGCCGTCGACATGGGGGATCGAACCATCACCGGCGTCACCAGCGGGCTGGATGCGTCTGGTTTCCTCCGCGTCCGCACCGCGCAAGGCGTCGTCGAGACCGTGCTGGCCGGCGGAGTTCGGCCGGTTTAGGTCCGCTTACAATCGGGAACATGCTCCTCGCTCTGGATGTCGGCAACACCAACGTGACTGTCGGCGTCTTCGAAGACGGCCGCCTGGTGGACCATCGCCGCCTCCGCACCGTTCGGGACCAGACCTCCGATGAGTGGGGCATTCTCCTCCGCAATTTGTTCGCGCTCGCGAAGCTCGATATCGCCCACATCGGCGGCATCATCGTCGCAAGCGTCGTGCCGCCCTTGAACCCGTCTCTTGCGGAAATGGCGGAGCGCTACTTCGGCATGAAGCCCATGTTTGTCACACACGAGACCGATACGGGGTTGGCGATCCGCTACGACCACCCGCAGGAGGTGGGTGCGGACCGGCTGGTCAACGGCGTCGCCGCGTTCCACAAGTACGGCGGCCCCTGCGTCGTGGTGGACCTCGGCACGGCCATCACCTTCGACGCAATATCGCGCGGCGGCGAGTATCTCGGCGGAGTCATCACTGCCGGTATCGGCATTTCCGTGGAGGCGCTCTTTGCCAAAACCGCCCGGCTTCCCTTCGTCGCCTTCGAAACCCCCGCGCAGGTGATTGGAACCAACACCGTTGCCAGCATGCAGTCCGGCCTGTACTTCGGCGCTCTGGGCGCGATTGACGGCATCGTCGAACGTTTGAAGGACGAACTCGGGCCGGATACGAAAACCGTGGCGACGGGCGGCCAGGCGTCGCTGATCGCCAAAGAATCCCGCTATCTCCGCGTCGTCGATGAGCATCTCACGCTGGAAGGCCTGCGGCTGATCTGGGAACGGAACCAGCGGCGTTGAGCGAGTTTCCCAATTACTTCAACTACTTCACTGAGATCGAGGAGCACTTTCAGCGCACCCGCGGCACCAGCTTGTTTCTCCTTTCCCCGATCGATTGGGCCTTGATCGAAAGCTGGAAGGTTTCGGGCGTGCCGCTCGAGGCGGTGCTGCGCGGCATCGATGCGGCCTTTGAGAAATGGCGCGGAAAGCGGAGCAAAACCCAGCAGGTGAATTCGCTCGCGTTTTGCGCGCAGGCGGTCCTCACCGAAGCCCAGCGCGCGCCCGGAGCCGAAACCGCCAGCGCATCCGAGCGGGACCCGTTAGAAAAGGACCCGTTCGAGGAAGAAAAGCTGCGGGCCTTTCTGGCGCGCAATGCGGACGCCTTACGGGTGCGGCCCGGTTTTGAGGAGATCGCCGAGAAACTCACCGCGCTCGCGGCCGACCAGTGCGAAGACCTGGAAGCCCTGGAGCGCCGCCTGACCGTTCTCGAACAGAAAATGATCGCCCAGGCGCGCGCCGCGGAATCCGAAGAAGATGCTCTGACCGCCCGCCGTGAGCTCGAAACCCAACTCCAGCCGTATCGCAGAAAGATGACGGCGTCGCAGCTTTCCATGCTGGAGCAACAGTTTCTCGAACGGAAACTGCTTGAGCGCGCACAACTTCCGCGTTTGAGCCTGTTCTACCTGCGTTAGCCGCAACGGGCGTGCGCGAAGCGGACACGTTTGTCTGAAATAATTTTTCAGAAATATGGTAACTCCGCAAAGAATCGTTGCATCATAGGGAGTGAAGATTAAAATCCATACTTGTACTAGAGATTAGACAAGTTAGGTACTGGCGGATGAGGGTTTCCTGGCTGGTTTTCCCTTTGTGCGCAGTGCCAGCCGGCAAGTGCTTTCCTCCGAGCGCTTGCCGGTTTTTTTTGGGGACGCCCCTGCTCCAATTCCAACGGTCCCGGTGACGGCGTTTTCGGTTTATTTTGCGTTCATTCCAAACCACTTAGCTCCACAGCCTCTCCGCCGCCCCATTTCGCCCGTGTACCGTGAAGCCGAAAGGGAATCCCATGGCTTCATCGCCCGTTACACTCATCGAAACCAAAGACCACATCCGCCTCAACGCGGTGAATCACAGCGCCTACACGCAGCCTTTCGTCCTGACCAACGACGATCGCGCCGCTTTCGAAAAAGCCCTTCGCGGCCTCGAAACCCGCTACCAGCCTCAAACCCCGGAAGAAATTGAACTCGTCCAGACTCTACACCAAACCTCGTGCCGTCTCGACAGCGCCTTGGCCAACGAACGCAATCTTCATCTCCTCACCACGCAGCAGCAGATGGAAAACATCGACAAGCTCTTCGGCGAACAGGAAGAATCGGTGCGCCGCGGGCTCGCGCAAGCCGCCGGGCTGCAGGCCAACATGCGACTCTTCGACCAACTCAGCCGCCACATCGGTCGCCTGCATCGTCTGATGGACCAGACCCGCCGCTGGCTCGACCTTCGCATCGGTCAGCGCCGTCAAGCGGAGCAAGCGGCAAGAGCGCAGCAATTGGACGAATTGGAAAATATGACGGAACAAAGCCAACCCGCGCGCGCCCAAAACGCCGCACCGCTTCCGGAAATGCCCAAATTCACCGGCTCGCTCAAGGAATTCAAGCGCAAGCAATGGCTGCGGCAGCAGGAAAAACGCATCGATACCTTCAACGCCGCCTAGCGTGCCTGACAGTGTACGGCGAATCCCCCGCCTGTTAAACTGAATCTTCCATTAACAGGTCAACCATTTAGATGCACAACGTCGTCATCGTCGGTTCGGGCTGCGCCGGAAACACTGCTGCCGTATACGCTGCGCGTGCCAATCTCAACCCCATCGTGATCTCCGGTTACGATGCCGGAGGCCAGCTTTCCCTCACTTCCGAAGTCGAGAACTTCCCCGGCTTCCCGGAGGGGATCAACGGGCCGCACCTCATTGAGAACATCAAGAAGCAGGCCGAGCGTTTCGGCGCCGTATATATGGATGGCGCGGTCCGGGAGGCCGATCTTTCCCAGCGCCCCTTTCGTCTCAACGTCGAAGGCGAGTGGCTCGAAACGCGAACGCTCATCATTGCTTCCGGCGCGTCCGCGCGCTGGCTCGGGCTGCCCAATGAGCAGCGCCTCATCGGCAAAGGCGTCAGTTCCTGCGCCACTTGCGACGGCTTCTTTTATCGCGGCAAGAAAATCATGGTCACCGGCGGCGGCGATTCGGCGCTGGAAGAGGCCAACTTCCTCACCCGTTTCGGCGACGTCTCGCTCGTCCATCGCCGCGACACATTCCGGGGTTCCAAAATCATGATCGATCGTGCCAAGGCGAATCCAAAGATCAAGATGATGCTGAACACCGTCGTCGAAGATGTTTACGACGTCAAGCAGATGATCGTCACCGGCGTCAAGCTACGCAACATCGCGACGGGCGAAATCTGGCAGCAGGATGTCGACGGCTTCTTCGTCGCAATCGGCCACATCCCCAACACCAAGCCCTTTCTCGGCCAGATCGAAACCGACGCCGATGGCTACATCGTTTCCAAAGGTGGCGCGAGAACCAACATCACCGGCGTCTTCCACGCGGGCGACGTCCAGGATCGAATCTACCGCCAGGCCATCACCGCTTCCGCCGCCGGCTGTATGGCCGCCATCGAAGTCGAGCGCTTGCTCGAAGCGGAAGGCCACTGATTATGATCGAACGTCTCAACCCGCCCGGAAGTCCCGCCGCGCGCGGTCCGTATTCTCCCGCCATCCGCGCCGGCGATTTCCTCTTCATCTCCGGCCAGGTCCCCGTCAACCCCGAAACCCAGCAGGTGGAACTCAGCGGCATCGCCGGTGAGACCCGTCTCGTCCTTAGCAACATCAAGCGCCTGCTCGACGCCGCCGGCGCATCCACCGGGGACGTGGTCAAGTGCTCGGTCTACCTGGCGGACGCCGCCGACTTCGCCGCCATGAACCAGGTGTACGCCGAATTCTTCGGTGACGCGAAACCCACCCGCACCACCGTGGCGTGCGAGTTCGCCATGCCTGGCATCAAAGTCGAAATCGACTGCATCGCCTACTTAGGTACACCATAGTCCAATATGGACGCGGGTTCGCCGATCCCCATTTTTCAAGTGTTTACTGTAGGGCTGCGCGTTCGTCGTCTATGTAGCGCTGTATCGCGAGACCCAAAAGCCTCAAGGAGGCGTTTACAGCTGCCTGCACTTGGCAAGGCATTGTTGGTTCTGTTTCAGCCGGAAGCGAACTAAAGTCTCTTCGAAAGTACGCAAATAAAACGATACCCAGGAAATTATGAGCTGGATCAGATTCTTAAACTCGATTGGCGCGACCACGCTTCCAAACCCAGTGATTGACGTTGTTGAAGATGACAGCGCTGAAATCGCCGGACATTTAGAACCAAAGGAAGCAGTTTGCTCTTCGGATATAGGCGCACGCGGAGTTCCACCAACCCGCATAATAGCCCACGCAGGCTGACATCAAGATTGCCGATTTTCTGGAGGCAGCCGTCGAGGACGTTAAGATCACGCTTACCCGCAAGACGTTCGTTGACCAGCGTATCTCGGAAGCATTGGAAGATCTCAAAGCCGGAAGAACGCACGGGCCGTACGCCACCGCTGCGGACGCAGTGGCTGCGCTGGGGTCTCGCGCCAGGCGCTCGGGAACAACTTAGTTTCCTCGCATGGGCTTAGTAAAACCCGGCGAACGGTCGCCTCGGCGCTAGGCGTCAGCACAAGAATGATCGTACAATTGAGGAGTTATGCGACAGTTCGACGTGGTGATTGAACGGGACGAAGACGGGATGTATGTCGGTTCAGTGCCCCAGTTACCTGGGTGCCACACGCAAGGGAAGTCGTTGGATCAGCTTATGGAACGTATGCGCGAGGCGGTGGAACTCTGCCTGGAGGTGGAGGGCTTAACCACGGAACCGCTTGAATTCGTAGGCATTCAGCGGATCACTGTCGCTGCGTGAGCCGAACCCCCCGAATTTCAGGTAAGGAACTCATCGCGGCTTTGGAACAAGTTGGATTCTCTGTCCTACGCATCCGAGGAAGCCATCACTTCTTGCGACACCACGATGGGCGGTCAACCGTTGTTCCACTTCACTCCAGCGAAACCTTAGGCCTCGGTCTGCTCCACAAAGTTCTGCGGGACTGCAAGATGAGCGTAAAACTTCTCGAAGAGATCCTTCATTCTTAATGGCGCCATTACATAAGCGCACGTTTGGAAAGCGGGCGAACCGATAGAGGTCATTCATCCGGCTTAGAAGTTCAGCCCCTAACCCAACCCCGGCACTCCCCCCATTCCCCTCGCCATCCTCACTGCCCGAACAATCGCCTGTTCCACCGCCTCCACCGCCGCGACTCCGAGTACATCGATGTTCACCCGCTTGTCCCCTATCGCCAGCGCGAACGTCACGTCCCCGTCCGCCATCGTATTCACCGGCGCGATCCGCCTCACCACCCCGATACTCGCCAGCGCCGCCAGTTTGTTCGCCTGCACTTTATTGCACAACGCGTTCGTCGCCACCACCACCAGCGTCGTATTGCGCCCGAACCCACCGGTCTTCCCCGCCAGCATCGCTTTCGCCGAGTTCACGAACTCTTTCGATCCGTCCGCCACTCGCGCCCCGGCGATCACCGATCCCGTTGCACAATCCCGCACATCGCCCAACGCGTTCACCGCCGCCAACGCGCTCACCATTACCCCATCCGCAAGCGTCACGGTGTAGCTTCCGATCCCGCTCTTCATCGCGCGCTTCATCCCAAACAGCTTGCCCACCGTCGCGCCCGTTCCCGCGCCCACGCATCCTTCCACCACCGCCGCATCCGTCGCCGCCGCCGCCGCCGCTTCCCCCATCTCGCGCCCCGGACGCACACCCGGCTTCCCGATCGCCAGATCGAACAGAATCGCGCTCGGCACAATCGGCACCTTCGCCACGCCTGTATCGAATCCGAATCCATGCAGCGCCAGATATCGCCTCACGCCAGACGCCGCTTCCAATCCAAACGCGCTGCCGCCCGATAGCACAATCCCATGCACATGGTCTGTCACATGGCCGGGGCTTAGCGTATCCAGTTCGCTCGTCCCGGTAGCCGACCCCCGCACGTCCACCCCGCCCACCGCGCCCGCTTCGCAAAGAATCGCCGTACACCCCGTCACCGCGTCGAAATCCGACGCGTGCCCAACCTTTATCCCGGCGATGTCTGTTAGCCCTTTCATTCTGTGATTCGTATGCTAGCATCGGGCAGAGGATCGGGACTTTCCGAGCATGATTTGCTGGACATAGCTAAAGGACCCATTCAGGCAATCCAGGACTTCACCATCCTCGCCGGTCAGGCGGTCCGGAATATTGGGCGTCGCCCCCATTACACTGACGACATTCTGATTCAGATGGACACCATCGGCTTCGGCAGCCTCTTCATCGCTGTCCTGACCGGGTTCTTCAGCGGCGCCGTCATGGGTCTGCAGATGGGCCGCGCTCTTGGCAAATATGGCCAGACGGATCAGACCGGCCAGGTCGTCGCCATCATCCTGGTTCGCGAACTCGGTCCCGCGCTTACCGCCCTCATGGTCGCCGGCCGCAACTCCTCCGGCATCGCCAGCGAAATCGGCTCCATGCGCGTCACGGAACAGATCGATGCCATGCGCGCGCTCGGCACCGATCCCATTCAGAAGCTCGTCACCCCCCGCATGATCGCCACCGCCATCATGCTTCCGTGTCTCACGGTCATTGCCGATTTTGTCGGCATGGTCGGCGGCTGGGTCATCGGCGCGCTCATCTATCATCTGCCCACCCGTCAGTATTGGACATCCACGTGGCAGGCTCTCGATTGGAGCGACGTCTGCCAGGGCCTGCTCAAGCCTTTTGTATTCTCGTTCGTCGTCTCGCTGGTCGGCTGCTACTACGGTCTCCGTACCACCGGCGGCACGCAGGGCGTGGGCCGCGCCACCACCCAGGCCATGGTCACCGCGTCGGTTCTGATCTTTGTCCTCACGTTCTTCATCACCAAAATCTTCGTCAGTACCCCCTAGCGGAAGCTGATGCCGGAGAGCGAGAGCATCCTTCGATTCGAAAACGTCACCGTCTCCTTCGAGAGCGGCGACGCGCTAAAGGACGTCAGCTTCGATATCAAGAATGGTGAGACGCGCATCATCCTAGGCTCGGCCGGAAGCGGCAAAACCGTCCTGCTTAAAACCGCCATCGGTCTGAACTGCCCAAGTTCCGGGAAGGTTTACCTGTTCGGGAAGGAGATTGAAAATCTCAGTGAACAGGATCTTTATCCGATGCGCCAGAAAGTCGGCGTTCTCTTCCAGGAAGGCGCGCTGTTCGATTCCATGACCATCGAACGCAATGTCGCCTACCCTCTTCTGCACCGGCTGGAAGACGGGAAGAAGCCTGAATCGAACGGAGAACCTGTCCGGGATGTTCGCACTCGCATTAAGGAAGCTCTGGAGTTCGTCGAGCTGGGCAAAACCCTAAAGCAATTTCCCAGCGAACTCTCAGGCGGCATGCGTCGCCGCGCGGCCATCGCCCGCGCCGTCGTCACCCAACCCCCGCTTCTGCTTTACGATTCACCCACCGCCGGGCTTGACCCGATCACCGCGCACACCATCATGGCACTGATCATCAAAGAACGGGATCTAGACAACACCACCGCCCTGGTGGTCACTTATCGATACCAGGACGGCAACCTTGTCGCCAACTTTCGCTACAATCCGGAGAGTAAGCAACTGGAACCTTCTAAAGAGGCCGCCGAACACACGATCTTTATGGTCTTGAAGGATGGCGGCCTTGTCTTTGAAGGCAGCCAAGAGGACCTGGAAAAGTCCTCCGACGAGTACGTCAGCAAGTTCGTAAAGAAAGACTGAGATGGCATCGCCGAAAAAAGTTCGTTGGGCTCAGTTGCGCGTAGGTCTTCTGGCGGCGGCCGCGCTCGCCATCGCGGCCGTCCTTATCTTCCTGCTTACTTCCACCAGCAACCCGTTCGAACGCCGCTTCACCATCCGCACCTTCGTCGAAGACTCCGCCGCCATGGATGAGAGCTCGCCTGTGCGCTTAAACGGCATCATGGTCGGAAACATCGAGCACATCCACCTCACCGGCGAGAAGGACCCGCGCCGCGTCGTGGAAATCAGCATGTCCATTTTGGACAAGTATCTGGACCAGATTCCGGAGGATTCCGTCGCGGGCATCTCCGCGTCCAACCTGCTCGGCAGCAAGTTCGTAAACATCACGAAAGGCCGCAGTCCCCGGCACGTCGCGCGCGGCGGCGAGATCAAGGCGCAGGACGTAATCGATATCCCCCAGCTCCTCTCGCAAAGCGCCACCATCCTCACCCAGCTCCAGGGGATCATCGGCGAAGCCGACTCCATTCTGGGCTACGTCAACAGCGGCCAGGGCAACGTCGGGTTGTTACTGAAAGACGACAAACTTTACAAGCGCGTGGATGAGACCGTCGGTGAAGTCAATCAGATCGTCAAAGACATCCGCAACAGCAACGGCACCATCAGCAAACTGATCTACGACGACCAGCTCTACAAGGAGATTCGCAGCCCCATCCAGCGGCTGGATGATCTGCTCGCGCAGGTACAATCCGGAAAAGGCAGCGCCGGCAAACTGCTCTATGACGACGCGCTTTATACGGAGGCGCGACAGTCTCTCACCGAAGCGCGGCAGATGCTCGACGATCTGAACGCCGGTAAGGGCACCGCCGGAAAGCTGCTGAAGGACGACGAACTCTATCGCCAGGTCAACCAGATCACCGCTAAGCTCAACACGGCAATCGATCGCATCAACGCCGGTCAGGGTTCCATCGGCCAGCTCCTGGTCAACCCCGCGCTTTACGATTCGCTCAATGGCGCCACCCATGAAGCGCAGCTCCTGATTCAGGACATGCACAAGAACCCCAAGAAATTCCTGCGCATCAAGCTCGCGCTCTTTTGATCACCCTCGCCGTCAACGCGGATGATTTCGGCTTCACCCGCGATGTCAACGAGGGCATTGTCGAAGCCCATCGCCGCGGCATTCTCACTTCCACCACGCTGATGGCCACCGGCGCGGCTTTCGATCATGCCGTGGATCTGGCCCGCGCCAACCCGACGCTCGATGTCGGCTGTCACTTAACGCTGATCGGCGGCGATTCGCTCACGCAGGGACTGCTGCCGACGGATGTCCCTACGCTGCTACAGGCGCTGGTGCGCGGGCGCATCGCCGTCTACGATGAACTCGCCGCGCAGGTTCGCAAAATCCAATCCGCCGGCATTGTGCCGACGCATCTCGATACGCACAAGCACACTCATCTGGCACCGCCCATTCTGCGCGCCGTCGCCCGCATCTCGCGCGAGTTCGGCATTCCCTGGATCCGCCGTCCGCTCGCGCCGTATCCCACCGGGAGCCTTCTCGCGGGATGCCGCATGGCCGACCATTTCACCGGCTTCCGCCTCACCGGCCGTCTCGGCCCCGCGGAAATGGAGCGCGCCATCCGATCGCTTCGCCCCGGTTTCACCGAGTTCATGTGCCACCCCGGCTTCTGCCGGGACGAACTCCGCGCCGCCGCTACGCGCCTCAAAGCCAGCCGTGAGCGCGAGCTGGAAGCGCTGGTTTCCTCGCGTGTGCGCCGCGCCATTGAAGATTGCGGCGTGACGCTGACGCCCTTCAGTTAAACTTCTTACAGGCCACATCTCATGTCCACCCTGTACGTGGTTGCGACACCTATTGGAAATCTGGAAGACATGACCTATCGCGCGGTCCGCGTGATGCGTGAGGTCGCCTGGATCGCCTGTGAAGACACGCGCGAGACGCGGAAGCTCCTCGATCATTTCGACATCCGCACGGCGCTGATCAGTTACCACGATCACAACGAAATCGAACGCGCCAAAGAGCTTTGCGCGCGCCTGCTAAGCGGGGAATCTGGCGCGCTGGTCTCCGACGCCGGCACGCCCCTGGTCTCCGATCCCGGCTATCGGCTGGTCCGGGCGGCCATCGAAGCGGGCATTGAAGTTCAAGCGCTCCCAGGGGCATCCGCCTCCATTACCGCGCTGGCCGCGTCCGGCCTTCCCACGGACTGCTTCCACTTCCTCGGGTTCCTGCCGGCAAAATCCGGTCAGCGCACGCACCTGCTGGAATCCGTCCGGAATGAAAAGTCGACCCTGATTTTCTACGAAGCTCCCCACCGGATTCTGGAAACTCTCGAAGACATCGAGCGGGTGATGGGCCCACGTCCAGTGGTGGTCGCGCGCGAGATGACGAAGATCCACGAAGAATTCCTGCGCGGCACGGCGGCCCAGATCCTCGACCAGATCAAGGATCGCGGCTCCATCCGGGGCGAGATCACGCTCCTCATCGGCAAGTCCAACCGGCCCGCGCCCACCACGGTGCCGATCGAAAAGGCGGTCGAACATCAGATGGGGAACGGCCTATCGCGCATGGACGCTATGAAGGCCATTGCCCGCGAGCGTGGCATCTCTAAGCGCGAAGTCTATAAACACGTCTCCGTGCCCGCCGCCAAGCCCCGCGCCAAGTGAATTCCTGCTATACTGCTAGCTGGCAAGTTTGGAATGGCAAATCACTTATCAGCACTGAAGCGGGTTCGGCAGGAAGCACGGCGCACCGAGTTCAACCGCAAAAGCAAAACGCGCCTGCGTCACACCATCCGCGCGATGCGTCGCGCATTGGCCGCTAAAGATCCGTCGGGCGCGGTAGCTTTGCTTCCGGCCACGTTCTCGGTGATCGACCGCTCCGCCCGCGTCGGCATTATCAAGAAGAACACCGCCGCGCGTTACAAGAGCCGGATGCACAAACGCATCAAGGCTATTCAAACCAAGAAACCCTAAGCCGTAAGCCGCACCACAAAGTCTTCCATCACGATCCGGTCATCGGGCCGCGCGGCGCGCAGGTCCCGGTCGGCTGCGAAGATCAGCTTCAACCCGGCTTCCAACTGCGCGGTTGAAAATTTCTGCGCGGTGCTCGCCACCTGTTCCGCGCGCGATCCCCACATCGTCACGCCCGCCTTTGTGAAGTAGGCCTGTATCTGCCGCGCCGACATCAGTCCGGCTTTGCGCGCCGCCAAGGCCTGCCGGAACTGCGTCGAAAGAAACGCTAGCGCGAGCGGCAGGTATTCGTTCGCGCGGCATAATGCGTCCAGACTTGCCAAAGAACGCGCCCGGTCGCGCCGGCCCAAAGCGTTCACGAGGGCGAAGACCGTGCTGGTCCGCGCATCCGGAATCAGATCGACGATATCGTCCATCGTGATCTCGCGCGCCCCCGCATAAAGCGAAAGCTTTTCGAGTTCCGTGGCGATCCGGCCCATATCCGCCGCTAAAGACTCGACCAGCATGGCCGCCGCTCCCGCCTGAATTCGCACGCCCAGCTGTTTCGCGCGCGACGTTAGCTCCAGCCGCGCGTCGTCAGGCGAAAGCCGCTTGAACTCCACCACTTCCGGGATGGCCGAGTAGAACTTCCGCACCCGATCGGATTTCTTTTTATCGTCGCCTTCCAGATCGAACCGCGTGGATTCGAAGAGCACCACCACTCCCGGCGACGGATCTTTCACGTAAGCGCCTAGCGGGTTATCGGATGCCGCTCCACCAGACGAATCATCGTCGCCATCGTCCGCGGCTCGGCTCAACCGGGGCAGAGCCGCTTCCGCGCTGGTGACCAGAATCAACCGGTCGCTCGCGAACAGCGAAAGAGCCCGCGCATCGTCCACGATTTCGGCCAGCGCCGTCTCGCCGGCATCGTAGCGTGTAACGGCGTCCTGGCGGTCCGGGCCGAGGTGCGCCGCGATCAAAGCGTCCCGGCATCGCCTCCGCTCAAACGCTTCGCAGCCCTGAAATAGAAGCACGGACGGCATTTCGCCCTTCTTCAATCGACCTAGAAACTGCGCGGGGGACACCTAGAAGTTCTCCAGAATCCCGCTCACGATGGTCTGCGCCGCGTCCGCGCTTAGCCGGTCGATGGCGCCGCCGCTCTCATCGAAGTACGTCTTCGGATCGACGCTGATCTCATACCGCTCCCGCACCTCGAAGTTCGGCCGGTTGTAGAGCACCTTGCCGGTCTGCCGTTCCGTCAGCTTCACCGCAATCTGCACCACCACCTGCACGCCGCTCGCGCGCCCGGTGGTGGTGTCGTAAGTGGTCGGGAAGCTGTTGAAGTTGACGAGAGTGCCGCTAAGAACGGCGTCGGCGGACGCCGGGTCGCTGACCACCCGATACCGCGTCCGCTGAATCAATTCGCGCGTGACCGCGGTCGTGACCTTCTCCGCCACGCGAAATTGAAGGCTTCCGTTATTGAACGCCGGAACGGCGATCGTATGGATCTGCGCCGGCAGCGCGTTGGCGTGACCGGCTACGTGATAACCGCAGCTCGCGGTGAGGAGGCACGCAAACAACGCGGGGCGCGTCAAAGGATCTCCCGCGCCACCAATAGCGCGTTCTGGGCGGACAGGCGTAAGTTGTCGGCGACCATCCACAGCCAAAGCGCGTGGGGATGGTTGCGATCCCGCGTGATCGCCCCGATCGCGACGCCGTTTTGTCCCGCCATGCCGACGTTATTCGGCGGCTCCAGATCGCCGCTCTGTACTTCCACGTCGTCGCCACCCAACGCCGCCTCAAGTTCCAGCGGATCCGGTGCATGGTCCGCAAACTCGATCCACACGGAAAAGCTGTAACCGTGGAACACCGGCGCCTGCACCAAGCGGATGGAAGGCATCGGCGTTTGCCCGGCGTTTTGCAGCAGCGTCGCCAGGTGGCGCTCAATCCGCGCTTCCACCTGCTCCAGCGACACCGGCGCTTCTTCGCCCAGCCGGGACAGCAGGTTGAAACTCAACTGGTTGTCGAAGATCTTCTTCGGCAACGGCTTGAACGACAGCAGGCTCACGGCCTGCTGCTGCAGTTCTTCCACCCCTGGAAGTCCGCGCTCGCTGGCGGGTTCGAAGATGTGCGCGGACCAGTTGGCGAGCTTGAACTTCGTATCGATGCGGCCCAGCAGCAGGGCAAGCGCAATGGCCGCGGGGTGAGCGATCGATTGAATCGCATCGGGGGCCACGCGGAAATCGAACGGCTCCACCATGGGCGCGCGCAGGCGCGAGCGCGGGTTCTCCTCGGCCGCATGAGTCAGGTCGATGAACACGTTCCCCGGCGCCAGATCCAGAGCCGTTCTGGATGATTCGGGACTGCCCGCAAGAATCACCACATCGACGTCCGTGACGGCCAAAAGATCCAGCTTGGTGAGCACCGCCGCTTCGCCCGCATGCTCGGACAAGACGCCGCTCGATGCATCGTCCCCGGCGACCAGGCGAACATCCGCGCCCAGAGAATTGCCGGCCAGCAGATCGCGAAGCTCGCGCCCCATTAACGTTTCACTGCCCACGAGGGCAATGGTGTCAGACACTCGGAACCTCCACTTGCGTTTGACGAGAACGACGCAGACGGCGCAAGACTCCGCCCAGCCGAAGGAACAAGCCGCTTGAACAGTAAGCGCTCGCCATCGCGAGAAGCACGGGCTGCGACCAGAACCACATCAGCACAATCAATCCGCCCACGAACACAAAAGTCACAGGCGACCGCGGCTTCAAAAACGAATTGTCTTTGAACGCGTAATAGCGCCACGGCGAGATCATCAGCCACGAGAGCAGAAGGATCAACGCCAGCCACGCCACGATTCCGGGAAACCACATCACCGGCTCACCATCCGCCGCATAAACCACCGCGGCCACCAGCCCGGCTGAAGCGGGTATCGGCAAGCCCACAAAGTACTTCCGGTGCGGACGACCCGGATTTCTCGGCATTGGGTTCTTCTGGACGTTGAACCGTGCGAGCCGAGCCGAACCGCAGATCAGGAACAGAAATGTGATGACTTTGCCCGCGCGCGTCAGGTGATCGTTCATGGTGGACGCCGCGCCGCCCGCCATAAACTGCACGCCCCATACATACGCTAGCACGGCCGGGGCGATTCCGAAGCTGATCACGTCCGAGAGCGAATCCATCTCCTTACCGAATTCGCTGGTGGTGTTGGTGAGCCGCGCGATGCGGCCATCCAGTCCGTCCATTACGATCGCGAGGCCGATGGTCTTCGCGGCCATCATGAAGTCCTCCGCCGCCAAGCTCGGGTTAGCCAGGTGCATGGCTCCTTGCAAAGATCGCAGGATGCTGAGGAAACCCAGGAAGATGTTCCCGGCGGTAAACAAAGTGGGCAGCGCGTAGGCCGCCCGAGGGGGCTGGCGGCGCGGACTTACGGCGGCCTTGTTTAAATCGGACAAAGAGCCGGTTCCTCTACCGGTGCCTTCCGGGCCAGTACGGGCTCCTTCACCTGGCCGCGGCTGGCGAGCACGCTGGACCCCGCGATGACGCGCATTCCCTCCGTTACTTCCAGGCTCCATTCGGGCCCGAACACCACGTCCACGCGCGAGCCGAACTTGATCATGCCGACGCGCTCGCCCGCGCTCACATAGTCGCCGGCCTTCTTGGTGAACACGATGCGGCGCGCGATCAAACCCGCAATCTGCTTGAACACCACGCGCGTGTCTTCGCCATGGATGGTCACGCGGTTCTGCTCATTTTGCGTGGAAGCGTGTTCGCGGCTCGCCACCAGAAATTGCCCGGTCTGGTATTGAACATCGGTGATGATTCCGGAGATGGGCGCGCGGTTCACATGCACGTCGAAGATGTTAAGGAAGATGCTGATGCGCGTCACGCCGGGGGCTTCGGCCACCACCGCGACTATCTTTCCATCGGCGGGCGAAACGGCGACCGGCCCGGCGGGAATGGGGCGCTCCGGATCGCGGAAGAACCACGCGCAGAATAATCCGACCAGGAACAGCGGCAGCGCCAGCCGGAAATCAGTGAAATAGGCGACGGCGGCGGCAGCCAGGGTGAAGCCGATCGCATAGTAGATTCCATCCCGAACCATGGCGTTAGACCTTCATACTACATCCGCGCGGAAAGGCGGTCCAACTCCCGACGGAGCAGCGGATTGCGCGGGTAAGACTGGGTCAATTGCTGGAGCAGAGCGCGCGCATCTCCGAACCGTTTGGACCGCAGATCCGCCGTGGCCAGCAGAATTTTCGCGAATGGTTTCAGATAGTGGCCGTCCTTCGCCACCACTTCCAGTTTCTTCACGCCCGCGTTTTTGTCGCCCTGCACATCGTCGAACTTCACGAACCACCGGAAAAACACCGGAATGCTTCCGATCAGATACTCGGTAAAGCCGGTTGTGAGATAGGCGTCGTAGAAGTCCGGGGCGATCCGCAATAGTTGCTTGGCATAACGGTAGCCTTCTTTGTTAATGGTCAGGCTCTGCATCTGATGCTTCTCGATCAGGGCCACGTAGTCGGTGAGATCTCCGCTGGCGAGGCAAAGGGCGAATAGCGCATTGGTGTCGTCCGGGTTGCGGCGAAGCTGGTCCTTACTCAGCGCCTGCGCCTTGCCGATCGCGGCATAAAACAGATCGTGAACCTTCGGATCGGGCCGGAGCACCTTCTTTTTATCTGTGATGGCGTCATTGTCCTCGAAGAACTCACTTTCGAGAATTCCCAGGCGGTCCAACTCGAAGAAGAGATAAGCCGAGGCCCGCACCGCGTAAGCGACCGGATCGTCCGGGCTCTGTGCAATATAGCCGTTGAGAATGGTTTGCGCGCCGTCGAAGTCCGAACTATACAGATGCGCGAACGCCTGATCGAGAGCCGGCTGATAACGGACGGGGGTGGCTGATGCCGCGGCTGGTCCCGCCAACACGCCGAACAGCAGCGCCGAGAGTACAAACACCTTCACAGTTCATCCTATCCCACGCTAGCTGAAGATCCGATCGAACAGGACTCGGGTGCGGACACGCATCTGGGCAAGCGTGCTCTGGAGGAGGCTTTCTCCGCCGTGCTGGCGCAGGCGTTCCGGAGACCAGCGGCTGACCAGTTCGCACAACATCTCGCGCTGCGCGGGCGACGTGGGGAGCGAGCCATCGGCGTGCCCGGTGGAGACGCGCATGCCATGGTCTATCGCGCGGTAGAACGTCGCGGCTTCCCGCATGAACTCCGCGTCCTCGCGATCCAGGTGTCCCATCTTTTCCACGATGTCGATTCGCTCCGGCGTGTTCAGCACTTTGAAGAAAATTCCAGCGCCTTTGAGACGCAGGTATAGCAGAGCGAAATCGAGATCGTAGTACCCACCGGGGCCGGCTTTTAAGGGGTTACGCGCGGCCTGATCCCGTTCGATTTTGGCGCGCATCTCGGCCAATTGACGCCGCGACCGCCCGCTCTGCCCGTAGCGCCGCCAATCGACCTCCTGCAGGTTGTGGAGAAAGGTGGTTGCGGCTTCCACGTCACCCGCCACGGCGCGTGCCTTCATATAGGCGATTCCTTCCCAGGCTTCGGCGTGATGCGCGAAGTAGTCCCGATAGAACGACTCGGTCTGCACCAGATCGCCTTCGCGGCCGTTGGCGCGCAGACGCGTGTCCACGGTGAAGATGACGCCATCGCCGGTATAGGCGCTGATCACGTGGATGATGCGCTCGGCCACGGCGGTCCAAAAGACGATCTCGCCGGCGTCCCGGTCAAGGAGGGCGAAGACCAGGTCCGCGTCGGACGCGAGATCGAACTCGCGCATGCCCAGGCGCCCCAGCGCGATGACCATCATCTGGTTATGCGGAATGTAGTTCGGGTTTTGCGGCGGAACCGATTCGAGCGTTTCCGTCAATGCAATGCGATAGGCGGCGGCGACCACGGCATCGGCCAGATCGGACGTGCGCTTCAGCGTTTTAAAAACCTTCACCTCGTGGTGGACACTGTCGCTTTGGATGCGCACCATCTGCTCGCGATAAAAGCGGCGCAAGGCGGCCGGATCTTCGGGGGCGTGAAAACCGACCCGGCCCTGGTTTTCGCTGCACGCTTCCGCGACTTCGATCAACAGGCCGGGATGACGGATCAACTGATCGCCGAAATACGGGCTGTACTCAAAGAAATCGATGGTGGCGCGGGTAAGTTCGGGATTGATGTTCAGGAGTTCGAGCTGGCCGGGATCGTTCGCGATCTTTTCGAGAAAGTGCTCGAACCGCTCGTGGCCGCGCCGGGGCTGGGCTTCCCGCAACCTCGCCATAAAATCCGGCGCGCGCTGGTCCAGGAAGCGGGCCAGATTGGAGGACGGAAATTCGGGCCGCATCGCGCCGGAGACGCGAGCGGCGTCCCGTCCCGGCGCGTGCGATGCGGGCTGCGGCTCCGGCGGAGCGCCGCCTTCGGCCGCGGCATAGTAAGAGAATCGTTGAGAGTGAATCACGCGTTCGTATAGCTCCCGCACCGCGCCCAGATGCTCATCCAGTTCGCGATCGAGCGAGCCGGCGGTCGCGTTCTGGACGGATGCCGCCGGCATGCGCCGCGCCAGAACCGTAAGCTGCTCCTCATCCACCGGCAGCACATGGGTCTGGCGATCCTCCAGAAACTGGAGGCGGTGCTCCAACTGGCGGAGGAACTGGTAGGCGGAGACCAGCCGCGCGTACTCGCGGTCCGACAGGAAATCCTTATCGCGGAGGCGGAACAGAGCGAGCATGGTGCCGCCGTGCCGCACCCAGGAATCGCGGCCTCCGTGCAACCGCTGCAGACACTGGACCAGGAATTCGATATCGCGGATGCCGCCGTGCGCCAGCTTGATATTGAGACCGGTACGGCGGGAGCGCTTCAGCTTTTCGTGGATGCGCTGGCGGGCCTCGGATACGGACTCGATCGCCTGGAAATCGAGCGTGGTCGAGTAGGTGAGCGGTTCCACGAAGTCCAGGAGCTCGCGGCCGGGTTCGGGATCGCCGGCGGCCACGCGCGCCTTGATCAACATCTGCAGCTCCCAATCGCGCGCCCGGTTGGCGTAATATTGCTTCGCGCCTTCAACGGAGTGGCACACCTCGCCGTAGCGGCCGTCCGGACGGAGGCGAAGATCCACGCGGTAACAAAGCCCATCGCTCGTGTACGTCGAAAGTAACTGTGTGAGTGTGTTGGCGATCTTCTTGAAAAACTCCTTATGGGTCAGCTTGCCATCGACGGCCGCGTCCTCACCCGAATACAGGAACATCAAGTCGATGTCGGAGCTGTAATTCAACTCCCTTCCGCCCAGCTTGCCGAGCGCGATGACGCTAAATTTGCCGGCATTCCGAGCGGGACCGGCATCCGGCGAATCAACGCGCGCACTGAACTCTTTGCGGATCGCGCCGAGAGCGACGTTCAGAATGGCGTCCGCCAGGTTGGAAATTTCCTCGGTGACATCGGATAGCGAGCCGAGACGTAAAACGTCGCGAAGCATGATGCGAAGGATTTCGCGCCTGCGGAAGCAAGCGAGCAGTAACGCGGAAGGGGTGACATCCAACGCCCTGGGATCATGAGCGCCGAGATAATGGCGCAAACGATTCTCGTATTGCTCGCGATGCAAAACCCGATGGAGATCGTTTCCGGAGCTCAACTGAGTGAGCCATGCGGGCGTACGGATTACGGCTTCGGACAGGAACACGCTAAACCCGAAGACGGTGACGGCGAGACGGAGCGCCGCGGGATTGGCCGCAATCTCGTCGAAGCCCCGCGGGGATTCGGCGTGGAAGCGATTCAGAAAATGAACAACCTGATCGGGATCGGGCGAGGATTCAATCAGAATCTTCAGACGCTGCAGGGCCGCTTCAGCGAGGCTGCTGAGGAAGGATAGCTCCTGGCGAGCGCGCGCAGGATGACGGAAGTCGAGATCCTCGATGGATGGAGGCATATTTTTTTGGGGATGCAATTCCCAGCGGCCGCGAGACACGGCCTCTAAGCGACAGAGCTTCTGATTTGATTGTAAAGGGTTTCGGCGGCATCGAGGTTCACGATTGCCGGGACTGAGTGGGAGTTAGTACCGCCGGGAATGTCTAACAAGACGCGAGAACTCGATGCTAGGATAACCACTGGACTCTCATGTACAACTCGTTTTTCGGGCTTCGGGAGAATCCATTCAATCTCAGTCCGGACCCCTCCTTTTTGTATCGCAGTTCCCAGCATGAAGAAGCGCTGGCGAATTTAATCTATGGCGTGCAAAGCAGAAAAGGGTTCATCGCCTTAACGGGCGAAGTGGGTACGGGCAAAACCACGATGCTCGAATGCCTGCGCGACTATCTGGGCTCGCAGGAGATTGCGTTCGCTTTCATCTTCAACTCGCGCCTGACGCCGGAGCAGTTTTTCGAGATGCTGGCGTACGATTTCGCCCTGCCGTGTACGCGGTTTACGAAGACCGAAGTGCTGTTCTCGCTGAACCATATGCTGCTGGATCGCGCGCGTTCGGGGAATACGGCCGTGCTGATCATCGATGAAGCGCACAATCTGGATTGGGATGTGCTCGAAGAGGTGCGGCTGCTCGGAAATCTCGAGAACCGGCGCGGCAAGCTGATGCAGATCATCCTTGCGGGGCAGCCTGAACTGGACGCTAAGCTCGACGCGCCGCAGTACCGGCAACTCAAGCAGCGCATCGCTTTGCGATATAACTTACGGCCGTTCAGCAGCGAGGAATCCGCGCATTACATCTGTTCACGGCTGGCGCACGCCGGAGTTCCGGACCAGAAAATCTTTCCACCGCAGGCGATCCAGGAAATCCACAGGCGTACGGGCGGTATTCCACGGTTGATCAATCTGGTTTGCGACAATGTTCTGCTGATCGCCTTCGCGATGAGCAGCCGGGTTGTGACGACGGCGATGATCGAGGAAGTGAGCGGGGATCTCCGGCTGGAAGTCCCCGCCGCGGTGTCGTAGCGAAGAATTCCGCGGGCTATCGAGCCGCTGGAACCGCGCCTGCCGGAGAGTTCATCGCAACGGAAGGGTCCGCCGTGTAAACAGTCACTTCCACGCGGCGATTCTTCGCACGCGCCTGCCGGCCGGTTCCGTCATCCACCGGGCGGTCTTTGCCCATCCCGATCTGGTGAATGCGGAAAATCGGAATGTCGTACTTGGCTACGAGGTATTGCACGACCTTATCCGCCCGACGGCGGCTAAGCGCATCGTTGTACGCGTCGGCTCCGATCTTATCGGTGAATCCTTCCACCGCCACAAAGTACCGCTTCCACTGGCTCTTGCCCTGCGCCAGTTTGTCGAGTTCGGCCTTGCCCTCATCCGAGAGCGTGTACTTATTGAATGCGAACGGTACGACCACTTCGGAAGCGGGCTTGTAATCGTCCAGGTTGGCGATGAGGCCGCGAAGACCGCTGATATCACGGCCATTCTGATCGGCTTTCGCACCGGCGGCGTTGGCCGCGTTCATGGCGTCTCCGGCACGGGCGTCGGCGGCGCGGGCGGTCTCCCGGGCGGCGCTGATGTCCTGTTGATTCTGCTGCACATCCTTACGGGTGGCCTCTAACGTCTGGCCCTGCTGATTGGTCTGATTCGCAACCTGATCCACGCGAGAGGACACGGGATCCACCGTTTGCTTGACGTACTTTTTAGTCGCGCATCCCGAGCCCGCAAGAGCGCCTGCAATGAGGAGCACTGTAGCTACATTCGTCTTCGGCAAAGTTGCACCTTCCTTGTTGAATTGTGTTGCACTTGAATTTCCACCCAACTAAAACTATCATCACACTCTCGCGGCCGCGCGGGACTATAATGGCGGGCAGCTTTGAGGAGCGAATTCGATGACGTTCATTCCACTGGATAGACGCGACTTTCTCAAGACCGCCGCAGCCGTCGGCGCGACCCTGGGAACTGCCCGCGGGATGTTGGCCGCTAAAGGCGAGGCTAAGGCGGCCAGCCGGGTGATTGGCGCAAATGACCGGATCAATATCGGCGTAATCGGGGTAGGCGGACGCGGTTCTTATCTGGCCTCACAGTTCGAAAAGTACGGGAACAATCACCCGAACTCCTGCCAGATCGCGGCGGTGTGCGACGTGTATGCGAAACGCCAGCGGGAAGCGGCCGAGAAGCACAACGTCAAAGGATATTTCGATTATCGCGAGATTCTGAGCATGCCGGGAATCGATGCCGTGGCGGTGGCCACACCCGATCACTGGCACGCCAAGATCGCTTTGGACGCGATGGACGCCGGCAAAGACGTCTACTGCGAGAAGCCGATGACGCACACGATCGACGAAGCTCTGCAGCTCTCGCGCACGGTGAAGGAGACGAAGCGTGTGCTGCAGGTGGGGTCGCAGACCACGTCGGCGGACCAGTGGCATCAGGCCAAGAAAGCGATCGCCGAAGGCCGCATCGGGAAGATGATCGAGAGCCAGGGATCGTACCACCGGAATTCGATTGAAGGCGAGTGGAACTGGAAGATCGATCCCGACGCCAGCCCGGACGGCAAGGGCGATAACTACGTCGATTGGAAAACGTGGCTGGGCCCCGCGCCGAAACGTCCGTGGGACGCGGACCGCTTCTTCCGTTTCCGCAAGTATTGGGATTACTCCGGCGGAATTGCGACCGATCTGTTTTTTCACGTGGTCGCGCCCATGAACATTTGCTGGCCGGAGCCGCAATTCCCCTACCGGGTGATGGCGAGCGGGGGAATTTACGTGTTCAACGACGGACGCGAAGTCCCCGATTCGTTCTTCCTGCTGGCCGATTACCCGAAAGGCCACACGCTGACGCTGAGTTCCACGATGGCGAATTCGCGGCACATTCCCGGATTGATCCGGGGACATCTGGGATCCATCGTGATGGTGGAGAACGGGCAGTTCGAAAGCTCCACCGACCACATCAGCATCTATCCGGAAAAGCATTTGGTGGACGCGACGGAGGTTCCGGAAGGAAGCCCGCCGGGGACTTCAATCGCCGAGTTCGAAGCGTATAAAGAGAAGTTCGGCGACGAGGAAGTGGACGTTCCGGTGGCGAAGATGGACATGATGGAAGCGCATATCGGGAACTTCCTATCGTGCGTCCGTTCGCGTGAAAAGCCGACGCTGGATGTGGATACGGCCTTGCACGCGCAGGTGACGATTTCCATGGCCGTGCAGAGTTACCGCGAAGGACGCGTGCTCTTCTGGGACGAGAAAGCGATGAAGGTACTTCCGCATGCGCCCAAGGCTTAGCCGGCGGAATCGCGGGGCGGACGCAACCGTGCGCGCGAAGTCTGCGAAAATGGCGGAAGGCACAAGAAGGATCGCGTATTGAGTAAAGAAGACAGCATTGAAGTAACTGGAACGGTATTAGAGAAATTTCCGAGTGGTTTATTCAGCGTGCAGCTCGAGCAAAATCGGGTGGTGCTCGCGCATCTGGCGGGAAGGTTGCGGCGTAACCGGATTCGCGTTCTGGCGGGAGACCGCGTCACGCTGGAACTTTCCCCCTACGATTTAACTAAAGGCCGCATCACATTCCGTCATCGTTGAAGCGCGGAAACCATGCGCGGGGGCTGCCGCGTTGGTGAAGGCGCTATTTATCTTTGGAACCCGGCCGGAAGCGGTGAAGCTCTGCCCGGTGATTCTGCATCTGGCGAGCCGGCCGGAGTCATTCGAGGTGCGGGTGTGCGTGACGGCACAGCACCGGTCGATGCTGGACCAGGTTCTCAGCGCGTTCGAGGTAAAGCCGGATTACGATCTGGACCTGATGCGCCCGGGGCAGACGCTGACGGGGCTGAGCGGCCGCGTGTTGAGCGCGCTGGAACGGGTTCTAGATGCGGACAAGCCGGACGTGGTGATCGTGCAAGGCGATACGACGACCACGTTGTGCGGTGCTTTGGCGGCGTTCTACGCGCGCATTCCGGTGGCGCACGTGGAAGCGGGTTTGCGGACCGGCGATATGGCCCAGCCTTTTCCCGAAGAGATGAACCGGGTGGTGACGGCGCGGCTGGCGTCTCTGCACCTGGCGGCGACCGAAGGCGCGGCGAAACATCTGCTGCGCGAAGGAATCGCCCGCGACACGATCGCGGTGACCGGGCAAAGTGGAATCGACGCCGTTCTGTTCATCCGCGACCACCTGGAGCGGGGTTTGCTGCGCGGGCACGAGTGGGAACAACTGAACCCGGCGCGCAAGCTGGTGGTGGTGACCGCTCATCGCCGCGAGAGCTTCGGCAGCGCTTTCGAGAGCCTGTGCCGGGGCATTGCGGCCATTGCCGCGCGGCCGGACACGGAGGTGGTGTATCCGGTTCATCGCAACCCGAACGTAATGGACCCGGCCAGCCGGATACTGGGCGGCTTGCCGAACGTGTTTCTTACGGAACCGCTCGACTATGTTCCGTTCGTGGATCTGATGCGCCGCGCCGACCTGCTGATCACGGACTCCGGCGGGATTCAGGAAGAAGGCCCGTCGCTGGGAAAACCGATTCTGGTGATGCGCGAGAAAACAGAGCGGCCGGAAGCGGTGGAGGCGGGGACCGTGAAGCTGGTGGGAACGGATGGGGAACGGATTGCGCGCGAAGCCAATGCGCTGCTGGACGACGAGGAAGAGCGGGTGCGCATGTCACGCGTTCACAACCCTTATGGCGATGGTCATGCGAGCGAGCGAATCGCGGACGCAATCCTAGCGTTTCTTACAACTTAAGCGCTCATTAAAGCCGGAAATATATGCGAATTCAATAGGTTGCAAGCGCCCGGACGGCGGTTTGCCGTGCCTGTGCACGGATATAATGAACGCAGTATGGTGGACCGCAGCGTAAAATCCACGGCACCCGCTCCACGTTCCCGGAAGAAGGTCGATGATTCTCTGGAGAACCTGACGGCGGTACTGTCTCAGAAAGTCGTTGGGCAGCCGGCGGCGACGAAAGTCATTGTTCCGTATATTCAAATGTTTCAAGCTGGTCTGGCTCCTGAGGGCAGACCGGTGGGCATTTTTCTTCTGCTCGGTCCTACCGGGACGGGCAAAACCAAGACGGTGGAAGCGTTGGCGGAAATTCTGCATGGCAGTTCCAAGAATGTTCTGAAGGTGGATTGCGGCGAATTTCAGATGGAACATGAGGTTGCCAAGCTGATCGGCGCGCCTCCGGGTTATCTGGGGCATCGGGAAACACAGCCGGTGCTTTCACAGCAGAGGCTTACGGCGGTTACGAGCGACAAGAGCCAGCTCTCGCTGGTGTTGTTCGATGAAATCGAGAAGGCCGCACCTTCGATGACGCGGCTGCTGCTGGGTGTATTGGATAAGGGAATTCTTCGCTTAGGCGACAATTCCGTCGTGAATTTCGAGAAGAGCCTGGTATTCCTCACGAGTAATTTAGGGGCCCGGGAAATGATGAAAGAAATCCGGCCGGACTTCGGGTTCCAGGCCGGCGCCGCCGGGACGCGATCCGACCTGGTTTCCAAGCTGCAGAACATTGCGTTGGTGGCGGTTCGTAAGAAGTTCTCGCCGGAGTTCGTCAACCGGATCGATTGCGTGATTACGTATCAACCTTTGACGGCGGAATCGCTTTCGTCCATCGTCGATCATCAGATCCAGGATCTGCAGAACCACGTGATCACGAGGCTCGGGAACCGCTGCTTCGCCATTGAGGTTCCGTTCGAGACGAGGCAGTGGTTGATCGAGCATGGAACGAGTTCGGAATACGGTGCGCGGGAGTTGAACCGAACCATTCACCGCAATCTGACGCAGCCGCTGGCGACCATGGTTGCGAAAGGACAGGTGGAACCCGGAAGCCGGGTCCGCGTGGACATTGAGGAGGATCGGACTGCGCTGGTTCTGAGGGCGACCGACTCCAACGAAGAAGAAGTTCCGACGCATCCGACGGTGCTGCTGGTGGACGATAACCGGGACCTGCTGCATTTTCTGGAGCGGCTGATGGCCGAAGCGGGTTGGAAGCTATTGACGGCGGAGAGCGCGAGCGAGGCGCGCCGGATCGTCAACGAGCACAAACCGAACGCGGCGCTGCTCGACTATATGCTTCCGGACGGCAACGGCGTCGAACTGGGGATGCAGCTTCGGCAGGCTGTGCCCCGGTTGCAGGTGATCATGATGACCGGGTCAGTGCTGCCGCCGGAAGAAGAAGCGGCATGCGAGGAGTATGATTTTCCGGTGCTGCGGAAACCGTTTCTGGCGTCGGATGTGATGAATCAGATACGGGGGCGCCTGGCCAGCGTGCAGATCGTGACACGCAATTAGGCCGGGCTCTAAGCCGGAGCGCTAAGCGCTCTATAGACGAGGTGATCGCGCATCGGCTACAATGGTCAGGTTATGGCCAGAGTTTGTGAAGTCACCGGGAAGAAGCCGATGAGCGGCCACAAGGTTTCCCACGCTAACAATAAAACGAAGCGCAAGTTCCTGCCGAACCTGCATGAAAAACGCTTCTGGGTTCCATCGGAAGGCCGGTTTGTCCGCCTGCGGGTTTCCGCCAAGGCGATGAAGACGATCGATAAGGTCGGAATCGACAAAGTCCTCCGGGATCTTAAGAGCTAACCCGAGGCAGGCCGGTCAGCCTGCCCTTTTCTATTTCTTCTCCTTAATTTCCCCCAACCAGAAATCCGTGTCCTGAACGAAGACGGTGGCGTCCACAGTCTCCCCTTTCCGCAGCGGCTTCAATTCCCCCGCGTCTTTCACCGGATATTCCATGGCCATCGCGTCCATGAAGCCTTCCACCTTACCGGCATTTACCGTGACGGTCCGGGCGCTTCGGTCCACGCTCAGAATCACCCCGTGCAGGGAGTGCCGCGTCACCGGCGCTTTGTTTTCACTCGTCCCGCACGCACCCGCCACGGCGCTCAGGCAGAGCAGCGCCACCATCGCAAACCGGCCCATTCAAGATCTCTTGAACGACGCGTACCGGTCACTGACGAAGTCCCAATTGAAGGCGTTCCAGATCGCTTTGACGTATTCCGGCCGCCGGTTCTGGTACTTCAGATAGTAAGCGTGCTCCCACACATCGATGCCCAAAAGCGGCTGCGCGCCGCTGATGAGCGGGCTGTCCTGATTCGGCAGATTAATCACCCTCAGCGTCCCCTTATCCAGAACCAACCAACCCCAGCCGCTTCCGAATTGCGAGATCGCCGCGGCGGAAAGCTTGTCTTGAAAACTCGCGAGACCTCCGAACGTTTTATCGATATCCGCCGCAAACTCGCCCTTCGGTTTCGCGCCGCCGTTCTTCGATAAAGTCTTCCAGAATAACGAGTGATTGGCGTGGCCGCCGCCCTGGTTGCGCACCGCCGTTTGCACGGCTTCGGGCAGCGTCGCGAGCCCCAACTGCAGATCTTCCACGCCCATCTTCTGCAGATTGGGATAAGGCGCCACCGCCTTGTTCAGGTTATCGACATAGGCTTTGTGGTGCTTATCGTGATGCAGTTGCATCGTCTGGGCGTCGATGTAGGGTTCGAGCGCGTCGAAGGCATATCCGAGCGGCGGCAGTGTGAACGGACCCACGGGCGCGGCGGGCGGCGGCGGAGTCTGCCCTTCCGCTGGAATGCCCATTGCGCCGATAAGCGCCGCCCCCGCGCCGACCATCTCTCTTCTTGTCATCTGTTGTAGATCTCCCCATCTAGATTACGTGACTTTGACTGAGAAGAAGAATTCCGCGGAGCGTCTTGACTTATGATTGCCACACCCGCATAATCAAGTGATTCAATCACATGATTGAAACACGTGATAAAATTCTGGATTCGGCCGAGCGGATGTTCGCCGAAGGTGGGTACGCCGCTACCAGCCTACGGAGCATTATGTCGGATGCCGGGGTGAACGTCGCCGCCATTCATTACTATTTCCGCTCAAAGGAAAGTCTCCTGGAAGCGGTGTTGATGCGCCGCGTGGAACCGGCCAATGAGGAACGCCTGGGCGCTCTGGAGAGCTACGAACGGTCCGCCGCGCCGGGTCATCCGCAGGTGGATAAGATCCTGGAAGCGTTTCTTTACCCGACCTTCCGCATGGCGGCGGACCCCAATCAGGGCGGCTACACTTTCGTCCGGCTGCTGGGAAGATTGCAGGCCGAAAGCGACATGCTCCCGGGCATCATCTTCGCGCGCTTCGGCCCCGTTCTCCTGCGCTTCGCCGACGCGTTGGCGCGGGCGCTGCCGGAGTTGCCGCCGCAGGAACTGTTCTGGCGATCGCGGCTCGCCATGGGGGCGACGGCGCAGATTCTGCGGGACGCGCCGCAAATAAAAAGTCTGATGCATGAGGATTCCGTCGATTGGAAGCTTATGCTGCAACGGCTGATCCCATTTCTCAGCGCCGGCTTCCACGCCCCGCTGGAACTGAACCGGTTACAAGCGGTAGGTTCTTCAAACGGCACCGCCTCTAAGGAGAAGAGATGAAACGACGAATTGCTTTGACATTGATTCTGGCCATCCCCTTTGCTTTGCCGGCCATGGCGGCCGAGGTGAGCGATGAGATTGCTTCGCGTCCTCCACTGCAACTCAGTATGAAGCGCGCCATCCAGATGGCAACGTCACCCGAGGGCAGCACGCGGATCCAACTTCAGTTGGAAAGCCTGAAGCAGGCCAAGAACCGGTCGGCCGAAGTGCGGTCCGGGCTGCTGCCGGACGTGGAGGCCTACGTCGGTATTGCAAGCGAGGTCCGCAGTCTTGCGGCGGCCGGTCTTACCGAAATTCCGGATATCAACAACGCCATCAACACCACGCGCACTTTTCTCGGTCCCACCTTTCTGCCGAACGGCATCCCTGATCGGGTTGGCCCGTTTCACTCGCTGGACATACGCGGCACGGCGAACTTAGTGCTGTTCGATTACAGCATCTGGCAGCGTCTGCGTTCCGCCCACGCGGGCATCCATGCGGCCAAGTCGGATCTGAATGCGGCCGATGATCAGGTGACTTCGCAAGTGGCCCGAGCCTATTTGGCCGCGCTCCGCAGCGACGCCGACGTGGAAGCCACCCAAGCCGATCTCGATCTTTCGAACGCCGTTCTCAAACAGGCGCAGAACCAGAAAGAAGCGGGCGCGGGAACCGGCATCGATGTCACGCGCGCCAACGTGCAGCTTTCGAATGACAAGCAGCGGCTGCTGGTGTCGAAGAACAATCAAACCAAGGCCCATCTGCAACTCTTGCGCGCGATGAACATGCGGCTGGATTCGCGCGTCGAGCTCACCGACAAGCTGGTATACAAGCCGCTGGACACGCTGACGGTGGAAGACGCGCTGGCGCAGGCGCTGGCCAATCGCGCGGACTTGACGGCGCAGTTGCAACGCGAAGACGCCGCGAAGCTCAACGCGCGGTCGGTGAAGTATGAACGGCTGCCGAGCGTGGTATCCCAGTTCAACTACGGGACCATTGGACCGCAGGATGTTCATCTGCTTCCCACGCGCGAATACTACGGCGCGGTGCGCATTCCCATTTTCGACGGCGGCCGCCGGGACGCGCGCCGCGAAGAGGCCGGTTCCCAGTACAAGCAGGAAGAGATCCGCACCGCCGATCTTCGCGACCAGATTGAGCTGGATGTCCGCACGTCCATGGACAGCTTGAAATCCGCCGCCGATCAAGTGGAAGTGGCCGAGGAAGGGCTGAAGCTTTCGGAAACGGAACTGGCCCAAGCCCGCCGCCGGTACGATGCGGGCGTCGCCGGAAGCCTCGACGTCTCCGATGCATCCGACCGCCTGCAACGCGCGCGCTCCAATGAGATCCAGGCGATTTACAACCACAACCTGGCGCGCATCGATCTTGGATGGGCGCTCGGTAAGACGCTCTCCATGATCGATTAATGGCTTGATGAAAGGAATCGGGAAGGGAATATGAAAAGACTTGTTCTTATCGTACTGATCGCCGCCGTCGGAATCGGCGGGTTTCTGCTCTATCGGAATTATCACGCCACGCCGACCGATCGCATCATCGTCTCCGGCAACATTGAGCTGGAGCAGGTGAATATCGGCTTCAAGACGGCGGGCAAGGTGATCGAGCGCACCGTGGATGAGGGCGACAAAGTCACCAAGGGCGAGATTGTCGCGCGGCTGGACAAAGACCAACTGATGCGGCAGCGTGATCGCGAGCAGGCTTCGCTGGCGGAAGCCGAAGCGTCCCTGGACGCCGCGCGCACCGGTCTCGAAATGCAAACCGAAACGTCCGCCGCGGATATGGAAGCGCGCCAGGCGGATCTGACCACTTCGCAGTCGCGGCTATCGGAGTTGAAGAGCGGGTCGCGTCCGCAGGAGATCGCGCAGGCGGAAGCCGCGGTCGCTTCCGCGCAGTCGGATTACGATCACGCCAAGAAGGATTGGGAGCGGGCGCAGTCGCTGCATAAAGACGACGACATCTCGACCTCGCAGTTCGATCAGGCGCGTGGCCGTTTGGATGGCGCCGACGCGAACCTGAAGGCCGCCAAACAACGCGAAGCCCTGGTGAAGGAGGGCAGCCGCTCGGAAGATATTGACCAGGCCAATGCGCAGGTCTTGAAAGCCAGCGCGGGGATCAAGAGCAGCAAAGCCAGCGCGCTCGATATCAAACGCCGCCAGGAGGATGTCGCGGCCAAGCAGGCGGACATTGAGCGCGAGAAAGCCCAGATTGCGCTGATCGATTCCCAGATTAGCGACACCACGGCGGTGTCCCCGATCTCCGGCGTGGTGCTGGTGAAGTCGGTGGATGTGGGCGAAGTGGTCGCGCCCGGCACCGCGATTCTGACGGTCGGTGACATCGACCATCCCTGGCTCCGCGCCTACATCAATGAGACGGATCTTGGGCGCGTGAAGCTGGGCTCCAAGGTGCGCGTCACCACCGATGCGTTCCCCGGCAAAGTTTACGATGGCAAGGTTTCCTTCATCTCGTCCGACGCGGAATTCACGCCGAAGCAGATCCAGACCACCGAAGAGCGCGTGAAGCTGGTGTACCGCGTGAAGATCGACGTCGATAATCCGCAGCATGAATTGAAGTCCAACATGCCGGCGGACGCCGAAATCCTGGTTAAGGATTAAGTCAAGGATTAGATGGAAGTCATCATCGAAACGAAGGAACTCACGCGCAAGTTCGATCTGCTCATCGCGGTGGATAAGTTATCGCTGCGGGTCAACCGCGGGGAGATCTTCGGTCTGGTGGGTCCGGACGGCGCCGGCAAGACCACCACGCTGCGTCTGCTGTGCGGGCTCATGAATCCGACCAGCGGCAGCGCCACCGTGGCCGGGCATGACGTGGTGAAAGAAATCGAGTCGGTGAAGGACCGCATCGGCTACATGGCGCAGCGCTTCGGGCTTTACCAGGATTTAACCGTCGACGAGAACATGAGCTTTTACGCCGACCTGTTCGGCGTTTCGAAGACGGTGCGGAACGATCTGACGCCCGGCCTGTTGAAGATGACGCGCATGGAACGCTTCCGCGGGCGCCAGGCGGGCCGGCTTTCGGGCGGGATGAAACAGAAGCTGGGTCTGATGTGCACGCTGCTGCATCGCCCCCAGATTCTGTTTCTGGATGAACCGACCAACGGCGTGGATCCCGTTTCGCGGCGGGAGTTCTGGGCCATTCTTTATCAGTTGGTGGAAGAAGGCGTCACCGTTTTCGTCACCACCGCGTATCTGGATGAGGCCGAGCGCTGCAACCGTGTGGGCCTGATGCATCGCGGCCAGTTGATCCGCTGCGAATCGCCGGACGCGCTTCGGAATGACATGGCGGAGATCTGTTACGAAGTGCTGGCCGACGACGTGCGAGGCCTGCGCGCGTTCGTGCAGAGCAGTCCCGGCATTCTTAGCGTGGAGCCGTTCGGCATTACGCTGCATGTGTTTTTGGAGCCGGGAATTTCGCCGGAGTTTCTACGCAACGAGCAATTCAAAAGCACGTATAAGCAGATCACGCCGTCGCTCGAAGACGTCTTCATCGCCATGGTGCGCAAGAGCGAGCGCGCCGGCACGCGGGTGCATTAACCATGTCTAAAAACGGTGCGCCGAAAAGCGTGATGAACATGTCCGGGGAGTGGGCCGTCGAAGTCGACAACCTCACCATGAAGTTCGGCGACTTCACCGCCGTCGATCACATTTCATTCAAGGTCAGCAAGGGCGAGATCTTCGGGTTTCTGGGACCGAATGGCGCGGGCAAATCGACCGCCATCCGCATTCTGCTCGGATTGCTCGATCCGACCTCCGGAACCGCCATCGTGGGCGGAATCGATGTCGCGAAGGATCCCGAAGCCATCCGCAAGAACCTCGGTTACGTTTCGCAAAAGTTCTCGCTTTATAACGACTTGACGGTGGCCGAGAACATCGATTTCTTCAGCGGCATTTACGGCGTTCCCAAACACAAACGGCCGGAGCGCAAAGCCTACGCGCTGCATATGGCGGGGCTGGAAGAACGCGCCAACGCGATGACGAGCCTGCTTCCGGGCGGCTGGAAGCAGCGGCTCGCGCTCGGCTGCGCCATCCTGCATGAACCGCCCATTCTATTTCTCGATGAACCGACGTCCGGCGTCGATCCGATTGCCCGGCGCGATTTCTGGGATTTGATTTATCAACTTTCCGGCGCCGGACAAACCGTCTTCGTCACGACGCACTATATGGAAGAGGCCGAGTATTGCCACCGGCTCGCGCTCATGCACGCCGGCCGGATCATCGCGCTCGGGGTTCCCGCGGACTTGAAACGCGACATGTATTCGCACAGTCTGCTGCAAGTGGAGACGTCGGAGCTGGTGCCGACCATGAAAGCGCTTGAAGGAGATGCCGGCATCCTGGAAATCGCGGTGTTCGGGGCGGGGCTGCACGTCACCGTCACCGATACGGAATCGACTGTCGCCCGCATCCGGGAAAAGCTGGCGGCCCGAAACATCACGGTCCGGCGGCTGGAATCCATCCCGCCGTCCATGGAAGATCTGTTCGTGTCACTCATTCAATCGGAGGAACGGAAAAGCGCATGACCTTTCGACGCGTGCGGGCCGTTACCCGCAAAGAAATCAAACACATTCTTCGCGATCCACGCAGTCTCATCATGGCGCTGGCCGAGCCCATGCTCATGCTGATGCTGTTCGGTTACGCGCTCACCCTGGACGTCGATAAAATCCCGACGCTGATCTACGATCAGGATCACTCCGCGCAAAGCCGCGACCTGATTGAACGCTTCCGCGCCACCCGCTTTTTCGATGTGCAAGGCTACACCAACAATTACAAAACCATCGAGAGCGGCATCGACCACAACAAGATTTTTTTGGGTGTGGTGATTCCGCCCAAGTACGGGGAGCACATCGCTTCCGGCCAGAACGTCAACGTCCAGCTTCTGATCGATGGCAGCGATGCGAACACCGCATCCATCGCGCTCGGCTATTGCTCGTCCGTGGTCCGCAACTATTCGCTGAACATTCGCCAGAAGGCGCAGAACCAGCATGCGGGCTTCAAGATCGACGTCCCCGTGGACCCGCGCATGCGCATCTGGTATAACAGCACGCTGGAATCGAAGAACTACGTGGTTCCCGGCCTGATCGCCGTGATGCTGATGCTGATCTCCGCGCTGCTGACCTCGCTCACCATCGCGCGGGAATGGGAGATGGGCACCATGGAGCCGCTCATGTCCACGCCGCTGCGGCCGGGGGAAATCGTGCTTGGCAAGATGGCCGCGTATTTCATCGTGGGCGCGCTCGATACCGTCATCGCGGTGGTGGTGGGCGTGTTCATCTTCAATGTGCCTTTCCGCGGGAGTTTGCTGCTTCTCGCCGTCACCGCGTGCGTGTTCCTGTTCGGAGCGCTGTGCTGGGGCATTTTGCTTTCGGCCATCACCAAACAGCAGCTTCTGGCATACCAGATGGGAATCGTTACTTCGTTCCTGCCATCGTTCCTGCTGTCCGGATTCCTGTACGCCACGGAGAACATGCCGCCGGTGATTCAAGCTATCACGCACGTGGTGCCCGCGCGCTACTTCGTCACCATCCTGAAAGGCATCTTCCTGCGCGGAGTCGGCCTAGAAGTGTTATGGGTGGATTTCGTCTTCCTCATCGCGTTTAGTCTCATCGTGTTCTTCGCCGCCACGCTGAAGCTGCGGCAGAAGTTGGCCTGATATGTGGGAACGCATCGCTCAAATCGTCCGCAAGGAATTCCTCCAGGTGCTGCGCAACCGGCGCATGCGCACCGCGCTGTTCGTGCCGCCGATGGTCCAGTTGATCATCTTCGGCTACGCCGTGAACCTGGACGTCGACCACGTATCCACCGCCTGGATGGACCAGGATCACACTCCGGAAAGCCGCGAACTGCTGGACGATTTCCGCAGTTCCGGCCGCTTTCATCTCACCCACATCGCCTACAGCGACGCCGATATTCAACGATTGATGAACCACGCCGAAGTGACGGCGGTGATCCGCGTGCTGCCCGGATTCGCGCGTGACATCCAGCGCGGCAACGCGGGCGAAGTGCAGGTCATCATCGACGGGACCAATTCCAACACGGCGTCTTTGGTTTCGAGCTACGCCAATGAAATCGTCGCCGATTACGATCAGAAGCTGGTGACACGCGCGCAGCAGATGAAGCTGCTCAGCGTCACTCCTGGCTCGGTCAGCCTGAAGGCTTCCAACGTGGATTCGCGCGCGCGCATCTGGTTCAATCCGGATCTCGCCAGCCGCAACTACTACGTCCCCGGCGTGATGGCCAATCTCATCATGGTGGTCACCGTTATGCTCACCGCCATGGCGATTGTGCGGGAAAAGGAAATCGGCACGTTGGAGCAGTTGATGGTCACGCCCATCCGGCCGATTGAGCTCATGATCGGCAAGACGGTGCCCTTCGCGGTGGTGGGGCTCATCGATATCTTTCTGGTCACGGGCCTGGCGCTTCTCATCTTTCGCGTACCGTTCCGCGGCAATTTCTTCCTGCTCCTCGGCTGTGGCGCGCTCTTTTTAATGACCAGCCTGGGAACCGGTTTATTCATTTCGACCATCTCGCGGACGCAGCAGCAGGCCGTGATGTCGAGCTTCTTCTTCGCCACGCCGACGTTCATGCTAAGCGGATTCTCATTCCCCATTCGCAACATGCCGGTTCCGGTGCAGTACCTGACGTATTTGAATCCACTGCGCTATTTTGTGGAGATCGTGCGCGGCATCTTCCTGAAGGGCATCGGCGCTTCCATTCTGTGGCCGCAAATGACGGTGCTCGCGATCTACGGTGTGTCAGTGTTGGCGCTGAGCGCTTCCCGGTTCAAGAAGAAGCTGGACTAGCTTCGCGGTAAGCGAGCACGATCGCTATCTTTACAGAGGCAGCTAGGACCGGTACTCCGGATAATGCGCGCCCAGGATGAACTGATTCAGCAACGCCGCCTGCCCGGCCAGGTTGAGATGATCCGCCCACAACGTCAGGTTTCTCTTCCGTCCGCTCGCCATCTCCATTCTCAGCAGGCTTCCCCGCAGCGAGTTCCACTCGTAAACCCGCAGCACTTCCGTCATGCGGTAATCGCGCGAGAAGCGCAGCCAGCCCAATTGCCGCCGCACCCGGAACATCGCCGGCCGGCTCGTGAGAATGAAGGTGGAGCGAACCGCGCCCCATAGGCTCAGCGCCAGAAAGCAGAGGGCCGCGAAAATCAGAAACGGGGCCCGGATCCCCATCATCATTCTTCGGGACAGGCCGATGACCAGGATGAGCAACCCGGACACGCTGAAGAAAATGCTGTAGACGTAGTGCGGCTGCTCGGCCATTACCAGCGTCTCCGGCGTATTCTCCAACAGCGACAAGCGCTGTCCGATCAAACGGGGCCGAAGCTTCATCAGCGATCATTCTCGCATTGCCGGCGCTCGCATCGAAGACGAGGCGCTGTGGAGCTGGGTGCTATTCGCCGGAGCGCATCAATCCGAAAAGACTCGTCATCCGGGCGGTAAGCTTCACTTCCTGGATCTTCTCGTCCTCGAATTTGGCCTCAATCCGGCTCTTCAGCGAGCTGATCTTCCAGGCCGAAAGGCGGTCCGAACTGGCCACCGCGTCCACCGTCACGGTCTTGCCTTTTACGCGCACGTTTTCAATTTTGTCCAGTTTCAGATTCGCCTGAAAGCGCTCCTGGTGCCACTCCCGCAAGGAGTCCAACCCCTCGTAAACCACGTCCTGGAAATCGACCGTCGCGTCATCGGCATAGAAGCTCAGGCACTTTTCCAAGTCCCGCGCATTGAAGGCGGCGAGATAATCCTTCGTGATTTCTTCCAGGGCTGCCATAGTTACGCGCTCACCGTTTCCTTCACGCCTTTCCACGTGGAGATCATGCTGGGTCCTTCCTTCACCACAGGGTCCTCCGTTTTGCCGACGCTCTTCAGCTTAGCCGCGATCATGCCTTCGAGTTCGCGCTCCATCTCACCCGCCAGCTTCGGCTCGGTCTCCGCGATGTTGTGGTTCTCGTCCGGGTCCGCCGCAAGATCGTAAAGCTCGCGCATGGGATTGCCCAGAAGGTCCGGCTCGCGCGACAGAATGAACTTGTGTCCCGCCGTGCGCAGCGCGTACTTGGCTTGCCACGTGGATTCCAGCGTCACAAACCGGTCATATCCGGCGGGTTCCTCTTCTCCGGTCCACTGGCGATAGAAGCTTTCGCCGTCCAGTTCCGGGGGCAGGTCGATCCCGCAGGCGTCCAGAATGCTCGGCGTCACATCGTAGGATTGCCGCACCGGCGCCAGCCGCAGCCCCGCTTTCAGATTTCCCGCCGGCCACTTCACGATGAAAGGCACGCGGATCGTACAGTCGTAGAGCCCGTAATGGTCGTAGAAGATCCGGTGGTCCGTCATGCTCTCGCCGTGGTCCGCCATGAATACGATCATGGTGTCCTCGAGTTTCCCCATCTCCTCAAGCGATTGCACCAGGTGGCCGATCCCGTTGTCGAGATATTTCACCTCACCGTCATAAAGGCCCGTTACATAGTTCGGATCATTGATCACACCCTTCCCGGTACGCAGCCATGTATCGCGCGCCATGGTACCGATGGGATGGGACCACCACTCATCGAGCGCGTGATTATTCGGGTCGATCGGGGTCCCGCCGGGGTAGAACATTTCCCGCAGTTTCTTCGGCGGCACGTAGGGATAGTGCGCATCCCAGTAATGAATGAAGACGAAAAACGGATCCGATTCGGCGAAGTTCCTAATCCACCGGATGGCGCGGTCGTTCAACTCTTCCTGCGTGACATTCGCGTAAAAGACGTGATTGATGCTGGGGTCGATGATGTACTCGTAGCCGCGCGCGAACCACATGCGCTCACGGAACAGCGTATCCACGGCGCAGGTGAGATAGCCCTCATCCCGCATGATCTCCGGCAGGAAGGGCGAATTGCGCGATAGCTTGGCCTTACCGCCATGGCCCACCACGCCGTGCCGCAACGGGCTTTGTCCGGTGAAAAGCGTGGTGTGCGAAGGCTGCGTCGGAATCACAGGGCAGAACATCTGCTCCGCCAGGACGCCCTCCGCCGCGAGCTTGTCGATCTCGGGACTGGTGGGCAGCGGGTAACCATAACAGCCCAGATGGTTTGCGCGTAAGGAATCCGCGCTGATCAGGATAATATTCGGCCGGTTTGACATTCCTGTTGTTTTGACCAGTTGTATTGCAGCTCGTATTGCGGCGATGCGTGCGGAAAAAAGCCTCGCCCGGATTGATGAGTAGAGTTAGTGAGTGTAGCATTCGCGGCGCAAGGTTGACAACCGGCAGCGCCCCGAGGTGTACCCCAGTGCGCTTTCTTCAGGCCGGAGCGCAAGCGGTTTCGAAGGAATTAGCTCCAATTCATATGCGAATAGCCGTGCTTTTCGTACTGTAAGAGATTTCGATTTGACATAGCCCGCTGCAAGGTCGTAACATAGCCCTACCGCAGTCACCCCGCGATTCGGGTTCCCTTGTTTGTAGACCGGATTGGCGGCGCTTGAGCTTTATACACGGCTTCCCTTCTTTCTTGAACAGCTTCAAGATGTTAGAGTGAGAAACAAGACGCCGAAAATCTCTTTGGCAACCACCATTGAGACGGAAGCGGGTTGCGTGTCACTACCTGAAGAGACGCTGCGGATTTGTTCAAAACCAATGCAGTTCAAAACCAATGAAAAGGAATGTGAATGAAGCAGAGCCGGCAGGAGATTTTAGACTATGTTCTGCATTCGCTCTCCGAGCTTTCTCAGGACTGGGACTATGCCGACGCGGTCGGTCCCGAGACCTTGCTGTTCAGTCAATTGGGGATGGATTCATTGGATCTGGTGGTGCTCGGTACCGGCATGCAGGAACACTACGGGATGCAAATGCCGTTTGCTGAGTTTCTGGCGCTTGTGGGGGAACGCGGCCAGCGCGACGTAGCGGTATCGGAACTGGTGGATTTTATCGATTCCCAGGTGAATAAAGAAGCCGCCGTGGTGGAGGCGAAGCCGTGAGTTCCACCCGAAGCGTCAAGACTCTTCTAGTCGGTTGGGATGGCGCCACGTGGACGATCCTGAACGATCTGATGGCGCAGGGCGTAATGCCCTTTTTGAAGAGCTTTATCGACGGTGGAACGCGCGCCAATCTGCGCACCATCGTCCCCGCTCTGACGCCGCCGGCCTGGACCAGCCTGATGACGGGGCGCACCCCCGGCCACCATGGTGTATTCGACTTCTTCCGGTTTGAAGGCCAGAACAGCAAGCACATCCGATTCTTTACCTCCAGCGACATCCTGACCGACACCATCTGGGGCATCGCTTCGAAGAACGGACTGCACGCCTCGGCCATGAATTTCCCGTCCATGTACCCGGCGCCGCATGTTTCGGGGTACGTGGTTCCGGGCTGGGTGCCATGGCGGCAGATGCGGCTCGCCTGCTGGCCGAAGGATCTGTTTGAACGCCTGAAAGCGCTTCCGGATGTCACGCTGCGCGAGCTGGGGATGGACATCAAGCTGGAAGAGAAGTCCACCGAAGGCGTGGCCACTCACGAGGAATACGGCCCGTGGATCGAGTTCCATACCCGCCGCGAGCGGAACTGGTTTGAAATTTTCAAGTACCTGACCACCACCGATCCATCCGAACTGAGCGCGCTCATGTTCGACGGCGTCGATAAGATGCAGCATCTCTGCTGGCGCTTTATCCGCCCCCAGGACGCCCAGCCGCTCACCGAAGACTGGGAGTTTCAGATCCGCGAGCTTTGCCTGAACTATTACCGGCAGCTCGATTCCATCTTTGAGCAGATGGTGGCTTTGGCCGGGCCGGACGCGAACGTGCTGCTGGTGTCCGATCACGGGTTCGGCCCCACCTACGAAGTTTTCCATGTGAACAACTGGCTGGCGAAGAAGGGCTATCTGTTCTGGTCCGAAGCGGCGGCGGAGCAGAAGCCGGACGCGCTGCTCGGCGTCGGCCAGGTGGCCCGCCACACGTGGATGCTCGATTGGGATAAGACCAAGGCGTTCGCCACCACGCCGACTTCGAATGGGATCAACATCGCCATCAGCACCGATGGCAATACGCCGGGTGTGACACCGGCGGAGTATCCCGCGTTTCGCGCACGGCTGGTGGAAGAGCTGCGCGAAGTTCGTTCGCCGGAAGATGGCCTGCCGCTCATCTCGGGAATCTTCACGCGCGAAGAGATCTTCCCCGGTCCGGCGGGTTCGCTGGGTCCGGATATCACGCTGGAGATGCGGGATGGCGGGCTCGTCTCAATCCTGCCGGGAGAGAACATTGTTTCCACGCGCCCGGTGGTCAGTGGCGCGCACCGGCCCCTAGGCATCTTCGGCGCCCGCGGGCCGGGCATAAAAAAAGGACTGGACGCCGGCGAACTTTCCATCCTGGATATCGCCCCGCTGATCTTGCATTCGCTGGACTTGCCTATATACAGTGACTTAGAGGGAAGAGTGCCCGCGGAGATTCTTGAGAACGCAATCTTTGACAACACTATGACGCCACAGAAACCGATCCACAAAGCCGCCGCCAATGGGCAGGAAGAAGAAGAGAAGCCCGCCGAAACCGAATCCGCTGAAATGAGTGAAGAGGATGAGCGCGTCGTCATGGAGCGCTTGCGCGAACTCGGCTACATCGAATAAGGAGCAGCTACCGCACTATGCCGAAAATTGCAGTTAATGGAATTCAGCTTCACTACATTACGGCCGGGGAAGGTCCGGACGTAGTCCTGCTTCATGGATTCCTCGGCAACCTGGCGGTTTGGCATCTCTACATGATGCCGATTCTGCGGCGCGAATTCCGGGTCACGACGTACGACCTGCGCGGCCACGGCTACAGCGAAGTGACTCCCACCGGGTACCGTTCGAAAGACATGGCGGAGGATTTGCTCGGCCTCATGGACGCGCTGGATATCAAAAAAGCGGCGCTAATGGGACACAGCTTCGGCGCGGATATTTCGCTCTACTTCGCGCTGAAACATCCCGGCCGCGTGGAACGGATTCTCGCGCTGGAGCCCGGTCTGGCGGCGCTGGTTCACGATCGCAAGAACCCCGACTGGGTCGGCTGGAAGGCGTGGGTGGAAAAGCTGGAAGAGTGCGGAATTCAAGTTCCGGAAGATAAGAAGGCGGACGCGCTCTATCTGCTCCAACTCAGCCTGGAAACTCCCAAGTTCTACGGACCCGCGCGCGGTCTGCCGCGCAACCGCGAGCCGCTCCTCAAGCTTCTGCGCAACACCACGCTCATCGACGATTACGAGCAGGTGGACGAGTTGACGCTTCAGGCCCTGGAGAAGATTGAAACCCCCGTGGAATTGGTGTATGGGGACAAGTCACACTTCCTTTCCTCTTGGGATCCGATTAAGAAACGGCTGCCGAATTGCCAATCCGTACTGCTGCCGGGCGGAGAGCATTTCGGACCGCTGGAATTGCCGGAGCTGCTCACGGAGACGACGCTGAAATTTCTGCGGACTCCGGTGGAAGACCTGCATCCCGTGGAGCAGACCGTGATCCTCGGACAGCAGCAGCCGTAACGGGCAATGACCACAGCCGCCCAGCCTGACCGCGAGCAACTCGCGCTGATCGAAGACGTTCCCTTCCGGCCGGTATTCATCGTGGGCGACCACCGTTCGGGTACCACGCTGCTGCATCGCCTCCTGGCCGAGACCGGGTGCTTCAACTACGTTTCCGCTTATCACGTGATCCGCTACGAAGAAGTGCTTACCGATTTCCTGGCGGGCCGAACGGAAGCGGGACACCGCGAAGTGATGGCGGAGTTTGAACGCCAGGGCATCAAGGATCGTGTGATCGATTCCACACCCGCCGTTCCGGAAGCCCCCATCGAATACGGCTTCATCCTTTCGGACACAAGCAATCGACGCCCGCGCATCACAGACGCGACGGTCCTGAAGTTTCAGGAATTGGCGCGCAAAATCCAGTTCGTCGGCGATCGCGAGAAGCCGCTGCTGCTGAAGAATCCGTGGGACGTGATCTGCTTCATGGATATCAAGCGGCGCTTTCCTGGAGCGCGCTTTGTGTTCATTCACCGGCATCCGGTGAACATCCTGAACTCCCAACTGCGCGCCATTCGCAGCATGCTCGAAACGCGCAATGGCTTAGTGGCGATGATCGCGCCGTGGTACCGCGAAATGTTCAACCGGCCGCTGCAGCTTTGGATGTCGCGGGCCATGGCGAAGCCGCCCATCCGCCTCTACGAACGGCTGCTGGCGCACCACACGGCGAAGATGGCCAGGTATTACATGGCTAATTCCGGGAAGCTTTCGGCGGAAGACGCGGTCAGCGTGCAGTACGAGCAGTTATGCCGTGAGCCGGATGCGACGATGGAGAAGATCGTCAGCTTCTTGAACGTGCATCCCAAAGACAACAATTGGGCCGCAAAGATCGCGCCGCGCGAACCGAAGCTGCTGCCGGAAGCCCTGCGGCTCTTCTACTCCGTGCGCGAGTCGCTGAAGCCTTATCTGGCGATGAACCACTATACGCTGGACCCGAAGTAGTCTATGTCTGCTGTGACCCCTGGAGTAGTCATGATCACCGGGGCTTCTTCGGGCATCGGACTGGAAACGGCCGTGTACCTGGCGAAGAAAGGATTTCGCGTGGTTGGGACCATGCGGGATCTGAACCGCCGCGGGGAACTCGACGACGCCGCGAGCGCGGCCGGAGTCAGCATCGACACCTTTGCGCTGGACGTCAACGATCGGTCGAGTATCGAGCGGGCGGTGGCGCAAGTGATCGCGAAGTACGGTGCGATCGATGCGCTGGTGAACAACGCGGGCGTGCAGATTCGCGGGTTCTTCGAGGACGTGAGCGAAGAAGAGCTGCGGCGGATCTTCGACACCAACTTCTTCGGAACGGTGGCGGTGACGCAAACGGTTGTGCCCCACATGCGCGCGCGGGGAAAAGGACGCGTGGTGTTCCTCTCGAGCGTCGCCGGGTTGATCGGCTCGCTTGGCCTGAGTGCGTACAGCGCGACCAAGTTCGCCATCGAAGGTTTCGGCGAGTCGATTGCGATTGAGCTGGCGCTGCACGGAATCAGCGTCAGCCTGATTGAGCCGGGCAACGTGAACACGCCGATCTGGAAGAACCCGCATCTGAACGCCAGGAACGCGGGCAACCCCAACGGCCCGAATTATCCCTACTGGGTGGAGTCCGAGCGCATCGCGGCTGCGGTGGTAAAGAGTTCGCCGATCCGCTCGCTCGACGTCGCCAAAGCGGTTTATCATGCGCTGTCCGCGCCCAAACCGAAGCGCCGTTATCTGGTTGGCCACCGTCCCGGCGCGGTTCTGACGGTGCGGCGATTTCTGCCCGCGCAGTGGTTCGATAGCGTGTACTGCGGCGTGATCGTCAACAAGCTCAAGAAGAGCCGGCCGGCGAATACCTGAGTGGCACGCTTCCTGGTCACGTCGTGGCAGCCGCCGGGGCATCTTTATCCGCAGATCGCGGTAGGCAACGCGCTGCGCGCGCGCGGTCATGAAGTGGCGTTCTACGCGGCGCCGCAGAACGCCGCCGTGCTGGAATCGGAAGGCTACCGTCTTTTCCCGTTCACCAGGATGGACGAAGCGGAATTGGACAAGACGCTCTTCGGCGCGGGCCGGAACTCCTCGTCCCCCAATGGCGGATTCAGCTTCGCGACGCTGCTGCGCGAGTGGATGATCGAAACAATTCCCAACCAGGTGGCCGATCTGGAAGCGATCCTGACGGAGTGGAAGCCGGACGCCATCGCTTCGGAAGTGTCGATGTGGGGTCCCACGTTCATTCTCGGCGAACTGGGGCGCGTGCCGGTCGCCATCACATCCTTCATGCCTTGCTGCATGATCCCCGGCAGGGATGCCCCGCCGTTCGGCTTAGGGTTGCCGAAGCCGCGCAATTTTCCCACGCGCATGCTGGCCAGGAGCGTCGCCATCGGGCAGAAGTTTGTAAGCGGTAGCTTCCGCAAGCGCTTGAACGAAATCCGCGGGCAGTATGGGCTGCCGCCGATTGCGGGCACGGCTCTGGCGCATCTGGCGACCGTGCCGCTCTACATCATCCCGACCACGCCGGAGTTCGACTATAACCGACACGATCTTCCGGACAGCGTGCGCTACGTCGGCCCGTACCTATGGAACAAGCCGTCATCGATCACCGCGCCCGACTGGCTGCGCACCGTTCGGCGGGACGTGCCCTGGGTTCACGCGACGGAAGGCACGGTGCACGTGGGGGAACCGTTCGTGTTGCGCGCGGCGGCGCAGGGTCTGGCGAACTTGAAGATGCAGTTGATCATGACCAGCGGCGGCGCGCGCGATCCCGAATCCATCAACCTGGGAGTCAAAGCGCCGAACGTTCACCTGACGCGTTGGATTCCGCACAGCGATCTCCTGCCCAGGACCGACGTAATTATTACCACCGGCGGCGCGGGAACCGTGCTGGCGGCGATCGACGCGCGCGTGCCTATGATCCTGATTCCGACCGAGTGGGATAAACCGGAGCTGGCCCAACGGATTGTGGAAAGCCATGCCGGGATCCGGATTAAGCCTTCGCAGGTGAACGCGAAAAGCATCCGGGCGGCGGTGGAGGGCATCCTGGGCGATCCGGTCTATAAACAAGGCGTGAGCAAGCTAGCGGACGCCGCCGCGCGGTATGGCGGCGCGGAAGAGGCTGCGATCCTACTGGAACAGTTTGTGCGTGCGCGTGGTGGGCCCTGATGGATTCGAACCATCGACCAACGGATTATGAGTCCGCTGCACTAACCGCTGTGCTAAGGGCCCAAAAGGGTGTACTTACGACGCTCTCTACAAGCCATTGTAAACGCAGTTGGCCTGCATCTCTTTGGTTCCGGCGCATTCGTCAGATCATACAAGTAACAGGATTCAGCTCGTTTTCTTCAAACGGCACCGGGAGCCATCCCATCGCGGGAGGTACCGAGTAAAGCCTTCCCGGTCCCAGACGCCCCCAGAAATGACGGAGTCCCGGCACGATCGCGCGCACGACCGGAAGCCCAACTTCCGCGCGAGTCAGATCAACGTAGTATGGGTCTAAGTTGGCTCGCAGTAGCTGTCGTACGCAGTGTTCGAGAGCGTCGGCATGACTGAGGTTGCGGTCGGATGCCGCAGTCACTCTTGCCGACGGAAGCAAATAGGAATGATCATTGGCATTGGTCGTGATAATCCAGGATCTTAATTCGTCAGAGCCAGCGCCCACGCTAGCCCAGCAGCAGATTTGAGCCACCTCGCTGATCGCTTTGAACGCAGCCTCCCGTGAAGACAGCCCCGCGGCTGCTCCAAAACAGGGCTGAGATCCGTCGAGCTTCGGCGCGAGTGCCACATAAGAAGGAATCTCCAGGTCAGTGGTCACATCCAGAACGTAGAGTTTGCGCCCCATCGCTCCAAAGGCATCTTGAAATTCCAGAAAGCGCCGGTCTTCCAACGATTGGATATCGATCTGTGGACGGCACAGCCGGTTGTACCACCAGATCGCGACGGCGTCGCGTTCAACAAGTTCGAAAATCGCTCCCAGCAAGGCGTGGGTCAATGACGATCCCGCCGCGCAACCGTTTGTGTCGGCTGCACAAGGACGCAACTCGTCGGGGGAAGGGTAATCCATATAGCAGAGTGCGGCAGGAACGAACCGCGCTATGCCGCCGGGTTTAAGCGGTTGCGCCTCAACCCAAGCGATTCGTGAGCCTGGTTGTAAACGCTCCGGCACCCAGTGGAGCTCGCTGTGGCGGTGATTCCACTCATCGCGATTCCGGTATTGCGAATCACTGAAGAGTAGAATGCTTTCCAGCTCAAGCGCGTTGACTTCTTCCGCGGTTGCGACATGCACTTTCTCGTCTCCGCGATGGATCAAAGAGTAACGCTCGAGTGCTTCCGCGGCGCACTTCCATTCCGCTTCATCGGCTGTGAATGCTTTGCCGGCGGCATGCTGCGGACGAAGAAGCTGGCGGGATATTCCTTTCGGCAGCGGGGGCGCAAAGGTCGCATGGGCATGAAACAAAGCCCCGACCCGTTCGCTCGACACCTCAATCGACGACACGATGCTGGTGATCGGGCTGACGAAGGAATGCAGATCAGTTGGACGGGGTGCGACGTAACCGAGGCCGCAGTGCGGACAGTCCGGCCACCTGCGGACGACGTTGCGGGACTGACGAAGGGTTCTGGTGTCAAAGGCGATCACCGTGTTCTCGAGGTCCGGGTACCCGCCTTTTGCAAAGTAGTGCGCCACGATGGTTGTGATCATTCCAGCGGCCATGCCGACCGTAGTTGCCAAGCAGGCGGTAGAAGGTTGCGGCGGAAACTGTTCCGGTCCCCATCCCGAGAAGGCGGCCTGCGCCCAGCGATGGGGTTTGACCCACTTGGCGAGGCACTCCCAGCAGACCGTTTCGCCGGGTATGAAAAGCGGGCCAAGCCAGATCGTATGTCCAATGGGCTTGACGAGAAGCCAAGGAGCGGATCGCCGGTCGACTTCGGCGAGCTCGGGGCGAAGGTAGTCGTCCGTAGTGACCAGCAGGAAGGGAGCTTGGTCCGTAACAAAGAGATTGTTCGTGGAAAGCGCGTGAGGTATTAAAGCCGCAGCGGCTTCGCAAAGAGGCAGAAAAGAGAGCTGTCCGCTCGGCGGGGAAATACCCGCGCTATCCCAGTAACCAGCAACGGCCGGCGGACCATTCGAACCCGGACGCAGTAGACCGGATGCGATCAGCGTCCGCACTGAGACGCGGATCGCTTCGACCGGGTAGCGCTCAAGTAAAAGCCTCTCCGCATCGCTCACATTGCCGAACCGGATCACTGCCTGGATGGTATCGGCCTCGATGGCACTATCGATGCATCTCACCTCGTCCTCGGAGGAAAGGACGAGGCGGTCGAGGGAACGGTAAACAGGTCGGAAACGGGGAGCGAGCTGGAGGAAAGCGGAAGGCTCCCTCTGCGTTGATAAATCCATTGCCTAGCCCGGCGGTGGGTGGTTGCAGTCGTACTCCAACTCCATTACGGTTTCACCGTTCGGAAGTCTTAGCTTAGGGTCGAAGGGCTGCTCCCCAAACCACAACTTCTTTGCGATCGGAAACTGCGATTGGGAGGAGTCGCTAAATACCTCCGGGACCAAAGCGTGCTTGACGACGAACGTATCCTTTATATCCCCTTCGGCATCGACATAGAAAACCTGGAGATCTTTGCTGCTTCGCGACGAGCTAGCGATCTGAGTGTCTGCGATGAGGCAGTTAGTCAACGCCGACTGAGCGGCTTCCAGGGTATCGCCAATAGCGATGTAGCGAATCCACTGAGGGCATCCGTCCAACCGATCACTAGGCCGGCTGCGGGTGTTCCATGACACGGAATAATAGGTGGCGCCGTCGGTGGGCTGCCCCTCTTTGTCCCTCCAACTGACGGTCGTACCGTTAACTTTATCGGGCGGTGTGCTTGCGATCATGCAGTTTCCTTTAGTTCGGGCGGCGGAACTACGACACAAGGCACTTTTCCGCAGACTGCTTCCAATTGCGCGAGGGTCTGAGTCGTGCCATCGCCTTTGTCTACTTTCAAATCGGAGTTGAAAGGGTTGTCTCCAAACCAAAGTTCAAGTGCGATTGTCGAATTCGGCACGCTGGGATTGTCTTTGACAGACTTAACAACCGCATAATTCACGGATCGAGGCGATGTAAGCGTCCCGTTCGCATCTACATGGATCACTTGAAGGTCTTTGCTGCTCCTAGAGGAACTGGCGATTTGGGTACCCCAGTAGAGGCCGTCCAACGCTGCTTTTGTCGCATCGGCAAGATTATCGGCGATCACAACATACCTGATCCACTGACAGCATCCGAAAGTGCTGTCCTTTGGCCGATTGCGAGCCGTCCAGGCCATCGAAATGTAAGTCTTGCCGTCCTTGCCGTCCTGGGAGCCGTCAGGCTTTCGCCAGCTTACCTTCGTCCCTTCTATGTTCGGGAACGTGCTCGCTAAAGCGGGGCCGAGTTTTCTATCCGTTTCCATATTCCTACCCTCGTGATCAAGCTAGGGCTTGAACTCGCTGAAACGTCCAGCACGTCCGGCCCATCTGAGATAGCGTATAACGGCGACGGAATAGGACAAGCAGCTACAAGGATTTTTTTTTACTGCGGTACACTGTGTCACCAAGTCCGATGCAGCAAACAAATCCCGAGCAGATTACGAAGATCCTAAACGATCTCCGGACGGGCGATAAAGCGAGTGAAGAGAGTTTGATCGCGCTCGTGCTCCCGGAGTTGCGCAAAAGGGCGGCTCGCGCCATGCGCGGGGAACGTCCAGACCACACTCTTCAGGCCACGGCCTTGGTAAATGAAGTCTACATTCGATTGGTTGGAACGGAACAAATTTGGGAAAACCGCGCGCATTTCTTCGCGGTCGCGGCGATCATAATGCGGCAAATACTGGCCGATCATGCACGCCGCCGAGGCTCCGCCAAGCGCGGAGGCGCAAAGCGTAAGCTGGAACTGCTTGACTGGATGGCTGTTGGCAAATGCGATTTGGATTCCGTCTTATTGGTCGAGCAATTGTTGGATCGACTCGAAGAATGGGATCGCCGCCAAGCGAAAATAGTCGTGTTCCGCTACTACGGCGGTCTCACCGAAGATGAAATCGCGGCCGTTTTGGGGATCTCGTCGCGCACAGTCAGGCGAGACTGGGATATGGCTCGCTCATGGCTCGAGCGCAGCCTTGACTCCGGCGCTGCGGCAGGATGACCGCCGAGGGCTGGCAGAGGTTGAAAAGCCTGTTCGGGCAGGCACTGGACCTGGAGACGGGAGCGCGTACCCAATTCGTCGAAGACGCTTGCGGGAGCAACGCCGAACTCGGTGACTGCTTGCGAAGCATGGTTGACCACCATCAGGCTGCCAGCACTCTGCTCAATGGGCCCGCAATCAGTCGGGAACGGCTGGTCGAGTACCTGGTGAATAACATGCGGACATTCGAACTCGACGAAGTGCTCTGCCGCCGGTTTCAGGTCGAACGCTTCATTGGAGAAGGCGGGATGGGCGAGGTGTACGCCGCTAAAGATCTTGAGCTCGGCGGGAAAGTCGCGCTTAAGACGCTCCGGCCCGCTCTCTATAACGACAGCCTTCTTGCTCTTTTTAAGCAGGAAATTCTGATGGCTCGAAAAGTGACCCATGAAAACGTAGCCCGCATGCATGACCTCTTCTTCCACGAGCCGCGCGAAGAGAAGGAACAAAGAGCGATTGCGTTTTTAAGCATGGAATTACTAGAAGGTGAGACGCTAGCCGAGCGAATTGACCGCCTCGGTCCCATGCGCGAGTCGGAGGCGCTTCCCATAGCAAAGCAAATTGCGGAAGGCCTTGCGAGAGCTCATGCGGTGGGTGTGATCCACCGTGATTTCAAAAGCGGAAACATCATGCTCGTCGAAGAACCGGGTGGTCCGGTGCGGGCGGCGATCACGGATTTCGGTCTTGCACGTCTTCAAAGCGCGTCGAACGTCAGCGTCAGTGAGGGAAGCGATTCGGGAGTTTGCCTGGAGGGAACGCCGGCTTATATCGCCCCGGAGCAACTGACCGCTTCCACGATTTCGCCCGCTGTAGACGTCTACGCGATGGGAGTCGTGCTGTTCGAGATGGTGACTGGGAAGCTTCCGTTTGCAGGCGGCTCAGCGCGAGAAGTGGCGGAGCGGCGATTAACGGAGGATGCACCTTCGCCCAGAATCTTCGTTCCGCATTTGGATACCCGCTGGGACAGTGCGATTCAGGCCTGCCTGAGGAGGCAGCCTGAATCACGCCCCCAGAGTCCGCTAGATGTCATAGCTCTGATTCGTTCGCGAAAACGCCTGGTGCGGAGGTTAGCTATTGGAGTATTCGTTTCTAGTCTGTTGAGTGTCGCCACCTGGGAGATTCTGCAGCCAAGGCCCTTGAACCCGGAAGCTGTGCAAAGCTTCGAGCGCGGTGAGGACTTCGCGAAAAGACGCAATGCCGAGGGTCTCTTGAACGCTGCCAACGAGTTCCAATCGGCGATCAGCCTAGAACCTCGCTACACCAAGGCCTGGGTTGGCCTTGCCGAGGCGTACTCCGCCATGGAAAATTTCGGCATTATGCGCCATAACGACGCGATGACCAAAGCTATCGGCGCGGCCGAGCGTGCAGTGGCGCTGGAGCCGCACTCGGGGCTCGCGCTGGGAGTCTTGGGGTACCTAAGATCGCTGGATGTCCACAAATGGCTAACCGCTGAGGAACTCTTGCGCCGAGCCACCTATGAGACCCCGAGCGATCCGACGGTGCGTCTCTGGTATGGAGCATATCTTGGGAAAAAGGGTAGTTCCAAAGAAGCCTTCGACCAACTGCGCGCGGGGCTACAGTTGGACCCGGCGTCTTTCATCCTTAACCAACAACTAGCGACGCAACTGTTCCGGGCACGCCAATTTCCCGAATTCTACAAACAGGCGCGGGAGTTGGTAAGGCTGCAGCCGTATGAGGTGAACTCTTACGTGACCTTGGCGCGGGCTTTAACGTGGGCGAAAGACTATGACGCGGCTCTTAAAGCGTGCGACAACGTCGAGAAATACGGAGATTCGGAACTGGCTTTCTGCTTACGAGGCTCCGTGGAAGCGGCGCGAGGAAACAGGGATCGAGCCCTCGGGATCGCTGAAGAGGTTAGAAGTTATTGGGCCGCTAAACCTTTCGAAACCCACGTTCTTGCAGTCCTATATGCCCAAGCCGGTGAAGTTGAGGAAGCCGGCAAGTTGCTGCAGGCGGGCTTCGAGCGGGGCGACAGCTCCGTCCTAGGTGCGCCCACGAATCCCTCGTTGGATATTTTGAGGGGAAATCGGGAATATTTGAAATTTCTTAAACTCATCGGCTGGCCGAAAGTATCCGGACGTTTTTGAGAAGGCGGTCTATCCGTTAAGTCCCCGCAAAGTCTGCACCACGCGGCTCACTTCCGCCAGAAGCTCTTCACGCCCGTACGCGCCTTTCCGCAGAATCCGTTTCACCTGACCATTGAGCCGCTTGCGATCCTCATCGGTCAGATCCTTGGCCGTCACCACAATGACCGGCGTGCCGCGTAGCTCTTCTTTCTCCTTCAAGGCGGCAAGAAACTGGAAGCCATCCATCTCCGGCATCATGAGATCGAGCAGAATCACGCTGCTGGGCTTGCGGCGTAAATGCTCCAGGGCCGTAACGCCATTCTCGGCTTGGCGAACGCTCCAACCATCGTTTTCCAGAAGACGCCGCAAGAGGTTACGGGCGTTCGGATCATCATCGATGACCAGAACGGAGCGCTCAGCTCCGGCGGCCCGGTAGCGCGCGAGGACGGCGAGCAGGCGATCCCGGTTCACAGGCTTGATCAGGTAGTCGGCCGCGCCGAGCGTGAAACCCAGATTGCGTTTATCCTCGATCGTCAGGACCACGACGGGAATGGTCGCGAGTTCGGGGTCGGACTTCAGGCTGGCCAGCACGCTCCATCCGTCCATCCCGGGGAGCAGGATATCCAACGTGATTACGGCCGGTCTGAGAGAGCGGGCCAGCTTCATGCCTTCTTCCCCGGACTTGGCCCCGTACACCGTAAAACCCTCCTTCTCCAGAGTGCGGGAAAGCATCTTCTGCACGGCGGGTTCGTCATCGATAGCCAGCACAGAGCTATCGTGCCGGCCCTGCTTCTGCAAATCGCTCAGGGGCGCGACGGCCTCAGCAGCCGCCGCTTCCATATTCGCGGGCAGACGGAGGTGGAAGGTGGAACCGACGCCTTTCGTGCTTTCCGCGGTGATGCCGCCGCCGAGGATGCGCGCGAACCGCTGGCTGAGAGCGAGCCCGAGCCCGGTGCCGCCGAATTTTCGGGTGGTCGAAGGGTCAGCCTGGATGAACGGATCAAACACTCTTGACAGTTCGTCAGCGCTCATGCCGATCCCGGTATCGGAGATGGTGAAATCGATCCAGTCCCGGCCGGCGGCCGTGGTGCGCTCCACCGAAAGCGCCACTTCGCCGTCGCGGGTGAACTTACACGCGTTGCCCACCAGATTCAAAAGGCTCTGCCGCACCCTGACGTGATCCGAATGCATGCGGCCCACCGCCGGGGAGCAGTCGACCCTCAGGCCGTTATTGTTCTGAGTAGCGGACGGACGGAGAATGCTGACCACTTCCTCCACGAGCTCGCACACCGGGAAAGTTTCCAGAAACACTTCCATCTTCCCCGCTTCCACTTTCGATAAATCGAGGACGGAGTTGATCAGTTGTAGAAGATGCTTGCCCGCGCCACGCACGTTTTCCAGGTCAGCCACCAGGGACTTGGGCGTGGTTCCGGCCAAAGCCTCCTCCTGCAGCATCTCGCTATACCCGATGATGGCGTTGAGCGGGGTGCGCAGTTCATGACTCATGTTGGCGAGAAACGAACTCTTGGCCTGATTGGCGGCGAGCGCTCTTTCCTTTTCGCGCTCCAGATTCAGGTTGATGAGGGCGATGATGACCAGCATCGCAAGACTGGCCATGAGCGTGACTAGAACGGAGTTCAGGGCCTTATCTTCGGCATGGTGAAACGCGCCTTCCGAAACCTCGGTTTGGCGCGCCAGCATCTTCTGATCGAGCTGCCGGATTTTTTCCATGTACCGGCGGCCCTCGTCGCTTTTCATGACGTCCATGGCAGCCTGGAAGCCATGCTCGCGGCGCTCGGAAATGGTGAGCCGCATCTCGGAGAGCTTGCGCGACGCCAGGTCACTGATCTGATCGAGATCCCGGGTCAGCACCGCGTCGTTGCTTAAATCGCGATGGAGCGCCGCGAGCAGCCCGGGGATGAAGGTGTTTGCGAGCCTGTAAGGTGCAAGGTAACTGTCCTCGCCCGTGATGATAAACCCACGTTGGCCGGTCTCGGCTTCGGTAAGGCGCGTCAGAAATTGCGCGATTTCGCGGCGCGTGGTTTGCTCATTGCGATAAACCCGGTTGGCGCTTTGGACGCCGTACCAGTTCAACACCGCCAGGCTGACTAAAACGAGGGCGGCGCCAACGGCCGTCCAAAGCCAAAGAGCGGGAGCGCTCGACGGTTTTATGCTGTTCCAAGTCACAGAATGATGAATGATCGGCCTACTGAAAACTCGTGGACGAGTCGAGTTTCGGCTTAAGCGTAGCAGACGGGGACCGCGCATCGGGAACGATATACTTCTTTCGGATGCCGGCCGAGGCGCGGATCGCTCTTTTGTTTCCTATGGTTAGCCGGTTATCCGAAGTGACGCGCGATGGCCGAGAGCTTTGTGACCCGATGCGGAACGAGTGGGAAATACTCAACAGTGAAGTGACGAACTGCCGGGAATGCCCGCGGTTAACGGCGTACCGCGAAGAGGTGGGGCGGGTTCGCCGGAAAGCCTTCCGCGATGAAGAGTATTGGAGCAAGCCGCTGACGGGTTTCGGCGACCGGGACGCGCGCATTCTCATAATCGGACTCGCGCCGGCCGCGCATGGAGGCAATCGGACGGGAAGAATTTTCACGGGCGACCGGTCGGCCGACTTTCTGATCCGCGCCATGTGGCAGAACGGGCTCGCGAACCAGCCGCTGAGCGTTTCTAAAACTGATGGGTTGGCTCTCAACGGCGCCTATATGACGATGCCGGTGCGCTGCGCGCCGCCGGACAACAAGCCGTCCAGGGAAGAGTTCCTGACATGCCGCAAGTACCTGGAGCGCGAGCTGGCTTTGCTGAAGGCTGTCCGGGTGGTGGTGGCGCTGGGCTCGCTGGCGTGGAGCGCTTACCTGGCGACGCTGATGAGCAAGGGGATGATTGCCTCCCGCGCCGGGTATCCGTTCAGCCACGGCGCCCGATTGGCGGTTCCGGGAAGCGGCCCGGTAGTGCTCGGGTCGTATCATCCGAGTCAGCAGAACACTTTCACCGGGCGGCTCACGGAAGCAATGCTGGCCAGGATTTTTGCAGAAGCCCGGGAGATTGCGGGACTGCATTCCTGACCGCATCTCTGACTGTTCGGCGTCAGCGCGACGAGACCTGTTATGCCACCATGAGAACTTGATCGTTACCCTCACCGTAAACCCGGCCATCGACCGCACGATCACCGTTGATCGTCTGGCGTTTGAAGACCGCGCTTACATCCAATCCACCAAGGACACGCCGGGCGGGCGCGGAATCAACGCGTCGTCAGTGATCCATAGTTTCGGCGGCCGCACGCTCGCGATTCTTCCGGCCGGCGGCAGCTCCGGCAAGCGTTTCGAAGAGTTCCTGAAGGACTGCGGATTTCCCGTCATCGTGGTGCACGTCCGCAATAAAGTCCGCACCAATCTCACCATCACCGATAGCCACGGCCTCACCGCCAAACTCAACGAACACGGCCCGAAACTCAGCCCCGCTGAAATCGCCAAAGTGGAACGCGCCGTCCATGGTCATCTGAACGGTGCGGCGTGGCTCATGCTCTGCGGCAGCCTGCCGCCCGGCGCTCCGCCCGATCTGTACGCCCGCATCATCGCGGTGGCGCATCAGAAGAAAGTGCGCACCCTTCTCGATACGGACGGCGAAGCGTTCCGTCTGGCGCTGGCCGCCAACCCCACCGTCGTTTCCCCTAATCAGGAGGAAGCCGAGCGCCTTCTCAACACGGCGCTGATCACGCGCACGAATTGTCTGCAGGCCACCGAACGTCTCCATCGCATGGGCGCGGAATCCGTCATGCTGTCCATCGGCAGCCGCGGCGCCGTCGCCTTTCACAAGGGCAAGCTGATTGAAGCCATCCCGCCGCGCGTTGACGCGCTCTGCCCCATCGGCGCCGGGGACGCGCAGTCGGCCGCGTTCCTTTGGGCGCTCGAAAATAAAGATCCCTTCCCCGAAGCGGTCCGCTGGGGCGTCGCCGCAGGAACCGCCTCCGCCATGCTGCCCGGCATGCGGTTCGCCTCACTCGAAGAGGCGCGCAAGATCTACGCCAATGTGGAAGTTCACGAAGTCGCCGAATGACTGCTCCCGAAACAACCGGTGAAGGCAAGCTGGTCCGCTCCGCCGGCATTGTCTCCATCGCTATCGCCCTCAGCCGCGTCACCGGCCTTATCCGCGAGTGGTTCATGGCGCATTACTTCGGCGCCGGCATTGTTTATGACGCCTTTCTGGTCGGCTTCCGCATCCCCAACCTCACCCGCGACCTGTTTGCCGAAGGCGCGCTCTCATCCGCGTTCGTCCCCATCTTCACCCGCTATCTCACCACCAAAGGCAAGCCCGACGCGCGCGAACTTTATAACCTGGTCGCCACCACGCTGATCGTGGTGGTGGGTCTCTTCTGCGTGCTCGGGATGATCTTCAGCCCGCAACTGGTGGAGCTCTTCGCGTCGCCTTTCCACAAAGTGCCGGGGAAGTTTGAACTTGCCGTGTCGCTCACGCGGATCATGTTCCCGTTCCTGCTGCTGGTCGCGCTCGCCGCGCAGGCGATGGGCGTTCTCAACTCCACCGGCCAGTTCGGCGTGCCCGCGCTGTCTTCCACCTTCTTTAATCTCGGTTCCGTTTTTTTTGGCCTGCTCATCGGCTTCTGGCTCGGACCCTCGCTCGGCATTCAGCCCATCTTCGGAATGGCTTATGGCGTCGTCATCGGCGGCGCTCTGCAGCTCGCATTTCAAATCCCCAGCCTGGTGCGCAAAGGCTTTTCGTTCCGTCCGCAACTCAACGCTTCGCACGAAGGTCTGCGCAACGTCATCCGCCTGATGGGGCCGGCCATCCTCGGCAACGCCTCAGTCCAGATCAATGTCCTCATCAACACCAACTTCGCCGCCGGGATCACGGATCCGCAAGGGCACATCGTGAATGGCGCCGTAAGCTGGCTCAACTACGCGTTCCGCTTCATGCAGTTGCCACTCGGGCTTTTCGGCGTCTCCATCGCTTCCGCCACGCTGCCCAGCATCTCGCGGAGCGCCGCCGCCGGCGACATGGAGGAGTTCCGGACCACGCTCTCGCGCTCCATCGCGATGACGCTGCTCCTTACCATTCCCTCCGCCGCCGCGCTCGCCATCCTGGGTGAAAGCATGATCGGGCTCGTTTACCAGAGCGGCCGCTTCAAAGCTTTCGACACGCATCAAACCGCGGTCGCGCTCTCCTGCTACGCAATTGGGCTCGGCGGGTACGCGACCCTCAAAGTTCTGGCGCCCGCGTTCTACGCGCTCAACGACGCACGCGCGCCCATGATCGTCAGCCTCATTTCCATCCTGGTTAATTTCGCGATGGCCTCCACCATGGTCAAGGTGGCCGGACTGGGTCATGCGGGCCTGGCGCTCTCCACTTCCACCGTCGCCATCTTCGGCTTCATCGTTCTGCTGATCGTTATGCAGCGCCGCATTCACGGCATCCACGGAGCGGCGCTGTGGAACAGCATCTGGAAAATATTCGCCGCCACCGCGGTGATGAGCGCCGTGATTTTCGCGTCCAGCCGCGGCATTCATGCCGCGCTCGGAAACCATGTCCGCGTGCACTTATTGGATGTGCTCGTCTCCATTCCTCTCGGCGTCGTGGTCTTCTACACCGCCGCCCGCCTGCTCCGTATCGCCGAACTCGACGCCGCCCGGCGCGCCGTCGCCGGACCGCTGGCGCGCCGGTTCAAATTCCTCAAAATCTGAACATGTTAAACTGCTGACATTGATGCTGGCTGACGTTGAAGTGGCCGTGCGGCTGCAGGCTCTCGACCTCCGGATTTCAAGCTTACTCAAAGAAATCTCCGCTCTTCCCAAACACATCGCCGCCATTGAGCAGAAGCTGGGCATCCATGAGCGGCGCCTGGAAGTGGACCGTGCCGCGCTTGCCGCAAACGCAAAAGACCGCAAGCATCTGGACGGCGAAATCCAGACCGCGCAAGCGAAAATCTCCAAGCTCAAAGGGCAGACGCTCGAAGCCAAGACCAACGACCAGTACCGCGCCTTTCAAAACGAAATCGACTATTGTGAGCGCGAGATCCGCGGCCATGAAGATCGCATTCTCGATCTGATGAGTGCTTCCGAACCGCTCGACAAGAATGTAAAAGCGGCCGAAGGCGTATTGAAAGACGAGCGCGCCCAGGTGACTGCCGAAAAACAGCGCGCTGAGAAACGCACGGCGGAAGACCGCAAGCGGATGAACGAATTGCAGGCCGAACGCAATGAGCTGTTCGCGCGCCTGCCGAAATCGGTTGCGGCGAACTATGAGCGGCTCCGGAAACTCCGCGGCGTCGCCGTTTCCGAAGCGGTGGACGGGCGCTGCTCCCAGTGTCACATCTCCCTGCGCCCTCAATTTCTGCAGGAGTTAAAACGCGGCGAGAAGATCATGTTCTGTGAAAGCTGCGCGCGAATGCTTTATTACAGCCCGCCGAAAAGTCCCGAAGACCTCGCCGGGACCAACGCGCTCAGCGTTCGATAACACGCGCCGATAACACACCCGCAACGGCCAAAATGCAAAGTGCCCGATTGAACTCAATCGGGCACTTACTCAACTAACTAACTCCGCGGTTCCTTCACCCGATCATGGCAATCCGCCCAGCGGCGTGCCCATGATCGAGAACGTGGCGCCTCCCTGCACCAGGGCGGCGACCTGCGCGTGCGTGTACGTCGTGCCGGAATGCTGGTTCGTGTACGTGGCCGTTGTGGGGTTGTAGACTAACGTTCCTACGCTGCCGTTGACCGAACCTTCCGCGATGAGCGAGCAGTTTCCCGCCGCCGCCTGCGCTTCCAATGTCGCCCAATCGCTCACGATGGAAGAGCTGCTGACATTCGCCGAAGTCATCGTGCGCGTGTAACCAACCGCGGGCGCCATACCCGTGTCAAAGGATTCGCTCAACGCGGCGAGATCCAATTGATCCTGGGTCTGTCCTTGCAGCCCCGGAAAGCCGTTCGTATTGCTGAGGAACGCGAACAAGCCGTTCGTATCGCCCCCGTGATTCAGCCCAAATCCATCGATAGTCGGTCCATTATGGTTGAAAAGAAGCTTCGTGTAAGTGAACCGCAGTTGGGGAATCTTTAAAGGCTGGGGGTTGGCCGCGACGCGGATCGATAAATCCGAACCGATGGTGCCGCCGGTCAACGCATGGCAGGAAATACAAGTTTGCCCACCCGTTCCCGCCGCCACGGTCTGGAACTCCGTGAGTCCGTTTTGCGCATTGCCATTATGTAAGTTGGTCGGATAGCTTCGGTCCAGGTTCTGATAGGGATTCGGCATATACACGATCGTGTTGATAAAGTTCGTGTACGCCGTCATATCGGAGCTCGAAAGCTGATTGCCTCCCAGTAAGCCGGCAAACGCTTCATTGAAGTCCGAAAACGCGGCCTTGTCTCCCCGCCAGTGATAAGGCGCCGTGTTGGCAAGCCCGCGCATCGGCTGCGTCGTCATGGACCCTTTCATCGGATTCATCTCATAGGTATTGCCGGTATTCAGAGTAACCGGAGTATATGTCCCGTCCGGGTCATTCAAATCCCAGGCAAGGTGGTCGGCTTCCGCGTCGGTGTGGCAGGAGGAGCAGGACACACTGCCGTTTCCCGAGAGCTTCGCATCGTACAGAAACCCGCGGCCCTGCGAGATGACGGACGGCGTTGGATCGCTTGCTCCCGTCTTCAGATCCCAGGCGACCACGGTGTTGCTCGCCGTGTTGATGATCGAGAAAGTATTCGAGATACGGTTCCACTCATACAGAATGTTGGCCGTGTTGTTGATTGCGAGCCCGCGCGGTCCCCGCTTGGTCGCGGGCGCCACCGTCGCGCCGAGTTCCTGCTGATTGATGTCGATCCGGGCGAGAATATTGCCGGAAGTGTCCACCTGCGCAATGCGGTCCGTGCCGAACGCCGCGATGTACATCGTGTTGCCCGTACCGTCGAACACGATGTTCGTCGGCTGCGACAACGCCAGCGAGAGCGCGTTCGTGTCGACGGCGCAATGAATGCTGGACGCCGGGTCAAGTACGTACGCCACCACTGTATTAGAAGGCGTGACCTTACTCACGCGGTTCACATAAAAAGTACCGCACATGGTGGGCTGGTCCTGTACCTGATTGGTCGCGTCCGTGTTCGTGACATAAAGGTTTCCAGTGGAGGGCTGTACCGCGATGTTGAAGTTATTGGTCCCCACTGTATTGAAGTAGCCTGTGATGGCCAGGCTCGTTGTATTGATCGCGACCACGTCATTATCGGGCATCGTCCAATTCACGTAGTTCGAAAACGCCGGGTTGTTATAGGTGGTGATGTAATCCTGAAGCGGAATCGGCAGGAACTGGGGCGGCCCCGTCGGCTGATAAGCGCCCGCGAGTTCATATGGAATTGAAGTGGTTTGATTACCAGACGCGCGGAAAGCTGAGTAGACGGTGGTCCCGTCCGGGCTGAGAGCCAATGCTTTCGGCAATCCGCCGAAAACCGAAATGGACTTAAGCAATTTATGAGTGGTGGCGTTATAAACGTTAATCACATTTAAGCGGGAGATGCTGACGAACGCATACCCGTTGGCGAAAAGAATGTCCGCCGGCTCATCCTTGGCGGCGATGGTGTCCGTTACGATGCCCTTCGAAACCGAGACCACGCTGATGCTGTCGGATTCCTGATTCACCACCCAGGCCTCGTCGTTCAGCACCGTTGAGTACGGATTAGGCGCGACGGATACCGGCTCGATTCCAACGGGGATCTCCGCAACCTTCACCGGGCTGGCCGGGGTGGTCACGTCGAATACGGATAGAGTGCACGCGGGATTGTTGATTACATATAGGCGGGTAAGATCCGCCGACAAGCGGATCGGGTTCACCGGAGAGCCTTCAAAGTTGGTGTACTTGGGTGTGGCCTGGGACAGTAAGGCCGCCGCAAGGACCAGGGACAGGGCAGACACAGTTCGTATTACAGTCATGCGATATCTTCGTCGGTCGAAGTAGTCTAGCAGATTTCCCTTAGAACAACCAGAGCAGCTAGTCTCCGCGCTTTCCGTGGGTTATGGAGATTGAGATAAATCGCTGATCCGAAAGCAGTTAACCTCGAAATCGATTTGTTTCGCAGAAAGACGTTTCCCCGTCGAGATCGAGCTTCCCGAATGATCCCCTATACTAAAATCGAGGGTCCTCGTGTCAATCCGTACTTCCCTGCGTCTCTTCGCTCATCTACAAATGCTTCCCGTTCTCGAGAGCGGCGAAGAAACCCTGGTCGGCGGCCAAGCCGTCATGGAAGGCGTCATGATGCGCGCTCCGCATAGTTACTGCGTTGCCGTGCGCCGGCCGGATGGCGGAATCGTGGTGGATGAGATGCCGGTCGCGCGCATGTCGGAGAAGTATCCGATCTTCAAATGGCCTGTTTTCCGCGGTCTAGGCACCCTGGGTCAAGCCATGTCGCTGGGGGTGAAAGCCCTGAAGTTTTCCGCCAATGTCGCCCTGGAGGCCGACCCGGCCACCCGGCACAAAACGAAGCCGGTTTCGAACACCGCGCTGACCATCAACCTTCTCTTCTCCCTCGCGTTCTTCATCTTCTTGTATAAGTTCGTGCCTCTGTCGCTCGCCACGCTGCTCGGGGACCACGTTCCCGCGCTCCACGGCCGCATTGCGATGAACGCCGTTGACGGTATCATCCGCATCGCCATCTTTCTGGCTTTCCTGACCCTGCTCTCCCGCGCCAAAGATATCCGGCGCGTCTTCGAATATCACGGCGCGGAACACAAAGTGGTCTTCAACTTCGAGTCGGGCCGCCCCGTCACCGTCCCCAATGCGCAGAGCTTCACCACCTGGCATCCACGCTGCGGTACCAGCTTCCTGCTGGTCGTCATGGTGATCTCGATGCTGGTCTATCTGTTCCTGCCGTTCGATGGTTTCGCACCCAAGCTGATCTCCCGCATCGTTTTGCTTCCGTTCATCACCGGCCTTAGTTATGAACTGATCCGTTTCGCCGCCAAACGCCAGGGTTCATTCCTCGCCTTGTTGACCGCGCCCGGGCTCTGGCTGCAGCGCGTCACCACCCAGCCTCCGTCCGACGGCCAGACGGAGGTCGCCATCCATGCGCTCGATCGCGCCATGTCCCTGGAACGCGACCAAAACGGCGAACTCGTCATCGCATAAGAAGGTCATTCAGAGAGAGCACCGTGGAATTCGCAGACAAACTAGACCAGATCGAGATACGCTTTGAGCAACTCAGCCAGCAGCTTGCCGATCCCATCCTCATCAACGATGCCGATCAGTACCGCAAGGCCGCCAAGGCCCACAGCGATCTTTCCCAACTCGTAACCAAGTACCGCGAGTGGAAGCAGTCTCACGGCGAGCTGGAGCAGGCGCTCGGCATGGCCGCCGATAAAGATCCCGAGATGCGCGAGATGGCGCAGGAAGAGATCACGCGGCTCCAACCGGTGGTCGCGGAGATCGAGAGCGAACTCAAAGTCCTCCTGTTGCCCAAAGATCCGCTGGATGAAAAGGATTGCGTTCTCGAAATACGCGCCGGCACGGGCGGCGATGAAGCCACTCTCTTCGCCGCCGAGATGTTCCGCATGTACACCCGCTTCGCCGAGACGCAGCATTGGAAGGTCGAAGTGACTTCCATGAGCGAGAGTTCGGTCGGCGGTCTCAAAGAAGTTCTCGCTCTGGTGAACGGCAACCACGTTTACTCCAAGCTGAAGTATGAGAGCGGTGTGCACCGGGTGCAGCGCGTGCCCGCCACCGAGACGCAGGGCCGCGTTCACACGTCCGCCGTCACCGTCGCCGTTCTGCCGGAAGCCGACGAAGTGGAAGTCAAGATCGAAGACAAGGATATTCGCATCGATACGTTTTGCTCGTCGGGTCCTGGCGGCCAGTCGGTGAACACGACTTACTCCGCCGTCCGGATCACACATCTGCCCACCGGGCTCATCGTCTCCTGCCAGGATGAAAAGTCCCAGATCAAGAACCGCGCCAAGGCGCTGCGCGTGCTACGGTCGCGGCTCTACGAGTTGGAATTGGAGAAGCAGCAGGCCGCGCTCGGCGCCGAGCGGAAAAGCATGGTGGGCACCGGCGACCGCAGCGAAAAGATCCGCACCTACAACTTCCCCCAAAACCGCGTCACCGACCACCGCATCGGCTTCACCATTCATCAGCTCGATCTCTTCATGGAAGGCCGGATCGATTCGCTTCTCGAAGCCCTCAGCCGTCACTATCAGTCGGAAAAGATGAAGGGCCAGGGCGAAGCCGCCTAAGCTTTTGAAATGACGCTGCGGAAATGACGCTGGGGACGGCGCTCCGGCAGGGCACTCAACTCCTGGAGCGGGGCCGGATCGACGTCCCGCGGCTCACCGCCGAAGTCCTTCTCGCTCACGCCGTTCACTGCGACCGCACTTACCTATACGCCCACTCCGAGCAGGAACTGCGGGAGGTGGAGTGGATCCACTACGGCCGCTATCTCCACGAGCGGCTGCAAACAAAGCCTACTCAATACATCACCCACGTCCAGGAGTTCTACGGCCGGCCCTTTTACGTCGATTCCGCCGTCCTGATCCCGCGCCCGGAAACCGAACATCTGATTGAAGCCGCCCTGGCCGCTCTCCCAAATCACACCCGCATCGTCGACGTCGGAACCGGCTCCGGCGCAATTGCCATCACGCTTGCTCTCGAAACCCATGGGCAAAACGAAGTCATCGCCGTCGATATCTCGGCGCCCGCGCTCGCCGTCGCCCGGCGCAACGCGCTCCAGCTAAACGCCCGCGTGCAGTTCATTCAATCGGATCTCCTCAGCGCGTTTGCCGATCACACCGCCGGCCTGATTGTCTCGAACCCGCCTTACGTCGCCGCGCCAGATCGGTTAACCCTGGCGGCGGAAGTAGTCAACTGGGAACCAAGTCTCGCCCTGTTTGCCGGGCCGGACGGCCTCTCGTTCTACCGCCGGTTGATTCCCGAAGCCTCCCGAGTCCTGAAGCCGTGTGGTACGTTGGTAATCGAGATAGGCGCGGGCCAATCCGCCCCCGTCGCGGCGCTCCTCGGTCCGGAGTGGGAACCGCCCTCCATCACGCCGGATCTGGCCGGTATTCCCCGCGTCCTCCAAACCAAAAAGAAATAATTCAGGTTGTGGAACCTTTCCGCTCCGCCAACGCCATTCCATACAGAAGCGGCATGGAGATCGTCGAAGCGGTTTTGCCCAATCCTGAGACCCGCGACGTCGATCTCCTTCAACTTGCCCGCAAGGGTGACGCGGACGCCTTTTCGACTCTTTACCGGCAGCGCGCCGATTCTATTTACCGCTTTGCGCTGCACATGAGCGGCAATCCGTCGATTGCCGAAGAGGTTCTCCAGGAAACGTTCCTGGCTCTGATTCGCGATTCCAGTGGATTCGATCCCAAGCGGGGCACGCTGGTTTCTTACGTTTATGGAATCGCCCGCAACCGCGTCCGAAAACATGTGGCGCTTGGACGCGAACAGGGCCGCGAGTTTACCGACTCCGACCTGGAAGTCGCCAGTGACGCCGACCTGCTGGCGAGCCTGACGCGGCGCGAGACCATCGATTCCGTCCGCCAGGCGGTGCTCGCGCTTCCCGGCGTCTACCGCGAAGCTGTGGTTCTTTGCGAGTTGCAGGAGTTGAGTTATGAGGAAGCCGCCGAAGTGATCGGCTGCCCGGTCGGCACGGTGCGGTCCCGGCTCCACCGCGGCCGGGCCATGTTGCTGTCGAAATTACAGTCGTTAAAGAAGAATCGGGTGCTGCCATGAAATGTGAAGAAATTCGGGAACAATTGATCGAAACCGCGCGCGGCCGGGAGCTTTCGTCGGACCTGCGCGCCATCGTTTTCGATCACGCCGCTGGATGTGCCGGGTGCGCGCTGCGCCTCGACAACGAACGGCAGCTCACGGCCGCGCTGGCCCAGTTGGCGGTGCAGGCCCAACGCGCTCCCGCCCGCATCGAAAGCCAGATTCTTCGCAAGCTGCCGGTGGTCGCCATCAAAGGTGTCGCCATCAATCAGCGCCGACAGCCGTTGATCTGGGCCGGCGCCGGGGCGTTAGCCGCCAGCATTCTAGTAGGCGCGCTGCTCGTCCATCCGCTGACGCCCCCGCGGCCCACCTTGCAAAACGAAGCTAGTTTCACCGATGCGGATTCCGCTGACTTCGTCCCGTTGCCCTACGCCGAAGCAATCGCGCCGGATGAAGCCACGGAAACGGTCCGCGTCCAACTGGCCCGTGAATCTTTGCAGGCGATGGGAGTTCCCGTCTCCGAAAATCGTCTCGGCGATGACGTTCAGGCTGATCTGCTGCTCGGCATGGACGGCACCCCGCGCGCTATCCGAATTTCCAACGAACCCACCTATCCATCACAAGGAGAAACCAATGAATAAGACACGTATTGCGGCTTGCTTCGCCATCTCAATCGCCTCCGCGGTTCTCGCGCAGGCGCAAATGCCCGGACCCGGTGGACGCGGCTTCGGCCGTGAAGTCCACATGCTCGGTGTGGAAGGCGGCCGCCCCGGAACCATCGTCACCGGCGCGCCTTTCTCGGGTCAGGAATTGACTACGGAAAGCCAGACGCTCGCCAACGGCACCAACATCCAGCACAGCAACACAGCGCAGTTCTATCGGGATGCGGAAGGCCGCACCCGCATTGAGCGCACCTTCTCCGGCTTCGGTTCGCTCAGCGGCGGTACGCCCAAGACCACCATCGAGATCTTCGATCCCGTGGCCGGGTTCGCCTACTTCCTGAACCCCAGCACCATGACCGCCACCAAGTCGGCTCTTCCAACTCCGGGAACCGCGAAGACGGCCCGCACGCCGCATCAGAACGCGGATGACGTCACCACCAGCCTGGGAACCGAAACCATTCAGGGTCTGCCTTGCACGGGTACCCAGATCGTGCGCACCATCCCGGCCGGACAGGTCGGTAACGATCAAGCCATCACCATCACCACCCAACGCTGGTACTCGACCGATCTCCAACTGACCATTCAATCCAAGCGCACCGATCCCCGCATGGGCGAAGTGGACTTCCAGTTCCAGAACATCTCCCGCACGGCGCCGGACCCGACGCTCTTCCAGGTTCCCGCGGGCTATACGGTTGCCACCCGGGCGGCACATACCCACGGACCCGCGCAATCGGGCGCGCGGCAGTAACATCGGCCGCCTTCAATCCTGTTGAAGCTTGTAAGCCATCTTTCGTACGAGCGATCGCGGGGCGAGTCGAAGACCTTCCATCCCCAGGAAGTTCTTGAGCCCCGCGACCGAAAGTACTTTCCCCTTCATCATCGCCTCATACCCGATCTTCGCAACCTCGCTCGCCGTCATCACGCCGCCGCTCTTGAACAGCTTCGCTTCCGCCATATTCGCGCGGACTTGAAACTCCGTGTTCGTGGCGCCTGGGCAAAGCGCTGTGACGCCTACGCCCGAACCGCGCGTCTCCTCCGCGATTCCCTCGCTGAAGTGGAGCACGAAAGACTTGGTCGCCGCGTAAACGGTCAAGAGCGGAACCGGCTGAAAGGCCGCCGTGGAAGCGATGTTCATGATGCGTCCGCTACGCCTTGCCAACATCCCGGGCAATACGCGGCGTGTCAGTTCCACCAGCGCCACCACGTTCACCTGAATGATGTCGAGTTGGGTTTCCAGATCGATCTCGGAAAACATGCCGCGCATCCCGAATCCCGCATTGTTAATCAACACGTCGGGGACCGTCCCGCCAAGCGCATCGAGCAACTGTTTCGGACCTTCACGCCGGCCCAGATCGATCGCTACGGCCGTCGCCGACGGGCTACCCGCTTGCTTCATCTCCCGCGCCACCGACGCCAACTTTTCCGCGTTGCGCGCGGCTAAGAAAAGCTCATAGCCGTCGCGCGCCAATAGGTTGCTCAACTCGTACCCGATTCCGGTGGATGCTCCGGTCACCACGGCAATTTTGCCCATACTAGATACAATAGGGGTTCGGGCATTCCTTTTGCGCAGCCTCGCTCTTACTGTTGTCCTCCTCATGCTCGCTGCGATTCCCGTTCTAGCGGACCTGAGTCCCGAGCAGCGGCGCGCGAATCTCGCTTCCTTCGACCAGGTCTGGACCACCGTTCAGCAAAAGAATTGGGACCCAACGCTCGGCGGCATCGATTGGAAAGCCGTCCGCGATGAGCTCCGGCCGAAGGTGGAGAAAGCCACCAGCGAAGAGGAAGTCCGCTCCATCATGCAGGACATGCTTTCGCGCTTGCACCTGACTCATTACGGAGTAGTGCCGGCCGCGGTGTATGGCGACGTGGAAAATGCCAAGGGCTCCACCCCGGGCGCGGAAGTTTCCGGCCAATCCGTCGAGACCGGCACCACCGGCATCGATGTGCGCGTGATCGACGGAGAAGCACTGGTGGTTGCGGTGGAGCCGAATTCCTCGGCCCATAAGCTCGGCGTTCGCCTGGGGTGGCGGATTCAGCGGATCAACGACGAAGACATGGCTCCGATGCTGCGCCGCGTCGCTTCCACTTACCAGCACTCCACCCAGCGGCAAATGATGCTGACGCGCTCCGTCATCGGGCGCCTGGACGGTCCCGTCGACAACCCCGTTGAGCTTGTCTTCGGCGATGCCAAGGACCGGCCCGTCACTCTCTCTCTGCGGCGCGCGCGCCCGGAAGGCCAACCGGAGAAGTTCGGATACATGCCGGAATCGTTCTTGTCCATAACCACGAAACGGATTCCACCCGGTATTGGTTATATCGGGTTCAATTACTTCCTCGATCCCAGCCGCCTTACATCCGCGTTCCAAACCGAGATTGAGGCTTGTAAGGAGTGTCCCGGGATGATCATCGACGTGCGCGGCAATCCGGGCGGCATTGGCATCCTCGCGATGGGTCTCGCCGGGTACTTCATCGATAAGCCCGATCAAAAGCTGGGCACGCTCTACATGCGCAGCCTCCCAATGAACTTTGTCGTTAACCCGCGGCCGCCCGCTTTCGCTGGACCGCTGGCGATCCTGATCGACGGGCTTTCCGCCTCCACTTCCGAGATCTTCGCCAGCGGCTTGCAGGATCTGGGACGTGCCCGCATCTTCGGTTCTCCGTCTGCCGGCGCCGCGCTTCCTTCCATGTTTGAGCGTCTGCCCAACGGCGACGGCTTCCAGTTCGCCATGGCCACGTACAAATCGGAAAGTGGGAAAACGCTGGAAGGTTCCGGCGTGCAGCCGGATGTCGCCGCGCCGCTCACGCGGGCCGCGCTGCTGGCGGGGAACGACCCCGCGCTCGATGCCGCTGTGCAATGGATCACTCAGCAATCCTCTAAAGGACCCAAACAATGAAAGCCAGCCTTCTCTTATCGCTCTTCGCCGCCATAACTCTCCACGCGCAAGCACCCGCCGCATCACCAGCCGCGCCCGCCGCACCTTCGGGCAAGGCCGACCTGCCTTCGGCCGATTCCGTTCTCCAGCGCTACGTCCAGGTCACCGGCGGCAAAGCGGCTTATGACGCCGTCAAGACCGAGGTCGCCACAGGGGCATTCAACATTAAAGCCGCGGGAATCAGCGGGACCATCAAGATCTATCAGGCGCTGCCCGCGAAGGGCTACGCGGTGGTGGACATTCCCAACGTCGGCAAGATGGAGGAAGGCACCGACGGCACGATCGCGTGGGAGAATTCCGCCATCCAGGGCGCCCGCATCAAAACCGGAGATGAAGCCTCCGCGGCGATCCGCGAAAGCGCCATGGACGCCCATACCAACTGGAAAAAATACTACAAGTCCGCTGAAGTCACGGGCATTGAAACCGTTGACGGCAAGACCTGTTACAAGGTCTTGATGACACCGCTCAGTGGCGCCCCCGAAACCGATTACTACGACAAGGACTCGGGCCTGCTCATCAAGCAGTCCGCCACGTACGACACTCCCATGGGCAAGATCCCGATGGAAGTAACCATGAGCGATTACCGCAAGCAGGGCGATTTTCTGCTTCCTTTCCACATGGAGCAGCATATGGCCGGCCAGGAGTTTGAAACCGTGATCGACAAGTTCGATTTCAATCCCGATATTCCGGACAGCCGCTTCGCCCTGCCCGACTCGATTAAGGCTCTCCAAAAGTAGCCTTGCCGCGCCTGGAAGATCGCGCATTCTCCGCGCGGCTCGACTGCCGGTACCTTGTACAGGTTCCCGATGAGGCTGACGAGTCCGCATTCATCATCGCGCTCCATGGATACGGGATGGACGCCGAGACCATGCTTCGCCTGACGGCGACGTGGCTTCCCAACCATGCGATCGCATCCATTCAGGCGCCGCATCCGTTTTATCGCGAGGTGCGCGCGCGCGAGGTCGGCTACTCCTGGGCCACGCACACGCAATCGGACGAAAGCGTTCGGCTCCATCACGACATGGTGAAGCACGTCGCCGATGCCACGGGAGTTCCACCGAGCCGCCGTCTCCTCGTCGGCTTCTCGCAATCCGTGGGACTGAACTATCGCTTCGCGGCGACCCATCCCGATGTGGTCCGAGGGGTGATCGGCGTTTGCGGAGGTCTTCCGAAGAACTGGGAGACCGGGGATTATCTGCCCGTAACCGCCGCGCTCTTCCACATCGCGCGTACCGAAGACGAAGTGTACCCCGCGAGCGCGACCCGCGAGTATGAACAGCGCCTGCGGGCTCGGGCGGCCGACGTCGAATTCCTGGAACTGCCGGGAGGCCATCGGTTCCCGTCGCTGGCACAACCGGCGGTGCGGGACTGGGCGAAGCGGAAGTTCTTGTAGCGCGTTCGAATCTCAATTAATGTTAGAGAACCAAACTTTTCGCAGATGACAAAGCTTCAGGAACTTATCGGACTCAAGATGGGCTCGCGAGTTTGCCGCACTGTACTGCTGAGTTTACCGCTGCTGAGCGCGATGCAAGGCGTTGATGAACTAATGGCGCAGGCCCCTAAACCCTCGGGCTACTCTCAGGAGGCATTCGTTTTTGAGGAGCGGACCACCCAGATTACGTTTGCAAATGATGGCACCAGCGAGCAAAAGGGCCTATTCCGGGTTCGGGTGCAGTCGGACGCGGGAGTGCAGGCTTTGGGGGTCGTCACGATCCCGTATGAACAATCGACCCAGCAGGTTGACATCGATTACGTGAGAGTTCGAAAACCGGACGGGACCGTTGTGCCCACCCCTACTGACGACATGCAGGATGTGGAGGCGGAGATCACCCGGCAGGCGCCGATGTATAGCGATCAGCGCGAGAAGCACCTTGCGGTGAAGGGACTGGGACCTGGTGACGTGCTGGAATATCAGGCCCGGTGGCATACGGCTAAGCCGATGGCCCCGGGTCACTTCTGGCTAACCTACGACTTTGTTTCCGGCGCCATTATTCTGCGGGATCAGTTAAGCATAAGTGTGCCGCGGGACCGCGCTGTGAAATGGAAGAGCGAAGGGTACAAACCGGTGATTACGGAAGCGGGCGCGTCGCGGACTTACGAATGGACGCATGCGCAACTCACTCGCAAATCAGCCGACGAGGAGAAGAAAGAGCAGGCTTCCACGGCGCGCGAAACCGCAACCGGAAAGCTTCCGCAGCCGGACATTCAACTTTCCAGTTTCGCCACTTGGGCGGAAGTAGGCCAGTGGTATGGCGGCCTGCAAACTGAGCGCGTGAAACCGACGCCGGAGATTCGGGCCAAAGCGGCGGAACTTACGAAGGGAATGACGGACGACGACGCGAAAGCACGCGCGATCTATCACTACGTGAGCACGCAGTTCCGCTATATCGGGATCGATTTCGGGGTGGGACGCTACCAACCCCACGCGGCCGGCGAGGTTCTGGCAAACCACTACGGAGATTGCAAGGACAAGCACACGCTCCTCGCGGCCATGTTGGAGTCTTTGAATATTCAGGCTTACCCGGCTTTGATCAATTCCTCGCGCGACATCGACGCCGCGGTACCTTCGCCGGGTCAGTTCGATCATGTCGTGACGGTTGTTCCCAGAGGTGATCACCTAATGTGGCTCGACACCACGCCGGAAGTGGCGCCGTTCGGTTACCTGATGACCACGCTACGCGATAAACGGGCGTTGGCGATTGGGCCGAACCAAGAGGCTGCGCTGGTCACCACTCCCGCGCGCCCGATATCGTTGCCGGTCGATACGTTTCGGATCGACGCAAAGTTGAACGCGGCGGGCACGATGGAAGGTAAAATCGAGCGGACTCTGGCAGGTGACGATGCCGAGATCATTGTTCGTTCCGCATTCCGGCGGACGGCGGCGCAGCAATGGAAAGAACTGGCTCAGCAGCTTAGTTTCGCTTCGGGCTTTGCGGGCGAGGTAAGTGAAGTGAACGTGAGTTCCACGGACAAGTTAGATGCGCCGTTTGCCCTCACTTACAATTACCTGCGCAAAGACTATGTAGACCCGGGGAACAAGCGGGTAGGGATGCCGGTTCCGCCGCTAGGTTTGCCGGAGGTTCCGGATTCGGACGCCGGGACGCCGAGTCCGATTTGGCTTGGCCCGCCCGCCGAGTATCGGTACGAGTCCCACATTGAGCTTCCCAAGGGCGAACATCCCGGGCTGCCGAAGATTCTGGATATCGATAAGTCATTCGGCGAATATCACGTTGCCTATGAGTTCAAGGATGGCGAACTGATTGGGCATCGGCATCTGGTGGTCAAGCTCGAGGAAGTGCCGGTCGAGAGCTTGCCGGCGTACAAGAAATTCAGACTCGCGGTGCAGAATAGCCAGGACCTGACGATCCCTCTGGCTTCGGGTCCATGGGCAATGTTCTCTTACCAGGAAGAGATTTGGAATCTCCCGCCAAGTGATAACGCCGATGCGGTAAAAGCATACGGCGAGGCGCAGGAAGATTTTAAGAAGGGAGACATAGAAGCGCAAATCAAGGCGATCAAACATGCGGTGGAACTGGACCCGGGTTATACCCGGGCGTGGCTGTGGCTGGGGGAAGTTTACAAGACCAGGAATCAACCGGATTCGGCGATAGCGGCGTACCGCGAAGCGATCCGGATTGACCCCGGCCAGTCTGTCAGTTACAAAGCATTGGGCCTGGAACTCATGGCCGTTGGGAAGTTTACCGAAGCGGCGGCCGCCGCGCGAGAGTTGATCCGCGTCGCGCCCGATGACCTGGTCGGACATTCGCTGCTGAGTGGGACGCTGTTCGCGCTGAAACAGTGCCGGGAGGCTGCGGATGAATATGAAGCGGCTGCCCGCATCGCGCCCGAACTGGGGACGATTCAATTTGGCCTGGCGGACAGCCAGGTATGCGCCGGGGACATGGAAAAGTCGGTGGCGCCGTTTATTAAGGCGGCCGAACTGGATCCCACGCCGCCGAACTTAAACAATGTTGCGTATCGGTTGACCTTCGTAAACAAGGGTCTTGATTCAGCGCTGATGTTTGCGACAAAAGCCGTGGCGGACGCTACGGCTGCTTCGCGAAAGATCGATTTATCCGCCTTGGAGAAAAAGGATCTCGGACCTGGGTCCGCCCTGGAGGAGTACTGGGACACGCTCGGCTGGGTGTATTTCCGAATGGGGAAGTGGGCCCCGGCGGAAGAATACCTCAAGGCGGCGTGGATGCTCTCGCAATCGGCCGTGATCGCCGATCACCTCGCGCAGGTTTACGAAAAAACCGGCAACAAAGAGGAAGCTCTCCACATGTACCGACTCGCGTTGAAATGCTACTTAAGCGGCCCAGGGGGCATTGCGAAGACCCGCGAGCGCATGGAAAAATTATCCCCGGGCAGTTCGACTCTCGGGCCAAAGGACGAGCAGGCGACCGTCAGCGAACTCAGCCAGATGCGCACAGTAAAGCTTCCCCATCTGACAGCGGAAACAGCCAATGCGGACTTCATCGCCGTGTTTGCGCGCGACCCGAAAACGGGTGCGGCCAAGATCGAAGGCGCCAGGTTCATAGGTGGGTCGGAAGTCTTGAAGAACGAGGTTGCGGCTGTCCAGTCCGCGAAATTCCCTATGGCACTCCCCGCGGATGGCCAGGCGCGGATCTTAAGGCGCGGCGTTGTCGGCTGCTTCCCCGTATCCGGATGCTCTTTCACGCTGTTGAATACCGGCGATGTCCACTCGGTGAACTAAACATTTTCCGAACCGGACCACATATACTTTCACTAAACCAGATGCAAAGACGACAATTCCTTCAGACCGGGGCGGCGGCGTTGGCGCTTGCCGCCGCCGGGCAGTACCGCGCTTACGGAGATGACAAGAAACGCCGGGTCGGGCTGATCGGTACCGGCTGGTATGGGAAATCGGATCTGTTCCGGCTGATTCAGGTGTCGCCGGTCGAGGTGGTTTCATTGTGCGACGTCGATAAGCAGATGCTTTCCGATGCCGCCGATATGGTGGCGACGCGGCAGGCGTCGAAGAAGAAGCCGCGCACCTATCACGACTATCGCGATATGATTCGCGAAAAAGACCTGGATCTGGTGTTGATTGCAACACCGGACCACTGGCACGCGCTGCCGATGATTGAGGCCGCCAAAGCGGGCATCGATATCTATTGCCAGAAGCCGATCAGCGTGGACGTTCGGGAAGGGCAGGCCATGCTCGCGGCGGCCCGGCAGTATAACCGCGTGGTGCAGATAGGCACGCAGCGGCGGAGCACGCCGCATCTGGTTGAAGCGAAGGAACGCGTGATCCAGCAAGGAAAGCTGGGAAAGATCGGGCTGGTGGAGATCTACTGCTACTACCATATGCGCGCCTCCGGAAATCCGCCCGATACCGCGCCGCCGCCCAACCTAGACTATGAGATGTGGACGGGCCCCGCTCCCATGCGCCCCTACAACGAGTGGGTCCATCCGCGGCGTTGGCGGGCGTTTATGGAGTATGGGAACGGCATCGTCGGCGACATGGCGGTTCACATGTTCGATATGACGCGCTGGATGCTGGACCTCGGCTGGCCGACTAGCGTTTCGTCTTCGGGCGGCATTCTAGTGGACAAGGCTAGTAAGTCGAATATCAGCGATACGCAGACCGCGACGTTCGATTATCCGGATCTCAAGGTTGTCTGGCAGCACCGCACCTGGGGTAGCGGAACTCCCGATCCAAAATACGATTGGGGTGCGACCTTCTATGGCGACAAGGGAACCTTAAAAGCCGGCGTCTACTCATATGACTACACGCCGGCGGGCGCCGGACAACCAATTCATCAGGACGTTACTTATGAGCTGGAACAGTTTCCGGAAGACAAGACGGAAAAGGATCTGGAGAAGCACACGGCGCCCGCGACGCGGCATCACATGATGAATTTTCTGACGTCGGTGGATGCGCGGTCGAAGCCTGTGGCGGATATCGAGCAAGGTTACATATCGACGGCGAGCTGCATTTTGGCGAACCTCTCGATGAATCTGGGAAGATCGCTGGCATGGGATCCGGCGAACGGGCAAGTGGCCAACGATGAAGAAGCGAACCGCCGGTTGGCGAGGCCGTATCGCAGTCCCTGGGTTCACCCCTGGGCCGCATCCTGACGCGAGGCCGTCTAACTTTCCTGAATGCCGGCCTTCGCAAAAGAAGCGCGGCCTTTTTCGAGACCGAGCCGCGCGCCTTCTTCCGGGGTCATGTCTTTCAACCCGCGGCCAAACACTTCCACGCTCAAGGCGTCCGAGTAGCCGATCTTCTGAAGCGCGCGTAGGAAGCCGGTGATGTCGATGACACCTTCGCCGGGCATTAGACGTTCGTTATCGCGGATCTGATCGGGCGGAAGTTTCGGTGAGTCGCTGAAGTGCACGGTGACGATGTGATCCTTGCCGGCCGAAAGGATGTCCGCGATGGTTCCGCCGGCGTGATACCAGTGCCAGATATCCAGCGTGAGACCGACGTTGGTTCCGCATTCAGTGGCGAACTCCAGCATCTCCGGCATACGCCAGATGAACTCGTGCGGGAACTGTTTCCGCAGGTGCAGCGGACCGAGAAATTCCAGACCGAGCCGGACATGGGAGCGCGCCAGGATGTCGGCGCTTCGCGTAAAGCGGTCTTTATAAAGGCGTCGCAGCTCAGGCTTGGGAGTATCGCTCGAAGGCATGATGTAGGTCATCATGCGCGGGCACCCGATGGCGGCGGCGAATTGCGCGGCGGGTTCCAGCTTGGCGAGCGAGTCGCGAAAGGTCTGTTCGTCTTTGCGGAACTCGACCGGAAAATCAATGATGGAGGGCTTGACGTGAAGGCTGGTGAGCAATTCCCGTGTGTTGGCGGCTCCGTCTTTGAACGCGCCGCCCAGCATCACGTCGACCCCGCGGAAGCCGACCTTTGAGGCGAGACGGGCGAAATCGGGCCAGCCGACGCGCCCGGTGGTTAGCTGGCTATTAAGTGAGAGATACATGGTGAAAGGATATTAGCGCGGCGCCAGAAGTTGCTTCTGTTTTTCCGCCGGCAGCGCGTCATAAAGAACGGTGAACGACGTGTTCGTCCAGCCGAAGCCGACTTCGTTGCTGCGGTATCCAAACTTGATTTGACTACTTACGCTCTTGCCGACATGCACTACGTCGTACTTCTCAACAATGTAGCCTTTGGAGCCGTACGCATCGCGGATAAGAGAAAGCCACTTTATTGAGATGCGGTCGGCATCCTCGTTATAGCCATAGCGGCGCAAGCCCTGGCAGGCGATCAGTTCCAGCGGCGCCCATCCAAACGGCGAGTCCCATTGGTTGCCGCTTACCTCAGTGCTGGTTTGCAGGCCGCCGTCGCGCTCGAACATCGGTAAGTTCTTGACCACCCGAGCGGCTTGCTCTTTGGTCGCAATCCCGGCCCAGAGCGGATAAAAGGTAGTCAGGAAGGGATACTTGCGGCGGCTCTTGGCCACAAAGTTGTAATCATAGTAGAGGCCGTCACCTTCATCCCACATAAGCCGGTTGATCTGAACCGCGCGGGTTTCCGCTTGTTTGCGCCAGTTAGCGGCATCGGCGCCGCGGTCGAGCGCATCGAGAATTTCCGCCGTCTGCATTTCCGATAAGTAGAGCAGGGAGTTGAGACAGACCGGATCATAGTGAATGATGTCGATGTTGAACGGACCGAAACGGTTAGAAGGGTCGAAGCCGGATTCGCGCATGGAACGATCGCCCTTGTAGAAAAGATCGGTCATGGCGTCCTGATCTTTCTGGAAGTATTGAGCGACGTTGTAATCAGTGAACTGGTGCGTTTTGAAGTAGGCCTTGATCAAATCGTAATGCGTGCGGCCTTCGGCGTCGCGCTCCGAGGAGAGCACTTCCTGCGCCGGACCTTCGCCCAGATCGTAATAGCGCGAAAGCCCCGTATCGGCGGTGAGATGCGGCTCGGTGGTCCAGAATTTGTGATAGGACTCGATGGCGGGTAGCGCGGCGGCCAGCCATTGCTTATCCTTCGTGCGCTGATAGACGCCGAGCACCATCTCCGTGAGAAACGGCGGCTGCGATCGCGTGAGATAGTAGCTGCGATTGGCGTTCAGAACCTTTCCGTACTCGCGCACTTCGTAGAGAAAATCGTCAGCCATGTCTTTGGCGAGCGGCACGAGGCCATCGCGCAACAGACCGACTTGAATGAAGTAACTATCCCACCCGTACATCTCATTGAAGCGGCCACCCGGCACCACGTAAGGCTTGGGCAGATACAGCAGGCCCGCATCCTGATGGCTGTTGCCTTTCTGCTCCAGCGCTTCGAGATGAATCTTCGCGTAATCGGCGGGCGCCATCTCTTCGTTGAGTTGCTTCGAGATCAACTGGACGTTCTGATCGGCGGGAATATAGACCAGCCATTTGCCATCCGGCTGTGGCTTGAATTTGGGATCTTCGGCGGCGGTCGCGAGCTGTTTATGCGATCGGGTGAGAAAGCTCCACGTAGTCCTGATGTATTCAAGAATCGGAGGAGGTTGCTGGGCGCGCGCAAACCCGGTAAATAAAAGGAAAAGCGCGGCCTGCCGGAGACGGAGTTTCAAACAGGGTCACTTTATCACGTTGTTATTCTGAGAGTTCCCTTATGTTGTGGAGCAAGCTTTTTATTCCGACGCTGCGCGAAGTCCCCAATGAAGCGGAGGTGGTGAGCCACCAACTGCTGCTGCGGGCGGGGTATGTGCGCCAGTTGGTGGCGGGCGTTTACAGCTACCTGTTTTTAGCGCAGCGAACGCTCTTGAAGATCCAGACGATTGTGCGCCAGGAGATGGACGCAATCGGCGCGCAGGAGATGTTTCTGCCGGCGCTGAACCCGGCGGAATTGTGGCAGGAATCCGGACGCTATGAAGTGATGGGGCAGAACTTGTTCCGGTTCAAGGACCGCTACGAACGCGACCTCTGCCTGGCGATGACGCATGAAGAAGTGATGACCACCATCGCGCGTGGGGAGTTGCGTTCATATAAGCAACTGCCGCAGATGTGGTATCAGATCCAGACCAAGTTTCGCGATGAGCCGCGGCCTAAATCGGGATTGCTGCGGGTGCGGCAGTTCACGATGAAGGATTCATACTCATTCGATCTGGACGCGGCCGGGTTGGACGCGAGCTTCGATAAACACTTCGAAGCATACAGCCGGATTTTTACGCGCTGCGGGCTGGAGTTCAACGCGGTGGAAGCGGATTCAGGCGCGATGGGGGGCAGCCAGTCGATTGAGTTCACGGTGGCTTCGGATGCGGGTGAGGATTTCGTTGTAGTGTGCGGAGCCTATGCTGCCAATCTGGAGAAGGCGGTGGCGCATCCCGTGCCGCCCGCGGGGGCGGACGATGAAACGGCGTTGGAACCCGAACTGGTGCACACGCCGGGGCGAAAGACCATCGCCGAGGTGAGCGAGTTCTTAAACCTGCCGGCGACTTCCCAGATCAAGAGCCTGGTGATGGTTGCGAACGGGTTGCCCGTGTTGGCTCTATTGCGCGGCGATCATCAATTGAGCGAGACCAAGTTCGCGTCCGCGGTAGAGGCTCAGGACGTGCGCGCGGCGCATCCGCACGAGATCCGCGAATGGTTCGGGGCCGATCCGGGTTCACTGGGACCCATCGGCGTGAGCAACATGCGCGTGGTGGCGGACAAGGCTCTGCAAGGCCGCAAGAACATGGTGGCGGGCGCGAATCGCGACGACTACCACTTACGGAACGTGACGCCGGGCGAGGATTTTACGGCCGCATATCTGGATATCCGGCAAGTGGCTTTGGGCGATACCTGCATCGAATGCGGCCAGCCGGTTTCGATTCGCAAATCGATTGAGGTCGGGCATATCTTTAAACTCGGTTACAAGTACTCGGATCCGATGGGCTTGCGCGTGCTCGGGCCGGATGGCGCCGAAGTCACACCCATCATGGGTTGTTACGGGATTGGCATCGAACGGATTCTGAGCGCGGCCATCGAGCTTTATAGCGATAAAGACGGCATGGTTCTGCCCGCGTCCATTGCTCCTTTTCAGGTGGTGGTGACGCCGGTAAACTACGCGGACGCGGGGCAGCAGCAGGCCGCGCGCGAGATCTATGAGACGTGTCTCTCGCTGGGGCTGGACGCGCTGCTGGATGATCGCGAAGAGCGCGCGGGCGTGAAGTTTAAAGACGCGGAGTTGATCGGCGTTCCGTTCCGCATTACGGTGGGCAAGAAGCTGGCGCAGGGGCAGGTGGAACTGGTGACGCGCAAAGGAAAGACCAGCGAGGACGTGCTGGTGAGTGAAGCGGCGGAGTTGGTCGCAAAACGATGCCGGTAGATTGGGCGCGGGTGCGGGGCGAGTTTCCCGCTCTCGAAAAGTGGACCTATCTGAACACCGCGACGCTGGGGTTGATTGCGCGGCGGACGCGCGCGGCGGTGGACGCGCATCTCGCGCGGCGTGAGGAACTGGCCAATACCGACTTCGTCACCTGGTGGGATGATGTGGACGGCGTACGCGCTTCCGTGGCGCGCCTCCTCAATTGCGAGGCGGTCGACATTGCGTTCCTTCCGAACGCTTCCACCGCGCTGGCTCTGGCGCGGAAAGCCATTGACTGGCGGGACGGAGATGAGATTTTAACGCTGTGCAATGAGTTTCCCAACCAGTCTTATGGCAATGCGGAACTGCGCGGAGTGCGGCTGGTGGAGACGACGCTCGACCGGTTCTGGGAAGCGGTTTCACCGAGGACGCGGATGGCCGCGATCAGCGCGGTCAACTACCAGACGGGACTGCGCGCCTGTTGGGAAGAGATGGTGCCGCGGCTGAGGGATCGCGGCATTCTGTTCTACGTGGATGGTACGCAAAGTTTTGGCGCATTGGTGGCGTCGCTGGCCGGAAATGCGCCGGACCTTTTCGCCGTCAATTGTTATAAGTGGGCGTGCGCGCCGGCGGGAGCGGCTTTCGCTTTTGTGCATCCCGACTTGCGGAACCGGCTTAGTCCGCAAGTGATCGGGTGGCGAAGCGACGCGGGCTGGCGCGACATGCAGAACCTGAGACAATCCGACCCGGTTTATGCGGACGCGGCGGAGAAGTACGAGGGTGGAATGCTGGCCTTCCCGTCGCTCTATGGGCTGCGGGAGTCGCTTACGATGATGGAAGAAATCGGCGCGGCGGAGATCGAGAAGCGGACGCTGTCTCTTGCTAAGGCCTGTGGCGGCGACGGGCGGAGTCCCATCGTCATCAGGGATTTGACGGGCCGTGATCCGGCGGAACTCGCGGAGCACTTACAACGCAACCGGATTGTCGTTTCGGCACGGGGCGGAAAGCTGCGGGTATCACCGCACTTCTACAATAACGAGGCGGATGTGTCGAAGCTGATGGACGCGATTGGTGTCTAAGTCCAGAACGCCGGTATCGTTGAGTAAAGCGGTACTCTGGACCATTCTCACTCTAGTTACTTTCCTGGTTGTCGAGGGGCTTCTTTTTCGGCTTCCCTGGTATTACCAGTATCTTCAGCCCATCTCAACCACGGGTCAGTTGGAGATGAATTTATACTGGGTCCGGCACTTCCGGCCGTCACATGTCAGGGAGGTTCTGGCGGTGGGAGACTCGCGCATGGCGGAAGGATTCTCCGGATGGGATGCGACGGCGCTTTCCGGGGATCAGAAACTCTACTTCTGGAACGCCGGTGTTGCGGGCACGACGCCGCGGGTGTGGTATTACTTTCTCCGCGACGCCGATCCCGGCAGGAACCGGTTCAGCGCGATTGTCATCGGCCTGGATCGCTATGTCGATGAAGATCAGTACGACAGCCTGCAGAACCGCATCCTCGATCTCAACTATGTGGTGGGACGTTTGCGGATTGGAGATATTCCGGATTTTGCCTGGTCCTTACGGAGCGAGGAAAACAAACGCGCCGCACTGGCGGGAGCCTCTTTCAAGGGATCGGTGCTGCGGCATGACTTACATGAATTCCTGGAGGATATTCCCGGACGCGTCAAGATCACCAAGGAAGCGCGCGAACATGGTCCTTTGTATTCGCGCAACTACGAAGGAAGAGTGGAAAGCCTTCACGGACTTACCGCCGACTGGGGGAAGCGGCAGTTATTCTTTCCACCCGGAGTAGACGCCGAGAATCAGGCTAGTATCACCGGCCAACTTATGCCGCTGTTACCGCCGCAAACGGGTGAAGTCACGCGCTACCGGATGCGCTGGCTCGGACGGATTCTAGCTGACTACCGGAACTCCTCCACGCGCATCGTCTTTATCGAACTGCCTCGCGGTCCTTTGCGGGCTCCGGATCGGAATGCACCCACTGCCTTTATCAACTATGCAAGAACCTGGAAGAATGTGACCGTTGCGGATCCGGAGACCTTCCGCGATCTGGAAACGCCGGAGACATTCTTCGACTCGCTGCACGTGAACCGAAAAGGCCGGGCCATTCTCAGCGAGAGGCTTGCCAAAAAGGTGCAGGCGATTCTTTCGCGCCCCTGACATGCTGTTCACCACGTGGGCGTTCTGGATCTTTCTGGTTGTGGTCCTGGCGCTTTTTTACGCCAGTCCGAAGCCGGCCAAGCGGTATATCTTACTGTCGGCGAGTCTGTTCTTTTACATGAGTTGGAACGCGCGCTTCGTACTGCTGCTTCTTACTCTCATCACCATCGACTTCGCGGCGGCTTTGTGGATGGACCGTTATCAAGGCCGGCAAAGGCGCGCGGCTCTGGTAGTTAGCCTGGCGGCCAACCTTGGCTTTCTGGGCTGGTTCAAATATACAAACTTCCTGATCAGCAATTGGACGTACATTTTTCATCCCGGAGCATCTCCGCACCTATTGAACATCATTCTTCCGCTGGGAATCAGCTTCCATACCTTTCAGAGTATTTCGTATGTGGTGGATGTTTACCGGGGCCGGCAAAAGACGGTGCGGAGTTACGTGGATTATGCGTTGTTCGTCTCGTTCTTCCCGCAGCTAGTCGCCGGGCCCATCGTAAGGGCGCGCGAGTTCTTCGCCGACTATTTCGCGTGGCGGCCGCCCACCGGCCAAGAATGGCAGCGGGGCGCTTTGACGATTGTATTCGGCTTGGTCAAGAAGCTACTCTTCGCCGACCAGTTCGCCCTTGTATCGGACAGCTACTTTCATAACCCGGCCTTACTGCCGGGGTTCTTCCCCGCATGGACCGGCGCCATCGCATTCGCCTTACAGATCTTCTTTGACTTCTCCGGGTACACCGACATTGCGATCGGCACGGCATTATTTTTCGGGTTCCACTTTCCCGAGAACTTCCGCCGCCCTTACTTATCGGCGAGCATCACGGAATTCTGGCGGCGATGGCATATGTCTCTGTCCGCGTGGCTTCGAGACTACATCTATATTCCGCTGGGCGGAAACCGGCATGGAAGCTGGGCGACTTACCGGAACTTATTATTGACGATGATGTTCGGCGGCCTATGGCATGGCGCGAGCTGGAACTTCGTGATTTGGGGACTCTATCACGGCGGGTTGCTATCGGTGGAGCGCGTAGTTTATGGCCGGCGCGCGATCAGGGGCATCGCCCGAGCGCCGCTGACGGTGGTGACATTTCTGCTGGTGTGCATAGGTTGGGTATGGTTCCGGGCGGACTCGTTTCAATCCGCTCGGTTTGTGCTGGGCCAGATGTTCATGGGTCAGGGCGGCAACTCCGTACTGAAAGGCTGGCACTGGCAGATGGCGGCCGCCTCTCTGGTGATCGCACTGGCGGAAGAGTATGGCGGGCTGCTGACTAAGTTAAACGTTGCGCCGGCGTGGGTTAGGACAGCGGCGGTGGTGTTATCGCTGTTGGCGATTGAGTTATTCGGCGTGACGGACCAGAAGATCCCGTTCGTTTACTTTCAGTTTTGACGGAAGTCGCAAACGGTAGCGCACCAGCCGCCCGCGTAATCGTCGGATTCAATTCGAAACGCAAGGTCGATCTTCGCGCCGGGCTGAAGTTCAGCCATCCGATGAGCGAAATGGAAAGCCTTGAACTTGATCACGCGGCCTTCCTGGGTGGCGGAGAAACGAAGGTGTTTCTCTTTCATAAGTACCGGTTCGCTGACTACTTCCACAGCGGACGCGGCGAACACCGGGCTGGGGTTACCCATTCCGAAAGGTTCCAGCCGCTTCAGCGCGGTCCAAAAATCGGTATTCAGAGCGCGAAAAGTTACGGGAGCGTCGATCTTCTGGACCGGCTCAAAGTCTTCCGGCAGGAGTTTAGCGCCCGCGGAGGATGCAAACGAAGTCCGGAACTCTTCCACCCGGGCGGTCTCAAGCGTAATGCCGGCGGCCTGGCGATGGCCGCCGAATTTGATGAAAAGGGGCCTCATGGATTCCAGCGAATCGAGCAGGTGAAACGCGCTGATGCTTCGGCCGGAACCGGACGCTTCTCCGTTGTTGATGGCCAGCACAAAGACGGGGCGGCAGAAGCGCTCGACCAACCGGCTGGCGACGATGCCCAGCACGCCGCGATGCCAGTTCTCGCGCGCGAACACAAGCGCGGGCGATGACGAATCGGTGGCGAGCGACTCGCACTCGATCAGAATCTCTTCGATGATGCGCGCTTCCTCACCCTGCCGCTGACTGTTGAGAACGCTGAGGCGTCCGGCGATCTCGCGGGCTTTGGCGGCCTCGGTGGTGAGGAAGAGTTCGATCACCTCCGAAGCGCTCGCCATGCGGCCCGCGGCGTTGATGCGGGGAGCGACGCCGAAGCCGATCTGGCGCGGTGTGGGCGCGCGGCCAGGCTCCACGCCGGCGGAGTCCAGCAGAGCCCGGAGCCCCGGATTGCGCACCGAAGCCAGACCGCGCAGACCGTGCGCGACGATGATGCGGTTCTCGCCGGTGAGCGGGACCACATCGGCCACGGTGGCGATGGCGACGAGTTTCAACAGCGAGGCGAGAACGCGCTCCAGCTTCGCGGCATCCCACCCCAGAGTGGCGAGCAAGGCCTGCGCGAGTTTAAAACTGACCGCCGCTCCGCATAGATTCTTTTCCGGGTAGGCGCAATCCGGCCGATTGGGATTGATCACAGCCACGGCGGCAGGAAGTTCCGGTTCGGGCAGATGATGGTCCGTAACGATGACATCGATGCCAAGCGCACGGGCGCGCTGCACCGCGGCAGTGGCGCGGATGCCCGTATCCACGCTGACGATCAGCTTCACGCCATTTGCCGCGGCCTGATCGATCGCGGTGTCCCGAAGGCCGTAACCATCGTTGATTCGGTGCGGGATGAAGAAGCCGGCACGCCCGCCCGCCATCTCGATCGCGGTTTTCAGGAGAACGGTGGAGGTGGTGCCATCGACGTCGTAATCGCCGTGGATCTCGATCCTTTCGCCGTCGCGAATGCCGGCCCGCAGACGCGCGAGCGCTCGATCCATATCGCGGAGAAGCATCGGATCATGCAAACGCGCCAGTGACGGATTGAGGAACGGGAGCGCTAGATCGGGGTCGGACAAGCCGCGCGCGCACAGGACGGCGGCTATGGGTAAAGGGATGTCGATCGATTCGGCCAGAGATGCGGCCGCCAGTGGATCGGCTCGTGGAAAAATCCAACGCTTGGCGCGTGTTTCAGTTCTTTGAATAGAAACCGCCCATGCCGTCTTCACTATCTACTTCATCGTCGTCCACGCCGCCGAACGCCACAATCTCGTCCGTGATGCCGACAAAATCGTCATACCAGTCCGACCGCACTTCATAGAGATAGAAATGGGTTTCGTAGTGGAAGGCGAGTTCGATGGAGCAGGTGCTTCCGGCGTGCTGGCGGAAAGCGTGCATGGTCTTGGAGTATTCCCGCTTGTCGTCGCGCGGCATCTCGGACTCCTCGAGTTCCTCTTCCGCTTCGGTGAGTTCGGATGCTTCGAATTCGCGCGCGGCAAACAGAATCATGCGCACGCCCAGCTTGCGGGCGGCGTCCAGGAACATTTGAAAATCCGGATACGTTTCCGAATCCCAGGTGACCACGAGGTTGGCATCGAAAACGCCAGGATCGTGACGGAAGATCGCGAAATCCGACCGTTCCAGCTGCTCGGAGATAGAGCCTTTTAGCGTATCGAGGTTAAGATCCATGGTAGTGCCAGAATATCACCGCAGCCGTTTAGTGGCGACGGCCGCCGAAACTTCTTCCGGCCGAACGCGAACTACCGAAGCGCGTGCCGCTCGAAGAACCGCCGAACTTGTGCGGAGCGGAATCGGCCGCCGATCCAAAGCGGTGTCCAGCGCTGGAGGAAGCGGAGGAACTCGACCCGCTTCCGTTGCCATACTTCGAACCGGAGAAACCACCGCCGCCGGACGCGTATTTCGAGCCGGAGAAGCCGCCCGTCTGCACGTAACGGCTGCTGCCATAGTGCTGGGCTGTGAAGGTTCCGTGCGAACCATACTTGGGCGCTCCAGACTCATCCCGTCCGTAGTAAGTCTGGCCGTAACGTTGGGCCTGGCTATAGCGATTCCATTCGTAATAAGGGACGGGCTGATAGCCGCGGTTTGAAAGCAGGTTGCTCAGGATGAGGTATTCGGGCAGCCACGTCCACACGGAGGAGCCGCCGCGATTTTCCCAGTAGCCGTATTGATTGCGCCCTTCCGACGGCGACGCCATGTACGCGAATCCCGCGGGTTGGGGCGTGTGGCCGGCTTGCGAATCATACTCGCCCAAAGGCTTGTGGGCGATCGTCATGCCGACGTCGTTCTCCACCGCATGCCATTGCTCCGGGGAAACATCTTTCCACAGATTTTCAGACGTGGTTTCGCCCTTGGCGCCGGGCGCGGGAACGGTGGTGACCACGTGCTTTAGCTTCTCGCGGTAGTGATCATGATCCTTATCGAGATCTTCCAGAACGTTGTCCCAGGATGTGTAGAGCTGATGCGAAAGATTGCCGAGCTCCTCGGCCTGCGCGGCGCCGGGCGCGTGGTCGACCGACTCTTCCAAATCAAGCGCCTTGGCGTAGTCGCCGGCTTTGAGATCCGCGGAGTTCTTCGCTTCGAGAGCTTTGGAATCCTGCTCCCACTGCGCGGCTTCCTTCTTTGGCGCGAGAAGCGTGCTTAAGCGCGTCTGCAGGTCTTCTTTCTTGCTGGGCCAATCCGCTTCGGCCTTTTCCACTTTCGCGGCGACCCCGGAGTAATCGGCACTTTCGAGTTGCTTCGCGCGTGAATCAACCTGAGCCAGGGTCTGGGCGAAGTTATGTTTGAGATCGATGCGCTTCTGCGCTTCTTTCAACGCGGCGGCGCCATCATTGAGAGCCGCGGTGCGGCGTTCGCGTTCGCGTTGGATCAGATCCAGCACCTGTTCGCGAGTGCCGCGGCTGTTGCGGCGGCGCAGTTGCTCCAGGGTGGCGGCGAACCGATCGGCCTCGCTCAAAGCCGCGCCGGCTTCGGTGAAGCGCGCCAGCCATTCGCGATCGAATCCACGTACCTGGAACAGTTCGGGATCCGCCGCGGCGTCTTTCGACACCGTGCTTCGCTCATCGGCAATGGTCTTCTTCGCGGAATTCAGTTGAGATTGTTCGGATTGAATCTGGGTGCGCAGCTCGGCCGGCAAGCGATTGCCCGCGATCACCGCCCAGCCCAGGAATACCGCGACCAACGCCGCGATTACGCCAAATGCTGTTCTGTTCATTTTCGCCTACCCCCGGTAGACCGTGATGTCTCCCGGATTCACTTTCTGTGACACCGTGGCCGCGAACGGCTGGCCTTCGAATTTCCGGATGGTCAGGAACCGATCGCCCTTCTCTTCCTGGAAATTCCACGCGTAGCAACCAGTGCCCTGCAAGTCGGTATCGTGGAAGATTCCGACTTCCCTGCTCCAGCGGTACATCCAGACTTTGCTATCGAACTCGAAGCTATCGGACGGGTTCTGGCGCTCGTCGATGTCGGCCAGGTCCTGCTCGGAAAGGCCGAGTTGATCCAGCGTCAAATGCGCGCCGTCGAAGGATCCGAAGACCTCGACGTCGTCATTGTTGTGAACCTCCAACGTGACACGGCGGTCGCGATACATCCCGCTCAACTCGGTCCACTTCTGGCCGGCTTCCACCATGGAACGGCGATCGACGGTGAAATCGAGGTCGGCGAACTGATCGCCCACGCCGACGATGGAGAGCGTATCACCGGGCTTCGCATCGGTGATCTTCAGATGGGCCAGGTCTTCGAGTTGCGACGGGTCAACGTGGCGCGTCGACCCGTTGGTGTGTTTGAAAAACATAACTACAATTTGGTTTGCGGAGCGGGCAAGCTGAGCGGCGTGGTGGGGTTGGGCAGCGTGCGCTCGCGCTTCAAAGCTTCGAGTTCGGCATCCACGGAGTGATCGCCCAGTTTCAGGAATTCCTTCTCCAGATCGTCGTCTTTGCCGACGGAACCGAGCTGCTGGAACGCTTTGGCCGTAGCCTCTTCCTTGGCGACACTGTCTTCGAAGCGGGAGAGCTGCGCGAACGCATTGTCGGTCTTGGCGACTCCGGCCATCGCTTCGGCCACTTTGCGCTGCGCCTGTGCGGCGTTCTTGCGCGCGACCAAGGTGGTGGCGGTGCGCTCGCCTTCGTCGATCTTGCGTTTCAGATCGCCGACCTGCGACTTCAGATTGTCGCTCGCCTGCTGCGCCTGCTGGATCGCAACCTGCATGGAAGCGACCTGCCGATCCGATTCGGCTTTCTTGGCGAGCGCCTTCTTGGCGAGTTCTTCGTTGTTGGCGTCAAGCGCCTGGTTGGCGCGCGCCTTCCATTCGTCCGACTGGCGGACATACTTTTGATACTCCGCGTCCAGCCGGTTGTAGTTGCTCATGGCGACGGCGGAGGCGCGCACCACGTTGTTCAGTTCCGCCTTCATGTCGGCGATGGTCTGCCGCACGGTGGAATCGAAATTGGCGTCCTCGTATGCGCTTACCGCATCGCTGGCTTTGCCGCGGGTAACCCGGCCCGCGCGGCCGAAAAGTTCAGATAAGAATCCCATAGCTTACGATTTCTCCCCGTTGCTTCGCTTGCCGTTATTCCAGATTCCGCAGAAGATCGCGCGCGGCCAGAACGTCCGCGAGCAGAAAGTGGACGCATGAAAGGATGTCGTCTTCATCATCCGCGCCCAGGTCTTGCAGCTTGCAAAAATTGGTGAGCGCCACGGCCGTATTGCCGCCGCCCAAGTGATAGAGCTGAAAATGTGAAGTGGAAATTCCGTTATCGGCGGCGAGCATCTCGCGCATGATTTCGGGCGTGATCTTGGAATCCGGCACGGTGAGGCAGGTGAGCGAGAAGAACATGATCTCGCTTTCGATGACGCCCTGAATCGTCACACCGCTATCGAGCTGCCGGATGGAGAGTACATTGGGCGCGACATCCGTTACTTCGTAGCCGTTTTCGGCCAGGAGTACGTGAATCCGCCCGGAACCTATTGTTGCTGTTTCAGCCATGTCTTCAGTTTCACCCTCGTTGGTGAGATACGCAGACGGTGCGTTTTTTGTTCGCCTTGGGAAGTATACCGGATCGGTTCAGCCGCCGATGGAGTACATGGGGCGCGGCGGAGGTACGAACCGCGAGGTGTTGATCTCATGCCCAAGCCACTTTTCGGAGACGCTGCGGCGGAGAGCAAGCGCGACGGCTTCATCCGAACCCGCGCGCAGCAGACTGCGCACGTCCGTCTCCTCGATTGCAAACAGGCAATAGCGTAGTTTGCCGTCGGCCGTCAGGCGAATGCGGTTGCAGTTGAGGCAGAACGGACGGCTGACGGACGCGATGAACCCAACCTGGCCGCGGCCATCGGCGTACCGGTATTCGGTGGCCGGGGCGCGCTTATCTCTGGGAGGCACTTCCACCAGCGGTGAAATTTCCGCCGAAAGAACGCGGACGATGTCATCCGCCAGCAGCACTTTTGACTTGTCCCAGAGCTGTTGGGAATCGAGCGGCATGAACTCAATGAAGCGCGGCTCGAATCCATTGGCGCGGCAGAACTTGGCCATGGGAACGAGGTCCGGCTCCACCATGTCTTTCATGGCGACGATGTTGATCTTGACGGGGTGGAATCCGATCTGCCGCGCCACGCGCAGACCGTCGAGAACGCGAGGCAGTTCATCACGGCGCGTGATTCGGAGGAATGTTTCGGGGTCGAGTGTGTCCAGATGGACGTTCAGGCGGCGCAGGCCGGCATCGTACAGCGACTGGGCGTGATGCGCGAGGAGCACGCCGTTGGTGGTCAGCGCGAGATCCTGAATACCGGGGATGCGCACCAGCTTTTCAATCAGGACCGGAAGATCCCGCCGGACGAGCGGCTCGCCGCCGGTGAGTCGGATCTTTGTGACCCCGAGTTGGGCGGCGACGCGGACGAAGCGTTCGATTTCTTCGAAGGTGAGCAGGTCTTCCCGGCGCTCGAACTTAATGGGGCCATCAGGCATGCAGTAGAAGCACCGGATGTTGCAGCGATCGGTGACACTGATCCTGAGGTTGTCGTGAAGACGGCCGAACGTGTCGATGAGCGGGAGCGTGGGGGAAGTCAACTGCCTGATTCGATTTTAGCGCTTTTGCCGGCGCGGCACTGGGGTTGGCGATAGTGGTTCGATGTAGTAAGTAAGAAATGAACCGAAGAAGTTTCGTTCGAGGCGCAGCATCCAGCCTGGTCATGGCCACGTCAGGAGAGTTATTCGGTCAAGCACGCGCTACGGCCCCAATGGATCCGTGGAGCAATGGACTGCTCGACATTCATCACATCTCGACCGGACGGGGCAATTCCGTCCTTGCAATTTGCCCGGATGGCACCTCGGTCATGATCGATGCCGGAGCAGTCGGTGGACAGATCGAGGCGCTTGGCCCCGCCAGACCGAGCGGTTTGCGGCGGCCCGGAGAGTGGATTGGGATGTACGCGTTGCGGCATCTCCGAACCACTCCAAGGCAGGAACTCGACTACTTCGTTCTCACCCACTTCCACGGAGATCATATGGGCGATGTCACCGCCGCTTCGCCGCTTGCCAAGAGCGGAGACTATCGCCTGACAGGCGTCACGGATGTTGCGGAACTGCTTCCCATTCGAACCCTCATCGATCGGGGCTTTCCGGACTACAACTATCCCGCTCCGTTGACCAGTGAGCCGGTGGCCAACTATGTGCGCTTCGTAAAATACGCGGAGAAGCGAGGAACATCCGTTCAGAAAGCCATGGTTGGATCTCGCGGCCAGATCAGTCTGCGCAACTCGCCAGGCAGTTATCCTTCATTTGCGGTCCGCGTGCTGGCCGCCAATGGGCGGGTCTGGACCGGGCGCGGCGAGGAAGCGGTCGATCTAACCCCCGCGCTCTCGACTCTGAAGCCAGAGGACTTTCCCCCGGAAAACTCCTGTTCGGCTGCGTTCCGGTTTGATTACGGCGCGTTCCGCTACTACACCGGCGGCGATCTAACCTGCGATACCGATTTCGGCACAAAGCCGTGGCGGGATGTCGAGACCGCCGTCGCGAAGGTTGCAGGGCCTGTTAGCGCCTGTACGCTGGATCACCATGGCTACTACGACGCGACAAGCCCGGACTTTGTGCGGTACATGCACCCGCGGGTTTATGTCATCCAAACTTGGCACGCGTCTCACCCCGCATTGTCGGTGCTGAACGAAATCTATAGTCCGGTTCTTTCGACGGGACCACGCGATGTCTTCGCGACGGGGATCGTGGGAGCAGCGAGGCTGGCGGACGCGCGCCTGTCCGACAAAATGTTGAGCCAGCATGGGCACATCGTCATTCGAGTTCATCCCGGCGGAGCGCATTTCGAAGTGCTTGTTCTCGACGACACAACGGAGCAACACAATGTGTTGAACCGCTTCGGACCTTACGGCAGCTCATGAGCCCGGCGCTTGCGTTGCTTCTCATCGTTGGCATCGGCATCGCGCTGATGCTGATTCGTCCGCGAGGCATTGCCGAGGTCTATTGGATTGGCGGAAGCGCGATCCTGCTCATCGCCCTGCGCCTGATTCCGCTCAAGCTTGCGGAACAGGCGGTGGCTGAAGGAGCGGACGTTTACCTGTTTCTCATCGGCATGATGCTGCTCTCCGAACTGGCGAGGGTTCATGGGGTTTTCGAATGGCTCTCGTCGATTGCGGTCCAGCGCGCAAGGGGTTCCCGCGCGCGGCTGTTCACGCTGGTCTACGGTATCGGAACGGTGGTTACGATCTTTCTGTCGAACGATGCCACCGCCGTGGTGCTGACGCCCGCGATTCTGACGGCCGTCCGCAAGGCGAAAGTGGCGCCGCTTCCCTACCTGTTCGCCTGCGCTCTCATCGCCAACGCCGCCTCTTTCGTGCTGCCGATTTCGAATCCGGCCAATCTGGTTGTCTTTCATAGCGGTCTGCCGCCGTTGGCCCGGTGGCTCGTTTCCTTCGGCGTCCCATCCGTGTTGTCGATCGCCTCCACCTATGCCGTCATGCGGTTCATCTTCCGCAAGGAACTATCCAGCGGGATTGAGGGCGAAGCCGAAGCCCAGCCGTTGCGTGGCGGCGGCAAGTTGGTTGTTTGCGGGATTATGTTCATGGTGTTGGTGCTGCTTGCGGCCTCCGCATTGAAGAAAGATCTGGGGTTGCCGACGTGCCTGGTGGCGCTGGCAGTCACCGCCGCTGTGTCCATCAGATCGCGAAGCAATCCGCTCCCGCTCGCCCGCCATATCAGTTGGGCCACATTGATCCTGGTGGCCGGGCTTTTCGTTATGGTGGACGCGGTGGAGAGCATCGGCGCGCTCACGCTGACGCAGGCTTGCCTCGCGTGGGCGCAGAAGCTCGTCCCGGCCTTGGCGGCATTGGTGGTTGGATTCGCGGTCGGTATCGGAAACAACCTCGTCAACAATCTTCCTCTCGGGCTGATCGCCGGGGGCACTCTGCACGCGGCGCACGCGCAAGGCCTGGTGGTGAACGCGGTGCTCATCGGCGTCGATCTCGGCCCGAATCTATCGGCGACGGGATCACTCGCGACTATTCTCTGGCTCCTCGCATTGCGGAAAGAGAACCTGGATGTGAGCTTCCTGGGATTCCTGAAAGTGGGTGCTATTGCGATGCCCGTAGCGCTGCTGCTCTCGCTCGGGAGCGCGATCCTGATGAGCTACTTCGCTTCCGGCACGTAGTCCGGCGGCGGCGTGGCGCCTTTGCCGAAGAAGTATTCTTCCATCTGTTGGATGATGAACTCCTGGGCTTCGGGCGTGCCCAGGTTCAGACGGTACTCGTTCATGAGCATCTTCATGTGCTCCACCCACTGCGCCCACGCTTCCTTGGAAACGTTCTCGTAAATGCGCTGGCCGAGCGGATGACCTTCAAAAGGAACTTCGCTCAGCCCTTCGGCTTCTTTCTGCAACTTGACGCAGAACACTCTGTGGGGAACAGTTGCCATGGAAGAACTTCAGGATACTACGGGCACGGCGACCGCTTTTTTGGTAACGTTCTTAAAGATGCGAGCCGTTGTGGTTCTTCTGACACTGTGGGTCACGCTGCTTCCGGGCCAGGAGCTGAAAGATGCGACCGCCAAATTGGAGGCGGGCGATTCGCCAGGCGCCATCCAGATCTTACAGGCGTTGATCACCAAAGATCCCGGGGCCGTTCGGCCTAGCGCGCTGCTTACGGAAGTACTGCTGGGGATGGAGCGGATCGACGAAGCGGATGCGGCCGTTTCCGCCGCGCTTTCGCGGAACCCCGATGCTTCCTACTTGCATTCGGCTTTGGGAGATGTGCGGCTACGGGAGGGTCAGATCAACCTGGCGGAAGCGGAATACAAGACGGCGTTCCGGCTCGACCAGAAAAACCCACGCGCGTTATACGGTGTGGCGCGAATCTTTCAAACCGCCGCCATCAACCACAAAGCGGCCCTGTTAATCCGGGACGCGTATGGGATCAATCCCAGTGACGAGCAGATTGAAGAAGCGCTGGAAAGAGTGGAGAACCAAACCGAGGCGTCGGTGGCCCGCTGGGAGCAGGCGCTAGGCTCACTGCCGAAGAACGACGATTCCGCCATGGCTCGCGGGCTGCGGGCGCGCATCGCGGAAGCGAAGAAGCTCGGGAATCGCCAGCCGTTCGAATTAGTGAAACCGTACGGACACTTTCAGGTTCCGTTGAATTTCCTGATGAACGGAACGCGATTCACGGGCTTTGGCGTAAACATCTCGGTAAACGACGCGAAAGATGAACTGCGATTAGATACCGGCGCCGGAGGCATCCTGCTCAGCAGCCGCACGGCGGAGCGCGCGGGCGTAGAGAGGCTGGCGGACATCAATCTGGGCGGGATTGGAAACGCGGGTCCCAAGGACGGATGGTTGGGTTACGCGGAGCACATCCAAATCGGGAACGTGGAATTCCAGCACTGTATCGTCCGGGTACGGGCGAAAGGGTCCGTGGACGACTCAGGCGGGCTGGTGGGCACGGATGTGTTCAGGCGGTTCATGGTCAAGCTGGACTTCTTCAACAAGCGAATTGACTTGGATCCTTTGCCCGGACCGGCATGGGACGGTTACACGCCGGTGGATCGGTATACCGGCGCGGAGCTGAACGACTTCGCGCAGTTCTACCGAGTCGGCCACGACATCCTGATCCCCACGCGCATCAGCGATGGTCCGCCGGTGCTCTTCCTGGTGGACACCGGCGCGGGCTTAGTTTCCATTTCGACAAACGCCGCGCCCAACGTCACGAAGCTCAGAGACGATAACTACATGAAGGTGAAAGGTATCTCGGGCAATGTCCGGAACGTTTACAAAGCGGACAAGGTGGTGATTCAATTTGCCAACTTCCGGCAGCAAATCGACGATATGACGTCCTTCGATCTGACAGGCATCAGCCGCAACGCCGGCGTGGAAGTAACGGGCATCATGGGCGTTCCGCTGCTGCTGCGCTTCCGCTCCATCACGCTCGATTACCGTGACGGACGGATCAAGTTCGAATACAAACCTTGATCCGGACTTACTTCTTGGCTTTCATTTGCTTGTAAGCTTCGCGCACGGTTTGCAGTTGTTTGGCGTGGCTTTCGGCGTGGTCGGCGTAAAGCTCCACGAACTGCATGAGCGTCATTTCGCCGCGCTTTGAATGGATGCCCTTGCGTTGAAAGGTTTCCGGCGAAAGGTCTTTGAGCAGCTCGTAATTGTCCGCGCGCAGCAGGCGGAAATGCTGCAGCGAACTGGCGGGCTTGCGTTTGTCGTAGTCCAGGCGCGCCGCCCACGCGGCTTCGTCGTAGTTCGCGATGGGCGGGTTCTCTTCCGCGATCACGCTGCGGAAGCGATAGGCGGCGACCATTTCGGAATCGGCCAGATGACGCGCGATCTGGCGGATGCTCCACTTATCGGGCGCCGGCTGGAAATCGACTTCTTCTCCGAAGACGCCGGTCATGATGAGGGCAATCACTTCGGGAGCCCGGCGGAAGCGCTCGAGCACGTTCGCTACTTCACTCATTTTCGTCGTTCACCAGTATACGGCCCAGGTTGGGAACCCCAACCGCCGCCCCCCGGTGTTTCGATGCGCAGAACGTCGCCGGGTTGAACCTGGAATTGAACCTTGGATGCGAGAGTACGCTCGGCGCCGTCGCGGATGAGAGTATTGCGGCCGGGTGACCCGGGTGAGCCGCCGGCGAGGCCCCACGGTCCGCGCGTCCTGCGATCCGAAAGGATGGTGACGTCGGCGGGCGCGAGGAACTCGATCTCACGGAGCACGCCCGCACCGCCCGGGTGTTTCCCCGCGCCGCCTGAGCCGTACCGGACTTCATAGCGCTTCACGCGCATCGGGTACTCATGTTCGAACGCTTCGGCGGGAGTGTTCCAAGTGTTCGTCATGTGCGTGTGAATGGCGGACGCGCCCGGCCCTTCCGCCGATGCGCCGGAACCGCCCGCGATGGTTTCGTAATAGGCGAACGGCCGCTGGCGACGCGGGTCCCAACCGCCGATGGTGAGATTGTTCATCGTGCCGGAACTGGCTGCGGGGATGATGTCCGGAAGCGCCTGTGCGAGGGCGCCGAACAACGTGTCGGTGATGCGCTGAGACGTCTCCACATTGCCCGCCGCCATAGCCGCGGGCGGACCCGCGCTTACCACGCTGCGATAAGGCGTGTGCACCTGAATGGGCCGCATCAGGCCCGCATTGTACGGAACATCGCCGGCCGTCAGACGCGCCGCCACGCAGCGGAAGACGTACGCCGTGGCGGAGACCGCTACGGCATAGTTGGCGTTGACGGACCCGGACACTTGCGGACTGGAACCCGCGAAATCGACCACCGCGGAATCGCCATCGATTCGAATCGCAACGCGAATCGCAACCGGCCCCGAGCCCGCGCCATCGTCATCGAGATAATCCGCGAACGCGTATTCACCCTCGGGGATTCCGGCGAGCGTCAACCGCATCATGGCCTCGCTGTAATCCTGGAGCGCGCGCATGTTGCGATCCATCGTCTCGCGCCCATGCTTCGCCGACATTTGGATCAGGCGTTCCGCGCCGCAGCGGTTGGCGTTGATTTGGGCGAGCAGATCGCCTTCGCGTTCTTCCGGCGTGCGGACATTGGCGAGGATCAAGTCGAGCAGCGGCCGATCGATCACGCCGCCGCGCATCAAAAGAATCGGCGGCAGGCGCAGACCTTCCTGATAGATTTCACGCGCGAGCGGCATAGAGCCGGGCGTCATCCCGCCGACGTCGGCGTGGTGCGCGCGGTTGGCGACGTAGTAAGCGGGCCGGGTATCGCTTTCCAGAAAGACTCCCGAAACGGCGGTGATGTCGGGTAAATGCGTGCCGCCGCGAAACGGATCGTTCAGGATAACGAGGTCGCCCGGCGCGAGAGCAAACGCGTCGATCGCCGCGCGCACCGAAAGCGGCATCGCCCCCAGGTGGACCGGCATGTGGTCGCCCATGGCCACGGTCTCGCCGTTTGCATCGTAGACCGCGCAGGAGTAGTCACGGCGTTCCTTGATGTTGGGGGAAAAAGCGGTACGGCGCAGAACCACGCCCATCTCCTCCGCCACGGATATAAACAGATTGCGGAACAGCTCGCGCTCAACGGTGTTCACGGCGTCACTGGGCACGCTACTTCTCTTCGCTGCACTTAGCGACGTTCACGTTGAAGCTGGCGAACGGCTTCCAGTGTTCCTCTTCGAGGTGCTGCAATCGAAACAGCTTGGGTTCGGCGCGGAGGCGCCACTCGGTTTCACGCTGCGACTTCAGCTTCGGCAGTGTGTCCGACTGCTCATGCGTCGACCACTCCCGACCGCTCGACTGCGTTTCGAAGACTTCGTAGCGCTTGGCGCCTCCACCGTGATCCACCAGCGCGAAGCCGTGATCGCGTGTTTCGAATACGAACTGCAGAATGGACCCCGGCGTTCCCTCTTCGAAAAGCGCGATGCGTTCCCAGGTCTTGCCCCCGTCGCCCGTGATCAGGAAAAACGGATCGAGCGCGAGCGGCTGAACCACCTGACCGCTGATCCACGCCGTCCTCGCGTCGTACATTTGAACGTGGTCGAGTTCGGTTCCGCGAACGCGCGCATACGGTTCGCGCCAGGTGTGGCCGCCATCGTCGGTGCGCAGCAGCAGCGAATCCAACGTGGCGGCGGGAGCGTGGAAGTTACCGGTGATCAGGATCGTGTTGCCCTGGCCGGCGGCCTGCGCCAGATCCACGTAAATCGGGCAGGGGGCTTCATCGCAGGCGAGCCCGGCCCATTGCAGATCTTCCTGGTTGCAGGTGAAGGGAATCGCCATCGGAGATCCCGTGGATTCGAGTTCGGGACGGTCCGAAACCGGCGCCGGAATCTGCGCGCTCGCGGCGATGCTGCTGAACAAGAGCGCCGCGAGAACTCGCCGCATCAGTTTTCAAACATGCCTTCGAACAAGGCGCTCGATAAGTAACGCTCGCCGGAATCCGGGAGCACGACGACAATCATCTTGCCCCGAAACTCATCTTGTTTGGCGAGACGGACGGCGACCGACGCGGCCGCTCCGCAAGAGATTCCACACAAGATTCCTTCCTCACGGGCCAGCCTGCGCGCCATGTCAATGGACTCTTCATTGGTCACGCTTTCGACCCGATCCACCATCGATAGATCGAGATTCTTCGGGACGAACCCCGCTCCGATGCCTTGGATTTTGTGGGGGCCGGGCTTCACGGGATCGTGATGCAGCGTCTGCGCGATTACGGGGCTGGACGCCGGTTCCACCGCAACGCTGAGAATCGGCTTATGTTGCTTCTCCTTGATGTAACGGGAGACGCCGGTGATGGTGCCGCCGGTTCCCACACCGCAGACGAGCACGTCGATCTCGCCTTCAGTATCGTCCCAAATCTCCGGACCCGTGGTCTTGAAGTGGATCTCCGGGTTGGCGGGATTGCTGAACTGTTGGAGCAGGACGTAACGATCGGGATCGGAAGCCACCACCTCCTCCGCTTTCGCGATCGCGCCGTTCATCCCTTTGGAGCCTTCGGTGAGAATCAGCTTCGCGCCGAAGACCTGCAGGACCTTGCGGCGCTCCAGCGACATGGTCTCCGGCATGGTGAGCGTAATCGGGTAGCCGCGCGCGGCGGCCACATAAGCCAGCGCAATACCGGTGTTGCCGCTGGTGGGCTCAATCAGCTCCTTGCCCGGTTTCAGGACGCCGCGCTCTTCGGCATCCCAGATCATGGAAGCGCCGATGCGGCACTTCACGGAGTAAGCGGGGTTTCGCCCTTCAATCTTGGCCAGGACTGTGGCGCCGGCGCCGTCAACCACGCGGTTCAGTTTTACGAGCGGCGTGCGGCCAATGCTCAGTGAATTATCGTCGTAGTACAAATCAGATCTCCCAGTTGGGGACAAACCGGCGCTGGCTCTCGGCCCACTCGCGCGCCAGGGTCTCAAAGGTCATCGTGTCCAGAAGTTTTGCAGCCGAATCGTCCACGCGTTTCCAAAGCGCGGTGAACGGCGAATCGCCGCCGCGCTTCGTTCGGCCCTGTTCGCTGTGCCGCCCTTCGACGTACTTCAAAACTTCTCCTATGGTAATGCGAGCGGCCGGGCGAGCCAGACGGTAACCGCCATCCGCGCCGCGGCGCGATTCGACGAAACCGCCTTGTTTCAAGTTGGCGAGGATCAGTTCGAGAAACTTCTGGGGAATATGCTGCCGCTTGGCGATGTCGGCGATCCTGACGGGCTCGCGCGTGCCATGCGTCGCAAGGTCAAAGATGGCGTGGAGGGCGTAGTCGCTTTTCACCGAAAGATTCAAGGCGAACCGGCAATGTCCTGTTGACTACTAGAGATTATAGATGGAGGAGGGAGGGTGTCAACTACTCGGGCGGCCAAAAGGTGGATCGCCACATTGCCGCCGGAGCCAGTCCGGAAGCCGTGCGGCGATCCGGAAAAATTACATCTTCTTGTCGGTGCTGGTGGTGCTCGTGTCGGTGGCCGGCTTCTTCGTCTTCTTGGCCTTCTTCGGCTTCTTGGTGGTGGTGGTCTTGCTGTCATCCATCTTGGGCGCGGCATCCTGGGCAAACGAAACGGTACCGAGGGCCAGGCCGAGGCCGAGCGCGGTGATCATCAGCTTTTTCATGATTGAAATTCTCCTTGAATGTGACGTGAATCGTCCTTTCGTATAGTAGCTAAGCAATTCCGAAAGGGAAGTGAACGTGTAATTAAATTCACTTAATGGAATGCGGAATTTGAGCTTTACCGAGTGTAAGTGCTTGACCGAGTAGAATTTTGTTAACCGCGATTTCTTTTGCACTATGTTTCCCCTCCGCTCCAAATGGTTCGCCTGGTGGTATGCCACGATCGCGATCGGCTTCGTTTTACTGGCGATTACGCAGGGAATCATCGGCGGAACCGTCTGGGGAGTGGTCCTAAGACTTGCGATTGCGGCGGGATTTGCGGCGCTGTCTGTATTTGAATTCAAGACGCGCGACAAGCGTTGAAACGTTTTGAGCGCTGACATTCGCATCGGTACCTCGGGTTGGCACTATAAGCACTGGCTGGGAAATTTTTACCCGGAGCGCCTGCCCGCGTCAAAGATGCTTTCGGTCTATATCCAGCGGTTCGACACGGTGGAAATCAACAACAGCTTCTACCGCCTGCCTTCCGAAAACGCGGTGAACCTGTGGCGCCGGTCATCGCCGGAGGGCTTCGTCTTCGCGCTTAAAGGCAGCCGGTTTCTCACCCACATGAAGAAACTGAAGGATCCAGAGGCGGGTCTGGAGAAATTCTTCGCGCGGGCCGATCTGCTGGCGGAAAAGCTGGGCCCGATCCTGTTTCAATTGCCGCCGCACTGGGGCGCGGATCCCGACCGGCTCAGCGGATTTCTGGATGCGCTTCCCGCTTACCGTCACTATTGCTTTGAGTTTCGAAATGACAGTTGGAACAGAGAAGATGTGTTGCACCTCCTGCGTTCCCGCAACGTGGGCTACTGCATCTTTCACCTGGCTGGGTATGAATCGCCGGTACGGATTACCGCGGATTTCGCCTACCTGCGGCTTCATGGTCCCGCCGCCAAATATCAGGGAAGCTATGACGACGGAATGCTCCGAGGAGTTGCGGACAAGATCAACCAATGGCGCAAGGATCTGCGGGCTATCTACTGCTACTTCGACAACGACGAAGCCGGCTATGCGGCGCAAGATGCGTTGCGCTTGCGCGCGATGATCTGGGGTTAGAGCGTCTTGCTAAAGGCCGGCGTACCAGTCATAACCCAACTCCGCCCAGTAATCGTGCGGGCGCTCCTGCGCGTATGCGATCTTCCCGATGCGCTTCAGATTCTTGATTCCGTACTTCGTCGGAATGACCAGACGCAGTGGAGCGCCGTGCGGCTCCGCGAGCGGCTCGCCGTTCATTTCATAGCACAGCAGAGTTTGCGGCTGCATGGCGCTCGCGAGATCGAGACCGACGTAGTAGCCGCCATCGGGCGTTTCCATTCCGACGTATTGAATGTTCTTCGGCGGCGGATAAAGCTTGGCGAAATCGGCAAAGCGGGCGCCGCCCCAGTGCACCTTTTGGCTCCAGCCTTCAATGCATTTGAGTTCGGTGACATGCTCGGCATGAGGCAGCTTGCGGATATCCTCCATATGCAGTTCCACTGGATCATCGCTATCGAGATCCGCGCCTTCCACGACCAGACTCCACTCGGATAAGTCGAGCGGATCTTCCATGCCGATGCGCTCATTGAGACGCACTTTCTTCACGGCCTGCGAGAGCGGAAACTCGGGCGCCAGCCGGCGGGTCCGGAAGTAGTCGCGCGCGATCTCTTCGTTGGTATCGAGAACGCGGCGCAAAGGCCACGGAGTTCCGTTATCGGGGCGCCGGGTGCGCAGCCACTCCCAGGCGCCCACTGCTCCGAGCGCGGTGACGCCGCCGATGAGAAAGCTTCGCCGCGAGCGCCGGGACATCTCCTTCTCAACGGCAATATCGTTTTGCCGCTCTTGCTCGCGGAGCCGTAGCTGTTCCGCCTCCGCTTCGGGCGACAGTTCCTCAGGCTTCCGCTCTTGCGGCATTAGCTTCCTCCTCGTGTTTGATTTCGTAGCCGCTGACCATGGAGCGGAAGTTATTCCAACCCGCGCGAATCACCTGCGCGACATGCACCAGAAAGAATCCCACGTATGCGATGGTGAGAATGAAGTGCTCCAGACGCGCGGCTTCATACCCGCCGAGAAGCTGAGCAAGCCACGCCACCTGCACGTACTTATAGATTGCGAGGCCGGTAACCAGGCTTCCGAACCCCATCAGCACGACGCCGGTGTATGCGATGCGCTGCGCGCCGTTGTAACGCGGAGACGGCGGATGATACTTACTAAGACCGAGATCGTGAAGCGTTACCTGGAGCGCTTCCTTGAACGAGCGCCGGTCCGGAAGCAGATAGCGCCATTCGCCGGAAATCGCTGTGTACGCGACATAGAGGATGCCGTTGATGATAAAGATCCACATCAGGAAGAAGTGCCACGCCATTCCGCGCGCGAGACTGTGACCCAGCCCGAGCAGGTTGTAGAACCAGTCCGGGAAGAAGTGGAATAGTGTGAAGCCGCCCCACCCGATCCGGTAAGGATCGTTGGCCCAGTAAATCATGAGTCCGGTGTAGATCATGCCGAAGAGAATGGGGAAGTTCACCCAGTGAAACCACCGGATGGCGAGAGGATGCTTCTTTACCAACTGCTTCATGGATGCTCCTGATCCGTTTGATCATACTGGTATTCGCATACGGAGGGATGACAAGTTACGTCGATTTGCAATGGATTCGCTTCGTCCCGAGCAGCTTCATTCAGCCGTGGTTTCCGACCGGCAGGACATTTGAGGAAGGGTGGAAGTGCAACATACAAACGAAAGCGAATAGCCGCCAACCAGTCCAAAACGAACCCAATTTTTTCGCCACTTTTCACAGAGATAAATGAATCGGATTTTGTTCAAGCCCTTTGTTTGCAATGCGGGATTCAAGACAGAGCGCCTTCCGCGATTTGGCTTCGTTGGTCGATTTTGCCCTGCGTTTTTTCCCCTCCTTCTTCCCTTCGTTTTTATGCGGCGGTATGGTCATACTCGCCTCTCATCGACGAGCCTAGACCATCGCGCAAGAGCCTAAGCCGCCAAGAGCGCGGGGGGCGTTGATTCGATTCGGAACATAAAACCGCCGAGGCTGTGACCGGGCTTCGCCGGCGCTTTCGCCCGGGCTCCAGATCTTATTGCGCCGCGACCGGCAACATCACTCCGCTTTGGGTGGAGACGCCTGCAACATTTACCAATAGCGGTTGGTTTCCTGACGGAAGAGGCGGAACCGTGACGTTGAATTGATCCAGGCCGGCTCCAACGATTCCCGCGAAAGAGACGTCTGCCGGGATGCCGCCGATGGTCACCATTAGGCCGGCGGCTTGAGCTAGCGGCTCAGGCTTGGCAACCACGGTTCCTGACGCGATTGCGGGGTTTGAAGGCCCAAATCCCGTTCCGTACAATGCCAATATCTGGCCAGGTTGGACAGGATTCGAAGGCGAGATGACCGTGCCGTCGGCCAGCGTGGCCGCGGCGTAAGCGACTCCATTCGAGGAAAGCACAAAGAGCGCGGGACTTAGTGGCGCAACCTGGATCAGAATCGGATCGGATGTCCCTTGCGGGGTAACTACCTGAAGCGGCGACGTGGAGATTGACGGATCCAAGTCTGGGATCTGCGCATTCACCTGACCCGGTCCGATGTAGCTGACAGGCGCCGCAATCCCGTCCACCAGAACCGAGACTCCATCGAGAGAAACCGGGAGCGCATCCCCGCTAAAATCGCTTGCCCGCCACCCTCGTGAAGTGTTCGCAAGCGTGGACCCGAAGATGGATACCCAGGAGCCGCTGGAAACCGGGGCCGTGAAGCTGGCCGCACTCACGATGCCGTTCGAAGAAACCGAAGGCGCTATGGCGGATACGCCGCTCCCGCCAAACACCGCAAAGCCGTAACTCGCTCCTGGAGGTAGATTACCCGTTAACCATCCTTGACTCTTGCTTGTGAGAGTGGAAACTTGTTGACCCGGCAGATTCTGATTCGGCGCGCCGCTGGCCGGGCCGCCCAACCAACTGAAGGCCGTGTGCAGCAGATCGGTCGGCGCAAGCACCAGCCAATATTGCGTCCCCGCAAGCAAAGCCGGATGAAGGGCCGAAGGCGCACTCAATACCCCGACCGCATTGATCACGCCGCCGAACGCGTTCGCGATATGGATCGCCTCCAGAGTGCCGCCTGGAAGCCCATCGGCGTCAGATGCCAGCGTGACGTCCAGCTCGGGAGGGCCGGTTAAATCCCGATCTGTCGTGGTCCAATGCTCAAGAGCAAAATCGGCGCGCGAAAACCGAGCAGTGACGGCCGGGATGAAGGCGACGGCCATGATGTTGCCGTTGTTTCCCGAAAGGTTCCACAGGACGCCGCCGCCGATAGTGAAGCCTGGTCCCGGAGTAAAAGACTCTCCTGGACCGAGCGTGCTGAAAAGAAGCTGCTGGGCTGTGGCCGCGGTGCTGGACGCCATTAGCGCCAGTAAGGCGACAGCGGTTCTTCCGTGCATGGTGATCCACTTGATCATACTGGTGTTTGCATGTCAGATGCTAAGCATTACGTCTATCTGCACGGATTCGCGTCATCCCCGGCGTCGTCGAAGGCGCATTATTTTCGCAGGCGTTTCGCGGAGTTGGGTATCGAACTCGAAATACCGGAACTGGATGGCGGGGATTTCGAGCATCTGACGCTGTCCGGGCAGTTGGGCGTGATGGATCGGGCGGTGGATGGGCGGCCGGCGGTGTTGATTGGTTCCAGCCTGGGCGGCTATCTTGCGGCGTTGTACGCCGAAAATCATCCGGAAGTGGAGCGGCTGGTGTTGCTTGCTCCCGCGTTCGACTTTCGCAACCGCTGGGCGGCGCGCGCCGGCGAGCAGATCATGGCGCAATGGAAAGATTCGGGAGACATGCCGGTCTTTCATTACAGGCATGGCCGCGAGCGAATGCTCGGATACCAGTTATATGAGGACGCGGCGACGTACCCGGCTTTTCCGCATTGCTCACAGCCCGCGCTGGTGCTGCAAGGATTGCAGGACGAAGTGGTGCCCCCGGAGCTTGCCCGCGAGTTCCGCCGCCGGACACCGAGCGCGGAGCTTCATCTGTTCGAATCAGGCCACGAGTTGACGAATGTGCTTCCGGAAATGTGGGCCTTGATGAAACCGTTTCTACACTTATGAGCGTTCTGGAAAGCATGCGCGCGTTCATGCGCGAAATCCCGTTCAACCAACACCTGGGGATTGAAGTGGTAGCAGCGCATGATGATGGGATGACGATCTCCTGCGCGATGCGCCCGGAGATGCGCAACGGGCATGGCGTCCTGCATGGCGGCGTGATCGCGACGTTGGCGGACGTTGCGGTGGGGGTGGCGTTGAAGCCTCGCATCGCTCCGAAGACTGCGACGACGATTGATCTGAAAGTGAATTATCTGAAGCCGGTGACCGCCGGGACGGTCTGGGCGCGCTGCTATCTGGTGCGGGTGGGACGGAACCTGATCACCGGACGCGTGGACGTGACCGACGATGAGGGGAAGATGGTGGCGATTGCGATTGCGAGTTATATGGTGTTGTAGGCAGCGCGAGCTGTCGCCCATCTCTACTACATGGGTGGCAGAATAGTTTGCCTAATCTTTCCTGTTACGAGCGAATATTCGATGTGGGGACTGTTCGTAAATCCCGTCCTCTACGCCTTGGCGGCTTGGATCGCGCGAGGTTTTATACCCGCAACAACCCCCGGTAGTCGCGCGCGGTTCCCTCGTAATTCGGAAACACCGCCCTCAGATTCCGGTTACCCAGATGGTTGCCTACTAACTCGCCCAAGACGGCGCGGAAGTCAGTCGTCAGCGCCAGATCCCGCCCTTCATTCAACTGCTCGTTCTCCAAACCCGGCCACGGTCCGTAAACCTTGCCGCCCTTCACGTCGCCGCCCAGCACGAACATGCAGTTGGCGTGGCCGTGATCGGTGCCGCGGTTCCCGTTCTCGTGCGCGGTGCGGCCGAACTCCGACATCGTCACCAGCACCACGTCGCTCATGCGATCGCCCAGATCCTGGTGAAAAGCCGCCAGCGTCTGCCCGAACTCATGGAGCAGGTTCGCTAACGGACCCTGCGACGCGCGCGCGCCCACTTCATTCACGTGATGGTCCCAGCCGCCGATATCGGCGAACGCCACTTCCACGCCGACATTCGCCTTAATCAACTGCGCGATCTGGCGCATGTTATCGGAGAACTTCCCCTTCGGATAGTTCACGCCTTGCGCCGGTTGATACGGAGTCTTCTGCAGGTTTTGCAGAATCGACATCGCCTCAAACGTTTCGCGCCCGGTGCCGTTCAAAACCTGGTCGTGCGTGCCGGAATACAGCGACTGCAGGATGGCCGAAGCGTTCGCGTCGCCCACTTTGAAGTTGTTCAGCGTATCGACCGCGACGGCCGGGTTATCCCCCCGCATGGTGCGCGGAAGATTGGGTCCGAGCGACACAGCCCGCAGCGGAGAAATCTTCCCCGCCGCCTGCGGAATGGCGCGGTTCAACCAACCGTCGCTGGTGGATTTCAAGCCGGGCGTACCCGACTCCATATAATCTTGTGCATCGAAATGCGAGCGCGAAGGGTCCGGCGAACCGGCCGCGTGTACGATCGCCAGGTGCCGGGAATCCCACAGGCTTTGCAGCGGCGCGAGCATGGGATGCAGGCCGAAGTGGCCGTCGAGGTCGATCACCGCGTCTTCTTTGGCCACGTTCGGACCGGGCCGTGGGATCGCGATCGAAGGCCGCATGGTGTAGTAGTTGCGGTCGCCATGCGGGACAACAATGTTCAGGCCGTCCGCCGCGCCGCGCTGGAAAATCGCCACCAGGATTTTGTTACGCGGGAAAGTGGCGCCCGGCACGGCATCATTGGCGTAGACTGCGCGCTGCAACCAAACCGGCACGGCGCCAACGCCGACCATCGCCAGCGCGGAGTTCCTCAGAAAAATTCTACGGCTGCTTGACATGTTTGACCTCGATCTTCTTCTACTACCGCCGCTGGAAATCCGGCGACCCGAGTGTTAGCCCCGCAACTAAAGCAGGCGTGGGCTGTTGATATTTCACCGTACTTACGGCGCCTTGCGGCGGCTGCGCGAGTCCGTTTTGCACCACCTGCCGCGAGTCCGCTGTTAAGTCCACTCCAATTAACGCCTGCGCCATGGCGTCGGGATCGACCGTCGCCGGCAGAGTGGAACTGACGCCCGCAACTTTATTGGAAGTCAGATTCAGCGCGAAGTTCATGCGCCCCAACAGCGCGGCGGAGTTCATCCACTCCGATCCTTTATTCGAATATCCGGTCGGTTCCTGCTTGCGATACAGCGGCTCGCCAAGCTGGTTCAACTGCCCTACAAGCGCATTGGTGAAATCCACGTTGGCGTTAGTCGCGCGCAGCGCGCTCACCATCATTTCGAAGGGCGACTTGATCTTGGCGCGATACGCGTCCTCGGCCCAGAACTCGGGAGAATGCAGCATGGTGCGCATCACCTCGCGCAGGTCGCCATCGGTTTTCGTGAACGTCGCCGCCATGCGATCCACCAAGGCCGCCGGAGGGTTGTCGGCCACAAATCGAATGGCGAGAGACTTCGAAATAAAGTGGGCGGTGGCCGGCTGGTGCGCCAGAATTTCAATCACTTTGTAGCCGTCGTTCATGCCGCCGCCCGCGGGAATCGTGTAACCCAAAACGTGTTTCTCGCCCTGATCGTGCTGCTTCTCGTTGAACTCAAAGCCTCCGCCCCGGCGCGGTTCGCGAATGGTCCAGCCGGTGAAGCAGCGCGCGACCTCGGTCACGTCCTTCTGCGTATAACCGCCATCCACCCCGAGCGTGTGCAACTCCATCAACTCGCGGCCGTAGTTCTCGTTGAGACCGCGCTTAGCTCGTTTGGCGTTCGGATTCCTGTTGTCGATATCGGACCGCACGGACTGAAAATTGTCCAGGAAAAACAGCATCGCCGGACTTTGCGCCGTCGCCGTCAATAGGTCCTGAAACTTGCCGAGCACGAACGGCCGGATAGCGTCGCGCTCGTAGGCGGTGACCATGTAACGATCGCCGCCTTTGTCGAGATAGACGTTGAAATGGTTGTACCAAAAGTCGGTGAGCACTTCATCCAACTGCCGGTTGCTATACACCGCGCGGAGGATTTTGGAGTCCGCCAGATCCTGATTCACCACCTGCTGCGTGCCGGCGAACGTCTGCATACGGCGGCGCAACGCCAATGGAGCCGCCGCGAAGACCTTCTGCCGCTGGCCGCCCGGCATGGAGGTGACAATATCGAACTGCCGCTGAATTGGCATGCGCGCCAGCATCGCCACCTTTTCTTCCGGGGTCCCGGACTGCAAGGTCTTCTGCTGATCCGGCGGAAGCGGTGCGATGGCTTGATCGAAGGTCAGTTCCGGGCGGTCGCTTGCCACGCCCAGTTTGTCGCGATATTTCTCAGCCACTTTTTGGATAACGACACGCGTCTCCGGATCGTCCGGCCACGGAACTTTTCCGTCAACCATCTGCTTAATCAGGAAATTCGGCGGATATTTCTCCACCATTTCCAGCGAACTCATGCGCAATGTCGTAAGAGGCTCCAGCCTCGCTTCGAGCGCGGGATTTTCCGGGATGGCTTCGGGACTCAATTGCTGATCGATCCACTTCTCCAGACCGATCCGCCGCACATATTCGGCGTCGCCGGGCCGGGGCCCATATTCCAAGCGGTTCAACGCATGCAGAATCTTTTCATCCTGAGTCATTTCCCGCACTGCCGGCGGTTTCGGCTGCGGCGGTACTTTCTTCTTGCGAGCAAATGCCGGCGCGAGCGTAAGTGCGAGTAATGCCGCGATGGTTACCCAGCGATTGCGATTCATACTACTTCTATAAACGCCAATCCACCGCCTTTAGTTGCGCGGCCGCCGGTAATGCGAAGTGAGTACGAGACCCTACGTGACTACTTGAATGCGGTCCGCTTCCTTGCCGGCGTCCGCCAGACGCCGATACAAAACCCGCGCGAACGCGATTAACGGAACGGACAGAAACATTCCCGGAACACCGCCGAGTTTCTCCCCCGCCAGCACGCCTAGAATAACGAGCAATGGATGCACTTCCACGCCCGCGCTCATCAGCCGCGGTGAAAGTACATAATCCTGAAGCAGGCGATACACGCCCAGGAAAATGATCACCGCGCCCCAGTGTTCATAACCCGTCGCCAAAGTAACCGTGATGATGACGACCGCCGCAGTTAGCGGCCCCACCAGCGGGATAAACTCCAGCGGAAATGCAATGGTTGCGAGTAAGATTCCATAGGGAACGCCCGCCACCGCGAACACAATGGCGAACACCACGAAGGTGGTGAAGCACAAGGTTCCAACCGCGCGCACATACTGGCCGAGCAGCAAATTCGTGTCGGACAGAATATGCGTCCACATATCGCGGCGGGGACCAGCGGGAACTAGCGAGATCGCGCTATTGCTTAAGTCCGCGCCGTCCATCAGAAGAAAGAAGCTGATGATGGGAACAAGTACAACGAACACCAGATAGCTCGAGAAGGAGAGTACTTTCAAACCGGCGCTGGGAAGATAGCTGACGATGTCGCTTGAATGGCTTTGAAGGAAGGTTCGCGCCCGTCCGACGATGTCCCCTTTGAGTACCTGCAGATAAGGCAGGTTCGGAGTATTGGGCGTTGTGTTATTCAGGTTCTGAACGAATTGCGGAGCGCGCGACACCAGCGACGTAGCTTCTTCGGCGACACGGCTTCCGATCTCAATCCCGGCCACCACCAACGCCGCAACCAGAATTAGATAAGTGATCGCCAGCCCAGGAGCGCGCGACTTACCCGGCAAAAGCCGGTTCACCAGGTTCACTAACGGCACCAGCATATAGGCGAAGAGGATCGCCAGAATCAGAACGAAAATGGTTTCGCGAATCTCATACGCCGCGCGCATCAAAAGCAGGACGACCGCCGCCGTCCAGGTCCACCGTGCCGCGCGCCCGTCCAGTCCGAGCATCCGCTAGCCCACCTTCTCCGCCGGCTCGATCTTCTCGATCTTCACGCGCAGAATCCGATTGCGTTCGGTGCTCTCCACCGTGAAACGGCGGTTGAGATAATCGGCGAACTCGCCCGGCCTGGGTATGTGGCCGAAGCGGTACAACATGTAGCCGGCCAGCGTTTCAAAGCCCGCGTCGGAAGGCAGAGTGAACCCGTACTGCGAGTCCAAATCGCGAATTTTGGTCGCGCCATCGAGCACCAAAACATCCGGCTCTTCCGCCGCCGGTTGGCGCGTATCGTCGAATTCATCCTCAATCTCGCCGACAATCTGTTCCAGAACATCCTCCAGCGTAAGCAGTCCGGTAACGGTTCCAAACTCGTCCACCACAATGGCCATGTGCGAATTCCCCGTACGGAACTCTTCCAGTATGTTGGAAAGCAGCTTGGTTTCGGGAACAAATAATGGCTTGCGCATTAATTGGCGCACGCGAAAGGTCCGCGGGGGGCGGCCTTCGCGGATCGCCTTGCGGCGTTCATGCCAAACCGGGAGCAGGTCTTTATAGAAAATCATGCCGGCGATTTGCTCCGGACTGCCCTCCCAAACCGGCAGACGCGAGTGCTGCTCTTCGATCATCGCCCGCAGGACTTCATCGAGCGACGCATCCACGGAAACGGAGACGATTTCGTTCCGCCCCACCATAACCTCCCGCGCGGAGAGATCCGCCAAATCCAGCACGCGGTTGATCATCTCCTCCTGCGCCTCCGGAAGGTGTCCGGCCCCGCGGCTGGAAGCCACAATCAGACGGATCTCATCGGCGGAATGTCCGCCCGCCGCTCTTCCCGCATGAATGCCCATGGTGCCGGAGATGGCCGATACGGAGCGCTCGATCACCGTGATGAACGGACCGGCGAGCTTGGAAAACAACATCAGGCCCGGCGCGACGGTGACGGCCAGGCGGTCCGCCGTGTGAATGGCCAGGTTCTTCGGCACCACTTCCCCCACGATCACATGCAGATACGTCATCACCAGAAACGCGCCGATGAAACCGACAGTCCGGATGACAACCGAAGTAGCCGGCGTTATTACGGGGTGAAGCAGAAACAGGACCAGTTGGTAAAGCGTATCCTCGCCCGCCCATCCAAGCCCCAGGCTGGCCAGCGTCACCCCCACCTGGGTCACGCCCAGAAGCCGGCTGGGATTCGCCAGCAGTTGCAGCGCCAGGCGGGCGCCCGTTTGCCCCTGGTCCGCCAACTGCCGTAAGCGTGACTCGCGCACGGATAGCAGCGCCACTTCCGCGCCCGCGAAGAACGCGTTCACCGCCAGAATGAAACCCAGCAGAAGAATGCGCAGCGCGAAATGAGAAGGAAGCATGGGCGGCGTTGCAGGGATCGACAGCTACAATTCTATGGTGCTACTGCAACGCATCTTCCGGATTATCAACTTCTTCGTGATCTTAACCGGCGTTGCGCTCGCGGTAGGCGTCTGGTGGTTTTTCTGGCGGCCTCTACCGCAATTGAATGGGGAAGTGGGCGCGCCCGTCAGCGCCCGCGTGGAGATCGTCAGAGATGCGCTGGGCACTCCGCACATTCGGGCGTCGAGCCAAGCCGACGCGTTCTTCGCCCAAGGCTACGTCACCGCTTCCGAACGGCTGTGGCAGATGGATGGGCTTCGCCGCGCGGCGGCCGGCGATCTTGCCGAAATCATCGGTCCCACCATGCTGACCGTGGACGAAGAATCGCGCAAGCTGCGCATGCGCCGGATCGCCGAGAATATCTACGGGAGCATCACCGAGCATGACAAGGCGGACATGGAAGCCTATGCCCGCGGCGTGAACTACTTCATTCAGACTCATCAGAATAGCTTGTCTTTTGAATTTGCCGCGCTCCATTACAGTCCGCGCCCGTGGAGCGTGGTCGACACGCTGCTCGTTTGGCTCTACATGTATCGGGACCTCACGACGGATTGGGAGGAACATCTGCAGCGCGGCGAGTTGCTGGCGCGCGGCGATCCGGCGCGCATCGCGTTCCTCTTTCCACCGCGGTCCGGCGACGAAGTCCAGCCCGGGTCCAACGCCTGGGTGGTCTCCGGCGCGCACACCGCGCACGGTCATCCGCAGCTTTCAAACGACATGCACCTGAAGTATTCCATCCCGGGGATCTGGTTCATGGTGGCGTTGGAAGCGCCCGGCCTAAAGGTCGCGGGCGTAGCTTTGCCGGGCGCTCCGGGCGTCACGGTCGGCCACAACGAGCGCATCGCCTGGGGAGTGACTAACCTCAGCTTCAATGTGGAAGACCTCTACATTGAGAAGCTCGACGACCGCACCGGCCAGTATGAATTTCAAGGGCGGACGGAGCAGGCGCGGCTGGAGCGCGATCTTATCCAGGTGAAGGGGCAGAAGCCGGTGGAAGTTCGCCAGTGGGTGACGCGCCACGGTCCGGTGATTGTGAATGAAGGCGGCCGCTACATGGCCCTGCAGTGGGCGGCGGCCAATCCGGGTCCGTTCTCGCTGGCATTTAACGACATCGACCGCGCGCGCAACTGGACGGAGTTCAACGCCGCCGTCGCGCGCTTTCCGGGCCCGGGCCAGAACTTCGTTTACGCGGACGTGGATGGCAATATCGGCTATCACGCCAGCGGCAGGCTACCGATCCGGCATGGGTTCACGGGCGACGTCCCGCTCGATGGCGCGTCGGGCCAGTTTGAGTGGGACGGCTATATCCCGTATGATCAGTTGCCGTCGTTTTACAATCCGCCTTCGGGCATTCTCGCCACTGCCAATCAGAATCCTTTTCCGGCCGATTATCCCTACACGGTGAGCGGCGGTTTCGCGGCGCCTTATCGCGTGCGCCAAATCTTCGACATGCTCAAGGCGAAGCCGAAGCTCACACCGCGGGACACGCTGGCGATTCAGAAAGACGTTTACTCCGCGTTTGAAGATTACCTGGCGCGCGCTCTGGTAAAGGCCTGGGACGCGCACCCGGCGGAAGATCTCAAACCCGCCATCGATCGCCTGCGCAGCTTCAACGGTCAGCTCGATAAGGACTCCGCCGCGCCGTTGATCGTGGTTCTGACGGATCATTATGTTCGGAATGCGATGGCGGAGAGCGCCTTGCATGGTGGCAAGCTGAGCCCCGCCGAATCCTTCCAGGTATCGTACGCGGCGGCGGATCGTCTACTGCGCACGCGGCCTTCCGGATGGTTTGCGGATTACGATCAGATGCTGCTCGGCTGCATGCGGGACGCGGTGCGCGAGGCGCAACGCATGCAGGGCCGCAACATCGATCATTGGCGCTATGGAAGATACCTGACCCTGGAAGTGGATCAGCCCGTCGGCAAACAATTGCCCGGTCTCGCAAGTTACTTCGATATCGGGCCGGTGCCGATGAGCGGCGGGTCCACTACGGTGAAACAGACTACGCGCACCCTGGGGCCTTCAGAGCGCTTCAATGCGGTGGTGGGCGATTGGGACAAGTCTCTGCTCAACGTGCCGATCGGAGAAAGCGGCCACGTCTTTTCCCCGCACTATAAAGACGAATGGGACGCCTACTACAACGGCCGAAGCTTCCCGATGCAGTTTGAGCATGTGGATGTGAAATCGACGTTGACGATGACGCCGGAATAATTCGCTTCTACACCATGACACGTTCCGTCGCTCCGCTCACCTTGTTTGCCGCCGTTATCTGTCATGCACAGACTGCGGCCGTTCCGATGTTGAAATCGGCGGATCTGCTCGCGGATGCCGTAAGTCTTCGCAGCGCTTATGAACAACTTCATCCCGGTCTGTACCGGTACAACACCAAAGCGGAGATGGACCGGGATTTCGCGGCGCTCAACCGTCAGTTGAGTCACGATCAAAGTCTGCAGGACGCCTTTCTGGCCTTCTCCGTGTTTGCCGCGAAAGTCCGTTGCGGCCATACGCAGGCGAACCCGTTCAATCAGCAGAAGGCGGTGACGGACGCTCTCTTCAAGAGCCCGACGCGTCTGCCGTTTTACTTTGACTGGCTCCAGGGTCACATGATTGTTACGCGGGACTTCACGCCGAACCACCTTCTTCCCTCCGGCACCGAAGTGAAGAAAATTAACGGCGTTCCCGCGTCCGCGGTTCTCCGCAAACTGCTTCCCATCGCCCGCGCCGACGGGGCCAACGATAGCAAGCGAGTTGCGCAACTTGCGGTAAACGGCGATAGCATCTACGAAACATTCGACCTGTACTACCCGATGCTTTTTCCTCAGAAGGGCGGGACCGACACGCTCACCATTGTTACGCCAAAGAGCCCGAAGGCCCGGCAGGTTTCCGTAACTCCGCTGACGTTTGAGCAGCGCATCGCACCGATCAAACAACGCGAGGATCAGCGCAAGGGCGGCGACGAAGCCCTGTTTGAATGGAAGCGCATGCCGGACGGAAGCGACTATCTGAAGATGCCGACATGGGCGCTTTATAACAGCAAGTGGAATTGGAAGCAATGGCTCAACACGCATTTGGACGAGGCGGCGAGCCGCAACGCTCCGTCCCTGATCCTCGACTTGCGCGGCAACGAAGGAGGGGACGATGTCGGCAATGTGATTCTTCCGTATCTGATCGACGCGCCGATCAACCTCTCTTCGATGCGCCGCCTGGTTCGCTATCGAACTGTTCCGAAAGAGCTGATCCCTTATCTCGATACGTGGGACAACAGCTTTCGAGATTGGGGCGCGGCGGCGAAAGATCTTGCGTCGCCATGGCCAACCGCTCCGGCGGAGGTCCCGTACCTGCAACTCTCTCGCTATGACGATGACCCGAACGGAGACGTGATCAAGCCATCCGGCAAGCGACTTACCGGAAGAGTGTTCGTCCTCATCGACGCGACAAACAGCTCAGCAACGTTTCAGTTCGCTCAAGCGATACAAGTGCACAAGCTTGGGACGTTAGTGGGTGAGCCGACCGGCGGGAGTCAGCGAGGCATCAATGGAGGCGCGTTCTTTTTCCTGCGGCTGCCGCATTCCGGGATAGAGATGGATCTTCCCTTGATCGGAACCTTCCCGCCGAAATCGGAACCGGACGCGGGAGTGGCTCCAGACATTCTTGTGAAGGCGACGGCTGCCGACGTCGCGGCAGGGAGGGACCCCGGACTGCTCGCTGTAATGCGTGCGGTTAGCATCGTCAAATAATTGGGCCGATTTCTACCACCGATAATGGAGACTTTCGGCACTGGGAAGGATTTATGATGGCAAATCAGAAAGACCTGATTACTCAGATCTACTCGGCTTTCAACCAGCGGGACATCGACGGCGCACTGGCGTTCATGAGTGAGAGCGTTAGCTGGCCTAAGGCGTCGGAGGGTGGGCGTGTGGTCGGCAAAGAAGAGATTCGCGCTTATTGGACGCGCCAGTGGAAAGAGTTTGATCCTCATGTTGAACCGATCAAGGTGATCGAACGCCAAGCGGGCAAGACGGATGTTCGCGTTCACCAGGTGGTGAAAAGCCTCACGGGAGACGTGCTCTCGGATAGCGAGGTTTGGCACGGGTATACCATCTCGAATGGTTTGATCGAACGCATGGACGTCAATGAAAACGAAGCAAACCCCGGAGCGGGCGCATCTTCAGCGTTCTCCCGGTGCTAGTCTGACCCGTGGTTGGGCGAAAGCGGGGCGGAACGGCGGAGATACTCGGTGGGAGTGAAGCCTGCGAGCTTGCGGAAGTCGTTGATGAGGTGCGCCTGGTCGGAATAGCCGAGATCGAGGGCGAGCTGCGCACCGTCCAGCGCCTCCCCTGAGTGGAAGTGTTCCAGGAGCTCATGCAACCGGAAGCGCCGGATCACCCACTTGGGCGAGACGCCTACGTACTCCTTAAACAACCGCTGCAACACGCGGATGCCCAGGCCGCCGCGCTTGACAAGTGCGTCCACGGTGAGGATGGTTGGATCGTCGAGAATGGCCGCGACCAGCGACACGGCGAGTGCGGTGTTGCGATCGAGCGGGGGCCGGTGTCGATCGAGATAAGCACTGACAGCCGCAGCCATGGTTTGCGGCGTGTGGAGCGCGCGGAGTTGCGTGGCGAGAGGAAGGACGTCCGGGCCGAAAACCTGCGATGCCGGTACAATCCGATCGGTGAGCTCTGAGATAGACGAGCGTAAAAAAGGCCTCAGGCCTCCGGGCTGGAACTTGACGCCGAAGACCCGGCCCTGACCTTGCATGGTCCGTGAGAACTTACCGGTGGTTACGCCGTAGATCTCCGCGCGCTGGTGGACACAAGGGTCGTGGTCAGGCCGCTCGAGGTCGTGCTCGAAAGCAAGATAGCAGTTCGGATGTGGAAGCGTTTCCGCGGTGCTGGGATTCGCGCGGCGGAGATCCCACTGGACGAACCAGAAATGTTGAACGAATGGCGCAAGCGCACGTGGTGGAGCGAGCCGCTGATGGAAGAAGTCACCGCCTGTGAGTTTCGTTTTCAGCACGCCGCGCGGAGGCGCTACGGTCGGCGGCGCTTGTGCCGGCTCGCGTCGCGTTTTTTCAATCGCACTTTCCTGCATTAGCGTAACTTGGTTGGCGGGAGACACGGGATGCCAATTGTCTTTAGCTTACTCGCCGCGGCTATGATGCTGATGCAGATCGGCGGTCCCACAAACCGAGGAGGAAAGCACATGGAAGCAAAGGGCACGTTCGCAGTAAAGGTCACGCCGGCGGAGCCGACCGCTTTTGAAAAGGACATGAACGCCGGGCGTTATGAGATCGGTAAGACTTGGGCCGGTGATTTTACAGGAACATCGAAGGGCGAAATGTTGACCAGCCACACGGAGAGTACAGGCTCAATGGCGTATGTGGCGATGGAACAAATGACCGGAACACTGGGCGGGAAAAGCGGGAGTTTCTATCTGGCACACCGGGCAACCATGACGAAGGGCGATGCCGCTTCCGGTGTGATGAACATCGTGGTGGTGAAGGGGTCGGGTACGGGGGAGCTTTTGGGGCTGACCGGCGAGTTGACGATCATCATCGATGCCGCGGGGAAGCATTCTTATGTGTTCGAGTATGAGCTGCCTTGAAATCGCAGTGGTGGCTCGAAACCCATACGGGATACTGGTAAGGGGTATGGAATTTTGCGGCTGTGAGTAAGGCTCCTAAGATCGCGATCGAGGTTCCCGCCGAACTCCTGGAGAGAGCGCGGAAGGCTAGCGGAAGCGGTGTCACTCAGACGGTTCGCGCCCGTCTCCACGTGATTGCCGCTTCGCGGGATTGCGCGCGGCCACGCGCACTTCGAGAGGATGGCTCTGACGCTATCGAGCGGAAGGCCTTAGTCATCGGCGATTCCTTCCGCCGTCTCGCCCAGCACGTCGCACTTGACGATCGTCTGCGCCGCTACGCGGTACGGACCTATGTGGGCCGCCCGTGCAGCCTGTCAGCGTCCTGCTCCGTTCCGGCGCAATCGCGCCAAAAGTCGTTTTCGCTCATGGGAGATGTTATCGCGGTACTCCATGAGTTTCTCGATCCTCTTAGCCGCTGCCTGGATGCGGAATCCGCAGCCCGCGTGCTCGCACTCAGCATTCCGCCCTCCGTACAAGAAAGAGTCGATACTCTTGCGGAACGCGCGAACGAAGGTCTGCTGAGTGACGATGAGCGTGATGAGTATGACGCGCTCATCAACGCGGAAGATTTTTTGGCGATCCTGAAACTAAAGTACGCAGGGCAGCTTCCCGACGCCCTGTGGCAATGGACGCGGAGGCCCGGGTACTTGTCCGAACAAAGGCTCGCAACTGTTGCGAATACTGTGTTCTTCCACAGATCGACGCTCCTTCACGCATCACATCGAGCACATTCGTAACTTGGCGCTTGCCTGTCACCGCTGCAGTCGCCGGGAAGGGCCGAACCCGGCCGGGCATCGATCCGTTGACTGGGGGATCGTCCCCTTGTTCCATCCGAGGCGCGACCGTTGGTGCGATCATTTTCGCTTCCGGGGACCCGTTATCGAGGGTATCACCGCGATTGGACGAACGAGTATCAAACTACTCTCGATGAACGATACTAGGCGGATTGAGCGGAGGGAGTTACTTATATGGTGATCACTCGGAATTGGCGATTACTAATTTGCAGTTCTTCTTCCGTTTGGTCCGTGGGTCGACAGGATCTGCTTTGCGACGACTATCACGGGATTGCCGAGAAAGCATGGCCATCCGTATCATTCCGCGAGTGGTCGGCGATCCGCCCAGAGCGCCGGTGGAGACATCCCACATCCACGGTTTGCGCGTTACACGTCAAGGTGGGGATTGGCGGTGAAAAGCCCTAAGACTTAGCGTTCCCAATCGGAGATTGAACTGTCCCAGAAGCCGGACGGGGTTGCCGAGTTTCAGTTCAATATTTGCTGCTTCCTCAAATTGCTGCTTTATTAAGCGGAAGTGACGGTCCGGTTTGCTGTTGAGCTGGTCACTCCGTTGCAGGCCCGGAATCGGCTGCCGCGTCCAGGAGGCTCTCCAGTTCCGGCAAGACCAGCAGGTCTTTGGGGCGACCCGTTGCGCGTTTGGCGCGAATCAGGCTCGGCAAATCCAGCGTCCACACCTCGCACCCAAAGGCCTGCAGCCGTACACAGCCCTTGCGAATCTCATCCCAGCCCCCAAGTCCCGCAACTTCCGCCAGAAGATCGATCCGACCAAGATCCGTATCCAGAGTAAATACGGTCCCTTTGTGCAGGGTACGATCATCCCAAACGAAAGGGAGTTCGGGGGGAAAGCCGGCAGGTCGCGGATGGTACGGAGCCAGCGCCCGCGCGAGTCGCCGCAGATTATCCGGGTTACGCGAATAGCACAAATCCAGATCGTTGGTCAGGTGCGCGCTCCCATGCATAATCGCCGACCATCCGCCAATGATGGCGAACTCGACGCCCGCGTCGGTGAGCGCCTGGACGGCTTGAATGAAATTCATGAACTCCGGCGGCGCGCGATCCCGCGAATCTCCGCGGCCGCGGCGCAGGCGGCGTGCATCCGGTTTACACGTTCGGCGGGGGTTAGCCTTAGAGTCGCGATCAGGAGATTGAGATCGATGCCGAAATCGCGAGCGGCTTCGATCCGGCTGCCAGGCGGCGGGTGCCGAAGCCGCTCGATCGTGTACTCCAGCCGGTCCATGATTCCATCTTAGCCCTCCCGGAAAGGTGTTTCGGAGAATTGAGCTTTAGGTTGACGGGTGTGAACGGCTCTCCGGGAGTGGATCCGCCGACACTCCCAAAAGTCCCGTTCTGGGGAGATCTCGACGGATCGTACCGATAAACGCGCTTGGTTTCGAGGCATGTTCGGTAGAAAATGCGGGCATGCCGAAACCGAAACGCAAACGTAACCCGAAAACAATTCTGCGGCTTCCTGATCTTGAACAGTCGCGATCAGCGGTTCTCAACAGCCTCACGTCGCCAAGTTCGCGACGTGCATATGACCACGCCATTCGCGACTTCATTGACTGGTACTGCTCGGAGCCGCGGCTCGCTTTCAATAGGACCGTCGTCACTCGTTATCGCATCAATCTGGAACAAGAGCGCTACGCTGCATCGACCATCAACCTTCGGCTCGCAGCGGTTCGGAGACTGGCGTACGAAGCGGCAGATGCTGGGCTGCGAGCCCGGATCTGGCCGCCGGAATCCGCCGGGTGAAAGGAGCGAAAAAGCATGGCGTGCGCCTCGGTAACTGGTTGACGAGCGAACAAGGTAAGCGGCTCCTCGCCGTCTTTGATCGCGGTACGGTGAGAGGGAAACGCGACTACGCCATGATCGCCGTCCTTCTCGGATGCGGACCGCGGCGCGCAGAACTTGCAGCAGTAACGTTAGAGCATCTTCAATAATGGGAGGAACACTGGGTTTTCGCCGATATGGTCGGCAAGGGAGGTCACGTGCGGAAGATTCCGATACCGGCATGGGTTGCATCGGGCTTGCAATCTTGAATAATGGCCGCGAACCTGCTTTCGGGAACAGTCTTTCGGGCGATAAACAAAGCGGGCCGAATCGCAGCCAACGGGTTTAGCCCGAAGGTCATCTGGGGTGTAGTGAAAGGCGCGTGTTCGAAAATGCGCAATGCCCGGCGTCGCCCCACACGATCTGCGCCGGACATGCGCGCGGCTGTGTCACGAAGCTGGTGGCGAGTTGGAACAGATCCAGTTCTTGCTCGGCCACGTGAGTGTCGAGACGACTGAGCGGTATCTCGGCTGCAAGCAACGGTTCCGGAACCCTGTGAATAATCGTATCGGCATCGAACCTGACTGAGCTGCCACACTGCAGGCCGACCTAGCAGGGCTAACGAGGCCGCTGTGAGACGGATGGACGTCAGCGGCTGGATCACTTAGCAGTTTGAACGCTACAGTCGGTTAGTTTGTAGTGCCAACTTTCGTGATGGCTTTCTCGGTTTATGGCCACTTGTTCTGGTAGCTGGGACCCTCCGACGCTCTGATACGTGTAGGTGAGGATAACTCTATTGCCTGGCCTAAAATCCCCGTCCTCACCTTGCCTGAACGAAGTCAAGAGAAACCCCTGTGGTCCCGGACGGAAGTCTGTCTCACGGGTATCCGAGGGCGACCCCTTTATTCCTTCGCTTTGGAGACCCAAGTCGCGCGTGAACAACATCTCGACATCAAATGTCTGAATTCTGAGACCGAGCTTGTAGCCTAACGCGGACGGTTCGACATGCACGGAAGTACCTGACGGTGGAAGCAGAGCGGTGCCGCTGGCAGCCAGCCAGTTGTTCAAGCTGTACTGCACTGCGTGTTTGAGAAGGCCCTCTGCCATGCCTCCATGGGGGAGCTTGCGTTCTTCATCGTCCGTCATACCCGATGACACTGTAGTGCTCTGTCGGGTAACTGTGACGCGAGTGCTGATGGGCTGAATGAGTTTAGCGATCTCCTCGTCGGTCCCTTCGTCGCCGAGGCGTACCACCTCAGTAAAATGCTGTTTCCAACTGAACTCTACAGCGCAACTGAAGGATTGGAGGTTCCTTTCAAAAGGAGCGTCGTATTTCGCCCGGATCTGGCTTAGGACTGAGGCATCGTTGATCGCTGTCTGTGCGTGGCAAAACGCGGAGCAAAGGCTAAGCGTCAACGTTGAGTAGAAAAGCCGCATGCCGCATCGTACTTCATTACTCCTTATAAACGCGCTAGCGTCCGCGAATCCACTTGGATGGTTTGCCGCCGTCCCGTAAATTAGCCGCTGTTTGCGCTGCGAGGCGTCGGCAGACAAGAGGAATGAGCATTACACGTCAAGGTGGATTGCGCCCGAAGTGGCGCATTGTTCGATGCCACCGTAGCTGGTATCGTATTGCAGTAGGATACTTTGCATTCCGCGCGGCAACCCATCACCCAGGCTCGCGATCACGATTGATCCTGACATTCAAGAAAACATCCTTGCGGCCGCCTCGCGCGACAAGGTAAGCGTCTCAGCCCGGATCACGAGCGCGGCTCGCGAAGCCCTGCAGCGGCGCGCTGGTTTGGCCGCCGTCGCCCGGTGGAAAAACAGCACGGGCGCCTTACAGCAGACGAGATTACGGAAGCTCGGCGCAACGTACAAGCGCAGATCCGAAAGTCGTCTACGGCCCGGCGTCCGGCATGAACTCCGTCGTTTACGACGCCGCGGTTCTGGTAGCTGCCGACCGAAACGAGCGGAGGGTGTGGGCGGAACACAAGGCCCGTTTGGAGTTCGGCATTATCCCTCTGGTTCCCGCGCTGGTGGTCGCCCAGGTTAGCCGCTCTTCACGACAAGCCCAACTTCGGCGCCTTCTGACCGGTTGCGTGGTCGTTCCTTTCGGCGAGCGAGAGGCGCACGAAGCTGGGCGGCTGCTTGGCTTGGCCAGAGCGGCGGATGTGGTTGATGCCGGTGTGGTGACGACGGCTCTTCAACAGAGAGCGATAATTCTCACGGGCGACCGGGTCGACATGGGATGGCTCGTAAGAGCTTCCGGTGGCGAAGTTGCTGTGGTAAGTGTTTGACCTCAGCCTGAATCGGGAACGCTCCCGTCAAACCCGCGCCGTATACAACCCCATGCGCTCCTTCACCAACTCCACCGTCCCCGCCGCAATCGGCGCGACGCGTTCATAACCTTCGCGTAAAACACCATCCAGATATCCCGGGTCCCCCATAATTCGCCGGTATTCCGCCTGCAGCGGCTCTAGTTTCGAAACCACCATCTCCGCCACTTTCTTCTTCAAATCCCCATAACGCAAGCCCGAAAATTCAGCGCGCATCACCGCGTCGTCGACGCCGCTGAACGCCTGATAAATCGCCAGCAGATTCTCCACGCCAGGGCCCATCGCCTCGAAATCCACCGCCGGATGCGAATCCGTCGTGGCGCGCATGATGGTCTTCCGAATCTTCGCCGGCTCATCGAGCAGCGCAATCGCATGCCCCGCGCTCGTGACGGATTTGCTCATCTTGATCGTCGGATCGTCCAGACCCATCACGCGCGCTCCCACCACCGGCAGACTTGTCTTCGGCACCACGAACGTCTCCCCATAAAGCGAGTTGAAGCGCTGCGCGATATCCCGAGTCAACTCCAAATGCTGCGCCTGATCCTCACCCACCGGAACAATCGCGGCTTGGTAAAGAAGAATGTCCGCGGCCATCAACACCGGATACTGAAACAATCCATCGCCCACCGTTTCCTGTTCAGCCGATTTCGCCTTGAACTGCGTCATCCGTCCGAGCCAGCCCATCGGGGTGACGCACGTCAGCATCCAGGCAAGTTCCGCGTGGCTGGACACCGCCGACTGCACCATAATGGAAGATCGCTTCGGATCGACACCGGACGCCAGAAACAACGCAGCGGTCTCGCGAATCTTCGCTTGCAACTCCTCCGGCTTCTGGTAAACCGTAATGGCGTGCAGGTCGACGATGCAGAAGATGCACTCGTACTCGTCCTGAATGCGCACCCAATTCGTTAACGCGCCAAGGTAGTTGCCAATGTGCAAACTGCCGGTCGGTTGGACGCCGGACAAGACACGTGCTCTCATGAGTAGGAAAGACTTATCGTAACAGTGCGGATTGACGTTGAAAAATTAGTGTACGGCGGCGACGGGCTCGCCCGCGTCGATGGCGAAGTTATCCTCACGCCTTTCGTATTGCCCGGAGAACTGGCCGAGATTGAACGCGAGCCGAAGCGCTCCGGCATCACGCGCGGGAGCGTGCTGGAAATCGCGCGGCCTTCGATGGACCGCGTGGTTCCTCTATGCCCGTACTTCGGCGTCTGCGGAGGGTGTCATTACCAGCACGCGTCCTATGGAGCGCAGCTCGCGGCCAAGCGAGCCATCCTGGCCGAGACTTTGGTGCGAACCGGCAAGCTGGAGAATTTTCCGGAGATCGCCGTCGTTTCCGGCGAGCCCTGGGGCTATCGCAATCGCATCCAGTTGCACTTCGAGAACGGGCGCGCCGGTTATCGCATGGCGCGATCGAACAAACTCTGCGCCATCGAAGAATGCCCCATCAGTTCTCCGAAACTGAACGAGTGCATCGCGGCCATCAACCGCATGATGCGCGCGCGGCGTTGGCCTTCGTTCCTCTCGAACGCGGAATTGTTCACCAATGAAACCGGCGTTCAATTCAACGTCGTCGAAACGGGGCGCCCCATTGCGCAGAAGTTTTTCGACTGGCTGGCGAAAGAAATTCCGGGCTTAGTCACAGGCGCGCTCGAGTACCAAGGCTACCGCGTGAGCTACGGCTCTTTCTTCCAGGTGAATCGCTTCCTGGTGCAGCAGCTAATTGACGTCGTTGTGGGCGACGCGAAAGGAGAGTCGGCCGGCGATCTGTATTCGGGCGTCGGCCTGTTCACCATTCCGCTGGCCGCGCGCTTCGGCAAAGTCACCGCGGTGGAATCCGGCACGGGCGCGATACGCGATCTGGCGTTTAACGCGGAACGCGCGGGCAAGCCGGTACACGCGCGCGCCGAAAACGTTGACGCTTACCTCGCGGGCCTCGAAGAAGCTCCGGACCTGGTAGTCGCCGATCCGCCGCGCACCGGCCTAGGCAAAGGCGTGGTGAAACGCTTCGTTGAACTGAAGCCGCGCGCCATTACGCTGGTGGCGTGCGATCCCGCGACGCTCGCCCGTGACGCCCAGGGCTTAATCGCCGGCGGCTATAAGCTGCAAAAGCTCACGCTGATCGATCTGTTTCCGCAGACCTACCACATCGAAACCGTCGCGCACTTTCAACTCCGCTAATTCGTGCCTGTGGCCGTCACGGGCGCGGCGGTATCCATCTTCGGCGCCTTCGGGAGTTCCTTGCGCGGCAGCATCTCGGGCCGGTTCGCGGCGTCATAAACCACGCTCGCAATCACCGCCGCGGCCTGCATCAGATCCGCCGCCTGCAGGTGATCGTACGTGTCCATGTCGGAGTGATGCGTCAGCGTACTGTAATCCAGCGGGTCCTGAATGAACTGGAATCCCGGCAGCCCCACGGCGTCGAACGATAAGTGATCCGTGCCGCCGGTGTTGCGGATGCTGATGGTCGATACGCCCTGGTCGCGGAACGGCGCGAGCCATTGCTCGAACACCGGCCGCATGGCATCGTTGCCTTGCAGATAAACGCCGCGGATCTTCCCCGTCCCGTTATCCAGATTGAAGTAGCCCGAAAGCTTCGCGTGCGCGTCGGTAATCTTCATCGTGTCCGGGTCGCCGAAGTGCTCCTTCACGTAAGCTTTCGAACCCAGCAGCCCTTCTTCTTCGCCGCTCCAAAGCGCGAGCCGCACCGTACGGTCCATCTTCAGATTCAGCGTCTTCAAAATCCGCATGGCCTCAATCATCACCGCGCTTCCGGCGCCATTATCGGTCGCGCCGGTTCCCGTGTGCCAGGAATCGAAATGCCCGCCGATCATGATGATTTCATCCTTCTTCGCACCGCCGGGAATTTCCGCGATGATGTTTTGGCCGTCCTGATTCTCTTTCGAATATTCGGCCTGAAGATCCACGCGCACCTTCACCGGAACTTTCTTGTCCGTCAGCCGGACCATCCGGTTGTACTGCTCCTGCGTCACCACAAACGTCGGCGGCGCGAGCGGGTCCTTGGCGTCATAAGATCCGGCGGCTTCGGCGAACAAAAGGCTGTCATGCGCCCGCTGATCGCTGTTGATGATGGCCACCACGCCCTGCTCCTTGAAGAACTTCGAGCGCCGCGCCGCAAGCGCCTGCCGCTGCGTAAAGAACTGCTCCATCACCGCGGACGGCAAGCTGGCGAAGAAGCGCCGCAGTTCTTGCGGATCGTCCGGGAACTTCAGGTTTTTCATGTCACCGGACACTTTCGCGCTCGGCTCCGGCGCAGCCGCCATCTCACTCAGCGCCTTTTCATCGTCGCGCGTGAACAGCGGCAGCGTTTCCGGTTTGACCTCGCGCACCGGCGAAAGTAGAATAATCTTGCCTTTCAGCTTGCCGCTCCACTCCGCCATGTACTTAGTAAGATCCTCTTCCGATTTCTTCGGATCGTAAGTCGGGCGTCCGCTCCCATACGGCGTCAGCAGAATCTCGCCGCTTTGCCGGCCATGCGTGTTGTCGGACCAGGCCAGCGGCGCCGCCACCAAGAGCGCATACCGCGGCTCCAGCATCTCAACCGAGTACTGCTTCAGCGTCCAACTGCGCCCGAACGGCCCCCACTTTTCCAGCCGAACGTTCTCCAACCCGTAACTCTGCAGCCGCTTCACGGTCCAGTCGGCCGCTTCCCGGAACTCCGGCGAGGCCGTCAGGCGCGGACCGTATTCGTCGGTGAGATACCAGAGAGTATCCATCACCTGGGAGTTATCGAAAGCTTCGGTTTTGACACGGCCTACCACGCCCAGATCACTCTTGGTCCCGTGATCCTGCGCGCAGAGCGGGAAGATGGCAAGTACGCCCAGCACTAAGTAACGCATTGGAAGATTATAAGCGAGTTATAGCCGGGGCGCGTAATATCCTTTGCGCGCTCTTACCACCAGGTCTTTCCGGCCCTTCACGCGCACGCTCACCGGATGATACATGCCGTCCGTTTCCAAAGGCTCCGGGCGGTAAAAAATGTTGTACTGATGCCTTAGTTCGTTCGCTATGTTTTCGAAAGACTGCGCCAGATCCTGCACCTTGAACGGGAAGAAAGCCTGCCCGCCGGTCTCTTCCGTAAGGTACTTCAGAACCTTGTCGCCGTCGTTCTCAATGCGGGAGATGTTCGTTGAAATCGCATAGATCACCACGTCGGCTTTCTGCGCCATCTCCAGCGCTTGGTCGCGCGTCACTCGGCTCTGGTTATCTTCGCCGTCACTCACAATCACCATGGCACGCCGGAACTTATCGCGCGGCTGATCCAGTTGCAGCTTGTCGCGGCACGCGTAAAACACCGCGTCATAAAGAGAGGTCCCGCCGCCGGGCCGAAGCGCCTTCACCGCCGCATCCAACTGTTCGGTGTTATCGGTAAGGTCGGCGACTAACTCCGTCGAGCTATCGAAGCTCACGATCATCGCCTTATCCGCGCGCGGACGAACCGTGCTGTTGATGAACTCGGTCGCCGCCTGCTGCTCGAACTTGAAACGGTCGCGGATGCTGTTACTGGTATCGATCAGAATCGCCAGCCGCAGCGGCAGTTCGCTCTCCGCCGTGAACTGCGAAATCTTCTGCTCTTTCTTCTTTTCGAAAACCTGGAAGTCGTTCTCCGTCAGGTCGGTGATGAAGCGGCCCTTCTTATCCGTCACCGTGAACAGAATGTTGACGCGGGTCACGTCCAGAACGATGCGGCTGCCGTCATCCGGCGCGGCCGGCGCCACCGAAGCTTTCTGCGCAGGCCCGTTCTGAGCCATGAGCGCCAACACTGGCGCAAGTATTCCAACCAATCCGATCGCCCACACGTTTTTCATTTGTTTATAGTGTATGGCAGTTCGTGCGATATCGTCCTCAAGTGTTCCAGCCACGCCGCCAACTCGGGTGCGGGCGGAGACGAAATCGAAACCTCCGCGCCCGTAAAAGGATGCGTGAACTCAATCCGATGCGCATGCAGAAAGGTCCGTCCCAACTCCGGCATTCCGGCCACTTGCGCCGGCGCGCCGTAAAGCGTATCGCCCACCACGGGATGCCCGATGCTCGCGAGGTGAACCCGAATCTGGTGCGTGCGCCCGGTCCCGATCAGCACTTCCAGATACGCGAACTTCGCAAAGCGCTCCATCACCTTCCACTCGCTCCACGCCGCGCGTCCGGACTCAAGCCGCCAGGTCATGCGTGTGCGATGCACCGGGTCCCGCGCGATCGGCTTGTCAATTTTTCCCCCGCTTGCCCCGGGCACGCCATGCACTAAGGCCAGATACGTTTTCCGCATGCGCCGCGACGCAAATAAATGCGCCAGCGCCTGGTGCGCCGCGTCCGTCTTGGCCACCAGCAGCACGCCGCTGGTGAACCGGTCCAGCCGGTGTACGATGCCCGGCCGCAACTCGCCGCCAATCGACGACAGTGCTGCAAACCGATGCAGCAGCGCGTTTACCACCGTTCCCGAATCGACGCCCGCCCCCGCGTGCACCACCATCCCCGCGGGCTTGTCGATCGCAACCACCCACTCGTCCTCATAGAGAACCGCCAGGGGAATGTCTTCGGGGCCGGCGTGCAGCGGGGTCAATCCGGCGGGGTCCACCGTGATCGCCTCCCCGCCGCGCACCTGGTAGGAAACCTTCTCCGCGCGTCCTTGCACCTGGACTTTTCCGGCCTTGATCCACGCCTGAATGCGCGACCGGCTGTATTCAGGTAAGCGTTCATGCAGCAGCGCGTCCAGCCGTTTTCCTTTATCGTCGTCCCGCGCGGCAACTTCCAACATGCAAGATCAGGGTACAATTCGGCGGTGCTTCCACTGGAAAACAAAACCGCGCTGGTGACTGGCGCAAGCAAGGGTGTCGGCCGCGGCATCGCTCTGGAACTGGCGCGGCAGGGTTGCGATATCCTGCTGAACTACAACTCCGACGCGCGTGGCGCGGAAGAAACGGGCCGGCTCATTCAAGACCTCGGCCGCGGAGTGAAGCTCCTTCAGGGCGATATCGGAATCGCCAATGATGTGGACCGCATGTTCGGCGAAGCGCCCAGCCTGGACATCCTCGTCAACAACGCCGGCATCCAAACCTGGAAACCGCTTCTCGAACTCGACGAAGCAGATTGGGACCGCACCATCCGCACCAACCTGAAAGGCTGCTTTCTCTGCACCCAGCGCGCCGCGCGCCTGATGAAACATAGAGGGAGCGGGTGCGTCGTGAACATCGGCTCCGGGTGCAACAAGATCGCGTTCCCGCATCTGGTCGATTACACGGCCAGCAAAGGCGGCATTGAGATGTTGACGAAGGTGGCGGCCGTTGAGCTTGCCTGCTATCGGATCACCGTCAACTGCGTTGCCCCGGGCGCGATCGAGATCGAACGAACCCGCGCCGAAGCCGACGATTACGCCGGAACCTGGGCCAAACGCACGCCGCTGGGGCGCGTCGGCCAGCCGGAGGACGTCGCTCGCATGGTCGCTTTTCTGGCTTCCCCCGCCGCCGAGTTTATTACCGGTCAGACCATTTACGTCGATGGCGGCCTTTTCAGCTTGCCATCCTGGCCTTACTAGCTTCCTGTACGGCGTTTCTCCTGGAGTTGGGGTTCAGCGCCCGCACATCATAGAACTGCAGACGGCAGAACACGCAATGGTAGAGATTTCCCCGGAAAAGCCAATGCACGAATCGAATCGGGGAATGCAGCATCGAATCCACTTTGTCGGGCCGAGTGCGTTTATCGGGAACCGGATTACTGCACCGCGGGCAACTGGCATACTTCCCCGTGAACCCTGTATGCAGATAGCTCTCCTTGAGCCGATACCCACATTCCTTGCACCGGAAGGTATGTGAGAAAATCAGTTTTTCCGGTCCTCGACGATGGCTACGCGTCATCGGGCCGCAACATTTGGGACATTCCATTTTTTAGACTGCGCTCAACACTGAGCGAGACCGCCTACTTGACGTTCCTGTAACAATGCTATCAGGCTATCCAACTTAACCTCGAATGCTCAGCCGTATCTCCGTCCATGGTGCCAGACAGCACAATCTCAAGAACATCGACGTCGAAATCCCGCGCAACAGCTTAACCGTCATTACCGGGCTGAGCGGCTCCGGCAAGTCTTCGCTGGCGTTCGACACCATCTATGCCGAAGGCCAGCGCCGCTACGTTGAAACCCTTTCGCCCTACGCCCGCCAGTTTCTGGATCAGATGGAACGCCCGGATGTCGATTCCATCGAAGGCCTCAGTCCGGCCATCTCCATCGAACAGAAAACCACCGGCCGCAGTTCCCGTTCCACCGTCGGCACCATCACGGAGATCTACGACTATCTCCGCCTGCTTTTCTCCTCCATCGGCACTCCGTACTGCCCCAATTGCGGCGTCGAGATTTCGCTCCAGACCACCGAGCAGATTCTAAAACACGTCCTGGCGCTCAGCCCGGACGATCGTATCATGGTCCTCGCTCCGGTGGTGCGCGGCCGCAAAGGCGAGTTTAAGAAAGATCTGGAAAAGTACCTGCGGCAGGGTTTCGTGCGCGCCCGGGTCGATGGCACGATTCGCTCTCTCGATGAGGACGTCCCGCTCGATCGCCGCAAGAACCACACCATCGACGTCGTCGTCGATCGCCTGCTGGTGAAGCAGGGGATCGAAAAGCGGTTGGAAGCGTCCATCGAAACGGCGACGAAGCTCGCCAACGGTCTTGTGATCATCTCCGTCGTGAATGGCGAGGAACGTCTTTACTCGAGCAAGCTGGCTTGCACCGAATGCGGAATGAGCATCCCGCAACTGGAGCCGCGATCTTTTTCCTTCAACAGCCCCTACGGTGCCTGCGAGGACTGCAACGGGTTAGGCGTTCAATGGCGGGTGGATCCCGGCAAGGTCGTCGTCGATGAAACCAAGCCCCTGCTCGAAGGCGGTCTGGGTCCCGGCGCCGGTTCCGCCTACATGCGGCTGAAGCTGGAGTTCGCCGCCAAGACTCTGAAACTCAAGCTCACGACGCCGTTCGATAAGTTCCCGAAGCGCATTCAGCAGATCCTGTTGACCGGCGGCGAGGGGTTCGAAGGAATCGCGCCCGCGCTCCAGAACACCTTCGAGCACGCCTTGGACGGGTACCGCGAGTGGCTTCTCGAATACATGTCGCCCGAGCCTTGCCTAACCTGCGGCGGCAAGCGGTTGCGCGCTTCCAGCTTGTCCGTGCGCGTAAAGAGTCTTTCCATTTCAGACGTCGTTCAGATGCCCATCGGGCGCTCCCTGATCACGGTGCGCGGCTGGGAACTGGCCGATCGGGAAAAGCAGATTGCCGGGCGCGTCGTCGACGAGATTATCCGGCGTCTGGAATTCTTAAGCGCGGTCGGGCTCGATTACCTCAGCCTCAGCCGCTCGGCGGGCACGCTCTCGGGTGGAGAATCGCAGCGCATCCGCCTCGCCACGCAGATCGGATCCAAGTTGCGCGGCGTGCTCTACGTTCTCGATGAACCATCGATCGGACTGCATCCCCGCGATAACGAACGGTTGCTGGCCACGCTGACCAAACTGCGCGATATGGGTAACACCGTTCTGGTGGTGGAGCACGACGAAGAGACCATCGCGCGCGCCGACTATGTGATCGATCTGGGTCCCGGCGCCGGCCGGCTGGGTGGAATTCTCGTCGCGCAGGGCACGCCCGCGCAGATCGCCGCCAACCCCGATTCCCTCACCGGGCAATACCTAAGCGGCGCGCAGTCCATCGCCATTCCGGAGAAGCGCCGCACGCCCAACGGCGCCTGCATTACCGTCAAAGACGCGCACGAACACAACCTGAAGAACCTGGACGTCGCCATTCCGCTCGGCGTTCTCACGGTGGTCACCGGCGTCTCCGGCAGCGGCAAATCCACCCTGGTGAATGAGATCATTTACCGCGCTCTGGCTCGTGAGATTTACGGGTCGCGGGAAGAGCCCGGCGCGCATAAGTCCATCAGCGGCCTGGAACTGATCGATAAAGTCGTGCGTATCGATCAAGCTCCCATCGGCCGCACTCCGCGCTCCAACCCCGCCACTTACACCGGGTTGTTCAGCCCCATCCGCGATCTTTTCGCAATGCTTCCGGAGTCGCGCGAGCGTGGCTATAAGCCCGGCCGCTTCAGCTTCAACGTCAAGGGCGGCCGCTGCGAAGCCTGCCAGGGCGATGGGCTCAAGCGCATCGAGATGAACTTCCTCCCGGACGTTTACGTTACCTGCGAAGTGTGCCGCGGCCGCCGCTATAACCAGGAAACGCTGGAGGTGAAATACAAAGGCCACTCCATCGCGGACCTTCTGGAGATGACCATCGAGGAAGCTCTCCCCGTCCTCGAAACCCATCCGCAGATTCGTCCCAAACTCGAAACCCTGAACGCCGTCGGGCTGGGCTACATTCACCTCGGCCAATCCGCAACCACGCTTTCGGGCGGGGAAGCCCAGCGCATCAAACTGGCGCGCGAGTTGAGCAAGCGCCAGACCGGCCGCACCTTCTACCTGCTCGATGAACCCACCACCGGCCTGCACTTCGAAGACGTCCGCAAGCTGATCGAAGTGCTGCAGCGGTTGGTCGACCACGGCAATTCGGTGGTGGTCATCGAACATAATCTGGACGTGATCAAGAGCGCCGACTGGATTCTCGATCTGGGTCCCGACGGTGGCGAGTTCGGCGGCCGCATCGTCGCCGAGGGCACTCCGGAACAGATCATGAAATCCCGCAAGAGCTTCACCGGAGAAGCGCTTCGGAAAATGGTGAACGCACACGCGGGGCGCGCCGCTTGACGCCGGACGTTCCGTCGCCGCCGCGCTTCCCCATTTGGGGATGGTGGGATGCTCTGCTGTTCATAGGCGCCGGCATCCCCTGCCTGATCATCAGTCAGTTACTCGTCGGCGCTGTCGCGCGCATTCTCCTCGTCTCCGTTCGTGATCCGCTGGTCCTCACCGCCGCCCAGTCTCTTGCCTACGTGGTCTTGTTCGTGCTGCTGGCCATCATTCTTCGCGTCAGCTATGACGCCCCGTTTTGGCCGTCGCTCGGTTGGGTCCACTCCCGCTTGTCGCCGATTGCGGCTTTCGCCATTGGCCTTTTCCTCGCTTTCGCACTGGCGATTTTAGGCGGTCTGCTCCAGTTGCGCGTCGAAGATTCTGAAATCCAGAAGCTGCTGCATTCTCCCCATCGCCTCGCCGTTATGATCTTCGCCGTCACGTTGGGACCGCTGGCGGAGGAACTGGCTTTCCGCGGCTTCTTGCAGCCGCTGGCGGTGCGAACCCTTGGCGCGGTGGCCGGCATTACCGCAACCGGCCTGGTGTTCGGCCTGCTTCATCTGCCCGAGTACGGCTCCTGGAAAGCGGCGCTCATGGTCGGCTTGGCCGGAATCGCATTCGGCGTTATCCGTCACCTCACCGGCTCCACGCGCGCTTCCACCTTCGCTCATATCGGATTCAACAGCACTCTCTTTCTTTCAATTTTCGCCGCGGGAAGGAATATCAAAACGTAATGGTCGAAACCATCGAATGGACCGATGCCGGCGTGATCATGATCGATCAAAGGCGCCTGCCGCTCGAAGAAGTCTATGTCACTTGCACCACTTATCTGGATGTAGCCGAACACATCCGGGCGATGACGATTCGCGGCGCTCCCGCCATCGGTGTCGCCGCCGCCATGGGAGTGGCTCTCGGCGTTCTGGAAGGCGCGGATTTCAACACGGTTTGCGAAACTCTGGGCGCCACCCGGCCCACCGCCGTCAATCTCTTCTGGGCCATCGAGCGCATGCGCGCGCTCCATCAATCCCTTCAAGGCCAGACGGATGACGCCATCCGCGAACGCTTCGTCGCCGAAGCCAAGCAAATCCGGTTGGAGGACATCGCCATTAACGAAGCCATCGGCCGGCACGGCGCCCCGCTTGTCCCGGACCATAAAACTGTGCTGACGCATTGCAACGCCGGCGCACTGGCCACCGCCGGTTACGGCACGGCTCTCGGTGTCATCCGCGCCGCGGTCTCGGCCGGCAAAGACATCGATGTGTTCGCCGATGAGACCCGTCCCTTCATGCAAGGCGCGCGCCTTACCGTTTGGGAACTTCAGCAGGATCACATCCCCGCTACGCTCATCACGGACAACATGGCCGGCCACTTCCTGAAATCCGGCCGCATCGGCTGCGTCATCGTGGGCGCGGACCGCATCGCGGGTAACGGCGACGTCGCCAACAAGATCGGAACCTATACCGTCGCCGTGCTCGCCAAAGAAAACAACGTCCCGTTCTACGTCGCCGCGCCTATCTCCACTCTCGATCTTTCGCTCAGTTCCGGCGACCAGATTCCCATCGAACAGCGCAATCCGAAAGAGGTCACGCATCTCTACGGAGTGGCCGTTACCTCGCCGGAAACGGCGGTGCAGAACCCCGCTTTCGATGTCACCCCGCATCGCTACGTCACCGCCATCATTACCGAGCGGGGCATCGCGCGGGCGCCTTTTACCGAATCCCTGGCCGCTCTTGCTCAAGGTAGTTGATGTTTGCGTCGCGCTTGCCCGCGCACATTCAGCCCAGCCGACTGGCCGGGCTCATCGCCGCGGCCCGCGCCGCTGGAAACGAACTTCTCGATCTCACGGAGAGCAATCCCACGCGCGCCGGATTCATTTATCCGGAAGCGGAAATTCTGGCTGCATTTCAGGATCCGCGCGCCTTGGTCTACGATCCGGATTCAGTCGGCCTCGTCCAAGCGCGCACGCAAATAGCGGATCTCTACAGCGTTACTCCGGACCGGATTGTCCTCACCACCAGCACCAGCGAAGCGTACTCCTGGCTCTTTAAACTTCTTTGCGATCCGGGCGACGAAATCCTGGCGCCCGCGCCTTCGTATCCGCTCTTTGAGTTTCTGGCGGCGCTGGAGTCCGTCGCCGTCCGTCATTACCCGCTTCGTTATGCGGACGGCTGGTTCACTGACGTACACGCTCTCGCATCCGCTATCACGCAACGCACGCGGGCTATCGTGGTCGTGAACCCAAACAATCCCACCGGATCGTATCTGAAGCGGCGAGAGCAAGATGAAATCATCGCGCTTTGTGAAGCGCACGGCATCGCGTTGATCTCCGATGAAGTGTTCGCCGATTACTCATTGGCCGCTGATCCGGAGCGCGCGGCCTGCCTTACCAGTCTTCCTGAGCGATGTCTCGCCTTCTCCTTGAACGGACTTTCCAAAATGGCCGGATTGCCGCAGATGAAGCTCGGTTGGATCGTGCTCTCGGGCGAACCAACGCTACAGCGGGAAGCGCGCGAGCGGCTGGACATGATCGCGGACACTTATCTATCCGTAGGTACGCCCGTTCAATACGCATTGGGCGCGCTGCTCAAATCCGGCCGTGCTATCCAGGCCCGCATCCTCGAACGGTTGCGGGACAACCTGCGGTGGCTGACGGATAGCGTTCGCGGTACGGCCGCGTCCCTGCTAAAAGTCGAGGGCGGCTGGTCCGCTACTCTTCGCATCCCGCAAAGCCGATCCGAAGAAGAGTGGGTGGAAACATTGATCCGGGACTGCGGCGTCCTGGTGCAGCCCGGCTACTTCTATGATTTTGAGAGCGAAGCTCACCTGGTTCTAAGCCTGCTCACCCCGCCCTTGGACTTCCGGGAAGGGGCGAGCAGGCTATTGCGCGCGTTGAGTGAATCTTCTACTGGCTAGGCGTCGCAATGAACCCGAGAATCGTCGTCGGAGAAGCTGTCGGATTCAGATATCCCACAATCAACCCGTTCTTGTTGATTCCGCCTGGAACCACCGCCGTCGCATCGGCGCTGGTAAACTGCGCGAACGTTCCCCCGCTATAGATGAAGCCCGTGGGAATTCCGCTCGAATCGGACGAATATCCAACAATCGAGCCGGAGTCGTTAATGCCATTGAAGATGGTCTGCGTCGCGCCCGGGTAATTCACTGTCGTGATATTGCTGTTCTGCTCCACGAACGCTTCAATGGAATCGGACTTATCGGTCCCGGCCCCCGCATATCCCACCACTTGGCCGCTATTGTTGATTCCTGTCACCCAGGTATTGGCCTGCTTCTTGATGTTGAGCGCGGTGAATGTCCCGCTCGGGCCATACAGAAACCCAGAAGCGGTTAGATCCGTTAAACCCTTCTCGGTATAGCCGGTCACGCTTCCAGTATTGTTGATTCCCAGCGGGAACGTATCCAGGTTACCGGAATCTTCGATCTTGGTCAGGCTGGAGCCGTTTAGTTCAAACCCGATGTCCAACGCAATACTCCCTGTAGCGTACGTGAAATATCCCAACAGCACGTTCGAATCATTGATCCCGGTGAGCCACGTTCCGGCCGATTTCGGAACATTGATCGCCTTGAACGTCGTCCCTTCGTAGATGAAGCCATGAGAGACACCCGCTGTGTCGAAGTAATAGCCGACGACCACTCCGCTCGAGTTCACTCCCGTCGCGTAGGTTTGGTTGGCGCCGGGGTACTGAATGGTTTGGAATGTATAGGAAACGGCCGCGGGTAGAGCCGGCGCGCCGAGCGAAATCGAAATGAATATGGCTGGAATCAGCCGTTTTGTGAGAAGCATGATTTTTCGAACTCCTTGCCTTTAAAACGTGACGTTATCTTAAGCTTTGCTGTGCGGACGCATCTTAAAGATTTGTATTCCGCTGCCGTATTCTATCGGGTTCCCCATGAAATTTCTATGAATGCGGGGATCAACTTGTACTCGGTATTTTAGGCCTATGCCTATCAGGTTCACTCCCTATTCGGTCTGGTATGGTGCGCCGGCCTGATCGATCTGGCTCGCGCCTGTTTCCAGCAAGCCCTGAAAATGATGACCGCGCTGCGTCCGCTCTCGCTGGTCGATCGGAGGCTGGGGCATAATCAGATGGCGCAGTTCCGCTCGCATGACGCATCCCCGGAAGCCTCTCTGCGGAAATCTTTTTGCCCTAACTCCTGGCGCTAGTCGGGTGTACTACAACTTACGTTCGACTCGGCGCAGGCTTACTAGCCATATCGCGATAAAATGCCTACCAAAATTCCTCTTAAAATCTCTTGACGGAGAAGTAGCTTGGCGGTAGACTCTATCACACTGGAGGACCGATGCTCATCGCTCCCGCCCGCCCGCCCTTGATCGTACGGCTCCGCGTGACTCCCCTCACAATCTGCCTTTGTCTTGTAATCCTGGCACCCGCTGCACGCGGCACTTGCCCAACCTCAACCGCGCCAAATACCCCCCCCCCTAGCGTCTTAACTGGGCAGTACGATAATGCCCGGGACAGCTACAACGGCGCGGGAAGCATTTTGAGCTGATCAGCGCTGTCAGGCGGAACGGTTAAGCTGTGCCAGCCCTCCTGGTCGCCGCTGACCGTCGACACGACCGGTCTCCCGGGAGGAGGGCCCGATGGATTCTGGGCTCAGCCCCTATACTTGGCGGGCGGTTCCGTTCATAGCCCCGCAAACACATCGAACTGCAACAACAGCGGAAGTGGTAAGTGCAATATCCTGATCGCAGCGACGATCGGCGGAAATGTGTACGCCTGGAACGCGGCACAGGCAACGCGCTATGGAGCGACTGTAAAGGATCGACGTGCACTAATCCCCCGCCGTACGCGGCTGATTGTGGCCCGTCAGGCGGGCTGTCCACGAATTGGGGAGCTTCCGGCGCTCCGTTCGCGGGGGTCATCTCGACGCCGGTGATCGACAACTCCGGTGCTGCCCCTGTAATGTTCCTGACAAGCCTATGCCAGACTACCCCTTTAACCCAGGCGACGTCCGGAGCGAGGTGGTGGCTGCACGAGATCGACCTCACCACTGGCCGCGATGTTTGCGCGGGCGGAACCTACGGCGTGGGAGGATGTTCCGGGACGGAGCTAAACACGCAGATAACGGGGAGCACATCGGGGAGCGCCAACGCAGACGATTTAACTTCCAGTTCCATCTCTTTCAATGCTTGGGAGACCGTCCAGCGCGCGGCGCTGCTCGAAGTGGCAAACCCAAGCTCTGGAAGCGGCCCGAGTAATCTTATATACGTGGCGATGGGCGCGGACAACAATGAGAACGCGTACCCTTATCACGGATGGGTGTTTGCCTATATCGGTACTTCGAGCGTGTTGACGCAGCAATTCGCCTTCGCCACCTCGACCATGGGCTACAACACTACGGCGCTTCCGGCTTGCAATGTTTGCACCCAATACTGCAGCGCTGAACCTGGCTGTGGCGTGGGATCAGCTCCGGCCTGCTGCAGCACTTCCTGCGTTCCCGCAAACTACGGTGGGTCGCCGAACTGGTGCGGGCATGGTGCCGGAGTATGGATGTCGGCTCGCGGGCCGGCGGCCAACACGCTGAGCGGCACGTCGCACGCTTACCTTGGGGTGGGAAACGGTCCGTTTCAACAGTACAATACCGGCATGCCGGCGACGCTCTTGAATCCTATCCAGAACTGGGGCGAGAGCGTTGTGGATTTTCGTTTAGCTGGCACGACGGTGGACTCATCGCCCTCCCAGTACTTCACCCCGTGGAACGGGGCGTCCGTGGGGCCGAATTTGGGCACCGGCTCAGGGGGGCACCTTGTTTCGTATACTTTCGAGGCGCTGAATCAGAACGATTTCGACATGGCCACCAGCGGTCTTCTTCTCTTCGACGACCTCGGCAGCGCGCACCGGCTCCTGACGATGGATAAGGCTGGATATGGATATCTGCTTACTCAGGGTAGCTTGTGCGGATCCTCCTCATGCTACCCTCTGGTGTCCGGCGCGTCCGGTGGCCAGCCGGGCGGTGCTGCCGGGGACCCCGGCGACGCCTTTCCTTTCGGCGCCAGTACGAACCTCTGCCCGGACACGACCGATCCCCACCTCTGCGACTGGGTTGCCAGCCTGGCCTTCAACAAGGACGATTCGCCGAAACGTCTTTACTTCTGGCCAAACGGAGAAGCTCTCACCTCCTTTCAACTCTCCGACAACAGCCCGCAGCCAAGCAGTGGGACGCTTGCCACGGTTACCGGGTCCCTTACTTCGGTCGCGCTGAGCGCGGCGAATCAGGTGATAACCGGTGACCAGATCACCAACATAGCGGGTCAGCCGACCCAAACCGTGACCGCCGTGAACGCGGACAGCACCGCCGTGACGGTGAGCCCCGGCTTCGGCTCGGCCCAGGCGGGCGTGACTGGATGGAAATACAACGGGTATTTCATCAACCCGGCGCACGATAGCCGCCCGATCGGGAGCAACGTGGAGTACCCCGGAGGCGGCCTGGTTGTCACGTCCAACGGAGGCAGCGGGAGCGTTGTGTGGGGCTTAGCTACGGTGCAGATTTCAACCGGCGTTTACGTCGGCACCATGTTTGCCTACGATGCCGACACGCTCAGCCTATTGTGGTGCACTAACTCTCTGAGTTATTGCGATGGCAGCAGTGCGTTCTCCGTTCCGACTTTTGGCTTGCCAACTATATTGAACGGCAACGTGTATGTGCCCACCTACGGCGTGACGATATCCGGTTCAACGGTATCGGGACTGATCGTGTATCTTCATACGCCATAGACCGGGGGAATAACGCCCGGCTAGGAGTCCGTAATGTCCCTAAATAACTAGCAAAAGTAGAATGGACTCGGTTATCCTGGGGTATGCCTCTCGGCCGCCCCAAAACCACGCTTGAACTGAGCGATGAGGAGCGCCTTCAGCTGTCGACAATGGCGAAGTCGCGAACTCTTCCGCATTCCCTCGTTGCCCGCGCCAAGGTGGTGCTGCGGTCCGCTGAGGGCGAAACCAACACCCAAATTGCGGAGCGTCTGCCTTGGACTAAGGCCACCGTCGGGAAATGGCGGAAACGGTTTATCGACCGTCGACTCGCCGGCCTATAGCGGCCGGGATAAAGCCAGTTTCCAAAACGACGGTGCATCGGTTGTTCCAGGCCTTCGCGGTGCAGCCGCACCGCACGCGCAGTTTCAAGCTGTCCAACGATCCCTTCGGGAGAAGGTGCGCGAGGTTGGCCTTAGCCCGATCCACTCGTCTTTGTGTCGTAAATTCAAGCCCTCAACCGAAATCTTCGTCGAGGGCACCCCGAAGGAATCTATGCGCAATTACCATCTCAAAGCCACCCTTAAGTACGTCTTTTTTGGGATTCTCGGCGTGGTATTCGCCGCGCCGACTTGGTCAGCTGGCCCTGCGACCTTCCGCATAGTCAGCTATATGAATGGGTACGACCAGCCTGGCGGGCTGCTCGAAGTTACTCCAGGTCGGTTCCTTTCGGAGGCGTTCGGCTCAGAGAGCCTCGTCTTCTCCGTAACCAGCAGCGGGAAGAGGGCAATCCTCTACCAGTTTCCTAGCGGCTATAACGTCCCCTCGTATCTACAGGACGGGCCGAACGGGAGGGCGTACTCGATGGCCGAGTTTGGCGACAATCCCGCCACCGTCTTTTCGATCGACATCGGGACCAGCGCCGAGCAATCGTATGAGGCACAGAACGTTGCGCCCATTCTGGCTCAGCCGCTTCCCGACGGATCTTTCATCGGAATAGCTGTCGCCCTCAGCAGCTCTCCATGGTATCTCGCCCGCATTGGCCTCGACGGGACGGTGACAACATTCTACCAGTTTCCCGTCAACTACTCTCCCGCCATACCGATACGCGGAGCGGACGGCAACTATTATGGGGTTGCCTCGACCCAGCAGGACGGCTCCGGCTACCTCTACAAGGCAACGCCGTCTGGAACACTGACCAAAATCTACAACTTCGCCGCCAATACGTTCACCGGATTTCCGGCCGCTCCGCTTCTTCAGGCGGAGGACGGCAACTTTTATGGCTGTACGGCCGTCGGCGGGGACAACGGTACCGGCATGATCTATAAGGTAACCCCGTCCGGACAGTTCACCGAACTGCACGCGTTCGCCAAGGGCGACGAAGACGGCGGACCCTCCACGCTGATCGAAGCGAGCGACGGCACCCTTTACGGCACCACGTTGGGTGCGGTTCAAAGCGGGGGCAACAGCCTGATCTTCCGCATCACGAAGTCGGGGCATTACTCGGTTGCTTATGACATGAGCAGTTTGACGCGCGACGGCGCGTGCGGCTGCTTCCTCGTGCAGGGTAGCGACGGCATGATTTACGGCACGGCGGCGGGCGGTGGGACGTCGGGGGCGGGCACGATCTTCGCGCTGGACGCCGGGCTTCCGAAGCCCAAGCCTACCGCTCCGTACTTCACCCCGCAATCGGGCGCAGTGGGGACCAGGGTTCTCATCTGGGGCCGGAATCTGCTTTCCTCCTCCGTGCAGTTCAACGGAGTTGCGTCGTCGTCCGTAACCGTTAGCGGCCCGGATTATGTTTGGGCAGTTGTGCCCGCCGGAACTTCCAGCGGACCGATCGCGATCACCACGCCCGGGGGAACCGTGACGACCAAGGCCGACTTCACCGTGCAGTGAGCCTGGGATCTGCCCCTGGTGTTATGGAAGCCGTACTACAACTTACGTTTGGGTCAACCAAGGCCGTCACAATTCGCCGCCTAACGTAAAATGATCAATAGTCCGGTCGTTCAGGGCTCAATCACTTATGGCCGCTTCCGCAACCTACGCGATTCTGGTCTCCCACTGGACCCAGTCTCTACGGTTCGACGATACCTTCGCCGGCATTCATCAACTGGGCTGGTTCGATTGGGCTCTGCTAATTCCTTATTTCTCGATCCTGAGCCTCCTTTCCGTCTATGGACTGCACCGCTATGGCGTAATTCACACTTACTTCAAACACCGCAAGAAGCGCGTGGATCTGCCGGGTGCGCACTTCGGAGAGCTGCCGCGAGTCACCATCCAGCTCCCGCTCTTCAATGAGCCTTACGTGGTGGAGCGCCTGATCGAAGAAGTGTCGAAAATGGACTACCCAAGAGAGCTGTTACAAATTCAGGTTCTCGACGACTCCACCGATGAGACGCATCCCTATGCCGAGGCAATGGTGGAGCGCTTCCGTCTGCTCGGCGTGCCCATCGAATATCATCACCGCACCAACCGATACGGCTTCAAAGCGGGCGCGCTGCAGGAGGGCCTGAAGACCGCGACGGGCGAATTCATCGCCATCTTCGACGCGGATTTTGTTCCGCCGCGGGACTTCCTGATGCGCACCATCCATCACTTCACCGATCCTCAAGTGGGTGTGGTGCAAACCCGCTGGAGTTATCTGAACCGGAATTACAACTTCCTGACGGAAGTGGAAGCCATGATGCTTGACGGCCACTTCATCCTGGAGCATGGCGCCCGCTCGCGCTCCGGCCTCTTCTTCAACTTCAACGGGACCGCGGGCATCATGCGCCGCGTCATGATCGAAGACGCCGGCGGCTGGCAGCACGATACCCTCACCGAAGATTCCGACCTCAGCTACCGCGCCCAGTTGAAAGGCTGGCGCTTCGTCTACATGCCGGGCCTGGACTGCCCTTCCGAACTTCCGGTGGAGATGCACGGCTTTCAGGTCCAGCAATCCCGTTGGGCCAAGGGACTCACTCAGGTCGCCCGCAAATTGGGCAAGCAGATCTGGAAGGCGGATATTCCCTGGCGCGTGAAGATTGAGGCGCTGCTTCACCTGACTCCCAACGTGACGTACCCGCTGATGATTGTCATCTCCGCGCTGATGCTGCCCGTGATGATCGTACGCTTTTATATGGGCTGGTGGCAGATGCTTCTGATCGATTTTCCTCTGATCTTCGCGTCTTTCTGGTCCATCTCCGCGTTCTATCTCATCGCTTACCGCGAGGTCAACCCGAAGAACTGGAAACGCGGAGTGATGCTGCTGCCGATGTTGATGGCCGTTGGTATCGCGCTCACACTCATCAACACGCGCGCGGTGCTGGAGGCGCTCTTCGGCGTGCAGACCAGCTTCGTGCGCACTCCCAAATTCGCCATCGAAGGGACCGCTCCCGCCCGCCGTTCCGAAGAGAAGAAGTACCGCCGCCGCAGCGGCTGGCTACCCTGGGCGGAGTTGGGCCTGGGCGCGTACTTCGTGATGATGGTGGCGTTCGCCATCAACACCTATAACTTCCTGGCGGTTCCGTTCCTGCTGCTATTCGTGGCGGGTTACTTCTGGGCGGGTTTGAACACGCTTTATCACGAGCACCAGGACCGGCTCCGTTGGACGCGCCAGCGCCGTCTCGAACTCCAGGCATCCCGCTAGATGGACCTCGCGATTGACGCGTCCATGGTGCGGGACGCCGCCCGGCTCGTCCAGCCCTTCGTGCACCGCACCCCGGTGATGAGCTCCCATAGCGCGGATGAACGGTCGGGGGCTCGTCTCTACTTCAAGTGCGAGAACCTGCAGCGAACCGGATCGTTCAAGGCGCGCGGCGCCGCCAATCGCATCCTCTCCATTCCAGCCGCGGATCTGCCCCGCGGAGTGGTCGCGTTCTCGTCCGGTAATCATGCGCAGGCCACGGCATCGATGGCGCAGCAGGTAGGCGCGCCCGCGACCATCGTGATGCCTCTCGATGCCCCGCGCTCCAAAGTGGAAGCGACGCGCGCGCGTGGAGCACGCATCGTCACCTATGACCGTTTTACCGAGGATCGCGAACAGGTCGCCGCAAGCGTTCTTTCAAGCACGGGCGGCGCGCTGGTTCCACCGTACGACCACCCGCTGGTGATGGCCGGCCAGGGTACCGCAACGCTTGAGTTGATGGAAGACGCGCCCGCGCTGGACGCCCTGGTGGTATGCGTCGGCGGCGGCGGGTTGCTTTCGGGCTCAGCCGTGATCGCCAAAGATCTGCATCCGGGAATCCGTATCTTCGGCGTTGAGCCGGAACGCGCGAACGATGTTTATCGATCGATGAATGCGGGCGAACGGGTCACCATTCCCCCTCCCGACACGATCGCCGACGGGCTTCGCACGCTGGCGCCAGGAAAGTTTACCTTCCCCATTATTCAGAGATATGTGGAGCGGATACTGCTGGTCACCGAAGAAGAAATTCGAGAGGCTATGCGCTTCCTCATGATGCGCATGAAGTTAGTGGCGGAACCGAGCGGGGCGGTGGGTGTAGCGGCGGTTCTGTTTCGAAAGCTTCCGCCGGAGATCAGGACGGCGGGCGTCTTGATCTCCGGCGGGAACGTGGATCTGGAGTTGATTCGTACTCTCTAACTTACCCTTGCGCTTGTTTCCGGCGAAGCGCCTTCCGGCCCACCAATGAGATGCCGATCATTCCCGCACCCAGAAGGAAGATGCTGGAAGGTTCGGGAGTCATCGTAATAAACTCCTGCGTCTGCCCCGCTCCCGAATAAGTGGGATTGGTATTCGTCAGGATTTCAAACCGGTTGGTATTGAGGCTGCCGTAGTTGGCCTCGGCGTTATACAGCCAGGTATTGCTGCTGGGAGTCGGAGGGTTGACACCGGGATTGGCGGTATTCGGATTGAAGAGATCCCAAATCGTATCCTGGATGTCTCCGTTCGAGGAGTACCCCGCTGTTCCGGAAGCGGAGAACTGCGTCGTCAGATAAGCCGCCATGGTGTAAAGCTGCGTCCCGTTATAGGTCGCAGTGCCGGTGGCCGTCTTCAGGTTCTCCGTGATCGCGCCGTAACGGGTATTCGCCAGGCTGCCCCCCAGCGCCGTGACGTTTGCCGTCCAAGCCTGTCCGTTGGAGACTTCGTTGGCGAAGTCATCGCAATATATGGTGGTGCTCAGGCCATTCATCGTGGCGGTGTACGGACTGATCAGGTAACCCGCGTTATCCTCTTGCCCGTTGGCGCCGGTAAAAACCATCGCGACCGTGGCGGCCGGCAGTTGACTTACTGCAAAAGCGGAAAGTATGCATGTTCCGATAAGTGTTTTCATTTAGCCAGACTCCCTGTTCTTGTGAGCAGATATTGGAATGATTGTTCGTGCTCACTTACTTCTTCAGGTTTGCAGTTGGCAGTACTCAACACAATAAGGTATTCATCTGTAACGAGCGTGCGTGTACCGGGATCGAAAGTACTGAAAGTACGACGAAGGGCTACTAATCGACGTAGATTCGCTCGACGCGCGGCTTGATCCCGCACAGTACGTTGTAGGAGATGGTACCCGCGACGCGCGCGATCTCCTGCGCATTTTGCGAGACAGTACCTTCACTCCCCAGAATGATCACGTCTTCGCCAGGCTTCATCCAGGGAGACTCGGTGATATCGATGGTGGTCAGGTCCATCGAAACCGTGCCCAGAATCGGGGCGAATCTTCCGCCGGCGATCACGCGGCCGCGATTCGAAAGCCGGTGCGGGATGCCGTCCGCGTAACCCGCGCCCAGGACGGCCATGCGCGTCGCCCGCTTCGTGATCGCGCTTCCGCCGTATCCAATCAGGGTGTTCGCCGGAACGTCTTTCACCGCGACAATCTTGACTTTCCAGCTCAGCGCCGGCGCCACCGCCAACGCGCTCTTCGGTCCGGATCCTTTCGGCGGCGACACATAACCGTAAAGCGCGTGCCCCGGACGCACGATGGCCCTCCACGCATTGGGGCGCGCGTACGCGATTGCGTTGGTGCTGGAGAAGTGCAGATGGCGCGGCGCTACTCCAAGCTCACGCAACGCCAGCACCATCTCTTCGAAGCACTCAATCTGCGCGTCGGTCTGCGGCGTGGTGAAGTCGCTCGCGGAAGCGAAATGCGAAAGCAGCCCATCGCAGCCGGCGTGATGAAGAGCGCCCAATGCGGCGGCGATCTCGACGGCGGTGGCGCGTGTACCCAGCCGCCCCATCCCGGTATCGATCTTCAAGTGAAAGAGCAGCGGTTTGCCCGCACGCCCGGCGGCCTCATCGGCGGCCCGGATGTCATCGAGCGAGTGCGCGACGGGCGTCAGGCCGAACGCGATTGCGGTATCCCAATCCGGCGCCAGCAATCCGGCCATCACCAGCACGCGCGCCTCGATGCCGGCGCGGCGCAGCGCCACCCCTTCCGCCACTGTGCTGACCGCCAGCCAGCGCGCGCCTTCGCCCACCAGAATGCGCGCCACCTCCACCATGCCGTGGCCGTAAGCTTCCGCTTTCACCACGCCCATCACGTCCACTTCGGCGCCCACGGCGCGTTGCACCGCCTGGTAGTTGGAGGCAATGCGGCCGCGGGAGATTTCGACGTAACAACGAGCGGAACTCGGCACGGTTTAGCGGGAGAGAAGTGACGCGAACAGTTGCTCGTACCGCGTCGTCACAACTTCCCAATCATAGCGCTCCCGCACGCGGCGGCGCGCGCGCTCCCGATACTCCCGCCGCGCGCCTTCCTCCATCGTCAACACGCTTTGCATGGCGCACAGCAGGCCATCTTCGTCTTCGAAAGGGATGCCCGCATCGCCGCAGACCTCCGCGTTCTCCGGCGTGTTTCGATACAGCACCAACGCGCCTCGGCCCATGTTCTCAATCAGCGCCGGATGCGTACCGCCCACTTCAGTAGCCTGAATATACGCGAAGCAGTGCGAACCCAGCTCGCGGTAGCCGCGGCCGTAGATCGCTCCCGGAATCACGATGCGCGGATCGGTGGTAGCGCGTACCGTGCGGATATATTCCTCCGCGTGTGGCGCGTCCCCCACCAGCGCCAGTTTCATGCCAGTATCCAGCTTCTCAAATGCGCGGCGTACTTCGAGCGGATGGTTCTCCGGCTCAAACCGGCTCACATAGAGAAAGTAGCGCAAGGGTTCCAGCGCAAGCCGATCGAGCACTTCGGCCGACTCCTCCAGGCGCGTATCCGCGCCATACGCGATAAACGTGGAAGACTTTCCGTACCGCTCTTCGTAGTATTCCTGAATCACTTTCGCGTCCGCCACAATCTCGTTTGGGAACAAGGTGGCGAGATACTCCGAGCCCAGATACCAGGCCTTGGCGAACTGATTCCATTTGCGGCGCTTGCGCTCGATGCCATCGACGTTCAGGGCTACCGGAATTCCGCGCAGACGGGGGAGCACCGTGAAAATGGCGTTGGCGGCGTTGCAATAGAGAGCCACGTCGCAGCGCTGGCCCATCAACCAGAGTGTAGAGATAAAGGTGTGCGCCAGCGTATCGAAGTATTTATGGCGGATGCTGGGAAGCGAGCGTACTCTGACGCCCCGGTAAGTCTCCTCCGGGAAAGGATTCCGGCTGCAAACCGTGACCTGATGACCGCGTTCCGTGAGCCGGGTTGAAAGCTCTTCGGCGAACGTTTCAAAGCCGCCGTAATTTGCGGGAATACCGCGCGTGCCCAGGAGCGCAATGCGCACCGCTAGCGGCGCGCCGCCCGTGAGCGAGTGGCCGCGGTAGTAAACTTCCTGGGCGCGGGCCGGGTGACCGGGTCGAAGCCGAACCAGCTTGCCATGTATTCGTTGTCCACGCGCTGACGCTGCATGATGACCTGCCGCTTCGCCACCACCCGCTTCCAGTTCTGCGCCAGGAACCAGAACGCCTTCAACGAACTATGCTCGCGAACCAGGCAGCACCCGACCACCACGATGTCGCGCATGGTGATGGACCACCAGTTCTTGCGGTAAACGTCCCACGTGATGTTCTTGATCCGCAGCAGGAACCGGTTCTTGACGGAGTGCATGTTGATCTCCGGCGGAAGCGCGCGGCGATTTCCAGGAAGCACCTTGCGCACATGGTATCCGCGCGCGTACGGAGCATACAGGCATTTCCACCCCATCAGTTGACTGCGCCACGCGACATCCGCATCCTCGCGGTAGACGAAGAAGTCGTTATCGAAGAACTCGCCGTCGATGGCGATGTCGTCGATCATCTCGCGGCGGTATAGCGCCGCCGCGGCGGTGGCCCCGAACACATACTCGTATTGCCGGTAATGGCCGTTATCCACCTGCAGGCTGCCACGATCCAGATGGCGGAGGTTGGGCGTGAAATAGATGCCGGTGGAATCCACCACGGGCTTCTCCGGGAAGTCGAATCCGTCCGACATGGTGAGGAGCTTGCCGCATACCGTCCCCACGCGGGGATCAAGGCCGCCCGCATGAACCAGCGCTTCGATGAAATCCGGCAGCAGAAGTACATCCGGATTCAGAGTGAGGACCCACTCCGCGCGGGAGGCCGCGATAGCCTGATTCTGCGCGGCGGCAAAACCAATATTCTCGTCGTTATAGATAATCCGGACGCGATTTTCGAATTGCTCCAGAATATCGACCGTTCCGTCTTTCGAGCAATTGTCAATAACAATGACTTCCGTGAACGGATAGCGTTGATCCAGAACCGACTCTAAACAGCGCTTGATAAAACGCCCGCTATTAAAAGTGACGATCGTCACCGCAACCGAGCCGCTAACTTGCATGCACTCCGACCAGAATATACTCCGTCATGTTGTCAGGATGTCCACTCGCCAAGCTGTAATCGTTCAATTCTCATTGACTGGAAAGCCGCTCTGACAACTCGTCTATAACTCTGAAGCATTGCACGGGTCCGATGGCTCGATCCCCCGAGGAATAAGCGGAGAATGGAGCCGGTAATCACGCCAAGGCAGGCGAGCATTCTTCCCGCCGTGCTGAAATGCTGAATCGAGTACCGCAGTAAACTACCATACCAATACTCGGTCCGGTTCCCAAGAGGGACTTGGACGATGGAATGAGCGCCCGTATGACGCGCGATGGCGTCCGGGCAATAAAAGAGCCGTAAACCGGCATCATGCACGCGTTTACAAAAGTCTACATCTTCGAACCAGATGGGATAAAAGCCTTCATCAAAGCCGCCTAATTTGTAACATATCTCGCGAGTAAACATGAGGAAAGCTCCGGCGGGTTGGTCTACTTCCGAAGGCTTGGCCAAGTCTAGATCCAAGCAACGGTATCGCCAGTTGACGGGGTTGCCGGGCCACACCCGATTGAGTAAAACCGTTTCGAAGAAGAGCGCCAGCGGCGAGGGAAAGCGCCGCACGTTGAAACCTTTCTGATTTTTTCCGTCCGCTGTGACTAGTCTTCCACCCGCGGCGCCAACGCCCGGAATGGAGCATTGCCGGACGAGCGCATCCACGTTCGTCTGGAGCGCCGCGTCGGGGTTCAAAAGCAACAGATAAGGCGCTTCCGTCGCCCGCACTCCCTGATTGACGGCGGCGGCGAACCCCCGGTTGGAGCGATTGGCAATCACCTTGAATCCAAGATCCACGGCAATGGCGACGGTGGCGTCCGATGAGGCGTTATCGATGACGACCACCTCGGCAGCGAGCGACCTGACCGACTCGAGACAACTCGCGATTTCCGCCTGAGAATTAAAGGTGACGATAATGACCGCGACTTGCTGAGTCATTTCGCCCCACCGCCTGTAAACAAAAAGTACAGGCGCCAGTAGAGATCCATTCCGAACCGGCGCTGCATTTGGAATAGCCGCCGCTCGGACGCGACGATGAGCGAGCGCAGGGCGTCGCCATCCAACTTGACGGGTTCAACATGAACGCGGCGGGCATCGCGCGCGCCTTGAAGCCAGGCGGCGAACCTTCCGTGGCGTATGGCAAGCGCCGCCCAAAGAAGCCGGCCCACCAATATACGGTAGCGCCACTGCCTCGGGAATAGCCGCCGGGTAAGCACGGTTTGATTGCGCGAAAGCAGGTAGACCATGCGGTGACTCCAGCCGCTGGTGGAAGCGCCGCCGTGATGCAGGCAGACCGCTTCAGGGACGTAGATCCCGGAAAGACCGGCGGCGGCGGCGCGCAAGGATAAGTCCACATCCTCTAAGTAGGATTCGTAGATCTCCCCAAAATTGCCGATGCGGGTGAAGAGTTCCCGGCGGTAGACGGCCGCCGTGGCGGGGATGAGCTGGCCGTTCCTTTCCACAGCGAACTCGTCTCCATCGGGAAGACCGTGGCCGGCGCGCCAGGCGAATCCGCTGCGCGCGATCAGGTCAAACGAGCCTTCGATCCGCGAAGGGTCTGACTTCATGAGGATCTTGCCGCCCGCGAACCATGCGCCCAGTTCCCTGGCCCGTTTGATAATGCGCTCCAGCCAATCCGGATACAGTTCGACGTCACTATTGACCAAGGCGATCCAATCCGCGGTGGATGCGGCGATGCCCCGGTTGACGGCTGCGGCGAAGCCTTGATTGCCACCCATCGCGAAAACCGTTGCGCCCCACCGGCGTGCGGCTTCCGGGGCATCATCCGTCGATCCGTTGTCGATGACGAGCACTTGGTCCGGCGGGAGCGTCTGCGAGGAGATGGTCGCCAACAGATTGCGGAGCAGGTCCGCGCGGTTCCACACCGGCACAACGATTGCGACGTTCTCTCTCAACGCGCGAACCGCTTCTTCAGAAGGAAGCCCAAATTGGCGAAGCCGTCCCGCCACGGGTTCAATTTCGTTTCACCTTTGCGCGAGGTATAGACGATGGATATCTCGCCGAACTGCACCCGCGGATTGAGAATGGCCTCGATTTTGATCTCTTCGGAGAACGCCATGCCATCGGCAACGAGGTTCATGCCGGCGAGGATGCCGCGGCGAAACACCCACATACCCGATTGGGAATCCCGCACCCAGCGGAAGAAGAGAACGGACATGGCGAGCGATAAGACCAGATTGCCAATCTTATGTTTCAGGCTCATCGCGCGCCGGTCGCGAACGGGGAAGCGGGAGGCGTTGAGAAAATCGACCTGAAGGTGAAGGAAGGCTTCAAGAAGGTAAGAGATGCCGCTGACAGGGTAACTGTGATCGCCGTCGAGGGTGACGATTACATCGCCGGTGGCGTTGGCGAAGCCGCGTTTATAGGCGCGGCCGTAGCCGCGGATGGGCTCGCCGATCACCTTCGCGCCGAGGCGGGCGGCCACATCGGCGGTGCGGTCGGTCGAATTGTTATCCACCACGATCACCTCGTCGACGAACTCCGGCATGCCTTGAAGCACCTGCTCAATGGCCTCTTCTTCGTTGAGGCACGGGATGATCACGGTAATGGATAGGCCTTTATACATGTCGTAGCATGATGATTGTAATGAAGTGGATCTGCATGCTCGTGCTGACGGCGGGGTGGCTTTGCGCGCAAACGCTGCAGGGCGTCAAGACCGTGTACCTGTTTCCGATGCGCAATGGATTCGACCAGTATCTGGCGGGACGGATCGCCGAGGAAAAGGTGTTCCAGGTGGTGGCCGATCCGAAAGCGGCGGATGCCGTGTTCACCGATCGAATGGGCCCGGCGTTCGAACGAATGTTCGATGAACGGATGCTGGACGCGAAGCCAAAAAGCGGGGATGAACCACATATTTCGGCGGTACGCGCCAAGGGGACGCTTTTTCTGGTGAGTAAGTCGAAGCAGGTGGTGTGGTCGGCCTTCGACGCGCCCAGCGACACGACGCCGAAAGCGATGGAGAAAGCAGCGCGGCGATCGGTGGACCGCCTCAAGAAAGACCTGGCTCCGAAGACGCTTGCGGTAACGGTCGAGTAGCCCGCTTTTGCGCAAGCAGTTCGCGATAGCTTCGCTCCAGCCGCGCGGTGACCACCACGCTGTCCCAATTGGTTTCCACTTCGGCGCGGGCGCGAGCGACCATGTCCTCGGCCAACCCGGGGTTGCCGATTAGATCCACAACGGCGTTGGCAAATTCTTCTGGATGGTCAGCCAGTAAGCAGATGGTCCCGGTGGTGGCTGGGAACCCTTCCGCTCCGATGCGGGTGGAGACGACGGGGATGCCGCTCGCAAAGGCTTCGAGCAACTTGACGCGAACGCCTGAGCCGCTGAGAACCGGGCAGACGAAGACCGAGCATCGGCTCAGCAGTTGCTTGACGTCCTCGACATATCCAAGCATCTCGATACCAGCAATTCCGGCGAGATGCGGGTTCAGGCGCGCTTCAAAGCCGGCGAGATACAAGCGAGCTTGCGGGCGGGCGGCGAGGACGCGAGGAAACGCGTGAGCGACAAACCAATCGACTGCGAACTGGTTGGGCTTGTGACGCGAGCTACCGATGAACAGGATCGAATCAGGCTCGCGCGGTCCGCCGGGATAAGAATAGGAGCAAGTGTCGATAGCCGCGCGCAGGCCGGATCGCAGGCGGGGCGCGAGCGCGGGATCGAACTGAAGCAGGTAATCGCGATTCTCCACCGTGCATACCTGCACTTGATCGCATCGCTTAAGAAGGTTCAGTTCAAAGCGGAGGGCGCGCAGATACTCGAAGCGGGCCTTCCACTTGGCGAGCGGGCTTTCGAAAAACTCCGCGGTACGGATGATGGACTGGAAATAGACGTCATGCTCGAAAAGGACGGCGGCGATGTTCCGGTAGCGCTCCAGGTATTGACCCATGGCGGTGTACTCGATCTGAATAATATCGACGCGGTGCAGATACGTGATGCGATCAATCAACCATTGGACATCCCGGCCGGCGAATTCTTCCACCGCGTGAGGGTCGATGGAACCGAGGGACGCGTTGCGGGGGCGAACCAGCAACTCAACCGAGGCGCAGAAGGAGGCCAGTTGCCGATTGGCGTCGGCTTGCCCAGGTTCATCGAGCAGCACCAAAGCATGCACTTCGCAAAGTTGCGAAAGCTGCTGGAGCGTCTGGAGCATGAAGACGGCGCCGCCGTGCGCGGGCGGAAGGATGGGGTACGGCGAAACAAAGAGGACGCGCAGCTTTTCCTCGCCGTCGACGGGAAAGAAAAGGTCGCGGAAATGCGATCCGCGGGAACGTTCGAAGGCTTCACGGTCAGAGACCGAGGCGAGTGCGAGCGCCTGGGCGCGCGAGCGGACGGCGGTGGGCAGTTGGAGAAACGCCCGCCAGATTCCCATGAAGTTCGTCCGCAGCGGCCTTTGGCCACCGATGCTGGAGGCGATGGCCGCGGTCCAGGAATTCGAAAAGCTCGCGAGCAGTCGCGGCCAGTGATGGATGTTCTTCCAGGTGAAGAGCAGGTAGTTCTTGTTGAGAATCGATTGGATGAACGCCGGGGAGAACTTACGGCCGATTGTCCCGCGATGTTCATGGAAGACCACGCTGGCGGGTTGATAGAGAACCTTCCAGCCGCGCTTCCAAGCCAGGAATCCGAGATCGGTGTCTTCGAGATAGAAGGGCGCCAGGAGATGGTCGAAGCCGCCGAGTTCGAGGAACTTCGAGCGATCGAAGGCGGACGATCCGCCGCCGGCGTAGAAGCAGGGGAACGGTTCATCGACGGCGGGATCGTCCCGGTGACTCACGCGCAGCTTGCCGGCTTCCCACGAACCTTCGGTGAGACCGGTTTCCTCGCGGCGCTTGGCTGGATCGCTCAGGTAAATCTGGCAGGAGACGGCGAAGGTATCGCCGCCCTGGAAAGCGGCGAGGAGCGGCGTGAGGAAGTGCGGGTGGACGCGCATGTCGCTGTTGAGGAGGACGACGATGTCGTTTTTGGCCGCGCGGAAGCCGGCGTTGGATCCGCCGCCGAAGCCGAGATTACGGGGAAGCGCAAGAACAGTGACCTGCGGGAAGCGTTCGCGCACAAAGTCGGCGCTTGCGTCAGTGGATCCGTTATCGACGAGGAGGATTTCGTTCGAGGGATTACTCGCCATAGCGGCGATGACCGAGGGGAGGTATTTCTCCAGAAGGTCCCGGCCGTTCCAGTTGGGAATCACGACGCTGGCCGAGCGGCTATCGGGGACGCGATCGGCGGGAAGACGAGGACGGCGGGAAAACTTCGAGGCGAGATCGGTGACCAGCAGGGCGGCGGCGGCGGCGAGCAGGAGAATGGGCGCGAGCAGGAGCGACCCGAGGAACTCGGCGACGGCCCGGGCAAACCGGATCATCGCGCGAGCGGACCTACGCGGAGCGAGCGGCCGAGGCGCACCCAACGCGAAAGCTCATAAGCGTTCAGCTTCGACTCCAGCGCGGAAATTTTGGTACGGGAGAAATCGGCTTCATTTTGCACGGTCTGGGCCCAGCGCGTGCGCTCTGTTACGGTCTGCTCGGCGGCATCCAGGAGTTCCACGCAGCGTGCGAGTTCGGCGACGCGGTTGGCGAGTGCGGCGTCCAGATCGCGAGCCCAGGCGGTGCGGTCGAAAAGTTCGGCTTCCAGACGCGAAAGTTCCGATTGTAAGACGGCCGCCTGAGCGGAGCGTTCGTCCAGTTCGCGGGTGAGAGACTCCGCCCAAAGATGGGCCTCGCTCACTTCCCGCTGGAGCTGAACGATGCGGGCGCCGCTTTCCTGAAGCTGCAGGTTGAGCGATTCCGCCCACTGGTTGCTGCGCTCCATTTCCGCAATGTGGGCGCGGTGGGTGGCCACCAGATCGGCGTGCGCAAGTTGCAGGGCGGCCATTTCCGAGTCCTTGAGATCGAGTTCGCCGATGAGGAGTTGGATGTGGCGCTCGCGTTCGCGGAGGATGTTGGCGGATTCGGGGACGTAGACGAAGTCCGCCGGAACGGGCTGGCTTTGTTTTGTGCAGACGGCGACGAAGAAGGCGGCTCGATCGGGCTCGGAGCGGGAAGCGAAGCGGGCGGACGCGGGCGCATGGGCGGCGGGGCTGGAGAAGACGATGCTCCCGGCGTGATTCTGCCCGAAGATGCGGACGTGGGGGAAGATGCGTTCGAGTTCGGCGGCGAACTCCTGGAACTCAAACTCGTGGATATGGAAGGGGTTAGGCCCGGCGGGGCCGCGGGACTCGGTGTACTGGCTTTTGTTGGGCGTGGAGACCAGCAGGGTACCGTCGGGAGCGAGGACGCGGGAGCATTCTTCGAGGAACTTGCGCCAGCCGGCGAGATGCTCGATGACTTCGAAGGCCACGACCAGATCGATGGCCTGGTTGTGCACGGGCGGCGCTTCGCACAACCCGACGGCGAAGCGGGCGTTCGCTCCGCCGTATTGGCGCGCCGCGAATCCGATGGCTTCGGCCGAGCTATCGATGCCTAAAACGGATTGTGCAGATTGTGCAAGAAAACTGGTTCCGTAGCCGGTGCCGCAGCCGGCATCGAGCACCCTTGTGCAGGTTGTGCAGAATTGTGCAGCGAACGCGTAACGGGAGATGTGCTCATTCCAGAGGTCGGCGTCGACTTCGCCGGGGACGAGGCGCTCGCCGGTGAATTCCGAAGAGGCTTCAGACAACGGCTTTCTCCCAGAGGCGGGCGTTCACTTCCACGCGGCAGGGCAAGTGGATGTAGCCGTAGACCTCGGCATCCGCATGGCCCATTTGAACGGTGATGGCGTTTTCAATCCAATCGGCGACGCGGTAGCCATCGAGCGGGCCATCGGCGATGGCGGGCGAGAAGGAGAAGGAACTGGGATAAAGCTCGGGGATCTCGAGGTGAAAATCGACCGTATAGATGTCGCCGGCCCGCATGGGCGGAAGTTCGGTGTCTTCACGGCGGGTATTGGTGCCGGAGAAATCGACGCCCAACTGGTTGCGCATCATGAACCCGACGTTGGGTTGGGCGAGATCGGCTTTGGCTTTCACGCTGATGCGGACGATGATATTGCTGAGCGGCTCGACCAAGCGAAGGCGGTCGCCTTCATCGCTGAGAACGGCGATGCCGAGGACTTCCGCGCGGCCGTCGCCGTGGCGGTGGTCAATATTTGGAATGGTTTCAATGGTTTCGATGGCTCGGACGCGCTGCTGCTCCGGAAGTGGAGCGGCGTGTTTGAGGGATAGGTAACGCGAATCTTTCTCGGTCATGGCCGCTAGGTAGCGGGAGACGACGCGGTCGGTGGGTCCGATGTCCATCAGCTTGCCGGATTCCAGCCAGAGAGCGCGATCGCCCACGGCTTTGACATCGGCGGCGGCATGAGAGACGAAGAGAATGGTGACACCTCGATTGCGGAGTTCGTGGACTTTGCGCATGCAGCGGTGGCGGAAGTAAATATCGCCCACCGCGAGAGCTTCATCCACCAGCAGGACTTCCGGATCCACGTGAATGGCGACGGCGAAGGCCAGGCGGACGAGCATGCCGCTCGAATATGTTTTTACCGGCTGATCGACGAAGTCGCCGATTTCGGCGAACGCGGCGATGTCGGGAAAGCGCCGGTCGATCTCTTTCCTGCTTAGGCCGAGAATGCTGCCGTTGAGGTAAACATTGTCGCGGCCGCTGAACTCGGGACTGAACCCCGCGCCCAATTCCAGCAGGGCGGAAAGGCGGCCGTTGACTTCGGCGGTTCCGGAACTGGGCCGAAGGATACCGGCCACAATCTGTAGCAGTGTGCTTTTACCGGAGCCGTTTTCTCCGATGATGCAGAATGTTTCGCCTTTTTGGACTTCGAAGGAGATGTCGCGGAGGGCCCAGAAGTCGCGATGGCGGGTGAGGCGGCCGAGGGTCAGGAGTTCTTTGAGACGGTCGCCGGGGGAGTTATAGACGGGATAGGCTTTGGAAACGGATGAGAAATGGACGGCAGACACGAATCTTTCAGTTTAGCGGTTGTGCACGATTGTGCAGAGTTGAGCACGGGCTAGTAACTCAGTGAGCCGTGTTTTCTCGAATTGTCCCAGCTCGATCGGAGCAAGAAAACGCGCAGAGTGCATCGATTCACGATACCTTAATGGAATCGTTTCGTTCTTCAGGCTTCCCGTACGGGTGGGGGTGCTGGTGACGTCGCGCTAGTCGATCACGAATTTGTCATTTTTCTGTATTGATTTCATGTGAATATGCAGCTGAAGCTCAACCAAAATCCACTTGGTGCTATGAAAAATTCGCTCAAATATGCGGTTAGAATCGATTTCCTGTTGTTGGCGGGCGCCCTCGGTCTCAGCGCCCAGAATGTGGTGCTCACCGGTGAGTTGACGGGGCGCGCCACAGACCAAAGCGGCGCCGTCGTGCCGGGCGCGTCGATTGCCGTGCGAAACCTGGATAACGGTTTGACTAAGTCCGCCGAGACCAACCGTGCCGGAATTTACCGATTCCTCGCTCTGACACCGGGAACTTATTCGATCCACGCCAGTCAAAAAGGATTTCGTGACGTGCGGGGATCCGTCCGGGTTCTCGTTGGTAACACCACGTTGCAGGATTTGAAGCTGCAAGTGGGAAGGAGCGCCGATACGGTGACGGTGAGCGGGACCGCGCCGGTGCTGCGTCCGGCTGAGTCTTCCCAGAGTTCGGTGCTCGAAGGCGATCTGATTAAGGAGCTACCTCTGAACGGGCGCCGCTACACCGACTTTACGCTACTGACTCCCAATACCACCACCGACGGCGACACGGGCCTGATCAGCATCGCCGGACAGCAGGGTGGAGAAGACTCGGGCTATGCCAACGGCAACAGCTCGAACGTATTCACCGTCGATGGAACCAATGCGACCAGTAACTATTTCGGCGACATTCTGGGGCGTTACCGTATTCCGTATCTCTACGGGGAAAACGCGATCCAGGAGTTTCAAGTGGCCGTCAGCCCCTATTCAGCCGTATATGGCGGCGGAGTAGGATTTATCAACTCGGTGACACGGTCGGGAGGCAACGCTTTCCACGGCGCGGTGTTCTATTACAACCGGAACTCCGCGTTTGAAGCGAATGACTCGCTCTCCAACGCCAGCGGGTACCCGAAACAACAGGATTCCCTACAGCAGTTCGGGGCTGGGATTGGTGGGCCGATCCGGAAAAACCGGCTTTGGTTCTTCGTGGATTACGAACAGCAACGGGAGAACGATCCCATTTCCATCATCAATCCGGCGATCGCTTCAGCGGGCGCCGACTTGCCGGACAATTTTGGGATCCCGGCCGGAACCGTGCTGCCGCCTCCGAACGCTCCTTACCCTGTGCCGGGAACCGATACGGCGCCCGACCCGACGAATCCGCAGTATCTTCAGCAAGTCTCGAATACTCTGAACGCGCTGAACACCAACTTAGGCATTCAGCCGCGGAGTAAGAACGACTTAGTGTTAACTTCCCGGCTTGACTATCAAGCCGCTTCCCGCGACAACCTATTCCTGAGTTTCAACTCGAACCTGTTTCATTCGCCGGGCGGCGTGATCACGGTTAGTCCGGTAGCTTCGTATGGAAAGCAGACGTTGGCTGACGACGAGGTACATGATTTCCAGATCAGCCTCGGGTGGACGCACACGTTTTCGCCGACGCTCATAAATGAATTCCACGCCGGCGCCTCGGACGATAATCAAATCGCAAACCCGACCGGTCTGGCGCAAGGTATTCCAACGCTGATCCTGGATAGTCCGGCGTCGTTTACTTTGGGCAACGCGCCGTTCTCGGTGGGCCGGGTGTTCGAACGGCAGTGGTCGCTGGCTGACCGGGTGGACTATGTTGTGGGCAGGCACACCTTCCAATTCGGCTACGATATGAGCCGCGCGTTCGATGCGGACACGAACTTCGGGGGCGCCGATCCGAATGCGGACGTGCAGTTTGGATCTTTCCTCGGCAGTTATGAATTCTCCAACCTGGAAAGCTTCGCGCTCGGCGAGTACAACATCTTCAGCCAAGCTTCGGGGAATCCGCGATTTGCGTTTCACGTGCCTTACTACGGATTCTACGCGCAGGATTCCTTTCGGCCTGTGCGGCAGTTGACGCTGCAGATTGGTCTGCGGGAGGACTTTCAGATTTACCCGCAGCCGGCGGAAAACCCGTCGTTCCCGCTGACCGGGCAGTATCCGAATCAGTTTCTGCGTCTGGCGCCGCGCTTCGGATTCGCGTGGCAGCCGATGGCGAAGACGGTGGTGCGCGGCGGATTCGGGCAATTCTACGACACGATGAATGGCCTGAACTATAGGAACGCCGTGGTGTCGAATGGACTTGCGTCCCAGCAATCGTCGGTAAGTTCCAGTTTCGATTCGACGATGCCGCCGAACCAACAAGTACCTATTTTCCCGAGTATCATTCCGGGTAACTCGCCTCTGTTCCAGGCGTCTCCGGACATTTCTCTTGTGTCGCCGCAATTTCGCGTGCCCTATGTACTCCAGGCGAGTCTACAGATTGAACGGCAGCTTTCCGAAAATACCAGTCTTAGTGTAGGAACCATGTGGGCGCACGCGCTCCACTTACTCTCCGGGAGCGCCGATGATCTAAACTTGAACATCCCGCAAGGTACGACTACTTATGTGGTGTGCCCTCCTGGAACGATCAACGCACCGTGCGGCGGACAGACGATCACATTGCCGAATCTGGACAATGGGCTGCTGACGGAAGGCCGCATCAATCCGAATCTGGGACAGATCAACGAACTGATCAGCCCCGGACAAAGCGATTACAACTCGCTTTTCGCGGAACTGCGTCATCGCATGACGAAGGGGCTGTTCTTCCAGCTTTCTTATACGTTCGCCAAGAGCATCATGCTCAACGGCATGGACTTCAACAACCAGTTCGACTTTAGCAATACTCACGCGCCGTCGCTGTTGGATCAGCGTCATCGGATCAGTTTGGCGAGCGGGTACGAACCCAGGTTGGAAAGACTAACCGGTTTGCGGGCCGGGCGCGCGCTGCTGGGCGGGTGGAGCTTAAGCAGCGTGATGGAATTTTCTTCGGGGCGTCCGTTCGCAAGTCTCTTGAGCCCGGCGTGCAGCAGCGCGACGCTGTCGTTCAGCGATTGCGGCATCAATGTCAACGGAGCGCTTACCGGGAATGACAATTTGAACGACAGCGCGTTCAACGAAGACACGGCGAACACGGCGGCCGGAATCAACGGCGCGGGCCCGACCCCCGGTGTGGGGCTGAATTCCTTTTATGGACCGTGGGTGGAACGGATCGATGTTGCCGTGGCCCGCGGTTTCGCGCTGGGGGAACGGATGCGGCTGGAGTTTCGCGCGCAGGCGTTCAACCTGTTCAATCACGCGAATTTCTACGCACAGAACGGTGACGGGATTAACCAGTTACAGTACAACCCGATCGGAACGAATTGCGGCGACGGGGCCTCATTGAACCAGACCTGCTATCTGGTACCGAACTCGGGTCCGGGTAATTTCGGGGCGCTGCAGGAGATCAGCCCCACCGGACTGCCGCGAGCGCTGCAGTTCTCGGCTCGGTTTACGTTCTAAAGGCCGTCGGCAGAGGTCCGTTCGGAAATTGCGGCAGCCGAATTCCGATAGCCCCCAGTGGAGGGTGTGTCTGTAATTGGCGGTCCCGTCGCGTCCCCCGCATGAGCGAACTCGTACAGAAGCCGTTCACTCGACAGTGAAGGACAAAGTCGTTGTGGCCGTTCCTCCCGGAGTGGTAACCGTAATCGGCCCCGACGTTGCTCCCGCCGGGACGGTGGCAATGACGTAGTTGGGCCCGCTGTTCGTCACCGATTCCGCCGGGGTTCCGTTGAAGGACACGGAAGCGGAGAGCAACTGATTTCCCCAGATCAAGACTTCGGTCCCGGGCGCGCCGGAAGCAGGCTCGAATCGCTTCGGTTGCGGGGGTGGTTTGGGAAGTCCCGCGTCCAGAGCGAACCACGAGCCGCCGCCTGTCGTACCGCCTCGCGCTAAGGCTCCGTAGATGGTGCCGTCGCTGCCTTGGATCAGCGTACACGGACAGGCGCCGTCGTAGAGATAGCTGAGATCTTTAAGGTCCGTATAGGCGCCGGACGGGGTTAGCTCAAAGAGTTCGCTGCCGCCATTTGGAGTGTTGACGGTGCCCGAAGCCGCTCCGTAGAAGTTTCCATCGCTCGCCTGCAGGAGAACGGTGGGATAGCCGTGAATGCCTGCCGGGTAGGTGTAGAGAGGCGTGTATTGGCCGGAAGGCGTGAGCCGGTATAACACGCCCTGCCCGTTTGGGCCGCCCGAAGGCAACGAGCCGTAGAAATTACCGTCAGCCGTCTGGACGAGGGCGGGGTTCCCTGCCGTGCCGTTAAAGCTTCCGCCGGGAAAGCTGTAAAGTTCGGTCAGCGCGCCCTGAGCAGTGATGGCAAAAGCATACCCGGAGGCGTCCTGATTCGACGCGACGCCGTAGTAAAGCCCGTTGTTGCCCAGCAGAGCTGCCAGTAGACTTTGGCCGCTTGGGAAGGGGTATAGCACGTGAACGTTACCTTGGGGGCTTACGAGCGCCAGGCTGTAAATGATAGGAACACCTACGGAAACGGCTATTCCGAGGAATGACTCGCTTGGAAGGCTCTCGGCAAGAATGGCCGCATACGGCTGTGGCTCATAGGTTTGGATCGGGCCGCCCGCCGGGCTAAGTGACGCAAACTGGGTCGCGCTGGGCACCGACTGGACGTCGGTATAAAGCCTCCCGTTCCGCCCCGTTGCGAGATGCGAGTGTACCTGATCGTTCGCCGGCAGGGTCGCAACCGCTGTTTTCTTGCCCGACGGCAGAATCTGAAGTACAACCTCGGGGCCGGAGGCTTCCGCCTCGGAGTAGAAGTTCTCCGGGGAGAACTCGATGAGGCCGTTGGGCCCAGCGTACCGGCCCGATTGCGCGATGATTCGGAACGTTGGTGTTGCGCCGTCGGCAGCCGGGAGGGATGCCGGCGCGCATGAACAGACGAGTGTTAGGGCGACGAAAGACGCGGCTAATTTGGCCATATGTTCACCTTGTTTGTTTCTTGAAATCTTTCCAACGTGCGAACGAGCGGAACGTTGAAACGCCCTACTCCAGGCTCTTGTGTACGTACACCAGGACTCCCGAGCACTGCGACGTCGACGAGCATCCCGAGCCCGGGCTCGCGATGCCGGCCGTTGGAACGTAGACGTTGCCGTTTACAACGGTAGGAAGCGCGAAGCTCTCGGGTGTGAAGGCGCTACTGAATTCGCAAGGGGACCACGCGCTCGCGCTGCACCAAAGGAGATTTAAATTTCCGTCGTATGCGTAGAGAATCCCGGGCACGCTCCCGGTTCCGGTGCTTGCAATGGCCCACACGATCGGGTCACTACCGCCATTCGACGTGACCACCATGGCTTCCCCCGGGATACTCGACACTGCCCCCAGCCGGGTGGGCGTCGTATATCGGGTTCACGAAATAGCCCGCGTAGTTGAAGCTGACGCCGCTCAATGAAGAGGTGAACCCTGGCGAGACCGTCAGGGAAGTTCCCGTCGCATCGACGGTTATCACCCTCACCGTTTGTCCGCCCGCGGCGATCGCGTCGCCCGGTATGACTTGACCGCCGGACGAGAGCGTGACGCTCGTATAGGGCCCGCTAGAGCCGGAGGTGGAGAGCGTCCCGCTGCCGGATGTGGCGGAGTTATTTGAAAGCGACAGCGCAGTGAGCCTTTCTCCGTTCGGCCAAACGTAGAGGCGCTTCGGGCTGGCGTCTTTGTCGAACGCCATGGTGGTTATCCTGTCGCAAAGTTTTGGGTCGGTCCCGTCCGGGCATTGAACGAGGTTGGCCGCGAAGGCGAAGGCGTTTCCGGGGTCGCCGGACGTAAACCCTGGCGTGCTCCCGTACTCGGGATAGCAGGTGGCGCCCCCTGTCGAATCGCATAGGCTGCCCTGCCGGAGCATATAGCCGTAGCCCGCCTTGTCGATGGTCAGCAGCCAGTGGTTACTGGAGGCGTCGTCGAACAGCAAAACGCCGCTGGTGCTCATATCGAAATCGTTCTGGTTTAGTCCGGCGAAGGTGTACGCCAGGTTTTCCACGCCGCTGATCACCGGCCCGAGTGGCGCCTCCACGTATTTTCCGCCGTACGGCGTGAAGTACTCGCCGGGCGACGAATCGATGGTGGATCCGTTGAAGCGGAAATCGAGCGTGCTCTGCCCCCAATTTTGGATTTGCGGCAGCAGACCGCCCCCGCTTGTGTTCTGCTGGAACGGGCCGTTGCCCACGGCGAGGTACGCGTGCGACCCGTTGCTCAGGGTTGCGGCGGCTGGGCCCCGGCCTGACATCCAGATTCCACCGCCGTGCCCGCACCAGTTTGCGGATGTGGGGTAGCCGCTCAGGATACAATTCGCCGGGCAGCTTCCCGACACCGTGGGGTCGCAGGGAGCCGTACACGGCGTGCATACCGGGGTGTCGGTGTTTCCGTTCCAGCCCTTGGAAGAAGTATTAAACGCGAACTCCTGCGTCAGGGCAGTGCTGGTGCAATTAAAACCGAATACCCACCCGTGGTACTGGCTCTTGTTCTCGTCGACAGCAGTCCCAAAGGAGACGTAAATCAGATTGCTCGGGTTGCTCCCGCCGGGGCTAGGATTGGGCACTTCAAGAAGCGCGGGGCGTTGCATTACCTCGGATGGCTTAAACGGGATAACGCCGGAAGCCAGATCGTCGGCGCTATCGGAACCCGCGAGGCTCGCCCCGATAAGCGCATGCGCCCGCTCGAGCCCGGTCGTCAGGTCGATTTCATCGAGCCACCATTTAGGAATCGTGGCGCCAGAAGCAAGGCAAAGGCTGGTGGCGAACATCACCGGTGAACTGCCTGAGATGTCGATCACCGGGGTTGCGATAATTCCAGCGAACGGGAAATATCCGGTGCCACCAGTGGTAGGTGTCGAGACGGCTCCGCCGGCTCCACAGTCCTGGACCGGAAGCGATGCGTTCGTGCATCCGGTGGTGAGGTTACAATCGTTCCACAGCAGGTTGCCAGTGTCCGCATTCCAGGCGTAGATCGTACCGTTCAGGGTCACGGCTACCAGCATGTTACAGCTTGTCCCGCAGTTCGATGTAGTCGCCGGCGAAGCGACGGTGATTCCTTTGACGTAGAGTGGCTGCGCGGTGATCGGTAGGCAGGTCCGACGTGTCGACCAGGAGGGGCGACCAGCTCGGCGTACAAATGGCCACGGTGCTTCCCAGCGTCGCCGATGTCAGAATACTCTCGCTCGGACTGTATCCGTCGCGAGCGTTGTCGTACTGGGCGGTGAGTACGTTCGGCTGCCCGGTTCCCGCGGTTGGAGTCGGGCAACTTTGCGAGTAGCCGGCCTTTGCGGCGATTAGGCGGAATGTTATAGCAATGGCGGACCGGGCCAAAGCGCGCGGTACCGGCCGGAAGTCGTGAGAGTGGTGCATCGCGGTTCCTCCGTGAGGCAGATATTATTTCTTTTTCGGAGTCGAGTCAATGGCCTACGACACGACAACTCATGCGCAGGTTTGCCGGCAGTCGGGCTTCGCTCGCATTTCAATCGCCTTATCTTCCCCGGCTCAGGCCCAAAGCGCGGATGCGCTTGTGCAGGTTGGTGCGCTCCATGCCTAACGCGCGGGCGGCGCCGGAGACGTTCCATTGGGAATCTTCCAGGGCGCGGATGAGGTGATCGCGCTCGGCGCTTTCGCGGGCTTCGTGGACGCTCGACTTCGGTCCGGTGTCGCGGGCCAGGCGGAGTTCGACGGGGATGGCGGCGCGGCCAAGGCGATCAGCGGCGGTGAGGATCGCCATGCGCTCGATCATGTTGCGGAGTTCGCGGGCGTTGCCGGGCCAGTGATATTGTTCGAGCGCTTCGAAGACGTCCGGGTCCAGTGTCTTGGGGCGGAAGTTGTTGCGGCGGGTGAAATCTTCGAGGAAGTATTCCGCCATGGGACGAATGTCCTGCGGGCGCTCGCGCAAGGCGGGGACGCGGATGGGGACGACGCTGACGCGGTAATAGAGATCCTCGCGGAATTTTCCCTGGGTGACCATCTGAGCGAGGTCGCGATTGGTGGCGGAGACGACGCGCACGTTGACGCGAATGTTCTGCTCGCCGCCGACGCGGTGGAATTCGCCTTCCTGCAGGACACGAAGCAGCTTGGCCTGGGAGCCGGGATGGAGGTCGCCGACTTCATCGAGGAAGAGCGTGCCGCCATCGGCGAGTTCGAATTTGCCGCGGCGGGCGGAGGTGGCGCCGGTGAACGCGCCTTTCTCGTGGCCGAAGAGCTCGGATTCGATCAGTTCGGTGGGGATGGCGGCGCAGTTGACCTTGATGAACGGGCCGGCGGCGAAAGGGCTTTTGGTGTGGACGTGTTCGGCGAGGAGTTCCTTGCCGGTGCCGGATTCGCCGATGAGGAGCACGCGGGCGTCGGAGTGAGCGGCCATGGTGGCCTGTTCGACGGCGCGCAGGAAAGCGGGACTGGCGCCGATCATGCGCGGTCCTGGGCCGACAATTTCGCGGAGCTTTTGATTTTCGGCGAGCAGGGTGGATTGAGCCAGCGCGTTCTTGAGCGCAAGCAGGACGCGATCCCGGCTGAGCGGCTTCTCGAGAAAATCGAAGGCTCCTGCGCGGGTAGCCTGGACGGCGTCGGCAATGGTGGCGTGGCCGGAGATCATGACGACGGGAGCGGGAACGTCGCGGGCCTGCACGTGTTTGAGCAGATCGATGCCGCTGCCATCGGGCAGGCGGACGTCGAAGACAAAGACGTCGGCGCGGCCGAGATCCGGGAAGGCCTGGAATTCCTTGACGGAGCGGAAGAGGTTGACGGTGTAGCCTTCGCGCTCCAGGATCATGCGCAGGGAGCGCCCGATATTTTCTTCGTCGTCGACGATGAGCGCGCGTTTCTGATTCATGTGCGGTTGGCGGGAGCGCAGGGCAAGGTGACGCGGAAGGCGGCGCCACCGAGTTCCCCGGCGACGAGCAGAATCTCGCCGCCGGTGAGCAGGGCGCATTTGCGGGCGATGGACAGGCCGAGACCCATACCGCGCTTCTTGAAGGAGATGGTGGGTTGGAAGAGTGACTTGCGGGCGAGATCGCTCAGGCCCGGACCGGAATCGTGCACTTCGATGACGACGGCGTCCTCCGCGAGTTCGGTGCGCGCGAGAACGCGGCCGCCATCACCGGCGGCTTCGGCGGCGTTTTCGAGGAGGTTGACGAGGATACTGCGAACCAGATCCTGGTCGGCGATGGCGGTGGGGGCGCGTTCGGCGAGACGGACGGCGTATTCAATTTCGGGATGCGCGGTGCGGAGGAAGGCGATGCGTTCTTCGACGACGCAGTTGATATCGAGAGGCTCCGGGCAGACGGGCGGCTCGGCGGAGAACTCGGAGAAGGCGCGGACGCGGCGCTCGAGCGACTCGATTTCGTCGACAACGATCTGGGCGGCCTGTTCGAGAAAGGCCTGCTGGGATTCGTGGGGGCCATCGGCGTGGCGGGCGACCATCTCTTCGACGGTGAGCCGAATGGGGGTGAGAGAGTTCTTCACTTCGTGCGCGGTCTTCTTGGCGAGCACTTGCCAACTGGCGAGCTGGGTGAGGTAGACGAGACGGTCGCGGCTCTGTTCGAGCTGGGCGGCGGTGTGGTTGAAGGCTTCGGTGGCGAGGCCGATCTCATCATTTTGGGAGCGTTCGATGCGCGCGGTAAAGTCGCCGTTCGCGAGATGCGTGAGGCCGTTGGTGAGGTCGCGGATGGGCTTGCTGACGCGGCGGGCGATATAGATGAGGACGGAAAGCGAAATGACCCAGATGACGGCGGTGAGAAGGATCAGGGTGGTATTGAAGCCTCGGCGAAGGTCATGGGACCGGGAAGAACCAACGAGCGCGCGGGCGGAGCGGTACTGATCGGACAGATCGGAAAGCTTGAGACGCAGGGGACGGGAGTAAAGGGCGATGCCATCGGCGCGACGTTCGAGGAGATTGAGATGATCGCCGCGCGTTCCGGAAGGAAGGAAGCGACGGGGCTCGCCACTCAGCCAGAATTCCTGGGCTTCGGCGTCGAACTGGGATTTGGGCAGCAGGCGGGGTTGAATGGCGCCGGAGGCGGCGTCGGCGAGGAGGGCTTCCCGGACACTGCTGTAGTATTCGCGGCCGGCGACCCCGAGCGATTTCGAAAGGGAGTCAAGCTCCGAAGCGGACGAGTAAGTGAGGCTTTGTTCGAGAAGGCTGGAGGCCATCCATAGTGAGGCGGCTAAGGGAATGGCGGTGGCGGCGATGAAGATGATGGTGAGCCGGGTGCGCAGGGTCCTCATGCGCGGGGCGCCTTGTTTCGCACGTCAGCCATGCGCAGCGGACCGGCATCGACGGTCCAATGCGGTTGAGCCGCGCCGGGCATGCGGCCGAAGATCTCGACTAAGCGGGTGAGATTGATGCCGGAGCCGCTGATGATTTCGGAGGCGTCGCGGGGCTCTTCGACGCGGAGATCGAGACGCAGCCAGAAAGGCCGGTCGGCCGGAAGGGAGCTAGTGGCCAAGGTGAGGTTATCGAGGATGGTGTTCTGGGCGGCATCGAGAGAAAGATGCGACATGACACGGCGGGTTTGCTGGATGAAGGCGACCTGGAACTGATTGGTCTCTTCCCAGATGGCGAAGCTGACGGCGAAGCGGGCGACGGAACGCGAATAGACGGAGGTGTTGCCATCGAGCGAGAGGCTGATTTGCCCGAGGAAACCGACGGTGGCGCCATCGTGAAGGCGGTCGAGAATGCGGCCGGAGAGGAACTGAAGCTGGGGTGCGGCGATGCGGACGTAATCGCCATCGACGCGCACGGCGAGGTTCTGGGCGCTCAGGGCTTTGGCCACGGGCGCGCCCAGCAGACCGATCAGCAGCTCTCTGCGCGACCACTTCATCAATAATTCATTCCGACCATAAAAACGGGGATGGTGCGGCCATCGCGCATGGGGAAGGCGAGCGCGAGTGAGAAGACGCTTTGACGGTAGCCGACGCCGACGGATTGGCGAAGGGGAGCGGATTGTCCCTGGTTCCAGAGCGCGCCCGCATCGTAAAAAGCTTGCATGGTACCTGTGTTGACGTTTCCCGGATTGATTCGGAAGCTATATTCGACGGAATTGTGGATGACGCGGTTTCCACCGAGAGGATCGATTTCATAACGATTCCATCCGCGCAGGAGGGAACTGGTGCCGAGGACGAAGCGTTCATAGAGCGGGGCGGTTCCCGAGATGACGCCGGCGAGCGCTTCATCGGAGAGAGTGTTGCGCCCGAAGTTCAGGGTGTAGCGCAAGGTGGCGCGGTGGCGGGTGTAGGCGTAGTCGCTCGCCAGCGACTTGCAGGCGAAGCGGATGTCATAATCGGCTTCGAGTTCTTTGCCCAAGGCTCCGGAAGACTCCATTGGCCGATCGTAATGCACATCGGCGAGGATGGCGTTGGCGGATTCGGACGGGCTGCCGGGAGATTCCATCTGAAGCTGCTCAAAGCTGGCGCCGACGGTGACGGTGAGCGGGCGGGAGATGACGAAGACGACCTCCGGCTGAAGGTTGCGGCGGGTGCGGTAGAGGTCGGCTTCGCGGGCGCCATCGGCATGAACGGTCTGCTGATTCCACTGTTCGTGCAATTCCTGAATGACTAAGGCGGTGTGGATGCGGCTGGTACCAGTATGCAGATTTTCGTAGGCGGCGTTGAAGCCGTCGAAACGCTCGGTTAATTCGTCGCCGTCGCTCACGAGGCCGAAGCGAAGGACATTGTCACGGGCGATGGTGGTGCTGCCCTGGACCTGCGCGCTCCAACCCTGGCTGGAATGGTAGAGAAACTTGGGGACGGAGACGTCGAATTCGACGGACTTGCGCTCGGTTTGGAGAAGCACGCGAACGCGGTCCGGAGCGCTGCCGCGGAGGATATGCGGGCTGACGGAACGAAGGTGAAGCTGTTTGCGGATTTCACGGGCGAGTTCGTCGAACTGAGCGGGATCGAAGCGGGCGCCGATGAGATTGGAAACGCGTTCGCGAAGGGATTCTGGCAGGACCGGCTGTTCTTCACCGGCGACTTCGATGCTCTCCACGGTGTAGCGGGAGTTGACGTTGTCTTCAGCGATCAGACGAAGGGATGGCTGCTGGTTTCCGCGCGAAAGGGGAGCGAAAAGAAAAGCTCCCCCGAGAACGAGAGAGCTAAGCAGCAGAAATCTCATGATGCGCAGACGTGGCACGCATTGTGCCACGTGGTAACAGTCTGTTTCTATTAGAACTCTTAAAGAGCGCGGTGTGCCTGTGCATCACAGGTGTCGGTTCGGATATGGAACGCGAGCTAAAAGAGCGTTATAAAACTTTGGCCAGTTCAGTGGCGAAGGCGCTCTGCGGCTCAGCGCTTCGATCACGAACCTTCTTAACGGGCCTGCGCCCATTAGCAATGTTGATCGCGGGCCGCATTTCGCGGGGCGCCGCGGCGGGTTGGGTTGTGGGTTGTCCTTTGCCCTTGGACGGCTGCGCGGGGTTGGCCCTGAGCAACTTGTCTTCTAGCGGCGCGCGATCGAAGCGGCGAATGATCGCCTGCATCTCGTCGGCCGTGGGCGCTTCCACGAAAGCGAATCCTTTGGATTCCTGCGTTTCGTGATTGCGAATTACTTTAACGGAATCGGCGACCAGATCTTCCGCTGTGAGCCATTGTTTAATGTCATCAGCGGTGACCCAGGGGGGCAGATTACCAAGGAATACGGTAAAGCTCATTCAGTTTATTGTGATTACTCCGTGCGTTTGGGGATTTGGCATCTAAAAGGTGGGATTCCGATCTCTGCCAGACCGATGGTATCAGAGCACAAGCGGAACGCGCAAATAGAAAGTCCCACATGTTGTTGCAAATGGGAGATAAAGCCCATTCGGAAAGGAACGTGACCGAGGTTGGAGGGGAGATAGGAATCGTCTTTTGAAGCCAGTGTGTTGGATGCGGGTGCGGAAGAAAGGATTCGAGGGCGATAACGAGCCCGGGAAACCAACGCCGTGAGCACTGCACGCCTTTGCCGCAAAGATCACAGTAGGTTCCCAGGCTAAGTCTTCTCATGATTCGGTGTTCCGGCAGGTTGGGCGGCGGTCAGCTATCCCACCCCCACAATCGTTTCCGGAAACTCAATCGCGATGCGCGTCCCGTTTCCGGGCTGGCTGTCCACCCACATCCGGTAATTCGACCCGAACAAAACTTTGAGCCGCTCGCTCACGTTGCTCACGCCGATGCCGGTTTCGAGCATCCGCGCGAGCTTATGTTCCGGAATCCCGACCCCATCGTCTTCCACGCGCAGATGCAGGCGTCCGTCAACCAACCGCGTCTCAATCCGTATGGTGCCGCCTTCCACTTTGTTACTCAACCCGTGCTTCACGCAGTTCTCAATGAGCGGCTGCAGCAGCATGCTCGGAATCAACATATCCAAGGTCAGAGGGTCGACGTCGCGCTCGAACCGCAATTTATCGCCGAAGCGAACCAGTTCGATGGACAGGTAATCATCGACAAACTCGAGCTCCTCCCGAAGCCGCGCCATGCTCTCGTGTTTCCTGAGCATGCGACGAAGAATATTGGACAGCTTCACGATCATCTGCCGGGCGCGGTTCGGGTCCATCCGGATGAGGGACGAGATGGAGTTCAGCGTATTGAACAGGAAGTGCGGATTAATCTGGCTGGTCAGAGCCTGCAGCCGCGCCTGGAGCAACAGCCGGTTCTGTTCCTCCAGCTTGATCTCATTCCGGGTGTTGTTCCAGACCTTGATGGGAAGAGTGACGGCAAAGTAGGTGGACGCGTAGACGGCGACCCGGCTCAGCCATCCGGGCGATTCCGCCGGCGCGTAGAGGACGAATAGCCGGCCTGGAAACAAGTGGGCCACCAGCTCGCGAAGGAACTCCGTCAGAAGAATGCCGCAGAGCAGAAGAAGGTTAAACAAAGGGCGGGAAAAATCGCGCCCTTCGCGGACCGCCTGGACAAGATGCATATCGAACAGCGGTGAGGTGCGCCAGATGTGCTCCTTATCGGCTGCGACATCACGGAGCATGCCGCCCAGCAAGCCAATGCTCCCGTAGAAAGCGGTGGTCGCGAACTCCCCATGAGCCATGGCGGGGATGGAGATCATCAGCCCGGCGAGAAGCCCGGTGACGTAGCCGCCCAGAAGCCCGGCCAGCAGGCTACCCTCCAACCCCAGATCCGCCGCATCGTAGGAGCGCACGCGCACCCGGAGCGCTACGCCCGGCGCAAACATCACGCAAAACCAAAGGGCCATTTGCAGCCGCTGCCCGAGGGTGCGATCTTCCCGCATCAGCAACTGCCGGAAGTCCTTGGCACGCACGAAAAAGCTAGCCAGCGACGCCACCACGCCCAGCCTGACCAGCAGCGTAATGAAGTGCTGTTCCACCGCGCCCATTATAGTTACCGCGAGCCTTTATAATTGGCTTGGGGACCCATTCATTCATGCAGGCTGCCACGGTGTTCCGGCTAAACAAAGTGGCCGAAGCCGATCTACCGAGCGAGTTCGGGGCGTTTCGCATCTACGGTTTCGAAGGCGTTTTCGACTACCGTAAGGAAGAAGCTGTCGCGCTGAAGCTCGGCGACCTTATCGGAGCGCCGCCGCTGGTGCGCGTCCATTCGCGATGCCTTACCGGCGATGTGTTTCACAGCCTGCGCTGCGACTGCCGTGCACAGCTCGATCTTTCCCTGGGCTTGATGTCCGAAGAAGGCCGCGGCCTGCTTATTTATGAGGATCAGGAGGGACGCGGCATCGGCCTGCTGAATAAGCTGCGCGCCTATGAACTGCAGGATCACGGGGCCGATACCGTGGAAGCCAACGAACTGCTCGGTTTCAAGGCGGATCTGCGGAGCTTTGAACTTCCGGCGGCCATCCTGAACTTCTTTGGGTTGAAGAAGATTCGGCTGCTCTCCAATAATCCCGACAAGGTGGATTCGGTGGAGCGAGCCGGCGTGCAGGTGGTGGAACGGGTCCCCTGCGTGGCCGAGCATCTGGATTCGCGTCAAGTCTACCTTGCTACCAAGAAGAGCAAGCTGGGCCATTTGTTCGACACGTTCTAAACGAGCCCTCTATAATTCGGAAGCCATGGCTTTCTCCTGGTTCCCGCTCTGGCTGAGCTTTAAGGTGGCCGTCATCGCCACGATGATTTCGCTGGTGCTCGGGCTTTGGCTGGCGTGGCTACTGGCAAACCGGAGCTTCCGCGGGAAGGAGTTGATCGATGCGGTGGTTACGCTGCCGCTGGTCTTTCCGCCGACCGTGCTCGGCTACTATCTGTTGATCATCGTCGCCCGTTCCAGTCCAATCGGGCGGGCGTACGAAGCGGTATTCGGCCAGCCGCTGGTCTTCACGTGGCAGGCGGCGGTGGTAGCGTCCACCATACATGCGATTCCGCTGCTGGTTAAGTCCGCGCGGGCCGGTTTCGAATCGGCGGATCCCGTTTACGCGCGCGCCGCCCGCTCGCTCGGAGCGGGGGAGTTACGGCTGTTTTGGCGGGTGACTCTTCCGCTGGCGCGCCGGACCATCGTCGCGGCGGCCGTGATCGCGTTCGCGCGTTCACTGGGCGATTTCGGCGCAACTCTTATGATCGCGGGCGACATCCCGGGCCGTACGCAAACCGCCGCGGTAGCCATCTTCGATGCGGTGGAGAGCGGCAACACCCGGATGGCCGGGGCGATGACCATTCTGCTTTCGCTGATTACCATCGTCACGGTGTACGCCGCCAATCGCCTGGAGCATCGCCCGTCTTCATGAGGACCAGCGCATGAAGCTCTCGGCGCGCATCGTCAAGCGTTTCCCGCCCGCTCCGGACAGCGTGCCTTTTACGCTCGAAGCGGACATCGAAGCCGAGGCCGGGATCACGGTGCTGTTTGGCGCGAGCGGCGCGGGCAAATCGCTCACGCTCGACTGCGTGGCCGGGTTTGCGCGTCCGGATTCTGGCAGAATCCTGCTCGGGGACCGCATGCTCTACGATGGCGAGGCCCGGGTCGACGTCCGTCCGCAACGGCGGGAATGCGGCTACGTCTTCCAGAACTACGCTCTTTTCCCGCACATGACGCTGCGCGAGAACCTCGCCTTCGCGGCTGAGCGGCGGCCCCGGCTGGAACGCCATCGCCGCGTGGCCGAGATGATCGAGCGGTTCCACCTTGCGGATATCGCCGGCCGCCGCCCCGCGGAAGTTTCAGGCGGCCAGCGCCAGCGCTGCTCCATCGCCCGCGCGCTTATCGCCGCGCCGCGAATCCTTCTCTTCGATGAACCGGCGCGCGGATTGGACGCCGGTCTTCGCTCAGAGTTTTATTCGCTGCTCCGCGATCTTGCGGGCCGCCTGGATATCCCAGTGCTGCTGGTCACGCACGATCTCGATGAAGCGGTGGCGCTCGGCGACCGGATGCTTGTTTTTGAATCGGGCCGGATTGTTCAGGCCGGCGCGCCGCAGGCAATTCTTTCGCGGCCCGCGACCGCCGCCGTTGCGCGCCTGGTGGGAAGTTGCAATCTGTTAGAAGCTGAGATTCTTGCGCTCGACCCCGGCCGGAATACCAGCCGCCTGCGCCTGGCGAACGGCGATCTGAACGGACAGTACTTTCCCGGCCACCTTATCGGTGACCGCGCCACTCTGGCCGTCCGGGCGGACGACCTCCGGGTCTATTCCAGTCCCGGCGAAAACCGCCTGCCGCTCGGGCTGGAAGGCCGGCTGGAACACGCCCGCTTCGTCGAACTCCGCTTTGCGGGCGGGATCACGGCGCTGGTTCCCCGCCACGAGTACCAATCCCAAAGCGATACCCGAACCTGGTATGTCGAATTTCCGGTTTCGTCGCTGCGCCTTCTGGGAAGCGCGTAAGCCATGCTGCTCTACTACATCACCGATCGCCGGGCACTTGGGGGTGAAGCCGCTCTGCTGCGCCACATCGGAAGCCTGGGCGATTCCGTCGACATGATCCAGGTTCGCGAGAAAGACCGGGAGGCGCGCGATCTGGCTCGGCTGGTGCGTGAAATCATCGCGACCGCGCACCCTCGCGTGCGCATTTTCGTCAACGGCCGCGCCGACGTCGCGTTGGCCTGCGGGGCGCATGGAGTCCACCTCCGGGGCGAAGCCATCTCCGTGCTCCGGCTGCGCTCGATCCTCCCCGCGGAGTTTCAAGTTTCCGTGTCTTGCCACAGCCTGGAGGACGTTCGCCGCGCGTCACTGGAACGCGCGGATTTCGCGGTGCTCGGGCCCATTTTCGAAAGCCCCGGGAAAGGATTGCCGCTCGGTTTGGAAACGCTGCGGGAAGCCGCCCGGGTGAGCACGATTCCGGTTCTGGCGCTGGGCGGGATCGAGCCGCATCTTATTGCGCCGTGCATGGAGGCGGGAGCGGCGGGAATCGCGGCTATCAGACTGTTTCAGAGTCCGGAGCACGCCTCTTTTTGGAACCGAGCATCTGAATCGACGCGCCCGCCACGGTCCGATAGAAGTGGCCGAGATCCGGATTGATGGCGTCCAGGGCGACGGCTTCGCGGCCGATCGCTTCTTCATCGCCCTGGGAGACCGTACCCGACCAGCTCTTCCTCCCGGAGTACAGATAACCGCGCATTCCTTGGAGAAACATAGCCTCCACCAGGTGCGCGATGGCTTTCCCCGAAACGCCCGCCTCACGAATCGCCACCGTGCTTCCCTCGAGCAGGGGCGTGAACAGGGAACTCGCCAAAGTTTGAGCGGCGCAATACATGCTGTAGCTTTCCGGGTTGATCTGAATCGGCGCGCCGCGGAGCTGCGACACCAAATAGCGCGCGGCCTTGAGGGCGTCGCGGTCCCCTTCCACGATGAAACGGTCCCGCAGCCCGGAAGCGCTTTGTACAGAGGCGATGGAAGCGCCGCGAGCGCGGAAAAATTCCAATTCGCGGCTGAAAGTCCGGCACTGACACAAGACCAGGGATTTGCCGGTCCAGTCCACGGGAGTCCGCTCCAGGACCGGGCGCAAAGCGGGAAAGTGATTTTCAGGGGCGCAAACCAGAATCAGTTCCACCGATTTCATGTCTTCGAGCGAACCCGCGACGCCCGCGCCCAGGGTGTTGACGATTCTGCTGGCCGCGCGACGGTTTGCGGCCGCCACCAAGCCAAGTTCCTGCGACAGATGCGGGAGTCTCGCGGCCAGGTACTGGCTAACCGGGCCAGCCCCAATCAGCCCGTATTTCATCAGGCCGGAATTCCGATCCCGGCGACATCTTTCGTTCGCAGCAGTTTGATTTTATCCCGCAATTGCGCCGCCTTCTCAAACTCGAACTTACGCGCGGCATCGCGCATGCGGCCTTCCAACTCAGTGATGAACTCGTCTCGCTGGCGCGGGCTCATGTCTTCCGTCTCGGGGTCGGATTCGACGGGGACGGTTATGTAGTCGCCCTCCGCGACCGCGATCAGCGTCATATCGATCGGCTTGATGATCGATTGCGGGGTGATGTGGTGGCGATCGTTGTAATCCACTTGCGTGCGGCGGCGACGGCCGGTCTCATCGATCGCGTGTTTCATGCTGTCGGTCATGACGTTGGCGTAAAGAATGGCGCGGCCTTCCAGGTTCCGGGCCGCTCGCCCGATAGTCTGAATCAGCGCGCCGCTCGATCTCAGAAACCCTTCTTTATCGGCGTCGAGAATCGCCACCAGCGAAACTTCAGGTAAGTCCAAACCTTCGCGTAACAGGTTGATTCCGATCAGGACATCGTATTCGCCGCGCCGCAGGTCCCGCAGGATCTTGATCCGGTCGAGCGTGCTTACTTCAGAGTGGAGGTAGTTGCACTTTACTCCCACTTCCGAGTAGTATTCGGCGAGATTTTCGGCCATCTTCTTGGTCAGGGTGGTCACCAGAACGCGCTGGTTCAGGTCTACGCGCTTGCGGATCTCATGGAGCAGATCATCCACCTGGCCCTTGATCGGCCGGATCTCGATTTCCGGGTCGACCAGCCCGGTGGGCCGGATGATCTGCTCGACCACGACGCCCGCGGATTTAGTCAGCTCATAGGGGCCGGGTGTCGCCGAAACGTAGACCACCTGATTCACGCGATGCTCGAACTCCTCAAAAGTCAGCGGGCGGTTATCGAGCGCGCTGGGTAAGCGGAATCCGTGCGACACCAGAATTTCTTTCCGGCTACGGTCACCGTGGTACATCCCGTGAAGCTGGGGAACGGTCTGGTGGCTTTCATCGAGAAACATCACGGAATCCTGCGGAAGGTAATCGAGCAGCGTCGGCGGCGCTTCGCCCGGCAGGCGGCCGGAGAAGTGGCGGGAATAATTTTCGATTCCGTGACAGTATCCGATCTCGCGCATCATCTCCAGATCGAACATGGTCCGCTGATACAACCGCTGCGCTTCGATGATTTTGCCCTGGGCTTCCAGTTGCGGACGCCACCATTCGAGCTCCGCCCGGATGGATTCCATCGCCGCCTGCTTGGTGGATTCCTTCATCACATAGTGCGTCTTGGGATAAATCGGAAGCCGGATGTAGGTCTGGCGAACCTGTCCCAGCAGCGGGTCCACCTGCGAAAGGCTCTCCACTTCGTCTCCCCACAGCTCAATGCGGTAAGCGTAATCGTCGTATGTGGGGAAGACTTCGATGGTGTCCCCGCGCACGCGGAAGGTACCGCGCCGGAAGTCGCTGTCGCTCCGGTCGTAGAGAATATCCACCAGCTTGGAGGTAATTTCCTTGCGGGAAATCTTCTGGCCCTTTTCGAGCATCAGCAGCATTCCGTAATAAGCATCCGGCGAGCCCAAGCCGTAGATACAGCTCACGCTTGCGACAATAATGCAGTCGCGGCGCTCGAATAGAGAACGGGTGGCGGAAAGCCGCAGTTTGTCCAACTCGTCATTAATGGTGGCCTCTTTTTCGATGTAAACGTCGCCGGACGGAATATAGGCTTCGGGCTGGTAGTAATCGTAGTAGCTGACGAAATACTCGACCGCGTTACTCGGGAAATACTGCTTGAACTCTCCGTAAAGCTGCGCGGCCAAGGTTTTGTTGTGCGCGAGAACCAGCGCCGGGCGCCCGATGTTCTCGATCACTTTCGCCATGGTGAACGTCTTTCCTGATCCGGTGACGCCCAGCAGCACCTGATGTTTATCGCCGTCGAATACCCCTTTTGTGAGCTCCGAGATGGCGTTGACCTGGTCGCCGCGAGGTCGATAATTGACTACAAGTTGGAAGTCCATAAATTAAAAACATTTCCTTAGGGCTGAAAATTTGTTGACGATTGCCAAACAAAAGGAGTTTAAGTGTGGTACTTTGTTCCCAGTTCGGGAGGAAAGTAACATGAAAGCAATCGTGGTATTGCTCGTATCCACGCTCTTTGGTCTGCGCGCAATCGCAGGTTCGATTCCCACCACCATCCAGTTTGAAACGCTCCCCGGAACCCCGGGCAATGCGCCCGGCAATAACCTGAATGGAACGGAAAATGGTTACGTCGGCGGCTACATCGGCGGCGCCACGGTACTGAGTCAGGTTATCTGCGACGACTTCTATGACCACACCAACGTTCCCAGCGACCCGATTCCTTACTACGTCACCAGTATCAACGATGTCGGTATGGCCGGTTCCAACACGCTTTATTCCAGCGAATCCGACTACGAAGCCGCGGCCATTCTGGCGAACGACATTCTTGGCCTGACGGGAACGGACTCGGTCACCGAAAACTACGTCGCGCTGGATCAGTACGCCATCTGGAACCTGATGACTCCGTCGACGCCGGTTTTTTCCGCGAACGGAACCACTTCCACGATCGTGGCGCAAAGCGCGCTTACCCAAGCGGATGCCGACCCAAGTGATCCACTCTACAGTAATTTCCTCATCTACACACCCCAGGTGATCGGAAGCGATCAGGAGTATATGGGTCCCGCGCCCGAGCCTTCCTCTGTATTTCTGTTTCTTGCGGGCGCCGCTTTCCTGGGATTGGGCGCTGCGCGGTCGCGCGTACTCAGAGCAAAAGGTTAAAGCGATTGGCGCGCCCGGAGTGATTCGAACACCCGACCTACTGGTTCGAAGCCAGTTGCTCTATCCGGCTGAGCTACGGGCGCGCGACATCGCTATTATACAGAGGTTGTGCCGGTAGGCCCGAATTACCAGGAAACCGAAATTAAACTTCGGGCGCCCAATGCGGCGGCCGCGGCGGAACTCCTGACGACGCATGGGTTCGCCGTATCCAAACCTCGACTTTATGAACGGAATGCCCTGTTCGACACGGAGGCCGCAAGCTTGCGCGGGTCCGGTCTGCTGTTGCGCGTGCGCGAAGCGGGGGGCGTCAATATTCTTACGTTCAAAGGCGCCGCCACGAAGGGCCGCCATAAGACGCGGGAAGAGCTGGAAGTCAACCTTTCCGACGCGCACGTGTTCGAGCAGATCCTGAAACGGCTCGGGTTCAACCGCACCTTCGTCTATGAGAAGTTTCGGACGGAATTCGAGGAAGAGGCCGACGGCCGGGGCGGGAAAGGCACGGCGACCCTGGACGAGACGCCGATCGGGACTTTTCTGGAGTTGGAAGGCGATGCCGAGTGGATCGACCGGTGCGCGGCGGCGCTGGGGTTCAAAGAGTCCGACTACATCACCGACAGCTATGGCGGGCTTTATCGCCGGTGGTGCGCGGAGCACAATCGGCCGGTGACTGACATGGTGTGGCCGGAATCCCCGCAAGTTGCTTAATTTCCTGCAATTCTTAACCATTCCTAAGAGTTTTTGCGGGGTTTGGCCACCCCTTCAGAGTGTTACAGTAAGAGACGTTTGCAAATGGGAGACGTTCGCTAATGCAGGGTTTGTGCCGCCGCAAGCTGCTCTACTTCTTAATAGCCGTTGGTTTCCTCGCCGCCGGAACATCGCTGAAGGCTTATCCGGTTTCGATCACCATCAACGCCACGTTTTCCGACATTCCCGGCGATATGGATCAGGCGGGTTTTGGCATGGCGTCGCCGCCGACAGCGGTGATCACGACGACCGTGGAGAGTTCCGCGCCCGCCGGATCTTATCCGGTCACGGTCTCGCTAACGGTTCCCGCGTTCGGTATCACGAACCGGATGGAGAGCGGTTCCCTGACGATCAATACCAACGGGCAGATCGGCGCGACTTTTTCCGACTCGCAAGGCTCTTTTACGGCGGTGCTGGTGCTTCAAGGGGTGACCTTCCCCAGCCCCGTCCCGACTTCCTTCGGAACCGCAAGCTTTAGTTCGCCGGCTTCCACCGTCAGCTACGATCTCCTGGGAGCGACGGGGACAGTGGGCGTCACGGGGACGGTTACCGCGACGGGGCTGACCGCGTCTCCCACGACGCCCATCAGCGTTTCCTATCAACTGGGCGGAACCGCGCCCGCGCCAAAGACGATTTCGATCGGGTCCAATGGGTCTCCGACCGGCTACACGGTCGCGATCCTACCGGGAACTTCACAGTCATCGACGGGGTTCCTCACGCTTTCCACATCGGCGGGCACCACACCCGGCTCGGTGGTGGCCAGCTTCAGCACGGCCGTTGCGGCGGGGACTTACACAGCCGAAATTGCCATTAACACATCGAGCGATTCCACGGGCGCGCCCATTACAATTCCGGTGACGTACACGGTGACTCCACCGGTTGAGTCCGGCAGCTTCACGGCTTCGCCGACATCCCTTGCGTTCACTTACACCTCGGGCGGAACTTCGCCCAAGCCCCAGACGATCGCGTTGACATCCAGCGCTTCGCCGGCCCCCAGTTTCACGGCGACATCTTCTGTTCCGTGGGCCACCGTCACCTCTTCGAGCGCCACCACACCGGCGACGCTGACCGTCTCTGTGAACCCCAGTTCGCTGGCGGTGGGCGGTTATTCCGGGACGATCAATATCGCATCGACCGCGGGAAATCTCGCTATTCCGATTGGGATCACGGTGGCCGCCGCCGGGGGCGGTAGTGGTTCTGGCGGGTTGACGATCTCGCCCGGCACACTCAGCTTCACGTTCTTCGTTCCCGGCAGCACCACGCAATCCCAAACGGTGCAAGTGACGACGTCCACAAACGCGGCTACTTACACGGCGGCGGTGGGATCGGGTAGTTTCCTCAGCGTCAGCCCGGCAAGCGGCCTCATCCCGGGCGCCGTCACTGTGACAGCCAATACGACCGGGTTAGGACAGGGTACTTTCGCGGGTAGCATCGTGTTTACGTCACCGGGTCAAGCGAGCGTCACTCTGCCGGTCAGCATCACCAATGGATCGTCCGGCGCGCCAAACACAGTGTCTCTCTCTCCGAAGTTTGTCGCCTTGAGTTATGTGTTGGGTGGAGCGGTTCCCGCGCCTGTGGTGGTGCAGGTGACGGACCCCAGCACAGTCGGCTTTACGGTCACAAGCGCGTCCTTCTACTTGCCGGTTACGCCGGCTTCCGGCACCACGCCGGGCTCCTTTACGATCAGCCTGGATACCTCCGGCTTGGCAGCGGGCGTGTATCAAGACAACATCGCGGTTTCTCCCAGCCTGGGATTTGGCGCAACTTTGCCGGTTACGCTGACCGTGACCGCGCCGGCCGCAGCGGTTCCGACGGCAACTCCCGCATCGCTGACTTTCGTCTCCCCGGCGACGGCGGCGTCACCGCTGACGCAAACGGTGAGCATCTCTGAAAACGCGGCCACCACGTTCTCGATATCGGTACCTTGGTTGTCCGCGACCTCGGCAATTTCCGGCGCGAACACCATCCTCACCGTCATTGCGAATCCAGCGGGTCTGGCGCCAGGTACCTACACGACCACCATCGCGGTAACCGCGCCTGCAAAGCTCAGCATCCCGGTAACCTTAACGGTTGCGGCTCCGGCCACCCCGACGCTCGCGGCCGTGCCCGCCAGCGTCGCGTTCGCCTATCAGACAGGCGGTACCGCGCCGCCCGCGCAGACCGTCACGCTTTCGGCGGTTCCCACCGGACCTTACACCGTGACCGGCTACGGAGCGTGGATCGATGTCGTGGTTTCCGCGGACTCCACTACGGCGACCATTTCGGTGAATACCGCCGGGCTGAGTCCGGGCGTTTACGTCACAGCGGTGAAGGTCGACGGCGCCGGATTCGGAAACAGCCCGCTCTTCATACCGGTCACCTTAACCGTTTCGCCAAGCCCGACCTTCGGCGTAAGCCCAGTGTCGCTGACCTTTAACTATCAGCCGAATGGCGCTGTGCCCGCGCCGCAGACGGTGGCCGTCGCGAGTTCTTCGGGCTCCAACTTTACCACTGCGACTGCGGATTCTCCATGGATTGTGGTAGTTCCTTCGCCCCCGGGAAGCCTCACCGTCTCGGTAATCCCCGGCAGTATGGCAAACGGAACCTACCACGGGAACATCACGGTGGCGGGGGGCGCATCCGCCCCGACCGCGACTATCCCGGTAACGCTGAACATCGACTCCGTCGCGATCCCGGTCCTATCGGCGGTCACCAACGGCATCAGCTTCGAAAACAATATCGGCGCGCCTGGGCTGATCGTTTCGCTTTGGGGCACTGGTCTGGGACCGGCCGCGGCGTCGCCATTGCAACTGGCGAACGCCACCACGGTCGCGACGACGAATGCGGGCACGCAGGTGTTCGCCAACGGCATCCCCTGTCCGATTCTGTTCTCGTCGGCTCAGCAGGTAAATGCGATTCTGCCTTTCGCGCTACAGGGTGCAACTACCGCCCAAGTCACCCTGACTTACAACGGAGCGATGTCGAACGCGGTCACCATTCCGGTGCAACCCTCGGCGCCGTCGCTGTTCAGCTTAAGCGCCACCGGCCAGGGCGGCGGAGCGATTCTGAACCAGGATCTTAGTGTGAACTCGGTCTCGAATCCGGCGGCGGCGGGAACGATCATCGCCATCTTCGGCGGCGGCGGCGGCGCCACCAACCCGCCTGGGAGCGACGGCCTGCTGGTGCCGATTACTACGACTTTCCCGGCGCCGGTACTTCCTGGCTCAATCACGATCGGCGGCCAAACGGCCCAGCTTGTTTATTATGGCGACGCTCCGGAACTCGTCTCCGGCGTGCTCCAATTCAACGCCGTGATCCCGGCCGGAACCGCTTCCGGACCTCAACCGATCGTCGTTTCCATCGGTACGGTCTCAAGCCAGCCTGATATCGTCGTTTACGTAAAGTAGTCTCGGGTTTTCCTCGAAATTCTTCCACCGGCTCCGATAAGTCTTTCGTGAGCCGGTTTCTTAAAGATGCAGGTGAAATCTTCGAGGCTGCGGCGTCAGGCTCGGACGCATCCCGCGCGCTAACCATCTTGATCCACTCGCAAGGCCAGATTCACATCGTGGACGGTTCGGAATCCCCCATCGACTCGTTACAGGCGGAGCATGGATGCGAGACTGCCTACCGGGTCACCAGCGGCGCCTACGGTCAGGTGCGGGTGGAAGGACGAAGCGGATCGAGCCGCTGCATCCTGGAAGACACCAAGCGAAGCCGAACCACCCGGCAGGAATCGACGCCCGCCGAAAGACTGGGGTTGTTCAGCGATCGTCCGCTTTACTCGGTGATCGGCATGCTCGCCGCCCGGTAGCGCCCAAGCCGCGCCAGCATAAACCCGAAGAAGATGTGTCCCACCAGGATCGGACGGTCCGGACTATAGAGCGGAACCAGCGGATTCAGATGCTTCCAAACTACTCCATACATCAGGTAGTAAAAAGCCATCGACGTGATTAGCCCGTATAAAAGCAGACGGGTATAGGTTGTCCGCTCGGGAACCACCGCGGCAAAGACCGCGCCCAATGCACAAAATTGCACAAGGTGCAGAGCGATACCGGCGGCCGTATACTTCCCGAAATCCGCGCGCAAAGCCGCGTCGCCCCCAAAGGTCGTGGCCATGAGATTGGCGAACCACCAGATGGAATGCCTGGACCAGAGCGACGTGAGCGCGAGCCAACCCAACATCACCAAAGCACCGGCCATCCCCGTTTGCAGCCCGGCCGAAAGGCGGGAGGTCGCCCAGCGCTCATTCATGCCGTCAATCGATATCCGGAAAGCATCTGATACTCGTAGCCTATACTGAGCGGGGAGACAAAGGCAAAGCACGGGCATCCAAACTGCATGAAACGCCGCGTCGTGGTTACGGGAATTGGGGCGGTCAGTCCCAATGGAATTGGACGGAAAGCGTTCTGGGACGCCACCAAACGGGGCGTCAGCGGCGTGGGGAAGATCACTCGTTTCGATGCGTCCCTGCAACCTGTGCAAGTGGCCGGAGAAATCCGGGGCTTCGACGAGAGCCTTTACTTTACGGCCAAAGACCGCCAGCATGTCTCGCGCGTGGCGCCGCTCGGGATCGCCGCGGTGAAGGAGGCCTTGGAAGACGCCGGTCTCGATACCGCCGCGATGTCTCGCGATCAACTGCGCGAGATCGGAGTTCTGGTGGGCTCGGGTGGGGGCAGCGGCGAGTTCTCCGAAGAGCAATACCGGCTTTACTACACCGGCCAGCAGAAGCTCTGCAGTGTATATTCGATACCCACCTCCACCATCGGCACACTCGCAAGTGAGATTTCCATGCGATTCGGCCTGCGCGGTCTGAGCCATGTGGTCTCCACCGGCTGCACGTCTTCCACGGACGCAATCGGTTACGCCATGCGCAACATCCAAATGGGAATTCTCGATTGCATGGTGGCGGGCGGCGTCGACGCGCCCATCGCACCGCTGATTCTGCGCGGGTTTGCCCTGATGCGCATCATGAGCACGGCGTGGAACGATCAGCCGGAGCGCGCTTCGCGGCCATTCTCGCGGGATCGCGACGGCTTCGTGATCGGGGAAGGCGCCTGGTTTCTGATTCTGGAAGAACGCGAGCGGGCGGTGGCCCGAGGCGCTCACATCTATGGCGAGATCGCCGGGTATGGTTCCACGTGCGAGGCTTATCATCGCGTGCGTCTCGAGGAATGCGGGGAAGAGCCCGCGCGGACCATCGGACTGGCGCTCAAGGAGGCCGGCATTCCACCCGAAGCCGTTTCCTACGTCAACTATCACGGCACCGGAACCGAACTCAACGACAAGATTGAGACCCGCGCCATCAAACTTGCGTTCAACGGTCACGCCTACCGCCTGGCCGGGTCCGCGCTGAAGAGCATGATCGGCCATCCGCAAGGCGCATGCGGTGCCGCCGGCATCGCCTCCACCTTGTTGGCCATGCGAGATAAGCTTGTTCCTCCGACCCTGAATCTGGAGAAAACCGACCCGGAGTGCGATCTCGATTACATCCCCAACGAAGCGCGGCCGCTGGATTTCGAGTACGCGGTAGCCAACTGTATTGCATTCGGCAGTAAGAACTCCGCTATTGTTCTAAGAAACAACTAATTTGTCCAGGATGCGGATCATCGGAGCAGGACCGGCCGGGGCGACGGCCGCGATCTCGGCGTGCCGGGAAGGGGCGGAGGTGCGGTTGTTTGAGAAAACCTCGTTCCCGCGGCACAAAGTGTGTGGGGAGTTTCTTTCCCCCGAAGTGGCGCTCGTATTCGAACGGCTGGGTTTGCAATCCTCGTTCCTGCACCTGCAGCCGTTCGCCGTACGCAACGCTGAAGTAACCATCGGACGCGCGGTAAAACGCTGGAAGCTCGACGAGCCCGCGTACGGCATCAGCCGATTCGCGCTCGACCGGTTTCTGTTTCACCAGGCGGGTAAATCCGGCGCCGAAGTGTTTCGGGAAACAGCGAAGGCCGGCGGCGAGGGTCCGGTAATCGTAGCCACGGGCCGGCAGGACCAGGCGCCCGCGGGACAACGGCAGTTCGGCTTCAAAGCGCACTATTCCGGCGTGACCGATGACCGGATTCAGCTGTTCTTCGACCGCGATATGTACGTGGGCATCAACTGCGTGGAAGGGGGCTCGACCAATGTTTGCGGACTTTGCTCCGAGCAGTTGCTGAAGCGTCACAACTTCCAGCCCGACGCCCTGCTTGCCAGTCTGCTGGCGGCTAGGCCCGCGCTCAAGGAGCGGCTGCAGCCACTGACGCGAAAGATGGAATGGCTGATCACCGGTCCGCTGGTCTACGGCGGGAAGTTCGACGCCAGGACGCCGCCGGACGTATATCTCGCGGGTGACGCACTTGGCTTTGTGGACCCGTTCACAGGATCAGGCATGTTGGGAGCGATTACGACCGGGATGCTGGCGGGGCGTTTCTGCGCGGAGGGGAAGCCTTCATCGGAGTATCTGGCCGCGTGCCGGGATGTGCTTGGGGGACAGTATCGCGCGTCGGCCCTCTTCCGCAAACTGATTGACTGGGGGTTGGCTGACAAACTGGCGTGGACGCTATCCGGCCGCAGGATGTTCGAGCTTACCCGCCCGGCGGTCAGCAAGGCGATTTAGGGTTCTCCCCGGATACACGATCGATTATCATTGGTTTTATGCTGGCGGCCGGAGAAAAGCTTTCGGTGTCGGAGTTTGAGAGCCGGTTTGGCCAAGAGAAGCCTTACTACGAGTACTGGCACGGGGCGGCGGTACAGAAATCGATGCCTAACTCAATCCACGGTTTCCTTGAAGGCATTCTAGTTGCGCTCTTAAAGAGTCTGGGCTATAGGGCCGGATCCGAAATCAAGCTCAAGATCGACCCGGACCTTCAACTGATCCCAGATGTGATAGCGAAGCGCGGCATCTTCGAACTACCTTACCCTGTTAGCCCCCTTGAGATTGCCATCGAGATTCTGTCTGACGAAGATCGCATGTCGCGCATCTTAAGTAAGTGCAAGACCTACCAACTGTGGGGGTTCGAGCAGATTTACGTTATAGATCCCGAAGCCAGACTAGTATTTCGTTGGGTGAGCAATCGCTTGGAAGAAGTGGACGAGATAGCGGGTATTTCCGTTCACGAGGTTTGGTCAGCGTTAGACGCGCAGCTTAGGTAAGCCAACTCCGCAACCGGCTTCGCATTCGGAGCGACCCTTGCGCCCTCTCGGTCTCGGCCTCAGCGCTAGACTTCGTAGCTAGACGGCCCTTTTCATCTCTCTTACCAGTAATGCGCGGCCACTAACTGCGGAGGTCCGGCGGCGCCACCAAGTAAACGGGTCTTCAGCACAAACTGCACGTTGCGGGTTTCCCAGTGAGCCGGCGCCGACTTCAGTGCTTGCCCAAGGTAAGCGGAATCGGTCAGAAACTCGCCGGCCGCCGCTGTTCCACCGCCTTTGATTCCCGCCGCGACGATGACCGGCTGCTCGGTGGTCGGGTTGAAGACGCGGGAAACGATGGCGTAGTCTTCGTGGTCCTGGGCGGTTTGCTGGTCGCCGCGAACGCTCCAATCCTGACCTTGCGGATGCCGGCGATCACGCACGAAAAAGGTTTGCGTCTTGGGGTCTTCGTCGAAGTAAAACCGAAGTTCGCCGGTCAGACTAAGCGTCCAGGAGTTGTTGAACGCTCCGATGAGGACGGTGGACCGGCCGCGCAGGTCGCCGAGCGCGGTGGATCGGCCGCCGCGAAATTCAACGGCGTGCCCCAGGCGCGAGAAGAGCGAGGTCAGGCGGACGAGTGTCAGCGCGTCGTTGATGCCAATGCTGCGGTCCCAGATCGGGACAATGTCGCTGAGCGGAATCGTGCCGGCGGGCGGTGTAACATCCGGCGCTTCGGATTCCCCTTCGAAGAGCCGATCATAATCGCCCTTGAGTTTGTAAGTGTGCCCTTGCCCGACGCAGAGGACGATGGCGCCGGGCGGCTTCAGCATCGGCGCCCAGAACAGATCGATGTTGGTGGGCGAGTGCCAGCGTGTCCCCAGCAGAGCGGCAACCGCGGTGAAGATCAGGACCAACGACCCAACTGTCCATCCCCCGACGCGTTTCGGCTTAACGGACGGCGGCGTTGGAATCGCTTCAACGAGCGGCGCGGCGGGTTGAGTCATTTGCGGAACGTACGCGCCGGCCGGAAGATCGATGCGCAGTTCGCGGTCCGGCCGGGTTCCAGATAATATTGCGCGAGGCGTTTGCGGACCTGCCCGGCGGTGTTGCGGACCACCGGGTCCTGATTGGTGTCGTAGTCGGGATCGCGCTCGAAGACGGCGATGCCGAGAGTGCGCTCTTTGAGGTGATCGAGCTGTCCTTCGCACGCCGCGTGCACTACGTGGCGCAGCAGATCCGAGCAGCGCTTGCTGGTGCGGAACGGAGGACTGGCGAGGATGCGATCGAGCTGCGCGAGGATCTCGGGCGGAAGCGGGCGGCCAGTCTCCGGGCGGGTTTTCGGACTGGCTTCGAGGTCCATGGTCTCCAACGGAATTCTAATACGCCGCTTATTGCGTTTCGATAAAGTACGTGGTTGAGATGTTGCTCATTCTGCTGTTGATTGCGCAAATGGTGAATCCATCACCCAGTTCCGCTCCAGGCGCGGCGCCCAAGAAGCCCCGGTCGGAAGCGACGCGAGAGTTTTTGGGATTAGGAACTCCGCCGGACGCGGCGGCCGCGGAGCGTGGAGAAAAGCTGTACGGCGCCCACTGCGCTTTTTGCCACGGCGCCAGAGCCAACGGCGCGGAGGGTCCGGATCTGGTGCGGTCGGCTTTGGTCCTGCACGATGAGAAAGGTGAAATGATTGGGCCGGTGGTGCATGGCGGACGGCCCGATAAAGGGATGCCCGCATTCTCGGGGTTTACCAACGCGCAGCTTTATGACGTCGCCGAATTTCTCCATATGCGAGTGGAACTTACCGCGAATCGAGGAACCTATCAGGTGCTGAACGTGGTCACGGGAATCGCGACCGCCGGGGAAGCATACTTCAAGGGCGCGGGCGGATGCGCGGCGTGTCACTCTGTGACGGGCGATCTGGCGCATATCGGAGCGAAGATGCAGCCCGTCGACCTGCAACAGGCGTTCCTCTACCCGACGGTGCCGGGTCCGGCGACGGCGAAGGTTATCCTGCCTTCCGGGAAGGTGATTTCAGGAGCGGTGAAGCGCATGGACGATTTCGATGTGTCACTGGTGGACGCCGCGGGCGATTATCACTCTTATGCACGTGGGCCGGGCGTTCAGGTGCAAATGGAGGATAAGCTGGTTGCTCATCGGCGCCTGCTCGATCAGTACACCGACGCGGATATGCACAACCTGACTGCTTATCTGGTGACGCTCAAATGAGATGGCTGGCGGTACTGTTTGCGGCCTGCGTAGCTATTGCACAGACGGGGAAAGAGTGGCCGACTTACAACGGAGATTTCTCCGGGCGGCGCTTCAGTGAACTCGATCAGATCAACGCCGCGAACGTAGGTTCTATGTCGGTTGCGTGGATGTACCGGATCACCAACGTGGGTCCGCAGCGCGGGGTGGGAAACCCAACCATCAAATCCACGCCGCTTGTGGTAAACGGCGTTCTCTACTTCACCATTCCCGACCATGTGTGGGCGTTGAACGCGCGCACCGGCGAAGAGATCTGGCGTTATGACTGGGTGGACAAGGGCGGCCATCTGATCGGAAACCGGGGCGTGGGAATGTATGGCAACTGGCTCTATTTCATGGGGCCGGACGGCTGGTTCATCTCGCTCAACGCGAGTACCGGCAAGGAGCGTTGGCGGAAGAAAGTCGCGGACGAGAAGCTGCAATATTTCACGACGATGGCTCCGATGGTGATCGGGAACCATGTGATCGTCGGCGTGGGCGGAGACGCCATGGATGTGCCCGGGTTTCTGGAATCGCGCGACCCGGAAACCGGGGACGTGCAGTGGCGTTGGAACAGCGAACCCCGGGTAGGCGAGCCTGGTGCGGAGACATGGCCCAACAAGAGCGCGATGGAGCACGGCGGCGGAATGACCTGGCTGCCCGGCACCTACGACCCGGAACTGAACCTTCTCTACTGGGGAACCGGGAATCCGAACCCGGTGTATGCGGGACAGGGACGGAATGGAACGAACCTTTGGACGTGCTCGATCGTGGCTTTGAATGTCACGGACGGGAAACTGGTTTGGTATTTCCAGGCATCTCCGCACGATACCCACGATTGGGACGACGTGGAGACGCCGGTGCTCTTTGACGGGAATGTGGATGGGAGGCCGCGCAAGCTGCTGGCGCAGGCGGCGCGGAACGGCTTCTTCTTTGTCTTGGACCGGACGAACGGCAAGAGCGTCGTCACGTCCTCGTTCGTTGGAACAAACTGGGCAAAAGGAGTGGATGCGAAAGGGCAGCCGATTCCCGACGTCAATAAGGAACCAAAGGTGGACGGGTCCCTCGTGAACACGCCCGCCTTCGGCGGGACGAACTGGATGCCGCCAAGCTTCAATCCTCAAACGGGTTTGTTTTATGTGAATGCCACGCGTGGCTACCACGTCGCGTACCTGACCGACACGGACGAGAAGCCTGAGGGCTACGGCGGATCCGGACGGAATCTTTGGACTGAGCATTGTCTCGAAGCTCTGGACGTGAGCACGGGGAAAGCGCGCTGGACGCACGAATACCCGGCAGTCGGAGGGAGCGGCGGCGGTGGAGCGGGCATTCTGACGACCGCCGGAAAGCTGGCGTTCACTGGGGATTACTCGGGGAATTTCATCGCTTTCGAAGCCGCTACGGGACAGATTCTCTGGCACTTCCACACTGGCCAATCGGTATCGAATGGGCCGATGACGTACGTTCTGGATGGGCGGCAGTTCGTGGTCGCCGGCGCGGGAGATACGCTTTTTGCCTTTAAGTAACATGTTAAAAGGGGTAGGCTACGGCCAGCTAAGCCTTTCAGAACATTGGCGGTACCGCAGTCTACGTTTCGAAGCGTAAAATAGTTGATAAGCTTTGGATTGAAAGCCCGTGCCTTTCTTCAGATCCAGCGTCACCAGCTATTGGGTACTTGGGATCGCTCTCGCCGCTCCGATGGTGGCGGGAGAAACCGCCTCCGCGCCTGCGATTCCATCTTCTCTTTTAATAAATGACGGTGTGAGCGCGCATGCGCTGCTCAATAAATACTGCGTTCTCTGCCATAGCGACAAGCTGCACACCGGGGGCGTCACTGTTCAGAACCTCGATACCGGAATGGGTGGAACCAGTCCGGCGACGTGGGAGAAAGTGTTGCGGAAAGTCGGGACGGGACAGATGCCGCCGCCGGGACTTCCCCGGCCGAAGCCCGAGACGATCGCATCGTTTACCAAATGGATCACGGAGTCGCTCGATTCGAACGCGCTGTCTCATCCCAATCCAGGGCATCCGACCATCCACCGCCTGAACCGGGCGGAATACAGCAACGCCATTCGGGATCTGCTGGCGCTGGACATCAAACCGGGCGCGAAGCTTCCCGCCGACGATACAGGTTACGGATTCGACAACATCGGCGAAGTGCTCTCGATGTCGCCGGTCCTCATTGAGCGTTACGTATCCGTTGCGAGGATGGTAAGCCGTGCGGCCGTGGGCGATACGGCGCTGAAGCCGGAAGTGAACGAATTCGTTCCGCCCAAAGAATCCGATGCGAGGCGAACACGGGCAAGTGACGATCTGCCGTTCGATTCGACCGGAGGCATATCGGTGAACTACCACTTCCCGGTGGACGCCGAATATTCCATCAAGGTGAAGATGCCGTCGTTGAATCAGGAATTCGACGGGCCGAAGCCGCCGCCGCAAGTGGTCGAGCTAAAGATTCCGGTGAAAGCCGGCAGTCACCGGATCGGCGCTACCTTCCTGGCGGAGAATCTGGTACCCGAGGTTTTGGGATCGGGGGCGAAGCGGGTCCTGGTCACACCGGACGCACCCAAGACGGCCAAACTGGATATCCGGATGGATGGGGAGCGGCTGAAGCTGTACGAAGTTGAGCACAATGGAGATCGTGCGCAGCTTGCCGCGCTGACCATAGCCGGCCCGTATGAGGTAGCCGGACCGGGCGACACGGCAAGCCGGCGGCGAATATTCGTGTGCGAGCCGCGCACGGCGGGACAGGAAGCGCCTTGCGCGCGCAAGATCATCGCGAACCTGGGGCAACGGGCGTACCGGCGGCCGTTCACCGACGCGGACCTTAAACCGCTGATGGCGTTTTACGAGGCGGGGCGCAAAGAAGGCAACTTTGATTCCGGGATCAGCATGGCGTTGCGCGCGATGCTGGTGTCGCCGGACTTTCTGTTCCGCGTGGAGCATGATCCCGCGGGCGCCGCGCCGGGCACGGTGCATCGGATTAGTGACTTGGAACTGGCCTCGCGGCTTTCGTTCTTTCTATGGAGCAGTATTCCGGATGACGAGTTATTGAAGGTTGCCGAACAGGGCAAGCTGCATGATCCCGAGGTGCTTTCGGCGCAGGTGGATCGAATGCTTGCCGATGAGAAGTCGAGCGCGTTCAGCACCAACTTTACCGGGCAGTGGCTGTACCTTCGCAATCTGGCGAAAGTGACGCCCGATCCGGATCTCTTTCCGCAATTCGACCAGGGATTGGCGCGGTCATTTTCGGAAGAGACGGAGCTGTTCTTCGACGCTATTCTGCGAGAGAACCGGCCGGTGACGGATTTGATCAGCGCGGACTTCACGTATTTAAACGAGCGTCTGGCGAAGCACTACCAGATTCCCAACGTTTACGGCTCGCAGTTCCGGCGGGTGTCGCTCGACAGCGGCGAACGCGGTGGCCTGCTAGGACAGGGCAGTATTCTGACGGTGACGTCTTATCCCAACCGCACGTCGGTGGTGCAGCGCGGCAAATGGGTTCTGGAGAATATTCTGGGCAGCGGTCCGCCGCCGCCCCCGCCTGACATTCCGGCGCTCGAAGCGCACGCGAAGGACGGACGGACTTTGACCATGCGGCAGGCGATGGAGCAGCATCGCGCCAACCCAACCTGCGCCGGCTGTCATTCGCGGATGGACCCGATCGGTTTCTCGCTTGAGAACTACAACGCCATCGGTCAGTGGCGCGCGAAGGATGGCGACAGCGCAATCGATACCAGCGGAAAGCTTCCGGATGGGACTACGTTTAACGGCCCGAGCGGGTTGAAGACGCTGCTCACCACCAAGTACAAGGACCAGTTCGTCACCACGTTTACCGAGAAGTTGATGACGTACGCGATGGGGCGCGGAGTGGAATATTACGACGAGCCCGCGGTACGCGCGGTCATGCGTGACGCCGCCGCGCAGAACCTCACCATTCCGGCTTTGATCCATTCGATCGTAAAGAACCCGCAGTTCCAGACAAGGAGAACCCCAGACTTATGATGCTCACGAAAAAAGCTTTGGCGCGCCGGTCGTTCCTGCGCGGCATGGGTGTAACGGTTGCGCTGCCGCTGCTGGACGCGATGGTTCCGGCGATGACGGCGATGAAGCTGACCGCGGCCAGCCCGGCGACGCGGCTGGGGTTTGTCTACGTTCCGAACGGCATTATTCAGAAGGGCTGGCTGCCTGCGAAGACGGGCACGGGCTACGAGTTTCTCTCGACCATGAAGCCGCTGGAACCGTTCCGCGACAAGATGCTGGTGCTGAGCAACCTGATGCAGAACGGCGGGCGCGCGCTTGGCGACGGTGCGGGCGATCACGCGCGCGCGGGAGCCACGTGGCTGACGGGCGTGCATCCGAAGCGCACGGAAGGCGCGAACATTCAGGCGGGCATCTCGGTTGATCAGGTGGCGGCCCAAGAGTTGGGCAAGAAGACGCAGTTCGGCTCGTTGGAACTGGGCTTGGAGGAACCCACGCTGGCCGGCAACTGTGACAGCGGTTATAGCTGCGCTTACACCAACACAATTTCCTGGCGCACCCCAACCACTCCGAACCCGACGGAGGTGAATCCGCGCGCGGTGTTCGAACGGCTCTTCGGCGATGGGGAAACGACCGATCCAAAAGCTCGGCTGAAGCTGATGAACGAGGATCGCAGCCTGCTCGATTTCGTGCGGGGCGACGTGGCGCGGCTTTCGCCGAGCCTGGGCGCGCGCGACAAGAGCAAACTGGATGAATACCTCGACGGCATCCGCGATATCGAGCGGCGCATCCAGAAGGCGGAACAACAGAGCGCGGGCATGCAAGTGCCGCTGCTGGAACGCCCGACCGGCATTCCGGACGAGTTCGAAGAGCACGCCAAGCTGATGAGCGATCTGATGGTGATTGCGTTCCAGACGGACATGACGCGCGTGATTACGTTCATGATGGCGCGCGAAGGCAGCAATCGGAGCTATCGTTCCATCGGCGTTCCGGACGGCCATCACTCGGTCACGCATCACCAGAACGATCCGGAAAAGATCGCGAAGACCATGAAGATCGATGCGCTGCACGTGAAGACGTTCTCGTATCTTCTGAGCAGGATGGAAGCGACCAAGGACGGCGACGGAACGCTGCTCGACCACTCGATGGTTCTCTTCGGCAGCAGCATTAGTGACGGGAACGCGCACACACATCACGATCTTCCGCTGGTGCTGGCGGGCGGCGCGAGCGCAAACATTAAGGGCGGGCGGCACATCCGCTACGCCCCGGAGACGCCGATGAATAATCTGCTGCTGACCATGATGGACAAAGCGGGCGTCCCATGCGAGCATCTGGGCGATGCAACGGGCAAGCTGGAACATCTTTCGGACGTATAGAAGATATGTACGCGAGGGTTGTTGCGCAGCGGTTACTCGCCGCGGCTTTACCGGTCCTGGCGTGCGCCGCCTCTGTTCCTTCCACCACTGACCTGCGGCTGATCGATGCCGTTAAAGAACGTGATCAGGCGCGGGTGGAGCAGCTGATCGGCGAACACGTAAAAGTCAATGCGCCTCAGCCCGATGGGGCCACCGCGCTTTCGTGGGCCGTTTACCTGGATGAGGCTCCGGTGGTCGACGAACTGATGCGCGCGGGCGCGAAGGTCAACACGGCCGATCAGTATGGCGAAACGCCGCTCACGCTGGCCAGCGCAACGGGCGATTATCCCGTGATGGAAAAGCTGGTGGCGGCTGGCGCCGATGCCAAAGCGGCGCGTTGGAACGGCGAGACGGCGCTGATGATTGCGTCGCGATCCGGGACCGTTCCTGGCGTGAAGCTGCTGATCGCTCACGGTGCGGACCTCGACGCGGCGGAATCGATTAAGGGTCAGAACGCGCTGATGTGGGCGGCGGCGGAAGGCCACAGCGACGTCGTGGATGTGCTCATTAAGAGCGGCGCGGACGTGAAAGCCGTGTCGAAGGGCGGATTCACTCCGCTGGTTTTCGCGGCGAATAAAGGCGATGTGCAATCGGTGAAGCTGCTGCTGAAGGCGGGGCTCTCGCCGGATTACGCGCTTCCGAACGGGACGGCGGTGTTGCATGTGGCCGTGTCCGGCGGAAAGCCGGAGATGGTGCAGGCGCTGCTGGATCAGAACGCGAACGTGAATATTCCGGATAAGAAGGGCTTCACGCCGCTGCACATGGCCGCGCAGGGCGGCGATCTCCAGATCGTGAAAATGCTGCTGGCGAAGGGCGCGAATCCAAATCTGACGACTACGGAGATTCCACCTTTGACCGGGGCGGCGGCAAAGAACCCGTTTCGTGTGACGGCGGGTAAGCAAACCGCGCTCCTGCTGGCCGCGAAAGCCAATCATGAAGACGTGATGCGCGTGCTGGTGGATGCGGGTGCGGACCCCAAGCTTAAAGCGCAGGATGGCACAACGCTTCTGATGGCGGCGGCTGGAAGTGGGCACCGGGCGACCGTGGAGTACGCTTACGCGCTTGACCCTGACGTGAACGCGGTGACGTCGCGCAAAGGCACCGTGGTGCATGCCGCGGTGACCAACACGATGCAGAACTCGACGCAAGCGGACATTTGCGACGTGATTAAGTTCCTGGCATCGAAGGGCGCGGATCTGGATGCGATGGATGCGAACGGGAGAACGCCGATCGTGATCGCGAATTTCCTCCCGATCGATAAAGCGGTGACGCTCATGAACGATCTGATTGTGGCGAGCGGAAAGACGCCGAAGACGCCTCCGAAACGGTAGGTAGATCGCCTTCAAGGCTGTCAATATTTAAGTGTGTACGCGCTTCTGTTCGCAGCTATAGCTTTGTTCCCAGCTGTGCTCATACATGAACTCGGTCACGCAATCGCGTGCCGCCTTGTCGGTTTTCAGATCGATACCTTCGCCGTGTGGCCGTTTCGCTGGAAGCGTGTTAACGGCGAATGGCAATTTGCGTATGGCCCTTGGCCGCGGCGCGGGCTGCGTGGTTTTGTAGAATTCCGTTCGCTTACCTCGGGTCGCCTGAGACGAAGAGGGTTTCTGGTCATTGCCGCAGGGCCGGCACTTTCGTTTTTCGCTGGTGTCGTCTTTGTTCTCGCGCCTCCGCTTCTCGCAGCAGCACCACCTTTCGCCGCTTATATCTGGGCAATCGGTCTCTGGTCTCTGTTCCTTACCTTTAATCTGATCCCACTGAAGATCGGCAATGGCAGGAGTGACGGATTCCGGCTCTTGGAACTAGCGCTACGCAAGAAAGCAGGCCTCCGCCGGATCGCAATCCATTCACTCCTTGCCAGCTATGATGAGCTTCGTCCCAGGCAGTGGGACAGGGGCTTGGTTGCACTTGCTCTAGACGAGTCGATCAGACCAAGCTCTTCGTCAGCGCCGGAATTATTACTCCATTACATTCGGTATCAGTGGTATGCCGATACCGGAGATACCGATCGCGCCGGTCGTGCCCTTGACTGGATTTTAGGGCAGCGGCTAACTGTTTCGGAACAACTTACCTGGCGATGGGAGACAGTTTGGTTCCAGGCATTCTCTCGTAAGAACGCGGAAAATGCACGCGCGCAAAGGCTTTTGGCGGAGGCGCTATCCCAGGCTGGCAAACAAGGCTCGGTAGTTTGGAAGGCGGAAGCCGCTATCGCAGCGTGCGAGTGTAGACACGCCGATGCGAGGGTTGCGGTTGAGAACGCGCTCTCATGTATGGCGTCCGAAAAATGCTTACCGACCGCCTTGGCCAGGGCTCTCGAGAGCGACCTTCTGAGTCTATTGGATGCCAGGGAAGACGCCGGACGATTTTAGATTGTCCTGGCGATCAGTGAGGCGGTCACGCTGATGAACGATTGATTGTGGCCTGCGTGAGTCGGTGAAGACGCCTCCGAAACGGTTCGGTAGATAAATGGGTTCACGATAGCGATACCCTCGGTAGGGTGGCAAGGCCCGCGCGCGCCCCGCCACCCCATTTGCCTACTCGAACAATACCGTGAACGAGTAGTAGACGGTCTTCTGATACACCTCATCCGTGTCGCAGTCTACGATGTTCCTCTTGTACACCGTGAGGATCAGGTCGTACGCGCAGCTTTGCGGGAAGATGGCCGAAGCGTTCGGAATGGTCAGTGTCATGTCGCCGCCATCCCACACGGGACGGTCCGCACCCTGCCCGATGGCATCCGCATAGCATGGGCCGACTTCGACGCCGCTCTCGGCGGTCGAAAGTCCGCAGCCCGGCACGCACCCGCAACTAATGAGGGACACCGGACTGTTGGGTCCCCATTGCAGGCTCAGCGCATAGGAATCGAGATAGCCTTCGGCGTCGCTGGCGGTGAAGTTAGCGGCGAATGAGAACGGAATACCCATCGGCAAATGCTGGATGCCGCAGGGCGGCAGGGGTGTGCCGTTGAACGAAACGGACGTGATTACCGCATCGGGAGTCGTTTCGCCCGGCGTGGGGTTCGCGAAGTACAACGTGAAGTCGTTGTTGTTGTTAACCCCGAGCGAGCTGGGTTGTCCGCAACCCGCAATCGCTCCGTTGGATACTAAGGTTCCATCGGGCTGCAAGGTATAGCCGACGAGTTGAATCTCGTACGGGCCGTCGACGAAGAAGCCGGCGGTATCGATGACGGCGGTCAGATCGATATTGTTCGACCAACTCTGCCCGAACGCCACGTCGCCCCAGTCATTCGGAGGAGTGGGATTGCTCAGTTGGAAGAACTGAGGGCTCTGGTAAACGGTGGCAAACACTCCTGGCGATCCCGAGATAGGAAGCGGTTGGGGCGTAAATGTGGGATTAAACCATTGGTTGGGGTAAGACTTAGTCGCGTCGAAGTACTGACGGGTGAAAGCCTGTAAAGCGGCGGTAGGCACGGGCGTCCATGTCGCCGAACCTTCCGGACGGTACTCTACACCATAGTAATCGGCGTAGTGCGGGCTTACTGTGGAGTCGCCGAATTGCCCGTAGATGTTGACGGCGTCAGTGAAAGGACGGTCTTCCGATCCTGGATACGCGAATCCTGCAAGCGGGCCGGAACCGGTGAGTCCGATGTCGCTCGCATCCACTCCGCAGCAGGAGGTGAAGAGGAAGCATGAGCCTTCGGGACGTCCGGGTTGAGTCGGGATGGTGCAGGCGTCGGAGTTAGCGGTGAGCGTGACGTTCAGGTTGGTGGGAATGTCCAGGCGAGCCTGAAAGACATTCTCATCGAGAATCACGTTGCTCAAGCCGCCGCAACTTTGGGTGACCTTGAAGATGATGTTCGGCTCGCAGTTGAACCAGGGCGTCCAGGGGCACCACGGCCAGAGGCAGAAGCGCTCGAATTCGGGCACGTTGGGGAGCAGCTTGCGCAGCTTCTCGCCGATCGCGGGAAGGGTGACGGGATCGAGTTCCGAGGCTGAGACGGATTGACGCGCGGCCTGCCGCTCACCCGGCGGTAGCGGCTGCGGGTTGAGCGCGGAGAAGCTGAGGGATAGCTTCGGGCTGGGAGCGTTGACGCGCAAGGCCGGGTTCAGCTTGAGCACGGGTTGTATCCTATCGACCAGGAAGGGATCGAGGCGCCATTGGCGGCATTCCCACCATTCCCACGGAAGCCATCCGCAGCACCACGTAAAGTCGATGGAGAAGTAACCGGTGGGGTCGGTGGTTACCGTTGATCCGACTTGCCCGCTAGCGGACCACCACCAGAACCAGTCCACGTTGTAGGCGGATACTTCGGCGCTGGGGACGGGGTTTCCGTCTTGTCCGTAGACGTAGCCACTAATGGTGAAAGTCCGGCACCATCTTAGCCAACGGTTCCAGATGGGCGAAGTAATCACGATCGGCTTATATACATAGGAAGGCGTCCCGTCTTTGGCGGCCGCCGCGCGCGCAGTGACCTGGATCGTGTTACGCCGGAAGAGATCCGCCGCGGAGGTTTGCTCCGGGCCGACGGCGATGGTGACGGCGCCGGTTGCGTCGAGATCCAGTTTGGCGGTTGCCGCGCCGGAACTAATGTCTACGACGGTGGATACTATGTGCTCGCCGCTCTGCGCGGCAACTCGTACTTTTTGACTCCCCCGTTCTTCAGGGGAGAGTTTTGACGTGTCTATAGGAACGTTAATTGTGGACATTCTTTTCCTTTTTTGTTAGTTGGGGTTATGGAGCGGTTGATAAGGGCGGCGGGGCGGCGCCCTGCCGCATAAGCATTCAGATCACGGGTGTCAGACCCGGGACGGAAAGGAGCGACGGCGCGTCCGAACCATGCACTGCTAAGCGGGCGCCCCTGCCGGAAAAGCGGTACGTTATCCCGGTAGCTGGACCGGTAGCGATGATCGGAGTAAGTCCGCGATACTCGAACGTGACTTGCCTCGAAGGCATGCCGGATCGGGAAGTTACCGCGGACGAATGCGGGCTAATGGTACGTTGAGCGGCGCGTCGGCCGCCACAGCAGGACATGGCTGGTTCTCCTATTGAGTCGGCGATATGGGATCTTCGTGCCACACAGCCGGCGCCGCGTTTAAGTTGTGTGGGAATGTTACAGCGGATGTTATGCGCTCCAAGAGAATCGCCGCAGCGGAGATGGCGGTCCACGCGACGGCGCGGTCCGGCCACTTAGGGCCGATCCAATAGCCAAGCGGGAGAGCGATCCACAAGCTCAGGCACTTGAAGCAATCGAGAATGCGGCCGGCGATGGAACTACCGGCCAGATTGCGTAGACGGACGAAGCAGTCCCATGGCCCGTCTTCACCCCACAGCAGATGAGTTACTCGCCACGCGGCAAGCGAGGCGACCAGAACATCGGTGAGAGATAGCGTTAAGGCCCAATCACTACGCACGCCTCATAAGTGAAGTGAGGATGCGATGCGTTTCAAAACTGGTTTGACTTACTGGACTGCTGGCAATACCAACGCGGATGGATGCTCGCGATCATGCAGTATCGTATTCGTGACCGAGACGCCGTGAGTTTCGAATTCGGCTTTGCCGCCGGTGTTCAGGTTCCGATCGAAGCGGGGAAAGTTGCTGCTGCTGATTTCTAACCGCAGACGATGACCGGGTTTAAACACATTGCTGGTGGACCACATATCGATAGTCAACTTATACACTTGCCCGGGGTTCAGGAGTTCGGGCGCACCTTCGGAATCGGCGCGGTAGCGCGCGCGGAGAATACCTTCGGTCAGGTTCTGCGCGAAGCCGTCGGGCCACACGTCCACTAACTTGGCGGTGAAGTCGGTATCCACCGCGGAGGATTTCGCATAGAGCTGCAGAGTAACCGGTCCGCTGACTTCCACATCCTTCGTAAAAGCGGGCGTGGAGTACACGAGCACATCGTCACGCGATTCCGCGGGACGTTGATCGCGGGGTCCCGCGGGAAGGTGTGTAGCGTCGCAGCATAACGGGCCGCCGATGGTAGGCACAGGGTTGACGGGATCGTAAGTGTAGTGGTCAACCGGTTCGCTGGAGCCGGGCGGCTTAGCAGAGAGCGAGCCATCGCCGCGCACCGAGTTAGCCGAGCTGGTGGAGTGCAGAAAGTATTGCGTGGCGTGAGCGCGCGCGAGCGGCCATTCGTCCTCGTCGCGCCACTGGTTTGCACCCATGACGAAGATGCGGACCGGTTTGCCCGCGAAACGGTTCTGTGCGCCTTTGAATAGAAAGTCATACCACTCAAGAGTTACGTCGGATTCACTGTACTCGGCGGCGGGTGCGCCGAAATCGACGTCGCCGATCTTGCGCCCGCCGCCCGCGTGGCCGCCCACCATGACCAGCAGATGCTGTCCGGCGCGTGCTTCGGGCGTGCCCGCGTGCGCCTTCAGTCCATCGTAGTTGCGCAGCGAGCCACCCTGGAAGATGTCGTACCACGCGGCGATGTGAAGCGCGGGAACGGTGATTTCAGCGTAGTGGTCTTCGATGGACCAGCGCTTCCAATAATCGTCGAAGGTAGGGTGCGCGAGCCAGTCCTGGAAGTACGGCGCAAGGTCCGGTGCGGCGTTAGAAGCATTGAAGAGCGGATAGTCCGCAAGCGGTAGTTTCCAGACGCCCAGCATGGCGTTGGTTTCGCGGCGCGTGCGGCGGTTGAGAGTATCCTGCGCGAGACCGGACGTCCAGGATTCGTTGAACCATTGCTCGAACGCGCCGCCCTGATAAGCCCAGTTGCGGTGGTAGTTGCTGGCTGTGACCACGGGACAGATTCCGGCGAGATGCGGCGGGTGAGCAATGGCGGCGAGCATCTGCGTCGCCCCGACATACGAACCGCCCCACATGCCGACCTTGCCGTTCGAGTAAGGCAGCGCGGCGGCCCACTCGACTGTGTCGAAACCGTCGCTCGATTCGTTCTGGAACGGCGTCCAATCGCCTTCCGAGGCATAGCGGCCGCGCACGTCCTCAACAATGGTGATGTAGCCCTGCGCGGCGGCGCGATAGCCGAAGTCGGTTCCGTTCGCTTTGTCATAGGGCGTGCGCTGCAGAAGCGTGGGGAAGCGGCCGTCCTGCTTCGGGCGATAGACGTCGGCGCGCAGGATGACTCCATCGCGCATGGTGACTTTTACGTTCCGTTCGACGGTGACTTCGGAAGCGGCGGCACTCGGAAACGGGGTCGAGAGGGCAAGCGCCAGGACGATGGCGAAGGAAAATTCGGAAGACATTCGGATCGACGATATCACGCCGAAGGTGCGGAGGCTTCCACGCTCACAACCGGCTTTGCAACGTTCTTGACGACGACGCGCGCCGGGTTGCCCATGGCCACGCTGTACGGAGGAATGTCCGTGACCACCACGCTGTTCACGCCCACCACCGCGCCTTCGCCCACGGTGACGCCTTTCAGGATAAACGAGTTCTGTCCTATCCACGCGTAGCGGCAGATGCGCACGGGCTTGATCTCCTCGGGCCGCGGAGGCAGGTCCGCGATGCGCTCGGCGGTGTCGCGCGGGTGCGCGTCGGAATCCATGAAGCGGACTCCGGAGGCGACGTTGACGTCCTCCTCAATGACGATCTCCTGGTTGACGACGAAGACCACGTTGTGTCCGATATCGACGCGGTCTTTCAGGATAAGCGTGGGGTTGTCGAACATGCGGCCGCTAAAGATATCCACCTTGCCGAAGAAATTCACGTCGTTTCCGATGTGAATGCGCGTGTGGCCCACCAGAAACGGCAGGCGCGACAGGTTGAACCGCTTGCCCATGGAGACGCAGCGGCTGCGGAAAAGCGGCTCGAAATAGAAGTAACTCAGCACCCAGCGGAAGCCGACCGAGATGGCCGTGTGCAGGCGGAAGATGGCGCGGAACAGCGGGTAAGAGAAGCGCGGAATGGGCAGGTTGCTGGAGCGCACGCCGCGCGCGAAGCCGGCGAGCGAGCGGTAGAAGGGCGTTTCGCCGCGCTTCACCTTTAAGATGAGACTTTCGATCAAAATGCACGTCTCCCGGTTATAAATGCTGAGCTTAGCAACTAAGGTGGTAGAGAGCGGCGGATGCGGAAACTCTCAGGACTGAACGAACGATGACGCTCCATCACGTGGGCTATGTGGTGCGGGAGATCGCGCCGTTGATTGAGGGATTTGCGCGGTCGTTGGGGGCCACCTGGGATGGCGTGATTTCCGCCGATCCGAACCAGAAAGTGAAGGTGGCGTTTCTGGTGGTGCGCGCGGGGGAAGCGCAGGTGGAACTGGTGGAGCCGGATGGCGCGGATTCCCCCGTGCGCGCGTTTCTGGAACGCGGCGGCGGTCTGCACCATGTCTGCTACGAAGTCGCGGATATCGAGGCGGAACTCGCGCAGTTCCGAAGCCGCCGGGCGCTCATTGTGAAGCGGCCCAAGCCCGCCGTTGCGTTCAGTGGCCGCCACATTGCGTGGGTGCTCACGGCGGAAAAGCTGCTGATCGAGTTACTGGAGCGAGAACTTAAACCGTAAAGATCGTGAGCGCCTGTTTCAGCGACGTCAGCGGATCGCGGACCGGCGAATACTCGTGGGCGACGAAGCCCTGGAAGCCGAGATCGGCGATTGCTTGAGCGACGAAGTGGTAGTTGAGCTCCTGCGAATCGTTGTCGATTTCGTGGCGGCCGGGAACGCCGCCGGTGTGGAAATGGCCGATCCACTGGATGTTGTCGCGCACGCGGCGGACAATATCGCCGTCCATGATCTGCATGTGATAGATGTCGAAGAGCAGCTTGACGCGCGGAGAATTGACACGGCGGCAGACTTCGACACCCCAATCGACGTGGTCGTTCTGGTAGTCCTTGTGATCCACGCGGCTGTTCAGAAGCTCCATGCAGATGTTGACGTTCTTGTCTTCGGCCTGCGCTTTCACCTTGTTGAGAAAGGTGACGCAGTTATCCATTCCTTCGGCGTCGCTAATGCTGCGGCGATTGCCGGAGAAGGTGATGAGATTGGGTGAACCGGCGGCGGCGCATTGGTCGATGCTGGCGCGCATTGCCTTCTCGATCGCGGCGTGATTTTCCTGGTGGTTGAGGGCGTTGGTAAGCTGTCCACCGCCGCCCGTGGTCATGGCTGAAACTAAGCCGTATTTCCGCAGGATGGGGAAGCGCTCCGGCGGTTGCAGGTCGAAACCCTGGAATCCGAGGTTGGCGGCGTTTCGGCATTGCTCTTCGAAGGGCATCCCTTTGCCGAAGACGCTGCCGCAGACGGATTGCTTGATGCGGCCATGCTTCGGTTTGAGCTGCATGGCCGTTTGCCCAAAGGCGGAGGATGCCGCTAGGCCGGCGGTGGCGGGGAGGAAATCTCTTCGGGTCACGGCGCGATTCTATCGCACCGGGAATCTACACGTCGCTCGAAGAGGAATCGTCGCCGGATGAATCCTGAGACGTATCGTAATCCGCAGCCGAGATGTCGCTGTCGTTGCCATCCTGTAGTCCGGGATCGTTGTAATCGGCGTTCGAGAATTGCTCCCGCTCGCCACCGCCGCCGCGGGGTTCTTCGTAGTAGTTGTTGATCACCGTTTCGCCGGGCGCGCCGCCGAGGAATTCTCCGCCGCCTCCGAAGCCGCCGCCGTATCCCCCGCCATAGCCACCATGATGGCCGAATAACGACTCGATGCCTTCGAAAGCCAGCGCGCCCGCTGCTACGCCGGTAGCCGTGGTAGCCGCACTGCGCAGAAAGCTTGACCCTTGGCTCGGCGCCTGTTGATACTGCACGGGCTCATATTGGGGCGGATATTGCGGAGGTGGCGCATATTGGGGCGGTGGCGGGGCGCTTTGCTGCGGCGCGCCGCTCCCGAACAACCTGCCGAGGAAACTGGTCGGCTGTTGGGGAGGTTGGGCGCTCTGCTGCTGCAGGTCATGGATTCGCGTATTCGCCTGATTCAGAGCCATCTCCTGGATAAGCACCGTTTGCGTCAGAATGTACAAGGCATCGGGCTTCGTTCCAAGTTTTTCACGAATCAGGGCTTCCGCTTCCGGATCTTTTTGCGGAACCGCTGTGCCGGCAATTCGGCTCGCTAACGATTCGAGCAGTTGTCTTTCCTGTGGCGTCATAACTGTGTCTCTTCTCTGGACTATACACGTGACGTGCCATTCAAAGCGCCGGCGGCAACCGGATTGCAACTTAAACGCTCGACATGCAAACCCGCATTAACGAATCACTCACACCCGCCTTGTTGCGGGAACTGGCCGCCGCCGCGCCTCCATGCATCACGGTCTCGATCCAAACCGGAGGAAATGCGAGAGCTCGTCTGGAAGACGCCATCCGCGAGATAACAGCGGAGTTGACCGCAAGCGATCCGTCGCTCCCGAAGAGGCTCTTCACCCCTTTACACGATGCATTGGCGAACGTCGCCGCACAGGCGCCGCACGGAAGTCTGGTGATTCTGAGTTCTCCCGATTTCCATTACAAGTTCACCACTGAAGCGCCTGTGCAAGAAATCGTTGTGGCAAATGATGAGTTTCACTTGCGGTCCCTGCTTCCATTGCTCAATCAGAAGGCCGAGTTCTACATTCTTGCGCTGAGCCAGAATCACCCGCGTATTCTGCACTGCACGGAGTCGGAGTCGGGTGAAGTGGCGTTCCCGCCGGATGTTCCCAAGGATTTTTTGCAGTCACGTGAAACGCGCCAGCCGGATCACGTGCTGGACAATCGTTCCTCGGCCGGGCCGTCGGTTGGTTCCATGAAAGGCGTGTTGTCCGGAAGTTCCAGCGACGCCGACAATAAAGACGAATATCACCTGAATTATTACAAAATGATCGAGCGGGGCGTGAAACAGTTGCTGGGCGAGACGGGAATTCCACTGGTTGTGGTGGCGGTGGAACATGAGCTTGCGCTCTATCGCTCGGTGAATACGTATGCGGGAACGGTGGAGCCGGGTGTGCATGGAGCGCCGGACAGCCTGAAAGGCGGCGAAATGCATAAGCGGGCGCTGGAGCTTATCCAGTCGCAGCCCGCGGCGGCCGTGAAAAAGGAGCTCGAACACTTCGAAAAGCAGGCGGGCACCGGCCATGCTTCGTCGCACGCGCAGGAGATTGTGAAAGCCGCTTATGAAGGCCGCGTGTCTCATCTTTTCCTGCAGGAGACGGCGGAATACCGTGGGGTGTTCGACGAGGTTCGCCGCAAGGTGAAGCGGCATGACGATGGCGTCGCGCCCATGCGGGACCTGTTAAATGAGGCGGTTGTCCAGACCCTCCGGCACGGTGGAGACGCGATGGTGCTGTCGCCTCACGATATGCCGAACGGCGCTCCTATCTGCGCGGTTTTCCGCTATCCTTCTATGGAACTGCAGGCCGCTATGAGAGAATCGGCGAGCAACGCAACGTAACTCAGCAGGCGGAAAGTGGATGAACAAACCCGGCGAATTATGGCTGATCCGGCATGGCGAGACCGAGTGGAGTCTGTCCGGCGCGCATACCAGCAGCACCGATCTACCCCTAACCGCCGAAGGCGAGCGGCGCGCCGCGGCCGTGGGGAAATTTCTGAATGGCCGCCAATTCGCCCTCGTGCTGGCCAGCCCGATGAAACGCGCGCTTGACACATGCAGGATCGCCGGCTATGGCGCCGTGGCGCAGGTGGAGGATAATCTCCGCGAATGGGATTACGGCGATTACGAAGGAAAATCCACCCCGGATATCCGTAAGGAACGCCCGGGGTGGGAGTTATGGAAAGATGGCGTAATCCATGGTGAGAGCGTTGAGCAGGTTTATGCGCGGGCGGGAAAAGTGATCGAAAGGGCGGCAGATGCGCAGGGCGACGTTGCTCTCTTTGCGCATGGGCACATCCTTCGGATACTAACGGCTTGTTGGCTGGCTCTTCAGCCAAAAGACGGGCGTCTCTTCGCGTTGGGCACGGCCACGATCAGCATCCTTGGCCATGAGCGGGAGCAGCGCGTGATTTCGCGCTGGAATCAACCGGTATCGTGATGGCCGGAAAATCGTTCATCGATCAGAAGCTGGAGACCTACATTGAAAGCGTCTCGGCTCCGGAAACTCCCATACTGGCGCGGCTTCGGGAAGAAACCAGCCGTCACCCGGAAGCGGAGATGCAGATCACCGCGCAGCAAGGCCAGATCCTGCAGATTCTGGTTAAAGCAATCGGCGCGGCCCGAACTCTGGAAGTAGGCGTCTTCACCGGCTACAGTTCACTGGCGGTAGCCCTGGCCCTTCCCGAAACCGGGCGAGTCACCGCGCTCGACCTCAGCGAGGATTACACGGCCGTCGCCCGCCGGTATTGGGAGGAAGCGCGGGTCAGCCACAAGATCGATCTGCGGATCGCTCCCGCCACCGCGTCTTTGGAGAGGCTCAGGAACGAACGCCGCGAGGGGAGTTTCGACTTCGCCTTCATCGATGCCGACAAGCCATCCTACCCGGTCTACTTCGAGCATTGCATCGCGTTAGTCCGAACCGGAGGTTTGATCGCCGTCGATAACACGCTTCAGAAGGGGAAGGTCGCCCACCCGGGCCATCACGAAGCCAACACAATCGCCGTTCGTGAATTCAACAAGAGCATTCGGGAAAACTCGCGCGTGCTTGCGGCTTTGCTGCCGATCGCGGATGGCCTCACGCTGGCCGTGAAGCTTTAGGCAAAGGTTTCTTGGCTACGCGGTCGCTCTCGCCCGCGTCTTCAATACATCCTTGAGCAGCCGTGCCAGTTGGGCGGCGGTGAACGGCTTTTGCAAAAACGCGGCCACGCCCTTTCCTTCCATGCGCCGCATCGCTTCCCCCTCGCTATACCCGCTTACCAGGATGATCGGCACATCCGGCCGCAAGCGGTTGAGATGGACCAGCGCTTCCTCTCCGCCCATCACCGGCATCGTGAGGTCGAGAATGACGGCGCAAACGCGTTCCGCCACGCGGGGAAAAATCTCGACGGCGGATTGCCCGTTCTCCGCCATGATGACGCCGTAATTCCAACGCTCTAATGAGCGCCGTACGATGGACCGCACCGACTCTTCGTCGTCGACCACCAGAACCAGACCGGCGCCGTCGAAGTCCTCTTCCGGAACAAGGTTCAGAGCGTCGGACGGTTTTTCGATCACCGGGAACAGCGCCCGGAACGTGCTTCCCTCACCTAATGCGCTTTCCACGAAAAGCGCGCCCTGATGCTGGCGGACAATGCCAAGCACGGCGGAAAGGCCGAGCCCGCGCCCCGTAAACTTCGTGGAGAAGAATGGCTCGAATACCCGCGCTCGCGTTGCTTCATCCATCCCCGCGCCATCGTCGGATACTTCCAGAACCGCATAGCGCCCCAACGGAAGGGCATCGCCGGTCTCCCAGGAATTGAGAACGGTCTCCGCAATCAGTTCCATGCGCGTGCTGACCCGGACCGTACCCGTGGCGCCTTCCTCGATCGCTTCGGCGGCGTTGATGATCAGGTTGAGGATCACCTGCTGCAACTGTCCGGGATCGCCTTCCACGGGCGGCAAACCGGTATCCAGATCCAGATGCAGCTTCACCCGGTGATTTTGCACGGATGCCTGGGCCAGCGTTGCCACTTCGCGCGCAAGGTCGCTCAGGTTCAGCTTGGCGGAGACAAAGCGGCCCTTGCCCGCGTACGCCAGAAGTTGCCGCGTCAGTGCCGCCGCGCGCTCGCCTGCGCGAACAATCTCGTCGAGAAGGGGACGAACCTCGCTGGTTTTATCGAGCGAGTAGAGGCTTAGGCTAGCGTTGCCAAGAATGCCGGTGAGCAGATTATTGAAGTCGTGCGCCACCCCGCCCGCCAACACGCCGAGACTCTCCAGCTTCTGCGACTGCTCGATGCGCCGCCGCAGGCGCTTTCGCTCCGTAATGTCCCGGAACATGGCCACATACCCGCGCACGTGGCTCTCTGTATCGATCGCCGGTTCGCCCGCACCCGTTCGCAAAGGCGCGACGGAGCAGACGATATCGATTTCACCCCCATCCGCCCGCCGCACCCGGTATTCGCGGTCATGCACTTCCACCCCGGTCTCGAACGGAAACGGGCACGGTTGGCCGATCACCTCCGCGCCGCTGTAACCCAGAACGCGCTCCGCGTAGCTATTCCAGATGCTGACCTTTCCTTCCAGATCCGTGGCCACGATCGCCATCGGCGATCCCTCGACAATGGCGCGCAGGGTAGCCGTCGTTTTCTGGAACTCTTCCGCGTCCGCGCCTTGTTCACCGGCGTTATGGGGCAAATTATGCATTTTCGGTCGATTGTTAATTCAAAACCGCGCCCTATATAAAGTTTCGCGCTCGCAAACGAGGATGCCGTTCGGCGCCCTCTCCAAAATTGGATTGCCGCTGAGTCTAAATCGTTACAAAACCTCTAGGGGATTAGCAACTAGATTTGTAAACCTGTAAACCCGCCAGGTGGAACTCCCGCACGAAAGAGGTGTGCATCCACAATGAACTGCCGTATAGTAGTTTCGATCGGATGCGCCAGACATGTGCTCGAACCAATCCGGGAAAAGTGAGGTCGAACAACGAGGATTGCTTCCTGGTGGACGAGGAAGCGGGACTGTTCATTCTGGCCGACGGGATGGGCGGCGCGCGCGCGGGAGAGCGCGCTTCGCAACTTGCCGTCGAAACCGTTTCGGAGGTCTTCCGCGGCAAGGAGACCCGCGACGCCGCGGCGCTGCTTGAAGCGGTGGAGCGCGCCAATGAGCGCATTCTGGAAGAAGGCCGGGGCGATCCGAACCTCGAAGGCATGGGAACCACCCTGGTGGCCGCCATCGACCTTGGGGATACTTTCGCCATCGCCAGCGTCGGCGATAGCCGCGCCTACATCTGGGATCACAACGGCCTGCGCGCCATCACGGAAGACCAGACCTGGGTCCAGGAAATCGGCCGCCCGCTCGGCCTTAATGAAGAAACTCTGAGCCGCCACCCGATGCGCCACGTGCTGACCATGGCACTCGGCGTCGGCGAGGCTCTCGACATTCGCTACTACCAGACGCCGGTGGAGCCCGGATCTCTCCTGCTCATGTCGAGCGACGGGCTCCACGGCGTCATCGCGAACTCCGCCATCGAGACAATTCTGGGAGAGGACAATCCTGGGAACAGCACTCTGGAGGAGAAGTGTTCCTCGCTCATCCAGGCAGCGCGCCAAGCCGGCGGACCGGACAATATCACCACCATTTTGATCCGAATTTCCTAACCGCCGCCATCCTCCTGCTTTCTTTCACAGGAGGTTTGCATGCGCAATCCGGGCTGCTCGAAGCCCGCATTGTGGAAGGCGACGGCCAGGTGATCACGCCCGGAAATCGGTTCTCCCGCCCGCTGGTGGTGGAGGTGACGGATGAGACCGGCATGCGTGTGGAAGACGCCATCGTCAGCTTCCGGCTTCCCGAGGATGGCATCACCGGGACCTTCCGCAACGGCCTGAAGACGGAGATTCTACGGACCGATCGCGAAGGCCACGCCGCCATGCGAACCTTGATGGCCGGCGGGCTGGCCGGAGAATTCCAGGTCCGGATGACGGTAGCCAAAGGCGCGGCGCGCACCGGCGTTCTGTCCAATCAATTTATCGCCCCTGGAAAAGACCGGCACCTGGGAATGCTCGCGGGCATCCCTCATCCCCGTGGACGCGTACTGGAAATCGGCGCGCTTCTCCTGGCCGTAGCCGTCGCGGGCTATGTCAAGGAAGCCGGGCTGGGATCCTCGCACTCCATCCAACAGCCGCCCGTTATTGGTCCGCCCACGGTGACGGTGGGGAAGCCATGAGGAAATCGCTCGGGCTCCTCTGCTGCGCCTGCGCTCTGTGCGCTCAAACTCTTTCCGCGCCAATTGCGGGACTGGTGCTCGATGACGAAGGCCGTATGCTCTCAATTGCGGGTGTTCCCGGCAATCTTCTGCCCGGTCAGCCCATGGCGGATGTGACCGCCGGTCACCCGATTCTCGCGGCTGGCTTCTCCTCCAAAATGGGCGCGCTGAAGACGGCATCGCAGGTCATCTCCGTCGATGCAAACGGCGTCTTCCAAAGCTCGCGGGAGGCCCCCGCCGGTTCCGCCTTATTCGGCTTTGCCGCGGACGGCACGCTTCAATGGACCTGCTTTCCCGGCGCCCACCAACTGCAAAGTATGAGCGGCTCCGCTTTGCTCGACATCAGCGGTTGGGGCGATTCGATCGTAGCCCTCGGCCCCGTCAACGGTGACAGTATCGCCGTGCTGGTAACGAAAGGCAGCCAGCTTTGGTCCCAGACCGTTGACACCGGCACGGGGGCTATTTCCTCGCAGACGCCGGTGAACGGCTCCGCCCCGGCTGTCTTCTTTGAAGGCGGATGGCTCTCGGCCGGCGCGGGAGCATTGCTCTGGCAGCCCTTCGCCGGCGGGGGAACTTCGCAAAAAATCCCTTTCCCCGGCATTGTCCTCATGTTGCAAAACTCGGGTGCGCATTCCGTCGCCGTCAATGGCCGCTGGCTGCTTGGCTCGGATTTACATCTGCTTGAAATTCCGGTTCCTTCGCGGGCTTTGCCGGCCGAAGGTCTCCGGCCGCCCACGGGAAGGGCGCGATGATCCGCTGCCTCTTTCTCGTCGCGCTCCTCGCGTCCGCGGCCGCCGCCCAAATTGTCGTGAAAGACCACGCCACCGGTGCTCCCATCGCATCGCCGCTTCTGCTAAGCGACGTCGCGGTCAACGACTTTGAGGATAAAGCCCTCGATATCGTGAACACGGGCAGCCAGGCGGTCACGGTCAACAGCGCGACCGCCACCGGGCCTTATTTCTCGCTTTGCTGCGAGTCGGCGTTCGTTATTCCCGTCGGCGGAATTCAGACGGTAACCCTGCACTTTGCGCCGTCGCAAACGGGCTATTTCTCCGGCGCACTCGAGATCGACACTCTGGCCATCTTCGTTTTTGCCCGGTCGGATGCCGCGGCTTCCTTATTCGTCCAGACCCCCAGCGGCCCGGTGCAAGCTCATTCCGGAACGCCGCTCATCGTCACGCTCCCGGGCGCCGGAACGGTGCAACTCCCCTGTTTGCTAGAGAACAACTCCAGTGGCCCCGTAACGGTTAGTTCCCTGTCCGCATCGGCGGGCTGGAGCCTTACCGCCGCGCCCGCGTTGCCGTTGGAGCTGCAGCCGGGACAACAGGCGGCATTTACCTTGGTCGGGACATCGACGGCAAACGCCGCGGGACCGGCGACCTTGGCGGGAGTCGTCATGGTGGATCAATGGGCATACGCCATCGATGCACACGCGCCTCAACCCAATTTGCTGATGCAACTCTCCGGCACGCAACTCAAGAGCGGGCAACAGGCCACACTGTCGGTCAGCTTCGATTCTCTTCCGGCATATGCCGAAACCGGATCCATCACGCTTAGCCTGGAAACCTCAGGTTCGGTCGCGTTAAGCGATCCCGGAATTCTGTTCCCTTCCACCGGGACAACCACCGCTTCTTTCACCAGTGTCGCGGGCAGCCTTTCCGCCAGCTTCAACGGTCAAAGCAACATCACTTTCCAGACCGGCACCACGGCGGGAACCTTGCATGTTCATGCGGTGTGGGGATATTCCGACCAACAGGTGAACGTCATTCTGGAACCGGCGCCTATCGTCTACGCCAGTATTGACGCGAAACGCGAGACGAATGCTTTGGACGTAACTGTGTCGGCCTACGACAACACGCGCACCGCCGGACGCCTCAGCTTCTCTTTCTTCGATTCGCAAGGGGCGTTCATCGGCAGCCCGATAACAGCCGACTACACGCAACTCTTCTACAACTACTTTTACCAGGCCGAGTACAACGCGGGGGGAATGTTCCAGATGGTTGCGCATTTCCCGGTAACGGGCGGCACCGGGCAAGTGCATTCGGTACAAGTCGATCTGATCAACACCGCCGGCGACGCCCAATCCAGCGTCACCGTCTTCCAATAAGCGCTAACGGCCGCGCCTAAGCTGGTTGTCTAAGCCATTCCTTCATCGCGTCCCGATAGAGCATAATGCCTTTGCGGGAGTATCGCAGGTAGCCTTGGCGCCGGAAATGATTCATGTAGTGCGTTACGATTTCACGCGAAGTGCCGACATATTGCGACAGCAGTTCATGCGTGAAGGGAATCATCTGAACGGAGCCGTCTTCGGAAGAGATCCCCAGCCGTTCAGAGAACCGAATGAGCGTGCGCGCCAACCGGCGGGCGATGTTATCGACTGAGAAGCTCTCGATCCGAAGACCGAAATCCATCGATCGCTGCACCAGCAGCTGCATCAGCGCAATGGCCAGTTTCGGACGCCGCATCAGAATATCCTCAATGTCGTTCGTCGTCCAGGTCATCACCTTCACATTCTCCAGAGCAACTGCAATTTCCGAACGCCTGGATAAGCTAAGGAACGCGGATTCGCCGAAGAATTCATCCGGTTGATAGATGTCGACGACCACTTGGCGGCCGTCTTCCGCCAACCTGGAAACCTTGACCTTGCCGGCGATTACCAGATACAGGTTATTCGAGGGTTGATCCTGATTGTAGACAGTCTGACCTTTCTTGAAGGCCAGAATAGTGGAGCAGGGGAGATGCGCAAGCGGATCTTCCAGGTCCCGTTGCGGTATAGGAGCCTGTGTTGGTTGTGTAGCCATGAAAGTCTCCGGGAAAGTATAGATACTAACACTTCTAACGGCTGTTTCGCTAATTTCCATTAACTGTTTTTCGGATTCCCCAAACTGCAGTTTCGGTGCCAAAAAACACCAGAGTTTCCCAAATTTAATACTTTTCCCTATTTCCTTCCGCAAGAATACGATTCGGTGCTCCGTTTCTGTAACGAAAGAGATCTTCCCGTTCCCAAGGATCTTGCCAACTCGCACCGCTTTGTTAGTCTGACGGCAATGAGATGGATGGGTGTCCTTTTCCTGGCGGTGATCAACATCATCGCCGCGAACCGGCCCCCCGCCGCCGATCGTTTCCCGGTTCGCGGGCCCGACGGCGGAGCAATCCTTCCAGGCGGTAGGGTGATCGAGCCTGTCGGTCGGCAGTTTCCTACCGGACCGGGTGCTTTCGGGATCGCTGTGAGCCCGTCCGGTCGATCCATCGCAACCGCCAACGTCGGCCCGGAGCGCGCTTCCATCACCATCATGGAGGAAGATCGCCAAGGCGAATGGGCTCTGCACAACATCTTTGGCGCGGGCGAGTTATCCGCCTCCGCCTTGCTCACCTCGAGCGGCTTCTCCAACAACAGGGATTTCCGATCGCTCTCCGGCGGGATCGCATTCCAGAACGAGAAGCAGGTATGGATCACCGACGGCCAGTCCGGCCAGGTGAGGCTGATTGACACCGCCGGCGGCGCGCACAAGAGAATTCTGGACCTGGATGGGCCCGGCGTTTCCCACAGTTTTTCCTCCGCGCTCGCTTACGGCGCCTCGCGAAATCTCCTGTATGTCCTGGACCAGGCGAACTGCCGTTTCGTCGTCCTCGATCCGAAGCGGGGCGCCCAGATCGGTTCCGTTCACCTTGCGTCCGTCCCTTTCGCTCTCGGTCTAACAGCGGACGGGAACAAGGCCTGGGTAGCCGGATTGGGTTCGCTGTCCGTCATCGGCCTTACCCAGCCGGAGAACCCCAAAGTCGAACTCTCTCTAAAAATCCCCGAACAAACCGGTCCGTCCAACTTGCTGGTAACCCCTCAAGCAGTCTATGTGTCGGTTGCCGCTGAAGACGTCATTTACCGCATCAACCCCGCAACCAACTCGATGATCGCTGAAATCCCCATCCGCATCCCCGGGCTGGAAAACCTTCGCGGCATCCTGCCGCTGGGGATGGCCTTCGACCCCTCCGGGCAGCGTCTGCTGGTCGCCGAAGCAGGCCTGAACGCGGTCGGCGTAATCGACGCGAAAACGAACATGGTCTTGGGCCATATTCCTGTGGGATGGGCGCCGCAGGCACTCGCCGTAAGTGAAGGATACGTCTTCGTCACCAACGCCGACGGCCGTGGAACCGGACCGAGTTCCATTCTCGTTCAGCCGGACGGGATCGACTTTGCGGGCGTCATGCGCCGTGGAAGCGTATCTCGCTTCCCGCTTCCCGGCGCGCCAGGCCCGGAACTCGTCAAACAAACCCGGCTGGTTTTTGCGGCGAACGGGCTTTTTCCCGCGAAAGACCTGCCGGACCTTCCACTCCCAATTCGGGACGTGGTCTTAATCGTAAAGGGCAACAGCACATTCGACGAAGTTTTCGGCGACGTGAAAAACGCGGGAACCCCCGTGGCCGGCATCGCGCGCCTCGCGATCTTCGGCGCAGCCGGATATGCCAGCGGAGGCAAGGGCCATTTCAGCCTCCAGAACATCAACATCACCCCAAATCAGCATGCGCTCGCGGAGCAGTTCACGTTTTCCGATAATTTTTACGCCGATTCAGAAACGGGCGTCGAGGGCTACCGCTGGTTGCTGGGCGAGTACCCGTTCGCTCTTTCACCGGGCTGGACCGGATCGCCCGAAAACCTTTGGAAGCACTTGGAAAGCAATGGCGTCTCGTTCCGGAACTTCGGCCAATCGGACGGCCCCGGCCCGCTCCGTCCGCCCACCACCGACCAACTCCGAGCGGCCCGATTTATCGCCGAACTCGATGAAAAATATGGTAAAACCGGTCAGCCGCTGCCGCGCTTCCTCCTCCTGAGCCTGCCTAACGATTGTCCCGCGAATCCAGACCCGGCCCACGGCTTTCCCTACAGCGCATCCTATGTGGCCGACAATGACACTGCGCTCGGAAAGGTGGTCGACTACCTGTCGCACTCACCCTGGTGGCGGGAGATGGCCATCTTTGTTACTGAATCCGGCGCCGGCGGCGGCCGCGATCACATCGACGCCCACCGGACCATTCTGCTCGGTGTCGGTCCATACTTGAAGAGGGGCTATGTATCACACACAAACGCCGGATATCCGGCGTTGCTGAAACTGGTGTTCCGGCTGCTCCGCGTTCCCTCGATGAATCTTTTCGACGCGACCGCCGCCAATCTGGGAGATCTTTTCGGGAGCGAAGCGAACTTTCAGCCTTACCGGTTTATTCCCACGGATAGCCACCTGTTCGACTCGGAGATGGCCGGAGGAACGTAACTCCGTTAATGAAACTCTAAGCGCGGTAGGAGAGCGATATGAACCACACGATTTTTTTGCCTCACGGCTGGTGCATGACCTGGAACCCCTGGCTGATCGGGTTGACCGTCGTAACCGACGCGTTGGTCGCTCTGTCCTACTACTCCATCCCGTTGGCTCTTTTCTTCGTCGCTCGCGCTCGCCGGATCACGGTCAGTCTCCAGCCGATTCTGATTCTCTTCGGACTGTTTATCGCGCTCTGCGGAGGCGGGCACCTCCTCGATATCATCTCCATCTGGCACCCCATCTATTGGCTGAAGGGCTTCTGGAATCTCGGCACGGCGGGAGCTTCCGTTCTGACGGCGATTGTTCTCATCCCGCGCACCATGGATTTTCTTCGGATGCCGGAGACCAATCAGCGGCTCGAACGCGAAGCGGAACTCCTTCGCGAGCAGCGGACGTTTCTGCAGACTGTCCTCGATTCCGTCGGGGAAGGAATTGTCCTGGTGGATTCCGGGGGCAACACGCTTCTGCGAAACCGATCCGCCACGGACCTGCTAACGCGCGACGAGGCGGCGCTGCTGTGGCCGAGACACCGGGAGACCGATCAGGACCGCTCCGTGTCCTCCAGTGGACTCCATATTCAACGATCCACCAAGCCCGTTCCGGGGTATGGACAGCTTTACGTCCTCAGAGATGTCACGAAAGAACTGGAGTTGGAACAGGCGCGCATTCGCCTGGAGCGCATCATCGGGACCATGAAAGAGGGTTTCGCGGTGGTGTCCCTCGATTCCGGCCGCATTATGCAGACCAATCGCTCCTTCGACAGAATGCACGGATCGGCGGACGGCGAGCTTGTCGGCCAACCGGCCTCGGCAATCTTCGCCGGAACCGATGACCAAAAACGGGAAGTCTTCGCCCGTGTTCGCGCGGAATGCGAACGCTCCGGCTTCTGGGAAGGGGAAACCGAGCACAATCGTCTGGACGGAACCGTGTTCTGGTGCGCCTCTCGCGTCAACCTCTATGAAGAGGGCGGCTATAAGTTTCTTTCGTCCTTGCAATATGACATCACGGAACAAAGGCGGATACAGGAAGAAGCCTCGCGCGTGCAGTTGCGATTGCTCGAAAGAGCCAAACTCGAAAGCCTCGGGGTCCTGGCCGGAGGCGTCGCTCACGATTTCAACAATTTGCTGACGGGCATCATGGGCAACGCCAGCCTCGCCTTGGAGTTTGTGGAAACGGAGCATTCCGCGCGTCCGTTGATTCAGGCTTCCATCGACGGCAGCGAGCGCGCCGCCAAGCTCACCAATCAGTTGCTGGCGTACTCCGGCAAAGGCAAGTTCGTCATCGAGGCGGTGCAACTCAGCAAGCTTGCTGAGGAGATCGCCGGGCTCGTGCAGCTTTCCGTGCCTCGCCACGTACGTCTTGAGATTGAACGTAATCCCACCCTGCCCCTGGTCGAAGCGGACGTCGCGCAGATGCAGCAGGTCATCATGAACCTGGTCATCAACGGTGCTGAAGCGGTGACGGACCCAAAAGGAAAAGTGACCGTGCGGGCCGGAACGCGGTTTCTCGATCACGACACCATCAAGCGCGCTTTTCCGCTCGCCGAACTGACCCCCGGAGACCACGTATGGCTATCGATCGCCGACACCGGCCACGGAATGGATCAGGCGACGCTCGACCAGATCTTCGATCCGTTCTTCACCACCAAGTTCACCGGCCGCGGACTGGGGTTGGCGGCGGTACAGGGCATCGTCCGCAGTCATCGCGGGGTCTTGCAGGTCGAGTCGGAGCTGGGAAAAGGCAGCGTGTTCACGCTCTATCTGCCGGTTGCGGAGAACACCGGCGCGGGGAAGGCCGGAGGCATGAATATCCAAGCCAGTCGCAGCGATGGTGGAACCGTTCTTGTCGTCGACGATGAAGCAGTGGTCCGCGACACCGCCGGAGCCGCCCTTCGGCACTTCGGCTACAACGTCATCGAAGCGCAGGATGGCCTCGAGGCGCTTCGGCTGATGGAGATCCATCCTGACCAGCAGGTCGGGCTGGTGCTGTTGGATTTGACCATGCCCGTAATGGGCGGCGAAGAAACCTTTCGGAGGCTGCGAAAAGATGATCCCACTCTGCCCATTCTGATCACCAGTGGGTATGCCGAACAGGAGGCGCTCCAGCATTTCGCGGCCGACGAGTTCTCCGCGTTTTTACAAAAGCCGTTCAGCGTTCACACCCTCGTGGATCAGGTGCGGCACATGGCCAGAAAACGCCGAAGCGTCACGCGCTAAGCGCGCCCCGCCGCCTGGATTTGCTCCTTCATCCGCTGGACCAGTTCGCGGGCGTGCGGGTCGAAGTCCAGTTGCTCCAGCGTCCACAGCATCTTTCTTCCCCAGTTGGGGTATTGCGACGTGGTTCCGGGCAAGTTCTGTTGATGAGTTTCCCGGGTCAGATCCTCCTGGTTGATCAGCAACAACATGGACGGCGTGCCTGCAAGAAACGCGATGGCCGCGTCGTGCAGAACCGTGTCCATTTCGGGAATGCGCCCAGCGTCGCGCGGATATTCATTTGGGAGCAGACCGGCTTGAAACAGACTGTCCAGCATGCGCTGCTTTTCGCGCGTGCGATCCGCCCACTGGTTCTGATGTCCCTGTTCATCCAGAACGCCCGCCGCGCGGCGCGCTTCTATATCGGACCCTTTCCAAAAGCCCGTCAGCGTTGGCAGGTCGTGGGTGGTGGAGGAAACCAGCGCCTGCCGCGGATACTCGTGGGGTAGCCGGTAGGAACCGTCGCTTTGGCGCTCGAAGAAGAACAGCCGGTAGCTGAGAATTCCGTAGCGCGCCATCATCTCGCGAATGTGCGGTTCCACCGTGCCCAGATCCTCGCCCACGATGAGCACGCGATTCCGGACACTTTCGAGTGCCAGAATCCGCACCAGATCTTCCGCGTTGTCGCGCACGTACGCGCCCTGCGTGGCGTTCATTCCGTCGGGAATCCAATACAGCCGGAACAGGCGCATCACATGATCGATCCGCAGCGCTCCGCCATGTCGGCAGCTGCATCGGATCGACTCTCGAAATAAACGATACCCGTCCTGCGCGTGCCGCAGCGTGTTGGGAGGGGGAAAGCCCCAGTCCTGGCCTTGCGGAGAAAAGTCGTCGGGAGGCGATCCCACACGGCAGCCGTGCGCGAAGAAGCCCCGGTGCGCCCAGATGTCGGACCCGAACCGGTCCGTGGCAAGCGCCAGATCATGATACAGCCCGATCGGCAACCCCGTTTCCACCGCATGATTCTGCGCCGCCTTCAATTGGATCTCGGTTTGCCACGCCGCATATTGGAAGAACAGCACGGAGCGCCAGTGCTTCGCGGCGAAGCTCCGCACTTCAGGGGATTCCGGATCTTGATATGCCTTCGGCCATTGCGTCCAGATCCATGCGTCGGGATGCAGCCGGTGCAGATGTTCATCGAGCGCGCAATACAGTCCGAAGCGCGCCAAGAGGTCCCCCGCTCTTTCCTGAAAAGCCCGGAACTCCCTCGCACGCGGAGTGTTCTTCGCCCAGTGGGTTCGCAGGAAGCCCGCGAAAAGCAGCTTCAAAAATCGGGTCTTGATCCCCTGTATCCGCTCATACTCCACTTCAGGCGATTCGCGCAGCAGATGTAGTTCGCTCTGCGTCCCGGCGCTCGCAAAACAGCGTTGCGCGCGGCGGTTGCTCTTCCATTCCTCCACCGCCTCGATATCCAGATACAGCATGTTTAAAAAATAAAGGCTGTTGGGAAGGTACGGGCTGGTGTTGTAGGGACGCCGATTGTGAATCGCGTGCAGCGGATTCAGCGCCAGAAAGGTGACGCCCAGGTCGCGCGCCGCCCAGGTCGAGAGCCGCCGCAGGTCCGTGAAGTCTCCGCAGCCCCAGTTACGCGCGGACCGCAGCCCGTAAAGCGCGATGCCGAAGCCGGACGTTCTGCCTCCGGCCTTCAACGAATCCGGCTGCCACGCCGTGCCCGGAGCCACAATCAGTGCGGCGGACGCGCGGCGGTTCCCAGCTTCCACTTCCAGCGTGTGATACCCGATTGCCACGTCGAGGGGAAGGTCCATCGACACCCGCACCCACGTTTCTTCGAAGTGCCGCTGGTCTTCGCGGTGCGGATTGTCGAGCGGACGCCGGGCCTGCAGCGTTTCTCCTGTTTCCAATATCACCCGGAAACTGGCGGCCCCATGCAGTTCCGCTTCGGGAAGACACATCGCGAACCGCACGTGACCCGCGCTTTGCGTGAGAACGATGGATGGCGCCAGCACGCGCGTCCATTCCTCGCGTTCCCGCTCGTTCAACGCCGATTGAATCGATTCCACCGATTGCGCCGGGATGCCAAGCGCTTGCAGAATCGCCTGCAACGCGCCCGTGGACGCAATATGCTGGCGCCCGAAAATATCCCAGAACCGTGGTTCGACACCACACCTATCGGCGGCTCTGGCGAGAGCGCCCTCATAACTTTCAATGGACATGGGGGAGTTCCTCCATTTTACCCATCGTGTTTGCCCATAGTACTTCTGTCAAAATGAAGGCATGGAAATACCGCTCGCGTCCGGCCCTTCCGAACTCTTCTCACGCATCGATAACGAGTCCGTGAATCAGGCCGCTCTCCAGGAAGGCATTCTCACCACCACCCTGGATAACGCCATCAACTGGGCTCGTAAGAATTCGATCTGGCCGATGACGTTCGGATTGGCGTGCTGCGCCATTGAAATGATGTCCATGAGCGCTTCGCGTTTCGACATCTCGCGCTTCGGAGCCGAAGTGTTTCGCGGTTCGCCCCGGCAGTCCGATCTGATGATCATCGCCGGCCGCGTTTCCATCAAGATGACGAGAGTCATCCGGCAGCTTTACGAGCAGATGCCGGAGCCCAAATGGGTAATCTCCATGGGCGCCTGCGCCACGTCCACCGGCGTGTTCAACAACTACGCTCTGGTACCCGTAAACCAATCCATCCCTGTGGATGTTTACGTCCCCGGCTGCCCTCCGCGTCCGGAGCAGTTGATCTACGCCATCATGATGCTGCAGAAGAAAATTCAGGAAACGACCGGAACCACTCGTTCGGTGTTGAATCTTTAACTTTCGGCTGCGGCCTGTTCCGTCTTCTTTGTGGTATGGCCTCCAGTCGGGCGCCACCGCCGCGCTATGCTTTGAAGCCGCCCGGTTGGCTGGCCTGTCCCAAGGCTATTGGGCCGGGATGACGGCCATCGTCGTGTTGCAGTCGGATGTCTCCGCCACTGAAAAATCCGCTACCGACAGGCTTTACGGCACCGCCATCGGCGCGCTACTTGGGTGGGCCGGAGGCGTCGCCGGCGCTCCCCATCATGCGCTCCGGTTTGGCTTGGCCGTCACTCTCGCCGTTCTTATCTGCCACGCGTTCAAGCTCGAAAACGCCGGGCGCCTGGCGGGATTAACCGTGGCCATCGTGATGATGGCGGCTTCCAACATGCCTCTGTGGAAGGTCTCTCTTTACCGTTTTCTGGAAGTCTCGCTCGGCATCCTCGTCGCGGTTGCCGTATCCTGGCTGGCTCACCGTTTTCAAGTCGCGTTTCCCAACGCCATCGAAAAGCCGCCCGCGAAAACCTAGGGCTATTCTTTCGCCTTCAGCTTGTCGTTGTTCTCCACCAGAAACGTCTTAATCTCATCGGACATCGCCAGCAACTTGGTCCACTGTTCCTTATACAGCGTGACCGGAAAGCGGCCCAATCCATAAACCGACAGCCCGCCTTTCTCGCTCACCTTCATCGAGATGGGACCGCCTTTGCGGCGCTCCTTCAGCGTTTCATTTTCGGCGCGCAAACGCGCGAGTTCCGCTTGCAGATCTTCTTCTGGCATGGCTTGTCCTGGCAGGTGCTCGATTTATTCTCGCACCGCCGCCCGATACACTGAAACTTCATGCTATCCGCGGGTATCGTTGGGCTGCCGAACGTCGGCAAGAGCACTCTGTTTAATGCGGTCACGCAGAGCCGCAAGGCGATGGCCGCCAATTATCGTTTCTGCACCATTGAGCCGAATCAAGGGATCGTCACCGTGCCCGATGAACGGCTGGAAGTGCTTGCGAAAATCAGTTCCAGCCAGAAGGTGATCCCCGCCATCTTCGAATTCGTGGACATCGCCGGATTGGTCAAAGGCGCCAGCACCGGCGAAGGTCTGGGTAATCAGTTTCTCGGCCACATTCGCGAAGTGGATGCCATCGTTCATGTGGTCCGCTGTTTCGAAAACGCCGACATCGAGCACGTGATGGACTCCATCGATCCCATCCGCGACATCGAAGTCATCAATACCGAGTTGATCCTGGCGGATCTCGACAGCATTCAGAAGCGCCGCGCCAAACAACAGAAAGCCGCCAAGGGCGGAGACAAAAAGGCGCAGAGTGAGATCGATCTCATCGATCGCCTGGAGCCTCATCTGAACAACGGCCAGCTTGCGTTCAGCCTGGAAACGTCACCTGCGGAAGCCGCCATTCTGAAGCAGTTCTTTCTGCTCACCGCCAAGCCCGCCATCTTCGCCTGCAACGTGGCGGAGGATGATCTGGCGCATCCCGAAAATAATCCCTGGGTGCAAAAGGTGCGGGACTACGTGGCGCATCATCACGGCACCCGCGCCGTCGTCGTATCGGCGGAGATCGAATCCGAACTGATGACGCTTCCGATAGAGGAGCGCGCCGAATATTTATCAGCCTTGGGCGTGAAGCAAACCGGCTCGGGCGCCCTCATCACCGAAGGCTATTATCTGCTCGGCTTGCGGACTTATCTCACCACTGGCGAAAAAGAAACCCGCGCCTGGACCATTCATGCGGGCGACAAAGCTCCCCAGGCCGCGGGCGTGATTCACTCCGATTTCGAAAAGAGTTTCATCTCGGCCGAAACCGTCGCCTACCATGACTTAGTCGCGTGCGGCAGTTTCCTCCGCGCCCGCGAACTCGGGAAGCTTCGCACCGAAGGCAGAGAATACGTCGTGCAGGATGGCGACGTCATGGAATTCAAAACCTTCCTATAAGAGACAATTAGATCAGGAGCCGAACTTGCCATTTAGCCGCAGACACCTCATCACCAGCGCATTAGCCTCCTTCGCCGCCGTCAGGACCCTCGGCGCCGCGGACGTTCCCGCCTATCACGCTCACTTACCCAAAGGCCCGCTGCCCCCCACCAAAGATCCGCAACAATACATAGACCGGCCGGTCGTGCAGCGCGTCTACGAGCTCGCCGGGAAAGTCCGCCCCGTGCTCTACCAGTTACCCTGCTACTGCTCTTGCGATAAGTTCGCCGGGCACGGCAGCCTGCTCGATTGTTTTGTGGACGCGCATGGCGAAGAGTGCGGAGTCTGCCAGCGCGAGGCGGTATTCGCTTATACCCAAGACAAGGCCGGAGTCCCGGTCGCCAAAATCCGCGCCGCCATCATTGCGGGCGACTGGCGCAAGGTTGATATGTCGCCCTCGGCTCTCGCCGCTCTTTAACAAGCCGCTAAGAAGCGGGTGGCGCCGCGGGCTCCTTCGCGTCCTTGCTATTCAACAGGGCCGCGAAATCTTTACTTGGTTTAAACACCGCCACGCTCTTGGCCGGAACGGAAACCATCTCGCCGGATCGGGGATTGCGGGCCTGCCGCGCTTTTGTCTGCCGGATCTTGAATACGCCGAAGCCGCGCAGGTCCAGCTTTTCTCCCTGCTGCAGGGCGTCTTTCAGGGTGGAAAGAACGGACTCCAATACCCGCTCGCTTTCCGATTTGCTTTGCCCCAAAGACTGGGCGAGTTTTTCCACTAATTGCGTTTTGGTCATCAACTATACTGTAGCGGCTTCCGGTAAAACGCTTTTCGCTCGCGGGCAACGCTCAGAGATATGCGCTGACCAGCCGCGCCAAACCGCCGATTACGTGAAGCCCGTCGGAACGCCCGCTGAAGTAGCGATCGTTAATCTGCTTCGATCCCAGATCTTCAACATCGCGAAACCCCAGGCCGCCCAGTTGCAAAGCTAATTGCGTCTGCTCAAAAAAAAGCTGGAACGGCTCGCCGGCTGAAGCGACGCGGCTCGATAAAGCGTCCAGCGCGGTCCGCTCAATCGGATTCAGGGAAGCTCTGGAAACGGCGTAATCGAAGGCCACGCCGCTGCCCGGCGGCATCCCGGCGATGAAGAGCAGAACCGCGCTAAACGCATCGCTCGTCAGATAGGGAGTTACGCCCATCCACGAGAAAAATGTTTGATGGCGGGTCTCGCATCCAGCGGCTCGCAAGCCTTCGGCCAGCGTCTGCTTCTCAAAGTCCACCGGCGCGAACGCCACGTTCGAGGGAATCGCAATACCTTCCGTTAGTAGAATCTCCCGCTTCCAGGCCTGCGTCGCCGGATGATCCACTTCGATCACACTAAGCTCGGCCGCCGGATACTGGTTGCGATAACCGAAAGTATCGAGCCCAGCGCCGAGTATCACATATTGCTTTACACCGCACTTCATCGCGGCGGCCAGTTGGTCTTCCGCATACCGGCTCCGAGCCGCCATGAAAGCACGGATATATTTCGAACCTGGGTCGAATAGCTTCGCCGGCGCGGACCTGAGATTCGACGCCGCCTCGGCTCCGATGATCGTAAGCGCGTACGGATCGTCGAAGACGAGCGGATTGTCCAACACCTGATGGGCCGCCCGCCTGAGCGCGACACGCTGGGCCGTTATGCTGGGGTTGCCGTTTTGCATGCGGAACCGCCCGGCCGCTTCAACGTCGGCGGAACTGATGTCTTCCACGTCTAGCGAGCTTTCTATGCTGCGGCAATTCTAGTCATTTTACCCTACATCGCCCAAGCGCAATTTAATCAAAATTTCAGATTGAACCAATTAAAGATGTAATACACAATTACTTCATACCGCCGCATTTCCCCCGGCGATTCGGCCCAAGAGCTACCATGCTTGAATGAGCAAATTTAAGGCCGCACTGCGGATAACCGCTGCTCTTACCCTTACCGGCTCGCTTTGGGCGGGAACTTATCTCACCGGCGCCGATGAAATTACCGAATCGCTCCAACGTGCGCAGGTCCTCGGCAGCGCCCTCATGATCGGAGCCCATCCGGACGACGAGAATACCGCCGTGCTCGCATGGCTGGCTCGCGGCCGGCACATTCGCACCGGCTATCTTTCCCTGACTCGCGGCGAAGGCGGCCAGAATCTGATCGGTTCGGAGCAAGGCGACGCTCTCGGCGTGATCCGCACCCAGGAGTTGCTCGATGCCCGCAACATCGATGGCGCGGAACAGTTCTTCACCCGCGCGGTGGACTTCGGATTCTGCAAAAGCTCCCGGGAGGCGATCGCGAAGTGGGGTCACGACCAGACCCTTTCCGACATCGTTTGGGTAATCCGCCGCTTCCAACCCGACGTCATCATCCTTCGCTTTTCCGGAACCCCGCTCGACGGGCACGGCCACCACCAGGCTTCCGCCATCCTCGGCAAGGAAGCTTTCGAAGCCGCCGGCGATCCCGCGCGCTTTCCCGAACAACTCACCTGGGTAAAGCCGTGGAAGGCCAAACGCCTTGTCTGGAATGCCTTCACGTTCACGCCGGAGATGGAGAAGCGAACCCTCGCGCTTCCCAATCGGATTCAAGTGGATGCCGGCGCTTTCGATCCCGTGATCGGCAAGTCCTATGGCGAGATCGCGGGATTGAGCCGTAGCCAGCATCGCAGCCAGGGCATGGGCGTTCCCCAGCAGCGCGGGCCTTCCATGAACTACTTCGTTCCCGTCGAAGGCGACATGGCCAAGCAGGACTTGTTCGATGGCATCGACATTTCGTGGAACCGCCTTGAGGGTGGAAAAACCGTGGGCGACTCCATGGCGCGCGCCGTCAAAGAATTTACCCCCGAGCACCCCGAGAAAATCCTGCCTGCTCTGGCCGACGCGCGCCGCAAACTGTCGGCGCTGTCCGGCGCGAGTTCCGATTCCGGCTGGGCCCATGAGAAGCTGAGCGCGATCGATCACCTGCTGGAACTCTGTTCCGGCCTTTGGGTGGATGCCGCCAGTGACGCCGCCTCCGTCTCGCCGGGCGGCTCTCTCAAAGTGACCGTCACCGCCATCCGACGTCTTCCGGCCGACGTCCGCTGGAAGACCTTCAGCCTCGATGGATTGAGTAAGGACGAGCATCAAACCGTTTCCGCTGCCCTCGGTGACGACGCGCCGGTTACCCGGGAGGTGAAGGTCGATGTACCCGCCGCCGCTCCTTTTTCCCAGCCGTTCTGGCTGGTGGAGCCGCGTCACTCGGATCGCTACGTCATCACCGATCAACGCCTGATCGGACGCGCCGCCCCCATCCCCGTTCTCAATGCCGGCCTGGAGCTCGAAATCGCCGGAGCCCCCGTCCATCTCGATTGCCCCGTCCATTTTCGCTATGTCGACCACGTTCGCGGCGAACTGACCCGTCCGCTCGAAATCGTTCCCGCCGTTGCGGTCAACCTGCCTGAGCGCGTCGTCATCTTCCCCAGCGGTGAGGAGCGCCGCATCTCCGTGCAGGTGCGCGCCAATTCAGCCCCCATCTCCGGCGATGTCCAGCTCGAAGTGCCCCCCGGGTGGACCGCCGCCAGTGCGGGTTCCACCTTTCAACTCGATTCCGCCGGCAGCCAAACCGAGTTTTGGTACACCGTCAAGCCGCCTGCCGGTGCGGGCGATGTGCGCGCTTCGTTCCAGGCCGTCGCCCACGTGGGCGGCCGTGAAATCGCCACCGGGATGCAGTCCATCGACTACGAACACATTCCCCCGCAGGTGATTTTCCTTCCCGCTCAAGGCACGCTCCAGCCCGAGAAATTACGCGTGCTCGCCCGCAACATCGGCTACATCATGGGAGCCGGGGACGCCGTGCCGGATGCCATCCGTCAGATGGGCGGCGCGGTCACCCTTCTGAGCCAGGACGATCTGTTGCGCAGTGACCTGTCGCGCTTCGATGCCATCGTCACCGGCGTGCGCGCCTACAACGTCCGGGATGATCTCAAGGCCGCCGAGCCCCGCTTACTCGCATACGTCCAGGCGGGCGGCACCTTGGTCGTCCAATACAACGTTCTCGACTTCGCGCGGTTCCCCGATAAGACGGTTCAGCCCGGCCCATTGGGACCATACCCATTGGAACTCTCGCGCGACCGCGTGGTGGAAGAAGATTCGCCGATCACGCTGACCGAGCCGCGGTCCCCGCTCCTGAATAGCCCGAATACGATTGGCCCCGCGGATTTCCAAAACTGGGTGCAGGAGCGCGGCTTATACTTCGCTTTCAAATGGGATCCGCATTACGCCACGTTGTTCGCCACCCACGATGCCGGCGAGAAGGACCTTGATGGCGGTAACCTCTATACCCGTTACGGCAAGGGAGTCTACGTATTCACTGCATACTCCTGGTTCCGCGAACTGCCCGCGGGAGTTCCCGGCGCCTACCGGATTTTCGCGAATCTCCTGAGCGCCGGCAAAACGCTGGCCTCTACCGCACCCACACCGCAATCGATTGGCTCGTCTGGCCATTAACTTCCACCGATAGCATCGCCTTACCCGATGGCAAGCTCGCCGGGATGGAAAGGTTGATCTGATCGAGCCCGGTGAAGTCAGGCGCGGCCCCCGCGTATTCCGGCGTATACGGCTGGCCGTTGATGCTCGCCGTCACCGCCGCCGCCGATGGCTGCGCGCCCACCACTTCTCCGCCCGTCACCACCGCCGCCGTCTTCATGCCAAGCCCGGACGCATAGAGAATCACGTACTGCCCGCCGGCCACGGGATTGGAAGCGGTGTTCAAGGAACCGTCCGGATTGATGGCCGAGCCCAGCAGACCGGGAACCGACGCTTGTACAGGAATCTCGACGGACTGGCTCGCCACGCTGCCATTCGAAATCACAACGCTGGCGGATGCCGCGCCCGCGATTTCAAACGGCACTTCCACGTTCACCTGTCCCGCGCTCGCGTAGAAAATTGGCGCGGCGTGTCCGTTGAAGGTCACTTGTATCCCACCCGCGCTGGCCGGGAGATTTCCGTTCGGGTCGAAGCTGCCGCTCATCCCCGCCGCGGGACCGAGGTTTGTCCCGAAAATCGCGACGATTTCGCCTGGCGCCACCGCTTGGCTCGCGTAGCTGAACACATTTCCCACTCCATTTGCCGGGAACGCCGGGATCGCGGGCTCGATGATCAATCCGCCCGAGAATGCGGCAGTATTCCCGTGGTAATCGAGGACGATACTCGCGCTCGTGGTACTGGGCGCACTGGGCACATGCAGAGTCAATTCGTACTGCGAATTTCCCAATGAAACCACCGATCCTGGCACCAGCGTCACCGGCCCCACTAACGTGACATCGGCGTCCCCGAAATCGGAAGACAATCCCGTCGCCTGAATCACAAACGGGACATCTTCGCCGGAAGGGATCGCCGCCGGCCCGGCGTAAATGTTAAACGTCCCCGTGTGCGGAGGAACCGCCCCCGCATACTGGATTGCAATCGGAGAAGCACCGGCGGTGGCCGCCAGCGTTACCTGCGATATCGATCCCGCCGCCACGTTCACCAGGGATGGCGACAGCGCCGGTTGAAACTGCGTATCCACTGGCTCATCCGTCGGCAGGTATAGGTCGGCCGCTTGGACCATGCCGGTGAGCGGCTCGGCCCATAGCCGATACGCGCCCGCCGGAAGCTGGAATGAAAACGTCCCGTCCTCCGGGCTGGAGAACCCGCCCACCATCACCCCCGAAACCGGATCTTCCGCCGAGATCAACGCGCCGTGAAGAATATTTCCGTTCTGGTCCGTCAACACCCCGGCTATCGTCCCGTCCGCCGCCAACCCTGCGCCGGAACCTGATCGCGGGTAAGCCGCCGAGACAAACGCGATGTCGTCCGCTGAAAGTTGGGCGCGGTTGTTGGTCGCCGGAGCGCTCGCCTGGAACATCGTCGCGCAGAGCGCCCCGCTATGATCCGCCCCCAGCGCATGCCCCAGCTCATGCGTTAAGACAGCTTGCAAATCATAGGTCCCGGCCGCCAGGTTGGTCGAGAAACCCTCCGTGGGGTTGAAGATGATGTCCGTCTTCAGAAACACGCCCGTGAGATCCGGCAGAGCCAGAATCCGTACCGTCACCGCCGCCGCGCCCGCGGTGAGCAGCCGGTTTTCCGGCGTATCGTCGAAGGCGATCACGTTCATGCCCGCTGTTCCATCAGGCGATGCCGTCGGCTGCACCGCCGCGAAATGCACGTTTGCGGTCGAGACGGAATTCCACGCCCCAAGCGCGCCGTTAACCGCGCCCGCCACGTCCGCATCCGCCGCAATCCAGGTCGCTCCGTCGGCGTTTTTCAATCCCGGCGCCGCCAGCGTATTGAGATAGAACTCGATATTCGTACTGTCCACGGGATGTTCGAACACCGCGCCATCCTGCAAACGCACGTACGCCGAAGCCAGCGACGATCCCATCAACAGACACGCGAACAGCAGTCTCACGGAAGCTTCTCCGGCGTGCTTCGGGCGGTAGCGTTAATGGCGCGCACGCGCTCGCGCAATTCACTCAGCCGGATGCCATCCAAACGTTGCAGCGGCGTCGAAGCCGGCGCGCCGCCTACGGTCTCCGCTCCGGTTAACACGACAGGATGCACCCGTCCATTCGCGTCGATCGAAAACTTGCCTTGCGACCACCCCACAGTCCGGTTATCGGCGCCGTAAGCCTTGAGGAATAGGGTGACCCGCTCGCCGGTCTTGTATCGGACGGCCCCGGCCACCCGCATCTGCACGCCGTCCAGCGCCCCACCAGGCTCGCTCACCATCACGCTTTTCCCCGCCGAGCCCTTTAAAACCTCGCTGACGGCGATCTCATACCGGGTCCAGATATACTTGTGCTCGCTGCCCCACGAAGTCGTCGATTTAACGACATCTCCCGTAATAATTCGATCGGATTTACGAATAAGTTCTTCGAAGGAAACTGCGGGAACACTGGTGCCGCGGCAGAGCAAAGCGGCGGCAAAAAGAAAGATAATGGCGCGCATTCCTATAAAGTGCGCGCATTGTGGAATCCTTTCAGTAAATACTTGTTAAGTGCCGCTTATGTGCTCGCGCCGGTGCTGCCCGCCTTCGTGTTTGGAGGCGCCGGTGTGGTCGGCGAAGGCGTCTTGCTCAGACGGGCGGGCTTGTTCGTGCCCGGCACGGCTGTCGTGCTCGAACCCACCGCGCCCGCCCCGGTCGTGCTCGGTGCCGATGGAGACGCGAGAATCTGCGTCTTGTACCACTGCGATTCCGGGTTATCCGTCCCTAGGGTCGGGTTGGGAAACGGCCGTTCTTCCCGGGCTCGGATGCTCCGGTCGTGGCTGGACGCACACCCCGTCAGCAGCAAGGCGAGCGAACACAAAAGCAAATTCGGTTTGCGCATGGCAAGAACCATCAGAATAGTCTATACAGGCGTAGAAGTCACATGGAATCTTGCACCGGACGTCCCAAAGAGCGTTCCCATGAACTTTCCAAATGGGCGCAATCGTTCACCCGGATAATCCGGTCCGCGCCGCCTTCCATTCCCAGTTCGCTGATGGACGCGGCACCCACTGTGAACCGCCAGTAATTCGCCACCGAAGACCCGGCCGCTTGCAATAACAGCGACCGGATCACATCCCCGTGGCTCACAATCGCGATCGTCTTCCCGGAATACGCTTCACCCCGAAATTCTTCCAGCCCGGCCAGCGCCCGCCGTTGCACATCCAGCATCGACTCCCCGCCCGGCGCAACAACGGAATCCCGCAGCCGGTTGAACTCCTGCCAGCGCGCGTCCGATCGCAACTCTTCAAACGTGCGACCGGTCCACTCCCCGAATTCGAATTCCACGAAGCTGTCCCGAACTTGCGGGGCAATTCCGTGACGATCCCCAACGATCTGCGCGGTTTCGCGCGCGCGTTGAATGGGGCTGGTGATCAGCGCATCCGGCTTGACCAGCCGCTTCGCGAGCGCCTGCGCCTGGGCGCGGCCCGCCTCGTTCAGCGGTATGCCGGACGTGCGGCCCGCCAAATGGGTCGTCATCACGTCGGTAGCCCCGTGCCGAATTAACAGTAACCGTGTCATAACATACGGCGGGATTGTGACAAAACTACTTACAATTTTCTAACCTACACATAATAAAACAGTTTGTGGCACTCTCATTGCATGTAAGTAGAAGATCTCAGGAGGGAACAGCGGAATGGGGAAAAAGGTACTGATCACGGGCGGCGCCGGATTCGTCGGCGCGCATGTTGCCAATGAGCTTCTCGCCAAAGGTTATGAAGTTCGCGCCCTGGACAGTCTGCATCCCCAGGTTCACGGCCGGGAGGAACGGCGTCCCGCCTACCTGAACAAAGAAGTGGAACTGGTCGTCGGCGACGTCCGCGACCCCCGCGCCATTGAGCGTTGCCTCCAAAATGTGGATGCCGTCTACCATTTCGCGTCCCTGGTCGGCGTCGGGCAAAGCATGTATGAGGTCGAGCGGTACACCAGCGTGAATAACGTCGGTACGGCGGTACTGCTCGAAGCTCTCATTAAGCGCCCGGTGGAACGCCTCATCGTCGCCTCCAGTATGAGCATCTACGGCGAGGGCCTGTATCAAAACAGCGCCGGGGAAACGCGCAACGCGGTGGATCGAACGCTCGATCAACTGAAGGCGGGCGACTGGGAAGTGCGCGACGAGGCGGGTGAGGATTTAACGCCGCTTCCCACCCCGGAATGGAAGCAGCCGACCTTGGCTTCCGTCTACGCGCTCTCAAAGTTCGATCAGGAGCGCATGTGCCTGATGGTGGCTCGCTCTTACGGGTTTTCCGCCGCTGCGCTGCGCTTTTTCAACATCTACGGTCCCTATCAGGCCCTGTCCAACCCCTACACCGGCGTTCTGGCCATCTTCGCGTCCCGCCTTTTGAATCAAAAGGCCCCTCTGATTAACGAAGATGGCAGGCAGTTGCGGGATTTCGTCAGCGTTTACGACATCGCTCGCGCCTGCCGCCTGGCGCTCGAAGTCCAGGAAGCCGATGGCGAAACGTTGAACATCGCGAGCGGCATTCAGATTTCGATCGGTGAGCTCGCCTGCCGCGTCATCCAGGCGTTGAATTTCCGTGGGATTCAGCCGGAGGTAACCGGCCAATACCGCGTGGGCGATATCCGGCATTGCTTCGCCGATATCGGCCGGGCGCGAAAGGTTCTCGGGTTTGAGCCGGAAGTCACGCTGGAGCGCGGCTTGGTCGACTTGGCCGAGTGGTTGAACGGCCAGATCGCTCATGATCGCGTGCAGGAGTCGCGGGCGGAACTCGCCCGGCGCGGGCTGATGGTTTAAGAGGTGGTTTACACCCCATGCGCTACGCCCTGATCAATCCCAACTGGAACTTCGACGGCAGCATTTACTTCGGTTGCCGGGAGCCGCATCTGCCGCTGGAATTCGGCTATGCCCAGCAACTGCTCATCGCCGCCGGGTATGAGCCGCTCCTGGTCGATGCGCAGTTGGAAAACCTGGATACGGCCGAGGTAAGGCGGCGGGTCACAGCCTTTTGTCCCGATTTTTCGGTGATTACGACTGCTCCCAGTTACCTGTTCTGGCGCTGTGCCCCGCCCGAATTACGCGTTCCCATCGAAACCGCTGACCTTCTCCGCGGCGTGGGCGGGCGTATAGTGATTGTAGGACCGCACGGTTCCACCACCCCCGCCGCCACGTTGCGGAAAACACGCGCGGATCTGGTGGTGATGGGCGAGTGCGAAGAGATTCTCCCCCTGCTCGGCCAGCCATGGCCGTCGATCCATTCCATTTGTCACTGGGAATCGGGCGCGCCCGTGGTGCAAGGCGGAACCCATTCGGCCGATATGGCGAAGCTTCCGGCGCTCGCCTGGCCGGATGGCTTTGTCTTGCGTCACACGCACCACCATCATCGTTTTGATAAGGAGCCATGCGGGCCCGGCGCGGAAATGGAAACATCGCGCGGCTGTCCGTATCACTGCACGTTCTGCGCGAAAGACAACTTCCGCGACAAGTACCGGCGGCGGCCTTTGCCGGTCATTCTGGAAGAGTTGGATGGACTGCTCCGGCAGGGTGTTGAGTACATTTACTTCATCGACGAGATCTTCCTGCCGAACCGGGAATTGCTGGAGGCTTTGGCGGAGCGGCGGCTGAAGTTTGGCGTCCAGACTCGGATCGACCTCTGGAGCCATGAGATGATCGGTCTCCTCGGCCGCGCCGGTTGCGTGTCCATTGAAGCGGGTGTCGAGAGCATCACTGAAGCCGGCCGTGAGATGCTCGACAAAAAATGCAAGGTGACCACCGATGAACTCGCCGAGCGGCTCATCTTCGCCAAGCAGCTTGTGCCCTTTGTTCAGGCCAACCTGATTGAGATGCGGGAAGACCATCCCGATGAAGTGGAAGCGTTCCGCCTTCGTCTGAACGCTGCGGGCGTATGGGCCAATAAGCCCGTGCCCCTGTTCCCGTATCCCGGGTCTCCCGAATACACTCGGCGATGGGGCGCGCCGGACGACCAGGCGTGGGAGCGCGCCCACGCGCAATACCTGGGCAGCTTCGACGAGTTCAGCGATATTCAGGAATCCCGTCCCAGGGCGCTGCGGGAATTGGAATTGGTGCAAATCGGCAATGGGTAGGGTGCCCGCGCGCATCCTTATGACGGCGGACGCCATGGGCGGCGTCTGGACTTACGCGCTGGAATTGGCCCGCGGCTTGACCGCCCGGGGCGTGGAAGTGCTGCTGGCGGTGATGGGCGGCGGCGTGACGGAGACGAAGCGGATCGAAGCCCAACAGATCGCCGGGCTGCGCCTCGTACAAAACGAAGCCAAGCTCGAGTGGATGGATGAACCGTGGTCCGACGTCGATCGCGCGGGCGACTGGCTGTTGGATCTGGCGGATGGCTTTGATCCGGACTTGATTCACCTGAACGGTTTTGTTCACGCGGCTCTGCCGTGGAACAAACCCGCCTTGGTTGTTGCGCACTCCTGCGTCCGGTCCTGGTTCCGTGCGGTTCGCGGAGAGGAAGCACCGGCTCTGTGGCACAACTATACCGAGCGGGTGCGGCGTGGACTCCACGCGGCCGGCGTGGTGATTGCGCCGTCACGGGCGATGCTCGCGGAACTCCAGCGGGAATACGGAGCCCTTGCAAACACGCGGGTTATCTACAACGGGCGTGATTTGGCTTTGTTTTGTCAAAGCTCAAAAGATCCGTTCATTCTCTCGGCCGGGCGGCTCTGGGACGGTGCGAAAAATCTGCGGGTGTTGGACCATGCCGCTCCCGAAATGAACTGGCCGATGTACGTGGCCGGCGAAAAACAAAGCCCCCATGGTGAAGTGGCTTTGTTTGGCGAATTGCGTCCGCTGGGCAGTCTGGATCCGGCGGTGCTGGCGGCCTGGTACTCGCGCGCCGCCATCTATGCGCATCCCGCGCTCTACGAGCCATTTGGGTTAACCGTTCTCGAAGCGGCGCTTTCCGGATGCGCGCTCATGCTCAGCGACATCCCGAGCCTCCGCGAGATCTGGGGCGAAGCCGCGATGTACGCGCCGCCGCGCGATGCGGCCGCTTGGCGCGACGGCTTGAACACCCTCGCGGCGGACGCAGCAAAACGAAGCCATTTAGCGGTCGCCGCGCGCACCCGGGCGCTGGAGCTGAACAGCGCCACCATGTTGAACGAGTATCTGGAAGCCTACGAATCATGCGCATCGCTCTCTTCTGTCATTCCCTTCGATCGGACTGGAATCATGGAAACGCCCATTTCCTCCGCGGCTTAGTCACCGAACTTGCCGCGCGCGGGCATGATGTCGCGGCGTGGGAACCGTCGGATAGCTGGAGCGCCCGAAATCTTTCGGCTTCGGCTGGAGAAGCGGCCTTGGACGGATATCGATCCGCTTACCCGAACCTGCCGGTGCGGGTCTACGATCCCGCGGGTTTCGACCTGGATGCCTCGCTCGATGGCGTCGATCTGGCGATTGTCCACGAATGGAATGAGCCGGAACTGGTCGCCCGCATCGGGTCGGCTCGGGCGCGTCACGCGACCTTACGCGTGCTCTTCCATGACACCCACCACCGCTCGGTAACCGACTCGGCGGGCATGTCCCGCTACGATCTGGCCAATTACGATGGCGTGCTCGCGTTCGGCGAGTCCGTTCGCGAGCAGTATCTCAAAAGCGGTTGGGCGGAACGCGTCTGGACATTTCACGAGGCCGCCGACACGCGCGTCTTTTATCCTCACCCGCCGGGCGAGACAGCGGGCGATCTGGTTTGGATCGGCAACTGGGGCGATGACGAGCGTACGTCGGAACTGCGGGAGTTCTTGATTGACCCCGTCCGCGATCTCAGTCTGCGGGCGCGCATCTACGGCGTCCGGTATCCCGCGGCCGCCCTTGCGGAACTCGAGCGGGCGCGTGTGGATTACGCGGATTGGCTGCCCAACTACCTGGCGCCACGGATCTTCTCGCAGTACCGGTTCACGGTGCATGTCCCGCGCCGGCCTTATGCGGAAGCTCTGAAAGGCGTACCGACCATCCGCGTGTTCGAAGCGCTCGCCTGCGGGATTCCGCTCCTCAGCGCGCCTTGGCGGGATGCGGAGAATCTGTTCGCCCCGGGGAGTTACTTGAAGGTTCGCGATGGTGAAGAGACGCGCGCCGCCATGCGCGAAGTCTGCCACGATCCAGCGCTGGCGCAGGATCTCGCCGCGCGCGGGCTGGAAACGATTCAGGCGCGGCACACCTGCGCGCACCGCGTGGAGGAACTGATGGCGATCTACTCTGCGCTCAAGCCCGCGCGGGCGGGGGTGGCGGCGTGAGAATCGCGTTCTTCGGATCGAGCCTTGTTTCGGCCTACTGGAACGGCGCGGCCACTTACTATCGCGGCATCCTGAGCGCACTCGCGCTCCGCGGGCATGAGATCACGTTCTATGAGCCGGACGCCTACGGCCGTCAGCAGCATCGCGATATCGCCGATCCGGATTACGCGCGCGTCGTCCCGTACGCGGGGGATTCGGATGAAGCTGCGCTGCGCGCCCTCGAACAAGCGGCGACCGCCGAAATGCTAGTCAAGGCGAGTGGCATCGGCGTCTATGACCAGTTGCTGGAAGCGGCTGTTATCGATCAACGGCGGTCCGGGCAGTTGACCGCTTTCTGGGATGTGGATGCGCCCGCAACCCTCGAACGGATGCGGGCCGATGAGCGCGATCCTTTCCGCGCGCTAGTGCCGCGGTACGACTACGTCTTCACCTACGGCGGCGGCGACCCGGTGGTGAGCGCATACCAGTCCTTCGGTGCGAGCGAGTGCATCCCCATCTATAACGCGCTCGATCCCTCGACGCACTTCCCGGTGGAGCCCGATCGGCGGTGGGAGGGCGATCTCGGCTTTCTCGGCAACCGTCTTCCGGATCGCGAGGCCCGCGTCGAAGAGTTCTTCCTGAAGGCCGCCGCGCTCTGCCCGGAGCGCTCGTTTGTGCTAGGCGGCAACGGCTGGCATGACAAACCGGTTTCGCCGAACGTGCGCGCCGCCGGCCACGTTTTCACGCGCGATCACAATGCGTTCAACTGCTCGGTGACGGCCGCGCTCAACATCAGCCGCGAAAGCATGGCGCGGTTCGGCTTCAGCCCGGCCACGCGCGTCTTTGAAGCGGCCGGCGCGGGCGCCTGCCTGATCACCGACCATTGGGAAGGCATCGAGTTGTTCCTCGAACCGGAGCGCGAAGTGCTGGTCGCCCACAACGGAGAAGAAGTCGCTGCGCTGGTGCGCGGTCTGGACCCGGAACGCGCCCGCGCCATTGGCCAAGCGGCGCGGCAGCGCGTCCTCGCAGAACACACTTATGCGCATCGCGCGGAGCAGTTCGACGCCATCTTCGAGCGGAGAGCGGCATGCGCATAGTCGTTCTCGGCTTGTCGATCACGTCGTCCTGGGGCAACGGCCATGCCACCACGTATCGGGCGCTCCTGCGCGGCCTTCACGATCGCGGCCACGACATTCTCTTTCTGGAGCGCGACAAGCCCTGGTATCGCGAAAACCGCGACGTTCAAGGCTTCCGCTATGCCCGCGTGGAACTTTATGACGGCCTCCGGGGACTCGACTTTCATGCCCCAGCCGTCCGCGCAGCCGACCTGGTGATCGTCGGGTCGTACGTACCCGACGGCGTCGAAGTAGGCGACTGGGTGCAGCGCACGGCGCGCGGCATCACGGCCTTCTATGACATCGATACGCCGGTGACGCTGAGCAAGCTGGAGCGCGGCGACGAAGAGTATCTGGCGGCCTCGGCCGTCCCCCGCTATGGAATGTATCTGTCGTTCACCGGCGGCCCGGTCTTGCGCCGCATTGAGCGGGAGTTTGGGGCCCCGATGGCGCGGGCGCTCTACTGCGCCGTTGATCCCGAACTGTACTACCCCGAGCATCGCCCGCCCGATTGGCTGATGGGCTATCTCGGGACCCACAGCGCGGATCGCCAGCCCGCGCTGGAAGCGCTTCTAATTGAACCTGCGCGGCAACTCGCGAAGAGCCGGTTCGCGGTGGCCGGGCCCTTGTATCCAAGCACCATCGAGTGGCCCGACAACGTGGAGCGATGCGAACATCTGCCGCCGCCCGAGCACCGGTCGTTCTATAACGGCCAGCAGTTTACGCTGAACATCACGCGCGCGGACATGGTAAAGGCCGGTTATTCGCCGAGCGTGCGCCTGTTCGAAGCGGCGGCTTGCGGGACGCCGATCATCAGCGATTACTGGGTGGGGCTCGATGAACTGTTCACGCCGGGCAAGGAGGTTTTGGTGGCTCGCTCGACGGCGGACGCTTTGCGTCTACTGCAAGGCTTTAACGAGAGCGAGCGCGCGGAGTTGGGACGCCGGGCGAGAGAGCGGGTGTTGGCCGAACATACGGCGGTCCACCGCGCCGCGCAGTTGGAGCAATACGTCGCCGAATGTCTTGACGCCCCGTTGGCGCGCATGAGGTCTGAAGCATGAACATCGTCATCTTCGGGCTGTCCATCAGTTCGTCCTGGGGCAACGGGCATGCAACGCTGTGGCGTGGTTTGCTGAAGGCGCTCGCGCGGCGCGGGCATCGAATCACGTTCTTCGAGAAGGATGTCGAATGGTACGCGGCTCACCGCGATCTGACCGGCTTACCGGGAGTGGAATTGGTGCTCTACTCCTCGTGGGAGGAGGTTCTTCCCACCGCGCGGCGGCGCGTGGCCGAAGCCGATCCGGCGATGGTCACGTCCTATTGCCCGGACTCGCAAGCGGCTACCGATCTGGTGAATGCGTCGCGCGCGATGCGGGTCTTCTATGACCTAGACGCGCCGGTGACGTTGCATCGCCTGAGCGCCGGTGAAACGGTAGACTACGTGCCCTTGCGCGGCTATGCGGATTTCGATCTGGTCATGAGCTATACCGGCGGGCGTGCCCTGGAGGCGCTGCGGAATCGGCTCGGAGCCAAACGCGTCGTCCCGATCTATGGGAGCGTCGACCCGGACGTGCATCATCCCGCAAACCCGGTGGAGCGCTGGCGCGGAGACCTATCGTACCTGGGTACGTGGGCGGCGGACCGCCAGGACGCGGTGAACCGGCTGCTGGTGGAACCCGCGCGGGAACGTCCGGAGATGCGATTCGTAATGGGCGGTGCGATGTACGACAACACCTTTCCGTGGACCAACAACATCTTCTTCAACCCGCACGTGGCTCCCGCTGATCATCCGGCCTTCTATTGCTCGTCGCGAGCGACCCTGAACGTAACGCGCGCGGCGATGGCGGAATACGGCTACTGCCCTTCCGGGCGGCTCTTCGAAGCGGCGGCGTGCGGTGCGCCGTTGATCACCGATATCTGGGAGGGGCTGGACGAGTTCTTTCAACCAGGGTCGGAGATTGTGACGGCATCGTCGGCGGACGATGTGCTCGGCGCGCTGGACCGGGATGCGGCGGAACTGGGGCGCATGGCGGCGCGCGCGCGCGAACGAACGCTCGATGAGCATACCGCCGCTCACCGGGCGATCGACTTTGAGGATGCGCTGGTGACGGCTCACGCGGGAGCGGAGGTTTAGCGATGTGGGGCATTGTGCCGGCCGCCGGACGTGGAAGCCGCATTCAGCCATTGGGGTTTTCGAAGGAACTACTCCCGGTCGGAACCCGCTTCGACAAAGGCGAAGAGTGGCCGCGCGCCGTCAGCGACTACTTAGTCGAGCGCATGATTATGGGCGGGGCGCGGAAGATCTGCTTCGTGATCTCGCCGCGCAAGTCGGACATTCTGGAGTACTACGGTTCGGGCCGCGAACTTGCGGTGGGCCGCGCGGACTTCTGCTACGTGGTGCAGGAAGACCCCGCCGGTCTGTGCGACGCCATCTTCCGCGCGTTGCCGTTTATCGCGGATGAGGAACTGGTCCGCGTCGGTCTTCCCGATACGATCTGGTTTCCGGTCGACGCTTACCAGACGCTGCACACCGACCGGCTATCGTTCCTGCTATTCCCGGTGGAGCACCCGGAATTGTTCGACGCGGTTCTGACGGACGACCTGGGTGGCGTGCGGGAGATTCGCGTGAAGCAGCCGGACCCCGGTACGAAATGGATCTGGGGCGCGTTTCAAATGCCCGGCGCGGTGCTGCGCGCGCTGCATGCGCTGTGGGTGCGGCGCGAGCGGCGGGACGAGTTTATCGGGACGCTGGTGAACGCGTGGCTGGAGAGCGGCGGGTCGGCCGCAGCCGTACGCGCGGGCGAGACTTACTCGGATGTCGGAACGCTGCGTGGGTTCCATGATGCCATCAAAGTATTGAGTGCGGGAGGGTCGGAGTGGTGACGAAAGAACAGGTCCGCGAGCGGGTGAATGCGCTCGGCCCCTGGTTTCACAACATGGAACTGAACGGTGTCTGGACCGCGCCGGATCACTTTCTGGGAAACTATCCGGCGTTCAAGTTCGACTCCTTTGCAGACGCGATCCCGGCGGATCTGCGCGGCAAGACGGTGCTCGATATCGGATGCAACGGCGGATTCTACTCGATGGAGATGAAGCGGCGCGGAGCGGACCGCGTGCTCGGGATCGACTCCGACGAAGACTACCTGGCGCAGGCGCGGTTCGCCGCCGAAGTACGCGGGATGGATATCGAGTTCCGGAAGCTCTCGGTCTATCGCGTGGCGGAACTGCGGGAGAGGTTCGACGTCGTGATCTTCATGGGCGTGCTGTATCACTTGCGGCACCCGCTGCTGGCGCTCGATCTGCTGCATGAGCACGTGACTCGCGACCTGTTGGTGTTCCAGTCGCTACTGCGTGGGACTGCTGACGTTCCGGAGATCGAGGAAGACTACCCGTTTTCAGAAGAAGCCGTGTTCGAAGAGCCGGGCTATCCGCGCATGGTGTTCGTGGAGAATGCTTATTCGCATGACCCGACGAACTGGTGGTTGCCGAACCGCGCCTGCGCGGAAGCCATGCTGCGCAGCGCGGGGTACGACATCCTGACCCACCCCGAGCGCGAAGTCTTTGTGTGCCGCCATAACCCGGACGGAGGACACCCGCTTGATTGAAGCCGCGATGCTTTGGAATGAACCGAACAACCTTTCGCACTGGGACTTTCAAATGGACCCGGAGTGGAAGATTTTCGGCACCATGGTGACGTTGGCCGCGCAGGCGATCGCCGCGCAGCCGTGTCCGCCGATGCGGGTGTTGGGAGGCATTTCGCCGATCGACCCCGCGTTCCTTCTGAACATGGAAAAGCAGGGCGTGCTCGACCATCTGGAAGCGGTCGCAGTGCATGGGTTTCCGCTCGATTGGAATCATTGGATGATCGACGATTGGCCGGCGAAGCTGGGCGAAATTCGCGCCGTGACCAAGCTGCCGGTGTGGGTCTCCGAAGTGGGCGTGTCGACTTTCGGAGCGGAAGAGGTTCAAGACTTCGGGTTGCGACGGACGGTGGAATTGCTCTCCGGCCAGGCTGACCGGATTCACTGGTATAGCTTGTACGATTTGCCGCGCGCATGGCCCGCGACCACGCGACATCGCGAAGCGGAAGGGTCGTCTTATTACCGGCACTTCTACATGGGGCTGCTGCGCGAGGATGGCACGCCGAAGCTGGCGTTGAAGCGCTTCTACAACCACACGCCGGAACTGGGGATCTGCCAGTGGTTTCACTTTGAAGATCACCGGCTGGATGACGCGGTCGGTTGGCTGCGCGATTTGGGGGTGCGGCGTTTGCGGACCGGTTTGAGTTGGTCCGATAGTCTACGGCCGGGCGCCGAGGCGTGGTTCGACCGGATGATGGGCGCGCTCGATGAGTTCGAGTTAACGGTGACGTTCTGCTACACGCCGGACGCGCGCGGCCTGCGCCCGGACCACACGAGTCCACCGCGGGAACCGGCCGAGTTTGCGGAGTTTTGCGGGCGTATGGTGCGGCGCTATTGCATGGCCGGATCAATGAGGGCGCTGACGGCTTAAGATGTGGCGGCCCGGCAAGGTATTGGTTCTGGTGGCTCACCAGGACGACGAAACGCTGGCGTGCGGCGGACGGATGATTGAGTGGCCGGACTGTGTAATCGCGCATGTCACGAACGGATCGCCGGCGGATTTGAGCTTCGCGCGCGCGGCCGGATTTCGGAACCAAAGCGATTACGCCGAAGCGCGGTGGCGAGAGTTGGAATGCGCGCTGGCGCTGGCCGGTGGACGGACGACGCGGCGGTTTGGGTTGGCCGATCAGCAAGCGTCGGACGATCTGGCGGGGCTTACTCGACGGGTGATGGAGTTGATCGCAGAGACACGTCCGTCGACGATCGTCACCCACCCTTATGAAGGCGGGCATCCCGATCATGATGGGACCGCCTTCGCCGCGCAGCACGCGTGCGCGCTTCTCGGCGCCACCGCGCCCGAGCGCGTGGAGGCCGCGTTTTATAACCGATACGGAGGGGTATTCCGGCCGGGCGAGTTTCTTCCCGGTCCGGCTGCGGAAGAGGTGGAACTGGATGCGGAGACGAGGTTGCGGAAGGATCGCATGTTCGCCTGCTTTACGTCCCAGCGGCCGATCCTCAGCCATTTCAGCACGCGGTTTGAACGCTTCCGGCCCGCGCCCCGGTACGACTTCTCGCAAGCCCCGCATGCGGGGCCGTTGAACTACGAGGAGTGGGGCTGGGAGTTGACCGGCGAGAAGTGGCGGGAGTCCGCGGCGCGCGCGAGGCGCGCTTTGAGCCGATGAGTTGGACGGTCCTGAGCGTGGCGTATCCGTTCGCTCCGGTTGGCGAGGACGCCGTGGGCGGGGCGGAGCAGGTGTTGACCATGCTCGATCGGGCTCTGGTGGAAGCAGGCCATCGATCAATCGTGATTGCGCCTCAAGGGTCAACGGTGCGCGGTGAATTGGTCCCGCTTCCCGCGGTCCCGGAGTCGATTGACGACCATGCGCGTGAAGCGGTTCACCGGACCACGCGGGAACTGATCGATCGCGTCCTTCGCGCCCAGCGGGTGGACTTGATTCATCTGCATGGAATTGACTTCGCCGACTATCTGCCGGGTCCGGGAGTGCCGGTGTTGGCGACGCTGCATCTGCCGCTCGCCTGGTACCCCGAGAGTATTTTTCGAAACGGGCGTCCGCAGACGTATCTGCAGTGCGTTTCGGATTCGCAGCAGCGGACGGCGCCGACCGGGGCCGACTTGTTTCCCGCGATCGCGAACGGCGTGAATCTGGAAACGTTTCGGCCCCGGGCGCGGAAGCAAAATTACGCGATGGTGCTGGGCCGGATCTGTCCCGAGAAGGGAATTGACATTGCACTTCGGGCTTGCCGGCGCGCCCGGACGCCGCTGCTGATCGGGGGTTTGGTGTACCCGTATCCGGCGCATCAGAAGTACTTCCGGGAGGAAGTTGAGCCGCTGCTCGATGACTGCCGGCGCTTCCTGGGGCCGCTGGGGTTGAAGCGGAAAGCGGCGTTGCTGGGCGCCGCGCGATGTTTGCTGGCGCCGAGCCTGGCTTCTGAAACCAGTTCACTGGTGGCAATGGAAGCGCTCGCGTCAGGGACGCCGGTGATTGCGTTTCGAGCCGGCGCGCTCGCCGGGATTGTGGAGAACGGGCGCACCGGTTTCCTGGTTGAGACGGAAGAAGAGTTGGCCGCGGCGATCGGCCGAATTTTCGATATCGATGCGGCGGTGTGCCGGTCCACCGCCGTTGCGCGATTCGATTCAAGGCAAACGCTCCGATCCTACTTCAGCGCTTACGAGCGGATTACTCGACACTCTTGAACCAAGGGTCCGCCTTCTCCAGATTCTTATACGCCTTCTTGATGGACTGCACGGCTTTCACATCAATGACGTGCTCGGATTTGTACTTCTTTGAAAACTGCCCCATTGCGAGGACCAGTTCGTTGAAACGATCGACGAACTGCTTTTCCCGCAGAGCGGCTTCCCGCTTCGTGGCTTGGTCTAGAAGCTGCCTGGCCGCGTCCGCGCGAACCTGCTCGCTCATCCGATCCAAAGGGGTGTTTGCTCCGACTTCCATTTGACCTCCGAACACCTGTTGCATCAAAAGTCCGGCGGCTAAAATCGCTATGCACATACTGAGTGCTCCTGTACTACTCCGCCGAAGAGTATATACGCGTGGAACTGTGGGTTCCCGCGCGTTGGCTCCGCGGATTGTGCGTGAAGGTACTGACATACGGCGAATCCAGGCATAGCCTTAAGCCATGAAAAAGATCCGCTACGTAGTTGTTGGATTGGGCGACATTGCCCAGGAAGCTGTTCTGCCGGCGTTTGAACATACCGAATCGAGCGAACTGGCCGCGCTCGTCTCCGGGGACGGCGAAAAGCTCGATGCCCTATCCCGTAAGTACAAAGTGACCCGCACTTACTCTTATGAGAATTTTGAAGATTGCCTGGCGCTGGGCGACATCGACGCGGCGTACATCGCGACGCCGAACCACCTTCATCGGGAATTCACGGAGCGGGCGGCGCGCAAGGGAGTTTCGATTCTCTGCGAGAAGCCGATGGCGGCAAGTGAGATGGATTGCCACGCGATGATCACGGCGGCGCGGGAAAACAATGTTCGGCTCATGATTGCGTACCGGCTGCACTTCGAACGCTCTACGCTGGAGGCGATTGAAATTGCCCGATCGGGGAAACTGGGCGATCTTCGGATTTTCTCGTCGGTGTTCACGCAGCAGGTGAAGCCGGGGAACATCCGGGTGACGGTTCCGGAAGTGCTCGGCGGCGGTTCGGTGTGGGATATGGGGGTGTATTGCATTAACGCGGCGCGATATATGTTCGGCGATGAGCCGCTTGAAGTGACCGCGTTCAGCGCGAACGGCGATCATCAAAGGTTCCATGAAGTGGATGAAATGACGAGCGCGATCCTGAGATTTCCGGGAGACCGGCTGGCGACGTTTACGTGCAGTTTCGGGGCTTCGTCGGCGTCGGCACAGATGGTGGTGGGAACCGAGGGACGGCTGGAGATTGAACCGGCATACGACTACACCAAGGAGTTGAAGCACCGCCTGACCGTCGGCGAAAAGACGACGGAGAAGAGCTATGCGGTGAGCGGGCAGTTTGCGGCGGAGATCGACTACTTTTCGGAGTGCCTGATCGACGGGGTGGAGCCGGAGCCGTCGGGTGAAGAAGGACTGGCGGATGTGCGGATCATCGACGCGGTGTACCGCTCGGCGATGACGGGCTTGCCGATGGGGATTGACCGGGTGAAGCGGCAGCACCGGCCGACGCTCGATCAGGAGATTAAACGGAAACGGTCGGGGAAGGTGGAAGTGGTGAACGCGTCTTCGCCGACGACTTCGCGCTCATGACTTTCAGGGTGGCCGCTGAACAACGCCGAAAAACGCGGATCGTAACTTCACGGTTGCATCCAGCGAATTACAGATGAGATCTAGAATGTATAGGAAGGGGATCTAAAACTGTGATTGCCTCCAGAAGAATGTTTATGGCCGCCGTGTGCGGCGTCGCGGCCAGCGCCGTCGCGCGCGCCGCGAAGAATTCCGGCTCGCGCCAAGTGACGATTGTGAAGTTCGACAACTCGGGCAAGAAGGAAGGGCCTGTGACCGTGGACAAAGTCGTGTTAAGCGACGACGAGTGGAAGAAGAAGCTGACGCCGGAAGAGTTCGACGTGACGCGCAAGGCGGGGACGGAGCGCGCGTTCACCGGGAAGTACTGGGATAACCACGAAAAGGGCATCTACCGGTGCGTATGCTGCGGGAATGCGCTGTTCGATTCCAACACGAAGTACAACTCCGGTACGGGTTGGCCGAGCTTCTATCAGCCGATCGATAAGCAGAACGTGGAGAACCACACGGACATGAGTTTCGGCGTGCGGACGGAAGTGAAGTGCAAGGAGTGCGACGCGCACCTGGGGCATGTGTTCGACGACGGGCCGGAGCCGACCCATTTGCGCTACTGCATGAACTCGGCGGCGATGAAGTTCGAGAAGGCGTAAGAGGGGAAACTCGGATATGCCAAAACCCATCCTGGTGGCTTGCACCGTTTCTCAAGGGCTTTTTGAGAGCGAGTTCTATGTCACGGTGAATGACTCGTCCGTCTATATCGATCGCGTGAATGTCCGCGTGAGCGAGTTTCCGAGCAATGGGGATGAGGTTAATGGCAAAGTAATCGCCCATCTTGTTGAGGAGGACAATGATAAGGCGCTGATTGAGTTGCAGGGCGAGCCGGTTGTGGGCGGCCTCCGTGCCTGGGTTCCGAGGGCCGCTTGGGCCTATGCTTAGTCGTTCATGATTCTAAGCGACGACGGTATCAAGAAGGCGCTGGAACAGGGCGCTATCGAAATTTCGCCGGCGCCCGACCTCACGCAGTACACTACGTCCGCCGTAGATCTTTTCCTTGGCGACGAATTCTATGGGTGGGATCCCGAAAAGCTGGAAGTGGATGGGGTGGCCACATACCTCGACTTGTCCAAGCAGAAGTTTGCTAAAACGGCGAAGGCGTTCTTGGTTCCAATCCAGAAGGAAAGCGACGGGTCGATCGTCTTCCCGCCGTTCAAGAGCCATCCCTGGCACATGCTGGCGATCACCCGTGAACGCGTGCATCTCAATCGCGACTTTAGGCTGGCGGCTCGAGTGGAAGGCCGAAGTTCTCTTGCTCGCATCGGAATTATTGTCCATCTGACGGCTCCCACCATACATGCTGGATTCAATGGAAAGATTACGCTCGAGATGATTAACTTTAGTCCATTCCATTTGAAGCTGGTTCCGAACAAGACGATCATTTGCCAACTGATTGTGGAACAACTCGACTCTGAACCGACTCGTGAGATCAACACCGGGTTCCAAGGCCAGACGCGTCCGTCGGGAGAAGACAAGTAGGATCAGTTGTGGGCCGTGAAGCGGTTTCGCGTTCTCTAGAGTAGGCGGAAGTTCACTTCGAAAGTGGCCCGGACTGTTACCGGGCGGCCGTCTTTGAGACCGGGCTTGAAGAGCCACTTAGCCACTGCGTCCAAAGCTTTTTCGTCCAATCCCATTCCCATGCCGCGGGTGATGTGCAGGTTCTTCGGGCGGCCGTCCGGACCGATTTCCGCGTAGACCAAAATGCTGCCGGACATGCGGGCCTTGCGTGCCGGTTCCGAGTATTCGGGCTCCACGATCCGGATCGGGACCGGGGCGCTGGCGCCGTGGCCGATGGAATAGACGCCGTCAATGCCGTCTCCGTAGCGGTCGCCGATTCCTTTTCCAATCGACCGGCCCGTCCCATCACCCAACCCCGCCGGACCGCCGGTTCCGCCGGAGATTGCGCCGATGCCGTGAGGGTCGCCGACCGCGCCTGTTTCGACCGGGACTTCCGGCGGGGCGTCGATCGTGGGCTGGACCATGAGTCTGGGTTGAAAGTCGACGCGCTGGATCAACGGTGGCGTGAAGACGCGGACGGAGTGGGGCGGCAGCACGCCTTTGCGAACGGGCCGCGGTTCATGCATGCCCCCTCCACCGGCTGGGGCATGCGCCGGCGGCGGGGCGAAGATGTGGGTGACCTCAGCGGGCGAGTCCGGGCCGTAGGGCTTTACCGTCCATAGCAAGAGCAGCACGATGGCGATTCCGTGCAGAAGGAACGAAATGGTTTGGGAGCGGCGTGACATGCTCCCGAACGATGCACGACGCGCCCCGATGCGGAAGTGCTTCGGCTTCAATGCGCGCGCGACTTATGAGCGCATGCAAGAGTTCACATGTGTGGTCTGGATTGGTTCGGTCGATAATAGGGGCTTGAGTACTGTTGTCGTTCCAACTATCGCGGAATCCGTGATGCGCGTTCCGCATTCGCGGATTCGAGAACTGGCCGAGATCGCCATGGGGATGCCTGGCGTACTGCGGCTCTACTTCGGCGAATCGAATCTGCCGACGCCCGAGTATCTGAAGCGCGCGGCCGATAAGGCGATTCGCGACGGGTACACCTATTACACCGAGAACGCGGGATTGCCGTCGCTGCGGCGCGCGATTGCGGACTACTACGTTCAGCAGCAGGGCGTGGAGTTGGATCCCAAGCGGGAGATTATGATCACCGCTTCCGGGGTGCAGGCGATTGCACTGTCGATACGGTCGGTGCTCGATCCGGGCGATGAGGCGATCGTGCTGACGCCGGCGTGGCCGAATGCCTCGGCGATTATCCGGCTGGCGAACGCGAAGTCGATTGAGATTGCGCAGCCGCTGGAAGGTTCTGTTTACTCGATCGATTTCGAGGCGATTGAAGCGGCGATCACCCCGAGGACGCGGTTGTTGGTTTACACTTCGCCATCGAATCCGCTGGGATGGGTGGCGACCCGCGAACAGCAGGAGAAGCTGCTGGAACTGAGCCGCAAGTATGGGCTGTGGCTGATGGCGGATGAGGTGTACGACCGGCTTTACTATTCGGGGGCGCGGCTGGGGGAGCCGGTGCCATCGATTCTGCAGTTGGCGACGCGGGAGGATTCCGTGATGGTGGTGCACTCCTTTTCGAAGAGCTACTGCATGACGGGATGGCGGTTGGGTTGGCTGATCGCGCGGAGGGATCTGGCGCAGAAGTGCGCGCAATTGAACGAGTTCATGGTTTCGTGCGCGGCGGGGTTTGTGCAGAAGGCGGCGGAAGCGGCGCTGACGGAAGGCGAACCTGAGCTGCGGACGATGCTGGAACGGCTGCGCGACAACCGCGACTATTGCGTGGGCGAATTGCGCAAGATGCCGCGGCTGACGCTGCCCGCTCCGGATGGCGCGTTCTACCTGTTTCCGCGCGTTGCGGGGATGACCGACTCGTTCGCGTTTTGTAAGCGGCTGCTGGAAGAGACGAAGGTCGGGATCGCGCCGGGGGTGGCGTTTGGGAATGGCGGCGAGGGATCGGTGCGGATCTGCTATGCGTCGGATCGATCGGTGCTGGCGCCGGCGATGGAGCGGATCGGCGAGTTCCTCAGAAACTAGACGGCTTGCAGGATTTCGGCGGCGTGGCCTTCGGGTTTCACCTTGTTGAAGATGCGGGCGATTTTGCCGTTTTCGTCGATGAGGAAGGTGGTGCGCTCGATGCCCATCACTTTCTTGCCGTACATATTTTTCTCTTTCATGACACCGTAGGCTTTGGCGGCGACTTTATCTTCATCGGCGAGGAGGATGAAGTTGAGACCAAACTTCTCTTTGAACTTGGCCTGGGCTTTGACGGTGTCGGGTGAGATGCCAAGGATGAGCGCGTCCTTCTCCTGGAACCGCGGAGCGGCATCGCGGAACTCACAGGACTCAATAGTGCAGCCAGGGGTATCGGCGCGCGGGTAGAAGTAGAGGATGATCTTTTTGCCGCGATGGGCTTTCAGGTCGAACTGTTCGCCGGTGTCGGTTGCGAGATCGAGGTCGGGGGCTTCGTCGCCTACTTGGAGCATGTATACATGATGTCACTTGTGCTTGAGCAATACCCAGGTGGTCATGGAGCGCTGGGCTTGTACGACGGTGGTCTTGATGGGATCGAGCAGTTCGCCGCCAAGGGTTGCGGTGAGGTTCATGAGAAGCTGCTCGTCGACGAGATACCTTTCCGAGCCGTCCGGGAGAAGGAAGCGCCTGGCCGCGAGGGGGGTGATTTGCGATTCGATCCCGATGGAGGATGCGAGCCGGCAGAAGAAAAGACCTCCGGGTTTGAGCGCGTCCCAGGTGCCGCGGAGCATGGCGTGAAATTGCTCGTCGTCGCGGGCGAAGTGAAGGACGGCGCTGCTCAGCACGGCGTCGGCGAAGGCTTTGGGAAAGGGCATGGACTCTAGCGATCCGAGCCGGAAATTTTCGGCGGGTAAAGATGGAGCGAGCCATCGGGCTAACTGGCGGGTTTGTTCGATGGCGTCGGGATCGGCATCGACGCCGAAGACCTCATGCCCGGCGCGAAGAAGGTAGACGAGGTTGCGGCCGGTTCCGCAGCCGGCATCGAGGATGCGCGCGCCGGGGGCGATGCGGCCGCGCAGGAGCTGGTCGAACAGGTAGATGTCGATGGGGCCGAAGTGGTCGGCAAGAGAAAGCATGGGCGCATTTGCAGGATACCTGTGATTCGGGCACAGTTCCGGCGTGCCTTGGGTGTGCTGCAAACGGGCCGACGACGAATGGACGCGCTTTAGACGCCTGACTGTGGGTTGTTGCGCTTCTCCTGCTGGCGCAGCCACTGTTTGCGCTTGAATTCCTTGAGCGAGCCGGTGAATTCCGGCATTTCGGCCGGGACGGCGGGTGAACTGGGCCAGGTGGTTTGGCTTTGTTCCGTTGCCTTGACGACGGGGCGCTTCAACGGGCGGTTTGCGATGACGAAGGAGAGTTCGTGGTAGGTCCGGTCGAGGATGCGTTCGAGGCGGGCCTGGAGGCGGCTGAGCTGATCGAACATTCGGGTGTTGGCGCGGTAACCGGCGGCTTGCGCGAGGGCGCGGCGAATCTCCTCGTCCTGCTCGCCGAACCGTTCATCGATGGCTTCAAGTTGATCTTCTTCGGTTAAGCGGTGGAGGTTGCGCTCCAGGGTGACGGAACAATTGAAGCGCCAGCGGTACTCGTGCAGGCTTTGGACGAGTTCGGCTTCCTGTTCGTTGATGGGCCTGTAGCGGGCTTCCAGAGTCTTGAAATCCTGATCGTAGGCCTCCTGCTCGTGGGGGTGGACGATGAGGGCCTGAGAGTAGAGGCCATGCTTAAGGGCATTCATGCGGACCCGTTGTTTGCCTTCGACGGTACGAGGACCGGTGGAGTGCTGAGCGTTTTCACGATTGATCGCGGCGCGGTCACAATCGGCGTTGAGTTCCGGAGTAATGGGTGATGTTGCCATGGGAAGTTCCTTTCGGCTTCACGGTACATGGCGGGGATGAGGCTGCGCGGGGATGATGGGGTTAAGGCGTTTGGAATGAGCGCGAAATAAATGCGGAAGAGCGGTACTGGTCCGGAAAACCCACTGCGCCGGCTTTGGGAAACGGATTTTCGGGGCGCACGCTTCCGGTTAGGTGTGGCACTCAGTGCTATATTTGGCGGCGGCCGCTTAGATCCCCGGCGGCTCTATTGGACTCGCGATTGCTACCGTTAGCCTCGGAGGCTTTACCAAATGGCTGAACAGAAAAAGTGTGCGCATCCGGCTTGCAAATGTATGGCGGCGAAGGATAGCAAGTATTGCAGCACGTCCTGCGAAGACGCGGCGGATATGACGGAAATTACGTGCGAGTGCGGACATCCCGCGTGCGCGGTCCTTTAACGCCGCAAGGGATACAATCACTGCATGAGTAACGATGTTTTTGCGCATTTCGACACCTCCGAGGGAAAATTTACGGCGAAACTATACGCCGATAAAGCCCCGAAGACGGTGGAGAATTTTACCTCCCTGGCGGAGGGGACCAAGACCGGAAAGCCGTTTTATGACAATCTGGTGTTTCATCGCGTGATCCCGGACTTCATGATCCAGGGCGGGTGCCCGGAAGGTTCGGGACGCGGCGGACCCGGATATAAGTTCGCCGACGAGTTTCATCCGAGTCTGAAGCACGGGAAAAAAGGGCTGCTGTCGATGGCCAATTCCGGGCCGAATACGAATGGGAGCCAGTTTTTCGTGACGGTGGCGGCGACGCCGTGGCTCGACAATAAGCACACGATTTTTGGGGAAGTGACCGAAGGGTACGACGTGGTCGAGAAGATCTCGCGGACGCCGCGGGATTCGCAGGACCGTCCCAAGAAAGAAGTGAAGCTGAATTCGGTTACGATCGAGCGCACGGAAGCGGGCGTTTAATGCGGCGGGCGGCGTTTCTTCAGTTCGCGGTTAGCTTCGGCGCCCTGGCGCTGGGCATTGCGGGCGCGGGGAGCGAACGCCCGCTGTTCAACGGCAAGAATCTGGACGGGTGGGACGGCGATCCGCGGTTGTGGTCCGTGCGCGACGGAATGATCGTGGGGTCAACGGAAGGTGTGCCGCTCGACCATAATGAATTTCTGATTACCAAGGAACAGTTCGGCGACTTTATTCTGCATGCCGAAATGAAGCTGCGGAATCACAATAGCGGCATCCAGTTTCGGAGCGAACGGCTGCCGGATTATGTGGTGACGGGCTACCAGGCGGACGCGGGCGAGAACAATTACTGGGGCAATATCTACGAAGAAAAAGGCACGCGCGGAACCATGGTGAATGGATGGGCGGCGGGTGGAAAGGATGTGGTGGACCTAAAGGGCTGGAACACGTATGAAATCCGGTGCCAGGGCGACCACATTACGGTGTCGTTGAACAAGAAGGTGACGGCGGACATTCACGACTCGGCGCGGCTGCGCGGGGTGATCGCGCTGCAGTTGCATGCGGGGCCGGCGATGGAAGCATATTTTCGAAACATCCGCATCGAGGAACTGCATTAGCATTCCGGGTAGAACCAGGCTTGGAATTCTGGGAGGGACGTTCGACCCGATTCATAACGCACACTTGCGGATGGCGAAGGCGGCGGGCGCGGAGTGCGGGTTGGAGCAGGTGCTGGTAATCCCCGCAGCAAATCCGCCGCACCGCACCAGCGGGCCATATGCGGATTATGAAGACCGGTTCCGCATGGTGGAGATTGCTTGCGCGGGCGACCCGTTTTTCCTGGCATCGCGGATCGAAGCAGGACCGGAGAAGAGCTACTCGGTGGGCACGGTGGAGCGGCTGCGGGCGCAACTGGGTTTTGAGGCGGTCCTGTACTTCATCATCGGGGCGGATGCGTTTGCGGAGATTCGAAGCTGGCATCGCTGGGGTGACCTGGCGAAGATGGTGACGTTCGCGGTGGTGGGCCGGCCGGGGGCGAGATACGAGATGCCGAATGACGCTTGCGTGCGGCGGGTGGATGGGGTGAACCTGCCGGTCTCGTCCTCGGAGATTCGGACGAAACTGGCGGCGGGAGATCAGGACGTTGACTTGCCGGAAGGGGTGCTGGCTTACATTCGCGGCCATCATCTGTATCTGACGGAATAGCCGTTCACAGCCGGGCTAGTTTCTTATAAGTTGTTTGTTATGGGGTGGTTAGGCGTGGTTTCGGCGTCGATGGGGAACCATAACAGCAGGATGCGCCAATAGACTGAGGGCAGCAGGGAATCCCCTGCTTTCCCGGAGGTCAGGATGTTTATTGGCCGTTTATTGGCCGTTTCAGTATTAGTCGCGGCGGGTGCGTACGGCCAAAGCCCCGCGCTGACAACGATTCAAGATACGCTTTTTGAGGCGAACGGCACGCTGCTGAATGCCACCGCGGTGATTACGTGGAACACGTTTCAGGCGGCGGATGGGACCAACGTCAACGGTGGAAGCGTCAGCGTGCCCATTGTGGCGGGAAGTCTGTACGTGCAACTTGTGCCGAATACGACGGCTACGCCCAGCGTGCCTTATGCGGTGACGTATTCGAGCGACGGCATGAATCAGTGGCAGGAAATGTGGATGGTGCCGCCGAGCACGTCTCCCCTGCGTTTAGTCGATATTCGGACGAGCTTCGTGAGTGGCGGCGGTGGAGTTGGCGGCGGCGGTGTGAGCTCCGGCGGCGGAGGGTCGGGTCCGGTGAGCGAATCGAACGTGACGGGCCTGGTATCGGACTTGTCGGCGCGGCCACTGAAGGGTCCGGCATATGGAACCGGCCGGGTGGCGATCGTGGACGCGAACGGCGATCTGGATACGGCGGTGGGAAATTCCACTGACTGCGTTTATGTGAGCGGGACTTCGGGGCCGTGCTTCGATGCGACGCAGCTACCGAATTATTCGGACGGTGAATCGCCGTCAGGGGTGGTGGACGGGTCAAACACAACGTTCGGCTTAGCCGGGCTGCCGACGCCGGCGAAATCGCTGATTCTGTTTCGGAACGGAATCGCGCAGATGCAGGGGTTCGATTATGCGCTGACGGGGTCGTCGATTCAGTTCAACGCGGGAGCGGGGCCGCAGCCGGGAGACACGTTACTGGCGTGGTACCGGACGCCGTCGATCGCATCGCAGCTCTCGCCGGAAGTGGCGCGAGCGGATGCGGCAGGCAAATCGCTCGCACGGTCGAGTGCAAACATTCAGGTGATTTGCAGTGCGACGGGCACGCAAACGAACGCCATCCGGATGACGAGCTTAGGCACGTGCACGATTCCGGCGAAATCGCTGGCGTCGGGAGACCGGGTCGAAATTCAAAGCCTGTTCGCCCACAACGGAAAGTTGAATGGGTTTACCTACGCGGTGGTGTGGGGCGCGACGACGGCTGTTCAGCGCAAGGGCGGCGCGGCCGACGCGAGGATCTCAGCCAAAGCCGACGCGTCGGTTACGAGCGTGAGCACGGAAATATCGGGCGCGAGCTTCGGAACTATTCTGGCTTCGCTGCCATTCTTTGTGACGGCGCGGGACTCGAATGAGGGACCGATCACCATCGACTTCCAGGCGGCGATGAGCGCGGCCGGGAGGGACACGATGCAACTGGTGAACTATACGGTGACGCGATACCCGGCGATCAGCAATCCGTAGAGTTATGCGTGCACGCCATCGGCGGGAATGCGGCGGATGAGGTCGGCCAGTTCGGCCGGGCTTTCCGCGCCGATGGTGAAGCAGTCGATGGAGGCGCTGTGGACGAGCGCGTACCGCAGGCATTCATCGACTTTTCCCCGCAGCTTGCCGGCGCCCAGGATCTTCATTCCGACCACACCTTTCCCCGCGGATTTCATCTGCTTGAGGACGCCGAGAACCACCGGCGGTTCGGCGTCCATGGCGACTTGAGCGGGGTTGATGCGGGCCATGTTCACTTCCGACCACTTGTCCGCAGCGGCGGTTTTTAACGCTTCCAGACTGTGGCAGGAAATTCCTTTGCTGTGCACGATGCCGCGCTCCTGCGCTTCCCCGATCACGTCCATGGCGCCTTTGTTGCGCTCCGGCCAATTGGCATCTTCCATGGAGCGAAGCAGAAGGATATCGATGTAATCCGTATCGAGTTCGCGGCGGTACCGGTCGAGCGCGGCTTTCATTTCGGGCGCCGTCGAAACGCTGGTCTTGGTCAGGATGGCGATGTTCTCACGCTTGACGCTTTTGAGCGCTTCGCGCAGGTGCGGGTGGCTCCCGTACTGATCGGCGGAATCCCAGAAGGTGATGCCGTTGTCATAGCCGAATTTGAGCATGTCGGCCAAACCCGTGACGCCGAGCTTGCGGGTCTGATCGGAACCGCCGCCGTTGGCGTTAGTTCCGGTGCCCAGGGCGAGACGGCTCACGCTGATTTTGCGGGGACCGAGAACGATGCGATCGGCTGCTTCTTTTAGCTTCGGCTCGGCGGGCTTCGGCTCGGGGGGCTTGGTCTCGGTGGACTTCGCCGCCGTCGCCTTCTTGACCGCGGACAGAGCATGCGGCGGTTGTTGCAGGGCGATGGCGGCGGCCGCGCCTTTCGCCAGGAAATCTCTACGATTCATTTATTGTTTGACGGCGAAGGAATACAGCGTGTTGTCGTAAGTGGTGACCAGGATATGCCCGCTGGCGACGGCGATGCCGCTGAAATGGGTGAAGCTTTCGATGGTCTTGCCGCTGGAGAAGAGTTCCTTACCGGTGGCGGCGTCGAACGCGTAGAGGACCGCGTTGCCGGTGTGCAGCTGCGCGCGCTCCTCGGATGTATAAAGGCCGCCGCTATCCTTAGCCTGGCCGGTGAACTCGCCGTTCGAAAGCGCGAACACCACGCCGTTGGCGACGACGGGCGGCTCGGGAACTTTCATGTCGCGCGAAACCCACATGGGCGTGAGCGCGGGAGCGCCATTCACATCTTCCACCTTGAAGGCCATGATGCTGCCATCCGGAGCGTCGCCGTTTTTCATTTTGAATTCGGGCGATTTACTCGAGACCGGTCCGAGCGCGGGAGCGAAAAGCCAACGATCGCCGGCGGCATCCTGCGTGGTGGCGAACGCGCCCCAGAAACCGTGGCTGGCGAAATTGCCTTCTTCATTGGCGTAAAGCGGACTGCGGAATAGCGGCGTGCGATGATCGGCGCCGCCCAACTGCGCGCCATCGAGCAGATAGATCACGCCTTCCTTGCCCGCGGCGGCCACCAACTCTTTTCCCTTGTAATTGAAGACGGCGGGCGTCATGTTGCCCATGTCGAGATCTTTACGCGTAATGTAGCCGCGATTGGCGGGCGTGTAATAGTCCACCATCTTTTTATCGGCGAGCGAAATGCCGAGGACGGTGTCGGCGAAGTCGCCTTTCTCGACGTCATAGCCGCCGTCGCCGGTCTCGGCGAAAGCGCGATCCTTGCCGATCGCCACGCCGCCGCGTCCCCATATGCCCGCGCCATTGCCGCTGGTTGCGGGGATGAACGTGACCTTATGAGCGGGCGTGTTGAAATCCATCGCGTAGACGCCGGATTTCGCTCCGCCGCAGCCTTGCGAGACGGTGGTGTAGATGACGCCGCCGCGGGCGTTGAGGCTCCAGTTCTTCGAGTAGGGTGGCGTGAACTGCGTGGGCGCAAGGTTATCTTCGCCGTTGTTTACGTTCAAGGCATGCAACTTGCCATCGCTCGCGATCGCGAACACGGTGTTGTTCGGCAGCGCGCCGCCGCCCCAATGGTTCACCATCGGGGTCGCGTTCAACGCATCCGGACATAACCAGAACGGCGGCGATTTCGGCATGGTGGTTTTGTCGGTTTCAAATTGCTTCTTCCAAACCAGCTTGCCGGTATCCGCGTCCACCGCGAACAGCATGTCGGAAGCTCCCCCGGCGATCACGAACTCCTTGAAGCCTTTCGGGGTGATGACGCCTTCCATCACCACCGGCGCGGTGAGCGAGTTCAACTGCTTCGACTGATTGTCGAGCTTGATCTTCCATTCGAGCGCGATGTTGTGAGCGTTGTCTTTGGTAAACGAGTCTTCCGACTTGTTCGACCCGGTGCGCTGCGGATCGCCGCCGAAGGTGGGCCAATCGGCATGCAGCAAGAGCGATCCGGCCAGAATCAGAGAACCAAATGCACAGAGGGATTTGAAGGACACGGTTTAGTCGAATTCTATAACAACGGTCAGGCGTTGCTCTCGATGGTTTCGACCACCTGTTCCCATTCCGTCATCAGAGCGTCGAGATCCGAGCGGCGGCTGGTCAACAGATCATTCACTTCGATGGTGTGGGCGGCGCTTTTGTAATCGGCCAGTTCGCGCTCATATTCGGCGATTTCAACTTCGAGGCGCGTGACCTCGTCTTCTATCTCGCGGCGGCGCTCTTTGATGCGGCGGAGTTTGATGGGGTTGAGGCGGCCGGCTTTCGACGCGGCGGGCGTGGCGGCTTCGGCGGAGACTTCCACGGGAGCAGGCTCAAGTTCCTTTGCGATCCTGGCCGGCGCCGTTCCGTTAACCGCCGCGTGGCCCGTGCCATTGCGGCCGGCAAGAAACTCCTGATACGAACCGGGAAATGAGTGGACTTCACCGCCGCCGACTTCGATCACGCGCGTGGCGAGCTGCTCCAGGAAGTAGCGATCGTGCGAGACGAAGACCACGGTGCCATCGAACTTCCGCAGAGCGTCGAGCAGGACATCTTTCGCGCGCATGTCCAGGTGGTTGGTGGGCTCATCGAGCAACAAAAAATTGCTCGGGTTCATCAGCATGCGGGCGAGCGCGTAGCGATTGCGCTCGCCGCCGGAAAGAACACCGATCTGCTTGAACACGTCGTCTTCAGAGAAGAGAAAGGAACCGAGGATGGTGCGGAGCTGGGTCTGGCCGGCGCGCGGCGCAATTTCGGCGAGATCGTCGATCATGCGCGCTTCCGGATTGAGCTCCTTATACTGATCCTGCGCGAAGTAATCCGGCTCGACATTGTGACCGATGATGTACTCGCCGGTGCTGACCGGTTCGGCGCCGGCGAGGATCTTGATCATGGTGGATTTTCCAGCGCCGTTGACGCCGCTCAAGACCACGCGGTCACCGCGCTCGATCAGGAACGATGCTCCGTGGAAGACGTGCTTGGGACCGTAATCCTTGGAAACATTCTTCAGTTCGGCCACGACGCGGCCGCTCGGCTTGGGCTGCGGAAACGAGAAGTGAATGGTTTTCTCATCGGGCGGAATTTCAATGCGTTCGATGCGCTCCAGCTCCTTGATGCGGCTCTGAACCTGTTTGGCCTTGGTGGCCTGCGCGCGGAAGCGATTGATGAAGAGTTCAAGCTGTTCAATTTTTTCCCGCTGGTTCTTATAAGCCGCTTCGAGCTGGGCGCGGCGCTCCATGCGAAGGCCTTCGTACTTGGTGTAGTTGCCGGCGTAGAAGTGGACGCGCTTGTTCCAAAGTTCGGTGATGCGGCTGACGGTTTGATCGAGAAAGAAACGGTCGTGGGAGATGAGCACGAAGGCGTGCGGGTAATCGGCCAGATAACTTTCGAGCCAGTCGCGCGCTTCCAGATCGAGATGGTTGGTGGGCTCATCGAGCAGGAGCAGGTTGGGCTTGGCGAGCAGCAGCTTGGCGAGCGCGATGCGCATCTGCCAACCGCCGGAGAATTCCTCGGTGCGGCGCTTCCAATCGTCACGGGAAAAGCCGAGACCGGTGAGAACGGCGCCTACCTGCGCTTCGATGGTGTAGCCATCGTGGGCCTGAAACTCGGATTGGGATTGGTGAAAACGCTCGGCCACTTGCCGGTATTCGAGGCTTTCGTGATCGAGCTCGGCCAAGCGGCGGGTGAGCGCTTCCTGTTCGTCTTCGAGCGCAAAGACTTCGTCAAAAACCGACATGCACTCGCCGAAGACGCTGCGGCCGGAAAGCGACAGGCCGTCCTGCGGAAGATAACCGGCGGTGATGCCTTTGGCGAACGTGATGGAGCCGTAATCGAGCGACTCGATGCGGGCGAGGCATTTGAGCAGCGTGGATTTGCCGGTGCCGTTGGCGCCGACGATACCGACACGTTCGCGCGGCGTGATGAGCCAATCCAGCTCTTCAAACAGAATCTTCGGGCCGAAGCGCTTGCCGGCGCCGGTGAGTTGGATCATTGCGGGGTAACTACCATTTTAGTTACTCCCGCGGCGCATTGCCTTCCATCTTCCAAAGCACCTGGCGAAGGATGCCGAGCACCAGGCGCGCGTCGCGCTGTTCCAGATGCAGGCGGCGCAGAAAGCGGCGGATCTTCTGCTCGGTGGAAACGGCCACGATGCGATTGGTATAGCCGCTGACTTCGAGCGTTTCGATCAGCATGCGCGTGAGTTGCTCGGCGTCGGAACCGCTGATGGGACGGCGGACTCGCGGCGCGGCCAAGGCGGCGGAGTCGCGGATCAGTTCGTAGAGGCAGACGGCGACGGACTGGCCGAGGTTCATCGATGGCGTGGCGGGCGTGGTCGGGATGCGGATGAGCCAGTGGCAGAAGCTCAGGTCCTCATTCGAGAGGCCGAACTTTTCGGAACCGAAGAGCAGCGCGGCTTTGGCGGTTTGCAAGTGGGCGCGCAACAGTGGAGACGCGGCTTCCAGGCGATGCAGGGGATGCTGGAGTTCGCGATGGCCGATGGACGTGGTGCCGATCGCGAGCGAGCAATCCGCAACGGCTTCGGCGACGGTTTGAAAGACGCGCGCGGATTGCAGCACAGGCGCTCCTCCCACCGCGCTGACGGCCTCGCGAAACGCTTTTTCGTAGGGGTTGACGACGCGCAGATCGGAGAATCCGAAGTTGCTCATGGCGCGCGCGGCGGCCCCGATGTTCAGCGGGTTGCGGGGCGAGACGAGCACCACCGATAGATCCATCAGATTCATCGGATTCATCGCCACAGAAACTTGCCGATAAGGAACGCGAGTCCGGCGAGATAACCGGCCAGAGCTTCGTACTCGCGGTTCTTGCGGTAGCGGGACATGGCAAACCGGTTGCCGGCAGCGCTGCGCTTTGAAAAGCCAACCAGCTTCGGGACGCGCTGGGCGTATGTTTCGTAATCGGGAAACAAGCTGCGCAGATGCTGCTCTTCGAGTTCGATGACGGGCAGATAAACAAATACGAATACCAGCCCGAAAGTGATCGCGAGAGGAATGCCGCGGCCGGCGATGACCAGACCGCAGGCCACCAGGAGGGTGCCGAGATAGAGCGGGTTGCGGGTGAAGGCGTAGGGTCCGGATTGCGCGAGTTGTTGGTTTTTCGCGAGATGTCCGGCGGACCAGGCGCGCAGCATCAGGCCGAGTAGGGATACCGGGACGCCGGCCAGGAGGGAAGCGCGGGATGGGTGAGAGAACCACGCAAAGGCGGCCACCAGAAGGAAACCGGAAGGCACGCGCATGCGCGCCACCTGGTCGGCATAGCGCTTCGGGAACCAGTACCGGTGCATCAGCGCGCGCGCGAAAGGAACGGCTCCAACGCGTCGAGAACCTGTTCGGGGCGGACGTCGCGCATGCTGACGTCGATGATGGCGCCGCGCTGGTAATCGCCGCGCGCGAGAACCTCGGGCGCGCGCGGGCTGCTCAGGACGCGCATCGTCCCTCCGTAAGGTCCGTTGCGCTTGGGATCGGTAGGTCCGAAGATGGCGACGCCGGGTTTGGCTAGCGCCGCGGCCAGATGCATGGGTCCGGAATCGACGCCGATGACGGCGGTGGCGCGGCGCGTGGCATCGATGAGGCCCGCGATGCTGCTCACATGAACATGCACGCCGGGGACCTGCTTCAGAGCTTCGCGATCGGACGGCGGACCGTTGAGGACCAGCGGAATGTCCCAGCGTTCGCGGAGCTCATGCGCGGTGCGGGCGAAGTACTCGAGCGGCCACTGCTTGCTTTTCCATCCGGCGAACGGGCTGGCGAGAACGAATCGCCCATCGGGAAGATCGCCTTCGGGGACACCCAAGGGCAGCGGGAAAGATCGCAGCAGGTTGACCGCGCCGGCCGCGGCCGCGATATCGAGGTGACGGTCCACCACATGCGCGGCGGCGGTGGAAACACGATTCGAATAGAACCATGCGGCCATGCGTTCGCGCACCAGGCGGCGGTCATACCCGATGATGCGTTCGGGCCGGGCGAGTGAGGCGGTGAGAGCGGATTTGAAGAGGCCCTGCAGATCCATCGCAAGTGAAAAGCGCTGCTCGCGTAGTTCCCGCAGGGTGCGCATCCAGGTGGCGGGATGGCGGCGATCCAGGCAGATGACGCGGTCGATGAAGGAGTTGTGCTGCAGCAGCGGCGCCCAGGTATTTTCGACCACCCAGGTGAGCGGGGCTGAAGGGAAGCTGTGCTTCAGAGACGCGGCGGCGGGAAGCGCGTGCAGGATATCGCCCATCGCGCCGAGGCGGACGATCAGGATGCCGGAACTAATGGGAGACCTCGCGGGAGACGGCCGCTCCAACGGAGACAGCCCGGCCATGCCGTTCGAGGACGTGTTGGATGAGCCGTTCCGTGCTGGCAATGTGAGCGACTTCTTCACGAATCCACTCCGCTGGCTGCAGTTGGCGGACGAGATCCCCGGGGCCGGTTACGCAATGAACCACGTAGTCTATCACCCGAAGCGAAGCGGCGAGTTCCAGACGCGCGGCGGCGGTGGTTACAGGATGTTCCGGATCCAACACAATCGCGAAGAGGCGCGTACCGGGCGCGCATAATTTCTGCAAGTTGCGCACCATGGACGCCTGCAGGATGTCGAAGTGGCCGGTGACGGCTTTGTAAGCGACGCCCTCGGCGCGAAGGGCGGCGGCTCGCTCGGTGGCCTGGTCTGCGGTAAGAATCTTCCGGCGGGTGTCCATGTCTATGTGATGGCTAATTGCGAGCGATGGCGAGGAGTTCTTCGGCGGCGGCGGTGACGCGCGCGACGGGGACGCCGGTCATGCAGCGATGGTCGATGGGACATTCGCGCAGAAGGCAGGGACTGCACGGAACGGGTTCGCGGACAATGCGCGCGAGCGGGCCGGTGGGTCCGGTGGTGATGGGGTTGGTGGCGCCGAAGATGGTGACGGTGGGGACGCCCAGCGCGGAGGCGATGTGCATGGCGCCGGAATCATTGGTGAGGAAGAACAGGCAGGCGGCGGCAGCCTCGATAAAGGCGGTGAGCGACGTGTTTCCGGCGAGATTGTAGACGCGGGGAAGCCGGATGTGGCGCGCGGTTTCTTCGCAGAGAGCGCGCTCCGCCGCTGAACCGAAGAGGCAGACGGAAGCGTCATGTTCGCGCGCGAGCGACGCGGCGGCTTCGGCAAAACGTTCCGGAAGCCATCGCTTGGCCGCGCCGAACGCCGCGCCGGGGCTGACGCCGATCACCGGGCCTGCAATGCCCATCCCGGTGAACGCGCGTTTGCCGGCAGCGGTGTATTCCTCGATTCCTTCCAGGCGGATCGCATCGATATCCGGTAAGGTTTCAATGAGTCCGGCGCGGCGCAGGAGTTCGAGGTAGTAGAAGCGCTCGTGCGCGGGGATCTCGCCGGGCGCGGGAACGGGAATCGCGCGTGAAAGCAGCCAGCCGCGGCCATCGCGGTTATAGCCGATGATCTGGTTGATGCCGGCGAGCTTCACGACGGCGGCGGCTTCAAACGCGTTTTGAAGGAGAATGGCGCAGTCAAAGCGTTCGCGCCGAAGCGCCTGGGCGGCGTGCCATTTTGCGCCGAAATCGCGGAAGCCGGACGCGGCGGTGTAAGGGATGATGCGATCGATGGCGCTCTCGCGCGCGTAAAGACCGGCCACCCAGGGGCGCGCCAACAGCGCGATATGCGCGCGGGGGAATCGGCGGCGAACCTGGCGGATGGCGGGCAGGGACATAACGGCGTCGCCAATCCAATTGGTCGCGCGGACGACGATTCGGCCGGGCTCCGTCATCGTTTATCGGAAAGCGCGTCGAGCAGTTTGGCGCCGAAGAGGTTGTTGACGGGACGCCGAGCGGCGGGCGCGTCAAAGGCGGCGTCAGTCGGTGCGGGCGCGGGAACGGGAGCATGGTCCAGAACCGGCAAGTGCGCGGCCGGAACCAGCGGCGCGGCGGCGAGAAAGCGATCCTTCTTCAAAACCGAACGTTCAAGCGAGGTGCTGTAACTGGTGAAAGACTGATCGGACTGGCGATCGTTTTCCACCAGCGACCGCATGCAATCCATTTTCGAATCCATATCGTCGAGGTAATGGAAGAGCATGGCTTCGGCAAAGAGCGGAACCTTGGGAGAACCGAACTCCAGGTGACCGTGGTGGCTCAGCACGATGTGTTCGATCAGGGTGCGGGTGCGCTCCGGGAAGCCCGGGAGTTTGCAGGCCTTGTCGCCGATCATGCGGAACGCCATCGGGATGTGGCCCAGCAGTTGGCCTTCGTTGCTATAGCCGAAGCCGCGATCGTACGTAAGCTCGTGAATTTTGCCGACGTCATGCAGGACCGCGCCCGCGATGAGCAGATCCACATCGATATGCGGATAGTGCGCGGCGATGGCGCGGCTCAGGTTGCAGAGCGAGAGCACATGCTCCAGCAGGCCGCCGAGATACGCGTGATGGATGGTTTTGGCGGCGGGCGCGCGGCGATAGCGGACGGCGATTTCCGGATCGTTCAGAAACGATTCGAGGAGCGCGCGGATGTGGGTGTCGCGAACGGCCGCGACAATGGCGGTAAGCTCGCTCCACATTTCCAGGGGATCGCGCTGGGAACACGGAAAATAATCTCCGGCGTCGATCTCGTGATCGTCCATCTTGCGGATCTTATGGACGGTAAGCTGCGGGCGGTTTTGATGCAGTTGCACCAGACCTTTGACCTTGACGAAATCGTCACGGTCGAAGGCTTCCAGCACTTCCGCCACGTTGTCCCACATCTTGGCGTCGATGCGGCCGGACTTATCGGCGAGAAGGAGCGAGAGATAAGGCTCGCCGGTTTTCTTCTCGCGGATCTCCTTCGATTGAACGAGGAACGAAGTGGTGATGACCTGACTTGGTTCAAGTTGATTGACGTACGCCGGCTTCATTGAGTGGGCGGCGTGACGGGCACCGAAGCGGAAGACGACGACGAACTTGAACTGCTGGAGCTGGAACTGGCGGCGCCGGAAGCCGGAGCGGCGGCCGGACTTGCCGCGGGCGTTGCATCGGGCATCTTGGGCGCCTTGCCCGGATCGGACGAACTGACCTTGGTGGAGCCGTGCGGGATCACGCCCAGGATGCGCTTCTTCTTGTGCGCGGCCACTTCTTCCTTGGTGGTGGTTTCCGGCTTCAGCGTGGCGGGATCTTTCCAGGCGGTGTCCTTGCCGGGCGCCGCGCCGCTATCGACATAGCCGCCGCGGATTTCGATGAACGCGTCCTTGCGCAGCTCAGTGAGATACTTGCGGATCTCCGGCTGCATGCGGGGCGCGTAGAGCTTCTCCATGATCTCGTTCTGGACGTCGTCGAAAGAGGCTTGGCCGGCTTCATGGCGGTCCTCCACCTTGAGGATCACGAAGCCCGTGTTGGTGCGGATGGGATCGGTGACGTACCCGCGATTCGCCTTGTAGACGACGTCTTCAATCTCCTTGCGAAGGTCGCCGCGCTTGAACGCGCCGAGTTCGCCTTCCTGCTGAGCGGTGGGAGCGTCGGAGTAAGAGCGGGCCAGATCGCCGAACTTCTCGCCTTTGCGGGCGCGCGCGCAGATCTCTTTAGCCTTCTTCTCGGCGGCGGCGACGTCGGCCGCGTCATTGCTCTTCGGCGCGATCAGAATCTCCCGCAGCATTACGGCTTCCTGGCGGACGAATTCGGTTTTGTGCTTCTCGTAGTAGTCCTTCAGCTCGGCTTGCGGAAGCTGGATTTTGTACGCAACTTCCTGGCTGATGACGCGCTGCGTGAGCATCTGGTTCTTCATTTGATTTTTGAAATCTTCGAAGGGGATGCCGGCCTGCTCCTGCACCCATTTGTGAAACTCTTCGGGGTCGGGCTTCTTGCTGTCGGCCTGTAGCTGCGCGAGGCGGCGCGTGATTTCCGGATCGACGTTGATGGTGGATTCCTTGGCGTGCTGCACCAGGAGCAACTGGTCGATCTGGTCGCGGAGGGCGTCGGCCTGCTTCTGCTTGACCTCTTTATCGAGCGCCTCGCCCGCAAGGGTGGGATTCTCTTTGCGGAGTTCGGCGGAGATGAGTTCGCGCTGGTGTTCGAGTTCGGTTTGCGTGATGATCTCGCCGTTCACTTTGGCGACGATCTGCTCGACGACATGGACGTGAGGCTCGGCGCCGGCGGGGATGGAGGCGTCGGCGGCGGGAAGAGGGGCAGGGCCGCACAGGCAGGCTAGACACAAGCCCGCGGGCAGCAGGTACTTCAGGTGCATGGTGTTAATTATCCCATGTGCGGGGATGGGTGTAAGATGGGCGAAATCGGCGACACGTGTGGCAGGCTCGATCACCGATAAGTTAGCGGCGGGGAGACTTGGTGCTAGATATTTGCGCTAGCAGCAATTCGAATTCCCGGGTCTCGTCCAATTGCTGTCGAACGGTCGATTGCAGCGGGGAGGCGCCGGCTTGATAGTCAACCGCGGTTCTCCGGGCCTTCAGGGTGTTTCCGGAATCGCCGAGGGCATTCACTTCAGGGTTGTCGTGGCTAAGACACCAACTCCAAAGCCTTTGGTGCACACCCATCTTCTGAAGTGGCCGATCCCTTTCATCGAAACCAAGCTTTGTTAGTTCTTGCTTAGCCGCGTTATAGGCGTAATAATACGCGCGGCCGATGGAGGTTCTTTGGGCGCTCTCCCGCGGATCGTTCCGTAGCTCATAAGCAAGGACAAGGAACTCGCGCCAATCAAAAGCCATTCCCTAGCCATTCCCTGTCTCGTAGTCGAACACCAGCGCGGCTAAGGAATGAGAAGAATGTTTCAGCCACCAATCACTTTTAAATTCGCGCATCGATTCGGCGGGTTTCTCGGCTTCGAGCGGCAACCGTACCATCACGCGCAGAACAGAATCGTCGTCCGACTCAAGGAGTTGAAGTTCCAATTGCTTCCGTTCTCCAAAAGCCTGCGAGAGCGGATTCACGGCGTTTGCAAGTAAGGAATATAGCCGGGGATGCCGCGCTAGAAAGTCTTGAAGGTGGCCGTCATCGACGGAAAAGATGTAGTGCTTCCTCAGTTCCCGGACCGGGTGCGTTGCACGCTCGCTAACAACATCTTGCACATAGGTATCATAAACCGGGCGCTCTGCCCCACAGATTCTCGACGAGGCGATTTCCGTAGCGACGCCGCATTCGAGAAAACGTCGGTTCGCGCAGGTTTCATCTGTGTTATCCTCATAAGGAATAAACGAGAGAAAGAGAAAGAGAAGGAGCAGCAACACCGGAATGGCATTGGCGACCGAGCTTAAAAAAGAGATTCTGACCAACAATCAGATTCACAAAACCGATACCGGTTCGCCGGAAGTGCAGATCGCGCTACTCAGCGGACGGTTGACCCAGCTGAACCAGCATTTCAAACTGCACAAGATGGACCATGCGTCCCGCAAGGGACTTCTCACCATGGTCGCGCGCCGACGCCGGCTTCTAACGTATCTTCGCAAGAATGATCCGGAACGGTATAAGTCCGTTCTATTGAAGCTGGGAATCCGCCACTAAGATCCGGAGTTGCTCCGCGCGCTGCCGGTCAGCGCGTGGGGATATTGTTATCGCTTTCATCCCCGCTACCCGCCTTTCACGACCCCTCGCCAATTTATCGCGGTCCGGTGTTAACCCGGACGGCAGAATGGCAGACGAATGATTCACACTTTTGAAGTAGATTTAGACGGTCGAAAGATTACTCTGGAGACCGGACGGTTGGCGAAACAGGCCAACGGCGCAGTCGTCGTACGGTGCGGCGATTCGGTGGTCCTGGTGACCGCCTGCGCGAACGAAACCCCTAAGCCGGGCCAAGGCTTTTTTCCGCTCACGGTGGATTACCGCGAGTACACCTACGCCGCGGGTAAGATACCGGGCGGATTCATCAAGCGCGAAGGCCGCCCTTCGGAAAAGGAAATTCTGACCAGCCGGTTGATCGACCGGCCGATGCGGCCTCTGTTCCCGGAAGGATATCTGTGCGACACGCAGATTATCGCGATGGTGCTCTCGGCCGATCCCGCGCAGGATCCGGCGGTGCTGGGCATTATGGGAGCGGCGGCGGCGCTCGCCATCTCCGATATTCCTTTCCATCACTTTGTGGGCGCGGTGCGCATCGGCTATGTGAACGGGAAGCCGGTCGCAAATCCGAGCTATGAGGAAGAGCGCGGCTCCAAGCTCAACATCGTGGTTACCGGAACCGAGGAAGGCATCGTCATGGTGGAAGCCGGCGCGCAGCAGGCTACCGAAGACGAGGTCCTGGTGGCGCTCGAATATGGCCACGAATGCTGCCGCAAGATTGTCGCGGTGGTGAAGGAAATGGCCGCGAAAATCGGTAAGCCAAAGCGCAGCTTCACTCCCCACGAGGTCAATCAGGATCTCTACGGGAAGATCTCGGAGATGGTGCGCGAGGAACTGACCGACGCGCAGAACACGGAGAAGTATCCAAAGCTCGAAAGCTACGCGCGTATCGCGGCGGTGAAGGACAAGATCAAGGCGGCGTTTCCCGACGAGCAGTTGTCCGAAGCGGTTCGCATCTTCGATGTTTTGAAAGAACGGATTTTCCGCGACGAGATGCTGGACAAGCACCGCCGCCCCGATGGCCGCGCGTTCGATCAGATCCGGCCAATTTCCATTGAGACCGGGTTGCTCCCGCGCACGCATGGTTCCTCCGTATTCACGCGCGGAGAAACGCAGGCTCTGGTGACGGTGACGCTCGGCACCAAGGATGATGAACAGCGATACGAGCTGCTGGAGCCGGGCATCGAAGGTTCCAAGCGCTTCATGCTGCATTACAACTTCCCGCCGTTCAGCGTGGGAGAAGTCGGGTTTATGCGCGGCGCGGGACGCCGGGAAATCGGACACGGCGCACTGGCCGAACGCGCGATCTCAACGCTAATTCCGGACGTGACCAAGTTCCCTTACACGATGCGCGTGGTTTCGGACATTCTGGAATCGAATGGGTCGAGCTCCATGGCTTCGGTGTGCGGCGCAAGTCTGGCGCTGATGGATGCGGGCGTTCCGATGGGCGCGGCGATCAGCGGCGTGGCCATGGGGTTGGTGAAGGAAGGCGACAAGTACGCCATTCTTTCCGATATTGCGGGCGCTGAGGATCATTATGGCGATATGGATTTCAAGGTGGCGGGGACGCGCCAGGGAATCACGGCGCTGCAGATGGACATCAAGGTTCCGAATGTAACCACTGCCATCATGAAAGAAGCGCTGGAGCAGGCGCGGCGCGGCCGGTTGCACATTCTGGACAAGATGCATGAGGTGATCGCCGAGCCTCGCGCGCAGATGTCGGAGTACGCGCCTCGCATCTACACGGTGAACATTCCGGTGGATAAGATTCGCGAAGTGATTGGACCCGGTGGCAAGGTGATCCGCGGGATCATCGAACAGACCGGCGTCAAGATCGACGTCAGCGACGATGGCACCATCAATGTGGCGTCGAACGACTCGGCGGCCGCGCAAAAGGCCCTGCAGATTATCGCCGATATTACGGCCGTCGCCGAGATGGGCAAGACGTATCTGGGCAAGGTGGTGCGGATCGTCGACTTCGGCGCGTTCGTCGAGATCTTCCCGGGCACGGACGGTCTGCTGCACATCAGCGAGATCGCGGAGAACCGTATTAAGGATGTGCGCGACGAGTTGAAGGAAGGCGATCAGATCCTGGTGAAGGTGCTGGCGCTTGAGGGCAACAAGATCAAGCTGAGCCGCAAGGCCGTCTTGAAGGAACAGCGCGACAAACTTAAAGTGCAGGCGTAGTAACAGTTCAGGGAAGCTTTCATACGGGGCCGGTTTTCGCATTTGCGAAGGGCGGCCCTTTTTTTGGCTCGGGCGCCTCAATGCTTGGAACAAGCCGCCATCAACGCGCCAGGTAACCGGCGCGGACCAGTGAACAGTCCGATCTCCGCAGTACAACCTGGATGCTTGGAGAGCGCATGGCTATGTTGGTGCGAATGATCCAAACTCCCTCGCCGGAATCAGATCCGCTTGCGACATCCACCGGCTCTCGCCATGTCCAACCCCGCTCCTCGGCGACGCTGCGTGACTTTTCAATAAGCTGATTGCGTAGATTCGCGTCGATGGTCATTACCTGTTCACCGGCATAGGATACGACGCATTCACACTCTGAGGACTTGGCCCCGAAGGTATAAATTGAACAGTAAAGTATTGTGTCCCGGCCGCGATTTTCCCGATTGTCGCGCCTTCCGACATGAGGTCGGTAATGACCATGTATCCGTTTACAACCGGAAACTTGACACCCTCCAACATTCCCGAGAAACCGTTCACTCTTAACTGCGCCACCGTCTCGGCAATAGCTTCCTCGAGATACATCAAAAGCGAGGAGCGAAGGTAAGCTGACATACCGAGTTGGACTCGAAAGGTGCGCAAAACGCCGAAGCGCGGCGTCAGGAAACGGTGCACCAGTTCATGAGCTCTTACCAACGCCTGCTCTGTGGCTGTTCCCGCGGGCGAAAGCCGGACCTCACCGAAGGGAGAAGTCGATCCTTCGCCCGGTGCCAAACCGGGGTCGCTCTCGATTCCAGGCTTGCTCCATACTCGACCCGTCTCGGGGTCTGGGCCGACGCGCGGCAAGCCTGGGCTTCGCGGGCGAATAGCTTCGGCGACCGATTCGCCCCTCGCAACTTGAATCTTCTTTGCGCTGCGATGAAGCAGTATAGCCATTACCGCCGTTATGCCTGCGAGTACGACGGCCTGGCTGAAAGCCTTAGCTGCCGCGTCCAAATCGTCCTCCGAGCGGGCATTGATGGTCTTGTCGGCGAATGTGTAAAGATACTTGGCTACATCGCCGATTGACCATCCAATCGTGAATGCTCCCACGGAAAGTAGCAGAACGTCCACAATTTCCCCTACACCGAAGAAGTGAGATCCGGCCCACGCTGCCAAGGTGCCGGCCATTATGGTCAAGTTAGTCGGCGATAGCAAAGCATCGATGGATCCCGCAACATCCGGGCCGACATATTTCCTGGATCGCCCAATCACTTCCTTCAGACGCTCTTTTAACGACATTCCCGCAACTGCCAAAGCCATACGATTACTCCACCGTCCAATTCGGAATCCGACGATGCGAGTTTACACCGAAGAAGTGCTGTCCGTACCTATCGATTTTCGATCTCGGAGCGGCGATGACGTGTTCGTGGCAGAACTTTTCTTTGGTCCCCGGACTGCAAGGGCTGCGGCTGGAGGTAAACGGCGTGGCCGGAAAAGTTTGGAAGGGTGCGCTGATCGGCGCGAGCGCGGGGCTGGTGGCCGCCGCCGTGATGAACGCGGTTCCCGCCGTTTGGAGCCTGTTCGAAAAGTCTGAACCCGAACAGGGCGGCGGGGAAGACGCCACCGTGAAGACCGCGGAGAAGATCGCCGAGCCGTTGCTCGATCGGCCGCTCACGACGGAAGAAAAGAAGTGGGGCGGCCCGGCGGTTCATTACGCGTTCGGAGCTTCGGTGGGCGCGCTTTACGGAGCGCTTGCGCCGGTTGCGCCCGTGGTCACCGTTGGATTCGGAACGGTTTACGCCACTATGGTTTGGTTGTTCGGGGACGAGCTGGTGGTTCCGAAGCTGGGCCTGGCGCCGCCTCCCGGCGAAACCCCCGCGATGGGACATTTCAAATACTGGTTCATGCACGCGGTCTACGGGTTGACGCTGGAGGGCGTGCGGCACTTGGGCGAGGATGAGCTGATTCCGTAACGGATGCCCGGTCCAGCGCGTATACCGCTAGACTGGTGGTATCCGCCCATGCTGTTTCGTCTTCTTGCCGCGAGCCTGGCGCTCTTCCTCCCGGTCGCGGTTTATTCCCAGGAGGAAGGCTCCATCAAGATTCAGGTCAACGAAGTCATCGTGCCCGTAACGGTGACCGATGACAAGGGCAGGTTCGTCAGCGATCTCAATAAAGCGGACTTCCACATTCTGGACGATGGCAAGCCGCAGAACATCAGCTACTTTACCCGGGACCGCAACCAGCCGGTGGTGGTCGGATTCCTCGTCGATATGTCGAACGGGATGAAGATCCAGTGGAAGAAATATCAGGACGCCATTACCGAGCTCGTGCAGAACCTTCTGCCCGGCGACAAGAAGTATTCCGGCTATCTCATCTCCTATGGCAACACGGCGCAACTGGAAGTGGATACCACCAGCGACGCCGATAAGATGGTGAGCAAGATCGACAAGATGAAGCCGGGCGGCGGATCGGCTCTCTACGACGCGGTATATGCGGCTTGCACCACGCGCAAGCTGGTGCAGGGCGAACCGTTCGAGCCGCGGCGCGTGCTTGTCATCGTGGGGGACGGGCATGACACCGCAAGCAAACACTCGCTGGCGGAAGTCTTGGAAATCGCGCAGCGCAACCTGGTGACGATCTATGGCATGAGCACGATCGCTTTCGGCATGGCGGCCGAGGGGGACGATAACTTGCGCAGGCTTGCGGAAGATACCGGCGGGCGCGTCGAGTATCCGCTGAACCATCTGTACTCGGATATTTCGGGTTACTTGTCCAAGCCTTCCGATGACGGGAACTATGCGCTGACGGTGGGTACGGGAGGCTATGCCGGCGAGGTCTCGCAGGGCATCTATCATGCGGTGGCCGATATCGTGGGTGAGATTACGACGCAGTACATTCTGCGATATGTTCCGGATGCGGCCGCGAACGCAACCGACAAACAGTTTCACATTTTGAAGGTGCAGGTGGATTTGCCCGGCGTGAAGATACGATTCCGCAAGGGATATTATCCGAATAGTCCGCAGGGCTCACGGACGATCTATTAGTACCGCGATCGCGCCGTAGGGCTTAGAAAAGGTAATAACTCGGTTACACTTGTGGAGTATGCCAGCGGCTGTAATTTCGATCGGCGGCCACTTACGCGCACAGTTTGTGGTTCTGTCGCTGGCGCCTCCGGGCGTGGCTGAAATTCCGTTCGGGGTGCTACTGCTCGATTCGCAGACGGGCGAACTGCGGTGGAAGCTGCGCACGGATATGGACAACCTGCCGATCCCGCCCGAAGATGCGGAATACTGTTCGTTTCTCGATTCCGATTTTCGCGCTCGCTTGCAGGAGATGACGGGCACGGAATTCCTGGAGACCATTGAAGATTCCTTCAGTGGATTTCTGCGCTTGTCGGAGCGCGAAGCGGTGTCGGCCAGGAATTTGCCAGGGCTGTTGGACCGCCTGTTCTCGCAGTTCGTTCAAACGCGCGTCATCCCCTTCGAAACCCATCTACCGCTTTACAGGCTACAGGCGGCGGCGACCAAGTTCGGCGAGGATCGTGAAATCGCGGAGGGTGACGACGATAAGGAGTGGGTTCTCGCGCCTCCGGGCCTGCGGCTTACGCCCGAAATGTTCGTGGTGCAGGTGGTGGGCAGATCGATGGAGCCGTTGATTCCCGATGGCAGTTTTGTGGTGTTCCGGAGAATTGCGCCGGGGTCGCGGCAAGGCAAGCGGCTGCTGATTGAAGAGTTGGGCGCGACCGGGACCAGCGGGCGGTTCACGGTGAAGCGGTATACCAGCGCCAAGAAGAACACGGAGGAAGGCTGGGCGCACTCCGTGATCCGGCTGGAGCCGCTCAACCGGGAGTTCCCCGCTTTCGAACTCGATCCCGAAGCGTTCGAAGGGAAGTACCGGGTGATCGGCGAGTTCGTCCAGGTTCTGGACACCGAGTAGACGTTTGAGCGGCGGACCGTTCGGCAAGCCGGAACTGCTCGCGTACATGCGTGCGCACAAACTGGCGGTGGTGTCGACCATTGCGGCGGATGGCGGCCCGCAATCGGCGCTGGTGGGAGTCGGAACCACGGACGCTTTTGAGGTTGTGTTCGACACGCTCTCCACCACGCGCAAACATGCCAACCTGCTGCGGGACCGCCGGATCGCGGTCACTTTCAGCGGGCCGGCCGAGATGACTTTGCAGTATGAGGGAGCCGCAACCGCGGTCTCATCCACCGGCCATGCGGACGCGTTGTACCGTGAAGCCTATTATTCCGCCTGGCCTGACGGACGCACGCGCGTGCATTGGGCGAACCTGGTGTATTGGCGGGTGACACCGCGCTGGGCCCGCTATTCGGATTACGATCGCGGGCCGCTGATGGTGGAATTCCAATGGGAAGATTGCCAGTGGATTCCATAGCCTTTCGCCGCCGCCTGCTGCGCTGGTACGATCAGTCCCGCCGCGCCCTGCCTTGGCGGGAAACGAACGATCCATGGCGCATTCTAGTGTCCGAGATCATGCTACAGCAGACGCGCGTGGAAGCGGTGATTCCTTACTACCACCGTTTCCTTGAACGGTTTCCGGATGCCGCGGCGCTGGCCGAAGCCGCCGAAGCGGATGTGCTGGCGGCCTGGAGCGGTCTGGGATATTACTCGCGGGCGCGCAATTTGCAGCGGGCCGCGCGCGCCGTCGCGCACGGATTTCCTTCGACCTATGAAGAGATCCGCGCGTTGCCGGGAGTGGGCCCGTACACGGCGGGCGCGGTGGCCAGCATCGCGTGGGCGTTGCCGCACCCGGCGGTGGATGGGAACGTGTTGCGGGTGATCTCCCGCGTGACCGGCGACGCTGGCGATATCGCGCTGCCGGCCACGCGGGATCGCTTCACCCAGGCCGCGCAGCAGCTTCTGGACACCCGGCGCCCGGGCGATTTCAACCAGGCCCTGATGGAACTGGGCGCGACCGTGTGCTTGCCTCGAAACCCGCAATGCCTGGTGTGTCCGGTGGCCCGCAACTGCCAAGCGCGCTTACAGGGACGGCAAGAGGAACTCCCGGTGAAGCGGCGGAAAGCGGCACCGTCCAGCGCCTTGTTCGAGGTGGTGGTGGCGCGGCGGGGCGATGAAATCCTGCTGACCCGGCGAGCGGTTACGGAGCGCCGCATGGCGGGGTTCTGGGAACTGCCCACCCGCGAAACGGTTCCGGCGGCAGGGCCGGCAGTGGCGACTTTCCGGCACACTATCGTCAACACCGTCTTCACGGTGGCGGTGTACATCGCCGAGATCGAGCATGACATTGAACGCAATCCGGCGGGGACGCAATGGCGCGGAAATGAGGAACTGAGTTCCATCCCATTGACGACCGTGTCGAAAAAAGCACTGGCCCGAATACCGCCGAAGAGCGCGGGAGGTATTCCCTCGCAGGCTGGTGCATCAGCGATTCCCCTGGAAATCCTGCCTTAATGGGGCATGCTCTATCGAATTGCATTGGCCGTCGCCGGACTGGTCTCCGCCCTGCCTGCCTGGGGCGGCGGCGCGGTCCTTACGCCGCCCACCTACATCACCGCCGGAATCGTGAACGCCGCTTCCTATTCGGGCGACGCGCTGGCGCCGAATGCGATCGCCTCAATTTTCGGCACCAGTCTTTCTTATCAAACCGCGTCCTTGACCGCGTGGGTGAACGGCGGCCTTCCGACATCCCTGGGCGGGGTGACGGTTTATGTGGACGGGCAGGCCACCGGCCTCTTCTACGTTTCGAGCGGCCAGATCAATTTCCTCATCCCGAACGATGAGACGCCGGGCACGGTGAACGTCTATGTGATTCGCGAGGGCGTCGCCGGGCCGGAAGTTCCGGTGACCTTGAATGCGACCGGACCGGCGCTGTTCCAGGACGCCAACTACAACGCCATCGCAACGCACCTGGATGGATCTCTCATCACGGGCGCGGCACCGGCGAATCCGGGCGAATGGATCGTGCTCTACGGAGCGGGCCTGGGTCGAACGGTTCCGGACGCGCAGAACTACACGCCCGCGACGGGGGCCGCGCTGATCCAGAACCTAAGCAGCTTTTCGGTGCTGATCGACGGCGTGGCGTTGGACCCCGGAGCGATCGAGTATGCGGGACTCGCGCCGGGATACGCGGGGCTGTACCAGATTAATGTCCAGATGCCGGCGAATTTGAGCACCAACCCGGAGCTGCGCGTGGCGATTGGCACCAGTGAGAGCGTGCCGAAGATCTATCTTCCGGCGGTCTGATCGCCAGGACGCTTTAGAATGGTTGCAGGAGTATCCATGCGGCATTCGAAGTGGGCGGTTACGGTTTTGTTCGGGTTGGCGGCCGTCGCGTCCCCGGCGCAGGAGCCCGCGCCCGCGGTTCCCGGCGGCCCGGTCACGGTGTCTCCCGGGACCCACATTCCGTTGAGCCTGATCAACAGCGTAGGCACCAAGCACTCCGTGGAAGGCGATCGCGTGTACATGCAGACGGTGTTTCCGATTCTGGTGGATGGCAAGATCGTGATTCCTCCGGGCAGCTACGTGGAAGGAACGGTGACGCACCTGAAGCGGCCGGGACGCGTGAAAGGGCGCGGGGAATTGTTTCTTCGCTTCGACTCGCTGACGCTGCCGAATGGCGTGGTGCGGGACTTTCGCGCCAGGCTTTCCGCGGTGGACGCGCGCGGGGATGAAACGCTGAACAAGAGCGAAGGCATGGTGAAGGGCGACGGCAATGTGGGCGGCGACTTGAAGACGGTAGCGGAGACGACCGCGGGCGGCGCTTCGATCGGCGCGATTGTGGGTGCCGCTGAGCATTCGGTGGGAACGGGAATCGGCGCGGGAGCGGGTGCGGGACTGGCGGCGGGACTCCTGGGCGTTTTGCTCACCCGCGGTCCGGATGCGACGCTGGCGCAGGGCAGCACCATCGAACTGGTCCTGGATCGGCCGCTGACTTTTCAGACCGGCGAGTTGAATTTTGGGCCCATGCAGGCTGCGCGTTTCGCGGATGGACCCGGCCCCACGCCGCGCAGCGCCAACCAGACTCGCCCGCGATTTCCCTTTTAGAACGCCAGTTCACCACTCCAGTACAAACAGCGATAGCGACTGTTGGGGTACTGGCAAGTTGAGGTCGACCGTTCCGGCGTCAACCCGCACCGAGCGCGTCCCCTCGAACGGCTGAAGCTTTGCGGCAGCTTCCAACTGCGCGTACTGCGCCGGTGTGGGCTGCGGCGGCGATCCCATTTGCTTCCACACCGTATAAGAATTGCTGTGGGTTTTGTCGATGCGATACTGCGTCACGTGGACGGAGCGGTTGTTAAGCGGAAGACCGCTGATGTTCAGGTGCGTGGGCGTATCGGGTGCGGTGACATCGTCGTCGCGATAGTTCCACAACAGAATCGACGCGCTGTGTTCGGCGCCGGTGGCGAGCGCATTGACAGTTGGCGTGAGTGCCGCGCCGGTGCTATCCACCGACACGCGTAAGCCCTTCATCCTGGCGGCCATGCGGAAGAAGTTGAGAATCGGCTTGTCGATGCCGTTCGTCGCCAGCGTGCGGAAGCCATCGAAGTAAGGCTGGCCCTCGAATTCAAAAGCCCAAGTCAGCATGCCCCGCAGATCGGCGTTGTGCCGGCGCGCGAGATCCAGCATTCCGGTCATCGCGACGGCCGTATACACCGGATAGAGCGCGCCGTTGCGATACGCGTTCTGCGGCGCGGTGCGGGCGGAACAGGCCGCGCAGCCTTCGGGATCGGCCTCGCTCAGGATGATGGGCAGCGCGCGAAATTTCGGAAAACCGGCGACGATGTCCATTCCGGCGGAGACGTCGCGCAGCTCCTTCGCAAGCCCCATGCGCACGTGATCTTCCGCCATGGCGGGACTGCCCTTGGCGTGATAAGTGATGAAGTCCAGCGGCGCGCCGGACTTCTTGGTAGCGGCGTTGATGCCCGAATCGCAGTGCTGCAGAAATTGCTTGAGGAACGCGGCAGCCTTCGGATTCGCGGGGCCGGTGCTTGCCGGTCCGCCCACGCGCGCGTTCGGAGCGGCGCGCTTCACCGCGTTCACGGCGAAGTCGTACAGCGTGTCGTACTCTTCCGGCGTGCCCTGCCAATATTCGATATCGGGCTCATTCCACACTTCCCAATACCAGGAGTTCACTTCCGCTTCACCGTACTTCGCAATGGAGTGGCGTACCCATTGATAGACCAACTCCGCCCACTTCTCGTAGTTCTTCGGCGGATAAGCCCAGCCGGCGGCGATCTTCGTTTTCGGCCAGGAGTGCTGATACGGTTCGGGCTTGGTGGAGAGCGCTTCCGGCATGAAGCCGATCTCGACGAAGGGCTTGGCTTTGACGTGGACGTACGTGTCGATGATCTTATCGACGAGGGTCCAGTCGTAGATCGGGTTTCCCCGCGCATCTTCGCGATAGGCGTTGGTCGATCCCCATTTCAGCGCGGGCGTGCCATCGCCGGTAGTCAGGAGGTTATGCGTGCGAATGTAGACCGGAGTCCGCAGCGCGGCCAACTCGCCGATCAGTTTGGCGCCGTTCGCGGTGTAGGTATAGTTGGGTTCGTCATAGCCGAAGTACGGCCAGATAGGCGTTAGGGGACCCAGGTGCGAACGAAGATCGACGTGGACGGTGGCAGGCGTCTGTGCGAAAGCGACGAGCGGGAGAAAGAAAAGGAAGATGCGCAAGCCTCCTGATTCTACAGCCTAGAATGTGGTTGTGACTACGCCCGGCCTGAATCTGGAGAACCGCGATTACGCCCGTATTCTGGCCGAGACGGCGGACCTGATGGAGATCTCCGCCGAAGACAGCTTCCGCATCCGCAGCTATCGGAACGGGGCCGCCGCGATTGAAGGCTACCCCGAACGGATCGACGACATTCTGGCTAATCCGGAGCGGAAGATCACGGACATCGCGGGCATCGGCAAAGGTCTCGCGGGCGTGTTGAATGAGATCCGTAAGACCGGCTCATTCCAGATTCGCGAGCGGCTGCTGGAGAAGTATCCGCCGACCGCGCTGGAGTTTCTGAAAATTCAAGGCCTGGGCCCGAAGACCATCGCGCTGCTCTTCGAGCACTTCCGCGTGACCACGATGGATGAACTCGAAACACTGTGCCGCGAGCAGAAGCTGCGCGAACTGCCGCGACTCGGCGCCAAAACGGAAGAGAAGATTCTCCGTTCCATTGAAGGCTATAAGCTGCGCAGCGGGCGCTTCCTTCTGAGCTTCGGCTACCGCGTGGCGGCGGAGTTGGCGGAGTATTTGAAAGACGTCGAAGGCATCACGTCGATCCTGCCATCGGGCAGCACGCGGCGCGGTAAAGAGACCATCGGCGATCTGGACTTACTCGTGACGGGGCCGGGCGCGGAAGCGGCGCTCGAGCGGGCGGCATCGTTCCCCCGTGTGCATGAGGTGCTGGGACGCGGCGTCAACAAGCTAAGCGTGAAGATCGGACGCGAAGGATTACAGGTGGATATTCGCGCGCTGGCCGATGAGAGCCGCGGCTCCGCCATGCAGTATTTTACGGGCAGCAAGGAGCACAACGTCGCCGTGCGGATTCGCGCCGTGCGCATGGGACTGAAGCTGAGCGAGTACGGTCTATTCCGCAATGAGGACGACACGCGCGTGGCGGGCGACACCGAACAGGGTGTGTACCAGGCGCTGGGCCTGCAATGGATCCCGCCGGAGCTGCGCGAGAACACGGGCGAGATCGAAGCGGCGGCGGAAGGCGTGATCCCGAGCCTGATCGAACTCGGCGACATGCGGGGCGACCTGCACATGCACACCACCGCCACGGACGGGCGCGCGACGCTCGAAGAGATGGCCGAAGCGGCGCGGGCAAAGGGCTACGAGTACATCGCCATCACCGATCATTCGAAAGCCATCGCGATGTCCTTCGGGTTGGATGAAGCGCGCGTGGAAGAGTTCGCCGAGCGCGTGCGCGGGATCAACGCCTCCGGGCATCTCGGCATTCACGTGTTCGCTGGGATTGAGTGCGACATTCTGCGCGACGGCGCGCTGGACCTTGCGTGGGACGCGCTGGCGCAACTCGATTTCGTGATTGGCAGCGTGCACAGCACCATGACCATGGAATCGGCCGAGATGACCGACCGCCTGCTGCGCGCGCTGGAGTGCCCGCATTTGAAGTTGCTCGGGCATCCCACCGGACGCCTGCTGCTGCATCGTGATCCGTATCCATACGATTTCGATCGCGTGGTGACGGAAGCCGTGCGGCGCGGCGTGGCGCTTGAGATCAACGCGAGTCCGGAGCGGATGGATTTGAGTGGCCAACTGGTGCGCACCGCCAAGGCGAAAGGCGCGCGCTTCTGCATCGACACGGACGCGCACCATCCCAATCACCTGAACAGCATGCATTTTGGAATCCTGATGGCGCGGCGCGGGTGGCTGCAACGGGGAGATGTCTTGAACACGCTGCCGCTTGCGGAGTTTAAACTAGCGCTAACAAGATGAAGCTACTGACAACTAAAGAAGTCTATCGATGCAAGCTGTTCTGGGTGACCGAAGATGAGGCCGAAGACGGCGAGTTCAAGATGCACCGTTCGGTGGTACGCCATCGCGGCTCGGCGGTGATGCTCGTGGTGGACGAGAAGAAGCGCGTTTTGCTGGTGCGCCAGTATCGGCTACCCGCGTTGAAGATGATGTGGGAACTCCCGGCGGGCAAAGTGGATGAAGGCGAGACTGTGTTGCAGGCCGCCAAGCGCGAACTGATCGAAGAGACTGGTTATAAGGCGAAGACTTGGAAGAAGCTGGTGAGTTACTTCCCAAGTCCGGGCTATGTGGAAGAGAAGATGACAATCTTTCTCGCGACGGATCTGACCGAAGGCGAAGCGCATCCGATGGATGACGAGCGAATTGAGAAGCGCTGGTTCACGCGTAAGGAGATGGATGATCTGATCCGCGCGGGGAAGTTGGATGATGGTAAAACGTTGACGGGTTACTTGCTTTGGGCCAAGATGAAGTGAAATCTTTTGGACATCATTTCGCGCGGGATTCCGCTTTAGTAAATGAGATTACTTCCTCAGAGGTCTTGATTGAAACTTACGTTTGCTTTATTGGCGGCGCTCCTCGCTGGAGGACCCGCCAGCGCTCAGCCTATAGTCGCCGCCGTGCTCAACTCAGCAAGCTATGCGCTTCCGGGACTGCCCAACTCTTCCATTGCACAGGGCTCCATCGCGGTCGTATTCGGAACCGGACTTGGGCCGGCAACACTGACGCCAAGCGCCGGCTTCCCGCTATCGGCAACGCTGGCCGGGACATCCACATCGATCACTATTGGCGGGAAGACCGTGACGCCGTATCTGCTCTACTCTCTGGCCACCCAGCTCGCCATCGTGGTGCCTTCGTCCACACCGGTTGGGACGGGAACGATAACCGTCACTTACAACGGGCAGACGAGCGCGCCGGGACCCATTACAGTGGTGGCGAGCAGCTTCGGAGTCTTCACCTTGAATGCCCAAGGAACCGGTGACCCCGTTGCGACCTTCGCGGACTATTCAGTTATCGGTGCAAAGCACCCGGCTCATCCAGGCGATGTGATTGTTATTTGGGGAACCGGATTAGGTCCCGTGACAGGCGATGAAGGCGCCGCACCTCTCCCGGGCGACATGCCTAACCTAGCGCTGACCGCGTACCTTGGTTCCCAAATAAGTCCGGTGAGTTATCGCGGCCGGTCAGGTTGCTGCGTGGGGCTGGATCAAATTGTCATCACGGTACCCACGAACAGTATTCAAGGTTGTAGCGTGCCGCTCGCGATCCAAATTGGTGAGGTTGTAAGCAACTTCACCTCGATTGCAGTCGCACCGAAAGGGGGAGAGACCTGCTCTGATCCTTCAGGCATCCTCACTCAAAACCAAATTGACCAACTGACGGGACAAGGAACAATCCGATCGGGATATATTGAGTTCTCTCGACTAGCAACCACAGTTACCGTTCAAGGTGCCGGCGCTACCACCAACTCGCAAGACATGGGGATTGCCGGATTCAATAGCGAGACGATCGTGGGCGGAACTCTTCCTTCGAATCTGGTTGAATCGGTATTCACGGTGGGCGGCTGCACGGTCTCAGTTGCAAACAGTTCCACTTCCACCCAATCAATCACGGGCACGGCGCCGCCGCCCGTAAACTCCGTCAGCCTGGATGCCGGCCCCGCGTTGACAGTTACAGGTCCGAATGGCACACGAAGTATGGCGGAAACGAAGCTCTCGGGCCAAATTTATTACGACGCCACGCTGGGCAACGGCACGCCTGGAAACTACCTTGACGCGGGAAGCTACACGATCGCCGGACCGGGTGGAGCGGATGTCGGCGCTTTCACCGCCAGTATCGTGTTACCGCAACCACTGGTCTGGACGAATGAGTCTGGTATCGTCACGGTAAATCGTTCGGCTGGGCAGCAGGTTACCTGGACAGGAGGTGCGCCTGGTAAGTCCGTAATTATCGAAGGGTTATCGTTCGTGTACTCAGGAGGTCCGACTGTCGGAGCGGATTTTATCTGCTCGGCGGACGCAGCATCCGGGCAGTTCACTATACCAGCGCTGGTGCTGCTGAGTTTGCCTGCAACTGGAACTTCGTTGTTCAATGCCGGGAGCCTATCCGTACTCTCGTCGGACACGGCACAGCTATTCGCGGCGCCGGGGATCGACCTAGGCCTCATCCTCGCTTACTCGGGTGCTTCGGAAACGGTTATCTATCAATAGGGAGTTCGAGGACTTCTGTTAGCCCGAGCGCGGCATCGCCTGACTTCTCAGCTTCGCCACGATCAGCCGGATCTCATCGAATGTCGCCTCGGGCACTTTCTCCTTCAGCGGTTTCAACCATTGATGGCCCGCATCCGCCGCGGCCGATTCCACGCGCTCCAGGATGCCGGGACGAATCCAATCCGGCTGGAACTCCAGCTTGCCCTGTTCAATCAGCGTCGAGACCATACCGACCACCGTCGCCAGTTGACGCCCGCGCAGGCGCGCGATTTCCTCGAAGCTTTTGCCTTGCGCCAGCAGATGCAGAGTCTCTTCCGCGGGCGCTATGCTGGCTTCGCGCGGCCGTTCGAAGCGCGCTCGCTCGCCATCGCCGAAGCGCTCCAGCGCCTGCAGTATCTGCATGCCGTAGAGTTCAGCTTTGCGCGCGCCGATGCCGGAGATGTTTGCCGCTAATTGATCGAGCGTGCGCGGACGCTTGACGCAGATGTCGGTCAGCGTGGCATCCGACATGATCATGAACGCGGGCGTTTGTTTCTGCCGCGCCACTTCGCGCCGCCATTCCCGCAGGAACTCCACCATGTCCGGATTCGCTTCCGGCGCGCGTGCGGACGGCTGGGGCCGGGATCTTTCCCGTATTGCGCCGCGCACCTTCGATACCAGCGACCTGCTTTGCATCCACGCGGGCACTTCCGCGCACCGGTCGCACATGCCGCAGTTTTCCCACTTCGGGGTCTCGCCGAAATGCAGGCAGATCTGCCTATGCCGGCAAGCCTCGCTCAACGCAAAATTGTGGATGGCATGATAGCGCTGCCACGCCCGCTGCTTCTCCTCCTTGTCGCTTAACTGCTCGCAGAAGTAGGCCAGCAATCCCGCGTCTTTCTTCTGCCACAGCAGCGCGCACTCGGCGGGCTCGCCATCGCGTCCGGCGCGTCCGGCCTCCTGATAATACTGCTCGATCGACTTCGGCAATGACAGGTGAATCACGGCGCGCACGGCGCTCTTGTTGATGCCTAGTCCGAACGCGAGCGTGCCCACCAGGATGCGCACTTCATCGGACATCCACCGCTCCTGATTGCGCTGGCGCGACGCGTTATCCATCTGCCCGTGATAAGGCACGGCGGCGATTCCGTTATCGCCCAGGTAGTCAACAGTCTCTTCCACGCGCGCGATGGTGGGCGCGTAGATGATCACGTTCGCGCCATCGTGCGCTTGCAGCGCGTGGAGCAGAAGCTTCTCCTGCGTCTTCGGCTCGCACTCCTTCACGATGTAGCGCAGGTTGGGCCGATGGAAACTGGCGATATATTTGTGAGGATTGCGCAGGCCGAGCTGATCGAGAATGTCATGCCGCACGCGCTGTGTCGCACTGGCCGTGAAGGCCGCGATGGGCTGCTCCGGGAAGTGGTCGCGCAGGCGCTTTAACTGGCGATACTCGGGCCGGAACTCATGCCCCCACTCCGAAATGCAATGCGCTTCATCGATGGCGAAGAAAGCAATGGGAATGCGCTGCAGCCAGCGCACGGTATCCTGCCGCGCGAGCCGTTCGGGAGAAAGATAAAGCAACCGGAACGCGCCTTCCGCCGCCATCCGCATCACCTTCGATTGTTCCGGCGCGCCCATGCTGCTGTTAAGCACGGAGGCGGGGATGCCCATCTGCGCGAGCTGCGCGGCCTGATCCTGCATCAGCGCGATCAGCGGCGAAATGACGACCGCGGTCCTCCCCGAGACCAGCGCGGGAAGCTGGTAGCAGAGCGACTTGCCTCCGCCGGTGGGCATGACGACCGCGACATCGTGCCCGTCCACCAGGCTGCGGATGATTCTCTCCTGCAGTGGACGGAAAGAGTCGTAGCCCCAATAGCGGCGGAGAGCCTCATGGAGCTCGGTGGAGTCGGACAAAATATAATTGTACCCGCGATATCGAATATCATGCAGATCCAGACGGCTCCGGAAGTTCACGATGTGGTGGTGATCGGCAGCGGGGCCGCGGGTGGAATGGCGGCCTGGAACCTGACGCGCAAAGGCGTGAAGGTGCTGATGCTGGATGCGGGAACGCGGTTCCAGCGCTCGAAGTATTGGACGCATGTGACGCCGTGGGATTGGCGCAGCCGCACGGAAGCGGGCGAGAAGCCGCCGCGCTTCTACCTCGATAACAAAGAGCAGCCGTATACGACGCCGGCGGATCAGCCGTTCGAACTGACGCGCGTGTGGGGACGCGGCGGCAAGACGAATGTGTGGGGCCGCGTGTCCCTGCGCTATTCCGACCTCGACTTCGCCGCCGCCGAGCATGACGGCTGGGAGATTCCCTGGCCGATCCGTTACAAAGACATCGCGCCTTACTACGATCAGGTGGATCAGTTGATCGGCGTCAACGGCGGCGACGATAGTTCCGAATCATTGCCCGGCAGTAAGTATCATCTGCCGCCGCCCAACTTGCGCTGCGGCGAAAAACTCCTCCAGAGCGCGGGCGTGCGCATGGGAATTCCGATCGTGCATGGGCGGCGCGCGGTGAACACGAACACCTCGCGCGGCCACAACCAGTGCCATTACTGCGGCGCGTGCGGACGCGGCTGCGATGTGTCGGCGTTCTTCAATTCGTCGGATTATCTGGTCGAGCCGGCGCTCGCAACCGGGCGTTTGAGCGTGATCGACAACGCCGTGGTTTCGCGCGTTCTGGCGGGCGATGACGGCAAGGCGAGCGGGGTCGAATACTTCGATCGCTTCACGCGCGAGCGGAAGACGGTGCGGGCGCGGGTGGTGGTGGTGGCGGCGAGCTGCATCGACTCCACGCGCATTCTGTTGAACTCGAAATCGGAACGGTATCCGAACGGAATTGGGAACGGGTCGGACGTGATCGGGCGCTACCTTTCCGAGCAAATCCGCTTTCACATGTACGGATTTCTGCCGGAGCTTTTGAGCACGGAGACGCACGATGACGATGGCATCGGCGGCGCGCATATCTATATGCCGCGCTACAACTATCGCGGAAAGAAGCGCGACTATCTGCGAGGATTCGGCAGTCAGTTCTGGGGCTGCGGCGCACAGGGAGACGCGGCCTGGGCAAAGAAGATGCCGGGCTTCGGGAAGGACTTTAAGGCGGGCGTGAGGAAGCGCTATCCGGCGCTGGTGGCGCTGCATCCCTATGGCGAAGTGCTGCCGCAGAAGTACAACCGGGTGACGGTGGAGAACACGCCGCTCGATCAATACGGCGTGCCCATCGCGCGCATCGAATACCGCGTGGGCGAGAACGAGAAGAAGATGGCGCAGGAGATGTACGAAATGGCGGAAGGCCTGCTGCATGAGGCCAAAGCGGAGATTCTGCCGTTCCAGCGCGGGTGGCTGGACGTCAACGGCGGGGCGATCCATGAACACGCGACGTGCCGCATGGGCGCGGACCCGAAGCGTTCCGCACTGAACGGTTTCTGCCAGATGCATGAAGCGCCGAACGTCTTCGTCACCGACGGCGCGGCGTTTACGACGGCTTCGGAAAAGAATCCGACACTCACGATTCTGGCGCTGTGCTGGCGCGCGACGGATTATCTGGCGGAGGAGATGAGAGCGACGCGGCTTTAGAGACTTGCTCTAAATTGGCCGCGTCAGCCGTTTGCGCAGAAGATCCAACGCCATCTGCCCCGCGAAGTGCCGATTGCGTTCCCGATCGCCGGGGAAGACGCGATTGACCGTGGTTACGCCCGAGGCATCCGCGAGCGAAACGTACATCATTCCTACCGGAGCTTTATCGCCGTCGGTGGTTGGCCCGGCGTTGCCGGTGATGGCCACCGCATGCGTAGCGGCGGTCCGCACGCGCGCTCCGGTGGCCATGGCTTCCGCCGTCTCCTGACTGACCGGTCCGAACTTTTCCAGCATCTCGGCCGGTACGCCCAGAAGGGACATCTTCAAAAGTTTCGAGTAAGTGACGAAGCCGCCCAGGAAGTAATCGGAACTGCCCGGGACATTGGTAATACGCTCCGCAAGAAGGCCGCCGGTGGCGCTTTCGGCGACGGTCAGAAAAGCTTTGTGCTTCTTTAGGAGCGTGCCGATCACCACTTCGAGCGAGTCGCCATTGCGCGAGTAGATGCGATCGCCCAACAGCGGTTCAATGCGTCCGCCGACTTCGGCGAGCAGCGTCAACGCCTCGGCGCGTGTGGAGCAGCGGGCGCGCAGATGCACCTGCAAGTCGCCGTTATGCGCCAGAACCGTGGTCACCGGATTGGTGTACTTCTTGTAAACCGGCGCGATGGTCTGGTCAAGATCGCTCTCGCCCATGCCTGCAATGCGCAGGATCAGCGTCTCGATGAACTGCTTCGGCACGCGCCGCTCAATACGCGCCAGACATTGCTTCAGAAACATCGACTTCAACTCATGCGGCGGACCGGGAAGCAGAACGATGGAGCAGTGGCGATGGTCGATCCACATGCCCGGCGCGGTGCCGCGATCGTTCGGCAGCACGTCCGCGCCTTCGATGACGAAGGCCTGCCGCTTATTGATCTCCGGCATGCTGGTGCGGCCGAAGCTACGGAAGCGCTGCTCGATCGCATCGCTGATGGAAGATTGAAAGGTCATGCGGCGATCCACCGCCAGCGCGACGGCGTCACGCGTCACGTCGTCTTCCGTGGGTCCCAAACCGCCGGAGATGAGGACGAATTGAGAACGCGCGGCGGCCATGCGAACAGTATCGGCCAGGCGCTCGCGATCGTCCCCGACGACGAACTTGGTCGTGACCTCAATGCCGAGTTGATTCAATTCCTGCGTGAGGAACAGAGAATTGGTATCCACCCGTTGCGGCGTCAGGAGTTCCGACCCAACCGCAATAATCTCCGCGCTCATGTTCTAGCGCGCGAACTGGAGACCGCGAATGCCGACGTCGACGCGATGCAGCGCGTTCGTGGTGGCGACGCAGATGGCGCGCGACGGCATGAACTGCAGGCCGACGATGCCCGGTCCGGAAAGGAACAGGTCCGCGGTCTTATCCTGCTTAATCCGTACCACGCCCTTACGCCCGCTGAGCGACCCGGCGACATAGAGCGTGCCGTTTTCATCGAAGTCCATGCCCTGTGGGCGGCCCAAACCGCGGAAGAAAGTCTCTACCTCACCTTCGTGACTGATGCGGTAAACGGCGTCATAACTGGACGTTGTGGGGCCGGTGACATAGAGATACCGGTCCGGCCCGAAGGCGAGATGGTAGGCGGAGATGGAAGGTTCCAGCGTCGCGAAGACGAAGATCTGACCTTCCGGACTGATCTTGAAAATGGTTCCGCTGCGGTCGCCGACGTAGAGGTTGTCTTCGCGATCGAACGCGAGCCCGGTGGCCACGCCCATGCCTTCCACGAAGATGGTCATGGTGCCGTTGGGCGTGATGCGATAAACCACGCCGTCGAAGCGGCTGGAGACGTAAAGCTGGCCGTCGCGATCGAACACCATGGCGGTGGCGTTCATCAGGTCCGCGTAGAACGGCTTCATGTTAAAGTTCAGGTCGATCTTGTAGATGGCGATGGGCACTTTCTGCCCGCGCGATCCGCTGAAGGTGCTGTACAGATTGCCGAACGCATCCACCGCGGGATTGGTGACGGGATGCAGGTTCTCAGCGATCATGATCCCGATGTCGCAGGTGTACGCCTGACTGCTCTGCTGAGCGTTCTTGACGATGAGTTCGCCGGCCGACGCGCCTTCCGGAACCTTGACGATGAGAAGCGAATCGGACCCGATCACCAATGGCGCCGCGACGTCGCCGATGGTCACGCGCGGGCGGTCACCGAGCGCGAAACTCTTGCCCCGGATCTGGAGCTCGCCGCCTGTGATTGCCGCCGGCGGGGTGATTTGCGAAATCTCCGGCCGGTTTCCATTCGAGCTCTTACGGATTCCCATCTAGTAAAAATTGAACCATCCCATTAGAAATAAGACAAGTGCGGCGTAAACTCCCGCCAACGCGTCGTCAGCCACTATCCCAAGGCCACCCGGCCATGCTTCCAGTCTACGGATTGGAAAAGGCTTGGTAATATCGAACGCACGAAACAATACAAACGCGGCGGCAAAACTCTTCCAGTTCAGGTGCGTGGCGCCCGCAAACGTGATGCATTGCCCCACCACTTCATCCACCACGATCAGCCCGGGGTCTTTCAAACCGAGGCGCCGCGCGGTTACGTCCGCCGACCAGACCGCGGGCGCGAAAAGAATCACCCCGGCCAGCGCGATTTCCCGGCCGTTCAGGGGAGCGAACCGGTTGATCGCCATCGCGGGCGCGAGCGCTCCCAGCGAACCGGCGGTCCCGGGCGCCCACGGAAACAGGCCGCAGCCGAACCACGTGGCGACCGCGTGCGCGACGCTAGTCTTCATCGGTGTCCAGCAAATCCATCGGATTGACGGGTGTGGAGATCACGTACTTTTCGGACGCCCAGTTACCCAGGTCGATGGTGCGGCAGCGTTCACTACAGAAAGGAAATTCCTCGTCGGTCTTCCGGACCGGACGTTGGCAAATCGGACAGGTCATCTTGCGGGAACTAGAGAATTGACGAATGAGGCCGGCTGGATGTGGATCAAGTTCGCGAGCGGCAGTGGCTCCCGCGAAAGTTCCGCATCATCGGAAGCCAGCAGAGTGCCGACCAGATCGTAGTCATGAGCTTCGGTGACGCGCAGAGTGCGGATTTGACCGGCGCGCGGTTCATCGCCTTCGACATCGTTGATCAGCGTGACGCCGTCGATCTCCGGCGCTTGCGATGCGATGCGGCCCTGCCACAGCAGGTCGGTTTCTTCGGAGACGCCTTCGACCAGAATCGGGAGTTCGGCGCCGATCAACCGGCGGTTCCGCACGGCGGAGATCCGGCGCTGCACGGACATGAGCGTGCGCTTGCGGTTGTAAATCGTCCTGGCGCTGACCTTGCCGTCGAGTTCAAAACTCTTGCTGGTGTCCTCATCGGAATAGGAGAAGACGCCCAACCGGTCGAACTGCGCGGCCTTGACGAACTGGCAGAGCTCTTCGAAATCGGCGGAGGTTTCGCCGGGGAAGCCGACGATGAAGCTGGTGCGAATGGCCACGCCCGGGATAGTTTTCCGGATGCGTTCGAGCAGCTTCAGGAAGATGTCGCCATTGGCCCCGCGGCGCATGCGCTTCAGCACGTTCGCGCTGGCATGCTGCAGCGGCATATCGATGTACTTCACCAGCGCGGCATGTTCGGCGATGGTGTCTAGAAGGCCTTGCGTGACGCGGTTCGGGTATGCGTAGAGGAAACGGATCCACTTCTGCTGCGGGGTCTCGATGGACGCCAGGCGCGCGAGCAGTTTGGCCAGACCATCCTTGAGGCCGAAGTCTTCGCCGTAGCAGGTGGTGTCCTGGCCGATCAGGTTGATTTCGCGGACGCCCTGGCCGAAGAGGCGCGTTGCTTCCGCGATTACGGACTCGAAGCGGCGGCTGCGGAACTTGCCGCGGTATTGCGGGATCACACAGAAGCTGCACGGGTGGTCGCAGCCTTCCGCGATCTTCATGTACGCGAAATGACGCGGAGTGGCGAAGACGCGCGGTGTTAAATCGTGATAGAGATACGGTTCAACCGGGCCGGAATCGGCTTCCAAACCCTCGCAAACGGCGACGATCTTATCGATCTCATTGGTCCCGATCACGGCGTCCACTTCCGGCATGTCCTTCTGGATATCGCCGCGATACCGTTCCACCAGGCAACCGGCGACGATCAGGCGTTTGGCGTTGCCGATGCGCTTGTACTCCGCCATTTCGAGGATGGTATCGACCGATTCTTTTTTGGCGGGATCGATGAAGCTGCAGGTGTTGACCACCAGAACGTCGGCCTGATCCGGATGAGACGTGAGCTCGTGGCCATGCGCGGCAAGCTGCCCCATCATGACCTCACTGTCCACAAGGTTCTTCGGACAGCCCAGACTTACAAAACCGACTTTCAATTTGTTTAGACCAGATCTTTCGGCACGCCGCTCAGGTGTGCTCTTCCAGAATAACATTCTCTCGGCGCCTCGCCTAAGCTGTCCAAGCTCTAGGACACTACGTGCCGAACACAGCGGCGAGCAAGCCGAAGGTCTCGGCCATGGAACAGGTATAGACGATCACACCGCTTTGGGCAAAGTGCTGAAGTCCCGTCAAGCTGAGTTTTTGGTGCAGTTTCAACGACTTGTGAGCTGATTCCAGGGACGCGGCACAACTGGGACTAAAATTTCAGCCACTGCAACCGATTTTTCTGGTGAGACAGTAGAAGAAGGAAACGGTGCAATGGAACTCGAACAAGAATTCGCGACTTACAAGCAGCGGTTGCCGGAACTCGGCGAGCAACAAGGCAAGTTCGCATTAATTCACGGCGACGTGTTATCGGGTGTTTATGGGACGTATGACGATGCGCTCAATTCGGGATATGAAAAGTTCGGGCTCAAGCCATTCCTGGTCAAGCAAATACAGGTAGTGGAACAGGTTCAATTGATCACACGCTTGATTGTCCCAGAATGCCCCATTTCACCCTGCAACTGACGTTGGCAGGTCCCTTGGTGGACATCATTATCGGTGTGAGCGCGGCGCGCGTTGCTGCACTTACCGCGGCTGGGCAGCCGGCCCCGATGCCCGTAATGCTCCGGGGATTGGTTGACACTGGAGCAAGTTGCACCTGCGTCGATCCCGCAGCGCTGGGGAGTTTGGGTCTGACCCCGACGGGGATCACGTCAGTTCTTACGCCCTCCACCGGCGCGACACCCCATCAGGCGAACACATACGACGTGTCCCTAATTGTCCCCTGTGGAACGATGCCGCCGCTTGTGATCCAGAACTTGGCTATCACCGAATCCAACCTAGCGGCTCAGGGAATCCAAGCGCTGATCGGGCGAGATGTTCTAAGCCGATGCTTGTTCATCTACAACGCCCAGAGCGCGACGTTCGCTCTCGCTTACTGACTCGCACTCTGGCACGCGCGCAAAGTCTCTCGCCTACTCTCTACAACGCCTGCCCCTTCCCGTAGGAAGAGCTCCAGAACGTTTTAGCGGCGGTGGCGCAAAGGATCAGGGCTCCTCCGGCGAGCGCGAGATTACTCGGCCGCTCGCGATGGATCAGCCAGGTCCAGACGGGATTGAGGACCGGCTCAAGCAGCAGTAGTAAAGACGCTTCGAAGGCCGGAATGTATCGCATGGCTTTCGTCATCAGGAAGTAAGCGAGCCCGATTTGGAAGACGCCGAGATACATGAGGATCAGCCAATCCACCGGACGCCCCGGAGTGAACGGAAACGCGAACGGCAGGCAGAGGACGAACGCGAGAAGATTGCCGAGGCCCACGGAAGCGATGCCGGCGTCCTCATGCCCGTAGCGCGAGAGCCAGCGGAACCCGATCACAATCAGGGCGTACGATAAGCCCGACGCTGCCGCGAACAGATTTCCAAGCGGCGGATTGGGCGCGGTGCGGACGATGGTTTCCGAGCCGAAGAAAAACAGAGCCATGCCGATCGCGAGCGGCAGCATCAACCAAAGGTCCGACCGCGCCACCTTTTCTTTCAGGAAAACCGTGCTGAGAATCAGGATGTACAGGGTGGACGTTTCCTGCAGGAAGATCGCGTTGGCGCTGGTAGTCAACTTGGTGGCGATCACGAACAGCGCGAGCGTCACGGCATACGCGACGCTGACCAGCAGCACGCGCGCGTTCCAGTGGCGGCGCGCGGCGGGCAGAAAGAGGAACAGCGCGATGGCGGCGAAACCGGAGCGCAGCGAGGCTACCTGCACGCCCGGCATGTGGATGCTCTTGATGGCCGCGCCGCCCGTGGAAAATAGCGCCGCGGTAACCAACAAAGCCTGCCTGCTGCGCGCCGCCGCTGTCCGATTCATGCCAACATAGAGATTATCCGCATCCCATCCCTTTTCGAGTTCGGCACAGGCAAGGGCATCGTCGAGCCAATCTTGAAGAGCGGGATCTGGAACAAGCTCTTCTGGTATCTGCTCGCTTTTGGCGTGGCATTTTGGATCGCGTGGTTCTGGCTGAGCTTCTATTTCACGGAACCGATGCGGCAATAAGTTCGTTTCTTCGGTCGAACGAGAGGTTTCGATGCGACATTGCTGGCTGCCGTTTCTCCTGTCTCTTTCGGCGTTTGCCGCGCCGGGCGCCGCTCAGGTAAAGAGCGCCAAACAACCAACGGTTTTCGATTATGACGGGGCGTCCAAGAACCCCGTGATCGCGATGCTCCCGGTGCCAGACTCGCTGCGGGGCATGAAGAGCCTCCGATTCCGTTTCAAGGCCAAGTCCGCAACCGCGCTCGGAATCGCGTTGAATGAGACCGAGGGCGGCCGTTATGCGGCAATCTTCTGGCTGAAGCCGGATGTGTGGCAGAGCGTGGAACTTGTACCGGAAGATTTCATTCTGGGCGATTTGCCGACCGACCCGAAAGATCCGGACGGCAAACTCGACCTGGATCAGGTGCATGGAATCGCGCTCGTCGATATCAGCGAGGCGCTCGGCGCAATGATTGCGGCGACCAGCGCTCCGATCATGGTGGCGGAGCGCGAGGGTCCGCAGAAACTTTCGATGGACGGCTTCGAAGTGAGCACGGAGACGCCCGCCTGGTATAAGCCGAGGGACGCCTACGGGATTGACGGCTTCGCTCATCCGCAACTCGACTGGTTCACGTTCGGCGGCGCGGATCTGGACCTGGACACCTCCGGAAAGGTGATCACCGGCAACGCCCTTCAGGCGAATTATGAGCAGCAGGAGAGCCGGTTCCCGATTCTTCTTCGCGTGCTTCCCCCGATGAAGCTGGCGGGGGCGACGCACCTGACGTTCGATGTGGCGTCGGACAAAGATGCGGACCTGATCATCGTGCTACAGGAAGAGGGTCAGGGTAAGAGCGAAGGTCCGCGCTATCACACGCAGGTGCATGTGAAGGGCGGCGGAAAAGCGGCGCACCGGCAGATTGCTTTTTCAGCCTTCGAGTTTGAGGGTGAAGGCGCCGCCGATCCGAGCGGGAAACTGAATCTCGACAAGCTGAAGACCATCGCGGTGCTCGATATTACCGGCGCCGTAACGCAGCAGCCGGGAGTGGTAAACACGCTGCGGATCGGCAACATCGCGGCGGTTAAGACGACGGCTCCGCCGCAATAACGATCACGGTGCGGCGGACTTTCTGATCGGCCACGCGCGCGAGCATGGTTTTGACGGTGTCGTGCGTGGCGGGATCGCGCAGGTCTGGATCCAGGTCGCAGAGCGGTTGCAGGACGAATCGGCGCTCCTGGTAACGGGGATGCGGGACTACCAGCCGCTCGCTCTGGATGATGGCGCGGCCATAGAACAGCACGTCGACATCGATGGTGCGCGGGCCGTTCGCGGCCGCGCGTTGCCGCTTCAGAGCTTGTTCCACGCGTGTGCAATGCGTGAGTAGCTGCATGGGCAACAGGGACGTTTCGGCTTGCAGTACGAGATTAAGGAACCACCCTTGATCGAGCTTGCCTTGCGGCGCGGTTTCGTAGACGGGCGAGATGCGCGTGATCTTGAGCGCCGGGGCTTTGAGAAGCTCTACCGCGCGGCGCAGATGCTCCTCGCGATCGCCCAGATTTGACCCGAGCGCGAGGAAGATCGTCTTCAAAACAAGCCCGGCTGCGGTCCGCCGCGAAAGTGTTTATCGATTTTGAAGTAGTCGAACGCGCGATCGGTCCCCATGCGGCCGCGCGGCGTGCGATTGATGAAGCCGAGCTGGATAAGATACGGCTCGTAAACCTCTTCGATGGTTTCGGGCTCTTCGCCGATGGACGCGCCGATGGTGTTGATGCCGACCGGTCCGCCGCGATACTTCTCAAGAACGGTGCGCATGATCTTCTGATCGATCTCATCGAGGCCGAAGCGATCGACTTCGAGCAAATCGAGCGCTGTCTCGGCGACGGGTTTCGTGATGTGGCCGCTGGCGCGAACCTGCGCGTAATCCCGCACGCGGCGCAGCAGGCGATTGGCAATGCGCGGCGTTCCCCGGCTGCGCCGCGCCACTTCCGAAGCGCCTTCCTGGTCAATCTGTACTCCCAGCAGGCGGGCGGATCGCTCCACGATCGTTTTCAATTCCGCGACGTCATAAGGGTTCAGCCGAAGCACCAGGCCGAAGCGGCTGCGCATGGGCGCGCTGACCAGGCCCTGGCGCGTGGTGGCGGCGATTCCGGTGAAGTGCGGCAACTGGATGGAGTGCGTGCGCGCGCCCGGGCCGCTGCCGATCAGGATATCGAGATGGAAGTCTTCAAGCGCGGAGTAGAGCATCTCTTCGACATCCGGCAGCAGGCGATGCACTTCGTCGATGAAGAAGACCTGCTTCGGCTGGAGCGTGCTGAGGATGCCGGAGAGATCGAGCTTCTTCTGCAACACCGGGCCGGACGTCTGCTGGAAGGCGACCTCCAGTTCCTCCGCGATGATGGCGGCGAGCGTGGTTTTGCCCAGGCCGGGCGGACCGTAGAGCAGCACGTGATCCATGGCTTCGCCGCGATGACGGGCGGCTTCGATGGCGATGGCGAGATTCTCTTTGAGCTTCGGCTGGCCGGTGAAATCCTTCAGACGCCGCGGGCGCAACGCGGCTTCGAACTGCGCGTCGTCATCGTTCGGCGCGGGGGACAGAAACTTCCGGTCAGGCATGAACCGCTCTATTATCGAACGTACTCAAGGGCGCGGCGGAAGAGCGTTTCAAAGTCCTGACCGCCGCCGGCCGCGCGGGCTTTGCGGATCGCCGTATCGGCGATGGGGCGGGAGCACCCGAGATTGAGCAGGGCGGAGAGAACGTCGCGATCGATCTCGGAAAGGGCGGGCTCTTCGGGACGCGCGCCTTCGGGAACGGGCGGCGCGAGCAGCTTATCTTTCAACTCCAGAATCATGCGCTCGGCGGTCTTCTTGCCGACTCCCGGAATGCGCACCAGGCGCTCCACTTCGCTGTTGCGGATGGCACGGATCAGGTCCGGCGCGGCCAGGCCGGAGAGGATGGTGACGGCGAGCTTGGGCCCGATGCCGCTGACGCCGATCAGCTTCTCGAAGACCTGTTTCTCGTCCACGGTGGTGAAGCCGAAGAGCGCGATGGCGTCTTCGCGCACGTGGGTGTGGATGCGCAGGCGCACCTCAGCGCCGATTTCGGGAAGCGCGGTGTAAGTGGAGATGGGAATGGTGACGTCATAACCCACGCCGCCGGCATCCACCACGGCCTGGTTGGGGCTTTTCTCGACGAGCACGCCGCGCAGCAGGGCGATCATTCTAAGAGCCGCATTCCTTGTGGGACCATCTCCGATAATGGCACGCAGACGATTCTTCGTGGATGCGGTCCGCGAGGGGACGGCCACCATTTTCGGCGACGACGCGGCGCACCTGACGCGCGTGCTGCGGGTGGAAGCGGGCGAGCGTTTCGAGATCTCCGATAGCGAGACCGTGTGGCTGGCGGAGGTGACGGACGCGCGGAAATCGCTGGTTTCGTTCCGGATGCTGGAAGAGATTCCGGCGGGGCCTGCGCTGCCCGAAGTGCACCTATACGCCGCGCTGTTCAAATTCGACCGGTTCGAGTGGATGGTGGAGAAGGTGACGGAGCTGGGAGTGACGCTGATTGTGCCGGTGGAGACGCAGCGCAGCGATCACGGCCTATTTGCGGCGGCGGAGAAGCGCGTGGAGCGATGGCGCAGGATCGCGCGAGAGGCAAGCCAGCAGTCGCGGCGGACGAAACTGCCCGAGATTGCGGACGCCGTTAAGTTCGCGAAGGTGGATGTGGCGGGCTGCCGGATCGTGCTGGATGAATTGCGGGGCACGCCGCGTCTGGTGATTCCGGCTGCGTTGCCGGTGTCGCTCTTTATCGGGCCGGAAGGCGGATGGACGGATGAGGAGCGGACGAAGCTGAGGCAGTCGGGCTGGGTGGCGGGATCGCTCGGGCCGGTGATTCTCAGGGCGGAAACGGCGGCTATGGCGGCGGTCGCGGTAGTGATGCACGGGGCTGCGGGAGAATCGGGTGGGTGATCGCGGGTTAATCTTGCCTACGGGTAAGATGGCAAAAGCAATCGGCCGAAAACGTTGAGGGTTGGTGCTTGGATGCGGATCAGAGACGCCGTGCTTCCCGACTTCGATGCGATCACCGCCATCTACAACGAGGTTCTAACCAATTCGACCGCCATCTACAACGATCGCCCCACAACGGTTTCCGAGCGCGTGGAGTGGTGGGAATCCCGGAAGCGGCAAGGCTATCCAGTGCTCGTTGCGGAAGATGACGATTCGGTCGCGGGGTTCGGTACATTTGGCGACTTCCGTCCCTGGCCGGGCTATCGGTTCACCGTGGAAGGCACCATCCACATTCGCTCCGGGGTGCGCGGCAAGGGCATCGGCACCGCTCTGCTTGAGACTCTGGTGGAAGAGGCCCGGGCCCTCGGCAAGCATTCGATGATCGCCGGAGTCGATTCAGAGAATACCGCTTCACTCCGCTTTCTGGAGCGCTTCGGCTTTGAACAAGTGGGAACCCTGCGGGAAGTCGGGTTTAAGTTCGACCGATTTCTCAATCTGGTCTTTCTGCAATATTGGATTACGCCGCCGGCAAGTCGTTAGTGGCCGCTTTCCGATCACCAAACCCGCCGCACACCGTACCCGTCGAACACAGTCTCATTGCTCACGATCGACACTGAAGTCAGCCACCAGGTCGGCCCCGCCCGGCAGTTTCCCCAGCCGCACCTTGATAGCGATCTCCCATGCTGACGCAGCGCTCACAAAAACCACGAACCGCCAGTTCATTCTCCGGAAGCGGTTCAAAAAATTCCTGGCCGATCACCAGTTTGCCTTTTAGGGATCCCGGTTTCCGCTGTCCGTCCGTGTCCCCGATCGCAACCAGTCTGGCTACCGGTTTCGAACCCCGCGCGATGATCACTTCCTCTCCCTTTGAGGCTTCTGCAATAGCCGGGAAAGGTTTATCTTCGCCTGATGAAACGTCATTGTGTTGGATTTCATAGCCAGAACCCTAACTCACCTTAGCTAATTCCCTCCCGTCCGCAAACCTCAATGTAATGATGAGATCAGATGAGCCCGACCCTCGCGTATCTCGCAGGCCTCCTCACATTTGCGCCCACGCTGATCGTGCAGATTCTCATCGCCCGCGAACTGGCGCGCGCGTGGCCTCGTTTCGCTCGGCTGTTCTACGGCTTGGCATTTATCCCGCTGGTGGTTTGGATGCTGGGGTTCCCCGCATTCAGCATCCACCTCCCGGGCCGGATTGCGTTTGCCCTGGGGTTCTGGCTTTACACCTGCGTGCCGGCTTACGTCTGCTACAAACTGGTGGAATGGATGGGGCGCGCGGCTTGGCGCACGCCCGCCGCCCCCACCGATTCCACGCGGCGGGATCTAATCCGCACCGCCGCGCTGGCGACCGCGGCCGCTCCCTGCGCCGTTTTGCTCTATGGAACTTTTATCGAGCGCACCAACTTCGGCGTCACCGAAGCAGCCATTCCCATTACCAACCTGCCGCGGGACCTGCGGGGCTTGCGCATCCTGCAGTTGAGCGACGTCCATCGCAGCGCGTTTCTTAGCCAGAAGTTGCTGGCGCGGGTGGTGGACGCGGCCCGGGAGTTGAACGCGGATCTCATTATCCACACCGGCGATTTCATTTCGTCCAAGGGCGATCCGATCGACGATTGTTTGCGGGAACTCGCGCGTCTGCACGGCAGCGCGGAAGCGTTCGGGTGCCTGGGCAATCATGAGATTTATGCCGGCGTGGAAACCTATGCGACCCAGCAGGCGGCGCGTTTGGGCATCCACATTTTGCGGTCGCAAGCCATGGTGGTTCGCCGGGGGAACGCGCGCTTGAACATCGCGGGCGTGGATTACCAGCGCATGGGAAACCGCGCGCATTATCTGGACGGAGCGCGGCCGCTGGTGGAAACCGATGCGGTGAATGTTCTGCTGTCGCACAACCCGGATGTGTTCCCGGTGGCGGCGCGGATGGGCTTCGATCTCACCTTGTCCGGCCACACCCATGGCGGCCAGGTTCGCACGGAAATCCTGCACCAGGATGTGGATTTGGCGCGGTTCTACACACCGTACGTGGGCGGTCTTTATGGAACCGCGGGACGGCACTGCTACGTCACTAGAGGCATAGGGACTATCGGCGTGCCGAGCCGCATTGGAGCGCCGCCGGAGATCAGCCTGTTAACCTTAACGCAAGCTTAGCCGCATTGAGATACCTAATCATTAGCGACATCCATGGGAACTGGGAAGCACTGGCAGCCACTCTGGAAGATGCCGCCGGGAAGTACGATTCCACCATTTGCTGCGGAGACATTGTGGGATACGGGGCCGATCCCAACGACGTCACGGATTGGGTGCGCAAGAATGCACAACGGGTCATCCGCGGCAACCATGATAAGGCGTGCGCGTCCCTGACGGGTATCGATTGGTTCAATCCGATCGCGCAGCAAGCTACGCGATGGACCCTCGGCGTGTTGAGCCAGGAGAACCGCGAATGGCTGGAGAACCTGCCCAGGGGTCCTGCGAGTATCGACGGATTTCAGGTGGTTCACGGGTCGCCGCTGCATGAGGACGAATACATTCTGAACGCGAGTGAAGCGGGGGAAGCGTTTGCGTATGCCGAGGCGGCGCTGACGTTCTTCGGGCACACGCATGTGCAGTGCGGGTTTGAGAATTCGCGTTTGAAAACGCGGCGTTGGAGTGCGGCGGAAGTGGGTAGGCGGCAACAGCTCAGCGACGATTGCGCATACCTGATCAACCCGGGGTCGGTCGGACAGCCGAGGGACGGCGACCCGCGCGCCGCCTATGCGCTGTTCGATTCGGATGCGCACGATTTGGAGTTGTGCCGCATTCAATACGACGTGGCGGCGGCGCAGCAGAAAATTCTGGAGGCGCGCCTGCCCGCAATTCTGGCTTACCGGCTCACCTCCGGAAATTGACGGCGTTCCATTTTCAGCCACCGCGTTACATTTCAGTGAAAGCCGCATTTTGGCTTGCCTCGCGCGGACACGGTCGGCTACCCTCGCATGAGTGATCCGCGTATGGCGCAGGCCTCAACTTTTCCCGGCAACCCACGATACTTCCCGGCGCCTCTTCGGGCCGGCCGATCTGGCGGTGGGGCTGGGTACGCTCGCGCTGTTGTACGTGGTGGCGCGCGTGGGCGCGCAAAGCCTGGTGCGGTTCCATCCGCCGGAAACGCTGCCGTCCGTCAGTCTGGATCCGCGCAACCTTCCGAACTATGCGGCGCGATCCACGCTGCGGATGTTCATCGCGCTGATCCTTTCCACGCTGTTCACCTTCGTATATGGGTATGCGGCGGCCCGTAGCCGGCGCGCCGAAAAGGTCCTCGTACCGTTGTTGGATATTCTGCAGTCCATCCCCGTACTGGGCTTCCTCTCCATTACGGTGACCGCGTTCATTGCGCTGTTTCGCGGAAGCCTGCTGGGCTTGGAAGCGGCGAGTATCTTCGCCATCTTTACCGGCCAGGCGTGGAACATGACGTTCTCGTTCTATCAGTCGCTGCGTACCGTGCCGCGCGAACTGGACGAGATGGCCTCGTTGTACAAGCTCTCATTGTGGGAGCGATTCACGCGGCTGGAACTGCCGTTCTCGGTGATCGGCCTGGTCTGGAACGGCATGATGAGCTTCGGCGGAGGCTGGTTCTTTCTGGCGGCGAGCGAGGCGATCAGTGTCCTGAACCGCAGTTACACGCTACCGGGTTTGGGTTCATATGTGGCGGCGGCGACGGAAGCACGGGACTTCCATGCGCTGGCGTGGGCCATCTGCACGATGATCGTTTTAATTGTGGCCATCGATCAGTTGTTCTGGCGGCCGCTGGTGACACTCGCCGACATGTACAAGCTGGAACTGACGGCCGGAGAAGCGCAGCATTTTTGGGTGGTGGATCTGTGGCGCGCGGCGCGATTGCCGTACTATACGGTCGCGCTCTTGGGCCGTCCCTGGAACGCCTTCGACCGATGGATGAGCCGGCTGACCAGTGTTTCCTCCGCGGCCGTTACTCCGAGCAAGCCGAAACCCGGGCGCCTTTATGATGCGGCGCTGATTCTGATTTGTGCGGTGCTGCTGGTTCTGGCGGTGCGTTTTGTTTTGTCCGAGGTAGGGCTGCGGGAAGTAGGATCGGCGGCGCTGTTGGGCGTCTATACGGCCGCGCGGGTTTTCTTTCTGCTGATCTTCAGCACGCTGGTGTGGACGCCGATCGGGGTGGCGATCGGGTTCAACCCCAAGCTGGCGCGCATTTCGCAGCCGGTGGTGCAGTTGCTCGCGTCGTTTCCGGCGAACTTTGTGTTCCCGTTTGCGACGCTGGGCTTCATCAAGGCCGGCATTAGTTTGAACTTCGGCAGCGTGCTGCTGATGGCCTTGGGCGCGCAGTGGTATCTGCTGTTCAATGTGATCGGCGGGGCGCAGAGCATTCCGAACGATCTGCGCGAGATGGGCCGCAGTATCGGACTGAGGAAGCTGCAGGCCTGGCGGTATTTGATTGGGCCGGGGATCTTCGGGAGTTGGGTCACGGGCGCGATCACGGCTTCGGGCGGCGCGTGGAATGCCAGCATCGTATCCGAGATGGTTTCGTGGGGACACACGACGCTGGTCGCGCAAGGGTTGGGATCGTACATCGCAACCGCGACGGCGAAGGGCGATTGGCCGCGAATCGTGCTGGGCGTGGGCTTGATGAGCGTTTTCGTAGTGGGCGTGAATCAGTTGCTGTGGCGCCGGCTTTACGCGCTGGCCGAAACCCGCTTCCGGCTCGGGTAGTCTGAGACGTTGGGGAAAAGGATTTCATGGCGGCTCAGCTCTTAACGGCGCAGAATGTATCGAAGGCCTTTCCGCTCCCGGATGGCGGGAAGTTGAATGTGCTGCAGGATGTCTCCATCACGCTGGCGGCCGGGGAAGTGGTGGCGCTGCTGGGGCGCAGCGGTTCCGGCAAGAGCACGCTGCTGCGGATTCTGGCCGGCCTGATCACTCCTAGCGCGGGTAAGGTGTTGGTGAATGACAAGGAACTGCAGGGCGCGAACCCGGGCGTCGCGATGATCTTCCAAAGCTTCGCGTTGCTGCCCTGGCTGACGGTGCAGGAGAACGCGGAACTGGGCCTGCTGGCGCGCGGCGTGGATAAGGCGACGTGCGTCAAGGAGGCGGAACACGCGCTGAAGATGGTGGGCCTGGAAGGTTTCGAATCGGCTTACCCGCGCGAGCTTTCGGGCGGCATGCGGCAGCGGGTAGGGTTCGCGCGCGCATTCGTGATGCATCCGGACGTGCTGATGATGGATGAGCCTTGCAGCGCGCTCGACGTGCTGACGGCGGAGAATCTGCGTGGAGAAATCAGCGACTTGTGGGAAGCCGGAACGTTTCCGGCGAAGAGTATTCTGCTGGTCACCCATAACATCGAGGAAGCGGTGCTGCTCTCCGACCGGATTGTGGTGCTCGGAGCGAATCCGGGCTGCATCCGCGGGGAAGTGCGGGTGGATATACCGAGGCCGCGCAAGCCGAAGGACCCGCGGTTTGCGGCGCTGGTGGATTACATCTACACCGTAATGACGAACCCGGCCGTAGCCGTCAGCGGCTTTACGGCGGGTGAGGCATGCGCGATACCAGCGCCTCAGGAAACGCGCTTCCCCATGCTTCCGCATGCGCGCGTCGGGGGACTGAGCGGCCTGTTGGAGATACTGAACGATCTGGGCGGACATGAGGATCTTCCGGACTTAGCGGATAAGTTGCGGCTGGAAGTGGACGACTTACTGCCTACTGTGGACGGGGCCGTGATGCTGGGCTTTGCCACCGTGGCGGAAGGCGATTTGCATATCACGGAAGAGGGACGCGAGTTTGCGACGGCGGATGTGGACCGCAGTAAGAAGATCTTCGCCGAGCAACTGCTGAAGCACGTTCCGTTTGCTTCGACCGTGGTGGAAACGCTGCGGCAGAAACAGAATGGGACGGTGGGTAAGGACTTCTTCGTGGATATCCTCGACGAACACTTCACGGAGGCGGAAGCGCAGAGACAATTCGAGCAGTTGATCTATTGGGGAAGATACGCGCAGTTGTTCGAGTACGATGCCGGGGAAGAGAAACTGTATCGCGTTAGTGATCAACCGGAGTATGTACCGGCGGCGGAAGCCTGATAGTACGAAGGCAAAAAAAAAATCTTGATGACTCTGTCCCTTTTGGGTACTCTTATCCGCTAACATAGTCAGCGGTCATTTTACCTGAAAGGCGTACATGCGACTATCCCAAACTCTTGTCACCGCTTCCTTGCTTGCTTTGTCGATTGGTCCACTAAGTGCCGCGCCGCCGAAATTCGCCGCGCGCGAAGCCATTGAGTTGCCGAACGCCGTAGTGGCGCTCGGGGACATCAACGGGGACGGCCGCACCGACATTATTTCGGCGGTTGCCACCCCTGGCTCAACCAACAACGATTACGAAGTTCAGATTGAACTGAACAATGGGAGCGGGCTTTATTCGCCCGGGCAGACGATCGACTTGGGTCCGAACTTTCTTCCGACGGCGGTCGTCACCGGCGACTTTAATAAAGATGGCCTGTTGGATATCGCAGTCCTCTCGGCCAACGCGCAATCTCTTTACATTCTGCTTCAGCAGGCGAACGGTTTCATCGAGGAGCCGATCCAGATTCTGGATTCGACGACGAGCACGCTGAACATGGCGGTGGCGGATGTGAATGGCGATAAGCTGCCGGACATCCTGATTCCATCCTCGGCCGGAATCGTGATGCTCCTCAATACGGGCGGCGGACACTTTGCGGCACCGGTACTTGCGACCACGTCCTCAAGTATCTTTGTGGCCGTCGCGGACTTGAATGGCGACAAGAAGCAAGACCTGGTGGTGTCGACGGGATGCTGCTTCGGAAGTTCGATCAGCGTGCTGCTGGGCGATGGTCACGGCGGGTTCGACGCGCCAATCAGCCAGCCGAGTCTAGCAAACGCGCAGCCTCGATTCGCGGTGGCGGACTTCAATCGCGACGGGAAGCTGGATATCGCAGCCACGGACGAGTACATCAGTGGCGTCTCGATCGCGTTCGGTAATGGGGATGGCACATTCGGCCCGTTCGAAGCGACTTCCCTTTCCGGGTCGACCCCGTATGGCCTAAGCGTGGTTGCGGGTGATCTGAATGGCGACGGCGCGCCGGACATAGTGGCGGTCGCGGGTAATGGCAATTACTACGGGTCGCTCACGGACGTAGTCACCCTGATTAATGAAGGAAGCGGCACTTTCGGCGTCCCGACATCCTATCCGGTGCAGCAGTCCGTGGGAGCGGTCCTCCTGGGTAACTTTAACAGCGACGCTTATCCGGATGTGCTGGTAACCTCCACTAACAGCGAGAGCGCGATCTCCCTGCTGTTCAACAATGGCAAGGGAGTTTTTCAGGACGGCATCCTTGAAACTACGACTTATGCTCCGCAATACATGGTAGCCGGCGATTTCAACGGAGACGGCAAGCTGGACCTTGCGGAATTGGGTGAGAATGAGGGACTAGTGGTTTACCTGAATACTGGAAACAATGCGAGCCCGCTCAGTCCGCTGCAGCCATTGCCCTACTACACGGGCCCGATTGTGGCGGGAGACTTCAACGGCGATGGCCGCCTCGACTTAGTAGTGGTCAACGGAGAGACGGGCGAAACCCTTCTTGGCAACGGCGACGGAACCTTCTTCTTCCAACCGCCGTCTTTCAACTTAGGCAACTATCCGGAAGTGATTACCACCGCGGACATGAACGGCGATGGAAAACTCGATCTGGTAACGGGATCACCGAGCGTCTTGCTGGGGAACGGAAACGGCACTTTCCAGGCACCGGGAACTTCCGGATTCGATTGCTACGAACCCGAGGCGGTCCAGGTCGCGGACTTCAATAAGGACGGCAAGAAAGACGTACTGACGCTTTGCGAAGGAAACGTCTATCTTTCGCTCGGCAATGGTGACGGAACGCTACAATATCCGATCTATGAGTATTTCGGGTACGAGCCATTATCCATCGCGGTGGGAGACTTCAACCGAGACGGGATCCCGGATGTCGCATTCACGTCGAATCCTAATTTCTACCTTCCGGCTTCCACCGAGGTAACCATCATGCTCGGCAACGGTGATGGAACCTTCCGGACGGGAAGTTCCGCGCCCGTGTTATCCGGCACATACGGGTTGCTGGTTGCTTCCGACTTCAATGACGACGGCATTCTGGATCTTGCGGTGCTTGATAACACGGATTCGGTGTTCTCGATCCTGCAAGGCAATGGGGACGGTACTTTCCAGACGGCCCGCTTGTTCGGATCGGCGACCACCCCAACATGCATGATCAAAGGGACTTTCCAGACTCCGGCGCGAAGAGGGTTCCCGGATCTGGCGTTCTGTTCCTCTCCAGGAGTCGCATTGAACTTTAACACCACGCAATAGTAAGTCGATTCGGGCGGAGCTAGTTCTCGATTTGAACTAGCTCCGCAACTCTCGCCTCCGGCTGTTCGTAAAAACTCCGCACCCTTCGCGCCACCGAGCGTCCCACTAACTTAGTCAGTTCTTCCTCGCTCGCCTGTCGCACCAGTTCGGAGCTTCCAAAATGTTTAAGTAGTTTGCGCACGGTCTTCTCGCCCACCATCGGGATCTGGTCCAGTTCGCTGGTCAGGCGAGCGGCGTTGCGGCGGGTCCGGTGGAAAGTGACGGCGAAGCGGTGGGCTTCGTCCCGGATGGATTGGATCAAATGCAGAATGGGTGAGAAACGGTCCAGCACCACCGGCTCATTCTCATGGCCGAGGACATAGATAATTTCCTCCCGCTTGGCGATGGAAGCGAGCGGCTGGTTGATGATGCCCATCCGCTCCAGCGCGTTGGCCGCGGCGTGCAGTTGCCCCAGGCCGCCATCGATCAACACCAGTCCGGGCATGGGCGCGTTTTCGGCCTGCAGACGGCCGTAACGGCGGGTCACCACTTCATCCATGCTCGCGAAATCGTTGTTGCCTTCCACCGTCCGGATGATGAATTTGCGGTAGTCGGCCTTCTTCATTTTGCCGTCTTCCCACACCACCATGCTGGCCACTTTGTCGGTGCCCTGGATATGGGAGATGTCGAAGCATTCGATGCGGCGCGGCGGTTCAGGCAGTCCCAACGCGTCCTGCAGAGCTTCATAAATAACGGCCGCCGTGGGCTTGCGCACGCGGAAGCGCGAGTCGAAACAATGCTTGGCGTTGGTGCGGGCAAGGTCCAGCATCGCTTTCTTCTGGCCGCGCTGCGGGGTCACTATCTCTACTTTGCGGCTGCGCTTTTCGCTGAGTAACTCTTCCATCACCTGGCGATCTTCGAAGTCGCACGGTACGTGGATGGCGCCGGGCACGTACTGCTGATCCAGATAGATCTGCAGCAGGAGGCTCGAAAGAAACGAAGGTTCGTCGAACTCGACTTGATCTTCCCAGTAGAATTCGCGGCGGTCCACGATCTGCCCGCGCCGCAGATGAAACAGATTGACGGCGACCAGCGGCGGTTCGGCGTAGATGGCGAAGATGTCAGCGTCGTCACCGGACGCGGCGGCCATCTTCTGGCGCTGGTCCATCTCTTCCACCGTTGAGTAAAGATCGCGCCAAGACGCGGCTTCCTCGAAGCGCATGGCTTCCGCCGCGGCTTCCATACGGGATTGCAACTCGCGGGCGAGATCGCCGGTGCGGCCGTCCAGAAACATACGGACGTCGCGGACCGCGCGCGCGTAGAGATCTTCCGTAGTGAGACCTTCGACGCACGGTCCCAGGCAACGATGGATGTGATACTCGAGGCAAGGTTTGGGATGGTAACGATCCAGATCCACCTTGCACGAGGGGATCTTGAAGAAACGATGGATGAAGTGGACCAGGCGATGCGCCAGGTTGCCGGGAAAGTAAGGTCCAAAGTAAGTGCTTCCGTCTTTAATCAGGCGGCGCGTCACGTAAACCCGCGGATGGCGCTCCTTGGTCAGCTTAATGTACGGATAAGTTTTGTCATCGCGCAGTAAGACGTTGAAGCGCGGCTTGTACTGCTTGATGAGATTGTTTTCGAGCGCGAGCGCTTCCTTCTCGTTATCGACGGAGATGTAATCGACGTCGCGGGCTTCGAGGATCAGCGTCCCGGTTTTGGCGTCCTGCAGCCGATCCACCGAGAAGTAACTGCGGACGCGGTTGCGCAGGCTCTTCGCTTTACCGACGTAGATGATTTTGCCGGCGCCGTCCTTATATAGATACACGCCGGGCGAGAGCGGAAGCTGCGAGGCTTTCTCACGAAGTACTTCAATGGGGGGCACAGCGGCGGGCAATATACTTTAATTATGTCACTTCCGCCGCTTTTGCTGGGACTCGCGCTGATGGGACAGGGCCTGCCGGGACAGACCGCGGAGGCGCCGCCGAAGCTGCAGAAGCCGGGCGCGGCGCAAACGGTTCCACAAGAGCAGGCGCCGCCGGAAGAAGACGATTCGCTCAAGCCCAAAGACTACGCGTTCAACCCGATGCAGGCCAAGAAGGAGGTCAGTATCGGCGATTTCTACATGAAAGTGAAGAAGAATTATAAGGGCGCGGCGGCGCGTTACCAGGAAGCCACGCGGTGGAACAACCAGATGGCGGAAGCGTTTCTGAAACTGGGGGAAGCCGAGGAAAAGCTGGACGAGCCCAAGCTGGCGCGGGACGCGTACCAGCATTTCCTGGAGCTCAGCCCAACGGGAAAAGACAGCGCGGAAGTGAAGAAGCGCCTGCAGAAGTTGCCGGCCAGTTAGCGTGACCGGCGTGGCGTCAGGAGCGGCGGCCCCGCTGGCTGCGGAGAATCTCCAGAATGCGCTCCAGCCCGGCATCCCAGTCCGGAAACATATCGATGTAGTGAACTTCCCGGCTGATGCGCGTGGGGATGCGGCACTCATCCAAGCGAACGGGGATGAGGAAGACGTGGTCGAGAGGCATGCGCTGGGCGCAATCGAGCGTGGTCGAGAGGCATGCGCTGGGCGCAATCGAGCGCATAGCGGACCTCGGCCTGGAACTCACCCTTTTTTGTGACGGAGTTGCAGCTAAAGCACGCGATGACGAAGTCGGAGATGCCGATCGCGTTCTCAATGGCGCGCGGCCAATTCTGGCCGGGCATTAGTTTGCGCTCATCCATCCACGGATCGAAACCGGACAAGGATAGGTCGCGGAACAGCAATCGAGCGGCCTTGCCGTCTTCACGCGCATACGTGATGAAAACCTTGGGGAGCAGGCTTCCGATGAACCCGACCGTGCCTTTGCTGTCGGGAACGAAAGATCCGAGACCATCGATATCGACGCGCGCTCCGTCATCGAGCGCGTTCCGGACAAGCCGCAAAAGCGCGTCGGCCGAAGCCCGATCATTCTTCAATGCGGGGCTCCTTTAGAAACTCAATCTTTCCGTCCGCGCCGCAGCGGAGCTGTCCGAAGCCTGGCAACCGGGCGCTTTCTCCACTGCGGAGCCGCTGAAGGATGTTACTAACCATCTGATCGATCTGGTCGGCCGCCTCCGCGCGGGTAATGCCGGTGGAGCGGGCCAGTTCGCATTCGAGCTTTCGCCGTTTCATCTCAAACACAGGCTAGCCTACCGGGGCGGCGGTCTGAGCCAAATCTGGAAGGCAAGATTCCTGTTTGCAATTAGATACATGGAATTTTTTGATTGTGACTGGCGATACGCGGCGCACGCGTGAGAAGCTGTGCGCATGCCGTGTACTCACGCTCGTCGCGCCGCCGTCCCATTTCTGCTCGTGCCGCCGTTCCTGTTGTTGACTCTGGCGAACTTCGCCTTCGCTTATGTCCCGGTGACGCCGCTTGGCGGACCCCAGCCGCGGAGCCAGTTTAAGTTCGATGCGAGCGGTAACCCACACTACCTCGCGCTGCCTCCCCAACCCGGCGCGGCGCCTTCCGCGATAGTCAGCGGGAATGGGAGCTACCCCGGATATCTCGTTTCGGTCGACCCGAATGGCTTGCCCCTCTCGATCGCGGCCTTCGCGGTGAAGCCCGATGGCAGCGTGCTACTTGCCGCCAACAATCAATTGATGAGCGTGGGTATCCACGGAAACATCAGAATAGTCGCGCCTCTGAACGTAACGCCCGACGATATGGCGGTGGATGGCGCCGGAAACGTTTACCTGACGGGAACCATTTCCGGAGGCGCGCCGGCGTTTATTCTTTCTCTGAATCCGGCCGGTGCGCCGAGGTATATGGAGTCCGGGTATGGCGGCGCTCAAATCACAGTCGACGCGAATGGCGATGCTTACACTGTGGGGACGCAGGATTTTCCGCAAGGTACCCCGGGGTCATTTCAACCGGACTTTCAGCACGCGTATGCGTGCGTTGACACCACCTTCCATTCCTTTGGCGGAGTTCCCCCCGACCTATGCTCGACGCAGGACATAGCCGCGGTGGATGCCACCGGCACGTTGATCTTCGCGACGTTTCTTGGCGGTTCCGAGAATGAGCGGCCGGCGTCCATCTCCGTAGACAGTTCCGGAAATATCTACGTGGCCGGGACGACGGATTCGACGGACTACCCGGTAACCCCGGGCGATCTGCAAAGCAAATCCTCCGCAACCTTCCTCGGACAAGTTTCCTATGATCCCGCGCCTTTTCCTTTGTCGCCGCCGACGGGTTATGTCTCGAAGCTGAATCATGAAGGGACGGCGCTGATTTTCTCGACTTACTTCGGTGGCTCCGTTAATGACTCGATTACGGCGGCTGTTCTCGATCAACAGAACGGTTTGCTGTATCTTGCGGGTCTGGCTAACTCCCCTGACTTTCCCGGGCTCCAGGACGGCGCCAGAGCGTGTGTACCTTCTACCTTTGTAACGGCGCTATCGCTTGACGGCGCCGCCGTAAGTCCAACACAGACCATGGCGCCCTTTGCTCTTGCCTCGCACGTCACCGGTTTAGGTCTCTATCAGGCCGGGGTGGTGATCGCCGATGGGACGAACACGGCCTACGCCGTCTTATCGTCGAACTCCCAGGGTCAAATTGCCTGCCTGGTAAACTCCGCCGATATGAGCGTCACTTCCAGCGTAGTGCCGGGCCAATTGCTGACTTTGTTTGGAAGTCATCTGGCGCAGGGAATCGAGTCCGTCCAGCCCGTCAACGGGAATTACCCGACGGCCGCGGGAGGATTTACCGCGGCGTTCGCGGGCGTCCCCGCTCCGCTACTCTATGTTTCGCCGGATCAGGTGAATTTGCAAGTACCTTTCGAAATCGCGGATTATTCGCCGGTCACCCTGGCCTCAAACGGCGGACCAGCGGGCGCAAATCTGATGAACATCTTACTCGCCGTCATTCCGGTCGCGCCGGCGTCGTTTCAAATCCCGCTTGCGCCAGGCGAATGCGCCGGCCAGATCTTCGGTCAAATGAAGACGCTGGCGCTGAATGAAGACGGAAGCGTGAATGGATGCGGCAATCCGGCCAGGCCCGGTTCCACCGTAACCTTGTACTTATCCGGCGCCGGACTGGTGGGGCCGCCGCTCCCAACCGGCGCGGTTACAATGCCTAACCCGGGCGCATCGAGTGTCATGGTCACCAGCCGCGTGATGACGTCTTACTTAGGCGCTCCGCAACAGAGCCCTCTAACGCCACTGCCGGGCACCGTCGACGGCGTTTACTCTTACCAGGTGACACTGCCCACCGTGCAAGCCGGCTCTGTGGGGATTGCAAGTCAAATCTGTCCCGGCGAAACGGACGCCTCGGGGCAACCGATTTGCTTCAGCGTAGCCGGATTGAATATGATCGCAACCAGTAACTAACAAGCGAACTTAAGGTGAGCGCTATGAATCCAGCGGAAGTCTTAGATAAGTGGTTGGCCGCGATCAACGCACACGACGCCGCCGCACTGGCCGCGCTGATGACCGGCGACCACCTTTTTGTGGACTCGCTCGGAAATCGCGTGACTGGCGCGAAATCCATGGAAGCCGGATGGAAGGGCTACTTCGCCATGTGCCCGGATTACTGGGTGCGCCGCGAACACGCGATGAGTGAAGGCGGCACGATGTTAGTTGACGGGGAAGCCGGCGGCACCATAGACGGCCACTCATGGCGAACGCCGGCGGCCTGGAGAATCGTGATCCGCGACGGCCGCGTGGCGGAATGGCATGTATTCGCTGACAACAAGCCGGTGTACGAAATTTTGCGAATGCGCCAGCCGGCTTGATCGGTGCGCCGGTCACCTTAAGAGTTAGCGGAAGTCACTCTTCTTCTCCGATTAATCAGGCCGCGGCTGCCGTAGCCGGCCGCTTTATTTCCGGAAGAAGGCATCGAGTCCGGCTTGCGCCACGGCCTCGTCGATCTCCGATTTGGCGCCGCTTGCGGCGATGCCTCCGATAGTTTGCCCATCGACCTGGATCGGTAAGCCTCCCTGATTGGGAAAGAACTCCGGCATGGCCAGCACGGTCAGGTTGCCGTTCTTCAGCGAATCCGCACCGTTCTTGGATGGGCTCTTGTAGAAAGCGGAGTGACGGGCTTTCTTCTGCGCGAATTGGATGGTGTTCAGCGGCGCGCCGTCAGCCTTCTCTAAGAACAAGAGGTTGCCGCTCTCATCGACGACGCAGATGGTGACCTGCACGTTGCGTTTGGCGGCTTCGGCTTCCGCGCCTTGCACCATGGTCTTGATGGCGGCGAGACTCAACGTCTTCCGCGAGGGAAGATCCTGCGCGTAAGTGGTCACGCAGAATAAGAGAGTCAGACAAAACGGCGGGCGCATGTGACGGATAATATCAGCCCGGCCGGCGATTGCGTACAACCGTGAGGTCCGATAAACTCTAGCCATGTTTCGATTAGACGCCGACCATACCGTAGAGTTCTGTGACGGCCTGCGCCGCCGGGATTTCCTGCACGCCGGGGCGCTCTCATTTCTGGGGCTCGGCCTGGCGGACCTGATGGGGTTGAAAGCGCTGGGCGCGGTGGACCCGGCGAAGGCCGATAAGAACTGCATCATGCTGTTCCTGGTAGGCGGCCCTTCGCAACTGGATACGTGGGACCCGAAGCCGGATGCGCCGGCGGAAATCCGCGGACCTTATAAGGCAATCAACACGAACGTCTCCGGGATACAGATCTCGGAGAACTTTCCGCGCATGGCCAAGCAGGCGGATAAGTACGCGCTGATCCGCTCCTGCTACCACACGGCGGCGGCGGTGCATGACACCGGACACCAGATGATGCAGACGGGGCGGCTGTTCCAGGGCGGGATCGAGTACCCGCACATCGGCTGCGTGCTCTCCAAGTTGAAAGGTCCGAAGGGCGATGTGCCCGCGCACGTGCTGCTGCCGCGCCCGATCGGCAACACCGGCGGCAACATGCCGCACGGACAAACGGCGGGCTTTCTGGGGAAGACCTTTGACCCATTCGTATTGAACGCCGATCCATCGGACCCGAACTTCAAAGTGCCGGACCTGTTGCCGCCGGATTACCTGACGGCGCTGCGCGTGGATCGAAGGAAGAACTGGCGCGAGATGGTGGACCACTCGGTATCGAAGTTCGAGACGTCGCAGGACGCGCGGCTGCTTGACTCGACTTTCCATTCGGCTTATACCTTGATGTCGTCACAGAAGGCGCGCGAGGCTTTCGAGCTTTCGAAAGAGCCGGAGAGCGTGCGGCAGAAGTACGGCTACAACCGGTTTGGACAAAGCTGTCTGCTGGCCCGGCGCATGATTGAAGCGGGCGTTCGATTTGTGACGGTCAACATGTTTGAGACGGTGTTCGATGAGATCACGTGGGACATACACGGGTCCAAGCCGTTCAGTCCGATCTCGTGCTATCGGGACTTAGTCGGGCCTATGTACGACATGGCTTACAGCGCGCTGCTTGAAGACTTATCGGAGCGGGGACTACTTACGGACACAATGGTGGTGTCACTGGGCGAATTCGGGCGGACTCCGAAAGTGAATCCCGCGGGCGGACGCGACCATTGGCCGCAGTGCTGGACGATCATGATGGCGGGCGGCGGAGTCAAAGGCGGCCAGGTGATCGGCGCTTCGGATGATATTGGGGCGGCGCCGAAAGACCGGCCGACGTCGCCGGGGGAAGTGGCGGCCACAATCTATCACGGGCTGGGGATACCGCTGGAACTGGAGCTGCCGGGCGCGCAGGGCCGGCCCATTCCGCTGGTGGAGCGCGGTACTCAACCGATTCACGAACTGTTCGCTTAAGCGGAGGCCGCTATGAAGAAGATTGCCTTTATCGTGTTGCTCGGGCTGCCGGCTTACGGGGCCTCGTTGCAGGTGCTTCCGGATAGCGCGACGCTGCGCGGGAGTGAGGCACGGCATCAATTTATCGCGGAGAACCTGCTGGGCGATCGCCAGGAGGATGCGACTAAATCCGCCAAGTGGAGTTCGTCGAACGCGGCGGTGGCAACGGTGAACGCTACTGGACTGGTGGTCCCGGTGGCCGACGGGGACGTGACGATCAGCGCTGAGGTGAACGGCCAGACCGGCAGCGCGCGCGTGCATGTTACGGCGGTGAAGGCGCCGTTCCAGTGGACCTTTAAGAACGACGTGCTTCCCGTGATGACCAAGGTGGGGTGCAACCAGGGTGCGTGCCACGGCGCGCTTTCCGGTAAAGGCGGGTTCAAGCTGACGCTGCGCGGATACGACCCGGACGCCGATTACGATACGCTCACGCGGCAGTCTTTGGGGCGGCGCGTTTTGTTATCCGATCCGTCGCATAGCCTGATGCTGCTGAAGCCGACGATGGCGATCGGACATGGCGGCGGTCAGCGATTTAAACCGGATTCTTTGGAATATCGCATCATTAGCCAGTGGATCGCCGCAGGCGCGCCCGCACCCAAAGAGTCCGACCCCACGGTGATTGCTCTCGAAGTTTTTCCGGCGAAGGCTACCCTGCGCGTGAACGATGAACAGCAGTTGGTGGTGCGGGCCAAGTACAGCGACGGAAACGTGCGCGATGTTACGCGCTGGGTGAAGTTCTCTTCGAGCGAAGAAGGCGTGGCGACGGTGGACGATCTTGGCCACGTGAAGATGAACGGGCCTGGTGAAGCGGCCATTACGCTTTGGTATCAGAGCCGCGTTTCCTACGCGCGGCTCGGCGTGCCTTTCGATAACAAGGTGGATCCGGCGGTTTACACGAAGTTCGAACGGCATAACTACATCGACGAGTTTGTGGTGGATAAGTTGAAGGCCCTGAATATCGCGCCTTCCAAACCCGCTGACGATGAGACGTTTATCCGGCGCGCTTATCTGGACGCGGCGGGGATTCTGCCGACTTCGGAGGAAGTCGAAAACTTTCTGGCCGATTCGTCTCCGGGCAAGCGGGCGAGGATGATCGACCAGTTACTGACCCGGGACGAGTATGTGGATTACTGGTCTTATAAGTGGTCGGATCTTCTATTGGTTTCCAGCCGCAAGCTGGCGCCGAACGCGATGTGGTCCTTCTATAACTGGATCCGCGCGAGCGTGAAGGAAGACAAGCCGTGGAACACGATGGTGAACGAGATCTTCACCGGCACCGGGAACACGCTGCAGAACGGGGCTTTGAACTACTTCGTTATTCATAAGGACCCGATCGACCTGACGGAAAACGCGACCCTGGCATTTATGGGCCAGAGGCTGACTTGCGCGCGCTGCCACAACCATCCGCTGGAGAAATGGACGCAGAAGCAGTATTACCAGATGGCGAATATCTTCTCGCGCGTGGGCCTCAAGAGCGGCAATGAAGCGGGCGACATGGTGGTGTTCGCCAAGACTTCGGGTGACATCAACCATCCGCGATTGTTCCGGCCGCTGGCGCCGACGCCGCTCGATGGCACGCCGATGACGCTCGAATCGCCGGAAGACCGGCGCGTGCCGTTCGCCAAGTGGCTGACATCGCCGGACAATAAGATGTTCGCGCGGGCGATGGTGAACCGGGTTTGGGCGAACTTCATGGGACGCGGACTAGTGGATCCGGTGGATGACGTGCGAGCGACCAACCCGGCTTCCAACGAGGATCTGTTCGCGGCGGCCACTAAGGACTTCGTCGAGAGCGGGTATGACATCCGGCATCTGATCCGCGTGATCATGAACTCCGGAACTTATCAACTTTCCGCCGAAGCGAATGCGACGAACCAGAACGACAATAAGTATTACTCGAAGTACATTGTGAAGCGGCTGCCAGCGGAAGTACTGCTGGACGCAATGTCACAAGTGACGCAAGTACCGTCGCGGTTTGACGGGTATCCGGCGGGGACGCGCGCGCAGCAGCTTCCCGACGTGCGCGTGAAATCCGACTTCCTAACTTCGTTCGGACGCCCGGCCCGCATCATCTGCGATGCGGCGGAGCGGTCACAGGCGCCCAGTATCGCGCAGGCGCTGCATGTGATCAATGGCGACACGCTCAACAAGAAGCTAAGCGCACCGGAGGGTTTCCCGGCGCTCTCAGTGAAGCTGGGACTTTCCGATGCGCGGCTGCTCGACACGATCTTCTTATCGGCGTACAGCCGTTTTCCCAGCGAGACGGAGAAACAGACGATGGTGGACTTACTGGGGAAGGCGCGTGTCACGACCGGCTCAAATGCTTTGCAGACGGACGCGCGCCGCAAGGCTATTGAAGACATGATGTGGGCGATGCTTTCGAGTAAGGAATTTCTTTTCAACTACTAAGTGCAGCTATGAAGATGATTGTTAGTGTGGCGTTGTTCGCTTTGTCGGCTCGCGCGGCGGTGCCGATTCCGGACGTTCCTCCGACGCATCCGGTGCAGCCGCAGATCAATTCGCTGGCGTACCGCCCGGATGGGAAGCTACTCGCGCTGGCGACTTACAAGGAAGTCCGGCTGGTGGACCCAGCGACGCAAAAGACGGTGGCGACGCTGGCCGGGCATGCGGAGGAAGTCCGCAGCGTGGCGTTCTCGCCCGATGGGAAACTGCTGGCGGCCGCCGGAGGATTGCCGGCACGGTCGGGTGAAGTGAAAATTTGGGACGTGGATAGCCGCAAGGAACTGCTGACGATTCACGGTCACACCGATTGTATCTATTCGACGGCGTTTTCGCCGGACGGACAGACGTTGGCCACGGCGAGTTACGACAAGTTGATCTATCTCTGGAACGTGGCGGACGGGAAGCAGATCCGAAAGTTGAAAGATCATATCGACGCGGTTTACGCCATCCGCTACACGCCCGACGGGAAGTATCTGCTATCGGCGTCGGCCGATCGCGGCGTGAAGATCTGGAACCCGTCGACGGGCGAGCGGCTATTCACTTTGAGCGATTCGCTGGACGGGCTGAACGCGCTGGCGATCTCGGCGGATGGGAAATTCGTCGCGGCGGGCGGATATGACAAGACCATCCGTATTTGGTCTTTGAGCGACAAAGGCGGCAAGCTGGAGCAAACGCTGATTGCGCATGAAGACGCGATTCTGCAACTGGCTTTTTCCCCCGATGGGAAGACGCTGGTTTCAAGCGCGGCGGACCGTACGATGAAGACGTTCGACGCGGCGACGCTGACCGAGCAGCGCGTGATTTCCTCAGCGGATTGGATACTCGCGATTGCTTTCTCGCCGGATGGAAAACAGATCGCGGTGGGGCGGTTCGATGGATCGCTTTCGATCATGGACGCGAACGCCGCGGCCACCATAAGGAGCAACTGATGCGACTTGCATTTCTTCTGATTTGCAGTGGAATTCCGCTGATAGCCGCCGATATATCGCTTTCCGGAACGCGGATGACGCCGCCGACAATCAGGGAAGTTTCTCCGCTTGGCGTGGCGCGAGGAGCGGCGCCGGAAGTGACGATCGTCGGTTATAACCTGGCGCATGCGACGGCGATTTACTTCAGCGATCCGAAGATCAAAGCGCGGATTGTGCGCATTCGCGAATTGACCGATCAGGACGACGTGCGGCTGGGCGGGAACGGAACGCCGCTGAGCATCGATCTGGGGCCGCTCCCGGTTCGATCCGAGATTACGGCGGAACTGGATCTGCCGGGGGACACGGCGATCGGCGCGTTGAAATTCCGCGTGCTGACTCCGGTGGGACTGAGCCCGCAAGCCACGGTGTTCGTGGAACCGTTCTTTGGCGAGACGGCGGACGCGGAGCCGAACGACACGGTGGAGAGCGCGGTGGAAACGGCGCTTCCCTCGATTCTGGTGGGCGCCATCGCCAAGCCGGGCGACGTGGATTACTACAAGATCCAGGTGAAGGACGGCGAGCAGGTGGTGTTCTCGGACAGCGGGCGGATGCTGGGCTCCGCATTGAATCCCGCGATTACGATTTACGACGAAGAGCAGAACGCGCTGAAAGAGTTCGCGGGTGAATCGACGCGAAATCAAGGTGGATTTGCATTTAAATTCCAGAAAGCCGGGGTGTATTTCATCAAGGTGTCGGACGCGGATGAGTCCGGCAGTTCGAAACATTTCTATCGGATTATGGCGGGAAATTTGCCGGTGGCGTTGGCCGCTTTTCCGCTCGGCGTGGAGAAAGGGAAAACGGCAAATGTGGCGCTGAGCGGTTTCAATCTGGCTAAACCGAGCGCGGAAGTGAAGGGCGAAGCGAATGAAGGGGAATACGACGCGCTGTGGTTTCGTCCGGACGGAGCGTCGCAACCCGCGCTGAACCGAATGCGCCTGGCGGTGGGCGATGAGCCGGAAGTGTCCGCGAAAGAGACGACGGCTCCGCAAGCCGTGACGCTGCCGGTGACAATCAACGGGCGGCTTACGACGGCGCATCATGACTTCCGGTTTCATGCCCGAAAGGGGGAGAAGCTGATTCTGGAAGTGAACGCGTCGCGATTGGGATCGCCGCTCGATTCGCAGTTGGAAGTGCTCGACCAGAAAGGAAATCCGATTGAGCGGGCGACGGTGCGGGCGCTGCTGCAGACGAGTGTGGCGCTGCGCGATCACGCGTCGACGGATCTGACGATGCGCCTGGATTCCGCGGCGGGGTTGCAGGTGGGCGACTATCTGATGGTGGGGACGGAGATTGTGCAGGTGTCGGCGATGCCGCGCGGACCCGACGATGATTTCGGACTGGTGAACTTCGGCGGCCAGCGTATTCCGTTTCTGGATACGACGACCGAGGCGCACGCGATGGATACGCCCGTTTACAAGGTGCAGGTGCATCCGGCGGGGGCCAAGTTTCCGCCCAATGGATTGCCGCTGGCGCGTTTGACTTATGGGAACGACGACGGCGGCCCAGGTTTCGGGAAAGACTCGCGTCTGCATTTCGTGGCGCCGGCGGACGGGGAGTATGTGGCGCGCATCAGCGACGTCCGGGGACTGAGCGGACCGGACTACGCGTATCGATTGACGTTGAGCGAGCCGCGGCCCGATTACCGGCTTTCGGTGAATCCGCGGAACCCCAATGTTCCGGTGGGCGGACGCATTCCGCTGACCGTGACCGCGCTGCGGCTGGACGACTACGATGGACCGATTGCGGTGACGGTGAAGGATCTGCCGCCGGGATTTCATGCGACGAGCGGGGCGATTGCCCCGGGGCAGAATGCCACGACGCTGCTGCTGAGCGCGGACGTGGACGCGAAGCTGGATCATGCGGCGCCGCTGCGGGTTGTGGATGAACGCGGAAGGGAAGCCGACGCGTCCGATCGATTGAAGTTGATGGCTGCGATGCCGCGCGCGGACGTGAATGTGACGGCGGAAACGCGCGCGATCGTGCTGGAGCCGGGCGGGCGGGCGACGCTGGAAGTTTCGGTCAGCCGCAACAACGGATTCGGGGGGCGCGTGCCGCTGATTGTGCGGAACCTGCCGCCGACCGTACGAGTGATCGACGTGGGCTTGAACGGAGTTCTGGTAAACGAGACGGAGACCAGGCGAACGTTCACGCTGGAAGCGCTGCCGGGCGCGGAACCGATTGAGCAGCCCATCTATGTGTCGGGGGACGTGGAGACGCGGGCGGGGATGCAGCAGAACGCTTCGGTCTCGGACGGTATCCTGCTCAAGATCAAGGCCAAGGGAGCGCAGATCAGCTCGTTGGGCAGCCATGTGGGCGCTATTCGGTGAAGCGCGGGAGCGGCATGCCGATGCTTTCGGCATAGGCGCGTAAAGCGTCGTAGTGAAAGGCCGGCTCGGGCTCGATTTCGTCTTCCGGCCAGTGCCAATCGCAATTCAAAGCCATTGCGGAAGTGGTTTTGGTTGGTAGGGGTTGCGGCGTTCCTTGCTTGATTTCCTCCGCGATTTCTATTTCTTCTTCTTTGGCCTCGCGCTCGACTTGTTCGGCGAGGTGATGATTGAGCGCGGTCGACAGGAATTTCCAGGCGCGGCTTTCGTGTTGTACGAACGAATCGACGTCTTTGTCGCGCTTGAGACGGCGGGCTTGTAGCGCGTCGAACTCGGCGGTCATTTTGGAGAGCGTGCGCGCGATGCGGCCTTCGTGGCGGCCGAGGGACTCGAGCGCGCGCGGACCGGCGCAATCGGCACGCCAGGCGTTGGCTTGACCGGCCATGGCGGCGCTGCGTTCGTCGTCACTGGTGAGGAAATAGGCTTCGATCACGGTGTCGTTATTGAGGAGATTGTTTTCGATGGCGGCGGCGCGGTTGAGGCGCCAGTTGCCGTCGATGATTTTCTGGGCGAGCTGTTCTTCGCGGACGCCGACGGGGCGGAGGTCTTCGACGAAATCGAGCGCGAGGCGGAAGTAGGGGACGGAGTCGTCGGTCTGGAGGCAAAGGTTTTGACCGGAGAGACCGTGTTTGAAGGCGTTCATGGCGACGCGGTGTTTGCCGGCGGCGGTGCGGGGGCCGGTGGATTTGAGCGCGTTTCGGCGATTGGCCAGAGTGCGCTTGGAGGGTTCGGGTTCAGGTTCAGCTTCTTGGATGTTTGGGATTGCTGTAATTACACTCATCTCCGATTGTGGGGCATGGGGTGGTGGGCTGGAAGCGGCAGGTAGGCGTAAGTGGTTGAGGGGATGAGGAAAACTTCGGGTGTTCTGAAGGTCACCGCTCTTTTGCGGACGCTATAAGAAAGCCACTTAAATTGCTTCCCGACGTTTTACAAACTCGATCTTTTTCTTTTGGGGACGCGTGGTGGAAGAGAAAGAACAACGCTCGAAGTTATTTTTCTTTCAGCAGGCCACGAAGGTTTTCTCGCCGATTTCAAATTGCTCCACAGCGCACGAACCGCTAGAACCGCCAGTCTCGTCGATTTATTTAAGACCGCTATGTCCTTTATTTTTAAAGGAGATTGTAAGAATTGACGAGCGGCACAGGGGCCGTTGTCCAACAAAATGGTTGACAAGCGCCACCCGGTTTACTAAATTCAGGTAATTCACAGTTCCATGTTGAATGTGTTTCAAGTGACCAAGTTAGCGGTAGCGTGCGCAAAATTTGCTTGGAGTCGTCTCAGACATGGTGTCGTCAACGCTGCATCGTTGGTATGCAGTTCACACTCGTTCCCAGTATGAAAAGGCCGTTTGCGAAGGCCTTACCCTCAGGGGATACGAATCGTTTCTTCCGCTTTATCGAGCCCGCCGTAAGTGGTCAGACCGCTACCAGGATGTGGACATACCGCTTTTTCCGGGATACGTTTTTTGCCGGTTGAACATCAACAACCGGCTACCCGTGTTGATTGTGCCGGGCGTGATCCGGTTTATTGGAACCGGCAAAACTCCGATTCCCGTTGACGAATCCGAGATGAACGCGGTTCATTCGGTGATTCATTCCGGATTGCTGGTGCGGCCGTGGCCTTTCATCAAGGTGGGCCAAAGCGTTTCGATCGAAGAAGGTCCGCTGCAGAACGTTAGCGGGATCCTCACGGAGATCAACGGGGCCGATCAGTTGGTGGTGTCGATCACGCTACTCCAACGCTCGGTGGCGGTATCGATTCCCCGGGAATGGATACGGCCGGTGGAATCGGCGTTTGCCGCCGGCGGGCATAGCGCCACAGCTTAATTCCAAAGTCAGTTTTTCAAGAACTCCAAGTAGAAACCCGTGATCACGAAAAGGCGAAGAACTCTGTATGTACTCGCGAGCCTTCTGGCACTTACCGGGCTCGCCGCGGGCCAGGCGGCGCCGGAGCCGGGATTCGCCTCCGAGCGGACGCGCGATAAGTATGTTCTGGGCCCGGATGACGTGCTGACTCTACACGTTCCGAACGCGCCGGACATCAGCGAAAAAGCGTTCCGGTTGGAAGCCGACGGGCAAGTCAAGTTACCGATGGCCGGACGTATCCAAGCCGGCGGACTTACGGTGGAGCAGTTCGAAACAGAAGTTACAAAGAGGCTGAAGAACTATCTGGAACAGCCGGAAGTTACGGTCAGCATTTCGGAGTACCGGAGCCAGCCGGTATCCATCATCGGCGCCGTCACGAGCCCGGGCGTGCATCAAATTGAAGGTAGTAAGACGCTTCTGGAGATTCTCGCCGTGGCCGGCGGTCTGCGGTCCGACGCGGGACCGACCGTGGCGATCACGCGCAAGCTGGAATATGGGCCGATCCCCGTGCCGGGCGCGAAGGACGACGCCACTCATCAGTACAGTGTGGCGACAATCAACCTAAAACAAGTCAGCGAAGCGAGGAACCCGGAGTACAACATTGTTATTCGGCCGCATGACGTTCTTTCGGTGGCGCGCGCCGAATCGGTCTATGTAATCGGGGAAGTCAGTAAAGCGGGTTCGCTATCGCTCAGTGAAGGGCAGTCGATGTCGGTGCTTGAAGCGGTTTCGTCCTCCGGCGGTCTATTGAGAACGGCGGCGCCGAATCACTCGATGATTCTAAGACTTGCCGCGGGGCAATCGCGGCGGAATGAGATTCCGGTGGACGTCAAGAAGATTATGGCGGGCCAGTCCGATGACGCGCAACTCATCGCGGGGGATGTGCTGGTGGTTCCGGGAAGCACCGGGAAGCGCGCGGCCCTGCGGACGCTGGAAGCGGCGATCCAGGCGGGGACTGTTTTCGCCTCCTACGGGATCGTTCACTAAATGGAATCGTTCGCTAGAAGCTTGCGGAATACTTGATGGATCCGTTGACACCAGTGCCAACCCCCGCTGATCGGAGTCTTGCCCGGATCGCTCCGAGGCAGGTAGTCTCCGTGCGCCCGTCAACCGGGGATTCCGCGCGTAACGATGCGAAAGCCGAACCGGCCGGGGTCTTCGAGTACTGGCGCATGGTGCGGCGGCATAAAGCTTCCGTAATCGCGATCGTTATCATCGGAGCGCTGGCGGGATTTCTTTATACACTTCCGCAGGAACGTCTCTATCAGGCCCAGACCACTATCGAAATTCAGGGGCTGAATGACGACTTTCTCGGGATGCACAACGTAAGTCCGACGGTAAGTTCATCCAGTAGCTACTACCCGGACTTCGATATACAAACGCAAGTAAAGATACTCCAGAGCCGCTCATTGTTGAAGAGCGTGGTGGAGCAGTTGGACCGCGAGAAACGGCCGTCGGATCTGCGGCCGCCCGACCGGCTCTCCGCTTGGAAGAAGGCGCTGGGCATCAATCCGACATCGCAACAGGATCTGTGGGAAGAAGCGATCGATACCGCCGCCGGGGACTTGAAAATTCGTGCGTCGGGAACAAATCGGATTGTACAGATCGTCTGCGACTCGACGCAGCCGTCCGTCGCGGCGGCCTTCGCCAATACACTAACTCGCGAGTTCATCCAGCAGAATCTGGAAGCCAGATGGAAGAGCACGGAATACACGGGCGTGTGGCTGACGAAGCAGCTTCAAGATATTAAGATCAAGCTTGAAAAAGACGAAGACGAGTTGAATGCGTACGCGCGCGCTTCTGGACTTACCTTTACGGACGAGAAGACTAGCGTCGACGATGAAAAGCTGCGGGCGCTGCAAAAGGGTCTGCTGCAAGCGCAGGATGATCGAGTAACTAAGCAATCGAAATATGAGATGGCCAAGAACAGCCCGCCGGAAGCACTGCCGGACGTGTTGGATGACTCGACGCTCCGCGATTACGAAAGCAACCTGACGGAGTTGCGGCGGCAGTACGCGCAGCTTCGCGTGAACTTTACCCCCACGCATCCGGACGTACGCAAAATTCAAGCGCAAATCGCCGTAATGGAATCGACTCTGGAGAAAGAGCGGACTAAGATTCTGAGCCGCATTGAGAACGAGTATGAAGCCGCCGCGGGCCGCGAGAAGCTTCTTACCGCTTCGTATGCGACACAGGTGAGGCTGGTTGATGACCAGGCAATGAAGACCAGCCACTACAACATCTTGAAGAGGCAGGTGGATAGCTCACGCCAGTTATACGACACGATGCTGCAGCGGCTTAAAGAAGCCAGCGTAACATCGGCGTTACGGGCGAGTAACATCCGGGTGGTAGATCCGGCGGAGATCCCGTCCGTACCCTATAAGCCGGACGTGTTTCGGTATGTGGTAGCGGGTCTGATGCTCGGATGCGGTTGCGCATTTGGAATGGTTGTCCTTCAGGAGCGGGCGGACCGAACGATCCATGAGCCCGGGGACATCAGCCATTATCTTCATCTTCCGGAACTGGCGGTTATTCCAGCCTCATCCATCGATTCCAGCCAGAGGGGCCTGCGGGTGCGCGGGCGCTCACGGCCCGGACTTACGTCCAGCGAAGAACTGATAGAGGAACGCATTGAGCTGGCGACGTGGTTCCGTAAGAACTCCCAAATCGCCGAGTCGTTTCGGACGGCACTAACTTCAATCCTTTTCTCTTCGCGCACGAGCGAACGACCCAAGGTCTTATTGTTAACGAGCGCGAGCCCCGGCGAAGGAAAGACTACGAGCGTTTCCAATATTGCGATCGCTCTGGCTGAGATCAATCAAAGAGTTCTGATCATCGACGCTGACTTACGCAGGCCGCGCATCCATAGTATCTTCGGACTGTTCAACGATGGGCATGGGTTATCAGAACTGTTACTAAACGATCACATAGACCCGATCGCACTAACATCCGCAATTCAACCCACGCAGATACCCGGGCTGCACGTACTCCCGAGCGGAATGGCGCGCGTAAATGCCGCCAGCCTCCTGCATTCCGAACGGCTGCCGGAATTGATTGCGGCGCTGCGGGACCGCTTCGACAGGATACTTATCGACACACCGCCGATCATTCACATTCCAGATGGCGGGTGCTTGCCCGGCAGGTGGACGGGGTGATCCTGGTGCTGCGATCAGCGGTGACGACTAGGGACGCCGCCCTGGTGGCGAAGCAGCGCTTCCTGGATGATGGTATTCCGATCATGGGCGCGATTCTGAACGACTGGAACCCGAAGGCGGGAAGTTCTTCTTACAACAATTACTACGCGAACTACGCACAGTATTACGGAACGACGGCGGATAAAACGGCGGACCAGAGCGAGTCCGGGGATCAGAAACGTCCGCGGGCGCAAAGCGCCTGATTATTTAGTATGTGCGGAATAGCCGGCGTGTTTCAAACCAACGGGATGAGTCCCGCGGACCAGGATGCCGTTCGGGCAATGACGCTTGCGCAGGTGCATCGGGGTCCGGACGGCGACGGCTTCTTTTGTGATGCTCATGTAGCGCTCGGCCACCGGAGGCTTTCGATCATCGACTTATCGCGGATGGGAAGGCAGCCGATGTCGAATGAGGACGGCTCCATTCACATCACGTTCAACGGCGAGATTTATAACTTCCAGGAACTCGTAAGGCATCTTTCCAACCATCGCTTTCAATCGAGTTGCGATACCGAAGTATTGGTTCATGGCTACGAAGAGTGGGGCATGGACGGCCTGCTCCAAAAACTGCGCGGGATGTTCGCCTTCGCGCTTTACGACTCACGCGGGGACTCGCCGCGTTGCTATCTGGTGAGGGATCGACTAGGAATCAAGCCGCTCTACTACTCTGTTGACAAGCAGCGGCTGGCCTTTGCTTCCGAGGTAAGGGCTTTAGTAAAAGCGGGCTTAGTCGCGGGAGCTAAGGATACTCGGGCGCTCGCAGGGTTAATGCTCTTCGGCTCGGTGCCCGCGCCGCTGACTTCCACCGCGGGAGTAAGTTGCCTGATGCCCGGTACTTATCTGCGGGCTGACAGAAACGGGTTGAGCGAACGGAAGTACTGGGACATGGACATGCATGAGGAGCCGGCCAAAGCGCGGCAATCCTCGGGTGATGAACTCGGGCGATTGCTTCAAGACAGCATAGCCTCCCACATGATTTCCGACGTTCCCATGGGAGTGTACTTAAGCGGCGGAGTAGATTCGGCGGCCTTGGTGGCGCTGGCGAGCCGGGCAAACGCAAAGCTAATTACTCTGACCGTTGCATCCGACGGACAAGAGTTCAGCGAACATGAGGAAGCGCAATCAATCGCCGATCGATATCGTACCGATCACAGGGAAGTGCGGCTTACCAGTCAGGACTTCATGAACGAGGTTCCGAACTTTCTGCGAGCCATGGACCAACCAACCGCCGACGGTGTGAACAGTTACTTCGTGGCGCGGGCGGCGAAGTCGGCGGGGCTTACTGTAGCGCTCTCCGGCCTTGGCGGAGACGAGATATTCGGGGGCTACCGGCATCACCGTTGGCTGGCGAAGCGGCGACGGTCGATTCGCGCCGTATCTAAGCTGCCTCGGGCACTTAGGCGCGTGGTGGTGCAGGCGGGAGTGAACTATGGCCGCATGCGCGGGCGCGAAAAGTTCATGCGTCTTTCCTGTTTAGGAAACCGTGTGAGTGGTTCAGAACTGTATCTTGCGGTCCGGGGGTTTTTTGCGCCGACTCAGGTGTGCCAGTTGCTCGGGATAGGAGAGCGTGAACTCAACAACGCCGCTCAGGAGTGCTTCAGCTTCCTTCCAAATCTCGCGGTGGAGAGTTCCGATAGCAGTGTTTTCCGGTATATCGAGTGTAAACGATATCTGCATGACCAGTTACTCCGCGATACCGATGTCTTCGCTATGGCGCACTCGATAGAAGTACGCGTTCCGTACTTAGATCACGTCGTGTTGGAGCATGTGGCGAGACTTCCGCGGGCTCTCGAATTCGAGGGACGCGGCACAAAGCCGAGGTTGACTCGAGCAGTGGCGGAGGAAAGTGTGTTCGAAGCGGGTCTTCGGCCTAAGCGCGGTTTCTTGTTTCCATTCGCGAAGTGGATGAAGGCGCATAGCCCTGACTTGAATGAGATGGCGTTGGCCGGCGGCCAGTTGGATCGCCGTGCAATTAGCCGGCTCTGGCGACAGTTCGACATGGGCCGTCTACACTGGTCGCGCGCCTGGATGTTATCGGTAATTGGGGCAGGCAAATAGACATGGCGTCGCAGGCACTGCCGGTTTCCATACTTAGACCGTCATCCGGGTGGATACGCCTGAATCTTGGCGAACTCTGGGATTATCGGGAACTCCTCTACTTCCTGGTTTGGCGCGATATCAAGGTTCGTTACAAGCAAACGGCGTTGGGCGCGGCGTGGGCAATCCTTCAACCGACGCTCACGATGCTGGTGTTCAGCATTTTCTTTGGACGGTTTGCCAAGATGCCATCGGATGGCGTTCCGTATCCGGTGTTCGTCTTCGCCGCACTGTTACCGTGGCAGTTATTTTCGTTTGCGCTTACCGAATCGAGCAACAGCCTGGTGGCAAGTCAAAATCTAATAACCAAGGTATATTTCCCGAGGCTGGTTATTCCGATCGCGGCCGTCCTGGCGGCGCTAGTAGACTTCGCCATTGCGTTCGCGGTGCTGCTGGTTCTTATGGTGTGGTATGGAATCTATCCTACGCGCGCCATTGTTTTTCTACCGGCCTTCTTACTTCTGGCTTTGGTGACGGCATTGGCGGTTGGATTATGGTTGTCCGCGCTCAATGTCAAGTATCGGGATGTGCGCTACACCATTCCATTTCTCGCGCAATTCTGGATGTTCGCGACGCCGGTGGCGTATCCGAGTAGCATTGTCCCGGAACCCTGGCGGACTTTGTTCGGACTGAATCCGATGGCCGGCGTGGTGGAAGGATTCCGATGGGCGTTGCTGGGGAGATCGACAGGAAGCGGGCCTCTGCTGATTGTGTCCGTGCTCGCGGTGTTAGTGCTTTTAGTAGCAGGCTTGCGTTACTTCCGAAAGACGGAAGCTACCTTCGCCGACGTTGTATAGCGAAATTCAATGAGCGATCTCGCCTTTCGCGTCGACCAACTGGGTAAAGTCTACCGGATTGGAAGACGCGGCCCATATAAAACGTTCCGGGAAAGTATCACCGAATCGCTGACACGGTGCTTTCAGCGTGGCGGGGAGACGCGGACGGGGCGGATTCTGAGCTGCTTTGGGCTTTAAGAGATGTCTCTTTCGAAGTCCGGCAAGGCGAAGTAATCGGGATCATCGGAAGCAACGGCGCGGGTAAGAGCACGCTGTTGAAAGTCCTATCGAAGATTACCGAGCCTTCGGAAGGATGCGTCGAGATATTCGGACGCGTCGGTTCGCTTCTGGAAGTTGGCACAGGGTTTCATCCAGAACTGACCGGGCGGGAAAATATCTACCTGAACGGCGCGATTCTTGGAATGAAGCGGGCGGAAATCGCACGGCGCTTCGATGAAATTGTGGCGTTCGCCGAGACGGAGAAGTTTCTGGATACGCCGGTGAAGCATTACTCGAGCGGTATGTATATGCGCCTCGCGTTTGCAGTTGCGGCGCACCTGGAACCGGAGATCCTGTTGGTGGACGAAGTGCTTTCGGTGGGAGACGCCGCATTCCAAAGTAAGTGTATTGGAAAGATGGGCGACGTCGCGAGGTCCGGAAGAACGGTTCTGTTCGTAAGTCATAGCATGGCGTCGATCGCGACGCTCTGTACATCGGCAATCCTGATGAAGAACGGCACGGTTGCGCTACAAGGTAAGCCGACGGCCTGCATCGATCAGTACCTGGCCGCGATCAATCAATCGAAGGGCGAAACAAACCTTCGCGAGAACAAAGAATGCCGCCGGGGTAGCGGAGAAGTCCGCATTGTGGCGGCGAGGCTTGTGGACTGTTACGGAGTGCCGTCCGACCGGTTTGAATGCCAGGGCGAAGTAACTCTTGAGATGGAACTGGAAGCTGCCGGGAGAATTCCCTCCTTTCTAAGTACGGTTGCGATCCGCACGATTACGGGCATCACGGTATTGCACATTCCGAGCCCGGCCGATTTTACGTGGACGGCTTTGAACACGCATGGGCGAACGACCATGCAGTGCCGTATTCCGCAATGCGGTCTGTATCCAGGGTCTTATGTAGTGTCGCTATGGATTGGAAAGAATGAACACCAGGAACTAGATTGGGTACCTGACGCGCTGACATTCACCATGGAACAAGGTGAATTGACCAGCTACGGGTTCGACATGTCCTGGCGGCACGGTCTTTATCTGTGCGATAGCTCGTGGTCGGCGGCAACGGCCGCAACCGAGCAATCTGAACCTTCCCCTTTGTGTCTCAAGTCTTAAGACTAAGAAGCTTCGCCGTAAAGCCGTTCGCTGAGCAACGCCTGTCACTGCGCTTCCACGCAGGGCAAGCGCTTTCGCGACTGCCAGTGTTCCCGGTTCCGATGCGGTTAGCGGTTGACCCGGAGCGCGACGAGTGGTTCGTATGGCACCGGTTCGAGCCGCGCATGACTCCGGAGTCAAGGCTTCTCGAGTATGTCAGCAGTGATAATCCGGAACTAAGATTTCTGGTTCGCTTTCTGAAGCCCGGGATGACGGTTTTAGATGTAGGCGCCCATCATGGCCTGTTTTCGATTATTGCGGCCGGGCGCGTCGGGTGGCGGGGAAAGGTAGTTTCATTCGAGCCATCTTCGCGGGACCGCCGCCGATTGCAGTTCAACAAGACTCTGAATCAAGCGAGACAGATAACCGTCGAGCCGTTTGCGCTGGGCGCACAATCGGGACCGGCCTCTTTTTACGTCGTGATTTCCGGTTACACGACGATGAATAGCCTTCGTCCGCCGACTGTAGAGACGCCGGTAGTGGAGGTGAAGGTCGACATGATGAAGCTTGACGACTATGCGGCGGACGTCCGGCTAACTGGAATCGACCTGATGAAGGTAGACGCCGAAGGTGCTGAATTAGATATCTTCCTTGGCGCCGAGCGAACGATTGAGCGCGATCGGCCGATGATCCTATGCGAAGTGCTTGACGCCGTCGCCGAACCCTGGGGACGAGCGGGAGTGGCGTCTATCGATTACCTGGGCGACTTGACTTATCGTTGGTTTGCCTTTCGGGAGGACGGACGTCTTAGTCCACACGCAAGGCGAAGCGCGTATCCGGACGTCCGAAACTACCTTGCTGTTCCGCAAGAGAAGCTCGGCTTGGTCAAACATTTGGTTGCCGCATGAGCGTTCGCGTAAGCGTGGTGATCCCCTGTTTCAACGCGGGGCGCTGGATTGCAGAAACCTTGCAGTCAGTAGCCGGACAGGGTCTCGACGGAGTCGAAGTCATCGCGGTGAACGACGGCTCCAGCGACAATACGGCGGAAGTGATTCGTGAGCACTTCGGGTTTGTCAGTCTGCTGGAAACTGCGAACCGCGGAGTAAGCCACGCGCGGAACCTGGGCATGAGCGTCGCGAAGGGCGCGTTCTTACAGTTCCTGGACGCGGACGATCTTCTCGCGCCGGGTAAGTTATGGAAGCAAATCGCCGCCCTGACTCAAACCGGGGCGGACGTGAGTTATGGCGATTGGAACCGCCTGGAAGCCTCGGCCGACGGTAGCTTCCGGGTCAGTGAAACAATCCACCGGCAAATGGAAACAGAACCAGAGATAGCTTTGTTCACGGACTTCTGGTGTCCGCTCGCGGCGTACCTGTTCCGAAAAGAAACAGTGACCAAGGTGAACTCATGGAACGCGGACCTGCCGGTGATTCAGGATGCGCGCTTCACGCTGGATTGTGCGCTGAACGGCGCCAAGTTCACGTACGTTCCGGGAGTTGTGGCGAGCTATCGGGCGCATCGGGACGGCTCGCTTTCAACGCGTAGCAGGGAGGCGGCACTTTCGGATCAGCTTCGGAACGCGGAGCAGGTGGAGCAATACTGGAGCACGCACGGCGGACTTTCGGAGATGAGGAGACGCGCACTCTTAAAAGTGTATGGACATATCGCGCGTGCGAGTTACGAAGCATACCGCGTTATATTCGACGCCGCCTGTATTGCGCTCGAACGAATTAACCCCAGGTACATTCCAAGCTCCCCCAAATCTCTCGCAGCCGTGTCTCGAGTAACCGGATACAGGACGGGGGAGTCAATCGCGCTCAGTTACCGGCGCGCTAAGCGAGTGTTTACGGCCGCATGAAAATAGTTCATATCCCCTTCTGCTTCTATCCAGACGCGGTCGGAGGTACGGAGATTTACGTGCGATCGCTGGCGGGTGAGCAACAGCGCGACGGTCATGAAGTTCTCATTTGCGCGCCATCGAGCACTGACTCCTCCTATCTTCATCAAGGCTTGCGTGTTCGCCGCTTTGCGGTGGACGAGAGTTTAAGGGATGTTGCAGACTCCTACGGCGAGGGAGACGAACGCGCGGCAACCCGATTCGGCGAAATTCTAGATGAAGAACAACCCGACATCGTCCACTTACATGCACTTACGCGCGGCGCTTCCCCGCGGCTCATCCGGGAGGCCAAGAGCCGCGGTATTGCAACCATCTTCAGCTATCACACGCCGACCGTGAGTTGCGTCCGGGGAACTCTTCTACGAGACGGCGCGAAGGCTTGCGCAGGTTTGTTGGATGTACCGACGTGCACGTCATGCAACCTGAACAGCCTCGGGGCGCCCCATCCGGTCGCCGCCGCACTGGGTTTGTTGCCGCCGGGCGTAAGTAGAGTAATCGGCCAGAGAATACCCGCCGGAAGAGTCGCAACGGCGTTTCGGATGAGCGAACTTGTTGAGCTTCGCCACTCCGCTTTTCGCGCAATTATGCGCGAGGTGGATTTCGTTGTCGCTCTCTGTGAATGGACGAGAGACTTGCTAGTGCTAAATGGGGTGCCTGCGGGAAAGATTATTCTCTCGCGCCAAGGTGTGCCTGCTCAACTATCTCACGAGAGCCCTGCGGCTCAACCGGCTTCTGCTCTGCGGATCGTCTTCCTCGGGAGAATCGCTCCGGAGAAAGGGCTGCCAATTTTGATTCAGGCCCTCCGCGCTATCCCAGCGGCAAACGTCACACTAGACATTTATGGTTCGCTTCAGCCGCCGTTTGTCAGCAGCCAGGCTACCCTAATAGAAGACAAAAGAATTTCCTTTCGCGGGCTCCTGGCGAGACAAGATCTTCTAGGAACGTTACGCCAATACGATGTGGTTGCTGTACCCTCCCAATGGTTGGAGACCGGACCGATGGTAGTCATGGAAGCCTTTGCGGCCGGCATACCCGTCATCGGATCGCGTCTGGGTGGGATCGCCGAACTGGTTCGGCACGATGTGGATGGGTTGTTGATTGAGGCTAGTTCGGTTCGAGACTGGGCCGCCGCGATCAGCGATCTCGCTGCTGACCGGTCTTTACTAAGGCGCCTGCGCGCCGGCATCGTCAGACAGCACACGACGCGGGAAGTCGCAAAAGAAATCGACGAAGTTTACGCTCAGGTAATCCCACAGTACGGAAGATCGATGGCGGCAGCGCGGTAATGGAAAATCAAAAGCTATTCGGCCTCGTGGCGGTCTGGATACTAACAGTCGCGATCGTTATCGTGGCTCAAAGGCGGCGCAAAACTCCTGGAGCGGGACTTGTGCTGGCGTATCTTCTAAACTTGTCCTTAAATCACCTGATCGGCGGTGCCATCTACCTGCTGCCGGGGTTCCAAAGTCAAGATGCGCGTCTAACGGAATTAGGTTTCGCAGAGAGTACCTACGGCGCGGCGGCCTTCGCAGCGGGTGCGCTTGTTATTGCACCATGGCTCTTGAGGCGTAAGCCGAGCGCGCAATCGGGCTTCGCGAGCGGCGAGGTCAACCCACTCCTGCCGAAAGCCTTAATGGGGTGCGGGGCATTCTTGTATGTCCTGTCGATGACGTCGCTGGGAACGCTTCCCTCGGCGTCCGCAATCATCTCCACAGGACCGCAACTGGTTGTAGCGGGATTGGTGCTCTTATGCTGGAGGGCCTGGAGGGAGCGCAAACCAATGAGGGTAGCGGGATGGATGGCTGTGTCCCTTCTCCTGCCGATAACAACAGTGCTGACCAGCGGGTTTCTGGGCTATGGCATCGTCGCAATTCTTACAGTGATGACATTCGCCATCGGGCTGGTTAGTTCTCCGTGGAAGGTTCTGGCGGGCGGCACGGCGCTGACCTATCTCGGTCTGTCGCTCTTTGTGAGTTACATGCGGGACCGAAGCGAAATTCGGAAGAGCGTGTGGGGCGAAGAGTCCTATGAGAACCGCCTGAGCCGGGTTTCCGAGACAATGTCCACCTTCGAATGGTTCGATGTGAATAATCATAAACATCTGGAGCGAGTGGACGACCGGCTCAATCAGAACTACCTTGTCGGCGCCGCCGTCAATCGTCTTACCGACAACCATGAGTTTGCCAACGGGGACACATTGTGGCAAGCGATGTTGGCGCTTGTCCCACGAGCCATCTGGGCGGACAAGCCGATTGAAGCCGGCAGCGGAACATTGGTTACCCAATTCACTGGAATCGAATTCTCGGAAGGTACGAGTGTGGGAATCGGGCAGGTGATGGAGTTCTATGCGAACTTTGGGACATCCGGAGTAATCGTGGGATTCCTGGTCTTCGGAGTGGTCATTACAATGCTGGATGTGCGCGCGGCGGAGTATCTGAACAGCGGGGACGCACAGGGATTCGTTCTGAGATATCTGCCTGGACTTAGCCTTTTGCAGGTGGGGGGCCAGTTAGTGGAGATTACCGCCAGCGCTCTTGGCAGTCTGATCGTCGCGTTTCTAGTTACTAAATCTCTGCAGCGGCTCCAATCCAGGCGGCTGGATGTTCCGGCTGTTCCTGTCCCAAGCGCGTACTAAGTCTCGGCGTACTCATGCATTCTGAAATAGTCGGGATCTTCCCGTCGATGGCGCTGCTCGGCGGCGTTCAGGCGAGCGGGCGGGAGGCGTGGCGAGGAATAGCCAATGACCACGGAACTGAAAATGTGTTTCTGTTCCGCTACGAACCGGCTTCAGGTAAAGTACGCGCGGTGCTATCGGCAGTTCGGAATCATCGGAAAACGGATCTCGTTTTGATTTGGCATCTTGGCTTGCTACGCTTAGTTCCCTGCTTAACCAGGGCCCGCCGATCCGTCGTGTTCCTGCATGGAATCGAAGCCTGGCGAAAGGTAGACAGGGTTACAGCATCGGTGCTTCGCCGGACCGACCTGATTCTTTCCAACAGTAGCTATACCTGGGAGCGCTTCGCGGCGGCGAATCCGTCGTTCCGAAACTCGCTCCATACCACAGTGCACTTAGGCGCCGGAGAGCCGGTGCGGGATACTCTTCCGGTTCCCTCCGCTACTCCCATCGCGCTGATGCTCGGGAGGATGTTGCGCTCCGAAGACTATAAGGGGCATCGGCAAATGATCGAGGCGTGGCGGCTGGTGATTCGTCGAATGCCGCATGCGCAGTTATGGATCGCGGGGGACGGAGATTTACGCCCGGAGCTAGAGGTTATGTCGGCCCAGGTAAAGGTGACGTCAAGCGTCCGCTTTCTTGGAACTGTTTCGGATGCCGAAAAAGAAACACTGATTTGCCAGTCGCGTTGTCTAGCTTTGCCTAGCCGGGGAGAAGGTTTTGGACTTGTTTACTTAGAAGCGATGCGCGCCGGGCGGCCTTGTCTCATCGGCGATCAGGACGCGGCGCGCGAAGTCGTGGACGCGCCGAGCGCCGGAATGGCGGTGAATCCGGCGGACGCGAATCAAATCGCAGACGCGCTCATCCGGATGCTGACCGCCGGGCCGGAGTGGGACCGATGGTCGCTAGCCGCGCGCCGGCGCTACGAGAGTCAATTTACGGCGGCGCACTTTCACAAACGCCTAAACACGGCACTTCTTGCCGCGTAACTTCGCGATGCGGACACGTAAAATTCTACATGTTATTCCCTCGGTGAGTCCGAGCCGCGGCGGACCCAGCTTCGTTATGCGTACTCTCGCGCGCGCGCTTTCACAAAATAACCTGGAAGTGCACGTGGTTACGACTGACGACGACGGTTGCGGGCGCCGCGTGGCTTCTTACGGAGTACCGTGTGCCGAGGAAGGCGCAACCTTCTGGTACTTCCCCCGCCAGACCCGCACTTACACCGTCTCATGGCCGCTTGCATTCTGGTTGCAGCGCCACATTGGAGATTTTGACTTAGTACACATTCACGCGCTTTTTTCGTTTCCGGCGATTGCAGCAGCCTTCGCGGCTTATGGCGCGAGCGTACCTTATATCATCAGGCCACTCGGAACGCTGAACCGCTGGGGATTTGAGAATCGTCGCCCACTGCTCAAACGGTTGTCGTTCGAACTAATCGAGCGGCGGGTGCTTGCGCGAGCGGCGGGAATTCACTATACCAGCCAGCAAGAGATGGAAGAAGCGGCGCGCTTCAGGGTCGCCGGTAAGTCCCTGGTGATTCCGAACCCGGTGGATGCGCCCGATGCTTACGAACGAAACTGTCCCCCGGAATGGGATGGGCGGCAGGTGATTCTCTTTCTTTCCCGGCTTGACCGGAAGAAAGGCGTTGACCTGTTACTAGGCGCCTTTGCGGAAGTGCGCACCCAAAATCCACGAGCGCTTCTGGTGCTCGCGGGCGCGGGCGAAGCGGAGTGGACGCGGCATCTTCATGAACAGGCGGAGCAACTCGGGATCGCTTCGCATATCCGTTGGACGGGTTTTCTGGGCGGTGAGGAAAAAATCCGGATGCTCTCCAACGCCGATGTGTTTGTTCTCCCTTCTTACTCTGAGAACTTTGGGGTTGCGGCCGTAGAAGCGCTCGCTTATGGATGCCCCGTCGTGGTGTCCGACAACGTAGGTATTCACGGCGAGTTACAGCGCTCGGGCGCTGGACTAGTTACGCCCTGCCGCGTGGGCGAGTTAGCCTCGGCACTACTCAAAATCTTATCCGACGCACCGTTGCGCGAGCGATTGATCGAAAACGGGAAGCTTCTGGTACAGCGTCTCTTTTCTCCGCAGGCGGTCAGCCGCGAATTGTTCGATACTTATGCCGCCGTCCTCCAGTAGAAACTTATGAGATCCACGCCGCTCGCGGTTGTTGTTCTTGCATACAACGAAGAAGCCAATCTACCTAGCTGCCTGGCCAGCCTGAACGGATTGGAAGGATCGGTCTTTGTAATCGATTCCGGCAGTACGGACCGCACAGTCGAAATTGCGCGTTCGTTTGGAGCGACCGTTATTTCGCATCCCTTTGAGAACTACGCGATCCAACGCAACTGGGCGCAATCGTTTCTTCCCAGCAAAGCTCCATGGATACTGCATCTGGACGCCGATGAGCGCCTTACCGATGAACTGGTTGCGGAAATAAACAGGAAGTTGCGCGGACCCTTAACGGGCGTGGACGGCTTCCTGTTGCGAAAGCGCACGTTGTTTCTCGGGCGGTGGATAAGGCACGGCGGCCACTATCCCTCCTATCACCTTCGGCTGTTTCGTAGGGACAAAGGACAATGCGAAGAGCGGCTTTACGATCAGCACTTTATCACTTCGGGGACGATCGAACGCCTGAAGAATGATTATCTGGATGTTATCTGCGCGGATCTTAGCACCTGGACGCTGCGTCATCGCCGATGGGCGCAATTAGAAGCCGAGCAACTGATCCATCCTTACAGCGGGGATGAAGTGATCCCGGAGTTATTCGGCAATCCTATACAACGCAAACGCTGGTTCAAGTGCGTTTACTCCCAGTGCCCGCTATTTTTCCGGCCGTTTGCGTACTGGAGTTATCGCTATATCTTCCGCGTAGGATTTCTCGACGGGAAAGAAGGGCTGATCTTCCATTTCCTCCAGGGCTTCTGGTTTCGGTTTCTGGTGGATGCTCTGGTGTTCGAACAGCGAGAAGCGGTCAAGAAGGGCGTGGCGGAGGTTGCTTCGCGTCCGGCGCGACCGGCTGCGGCTTTGCCGGAAGCCTCACTCTCATTGCTGCGAAACAATTTCGCGTCCAATAAAACGGGTGGATCGTTGGCTCACACCCATCTGAACCAGGCGGCGTCACGGGAACGGAAAGCGGTTTAAAGGCGGCGGGAATCGAATGAGTACAAACCAATGAGAGTACTTATGCTGAACCAGTGCTTCTACCCCGATGTTGTGGCCACCGCTCAGTATGCGGCTGACCTGGCCTCAGCTCTGGCGCTTCGGGGCCATGAAGTCACGGTAGTGACAAGCCGGCGGGCTTACGATGGTTCGGACACGGCTTTCGCCAACGAAGAGGCGTGGAACGGATGTAAGATACTCCGTGTTCCTTGTTTCGGATTCGGGAAAAAGAGTAAGTTTCGCCGGATGGTGAACTTCGGCAGCTTCTTCGTTAGTTGCGCCGCGCGGTTAGTGCGGCTCAAGAAGTTCGATATCGTGCTGAGCCTGACCACGCCGCCGTTGATCTCATTCGTGGGCGCGCTGTTCGTCAAGCTACGCGGAGGAAAATTCCTCTTCTGGGTGATGGATCTAAATCCCGATGAAGCAGTGGCGGCCGGGTGGCTGCGCGAAGGTTCCACCGCGGCCAAGGCTTTGAACGCCGTGCTGACTCTCAGCCTACACGCTTCGCAAACCATCATCGTTCTGGACCGGTTTATGCGCGACCGAATCGCCGCGAAGGGCGTGCCGGCAGAGAAGATCCGCATTATTCCGCCGTGGTCCCATGGGGACGTGGTGTTTTTCGACGCCGAAGGCCGTAACGCGTTTCGCCGGAAACACAACCTCCAGGATAAGTTTGTAGTCATGTACTCCGGCAACCATACACCCTGCCACCCGTTGGATACCGTTCTCCAGGCGGCACTGGCCTCCCGGAGCGACACGAAAACCCAGTTTTGTTTTGTCGGCGGCGGAAGCGAATTCGTAAAGGTTGAGGAGTTCGCGCGAAAGCACGCGCTGGATAACATCCTTTGCCTTCCTTATCAGCCTTTACCCGTGCTCTCGCAATCGCTGTCGGCGGCGGACTTACATTTGGTGGTGATGGGCGAACCGTTCGTCGGCATCGTGCATGCTTCGAAGATCTATAACATCATGCGAATCGGGACGCCCGTGGTATACATCGGTCCGCCGGAAAGCCACATCGGCGATATCGCGGCGCTCTACGCGGATGCTCCCTTGCTTCAAGTCCAGCACGGTCAGGTGCAGAAGCTGGTAGATGCCATCAAAAACGCCGCGCACTACAAGCTCCCTAATGCGGCGATGCGTCTGGCCGGATGCGATTACTCGCAAGACACGCTAGTTTCAAGCTTCGCGGATGTAATCGAGTCATCCTACACCGCGGAACCCTTACTGGGGACCACGATGCCAACCGTCGCGGCGGAGTCACTCTTACATTCGCACCAATATACGGCCGTAGAGTAATCTGTTCAGTAACCATACTCGCAAGCGCCATACAACTGTTAAGCTACATTAACCTTTCCGCACACGAAAGTCAGAGGAGTCATGATGAACCAATCTGAAGAAACGAACCGCCGCTCGGCCGCTCCCGATTCGGAGCGCGCTCCGAAAAAACCGTATACCAAGCCAGCAGTTCGCTATGAGAAGGTTTTCGAAACCTCGGCGCTGACCTGCGGAAAGGTACAGACCACTCAAGCGGGCTGCCACCAAAACAGGAAGACGTCTTAATGGGCGCGCGTCCTTATCGAGTGAAAGCTGGCAGCGGCACCGTGCGTATTGTGTCTTTCGCCGCGACCGCTTTGGCCGTCATTGGCTGCGGCGCGGTGATTTACTCGCCCGTTTTGGCCGATTCGTCGCACATTCTGATCACCCAAGCGGTGGACGAATCGAAGCTTGTCACCTTGGCGGGCAATACCCGTCCGGAGGCGACCGATGAGAATGACCGCGGCGTGCTTCCAGATGACTTTCCCATGGAGCATTTACTCCTCCAGCTCAAGCGCTCGCCCGTACTCGAATCGGCCTTTCAGCAATACATCGAGCAGCTCACCGATAAGTCATCGCTTAATTATCATAAGTGGCTCACGCCGCAGCAAATTGGCGGTCAATACGGGGTGGCTGACCAGGATCTATCGGTCATCCGCAACTGGATGCAGTCGCATGGTCTGACCGTGGAGCACACTTAT
>CBDDBV010000021.1:0-7558 GCA_965225785.1 Bryobacteraceae bacterium | reverse complement strand
TCCCCCAACCGGTTAGAGGAGAGAGACACGAGCCAGACCGAGTTGCAGCGAAGCAACAAGGTAGCGCGATTATGGCTCAAGTCGCGTTGGCGAATTTCACGGCGGGAACGGTTGGGTGGAAGTTGTTGGGTTTAAGGGGAAAAAGGAGGGTGGAAGTTGGGTGAACGCGCGATGTTTACGCTTCACTTCCGGTAAAAAAGGGGCCTGCTCCACCCGGCCCCCTGAGCCGGCGCTACTCGACCTGGAAGCTCTGCTGCGTGGTCGAGACGCCGCCCTTGGTGGTTACGGTAATCGGCCCCGTGGTGGCGCCCGCCGGGACCGTGACCGACACGTACTGCGGACCGCCGTACTTCACTTCCGTGGCGGCCACGCCATTGAACTGCACGGTCGATTGCAGCATATTGTTTCCCCAAATCAGCACCTGCGTGCCCACCGCGCCGGACGCCGGCGAAAAGACCGCGGCTTGCGGCTTGGGAATGGGCAGGCCCACATCGAGCGAAAACACCACACCCGCGCCCGAGGGCCCTCCACCCACCGCCGTGCCGTAGATCAGCCCGTCGCTGCCCTGCGTCAGCGTGCAGAAGCAAAGACCCTGGGTGGTGGGGTTGGTGGTTGTGAAGACATAGGAAAGCTGCCCGGACTTCGTCATTCGAAAGATGCTGTTGTTTCCTTCGATGGCGCCGTACAAGTTGCCGTCGCTGGCTTCAATCAGGCCGGAAACGATGGCGCCCCCGCAGACACCGAAGTCGTGCAGGAGCGTATACTTGCCGTCGGGCGTGATTTTGTAAACGCCACCATGCTGATTCGATTGATCGCAACCCGATCCAGTGGATTGAATTCCGTAGAAGTTTCCATCGCTTCCCTGGAGGACTGTACCCGCACCAATGTAGGAGATGATGATAGGGATTGTTACGATTTGTGCAAATACCCCCTCGGGTGTCAGCCGGTAAAACAAGGCACCGCCCCCGGCGACCTGAACAGTCCCATAGAAATTCCCGTCGAATCCCCGAATCGGCGTATACGGTCGGTAGGTAGATGGAAACTGGAAAAACGCATTCGGCGTACCGTCCAGCTTGACTCTGGAAAAGGCCCACGTCGCGGACGGAAACGTAGCCGCTACCCCGAAGATCTCACCATTGGGGAGGCTGCCAGCTATTGTGGGGGCGAGATCGGAGTTTGGGTATACTTGGGGACCGGGCTTCCCTGCCACGACTGAAAATATAGTTCCCGAACCGCCATCTTTTACCTGCTCAACCGAAGAGTAAAGCTGGCCGTTTGCGCCTATTGCGCCTGGTGCCGATTCCAGAATATAGGGGGGATCCGGGAACTGAGAGAGTAGAGTCAGCACACCGCTTGTTGTCGTAGCAATCACCCCGAATTGCGACGAAGAGTAGAACACTCCCTTTGCGCCCTCGACGATTCCAATCGGTTGGTTATTGACGTTGAGATACGCCAAAGCCTTGTAAGTCGCCTCCGACGCCGGGAGGTGCGGGCCAACGCCCGTCAATAAAACGAAAGCACAAAGGTTCCGTAGGCACTTTTTCATGGTGAATAGTCTCTTAGATACTGTGAGTTGTACGGTTAGCTCAAGCGCCACACTAAGATCGCGTTCTTAGTGATACATCAAGACGCCAGATGGATACGGTATGCCCGATGTTGTAGGTGTCGGACACAGGCTGTTCGGGAATCCCGTCGCGCTAAACGCGTAAGTTGGCACGTACGCACTCCCATTTACTACGGTCGGCCTGGCGAAAGACGAAGCGCACCAAGTCTGTGCATCCGTGTCCTTCCAAACGTACTGTAGATGGTCGGCGCTGTTGGGAAGCGCTGTGTAAGCCAGAAGGGTTCCAAATCCGCGCGTCAAGCTGTCGGACGCCGACGTCGAATCCGGAGCGATCGCCCACAAAAGCGAGTTGGTGCACGGCGATGAGGTGCAATTCGCGGTTCCAAAAAGAGCGCCGCCAGGGTAACCGGCTTTCGTCGGCGAAGGAGTCGTGTCGTGGGCGGGAGTAACGAAATAACCGGCATACTGGAAATTCTGCGCCGTGTTCGCGCACGTCCCGAACGCCGTTGCCACCGGAACATTAAGGGTCAGCTCACTATCCGTACTTGAATTCGTGGTCACCGACGTGACCACGGGCGGGCAGGTGGAGCCGGAGCACGCGCATCCAGAGAGCGTCAAGGTGTCGCCGGGCACGATCTGGTCGTCCAGGCAGTTGGAGTTAATCGTGCAACTTACAGCCAGCTTCATGGCATAACTGGATATCCCGGGGGCGGCGCCGATCGTTCCGTTACCTGGCTGCGCCGAGCCATCGGATGTTTGAATCGCTGTCAGGTATTCCTGGTAAGGCCAGTAGTGCAGATAGGCTTGCCGCCCTGTTGTGGCGAGATTATCGAAGTAAGCGAGGCTGGAAACGCGGTCGCATTGTCCCGGCGGGTTTCCATTGCAAAGGTTGGCAACGGCAGTGAACGTCCAACTCCCCGGGTCGCCGCTCGAATAACCGATACACGCGGTGTCTGTGGTCCCAGACCCGCAGAGGTTGCCTTGGGTCATCAGGTAGCCGAAGCCGTCCTTGTCGATGGTTACCGCGCGCGGAGTACCGGTGGGATCCTTATACAGCGTCACTCCCGCATTGGCATTGTCGTAATCGTAAACGTTCAGAGTCTCGAATGTATTTGGACAGGCCGTAAGACTCGGATAGCCGCATGCGTTCGCGGCTGTCGGTCCAATCCCGCTTGCCGGTGATTTCGGCACGAACGCCTGGAATGGTGCCGTTGAGTCGTACCCGGTGCTGGTTAGCCGCATATCCAGAACAGCCGCGCCAAAGTTATCGCTCGCAACCGGCGTGCTACCGCTGAACTCCTGAAACCCTCCGTTCCCGGATGCCGCGAATACGTGGACGGCATTGTCGGAAACACCGGCCGATGTGTTGATCGCACCCAGAGCGGTCGCAGCGGGTCCGGCTACCGACCAGAAGCCTCCGCCGTGACCACCCCAGTTGGGAGTCGAATAAAATGAGGAAGGCGGAACGGGGACATAACAGTCGCATGAGGGCGTACCGGAATTACCGGTGCACTGACCGTTATTCGTGTAAACCCCTGTGCCCGAGTTATAATTCAGGCCTCCGCCGGTTCCGCACGATGTGGGCTCATCTGAATATTCGATAACCCTCTGTAAAGCCCCACCTCCGGGCGGGTCCTTGTAGGCGAAAACGCAGCCTTTGTAGGTTTGGTTGTAGATGTTCTCGTTGACTCCAGATCCGAACACTACATATATGAGGCTTGGCGTGGACGTATTGCCGGAGTTCTTGACTTGGAGTAGAGCCGAGCGCTGTTGCTGCCAACCCGGCACAAACGTGGAAGACGCATTCGCGTCCGTTTGGATCTGAACAGGCGAGCCGCTGAAATCAAGCCCTGTAGTCAGGTTGAGCTTGTGAAGCCAGTACTGCCCGTTTGCAGCACCACTTGCTTGGCAGAGTGAAGCAAGGTACATCGCGGGCACCGAACCGCTAACATCTATAACGGGCGTGGAAAGGATTCCGACGAATTGCAGGGTAAAGCCCTGGGCTACAGGTGAGCCGCCCAGCCCGCAGTCGTCATAATACAGCGCATTGCCAGCCGTTGCGCCCGTTCCTTGTCTGCTCCAAAGAAGATTGCCAGCTTGGCTTCCATCCGCATTCCATGCGAACACGGTGTCGTTCAACGTCACCGCAATCAGCATATTACAGGGGTTGCAAGTTCCCTGAGCGGGGCTTGAAACGGTAATATTGCTAACGTACAGCGGCTGCGCCATGACCGGATTGGATGTCGCGCCTGAAGGCAGCGCCGAGCTGCCGGAATCCACAGCAAAAAATTGAGCGTAACTGCTGGCCGGCGTTGTCGATGAAGAAAGCCTAGTCTCGAACGGGTTCAAGCCCTGCCGCGCGTTCAGGTTTGGACTAGCCGGATAGCCCGCAGACCCGTTTGTCAACACGCAAGGCGGACCTGAACTGGCGCAAGGCGTGGATTGACCACGCAGACTGCTGAAGGATATAGCGACGGTCGATAGAAGTAGTACAGCCGCGAAGGAACTATGTGACTTTCCTCGGCAGAGAGAGAGAGAGAAAAGAAAACGGACAGAATCGCATCGAAACCTCCCGCGCGAAGACCAATTTAATCGCGCTTTCGGACAGGTGTCAAGTTTATTTGTGTTGCTAGTGTGTTGCTAGTGTCATGTCCCGGAAATACTCCCAAACTGTCCAGCCGCCTTGTCCCCGAACCGGTTAGAGGAGAGAGACACGAGCCAGACCGAGTTGCAGCGAAGCAACAAGGTAACACGATTATGGCTCAAGGCGCGTTGGCGATTTTCACGGCGGGGAGCGGTGGGGTGGAAGTTGTTGGGTTTAAGGGGAAAAAGGAGGGTGGGAGTTCGGTGAATACTCTCGCCGGAGGCCACTTGGACGAGGGACACGTTCCCGATATGATGATGTCCATGCAACTTTCCGGCCCCCGAAGATTACCGGTACTCTCGATCGCCTTCCTTGCTCTGTTGCCCGGCCTCGCCGCCCAGCGCTGGCTGCGGGCTCCGGGATGCTTCGCGCTGACGGGGAAAAGGACTGCCGTCCCTTTCCCCGGTGTTAGAGAATCAATCTCCATGCGCCCTTCGGTTGCCTGTTTGTTGGCCGCTCTCGTCACATGCTCTTGTTTTGCCGCTGACCGCCGCGTCGATTCGCGAACTACCTTTCACCGAGTTTTTGCCATAGTGTCGATGACCGGGTCGGGAACCTTTAGCGATCCCAGGCGACCCCTTCACGCTCCGCTACCAAGCGAGGTCGGGCCTAAAACCGGGCTCATGGCCTTCACTTTCCAGCCGAGTGATGACGGCAATTTCGCCCTGGTCGAGATCGTCGCTCACGACCGGTCGGCGCTGGCCGAAGTCTTGAACGATCGAACGATTCAGACGTTCGAGGTCGGACAAGCGACTCCCGCGCAAATCGAAATCGCGTTCCGAAAGTACCGAAAAGACTTCCATTTCTCGCAGTTCGATGCGGTGCCGGTCCGATGAGACTCTCGCGCTGGCTCATTGCCGCCGCGATTGCGCTTTGCGGCCCCCTGCTCGAAGGGCAAATAACGTCCACCCTTACCGGGGCCACCTGCTTGGCGGGCGTTACCGGGATACTGTCGTCTTCCGGTTCGGTCGACATCTACGACGGGACGAGCGTGGTCGCGACCGTCGCCTCGTCGGGCTCCACCAACTCCTTTTCCTGGGCGATTCCCTCCGGCATGAAAGACAGCAGCTTTCACGTAATCAGCGCCGCTCTGCATGGGACCAATAACGAATTGGCCGGTTCGCCGCAATCGTTTAGCTGCAACGGAACCGCCGCGGCCTCATATGTCTACCAGTACGACCGGCTGCTCAGCGCGGGCCTTGACTCCAGCTGGACTCAAAACGGAACCTGGACGCAGGCCGGCAATCTACTGACGACTTCCTCGGCCGCATCCGCGATCTTCAAGACCGCTGTGGCGGCCCAGAACTCGAGCCAGTTAAACGACGCCACTCAGTACGAAATCAACACGACTCTGGTTCTCAGCCCGACACCGGGTCCGGGTGGGACCTACTTCCATTACATTTGGGCGAACTCAACCGCGATGGCAACATCCACCGGCTCTCAGGGAACATTTCATGCGATCGGGATTACCCCAAGCTTCGACGAAGACGGCAATTGCTCGGCGTCGTTGACGGCCTACGATGTAAACAACGGAAACGCGACCGTCCTCGGCACTTTCACGGTTCCCTGCGCGCCCACGATGCAGATGCGCACGGTGGTGTTTAAACTGCCCGCGAGTAACGTCACCAAGATATGGACGTTCATCGATGGTGAACTTTATTCAGCCGGTACGACGCTTAGCAGCCCGTGTATAAATCGTCTGATTTGTGAGGGAGTGATGACGAATTCATCTTACATACTGATGGCTCTTTACACGGCGTGATTGTGTCCCACGCGGGATTAGCGCTCCAAGGCACTCCGAAGAGCTTTCATAAACGCCAAAATCGCAAAAACAGCTTCCGCCATCCGGTCGTGAGCGGCTCTGGGCTTGCCCGCTCCATAAAAACTCCGCATCAGAAGAGCCAGGTTGCATGCCGCTGCCTGCAGGAGCAGTTTCTTGTGAACATTCTCGAGGCCGCGGACGTAGAGACGGTCCAAACCACCAGTGTCAAACTGATGCGCGAAGTTGCGCTCGACCCTTTCACCGCGTTGACTCTGCAATCGCTTTCCGCGTTCACCCTCCACCCTCCGCCGGTTGGCGTACACCGCTTTCTTCTCCGCCGCTTTCCCGTCCCAGTTGCGCTCGCCCCGCTCCGGTTCCGCGATGTACGTTCTCAGATTCCATCCAGTCAGACTCCGCAACGCCTCGTTGCTGTGGTAACCCTTGTCCGCCACCACTTCTTCCACCCCGGCGGGATGAACCTGCTGCCTGCTCTCTCCGACCGCGTTGTCCAGCAGTTCGGCCACCGCCACGGCCGCTTCCAGAACCGTCTCTTCCACGGTGGCGGTATCGGCCGCCGCCCCTCCATGCGTGGTCACGGCCACGATGGCCCCCGTCTCCATGTCCACGCCGTTCTCTACTTTGAACGCCAGCGCCGTGCGGCCGTCTTTCAATCGCGTAATCTGCGCTTCCGGATCGCTTGGGCTCTCCCAAACGTCGTTGGACGTCTTCTTGGGGCGTTTGCGGTCCATGCGTCGCAACGCCGCCGGGTCGGTGGCATCCACTCCTTCCGCCTCCGCCAGTCGCTTCAGATATCCCGCGTAGCTCTCGCCCGTATCGCGTCTGACAATGGACCTCATGGCCGCGTTGGCTTCCAGCGTCGTCGAATCCACTCCAATGGTTTTGCCCTTGATCAATCCGTTCTCGGCCAGCCGTTCCAACACCCAACTGAAGATAAGCTGGTGCGTGGCCGCGTCGATCAGCCGCCGCGTCTTCGAAATCGTCACGTGGTCGGGTGTCCTCTCATCCAAACCGATGGCCAGAAACAGACGCAGGGTGAGCGAATCGGCCACCCGCCACGCGATGCCACGTTCGCTGTCGAGGCCTTCGAAGAACCCGATCAACATAGTGCGGAAGTACAGGCCCGGAACCAACGAGGGACGGCCTAACTTCTCGTGGTAAAAGCGGGCGCAGACCTGCTCGCAAAAGCGGTCGAAATCACACTTGTCGAGAATCTCGTTCAGCCGCTTGTAGAAAGGGTGGCCCGGAGCGGTGGGCAACTCCCCGCCGTACCACAAGGGCTCCTGCCGCTCCCTCTTCCTTCGCGTTCCCATCGCCATTCTTTGATTCTATAAAGCGAACATTTCTAGAGCAAATTGTTTTTAGACTTTAGACACGGGCTGTTAGCCCCGGCCAGCCCGGATTTGGCGCGGTGGGCGCGCCATATGGCTCCGGCTTCAGCGAAGTGAAGATCGGCGCCCGTTCGGTCATCGCGCCGCCGGCGCTCGGCCCCGTGAGCAGCAGCGCCAATCCCACGACGGTTTCCACATCCACCTTTCCCAACCAGGTTGACTTTCAATGGCAGCAGCCG
>CBDDBV010000020.1:0-22330 GCA_965225785.1 Bryobacteraceae bacterium | reverse complement strand
GATCACCGTCTGGGCGACCAGCACATTGATGCTGTCGATGCGAGTCAGATCTACCCACAGATCCGATATAGCTCGCTTGCAAGGTCGAACCCTGGCCGGTTGCTCGCGCTTGACCGCTTGCCACTCGGCTGCGTTTTCTTCGAAGGCTTCGCGGGAGCGCCATGAGGCTGGTGCTCATTGGCTGGCTGTAAGGGCGCACGGTCGACGAAACTCTTCAGATGAGCTTCCAACTCCTTGTCACATTCTGCGATGCGGCGCCGATACGCGTCCATCTCTCCGAGTTTGTCCCAGGCAACCTGTGTAAGTTCTCCTCGCCGATCAAAGAACGCCTTCAGGAGAGGGTTCGGTACCTGGCGAAGGAAATGCTTCGGACTATAGTTCGTGGCCATGTGAATTCAGCCCCTTCAAAAGAGAGGAGCCGCCACGGATTATGGTGCCGATCTGACCCCTGCCGCCCATTGAAGGTGCAAAGGCCTCTCTTTACCGCATCGTATCAAAAAACGCTGTGAGGAAGAATTGTTTCGGTTCGGCGCGACGAGCGCTACAGGCGTGCCAGACTTCCGGCAAGCCACTGCGGGATGCGTTCGGCCCGGTGCACAACCTCTCCATGTTCGGCCTCCAACAGGATCTCCGGAGTTTTGCCCCATTCGCCGTTCTGGTACACGTAGATCAGATCCATTTCGCGGATGGCGCGGGGTAGATTGGCGATGCTGGATTCGTAGATTCCTCGCAGGACCGGCTCCGGCGCGCTGTGGCCGCCCCGGTCCGCCCGCATCTTCACCCTTTCCAGGTGCATCTCGAAGTTCGGAAGGCAGAGGTAGCGCATTTCGACGACGAAACCGGCGCGCCGGGCTAATGCAGCCTGCTCGAATGTGACCGCGCTCCTCAGTGTCGTTTCAATAGCGAAGCTGCTGCGCGCGTCGATGTGATCGAGTACGAACGCTTCGAACAGAACATTAACGCGGGAGCGGACGTCACGCGGAATATCGTGGTACGAACCATTGTTCAGCGCTGCGGCGTGATCGTCGGCGTTGAAATAGTCGACGCCGAAAGCCGCCACCGGAAATGCTGTCGATTTTCCGCTGCCGGGTGGACCGGCGACGATGAACATTTTGGGCGGCATAGGAAAGGGAAAGCGGCGGGAAATGGTTTCAGTCTGGTTTGGCGCGGAGTGCCACGCCCTGAGCCCGCGAGGCGAGGGTAACGGCTACCCGCCGAAGTCGCGGTCAGCGTCTGGCCGCATATCTTTGGGCAGATCTTCGCGGATTCTGGTCCCGTCGGGATTGGCGATGCCGAGCCTCTCCAACTCCGCGGCCGCCTCTTTGACGCGCTCGCCAGCCCCGGACAAGTGGGGATCGACTCTCGGCACCCGCAACGTCGGCGTCTCGACAGGAGGCATGTCCTCATTGTATTCGACAAAGCACCCGTTGCGGATCAGGCTTCGGTCCCTCGTGATTTCGCGTCTTGCTGAATGCGCGTGTAGACCTGATTGCGCGCGAAACGACATTGCGCGCTTGAACCCACAACCGATGCGCCATTACTTTTCTCCGTTTTCGGTTAAACCATAACCTGAAGAAGACGAATGGTTCGTTACAAATTTCGAGATTATTTCGAGGAAGCGAATCGCGCAAGCGCCGAGTTATAAACGGCATTCTGCTCCAACAACCCGTAGTGCGCGCTGGGGTTCACCAACCGCAGCCTCGCGTTCGGAATATGAGCGTGCATATATTCGCTGGCGCTGGGAAGCGTGGTCGTATCCTGTTGGCCCACCACGATCAATACCGGAACTGAAACTCGGGGCAACACCGGCGTTGCATCCCAATGAAACATGGCGAGTGTCCCGCGCGCCACCACCGCCGGTGAGGATTCGTATTGGTACTTTGAGACCAGATCGATTTGGCCGCGAGTTTCCGATCCGGCAAACGAGCTCTGCGCGTTCATCATCTGGGCCGAACCATTCTGGTAGCTCAGCCAGTTCATCGCGCGGACGAACGGCGAAAGCAAAATCATCGCACGCAAGACCGGTTCCCCAACCGGCCTCTGAATCGCGAGCGAGAACGACGCGCCCTTGGTGGTCTTCACCGGGTTGGTATAACTCGTATCGAACTCCACGACGCCCGAGACCCGCGCGCCCAACTCATCGGGATAAAGGCGGCAAAATGTCAGGTTGATCATGCCTCCGATGCTGTGTCCCACCAGCATCACCGGCTTTCCATCCGCCAGCGCCAACACCGCATGCAGGTCCGACGCCATGCGTTCGAGACTATAGTTGCGATCGTTCGGCTGTGTCGATTCACCTAGTCCCGGCAGATCCCAGAGAATCAGGCGAAACTTATCCCCAAGCTGCTTCTTCGCGTAATACCACTCCGTGCTATTGGTGCCCCACCCGTGGGTGAACAGCAGCGCCGGGGCGCCTGCGGGGCCGTATAGCTCGGCATGAATTCGCGCCCCATCGCTCATCGTAAGTTCTTTCGGAGTGCCCGTTCGCATGGCTTGCGGCTCATCCGGCCCTGCCGGATAGGCGAGCTGAATCAATGGACCTCCCGCGAATGTGAACAGCACCAAAGCCGCGCCCGCGATTAGCGGGGCCAGGATGGCGCTCTCTCTCCACCACTTGCGCACCTCGATCGGCCGGCGCTTTGCATCTTTCCGGACGTCGCCTTCGTCCTTTCGGCGCATTCTGTCATGGCGGATCCAACGCCGCCCGCCGCGGTAAAGTAGTGCAGGGCCCGCAATAGACAACGCAAAAGAAAGCAAGCCTAGCAGCAAGCTCAGCAGCAGAGGAATGGGAAGCAGCATCGTTGAGCGATTACGTTGTCACGCGAAGGGCCAGGATCGCCCGCACTAGTGGAAATACAGGAGCAATCGTACGACTGGGGTTAAAATCTAAGGCTAGGCGTCAATTCGCGCCGGGTGAATAACCGCGAGCACGTTCCCCGGCATTCCGCCATATCGTGAGTATCCGGGCATCACATAGACGGCTCCGCCGAAAACCTTTTCCCATGGAATGATTCTGACGTTTCCTTCAATGACAGTTTGCGTGCCCAACGCGCCAGAAAGAGAATCTACGCTCGGGTCAGCGTGCGCTTACCATCGCCCACCGGAACCTCCTCGACGACGACCGCATGGCAGCGGCGGTCAATCGACGCGCCGCGTGGAGTAAAGCAGAAAACCCAAAAATCCCAGAAAGGAATCAATTCGAACCGGCGGTCGGGGAGTCGATCGTACCCGGACGCCGGTTGATGGCAGCCGGAACAAACCGCAGTCGAACCTTTGCGCGACAGCACGGCGATCTCAATGCTCGGGTGATCGGAGCTGAAGCGGGCCTGACGATAAACGAATCCGGGAAAACGATGACAGCAATCTAGAATCGTGATGAGCTGGAGCATGCCGTTCCAGCTCGCTTTGGGCGACCGCAGAGTCGCTCCCGAACGAAGCCGCGCAAATACACCGCGCGAGGTTGCGCCGATCGACTGTCATGCTAGCCCCTGGTCGAGAGTGGGATTCGCCACCAAGTTTTGTCAGCCGGGCGTTCTCTTCCCGGAGTTGCCGTGCTTCCTTGAGGGAACGAAGGCGGAACGCAGCTACGTTGTGGAATATTCTTTCATGAGAAACCTTCTCCAACGGGCTGTTTGGCAGTGCGCGTGATCTGGTTCACTCCCGTAGCCGATCATACTCTCGATTCGATCAGGTAACTCTGCGTCGGTGCCACGCTTGCTCAACATGATGCCGAGGTTCATTTCGCATGATGAAAGCGTTAGTATGGCATGGTACTCATGATGTCCGTGTAGACACGGTTCCAGAACCGAAGATTCAGGATCGGGGTGATGTGCTTATCGAAGTCACATCGACGGCTATATGCGGTTCCGATCTCCACTTATACGACGGCATGATGCCGACGATGGAGTCGGGCGATATCCTCGGCCATGAGCCGATGGGCGTAGTGGTTGAGACCGGAACTGAAGTGAAGAAGTTAAAGAAGGGAGATCGGGTGGTGGTTCCGTTTACGATCGCATGCGGAGTCTGCCGGTTCTGCAAGATGGGGCTGACTTCGCTTTGCGATACGTCGAACCCGAATAAGGAGATTGCCGAAAAGGCGATGGGCCATTCGCCTTCGGCTTTGTTCGGGTATTCGCACATGCTGGGCGGAATACCCGGAGGGCAAGCGCAGTACCTGCGTGTCCCTTACGGTGACGTCGGGCCGATGAAAGTGCCTGACGGATTGACTGATGAACAGGTGCTGTTCCTTTCCGATGTTTTTCCCACCGGCTACATGGGCGCTGAAAACGCTCAAATTGAACCAGGCGATACGGTTGCTGTCTGGGGCTGCGGACCCGTCGGGCTGTTTGCCATCAAGAGCGCGTGGATGTTCGGCGCGGGCCGCGTGATCGCCATCGACGGCGTTTCGGAGCGGCTGGAGCTTGCGCGGACGTGGGGAAAGGCGGAGATCATCGACAACACGAAAGAGCACGTGATGGAGCGCCTGAACGAGATGACCAATGGCCAGGGGCCGGATCGCTGCATCGATGCGGTAGGAACGGAAGCGCATGCGAGCGGGACGTTCGACGCCGTACTCGACAGCGCCAAAGCGGCGGTAAAGCTCGGAACCGATCGCCCACATGTGCTGCGTGAGGCGATTATGTCCTGCCGTAAGGGCGGAACCCTATCCGTCCCCGGCGTCTATATCGGCTTTCTGGATAAGTTGCCATTCGGCGCGCTCATGAATAAGGGGCTAACACTAAAGACCGGCCAGACCCACGTCCATCGCTACCTCCAGCCGCTGTTAAGCAAAATTGAAGCGGGCGAGATTGATCCTTCCATGATCATCACGCATACGGTCAAGATCGACGACGCGCCGGAGATGTACAAAACCTTTCGCGACAAGAAGGATGGCTGCATCAAGGTGGTTCTGAAGCCGCAAATGGCGTAACGGAGCGCAAATATCATGATACCCGCCGCTTCTTCCATATCTTCCGGCGGGGGCAGCCGTTACGCCGCGGACGTAAACATTTGAGCACGTGGCAAATGGCGGAGTTTTTTCCCCAATACGTGGCGTATTCTGATCTCTGTGCGGTTGCAACAAGGTAGATCATCTGGCTGAGAGTCGCTCCGCCCGGCGCACGCAGTAGCGCCACGCTTGGTCCTTGCGGCTGAGCGCGCCCGTTGCGGGTTCGGCGGCTGCGTTGTTCACTCCCTCCGGTCCGGCGGCCGCGACCGGCCGCGGGATCTCCACGGGTTCGAGAGACTGGATCTGTTCCCAGATGCGGCTCACGGCGGTGCGGCGGTCCTCGAACTTGCGGATGACGGTGGCGCCCGGCAGACCGTTCCAGATGTCGACCAGGCGCGAGACCGGCCAGTTGCTGCTGACGGTCGCGAGTTTCTGTTCGGAGTGGAACACGGCGCTTTCGGGTGCGCTGGCTTCGTCCTCGCGCAACGCGGTGACGGCGTTGTCTGGAGTGATGCTGAATCGTTTCATGATGGTTGCTTCTCCTTCCCGCTCTCGGCGGTCAGGACATAGATCACTCGGAGCGGGTGCAACGGGAAACTCCGACCGTTTGCGATGCGAGACCAGGCTCCTCTCCGTCGAGCCACTTACTTGAGATATGCAACTGCCCCGGCATTTCTACGATTGTTTCCTGAACGGCAAACCGCTTGGCCAAGCCGCGCGCTAAGATCGAAAAACGGTTTTTAAGCCGGTATGTCTCGGCGGACCTGGTCCTTTTGTCCAACCGTGAGCCTGATCTGGTACAAGCATTGTTTGTGGTCCGTGGCAGCGTAAGCGACCTCTAGAATGCCGCACCCGTCACAGCTTGTGCTTCCATTTGTCGAAGAGTTCCGTGAAGACCTCTGGGTCGGGACGGAAGGTTTCGACTTTTTGGATCTTGGCTGCGTCACTTGCCGTCTGCAGGGCCTGTTTGGCAGCATCGAGAAAGTTTACGGCAAGCTGCCTTTCACCGTTATCCAGAGGGTTGCGAACGCTCGGGTTTACGGCAAACGTCTTTTGCTCCGTTCCGTACACTTCGTGAGGTTTTCCGCCATTGGTTTCCACCAAGACGTGGATGCCGCCTCCATCAATCCGGCCCGCATGACGCACATCGAAAGCGCCGGCTAAAGCCCCACCCACGCCTGTGGCGAGAGCTCCGGCGGCATCCTTCTTGCCGACATAGTCATATTCCCATGTTTGTTCTGTATTCCCCGACAAGGCGTTGCTGCTCGTCCGGGTAAAGTGGGCCTCGGTCGCATCTTTATTGAAAACAATATCGCCGTACGGAGTGCCGTGGACCACAGCGCCGCCGCCAGCCGGGAAATCCGCGATAAGCTTAGCGGGCTGGCCACTTTGCTGTCCGGTTACGAGGGCTGCGCGCTGGAGAGCCTGCTGTTGAAGTGCCTCAGCTTGCGCCCGGAGAGTCCCGTTTGGATCATTGGTGTCGTTGGAAGGCGCCGGCTGACCACTGTTAGTCGCGTTTCCATTCTTCTGAGCCTGATACGCTTCCCACACGTGGTTGATCACAGGTCTATAATCGACGCCATTCAATTGGCCTCCCGGCGGGCTTAAAACGGCTGTGATCTTCCCCTTTTTATCGACGGAGACCATTGCTTGCCCTTCGGGGCCGCTGATTGAGACCATGTGTGTCGGAGCAAAACGGCCCTGGGGAAACTCCGTGACCGCATAGTTTTTGCCGTCTAATTGGATCTGTGTCTCCTGTTGTGCCCGGGCGGGCGCGACCATAGCGGCTAGCGCTAGCAGAACGATTCTGACTTTCGTCGAGTTCATAATCGGCCTCCATGGAATAGGATTGTACTACCCACAACCACAGCGCGCTTTTTCCCTATCAGTTTCGCCACAGAGTCGAGAGATAACTGCCGATGCTATCGCAGCGTCGAACGGGCAGCCTGCGGGATATTAGATAGGGACCTGGAAATTTGGGGCTTTACTTCCGCACGTATCTCGATCATACTTTCCAAGCGCGGTCTGACAAGTATGACGTCGCGCTGGAGGACTCCGTTCGCATTGCAGCCAGAATTTAATCCGTTTCAAGACGATTACTTATCTGACATCTTGGAAACTGCGACAGTGGCTTGGAACCGAATGCGGCAGCCACTGGCTACCGAGCTCGAAGACCAATTAACTTTTCGCTTAGCGGGCCGCATCGCAAATGATGTTTATTTCGCGGACTTCCCTTATGATGTCGTTCCACAGTACTGGTTACTGGGGTTGCATGGCCAGCGGCTTGGCCGTCTTGATCTTCGTTTTAAGCATCGCTATTCGCAGCGTGATTATTTTGCCTGTGAAGCCAAGCGTCTGCGTGTCAAATATCCTGGCGGTAGCTTTTCGACGGAGTACTCAACCTACGCCGGTGAGGATGGAATGATGGCCTTTGTTCAGGGCCAGTATTCGAGGGGCCTTCCGGCATGCGGGATGATCAGTTACGTTATGGACGGGAATTGCGACAAAGCTTGGAATGGACTTTCTATCCGCATGGAACGGAGGCGAGCCCAACTCAAACTTGCTTACAGCTCTAAGCTTGATAAGTCTGCTCTCTCGGGCAGCATTGCTCAAGGTATGCAGGGTACGCGGTTGGGTGAAACGGAACACATCTTGGGGAATATCGACTGAGGATGTTTCACCTCGTATTACCTGTGCGTTCCCTATCGCGAGTAAGCCCGCAGGCAAGGTCCGATCGACGCGAGGCTTCTTGTTAGCGGTGTAACAGGTTTGATGCGTCGGCGTTTCACACTTTAGTCTCAAGCCGCCGCGCCCGATGCTCACCAAAATTCGCCTCGACACGAATCGAAGAAAGATTCACACTCCGCAGTTATGCGGTGCGGTTATCGCGTTCGCTACCAATGTCGGAGTCGCAGGCCCAAGAAACAGCAAAGCCCGCCAGTGGCGGGCCTACAGTCCGGTGTGAACCGGGGAATTTCGTTTCCTTGACAAGAGCGACTCTCCCCCAAAACCCGATCCGATGCAAGCGAAAAATCATCTTTTCGCTGACGGGTTGTTTTGCGCCGATTTCGGCCCTTCCGGGCGGTTGTCTACAACCACTAGGAGAACGAACATGACTGAGAAACAATTCGGCACGACCTACGGCCCTCCCCGTCAGCGCGGGGAAAAGACAGCTTGCATAGTCAACCTTCAGGCCGAGATCGACCGGCAAGGAGGCGTCCCGTACGGGTGGCTAAGAATTTATGAAGTGCTGCTGTTCGCCTTTTACAACCCGCGCACCGGACAGTGTTTCCCGTCGCACAAGGCGATTGCCGCCAAAGCGAGATGCGGTGTAAGCACGGTACAGCGGGCCTTAAAGTGGGCTCGCGAGAACGGTTTAATTATTGCCTCGTCGGAGGAATCTGCGGGCGAAGGCGAGCGTCAGGGATGGCTGTCGACGAGGAACCTCCGGAGCTTTTTGCAGGTGGAATCAGCAAGGCAGAATGCCACGTTCATCTTTGGCCGTGAGCGCCACGAGACGGGTGAGAATGTCGGTCATGTGAAATTCTGCTGTAATAGTGCCTCGGAGGTCGAAGACATGAAGCACAGCAGACTGGTGGGCCTGTTCGTAACGCTGCTCGGGGTATTAGCGCTGTTTTCCAGCCTGAATAAGCCGGGCGTCGCCGCATTGCGCGGTTCCGAGGTGCTGGGCCTGATTGGTTCCGGCATGTGCTTCGGGACTGGATTCGTGGGGCTCATGGGGAAGCTCCGGGTTCGGGATTAGATGACGCTTCCTCCCTGAACGACCTTTGCTGATCTTCCCCGCCGTGGTATAGGATGGGTCCGCCGTATTCGATCATCTTGGAAAGGACTAGGTCCACAGGCGGCTTTCTCAGAGGAGGGTCGTTGTGGAGATCGCGGATGAACTCGCCGCCGAGTACCCACAAGTTGTCAACGTGTTTCTGGATCGTCTTTGGTGACAAATTCGATGCTGCCATATGCTCCGTTCAGATCCCGGCAGTAGTGTTCGACTCCATGGACCGGCGCGGTGGCAGTGCGGTTTATTTTAGTGTTCTCGCCGTCACTTGTTTCCAATTCATGCTGCAGCTCATCACAATTTTAAATCGGTGGCATCGCTTTCCGGGATTCGTTTACCAGCAGGCCCGCTTCAGTTCGGATCACCAGAGCATTGAAATCGCCGTGCGTCCGCGCAAGGGCTCCAAGGCCGTCTGTTCGCGCTGCCAAAAGCCCGCCCCCGGCTACGATCAACTCACCGAACGGCGTTTCGAGTTTATTCCTTTCTGGGGATTTCTGGTCTTTCTGCTTTACTCCATGCGGCGCGTCGAGTGCCGCCGCTGCCAGGCGGTCGTCGTCGAGGAGGTCCCCTGGGGCGATGGCAAACGGACTCTCACCAAAGCCTACATGCTATTCCTGGCTCGCTGGGCCCGCCAGTTGTCCTGGAAGGAAACGGCCGAGTCGTTTCGCACCTCCTGGGACAAGGTCTTCGACGCGGTGGAGCACGTGGTCACCTGGGGCCTGGAGCACCGGGTGCTCGGCAGATTGACGCCATTGGAGTCGACGAAATCCAATACGCCAGAGGTCACAAATATCTCACCCTCGTCTTCCAGATCGATCTGGGCGTGACCCGCCTTCTCTGGATAGGCAAAGAACGAACCATCGAATCCTTCCAGGGATTCTTCACCGCTATGGGCAAGGACGTCATTTCCAAAATCGTCTTCGTCTGCTCCGACATGTGGGAACCCTATCTGAAACTCATCCGCGAACACTGCTCCGAGGCGCTGCATATCCTTGACCGCTTCCACATCGTCGCCAACATGAACAAGGCTCTGGACAACGTCCGTGCGGAGGAGACCAGCCGCATGAAGCGTGAGGGCCGTGCTCCGGTACTCAGGAAATCCCGCTGGCTGCTGCTCCGACGTAGCGAGAGTCTCGGCACCGACCAGCACTTCCGGCTGCGCGATCTCCTGCGCTACAACCTCAAGACTGTCCGGGCCTACAATCCCGGTTGGCGCGGGCGCGGACGGAGTGGCCACAATTTCGTGGAACGCTCCGAGTGCGAGCATCACTGAGGTTCACGTGGGGAGCCCGGACGGTCCGTTATTTACTCGCAATATCAACTCAGGCTCGCAGGTAACTGGGACCTGGGTCACGAACGGGATGGTCTTCTATCTTCAGGATGTGAGTAACGGCGCTACGCCGTCCGCCTCAAACACTTTGGCAACTGTAACCATAGTGCTGCAGTCCGCCAACTAGTAACCGTCAAATAGAGATCCGGGGCGGTTCCGTTCACCGCCCTCGGAGACCGTTCAACAAACCTTCGTTGACCCTAAACTTGCGCGGCGCCCCGCTGTTGTCCCCCGCGTTCGGTATTGAAAAACCTGTGAGGACCCGGCCCGGATGAGCCGTTAACCGATCGTGCTGCCAAACCCGAGAGACAACAGAGACCGAGATGCGGCGGTATATGGCGGTCTTTCCGTGCTTTTGAGCGGGGTGGCAGTCAACCGCAATTCCCAATTGTTTGTTTGAATAAGTGGCTCGGGACATCTGATTCGAACCTAAGACCGTCTGGTTAACTAGGATATGAAACAAGGTTCATCCGAGGAGGTCCCCCGGAGTTGGAGTCGCTGGCGCGCGATCGAAGCCCCAGTCGCGCCTGGAGGCAGAGTAGTTATGCAAAATACAGAGACTTCCGTTTCTGATCCACTAGCTTGATGAAATTGCGCTTGATCTTGTACTTCGCGCGAAGCGCGTCCAGGTGGCGGACGAACTCCGCGCTACGATCCACGCGCTTCATTACGACCGCCGCCTTCGCGAGCAGTCTCACCGAATCCTCGTACCGCCCGTTGCTCGTGGCGGCGACTGCGGCCTCGGCATACTTCATGTAAATGGGCGCGGCGTCTTCAGGATGTTCCTTCTCGCGGTCGGCGGCAAGCCGGAGCCACAGACCGTCCGAGCATCCCCCAACGCCCGCTTCGCGCCAGGCATCTTCGGCTGGTTCTGGTGCGAACGGTTCGCTTTTGAAGGATGATAGAGCAATGCCGCAATTCGTTCCGATCGAAGAGCTGTTCAAGGGTCGGCATTTCGACCGGGAAATCGTGATTCTATGCGTCCGCTGGTATCTGAGCTTTAAGCTGAGCTATCGCGATTTGGTGACCATGATGGGCGAACGCGGCATCGCAATGGCGCACACCACAATTCTGCGGTGGGTCCAGCATTACTCGCCCGAATTCGAGAAACGCTGGAAACGGTACGCCCGTTCGGTTGGCGGATCGTGGCGTATGGACGAAACCTACGTCCGCGTAAAGGGTGAGTGGATGTATCTGTATCGAGCGGTCGATAAGATCGGCAAGACCGTGGACTTCTTTTTGAGCCGGAACCGCGACGTGAACGCGGCGAAAGCCTTTCTGCGGAAAGCCATGAGGCAGCAACGGACACCGGTCAAGATCACCTTGGATGCCTATGCGGCGTCCCATCGGGCGGTCTCGGACATGAAGGAGAGCGGTCAATTGCCGAAGCGGGTGCGAGTGCGAGCCAGTAAGTATCTCAACAACGTGATCGAGCAAGACCATCGGCGCGTGAAGCAGCGGCTTAGGCCGATGCTGGGGCTGAAAAGCTTTAAGACTGCGGCAGTCGTGACCGGAGGAATCGAGTTGGCGGAGAAGATCAAGAAAAATCAATTCAAAATCGGTAAGCTTGGAGGAAGCCGAGCGACCGTAACGGAGATCTGGGAAGCTGCGCTGGCCGCTTAAGGGGAGCTCATCCGATAGGACGGCTCTTGGCCTATCCCCCTCTTGGGTTTGCACCAGAACCGATCGGACCAGGTCCAGCCAGCCTTCGAGCCGTTCCCGGAACTTCCGGGGCCTGGCATAGTCCGAACTGCCGAGTTGATTCACGAGCCCGAAGTCTCCAAACAGTGGCACACGTTCACGTCCCTTTGCGACGAAGCAACGGTACGAAAGCCACATAAACAAATCGAGAGCGGCCGGAGAACAGGAGAGCGCCTTTGCGGCCTCCATGTCGGTTGGGATGGGGTGGCTCATGATCTCATTGAAGAATTCGTGGCTGAGGATGATTTCGTTTTGAAATCCGCCGGGAAGTGTTGCTTGATCCGCGTCACGCGAGTACCAAATCCGCGCCTCGCTCATGAAGTTGAACCTCGCTTGATGCACAACTGCGGCCCTGTCTCGTTGCATGTCGGTGCCGAAGAAAATCGTAGCGCCGAAGATACGTTGGAAGGCAGCCACCAGTCTTCGGTACTGTGTCCCACCCTGCTGCATGCCGAAGGATTCAAGCATCTCCGCCGCGCTTCGGAACTGAATCGTTTGGCTCTGCTGGCGGATTGCCAAGGTGGCAAGGAATATCGGAATGAGCCGGTCCTGTCCCCAGGGGAGACCGTATGACGGATGGCCGGTCACCTGAAGCGAGAACTGGCCGTTGCGTCTCTCGTGGAGCAACTGGCCGTGCGCGGGCTTTTTGATCGGCAGTCCGCAGAGCACGAATGGACGTGACGCGAACCCAAGGTTCTGATTCGCCTCCTGGCGTTTCAAGACGGACGCATGCGATGGCCTCAGCGCGCCGAAGTTTCTGTTTTGAGACGACCAGGTCGTCGGGAAGGCTACGAAGAATCGACCCGGCAGATTGAAAACCGTGGTGTTGATGCGCTCCCGTTTGGGTCGAGAACGACTGTGATCTATTGTTCAAATGCTCACCTCGCGCGACATCGCCGGACATCTCGGCGAGTCCTCAAGGCGAGGCTTTCAGGTGGGCAAATCGGAAGCTAAAAGCAGGACCCCTCTCGTTACTGCGATTAATGCGTTAAGAAGGGCAAAAGCAAAATGACGCTGAAACAGCACGGTTTTCTATGTTCAGTATTTACCGCCATGGACGCATATGTTCTTTATTTACAATCCACGACTAGTTTCCCAAGCTGGACGTCGCGGGTTCGAACCCCGTCTCCCGCTCCATCTTTTCAATAACTTAGCGTCACCCATCTTCAAGGCCTGCTCCAAAATGCTCCAAAACTACATAAACGGCAGCGCCGACTCCAAAGCGTCCACCGCTTCCTTGCGTCTGGCGACGGAAGCGCGGGTATAGACGTTCTGGCTCACGTCGAGCGTGTGCCCGAGCTGATCGGCCACGAGCTTCGGATCGTCGTGGATTTCGTTCATGAGGGTAGCGTGCGTGCGCCGCATGACGTGAAAATCCACCCAGCCCAAGCCGACTGCCTTCAACTGCGGGCCGATATGCCTGCGGTAGATGTTGTCCCGCGATAACGGCGTCTTACCCGTTTCGGTGGGAAACACCCAGGCATCCTCGCTTGTGTCGCGCGAGAGCGTCTTCCACTCCCTCAACTCCTCGATGACGCCTTCGGCCAGCGCCGCCTTGCGTACCGAGTTATTCGTCTTCGGCGAGTCGATTATGCCGCGATAGACCCGCTGCCGGATTTCGGCATGGGTTGGCGTGAGATGACCCCATTGGAGCCCGAAGATTTCTCCGGGGCGGAGGCCTGCGAGAATGGCGAGTTATTGAAGAAAACGCCACCCGCGCGCCTTCTGGAAAGTTTGCAGGAAGTTGTGAAAGGCGGCGCGCCCACGCCGGAGGTGGCCGCCCGCGTGATCGCGATCCTCCGCGAGATTCGCCCACCTGACGATTCGGACTACAAGCTCACGCCCCATGAGCTACGCGTCCTCAAACTGCTGGTGGAAGGCCACAATCATAAGACTGCGGCGACGGAATTGGACGTTAGCGTGAACACAGTTCGCTTTCACTTACGCAGCATTTATGAAAAGCTGCAAGTGCATTCCAAGTCGGAGGCAGTGGCGAAAGCTCTGCGAAGTTTCGAAGCGGAGTTGTTTTAGAAGAGCGAAGGCTGCAAAGAAGAATCGGCCAAGACTTAAAGGCTTCGAGCGTCGACTGCCGCTGCCTTGGACGTCCTGTCGCCTCCGACGTTTACCCTCGCTTTCCGGTTCGTGAGCGAGCCTTATTTCGAGTCAGCGCCGTGGAGAGCGCCGATGTGTCTCTTCACGATTAGGTCGGTCCTCGCGGCGAACGCTTTGTAATCAGCACTGCCATCGACAGCCTCCTGCGCGAATAGCTTCTCATCCATGTCGTGGATCTGTTGCATATCCGTGATGTAGGCCCTGTCGAAATCAGCGCCCGAAAAGTCTTCGAGCTTGGCAAGTCTTTGTTGGAAGGTGGAATTCAGCGTGCCCGCCACACTCACGCCGCTAGCCGTCGCAATCTTCTTGAGATCGCGATTTACCAGATCGTGATCGTGCACTTCCGTGAAGGCAAGATCTTTCACATCCTGGGCGACAGCCTCCCCTTCCGCTAGTTTGCTAGCTTCTACCTCATACATTCCGCCTTGCGAAACTTTGCCGGTAAACGTTTTGTCGGTTTCGGAGGCCGTTGCCGCAAAGAATAGCCCCGTCGAGAAGAGCGTCAGAATGGCAAGGACCGGTGAAAGCGCGCTGGGGTGCAATGTCATGGGTCTCCTGGTCTGCGCCTCGCTGCTCAGCGCGTCAACAAATTATATAGTGTACTGACGGATGTACGCAATCGAACCGCCTGGGACGATATGTTTGTCCATGGCTGTGTTCGGCGGTGCGCAGCCAAGCAGGGACGGGGCCGCGTCACTAAGGCATTGATTGTGATTGCGGCTTAAGCGGACGGAAAGGACATTGGCAGGATTCGGATAGCCGTTGTTCGGATGCTGCGGGGAGGTAGCCTGCATGGTTTCGTCAAGGAATCCATCGCGCTTGGCAGCAAGCCGCGTAGATTTGCTTGGGATTTCTCCAGAGCTTCTGCCTGTAGTTGGCCATCCGGTGGTGGGGGCGAACGTGCTAGGAAGGACCGACACGCCCTATCGGTTGTAAAGCATTACAATAGATCGGCATGGCCGTAACAACGGTTGGGCGCTCGCGAGGCTCGGGAAAATGAGGCTGCCCATCAGGCGGAGCGTCTCGGGCAGAGGGGCCAATGTCGTTAGATAGCCTTCCAGCGGGTTCTCAGAACACCCTCAGCCTAGGGTCGCCATCGCTTGCTTCCGACGGCACGGCTCGAGTGTTGCCGGCAAGCATCGGCCGTTATCGCATCTTGCGACTCCTCGGTGAAGGCGGCATGGGCGCCGTTTACGAAGCCGAGCAGGAACAGCCGCGCCGTAGGGTTGCCCTGAAGGTCATCAAGGCGGCGTGGGCGAGCCCGGAACTGATCCAGCGTTTCGAGCAGGAATCCGAGGCGCTCGGCCGACTTCACCATCCAGGCATCGCGCAGGTGTATGAGGCCGGCGCGGCCAACAGCGGCTTCGGTCTCCAGCCTTTCTTCGCCATGGAACTGATCCGTGGCACGTCTCTGGTCGCATATGCCAACGGGGAACGATTGAACACGCGCCAAAGGTTGGCGCTGACGATCCAAGTATGCGAGGCGGTTGAGCACGCCCACCAGCGCGGCATCATCCACCGCGACCTGAAGCCGGGGAACATCCTGGTGGACGAAAATGGCCAACCGAGGATTCTGGATTTTGGGCTCGCGCGTTTCACCGATAGCGACGCCCAGGGAACGCGCCAAACGGATGTGGGCCAATTGCTAGGAACGCTGGCGTATATGAGCCCGGAGCAGGTGCTAGCCGATCCGAGGGCGGTGGATACACGCAGCGACGTTTACTCCCTCGGCCTGATTCTGTACGAGCTGCTGGCGGGGAAACTGCCGTATGCCATTGGGCGGCAACTGCACGATGCCGTACAAACCATCCGAGAACAAGACCCAGTTCCCCTAAGCTCGACCAGCCGGAGCTATCGCGGGGATATTGAAATCATCGCCGCCAAGGCGCTCGAGAAGGATAAGGAGCGCCGCTACGCCTCGGCGGCGGATCTGGCGGCCGATCTTCGGAGGCATCTAGAAGACCGGCCGATCATGGCGCAACCGCCGAGCGCCACCTACCAGCTGCGGAAATTGGCACGGCGGCATAAGGCTCTGGTGACGGGGGTAGCCGCCGTTTTCATTGTACTTGGGGCGGGAGGCACCGCCAGCCTGGTGGAAGCCGCGCGCGCACGGAAGGCGGAAAGGTCCGCGCTTTCCGCTGAACAGGCGGCCCTGCGGGACCGGGATCGCGCCATAAAAGCGGAGAGCCAAGCAGTTCGGGATCGCAACCGAGCCGTTTCCAGCGAGCAGCAAGCCGAGGACGACCGGAACCGCGCGCGGGCTTCGGAGGCCCGGGCCAAGAGCGACCGGAACGCCGCGCTGGAGCAGCAGAAGCGAGCCGACCGGGAAGCCGCGACGTCGGTCGCCGTGAACGGATTCCTGCAGAACGACTTGCTGGCGCAGGCCAGTGCAGCCGCGCAATCCGGGCCGAGCACCAAACCCGACCCGGACCTCAAAGTGCGAACGGCTCTCGACCGGGCCGCGGCGCGGATTGGCGGAAGATTCGACAAACAACCCGAGGTGGAGGCGTCCATCCGGGACACGATCGGAAAGACCTACGGCGATCTCGGGTTATTTCCGGAGTCCCGGAGCCAACTGGAGCGAGCGCTTGCATTGCAGCGCCGAACTCTGGGTCCGGAGAATGCGGATACGCTCAGCACGGCTCGTCACCTGGCACGTGTCGAGATCTATCAAGGCAAGTATGCCGAGGCCGCGGCGCTGACGGAGCAGATGTCGGAGATCAGCCGCCGGGTGCTGGGACCGGAGCATCCCGACACGCTGGAGTGGATGAACAATCTGGCCGTGGTCCGCTACCACCAAGGGAAGTTCACGCAAGCGCAGGCGCTCTATGCCGAAGTTCTCGATGCGCGTCGGCGCGTTCTGGGACCCGCGAATCCGGCAACTGTCAAGTCCATGAGCAATTTGGCGAGCGCCTACTCCGCGGAGGGCAAGTACGCGCAGGCGGAAACGCTCCAGAGCCAAGCTTATGAGGTTATGCGGAGCACGCTGGGCGCGGAGCATCCCTCCACGCTGGAGTCCCTGAGTAGCCTGGCCAACGTTTTTGACGCCGAGGGCAAGTACGCGCAGGCGGAGAAGGTCCACAGCCAAGTTCTGGAAACCCGGCTGCGCGTTTTAGGGTCCGAGCACCAAGACACGCTGGAATCAATGGCGCATCTGGCTCTCGTCCAAAACGAAGAGGGCAAGTACGCGCGAGCTGAGGCGCTCTACCTTCAAGTGCTCGAAACTCAGCGCCGGGTATTGGGCCCGGAGCATTCCTTCACCCTTGCATCCATGAACAATCTGGCGGTCGTGTACTTCGGCGAGGGTAAGTTCGGAGAGGCTGCTGCCCTCACCACCCAAGTGCTGGGTATCCAACGCCGTGTCTTAGGCGCAGAGCATCCCAAGACCTTGTTGTCGATGAGCAATTTGGGAGACCTGTATCTTCAGGAGGGCAAGTACACGGAGGCTGAGCCGCTCACGGCGCAAGCGCTGGAAGTCCGCCGCCGCACTTTGGGTCCAGACCACCCCGACACGCTGGAGTCCGCTGCCAATCTTGCTCACCTCTACGGCATGCAGGGCAAATACGAGGAGAGCGAGGCGCGTTACGTTGAAGTGCTCGCGGCTTTCCGTCGCGTGCTGGGGCCGGAGAATGTACGAACCCTCAGCAACCTTTCGGATTTTGCCGCGATCTGTCAGCGGCGGGGCGAATACGGAAAGGCGGAAACTTATGCTTTACAGGTGCTCGCGGGGCAACGGCACACCCAAGGTTCAGACGTCCCGGACACGATGAATGCGGCGGCTGATTTAGCACTGGCGTATCAGTCGGAGGGGAAGTTCGCCGAGAGCCAAACCCTTTCGCAGGAGGCGGTGGCGTTCGATCGCAAGAAGCGGCCGGAGGAGTGGCGACGATTCCGTGATGAGAGCCTTCTGGGGGCCAGCCTGGCCGGGCAGAAGAAATACTCCGAGGCGGAACGGCCGCTGCTGGAGGGTTACGAGGGCATGTCGGCGCGGGAGGGACAAATCAGTGTGCCGGACCGATACCATCTCATGCTGGCGCGCGAATGGGTCGTTCAGTTGTATGCGGACTGGGGTAAGCCAGACAAGGCGGCTGAGTGGAAGCAGCGTGCGCTACCCGGTGGGCGATGAGCTTGCGAAAGAGCGCGGCGAACTGCGCTTCGTCTGGCCGCATTGCCGGCATCACACCAATCACCTCATATGTCCGATGATCCAGTTGAAGCGGTCGTCCGACCGCACTCCGGTCCCCGCCGAAATGGCGTTGCCAGAACTTGTAGCTCAGAACGGCTACTGGCTGCGGATCCCGTCCATTCGGCGCATCGACCGGGCCGAATTCCCGGCCGAGCAGCGCGGGTACCCCAAAGTGCTGGAAAGCGTTCGGGGTCAGGTAAACGCCCTCTACATCGTCGGGAAGGTCTTCGCCCGTAGTAGTAAGACTCCAATCGTTCTGCCCGGTCACGCTCTCCACCCCCGGCGTCGTTCGCAGTTGCTCGATTTGCGTGCCTGTCAGCCCCGGCCAACGTTCACGGCCCGCTTTGTCTCTCAGAACCAAATGCACCAATCGATCCGCATTCCTGTAGGGGTACGGATTGATCAGGACTCCGTAGACCACGCTGAAAACCGCCGTCGTGGCTCCTATTCCCAGCGCGATCGAGAGGAGCACGGTCAGCGCAAACCCCGGGCTCTTGCTCAGTTGTCGAACCCCATAACGGAAATCTTGGAGCATAAAGAGCCAGAGATTCATTCAAGTCACACTTTCTTCTATCATCCCGTCGAGCGTTGCGTCTCGACAAAGCCGAAAACTCAGTGCCGGCGCGGTTCACATGGGGCAGCGGGGATGGCGCGGATGTTTACCTTCCTTTGAAGTTAAGCTCCGATTTGAACTCGGCGTATTTCCCGAGCATCCGGCTGAAAGCGGGTTTCTCGCGTACGGCGGTGGACGCGGCCTTACAGCCGCTGCTGGAGCGATTCGCGAAGCAGCAGCCGACCCGTTTTCCGGAGCACTTTAAGGTTGAGGTCCAAGGCTTAAATCACTATTTCGTGCAACGGCTTGGCAAAACGCTCGCGTTGCTACTAGGAGCGGTTGCGCTGCTGCTCCTAATCGGATGCGCGAATGTCTCGATTCTATTGCTGGCTAGGGGGACTTTCCGCCGTCATGAGTTCGCAATACGCACGGCGATCGGCGCTGGAAGGGCGCGCGTCGTTTCTCAGCTTCTGATTGAGTCGTTGGTGATCGCGTTGGGTGGAGCGGCGCTCGGAGTGCTGCTGGCCTACCGAACCGTGGCATTGATTGCGGCGTGGCTGCCGCGGAACTCCTTCCCGAATGAAGCGGCCATCGGGATCAACCTCCCGGTGTTGCTTTTCAGTATCGGTTTAGCCGTGCTGACCAGCATCTTCTTCGGGCTGACACCGGCTCTTTCGATGTCGCGGCCCCACATCGCCGAGGTACTTCAAACAAGCACGCGGAAGGCGTCTGTTGGAGTCAAAAGCAAACGGATGAATTCTGCACTGGTCGCGGCCCAAATTGCGTTAACCGTTGTGTTGCTTACGACTGCCGGCGCTGCGATTCAGGGTCTTTTGGGCCTCATGCGCGCGAATTTAGGTTACGACCCTCACAACGTAATGTCGGTGGGCATACCGGTTCATGAAAACGCCTACTTGACTTGGGAGCAGCGCTCAACCTACTTCGAGCATTTGCGCCAGCGTATCTCAACGGTTCCGGATGTTGTCTCGGCGGGGATCTCGTCAAACGCAAGGCCTCCGCATAACGGATGGGAGATGGGATTCGAGATTTTGGGGCGCACTTTCAACGAGACGCAGGAGTTGCGAGCGAACTTTGTCAGTGCGGAGTATTTCGAAGTCCTGCACATTCCCGTGGAACAAGGGCGCTTGTGGGATCGTGCGGCTGAGGCGCGCGGCGACCGCGTGGCGGTGATAAACGAAACCATGGCCCGCGAGTATTGGCCCAACAGTGATCCGCCGGGCCACCAGATCCGATTGCCTAGCCTGAAGAGCGACACGATTTATCACTCGGCGTCGATCCCGGAAAGCGATAGCTGGTTCCAGGTGATTGGCGTAGTCGGGGACGCACGCAACGATGGTTTGCGCAACTCGATCCGCCCGGCAGTCTACTTTCCGTATACCGTGAACATGCGCATGTACACGGAAATCCTGGTTCGCACCACGACGCCTCCACTGCCGATATTACGGAGCGTTCGGACACAAGTGCGGGCGGTGAATGGGGACCAGCAGGTATCGAGCAACGTGCGCGACCTGGATCAATGGATCACACTGCAGCCGGAGTGGGCGCAACAGCGCTTGATTGCGAGCCTTTTCGGCGGTTTTGCCTTGCTGGCGCTGGTTCTGGCGGCGGTGGGATTGTATAGCGTAATTTCCTACACCGTGGCACAGCGAACCAGTGAAATCGGAATCCGCATGTCACTGGGCGCGCGCCGGATTCATATTCTGGAGCTGGTGTTTGCATCGACGGCGAAGAGCGTAGGGACAGGACTGGCTTTGGGAGCCGGTGCCATTCTTCTATTTCACAGACTTCTGCGGGGGTGGGTAGAAGGCAATACAAACGATCCGAAGATTCTGCTGGGAGTGGCGTTTCTACTCGGCGTGAGCGCGGCAGCCGCGTGTTTCTTTCCGGGACGGCGGGCGTCTTCGATTGATCCGATAATCGCGATTCGGGAGCAATGAATCGGGGATGAAAAGTGTCGGATGTAGGGTGCCGTCAAAAGCTCTTTTCCTAAGAATGGCGGAAGTCCCGGCAGGCCGGAATGTCAAAAATGAGTCTCTTTCGCGTTTCTGTTTACTGGAGGTGATATTGATGGCGCTGGGCAACCTGTATTTGTCGCGCAGTTTCCCGGCGGTGGGCGGCACCGGCAAGTCCATATAAACCACACTCTAACTGTTGCGCGAGATCTCGCGCGACCGGCGTCAGCGGCGCGGATGAACCAAGCTGGTTTTGGAACGGATCGGAATTAGCTTTGCACAGCGACATTCATTACCGTAGGTGCCGGTGCTGGCAAGACCGCGGATTAATGTCTTCATCTCCACTTTCTTTGAGCAGGTAAGCCTTAAATCGCTTGCGATTGAGGGCGAACAGTTGGTTCAGTTCCCGTCTCTTCACATCAGACAGATTCATCCAACGTGTTAACAGCAGCCAGCGCTTGCCCTTAACCAGGCCACGCATCCGAGTCCCTTTGCGAAAAAACTCCACCCGCCGCACTTCATCGATGGCCCGGTTAGCATGCTGCATGATGTGGAATTTGTCGTATACGATCCGGCAGTTGGGCGCCCATTGTTCGATGCTCAGACGGAATGGCTTCCACATATCCACGCACGCGGCCGTAATGCGCATTCGCTGCCTAGGCGCTTAACTGGCTGGTGAAGAATTCATCGAGGGATTCCTTGTTCCGGTCTCGCCCGAACCAAAGCGGCTCTGCCGTATCGAGGTTACTCACTACCGTGATGAACTTCTGCTTTTTGCCGAGGTAGATTTCGTCTACGCTCATCTGGGCCAAGGCGGGCATCTTCCTCGCTGCGGCCCATCGTTCCAGATAGCGCAGGTCGATAGCCCGCACCGTGCTCGCCGCAAGTTCAAACCGTCGCGCTACCTGCCGCGCCGATGCTGACTCGCAAGCTAATCCCACTTCATCTTCGAAGTCTTTGCTAAAGGGCGCTTTGCCCGGCAGTTGAGGAACCCGCTCCACCTTCAACCCGCACTGGCGGGTGCGCCAGCGGCACAAAGACTTCCTTCTGCTGCAGCCGCGCCTCGCGCACGTAATCCTTCACCACCGTGTAGCCGCCTCGAAAAGCATGCTCGGCTTTCAGCCGGTCCCAGATCCGCTTGGCCGTGTGGCGCTGCTTCTTCGGCTGGCTCTCGTCCTCCAACAAAATCTGATCGATGAGGCCCAGCCACGGACCCAGCATGGGTCACCACCGGTTTCTTGCGCTGGTACCCGGGCGGCAACGAAAACTGCAGCATCTTCCGGATCGTCTTCCGCGACAGACCGAACTCACGGGCCGCCTGCCGGATGCTTCATGCCGTCGACTTGCACGGCTCGCCTTAAGCGCGCATACACTTCCACCTTGTACACCTCCTGGTGTCCCACAACACAACTGCCCTGTTATGTTCTGGAACTGAAAGTGGGGTGGTCTACTTTTCCACCGCCGCAAAGCACCGCTCACGCGCCGCTTCGTGGTCTATTATTGCTCCGCCATTTATAGTACTGGTGGATCACGGGAAGGGGCGAGAGGTTTCGGGCTCAGGTAGTGAACTACGCTGATGATTTTGTGATTCTCAGCCGCGGACATGCGGTCGAGGCACTGGATTGGACGCGCGGGGTAATGGGCCGAATCGGATTGACTCTGAACGAGGCAAAAACTCAGATTCGGAAGGCGAACTTAGAGCGATTCGACTTTCTGGGGTATACGTTCGGG
>CBDDBV010000019.1:0-45165 GCA_965225785.1 Bryobacteraceae bacterium | reverse complement strand
AGATCGCGAAATCGCATCATCCACCCCCGGTGCCGTTCCTACAGGCGTAGCCGCATCCGCGTTCGCGCCCACGGTCTCATTCGGCTCAACCCCTGATGGTGCCGACATCACCGTTGACGGCAAATATATGGGCAGCACACCGTCGACGTTGCAGCTTACACCTGGAGACCATACGATTCTCATCGAGAAGGCGACTTTTCGACCATGGAAACGCACAATGACCGTGAGCGCAGGGTCGTCAAACGTGAACGCAACGCTAGAAAAGTAGGAGCACCTTGTACGCAGCCCATCAAATCGCTCCCGCGCTAGCGAGACCGTGCGGGAGCGTCGTCGACGAGTTGCTTCGCCTGGCGTCCGCGTGGGCTATTCGACTTGGAAGTGCAGCCGGAATGCTCTCGTTCAGCTCCTCCTCCTTGAGGATTTCTGTTCCAATTGCCCAATCCGGAGCGCCAGGCCTTTGAGCTGTTGTTCAAATCGGGCGAGCCGTCGCGCGCTAAGCCCTTCGTCCGATGTCTCACCGTCGAGCATCCCTGATAATGCGAACTGCGCGAGCGTTGAAACGGAACGCAGTCCATTTGCCTTACACACGCGCTCCGCGACTTTATACTCCGCGTCGGAAAGCCGAAAGCTGATCATGCGGTCTTTTTTTTCGAGAATGGGCACGGGTGCAAGTCGAGAATGAATTCGGGATTAAAGTGCCGCGAGACGCCCGGAATCAATGCCGGGCGCGTCGCGAGCATTAGAAATAGACAGTCAAGCGTAGTTAATATCTTGACACAAGCTCTTGATTGATTAATGTGCCTGTCTTCAGCGCGTATTTGGGATCGACAGTACGACCGCGCGGACGCCCCGGTAACAGGTGTCGGTCTGAGGAAGGAATCGCCATCCAAGTGATTCGCGCCGGACGCGAAGAGGGAGGAGGACCGCCCCGGCTGACGCGCGACCGGGGCGGTTGTCGACTGGAACCTTACACTGATCGTGCACCGTTGCGAAAACATTCTCAGAAATCTTAATAGGGCGCTGCACGGGCTCCAACCTGATTGGGATTTCATGAACCGGCACATAAACATTCGGCTCACGTTTCCGAAATCGCTGTTAATATCTGTGCCACGTATGAACAACCGCGCTTTGGCCCTCTTTCTGGCATTTCTGGCTGGCGCGGCCACGGTAGCGCGTTCCCAACATACTGCACCGGCAAAGCTGACCGACGATCAAGTCAAGCGCGAGTTGATTCGCGATTCGATCTCACGCTATCCCGGGAATTGCCCTTGCCCATACAACACCGACCGTGCAGGCCACTCATGCGGACGCCGAAGCGCGTACAGTCGTCCGGGCGGTTACTCGCCATTGTGCTACGCCAGCGATGTTACGACCGAAATGGTAGCTGCTTACCGGAACAGTCACCCCGCACGGTGAGGTCGATAGCGCTTGTTACTAAACGGAGAAGATTCTTCGCGAGCAGCCACTCACCGTGGATGGACACGAAGGTCTCTGAAAACTGGAAAGCGGCGTGCGATCGGGCAGCGGAACGGGAAGAACGATGGTATCCAGACCCTGAACTTCCGACCGCGACTCCAGTTTCGGCCAGGATCATCTTGAACCGTTGCATTAACGGCTTCTGGAATTTTCTCCTATCCTGTAAGCATTAAACGCACAAATCGAACAGCATCCGATCTTCTTCAATCTGCTTGGACGATTGATCGGGGCGAGTTCTGTTGTCCGCCACTGTTGACGAATGATGCTAAATGTTGTTGATCTGGGACCAGCTACTCGAAAGGGCAGCCGGATGTCAAAGGGGCGCATCTGGAGGTAACTCCAGGACTGGATGGTAAGCTCTTCCCGAGCGAAGCGAATACGCCGAACCCATCCCGTTGACCTCTACCCGATCCGTTAGGCCATCCAGCCGCGCACGGAATTAAAGCGCGAGAAGCCCGGAAACCCACCGGCTGCTGGTAAACAAGCGGGTAAGAGAAATGTAGGCGCGCAGCGCCTAGAAGTCGCGGGTAACTGCGATGCCCAAGCTGCGGTGTGAAGCGACGGACCGGCTCCGGCCGAATGTACTTCCATACGGGACACTACGGGGTCAAAGGACTCCGTGTGTTCGCTCTGAACCTCACCAGCCGAATGTGGCTCCAAAAAAAGCAGGAAAAAAGCCTTACTTCCTCACTGACTTATGGACTGTTGACGAATGATTTTGATTCTTGGTGGAATTGAGAGGGGTTTGCTGGTGAATCATTTCAATGGCAAACTCCGCCCCAACTCGCCCGCTTGCGCAGCACATCGATCTCTGGCCGATCGATAAATGCACGCCGTACGCCAAAAATCCCCGGACGCATTCCGACGCGCAGATTGCCCAGATTGCGGCGAGCATCCGCGAGTTCGGATTCACGAATCCGCTGCTCGTCGATAGCAACGCCGGCGTGATCGCGGGACACGGGCGATTGCTGGCTGCGCGGAAGCTGCAACTGCCCGAGGTGCCGGTGATCGTACTGGATCATCTGACCGAAAGCCAGAAGCGCGCTTACATCATCGCCGACAACAAGCTCGCGGAAAACGCGGGTTGGGACGACGAGGCCTTACGGTCCGAACTCGCCGCGCTGATCGATGCGGACTTTGATTTAGGCACGATCGGCTTCGATGACGAGGAACTGCGCCGTCTGCTCGCCGAGATGGACCAGGACGCGATTGGCGAATCGGACGAGGAAGAAACCAGCGAACCTCCCGTCGAACCGGTCACCCGTGCGGGTGATCTCTGGCTGATCGGGAAGCATCGGCTCATCTGCGGCGACTGCCGGGACGGAGCAACCGTTCGACAACTACTCGAAGGACGCAAAGCGAACATCGCCATCACTTCGCCACCGTACGCCTCACAGCGCGAGTACGACGCGACCAGCGGCTTTACTCCAATCCCGCCCGCCGACTACTCACGCTGGTTCCGCGACGTGGCGGCGAATATTCAGTCGGTCCTGAGCCCGGACGGCTCCTACTTCCTGAACATCAAAGAGCACGCAGAAGACGGCGAACGCAGCCTCTACGTGAAGGATATGGTTCTTGCGCACCAGCGGCAGTGGGGCTGGCGTTTCGTCGATGAGTTCTGTTGGCGCAACACGGCCAACGGTGTTCCCGGTGGCTGGCCCAACCGGTTTAAGAACGCGTGGGAACCGGTCTTCCATTTCACCCGGTCGGAACGGATCAAGTTCCGCCCCGAAGCCGTTAGCCACGAGTCCGAAGATGTCGTGGTGTATTCGCCCGATAATCCGAAGGCGCCATCCGGAAGCGGTTTGCTGGGCTGTGGTGCCGATAAGGTCGCTGGTCTAGCCCGCCCAAGCAACGTCATCGAGGTGAAAGCCGAAGGCGGTCAGGGCGATCACTCCGCTCCGTTCCCGCGAGCGCTGGTCGAGTTCTTCGTCCAGGCTTTCTCCGATCCCGGAGACATGGTCTTCGATCCGTTCCTGGGATCGGGAACCAGCATGGCCGCCGCTCATGTTCTCGGCAGAATCGGATGCGGTTGCGAAATCAGTCCTGCTTACTGCGACGTGATCCTTCGCCGCATGAGCACTCTTACGGGGCAAGAACCGGTGCTGGCGTCGACGGGCCAGTCATTTTCACAAGCCGCTCATGAGCGGTTAGGAGGAAGCCGATGAACATCGATCTTCAGATAGTGCGCTGGCCAGTGGAACGCTTGATTCCACGCGCCACTAACCCGCGCACACATAGCCCTGCGCAGGTCGCCCAGGTGGCTCGGTCGATCCAGGAGTTCGGATGGACCAACCCGATTCTGGTCGGTGCGGACAGCGATATCATCGCCGGTCACGCGCGCTTGATGGCGGCGAGGCACCTCGGCATGAGCGAGGTGCCGGTAATCCTGCTTGAGCATCTATCCGAAGCGCAGCGGCGCGCACTTGTTATCGCCGACAACCAACTGGCGCTCAACTCCGGCTGGGATGAAGAGCTGCTGCGCATTGAACTGGCGATTCTTCAGGAGGAACAATATGACCTGAACATCATCGGGTTCGACGACAATGAACTCGCGCGATTACTTGCCGAGCAGGATGCCGCCGAAGGACTTACGGACGAAGACGCGGTGCCGGAACTCGCCGAGACGCCGGTCTCGGTTGCGGGAGACCTCTGGATTCTGGGCGATCACCGGCTCCTATGCGGGGACGCCACCGACGGCGCGGATGTGAGCCGACTCATGAGCGGCGACGACGTGGATCTTATCTTTACCGATCCGCCCTACAACGTCGACTACGAGGGCTACACCGAGGATCGCCTGACCATCAAGGGCGACCGAATGACGACGGAGCAGTTCCAGGCGTTTCTCCGCGAGACTTTCTCCTCCTATCGATCCGTGGTGAAACCGGGCGGCTCTATGTATGTTTGCCATTCCTCCAGTTGGCAGCGGGAGTTTCAGAACGCGCTTGAATCCGCCGAGTTCGAAGTGCGTTGCCAGATCATCTGGGCGAAGAACACGTTTGCGTGGGGCTTCGGGCGATACAAATTCCAACACGAGCCGATCTTCTATTGCCACGTGGCGAAGCAGAAAGACCCGTGGTACGGCGACAAATCGCAGTCGACGCTCTGGCAGGAGAAGAAGCCTGCGGCAAATCGCATCCATCCCACGGCCAAGCCGGTCGAGTTGGTCGAGCGGGCACTGGTCAACAGCAGCAAAGCCGGTGATGTCGTGGCTGACTTCTTCGGCGGTTCCGGCTCCACGTTGATCGGCTGTGAACGCCGTGGCCGGAAAGCGAGGCTGATGGAGATCGATCCGAAGTATGTGGACTGCATCGTGAAGCGATGGGAGGAGTACACGGGCAAGAAGTCCGCGCTCGATGGCCACGGGCGTACGTTTCAGGCGGTCGCGGAAGAGCGGCTGACGGTGGCAGCGTGAATCGCCCGATGCCGCCGCGAGATCGCGGACGTAACGAGGCAACTCCTGAGCGGGCATTCGGAACTGCCGGGCTTACTGCTGGCACTGGCGGATTGGTCGCAGGAGTTGAAGATGATTCTGCGGGATCAGAAGAAGCCTGCCACGGCGATCACTGGGCGGGCACGTTAGCCGGGCTGATGTTACTGACGCCCTTAGTCCGGCTCGATTGCAGTCAGAACCGTGTAGCCTGCCGAGCGCCGCACCCAGATCGCGTAGCGGTCCGGGCAGAGAGGAGAATTCCCGCTCTCGACGTCCGCAAGCCAGAAGCGGAAATCCTCGGCTGCCAGCTCTCGTGCTTCGCGCAGTGTGCTCACCAAGGCTACGGGCTCGTACCCGCCCTCTTCGTCTTCCGCGACCAGCAAGGTTCCGAATCCAAGTTCTGCGCTCTCGTCAATCGTCGTGTTCCCGTTTGCGGTTTCTGTGAGTTGATTCATCCGTTTCTCCTCGTCGGACCATTCATCGCTCGAAAGCTGAAGATGATCAAGCTGAATCTGCGACCGGAGACGAGAAAAGCCGCCGGGTTCGATTCCGGCGGCTGGAGGTGCAAACGAGGCCACTGCTTAAGCGCTGATCGAGTAGATGCGCGTGCCGTCCTCGTGCTTGGTCGATACGACCGTGAGGCCCATCTTCTTGCTGACGATGGCGGAAAGGAAACCCCGGACCGAATGCGCCTGCCAACCCGCCGCGCTCATCAACTCCTGCAAGCTAACGCCGCCCTCGTGCTTCAGGAGTTCAAGGATAAGGCCGGTCTTGCTGCCTTCGCGCGTGCCGTTGGCGCTACGTGGCGTCTCGGGCGCTTTCTTCGCGGGGGTGGCGTTCTCAGCCAACTCCGCTTCCACCGGCGCAACGTCGGGCGTCTGTGGCGCTTCCTCGGCGACCGTGGCCTCTGGTTCCTGCGCTGGCTCTGGCTCGTTTACCGCCTCGGGCTCCTGAGCCTCGTCCTGGTTGACTTCAGCTGCATCGCTTACGGACTTGCCCGGCATATCGAGCATGCTTACCGCAGCCCAGATCCGGTTGATGGCAGTCTTGCGATCCTTGAACTTCTTGACCGGCGTGACGCCAGGCAAGGCGTTCCAAATCTCGACCAAGCGGGTGGTCGGGAAGAGTTCGGCTACCAGGGCCAGCTGGTCCTCGGTGCTGAACGTGGTCTCGTCGGGGCGGGTGGCGGCTCCCTCGTAAATGTTGATGCTGTTCTCGGCGTTAATCCCAAAGGTCTTCATGGTTGTTCTCCTTGCGCGGATTCATCCGCGACGACCACATTCATCACTCCGCTTCGGAACACAGGCAAGCGAATCCTTCAGAAAGTGGCGCAGATTCCCACAGGAGGTCTCAGATGACCGGACACGGAGCAAAATTCGGACGTAAGAAGGAAGAAGCCATCGCCGCGATGTTGAGCCAGCCGAGCCTCGAAGCAGCCGCGCGCTCGATTGGGATTTCCGTCAAAACCCTCCACCGCTGGCTGAAGATCCCGGAGTTTCACAGGAGCTATTTCGACGCTCGCCGCGAGGTGGTCAGTCAGGCAAACGCGCGCATGCAGCAGAATGCCGGGTTTGCGGCGGCCACGCTACTCAAGACGATGGTGAGTCAGGATGTTCCCGCATCCGTTCGGGTCCGGGCGGCGCTGTCCGTGATGCAGATTGCGCAGAGGAGTTTCCAGGACGAGGACCTGGAGATGCGGCTCGCGGCTGTGGAAGAGTCGCTGGACAAGCCGAAGTGACTCGATCCAACTTAAATAAGCGCCTGGAGCGGCTGGAAGCCCGAATACTGCCGACCACGGAAGCACCACGCACGCTGATCCTTCAGTTCGTCACGGAGACGGGCGAGGTAGATAGCACGATGACCGTTGTGCTGGATCAATCCCGTCCGCAGATCCAAACCGCGTGCGGTCATCCGATGAATCGTAGATATCGCCGATGAAGACAATTCTCCTCGGGGTTTCCCGAGTGGCGATCCGGTTACATCAGAATGGATGAAGTCTCGTAAGCTCGACAGAAGACTCCAGAACGGAGAGTCGGTCCAGACTGCCGCAATATGAGCCGCGCGGCGGACAACGGGATCACTCCGCAAAGGTCCCGCGATAATGCGCTACGCCCGCCCCGTAAAATAGGTGGCGCATTCGCTTGCTTCGTTACTCCTTCGGAGTGATGAATGTGGCAAGGTGCCCGATGCGGAACGAGGAGAGAAGAACGATGGCTACCACGGTGTGGTTGGCATGGCAACGTGGAAAGCATCAAGATGAGCCTGCAGCGGTGCTGCTGGGCGTGTTCAGCACACAGAAAGCGGCGGACGACGCTGGCGCTGATTGGAGCGAAGAACATCCGGTGCGGGAGAACTGATTTCCAGCCCGCTCTACAGATTCGGATCCGCTTTCCGGCCCTTGTGCCGTCGATGTGGACGGATTGCCTCCAGCTATACCTACCGATAACGTTACTTAACGGCCCAGCAACTTATTTCCTGGTCCAGCGGCTTCTGCGATGTCCGGTAACGCTGTATCTCACGAGCGCGACCTAGCCAATACCCAGGCGGATTCTAGCTGCTTTACCTATCTCAACCCACTCTTTGCGGAGATCCTCCTTCTTCTCAGGATCAACCTCAGCGTTGTATCGCGCTAGCACATCCTTTACATCGGGCTCATCGTGCCAACGGTCGCGGTCGTGCTCTTCTTGTGCCCAGCGGGCTTTCATTGCCCGCCAGTTATTCAACCCGGCGAGGTCGAAGGGATTCCGCCCTTCACGACCGCCAATCTCGCTCAATTCGGCCAGATGCCATTCGCCGCCTGTCGTTCGCTCAGCCCTCCATTCGAACGTACGAAGCAAAACCGGCGTGTACTGGATCGCTATCGCCACAGCGGTTCGTTTGTACTCTAGCGTGAGGTTTCCAGCAGCGGTTGACCGCTCGCAACGCACGTTTTCGATGCGCCAGACCTCCAGGTCGCTAAGCCGAAATCTGCTGTTGCCCGGCTCGCGACCGTGATCGCGGTACTTCAGGCCAAGTGGTGTCAGGTAATCGCCGTACTCATCCTGGATGAGAAGCCCAAGCTTCTCGGCGCGCTCGTATTCCCCGGCAGCATCGGAACGTATACTGCGCAGGATCTCTGCAGGGTGTTTGCTGCTATCGGAAACCACACGGACCTCGATGCCCGTGTTGGTGATCACATCAATCTCATCATAGAAATCGCCCATGTCGCATAACACATCTTGGACAAGGCTAAACGCCTGCTGCGGTGTCGGGCCGCCGAAGTTGCGTCGGTACAAATTGGAAAGTACCAAGACAACGAGGCTTATACCGATATTTAGAAACGCGACGCCGAGCACCCACAGGCTCTTCGGCGTAAACCAGTAGCCCGCCAGAAAGACGACTCCCCAGGTTAGTTTTGTCATGTTTTTTTCTAGGCCCACAAATTCCTATCACAACCGAATAGCACGAAAGCTCCAGCCGGGCAAACACACGCTTCTTGCAGCCAAGGAAGGATAAAGGTTTCGTCTAATTCGGTTGGCCGAAGTCTTCTTCTGGGAGATTACCCGTCAAAAACGGCGCAGCGTCTACATTCACGCCTGTAAAGCCTCGCAAAGTCCCTTTACCGGAAAGGACTGTCGGACTCCGGGCCAAGCCATCGGTCCAAGAAGGCCCGACGATAATGGCAATTAACTACCGACGTTGTACGCGTACCGCGCGGCTCCGGTAACTGGGATAGGAGTCTTGGTTCTACGACTCTCCCTGTACGGTCGACAGTTGCTGGGCCCGCGATTTGCCGCTCTGTTTCTTGCTAGGCGACCATACGGATACAAAAGAGGAGCATTGCGGATAGGGTACTCTCTTGTTCTATGGATATATGGAACACCTTGCAACAAGCTTATGGGATCGTAGATAGTTTCAACACGGTAGGAGCTATTCTTGGCCCCGCGACAATAGAGTTCGGAGAGTTAGCCCGCGATTGCATCAGACAGTATCGTCACCAAAACTCTTTGAAGGCATTTTTTAAGACCGTAAAGATGCTCCAAGAGAACAATACCGCAACGAATGCGGTCCCTCTTAAAGTACTCTTTCCGTGGTTCGAAGGAGCGTCGTTTGAAGATGACGAATCCATGCAGGACATGTGGGCGGCGCTGTTGGCGAACGCTTCAGCGGGAGACGGGGTTGTTGTTCGGCCAGCTTTCTTGGCTATGCTCCGACAGATGGCACCAGATGAGGCAGTGTTGCTTAAGCACGTCAGGAGGCTGACGGCAGACCACGAAGCTTGGCTTGAGGATGGCAATACTTCACGAACAAGACAGGAGCTTGATCGGAAGCTCAAAATGAAAGAGGCGCAACTGATGACGGCGCTCCGGGAAGGTCTTCCGTGGTCGGAGAATACATCGCCGGCGGACTTCGAGTCCCGCTTCAACACGTGCGTTAGTGTTCTTGAAAATCAGGGACTCATACGTTGGGTTTCCGAAGTTGTTCATATATCAGACCTCGGACGCACGTTCTTGAGCGCTTGTGAGCCTCCGGCCTCGAGAAACCATCCCATGTGAGTTACATACTTGGTTCTCCATCTCCGATCTCGCTGCTCACCGATTTAAACTCGCGGTTACCGCCCCAACTTTTGACCATCTTCACGTTGTCTTTGGCCTCAGCTGCCAACAAACGAACGATTACAGTTAAAGTGAACGGTGGCGCGCCAACGGCTAACTTCCTAGTCGCGTGTGTTTAATAGCGTTAGCTACCGATAATGTCCCACAACGCTATGTATCCGCGTCCGCATTTATACTCGGGGCAACTTCATTCGCTTGCACGACTCGCCGACCGCGACAGATGTCCGCAACCCCCGCCAAAACGCCTATGGGGAACTCAACGCCGAAACGACAACGTCGTTCATTGGATAAACTCATCGCAGGCAACCTAACAGCAATGAAGAAGTCCAGGCGCGCAATCCCCCTTGTTTCACTCCTAATGTTCACGCTTCCAGCGGCCGCCACCGAGCCCTCGCTGGATGCCGCGACCCTGAAGTTGATTCCCAAGCGCATGCAGGAGTTCGTCGACCGCGGCGACATCTCGGGTGTTGTCACGCTGGTTGGGCGCAACGGCCGCATTGCCGCGCTTGATGCCGCCGGGTTCGCCGATATCGAGAACAAAAGAGAAATGCGGCCCGATTCGATTGTGCAGATTATGTCGCAAACCAAGACGGTGACCGGCGTCGCCGCAATGATCCTGGTAGATGAGGGACTGCTGGACCTCACGCGCCCCGTACAGGATTACCTGCCGGAATTCAAGGGAATCCAGGTATCGGAAAAGGCGGCGGACGGGAGCGTAAAGGTTCATCCGCCGCAGCACCCTCCCGCGGTTTGGGAATTGATGTGCCACAGTTCCGGCCTTGGTTTTCTGCCCGAGCACGGAGAGTTTGCGCGCATCAACTATACCCTGGACCACACGCTCGCCGATGCTGTCCGCGCTTATGCCGGAGAGAAACTGGTAGCGGAGCCGGGCACGAAATACCTTTACAGCAACATGGGAATCGCCACCCTCGGCCGCATTGTCGAGGTCCTCTCCGGCCAGAAGTACGAGGACTTCGTGCAGCGCCGCATTTTGACTCCGCTCGATAATGACCGACACGTTTTACTTTCCGCCTGGAGACAAGAAAGCACGAATCGCGATGATTTACACTCCAGACGCCGCGGGCAAACTCGTGCTGGCTCACGACAAGGCGCAAGGCGGCGACCCGGCGAAGTATCGCGCGGGCGCCAGATATCCCGGCCCTGAACTGGGCCTCTTCTCCACTGCCAGCGATCTCTTTAACTTCTACTCGATGCTCGCCAACCGCGGCGTGTTCCGCGCGGGGAAGCGAATCCTGTCGGCGCAAGCGGTTGAGGCGATGGCTCACGATTACACGCCGGACCATCACGCGTACGGTCTAACTATGAGTGTGGCGGCAGGGACCATGCCGTTGTTGACGCTGGTCAACCCGGGGACTTTCGGCCACGGAGGCGCATTCGGCACCAACGGAACGGTCGACCCGAAGAATGGTCTCATCACGATCTTCCTTCCGCAAATGGTGGGCGGGAACGCGAAATTAGCGGGCGACATTTTCACTGCGCTGGCCGAAGCTGCCGTGCAATGACCGCCGGCCTCGCGTCAGGGCTTTGCATCTCAAGTTTACGCCGTTTTGGGGAGTCATCGGCGCGTCGCCGCACACTTCCCACAAGCGGACTTCGCGGGCCTTTCTTAGTCATCACCTTAAGCTGTCGGAGACCCCGGGTCTAACCGTGCACAGTCAATAGCATAAACTTAACAGAAAATCCTCTCTTCCCATGCCGATGAGACTATATATCAGCCACGCTTCGGAAGACCAGGAGCGCGTCAGGCAAATACGCGAGGAACTCACAAATAAGGGGTTTCAAGTCTTCTTTTGTGAGGATCTGCCGGCCGGTTCAGACTGGCAGAAAGAAATAGACCGGGAACTAAAGCGGATGGACATTTTTGTCTATTGCCTTTCCTCGGCCTCTGTCTCACGGCCCGGGCTTTATAACGATGAGCTCAAAGCCGCCCGCGCCAGGTACCGCACGGAAGGCGAAAGCGCCATTTTAATTGTGCCCCTGCGGCTTGACCCTTGCGAAATCCCGCCGGAAGTGAAGGACTTGACGGCGTTGGACCTATTCCGAGTCGACGGCACAAAACGCTTTCTGGAACTTCTCAGCAACCGGACACAGACAGCTTCCCGCCATGTCTTCCTCCTCCACGGGATCAAGACAAGGGGCAAATGGCAAAAGGATGTCAGTCCCTTATTGAGCGCCCACGGGCTCATTCCAGTCCCTTTAGACTACGGACAGTTTGGAGCCCTCCACCTTGCTTGGCCGCCAGTCCGCAAGAAAAAGCGCCAGTGGTTGCTTGAGGAATTCGCCAGGGAGTGCGACCGGCTCGGCTGCCAATCACCATCCATCATCGCGCACAGTTTCGGCTGCTATCTCGTGGTCTGTTTAATGAAGAAGTATTCCCAGGTGTGCTTTGACCGCATTATCTTCTGCGGCTCCATCGTTCATCCTGCTTACCCATGGGCCGCCCTCGCCGCCCGGGGCCAGGTAAAGTCGGTTCTGAATCAGTATGGAGGCGCGGACTTTTGGGCGTGGGTCGTACAGTGGGCGGTCCGAGACGCTGGACCCTCCGGCTATTCCGGTTTCAGCGAGCCCGCTTCGATTATGCATCAGCAGAACAACCCGGAGTTCGCACACTCAGACTATTTCTTCGACTTAAACTACAACGAGAACTGGATACCGTTCCTGCTAGGTAAACCGTTTCCAGCTTTCAGCACCAGCCCAGACGAAGGCTGGCAAGTCCCCGTTAACTGGCGATTTCGCCTAGTTCTTACAACCGGGCTGCTGCTGTTCCTCGCTGCGCTGTTCTCAACGGGCTGGCATTTCCGATCCTGGGTCCGAGAGCGAACCATTGTGCTCACCCAAGTTCCTCAAACCCCTCCCGTGCAAACCTCTGTCGCCCAACTGTTCGGCGGGTTCGTCCAAGACGATTCGGGCGCACCTCTCCCGGGTGTAACCATCACCGTACCCACCCTCAATGTTTCACCGCAAAAAACGGACCGGCAGGGACGCTTCTCATTCCGCGTCGAGCTTCCCGCCGGGACCAATTTCCGAGTGATCTTTGAAAAACCCGGGTTCGAGACTCACTCCGCCGACCCGCCCGCCGGCGACACAACCTTCAACATCCCTCTCCATAAAGTCGGTGCGAGAAGAAGTCCATGACCCGAACCATCCTCCTCATCTGCTCACTTATCGGCTGTTGCGCCGTGGTTGCATTCGCGCAAACCCAATCTGCCGCCGCTCGTGTCCTTCACGGCAAGGTCGTGAAGACTCTGCGCGAAAACGTCTCCGAACCTGTACCCAGCGCCGCCATCACTCTTGAACAGACCGGCAAGTCCGTCACCTCCAACTCGACCGGCTTCTTCTTCCTACCGGTACCGCCGTCCCTTTTGGAGGGCGAGGACATCACGGTCGACATTGACGCAGCGGGCTATGCGATATTCCAGCCTGTCGGAGGACACACACGCATCCCAAGGCAGCTTCAACTAGATATCGTCTCTTTTGAACTCCTCCCCAAAGGTTCACCCCGATTTTTCTCCCATGAACACCTTGTCGCCTTGCTGCAGGGTGTTGCCGAAAAATCCGCCAAGGACGCCCGACCTTCCGCCGACAACCGGAAGCCAAAGCCCGACTTGAGCCGTTACCTGGAAGAGTGGGCTCATCAGTACGGCTTTAGTCTCGATCAGGTGAGGGCCGAAGTCGATAGCTGGGCTAACGACGTGGAAAAGAACGAGGAGAACATCCACGAACTAGGCTTGGCAGCATTTGCGAGGAAAAACTTTAGCGAGGCGGGCGCGCGCTTCGTCGATTCCGCGCGGCAGAACGAACACAAACTGCAAGACACGCGCCGCCAAGAACAGAAAATGGTAGCCGACACCATCCGCGACTACCGGCTCGCCGGCGACTCCTACTCCAATGCTTATGATTTCGCCAAGGCGGCAGAGTTGTACGAACATGCGCAATCTCTCACGGATCGGCGGGTGGACCCGCAGCTCTGGGCAAGCATTGCCATAAGCTGCGGAATTGCACGATGCAACCTCGGGGTAAGAACCGCCGCGGCGGATGCCGTGCCTAATCTGCTGAAGGCGCGATCGCACTTAGAAAACGCCCTTGAAATTTATACGCGCGAACAACTGCCGCAGGATTGGGCGATGACGGAGAACAATTTAGGCACTGCGCTTAGTGACCTGGCCGGGCGGAGCGAAGGGGCGGCTGGGGTGCAAGCGCTGAATGATGCCGTGAGCGCCTACCGCCGCGCGCTCGAGGTTTATACCCGCGAGCAACTGCCGCAGGATTGGGCGATGACGGAGAACAATTTAGGCAATGCGCTTCTTGATCTGGCCAGGCGGAGCGAAGGGGCGGCTGGGGTGCAAGCGCTGAATGATGCAGTGAGCGCCTACCGCCGCGCGCTCGAGGTCAGAACCCGCGAACAACTGCCGCAGGATTGGGCTGCTACGGAGAACAATTTAGTTGTTGCGCTTCGTGATCTGGCCGGGCGGAGCGAAGGGGCGGCTGGGGTGCAAGCGCTCAATGATGCCGTGAGCGCCTGCCGCCGCGCGCTCGAGGTTTATACCCGCGAGCAACTGCCGCAGGATTGGGCGATGACGGAGAACAATTTAGGCACTGCGCTTCGTGATCTGGCCGGGCGGAGCGAAGGGGCGGCTGGGGTGCAAGCGCTGAATGATGCCGTGAGCGCCTACCGCCGCGCGCTCGAGGTTTATACCCGCGAGCAACTGCCGCAGGATTGGGCGATGACGGAGAACAATTTAGGCAATGCGCTTCTTGATCTGGCCAGGCGGAGCGAAGGGGCGGCTGGGGTGCAAGCGCTGAATGATGCAGTGAGCGCCTACCGCCGCGCGCTCGAGGTTTATACCCGCGAACAACTGCCGCAGGATTGGGCTGCTACGGAGAACAATTTAGGCAATGCGCTTAGTGACCTGGCCGGGCGGAGCGAAGGGGCGGCTGGGGTGCAAGCGCTGAATGATGCCGTGAGCGCCTACCGCCGCGCGCTCGAGGTTTATACCCGCGAGCAACTGCCGCAGGATTGGGCGATGACGGAGAACAATTTAGGCAATGCGCTTCTTGATCTGGCCAGGCGGAGCGAAGGGGCGGCTGGGGTGCAAGCGCTGAATGATGCAGTGAGCGCCTGCCGCCGCGCGCTCGAGGTCAGAACCCGCGAGCAACTGCCGCAGGATTGGGCGATGACGGAGAACAATTTAGGCAATGCGCTTCTTGATCTGGCCAGGCGGAGCGAAGGGGCGGCTGGGGTGCAAGCGCTGAATGATGCAGTGAGCGCCTACCGCCGCGCGCTCGAGGTTTATACGCGCGAACAACTGCCGCAGGATTGGGCGATGACGGAGAACAATTTAGGCACTGCGCTTAGTGACCTGGCCGGGCGGAGCGAAGGGGCGGCTGGGGTGCAAGCGCTGAATGATGCCGTGAGCGCCTACCGCCGCGCGCTCGAGGTCAGAACCCGCGAACAACTGCCGCAGGATTGGGCTGCTACGGAGAACAATTTAGGTGTTGCGCTTCGTGATCTGGCCGGGCGGAGCGAAGGGGCGGCTGGGGTGCAAGCGCTGAATGATGCCGTGAGCGCCTACCGCCGCGCGCTCGAGGTCAGAACCCGCGAGCAACTGCCGCAGGATTGGGCGATGACGGAGAACAATTTAGGCAATGCGCTTCTTGATCTGGCCGGGCGGAGCGAAGGGGCGGCTGGGGTGCAAGCGCTGAATGATGCCGTGAGCGCCTACCGCCGCGCGCTCGAGGTTTATACAGAACGAGAAATTCCGCTCCGCTGGCTGTTGGTAACGCGAAACCTGGCGGAGGCTTATCAGCAACAAGAAGACTGGATGAGAGCGCTTGAAGCATACGAGCAACTCTTGCGCCACGACCCTCAAAGTGCGAGCTATCGGAGCAAGGTGGAGGAATTGGCGCGAAGACTTAAGTGAGGGTGTGTTTGGCGGCGGTTGCGCAGGCGATTTCGCTCTTGCGTAGGCGAGCGAACCGGTCCACCCGGCGCTTTGTCGACTCGTCGATTGTCCCCATGACCGAACTCTCGCGAAACGGGGTTGTGGGACATCGTGCCCGAGCGTCCTTTACCGGAACGTGACTGTCTGCACTCTGGCCCAAGGGAGCTGTTCCCAATAAACCTACCGATATTGAATGATAACGTTAAGCCGCCCGCATTCCGATGCCCAACTGAACTGTTGTTGAAACGTCCCCAATACGGTGAGAGGATCAGAAAAGCTATGAGGCAGATACGGCTGAGCACCATTCACGGGCCAGCCGCCCCCGTGATGCTGTCGTGGTATGACCCGGCGAAAGGCCTTAAGACGACTTTAGAACGATCGGGACCTCTGGAAACTCGCCCTTACCCGCTCTATTGTCTCGCCAGTCCCACCAGCCGACCCCGCCACACACTCGATACATCACTTCGCGTTTCTCATCATGGGATGCGTGGCCTCCGTTACCGCTGCCTCTGACTTGCGCCGCCATCGTTGTGAATTCGTTGAATTTGTCTATGACGTTTACAGTCGCTTGGGAGTTAAACAACGCAGCTGGAACCACTGCCCTGAGCCACTCATAGGTGTCCGTGAGTAGCCGGCTCTCTTCGTTATTATGGACGCGTGGGTCGAGACCGGCAAGATCCGATGCAAAGGCCTTGTAGTGATTCGGAGTCGAAACAAAGAAAAGACATCTGTGCTCTCGCCGTTGAGAGTGGAGAGCATGAAAGAGCGCCATGCCCATTTCTATTGGCATGTTCATGCGCGCAAAGTTGGCCTCCCCATCGCCATGTGGGCGCGAGAGATCATGTACAGAATAATGACAATTTCGAATAGCCTCGACCAGCATCTCAAGGCGCGGCCGGTCCGGCGCGGTCAAATCGTACGCGCAGACTGGTAGCAATCCGGCAGCGACCACAGCAAATGCCATCGCATCAGCCAGCGATGCGAATGACTCATCAAACGGATAGTTCAGAAAGACTTGAAACGTGCTGTAGGCCCCGAGATTTGTCCGCATCAGCGCGCTCCAGCGTCAAGGGAAGTATTGATCGCAAGATCACGGACAAGTTTGGAAAAGGACCGCTGATAGAGATGTTTGTCTTGCCAGTTGCTGAAGTCGATGATGTATTTCTCTCTCAGCTGCGCTAATTGCGGTACCTCTTTTACTTTGAAAACCGCATCATCAAGTCGAATAGGAAAGAGAACCGTCTTTTGCCTTGCCCGTTCTAACCGCAGCGCGTGCTCAACTTCTGTTCGGACCCAAGCACTTTTCACAGAGCCGCCTGAAAGAACGAGCAGCACCTTGTCGTGTTCTTGGATTGCTCGATCAAGTTGCTGTGGGATCGGATCGCCGGTTTTCAATTCTTTGAAATCTAGCCAGCAGCGGACTCCCACACTCTGCAGGTCATCGTGAAGCTTAGCAGCGAACTCTTTGTCGATCCAGGAATAGCTGATGAAGCACGATGAAAAGTCAATCGCCTCCTCAGCTCTTGGCGGGGTTTTGGCAACGATACTCCGGATTGCCGCAGTCGCTGGCGCCACTAAGGCTCTTATATCTTCCGCCCCCCGCAACGACAGTGGAACATACATCACACCAGCCAAATCACTCGGCAGACCGATGCTGTGAGGTGCGCCCACGAGCACGGTTCTGGACAACCCGATGCGCCCCGCCAAATAGCCTAGTTCGAATATAAAGTTGAGGTGCGATGATGCGGTTGACGTGCCGCGAGACATCATCGCATCCTCACCAGTAAAGATAAAAACTGCGAAATCAGACCGATCGGCTACCTCCGCCAGGGATTCAGCGGCTGTCTTCCCAGGGTTAAATGCGCCAGCTGACCAGAGTGTTACTTCGGCAAAGTTCTTGAGATCGTCGGCGAGAGCTCGTGTAACGCGAAGGCTCTCACTGGACGAGGCCAGAAAAATCGCTGTTTTATTTGATCGTCGCTTATCCACATCGCGCCCCTTGAGGCATTATCGGCTATACGGCTGAAAGTGGCGAAGCAAGTGGATGACGGAGCTTGGGCAAATTCACGGAGCGCCAGCTTTCGGGCAGAGCTCGAAGAGCTTAAGAGAGCAAACGGCGAATCGACTTTGAGGAACTCGATTCGAGTAGCGTCCACTCCCGGGTTGCACTTGGCCTTGATATCCCCTCCACGCAGAGGTAAGGTCTGAATGGCTACCGTTAACAGCCAATAACAGACCTTATGACCGACCTGATTGTCGTAGAAAAACCCAATGAATGGAACCGTTTGAAGGGGATCGTGCTGGACAGCGTTTCTTCGCCGATCACCCGGCGCGTATACAACATGGCGCTCGACGAATTTATCTTGTGGTACGCCCGGGAGCCGCGGCCCGGGTTCAGCAAGGCCACCGTTAGCGCGTGGCGGGTGTCTCTGGAAGAGCGCAAACTCGGATCGTCCTCGATTATCGTGCGTATGTCGGCGATCCGGAAGCTGGCGGTGGAAGCCACGGACAACGGGCTGCTCGCACCCGAAATGGCGGCCGGAATCCTCCGCGTGAAAAGCGTGAAGACGCGAGGCGTACGGATGGGCAACTGGTTGTCGCTGAAGCAGGCACAGGCGCTCGTAAGTGCGCCCGATGTCACCAAGTTAAAGGGTCTCCGGGATCGCGCGATCCTGGCAGCGCTTCTCGGCTGCGGGCTGCGGCGCTCCGAGGTTGCAGCGCTAACGTTCGCGCACATCCAACAGCGGGATGGGCGCTGGTGCATTGTTGACCTGGTTGGGAAGCACGGTCGCGTCAGAACGGTGCCGATGCCAGCGTGGGTGAAGGTGGCAATAGATTCGTGGACGGGTCCCACGGGATTAATCGACGGCTACGTGTTCCGGTGCGTGAATCGGGGCGACGACGTTCATGGGGATCGAATCAGCGAAAAATCCGTCTGGCAGATGTTGGTCGCGTACGCAAAAACTGCGGGCTTCCCCGGCATCGCGCCACATGATCTTCGCCGGACTTGCGCAAAGCTATGCCGGGCCAGCGGCGGCGAACTGGAGCAGATCCAGATGCTGCTGGGCCACGCCTCGGTGCAGACCACCGAGCGGTATCTTGGGACCAAGCAGGATCTGGCGCACGCCCCGAATGACGCGATCAAGCTGAACGTTTGAATTGGACAGAGTTTAGAAAGCTCCCGGCCGCGCGACCAAAATTGCCCTGAGTGACACAAGGTAAACCAAGTGCGGGGAACCGTAGCGCATCGGGAGCCGAGCCGAGTGACGCGTCGGCTTTCCGGCATGGAGCTCAGAGAGGCGAATTAAAGGCGAAAGTGCTACCCTGTTTCCGTGTCGTGGCTTCCATGTACCGTCCGCGTACGGGACGGCGTTATCGTTCATCAGGTCGAGGTTGAGGCCGAATCCATTTACGAAGCGTGCGCGCTTGGACTCCGGGAATTGCGGCGGACGGAATGGTCACAACAGGCGGCGGATGACGCTGTTAGGATTGAGGTCGAAGTGCAGCGGCCGCCGGTGATTCACAGTGTTCGATTGGAAACCCTGAAAGCCTGGGCGTGTTCCTCGGGCGCTCCGAAGGATATGATCGAGCGGGCCCGCATCCGCGAGTTGATGGAGAACTGAGGTATGGAATGCCCGATTTGCCGGGAAGCGCGTTGGGTATGCGAGGACCATCGGGAGAAACCGTGGGCCGGAGAAAGAGATCATTCTGGCGCGTGCAATTGCGGCGGGGCTGGAATGCCATGCCCACGTTGTGGAATTTGGCGCCTGCGATCAAGTCCGCCCACCCTCAACCCTTCCAGACGCTACTTCCTCCCTTATCCCTATCACCGTGTCATAGAGCCCGTAATGTGTGAGCTCCTCGTGGCTCTCGATGCCTGTGTACCGCAGCGAGGAATCTTCGTAGCGACGGAACGCGAACACCGCCTGATTCATCTGCTCGGTGTTAAAAACCTTGAGCTTTACAAGCAGATGGAAGTCCTTCACTGTCAGGCCGGTCACGGCTCGGAACAGGTCCGGCTCAAGCTTGGTGATCACGTCCTGTAGGGTGTTCTCGCGAAAGTCAGTCAGGTACATGAACGCCGGGATGCGCGCCGCGAACTTGATCAGCTTTTGCTGCACCAGCTTGCGCTTTGACTTGTATTCCTTCTCCGCCTCGGTGAGCTGCTTCTTCTGCTTCGCCGTCAACTCCTCATCCTTGGCCTTGTTCTTGAGATCTTTGACCTTCTCGCTCTTGTTGATGATGGTCTCGATGACGTTGTCGCCCAGTGCGCGCCAGCCCTCGATGCGCTCGACGGCAGCCATCGCCTCGGGATTATCAAGGACTCGGCGCAGCGTGTCGTTATCCACGTTCACCAGAAGCGCGCTTTCCCACTTGCGCGCCAGCAGTGTTGCCGAGGTGCCCGTCATCGCGGTGTCGAGAATACCGCCGGCATCAATCTGCGTCATGTTCGCCCCGTCGTAGGCCAGCACTGGCAAGAAGGAAACGAGATCTCGTACGGCATTTTCCGGATTCTGTTCGTTAGGTGAGAGTCCGATGCCATATTCGGAGAGCTGCCGGAGCGCGCGCGTGGGGGCGAAGTCGAACACGTAACACACTGGCTTCAGGATTTCTTCTTCGTTCGGATTGTCGCCATTCGGGTTCTTGACCGACCAAGGCGACTGCACGCGGAACGCGGCCTGAAAGTAGGATTCGGGAGACTTGAGGTTGCGCAGCATCAGGCACGAACACCATTGCGGAACTGTAACGCCGGTTGTGAGTTTGCCGCATGTGAGCGTGATGGTCCTGGTGTCGAACCCGCTCCCAATGGCCTTACGCACTGGCGGTAGCGCGTCCAGACCGATCCCCGCCGAAGCTCCTGCAGCCACAATGACCTTGTAGCCGTGCCAAAAAGTGTTGTGCTTCTCGGATAGCAAGTTTTCCATCGCGTGGCACGCGGCGACTTTAGGCAGGAACCAGAACGCGTGCTGCAAATATGGCAGCAGGCGCACGTCCGAATAGGGGAACGGCGGGCGCGTACCCTGCTTGAGGCTTTCAACGGTGTTTGGAGCGTACTGGCCCCGGATAATGTCCAGCCACTTTTGCACGTCGTTCTTATGCTTGAACTGCGCGCCCTTGCCCGAGCCGCTGCCAGCGAAGAACTCGTTGAGGTCAAACTCATCAAATTCGCCGGCACCGGCAATCGCGACCAGTTCGTCAGGCATTTTGTAGGTGAGCAGACGCATCTGGGGCAGGGACCCATAGGGGTTGAACATGCCGGGGTTCTTGGCCGCGAAATCTTCCTTCGCACGCTGTTCGTCGGTGTATGTCCAGTTAAAGATTTGTTCTTCAATGAACTCGCCTGTGGCAAGCGCTTTAAACGGCGTACCGGACAGGTAGAGGTAAGCCCTGGTGGTAATGGGAAGGAATTCTGTCTCCTTCTCTGACAAGACGCCGAGTCCTTCGTTCACCTCTTCCAGTCCCGTTCCATATTCAAGCTTGGCCTCTTCGTTCGCGACCGAATCTTCCTCGCCCTCGAATAGCTCCTTGGCGGCATCCCGCCAAGCCCCAAAATGGTATTCGTCAAAGACCACAAGATCCCAGTTCACCGTGTGCAACCATTCGTTCTTGGGCTTGATGTTTCCTGCCTTATCGCGACCGAGAAGGTCCTGAAAGGAGCAAAAATAGACAACCGGCCTGTCATCCCGAACGTTTGTGGGATCGTTGGCGGAGTTGCGCGAGCGATAGTGCCAACCTTCGAAATCGACATGGGATTCGAGGTCGGTCTGCCACGCGTCTTCCACGGCGGGCTTGAAGGTCAACACAAGTACTCGTCTGGCCTCAAGCTTGCGCGCAAGTTGATACGCCGTGAAGGTCTTTCCGAAGCGCATCTTCGCGTTCCAGAGGAATCGCGGGACCGCGTGTTGATTTTCAGACCAGATCGACCGGAAGTAATCTATTGTCTTGTGAACCGCCTCCGCCTGCTCGTTCCTCATTGCGAACGTTTGGTGATGCGTGCCGGTGAACCGTTGTCCTGTCCGCAGTTCGTTGAGCACGGTCTTGAGATCCTTGACAGCGCAGCGCATCCATTCCAGTTCGGCGTTCTCAAAACCTTTCCTGACGAGCGCCGCGCGCACATCGTGGTCGCTAAAGCTGGCACCGTCATCCCGGCTGGCGGATTCGTCCAGTTCGATGCGGTAGTTCTTGATGGCCGCAGTCCTCACCTGTTCGGCGATGCGCCGTCTAACGTCGCGCGTGGTCTGGCCAATCTTGAGCAGACCCTGGTGCGACTTGTCTTCGATGGAGTACGCGTAGATGCGAGGGCGCGCTTCCGGCTTGGGCGCAAGGATTTCGTCGATGGTGGACTTATGCATTGTTGTCGTTCATCGGGCGGACGACTTTTTCGACGAAGGCGATCTCACTAGGGGAGAGCTTGTATTTTTCGTAAAGAGCCTCGTCTGTCCACTGCCTCGTCCAATCTTGCTTCGGCACGAAGGTGTAGACCTTGCGTGTTACATGTTGGGATGGCTTGTGCAGAAGAATCATTAGGCGAGTCAACCGACAGGAGAGGTAGGATAAGGCGCTCGAAGCCTGTCTCCTCGAGTCAAACGGGCCAATGCACAGATAGGTCTCTGATGAGATGGTTCCCGGCTCAGCTACGAATGGAGTGCTGATGATTCTGTGTGGGTAGGAGTCTTTGTTTCCGGTCCCCGGTGCAGCATACCCAGCAAACAGTTTCCACTTGTCGATCAGATGGCCGCCGGTCCTTACTGCGGTTCTGGAGATGTACCCCGTACCACCGTTTTGGTAGACCTTCAAGTCATTGCCACTATTTGCAGCATTTCCTTTAAATGTGGTCTCAAGGCCGAACGGTTTTCTGGAACTTACCAGTTGGTCAAAGCGCTTGTTGGTAGGCAGGGAGAGCGAGAGCGATGCCCCACTCTCGGCAGCAACCACCTTCTTTAGGATAGCGACGCCTTCATTAAAGCGGATGAACACGTCCGCGCCCTGTTCAAGAAGCGGGCGACTGGCCGTCGAGACAGGCCAGTCCTTGAAGTGGGTGCTGACTCGGCTAAGCCCGGGATTATCCCGATCCCAGAGGAAGTAGCAAACGCCTCCCTTAAGGCCAACGCCAGGAAAAACGTCCGATGCGCTGAGATAATCGTCTATTGAGCGAAGTCGACTATCTGTAAGCATCGCCTCCCTAAATTCATCTAGCCCCTTGCCCCCCGCAAACCAGCGAGCGGGGATCACCATGGTGAGTAGGCGCGGGTCAAGCCTTTTTGCCTGCTCTACGAACTTGTTGTATATTGGCGCGGCGCTCGTGCCATAGCCACCGTCCTCTAATTGATACGGCGGGTTGCCGATAATTACATCGAACTGCATGTCGTCTCCAAACAACTCTTCGACCCGAGTCTTGATGTCATCGGTGTGAATGAACGCATAGGCGTGGGTTTCCAGCTCTTCGCCACGGTCGAGCGCTTCCTGGCTTGCGCCGCAATAGAGGCATTTGCCAGCCACCCATGTGTGTTGGGTGCGCTCGAACCAGATGTTGCCCGCATCGTTTGTAAAACGCCTAGTGATCGAGTGCTCGCCATTTGCATGCTTCGAGCAGTACACGCTTCGCCGCGCGAGTAGGCTGGTAAGGTGAGTGAGACCTATTCCGAACACCTGCCTGGTGAGGATGTGGTCTACGCGCTCTTGAAGGTGCGGCATCTCGTCGGCGAGACCGGTAATTAGGCGACTGGTAATCTCACGCAGGAACACCCCGGACTTGGTGCTTGGGTCGAGGAACTTCACCCTACTGTTCGCCCAGATACTTGCGCCGGCGTTGTTAGCCGCCCAAGCCTGAGCCAGCCTGTCGAGCATCTGGTTCGCAAACTTAGGCGGCGTGAATACTTCGTCGTTCGAGAGGTTTGCGATGCAAGTTAAGACATCCGGGTTGCGGCCGCGCAGCGCCAAGGCAACTCGCGCCTCAGCAGGCATCGGGCAACTCTTTCGCTGTCACGGCCGGGTAGGCCCTGATCGGCGTAAACAGCTCATGTTTGCCCAAGTGAGCAAAGAGCGAGTCCTCGGCGCTAAAGGCCGACGAACCCGTAAGTTCGTCAAGCCGGAAGTCTCGCCGCTGGAACTTTCCCCTACCGAGGTAGCCCCACTCGGCAAAGTTGATGGCACTGCCGTCGCGCGCAGTCATCGTCAGTGCGTCGCCATGCACGAGATTCTGCGACAGGACGTAGGACGCGGCCCGATGGAAGTCGTCGGATTCATCCACGTTCAGATAGTTGGCAAAGATCTCGAGCAGGTTTGTGCGGCACTCCGCGATATTGTCGGCAAGCAGTTCGATGCCGTAGATGCACATCAGGGCGAGCAGCGCATACTGTCGCCGCTCAAACTCGGAGCCGCCATACTTCGCCTCAACGGCGGCCAGCTTGCGCTGCAAGACTGGCACAAGGAAGTTGCCGCTGCCGCACGCGGGCTCCAGAAAGCGGGAGTCGATGCGCTCGGCTTCATCTTTTACGAGGTCGAGCATATCTTCGACCAGCCACCCAGGAGTAAAGACCTCCCCGTGGTCTGCGACACGCCTCTTGGACTTAATTAGGCTCACGATTGAATGTTTGCTATTTTCGACAAGCAGGTTGTTGGAGCATCGAGGATCTGCTCATTGCCATGTTCTAAGAGAACCTCGCGGCGCAGGAAGAGGATGGTTTAAACAGCCCATGAATGAATGTCTTTGCTCCCTCGGTCGTCGAAGAGAATATAGCAAACCGCGATAGGTTGGTTGTGCGCCCACCACAAACGCGGTGATCTAGAGACCGGGAATGCTCGCAGCGGGAATCATGACGTTGGAATCTCTTCGTTTATTTCTCGGAGCAGTTCGCGAACTTCTATCCTGGAAAGGATTTCTCGGAATTTCCTTAACCCATCGGGTCGGCGATTCTGCGCAAGCGTGATTCAAAGCAGCGCTCCATTCCACATGGTCCGGGCGACCTATTTCGACGCGAGACGGGGTGAAAAGTCGGGCCTCGACTGAACTGTACGTTATCCCGGAATATCGGAAGCGAAACGCGCGAGGGTCTAGCTCAACATCGTCGCTGTAAAATGTTTGTGTCACTTCATGTTGGAGCCAAGACTCGATGTTCCCGGTCCATGGATTGCAGCCGGGACGGATTCGGATTTGTGGCGTGGATTCCGCACGGAATTCGAGCAACTTCACGCTGCAGAGTTAGTAGCGCTCACTGGGCAGCGCGAAGACCGCCGCTACCGCGTGCTTGGCACATTCGGAAATCCTCAGCTTCCGTTTGGAGATTGGAAGTTTTTCTCGTGTATCGATGATCGGCTCAGTAGTAAGTTCATCGAAACGGCTACCCGGATCGGAGTACTGCTCCACGCGCCTTCGCAAACGAATCCCGTCGACTATTGGCTTTACTCCGTTTTCCGCATTTTGCGTGCGTATGATCTGGCCGGGCTGCAAGTCACAAATCACTCGGGCGGATTCATCTCGGACATCCTGGACTCTTCGGCCATTTGCTGCACTTACTTTGCCACCGAAGTCGATCAGTATAACTATGGGTTGTCAAGGTCTGCGGACGATAGAACGATTCCAGGAGAGTCTTTAACGCCCGCGCTGATTGCCGCAAGCGCTCCGCTCGTGACGGCGGAAATCCTCCAATCGCCGGTCGAAAAAAGTTGGGAACCAAGTGGAGGATACGAAGGGAAGCCGACTTGTTGGCGCGATGTGGGCCTGCGTTTCACGAGTGAGCATCGCGTTCAGATCTCAATCAATGGCATAGTCGGCGAGTCTTATGGCTACGCTGATCTCGGCTTTGAAGATAAACGAACGGGCAAACCGAATCAAGCGTGGGGCGCTCTCTATAAACTCGCCGAGAAACAAGGTAGATACGATGTCACCAAGATGGGCGGGCGACCTCGGGCGCACTTAGAGAAGCGTTTCCAGGAAATCCGAAACAGGCTCTGCAACCACTTCAAGGTCGGAGGCGATCCGGTGCCGTTTGAGAAGGGCAACGGCTATCAAGCGGCGTTCGGGATTTTGGTGAGCCCAGCCATAATTTTCGAAGCGCCGAAAATTCGGCGGACCCTCTAAATTATTTCTTACTAGAACATAACTAGCAGTTTCAAGGGTTTAGCGACGTTTCCCGCCGAAAATTCGGCGGACCTGCCGAAAATTCGCCGAGTAGGAGTATGAACGCTAGAAAGCGTAAGTACTCCAGACGTAGTGGTCCTGAGCGGACGTTGAACTTCCTTTTCAATGAAGCGGAGGTCGCGGATTTGCTTGGCATTAGCCCCGCAACTCTCCGCCGTTGGCGGCGCCTCGGAGTAGGGCCGTCCTGGTGCAAACTCGGAGCCTCGGTCCGCTACAGGCGTGAAGATGTCGCCTCCTACTTGGAGAGCAATATTTCTTCCGTTAGCGCCCCGCCTTCCGCAAACCAACTTCGGAAAGGGAGCGAATAACGATGACTCTCGCTCAGCTTACGGATCTAGTCGCCGAGCGCGTCATGGGTTGGCGTGTCGGCCCGGAGCGCTTCCTGCTTAGCCAGCGCCAGTGGAAAAAGAGAACTTATTTCCAACCGACACTCCGGGCTGCAGATGCGTTTCGGCTGCTTCAAGGTGCGGGTCCAGACCGGTACTCAGTTACTCGCGCGAGCTCGGGCGCTTATTCGGTAAGGGTCCAAATTGGCAAGCGGGTCGGAAGAGCCTCTGAATCCTCGGAGGCGTTGGCAATCACGCTCGCGGTTGCGCGGGCGTTCGGGCTGTATAAGGAGGCCACGAAGTGAGCGCTACGACTCCGATTGCCGAACCCGTAAACGTCCCTTCGCAAGCCGCCGTAGTTCGCTCGGTTCCGTCATGGGGAGTCGGCCTTTCCGATAGCCACTATAGCTGTCTTGAGGCTTGCTGGATCTCGCGTAATATCGCCGATGCAGCCATGCTGCGAAGGGTCGAACATCAGGAAGCTCGCGATGTTATCGGTCAGAAAGGAAAGCGAGACTGTTCAGGGATCTTGATTCCTTACTACGTGCCGGGCGAGCCCCATCCCCACAGCTACCGGATTCGTCTTGACAACCCTGAACACGAATTGGACAAGAATGGCACGCCAAAGCAGAAAAACAAATACTTATCCGCCCCCGGAAGCGCAAACCGGCTTTACTTTCCGCCGGGCGTCACGCTGGAACAGCTTGCGGCACAAACTATACCGATCGTCATCGTTGAGGGGGAAAAAAAGGCTCTCGCTCTTCAAAGGCTGGCGAATTACGAAGCCAATGATCCTCGTTTCATTCCCATCGCGATAGCGGGCGTTTGGAACTGGCGGGGCGTTACGGGAAAAGCATCTGGCCCCAATGGTAACCGCATCGACATCAAAGGGCCTATAAACGACCTTAATCGGGTCGTTTGGAACGAACGCACGGTAACCATTCTGTTTGATCGAAACGTGAGCACGAACCCCAGCGTTGGTTTCGCGCGTACCGCTCTATCGCGCGAACTCAAGAAGCGTGGTTCCGCTGTTCGATACGTGGAGCTTCCGGCTGATTGCGATGTCAATGGCGTAGACGATTTGCTGGCGAAATCCGGACCGGAAAAAGTCCTGGCTTTGTTTGACGAATCGGCACCCGCCACCACGCTTCAGATCGTTCGTCCATCCCAATTCGAATCCAAACCCGAAGGCCTGTTCCGGATCACAGGTCAGGGTGAAAAACAGACACGTGACCAGTTGACAAACTACTCAGCCTCGATCAGTTCGAGTGTGGTGTTAGACGACGGCGTCGAGATTAAGCGCGAATTCGAGATCGTCGCGGAACTTATCGGTCGCGAGTCCCGCTTCACCATCCCGGCGTCCGAGTTTGCCGGAATGGATTGGCCAATCACACAACTGGGCCCAGGCGCAATCACCTATCCCACTAAACGGGAATATGCGCGCACCGCAATTCAGTCGCTGTCGCTAGCCGCCGAAGAGCGGGTGACGTTTACCCACACTGGCTGGCGAAAGGTTAACGGTCGTTGGCTATTCATCCATGGAGCGGGTGCTGTGGGCGAGGAAGGCGCCGTTCCTGGCGTAAACGTGCGTCTTCCTGGCACGCTCAACCGGTACGATCTAATGCTGCCAGACTCCGAAGCGAACGCGCTAACCGCCGTAAGGGCAAGCCTGCGGTCGGTTTGTCTTGGGCCGGGGGCTGTCAGCTTCCCGCTGCGGGCCGCAACATACCGCGCAATTTTCGGCGACACGGATTTCGCACTTCACCTGGTCGGCGAGACGGGCGCGTTTAAAAGCGAATTGGCGGCGTTGGAACAGCAGCACTTCGGTCCGGGAATGGACCGGCTGAACTTGCCGGGGTCCTGGTCATCCACAGGAAATGCGCTTGAACAGCTGGCGTTCTACGCGAAAGATGCGCTGATTGTAATCGATGATTTCGCGCCTCAAGGAAACATCGCGGAAGTCAGCCGTTATCACGCTGCCGCGGACAGAATCTTTCGGGCGGCCGGAAATCACTCGGGGCGTATCCGGCTAGACTCCAAAGCCAATCTGCGCGAATCGAAGCCCCCGCGCGGATTGGTCCTGTCGACCGGTGAAGACGTTCCGCGTGGTCATTCCCTTCGCGCACGGCTTCTGGTCTTGGAAGTATCGAAAGGTCAGATCGACTCGCGCCGGCTAAAGGGGTGCCAAGATGAAGCCCGCGATGGATCGTACGCCAAAGCGATGGGAACCTACGCCAAGTGGGTCGCGCGTGATTTCGAAGCCCTACAACGAACGCTGGCCGCGAGAGTGTCCGAGCTTCGCGGTACCTATCCTGCGGGCGGACACGCGCGTACTCCGGAGATCATCTCCAATCTGCAGGCGGGTTTCGAGATGTTCCTGCAGTTCAGCGTGGAAATCGGGGCCATCGACGATGCTGTTCGCCAGGATCTGAGCCAACGTTGCTGGGAAGCCTTGTGCGCGGTCTCCGCGGCGCAGGCGAAGCATCAAGCCGCGACGGAACCGACCGAACGTTATCTTTCACTTCTGCGTGCATGTCTGGTGTCCGGTCAAGCGCATCTTATGCACCTCGAAGGACACGAGCCAGATCGGAACCTGATGTCTTGCGGCTGGAGGGCTGGGAGCGCGGGCATTTTGGTGCCGCAAGGAAGATGCATTGGGTGGTTCGATGACGAGAATATTTTCCTCGAACCAACGGTCGCTTTTCAAGTCGTTCAACGGGCGTGCGGCGAGACTAGCGAGTCGTTGCCGGTGACCGAGCAAACCCTTAGGAAGAGGCTTAACGAACGAGGAATCCTCGCCTCAATCGATAAGGGTCGCGAGACCCTGACCATCCGGAAGACCGTAGCGGGTTCTTCTAAATCCGTATTGCATCTTCGGAGATCGACGCTTCTTCCGGTCGGATCGGACGATCCCGAGATCAGTGACGGTGGCGAATGAGAATTCGGAATTTGTCGGGTTTTCAGCAGCCGTTTGTCGGGTTTTTTGTCGGGAAAATTGCCCTCCCCGACAAATGCTCGGCTAGTGCTATCAGTAACTTAAACCCGATTTGTCGGGTTTGTCAGGTTTTTTTAGGGGAGAGAGCCTCCCAGAGGAACGAAGGTGCCAAATCGTTCCATTTGGACCTTGCATGATGCTCGCAACCGAAGCTAGTCTCGACAGGCTGGCCGGGGGCCTGCGAGTTAAAGTGCGTTCTCAACATCCGGAAGTTAAACCGCGAAAGGATCGCCAGGGCTGGCCCTGGATCTTCCGCTATCGGTCCGACGAAATTCAGCCAGACGGGTCTGTGAAGACGCTCCGCCGATATCAGGCTATTGGACCGAGCAAGGGCGAGGGCGCGATTACCAAGAAAGAAGCCGTAATCTTCAGGGACAAGTTTTTGGCGAAGTTAAACGCGCCCAGTATCGAAATCGCGGTCCAGCAGGTTGCCGCGACCGGCGTCGCTCTGTTCGGCGAAGTCGCGCGTCTGTACATCGAGGGATACCTGGGCCGTGTGAAGCAGATTGCAGAACCGACTCGCCAGAAAGAGATGTTCTATTTGCGGGAGTACCTCCTGCCCAAGTGGGGCACGTCGCGGCTGAACGAGATCCGTCCCCAAGCCGTCGAGGATTGGCTCCACACCACTTTTGAGTCGTGGTGGACGATGCATGGCGCGCGGGCGATCATGACTCGCATCTACAACCATGCCGAGGGGCACGGGCTGTGGGAAGAAGGCAAGCGCAGCCCATCCAGCCGAGCCAAGCTCGGGAAGAAGCAGCACAAGCGGGAGCGGAAGATACTCTCGTTCGAGGAAACGGCACGGGTGCTGTCCCATCTTGAAGATCCGTACCTACTCGTGATCGAAACTTGCATCGCGACCGGCGCGCGCATTTCCGAGATCCTCGGTCTGCGCTGGAAGCACCTTGATCTGAACGCCGGGACCGTAAAGATCGAGCAGCGTGTTTGGCACCAAGAGATTAGCCGCCCCAAGAGCGACACCAGCAGGCGCACTCTGGGGATCGGAGATTTGGTGGATCGCTATCGCGAGAAAGCGGTTTCGGATCAACCGGCCGCAGACGAGTTTATTTTCCAGCAACGGCGTGCGCCAGGAAAGCCGCTATGGGATTCCGGGGTTCGCGATGTGCTCCATCAAGCCGCAAGGGCAGAGGGCTGCGACTTCGAGGGTCTCGGACCGCATTCCTTCCGGCGTGCGAACATCACGTGGCGACAGCAGGTCGGCGGTAGCGCCATCGAAGCCTCGAAGATCGCTGGCCATAGCGACCTGGAGATGACCGGCGAATACACGTTTGTGACTGCGGAGCGGCAGAACGAACTCACACGCCGAATCCAGCAAAAATTGACCGTGGCAAAGAAAACGCCACCCGAACCACCGAAGGTTTCCACTGCGGCTCCGGCCAGCCCACTCGTTCAGTAGTCGAGTAGCCTGCTTCCGCAGGGATCGCGCGGCACCCCTCATCGAGACGCTATCCTGATGGAAGAAACCATGCAGAGTATTGTGTTCAGCCGCGCGTCGGTATACAATCTTGGACGACGCAGAAACATTTTTTCATCAAATTGTTTTGGATGAGCGCCCTCTCATGTTGACGGCACGGCCCGACGATCTTCCCGACTTCGAGAAGCCGCCGGTAGTGGAGACGGTTCTCTCCGTCCAGTTTGAGCCTCTCGTCGATCTGCGAACGGCACATTTAGGGCTGCTTTGGGAAAAGTTTCGACCCACCTTTCCGAAAACCGAGGATCGTGCGCCGTTGGAACCAGTATTCGAACAGTTTCCAGAGGTGGCCAAGAATCGGCTCGGCCTGCAACTACAGACTTTCGAGAATCCGCCAATTCCAAGGCTATGGTTCAGCACTGATCGGGGAAATGAAGTGATACAAGTCCAGCCGGATCGGTTTCTCAAGAATTGGCGCAAAGAGGGAGAAGGCGAACAGTATCCCCGGTATGAGTCTTGCAAAGCCGCCTTTGACCGCGACTTTGCGCTTTTCTCCGAGTTTCTCGCCGCGAACCATCTCGGTGTGCCGCACGTCAATCAGTGCGAGGTGAGCTACGTGAACCACATAGTGGCCGGTGAGGGATGGAGTGGTTTTGAGGAATTCGATAGCATTTTCCGGTTCTGGCGCATCCCTGAGGAAGACATCCCCGGCCAAGGGGAGGACGCGAGAGGTCACTTGCGCTTCGTGATTCCGGGGTCAGACGGAAAGCCGGTTGGGCGACTGCATGTAGACGTCCAGCCCGCGATTCGTACCTCCGACAAGAGGCCGATGTACCTATTCCACCTTACGGCTCGGGGTCAAATTGGGGAGTCGTTTGAATTCTTTGACCTTGGGCGTCGCTGGATCGTCAAATCGTTCGCGGCGCTCACAACTCCTGAGATGCACAAAGTCTGGATCAGAAAGGATAACCGTGGCCACGGCTCTGATAACTCAACCCGATAGAACTTTCCTGGTGGCATCTGGCGGTTTTGACCTGCTTTCGCAATTGACGGATAGGGATCAACTGTTCACTCAACAGGACGTTGTTTCCTCCAAACCTGACCCGGTACTCCGGTCGTTTCCGGTCCGATCCAGAGGAGTGATGGTGCACTTTCAGTATTTGGATTATGGTGCACCTCAGCCAGCGTGGCTGATGCCTGCCCTACAAGGATTTGCAAATCTTGTCACGTTGCCCCCAACTGGGATAGCGAAGGCGGGAGCCGGATCGACGGCGCGACGATCAATCGTGCACTGGCGGCGACTGATCAACTTCTTGATGTCGACAGCCCAGCCCCTAGTGTCGTCCCCCTATCTAGCGGCGGACTCCAAATTGAATGGCATCGGCGGCGGCGAGACTTGGAGATCGAATTTACGCCCAGCGGAAAGTCGGAGTTCTATTTCTTCGATGAAGAAACTGCTGAGGAGCACGAAGGGCCCGTTGGCTCTAATTTCGTGAACCTCCGAGGATACCTCCAGCGGATCTTGTGATGACGGAGCGCCTCGCGACGACGGACGATCCGACGATCGGAAACGGAGACATCTTATTCAGGGGTCTACAAGCTGACTGGATCGTTCCCGGAGATGACGGTCGCATGCGAATCGCGTCCGCGGCATTCAAGAACGAGGAACTTTCTGTGTTGATCCGTTCAGTCCTAATGGCAGCCGGACGAAATGAGAACGACGCGTTCGATGCTTGTCCTGGTGTCTCGCTTTGTTCATTTACAGTTGGCTTGGCCAGGAGCCTTTCCCAAACCGTCGCGCGAGACGGCGACCCTCCCAACGACCCGGCGCACGGACTCGTTGTTGGAAGAAAGAACAAGACAGTGGCGAACCGGCTTGCACGAGAAGCCGTGTGGGTGATTCCCGCTGATCCGCCTCTCATTTCCAAATGATTCGCAAAGACGACGGCGGCGAATGCCGGATTCGGCCCAGGTTCTCCGCAGGGAGGGTCCAAGAAGCAGCTGGAGTCCGGACGGAGTCCGAACGGCCCCGATTGGCGTTTTGGCGTCCAAGTGGCGTCCAAATCGGTTCGGCACAAGTCTTTTGTTTTCAGTAGGGATGGTCTGTAAGTGATTGATATTTGTTGCTTGGGGTGCAAGAGGTCCCGAGTTCAAATCTCGGCAGCCCGACCAAAATCCTCAAACACTTACAGCCGGGTAGTTCATTTCTGGAGTCCAACCGGAGTCCATTTCTAAGACTCCAGTGGCGAACGACTAATAAGCGTTCCATTCCTAGACGCTCTCTATCCTCAGGGAAACCCGACAAACCCGACATTTCGGCGTCAACGGCCGGTTTCTAGGCTACTTCCCGACAGGAACCCCGACAAATCACCTGACATATATGGGTCGCGCATGGATAGGCACGCCTTGAACTCAAATATGGTCTGAGAAAACCACCAGAAATCAAAAAAGCGAAAGTTTGGGTCTCGGATATACCTCGCGTATACTTCGTCGGAAGGGAAACCGACTCGCGCATGAATAGTTTCGGAAAGATTCTGATTGGTTTGACCTTTGTTGCAGCCTTTCTCTACGTTCTTAAACTGGAACCAAGGACCGACTCTTCAGTCAGCGACTCCCACGCTGTAGCAACCCAAGCCGGTGTAGAAGCTCCAACCTTCGTAGAGAAGTCAACCGAAGTAGAAGATCCAACCGACGTAGAAACTCCGACCGGCGGAGAAGCTTCAGCGCATCGAGTCTACACAAACGACTGCACCGCGGACTGTAGCGGGCACAGGGCTGGCTACAATTGGGCCGAGGAAAAAGGAGTCGACGACGAAGACGCTTGCGAGACTGCTGGAGAGAATTCGAATTCACCATCCTTTGCCGAAGGCTGCAAAGAGTTTGTCGATGATGGAGCCAATTCTGAGGACTCTAAAGAAGACGACGACAATTGACCCCAGTTAATCGATATCGTCTATGACAAACGAATTGCGTATAACCCGGGTGCGGCAGAGTGCGAGCATTGACGCTCTTCGGTTTTCCGAACCGGGTCGAAGAGTCTTCTACTTACAACAGAACGGGAGTCGCCGATTGAAAAGTGAAAGCCGCTCGTTCCTACAATCTAAACCATCAGTTATCTCATTCCTGGTGGATAAAGTACCGAGCACTCCGGTAGGGCGGCGGCGGAGCAGCCGCCTTCAATTTCCGTAGCGCCAGATGCGTCGTCGAGCCTGACTAGCGCGTTTCTCGCGACGCCAATCGTGCAATAAGAAATCGGAAGACTTGACGCTGGGCAAAGCAAGGCTCCGGCAGTCTCTAGCCAATCCTTCTGATCGCCAATCGCAAGCTTTCGTGGCGGGCTGCGGACTTCCGGAGAACAATCGCTGGGGTTTGTTGCGATTCGCGCCTGATCTCGAATGCACCATCGAATTCCAGCACGAGTTGTTCCTCCAGGAGTTCTGCGACCGGCTCCCCATTTCCGCTCTGCACGATTCTCCCGATCTTTTTGCCATCACAGAAGAGGTCGACGATTGTGCATGCCAATGCTACTGGGAGCCCGCTGAGCGTTTCACTCTGGTGATTCAAGAAATTGTTCAGCGTCGTTGAACCGATCCCCAACTTGGGCGCAAGGTCCTTTTGCTTGAGGCCCGTGACCTCCATGTGGGACCTGAGAGCCTCGCGCAGACGATTCCAGAATTCCGGATCGACGCTCGTTTCTGGCGACCGAGGCATGTTAGTATGGTATACCATAGTGCTAATCTTGCATACCATAGAATCGATTTGCGTGTCGCCCGAACGACGCCCGGCGTGCGGTGATCTTGGGAGTGGTAGCATGATGGGCTGCTCCAAATGTGCGGCCCAAAAACAATTCAAAAGCAATCAGTTGGCTCGAGTTTCGCATAGTGATGTCACGGCCTAAAGATCTGCCCGATTTCCGCAAACCGCCGGTCGCGGAGACCGTATTGTCACTCCAGTTTGAGCCGCTCTCGCGTTTGACGAGCCCGCACCTCGGCGTGCTCTGGGCACAGTTTCGTCAGCAATTACCGCTGATTGAGGAACATCCGCCACTTCTGCCGATCCTTGAGAATTTCGATCCTCCTGCGCCCGCGCAAATGGAAGTCACGATTGAGGAGAAGCCACCCTTGCCAAGAGTTTGGTTCGTCAACGAGACGAAGACCGAACTCATCCAAATGCAGTCAGATCGGTTTATTCACAACTGGCGCAAGACGGAAGGCATGGCGCCCTACCCCCACTACGAACCCATCCGCGAGAAATTCCGCGGAGAGGTGGCCGTACTGGAGGACTTTCTTCGGGACGAAAAGCTGGGTACCTTGGCGGTGAACCAGTGCGAGGTGACCTACGTCAATCACATTGAGCCGTCTGGAGCCTGGAGCGGGCATGGACAATTGGAAAACGTCTTCTCCATGTGGTCCGGGCTGACGAATGCATCGTTTCTGCCCAATCCTGAGGATGCCGGGCTGCGCACGCGTTTCGTGATTCCGGACGAAACCGGGAAGCCCATCGGAAGACTCCACGTGATGGTGAATCCGGCATGGAAGAAAGAAGACAACTCTCCGCTCTTAATCTTGAACATGACAGCTCGCGGCGTGCCGATCGGAGAAGGAATTGAGGGCGCGTTCGCATTCTTTGATGTTGGTCGGCGGTGGATTGTGAAGGGATTCGCGGATCTGACAACGCCCGAAATGCATCGGGTATGGGAGAGAATCGATGCCGAACAGAGTGATCTTGGGTGAGAGTGACTATGGATTGGCGGAGGCAGCTATCCTGTCTGAGCGGTTGCTTTCCGCGACGACGCTGCCAGACGTACTGGCAAGGCCTGCGGTCGTGACAGCGGCAGTTGAGCAACCTGCCCCGGTGATGCGTAAGGTGGTCATAACCAGGCGGGGACCGGGGTTGCGCATCAGGCTGCACGCCAATCATCCGGTGTTATCAACGTTCTCAAAGAGCGTCGAAGCGGTTGCAGAACTGCTTAATCTTCCGAAAGGATGGAACTCTTACGCGGCAAAACCTATTGCTCCACAGAACGCCGTCCGGGCGATCCGGTTGCTTGCGGAGTTTCTTCAACCACAGACACCGCCACCAGCGATTGTGCCCCGAGTTCAGGGCGGCATTCAATTGGAATGGCACACCAAGAGCATCGACATCGAGGTCTACATCGACTCACCCGAGCAAGTCAGTTTTTTCGCCGCAGACGCCGAATCAGGCCAGAGCGTTGAAGGCACGCTCGCCGGCAAAGACCGCATATTGAAAGCTTGGGTGGAGCGCGTCTCCGGAAAGTGAGATCAGTACACTTTGATTACGCCGGAAGACTGCGCCAGAAATTTCCCTAACGATCCGGCTGTGACGGACGAAGCTGCGCTGCTCCGGCGCATCCCACCCTGGCACTTCTATTTCGATCCCAAGCTTGAACGGATGCGCCCCCGGTCGGCCGCGTTCGAGGACGACGAAGATGGTGACCCGATGTCGGTTTACCGACGCGACGTAATCGACTCCGAGAGAGGCGATGTGCAGCGGGTGATGATTGGGCACGAGGGCTATGCTCTCGTCTGTCTCACTGCGGGCCAGATTCGGTCAAAGCGCCAAACCGTACATCCCGATCCGCTGCCCGGGGAATCGTCGCACACCCAGGTTTGTGGTCCGAAGCCAGAGAGCGCGCGAAGATGGTTCGCCACGCAAGCTGCCTGGGTGCTTCCGCCTCCGGCATTGGGGTAGAGTCTATGGAGTCCACCCGGAGTCCGAACAGCGTTTTTGGTGTCCATCGGGCGTCCAAATCTTTTGGCACAAGTCTTTTTTTTCAGCGAGGATGGTCTGTAAGTGACACTTACAGCCGGGTGGTTCGTTTCTGGAGTCCAACCGGAGTCCGTTTCAAAGACTCCAGTGGACAATGGATTAGCGCTCAACCCTTGGACGCGCTCCGGCTTCGCTCTCAGGCACATCTCAACGTGCGCCTTTCGCTATACGCATCACTACCGGTTCTCAGTAGTTATCGTCGCCACAACGCTGATAGGGAGACGAACATCGCTGTTTGGAGCGTGAGCGCTCTCACGCACTTGATCGGAAACGACCCTCATCGTCTCCCGGCTTCCGAAGTTCATGTGCAAGCCAAGCCTTCGCGAAACCCCAATCCCGAATAATGGTGTTCTCATGAACCTGCAACGTTTCCGCGGCTTCCTCCACGCTCAGGCCGCCAAAATACCGTAGTTCGACCACTCGTGCTTGGCGCGGATGCTGACGCGCTAAGTCCGAAAGCGCGTCGTCCAACGCGATCAACGCAGCGGACTTGCTGGGGACAAAGACTAGTCCTTCGTCCATTTGCAAGTGCGGAGCGGCTCCGCCACGCTTGGCTCGGTGCCTTCCGCGCGCATGGTCCACCAGGATGCGCCTCATCAGGCCCGCCGCAATGGCGAAGAACTGCGAACGCGCTCGCCAGTCAGCCTGTTGCTGATCGACCAATCGTAAATACGCTTCGTTGACCAGAGCGGTGGTTTGCAGAGAGTGACCCGAACGCTCCCCCCGCATCAACCGGCGGGCGATTCGGCGCAGGTCCTGTTCCACCAATGAAACCAATTCATCCAGACATTCTTGCTCCCCCGCGGTCCAGCGGCGAAGCAACTCCGTAACCGGCGTTAAACTTTGAGGACTCACTGCTGACGCGTTCCGGCGCTTGCCGGTAAGTTTATCGCGCTTCGGACGCGCTTGCTCTTTTTTCCAGCTCATGCCGGATCGATTCCGCTTGGCTTGGCGGAAATCGCAGCCACCGCTTGCGCATCGCGGCCGTTTCGTTTGACTTCCACGTCCCGCTCATGACGCCTTCGGGTACATGTCCCGGACCCAACAAAACGTGGCCGAGTTCATGACTGATAACAAAACCCAACAGCTCGTCTCGGTCCACCTGACGCGCCGCCGCAAAAGTAGTGACGGAATGGACGTAGGCGTCTGCAAGATAGCCCGTTCCCCGCTCGGGAGTGTACGCTCTGCCCATTGCTTCCAGCGAAACATTCCGGCTTGTATGGACCGGCGCGTCCGCGAGTAGCCGCACCACGAAAAGCTGACTGCCCCGCTCCAGCTTTGCCGTGGCTGCCGCGTCGCACCCCACCCACGAAATCTCCACGCCGGCGGCTTCGAAGACCAGCCGTGTCTCGGCCTGCGCGCGGACGACGCTCTCTAAAGGCAAACCCACCTTGTTGCAAAGAGACACATACATTGGCTTTCCGCCAAACAGGAAACTCGTGTTTATTAACGTTATGGCTACCAGCAGCACCAATCGCACAAGGCCTCCAGCAGTAAGGCCTTACGACAATCGTCTCGGGCCTTCTATCTTCGCTTTAGAGCGCGACAGAGTTTGACCGCGGACACCATGGCGCAGCTTTTCTCCTACAAATTCGTTTAACGGCGTTCTCGGCGCCGCGTGTAGTCTTGTGAAAATAGACGGTCGGATATAGCTGAAACAGCCCAAGCAGATAACTTTCAGCCGCATACGTCGCCTTCGATCCCAGGACGAACGTCTCCGTTTTTCCGACGCTCTCGTCGTCCACTCCGTACGAAACCTCCCCGATTTCAATGTTCGAGAGCAGCCAATCGAAGTCAATGGCGCCATGATGCGTGCCTGTCATCAGCCTGTCCCGACGCATATAGTCAAGACGATCGGCGTCAAACTGGCTCGACACCACGGCGCCGTAGATATTTTTCGGCCCGTCCCGAACCACCACATCCGCCACCTCGGAGGCAAACCCGCCATGCCATTCCCCGAGTGCCGCGCTGACGTCCCCGCTTCGGATCAAAGCATCGCTTAAAGCCTCGTGCCGGGCCATCTTCAGGCCGAGACGTTTTCCAACTTCCTCGAATGCATGGCTGAATGGCCCATGGCCCACATCATGAAGGAGCGCTGCCGCCAGTGCTGTTTCCGCCTTGGGAGGTTCGAATCGTTGGTCCCCCAAATGTTGTTTGATCACACTCACCAGCATTCGTGCCGTGTGGAATACTCCGATGCCATGAGCGAGCCGCGTATGGGTGGCGCCCCGATTAACCAGTTCGGAAAATCCGAGCTGTTTAACTCGGCGCAGCCGCTGGAACGGCCGGGTCTGGATCACGTTCCACATCGTGTTCTCGAAGTGGTCGGCACGAAACTCTATTAAGTTGTGAAGCGGGTCTCGAATTCGTTGGCGTTTGAAGGGCATCTGGGTTGGCCCAGAGTCTCGCGAAAGCTTTCAGAGCTGGTGCTCATCCATCGAGCATGAGAACAATTCGTCAAGCAAATGTTTGCCCCCGGAGAAGAATAGCGGTTTTGAAATCAGCACCGGCGTGTGGTCCCAGGTGCTGCCATCCTGAAGCAACAAAGAAAAGGACACAAAGTCCGGCTTAGCGGTGTATACTCCACGCAAGCCAAATCTTCCTTGAGGGCGCCTGTTCAAACATGAAGAAAACCCTGTTGCTGTCCGCACTGATGCTTACCGCCGCTCTGGCGCAAAGTCCGAAAACCTTGACCAATGATTCAGTTATCAAGCTGGTCAAAGCCGGGATGGAGGAAGATCTGATCACGGGAGTGATTGCGTCGCAGCCTTCCAGCTTTTCACTTGGACCCGACGATCTAATTGCACTAAAAAATGCCGGCGTTTCGCAGAAGCTGATCGGCGCCATGGTGGCCAAAGGGTCGGCTCCCCCAACGCCTTCCACTCCCGCAACTTCAGCTCCGGGCCCTAATGCCAAAGACGACGCAACGGCGGCCGTACACGAGATTGGCGTCTATTTCAAACTCAATGGGAGCTGGCAGGAGATGGAGCCGGAAGTCGTCAGCTTCAAAACTGGCGGCGTGATGAAATCGATCGGCACTTACGGCATTGTGAAGGGTGACATCAACGGGCATATCAAGGGCGCGCAAAGCAAGACAGCCTTGAAAACTCCCGTTGAAATATTGATTTACACGCCAGAAGGTGTTGGCGCCACCGAGTATCAGGTCCTTCACCTACACACCCAAAGCGACTCGAGAGAATTTCGGACCGTCACCGGCGGCGTATTTCATAAGTCAGGCGGGGCCTCCCGGGACGCGGTGGAATTTGAACCCAAAAAAACTGCTCCGCGGACGTACTTATTGACGCTCAATGTGAAAGGTGGCGAGTATGGAATTCTACCGCCTTCTTCGGGTGACGCAACCGGATCGTCGGGGCGGATCGGAAAGCTTTATTCGTTCCAGGTAATCGAATAGCGATCTGTTCCTTTCGCGAGCGGCGCGCCTGCGGTTTGGCGGATTGGTGCGCCAGACCTTCTAGAACCGAAGCTTGATCTGTTTACGCTCGACGCAAGCTCCGAGGGATAGTGCCTCAACTTTATCGCCGCTTCCAAGTGCCCTTCAAAGTCCGGGGGTGTTCATTTACAGGCCTACGGGCCGGTGTGCTCGTTGCGCGGCGGCAAACCCCGCGTGGCTCGACTTCGGCGCTCACGAAAAGTGATCCACTTCTGCTCGATTAAAGTGACCCACCTGGAGAACAGGACTCGGTTTCAGCGCGCATCATCATCCACGCCGCAGGCGTGTGCAGTTGTCGCGAAGATGCCGGACTCGATATCATCCGCGCCAAAGGCGCGCTCTGCTCGGGGTGAGGGGGAGTAAAAGGACGGCGTTATCGCGCTGGCGTGGAACGGCGGAGTTTGTTGCGGAGGTGCTGGAAGTATTCCGGGCCAACCTTGAGTTGCAGTACTTCGTCGATCAACGGCGCGAAGTACGCCAGTGAACGGATCGTGCCGAGAGGGACAGCATCGACCGGTCTCGCTGAACGCCGCGCCACGGCGAGTGTCAGTGCGTTCTCGACTGTGGCGAGAGGCACGCCGCGGTCATGCAACTGAGCCGCAAAAGAACGATCCGCTCGCCGAATCACGCCGACTGTGCCCGGCGTTGCGCAGTAAGCTTCCAGAACGCGCCGCTCATACTCGCGATGCTCCATCCGACCGCGACCCTCAGCCCTGGGGCTCGCGCAGCGACGGACCGTTAATGGCGACCGTGTGGCAGTAATGCCGCACGCGGCTCAGCAACGCCTCGACCATGGACTTGTTGCCGAGGAAGTTCTGCCACTCGTCATAGCCAAGGTTCGTAGTAATGATCGTCGAATGGCGGTGATAACGCTCCTCCATCAGCTTGAAGAACGTATTCGACTGCTCGGGCTTCAGGTTTAAATACCCGAACTCGTCGATCAGAAGGACGTCCAGTCGCGCCAGCCTGTTTAACAACTGGCGCGTGGATCGATCCGCCAGCGAAGCATACATCTCATCGAACAGATCCTGTGCCCGAACGAACTGACAGCGGTGTCCATTCTGCAAAGCTTTCAGCAGAAGGCCGCAGGCCAGTCCGGTTTTGCCCACGCCGGTCGGGCCGACCAGCACCAGGTTCTCGTGCTTAGCCACGAAGTCGAGGTCTGCGAACGTGCGCATCTGCTTGCGGTTCACTCCCGGCTGGCGCGTCCACGGAAACGTTTCCAGAGACCATCGCTCGGGTAGATTCGCTCTGTGAATGCGCCATTCGAGCGCGCTCTCCTGCCGCTCATGCCACTGCGCCCGCAGCAGCCCCGCCACGAACTCCGTGTAAGGGATCTGCGCCTTTTCGGCGGCCTGCAACTGCTCGTCGTAAACCTTCAGCATGCGGCGCAGCTTGAGATTCTTCAGCAGTTGTTCCAGTTCTTCAGTCATTGCCTTCCGCCTCCTGACCGGTCCCCTTTATGGGGACCTCAGCCTTTTCCCCGATCAGAAAGTAGTCGCGGGCCACGCGCCGCAGAATCATCCGTTCCAGCCGGTCGAGATCGTAAAGCCCATAGCGCGCGGCTTCGGCAACCGCCGCAAGGAAGGGTTCTCGTGGATACTCGCGCAGCAGCCGCAGCATTTGCCGCAGGGCAAGAGTTATCCCTTTGCGTCCTTTCTGCTTAAGCGCCGATAGATAAGGTGCGATCTCCGGCGCGCTTTCGAGGAGAGCCTGTTCTTCCGGATGCGGATCGTTTCGCTTCACGCCTGCGCCACGCGGCGGCCGGTGTTCGGCCCGCATGATCCGCTGATTCGGCGGCGTCAGAACGCGATCGTGTACGACGATATGGCGCGGGTCGAGTTCGATTTCGATCCGGTCGCGCGTCTCGCGAACCTCCACGCTCCGCCCGATCCAGGAGACCGGAACCGAGTAGCGAATCGAGTTCACCGAGACATAACCTTCCGTGTCGGCGGTGCGCCGGTGCAGCCGATACACTTCCGGAACCCATGCCGGCAAAGGTTTGAGGTGCAGCCGTTCGACCGCAAACAGCTCTCGCGGCACGGCGCGAAGATGCTTCTTATAAGTGGAGTTCACCTTGTCGCACCACTGACGCGCCTGCAGGTTGAGATCCTGCCAGCCGGTAAAGGTACGGCCCGCCAGAAAGTTGTTTTCAATGAATGAAAAAGGCCGTTCCACACGCGCCGAACGATTGGCGTCGCCGCGCTCATGCGCCACGAAACGGAAACCGAGGCGGTCGGCGAACGCCTCCATCTCGGGCACCGGGATCATCTCGCGTCCCGTGCCGCGCAGCACCACCACATGCGTGTTGTCGATCATCACGCGTTCCGGGGCGCCGTTCATGTAGCGCACCGCATCGGTGAGAAACACCTTGCAGTCGAAGCGCTGAAAGGTGGGATTGATCTGAAAGAACAGCATGCGCGAATAACACAGCACCGCCGATGCGGTCTGCGCCTTATACTTCCTGCCGCCCACTTCCACTTCATGCGGCGACGTGTCGTGCTGCATCTCCACACCGGGCTCGAAATGATATTGGCCCGCGGGCACAACCGGTGTTTGCCCGATGCCCTGCCTGCGGCAGAACGCGGTCAGCGCCTGATAAGACAGCGCCGCTCCGCCCACCTCGAGTTCCTCATGGACTCGCACGAGATTCCCCTTGCAGGAAGCCAACAGCTCGAGGATCTGTCGGCGGTAAGGTTCGGCTTTCTCCGGGCGCTGCATCTCCGGCACGCTGACGGACTTCGATTGCAGGACTTTGCGCACCGTGAGGCGCGATACTCGCAACACGCGTGCGATCTCGCGCTTGCTCACTCGTTGCTCGTGCAACTCCAGAATCGCGGCGCGCTGCGCCTGGCTCAGCATGTCTGCCTTCCTGTTCCTTTCCGATTCGTTCCGCCATCCGGTTCAGTTCCCGGCGCGCACTTTCGATCTCGCGTTGCGCCTGCTCCTGCTGTGCGGCATTCATCTCCGGCAAAGCTTCGTTGAGCTTGCGGCCGGCGCGGCGCAGAATGGCAAGCGCCATCTCCAGATCGCGTTCAACCTGTTCGGCCGCGGCGGCCTTCGCGGTCGGCGGTTGGCGCTGCGTCTTCAGAAACAGTTCCGGTTCGGTGAGAATGCGCGCGCGAACCACCCGCGAGCCTTCGCGCCAGGCGGTATAAAGCTGCGCCGCCTGCCTTGCATCGCAGCGGTGCTTCACGAATACGTTGGCCATGCGCTCACAGTCTTCGGCGCTGACGCGAGCTACCGGCACCAGATACTTCATGGCGATCTGCGCGGCGATGTTTCCTTCGCGCACATGGCGCTGAACCGCTTCGGGCAATAGCTCGACAAGCGCCAGCCGCCGCGATACCCAACTGATGCTGCGATCGAAACGGCGCGCCAGTTCGTCGAGCGAGTAGCTGAAACACCGTTCCATCTCCGACAGCAGCCAGCCTTGTTCGAGCGCGCTTTCCTGCGGGCTCATCCGCTGCGAACGCGATAACAGCAGAGCTTCGGCTTCGCCCATCGGCCAGACCGTGGCTTCGACGGTGTCGCGGCCCAGTTGCCGGAGCGCGGCGATTCGTTTGTAACCCTCGATCACCAGGTAGTCGGCGTTGCCTTCCTTCGAAACCACAACGATGGGCGTCTGCTGCCCGCTCTCAGCCAGCGAGGCCAGCAGTTGGCGCTGGCGGTGCGGCTCGCGAACTCGCAGGTGTTCCCATCGCAGGTCGAGCTGGTGAAACTCCAGGTGCATGACCGGGTGCCTGAAACCGAGTATGCGGAAGGTGGGGACTGGTCTTTTGCGGAGAAAGCGGAAGTATGCCGGGAAGTGGCGTGGGATCAGTAAGATACGGACGGATCTGGTCTTTCGTGGTGCGGACGATTAGTGCTCCCATAACGCCAATGAAATCAGCGCCTTGCGGGCCGAACTGGTCTTTCGCGACGTCCCAGGGAAGTTGGTTGAGGGGAGGCGGCAATCGCAGCGGTTCGGCTGGTTCGGGGTGCGCCGCCGCGCGCTGGTCCATTCGCCATGCGATGGAATAGCCGGGGTTCTGATTACGCCAGTTTGCCTGGGTCTTCTGACGGCGCGCCTTCTGACACTCAGGACGTTCGCAGGCTCGTTGCCTGCTTCCCACTCGCGGATTCGGCCGGAACCACCGGCGACAGATGGTGCACGGTCTCTTCCGGGCCTCGGGCATCGTGATGTTCTATCGTCTTCATCACGAGTGTTCGCTCGCCCCCAGGTCTACGGGATCAGTTCAGAATCCCTGGGTCATTTCTGGCGAGCAGAGGTGGGTCAGTTCTGGAAAGCGCCGAAGAATCGAGGTGAATTAACGTTCGTGTGAGCGGCGTCGGTTGAAGTTGGGGATCAGCTCTCGTGTTCAAGGCGTCCGCGCGATAGTGGATAACCGAGTCGGGAGCTGATCTCTTGAACAAAAGCGAATTGTCTTACGCCTCGTCGGAGCTGTACTGGACAACATCCACAGTTCGCTATCTTCTACATCTACTCGGGATCATCTGACGGGGGCCAATGGGGCTGTGTTGTTCGCGGACAACCCTCTAGGCGAGCTTCGAGTCTGTTTCCGACGGGCATTTCGGCTGCCAGTAGATAACCCGAGCGACTCGCGAACTTGCGCGAGTTCGCCGACAAACATGGGGCCACACTAGAAGCGGAGACCCGGATGGCAAACCTGATCATCGACATGCCTGACGACTTGGCGCGCACGCTCGAAGGGATCGCTCCCGCGCAATATAAGTAACAACGCCGGAACCGCTGGCCGGTTCGCCGCCACTATTCTGAATGCCCTAAGGCAACCTACCCGACTTAGCGCGTCCGATATCGACGAACTCGATGCGGTGATCGCCGGCGGTCGATTACCCGTCCATGTTCGGACTGTAAGAATAAAAGGGAGGAATCCACAATGACGGTCCACCTTAGCCCCGAGCATGAACGTCTGATCAACGAAGCGGTGGGGTCTGGCGCCTACCGGAATGCGGACGATGTGATTGCGCGCGCGCTCGATGTGCTTCGGTCCGAGGATACATGGCAACAGGAACTAAGAGGCTCGGTTGAGGACAAGATCGAACGGGCTTTCGCGCAGTTTGAACACGGCGACTGTTTTTCGGCGGAGGAGTCGCGCGGGCAAATGGAAATGCGCAAGGCGCACAGGCTCGCCGAACAACCGAATGAATGACAATCTATTACGTCTCGGTTAGGCGCAGGACGGCCTCTTTGAGATCTGGCGGCGCACCGCCAAAGATAGCGTTGATCTTGCAAACCGGATCGAAGGCGAGTTTTATCCCTTGTTCGAATCGCTGGGTTCGAATCGCTGGCCAGTCCGCCGGGACAAGGACACACACGCAAAGACTTCACTCACCGGCCGGTTCTCTTTATTCCCCGCTACTCCTTTCTCGTTGTGTATGAGCCCGAAGCAGCCCCGCTTAGGATCATGGCCGCCTGAGCGACAATTGGCATATGGCGACCGTTATCGAGGAGATTCCGTTGGCTAAGGATACCCACGGGGTTTACCGGATTGGGAACACTCGCGTGACGCTGGATCTCGTGGTCCGCGCCTTCAATCGT
>CBDDBV010000018.1:0-37254 GCA_965225785.1 Bryobacteraceae bacterium | reverse complement strand
GTTTACAGACGCCGCCTTTCTGAACAGGACAATTGCCGGTGCTGTTTTATAGCCACCCAGCACATTATTAGCTATAGATTTTTTGATGACTGCCTGTTTAGGGCTTCCATGCCACAGGTCTGGTGCTCCGACGGTATCCAGTGATTTCCAATCGGCATCACTTATGTCCTCTGCCGTCTTATTAGCCCATTCTTGTAAGGTGCTGAACTGGTCATCATTGGGCGACCAGTACGCTTCACAGCCCGTTGGTATCGTAACGGGCGACGTCGCTGAAAAAACTTGCGAAGCAATATCAAGCTCTGGCTCAGTTCCATCGTCAGTCGTATTAGAGGCCCCGTAGAACTGTGCTGGAGTTAAAACCGCTTGCCATGTCCCAGTTTTGCCGCCTGGGAAATTCTGGTCGCCGAATCGATTTTGCGCCACCAGAAGGAGAGCAGGCATGGTGGCGTCTCCAGGGGTGATTTGAGCGCCAGCTTCACCTACGAGCGTCTGAATCATGACTTGTGGAGGAACGACAACCGTTGTCGATTTTTTGGAGAACAGATTACCTCCAGACACAGCAACGGAAAATATTCCGCTGCAGCCCTCGGGAGCGGCGGTTACGGAGGCGCTAAGGGGGCTTGTCCCGCTTTGACCTTCGAAATCGAGGCTAGCAGCGCAATTGCTGTGCGGATTGCTGGTTAGAACTACCTCGAACTTCGGACTGATTGCCATGGAAGGCGGCCAAAAGTGCTGATAATGGCTTTCTCGTCATCGCCCGTCGATAAGTAAAGCGGATTGGGGCTTTGTTCAACAACAATCGCGGAACACATCGCGCCGGGAGGTGTGGGCACTTTTACCGGAGGAAAAATCTCCGAAGCTGAAAGCGCGTGCCTTTGCCCGTCTTTGTAATCCTTTAGATTTTCAAGATGAGATTTACAAGTTGTCCTTATAACAGCCGTCCATTGTCCGGTGTTGTCAGGATACTGATTATCGTTGACTCCCAGGTAAAGCTCTCCCGAAGATACTGGGGTAAAGGTCAGGGAGGTTCCAACTTCGAAAGGTGCGCCATTGCCGACTTGCCCAATTAAAGACCAGCACGAGAGCCCCTGGGCGTAAAAGCCGGTGTATGGGCACGCTTGGCCTGCCGGCGACGAAAGACATTGGTTATTGCACTCGCCTGTATACCAATTCATCGTTCCGGAAGCGCTGATGTTAATGAGCTGTCCCGCTGAAACTTGCAACCCGGTGTCCGTCAGTGGCTGTGTCAGCACGACATCGATGGTTTTAGACGATTCAGCGTAAAGAACGCCGAGTTGGCCTTGAAGAAGCAAAAATCCAAGGACAATCGAATAACGGGCGAGCGGAGCAGGCATTTTAAACCCTCTCAGCTACTAAGACGTTTTTGACAGAGTAGTAGTTCCCCCAAATTGCATAGTTTTTCCTGGCAAGGAATAATTATTCACTCCGGATGCTTTGCTTCAGCCTTGCCAGCTATCTCGTACCGACTATAAACCCCAAGATATGCTTTTCCCCTCCGTCGCCTTTTCCTTTGCGCAGCTTCCCGACCGTTTAAACTCCATCATCTTGGCAGCACTTGCCATCCTTGCGATTCTCGCAACGGTCGTCTGGTCACTCAGAGCCCGCAAACCCTGGCTTTCCCGAATCCAGCGCAAACCCTTGCTCACGTCCAATGAGGCGGAATTCTTCCGCCGCCTGCAACGCGCCCTGCCTGCCTATCTTGTGTTTCCGCAAGTGTCCTTTGCCGCTATCATCACCGATGACGGCAAGCTTTCCAATAGCGCCCGCTGGTCTGTCCGGGCGCATTTCGACCGGAAGATTGCCGATTACGTCATTTGCGACCGGCAGACGCTCAATGTGGTTGCCCTGGTCGAGCTTGACGACCGCACTCACATGGCCAGCGCCGACCGGCAGCGGGACGCGCTCACCAACGCCGCAGGCTATAAGACCATTCGGTTTCAATCCCGGCAGAAGCCCACGGAAAGCGAGATAGCCGAGCTATTCCGCCATGCAAGAGCTTGGCAACCGCAGAGTTGACAATCGCCTCTTAAACCTGTAAAGTCGTGTTTCCGTACACACGACACAGGTATTTAAAAATGCCCATTATCAGTTTGTTGAATCAAAAGGGCGGCGTTGGAAAGACCACCCTTGCGATTAACCTAGCTAGCAGCTTCGCTATCGCGGGCGATACCGTTATTTTTATAGACGCCGACCCGCAAGGCAGCGGCTTGGACTGGCATGCAGCCCGCCAGAAGGAGCCGCTTTTCCATGTTGTTGGGTTGCCTAAAAACACCCTTCATCGAGATTTACCGGGCTTGGCAGCCCCCTATGCTTGGACGTTCATAGATGGCCCGCCGCTGGCATCGGACATTGCCCGCTCAGCGATACTCGCCAGCGACCTCGTAATAATTCCCGTGCCGCCTTCCCCGCTCGACGTGTGGAGCGCAAAGAAGATTGTTGACCTCATCACAGATGCAGCGATGATGAAACCTAATCTTAAAAGCGCCTTTGCGATAAATCGTAAAGTCGCACACACGACAATAGGGCGCGACTTTAGGGAATCACTCGCGGACGCCTACGCCATTCCGATACTTGAAACCGAAATAGCGATGCGGACGGTTTTCGCCACAAGCACCAATGAGGGTTTATCCGTCATGGAAGCGGAACCCAAGGGAGCCGCAGCCCGCGAAATTAACCAGCTAGCAGCCGAAGTAAGGAGGTTCATACATGAAAATCAAGCCCAAGCCAGAACAGGGAGCTAACCCGCCAGTGAACGAGGACGCATGGGTAAGCGGTCAGCCAGCAGCCCCGCAGCAGCCCCGCGCCGAGCGCATAAAACGTCTAACCATCGACGTACCCGAATCCCTGCATACCCGCGCCAAGGCGCAGGCGGCACAGCAGCGCGTTACCTTGCGAGAGGAAATGGTCAAGTTCCTTGAGAAGCGGTTCCCGGTGAATTAGTACGGTCTCGAATCATGTTGATGACTGTACACATATGTGTATTTAACGTCTCCAGCTCGCAGGCAGTGGCAGCTTGAGATTGAGTTAGAATGCCCAGCCATTCTCGAAGTTGCGTCCAGAGGAAAAACAAAAACGCGCAGTTGAGCAAGAAGAAGACAAGCAGTATCAAAACCATTTACCAAGGATAATTATTCCAATCACCCTCGAATCGAGTTGCACTTAAACACGATTATGCGTAAAGTCGTATTTATGCTTTTAAGAGTGCAATAATCTAAACCAACAGCCACTTATCGATGAGCTTTTCAGAAAAGACCGACCGGCCCGCGTGGATAATCCAGCGCTGTACCCAGCGCGTCACCGGCACCGAATTGCACTATGAGGACTGGCCCGGTTACTCCGAACACCTGATGACGCGGCCCGAAATGCTGGCCGCGCTCAAGGAGTGTGAGCGCCAATGGCCCGAGCATGAGTTTCGCGGCCATAACGCAGCGCGCGACCACGCACGCAAGCAGCACACCCAACAGCAGCGGTAGCGCCCGCGCCACCTTTACTGTAGATATACATCACTTTCAGCCAAATCGGGATACCCCCTTCGGCGCTTTCCAGAACTGACCCACCTCTGCTCGCCAGAAATGACCCAGGGATTCTGAACTGATCCCGTAGACCTGGGGGCGAGCGAACACTCGTGATGAAGACGATAGAACATCACGATGCCCGAGGCCCGGAAGAGACCGTGCACCATCTGTCGCCGGTGGTTCCGGCCGAATCCGCGAGTGGGAAGCAGGCAACGAGCCTGCGAACGTCCTGAGTGTCAGACGGCGCGCCGTCAGAAGACCCAGGCAAACTGGCGTAATCAGAACCCCGGCTATTCCATCGCATGGCGAATGGACCAGCGCGCGGCGGCGCACCCCGAACCAGCCGAACCGCTGCGATTGCCGCCTCCCCTCAACCAACTTCCCTGGGACGTCGCGAAAGACCAGTTCGGCCCGCAAGGCGCTGATTTCATTGGCGTTATGGAGCACTAATCGTCCGCACCACGAAAGACCAGATCCGTCCGTATCTTACTGATCCCACGCCACTTCCCGGCATACTTCCGCTTTCTCCGCAAAAGACCAGTCCCCACCTTCCGCATACTCGGTTTCAGGCACCCGGTCATGCACCTGGAGTTTCACCAGCTCGACCTGCGATGGGAACACCTGCGAGTTCGCGAGCCGCACCGCCAGCGCCAACTGCTGGCCTCGCTGGCTGAGAGCGGGCAGCAGACGCCCATCGTTGTGGTTTCGAAGGAAGGCAACGCCGACTACCTGGTGATCGAGGGTTACAAACGAATCGCCGCGCTCCGGCAACTGGGCCGCGACACCGTCGAAGCCACGGTCTGGCCGATGGGCGAAGCCGAAGCTCTGCTGTTATCGCGTTCGCAGCGGATGAGCCCGCAGGAAAGCGCTCTCGAACAGGGCTGGCTGCTGTCGGAGATGGAACGGTGTTTCAGCTACTCGCTCGACGAACTGGCGCGCCGTTTCGATCGCAGCATCAGTTGGGTATCGCGGCGGCTGGCGCTTGTCGAGCTATTGCCCGAAGCGGTTCAGCGCCATGTGCGCGAAGGAAACATCGCCGCGCAGATCGCCATGAAGTATCTGGTGCCGGTAGCTCGCGTCAGCGCCGAAGACTGTGAGCGCATGGCCAACGTATTCGTGAAGCACCGCTGCGATGCAAGGCAGGCGGCGCAGCTTTATACCGCCTGGCGCGAAGGCTCGCGGGTGGTTCGCGCGCGCATTCTCACCGAACCGGAACTGTTTCTGAAGACGCAGCGCCAACCGCCGACCGCGAAGGCCGCCGCGGCCGAACAGGTTGAACGCGATCTGGAGATGGCGCTTGCCATTCTGCGCCGCGCCGGCCGCAAGCTCAACGAAGCTTTGCCGGAGATGAATGCCGCACAGCAGGAGCAGGCGCAACGCGAGATCGAAAGTGCGCGCCGGGAACTGAACCGGATGGCGGAACGAATCGGAAAGGAACAGGAAGGCAGACATGCTGAGCCAGGCGCAGCGCGCCGCGATTCTGGAGTTGCACGAGCAACGAGTGAGCAAGCGCGAGATCGCACGCGTGTTGCGAGTATCGCGCCTCACGGTGCGCAAAGTCCTGCAATCGAAGTCCGTCAGCGTGCCGGAGATGCAGCGCCCGGAGAAAGCCGAACCTTACCGCCGACAGATCCTCGAGCTGTTGGCTTCCTGCAAGGGGAATCTCGTGCGAGTCCATGAGGAACTCGAGGTGGGCGGAGCGGCGCTGTCTTATCAGGCGCTGACCGCGTTCTGCCGCAGGCAGGGCATCGGGCAAACACCGGTTGTGCCCGCGGGCCAATATCATTTCGAGCCCGGTGTGGAGATGCAGCACGACACGTCGCCGCATGAAGTGGAAGTGGGCGGCAGGAAGTATAAGGCGCAGACCGCATCGGCGGTGCTGTGTTATTCGCGCATGCTGTTCTTTCAGATCAATCCCACCTTTCAGCGCTTCGACTGCAAGGTGTTTCTCACCGATGCGGTGCGCTACATGAACGGCGCCCCGGAACGCGTGATGATCGACAACACGCATGTGGTGGTGCTGCGCGGCACGGGACGCGAGATGATCCCGGTGCCCGAGATGGAGGCGTTCGCCGACCGCCTCGGTTTCCGTTTCGTGGCGCATGAGCGCGGCGACGCCAATCGTTCGGCGCGTGTGGAACGGCCTTTTTCATTCATTGAAAACAACTTTCTGGCGGGCCGTACCTTTACCGGCTGGCAGGATCTCAACCTGCAGGCGCGTCAGTGGTGCGACAAGGTGAACTCCACTTATAAGAAGCATCTTCGCGCCGTGCCGCGAGAGCTGTTTGCGGTCGAACGGCTGCACCTCAAACCTTTGCCGGCATGGGTTCCGGAAGTGTATCGGCTGCACCGGCGCACCGCCGACACGGAAGGTTATGTCTCGGTGAACTCGATTCGCTACTCGGTTCCGGTCTCCTGGATCGGGCGGAGCGTGGAGGTTCGCGAGACGCGCGACCGGATCGAAATCGAACTCGACCCGCGCCATATCGTCGTACACGATCGCGTTCTGACGCCGCCGAATCAGCGGATCATGCGGGCCGAACACCGGCCGCCGCGTGGCGCAGGCGTGAAGCGAAACGATCCGCATCCGGAAGAACAGGCTCTCCTCGAAAGCGCGCCGGAGATCGCACCTTATCTATCGGCGCTTAAGCAGAAAGGACGCAAAGGGATAACTCTTGCCCTGCGGCAAATGCTGCGGCTGCTGCGCGAGTATCCACGAGAACCCTTCCTTGCGGCGGTTGCCGAAGCCGCGCGCTATGGGCTTTACGATCTCGACCGGCTGGAACGGATGATTCTGCGGCGCGTGGCCCGCGACTACTTTCTGATCGGGGAAAAGGCTGAGGTCCCCATAAAGGGGACCGGTCAGGAGGCGGAAGGCAATGACTGAAGAACTGGAACAACTGCTGAAGAATCTCAAGCTGCGCCGCATGCTGAAGGTTTACGACGAGCAGTTGCAGGCCGCCGAAAAGGCGCAGATCCCTTACACGGAGTTCGTGGCGGGGCTGCTGCGGGCGCAGTGGCATGAGCGGCAGGAGAGCGCGCTCGAATGGCGCATTCACAGAGCGAATCTACCCGAGCGATGGTCTCTGGAAACGTTTCCGTGGACGCGCCAGCCGGGAGTGAACCGCAAGCAGATGCGCACGTTCGCAGACCTCGACTTCGTGGCTAAGCACGAGAACCTGGTGCTGGTCGGCCCGACCGGCGTGGGCAAAACCGGACTGGCCTGCGGCCTTCTGCTGAAAGCTTTGCAGAATGGACACCGCTGTCAGTTCGTTCGGGCACAGGATCTGTTCGATGAGATGTATGCTTCGCTGGCGGATCGATCCACGCGCCAGTTGTTAAACAGGCTGGCGCGACTGGACGTCCTTCTGATCGACGAGTTCGGGTATTTAAACCTGAAGCCCGAGCAGTCGAATACGTTCTTCAAGCTGATGGAGGAGCGTTATCACCGCCATTCGACGATCATTACTACGAACCTTGGCTATGACGAGTGGCAGAACTTCCTCGGCAACAAGTCCATGGTCGAGGCGTTGCTGAGCCGCGTGCGGCATTACTGCCACACGGTCGCCATTAACGGTCCGTCGTTGCGCGAGCCCCAGGGCTGAGGGTCGCGGTCGGATGGAGCATCGCGAGTATGAGCGGCGCGTTCTGGAAGCTTACTGCGCAACGCCGGGCACAGTCGGCGTGATTCGGCGAGCGGATCGTTCTTTTGCGGCTCAGTTGCATGACCGCGGCGTGCCTCTCGCCACAGTCGAGAACGCACTGACACTCGCCGTGGCGCGGCGTTCAGCGAGACCGGTCGATGCTGTCCCTCTCGGCACGATCCGTTCACTGGCGTACTTCGCGCCGTTGATCGACGAAGTACTGCAACTCAAGGTTGGCCCGGAATACTTCCAGCACCTCCGCAACAAACTCCGCCGTTCCACGCCAGCGCGATAACGCCGTCCTTTTACTCCCCCTCACCCCGAGCAGAGCGCGCCTTTGGCGCGGATGATATCGAGTCCGGCATCTTCGCGACAACTGCACACGCCTGCGGCGTGGATGATGATGCGCGCTGAAACCGAGTCCTGTTCTCCAGGTGGGTCACTTTAATCGAGCAGAAGTGGATCACTTTTCGTGAGCGCCGAAGTACCCCACCACTATTAGGAGGCCCGTTTCGTAGAATGCCACAATATGAAGGTATAATGGCGAATAAGGAGCATATCTTCATGGGGTGTACTCAGTTCATTAATCAGAAACCGGCCAGCAATTTCCACCACGCTATTGGAATCGCCGAAGCCATTAAGCTTCCGCTGAATCAGATGGTGTCCTTAAATTTGGGTTACGTCGATTGCCCGCCTGAGAACGCAGTGAAGGCGTTGCAAGCGTTTAGAGGAAAGCTAGGAAAGTGGGTCACGAGAGGCAAGCGCGATACCTGCCCGGCAACCTTCGTATGGGTCATCGAGCGACCGCCAGACAGCGCCAATTTCAACTTTCATTTGCTCGTTCATATTCCGGCCAGTCGTCAGGATGCATTCCTGCAACGGCTCCCGGTATGGCTATCCCGTACTGCTGGGGGAATCTTGGATGCAAAGGCCGCAATTCATGTGCGCAGCGCTCCAACCCCGCGCGGCGCTGGCAAGTACATGCTTAAGGGGATGCATCCATATTGGGCTGCTAAATTCGATATCGAGCACGAGCCGCAGGGCGTCGTAAATGGCAGACGTTCCGGCTTTACTAAAAATCTCGGGCCGACACAGAAGCGCCGGTTGCGAAAACTCGAACTCTACCCCAAGGCGCGTTACTTCGTCAGCTTCCGCGCCGCCAAAACCAGCAGAGCGTAATCATGGGAGCCGTTGCAGGAATGCATCCTGACGCTGGCCGCTCCCGCGCCCCGAAAAGACCTCGTGAAATTTTGCTTTCCCTTCCGTCGATGCCGTGGTGTACTTGTTCAAACGCTCGTTTGAGAAAAGTACAGTGAAGTAAATATGGCGCAATTTGTGGCTTACTTCAGGGTTTCGACCGACAAGCAGGGCATCAAGGGCTTAGGCATGGATGCGCAGCGCGAAGCTGTTGCCCGCTTCATGGCAGGCAAGGGCGAGCTGGCCGCGCAGTTCATCGAAGTGGAGAGCGGCCGTAAAGATAACCGGCCTCAGCTCCTGGCCGCCTTGGCCGAATGCCGGAAGCGTCGCGCCGTGCTGGTCATCGCCAAGCTTGACCGGCTGGCCCGCAACGTCCATTTCATTTCCGGCCTGATGAACAGCGACGTTGAATTTGTCGCCGTGGACATGCCGAGCGCGAACCGGCTTACGATTCACATACTGGCGGCCGTGGCCGAGCATGAGCGCGAGATGATTTCACAACGCACCATAGCAGCCCTTGCAGCAGCCAAGGCCAGAGGAACCAAACTAGGCAATCCCCGCGCAGCCGAAGCAGCCAAGCTTGCCAGGGCCGCGAAGAACACACCGCCGACGCCACCAGAAGTGCTGAAGCTTATGACGGAATGGAAAGGGCAGGGCAGGGGCTTGCGCGACATCACACGGGAGCTAAACCGCCTTAATATCCGTACTCCACATGGCAATCAGTGGTACGCCAGCACTGTCCGAATCAGCTTGCGTAGGAACGAGTTAACGTGATTCACGAGCGCGACCAGAGGCGATAATATGCAATCAATTGATGTGGAAACGTGGGAACAATTTGAAGACGAATTAAAGAACCGAGGCATTTCTATAGGCCAGAGATATCTATTCCGAGGGCAGAGCAATGCCTGTTGGGCGCTCGATACGACCCTCGAGCGCACAGGAGAACGAGATATGTTTTTTTCTGATTACTACAACCTCATCTCCGCTATTCGCCCTCAGGTGGAGACGTTCACGCGCCATGAATGGGATGAGTTGCCGAGTCCTCAAGATGTGCTTACGTCAGCCAGTGAATATGACAGCTTCAACCTGATGATTGGCGGCTTCGGCCCATTCCCCGCTTACAGCTACATGGCCTATCTTCGCCATCACAACTTTCCATCGCCTCTTCTCGATTGGAGTAGAACCCCTTACGTAGCGGCCTATTTTGCTTTCAGAAATGCAATTAAACAACGAGTCGCTATCTATGTCTATTCAGAGCGACCAGAAGGTTTCAAATTTCATTCCAGCAAGGAGCCTCAAATCCGCCCTCTTGGGCACTACGTGAAAACACATCGGCGGCACTTTTTACAGCAGAGTGAATATACAATCTGCTGGAGCTTTCAAAATGATGGGTGGCATTTCGCGCCCCACGCAAACGTTTTCTCTCTGGATGCTCCCAATCAAGACGTTCTTTGGAAATTCACCATACCTGCGACGGAGCGTGTCAAAGTTCTTAATTTGCTCGACGCACACAACCTCAACGCCTTTTCGCTATTTGACTCGGAAGAGGCTTTAATGGAAACCTTGGCTATCCGTCATATCGACTTTAAAGAGCCGCCAGAGAAAACCAGCCCCCCAACATAACGTCCTTTATGTTGTAGTAAATGCCTTTCCTCTATTGTTCTCCCAAACATGGCAGCCGTATCGCTTCTCAAAAGCGCGACGGCTTGCATGAATCAATCGCGACCGTTCTTTTTGCGCAAGCCCCTTAGCTCCCGCCAGAACCCGTGCAGACTCTCCCAAACGCTTCGATAAACGCACAGCAAAACCAGACAGGTGACGGGCTATCACAGCGCCAGGAGCGGCCTCAAATTTCCAATCATCCTCACTTATCATCCAGGAGCCTTTCTAGCAGCTATTGCAAGCTTCGTTCCCGGCAGGAAGGTTAAACCATTGCGGTGCCATTCGACATTCAGGCCCCCTGGAAACACTGCCCCTACCTACGAAAAGTCGTCTTCACCTTTTCCTTGAAATGGTCGATACGCTTGGCGTCGTAGTTTGCGCCCATCTGTTCCACGAGTCCCGCCCACGGGACGAATTGGGAAGCGTTCTTTCGGTCTACCATCCAAACTTTGTATGCGGCCCAGGCGTACAAATCAAGTGCGAGAGGAGAGCGTTTCAACGCCCGCAATGCCCGCATATCAAGCGGCACCGGCGACGCGATAATCGCATCGTAAAATTTCTCGCCCAACTCAATCCAGCTCCCCCACAGCGTTCCTTGTTCCGGCTGCTTTGGATCCCACCAAAGCTCTCCATCTGGAGCGACATCCATATCCCGCCATCGCTCACCATGCCGATTTGCATCGCGGATAACCGCATCGAAGGTAATCCGGCATCGGAATAGGCGACGCATTTGCTCCCGAAGCCGCTTGGCATCACTGCGTTTTCCTGCCCCGGCGCTGGATGGAATTACCCAAGCTCGCGCATGAATGCTGAAAGGCTGTGACCAAGTTCAAGGCGGCGCGCCTTCGTCCGCAACCGCTTCCGTTACTATCCAAAACAGCAAAAGTCGAGGAAGAACGCCGTAAGGATACCCGATGGAAGTCTCGCTATCGATATCGACGCCGGGCACAATCGCTAATCGCAAATCACACCGTTTTTTCGCGTCCATACCGGCACATTACCGGGATTGCTGTGAGGCAGAGTGCATTGCACCAGGTGACGGGCCATAAAGGCCGCTTCCGTATTATCGGGGTCAAGCCGAATAACCGCAGCCGCCTCAATCAACTTCTGTTGAGCAGGCGTGATAGCACTGGCTTTCGGCAGCCTCGCCAGTTTCTTTACAAGCTTCATTTCCCCGACGCGCTGCATATCCCCAAGATTGCATCGCACGCGGGAATAATCAAGGCCCTTCAAGGAACCAGCAGAATCCACGTCAGGCTGTGGATTGTTCAATTTATGCACGATGAAACGGTGGGAACTTAGAACGATGAAACGTGGGAACTAGAACGATGAAACGGTGGAACCTCTTCCTGTAGTAAAACCTATAGAAAAAACCTGTAGTTTGTCGCACCCGAACTGTGGATAAGTTCCCGAAGCACTCCGCCCCGCACCCTACGGCGCTCTTTTGAAAGCGCGGGTGCGGGGCGGCTACTCGAACTACCGAACAAAAAGCAAAGGATGCCCTGCGGGCGATACCGAAATACTTCCTTCCCTTTCCCGTTTCCCAGGAAAGCCGGGGCGGGCGGGTGCCCCCCACGCTGGCAAAACCGGCCAGCTCCCCCCACAAGAGGAGTTTCATACCGCTCCGCTGAAACCCCCCTTGTGCATCCCCCCGAAAGTCAAAACCAAAACCTCCTATGAAGGCAAAACCAAAAGCTAAGAGCTTTCAACCCACCGACACGGAAACCGGATAAGACGGCCTGCCTTCAGGAAAGCAGGTAAAATCGTCATGGCAGCACAGCACACACGCAATTGACATCAACTGGCAAACTGATACCTTTGGGCCATGAACGTCGATTTTACGCCCGACCAGCAGCCCTTAGTCCAGCAGGCCATCGAGAGCGGACGTATCCACCGTCCCGAAGATGCGGCACGGGAAGCCTTTTCCCTGTGGGCAGAACAGGAGCGTCGTCTGGCCGAGCATCGCGCTATCAATTCGACCCAAGCACAGGAAGTTGTCGCCCGCATCCTTGAATTGCGAAAGGGAAACATGCTTCCCGAAGGCGTGACCATCCGCGATTTAATCCATGAAGGGCCGCGCTTGACGGTTTTTGTCCTCGATAACTCCGTTACCATGCGTTGGTGTTTCCAGAATGCGGCTCATCCGTATGCCGACAGCGTTTTAAAGCAATTGGCTTCCGGCGAAGCCTTCGTGCCGGTATTGTGGCGCTATGAGGTGAGCGCCGTTCTGGCGAAATCACAGAAAGATGGAATCCTCACCGCCGCAAAGGCCGAAGCTTTTTTAGCCACCGTGAATTCCCTCAATATCACCCTTGACCGTGACGGAGCCGACCGCATTTTTACCGACGTTCACCGCCTTGCGGTCATCCACCGACTTACTTCCTACGATGCCGCTTACCCTGGAACTGGCTATCCGAAAGAAGCTGCCTTTGGCAACGCTTGATGCCGAATTGATAACTGCCTGCAAAGCTGCCGGTGAGTCGGTTTTGTAAGCGAGCGCCCATCGCATTTTAAAACCCACGCCAAGGCCTCAACTTGCCCGCCCAGACGTGTTTCCGACCTTCCGCTACCCAACCAGCCACGGCGTCCCAAATCGTCTCCAGGCGCTTCTAATAGCGAAATCGAGCCTGGCTGTTTCAAAGCGAAGCGGCAGGGCGCGAAATGCGGGAGCACCGCGCCCTTACCAGCCCCGGCCCGTCTACGCGCTCGGGTTGCATCCCTGCATTGCCCTATCCTCGTGACGGCTGATTCTGAATCTATCTCAACCAGGCCCCGGCTTCAAGCGTTAAATCCCGGGGGATATACAAGGGGGGCAGCGCCCCCTTGTTCCTTAACGCGGTTCCCGCTCTGCCCGCATAATGCCCGGCAGTCCAAGCGACTACCGCCGCGCAGCCAGCAGCTCGAGCTCAGCGCCTTTCAACGGCTTTTCCCAGCCTGCCGCTCCCGATACGCAGAGCGCTTGTCCCTCGACATAACGCCAGGACAGCCCGATATCGAACATTTCTCCATCGTACTGCGGCCGGAAGACCAGCGCCGAATCGTTGCCCTGCCTATAGTCCGCGCCGTCTATGGTGGCCGTCCACAGATACGAAGGCGCTTGCCCTCCCAGCGAATCGCCGAGAACGCCGCCCTTGAAATACCCTTCATGGCGATTCCGGAGGATTCCGACCGCGTCCGGCAGACCGACAAGCGCCCAGGCGTCGTTAAACCAAGCCCAATCCCGGCGGCTCATTTCCCAGGGCTTCTCCACATGCCACAATGCGACCAACTCCGGAATATAGGGCAGCCGCCAGCCAGTATGACCATCGAGGTTGAGCGCCGCGCAGTAATGGATGGCCCCACGCCAGGTGACATTGACATTGCTCGCTTTCCTGGCCCAGGTCAACCCCGTGGCGCGGTCGAGCCAGACCCCACGCGCCGCCTGCTCGCGCTCATCGTTCTGACGCTGCACGGAAGCCCGCCAGAGCCCCATGCACACGCCCATAAGCAGCAGCGTCGCGCCCAAGACCCACACCGGAATATTCAGCTTCACGTTGCGGCTGAACCCGCCCTTGAAAAAATCCACCGCGTTTCGTTCCGATACGTTCCACATAGAATCTCCTCTCGATGAATGCTTGTTGTGACTTACTTGGCTAGCAGCCTTGCGCAATAGTCCGGCAGGTTGCGCGTCGCTTCCGCCCCGCGAGGGTGAGGAAGCGGCAGGCGGCAGCAGCCAGGAGACCGGCAGCACTTCTGCCGCTTTCGCTGTCGCCCTGGCCTTGCGGCCCTTATTCATGCCTCGCAGCACGGCGCGTATAAGCCGCGAGACCAGATACAACACCGCCGCGAGCCATAGCACCGACCATGCATTTCCACGCGAAGCCTCAGGCGGCAGCAGCACCGGCAACACCACCAGCACCGCGGCGATGACGATGCGCCAGCCGCGGCGCCCTTGTTTCTTTTCCATTTGACGGCTCATCCTGGTTGCCCCATCGCCCGCCATTCCTTGCTCCAGGCTTTATAACGCCGCACCTGCCCGATAGCGCCCAACGTTCGGAGCGCCGCACCGACAGCGCCCAGGGCCAGCCACCAGGACACCCGGCCTTCATACCAACCCAGCCACAGCCAGGCATAAAGCAGAAACAACAGGATTGCGCCGACCGGCGAACCGGCCAGCCATGCCAGCGGAGAAGGCGGTTTCATTGTCTGAACGCCTCCACCAGGAAATTGCTGCCACTGCTCTTGAACACGCGGCCACCCTGGAACCAGACGCCGGTGACAATGCCGCCATTTGCCGGGCCGCCCGTTTTGAAGTCGCGGGCGAAGTCGCCCGGCTCAAAGGCGAATTCCATCGTTTCCGAATAGCCCCGGCTTTCGTTTTCACTCGTTCCCCGGCCTTTGGTCGAGCCCCAATTGCTGCCGGTGCCACGGTTATAACCGTCCCCGGAATTGGAGCTTTGATTAGTCCCTCCGCTGGTTCCCAGGGTGTAGCTTGACGATGAGCCGTAATTGGACGAGGTGCCGGTGTTCTCGCTGCTGCCCGACGACATGCCGATATTCATGCTTTTCGATTTGCCGGTACTGTAATTGGCGCGGCGCTTCAACACCTTGCCGATGACGCGGGAGGCATATTCGTTCGTCTCCGGGCAGGCGTTCGAGAAAAACAGGTTTGTCACGAATTTGCCCGCGAGTGTATGCGCTGCGTCCCGTGGATTATCGCCGCCCATTTTGGCGTAGTAGTTGGGAAGCGATTGGGTGATGTAGGTCATGCAGCATTTTGATTGACGGCAGAGCGAAAGGAATTCGCCGTCAAAAGGGTGAACGGTCTCTTGAGCTTCGTCGCACCACAAAAAGACCGGGCGCTCCCTGTGCTTCTCGGCCAGGCTGTTGCGATTCAACACCGCACGCTGCCAAAAATATTTAAAAATCTGCTGGGCGATGATGCCGTCTTCGTTCCACGTTAAAGTGGGTTTTCCCTCAACCAGAACAGCCCCGCCAAACGAAAGCTCAGGGACAGCCGTTGTTTTTCCGCAGAAGGCCCGGTTAAGCCTGCCATGCTTAAAGCGGTCGAGCGCACTGGTAATTGAGATGACGATGTTGCCGCGCGTTTTATCCGGGATGGCCGGATACTCCTCTTCCCAGAAATGGATGCAGTTGCGCTGCATGTCGGAAGGCATCGCCACCTTGGGACTTTGCTCGGCGGCATGCATGGCCTCGTACATGAAGGAGCGTTTCTGCCATTCCCTGTCCGAAGGGTCTTTAAGAGGCGCGGTGTTGATGAAGCGGATAATATCGGCAATCGAAACCGAGCCGTTAGCCGCGTAGAGCGGCGGAATGGTGTAGCGCAGGCACTGGCGGGTGCTGTCGCTCCAGAAGGCGTCCCCGCCGCGCTGGCTCGCCGTGGGGTCGGTTCTCTTGGAGGCATCAAGTATCCGCATCAGAGCTTCAACGACCGTGCTGATGCCGTCCATGCCATGCCTCCCCAGCTCGTAATCGAGGAAATTGAAGCACTCGGTTTCGTCGAGAAGCACAAGCGATTTGCTGCTGCCATGCTTGGCTAAGTAGCCTTTCCAGAGCGGTATATTGTCAGGTTTGATGGAAGTGACATACCCTCCCATGCCGGCGCGTATTTGCGCACCGGCCAGCACTTCCAGCGCCGATGTTTTTCCCGCTCCGATTCCGCCGAAGGCGTGGAGCCCCGAACAGGCATCACGCAGGGAATACACGTCATCCGCCGACAGCCGAAGCAGCGGCGTATCCAAATCTTTTACAAACGTCATTGAGCTTCTCCTTTAACGGTCGATATCGATTTCCTTGTCCTGGGCCTGCTCACGCTCGCGGGTCACCTCCACGGTGTGCGTGCGGCTCCCGAATCCGTGCTGCGGTTCCTGTGCTTCCACCTGGGATCCGGCCTCGCGGTCATTGACCGCGCGACCGAACCACGGCTCTTCCACTACTTTTTCGCGGACATCTTTCACCGCGTTGGCAATCGCTTCAGAAATTCCATCGAAAAAACTCTTGTCTTTGGGCATGCTGTTTCCTTGTGGGTTGAAATGAGAACCGGGGCGCTATTTGCGATTGCGCCCCGGAAAGCTGCTATTGCTTGCGGAACAGTCCCACGATGCCCGCAGGCACCGAGAGAGCCGCTGGAATCGGCACAGGAATTGCGGTCAGCAGGGCGAGTATGCCCGCCTTGATGAGCGCGGTTTCGTTGTCATCGCCGTACCACTTCATTTGCGCCCGGTAAGTGATGAAGCCGAGGACGGCACCAATGAGAAGGGAGACCGGCCAGAAAGCGCCGATAGTCCCCCAATCAGCGGCGAAAATCATCGAATTGACGATGAAGATGAGCACGGCCATGGCCGGGTGTAGCCCGAAGACCTGGGCAAAGCCGTGCGCGGCGGCCGCGTGGTGAGAACTGCTTACTGGCGGCTCGGGTGGGTCATGGTAACGTACTTGCGAGTCGTTATTGAAACTCATTTGGGTACTTTCTCCTTGCCGGGAATGTAGTTTCATCCCGTGCATTTGTTCAGTACTGCGCTCCCCAACGCCCTTTTGGCCGCCCTAAAATAATTTGTCCAAAAGCGCTGATTGCAGCGCATAGTACTCTTGGGGAAATTGTTTTCGCGTTTCCCTGATAATGCAGCGCAGCGGGTTGCTGATGCCTTAGAAAGGCTTTCCCCCGAAGAATTTCAACAGCTATGCGGTTATATCCGTGTACGTCTGTTTCCGGTTCTGTTGTATCTCAGGGATTACGAGGTGGAAGACCTTCTCCAAGAGGTGTTTACGCGAACAATTGCGAGAGCGCGAAACTGGCCGCCCGAAGTCTCTTTCAAGACCTACCTGATAAAGACCGCCGACAGCATTGCCGACGGTCTTTATAAAAAGCACAGTAGACGCGCGGATTGGAAAGACTGGAATGCTTATCAGCAAGTCCTTGAGCACAAGGAAACCGACATGTACGCGCAGTACCGCTTAGACCGGTTGCGACTGCGCCTGTCTGGTGACAGGCTGGCCATTGATGTTCTAAACTCCAGATTGGAAGGCTATAAGCCCGCAGAGGCGTGCGAGATGCTTGGTATCGGCACTGCGGTATATCAAGCAGCCCGCAAACGTATTCTCCGGGCATGGGAAGAGGTAAATCGCGATGAGTGAGCCAGACCAGTCTAAAGACCTGTTTCCAGCACTGGAACAAGCAAGGCTCTTAAGCGAGTTTCTATGTGAGGGGCCGGTGGAGGAATTCAGTCTTACGCCGGAAGAAGCGGAAGCCGCCCATCGACTCCAACGAGACCTTGTGCATCGGTTGCGCACAGTCCATCACAGCCAATGGCCCCGCCCTGTGGAGTCTCGTAGAGAGCCCAAGCAAATCAAAGACAACCAGCCTGATTTCGACCTGCTAGGAACCTCCGCGCCTTAACGAGACGCCGGTAAATTGTTGCCATCAGAATTACGGCTGCGGTTCTTCTCCTCAACGAGCGCAGCCCATTCAGCGGCATGTGTTCTCAGGCGTTTTTCGCCCTCTTCCGACTCAAGCCAAGACAAATAGCCGGTAGCCTTTGGACGCCTCTCAGCGGCCAATATTTTGAAATCGCGCACAAAGTCAGCGGGATTTTTTTCATTATCGTTCTGGGACACTGGACAGCCATGCTTTTGTTGAGACCTCCGCCTAACATAAGCAAATCCAACTTCCCGCGCAAATGAAGATTTGATGACAGCCCGCCCCGTGCTTCTACTTCGCCGTTTTAGCCTTAACCTTCCGCTCCGCCAAATTTGCCGGAACCGGAAACCCGAACAGCTCAAAATCCGAAGGGCGGGAAGTGCGGCCGCCTAGGAGGAAAGTTTTCAGCTCGGCATCCAGCCGCGCTGAAAATTCTTTGTCCCGCTTGGCGGCTTCGAGCGCCGCCGACCCCACCAGTATTTTACGGTGGGTGTCCCGGCTGCGCTCGGCCTTGCTCACCCGCTGCTGCTCCTGCCGGATGCGGGCTTCGAGCGCCGCCCTTTCCGCCTTCAGCTTTTTCAATTTCTCGGTTTCAAGTTCGGCCATAGTTTTTCAGGATGTTTGATTCTTGCCGATTCCGGTTCATAATCACAATACATCGTTGTAGATTGGTTGCAGCAGGTTTTTTTCCACGGCAACACAAAAAAGCCGAAGACAACAATCCCCGAAGGGGCGCACTTATAGGTTCACACAATGTGAACCGTGCGGTTTCGTCGCAAGCGCCGAAACAAGCCTGCCATCCGGCAGGCAAAAGCAAGGGAGCATAGGCAATGGAAGCGCGGCTCGGATGGGTTGACCTGCAAGACCGATGGAGCCATTACACGCGGCGCGGGCTTTATAAAGTCCGCGCCTGGGCGGACTTCCCCCGGCCCGTCGAAACCATCAATCGCGGCAAGGTACATATTTGGCAGCTTGCCGACATCGCGGCTTTTGAAAACGCGCATCCGGAATTGAAGAGCAATATCGAGAAGTGGCGTAAGGTTTCGGGATACCAACGAGCGCTCGCACGTGGGCGCAACAAGCCCATTCAGGAACCGTAGAGCCGAATGAGCTATCACCTGACGGCCACTGTTGTTTCGCGCGGCAAGGGCCAAAGCATGGTGGCCAAAGCCGCGTATAACAGCCGCGACGCGATTACGGAGGAGCGCACCGGCGAGCTGAAGGATTTCAGCCGCATGAAGGACAAGCCGATTGCGTCTTTCGTGTTCGCGCCGGACGAGCTGCGCGACCCCGACAAGCTCTGGAATTTTTACGATGCGCACGAGACGCGGAGCAACGCGCAAACGGGCATTTCCTTCATTGCTTCCCTGCCCTGCCAGCTCACCGATGAGCAGCGGGAATTCATCGTCAAGGACTTCATGCGCGAGCAGTTTCAGCGCAAGGGCGTAGCAGCCCAGGCGGACATCCACAGCCCCGACCGGAACGGCGACGACCGCAATTACCACGTCCATATTCTGGCCAGCATGCGCGAAGTGAGCAAGGACGGATTGGGAGCTAAGGTTTTTACCTGGGAAGACAAGGAGAAGAACCTTTCCTTGTGGCGGCAGAAATGGGCTGAGCGCGGGGCGCGGGAGCTGGAAAAGCGCGGCTTGAAAACGGAAGCCGACCGCTGGCGGTACGGGCACCTGACCAACGCGCAGCAGAGAAAGAAAGCGCTTGAGCGCGGCGATAAAGAATGGGCGGAAATCAAAGCCAGGGAAGCGGACAAGCATCTAGGGCCAGCCGCCAGCGCCAGGGAGAGAAAGGGCGATAAGACCGAGCGTGGAGGCCTGAACCGCAGCGCGAAAAATCTTCAACGCCTGAGCGCGAGCAAGGACACTCTGGAAAAGCAAATTGCCAAGGAAAGGGAGAAGCTTTCGCAGCCCCCGAAAACCTTGGAAGACGCGCAGGAACGAGCCGCCGCCGTAGTAGCTGGAATCCATCGCGCGATACATGCGAAGAGCGCGGCCTTTGACCCGATGAAGCGTGACGGCTACACCTGGTGGCAGCGGACGGCCCCGGCACGTTCCCGGCAATCGCGGAATGTCGGGAAGGCATTTGAAAAATACTGGCGCGAGCGGGTATGGGGCAGCCGGGCCAGCGACCACGAGAACAGGGAGTTTGAGCGATGAGCAAGGACGATACGGGCGTTTTCGGTGGCGGCCGCGGCCTCTGGAGCGCGGGCGATAGACGGAAAGAGCGCCGCGAGCCATCCGCGCCGGAACCGCCTCAGCCAGGGGAAGAGACGCCACCGCTGGACGACCTCGAACCGCCGCGCTTGATGATTCCCGCCAATCGGGTTTACGTGCCGTTTGAGAACCGCAGCCGGCCGGAAAGCCTGATAGTCTTCTGCGCCAAACTGCCCGCGCAGTTTCCGGCTTACGCTCACTTCCTGAACATGAGCTTCGACCATCATTTCGGGCAAACGTTCACCGTCTTTTATGCCTTCATGACCGTGACCGTGACAGGGAAACGGCTTGCCGAAATAGTGCATGCCATCAACTTCCGCCGATGCGCCATCATCCGCGAGTGGCACCGCGACGACTACGACCCCCCGGAACGAGGCGTTCCAGTCATCGAAAAAATAGACATCATCACTCCGATGGAGAGTCCGCCTGCCATGGAGGACCAAGGGCGAGCCGGTCATTGAGGCGATTAACGTGACTGCGGTGAGCGAGAAGGAATGAACAGCTTCCGTCAGGAGAAACCTCACTCCCGACGGAAGCTAAGGTTTTTGTTACTGTCCAACGCCCATTGCTTCGAGTATGAACTTGCCCAGGTGCAGCAGCACCAGAATCAAAACAGTGCTGCGTATTGAAATATATTCAATTTTGCTGAAAAGGTCGTGACCAAAGTACACTTGTCCTCACCTCCTTGCATTCGCCAGATTGCACACACGTATCGTGTGCAGCGAATTCAAAGTAAAGAGGGGGCTTTTTTAGCCCGCATACCGGGTCACATGGACATTATGCATCTGGTACATGGGAAAGCGCAATTAAAAAATTTAGAGCGGCTTCTCTGAGCATAGAGCACTAAGGGCTCCGCCCTCGCGCGCGTCAAATTCCATCTACGGCAAGGCAGGAAAGCTCGCTCGCAATGGCAGTAAAGAGCCATGCTCGGCTCGGCTCCCCTGCCCCGCCCGCTGAAATTTCTGACGCTTGCTACCCCGCACTCGGCGTGAGCCAAGGGTTGATTTTTCATCAACCCCATTTACACGAAGCGCCTTGAATTTCAACAGCAACCCCGGTAACAGAAGGAACCCGCTATGAACACCCGCACCGAATCCACCGACAAGCCGCCCCCGCGTGACCACCGCCAGGAAGTCACCAACGATATTATCCGCCTGCTCGAAGCCGGTACGGCGCCATGGCAGAAGCCCTGGGAAGGCGGAAGCCAGATGCCGATGAATCCCACCACCGGCAAATCCTACCGGGGCGGAAACGTGCTTGCCTTGATGATTTCCGGCATGCGCAAAGGCTACGAAGACCCGCGCTGGATGACGTACAAGCAGGCCGCCGATAAAGGCTGGCAGGTGCGCAAGGGCGAGAAAGGCACTCACATTGAATTCTGGGAAGCCAAGCCCGGCAGCAAGGCTGAAACCGAAGAGGACGAGGACAAGCGGGGCCGGTTGATTCACCGGGTTTATACCGTGTTCAACGCCCGTCAAATCGACGGCATACCGGCCATCGCCATCGAGCCGCGCAAGCCGTTTGAGGTTATTGAAGCCGGAGAACACATATTGACCCATTCCGGGGCCGATATCCGGCACGGCGGCGACCGGGCCTATTACAACCGCCGCAGCGACCATGTGCAGCTTCCGCCCAAAGAGTGCTTCACCGATGCCCCGGCTTATTACGGCACCGCCTGCCACGAGCTGGCCCATTGGAGCGGCCACCCTTCCCGGCTGAATCGCCCCACGCTGACCGAGGCATACCGCTTTGGTGACCAGCAATATGCCAAGGAAGAACTAGTAGCCGACCTGGCATCCTGCTTCATGGCCGCTGAAAAAGGCATTCCCTACGACCCGGCGCAGACAGCCGCCTATTTCGCCTCATGGATTAAGGCGCTGAAAGACGACAAGAATGAAATCTTCTGGGCGGCCAGCGCCGCCGCGAAAGCCGCCGATTACGTCCTCGGGCTCGACCGCGAGAAAGGAGCGGCGACTGAGACGGGCAACGTCATTGGCCCGGCAACGGAGCGGCTTTTGAACGAGGCGCAACCTCTGCTTCGGGACTTGTAAAGCCCTGCTCCGGCGTCTCATCCTCAAATCCGGAACCCGCAAGGGCCTCGCCGCCGATAGCGTCAAGCGCCAGGCCTTGCGGGTTTTTGGATGGAAGTGTGATGCGCCTCATTTTCATAGCGCCTGAAACTTATCAGGGACGAGCGCGGCGGTCAATCAGGTAACCTTGCCTGCTAACGGCTATTTGCTCGACATCAGCTCACTATCACGCGCAACAACCCGCTTCACGTTGATTTACCGATTGTGGAAGTCACCGGCTGGAAATCTGGAGCCGGTCGCGCGACGGCAATCAACTCTGCGAAAATCCACGACAGGCCTGCCCGGCTTGGGCCTGTTCATTGAAAGAGTTTACATCTCGGCCCGACTAGGAGCTGATGAACTGTATTGCCCATCTTCACTTACTTCGCGTCTCGCCTATCGATTTTCCACGAGGCAATTTTTACCGGCCCTGCAGCAGTCAAGCCGTATTGTTCCTTGATGACGCTGGATGCGTGGGGCTCGGCCATCCGGTTTACAATGATGCCCCCATCCGGGGTGGCCTCCACGGCCTTTTTAACCCCCTGGGCAATAATATCTTGCGGTGCCCAAACCGTGCGGAACGTTGAGCCGTTAAAGGCATAAATCCGCATTGTCACGGTAGGAGGAGTTCTTGGCGGCACCTCTGCCCAGCACATCAACCAGAACTCACCCTTGACCGGGGAGGCCACGACAATGGCCTCAAGGCTAGCGAGGAAATTGTTATTGGGGTCGCTGCTATGCAAATCGCTGGCTTCGGCGATAAACACAAAGCGGTTGCCTACCGCCTTGTACGCTCTTAGCGAAATAGCATCCTCACTTATTGCTTCGCCTCCAGCCCATAATTCGATGCCGACAATTAGGTAGTTTCCACTTGTTAAATCCACGCGAAAAGTGGAAGTTTTGAATACGTCGGTTTTCTTGCTGTAGCCGAGGAGTTCGTCGATTTCCTTTGCCACTTGAGCGGTCGTGATGCTCTCAGGCCGAAAACTGTCCCCGATAAACCCATCTATTTCCGCGAAGATCCGCTTTGTTACGCGCTCTCTCGTAATAAGATATGCTTCATGGCTGGCTTCATCGTGCCATAACAGATGTGGAGCCAACGCCGCTATTTCCTGAGCGTGGTTTTGAGGCAAAGGTGGAGAATCTTGTGCTTTTCCAGCGGCTGCGCATAGCAGCAACAGAATCGTACCGCCAATAATGCGCCGTAGTCTCATGGAATGATTACCACTGCGGGGTCGTTTACAGACGCCGCCTTTCTGAACAGGACAATTGCCGGTGCTGTTTTATAGCCACCCAGCACATTATTAGCTATAGATTTTTTGATGACTGCCTGTTTAGGGCTTCCATGCCACAGGTCTGGTGCTCCGACGGTATCCAGTGATTTCCAATCGGCATCACTTATGTCCTCTGCCGTCTTATTAGCCCATTCTTGTAAGGTGCTGAACTGGTCATCATTGGGCGACCAGTACGCTTCACAGCCCGTTGGTATCGTAACGGGCGACGTCGCTGAAAAAACTTGCGAAGCAATATCAAGCTCTGGCTCAGTTCCATCGTCAGTCGTATTAGAGGCCCCGTAGAACTGTGCTGGAGTTAAAACCGCTTGCCATGTCCCAGTTTTGCCGCCTGGGAAATTCTGGTCGCCGAATCGATTTTGCGCCACCAGAAGGAGAGCAGGCATGGTGGCGTCTCCAGGGGTGATTTGAGCGCCAGCTTCACCTACGAGCGTCTGAATCATGACTTGTGGAGGAACGACAACCGTTGTCGATTTTTTGGAGAACAGATTACCTCCAGACACAGCAACGGAAAATATTCCGCTGCAGCCCTCGGGAGCGGCGGTTACGGAGGCGCTAAGGGGGCTTGTCCCGCTTTGACCTTCGAAATCGAGGCTAGCAGCGCAATTGCTGTGCGGATTGCTGGTTAGAACTACCTCGAACTTCGGACTGATTGCCATGGAAGGCGGCCCAAAAGTGCTGATAATGGCTTTCTCGTCATCGCCCGTCGATAAGTAAAGCGGATTGGGGCTTTGTTCAACAACAATCGCGGAACACATCGCGCCGGGAGGTGTGGGCACTTTTACCGGAGGAAAAATCTCCGAAGCTGAAAGCGCGTGCCTTTGCCCGTCTTTGTAATCCTTTAGATTTTCAAGATGAGATTTACAAGTTGTCCTTATAACAGCCGTCCATTGTCCGGTGTTGTCAGGATACTGATTATCGTTGACTCCCAGGTAAAGCTCTCCCGAAGATACTGGGGTAAAGGTCAGGGAGGTTCCAACTTCGAAAGGTGCGCCATTGCCGACTTGCCCAATTAAAGACCAGCACGAGAGCCCCTGGGCGTAAAAGCCGGTGTATGGGCACGCTTGGCCTGCCGGCGACGAAAGACATTGGTTATTGCACTCGCCTGTATACCAATTCATCGTTCCGGAAGCGCTGATGTTAATGAGCTGTCCCGCTGAAACTTGCAACCCGGTGTCCGTCAGTGGCTGTGTCAGCACGACATCGATGGTTTTAGACGATTCAGCGTAAAGAACGCCGAGTTGGCCTTGAAGAAGCAAAAATCCAAGGACAATCGAATAACGGGCGAGCGGAGCAGGCATTTTAAACCCTCTCAGCTACTAAGACGTTTTTGACAGAGTAGTAGTTCCCCCAAATTGCATAGTTTTTCCTGGCAAGGAATAATTATTCACTCCGGATGCTTTGCTTCAGCCTTGCCAGCTATCTCGTACCGACTATAAACCCCAAGATATGCTTTTCCCCTCCGTCGCCTTTTCCTTTGCGCAGCTTCCCGACCGTTTAAACTCCATCATCTTGGCAGCACTTGCCATCCTTGCGATTCTCGCAACGGTCGTCTGGTCACTCAGAGCCCGCAAACCCTGGCTTTCCCGAATCCAGCGCAAACCCTTGCTCACGTCCAATGAGGCGGAATTCTTCCGCCGCCTGCAACGCGCCCTGCCTGCCTATCTTGTGTTTCCGCAAGTGTCCTTTGCCGCTATCATCACCGATGACGGCAAGCTTTCCAATAGCGCCCGCTGGTCTGTCCGGGCGCATTTCGACCGGAAGATTGCCGATTACGTCATTTGCGACCGGCAGACGCTCAATGTGGTTGCCCTGGTCGAGCTTGACGACCGCACTCACATGGCCAGCGCCGACCGGCAGCGGGACGCGCTCACCAACGCCGCAGGCTATAAGACCATTCGGTTTCAATCCCGGCAGAAGCCCACGGAAAGCGAGATAGCCGAGCTATTCCGCCATGCAAGAGCTTGGCAACCGCAGAGTTGACAATCGCCTCTTAAACCTGTAAAGTCGTGTTTCCGTACACACGACACAGGTATTTAAAAATGCCCATTATCAGTTTGTTGAATCAAAAGGGCGGCGTTGGAAAGACCACCCTTGCGATTAACCTAGCTAGCAGCTTCGCTATCGCGGGCGATACCGTTATTTTTATAGACGCCGACCCGCAAGGCAGCGGCTTGGACTGGCATGCAGCCCGCCAGAAGGAGCCGCTTTTCCATGTTGTTGGGTTGCCTAAAAACACCCTTCATCGAGATTTACCGGGCTTGGCAGCCCCCTATGCTTGGACGTTCATAGATGGCCCGCCGCTGGCATCGGACATTGCCCGCTCAGCGATACTCGCCAGCGACCTCGTAATAATTCCCGTGCCGCCTTCCCCGCTCGACGTGTGGAGCGCAAAGAAGATTGTTGACCTCATCACAGATGCAGCGATGATGAAACCTAATCTTAAAAGCGCCTTTGCGATAAATCGTAAAGTCGCACACACGACAATAGGGCGCGACTTTAGGGAATCACTCGCGGACGCCTACGCCATTCCGATACTTGAAACCGAAATAGCGATGCGGACGGTTTTCGCCACAAGCACCAATGAGGGTTTATCCGTCATGGAAGCGGAACCCAAGGGAGCCGCAGCCCGCGAAATTAACCAGCTAGCAGCCGAAGTAAGGAGGTTCATACATGAAAATCAAGCCCAAGCCAGAACAGGGAGCTAACCCGCCAGTGAACGAGGACGCATGGGTAAGCGGTCAGCCAGCAGCCCCGCAGCAGCCCCGCGCCGAGCGCATAAAACGTCTAACCATCGACGTACCCGAATCCCTGCATACCCGCGCCAAGGCGCAGGCGGCACAGCAGCGCGTTACCTTGCGAGAGGAAATGGTCAAGTTCCTTGAGAAGCGGTTCCCGGTGAATTAGTACGGTCTCGAATCATGTTGATGACTGTACACATATGTGTATTTAACGTCTCCAGCTCGCAGGCAGTGGCAGCTTGAGATTGAGTTAGAATGCCCAGCCATTCTCGAAGTTGCGTCCAGAGGAAAAACAAAAACGCGCAGTTGAGCAAGAAGAAGACAAGCAGTATCAAAACCATTTACCAAGGATAATTATTCCAATCACCCTCGAATCGAGTTGCACTTAAACACGATTATGCGTAAAGTCGTATTTATGCTTTTAAGAGTGCAATAATCTAAACCAACAGCCACTTATCGATGAGCTTTTCAGAAAAGACCGACCGGCCCGCGTGGATAATCCAGCGCTGTACCCAGCGCGTCACCGGCACCGAATTGCACTATGAGGACTGGCCCGGTTACTCCGAACACCTGATGACGCGGCCCGAAATGCTGGCCGCGCTCAAGGAGTGTGAGCGCCAATGGCCCGAGCATGAGTTTCGCGGCCATAACGCAGCGCGCGACCACGCACGCAAGCAGCACACCCAACAGCAGCGGTAGCGCCCGCGCCACCTTTACTGTAGATATACATCACTTTCAGCCAAATCGGGATACCCCCTTCGGCGCTTTCCAGAACTGACCCACCTCTGCTCGCCAGAAATGACCCAGGGATTCTGAACTGATCCCGTAGACCTGGGGGCGAGCGAACACTCGTGATGAAGACGATAGAACATCACGATGCCCGAGGCCCGGAAGAGACCGTGCACCATCTGTCGCCGGTGGTTCCGGCCGAATCCGCGAGTGGGAAGCAGGCAACGAGCCTGCGAACGTCCCTGAGTGTCAGACGGCGCGCCGTCAGAAGACCCAGGCAAACTGGCGTAATCAGAACCCCGGCTATTCCATCGCATGGCGAATGGACCAGCGCGCGGCGGCGCACCCCGAACCAGCCGAACCGCTGCGATTGCCGCCTCCCCTCAACCAACTTCCCTGGGACGTCGCGAAAGACCAGTTCGGCCCGCAAGGCGCTGATTTCATTGGCGTTATGGGAGCACTAATCGTCCGCACCACGAAAGACCAGATCCGTCCGTATCTTACTGATCCCACGCCACTTCCCGGCATACTTCCGCTTTCTCCGCAAAAGACCAGTCCCCACCTTCCGCATACTCGGTTTCAGGCACCCGGTCATGCACCTGGAGTTTCACCAGCTCGACCTGCGATGGGAACACCTGCGAGTTCGCGAGCCGCACCGCCAGCGCCAACTGCTGGCCTCGCTGGCTGAGAGCGGGCAGCAGACGCCCATCGTTGTGGTTTCGAAGGAAGGCAACGCCGACTACCTGGTGATCGAGGGTTACAAACGAATCGCCGCGCTCCGGCAACTGGGCCGCGACACCGTCGAAGCCACGGTCTGGCCGATGGGCGAAGCCGAAGCTCTGCTGTTATCGCGTTCGCAGCGGATGAGCCCGCAGGAAAGCGCTCTCGAACAGGGCTGGCTGCTGTCGGAGATGGAACGGTGTTTCAGCTACTCGCTCGACGAACTGGCGCGCCGTTTCGATCGCAGCATCAGTTGGGTATCGCGGCGGCTGGCGCTTGTCGAGCTATTGCCCGAAGCGGTTCAGCGCCATGTGCGCGAAGGAAACATCGCCGCGCAGATCGCCATGAAGTATCTGGTGCCGGTAGCTCGCGTCAGCGCCGAAGACTGTGAGCGCATGGCCAACGTATTCGTGAAGCACCGCTGCGATGCAAGGCAGGCGGCGCAGCTTTATACCGCCTGGCGCGAAGGCTCGCGGGTGGTTCGCGCGCGCATTCTCACCGAACCGGAACTGTTTCTGAAGACGCAGCGCCAACCGCCGACCGCGAAGGCCGCCGCGGCCGAACAGGTTGAACGCGATCTGGAGATGGCGCTTGCCATTCTGCGCCGCGCCGGCCGCAAGCTCAACGAAGCTTTGCCGGAGATGAATGCCGCACAGCAGGAGCAGGCGCAACGCGAGATCGAAAGTGCGCGCCGGGAACTGAACCGGATGGCGGAACGAATCGGAAAGGAACAGGAAGGCAGACATGCTGAGCCAGGCGCAGCGCGCCGCGATTCTGGAGTTGCACGAGCAACGAGTGAGCAAGCGCGAGATCGCACGCGTGTTGCGAGTATCGCGCCTCACGGTGCGCAAAGTCCTGCAATCGAAGTCCGTCAGCGTGCCGGAGATGCAGCGCCCGGAGAAAGCCGAACCTTACCGCCGACAGATCCTCGAGCTGTTGGCTTCCTGCAAGGGGAATCTCGTGCGAGTCCATGAGGAACTCGAGGTGGGCGGAGCGGCGCTGTCTTATCAGGCGCTGACCGCGTTCTGCCGCAGGCAGGGCATCGGGCAAACACCGGTTGTGCCCGCGGGCCAATATCATTTCGAGCCCGGTGTGGAGATGCAGCACGACACGTCGCCGCATGAAGTGGAAGTGGGCGGCAGGAAGTATAAGGCGCAGACCGCATCGGCGGTGCTGTGTTATTCGCGCATGCTGTTCTTTCAGATCAATCCCACCTTTCAGCGCTTCGACTGCAAGGTGTTTCTCACCGATGCGGTGCGCTACATGAACGGCGCCCCGGAACGCGTGATGATCGACAACACGCATGTGGTGGTGCTGCGCGGCACGGGACGCGAGATGATCCCGGTGCCCGAGATGGAGGCGTTCGCCGACCGCCTCGGTTTCCGTTTCGTGGCGCATGAGCGCGGCGACGCCAATCGTTCGGCGCGTGTGGAACGGCCTTTTTCATTCATTGAAAACAACTTTCTGGCGGGCCGTACCTTTACCGGCTGGCAGGATCTCAACCTGCAGGCGCGTCAGTGGTGCGACAAGGTGAACTCCACTTATAAGAAGCATCTTCGCGCCGTGCCGCGAGAGCTGTTTGCGGTCGAACGGCTGCACCTCAAACCTTTGCCGGCATGGGTTCCGGAAGTGTATCGGCTGCACCGGCGCACCGCCGACACGGAAGGTTATGTCTCGGTGAACTCGATTCGCTACTCGGTTCCGGTCTCCTGGATCGGGCGGAGCGTGGAGGTTCGCGAGACGCGCGACCGGATCGAAATCGAACTCGACCCGCGCCATATCGTCGTACACGATCGCGTTCTGACGCCGCCGAATCAGCGGATCATGCGGGCCGAACACCGGCCGCCGCGTGGCGCAGGCGTGAAGCGAAACGATCCGCATCCGGAAGAACAGGCTCTCCTCGAAAGCGCGCCGGAGATCGCACCTTATCTATCGGCGCTTAAGCAGAAAGGACGCAAAGGGATAACTCTTGCCCTGCGGCAAATGCTGCGGCTGCTGCGCGAGTATCCACGAGAACCCTTCCTTGCGGCGGTTGCCGAAGCCGCGCGCTATGGGCTTTACGATCTCGACCGGCTGGAACGGATGATTCTGCGGCGCGTGGCCCGCGACTACTTTCTGATCGGGGAAAAGGCTGAGGTCCCCATAAAGGGGACCGGTCAGGAGGCGGAAGGCAATGACTGAAGAACTGGAACAACTGCTGAAGAATCTCAAGCTGCGCCGCATGCTGAAGGTTTACGACGAGCAGTTGCAGGCCGCCGAAAAGGCGCAGATCCCTTACACGGAGTTCGTGGCGGGGCTGCTGCGGGCGCAGTGGCATGAGCGGCAGGAGAGCGCGCTCGAATGGCGCATTCACAGAGCGAATCTACCCGAGCGATGGTCTCTGGAAACGTTTCCGTGGACGCGCCAGCCGGGAGTGAACCGCAAGCAGATGCGCACGTTCGCAGACCTCGACTTCGTGGCTAAGCACGAGAACCTGGTGCTGGTCGGCCCGACCGGCGTGGGCAAAACCGGACTGGCCTGCGGCCTTCTGCTGAAAGCTTTGCAGAATGGACACCGCTGTCAGTTCGTTCGGGCACAGGATCTGTTCGATGAGATGTATGCTTCGCTGGCGGATCGATCCACGCGCCAGTTGTTAAACAGGCTGGCGCGACTGGACGTCCTTCTGATCGACGAGTTCGGGTATTTAAACCTGAAGCCCGAGCAGTCGAATACGTTCTTCAAGCTGATGGAGGAGCGTTATCACCGCCATTCGACGATCATTACTACGAACCTTGGCTATGACGAGTGGCAGAACTTCCTCGGCAACAAGTCCATGGTCGAGGCGTTGCTGAGCCGCGTGCGGCATTACTGCCACACGGTCGCCATTAACGGTCCGTCGTTGCGCGAGCCCCAGGGCTGAGGGTCGCGGTCGGATGGAGCATCGCGAGTATGAGCGGCGCGTTCTGGAAGCTTACTGCGCAACGCCGGGCACAGTCGGCGTGATTCGGCGAGCGGATCGTTCTTTTGCGGCTCAGTTGCATGACCGCGGCGTGCCTCTCGCCACAGTCGAGAACGCACTGACACTCGCCGTGGCGCGGCGTTCAGCGAGACCGGTCGATGCTGTCCCTCTCGGCACGATCCGTTCACTGGCGTACTTCGCGCCGTTGATCGACGAAGTACTGCAACTCAAGGTTGGCCCGGAATACTTCCAGCACCTCCGCAACAAACTCCGCCGTTCCACGCCAGCGCGATAACGCCGTCCTTTTACTCCCCCTCACCCCGAGCAGAGCGCGCCTTTGGCGCGGATGATATCGAGTCCGGCATCTTCGCGACAACTGCACACGCCTGCGGCGTGGATGATGATGCGCGCTGAAACCGAGTCCTGTTCTCCAGGTGGGTCACTTTAATCGAGCAGAAGTGGATCACTTTTCGTGAGCGCCGAAGTACCCCACCACTATTAGGAGGCCCGTTTCGTAGAATGCCACAATATGAAGGTATAATGGCGAATAAGGAGCATATCTTCATGGGGTGTACTCAGTTCATTAATCAGAAACCGGCCAGCAATTTCCACCACGCTATTGGAATCGCCGAAGCCATTAAGCTTCCGCTGAATCAGATGGTGTCCTTAAATTTGGGTTACGTCGATTGCCCGCCTGAGAACGCAGTGAAGGCGTTGCAAGCGTTTAGAGGAAAGCTAGGAAAGTGGGTCACGAGAGGCAAGCGCGATACCTGCCCGGCAACCTTCGTATGGGTCATCGAGCGACCGCCAGACAGCGCCAATTTCAACTTTCATTTGCTCGTTCATATTCCGGCCAGTCGTCAGGATGCATTCCTGCAACGGCTCCCGGTATGGCTATCCCGTACTGCTGGGGGAATCTTGGATGCAAAGGCCGCAATTCATGTGCGCAGCGCTCCAACCCCGCGCGGCGCTGGCAAGTACATGCTTAAGGGGATGCATCCATATTGGGCTGCTAAATTCGATATCGAGCACGAGCCGCAGGGCGTCGTAAATGGCAGACGTTCCGGCTTTACTAAAAATCTCGGGCCGACACAGAAGCGCCGGTTGCGAAAACTCGAACTCTACCCCAAGGCGCGTTACTTCGTCAGCTTCCGCGCCGCCAAAACCAGCAGAGCGTAATCATGGGAGCCGTTGCAGGAATGCATCCTGACGCTGGCCGCTCCCGCGCCCCGAAAAGACCTCGTGAAATTTTGCTTTCCCTTCCGTCGATGCCGTGGTGTACTTGTTCAAACGCTCGTTTGAGAAAAGTACAGTGAAGTAAATATGGCGCAATTTGTGGCTTACTTCAGGGTTTCGACCGACAAGCAGGGCATCAAGGGCTTAGGCATGGATGCGCAGCGCGAAGCTGTTGCCCGCTTCATGGCAGGCAAGGGCGAGCTGGCCGCGCAGTTCATCGAAGTGGAGAGCGGCCGTAAAGATAACCGGCCTCAGCTCCTGGCCGCCTTGGCCGAATGCCGGAAGCGTCGCGCCGTGCTGGTCATCGCCAAGCTTGACCGGCTGGCCCGCAACGTCCATTTCATTTCCGGCCTGATGAACAGCGACGTTGAATTTGTCGCCGTGGACATGCCGAGCGCGAACCGGCTTACGATTCACATACTGGCGGCCGTGGCCGAGCATGAGCGCGAGATGATTTCACAACGCACCATAGCAGCCCTTGCAGCAGCCAAGGCCAGAGGAACCAAACTAGGCAATCCCCGCGCAGCCGAAGCAGCCAAGCTTGCCAGGGCCGCGAAGAACACACCGCCGACGCCACCAGAAGTGCTGAAGCTTATGACGGAATGGAAAGGGCAGGGCAGGGGCTTGCGCGACATCACACGGGAGCTAAACCGCCTTAATATCCGTACTCCACATGGCAATCAGTGGTACGCCAGCACTGTCCGAATCAGCTTGCGTAGGAACGAGTTAACGTGATTCACGAGCGCGACCAGAGGCGATAATATGCAATCAATTGATGTGGAAACGTGGGAACAATTTGAAGACGAATTAAAGAACCGAGGCATTTCTATAGGCCAGAGATATCTATTCCGAGGGCAGAGCAATGCCTGTTGGGCGCTCGATACGACCCTCGAGCGCACAGGAGAACGAGATATGTTTTTTTCTGATTACTACAACCTCATCTCCGCTATTCGCCCTCAGGTGGAGACGTTCACGCGCCATGAATGGGATGAGTTGCCGAGTCCTCAAGATGTGCTTACGTCAGCCAGTGAATATGACAGCTTCAACCTGATGATTGGCGGCTTCGGCCCATTCCCCGCTTACAGCTACATGGCCTATCTTCGCCATCACAACTTTCCATCGCCTCTTCTCGATTGGAGTAGAACCCCTTACGTAGCGGCCTATTTTGCTTTCAGAAATGCAATTAAACAACGAGTCGCTATCTATGTCTATTCAGAGCGACCAGAAGGTTTCAAATTTCATTCCAGCAAGGAGCCTCAAATCCGCCCTCTTGGGCACTACGTGAAAACACATCGGCGGCACTTTTTACAGCAGAGTGAATATACAATCTGCTGGAGCTTTCAAAATGATGGGTGGCATTTCGCGCCCCACGCAAACGTTTTCTCTCTGGATGCTCCCAATCAAGACGTTCTTTGGAAATTCACCATACCTGCGACGGAGCGTGTCAAAGTTCTTAATTTGCTCGACGCACACAACCTCAACGCCTTTTCGCTATTTGACTCGGAAGAGGCTTTAATGGAAACCTTGGCTATCCGTCATATCGACTTTAAAGAGCCGCCAGAGAAAACCAGCCCCCCAACATAACGTCCTTTATGTTGTAGTAAATGCCTTTCCTCTATTGTTCTCCCAAACATGGCAGCCGTATCGCTTCTCAAAAGCGCGACGGCTTGCATGAATCAATCGCGACCGTTCTTTTTGCGCAAGCCCCTTAGCTCCCGCCAGAACCCGTGCAGACTCTCCCAAACGCTTCGATAAACGCACAGCAAAACCAGACAGGTGACGGGCTATCACAGCGCCAGGAGCGGCCTCAAATTTCCAATCATCCTCACTTATCATCCAGGAGCCTTTCTAGCAGCTATTGCAAGCTTCGTTCCCGGCAGGAAGGTTAAACCATTGCGGTGCCATTCGACATTCAGGCCCCCTGGAAACACTGCCCCTACCTACGAAAAGTCGTCTTCACCTTTTCCTTGAAATGGTCGATACGCTTGGCGTCGTAGTTTGCGCCCATCTGTTCCACGAGTCCCGCCCACGGGACGAATTGGGAAGCGTTCTTTCGGTCTACCATCCAAACTTTGTATGCGGCCCAGGCGTACAAATCAAGTGCGAGAGGAGAGCGTTTCAACGCCCGCAATGCCCGCATATCAAGCGGCACCGGCGACGCGATAATCGCATCGTAAAATTTCTCGCCCAACTCAATCCAGCTCCCCCACAGCGTTCCTTGTTCCGGCTGCTTTGGATCCCACCAAAGCTCTCCATCTGGAGCGACATCCATATCCCGCCATCGCTCACCATGCCGATTTGCATCGCGGATAACCGCATCGAAGGTAATCCGGCATCGGAATAGGCGACGCATTTGCTCCCGAAGCCGCTTGGCATCACTGCGTTTTCCTGCCCCGGCGCTGGATGGAATTACCCAAGCTCGCGCATGAATGCTGAAAGGCTGTGACCAAGTTCAAGGCGGCGCGCCTTCGTCCGCAACCGCTTCCGTTACTATCCAAAACAGCAAAAGTCGAGGAAGAACGCCGTAAGGATACCCGATGGAAGTCTCGCTATCGATATCGACGCCGGGCACAATCGCTAATCGCAAATCACACCGTTTTTTCGCGTCCATACCGGCACATTACCGGGATTGCTGTGAGGCAGAGTGCATTGCACCAGGTGACGGGCCATAAAGGCCGCTTCCGTATTATCGGGGTCAAGCCGAATAACCGCAGCCGCCTCAATCAACTTCTGTTGAGCAGGCGTGATAGCACTGGCTTTCGGCAGCCTCGCCAGTTTCTTTACAAGCTTCATTTCCCCGACGCGCTGCATATCCCCAAGATTGCATCGCACGCGGGAATAATCAAGGCCCTTCAAGGAACCAGCAGAATCCACGTCAGGCTGTGGATTGTTCAATTTATGCACGATGAAACGGTGGGAACTTAGAACGATGAAACGTGGGAACTAGAACGATGAAACGGTGGAACCTCTTCCTGTAGTAAAACCTATAGAAAAAACCTGTAGTTTGTCGCACCCGAACTGTGGATAAGTTCCCGAAGCACTCCGCCCCGCACCCTACGGCGCTCTTTTGAAAGCGCGGGTGCGGGGCGGCTACTCGAACTACCGAACAAAAAGCAAAGGATGCCCTGCGGGCGATACCGAAATACTTCCTTCCCTTTCCCGTTTCCCAGGAAAGCCGGGGCGGGCGGGTGCCCCCCACGCTGGCAAAACCGGCCAGCTCCCCCCACAAGAGGAGTTTCATACCGCTCCGCTGAAACCCCCCTTGTGCATCCCCCCGAAAGTCAAAACCAAAACCTCCTATGAAGGCAAAACCAAAAGCTAAGAGCTTTCAACCCACCGACACGGAAACCGGATAAGACGGCCTGCCTTCAGGAAAGCAGGTAAAATCGTCATGGCAGCACAGCACACACGCAATTGACATCAACTGGCAAACTGATACCTTTGGGCCATGAACGTCGATTTTACGCCCGACCAGCAGCCCTTAGTCCAGCAGGCCATCGAGAGCGGACGTATCCACCGTCCCGAAGATGCGGCACGGGAAGCCTTTTCCCTGTGGGCAGAACAGGAGCGTCGTCTGGCCGAGCATCGCGCTATCAATTCGACCCAAGCACAGGAAGTTGTCGCCCGCATCCTTGAATTGCGAAAGGGAAACATGCTTCCCGAAGGCGTGACCATCCGCGATTTAATCCATGAAGGGCCGCGCTTGACGGTTTTTGTCCTCGATAACTCCGTTACCATGCGTTGGTGTTTCCAGAATGCGGCTCATCCGTATGCCGACAGCGTTTTAAAGCAATTGGCTTCCGGCGAAGCCTTCGTGCCGGTATTGTGGCGCTATGAGGTGAGCGCCGTTCTGGCGAAATCACAGAAAGATGGAATCCTCACCGCCGCAAAGGCCGAAGCTTTTTTAGCCACCGTGAATTCCCTCAATATCACCCTTGACCGTGACGGAGCCGACCGCATTTTTACCGACGTTCACCGCCTTGCGGTCATCCACCGACTTACTTCCTACGATGCCGCTTACCCTGGAACTGGCTATCCGAAAGAAGCTGCCTTTGGCAACGCTTGATGCCGAATTGATAACTGCCTGCAAAGCTGCCGGTGAGTCGGTTTTGTAAGCGAGCGCCCATCGCATTTTAAAACCCACGCCAAGGCCTCAACTTGCCCGCCCAGACGTGTTTCCGACCTTCCGCTACCCAACCAGCCACGGCGTCCCAAATCGTCTCCAGGCGCTTCTAATAGCGAAATCGAGCCTGGCTGTTTCAAAGCGAAGCGGCAGGGCGCGAAATGCGGGAGCACCGCGCCCTTACCAGCCCCGGCCCGTCTACGCGCTCGGGTTGCATCCCTGCATTGCCCTATCCTCGTGACGGCTGATTCTGAATCTATCTCAACCAGGCCCCGGCTTCAAGCGTTAAATCCCGGGGATATACAAGGGGGGCAGCGCCCCCTTGTTCCTTAACGCGGTTCCCGCTCTGCCCGCATAATGCCCGGCAGTCCAAGCGACTACCGCCGCGCAGCCAGCAGCTCGAGCTCAGCGCCTTTCAACGGCTTTTCCCAGCCTGCCGCTCCCGATACGCAGAGCGCTTGTCCCTCGACATAACGCCAGGACAGCCCGATATCGAACATTTCTCCATCGTACTGCGGCCGGAAGACCAGCGCCGAATCGTTGCCCTGCCTATAGTCCGCGCCGTCTATGGTGGCCGTCCACAGATACGAAGGCGCTTGCCCTCCCAGCGAATCGCCGAGAACGCCGCCCTTGAAATACCCTTCATGGCGATTCCGGAGGATTCCGACCGCGTCCGGCAGACCGACAAGCGCCCAGGCGTCGTTAAACCAAGCCCAATCCCGGCGGCTCATTTCCCAGGGCTTCTCCACATGCCACAATGCGACCAACTCCGGAATATAGGGCAGCCGCCAGCCAGTATGACCATCGAGGTTGAGCGCCGCGCAGTAATGGATGGCCCACGCCAGGTGACATTGACATTGCTCGCTTTCCTGGCCCAGGTCAACCCCGTGGCGCGGTCGAGCCAGACCCCACGCGCCGCCTGCTCGCGCTCATCGTTCTGACGCTGCACGGAAGCCCGCCAGAGCCCCATGCACACGCCCATAAGCAGCAGCGTCGCGCCCAAGACCCACACCGGAATATTCAGCTTCACGTTGCGGCTGAACCGCCTTGAAAAAATCCACCGCGTTTCGTTCCGATACGTTCCACATAGAATCTCCTCTCGATGAATGCTTGTTGTGACTTACTTGGCTAGCAGCCTTGCGCAATAGTCCGGCAGGTTGCGCGTCGCTTCCGCCCCGCGAGGGTGAGGAAGCGGCAGGCGCAGCAGCCAGGAGACCGGCAGCACTTCTGCCGCTTTCGCTGTCGCCCTGGCCTTGCGGCCCTTATTCATGCCTCGCAGCACGGCGCGTATAAGCCGCGAGACCAGATACAACACCGCCGCGAGCCATAGCACCGACCATGCATTTCCACGCGAAGCCTCAGGCGGCAGCAGCACCGGCAACACCACCAGCACCGCGGCGATGACGATGCGCCAGCCGCGGCGCCCTTGTTTCTTTTCCATTTGACGGCTCATCCTGGTTGCCCCATCGCCCGCCATTCCTTGCTCCAGGCTTTATAACGCCGCACCTGCCCGATAGCGCCCAACGTTCGGAGCGCCGCACCGACAGCGCCCAGGGCCAGCCACCAGGACACCCGGCCTTCATACCAACCCAGCCACAGCCAGGCATAAAGCAGAAACAACAGGATTGCGCCGACCGGCGAACCGGCCAGCCATGCCAGCGGAGAAGGCGGTTTCATTGTCTGAACGCCTCCACCAGGAAATTGCTGCCACTGCTCTTGAAC
>CBDDBV010000017.1:0-4539 GCA_965225785.1 Bryobacteraceae bacterium | reverse complement strand
GCTTCGGGTCGGCGGGCGCGAAGAAGCGGAGTCCGCAATCGCGGCAACGGTGGGGGAACTCGCCTTGATCGGCGCGAGTGCGGTCGCCGGATTTGGTTTCACGGGATAGGCGAGTTTCGGGGCTTTTGCAGTAGGGGCAGACGGCGATCTGATGTGGGACGGACAAGGTCGACACAGATAGTTTATGCCTTTCGGGTGGAGACGAGATGGATGGAGAAGCTGGCTAAGCCGATGCTTTCATCATGCCGGGCGATCAGGCCGAGTAAGAATCCGGTTACGATGATCAGCATCTTTGCAATCAGTTCAACGGGACTAAAGCTGTGACCGACTACCAAGCCCTGGATACATTCAATGGCTCCGGCGGAGATGAAGCCGAGTAAGAGGCCGTTCGTCAGAGTGTTGGACTTCCAAAAAGTGAGCGGGGTTTCCCAGCCTAGCGCGAGGAACAAGAGGCATTTGAACGCTTTCCACGAATAGAAGACGTAGCGCGGCATGCCTTCGCTGTGGAAAGGCGTAAGTTCGACGATAGTCGTCAGGAGTACGGTCGCGAGCCACGCGCTTCGGAAGGCCCTGCTGAACATCGTCAGTGACACTGTTTCGAAATCCGTAAATCAGTAAGCGCCGCGGCCGGTAAGGACAACGCCGAACGTGCGGGCCAGGATATAAATATCCATCCACACCGACCAGTTCTGGATGCAGTACGCGTCAAGCTGGACGCGTTCCGAGAAAGGGAGCTTGTTTCTTCCCGACACTTGCCATAGGCCCGTAATGCCGGGGCGTACCAGTTTGTAGAGTTCGAAGCTGCGACCGTACATTTCGATCTGATTTTCCAGGAATGGACGCGGGCCGACAACGCTCATTTCTCCTTTGAACACGTTCCAGAGTTGGGGTAGTTCGTCAATGCTCGTTTTGCGGAGGATGCGCCCGATTTTCGTGATGCGTGGATCGTTTCTAAGCTTCTGGGTTCTCAGGAATGTGTACTTTTCGAGCGGGTGTTTTTCGAAGTACTCGCGCAGCACTTGGTCGCCGTTCACGACCATGGTGCGGAGCTTCCATGCCTTGAACTTCCGTCCGCCGAGACCGATTCGTTCGTTTGCAAAGAGCACGGAACCGCGCGACTCAAGCTTGATCAGCGCTGCGAAGGCAAGCATGAGCGGCAACGCAATTGGAAGCAACGCCGCGGCGATCGCGAGATCGAGCAACCGCTTGGCAATTCTCGCGGATGGCCGAAGGAGTTGGCGGGTGACCTCCAGTCCGATGATGCCGCGCATTTCGCGGACGCGGATTCCGACGCTGCTCATGCCGATGAGATCCGGGATCACCATTACATGGCCGAAGCATTGGCCGTAGCGGTCGAGCAGGCGGAGCAGCTCGTTTCTCGACAGGCTGGGCATGCAGACAATCGCATAGGAGATGCGATGTTGGCGGGTGATCTCCAGGCAGCGCGAGAGCGGGCCGCGGATCAACTTAGTATCGGCTTCCAGGTATTGCGTGGGATTGTCATCGAGAGCCGCGACCACCTTGAGACCGATCTGCGGGTTGCGGTTCAGAATTTCTTCGATGCGTTTGCCGGTGGTTCCGTAGCCGAGGATAGCGACTGGGCATCCCCACCAGTCGCGTTTCGCGAAGGTTGAACGGACAAGGGCGCGTGACGACGGAACGAGGACGACGCTGAGGAAGCAGCCTAGCAAGAAAGTCAGGCGGGACGGCGACAGATCTCGCACGAAGTAGGTGGCGGACCACAGGCACACGAACACCATCAATGTGGCGCGCACGGAGGTTCGCAGCTCATCGATCGGGTTTTCCGAGACGCCGGGATACAAGCCCGCGGCCACGAAACAGCAGATGGTGAGGATGATCGAGGGGATCAGTATTCCGGCGAGGGCCGGCGGCGCGCCGCCCAGCAGCAAAGCGTGAACGGCTGCGGCGAGGAGAAGCGATAAGACTACCGCGAGGCTGTCCGACGCGCACAGGCAGACAATGGTGCCAACCGGGCGCGTGACCGAAATGGACGTGGGCGCGGCTTCGAGCGGGAGCGGTAAGGCGGCGCGGGATAGTTCGGGGGACATTGGCGGTTTCCCGGTGTTTCGGTTGGGGCGAGTTAGTCGTGCGCGCTAGCTGATCCGGCTAGCAGGGGCTCTGCTTCCGGTGAGGCCGGACGCGCCGCTTCGATACTGACGCGGGAAAGTATTGCCAGGAAGCGCGGTACGATGCGATCAAGCGAGAAGGTGTTGAGGGCGAACGCTCTCGCTGCGGCGCCTTCGCGTAAGCGGCGCGGTTCGTCATTGAGTAATTCACGCACGGCCCCAATGAATTGGTCGCTGTCGCCTGGAGGCACGACGGAGCCTGCGCCGGCGCTTCGAATCATTTTCGCGGCGGCGTTATCTTCGTCGATTGCGATAACGGTGGGCCGCCCTGCGCAGAGATAGGAAAGGACCTTCGATGGAACGCAGAAGGAGCCTGCGGATGGATCAAGCGGGGCGATGAAGATTGCGGCGCTCCCAAGCATAGCTGGAACGTCTTCGCTTGGCTGGAACGGCAGAACGGTCAAGTTCGACAGCCGATGCTTAGCGGCAACTGTCTTCAGGTGTTCCGCGCCCTGACCGCTGCTCACAATTACGACTCTTACGTCCCGCTCGCTCCTCATCGACTCGGCCAACTTAGTGAGCATATTGAGGTCATGTTTGAGGCCAAGCGTTCCGGCGTATAAGATATTCCGCGTGTCTTGCAGTCCGTGCCGGGCGGACCATAAGTTCCGTTGATGATGTAAGGGGATCTCTTCGATGTTGGCCCAGTTCTCCAGCAGGGCGTAGCGACGTTGACCCCGGACTGTTTTCGGGAGATTATCTTCGTGCCCTGGAGCAATCGTAACTACTAAGTCACTGTTTGCGAGAAGCCTTTGCTCCCACCAGGAAGCTAGTGCGCCCAGTAGGTTTCCGAAGGAGCCGAGCTTTTTCGCGAGGAGACTTGCTGTTGCGCGGCCTTGAAGGTCCTGAAGCCAGTAGACAAATGGTACGTTTTCCCGCCGGCACCACGATTGGATACGGGTCACCGCAGCGACGGGTATGCAAGAAGCGATTACTACCGAGGGCTGTTCTTCCGCCAGCGCGGCAACGCAACGGGCTGCCCATTCGAGCTCTCCAAGGAGTCTTTGCTTCAGGCTTAGCTTCCCGTAGGCTGATTCGCAGGTGATATTGCGGACGAGATCCGGTTGGTCGCCGGCCCAGGCGGCGACTGAGTTTAGATTCGGGGACTCGAGAGATCCGTTCACGAAGTACCGGAATCCGAGCCCATCCTTCCGCAGGCGCTTTGCGAGGCGGTAGGTGAAGGAATGGCAGCCGTAGTCGATCAGGATCGGGCGGGACATACTGTTTGGCTGTAGGTTGTACGGCGTAAAGAGATCCGCTATGAAGCTAGTGCTTCGCCCGCCAACCTGGAGCCGGAGCCTACTTTCCACCGTGCCGCGTACTTCTGGTAGATGTTTATGTGAGCTTGGAAGGCGGCTCCGATCTCGAATCTCGAGCTGAAACACCGCGCGGCATTGGAGCGGTACTCGTTCCTCGCCTGCTCGGATGTTTGGAACCAACTTTCAAGGAGGTGCGCTATCCCATCCTCCGTGTCTTGACCGACGAGGCAGGCGCCGTCTTGATCGATCTCGCGCCAAATGTTGATCTTGTCCGTGAGAAGCACAGGTTTGCCGTGCGCGAGTGCTTCCAGAACGGCGACCGGGAATGTTTCGCAGTGTGATGGCAATACAAACGCGTCCGCTAAATCAAACGCTGCGTGTTTTGAGTCTCGATATAGTGGCCCCGGCCATACAATCCGATCTTCAATTCCGAGAGACGCGGCGAGCTTGACGAGATCTTTCTGCCAAGAGTCCTCGTCAGGCCCGGCGATAACCAGAATGCAACTTGGGTCGATGTGAGCGGTTTTCGCAAAGGCGCGTATCAGGAGATCGCAACCTTTCATCAGGCAGATTCGGCCCAGAAACAGCAATACTCGCCTGCCGACTAGCTGTGGAAAATTCGCAAGCAGTTCGTTGTTCCCGGTTACTCGCTTTGCTGGCGCGCATATTCCGAGGGGGACGATCTCGGGGGAGCAGTGGCGAACGTCGAAAGTGTTTTGCGCGAGAGTGTGTTCCTCCTCGCACAGGTACAACACGGCGGCGGCGTTCTTCATCGCGCGATGTACAAGGGTGTGCCAGAAGAGAGCCTTTTTGAGGTGCTTCAGCGGGTATGTGCGCATTAGCCATGGATTTAGCATCCCGTGTGGAACCACAAAGTACGGGGTTTTGGTGCCCTCCAAAACCTGCGATACTGCGACCGTGTGGTACTTCCAAATCCCGTGGGCGACGACGGCATCGAATCGTTCATGATTTGCCTGCAACCATGAATTAAGTCTTGTGTTGTAGCGGTAGGCGGTTTGTGACCCTTGTATGAAGTGGAGGGGCCGCGGCCAAGCGGTTCTCCACTCCGAGATGTCGTCGTCGAGCGTGACTACTTCTGCTGCGTGTCGGGTCCCGAGCGACCGCAGCACAAG
>CBDDBV010000016.1:0-4669 GCA_965225785.1 Bryobacteraceae bacterium | reverse complement strand
TCGTGCCTGCAAGCGTACCGCCACGCTCTCGCTAGCTTATCTTCTGGGCGAACAGCCGCCGGCACAGGACAACTTATCTCCCGTCCCGCCTTCCTGGCCAGATCAATCCGAAAGGATAAGGGCCGGCCACTGCCGGGTAGACCCAGAACGACCCCATTTTCCCAAAGGCAATACTCCCTCCTCAGCCAAATACCTTACAATCTCAATTTGCCCGCCAACACCACCCAACTCGAAAAGCGCCTCTGGGCCGCCGCCGACGAACTCCGCGCCAACTCCAAGCTCAAGTCCTCCGAATATTCCGTCCCCGTCCTCGGTCTCATCTTCCTCCGCTACGCCGACCACAAATTCGCCATCGCCAAAGCCAAACTCGCCAGCCAGGGCACCGGACGCCGCACCATCGGCAAGGCCGACTACCAGGCCCAGGGCGTTCTCTTCCTGCCCGAAGCCGCCCGCTTCTCCACCCTGCTCCAACTCCCCGAAGGCGCCGACATCGGCAAAGCCATCAATGACGCCATGAAGGCCATCGAATCCGCCAACGAGGATCTGAAAGACGTCCTGCCCCGCACCTACAACCGCCTCGACAAGGAACTGCTCGTCTCGCTCCTGAAGAACTTCGCAGCCGTCCCCATGGACATCGAGGGCGACGCCTTCGGCCAGATCTACGAGTACTTCCTCGGAAAATTCGCCATGACCGAAGGTCAAAAGGGCGGCGAATTCTTCACGCCCATCAGCATCGTTAAGCTGATCGTCGAGATCATCGAGCCCTTCCATGGACGCATCTTCGATCCCGCCTGCGGCTCCGGTGGCATGTTCGTTCAGTCCGCCGCCTTCGTCGAGCAGCATCGCAAATCCGTCACCGGCATCTCCATCCACGGCCAGGAGAAGGTTTCGGAAACCATCCGCCTGTGCAAAATGAACCTCGCCGTCCACGGTCTAGCCGGAGACATTAAGCAGGGCAACACCTATTACGAAGACATTCACGAGAGCGCCGGCAAGTTCGACTTCGTCATGGCCAATCCGCCGTTCAATGTGGATAAGGTCGATAAGGAGCGGCTGAAGGACGATCACCGCTATCCGTTCGGTCTGCCCAAAGCGGACAACGCCAACTATCTCTGGATTCAGGTCTTCTATTCGACGCTGAACGAAACGGGCCGCGCCGGATTCGTGATGGCGAACTCCGCCGGGGACGCGCGCGGCTCCGAGCTCGAAGTTCGCCGGAAGATGATTGAGGACCGAGCCGTGGACGTGGTCATCTCCGTCGGACCCAACTTCCTCTATACCGTCACGCTGCCCTGCACGCTGTGGTTCCTCGACCGCGGCAAGAAGAAGACGAAGCGCGAGGATCAGGTGCTGTTCATCGATGCCCGCGCGATCTTCCGTCAGATCGACCGCGCGCACCGCGAGTTCACACCGGAACAATTGGAGTTCCTCGCGAACATCGTTCGGCTTTATCGGGGCGAAGAAGTCGAGGATATCGCCGGAAAGCAGCGCGTTGATGAAGGAGAGATTTCCGGCGGGCAAGTACGCGGACGTGCTCGGGCTATGCAAAGTCGCAACGATTGCCGAAGTCGAAGCACAGGGCTGGAGTTTGAACCCAGGACGGTATGTCGGAGTGGCTGAACGAGCGGCCGACGGTTTTGAATTTGCCGCGAGGCTTCAAGAATTGAATGAGGAACTGGAGACGTTGAACGGTGAAGCATCTGATTTGGAAGCGCGGATTGCGGATAACGTTTCCCAACTGCTTGCGGTGATCTGAGCGATGGCTCGACTGCGTCAGCTTTGCGAACTAATTGTCGACTGTGAGCACAATACCGCGCCCACTCAAGAAACGGGATATCCGTCTATTAGAACGCCGAACATCGGTCGCGGCAGGCTAATACTCGCCGGCGTAAACCGGGTGTCCGAAAGCCACGTACCTCGCGTGGACGCAGCGGGAACGTCCGAAGCCAGGCGATCTCATCCTCGCTAGAGAAGCGCCGATCGGCAATGTCGCGATAATTCCACCTGGTCTTGAGGTATGCCTCGGCCAGCGGACCGTGTTTGATCCGGGCAGACCGAAAGAAGGTGAATCCGCAGTACCTCACTTATTTAATGCTTGGGGACAACATCCAAAACAAAATCATATCCACGTCGAATGGGGCCACAGTCCATCACTTGAATATGAAAGATATTCGCGAGTTGGAAATGCCCTCGCTACCCGCACCCAAGACTCAGGACCGAAATCGCCTCCATCCTTTCCGCCTACGACGACCTGATCGAAAACAACACCCGGCGCATCAAGATCCTCGAAGCGATGGCACAGATGATCTACCGGGAGTGGTTCGTCAACTTCCGCTTCCCCGGCCACGAGAACGTGCGCATGGTCGATTCCGAGTTGGGGCCGATCCCGGAAGGCTGGGAGATTGAAACGCTCGGGGAAATCGCCCAAATCACAATGGGCCAGTCCCCGCCTTCGAACTCATATAACTCGGTCGGGAGCGGTCTGCCGTTCCACCAAGGCGTGACCGACTTCGGAACGAGGGTTCCCAACGGGCCGCACTTACTGCAGCATCGAGAACCGATTGGCCGAGGCTCAGGACATACTCATGAGCGTTCGCGCGCCGGTCGGTAGGCTCAACATCGCTACGGAGAAGATTGTCATTGGTCGCGGCCTATGTGCGATTAGAAGTCGAAAAAAATCGGTAGTGGGTCAGTTTGAATTTTAATGTCGGGCATGAAGCTGAACCGAGACGTTTTCGAAGATTTCCGGTAATGGATAGTCAAGATGCAAGCACCACTATTTTCATGTTGCAAGCATAATGCTTGCTGGGTTATGATTGCAAGCATGATTGATGAATCGGATTTTACTGACGCCGCTTTAATCGGCGAACTTATCACGGAACCTGTCAATGGTAGAGCAAAAGGCGGATACGCCAGAGCGGTTTCCCTGACAACTGAACAACGTAAGAGCATTGCCCGAAAGGCGGCTTCGGCGAGATGGGGATCACATCTCCCAATTGCTACCCATGAAGGGGAATTCCCAATTGGGGAATACAATGATTTCCTGCGCGGTCCTGGAGGATGGAACGAGAATTATCACACAGGCTGCGTTTCTTCGGGCAATGGACCGGGCTCGTTCGCCCAAGGCTGGTAAGGGCGTCTTAAGCACTGTCGACGAACTGCCGTCTTTCTTGCAGGCGGACGTGCTTAAACCTTTCATAACAGAGGACTTAAGAAAGTCGACGAAGCCACTGTTTTATATGAGGAGAGAAGGCGGTAGGGGCGTCGGCTACGACGCACGGCTGTTGACTAAAACCTGCGAGGCATACCTTCAGTTCAGAGACGCCCAGCATGGAGGACAAGAAAGAGATCCCTAGACGTTACGCACACATCGTGAAGGCGTGCGACCGAGTGATTCGCGGACTAGCTGGCGTTGCCATTATCGCCCTGGTCGATGAGGCGACCGGCTATCAATATGATCGCGCCAAAGACGAGCTTTCAAAAATCCTTTCAGCGTACATCTCTCCAAAGTTGCTGCCCTGGACGCAGCGTTTTCCTCATGAGTTCTTTCGGCTCGTATATAAGCTTTATGGGTGGGAGTATAAAGCAGGAACAGTTAAACATCCACAGTATCTAGGCAAGTTCATCAATAAATACGTTTACGGACAGATGCCATCCGGGTGTTCTGGAGACCCTTCAAGGCAAAAATCCGGTTGCCCCATCGGGCTATCGCCCCTTACAAGAACCACCAGTTCTTGACTGTGGATACGGGAAGCCAGCATCTAGATAAGGCGATTGTCGCCGACATGACGCTATTACAAATAGCCGACAATCCAAAGGAGTTCGATAGCTTGTTTAATCGAGCACTTCGGTAAGCCCTATCAGCAGTCATTGCTCCCGCCAAACAGCGAAGTTTAAGTCTTTGCCCAACGCGCTTGTGCCGCCTTCTTGGCGATCAGCGACCGCTTTCGAGGTGACAACGCAGCCGCCCTTGCCGCGCCACCCTTCGCGCCGCCTAGTTTGCCCAGCGCTACCGCCGCCGGATTCTTGCCAGCGTCTTTATCTGGCAATGGTGACCCGTCCCACTGTTCGCCGATAGCTTGCTCGACCACGCGCTTGGCAACCGTAGTGAAGTCGTGATCTTTGGGCGTGCTTGAGCGGGTTGGCATGATAGGATTATCGCACGATGCGAAAAACCGAGTTCAAGGGAATTGTTGTCAATGGATGCAAGGACGCGAGTTCGAGTTGGAACTTTACTGAGATAAAACGGCGGGTCGGAGATGACGCGGTATTTTGCGGAACGATAAACATAAAACTTGATCGCTACGCTGAGTTCGAGTTTAGATGTGACATTGATTTTCCGGATCACCGTAAAGTGCGACGGCCGCCAGACACCAGAAGGTTTGCAATTTGAGCACTGTCTCCTACACATATGCGGCATAGAAAAAAGCCGCTTATGTCGCAAAGACCGTTGTTGATTATTGGGGCAGACAAAACGTCGTCGAAGTCATCGCCCCGCGCTTTGACAATGCGCCAACAGGGACTACTGTCGTGCTGACGGTTTCAAACTGACCCACTACCAAAAAATCTGCAATCGACTCTATTTCAGCAGCTTAAAGACTATTTCCGGGAAGAAGATACTATGGGGAGCGGGACGATATTTAAGTCCGTCACGAAGCAAGACGTTCAC
>CBDDBV010000015.1:0-6963 GCA_965225785.1 Bryobacteraceae bacterium | reverse complement strand
TGAAGTGGAGCGAGTTGCGGGCCACGGCATACGAGAATTTGGCCGAGGCACATTTGAAGGAGAGACAATACATTTACGCTATCGACGATCTTACCAAGAGGATTTCCTATGAACTTTCGAAGATCATGGCTTCCTGGAACTTGAAACTTTTTCGGTTGACATACCCTGAGTACGCGGCGGCATCGGACGAAGCGTTAGCAAGAAAGATAAGGTTGACATTCTTTCCCAACGACGGACCAAACCAATTTCCTAAATCGTTTGTGAATTCGTCCGAAGGACCATCAGCATCCACATTTAAGCTGACACGACTGTTTTTGAGGCGCGCGGATGCTTACCTCCTGGCCGGAATATACAAAAACGCGCGAACTGACTATATGCGCGCTTTAAATAGCTCCAAGTATCCGATTCACTTCGAACGCTGGCGTGCGATTGAGGAGAGCGGTAAGCTAACCCATTTCATCGATTTGGAAAGTGCAGAGTTTTTCAACAATAACGAGAAGCGAGCCTGGGTCAAGAAAACGGAATCGCTTGATAAACCTGGCCCATACTCCATGAACTACTATACCGTTGATTGCAGTTCTCACCAGATACAGGACACTTCCACGGCTACTTACGAAGCATCTGGCAAACCTGTGTGGCAGCACCAGAGTGATAAGTGGGAATCGGTCATTCCTGACACGCTAGGCGAGACGCTGCTCAACGGGATGTGTTCGACAGAGACCAAGCGGCTATAAGGTTAAAAGCCGACCGCTTCTCAAGTCCAAGAACATGACTTATCTCTCGATCTATCTTACGAAACCTAGGACGTTGAAAACCGTCCCCTATGTACCTACCAAGGTTCGATGGTAGGCCCCCCTATCTACCTACCATGGTTTCATAGGGGAATAAAACCCCCGAACGGACTCGATTTTGAGCACGATAATTACGCCCCAGAAGCTACCTTTAGCCCCCTCTACCTGCCAGAAAACAGCGCGAAAGGCAGAGTAAGGCGGCTTGCGCAAATGGCCCACTTCGTCAATTCAGTTAGTTCTTGCTAAGTATTTGATTCTAAGCGACTTATCTATTATTTGGAGCCTGCTAAGAGTTTGTCGGTTTCAAAAATTGAGCCGACATCGCGGTTTTAGGTCAATTTGCCTCAAAATGAGCAATGTCACGTAAATTGCTGATTTTAAACAACTTACGGAAGAGCAGATGTCTTACTTCGAAGAAAGATCGTCTTTTTACCTCGTCCCTTGTACCTGAAGTTCACGGAGCGCTCGGAATCGTCCCACCTGCCCCACGCCGACAACGAACTCGTTTGACGCGCGACGAATGACAGGACTATAACTTTTATCCGTCTCGGAAAGACGCTGTCGTTTCTTAGGCTTGCGATAGAGTGTGTAGAGTAGGTAGAGTAGTTAATGATTCACTCTACCTACTCTATTAACTCTATTCTTTTCTTAAATTACCTCAAGCGTCGGCGGGAATTCGATAGCCACCAGCGACCAATCGCTCCACCAATCGATTAGCGGCAGCAGTTTTGAGCATATCGGCGACCGTGTTGTTATGCCACTTCTTCCCGCTCGCGCAGGGCAAACCTGCAACGTCAGAATAACTGAACGTTTCTCGCCCAAGGAACGTAGCCTTCGAAAGTCGAAACAGTTCAATCTGCCGTGAAGCCGTTCCGAAAACTACCTGCGCCACGAAGTCACGGTCCTCGTGAAGATCGTAAAAGCCATCCTCCCCACGTTGAAGCAACAGAGCCTGAGTGGTGCCGGAGCGGGTGATTCCGTTCAGGGCGTAGTAGACTCCCGACGGCCCATGGAATTCCCCCATTCCGAGCCGATCTGGTATGAAGTCCAGCAGCCTACCATTGCCGCGAATTGCGTTTAGCATCTTACGAGGATCAGCTATCAAGTCTCGGGAAGCATTTTCGTCCGGCTTTGTCGTGTGGTGAAGAATTACGATTCCGCCTTTCTGAAGCGAGGCATGCTTCCGAGTTAATCCGTTAACCCCGTCGCAGAACCATTTGATGAGCTTTTCGTCTTTTTCGTCTCCCCGGAACAGCTTACCGAAACAATCGAGTATAAGCACTTCCGGCGAGTAACGCGAGATGTAGGCATCAAGACGGGTCATATCGACTTGGTAGGCCAAGTTTATGTCTTCCAGTTCGCCCGGAACCGTGATGTCCTCGTAAGTCCAATTGGAGTTTAGAAGTTCAAGTTCGCGCTCCGTAAAATGTCTTCTTTCTCTAAGCCGCTCTAAGCGCGCTTTCATCTCGCCGCCATGATTTTCTGTATCGATGAAAGCGACCCGATAGGGTCTCGTGATTTCGCGTCCCAAGAGTTGGTGACCGATTGCCATCTCCAGAGAAGCCTGTAGAAACAAGTTTGTCTTTCCTTGTCCAAATGCCCCGCCCACGATAGCGACGTGGCCTTCGTAAAGAAGCCCCTCAATGATCGGTGTAGGCTTTGGAAAATCACCGTGAAGTAGTTCTGTGAATGACAGAGCAGATGGTGATCTCCTAGGCGTTGCAGCGTCTTTTTCGATTTCAACCGCAAGTGCTTTTTCTAGTGTCAGCGTCAAGTTGATTCCTGTTTCTCCCAGGTAGTTGATTCGGTTTCAGATTTTCCTCACGGCGGAGGTGTGTGATCTTCCCGGCTTCAAACTTGAGCGCGAGAAAGCCCCAATAACGTTCAGTCGCTAGGGTGCGAATGTAGTCGATTACAGCGGGGTCAACTTGCATTCTGTGGTTGCCTCCCGGTTTGAATGAGCCGATTTAACTCGGTCGGCTCGATTAGGACACGTTTTCCAATGCGGACGCATTGAAGCTTACCCTCCCGGATGTATTTCCGCAGGGTCCAATGGCTCAGCCCAAGGGAAGCCGCAGCTTCCCTAAGGCCCAAGGAAAGGGCTTGTTGCATATTTAGTTGTCTCTGTATGGATTGTGCTTTGGCATAGCAATACTATCCCAAAGCTTCCAGCAGTATACCACCTTAAACCATTGAAAACAAGTGGCTTATTAAAAAATAAGCCATGGCTCGTTGAAAGCTCGATTTTTAGACATACCTAACCGCCAGAATCTTATTCACCGTCCAACCGTGCCACTTCGCACCACGTCGCGGCTTGATGCCTTCCGAATTTAGTTGCGCGGCGATCTTGTCGAATGCCATTCCTGAGGCTCTAAGGCTCTTTAAGCGCTCCAGTGTGGTTTGCTCCGCCTGATCCATCCCGAAGGGTTTCGCGCCTTCACAACGTCCAGTTTTGGCTTTCATGCGAAGCCGTGCTCCCCGGAGCTTGAGCACGATCATGGTTTTCTCATATTCCGCAATCGCCCCGAAGATTTGACGCATGAGTTTCCGGCTAGGATCGTCCTGAAGCAGGTCCGGCTCAGCCACGGAGACCAGACCGAAGCCGTTCTTTCGAAGGTCCCCGATGATCGTTTCTTGGATCATGAGGTCCCGCGCGAGTCGATCCAGCTTTTCAACCAGAACCAGCTTGACCCCATTCGAGTGAAGCGCCGTCATCAGGTCAAGCAACGCGGGACGATTCTCCAGTTCCTTTGTCCCGCTGATTCCTTCCTCACGGAACACTCGCGCAATCTTGATGTCGTGAGCGGAAGCATAGCGCTTGATCGCTTCCAGTTGGCGCGTGAATCCGTCGCCTTCGATTTGACCTTTGCCGCTCACTCTGAGATACGCGAATGCCTTTTGCATAAGTCGATTCTGCCAAAGACTCGCGCGAAATTCAACAAGTATTCTACAGATTAATTGTTGACGCTCATTCTAAAGCACTTAGCTCCCAAGAGGCGAAAAGCCTTGATGAACCGCTTGCAACTCCTCTACTCCGATGCTTTTCAAGTACGCCTGAGTTGTCTGGATATCGGCGTGGCCCAAGATCCGACTGAGATAGAAAAGATTACCTCCGCGTATCAGGTAGCTCGCAGCGAACGTATGCCGTAGCGTGTGGAAGCTGAACCTCACGCCTTCGATGCCGATACGTTTCCCAAGCACCTTGAACGCTCTGAGCGCGTTGCGCTGGGTTTGCTTCGTCCCGCCCAGCGTTGGAAAAACCAGCGGGTGATTGTGCCGACTCAGCCACCGATACAGGATTTTTCGCGCTTCCAGCGACATGGGAACTTTGCGCTCCTTCCGACCTTTTCCCGTCACCGTAATGAGGAGGTTGTCAAGATCGACGGCGGCACGCTCAAGGCTCAACGCTTCGTTTGCGCGGATGCCATTGTCCAGCATCATTGCGGCCATGGCGTGAAGCCGACGTTCCCCCATCACGGTTGGGCGAAACGCGATGAGCGCTTTCACCTGTTGCTTCGAAAGTGTCGCGAGAACTTTCTGTTCTTCCTTGAGGCGTGGGATGCGAACAGCCTTGGAGATGTGCCCTTCATCGAAAGCCCACTTCAAAAATGCATTGATCGCGCGGGCATAAGTGTTGACGGTGACAGCGGATAGACCAGAACCACGCTTGCGGGCGATCTGAGAGGCCCAAACCGCCTTGCTTGGGGATTCAGTCGCACCCTTCAAAACCTCGCAGCCTAAGCCCTTCCAAGAGGCCCAATACCAAACCTCGGTTGCAGGCGTGACGTTTTTCAGGTACTTGCGTTCGTTGACAAACTGCCGGAATAGTAACTCCACTTCGAACTCCTAGGCAAAGGGTCAAAGCGGTATTTTTGCGATCCGCGCTATTCCGGTAAAGGCTTTATAATCAACTACTTTGGTGCGCCCGAGTGGATTCGAACCACTGGCCTTTTGCTCCGGAGGCAAACGCTCTATCCAGCTGAGCTACGGGCGCTTTGCCATGAGTATAGCTCAATGATCGGCAACTCGCGGGGACGCTGTGGGTTGTGCTACTATCCCAATGAACCGGCAAATCCATCCACTGGAGAGGTGGCTGAGTGGTCGAAAGCAGCGGTTTGCTAAACCGTCGTAGGGGGAAACCTCTACCGGGGGTTCGAATCCCCCCCTCTCCGCCATATCAACATTTTCCAGACAATGCTTCTTGTCTTAAGACGAACCGAAAATGGTTCGTTTTGCGGTTTTGCTAATCGTTTGATAATCCGGTCAGCAGTGGCCGTCAGTTCGGGCGGTTCAAGCTCTTCCGGCTGAACGCGGCGGCAAGTTCCGCGTTCGTTTGCCTAGCCGCTTTTTCCTGCACGCCGCGAAGCAGATGAGCGCGCACATCGAGGCGGTTCTCAGGATCGAGTTTAGTCTGTGAGAACCATCCGGAGAAGCCATGGGCCGGAGAAGTCGTTCGAGGCAAGTTCCGATGCGGGCACCTGCGGAAAAAGATATGCAAACGGCGGCCCTCCATAGAACACGGTTGCGGGAGTTTGTGGCAAGCGTCAACACGCGAAAGCCAAAATTTGGAACGTTTCCCGTATCCACTATTCAGGACTCAGCGGAAGACTTGCGAACTCTGCATAAATCGATCGAACATTATTGGGCGCTCTCTAAGCGGCACGGATTTACCAACCGTACGCTGTACGCCGGGTCGCTCAATGCCATTCGGCGCCACTCGGACGAAATTCTTGACATCGTCGAGAATCTTCAACTCTTGCTGAACCCTCGGACCAAGGAAATCTTGGATCGTGCACGTGAAACGCGAGAGATTGTCATTTCAAAGATCGGGCCGCGTGGAAACATCTATCGAGAGTAGACGTTTGCTAATCCCCTGCCAATTCGACTCGCCAACAATGTTCAAAATGGCCACACTGTCTTTAATATATCGGTGACCTAACGTCTACAGGCCGTCAGCGTCTTTCGAGCAGGACGCCATGCACGTCATCCAACGAATCCTGCCGTTCGCGCTTGCAATCCTTGCTGTCGGACCTGCCGAGGCACAAAATCACAACGGCGAAGTCAATACCCAGATCCGCGACGCGGCGTTCCAGCATTCGCAGGTGATGGAGACGGTCGGTTATCTGACCGACGTCATCGGCCCGCGTTTGACCGGCTCCCCCAATCTTCGGAAAGCCGAGGAGTACGCGCGCGACCGGCTTCGCGAGTGGGGACTCACCAACGCTCATCTCGAATCCTGGGGGCCGTTTGGCCGCGGCTGGACGCTGGAGGGCTTGACGGCGAACATCGTGTATCCGGCCTTTAGCCCGCTGATCGCCTACCCCAAAGCATGGAGCCCGGCCACGAACGGCCTGGTCCGCGGGGAAGCCGTGTTCGTGGACGTCAAGACTTCCGCGGACTTCGACAAGTACAAGGGCAAGTTGAAAGACAAGATCATCCTTTTTTCCCCCGAGCGGCCCGTCGATCCCCTCTTTGCCCCGCCCGCCGAACGGCGCAGCGATGAAGAACTGCAACGCCTGGCCGCCGCTCCCGCGCCGCGCGAAGCGCACCCGTTTCAATTCACCCCGGAGCGGCGGGCGGCTGCGGATCTCAACGACCTGAAATGGCAGTTCATCCGGAGCGAAGGCGCCGCCGTCGTCCTGGAACCGTCGTTTCGGGATGCGGGAACCGTCTATGTCACGGCTGCCACCGTTCCGTCTCCGCCCGGCGTCCCGTTCGATAAGCGCGCGCATGCGTGGGACCAGGTTCGGGACATCGGCAAGCCCGTGGTCACCCCGCAGATCGTGGTCGCGGCGGAACAATATGACCGGATCATCCGGCTCGTTTCGCGAGGGGTACCGGTTCAACTCGAAGTGGGGATCGCCGCAACGTTCTACGATTCGGATCCGATGAGCTACAACGTGATCGCGGAGATTCCCGGCACGGATTTGAAGGACGAAGTTGTGATGATCGGCGGCTGCATTGACTCTTGGCACGCCGGTACGGGAGCTACCGATAACGCCGCCGGCGCGGCCACAGCGCTGGAAGTGATCCGCATACTCCAGTCGTTGCAGGTGAAGCCTCGCCGGACGATTCGGGTTGGATTGTGGAGCGCCGAAGAGCAAGGCGGTCTCGGCTCACGGGCTTACGTGGCTGCGCACCTCGAGCACAAGCCGGAGTCTGAGAAATTTGA
>CBDDBV010000014.1:0-25842 GCA_965225785.1 Bryobacteraceae bacterium | reverse complement strand
TTTCCTCCAGGTTTTCAAGGCGCGCTTCCGCTTCGGGCGTGTTCTCCTGCTCCAGCATCTTGCGATAGCCGGTGCGCTCCTCGATGAACTGCAGCGCCTCATTCAGCGGCAGTTTCTCCACCGCTTCCGCCAGTTCTTCGATGATATTCCGGAATGCCGCAATGGACGCATGCGCGCGCGTACCGAACTGATCTTCGTCGAGCATCTTCACCAGCGCATCCCAGAGACTGATGTTCCGCTCGGAGGCGTATGCCTCGATCTGCTCCACCGTGCTACGTCCGATCCCGCGCGCGGGCGTGTTGATCACGCGCAGAAGGCTCACGCGGTCCACACGCGAAACGGCAACTTTCAAATACGCGACGATGTCTTTCACTTCGCGCGCTGGTAGAAGCTGAACCCACCCACCACCAGATAATTGCGCCCGTACCGCCGCAGCGCTTCTTCAATCTGCCGCGACTGGAAGTTCGTCCGGTAGAGCACCGCCACGCGCCATTCCGGATGCTGGCCCAGCACTTTCTCGATCGTGTCGGCGATGAACAGCGCTTCGTTCTCCGCGTCATGCCCAGTGTAAAGCGCGAGTTCGTCGCCCGCGCCCGCATCCGTCAGAGCCACTTGCCCTTGCGTTCTTTGTTGTTCGCCACCACCGCCGAAGCCGCTTCCAGAATGTTCTTGGTGGAGCGGTAATTCTGTTCCAGCGATGGTTTTGGTGTTGGGATAATCGCGCTCGAAATCCAAAATGTTGCGGATGTCCGCGCCGCCGCCAGCTATATATCGACTGGTCCTCATCGCCCACCACGCAGACGTTATCGTGCTCGCGCGTCAGCAGGCGCATCAGTTGATACTGCGTTCGATTCGTATCCTGATACTCGTCGATCATGAGGTAACTGATGCGGCGGTTATAAGCCTCCCGCGTGGCCGCGTCGTGTTCGAGCAGGCGCACGGTTTCGAGCAGGAGGTCGTCGAAGTCCAGCGCATTGGCCGTCCGCAGACCGCGCTCGAACTCCTCGAAGACCGCGGCCACGCGCGCCATCTTCGGATCTTTGGCTTCGTCATAAAGATCCTGCGCGGTCTTGCGGGTGTTCTTCGATTGGCTGATGACGGACATCACGGAACGGTAAGGCATCGCCTTTTCGTCGAGGCCCAGCTTCTTGTAAGCCGCCTTGATGATCGCCATCTGATCTTCGTCGTCGTAGATGGTGAATCGGCGCGTGAAGCCGGGACGGATCTGCGCCAAAGGATCGCCGTCTTTCCGTAGCAGGCGCACGCAAAAGGAGTGAAACGTGGAAAGATTCGGCGTTCCATGAACGCCAGGCCTTCGATCAGCGATTCGACGCGCGACCGCATCTCCGCCGCCGCTTTGTTGGTGAACGTGACCGCGAGAACAGCGATGGAGGCACATGCCTGGCCGTTACCAGGTGCGCGATCGATGCGTAATCACCCGGGTTTTGCCGCTTCCCGCACCGGCCAGGATCAACAGCGGACCTTCCGTGCAGGCTACGGCGTCGCGTTGCTGGGGGTTTAGACCTGTCAGGAAATCCATGAGGCGGGCAGATTAAATTTTAACATTTGACCAGCCCCGGCAACCGATATTGGCGTCCCTCGATGCCACCCCGCGGGTATAACTCCGGCTAAACTGAATACGTGACGACCGCAGTCTCGTTGCCGACGAGCTTTTCCGCAGAGCGGAAGCAGCTTCCGCCAACTCAAAGTTTCTAGAAGTGAACTTTACGCTACGGCACTTACGGAGTTTCTGAATAGCCAAAAGGCTGAGTCCTAACGGAGCGCCTCAACGAGTTATATTCCCGCCAACAGGCCAAGGTTGATCCGGACTTGCATCTGGCACAGCTCAAAGCTCTCGAGAGCGAACCCTTCAACACGAGCGATTTGTAGGAATACGAGAGATTCAGCGCGGAGCCTCGCCGGTCTGAGCCCTGGATACCGCTTTACTATCGTTCCGGTTCCCAATCACGACGGCTGGAGGAACATTCTCACCCCTGTTGGCGTATGATCTCTACAAGAAGTTCTTATGAGCACTGCGCTGAAAGTGGTTTCTCGTTATCGCCCTCGTCATCGGCGGCGCGATCGTGATGCTGGGCATCGCGGGCGTCTTCATCGCGCGCACCATTCACGTGCATGAGACCGGCACCGGCGAGAACAAGACCGTCAGTATCGATACTCCTCTCGGGCGCGTGAGAGTCAATGCCAGCGACCAGCTTGATCCGGCTCAAGCCGGAATTCCCGTCTATCCGGGCGCCTCAAAGAATAACGATAAAGGCGGCGCCAACTTCGAAATCGATTCAGGCGATCTGCACAAAGACTTTTCCGTTTCCGGCGCGCTTACTTCACGCCGGATTCGCCGATAAAGTCCGCGACTTCTACACCCGCAAGTTTCCCAACTGGTCGGAGAAGTGGGAAAACAGTAGCTTCCGAATCGAAACCAAAGACGATGGCCGCATTCGTTTCCATCGTCGTGAAGCCCGAAAACGGGGGCACGCGGATCGGCGTCGCCTCCATCGGACCGCCCGCCGTCAACTGAAGTTGCGCTATCGTGGCGTTATCGATGCCATCGTCCTGCTCCTGCGGCGCGCCGCTTCCTGATGACGCCCGTTTCTGTCACCGCTGCGGCAAACCCAGTGGGAGCAGGATGCTGCTTTTACTTCTGCTCCAGAGCCGCCGCGGGTTACGGCTACCGCTCCGCCGCCGGCGCCCGTTAGCGGACTGAGCCACGTTACCCTCGGCAATCCGCTGGTCCTTCGCACTTCCCTGCTGGTGGCCACGTTGACCGCGATGATCGAGATGATCCCTTTCGTCAGCCTGATCGCGCCCATCCTCGGCGGCTTTTTCACCGTGTCGCTCTACCAGCGCCGGTCCGGGTTGGCGTTTCGTTGGGAGACGGCGCCAAGCTCGGATGGCTCACCGCCGTCTTCAACGCTATTCTTCTCACTATCCTCATCAGCGCCACCATTTCATTCTCCGGTTTCAATATGGATGCCGTGCGTGACCAGATGCGCCACCAGGCATTCAGTCCGGAGCAACTCCAGATGGTCAATTCCCCCTGGTTCCTCGCTTTTATTGTTCTCTTCGGATGGCTCGTTCTATTTGCTTTTTCGAGCCTGCTGCACATCGCGGGCGGCGCATTGGGCGCCAGGTTCGCGCGCCAGAAACGTCGTAACTTTAGCGGTACTGGAGCGACGTCATGTCGCCCGCGACCCCGGTCCGCGCGTTCGGTTTCGCGCTGTACGCCACCGAAACTCCCCGCTCCGGCTGCGCTCCGCACGTCAGCTTCGGCAAACCGGCCGCACCCGCATTCAGCTTGATCAGCTTCCCATCCGCTGTGCGCACCCAGATCCGCTGCGCTCGTCCCACGCACTCCACGCGAACCATTTGTCCATCCACGTGCTGCTCCGCTCCATCCAACTGGTCCCACGGGACGGCGTTCACCCCCGCGTCCGGATCGCTCCCCTGATTTACTTTCGCTTCCGCGGCGCGAATCTCCGCGATGGCGTTCTGCTTCAGCCGGTTCGTCTCGCGCGTCTCTTCGTCCTGCTTGCGGCGGTGTTCCGCGTCTTCAAAATCGAGCCGCTGTTCTTCGATTGCCAAGCGCGCCGCCATCATCTTCTCCCGCTCTTCGGGCGTGGCCGCCGCTTGTTCCGCGCCGCGCCACGCTTTGGAAGCTTCCGGCCACTGCTTCTGCGCGGCCAGCGCCTGCGCCAGCGCCACCCAGTATTCCTGGCGGCGCGGCGCCAGCTTCACCGCCGCGTTCCACTGCTCAATCTGTTTCGCCGGATCGGCCAGTTTCCGGCCTAGAAAGAAATGCGCCTCCGCTGAGTTCGGGTCCGCCGCAACCGCCTTTTCGAGCGCCGCTCGCGCCTTCGCCTCATCCGGTTCTATCCGCGCATACTCCACCATGGCGTAGGCGTTCTTGCTTCCCTCCGCAATCGCCTTGCTGAAAAATTCGGCGGCCCGCGGCAGATCATTCCGCCGCGCGTAAAGAAAACCTAGACCCTCTTCCGCTTCCGCCCGATTTTTCCCGGAAGCGAGCAGCGCCTTATACCGCTGTTCCGATTGCGCATCCAACAGGTCGGCCAAATGCAACGTCACGTCATCCGGATCGACCGCCCGAATGGCCAGGTCGCGCTCCGGACTCAGCGGACGGCTGGGACCGTCGATCGTCCGGAACTGACCGCCCCGCACATAAGCCTGGACTTCCCGTTCCACTTCCGATCGTGACTTATGCAGCGCGTTTCTATACGCCACATCCTCATCCACGCTCTTCTCGATGTTCGCCAGCAGCACCCGGAAACTGCCATAGGTATCCGGATTGGTCACCAGCCAATCGATCATGGCCCAGTTCGCATCGCGCTGCGCTTCCGGCGGCGTTGCGCCCCAGACTACCTTTGCGCCTTGCAGTTCGGTCGTGGAGAGAAATGTTTCCAGACCCTGTTCCACCGCCGCCGGCATCCGACCGATGTTCCGATCGAGTAGAATCCGCGCCAGCGCCTTCCGGTTCTCCGCAGTCAAAGCTCCATCGCCCTGCACCAGCGCAATCGCGCCGGTCCGTGTCGTGACCGGGGGGGCATCGGTGCGAGGCTGCCGGAATAGAAAAAGCTGCAGTGGCGGATCAATCGTCAGGTCGCGGCGGCCCAGCAACTCCCCGAGCGAGAACCGGAATTGCTCCAGTTCCGCCGCGCGCGCTCGCGTTTCTTTCACACCCAGCTCAGAGAAGACGAGGAACGGTCCGATCTTCGTCGAATTCCAGCCCGGGGCGCCGCGGCCACCGCCGTCAGAACCAGCCCAAGCGAGATCGCGCATGCCCGGCGAATCACGTCTTCATTATCGCCAACACCGTTGATTCCGGCTTAATTTCGTGGCGGCACGGTGATCACCACTGCCTTGCCGCCGCTTTTCCCGATTCCTCGATAGCTATGCGGCTCGGAGGAATCGAAGTACACGCTGTCCCCTTCGCGCAGCACGTTGTCTTCGTCCTGATACCGGATCGCTATCTGCCCTTCCAACACGTAGAGCAGTTCCGAGCCTTCGTGAAAATGATCTCTCACCTCGTCCGTTTCCCGCTTCGGAAACTCCGCGAGATATGCCTGCAGCCACTTTCCTTGCGCCGAATAGGCCAAGCACTCGAAGTAGTACGCGGGACTCGGCGCGTCGGATCGCTCCGGAAAGCGAAGGCGATCCTGCGCCCGCGCCACTGTGAAGAGCTTCTGCCGCCGCCGATCGTCGAAAAAGTAATCCAGCCCGACATCGAACACCATTGCGATCCGGGCAAGCGTGGGAAGCGTCGGAATCATCTTGCCGGTTTCCAATTGGGAGAGCATCGATGCCGACAAGCCGGTGTGCTTCCCCAAATCCACCAGAGCGATCTTTTTGCGGAGACGCAATTGACGCAACTTCTTCGCCAGATCATAAGAGGAAAGAAGCCGTTGGATCGTTTCCTCGCTTTTTTCCATCGCGCTAAAAGTAATGTTAGCAGTGGTTAAAGCGGGGGTGGGTAATTCATTGGGGCTGAAACTACGTTCATGCTCAGTCAAAAAGCGGGCGTTTTGGGGGTTATCCTCAAATTGCACCCTTTTAGGACGGTGCACTGAGAGTAGCGATGCAAAACCTTTCCCTGGACTTCACGCAGTGGCTGGACGACGACTTGGTTCGCGCTGCGCAGCGGGGCGAACAAACCGCGTTTTCCGAGTTGACGAGCCGCCATTATTCATCATCTTTCAAACTGGCCCTCTCGATTCTGCGCGATCGCCAAGAAGCCGAGGATGAAGTTCAAAACGCCTATTGGAAGGCCTATCAGCACATCGGGCAATTTCAGCAGGACTCGAAATTCTCCACCTGGATGACGCGCATCGTGGTCAACCAGTGCCTGATGCGTCTGCGCCAAGTACGCCGCGCCAACTTCCTCTTCCTCGACGACACTTTGATCGGGGAAGACCGCGGCACCCTCGAACTGGTGGACCGGAACATTTCACCCGAGGACGAACTCGGCTCCAAGGAAATCCGCACGATCCTGGATCGCGAAATTCGGCGCATCCCGCCGCTGCTCCGCAATGTCTTCCTGCTGCGCGACGTCAACGAGCTTCCCATGGCGGAGGTGGCGGACCGTCTCGGCATCTCCATTGCGGCGGCCAAGAGCCGTCTGCTGCGCGCCCGCCTGGAACTGCGGACACGCATGAGGAAACACTGCGACCGCACCCCTTCGGAGCCCCTGCCAGCCTAACCGCATCCTGGTAACTGGTGCTAGGATATGGAGTGCGGCGCTATCGTCTAACGGTTAGGACAGAGCCCTCTCAAGGCTTAAATAGGGGTTCGATTCCCCTTAGCGCTACCATTCTCCAATAGTTCGGCCGAGGCCGGATTCCTTTTCGAGTTACGCTGCCGCAACTGCAAGTGTGAGCAGCGCATCACAGACAAGATCCTGACTTACGTCCCATTGTCGGCGGGCGGGCGTTTGGAAAAGTCGATCCGCCCCCGGCTCCTAGCACCTGTCTGAATCTGGCTGAGTGGTACACGGAGTGTCTCAACTTCCGCACGCCTGCTTTGAAAAGGCTTTCCCGTGAGAATCTGGCGAATCGAGCTGGTCCTTTCGGCCTGCCCAACGATCCAAGCATTGGCAGCTACTGGCCAAGAACTCAGTTTGATTAACGCGAGTTCAGTTCGGAAACTGGTAACCCTCTTCAAAGCATCCAAATGGCAGGAAGAAGCGTAAATAGAGACAAAACGGAGGTTGGATACACTCAAAGTTGGTGGTAGAGTAGGCAATTCACTACCGAAAGTATACCTGACAACGCGGTGGCATCGTTTTTGCCACTCTGGTTGAAGGTGTCTGGACTTTCGCAATGAGAATTCAACTTGACGTTTCAAAATCCCGTGCCAGCCAGCTTCAAAGCCTGATGGCAAGCGGAGATTTCAAGAGCTACAGTGAGCTGGTGAACAACGCGGTTACCCTGGTCGCCTGGGCGGTGAAGCACGTCCAGAATGGCGAAGTGATCGTGGCGTTTGACGAACGCCGTAACAAAATGAAGGAGCTGTCAATGCCCTTCCTGCAGCACGTCGCGGATGAGTACGTTTCCAAGGATGAGCAATCCGAAGACGAGGAGTCCATTGACCCGGAAGAAGCTTTGTCGCAGGCGCAATTGGAACAACAAAGATTAAGCGCTGAACTCGCAAAGAGCCAAGCTGATCTTGCACGGAGCCAAGCCGAGGTGAACAGCCTTGTTGTGGATCTCATGGCCGCTAAATCTCAGGCCGCTGCGACAGGAAACGCTGTGACGGGAAAGGAGCAGACCAAACCGCTCACACGCGCCGCCGGCGGGTACTCCGGCTATTAGGTCCACGCAAATCCGTGTCGGACAACGTCTTAAGCTAGTAGCCCGTTATCGTCCCAATCCGTCCCGCGCCCCATTCCTGCTTGCCTGGATCGGCGCTCGCCATCGTGAAACCCGCGATTGAAAGTGCGATTATCGAAACCGCGAAGGCCATCCACAGTTTAAGCCTGTTCGGGTCCGAGAAAAATGGCTCGACCGCAACAGGCTCCTGGACCGCTCGAGTTTCGGACTTATCTTGCGGGTTTTCTTCTCGACTTCCATCGAAACAGAGTATTACATGATTTTGCCGGCCGTAAGGTAGGTGAAAGCAGATGGAAATCTACGGCATCGATTTCACCAGCGCCCCCTCTCGGAGCAAGCCGATCACGCAAGCCGTCTGCCGCCTTTCGCGCGCCGTTCTCCGCGTCGATGAGATCCGCGACCTCTACACGCTCGCAGACTTCGAACTCCTTCAAGAGCGCCGTCAGTGTGAATGGATCGCGGCGATGGACTTCCCTTTCAGCCAGCCTCGAAAGCTGATTCAAAACCTCAACTGGCCCGAATCATGGGATAAGTATGTTCCGCTGGTGGGAGCCATGACAAGGCGGGAGTTCGTCGCGTGCTTGCGAGCGTACCAGGGCGGGAGAGCGCCCGGCGACAAGCGGCACTTCCGCGTCGTGGACAGGATGGCGCGGGCGTGTAGTCCGATGCAATTGGATTTCACTCCGGTCGCCCAGATGTTCTACGAAGGGGCCACACGGCTTCAGCGCGCTCCGGTCAACATTATTCCATTCCGCAATGGCGGCGAACCCGGAACCGTTGTTGAAGGCTATCCCGCCCTGGTGGCCCGCCGCTTCATCGGCGCAGCGAAGTACAAGATCGACGGTAAACCGAATGGGTCCGCCGCAATGCGCCAAAGGCGTCGAAGCATTTTGGAGGGGATCCAAAGGCCGGACCTGACCCTGGAATTTCAATTGAGCGTCAGCCTGCCTCCGCACCTGGCGCAAAGGTGCATCGAAGACGATACCGGAGATAAGCTGGACGCCGTTCTGCGTGCCATGCAGGCGGGATGGGCTTACCGGAATCGGTCGAACGGCTACGGCGTGCCGCCTGGAACAGAGCCGCCGGAAGGCTGGATCAGCGATCCGGCGCTTCTCAACGAGAACGCGGACGCTAAGCGCCGTCGACCGAATCCAGCATTTCCCGAATCTGCTTCAACAAAACGTCCGGAGTGAATGGCTTGTTCAGAATGTGCCGGGCGCGTTCGGAGCCGCCGGCGTGTGCGTCCCGATATCCCGACATGAAAAGGATTTTCCGCGCCGGATCGAGACTCGAAATCCGCTGCCCCAACTGGTAGCCGTCCAGATTCGGCATAACCACGTCCGTGAGCACCATGTCGACGCGCTCCCTGTGTTTTTCGTATAGCTCAAAAGCTTCCTGTCCGTCTCGCGCCGGAATCACTTCATAGCCGTGCGCTTCCAGGACATGGTGCACCAGCTTGCGGACGGATTCCTCATCGTCCGCGATGAGGATGGTTTCCGACCCGCGCGGGCCTCGGCCTTTCTTCGGTTCGACATCGGGAGCATCTTTAACGGGAGGAAAATAAACCTCGAAGATCGTTCCCGATCCGGGCTGGCTATAGACGCTGATATGTCCATTATGCTGCTTTACGATTCCGTAAACAATCGCCAACCCCAAGCCGGACCCCTGGCCCTGTAGCTTCGTGGTGAAAAACGGCTCGAACAAACGCGAGCGGGTTTCGCTGTCCATGCCCACGCCGGTATCGGTTACGGTTAACAACACATAGGATCCCGGCGCAAGATCGGGAAGGCGTCCCGGCGTGTCCGCGCGCACTTCCACGTCCGACGTTCCCAGCTCGAACTTTCCGCCATTCGGCATGGCGTCCCGCGCGTTCATGGCCAGGTTTACCACCATCTGTTCGAGTTGCCCGGGGTCGATCTTGATCTTTCGCGTGCGCGCCTTGGTGAGAAGAATCAACTCCACGGTAGGTCCGAGGATTCGGCCCACCATCGTCTCCATATTCTTGATGAGCGCATTCAAGTCGTGCGGCTTCGCCGGAATCGACTGGCCCTTGCCGAACGCCAGCAAATGCCGCGTCAGCACGGCGGCACGCTCCGCCGCCACAATGATTTCCTCCGCAAAGTACCGCAGCGGATTACCCGCCGCCATCTCCGACGTCAGCAATTCGCCGAAACCGGTGATGACGGTCAGCAGATTGTTGAAGTCCCCGGCCACGCCGCCCGCCAGACGCGCAATCGCCTCCATCTTTTGGGATTGCGTTAGCTGGTCCTGCATCTGTCGCCGGCGGGTGGTGTTGCGAAGAACCACGATGGCGCCGTTGATGCGCCCGTCCCTGCCCCTTGTCGGCGCGGCATTCTCCTCCACCGAGTACTCGCTGCCATCCTTCGCCGTCAGAATGGTGTGCGCGCCGGGCTGGAGCGGCGATCCGCTATGGATGATCCGCGGCACGATTCCGGACCGGTCTTCGCCCGTTTTTTCATCACGCAGACGGAACGCGCTTTCCATCTGCTGGTCGCGGGCTGCCGCCAGGCTCACGCCGCTCAGCGCCTCGGCGGCCGGATTGATATAAATGATCTCGCCGCGCCGGTCGGTCACTACCAGCGCATCGCTCATGCCTTGCAAAATCGACGTTTGCAGCTCCTGACTTTCCCGCAGCAGCGACGTAAGCCAAGTGATTAACAGGGCGATCAGAACGAAAATGAAAAGCCCAAGCAGGCTGGCGGGTTTGGTGAACCCGAAGGTGTGCAAAGGTTTGATCAGGAAGTAGTCCGCCAGGATCGCGCCAACGATGGTCGCGTGCACGCCGCCGGACCGCCCGAAGAACCAGGAGCAGGCCACCACAGCGGCTGTCAATGGCAGGAAGTAACTCGGTTCAATAAACAGGGCGCACAGGATGGAAAGCAGGACGGCTACAACGGTGATTCCAAAAACAGAGGCGTGGCGGGCTACCGGATGCCACGTGGAAGGGTGAGACACAAGCCCATCATAGTTCGGAGAGCGGCGGCCGACGCACCCGGCCAGATGACCACCGGCGCGCTAAGTCATTCTTTCCTGCGATATTAACGTGTGCGGAGCCACCACCTGTTCCTGGATGCCGCTCTTTAAAACCAATAGTGCCGCCCTCTTCGGGGTGGACGCCCACCCGGTCCAGGTCGAAGTGGATCTTTACAAATCCGGGATGGCGCGCGACTTCGTGCTCGTCGGAATGCCGGATACGGCAGTCCGGGAGAGCCGCGAGCGGATAAAGAGCGCGCTGATGAATTCGGGCTTCGGGTATCCCAATAAAGCTGTCACGGTGAACCTCGCGCCCGCCACCGTTCGCAAGGAAGGCGCCGGGTTCGATCTTCCGATGGCGCTCGGCATCCTGGGCGCAATGGGAACGGTCAAGAACCTGGACCATCATCTCTCGATCGGCGAACTGTCTCTCGACGGCGCGATCCGGCCGGTCCGGGGCGCGCTCTCGATCGCCGTCTGCGCGCGCCAGCAGGGGATTCTTAACCTGGTGCTGCCGGAGGAGAACGCGGCGGAAGCGGCCGTGGTGGATGGCTTGCGGGTGTTCGGGGTGCGCAGCCTGGCGGAGTGTGTCGCGCTGATCAGCCGGCCGGGGGAGTTTTCGCCGGCGGTGGCCGCCTTGCGCGCATCCGCGCCCGAGGACGGGATGGGGCCGGACTTCGGCGACGTGCGCGGACAGATCACCGCCAAGCGTGCGCTGCAGGTGGCCGCGGCCGGAGCTCATAACGTTCTGATGATCGGGCCTCCGGGGTCGGGCAAAACGATGCTGGCCAAACGAGTGGCCGGTATTCTGCCGCCGCTGAGTTTCGAAGAAGCCATTCAGACCACGAAGGTTCACAGCATAGCGGGAGCGCTTCCAAAGAACGGCGGTCTTCTCAGTCAACGCCCGTTCCGCGCGCCGCACCACACCATTTCCGACGCGGGTCTGATCGGCGGGGGAACGAGTTCGCCGCGTCCGGGTGAAGTGAGTTTGGCTCACAACGGAATTCTGTTTCTCGACGAATTTCCGGAATTTCCTCGCAACGTTCTCGAGCTTTTGCGCCAGCCGCTGGAGGATGGAACGGTCACCATCGCGCGTTCCCATACGACGCTCTGCTTCCCGGCGGCGTTCATGCTGGTAGCCGCGATGAACCCCTGCCCGTGCATGTAACAACTGAGGGCAGGATAAACCCGGAGTGGTCGGCTTCGCTCGAGCTAAAAAAGGTCGGTACGAGAATGTTAATGATGTAGAATATGCCGACATGTCTAGAATGCCTGCGGTCTTTATTGGCTCCTCCTCAGAGGCTCTTCCCGTAGCCCGCTTAATCAAGCAGAGGCTGAACACAGTGGCTGAAGTGCGTCTATGGAACGAAGAGATATTCGAGCCCGGTCTGACCGCCATCGAATCATTAGAGCGCAATTTCAATAAATTTGAGTTTGGCGTTTTCGTCTTTTCTGGGGAGGATCAGGTCACAATTAGAGAACACTCGCTAGCGGCCGTTCGCGACAACGTGATCTTTGAGCTCGGCTTGTTCATGGGTCTGCACGGTAGAAATCGTACGGCAATCATCTACGATGCGGCGAAGAAGCCGGATGTGCTGAGTGATTTGGCGGGAGTGACAATGGTGCCGTTCTATTTGTCTGGAGCTTACCCGGAGCTCAACCAGGCAATTGAAAAACCATCTGAGGCGGTCGCAACACAAATCCTTCGGTTGACTCCGGAAACCTGGAGGACAAAATGGAGAATGCCATCGGGAGAAGTATGTGAATCTCTGATGTTGTTCGTTGATGGTCGACGGATCACCGGACGACGGATTTTGTCCGGATCGCAGCAGCAGGTCTACATTGTTTCGGGCTATAGGGCAACTGGCTGTGATACTCTCTCATACTCTAGCGAGGATGGCAGCGGCAGCGGAGCCATTTTTCTGCATCATTTTGGCGCGGGTAGCGCCGTCGGAGTGTTGACGTACCTTGATGCTTGGGACACCAAAACCATCGTCCCTTTGAGAAATGATTGGCATTTGGAAATTAGGGGTGCGAATTGATCCCGCTTGCTCACGCAGGTTCACTGAAACACGGCAGCAGTGGATGTGGACGACATAGCGGTCGCAACGCCATCAACTGCAAATGCCCGAATTCAGTCGGAACAAAAATCTGGTCGGCTTTTCCCAAGCCGTGGTAACATCTTGCCTCCACCCGAAAAGGAGACTCGTTTTGGCGATTACCCGACGGATTTATGTGAGCTTGCCAGCCGACCCCTGGCTGCCAAAGAATCTAAACGCTCTGAAGTGGGGAATCGTTGAGGAGATCGAAAAACTTGGCTTTACGCCCGAGATCTTCACTAATCCCAAGGGGAAACCAGGGCTCGCCTCGCCCAAGGCGTGGAACCCTCGGGACGCTGATGAAATAGCCCGCCGGTGTGTCGGAGCCGCCATTCTGGGGATGCCCCGGTGGACTTTCCAGGACGTTCAGGGAGAGCCTGCTCTTCTTCCGACAGAATACAACCACTATGAAGGCGCTTTGGCACGAACGCTTGGGCTTCCTACGCTTGTGCTGGTGCAGAAGAATGTTCGCCGCCGAGTGGTTTTCGACATGAGCTTCGGAGGCTATGTTGGGGAGTTCGCGCCGGATTCCGATTTGGGCTGGCTTCACACCAACGAGTTTAGGGTGCCGTTTCTTTACTGGAATAACCTTCTTGATGAGCGGCGGGACGTTTTTTTGGGATACTCAAGCAGCTCGGAAACGGCGAGAATGTCTTCTCGCAGCAGGCTTCGATACATCAGGTGCGGGCCAATTTGGAAGAGAAGCTGAAAAAAGATTTGGCGGCGCTCCAACGCGACACTATACTCAGCCATTCCGTCGATGAAATAGTGGCCGAGTTCGTTGGGCGCTATGCGATGGATGTTCCCGCTCTAGACAGAAAGGGTATCGCTGAAATGCCGCGCGAAGATATCCAGATGGAAGTCCCGCGTATATCGCAGGACCGCGTTTTTTCCGGCCCTGGCCCCTTCTATGTTCCCGCTACACTTTTTACGCTGCGGATTCCCTTCACCGGAGACAGGAATCTACTACGTTTTCCGCCTTCCGGCTTTGGCGACTATATCCCTGCGGAACTAGGCGAAAAAGCCATCTTACTGACCTACCGAGCGGAACAACCCGATCCACAAGCCATTCAGCGCGAGTTCGACGGCCAGATTGCGGCGATTGAATTAGGCCTTGAATTCGTTCGAGGCTCTGCCACAGATTGGAACAATCGCCTACCCTCGCTCATCCGGCCGCAAGTGGAAAAGCGGCATAATCAAACGCACCGCAATCACGCGATTGACCTAGGCTATGCGAAGGCGCCAGCCATTTTAGCGGTTTCCAGCGAAACTCCTTCCAGGCCCCATGTCGGGAAATATGATTTCTTTCTCTCGCACGCTTGGGAGGATAAGGATAAATTTGCCCGACCGCTATATCAAGCGTTGACCGCCGCCGGAGCCTCAGTATGGTTTGACGAGGCCGTGCTCAAACTCGGCGACAGCCTCCGCAGGAAAATCGATGACGGGTTGGCACACTGCCATTACGGAATCGTTGTTATCAGCCCAAGCTTCCTTAGTAAGGAATGGCCTCAACGCGAACTCGACGGCTTGGTCGCGCTGGAAGTGCAGAGCGGCAAGACGAAAGTCTTGCCGATCTGGCATGAGATCGATCGAGACGCGCTCGTTCAGCGCTCTCCGGTCTTGGCTGACCGGGTTGCAGGCAAGTCCAGCGACGGGATAACCGCACTTGTGGCGAAGATCCTCGCCGTACTCTCGAACAACTGACGTTCCTTCGACGCCCTTTCGCTTCAGCACAGACGCTCGCGCAGATAAGGTCGCCGCCGAGGTGCCGCGACAGACCTATAAACGCGAGTCTTGCCTTCAGTATTCGGGCTGATGGACTATTGGCCCACCCTTCTAAAGAACGATTACGGCTTGCCGGTTGCTGTTGGCAGCCAGAAGATTTTATCATTCCGTGTTAAGTTGGAATAGTCGTTGCTTCTCAACGAGAGATCTAATGTCGCGAGACATAAGGAAGTTTGAATGCCAGACAAAGACGGTCGTCGAGGGCAATGTGTCCACTGCCTTCGCATATCAAATGTCATAACCGAAGACCACGTACCCCCTCGATCTTGGTACCCAGATTCAACCCCACGGACCGTACAACGTTGGAAGGTGCCGTCCTGCGCTGACTGTAACAAGTATCTTGGGCAGCTCGAAAAGGACTTGCTCATCCGCTTAGCGCTTTGCGTAGACCCCCAATCGGTCGCAGCGTCCGGGATCGCGAAGATCGCGTTCCGTTCACTCGGGATCGACGCTGGCGAACTGCCGGACCGAGAACAAGGTCATCGAGAAAAACTGCTCGCCAAGATTCGCTCGGAGTTGATTTCGGCAGCGACGCTCTCTGGACAACTTGGGAGAATTCCTGGACTTGGTCCTCAGGTTTCTCGGCTGCGGGAATGGGCGATCCCCATTCCGTGGGCCGGGCTCTCGGTTATAGCGGAAAAGTTCGCCCGTGGTTGCGAGTATAAGCTAAATGGGCGCCTCATAACGCCACCTTACGGACTTAGAACGTTCGTGAACGATTCCGATGTTCTTCCCAAACCGTTGGCTGCTGCTGCCACCATTGCTGATTTCGGCCCCGGCTGCAGGATCCAGCGATTATTCGCCCATGAAGATCGATACGTCGTGCGTTACTGGATTTCCCTCTGGGGCAGTTTGCGCCTTCATGTTCGGATCGCCCAGGAAACCGAACTCCTGAAGATGGATGTGGCTTCTCGGAAGTGTGAAGGAGTGTTTCCGCCTGGTAATAGTCGGCTGATGACAATTCCGTCATATCTCAGAACGGTGCATCAGCACAAACCGGAACGTTCCAGCCTGAATGAAACGGGCGATCAGCGACAAGAAAGGAGACCATCTTGAGCATCGTGGCCGATAGCGTTCTGGGAGTTTTCAAGTTCGGCTCATGCGAACACGTTGAGCAGTTCAGACGAGGGATCTTATACATGAATCCTCTTAAGTATTTCCGCTCGGTCCAGAGTGATGTCAACCGATACGACCCACACGAAGGCGCGTTCATAATGTTGCAAGGGCGAGGTGCTCAGCTATTTGCAAAGGCAAGAGAAGAATACGAGCGAGTTGGATTTGTTGGTGCCATACGAGACCTAAGTGACCGTTATGGTAACGTCAATCTATTTTGCATGTACGCACTGCGCGCCAAAGCGGCCGGTACGCTTATAGATCAACGAAACTGTAGCTTCGGCGACGCGTTCGCTATTGTCACAGAGCACGATGAGTTTATGCGAAGAGTGAAGGCCGCGGCGAAAAAATCAGGCCACATTCTGGATTATCACCTGCTCGAATACGTCGATGAGTTCAGTTATGAAGGACATCTCGGAATTTTCAAGAAAGATTCCGGCTTTGCGCATCAGAGTGAGTTCCGTATAGCCTTGCAACCGGGTACTGGTGCCCCCTATCGGCTGGAGGTTGGCGATCTCTCCGACATCGTTATAGCTGGGCCGCTTGCTGACGTCAACTCCCGTTTGCGCGTCGTGAAGAGCGCTCCCGCCTTGAGTTACTAAGCTGTAGAATTGCAAAGCCGCAACGAAATTATCAGGCCTGAGTTCGTGAGTGGAACCAACAAATCTTGTTCACTCTTTGACCCAGTCGTGATAGTATCTTCCCTCGAACCCCAGGAGATTCGTTTTGGCGATTACCCGACGCATTTACGTGAGCTTTGCCCGCCGACCCCTGGCTCCACAGAATCTAAACTTCTTTATACCAACCTTCAAGAATGCAGACTTTGTGGAGGAAAGCGAATGGCGATTATTATTCACGCCGGCACCGGAATCGACGATTAAACCTCGGTTTAGAGTAAGCCGAAACATGCTTGTGCCGTTCTACAGCATGAGGGAACTTGTGGGAACCGGGCTACCTGTTCTTCCAATTCAACAGGTGCTGGTCGGACCCAGTGTTCATAAGCGGCTCAATGCGGAAAGCGCCAGAGCGCTCCTATCGCAAAATGGATATGCGAACGTTGCTGTCCTTAGTTCCAATATGTCATATCGGACTTAAGTCTTGCCCGCAAAAGCCATCTGCGAAACAGTAGTTCGTTCGTTTCGCAAATGATTAGCGTTCACGCGCTGGCACTCAACGAAACCCACTCCGTTTCAGCGACGATCAAGATCGCAGACAATCGAGATGCGAATTTCCCCATCGGCTCCCGCTCGCCGCGTTCCCAACGCGCCAGCGTGCTCGGATCAACCCCGATACGCTTCGCGGACTCTTTCTGAGAGATCCCCAGTGCCATTCGATAGTTCACCAGACGGTCGCTCCACTTGGTAGACGCGGGAAGCGGATTGTACCCGAGAAACCGTATGATGGGGGGCATGTATTCAAGGCTCGGCTTCGTTAGGTCAGTTTCCCAGTTGTGGATACTGGCTTTATCCGCTCCGACCTGGTCCGCGACTTCGCGCTGCAATAGCTTCAGAGTAAGCCGCCGTCGCAGCAGATGGTCCCCAAGCGTTTTCAATTGCTCGACCGGCCTGTTGCGGCTGTTCATGCGATGCAGCTTTGGGAGAACGAGCGCAGCTGGTTCGTTCGGCTGGCCGAAACGGTACGTGATAGTAACTTCGCTCTGCTGGACTCCCCAGCGCTCGACGGTATTGGCGTGAACCGATTCCACGAGAACTTCGACGATGCGGCGTTTCAACTCCGGCGAGATCGGGCCAGCGAGCCGGGTCCGCAGCGTCTCCAGAAGTTCTCCCGCCGATCGGAACTGCTCTGCGCGGTCACCTGCGGATAGCGCTCGGGTTGCGGTTTCGATCTCAGCTTGGAGGCCCGCGGCTTCGGCGTCAATTAAATCGAGCTGCGCGTCCAGCGTTGCTTCATCGATCCGGTTACGGCGGAACAGCGACAGCACTCGGTCGCGCTCGCCGGTCTTCTGTTGGAGCGCGGCATGGAAGTCGTCCAGTTCCTTCTGACGTCGCTGGCGATCGCCGTCCTGCATGGAAACCCGCTCGCGAAGCCGATCAAGAATTTCACCCGGGTCGCGCAAGAACGACTCGATATCAGCCCAGACCAGCTGCTCGAGGTAATCACCATTCAAGCTTTTGGAAGGACACTTTTTACCGGAAAGCCCGTACAGACCGCGGGCGAACTGACGTCCGTTGCACCGGTAGTAGTGATCCCGCTGCGGCGCTTTCATGCGCATCCCCGAAAATGTCAGGCCACATAGCGAGCATTTGATCAGCGCCCTCAGCAGGTACGGCTGGCGCACGTTGCGCTTCGACATGATCTGATTGGAACGCAGAACCTTCTGCGCGGCTTCCCAAACATCGCTCGATACAATCGCGGGCACTTCACGCACGATCAACTTGCGGTTTTTGTTCTTCGTACGCTTGCCAAACACATGCTCGCCCATGTACGTCCGGCTTACGATCATATTTCGAATGTGCGAAGGACGCCAGACGGTGGCCGTTCGACGGTTGCGCTTGCCCGCTTGCACCTCTGTAGCATTCTGGGCAGATCCGCAGGGAAATCCTATACGGTTTAAGTGGTCGGCGATCTTCTGGCAGGACTTTCGCTCGGTGGCGCTCATTCGAAATATGATGCGCACGATTCCGGCTTCGCTGGAGTCGAAACCAGAGATCTGGTTCTCGTTGATCACGAGCCGTCCCTCGCCCCGCTCGCCTTCTTTTCGGTAGCCGTAAGGAACGACGCCGCCCATCCAGGCGCCTGCCGCGGCTAGCCGGTTTGTGCCTTCTACCGAGCGCTCCCTGATCACCTCGCGTTCGTGCGCAGCGAAGCCGGAAAGCATTGTCAGCATTAAGCGGCCTGTAGCAGTGGCGGTGTCGAACTCCTCGGTCATGCTGCGCACGCGAACGCCGAACTTCTCCAACTCCGCTACCGCGTTCAGGATGAGGCGGGTTTCACGACCGAGCCGATCCAGCTTGTACACCAGGAGCTGATCAAACTTGTGATTGCGTGCGTCCTCCAGGAGATGGATCACGCTCGGGCGTAGTTCTAAGGGAACCGTTCCGGAAACGCCGTCGTCCGCATAGGTCTGGTAGACCGGCAGCTGGTGCAGGTCGCAGTAGCGATTCGCGAACTCGCGCTGCGTGACGATCGACTGCCGTTCGCGCTGCTCTTCGGTCGAAACCCGGACGTAGACGGCCACTGCCATTACGACACATTCCTCACTCGTGGGCGGCCGGAAAGCAAGCCGGTTTTCCGAGGCTCATGTTGCCGAGTGAGGAGCCGGTCACACTTGTCTGGGGCGGCTCCACTATCAAGCTGTAAAGCGCCTCGACCAAAGCGTCCACAACCGCTGGGTCCGGCCGGTAGGTTCGGTTGATGCTTAACCCATCTTGGCGGCTAACTTCTCTGGGATCACTTTGATGTGAAGTGACAAAGTGACAAGAAGTGACATCAGAAGTTGTAAGTTCCCTATACGTAGACAGAGGTGCTTTACTTTTCAACATTCGCTGTCACTCGTTGTCACTTCGTCACTGGCAATCGGGCTGACGTCTTGGGCTGTTTTGTATCGAATTCCAACCCAGGCGCGAACTGTGCCATCGCTGCGGCGGCCTCGATGACAGCCCAGCTCCTCCAGGCGTTTATCAAACAAGCTTTTTTGGATCTGAACCTTTTCCTGGTTCGACTCGCACCACAGTTGATATTTCGGCCACACCTCCACAGCCGGGAGCCACGCATTTCGCTCGACGACATAGGTTTCCTCGAAGAAGCGCTTGAAGTTGTCGGACTCGGCCCGCCAGGCAGCTACAGCCTCAATTACCTCGGGTGGGTCCCCTAATCCCTCCGCTCGCCATCGCAGGCAGCCGGCGACCATCCAGGCGAGTATTCCCTCACCTTCCGCCTTCAGCTTGTCGCCAAGGGTTTTATCGATCTCGGCAGGCGGAATCGTTACGTTGAAGCAAACAGCCTTGATGCGCCGCCAGATCGCTTCGTCGGATCCGTTGATCCTGGGCATGTGGTTGGCGTCGAGGAAAAGCTTGTGCGAGCAGGTAATGACGAAGGGGTTCTCATATTTGCGGCATACCTTGATCTCTCCCATCCCTTGGGAAAGATATTTGAGTCTCGCGATCGCAAGCGAGTGGCCCTCCTCCGCTTCGGAGGACGTCACGAAGCGAGCACCGCGCAAATCCGCCAAGTCCGCCAGGCAAGCACTGCTCTCGCGCGATTTGTGCGCCATCAGGCTGTCAATCAGAACCTGCGCCGAATACTCCGGCACGACGGACCGGACCGCTTCCAGCAGCGTGGTCTTGCCGTTGTTACCGGATCCGAAGAAACAGAAGATCGTCTTCTCGGAAACATTCCCGGTCAGCGAGTACCCAAAGCATTTCTGTAGATAGGCAGCCAGGGATTGAGCGCGCCCGCGCTCGCTTTCTTCGCCTAGAATCCTGTGCAAGAAATGGTGAAATCTCGGGCAGATCGCATCCGCGTGAAAGTCAAAGTTCACCAGCTTCGTGATCAGGTCTTCCCGTTTATGAGGGCGCAACTGCCCGGTTCGCAGATCCAGGGTGCCGTTCTTACAATTCAGGAGATCGGGGGTGTCGTCCCACAAGTGGGCCGGTATGGAGATTCCCTCTTCATACTCGGCGCAGGTGACGGCAGCGTTGATCGCTGCGGCGGACTCTGACTTGCGAGCATGACGTTCAAGAGCCTCCCGATGGTCTGCCTTTTCGACATCGGTCGCCTGTCTGTAAGTTTCGCGAATCGTCTTCTTGAACAGCTTCTTTACCTGCCGGGAATCGTCGAGACGCCAGCGCTGCCCATCCCAATACAGCCACCTCTTGATTTCGGGGCAGAACCGGATATCGCCGCCATGAAGACTCACTAAGCGCTCTGCGTTTCCGGTGTCGGTATGCGGGAACTTAACAAGATCCACAACATAGGAATCCTGGCCATCATTTTCTTTCACGACACCCACCGTACCGACGACTCGGCACTTCGTGCGCCCGCGTGCTTCGGAACGATACCCAGATTGTTTTTTGGCAAGCGCCGCTTCTAAGGTTCGTTCGCGGTAATCTTCCCGGCTCCACTTCTCCCGCATCAAGCCGGATTGGCGGAACAACGAATCGATCCGGGCAACGTTTCGGTTAGTCCAGAACGCCAACAGGCAGCAGAGCGCAAGGTCGGCCTCACTCTGTGAGGGGTAATCGCCCTGCCAAATGCCGTTCCAGAGCCGATCAAATTTGGGTCCATTCCGAGATCGTGCCGCTCGTAGAATCAGTTCTCGGTCGCTCACCGACGGCGTGGGCCCCACCCCCGGCTCCACGCCGTCATGGCTTTTACTGCGCGCGTTGAAGAGTTCGGCGTGGAGAGAGAGCAACTCTTTTGGTCGATCGCTAATCTCAGCCGGTGTGCCGGCAACAGGAATCCCGGTGACCGTGAAGTACCGAGCGCGGGAAAATACTTCCACTTTCCCGCCATGCACCGAAACTTGGTTTCCTCTTTTGGCAGGTAACGCTCCGCGCACGATGATATGAACTCCGGTGCCGGACGGAGAGACCTCGGTGTAAGAATCCAGGGAGCGAATCAGGTCCCAGGCCCACTCATCGAGAACCCCGGTTTGGGCATTCCGGCAGTTATCGATATCAACTCCGGCGTATGGATCAAATTCGGTGAAGACAAAACCCATCCCGGTAAGCGACCACTTCCGACGAGCCGCGCTGGCAGCTTCGAAAGTTCCCCACGTTTCACGCCGGTTGGTCGCTGCTAACCCGCCAGAAATTGGATTGATGGGAAGCTTGTGCGGCTTCCCTTGGCGCTTTAATGCTCTACTGTGCTTGCCGTTCGGTAGCAGGATTGTCTTGTCTTCGCCGACGACACTCCACCACGCGACCCACTGCGGTAACGTTTGCAGTTCGTCCGGGACTCTTGTGGATGACTCCGCGCTGAATGCGGTGCTACTCATTCGGCTGCGAAGGTGGGTCCGCGCGTTTCAAAAGTACGGTTCATATGGCTTCCAATTCGGTCTTTGAAAAACTGCCGCTCGCGACAACTGGTTTGATCAAATAACTATGAGTAGACGAGGCTCTCCCATAAGCTCCACGAATCAGATCACCTCTGGGATGACCGATGGAACGTTAGTCTTTCTGAATTAGTTTTGGTGATAAAAAGGTTGGCGGACGTTCTTCTCAGGAAAAGCCTATAAGCAGGCCCGTCCTCTTCAATGCCCGAAAGCCAGGCGTTGACACGTTAACGCTTGGCATCGTTTTTTCAAGTACGCGAGCAACTGCTTGGGCTTGTTCCCCCGCTCTTAACAAACCTTTCGATTTCATCCGCGCGAAATCGAAGGCCTCGCGAGCCAACCCGGTATGCTCCTGGAAGCTCCCCAAGTTTCGCCATCGCTCGAACCTTCTGAAGTGACACTTTCAACAAGTTCGCCACTTGCCCAGGCCGTAAAGTAGTCTCATCAAGCTCCATACAAATGCTCCCTAGAAAAGCGTAATCACTCTCTATTCAGAGTTAATCGCAGTTCTTGTGAAGAAAGAAGGTACAGCAGCAAATTTATTTCTGTACCTTCCGTTTCCTAGCTACGGTTAGCATTCGACGATCAAGTCTTAGCTTGTCAATAGCGAATCTTTCGGTCGCTTTCTTGACGGTCTGCTCAGGGTCGGAATTTTCATGAATGGGCGACGCATCAACTATTTCGCGAAGGGTTTGACCGGCAATCCTCCGAACTGACCAGTCTGTATCGCGCAAGACGAATTTCCGCTCCACATATTGCGTTTCGTATTCCGCCATGTACTTCTTGAGCGCATCCTCGAATTGCGTTCTCATACGCTCGACAAAAGTTTCTGGACTTTCCAGCCTTGTTACGAAGGAACTCTCGACGCCTCGAATACCAACGCTTCGTAGATATGGATCCGGTATGCACTCAAATATTTTCTTCAAAGCCAGAAACTGTTTTGCAGTATAAAGGTCATGGAAAACAGGGTATGGGTCCTGAAACACCGGAGTAAATTCCTTGGGCATTACCGGCTCTTCAGAAACGCAAGTCAGAGGAGGAACGTCTTCCCCGTCCAACTCCTTTCCATAGACCAGCGCTGAGACCAGCCAGCTTTCGATCGAGGATTCTATATCGTCCATAAACCATGCAGCGGAAATGCACCAACTCTGGAACCATCGATCTAGCCGGTTTCGATGACGTAGAACAATTGGGCGTGGGTCTTCGATTCGTCCTGGTACCTTGGAAACCTCGTCCTGGAACGGTACGTACAATTCTGTCCAGAGACTTTTTCGAAGCGGGTGCCCTTTGTACTCGTTAAGATGCTCGATAAAGGCGGATCTCGAGCAGATGTCCGGACGAGGCGCCGCCACGTCTTCTTCATACGTTCGCATCCGACGCACGTCCAGCTTGAATTGAGAAAACGGCCGTTGAGCTACGGTAAGGTCGTCCTTCCGTGCCCTCATCTCCAATTCAAAGATTTGGAACCCGTCTATTACTTGCTCACCTGCTTGCATAATGAATGTAAGGCACTCCAAAGAACGGCGTGCGGTCCCGACTCACTCCTTCTATTCGTCCGCCGATAGCGCCTTGACCAGGCATCACCCCTCGGGGGCCCGTCGTGAAGTCTTGACGCACCCTTATTACCCGATATTCTCCCAGACTCGCGCTTAGATTCTGTGCCTATTCTTTCGAGAGGAGATCTGATTAATTCGCCTCTGAACGCGTAGCTGATCGCCGAAATCATGCCCTATATCAAACCCTTCCGTGGTTCACCCGCCCCGATTTGGGCACCATCTGGCAGGCAAAACCTCGTTTCAGGGTCCGTTTGGCACTCATCTGGCGTTCTGATATGAGTAATGTCTCAAAAATCCGTCAATCTGACGGCTATGACCGCGTACGAGTTGCTCTGGGAAAGGCGAGGAGCACGCCGCCCAAAAAAGCGATCTCGACTTTGCGAAACCTCTTACATTCAACTAGATACGAAGCCTCGGCGGTATCTCCACCGTGTTGGGCATCTTGATCGCCTTTTACGGGTAGGAGTCAAACCAGTGGCAAACGTGGGAGGAAAGCGGAAAATTCTGACCGGCATTCGAGCATGCGGTTGTTTTACTGCTCCGGCATCTGCGTCGCGCTAAACCGATCTTTATGGTTCGACGTCTCGCCCACTTTGTTCCTCGTCCGGGCTCCCTTGGGACTGGTCGCTGCTTAGAGTTTAGCGCTTCGGCGCTTTCTGACCCACATTTGCTCGCCAGAAATGACCCAGGGACTCTGAACTTACCCCGTAGACCTCGGGGCGAACACTCGTGATGAAGATGATAGAACATCACGATGCCTGAGGCCCCGCAAGAGACCCGTGCACCATCTGCCGCCCGTGGTTCCGGCCGAATCCGCGAGTGGGAAGCAGGCAACGAGCCTGCGAAGGTCCTGGCTGTCAGATGGCGCGCCGTCTGACAGCCAGGCAAACTGGCGTAGTCAGAACCCCGGCTATTCCGTCGCATGGCGAATGGACCAGCGCGCGGCGGCGCGCACCCCCGAACCAGCCGAACCGCTGCGATTGCCGCCTCCCCTCAACCAACTTCCCTGGGACGTCGCGAAAGACCAGTTCGGCCCGCAAGGCGCTGATTTCATTGGCGTTATGGGAGCACTAATCGTCCGCACCACGAAAGACCAGATCCGTCCGTATCTTACTGATCCCACGCCACTTCCCGGCATACTTCCGCTTTTCTCCGCAAAAGACCAGTCCCCACCTTCCGCATACTCGGTTTCAGGCGCCCGGTCATGCCACCTGGAGTTTTCACCAGCTCGACCTGCGATGGGAACACCTGCGAGTTCGCGAGCCGCACCGCCAGCGCCAACTGCTGGCCTCGCTGGCTGAGAGCGGGCAGCAGACGCCCATCGTTGTGGTTTCGAAGGAAGGCAACGCCGACTACCTGGTGATCGAGGGTTACAAACGAATCGCCGCGCTCCGGCAACTGGGCCGCGACACCGTCGAAGCCACGGTCTGGCCCATGGGCGAAGCCGAAGCTCTGCTGTTATCGCGTTCGCAGCGGATGAGCCCGCAGGAAAGCGCTCTCGAACAGGGCTGGCTGCTGTCGGAGATGGAACGGTGTTTCAGCTACTCGCTCGACGAACTGGCGCGCCGGTTCGATCGCAGCATCAGTTGGGTATCGCGGCGGCTGGCGCTTGTCGAGCTATTGCCCGAAGCGGTTTCAGCGCCATGTGCGCGAAGGAAACATCGCCGCGCAGATCGCCATGAAGTATCTGGTGCCGGTAGCTCGCGTCAGCGCCCGAAGACTGTGAGCGCATGGCCAACGTATTCGTGAAGCACCGATGCGATGCAAGGCAGGCGGCGCAGCTTTATACCGCCTGGCGCGAAGGCTCGCGGGTGGTTCGCGACGCGCGCATTCTCACCGAACCGGAACTGTTTCTGAAGACGCAGCGCCAACCGCCGACCGCGAAGGCCGCCGCGGCCGAACAGGTTGAACGCGATCTGGAGATGGCGCTTGCCATTCTGCGCCGCGCCGGCCGCAAGCTCAACGAAGCTTTTGCCGGAGATGAATGCCGCACAGCGGGAGCAGGCGCAACGCGAGATCGAAAGTGCGCGCCGGGAACTGAACCGGATGGCGGAACGAATCGGAAAGGAACAGGAAGGCAGACATGCTGAGCCAGGCGCAGCGCGCCGCGATTCTGGAGTTGCACGAGCAACGAGTGAGCAAGCGCGAGATCGCACGCGTGTTGCGAGTATCGCGCCTCACGGTGCGCAAAGTCCTGCAATCGAAGTCCGTCAGCGTGCCGGAGATGCAGCGCCCGGAGAAAGCCGAACCTTACCGTCGACAGATCCTCGAGCTGTTGGCTTCCTGCAAGGGGAATCTCGTGCGAGTCCATGAGGAACTCGAGGTGGGCGGAGCGGCGCTGTCTTATCAGGCGCTGACCGCGTTCTGCCGCAGGCAGGGCATCGGGCAAACACCGGTTGTGCCCGCGGGCCAATATCATTTCGAGCCCGGTGTGGAGATGCAGCACGACACGTCGCCGCATGAAGTGGAAGTGGGCGGCAGGAAAGTATAAGGCGCAGACCGCATCGGCGGTGCTGTGTTATTCGCGCATGCTGTTCTTTCAGATCAATCCCACCTTTCAGCGCTTCGACTGCAAGGTGTTTCTCACCGATGCGGTGCGCTACATGAACGGCGCCCCGGAACGCGTGATGATCGACAACACGCATGTGGTGGTGCTGCGCGGCACGGGACGCGAGATGATCCCGGTGCCCGAGATGGAGGCGTTCGCCGACCGCCTCGGTTTCCGTTTCGTGGCGCATGAGCGCGGCGACGCCAATCGTTCGGCGCGTGTGGAACGGCCTTTTTCATTCATTGAAAACAACTTTCTGGCGGGCCGTACCTTTACCGGCTGGCAGGATCTCAACCTGCAGGCGCGTCAGTGGTGCGACAAGGTGAACTCCACTTATAAGAAGCATCTTCGCGCCGTGCCGCGAGAGCTGTTT
>CBDDBV010000013.1:0-22615 GCA_965225785.1 Bryobacteraceae bacterium | reverse complement strand
GAAGTGATTCTGTCTATTTTTGGAAACCTGCGGGTATAGATAACTAGAGGTAGTACGCCTACTTTTACGAGAAAGTCTTAGATTAAATTTTTGAGATAATCTCTTGGAAACCATGTTATACTCAGTCCACGCTCAAAAAGTTCTAACTCACTAGGGACTTACAGAATGGCCAACCAAAACAATCGTTTCGAAATATCGACCCCCGAAGAGAACAAGCGCCCAATCGGCGATTGCTTTCATGAAATGGCAGGAATCTTATGGACAGCCAACGTAAAAGGGCCTGTTCAAGAATTCTTGGCACGCAAGGACGTGCATCAAGTCAATACGACTTATGCATTGAACAGGAATGCTGACGCTGCCATGTTCGACGCCTACGCCGACGCCTAAACCGGGTCTTTATCCTCATTAGCCAGGGTTCGAAAGAGCCCTATTTGTGCTTTTTGCATTTATTGAGCTCAACCTACCAGTGGCTTGGTACAATGGTTTTTTCAGACCTAAGACCGATTTCTTACTAAACCCAGGGGCTTAAATGTCCTCAAGGCCGCACCAGTACAAGAAAGGTGATTGCGTACTCGTATCCTTTCCGTACACAACCGACGAAGGTCAGACGCAAACAAAGCGACGTCCAGCCGTAATCATCTCCAATGACTACAACAATGGACGCCTTGATGACGTCTTGCTTGTGCCGTTGACCAGCAATACGACGCGGGCAGGTCGGGAGCCAACTCAAGTGGTGGTCCTGATGAATACGCCCGAGGGTCAACAGGCAGGGCTGCGGCTTGACAGCGTGATCGACTGTACTGTTATCGCTACCATTCCCAAAACCCTGCTTGTCAGCAAGATTGGCGCTTTCCCAATGAGACCATGGAAAGAGTGGATCAATGTTTGATGATCGCAATGGCCATCGGCAGACCGATTCAACCGCCAGACACACCTTCACCTTGACTAAAGCCGATCCCAACGGCTAAGGGCGCTGAAAGTTGATGGATTAAGACTTTGATGCCGGCTCCCTCTCGAGGGGAGGAATCTTGGTTAAATTGACGCGTAGATTGATGACATAGGCAGTGGCGAAAACAGTAACGCCGCCATCAGTATCAGTTGGTCCACATAAAGGCTAAAGCAGTGATCGATCATCACTAGCATGACACCAGTCAATGTGGCGACGAAGCCGGCCAGAAAATATGCCATGAGATTGTCGCGGGCCAGCTTGGCTACGAAAATATAAGAAACAGTGGCCCCTGTCAAATAGGAAGCCACTTCGAAGAGGTAATCTTGCCAATATCTTGTGGTGCTGGGCAGGATGAGGCTTATCGCTATGGCGAAAAGGAAATATAACTTGGGCGAACGCAAATATTTGACGTACAGACCGACGAGAATGGCCGGCACCAGCACGCCCAGTAGACCTCGGCTGACAGCATCAATTATGGTGCTGACTGAAGGCTCAATCAGATTTGCCAGCAAGCAGACGTTATCTAGAGGGGCAATCGTTACCCCCGGCGAGACCTTTGCTGCTTGAGCGCCGATGAGTAACGACACGGCACGCAAACCAAGACTGAGACTGAAGGCCAGTATGGTGGCATCGGTCCACAAGTTGGCGCTGGTTTGTTTTTCGGCGGCGCTGGTGGGCACGAAAGTAGTTCTGATGATAGCGGGCACCGTAGTCTTGGGAAGCAGCAGCCTGAGCGCCGCCAGACCGAAAGCAGCCACCGCTGTGTAGACTGAAAATGTAGTCATCATCGCAATTAGAGAAGAGACCAATTGGTCGACGAAAAAAGACTCGAGCGGCTTTGAGGTGTCGTAACTGTAATAAAATACGGCGGCGCCGTTCAGTGTTTTTACCAGAGTGGCCAGGCTGAGAATCAGACCGAAGATGAAGGCCGGCTTCCACACAATCGCTTGCGACTTCAACACTCCTTTGGCCCAGAACATGGCGGCGGCGCCGAAACTAATCCAGAGAGCGATGACCATCCATTTGCAAATCTCGTCGCGCAGATGTTGTTTGTTTTTCGCTCTGGCAAAGGTCCACTTGTCTGGCAACATCCAGCTGTGATCGTAGCCGCTAACGCGATCGCCGATGCAGGTAGATGTGAGACGGTAGTCAGCTTCACCGATTTTATATTTTGGTGTTTTGAATTCAAAAGTGTAGTCTTTGCGGGCCTCGTGTTTGACCTCTTTAAATCGTCGAAGTCGAACGGGGTAATCTCTTTGTGCTCGCTGCTCAAATATGATTCTACTTTTGTCTGCGCCGCTTCTTTTGTCAGGCTGGCACCGGGTGCGTTCTCTGGTTCAATCAAAAGGAAGGACATCGGGTTTCCGGCAGCGTCAAGGAAGACTTGATATTCTTCTTGCACCAAGGGCTTAAAGAAGCGCACTTGCCAGAGCATAGGTTTTTCAGGGCCGGCCAGCAACTCTTTGAAGCGAGTGGGAGCGTTCTCGTAGACATACTGCATCTCGTCATCGTCGAGACTCTTGATCAGGGAGGCCACTACTGAATATCCTTGCGTCGAGTCGACATCCTTCTTTTCTAGATACTCTTGCGCTTTGGTTATCGCTTGATCTCTGGTGATTGGCAGCTGGGCATCGCCTGCCACCGCCGGTGGTTTATAGAGGAAATTGAGCAATGTACTGGCGATTGCCAACACGGTAAGAAGAATGCGAACGCTGCCCCGCAGCGGTTTGTATGGATACCCCTGCGGCGCCAGTTCTTGAGCGACCTCGGAGGCTGGCGCCGTCACCGGAAGCAGCTGTTTGTTGAAGAGACCCTCTTGCTGGGTAAACTCACCTTTGATGCGAGGCAAAATTATGGCTGCCAAAAGGAAAGCGGCGAAAGGGACAAGCGTCAAGATTGCACTGAGGCGCAAGCTTGACACTGATGATGCCAGAAGCGGTTCTAAACCAAGGAAAGTGTCGATCAGGTTATGAGAGAAAACACAAGGCAGGATGCCAAAGAATCTCATAATTGTTCCGTAAAAGAAGCCGACGAAGGTCAACTCCAGACCTCTGGCAAAAGGAGGCTCTTGCGGATAGTTGCTGTGCATGAAAGCCCAGGCTGCCGCCTGCAAGAGATTTGCTACCCAGAAGTTCCGCACCAGGCGCTGGAAGGCGATTAATCCGATGATGCGGTAAAGAAACTCTTCGCTTAAAGAGGCCGTGAATCCAACATGCAAGGCAGAAATGGCTGGTGCTGTGGAACTCAACGATTCGACATTTTGCACCTCCAGCGGGCACCATAATCCTAGCGGTCTGCCGAAGAGATAAAAGACAACGATCCAGCCCAGATGAATGCCGAACGTCGATGTGCCTGCGATCAATCCACGCAGTGTATTCTTGGCGCGCAAGCCGACTTCCGAGAAGATGTGTTCGATAGCAATTTTTTCCGGGAAAAAATCTTCTGTACAAAGCTTCTCCAGAAGCCATGAGAACAAAGGTTTGCACAAATGTGCCCAATCCGGCATAGAGTGTGCCGCCCAGGAACTCCAGCTGAAAGCCGGCAAAGGGCATAGTGGAGCTGTAGTCGTGCAAGGTAACGGCATAATCGTTCAGTGATTCGACGACAAAAAAGACCGTATAGAGAATTGCCACCGTCAGGCAAAGACGCCAGCGAATCAAGCCGGAGGCAAAAGCCCAGACAAAGAGAAAGAATGATCCGGTCTGCAGCGCCACGTAGAATATCGAGGCGAAGTCGGCGAGAGCGTCGTTGTATGAGCGTAATTTGGCGAATTTGCGCGTCCACTCCTCCGGCACATATAAGAAATGATTGAACGCCGTAATGGTTTGCCCGCTTATATAAACGTGCGTGCGCAACTTGGCCTGATGATAAGAAACACGGGTGTCTTCCCAGGTGAAGTAATGATCGGTGCGGTGCGCTTGCACGGTGGAAGCATCTTCGATCAGTTTGTAGCCGTCCAGACTGAATTTTGCTTCCTTGTTGACAAAATCTTCCGCCCTCCGTTTCGCCACATCGTGGCTGAATGATGGTAAGGCCCGGTCGTTTTCAATCTCGTGCTCAAATGAGATCAGCTGCCCGTCAGGTCTGGTCCAAACTGTGAATTGCTCCTGCTTGAGCTGCTGGCAAAGTCTGGTCGACCAATACCAGATTGGTATCGTCTCCTTCATCAAACCGTTGGCTTCGCTGGCGCCGAGCTCATATTCCAAAAACGTTTTGGCGTCGTCGTCATAGGCGAAAACGGTCGATTCAATAGGCTTAACTTCTTTATAATTGAGCTTGGCTGCCCAGTTATGCGCCAGATCGCTTATCTCTTTCTTGGATAGGCGAATGTCAATTGATGCCGAAGGAAAAACTTCTGTCGACTTGTTCTGGTAATAGAAGAATCCGACAATCCCTAAAAGCGCCAGACACCACAGATAGTGCCGCACCTTCAAGACTTGAGCTCCAGCCGCACGCGGCCACCGCGCTCGACCCCGAAATGCTGCGAGGCCCTGCCTTGGAACACGCCTATCTCGACAAACCCGTGGCTGCCGCAAAAAACGCAAGGGGCTCCGACAGCGGCTGTCGAATAGGTTTTGCCAATGGTGGCGCAGGCTTTGCCGTTGACCTGACAGGTGCTTATTCGGTCAACAAAAGAGCCGGGAATATTGGTAATCAGATTGCCGAAGCGATCGACATAAACGATTTCTCCTTCCACCTCATTTTTCTGAGAGTGAAAGTGAGTAGCGGGCAGTTTCTTCAGATCCGCTAAAGCAACAGGCTCTCCGATTTCTGTTGGGCTGACGCCGGCGGCCAGGTGCCCGCAGACAGATCCATAGATATCGCGAGCGTGGAAGGTATTAGATACGGTGGCTAACCAGTAGCCGCTCTGGTTCAAGACACGAGCTTTCCAATCATAATCATCCTCGAGCAGCTTCGATAAAACTCCGTTATCCGGCCCGACAAAGATGCCGCCTTCGCCGTAGAGCACTAACCCTTGCTGATTTCCTGAGCCGACAGCCGGATCTATTACGACCAAATGAATGGCATCGGAGGGAAAGAACTTGTATGCAGCCTGAATGTTCCAGGCTGCGGCCGCGATATCCCAGGCTGGAATGTCGTGAGTCAGATCGACGATTTGCGCATTGCGGGCGATACCAAGAATGACTCCTTTGACCACTCCCACATAGCCGTCAGAGAGCCCGAAATCGGTAGTCAGTGTCACAATCGGCACTGTGTTTTTGGTTTTACTTTTTTTGTCCATAAGCCACCACCATCGCTGTAGCGTATTCCCTTTCGTGACTGAGGCTGACTTCAAACTTGGTCAATCCAAGATATTGCGCCCGCACCGCTGCTCGCCCATGCAAAACAATGCCAGGCTCACCTGATGGCTTGCGCGTGATCTCCACTTCTTTCCAGCCGATGCCGTTCCATCCAGTGCCTAAGGCTTTGGCGATCGCCTCTTTGGCGGCAAATCTGGCGGCAAACCGTTGGGCAAAGTTTCGCTCCCGTCCGAACACATACCGCGTTTCTGCTTCTGTTAAGATGCGCTCAGCGAATCGTTTACCGAAACGGGCGTAGGAGTCGGCAATACGTTGCACAGAGCAGATATCGGTTCCTACTTTTATGATTGATGCCAGTGAATCCATTGTTTCTACTTTTTAGCTTCCATCACATTAAGCCCTGATCGGCGCCGCGCGTGCCGTAAAGAAAAACCAGCTCTGGGGCAGGCAGCGCCTCGTGGAGCTCTGTTACAGTTCTGTTCAGTAGTGGGTGAACAAAATTTGGTGCCACTTCCAGTAGTGGCACTAGCGCATAGGCCTTTTGCGCAATGTTTGGATGGGGCACTCTCAAAGTGGTGGAGTCGAACACATCGTCGCCAAAGAAAAGCAGATCAATGTCGATGATGCGAGAATTGTCGTCGCAGAACTTGCGGCTGGAAACCGACTCCCTGGAGTGCATTTCATTGAGCCGCTTTTCGATGTCGTTGCAAATATCGAGCAGCATCTCTGCGCTTAAATTGGTGTCAACAGCCGCCACCGCATTGACAAACCATTCTCGGTATTTGTCACCGACCGGCTCTGTCTCGTAGAGACTGGAGCACTCGATCACTTTGATGCCGCGGATGTCTTTCAGAAATTGCATCGCTTGCTGTACGTATCCGACTCGATCGCCTGAGTTGGATCCGAGCCCGATAAATGCCCGGGTTTGCCGGGGGTTGCCTCTAATCTTGCGCGTTTCTGGCAATGCTTAGTCCTGTTGTGCTTGCACGTCTGAGGGTTTCAATTATATCGACTTTCGTGCTGCAACTTTGTGCTTGACTAGTAACCGGATTTAGCTAGACTGCAACCATCCAGCCAGGCCTGATTGCAGCTACGGCTTTCTTTGCAAATGAATCAAGTATATGGAGCCGGTCTGTTTCAAAAGGCTGTCTTGTACATAGGCCACGATTGTTTGGCCGTCGGGGCTCCAGGCGCTGTCGGCCGCAATCAGCTTCGTTGGCGACGACTCGGGAAATCCCGGTTGATTGAAGTGAGTAAGCCGTTCTTTGTCGCTGCCGTCGAGGTTCATAAGCCACAGATCGGTCCCCTTGTTTGCATTTTGATTTGAACTCATCCACACGATTTTTCCTCCATCGGGCGAAATCTCTGCGTGTTCGTTGTAGCCGTCAACGGTGAGCCTGGAGCACTTTCCTGAAATGAGATTGAGACTGTAAATATCATTGTCCAGGAACAACGGTTTTTGCGAATTAGCGTTACTGGAGAAAAAGAGGGTCGTTCCGTCGGGGCTGAAGCCGTGATTTTCGTACAATGCCGGGCCCATCGGTTCGAATGAACGAATATTGCTGAGCTGGGGTCCGTGTGCATTGAGAGCGAAATCGGCCACATAAATAGTCCAAAATCCATACTCTTGACCGTTTTTAAGGAATTGCGCCTTCTGGCGCATTTGGCTCCAGGCAATTCTTCTGCCGTCGGCAGAAAAATGAGGATGCAAGACACCATAGTTGGGGGTGTCCGGCAAATTGGTCAGTGGCCAGGCAGATTTTCCATCTAGCGAGATGAGCCACAGATCGCTCCATTGTCCGAAACCTGGATGAGTCGATCGCCCCGGTTTCTCCACCTGCGATACCAGATACAAACCGGAAGGATGCCAGGCCGGATTGCTGCGTCCGCCGCCGAGTATCGTGGTGTTTTCGCAAGTGATGCAGCGTTTATTGCTGTCGTCGGCGTTCATTGTATATATGTCAAACCGCCCGCCGTGCTCTTGATCAAAGGCTATCAGCGTATGAGCAGCGCCAGGCTGCCAATCAACTCGGCCTCCGTTTTCAACAATCTTGTCGATGGCAGTGACGACATATGATTGCGCCAGTGCAGGCGAAATCATGAGCGAAGTGAACCCCGCGAACACGGTGAGCAGGCCGAGAACGAAAGAGGGAAGATTCTTCCAAACGCGTTTCATAGCAAGAATCATGAGAGGTTTTGCTCGTCCATAAATGAGTAGACCATAACCTGTACAATTTGCTAAGCGCAAAGACAACGCTTTGGAATTGCGGATAGAATTGCTCTGTGCTTGAAGATACAGCCCAGGGCGTCAGGAATAACGACTTCCGTCTGCATGCTAAGTTGGCCATCGGTTGGCCTTATCTGGGCGTTTTTTTAGTGGCCGTTGCTGTTTGCACCGCTCACCATGTTTTTGAGCCGGGCATTAAAACTGCCTTGCAGTTTGACGGACGACATTACTTTGAATCTTGCCAGCGCATAACGGCTCTGGTTTTGAGCCTCCTCACAGGCAAAGTTGCCACTATCCAGGCGGCAGAGCAAGCCTTGCGACCGTGGATTTTATACGATGGGCCGATTTTGCCGGTGGTTTTTGGCTTGCCCTTTGTTTTGTTCGGACATGTGCCGGCCAGTGCCGATTGGTCGCTGCTTTTATTCTGGCAAACTGTCTTCCAGTCGATTTGCGCTGTGCTCATCTTCGCTCTGGTCAAGTCTCTTACTGGCAGCAGCAAAACTTCGTTTCTAGCTGCTCTTGCTTGGATTCTCTATCCGCCAGCCATAATCGCCTCAGGCCGTTTTATGACGGAAACGCTGGCTTCTTGTTTGCTACTGTCGTTGCCACTGTCTTGTCACTGGGCAAGAACTAGCAGAGCAGGCGGATTTGTCAGTGGTCTGGTGGCAGCTGCGCTGATTTTGCTTAAGCCGGGAATGATACCGTCTGTAGTGCTGACCACTGCCGTAGTCTTAGGTTTCGACAAGAAGCGCGTGGTGCTGGCAATGACCATGGCTATTGGGCTTGCGGTTGGGTTGAGCCCGTGGTTGGCCTATACGAAATTCGCCACTGGTAAACCCACTTTGTTGGTGCAGCGATCGCCGGTGCACAATACTCTCATCGGTTGGGATCCGGAAACTGGTGGCTGGCAGACCAGTCCAGCATCAGGTTTTGAACAGGTCATGGGCAGCAACGTTATGAGCAGTGGTTCAGAGCCGCTTCCGGTTTTGGCAGGCATCTGGCGCAGCCACCCATGGGAGTCTTTGCGCATCTTGGGCGAAAAGCCCGGACACTTGTATCTGGTTCCCTGGAACGACTATCGAGCCACGGTCTGGGGCATAAATGCTAATGCGCAGCAGATAATACATTTGTGCTATCTGTCCATGATTTTGTTTGGATCTGCCTGTCTCATTATTAGCCGCCGGCGACAGTCTGTGCCGGAAGCAATGTTGCCCATCCTCTGTCTGGCTGCCCCAGCTGGACAGTTGGTTTACCTGATGTTCGAGCCGGTTTGTCGCTATGCTTCGGCTCAAGGAGCAGGCCCGGTTACGCCAACATTTTACGCGCGGCAGGATTATGTCGGACTCTTTACGCAGTGGGCCGTCGCGGGCGACACCAACGGCGACGGAATCCCCGACCTAATTGCCGTTGAAGAGGGCGAAGTTTTAGTTATGTTCGGCAATGGCGACGGGACTTTTAGGGCCGGCCCCGGCTATCAGGAGACTGCGGTTGGCTCGGGCGCGCAGACGTTAACCGTCGATCTGAACGGCGACGGAAAGCTCGACCTAATAATCGCCGGCGCGGGCACGAGCAACAGCTCACCTGGCGGTTTCGCAGCTTGCCTCGGGAACGGCGACGGTACCTTTCAGACTGGCACCTTCTACCCTGCCGGAAATGACAACTCGGCTCTGATGGGCGTCGTGGTGACGGGCGACTTTAACGGCGACGGTCTCACCGACGTTGCCCAGGTCGGGCCCAGCGGAGTTTGGCTATTTGCGGGGAAGGGTGACGGAACCTTCAACACTGGCACCGTGGTGTCCCCTTTAGAGTCCGGCGGCATCGGGATGGCGGCGGTCGATCTCAACCTTGATGGCAAGCTTGATTTGGTGGTGGCGATAAGCTACGCAGGCAGCGAGGAGGACCAGGGGGATGGGTTTTTCGTGCTGTTCGGGAATGGCAACGGTACGTTCCAGAGCCCGCAGCATTACACGCAGCCGAATCGGCCTTATGTGGTTGCGGCGGGCCCGCTCGGAGGAAAAGGTGAGCCCGGGATCGTCCTTTCGCTTGTCGGCGAGCCATATGTAGCCGTCTTCTTCGGTAACGGGAGCGGCGAGCTGTCCGGGCCCAATTACGTTCCTTTGCAGGTCCACGACGCGGGGCTCGCGGTCGGTGATGTAAACGGCGATGGCATCCCGGATATAATCGCCGCTAGCAGCGAGGCTTATGTCGCGTTCGGGACGGCTTCGAACAGCTTCCAAAAAGAGGAAGCGTTGCCCGTTCAGGCGGGAGATGGGATTTATAACCTCACCCTGGCGGACCTGCGCAACGACGGCCGAATCGACATCGTCACCGACTCCCAGTTCGGCGTCTCCGTGCTCCTGAACGCCGGCAAAGGCAAGTTCGAGGACGGCCTCTTCACCAAGCTGCCAGCGGCCGCGGGCTGCGGAGTGACCGGCGATTTCAACGGCGACGGCAAGCAGGATATTGCGGTCAACACATCACAGGGAATCTCAATACTCCTCGGTACCGGCAAGCCCTCCGCGCTCCTCACGGTCGGGCAGGCTCTCGCGCTCCCAGGAGCGGGCTGCCTGACGCAGGCGCGCGACTTGAATGGCGACGGCATCCTGGATCTGGTGATCACCTCGCCGACCGAAGTGGAAGCGTATCTGGGCAATGGCGACGGAACCTTCACGCTCAAGAGTTCCACGCCGATATTGAACGCGCCCGAGTATGTGGTGCTTGCGGATTTCAATCACGACGGGAAACTGGATTTCGCGACCGACGGGAATCAGCTCGCGCTGGGTAATGGCGACGGGACGTTTCAGACTCCGGCGGCTTTCGTCCCTAATCCGCCGACGCAAGGGTTCAACAATATCGCGGTAGGAGACATAAACAACGACGGTTGGCCCGATATCGTGCTGACCAATTTCGATATCCCCTACACCGACGTTTATATTGGCCTCAACAATCACCAGGGCGGATTCATCCAGGTGCCGACTAACTACGGCGAGAACTCGTCCGCGGCCTACCCTGGTGGACCTTAACGACGACGGGAACCTTGGATCTGGTTTTAAATAGCAACGTCTATTTGGGGAACGGACACGGCGAGTTCGCATTTCAGGTGGCGCTTAGCTACCCGGTTGGCTCGGGCGTTCCGTCCCCCAGCATGGTAGCCGACGTAAACGGCGACGGAATACCGGATATCGCCTTGCTTGCGGGCGGCACCGTTCAAATTTACCTTGGTTTGGGAAACGCGACCTATGGGACGCCGTTCTACCTGGGTACCGGGCCGTCGCCGGGCACGATCTTCCCGGCCAATCTTCACGGGCAGAGGGCTTCGAAAGGTCTGCCGGATCTGGTTGCCCCCGACGAAACCGGCGGGGTGGAAGTGCTGCTGAACACGACGAAATAGCGAAACGGCAAATGCCTTATCTCGTCAACGGACAGGTTGTTACAGAGCAGGTCATTGGGGAGGAGCACCAACGGATTGCCCGTGATCCGCAGTGGCAGACGATCACGGACGAGGCGGAGCGCGCGCGAAACATGCGTGCCGCGGCGGAGGCGTCCGCCGTCGATCGAACGCTGATTGAGCAACTCGCCGAGAGCGATCCGCGGCCGATTGACCCCGCGTTGGTGGAAAAGGAACTGGATCGATTGAAGACGCAATCGGGCGTTCGGAGCGGGTTCGACGATGCGTTTGTGCGTCCGCGCCTGGAACGCGATCTTCGCGTGCGGCGGATCGGGTCTGAGTTGATCGCGGATTCCCCGAAGCCTTCGTTGGAAGACGTCGAAGCTTTCTACCATGCGAACGCCCCCAACTTCCACCAGCCGGAACTTTTCAAAGCGGCTCACATCGTGAAGTATGTGAACCGGGGTCAGAGCCGGGAACAGGCGCTGGCGGGGATGGAGATAGCGCTGGCGGAACTGGAGCGCGGCGACCCCTTCGCTGAAGTGGCGGGCCGCCATTCGGATTGCAGCGATAAGGGCGGCGATCTGGGCGAGTTCCCGGCCGGTCATATGGTGGAGGAGTTCGAGCGCGAAATCTCTTCCGTGGAACCAGGGCAGCGCACTGGCATCTTCGAAACAGGGTTCGGTCTGCATATCGCGCTCTTGAATGCGAGAACCCCGGCGGGGCAGGCCAGCCTGGAGCGGGTCCGGGCCGATATCGAGCGGGTGATGACTTATCAAAATCAGCACGAGACGTATTTCCGCAAGATTGGGGAATTGAGATCCCGCGCCTACATCCGTTTCGTTCCCGAGCAGCGCAGCGCCGCGGGCTGAGATGGAACCTGTTCTGACCCGAGTATGCTGCATTCCGAGTAAGCCGCGGCTGGCGCAGCTAACCGCCTCCACTCAAGCTTCCGAAACGCGGGTTCGGGCCACGCGGGGTTCGTTGGACAACATGGTCCGGCTGGATGGCGGACCGTTTCTGATGGGGAGCGAAGGGGCGGACGCGCGCCCGGGCGATGGAGAAGGCCCGGTTCGCAAGGTGACGGTGCAGCCGTTCGCGATCTCCCCGACGGCGGTGACGAACCGGCAGTTTCAGAAGTTCGTGCGCAAGACCGGCTATCGGACGGAAGCGGAGCGGCTGGGCTGGTCGTTTGTGTTCCGGAATCACGTGGATCATCCGGAGCAGTGGCCCGCGACGCCGGGAACGCCGTGGTGGCTGGGCGTGCGGGGCGCGGACTGGGCGCACCCGGAGGGTAACGGAAGCGGGGTGGAAGCGCGGGCGCATCGGCCGGTGCTACATGTTTCCTGGAACGATGCGAACGCTTACTGCGCGTGGGCCGGGTATCGCCTGCCGACCGAAGCGGAGTGGGAGTTCGCGGCGCGCGGAGGACTGGAGCAGCAAACCTATCCGTGGGGCATGGAGCTGATGCCGGGCGGCGAGCACCGATGCAACATCTGGCATGGCGTTTTTCCAGAGGCCGACCTTGGGGAGGACGGGTTCACCGGGCCCGCGGACGCGAACGAGTTCGAGCCAAACGGCTTCGGTCTACATAACATGGTGGGGAATGCGTGGGAGTGGTGCGCGGATTGGTTCGATACAACGATACAACGTGGCATGCGGATGCGACGGTGTTCGATCCGGTGGGTCCACCGGCGGGGGAAGCGCGCGTGATGAGAGGCGGGTCGTATTTGTGTCATGCGTCGTATTGCTGGAGGTACCGGAATTCCGCGCGGACGGGGACGCCGCCGGATAGTTCGAGCGGACATATCGGGTTTCGGGTGGTGAGGGACTTGTAGGTTCCGGGGCTGGGCCTGACCGCGGGCAGATTCGACTATCCGCGATGCCAACAGAAGGCCAATGGTTGTCACTCATTGACACGATCCCGATACCTCGTCCGGCTATGTTTTGCGCCTACTGGATCGTCTTGTCACTTGATAAAAGCACATCAAAGCCGGCGGCCTCGGCGGCGTTTAGTAGTTCGCCATTCTTCAGCCTTGCCCAGCCAAGTCCCTCGGCGGGGTGTACATCGTAGGCGCGCAACGCCGCTCCAGAGGACCCGGAACATTATGGCCGAAAAGAACGCGCTTGAACGTACGGGCGCTGCGTTGTCGATGTAGGCGAGGTAGTCATTCTTCACGCCCAGCACGTCCTTCAGCGTCAGACGATAGATGGCGGCGATCTGCCCCCGCGCGCGGGACGCGGCCGGGCTGGACAAAGGTGCTTGCGACCACCGCATTTTAATTAGGTTGTGAAAAGGATTTCGCTTCGAGTCTTCGAGTCATCAAACATGCCCCGCAAAAAAGCAAAAGCCCCGCTAGATGAGCTGGGCTTTTGTGGAATTAACCGGGCGACTTCCTACGCTCCCACACACTTGCGCGTGCAGTACCATCGGGGCTGAAGGGCTTAACTACCGTGTTCGGGATGGGAACGGGTGGGACCCCCTCGCTAAGGTCACCCAGAACTTGTGAAGAAACTGGGTTTGAAATATGTTGACGGGCCACTTACGACAGAATCACAAATGCGTGATCAATAAATTTTATGGTCAAGCCGAACGAGCAATTAGTAACGGTCAGCTCAACGTGTTGCCACGCTTACACATCCGTCCTATCAAACAGGTCGTCTTCCTGTGCTCTTCTTATAATTTGGGAGATCTCATCTTGGGGAAGGTTTCACGCTTATATGCATTCAGCGTTTATCCTGACCGAATTTCGCTACCCAGCTGTGCCACTGGTGTGACAACTGGAACACAAGAGATTCGTTCACCCCGGTCCTCTCGTACTAAGGGCAAGCCCCCTCAAATCTCCTACGCCCACCACAGATAGGGACCGAACTGTCTCGCGACGTTCTGAACCCAGCTCACGTACCGCTTTAATAGGCGAACAGCCTAACCCTTGGGAGCTTCTACACCCCCAGGATGCGATGAGCCGACATCGAGGTGCCAAACCGGAGCGTCGATGTGAACTCTTGACTCCGATCAGCCTGTTATCCCCGGCGTACCTTTTATCCGTTGAGCGATGGCCCTTCCATACAGAACCACCGGATCACTAAAGCCTACTTTCGTATCTGCTCGACTTGTTGGTCTTACAGTTAACCTGGTTTATGCTTTTGCACTCGTCGGCTGATTTCCAAACAGCCTGAACCAAGCTTCGCGCGCCTCCGTTACCGTTTAGGAGGCGACCGCCCCAGTCAAACTACCCGCCTTCCATTGTCCCTGCCCCGGATTACGGGGCTAGGTTAGAATCACAGAACCATCAGGGTGGTATCTCACCGTTGGCTCCGCCGAACCCAAGAGTCCGGCATCAAAGCCTCCCACCTATCCTGCGCAGATGGCCCCATAATTCAATGAAAAGGTATAGTAAAGGTGCACGGGGTCTTTCCGTCTAGTGGCGGGCACCCGGCGTCTTCACCGGGACCACAAGTTCGCCGGGCGGCATGTTAAGACAGTTCTCAGATCATTACGCCATTCGTGCAGGTCGGAACTTACCCGACAAGGAATTTCGCTACCTTAGGACCGTTATAGTTACGGCCGCCGTTCACCGGGGCTTCAGTTCAAAGCTTCGCTTGCGCTAACCTCTCCCTTTAACCTTCCGGCACCGGGCAGGCGTCAGCCCCTATACGTCGTTTTCGACTTAGCAGAGACCTGTGTTTTTGTTAAACAGTTGCCTGAGACTATTCACTGCGACCCCCTAAAAGGGGGCACTCCTTCTCCCGAAGTTACGGAGCTAGTGTGCCTAGTTCCTGAACATACCATCACCCGAGCGCCTTAGAATATTCATCTCGTCCACCTGTGTCGGTTTGTGGTACGGTCACCTAACTCTCCTTAGAGGCTTTTCCTGGCAGACGACCCGGCGGATTTACCAATCCGGATCTCCCTTCACCTATCGTTGAAACCATTGCGCGGATAGGCTTACGGTCTGCGTCCCCCCTTCGGTCTTGATCGAGTTTCGGTGGTTCGGGAATATTAACCCGATGTCCATCGGTTACGCCTTTCGGCCTCACCTTAGGTACCGACTAACCCTGAGCGGATTAACCTTTCTCAGGAATCCTTAGACTTACGGCGACCAGGGTTCTCACCTGGTTTTTCGCTACTTATGCTGGCAGAGTCTCTTCCTGAACCTCCAGCCGTGCTTTCGCTCGACCTTCACCGGCGCAGGAATGCTTTCCTACCGTCCACTTGCGTGAACCCATAACTTCGGTATCATGCTTGAGCCCCGTTATATTGTCGGCACCGGGCGACTCGACCAGTGAGCTATTACGCTTTCTTTAAAGGATGGCTGCTTCTAAGCCAACCTCCTGGCTGTCACTGTTTCCCGACTTCCTTTCCCACTGAGCATGAATTTTGGGACCTTAGTTGATGGTCTGGGCTGTTTCCCTCTCGACTATGAAGCTTAGCCCCCACAGTCTGACTGCCGCGCTACGCGTTCCCGGCATTCGCAGTTTGGTTGAATTCGGTAACCCGGAAAGGCCCCTAGTTCAATCAGTTCTCTACCACCGGGACGGACCACGCGACGCTAGCCCTAAAGCTATTTCGGAAAGAACGAGCTATCACGGAATTTGATTAGCCTTTCACCCCTACCCTCAGCTCATCCAAGCTGTTTTCAACCAACACTGGTTCGGACCTCCATTCGCTGTTACACGAACTTCATCCTGGCCAAGGGTAGATCATCCCGCTTCGCGTCTATTCCCAGCGACCTACGCCCTATTCAGACTCGCTTTCGCTACGGCTCGCTTATGCTTAACCACGCCACTGAGAATAACTAGCCAGCTCATTATGCAATAGGCACGATGTCAGGCATGCTTGCGCATAGCCCTCCAACTGCTTGTAAGCGTGTGGTTTCAGGTACTATTTCACTCCCCTCGCAGGGGTACTTTTCACCTTTCCCTCACGGTACTGGTTCACTATCGGTCGCAAGCAAGTATTTAGCCTTGCCGGATGGTCCCGGCTGATTCCCACAGGGTTCCACGTGCCCCGCGGTACTTAGGAGCCATTAGGAAGAAGATTGCATTTTTATCTACGGGGCTGTCACCCTCTATGGCCGGCCTTTCCAGACCGCTCAATTAACGCTCCCTTATCCTCCGTTTATTTAACTTGCCAGATCCTCCTCCATGCGGAGGCCGACCGGGCCAGTTAAATATTATGGTCCTGCAACCCCGAATTCTCCTTGCGGATTATTCGGTTTAGGCTGATCCGATTTCGCTCGCCACTACTCTCGGAATCACGGTTGTTTTCTTTTCCTCTGGGTACTGAGATGGTTCACTTCCCCAGGTTCGCTTCCCACCGCTATGTATTTACGATGGGATAAGCCGTGTTCGCACGGCTTGGGTTTCCCCATTCGGACATCCCCGGATCGCAGACTGTTAGCGTCTCCCCGAGGCTTTTCGCAGCTGACCACGTCCTTCATCGCCTGCTTGCGCCAAGGCATCCACACACACGCCCTTAGTAGCTTGACCACAAAATCTACTGAAGACACAAATGTAATTCTTGTACGCTTCGGTTGCACTCAACCCGATATCGATTGAGTACAACGTCGCACTACTTGTAGTAAGTAATGCCCGTCAACATATTCAAATGTCAAAGAACTCGATTCTGTTGCGCTTGCTTTCACAAGACGGCAGAAGGCGGTATTCCGAAATCAGCCAAAAGCTGATTCCGGACAACCGGCTTACGTCTTCTTGCTGAGTAATGGTGGGCCTGGGTAGATTCGAACTACCGACCTCACCCTTATCAGGGGTGCGCTCTAACCAACTGAGCTACAGGCCCGGCTTAGGGTGCCCATCCGGTTGTAGCTTGTGGTGGAGCTGGTCGGGATCGAACCGGCGACCTCCTGAATGCAAATCAGGCGCTCTCCCAACTGAGCTACAGCCCCTTACTTTACGCTTGCGCGGCTCCGCCATTGTAGCGAAGCCGCCTCGCGAAAATCAATCGAGGCCGATTGGATGCAGCGCTTGCGGGACCAGCCCGCTTACGGCGCTAACTACTTCGAGAATTTCCGAGTAAAGAGTTCGGGACGAGCTCTTGAATATGGATTTGCAAAGCAAACCCAAACTCAAGGGTATGGAGTGGAACGGCTGCTCCTCTGTACATGTGAGGAGCTCCACCCACGGTCTCTTTAGAAAGGAGGTGATCCAGCCGCAGGTTCTCCTACGGCTACCTTGTTACGACTTCACCCCAATCATGAATCATACCTTGGGCCGCTGCCTCCCTTTCGGGTCAGCCCGCAGACTTCTAGTACAATCCACTTTCGTGATGTGACGGGCGGTGTGTACAAGGCCCGGGAACGTATTCACGCTATCGTTCTGATATAGCATTACTAGCGATTCCAGCTTCATGCAGGCGAGTTGCAGCCTGCAATCCGAACTGAGAACGGTTTTTTGGGATTGGCTCCCCCTCGCGGGTTGGCGACCCTTTGTACCGTCCATTGTAGCACGTGTGTAGCCCTGGACATAAAGGCCATGAGGACTTGACGTCATCCCCACCTTCCTCCAGGTTATCCCTGGCGGTCTCCTGCGAGTTCCATAAATGGCAACACAGGACAAGGGTTGCGCTCGTTGCGGGACTTAACCCAACATCTCACGACACGAGCTGACGACAGCCATGCAGCACCTCGACTTCAGTCCCTTGCGGGAAGTCCCTGTTTCCAAGGATGATCCAAAGCCGTTCGAGCCCAGGTAAGGTTCTTCGCGTTGCGTCGAATTAAACCACATGCTCCACCGCTTGTGCGGGCCCCCGTCAATTCCTTTGAGTTTCAGCCTTGCGACTGTACTCCCCAGGCGGCATATTTAACGCGTTAGCTCCGGCACGGATCAAATGAATGACCCACACCAAATATGCATCGTTTAGGGCGTGGACTACCAGGGTATCTAATCCTGTTTGCTACCCACGCTTTCGTGTCTCAGCGTCAGTTATGGTCCAGAAAGCCGTCTACACCACCGGTGTTCCTCCTGATATCTACGCATTTCACCGCTACACCAGGAATTCCACTTTCCCATCCCACACTCTAGTCCTCCAGTTTTCGGCGCACCCTCCCGGTTAAGCCGGGAGATTTCACACCAAACTTAGAGAACCGCCTACACACCCTTTACGCCCAGTAACTCCGAACAACGCTTGCTGCCTACGTATTACCGCGGCTGCTGGCACGTAGTTAGCCGCAGCTGCTTCTGCAGGTACCGTCATAATCTTCCCTGCCGAAAGAGCTTTACACCCCGAGGGGCTTCATCGCTCACGCGGCGTCGCTGCATCAGGGTTGCCCCCATTGTGCAAGATTCCCCACTGCTGCCTCCCGTAGGAGTCTGGCCCGTGTTTCAGTGCCAGTGTGGCCGTGTGCCCTCTCAGGCCGGCTACCGATCGAAGCCTTGGTAGGCCATTACCCTACCAACTAGCTAATCGGCCGCGGACTCCTCTTTCAGCGCGGCTCTATTTGCATAAAGACGCTTTCCTCTCTCGAGATTATGCGGTATTGTCGACGGTTTCCCATCGGTATTCCCCACTAAAAGGTAGATGATCCACGTGTTACTCACCCGTACGCCACTGTACTCATCCTTGCGGACTTTCTCGTTCGACTTGCATGTGTTAGGCGCGCCGCCAGCGTTGATTCTGAGCCGGGATCAAACTCTCATTTGAAGCTGTGAGTTGATTGAATCGCCCCGGTTGAACTCAGAGTTCTGACGAAGTAATTAGTGCATCCAACCAGATTGTCAAAGATCTGTATGACCCCAACATCGCATTCGCATACGACATCCGGCCACAGGCCTCGAAACTTGCTCCGCAAAACTTCGCGGGTCCTACGCTTCCAATCGCACGGCGCAAGCGCCACTGCATACAGGATTGGCGTAGCAAAATGTAAGAGCTTTTTGAACTACCAGGAAGGCCGTTACCGTTTCCCTCGGAGGCCCGAAGGAAATTTGTTACCGTTCCCCACTCAAACGCTTATTCAAAACTGTACCATTCAGATTCCAGCTTGGCAACCAGTATTTTGTAGGCCCGTCGAGCAGCCTACCAAACCAGCGAACAGCGCCGATCCAAACAGCCTGTCTTCCTTGCGGTGACAAAACAAAGTTAGCAGGTAGCGGGAGCCGGGCGCAAGTGGGTTCTCGAATATTTTTCAATTAGGTCGCGGGGAGGCCGGTGGGGATTCTTGGAGAAGGGGAAGAACGGGCGCGAGCAGGGAAGGATCGGTGCCGGCGCCAGGGATGCCGGAGACCGCGTTCTTGTACTCTGAAACGAGAGACTCCATTAGGGGTTTGTGCGCCTGCGGAGTGTTTAACAGGAACGGGGTGAGAAGTTCAATCGCTTCTTTGAGTAGAATGACGGCCGCTCGGGGATCGTCCTCCCGGGTGATTGACGCTAATGCGCCCAAGGACCTCGCGAGATCCGGACCGAAAGCCTCCCGCCGCTTTGCCGCCAGTTCCCGGTACATCCCGACGCTTCCTCCGCCCGCTCCAGCGCCTCTTCCCGCCGTCCCATTGCGGCCAGGCGATTGGTCAGGTTGTTGACCGATGTTGCCAGATCCGGACCGAAACGCGTCCCGCCGCTTTGCCGCCAGTTCCCGGTACATCGCGACCGCTTCCTCTGCACGCTCCAGCGCCTCCTCCCGCCGTCCCATCTCGCTCAGGTCAACCGCAAGGTTACTAACCGACCTCGCCAGATCCGGCAGAAACGCCTCCCGCCGCTTTTCCGCCAGTTCCTGGTACAGCGCGACCGCCTCCTCCGCGCGCTCCAGCGCCTCCTCGGGGCGTTCACTATCACTGAGACGATTCGCCAAGTTGTCGACCGTTCTCGCCAGATCCAAAAGAAACGCCTCCCGCCGCTTTTCCGCCAGTTCCCGGTACATTCCGACCGCTTCCTCCGCGCGCTCCAGCGCCTCCTTCCGCTGTCCAACATCACTGAGGCGATTTGCCAGGTTGTCGACCGAACTTGCCAGATCCGGCAAAAACGCCTCCCGCCGCTTTTCCGCCAGTTCCCGGTACATCCCAACCGCTTCTTCCGCACGCTCCAGCGCCTCCTCCCGCCGCCCGCCATTTCGCTCGCAATCCACGAGATCACGCGGAAGGCATTCGCTATTTCCGCGCGCTGGGCGGTTTCGGCTTCTTCACGGCGCGCCGCGAGCCGCAGAGTCTCCATGGGAGAGCCGGTTAGCTCGGAAACGTTTACAAAAGCGGCTAGGGCGCGTTCCGGGAGGTGCAGCTCGATAAATTCTCGAATCGCGGGAATCGCTAACTCGAGCCAGACTCGCACGCAGGGTCCGCGCGGCCAGATCTGGCCGCTTTTACCGCGCGGGCCAGAAGATCTTCGGCTCGAGACTCATTCCCCACGGACTCCGGTTCGGCCCATCGGAATTCCAATGTCACGGCGGGCTGCTGATGCTCTGTGGCTGCCTCCGCCAACGCTTCCCGGAAAAGGAAAAAGCGGGCGAGATCGGGAAGGGATCGTCCGAACCGGATCGCGCCTTGCGGGGGCATCCACCAGATTTGTGCGCCCGGATGCGCGACGATGGTTTCGCGTTGAAAGTTGATCCAGAACGGAGATTGATCGTCTTATCGCCGAAGAGAAGCCGGTTGACGTCGAGAACGAAAAGAACGTCCGCCCGATTCGCGGCAATCTCCCGAATGAACGCCTGGGGTCCGGTGCGGGCGTTACAAAGCAAGGTGGAACACTTTAGTCCGTGTTGTTCCAGTTCGCGGGTGACGGCGCCGATGACGTCGTTTCGGGCCTCCGGGGAGTTGTACGTGACCAGCGCCATGCCTTGCCCGATGCCGAGCGCCCAATCGCGGAGCGACCGAACGACCCATTCGCGCGAGCCGGGCGTCACGGCTTCGGCTGTTCCGGGGACGGGTCAGTCAATCCGCCGCCGCGATACACGAACGTTGGGTCGCCCTTGAGCTGTTCAAGGAGTATCTCGACGGCCAGCGGGTGCGCGGCGTAGCGGCCTTTACCATTAAAAAACAAGACGGCTCGTTTGCGAAGGAGCTGATAGAGCGTCTTGTCAGGGACATTGGCTTCGGGCTTGGCTTCGTAAATGTCTCGAAGCTTTTTCAATTTCGTTTCCCAGGGAATATCGTCCGCATCGTTCGGCCCGGTACCCAGTTCGTTGCGGAACACGCCGAGCTGCTCCCCGACCACCGCCTGGGCATCCTTCAAGACGACTCGCGCTTCGGTTTCCGGCAGGTCTTCGCGGCGATAGCGCGCGAAGCGGCTGGCGTTGACGATAAGGGCGAACAGGCGATAGAGGTCTCCGCCGGACGCGCGCAGCAGAAGCTGCAACGCTTCTTCGGCGAAGATGCGCCGGTAATCCGCCCGCCGTTCGATCAACTCTTTCAGCGCATCGTCGCCGCCCGAGTCGATACCGTGTTCGATGTCGAAGACGGGGATGTCGTAGATCGGGAAACGGTTTTCGGCGCGGAAAGCCAGTTGGGGCCCGAACGCGTAGACAAACGGAACGGGCAGGGTGAAAAGCATATGCAGGCGCAATTCACGAAGAAGGCTCGCATATTGCACGAACGTGTCTTCCAAGAGCGTAGGAGGGATTTGTTCTTTGTCGAAGTTCTCGCCGATCACCAGCAGTTCGAACTCAGGGAGATGACCTTTGAGAACGTCGACGTAGCGATCGATCGCGGCGCTGAGTCCCGCCAAGGTTTGGCTGTCCGCCACCGCCTCCTTCTTCCGCTGCCCTTCGGCCCGGAGATTCAGCTTTACCAAGCCGACGAGGTTAAATTCCGCTCCTCCACCCACCGTCTTGGACGATTCCTCTTTCGCGCGCAACTCCTTGAAGAATGGCGCAAGCAGGGGTTGTAAGTCGGCTTCCATAATGGACGCCTCGTGAAAAACCGTTCCGATTTCCCGGCACTTTTCTTCGCATGTTTGGATCAGGTTGGCGAGTAAGAGCAGCAGCACGTCGACGACGCTAAAGGTTTGAGGATTTAAGTCGTTCAAAGCGTCGAGCCGCACCACCAGGAACGTGTTTTTCACATCGGGGTCGTCGAGAAGCCGATTGATCTCCGTGGATTTCCCCACGCCGCGATTGCCATAGAGAACGCCCTTGAAGAAGAATCGGTCTTCGACCGTCTCGATGAGCTCGTCCTTCAGGCGGCGGAGGAGACGGCTGTGCCTGCACTTGTCGAGCGCGTCCGAGTAAAACTCGGCCATGTCCTCGGCTTGCAAAGGTTCGGGGCGGAAGGCTCTCGGCAGGCCCGCGACATCGGTTGCGCGCTCCAGCCTTCGAAATCGAGCAGGCATTCAGCGCGTAGTGTAACGCAAGCCAAGCACTTACGCTTTGTCGTCCTTCCGCACCAGCGCCTCATGCGTCCGCTCCCGAAACCCGCCCCGCAATCCGCCCGCCAACCCCACGGCCTTCTCCCCGAATCGATCCCTCAACTTATCCGCCGCCGACATCGCCTCCCGCCATCTTCCCGCGCTCGGATCTTCCAGCAGATCCATCTGCCCCGCATCCGCGCTCAGCCCGGAAACCTGTACGCCCAGCAGTCTTACCGTCGTCCCCACCTTCCAGTTCTCCTGGAACAACTCCCGCGCCTGCGCCGCAATCGCGCGATCCAACTGCGTCGCGTGCGCCATCGTCCGCGACCGCAGCACCGTCTCGAACGCCGTGTTCCGCAGCTTCAACTGCACGGTCCGCGCGTACAGCCCATGCTCCCGCAGCCGCCGCGCCACCATCTCCGATAGCTTCAAAAGCGTCGACCCCAGCAGATCCCCATCCGCCGTATCCACGGAAAACGTGTGCTCATGGCTGATC
>CBDDBV010000012.1:0-12930 GCA_965225785.1 Bryobacteraceae bacterium | reverse complement strand
GATCGTGGGCCCGATGGCGGGCGCAACCACCACGGCCATTCCATAGACCGCGAAGGCCATTCCGCGCATAGCGGGCGGAAAGGTATCGGCCAGAATGGCTTGCTCACTGGGCGCGAGGCCGCCGCCGCCCGCGCCTTGCAGAACGCGGAAGAAGGACGAGCATCCCGAGGCTGGGCGCGAGCCCCGCAAAGAAAGCTGCTGATTCCGAAGATGGCGACGCACGTCATATAAAAGCGCTTGCGCCCCAACACCGTCGCGAGCCACGCGCTGATGGGAAGAATGATGGCGTTCGAAACGAGGTAGCTGGTCAGCACCCAGGTGGATTCGTTCTGGCTGGCTGAAAGGCTTCCCGCGATATGGGCAGGGCCACGTTGGCGATGGAAGTATCGAGCACTTCCATAAAGGTGGCGAGTGTGACCGTAAGGGCGATGGCCCAACGATTATGTTTCGGCTGCCACTCACTCACTTCGGGTATCATAACCGAACATGAACGTCCGCTTCGTGATTGCCGCGCTCGTGTTTGCCGGGCTTGGGCACGCGCAATCGAATCGCGGGTATTACCGCTATCCGGCGCTTCACCACGGCGAGGTCGTGTTCACTTCGGAGGGCGATCTTTGGCAGATCGGGATCGACGGGCGGAGTGGCGCGGCGGCTTACGAGCCATCCGGGGCAGGAAGAGAACGCGGCCTTTTCCCCCCGATGGACAGCAGATCGCATACACGGCGAACTACGAAGGGCCGAGCGAAGTGTATACGATTCCGGCCGCGGGCGGGCTGCCGCAACGGCGTACCTTCGACGGCGGCGCGACAGTAGTCGGATGGACGCCCGACGGTAAGATTCTTTACTCCACTTACAGCCATGCGACGCTTCCGGATGCGCAACTGGTAACCATCGACGACGCAAACCGGCAGCATGTGATTCCTCTGGTGCAAGCCGCGCAAGGGACTTACGACCGTGGCCGGAGGAACGCTCTTCTTCACGCGCTTTTCCCTTCCAGGGAAGTTACGCCAAGCGATACAAAGGCGGCACGGCGCCAGAGCCTGTGGAAGTACACCGAGGGTCAGGAAGCGATCCCACTTACGGCCGACTATCCCGGAACCAGCAAGGACGCGATGTGGTGGAAGAACCGCGTCTACTTCTTAAGCGACCGGGATGGAACGATGAACCTCTGGTCGATGGACGAGAACGGGAAGAACCTGCGCCGGCATACTTCGCACGAAGGTTGGGATCTGCAATCGCCTTCGCTCTCCGACGGAAAAATCGTCTACCAGATGGGAGCGGAGTTGTATCTCTACGACATCGCATCACAGAAAGAAAAGATGATTCCCATTGAGCTTCCTTCGGACTTCGATCATCTGCGCGAACACTGGATCACGAATCCGGCGGAGTACATTACTTCGCTGCACCTGTCTCCGTCCGGGAACAACCATCGTGGTGACGGCGCGTGGGAAGGCGTTCGTCGCGCCGGTGAAACATGAGCGCTTTGTGGATGTGAACCCGAACAAGCCGGGCCGGATCCGGGAAGGACGGATGACGGCGGATGGTAAGTCGCTATTCGTCCTTTCGAGCGAGAGCGGTGAAATCGAGTTGTGGAAGTATCCCGGCCAACGGGGTTGGCAAAGGGGGAGCAGTTAACGAATACTTCGAAGGTGCTGGTTTGGGAAGGCGTACCTTCCCCCGACGGTAAGTGGGTGGTTACGCAGGACAAAGACGATCAGTTATTTTTGCTGAACGTGGCAACCAAGCAGCAGACGAAGATCGCGACGGCTTCGGGCAGCGGGAACTCGGGGCCGGCATTCTCATACCTGCGGTGGTCGCCGGACAGCCGGTGGCTGACGTTCTCGCAGGAGGCGGAGAACCAGTTATCCCAGATTATGCTGCTGAGCGTGGAATCGGGAAAGGTCACGCCGCTGACGAGCGACCGGTATGACAACGCGTGGGCGTCGTGGAGCACGGACGGGAAGTGGATTTACTTTCTGTCGGACCGCGCGATCGTGTCGGTGATTCACAGCCCCTGGGGCAACCGGCAGCCGGAACAGTTCTTCGATAAGCCTTATAAGATTTATGCGCTGGCCGCTGCAGAAGAACCAGATCTCGCCGTTCCAGCCGGCGGATGAACTCCATCCGGATGTTCCGGCGGCGCCTGTGCCCCCGGCGCCGGCGGGAGCGCCAAACGCCACAGCAACCGCGGCCCCCGGCTGCAACGCCACTCCCGGCGCCAATTACGATCGATTTGGATGGGATCGCGTCGCGCGTTACGGAAGTGCCAGTGGAACCGGGCAATTACTCGGATCTGAACGCGCTGGATAAGCGGCTCTGCTGGATCGATAACGATCGCGGGAAATCCGACAAGAACATGCTGCAGTGCGTGGCGATCGCCAACAAGGAGGACAAGCCGGAAAGCCTGTTCGCGGGCGTGGAACAACTGGAGACGTCGGCCGACGGCAAGAAGATGCTGGTGCGGAAGAAGAACGAGATCTGGGTCTTCGACGCGAGCGTGAACGAGGGCGCTATGAAGGTTCCAAAGACGATGGACGATGCCAAGGTGGATCTGTCCAAATGGTCGTTCTCCGTGATTCCCAGCGAGGAATATCGCGAGGCGTTTCTGGATGCGTGGCGGCTGCATCGCGACTACTTCTACGACAGGCATATGCATGGAGTGAACTGGACGGCGATGCGGGACAAGTACGGCGAGATCATCGGGCGGGTGCGTGACCGGGAAGAACTGAACGATCTGATCGCGCAGATGGTGAGCGAACTCTCCGTGCTGCATACCTTCGTGGTGGGCGGCGATGTCCGGAAAGGGCCGGATCACGTGGACCTGGCGACGCTGGGGGCGGACCTGGAGCGCAACCCGGATGGGAACGGCTTCCTGGTGAAGCATATCTACCGGGCCGACCCCGACCGTCCAGATAAGTGGAGCCCGCTTGCCAGACAGGGCGTCGAGATGGCTGACGGCGATCAGATCCTGGCGATTAACGGCCGTGACCTTGCGCCCGGCGTGGAACCGGGGGAATTGCTGCGGAATCTGGCGGATAAGCAAGTGCTGCTGCACGTGATGCGGGCCGGGAAAGCGACGGCGCGCGAAGTGGTGGTGAAGCCGATTACACGCAGGCAGGATAGCGACTTGCGTTACGGCGAGTGGGAATTGACGCGCCGGGAGATGGTGGATAGCGCGTCGAAGAACCGGATCGGGTACGTACACTTGCGGGCGATGGGCGCGAGCGACATCGCCCGATGGGCGGAGGAGTTCTCGCCGATCTATACGCGCGACGGACTGATTGTGGACGTGCGGCATAACAACGGCGGCAACATCGATAGCTGGATATTGGAGCGCCTGATGAGGAAGCCGTGGATGTATTGGCAGCCGCGCATCGGACGATCGTCATGGAACATGCAGCAATCGTTTCGCGGGCCGGTGGTGGTGCTTTGCGATCAATGGACGGCGTCGGACGGCGAAGCGTTCAGCGAAGGATTCCGGCGGTTAGGCTTGGGGAAAGTGATCGGGACGCGGACGTGGGGCGGGGAAGTGTGGTTGTCGTTCAGCAACACGCAGGCGGATAACGGGATCGCGTCCGCCGCCGAGATCGGGGTCTACAGCGCGGATGGCAAGTGGCTGATCGAGGGACATGGCGTGGACCCGGACATGGTGGTGGACAATCTTCCGAATGCCACGTTTGCGGGGAAAGACGCGCAGTTGGAGGCGGCGCTGGACTACCTGACCAAACAGATTAAGGCTCACCCGGTGGAGCTACCGGGAGCGCCGAAGTATCCGGATAAATCGTTCACCGTCACGCATTGAAGATCCAACGGCTAAGTCGCGCGGCGTACGAGGGTTAGTCGGGAAGGCCCGGCACTCGTATGAGGGCGGCGAACGCTATCGCAGTACAGCGAGTCGATCAACACCGCTAGATTGGCGAGCTTCTCATTGATATCGGTCAGCTTCGAATGCAGAGAATCGAGCTGAGCACTTTGAGAGTGTTGGATTTGAGAGTGTTGGGCGCGGGTCAAGCGGGGCCCAAGGCTGGTTCGTTCGATCCCGAGTGGGTGGCTGCGGGTCGTCGAAACGGGTTGAGAAAGGCTGTTGGAAGTCATTCTTTAGACGGGCTCCATGGGTGGTACGCGTTGAAGACTGGTTGTGGATTCCTGGTTTGGCCACCTTCGAACTTTATCGCAGGCGAAAGGAATTCACAAGAGATTTGTTCCGATTTCAGAACAGAATTTCCGCCGTCTCCACTGTAAAGTTTTTTCTCGGCGCATTGACTCGAAGCGGGTTGTGTCTGACGCGCGGAACCTCCGTTGAATGATGGACCTAAGCGGTATGGTCCCGGTCGGCGACGGTGTGCCGGAGACCCTCCGCCGGACGGCCCGCAGACCAGAACGAGTAGCCGGCAACGCTTTGGAAACGCACCCTTCTAAATCCCTCCTGTTCCGTTTCTCGAACCGAATGTAACACGAGATTACAGCATTTCCTCTGGCGTTATCCTTGGTATGCGCTCCATCGCGGGAGTCGGCCTCAAGAATCGTATCGGCCGTCCAGCCATTTCCTTGAGTTATTTCGTGAACTACCCATCTTTGCCGCCGCCGAAAATCGGCATTCGGAATTGAAGCACCGCTTACAGAGCGCGGCCAAGCAGTTGAGTTTTGTACGTTTTGCAGGCAATCGGTCGGGACACTGACAAACCCACTCTGCCAGACTGAGAGAGATGTCTACCGCAATTCCGCTGCGTCCGCTTGGCCGGACGGGAATACAAGTGTCCGCGCTGGCCCTGGGCGGCCATCACCTGGGCCAAACCAAAGATGAGCAGGAATCGCTCCAGATTATCGGCGAAGCCCTGGATGGCGGGATCACCACTTTCGACAACTGCTGGGAATATCACCTCGGCGTCACCGAGGAGATGGTCGGCAAAGGCTTAAAAGGAAAGCGCGAGCGGGCGGTCGTGATGACGAAGGTTTGCACGCACGGCCGCGATAAAAATCTCGCGATGCAGATGCTGGAACAGTCTCTGAGACGGCTGCAGACGGACTATCTGGATATCTGGCAGATTCACGGTGTTACCTTCTACAACGACCCCGAACTCTTCATCCGGCCGAACGGCGCGGCGGAAGCTTTGACCTTGGCCAAGAAGCAGGGGAAAGTGCGGTCGGTGGGTTTCACGGGGCATAAAGACCCGAAGATTCACATGGCCATGCTCAATACGAATTTTCCTTTCGACACCTGCCAGTTTCCGCTGAACCCGCTGGACGCAAACTTCCGCAGCTTTGAGCAAACGGTGTTGCCGGAGTGCCAGCGCCGCGGCATCGCCGTGCTTGGGATGAAGCCGATGGGTGGCGCGGGAGACATGATCACGAAAGGCGCGGTGACCGCGGAAGAAACGCTGCGGTATGCGATGAGCCTCCCGGTGGCGACCACCATCTCCGGTGTCGACAAACTGGAAGTGCTGCACCAGAACCTAAAGATCGCACAAAATTTTCAGGCCATGACCCCGGATGAGATGCAGGCGCTGCGAGACCGCACGAAGCAGCATGCGGGCGATGGACACCTGGAGTTATATAAAGTGTCGATTAAGTACGACAATCCGCAGGCGCGGCTGGCGCACGACTTTCCGCTGGACGATCAGAGCGTCGAGGTAAAGGAAATGCTGGCGGCGGCGAAGAACGATGGCACGCCGTATAAGACGATGCCGCCGAAGTCCAAATAGGTTTTGGACGGTAGCTTCGGATCTTAAGAGAAAGTCAACATGGAAATCGATTTGAAAGCAACGCGCCGGACATTTATGCAAGCCACGGCGCTGGCGGGAGCAAGTATGGCATTTGCGCAAAGCGGCGGCGGCGAAGTTCCGAAGAGGCCGCTGGGGAAGACCGGACTGAATGTTTCGGTAATCGGCGTGGGAGGTTATCACTTAGGGACTGCGCCGACTCAGGAAGAGTCGACGCGGATTGTGCACGAGGCGATTGACGCCGGGATCAACTTCTTCGACAACGCGTGGGATTACCACGACGGGAAGAGTGAAGAGCGGCTGGGGACGGCACTGCAGGGTAAGCGGGATCACGTGATCCTGATGACCAAGGTCTGCACGCACGGGCGGGATAAGAAGGTGGGGATGCGGATGCTGGAAGAGTCGCTTACCCGGCTGAAGACGGATCATCTGGATGTGTGGCAGATCCATGAGGTGGTGTACGACGACGACCCGGATAAGATCTTCGCGCCTAATGGGGTGATTGAAGCATTAGATGAGGCGAAGAAGCAGGGGAAAGTGCGCTTCGTCGGGTTTACGGGTCACAAGGATCCGGACATTCATCTGAAAATGCTGTCGCATAACTATCCTTTCGATACGGTTCAGTTGCCGTTGAATATGCTGGACGCGACTTACAACCGCAGCTTCGAGAAGTTGGTGCTGCCGGAGCTGGTGAAACGCGGGATCGCGCCGCTGGGAATGAAGAGTTTGTGCGGCAGCGGCGAGCCGGTGAAGAACGGGGCGTTTACGGCGCTTGAGGGATTGCGGTACGCGATGAGCGTGCCGGGTGTGGGGACGACGATCAGCGGCATGGAGTCAATCGAAGTGCTGCATCAGAATTTAGAAGTGGCGCGGAACTTCCAACCTTTGAGCAGCGGCCAGATGGCGCAGTTACGCGATCGCGCCGCATTCTTCGCTGCGGACGGGCGGTACGAGTTGTTCAAGACAACGAAGAAGTACGACGGCGACGTGGGGCGGCAACAGCATAACTTCCCGACGGCGGAAGAACTGCCGCTGTAACTTAACTACGTGCTTACCTAACGCCGGCGCTTAGGTTCTTCATGGGCCTGTTGAATAAGGTCAACAGGCCGCCGCAGAGGATACAGAAGAGCGCGACCACGCCGAAGATGGCCGGCAGCGGAAACTGTTCGTAAACGGCTGCGATCCTGCCGCCAATCCATTCACCGACTGAAATCGATAAGAACCACACGCCCATGATGAGCGCGACGATGCGCTGCGGGGCGAGCTTGGTCATGGCGCTCAGGCCGACGGGACTTAGGGATAATTCGCCAAGCGTGTGGAAGAAGTAAGTCAGGGTCAGCCAGAAGGGACTTACCGCGTGGCCGTTGGCTACGGGGATGAGAACGGCGTAACCGAGTCCGACGAAGACCAGTCCCATCACAAACTTACTGGTGGTTGACGGTTCGTGACGGCCGAGCTTGAGCCAGAGCGCGGCGAATAAAGGCGCGAAAGCCACGAGGAACATGGAGTTGAGGGATTGGAACCAGCTTGCGGGAAATCCCCAACTGCCGATGGCGAGGTGCGTGTTGCGTTCGGCGAATAAGCTCAAGGTGGATCCGGCCTGCTCGAAGGCGGACCAGAATAACGTGGACGCGATGAAGAGCACTAAGATGGCGCCAAGGCGTTTGCGTTCGACGGGCGTCCAGTTCTTACCCATGAGCAGGCCTCCGAAGACGGTCACTACGACAAGGGTGAGGAACAGCCCGAGTGCGTTCGAAAGAGCTTCGGCGGAGATTTGAATTACTCCCGTTCTCGATAGAAGCATGACGATAACGAAGATCGCGAGGGTAACTCCAGCTCCCATGCCTGCCTGTTTGCGCGCGGCCGGGTTCGGTGCGGGCGGTAAACCGGCGCCTTCGAGATACTTCGATCCGAGAACATACTGGATCAGTCCAATGGTCATCCCGACGCCGCCGATGGCGAAGCCGTAGTGCCAACTAATGCGCTCGCCGACATAGCCGCAGATGAAAGGTGCGAGGAGAGCGCCGATGTTTATGCCCATGTAGAAGATGGAAAAGCCGGCGTCGCGGCGGGGATCGTTTTCGGGATAGAGACCGCCGACGATGGTGCTGACGTTGGGCTTGAGGAGCCCTGTTCCCATAGCTACCAGACTAAGTGCGATGTAGAAGGCCGTCTGGCCGGGAATCGCCATGCTGTAGTAACCGGCGGCGATTAGGATGCCGCCGTAGAGTACGGCCTTACGCTGACCGAGTATGTTATCGGCCAACCATCCGCCGGGAAGGCTGAGCAGGTACACCATTGCGGTGAAGGTTCCGTAGATGACTCCAGCCTGGGCGACGGGCAAGGCAAGCCCACCGGTGACGGCGGGCGCGGTCATGAAGAGAATCAGGAGCGCGCGCATTCCGTAGAAGCCGAAGCGCTCCCACATCTCGGTAAAGAAGAGAGTGGCTAAGCCGCGCGGGTGTCCGAAGAAGGTGGATGCCATGAAGGTTAAGTTAGGGTATCACTCAGGTGCGAACTTAGGTTTTGAAGGCGAGACCAGAGACCCCGGAGAGTTTCGCGCGAGGTGGCGAGATTTCCGATGGCGACGCGCAATACCATGCGGCCGTTGAGGGCGGTGTGCGAGAGGAAGTAATCGCCTTCGGCATTGATGGCGTTCATCAAGTCCAGGTTGGCCTGATCGCCGGCGCGCAGGCGGAAACAGACGACCGAGAGCGGCACGGGGGCGGCGACTTCAAAGCGCGGGTTGGCGCGGATCAACTCCGCGAGCTCCTGAGCCATGCGGACCTGATCGCGGATGATTTCGGCGAGGCCGTCACGTCCGAAGGCGCGGAAGATAAACCACAGCTTGAGGGCGCGGAAGCGGCGGCCGAGCGGGATGCTGTATTCCATTAGGTTGACGACGCGCGGATGATCGGCGGTGCGGAGGTATTCGGGGACGAGCGTGAAGGCGCGCCGAAGGATGTCCGGGCGGCGCGTATAGAGGATGCTGCAATCGACCGGAGTGAAGAGCCACTTGTGGGGATTCACTACTAAAGAGTCGGCATGCTCGGCGCCTTCGAGGAGCCAGCGGAACTCCGGCGCAATGGCGGCGGGACCGGCGTAGGCGGTATCGACGTGGAGCCACATGGCATGCCGCTGCGCGATGCGGGCGACGGCGGGTACGGGATCCACGCTGGTGGTGGACGTGGTGCCTACTGTCGCGACCACGCAGAATGGTTTGGCGCCGGCACGGGCGTCGCGCTCCACCTCTTGTTCGAGCATGGCGGGACTCATGCGGAACTCCGGATCGGCGGCGATCTTGCGGACGTTGTCCTGGCCGATGCCGAGGGCGATGGCGGCTTTCTCGATGGAAGAGTGGGCGTGCTCGGAGCAGTAAAGGATGAGCGGCTTTTCGGATCGCCCGGTGGTGCGGACTTCGGGCGCGGCGAGCTCGCGGGCGGCGGCGATGGCGTGCAGGCTGGAGATGGAAGCGGTGTCGAAGATGAGACCGATCTGGTCGGCGTGGAGCCCCATCCACTCGCGCAGCCACTGGACCACGACTAACTCCAGTTCAGTGACGGCGGGTGACGTCTTCCAAAGGATGCCAGTGTTGTTGAGGGCCGCGGTGAGAAACTCGGCGAGGATGCCGGGAATGGAAGGCGTGTTCGCAAAATACGCAAGGAAGCCGGGGTGATTCCAGTGCGTGATGGCGGGCACGATGATTTTTTCGAAGTCCGAGAGGACGCGATCCATGGGCTCGGGCTGAACGGGTCCGGAGGTTGGGAGCGCGTCGGTCAGATCGCCGGGTTGGTTGCGGCTCAGGACCGGATAGCGTTCGGGATGTTCGAGGTAGTCCGCGATCCACTCGACCATGTTGTGGCCGAGGCGGCGAAATTCGTCAACGGGGAGATCGGGCATAGGAGAGGCGTTCGATGGCGGGCAGCCAATTCTTAAACCAGGACTTGAACTCTTCGAGTAAGTCGAACTGGTCGGAAGTAAGTGGCAGGGCGGTTGGACCGACTTTGATTCCGCGGGCTTCGGCGGCGGCGGAGATGCCGACAGGAACGGGGAAGCGGTCGAGCCAATCGGTGAATTCGAGCAAGTGATTTTCGAGTGTTTGGATGGCGTTTGAGTCGCCGGTGTCGATCGCCTGGTTCAACGCGAGGATTAGTTCGGGAACGGCGCAGGCGACGCCGGAAACGATTCCGTCGCAACCGGCATGGCGGGCGTGGAGAATGAGGCGATCGTTGCCGCAGAGGAGGGAGAACTTGTTTTCGCGGCGCAGGGCAGCCAGTTGATCCATATAAGTGGGATCGCCGCTGGAATCTTTGATGCCGGCGAAATCGCCGCTGGTGAGGAGTTCGCGCGCGACGGCTGGCGATATCGCGTTGGTGAAGGCGGGGATGTGATAAAGCAGAATGGGCAGCGCGCCGCCGACGGCAACCGCGAAGACGCGATAGAATTCCAGGAGTTCGGCGTCGCCATAGCGATAGAAGTAAGGAGGCATGAGCAGCACGCCGGCGGCCCCGGAATCGACCGCAGCGTCGGCTAACTGGACGGCGGCATCGAGGGTGGAGTGACTGACTCCGGCGATGATGGGAACGCGGCTGCGCTTAACGGCTAAGTGAACGAGGCGTTGGCGATCATCGAGCTTGATATTGAGAAACTCGCCGGTGGCACCGAGGAGAACGACGCCGTCTACGCCGGCTTGCGAGAGGCGGTCGACCAGTTCGAGCGTGGAGGCGAAGTCGGCTTCGTACCCTTCGCGGCGATGCGGGGTGACGGCGGCGGCCCATACGCCATGGAAAGTGCTGGTGGAGTTTTCGCCAACCCCAGGGCGCTGCGGCTCGGCTTTTCGGCTCCGGAACATGAGCGTGGGTCGGCGACGTCAACAGGCGAAACAACATGCCGGGGCAGGAATGTTTGTCCCGCGCTTTAGGCTAGCACGGACGGAAGCCGAGCAGGCGCAGTTCTCGCTAGCCGGTGGGTAATGCGCAAAAGATCGAGGCGTGTTATCGGCGCTAGACGGTTGGCATAGGGCGGTTGTGCAGTTTTTCCTGCTGGCGGAGCCACTGCTTGCGCTTGAATTCTTTTAGCGAGCCGGTGAACAGTGGCATTTGCGCCGCCTGTGGCGCGGCGGGTTGGCTTTGTTCCGTCACATTTTCCGCATCCGCTTCCGATTCGGCGTTGCGGCGTTGCTCGATGAGGGCTTCGAGTTCGCGGCGGGTCTGTTCGAGGAGGCGCCCCAAGCGCGTGATTTCACGGCCGATCTGACTGAAGACGCGCACATTCGCCTGGCAGCCGGCGGCTTGTGCGAGCGCGCGGCGAATGGGCGGGTCCTGCTCGCCGAAGAGGGCGTCGATATTGGTGAGTTGCTGCTGTTCGACCAAGGTGTAGAGATTGTGCTCGTTGGCGACGGCGCGATCGAGCCGCGACCAGGTCATGTGGAGGGCTTGGGCGAGATTCCTCTCCTCGAAGGTCTGCGGCTGGTAGCGGTTCTCGATGTTGCGAGCGGTGCGTTCGAAGATTTCCCGGTCTTCGTCGAGGAGGATCATGTCACGGCCAGACGAGGCCGGGCGGACTTTGTTCAAGCGAACATGGTCCTGGGATTCAGAGGGTTGTGCGGGTTGTACGGGCGATGTGGCCAAGGGGAGTTCCTTTCGGCTTCACGGTACATGGCGGAAGTGGGGACGCGGGGCGTGGATGGGGTTAAGGGCTTTAGAATGAGGCGGAAATAAAGTTGGGAAGTTGTGATCCACCCACAGGCTGAGACTCGGTTCGGCATCGATCCGCGCGTCCTCTGCCGCATACGGGAAACCCACTCCGCGGCACGCGCTTTGAATCTCGGGATGCTCTTCCAAGTTTCATTCCACTACGCCACGTTTCCAGTGTCGAATCCGAATGCGGCTGTGATAAGAGGATTTGCCATACTGTACTCAGGAAGACGCGATGCCGGATGGACGAAACGCAACGATACCCGAGACGTTGATGGCGGCGGTGGAAAGAACTGCCCAGGCCCAACGGAGAAGCGTTGAAGAAGTGCTCGCCGATGCGGTGCAGAGCTACATTAATTGTCACGGGAATGGGCAGGGACTTGAGGAGAGCTTCGCCTTCGGTGAAAGGCATGCCCGCTCTCTTGGGTTGACGCCCGAAGGTGTTGCTCCTGCAATTGCCACCGCGCGGTTGAAACGACGCGGGTTTTAGTGCTCGCAGTAACCGCCGATACTAATATCTATATTTCGGCATTAAACTTTGGTGGCAAACCTCGGGAGTTATTGCGCCTTTCAGAGACTGGCGCTTTCCGTTTGGATATTTCCTCGATCATTTTGGCGGAAATCGGAGAAGTGCTGGGCGGCGAAACCTTTAATTGGCCCGAAGTAGAGATTGTTAAGGCGCAACGGCGCATCGTTCAAACGGCAAATATCGTCGATCCTACCCGTTCGATCAGCGTGGTTGGAGAAGACCCAACAGATAACCGGATTTTGGAATGCGCGGCTGCGGCCGAGAGCGATTACTTAGTTACGGGAGACACTCACTTACTTCGGCTTCGCAAATTTGAGGGAATTCTAGTTGTGAAAGTCGCCGATTTCCTTAGTGAGGCGCGCATGGGGCCGCGATGGCGTTGAGGAACTCCCGATGCGCATGAAGTATTAGAGGAGTGCTGGTTATGGTCTCATTAGAGCCGTGGATCAGCAACGGATCGTGTTGGCGGGAGCAACGGGCAACCTGGGCGGACGAATAGCACGGGAGTTGCGGCAACGCGGTGTTTCCGTGCGCGCGATGGTCCGGCCGGGCACAAGCGAGGAAAAGCTCGCGCGGTTGCGGGCGCAGCAGGTGGAAATCGTCGAGGCGGACCTCCTGGCCCGTGCGGATGTGGTGCGGGCTTGCCGAGGCGCTTCGTGCGTCGTCTCCACTCTTTTGGGTCTCCGTAAAACGATGATCGAAGCCCAAGGAGCGCTTCTGGACGCGGCCGTTGAAGCGGGTGCGCCGCGGTTTATGCCTTCCGACTATGCAATGGACTTCAACAAAATACCGCCGGGTCTGAACCGAAACCTCGACATGCACCGCGAGTTCAAGGAACGGCTTGACCGTGCGCCGATCCGATCGACATCGATCCTCAATGGAGCGTTCATGAACCTCCTGACAGGCGAAGCGCCGCTGGTGCTGTTCCCGTTTCGCCGGGTGCTTTATTGGGGAGACGGTCCCGATCAGGAGATGGATTTCACCG
>CBDDBV010000011.1:0-17530 GCA_965225785.1 Bryobacteraceae bacterium | reverse complement strand
TGCTGAACCTGACGAACAGGTTTGAAGCGGCCGAACAACTGCCCGCTTCAATATCCAAAACAAGAAAAAAACGACGGCGAAAACTATCAGGTAATGCATCGAGTTCGCTTTTCAGGTTACCTGCTGACTGGGTGACTGGGTGCGCCAGTTTAACGCGTGAGCCGAAGGCCACGACCGCATGGCGCCGTTGCTATCCACAAGCAGGGGAACGTCGATTTACCTGTAGGAGCTTGATATGCAACTCACTGATGAATTTGTAATGACAGAAAACGGACCATTCCACGCTGCGGGAACGCGCATTTTCCGCGAAGCGAACGGGCGGCCTGATAAGCGCCTGCCCCCAATTGCCGTATCAATCCAGTGCCGTCACGGTACACGCCGGAAGTAGAAAAATATGCCGATCCGGTCGGGCATGACAGATCGTTGCCGAATGGCCGAGACCCCCAGGGCTTCGGCGAGTGCAGGCGGCAAGCGAATTGAGTTAAACCCCGGTCCGGCGAAGCCGGACACGTCCAAAGTCATCAAGCCTAAAATCGACTGAAAGGCCCGGAGCACCAGAGGCCGCTCTTTCTGTCTTAACGCCCAATAAACTTTGAAACCGGTGGAAAGCTGGTATGACCACTCGGTTTTATCATTCGGGTGGATCTTGCATCCCGGCACGTCTTCGTGGGTCCGATGCCCTGCACCGCTTACCACCTTTGTAAAGTGGACCACGGGACGACATGTGCGAAACCCGATGAGCTGCGCACGAACAACGTAGAGCAGGATAAACGCAGCAAGCCAGGCGATGAATTCCTTCCCTCGCTCTTCCAACAGAGCGCGCGGGCTGCTCCAGGTTAATCCGGAAATGGAATAAAGAGCCCCGCGCTCCAACAACAAGCGGCAAAAATAAATTCTACATACGGAACGATTTGACGGTTCGATCTGATATCGTACTAGAAAGATTTTTAGCATGATCACCTTTTTGGGCGAACCTGTTTTCAAATCTTAGGTTTCACTAAATTCCAAAAGAGAGAGGTACTGATGCCACAAGCAACCGGCACGTTTTCATATAGCCCGACAGGGCAGGGTAATTTAAACGGTGGAGGACTCTGGAACTCGCGTAGTATGGCACCGGCCTATTTTCAGGTGGTGTTTAATCCAGCAATTACTTTCGTTGAGGTCGCTCTCACGGTAGAACAACAGCCAAACGGTCCAACGCGACACCAGATAGTGGTCACTAAAAGTGATGGCCAACAAATTCTTGTTGACGATCATCACGAAAGTACTCTTGAGAGCGAGATTATCGTTGTTGCACCCGCTCAGCCAATCGCTAACGTGACGATGCTAACCGTCAATACCATCACATCTCCAAGCTGGGTCGCTTGGCGAAACGTTATTATCACGAAGCAGTAGCTTTCTTTATGTTTAAAAGATTCTAAACTGACCGGCCATCCGCTCCCAGGCGGTAAACTTTCCTTCACCCAAGGCGGGTGAAGGGATGCATTTCTTGTCAATCCCGTCCCGAGCGGGTTTGCTTGCTTTTTTGCTCACTTTATACGTAGGTATAAGGCAACTCGGAACCACGGACTAGCGCCAGACTCGCCAAGGGTAAGGGGGAAGAGCATGGGAAAGCCGCCAAGCTGCACGAAGCTCCCGTCTGGCTATTGCGATATGCTCTTTCGATGAATATGAGTTCTGCAGAAGCTGCGACTTGGATTTTGGGCAGCGCCCGCCAATAAAGACGAAGTTCGTGCTGTCATCCATCGCACCGAAGAATGTCTAGCATCCGTCTCCAACCTCACCGGTGACGGTAGCTGGGCCAAGGCAGCCACAAGCTCGATCATGGCCATCGTGCCCACTCTGAGTTTGGCCGTTTTTTCTCAACGCCCGCGCGCGCCGAATCGACTGCACTGTCGGAGATGCAAGGCTGATCCCCATTTTCGACCATGGAAACGCACAATGACCGTGAGCGCAGGGTCGTCAAACGTGAAGGCAACGCTAGAAAAATAGGTAGGGTCTCGGAGCGCCTGCAAAGCTCGCGTCCGCGACTGTTGACGGATGGCGTTTTTTGTTGTTATCAAGTAGCTGGGGTTTGCTGGTGAATCATCTCAATGGCAAACTCCGCCCCAACTCGCCCGCTTGCGCAGCACATCGATCTCTGGCCGATCGATAAATGCACACCGTACGCAAAAAATCCCCGAACGCATTCCGACGCGCAGGTCGCCCAAATTGCGGCGAGCATCCGCGAGTTCGGATTCACGAACCCGCTGCTCGTCGATAGCAACGCCGGCGTAATCGCGGGACATGGCCGACTTCTGGCCGCGCGGAAGCTGCAACTGGCCGAGGTACCGGTGATCGTACTGAATCATCTGTCCGAAAGCCAGAAGCGCGCCTACATCATCGCCGACAATAAGCTGGCCGAAAACGCGGGTTGGGACGACGAAGCCTTGCGCTCCGAACTTGCCGCGCTGCTCGATGTGGACTTTGATTTAGGCACGATCGGCTTCGATGACGAGGAACTGCGCCGTTTCCTCGCCGAGATGGACGAGGACGCGACTCGCGGATCGGACGAAGAACAAACCAGTGAACCTCCCGTTGAACCGGTCACCCGTGCAGGCGATCTCTGGCTGATCGGGAAGCACCGGCTCATCTGCGGAGACTGCCGGGACGGAGCGACCGTCCGACAACTACTCGAGGGACGCAAAGCCAACGTCGCGATCACGTCGCCTCCGTACGCTTCACAGCGCGAGTACGACGCGACCAGCGGCTTTACTCCAATCCCGCCCGCCGACTACTCACCCTGGTTCCGCGACGTGGCGGCGAATATTCAGTCGGTCCTGAGCCCGGACGGCTCTTACTTCCTCAATATCAAAGAGCACGCCGAGGAGGGCGAACGCAGCCTCTATGTGAAGGATCTGGTTCTTGCGCATCAGCGGCAATGGGGCTGGCGCTTTGTCGATGAGTTCTGCTGGCGCAACACTGCCAACGGCGTTCCCGGCGGCTGGCCCAACCGGTTTAAGAACGCTTGGGAACCGGTCTTCCATTTCACTCGGTCGGAGCGGATTAAGTTCCGGCCCGAAGCCGTCAGCCATGAGTCCGAAGATGTCGTGGTGTACTCGCCCGATAATCCGAAGGCCCCATCCGGAAGCGGACTGCTCGGCTGCGGAGCCGATAAGGTCGCTGGCCTAGCCCGCCCAAGCAACGTCATCGAGGTAAAAGCTGAAGGCGGTCAGGGCGACCACTCCGCACCGTTTCCCCGTGCGCTGGTCGAGTTTTTCGTCCAGGCTTTCTCCGACCCCGGAGACATGGTCTTCGATCCGTTCCTGGGATCGGGCACCAGTATGGCCGCCGCGCACGTTCTCGGCAGAATCGGTTGCGGTTGCGAAATCAGTCCCGCTTACTGTGACGTGATCCTTCGTCGCATGGCCAGTCTGACGGGCGAGGAACCCGTCATTGTCGCGACGGGCCAGTCATTTTCACAAGCCGCTCATGAGCGGTTAGGAGGAAGCCGATGAACATCGATCTTCAGATAGTGCGCTGGCCCGTGGAACTGCTGATTCCACGAGCCACTAACCCGCGCACACACACAGCCCGGCACAAATCGCCCAGGTTGCACGGTCGATCCAGGAGTTCGGATGGACCAACCCGATTCTGGTCGGTGCGGACAGCGATATCATCGCCGGTCACGCGCGCTTGATGGCGGCGAGGCAACTCGGCATGAGCGAAGTTCCGGTGATCCTTCTTGAGCATTTGTCCGAAGCGCAACGGCGCGCCCTCGTGATCGCGGACAACCAGTTGGCGCTGAACTCCGGCTGGGATGAAGAGCTGCTGCGCATTGAACTGGCGATGCTTCAGGAGGAACAATATGATCTGAACATCATAGGGTTCGACGACAATGAACTCGCGCGCCTGCTCGCCGACCAGGATGCCGCCGAAGGACTTACGGACGAAGACGCGGTGCCGGAACTCGCAGAGACGCCGGTTTCGGTTGCGGGGCGATCTCTGGATATTGGGCGATCACCGGCTACTCTGCGGCGACGCCACCGTTCGCTCGGATGTGAACCGGCTCATGGACGGCGACACAGTGGACCTTGTTTTTTAGCGATCCGCCCTACAACGTCGACTACGAGGGCTACACCGAGGATCGCCTGACCATAAAGGGCGACCGAATGACCACGGAGCAGTTCCAGGCGTTTCTCCGCGAGACTTTCTCCTCCTATCGATCCGTGGTGAAACCCGGCGGTTCTATGTATGTCTGTCACTCCTCCAGCTGGCAGCGGGAGTTTCAGAACGCGCTTGAATCCGCCGAGTTCGAAGTGCGTTGCCAGATTATCTGGGCGAAGAACACGTTTGCGTGGGGCTTCGGGCGGTACAAGTTCCAGCACGAGCCGATCTTCTATTGCCACGTGGCGAAGCAGAAAGACCCGTGGTACGGTGACAAATCGCAGTCGACGCTCTGGCAGGAGAAGAAGCCCGCAGCGAACCGGATACATCCGACAGCGAAACCGGTAGAGCTGGTGGAGCGGGCACTGGTCAACAGCAGCAAAGCCGGTGATATTGTCGCGGACTTCTTCGGTGGTTCCGGCTCAACGCTGATCGGCTGTGAACGCCGTGGCCGGAAGTCCCGCCTGATGGAAATCGATCCGAAGTACGTGGACTGCATCGTGAAGCGGTGGGAGGAGTACACGGGCAAGAAGTCCGCGCTCGATGGCGACGGGCGTACGTTTCAGGCGGTCGCGGAAGAGCGGCTGAAGGTGGCAGCGTGAATCGCCCGATGCCGCCGCGAGATCGCGGACATCACGCGCCTGATCCGGAACGGGCACCCGGAACTGCAGGGCTTACTGCTGGCACTTGCGGATTGGTCGCAGGAGTTGCGGATCATTCAGCGGGAAGAGAAGAAGCCCGCCACGGCGATCACCGGGCGGGCACGTTAGCCGGGCTGATGTTACTGGCGCCCTTAGTCCAGCTCGATTGCAGTCAGAACCGTGTAGCCTGCCGAGCGCCGCACCCAGATCGCGTAGCGGTCAGGGCAGAGCGGAGAATTCCCGCTCTCGACATCCGCAAGCCGGAAGCGGAAATCCTCGGCTGCCAGTTCCCGTGCTTCGCGCAATGTGCTTACCAGGGCTACGGGCTCGTACCCGCCCTCTTCGTCTTCGGCCACGAGCATGGTTCCGGAGCCAAGCTCTCTGCTCTCGTCCACCGCTTGGTTCGCGTTTGCTTCCTCTGTCAGTTGTTTCATTCGTTTCTCCTCGTCGGACCATTCATCGCTCGAAAGCTGAAGATGATCAAGCTGAATCTGCGACCGGAGACGAGAAAAGCCGCCGGGTTCGACTCCGGCGGCTGGAGGTGCAAACGATGCCCGTGCTTAAGCGCTGATCGCGTAGATGCGCGTGCCGTCCTCGTGCTTGGTCGATACGACCGTGAGGCCCATCTTCTTGTTGACGATGGCGGAAAGGAAACCCCGGACCGAATGCGCCTGCCAACCCGCCGCGCTCATCAACTCCTGCAAGCTAACGCCGCCCTCGCGCTTCAGGAGTTCAAGGATGAGGCCGGTCTTGCTGCCTTCGCGCGTGCCGTTGGCGCTACGCGGCGTCTCGGGCGCGTTCTTCGCGGGGGTGGCATTCTCAGCCAACTCCGCTTCCACCGGCGCAACGTCGGGCGTCTGTGGCGCTTCCTCGGCGACCGTGGCCTCTGGTTCCTGCGCTGGCTCTGGCTCGTTTACCGCCTCGGGCTCCTGAGCCTCGTCCTCGTGGACTTCGGCTGCGTCGCTTACGGACTCGCCCGGGACATCGAGCGCGATTACCGCGGCCCAGATCCGGCTGATGGCAGTCTTGCGATCCTTGAACTTCTTGACCGGCGTGACGCCAGGCAGGGCGTTCCAAATCTCGACCAAGCGGCAGGTCGGGAAGAGTTCGGCTACCAGGGCCAGCTGGTCCTCGGTGCTGAAGATGATCTCGTCGGGGCGGGTGGCGGCTCCCTCGTAAATGCTGATGCTGTTCTCGGCGTTGATCCCATAGGTCTTCATGGTTGTTCTCCTTGCGCGGCTTCGTCCGCGACGATCACATTCATCACTCCGCTTCGGAACACAGGCAAGCGAATCTTTCAGAAAGTGGCTCAGATTCCCACAGGAGGTCTCAGGATGACCGGGCACGGAGCAAAATTCGGACGTAAGAAGGAAGAAGCCATCGCCGCGATGTTGAGCCAGCCGAGCCTCGAAGCAGCCGCGCGCTCGATTGGGATTTCCGTCAAGACGCTTCACCGCTGGCTGAAGGTCCCGGAGTTTCACAGGAGCTATTTCGACGCTCGCCGCGAGGTGGTCAGTCAGGCAAACGCGCGCATGCAGCAGAATGCCGGGTTTGCGGCCGCTACGCTACTCAAGACGATGGTGAGTCAGGATGTTCCCGCATCCGTTCGGGTCCGGGCGGCGCTGTCCGTGATGCAGATTGCGCAGAGGAGTTTCCAGGACGAGGACCTGGAGATGCGGCTCGCGGCTGTGGAAGAGTCGCTGGACAAGCCGAAGTGACTCGATCCAACTTAAATAAGCGCCTGAAGCGGCTGGAAGCCCGAATACTGCCGACCACGGAAGCACCGCGCACGCTGATCCTTCAGTTCGTCACGGAGACGGGCGATGTAGATAGCACGATGACCGTTGTGCTGGATCAATCCCGTCCGCAGATCCAAACCGCGTGCGGTCATCCGATGAATCGCAGATATCGCCGATGAAGACAGTTCTCCTCCTGACGTTTCCCGCGTGGCAATCCGGTTACATCAGAACCGATGAAGTCTGGTTCGCTCGGTGAGTTTGGATGGTCCGGCATGGGACAGGCCGAGACTATCGATCCAGAGGAAGTAATCGAGCGGCTCAAGCAAGAGTGGTGCATCCTGGCGGACAACGGGATCATTCCGCAAAAGGTCCCGCGATAATGCGCTACGCCCGCCCCGTAAAATAGGTGGCCCATTCGCTTGCTTCGTTACTCCTTCGGAGTGATGAATGTGGCAAAGTCCCCGATGCGGAACCGAGGAGAGAAGAACGATGGCTACTACGGTGTGGTTGGCATGGCAACATGCAAAGCATCAAGATGAGCCTGCAGCGGTGCTGCTGGGCGTCTTCAGCACACAGAAAGCGGCGGACGACGCTGGCGCTGATTGGAGCGAAGAACATCCGGTGCGGGAGAACTGATTTCCAGCCCGCTCTACAGATTCGGATCCGCTTTCCGGCCCTCGTGCCGTCGATGTGGACGGATTGCCTCCAGCTATACCTACCGATAACGTTACTTAACGACTCAGTAACTTATTTCCGCCGGTACTTCGGCGTTTTTCGGGTATCGCCGGCCCAACTTCCGGATCGCCGCCGTTCCGCTCGGAATCAGCGCACTTCAGCAGTTTGGGCGTTATTGGGCCAGGTGACAGATGGGCGTTGCGAAGCCGACTTATTGCTCCTAAAGCCTCCCGATGCTGAATTACATGTAGACGACTATCCGGGCTCCGTAAGAGCACCAGCGCAATGCGGCCTCAATACGCTTCCGGCATGGTCAGTTGTTGTGTAGGGACTTGTACTTGGAGAATCTAGACAAACGCCAGCCAGGCTGCTGAAAACCCGCAGTGAAATTTCAGGCAGGAGTTCGGGAACCTTTACCACGCTGCAGCCGCATCGTCATTACGGCGTATCATGACGGCTGTCAAGACTTATGGGGGGTGGCTGTTGGGATATGGATAGGAGATGCTCGAAAAGGTGAAGATGAAGCAGGAAATGTACGACATGCTTGTGCAGGACGCTGGCCTCGGCCACGTCGAAATGAGCGACCGCGACGCGGCTTGCGAAATCCTGCCTGACCTCGACTACGAGGCGCAGCTCATCGCGATTTCAGCGTTGCTTCGCCGCAACGATCAAGAGGATGCTGAGACTGAACGCCAGATAAAGGAAGTCGACGAATACGCGAGGAAAACGTCGGGCTGGCGTAACCAGCGGGCCGTGGATGAATGGGTCGATCTCCTCTACGGCTCGACCTACCAGGGCGCGGCGCACAGCATGGCGGCGCTAGGCATGCTGGCGCCATTCTACGAATCTATGTTTTTCCAGGCCTTTCAGGGGATACGGAAAGAATATTTCGGGATGGACGTAATCCCGCCGGGCCACACACGCTCGGGCATGGCGAAGCCGGATGACTTCTGGGACTGCCACCTCCTGTGCAACGCGAAGGGGAAGAAGGAAAAACAGCTCATCCCCGGAATAAAGCAACTGGCGGAAGCGGTGGGCCTGACAGTGCATCTGCCAGTCGAACTTCACAACATGCTGGAGGCGCTATTCAGCTATCGAAACAAGATGTTCCACGAAGGCTTTGAGTGGCCGCTAAAGGAATGCGCCAAGTTCACGAAGCGCATTCAAGACGAGAACTGGAAGAATTGGTTTTCGTTCGCCTCTCATGGCGACGATCCGTTCATCGTGTACATGACAGAAGCCTTCATCAATCATTGCCTCGACATCGTGCACAAGCTTCTTGACGCCTTCGGTGCGTACTGCAAGGCGCACATCTCGATCAACAACGTGATCGAGATCGAAATTATTCCTTCAGCAACGTAAAGGGCCGCTGGTTTCCAGCAGCCCTTCGCGCAGGCACCCCGACGTATTTCGACCGGTACTCTGCTTTTGTATGCTCGCGGATTAGTCTCTCGCGCGCGAGGCGGCGCAAGCTACTATAATCGAACTCTGCCGCCTATGGCTTTATGCCGGATGAATCGTTCCAGCCGCCGAAACCACCCACGCCGTTTATCGGTCGAGAGCGCGAACTCGACTGGTTGCGGGAAAACACCAGAGAGCGCAACTACGGAAGGCCGATAGTAATTACAGGGCCTGCTGGCATCGGAAAGACTGCGCTCGCGGCGACCTATATCGACAAAATCGGTCCCTCTGTCGTCATCAACGGAGAGTTCACTGTCGGCAGCGACTCGCCCCTCGCCAGACCAAGAGGTGCCGAAAAAGCGCCCTATACCAGGGCGGTGCCGGGGCGCGGTGAAGCCAGTGGGGCCATTTGGCTTGCGGCGCGGACATTCTCAGAGGATCGCCATGAATTCGAGGAATTCATGCGGTCGCGGTTTGAAGACCGATTCGACCGCGATCTTGTGGTCCTGGATGGAGCCGATGAGGAATCCGGAGACAGCCGCGAGCGGGCCGTCTACCGCATCCTCAACTTCAAGCGCGTGAGAACCCTTATCGTCACGAGCCGGAATGATCTGGAGCTTCGCGGTGAAAGAACCCTACGCCTCGAAAGCCTGCCGCAGGATGAGGCTCAGAAACTCGTCAAGAGTTTGGCGGAGCTGGATTCCGGCTCGATAGGGAAGATTCTGGACTTGGCCGGTGGCCGACCGTTGCTGCTCAACATGATGGGGGACGCTTGCGCAATCCATGAGTTCCGAGGATCTGCGAAAGGTGTTGTCGGGCGAAGCTTACAGGCTCCAGAACGATGCGTCCCACTCTAAGCTTGTGGCGGCAGCAAAGCCGCTGATTATCTCCGCCAACGAGGCGATCATCCAGAACCTGAAAAAGAACCCGAAGGACATTTTCAGCCTAACACCGAGGCAGTACGAAGAGTTGGTTGCCGAGCTCTTCCGGGATATGGGGTGGGATGTCGAGCTCACGCAGGCGACGCGAGACGGCGGCAAGGATATCCTCGCGGCTATGAACACAGCAGCCGGCCACATATTGTGTCTCGTCGAGGCGAAGCATTACCGTGCGGATCGAAAGATTGGCGTATCTCTGGTACGCGCACTCTACGGTACGCTTTGCGACTACCAGGCCACAAACGCGCTGATGGTCACGACATCCTCATACTCCAAAGACGCGAATGCGCTTCAGAAAAGGCACCAGTACCAGCTTTCCCTGAAAGATTATGTCGGCGTCGCGGAATGGATTCAGCGGTACGGGACGAACAAGAACTTCAAGAACTGAACAGGCAAGAGGATTTCACTTCGAGATATATACCCGGTCATTGCCGAATCGGCCTCGCGTGATCACGTACTTGTCCTTATTCACCTAGCCCAGTCCGTCCCGTGTGGGTTCGGGGATTTCTGGCGGTCCGCCATGGCTCAGCGCGCGGGCGGCTAGCGTTAGGATCATGCGCCTTCTGCTTGGGAAACGGGCGCAACGCATCCAAAGCGGCGCGCATATTAACAAGGCAGCGTCTGCAATCCACCTGGCTGGTTTGTTGGCATGTCGTACAAATGGTCTCTTCTTCCGGTTTGCTCCCGCTTCATGCGGGCCCGGAAGTCGAGAAGGCGCGAGCGCATCTTTTCGGTCGTACCCTGACGAGTCCCTTACCGTAGGGTGACTCAAGGCCAACCCATCCGGTTCAAGAACGCCAGCCGATAATGGCAATTATCTGGCGCGTCAGCCGAGAACCAGCCAAGATGACTCGCTTTCACTATGGAGCCGTAGCTCTACTAAAGCTCAGTTCGTAGGAGGGAACGTCCTCGTGCGCCTTGCAATCCTTCGACGGAGCATGGAAAGAACGTCCACGTAACTGCCCTACTGGGGTCAGTTTCAGCTGCACAAAGTTTTCACACTGCGCTTGGTAATACGACAATACGCTCCCAGTAAATTCCGGAGGCGAGAGCCGCTCAGGCTGTAGAGTCTGATACGGTTCGGATAATTCCTCCGCCTCAAGCTGTTGGCCTCGGACGTAAAAGACCAGCATGGTGGTGGCTTTGGCACCGCCCCAGGCTGGTCCACTAGGTATGGCCGACCACGTTCCTTTCCAAGTGCCTACCAGAGCATCATATATGGGTTGTGAGTTTGGCTTAGAAGGCTGAGCTCCGGGGGCTGACTTAGCCTTGGCTAATTGCTGCTTCAGATTCGCGTTCTCTTCGGCAAAACAGGCGAGTTTCTTCTTGACGTCCCCAATTGTGCTCGCAGTGGAGAAATTCGGATCGCAATCTGCAAACGACAAGGAGGCGCACGCAAAGAGCGTTACAACGATAACGACGCTGTTCATTTATCCCCTCCGAGACACGATATCGGCCGATCATCAACCGGGAATGTTTTGCACGGGTCCGCCTTGGACACTAGCGCAAGATACAAACCCGTAAGAGCTGTGATTAGTGCTGCCAATGCAGTTAGAACGCCCGGCAGGGTGGTCCACCAGCTTTGTTTTCCAGTCTCAGGTTCGCCAGCCATGTTTTCTATTCAGAATGTATCAAAAACAACGACGGCAGGCTGGAAATCTCCAAAACCCCTGATTATGCTACAACGCAGGCAGTTGAGCCCCCGCTTCGGATTCCATCCGGCTGATACATCCGGGCGACGGTCGTCCGTGTAGCGCTACTCCAATGGCGCTCGCCTTTCCCTTCAGGAGCACCCGAAAGACTGCGGGTCGAATAGGGTTAACGAGCTCGACCCGAGGTCGGCCACTCCGTCCAGAACTGCCCAACAAACCAGCATTGCCCCAAATCTAAGCAGACATTTCCAATAAACGCTTCGATCAAACTTGGGTTCTCTGGCAGATGATGTCGGCTTTTCCCCAGCAAGCCACAGCAGACGTCTTTTCGCCCGCTTGACGATTGTGTTGGCATCGATAATGGCGATCTTCAACACGCAGTTCCATCTCTCGAATGAGCTCGACCTCGTCAGCATTTGCCATCGTAGTCTTTCGATTGACATGCGACGATCCGCGCTCAGACTTGGCTGGCGATAATGTCCCACAACGACCGGGACGCCAACTGCGCTTGGCAGCGGTGGTTTCCACGCTGTGCCATATCGCAGGCTCAAGGTCCAGATCGCCGACAAACGTGCACAACCCGGTAGCCGAACCTTCGATGACGCATTCAGGGAGAGCCGACACATAGATGTTCCCGGAGCATTTACGGCGGCGCCTATTGCGCAGACGAGAGAAATTCCTGGAAAAAGACGCACGTTGCGGACGTTCAGATGCGGTCCGGATAATCGGATATGATCCCGTTCACCCTCATGTGACGGGCCAGTGAGATGTCGCGCGGATCATTGGCGGTATAGACAAAGACCGTGATGCTGGCCCGCTGCAAGGTATCGACGAAGCTCGCGGTGACTGAATCCAGTGCGAGTCCCACGTGCGAAGCCCCAGCATCAACAGCGAACTGCGGGCCGGAAAGAGGCACACCCTCCAGCAGGGCGAGCGTGTGCGCTTTCTCGTCGAGAGAGCGCACATCGACGACCAACTCACGGTGGTGGAAAGACGCATAAAGCAGCGCAGAGAGAGAGAGTCAAAACTCCGTATAGCCGCGACGACATCGGCCGCCAGACCCGGGGTGATGATCTCGACGATCAGACCCGCGCGCGGCCGTTGACAAGTTCTAAGACTCTCGTCAAAGAGTGGCACGCGCGCTCGCCTGCGCCTGCATCGAGCGCGCGAATCTCTTCGAGCGTAATCTCAGACACCGTCCCCGATCCCGTTCGTGGTCCGTTCCAAGCGTTTGTCATGCATGACCACGAGGCGTCCATCGGCCCGTGCACTGTAAATCGATTTCGATGTAATCGACGCCGAACGACAGTCCCATTTCTACTGCGGCCAGCGTGTTCTCGGGCGCGTAGCCCTGCGGCACCTCGGTGCCCAATACGCCGAACGTGGGTAACTCATGGGACGGGGTTAGCATCCGCAGTCGGCAAGACCGTCGCCTTATTCCATGCGCGGTCAAACCAGTGCCCGAACGAACGCGCCGGATGATCGGAGGCGGGTCTGCGGATCGGCGGCGTCGAAGCGCCAATATGGTGTGCTCGATCCATCGAGCCCTTGCCGTTGACAACATCGCACATGCTCCAGAGCAGGGCGATGCGGTCGACCAGGAAGCCATGCATCTGCGGCGGTGCGTGATACAGGCGAACTTCGAACTGAATGTTGCGCCTCTGCAGCATCGGCACTCCATCGCGTGAGAAACGTCGAGATTTGCGCTGCGCGCGTCCTCGGCCACGTCCCTGCGAAACAGAAAGGGCTCCACATATCAGCCAAATCAGGCGATGCGGCATCCAGCATAAGGGATCGCCAACTAATATTGCTAAATGGTTTGGAGAGGTGAAGAATCTCCTCTACCAACAGTCCCCATGCCTCGCTCATGTCGAGAGCCAAATGACGGACCCGACGCGGTTCCATACAATTGCAGGGAGGCGGTCACTAGCGCGATTGATGGTTTGTCCAACCTGCAATACGTTCGGCGCATCGGGAAATACGCCGGGCCGCGGCACGGGCCCCTGTTCGAGGATGTGAACAATATCTTCAACTACTGGCGCAAGTGCCGGTTCCAGTCTCTCGCCGGATCGCCTCTTCAAGGGCCTGCCGCGCAGACCAGTTCGCCGATTTGAGGCTGTCTCTCAGCTCAGGGAGGCCCACCGGCATGTCGTATTCGACCAGCTTTAGTCCGGCCACGTCGGACAGAATCTTGACCCGTCCGCGCGGCGCGACCGCAAAAGCGCGCGTTAGACCAAGGCGGCTCATGAACAACCCCAGCTCAAATATCACATTGTCGCGCGGGACCCGAGTATTCGATACCCCGGCACCTCTGCAGTGTCGTCCGGTTCGAACAAAAAAAAGTCCAAAGTCGAACCGGTGCGGAACTTCGAGAAGATCCTGCGCGTAGAACTGGAGCGGCTTAAAGATGCTGCGATCAGTCCAAGGTGTGACTTGGGCCGCGGCCCGCGAGCTTATCCTGAAGAATTCGGACGACAGGAAGGCTCTCTCACTCGAAGACCCGATGAACAGTTTCGGACGTAGACCGGGGATGACCATTGCCAAATAATATCTCAACGGAAGCGCTCCGCGTCGATCACGCGTGAGAGCGCCGTTGACCCCAGGACGGGCCTTCGGGCCCTCAACACTCGCGCGAGGGTGACGGACCCCTGTCAGGTAGGTACGTGTCCAACCATCTCGCGATCTGGGTCCTGCGCGAAGGGGTCCCGCTACCGGAGGTTGCTGTTCCAAAACGGCTACCGATAATGAATGATATCGCCCCGTTAAGTTGATCGCCTGCCCCGGATGGCCGCCCAAGCGTCCGGCTTCAGTCCTGACCCCACAATCGAATGTTTCCATCCCCTATTTGGCAATAATATAGTTGGCAACTCACAACTCGGCCTAACCGTGATTACATCCCTGTGGACTCTAGGTATCGCTTTACGGCCCATGCGGCATCAAGATAATGCTCGATGGCTTCGTCTATGGACTCGCTATCCGGCGTCGTTTCCGTCTCGAATGTTTGCCGGAAGAATTCGGCCATTTGCTCGGGGTTAAAGTTGCGGTCGCGGACGATTGTATCAAGGGCGAGGAAGAACTCACGTTCATCATCGGGAGACCGCGTGTCCCACGTTTTAACTTTCACGAACTCACCGAATGCATTCCGGTATAAAGAGCCATCCGTTTTTGTTGCCCACTTTGAAGCTATACCTCTTCTTTGGATTTGCCCACCTTCTTTAGGCGTTCGCGCTCTTTGATGGTTACATCTTGAGGAACTAAAGACGGTTCGAACGAACAGCATTATCCATTTTCCCAAGGTATTCTGCCGCCGCGTTGATCCGCGACGATCACCAGAAGGCTGGCGCGGGTTGTTGGTTTCATTTTTGTTCTAGCATTTTCTTTAGTTAGGATGGAACTGCTTGGCGAATTGGAAGGATGTAGCAAGCGCGGGCATCCCTTAGGACACTTGTGCTATGCCGATGATGCAAATAGCCTTTTACGCGCATGCTCTCCAGCAAACGCTTAGCTGCGTGCCACTTCGGTAGTGTAGGAACTAAGCGCAAACACTCACTAACGTTGATGCTGCCGTGTTCTGCAACGAAGTTAAGAATGCGCTTTTCTTCGAAGGTAAACGATCGAAAGATGCTCTCTCCAAATATTGCGGCGGCGTCTTTATCAACAAAAAACTGGCGTTGCTTGAGTTCATTTCGGAGCGTAACTTGAACCGAACTAGCGCCAGTTCCGGTTACGGTTTGCCTAAATTCTGGCACTGGGAGATTCATATCAGACATGGAGTCTCGCATTCTCTTGGTTCCCTCTCCATGTTCCTTGAAATTCTGGCACTGGGAGATTCATATCAGACATGGAGTCTCGCATTCTCTTGGTTCCCTCTCCATGTTCCTTGACTAAGTCAAGGTAAAACATGGCATCCATGAGGTGGGGATTCCTCGGACTGTGGCTACCATAAAAAAGGATAGTTTCAGGCGTGATTGATGGAGGAAACCCGCCGGGGCTTTCGATTACACTCCAGCTTGTCATCGAACATCTTCACGAAGATATTCATATTGCGAAGGCCATATGAGCGGTGAACGCATGCGTTAACGAGGTGCTTCGTACCACGCGGGCTTTGGATACTCAGGTGCGCTGAAGAACTTTCCGTCAGACCCAAGCCGAGAAAACTCTCGCAATTGCGATTCGATAACAACTGCGGATTTGTCGATCAAGTAAGGAATCGGGGCTCGATGGATTGCAATAGAAATTCTTTTGATGATGTTGTACTTGTCCCCAGAAAGCTCATATTCACCATTGACCCTGAGGAACAGTATTTTGCATCCAGGAAACAATGCAAGTGGATCTGTCGCAAACAGAAGAGCGCACGCGTTGTTAGGAACGAATTCGCCGTCTTTAATTTTACCCAGATGGCGGTGTCTCAGAATATCGGGATCGCTATGCCAGTCTTCAATGGCGCGAAGCCGCTTAATGCCGTCAGTAAAGTTTTTCAAAAGCGCTTGGTCGAACGCCTCGGGAAACTCTAGCCCACATGGTTCTTGCTCAAAAGCAAGTTGCCCTTTGTCATTCTGAAGTTCACGAATTTCCTCGGTAGTCAGCTTGTGCTTGGAATCGCCTATCCGTACAAAGGCGTTGCCCGCAGAATCAAAGACGACCTTGTCTTCGTTATAAAAGACTCTCAGTAGAACAATGAAGCTATCCTGTCCGTCGGCGGAGAGAACCGCCACGAACCTAGAATTGACTTTGGCCTCGGAGCAGTAGATGTGACCAGCTTTTTCGATGGCGTTGAGCTGATCTTGCGTGAGACTATGGCATCCGGCTATCTTCCCGTTGTCCTCTATGCCGACAGCCACGATGCCACCACTGGGTGATGTATTTGCCCACATCGAGCAATATTCGCCCAAGGCCCTTCCATGAATGCCAGAAGGCTTCCTCTCCCAGCATCGGCTTTCTTCAAGTCTTCGAAAAAGTTCTTGATGGTCGTTTACATTAAATATCTCATCTGGGGTAAGAAGAGCTGATGGAGTTTCCCAAGAGAAGCTAAGTTGATCTGAATCAACATCTTGCGAGTAGCGGGCGAGTACTCGCCCTTTACTCGCCCCTTCTTTTTCGCTTTCCACGTTTTTGCCTTCGGAGTTCTTTCTCGGTTCGCAACGGTAGATCGATTATCCGTCTGCTTGCCGATCAGCTGCTGAAACTTGCGGTGCCATGCCCGACAGCATGTGAGGCTCGTGACGCTCTTGCCCACAACCCGGGGTACCGGCCAAACTCAGGCGCTCGCCGACTGTCATTCTCCGATTGTACAAATGACTTGCAGCAATTAGGAGTACATTTCTGCCAACCGAAGGGTTGGTTCAAAGCCTCGTTCCGGTCATCAACCGTTTCAAAGGTCAAAGCGTGGGTTGTATCCAGATCCAAGAACATGAGCGATCAGATGGGGAAAGCGAATCTTCGAGATGCGCTCTCACGTTGCGGACGGATTTTCGCTGCACCGGCCTTGCTGCACCGGCCTTGATGTCCGCTCCACCCAGAGGTAAGGTTTGAATGGCTACCGATAACAGCCAATAACAGGACCTTATGACCGACCTGATTGTCGTAGAAAAACCCAATGAATGGAACCGTTTGAAGGGCATCGTGCTGGATAGCGTTTCGTCGCCGATCACCCGGCGCGTGTACAACATGGCTCTCGATGAGTTCATCGTCTGGTACGCCATGGAGCCGCGGCCCGGGTTCAGCAAGGCCACCGTGAGCGCCTGGCGCGTGTCGCTGGAGGACCGCAAACTCGGATCATCTTCGATCATCGTGCGGATGTCGGCGATTCGGAAGCTTGCGGTGGAGGCGACCGACAACGGGCTTGCTCGCGCGCCGGAAATGGCGGCCGGAATCCTCCGCGTGAAGAGCGCCAAGACACGTGGCGTGCGGATGGGCAACTGGTTGTCGCTAAAGCAAGCGCAGGCGCTCGTAAGCGCAACCGGATGTCACCACGCTGAAGGGACTCCGTGATCGCGCGATCCTGGCAACGCTTCTCGGCTGCGGACTGCGACGTTCCGAGGTTGCCGCGCTCACTTTTGCGCATATTCAGCAGCGCGATGGGCGCTGGTGCATCGTGGACCTCGTCGGCAAGCATGGCCGAGTGCGGACCGTTCCGATGCCAGCATGGGTTAAGGTTGCGGTGGATTCCTGGACGGTTCCCACTGGGCTACACGAGGGCCACGTATTCCGGCCCGTGAACCGGGGAGACGACGTTCACGGCGACCGCATGAGCGAGAAGGTGGTCTGGCAGATGTTGGTCGCGTATGCGAGCGCAACCGGCGTTCCTGGCATCGCGCCCCACGATCTGCGGCGCACAC
>CBDDBV010000010.1:0-30960 GCA_965225785.1 Bryobacteraceae bacterium | reverse complement strand
GGCAAGCGCCGACAACCTCCCCACGTCGGGCGGCAAGGAGGACCACGTGTCGATGGGTATGACGGCCGCCCTCAAGCTTCGCGAGGTGGTCTCCAATCTGGAGCATGTGGTCGCGGTCGAACTCCTTTGTGCGGCGCAGGGCCTGGAGTTTCGCCGCCCGCTCCGCGCCGGGCTGGGTGTGGAGAAAACCTACTCGGCCCTTCGCGGAGTCGCCGCCGCGCTCGAGGAAGACCGCTCCCTTTCGGGCGACATTACGGAGGTGGCGACGGCTATCCGGAACGGCCTGTTCGAACCAATACATTGATAGCTGGCTTGCAGGAGCAGGGGTATGGAAACAAGAGTTCTTGGCAACAGCGACATGCAACTTACCCGCATCGGCGTCGGCGCGTGGGCCATCGGCGGTGGCGGATGGGCTTTCGGCTGGGGTCCCCAGGAGGATAGCGAGTCCATGGCTGCTATCCGGGAGGCGATTGATCGCGGGCTGAACTGGATCGATACCGCCGCTGTATACGGGCTGGGGCACTCGGAAGAAATTGTCGGAAAGACTTTGAAGGATGTTGCTCACAAGCCCTTCGTGTTCACAAAATGCGAGCGTGTCTGGAATGACAAACGCGAGATCCAGAAAAGTTTAAAACGCGCTTCGATTCGTCAGGAATGCGAGAACAGCCTCCGCCGATTGCAGGTGGACGTAATCGATCTCTACCAGATTCACTGGCCGGAGCCGGACGAAGATATCGAGGAAGGCTGGACGGCGATGGCCGAGTTGCAGGACGAAGGTAAAGTGCGCTACATCGGCGTTTCGAATTTCAATGTCGCGCAATTGAAGCGCGCGCGGAAGATTGCACCGGTGACTTCTTTGCAGCCGCCGTACTCAATGCTGGCGCGCGGAGTGGAGGCCGAGATACTGCCGTACTGCCTGCAGGAAAGTATCGGCGTAATCGTATACTCGCCCATGCGCAGCGGTTTGCTATCGGGCGGGATGACCAAGGAGCGCGCGGAAAACTTCGCTCCCGACGATTTCCGGCGGAACGTGAAGGACTTCCAGGAACCGCAGCTCTCGCGCAATCTGCAATTAGTAGACCGGCTGAAAGAGATTGGAGCGCGCCACGGCCGCACACCCGGCGAGGTCGCCATCGCGTGGACTTTGGATCACGCCGCCGTGACGGCCGCCATTGTGGGTGTGCGGTCGGCGAAGCAGGTGGAAGGCGTGATCGGGGCGGCGGATTTCCGGTTGTCACCGAGCGAAGTCGATGACATCAAGGCTTACCTGGAAGCCGCCGCAACTTCAGCCGCTTCGTGAATGTGGACGATGCGGTCCGCGCCGACTCCCGTCAAGGTCTGGCGCGCACCGCTCGGCCAATCGATTTCGATTCTGTCAACGGTCTTCGATTCGCCGAGTCCAAAGTGCAGCCGCAGATCGCTTTGCGAGAGATAGCTTCCCCCGCTGCGAACTTCCTGCAACTGCACATGTCCGGCGGTTTGTACGCGCACCCGGGCGCCGATACCGCTCCGGTTCGACTTGGCTCCCGCGAGCGCCAGCAACACCCAATGTCCGGGAGGTTGTTGCGCCTGCTTCAGCAGCGCGGGCGGTTCATTCTGATTATTGATGGCCACTTCGATAGCCCCGTCATTATCGATGTCACCGAACCCCGCTCCGCGAGCCGGATGTTGGTCTGTGATGGCGCTTCCGGATGTGTCGGAGATGTCAGTGAATCCGCCGTGCCCGTCGTTACGATAAAGGATTGCCCGCTCCTTGTACCGCAGGCCATTGTTGAGGCGCCCCACCTCGGGGAACACATGTCCGTTTACCAGCAATAGATCCGGCCAGCCGTCATTATCGAAGTCGAAGAACCCGCATCCCCATCCGACGTAGCGGGTGTTGGCGCCCATGCCGGCATCGCGAGTGGCATCTTCAAATTGACCTTGCCCATGATCGCGGTAAAGCGTCTCGCGCTCATCGGAGAAGTTGGTGCGGAAGAGATCCTGCCGGCCGGAGCCGCGGGTATCGGCCGCCGTCGCACCCATGCCGGAAAGCGCGCGCCCATTTTCATCGAAAGCCACGCCGCGTAATAGCGCCTCGTCTTCAAACGTTCCATCGTGCTTGTTGATGTAGAGGATGGAAGGCGTTTGATCGCAGGCGACGTAGATGTCCGGCCAGCCATCATCGTTGAAGTCTCCGACCAGAACGCCGAGCCCGTAGTTGCCGTTGGGCGCGGATATGCCGGATGCCTTTGAGACGTCGCTAAACCGTGCGCCATCGTTGTGGTAAAGAATATTGCGATCGAACGGCAGGCCGCGCGGCCCGCAAGCTACCGCCAGACCGCGATAGAAGCAGTATGGGTTTTCTCCCGGCCTGGGCGTGGTCTTACTGTCGAACTTCAGATAGTTTGCGACAAATAAATCCAGGCGCCCGTCACGGTCATAATCGACGAATGCGCAGCCGGTGTTGTATCTGGTGCGGTCCTGATCCAACCCCGCCTGGTGAGTCACATCGGCGAAGCGCTTGCCGCCTAAGTTGCGGTAAAGAACGTTCGCGCCATAGTAAGTGACGAATAAGTCGGTAAAGCCGTCGTTATCGTAGTCTCCCGCGCATACGCCTTGCGCCCACCCTTCGCGGCGCAGCCCCAACGCATCCGTCACGTCTTCAAAGCGATCGTGACCCAGGTTATGGTACATGCGGTTAGTCCCGCCGGGTCCGGACAAGACGAAGATATCGAGCAGCCCGTCGTTATCGTAATCGATCATGGCGATGCCACTGCCAGTCGTTTCCACGATGAACTCTTTAGAGGCTACGCCGCCGTTCGGGAAAGTCGCCGTTAAGCCCGCGGCCTTCGCGATATTTTGAAAGTCGGGATGGTAGCCGGGGTTCGCGGTAAGCGCGGCGGAGAGCAGCACCCACCACCACTTCACTGTGCGGGCGCCTTACCTTCCAGCTTCTTGAGGAACTCCGAGAACTCGCCTTCCGGCGGCTTCTGCAGCCGGTCAAGTTCTTTCTTCTCGCGAACCGCATCTTCACTACGCCCGAGGTTTCGATAAGCCAGCATTAGGTTGTAGTGGGCCGCTTCATTATCCGGTTGCAGCGTCACCGCCTTTTGCAGAAGCGGGACGGCCTTCGCGTAGTCTTTGGCCTGGACGCGCGACTTCGCGACGGCAATCATCGCGGGCACGAAGTCGGGTCTGATCGTCAGCGCCTCCTGGTAACGCGCCAACGCGGCCTCGGGCTTCTGTTGCGCGGCAAGAATCTGTCCAACCTGATATTGCGCGACGGCATCGGTGGGGTTGAGCTTCAGCTCGGATTCAAATGCCTGGCGCGCCTTCTCCAGGTGCTCGGCCGAGGGTGAATCCAGGAGCAAACAGCGGCCTAATCGATAGTGCAGGTTCAAGGCATCCGGGGCTTTCTCGATCGCCCGTTCGTATTGCGTCGCGGCCTCACCATACTTACCCTGCGCTTCGAAAACCTCAGCCGAGATCTGCCCCACCCGATAGGAGGACGGCGCTTTCTGATAGAGTGCTTCGATCGCCTGGTCCCATGCCTTGCGATGTAACTTAGCGGCTTCGTAAAGAACGTCGGGGTCAGCCGGAAACCGTTTCTGAATTTGGGAAAGTAGAGCGAACGCATCGGCCGGTTCTTCACATTCAACCGCGGCTAATCCGGCCATCCGCGCGAGCCCGGCATCCGGATTGTGAGAAAACTCGGCCGCCGCGGAGGCGCAGTCGTGCATGGCGGCCTTCGTCATTGCGAGGAACGCGCGTGCCGGATCGTCCTTCGGATTCGCCGCAGCCGCCTGATCCAGATCGGCCCGCGCTTCACCGTATCGACCCTGCCGGAACTCATCGATGCCGCGGCTGGTTACATCCGCCTGACTCACGAGTGCGAGCAGGACTAAGAAGTTAGTGGCCGGCATCATCCACCACTAAGTCGAGATCGCCGAATTGATGCCTCCGCGACCCTTCCATATACCGGAAGCTCAGCACAGGAGGCAAACCCGGCGGCACCGTGGGCGCCTGACCGAGGCGCTCGGCATCGGATTCACCTAGCAGTAGCACGCGTCCGGAATCTTGAGCCAGCCGAACCGCGCGCTCCACCTTGCCGGAGTTCGCAAGAAGAAAGCAAATGAGAAGGTGCATGTTACTGTCTCGAAGCTTCCATTCCAGCGGTCACTTTCTCGTGAGCCGTGAGCTGCGCATGCAGGGCACGCTGTTGGGCCGCCGCTTCGGGTCGATTTAAGCGATCGTAAACTCGCGCCAGATGGTAATGGGTCTGGGCCGCATCCGGATTCAACTGAGCGCTCCGTTCCAATTCTTTTGCCGCTTCTGTGAACTCGTGCCTGGTTTCGAGCAGAACTCCAAGCTCATAGTGACTCTCCGACAAGTCTTTCTTCAAATCGATCGATTTGCGCAGCAGCGTTTCCCGCTCCCGCTGATCGGAGGAACCCGCGGCCAGCGCTTTCGCCAATAGAAGATATCCAAGGTAGCTCTCGCTGTTCGCTTTCTGAAACTCGCGGAAGCGTGTCTGCACTTCGGGCAATCGACTGCCCGCCTGATCGATCATCTTGCCAAGGAAAACATAAGGTTGGACCACGTCGGGAGCTAACTCGATGGTTCGCAGAAAGCAATTGACCGCTTCGGGAAAACGGCGCTGTCCATAGTAGGCGACGCCCAAAGCCAGTTCAATCTGAACACTCTTATCGAATACCTTTTGGGCCGCTTCCAAAGCGTCCGCCGCTTCTGCGAACTCCTCATGACCGAGCAGGGCCTGGGCGAGGTCGAATCGGAAACCCTCTTCGTAGGGACTTAGCCGGATACCTTCCCGATACTCGGCGATGGCGTGCGGAAACTCCGCGTTGGCCAAGTAGATCTTGCCCAAATAATTGTGGATGGCGCCTTGGGCAGGCCAGTCCGGAACCGTATGCGCGAGAGCGACGCAGCGCATAGCCGACTCGCTCCTGAGCTTCTCCTCCCGGCTTCGCGCGTACAACTGAGTCAGCGCCAGACAGACTTGCGGATTCGAGGGAGCTTGGTGGCCGGCGGTTTCGAGGTCAGCCCGTGCTTCGGGCAAATTACCCGAACCCATGGCTTCCAGGCCCGAGCGCAAAAGAGTTTCTGTGGAGGGAGGAGACGCGGAAAGTAACGAGGCAAGAAAGGACAAATACAAAAGACCCTGCATGAAAATGGGCAGCCGGCGAACCGACTGCCCAATCTTACAACAGCTTAGAACTGGAACCGCAGGGAGAACTGAATGTGCCGTTCGCTGCCGGTTTGCGTGCTGGTGATCTTACCGAAGTTGGCGTCACCAAGGGTTCCGTCCGGGGTGCCAAATTGCGGAGTATTGGCTATGTTAAAGCTCTCCGCGCGGAACTGAACTTTGAAGCGTTCCGTAAACGCGAAATCTTTGAACAAAGAAAGATCGAGGGTTCGCGTCGGAGGTGTCGTGTTGGTCTGGAGGCCCGCATTTCCCAAACTCAATGGAGAAGGCGCGGTGAAGGCTGCCGTGTTGAACCATTCATTCGGCGTACGGCCGCCAGACGGTGCGGCATCGGGACTCATGCCCGCCACGAGGTCTGGACTGCAGCCACCACCGTTGACATCCTGGCAGCCATTCGCGCGAACGGTGTACGGATTGCCCGTGCGAAGGCTTAGGATGCCATTGGTCTGCCAGTTCCCCAGGAGCGTACTGACAAACCGGTTCATGTTCCCGCCGTACATCTTGCCACGTCCGAACGGTAGTTCGTAGGTGAAACCTGTGGTGAAGTTATGCCGAACGTCCCAAGCGGCGCTGGCGTAGGCGGATGCCGTGTTCAGCGGGTTCGGTTGATAGTATCCCTGAGAACCGCTAAGCGTGGTGCCGGTGTCCGAGAGAGCGTGCCCATAAGTGTAGGAAGCGATGAACTGCAATCCCTGGGACATCCGCTTCTCCAATTTTGCTGTAAGCGCGGCGTAGTTGCCGAACCCGAAGGTGGACGTTCCCGAGATACTGCCGATGTCCGGATACGGGCGCAGCGAATTGCCGTTGATCGGAGCCGTCGTGTAAACAACCGGTCCGGCGTTGAAGTCAGGCTGTAGCAGTTGGTGCGAGGAATGATTACCCTGATAGCCAAGTTCCAGGGCCATATTGCCCGCTAGCTGCTCCTGGACCGCGAAGTTCCACTTTTGCACCATGGGGTTACGGAAGTCGCTCGATACTTCGCGGAATTGGAGCGAAGAAGCGCCGGTCGTTGTAAACACCGTGGTTGGGTAACCGATGGTCACGCCGCCAATCGCCGCGCCGTTTGCGAAGAACGGATCGGGTTGGAAGGAGTTCACGTTGGACGGGCGATCCAATTGAGGCGACTCGTTGAACGGAGCCGATTCGCCGCGATTCGGGTTGCCACCCTGGTTTTCCTCACCGCCGTAGAAGATACCGTAGGCCATGCGGATAACGGTTCTGGGGCGGATGTTGTACGCGATACCGATGCGAGGACCGAGATCAACCTTGTCCCACGGAATCAGGTACTTGCTGACTTGGCCGCGAGATACAGTGACATTCGGAAACAGCGCAGGATAAGTAATGGAAGTTCCGTTCACGATCGTCGTGTAAGGAGCGTTGAAGTTCGGAGGAAGCGGCGCGTTCTGGTTGTTGCCCGTGGGGATCTGGAGCGTAAGCGTGTCGTAGTCGAAATTCGATTGACGTCCGAACTTTTCGCCGATCGGGGACCACAGATCATAGCGGAGGCCGAGATTCACGGTCAGCTTAGGAGTAACCTTCCAATCATCCTGGGCATAAGTCGAGTAGGACTGACGAATCGAGGAGATGAAGTTGGTTGTCGAGATCTGGCCGTTATCGATCGCGCCAATCAGGAACGAAGCAAACGCGTCGCCTGTGTCCGCGCTATAGGTTCCGTTGCAGGTTTTGGAACCGGTGCAACTGTCGGACGCGTTCGAAGGGTACGCCGTTTCTACACGGTTGAAATTCATTTCACCGTGCGGATAAGGTACCTGGAAGAACGGGAACTGGATAGGCTTTACCTCGACGCCGAACTTAAAGGAATGATTGCCGCGAGTGACGGCCACGTTTTGAATAAAGTCCCAAACGTTGTTGTATTCCTTAGTCGGGAGCCAGTCATTCGCGCCAACTTGGCTATAGTTCTGGATTCCGATTTGAGGAATACCGCCGTTCAGAGTGGTCGTCGGATCGTAGCCGCCGATTCCGACAGCCTTATATTCGTCGGTACCGGAGTTCGCCTGGGTCCGCGCAGTGACCAAGCGGCTGAATCCAACGCGCGTTTCGGAGATGATGGAGGGCGACCAAACGCGCGTGTAGCCTAGCTGAGCGTTCCGGCCGAGGTCGACTTCGCTGGTTCCGTTGAAGTTACCGCCGTCGAGCGCGCCAGCAAAGGGCTGGAGGCTAGCTTTTGCGGTGTCGGACCAGCTGATGCTGCCGAAGAGACTATCTTTGTCACTGAGGTGGTAATCGACGCGGCCATCACCTTGATCGGTAACCAGCGTTCCCGGAGTAACCGTGTAGTAATCGTTTTGCGGGAAGCTTCCACCGGTAATCGGGCGGTTAGGTGCCGGATAGAACGCCGCAATCTTAGCGGACGCCGGGTCGATTTCAGATGGCGGGATCTGATTGTTGGGGTAAGGCGTCCGCGTGCAGTTAGTGCTGCAGCCCGCGGGGCTAGTCGTGGTGGGGTCGAAAAGCTCATTTTGCAGAACCGTTTGACCATTCTGTGTTCCTATGGGGCCACCGAGAAGTCCGGAGAAGTTTCCCTGGATCATCTGCTGGGTAGGAATGGTGTAGAAACCGCCATACCCTAAATTCTGAATGGTGCCGCCGCTCGTGTTGATGCGGGTTCCCTGATAGTCACCGAAGATGAATAGCTTGTTCTTGATGATCGGGCCGCCGACCGCCGCGCCGAATTGGTTTTGTTGGAAAGGGTTGCGGCCTACGCCCGCGAGATTATTCTCCCAGCGGTTCGCGTCCAAGTCCGTGTTCTGCAGAATTTCAAAGAGCACGCCGTGAATCGCGTTGGTGCCCGACTTCAAGTTGACGTCAACCACGCCACCCGCCGCGCGCCCATACTCCGCGCTGTAGCCGTTGGTCAGGATCTGCATTTCGCCGATCGCTTCCACCGACGGGTTGATTACGAAAGACTGCTGATTGATGAAGTCGATGACGTTGACGTTATTATCGACGCCGTTCAGCAGGAAGTTATTCTCACCCGTGGAACGGACACCGTTGGCCGAGAAGCCGCCGCCCAGCGCATCGCGCGCACCCGGTTCAGCCGGCACAACGCCCGGCGATAAACGCGCCAGATACGAGAAGGTGCGCTGACCTCCCAGCGGCAACTCCGTCACTTCCGCGGAATTCAAGTTGGCGCCCTGCACAGTGCTTTCGGTCTGCAGCAGCGGTGCGGCCGCGGATACCTCAACGGTCTGAGAGGCGTTTCCGACTTCCAGTCTGATGTTGGCCGCCGAGCGTTCGCCCGGATTCACGATGACGCCCTTTTGGTCCGCTCTGCGGAACCCAGGCGCTTCGACTGAGACGGTGTAGGTGCTCGGCTTCAACAACGGCCGGCTGAACGTACCGGATTCGTCCGACTGCGCTTCGTAAGTGAGCCCAGTGGAATCCTCTGTAATGACGACTCTTGCGTTTGCGACCGCCCCACCCTGCGGGTCGGTAACAGTTCCGGTTATGGTTCCAAGATCGCGCTGACCGAACATGACGGTCACCGCAACCAGAAAGAGCACACATGCCCTAATAACCGCGACGTAGCGATTCATATTTCTCCCCCTGATGGGATTTCCCAGGTGGTAGTCCCAAATTGTAAATTCTGCATGAGCATATCACTGATGGATTTGGGTTAGCAATAGGATCTGCAATTTTCCGCTTTGGCTAGACTGGGATCGCGTGTGGCGCTTCCTCGCTTCTATCCTTTTCTTTTGCCTCGGCTTAGCAGCCATCACGGCGAATGTGACCGTCGATTTTCAGGATATTGCGCGCGGCGCGGGCATGACGCTTCCCAATATTTCGGGAGGCGACGACCGAAAAGATTTCATTTTGGAGACAACCGGAAATGGGGTCGTCATCTTTGATTACGACGGCGACGGCGCGAACGACGTCTTTATCGCCAACGGCACGACGCTCGATGGACGTGGTTCGCCGTCGCAGCTCTATCACAATGACGGACACGGTCACTTCCAGGACGTCGCCGTTTCCGCCGGTCTGGACCGAATCGGTTGGGCGCAAGGCGCCTGCGAAGGGGATATCGACAACGACGGGCATCCCGACCTATTCGTCACCTACTATGGCCGGAACGTCCTCTACCGCAACCTCGGCAATGGCAAATTTGAGGACATTACTCGGCAATCTGGATTGCCAGTAACGGGCAACCGGTGGGGCACGGGTTGTGCGATGTTCGATTACGATCGCGATGGCAAACTCGACATCTTCGTATCGAATTACGTCGATCTGGATTTGGCGCACACTCCGAAGCCCGGCAGCAGCGATGCGTGCAAATGGAAGGGACTCTCCGTCATGTGCGGACCGCGTGGTCTTCCTCTGGCGCACAACGTTCTGTACCACAACAATGGCGACGGCACCTTCACCGATGTCAGCGAGAAGGCCGGCATCCTGAAACCCGGGGGCCGCTATAGCCTGGGCGTCATCACCGCGGATTTCGATAACGACGGCTGGCCCGACATCTACGTGGCATGCGACATGACGCCGAGTCTCCTGTTCCGCAACAAGCACGATGGCACATTCGAAGAGCGAGGCATCGAGGCCGGAGTCGCCTACAATGTCGACGGACATCTGCAGGCGGGCATGGGTGTCGCCGCGGCGGACGTCGATGGGAACGGTTTCCTCGATATCGCGAAAACCAATTTCTCCGGCGATCTGATTTCCCTATATAGGAACGAGGACGGGCGCTTCTTTACCGACTCCGCCCAGCCCGCCGGCCTCAACAGCCGCCAGCTTCTGGGGTGGGGCGCCGCGTTCCTCGATGTCGATGAGGACGGATTGCCTGACCTGATCACCGCCAACGGCCACGTCTACCCGGAGGTGGAAGGTACCGGACTGGACAAGCGTCCGATCGTCGGCGACCACTATTTACAGAAGACCCTGCTTTTCCGCAATTTGGGAAGCGGCCGATTCGAAGACATCACTGACCGTGCCGGGTCCGGGTTCGCGACGCCGAGGCCGGCGAGAGGCCTGGCAATCGGCGATCTGGACGGCGACGGCCGGCCGGAAGTCGTCATCGTGAACATGAATGCTACGCCTAGCTTATTGAAGAATAGGACCCCGCGCCGCAACTGGGTTCGCTTTGCTCTGAACGGAACTGTTTCCAATCGGACGGCGATCGGGGCTCGCGTCACGCTCACCGCGGGCGGCCGTAAACAGATGAGCGAGATCTTCGGCGGAGGCAGCTACCTGTCGCAAAACGAACCCGAACTGTACTTCGGGTTGGGCGATGCGAAGAAGGTCGACCGCGTTGACGTGCGCTGGCCCAACGGCGGAACGCAGTCCTGGTCCAATCTTGAAGCGAACCAAACGTACCGGTTCACCGAGCGCGCGAAATAAGCTAATATCCGTCATGCTTTCCCGTCGCCGTTGGCTCTCCCTCACCGCGCTTGCGGCAGCGCCGATCCGCGCCGATAACCCGTTAGCCAGCCGCGTTTCCGAAGCAAGCCCGATCACGCCCGCGGAACGGCTCGAGCGAGTCGAGAAAGCCAGGCGTCTGATGCATGAACAGAAGCTTGACGCCATAGCGCTCACCGGCGGAACTTCGCTCGAATACTTCACGGGCGTTCGTTGGTGGAACAGCGAACGCCTCTTCCTGATGCTTCTCCCGCAGCGCGGCGAGCCGGTCTACGTTGCTCCGGCTTTCGAAGAAGCCCGCGTTCGCGAACAGCTCGGAAACCCGCGGGCGCGGGTGCTGACCTGGCAGGAAGACGACGACCCGTATGCGCTGGTAGCGGCCGGAATGCGCGAGCGAGGCATTACAAGCGGCCGCATCGGGATCGAAGAGACGGTGAAGTTCGTCTTCTCGAACAATATCGCGAAGGCGGTCGCCGCGGCCACCCTCAGCAGTGGGACTCCGGTAACGGCGGGCTGCCGGATGATCAAGACCTCGCATGAACTGCAACTGATGCAGCTTGCCAACTCGGTAACACTGCAGGCTTACGAGTGGGCTTGGCGCCAGTTGCGGGAAGGAATGACGCAGCTTGAATTTTCCGGGCTGATCTCATCCGCGTACAGCCATTTGGGCTTTCCGGGTGAAGCCAGCGTGCAGATCGGCGAATTCTCCGCGTTGCCGCACGGCTCGGTACAGCCACAGGTCATTCGCGAGGGCCAGATGATTCTGATCGATGACGGCTGCCGCGTGGAAGGTTATCAGTCCGATATCAGCCGCAGCTTTGTCTTAGGGAAACCAACGGACAAGATGCGGCGGGTGTTCGACATCGTTCATCGGGCGCAATCGGCCGCGTTGCAATCCGCGCGGCCCGGCGTGCCCTGCGGAGATGTGGACGCGGCGGCGCGCAAGGTCATATCTGACGCGGGTTTCGGCCCTGGTTACAAGTACTTCACACACCGCGTAGGCCACGGGATAGGCATGGACGGACATGAGTGGCCCTACCTGGTTCGCGGCAACCAACAGAAACTGGCGGCGGGAATGTGCTTCAGCGACGAGCCTGGAATCTATATTCCCGGCGAGTTCGGCATTCGCCTGGAAGACGACATGCACATTACGGAGAACGGCGCGGAACTGTTCACCCCGCCGAGCTCCTCACTGGAACACCCCTTTGCGCCTTGAAACGATGCTTGTCGATACCAAATGCGCGGATCTTCGATTCGAGCGTGGATGCGGGTAGTTGCAGCAGGGCCGCCGCGCCCCGTGGGCCCGAGATGCGACCGCGGCTTTCGCGCAGCGCGCCTTCAATAATTTCCCGCTCCTGATCACGAAAAGCGGCGGAGGAACTGCTTCCCGAGGGCAAATGCGCGTGCGGTTCCGGATCCGCGGAGACCGGCTGCGCCAAAGCCTGCGGCTCCACACGGATCACGCCGTCATCCGCCAGAATCACCGCACGCTCCACAATGTTCTGCAGCTCCCGAATATTGCCCGGCCAGCCGTAGTTCAAAAACAAATCCATCGTCGCGCGATCCACGCCCCGGATGTGGCGACCCATGCGCCCGGAGAACCGCTTGACGAACGAATCGACCAGCAGCGGGATATCCTCCGTGCGGCTGCGCAGCGGAGGAACCTCGATCGGAAACACGTTCAGCCGATAATAAAGATCGCTGCGAAAGGAGCCTTCGGCGATCGCTTTCGGCAAGTCGCGATTCGTGGCGGCAATCAGCCGCACATCCGCGTAAATGGTCTGCGTGCCGCCCAGGCGCTCGAATTCGCGCTCCTGCATGACGCGCAACAACGCCACCTGCACGTCGAGAGGAATTTCGCCGACCTCATCGAGAAACAGCGAGCTTCCTGAAGCCATCTCGAACCGGCCGATTCGCCGCTGTGTTGCTCCCGTGAAAGCCCCGCGCTCATGGCCGAACAATTCGGAAGCAATCAGGGATTCCGGCAGCGCCGCGCAATTCAACTTGACCAGGGTCTTGTTGGATCGTGACGAGCGCCGATGGAGCGCCCGCGCCACCAGCTCTTTTCCGGTTCCCGTCTCGCCGCAGATCAGCACCGTGGAATCGGTTTTGGCCACTCGCTCAATCGCCTCCTGAAGGCGCTTGATGGCGGAAGATGTCCCCACCATCTCATCGAGGTCGCCAGATTCCGCAATCTCCTGCCGCAGAAAGATGTTCTCCGCCTGTAACTGATCTTTCAAGTTCCGGATCTGTTCGTAGGCGAGGGAGTTGGCAAGCGCCGTTCCCACAATATTTGAGATATCGCTCAACAGGTTTACTTCATCGTCCGTAAACGGGTCAGGCCTTCTGCGGCTGAAAGCCACCGCGCCAATCAGGCAATCGCGCACCGTAACCGGACACACGACGCAGGCTTTGATGCCGAGTTCCACCAGCTTGCGGTCCATTTCGAACGGAGAATCGGAACCGTTACCGCTATTGAATACGTAAGGGCGCCCGAGTTGAGCCGCGTATTCCAGATTCGAGCCGGCCAGAGGCTTGACCAGCGGAAGCTTACGCATGATTTCGTCGGGTGACAAGTCCAGAGCGCGCGCGGCGATGTCGCTGAAAGTGTCGCCTTCCAGGCGCTTCACCCCGGAAGCGTGGATCGAACGCGAAACAATCTTTCCGCTCTCCACCGTTAACAACACCATCGCGTCGATGGCGGCGAGCGGCTGCAGCGCTTTGCCGACAGCGTCGGTTACTTCCGGCAGCTCGAGCGGACCGTTAACAATTCGCGAGATTTCGAGAAGGAGCCTGTACCGGTCCTCGTGGGAAACGATTCCCAGGTCGGCCATGACTGACATCTTAGCGAATCCGGCTCCACTCCTGACCTATCACTTTGGGTAGTTGCCCACGTTATCCGGCGTTGGCGAATTGAGGGCGCGGGCCCAGCATCGTGGTCAGCAGTTGTCGCAATTCGGTGCGCGCTCGGAAGAGACGGCTTTTCGCGGCGGCGACGGAGATGCCCAACGCGCGGGAAAGATCACGCATGCTCAGGCCTTCCATCTCGTGCAGCGTCCATGCCTTACGGAGCGTGTCCGGCAAGCTCCCTAAAGCGCGTTCGATCGCCGCGGCGGTCTCCCGCTGCACAAAAACTTCGTATGGCCCGGGCAGCCGGGAACCCGAAAACACCGGCACCACAGGCTCATAAGGTATGTCATCGATGCTGACCGTCGGGGCGCGCCGTATCTGCCGGAGGCGCATCAGGCATTGATTCACCACGATCCGCCGAATCCACGTGCCGAAAGAAGACTCCTCGCGGAAGGCCGAAAGGTGCTTCAGCGCGTTGCTATAAGCCGCCTGAACCGCGTCGGCCGCTTCGTTTTCCTCATGCAGAATCGATCTGGCCACCCGCAGCGAAGAATTGTAGTGGCGTTTTAGAAGATCATCCAGCGATTCATCCTGCAAAAATCGCTGCGTTCCATGGAGTTCAAGAGCGTTGGCATTATCCATTTCACCGTTAGGTATGGCACGGAGAACGCCACCCGCCGCGAATCTATAAGCGGTTTGCTATTAACTACTTACCGGGCTCAGGATCAAGAGGACCGGAGCGAATTCTCGTGATTTCACGGAATTCCGTTAATTCTCGCGGGTTATTATCGCGATTTCCGGTTAGAGGGTTCCGGCAAGCCGCATTCTGAATAGGCGCCAAAGTTGCTTCCGGGCATCCTTCAAAGCGGTCTTACCCAGGCGCGGGCTCGCCGAACGATACGTGATCGGCACTTCGGCGATGTTCAAATTACGGCAGTAGGTCTTGATCTCGGTCTGGAAAAAGTGAGCGCGCGACTGAATCCCGCGATCCAGCACCATCTTGAGAGCCTTCCGCGAAAACAACTCGAAGCCGCTGGTCATATCGGCGAGGCGGGTGCCGAGGAGGAGATTGCTGGCCGCCGAGCCGCCTTTGCTTACCCAGTAGCGCTTGGTGGAACTATCGACAATGCGGCCGCCGAGCGCGAAGCGAGTGCCGAATACGCAATCGTATCCGCGCTGCATCTTCGCCCAGAACTTCGGAATGTCCTCCGGATCATGACTGAAGCCAGCATCGATCTCCAGAATCCAATCGGAGCCGGCTTCTATGGCCTCACGGTAGCCGCGGATGTAAGCGTCCACCAGACCGCGATTTTCAGGCGCCCAAACCACGTTCAAGCGCGGCTCATGCGCCGCGTGATCCTTCAGCAATTCCACCGTGTTGTCTTTAGTGGCCCGATCGAGAACGGCGAAAAACGTAACGCTTCCGAACCCCTCAGTCTTGGACAGCACCGCCTCTACAAACCGCACCGCCTCTGTGCCTTCGTTTGCCATGGGACATACGATCCCGAGCGTTACGTCAGCGAGGTCGATTAAGCCTGTTTCCGAGAGAACCGCCGATTGAGTAGCCATCAGAAAATAAACAACTTCGGATTCAGTCAGTCTAACATCGCAGAGCGCCGTAATGGCGATTTGCGCTCTGGAAATAGATCCAGTTTTGTACGATCACTCTCCGATTTCCGATAGAAAAAACTGCTGGATCAGATCACGCCGGAGTGATTTGACGGGGCGCGCCAGCGCGATTCCGGGCCGCTGTACACTGAAAGCTCACTCACAATCGATCAGGAGATCCGAACCACATTGGCCACAATTCTGTCTGTTCAGGGGACCGAGATCCTCGACTCGCGCGGCAATCCGACCGTGGAAGCCGACGTTTACCTTTCCGACGGCTCCATGGGGCGCGCCGCCGTCCCATCCGGCGCTTCCACCGGGGAGCATGAAGCGGTTGAACTGCGCGACGGGGACAAAGCCCGCTACCTGGGAAAGGGAACGCTGAAGGCCGTCGGACACATCAATGGGGAGATCGCGGAGGCGCTCAAGGGGCATGACGCTTCCCAGCAATCCAAGCTCGACCACATCATGATTTCGCTCGACGGCACCGCCAACAAAGGCCGGCTAGGCGCTAACGCGATTCTGGCTGTTTCGCTCGCTCTTTCGCGCGCCGCTTCGGCCTCCGAACGAACTCCTCTTTACCGCTATCTCGGCGGCGTCGGCGCCTGCGTGCTCCCCGTCCCGATGATGAACATCATCAATGGCGGAGCGCATGCCGATTCGTCCGTAGACCTGCAGGAATTTATGATCGCGCCCTACGGAGCGCCGAAGTTTTCGGAGGCTCTTCGGTGGGGGGTGGAAGTGTTCCACACGTTGAAAGGCGTGCTGAAAAAACGTGGCTACTCGACTTCGGTGGGAGATGAAGGCGGATTCGCGCCCAATCTGAAGTCGAATGAAGAAGCTCTGGTGCTTGTCCACGAGGCCATCGAGCAGGCGGGCTATAAGGCCGGGGTGGATATTGGCATCACCCTTGACCCGGCTTCGAGCGAGTTCTTTTCAAACGGCAAATATATCTTCAAGAAATCCGACAAGAGCGAGCGCACCAGCGAGCAGATGGTGGCCTACTGGGTGGATCTAAAGCGACAGTATCCCGCCATCATTTCCATTGAGGATGGGATGGCGGAAGACGATTGGAACGGTTGGAAGATGCTGACCGAAGCGCTTGGAGAAACCGTTCAACTGGTTGGCGATGACCTGTTCGTGACCAATACGGAACGATTGCGGCAGGGCATTGACCGCGGCATTGCCAACTCCATTCTCATCAAAGTGAACCAGATCGGTACGCTGACCGAAACCCTTGAAGCCATGCAGATGGCCGCGAAGGCCGGCTACACTTCGATCGCGTCGCATCGTTCCGGGGAAACGGAAGATCCGTTTATTGCGGATCTCGCCGTCGCCACCAATTGCGGCCAGATCAAGACGGGGTCGGCCAGCCGAACCGACCGCATTGCGAAATACAATCAGCTTCTGCGCATTGAAGAGAAGCTTGGCTCAGCGGCGAAATTCGCCGGGCGCGGCGCGTTTAAACAATAAACCAAAGAACCGGCTCTAAAGCCCGCCCGCCAATCTGCCGATTCAAACGGCATGGGCACAGCGGACTGCGCGGTTTGTATACATGGCTAGGTTCGGAGCCTGGTTTACTCGTCTTCGTCCTCCGTGGTGCCGATATCGCCTGCGTCCTCGGCGGCCACTAACGGAATTACGCGCCCCGCGAAATATTCCCGCAAGCGCGTAATCAGCGTCGCCTCCGTCATGTCCCCGTCCGCGAGTTTTTCAGCGAACTGCCTTCCGTGATGGAGCACATCCCATGGTGAGCGGTATTGCGTAGCGCGGCGCTTGCCGGGGTCCTTGTTCCCGAAGCCGTCGACGACCAGGTTCCAGATGGGCTTGAATTGCTCAATCATCATGTTTTCACCCAGAGGTATCCAGATATCATCGACGACCAGCGACCTGAAATGGAAATCGCCCAGATCAAGGTTGTTCGCCTCATCGACGGAGGCGGCGTGTTGCCTCAGCCGGTCTCGAAGCGCCCTGCCCTTTGCGGCGTCGAACGACAAGCCGCCCTTTCGCGCGCCTTTTGGAACCGCCTTTCCCACATAAATCGGCTGTTCGAAGGCGCCGTCCCGGTTCTTGGCCGCCACCGGCGCGTAGGGTTCGAACTCGCCCGTGTAGTAAATCGCGTACACGCCCGCCCCCGCCCGGTCGGATACCTGCGAAAGCGGTGCCACGGGGCTGAGCAGAAGCGCTTCCGCAACGCTGCGACCAAGATTGATCTTGGCGAGCGGATTGTAAGGGCTGGCCATCCCTAGTTTTCGTTCTTCAGAGACCGCAAGGTCTCGGCCACTGAAGTCGCCACGACTTCCGCCAAGCGAACGGGAACGGCGTTGCCGAGTTGCCGCATCGCCTCCGTCCACGGGCCGCTGAAGATGTAATCATCGGGGAAGGTTTGAAGTCGCGCCGCTTCGCGTACGGTGAAATAACGAACTGTGCCATTGGCGCGCGCGAGCATGTTCTCGCCGCCGGGGACCCCGTGATCTCCCGCCTTAAGCGTTTTGGCAGGTTCGTCGAAAGGACTTCCGGTATGGCCCGCATAGCTGCGCGCTCCCGGATTGAAGCGGTGGTTGGGAACGGGATTGGTCAAGAACTGCTCCGGATCGGGCAAATCGCTGATCGCGTCCCGCACCGTGACCCAGGGTGACCCTCGGTGCCTAAATAGTTCGCCATGCCGGAGCTTTTCGACGCGCGCCAGATGGCGATCCTCCAGCCTGGGGCGGTATTGTTTCGCGACCTTGTGCCGCTCCCAGTATTCGCCGGTGATCCATTTTGCGCGCAAGAGCTCCTCGTCCGAATGGGTTTCCTCCGGAAAGCTCCATTCCGCCCCGATATCCTCGCGAAATCCAACGATGAATACTCTCTCGCGCCGCTGCGGCACGCCGAAATCCGCAGCGTTGAGCAGTTCAGCAACGACTTTGTATTCCCGCACTCCGCCTAAGGTTTGATGCCGTTCAAGTCGGCGGCAATGCTCGCGCCACGACTCGGTCTTAAGCCGAACGAGGCTGGGAAAGGTCAACTGCAGCCGGATGTATTCGAAATAGGTCGCGAATGTCTCGCGCTTTAACCCTTTAACGTTTTCAAAGATAAACGCCTTGGGCCGCAACTCGCGCACGGCGCGGACGGCCTCCGGAAACATGTCGCGCCCATCCGTTTGACCCCTGTGCTTACCGCCCACCGAGAACGGCTGGCAGGGGGGGCCGCCGGAAACCACTACGACTTCGCAGCTCAGCTTGCCGTAGTCAAACGCGCGTACGTCGGCTTCGTGGAGCGGCCATTCCTCGACGCGTCGCGTATGATGGCGCTGATTCTCGCGAAAGGTTTCACAAGCGTCGGCATTCCACTCAATGACCGCGGCATGCTGGAAACCCGCGTTCGCCATGCCGATTGCGAGCCCACCCGCGCCAGCGAAAAGTTCAACGCTCCGCATCGATAAACCTCCTTAGTCTTGATGTCAGCCGATCGATATCTTTGAGTTGACACTCCCAGACAATAAGGACCTTCCAGCCCGCCCTCGTCAACGCCTTCTTGTTCTTATCGTCTCGTTCGCGATTTCCCTCTAGCTTCGCTTCCCAGAAATCGAGGCGGGATTTGGGCATACGTGCAAGCGGGCAGTTTGGGTGACGATGCCAGAAGCAGCCGTGAACGAAGATGACTTTGCGCTTGGGGCGAAAGACGAGATCCGGGCGTCCCGGCAGGTCTTTTCCATGGAGGCGGTATCGGTATCCGAGCGCAAACGCAAGTCTGCGGACCAGCAACTCGGGCCCCGTATCCTTGGAGCGCACACGGGCCATGATTTCCGACCGTTCCCCTTGTGAAAGCGAGTCCACCAATAGGTCATTCTCCATCTGGCGCGACAAAGAGTGGCCGCGTGTCTCTGACGTATTTTTTAACTGGCTCCCGCACCATCCGGGCAATCATATACTTCCTTACTTCGCGAACCCCTTGATGGATGTTTCAAGGTTGAATCCGGCTGACTCTGGTCCAATATTCGGCCGACGCTTACGGCACCGCCGCCACAACAGGCAGTATACCCCCACTCTTCGCCACCATATCGAAGTGTCTACGCGCTACTGCGCCTTTAAACAATAAACCAAAGAACCGGCTCTAAAGCCCGCCCGCCAATCTGCCGATTCAAACGGCATGGGCACAGCGGACTGCGCGGTTTGTAGCATTAAGTCGACCTGCGATTCGGCGGGTATTTACTTGTATGCCCCCACGGAGATTCTTTCGGAACGCGTGGGGAGTGTTCTTTCAAAAAACGGGGTCGAATTCCTGCGGGAGAATTCGACTTTCGCTTTAACCGAAGTGGACGCCGATCAACGTCTTCAAGTGGTGGATTTGCTGCGCACCCAACTTTCGGAGCCGGAAACGCAGGACCTGCGTATCACTTCGGATCTGGTCCATCTCATGGCTGCGACGAACCTGAGCCAGTTTGCGCGGCGCGTCGAGACCAGGTGGTTCGAGGAAGCGCTGGTGACCGATCAATTTATCCACTGGTTCCAACCGATAGTGGACGCCCGGAAGCGGGAACTACGGGGTCACGAGTGCCTCATTCGCCTGGATCGCGGCGAGCCCGGCAAGTGGTACAACGGCGACGAGATCATCAACGCGGCCGTCACCCGGGGAGATCTCCATAAGTTCGATTCGTACAGCAGGGGTAAAGCAATCCGTCACGCGGCAGCCGGACATAAGAAGGGCCGCCTCTTCATCAATTTCACGCCGTCTTCTATTTACGATCCGGCGTTCTGCATGGCGTCCACGATGAAGGCCATGGAAAACACCCATCTGGTTCCAGCCGACATCGTCTTCGAAGTCGTCGAATCCGAACGTGTGAGCAATCCGGGTCACTTGAAACGCATCGTCGAATACTACCGCGCCCAGGGTTTCGGCGTAGCGCTTGACGATGTCGGCACCGGATCCAACTCGCTCCAGATGGTTGCGGACCTTCAACCCGATTTCATCAAACTCGATAAATCCATCATTTGGAAATGCGGAACGGATATCGGTTTGCGCACGATCAGGAAACTGGCGGAACTCGGCTCGGAAAGTGGGATCGCGGTGATTGCGGAAGGGGTGGAAACGGCTGAGATGTGCGGGATGCTGCTCGATAACGGGATTCATCTCATGCAGGGCTACTTCTTCGGGAAGCCGGCCCCGGCCTTTTCGAATTTCCCCGAATAGCCGCACGGGCAGGGACCGGAAAACTTAGAGAAAGTCGCTGTGCCGGTCCCACTACGCCTCCGAAGATTGTGGAGATACTGGCGTCCCTTGAAGATCGAGCCGCGCGCATTCCGGACGGGATCGAGAAGCTCACTTTTCTTCGGCGATCCTTGGAGCGCCGCCGACGCCGTTTTCTTACCGTCTCCCTCTTAGGCCTGACCGTCGCCGCTGTAGCCTCATTCAATTCCAGCGGTACCGCCAAACCGGTCCCAATCCATCCGCCCACCGCGATTGATTCCCAGCCGAAGCTCGCTCCCCTAACGCCTCAATCTTCCAGGGCCCTGGAACCGGTATGGGTGGCGGAGCAGCGGGACGATTACGCGCTTTACTCCAACGGGCTGCAGATCCGCACGGATTATCTGACGCCCTCCGTCGCTCGGCGGTATCGTGCGTTTTCACGGACTTCGCTGTCGCGGTCCGAGTTCCGGACGGTCCCCGCCGGAATCGTCTATCACACCACGGAAAGTCCGCTGCTCCCGCTGGAAGCCGCCCGTAGCAGCTCGCTTCTCCAGACTCGCGAAGAGATGCTTCGCCATGTGCAGAGAAACAAACTTTATAACTTCGTGGTCGATCGCTACGGGGTGGTGTTCCGAATCGTCGCGGAAGACCAGGTGGCGCACCATGCGGGCCATTCCGTGTGGGCGGATGCGAAATCCGTCTACGTGGACTTGAACGAAAGTTTTATCGGAATTGCGTTTGAGGCCCGCACTGGGTTGGAACCGCGGACGGGCGAGGCGTTTGAGCCAACGGCCGCCCAGATGCGCTCCGGCCGCTTGCTTACGGACCTGATCCGCAGCACTTATTCCATTCCCGAATCGAGTTGCGTCACGCACGCCCAGGTCTCCGTCAATCCCGGCAACATGCGTTTCGGGTATCACACCGATTGGGCCGCGAAATTTCCGTTTCGCGAGTTCGGCCTTTCGAGCGGCTATAGCACCTCCGTTCCCGCCGTCGAAATTTTTGGGTTTGATTACGATCAAACCTTTCTCCATGACATAGGCGGACAAGCCTGGGATGGGCTTGCTATCGCCGAGCGGCGCATTCTTGCAGGCGCCCAGCAGCGCGGCACAACGCCGGCCGCCTACCGTTCGTCGCTACAAAAACAATATCGTTCGCTCCGGAGCCTCAACTATGACCAAGCCTTCACAGCCGCCAATCGGACTTGATATCGGCACAAGTCGTTTAGTCACCGCCATCAAAACTGGGGATGATTTCAGGTATCAGTCGCAACTCAACGCCTTTGTGACTCTGCCATTTTCGAAACTGACACAAAATGCATTGATCAAGGACAATGTCTCGCATCATGCGCAAGGCGATGAGTTGCTCGTCTACGGCAACGATTCGGAACGCTTCGCCAACATGTTTCACGTGGAGACGCGGCGCCCCATGGCCCGCGGGCTCCTCAACCCGGGCGAGTCCAACGGGCCCGCCGTCATGCGCCGTCTGCTTTCAACCCTTCTCGGGGAGGACAACGGCAACGGGCGCCGCCTGTGTCTCAGCGTTCCCGGCGCACCCGACAACGCACCCAACGATCTGACGTTTCATCAAGCCACCATCTCCGGCATTCTCACCGACATCGGCTATCAGGTGGAGACCATCAACGAAGGTCTCGCCGTCGTATTGGCGGAGCTCGAGGACACGAACTATACCGGTATCGGGATTAGCTGCGGCGGCGGAATGTGCAACGTTTCCCTGGCTTGCCTGTCCATGCCGGTCTTCAGTTTCAGCGTCGCCAAAGCAGGCGACTTCATCGATGAAAGCGCGGCTTCCGTACTCGGCGAAGGTCCCACCCGGGTGCGCGCCGTCAAGGAGCACTCCTTCCACTTCAACGGCTTCTACTCCGATAACGTGAAACAAGCGCTCAGCGTCTATTACGACGATATGATCCAGACCGTGATCGACGCACTGAAGGATCAGTTCTCGAAGGCGCGCAAAGTTCCCCGTATCGATCGCGCCATTCCTATCGTCATCAGCGGGGGCAGTTCCATGCCGCCCGGATTCAAAGACCGGTTCGAGAAGATGCTCGTTCCGGCGGAACTTCCCATCCAGATCTCCGAGATACGGATGGCGGCGGATCTGCTGAACTCCACGGCTAAAGGTGCGCTGGTTGCGGCTTTAGCTGAAATTTAGATCCACTAGCCCGCATTCAATAGTTCGCCGAGCAGCACAGCCAACAGAGCCGTACGGTCCGCAATCCTCCCCACCAGAATGCTTTCATTCGCGGCGTGGGCGCCTTCTCCAACAGCGCCTACGCCGTCGAGCGTCGGAACTCCTAGCGCGGCGGTAAAGTTTCCGTCTGAACCACCCCCCGTAGCCGATTCTTCCACGTCCACGCCTATCTCTCCGCCGAGTTCCCGCGACAAATGAAACAGCTTTTCGATGGCGGCCGTCCGCTCCATGGGCGGACGGTTCAGGCCGCCTTCCACGCTCAACACGCACCGGCCGTCCAAGGGGCGCAAACCCCGAAAGCGCCCGTCCAGCGAAGCGGCATCCTCCATCTTCGCGATGCGCACGTCGATTTTCGCCCAAGCCTCGGCCGCCACGACGTTCGATCGGGTTCCGCCCGCGATCACGCCTGGATTCACGGTCACGCCCCGGCCGGGATCCGTCCAGTCGGCGACCGTCAACAGTTGCCGCGAGAGTTCCAGCACCGCGCTGGCGCCCGCGTGGAAGTCCACTCCCGCATGCGAGGCAACGCCGGTCACACGCAAGGTATATCCACCCACGCCTTTCCGCGCGGTTTTGAGCTTACCGGACAGTCCCGTTCCGGGTTCCACCACCAGAACCGCGAGGCTTTTTTTAGCGTTCTCCTCGGTCAGGGTGCGCGATGTGGGGCTGCCCGTTTCCTCATCCGCGTTCAACTGCAGCAGCACTGTTCCGGGAAGTGAAATCCTCAACTCGCGAAGCGCGCGCATCGCCATCAAAACCATCGCGATCCCGCCCTTCATGTCGAGCACACCCGGCCCCCACAATCGCCCGTCGCTCTCCCGAAACGGCATGTTGCGGATCGTTCCCATCGGCCAGACGGTGTCGTAGTGGCCCAGAACCATCACCTGCCTTGATCCGCCCGCGCCGAATCGGCAGGTCAAATGCCCGTTCGGCGACCGCTCCACATTCCGGTGAAATTCCGCGGTCACGCGCGTCTCGAACCAATCGGCGAACCTCGCCAAGGCGTCGGCATCTTCGCTGGGCGATTCCATCTCCACCATCTCGCGGATCATCGCAATGGTCTCGCGTCCGTGCGCCGCCGCCCACTCCAGCAAGCCGAGCTGTTGCCAGGGATTTTTGATCACGGGTTGTATAATAGCGGCTTTGCGATGCCAACCCTGGATATAAATGCGATACGGCAACTCCTGCCCCACCGGTACCCGATGCTGCTGGTCGATCGCATCCTCGAAATGGATCGTGAACACATCGTCGGAATCAAGAACGTGACTGTCAACGAGCCTTTTTTCGGCGGTCATTTCCCCGAATTTCCGGTGATGCCGGGCGTGCTGATCATTGAGGCGATGGCACAAACCGCCGGCGTGCTCGTGCTCGGGCAGATCCCGGATCGCGAAAAGAAGCTTGTCTTTCTTGTGTCGATTGAGCGCGCCAAGTTTCGCCGGCCGGTCGTTCCCGGCGATCAGCTTCGCATGGAGATCACCATCATCAAGAACAAGGTGACCGTGGCCAAGATCGCCGCGCGCGCCACGGTGGATGGGCAACTCGTCGCCGAAGCCGAACTGATGTGCAGCCTGCAGGACAAGGTGGAAGAACCGGTAGCTGAAATCGCGGCGCTGTAATGCCCGTTCATCCGACGGCGATCGTCGACTCTACTGCCCGCGTTCATCCCGATGCATCCATCGGGCCGTACTGCATCATTGGACAGGAAGTTCACGTTGGCGCGGGCACGCGGATGCTGGCGCACGTCTACTGCGAAGGTCCTCTGTGGGTCGGCGATGAGAACACTTTCTATCCCTACTCCACCATCGGCGTCGCCGGCCAGGACCTGAAGTATCGCGGCGAGCGCGCCGAAACACATATCGGCCAGCGCAACCGCATTCGCGAATTCGTCACCGTTCATCGCGGCACCCAAGCCGGCGGATTGAAGACCATCATCGGCGACGAGAATCTGCTCATGGCGTACGTTCACGTCGCGCATGACGTAACGATTGGAAGCCATTGCGTGCTCGCCAACGCCGCCACCTTGGGCGGTCATGTCATGGTGGGCGATTGGGCCGTGATCGGCGCATCCACCGGCGTGCATCAGTTCTGCCGCATCGGCCGGCAGGCCATCATCGGTGGTTATAGCGTGATCACGCAAGACGTTCTGCCTTTCTCGAACACCGTCACGGGCCGCGAGGCGAAAGTGTTCGGCGCCAACCGCGTGGGCCTGGAACGGCGCGACTTTTCCACCGCTTCCATCGAAAGCCTTCAAACCGCTTTCCGCTTGCTGACACGCGCCGGGCTCAACACCTCGCAAGCCGTCGAGCGCATTCGCGAGGAATTGCCCGCAACTCCGGAATTAGACGAGCTACTGGCGTTCATCGCCGCGTCCGAGCGCGGCTTCATCAAGTGAGCGCTCCCAGATGAAGTACGCGCTCATCGCCGGCAATGGCCGCTTCCCGATTCTGGCTCTGGAGAGCGCGCGCAAAGCGGGCGATGAAGTGGTGGTCGCGGCCATCAAAGAAGAAGCATCGCCCGAAGTGGAAGCGCTTGCCGCGAGTTGCCAATGGATTTCGCTTGGCGAACTCAGCAAGCTGATCGATTTTTGCCATCGCGAAGGCGTCAACGAAATCATGATGGCGGGCCAGGTGAAGCACGCCAAAATATTTTCCTCGATCAAGCCGGACTGGCGATTGTTCAAACTCCTAGCGGCGCTCGATCGCAAGAATACCGACGCGCTCATCGGCGCGGTCGCCAAGGTGCTCGCTGACGAAGGCATTCAACTGGTCGACTCCACGCGGCTGCTGAAACATCTGCTCGCGCCCGAGGGCGTGCTCACCCGCCGCAAGCCGTCGAAAGACGAGAAGGCCAATATTCAATACGGGCGCCGCATCGCGCATACGCTCGCCACGCTGGATCTTGGCCAGAGCGTGGCGATTGCGGATCGCGCCTGCGTCGCCATCGAAGCCATGGAAGGAACCGACGCCATGCTCACCCGCGCGGCGTCACTGGTGGAAGGCGCGCAGCTCACGCTGGTCAAATCGGCATCGCGCCGCCGCCATTTATTGTTCGACGTTCCCGTTATCGGCGTCAGCACTGTCGAGGTCATGGCGCGCACCAACACGGTCGCGCTCGCGATCGACGCCGGCCGTACGCTCATGCTCGATCGTGATGACCTTGTTCAGGCAGCCAATCAAGCCGGGATCGCCATCATCTCCGGCGAGCCGCTGGACTGACCCCGTCCGCGCCTGCTCTGCTATCCTTGGATTTAACCCGCCAATTCAAATAAATTCCTGAGGAGAGAACGCTCGAAGAATGCCTGTCAAAGTTGGTATTAACGGTTTCGGCCGCATCGGAAGAAACGTGGTGCGCGCCGGGCTGCACAACCCCGAGATCGAATTTGTCGCCGTCAACGATCTCACCGATTCCGCCACGCTCGCGCACCTGACCAAATACGATTCGGTGCTCGGCAAACTGCACGCGGACGTGAAAGTGCATGGCGATCACATCCACATCGACGACAAGAAAATTCGCGTGTTCGCCACCAAGGACCCGGCTGAGATCGACTGGCCGTCATTGGGCGTGGAGATCGTCGTGGAGTCCACCGGGCGCTTTACCGCCGCCACCGACGCGAAAAAGCACATGCGTGGATCGGTGAAGAAAGTAATCATTTCCGCGCCGGCTTCGGGCGAAGACATCACCGTGGTGCTGGGCGTCAATGACGATAAGTACGAGGCTGCCAAGCACAACATCATCTCGAACGCCTCTTGCACCACCAACTGCCTGGCGCCGTTCGCGAAAGTGCTGCATGACAACTTCACCATCCTGAAGGGTTCGATGACCACCGTTCACAGCTACACGAACGATCAGGTGATTCTTGATTTTCCGCACAAGGATCTGCGCCGCGCCCGCGCGGCGGCCGTCAATATCATCCCCAGTTCCACCGGTGCGGCCAAGGCGATCGGCCTCGTGCTGCCGGAGCTGAAGGGTAAGCTCGATGGCTACGCGCTGCGCGTGCCGACTCCGGACGTTTCGGTGGTTGACCTGGTGGTGCTGCTCGAAAAAAACACCACGGCGGAAGAAATCAACCAGAAGTTCAAGGCCGCGGCGGATGGTCCAATGAAGGGCATCCTCGCGTACACCGAAGACCCAATCGTCTCCACCGACATCCTGCACGACAAGAACAGCTCCATCGTCGACGGGCTGCTCACGAAGGTGCTGGACGGCAATTTCGCGAAGATTGTGTCGTGGTACGACAACGAGTGGGGCTACTCAAACCGCGTCGTGGATCTGGCGATTTTCCTGGCTAAGAAGGGTCTGTAAGATCGCTGGCTGGGCGCCCGGAACGCTCAGAACGTGACTGCCGTAAGCTGCGCAGGTAGAACGCGGGATCAGATATGTCGGCCCGGTTACTCCACATCCCAAAGAAAGGTTGGTCGGTGGTCTTTGCGCTACCTCCGTGCGCGGCCAACTCCCTACCGCAGGAGGGACAGATCTTGTTTTCAGCGGCTTGAAAACCCAGGTGATTTCCGCAGACTGGGCACGTGTCTGTCACCTGGAACACTCAGATCTAAAGTATGTCAAATTATCTCGGTAGGGAGACATCACGGCATATTTCCGGCACGCGGGACGTTCTCTCGTTGTAGCTTCTTACTGCGGCGCGATAACAATGCCAAAGCCAGGACCGCCAGGAATGAATTCCATGGGCGCCAGGGTACTCCCATCAAACACCTGCGTTCCGTTAGTTGACCCGGTAACTAACGCTTTCGTTCCGTCAGGAGTGACCGCAATGCCAGTGGGAGCGTAACCAAAGCGGGCCATGGAAGCCACGCTGAAATCGCTGACATTCACTCGAAGAATAAGTCCCGAGTAGGGCTGAGAGGACGCTACTTCGCAGGAAATATATACACTGCCCGTGCCTGCGGCGTAAGCTATTTGGCAGCCATATGGAAACGGCCCGACATCGCTGTACGGAATTGGAGTTGATAACTTCGTGACAAGCGTCTTCGCATCGATCTCGTCCACGAACAGGTATGCGCCGAATCCGTCTTGGATGGGAATCGACGCGATGGAGTAGATCAAGCTTCCGTCCGGGCTAAGGGTGTAACTTTGCAGCGTGCCCAACGCCTTTCCCGCCCCTATAAACGCGCAGGTAGCAGTTCCAATGGGGGCAATCGGCGCCGAACAGATGCTACCGCCATCATTGAGGTACAGCGTCGAGTCGTCCGGAGAGATGACCAGAGGCCCAATTCCAGGGGTCTGTGCAATATAGCCGATGGAAAAGGTGTTTTCCAACGTCCCTTCGGGTAGCTTGAAAACCTCAATGACGGGGGTGACGCCCTCGCCCAGAGTGCTTACGTATCCCACCGATCCAACGCTGTTGATCGCGATCTGGTTGGGAAGCGCGTCTCCGGTGGGATTGACAGACGGTACCGCGAAGGTTCCCTCCAGCTTGTGCGTCGCAGTGTCGATCAGTGAGACGACCGCTTCGTTTTGCGCGTGACTGTTCTCAACGATGAGCGGATAGCCGCTGATCCCCGCCACCATATTACCGCTGGAGGAAACACTAAGAGAGGTAGATCCAAACGCGGGTCTTACGCCGCTCGTGATCGTGCCGCTCAATGGACTCTCAATGAGTATCGACGGCGGCGCTCCCAGGAGATAAAGCGGCGCGCTGGGCGCCGGGCGCGATATCGCAGCAAACGACGAGCCTGTGTCGATCACGCTCACGGTTCCGGACGGCACCTCGATACTCACCAAGCCTGGGAATGGGGAGCTTCCGGTGGGAGCGTTTCTGGTCGTGTACACCGTGCCGCCGTCCTGAGAGACCGCGAGGGACGGGCCCAGCGCCGGCGTCGGATAATGTGCGGTTATCTGGTAAGTGGATGTCGAAACGGAAAGAAGCTGCGACACGGCCGAAATATAGATCGTTTGATTGTCCGGGCTGAGTACAAGACCTACTATACTGCTGCGCAATGCCTCCGGCGCGCTTACGGTCGCAATGACTGAGTAATTGCTGGTGTCAATTACCGAGAGCATTTTTGTAGAGCAGTTATAGCAGGACGAGTAAAGCCGGCTACCATCGCTCGAGAGTGCCAATGCCTGAGACTTCAAGGGGATGGTCGCCTTTGAAGAGAGCGACTGCGCGTCAAGTACCAATATACTGGTAGCCGTCGCGGCATAAACTTCCGACCCGTCGGTTTTTACAACAATAAACCCCTGAGAAATGTCCTCGCTTAGTGATCCTACCGGAGCGGTGGCCAGTAAGCTGCCGGAAGCGGTGTCGATCTCCGCGAGGATCGCGTCGGAGTAGCTGAAAACGTAGAGCCTGGTTCCGTCCGGGCTGACGGCAGGCCTTCCGGGTGAGGGGACAGCGGTGATGGCCCCGGTCACGGTGCCGGTGGCGAGGGAGACCACCGGCATACTGGATGTACCCGATCCATACGTGCTGTAGGACTGCACGTATGCCTTAGTTCCATCAGCCGAAACGGCGAAATTTACTCCGAAGATGCCAGCCTTTGCGATACTGTTTTGAGCGCCGCTTGCTTCGTTTAGCGTGGAAATGACGTCACTTGAACTGGAACCCACGTAGGCGGTCTGCGCGTTCCCGGCCGAGGCTCTCAATACCAACAGCAGGAGGACGTAAGTTTTCACTCCAGTAGTTTCTCGCGATCTCAACCATGTGTCAAAGACCGCTGGTGGGCTGCGAAAGGATTAGTACTACTGCGCCTTGTACGGGCCGCTGGAAAGAGGACGGTTGAGCGCAGGGCCAAAGTCTTCGAATCCCGTGGACCTCAGGGCCAGTCCATGACGCGCGCTCGGAGGTTCTATCTAATTAACAGAGATCACTTGAGATTCTTGACGGGTGACCCGTTCTTTAAAGCGGCCTTGCAGTTACGGGCCGGCTCTTCCGGAGGTTGCGCAGGTAAGACGCCGGATCGAGTTCGTCCCGGCCACCCCACATCCCAAAGAACGGTTGATTGGTGGTTTTTGCCGGATCACTGGCAGGCGCGGGAGAAGCCCCGGCGACCGGCACCAGCTTCGCCTTCTCCGTCCCTCGATAAAGCACCGTGACAATCTCTCCGCGCTCCAGGGCGCGGAGCACATACTTCATCCGATATCTCAGGTTAATAAACATGGCCTTCATGAGATGTATATCCGCAAGAATACCTTCACACTCACCGAACCTGCTGGCTGCGGCGCGGGATCACGGTCACCGGGCAGTCTTTTAGTAGTGCTAGCCAACTCTCCCCAGTGGCTGACAGTCGAAAAACAAGCGTCACGATCATAGTAGGATTGCTCAACCTAACTCGCCGCGTCGTTAAGCCGCCCGCCCCTTTTCCAACCTTGCGATCACCGAATCGGTAAACTGGTCCGTTCCTGCCCGACCCCCAACGTCTCCCGTCAGATTCTTCCCATCCGCATACACCGCAAGCAGCGCCTTATCCAGTCTTCGCGCCGCGTCTTTTTCATTTAAGTGCGCGAGCATCAGCACCGCGGATTGCATGAGCGCCGTCGGGTTCGCTAATCCCTTACCTGCGATATCCGGCGCAGTCCCGTGCACCGCTTCGAACACCGCGTAGCTCTCGCCCAGGTTCGCGCCCGGCACGATTCCCAATCCACCCACCAAACCCGCCGTCAAATCCGAAACGATATCGCCATATAGATTCGGGGCCACGATGATGTCGAACGTCTCGGGCCGCATCACCAGTTGCATGCAGGCGTTATCGATGATCAGCTCGCTGTACTCGATCTCCGGGAAGCCGGCCGCCACTTCACGGCAGCAGCGCAGGAACAGGCCGTCGCTCATCTTCATGATGTTGGCTTTGTGCAGCGCGGTCACCTTGTGCCGTTCATCGCGGCGCGCATACTCGAATGCGGCCTTCGCGATGCGCATGGAGGCGGTCTTGGTAATCACCTTCAAGCTCTCGACCACATCCGGCACCACTTCATGCTCAATGCCGGAATACAGATCTTCGGTGTTCTCGCGGAATATCACCAGGTCAATCGGCAGGTCCTGAAACCGCGTCTTCAGTCCGGGTAGCATCTTCACCGGGCGGAAGTTGACGAACAGATCCAGCCGCTTGCGCAAGGCCACGTTGGCGCTCGAATGGCCTTTGGCGATGGGCGTTCCAATGGGCCCCTTCAACCCCACATGCGTTCGCGCCAGCGACTCAAATACTGTCTCAGGAAGCACCTTGCCCGTCTCTTGCTCGGCTCTCACGCCGGCCTGCACGCGCTCCCATTCAATGGCGACGCCGGTCGCTTCAACGGCTCGCACAGTGGCGTCTGCGACTTCAGGGCCGATCCCGTCGCCTGGAATTAATGTGATCGCGTGGGGCACGATTCCGATTATCGCTTGCGGGACTAGACTGAAGCATGCCGTTCCGTCTGCGTGCCGTGCAAGGCAAGCTCAAGATCGAGCACAGCATCATCGACGGATTGCGGCCGCTGCTCGAAACATTGTTGGGCCAGACCCCGGAGATTCGTTCGATCATCCCCGGCGTGATCCGGCCGGTGCGCGACGCCAAAGGCAAGATCAAAATGCGGGTCACCGTGCC
>CBDDBV010000009.1:0-34131 GCA_965225785.1 Bryobacteraceae bacterium | reverse complement strand
ACCAGTAAGTATCTCAACAATGTGATCGAGCAGGATCACCGGCGGGTGAAGCAGCGACTCAGGCCGATGCTCGGGCTGAAGAGTTTTAAGACTGCGGCAGTCGTAATCGGGGGCATCGAATTGGTGGAGAAGATCAAGAAGGGCCAGTTCAAAATCGGCAAGCTCGGAGGAAACCGAGCGACGGTGGCGAAGATCTGGCAAGCTGCCTTGGCGGCCTAACTGGAACCTCTCATCCAATAGGAGAAACCGCTGACTTGCCCTCCCTCAACTTTGCACCATTACCCTTGATCGAGAAGACCGCATCTTCGGTGAAGAGAGTCTTGATCGTTTCGATGTCGTTCCGGGTTGCGGCATCGGCGAATCTGGCTGCGAGTTCTTTGATCGCCGCTTCATCTTCCAATCGTTGTAAACGTTGTTCTATTGAGGGCATTTTGATTTTCCTGGATATATGATGCGAGTGTACTCACCTAGGCGGAACAATTGCTTCTTTTCCAAGTGGCTGTTGCGCCTGACGGAACAGGGCAAATGGTATACAACTCGGCGCCCGCTCCGTGGACGAAGCCCCAGCGAACGAACATAGGCTACGATGGTTATTTCTTGAAGATCCATAAACGCTTTTCTATGCTTTGGGCGCTCGGTGTGTGCGCCCTCGCGATCCCGGCCTCCGCTCAGGTTTCCGCGTCGATATCAGGAAACGTGGAGGATGCGTCGGGCGCCCTTGTACCGGGTGCCAAAGTCACAGAGAGGAACCTGGAAACGGGATCTTCAAGGACTGTCACTACTGACGATTCGGGCGGCTACACACTCGTCGCGCTGCCTTTGGGCGCCCAGGAATTACGGGTCGAAAAAGCGGGGTTCAAGACGGCGGTCCGAACCGGATTCGCGTTGGTCGTTGGACAGCAGGCGGTGGTCAATGTCCAGTTGGAACTTGGCGAAGTTGTCCAGCAGGTGACCACGTCGGATGAAACGCCGCTGGTGAACACGAGTACTTCCTCGGTATCGGGTGTCGTAGGCGAACGGCAGATCAAGGACTTGCCGCTCAACGGCCGCAGCTTCGACAATCTGATGACTCTCAATCCGGGCGCGGTCAGTTACAGCGCATTGAAAAGCGCGGGAACCAGCACCAGTAATGGCAACACGTTTTCCGTCGATGGGCGCCGCACTTACGAGAACCTGTTTCTACTGAACGGAATCGAATACACCGGGACCAGTCAGTTAGCGATTACTCCGGGCGGAGTAAGTGGTGAACTGCTGGGTATTGACGCGATACGGGAGTTCAACGTTCTCGAGGACACTTATGGCGCTCAATACGGAAAGCGCGCCGGCGCTCAAATCAGCGTGATCACTCAATCGGGAACCAATCAACTGCATGGATCGGTTTACGAGTTTCTTCGCAATAGCGATCTGGACGCCCGTAACTTCTTCGATCAGGCCTTCGTTCCTCCGTTCCGCCGCAATCAGTTCGGCGGTGCGCTGGGAGGTCCGCTGCGCAAGGACAAGTGGTTTCTGTTTAGCAATTATGAGGGCTTCCGGCAATCGCTGGCGGTCAGCAATGTAAGCGTCGTTCCCGATCTGGAAGCCCGGCAGGGATTACTGCCGAACGCAGCGGGCGTATACACAACAGTCGCTAAGTTGAATCCCGCGATGCTCAAGTATACCCAGCTCTGGCCTGAACCCAATGGACCTGAACTAACCGTCGCCGGCCTACCGAGCGGGACGGCGCTATCTTACAACAACCCGAGGCAGAGTATCCGCGAAGACTTTGGAACCATGCGGTCCGACTATCTTCTTAGCGATCGGGATACGCTTTCGGCAAGCTACACGGTGGACGATGGCGATAGTCTTGTTCCGTTGTCCGACCCGCTTTTTGGTTCCTACGAATTACTGCGCAGCCAGGTCGTCAGCCTGGAAGAGACGCGCGTAGTCTCCCCGAACATTCTGAATACCTTTCGCGCGGGCTTCTCGCGATCGGGGTTCAACTACGATTCATTTCCCCTGGCGTCCTTTCCCGCGAACACGGATTTCGTAACCGGGCTGGGACCGGGCGGCATCGTGATCGGCGGCGGCGTGACAACAACCGGGGGCGGCACAATTACATCGGCCGGCCCGAACAATGCCGCGGACGTGGGAAATCGCAGGAACCTCTTTACCTATTCCGATAGCGTTCAGGTCACAAAAGGACGCCACCAGATCAGTGCCGGAGTCTGGTTCCAGCGCGTCCAGGATAATGACAACGATGCATCGCGGCAGTTGGGACAAGCCAGTTTCGCGAGCCTGCAAACGTTCCTGCAAGGTACAGTGACCTCGTTTCAGGTAGTACCCGATCCGAACGAGTTGGGGTGGCGAAGTTTGTTCGGGGCGGGCTACTTCGAAGACGCAATTCGGCTGCGTCCGCACTTGACTTTCAGCGTGGGTCTCCGCTACGAATTCACGACTGGGTGGAACGAGGAATCCGGCCGCGCCGCCAATTATCTGACCGGTGCGAACGGCGTCCTGATCACCGCGCCGCAAGTAGGCAATTCGGCCTACACGCAAAACAATGCGACACATCTGCTGGGTCCGCGCGCCGGGCTGGCCTGGGATGTTTTCGGAAACGGAAAGACCGCTATTCGCGCCGGCTACGGAACTTATTACTCACTAATAGATGACTTAAGCTATTTGCTGAACTCCATACCGCCGTATAACGGGTCTGTATCTAAGACCGGATCGCTTCCCGCACTGGTTCCGATTACCCCCGGCGTTACTCCGCCGGCGGGCACTATCTTCGCTCCGCAAGGTGTGCAGCCCAATGCCAAGACCCCGACAGTACAAGAGTGGAGTTTCACCGCGGAACAGCAGTTGACTCATGACACAGTTCTACGGGTCGGCTATGTCGGCTCATTCGGCTATCACGGGCTCTTAAGCGTGGACCCGAACACGATTCCCGCGCAAGTCTGTGCGAACGCCGGCGGTTGTTCGGCCGGGGGCGTCTCGACCGCCGCGAGCCTGGCGAACATTCGGCACACTGTATCCGAAGGCGCGGAGTACATACCCGGTCCGGGAGCAACGCGGCCAAATCCCAATCTCGGCGCGGGCTTTTTCTGGTACACCGAGGGCAACAGCAGCTACAACGCTCTTCAGATCGATATCAGCCGCCGCTTCCGCAAAGGCCTGCAGTTCCGCGCGAACTACACATGGTCGAAAGACCTCGATATCAACTCCGGACTTACCGGCGCACAGGCGAACAACCAATCCCAGATGGTGCTGGACCGTAACGATCTGCGCCGCGACTGGGGACCATCCGCTTACAACGTTCCCAACCAGGCAAGCCTTTCCGGCACTTATGACTTACCTTTCGGCAAGGGGCGGCTCGGCGGGTGGCAGGTGAACAGCATTGTTTCGCTGCTGGATGGCTTTCCGTTCACGCCGGTAATCGGGTCCAACCGATCAGGAGACGGCGACACCAGGAATCCGGATCGGCCGTCCCTTAATCCCTCTTTCTCCGGACCGGTGGTCCTGGGCAATCCCAATCAATGGTTCAATCCGAACGCGTTCATCCTCCCCACCGCGGGCACTTACGGGAACTTAGGACGCGGCGTGTACAGCGGCCCCGGCTTAGCCAATGTGGACTTCTCGCTGTTCAAAAACACCGCCATAACGGAGCGAACGACGCTGCAATTCCGGGCGGAGTTCTTCAACTTACTGAACCGGACGAACTTCGGAACTCCAAACGCCACCGTGTTTTCGAGCGGAGCCATCAGCCCTTCAGCGGGGTTGATTACTTCGACCGCAACCACATCGCGGCAGATACAATTTTGCCTGAAGTTGCTTTTCTAAGTAACTATAAGACGCAACTGTTTCATGCCGTTTACTGGGCAGGCTCTTTGTTCAAGTTCGCAATCTTAAGCTCCGCCAATTTCGTGAACATGCCGTTTGGATATTTCTTAAGGTAGTCTTTAAACGGCTGCGGTTCGTCGGAATCTTTGATGGCATTCCAATACGCTAATTCCGCGGAGATATTCGGATTTACGCCAGGTACGTTCGAAAGATCGGGCATAGCCGGCATGGGCACGCGGGGCGGGATTACTCCGGGCGGGTTGTTTTTGGATTCCGCCGCACGCTTGCGAGCCAGCCCCGAGAGATATCCGGGTGGATACTCCTTGAGATATTGCTGATAGAGCTTAGGATCGGCGCTCTTTTGAATCTCCCTCTGGAAACCGTCGTCAGCGTCTTCCTCCCGCGCGCCGTTGACCGGCTCGGCTGGATTGCCGGGCGGCTTCGCTGCGGCCCGCTTCGCGAGAATCTCCAACTTCAATTTCGCCAGCGATGCGAAGCGGCCTTGAGGGTATTTTGCGAGATACTCGCGATAGAACTGCGGGTCGGATGAGTCTTTCACCGCCTCCCAAAATGCCGATTCGACAGGCGAGTCGGTATTCGTATCCTTCGGAGCGGTCTGGAATTTCACCTGCGGTTTGGGGGCTTCAGCGTGGTTGCGAAGCAAAAGCCCCGCTCTCACCAGGGCGGCGGTCAACAGCACGGCGGCAGCGATCCAAACGCGGCGGGATTCTTTCTTAGTCTTTACCACGCGTCTTGTAGGCGCCCCGGCGAGACCGGAACCCAGTAGAGTATCCCGCAGTTGATCGCCGAAATCGCGCGCGTTCGATGGCCGCGCGGACGGCTGGTATTCCAGGCTTTTTAGGATCAGCCGCTCAGCGGGAATGGGAAGCTCCGGCCGCAGATCGGATGGTTTGAGTCTCACTCCCGAGCGTTGCAATTTTGCGAGTTGGACCGGATTCGCCGCGATGAAAGGCCGGCGTCCAGTCACCATTTCATAGGCGATCAAGCCCATCGCGTAGATATCGGTGAGCTCCGAGACTTGACCCTCAAACTGCTCGGGCGCCATGTAAAAAACCGTGCCTGACACACGAGTGCTGGTCTGGAACTTATTTTCAAGATCCGCAACGCTGGCGATTCCGAAATCGATCAACCGTACGCGCTCGCTGCCATCGGGCATCGTTTGCAGCATGAGATTTTCGGGTTTCAGGTCGCGGTGCAGGATGCCCCGGCTATGCGCGGCCGCGAGCGCGTGTCCGACCTGTTGGAGGATCGCCGCAGCCCGATCGAGCGGCATTCCCTCCGGGTTCAGAACGGATCGCAGCGTCACGCCATCGACAAACTGCATCACCAGAAAAGGCTTGCCATCAGGCGTACGTCCACTGTCGATGGCGACGACCACGCCGGGATGATCGATCATCGAGAGCGCACGAACTTCTTCACTAAACTTGCGGTCGAACCAGGGATCGTCGGCGGCGTGCTCCATCTGAATCTTCACGACAACCGGGCGATCGTGCATTTGTTTGTCGTGCGCCAGGTAAACGGCGCCGAAGCCACCACGGTTGAGTTGACGGATGAGCAGATACCGATCTTTCAGGAGTGTTCGCGCAGGAAGACTGTCGGCAGGCGGCTCGTGATCTGCTCCAATCGCCTCTGTATTCAGTTCGTCCGCAGCGGGATTCATACGGATCGTTTCGTCGTCCGCCATACCTACCTAAATGTCAGTGTATGCCAGTACCTATTCATCGGGAAGCGAAGGCCTTGCCGAAGGCTCCATCTCATCCATCGGCCGCCCGTAGGCAATCTTTGGGTATGCGTTGGCGTATGTGTCCACCATGACCTGCAGCAAAGCCGGCACGTCCGGGTTTTCCCAGAGGTGGCGGATTCCGTCTTCGATGCCGGACGGGTCGCTTACTGTTGCCGCTTGTATGCCATACGCGCGGGCCACCGATGCGAAATCAGGCGCGTCATAACCCCAAAGGGTGGATTGGTAACGCCCGTCAAAGTAGCTCTCCTGGAACTGTCGAACCATGCCATGGCAGCGATTATTGATGATCACGATCTTAATCGGAAGCTGGTTGCGCACCACGGTTTGCAACTCCTGGACGTTGCACTGAAAACCTCCGTCCCCGGCCACGGCGACCACGGGCCGCGCGGAACCGATTGCCGCGCCGATAGCAGCAGGCAAGGCAAAGCCCATTGAGCCTAGACCGCCGGAAGTGAGTAGGCGCTGATCCGCATTCAAATCCAGCGACTGGCACGCCCACATCTGGTGCTGGCCGACGTCGACGGCGAAGGCCGAAGCGGCGGCTGAACGCGCGGAGAGCCGATGCATGAACCCATTCGGATTGATCCCCGGCACTCCCGTTAACTCATGGGTGTCAGGCCATTCTTCCCTCCAGCGCGCGATGGCATGCAGCCATTCCGGATGCTCGGGTGGGGCGACGCGGCGAGCGATTCCGATAGCGGCGTTGAGAAACGCGGGCAGTTCCGAGACGACGGATTCGCAGCCGCTCACGCGATTGTTGATTTCGCCCGGTTCGCAATCCACGTGAACCACGCACCGTCCTGCCATGAATGCTTTGGTGTCAGCGCCGGTCTGGCGAACGTCGAGGCGGCTTCCGAGCACCAGGAGGCAGTCGGAATTGGTCATCGCGATGTTTGCCCAACGGTTGCCGTAAGTTCCGATCATCCCCACGCGAAGAGGATGATGGTGCGGCAGAACATCGACGGCCATCAGAGAGGCGGCCACAGGAACGCGGAGGATGGCCACCAGCTCGCGAAGCAGTTCGGCCGCTCGCGCGGAGCGGATACCGCCGCCGACCAACACCAGGGGACGCCGCGCAGCGCAAACCTTATCGAGCGCGCGCTCAATGGATTTGAAATCGAGGCCGGGCGGCGCGATTGGTGGCAGCGGCTCCCGCGCCGCATTATCCGCAATTGCCATGCGCTGAAGGTCCATTGGAATATCGAGTAAGACCGGTCCGGGCCGGCCCATCGTCGCCAAGGCAAATGCGCGGTCGATCATACCCGGAAGCGCTTCCACCGTTTCCGCTTTCCATGCCGCCTTCGTAATGGGGGCCGACATCGCAACGATATCGGCTTCCTGAAATCCGAGCTGGCGAATTTGCCTTGAACCCTTCTGTTCGTCCCGGTTCACCTGGCCCGTGATGAAAACGGCCGGCGAGGAATCGAAAAAACAACTCGCGATTCCGGTAAGGAGATTGGTGGCTCCCGGCCCGCTGGTTGCCATGGCGACTCCCGGAATCCCCGTCATTCTTCCCACCGCATCGGCCGCGAATGCCGCCGCCTGTTCGTGGTGGACGCTGACCAACTGGATATCACCACGCTTGTGAATCGAGTCGAGCAGGTGCGTGATCATGCCGCCTGAGACCTCGAACACCTGCCTGACTCCGTGCCTATGAAGAGCCGATGCGATGTAGTCGGATGCTTTCATGGGCCGCGGCCAGTTGATGAAACGCGTCGAGCATGTAGTCCCGCATCGGCGCGGTGATTCCGGGATAGACGCCGACCCAGAAGACGTTGTTCATGATGAAATCCGTATTGGGAAGAGTGCCCACCACGCGATGCGAGATTCCCTGATACGCCGGTTGCCGCAGCAGATTCCCGGCGAAGAGCAATCGCGTGGCGATTTTCCGCGACTCCAGAAACGCGATTACCTGATTGCGGTTGAAGGGCGCGCCCGGACGAACCGCCAGCGGAAATCCAAACCAGCTCGGGTTCGATTGAGGAGCCGCCTCCGGAAGGATGAAGAATTCTTCGAGATCCCGCATTCCCTCGCGCAGCGCCTGGAAGTTGCCGCGGCGAGCGGCGATGAACGCCGGGAGCTTGCTCATTTGCGACACGCCCACCGCCGCCTGCAGGTCGGTCATCTTTAGGTTGTAGCCGATGTGGGAGTAAGTGTACTTGTGGTCGTATCCGCGGGGAAGATCGCCCAACTGCCAGTCGAAACGCTTCCCGCACGTGTTGTCTTTACCGGGTTCGCACCAGCAGTCGCGGCCCCAATCGCGGAAGGATTCGACGATGGTTCGCAGAAGCGGCTTGCCGGTGAGCACGCAGCCGCCTTCACCCGTCGTGATGTGGTGGGCGGGATAAAAACTTATGGTGGCGAGATCTCCGAAGGTTCCGACATTCCGGCCCTGGTAAGTTGCGCCGACGGCGTCGCAGCAGTCTTCGATCAGCCACAGGTCATGCTTCCTGACGAAGTCCCCGACCGCCGAGAGGTCGAAAGGATTCCCCAGCGTATGCGCGATTACGACGGCGCGGGTTCGATTGGATCGCGCTTCTTCCAGTTGACTTACATCGATGTTGTAAGTGGGAATCAACTCATCCACAAACACGGGCACCAGACCGTTCTGGAGGATGGGATTGAGAGTAGTCGGAAAACCGGCCGCCACCGTGATGACTTCATCGCCGGGCGTCAGGCGCCGGTCCCCAAGCTTGGAAGAAGTTAGCGCCGTTGCGGCCAGCAGGTTGGCGGAAGAACCGGAGTTGACCAACGCCGCGGAGCGAACCCCGAAAAAGGCGGTAAGCTGTTTTTCGAACTGCGCGGCGAAGCGGCTGGTGGTCAGGTGGAAGTCGAGTGAGGAATCGATTAGGGAGCAGATGTCGGCGGCATCGAAGACGCGGCCGGATACCGGAACCGGCGTGATGCCCGCGGCGAAGGGCTGCGGCGGGAACGCGGCCTGGTGATATTCGCTAACGAGATCGAGTATGCGCAGACGCAAGCTCTCGGCCGAAGCACTCATCGTTGCCTCCAAAGTAATCGCGATACCAGGAGATACTCCGCGCCAGCCCTTCGTCGAGAGAGTAGGATGGGCGCCAACCGAGCACCAAGCGGGCGCGCTCCGCGCTCAGGTATTGGCGCCTGATCTCATGCGAAGCTTCGTTGCGAACCTCCGGCTCCTGGGAGGAATTCATCTGCTTCAAAATGCTTCTTACAATGCCGATCACGCTGATCTGCGATTCGTTCGAGAAATTAAAAGCCATGCCGCGCAGCGCACGGTCGGAAGCCAGCCGTTCCGCCAGCAGCATGTAAGACTCCGCGCCGTCCTCCACGTAGAAGTAGTCACGGATGGACTCGCCGTCAGAACGAATTACCGGCCGCTCGCCGCGGATGATGGAGCGAATCGTGCCCGGGACAATGCGGCTCCAATTCAAATCCCCACCGCCATAAAAGTTTCCGCAGCGCGTGATCGCCACCGGTAAGCGATAAGTGGCCGCATAAGCCTGGGCGATTAAGTCGGCGCACGACTTACTTACGTCGTAGGGATGCCGCCCTTGCAGAGGATTATCTTCGGAGTAGGGAAGAACCTCCTGTTCGCCGTAAGCTTTGTCGGAAGAGGCGACCACAATCGATTGAACCGATGGCGACCGGCGGCAGGACTCCAGTACATTCCAGCTACCCGCAACATTACTCTCGAAGGTTGAAATCGGATTCCGATTGGCGATGCCGACGATGGTCTGCGCCGCCAGATGAAAGACGGTATCGACCTCGTATTCCGCGATCGTGCGCTCCACGCACTCGCGATCGCGGATATCTCCGCGCACGACTTTCACGCGATCCAGCGCGCCGGAACGTACCGCTTCGCATTGCGGGACAGAATCACGCACCAGACACACGACATCCGCGCGGTTCGCAAGCAGCGACTTGACCAGCCAACTTCCGAGCAACCCGGTAGCGCCGGTCACCAGCGTGGGACGGTCTCTCCAATAGTGATTCAGTCCCATAACTTCCAAGGGGCATCGCCGCTGCTCCAAAGGCTGTTCAGCAACTGAAACTCCCGATAAGTATCCATGGCGTGGAAGAAGCCGTCGTGTTGGTACGACATGAGCTGCCCCTCGCGCGCGAGGCGTTCGAGCGGTTCCTGCTCCAGAATGCAGGCATCCCCGTCAAGATAGTCGAATACGCGGCGATTGAAGACGAAATATCCGGCGCTCGCCCACCCGCCCGATTGAGGCTTCTCGGCAAAATTCATGACTTGGTTTTCCTGAATATCGAGAATGCCGAAGCGCGAGCAGGGGCGGAAGGTGGTGACGGTCGCCAACTTCCCGTGATTCCAATGGAAGTCGAGCAGACGGTCGATGTCGATATCGCTGACTCCATCGCCGTAAGTAGCCATGAAGGTTTCGTCGTGGATGTACTTCTCGACTCTCCGGATGCGGCCGCCGGTCATGGTTTGCTCGCCGGTATCGGCCAGAGTGACTTGGAAATTTTGTTCTGTGTGACTATGGCAGTACGAGACTCTGGAGTTCCTGCCGAGGCAAATCGTGAAATCATTATTCATGGCCTCATAATTCAGGAAATATTCCTTGATCATGCTGCCCTTATAGCCGAGACACAGAACGAATTCCCGGAATCCGTAATGCGCATACAGCTTCATGATGTGCCAGAGGATCGGGCGCCCACCCACCTCCACCAATGGCTTCGGACGGAACTCCGTCTCTTCGCGCAGCCTTGTTCCAAGGCCTCCGCAAAGGATGGCGACTTTCACTGTTGAGAAGTATAGCGCCTGGTAAATATTTTATGGAGCGGTTTATGGAGCGGTGTTTCTGAGATTAACTTCATACAGCTCTTTATCCGGGTAAGGCAATTGAAAACTACCGGCTTCCCGAATGGTGGCGCCGTCATCCTTTAGCTTGGGTAACAACCAATTTTCCGGATAATCGGGACGGCTCAGAACCAGGAAGCGATGGTGCTCGCTGGTAAATGCGCCGAAGGTTTCGATGTTCGATCGGATCGGGAAGTAGTCCCTCTTCAAAATGGCGAATCCGTCAAACAGAGAAGAGTGCGCATACCGCATCGCCGCCGCCGGATCCAGCAGGTAGTACAGGCGGTGGGTCATCGAGGAGGATTCGTGATTGTCCATTTCGAGAAAGGTGATGCCGCTGGCCGAAACCAGCGGAAGATCGGGCCGGATCGCTTCTAGAATGCTTGCGTTGGGAAGTTCCGACCGGAGCGTATAAAACGGTTTTGCGACCTTGCTGACGAGCAATACTGCAAGCAGAACAGCGAAACTACCGAACGCGGCTTCCTTGTTTTGCCGGAAGCACTTTGCGAGCAGGGCCCCGGCGATTACGGAAAGCGCCGCCGCGGTGGTAATGCAATAGCGCTCCCAGAATGCTCCATGCGTCCGCAGAAGCACCAGACCCAACACGACGGGCATCACCGCAAAGACCGCGCCGAGCGCGAAGTCAGTTGGTTTCCAACCCGCCCGGCGTCCCGCTGAGAAACCCGCGGCCGCGCCGGCAACGCCACCCAGGATTACCGCGAGATAGCCGAAGATGCTCCGCCTTCCGATCAACCAGTAGAAGTGGAAGAGCACCGGCACGGATGGTTGAAAGGCAGCCGGAAAGATGAGCCCGTGGAAATGTTGGACAAGAGGAATATCGATTGCGGCCGCCGCCAGCGGTAAAGCCAAAACGGCCCAAAGGGGCCAATCGGGTTTGCGGTTCCGAAACGAGCGGTACGCTTCCGCGATGAAAAAAGGAGCGATGGTGAAGGGCGCGAAAACGTGGCTGAGAAGCATGCCGATGATTCCGGCGGCGATTCCGGCTAGAGCGGCTTTACGGCCCCAGCGAAAGATGGCGTGGTCATAAGAAATCAGGGTCAACCCGGAGAAGAAAAGAAGCAGGGCGTAGGGGCGCGCTTCCATTGCGTAGTAGAAGAAGTATCCCGACCAGAAGAGCATCACCGTCACCGCCGAAAAAAGATTCGATAACCGGCGGCGTACAAAAGCAAATAAGAAAATCGAAAATCCGTAGAACGCGAACAACGATGGTACGCGTGTCGCCAGCGGGCTCATGCCGAGCAGTGCGTTGGAAAGACGGGTTAGCAGGTAAAGCAAGGGTGGATTGAGGTCGAGAGTTCGGACTTCTTCCAAAGCGCGCTGAGGCGTCGGCGCGTTGGCGATATAGAACGTATACAATTCGTCGTGCCAGAGCGGCCGCGCTGCAAACGGGCATAACATCAGCGCGTAGAGCGCGGTGAGGATTGCCAGGATAATGAGCGGGCGGTCTTCCAGCGCTTCAACGATTCGCTGCAGGGGGGACGCCGGGCGGAACGTCACCTCCGTGGATCTCCGATCACGGGCGGTTTGCAGAATTATTCTTTCCGAGTCCCTGAAAAGCCGAATATACACTAAACGTTGTTTTCTTAAAACTCGAAATGTTTTAAATTAAAGTGGATCGGCGTGACCATCGCCGCAAAACGTCTGGAATTCCGCCGCGAACCGGACTACTCTCGAACAGATTCGGGCAGGAGTTTTGCATGCGCGAGACAAGGACGATCGATACCCATCCGGCGGTTTCGATCGGCGATAAGGCAGTCGGCGAAGAGCATCCGTGCTACATCATCGCCGAAATCGGAATCAACCATAACGGGGATATTGACGTGGCGCGCCGCTTGATCAGCGTCGCGGCGGCGGCGGGCTGCGACGCCGTCAAGTTTCAGAAGCGCACGGTGGACGTGGTCTACTCGCCTGATGAGTTGAGGAAGCCGCGCGAGAATCCGTTCGGCCCAACCAACGGCGATTTGAAGTACGGCCTGGAGTTTGGCCTGGAGCAGTATCGTCTGATCGATCGCTGTTGCCGGGAGCTTGGGATGCCGTGGTTCGCGTCGGCGTGGGATGAGGAAGCCGTCGACTTCATCGGCGAATTTCAGGTTCCCTGCTATAAGATTGCGTCCGCCTCCCTGACCGATGACCGTCTGCTGCGGCATACGCGCTCAACGGGCCGGCCAATCATCCTTTCCACCGGGATGAGCACGGTGAAAGAGATCGATCACGCGGTAAAGATTCTCGGCACGAAGGACCTTGTCCTGCTGCACGCATGCAGCGTCTATCCCGCGCATTACCCCGAACTGAATCTGAAAGCGATCACCACCCTGCGCGAACGCTACCGTGTGCCCGTGGGCTACTCCGGACATGAAACGGGGTTGCCCGCGACAATCGCAGCCGTCGCGCTGGGCGCTTGCTGCGTGGAACGGCACATCACGCTCGATCGCGCCATGTGGGGTTCCGACCAGGCCGCTTCACTCGAACCGAACGGGATTTCGAAGATGGTCAGCCACATCCGTCTGGTGGAACAATCGCTAGGCGATGGAGTCAAGCGCGTGGTGGAACGGGAGCAGCCCATGATCAAAAAGCTGCGGCGCGTGCAAGGTGAAGCGGCTTAGATGGAAACGATTCGCGCGGTACGCGAGTTGGCGGATTTGATTCCCGCCTCGAAATGAAGCTATCCGACTACGTAGTCCAGTTCATCGCGCGCTTGGGCGTGAAGCACGTCTTTCTGGTGACGGGCGGCGGCGCCATGCACTTGAACGCATCGCTCGCCCAGTGCGCGGCGATTGAACCCATCTGCAACTCGCATGAACAGGCGAGCGCGATCGCCGCCGAAAACTACGCGAAAGCCACAAATCATATCGGCGTCGCCATGGTTACCACCGGACCTGGGGGAACCAACGCGATCACGGGGGTGGCGGGAGCGTGGCTTGACTCCACGCCGCTTCTTATTATCTCGGGACAGGTGAAACGGCCGGATCGCATGTTCGCTCCGGATGGTTCGCCGCTCGGCATGCGTCAACTGGGCGTGCAGGAAGTGGATATCGTGTCGATTGTAAAGCCGATTACCAAGTACGCGGTGACGGTGATGGAACCGGAAAGCATCCGTTATCACCTGGAACGGGCGGTACACGCCGCGTTGCATGGGCGGCCGGGACCGGTGTGGATTGACATTCCGCTGGACGTGCAAGCGGCGCCCATCGACGAGACCGCTCTCGCTGGTTTTGTGCCCGAGGCGCAGACGAACGGGAACCGCCTGCCGGGGCAGGTGCGGGAAATCATCGAAGCGCTCAATCGATCCGAACGGCCGCTGCTCCTGATCGGGAACGGCGTGCGCCTGGCACGCGCGGAAGAAGAACTTCGAGAAGTGTTGACGGTGGCGCGAATTCCGGTCGAGACCACCTGGTGCGCGGCCGATATCGTTTCGAGTGAGAATCCGTTGTTCGTGGGGCGGCCCGGTTCGCTCTCCAGCCGTGGCGCAAATTTCGCTTTGCAGAACTGCGACTTTCTCCTGAGCATCGGCGCCCGTCTCGACTTCTCGGTTACCGGCTATGCGCCCGACCGGTTGGCGCGGGGCGCGCACAAAGTGATGGTGGATGTCGACGAAGCGGAGATCCAAAAGCTGCACCCTTACATCGATGTGCCGGTGGCTGCCGACGCGGGCGAATTCCTCCGCGAGATGCTCCGTCAGCGCGCCAGCATTGAGAGTAACGAAAGACTTCCGTGGGCTGAGCGCTGCGCGGATTGGAAGATTCGCTACCCGGTTATTCAGCCTGAGCACCGCGAGTCCGAGGGATTGGTCAGCATCTATCACCTGGCGGAGGTGATCTCACAGGAAACCGAGCCCGATGATCTGATGGTCTCCGGTAACGCGGGCAGCGGTATTGAAATCTTTCTTTTCGCGTCTCCAACCCGTGCCGGGCAGAGAATCTTTCACACCGCGGGCCTGGGGGCCATGGGCTGCGCTTTGCCGGCTAGCATTGGCGTGTGCCTGGCGGGCGATCGGCGCCGAACGATTTGCGTGGACGGCGACGGCGGTTTTCAGTTCAACATCCAGGAACTGGCGACGGTGCGTTACCTGAATCTACCGGTGAAGTTCTTCGTGCTCAACAACGACGGTTACGCGTCGATTCGCGCTTCCCAGGCGAACTTCTTCGGAACACCGCAGGTGGGATGCGATGAACGCACCGGGTTGATGATTCCCAACCTTTGCAAAGTGGCCGTGTCGTATGGCATCACTCCGGCACGCATCGACAATCAGATCAATCTTCGGGAGCAGGTACGGCGAGTCCTGGAGACACCGGGTCCCGTCATCTGCGATGTTCATGTGATTCGGGATGAAGTGCGCGGCCCGAGAATCTCCACGATGCAGCGGCCGGATGGTTCGCTGGTTTCCAAGCCGCTGGAAGATCTGTGGCCATTTCTGGACCGGGAGGAATTCCTCGCAAATATGATTGTTCCGCCGCTGGAGGAATCACGGTTCTGAAGCTCCTCATCACGGGCGGCTGTGGATTTATCGGCCAGAATTTAGCGGCGCACTTCGCGGTTCGTCACGAGGTCGCCGCGCCTAACCGGGCCGAACTCGACCTGCTGAATGACGGCGCCGTGAGCGCATATCTGGAACAGCACCGGTTCGATGTGGTGATCCACGCCGCCACCGAACGCGCGAATCGGGCGATCGGAAGCACGCCCGGTTTGCTCGACCGGAACTGCCGTATGTTTTTCAATTTGGCGCGCAACGAGCGGCGGTTCGGGCGAATGTTGTTCCTCAGTTCCGGCGCGGTCTACAGCCGGGCGCATTGGAAGCCGCGGATGGCGGAGAGCTACTTCGATCGGCACGTTCCCGAGGACGAGTACGGTTTCTCGAAGTATCTCTGCGCGAAAGCGATCGCGGGCATGCGGCGGGTTTATGAGATGCGGCTGTTCGGCGTTTTCGGGCCGTACGAAGACTGGCGAGTGCGGTTTCCATCGAACGCGTGCTGCCGGGCTGTATTTGGAATGCCTGTGCTGATTCGCCAGAATGTGTTGTTCGATTATCTGGATGTGGAAGACCTCGGCGACATACTCGAGCCATTTCTGAACAACACTCCGTACTATCGACATTACAATGTCGCGTCGGGCCGCGCATGCAGCCTGGAAGCACTGGCGAGGATTGTGGTTCAGGTTTCCGGCCAAGGTCTGGATATTCGGATTCGCGACAGCGGAATGGGAACTGAGTACAGCGCGGACAACTCCAGGCTGCTGGCGGAGCTTCCCGGATTTGCGTTTCGCGGCATTCCCGACTCCCTCGCGCGGCTTTACCGATGGTACGAGTCTAGGAAGCAGCCGATTGATCCCGCGCTGTTGTGTTTCGACGAGCGATGACCGCAATGCTGTGCATGATGCAAGGAAGGTTGACGCCGCCGGTTCATGATCAGCTTCAGGCATTTCCGCTCGCAGGTTGGCAGCAGGAATTCCCGAACGCGGCTGCGGCGGGGATCGGAGCGATCGAGTGGATTTATGACATCTCCAGTGCGGGCGTAAATCCTATGGAGACCGTTGAAGGCATTGCGACAATCCGCGCGCTCTCGGCGGAGCACGGCATCGGTGTGCGTTCGGTGTGTGCCGATTATTTCATGGAGTTCCCGTTTATTCGGGCAACCGATGCGGATCGGCTCCAACGCATCGATCATCTGATCTCGCTAATCGGCAAAGCCCGGGAAGCAGGCATACGCCGAATCGTGCTGCCTTTCGTAGACGCCTCCGCCATTCACGATGCCGCCGATCGCGATGCTGTGATCGATAGCCTCATGCGAGTGATGCCGGCTGCACGGGCGGCGGAAATCGAAATTCACCTCGAAACCTCGTTAGGGCCGGATGACTTCGCCGCGCTCCTGGCACGCATACCCGACCCGTTGGTCAAGGTCAACTACGATTCCGGAAACAGCGCGTCATTGGGCTATTGTCCAGCGGAAGAGTTCGCGGCATATGGAGAACGGATCGGCAGCGTTCACGTCAAAGACCGTTTGCTGGGCGGCGGAAGCGTTCCCCTTGGGACGGGAGACGCGGACCTGGAGGCGGTGTTCAAGGGACTTCGCCGGCTGAACTATGGCGGCGATCTCGTGTTGCAGGTTGCGCGGGGCCAAGCAGGCGACGAGGTCGCGTGGGCTCGGCGCAACGTGGCCTTTCTCGCGAGGTATCTGGGCTAGATGGATCTCGGGCTCAAGGGTCAATGCGTTTTTGTGGCGGGGAGTTCGCGGGGAATCGGAAAAGGGATCGCGGCGGCTTTTCTGAATGAAGGCGCGCGCGCATGGATCACCGGGCGCGACGAGCACTCGTTATTGGAAACAGCCGCGGAACTTTCGGCGGGACGGCCGGATCAGGTGATGAGCTTTGCCGGGGATCTCCGCGCGCCGCAAGTTTTGGCGTTGGCAAAGCGGAAGGTGATGCAGCAATGGGGACCGGTGGATTGCCTGGTCTGCAACATCGGAAGCGGTTCCGTGCGGAATGGGTGGAACCTGGATCGCGCAGATTGGGATGCCGCGTTCGATATCAATTTCTGGGCCACCGTTGGGTTGGCGCAAGCCTTTCTTCCGGACATGGTGGAGGTGCGCCGGGGCGCTATCGTGATGATCGGTTCCATCGCCGGCATCGAAAGCGTGGGCGCGCCTCTTCCGTATGGCGCAGCGAAGGCCGCGCTGGAGCGCTACAGCAAAGACCTTTCCCGCCAGGTGGGCCAGTTCGGAATTCGCGTGAACACGGTGGCGCCTGGCAACATTCTGTTTCCGGGCGGGAGCTGGCAGACGAAATTAGATGCCGATTCCGAGAAAGTGTCATCGATGATCGCGCGCGAAGTTCCGCTGCGGAGATTCGGGACACCGGAGGAGATTGGCGCGGCCGCCGTTTTCCTCGCGTCCAAACAGGCGGCGTTCATCACTGGTGCGTGCCTGGTGGTGGATGGAGGGCAAACGCGCGGATGACCGATCTCTTCGACCTCACCGGACGGGTCGCCGTGATTACCGGCGGCGCGGGCATGCTCGGCATTCGGCACGCGGAGATCATCGCGGCGCACGGCGGGATTCCGGTGTCGCTGGATCTTGTGGATGCGCCTGCCGCGGCAGCCTCCTACGTCTGTGACATTACCCGGTCGGAAAGTGTGGGCGCTGTGTTGGGGAAGATAGTCAGCCGCTTCGGCCGTGTCGATATCCTCGTCAACAACGCCGCGAATAATCCGAAGGTGGAGAACGCGACCGACGTTAACTTTTCCCGCTTCGAACACTTCTCTTTGGATCAATGGCAAGCCGACATCGCCGTAGGCTTAACCGGGGCGATGCTCTGCAGTCAAGTCTTCGGCACGTGCATGGCAGAAGCATTTCGCGAGCATAAGCGGCGCGGCGTGATTCTCAACATCGCGTCCGATCTGGCGGTGATTGCGCCCGACCAGCGCATCTACCGGCAGGACGGCATTGCCGAACATTTGCAGCCTGTCAAGCCCGTAAGTTATTCGGTCGTGAAGAGTGGACTGGTGGCGCTTGGCAAGTATCTGGCGACGTATTGGGCGGAATCGGGAATCCGGGTGAACTCGCTCTCGCCGGGAGGCATTTATAACGGCCAACCCGAATCGTTCGTGCGGAAGCTGACCAACCTGATTCCGATGGGCCGCATGGCGCAGTGGAACGAATATCAGGGAGCGGTTGTGTTTCTTGTTTCCGACGCGTCATCTTATATGACCGGTCAAAATCTGGTGATCGACGGAGGACGCACCGCATGGTAGAGTTCGCCGCTGCTGACCTTTTCTCACTCCACGGGAAGACGGTGCTGTTGACCGGGGCGAGCGGTCATCTGGGACGCACGATGGTGCGGGCGCTCCTCGACAACGGCGCCACCGTGATCGGGATTGGCGGATCGGAACGAATACTGGAACAAGCCGCAGCGCTGAACCTGGAATACAACACGCGGGAACACGCGGGCGATCGCGTACATGCCTATCGAGTGGACTTATACGACATTCCCGCTTTCGAGCGCGTGCTTCACCGCATCGATAGCGATCACCCGGTGATCGACGTAATCGTCAACAATGCACACGAGCTGGGCCCTCGGACCGGCTTCAATGTTCCCGAAGGTCATCTGGAAGACGCAACCTTCGATGGCTGGATGCGCAATCTTACGGGAGGCGTTTACTGGGCTGCGCTCACGACGCAAAGGATAGGAGTGGGCATGAAGAAACGGGGAGAGGGCAGCATCGTCAATATCTCTACGATGTATGCAACGGTCGCGCCTGGTTCAAAGCTCTACCAGGGAACCACTTTCATGAATCCTCCGGGTTACAGCGCTGCAAAAGCCGCGCTCCTGGCGTTTACCCGGTACACCGCATCGTTTTGGGGAGAGTTCGGAGTGCGCGCCAACGCGATCCTTCCAGGACCATTCTCGAATACGGACGACAGCTCCAACAACGCCGTTGCGGAGGATGATCCGTTCCTCGAACGATTGAAAGCGCGTACCGTGCTCGGCCGGATCGGCAAGCCTCGCGAACTGGTGGGCGCATTGCTTTACCTGGCTTCCAGCGCATCGTCATTTACCACCGGCCAGGCGCTGGTTGTCGATGGTGGCTGGACCATCGTATGAAAACCATCAGCCTGGTTACGGCCTGTTACAACGAGGAGGAGAACGTGGAAGAGCTTTGCTCCCGCGTCCGTGCCGTGATGGGGAAACTGAGTTCGTACCGCTATGAGCATATTTTCATCGACAACTGCTCGCGGGACAACACTGTTTCCGTGCTGAAGCGAATTGCCGAGTTTGATAAGCACGTTAAGATCATCGTGAACGCGCGTAACTTTGGACACATTCGCTCGCCCCACCATGCTCTGTTGCAGGCCACCGGCGACGCCGTAATCGGACTTGTAGCGGACTTGCAGGATCCGCCGGAGATGATCCCCGAGTTTATCCGCGAATGGGAGAACGGCTACTCCATGGTCCTCGCCTGCAAGCGAAGCAGCGAGGAAAATGGGGTGGTCTACTGGCTGCGCGGAAGGTATTACCGGCTGGTGAATCACCTGGCGTCTTTTGAAACGTTCGAGAATTGCACCGGGTTCGGCCTCTATGACCGGTCCGTGGTGGAGATCATCCGCGCGATGGACGATCCGTATCCCTACTTCCGCGGCATGCTTGCGGAGATCGGGCTGCCCCATGCCAGGATTGACTTCGATCAGCCCAGGCGGAAGCGCGGGATCACCAAGAATAACTTCTACACGCTTTATGACATGGGGATGCTGGGGATCACAAACCTCTCGAAAGTTCCGCTTCGGCTGGTCACGTTTTTCGGTTTCGCCTGCGCGGCACTTTGCATTCTGGTGGCGGCCTCGTATTTCGTTTACAAGCTCTTGTTCTGGAACCGCTTCTCCGTGGGCATGGCGCCGATGGTGATCGGGATCTTCTTTTTCAGCTCCGTCCAGCTAATTTCGGTCGGGATTCTGGGGGAGTATATCGGTGCGATCCATACGCGCGTGCATCGGCGGCCTCTGGTGGTGGAGCGCGAGCGCATCAACTTTTGAAGTAGCACGCCGCGACCAACCTCTGACCGCAATACGAGAGGAACGTTGAGGGATAATCCAGTGGTTAACCCCTAACGTGACTACCCCGGAAGTGTACGAAGTTACTCACGCCCTGGAGAAAATTCGAACCGGGGCGAATCTCACCCAGAATGAGTTGCGCTTTCTCACCTACGCGGTGGAAGAGACGCTGGCCGGGCGCGGCGAGGCCATCAGCCAGAAAACCGTGGCCGAGAACGTATTCGGCCGCGACATCCTTCAGTTCGAACCGCGCACGCACTCCATTGTGCGAACGACGGCGGTAAACCTTCGAAACAGTCTTTTCGCGTATTACGCGGGGCGCGGCCAGTCGGATCCCGTCGTGATCGAACTGCCGAAGGGCACGTATGTGCCCCAGTTCACCCGCCGGGCGTCGCTTTCACCCGCGGCGTCGAGCAAGCTGTGGAGCGCGCGGGTGGCGATTGAGGCGCGAACGGTGAGCGGGTACGAAGTCGCCGTCCGTCATTTGGACCAGGTGCTCGCGGAGGCGCCGTGCTTGTCTTTAGCGTTGGCGTTGAAAGCCGAGGCTTTAGCTTCCATGGCGATTCACGGAGCCAAGCCGCGGCCGCATCTTGAGGCGGCGCAAGCGTTGGCCGAGCGCGCGGTAGCCCAGGATACGCCGGTCTGGCAGGCTTGGCTGTCCATGGGAATTGTGCAGCAGGCGCTCGATTGGAACTGGGCGGGCGCCACGGAATCGTACCGGAAGGCGCTCGCAATCAGCGGCGGCGAGGCGGCAACCCACGTCTGGTACACCGCTTTTCTGGTGGGCCGCGGCCGTCCTCGCGAAGCCGTTACTCATTTGCAGCGCAACATCGACCACTTCGGTTACAGCAACCCGACATTCATCGGCGATTTATCGATGCTGCTGATGCTGGCGCGGGACTACGAAGCGGCGGGCGAGGCGATTGAGGCCGCCATCGAAGCGGCGCCCGGCTACTATCAGCACCATATGAATCGCGCGATATTGATGGAAGCGAAAGGCGACGCGGCGGCCGCGGTGAAGGTGCTCGATGAAACTCCTCTCAGCCTGATGGAGCGCCCGGTGACGTGGGGTTTGCGCGGTCTTTTCGCAGGACTCAGCGGAGCGCCGGGCGTGGCGCGGCGGCGAATCAAGTGGCTGCAGACCATTCAGAAAACGGGGAAGTATATTCCGCCCAGCCAATTCGCGGCATGCTGGCTGGGCGCGGGAGATGTGGACGAAGCGGCTCGCTGGCTGGAGCGGGCCGCGGAGGATCGCGATCCGCTCTCGGTTTGGTTCCACGCCTACCCTTTTTTTCGTCACTTGCACGGGAACACCAGGTTTCGAGCACTAATCGATCGCATTGGACTGGTCTGGTACGCGGAGCCACCACCGCCGGGAAAGTCCGGGTAAATAGCGTCCGGCGCGGCGCTTGTAACGCAGGTACTCCAACGCGAGAGGGCCTTGCAGAAATCCAGCTTCCTCTGCGCGCGCGGACCGCTCATAAACGGCGGCCATCACCACCACCGTCATTATCAACGGCGCCCATCCCGTGGCGGCGAGTCCCGCGATCCAAGTGAGATTGTACGCCGTGTAGAAAGGATGGCGGACCACGCGGTAAGGGCCGCTTTGAACCAGTTGCCGTGAGGTAATGCCCTGACCGCAAGCGGCTAATTTCCCTCGTGTATGGGCAATGGCGGACCAATATAGAGCGGCGCTTGCAGCGTAAAGCGCGAGCGCGGTGTGAGTATGCCAGGCGGGCCTGGCCGCCAGCGCGTACAGCTGCAATGAAGTGGACGCCGCGGCCAGCAACGCGGTAAGTTTCATCGCTTTCGAGGGGGCGCCCGCCCGTTGAAAATGGGCGGACATCCCCCAGGCAAAGCCGGAGCAATTCAGAATCGCCGCAGTCAGGCAAAACGGGTTGGAGATCATGCCGCGGACTCCCTTGAGTAGTGGTTCAGGATGCCGGCGAATACGCAAAGCCACATGTCCATACCGAACTCCGTCTGGATCTTCCGGACGTTGTGGAAAGTGACGCCGAGTTTCGCGCTGTTGATCTGATTCAGGCGGGCGGCGCCGTCCGGGCAAATGCTCAGGATTACGTCGATGCCGAGGCTGCCTGCGAGCGAGCAGAGCTTGCGGCTAAGTCCCAGCGAGATCGCCAGCGTGCGGGAATGGGGAGCGATCGCCATGCGCGAGATCTCGGCGTAAGGCTGCGCGTTCAGCTTCAACTTCCGCAGATCTTCGTCCTCGCGAATGGAAAGGCCGTTGCGCTCCAACGGAAGTTCGCGCGGCGCTTCAGGCCGTGAGACGGTCAGGCGCGCGCCACCGACGAGGACGAAATCACGGCGGCAGAGTACGATGCCGCTGATGTCGTCTATTTCGTCGCGCCGGCCGAAGTCTTCCGGCAGCGTGGGGTAATGAACGTGAAAGACACGTCGCCGCAGTTCCACGTATTCGGCGAGGAGCTGCTGATCGTGAGATTCGAAAAATTCGAGCGGGGCGTTGTTTGTCATGCCCCGTTAGCGCGAGTTAGTTGATTAGTTTGTTCACATTAAAGTTTGCGAAAGCTTGACTAAGTGAAGTGTGGTTTGACGCTTCACAAAGAGTTCAGCCGCAGCCAATCAATCCGGCGTTACCTCCACGGTCCTTGCCGTGAGTTGGAAGTTACTCACTTACATCGGATCGCGCGGTCGGGAATAATGTCGAAAGCCTATGTTCCCCAACGACAGTTTTCAACCCGGGCGCGATGCGGATTCCACCAACACTTTCATGGAAGCCGCGTACTCTGAGCTTCGCGGTATCGCTGGTTATTTCCTCGCGCGCGAGAGCGCCGAACACGCTATGCAGCCGGCTGCGCTGGTAAACGAAGCCTATATCCGGATTTCCGTCGGCGTGGGCGTGCAGTGGCTGGATCGGCGGCACTTCTTCGTCATCGCCGCGCGCCAAATGCAGCGCATCTTAATTGACCAAGGCAGACGGCGCCGTGCCGCGAAGCGCGCGGCCGGCATACAGGTGGATTTCCAGGAAGCCTGCCGCTTCGCGGTGTTTACGGACTGCAGCGCGCCCGAAGTGGAGGAATTGCTCGATCGGCTTCGGCGCCGGGACGAACTCGCGGCGGCGGTGGTAGACAGGAAGATCTTCGGCGGATTGACGCACAGCGAGCTCGCCGTGGAAATGGGTTGTTCGCGGTCAACGGTAAAGCGCCGATGGGATTTCGCCAAGAGCTGGCTCATCGATGAGTTGGCCCGAAATAAAGCCGGCGGCCAGGTTCCTGTGGGGGTTAATTCCCGGGTTAACCTCAACTTGCACTGATGACCCCGGAACTTAGTGCATCGGGCCGCCCGGAAACGTATGATTCGAAGAGTAATCCCCACTCGCAGTTCCCGGGTGGAACGTCTCCAGATGACGCCACAAGCCTTAATGCTCGTGCACCCTCAGGTGCCGCCCCCGGTTCCCGAGAGTAGCCCGCCCGATTCGCTCTGCCGCGGCCAGATCCTCAAGATCACCTCAAGCCACACGTTCTCAAAAGCCGGTCAGTTGCAGCGGCTCCTCCACTTTCTCGGGACGCGCTCCCTTGATCCCATGGCCGATTCGCCGTCGGAAAAAGAGATCGCCGAGTCGGTTCTCAATCGCCGCAACTTTGACCCTCAAACCGATTCGCTGGTACGCAAGGAGATGAGCCGCCTTCGCGAGAAGCTGGCAAAGTACTATAGCTTGGAAGGGAGCGGCGACCCGGTTGTGATCACCGCTCCATCCGGTTACTCACTTGGGTTTGCGCTTGCCGAACCATCCAGCTTGACGCACCGCAAACCTTGCTGGCTGGTTCTCCCGTTTCGGTCCCATTCCGACGTTGCCGAGCAGATTCTGGAAGACGTTCTGCTTGGGCTCGGGGAGAGCGGGACGCTCGATCTGGTCGCCCCCGCGACGGCGCTGGGCTATCGCAATCGGCTGGGAGACTTGCGGGAGTTGGCCGCCGAGTGCCGGGCGGACTTCGTGGTGGAGGGTAGTCTTCGGCGCCCCGGTTCTCAACTCGAGGTTGCCGTCTGGCTTGTGGACGGAAAGACCGGGATCACGCTCCGATCGGGGCGGATTATAAAGTCCGGACCCGCGGAAGCCGTCGCCGCTCTCGTGCCGTGGCTACTCGGGTAGCCGGACAATACCTCAGCTCAGAACCCAAGTGAGCCCGCGGGTTCTTGTTCCAGCCGGGCGATCGCGTCGCGACGCAGGTCCGCGTCCGAACCTTTGAAATGGCCCGTTCGTGCGGGCGTCCACACTCTTAGGTAGAGCCTCTATGGGAGTGCTATCATTTTGGTGATCATGACGGTACGAGCGGCGTCACCAACTGGAACCGATATCCCGCAAGGGACCTTGGATATGTTGGTCCTTCAGACCCTCGTGGCCGGGCCGGCACATGGCCATACTGTGGCTCACGTTATCGCTTCGCGTTCGGAAGATGTTCTACAGGTAGAGCACGGCTCGCTTTATCCCGCGCTCCATCGTCTTGAAGACAGGGGTTGGATTGCATCTTTTTGGGGAACGTCCGAGAACAATCGCAAAGCGAGATATTACCGCCTTACCGCTGCCGGACGGAAACAGTTGATGGCCGAAACCAGCCGGTGGGATCGTGTAGTTCGCGCTGTGAATCGGGTGCTAAAGCCCGTGGAGGAGTGATGGCCGCATGAGTTGGCTCAAATTCTTCAGGCGCCGGGCGTGGCACCACGAGAGATCTCGCGAAATCGATTCTTACCTCGAGATGGAAACCGCGGACAACCTGGCGCGCGGTATGCCGCCCCCGGAGGCCGCTGAAGCGGCGTTGCGCAAGTTCGGCAATCCCATGTACGTCCGAGAGGAGATTTATCAGATGAATACACTTCCCTGGCTTGAGAACGCGTGGCAGGATCTGCGCTATGGGACGAGGCTACTGATCGCGGATCCTGGATTCGCACTGGTCGCCATCCTTTCGCTTGCATTGGGAATTGGCGCCAATACGGCTATCTTCCAGTTGCTTGACGCCGTGCGGCTCCGGAATTTACCTGTTCATGATCCACGGCAACTGGCGGAAGTGAGAATCGCCGGCGGCAATGGCGGGTTGGGCGAGAATGGCGCCTACGGGGAGCTCACGCGGCCCATGTGGGAAGAATTGCAGCGCAGCCACCCGGCATTCTCCGGGATGTTTGCCTGGAGCCCGGGCGAGAGCGGCATTGGGGAAGGCGCCAACTTCCGGCTCGTTCGCGTCCTGAATGTGTCCGCCGATTTCTTCAACGTCCTCGGGGTCGCGCCTTCGCGCGGGCGCCTGCTATCCGCCGCCGATAACCATGCTTGCCCCGCGTCGACGGCGATGGTGAGTTATGGATACTGGCAAAGCGAAATGGGAGCGCGGCCCATCGATAGCAATACCCGGCTGATGATTGACGGCGCCTCGACGCAAATCATCGGTGTCACTCCACCTTCGTTTCTTGGTCTTGCCGTGGGCGAGCATTTTGACGTCGTTTTTCCGTTTTGCCGGCCGACGCAGTTGGCAAGAAACGTCTTCGACATCACCGTGATGGGCCGCCTCCGTCCGGGGTGGACCTTGGAGAAAGCGTCGGGGCAACTGCTCGCCCAGAGTCCCGGAATTATGGCCGCAACGCAAATCACCGGCTACGACGCTCGCAGTCTTAACAAATACCTCGCGTTCCGATTGAATGCGTTTTCCGCCAACGCGGGAGTAAGCAATCTCCGCAAAGACTATTCGGCCTCACTCTGGCTGCTTCTCGGCATCACGGGCCTCGTCTTGCTGATCGCCTGCGCGAATCTGGCGAACCTCATGCTCGCCAGGGCAAGCACCCGCGAGCGGGAAATTGCACTGCGGCTCGCGCTGGGTGCCAGCCGTTTTCGACTCATCCGGCAATTACTCGTGGAAAGCGCCCTCATCGCCGTCACTGGTGCCGCTCTCGGTCTCGCGCTAGCGGAACTCCTGAGCCGCGTCATGGTGAGGTCGCTTTCCACGTCAGACGATTCCGCCGTCACGCTCGCCATGGGTATCGATTGGCGCGTGCTCCTGTTTACCGCAATCGCGGCTACGCTGACCTGCATCGTCTTCGGCACCATCCCGGCCGTCCGCGCGTCCAACGCGGACCCGGTCGATGCCATGAAATCAGGTGGGCGTGGCATGACCGCCGGCCGCGAACGCTATTCCGGGCAGCGTCTCATGGTCCTTACGCAAATCGCCGTTTCCATGGTCCTTATTGTGGCTGCGCTCCTGTTCGTGAAAAGCTTCGTGAACCTGCTCACCTTCAACCCAGGCATGCGGGAGGACAACATCACCGACGTGTTCATCGGTTTCCAACCCTCCCACATCCCGCCCTCCCACATCTCCGATTTCAAGCGCACGCTCCTCAACGAGGTCCAGTCCATTCCAGGCGTGCTCAGCGCGGCCACCACCACCATGGTGCCTCTTCTCGGGAGCAGTTGGAGCCACGAAGTCACAATCGGCTCCATGCAAGGCAGCTCGCAGTTTACGTGGGTCAGCCCGGGATACTTTCAGACCATGGGCATTCCGCTGTTGTCTGGAAGAGATTTCAACGATAGAGATACCAGCACATCGGAAGGCGTCGCCGTCGTCAATCAGGAATTTATCAGGCGCTACCTGAACGGGATCAACCCCATCGGTAGAATCATGCGGACGCATCCTGAACCGAATTATCCGGCCACCACGTACCGGATTGTCGGCGTGATCCCAAATACCAGCTATTCATGCCTTCGCTGTGGGATGCCTCCAATGACGTTCGCCCCCGGTCCGCAGCTACCTGCGCAACGACCGTGGACCGCCATCATGGTTCACTCCAACCAGAGTTCGCGCGTGATCGAAGACGCGGTGAAGCGCCGGATCGCGGAAAGCCATCCGGAGGTGATTGTCCAAACTCGGGCGTTCAAGGCGCAGATCGGAGACGGCCTCGTGCGCGACCGCTTGATGGCGATGGTCTCGGGATTTTTCGGCTTTCTCGCCGTTCTTCTCGGCAGTATCGGTCTCTACGGCCTGATTGCTTACAGGATTGCCCGGCGTCGCAATGAGATTGGGATTCGGGTAGCCGTCGGAGCGTCCCGCGGTCAGGTGATCGCAATGGTCATGCGCGAAGCGGGAGGGCTGTTGGTATCTGGAGTAATGATTGGCGTGGTGCTGTCAATCGCCGCCGGAAGGAGCGCCAACGCTCTTCTGTTCGGATTGAAGCCCTACGATACCCTTACGCTCGTGACGGCGGCGGGCGTCTTGGTACTCATCGGAATAGCCGCAAGCTTCATTCCCGCTTTCCGCGCCGCGCATCTTGATCCGATGGCGGCGCTACGCGCGGAGTAGTCGCTACTGATTCGGGAAAGACAATGCCAGAGAATTCGATTCCTGGAGAACCGACCCGTTCCCGCTATCGACGATGGTGATCGCCACGTTGGCGTTCCCGCTTCTCGCCAGCGCGTTGGGGATCTGAAGATTAATCTGGTCTAGTCCAGGAAATATACCTTCGGCCCCGGCATACGCGGGTTCCACTGGATAGGTGCCGACGAGGGTGTCCCCTATCAAGACCTCCACCACCGATGTCGCCGCGTGATTGCGGACGCCGGTAGCGTACAGGATGAGATAGACGGTCCCTTTCGAGGGGATCACGATCGGGGCGAGCGGCTCGGTTGGGGAAACGGTCCCGTCCGATGAGACCGCTATAGTTTGCGCGGCGAAGATTACCGGCGAAGACGCCTCAACGGTCGCCTGGAATTGGTTGGATGCCGTGGAACCGTTTACCTGCACCGTCACCACCCCGGGCTTCAGCGAAGAAGGAACACACAAGTTAATCTGGGACGGCGACACATACGCAAGTTGCGCCAGCGCGGTTTGATTGTTCGAGTCCGTGATGCTTACCGTGGTACCGCCTATGGTCGTCGGCCATGCGGGCGTCGCCTCGGCCACCGTTCCGGGCGCCATCGAAATTCCATAGATGGTGGCGAGTCCTCCGATCGCCGCGAAGTGAGTGCTGGTCGCGCTGTCCACCATCACGCCTGCGCAATCGGTCAAGCCCACATTGATCGTCGACGGCGCCGATGGAGCATAATTCGCATCGCCGCTGTAAGAGACCTGAATAGCGGCGGGCACAGGAGTCAGTCCGGCCGGCACCGTAAATGGCGCCTGAAATTGCGCATTCAACGGGACGGTGGCAATCGCCACGCCTGCCACCGAATAGGCGATCGACCCCGTTGGCGCCGCCCCCAAGCCTGAATAAAGCAGCGTCGGCATTACCATGCCGCCCGCCGAGGCGCACGCGTTTCCGAGGCTCAGGGAGGTGGCGCCCGCCTGAATCTGAACAGCTACCGCGGCCGCTGAAGCGCTCGCGTTGAAGCTTGGATCTCCGCTATACGCCGCGGTGATGGAGTGGCTGCCCGGTGAGAACGTCGCGACTACAAAAGTTGCCGTTCCGAATGTGTTCGGCGCGGCCGTACCCAGAAGTGTCTGGTTATCGTAAAACGTCACAAGTCCGGTGGGAATGCCGGAATTGGACGTGCCCACCACCGTTGCAATCAGTGCCACCCCCGTGCCGTAAGCGGCCGTGGCAATGGATGTGGTAAGCCCAACGCTGCTGGCCTCCGGGCTAATGACAACCTGGACGGGCGAGGACAGGCTGGGCGCAAATGAGCCATCCCCGCCATAGGCCGCCGTCACGGTGTACGATCCCCCAGGCAAGGCCTGGACCGCGGATTGACTGCTGCCATTCGCCAGAGATGGAACGGCGACGCTCACGCACCCATCGGGAATGGTTCTGGTTGCCACGGTACCGGGGCAGATCAGTTGGCTTGCTCCCGCCAGCAACGTAACAGGCCCTGAGGGTACGCCGCTTCCGGATTGGGGCGCCACGCTGATCACCGCTGAGCGGCGCTCCCATGCACCAGAGTAGTGGGCGAGATCGAAAGCTGGGTCGTCGTCTTGATCGGATTTCCCGCACTCCACAGGTTTAAAAGGTTGGTCACGTTGACCGATCCAAGCCCCGTCGCCATATCGTAGCCCGGTGTGGCGGGGTAGTAGGCGCTCGGTGCCCCGGGAGTTGCCGTCGTCCCCGTCACGACATCGTTGTACACGCAGCCGGAGGTGGAGGAAGCAACCCCTAAGCATTGGGAAAACTGGCTAGCGGCCAGCTGATACAGAACCGGGTTGATGGCGCCAAGTCTCCCGCCGGCTTTTTGTTCCAGCAGCGCCACAATTCCGGCGAACGATGGGGCCGCCGCCGAAGTTCCGCCTGTCGAATAGAAGCCGAAGGAAGTGGAGTTCTTGCAGCTTCGGTTCATGCAGATCACGTACGGGTCAATCTGCCACGACGCGGTGAATGAAATATCCGGGAGGTCGCGTGTGTTGTCGTTTGTCATCGAAGGCCCTACACCCACGGCGGTCTGCCAGGAGGGTTTGCCGCCCGGCTCCGTGCTCTGTCCGCCGCCCCCGGCCACGATGCTGGTGAAGCAGGCGACGTTGAAGTAACAGCTCTGGTTCCAGGCCGCTTCCGGGAAGTAGCCGAGCGCGGAATTGCTGGTACTCCAATAATTGGTGGAACTGCCTGTAGTGTTGAATTGAGTACCTCCGACGGCAACCACGAAAGGCGATGAAGCCAATGCGTTGACCGCAAGCACGGGTGACGCGGAGTACGATAACTCGCGGTGAAAGTTTTCGCAGTTGTAAGGTCCGGAATCCCCCGTGATCCCGACCCAGGTGATACCCTGCGCCGCCGCTTGCGCGCGCAGACTATTAAACACACTCAACGTCTCTTCGGCGCCGGAGAAGTTTGCTTCGCAACTGAAAAAACTTTCGGTGAGGATGTCCGCGAGGTTGTTATCGACGATGTACTCCTCCGAGAGGAGGATCGACGTCGCACCCACATACGCGACCGTCGCGCCGGAGGCGATCGCCCCGGACCAGGTCACATCCAACATTGCTTCGCTGGTAGCGCTGTTCGTTCCAGGATTGATGCCGTCGTATAGCTTCACCGGTGTATTCGCGGGCAGTCCGAAGCGGGCGCGGAAATCGTCGACGTCGTCGGTGTCGAAATCCGCGTCACCCACCACGCCGATCGTCACGCCGCTGCCTGTATACGTGTTGGGAATGCTGTAAATGGTTCCAAAATCGGACGGCAGTAGGTAGTATCTGCCGCTGGCTCCTCGGTAGAGCGGTTTCGAACGATCGAGAACTTTGCCATCCGGCTCGAATTGCAGTACCGCGCCGGATTGATAGTCTTTGAAATCGTTGAGCAGCGCAACACCTTCCATGGCCGCGGCGATGCTCTCCGGAACGGAGATATCGGTGGAATTTGCCCAATGGTCGCGCCCTTCTACGGAGTACTTGTGAATCTCTGTGTGAAGCGCGTTTCCAACCAGGCCGGCCGGACCGGAGAACTCGATGTCCATCCCACCCTTGCCGGTTCGATTCACCTGCAGACCTTGCGCCGTCAGCCATGCCTTGACTGTCGAAATGGCTTTCTGAGACGCGCCGAACTGTTGACCGAACTCTTCCGGCTTCAACCACCGGTGATATTCCGGGGAAGCGGGGTTCTGCACGGCCGAAAGAAAAGTCTCGAGTGTTTTTTGTTGCTCCGGCGAGCGCTTCAACACGATGAGAACCCGATTAATAGGAAAGTCGTCTGGTACTTTGCCGCGATCGGACGCCGAGGTCGCACGCGGATGGGTGGTGTTCGCAAGCCGGACGAGTTTGGGCGCCGTGGTTTGCGCCTTCAACACGCTTGGCATCAGCGTCAGGAAAAGCATGGATGAAAGAACTATGAAGGGATAGTAGCGGCAGGTTTTCATGCTTATCTCTAATGACAAGAGCGTCAAATGCTTCAAAAAAAGGACACCACAACTTCTTCGGCAAGCAACGGGATTAGCGATTGTACATCATCAAGTTTGGATATGGAGTACGCAAGCGTAAAGCGTGGAGGGGTCCTGCGAATTGCTCGCGCCACCTTACGGCGGGGCGGCAACCTCTTTTGTTATCTTGGGACGCTTAAAAATGGTGGGCGCGCAGGGACTCGAACCCCGGGCCTCCTGCGTGTGAAGCAGGCGCTCTAACCAGCTGAGCTACGCGCCCCTGTTTCGATTCTCAGAATACTACACCCAACGACTGACCCGGAATCGCCTACAGATCCCTCTCCAGCCCGCCGATCCGACTTTTGTGGGCATCGGCAATGCGGGCAAGCATCCGGATTGCGCTCGCGTCTTCATTTGTGACCCTTAACGAGTTTGACGATGGCCTCTGTCAACGCACCAATCTGGCGATCATGAGACTCAATCGACCGCATCAGGAATTCGGCCCGTTCTTCAATCGTCATCTCTTTAAATTGGCTCGCCGCTCTCGCGTGAACGAATCGGCAGCTTCTGAGACCTGGCTAGGATTTGCTCCTATACTTCATCTTGACGAGTCGCGGCCCAGGACCGTCATGTTCGAACGCAATCAGAACGAAGGGCATGTCCTCAAATCGGCCCATGCTAATGTGCCGCATGGCTTCCGAGAGCTTGGCCACGCGGTCTGTCAAATAGAAACCAAGCTTGTCGCTGGGAACAACTAAAACCGCGAGATCGATCGCACCTTGCAGCAGTTGATTCCTCAGATGAATAAGGTCCACGGAGATGAGATCACTTCTGCCGGAGACCTGGATTTCGACTCCGATGCAAATGTGTCGTGGACGCCCATTGATTGCTTGCCTTTTTATCCAATCGATTCCACCTGAAGTTTTTTTGACCCAGCCTCCGGCGGCATGGAACCGCTCATCAATTGTCTTCCGCAGTGCGCCCGCGCCGTTAACGTCCTTTTTCTCTTCAATAAGTAGCGGGAAGTCGGTTACGATAGCACGGACTTCAGCGAGGAGTTCATCAAGCCCAAGTCGCTCGATAAGTGCTTCTGCTCCATCGAAGGATTGCTCTTCAACAATTTTTGGCATGCGGCCACCGGAATCCTTAGCTCTCCATTCGGCTCCTTCAACAGTTCTGCTAATTCCAGCGGCACCGTCTCTGTCGCATCCGGCAAATTGCGATGGAAGCGCTCCCGGATCAGATCGCAATCAACGATCTCGGTTCCAATCCAATGTCGATTTAATCTTTCCGCGGACTCGAACGTCGAGCCTCCCCCGCCGAATGGGTCCAGAACGATGTCATGCTCGTCAGTGGAAATCTGGATACAGCGAGTGGGGATCACTGGCTTCAACTCGTTGACACCCCAACGTGCTTTGAACTGGCTATGACGAGCGGGCGACGTGTCATCCCAGATGTCCGTGAGATTAAGGCCAAGCGGGTTCAGAGCCTTCCTGTGACCGCCGTAGTCTTTGATGTCCTTCTTGCAATGCCGGCAGATCGGCACAGGCAGCCGCACGTCGTCTCGATTAAACGTTTTCGGAGCGCCTTTGGTGAAATATAAAAGCGCATAATGTGCTGGATAGAGTTTCTTACCGCGAGGAAACGTGCCCTTCATCGACACGGCAATCCAGTGCTTGAAAGTCATACGGCGCGATTCCAGATGCGCCGCCAGGTGGTACGCCCACTGTGGGAGGTTATATATAAAAATCGCTCCCCCCGGTTTGACGACGCGGACTGCCTCGTCCATCCACCCGTAGCACCATTTCAGGTATTCTTGACCGTCCAGTTCGTCCTTATCCTTGCCGTGCCCATAGTCCTTGCCGATGTTAAACGGCGGATCCGCGAAAATAGTGTCGATTGATTCATCGTTCAGACTTGCGAACAGGTTCAGGCAATCGGTGTTGTACACTGCGCCGAGAGCGGTGCTAAAAACCGGCGTAACGCTTCGCATGGATTTTTGGGGAAGTTCCACCAGCTTAGCGCTCATGCCGTAGAACATATCATACTGTTTTTGTCGCAGCACCGATTCCACCTCTTGACTTCCGACGCTACCAGAGGCCTTCGGAGTGGTCTATACCTCCCTCACCGCAAAGCATAATCGCCGCTAATCGCTCTCTTACGGTTAGCCCGCCCGCCCACTCTTATATAATCATTCCACCCCCATGCGCGCCCGCAACCTTCTCTGGCTCGCCGCTCTCGCGTTCTCCTCCGCTCCCGCCGCCACGCTCAATTTCGATCGCGACATCCGCCCCATCCTTTCCGACAACTGCTTCATGTGCCATGGCCCGGACGAAAAGCAGCGCAAAGCGAAGCTTCGTCTCGACACTCCCGAAGGCGCCTTCGAAGATCGCAAAACTTACAAGATTATCGTTCCGGGTGACGCCGCAAAAAGCCGTCTCTACCAACGCATCTCAGCCGATCAGCCGGCCATGCGCATGCCGCCGCCCTACGCGCCTCGCCAGTTGAAGCCCGAACAGGTTGAGTTGATCAAGCGCTGGATCGAAGACGGCGCCAAGTATCAGGTCCATTGGTCCTACGTGGCGCCCAAGCGGCCTGATCCGCCCGCCGTCAGCAATCAGAAATGGTCCCGTAACCCCATCGATCGCTTCGTGCTGGCCCGCCTGGAGCAGGAGCATCTGACCCCGTCGCCGGAAGCCGATAAGACCACTCTCATCCGCCGCGTTTCGCTGGACCTCACCGGCCTTCCTCCGACCCTTGCGGAGGTCGATAAGTTCCTCGCGGACCGCTCCCCCAACGCCTACGAAAAGGTTGTCGATCGCCTGCTCGCTTCCCCGCATTATGGCGAGCGCATGGCGGTCGATTGGCTCGATCTCGCCCGCTATTCCGACACGCACGGCTTCCACATTGACAGCCATCGCGACATGTGGCGTTGGCGCGACTGGGTGGTCGGCGCGTTTAATCGCAACCTGCCCTACGATCAGTTCACCATCGATCAGATCGCCGGCGACCTTCTGCCCAACGCCACTCCCGAACAGAAGCTGGCCACCGGGTTCAACCGCAACCACATGATCAACTTCGAAGGCGGCGCAATTCCGGAGGAGTATCAGGCCGAGTATGTGATCGACCGCGCCAACACCACCGCAACCACCTGGCTCGGTCTCACCATGGGTTGCGCGCGCTGTCACGATCATAAGTACGATCCCATCAAGCAGGTCGATTTCTATCGCTTCTATTCGTTCTTCAACACCATCCCCGAAAAAGGTCTCGACGGCAAGAACGGCAACGCCGCCCCCGTGATGCAAATCGCCACCGATGAACAGCGGCGCGAACTCGATCGTATCGAGGCTCGCGTAAAGGTTTTGTCCGTCGGCCTGGATGAGAAAACCATAAGCCCGCT
>CBDDBV010000008.1:0-8579 GCA_965225785.1 Bryobacteraceae bacterium | reverse complement strand
AATTGCCGGGATCGCCCAAAGAGACGGCCGCCCTGTTTGGCGATTACCATTTTCCTGTCTTGGAGTCATGGCAAGGATCGGTTGGCGCAACCGGACGCTATCAGGGTGACAAGCAGGCGGCTTTCTCAGGCAACGCCACCGTCGCCCTAAATCCGCAGTTCACGATTCCAAGCTACGCGACTCTTGATCTGCGTTCCAGCCTCGCCAAGGGAGCGTATACCGTCAGGTTCTTCATCGAAAATGTCACCAATAAAGACGGCATCACCGGATACGTGACCAACCGGGTGGTCGCCGCAATCCCTACGCCCTCCGATGCTTTCGTCATTCGACCGCGCACGTATCGCTTATCGCTGAACGTGGATTTTTGATGGCTTGACGCTCGCCGACTGCGCGGGCTTCACGAGAGGGCCGCGCGCCTACTTCGAAGTGCGTGGTGCGGTGGTGCCGCCGGTGGCGCCTACGCCTTGCCATACCAGAAAATGCAACGCATTCTGAAAGCGCGCCCACATCTCAGGCTCGTACGTGGACCGTCCGAGCATGGTCCTGATATGTGGGTCCAAAATGATGGGGCCCAACAACATGAATGCGTACAGAAAAGGCAACCACAGTCGATCGACAGCGGGTCCTATTTTCCCCTCCACATCGAGTCGATCAAGACCGTGGCGAATTGAGTCAAAGTAGCGACGAAACAGGCTCTGTCCCCAGGCGCTGTTCTCGAGAATCGCCCGCCGCAAGTAGGCGACGAAATCCGGCCACTCATGTTCATACCGGGCAAGCCACTGGCGTTCGTACTCACCGACCTGCGGCGGTTCAAGATCTCGAGTCACCCGGATGGCACGTTCCAATGCAGCTCCCGAGCGTTCGAGAAAATAAGCATCTGCCGCGTCGCGTAAACCCTCCTTGGATCCGAAATGATGCTTGATCAGACCCGCGGAAACGCTGGCTTCCGCCGCGATCGAACGCACGGTCACCCCATCAAAACCCAAATTCGCAATTTGGCGCATCGCCACCCGCAATAGCCGGGTGCGTCCATCGAGACTCTGTTCAACCGTTTTTTTAAGGTCGGGCGCGGCCTTGATCGTTCGGCGAGGGCGCTGTTTCGAGCTCATTTGCATTCAGTGTACACAATGTGGCGCTTCTCGGAGGCGACGGAACTTACGTAACCATGCCCCGTGTCCCAGGCATTGCATTTGATGGCAAACCGGCCGCATACTATACAAATGTTCAGTACCTAATCCGCAAAGACGGGTGCCGGCCGCTAGCTTTAGGAGTTGATCAATGCGCGAGGCAGTCATCGTCTCCACTGCCCGCACGGGGCTCGCCAAGTCCGTGCGTGGCAGCTTCAATCACACCCACCCGATTGGGTTGGGGGGGCACGCACTCGCGCATGCCATTCGGCGCGCTGGGATAGCAGCCGGAGACATCGATGATGTGATCTTGGGCTCAGGAATGCCGGAGGGTGCCACGGGTTTCAATATCGCGCGGAACGTCGCACTGAAGGCCGGTTGTCCCGTCAGCACATCCGGAGTCACCGTCAATCGGTATTGCTCGTCCGGCTTGCAGGCAATCGCCTTTGCGGCCAGCCGTATCGTCGGCGAAGGCGAATCGATCGTTGCCGCCGGCGGTGTCGAGTCGATTTCGATGGTGCAGCTGTCGGGCAAGATGAACACGCACCAGGCCACTGAAGCGGACTTGTTCGCCTCGAAGCCGGCATTGTGGATGAGCATGATCGAAACCGCGGAAATCGTTGCCGCCCGCTATGGCATCAGCCGCGAGGCCCAGGACGCCTACGCGTTCGAGTCGCAACAGCGGACCATGCAGGCGCAGGCGGCACAACGGTTCAACGAGGAAATCGTCCCGCTCACCGTTAAATGGGCACATACCGATAAAGCCACCGGTGCGGTTGCCTTGGTCGACCACACGGTCACGCGTGATGAGTGTAACCGTCCGGAAACGACGTTGGCGTCGCTCGCTGCGCTTGACCCCGTACTCAAGGGCGGGCTGACGATGAAAGAAGGTCGAACGGTCACTGCAGGCAATGCGAGTCAGCAGTCGGACGGAGCCAGCGTCTGCATCTTGATGGAAACCACCGAAGCTCAACGTCGTGGGCTCAAACCGCTCGGCATCTTTCGTGGCTTCGCAGTCGCCGGCTGCGAGCCCGATGAGATGGGCATCGGGCCGGTGTTCGCGGTGCCGAAGTTGCTTCGGCATCACGGGCTCTCGGTGAAGGACATCGGCTTGTGGGAGATGAACGAGGCCTTTGCCTCCCAGTGTCTATATTGCCGCGACACCCTCGATATCGACCCGGCGATATTCAACGTCAATGGCGGAGCGATCGCCATCGGCCACCCCTATGGCATGACCGGCGCCCGCACCGCCGGACACGCATTGATCGAAGGTCGCCGTCGCAACGCCCGCTATGTCGTGGTAACCATGTGTGTGGGCGCCGGTATGGGTGCCGCCGGGCTCTTCGAGGTTCATCCCGCGTGACGTACCGAACTCTACAGGTCACGGAGAAGGGTGGCATCGTGACCGCTCGCCTCAACCGTCCAGCGGAACGCAACGCGCTCGATTCCGTTCTGATGCGTGAGCTCACGAATTTTGCGCATACGTACCGATCGCGCCATGACGTGCGCGCGATCATCCTTGCCGGAGGCCGCGACTTCTTTTCGGCCGGAGCTGATTTGTCCGCGCTCAACTCCACGGCGGCGGCCGAGCGACCCTCCCTGCTCGAGCTGCGCGAGTCCGTTATGGTCGGGCCGGACATGTGCAAGGCCTGGGAGGAGATCGAAGCGATCACCATCGTGGCGATAGAGGGATATTGCGTCGGTGGTGCCTGTGCACTCGCGTTGTGCTGCGATTTTCGGATCATGGGCGTTGGCGGCATGATGCGCCTGCCGGAAGTGCCGTTGGGGATGAACATGAGCTGGCGCACCTTGCCGCGGTTGGTCTCTCTCATAGGCCCCGCCCGTACGAAGCGCTTCACGCTCTTTGGTGAGTCGACACCTGCGGCAACCCTGCTTACGTGGGGCATGATCGACGAATTGGTCGACACCGGCGGCGCGGAAGGTGAGGCCTTGCGTTGGGCAGAGAAGGCCGCAGGCTTGCCGCCGTTGCCGGTGCGCATGACCAAGGAGGCGATCAACGCCACCTCCAATGCGAATCATTACGCAACGAGTTTCATGGACCGGGATCAATTTCTGCTGACATATACCAGCAATGACTTGCGCGAAGGCGTGCAGGCCTTCTTGGAGAAGCGTCAACCGCGCTTCGAGGGTAAGTGAATTGAGTTTTCTTACGCCCGCCGAATTGCAGTCTCGCGTTGGCCAGGATCTGGGGACCAGCGATTGGATGCCGGTCACACAAGACATGATCAACCGGTTTGCGGACCTCACGGATGATCATCAATTCATTCATGTAGACCCGGTACGCGCCGCGGCGACGCCATTCGGCGGCACGATTGCCCACGGCTTTCTCGTCATGTCGCTACTCGCGAAGTTCGGCAAGTCCGTGGAATTCGCCCTGCGCGGCGTGCAAATGGGCGTGAACTACGGCTTTGACAAGGTGCGATTGCTCGCCCCCGTAAGGGCCGGCAAACGTATCCGGGGAAGATTCGTGCTCAAAGACCTCATCGAACGCGCGCCGGGACAATGGCTCTCCACCCTCTCGGCGACGATTGAAATCGAGGACGAGAGAAAGCCCGCACTAATTGCCGAGTGGTTGGCCTTGCAGTTTGTCGCGTAAATTCCTGGGAGCACCGATGAGTATCCGATTCGAAGGACGGGTGGCGATCGTGACCGGTGCCGGCGCGGGTCTGGGTCGAGCGTACGCGCTCGATTTGGCACGACGCGGTGCGAACGTCGTGGTGAATGATTTCGGCGGCGGCGTCGACGGAACCGGAGGCTCATCCGGCCCGGCCAACGCCGTCGTCCAGGAAATTCTGACCTCTGGCGGCCATGCGATCGCGAACGGCGCCGACGTGACCAACGAGGCGCAGGTTGTTCTCCTCGTCAAGTCGGCCATGGATACCTGGGGCCGCGTCGATGTCTTGATCAACAATGCCGGCATTCTGCGCGACGCCAGTTTTGCCAAAATGACCCCATCTGATTTCCAGAGAGTCATGGACGTACATCTGTGGGGTTCGGTGTTGTGCACGCGCGCGGTCTGGCCGTTCATGCGGGCCGCCAATTATGGCCGAATCCTCATGACCACCTCATCGAGCGGGCTCTACGGAAATTTTGGCCAATCGAACTACGGGGCCGCCAAAGCTGCACTCATAGGCTTGATGAATGTACTGCACATCGAGGGAGCGAAAAATGACATCCGCGTCAATGCGATTGGCCCCGGTGCCGCCACCCGCATGACCGCCGCGCTGTTGCCACAGGCGCTGATCGACCTGATGACCCCTGAATCGGTGGTACCCGCGGCGGTATTCTTGGTCAGCGAGGAATCCCCGAGCCGCGTCATTCTCAACGCCACCGCGGGCGGGTTTTCCCGCACGCTGATCCATGAAACAGACGGCATTTACCTGGAACCGGATCAGTTGACGGCCGAAAATGTCGCCACAAACTTTGAACGTATTTCGGACCCGGCCGGGCTGCATCATTACACCGAGGGCGCACAACAGGTCATGAAATTCGTGACCAAGGCCGCTGCCGTCGCAGGCGTGAGCCTCACCGCTCCGCGCCGTTAAGGGCGTGGGTGACCCCAATGAACGCGAAACACGCGCACGTCGTCGATGATCTGCTCAAGCTGCGCGCTCAAAAGCACCCGGATCGTGAAGCGTTGATCGACGGGCGACTTCGTTTGACCAACGAGACCTTGCGCCAACGCGTGGATGCCCTGGCGCAGGCGTTGCTTGCCGCGAACGTCGCGGCCGGCGATCGGGTGGCCACATTGGCTCCGCCCAGCGCTGATTTTTGGCTTATCTATCTGGCGACCGTGTCGATCGGCGCGATCTGGCAGGGGTTGAATCCAAAATATCAACGTAATGAGTACGCCTACTTGCTGCACGACGCAACACCGTCCATCGTCTTCGTGCGTTCCCCCTTCGATGGACGCGACTATATCGAGGAATTGCGGGCACTGGCGACGTATGAAGTGCGTTTCGTTCGTCTGAGTGATGCGGCCCTCGACATTACACATGAGTTTGTCGCCGCAGGGGTGAGGGTGAGCCGTACGGCTCTTGCGGAACGGCGCGGCCGGGTAGACCCCGAAGACACGGCGGTCATCGTGTATACATCGGGGACCACCGGACGACCAAAAGGCGCCGAGCTATCGCACCGGGCGATCGTGCAAACCGCGCTTGCACATCGCCAATGGATTGGCAGCGGGCTGGAGCGCACGGTGTGTCCGGCGCCGATCAATCACGTCGGCGGTCTCAACAATGTCTGCATGACCGTGTTCGCGGCGGGCGGCTCGATCACTTTCGTGCCTCGGGTGGATCGAGATTTGATCGACGCCGCAATTCGCGCCGAACATCCGACCTTTTTGGTGGCGAGTCCCACGGCGTTTGCCATGCTCCTCGCGGTACCGGGATTCAGTTTTGAGAAGTTCAGCAATTTTGAGGTGATCGTCTTTGGCGGCGCCTCGACGTCGATGGCCCACTTGAGAGAAGTACGGAAATCCGGTGCGCGTCTATCCAGCGTGTACGGTCAGACCGAAACGACCGGTATGATCACTTACACGCCGTTTGACGCGCCTCTCGAAGTGATGTCCGAAACCATTGGTCGACCGATCGAAGGTGTCGAGATTCGTGTCGCGGACGCTGAGGGACAAATTCTACCGCCGGGCGAAGTCGGCGAGATTCAGGTGCGCGGTTTATCGGTCATGTCAGGCTACTTCAAGAAGCCCGAGGCCACGCGGGCTGTCTTTACCGACGACAATTGGCTGAAAACCGGAGACCTTGGGGTGCTGCGAGTCGACGGTCACATCGCCTTCGCGGGGCGGCGCAACGACATGTTCAAGTCCGGAGGGTACAACTGCTACCCGGTCGAAATCGAACTGGCCATCTGTGAGCACCCGGCCGTCGCCCAGGCGGCGGTGGTCGCGGTTCCGCACGCAACCTTCCAAGAGGTGGGCCACGCCTTTCTGCTGGCACAGCCTGATCACGAGATTGACGTGGAAGCCCTCAAGGCGTTTCTGCGTACCCGAATCGCCAATTACAAGATTCCCAAGACCTGGAGTGTGCTTGAAGCGTTTGTCACACTGCCCAACGGCAAGGTCGACAAAAAAGCCATGCGCGCGAGCCTACCCAACTGATCGTCGCAGGAGTGCGAATGAACGAAATTGCAATCCGTAACATGAGCTTCGAATTTCCGCCCGACATGGACCTGGTGTTCATTGAGGACGATCCGGAGCAATCCTACATCTTCGTCGGCACGTGGTTCATGCTCCCGTATCTGGAGCCTTATCTGATTCGCTCGGTCACCGCGGCCAGTGAGTTCGCCAAGACTCCGGATCAGAAGGATGAAATGCGCCGTTTCACCCAGCAGGAAGCCCATCACTATCGCCAACATGCCCGTGCCAATGCCTCGATTCGATCGTTGAAACCCGCTTACGCCAAGCTCAAGGAGTTGGAAGCGACGTTGAGCGGCGAATTCGAGAGATTCAGTCGCACCAAGTCGCTGAAATTCAATCTGGCATACGCCGAGGGCTTCGAATGCATGACGGCAGCCTTTTCCAGCGTGCAGATCGAACTCGGCATGTTCGCAAAGCCAGGCCACCCGCTGCGCGAGCTGGCGCTATGGCACGTCATGGAGGAGCTGGAGCACCGCAATGTCGCCTTCGAGGCTTACAAGGCGGTCGGCGGCGGCTACCTCTACCGCTTGGTGGTGGGGTTCTGGGCGCAGACGCATTTTCTACGTTGGGGTCTGCGTTTGACGCAGATTTTGAAAGATGCCGATCCCGATATTTTCGCGAAACATGACACGCCTGAAGCCAAGGCGCGACGTCAGGCCTTCCGCAAGCGTTATTGGCGCATGGCGCTGCCGCGCTGGTTGTCGATCTATTTGCCCTGGTATACGCCGCGCAAACTCGAGTTGCCATCGAATTTCAACGAAACTCGCGCGCGCTTCGATCAAATTGCAACATCGATCAAGTAACCCCAAGGACGGATCATGAATCAGACAGCGGCGCCCGCGATTCCTCCTGCCTTGCTGAAATTGGCGGAGAATCTGTCCAAGAGACCTCTGTTTCCGGCCAGCTCTGATCAAGGCACCCTGCACGTCGGCGCGGCGGATCTGCCGTTCGCGGAAGCGGGCGATGGCAGTGCCATCCAGCTGCTGCATGTCGATCTCAACAGCAATCTTTGGATCTCGACCATTCGGCTTCCATCCAACTATCAAGTCGTCAAGCACTACCATACGGGACATGTCTACGGCGTCACCTTCAAGGGTCGTTGGTACTACGCGGAATCTCCGCAGGCGGTGAATTCGCCCGGTTCGTATCTCTTTGAACCCGCAGGCTCGGTTCATACGCTGTGCACGCCGGCCGACCAGGAGGGCGAGACGCTGGTGTGGTTTGCCGTGCACGGTAGCAACGTGAACCTGGACGCGGAGGGCAAGGTCATATCGGTGATGGATGCGCGCCTCGCGCTCGAGTTGTACCGGGGTTACTGCACTGCCTTCGGTCTCGATTCATCCAAGCTCATCGTCGTAGGGGAGTAAGGTTCATGCGCGCCGCCGTGTTTCGGGATCACGCATTCCATGTTGAAACGGTTCCCACCCCGGAACCGGGCCCCGGCCAGGTGCTCGTCAAAGTCCGCGCCTGCGGTATCTGTGGATCAGACCTGCATTTTGTCAAGCATGCCGACCACATCGTGGAGCAGGCCAAGAAACTCGGCGCACCTACCGCGGATCTTGAGCGGGGACTCGCGGCCGGGCTGATCCTTGGGCATGAGTTCGTCGGTGAAATCGTGCGCTTCGGATCGGCCACTCAGCAAGCATTAAAGATCGGCGATCGGGTCTGCTCCATGCCCTTCGTGTTGAAGGATGCCGGCCCCGCCTTGCTGGGCAGCACACCGGAGACCCCTGGGGCATATGCGGAACACCTGTTGCTTAGCGAAGCCATGCTGCTCAAGGTCGACGACCAGGTAACCGACGCCGCGGCGGCGCTGACCGAACCGCTCGGCATCGCGGTGCATGCGGTCAATGCTGCGGCCATGAATCAGGACGAGGTCGCGGTCGTGGTCGGCTGCGGCCCCATCGGACTCGCGATCACCGCGGTGCTCAAAATGCGCGGCGTCAAGACCATCATCGCCTCGGATTTGTCTCCGCGCCGCAGAGAACTCGCGCACCTCATGGGCGCAAGCAAAACCGTCGATGGCCGCGAACAGAGCCCGGTGATGCTTGCGGCAACGATCGCTCCCGGCGCGCGCACCGCAATATTCGAGAATACCGGGGCTCCCGGCATGTTTGGCCGTCTGGTCAACGAAGCTCCCCAACAGGCGCGCATCGTGGTTTCCGGGATTGCTGCGGGTGAGGAGAGCTTCATCCCGATGGTTGCCATCATGAAGGAGCTGAAAATCGCCTTCAGCATTTACTACAGCCCCGCGGAGTTCGCGGAAGCGTTGGCTGCCA
>CBDDBV010000007.1:0-12808 GCA_965225785.1 Bryobacteraceae bacterium | reverse complement strand
CGGTGTTTAAGCTGAGCCCGGGAGGAGCGATCGCGCTGCTGCACACCTTCACTACGATTCCGCAGGCTTATCCGCAGTCCGGGCTGGCGATCGACAGCGCGGGCAACCTGTATGGCGGGCTGCAAGGCGCGGTGTACGAGGTGAGCGCGAGCGGCGTGTACACGCAGTTCGCGCTGCCGCGCGGCGCGGACGTCCCGGTGAGCGGCGCGCCCGCGCTGGACGGAGCGGGAAACTTATACATGGTGACCGGCGGGCGCGGCACGTATCTCGAGAGCGGGGGTGTCTTCCAGGTGAACCTGCCATCCGGGCAATCGAGCAAAGTCTATGTGTTTCCCGGACCGCCCGACGAAGGGTTCTCGGTGCCGGGCGGCAACTGCCCAGCGGGGAATGCGGCCGCTCCAGGCGTGGTACTGGACGCGCCGGGAAATCTTTACGGCAGTTCGGAATTTTTCGGTTTAGGGGGCGGTCTGTTCGAGATCGCCGCATCCACGGGCGCGGAGAGCACGCTGTATCGGTTCCCCCCGGCACCCGGTGGATCGGTGCCGTTTCAAATCACGCGAAGTTCCAGGGGCGTGATCTTGGGCTTGACCGGAGCGGGCGGTCCTTGGAACGCCGGAGCCTTCTTTTACCTGGGAGCGAGCGGCGAACGTATCGCGACTCTGCCGTTCAGCTCTGTGGGGTCGGGTTTTGGGCAAGACGCTCAGGGAAACTTCTACGCTTGTGGGGGTCTTACCGATCAAGAGTCAAATAGCCTGTATAAGTTCACCCTGTCCGGCCAGTCGACGTTGCTGTATACCTTCACTGACGGGAGCAACTGTTTCGGAGTGACGGCGGACGCGGATGGGAACGTCTACGGGACCACGCTGGACGGGCCCCGCGCCGCAAGGGCAGGTGTTTCGCGTGAGCAATACGGGGGAGTTTACGTCGCTCTACGTGTTCAGCGGCGGAAGCGACGGAGCATTGCCGAATCCCGAGCTCACGCTGGACAAGAAGGGGAACGTCTACGGAGTCACGAGCTACGGAGGAATAGGGGCCGGGGTGATCTTTAGGGTGGCCCCTGACGGTACCGAGACCGTGCTTCACACCTTTATTTCCGAGACGGGCGGTTTGCCGGTCAACAACGGCGTGACGATCGGCCCCAATGGAAGTATCTACGGAGCCACAACGAATTACGGGCTCCACAACCAAGGCGTGGTGTATGCACTTGCACCGTCGGGCCAGTATAGGGTCCTCTATTCGTTCACCGGGAAGGCAGACGGGGGCGACCCAACCTCGGGCGTGGCGCTGGACTCCGCCGGGGACATTTACGGAACTACCAGCGCTGGTGGCGCCGCCCCTTGCGTACTGCCGTACAATCCGAACGCGGCCGGATGCGGCGTGCTCTTCGAGGTGACCGCAGCCGGATCGTACACCGTGCTCCACACGTTCACCGCCGGATCCGGCGATGGAGGCGGGGGATTTTCAACACCGGTACTCGATGCGGCCGGGAACGTATACGGCTCGGCAACCTACGGCGGCCCCTCGGGCTACGGCGTCATATACGAAGTCTCGCCTTCCGTAAGCGACGCGGCGCAACGGCAGCCTTAATGCAAGGTCGAACCTGCGCCGAAAGCGTACACGGGGACGCTGAGCGTAGATTGGTTGTTCGGGGGGCTGCTCGCCGATTCCGGGTTGGTAACCGTTACCGTGATGGTATCGCCCGCGGTCACCGGGCAACTACTCGAGGCGGCCAAGCTAAATGGGGTAGTATCCGTTAGGAGCGAGACTGGAACGCCCACGCCGTCATCGATAGGCGCCGCCAAGTTCGGGATCACCGTGATGGATCTCTCGCTCCACTTGGGAATGTACATCTGACAATCGGAGTTGGGGCTGGTCCAAATAACGTGGCCTTGGGAGTTCACGTCCTGGACAGTTAGGTAAGACGTAGATGAAGAGATCCACCCCGTCGTGGCATACGGCAGGCTCATTACCGGCAGAATCCCAAATCCCGTTCCCTCGATTGTCAGCGGCAGCCCCGGCTGCCAGGTCAGGCCTGCGGCAGCGGCGGTCGTCTGAGCTTGCTGAGCGAAGATCTGGCTGCAGCTATTGCTGGCAGCCGCTAAATCGCAGTTGGTCGGGCTGGTGGGAAAAGGCGTGGGGGTCGTCTACGGGAACGGAGAATTGCGTTCCCACGAAGTTGATCTTGGGGGTCAGCGCCTGGGTCCCGCAGATCAGGTATTGCGGGGCCGTGGTTCCCGACGGCCAGTACTGTTCCGGATAGTTCTGGAGAAGGCTTTGACTGAGCTTGATGTTCCCCGCATTGGTCAGGGGATCGGAAGTGGGTTGCCCGCCGGTGGGAAAGGTCGGCAGGCCAAGCGCGGACAAACCTGAACTTGAGATCGGCTGGTACGACACAATGGGAGCGTACGGGCCCATCCAGCCTTGGTTGTTACCCAGGTACTGCGCGGTCGAGAAGGGAACCGCCAACCCGGATTGGGTGAATAGTTTTCCGGGCGTCGAATTCGGCAGCGTGTTGCGGAGGTTGAGCTGCAGGGCTGCGGTGAAGGCCGCGGGACTGCCGCCGGACCAGGACGGGAAGCTGGGGAATTTCGTAAGATCGACCACCGTCCAGCCGTTTGAGAGCTGCGTCGCCGTGTAGTTGTAATTACCCGAGGAGGTTTGGACGGAGCGCGGGCTCACACCCTGAGGCAGATTCTGAGCATCGACGTGGATCAACAATACCTTTTTATGCCACCGTGCCCTGAATCGTAAAGATCCCGGTGACGCGATTTCACGCTTAGTTTCCCGGATGGGCAACAATCGTCCAAAGCCTTGAAAAAACTCGAATCACAGGCAAGTGAATCGTTATCGAACAGAAAACTTTGGATCGCCTTCCGCGATCTCCGTGCGTATCCGCGGTGATTCCCCCGTATGCCATAAGGGGACGTGAAAGCGCGCACGGTACGCAAGCGGACCGCCGTTTGGCTGGACACTACGTTCAAGTGGGCGAGGAATGCAAACGAACTCGGTCTCAAGTGCCGTGCTGCTTACACGGACGACCGCGTATCCGTGCCCGCCCATATCCACGAACGACAGGTGCGGTGAGAGATTTGGATTCGATGCGGCGCGTGCTTTCGCGATGTCGCCGCTCTTTGCGTATTCCAAACATGACTTAACGCCATGCCGCAGCAGAAGGTTGATCGTGGGCTCGGGCGCGTCCACACCCGGTGCGCGACCCAGAAACAGTGGCAGCAGCGGATGTTGTCTGGGAAAATTGTGTTCGAGGGCCTCCACCATTCCGGGCGCTGAAATTGAGCCCACAACAAATGCGACACCCACAGGAAGAAACGGCTTCGGCGGCAAGGACTTCGCCGCGAGTCCCGCCCAGAAGCTATGACGATCTCCCGCGACGGTAGCGAAGCCCGTAATGCCGTGGTTTTGCACGAAATCGTAGATCTCGCCACGTTCTATATACGCGTTACTATGGTCCCCGTTTGCGAAGCCGGCGTAACCGGCACCGGGCCACGGTTTCGTCAGACCCGCCGGCAGGTTTTGCGGGTCGGCCCGCATGTCCAGTGTGGCAGTCGTGTTACCCCAGATCTTCCATGTCGCTTTCGAGTCGCGCAGCCGCTCCAAAAACCATTGCTTCTGCTCCGCACCGAGGATCGTTTGCGCCGGTGAATACTCGCGGAAGTTAGGAACGTTGTTACTGCCGTAGGGAATCGTGGTCGGCGCGCGGCCTCCATTGTAGGAACGTCCCGCATCGAGAATTTCCATAGCCTCCTCCGGCAGGAATTCTGGAAAGTCATCATTCAGGAATGCCGCGGCTTCGGCGCGATCCAACGGTTCTTCCGACCTATAGCTACGTTGGTCGGTGACGATCAACTCAAGGTTGCGGCCCCAGCGGAGAGCTCGGTAACCTGTCAGACTGCTTAGAGCTTTCAGATTGTTCGGTTCATCGCCAAGGCCGTGCTCGTCGAAGTGGGTAATCGGCGCGTCGGTAACCCGAGGCGGATCGAACGTCAGCGATGGTCCGCTCGCCTTCGCGACACGTGCCGGTTGATAATCGAAAAACGCTTGATTAGCCGCAACCTTGCGGGTTTGTGCGGGCCTCGTCCGGCCCTCGAACTTCTGAAGTCCCTGCCAACCTTTCCAACTGAATTCGTGGTTATCCCACATGTTGACGAACGGCCAGCGTGCGCGAGCGTCCTGTAAGTCAGGATCACGCAGATAGGCGCGGTAAACCGCACGATAATCGTCCACGGTCGTGGGAATGTGAAAGTCCTTGATCTTCTCGCCATGCGGATATCGCACGATGTCACGCAGGCGGCGATCGTACATGCCTTGCGGGCGATCTTCCGGATACCAGACCAGTTCGTAGATGAAGTCGCCGAGATGCAGGACGAAGTCGAGCCGATCTCGCTCCGAAGCACGCTCGTCCTCATAGATCATCCGCCGATAAGCGTTTTGAGCGCCTTGGTTCACGTTCTGGCAGCTCACGAAGGCAAACCGCACTGGCCTGTCGTCATGTTCGACGGGGGCGGTGATCGTGCGGCCGATTCGGCTGCCGTTTCCATTGGGGTCACTGAAGCGATACCAGTACACCGCCGAAGGCTGCAGACCACCGACGAGCACGCGGCAGGTCCAGTCCGAAGCGGCCGAAATTGGAACGTGCTCGACGGCGGTTACACGCTTGAAAAGAGCATCCTCGGCTACTTCCACCGTCAGTCGCGCTACTGGGAGATCCCTCGCGGCAGGGCGGCGCGTCCAGAGAAGAACGCTGTTGAAGTCGGGGTCGCCGGAAGCTACGCCTTCCGGGAATAGATCGCGACGCTCCCGCCAAGTGACGCGCGAGGGCGAGCCGATTGGACGGCTCCAGGCGGCGGTGGCATTGAGGGCCACTGCTGTTTCGAGGAACGAGCGCCTGGTAAATTTCATCGGCTCCCGCCTAGGTCTAGAAACCGTTCACATTATGAATATTACAACCAACCGTTCGTAGGCGAGGCCGGCGTAATCGCGCAATCGCCGGTTCCTCGCATATGCAACATCCGCATCGCCGGTTGGATGCGATTCATAGCTGCGCGAGTAAAGGGTTCGACACGCCGGGAGTCACGTGAGGCGGCGCGGCCCTGGACATCGATTCATGGAAGGAATAGGAAAGCCGCCACCGCGTTCAGAGTCCAGATGGACCGGATCACGCACCGGTCAGCACCTGACGAAGTTTTTCGGGGAGCGAGACCGATAGCCTCCTCGACATCGCCAGTGGCCCTAATGAACATGGCCGGAGCGTTCAAGAATTCTGGAGATTACCAAGCGAACGGTGGGCTCGGAATCGACCACGATGATATCAGCCATTCGTCTCACGGTAACAACTTGCGAAAAGGGCTTTGATTCCACGCGCCCGGGCTTATTCATAATGAAGCGCGTTAGACACATTTAGCCGTAGTAGCTGCCGCGCAGGCAGCAACGCCGCAATTGCAAGTACCGCAATCAGAAAGCCGACTGCTCCCGCGTATGCGAGAAAATCCAGGTTGCTGATGCCGTAGAGCGCGCGACGCAATAGACTTGAGGCTGCAACCGCGCTCATAATTCCAAGTGCCAATCCAATGCTTGCGGGCAATAGGAACTGCCGGAAGATTGCATTCAAAACATTCAGCGAAGAAGCGCCGAGTGCAAGTCGAATTGCTATTTCTCTTGTTCTTTGCCGAACAGTCAGACTTACTAGCCCGAGGACGCCCACGGCCACCAGGCTCACTGCAATTAGACCAATTAACGTTACCGCCTCCGCAATGCGCTCGATCTGAGAAACGCTGTCTGAGTAAAGTGACTCAATCGGTCGAATTTCTGGAAATAGCGTGCGATCAAGGTCATCGCTAATCGACTTTGCCGCGGTCGGCAGGTTTTTCGGCGATCCGTCAGTCCGAGCAATCACGACCATGCTCGCCATCTGATCCACTGCCGCCGCCCAATATTCCTCCAACGCATCATCATCGTTCAACGCGTTCATATGCGCATCGGCCACGACCCCAATTACAACATCTTTATGGCTTCCATCTCCGACCAGCTTTCCCAACGGATTCAGCCCGGGCCATTGCATGCGTGCGAACGTCTTACTGACAATTAGCGCATTTTTCTCTTTTGGAAAGAAGGTCCGGCCTTGCAATATCGGGATTTGCATTGTCCGGAAGAATTCGGGCCCGACAAAATTTGGATAGATCCTTAGATTCTGGCCGTTGATCGTCGTGGAACTGTACGAAACTGCGTGCCCGAGCGGTGGAAGCAAAACCAGAGACACGGAACGAACCCCGGGTAGTTGACGTAGGCGTGCTTGCATATTGTCCAGATAGGCCTTCGCTTGCAAGTCCGTGTAGCCGTGCTGTTTCAACTGGCCGTCAATCGAGATCAGCCGTTGGTAGCTAAATCCGGGGTCGGTGAACAGTGCGTGGTGAGCCGCCCGAACCAGCAGTCCGGCCACAATCAAAAGGACGCAACTACCTGCCAGTTGCGCACTTACCAAAATCTGGCGTGCCAGTGTTTTGTGCCGACCCTGCCGTGCAATCTGGAACGCGGGAGTGAACCCAAACAATATCGTTGCCAATAAGCTCATCCCGAGCGTAAACAGCAAGACTCGCGCGTCGGGAACAGCGCTCAACCACTTCGGCGCGTCCAGCTTGACTAATGCAACGCGGGTGACAGCGCTTCCAAGTACCAGTCCGGCAATGCCTCCCACCGCCGCAAGCAACAGGCTCTCGGTGCACAACTGGCGGAAGACACGCGCGTCGCTAGCACCGACAGATCTGCGAATATCGATTTCACGTTCCCTCTGTACCGCTCGCGCCAGTAGCAGCGCGCCTAAATTGCCGCATGCAACCGCCAGAAGCAACAGCCCTAGCACGCCGACCATCGCCGCCACCTGATACATCTCCGGGTTTGCCACTTGCAGGTGCCCGCCCGGTGAGATTTGGATGAATTCTTTATCCCAAACCGCGGTTGGATGTTTCCGCCCCAGCTCAATTGTTAGCGATCGAAGCTCTTGCCCGGCGACCTCCGGGCTTACTCCCGGCGACAGTTTGCCCCAAGCCCGGACGCTTGCGTTATCGAAATCCTTCAGTACGCCACTACCCTCAAATAAGTACGGCTGCTCCTGGATGGAAAGCCAAATATTGGGATACTGGCCGCCTAAGGTGGCTAGCGCGAAGGGCGCTACGCCCACGATCGTGACGGGCTTCTTGTTTAGATGGACCGTGCGTCCAACCACTCCCGGGTCTCCGTTGAAGCGGCGTTGCCAGAGCTCGTAGCTGATCACCATCACCGGAGCAGCGCCGTCACCGCCATCGATTCCTGGATCGAGCATGCGACCGAAAGCGGCTTGAGCGCGCAACTCGAAAAAGTAATTCGGAGTCACCAACGAAGCGGTTGTGCCTTTCAGGTCCTCATCGATCTGCAAAGGCGGTATCCCAAGAACCGCCATCGCACTTGATAGCGTTTTGGCGTGATCCCGATAAAAGAGAAAGGATGGGTAAGCCATTTCACTGGTGTAATTATTCGGAGACCTCCGTTCCAATCTCACCAGGCGATCCGCATCTGGAACGGGGAGAGGTTTCAACGCGACCATGTCAAACACGCTGAAACCAGCAACGTTGACCCCGATTCCGATTGCCAGGACCATGACCGCCATCAACGAAAATCCCGGTGATCGAGCCATCATGCGGATTCCGTAATGCAGATCCTGTCCCAACCGATCGATCCACGTCCACCCCCACGCATCGCGTGCTTCTTCCCGAAGCCGCAGGACATTGCCGAACCCGGCATCCCCTGCTGTCTGCGCCGCCATCTCCCGATGAACCCGCATATCGCCTTCGAGTTCGCGATCTAAGCGGCGACGATTCAGCAAGTAATGCAGGCGGCGAAAGAATTCGTTCACTGGTGACTCCCCCCGTCAGCAGTTCGCAGGACATCCTGAATCGCTTGGGTATAGCGATGAAAGTCTGACACCTCACCCTTAAGTTCCTCGCGGCCCTTCTTGGTCAACTCGTAGAAGCGAACCTTACGATTGGTTTCAGAGATGCCCCATTTCGCAGTCACCCAGCCCTTCAAAAGCATTCTTTGGAGGGTAGGATAGAGCAGTCCTTCCTCAACGCCGAGGACCTCGTGCGAGAGGATGCGAATGCGTTGCGCGATTGCATAGCCGTGGCACGCGTTTGATTGAAGCACGCGCAAGATCAGCATAGGCAGCGCGCCAGAAGGCATGCTCGCTTTAGGGCTTTTGGGCGTAGGCATAAGATTATTATGCCTGAACGTCATTCGCGCGTCAACACCGGCCTTGTTTGCGGATTGCCGATCATCATTTGCGGATATCCGGCACCTCATGTAAATCTCTCAAAAACTGGCCATACACCGCTATTTTTGTTCTCCGTTTCTCTCTCCGCATCGCTGACTTGGTTATGGAACTCGCGTGTGGCGAGCATCTTCAGGTTCTTCTCTGTCTCCCCGTTTTGGGCAGCACGACCGATTAACGGCCTCGGGTTTCGAGATTCGCCCGCGAATACTCTGACGCCATTCAGGATTATCCTAAAGGTGCAGTGCTAAGTGTCCGTCGTATGAGAAATTGAGCGTTTCACTGTCCCAGGAACTGGAGTGAACCTCAGCGATGATACACAGCCGTTCAGTTTTTACACGTGCCGTTAATGGATGCTGCTCGACCTGCCTCGCTTCGACCCCCTCGCCGGGGCCGAACTTACTTTGCTTCAATCACGGCGAGCCCGCCGATGTCGCACCCGACCACTCCGACACGATTGTCCGAAGTGAAATGACCTACCGCGAAGTCGTCGGCCTCAATCAAGAGCCAATCTCCCGCTGCAGTGAACTTTCCATGGCCATCTCCGAGAAAGGCGAACACGCCAAAGTAGAGAGCGTTGTCGGTTTGCCCAGAGATGAGATCGAGATTGCCGTCACCATTGATATCAATGGACAAAATAGGGTAGGAATCGTTGTTCGGAGAGAGAACCGGCGCGCCAAACGTCCCATCGCCGGCACCGGGAAAAGTGAAAAAGAAAGGCTCTCCCTGCACGTCGCCCGCGAGAGCAATATCGGGAATGCCGTCCCCGTTGAAGTCGCCGGTCGTGAGTCCTTCCACAAACAGTTCGTCTGGCTTGTAACCGAAGCTCCGTGAAGGTAAGCCGCCCTTGACCCCGGAGTAGACCAGCAGACTGGATCCGTTCGACACCGCGAAGTCGGCAATGCCGTCGCCGTTGAAGTCGGCAACGGCGAGGAAAGCCGCGTATCTACCCGTGCCGGCAAGCGAGGCGACGTAGTAGGGGAGAAATGTCCCGTCGCCGTTGCCGTGGAGAAAATAGAGGTTGGCGTCGCCTTCATCTTCGCTTGATAGAAAAACGATGTCGTTCTTCCCATCGCCATCGAAGTCCGCGATTCGTGCAACGACGTCGCTGCCATACGGGCTGGGAATCGTAGTCGCCAAGACGGCGCTTCCGAAAGTACCATCTCCATTGCCCAAGTACGTGGTGACTCTAGTGTGGCCCTCTGGTGTTCCGGTTAACATCGCCACATCCGCCTTGCCGTCACCGTTCAAATCTCCCGCGGCCGCTGCGGGGCGAATCTCCGCGGTAAGAATATACGTGTTTACCTGAAAATTCCCGTCGCCGGCAGCCATGGCAACGGCAAAACCCCTCAAGGTGGAAATCAGAAGATCGGTGAGTCCGTCACCGTTGAAATCCGCCGTATCTTGAATTTCCGGTACTTCAATTGCGTTTGCAGTGACAACGGGGCCGACGAATGAGTTTCTGCCGGCATAGGGCGCCGCGGAGACGCTATAGGCTCCAGCCAAGCCTACGTCGAGAACGCCGGGCTTGTTGAAGAATCCCGGAAATGCAGCGATCGCCGGAAGCGTCCAGCTGGTTTGAGGGGGCCCCAGTTCGCCCCCACCGACGCCGGGCCAAAGAAACGATTGTCCGTCCCCGTCAATGCCTGCTGCGGGCACAAACACGTCCTGTATGTCATCTCCGTTAAAGTCTCCCACGACGATTAGCTCATTGGTGTTTGGTCCCCTGGCCGTTGGATTGAAAGAGGCCAAATAGTTCTGAGCCTGGAAGCTGCCGTTGGAGCTGTTGAGGAGAACGGTAAGGTTTCTCTGAAAAGATGTAGACGCCGATCCGGATGTTCCTGCGAATAAGATGTCCGGCAAGCCGTCCGCATTGAGGTCAGCAAAGGCGATCGCAGTCGCGCCGAACGAGGCCTGTGCTACTACGGCGAGGTTCTGAAATGTCCCATCTCCCTTGCCATACGCGACGGATATCAGGGTGGGATTCGGATTCTCTGGGGAAAGACCGAGGGTCGCTGCGTCTAGTAACCCGTCCTGGTTAAAGTCCGCCAGAATCAAGCCTTCGAATCCGCCATACGACTCGCCGAAGGACTGCGCCGTCTGGACGGAAAACGTTCCATCCCCATTTCCGAGAAGGGTCTGGAGGTACGATCCGCTGTCGAAGGCAGCGTCTCCGATCCCACAACTAACGAGATCGAGCTTACCATCGCCGTTTACGTCGCCGGCGAACAAACCGGATCCATTCCCCGATGACAAAGTCGCAAAAACGGGACCTTCGCGAAACGTGCCGTCGCCAACACCGAGGAGAATTACGACCTCGTGGTCGTAGATGTCGAAGAGGGCAAGATCCACGTGCCCGTCTCCGTTGAAATCGCCAGCCACCATGTAGCTCCCGCCACGAAGTCCGTATTGCGATTGCGTCGTTTGGACGAACCGGTATCCGCCTTGGTTTAACATGATAGCGGTGCTTTGGACACTGGAAACGGCGAGATCGGGTAGGCCGTCTTCGTTGAAGTCAGCGGATGCCGCCGCCTGACCGCCTTCCGTGCTAACCGGCGAGACGGGCGGTACGTTGAAGAGGGCTTGGTTGAAGGCAGGCGAGCAAAAGGACAGTGTTACTACTGTGATCCAGATGAGACGCACGTGACTCCTCCAGGAGGGACTAAGGGGTGAATCGAAAGTTGTCTAAGAGACATAAGAACATATCACATTTCTACTTCGCGCCGACAATTACGTAACCGACAAGCATAGCTTCCGACGGTTACGTACCCGCGCCACCTGGCGGCCATGATACTCTGCGGGACCAAGCCGCAGGAGGGCTTTTCAACATGGCTGCTTTTCGCAATCTTTTTGCGTTGTTCATTCCTTGCCTGGTCCACCTGCCAGCCCAGGCCCAGACCGAAACCATTCTCCAAACCTTCGGATACTTTCCGCAGGGGTTGTCTCCTTGCGGCACAATCATCCGTGATTCCTCCGGCGATCTCTACGGCACCACGCTGCTGGGCGGCGCAACCGACAACGGCGTGGTCTTCGAGCGCGGCGCCGGTGGCAAGTACAAAGTCCTCTACAGCTTCCAGGGAGCTCCCGACGCCGCCCAGCCCAACGCGGGCGTTACCGAAGACGCGGTGGGCAATCTCTATGGCACCACCACCTTCGGAGGAGTCTACGATCAAGGCGCGATCTACAAGCTGACGCCAAGTGGAGCGGAGACCGTGCTCTACTCCTTCACCGGCGCCGCGGACGGAGCCAAGGTCTACGGCGGCGTGACGCTCGACCCGGCCGGAAATCTCTACGGGACGGCGTCGGAAGGCGGCAGCATGAACGGCGGCGTGGTGTGGGAGTTCTCGGCGGCGGGCCAGTTCACCGTGTTGCACGCCTTCGCGGGCTTTCCGGTGGACGGCGCGAATCCGTACGCGGGCGTGACTCTGGATGCGCAAGGAAACTTGTACGGCACCACTTCCTACGGCGGGACGGTGGGGGATCTCGGTACGGTGTTTAAGCTGAGCCCGGGAGGAGCGATCGCGCTGCTGCACACCTTCACGACGATTCCGCAGGCTTATCCGCAGTCCGGGCTGGCGATCGACAGCGCGGGCAACCTGTATGGCGGGCTGCAAGGCGCGGTGTACGAGGTGAGCGCGAGCGGCGTGTACACGCAGTTCGCGCTGCCGCGCGGCGCGGACGTCCCGGTAAGCGGTGCGCCCGCGCTGGACGGAGCGGGCAACTTATACGTGGTGACCGGCGGGCGCGGCACGTATCTCGAGAGCGGGGGTGTCTTCCAGGTGAACCTGCCATCCGGGCAATCGAGCAAAGTATATGTGTTTCCGGGACCGCCCGACGAAGGGTTCTCGGTGCCGGGCGGCAACTGCCCAGCGGGGAATGCGGCCGCTCCAGGCGTGGTACTGGACGCGCCGGGAAATCTTTACGGCAGTTCGGAATTTTTCGGTTTAGGGGGCGGTCTGTTCGAGATCGCCGCATCCACGGGCGCGGAGAGCACGCTGTATCGGTTCCCCCCGGCACCCGGTGGATCGGTGCCGTTTCAAATCACGCGAAGTTCCAGGGGCGTGATCTTGGGCTTGACCGGAGCGGGCGGTCCTTGGAACGCCGGAGCCTTCTTTTACCTGGGAGCGAGCGGCGAACGTATCGCGACTCTGCCGTTCAGCTCTGTGGGGTCGGGTTTTGGGCAAGACGCTCAGGGAAACTTCTACGCTTGTGGGGGTCTTACCGATCAAGAGTCAAATAGCCTGTATAAGTTCACCCTGTCCGGCCAGTCGACGTTGCTGTATACCTTCACTGACGGGAGCAACTGTTTCGGAGTGACGGCGGACGCGGATGGGAACGTCTACGGGACCACGCTGGACGGGCCCGCGCCGCAAGGGCAGGTGTTTCGCGTGAGCAATACGGGAGAGTTTACTTCTCTTTACGTGTTCAGCGGCGGAAGCGACGGAGCATTGCCGAATCCCGAGCTCACGCTGGACAAGAAGGGGAACGTCT
>CBDDBV010000006.1:0-7296 GCA_965225785.1 Bryobacteraceae bacterium | reverse complement strand
GAAGACCGGCAGAAACACGATTAGCAGGCGAAAGCCCGGCATCCAGTCGCCGCCATTCATCACGACGACCAGGAACTGGGCCGTCAACCAAAGCAGAGCGGTCGCGGCGATTGGGCGGTAGCGGGGTGAACAGCGCTGCAATGGCAAGCAGGAGAACGATAGCGACTCCGCTGGCAAAGTGCGAGACGTAAACAAGCCCCAAGACCAGAGGTTTGATCGCCAACGGGTGACTCTTGGCGGTAACGCTGTTGGGAAGCAGGGCATGAAAGTACGCGATTCGGAAGAGGAAACTGGTGGCCGCAAGGATAGCCCAGGGCCAGAGAAAGGAAAGCCGCGGCTTCTCGCCACGCGGTCGCGTAAGAACAGCGACGATCGCGAGCAGGGGCGCAAGCATCAGCGCTTCCGGACGGACAAAGACGAGAGTGCCGAGGACCGCTCCCGCAGCAAGAAATCGTTTCTCCCACCAGAGTACCAGCGCAAAAATGGCGAGCAAGGCGTACAGGCCGCTTTCGAGACCGTTGGTGCAGGTGGTCCAGAAATCGACGTTGAACATGCAGGCAAGCGTGACCGGAAGCGCAAGCAGCGGATCGATGCCGCCGAACCGCACAGCGGCACGGTATGCGATGTAGAAAGCTAAAGCGCCGCTGAATACGCCGACCACAACGGCGAACGCCTCAGGCCGCCAGCCAAGAGAAACGGGCACCGCGAGCAGCAGCGTCCAAAGAAGATCGGAGAAACCCTCGACGCGTTCACCGGCGTTGAAGACGAGGCCGTTGCCGACGAGCAAGTTGGCAGCATAGCGCGCCGCAATGAAGCTGTCGTCGATTACTGAGGCCCGTACCATGCCGGAGAGCACGACAGCCGTTCCGGCGATGGACAGCAGCGTTAAAAAGTCCCTTACACGCGTCCGTAGAAGATTCACACCCATAGGTTATCGATTCGCGCCCGCTCCGCCATTCCGCGAAAGGTCGATAAGATCGGCAAAACTGTGGACTTCTTTTTGATGCCTCTATGCAGGCATCGATCGCCTTCGAAATTCTTAGCTTGAGACGTTCGCATTCCTGACACGACACAACGTGAGCTTGCCAAAACTTTCAGTTCGATTCACCCGTGACTAGTGCGATTATTGACCTGGAAATGGTCGCCTTCGTTTTCGCGCCCGTGCCGTGACGCCGCCGTAGTCACGGGCGCAGACACCTTCGCAAGCGAATCCGAGAATGGGTGATCTGGCGTCAACTGGCCGGCCGGCGCTTGGCCGAGATCTGGAACGACCTGCCCCGAGCGACTCCGATCAAGAAGTTCAAGGACTGCGCTACCGGGTTGCCCGCATCAGGAAAGCGATCCAGGTAGCGAACAGCTGGTTCCTACCAAAGCAATCGATAACCAGGAACACGGGAACACGAGTACAGGATCAGGAGGAACTTGCCGAAGCCGAGCCCACGGCTACGCCCGAAGCCGCACGGACGCCGGGGGGTTGCGTCCGAGGAGGTTCCCTCGGCTAGCGGAGCCACCCGGAGGAGAACGCGCCCAAGGACAAAGGTTCCCTCGACGGGAGCAAGGCCGCCATCCTCCTGGGGTTCCTGAAAGCGGGGGAGGCCGACGCTGAAGGAGATCATGGAAGCCTCCTGCAAGCAAGCTCACAGTGTTCGCGGGTTCAACAGCGAACCCTGAACAAAAGCTCGGGCCTCGGCGCCGTATCTAACAAGACCGAGCGCGGCGATCAGATATACTCAACCTAGAGTTACTCCTGATTTGTCCTTGCCGCAGGATTCGCAACCCGGCGGCTTTTTTCGTCTATTGGGCCCGCCTGCCCCCGAATAATTCGCCGTTCCTCCGACCAGCCCGCGAACGCTAGAAACAGCCCTTCTAAATCCGGGTCGCCTGCGCGAATGCAAGATTCGATATCCGCGATCTCGCAGTGCGCTTGGTCTTCTCAAGCTCTCGCTGAACGAGATTATCACGCACTCCGCAGCTATGGAGGCACGGCTCCGATTATGCGCCAGAGCGGCAAGCGAACGAGCGTGGTGATGCGGAAGAGTTGTAATCCGCGGCTACGGAACGCGATCTACCATTGGTCGCGGGTCAGCACGCAATGCGACGCGCGAAGTAAAAGCCACTACGCCGAATTGCGGGCTAAGGGACACTCTCACGGCCGAGCGCTCCGTGGAGTGGCGGACCGTCTTCTCGCGGTGTTGATTGCGATGTTATCGTCCGGCACTACCTACGATGTGGCCCGCCGGGTGGTGATCGACGCATGAACGCGGCGTATACTCGAAACACTCGCGCAGAGGATAAGGCTCCGCAGGGATGCGACCTGAGCGCTGCCGCGAGCGCGGACTCACTGGGGCGGCTTTACCCGTCCCAGTGCCCAAACAGTCTGCCCGAAAGCGCTAAATCCCCGGGGGTTTGTCGCGGCCATCGTTGCCTTTCTCCCGATAAAGAACGGCAAGATCACCATTGCCTCCGTACACCGATCGCGTCGTACAGCAGTTTGACGGCAGCCTCGCCGCAGGCAGCATCGCCAGAGCCGACGATACGTTCACAATGGCAGCATGAGGTTGAGCAAGTAAATGCTCCATCAGTGCACTTCGAGGTCACGCTAGCTTAACGGGTAACCCAGATACCGACGTAGCAAGCGATGGTCTATTTCTGAGAATTTCTTCCACGCTGGTGGGGGTTTCGCACGAACCGAGGTAGACGACGAGCGACGCATGCAGTTCACAATCCGAATCAAGAATCAAGCAACGTCTGATTGCAACAGTTCCCTCTCGCTCTCTCTGGCGCGTCCAATCGCCTTGACTCGCAAGATAATTTCCCGAATCGTGGCTGGCGCGAGCTCGTTGTCGACTTGGCAGGTTCCTGCCGCCTCGTGGCCGCCGCCGCCGTGTTTGAGAACCAGTTCATCTACTTTGACTGTGCAAGTCCGATTTAATATCGACTTGCCTATCGCAAGCACCGTTTTCGCCTTCCGGAGTCCCCAAAGCACATGCATCGAGATATCGCACTCGGGGAACATGGCATATATCATGAAGCGGTTCCCTACGTAGATGACCGGCTCTTCCCTTAAGTCGAGAACCGCCATTGTTCCAAAAATTCTGGTGCAGCGGCGAATCTGGGCAGCAAACCGTTCCTCATGCTCGCAGTAGATTTCAACTCGCTCGCGGACATCGGGAAGGTTGAGGGTTTCCGTAATTGGGTGCGTCCCGCAGTGGTCGATGAGAGTCATCATGAGTTGGTAATTCGATACCCGAAACTCTCGAAATCTACCGAGGCCAGTGCGAGGGTCCATGATAAACGAGAGCAGATCCCATCCCTGCGGATGAAGAATATCAGTTGCCGTGAAGGCCGCCGAATCCGCTTTGTCCACCGCGCTCATCATCTCTTCACTTATGTGCGGAAACACTTCCGCGCCTCCATACCATCTGTAGAGCACGCGCGCAGCTGAATCAGCACCGGGTGCCAGGATGTGGTTTGCGCGAAGGGAATTGCCAGCGCGAAGCGCTTCGCTGCCATGATGATCGAAGCACAGATGACACCCAGGCACGTACGGCAAGTTGGTAAGGATATCGTTCGGCAATATTTCTATTTTTCCGTCCTGTACGTCTTTCGGGTGCACGAAGGAAATTGAATCGAGAATGTCGAGACTTTTCAAAAGGATGGCGCACACTAAACCATCGAAATCGCTCCTCGTAAGAAGCCTGTATTTCTTTGACCGATCGAGGACCGCTGTCCCGCTGTTCATAAAGTCTATATCGGCGAATGCGGGTTGGAGCATTAGAGTGAAAACGTGTTCGCGCGTCCGAATGAAGACCCTGTCAACCTGAAGGTCGGGCGAAGGGCGACCCTGTGAGCTGATTTCAATCCGGAGAGTGGGCGGCGTTAGCAAGAAGATCGTGGAACTTTAACGAACTTGGAGGGAGCAGAGAGACCGCTTTTAGAGCTATTGACCGCGGATTTGGCCTTGACTCTCTCCAGAAACTTCATTGCGAACCCCACCGCATCCCTCCCCTTCGATTCCGATCGCCTGGCCCGCATGAGCGCCGCCCGGTTTGCGACAGCTTCACCGCAAGATCTTCGGCTGCGATACGCGCGCTTCCGACCGCAACCACCTCGAACGCAAGATCGCCTGGGAACTCCAGGCCCGGGTGGAAGGGAGGCTGCCCGAAGCCGTTCGCCAACTGGCGTTCACCATCGCCCGCCACTCCGTTCTGCGCGCCCCGGCCCGTTCTCCACCAAGGTCGCAAAGGAGCTTCCTCCTCCCGCGTCGGTCCCCGCCTGCCGCGTCCCGGCTCCTGTCTCGTCCGCACCTTCCGCGACCGCAACATCGTCGTCAAAGTCCTCGCTTCCGGCTTCGAGTTCGAGGGGCCGCCACTACCGTTCCCTCAGCGCCATCGCCCGCGCGGTCACCGGCACCCGCTGGAACGGCTTCGTCTTCTTCGGCCTCGAACCCACCTCCCATGTCCCTTCATCCCACTAGCCCGCTCTTGGCCAAGGCCGCCATCCGGTGCGCCATCTACACCCGCAAATCCACCGAGGAGGGACTGGAGCAGGAATTCAACACGCTCGACGCCCAGCGCGAAGCCGGCCAGTCCTTCATCGCCAGCCAGCGTCACGAGGGTTGGACCCTCGTTCCCACCCGCTACGACGACGGCGGCTTCAGCTGCGTGCACCTCGACCGTCCCGCGCTCCAGAAGCTGCTCGCCGATGTCCGCTCGGGACGCGTTCACTGCGTGGTGGTCTACAAGGTCGACCGGCTCACCCGCTCACTGCTCGACTTCTCCCGCATCATGGACGTGCTCGATCGACATCGGGCCACCTTCGTCTCCGTCACCCAGCAGTTCAACACCACCTCCTCGCTGGGGCGAGGCTCGGTATTTACATCGATGGCGAAGGCGATCGACGCGGAAGCGCGACGCCAATATATCGCGTCTACCAAGATGCCCACCAGGCAAGGATTGGAGATGCTCTGGTTCTATCATTCAAGCGGCGGAACGGGGAATTGAGCCTTAACTTCATTAATGAACGAGTCTGCAATCTGGGGTGACTTCCAGATCTCCACCCAATCTCCGACGGCTGTCGCACGCCCGCCTCGTAGACTCGCTCTTCGCACGATCGTTATAATCCGGCTCGGTGGAACTTTGCCGGCGATCCATCCTTTCAGAGTTAAGTGATATTCCCGGGCCCGGTCGTGCAGAACATAGCGTTGGGTTCGCAGGTACCCGGATTCCGGATCGACTGCATTGCGAGCCATCTGCTCCATTCACACCGTGTCGGGATGTTTCGTCATTCCGGCCAAGTGCACTCGTCGGCTTTCCCACTGAACGAAGAAAAGAACGTAGTAGGTGGCCAACCCGCGCCAAGTCAGCACGTCCACAGTGAACAAGTCAACACCGGCGAGCACCGCCATATGAGCCGCTATGAAGTCTTTCCAGGTTGTCGTCTGACTCCGCTTCGCGCCGGTGCTATGCCGTGACGCCGGAGAATGTTTCCGACCGTCTGGTCGGAAACGGAATAGCCGAGATTTTGAGGGCGGCGCAATTGAAGACTGCGGACATTACGTGATGGAGGAACAGCCCAAAGTTCTGGCCGGCAAGTTACTGGAATTCTTCAAGCTTGTAGAAGGCCGTGCACTATGAAGGCGTACCTTCTTTCGTTCACTGTGGGATCTTTCGTCGGCTTGCTCTACGCCACGGTTGGCGTGAAGAGTCCTGCGCCCCCATTAGTCGCCTTGGTGGGACTTCTCGGCATGGTGCTTGGAGAAGAAGCGTACTCGTGGGTGAAGTTGTTAATCCATAGTTCGTAAAGGAGAACTTAGAATGTCTAATCGTGGTATCGTCTCCGCCCGGCACGTAGATCATGTCGGAATAACCGTGCCAGACCTTGACGCAGCCGTTGCGTTTTTTGAGAATGCTCTTGATGCCCAGTTACTCTGGCGCGTCGGTCCCTTCGATGAAACCCCAACCGGCGTGCCCATCAAATCGGTTCATCTTGCGATGTTGCGGCTCGGCCCCAACCTTAATGTGGAGCTGATGTCTTTTGACGCCGGCCAGCAACGGCGCGAGATGCCCAGTAATATAGACGTGGGCGCGACGCACATCGCGTTTTTCGTGAACGATATCCAGGCCGCCGCTGAGTCTCTGAGGAAGCATGGTGCCGAACTACTCCACGGACCCATTCAAGCCAAAGGAGAAGTAAAAAGCGGAGAACAGATCTGGTACTTCAAAACTCCGTGGGGAGCTTTCATGGAGATCTTGTGGCGACCAGACCATCTTCCCTATGAGCAAACGACAGAAAGCCGTCTTTTCAATCCGAAGGACTCCTGGCGGAGTTGAGCGGTGATTTAAGTTTCGCGAGTGTCTCACTTTAGGGGTTCACTCCACATCGAGGAGTTTAACTCGGAACGTCCGCATGAAGCTTTGCGGATGCAATGTCCGGACTCTGTTAACCGGAAGCGCACTCGGGTTGCACTGGACTACGTGGCTCCCCGAGTGGTATTCGAACCTACCGCCTTTCGGTTAACTCGAAAATGAAGGGATGTTAATCAAAAGTGCCTCGATGCGGGTTTGATTAAAGGTGGAGAGGAATGCATCCTGAATCCAAGGTGCCCGCCACCGGAATGCGAGCTGCTTTGGCGCGGGCTCGTCGTTGTGGGTGCGTTGATGGATTGCACCGATCCGCCTTCAATCGCAGCAACCTCGAAACTCGATCCGGGGCCGCAGCAGCATCACATGCCACAACACGCGTTGGCGATCGGGCTGGCACCACACCACCAGCCAGCCGTCGCGCCAAGATCCGAGCGGCAGCGCTTGAGCCGCGCGGATGAACTTGGTCTCCACTTGGCGACGACTCGTAGGTTGGCTTTGCACACGACATTCATGCCTCTACGCCCGGCACATGGCAAGTTCGTTCGACGGCGCTGCGAAAGCCATAGTCCGACTTGACTTCCGACCGGTGGCATCGCCCTAACATGCCGCATGTCCAAACGCACCGTAGTTCCCATTCACGAACGGCTTCTGGAAGAGTTCGATGGCGATCGCATTCAACTCGTCATCGGCTCCAGCCGCCATCTGCTCAACCTCCGCACTATGGAAGCGAAAGACCTGCCACCCAAGCAGCTTCTTGAATTTCCTGTGCCGAGTCCGCAGGATGGACTTGATAACAGCGCCCCGGAGAGTGATGTATGTCCTGACCGCCACGAGCGGGAAGGAGAACCACAACGCATGCAACGATTCCTCATCACCCCCGAGAACCAAATAGTGACTGTCAGCAACACGACCCAGACACCCGAAGGCGGCA
>CBDDBV010000005.1:0-2076002 GCA_965225785.1 Bryobacteraceae bacterium | reverse complement strand
TCATCGCGTCCGAAAACGGACCCTGCAACAGAATCTCCGGAGTAATCTCGCGCAGCGTCGTCCCCATCTCAATGTGCCGAGCAACGTCCGCGATCATTTCATGAAAATGCGCGATCGCCGCCGGAAACTCCGTGAACTCCGGCGCCCGGTAACTCCCGCCGATAAAGAAGGTGCGTGAATACCCCAGCACGTCGTCCATGTGCCGGATCAACTCATGCGGCGTTCGCACCTTGGGGGCCGCTCGAAACACGCCGAATTCCGCAGGTGCGCCGCGAAGCGCCTTCTGCGTCCGGTAGGCAAGCGCGGCCAGAAAGTGGTGGAGAAGAGTTTGCTTCGGATTCATAGTCGTCTTCAGCGTGTCCCGCGGGCGGCCGCCCGAATCATTTTCTCAATTTCCTCCACCCCATTTCCCTTCGCGATCGCGTCCAGCGTCCGCCCTTCCGGCGAGCAAATCCCGCCATCCGCACCCCGGTCCAGTAAGAAGTGCACCATCTCCTGGTTGCTCCGCATCACCGCGAACGCCAGCGGCGTCTGCCATGGTTCCGCATAGAGCGGGTAAAGAGGATACTCGCCGAAGGGCCGATCGAGCGCGCCCGGATCTTCCTCCAGGATGACCTTTACCCGCTGCGTCAACCCGCGCTCCACCGCTTCCATAATGTCCACCGGCCCGCGCAGAATCAAATCCCGCAGCTCCGTGTGCCCCGCATAATCCGCCCATCCCGCCGGAGTGCCATGATATTTCTCTTCACGGGCCCGCACGTCCGCGCCGTACTGCAGAAGCACCGCGGCCGCGCTCAGATTTCCATTGAATGCCGCCGCATGCAGCGGCGTGTACCCGTAAGTGGAATCCACCGAAGTCTTCGGATCGTCCCGGACATCCACCGAAGCGCCCGCCTGGATCAGGGCTTCGATCACCACCCCGGATGCGCGTTCACTCGCGCGCACAATCAGGCGGCCCCACCGCTCGCCGGGCTTGAGCGCATCCGGATCTCTGCGCAGCAGTCTCTCGCGATCGCCCGTTCTTCCCAACGCAATCGCTGCCGGTAAACGAACCTTCGCGCCCCGTTCCAGCAGCACCTGCGCCATCTCCACTTCTCCCATCAGCGCGGCTTGATCGAGCGCCGTAAAACCTGCTTCGTCAAGCGATTCCATGTCAGCGCCAAGATCCAACAATGTTGTCAGGGACTGCGCCTGCTTCTTGATCACGGCCAGATGCAACGGCCGGCGGCGCCGGTTGGCCATATCCATCCGCCTCTCCAGCTCGCCGGGCCACCGCGCAACCACTTTCCGAATCGCTTCCGCGTCTCCGGTCGCCACCGCCGAGTAAATGTTGTGCCGCGCCCCATGAGCTAAGAGGTACCCGACAATCTCCGGGCTCGCCTGCACGTATTCCCACGCCGTCGCCCATCCGATGACGCCGAGCTCGTGATAATCCCCTTCACCCACCGGATCCGCACCATGCTCCATCAGAAGTCGAATAATCGGAAGGTGCTGCTTTTCGGCGGCGAAGTGAAGCGGATACGCGTTGTCACCCTCGCACCGGATGTTGGGGTCCGCGCCCCGTTTCAGCAGAAATTCGACAGCCGCGCCGCTCTTGCCAAACACGGCGTGATGCAGCGCGGTTCTCACCCCTGGGCCGCCCGTCTCATTGAGCAACCCCGGATCGGCGGCCAGCAGTGCGTCCAGTTGCGCGAGATCTCCTTGGCCGGCGGCACTTTGCCAGGCGCGGACTTTGGCCTCCGTCGTGTCTTTATCCGTCGCGCTTGGCTGATGCGAAACGACATGGACTTTCAGCGCCGCCCAGGTTTCGAACCCATATTCCCGCGCGATCACAAACTGCGCATCCGCCAGCAGGAACCGTCCGCTTTCCGGATGAAATTCACTGATACGGGCTAAGGCTGCGGGAGCCCCCGCGCGATAGGTTTTGAGAAGTGACTTGGCCTGATTCTTGAGTTGTTCCAGATTGGGCCGGGACGGAAGCTGCTTCTTCATGGAAATCTCCTTTCACTGATTTGCCTGTGTCCGCTTTGCAGGCTGAAAGAAGATTCGGAACCTTCAAGATCCAGAGCTTTACTTCGTAAGGTGGGCTTCGCCCTTTCCGCGGACCGGGTGCGCCCTCTGCGCATTCCTAACCTAATCCTTCCGCGGCCCTGAAGTCAAAAGGTGGTTGACAAAAAAACTTGTTCTCGATACGCTACATACCAACTGGTTGGTATGTAATGGCTCCTGACACCCGGCACTCCTCGAAAACACGGTTCCTCGACGCCGCCTTACAAGTAATTCGCGCCAAAGGCTACGCCGCCACCCGCGTCGAAGATATCTGCGAAGCCGCCGCCCTTACCAAAGGCAGTTTCTTTCATCACTTCACCAGTAAAGAAGATTTCGCTGTCGCCGCCGCGGAGCATTGGAGCAGCGTCACGGGCGGCATCTTCGCCGCAGCGTCCTACCGCTCGCTGGCGCACCCGCTCGATCGTCTCCTCGCCTATGTTGATTTCCGAAAAGCGCTTCTGCGCGGCGATCTTCCCCACATGACCTGCTTCGTCGGAACCATGGTGCAGGAGGTGTATCACACTCATCCCGCGCTCCGCGCCGCCTGCGAACAGAGCATCAGTGGACACGCCGCCACGCTGGAACCCGACATTGCGGAGGCAATGGAGCGCCACGGCGTTCCTGGTGATTGGACCGCCCGCAGCCTGGCGCTCTACATCCAGGCCGTGATCCAGGGCGCATTCGTTCTCGCCAAAGCCAACCAAGATCCCGACGTGGCGGCCGCCTGCCTCGACCACCTGCGCCGCTATCTCGAAATGATTTTTACCCAAACCCAAATAAGGGAGACCACGGCATGTCCGCACTAGCCTCTCAGCAAACGCCGATCAACCTCACCACCAAACCCGATACTGTCATCCGGCCCGGAATGAACTACGTCTTTCTGGAAAAGATCGGCCCGTTTCAGACCAACGCTCCGCAAGCCTGGCAGGATCTGCACCGTCTGATTCCCGCCATTGCCGAGCACAACCAGATCACCGGTTACTGCAGCCTCTACGAAGTGGAGCGGCAAGTCTATCGCGCCGGCGTTTCCGTCACGGCCGAACCGCAACACCTGCCCGCCGGCGTCTCTTACGAACAGGTTCCCGGCGGCGAGTATGTTCGATTCACGCTGACCGGCGCGTACTCTCAACTTCCGGAAGCCTCCCGCCGCGCGTTCGAGATGGTCTCGGATCACCATATTCCCATAGGCGGCGGCTACAACATCGAGAACTACGTCAGCGACCCCAGGACGACCCCCGAAGAGCAACTCATCACCGAGATCCTATTCCCCGTTTCGAAGAAACCCGCAGCAACCGACGAATCCGCCATCCTCGCCGTCATCGACGGCATGGCGAAGGCGCGCTACGACAAAAGCGCCCAGGCGATCGCCGCTCCCTACGCGCCCGACGCGGCCATCTTCAACCTGGCGCCGCCGCTCGTCCATCATGGCATCGACATCCCGGAGACTCAAGAATGGCTCGACACCTGGGACGGGCCGATCCAAATCGAGCCCCGCAATTTCGAGATTACCGTCGCCGGTGACATCGCCTTCTGCCACGGCTTAATGCGCATGACAGGCAATAAGAAAGGCGTTGACCAGCCCGTCCGCTTCTGGATGCGCGAAACCCTCTGTCTTAAGCGCAATCAGGACACGTGGCGGATCGTTCACGAGCACACCTCCGTCCCGTTCTATATGGACGGCTCACTCCGGCCCGCTTTCGATCTGGAGCCTGAGAGCTACTGACGATCCCGCGTTCTATTCCGCAACCATCCCGATCGTCCTCAGCCACGTCTCCACCAACTGCGGCCACGCCGTTATCGGAAACTTCGTGCGCCGCAGCCCAAACGCATGGCCGCCCTGCGCGTAGAGGTGCATCTCCACCTGCACTCCCGCGTTCTTCAGCGCAATGTAGTAACTAAGCGAGTCGTTCACATTGTCCACGTGATCGTCCTCCGCTTGCAGCAGAAACGTCGGCGGCGTTTGGCTCGTGATGTGAAGATCGGGGTTCAACAGCAGACCTTCATCCGCGCTGAGCGAATGACCCGGTTGGGCGATCGCAAACTTCTTCGTGCCTCGCGTCGCGTCCCACTTCGCGGCGGTCAACGAGAGATGGCCCGGATAAAGAGAGACCGCGAAATCGGGTCGGCAGCTCACTTGATCCGCGCCGTCGACCGCCGCATACAGGCGCGTCTGGAAATGCGTGCTCATTGCCGCCGATAAATGCCCGCCCGCCGAAAACCCCAGCACTCCAATCTTGTGCGGATCGATGTGCCACTCCGCCGCGTGGAACCGCACCAGCCCCAACGTCCTCTGCGCGTCTTCCAAAGCCATCGGCGATTCCGGATACGGCCCCGACTTCGGATACGGCCCCACATCCGTCACCCGGTATTTCGACAGCACACACGTAATCCCTTTGGGCGCCAGCCAATCGCAGACCTCCGTGCCTTCCAGGTCGATCGCCAGCCCCTGATAGCCGCCGCCCGGAAAAACCACGATCGCCACCCCCGTGTTCTTTCCCTTGGGTGAGTAGACCGTCATCGTCGGCCGGGTCACATTGCTCACCCCCACCAGCGGTCTGCCCGCAATCAGCGAATCCTTCCCGGATGTCTCCGCGGATTCCGGCCCTTTCACCGGTTGCGGATCGGGCGCTTTCCCCGGCCATATCGGCACCTGCGTATGTCCCGGGGATGGCTGCCATAAAGGCTTCTGCGCGCTCAGATCGCCGCACGCCAACACAACACCTAAAGCCAACAGCCAACCCTTCATCGCCATCCCCCAGGACCAGAATAGAGCCAGTTCGCTAAAGCATCGTTTCCAGCCGGACGTAGCTGGCTTCCATGCCGTGCTCCATTCCCGTGGCGAGCATGCCATCGCGCGTCTGGGCATCAGGCAGCGTCATCCGCATTGTCATCATCGTCCCTTTGCCGTCCGGCTCAAAAGTGGTTTCCACATGGTTCTCCGGCGTCGGATCCGGAAGGTGCATCCGCTCCACGTGCACAATGCGGTGGAAGGGTTCCAGCGCCACAAATTCACCCGTCACGTAAAACCCGTGTCCCCTTCCATCCGCCCATTCGTACCGGAGCTTGCCGCCCACTCGCGCATCGCACACGCACACCGGCATGGTCCAGCCCTCGGGCCCCAGCAGCCACTGCTGGATAATCGCGGGTTCCACATGCGCGCGGTACACCGCTTCCGGGGACGCGGCAAACCTCCGGGTCACGACAATATATCGATCGCCTTCCGTCTTCAGAGTCATGTTAGTCGTCTTGGTCATCGTTTCGGTCTGTCCTTTCGTTGTTTGGTCTGTGCCGCCAGCACCTGGTCCAGCCGCCCGTAGTTCGCCTCCAGAGCGTTGCGCAGGAGTTCCAGCCATTCATCGATCCCGGCGATGCCGCAAGGCGCAAGCCGGCACGGGCGCTTTGCTCCTTCTACCCGCCTTGTGATCAGGCCCGCTTCCTCCAGCACCCGTAAATGACGGGAGATCGCGGGCTGGCTCATGGCGAACGGCCGCGCCAGTTCCATCACCGTAGCCTCGCCCGCTGCGAGGCGGGAAAGGATGGCTCTGCGAGTCGGATCGCTCAGCGCCAGGAACGCGCTGTCCAGGTCTGGCATACTTAACTTACAAGTTATATAACTTGATAGTTAAATGTCAAGCGCGAGTCCAAAGTTTTTCCCAATTCCAGATCCCATAAGCCACCCCTTTCGGCAGCGGGAATCCGAGTTGGTGCGCGAGCAGGCAAACCTGTCCCCGATGGTGCGCCTCATGCGTCAGCATGTAGCTGAGCATCTCCACGCCGGCCGGCCATGGGGCCGCCCACCCGTCTCGATGAAACTCCTGCACGCCCCCGCCCGGTTCATCCAGCGCTTCGGCAAGCATCTCCGCGCATCGGGCCGCGCTCTCAGCCAACGCCGCCCGGGCCTGCTCCGGCGTGCAATGAGCGCGATGCAGTTGCGCCGGAACCGGCAAGTGCGGCGCCGTCAGCCTGACCCACTTCGCCCGCACATTATGCACATGCGTGAAGATCGCGGCAATGTTCCGTACCGTGCCCGGCGGTTTGGCTAGCCACGCCGCCGGGTCCAAATGTGCGATCACCGTTTGGTTCAGCCGGTCATTGAGCTCGAAAATCTCAGCCGCGGATCGCCCGTGCCGCCCGCGTTGCGGCTCATCGAACAGCGCCATCTCTTCCGCCGAAGGCCGCTCGAACATCCCCGACCATTTCTTCAGATCTTCCAGCGTCATCGCGGGCCGCCCCACATCCCTCTGCCGGATCCGCTCCCACAGAATCTCCACCGGCGCGTCCAGAACATGCAACTCCACGGCTGCGCCCAGTGCTCGCGCGCCGGTCCTCAGCGCATCCCGCTCGGATCGTGCCCACGTCCCCCACTCGATCACCACGCTCTGCCCACCAGCCAGCATCTCTTGCGCGAGCTTCCACTGCAGCTTCTCATTCGATCGCGAGCTTCGGCGTCCCCAACGTCAACCCCCACCGCGGCCATCCACTCATCGGGACATAAGCGAAACGCGCCCAACTCCTGCCGCACCTGCCTCGCGCGCGTCGTCTTGCCCGAGCCCGGCAGCCCGCACACAAGGATCAGCCGCGCACCGGTCTTAGGTAATTTGTCTCGCCCCATGGTCAGCTTCCCGAATTCTAAAGCTTCCCCCAATGCCAGCATCAGGCCAAACTCAATACATGCCGTTGCAAATTCCGGCCCGCCTCGACGCCCACTGCCGCACCACTCCATCGCGTGTTCAATGGCTCGACCGCCTCCCTCACATACTGCGCAATCTGGAGCGCCGGTGGTCTCTCACTCTCGGCGCGCCATTCGAAGACGCGAGCTGTGCCTGGGCGGCGCCGGTCCGGCTTGCCGGCGGCGCATCCGCGGTCCTCAAGCTCGCCATGCCCCACATGGAAGGCGAGCATGAAATCCAAGGCCTGCGCTTCTGGAACGGCGATCCCACAGTGCGGCTGCTAAATGCCGACGACGATCTTGGCGCGATGCTCCTCGAACGCTGCGAGCCGGGAACGCCCCTGCGCACTCTACCCGAACGCGAGCAGGACCTGGTAATTGCGGGCATCCTTCGGCGTCTGTGGCGTTCCCCCTCAGCACCGCACCCCTTTCGGCCGCTGTCGGCCATGATGGACTACTGGAGTCAGGAAACGCTGGCGCATACCGAACGCTGGCCCGACGCCGGTCTCGTGCGCGAAGGTCTTCGCGTCTTCCAGGAGTTGTCTCGCGCCGTTCCCGCACGCGACCGTGTGCTCGCCACCGATCTACACGCCGGCAATATTCTGCGATCTTTACGCGAGCCATGGCTCGTTATCGACCCCAAGCCTTTCGTCGGAGACCCGGCCTACGACGCGACTCAGCACCTATTCAACTCTCACGCCCGGCTAAGTTCGGACCCGATCAGTCTGATCAGCCGCATCGCCGACCTGCTCGAACTAGACCGCGAACGCATTCGGCAATGGACTCTGGCGCGCGCGGCCGCCGAACCGCGAGAAAACTGGAAGGACGAAGGCTCGCTCGCGCTGGCGAGAACTCTGGCGTTCTAACTACATCGAAGGCAAGCCGAGACTCTTCGTGTCCTGCACTTCCACCTTGAAATCCAACTTGTCGCCGGCTTCCACATGCACCGGTTTGGCCGCCCTGACTATTCCCGCCGCCACCTTTGGTTCGCGATAGGCAATGCCCTCCCCGTTATTGACGGCGATCAGGAAGTAGTCCCCCGGCGGAACGGCGCCCATATGGTAGGAGCCGTCGCTATCGGTTTGATCCCGCTTATATGCCCACCTTCGCGTCAAGTCCTTGGGAAGAAGCAGAACGAAAGCGCCCACAAGCGGATTCCCGGCCTGTTCAGCCGTACCCGTGACCACGGCCGTCGCATGCGTTACCGCTAAGTCGCGGGAGATCACCTCACCTGGCGCGATGTTCAGTTCCAACGTCAGCCGATGACCAGTTGCGTCAACAAGGTACGCCGCGACGAATCCTAAATTCCCCGCCGTCACCTCGTAGCGCCCGGCAGGCAGATTGTTGAAAGAGAACTCTCCCTCCGCGCTCACCTCCGAGCTGTGGATAGCGCCTTTCTCATTCCGAAGCCCGACAAGGAGACTGGTTCCCGGCTCCGGGCGCTCACCCTCAAAACGCACGTGTCCGGACAACCCGCCCATCGGTTGCGGACGTAGATTGATTTCAATGTCGGCTGCTCCCACTTCCACCGGCTGCCGCACATGCCAACCGCTTCCTGTCGAGCCGGCCGGCGAGGCTGCCGAGATTTCGTACGATCCCGCCGGAACGTTATCGAATTCGAACTTCCCGTCGCTTCCCACCGTCTCTTCGAGGAATGAAATGCGTTGATTGGACACCACCTTGTACAGCCCGGCGCGGCCGTCGCCAAACTGACCGGACGGGGTCGCGGTAACCTTGATCGCAAACGCCGGGGCGAGCGGCAAGATCACCGGAGCCTGCGCAGTCCCGCCCCCTTCCAGCCGAATCGGCGTCGCTTCCTCGGCGGTTTGAGCGCGGGGGTAGAAGGTGGTGAGGAACGCCGTCCCGCGCACATTGGGATCAGGCGAATACTCTCGCCTATCTTGCTCCGGCTCTTCCGCGGAACTCTCCGCCGCTTCGGGTGAACCGGCGCGGCGGCCTTTCGCAACCAAACTTGCTATTCGCGCAGGGTTGAGGAGTGCGTCGGCAAACCACGGCCGGCCCATCGCGCAAACGTAGTAAGTTCCCGGGCGTAGGTTTGAGAATCGATACTCTCCGTTGGAGTCGGCGCGCATCTGGCCGCGCGTCACAATTTTGCGCTCGCCGTCAGTGACAATCGATTCCAGTAAGGTCACCAAGGCGTTGCCTACCGGCTCCGAGTCCTCATCTTTGACTTGCCCGGAGATGACGCCCGCCCGATACGCCTCAAAAACGATATTGCTGTTATCCAGCCCTTCGCGCACAATGATCGCGCTGGATACACCGTCGAAGCCCGCTTGTTTATAGTTCTGCGGCGGATATCCGGGCTTGCGGATCGTGATCGAATACTTGCCGTCCTGCTCCACCGCGAATGCAAAGCGGCCATCGCCTTTCGTCGTCTGCCCCAGCCGCTGATCGCGAATCACCGGCGATGTCACGGTAACCCAAACATTCGTGAGCACCTTGTGAGTACGCCCATCCACCACCACACCGCCGATGGTGTAGCCGTGTGCGCCCAGCGGAACGGTGGCGGCACAGACCAAGGTAAGTATCCAGCGGGCCGTCATAATTAAGGCCCGGTCACCGAGGTCGCCTCTACAGCGGCTGTACGATGGTCGCCGGCGCCCAAAGTGATAGCGGTACCGCCAGGCGACAGAATATCTTTAGCGGACGGCGGGCCGGTCCATGCGCGAACGCGATAGTCGCCCGGAGTCACGCCCTCGATCTCATAATGGCCCTGCTCATCGCTTTCGGTAACCTTCAGTAAGTCCGTTACCCCGCTCGCGGGAATTAGATACACCATCGCGTCAACAGCCGGGCGATCGTTCGCCGTTACTTGGCCTGCCAGGGTTGCGCTATCCCCTCGAACCACAATATGTAATTCGCCCGCGTCGCCGTTCACGCTGAACTCGTTGTTCAGCACGTCGACACCACCAAGCATTGCGGACGCAAGATAGTCGCTGTGGCTAATGAGGGTTGCTCTCAATCTGTACCGGTCCGTAATTACATCGGACAGTGCCGGCGGCTCGTCTTTGCCTCCAGCGGACTCGGTAGCCGTTTGGAAATGGGGAAGACCAGGCTGACCGATTCGCGCCGGCCTTTTGGCGACTTTTCCAATCGTTGCCTCCCGCACGTTGGCAGGCGTCCGCAGCGGCTGCAGCATCAGCATAACTGGACTATCCGGCTGCGCCCCGGCTTCGTAACTGACCGAAACCGGTATTTTCACTCCGCCCATCAGTTCCACGTTCACGTTCTGAAGTGGCTCCGCCTCGATGCTGACCGGAACTTCCGCCGCCACATACTTCGACGGATCGGCCCCGTATTGCAACGCCCGCAACGTGTAACTGCCGCGCGGAACATCGATCACCCGGAACTGCCCTGTCGATAGGTTTACGGAAGCCCGGCCGATCGGTAGCCGGTCGCCGTCGCGATAGAGTTGGATCTGCGTCCACGCCCGCGGCAGAATCCCGGTTAGCCGCCCGTTGATGTCGAAAGCCGGTTCCGGCGTCTGCCGGAAGTCCGCGCTGGGCCGTTCTCCCGGAAGTAAGTGCAGGACTGTAGCCGATGAGAGCGTTTCGACGCCGGGATAGTACACCGGCTGCACTCCTCGATGGTCGTTATTCGGATTCAGCGTCGTGCCGATGAAGTATGTGGTGGCGGACACCTCTCCGGCCAATCTGGCGACATAGTCCCCCGGCGTCAAACCGGACATATAATAATGGCCGCGATCGTCTGTGCGCGTCGATTGCGACGGGACATAACTTACTCCAGTGAAAGAAGATTTGATTTTTATGGCCTGAACGATTACCCCGTCCAGCGGCTCGCTATTCTCGTCCACCACGGTTCCTTCCATCGCCGAAGTGGGCACGAGCGTCATTTTTGCCGGAGCCGAATCGGCGTTCAATTCAACCGAGGAGTTCGCATAACTTAACGAGCGAATCTTCTGCGTTGACGGATCATCCACCTGACGCACTTCTTCAACGAAGGCGTTTTCGTTTCCGCTCGCCTCCTCTTCGGACAGGAACCCGGGCTTCGTTGCGTTGAGCGAGTAGAAACCTTGCGGCACACCTTCCACCCGGAACGAACCGCTCGCGTCCGTAAACCGGTAACCGGAAGCGACGCCGTTGAAGGTCACCAGCGCGTGAGGGACACCGGAGCCCGTAGCGGAATTCACCACCGTCCCGCTCAGAGTGGCTTGCTTCGGTGCTTGCGCCAGGCACTGCCACGCGATACCGGGTAACAAAACACTGTAGACCACGATGGCGCAGCTCAGGTTTCCCGGTTTTCGAAGCTGCACGCCTGACTATAACCGGATTCGGGAATCACTGCAAGACTATGACTCCCCACTCCGCCTAGCCGCTGCATCGCGCGACGCCTGTCTCCCAACCCGTCGCCCAACCGCGTCCTGGAAGAGCGCATGGTAAATCAAATGCGTAGCCGCGTTCACCTGCCCTTCAACATCGACGCCGTTGCCCCGCGCCGCCTCCGAGAGGATGCTCCAAAAGAGCGTATCCATGGCGCGCGCCAAACCGGCGGTGTCCGTGTTCGGCCGCGCCCCTGGCATCTTCTGCAGAAACTGAAACAGCAGCGTCACCCGCCCCGTCGTCCAAGCCCGGATCTCTTCGTTCTTCCGCGCCAGCCCGCTATCCGAAAGCACGGCTTCCACCCAGGCCCGGTAAGCGCCCAGGTACCGGAAATCGTGAGAGAACGCGTGAGACAACAGCCCGTGGACGCCCGCGCGTACGTCCCCAAAAGCCTCCGGGTGCGGATCGATCCGGCTAAGAGCCTCCAACAGGTCGTCCATCAACACCAAAAGCAGTTGCCGTTTGGACCGGAAGCGCTGGTAAAAGCCTCCGACGGCAAGGTCCGCCCTCTGTGCGACCTCGTCCACCGAAGTGCCCGCGTACCCCTTTTCCCCGAAAAGACTCAGCCCGGCCGCTTTCAACCGGCTACGCTTATCCAAACTTCGCTTCTGGATCGGTTCGTTTGGGAGATCCTCACCCGCGAGTAAGTTCGGCCGCTCCGCCATGCCCGCTCCCGACCGGAATCATGACCCCCACCAACGCGCCGGCGCAGCACCAAAGCATCCAGCCTCCAAAAACACCCGCCACTTCCGGAGCCATGTTGGGGAACACCGCCGGGAAGAATGCGCTCGAGAACGGGTCCAGCAGCAGCGTCGGCAGCGCCACCGACACCGCGCCTCCAAGCCATTGCTCTCTGGGCAACCGCGCGCGGCTGCATAGACGCCGTACCAGCCACGCCATTAAAGGAAAACTGATAGCGAATAGCAGCACGAGCCGTGTAAGGTCCCCCGGATACAGCAACCGTTGGCCGGCCAGTCGCAATAGAACGGTGGCGACGGTCCACGCCGCCAGCCCGTAGAGAAAGAGACGCACATGGATAAACGTGAACATGAATTCATGTTCGCACGCGTCTTCCACGTGTCGCGTCCCCTGCTATCACTTAGTCGGCGCCGGGCTTGTCCAGTGCTCCTGTGCAACGGCGTCGGGCCATACCGACCCCAGGGGTTGGAGCATCACCCAAGTTTCCGCGAGTTTTCCATCCGCAATCCGATAGGCCTGCATTCCCGCCCGGCTGCGAGCCTCTTTGGTCTTCGGATCGGTCCATTTGAAGGAAAAGCGGAACCATGCGCGGTCGCCATTGAATATGTGGTCATACACGACCACGCGGATGCCCGGCCTGTCCTGCCGCATCTTGGTCAGCTCCGCCGTGTAAGCCTCGCGTGTTACCGTTCGGCCACCTTGCTCGTCGTGCCGGATGAAATTTGGGCCGACGCAACTGGGATCAGATCGTATTGGCCCTCATGCCAGACCCGTTCCCAGCGGTCGAACAGGTCGCGCATGGTCTTCTCTTCTGTCATCGTTGAATTCCGTTGTGCATGTAGCGTGGGCGCGGTCGGCGTCCAGATAGTCGCTAAGAGAATAAAACAAGCACTCCGCCTCACCTTTTATTTAGGGTAGCAACGCTGCGTCGTCGCATAGGAGGATTCTCTTGCGTTCATGTAACATCAGCGTTCATCTGCGTTAGTCGGCGGCCAGTAACAATCCGCTGATCGCGCCCCCACAAAACCCGTGTTACAGTCAAATCGTACTGAGGGAACTGTTCCCTGAGTATCTTAATTCGCTTTCGCATCCACCCAAAAACAAAAGGGGAAAGTGGACGAACGAAGCCAATTTTTTCAGGCTGCATTTTCCACGGGGAAGTTTACCAACCCGAACAAAACAAAGAGTCTTCTAGCCCGCTCCAGTCGTACCAAGTCCCCGAAGTCATTGGGTTCGTTTTGGACCCAATTCACCAACGGAAAGGCAATCGCGAGCACGATGCGCAGGATACTTCCAGCAGGCACTCTCTTCTTGGCGGTAAACGCCGTAACAGCCGCGCCGCAAACTTCCCCAGCAGCTTTCGAAATAATCAAAAGCCTCCATCTTCACAGAACGATCCGGGACGGAGCTCTCGGTCCTCTACCTGGACCAAGAATCCGGGAAGTATCGGCTCACTAAGACGGATTTTAAATAGGTAACTGAGCTATTGGTCCGCTGTTCGGGGGCCCCTATAAGCAAAAACAAGTCGCCCGTGCGTATCGATGTACGCGCGCTGGGCATAGCCGCCGCTGGGTCGAAGTAGTTCCACGTGAGCCAGTCCTTTGAAGAATGGACTCGCCACCCCAAATTGACCGGGGAATGCCCGCTCTCCGCGCCGGTCGATATACCAAAAGCTTTCTCCGTCGCCACTACCGCGAGTCCTTCGCTGAAGCTCTCGGCTTGCCGAAACCGCGCGGCTATCACGATTGCACCTGTCTTATCTACGAAGCCGTACTTACCATCCACCGTCACCTTGGATAGCCCTGATGAAAATGGCTCCGCATCTTTAAAGCGAGGAGTAATTACAAACGTTCCCGTCTTGTCGATAAAACCCCAATCGTCGCCGGCACGAACCGGAGCGAGCCCTTCGGAAAAGTCACGGGCGCCGTCAAAGCGGTGCGGAGTAATGATGCGCCCAGCCTTGTCAATGTAAGTGAACTTGCATGAGCCGGCGGTGAAACTTCGGTCCGTGCTGCGCATGCCAGGAAACACTGGATTCATCACTCCACACGCGCCCTCGGGAAAGTAAAAACACGCTCCGTCGATAACGACGCGAGCCATCCCGTCTGCGAAATCGGTTCCGTCCAAAAGCGCGGGACTTATCACGAACGCACCGGAGTGGTCTATGTAGCCGAAGAGTCCGTTGACCTGTATCCGCGCAAGTCCTTCGGAGAAGGGGTACACGTACCCATTCGGGAAAGTTGCGAAGCGTGGCGCAATGGCAAAGTCACCGGACGTGTTGATGTAACCCCAGAGATTCACTCCTCTTTTCATCGCCGGAGCCAGGCCCTCGGAAAAGTCCCAGCCACGATAAAGATTCCTATCGAGCACCACCTTTCCCGTTCGATCGACATACTTGCCATCGCCCACCGCAATTTCAAGCAAACCGCCGTGGAACTCGGAGCCGCCATTGCCGTGGAAGGGTAGTATCGGCGGGATTACCACGTGACCCGAGACGTCAATATATCCCGACTTGTCACCCTTGGTAAATCGGTATAACGCGTCCGCCGATTGACTCCGCGGTATCCAGATCGAGTAGTCCCACTCGCAAGCGAGCGCGGCGGTAGCGATCGCGGCAAGCGTGAAGAGCCTGACCATTGGCCCTTTCATTACAACCAATCAGGCCGCTATCGCCGGGCTCAACACCGCTCTCGCTTTTCGCGACAACCACCACACCTCCACCACGTTCGCCACCGGTCCCACAATCGCCAGAGCGTAGTAAGGCGCGTGAATGTTCTCCCCCAACCGCAGTACCATCTCCACCAGCGCGATCAGAAACGCCACCAGGCACTGGCCCCACTTTGAGCGCACCGTCGTTTTCGGGTCCGTGATCATGAAGAAGATGAAGAGCTGGTACATGGGTCCCGTGATCGGCGCCACTTCGGCCAGGAACGCGTGCCCCGTGATCCCGCTGCGGATGAACGAAAGGACGATAAAGGAGATCACATAGACGCCGGTGATGTGCAGCCGCGCCACGCGCCAGGTGATAAGCGCGCCCAGCACCCACACAATCAGCATCGGCCAGAAAGTATTGCCCCACTGCACGCTCAGCGTGGAGAAATATTCCGGCGCCAGAATAAGCAGCGCGCAGATGGCGAAGTTAGTCGGGTTCCAAAGGTGCCGGCCGCGCCATCGCAACACATACTTTGACGTGATGGCGATCGCCGGGCACAAAGCGAACGGCCAATACTCGGGAGACCGGACTAAGATGCCCGCGCTGATTCCTGATATATAAGAACTCGCCAAGTGGGCGAATTTCCCGGTCATCATCCGCGAAAGCATGATCTCGAATAACATGGCCGTCGCAATCGCGAGCGCCGTACGCGGGAAGCTCTCGAGAAGTCCGAACGATAGCTGCCCCACCAGTAAGATCGAAGTAATCAGAATCGGCGGAAGGTAGCGGTTCTGGATGCTGAAGAATCGGCCGACGCCGGATGCGATCTTCGCCGTCACTCCGGCGGCGGGATGCGCCGTACCGGAGGCTGTCATCTCTGGACTCATGCGGGCTCCTCTATTCTATGAATCTGATTCAGCGCGGGGGCCGTGAGCTTTTGTATTTTCCCCGATGGCCAGCGAATCTCCACGCGATCGATAGCCGTCGCCGCGCCGGCCCCGAAGTGCAGCCGCCTTTGGTTCTGGGCGCAAAAACCGCTCCCGCCCGATACTTCCTGCACCTGCTGTTGGCCGTTCCAGAATACGGTCACACGCGCACCGATCGCACTACGGTTACTCCGCGTCCCCGCTAACTCAAATTCAATCCAATGGTTCTGCGGAGCTACCGAGTTCCTATAGAACAACAGCGGCCCGTTCTGATTCGCCACCACGGCGTCCAGCGCGCCTTTATTTTCGAAATCCGCCAGCGCGATCGAGCGCCCATCGAACACATCCGTCACGCCCACCAACTGCGCCACTTCGTGGAATTGCCCCGCGCCGTCGTTCATCCAGACGTGCTTATGCTGATAGCCGGAAAGGCTTCGCCCGTTCATCGGGGGCCAGTTCGCCGCGTCGGAGATGATCGCGCGATTGCCACCCGCCACTTTCGAATAGTCATACCAGTAAGTGCGGCTTTGATCGAGCGAGATATTCCCGTTCACCACATATAAATCAAGAAAGCCGTCGTTGTTTAAGTCGCCGAACTGCGCGCCGAAACTCCACCCGCCCAGTTCCACGCCCATCGCGTTGGCCATATTTTCATACTGCAAGGTATCTCCGCTGGTCCCCGCCTTGGGCATCCAAAGGTTGTTCCCTTGCACCAGAACGCTTTCCTCGGAGATGTTCGAGACATAGATACCGAACTGGCCCTGATTCAAAACGTCTCCCACGGCGGCCGTCATGCCGCTTTTGGGCGCGTAGCCGATCCCGGCCTGCTTACCCACTTCGTGAAAGCCCCGCCCGTGATCGTTGAAGTACAGTTCGGAAACCCCGTAGTCGTTCGCGATCATCAGATCCGGATAGCCGGTTCCGCGCAGGTCGGCGGCGACTGCGGCCAACGCCCAGCGGCGCGAATCAATTCCCATCTTCGCTGAGACTTCCTCGAACTTGCCGCCACCCAGGTTATGGAAGAGATATTTGCGGCCGCCGTTGTTGGCGTACTCAAAACTCTCCGGCATCATCTTGGTATCCTTCAAATGCCAAAGGTCGATGTTTTCGGAGTAGTAGCCTCCCAGGAACAGATCGAGCTTCCCGTCCCCGTCATAGTCGAACCAGACCGCGGTGTTGGCGTTCACCCACTTTGGCAGTCCGGCTTCTTCACTGACACGCGTGAAATGTTTGCCGCCATCATTATGGAATAGCTCCGGCTTACCCCACTTATAAATCAGAACGTCTTCATATCCGTCGTTGTCATAATCGCCCCACACCGCGCCCGTCGAAACTCCGGTACCTGGCTCATTCAGATCGGCCAACCCTACTTCCGCGGCTACGTCGCGAAAGGTTCCGTCGCCCAGGTTCCGATAAAGCGCGTTCTTACTTCCTTCTCCGCTGTTCGTTACATAGAAATCGGCCCATCCGTCGCGGTCGAAATCCACGATTGAAACAGCCGCGCCCATGCTCGCCACCTGCGGCATGATGTGATTCAACTTGGGGTCAAGATGCGGCGATGTATGTTTAAACCGAATGCCGGACGCCGCCGCCGATTCCTGAAAGCTGAAGCCATACCGCGCCGGATTTGCGGCGCCCGCCCGATACGACGCCGCGGCCCGGTAGATCTCCGGTACGCAGAGCAGCGCGAGGAAGAGAACCGGAGCGAATATCTTTCCAAATCGTGCCCGCATTAGTTCCACAAAGCCTTTACAAACCATTGCGGCGTTACATAGCGCGTATGGTAAGTCATCCAGTCTTCCGAGTGCTTCCGATACGCCGGATCGGCCTCTAAGTTGGAAGGTTTCCGGGTGTAGTCGTTCATCGCGTGATACGGCAGTGGCAACACCGTCTTGGAGAACACCGAGTTATAGTCGCCATCCTTGATCCACCCATCGCCCACCATTACGTAATCCCGTCTCCATCCGGGCTTCGGCGCCGCAAGAGCCGCAAAGCGAAGCCGCAACTCATCCCCGGCATTCATGATCACCATTCGGTCGTCAATTCTTTCCAACAACTCCCGGACGTCTCCGAACCGCGTATAGTAGCCTTCCAGGTCACGCCACTTCTGCGCGGTTCCCGCAAGCCGGTTGTAATCCGGAATCTCCGGCGATGAGGCATTCGCCACATCGATCACGGAGAACCCGCGGTAAGTCAGATCCGCCGAAGTGAGCGGCGCGCGCCGCACCGTAGTATCCGTATCCGGCAGCCCCGCCGCCCATGCAAGTTGGTCCCAATAGATTTCCAGATTCGTGCGCAGCCGCAGCCGCCGAGGAGCTCCCGGACGAAACACATCTCCGATATCGAGGACAGCCGTTTTCATGCGCCCCGCAAGAAAACCGAGAGACGCTTTCGCCGTCACCCACTTCCCTTGTGCGTCCGGAACTTCGATGCGTAAACCCTGAGGAGGTGGATCGCTGTTCTGTCCGAGCGCAACGTTGGTGGTTCCGTCGCTCGGGTGCATCCAGCCGTTCCCGATGAGATACAGCGGCCCCGTCCGCGGCGCGGATTCCGGCAGTTCCACTTCCACCCAGTGATCGCGTGTAACTCCCTGGTATCGGCCGCGCCCGAAAGTATCTAAGTATCGGCGGTCCTCTTTCCGCACAATATCGCTTACGTCGTTCCCGTTGTCGTCTTTGGCGTAAGTGAAGGGCTGTGGTTTCGCAACGGTATAGATTTTTAGCGCGGGCGGCGGCACGGCGAACCGTTCATCGGTATAGATCTCCGTATCAATCGGATGATCCACCGCCAGCAATGAGTAATGATCGATATAGTAAGTTTCCCAAAGTTCGGCGGTTACTCGCAGGTCGTAGTAGCCGTCGCGCGCCGCTAACGCTTCACCCGGCACTTTGAACCATTCCTGCGTCTGGTAAATCCCGGCTACCGCCTGCGCGTTGATATGCAGCCCCAGCGCGGGCGACCAGGGTTCCCCGTCCTTCACGAAGCTCATCCGCTTGCCGTCCCACGCGAATAAGAAAGGGCACGAACCTTTCAACCGTTGCTCGGCAAGGATGGACTGATCGGCCTTCAACTCAAACTCGGCCTGCACCGAACCGTTTGGCCATACGATCCGCGCCACATCCGTCTCCGCATGTTCTCCGAGTCCAAAGTGGAGCACCGGGGAACTAATGATCTGTTTCTGCGTCAGCAGCCCCGCGCGCACTTCGATCTCGCCGCCGATCCCGAACGAGTTAATACGCTGGTCCCCATGCGCGTGGGCGGCCCGGACCCGTAGCGTCTGCCACCGATAGCTCTTCGTGCCGTGGCTAGCCAATTCCACCGCCTTTCCGTTGAACCCGATCAACGCCAATCGCCCGTCACCTTTCAGGTCGGCCGCGCTCGTGATCGTTAAACCCGCCCGTATCTTCTTCTCTATTAATTGATGTCCGTCATTGAGCAACAACCGCCCGTCCCCGGCGAGTAAGTCGAGGCTTCCGTTGTTATCGAAATCCGCCAGGATCAAGTTAGCTGTCCCCGCGGTAAGCCGCGGCCCCGCCGCCTTGACGATTTCGGCTGTGTCCCATGCCGCTCCGGCCCCTTTATCGGACAGCCGTACCACGGAGCCGTCATCGCGCAGCGCCACAAAGTCCGGCATCCCATCGCCATTCACATCTCCCGCAACCACCGCGAGGAATCGGCCTTTCACAGCATCGGGAATCGCACGCCGCCGGTATTGCCCCAAGCGCTCATTGGAGAAGACGTGCAGCGCACCCGCGCCATCCACCATCGCTACATCCGGGTCTCCGTCGCCATCGATGTCCGCCGCCGCAAAGGACGCCAATCCTTTCACACCTTTAAACGGCTGCAGCAGCGCGAACGTACCGTCGCCGTTATTGCGCAGCACCAGCGGATCGTCCTCGGGCCTACCCAGCACCACGTCGAGGTCGCCATCTAGATCCACGTCGAACGCCCACGCTCCCGAGTAACTCCCGCTGAGAATCTTAGGCGGAATCTTTGACTTAGTAATCAGGTCGGTAAAGTGCGCGGGCGTCTCTTGTTGATAAATGTGGAGGCCGGCCGAAGTCGCAATCACCAGATCGGTTTTGAAGTCATAGTTGAGGTCCGCACCCAGAACGCTGTTGCGGCCCATTGCGCCCGCAGCGGCCAGCTTCTCGCCGCCCGCGATTTGCACGCCACCGGCATCGGCGGTCAACACGGAAATCTTCCCGGAATCATCCAGCGCCATCGCGCCCGCCCACGTCACACCGCTTGCCGGCGCACCTTCCAGTGTCTTCGATTCAAAGAATAGTCCGGCATCGGACGGGGCGGGCTGCGATTCCGGATTCGGCAGCTTCAGGAAGCGGGAGAACGGCTCGCCCACAAACGCTGTCGGCGTCTTAACCGTATTCAGACTTTGCCGGTACGCCGGAACGCTCGCCAGAACATTCCGCAAGAACGCGATCTGCACCGCGGCTGCGCGCGGGTTCGCGGCGGCCGCCTTTTGCACCGCGTCCAAACGCTGCCGCGCTTCGTCCGGCCATTCCGCCGATGCCGCGCTCATCCGGGTCAAGCCGTGACTCAAAGCAACAGCATCCCCGCGCTTCGCAGCCACGCGGCTGAAGTCAATCAGCACGGCGGCGTTGCGCGGTTCCGCCGCCAGAAGTTTGCGATACAACTCCTGCGTTTGCGCGGCGCTCTCCGGAGTGCCCAGGCGCTCTGTCTCCTCGGCCAGCGCATACAAAGCTTTCAGGTTCCCGGCGTCCAACGCCACCGCCTTTTGCAGGTGCGCTATGGCTTCCGCCTGTTTGCCCCGCTTGGCTTCAATCGCGCCGAGCAGGCCTTCAATGCGGCTATCCGAGGGCGAGAGTTGCCGCGCTTTGTCCGCGTCGTTATAAGCTGTATCGAAATCCTGCTGCCGCGCCGAAAGCAGCGCCAGATTGCCCCACGTGGAACTCTCCCCCGGCGCCAGTTGCGATGCGCGATTCAACTTCTCTTTGGCCCGCACATCTTCCCCCGTCTGAAGCCCCGCCAGACCCACGTAGAAATCCGCAACGAATTCCCGGTACTCCTTCGAATCCGGCTCGGGCAGATTTGAATGGCGGGAGCATGCGCCAAAACAGAGCAGCGTCGATACTGCCACCAACCGCGGAACATCGGATAGGATACCCAAATGGTCTATCTTACTGCTGAAGCGTGATTGACCCGATTCTTTCAACTCGCAGCCGAAGCGGTCAATAGTCTTTTCACAGCACTTGGTAACATAGCGGTCACCATGCCAGAACTACTGTCGGGGCTTGCACCCATGTCGGAAGCCGTCACGCACTCCATCCGGGTGGAGGTTCTGGCTCGCCACGCTCCCGAGAGCGCGCAATCGGAACCCGGCGAATGGCTTTTCCAGTATACTGTCCGCATTACAAATGAGAGCGAGGAGGTCGTTCAGCTTCTCAGCCGCCACTGGATCATCGTCGATGCGCTCGAACATACAGAGGAAGTGCAAGGTCCCGGCGTGATCGGGGAACAGCCGGTGCTCGCGCCTGGTAAGTCGTTCAAGTACTCTTCGTGGTGCCCGCTCAAAACTCCCACCGGAATGATGTACGGCACCTATCGAATGCTTCGGACGAACGGAGACCAGTTCGATATCGAGATCGCGCCGTTCGGACTCCGCGCCCGCTACACCGTCCATTAGCCCAGCAATTCCTGCAACTGGTCGAGACTCTCGCGCAGCCGCGCCCACTCACTTTCGACGGCTTGCCGCGGTTCACCGTCATCCAGCACGGAGAGAAAGTGAACAATTCCTTCATACCCGTGCTCAGCTTTGTCTAACTCGCGTTTGGCCGACTCCCGATTTCCTTGCGCCAGTTCCGACATTCCAAGTTCAGCGGCGGCGAACCCTGCCCGCAGTTCCGCCCTCACAAACTGGTAGCGGGCCTCCTGTGTCTTCGATAGCAATTCGGCGAGGCGTTCTTCCTGGGTGGACACAGTTTCAGTGTACGTAAAGCGGGGCGCCGAAATCGGACGCGCCGGAAATGAGTAAACCCGATGTTCACAAGATTGTAATCACCAGAGCCGATCCCGCATGTTAGCCTGCGACAGCTTCTAAAATCTCAGGAGGATCTTGCCTTGAAAACGGCAGTTCTATTTGTGTGTCTTTGTATCGCCAGCGCCGCTTTTCCTTTACACGCGCAGTCTACCTTCGGCGCGATTGTCGGAACCGTAAAAGATACATCCGGCGCGGTCATCAACCGTGCTCACGTTACTATCACCGATACCGACGAGAATGTTTCCCGTGAAGTTACCACCGATGCGACCGGGAATTATGAAGCACTTAACCTGCAGCCCGCGCGTTATCAGGTAGCGGTGAGCGCCACGGGCTTTGAGCAGGAGGTCGTGAAGGATCTTCAGTTGGCCGCGCGCCAGACAAGCCGCGTAGACGTCACCATGCAAGTCGGCGCCGCCACCCAATCAGTGGACGTGGAAGGACAAGCGGGCGTGATCGCGTCTGAAACCGACACCATCGCGTCCAGCTATGGGTCCGAGCAAATTCTGGAGCTTCCAGCGAACCTGCGCGCGTCAACCGATACCAGTCCATACTTTCTACTGACTACACTCCCCGGCGTACAGCAGGATAGCGGAAACGATAACTACCTTTCCATCCAAGGTGGATTGCCCAATCAATCGGAGTCTTCCATCGACGGCATCTCTTCCCAGAACGTGCGATCCAACCGTCCGTTGTTCGATATCTTTCCTTCCACTGAGAACATCGCGGAAATGAAAGTGTCCGGTGTTGGAAACACGGCCGAGTTCGGTTCGGCGGGCGACATCACAACCATCACGAAAAGCGGTACCAACACCTATCACGGTTCCTTGGTATGGTACTTCCAAAACGCGGATCTTGACGCGACTCCGTTTGGATCTTCGAGCAAGCCGGAGAAGAACGTCAACGACTTCGCTTTTTCGGCCGGCGGCCCTGTAATCATCCCGAAAATCTACAACGGCAAGAACAAAACCTTCTTCTTTGCGGACTATGAGCAGTTGATCTATCCCAGAACCTCCACCGTTCAAAACGAAGTTCCCACCGTCGCCGAAAAGATGGGGAATTTCAGCGCCGAAGGCGTCACAGTTATCGACCCGACCACGGGCAAGCCTTTCCCGAACGACACTATCCCGGCGAACCGCATCAGCCCCATAGCAACGAAGATTCTGAGCACGTTCTTCCCTGATCCGAACACCGGAGACCTGACCACTTCGCACACCGCCAACTGGGTGGTGAACAAAGCGTCCGACATTCAATCCAAGCAGTATGATATCCGGGGCGACCAATACTTTGGTTCCAACCAATCGGTGTTTGCTCGCTTCAGTTGGAAGAACGCGACGGACTTAGGCCCAACGGACTTACTGCAGCCCACGATCAACGGGACGCAGCAGGATCGCTCTCTGGTCGGTTCTTACAACTATGCGATCCGTCCGAACTTGCTGAACGAGTTCCGCGTCGGGTTCACAACCGACAGCCCCGGGAGCGACTTCGCTTACGACGGAAAAGCCTTTGAAGCTTCGCTCGGGTTCGTAGGCCTGCCCAGCACTCCGTTCAATGGTTTGCCGGACATCAACTTCAATAACTACACAGGTCTGGATGTGGGCCGTGTGGAAGATATCGAGATTTACCGTACCTTCCAGATCAATAACAACACGACCTGGACGCATGGCCGGCACACGATCAAATTCGGTCTCGATATCCGATGGCTGAGGTCCAAAACGGGCCTTGGTTTCATCGGAGCGGATAACTTCGGAAATTCCTCCTTCACGGGTGCTTTCACCGGAAGCGACTTCGCCGACTTTCTGCTTGGCCTTCCCGCGCAAACTTCCTATGGCAACGTTCAGCACGATAACGACGGACGGAATCAACGGTATCAGGCTTACATTCAGGACAGCTATCGCGTAAGTCAGAAACTGACTCTGGACTTCGGAGTCCGCTGGGATTACAATCCCCCGTTTGTCGACCAATTCGGAAATACTGGTAACTTCGATCCCAGCGTCCCGCTGACCGGAAAAGTGATCTATCCTTCGAATGGCGCGAACCTGCTGGCCCCGGAACTGCTGATCGCGACGAACGCCTGTCCGGGAACACCGAATCTGCCCGCGCCCGGACCCGGTATCCCCGGCGTCCCGTGCACGCCGTATGTCACCGCTCAGGCGGATGGTCTCGGCAACGGACTACGCAAGGTGTACAAGTTCAATTTCGCGCCGCGCTTCGGCTTCGCCTATCGGCCTTTTAACAATGGCAACACCGTCGTGCGGGGTGGCTTCGGCATTTATGAAGCGCCGGTATTGGGCGCAACGTTTTACTCTTTGACCGGCACGGCCCAAACCGACGTAAGAGAATTTAATAACATCAGCCCAACCGGCGCCCCCATCTTCCAATGGCCTAACGTCACCACCGGTGGAAGCGGCATCATCTCGACCGACGGCTATGGAACCTCGTACTTTGGAACGGCCAACTCGATCAACTATAAGAACCCGTATATGGAGCAGTGGAACTTTTCCATCGACCGCAATCTTGGTTTCAGCACCGGACTGCGGGTCTCTTACATCGGTTCCCACTCGGTGCAGCTGGGGTTTGCTCAAAACCTGAACCAGTCGGCTTACTCCACCCAATACTATGCCGATCAGCCGCTGACCGATCGTCCCTTTCCTTACTGGGACCGTATTGAAAACCGGGATTCCGGGGCGACCGCGTCTTATAACTCGCTTCAGGTCGAACTGACTCACCACCTTAAGAATGGATTGACCTTCACGGGCGCTTACACCCTGGCGAAGAACCTGTCCGATACCGGTTCGGACCCTACTTCATTTGGCGGTGAAACCGGAAACGGACGCATCATGGATGCTTACAACCGGGACGCGAACTGGGGAAACGTGTACGGCACGCGGCGCAACCGCTTCGTCGGCACTTCGCTTTGGGAGCTTCCCGTCGGCAAAGGCCGCACTTACCTGAACAACACCAACGCCTTCGTCAATGGAATCCTCGGCGGCTGGCATCTGAGCACGATCCTGGTGGCACAGTCGGGCGACTATGAAACACCATACTTCGATGGCGGCGACCCTTCCGGCACCGGTTCCGGATTCTATCGCGATCAGCGTCCGGACCGGCTCGGGACTGGCGTTCCGAGCACTCAGGACCGAAGCGACTGGATCGCCCAGGGAGCGTTTGTTTGTCCCGGTGGTTCCTGCAACATCGGAACCAATCCGGCGACTACACCGCCGCCGATCGGCCGGTTCGGAAACTCCGGCGTCGGTATTATTGAGGGACCCGGAATGATCGCGCTTTCCATGGGCCTCGGCAAAGCGTTCACCATCTATGAGCGGTTGCTGGTTAAAGTTGAGGGATCGTTCACCAATTTGCCCAACGTAACCAATCTCGCCGATCCGACGCTGGCCGTGACGAACAAGAACTTCGGTCAGATCACCAGTTCCGTCGGCAACGGGAACGGCGGTTTCGAGTTCAGTACGGCGCGAACCGGCCAGGTCGGCGTGCGCATCGAGTTCTAACCATCGAAGGCCTCGCTCCGGCGGGGCCTTTCTTCTTAGTGCTGATCCGACTTATCGTCTTTGTTCAGATCGTCTTTCAATTTCCGGACGCCCTTCTGGGTCTCTTCCCGCGCCTTCAACGCTTCTTTCTTCACAAACGCGGCGTCGTTCTTCAACTCCTTCTTCGCGGCCTCGCCGCTTTTCCTCAGTTCCTGCCGCGTTTCCTGCTTATCCTGGGGCGAACACGCGCCCAGCATTATGGCAACCGCAATCAATCCGGCAATCCTCATTTCACCTCCGCGGGAACGGTCTGCAAAGCACTTTCCAGATCCGAAACAATATCTTCGACCGCTTCAATTCCCACTGACAACCGCACCAGGTTGGGCCTGATTCCCATACGCTCCCGCTGCTTCGGTGAAAGGTCCCGGTGCGAAGCCATCACCGGATAAAGCACCATGCTATGGACATCCCCCACGCTGGTCGCAGGCACGATTCTTCGAAGCGCGTTCATGAACGCAAAGATCGTGTCTTTATCCGCATCGCGAATCTCAAAGCTAATCACTCCTCCGAACAGCCCCGGCGTGAACAGGCGCTGGATGACGGCCGCGTCCGGGTGCCTGGCATCCGCGGGATAGAACACGCGTTCCACTTCCGGCCGCAAGCTCAGCCATTGGGCGACGCGGCACGCGCTGGCGCATTGCCGCTCCATGCGCAGCGGAAAGGTCTTAATCCCGCGCAGCGTGAGATAGCTCTCAAACGGTCCCAGCACCGGCCCCGCAAGCCGTCCGTACGCGCGCAGCGCCGCAAGATGATCGGCATCCACGGTCACACTTCCCGCCAGCACGTCACCATGACCGGAAAGGTACTTGGTGAGGCTGTGTACCACCAGGTTTGCGCCCCATTCGAGCGGCCGGATAATCATCGGCGTGCTGAACGTGCTGTCTACAATCAGCGCCGCTTTGGCCGCCCGCGCCATCTCCGCAATCCGGTCCAGTTCCGCCACTCGCAGGATGGGGTTGGATACCGTCTCCATCACCAGCGCACCGGGCTGGTGCCGCTCAATCGCCTGACCCACCGCCTCCAGGTCGCAGAAGTCTACGAACCGCACCGACACGCCCTGCGGTTCGAAGATGTTCATCAGCATGTTGATGGTCGCCCCGTACAGCGATTGAGCGGCCACCACCGAACGGTTCCGGTCGGCCAGCGCGATTTGCAGAGCGGTCTGCATGGCCGACATACCCGAACTGGTGGCGAGCGTTCCGGCGCCCGATTCGAAATCGGTCAGCACTTCTTCCAGAGCGCGGTTGGTCGGATTGGAATACCGCTGATAGGACTCGCCCGGCTGATCGCGCGCGAAGACCCGGTCTAGCTCGGCGATGTCCTCATAGACGTAACTTGCCGCTGTATAGATCGGCGTGGTCACTGGAATCCCGGCGATGCCCGCTTTCCGCTCCGCCGTGTGAACCGCCCTGGTCTGCAGCGCTACTTTCTTTTCCATCGAATCCCGTCCTTGGTGTCCTCCAGGATGATTCCCTTCCCGGTTAGAAGATCGCGAATCTCGTCGGAGCGCGCGAAGTTTCGAGCCTTCTTCGCCTGACGGCGCTCTTCAATCTTCGCCTCCACTTCCGCATCGCTCAATTCGGATTCGCTCGCCGTTGGGCGCAGCACGTCGAAAACCGAATCGAACAAGGTCAACACCGCGTGCGCGCCTTCGGTATTGCCGGAGCGAAACTCTCCCTTATCCATGGCCACGTTGGCGTCCCGGATGTATTCGAAGGTGGCGGCCAGCGCTTCGGCGGTGTTCAGATCATCGTCCATTCCCGCCCGGAAGTCTTCCACCGCCTTGTCCGCCCGATCGCCGAGCGGCGCATCCAATCCTTCATCGAACGCCTCCGTGCGCAGGCGCAGCTCAAAGTTCCGTACCCGATCAATCGCTGTCGCGGCGGATTTCAGCCCGTCGAAGGTGAAGTTCAACGCCTTTCGATAGGGCACCGACGCCAGCAGATAGCGCACCGTCTCCGGCGCGTAGCCGCGTTCCAGAATTTCCCGCAGGGTATAAAAGTTGCCGAGCGACTTCGACATCTTCTGCCCGTCCACCAGCAGAAATTCGGAGTGGACCCAGAAGCGGGAAAACGGCCTATGAGTGAGGCACTCCGACTGCGCGATCTCGTTCTCGTGATGGGGGAAGATCAAATCGACGCCGCCCGCATGCAGGTCCAGAGTCGCGCCCAGATACTGGATCGCCATGACGGAACATTCGATATGCCAGCCGGGGCGGCCGGGCCCGATCACCGTGTCCCAGGAATCGCGCTCGTTCTCTTTGGGCGCTTTCCACAGCACAAAATCGCGGGCATCGTCCTTCTCGTAGTTGTCGACATCCACCCGGGCGCCGGCGCGATTTCCGCTGAAATCCATGTGCGACAGCTTTCCGTAGCCGGGAAAGCGGGCGATGCGGAAGTAAATCGACCCGTCGCTCTCATACGTATACCCCTCTTCGCCCAGCTTGCGGATGGCTTCCGCCATTTGATCGATATGGTCGGTGGCCTTGACCGCGCGCTCCGGGGCTTCCAGCCGGAGCAACCGCGAGTCGGCGAAAAAGGCTTCGGTGAAACCGGACGAAAACTCGGCGATGCTCTTCCCGGCGGCCGCGGCGTTCCGGATGATCTTATCGTCCACGTCCGTGATGTTCATAACGTGATCGAGCTGGAATCCGCTCGCGCGTAGCCAACGCCGCAGGATGTCGTAAAAGACAAAAGTGCGGAAATTCCCGATATGGGCGAAGTCGTAAACGGTAGGTCCGCACGTATACATGCGGACCGTATTATCATGCTCCGGCGCAAATGGCTGCACTTCCAGCGTAAGCGTATTGAATAGGCGCAAGGGCATGGGAATGGGTGGAAGCTATGGAACCTCCATCGTATCAGCGCGATGAAGTGCATCCCGGCCCCGGCTCTATTAGTTAAAGAACGAACTAAGTGCGAATTCCGACAAAATAGGTTGACTGGGATATGGAAAATTGAGAACCTTTGAGTACCATTAGTACTCCGCGTAGGAGAAGGCCGCCTAGCGCGTCCTCGCCAGAAGGAGATTTGAAATGGCGCAGATTCTTTTAGCGGGCCTTGACCGGGAAATTGCATCGGACTTTTCCGGCAAGCTCAACCAACTTGGGTTTCCGTCGCAAACCGCGGCATTCGATTTGAATACGGCCGATGCCGCCGCAGCCGACGTCATTTTCGCGTCCGGGGACGACGTTCGTTGTCTCGGGCTTCTCAACCGGGTGCGCAGTCAAGCGCCGTCTAAACCATTCATCATCGTCGGGCGGGTCGCGGAAGAAGAGCGTTGGCTGGAGGCGCTGGAAGCGGGCGCAACGGATTACTGCACTTCGGAAATCAGTCTGGACAACCTGGGCTGGATCCTGACCAACGCGCTGAACCTCCGGGCCATGACGTGCGCCGCCTGAAGCGGCCGTACGACGCGACGGGAAATCCGGGAACTTTCCTCGTGATATCCTCGTAATTTCCCAATAATAATGGCCGTCCAAACTAAAGCAGAAATCGCGAACCCGGCTTTCCCGCCCATGAAAGTGTGGCTTGCTCCTTTGGCTCTGGGGTGGCTTGTCCCGGGAGGCGGTCATTTGCTGCTGCGCAAGCGCGGCCGCGGCTTTCTCCTGCTGATTTCCATCTCCCTTATGTTCATGCTCGGTCTGGCGATGCGGGGCAGCATGTTCAAGCCGGAGAGTGGAGACTTCCTCACCACTCTGATCAACTACGGTGGATTCGTCGGTGATCTGGCGTCCGGCGCTCTGTATCTGCTCTCAACGATGCTCGGTTACAATCAGCCCGATATGGCGGGCGATGTCCATGATTATGGGACCAAGTTTCTGGTCACGGCGGGTCTGCTGAACATTCTCGCGATGGTGGACGCGGTGGATATCGCCACGGGAAGGAAGGACTGATTGTCCATTAATCTTTCCCATTTCGAGGCGGCATTTCTTTTCGCTTTGCTCGCTTCCGTGGTGCTCGGCGTGGTCACTCGCAAGACCGATCGTGAGCGCTTGCGGTACGGCGCGAAGTGCTTCGGCTACTTCATGCTGGCGTTATTCGCCATCGGCTGGGCTATGAAGCTAGGCCACGGCTGATCAAGCCCCGCCCCACGATCCGCAGTTTTTCCCAAGGCGATAAAGAAATACGGCGGCTTAGCACGTCGTAGTTGGTGGCGCGAATTTTCTCGAGCAGCCGCGAATAGATGGTGATCAACACCCAAAGCGACGAGCGGCTGGCGCGATCCACCATGCCGATCAGCGGCCGCGATTCCTCATAGAAACGCCGCGCGCGGTCCGCCTCAAACGCCATCAAGCGCAGGAAAGTATCGGTGCTTTGCTCCGCGCCGAGATCTTCCGCCCGCACGCCAAAACGCTCGAGATCTTCGGTGGGAAGATAAACCCGTTTTAGATCCGCGTCCTCCCGGACGTCGCGCAGAATGTTGGTTAACTGGAAGGCGATACCGCATTTCTCCGCCAGCTCCAGAGCTTTGCGGTCTGCAAATCCGAAGATGTGAATGGTGGTGAGCCCCACCACCGAAGCCACCCGGTAGCAGTAGGCGTAAAGGTCGTCGAACGTGCCGATCTCGCGCGGCGTCAGATCCGATTCCACGCCGTCGATCATATGAAAGAAGTATTCGTGCGGAATCCGGAACCGCGTCACCGCGTCGTAAAATGCGGGCCACAGCGGATGCGTTCCGAGCTCACCTTGAAGCGCCTGGGCGAGCGCCGCCCGCCAGTGTTCCATGGGGCCGCGCGCCGCGCCGGGCTCATCGCTCAGATCGTCGCAGTAGCGCATGAACGCATACATGGCGCACATGGCGTTTTTGCGCTCTCGCGACAGCAAAACAAAGGAGTAATAGAAGTTTTTGGCGCGCGACCGGGCAACGCGCCGGCAGTAAGCATAAGAGTTTTCGAGCGCGGTCAAGCCGGCCGCCGGAACGCCAGGCGCGCCAGGGCCTGAAGCAGCAGCGTCACGCGCTCCACTTTCGATACGGCCGGACGCTGCGCCAGCACGTTGTAATTCTGCCGCCGGATCTTATCCAGCACGCGGATGCCGCCGCGGCTGAACAGGTCGATATCGAGCGAAAGCGCGCGGTCCACCATTCCGGCGAGCGGCAAGCCCTCATCGAATAGCGCCTGCGCGCGGTCCACGCATTCTCGCATCAGCTCCCGAAACTCAGGACCGAATCGCAAAGCAAACAGATCGTCCACGGAATATCCGTGCCGATGGATCACGGCGAGCGGGATATACACGCGATCTTTCTTGAGATCCACGGTGACGTCCTGCCAAAAGTTGGCGAGTTGCAAACCCGAGCAGGTCGCGTCCGAAAGCCGCTGCCGCTCCGGATCGGAATAGCCGCCGAGATAGAGAATCAGCCGGCCCACCGGATTGGCGGAATACGCGCAGTATTCGAGCACCGCGTCCCACGTCTCATACCGCGATACGCGCTGATCCTGTACGAACGCGCGAATCAAATCCGCGAATGGCCGCTTCGGAATGCCATGCTTCTCCGTGGTCTGGCGCAGCGCTACGAACACCGGGTGAGTGGTCTGGCCCGCGTACATGCGGTCCAGTTCCCCGCTCCACCAATCGAGTAAACGGAGACTCTCCACCGGGTCGCCGATCTCATCGCTCAGATCGTCAGCCCAGCGGCAGTAGGCGTAAACGTTGAAGAAATCCTGATGCAGGCGCTTTGGCAGCAGCAGGCTTACGACGTGAAAATTCTCGTAGTGGTGCGTCGCCAGCCAGCGCGTGTAGGCTTCAGCGTCCGCAAGGTTGCAGGGACGCGACAGCGCTTGCAGGCTCGCCAGGAAGTCGCGTGGACCGAGCTGCAGTTCGGATGAAAGCGCGGCTGTCATTACGGCAAAATCGCGGTCTTCAGCACGCCGTTCTCGTGCGAAAGGCGCCGCAAAACCTCCGGGACCGCCGAGAGCGGCTCCTCGTCGCCGACGAAGTCGCGGGCCGACACGTGACCCGCGGCAATGACGCTGAGAGCTTCCCGATTGGTTTCGGGCGTGTGGTGGAAACTCGCCAGACAGGTCAGCCCGGAATAGTGAAGCAGTTCGGTGGGCAGGCAGACGTCGGTGCCGCGCGGGCAGCCGCCGAAGAAATTCACTTTGCCCCCGCGCCGGAGCATCCGCGCCGCGGCGGCCCAGATTTCCGGCTTGCCAACCGCTTCAATGGCGATGTCGGCGCCGCGGCCAGTGAGCGCGCGGACGTGCTCTACCGCCACTTCGCTCTCTTCGGCCACTACTCCATGATCCGCGCCCATTCGCAAAGCGCGGTCCACTTGGCTGGCGCGCCGCCCCACGGCGATCACCATCGCGCCGCGCTGCTTGGCCAATTTTACAAACATCATCCCGATAGGCCCCAGCCCAATCACCGCCACCGTATCGCCGGACCGGGCGCCGGTATCGTTCAACCCCTGCACCACGCAGGCGAGCGGCTCCATCAGCGCGGCGTCCGAAAACGAAACACGCCGGGGAACCAAATAGGTATTCCGTTCGACGATGCGCTGTGGAATCCGGATAAACTCCGCGTACGCGCCATTGTTAAACAGCAGGTCTTCGCAGAGATTGGACTGCCCGTGCGCGCAATAAAAACAAGTCCCGCAGGGCGCCGAGTTGGACGCCACGACTCGATCCCCCGCGCGGAACTTCGTCACATCCCGCCCAACGGCGGCGACCTCTCCGGCAACTTCATGCCCAAACACGGAAGGCGGACTGATCATGCGCGCGTGATAACCCCTGCGGAACACCTTCACGTCCGTGCCGCAGGTGAGCGCCGCGCCGACGCGCACCAGCAGGTCGCCGGGCGCAATGGCGGGAACTTCGATCCGTTCCACGCGAACGTCTTCTTTGCCGTAAAGGACGGCCGCCTGCATGGTCTCAAGCATGGGGGGTGACCACGATTTTCAAAGATTCCGCTGTCGGATGCGTCGCCAGGTGAAAAGCATCGTTAATGCGGTCAAGCGGCATGCGGTGCGAGATCAAAAGGTGCAGCGGAAGCGCGCCACTGAAGACCAAATCGGCCGATTCCTTTTGCACATCCACTGAAGCGCTGTAGGAGCCGAACAAAGTTCTTTCGCCCACGCAGATACTCGCGCCCGATAGCTCCACCCGTTCCGTGCTGGATGTCTGCGCGAACAGCAAAATCTTTGCTCCCGGCCGCGAACACTCCACCGCCTGCTCCACCAGACCCTTTACCGCTGTAGCCAGAATCACGGCATCCGCGCCACGCCCGTCGGTGAGTTCGCGAATGATTTGGTTGGGATTACCCGAGCGCGGATCGATGGCTTCGGCGGCGCCACAAGCTCGCGCCAGTTCCAACCGCCGCTCAATGGCGTCGGTGGCGACCACTTTCACCCCGCGCCGCGCCAGAAGCATCGTGAAGATGAGCCCGATGGGTCCTTGCCCCATGACCACGACCACATCGCCCGCCCGTGCGCTCAGTTGCTCCACCGCTTTGAGGCACGTGTTCACGGGCTCGACAAACGACGCGACGTCGAACGAAACGCCTTCGGGAATTTTCTCCACGCCGCGCTCCACAATCCAATCCATCACCCGAACATATTGCGCAAACCCGCCGCCCGCCGGCTCAAATCCCGCCGTCACGCCGACCCGCTTATAGACCGGACATTGTGCATAAAGCTTCCGTTCGCAATAAAAACACGCGCTGCAGGGAATATGGTGGAACACAATCACGCGGTCACCTTCGGCGAACCGCTTCACTTCCCCTCCGGCGGCCGCCACCAGCCCCGCGGTCTCATGCCCATAGATGCGAGGCGGCGGAAGAAGGTTGTATTCGACTTTCTTCAAGTCGGTGTGACAGACGCCGCAAGCCTCCACGCGCACCAGGATTTCGCCCGCGCCGATCTCGGGAGTCGCCACTTCCTCAACGGCCACCACGCTATTGCCGCGGTACACCGCCGCCTTCATGAACTTAGAATTCACAGCTTGCAAGAAATTCTCCGAGGCGTTCCGAAGCGACTGCCGCGCGACGCGCAAGTCGTAGCAATTCCGGAAGGCAGGTAAACGGACGCATCAATGCTTCCACCGCCAGACGCGTAACTTGAACTCTTCCATCATCCCGCAGAGCACGGTTGAAATCACAGTAAAGCGTTTCTTCGGCCAGGTCGCTGACCACCCGGATAGAGTAAAAAGGTACATTCAGCGATTGGGCGCGCTTCAACGCTCCGGCCGCTTCCATTTCCACGGCCATCGCGCCATCCGCGAACAAACGCGCTTTTTCGTCCGCGGTGCGTGCCACATGATCGATGGACGCGAGCGGCCCGCGCAAAGACGGCGGCGAAGACCGGGGGAGTTGGATGGCTTCGCCATTAACGTGCGTTGCTACGAAAACGTCAGCCACGCGCATGGCTGGATCGAGCGCCCCGCAAAAGCCGATGTTGCAGACCGCCTGGAGGTCCGGTCCTGCTACGGCGGCATACGCCCGCTTGGGCCCGGCGCCGTTCGCGATCGCCACCATGGGGCGCCCGCGAAATTGTCCCGAGCGCGCCCAGTGCACCGGTAACCGCTCCCGGCGCACATCCGTGCAGCGCTGCAACAACCCGGTGAATTCCCGCGGCATGGCGCCCACGAACAGGAGCACGTTAGGCCAATCCATTGGCGCGGGACCAATCGACGGCGCGCCGTAAAGCCTGATCCGTGGGACCCGGTTGGAAGCCCAGTTCGAGGCGGGCTTTCTCATGGGAAACGAACATCTTCTTGCGCGCCATCTTCACCGCGTCAAGCGGCGCCAGCGGGGGCTTGCCGCTGACCTGCGCCCAAGCCGTGGTCACCACGCCCGCCGCGTACGCCACGGCGTAAGGAAGCTTGGTGGTGGGCGCGGGTTGGCCGGTAATCGCCGCGAGTTTGGCGAGGATCTGACCAAGCGTCAGGTTCTCCGCGCCGAGAATGTAACGCTGGCCCGCCGTCCCGCGCTCGCACGCCAGCACATGCCCTTCCGCCACGTCGCGAACGTCCACCAGATTCAAACCGGTCTCAATATAAGCCGGCAGATTGCCTTTGACGAAATCCACGATAATCTTGCCGGTCGGGGTGGGCTTGGCATCGTGATCGCCCACAGGCGCCGTCGGGTTCACGATGACGACTGGAAATCCCCCGTGGGCAGCCTCGAGCGCCACCTGCTCCGCCAAGAACTTCGATCGCTTGTAAGGACCCGACATTTCACTGAGCGTCACCGTGCCGTTCTCATCGCCGACTCCATTTTTCGGAATGCCAATGCAGCCGACGGTGCTGGTGTAGACGAAGCGTTCGACTCCGGCGCGCTGCGCAGCCGCGATCAAGCTGCGCGTGCCTTCCACATTCGATTCGTACATCTCCCGGGGACGCCGGACCCACAAGCGGTAATCCGCGGCAACGTGGAATACCAGACCGCAGCCTTGGACGGCGCGTTCGAGCGAAGCCGCGTCACGCAGATCGCCTTCCGCGCGCTCGACATCCAGGCCGGTAAAACGGCTGGCCGCGCGCACCAACGCCCGTACGCGATGCCCACGTTCCAACAATACCCGCGCCACATGCCAACCGATGAATCCGGAAGCGCCGGTGACCAGCGTGGGTTTCAAACTAGCGGAGAATCCAACCGAGCGTCTTGATGTTATCGCCGAGCGTCTGATTGATCCCCAGCGCCGCCGAAGGTTCGAAGCCGGAATGCATCATGCAGTGCTCACAACGCGGATCGCCGCCCGGGCCGTAGTTCTGCCACTGCGTCTGGGTCATAAACTCTTCGAACGTTTTATAATGCGCGTCCGTGATGACGTAGCAGGGGCCCTTCCAGCCTTTGGTGTTGTAAGTCGGCGTTCCCCATGCGGTGCAGGGCAGTTCTTTCTTGCCTTGCAGGAAGTCCAGATAGCTGGGCGTGTGGGCGATGGGGAAGCGCTTGGCAAGGCGTTCGACATCCTGAAACTTCCTGTGAATATCGTCCTTGGTCATGAAGATCTCGCGCTCATTGACGGCCGAATATCCGTAAGCGGGCGAAAGCTGGTGCACGTCGACGTCGAGCGTTTCGAGATATTCGAAAAGCTGCTCGATCTCGTTCATGTCGGTCTCCATGTAGACCGTGGTATTGGTGGCGATCTTAAATCCCGCGGCTTTAGCGGCCTTGATTCCTTCGATCGCTTCCTTGTAAACGCCTTCGCGCTCCACGCAAAGATCGTGCGTCTTTTCGAGACCGTCCAGATGCACATTGAAGTAGAAGCGGCTGTCCGGCTTGAACTCATGCAGCCGCTTGCGGATGAACATGCCGTTGGTGCAGAGATAGATGAACCGGTCGCGCTCCAGAATCCCCGCTACGAGCTGCCCGATCTGCGGATACATCATCGGCTCACCGCCGCAGATGGACACCATGGGCGCGCCGCACTCATCCACCGCCGCCAGGCATTCTTCCACCGGCACGCGCTCCGAGATGGTCGATTCGTACTCGCGGATGCGTCCGCATCCCGTGCACGTCAGGTTGCAGGCGTGCAGCGGCTCCAGCATTAGAACGATGGGGAAGCGCTTCTTGATCATTGGATGCGGCTCACGGTCGGTCACCGTGTTGAAGTTCGAGGAAAGAATCAGGAACGGGTTGTTGGCGTCGGCTTTGGGCGCGACCGTCTTCTGCCATTCCGGGCGCGGACGCATCCGGTTCTTGTACACGTAGGAGGCAAGACCAGCCGTCATCGCCAGAGGAAATTTCATGAACGCTCCAGTTCGGAAGTCTTCGCGAACGCCGATAAGGCGATCAGCGGAAACGAAATCCGATAGTTGTGATAAGTCAGATAAAAAACCTTGGGGAAACCGGTTCCGGTGGAAAGATCCTCATACCAGTTGCCGTCCGGGCGCTGCGTTTCCAGCAGGTAGCGGATGCCGTTGATCACGCTTGAACTATACGTGTCGCCGCCCGCCATCAGCCCCATCAACGCCCACGCGGTTTGCGATGGCGTGGAATGCGCGCCGGTATAGATCCCGTTGTCGTAACTCGCGCAGCTTTCGCCCCAGCCGCCATCGGCGTTCTGGATGGACCGGATCCATTCATTGCCGCGCTGGATATACGGTTCGTGATTGTCTTCGCCGGCCGCCGCCAACCCCCGCAGCGCGAAACAGGTGCCATAAATATAGGCGACACCCCAACGCCCATACCAACTTCCATCCGATTCCTGATTCCGGATCAACCACTCCACCCCGCGCCGGATGGACGGATGATCGCCCGCCAAACCCTGTGCCACCAGCCCTTCGATGACGCGCCCCGTGATATCCGCGCAGTTTGGGTCAAGCATGGCGTTGTGGTCGGCGAAAGGAACGTTATTCAAAAATTCCCAATTGTTATCGACGTCGAATGCCGCCCAGCCGCCATCGCGCCCCTGCAGGTCCATCAGCCAGTGGATGGCGCGATCCACGCAGTCCCGCTGAGCCGAAGGTTTGCTACCCGTCATCCCGCTCAGCGCCAGCAGCACCATCGCCGTATCGTCGATGTCCGGGTAATGCTCGTTGTTATATTCGAACGCCCAGCCGGAAGGTTCCGTATTGGGCCGCTTCACCGACCAATCGCCCATGCGGCGGATTTCCTTGGCCAGCATCCAATCGGCGGCTCGAGTCAACGCGGCTTTACTGTGCTTATCCGGCATGCCGGAACCGCAGAGCGCGTAGCCGGCGATCGACGTGTCCCAGATGGGCGAGAAGCAGGGCTGAATAAAAAACCGCTGGCCATCTTCCACAATCAGATTGTTGAACTGCCGCAGGGCTTCCGCGCGCATGGGGTGTTCGGGCGCATAACCCAGAACGTCCAGCGCCATCACGGCGTACATCATGGGCGGATAAATCGCGCCCAGACCGTCGGAATACTTGAAGCGCTCCAGCATCCAGTGTTCGCACTTGCGAATCGCAATCCGCCGGATGCGCGCGAACCCGTATTTCTCCCACAGCTTGAGAATCTTGTCGGAATGAACGAAAGCCTTGCGCCAGGTCAGCCAGGAATCGTCGCCCGCGAATTCATAACTTCTGCCCGGCAAGTGCAGTTCATCCAGGTTGAAGCCCTTCGGAACAGGCCGCTGCGGATTACGCGAGTGCACGATGGCAAGCGAGATGTAAATGGCGCGCGTCCAGGAGGACATCTGGTACAACAGCTTGCCGGGAAGCAGCATCAGCTCCGGCGGAATGCTTGGGCAGCAATCGCGCGGGTACAGCCCGAACAGGCTCAGGTTGACCTTGGTGTAGCTGTTGGCGGATTGAATGCCGCCAAGATCGAGAATGCGCTCCCGCAGTGCCACCATGCGCCGGTCGCTAGCCGGAATGCCGCCGAGTTTCAACGCGAAATACGCTTTGACGCTGGCGCTGATCTCCGACGGCCCCTGTTGATAGATGTTGAAGCCGCCATCGAGCAACTGCCGCGCAAGGATCGACTGCACGGCCTTATCCACCAGCGTTCGCGATGCCGGCTGCCACTCGCCGTTCACCGGCGGATACAGCCACAACTGGAACAGTATGAAATCGGACTCGAGCGTCGTATCGGCCGTGAGCTCCGCGCACCAGTGTCCGTCCGGTCTCTGTGAATCCAGAATCACCCGCGCGGCGCTTTCCATCGCGCCCGCTACAGATCCACGCAAAGTTTCCGAAATGGATAGGGCCGGAGTCATCGTTTAGGCGAGAACCGGCGCCGCGGCGGGACGCGCGCCGAGCGTGGAAGCGTGGATCAGTTCGCCCGGCAGTGAGAACCGGACATCTTCCTCGATCAGTTCCACTTCTTCCAACTGACCGAACCCATGGTCCTGCAACGCCGCCACCAGTTCTTCCACCAAATGCTCCGGCGCGCTTGCTCCGGCGGTAACGCCCACGTTGGTGATGCCGGTGAGCCACGCCGGGTCCACCTCGTTCCAGTCATTCACCAGGTAGCTGCGGACGCCGAAATTGTTGCCGACTTCCACCAGGCGCTTGGAGTTCGAGCTGTTCGCCGATCCGACCACCAGCATCAGTTGGCAATGCTCGGAAACGCCCTTCACCGCCATCTGCCGATTCTCCGTGGCGTAGCAGATATCCTGCGACTTGGGCCCCTTGATATTCGGAAAACGCTCATGCAGGCGAGCGACGATGTGCCGCGTTTCGTCCAGGCTCAACGTCGTCTGCGTCAGATAAGAAACCCTGTCCGGGTTGGAGAGCACCAACGCGTCGACATCTTCCACCGACTCCACCAGGATCGTACGGTCCGGCGCTTCGCCCAGCGTGCCCGTGACTTCGTCGTGATCTTTGTGCCCAATCAGAATGATCGTGTAGCCTTCGCGCGCGAACTTGACCGCTTCGAGATGCACTTTCGTCACCAGCGGGCACGTGGCGTCGATTACCTTGAGCGAGCGCTCCTTCGCATCCCGGCGGACTACCGGGCTCACGCCATGGGCGCTGAAGATGGCCCGCGCGCCGATCGGCACTTCTTCCACTTCTTCCACGAAAATTGCGCCGGCTTCCCGCAGTTCTTCCACCACGTGCTTGTTATGCACGATCTCTTTGCGCACGTATACCGGAGGCCCGTAAAGATCCAGCGCGATCTTCACCACGTCGATGGCGCGCACCACCCCCGCGCAAAAACCCCGCGGTTTCAACAGGTAGATCTTTTTCTCGGGTCCCGCATTCGCGGAGATCGGCTTTAGCGGCATAGGATGAATGGGACTTCCGATTATACCAATGGTAGATGCATCCATAGCCGGTTCGGTTGCGGGCGTATCAGGCGGAAGAGCTACGAGGGAAGACCCTCTACTCATACCGTAACGCCTCAATCGGATCCAGCCGTGATGCGCGAATCGCCGGCAGCAGCCCGGAGATCAATCCTACGATCTCCAGCATGATCGTCGACGTCAGAATCGCGAAGCGCGACACAGTTAGATGAATGTCGCCGTTCCCCGTCGTGTCTTTGAACAGCGGCCCGAGCAGCGGCAGCGTCCCCACGGCGACCGAGATTCCCACTCCGAGCAGAACGCCGAGCAAACCTCCCGCGGTCACGATCGCCATCGCTTCCAATAAGAATTGAAACAGGATGGACCGCCGGGTGGCGCCGAGGCTTTTGATAACGCCGATCTCCCGCGTCCGCTGCGTCACGGAAACGAGCATGATGTTGGCCAGACCGATGCCTCCGATGGCCAGCGTCAGCGTTCCGATCAAGCCTAGCAACACGCGCAGAGCGATCGACATCTGGTCGATTTGCTTCATGAATTCGTTGAATACGAGCAATTCCACCGCGCGATCGTCCGTAGGGGAAAAGTTATGAATACGCGCCAGCGTCGCCCGCACCTGCTTCACGGCTTGTTCCCGGAACATCGGGTTGGCCGGGGTCCACACGATATCTTCCGGATACTTCACGTCGCGCAGCAGCGACATCGTGTCATAAGGGATAAAAATGCATTCGTTATCGGGCGTGTTGTAATTCGAAATTTGCAGCTTGGATTTCAGCACGCCGCTTACGATGAACTGCATCCCGTTGATGGTGATTTTTTCGTTTTCGGGAGGAATTTCGCCGAAGAGTTTCTCAGCGGCTTTCGCTCCCAGCACGGCGGTCCGGCTCTTCTGCAAATCCTGTTCGGTGGTGAGCCAGTCCCCGGTTGCCATGCCCATGTTCCGCACCTTCTGGTAATCCACCGGGAGCACGCCGCGGATGGTCATGTTCTGGGAGCGGTACTCGCGCGTGACGACGGTATTGCGCATCAACACTTCCGGGGAGATCGCGCCGACCATCGGAACCGATTCTCGGATCGCGTCCACATCGTCACGGTCGAGCTTGATGATGCGGCCGGAGCGCTCGCCGCCGGCTTGCGCGGAAGTCTGGCCGCCAAACATTAAGATGAGGTCCTGACCCACGGCTTTGAACGAGGACGACAAGGCAAAGTTGAATCCTTCGCCATACGAGTAGAGAACGACGAAACAGACGACTCCCCACGCCAGGCTGATCATGGTCAGGAGGGACCGCTGCCGATTGAAGAGCAGCGCGCCCCAAGCCTCGCCGATGATCGCGCGGATTCTCATCGTTCGTACCTCAGCGCTTCAACCGGCGTCAGCGAAGCCGCGCGCCACGCAGGGAAGAGCGCCGAGACGATGGCGATCAAACCCAGCGCCACAAACGTCAGAAGCGTCGTCGTCATACTGACCGGCAATCCCGGAAACGCATCGGGCATGGGCACCAGACGCAGCAGCGAAGACAGCCCGAACGCGATGGCCCAGCCGATGCCGCCGCTCACCAAAGCCAGCAGCGCGCCTTCCACCAGGAAGTCGACCATAATCCGATTCCTCGTCGCGCCCAGCGCCTTTCGCAAACCGATTTCGCGCGTGCGCTCGCTGACGGTGACCAACATAATGTTCATCACGCCGACTCCGCCAAGGCTCAACGTCACTAATCCGATGATGGCGAGAAACACAGTCATCGACTCAAAGATGGAGTCCACTTCCTTCGCGTCCTCCAGCGTGTCCCAGACGGGCACCGCGGCCTTGTCTTCCGGGTCGAAATGATGATTGCGTGCCAGCGTTCTGATTACCTGCTTGCGCGCATCTTCAAACTGCGCGAGCGAGCGCGGCTGATAAATGATGTCGTCCAGCAATCCCGGAAAGTAAGAGGCAACCTTGGGCGGAATGTCACGCACCGCGGTTTGGTACGGAATAAAAATCTTGCTCTCGTCCAGGCTTCCATAGCTGGAGTCCTGATGCTTGTCGGCGATGGTTCCGATGATTTCGAAAGGAATGGAGTTGATCGCGATCTTCTCGCCGATGACTTTCGGGCGCTTTCCGAACAACTGCGCTTTCACTTTCTGCCCGATGACCGCCACGCGTAGCGCATCCAGATTGTCCTGATCGGAGAACCAGCGGCCTTCAGCGATCGCGACCGACCGCAGCTTGTTGAAATCCGGCTCGACGCCGTCGGTATCGAACGCGCCGCTGTTGAACGCACTGGTTCCGCGATTGGTGCTTTCGATCTCTCCGACGACGTATCTCACCATCCAGCAGCCGCCGCGGATCGATTGCACATCCGAGTAACTCAACCGCACGCGCTCGCCTGCCCGCTCGCCGCCGGCTTGTTTCTCGGTGCGTCCGCCGAACAGGATGACCATGTTTTGGCCAAGGCCTTTCATGTTGTTGCGCTGGCCTTCTTTGAAGCCATCGCCCATAGCCACGATGATCACGATGGAAGCGATGCCCCACGCGATACCGGCCATCGTCAGAAAAGTGCGCAGCTTATTCCGGAGCAGGCTTCCGAACACCTGCCGGAACAGCTCCTTCAGGTAGGTCATTACTGCAGTACGACCTGTTGACCTTCCGTAAGCCCGCCGGCCACTTCGGTCTTCGCTCCGTTGCTGATGCCGGTCTTGATCTTGACGCGCTTTACGCCTTTCGGGCTGGCCGGATCGGGTACTTCCACTTCGGTTGACTTATCTTTCGCAAATAGGACCGCGCCTTCCGGAATGGTCAGAACCTTCTTGTGCTCTTCCAGAATGATCTCCGCGTTGGCCGTCATTAGCGCGCGCAGTTTGTGCGACTCATTCGAAATCGAAACCCGCACTTCGAAAGTAGTGACGTTGTCTTTCTCGGCCCCCATGGGCGAGATCTTGGTCACCTTGCCATCGAACTTCTGGTCCTTGAATGACTCGACGGTGATCCGCGCGGGCTGGCCTAGATAGACCTTGCCGATATCGCTCTCGTCCACTTTGCCTTTTACATACACTTCGTTCAGATCGCCCAGCGTCATGATGAGCGTGGCGCTGGAGCCGACCACCAGAATCGAACTAACGGCGCTGCCCACCTCGCTATCGCGCGAGAGGACGACGCCATCGATCGGCGACACAATGGTCGCATTGCGCAGGTCTTCTTCCGACCGCGCCACTACCGCCGCCTGCTGATCGTACTGTGCCTGCGCCTTTTGAATGGCGGCCTTCGCGCTTCCCAGATTCACTTTCGCCGAATTGGTTTTGTTGAGCGCCATTTGATAATTCTTCTCGGCTTCATCCCGCGTGTTCTGCGCAATCAAGCGGGCATCCAGTAGCTTCTGCGCACGGTCCAGATCCTTCTTTAAGAACGGAACATCGGGACCTTCGGCATCCACCTTGTAACGCTCGTAATCGGCGCGCGCGGTTTGCAACTGCGCCTGCTCCACGGCCAGCGCAGCCCGGGCTTCATTCAAGCGCGGCAAAAGATCGTTCTTGTCAAGCTCGCAGATCACCTGGCCTTTATGCACCATGTCGCCGAAGTTAAACGGCAGACTTTGGATAATGCCGCTGGCTTTCGACTTGATTTCAATCTGACGCACCGGCTGGATCTTGCCGGTCGCAACGACGGATCGCGCCAGGTCGGCGCGTTCCACTTTAGCGATCTTCTCGGGATCGATTTTGACGGGAGTATGGCCAAGCAGCCGCATCGAGAAAAATGCGCCTACGCCCACGATCACTACCAGGAACACCCAAATGAAACGACGCCGTTTTCCACGATTTGCCATGTTTAGTCTCTACGCTGAATCTCTTTCCTCTTCTACGTTCGGGAACTGGAAAGGGTTCGTGAAAATCTCTCCCTACGGCCGGATCACATCCATTCCAAGACTCTCTGCAACGCGCTGAAGCTTTCCGTCAAAGGTTGCAAGAGAGAGCCGTTCATCCCGCCAAAGCTAAATAACTTGCGTCGTAGACGGAAAGGTTGTGCTTGAGCGCCAGATCCAAGAGCTGGCCATCTATAGCCAACACAACGCGAAGGACGCATCCACCACGAACGCTTTCACTCACGCCCTTCTTCGATCATTTCTCGAATCGAGAGGCCTCCCAAAGTCACTCCCTTTCGCAATTCCCGAATCCGGTCGCCTGCCCTTTGCGAACGCATCAACTCCGGCTGGGCCGCCTCCACGGCGCGTTCCCGCAAGACTTTTTCCGCATACGCCTCCAGCGAAAGCCCGTTCGCCTGAGCCTGCGCCAACAAACCCGCTTGCACATCGGGTGTCAGTCTAATTTCATCGTATCGGCAGGGCCCTCGTTTCCTTATTCTCGCAATCACACCTATCGGCGGCGAACGCTGCCGCGCGGCTTCGTTACCCTGTTATGGATGGCAATGATCCTCGATGGCGCGCGCATCCGTGACGAAATCAAGGCGGAGTGCCGTCCGCGCGTCGCCCGCATCATCGAAACCATCGGCCGTCCTCCCGGGCTTTCCGTCGTACTCGCCGGCTCCAACCCCGCCTCACAGATATACGTGGCCGGCAAAACCCGCACCGCGGGCGATCTCGGCATCTTCACCGAGACGCTCACCCCGCCCGAATCGGCCACCACCGAAGAACTGCTCGCCATCGTCAACTCGTTAAACCACCGCACCGAGATCGACGGCATCCTCGTCCAGCTTCCACTCCCTCCGCAAATCGATAGCGCGCGCGTGCTTATGGCCGTTTCCCCCGCTAAAGACGTCGACGGTTTCCACCCATGCAACGTCGGCGCGCTTTCCACCGGCCGACCCGGTCCACGCCCCTGCACGCCCGCGGGCATCATCCAACTCCTCAAGCGCTATCACATTCCCATCGCCGGTAAACGCGTCGTTGTCGTCGGCCGCAGCGACATTGTCGGCAAGCCGATGGCCATGCTGCTCCTCGCCGAAAACGCAACTGTCACCATCGCGCATTCCCGCACCGCCGATCTGCCCGCCGTTTGCCGCGAAGCGGATATATTAATCGCTGCCATCGGCCAACCGGCCATGATCACGCGCGCCTACATTCGCCCCGGCGCCACCGTAATCGACGTCGGGATCAATCGAATCACCGACCGTGCAATCGCCGCACGCCTGTTTCCGGACGACGACGCGCGCCTGGCCCAGTTCGATTCAAAAGGCAGCGTTCTCGTCGGAGATGTCGATCCGCAATCCATGGCCGAAGCCGCCGGCGCTTACACACCCGTGCCCGGCGGCGTCGGCCCGCTAACGATTGCCATGCTGATGGTCAACACCATCGAAGCGTGCGAAAGAAGCTGCAACCTATGTTGAAAGTCGGTCTCACGGGCGGATTGGCCTGCGGCAAGACGTTCGTCTCCATCGAGCTCGAAAGGCTCGGCTGCCATGTGATCCACGCCGACGCTCTCGGCCATGAGGTTCTGGCGCGCGGCGGCGAAGCTTACCAGCCCGTTATTGAGCTGTTCGGCGGCGGCATTCTTGACGAAAACGACGACATCAGCCGCCGCAAACTCGCGGACCTGGTCTTCCATGACGCCCAGAACCTTTCCGCTTTGAACGCCATCGTGCATCCCGCCGTGCGCCGCCGCGAAGACGAACTCATGGCCGCCATCGAAAAACTTGAGCCGGGGGCCGTCGCCGTCGTCGAAGCCGCCATTCTCATCGAAGCCGGATCCTACAGCCATTTCGACCGCATGATCGTCGTCGTCTGCGATGAACCCAGCCAGTTCGAACGCGCTCTGGCGCGCGATCCGCTCGCTACTCCCGCCGCCGTCCGGGCCCGTCTGCAACGCCAGATGCCAATGTCGGAGAAAAGCAAGTTCGCCGACTTCCTTATCGATTCGTCCGGCTCCAAGCAGGAGACTCTCCGCCAAACACGGGGGATCTATACCGCCCTGCGCGAACTCGCTTCCACCAGCAAATCCAGCCTTGCCAAAATAGGGAATAGCTTATGAGAGGAAGAACAGTTTTGCTGGCCGCGCTGCTTTTCGGCGGCTTCTGGTATGTGACATCGCGCGCGGATCTCCAACTTGGTTCCATGCTCCGCCCCATCGCGGAAACCGGGCGGCTCTGGTCTTCCCCGAATACCGCTCACGGCGCCGGCTACGAACCCGATGAGCAGAACAGCATCGACATCTATAAGGCCGCCCATCTGGCCACCGTCAACATCACGAGCATCGCCTACCAGCGCGGCTGGTTTATGCAGCTTTACCCTTCGAAAGGAATCGGCTCCGGCTTTATCATCAACGAGGAAGGGCAGATTCTCACCAACAATCACGTGATCCGCGGCAGCCAGGAGTTAACGGTCACACTTTCCAACCACAAGCAGTACCGCGCGCGCGTTCTGGGCGCGGACCCGCGCAGTGACATCGCCCTAATTCAGATCAAAGCGCCCGGCCATCTGCCGATCCTGCACCTCGGCACCTCGGATAATCTCCAGGTCGGCCAGAAGGTGCTCGCCATCGGCAATCCTTTCGGCCTGGAAGGTACGCTAACCACGGGAATCGTCAGTTCCCTCGGCCGCAGTCTCGGCGATTCCGACGAGGAAGGCAATCACCTGGAAGATCTGATTCAGACCGACGCCGCCATCAACCCCGGGAACAGCGGCGGCCCGCTGCTGGATTCCCGCGGCGAAGTGATCGGCATCAACACCGCCATTCTCGGCCGCGGCGGCTCTTCCGAAGGCGGCAACATCGGGATCGGCTTCGCCATGCCCATCAATAAGGCGAAAGCGATGCTCGATGAATATCGTTCGAAAGGCCGCATCGCCCGGCCCGTCCACGGACTGACCGCCGTCTTCATCGAGGGGAACCTCGCCGAGGAACTCGGGTTGCCATCGTCGGGCGGCCTGCTGGTGCAGAATGTGGAAGCGGGTACCGCCGCGGAAGAAGCCGGCGTTCGGGGCCCCCGGCAATCCGTGCTGGTCGGCAATTACCAGCTCGGCGTCGGCGGCGATCTCATCACCCAAATCGATGGGAAGCCGGTCACGTCCAACGATGCGCTTCCGCGCGTAATGGCTCATAAACAAGCCGGGGACAAAATGCAGTTGACCTTGATCCGCAATGGCCGCACGCAAACGGTAACTTTAACTCTGGGTGAGGGACCCGAAACACTATGACGATTCGCCTTCTCGCTTTCGCCTGCTTCACAGGCCTTCTCGCTTCCACCATTCCTCCGCTCCGCGCCCAGGAGCCGGGCGTGCCACCCGCCCAGAACCGCACTCCGCTTTCTCAGCCCGCTCCGCCAACCTCCGGCCAAGGCATGGTCAACCCAATCTTCAAAGGCGCCGACCCCTGGGTCATGTACGACGATGGCTATTACTATTACTCCGGCGGATGTCCGAAGGCATCCATTTGCGTCACCCGCGCCAGAACTATCGAAGGCCTTGCGGCCGCGCCCCACAACGTGGTCTGGTCGCCGCCGATCTCCGGACCCAACCGCGCCGACGTCTGGGCGCCTGAGATCCATAAAGTCGACGGAAAATGGTACATCTACTACTGCGCCGATAACGGCGACAACAACACTCACCGTCTCTTCGTGCTGCAATCCGATAACGATACCCCGCTGGGAACCTATTCCATGCCCGACACCGGCGCGCCTAACGGCGGAATCCCCGAATCCACTGGAAACTGGGCGATCGATCCGGACGTCTTCACCGCCGCCAACGGCAAGCTCTATCTCCTCTGGTCCTGTACTAACTTCAAAACCTCCCAATTCCCCCAAAACATCTGTATCGCCCATATGCGCGACCCGCTCCACGTGGATGGCCCCACCGTCCAGATTTCCACTCCCACCGAACCCTGGGAAGTGCGGGGCGCCTCCGTGAACGAAGGTCCCGTTGGATTCGTCCGCAATGGCCGTAACTTCATCACCTATTCGGGAAGCGCCAGTTGGAATCCCAACGACTACTCCGTTGGACTGCTCACCAATCAGGAAGGCGACCCGATGAATCCCGCGTCCTGGGTGAAGACCGGCCCTATCTTCGACAATCACCACACCGCTTACGGGACCGGCAGTGTCGTCTTCGTGCGCGGGACCGAACCCAACGAGTACTGGAACATGTATCACGGCATCGATCGGCTCGATTGCCCGTCCGCCTACGCGTGCCGGGACATCCGCGTGCAGAAAATGCACTTCGCTCCGGACGGCACGCCCGTTCTCGGCTATCCAGATGATCCCGGCGTTCCGATTGCGCTCGAAGCCGATCGCTACAGCGCGTGGGGCCCCGCTTTCGGCGATCTCGCCGAAGGCAATCTCAAGGGCGCCGTCGTCAACGGTGTCTGGCCCGGCCGCGAACCGGAAGCCAACGAAAGCGAAAGCGTGGGACCGGGTTGGATGCAGACGTTCAGCCAGTCCAACCCCAATCTCGAAAACTATTCGCTTAGCGTCGATATGCAGTGGGTCGCCAATGGCGAAACGTCGCAGTATCCAAAATACGGCGTCTACGCGGCTTACGCCGACGCCCGCTACTTCGTCACCGCCTGGATCAACCCCAACGCCAAAGCCGTCTCCACCTACGGCGTCATCAACGGCAACATCCAACCCTGGGCCGATTGTCCGCTTCCGGAAGGTTTCGATCCCGCCGCGTTCAACAACCTGCGAGTGGATAAGAAAGGCCCCGTGTTTACGCTGGCCTTAAACCGCGTTCCGCTGACCGGGGCATGCAACGGGCGAAGCTTCCCTTTGCTCAACGGTCAGACCGGATTAGTGACGGAAGACGTTCGCGCCCGTTTCAAGAACTTCTCCGTGACCCAGATCGGAACCAAGCTCCTGAACGCTCATCCCGCGCAATGATATGAAACCGTCCATCGGAATCGGCATGATCGGCTACAAGTTCATGGGCAAAGCCCATTCGAATGCGTACCGCCAGATCAACCAGTTCTTCGATTTACCCTACAAAACGCGCCTGAAGACCATCGTCGGGCGCGACCCGGTAAAGGTCGCCGCCATGGCGGATCGCTGGGGCTGGGAATCGTCCACGCCGGATTGGCGGAGCCTCATCGACGATCCCGAAATCCAGATCATCGATATCTGCTCGCCCAACAATACGCATCACGAACTCGCGCTCGCGGCGCTCGCCGCCGGCAAAGTGGTCGCCTGCGAAAAGCCGCTTGCCATGAACGGCCGGGAAGCGCGCGAGATGGCCGCCGCGGCGCGCGCGCACGGCAACATCAACACCGTTTGGTTCAACTATCGCCGCGTGCCCGCCATCGCTTTCGCCCGCCAGCTCATCGACGAAGGCCGCATCGGCCGCATCTTCCATTTCCGCGCGCTTTATCTGCAGGACTGGACGCTCGATCCTTCTGTGCCCCTGCTCTGGCGCATGGACAAGGAAGTCGCCGGTTCCGGCGTCACCGGCGATCTTCACTCGCACATTGTCGATCTATCGAATTACCTGGTCGGAAGAATCACCGCCGTCGCCGGAACCAGCCGGATCTTCATCCCCGAGCGCGAATTACCTGACGGCGGCAAAGCAAAGGTGGAGATTGAAGACGCGTCGATATTCGTCGCCAAGTACGACGATGGCGCCATCGGCCACTTCGAAGCTACCCGCTTCGCCAACGGCCGCAAGAACGGCAACACCTTCGAGGTGAACGGCGAAAACGGCAGTCTCTACTTCAACCTGGAAGATATGTCGCGCCTCTGGTATTTCGATTCGCGCGAACCCAAACACATTCAAGGATGGCGAGAGATTTCCGTGTGGGAAGAAGTGCACCCGTATATGAAGCATTGGTGGGTTCCCGGCTGCGCCATCGGATACGAACACACCTTCGGCAATCAAGCCGCCGACCTGATCAGCGCCGTCGCCGCCGGTCGTCCCATGCAGCCCGATTTCGATGATGGTTTACGCTGTCAACTGGTTCTGGACGCGGTGATGGAAGCCTGCGCCACCGACCGCTGGGTAACAGTGAAGAAAATGGAAGAAGTAAGGAGCATCGTCCCATGAAGATCTCTCTTGGAAGCTGGGCCTTTTCGTTCGGCCCGTATTCAGACCATCCTATCTCTTTTGAGGACACCGCGAAGCGGCTCTCGATTGCCGGCTATGACGGTATTGAGGTCTGCGGTTTCCCGCCTCACATTACGCTCGATAAGTACCCGGCATCGCAGTCCAGAAAGGAGCTGGTTCGCTTTCTTGATGACTTGAAGCTGGGCGTCTCCGGCTATGCCGCGGATTTCTCCGGCATCAACCCCGTCCCCGAAGCAAGCGCGCCGAAGTATCTCGACCTCTTCCGGCGCAACGTGCAGATGTGCGTCGATATCGGCAGCCCGGCCATTCGCGTGGACACCGTGGCCGCGCCGGGTTCCGTGCCCGATTCGGATTACGAGCACGCCTTCCACCGCGTGGCCGACCTATGGCGCAAGGCCGCCCAGATTGCTCAGGATGCCGGTATCCGCATGGTTTGGGAATTCGAGCCCGGGTTCCTGTTCAACAAGCCGTCCGAAGTGGTCAAGATGCATCAGGAGGTCGGACACCCGAACTTCCGGATCATGTTCGACACCTCGCATGCGTTCATGTGCGGCGTCGTGGGAGCGCGCCAGCACGCGCCGAAAGATATCCTGATCGGCGGCGTGGCCGAGTTCCTGACGAAGCTGCAGGGCCGTATCGGCGCCATTCACCTGATCGATAGCGACGGCACGCTGCACGGCGATGAAACCAGCACCCACGCGCCCTTTGGAGAAGGCGAGGTCGATTTCGAAGGCTTAGCACCTAAGTTGCTGCAGGTGCCAAATATTGAGTGGTGGACGATTGATATGTGCTTTTGGGCCGGCTCCTGGGAGTTGGTGGAATCGAGCAGGGAGTTTGTAGCGGCGCTGTTGCAGCACCATGTAATGGCATGAGAACTGTCTGAATGCGATATACCGTTATCCTTGAACGCGAGCCGGACGGTGGTTATGTCGCGACGGTGCCGGCCTTGCCTGGGTGCGACTACGTCGCCTCTGGCGACCCGGTACCGGTCGAAGTTGGCTTTTGACCAAGCGTTCATTGTTCCCCTTTCTTAGCAATGATCTGAACAATACGGACTCGGCCCTCGATCAAGTTTTGAGCAAAGTTCGCGATCGCTGGTCCCATTTCAGGGCCAAGAATCAGGATCGGACTCAGCGGGTTCCCTGCCTGTCGAGATGCCTCTTGGGCGCGCTGCTGCATCTCCCGGAACCACTGCGCCGCTGTTTCTGTTTTGTCGACAAACGATCGTATGTGGAAGCCCCCGGCGGCAAGCGCTTCCTTCATGCCTGACTCCGTTGCAACAAAACTGACGCTCTCTTCACGTGCCCACGGTGTGGGATAGCGTATGGGCTGCTGCTTACCTTGAATGGCGTCATAGATAGCCAACTCCCCACCCGTTTTCAGAACTCGATGAATGCCCTTGTACAGCTTTGGCTTATCCTCGATGTTCATCGCCACGTGCTGCGTCCAGCACGCGTCGAACGCGTCATCCGGAAACGGCAGATCGGCAGCGTCGCCTTGCCTGAAAGTTGTTTTGTCCTGTAGACCGGCACGCTCCGAAAGGTACTCGGAAGCCTCGATAAATACCGGCGTCAGGTCAATGCCTGTTACCTGAACTCCAAGCACCGCCGCGAGGTAGCGGGCAGGTCCTCCCAAGCCGCTTCCGATATCCAGCAAGGAGTCGCCCGCCTTCAGCTTTAACGCTTCGGCCAGTTCTTTGGTAGCCTCCAGTCCGCGCACATGGAACTGGTCAAACTGCGCCAGCTCGCTCCATGAAATAACTCCACTGCCAAAGCCGGCCTTTTCCAAAGCCTCTTTGATTCGGTCGAGCATCGCCCCCACCGTGTAGTTCTCTTGAATCCGTTGCGTGTTCGCGCCCGATGTCATATTCACAATCCAACCCCCGCGCTCGCCGCGTTCCCTTCGATGAAATTGCTTTCGACTTGCCCGGCGCGGGATCTCCGTGGATCCGCTCCCTGCGATGCCATCTGCGCGGCATGCTCTGCCTTCCAACGCTCATCCTCCATGCAGTGCAGAGGTTTCGAGGGAACCGGTAGTCCCAGCGAGCGTTCGTAAGCCTCGATATCGTAGCCGGGGTAAAAGGGAGTAATGCTGAAGTTGAAGAACGCCTTCAACCGATACCGGACGGTCTGGCGCGCGAAGGGCATGGCGGCGTAGCGCTTCGCCGTAACCGCAAAGGGTTCCGCGGGGCTGCCCGTGAGTTCCTCCATCACGCGCGTGACGCCTCCCTCAAAAGAGAAGGCGCCTTGCTTGTTGTCCTCCACGTATCGGATCAGCAGAGCCACTGTGTAAGGGTCAATCTTTTGCATGCGCGCTACCTTACGGAACATCCACAACGGCAGGTTCACCGGCAGCACCCGGTGTCCCACCACTTCGCCGATGATGCGCGCCATGTCCTGGCCCGACAACAATTCCGGCCCGGTGGGGTGATAACTCTTGCCCGCATGTTTAGCCGGATCGTCCATCAGCAGAACGGCCGCGCTCTTCGCCATGTCCTCATTGGATATGGGCGGGCATCGGCTCTCTCCCATCAACACGGGATAGACTCCCAGAAGCACCGCGAAATCGATCGTGCGAAGAAAATTATCGGCAAACATGCCCGGGTTGAAAATGGTATGGGCCACGCCGGGAATCATGGAGAAAACGCGGTCAACCAACCAGGTCTGCCGGGTCATCGCCGTCGGATGAGAAGCGGTGGAAGTCCACTGGCTCATCTGGACCAGGGATTCGATTTTCGCTTCGCTCGCGGCCACCGCGAATGCGTTCGCCGCCTGAATCATGTAAGGATGCATCGGCGGCAGGTAATAAGCCCGCTGCGCCCCTTTCGCGGCCGCGTACAACTGCTCCGGGTCATACATATCGGCGACTACAACCTCCGCGCCGAGTTTCCGAAGGTTGGCGCTGCGCTCGTCCTCCCGGCTCGCGATGGCGCGCACGGGCCAATCGCGCTTACGGAGTTCAGCCACCAGCGGCGCACCCGTCTTACCGGTCGCTCCTGTAACGAGAATCAGTGGTTTCGTCATGCTTAGCCTCCTTTCGACTCACGCGCCTTAAACAAAAGCCGCCCGGTGTTCGGCGACGAACGTCGCAACGCTGATGGGCGCCGTGCCGGTGATCGTCTCGACGTCTTGATTCATTCCGCTAAACAGGCCGTTCTCAAAATCTTGTTGCGCCGCCCGCAGGTGCTGGAAGATATGCGGCTCACCCGAGCCATTCGGCTGGTTCGATTCGCCATACCCGCTGAGCGCGTTGTTCTGGCCGGATTTAATACTGTTCGCCGCGATGTTGTCCCGCATGACGGCAAATGGCACTACCTGATATTCGATAGGTTTACCGAGGGCCTCACTGGCCTTCCCCACCGCTTCCCGGAAGCTCAACTCCTCCGGGCCGCAAATCGCATAGGTCCGGCCCTCGTGACCCCGCGGGTTTTCCAGGATCGTCGCGATAACCCGGCCCTGATCTTCGGCCGCGATAAAAGCCGTCTTGCCTTCGCTGAAAGGTGCGTAAACCTGCCCTTGCCGGATCATTGCCGAGAACATCAGCATCCACTCGGTAAAGAAGGGCGGCCGCAGATGCGTGACCGCAAGACCGGTCCAGTCCAACACGCGCTCCGAGAGCCAGTGCTCAAAAGAAGCATGGCTCGCCGCGTCCTCGCGGGCGATCTTCTGCGACATGTTGACGATCACCTCAACGCCGCACTCCTTCGCCGCCTGCCCGAATTGCGCCGTGGCCTGGACCAGACCTTTCGTGATGGGATAGCAAAAGTAAGCGCGCTTGATTCCGTTGAGCGCGGCCCTCACGGCGGAGAAATCATCGAGGTCGCCATAAACCACTTCCGCGCCCAGACTCTGCAGGGCGCGCGACCGCTGATCTTCGCGATGGGCGAATGCCCGCACTCGATGACCCTTGTGGATGAGACTGCTGACTGCGGCGCTGCCGGTTAATCCGGTAGCGGCGGTGATGAGTATGTTTGCGTTCGGCATGAGGCTCCTTTGTTAGATGACGCTTGACATCTATAAAGATGACGGGTATCCTCTAAAGAGTCAAGAGATTCTTACAAACTTTTTAGCCGGGGGCGACAAATGCGTGTTTCGCAAGTGGAAATGGATCAAAGCCATCAACGCATCGTGAAGGGAGCATCGCGCCTCATGCGGAAGCGCGGGATCGAAACGACCAGCGTGAACGATGTGATGAAGAAGGCCGGCCTGACCCATGGCGGGTTTTACCGGCACTTCGATTCCAAGGAGTCGCTGGTGAGCGCGGCCTTGGCGGACGCTTTCACCGAGGTTCTCGATATGGTCGAAAAATCTTATGAGGCGTTCGGCTCAAGTGAGGGCGCGGAGGAATACTATAAGCACTATCTTTCCGAAGGTCACGTGAAGCATCCTGAACTCGGCTGCCCGATTGCCGCTCTCAGCCTCGATGTCTCACGTTCTCCCAACTCGGTGAAGAAAACCTATTCCGCGGGCTTCAGCGATGCGGTTGAAAAGCTTGCGTTCGCGGAGGAGGGAACCGTCGAAGAGAAGCGCGCCGCCGCCACCCGCAAGCTTTGTATGTTGGCCGGAGCAGTGATGATCGCCCGCGCCGCCGACGCGGAAACAGCCCGTACCGTTCTCGCTGCCTGTGCGGACGGGGCCTTGTCTCACGCGGGAGACACCCGCCGTTAAGCTCGGGAATGTGGAACCGCTGATTCTCACCGCCCGGCTGGACCGCGACGCGCAGACGTATTTCGACCACCTTCGCAAGCAGCACTTCCCGCCTGAACGCAATTTCCTTGAGGCGCACCTGACCCTGTTTCACGCGTTGCCCGGGACAAACGCGAACGCCATTCGATCTCAACTGCTCGACATCGCCCGCCGTGAAACTCCAATCGAAGCTCGGTCCCGCAAGCTGCGGTCTTTGGGCGGAGGCGTGGCATTCGCGGTGGATTGCCCCCGGCTTTCCTCTTTACGCGCCGGCTTAGCACAGCTCTGGCATCACGATCTGACCCCGCAAGACCGCCAAACACTTAGCCTCCACATCACCGTGCAAAACAAAGCGGCTCCCGAAGCCGCGCGAGATCTAATGCGGGAACTCAGCCGCGATTTCAAACCGCTGCGCCTGGTATTCGAAGGTCTTGACCTTTGGCGATACCTGGCCGGCCCATGGAGTCTTTTGGAACGTTTCTCTTTTACGGAAAGGATCGATCGAAACCCGGGCTGTTGAAAACTCTGGAGCAAAACTCTGGACTCAGGGAGACGGCATGTCACTTGAAGGCGAGTTGCTGGGCGTTTGAGGCGTATCGTGTTGCGCCGCTCGATGAAGAGAGGCTTAAAACGGAGAGGAAGCTGGCGAAGATTGTACTTCTCAAACGCCCGAAACCGCACATGGCCTTGCGTGAGTTTACTCCGGCGCTCCGCTGACTGTCTTCAATGTCGCCAAGCAAGCGTCGCCGGGAGACTCCGCGCTCTCTAACCCGACTCGCAACCGAGAGAAAAGCGCAGGGCAGCGCATACCTCACTCAGGCGATTGTCGCTCAATCGGGCCACGCGTCTTCCCAATCGCCCCTGAGAGACGGTAACGGCGTTGTGCGCGTTCACCGCGCATGGACCCTTCATGCCATCTTTCTCATCCAGCGTCACCTCGGATGGCACCCCGCGTATCGTCGAAGTGATCGGCACCACAGTAACGGTGGATAGATACCCAATGACGCTATCGCGAGTCAGCACAACCACCGGCCGCCTCTTGTTAGGAGGAGCGAATTGATATAAGCGAACATCTCCGCGCGTTATTCTTTCGGCCACGCCGCCTCGGATTCCCAAAGTGCCGATTCGTCGCTCGCCGCCGGCCGCTTGGAATACCCCGCCTGATCGCGTTCTTCCAGTGACTGAACCGTCAAGCGCCGAAGGTGTTCTCGGAGGGCGTCCCGCACCAGCGCCGAGCGATTGCGTTTCGTCTGGAGGGCCGCGCGATCCGTCGCCTGCAATAGTTTCTTATCGAGAACCACTTGGATTGTTTCCACTGTCGACTCCGTTCCACAGCATAGTACACAACCGGAAGTGAAGAGTACCCTCGGAACCCCGGCGATTCGCAACCCCCTCTACTTCAAACTCGCCACCAAATCCCCCGTCTCCCGCAACACCGTCAACTTCGCCCGCTCCGCCGCGTACTGGGCATCATAGAAAGCCAGCCATTTCTCGTTCTCCACGATTCTCGCTTCCTCCACCTGCCGCAGCGCCGCCCGCCCTTCGCTCATCTGCGCCAGCAGCACACTCAAGGATTCCCGCGCCAGATCCAGATCCGCCTGCGTCACCTCTCTTGACATCTGCGCGCGCTCCAGATCCTGATACGCCTGGTGAATATCCAGCGTGATCCGATTCCGCGCCCCCGTATACTGCACGCGGATCTTCGCCGCATCCGCTTCCGCCTGCATCACCTGCGCGTTAATTCCCGGACCCGGCAGCAGCGGAATCGAGAACGCCATTCCCAATTCCTCATTGTTCGTCTGAAACTTACGGAAGTATTCATCCAGATGGTTGAAGCGCGAGAATAGTGCGTACTGCGCCACCAGATCCACCCGCGGCAGCCGCTGCGCCTTATCGCCGCGCACTTCCAGGCTCTTCGCAATCAATGCCGATTCCATGCGCCGCAAGTCCTTGTTCGTCGCCAGCGCGCTCGCCAGCGCCGCCTGTTCCGATTCCGGCAAGGGACCGGCCGGGATCTCTTCTCCCGACGTCCGCGCCCGGTCTTCCGCCGAATACCCCAGCACCACCGCCAGCGAACGCTCGGCGAAGTCCTGATCCGCCTGAATCGATTGCAGCCGCTGCTCCGATCGCTTCAATTCCACCACCGCGCGCTTCTCTTCGATCGGCAGCTCATAGCCCGCGTCCACCCGGCTCTTCGCTGTCGCCGCCACCTTCGTCAGGCTCTCCACCTGCTTCCTCGCCATGTCGCCCAGCCGCAGCGCCCGCTCCAGGTCCAGATAGAGCGATGCCGTTCGAAAGGCAACTTCATCGCGCTTCGATGACGTCGCCAGCGCCGCCCCGCGCGCGTTCTCCCTCGCCTGTGCCAGAACGTAGGTCTGCGGCCGGTTATACACGAAAGCATTCGCCTTGGCTGTCAGAACGGACGGCGCCGACCCTTCAATACTCTGCGGATAACCGTCCGTGTAAGCCAGCCCGCTGCCCACGTCGATGCGCGGCACGAACGGGTCCCGCGCCAGGCGAATTCCCTGCGCCGCCCGTTGCTCGTCCAGCCGCGCCATCACCACGTCCGGATTCTGCTCCAGCGCTCGATCCACCGCCTGCTTCATCGTCAGGACGTGATCCTCGGCAAGCAGGGAAATCGCGGAAAAAATCAGAAGAAACAAGGAACGAAACATGAGACAAGTTTAGTAGCACAAATGATCCAAACTCTCCCGTTTCTCTTATTGCCCTTTCTGGCTCAAGTGCCGGCTCAAGTAATGCCTCAAGCGGCGCCCGCGCCAACTCCGCTGCCCTCCCGCATTTCCGCCAGGATCGCCGGCTTCCCGGGCCATGTCTCCCTATTCGCAAAAAACCTCGACACCGGCCGGAGCTTCGGCCTTCTGCCGGACGATCCCGTCCGCACCGCCAGCACTATCAAACTTCCGATAATGATTGAATGCTTTTACCAGGTGCGGGAAGGCCGCCTCAAATGGACCGAGCCCATCACCCTCGCGCCCATCGAGAAAGCATCGGGCTCCGGCATCCTGACGGAATTCTCCGATAACACCCAGTTCCCCATTCGCGACCTCATGCACTTGATGATTGTACTCAGCGATAACACCGCCACCAATCTCATCCTCAACCGCATCACCGGTGACGCGGTGAACGCGCGCATGGAATCGCTCGGACTCAGGCAGACGCGCAACATGCGCAAGATCCTCCGCGGCGATGACGCGCAGCCCCAGGGCTTTTCCAAAGAAGGCCTGCGCCCGGAAAACAAGCGCTGGGGCATTGGCCGAAGCACGCCGCGCGAAATGGTCACCCTGCTCGAAAAACTCTATCGCAATGAATTGGTCGATCCCGAAGCTTCGGCCGAAATGATCGCCGTCCTCAAGCGCCAGCAGGATCACGAAGGCATCGCGCGCGATTTGAAAGACGTCATCATCGCCAGTAAGTCCGGCGCTCTCGATCACCTCCGCACTGACGCCGGAATCGTCTACACCAAACAAGGCGCCATCGCCATGTCCATCACCGTCGACGACATGCCGGAAGTGAACTGGACCAGCGATAATCCCGGCAGCCTTCTCATCGCATCGCTGTCGGAGATCCTGATTGAGGAGCTAGGAAAAAAGTAGTCGCTTCACACCGTCTTCACTTCCACCACTTCCATATCGCGCCGCTTCGCCTCTTCCATGAAGCTTTGCGTCACATCGCCCGCGCCGCGCGACGCCCCGTCCCAGATCACCGCCGCGGCGGTCTGCTCGTCGCTCTCTTTCGCCAGCCTCACAGTCTCATCCAGAATCGCCAGGTTAGCCGCCGTGTACGCTTCGTCATCGTTGTCGCCGTGAAGAATCACCAGATCGTCTTTCGCTTCCACTTCATCGAGCACCTTATCGTAGATCGGGCCCCATTCCCCCGGCCGGTCCGCCACCGAACTTTCGCGGAAGCGCGCCCGCGCGAACGGCAGGATCACTCTGCGCCGCAATCCCATCTCGCCGGCCTCCGTCAATGCAATGAGATCCGCGCCCGCCGCCGCCGCGCTAACTACCGTCGTCGCCATTTCGTCTTCCAATACGGCCCGCACGCGCGTCCGCACTAATTCAACATTCTGTAACGGAAAACGGTCGGTATCCGCGCCTTTTGCATCTACTCTGCGCCCTGCAATCGCTATGATCATAAGTCCCTCAGTCTTCTACAATTTCTTCTTAGCATGAGGATATATAAATTAAAGTGAGCCGTATAGGAGAGACGATGCTAATTCATCCCGAACGTTGGAAATCGTTACGCAATCGTTATGAACAGGACCGCCCGCATCGCATGCTGGCTCTCGATGGCGGCGGCATTCGCGGCCTTCTGACGCTCGGCATCCTCGAAAACATCGAAAGGCTCGTCGCCCGGCAAACCGGCCTTGCACTCCACGACTACTTCGATTACATCGGCGGTACGAGTACCGGCGCAATCATCGCCGCCGGCCTGTCGCGCGGCATGACGGTATCCGATCTGATCAACTTCTACACCTCCGCCGGCCAGGAAATGTTTCAGCCCGCCCGTCTTCTCGAACGCGTCAAGTATTTCTACACGGCGGACCCGCTCAAGCAAAAGCTTCAGGACGTCTTCGGTGCGAACACCAATCTCGAACCTGACAATCTCAAGTGTCTTCTTCTGGCCGTTACTAGAAATGTCACCACGGATTCGCCCTGGCCCATCAGCAGTAACCCGGACGCCAAGTACAACAACCCGTCCCACCCCAGTTGTAACTTGTTCATGCCGCTCTGGCAGTTGGTCCGCGCCAGTACCGCCGCTCCCGTCTACTTCCCGCCGGAAATCCTCCAGTGGGATCCGAACAATCAATCCAATACGTTCGTCTTTGTCGATGGCGGCGTCACGCCCCACAACAATCCGGCCTTTCTGCTCTACCGCATGTCCACCGAGCCCGCCTATCGCCTCAATTGGAAGGCCGGCGAAAGCAACCTGCTCATCGTCTCCGTCGGCACCGGCGCCGCCGAATCCCTAGGCGCCACCGCCGCTTCGCCCAACAAGAACATCGTTTCCACGGTCGCCGGTCTGCCCGGTGAACTCATGTACGGCATCCAGGTCGATCAGGACATCAACTGCCGCACCATCGGACGCTGCACCTATGGCGCGCACCTCGATCGCGAAATTCTCGACCTGGTCCCGCGCGATATCGAAGACGGCATGACCATGGATCAGCAATACAAAGCCCCTCTGATCCCGCTCGCCACCGATCTCGGCCGCCGCTTCCTCTATGTCCGCTACAACGCCGATATCAGCGGCCCGGGTCTAACCCGGCTCGGCTTCCCGAATGCCGATCCATCCAGCATCCAGAAAATGGACGCGGTCGAGAACATCGCCATCCTGCCTGAAATCGGACGCGCCGCCGGCGAATGCGTCGCCCCGGAACATTTCGGCGCCTTCATTTAGAGTAAGCGCGTAAGAGCGGTCACAGTACTTCCAAAATCGATAACCCTCTTCGCTTGCAACCTCTTCCGCCACCAAACTATCCCGGAGTCTCCTTCCGCGTCTTTACACTAAAGCCGAGGAAACTCGTCCCGTGCAATTCAAGTCCGATCTAACTCCACAGCAACAGCAGGTACTCGTGTCTTTGGCCCAGGGCCAGACCGTAAACGCGGCCGCCGCAGCCGCCAATATTCACCGCAACACCATCGCAAACTGGCGCCGCTCGTCCGAAACGTTCCGCGGCCATTGGCACAACATGCAATATGAACAAGCCATGCACTGGCGCGATCAACTCCAGTCCATCGCCCAGGTCGCCGTCGACGCGATTCTCAAAACACTGACCGACGAAAAAACTCCGCCCAGCGTTCGCCTTCGCGCCGCGCTCGCCGTCCTCGATAAGGTCACCGCCGTCGCCCCCGCGCAGCCCGGTCTCAACGCGTCGCCCGCCATGCACAACGTTGCACAACCCGCCCAACCTGCCCAACCCGAGCCACTTGAAACCGCTCCCCAGCCGCGGCCCGCAACGGCTGCACAACCTTGCACAAGCGCCCTAAGCACAAGCTCCCTGGCCGATCTCTTCGAAGATCTTCGTTCCCTCGATGATGACGGCCTTGCGGATCTCCTCGACCACATCACCATGCCTCCTCGCCTGCACAATGCTGCACAAGCGGCCACGCCTGTTGCAGGTTCATCCGGCGAGTGGAGGATGTCCGACGTTGAAAGTTAGCGTCCTTGGATCATTCTAAGCCGCAGGCTGCGGCGGCCATGTTGGCTGTCCGCAGCTGATAGGCTGCGCAAGCGCGCGACCGGTAGATGGCGGTACATCTCCAGCGCCCTTCGGCGAACAACAGCCGAACAAGCGAACTGATCGCTGCCCTGCCAGCGTTTCACCTGGGAACAAACCACCGAAAACTCAATGATGTTGGTGCCGCCAGCGCTTGACGAAGCTTGGGCGTCAGCCTCAGCTCCGATCGTCCAACCCTTCCGCCAAGCTTGCCGCCGCACTGAGGAGTTCCGCCGGTTGTCTTGCGTCGGAGGCTTCTGTCCGATACGCGGCCCGCATGCGAAACTTAACCCCCGGCCGTTGCGATCCGGCAGGTGCTCGGTCACGTTGCGGATCTTGAACCTGACAACGCTGAATAAAAGCCTGCCGGCAAGTGAGAATGCCTCGACGAATGGCTTTGCCCATCCACCAGATACAGCCGAGGTTGCTGAAAGTTGAAGTTCGCCCAACCAGCGGCAGCTGGCACCCTGGCGCAAGCCCAGCACTACTGTTGATGGTTCCATCGATCAGAATCGCGGCGAACGAGATGTGCGCCAGGGAACGTTTCATCAACTGATCCAACTTCCGCGGCCTCGACAAAGTGTTCGCTGGTCGCACTCTTCTCGAAGAACTGCTCGATCACTTCCTTATAGCTGCGCATCGTGAGTCCGTGCATTCTTCTGCCACACGGTCTGGGATCCGACGCCCGCTGAAACTCGTAACTTCCGAATCTTTGTTGTTTTGACGGCTGCGTACCCGGGGCCTGTCGATGGGAACGCGCTGCCCGTCGACGATGCAGAAACCCGATTCGCGGTAGGCCTCGGTCCGCATTCGGCTGCGATCCTCCCCAACCAGTTCCTTCACCATCACGCTCGATCCTTTCGACCGCCCGCAGCAGATCAAGCTCTGCTGAGATAGTTCGACGAAAGCAGCTGAATCGGCACTGCGTTGGTCTTGGCCCAATCCTCAAACTTCCGGGCTGCTTGTCTCTTGTCGATCTGGTATTGTTTCTTCACTCGACTCCTTTTTCTTGGCAGAAAATTTCCCAGAGCCTGGCTCTGGGACGTCGCTACTTTCTACGAAATTCCGGAATCCTCGGCGATGACGTCGCAAGAATATTCGCCGCGCGTTCTCATTCACTTAGCCGCAAAACTCACGGCAAACGAAAAACCGGCTTTTAGGATCAAGCCAGAACCAGCGGTTTACGCCGCGAAAAGGATCCTACACATCGAAATGGGCATTTTCCTCTTAATCCTCAGACTGTTTCCGCTGATTGCGGCGACCATCCAGGAAATTGAAGTCACAGCACCGGTTCCCAAAGCTGGGCCGGCCAAACTGGAGCTTCTGAACACCACCGTCAGCGCCGCTTACCAGGCGGACCCGACCGGCAGGAATTATCTCTCCGAAGCCAAATTACTCGACATCGTCGAAACCATCGCATCCGCTACCGTCACCTTCTATAACCTCACCGGAGTTTTCAAGAAGTCCTAACAGGTTCGCCGGGCGTCGGGATCTCGTATCATCACAATTGATGAGTATCTCGACGCCTGCCGCTCCAGATGTCCAGCTAGACGCCCAGTCGATCGCCCAGGCGGTCATGCATCTCGAACGCGACGTTCTCCTCCAAACCTACGCCCGTTATCCGATCGTTCTCGACCGTGGCGATGGCGCGCGCCTTTGGGACATCGAAGGCCGTGAGTATCTGGATTTCCTCACCGGCATCGGCGTCAACGCGCTCGGCCACAATCACCCCCGCATCACCGCGATCATCCGGGAGCAGGCCGGGCTTCTGATCCACTCCTCCAATCTTTACTACCATCGCTATCAGGGTCCGCTCGCGCAAAAACTCGCCGAAGTCAGCGGCCTCCAGCGCTCGTTCTTCACCAACTCCGGAACCGAGTCCATGGAAGGCGCCATCAAGATGATTCACTCCCACGGCCGCGCCATCCACCCCGAAAAGTTCGAGATCCTCGCGCTCGATAATTCCTTCCACGGCCGCACCATGGGGTCGCTTTCAATCACCGGCCAGCCCAAGTACCGCAAGGATTTCGAACCGCTGCTCCCCGGCGTCAAATTCATTCCCCGCAATAATTTCGAGGCGCTCGAAGAATCTTTCTCTTCCCGCACCGCCGGCATCGTCATCGAATGGATTCAAGGCGAGGGCGGCATTTTCCCCATCTGCAACGAATTCGGACGCCGCGCCCGCGAACTGGCCGATCGTTATGACGCGCTGCTCGTCTTCGATGAAATCCAATGCGGCGTTGGCCGCACCGGTCAGTACTTCGGTTATCAACTCGCGCCCAGTCCCGTCATGCCGGATATCATGGTCGCCGCCAAGCCGCTGGCCTGCGGGCTTCCGCTCGGCGTCATCTGCGTCAATGAGCGCGCCGCCGCGTCCATCCGTCCCGGTATGCACGGCTCCACCTTCGGCGGAAGCGCGCTCGCCTGCCGCGTCGCCATCGAGTTCTTTCAAATCCTCGACGAACTCCTGCCGTCCATCCAGCGCGTCGGCCATTACTTCCGCGCGCAGCTCCGCCGACTCGCCCCGCGCTTTCCCTTCATCACCGAAGTGCGCGGCCACGGGCTCATGGCCGGATTACAACTCTCCATCCCCGGAGCGGACATTGTGCAGGAAGCCATGCGCAACGGTCTCCTCATCAACTGCACCCACGGCTCCGTGCTTCGTTTTCTGCCGCCTTACATCGTCACGGAAAAAGAAGTCGACCAAGCCGTCGCGATTCTGGAAACGTCTCTGGCGACAGTCTAAGGACCACTTAAAGCAGTTCTTCCCTACCCTGCTTCTCCAGCATCTTCACCAGCTCGCCCACCTGCTGCGCCCGGTTCCGGTCCGCCACCAGAATCGCGTCCGGCGTGTCGATCACAATCAGATCCTTCACGCCTAGCAGCGCCACCAGCTTGTTGCCCGCCTGCACGAAGTTGCCGCTCGAATCGCGCACCAGCAGCCCCTCGCCCGAGTTGTCTGCGCCGTCCCGCGGCAGCAGCTCATACACCGCGTCCCAGCTACCAACATCGTTCCAGCCGAACTCGCCGCACGCCACCCCAACCACGCCTTCCGCTTTTTCAAGCACCGCGTAATCGATTGAAATGTTGTCGCATAGCGGGAACACTTCCTTCAGCCTGTCCGCAAACCGGGCATCCGCAAACGGCGGCAATCCCGCCAGCAGCGTCGCCGTTTTTGGAAGGTGCTTGCGCAGATTCTCCAGCACCGTGGAAGCCCGCCAGAAGAACATCCCGGCGTTCCAGAAAAAGTTTCCCGCCGCCACGTACTCCGTGGCCTTATCAAGATCCGGCTTCTCCCGGAAACTCAACACCCGGTTCGTCCCGCGCGCGCCTGCTCGCACGCCGTCCTCGAATTCGATATAGCCGTAGCCCGTTTCCGGCCATCGCGGCTTAATCCCGAGCACCGCGATATGTCCGTCCCGCGCCGCTGCAAACGCCGGTTCCACCGCTTCCAGATAAGCCTCGGGCGCGGCGATCACGTGGTCCGAAGGAAACACGCCGAACACCGCTTCCGGATCTATCGAATGTAGAATGTGCGCCGCCAGCCCGATCGCCGGCGCGGTATTGCGCTGCTCCGGCTCCGCCAGGATCTGCTCCGGTCGCACCTGCGGTAACTGCTTCACGATCTCATCGCGGACGTGCTCGTTGGTGAGAACCCAGATGTTCTCCGCCGGAATCAAAGGCGTCAACCGTTCCACCGTCGCCTGGATCAGCGTCTGCCCGCCCGTCACACTCAACACCTGCTTCGGCGTGGAACGTCGGCTGCGCGGCCAGAATCGCGTGCCTCTGCCGCCGGCCAGAATCAGGCCGTAGTACGAACCCTGTGGCATGCCGCTTTATTGAACCGGATACGAATGAACCAGCCGCAGGCTTCGGCTCCACCGCGTCTTCGAGAAGAAGTGCAGCGCCAGATCCTGTATATGGTCGAGTCCGATCGACGGGCTGGATAGCTGTTCCGTCGGCGCGTCGTAAGACCAGTAAATGATCAGCGGCTTGCCGATGATGTTCTCGCGCGGCACGAATCCCCAATACCGGCTGTCGAGCGATTGGTCCCGGTTATCGCCCATCGCGAAGTAGTTGTTCGGCGGCACCACCACTTCCCCGTTCTTCACATTGCTCTCGAGCATCGTCACCGCCGGCGGCGACACCATCGTGTTCGGCTCGCTCGGAAAGTTGTCGCGGTACGAATCCACGAACGGCGCTTTGTGCACCACGTACGGCTCGTTCAGCAGCTTGCCGTTCAGGTAAACCTGCTTGTTCACCAGCTTGATCCGGTCGCCCGGCACGCCCATCGCCCGCTTCACAAACGTCTGCTTGATGTCGATCGGCCAGCGGAATACGATGATGTCTCCGCGCTTTACGGGACTATACGGCAGAACGTACTTGCTCACCGCTCCCGACGGGGCGAACGCCAACTTGTCCACCAGCAGGTGGTCGCCCACCAGCAGCGTATCTTCCATCGAGCCCGTCGGAATCACGAACGCCTGCACCAGTGTCGTGGTGCCGAACAGCAGCAGAATGATCGTTACCGTCCATTCCGCCACCACCCCTCGCGCGGGCTCCGCGGCGGATGTCTTCTTTTCTACAGGTTTCGCTTCGGCTCCGGGAGTTCTTTCGGCTACTCCGGTTTTTTGAGGGGTCACTGAGCTTTATTGTATCGGACCAGTTGGTATTCTGGGGAATCATCTCGTTTCCCCCCTGAACATGCTCAGTACCCTCTCCAGCCCGCCGGCCGTGCAGCACAAACCTTTCACGCGCCGGCAGTCGGTGATCCTGGTCTTCTTCTGCACCGTGCTTGGAGCCGCCGCCCAGGTCTTCATGAAGATTGGCGGAACCCAGATTCACGGTCTCGATCTCCGCATTCTCCTGAATCTCCCGCTCATGACCGGGTATGCGCTTTATGGGTGCAATACCCTGATGCTCATGATCGCTCTCCGCGATGGCGAGTTGTCCAAACTTTACCCGATCATCGCCCTGACGTTCGTCTGGGTGAACATCCTCAGCGTCCTCTTCTTCCATGAGCAGCTCAATCCATGGAAGGTCGCGGGCATTGTCGCCATCATGACCGGTGTTTCCGTTCTGGGTTCCGCCGGTTCCTCCGCGGGATCCTCCCGATGACCACTCCCCTGAGCGCGATGGCCCTCGTGCTTGCCGGGTCCGTCGTCGGTTCTTTTGGAGCGGTGTTTCTAAAGCTGGGCGCGGAGCGGTTGAAGCTCGGCATCAAACACATCATCAGTTGGCAAAGCTTCACCGGCGTCGCCTTTTACGTCGCGTCCAGCTTCCTCTTCGTCGCCGGCGTGCGTAAGGGCGAACTCAGCGTGCTCTATCCCATGGTCTCGCTCGGTTATGTCTGCACGCTCGTCTGGTCCCGCATTTTTTTCCATGAGCGCATCACCCGTCAAAAGGCCGCCGCGTTAGGTTTGATCGTCTTCGGCATCTGCCTCATCGGCATCGGCGCCGGCGTCCATCTGCAACCGCGTTAGGCTTCGACAGGTCCGGCGAACGGCTTCACCACCCGGTCCATCTCCAGAAAGTCTTTGATCAGTGGATCGTCGCTCTTGTCCATTTCCGCCGGCGGCCCAAAGTACACCGCCTTGCCGTCCGAGAGCACCACCACCGCGTCCGCCACTTTGCGCATCAGATCCAGGTCATGCGTCACCACTACGGATGTCAGGCCCAGTTGCTTCTTCAATCGCAGCATCAGGTCCCCCATGTGGTCGCTCATGATCGGGTCCACCATCGTGGTCGGCTCGTCATAGAGGATGCACTCCGGTTGCGCCGCCAGCGCCCGCGCGATCGCCACCGCCCGCTTCACGCCGACGGACAAATCCGCCGGGTAAGCGTCCCGCGATTCCCAGATGTCTACAATTTTCAGCAGCCCTTCCACCACGTCTTCACGGTTCTTCTCGTCGTAATCTTCCCGCGTCTCGAGCGAGAACAGCACGTTCTCATACACCGTCATCGAATCGAACAGCGCGCCGGATTGGAACACCATCGTCACCTTGCGCCGGATCTTCGCCATCTGATCTTCGGTGAAATTGGTGATGTCCTGGTGCGCCACAATCACTTGGCCTTTATCCGGTTTCAGGAAACCCATGATGTGGCCCAGCGAGACGGATTTCCCCACGCCGCTTCGTCCGATAATCGCCAGCGTGTGCCCGTTGTCTACGAAAAAATTTACGTCGGCTAAAACCGGACTCGTGAACGTCTTGTAGACATGCCGGAACTCGATGTAATGCGGAAACTCGTCGTCAGGCATTTAGCGCGGCTTCGCAGCCAGGGCTTCCCATTCTTCCGGAGTGTTGACGTTGCGGAACAGCCCTTCATCGCCGGTCCGCAGCCTGATCACGCGGAGGGGTTCAATCGCCTGCATGATCTTGAACCGCCCTTCCATCAGCGCCCGCTGAATCGCCGGCAGTGCGCGGCGGTGATAGACCGCGCAGAGCGGCTGCCCCTGTCCGCCGCTGTCCGGAACCAGCGCGTCGGCTTCGGGAAATTGGCTCGTCTGCTCCATAAGACCGGCCAGCGATTCGGCGTTCAGCCCCGGCATATCGCAGGCCACCACCAGGTTCCACTCGGCGCGTGTATGGTTCAATGCCGCGTGAATCCCGCCCAGCGGTCCCGCGCCGGGGAAAATATCTTCGATCACTGGATACGGCAAGTGAGAATACTTCGAGGTATTTCCCACAATCACAGCGGACCCGGCAGCTTGGGAAACCATCCTGGCCGCGTTCTCCAACAACGTCGATTCGTTCCAGATCAGCAGTGCTTTATCCCTGCCCATTCGGGAACTCCGGCCGCCCGCCAGAACGAAACCCGCGTATTGGCCAGCCGTCATGCGGAGATGATAACATTGAGGTTCGCCGAGCTCGGAGAACGCTGCCCCTACATAATGTTTGCTAAATGTTTTATCATTGGGATCGGGATGGCGGCTCTCTTACCCATCGCGCACGCTGAAACCCGCACCTCCGTCGTCAACGTCGACGCGCAGACCGGCAAACTCGTCCGCCGCACCGTTGTATCTTCCACGCTGTCGTCAGCGGAACCGTCCGCGCAGCCCCGCAACCTCACGGACATGATTGATTCCATCGCTGCGGAAAACGAAGTAGAGGCCCCGCTTGTCCGCTCGGTGATTCAAACCGAAAGCAACTACAACCCCGCCGCCGTTTCCAACAAAGGCGCGCAGGGCCTCATGCAGCTCATCCCTTCCACCGCCAGGCGCTTCGGCGTGAAAGACAGCTTCGATTCTCTGCAGAACGTCGAAGGCGGCGTAAAGTACCTGAAGTATTTGATCGATCTGTTCCACGGAGATTACTCCCGTGCCGTGGCCGCTTACAACGCCGGTGAAGCGGCGGTCGCAAAGTACGGCGGCGTTCCTCCTTACAAGGAGACGCGGAACTACGTGGCCCAGGTCGCCCGTCGCCTCGCGGTGCAGCGCCGTTCCTTCATCCCCGTCGAGAAAGTGGAGCCTCCCGCGGCAGCCTCCGTTACGGCTGAAACCTATAATCCTGTGATCGCGTCAGTTAGCGCAGACGGAAGAGTCTACTACCGGACCCCATAAATATGCGTGGCCTGTTCACGATCCCGGCGCTCCTCCTTTCGAGCGTCGCTCTGCAAGCGGGATCTTTGCAGGTCAAGGCGGTTCGCGCTTGGTCCTTCCCCGGCATAACTCGGGTTGCGATTGAAGTGAATGGCGATTTTAGTTACAAGTGGGATCGCGCCCACCGGCCCGAGCGCCTTTTTTTTGACCTGAAAGGCGCTGTTCCCGCCATTCACGGAAAGCATCTTCTCAAGAGGGAGATCGGCGACAAACTGCTGAAGAGCGTCCGCGTTGCCGAAACCCAGCCGGGCGTCACCCGCGTCGTGCTGGACCTGCAAAGCCCGGTCGAGTTCACCGCCTCTCAACTCACCAGCCCGGATCGCCTAATTGTCGAGTTGCATGCGCCTTCAAATACGCTGCCTGCGCCCACCGTGCCTGCGCCGCCCGTGATCTCGGCCGCGCCCAGCCAGCCACCGCGCATCGCCGCTATTCCGGACACCACGTCGCCCGCCCCCGAAGTCGCCGATAACAGCAAGCAGGAGCTTCCCACCCCGCCCGTGATTCGCCCCAACGCGCGCGGCGCCGACGTCGAACTCACGCGCTCTCTCACGCGCGCGCTCGGCCTCAAAGTCAATCGCATCGTAATCGACGCCGGTCATGGCGGTCACGATCAAGGCACCTGCGGTCCCGGGGGCCTGCTCGAAAAAGATCTGGTGCTCGATGTCGCGCTACGCCTCGGCAAGCTCATCGAACAGCGCCTGGGCGCGGAAGTCATCTATACTCGCAGCGACGATACGTTCATCCCCTTGCAGGAGCGCACCGCCATCGCCAACCGCAATCACGCCGATCTTTTCCTATCCATCCACGCCAACTCTTCCGTTGCCCATGAGGTCGCCGGCGTGGAAACCTACTATCTGAACTTCACCAATTCTCCCGAAGCCATGAACACCGCGGCGCGCGAGAATGCCAGTTCGGATAAGAGCGTGTTTGAGCTGAAGGATCTGATCCAGAAGATCTCGCTCCACGACAAGATCGAGGAGTCCAGGCAGTTTGCCGAGAGCGTGCAGACCTCCATGCAGGCCTTCACCGCGCGTTCCTTCCCGTCCGCCCGCAATCGCGGCGTGCGGAAGGCGCCGTTCGTCGTGCTCATCGGAGCGTCCATGCCGTCGGTTCTTGCGGAAGTCGGATTTCTAACCAATGCCCGGCAGGAATCCATGTTGTCCAAACCGGAATACCGCCAGAAGCTCGCCGAGGCACTCTTCCGCGGCGTCCATAGCTACACGCAAACGTTAAGTCACTTCGAAGTAGCGCACGCTGCCGTCGTCGGCAACTCCAGTTCCAGCACCAGGTAATCCGTGCGCATTTCTCTTTTTCTGTTCCTGGCCGCGGCTTGTGTGTTCGCGGCCGTGCACCGCAACGTCGAGTACGGAGCAGCCGGCGAAGTGCACCTGCTCATGGACGTATCCGTCCCGCCCGGACCCGGACCTTTTCCCGCCGTCGTTCTGGTTCATGGCGGGGCGTGGTTCCAGGGCGACAAGTCCGCCGGGTTTGAACCCATTCTCCCGTCCCTCGATCAAGCCGGCTATGCGTGGTTCTCCATCAACTATCGCCTTGCCCCGAAGTATCTCTATCCCGCCGCCGTGGAAGATGTGGAACAGAGCATCCGTTTCATCCGCGCCCATGCGAGCGAATTCCACGTCGATCCGACCCGCATCGCGCTCATGGGCGAATCGGCGGGTGCGCATCTCGCCGAGCTGGCGGCTACTCGAAACCAGCCCGGCGCTTCGGTGGAAGCCGTCGTCGCTTTCTTCGCCCCCAGCGATCTGGTCAACCTCGCCCGTTCCCGCAAAGAGATCCCGGATTCCGTTCGCTCTTCCGGCTGGGCGGACCTTCTCGATGGCGCGCTCCAGGCGCTCTCGCCCGTCACCCGCGTCACCAAAGACATGCCTCCCGTTCTCTTCGTGCACGGCACCGCCGATTCGCTCGTTCCCTTCGAAGAATCCACCACCATGTGCGGCCGCATGAAGGAAGCGGGCGCCGACTGCGAGGTGATTCCCATTAAGAACGGGGATCACGGCCTCAACTCGTGGGAGTCGCTTCCCGCCAAAGAGCTCCGCTACAAGCAGCAGGTCATCGACTGGCTGAACCGCGAGCTTGATTGGAAAGCGGTCGCGCTAGGCGTTTGAGGAAAACAGCGTTACCATGGGGGTAGCGCAATGTGGGGGCGCCCAGGTTTCGACGGGATTGTGTAGGGTTGAGAAGGCGTGCCGGGTTCCGAGCTCCCGTAAAACGATCGGAAAAACACAACTGCCAACACGCAGTTTGCATACGCTGCTTAATTAATTAAGTAGCCGCTCCAGCCAGTGAGTCCGCGCGCTGGTCAGTGAGCGTCATTTTGCGGAATAGGTATCGAACGCTTCGGTCCGGAGCTGAGAGCCGAAACACAATCGGACTAGGCTGTCCGCCTTCTTGCCGGTTCTTAGGCGGCTACCGAAACAACCGAATCGGAAACGCACGTAGGTCTTCTTGCCGCTAGCTTTTTCGGACGCGGGTTCGATTCCCGCCGCCTCCACCATTATAATTATCCGGCGCTGCGGCAACGCACGGAGGACATTCCGGCGCTGGTAAGGCATTTCACAGGGCTTTACGCGCGCCGCATGAACAAGCAAATCGACGAAATCCCTTCGACCACTATGGATGCGCTAGTACGCTACCCTTGGCCGGGAAACGTTCGGGAATTGCAGAACTTCATCGAACGAGCTGTGATTCTTTCTCCGCACTCGGTGTTGCGAGCGCCAACTTCGGACCTGGAGCCGTTCCACGCGGGAAGCGAGACCACTCCACCGACAAGTAGTCTCGAAGAGGTGGAGCGCGATCACATCCTGCGTGCCCTTGAAGCGAGCAACTGGGTAGTGGGCGGCCGTAACGGCGCGGCGCAGCGGTTAGGAATGAAGAGGACATCGTTGGTTTACAGAATGGAAAAGCTTCGCATCAGCCGTCCAGCCCAGCATTGAGCTGAGACGAAGGCGCGACCGGCGCCTGGCAGAGTGATGGAGTTCCGTCGCGCCTCCGTCAACTTGACGCGCGAGTGGGCCGCTGCGGTTGCAGCGCGATCTTGCTGCTTTAGAAACACTTAGCTCCTCTTCGCGAACCCGAACCGACGGCTCTTCGCTATGGTTTCTCACGTGCCCCGTGTGGGTTCATGAATCAAGCCCAAGTAGCAGGATTGAAGACCCAACGGACTTCACAGTTCTCCGTGCCGGTGACATCCATTCTCAAGGTCGAAGCGGACGGAGTCGGCGTGTTCTACCGTGAAGCCGGCGACCCAAAGTCCCCGGTCCTGCTGTTACTGCACGGGTTCCCTACATCGTCTTTCATGTTCCGCGAGCTTATTCCGCGTCTCGCCGGCGACTACCACGTAATCGCGCCAGACCTTCCGGGCTTCGGATTCACAGAAGTTCCCGCGGAACGAAAATACGTCTATTCGTTTGACCGATTGGCCGCTACGCTCAATGCGTTCACGCAAGCGTTGAAGGTCAGGCGATTTGCACTGTATGTATTCGATTATGGGGCGCCAACAGGATTCCGTTTGGCGATGGCTCATCCCGATCGCGTCACGGCGATCGTTTCACAGAATGGAAATGCCTATGAAGAAGGCCTTAGCGATGCTTGGGGGCCGATCCGGAAATACTGGGCGGAGCCGACGCGGGAGAACCGGGAAGTACTCCGGCAAAACATTCTAACGTTTGAAGGAACGCGATGGCAGTACACGCATGGTGTGAGCGATCCGGAGAAAGTTCCGCCGGAAGCCTACACGTTGGATACGGCTTTGCTTGAGCGCCCTGGGAATAAAGCCATTCAGCTCGATTTATTTCTCGATTACGCGTCTAACGTAAAGCTCTACCCAGCGTTTCAGGATTATTTCCGGAAGGCCAGGCCGCCGTTACTGGCGATTTGGGGAAGGAACGATCCCTTTTTTGTCCCCGCGGGAGCCGAGGCATTTCGGAAGGACATACCCAACGCGCGGGTTGAGTTTCTAGAGACGGGGCACTTCGCTCTTGAGACGCACGTCGTCGAAATTGCCGACGCCATGAAAGAATTCCTGGCAGCGAACGGGGTATCGCAATGAGCCGGTTTGCCCCGAACTCTACGATTGTGTTGGTCCATGGCGCATGGGCCGACGGTTCGTGCTGGCAGAACGTCATTCTTCCGCTGCGAGCCGAGGGTCTTCAAGTGACGTGTGCGCCGATTCCCCTCACCTCGCTCCAAGAGGACATCGCCGCGCTCAATCGCGTACTGGAAAGAGCGAAAGGGCCGGCGGTCTTGGTGGGGCATGCGTATGGTGGCGCCGTCATTGCCGGTCCCAGTGATGACCGGGTACGGTCCCTGGTGTACATAGCGGCGCTGGCGCCTGCGGAAGGAGAGACGGTTGCCGACGTTTTCTATCACTCCAAGCCGCACCCCGCTGCGCCGGCGCTTCAGCCCGATGCACACGGGTATATCTGGATACCGGAAGGCGGCTTCGCCCACGCGGTCGCTCATAACGCTTCACCGGAGCAGACAACCATTCTCGAAGCGGTGCAGCGGCCCTTGGCGGTGAAGTGCATTCAGGAGAAAGCTCCCGTGCCGGCGTGGAAAACAAAGCCATCGTGGTTTCTGCTAGCGGAAGAGGATCGCATGATCGCGCCGGAGACACAGCGCTTCATGGCGGAGCGGATTGGGGCGAAAATTCGGACACACGACGTGGATCATAGTCCGATGCAAACGGCGCCCGATGTCGTGGCGGCCGTGATTCTGGAAGCGGCGCGGGAGACGCTTGGGTGCTAAAGTCCGTTGCCATTGTCACTGGCGCGAGCCAGGGCATTGGGCGCGCTACCGCGATACGCCTGGCGCGCGATTTCGAAGGCGTCGTCCTGGCCGCGCGGCAAGAGGAAGAGCTCAAGAGCACCGCGTCCGCCGTAGAGTCCGCCGGAGCCCAGCCGTTGACTTATGCGCTGGATTTACGCGAGCCGCAGTCGGTCGAGACCCTAGTGCAGGGGACGCTCGACCGCTTCGGCCGAATCGACGCGCTGCTAAACATTGCCGGGGCCGTGCCGCAGATTGACCTATTCGAGATGACGGACGCGCAGTGGGAAGAAGGCATGGCGCTGAAGCTGCACGGTGCGCGCCGGCTGACGATACGAGCGTGGGAGGCTCTGAAGGCTTCACAAGGCGCGGTCGTACTCATCTCGGGAAGCGCGGCACTCGATCCGAAGCCGGGTTTCGCGGCCGTAGCAGCCATCAATGCCGCCATTACTGCGCTGGCGAAGGCCTTCGCCGAGCAAGGAATTAAGGATGGAGTCCAGGTCAACAGCGTAGTGCCGGGCGCGGTGATGACGGGCCGCCGCCGATCTTTCTTCGGTAAGTGGGCGCCGGAGCGCGGAATGAGCGTAGAAGAAGCCGTGAAGCAGTTTCCGGAAAAAGTCGGCATCGCCCGGTATGGTGAACCGGAAGAAATCGCCGGCCTGATGGCCTACCTGGTTTCGCAGGAGGCTCGTTGGCTGACGGGCGCTTCTGTCCGGATGGACGGCGGCGAGATCAAAGGGATTTAAGCTCTCGATGCTATTACGCCAAGCAGGGGCGCCATGCATGAAGAGAGGGTGACCGCGGATCGGGTAACGGCGTTCACAGACGGCGTATTCGCCGTGATCGTGACCGTCATGGTATTGGAACTCAAGGCGCCGGATCAGCCGGAATTTTCAGCGCTCTGGCCTCTGTGGCCCACGGCCATCAGCTATGCGGTGAGCTACCTGCTCATCGCCATTATTTGGATCAACCACCATCACCTGATGCGGTTCGTCGATCAGCCCACTCTGCGATTGATATGGATCAACTTCGCTCATCTGTTTATGGTTTCGTTCCTGCCGTTTGCGACCGCATGGGTTGCGCGCACCCAACTGGCGTCGTCTCCTGTCGTGCTCTACGCAGGGCTGTTTGTATGCATCGACATTGCTTATAACGTTTTCGAACATCATGTATTGGCGCGCGCCGACGCCCAGCGCGTGTCGGCAGGCATGCGGCGCCTAGCGAGACGCCGGTCGCTCGCGGTCCTTGGAGGTTTCACGGCGGCCACGTTGGTCGCGCTCGTCGCGCCGCGGCTAGCCTTTGGTTTGATCTGCGTGGCGCTGATTCTTCACTTGCGTCCGGACCCGGCGCCTGCACCGTAAGATGGCATTTCCTCTGGTTTCACAAATCGACGACCAGGTCACCAAGCGGCTGCGAGCAGCAGACGAGAAGGTTGCCATCAGCAGGTTTGTCGAGCGGCTCTGGTTCGTAAGCGACTGCCCCGGAAACCAATCCGCTCTCACAGCTGTGACACACGCCCGCCCGGCATGACCAGCGGACCGGAACGTCGCACGCCTCTGCGAGTTCCAAAATACTCTGATAGGCCGTCGGATTCCAGTGCGCCGCAATCCCGCTGCGCGCGAACGAAACGATCGGACCTGTGCCGCTGTCGCCTTCGGGCAGATGCGGACTTCGGGTCGCTGCGCCGACGACGCCCGGAGTCATCGGTGCGCTGCCGCTGAAGATTTCTATATGAATCCGCTCCGGCGCGACCCCGAAAATCGAGAGCGCTGTTTTGATATCCGCCATGAAGCGGTTCGGGCCGCAAAGGTAGACGTCCGCGTCTCGCGGAACACGCGCCGCGTCGATCATCGATTGCGACAAGCGGCCTTTCGTGTCGAAATCCTCCCCGATCTTGTCGAGCGGACCTGGCTGGCTGAAACAAATGTAGCTGCGGCCATGCGCCAGCGCAGGCAAGAGCTTCCGAACTTCGGCGCTAAAGGGGTCATGCTCCCGATCCCTCGCGGCGTGCAGCCATAAGATCTCACGTGTTGAGCGCACCGCCGCCAGAGAGTGCAACATCGCGAGAACCGGCGTCACTCCAATCCCCGCGCTGAGGAACACCACCGGCCTTTCGCCGTCCTGAAGAATGAAACTTCCGCGCGGCGAGCTGACGTCGAGAGTATCGCCCACGAGCACCTGCTCATGCAGGTAGGTTCCGCCCTCCCCGTTTGGTTCGATCTTCACACTGATTCGATAGTGCTCCGTCGAGACAGGACCCGAGAGCGAATAGCTGCGGAAAAACGCAGCCCCCGCGGACGGTTGAAGACGCAACACCACGTACTGTCCGGGCAGAGCCGTTGACAGCGCCCGGCCGTCCGTACTTTGCATGGTGAATGAGAGGACGTCCGCGGACTCCCGATCAATCGCCGTCACTAAGAGCCGGCGAAATCCCGGCACGGCCGGATGCGCCGCTGCTGTCGGCGCGAGCCCCGCGTTTCCATTCGCTGGGTTCTCCAGCAATGCCTCGAATGAAGCCCGCCATCCCGGTGACAGCGCTCGAATTCGCAATGCGCGTTGCAGTTGATCGCGAGGGTGATTGGGCGAATAGAGCAGCGCATTGATCTCCGCAACAGTCACTCGCTCCGGGATCTCTTCCGTCTTCACGATTTCGTCGCCGGCGCCCACCTCGCCTTCTTCTAGAACGCGGAAGTAGAAACCCGTCCGCCCGCTCGACGTGAGCAATGCCGGCATGCGGGGTTCGTTCATCCGAATGCCTACCCGATAACACGTGACGCGAGGTTGAGTGACTTCGAAGAGCGCGCTGCCGATCCGATAGCGGTCGCCGATGCAGACGGTATCGTCCTGCAATCCCTCGATCGTGAAGTTTTCGCCGAACTGGCCGTCGACGAAATCGCTCCTCCTCAGTTGGTCCTGCCAGTAGCGATACGACTCGATCTGGTACACGAAGACGGCGCGTTGCTCACCGCCATGCCCGGCTAGATCGCCTTGACCGTCTCCATCCAGATTTAGCCGGCCGACCCGACATCGGCCACGCACCGGATTCTTCCAGATCGCCGTACGTACAGTTCGACCCTTCCATTCGATGTCGCGTGGAAGTCCGATGTTTACCGATAGCAATCGAGCCATGGAGTTCTTTCAAGGCTGACTGCTCGTCACGTTGGAACGTCCAGGTCACGATCCGGGCCGTGCGGAATCACTGTCTGACCCGGCGTGAGATGGATCTGGACGCCATCCAGTTGCACCGCGACACTCTCCGGTTCAAACGAGATGAAATCGTTGATCCGGCCCACCTGCGCATACGCCTCCCGGTACGACCATGCTGCGAGGGGCGCCTCACCGATGTTGTAGTAACTGCACAGTCCTTTGTAGGGGCAGAAGGTCCGATGGTCCACCGAGGTGAGGGCAGACTCATCAACGTCCGCGCGAGGCACGTACCAGCGTGGTGCGAATCCGGATTCGTAGAGGGCCAGCGGCCGCTTCGTGTCGGCGATGATGCGGTCATCATACCGAACAACCAGATGGCGCGAGGACTGGCGAATGTCGATTCGGTGATAGCTGTCCGCGGCATGGCCCAGGATGCGCTCCTCTTCTTCGAAGAAAGCGTCCATGGCAGGCCATGCGAACGCAACTCGTCCCGCGAGCTCTAGCGCGTAAGCGGGCAGGCCCGTATGTTGCCATGCCCCTCGCGGCGCACGCTTGTCGCCGGCATGCACGGTGTACCAGGAGGTCGGGCCGAGGTCAGGATGCTGTGTTGTATGGCCGGAGATCTCCAGAGTGCCTGGAGTGACGTTGGTTTCCTTGAAGTAAGCCATTGGGTAATGGCCGGGCTCGAAGAGCAGGATTACATCCTCCGTGTCGGCGATCCAGTTTCCGCCGAAGCGTACGCGCATCCGCCGCCGTAGCGGCTCGGCGTACAAAAGTCGTTTGGGCAGCGGTTCCGGCACGAGAAATCGCCCGATTGCGCCAGGCGACAGCGGCCCTTGTTGCCAAGATAATCCCATTCTCTCCTCCTCAATCTCCGCCTCTCAAATGCGGCGACGCTACACCTTGCGGTAGCCTCGCTCCTGCAATACCCAGCTGTTACCATCCGGATCGGAGAACTTCGCGAAGCTGGCATAGTCTCCGCGCGCGGGGTCCAGCCCGGGCGCAAAACTCCCGTCCCATGCTCCAACGGGCGTCTTGTGCTGGATCTCAGCGACATCGAGCCCACGTTCGAGCAGACGGCTCCGTGCAGCCTCCAGGTTCGTGACGACGAGATGGAGATTGCGAAGTGAACCAGCCGCCGCGTCGGTGAGTCCGTTCCCGATCTGGATGGAGCAACTGGACCCCGGTGGAGTGAGTTGCACGACGCGGAACGCATCCTTCGGAGAATAGTCGACGTCTAGCACGAAGCCGGCCCGATCGACATAGAACCGTAGCGCTCGGTCGACGTCGCTCACCGGGAGCGTAATCACTTCTATTGATAGCGTTGGTGTTCGCATAACATGTCGGCCCACCGGCTCCTCAGTGAATGCTCAGCGGAATATTGAAATGCAACAAAAGGGCCACCCCGGAAGATCACCACGTCACAGCAGGAGTTCGCGCGGTAAGCGATTCTGCTGCCTACTGTTAGTTTCGGTAACGCCGGTGTAGCCTACCCCGGTTTACGTGCCGAACTCATGACTGATACCTGACACTGACGGGTCACGGTCGCAATTCCCGTCACGCGAGACCTATCCGGAAGCAAGTGCTTCAACTCTGCCGCCGGGGCCGGAGCAGGCCAGAGGAAGCGCATCAAATCCACCGTAACCCGCAACCTCAAGCTGTCGAGCTCGATTGAGCGCCAGGTCGCTCACCTCAATGGTGTTGGTGGCCAGCGCAAGGAGTGCGCCATTCTCTCGTCTTCTTTCGATCGGCGGGCTCCGTTGAATCTCTTCGGCAAGTAAAGGACTGACGATCCAAGCGATCTTACCCTGACGAACCTTACCTAAAACAGTTTTCGATAGACTCGGCCTCGGCCCGAACCCTCTGTTGAGACTGATCGTCAGTAAGTCGACTCACGCAGCCGGCATCAAGATCCTCATTTAGCCAAAAGATCCGCTGTCTACTCCGACAGCCGCATTAGCAGGGTGAACAGGAGACATTGATTCCGCAGATCACGCAGGAAACGTTGGCCGAAATGATCGGCATCACCCGGTCCCGCGTGAGCTTCTTTATGAACCGGTTCCGCAAGCTCGGCTTCATCGAGTACAACGGCCGAATCCAAGTGAACAAGTCACTGCTCAACGTCGTTCTGCACGACTAAGTGAGCGAGCAAGTCGTTGGCTACTACAACACCGGCGATCGGATGAAACGATGGGGCAAAACCGGCGCGTTCTGGGGCGGCTTCTGGGGCCTGTTGTTCGGGTCGGCTTTTTTCGCCATTCCTGGAATCGGACCCTTGTTAGTGGCAGGGCCGCTGGACGTCACCAAGCCAAAGACATACTTGAGAACACAACGCACTCTCACCTCGCGCTACATTCCGAAAAAGCCATGACGGCGGCTTAGTAGCCCGATCACCCAGGGGCGCGCCGGTCGCGCTATCCGCCGGGGTGATGGATCGGCTGCAGGATCTTCTGCTGGCTTACTTCGGCGCCGTCGCCCGTCCTCAGTTCCAGAAACACCGCGGTGGAGACGATCGTCAGTCCGCCCAACACCAGCAAAGCGCTATGAATGCCGTAGATCATCTCCGGCGCGCTCGAATGGAATCGGTCCGGCACGAAAAACGCCGCGGCAAGCGACGCCGTGGCCACTCCGAAACTGATGGACATCTGTTGCATCGTGCTCGCGATGGAACTGGCGTTGCTCGTCTGCGCCTCATTGATATCGGCGTACACCAGCGTATTCATGCTTGTGTATTGGAGTGAAGTAAAGCAGCCGTAACCGAACGCCAAGGCGACGATCACCCACACCGGTGTGTGCGGTCCGATGATCGAGAACGACATCAGCAGCAGACCGAGAATCACTGTATTGGAGATCAACACGCCGCGATACCCCACGCTGGTAAGAAGCCGCGGCATGATCAGTTTCATGCTCATGGCGGCGATGGCCTGCGGCATGATGAGAAGCCCGGACTGGACCGGGTTGAACCCCAGGCCAACCTGATAGAGCAGCGGCAGCAGAAAAGGCACTCCCCCGATTCCGAGCCGGGTGAAAAAGCTTCCGCTCACCGACGCGCGGAAGGTGCGGATGCGGAACAGATTCAACTGCAGCAGCGGGAACGGAGTCCGCATGCCGTGCACGCCGTACGCGGCCAGAAGCACCACGGAGATGGCCAGCAGGCCCGCCATCTCGCGCGAGCTCAGCGTGTGCTCGCCGAATATTTCGAGCACGTACGAAAGCAGCGCGATGCCCGAACCGAACAGCACCAATCCCGTGAAATCCAGTGGGTTCACGCGCTTCTCCCGGTAATCCGGAAGATGCAGATACACCAGCAGCAAGCCCACCAGACCGATCGGAATATTCAGGAAGAAGATATAGCGCCAGTGCAGGTATTTGACGATCAGTCCGCCCGCGATGGGCCCGAGCATGGGGCCGATCAGCCCCGGGATGGCGACGAAGCTCATGCTGCGAATCAGTTCGGATTTGGCAAACGCGCGAACCAGCGTAAGCCTTCCCACCGGAACCATCATGGCGCCGCCGCAGCCTTGCAGAACCCGGCACGCCACCAGCAGATGAATATTACTGGAGAGCCCACAGAGCAGTGACCCCAGGGTGAAGATCCCGATCGCCGCGGCGAATACCCGGCGCGTTCCGAAGCGGTCGGCCATCCAACCGCTGATGGGAATGAATACGGCCAAACTCAACGTGTAGCTTGCCAGCACCGCCTTCATGCTGAGCGGCGCCACCTTGAGCGCTGCGGAGATGGCGGGCACGGCGGTGTTCAGAATCGTCGTGTCGAGCGATTCCATGAAGAACGCCACCGCAACCAGCCAGGGCAGCAGCCGTTTTGAGGAGGGCGACAAGCCGGATAGCGCCGGGGGAGCGGTCAGCGGTTCGGACAATCTCCAGATTACGAGATCGTGTGCGGAGTTCGCGTATTACTCCGCCCACGATCTCCGCACGCGCGTCCGAACGTTGGTCGTGATCTCCATCAGGAGACGGGCCGCTCCGTACAGGCTGCCCAGCCAGACCATCGCGGCGCTGAGCAGCGCAAACCGCGGCCCGTATTCGCGCCAGGCCAGCTTGAAGAATCCGAAGTTCAAGGCCGCGAAGGCCGCCAGAGCGGAACCGCGCGCGATGAAACCGATGCCGGGAGCCACCAATAGCGCGGCTGCGGAAACCCCGAGGACATGCTTCCAGCGCGTTCTCAAGTGGCCGGCCTCAAACATCAGCAGCGTCCATGGAGCCGCCCGGCGGAAAAGGTCCGAACGGATCAGCCCGGCCAAAGAGTAATGCTTGCAGGGAGTGAGTTGCAGTTGCTTCTGCAACTCCACCCGCATGCCGAGGGTATGGAGCCGGTAGCCGAATTCGATATCCTCGCGGAACCGCCACTCGGGATTGAATCCGCCCAGCCGAAAAAAGATCTCCGCGCGGATGGCGCCGAAGCCGCCGCAGAACGTCGAGGCCTTTTCGCTCGAAACCTGGTGAGTGTAGTAGTGCGACAAGTTCTTGTACCGCGAGAGGAATCCGTGCGCGGGAGTCCGGATTTCGCAGGACCCAAACAGCGCGGTCAGTTCCGCGTCCTGTTCGAACAAATCCCGCACTTCCCCCAAGGTTTCCGGCTGCACCTGAACATCGGCGTCCAGGAAGAACAGAATCCGTCCGCTGGCGTGACGGGCTGCGCAATTCCTCGCGGCCTCCGGTCCTTCGTTGCCGATAAACCGGATCACACAGCGCGTGAAGCGCTGGGCCACGGCGAAGCTCTCATCGGTGGACCCATCGTCCACCACGATCAGTTCATAATTGCGGAAGGCGGAACCGGCCACGGCTGCGAGGCATTGGCTCAGTGTCGCCCCGCCGTTGTAGACCGGAACAATCACGGTAAGCTCGGGACACGGCTCAGCGTCCGCCATTCGGAGCCCCGCCAAAGGTGCGATAGTACCAGTAGAACTGTAACAAAACTAACAGAGTCTCATGCGTGTCTTGATCCATTACCTGCGTTTGCACTGGCGCCTTGCCGCATTTGCCACGTTGTGCGCCGGGGCCAACCAGATTCTCCTTCTTTTGGATCCGTTAATCCTCCGGCGGCTCGTGGATAACGCCGTATCCCAGCGCAGCGGCCATGGCGACAAAGACTTTTTCGTGACCACCCTCTACTGGCTGTCCGCGGTGGTGGGCGTCGCCTTCGCCGCGTGGGTGGCCCGGAATTTCCAACTGGAGTTGGCCAACCAGATCACCCGCAAAGTGGGAGCGCGGATCGCAAGCGATGGCATCCGGCATTCACTGGGCATGCCCTATGCGGCTTTCGAGGCCCGGCAGAGCGGCGAAATCGTCGGCCGCATTCAGAAGGCGCGGCATGAGGTGGAGCGGTTCCTCACGGCGGCCATCACCACCGTAATCCCCGCGTTCATCTCGCTCGCCTTCGTGATGGTCTATTCGTCCCGCGTCCACTGGTCGATCCTGCCCGCGTTCTTGGTGGTCGCGCCCGGCCTGGCGTTCGGCAGCATCTGGATGAGCGGGCAGGTGCGGCGCTACCAGAAGCTGATTCTGGATGAGATGGCGGGACTTTCCGGCTCGGCCACGGAGGCGATCCGCAATATCGAACTGGTGAAGAGCCTCGGGTTGGCGGGACAGGAAATCGCGCGCCTGAACGCGAGAAACGATCGGATTCTGCAACTGGAGATTCGCAAGCTTCGCTATATCCGGCGGCTGACCTTCTTTCAGGGCGCGTGCGTGAACCTGCTGCGGGTGGGGCTGCTGATGCTGTTCCTCTACCTGATCTACGAGAGGCAGATGACCATCGGCCAATTCTTCTCGCTCTTCCTGTACGCCTATTTCATCTTCACGCCCATGCAGGAAATAGGGCCGGTGATGAACGTTTACTTCGAAACGGAAGCGGCTCTGAATGATGTGAGAGCCATCCTGGAATCGCCGCAGGAGGCCGGCGGCGTCCAGGTGGTGCCGCGCGGGCGTCTGCGCGAAGTCCGATTCGAAAACGTCGTGTTCCGCTACCGTGGGAGCAGCGCGGCGGCGCTCGACGGAATCAGTTTCAGCGTGAAGCGCGGCGAGACCATTGCGTTCGCCGGACCGTCAGGCGCCGGGAAAACGACCATCGTCAAACTGCTCACCGGCTTATACGCGCCGGATTCCGGCGACGTGATGATCAATCAATTCCCGCTCGCGCAGGTGAACCTGGATGCCTTCCGCGAACAGATCGGCCTGGTGACTCAGGACGCGCAGCTTTTCTCCAGCAGCATTCGCGACAACCTACTTTTCGCCTGCCCGGACGCCACCGATGCGCAGTGCCTGAGCGCCCTGGAACAGGCCGCCGCCACCAGCATTCTGCATCGCGCCGGCGAAGGTCTGAATACCTTGATCGGCGAAGGCGGACTGCGTATCTCAGGCGGCGAGAAGCAGCGCCTTTCCATCGCGCGCGCCATCCTGCGGTCGCCCGATCTAATGATCTTCGACGAAGCGACGTCGTCGCTCGATTCCATCACGGAGGCCGAGGTTGCGGAAACGGTGCGCGGTATCTGCGAGTCCCGCAACGCCATCACGGTCTTTATCGCGCACCGGCTCTCCACCATTCTGCATGCCGATCGGATCTATGTTCTGGAGCGCGGCCGCATCGTCGAATCCGGGTCGCACGCGAGCCTGCTCGAAAGCGGCGGCCTTTACGCGGCATTGTGGCGGCAGCAGATGGGTCCGGCGCAGGCGGCCGCCTCAATGCCCGAGCAATTCGCGGTAGACGCCGATTAGACGGCGCCCCAGAATGCCCCAGTCATATCGTTCTTCGACCAACATCCGCGCGTTCGCGGCCAGTTCCCGCCGAAGCGCTTCATCGCGCAGCAGGCGAACCACATGCGCCGCAAACTCCGCGGGGGTGTCGGCCACCAGTAAGTGCTTGCCAGGAACCACCGCCAGCCCTTCGCAACCCACCGTCGTAGAAACGGTCGCGCGCCCCAATGCCATGGCTTCCAGAATCTTCAGGCGCGTTCCGCCTCCCGCGCGCAGCGGCGCGATAGCGATCTTGGCCCTCCGGTAGCAAGCCGTCACGTCGTCCACGAAGCCGGCGACCGTGACATGCGCCCCATCGTCCAGGCGCGTTACCGAAGCCGGGGCGCGCCGGCCTATTACCGTGAGATGCGCGTCCGGTACCCCACGCAGAACCAGCGGCAGGATGTCGCGGCAGAAGTAAACGGCCGCGTCCGCGTTGGGCGGATAGCCCAGGATTCCGACGAAGACGATCTCATTCGCGGCGGCCTCTTCCGGTAGCCGCGCACGGCCGCGCGCGTCCACCCCGTTCTCGATCACGGATACGCGAAGCGGCGGCGCGGCGCCGCGGCCCGCATCCAGCAGATAGCGCCGGTCTTCTTCCGAAACCGTGATCGTGTGGTGGAACCGCGCGGCCGCGGCCGGCTCCCATCCGCGCATCAGCACCGCCTTCAATCCATAGGAAAGCCGTCCCAAAACTCCATGTTCCAATGACGCGATTCGCCGGTATTGGAGCGCGCCGATATTGTGCAGGGACAGCACCGTGCGGCAGTTCGATTCCGGCGGAACCGCGTCGCGGTAACAGGCCAGAAAGGAGTGCTCCATCTGGACGATGTCGATGCGGTCCGATACGATGCGCTCTCGAATCTTGCTGGCCAGTTCCGGTACGTAATAAGCCAGGGAAGCGAGCGGCCACCGCAGCCCGCCGGAAAGCTGCGAAACCCTCGGCCGGACCGGAAGCGGGTACGTATCAATGGAAGCGCAGTGCTCGCTTAAGCCGGAAATATCCTCCGGCACGGGCTCCGTCAGCAGGCTGCAAAGCGAGACCCGCGCGTGAGCCGATACTTCCTGAAGCAGGTGAAAGTCGCGAAGCTGTGGACCCGAAACGGGCGGATAGGGAAACCCACAGGTGACCAGGAGAATGTTCATGTTCCGCCGGCGCTATCCTCCGGGCGGCGCTTTAGTATTGGTTTTCCGTCCCGCAAGCCGCGGGTAGAGTGGCGCCAAAATTCGTGTCGGCGCAGGTGTTGGAACGGTTCATCGGCACAGGCGTCGTGGGAATTTCGCTGGGGGTGGGGAAATCCACTGTCGGCACGTAATTCCCCATATACCCACCCGCTGGATTAAACTCGCTCGTGAAAATGGGAACGTTCTCGCTGGAGCAATTGAACGTCGGGTTCGGAAGAATGTTCCGCAGGGCGACGTTGGCCAGTCCTTTGTATCCCTGCGCTTGCGAAAGGTCCACGTAGGTGTATCCGTTCTGTGCCGTCACGTAGCTCGGGGGCGGCGTTCCCATTCCGATAATGATCGTGACATTGCCGAATGCGTCCTGCACCATATTCGCGTCCATGATTGAGGCATAAGTGGTGGTTTTGTCGTTCTCGAACGAGATGCTGGCGTAACGGAGTTGCTCCAGTCCGGTGAGACCGCAGCCCCCGGCGGGACACGGTGTATTGGGGAGCGCGGGCAGTTGAAAGCGCATCCGCATAAATTCCTTCCCCGTGATCATGGCGTTCACCACCGTGGTGGGCACCGGGAAATAGAGGTAACCCGCCGAGCCGTTATCGCCCGGAACATAGTCCGCCGAGCGCACCCACACCACTTGGTTCTGAGGATCGGCCTGATAGCACTCAACCGGCATAATCTGGTTTGCGAATTCGAGGTGGGACTCAATCTGGCTGGAGTTACTCCAGTCGGCGCCGCTGCTCAAAGTGGTAATGATATTCTTGGCATCCTTCAACGGAAGGGCGCAACCGTTGGAGAGTTGACGGACGATCATGACGGTCGGCGGCTCCGTAAGAAGGTCGTAATAGCTGCGAACGATCACCGCCCCGGCATCGTTCGCGCCCGTCTGATGCACCGGAAAACCCTGGGGCAGGCCCGGATATCCGTTCCACGTGATCCCCGGATGGATCTGCGAGGCGTCCAGGAAATTTTGATCGATCGTAGTATCGCTGGTGTTGCAACCGGCGGTAATGGGTCCCAGGCCGCCGCCACCGAACCCGATGGTGAGCCCATACTGTTGGTTGGCCTGATAGGGCGCGCTGGTGAGAAACGGGTTGAACATGGAGCCGTTCAAAGGGAGAATCTGGGTATCGATCATATTGCTGGTCACCGCCGCGTGGGAGTCATAGACGGTGACGGAGAAGAAGCGGGAATTCGGATAGCTGCCGAGCAGGACCAGTTCGTAGCCGGCCGTGACCGTATAATATGCTTCGGAGTACACGGCGTTCAAATCGCCGGCTTTATCCGCACCCCGGGAGCTTCCGAGCGGCAACGCATAACAGGGATTATTGAAGTTGCCGACGAAGTCTTTGGACGGGTCGATGGCTGGGAGCTTGACACATCCGCCCGCCAGTAGCGGTTCCGCGGCGGATGCAAAGGGCGTAAGCGAAGCGGCCGCCATCCAAAATAGGGCGGTGCGAAGAAAAATGGGCGCGATCTTGATCTGCATGGGTAGATCCTTTCAACATAGGCGGGAAAGTCCGGTACACCGCATGCGCGGAAGGACGCGAGAATTTACCCGCCCGTCTAGGATTGTACGCCGAATTCCGCCCTTTTGGATCTGTTGTAATTGACGCGTGCGTCGATTGTCTTACCGTGATTTCTCAGGTAACAATCGATTCAGCGCCGTCGCTTTAAGAAAAGGGTATCGTGTCAAAAGATGGAGGAATGTAACCTCAGCCGAATGCGGAAAAACCAATGAGCGATCAACCTTCCGGGCAGGGACCCGGCGCGCCCGACGTCCGGCCGATCCCGCCCGATCATCAACTGCCCGCCGGACCGCCTCCGCCGAAGCCGCCGCGCAAACATCGCACCTTGGTCTGGATCGCCGTTCTGCTGCTCTTCGGCCTGGTTTTCTGGTGGGTGCTCCGGCAGAAACCGGCCGCCGCACCGGCCGCGGGTGGACGCCGCGGCGCACCCGGCGGTACCGTCACCGCGCTCACCGCGACTTCCACGCAAGGCGATATCGGAGTCTATGAAGAGGCCATCGGCACGGTGACTCCGGTTTACACCGCGTCCATCACCAGTCAGGCCACCGGACAGATCACGGCCGTGCATTATCACGAAGGCCAGATCGTCACCAAGGGAACCCCGCTCGTCGATATCGATCCGCGCACCTACCAGGCGACATTAATGCAGGCGGAAGGAACCCTCCAGCATGATCAGCAACTGCTGGCGCAGGCCCGGATGGATGAGCAGCGCTACCGCGACGCGTGGGCACGCAACGCTATCGCCAAGCAGATTCTGGACGATCAGGAGAAGGTGACTCTTCAGGACGAAGGAACGGTGAAGAACGACGAGGGAACCGTCGCCTACGACAAAGTGCAGCTTGGTTATACCCATATCGTCTCCCCGATCACCGGCCGCGTGGGATTGCGCCTGGTAGATCCCGGCAACGTGGTCACCTCCGACGGAGGCACGGTACTTGCGGTGGTCACGCAGATCCAACCGATTACGGTGATCTTTACCATTTCAGAAGACAATCTGCCTCCGGTGACCTCGCAGTTGCGCGCCGGGCACTCACTCGAAGTGCAAGCCCTCGACCGCGCGCAGCAAACCATCATCAGCAAAGGCCGGCTGGTCACCACGGACAACCAGATTGACACCGCCACGGGAACGCTGAAATTGCGCGCGCTGTTCGCAAACAAGGATGCGGCGCTGTTTCCCAATCAGTTCGTCAATACGCGTTTACTGGTGAAGACCATTCACAACGCCGTCCTGGCGCCTTCTTCCACCGTGCAGCATAACGGTACGCAGGCGTTCGTATGGGCCATCGTGGATGGCAAAGCCGAGATGAAGAACGTGGTTACCGGCGTGACCGACAACAACATGACGCAGGTGACCGGGATCGGACCGGGCACCATCCTCGCCAACGGCGGCTTTGAAAAGCTGACGCCCGGAGCGAAAGTGATTCCGCCCGCGCCGCCCGGCGCCGCGGGCAAGGGCGCGCAAGGTAAGGGTGGGCAGCGCGGCGCCAACTCGCAAAAGAAGAACGCCGCCAAGTCCGCCACCAGCACCCAGCCGGGGAGCACCGCGCCTTGAGCCCTTCGCGGCCATTCATCCTTCGTCCGGTGGCGACCTCGCTGCTCATGGCGGCGATTCTGGTCGCGGGCATCGTCGCCTATACGCAACTTCCCGTCTCCGCCCTGCCCCAGGTGGATTACCCGATCATTCAGGTGCTTACTTTCTACCCCGGCGCCAGTCCGGACGTGGTGGCCACGACAGTGACCGCTCCGCTCGAACGGCAGTTCGGGCAGCTTCAGGGCCTCAGCCAAATGACGTCCACCAGCGCGGGCGGCGTCTCCGTGGTGGTGCTGCAGTTTGTTCTTTCTCTGCAGATCGATATCGCGGAACAGGAAGTACAATCCGCCATCAACAGCGCGCAAAGCGTCCTGCCTTCCAACCTTCCCGCCCCGCCGGTCTATAGCAAAACAAATCCGGCCGACGCTCCGGTTCTAACGCTGGCCGTCACCTCCACGTCCATGCCTTTATCCAAGGTGGAAGATTTGGTGGATACGCGGCTCGCGCCCAAGCTTTCGCAGTTGAGCGGCGTGGGGCTGGTCACCATCAGCGGCGGTCAGAAACCGGCCGTGCGCATTCAAGTCAATCCGGCCCAACTGGCCTCCTATGGGATCACTTTGGAAGCCCTTCGCACCGCGCTTACGTCCACCAGCGTGGACGCGGCCAAAGGCAACTTCGACGGGCCGCGGCAGGATTATCAGATCGACGCCAACGATCAGTTGGTCACCAGTTCGGATTACAAAGACGTCGTGGTGGCTTTTCGCAACGGCGCGCCGGTCTACCTGAAGAACGTCGCCGCCGTGGTGGACGGCGTGGAAAACCAAAATCAGGCGGCGTGGATGAACGACACTCCCGCCGTGATCGTGAACGTGCAACGGCAGCCCGGCGCCAATACCATCACCGTGGTTCACAGCATCCTTAAACTGCTGCCGTCCATCGAGGCCAACCTCTCGGCTTCGATTGTAGTCACCAAGCTGACCGATCTCACGACCAGCATCGAGGCCTCCGTCAGCGACGTTGAATTTGAATTGATGCTCACCATCGGCCTGGTGGTGATGGTGATCTTCCTATTCCTGCGCAGTTGGAAGGCGACCATCATCCCCAGCGTCGCGGTGCCCCTGTCGCTGATCGGGACGTTCGTCGCCATGTATGCGCTGGGCTACAGCCTGGACAATCTTTCGCTGATGGCGCTTACCATTTCGACCGGGTTCGTGGTGGATGACGCCATCGTCATGATCGAGAACATTTCGCGCTACCTGGAAGCGGGCGATCCGCCCATGGAAGCGGCGCTTAAAGGGGCCGAGCAGATCGGCTTCACCATCGTGTCTCTAACGGTTTCGCTGATTGCGGTGCTGATTCCGCTGCTGTTCATGGGCGACGTGGTGGGCCGGCTATTCCGCGAGTTCGCCGTTACCTTGGCGGTCACTATCATCATCTCGGCGGTGGTATCGCTCACGCTCACGCCCATGATGGGATCGCGCATCCTGCGGCACACGCCGGAAGGGCAGCAGGGCCGCTTCTACCAGTGGTCTGAAGGCGTGTTTGAGCGCATGATCGCTTTCTACGGACGCACGCTGAAGTTCGTCCTGCGCTTCCAGCCCCTCGCTTTACTGGTTGCCCTTGCCACGCTCATCCTCACCGTTGCGCTGTATATCTGGATACCGAAGGGGTTCTTTCCGGTGCAGGACACCGGGGTGATTCAGGGTATTTCGCAGGCGCCGCAGAGCGTCTCGTTCGCCGCCATGCAAACCAAGCAGCGGGACTTGGCAAAGGTCATCCTCGAAGACCCGGCGGTGGAAAGTCTTTCTTCCTTTATCGGCGCGGACGGTACCAACACCACCATGAACAGCGGGCGCTTCTCCATCAACCTGAAGCCGCTCGACCAACGGGGAAGCGTCAGCGCTTCCGACGTAATCCGCCGCCTGCAGCCGAAGCTGCACGATCGCGTTCACGACACCCAATTGTTCATGCAGGCCGTGCAGGACATCAACGTGGACGATCGCGTGAGTCCCACGCAATATCAATACACGCTGGAAGATTCCGACGCCAACGAATTGAACGAGTGGACGAACAAGTTCCTGACGCGCATCAAGCAGATTCCCGATCTGGAGGACGTCGCCACCGATCAGCAAACCGGCGGACTCGCCGTGGGCTTGACCATCGATCGCGTCACCGGTTCCCGTCTTGGCATTGCCACCTCGACCCTCGACAACACGCTGTACGACGCATACGGCCAGCGCCAGATCAGCACGATGTATACGCAGTTGAATCAGTACCACGTCATCATGGAAGCGCAGCCTTCGTTTCAGGCCGATCCGAAAAAGCTGCAATCGCTGTACCTGCAGTCGAACGCGTCGTCGGGGGCCACCGGCGCCGGCGCGACGTCGTCTTTTGCGTCTTCCAGTTCGTCTTCCGCAGGATCGAACGCCGCCACGCAGGCCGCTCTCTACACGCCGACTTCGGAGCTGCTCACACCGTTGACCAACGCGCTCTCGAACATCTCCGTCAACTCCAATACCGCAACCAGCACGCAGCCGAGCGATTCGATTCCGCTGAGCGCCTTCACGCACGCCCAGTTGATCCCGGAGCTGCTTTCCATCACCCATCAGGGCCAGTTCCCGTCCATCACGGTTTCGTTTAATCTCTCGCCCAACGCGGCCCTCGGGAACGCGATCAATGAGGTGACCAAGGTGGCCAACGACATGCACTTTCCGGCCAGCCTTACCTCCGATTTTCAAGGCACCGCCGCATCGTTCCGGAACTCACTGGCAAATGAAGGGCTGCTGATTCTGGCCGCGCTGGTCACCGTCTATATCGTGCTGGGTGTTCTCTACGAGAGCTTCATTCACCCGATCACGATTCTCTCCACGCTGCCTTCGGCGGGCGTGGGCGCGCTGCTCGCGTTGATTCTCTTTCATCAGGATCTGAGCGTGGTGGCGATCATCGGCATCATTCTACTAATTGGAATCGTGAAGAAGAACGGCATCATGATCGTCGATTTCGCTCTGGAAGCGGAGCGCGAACATGGGAAGAATTCCACCGAAGCGATTTATGAGGCCAGCCTGCTGCGCTTCCGTCCCATTATGATGACCACGATGGCGGCGCTGCTGGGCGGCCTTCCGCTCGCTTTCGGCACCGGTCTGGGTTCGGAACTGCGCCGGCCGCTGGGCATCGCAATGGTCGGCGGACTGCTGCTCAGCCAGGTGCTGACGCTTTACACCACGCCGGTGATCTACATCTTCTTCGATTCGATCGCGCAGCGGTTTGCGGGGAAGAAGCCGAAGAAGGGCACCATCGCGGATCCCGCATGAGCATCTCGTCGCCCTTCATCCACCGGCCTGTCGCGACCACTTTGCTTACGGTGGCCATCGCTTTGGTGGGAAGCATCGCTTATACGGTGCTGCCGGTGGCGCCGTTGCCGCAGGTGGATTTTCCGACCATCAATATCAACGCGGGCTTGCCGGGCGGCAGCGCGGAAATCATGGCGTCGTCGGTAGCCACGCCGCTCGAGCGGCAGCTCGGTCACATCGCGGGCATCACCGAGATGACCTCATCGAGTTCGCTCGGAAGCACCAACATCACCATCCAGTTCGATCTCAGCCGCAACATCGATGGCGCCGCGCGCGATGTGCAGGCGGCCATCAACGCGGCCCGGACGTATCTGCCCGCCAACCTTCCTTCGAACCCAAGCTACCGCAAAGTCAATCCGGCGGATGCGCCCATCATGATCCTGGCGCTTACCTCGGATGTCTACGACCGCGGAACCATGTACGATGCGGCGTCCACGGTACTGGCGCAGAAGATCTCCCAACTCTCGGGGATCGGCCAGGTCGCCGTCGGCGGCGCGTCTTCCCCGGCGGTGCGCGTTGACCTGAATCCCACGCAGCTCAACGAGTATGGAATCTCATTCTCCAGCGTTCAGAACACGCTCAGCCTGCAAAACGCGCACATCGCGCGCGGGCAGATTTCAAACGGCCAGTACAAAGCCGACATCATCGTCAACGACCAGATTTCGCACGCGGTGGACTACCGCCCGATCATCGTCGGCCAGCACAATGGAACGGCCGTTCGGCTGTCCGACGTCGCCGATGTGGAGGACTCGGTTTCCAACCTGCGCAATGCGGGCTTCATGGATGGCAAGCCGTCCGTCACCATGATCATCTTCCGCCAGCCCGGCGCCAACATCATCGAGACGGTGGACCTGGTGAAGGCTTCCATTCCATCGTTGAAAGCGTCCATACCGTCGGGCATAACGTTGACCAACGTGTTCGACCGCACGACCACGATCCGGGCTTCGGTAAACGATGTCGAGCGATCGCTGATCCTCTCGGTGGTTCTGGTGGTGCTCGTGGTGTTCGTGTTCCTGCGGAGCTTCCGGGCCACGTTGATCCCCAGCGTCGCCGTTCCCGTGTCTCTCATCGGGACGTTCGCGGTGATGTATCTGTGCGGCTACAGCCTGGACAATCTGTCGCTGATGGCGCTGACCATCTCCACCGGCTTCGTGGTGGATGATGCGATCGTCGTGATGGAGAACATCACGCGCCACCTGGAAGACGGGATGCAGCCGTTCGCGGCCGCCGTGCAGGGCGCCAAGGAGATTGGGTTTACGGTGTTCTCCATCAGCGTCTCGCTCATCGCGGTCTTCATCCCGATTCTCATGATGGGCGGAATCGTGGGCCGTCTGTTCCGCGAGTTCGCGGTTACTCTCTCCACCGCCATCATCGTGTCCATGGTGATCTCGCTCACCACCACGCCCACCATGTGCGCCTATCTGCTGAAGGCGCATAAGGGAGAACAGCACGGCCGTCTGTACCGCTTCAGTGAAGGCGTGTTCGACCGATTGCTGTCGTTTTATAAACGCACCCTGCATTGGGGACTCGATAACCCGTTCCTGCTTCTGACGACGCTGATTCTGGTGATCGCGCTCAACGTGGTCCTGGTGGTGCGCGTTCCCAAAGGGTTCTTCCCGCAGCAGGACACGGGCGCGATCGTCGGCGGGGTGCAGGGGCCGCAGGATGCATCGTTTCCTCTGATGGAGGATTCGATGCGCCAGATTGTAAACGTGATCAAGTCGCAGCCCGAGGTAAGTCACGTGAACGCTTATACCGGCGGCGGAAACAGCGGCTTCATCTACATGGCGCTCAAGCCGTTGGGCAAACACGAGGGCCAACGCACCTTGGACGCCGCCACCATCATCAACCAGCTTCGTCCGAGGCTGAACAAGCTGCCCGCGGCGCAGGCGTTTCTTCAGGCCGCGCAGGATATCCGCATCGGCGGCCGCGGCGGCAACGCGCTATACCAATACACCATCCAGGCGGATAGCGTAACCGATCTGAATAAGTGGGGACCTATCCTATTGGCCAACATGAAGAAGCTTCAGGGCTTGCAGGATGTGAACTCGGATCAACAGAACGGCGGCTTGCAAAGCTACCTGACTTATGACAGAACCAGGGCCGCGCAACTCGGGCTGACGCCGCAAACGCTCGACTCCACTCTCTACAGCGCGTTCGGCCAGCAGGAAGTTTCGCTTATCTACACGCAGCTCAATCAGTACTACGTGGTGATGGAAGTGGCCCCGGAATACTGGCAAACCCCGCAAGGTCTGAAGGACATCTATCTTCAAGATGGACACGGCAACATCCCGCTGAGCACGGTCGCGACCACGCAGACCAATACGGCCCCGCTATCGGTCAACCACTCTGGATTGTTTCCTTCCGTCACCGTGTCCTTCAATCTGGCGCCGGGCTTGGCGCTGAGCGACGCCACCGCTCTGATTCTCGAGATGCAGGAGCGCCTGGGAACGCCGCTTACCGTTCACGGATACTTCTCCGGGACGCTGCAGGCTTACCAGGCTTCGCTCGCGACGGAGCCTATTCTGGTGCTCACGGCGCTGGTCGCCGTCTACATTGTTTTGGGGATTCTTTACGAGAGCCTGGTGCATCCGCTGACGATCATCTCCACGCTGCCCTCGGCGAGCGTCGGCGCTATGCTCGCGCTGATCGTCTTCAAGAACGATCTGAATGTCATCTCGATCATCGGCATCGTGCTGCTGATCGGCATCGTGAAGAAGAACGCCATCATGATGATCGACTTCGCCCTGATCGCCGAGCGCGATCACGGAATGTCGACCTACGATGCGATCTTCGAAGCGTGCCTGCTGCGTTTCCGTCCCATCCTGATGACCACCATGTGCGCGCTGTTCGGCGCGCTGCCGCTGGCGTTCGGCACCGGAACCGGCGCGGAACTGCGGCGTCCGCTGGGCATTACGATCGTCGGCGGTCTTATCGTCAGCCAGATTCTGACGCTCTACACGACGCCGGTGGTGTACCTCGAGATGGATCGGCTGCGCCTGCGCATGACGCGGAAGAGACATCCCGCGCCGCAAGTGACAACATAAGGAAAGATGGTATGAGAAGAGTCTTCGCCCTTTCGATCGGCGCCGCTGTTTGCCTTGCCACCACCGGTTGCGTGGTGGGGCCGAAATATCAGCAGCCCACCGTCGCCACTCCAGCCGTGCCCAACTACAAGGAGTCGCCCGTCAACTTCAAGGACGCGGACGGGTGGAAAGTGGCGCAGCCGGGCGACGCCATGCTTCGCGGCAACTGGTGGGAGATCTTCAAAGAGCCGGAGCTGAACGAGTACGAAAAGCAGCTCAACATCGACAACCAGAACATCAAGTTGTACTTCGAGAACTATCTTGCGGCGCGCGCGCAGATTCGGGAAGCCCGCTCGCAATACTACCCCACGGTGGGAGTGTCTCCCGGGATTTCGGTTACGGGGACGGGCGGCGGAGCGGCACACAGTGGAGCGGTCAGCACGGTAACCACCGGCACCACGGTAGGTACGACAGGGACTGGCGGGACATCCGGCACTACCACCGTCGGGACGGTATCCGGGACCCACGCATCGACCACTTCGCAGTTCACCTTTCCGATCGATGTATCGTGGGCGCCCGACGTTTTCGGACGCATCCGCAACACCGTCCGGGAGTACCAAAGCGCGGCGCAGGTGAGCGCGGCCGATCTGGAGAATGAGCGGCTGTTGGAACAGGCGACGCTGGCGCAGACTTACTTCGAACTGCGCGGACAGGATGCGCTGCAGCAGGTGCTCGACGAAACGGTGCAGGCCGATGAGGCCGTGGTGCGCGTGACGCAGGGGCTGTACGACACGGGAATCGATAATCAAGTCTCTTTGGAACAGTCGAAACAGACCCTGGAATCGGCGCGGGCGGCGGCGACGAACGCCGGCATTCTGCGCGCGCAATACGAGCACGCCATCGCCACGCTGCTGGGCAAGACCGCCACGAGCTTTAGTATCCCGGTGCGCGCATTCACCACGGCGCCGCCCGCGATTCCCACCGGGACGCCGTCTCAACTTCTCGAACGGCGTCCGGATATTGCGGCCGCGGAACGCCAGATGGCGGAGGCCAACGCCGTGATTGGAATTGGACGGGCGGCTTACTACCCCAACATCACTCTTTCCGCGGCGGGCGGTTTCACGGGAACCTCACTGCTCAACTGGTTCACGTGGCCGAGCCGTTTCTTCTCCATCGGGCCGTCTTTGTCGGAGACCATCTTCGATGCGGGACTACGGCGCGCCACCCTGGATCAATACATCGCGACGTATAACGGCGACCTTGCCAGCTATCGGCAAACGGTTCTCACGGCGTTTCAACAGGTGGAAGACTATCTGGCGGAAACGCGCATTCTGTCCCAGCAGATTCAGCAAGCGGGCGCCGCAAACGAGTCCGCCGAGCGGGCTTTTGAACTGGAGCAATACCGGTATCAGACCGGGCTGGATCCGTACGTCAACCTGTTGACGACGCAGACGGCGCTCTTAAGCACGCGCCAGGCGCTGGTCACGGCGAAGGTGCAGCAAATGAGTTCGGCGGTGCTTCTGATTGAAGCGTTGGGCGGCGGTTGGAACAGGTCGGACTTGCCGACCGTGCAGCAGGTGTCGCAGAAGCCGACGGACGCGGACCGCGCCATCCAGCATTAGTGTATCATAACTAACATTCTCGCTTGCACACTCACGTCAGGGTTGAGATCTAGAAGTCTGGCAGGACGGGCGCGGCAATGACGATCATGTTCTGCTCTTGCGGCGTGAACCGGCTGCGGAACGCTGGGCTTTCGAGCCGTTGGATGCGTTCGGGTTCGGGGAGATGCCGGAGGATGTCCAGTTCCCGTTTTACGGCGGCGCGCCGGGGTTGCGGAAGCATGCGGAATGCAAAGACCATGTTGCGAACCGCCTGCTTTTGCAGCGGGGACAGTTGCTGGAAGCGACGGAATCTGACCAGCCACTCGGCGCGCTGGTCTGGACTGAGGCGTTCCAGACGGCGCAGTCCGTTGGCGATCTGCTGCTGCTGCCCAGGCGGCAGGCCAGCCAAGGCGCGGGCGCGCTGTTCCGGAGACATGTGACTCATACGCTCCAGAATGTCCGCTGGATTCTGGCGCGGGATAGGCCGAACCATGCGCGGAGGCATGGGCTGGGCGGCGGCAATATACTCGGACGCGCTAAGTTGTGCCGCGATGCCGGCAGCCAAAGCGATCCTCAGCAGAACGGGCTTCACATGGAGCGCGAAGCGTCAGGAGCTTCGTCCTTCACCAGGTCCAACTGATGCAGAAGTTGAAGATCGTCGAGAGCGCTCTTGAGTTGGTCGGCGTCGTAGGTGGTGACGGCCTGAGCCGTGGGGACGGTAGCCAGCGGTGTCTGTTCGGCCGCCGGGCGGCCCAGAAAAAAAGTTCCCAGAAGGAGCGCGGTGGCGAGCGGAACGGTGAACGCGGGCCGCGGGATCCAGGCGCCGAACGCGCGCGCGAGACGGCGGCGCAGCGGCTCAGGCGGGGCTTGCCGAATGCGGGCGAATACGCTTCCTGCGAACCCGGGCCGAGGCGGCGCAGGCGTCCATTCATCAAGAAGACTCCAAACCTCGGACTGGCGGGAGACGAATCGGGAACAAGCTTCGCAATGCCTGAGATGGGCGGTTAAGCCGGCAGCTTCGTGAGCATTCAACCGGCCGGCGACATAGCCGATGAGCCGGGCGCTTCCCGCGGGAGACTTCGACGGACACTTCATGACACCCTCACTCTAACCGAACGCCCCTCACTTTAACCCAACCCTAAGCCATATGAGCGAGTCGCGCGCGTAATGTCTCGTACGCCCGAAACAGCAGCGATTTGACGGCCGATTCGGAACAACTTAATGCTCTGGAAATCTCGGAATACTCCAGCTCCTGATACTTGTGCATGAGGACGGCGGCGCGCTGTTTCTCCGGAAGAGCCGCAATGGCCTGCCGGATTTCATCGAGCTTGGTCTCATACACCATGGACTGCTCAACACTCCACTTCTTGTCGGACAACTGCATGGAGGGCGAATCCGGCGGCACATCGTCGAGCCGTTCGAGCGCCCGGTCCTTCTTCTCATCGCGGAGCCAATTCAAAGCCAGGTGGGTAGCGATGCGGAACATCCACGTGGTGAATTTAGCGGTGGGTTCATAAGTGTCACGCGCCCGGTAAACGCGGAGGAAAACTTCCTGCGCCAACTCTTCAGCGACGGAGCGATCCTGCACCATTCGAAACACGAAATGAATGATGGGGTTGCGGTGTTTTTCGAGCAGGAGGTTGAAACTGGCCGAATCGCCGTCTTTGACGCGAAGCATGAGCTGCGTGTCGAGATCGAGCGACGGCGCGGCTAAATCGATTCCGGCATGACCGAATAAGCGGACCGTTTTGCTGATTGCAATCAAATCGATTACTCCTCTTTGAGCGACCGTTCCATCAACCGGCGGATCGCTTCATCGGGAGAACGGCCTGACTCCAGTACCGCGCACATCTGGTCAGCGATGGGAGTTTCGACGCCACACCGGTTCCCAAGATCGACTGCCGCGCGCGCGGCCCGGACGCCTTCCGTTGTCCTTGTGTTAGTGAGGAGCACATCGCGGGCCGAATGAGACCGGCTTAATGCGATGCCAAGTTGGCGGTTGCGGCTGAGGTCGCCGGTGCAGGTAAGGACGAGATCGCCCAAGCCGGCGAGACCGGCCATTGTGCGGGATTGTGCACCGAGGGCGACGGCGAGGCGCGTGATTTCGGCTAAGCCACGTGTTATCAGCGCGGCGACGGCGTTGTGGCCGAGGCCGAGTCCGGTGGCGATACCCGCACCTATGGCGACCACATTCTTGAGCGCGCCGCCGATTTCGACGCCGACGATGTCTTCGCTCGAATAGACGCGGAAGGACGGACGGGCGAAGGCGGCCTGAACGAGCCGGACCGGTTCATTTGCACCAGCGATTACCACCGCGGTGGGTAGCCCGCGGGCGGCTTCGAGGGCGAAGGATGGGCCGCTGAGCGCGAGGACGCGATCGGGCGAAACGCGGGCTTGCTCGGCGATGACTTCCGACATACGGAGGAGCGTGTCCGGCTCCAGGCCTTTGGTGGCGCTGACGATCAGCGCATCCGGCGAAATGAACTGGCTTTGTTCCGTCAGCACGGCGCGGAGGTGGGAGGACGGAACGGCGACGATGACGATCCGGGCGGAGGTTAGGCAGGATTGTGCATCGGCGGTGAAGCGCAGGTTGGCGGGGAGCGGAATTCCGGGCAGATAGGCGGCGTTTTCCCGGGCGGATTCGACGGCGGCGGCGCGTTGTGCGTTGTGCAGGGTTGTGCAGACTTGTGCATAGTTGGGGGCGAGCACAATGCCCAGGGCGGTTCCCCAGCTACCGCCGCCGATGATGGCCAGGCGGTTCGCCATGGTCAACCGCGAGCTTTTCCCAGCGAGAAAGTGGCTTCGTTCCCATCGTGCAGCCGAACGATGTTGGCTTTGTGCCGCCAGAGAACCAGGGCGCAACACAGGACGGACGCGGTGACGAGCGGCCAATGAGGACGCACAACGATCCAGACCGCGAGCGGAAAGGTGACAGCGCCGATGATAGAGCCCATAGAGATAAAGCGCGTCCTCCAGACGGTAACGACGAAAACGATAAAAACGCAAAACAAAGCCAACGGAGCGAGGTAAAGGAAAGCTCCGGCGAAACTGGCGACCGCTTTGCCGCCTTTGAAGCGGAGAAAGACGGGAAATACGTGGCCGAGCAGGACGGCGAAGGCGGCGGCGCTGGTCCAGATTTCATTGCCGCCGGTGAGCCGGGCGGTGAGGTAGACGGCGAGCACGGCTTTGAGCGCGTCAAGGAGAAGCGTGAGAACGCCGACGCCGCGGCCGGTGGTGCGGAAGACGTTGGTGGCGCCGATGTTGCCACTGCCGGCGGCGCGCACATCTTTTCCGGTGGTCCAGCGAACCAGGAGATAACCGAACGGAATGCTGCCGAGCAGGTATGCAAGGGCCAGCGCAAGTAGTCCGGGAATCATAACGGGAAGGTGGCCAGCTTCTCGTAGACGGAACCGCCGGACGCGGGCCGGCTTACATATAGGTGGAAGTTCGTGACGTTCGTCTCTCCGAATTCTTCGATGGCGTGGACCTGGAGAAGTTCGCGGATGGGCGCGAGGGCGGAATCGGGCTTAATGCGGGCGAGCGTCAGATGCGGCGAGTAGGCGCGTTCTTCGGCGGGCACACCGACCTGGCGCAGCGCGGCGTCGGTATCGTGCGCGAGTTGGGCGAGCGCCTGCGGGGCGCGGACACCGGCCCAAAGGACGCGCGGCGAATAGAGATTGGGGAAGCAGCCGAGCCGTTCGATTTCGAGCGTGAACGGCGCGGGCTTGTGCAAATTGTGCAGAGCGTCGATAACCGGCTGGAGATTCTCTTGCGGCCATTCGCCGAGGAACTTGGTGGTGACGTGGAAGTTTTCGGGCGGGGTCCACTGCAGGCGGACTTTGGAGCGCAGGGGATTGAGGAGATCCGCGAGGCGATCGACGACGGTGGGAGCGATGGAAAGGCCGGTGAATAAGCGCACGGTGACTCCTTCTTTATATCCTTTCTGTAAGTGCGGACTTGCGGGAGATGAAGGCGGATTTCGGACCCATCCTCAGGCGGGCGTTTTATGTGCGCGGCGCGGCGGAGGTGGCGCGCGATCTATTGGGGCGCGTGATTCAACATGGCGCGTGCGCGGGGCGGATTGTGGAGACGGAAGCTTATTTGGGTGTGGACGATCTGGCGGCGCATTCGGCGCGCGGGGTGACGCCGCGGACGAGCGTTATTTTCGGCGAACCGGGACATGCGTACGTTTACTTCATCTATGGAATGCATGAGTGTCTGAACCTGGTTTGCGAGCCGAAGGGCATGGCGGGGTGCGTGTTGATTCGGGCGCTGGAACCGCTGGTGGGGATTGCGTCGATGCGCGAGCGCAGGGGGAAGCAGGCGGTGCGGGATCTGGCGTCCGGGCCGGGGAAGCTGACGCAGGCGATGGGGATCACGCGCGCGCAAAATGGGGCGGATGTGACGCGCGGGGATTTGGTGGTCAGGCGGGGGATGGCGGATGGGTTTGAGGTGGATGTGACGCGGAGGGTCGGGATTAGTCAGTGCGTGGAGTGGCCGTTGCGGTTTGTGGTGCGGGGGAGTGGGTTTGTGAGCGGGGGGAACAAGAGTGCGGGCGCGATTCGCAGCTGAGATTTGTCCGCGAGAACTGCAACAAAGAAACATTGGCGTCGCGGTACCGACGAGGATCAGCTGCCTTCCGGGCTGTCAGCCGCCGGAAGGGATTGAAGTCGTTCCAATTGCGATTCAAGAACTGGCCTTTGCAGGGCATGCGGCTGGTAAACGCTCGCATCCCTGGCGCATATTTGAAGGTATTCTTCGGTTAAATAAGCGGCTTGAGCCGATTTAGCTGGATCCGGTTTCGTTTCGATGCTTGAGCGGTTCAACGCCTCGACGCCTTCCGGGCTAAACGCGCTTGCACCCTGTAGTGCGTCATCCCATTGCGATCTCGATTTTTTCTGGACGCCTTCAAGGGCGAGGCCAATCGACTCCCGGAGCTTCGGCAGTAAAGAGAACATCAGTACATGCTGGATAAGTTTAGGATTAACGCTTCGACCACTTTTTTGTTCCTGAATGACCTCCCTTAACGCGGACTGCATTGCGCGGTAGGTACCGTTCCCTTCGATTCCGGTATCGCCCGAGTTGACGTAATTCGGGACGATGTCCGTGGCCGCAAGTGGATTCACCATCTCCACCCACATCGCTCGCGAGACCCGGAGAGCTAGCTCGGGCAATGTGAAAACGCCAATCCATGGATTGCAAGGAAATCGATGTGCACGCTGGTGATATTTTGGGGCACCCCGGAAATCCTGGTATACCGCGCCGGTGCAAACGATTGGTTCTGAATCGTTGATCCCGTTACGAGCTTTAAGTACTGCGACTTTTGTGATGACCTCAGCGCACCCATCGATTCGGGCCCTTGCGTGAGACTTCCAGTGTTCCGGAAAGCTGTATGCCTGCTGAAAGTCATCCGTAGGCAGCCTGCCATGGAGGAACCTCCTGTTCTCCGGCTTTACATCGTGCGCCGTGAATTTGTTTGATGGGCCATGACTCGGCACCCATATGCCGCTTGGACTGCGCTGCATCTCTTACCTCGAACTGACGCGTTCACAGGAGTATACAGCCCTCTGCGCTCAAGTTGTGCAATGAATTTAGTAATTTGGACCGCAAACCAGGTAGCCGCAGCCCACAGTCACTTTGTTTCCATGCATGCTGCGGAGCCTCCTCAGCAAACAGAAGGGTTTCGCCAGCCTTGAGAACGGCCGAGATCCCGCAAATCTAAGCCGCTGCTTTCTCGATGGGAGTCGATGGCTGCTCGGATAGTTCTTCCAGGCTCTTACCCTTCGTTTCAGGCAATAAGAAGATCGTTACGACCATACCCAGCGCGCTGACGACGGCTGCCGCACCTTCGGCCGCCGGCAAGCCGTGCCAGTTCATGAAGAAGGGGAAGGTGAAGACGCCGAGAAAGCCGCCCATCTTACCCATCGCGGCGGAGACACCGTGGGCGGTGGTTCGAACCTTCACGGGGAAGATTTCGGACGGGTAGACGAAAGTTGTCGCGTTAGGTCCAAATTCGGTGAAGAAGTAACTTAGTCCGTAGATGATCAGGAAAGGATAGACTAATTTCTCGACATTCGGGATGACGGCCAGCAGTCCGAAAGTCACCGCCATCATGCCGAAGCCCATGACCTGGATTGTCTTGCGTCCTAACTTATCCATGGTAAGCGCGGCCACCGCGTAGCCGGGTGCGGCGAAGACGACGAAGATACCGAGTTGAGTCAGGGTCTTCTGAAGTAGTGAATGGTTACTGCCGAGCGCGGAGAGTACGAGCGGGCTGGAGACCGTGTTGCCGTAGTAGGCGAAGTCCATCAGGAACCACGCCGCGCTGGCGCCGATTAGACGAGGCAGGATCATCTTATCGGTGGCGATGCGGTGAAAGCCGTCCCAGAAAGAGACCGAGTGCGTCTTCTCGTCATAGTGCTTGGCTTTCTTGAGTTTGCCGGAATCATCTTCTTCCTGACCGACGGCCTTGAGAAAGCGTGGACTTTCTTTGAGATGGCGGCGAGACCAGTAGACGGCCAGAGCCGGAATCGCGCCGAACGCGACGAGAATTCGCCAGATGATGTCATGCGACATCGACGTAGTTAGGAGACCGGCGGCAAGCAGAGGGCCGACGATGAGCCCAGCGGCTTGCATGGCGAAGACCAGGGTGACGAGTAGTCCGCGATGGGCCTTGCCGGCATACTCGCTCATGATGGTGGCGGAAACGGGATAGTCGCCGCCGATGCCGATTCCTAAGATGAAGCGGAAGCCGATGAGCCACCAGATATTCGGGGAGAACGCGCTGGCGATTGCGCCCGCGGCGAGGACGAGCACCTCGACGCCATAGATACGCTTGCGGCCGACCATGTCGGCGACTCGACCGAAGAGCAATGCGCCGATGGCGGCGGCGATGAGGGCAGTGGATTCGACGAGACCCTCCTCCACTTTGCCCACGTTCCACATGGGCTTGAGCAGGGACATGACAACGCCGATAACGAATAAGTCATAGGCATCGGTGAAGAAACCCATGCCGGAGATGAACATGATTTTCCAGTGCTCTTTGGAGATTCCGGCGTTATCCATTTCGGAGAAGTCGGATTGGGCGGAGTCGATCGGCGTGGCCATGATACACCTCGCCTAACGTTTATCTCAAGCACTGTTAAGGACGTGTGAATAGAGATCGCCGGGCGTTTCGAATCGCGCGTTACGAATGTGTGCCGAGCGATTAGCGGAGGATTTCGACAAGGAGCACCCACGCGTTCGCGACGCCCGCAATGAACGAGACCGCGAACGCGGGAACCAGCCAATAGACACCGGCGGGCCAGCCAAGGAACAGGAATACGCCGGCGACGACGAGCGGAATGCTGGCGAGGTTCGTTTGGAGGATCCTCGTGATCAGCCAGCGTAATGGATGGCCTGAACGGAAGCGGGAGTAGTGAATCTGCATCATGGCCTGAAATATCCAGGAAAGGAGCGCGATTGCGATGATCTCGATAGCAAGCGCGGTTGCGGACTGGCCCGGAATCATGCCGGCGGTGCAGACGAAAAATACCTGAAGAAACTGAACAAGGGATTCCGCCGCTCGTCCAGGAAGGGACGAAGTTGACAAGATTCGGGTGAGGTTGATGGAGAGCGCGATGAACACCAATCCGGTGAGCGTGGCGGCGGCGCCGGCCTGGACGGCAAACAAAGGCTGCCATTCGGAAAGCGGCATCAGTTACTCGAAACCGGGCCGGAACCGCGCGAAAGGGTGTTGATCATCCGCTCGCGCTGGGTGAGAGTAAGGTTGAGAGCGGAGTCCATCGAAATCCAGTAGATGACGGCGCCGATCGCCGCGGCGAGGAGTAGGAGAAGGTAAAAGACCGGCTCGCTATCGAAGACATGACGGCCCCAATAGGCGAGCGCGATCGGAAAGAAAGCAACCGGGAGGACTAACATACTGAAGGCGCTCTTGCCGCGGGCGGATGATCCGCGGCTGGTCTTATCGGGATTCATCGGGATGGGGAAACGAACGGAGGTAAGGTTGCCCATCGAGAATAAATAGAGACAAGCGACGCCCGTCACAGTAAAAGCTTCCAGTACTCCGAGCCAATGGAAGTTTACCGGGAGTATCGAGAAGACGACGGTGATCAAGATGAGTTCGAGCGTTTGCGCAAAGAGCGCGCAAATGTTCTTGGCGTAGAGTACGTCGCGGAACCTGACGGGCGCGGAGAAATAGAACTGGACGGCGCCTCTGTCATACCCGAAGGCGTTCCAGAAAGAGTAGGCGCCAACGAGTAATAGCGAGTACAGACTTACCCAGGCGAGGAAATGCTCGCGCAGGAATGAGTGCTCGGCCGGACTGCCGATCACCTGGGGAACGAAGATGACGATGCCGAAAGTAAAGCCCATAAAGAACGTCATGCGGAAGCCGGAGCTACGGCTCAGGGAGCGAAGATCCTTTTCCACCATGGCGGCGATGGGATCGCGGAACAGCCGGCGCGGCAGGCGGAAGAAAGTCTCGGACCAGGTGGACTCATTGGACTGTGGCGCCACGGGTTCCCGTCCCGCGAAAGGGTCGGCGCGCAGGACGCGATAGAACTGGCGGCGTCCGAAGTAGTAGCCAAGCCCGGTCCAGATGAGTAAGATAGCCAGGGCGCCGCTTGCGCGGCTTACGCGTGGCGAAAGTACAAAATTTGCGGCCGCGCCCCAGGGAAGTCCAAGTTGCAAAGGAAGATAGGGAAGCATCCGGCTATAGTGCAGATGAAGGCCGGCGAGTACTCCGGGGGTGGCGCAGAGTAGAACGAAGAGTAAGCGGCTGATTTCCTTCGTGCGGCGGCCCTGGAATAAGCGCTCGATGGAACTGCGGACGCCGGCGGCGACGGCCATGTTGAAGACGGCATAGGTGGACAGTGCGGTGAGAATGCGGAGTAGCGGGAGCGAGCCGCGCGTGGACGGGTTGTTGACGATGCCGAGACCGATGCCGGCAAGGACTAACAGCATTTCGCCTACTGTAAGTGCGCGGAGAAGTACTTCGACGATGAACAGGCGGTCGAGATTGATGGGATAGACAATTAGTTTCTGTAAGTCGAGCGAGGCGCCGCTCGTAACGGTGACTACCGGCGCGATTTGCCAATAAAGGAAGACGCCGAGCAGGCCGCCGGACAGAGCGAGAAGAAGGGTTGCGGGGTTGGGCAGGTAGGAATAAAGCGCGAACGCTCCGACAGCGGCCAGCGTGAAGACGCCGTAGAAGAACAGGGTGGGTATTAGAGATAGCCAGGCGCCGGGGTTGCGGCGGAAACCGCGGCCGCGAAGGCTTTGGAGTTGAGCGCGGAGAATGGCGAAGATCATAGGAGCCGGATCGTTATAGGAGCCAATCGAGACGCCCAGGTTCGCGCTTTACGCCGACGATGCGGACGAAGGCTTCTTCGAGCGATTCTCCGGCGGCGCGTAGTTCTTCCATCGCTCCCTGGCGGATGATGCGGCCGTCGCTGATGATGGCGACGTGATCGCAGAGGCGCTCCACCACTTCGAGCATGTGCGTGGTGAGGAAGACGGTTGCGCCCTGGCGTACCTGTTCCTGGAGGATATCTTTCATAAGCCGCGCTCCGACCGCGTCCACGCCTTCGAAGGGTTCGTCCATGAGGAATAGTTCGGGACGGTGGATCAGAGCGGCGCCCATGGCGACGCGCTTGCGCATGCCTTTGGAGTAATCGGCGATCATCTTTTTCGGCTCGCCGGTAAGTTCAAATAAGTCGAGCAGTTCGAGCGCGCGCTCACGACTTAGTTGGCGCGGCAGGGCGTACATGCGGCCGACAAAGTCGAGATACTCGAAGCCGGTGAGGCGATCGAAGAGGAGACTTTCGTCGGGGACGAGGCCGATGCGTTTTTTGATTTCGAGTTCGTCCTGGGGCATGCGGAAGCCGAGGATCTCGATGGTTCCGGCGCTGGGCGGAGCGAGGCCGGTGAGCATGCGGATGGTGGTGGACTTCCCCGCTCCGTTGGGTCCGAGAAAGCCGAAGAAACTGCCGCGCGGGACTTCGAGCGTGAGGCCGTCGACGGCGGCTTTGGTTTCGTAGACCTTGCGGAGATCGCGGACGGAGATGGCCGGGGAAGGCAAATTTCATCGTAACGAACACAGCGATGAAGGCGGCGCGTTCCATAATGTGCGCATGAGAGTGACGGGCGCGGCGGTGGCGATCGTATTGGTGGCGGTGGGGGCGGTGGTGGGAGAAGAGGCGCAGTTTGAGGGCGCGCCGGCGATTGCGGTGGGGAATGACCGCGTCTCGCTTCAGATTTTGCAACAGGGGGCGAGTATCGCGAGCATTCTCCTGACGGGCGACGGGCGGAAGATCAATCCGCTGTGGAACCCGATGCGGCTGGAGCGGGAAGCGGGCGAGAAGGTGGTGTTCCGGTCGGGGATGGGCAGCTTTCTTTGCGTGGACGGATTTGGGCCGGTGTCTCCCGAAGAGAGCGCGGCGGGGCTGCCGATGCATGGCGAAGCGCAGCAGGCCCAGTGGACGACAAGTTACAGCGGTAAGCAAGGCGGTACCACAGCGCTGACGCTGACGACTACTCTTCCGATTGTGCAGGAGAATGTGGAGCGGACGTACCGCATGGTAGACGGGGAGCAGGTGGTTTCGGTGGAGACGCAGGTGGAGAGCCTGTTGGGGTTCGACAGGCCGATCAATTGGGGCGAGCATGCGACGGTGGGATCGCCGTTCCTGGAACCGGGCGTGACGCTGATCGAGATGTCGGCGACAAAATCAAGAACGCGGCCTTATGTGCGGCATGCGGGCGATATGCCCGACCGTTTCGCGTCAGGCAAGGATTTCCTGTGGCCATGGGCGGTGGGGATCGACGGGAAGAAAGTGGATATGCGGACGACGCCGGCGAAGCCGAACTCGGGCGGCCATACGACGAGCCTGATGGATCGGACTCGCAAGACGGCGTTTATCACGATGTTCAATCCGAAGATGGGATTGCTGCTGGGGTATGTTTTCAAACCGGAGCAGTTTCCGTGGGTGCAGAGTTGGGAGAACTATCCGCCGAATGGGAAACTGGCGCGGGGCCTGGAGTTCTCGACGCAACCGTTCGATGTGCCGCGGCGGGAGGCGATCCAGATGAACTCGCTATTCGATACGCCGACTTATCGATGGCTACCGGCGAAGAGTAAGATCAGCGCGCGTTTCTTGATGTTCTATACGAAGGCGCCGGATGGATTTCGGAAGGTGGATGATGTGAGGCAGGAGGGGTCGTCGTTGGTGGTGGAGGATAAGGGAGCGAGGCGGAAGATTACTTTAGCGGCGAGTTTGGGATTGTAAGCTGATTGAGAATGGAGTCGTGAACGGAATCCAGTTCGTTACCGTTGAGAAGGGCCGCAAAATCGCCGTGCAGATCAATCTGAAGAAACACGGCCGCGCCCTGGAAGAGTTCTGGGATGGACCGATCTCGGAATCCAGGCGCAGTGAAGTTTCAATCGTTCGGGGAAACACCACGGCCGCCGGGCTGTAGGAAGCTGAAGGGTTATAAGGACATGTGGCGCGTTAGGATCGGAGATTGGCGGATCATTTATCTGATCGATGACGCTGCGAGTCTGGTGAGCGTAACGCGCGTCGCACACCGGCGCGAGGTCTACGAGTAAGGCCGCGTTCAGGTTCCTCGCGTGGTAAAATTGCCAGTTGGAATCAACATCTTCGGCCCGGCTTGCGCCGGGTTTTTTCTGGAGTATTCTCTAATGTCCGGCCATTCCAAATGGGCAACCATCAAGCATAAGAAGGCTGCCACCGATGCCAAGCGCGGGAAAACTTTCACTCGCATCATCAAAGAAATCATGATCGCCGCGCGGTCCGGGGGCGACCCGGACGGCAACCCGCGGCTGCGTACCGCGATCACCGCCGCCAAAGCGGTGTCGATGCCCAATGACAACATCAAGAAAGCCGTCATGCGCGGGACGGGCGAACTCGAAGGCGGCCAGATCGATGAAATCACGTTCGAAGGATACGGGCCCGGTGGCGCGGCGGTGATCGTGAACGTCGCAACGGATAATCGCAACCGCACGGTGAGCGACATCCGGCATATGTTCTCGAAGAATGGCGGGAACCTGGGCGAAGTCGGAAGCGTGGCGTGGATGTTTGAACGCAAGAGCCAGATCTTCATCGAGAAGGATAAAGCCACGGAAGAGCAGTTGATGAACCTGCTGCTGGACGCGGGCGCGGACGATATCAAGGACAACGAAGATAACTGGGAAGTGCTTTCCGCGCCGGAGAGTCACAACATGGTTCTGGAGACGATTGAGAAGGCGGGCATTCCGATGGAATCCGCCGAGATCGCGATGGTGCCGAAGAACCTGATCACGCTCGAAGGCAAGAACGCTTCGGGCATGATGCGGTTGAACGACGCGCTCGAGGATCACGACGACGTGCAGAGCGTCTATTCGAACTTCGACGTGGAAGAAGAAGTCGAAGCGATGGCGTAGCCCGATCCCGAAGCCGCATGAGAGTCCTCGGCATCGATTGCGGCAGCGAGCGGACCGGATACGGGGCCATCGAAAGCAATGGCCGCGAATACCGGCTGCTGGGAGAAGGCACGATTGTCACATCCCCGAGGCAGGCGTTTGAGACACGGCTGCTGGCGATCGGATGCGGCTTACGGGAACAGATTGCGAAGTTTCAGCCTGAAGCGGTGGCGATCGAAGAAGTGTTCTTCGCGGTGAACGTGAAGACCGCGTTGAAGCTGTCGCACGTACGGGGCGTGGCGCTGCTGATGGTGGCGGAAGCGGGATTGGCGGTGGCGGAGTACTCGGCGCTGGAGGTGAAGAGCAGCGTGGTGGGCTACGGACGGGCGGAGAAGCAGCAAGTGCAGCGGATGGTGGCTTCCTTGCTGAAACTGCGCGAGCCGATTGAGTCGGAAGACGCGTGCGACGCGCTGGCGATCGCGATCTGCCACGCGAACCGGGCCGTGTTGGCCGCGATGGTATGAGCTTCCTTGCCCTGCTACTCGCGCTCACGGCGAACGACCGGTTGATTTTCACAAAGTCTTTTCCGCAGAGCGATCCGCCTTATGTGGGAATCACGGTCGAGCAGTCCGGCGCGGGCGAGTTCCGAAGCGAGCCGAAAGACGAGCAGCCAGTGACGTTCCAGCTTTCGGCGGAGGAGACGGCGGAGATCTTCGCGACGGCGGCGAAAGTGGACCTGACGCACAAACTGGAATCGGGCGCGCGCGTGGCGAACATGGGTCAGAAGACGATCCGTTATGAGAAGGACGGCAAGGGCGCGGAGCAGACGTTCAATTACAGCGAAGACGAAAATGCGCGGGCGCTGGCGGATTGGTTCGAGCGGATCTCGGAAAGCGAGAGCTGTTTCCTTAACCTGGAGCGGACGGCGAAATACGAGAAAATCGGCGTGAATGAGGCAATCCTGAATCTGCAGGCGGCGTGGGAGCGCAAGCGGCTGGTGGCGCCGCGGCAGTTCCTTCCGCTGCTGGACCGGATCGCGAAGGGTGAGAGTTATATGCAGATGGCGCGGACGCGCGCCGCGAATCTGGCGGATACGTTTCGAACGCTTCCATGAAACTTCTTCTGATACTGGCCTTGGCGGTGGTAGCCGCGGCACAGGAAAAAGCGCCGGAGGGTTCCGCGGTAAGTCCGGCTCAGGCGGCCGCGGACGAGGCGGCTAAGAAGTCGAAAGCGGAAATGGCCGAGCTGGGGCAGGCGCTGGCGGAAGGCGGAAACAGTCCGGCGGATTACATCCGCGTGCTGGAAGCGCATCTGGCCAAGTATCCGGATTCCTCAAAAAAGGCGGACATTCAGAAGGCGCTGGCCAAGGCCGCGATGGAAGCGAAGGACGACGCGCGGATTATCAAATACGGCGAGCCGGCGCTGCGGAACGATCCTTCGGATGTCGCGCTCCTAGATCGGATTGCGCGCGCTTATCTGGGTAAAGGCGATGCGGATGATGCCGGGAAGGCGCTGGATTGGGCACGCAAGTACGAGGCGGCGGTGGCGCATCTTCGGGACGGCGCCGCGCCTGGCCGGCTGAGCGCGGGGCAGTGGTCGCATGAATTGGACGAGGCCATGGCGCGGGCGCTGGTGCTAGAATCGCGGGCGCAGGGAATTCTGGGAAAAACGCCGGAAGCGGTAGCGCTCGCCAAACGGAGCTACGAAGCGTGGCCGACGGCGGAAGCCGCGCGGGAATGGAGCAAGTGGCTGGCGGCGACCGGGGATGCGGCGGGCGCAGTGGACCATCTGGCGGACGCGTTTACGATTGAAGATCCGCACAACACGGAAGTGGATCGCAGCAGGGACCGGCGCCGGCTTGGCGAGATGTATAGCAAGGCGAATGGATCCGAGAAAGGCCTGGGCGATCAGATTCTGCAGGCGTACGACCGGACCAGCAGCCTGATGGCGGACCGCGTCGCGCGATTGAAGTCGTCCGACCCGAACCGGGTGGCGGCGACGATTCTCGACTTCACCCTTCCGGGGGCGAACGGGCAGGACTTGAAGCTGGCCAGCTTGAAGGGGAAGACGATCGTGTTCGATTTTTGGGCGACGTGGTGCGGCCCGTGCAAAGTGCAGCGGCCGCTTTATCAGCAAGTGGAAAAGAAGTTCCAGGGAGCATCGAACGTGGTGTTTCTCTCGATCAACACGGATGAGGATCGCACGCTGGTCCCGGAGTTTCTGAAGACGCAAAAGTGGACGAACGCGGTTTACTATGAAGGCGGATTGTCGGAGTATCTCAAGGTCTCATCGATTCCGACGACGTTGATCGTAGATAAGAGCGGGAATGTGGCGAGCCGGATGAATGGGTTTATTCCGGAGCGCTTTGTGGATCTTCTGACAGAGCGCATTCAGGACACGCTTCGCTAGCGGCTTCGAGGAGTGCTTCCAATTCTTCGTTCGGCAGGGCCGATACTACGCCCCCGGCGAATTCATTGATCTCGAAGTGAAGGTGCCGGCCGTGTCCGCCGCGATTGGCGTTGAAGCCGGTGTGCCCGACCAGGCCGAGGACTTCGCCGGATTCCACGAACAAACCGGAAACGGCCTGGGCCTGCTCCAGGTGCGCATAGCGAAAGAAGCGCTGGCGATCGGGATCGAACACGATGACGGTGTTTCCGCCGCGCACGGTGCAGGTGGAAAACCACTGCCGCGGCTGCCAACCATTTTCCGCGAGTACAACTAACCCGCGCGAAGCGGAGCGCACGGGCGTACCTTCGGGGACGAAAAGGTCAATCGCAAACGGATGCACGCCGCGGCCGTGCGCGAGCGGTTCGTAGGGCACGGGGATTACCAGGCGGCCCGAACCGAGTTCGGAAAAACCGAAAGCGCAGCACTGGTTGAGCAAGTCGATGAAGCGAGGCTTGGTTTGCGCGGGCAGTTGGCGGATGACGTGGGCGACGATGCGATCGGCGGGATCTGCGTCGGTCTTGTTCTCGTTGAAATTATCGAGCAGACCGTCGTGGTAATAGACCGCCGAGACAAGGTAAGGACTGGCGAGGAAGTTGGCGGCGGTCAGGTTGCGAAGGATCTCGGCGGCGTCGGCGACTTCCCGCGAGATGCGGTCTTCAATCGCCTGGGACGGGACGACCTTGATGCGCGGCTCCGGCTTACGAATGACTTTCCTACGATGCTTTCGTTTGATCATCGGGCGATTCATCGAGTTTGCCAGAAGCACTTTGTAAACTCGTTCCATGCAAAAACCGAGCTTCGATCCGGGATTAACTCAAAAGTACAACGGGCCGATTCGAAGGGCGATCAACCAGGATGGCAGCTTCAATGTGGAACGGCGGGGGACGGACTGGCGGGACGTGCATCCGTATCTGAAGCTGGTGACGATCACATGGCCGCAATTTTTCGGCGCCATTCTAGTGGCCTACACAGCGATGAACATCGTGTTCGCGACGATTTATTTCATGCTGGGGCCGAACGCGCTGCAAGGAGGCGCGGTTCCGTCAGGATACCTGGAGCGCTTTCTCACGGATATCTTCTTCAGTTCTCAGACACTGACGACGGTGGGGTTTGGCGCGATCGCGCCGCGGAGCCATGAAGCGAATGTGGTGGCTGCGCTTGAAGCGCTGATCGGGTTGTTGGGATTCGCGGTAGCGACCGGGGTGTTGCTGGGCCGCGTCTCCAAACCATCCGCGCGGATCGGGTTCAGCGAGCGCGCCATGATGGCGCCTTACCAGGACGGACTTGCATTCCAATTCCGGCTGGTAAACCGGCGCAAAAACTCTTTGATGGAATTGCAGGCGACGGTCATGTTGATGACGGTCGATCAAACGCCCGCCGGGTACCAACGGGACTTCAAAATCCTGAAACTGGAGCGCGACAGCGTCCTGTTCTTTCCGCTGACGTGGACCATCGTGCATCCGGTGGACGCGGATAGCCCGCTGTCCGGCAGAACGGAAGCGGACCTGAAGGAGCTGCAAGCGGAGTTTCTGATCCTGATTAAAGCGTGGGATGAGACGTTCAGCCAAACCGTACACCAACGCTTTTCCTACCGTTACGACGAGATTGTGTGGAACGGAAAGTTCCTGCCCGCTTTTGAAGTGGGCCAAACCGGGGATATGGTTCTGGAGGTGGCGAAGGTCGGACGGTACGAGAAAGTATAACGGGAAGCGGCGGCCGCGCCGGTTGGCACGGCCGCCATGGAGGAACTGATTACGCAGTGGTGGTGAGCGTTAATACCGCGAGGGTATAGGCCGAAGTAAGCGCTTGGCCGACACTCACATCCTGAAGGAACAGTTGGAGACCGTCGGTAACCCAGGCGCCGGTCTGCATGGAACCGGAGTTGGTGTTGTGGGTGAACAAAGGTCCGGATGGGCTGCCGATGTGAATCTCAATGACGGTGGCCGAAGGAGCGTTCCACGTGATGGTGGTCTGTCCATCGATGGCGCCCATGAGCGAGATCGGATTGGGGCTGGCCGTGAGAGTGGATCCATCGTATGCGGCGGGAGTCGCGCTGGCAACTGTGAAACCGGAGTAGCCGTTGTTGGTCCCATTGGGGAAGAAGCCGCCGGAGGTGGCGTTGGCCACGCCGCCGTAGGCGATGTAATGAACCTGCGCCGGTGTGCGCACTTCCGTCAGGGCCTGATTGTTGGTTGGGAAGTACAGCGTTCCAGAGGGCGGCGGGACGATGTCGGCGGGATCGACGGGTGTAGTGGGGACAGCCAGCCGTTCTACGATGTTGCGCAGATTCCCGGAGTGGAGAGCTTCCACGGCAAGAATGCGGGCGGCATAACCGACCACGGTGGGGTTAACCAGCAGCGGAGCGCCGCCGCCATAGGCCGTGACGCCGATGTCCTCGAAGATGCGGGCCAAGGTAAGGAATTCAGTCTGATTGCCAAAACCGGTTCCCAGAGCGTTCAGATTGATGGCGGGCTTGTTAATGGGCGTGCCACCGAGTTCGGTAATGGCCTCCTGCAGCAAGAGCACGTGCTGGCGCTCATCATTGCCGAGTTCAGCGGCAACGGCGGCCAACTGCGCATCGGTGATGGTGACCATCGCGCCACCGGTGGTAGCCCCAGCAGCACCGATGTATCCGCTTCCCGTGATCGGAATGCCCATAGCGTCGATGGTCATGCCGGTTAATGCAACGGTGTAGAATTCCGCTTCGAGGTATTCCAGGTTCAAAGCAAAGTTCAGGATGTCAAAATCCGTGTAAGCGGGGGCCTGCGCCTTGAGCTTCGTAGCGCCGACTGCGCCGAGCGCGGCGCCTGCCATACCGAGCTTCTTCACGAACGAACGCCGGTTTGCGGCTTGGTTAGCTATCTGCTCAATCCTATCGGTACTCATCGTTTGTTCATCTCCTTAAACACGCTAACACTCAGATCCGTCTGTCTGTTAGATTCAGAGCCGCTTTGCCCGAGTTTACTTAAATCGGCTCACGGTTCATCGTAAGCTATATCACGCTACGAGGTCTAATAGTTAACCGGATTGGTAATTGGCCTTACATTTGCCAATTAAATGGAAATGAGATTCGAAAATAAGGTTTGTTTGGTCTCCGGGGGCGGATCCGGAATTGGTAAAGCAATATGCAAACGTCTTGCGAAGGAAAGCGGGAGAGTGGTTGTGGTGGACTTAAACACCGCTCACGGGGAGCAAACAATGTCCGAAATCACGGCCGAAGGGGGAAGCGCCATCTTCGCCCAATGCGATGTCTCGAACGAACAGCAGGTGGCGGCGGCTGTGAAAGCAGCGGTGGACAAATGGCAGAAGGTGGATGTCCTGGTAAACGACGCGGCGATGATGACGTTTAAGAACGTGGTGGATTTGAGCGTGGCGGAATGGGACAAAACGCTTGCGGTGAATCTTCGATCGGTATTTATGTTCTGCCATTACGCGCTGCCACATATGAAACGGGGCGCAATCGTAAACATCAGTTCGGTGCACGCCCATGAGACGGAGGCGGGCGTATCCGATTACGCCGCTTCGAAAGGTGGAATCGAAGCGTTCACGCGCGCGTTAAGCCGGGAGCTCGAAGAACCGAAAGTACGCGTCAACTGCGTAGCACCGGGCGCAATCGATACCCCGATGCTTTGGGACAATCCGAACGTGAAGAGCGGAAAAGAAAAGATTCAGGGCGCGGTGGGAAAGCCGGAAGATATCGCGGCGGCGGTGGCCTTTCTCGCATCGGACGAGGCGCGCTTTATCACTGGAACGACGCTGGTTGTGGATGGCGGACGGTTGGACATTCTTTAGACTTTGTACCGGAGTAATGACGAGATTAAGATGGAACGCTTCATGTTCGCCACGGGGATCGAAAATAGTTATCCCACGATCCTGGATAGTGAAGGTAAGACAATTCGGCAGGATGAGTTAGCAAAGACAAAGCACTATGAGCTATGGAGAGAAGATTTCGCCTTACTGCGGGAATTGAATATCGAGTATCTTCGGTATGGTCCGCCGTACTTCTCCGCGCACACGGGGCCGGGAAAGTATGACTGGAGTTTTACGGACGAGACCTTCACCGCTTTGAAGCAGCAGGGAGTACAGCCGATTGTGGATTTGTGTCACTTCGGCGTGCCGGACTGGATCGGAAACTTTCAAAATCCGGATTGGCCGCGGCTGTTCACCGAGTTTGCCGAGGCTTTTGCGAAGCGTTTTCCGTGGGTGCGCTTCTATACGCCGGTGAATGAGATCTTTATTGCGGCGACTTTCTCCGGTCAGTTTGGATGGTGGAATGAGCGGTTGAAGACGGATCAGGGATTTGTGACCGCGCTGAAGCATTTGTGCAAGGCGAACCTGCTGGCGATGCACGCGATCCTGAAGCAGCGACCGGATGCGATTTTTATTCAAAGCGAATCGACGCAGTACTTTCATGCGGAGGATCCGGATTGCGAAGAGTTCGCTTGTTTCTACAATGAAAAGCGATTTCTATCCTTGGATCTGAGTTACGGGCACCATGTGGATGCTTCGATGTACCAGTATTTACTCGATAACGGCATGACGCGGGAAGAGTATAACTGGCTGCGGGCGAATCACGTAAAGAGCCGGTGCGTGATGGGCAACGATTACTACGCCACCAACGAAAACATGGTGCACTCCGATGGAACCATTTCGATGTCCGGGGAGATCCTTGGGTATTATCCGATCACTTATCAGTACTTCCGGCGCTACAACCTGCCGGTGATGCACACGGAGACGAACTACGATGACCCGAACGCGGTGAACTGGCTGCAGAAAGAATGGGCCAACGTACATATCCTGAAGCAGCGGGGCGTGCCGATTATCGGGTTCACGTGGTATAGCTTGCAGGATCAAGTGGATTGGGACACGGGGTTGCGCGAGAACAACGGCAACGTGAATCCGCTGGGGCTGGCAGACCTTGAGCGGAAAATTCGGCCGGTGGGTTACGCGTACAAGAAGTTAATCGAGAAGTGGAGCGCGACGCTGCCGACGCAGAGCAATGTGCTGGGGATTGGGGCGTAAGGAACGCGTCAGTCCGTTACGCCCTAACGCTACAATTTCAGAGCAAGCCAATTCTCCGCGACCGAGGACGTAGGATCATGTCAACGCCAGCCGTAAAGATGGATACGAAAGCGCTCGATCAGCTCTGCATCAACACCATTCGAGTACTCTCGATCGATACCGTGCAGAAGGCGAATTCCGGGCATCCGGGATTGCCGATGGGAGCGGCCGCCATGGCGTACGTGCTGTGGACGCGGCACATGAAATACAACCCGCACGATCCGCTCTGGCCGGACCGCGACCGCTTTGTTCTGTCGGCCGGTCACGGATCCGCGCTGCTCTACAGCCTGCTACATTTGACGGGCTTCGATCTGCCGCTCGAACAGCTCCAGCGCTTCCGCCAGATGGGAAGTCATACGCCAGGGCACCCGGAGCGCGGCGACACGGCGGGTGTCGAAGTGACGACGGGTCCTCTCGGCCAGGGTTTCGGCATGGGCGTCGGGATGGCCATGGCCGAAGCGTGGCTGGGGGCGAACTTCAATAAAGACGGCAAGAGCATCGTCGATCACTACACGTACGGCATCGTTTCCGATGGGGACCTGATGGAAGGGATTGCGGCGGAAGCGGCTTCGCTCGCCGGGCACTTGAAGCTAGGCAAGCTGATTTACCTCTACGACCAAAACCATATTTCGCTGGCCGGAGCGACGGAACTGACTTACACCGAAGATGTCGCGATGCGCTTTGACGCGTACGGCTGGCACACGGTGACGGTACACGACGGGAACGACACGGAAGAGATCGATGCGGCGATTGAGGCTGCGAAGGCGGTGACCGACAAGCCGTCATTGCTGTTGGTGCGCACGCACATCGGCTTCGGGAGTCCCAACAAACACGATAGCTTTCACGCGCACGGGTCACCGCTGGGCGAAGAAGAAGTGGCCGCAACCAAGAAAAATCTGGGGTGGCCCACGCTCGACTATTTCTACCTGCCGCCGGAAGCGGTGGAACACTTCCGGCAGCAAGTGCCGAAGGGCGAACAGGCTCAAAAGAAGTGGCAGGGCGAGTTCGACGGGTATAAGAGCGCGTTCCCGGAGGAAACAAAGAAATGGGAAACGATGATCGCGGGCAAGCTGCCGGAGGATTGGGCGGCGGATCTGCCGAAGTGGAAGACCACAGATAAGCCGATCGCGACACGCGTTGCGGCGGGCCAGGCTCTGAGCGCGCTGGCGAAGAGGATCCCGAATCTGATCGGCGGCTCCGCGGACTTGGATCCCTCCACGAATACGGCGCTGAAAGACATGGGGGATTTTGAACCGGCGGGCGCCTACGGCGGAAAGTCGCCTGGAACCGCGGGCGGGGCGTGGAGCTTTGCCGGACGCAACCTGCACTTCGGTGTACGCGAGCACGCCATGGGCGCGGCGGTCAACGGACTGGCGGCGCACGGGGGCATCATCCCGTATTCGGCGACGTTCCTGACGTTCTCCGACTATGTGAAGCCGTCGATTCGACTGGGCGCGCTCATGCAGTTGCACTCCATCTACGTCTTTACGCATGACTCGGTGGGCCTGGGCGAAGACGGGCCGACCCATCAACCGGTGGAGCAGATCGCGGGGCTGCGGGCGATCCCGGGGCTGACGGTGATTCGGCCGGCGGACGCCAACGAAGCCAGTGAAGGGTGGGCCGTGGCGGTGCGGCAAAACCATCCGACGCTGTTCGCATTATCGCGGCAGAATTTGCCGATTCTGGAGCGCATCCCGGGTTCGGAATCAGGCGTTGCGCAAGGCGCTTACATCCTGGCCGATGCCGTGAACGGCAAGCCGGAAGTGATTTTAATCGGGACGGGATCTGAAGTTTCTCTTTGCGTAAAAGCGCGCGAGAGGCTGAACGGATACGGCGTGGGGGCGCGCGTGGTGAGCATGCCGAGCTGGGAATTGTTCGAGCGGCAGGATGCGGAGTATCGCGAGAAAGTGCTGCCGAAGGAAGTGAAGAAGCGCGTGACGGTGGAAGCCGCTTCCACATTCGGGTGGGAGCGCTGGGCGGGCTCGGAAGGGACGTGCATCGGAATCAACCGATTCGGAGCTTCGGCGCCGGGCGATGAAGTGATGAAGTATTTCGGGTTTACGGCGGAACACGTCGCGGCTGAAGCGCTGAAACTCCTGGGCCGCGCGGAAGAGGCCAAGCAGGAATATAAGGGTCAGGGCGAAACCAGCGTGGCGCCCACGGGTCCGCAGGAAGGCCATTCCTAAAGCAGTACCCCGGGCGGCGGCCAGGGAAGACACAGGGATTCCAAAGATGGTAAAGTGGGCTTATGTCAAAAAGAATGAGTTTTGACAGGGCACGTGTGCCCCGGACGCGGCGTATTCGTACAACGTGCGTGCTGACTGAAACCCAATCGGGTTAAAAAAAACTTACGAGGTCACAAAACTGAATGAGAAATCTTCTCTCCAAAGGCTTGGTCGTGTTCGCAGGAATCGCTGGTATGCCAGCAATTTCGGCGCCAATCGATCTTCAGCCAGCGGAGAAAGCACAAGTTCAAGCGCAAGAAGACCCCAGGGTTCTTTCCATCCGTAGATTTTTTCAGAAACATAACAGCCCCGCGCAGCACCTTTCCGACGTCTTCGTTCGGGAAGCCGACCAAAACGGCCTGGACTGGCGATTACTTCCCAGCCTGGCGGCCGTTGAATCCGGCGGAGGCCAACATTGTCAGAAGTTCAACCTGTTCGGATGGATGAACGGAAAAGCTTCCTTCGAATCCTTTGCGGACGGCATCCGGCAAGTAGCGTGGCATCTTTCCAATTCCCGCTATTACCGGCATAAAACGCTGGATAATGTTCTGATCACGTATAACAAAGATCCGCAGTATCGGATCAAAGTGAAATCGGCGATGCGGTTGATTTCGCCTACTTTGAATATGGCGATGGTGGGCGACTAGAGTTTTTCGATCCGTTGCTTTTCAGGCCGGAGCCAGGAACTCCGGCCTTTTCTGTCCCCGTTGGCGTCAACCTTCCGCTTCATCCTCCAAACATCGTGCAATCAGCGCCGTCCAGCCAGTCTGGTGGCTTGCGCCACAACCCCGTCCGTTGTCTCCATCGAAATATTCGAAGAACCAATTCAACCCGCGCCAGTGCGGATCGTTCACGAACAGCTCGGTATCACCCTGCCACGGCGCATAGCCGTCAGCGTTGGGCAGGTAGAGATTACATAGCCTGCGGTTCAGTTCGCGGGAGACTTCGAGCAGCGTCATCGAATTGCCGGAGCCAGTGGGGCATTCGACTTTGAAGCTATCGCCGTAGAAGTGGTGATAGCGTTCGAGTGATTCGATCAGCAGATAATTCAACGGGAACCATATCGGCCCGCGCCAGTTTGAGTTTCCGCCGAACATCCCGGTTTGGGACTCGGCGGGTTCGTAGTTCACCTGCCACTCCCGTCCGTCCATGTTCAGCACGAAAGGATGCTCCAGATGCACTTTGGAAAGCGACCGCACTCCATTGGGAGCAAGAAACTCGTCCTCGTCCAGAATGCACCGCAGCACGCGCTCCAACCGTTCCCGGGAGGCGATGGCGAGCAGACGGTGGGTGTGATCGGCGCCCGCATCCACCTGCGTCAACCAGGAAATCTGCTTGCCGAGATCTTTGCGGTTCTCGACAAACCAGTCCAGCCGTTTATTGAATCCAGTCAGCTTTTCGATGCGGGACATCTCCAGCACGGAGACGGCGAACAGGGGAATGATGCCTACGAACGAGCGCACTTTTAAAGGGACGTTGTGCCCGTCGATGTGCAACTGGTCATAGTAAAAGCCATCTTCCTCGTCCCACAATCCGGGGCCGCCGACGGTGTTCATGGCGTCGGCGATCTCGATAAAGTGCTCGAAGAACTTGGAGGCCATGTCTTCATAGGCGAGATCGCCGGGCGCCAGTTCCATCGCCATCGCCAGCATGGTGATGCAGTAGAAAGCCATCCAGGCGGTGCCATCGGCCTGTTCCAACTGTCCGCCGTTGGGCAGCGGCTGGGAACGGTCGAACACGCCGATGTTATCCAGGCCGAGGAAGCCGCCGGCGAACACCTGCTTGCCCTCGACGTCTTTCCGGTTCACCCACCAGGTGAAGGTGAGCAAGAGCTTTTGAAAAGTGCGTTCGAGAAAAACTTTGTCACGTTGGCCGGAAGGTCCGCTGATTTTGTACGTTCGCCAGCATGCCCACGCGTGAACAGGCGGGTTCAGGTCGTCGAAATTAAATTCGTACGCCGGCACCTGTCCGCTGGGGTTCATGTACCACTCGCGCAGCATCAGCACGAGTTGCTCCTTGGCGAAGTCGGGGTCCACCTGCGCGAACGGGATCATGTGAAACGCCAGATCCCACGCCGCGTACCAAGGGTATTCCCAGCTATCCGGCATGGAGAGCACGTCGCGATTAAACAAGTGAAGCCACGTGTGGTTGCGGCCGTGCCAGCGCTCGGGCGGCGGCGCGGGCTGGGAAGGGTCGCCGATCAGCCAGTCCTGAACGGAATAGTGATAGAACTGCTTGGTCCAAAGAAGCCCGGAGTAAGCCTGGCGGATGAGCGCCATCGCCTCCGGATTCTTCTCCCGAGGGACCAGTTCCGAATAGAAATCCTCACACTCCGCGGCGCGCTGGTCGAAAATGTCATCGAAGCCGGCGAACGGCTCGGCGACGGATTCACTCTCGTTCCAAAGCCGGAAGCGCAACTGCATTTCGCCTCCGGCCGGAACATCGAGTTGATACCAGGCAGCGGCTTTCGTTCCGTTGGGTTCGGGCGAGACGGCTTCCTTCCGGCCATGAATAACATAATTGTCGAAAGCATCTTTCACGTGCGGCGCGGCGTTCTTTGTGCCGAACAGGCGCTCGGCGTTCGTCTCGTTATCGGTGAAGAGAAAGGGCGCGGGCTGCTCAATCGCAAAGTGGAGCCGGCCGAGTGATGCGTGTTCCATGGTGAGCCGGGCCTCCGACTCCCGCGAAATTTTTCCTTTGGGCCAGTACCCTTCCCCGTCGCGCCCCCAACTCCAGGTGTTGCGGAACCAGACCGTCGGAAGCACGTGCAGCTTCCAATTCTCCGGGCCGCGATTCGCCACGGAAATTTTGATCAGCAGATCGTCCGGCGCGTTCTTGGCGTACTCCACGGTCACATCGAAGTAGCGCGACTCGTTGAAAATTCCCGTATCGGTAAGTTCGAATTCGCGGTCCATGTGGCCGCGGCGATGGTTCTCGTCCACCAGCCAGGAGTAAGGAAACTCATTCTGCGGATACTTATACAGAGCCTTCATGTAGGAATGCGTGGGCGTGGAAGCGAGATGGAAATGGGCTTCCTTGATGTCTTCGCCGTGATTGCCTTCCGGCCCGGTGAGCCCAAACAGGCGCTCTTTCAGGATTGGATCTTTTCCATTCCATAGCGTGAGCGCGAAACAGAGACGCCCCTCGCGATCGCAGATGCCAAGCAACCCATCTTCGCCCCAACGGTAGGCGCGGCTGCGGGCGTGATCGTGAGGGAGATAAGTCCAGCTATCGCCGCCGGGAGAATAGTCTTCGCGAACGGTGCCCCATTGGCGCTCGGAAAGGTAAGGTCCCCAGCGCTTCCAGTTTTGCTTGCGCGCGTGATCGTCAGCCAGCCGGGCGGCTTCGGCGCCCGTCACGCGGCCTCCTTGTGAGTCATCGCCCGAGCCATCGCGCGCGCAGGCGCCGCCTCGGCCCCGGCCAGCCGCAAGGGCAGGCAGATCAACTCCCACTTACCGGCATGCAACGGCGTAAGATTCAGACCTTCGATGATCCAGATCCCCGCGCCCAACAACACCCGATGTGTTTCCGGCCCGTCCTTGTAAAAGCCGCCCACGGAAAGATAGTCGACGCCAACAGAGCGGATTCCCATATCGGCGAGATGCTCGGCCGCTTCGCGCGAAATGTAAATAAAATTCTTCTGAAACTCGTCCGTGTTCCAGGCTTGCGCCGAATTCCGCGTTTTGAGAAGAATTCGCTCGCCTTTTTGAATTTTCGCGTGTTGCAGTTCGTGAGCTGTCACGCATTCCGTATGCTGGATTTCAATGACGCGGGCCTCACCGACGGTCGCGTCCAGCGGCATCCGGTCAATGGTTTCGCCGCCCTCGACGAAATGGAGCGGCGCATCCATATGCGTTCCCGTGTGGACTCCCAAGTCCATGTGGGACAGCATGAGCTCGTCGCCCGCGTCGTATTCCTTTACTCGATTGATATGGAATTCGGGGTCGCCGGGCCAGTGAACCATCCCGTTACGAACGGGAACGGATAAGTCGATCCAGGAAGAAGGCATCGCTTTCATGGTATTCGAGCGGGCGCCGCGTGAACACGTTTCGAATGTTTGATAGCCTGCGGGCATGGGCGACGCGGCAGTCCGAACAGACGCAGCATTTCGAATCGATAAAGACGCGCTGGGTGAGGTCCGGGTACCAGCCGAGCACTTGTGGGGAGCGCAGACGCAGCGGTCCATCGACTTATTCAAGATCGGCGTGGACCGCTTTGTGTTCGGCCGCGCGGTGATTCGGGCGCTCGGCATACTCAAGAAGTGCGCGGCCTTGGCAAATGGGCAATTAGGCGAAATTCCCGCGGAGAAAGTGGATTTAATTATCCGCGCCGCGCAGGAAGTAATAGACGGCAAACTGGATAAAGAGTTCCCGCTTGTTGTTTTTCAGACCGGCTCCGGAACCCAGACCAACATGAACGCCAACGAGGTGATTTCCAACCGCGCGATTCAGCTTGCGGGCGGTGTGGTGGGTTCGAAGAAGCCGGTACATCCGAATGACGATGTGAACCGGAGCCAATCTTCGAACGACACTTTCCCCACGGCCATGCACATTGCGGCGGTGGAAGAGATCTCGGCACGAACGCTTCCCGCGGTGCGCGAGCTGCGCGATACTTTGCGCGAAAAAGCGCGTGCGTTTGATTCGGTTGTAATGGTGGGGCGCACGCATTTGCAGGATGCGACTCCGATCACTCTGGGCCAGGTGATCTCGTCCTGGGCGGCGCAGTTGGATCAGGCGATTGTGGGTATCGAATGGTCTCTGGGCGGACTCTATGAACTGGCCATCGGCGGCACGGCTGTCGGGACCGGTCTGAACTCCGACGCGCGGTTCGGCGATCTGGCGGCCGGCTTCATCGCCAGGGAAACGGGCAAGCCGTTCGTCGCCGCCGCGAACAAATTCGCCGCGCTGTCCGCGCACGATGGAATGGTGAACGCGAGCGCCGCTTTGCGCACTTTGGCCGGCGCGCTGATGAAGATCGCCAACGACGTGCGTTGGTATGCGAGCGGTCCTCGCGCGGGCATCGGCGAGTTGCTGATTCCCGAAAACGAACCGGGTAGCTCCATCATGCCCGGTAAGATTAATCCGACGCAGTGCGAAGCGCTCACCATGGTGGCCGTCCAGGTTTTCGGGAACGATGCGGCGGTGGCTTTCGGCGGTTCCCAAGGCAACTTTCAACTGAACGTCTATAAGCCGGTGATGCTGGATAATGTTCTGGAATCCGCCGGGCTTCTGGCCGACGGTTGCCGGTCTTTCGACGAGCATTGCGCACGAGGGATTGAACCCAACGTGGTACGCATCCGGGAACACCTCGACGATTCCCTGATGACCGTTACGGCGCTTAACCCGCATATCGGTTACGAGAAATCGGCGAAGATCGCATTGACCGCGCACCGCGAGGGACTAAGCTTGCGGGAAGCCGCCCTGAAGCTCGGCGCAGTTACACCGGAGGAATTCGATCTTTGGGTGCGTCCGGCGGAAATGACGAAACCTTACGCGGGGAAATAGCGTTTGACCCCGAAATGTTTTATTGGGTACCGAATTCAGACAAATCTTCACTCAGGTTGCCAGTTACACGTGCGTCAATATGGGTGAGGTATTTTCGATGACGCACTCTGAATTAGTCCAGGCCGCAACGGACCTGCTCTCTGAAACCATGGAGCCGATGCGCTGGGTTGCGTCGTATGACTCCGCGCTGGCAAGCTCCTCCGATCGGGATCTCGAGAGCTTTGTAAACCAATTGCGCCAGGAAGTACGAACCGACAGTCGCTTGGCTGCTTAACCTAACCCTGCTTTGAAGGCCGTGCTTTTCGCCGCGGCCGGCCTTCCGAGCGGCGAGATTCCCGCGCCGCCAGCGAGAACTGCAGCTTTCGCTCCGCCGGCTCTACACGCTCCAGCATCACCCGCACTTGATCTCCAATCGAAAACTCCCTCCGCGTTCTCTGCCCGACAATCTTACGGACATTCTCCAGGTAGGTGAAATGGTCGCCCGGCAAAGAGTCAATCGGCACTAATCCTTCGACAAACAGGTCGGTCAACTCGACGAACATGCCATGGCGGGTAATCGAAATGACCAACCCGTCGAATTCGTCGCCGACCCGGCTTTCCATAAACCGCGCCTTCTTCCATTCGACCAACTCCCGCTCGGCTTCCGCCGCGCGCCGTTCCGTCAGAGAGCAATCCTCGGCTGCGGATTGTAACTCACCCTCGCTCAGGTAAGCCTGCTTACCGGCCCGCTGACCGGAATCCAGCCAAGCCCCCAGGAGCCGGTGCACCATTAAATCCGGATAACGGCGAATAGGCGAAGTGAAATGGGTGTAATATTTAGCCGCCAGCGCGAAATGCCCGGAATTATCGGTGCTATATCGAGCCTGCTTCAGCGAACGGAGCATCAGGTAACTCAACACCCGCTCCTCGGGCTTGCCCTCAATCTTGGCCACCAGCTTCTGATACATGCGCGAAGTAATGCGGATGGCATCCTTCGGCAGTTCCACGGTGCGCTGCCGCTTGCCGCCGTCGCGCCGCTTGTCGGAGTAATGGAAGCGATCCACGGGAATCGCCCCCACGCCGAGTGACACGCCGAATTGCGCCGCCACTTCTTCGAACTCCAGCACGCGCTTCGGGTCGGGCTGCTCATGAATGCGGTAAATCGAGGTCTCGGCAACCGACTCCAAGTGCTCCGCGACGGCCTCATTGGCCGCCAGCATGAACTCTTCGATGATCCGATGCGCGATATTGCGGACCGAACGCAGAACGCCTTTCATCGCGCCGAACTCATCGAACTCGATCAGCGGTTCGGGAAGATCGAAATCGATGGAGCCGCGCTTCACGCGCTTGCGGTTCAAGATCAAAGCCAGTTCGCGCATGAGTTCGAAACGCTCCACCAAAGGAGCGTACCGCTCGCGCAGCGCGGCGTCGCCTTCCAGCACCAGATGCACGTTGGTGTAAGTCAGGCGCTCCACGCTGCGGATGACGCCGCGGCAAAACTCGCCGGAGACCAGGTCGCCTTGCGCATCGAACTCCATCAACGCGCTCATCACCAAGCGGTCCTGCTGCGGCACCAGCGAACAGATGTCGGTGGAAAGCTCATACGGGAGCATGGGAACGGCGCGGTCGGGAAAGTAAACGCTGGTGCCGCGCAGACGCGCTTCGGCATCAATCGGCGAGCGCGGCCGCACGTAGTGGCTGACATCCGCGATATGCACGTGTAAGGCGAAGCGGCCGCCCGGCAGCCGGTCCACCCACACAGCGTCGTCGAAATCGCGCGCAGTCTCCCCGTCGATCGTCACGATCGGCATGTCCCGAAAATCGCGCCGGCCTTTCATCTCGTCGGACGTGATGACTAGAGGAATTCTTTGGGCCTGGTCGATCGCATCCGCCGGGAAACGATGCGGCAGGTGATGCTTGCGGATCATGATCTCGACATCCACGCCGAAATCGCTCGGCTTTCCGAGCACCTCGATCACCCTGCCGATCGGCGCGGACTCTCTGCGCGTGCCGACGTCTTCCGCATACTCGAGGACCTCGACGTTGACGACCATGCCGTCCATTTCCGACGGGTCGCCAACGGCGATGGGCGCCACGCCGACGCGATCGCGATTCGCCGTGCTCTCCGGCGTCGCCAGTTCATCCGGTATCTCGATCCACTCGCGCAAACGCGCATCGTACGGCTCCACAAACATTCCGCGCGGAGTGATGCGAAACTGACCGACCACGGTGGGATGCGCGCGTTTGACGATCTTGACCACCTCGCCTTCCGCGCGCCCGTCGCGGGCCGGCCCGGAAACGCGGACCACGGCGCGATCGCCATGCATGGCGCCCTTCAGCGAATCGGGTGGAAGAAAAATATCGCCCTGGATGCCTGGAATGGGTTTATCGGCGATCAGAAAACCGTAGCCGTCGCGATGCCGGCTAATGCGCCCGGCCATATACTCCCGGCTCTTGGCGGTGGCGATATAGTGACCGGATTTAAGCTCAATCAGATCGCCGCGTTTGGCCAGGCGCTCCAGTGCGCGTTCGACGTGGCCGCGATGCTCGGTCCGCGCGCGCATTTCCTTGAGGATCTGCTTGAGGGTCGCCTTGCCGTGCGGAAGGCGGATAATGTGGGCGAGCAGTTCCCCGTCCGTCATGCGGCTATGGTAACGAAAAGGGATTGGGTTGGTGGAGTGAGTCCGTGCCGCCGAGCGTGGATCGGACGATACTGGAGGAACGGAGTGCACACCAATGGAACCTTCTCAATATGACGAGGTACTGAAGCACGTCAGAACTCTAAGTGCTGCCGACCGGAAACGGTTGCTTGCGGAACTCGGTTCCTCAGGCGGCCCGGTTGAGCTTCAGGCTGCCAGTATTCTTGAGCTTCAGGGCTTGGGAAAAGAGGTTTGGGCCGGGGTCGATATTGACAAATACCTGGATAGGGAACGCGAGTCGTGGGACCGTTAGATTTTCGCGGCTCTATTGTTGCGTGCGTGAATCACCGTTAAAAAGGTTTTTTTGTCCCGCATTCTCAATAACTTAGCCAGCCTGGCAGCTCCGGCGCTAAACCCGGCTGGTAAACCTAAGACCAGAGAAGGACCGGTTTTTACAGACTGGCTTTTTCAATTCAGTATGCATGCGTGCATACTGCTCAGCGTCGCGAGGCTTCGTGCCTCGCGACGCCTTTTTGTTTGTCCCGCTAATTCCCCCATGTGCAACGCCTCCCAGTGTAAGTTCGCCTACCCGAAACTTCAGTCACCGGTATTCAACTCTTTGTCCGACTTACTATCAGCAACTTAGCCGGCACCTTTAAGTCGCACGCGAATTCGGATGCTACACCTAGAACCAGAGAAAGACCGGTTTGGGCGAACTGGCTTTCTCAGCTCGGTATGCTTAGCTGCATACTGATCGGCGTCGCGGGGTTCCTACCTCGCGACGCCCACTGGAAAACCTAGGGGTAAATGTCGAAAACGAAGCCAATGTATTTCGCGGTTGATCTGATCCAAAATACGCGCTCAAAATTAACAAAATAAAACACTTCGTTCCATTCGCTCGTTGCGGCGCCCGGTCCATAACATTGGGTTCGATTCGGGTCCAAAACAGGACAGATTATGGCAATGGAATCCACGGCAGGCAAGATATCACTTGGCCAGTACCGGCCCTTAATAAGGCCGCGTGGCAGGCAACTTCACCGCGCGTCCGGTTCGCGCCGACTCCCTGGCCGCATCCAATATCTCAACCACCACCATATTGTTCTCTATCGAGGACAAACCCGACGGTTTCACCTGGCCTCGCGCGACGGATTTCAAGTAGGCCACCGAATCGGTCTGCCCGTCAGGCAGCGCTTGCAGGTTTTTATCTTCAACGGAGCTGTCATGCGCGAATCGTTTCGTGAGCGCGTCACCGCCTGTGGCAATGGCGTACCCGTGTTCGCCGTACACTTCGAAATCTTTGCGCCCGAACGGCCAGTTCCAGGAACCCTGGATGATTCCAACAGCCTTGGCATACTCCACCAGCACGTTCGCTTCATCCGGCACGGCTCCGTAGATCGCCGGCTTGAATGTCTGGGTCACTGCGCTCACCGAAACAGGGCGTTGATTGTCCATCATCCACGTCATGAGATTTGCGCCGTAGCATCCGAAGTCGTAAAGCGCGCCGCCGCCCCCACGTACCGGGTCGATCAGCCACCCAAGAAACTCCGGCCCCACATTGATTTCTTTCGGTCCCTGATGCCCGTCCATCGCGACCATCTTGCGAACGCCGCCCGCCAAGCCCTGGTCCTTGATCAGCCGCCACATTTCCGCATGGCTGCGATACCAGATGGTCTCATAGTTCACGATGATGGGAATGCCGCTTTGGGCTGCCGCCTTTTGAATCTCCCGGGCATGCGCCATGCTTACCGCCATCGGCTTTTCCATCATCACGGGCAGGTTTCTTTTAGCGCCCGCGCGCACAACCGTCGGGTGATCGAACGTATTGGTAAATGCGGCGATCGCTTCCGGCTTCGTTCCGTCGAGCATCGCGTTCAGATCGGTAAACAAAATGGCGTCGGGGAACCCGTTCCGATCGGCATACTTCTTTAGAAGGGCCCGATCGGGATCGAAGATTCCCACCACCTGCACGTCGGTCCGTCTTTTAACGCCGCCGAGGAACCCGGCTACATGCCCATGCACCAAGCCGGCAATCGCAACGCGCAACGGCTGATCCTGTCCGAATGCGATTACCGAGAAAACGAAAAAAGCGGCCATTCCGCGCATCAACATACGCAGAGTCTACAACGTCGCGCGCCGGCATCCGCTTCCGCCGGCGCGTCAATCGTCGATGTTCCGTTTGCCGGCCTATGGCGTCGCGATATAGCCGTAGGTGTTACACGAACTATCGGAATAATGTCCAGTTATTTGGACGTGGTCGTTCAGGCCGCCGCCGGACGTCTGATACGCCCCAGGCACGTCGACCGGAATAAATTTTCCACCCGGCGTCATGATGAAACCATGTTCGTTGTAAGCCGTGTCCCAATAGTGGCCGGAGACATATCCCGCATTGTTGATGCCGAGCGCCACCGTTCCCGCAACCGGACCGGAAACGCAGGGCGCCGTTCCAGTAACGGTGGCTGCGGCGGGATTGTCGATCGTCGTAATCGTCCCGGAACTCGTCCGCATGAACCCATGCAGAACGCCGGCGGAGTCGGCATAGTATCCAACCGCGCTTCCCGCGTCATTCAGGGCATAGCACGCATTGGTCGCGGAACCATTCACGGTAAACATATTCACTGTCCCGCTGACTTCCACGAAGGCGCTGACCACGGTATACGGCGGCGGAAAAACAAAGCCGCAGAGATTGCCGTTGTCGTTCACGCCTGCGAGCGACGTGGTCGTGTATTGCGGCTGCCCCGGCACCTGGTAGCTGGTAAAAGTCTTCGTGCTGCTTTTGTAAATATAACCCTCGTAAGTCGCGGCGGCCGTGTTGAAGTACTCTCCGACCACTATTCCGCTCTTGTTGATTTGGCCGCCTTCGGTAAATCCCGGAGTACTCGTATTCAGCGGGTCCTTGTAAGTCACGATGGTCCCGCTGTTTGCCCGTAAGTAGCTGATGACGTCTCCCGAAGCATCGCTGTAGTAGCCTGAAACCGTGTCCGAGTCGTTGATGGATTCCACCGAAAGGGGACTCGCGCCCGGAACGGTAAAGGTTATGAACGTAAAGGACACCGGTGCGCTGTCCTGCGCCGCGCCGATGGAGACCAGAAACGGAAGACAGAGCGTTGCGAAAAGTGCGCGTCTTGGCGCGTCAGAAAGAGTGTTCATAGAGTCCTCGCTGCGAACAAAGTATATCCCCGAAACCCGCTCTTGAAAAACGGAGATGTACTACGCGCGTCCACTCGGCCGCTCGGATCATCCAATGATCGTGCTGAGAAGAACCTTCGCGGGCAGCGGTCTGGGCATCACCAGCCTGGTTTCCACCGCGCGTTCGATCGCGCCGCAATTCTGGAACCGGTTCTCGGAAGACTGGAAGCGGCCGGTCCTGCCCGCGCCGCACCACCCGGACTTCAGTCACTGGCCGCAAACGGGGGTGCACGCCGCGTGGATCGGCCACAGCACGGTGCTGCTCTCCATCGACGGCTTCACGATCCTGACCGATCCCGTTTTCGGGTCTCGCATCGGCTTGAATGTCGGACCCGTAACTCTCGGCTTGAAACGGCTGGTGGAACCCGCCGCCACCCCAAAGCAACTCCCGCGGCCGGATCTGATTTTGCTCTCTCACGCCCATATGGATCACTTCGACCTGCCCAGCCTCCAACGCCTGGAGCACCGGGACACGATGGTCGTCACCGCGGCCAAGACCAGCGATCTGCTCCGCGTCAACCGATACGGAACCGTGCGCGAGTTGGCTTGGAACGAAAGCAGCCATATAGGTCCGGTCACCATCAAGGCCCTGCCCGTCAGACACTGGGGAGCGCGCATGCGGAACGATACATTTCGGGGCTACAACGGCTACCTGATCGAGACCTCCCGTTACCGCGTGGTATTCGGCGGCGACACGGCCTACACCGATTCCTTCCACCAGGTCCGTTCCTCGCGGCCGGTGGACCTCGCGCTTATGCCGATCGGCGCCTATGACCCCTGGATCTCCGCTCACTGTACGCCGGAACAGGCGCTCACCATGGCCAACCACGCCGGCGCAAACTTCATTCTGCCGATCCACCACCAAACCTTTCAACTCAGCAGCGAACCGCAAACGGAACCGATTGCGCGCCTGCTGGCCGCCGCGAAAGATCCCGCGCGTGTTTGCATCCGCTCCATCGGCGAGGAATTTCACCTCATCTGATATCTTTCTTTTTCGGAGTCTCATGCCCGGAAAAGTCAAAGTCGGAATCATCGGTTCACAATTCGAGGCGGATATCCACGCCGCGTCCTTCCAAATCATGCCGGAGGAAGCGGAGGTGGTCGCTATCGCATCGCCCACTCCCGGCAACGCCGCCAAACTCGCCGAGCGTTACGGCATTCCGCGGGTCTTCACCGACTATCGCGAGATGCTCAAAGAGCCCGATATCGAGATGGTCACCATCACCGCGCCCAACTATCTGCACTGCCAGATGACGCTCGATATAGCCGCCGCCGGGAAGCACGTCGTCTGCGAGAAGCCGCTCTGCATGACGCTCGAAGAAGCCGATCGGATGATCGCCGCGTGCCATCAACACGGCGTTCTTCTCATGTACGCCGAAGAGCTTTTCTACACCCCGAAATACGTCAAGGTCAAAGAGATGGCCGACCAGGGCGCGTTCGGCAAGATCTACCTGATCAAGCAAAGCGAGAAGCACTTCGGCCCGCATAGCAACTGGTTCTGGGACGTCTCCCGCTCCGGCGGCGGCGCACTGATGGATCTCGGCTGCCACGGCATTGCTTTCTGCTATTGGTTCCTGGGCCGCCCCGCGATCAAGAGCGTCTACTCCCAACTCGGCACCTACGTGCACGGCGCGAAGACGCAGGGCGAAGATGACGCGGTCACCATCATCGAGTTCGCGAACAAGGCCGTCGCCGTCATTGAGAACAGTTGGGCCAAGCGCGGCGGCATGGACGATAAGATCGAAGTCTTCGGGGAAGGCGGCGTCAGCTATGCCAACCTCCATATGGGCAACGCCATGCCGACTTACAGCGAATACGGTTTCCAGTACGCCGTCGAGAAGGCTCCCAAAACCGACGGCTGGACATGGCCCGTCTTTGAAGAACATTGGAATTACGGGATTCCGCAGGAAATGCGCAACTTCGCGCGCGCGGTTCGCGGCAAGGAGAAACCGGAGGCCACTGGCGAAGACGGGCGGCTGGTGCTGGAAGCGATCTATGCCGCATACGCGTCCGCCGGGCAGGGCCGTAAGATCGAGTTTCCCTGGCAACCACCGGCCGGCGTTAAGCTGCCGATCGACCTGTGGCTGAAAGCAAATAGCTGATGAATCCACTTCTCGACGACATCCTCGGCCAGCCCGATTCGTTGCGGCGTCTCCTCGACCACCACCTTGGTCCGGGCCGTGATGCGGTCGCGCGCGCCGCCGCGGAAATTCGGCACGCCCGTCACGTGATCTTCAGCGGCATGGGCAGTTCCCTCTTCGCATCCATGCCCTGTGTCTCCGTGCTGAACGCGAACGGCCGCGCCACGTGTGCGCTCGAAGCTTCCGAGTTCCTCTACTACTACCGGTCGTTCACTCGCGATACGCTTGTCGTCCTTGTCTCGCGTTCCGGGGAAACGGTTGAGGTGGTCAAGCTGATTCCTTTACTCCGCGCGAAAGGCGTCCGTATTATTGGGGTGACCAACGTTCCCGGGAGCACGCTCGCAACCCAAGCCGACATCCCGATCCACGTCACCAGTGCGCCGGACCGGCTGATCGCGCTCCGCACTTACACGGGAACGGTTGCAACGCTGCTGCTTCTGGCATCGCAAGCCGCCGCGCAATCCACAGGCGCGGTCTCTCAACTTCCGGCCGCGATGCAAGGCGTGATCGATGCCCAAATGCAAACTCCGCAGCCGTTCTGGTCGCCCGACAACCGCATCTATGTTCTCGGCCGCGGTCCTTCGCTCGGCAGCGTCCACGAAGGCGCGCTTCTGTTCCATGAGACCGCTCGTACGCCCGCCACTCCCATGTCATGCGCGGCGTTCCGTCACGGCCCGGTGGAAGTCACCTCCTCGCAAATCCGTGTCTTCGTGTTCGCCACGCAGCCCGAAACCCGCGCGCTCGATGAACAACTTGGCGAAGACTTAAGGATCCTCGGCGCGATGGTTAAGGTCATCTCGATCCCTGAACTCAATGGACCCTGGGCCACGGTGCTCGAGGTCATCCCCATCCAGTTCGCCGCGATGCGCCTGGCCGAGTCGCGCGGCGTTCCCCCGGCATCCTTCCAGTTCTCGCCCGCCGTCACCGTCGACGAAACCGGGTTCGATAACCCCGCCACGAATCCGTGACCGTGGTGGCCGTCGACATCGGTGGAACCTGGACCAAGCTCGGCCTGGTCGACGATACCTGTGCGCTTTCGAAGTACCGCCGCGTCGCCACTGAGCCGCCCATCGATGCCTTTCTCGGAAAGCTTTTCTCCGCGGTGGAAGAGCTTCTTACCAGTGTGATAAATCCCATCGGGCTTGGAGTGTCGATCGCTGGGTTTATTGACCGATCGCATTCCATGATGGTCTACAATCCAAACCTTCCCTGGCTCGAACGCGTTCCAATCCGCGCCGCGCTGGCCGCTGAATTCGATGTTCCTGTCTTGCTGGAGATCGATTCCAATGCCGCGGCGCTCGGCGAGTTTCGCGCTGGGGCCGGAGCGGGCTGCCGGCGTTTTCTCTGCCTGACCATCGGCACGGGCATCGGCGGCGGCTTCATCGACAACGGCCAACTGGTCCGGCTCACGCACGAATGCATCGGCGACGTGGGCCACATCATCGTCGATCCCGGCGGTCCCGCGTGCGTTTGCGGTGGAACCGGGTGCGCTGAAGCGATTGCCGCCGCGCCCGCTCTGCTCACAAAGGCGGGGCGCCGCGCCACCAATCTCGAGCACGTGCCCTACGCCCTGTTCACGGAAGCCGGCAAGTCGATCGGCCAGTTAGCGGCTTCTCTGGCCGCCGTCTTTTACCCCGACCGCATCGCGCTCGGCGGCGGCGTCTGTGAGGCGTCGGACAAACTTTTTGGAAGCGCCCGCGAATCCTTCGAAAGCGCAGCCGGAGATTTCGTGCGGCACACGACATCGCTGGTCCCATCGCGCCTCGGCGCACACGCTCCTCTCATTGGAGCCGCCTGCCCATTCTTCGAGTGACGAACTTGCCCCTTTGTCGCACAATTACCTTCACCACATGACGGAACGGCGCCCGCGCACCACACGCTCTATGGTCTATTCATAGAAGGAGTTTCGAGCCGTGTTTCAAATAACCACCAGTGATCCGAAGCAACCTACCGCCGATCTCTCCATCACCTACGATGCCGTCATCGTCGGTTCCGGCGCCGCCGGCGGGATGGCGGCCCATGTCCTGACCACTCACGGGATGAAGGTGCTGCTGCTGGAAGCGGGCCGCAAGCAGCCGATCGAACGCGAGCTCCGGTCCATGCAGTGGCCTTACGATCACCCGCGCCGGGGGGAAATGCCGCCTGACGATCACGCGCTTACCCGCAACGAGTACACCATCCGTCCGCGCCCGTACGCGAAAGGCATGCGCTACAACCATGTCTACTCCTACGTCCAAGGCTGGGGCGGCTCGGATTATTCCAAGAACATTGTGGTGGATGAGAAAGATCATCCAACCACGGGCACCAGCTACGCATGGGTGCGCGCGCGTTTACTGGGCGGCAAGACCGCGATCTGGGGCCGGCTCGCGCTGCGGCTTTCCGACTACGATTTTAAGGCCGCTTCCCGCGACGGTTATGGCGAGAACTGGCCGATCTCGTACGCGGATATCGAACCGTACTACGACAAGGTGGATCTCTATCTCGGCATCTCCGGCCACAAAGAAGATCTGCCATATCTGCCCGATAGCAAGTTCCAGCGTTCCCATCATTTGAACGTGGGCGAGATGCGGTTCCGCGAGTCGATGGCGAAGCAGGGGCGCGTGGTCACCCCCTATCGCGCCGGCGTCACTACCGACGGCCTCAAGCACAACAAGTACCGCCAGAAATGCTATGGCCGCGGCGCCTGCAATCGGCACGCGGGCGGCTGCGACATTCACGCGGCTTTCGATTCCCCCACCGGCCTGATCTATCCCGCGATGGACACCGGCCATCTCAGCTTGCGAACGAACTCCACGGTTTACGAGGTAACTGTCGACAAGAACACCGGCAAAGCCAGCGGCGTCTCCTTCATCGACACCGAAACCGGAAAGACGTATCAGGCCAAAGGCCGCACGGTAATCCTCGGCGCGTCCACGCTGGAAACCGCGCGCCTGATGCTGCTTTCGAAATCCACGCTTTACCCCAACGGCATCGGCAACTCCAGCACGCACGTCGGGCATAACTTTTGCGAACACGTGATGGGTCCCGGCGTTACCGGTCTCATTAAGGATCTGGTCGGCAAGCCTCACACCCTCGACGACGGACGCCCCGGCGGCTTCTATCTCGCGCGATTCCGCAACCTGACCGAGAAGAATCCCAACTTCATTCGAGGCTACGGCTTCGAAGGCGAGAGCGGCATGAGTATGTTTCCCGGCAACGCCTTCTCGGCAGAAGGCTTCGGCCCGGCTTACAAAAAGAGCGTGCGCGACCATGCCGGCGCGTTCATCTCAATGGGAGGATTCGGTGAGGTTCTGTCCCGCTACGAGAACTCCATGGACCTTGATCCCGACGTGAAAGATCGCTGGGGCATTCCGGTTCTGCGTTTCAGTTACAAGTTCGGTGACAACGAATACAAGATGGCGAAGGACATGTCCGAACAGGCAAAACAGATGTTCGAAGACGCCGGAATCGAAATCGTCGGAGTCGACAACGATGTGCTCACCGAGGGGTGGTCCATCCACGAAATGGGAACGGCCCGCATGGGCGCCGACCCCAAGAAATCCGTCGTCAACAGCTTCCAGCAGTCGCACGATGTGAAGAACTTGTTCGTAGTCGATGGCGCCACCCACGTCAGCGCCGCGAATCAGAACCCGACCTGGACCATCATGGCTCTGTGCTGGCGCTCCATGGACTACCTGGCCGAGCAATCGCGCAAAGGAGAACTCTAATGCCGGAAGAACTCAAGCGGCGGGAAATTCTGAAGTTGACCGCCGGCACCCTGCTGGCGGCGCGCATGGCCGTCTCGCAGGAGCATAAATTCCTCACACCGGCCGAGTTCGCGATGACCGAGGAGTTAACGGAGATACTGATTCCCGCTGACGAAAGCAGTCCCGGCGCGCGCGCGGCGAAGGTCACGGAGTACCTGGATGGCAGCCTTGCGGAGGCATTTGACGATGAGGAGCGCCAACAATGGCGTCAGGGCTTAGCCGCGGTGGACGCTCTCTCGCAGCGCATCAACCATGTTCCGTTTCTCAAGGGAACGCTCCCGCAGCGCCAGGACGTGATGCTTGAGATGGCACGCAATGAGAAGGATCCGAAAGCCCCCGAAGAGCTTTTCTTCCGCACTCTCAAGGGCGCCACGGTGCGCGCTTACTACACCAGCAAAATTGGAATCCATAACGATCTCGATTACAAAGGCAACGTGTACCAGCCGGGTGAATACGCCGGCATTCTGCCCGTGGGTCCGGCGCTGGGCGGCGGCCATAACGACACCAAATGAACCGGCGGAATTTCATCCAGAGCCTGGCCGCCGCCGTTCCGGTCTGCCGTTTCCCTTCGGTCGCGGGCGATCGTCTGGCGGTCGCCTCCTACCCGTTCAGCAAGGAGTTGGATCTTCAGCACGCCACCATGAAGCTGCTCGATTTCCCCTTGATGGTGGTCGAGCGCTTCCGCGTCAGAGGGATCGAACCGCTGGACCGCCACTTTGCCTCGACGGACCCGGACTACCTCGCGCGATTCCGCGAAGTCTTGAACAAGGTTGGCGCGCACGTCGTCAACATCCCGATCGGCCAAACGGACTCCGGATTTTACAACCCGGACGACGCGAAACGTAATGCGGCGATCGCTCACGCAAAGCATTGGATCGACGTCGCGGCGGCGATCAAGTCTCCCAGTATCCGCGCGCACATTGAACAGGTCCACGGCGTTTCTCCGGACCTGGAACGCGCCGCCTCGGCTCTCAAAGAAGTGGCCGCCTATGGGCGCGAAAAGGGCATCATCGTCAACCTCGAGAACGATGACAAGGTCAGCGAAGACGCGTTCTTCATTGTCGGGATCCTCAACCGCGTGCGAAGTCCCTGGCTGCGCGCGCTGCCGGACTTCGGCAACTCTCAAATTCTGGGCAAAGGCGACGACTATAACTACCGCGCCGTCACCGCCATGTTCCAGCACGCCTGCAACATCAGTCATGTGAAAGAAGTGGAGACCGATGACGGCAAGACGTATCGCGTCGATCTAGCCCGAACATTCGCGATAGCGCGGCGGGCGCGCTATTCCGGCTACTTTTCCATTGAGTGGGATTCCGATGGCGATCCGTATCACGGCACTGAGCATCTGATCGACCGGTGTAGACAAATCCTGACTTAAGACATGTCCTTTCGAAAAGCAGGAGTATTACCTTCCTGAGGAGAACGCGTCATCCTAGTAGGCTATGAGCGATGCCGAACCTGAGGAATCGATTCTCCTGGTGGAGGACGACGAGGGCGTCCGATGTCTCGTGATGGCGATGCTGGAGCATCACGGCTATACCGCGTTGGAGGCAGCCAGCCCATCGGAAGCCCTGGATCTCTTTAAGCAGCACGGGAGCCAAATCAAGCTGGTAATCACCGACGTGATCATGCCGAAAATGACGGGGATTGAATTGGCGAAAGAGATCTTCAAGCTTTCACCGGACACGAAAGTGATTTTCATGTCGGGCTACATGGCCGGCGATCTTCCAGCCCGCATTCCGGGACGTCCCGACCCGGTGATTCTACAAAAGCCTTTTTCGTCTGAAACCCTCATTCAAAGCATTCGTGGCGCACTTGCGTGATCAACGGTAAGCTTCGTCCAGCAGCTCCACCACATGCATCACGCGCTGCCCCTTACCGTACATCCGCACGCCCGCCTGAAGCTGCAGCATGCAGCCGGGGTTGGCGGTGACGATGATCTCCGGACGCGCGCTGTTGACGTTCGTCATCTTGCCTTTGAGAATGTCCATCGCCATGCCGGTGTGTAGCACGTTGTAGATGCCGGCGCTGCCGCAGCATGTATCGGCGCCGGGCATCTCGCGAAACTCTATCCCGGGGATCTGCGCCAACAGCTCTCTGGGCGCTCTCTTGATTCTCTGCCCGTGCGCCAGGTGGCAGGAATCCTGATAGGTGACGCGGGCCTTGACCGCCGTCATATCCGGATTCAAAGGTTCCTCCGCCAAAAACTCATTCACGTCTTTCATTAGCGCGGAAAACGCCTTTGCCTTCGCCGCATAAGCGGGGTCATGCTCCAGCAGCTCGTTGTACTCTTTGAGCGTGGACCCGCATCCGGCGGCATTGCTGATGACGGCGTCAAAACCTCCGCTAAGGATGGCGTCGATGTTGCGCTTCGCCAGCAGCCGCGCCTGGGCCCGCAAGCCGGAGTGCACGTGCAGAGCGCCGCAGCAGGTTTGACCCTCCGGAATCACCACCTCACAACCGTTCCGCTGGAGCACGCGCACTGTGGCTTCATTCAACCTCGCGAAGGAGATGTTCGCGATGCAACCGGCCATGAAAGCCACTCGATGCTTCTTCGCTCCGATGGCCGGAAATGTCTTCCCGATCTTGCCGAAGAAAAACGGAGGACAAGCCGCGGGCGCGAGGCGCTCCAATTGGCCCAGCCTGGTGGCGGCGAGCAGCGGCATCGATCTCAGCAGCTTCTGTAACTTGGAAACCTCATAGAACCAAAGCGCGGTTCCGGCCATGGTCAATAGCGCGGGCGAACGGAGCAGGTGATCGAAAACGAACCAGCGTGTCAGCCGCGCCGGCCAGGAGCGTTCGGTATGCGATTCAATATCCGCGCGGGCCGCCTCCACCAGCCGGCCGTATTGGACACCTGAGGGGCAGGCCGTTTCGCACGCCCGGCAAGCCAGGCACAGGTCGATATGTTCCCGGTAAGACTGGTCGTGAGGAGCGCCGTCCGCCACCTGCGCCATCTGATAGATGCGGCCGCGCGGCGAATCCATTTCAACGCCCAGCTCGCGATAGGTGGGGCAAGCCTGCAGGCAAAGCCCGCAATGGACGCAGCGATCAAGATCGGCGCGCTGCGGACGATCTAGTTCGAGTTCAGAGATGGCGATAAAGTCGGCCACGGTTTAAGAGAGCGTCAGGATCAAAGAGATGCTTGACTCTCTTCATAATCGCAAAGTCACTGCCGGGGGACGGCCACAACGGAACCTTTTCTCGAGCGGCTTCGGACGCAAACTCGATGACCGCCCGCCGTCCGCGGCCTTCGGCTTGCGCCAACCACGTGCTCGCGGCTTCGACGCGAGGGAAATAGGCGTAGATCACCCCCGTGCCCGCGCGCGCAATCGCGGCCACGGTCAACTGGCCCAGGATGCCCGCGATCTCATCCAGCGCGCACGAGATTCGCACCACGGCGCCGTCGGGGAATTTTTCAAGAAAGCGTGCGGTTAAGGACTGCACCGTTTCCCAGAAAGAAGACTTACCCGTTTTCGAATGCCCCAGCATGACCATCTCACGCTCGCACCGCTCCATCAAAGCCTCATTGCCGCCGAACCACAGAAGGAGCGTCCATCCGCGGAAGCCATGCTCAGCCGCAAGCACCGGGTTCATCAAGTCGATCGCACCGGGCTGGTTGAATCCTTGTATCAAACGATCGCGCGCCGCGAACGCTTCCGCCGGAGTTTCGAACTCGATGGCGAAGGTTCGCTCGGCCGGCTGCATGGGAAGCAGCTTAAAGTTGATCACGGTCATCACCGCGAGCGTTCCGAATGAGCCGATCAGCAACTTGCCCATATCGAGGCCCGCGACGTTCTTCACCACCATGCCGCCCGATTGCACGACGCGCCCGTTCAACATCGCAAACTGCATCCCGATCACGAGATCGCGCGCCGTTCCGTACTGGCGCCTGCGTGGACCGCTGATGTTGGCCGCCACTACGCCGCCGATGGTCGCGCGATCGGGGAAGATCGGATCCAGTGGAATCATCTGCCGGTTGGCCGCCAGCAACTCGCGAAGACTGGCATACGGTAGACCGGCCTCAACGCTGATGGTGAGATCGCGCGGCTCATATGCTAGAACACGCTTCAGGCCCGACGTTGTGATTTTGACGGCCGCTTCCTTATCGTTGGGTCCGGCCATCAGCCGTTTGGTGAGATGGCCGCCCACGGTAATGCGCCGCTTGCGCTCCGCGGCTTCCCGGAGCGCGTCCGCCATTTCACTGCTGGTGTTGGGCGCGATCACTTGCTTCTAGAAATGCATCCCGCCGCTAACGATCAGCACTTCACCTGAAACAAAATCCGAGAGCGGCGAGCAAAAGAACACTACCGGACCGGCCGCTTCATCCACGGTTCCGCTGCGGCCGAGCGGGCTCAGTTTGGTCAGAGTTTCCATCACCTTCGGCTGCACTCCCACCTGGATCTCACGGCCCTTCATCTCAATGGAAGATTCGGGCGTGAGGGGCTGAATCAATCGCGTTTCGATCATGCCAAACCCTACACAGTTGACGTTGATGTTATACCGGCCCCACTCTTTGGCCAGCACGCGCGTAAGTCCGATGACGCCCGCTTTACCGGAGCCGTAGCCCGCTTGTCCAGGGCCCCCATCGGTAGCGGCGATCGACGTGATGTTCACCACTTTGCGCATGACGCGTTGGCCCGCGGCCGTTTCGCGCTTGGCAGTCTCCCGAAGCCAACCGGACGCCGCGCGTAACAGGCGGAACGGCGCGACTAAGTGGATATCGAGCATGGCCTGGAACTGCTCATCGGTGGTCTTCTGGATCACGTTGTCCCAGGTGTATCCGGCGTTGTTGACGATGATGTCGATCGCGCCGAACTGTTCGAGCGTGGCATCCGTCAGCCTTTGCGGAAACTCCGGCGCGGTCATGTCGCCAGCCAGTGCGGCCGAACCGGGGATGGATTGCCGCGTCTCCTCGCAAGGCGCCGCATCCAGGTCATTGATCATCACGCGCGCGCCGGCCTGCGCCAGTTTGGTTGCTATGGCGCGGCCGATTCCCCGCCCTGATCCGGTCACAATCGCGGCCTTTCCAGCCAGATCGATCATCGTAAGAAGTCCTCGAGTTGTATTTTCGCTTCCGTCTTTTCGTCCCGGTATTTCACGATCACCGGCGTGTAAAGCGAGATGCCCCAATCCTTTCCAACGCCGCTTGCAATGGAGCGCGATCCCGCTACCACGACCGCTTCCGGCGGAATGATAAGCGGCTGATTCTCCTCCGCGCGGTGCACCACGCCGCGAACCAGATCGTAGACCGGCGTGGATCGATTCAGAATGGTACCGGTTCCCAGCACCGCGCGCCGCTTCACGACCGTGCCTTCGTAAACACCGCAGTTCCCGCCCACCAGAACATCGTCTTCGATAATGACGGGGAGCGCACCCACGGGCTCCAACACGCCGCCGATCTGCGACGCCGCCGAAATATGCACACGCTTGCCCACCTGCGCGCAGCTCCCAACCAACGCGTGCGAATCCACCATGGTCCCGTCCTCGATATAGGCGCCTACGTTGATGAACATCGGCGGCATGCAAGTGACGCCGCGCGCGACGTAGCAGCCATCGCGAATGCTCGACCCGCCCGGCACCAACCGCACGCCGCTATCCGCGCGCAAAGTCTTGAGCGGATAAGTGGACTTATCGAAGAACGGCCACCGACCGGAATCGATGGACATATCGGCGACACCGCCCAGCCGAAAGCCGGCGAGAATTCCCTTCTTTACCCACGCGTTGACTCGCCAACCCGACGCCTGCTCGGCGTCCGGCTCAGCCGCGCGAACCTCTCCCGTGTTCAAAAGTTCCTTGAATTCGTTGAAGAGGTTTAGATCCGATTCATCGAATGGCCCAGGTTTGGCAAACAGCCATTCGATTCGTTCTTTGATCAAAGGGTCCCGGCCGAAACGGGGGTCGGCACGTCAGCCAATAAGTCAGCCGCTTCCAACACCTTCTGGATTCTCGAAATGGACTCCGGCCTGGGTGCGACCATCGGCAGGCGGAACACCGGCTCAATCAGCCCCATCATCGCCAGAGCGGCTTTTACCGGCATGGGATTCGACTCCACAAAATTCACTTCCATTAACGGCAGCCACTGCCGCTGTAGCGCCCGCGCGTGTCCGAAATCTCCCGCCATCGCGAGCCGCGTCAGTTTCGTCATCTCGGCCGGAATGATGTTGGACGCCACCGAAATCAGCCCGCGTCCGCCCAGCGCGATCAGCGGCAGCGTGATGGCGTCATCGCCCGAGAGCACGAGAAACTCGGGTGGCGTCTGGTGGATTACGGCGGCTTGCTGCGAAATGTTTCCCGACGCTTCTTTCACGCCGATCACCCGCTCAAGCTGCGCCAAACGCGCGAGCGTCGCGGGTTCCACGTTCACGCCGGTACGGCCCTGCACGCTGTACACGATCAGCGGGATGCGAATGGCGGCGGCGATCGCCTTGTAATGCTGGAACAGCCCCTCCTGCGTCGGCTTGTTGTAGTAAGGGGTTACGGAAAGAATCCCGTCCGCGCCAAGCGCTTGGCACTTGTGCGCGAGTTCGATGACCTCATGAGTGTTGTACCCGCCCGCGCCGGCCAGCACCGGCACGTCTCGAGGATGGGCTTCTTCGATGGTGAGCGCGACCACCCGCAAATGTTCTTCGCGCGTCAGGGTAGGGCTTTCGCCTGTGGTGCCGCAGGGAACGAGGAAATTGATTCCCGCGTCAATCTGCCGCCGCAACAGCCGGCGCAGGCCTTCCTCGTCCAGGCTTCCGTCGCGCTGAAAAGGGGTTACCAGCGCGGTGCCGCATCCTGTAAACATCGTTTGCCTCCCCTAACGGAAGATTATCTCGCTGAACTCGTAGAACCCTTGCTTGCCCGCGATCCACTCCGCCGCCGTCAATGCGCCGCGCGCGAACCCTTCCCGATTGCGCGCGGTGTGCCGGAGGGTGATGGTATCGGCGCTGGAATCGAACCCGATTTCATGGGTGCCGGGAATGGCCCCGGCTCGATTTGAAGCCTGATCGATGTCCCGCGCCCACCCCGCCTTTCGCATACCTTCCACCAGCTTAAGCAGTGTACCCGAAGGCGCGTCTTTCTTCGCCGAATGATGGATTTCCCACGCCCACGCTTGGTACTGCGGCTGCGTTTCCAAGAGGTGCGCCGCTTCCGCCACCAGCTTCTGAAAGACATTCACTCCGATGGAAAAGTTGGGACTCCACACCAGCCCGATCCCCCGCTCTTCCGTGAGCGCCTTGACGCGCGCCAGCTCGCCGAACCAGCCTGTAGTCCCCACCACCATGTTCACGCCCAGCGCCGCCATGCGGTTGATGTTGCTGATGGCCGATTGCGGGGTTGAGAACTCAATCGCGACGTCCACGCCTTCGAAGTTCCTGGCCGTAATGCCCGCGCCGTCCGCATTGTTGCCTTCGCCGAGGCGGAGAACAACGCTATGCCCCTGCTCCTGAGCCAGTTGTTCGATGAGGCGGCCCATCTTCCCGTAACCTACCAGCGCCAGTTTCATGAGTTAGTCGAAGACCGCCGGATCCAATTCGCTGAAGAACTCCTGGTGAAGGGATTCCACCGTCCGCGTTACGTCCGCGTCCGCCACCACAAAGCTTAGATTCAGCAGCGAAGCCCCTTGCGACACCATGCGGGCGTTCACCGTTCCCAACGCGTGGAATACGCGCGCCGCCACGCCGGGAGTGTAGCGGATGTTGTCTCCCACCAGGCAGACGATGGTCTGATCGCTTTCCGTGGCGACGTCCGAAAATTCCCGCAACTCTTCCAGGATCTCGTCAATGCGCGAGGTGTTGTCGATCGTAAGGGAAACGCTGACCTCACTAGTGGCCACCATATCCACAGAAGTCTCCCGGCGGTCGAAGATCTCAAAGATGCGGCGAAGGAATCCGTGCGCCATGAGCATGCTGTTGGAGTGTACGTTCACCACGGTGATGCGGCGTTTGCAGGCGATCGACTTAATGGGATTGGCACAAGGGACGCGGTGTCCGACGATGCGGGTTCCTTCCACCGCCGGGCGCCGCGAGTTCAAGATCAGGACGGGGATGTTTTTCTCCACGGCCGGGACAACGGTAGCCGGATGCAGCACCTTCGCGCCGAAGTAAGCGAGCTCGGCGGCTTCCGCGAAGGAGATCACCTTCACGCGCCGGCCGCCGGGAAAAATCGTTGGATCAGCCGTAAGCATGCCATCGACATCGGTCCAGATTTGGATCTCTTCCGCGCCGATGCCCGCGCCCACGATGGCTGCCGAGAAATCCGATCCGCCGCGACCGAGCGTGCTGGTTACGCCGGACTCGGTCGCGCCGATAAACCCGCCCATCACCACCACCGCCTCCTGCGCCATCGGTGGAATCGTGCCGGCGAGACGCTGGTAGGTCTGCGGAAACAGCGGCGCCGCGTGGGTAAATTTATCGTTGGTGGTGATGACGCGCCGGGAATCCAGATGCGCCGCATGTACGCCGAAGTGCCGAAACGCCAAGGTCACGATGATACTCGACAGGCGCTCGCCGTAGCTGGCAATCGCGTCGATCGATCGCGGAGTCAATTCGCCGACCACCGCCAGCCCCTTCACCAGTTCCGTGAGTTCCTGAAAATGATCGTCAAGCGTGCGGTCGAGTTCGGCGCGCTCCGATAGCGGAACCACCAGCCGGGCCTCGCGGGAGTGAAAAGCCCGCAGGCCGTGAATGAGCGAAAGGAAATCCTCGCGGCGTCCGCCGATAGCCGTGCGCGCGATCTCCAGAAGCCGGTTGGTGGTCTTACCCATTGCGGAAACCACCACCACCGGCCTGCGCTCCAGGTGCGCATGGACGATGCGCGCGACACGCTCGATGGCCGCGGCGGATTCGACCGAAGTCCCGCCGAACTTCATCACGATCATCTAATCGAGCGCCCCTTCGGCGTACATGAGTTCGGCGTTCAGCACAGCCGCACCCGCCGCGCCGCGGATGGTGTTATGGGTGAGGCAGACGAACTTCCAATCGAGCACCGGGCAAGGCCGCAGCCGCCCGACGAAGCAAGCCATGCCGCGTTCCCGCTCAGCGTCGCGCCGCGGCTGCGGACGGTCCGCTTCTTCCATATACTGCACCGGTTTCCATGGCGCGCTCGGCAACTGTTTGCGCTGTGGGATGCCGCAAAACGCATTCATCGCGGCGATGATCTCGTCGGCGCCGGGCTTCTTCTCGAGCCCGACGGAGACCGCGACCGTATGTCCATCCACCACCGCAACCCGGTTGCAGTGCGCGCTCACCCGCGCGGCCAGCGGCTCTATGTGATCCGCGTCCGCGGTTCCCAGGATCTTCTGCGTTTCCTGCTCCATCTTCTCTTCTTCGCCGCCGATGAATGGGATGACGTTGCCGAGAATATCCATCGACGGTACGCCCGGATAGCCGGCGCCGGAAACCGCCTGCATGGTGGTCGCGATCACGCGTTCGATTCCGAACGGTTTCAACGGAGCGAGCGCCATGACGATCGAGACGGTGGCGCAGTTCGGATTGGTGATGATGGCCCCGGACCATCCGCGATCACGGCGCTGCTTCGGGATGATCCGCAGATGTTCGGCATTGATTTCCGGCACCAGGAGCGGCACGTCCGGATCCATGCGATGGTTCTTGGAGTTGGAAACCACGATGTGCCCCGCGCGCGCGAAAGACTGTTCGATTTCGGTCGCGACCGCGGCGTCCATGGCTGAGAACAGAAACCTCGGGATGCGTTTGTTCGGATCCGGCCGCGCTGAATCCACGGTCATCCCGGCTACCCGCGCGGGCGCGGCTCCGGTCAGATTCCACTTCGCCGCGTCGTAATACATCTTGCCGGCCGACCGCTCGCTGGCGCCGAGCCATGTGAGATTAAACCAGGGATGCCCCTCGAGAAAACGGATGAAATGCTGGCCAACCATTCCGGTCGCGCCCAGAATACCGACGTCCACTTTGTTCATGATCTTTTTAGCTCCCGCACCATGCGGGCATAGAGTTGCACGGCTTCAAACTGTTCTTTCTTCGGCACACGCTCTTCCAGCGTATGCGCGACGTGAATGGTCCCGGGCCCGAGCAGAAACGGCTTCCCCCACGCGCGATTGAAGGCTGGAATATCCGTGGCGAACGCCACGACGCAGGTCTCAAACCCAGGCAGTTCGCCGAAGCGCTCCGCGGGAATTTCCAGCACGAACTTCGCCTCCGCCAGACCGGCGACGGCTTGCTCCACGGCGCGACGGAGCGGCTGCGAATCGCTAACCAGGCGAATGAAAATCTCCGCGCGCGCTTCATCCGGAATCACGTTCGGAGCGCGTCCCCCATTGATCGTGCCGATATTCAGCGTGCTCTTACCCAAGAGCGAATCCAGCGGCAATTCCAAGCCGCGCAGATTGGTCAAGGCATCCAGAAGCTTGTCGATGGCGGATTCACCCAGTTCCGGATACGCGGAGTGCGCCATCTTGCCTTGCGCCTCAATCTCATACCGCAGCGCGCCTTTCCCGCCGATGGCCAATCGATTGGAAGTCGGTTCCCCATTGACAATGAATCGCGATCCGCGCGGGTGCCTGGCGGCGTGAAGTGCGCCCGCGCTGTTGCGTTCTTCGCCCACCACGAACAATAGGCCGAAGTCGCGTTCGCCCGCGAGGAGCAGGTCTTCCGCCGCGCAGAGCATGGCTGCGATGATGCCCTTGGTGTCGCATGCGCCGCGGCCCCAGATGAACTCGCCGTCCTCGCGCCAGGGCACGAATGGCGGCACTGTGTCCATGTGAGTGGAGAGCGTCACTATCGGCGCGTCGCCAAACCGGACGAAGACGTTGAACCGGCCGTTTTCCACGTCCATGCGCTCGGCCACGCCGCCAAAGCGGGAGGCGAGATCTACCGCGAGATCGTAAAGGTACGCGCCAACCTGCTCCTCGTGAGGAGTGATGGACTCAATCTCGATCAGGGCTCTAGTGAGGGCGGAAAGATTCATCTATGGTACGTTCATTCAGATTATGAGGCATATCGTGATGTTGGTCCTGGCGGCCTGCTGCGGCGGGATGGCCGCGTCAGCGCAAAACACGCCGGCTCCGCCCAGAGGCGAACAGAAAGTGGTGGTGACTGCCACGCCGCTCACTCCGCCGCCCGCGCCGTCCACGGAATCCGACACGGAAGGAGCGGTCACCGTCGGCGGCCAGGTGATCGCCTATCGCGCGGTTGCGGGAACGCTTACCGTGGGCGCCAACGACCATGACGACGCCCTGATCGGCCTGGACGGCAAGCGGCTCCCGGACAACGGCGAGAAGATCCCGGACCCCACTAAGCCGGAAGAAGCGCCGCCTACCGCGCGCATGTTCTACGCGGCGTACTTTAAGAAAGGCGCGCCTGCCGAAACACGACCTCTTACGTTTTTTTATAACGGCGGACCAGGTTCTTCCACCATGTGGCTGCACATGGGATCTTTCGGACCGAAGCGCGTGGTGACCGCCGACACCAAGCACGAGACGGCCGCGCCTTACCGGATGATCAGCAATGAATCGAGTCTGCTCGACGTCAGCGATCTTGTCTTCATCGACGCGCCGGGCACGGGTTTCAGCCGCATTCTGGGCAAGGACAAAGAGAAAGCTTTTTGGGGAACGGATCAGGACGCCCACGCTTTCGAGCGCTTCATACGTAAGTTCTTGACCAAGCACGACCGGTGGAACTCACCCAAGTATTTGTTCGGCGAAAGCTACGGCACGCCGCGCTCGGCTGTTCTTTCGGCCGTGTTGCAAAACGTGGACCTGAATGGAATCGTGCTGCTCTCGGCGATTCTTAGTTTCGACAACAGCGTGGATGGGCCGCAATGGAATCCCGGCGTCGACCAGGCTTACGCCATCGCGCTTCCGACTTATGCGGCGACCGCGTTCTATCATCACAAGCTAACGAATCAGCCGGCGGCTCTCGAGCCGTTCCTCAAGGAGGTGGAGGAGTTTGCGCTCGGCGAGTATATGGCGGCGCTACTGCAAGGCGCCGAACTTCCTGAGTCGCGCAAACAGGCGATTGCGGCCAAACTTCACGACTATACCGGCTTGCCCGCGGCGTACATTTTGAAATCCGACTTACGCGTCAGCGGCGGCGCGTTCAGCAAGAATCTGCGCGATCCCGAAGGGCTGACGACGGGACGATTGGACACGAGGTACAGCGGACCTGATTTTGACCCGCTTAGTAAAGAAGCGGAGTACGACCCGCAAAGCATCGCGATCTCATCGGCATACACGGTCGCCGTCAATCAATATCTTCGGACCGATCTGAAGTACGGAACTAACGACACTTACAAGCCTTCGGCGTACAGCGACGGAAACTTCAGTTGGGACCTGCGGCACCAGGCGCCGGGCGGACCGCCGGTGGGTCAAGGGGAAGCCGGCACAAATGTGATGCCGGATCTGGCGCAGACTATGAAAGCGAATCCCCGGATGAAAGTTTTCCTTGCGGGCGGTTACTACGACTTGGCCACTCCTTTCTTCGAGGGGATCTACGAGATGCGGCACTTACCGATCCCGGCGAATTTGCAGCCAAACATTAGTTATCACTATTACGAGGCCGGACACATGATTTATGTGAATGAGGGAGTGCTGCGGAAGTTCCACGATGATGTGGCGGCGTTTATTCAGGGGACGGAGAAAGGGAGCGAGGGGAAGTAAGCTCCATTTCGCGCCTGAGGTATCGCTGACGAGTTCCGAAATATCGATTCCAGTTTGAGCCGCTTTGCTGTGGAAGTACTCCCAAATAGCCTTCTCAATGGAAACGGGGAGGAAGACCTTAGATGCCGGCGGAATGTGGTGCATACCTCGACGGCCACTACTGAAGTCTATTTCGAAGGAGTATCGTCATCTTAATTCAGTATGTTACTCATAAGCCTCCCGATGCTGAGCGATCTCTCCCGCAGTGGCTTTCCGAGCTGAGATGAGGGGAATCATCGTCGTGCCCGCGGGTTGCTCCTGCCAAGTATAAGAGACTGCCAGCAGGACACCGTTGCGAGTCCAACCGATTGAGAACCAACGCTCTTCGATGTCGCTGTGATCGAGATCGGCCACGGTGAGCAACCCCGGATCGTTGAAGACGCTGATCGCAAGTTCGAATGAAATTATGTTATCGCAGCGCGGTTCCCCGCTGAATCGTATCGTCCAATAAAAGCGACGGCCGATGCTTTTGTTAAACTCAAAAGCGCCAAGGAGCGTTCATGTACCCTCTCAAGAAAGGCACTGTTACCAGACAGGCCCACGTCGCGCTGCCGGAGGGAACCTTTGAGGAAGAACACGGCCGCAAAGGCTTTTACGGCAAGAGCGCGCATCTCTATCACAAGAATCCGCCCACCGGATGGATTCGGTTCGAAGGGAAGTTACGGCCCCATCTTTTCGACTTAAACGAATTGATCCCCACCGATTTAACTAACCCGGATGGCGCGCCAGTCGCCTTCCTCGGGAATGATGATGTGCAGGTTCTCGTGTCGCGGCGAGCGGAACCGATGCCCTTTTTTCTGCGCAATGCGGATGGCGACGAGTTGGTATTCGTCCACCGGGGCCATGGGTTTATAGAAACCGATTTCGGTCCGATGGAGTTCGAGAAGGGCGACTATATCAATCTACCTCGCGCCGTCACTTACCGAGTGGTTCCGGAAACTACCGATAACTTCTTCCTCATCATCGAGTCGAAACATGAGTTCGAGCAACCGGACAAAGGACTGATCGGGCAGCATGCGCTCTACGATCCCGCCACCATCGTAACTCCCGAACCAACCGGACCTATGCCCGATCCGGATGGCCGCACCGAATGGGAAGTACGCATCAAGGTTGAGGGCGAATACTCGAAAGTGTTCTATCCTTTCAACCCGCTTGACGTGATCGGCTGGAAGGGCGATCTAACCGTTTGGAAGATCAACATGCGCGATATCCGGCCGATCAACAGCCATCGCGCGCATCTGCCGCCGAGTGCGCACACGACCTTCGTCACCGAAGGCGCCGTGGTTTGCAGCTTTCTTCCGCGTCCGCTGGAGCAGGACGAAGACGCGCTGCGAGTACCGTTCTTCCATCGCAATACCGATTACGATGAGTTCATCTTCTATCACGACGGAGACTTCTTCAGCCGGGATAACGTGAAGGCCGGATATGCGACGCTCCATCCTCGGGGTATCCACCATGGCCCGCACCCGAAGGCGCTGGCGAATCAAAAGAAGCGCACGGTGACCGATGAAAGCGCGGTGATGCTGGACGGTCTGAACCCGATTCATGTGCTTCCGGCGGGCGAGCAGGTGGAGTGGCACGACTATTGGAAGAGTTGGATGGGCGCGAAGAAGGAAGAGCCGATTCCGGTGGCCGGGGATTGACGATCGATCCGATTTCAACCGACGTCCAGAATATCTATAAGCTTCTGATCGGCGTCATCGTTCCCCGCCCGATTGCATTTGTTTCGACCGTTAGTTCGGACGGCGTCCCGAATCTGGCGCCCTATAGTTTCTTTACCTGCGCGAGCGCCAATCCGCCGGTGGTCTGCTTCTGCCCGATGGTGCGGCGCGGCCAGCCTAAGGACACGCTCGCCAACGTTCGGGCCACGCGCGAGTTTGTAGTCAACATTGTTTCGGAAGAGATCGCCGGGCAGATGAACATCACTTCGGGGGATTACTCACCCGAGATCGATGAGTTCGAGAAATCCGGCCTGACTAAGGTGGCGAGCGGCTTAGTCAAGCCTCCGCGCGTCCTGGAATCGCCGGTCAATATGGAGTGTAAGCTGACCCAGATTGTGGACGTGAGTACGGAACCAATGGGCGGCAGTTTGGTCCTGGGCGAGGTGGTACGTTTTCACGTCAGGGATGAGTTGGTCGAGAATTTCCGAATCGATCCGGATTTGCTTCAGGCCATCGGACGCATGGGTGGCCCCACTTATACGCGCACTCGAGATCGATTTGATCTGGAGCGGCCGAGAATATAGACTTTCTGCTACGCGATGGCCATCTTATTTACGGTACGACGCAAGTGACTATTAAACTCTTCCAGTCACTACCAAAATGACTAACTGGATCTGGCAGCCCGATCCCGATCAACTCAAGCGCACCAACGTCTGGCGTTATATGCAGAAGTTGGGATTCTCGGATCGCGGAGAGTTCTTGCGCTACTCAGTCGAGAAGTTAGATGAGTTCTGGGGTGATCTCGCCGTTGAACTGGGCGTCGAATGGTTTCATCCGTTCACGCAGGTGCTCGATAGTTCGCGTGGGGTCGAGTGGGCGCGCTGGTATTGCGGGGGGAAGCTTAACATTGCCGCGAATACGCTGGATCGTCATGCGCGCGGGGCCGCGGCAAAGCGCACCGCCATTATCTCGGAGCAGGAAGATGGCACGCGCCGCGAGTTGACCTTTCAGGGACTCGCGCGAGAAGTAAACCAAGTTGCCAACGCATTGAGCGAGCTTGGTCTGCAACCGGGAGATCGCGTTGCACTGGTCATGCCAATGGTGGCCGACGTGGTCACGATTCTCTACGCCTGTTTCAAACTGGGCTTAATCGCAGTGCCGATTTTCGCCGGCTTTGGAACGGGCGCGATCGCCACCCGGCTGGTGGATTCCGGGGCGCGCGTCGTGTTCACCGCGGAGTACCTTACCCGGCGCGGCAAGCGCATTGCGCTGGTGGCAAAAGTGCGGGAAGCTGTCGCGCACGCTCCTTCCGTCGAGCATGTCTTCGCGGAGTTGCCGCGCGGTTCCGATAAACCTTGCCCATCGATGCCGCTCGATTCCGAAGCGCCCGCGCTGCTCCTGTACACCAGCGGGACCACCGGCAAGCCGAAGGGTGTCATCCACACCCATGCGGGCGCGCTGATGCAGACCGCGAAAGAGATCTTCCTCGCCTTCGACCATCAGGTCACGGATCGTTTCTTCTGGCTCTCCGATATCGGTTGGATGATGGGGCCGTGGTCGATCATCGGCAACCACCATTTCGGCGGGACCATTTTTCTCTACGACGGCGCCCCTGATTACCCGGATCCGAACCGCTTGTGGCAAGTTCTGGAACGTGAACGCATCACCACCTTTGGTGTTTCCCCAACTGCGATCCGGCAGCTCATGCGCACCGGCGATCCGTCGCATTATGATCTGAGCGCGATGCGTCTGCTCGGTTCCACCGGCGAGCCCTGGGATGACGTCTCCTATCGCTGGTTCTTCGAGCAAATCGGCGGCGCCCGATGTCCCATCATTAACATCTCCGGCGGCACGGAGATCATCGGATGCTTCCTCTTTCCGCTGCCGATTCAGCCTCTAAAATCATGTTCGCTAGGCGCTCCCGCGCCGGGTATGGCTACCGAAGTGGTGGATGAGAACGGCATCCCGGTTCGCGGCAAGACCGGTCACTTAGTCTGCACCAAGCCAGCACCGTCCATGACGCGAGGCATCTGGGGCGATCCGGAACGCTATCTGAAGACTTACTGGTCGCGCTGGCCCGGTTACTGGGACCACGGCGACTGGGCGAGCGTGGATGAGGACGGCTGCTGGTTCCTGCACGGACGCGCTGATGAATCGATGAACGTCGCGGGCCGCAAAGTGGGACCGGCGGAAGTGGAAGATGCTTTGATGGAGCATCCGGCGGTGAGTGAAGCGGCAGTGATCGGAGTGCCCGACGAGATCAAGGGCGAAGCGATCGTTGCGTTCGCGGTTTTGAAAACAAGCGCGACCGAAGCGGAACTGATCGCGCATTTGAGTAAGACCATGGGGCCTACTTTCAAGCCGCGCGAGATTATTATGGTGGCGGAACTGCCGAAGACGCAGAGCGGCAAGATTGTGCGGAGGCTTCTGCGGCAAAAGTATCTGGGCGAAGAGTTAGGCGATCGATCAACGGTGGCCAACGCGCACGCGCTCGATTGCTTAAACGATAGAATGCGGACATGAAGGCGCGGGCGGAGAAGGAGTTTACCACCCTGAGCGGTACGCCGGTTCAGTCGCTCTACACCGCGGCGGATGTGCCTGGCTTTGCACTCGGCGAGCCGGGCCGCTTTCCCTACACGCGCGGCATTCATCCGGGCATGTATCGCGACCGGCTCTGGACCATCCGACAATTTTCGGGGTTTGCCACGCCCGAAGAAACCAACCAGCGCTACCGGTACCTGTTGGAACAAGGCCAAACGGGATTGTCAGTTGCTTTCGACTTACCCACGTTGATGGGCTATGACGCCGATGATCCGCTGGCTGAAGGAGAAGTAGGCAAATGCGGCGCTCCCGTCTCATCGCTTGCCGATATGGAGACACTGTTCGCCGGAATCGCGCTCGATACCGTTACCGTTTCCATGACCATCAACTCGCCCGCCGCCATCATCTGGGCGATGTTTCTGGTGGCCGCCGAGAAGCAGGGGGCGGACTGGACGAGGATCTCCGGCACTCTGCAGAACGACATTCTGAAAGAGTACATCGCGCAGAAGGAGTTCATTTATCCGCCGCGTCCTTCTATGCGGCTGGTGACCGACACAGTGGAGTTTGCGGCCCAGTACACGCCGAAGTTCAACCCGATTTCCGTCAGCGGTTATCACATCCGCGAGGCTGGTTCCACGGCTTTGCAGGAACTGGCGTTCACGCTGCGGGACGGCATGGAATATGTTGACTGGGCCATTGAGCGCGGGCTTCCGGTGGACAGCTTCGCGCCCCGGCTTAGCTTCTTCCTCAACTCGCATAGCGACTTCTTTGAAGAGATTGCGAAGTTCCGAGCGGCGCGCACGTTATGGTCCACCATCATGCGGGAGCGGTATGGCGCGCAGGACGAACGCAGCTGGAAGCTCCGCTTTCATACGCAAACCGCGGGATGCTCGCTGACGTGGCAGCAGCCGCTGAACAACATCGTACGTACGGCGATTCAGGCGTTAGCCGGAGTGCTGGGCGGAACGCAGTCGCTGCACACCAACTCGCTCGATGAAGCTTACGCTTTACCCAGCGAACATGCCGCTACGCTGGCGCTGCGCACGCAACAAGTAATCGCTTACGAGAGCGGAGTGACCGATGAAGTGGATCCGGTGGGCGGAAGTTTCTTTGTAGAGCGGCTGACGCTCGACATGGAATCGGGGGCACGCGATTACATCCGCCGCATCGATGAGATGGGCGGAATGATTCCCGCCATCGAACGGGGTTTCCCGCAGAGCGAGATCGCGAACGCGAGCTACCAATATCAGCGCAAGGTGGAGGCGGGCGAGAAGGTGATCGTCGGCGTGAACCGCTTCGTGAGCGAACGGGAGGATGCGCCGATCGAGCTTTTGCGTATTCCGCATTCGGCGCACCAGGCGCAAACCGCGAAGCTGAAAGCGCTCCGCTCCACGCGCGATAACGGGCTGGTCAAGCGATCCTTAAATGAATTGCGGCGCGCGGCGGAGGGTACTTGCAACACCATGCCGTACATATTGGAAGCGGTCCGCGGCTATGCGACTCTGGGGGAAATTTGCGGAGCGCTTCGCGACGTGTTCGGCACTCATCAGGAAAAGAGTATTCTGTAACAAGCGTGAGATGAGGATCGGCGCAGCTTGTCAGATGTAATTCATCGCGACCGCCCGATAAGGGTGCTGGTGGCTAAGCCCGGTTTGGACGGGCATGATCGCGGAGCGAAGATCATCGCGCGTGCGCTTCGGGATGCCGGTATGGAAGTCATCTATACTGGTTTGCGACAGACTCCGGAGATGATTGTGAGCGCGGCCCTGCAGGAAGACGTGCAGGTAATCGGGCTTTCCATCCTGTCCGGCGCGCATAATGCAATCGTTCCGCATTTAATGGAACTATTGCGGGAAAAGGAAATGACCGATGTGTTGGTCGTTCTGGGCGGCATCATTCCGGACGACGATGCCGTCCAACTCAGGAAACAAGGTGTGGCGGCTGTGTTTCAGCCCGGATCGTCGCTCGAAGAGATTGTGCGGTTTATCCGCGAACGCGCGGGTCATGCGTCCGAAAAGACCGTAGCGTGAGTGAAAAGGAATGGACAAGGGTTCGCATGGAAAAGCAGTTAAAGATCGCGGTATTTATTGATTTCGACAACATAGAGATCGGAGTCAAGTCGACTCTGAGCCGCGAGTTTGATGTGGCGGCGGTGCTGGAAGCGCTCAAGGAGCGCGGCGAGATCGTCACCAAAATCGCGTATGCCAATTGGGGCAGGCAGGATGTTTTCACCCGCCAACTCTCTGAGCACGCGGTGCAGATGGTGCAGCGGGACCCGTCGCCCCGCGGAGATAAGAATGGCGCCGATATCAACCTGGCGCTGGATGCGCTGGAGATGGCCTTTACGCACGATCACATTAATGCGTTCGCGATCGTCAGCGGTGACAGCGATTTCATCGCGTTGGTGAATAAGCTGAAGCAATACGACAAAACCATTTTCGTGGTGGGCGGCCGCGCCTTCACCAGTACCATTCTGCAGAAGAATTGTCACGAGTTCATCAGTTACGAGAACCTGGTGGATGGTTCCAGCCGCGCGCCCGCGCCACCTCCGCCGCCCTCGTCTTCGCAGCCACCTCACCAGAGGGATGACCGGCCCATGCAGGGGCCGCGCAACCAGCCGCAGCAGGGCCAGGGACCGCAGAGCCGGCGGCCGGTGCTCGACCTCGCACAGGCCATGCCCCTGGTGGAACGCGCGCTGCAAGTATTGGAACGCCGCGAGGTGCGGCCGCAGTTGGGCCTGCTGAAATCGACCATGCTGCAGCTCGATTCCAGCTTCAGCGAAAAGGCTTACGGTGCAAATTCATTCACGGATTTCGTGGAGAAGCTGCGCAAAGCGGATTACGTTCTGGTGACCGGCGGCGAGGGCCGCTATATGATCCAGCGTAAGCATTCCGCCGCGCCGGAGAAGACAGTGCGGCCCGAGGAAGCGCTTCCGATTCTGCGTGACGTGCTTGAGACCCATCGTCTGGAGATGGAAGACGGCGTTCTGGCAGCCGACCTGGGCGGGTGGGTTCGCGAGGAACAGCCGGAATTCGATTGGACCAAGTTCGGTTTCCAGGAGTTCAGCGAATTCCTGAATTTCGCGCAGGATAAGAGCGTGGTGCGGGTACAACCCGATGAAGAGCGCGGGCTGATGGTTTATCTAGGCGGCGAATTTCATCCACCCGCTTTGCCCGAACCCGAGCCGCAGCCGATCCCGGACGAAGTGGTGGAAGAGGACGGTCCGCAACCGGTGGTGGCCGGGCAGCCGACGGCTCGGTCTCCCCGGACGAAGCGGGTGGCAACACGCAAAGGCCCGGACGTGAACGGAAATACCGACGCCGCTCCCCCGGTAAAGCGCGCCCCGGTGAAACGATCGGGCATAAAACGGCCCAGGAAAACTCAGCCTCCACCGCCCGGCGTCATGCAGTAACGGGAGTGACCTGCAAGAAGTGCAAGGCGCCCATGGAGGAGATAAAAGGGCACATCTACCACAAGCAGCGGAAGTGGAAGTGTCCGAAGTGCAATAAGGTCAGGATGCAGAAGCCCCGAGAGGCAAGTTAGCTTTGGCTGTGAACGCGTTTGGCGGCCGCAGCCTTTTGGTCATTTAGCTCGCGTTCGAAATCCCGCTGCGACTGATCGACGAAAGCCTTGAGTTCCGTAGGGTCAATAAACGGATTCGCCACTCCTGGCTTGAGCTTCGCGCGCTTTTCCGCTAAGTGAAAGAACCCCGGATGCGCGCCGAGGAAAACATCGCAAGGTAACTGGCGTAGCTTCGCGAAGCTCCGCTCGTAATCGGCCGCAATTCCCGGATAATCCCGGTTATTCACCAGCTTGTTACCCGCCACGCTGGTACTGCAGTAGAACACCGCATGCAGCGTCTTGCCGCCTTCGGAGACAGGCATGGTCCAGGTGGTGCAGCCTCTCGTGTGGCCGGGCGTCACCACCGCAGTCATGGTGACGCCACCCAGTTGAACCGTGTCCCCATCGTTTACAAGCCGGTCGATCTTCAGCCGGTAGTCTTTCTTCAGCGCGGGAGCGTCCCCGGCACTCGCAATCACGCGCGCCCCGGAAGCACCCTGGAGCTGCGTCAGGCCGCCCGCATGATCGAAATGGGCGTGACTATTAATCAGGATCTTTACATCCTGGACGCGAAACCCAAGCTTGGCGATGCTCTTCTCGATCAGCGGCGCCGTTTCCGTCAGCCCGCCATCGAGCAGAATGAACCCATCGTTCGTCTTGATCAGAAAAGAACTGACGCCCGCCGCTCCCACGTAATAGACGTTGCCGATGATTTTGAAGGGCTCGAATGATTGATTCCACGCCGCGCGGCTGCTGGCGGTAGTTTGCGCGAAGACGGTGCAGGACAGGGCGGCCAGTAGAACGAAAGGTTTCACTGGCGCAGCGTCTCGAGCACTGAGTAGGGCACGTCGAGATTATGATCCTTCCCCGTCCCCAGGTGAATGCCGGGCTTGTTGACACCGTGGTAATCGGACCCGCCGGTTGCAATCAAGTTCAGCTCGCGCGCAAGCTTAAGGTAAAGTTCGCGATCCTCCGGAGTGTGCTCGCTATAGAACACTTCAATTCCAAGCAAACCGTTGGCAATCAGGTCCACCAGCAAATCGCTCATCGGCTGCTCCTCGCGCCCGAACGGCATCCGATACGGGTGTGCCAGCACGGGAGTTCCGCCGGCCTCGCGAATCATGCGAACGCCTTCCACCAGAGAGCATTCCTCGCGCTCCACGCCCGCCGCCGCGGTCTCCGCAAGATACTTATCGAACGCTTCCTGCGTGGTCGATACGTAGCCTTTAGCGATCAAAACTTTGGCGAAGTGCGGGCGGCCGGTAAGATTGCGCCCGATCTTCTGCACCTCTTCAAGCTGGATATCAACCCCCAGTTCGTTCAAGCGTTTGATGAGTTTCAGATTACGCTCTCGCCGACTGTTTTGCCAGTTGATCAGCCAATCGCGAAAGCTCTGGGTGGGTGGAGTTTTGGCGAAATAGCCGAGCAGATGGACCGATGGAGCGCGTCCAGTCGCCCCCGGAATCTCAAGCCTTGTCGAAAGCTCAATGCCGCAGACGATTTCCAGGCCCTTGCCGCGCGCGATCGGCTCGGCGAGATCGTAGCCTGCCAGCGTATCGTGGTCGGTGACACCGAGCGCTTCTAGGTTAAGGTCCAGTGCTTCCTGAACAAGAGAGGCTGGCGAGGAGCTGCCGTCGGACTGGTCGGTATGCGAGTGAAGGTCGATCAATTTTCAGTGTAAAGGATCGCGCGTTACGCAGTGGTGCCAATAACCCGCGATTCTTCTGATTCAGGTACTACGAATCCGGCCCACGGTCCTTCACCGAAGATGGCGATCGGATGCCCTTGCGAGCTCAGCGCGAGTTCGCGCATCACCGCTTCGTCTCCCTGAGCCGGCGGAATAAGCTCGATTCCCTGAGCGAGGAATTGCCGCCGAACGTCGTCAGACACCATCCCACCTTGATCCCATGGTCCCCAGTTCATGGCGACCACGTTTCCTGGCCACTCGGACGCGAGCATCGTGGCGATCCCGTTCATGGCTCCGTTGGCTGCGGCGTAGTCCGCCTGCCCCCGGTTTCCGAAAGCGGCGGTGATGGACGACATGAGAATCAGGCATTTGGTGTCCGCCGCGCGGAGCTTACGTGTCAGCACGAAAGTGCTGTCCGTCTTGGTATGGACGACGCGATCAAACGATTCGGGCGTCTTATCCTTGATGAGCTTGTCTTCGATGACGCCCGCGCCATGGATCACGGCGTCCAAACGGCCGAAGCGCTGATAGATGCCGTCGATCAAGGCGCCGAATCGCGCCTCGTCGCGCACATCGATTTCGGCATATTCCACGTGCGTCGCGAGCTTGCCCAGATCGGCCAGGTTCCTCTGGATTTCGCGGTTTTTCATCAACCGCGAGTAGGCGGCCTGCACGTCAGCGGGTTTCACGGTCTTGGCTCCCGTCGCCCGAAGTTGCGCGAGAAGTGCGGCTTTCAGAAGCGCCGCGTCGCTGATGGCGGCGGTCTCGGCGGACTCGGCCGGAGGAAGCGGCGATGCTCCGGCGAGGATCAGCGTAGGCTTGGCTTTGAGGGCGAGAGTCTTTGCGATTCCCGCGGTGATTCCGCGCGCTCCGCCGGTGAGCAGAACGACGGATTCGGGAGTGATCGACGTGATGGGCGCGGCCGGAAGCGGCGTGCGGCGGGGCGCTACGGTGAGCCGGCGGTCGCCGGGCAATCCGATCTGCAGGACCTCGTCGCGGCACGACAACTCTTCCGCCAGTTTGCGATGGAGAATGGAAACGGGGTCGGATGGGTCGATGTCGACGACTTTACACAGAACGTCGTTGAACTCGAGCGAAAGGGTTTTGACGAAGTCGGCTGCCGCGAAGTGGGTCGGCGCGGGCGCTGAACCGGGCGCGAGGCCAAATTCCCCGCCCCGCCCGGTTACCACCGCGAGCAATGCCCCATTCTGCTTGCCAGCGGCCTTAAGGTCTGCTTCCGCGTGTTTGGCGAGCAGGTACAGGCTGCGAACGTCCTGGCGTACTTGCGTGCGCCAGTCCGCGAAGGTCAGTTCCTTGAAGGATGAAGCATTCTGGAGCGGCAGCAAATGAATGAGAGCGCCGATGGAGCCGTAGTCTTTCCGAATGGAAGCGAGCAGCGTTTCCACTTGCGCCGGATCGGTCAGGTCCGTCGAGTAAACACTCTCGGCGTGGAGCGTGGAGCCGGGGCTATGCCGGAGCAAAAGCACGCGTTCGCCGACTGCCGTCCACGCGTCGGCGATGGCGGAAGCGACGCCGTTTTCGTCATCGGTGATCAGCACCACTCGGCCGGCGAAGCTTCGCGGCGCCGAAGTGCGCGGCTGCGATTTTGTGGTGAGGGTGAAGCGCGCGACCGATTCGGACTGAGTCGGCGGCGCAGCGGGTTGGGCGGTTCCCAGGATTTGCGAGAGGCGCTCCGCGATTTCGTTCAATGTGCGCGCGCTGGTGAGCCGCTCCATGATGCTCTGCACCTGGCTTTGTTCCGCTTCGTCGCAGGTCCGCTGGAACGCGCTCAGTATTTCAACGCGCTTAATCGAATCGATGCCGAGATCGGATTCGATGCCCGCGTTGGCGTCCAACATGTCCGCGGGGTAGCCCGTCCGCTCGCTTACGATGGCGGTCAGATCCGGAAGAATCGTGCGGACCGGAGCGGGCGCGGCCGCGGGCTGATTCGTCTTGGCTGCGGGTATCACTGCGCTCGGCGCGGTAAACAGCGGCTGAAGGCGCTCCGCGATCTCGTTCAAAGTGCGGGCGCTGGTGAGCTTTTCCATGATGCCCTGCACCTGGCTTTGTTCCGCTTCGCTGCAGGTCCGCTGGAATGCGCTCAGTATTTCGACGCGCTTGATGGAATCGATGCCGAGGTCGGATTCGATCCCCGCGTTGGCATCCAGCATGTCAGCCGGGTAGCCTGTCCGTTCGCTTACGATCGCCGTCAGATCGGCCAGAACGGCGCGCACGGGCGCCGTCTTTGCAACTGGGGCCGCCAGTGGAGCGGACGCCGGCGGGACTGGTTCGGCAATGGGCGCGGTGGATGCGGCAAAAAGAGGCTGCAGACGCTCGGCAATTTCGTGGAGCGTCCGCGCGCTAGTTAGCCTTTCCATGATTCCCTGCACCTGGCTTTGTTCCGCTTCGTTACAAGTTCGCTGGAACGCGCTCAGAATCTCGACCCGTTTGATGGAATCGATGCCCAGATCGGACTCGATGCCCGCGCCGGCGTCGAGCATATCCGACGGGTACCCCGTGCGGTCGCTGACGATTGCGGTAAGGTCGGCCAGGATGTTGCGGCTTGCGGCGGCCGGTTGCGCAACCATGACCACAGCCGCCACGGGCACTGCATTAGCCGGGACAGCACTGGATGTGAAGATAGGGGAAAGCTTGGCGGCAATTTCGCGCAACGTCCGCGCGCTGGTCAACTTCTCCATGATGCCCTGCACCTGGCTTTGTTCCGCCGGCGAGCAGGTGCGCTGCAGAGCGCTCAAAATTTCGACGCGCTTGATGGAATCGATGCCGAGATCGGATTCAATGCCGGCATCCAGATCGAGCATGTCGGACGGGTAGCCCGTGCGGTCGCTGACGATGGCGACGATTTCCTTCTCAATATTGCGAGCCGCCGCAACCGCCGCCGCGGGGACCGTGGCAGCGATGGGAGGCGGTTTCAGCTCGGGTTTCGGCGCGGGCTTGGGCGAAGGTGGTAGCGCCAGGGATCGGACAGGCGCAGGGGCGAGCGGCTTCGGAACACTGATCGGCGGCGCCTTCGCAACCTCGGGCGCCGCTTCCTGACCGGTCAGGAAGCTCTGCATGATAGAGGTCTGCGCGGTAAGGAACTGCTGCATCATCCGCTGATATTCGAGAATGACTCCACTCGGTCCGGCGGCGAATATGGATTGTACCGCCGCGGGCCCAGCCACGTGAACTTCCTTGATAACTTCCTTCACCACTTCAACCGTTCGCACAACCGGCTGAATGGTTGCCGGATCCACCAGCTTGATGGGTTTTTTCGGCACGGGCGGGTTTGCCACCGCATACGTTCCGGCCCCATTCACCATCCACTGCGGCGCGCGCGCCGGGGTAATGGAAATCGTATCCACACGTCCCCGGAACAACTCTTCGGATTCAACGGGCACGCCCGCCACCGCCAACTGCCCGACCAGATGAAGGAACTGTTCCAGCCCGCGGCGCTCGGTGGAATCGGCCTGGAGAATAGAGACTTCGCGGCCTTCGAGGTTGGCCTTCGCCAGGTTCGAAAGCACGTTCTTCGGTCCGACTTCCACAAAGACGCGCGCTCCGGCGTCATGCATGGCGCGAACCTGATCGACAAAGCGGACAGGTTTGACGAGATGGCTGGCGAGCAGGCCGGCGATAGCCGAGGAATCGGCCGGGTACGGCGCCGCCAAAGTGTTGGAGAAGACCTGCGCGGTGGGCGCTTCGTAAGTTTGCTGATCCAGCACGGCCGCAAGGCGTTCGCGCGCGGGCTGCATCAGAGGGGAATGGAACGCGCAGGCTACTGGGATCGGCTTGGCCGCAAGTTTCTGCGCGGACAGTGTCTCAATCGCTTTCGCCACGGCATCTTTCGAGCCGGCGATGATGGTCTGCTTCGGGCTGTTGTAGTTGGCGATGGTGATTCCCGAACTGCCGTTCAGGGCCTTTTCCACCATGCCCGCGTCGGCCAAAACCGCGGCCATCGTCCCGGCGTCCCCGCCGCGAGTAGCTTCTTCGATGGCGTTTCCGCGGCGTTCGGAAAGTTCAAAAAGAACGTCTTCACTGATCACTCCGGCCGCGGCAAGCGCGGCATACTCGCCATAAGAGTGTCCCGCCGTCATCGCGGGAGTGACGCCCAAACGGCCCAGCAGACGGGTGAGCGCGATTTCCACGGCGCCCAGAGCGGGTTGAGCGATGGCGGTGGCGGTGATCTCCGCCATCTGGCGCTTTTCCTCTTCGGGCGTGAACACCGGCTGCGGATAGATGTAGCCGGATAGCTGGCGGGGGAAGCGGCCTGCCAGAACCTGGTCGGCGCGTTCCAGAGAAAGACGGAACTCAGGAAAATGAACGGCGAGGTCGCGCAGCATGTTCGGCGCCTGCGAACCCTGTCCGGGGAATAAGAACGCCAGCGTAGGGGCTTCCGCGGTAATCGGAGCGAGATAGATTCCGCTCTTGCCGGAGTGCTTCCCTTGGCCGAGAACATCCTTTGCCGCAGCGAGCTTCGCGGCCAGGTCTTGGTGACTCGTCGCAATGATCGCCAGACGGAAACCGGCCCGGGGATTCGCCAGCTTCTGTGAAGCTTGTGCGGCGAGATTCCGCAGCGGCGTCCGATTCCCCGCCGTCAGATTGGCGCTGAGCAGGTTCAGAGAAGAGGCGATGGAATCCGCCGAGCCCGAAAACAGGAACAACTCCGCCGGCCAATGCTCCACCGCCGGGATGTCTTCAGGAATCCGCGCGTCGCCCGTGTATTCCTCAAGGACGGCGTGGAAGTTGGTGCCGCCGAACCCGAAGCTGGAAACACCCGCCCGCAACGGCGTCTCCGCCGACATGCGCAGCCACGGCCGCGTTTCCGTGTTCGCGTAAACCGGGCTTGCGGGATCCTTCAACCGCGCGTTGGGCTTCTCCACGTTGATGGTGGCGGGAAGAACTTTGTGATAAAGCGAGAGCGCAATCTTCAGAAGTCCGGTGACCCCGGCTGCGGCCTTGGTGTGGCCCACCATGGACTTGATTGAGCCCACCGCAATGGAGCCGGGCTTCGCCCCATCCGCGAGCAGGGATTCCGAAAGCGAAGTAATCTCCGCCGCGTCGCCCGCCGCGGTACCGGTCCCGTGCGCTTCGAACAACCCCACCGTCGACGGCCCGAAGCGAGCCTGCCGATAGGCCCGGTTGATCACCGCCATCTGACCTTCCGGCCGAGGCGCGGTCATGCTCTTGCCGCGTCCATCGCTTGAACCGGCGATTCCCTTGATCACGGCGTAAATGCGATCGCCTGCGCGCTCGGCGTCGCTCAGCCGCTTGAGCACCAGCATGGTGATGCCTTCGCTGATCGCGATCCCGTCGGCCGACTCGTCGAAGGGACGGCATTGCCCGCGCGGTGAAAGCGCCTGTGCTTTCGCGAAACACATGAATCCGAACGGACTCTGCAGCGTATCGATGCCGCCGACTACCACCATATCGCTCGATCCAGCCGTGAGTTCCCGCGTCGCGATGGCGGTTGCGGCCAGCGACGAAGCGCAAGCCGCGTCCACCGTGAAATTGACGCCGCCGAAATCGAAGCGGTTGGCGATCCGTCCGGCGGCGACGTTGAGGAGAATACCCGCGAAGGTGTCCTCCGTCCACTCCGGCATCTGCGACTTTACCGACTCGGGCACGTTCTCGACATACTCCGGCATCGTCGTGCGGACGGCATAGTTCAGACCGACGTCGCCCAGACCGCCGCTCATGCCGAGAATGACGCTGGTGCGCGCGCGATTGAACGGGCGTACATCGTAAGCGGCGTCTTTGAGAGCTTCTTCCACCGCGACCAACCCAAGCAACTGCATGGGATCGATCGAGGCCAGCGCGTTGGGGGGGATTCCGTAGCGCATGGGATCGAACGCCACGTCCTCCAGAAAGCCGCCCCACTTCGAGTACATCTTGTCGCGAGCTTTCTTATCCGGGTCGTAATAGCGATCGGCGTCGAAACGCGTCTTGGGGACCTCGACGATGCCGTTGACTTTGTTGACGATGTTGGCCCAGAACTCGCGAACGTCCTTCGCCTTTGGAAGAATGCAGCTGACGCCGACAATGGCGATGTCACAGGGGGGTTCAGCGGGAGGTTCGATGAAGGCGGGAATCTCCGGCGCGGCGACGTTTTTCAGCCACTCGGCACTGCCCGCCGAGACGGATTCATGCAGTTCCTGCACGGTACATGTGCCCGACCAGAGCGAGGCGATCTGCCCGATCATATACATGCCTTGCGAAAGCTGTTCCTCGCGCGACACCTCTACATATTTCAGATCCGCTCCGGTCCCGGTGCGGTCAATGCCTTTGGACGCAATACGCAGCCGGCCCACATTTAGGGCCTCAAGGGCGTCTTTGATCTCTTCGTGGGACTTACCTTCGGCCTGGAGTTTGCGTTTCAGATCGCGAAAAACGTCCGCGAAACCGGTACTGACGCAGCGCGTGGCGTGACCCGGTCCCGATTCGAGAATCACGGTATGGCGGCAGTTCAACGCCTCCTGCTGGAAAGTATCGTTGATGGCGCGGCCCGCGACCGCTTCTTTCGTGAAGAGGTAAGCGGTCCCCATGAGCACGCCCAGCTTTACGCCCTTTTCAGCAAGGGGCGCGGCCATCGCCGACACCATCGCCGCCGATTGCGCGTCATGAATGCCGCCCGCGAATATGATGCTCAGCTCGTCGGCCTTCGTACCCTTCTGGATGGCTTCGAGAAGCGTGTCGATCATCGCTTCCCAAAGAATGAAACTGGTGCGCGGTCCCACGTGCCCGCCGCACTCGCGGCCTTCGAAAATAAAACGCCGGGCGCCGTCTTCGAGGAACATTCGAAGCAGCGGCGGCGCGGGAACGTGCAAATAAGTTGCAATGCCCAACTTCTCTAAGCTCGCCGCCTGATCCGGCCGGCCACCGGCGATCAGCGCAAACGGCGGCTTGATATCCCGCACGACCGCCAACTGCTCTTCGCGCAATTCTGACGGAACAAAGCCAAGAATGCCTACGCCCCAACTCTTCTCGCCCGCCAGATCGCGCGTTCGCTCCAGCAAGCGGCGAACCTGCGGACCACGCAGCAGCGCCAGCGCCAGAAACGGCAACCCGCCGCCTTCCGCCACGGAGTTGGCGAACTCCGCCGTATCGCTGACTCGCGTCATGGGGCCCTGCAAAATCGGATACTCGGTGCGATGCGATCGCGCCAGAGCGGAACCGCGGCCGAGCGGTGCGAGCTTCTTCGCCGCATTCACATGGTCTCGCACGGAAGCGCGCAAGCCGTCGATTACCCCGGCAACGGTGATGTAACGCGCGGCGAACGGAGCGGCGAACGCGGCGTCCTGGCCCAGCAGCCAAACGTTGGTTTCCGGATTGTTCCAACCGGAGCGCGCGCGTAGAGCCTCACGCCAGGCAATCTGGGCTTCCGCCAGCGGCTTACCGCAAAGCTCCACCTCCAGCTTCTCGATTTCCTCCACGCCCTTCATTCCCGGGCGCTTCCAAAGCCGCGTGAGCGAGTTGAACTCGCGTCCCAGGCAAAGCGTCTCGTCGCCGCCGGCGCGCTCGAGAGCTGCGCGAAGGCGAGCCGGAATGCTTGATTCGGCGGTGAGTAGAAGCTGGCTGTCGAGCACCACACCCGCCGCGCCGCCCGCATAGCAAGCTGCGATTGAGTGCGGGCCAATTCCGCCGTGCACCCAAACCGGGAGAGAAATCTCGCGCAGCAAACGCTGGAGCAGGATGAAACTGGTTTCTTCGCCGACAATGCCGCCCGCTTCCTGGCCTTTGGCAATCACCCCATCGGCGCCAAGATCCTGAGCAATGCGCGCCTCATCCGCGCTCGTCACTTCGATGAAGACCTTCCGACGGTCCGGGCGAGCCGCTTCGATCAGCCCGGAAAGAGAGGAATCCGCCGCGCTGGTGAACGCGCCCGTGAAGACGATGGTTCGGGCATTCGGCGGAAGGGTTTGAAGCAGTTCGCGTGTCATCGCCAGCGACGCATCGAACTTAACCGCAAAATCCCCATGCGCCAGGCGCGCCACCCGTGCGATCGCCAACTTGGCTTCGTTTTGTTTCGGCGTCGCTTCCAGGTTCAGCAGACCGGCGGCGGGAATCTCCCCCGCGCCTCGCCGGCTGGCAGCGATCACAATAGTGGTGTCCAGGTGGCCGGGAAGGTTCGCGGCTAGGATGCCGAACTGGTCCAGATTAATGCCGGCGGGCTTCGTGCTGCTCAGGCTGCTCATGCTTGATTCCGGTCTCCCTGAGGATGGGAGCCTTGCGGGACCATCCTCCTTAGTTCAGACAGTGGCGGGATGCACGCTGTCGGTTTGATTGGCCTCGGTTTGCGATCCGTAGTGCGACCGGTTATTTGAAAATTCCATCACCCATTCGCGGTTGATTTCGTCGCCAGACCGCAGCGTGATTTCCTGTTCACACGCGGTGCACTTCAGGCGGAAGCCGAGCGAAGCGGCCATGGGCGCACCGCAATGTTTGCAGGCCGTCGGGGTATAGAAGAGCAGACCATCGATCATGCGGATCCACGTCTCCACCTGCATGAAGTAGCGCTGGACGTCTTTCAGGGAAACATTGCCGTGGAACCGGTCTTTATCCTCTTCCGGCAAGCGTGCCTGCAGCAGCGACCTGCCTTCGGCGGTCAGATAGCCGTCTTTCTCGAGCACTCCCGGACCATACACCTCGATGGCTGTCTGGAGAATGCTCTTCTCCGGCAACCACACTTTGAACTTGGATTCCACTTCCATGGCAATCTCGATCAGATCGAGCGATTCCGCGCCGAGATCATCCAGGTACGCGTCGGGGCTAACCTGTTGGGCGTCGATGTGCAGGCTCTGGGCTACGATTGCCGCGAAGTGTTCCTGTATTTCTTCATCCGTCATCCAACTGTTCTGCATAAGTTTTCCTCTTGAGTTATCTCTGGCTTCAGGCCGCCCACGCGCGGACCGCGAGGACGGCGTTCTGGCCCCCAAACGCGAAAGCATTCACGAGAGCGTTGCGAATGGACCTCTTACGGCTACGGTTCGCCACATAATCTAAATCGCACTCGGGGTCGGATTCCTGTAGGTGCATGGTTGGGGGAATCTCACTATTTTGCATCGCTTTGATGGTAAAAACCAAATTTGCGATTCCCGCCGCGGAGATCGTGTGGCCGATCTGACCTTTGTTGGAGGAAATCATCAGGCGGGAAGCATGTTTGCCGAATAACCCTTTGATCGCCTGCGTTTCCGTGGAATCGTTCTTCTGCGTGGAGGTACCGTGGGCGGCGACGTAGTCTACTTCCTCGGGCGGCGTGTTGCCCTCGGCGAGCGCCAGGCGCATGGCTTCCGCCTCGGCCACTCCACCTGGGGATGGATCCGTCAGGTTATGCGCATTCAGACTGGCCCCAAACCCCGTAATTTCCGCGTAGATGGGGGCACCGCGCTCCCGCGCGCTTTCGAGCGATTCCAGGACGACCGCACCGGCCCCTTCACCCATCACAAAACCGTCGCGGCGGCGATCAAACGGACGGGATGCGGAATCCGGATCATCCGATCGGCTGAGCGCGCCGATTACGGCGAAGGCGAGAATACTCAGCGGACTCACCAAGGCCGCCGCGCCGCCCGCGAGCACCGCGCGGACGCGTCCGCGACGGACCATATGAAATCCTTCGCCAACCGCGTACGCGCTGGCGGCACAAGCCGTGTCATTCACCAGCGCAGGGCCGCCGATTCCGAGCAGACGAGACGCCACGCTCGCCAGCGTATCTCCTTGGCGCCGGAAAAACGTGTAGCGTGGCAGATTCTCCCCATTTTCGAGCAGCCGACGCATATCCAGCGTAAATTTGCCGGGCTCGGCCAAGCTGAAATATTGCCGCAGCAGGCTCATATCGAGGTAGTTGACGGTGGTACCGAGCGAGAGACCGATGTTGCGCCGCCCGATCAAATTCGAGTCCATGCCGGCGTCGCGAAAGGCTTCCTGAGCGGCAGGCGCGAACAGGCGCACCTGCCGCCGACAGCACTTGCCAGGGTACGATTCGAGACCTAGTTCGCGCGGCATCTGCCGCACTTCGCCCGCCACCTTGGTCTGGTACTCGGACGCGTCCCAGAACGTGATGCGGCGAATACCGTTTTCCCCGGCAACCAACCGCTTCCAGCAAGTATCGGCATCCGGCCCGAGAGATGTGGCGAGCCCGAGACCTGTTACGACGACGCGATGCATGGTCTCCTTTCCAGACGAGTTCGGCCAGGAAGCGGAACTTGCCGCCTCCTGGCTCACCTGAGGGTTTAGCGGTTGCTAGAAGCCAGTACTTGTTCGCGCACCGGGCGGGATTCTTCCGTCTCGAGGAAGCCCTGATCGGTCAGGTAACGTACGATTTCGCGGGCGTTTTCTTCCGCCGTCCGGTTGGCGGTCGGGAGAGTCAACTCGGGATTCTCCGGCGCCTCATAAGGGTCATCCACACCCGTGAAGCCCTTGATTTCACCGGAGCGGGCCTTGGCGTAGAATCCCTTCACGTCGCGGACTTCGCAAACGTTTACCGGGGTATCCACAAACACCTCAATAAAGATGCCTTCTTTGTGCATCTGGCGGACCTGGTTGCGGGTAGCCGCGTAGGGGCTGACCGCCGCGCAGATGACCGCGCCTCCATGGCGGGAAATCTCAGCGGCCACGAAACCGATGCGGGAGATGTTGAGGTCGCGATCCTCACGGGAGAAACCGAGACCTTTCGAGAGATGAGTGCGAACCACATCGCCATCGAGCACGGTCACTTGGCGGCCACGCTCGTTGAGCATGACGGTGAGGATCTCGGCGATGGTGCTCTTTCCCGCGCTGGGAAGGCCCGTGAACCAGATGGTGAAACCCTGTTCGGTCCGGGGAGGATAGGCGGACCGCAGAACCGCCGCCGTGGCTTTACGCGTAAACCACTCGGGAAGCTCCTTGCCTTTGGCGAGGAACTCATCGCGCACCTGGGTACCGGAGATGTTGGCGACCTTCACGCCATCCGCGACGCGCGTCACCTGCTCGTAACGATCTTCTTCGGGCAGATACACCATCTCGTCGAACGGCAGCATCTTGACGCCGATCTCGGCTTCGTGTTCGGCCACCAGTTCCCGGGCTTCCGTGCCGCGGTAGAAGGGCTTTCCGGTCGAGTCCTTACCCGGCCCGGCGTGGTCCCGGCCCACAATAAAGTGGTTCGCGCCGAAGTTCCGGCGAATGATGGCATGCCAAAGCGCCTCGCGCGGACCGGCCATCCGCATCGCAAGCGGAAGCAGGCTCAGCAGGGTGGTTATCGGATCATAGTGGTTGTCGACTAGAGCTTTGTAAACGCGAACCCGCGTGTACGTATCCACATCGCCCGGCTTGGTGATGCCCACCACAGGCTGAATCAAGAGGCTGGCGCCCGCTTCTTCGGCGGCTCGCTTCGTCAATTCCTCATGGACGCGGTGCATCGGATTGCGGGTTTGGAAAGCCACGACGTTGGGGTTGCCCATCGCCGTCAGCATTTCGCGGACTTGGGCCGGGGTATGCCGAAGCTCCGGGAAATCATAGTGCCGGGGAATTTCCAGCACCTGTACGGGACCCGCAAGGTTGTAGCGGCCCCAGCTTTTCATCTCTGCGACAAACGGGTGCTTGGCATCGAGCGTGCCGCAAACTTTCTGCGCTTCGAGCTCCGGATCGCGTTCGTAGATCTCTTCAATGGTAAGAATTGCCAGGCGATTGTTCTTGGAACTGCGCAGGGCAATCTCCTGCCCGATTTTGAACTGTCCGGGATCGGCGATGGTCAGGGTGATGGGAATGGGGAACAGGGTTCCATCGGCTAAACGCATGTTGTTCAGCACGCCGAAATAGTCGGCTTTGCCCATGAATCGATCCACCGGAGAGAACGCGCCGACCGCGAGCAGTTCGAGGTCGCACATTGTACGTTCGGTTACCTGGATCGAGGCAAGTTCACCAGCGTGAGTGGTCAGGCGCTCGACTTGTTCGGATGGCACCAGCAGGTTCTTGAGCGCTCCGCCGTACGGCGGAATGAGGGAGGGAGATGTGGTGGAATTCATAGGCACGGTACCTTTAATTAGCTCCTGAAAGATTCTTTGAGAATACTGCGTTCACGATACACACTTGGCTAAGCGATGAGTTCAGATCCGTACGCAAACAAATCACGAGGTCTCCTCTTCCGGCGCCCGGCGAAAATCAATGCGGGATGAAGGGACAACTGTGGCGGCAAACCTGGCCCAGGACGTTGTTCGTTTTGGTTCAGTGTACGCGCCGCATTTTGGGTATGTCAAGACGAAACTTTACTCGCTCATCGACTTATCTGTCATTTAGGTACTTTCAGACCGCCTGAACTCGCAAGACTTTTTCCGGCGGTGTTTGCGCAACGCCGTCGCCACAGCGTGATACGCGCACTTGCCACTGAAAATCCTGATTGATTGCATATGAAATTTCGATATGAAATCAGCAGAAAATCCGCCTGCTGCGGCGCCGCCGCGTTCCATCCGAACCCTCGCCAATCCGGAGTTGGATGAGCTTACAAAAGCTGCCACACTTCGGTGAGGATGCGCGGACCGACTGTCGATGAACCCGTAAACCTGCCCGAGCGGCGCCCCGTCGCCATCTTGACGAGGCCGCTCTCGCTGTTTGCATCCGCGCGGGCCTCAAGCGGAATCGTACTATTGGCTGCGGCTTTGGCGGCTTTGATTTGGGCCAACTCCCCCTGGTGGCAATCCTATGATCACCTGTGGGAGTTCCGGATCGGTTTGGGCTATCAAGGCCTGGAAGTCTTCCGCCCGTTGTTGTTTTGGATCAACGACGGGCTCATGACCATTTTCTTCCTGCTTGTGGGTCTGGAGATCAAACGGGAGGTCTCCAGCGGGGAATTGGCTTCGTTCCGGCGGGCAGCGTTCCCGATCGCGGCGGCGCTGGGCGGCGTTCTGGCGCCAGCTCTGATTTATGCCGGATTCAACGCCGGCCGTGCGGGGAGTGCGGGCTGGGGTATCCCGATGGCGACAGATATCGCCTTCGTTTCGGGCGTAATGGCGATCCTCGGCCGCCGCATCCCGACGGGCCTCGCCGTGTTTCTAACAGCTCTTGCGATTGTGGACGACATCTTCGCGGTGATGGTGATCGCGGTGTTCTACACCAGTGCCATCCACTGGATAGCGCTGGCCGCCGCGGGAGCTTTGATGTTGGTGCTGCTCCTGATGAATAGGCTGGGCGTGGCTGAGCCGCTGGCCTACGCGCTCCCCGGAGCGCTGCTTTGGATGGCGGTGCTGCGGTCCGGCGTGCACGCGACCATCGCCGGTGTGCTGCTCGCGATGGTGATTCCGGGAACGCGGTTCCTGGACCCCGTGGAATTTCTGAAGCGCGGTACCAGGCTCATGAATGAGTTCGCGACGGCGCTCGAAGAAGGCGATCAGCGCGAAGAAATAGTGGAGCAGATTGAATCCGCCTGTCGCCATGTCGAGCCGCCGCTCCACCGCATGGAGCAGGCGCTGCGCCCATGGGTCGCGATGGTGATCATGCCGTTGTTCGCGTTCGCCAATGCCGGCGTGCGCATCGTGGGCGGACAACCACATGGCTTCAGCAACGCCGTAACCGTGGGCGTGCTTCTCGGGCTGTTCCTGGGGAAACCAGCCGGAATCATGCTGTTCTCGTTCGCTTCCACGCGGCTGCGTGTTGCGGAAAGGCCTCTAAACGTCACGTGGCCCCACATCCACGGCGCCGCCTGGCTGGCTGGCATCGGATTTACAATGTCGCTGTTCGTCGGCGGTTTAGCGTTCAGAAGCTTATCGGCCGAGAACCTGGCCCTCTTAAGCGACGCGAAAGTCGGGATTTTTTCCGCGTCCCTTTTGGCAGGTGTCACCGGCTCGGCGATGCTGCTGCGGCTGAAGTCCAGCCGGTAGCCGATCGGCTGTCGCACAAATTCGCGTAACTGGCGGAAGTATGTGAGTGGTTTGTCAACTGGACTTGACACAAATTTTTTTTATGCCTACCATTAGATGCTTTGTTGTGAACGAAACGTTACAGATCGCGAACACCGGTAGACCAATGGGGGATGTCCATGTATGACCTTCGAGATCGGTGAAAAAGTGGTGTATCCCAACCAAGGCGTTGGCACCATTGAAAACATCAGTACCCGGAATTTCGGGAACCAGCACGAGCAGTTTTACTTACTTCGTCTGGTTTACAGCAGCATGACGGTGATGGTGCCGGTTTCCAACGTCGGCTCCATCGGCCTTCGCAAGATCACCAAAACATCCGAAATCACCAAAGTTTTGACCTACCTGGCCGAGGGCGATTGCCGTAACTGCCCCGACTGGAAGTGCCGGTTCAAACTGAACAGTGACAAGATGCAGAGCGGCAATCTTCCTCAGATTGCCGAGGTCCTCAAGGGCCTGCTGATCCTGCAAGCCGACAAGCCGTTGTCCTTCCGCGAGAAGAAGATGGTGGAACGGGCGCGGCACATGCTGGTATCTGAAATTTCCTGCGCGCGCGGGCTTTCTCCGGATGAAGCGGAGAGCACTTTGCGCAAGGCTCTGGCGAAATCCAACATCCCGCTTCCCGCGGCGTAAGACTTTATCGGGAAGGCGGGCAACCGGCTCGCCTTCCTTCCTTCGATTTTTACTCCCTGCGCCGCATCCCCGCATCCCATCAAGCGATACTGATCCTTATGCCGCGCCCGGGCACTCTCGTCGAAAACGACCGCGGTGGTCTCCCACCTATCGAGAATGAATTTCCTTTCGGTGGAGGCGGGGATGGCGACTCCAACCCCGAGCGCCGGGGCTCCCACCGATCTGTTTCCGTATTCGGCTTGATTGTCGGCATGGCCGCCAGCACCATGACGTTCGCGGCGCTGGCGAGCACGTTGATTCTGCGCCACGCCCTGAGCACGAGAGGTTGGGTCTCGCTTCCGGTACCCTCGATTCTTTGGCCCAACACCGCGCTTCTCTTACTCAGCAGCGTCGCCATTGAAGCGGCCCGTCACGCTCTTCGCCGCGGTAAACGCGATTTATTCAATTGGCTCTGGTGGCTCGGCATCTTGCTTGGCGCGGGATTTCTGACCGGCCAGGTCATCGCCTGGAAACAACTCAGCGATCAGGGCGTTTTCATGAACGCGAATCCGAGTCACGGATTTTTTTACATCCTGACCTGGACCCACGCGGCGCACGCCATCGGAGCGCTCATCGCGCTGTTGTGGGTTGGCGTAGCGGCTGTGCGGTTTCGGCTTGGCCCGGGCAAGCGTACCGGGGTGGTTGTGAGCAGCATCTTTTGGCACTTCCTCGACGTAATGTGGCTTTGCCTGATGGCGTTGTTTCTCGTCTGGGGTTAATCCGGCAGGATGACGGGAATGGAAAGCTGGCGCTCGGCAAACCGGCGGGAGAACGGACTGCCGCTGATCCTGGCGTTCGATTCCGCGGTCTTTGTTTGCCTTTTAGCGGCTTACTTTGTGGCGCGCTTCCATACCGCGGCGTGGCCCCGGCCGTTTCATTTTCCTTCAGGCCTGATGACCATTTCGATGATGATGTTCGGCTTGGCCGCAAGCTTCGTGATGCATGTCGCCGTGAAAAGCGCGGAAAAGGATGACTATGTGATGGCGCAGCGCATGGTTGCGCTCGCGTTGGTCGGATGGGGTACGTTTCTGTTCCTGCTCGCGATGGAGTGGGGGCGGCTTTATCTGGTGGAGCATGTGGCGCTTTTCTCGAATCCCTGGAGCGTGCCGGCGTTGGGAGTGGCCTATTACGGGATTACGGCTTACCAGGCGGCGCACGTGGCCGGGGGATCGGTTTGGTTGCTGATTGCGGCGGCGAATCCAAAGCGTTGGAGGATGAGCACCTTGGCCTTGTACGTGGACTTCACCAACGCGTTGTTCATAATTGTGGGGTTCTTGGTGATTTTGGGGAGTACCGATCTGGGCGGCTTCTGATTTCGCCGCTCTTATCAAAGTGATCTGGCGTTTAAAGTTGAGCTAAACTGGAATCGCCTCCCTTTTATTCCCCGATCGTCTAACGGTAGGACAGCGGCCTTTGGAGCCGTGAATCGTGGTTCGAATCCATGTCGGGGAGCCACACAGCCGCGATTGATTCCATTGATCTTTTGGTCCGTTTGGAAGTGACACCCGCCATGGATGCGAACTCCGCGATAATTTGAACGGAGAAGATCATGTTCAAAGGAAGACCGGCGCGCGAACTCGAGTTGCCTCCTATGGCGTCCAACACTCAGGCGTTCGAGGTTTTGCGAGTGTGGACAGCGCCGGCGAGACACAAGACGTGGTGTTGAAGACGACGTGGAAGAATCCAGCGACTTGGGGGTTGTTGCTTGCCGATATGGCACGCCATGCCGCGAATGCATATGCAAACGAAGGCCACGATCGGGAGGAAGCACTCCGGCAAATTCTAGAGATGATGAACACGGAGTTTTGCTGACCCTACGGATGAACCGCGGCAGGTTTCATAGAGAGCGATTGCGCTGCATCAGCGATTCTGCGCAGGGTGCGGTACTCCGCAGACGGCCTCTTCCCCAGGCGACGAACGACTGGCGATGGACCAACAGTAGGGCGCCTGGTACTGCCGAGCCTAGCTCAGCTAATACTTTGTTGATACAATCCACGGAGGGTCAACCGAAGAGCCGCAACTCCGGCTGCATATCCTGAACAACTCAGAAACGCGCTGGTGCTATGCGACTTACACTGTTTTTATCGCTCCTGATCTCCGTGCCGGTGAGCTTTGCGTCAGCGCAAACGCCGGTTACCGGAACCGCCGTACCGAGTCTTTCCAGCTTCGACACAACGATGGCCCAGATGATGTCAACATACGCGATCCCTGGCGCAGCGTTGGGAATTGCCCACAACGGTCAGTTGGTATTCGCCCGCGGCTATGGCTACGCGGACACTTCGACCGGAGCTCAGGTTCAGCCTGACTCGCTGTTCCGTATCGCGAGCGACACCAAGCCTCACACAGCGGCTGCCATTTATAAGTTAATCGAGCGCGGACAGCTTTCGCTCGGTGATAAAGCCTTCTCGATTCTTTCGAACTTGACTCCGCTGCCGGGCTATACCGAAGATCCGCGCGTTGCCGAGATCACGATTCAGGACCTCCTGGATCACATGAGCGGCTGGTATGGAGAGAATGACGGCACCGGTTACGATCCGCTGTTTGACGTTGACAATATTGCGAATGTGGCGGGCACCACGCCGCCGGCCGATCCAGCTACGATCATCCGGTTCATGCTCGGTAGGTCGCTGGACACCGATCCCGGCACTTATTACTCCTACTCCAATTTCGGTTACCTGGTTCTTGGACAAGTCATCGCGCAAGTTACCGGGCAAACGTATGAATCATTTGTTCTCGGCAGTGTTACCGGACCGTTGGGGAACTCGCGCACGCAATTCGGATCAACGCTGACTCAACTCCCCGGCGAAGTGACTTATTACGATTATCCAGGAGAAGCACTGGCTACTTCCGTGTTTCCAGGCGGCGGATTGGTGACGTGGCCGTATGGAGGATACGATCTGGAAGACAACCATGCCAATGGAGGATTAGTAAGCAGCACCATGGATCTGCTGCGCTTTCTGACGTCCATAAACGGATCGCGCGGTCCGGCGCTTTTCCAAACTCCGGTATCCGAATTTCCTGGATATTTGCCGCCGTCGGGTCCGGGATACACATGGATCTTTCACGGCTCGCTGCCAGGCAATAACTCGGGATTGATCTTACTGTCGGATCAGACAGCGATCTGTTACTTAACCAATACCCGTCAGGAAGATTACAACTCCTTTTTCACCGCCATTGATTCCGCCCTTCAGGCGGACGCCGCTGCTATTGCCTCCTGGCCCACGACCGATCAGTTCTCCCAATTCCAAACTGGGTTTCTGGTAGTTCACGCAGCCGATTACCAGGACGTGGCAACCGCTCCGGACCAGTTCGTTACCTTGCTGGGGACCGGTCTGTCTTCTCAGACCGCTTTCGCTCAAACCCTGCCTCTTCCGACGACTCTTGGTGGGGTATCGGCTACGTTGACGGATTCGAGCGGCGGTTCCGCGGCGATTCCGCTGGATTACGTTTCCCCCGATCAGATCAATTTGATCATTCCGAGCGGCTTTGCAACAGGTGCGGCGACGCTGAGCCTAAATACCGGAAGTTCGACGCTTTCCACCACGATTCAAGTGGATAGCGTTTCGCCGGGGATCTTCACAGCAAACGCAAGCGGAGCCGGAGTTCCGATCGCGACCGCTGGGCTTTATCACGCGGACCACACGGTGACTGTGGAGAATGTCTTTAATTGCCCGGCGGCTTACCAGTGCGTCCCAGTAGCAATGAGCACAGGTGCTACCACCGATGAACTCGTGTTGTCGCTCTACGCGACCGGTGTACGGCACAACTCGGGACTGGGCGCGGTCACGGCGACGGTGAATGGAAACCCGGTTCCGGTGCTCTATGCGGGAGTGCAAGGACAGTACGCCGGGCTCGACCAAGTCAACTTACAGATTCCAGGCACGCTTGCGGGCTCTGGAAGCGTCTCGCTTGTACTGACCGTGGACGGACGGATGTCAAATACGGTTACGATCAGCATTCAGTAGCTAGCTGGTGATTGCCAGACCTCACTCTACGCAAGAAGATCTTGATCGATGAGAACTGGTCCGGCTCAAATCTTGCAAAGTGGCTATTGTCCACTGAGGATTACCGAGACATACTAAAACCCTGCTCTCGATGGTGAGACAAGGTAGCCTAACATCGAATCTCGGGCGTTACCTATACAGCGGAGCCGCCATCCTGCTCGGCCTCTTCGGCCTGGTCTCCGGCGACTTCGCCACCACTTGGCAGAACGTCGGCCCCAACGTCCCTCTTCGCGCACCGCTCGCCTACCTCACCGCCGCCCTTGAACTCGCCGGGGGCATCGCGCTTCTCTTGCCCCGCACTGCTCGTTCCGGTGCTCTGACCCTAACGATTGTCTACTCTGTTTTCACGCTCATTTGGGTGCCGAAGGCCTTCGTGAATCTCGGCAACTACGACCCCATCGGGAATGTCTTCGAAGAGTTCGCTCTGGTCGCCGCCGGTCTGGTTCTCTGCGCGACCTTTTCACCTGCCGGTTCCTTCCTTGCTCGCCGCCAGCCCTTTTTCTTGCTCCTCTTCGGGATTTGCCCCATTTCCTTTGGCATCGTCCACATCATTGACATGCCTGGCCTTTTGGGCTGGATTCCGGGTTGGCTGCCGCCTGCCAAAATGTTTTGGGCGTATGCCACCACCATCGGCTTTTTCGGGGCCGCCGTAGCCATTCTCACGGGGATCATGGCACCTTTGGCCGCGCGCCTTCTAACAGCGGAGATCGTGATGTTCGAGCTGCTGGTCTGGATTCCGAATCTCTCCGCCAAGCCAAGCAGTCACTTCAACTGGTCAGGCAACGCGATCTGCATCGCTTTGGCCGGGGCAAGTTGGGTCGTCTCCGATTCGATCAGCGCAGTAAAAACCAAATCCACCTCTGCGGATGAGGAAAGCCGGCACGTGGTTGGAGTGGCGACAGCGCAGGCTGGCCGAGATCCGGGTGTGCAACCGGCAGGCTGAAGCTAAAGCGCTGGGGCCCGGCCGCTCGCGGAAGGCACTGCCTCCCCCGATCCCCCGACCAAGGTCTCCGCGCGTCTTAGCGATAGGCTTTCCAACTTGCCATGCGGACTGGACTTGATCCGCCGCGCATCCTGTTCACACCCCCAAGCATTGCGCATCTGGTCAGCGCGACCAACATCGATCCGTTTCAGGGGTGTGGTAGCGCTCCGTCCGCCTGCCACGGGCGAGCAGGCTGGCGAGCGGCTGCTCGCGATCCAATGGCCTCACGTTCAGGTAACGTTGTAGTCATTGAAACGGCCCAGCAGCCGGAACGCAAAGGTATGATGTGACAGTGCCCAGAATTCTCGTTTGCGCCCCGGCAACCCAGGCTTCCACGGTTGCGGGTTCTGCGTTCAATCACAAGTGCGCGTGGTGCGATCGCCGGGTGATGGTGTCTCCTTCCGGCCAGCGGCGGCTGGCTGAGTTTTCGAACATCAAGATCACCTGCACGGAGTGCTGCATGACGATTCCGCATCACATAGATAGTGTGGAGTTGGCCGCCCATGGGAAAGAGGAACTGGAGCAGGAGTTTGGAAACGTCATCCCCAATCCGTGGAGACAACGAAATTAAGAACGCTCCACCCCTGACTCTTGCTACCAAACCGCTTTCGGCGCTCTCGAATTACCTGTAAGTGATTGAAAAGACTGGAGCCACCCGCCAGGATCGAACTGGCGACCTGCTGATTACGAATCAGCCGCTCTACCAACTGAGCTAGGGTGGCGTCTTCCTGAATCATAACAACTTAGCGGGAAACTCAGCAACAGCCTACCAGCGCGGACCACGCATAATCCCATCCGATCCGCTCCTGCTCCAGCCGGACGCGCACGCCCCATCGATTTTCCCGTAAGCCCGTGAACACATCCTCCTCTTGCGGCGTGAGGCCAGCCACGGCCGCCGCCTGACACTGCGCCGGTTCTTCTACCCACAAATCCCGGCACCGGAGCAGCGTTTCCTCATCCATCAGAATCGACCGCACTTGCGGCAGCGCGGCCCGGGCCCGGCTTAGAATCGCAAACCCATGAGTGTCGATATCACCCCAGTACACGCAATCCGCGCGGCGCAACCAGGGAATCGATGACAACACGGAAACACCGTACCCGAGCCCCATCAATACGACCGACCCGCCAAGCGGCGCAAAAGCGAAACCGGTCTGGAAGTTTTCCACGATCCACACGTGCGACGGCTGAATCGAAAGGGTCGCGAGCTCTTCCACCGATGCGCAGACATCGGAAAGCCCACCGATCGTCTGGCTCAGCTGCGGGTCAAGCAAGCGCATGCGAACCGTTAGCGGAGCGCGACGGAACTCCATCGGCGCACCCCAAAGGTCGGAAATCATGCCCCCACGCGACTCCAGCCATTTCGTGTCGAGCCCAAAGATGGGGACCTGGCGAGGATAAAATTCGCGCGTCGAGTGCCCATCCAGCCAATCCAGCACGCTCTCGATTCGGGAAATCTCGGCGTCCGTTGCGTCCGCGATCACATCGAAGTAACGCGGTAGCTTCTCGTGAAGCGCGGGCCGCCGCCGAATGAGAGCGCAGTAGCGCGAGCGAGCCGCCGCCCACCGTTGAGATTCGCCGATCCACGAAGCCGCCTCAACTGCGTCGTGGATCACAACGCGCTCCGGAACCGACTGAGTCCCCAGAGAGCGCCATCTCCTCTCCTGCCATTCGATGCTCCCGGCCCCCTGCCACGAACGCCACGCGGCCACCCACGCCCGCACCCCCTCAACCTCCGCGATGGCTTGGTTCTCCGAAGGGCAGCCGAGTGGAATAATTATCGGCCACTCTCCTCCTCCTGTTAGCCACTCGCTACGCTGATTTTGGTAACGCCGCGCAATCAGTGCGCGCACATCCTCAGGCAACCGCGGCGTGGGGCGACTCCTTCACCGGCAGGCGTAAGCGGTGCGCCTCGTCATCGTACTCGATCATCAGGATGCTCGAATGTTTCCGGTCTCGGATATCGACAAAGCACGCGCCGCCGATGAACGGCTCGAGCGTCATCACCGATTTGAGCGGCGTCGCCACAATCATCTGGAACCCGAACTGAACGAAGATCTTCATCGCCAAAGCGGTGAACTCGTTGTCCGCTTTATCGAAAGCTTCATCGAGCACCACCGGCGCATAGACCGGAGGTTCGTCAGCCTCTCCCGCCAACTGATACCGAAGGGCGGCGGCCAGACACGTGGTTGCGAGCTTCTGACGCTGGCCGCCGGACTTGCCCGATCCGCCGCGGTACACCTCTACTTCGTTCCCCTGCTCGTCGAACTCGCGCCCAAAAAAATCGGCATGCTGGCGCACATCGAGCACCAGGTTGCGCCATCGCCGGGCTTCCGGCTCCTGGCTGGAAAGCCGATTTACAAGGCTCCGCAGAATAACGAAACGCTCTTCCGCCTCTTCTCGATTCCCGGTCCACGCATGGCTGAGGGCGGACTGGATATCCTGCCGGAACTGCCGCACTTCCTCGCGATTCAGATCGGCCCGCTCGATCCGCAGAAAAGTGCCCGTGTTGAACGGCACGCCCGCAAGACTCTCGTTCACCATCTCGAGCTTTTCGCGGATCGTTTTTGCGGCTTGCATTAAGTGGGTAGACAGCGCAGCGAGATTTTGATGGCTTTGATTTCGAAGCAGATCGAAAAAGCGCTGTTCGTAATCGGGCAGGCGATCGCTTTCGAGCCGCTTCAGCTTCGCAAAGAACTCGGCGCCGGACGCCAGAGTCGCGTCGAGTTCGGAAGCCTCCATAGGCCATTGACGGTGAAAAGATGCGAACCGATCTTCAATCGCCCGGGTGAGCGACGCGCGCTGCTCGGCCAAGGCCTTCAACTCCGCGCTGAGGCGGCGTTCCGCCAAGGTCGCAACCCCATTAAGGTTTTCGAGATCGATCGCGCCTCCAACGCCAAAATAGGACGACAAACCGGTCTGCTGACGCTCGGTAAGCGAAATGGTCTTAACCGCCGTCACGTGCGCCTGCAGTTCCCTCTGTCTTTCTACGATCTGCCCCTTCACCCGTTTCACTTCCGCCTTCGCATCCGTCAGCGCGTCCAGATGCTTGGCTACGCGCTTCTCCTGTTTGGTAATGCGCTCAGCAAGTTGCCGCAGAGCCGCATTACCCTCTCGCAATTCGGCAATCGCTTTCGCCAAAGCGGAAAGCCGGGTCGTCAGCGAGGCCGCGTCGATGTCATCCCACTCCAGATCGGCCAGTCTTTGGCAATGCAGCATGCGGTCACCCGCCTCGCGGACCGACTCTTGAATTTCACGCTTCCGCCGGCCCAGCGCATCGATTTTCACCGCCGCGCTCTGGGCCAGGCGCTCGAACAATTCCAGCTTGGCGCGATTATCGAAGCCGAGCACCCACCGAGACCGGTCCCCGACATTGAAGCGATCGTCTTTCTCGTGACGCTCTTTGCCGAATTTGATCTGCCCCTCACGCGTGACGGCCTTCTCGGCCGCGCGAAAAGCCTGCATCGATTCCACACACAGGAAATCGAATCGCTGCCGTAAAGCGTTCTCGATCCAAGGTTGAAACACGCCCTCGCGCGCTTTCACTTTCCGAAAAAGCGCATTCCCTGCGAGTTGTTTCACCGGCCCGGGAGCCACCGTTCGCGGCACGCGATTGTACGCAAGGCGGCCCCTCAATGACTCCCGATTCACGAACTCGGAAACCGCCGGGTAGTATTTCTCCTCCACCAGAAGATCGAGCGCAAAGTTCCGCAGTACCCGTTCGATCGCGCCCGTCCAGTCGGATTCCGATGGGAGAACTTCGATCCACTCTGCCGCGAACGGCAGATCGCCTTCGTTCAAGCCGATCGAAGCCGCCAACATTCTACGGATCTCGAGATTTCGTGCGGGTACGTTGGACGCCTGACGGCGCAGCGCGGCAACCTCTTCCTTCGCGGCCTCGAACTCCTTCTCGGCGCCCGCGCTCTCCACCGCCAGCCCCGCAAGCTGTTGTTGCGTCCGTTCCTGCCGTTCACGCGCTTCGTCGCGCCGTTCACGCGCCAATGACGTCATGCCTCCGAAATGATCCGGCGATTCCGGCATCGGCCAACCGAGCGCGCCGCACGCATCCTGCATGATTCCGCGCTTCCTCAGCCGCCCCTCCCTTGCCGCCTCGGTTTTGCGCTGTTCCGATTCCAGTTCTTCGATGCGCTGTCCTCCGCTATCGCGATGCTGCGCGCGCAGATCTTCCAGTGCCGCAACTTCATTGCGATGTTCAGCGCCGCGTTGCTGCTCCTCCGCTTGCGCCGCACGCAGATCGCGTTCAAGTTCTAACAGGCGTTTTTCCAGCAGCGCTCCGCGGCACGTTTCTCTATATCCGTCTACGCCCGCCCGCAGTTCTTCTTTGTTGCGATCTTCCAGCCGTACGTGTTCCAGCGTCTGGTAATCCGCCCGCGCCGGCGCCAACGCAGCGATCTGGTTCCGCGCCGTAACCACCGCTTCATGCGCCGAGTTGAGGCTGTCGAATTCCTCCACCAGACGATCGGCAGCCGAGAAGGTCTCCGGCCGTTCCAGCATGAAGTCGCGAATAAATGCGTTCAGGTCACCCAGGTTCTTCGCCGATTGCGTCTTATGCAGCAGCCGCAACGCGAGCTCATCTCCGATCGACAGCAGACGCCGGAATTTTTCCGAGTAAGGCGCAAACTCCTCCCTGGCGAAAGCTTCCGGAAACTGCTGCTTCAGTTTGCGAATATCCAGCTGGAAATCTTTCAGCTCCCGCACGTCGAATGGGCGCTCGAAAATGAAGAAGTGGCGCCGCAACTCATCACGATGCGCCGAGTTGCCCTTGATCCAGAAGATCCCCACCAGCACGACGACGCGCCCGTCGGTATGGGCGTACGTGAGCGCGAGCGCGGACCACGTGCTTCCCGGACGCAGATACTGAGTTGCAATCTCACCGGACGAATCGTCCTGCTGTTCCGCAAAGGCGCCCCGCACATAGCTAAGCAGGCTGCGGTCCCGGCCGGTCTTGTCGCCTTCCCGCGCGGCGGCGTTGAAGTCGGTCCACTTGGGCGGCACAAGCAGAGCGGAGAACGCGTCGAGTAATGTGGTCTTTCCCGCCCCGGAGCGGCCCACGAAAAGGAATCCGCGCTCGGCGATCGGGATCTCATGCACGCCCGTGAATGTGCCCCAGTCATAGACCTGAAGCTTGGACGCCCGGAATTGGCCCGCGAAGAGCGGCATCATTCAACATCCTCATCGTCCGATACATCAGCCGCGACCATGCGTTCACCCGCAGCGATTCGGACGTAGAGCGCGGTGAGCGCACTGATGGTTTCCGGCGAGAACAGAAGCTTCAAAGCGGGAGAGATCTCATAACGGTCGTCACCGCCGCGAAGCTTGAGCAGGATCTTCTGCTGCGTCATTTTCTTCAACGCCCCATTGGCGCGTCTGCTGAAGCCGGCCTTGTCCGTGTTCAACGCATGCTCATAAAGCGTCAGGTGAGAGCTCACCTCCGCGCCCGCGATCACGGCGCGTTCCCCCCGCGCCTCCGCGCTGGTCAACCGCTGCCGCAAAAACAGGAGCAGAGCGGAATCGAGAAAGGTTAGTTGCGATCGCCGGAGCAGCGTGGGCGCCTCGAGTTCGCCCGTATCCGCTTGGCGCGTGAATGCCACCTGAAGATCGTGATCGACCACCAGATCCAAAAACAGTTCGGAAAGCCGCGCTCGAACCAGCGCCTCATCCCGCATCAGCGCCGGCCAAAGCTTGCCGTGGCGGCGCCCGTCTATCGACGGACCCGCGAGCAGTTGAACCAGCGCACGCCGCGTCTCGGCCGGGAGTTCGCCGGTGTCGCCGGGATAGAGGGGATCGGTCGCTGGCGCGGGCTCAGACGAATTCATGTGCCCTTTCTTGGAGGAAGTGATAGGCCGGAATGCGCGCGCGGCGAGGCTCGGCATCTGAGCCTATCCAGGACACCCGCTCCATTCCCCCCGCGGCCACTCCATGCCGGCTCCCCAGTGCCACATAACCCACCACCGTGCCGAGCCCTTGCGGCGCCGGATACAGTGTGAGCATTTCGCCGATGGAAGCCTGCACGCGTGCCGCTAGAACGGTTCTGATGTTCGCTCGCAGCGTTGCGAAGTCAATCTCCGATTGCGCCACCAGCTCACTTACGGAATTGATATCGATCTCAGGGTCGTCCGCGTCCCGCATCGGTCCGGGCAATGCTCCCGTTTGGGGATCGAACGGATACAACTGGTCGAGCGATGAGACGCGGCTGCTGGTGAGCGACAGCCGCATCGACAGACCATCCCCGCTCGAGATCCTGTCTTTCACGGAAAGAGCGCCGCGCATCGCCTGGTTGAGGAGTTGATTGATGCGCCGCTGTTCCAGGTACTCGCGGCTTTGCACAAAAGTTTTGAGGCTTGACGCGAACTGACGTAACACGTCATGCACGCCGCCGCCTTCGCTGAGCAGATCGCGCGTCAGGCTCAGCAGAAAACGGCGCTCGGCCGTGTTCAGTTGCCGCATAAACCCGCGTGACATCACGCGATCGATCGAAGCCTCGAGCGCGGCGCTCTGTTCAGGGTCGGTGAGCAGCCGCCAAAACGCGCTGAAGCTCAGGCCTTCCGGGCTTGTCCCGATCACATCCACGCCGGCAAAGAGGGCTTCGAGCACATCTCCGCGGCTCACCTCATCTTCAAGAATGCTCTCGCGCAGGTCCCGGTGCAGATGTTCGAAGCGTTCCCGCACGCGGACAAAATCGGCCGTGAGGTCGTCGGCCAACGCGATGATTTCGCGAATGCGTTCGATTGCCGTGGCTTCCGGCAAGATCTCAGCACGGCCCGCGCGTACATTTGCAATCTCGCGATCAATCCGCTCGCGCTCCGCAAGCAGCGATCCAAGCCGCAGCGCGGTGTCGGTTTCCGTGTCATCGGCCAAACTGATGATTTGCTGCATCACGACAGCCAGGCGGCTCTGCGTCGCCGCGGATCGCGGCGCTTCTAGCCCCGCGACAAAGCGAATCGCAGCCGCCGCCGGAGCGGAAAGCTCGTATACCTCTTCATGGGCGCCGGTCGGGAAGCGGCGAATCAGATACCGCTGTTCGAGCCAGTCCGCAATGTACGCCTGCGCGGTTTGGGGCAGGTCCTCACCCCGGGCGCGTAGGTCATCGAGTTCTTCCGAGAGGCGTTCGACCAGAACGCTCGCGGGTACCGCCGCCTCCGCGTCCAGCAGAAGTACCTGTAGTAGAGCGATCGCGGCGGGGGCTTTCTGGCCTGAGAGCAAGCGCCATAAAGGTTGATCACGCAACTGCTTATACGTCGCGAGCGGCTTGGCTGCTTTCATGTTTCGGAAGACAAAAGATCAGCCTAACGCACGCCAAGGCGCGCGCCAACTAAGGAAGCGGCGCCCGGCAACTCCAATCAGGCCTGGCGCTCGGGTGTTGTACCTTCGTCTTCGCCATGAGAAATGCCCGGCCGTCCCGATTCCCCTCAACGATATGTTGCCCAGGCTTTGCCGCAAACTCGCTCGGGACGAAGAAGTCGAGTTCGGGATGCGCATTGATGATCTCCGACGCGGCGCCGGTGTCATGAATCAGGACGCCTGTAGCTCGGGGATCGCGCCAACCGCCCGCGCTGGTATTCAGCCCCATACGAGCGAGCCGCGCGCCGAACACCGGCCACCACTTCCCCTGATCTTCAAACTGATCGCCGCTGACGATCACGCCCAAGTCGCGCCAATCGATGCCCGGCCGCCTTGGCGCATTCCCTGGATCGATTACCCCATAGACGACTTTCGTTAGTGGCAGCACCGAGGAGAAATACTCGTCATCCGGCTCCAAAATCAACAGGCCGTTGTCTCTCCCTTGCTCGCAATAAGCTTCCAAAGCACGCGCGCTTAGGATGTTTGTCCCTTTCCAAACGATGTTCTTGTTGGAGAGCAGGAACATCCCGCCGGCGAGTGCGACGGCCACAACCGCGAACATCTGTAACTGCGAAGGGCTCCGCGCAAGAACCAGTCCCACCATCAGTGCGAGACCCGTAACAATCGGCAGTAGATACGGCGCCGCGTGATAACGGAACAACAGGATCGCGGCACAGTTGCAAAGCATCCAAACCGTCACCAGCTTGTTTCCGATCCTTTTCCAGACGGCGACGATCAGGGCGGCCGCTCCCGACCACGCGATCAGCGGGTCTCCGAAGAACAGTCTGGATGCATAAAACACCGGATTCGATTCCTGCCCAGGCATCGGGTTCGCCCCCCTGCTGTTGCCGAGCAGTTCGGTTACAACATGTTCGTCCCAGAACCACTGGCTATGGGTGAGCGAGGTGTAGACAAACCACGGTGAAGCGAGTGCGGCCGCCACTCCCAACAGTATCCAGACGCGGCTATTCCTTGCACAGACCACGATCGTTACGATTGTGGGGGCAGCCGCCGCGCTCTTCGTCAGGGTTGCGGCCGCAAGACAAATGGCGGTAAGCCACAGGGTTGGCCGGCGCTGCAGTTGCAAGTCGCCGGAGACGAGCCAGATTGCCGCCAAGCCAAAAAACACGAGCGGCGCATCTGTCATGTTCAGGCTGCTCATCATGACCCAGTAATAATCGGTTGTGATCAGGATGACGGTCGCCAGAGCGGGCCAAACACTTCCTTGCCGCCTGATCCACGACCACGCGATGGCGGCTGCCCCCGCCGCGGAGAGTATCGACGGAAGCCGCAGGCTATAGGCGGATGCTCCCAGGCTCTTCACACCGGCGGCGGAGAGCCAGTAGAGCAGCGGGGGTTTGAAGTATGCCAGACGGCCAAGAAACGTTGGGACCAGCCAACGGCCGTTTGCCAACATCTCCAGCACAACCCGGCTGTAAACCGCTTCGTCCTGCGCACCAAAATGCCCCACAGGGTCCACAAACCCGCTCCCCAGCCACGCTCGCGACGCTCGAACGCTGAACCAGACAAAGGCCAAACCGAAGACCAAACACGCGGTGTAGAGAGCGTTCAGCTTCAGCGATCGCCGGGAGCGGCGAGCCGGTGGGACGCTCATCGGCTCCCGCATTTACTCGGGCTGGTACCCGAAGAGCCTCGATCGAGCTCAATCTCAATCATATGATTGAATTCTCACCCCGAAGGTCTTACAATAAGCGGAAACCGATCGGAGTCCCATGAAAACATTCTGCAGCGTCAAAGACGTCGCCAAGCCATTTCTTCCCGTTCTCTTACTCGCTCTCGCGGTCAGCCCGGTGAAAGCGCACCAACCCCATGATCCCCTCCTCGTGATTGCAATGTCGCCGAATTATGCGAACGATAAAACGCTCTTGCTTGCGACGGATTATCTTACCGTTTCAATCGGCGTCTATCTACCGCTCCTGTCGACCGACGGTGGTAATACGTTGACCCCGGTTCGGGGGGTTCCGAATCAACCGAGCAGCACCATCGAGTTCTCGCCGAATTACGCCGTCGACAAGACGATTTTAATCGGCGGCGCGGCCGGTTTGTACATGAGCACCAATCAAGGCTTGGACTTCAGCCAAGTGACCATCGCCGGCGGCGCGGCGATCAACAGCGTCGATTTCTCGCCCAATTACGTCAACGATTCAACAATTTTCGCCGTAAGCAACACCGGCGTCTTCGTTTCTAAAAATCGCGCGGCTTCCTTCGCGCCGGTAACCGCTCCGGGACCTCTTACCGGAACTCTCAGCGTCATTTCGTTATCTCCCACCTTCTCCACCGACTCGACAATTCTGGTGGGCGGAACTTCTGACGGAATCTTCCGGTCCACGAATGCGGGATCCAGTTGGACGAATCAAACTCAGTCCCAGACCCTCGCACAGGTCCAATCCATCGTGTTTCCTGATGTTTACAGCACCGATCATTCGGTGTTCGTGGGTACCTATGGCACCGGCGTTTTCATCTCCACCAACTCCGGCACGACCTTTACCACCAGCAATTCCGGTATCTCCGACTTAAACGTGTCTTCGCTGATTACCTATCCAGGATTCGGCGGCAATTCCACCCTCCTCATTTCCACCGCTACCGCCGGAGTATTCGTTTCCACCAACGCCGGCGCATCCTGGAGCAAGGCCGCGAATGTGTATCGCCCGCTCTCTAACCAGACGACGGATCACTATCGCGTGCTTGCGGCGGCTAAAACCTCGACTAACACCGCAACCATCTTCCTTGGAATGTTCGAAGGACTTTGGGAGTCCACCAACAAGGCCCAAAGCTGGAATTATGTCGACATGCTGCCGACTTATCTGCTTCGGGAACTCCGCGTATCGCCGACTTATCCGGTCGATCAAACCGTCCTCGGCACCAGCTACGGGGGGGGCCAGCTTTATTCGAATAACGGCGGCGCCGCGTGGTCGTTCCGCAACACCAGCGCGCAGAATGCATACCCCGACGCCGATGCAATCTCCCCGAATTATGACCAGGACCAAACTTTCTTCGTCGGTGATTTGAACGGGCTGGAGATTTCGACAAATCAGGGCGCTTCCTGGAAGACGGCCACCGGCCTCAACGCGACCACCTACGTTCGCGGGATTGGCGTGTCGCCAAATATCGCGAATGACGGAATAGTCTTAATCGGTTCGGACAATCGCGGCACCTATAATCCCACTACCGTCACTTACGAAGGGAAAACGTACTCGAATCAAGGGTTATTTATCTCCACTAACCGGGGTTCTACGTGGGTACCTACTTCCCTGAGCGGTCCGCCGGTCGAAGTGGTCGTGATGTCGCCACAGTTTGCGACGGATCAGACCGCCTTTGCGGTAAGCGCCGGGTTCGGATTGTACGAATCCAAAGATGGCGGTAAAACATGGGCGGTAAGTCTTAATCTCGATACCGATCCGGGCATGCTGGATGTAGCCGTTTCCCCCAGTTTCGCCACTGACCACACCGCGTTTGCGGCTACTCCTCATTCCGGCATCTATAAAACCACCAACGGCGGAATGACCTGGAGCCAGTTGATTAACTCGACACCGTATACGGCGATCAGTTTCGCCATTTCTCCGAACTTTGTGTCCGACCAGACTCTGTTCATCGGCACTTTCCAGACAGGCTTGGTGGTGTCGACCAACGGCGGCGATACGTTTCAGCAGTCCGGACTCACGCAGAATTTCGTTACCGGCCTCGCCATTTCCAGCGGATTTGCTACCGACGGCACAATTTTCGCCTCAACATACAGAGGCGTTTATAAATCCGTCGACGGTGGGAACACCTGGTCTTTTACTGACCAGCCGAATCGCCAGGAGAACGATCGCCAGGTAAACATCATTTACGGTGGAACCTGGACACAGCAAGCCAACCCCTCCGTGAGCACCGATGACTACCAGTCCACTACTCAAACTTCGGCGAGCGCAACGGTTGAGTTCTTCGGGACGCAATTTACATGGCTGGGCCTCACCAGTCCAAAAGGTGGAACGGCTTCGGTAACCGTGGATGGTGTCGCGGTAGGAACTGCTTCCTTTAAGTCCGCCGCCCTCGCGTATCAGCAACCAATCTTCCAGCAGTCTGGATTGACCTGCGCTCCTCACATTGTGGTATTCACGGCTTCCACAACGGCCAGTCAGGCGGGAATCAATTTCGACGCCATCGACGCCAGCCGTAGTGGATGCGGCTACTAGTTAACGTTCATATTCGTTTGGGCCGGCTCCAAGGGAGTCGGCCACCCATACTTCTTTCAGGAGAACTCTGTTGCGCTTACGCCTCGTTTTGCCTTGCCTGCTTCTTACTTCCACTGTCTTCATCGCCGCACCTCTGAAAGCAACTCTTTCCATCCAGATCAACAGTTCGCTGGCTTCCCCACAACCTTTGGGAACAGTTGTAAACTGGGTCGCATCGGCGGTCGATTCGAATCCCAACCCCGTCACTTACAAGTTCGAAGTTGCCAGAACCCCGTATACGACCTTCAGCCTGCTTCAGGATTTCAGCACCGCCAAGAACTTCAACTGGGTTGAGACATTCGTCGAAGGGTCGTATGAGATGCGAATAACGGCCCGCGACTATCTTTCCGGCGAATCGGCGCAGGCGATCTCTCTGCCTTACCAGATCAACTCCCTGGTAACTGGAACCAGTGCGGTGGTCACGGCTACATCATTGCCTCTGGTAGCGCTTTTCAGCGCGCCGACGTGTCCCCTCGGCAGTACTATGAAGGTCTCATTTCAAAGAACCGGCGGACAGTCGATAAGCTATACCGATTCCCGGGCGTGCCATGCGGGAAGTATGAACTTCTATATCGCCGGGATGGGACCGAAGTCGACTTATAATCTGAACTACATAGTAACGACGAACGGCAGCTCCCAGCAGGGACCGTCGTCTATTCCGTTTACGACGGGTATCATCCCGTCCACTGTAGACCTGCCGACGCGTACCTTGCTTGTGCCCTCGGGGCCGTTAACGGATTCGAAGTATAAGGTTTCGCTTTCCAGCTACGCCCCGCCCGCGCTCCCCTACGCAGCCGATCTGCAGGCCGAGGTGGTCTGGTATTCGATGGTCTCCGGTCAACTCATGCGCACGTTGGGAGAGACTTTGCTCTACAACCTAAACGGACCGGGAACTGGAACCGGGCCGTATGGAGTTCAAGTCCGGCAGCAGATTCTCCGTGAAATCGATTTGGCGGGGAACACCGTTCGCCAGACCAACTCCGACCGCGTCTCAGAGCAGTTAGTTGCGTTGGGTACCGATCCGATCGCCCGGTTCAACCACGACGCGGTCCGGCTCGCCAATGGTCACACCATCGCTCTCACGGACTGTCAGCGCGCATTTCCCGCGGGCACACAGGGATCGACTGTCCCCATAGACATCATTGGCGAAATCATCGTGGAACTGGATGAAAATTTCCAGGTGGTTTGGTATTGGAACGCGTTCGACCATGATGGGGGCGGAACTCAACTGGATATCAACCGTGCCCAGATCGTCCCTGGATTGTGCACCATAAACGTTTCCACAGGCGAGACTCCGACTGGGTGCCCGCCTGCGTTGCTTCCGGGTTTCACTTCCGCCGCCGACTGGCTGCATGCGAACTGCACCCAACTGCTGGCCGACGGGAACCTGATGCTCTCGCTGCGCAATCAGAATTGGATTATCAAGATCGATTATGAGAACGGGGCGGTCCTGGATGGGAATGTTCTGTGGCGCATGGGCGCTGGAGGTGACTTCACTATTGTCTCGAGCGATTCTTACCCATGGTTCTCGGGCCAGCATGAACCGGGATTCTCGAGTGCCACCTCTCTCGCGCTTTTTGATAACGGGAATACGCGCGTTGCCACGCAGGGCGGTGACAGCCGTGGAATGGCGTTTAATGTTGACGAGACCAATCTGGTTGTGACTACCACCGTGAGCGCCGATGTAGGCAGCTTTTCGGATTCTCAGGGCAGCGCGCAGTTGCTGCCAAACGGCAACTACTTGTTTCAGCCCGGGGATGCCGGCAACGGCTACATGCAGTCGTTAGAACTTCTTCCCGCCGTACCCAACACTACTGTGTTCAACCTGCAGGCTCAATCAGTCAGCTATCGGACCTTCCGTATGCCGGATATGTATCACCCGCCTTATGGGACTGCTGTAAGTAAGTATTCCCCTACCGCTCAAAGGTAATCTTACGTGTTTGGATTGCGAAAGGAAGGAGCCGCGTGCCGAAGCATCGCGGCTCCTTAGTCGGCTTACTGGAATGCAATTTCAACGCTATTGGAAGTGATCCCATCAACCGTCAACTGCACGGTTACTGTCCCCGCTCCGGCGAGACTGCTGGGCAGAAGCACGTTGACCTGATCGACACCGGCGAATCCGCTCTGCGGACCGGCATACGCTACCGGAAGCGTCTGGGACCCGATCTTGGCCGAAACGTTCGCCAGGGATGACCGGCCGGCGATCCCGGTTCCATAGAGAACCAGAAAGACCTGAGTTCCCGCCGCGCCTACGGCGATGTCTGCAGTGAAGGGCGACGTACTAGTGAACACCGGCGCATACGAATACGACCCGTCGCTTTGAATCGTCAGAGCTTCCGCCGCGGCCACACCGGTGCCAGTGCCGTTTTCAGAGAACAGACCGGGTGAAACCGGGGCGATCGTTACCGTTCCCGTAACCGCCGTACCAGACGAGGGAGTTACCGTCACCGTCGCCGATCCCGATGCCAGTCCGGCCGGAACAAGGACGTTAAGCTGTGTCGCGGACGCGTAAAAAAGGCCGGCTGAAGCCGTCGTCCCTGCCGCATCCTTGAAACTTACAGTAGTTCCGCCCAGGCTGGTTGGAAGAGAAGTGCCTGCGGGCGCGGAGGCTTGTGAGGCCAATCCGGATCCAAAAATTGCCGCGATCGAGTTCGGAGCTACGCCGCTCGTCGCCGAGTAACTGGCGGCGGATGCGATCCCCAAGGTGGAGCTTACTGTATTTAGCAACAGGCTCTTAACAAACAGCCCGGTGGATGTGATCTGGTTACTCGCAAGCGCCGTGGAAGATACTTGCTGGGAAGTGTTGATCAGCGTGGCCGCGGCATCCGTGCTCACGGAATTGTAATCGAGGTACGCCCAGAAGTACTTGGTCCAAAACGCCGACATGTACATGAGTCCCTTCCAGTTTGCAATGTCGTACATCACATTCAAGAAAGATTGATCAAGCGGAGCCCAGAAGCTAAAAACATCCTGGGAGAAGTTCTGCTCGCTGGACGCCACATCCGCACCCGTGTACTGAGCGTCCGATGTCTTCAAGAGCCAAGCCTCGCTGATCGCCACCTTCTTGCCTAAGGTTTCAGCCTGCGTTATCACGTCGATCGTATTCGTAGGAATATCGATCGGCTGACCCTGCTCATCGTTGATCGGATAAACGTGAAAATCGAGGTAGTCCACAATCGGAGCCAGTGCGGTGACAAAAGCCGCGCCGTTATTAATCTGCCATGTACCGATTCCCGCCCCGACGGGCACGGTATGAGGTTGCGGGAGCATCGAGATGTAACCTGTAACCGTTGTGGCCCAGCCGGCGGGCGTCTCCATTTCCGTGAACCCCGTGTTCGCCACTTCCGTGTCAGGCTCTGAGCCGACATTCAACCAGTCCGGTTTAATCTGCGTGACGATAGTATTGTTAATCGTCGCAACACCTGTTAGATACTCCTGATAAGTGATCGAGCTATAGTAGCCGGTGACATTCAGCCCGGAGCCAGTGGAAAAGAAGCCCGGGAAAATCGACGCGCTCTCAACAATTACTTTTAGGCCGGCGGCGTGGGCATCCGCGACCACCTGCTGGAAAAAGGAGATGATCGTCGCGTAGTCTTGCGGGTCGCCGTTGTACTGCAGAAATGGCTGGTAGAGCAGCGGATAGCCCATCTTGACCGTGACGGCCTCAATTCCGAGACTCTTCAGCGCGGCCATTTCCTGAAGATATTTGTCGCGAACGCCGGGTTGAAGGAGTTCCAGCCCGGAGTTACTATTTGCATAGAGCAACTCGCCCGCGAAATCGAAAGGCACTTTCGTGCCGTTCCACTGCGATGTCACCGTCTGTGTAAAAGTATTGAGCTTGCCTTGCAACTGCGTATAAGTCGCTTGCTCAGCTGCTGGAACTGGCGGATTTGTCGTCTGGCCGAATGCCGCGGCGGCAAACGCGATTCCTATAAAAAACATTTTACTGTTCACAAAAGCCCCTCCTGGGTAGCGCTTAGTTTTAAGGTAACTTGGTGGATCGGTCCAGCTTGGGAGACATCTCGCAAAGGCTCCCGTAGGATGCCCCTCGCGGTTAAGATACACCCCTTAAATACTAAATTGCCAATTGGAACGTAACCAAACTCACAGAGACTCGCGAAGTGCCCGGGGTGGGAATCGAACCCACACTCGCCTTGCGGCGAAAAGGATTTTAAGTCCTTTGTGTCTACCAATTTCACCACCCGGGCTTGTGCGGGTGAGCTATGCGTCTTGACTGTAAATCTTTAGGTCAATCTTGCGATATGTCCGAGACTTTTCAGTTCAAATTGAGTTGCGCCACTAACTCGCCTCAGTCTTAACGTTACACCACAACCGGGGCTGCATTTCGAAAATAATCGATGGTGGCGTCGAGACCTTCCTCCAGCGAAATCTTCGGCTCCCAACCGAGAAGGTTTCGCGCCTTCGTGATGTCTGGCTGCCGCTGTTTGGGGTCGTCTTCCGGGAGCTCCTGGTAAGTGATCTTGCTGTCCGGGCTTATTCTTTTCCGGATAGCCTCGGCGAACTCCCGGATTGTCATCTCCCGCGGGTTACCAATATTCACCGGATAAACTTCGTCCGACAGTAGCAGCCGGTAAAGCCCGTCCACCAGGTCGCTCACATAACAAAAGCTTCGGGTTTGCGATCCATCGCCGAAAATGGTGAACGGCTCGCCCCGCAAAGCCTGATCCAGGAACGCGGGCACCACCCGTCCGTCGTTCAACTTCATGCGCGGACCGTAGGTGTTAAAGATGCGGGCAATCCGCGTCTGTAGAGAATACTTCCGGTGATACGCCATCGTGATCGCTTCCGCGAAGCGCTTGCTTTCGTCGTAACAGGAGCGCGGTCCAACGGGATTCACGTTACCCCAATAAGTCTCTACCTGCGGGTGAACCAGTGGATCGCCATAACATTCGGATGTGGACGTGAGTAGGAAGCGCGCGTCGTGCCGGAGCGCGGCTTCCAACATGTTCCGGGTTCCGATGGAACCGACCTCAAGCGTCTCGATGGGACTTTCCAGATAATCCCGCGGACTGGCCGGCGACGCCATGTGGAGCACCGCTTCGAACGTCCCTTCCGTGCTGAAAGAAGTTGTAACATCCTGCTCCACAAAAGTGAATCGGGGATGATGCTCCAAATGCGACACGTTTAACGGCCGGCCGGTTAGGAAGTTATCCATCGCGACCACCGAATGGCCTTCCTCCAAAAGGCGGTCGCACATGTGAGATCCGATGAAACCCGCTGCTCCTGAAACCAGAATGCGCAAACTTTGTCCTCCAGCGAAGATTCACCGATTTTACCTTGGGTGGTGTCTGTAAACCGATCCGGTGATCGAATCATTGTACCGGTGTGCCGCGGCACGGAGTCGCGAAAAGTACATTCATCAGGCGAATGCTACATTCTTTAAAGCTATGGGTCGCCCTTCCGTCTTCGAGATTCTGTTCCTGGCGGCCGCTGTTTGCGTCTCGCTGACGCTCTTCCTGTTGCGGCTGGGGAAGGTGGCCGCTGTGCTGCGGGAGTCCAAACCGGACCCCGGCTACTCCATCCATCCCGTCTGGCCTCGCATCAAAGACTTTGTCTGGGAAGTGCTGTGCCAGGGTCTCGTAATCAAGGAGCGTCCGCTGCCGGGAATCGCGCACGCCTTCGTATTTTGGGGTTTCCTGGCATTCGGACTTATCACCACCGCCCACATTGCGGAAGGCTTTGGCTTCGAAGCGCTATCACGCGAGTCCTGGTTCGGCAAACTGTACTTCGGCTTCGTCGCTGCTTTTGCAGTGATGGTCGCCGTGTCCATCGCGGGCCTGTTCATTCGGAGGTTTTTCGTCCGCCCGCGCTGGCTGGGGAAGGTCTCGTATGAGTCCGGCTTTATCGCGCTACTGATCTTTCTTCTGATGGTCACTTATCTGGCCGAGTATTTTGTTACTCCGGGCACCTTGACCGGAAAAGCCAACTGGTGGCTTCACACCGCTTCGCTCTTGATCTTTCTTCCGCTGATTCCCCACACCAAACACCTCCATCTGGTGCTCAGCCCCTTCGCCATCTTTACAAAGCGCCCGGTGTTCAGCGACATTCCGAAGCTGGCCGGCGATGAGGATTTCGGATTGGATACGGGCAAGGACGTCACCAGGCTGGAGGCCCTCCAGGCGTTTTCCTGCGTCGAGTGCGGCCGCTGCACGGAGCATTGTCCCGCTTTCAACACCGGCAAGGTGCTCAACCCGAAAGAGATCATTCTGGGTTTGCGGGAGTATTTGAAAGATCCCCTCGCGGGGCCCGGAAGCGAGACGCCGCTCCTGGGTGCGCACCTGTCGGAAAAAGCTGTATTCCAGTGCACCACTTGCGGCGGATGCGAGTACCAATGCCCCGTCGGCATTCAGCATCTGCCGATCATCATCGGGCTGCGGCGCGGGGCCGTGAATACGGGCAAGTGGGAAGACGAATACGGCACCAAGCTTTTCTTGAACATGGAGCGTAACGGCAATTCTCTGGGTTTCGCCTCCAGCGAGCGGTCGAAGTTCATTGAAAGGGCCGAACTCCCCATCTTCGATGGGACTCAGGAATACTGTCTATGGCTTGGCTGCATGGGCGCCTATGATCCGCAAGGCCGCGAGACCATTCAGGCCCTCGCCAAGGTTCTGCGGCATGCCGGCGCTACTTTTGGAGTTTTGCGGAAAGAACGCTGCAGCGGCGATCCGGCCCGCAGGCTTGGGAATGATCTCTTATTTACCCAGCTCGCCGAACAGAACATTGAAACGCTGGAAGCCGCCGCGCCCAAGAAAATGCTCTCCATCTGCCCGCATTGCGTCCGCACCATCTCGAACGATTGGAAAGAAGCCGGCCGGACATTCGAAATTGAGCATCACAGCGAAGTGCTCGCACGCATTCAGGATCGTCTGCCGCAGCCGGCCGGAGCCCGTGAGAAAGTCGTTTACCACGATCCCTGTTACCTCGGCCGCTACCGCAACGTGTACGACCAGCCGAGGGCCATCATCGAGCGCTACGCGGAAGTGGTGGAAGCTCCTCGCAACCGCGAACGGTCATTCTGCTGTGGCGCGGGTGGCGGCCAGACGTTCCTTGGCGAAGAGGAAGGACGGCGAGTGAATGTGGCGCGCGCGGAAGAATTGGTTGCCACCGGGGCCGGCGCCATCGGAGCTGCCTGTCCGTTCTGCCAGACGATGTTCCGGGACGCTCTTGCGCAGATCACCGATAAGCCGGTGAAGCTTCTGGATATCGCGCAGATCGCCGCCGCCGCCATCGACGCGAATGGCTAGCGGACGCCCTTTTTAGTCGACCGGTTTCTGCAGAAACACAAGCCCATAGTGCGAAGGGACGCTGACCGTGGCCGAAGCGCCGTCGCCCGCAACATCCACCAGCAGTGTTCGCACGTCCTCATCCAGCTTCTCGACCCAGGTTCCCGCCTTCGGAAAAGGAACCTCGATCGACGCTGCCGCATTTCCGAAATTCAGGAACACCATCGCGTACTCCTCCACTTGACTGCCCGTCGCCGGCGCATGGCGCTGGTATGCGATGACCTGATTGCCCGCCAGTGACTGCTGCCAGAAGTAGAATGAACTTCGCCCGCGCAACGCCCGGCTGGAACGCCTCAACTGCCCAAGTCTGCGGTAGATGCGGATCAGCGGAATCCCATAGTCGTCGTAGAAATATTCCCAGTGCGTGTCACGCCGCCAGTTAATGCGCGCCGGTCCGTTTCCGGGGAGGTTGTAGTCCTCCCCGAACTCTTCCCCTTGCCACAACATGGGTACTCCTTGAAGCGTATACAGCGCGATCGCGGGGGCTTGCAGCAGGTAATACTGGGAGCGGTCTCCCGGCGACCATTCGTCTTTTCCGGAAACTCCGGCACTTACAATCAAATGACTATGGTCGTGCGAATTCAAATATTGGAATGGCGCAACCGGCATGTCGATCGGAGCGCCCGCGGAGTTCACCACCGTTTTCGCGGATGGATAGCCGCCGAAGCTGGGGTCAAGTTGATGCGCGAACGAAGCGTCTACCGCCTGCCCCGACACGATACCCTTGGCCTGATTCAATAGATCGTCCTGCCAGGCGCAGTTCGTATAAGTCTGGCTAAGTACATCCCGGGCTCTCCAGAGCGCCTCGGCGCACCCGATGATCCGGCTGTAACTGTTCGGATCCGGCATGAACCGGGGAATGGTTAGTGAGTGAAGATAAGTTTCATAAGCAAGTTTCGCGTAACCCGTGTCGGTCGGGCTTTGATACAAATCCGTCACCTCGTCGTAACGGAAACCGTCGACGTGATACTCATCCAGCCAGTAGTTATTCACTGCCTGGAAGTATTCCTGCGCGAAGGTCTGCGAGAAATCCACCGTCGGCCCGAATGGGCCTTCGCCGGACACGATTGGAGTCGGCGGATGCGGCGCTCCCGCAACTTGGCTGACGTCATCGTAGACCAGCTTATAAGGGAACGACGGGTCCACATGTTGATAAACCACGTCCAGGATCACGGCCACCCCCACCGAGTGGCAGGCATCTACCAACGTTTTCAGCCCGTCGGGTCCGCCCATCCGGGCGTAGGGCGCGAAGTAGTGGAGCGGGCCGTAGCCCCAGTCGAAATCCAGCTTCACGCTCGTGATCGGCATGAGTTCGATGCAGTTCACGCCTATGCTCTGCAGGTAAGGCAGCCGCGCCGCCACTCCATCGAAGGTATCGTTGAATTCCTCCACCTGTAGTTCGTAAACCACTAAGTCATCCAGTTCCGGCGTGTGATAAGTATCATCCGTCCAGGCGAACGGCGTGGGGTTCCGGCTTAGGTTAACCGCCGACAGCCGCCCAACGTCCGTCGCGCGCGCGAACGGATCCGTAAACCACCGCGTCACGACCGTTCGATTTCCTGACTGCGTGAATCCAAGCTGAAATCGATAGAGATAAGTTCCTTCGGATCCGAAATGAGTTCCCGGCGCCGGTGCTATATCGAAAGTGCCGGTCCACAGATCCAGCGGATGTCCCTGAACCCACGCGAGCGGAAAAGTTTGCGCCGGGATAGTGGGATCAAACCGGTCGTCCTGGTGGATCACCAGCACCGTTACATCAAATCCGTCCGTCCCGTGGATGCCGGGAAGATAAACTCCAAAGCGGATCGCAAAATCCCCGTCTTGAGATACGGACGCGAATGCTCCAACCTCGTTCAAATCAACCATGTCGGAAGGATTATCGGGCAGAGCGCCGTCCGAGTCAATCAAAAACTTTGCAAGGCGGTTAGAAGGCGTAATGATACGCGTTGGTCGCGATGATCTTCAGTTCTGCTTCCGTCATCCCGAGAGTATCCCGGGCAAGTGCGAACTCATGCGCCAAAGTAGTTTGGAAGATGCCTGGATCGTCGGTGTTCAGTGTAAGCGGTACGCCCGCGTCGAACAACTTCCGTAGCGGATGGTCTGTCAGGCTCTGAACCACGCCGGTCGCCACATTGCTCGTAAGACACACTTCCAGCGGGATATCATGATCGCGCAGAAACCGTAGCAGTTCAGGATCTTCCACGGCGCGAATACCATGTCCGATTCGCTCGGCGCCGATGCGAATCGCGTCCCACACGGATGCGGCCCCATCGGATTCGCCGGCGTGCGCCGTCAAACGCAATCCCCGCCGCCGGGCGAGCGCAAACACGGATTCGAACCACAGAGCGGGGCCGCCCACTTCGTCGCCGCCGATCCCAAACGAAACCACTCCGTCTCCCACGAGTTCTCCGGCAATCTCAGCGACCCGCATGGCGGCTGCGGCGCCGAATTGGCGGACCGCGTCAAAAGACCATTTCACTTTCACTTCCGGACACGCGGCGCAAACACCTTGTATCACCGCGTACGTTCGATGCAGGTCCTGCTTCTTCCACAGCACGACGCCCGCGGAAAGGGTGATCTCCGCGTAGTCAATTCCTTCCGCAACTAACGCCCGCAGCAGACTCGCAGTGATCTGAGCGTAGTCTTCGGGCGCCTGCAAACGTTGAGAAATACTTTTGAAAACTTGTAAGAACCCAGCGAAATCCCCGAACTGAAAGCGGTCCACTCCCAGGGTCGCCGGATTTACCGAACCTTCCAGGTGTAGGTGCAACTCCGCCGCCATATAATGAGGTTCTCATGACCGAAGCTGACATCGAAGCGATTGTGCAGGGCCGTTATAGCGACGCGTTCGGAGTTCTGGGTCCCCACAAAATAGATGCGCCAAAGACGGCGGAAGCGAAGGCGGGGTCCGTGGCCGAACACTGGGAAGTCCGGGCTTTCCTACCCGGAGCCGAAGCCGCCGCCCTCATCGTCGGCGACGACCGGCTGCCGATGTCCAACGACCGCGAGCCAAGCTTTTTCACCGGCACTCTCGCCGGCGACCCCGGCCACTACCGCATCGCCTACCGCGAGTCTGGAACGGGCGCCGAAGTCGAAGTCGAGGACCCGTATCGCTTCCCTACTCTACTGACTTCGTTTGAACTGTATCTTCACGGCGAGGGAAATAACTTCGAAAGCTGGAGTATGTTGGGTGCGCACCCGGTCGAAATAGACGGAGTAAGTGGCTACCGTTTTGCCGTATGGGCGCCCAACGCGGAAGTCGTCTTTCTGACCGGTGATTTCAACAATTGGAATCTACACCGCCACCCCATGCGCCTCCGGGATGGAGTTTGGGAGATCTTTATACCGCACGTCGTAGCCGGCTCCGCTTATAAGTACAACGTAAGATCGCGGGTAACTCACTATGAGCAGATGAAGTCCGACCCTTACGCCTTTACCTGCGAAGTTCCTCCCAGAACGGCTTCACTCACTTTTGACTTAAACGGTTACCAATGGAACGACGCCGATTGGATGGGCCGGCGCGCGGCATTCCGCTGGCAAAAGGAAGCGATCTCCATCTATGAAGTTCACCTCGAAAGCTGGATGCACAATTCAAATGGTAAGCCGCTTGGTTACCGCGAACTCGCGCACCGGCTAGTGGAGTATGTGGAACGCAACGGCTTCACCCACATTGAGCTGATGCCCATCATGGAGTATCCGTACAGCGGTTCATGGGGCTATCAGGTAACCGGCTACTTCGCCCCTACTTCCCGCTTCGGAGGCCCGCATGATTTCATGTATTTCATCGATGTCTGCCATCAGCACGGCATCGGCGTGATCGCAGACTGGGTCCCCGGTCATTTTCCCAAAGACGCTCACGGCTTGGCCCGATTCGACGGGACCGCTCTTTACGAGCATGCGGATCCGAGAAAGGGCGAACACCGCGACTGGGGAACGCTCATCTTTAACTATGGCCGCAATGAAGTACGCGGCTTTCTGATCAGTAACGCACTGTTCTGGCTGAAGGAATATCACGTGGACGGGCTTCGCGTGGACGCGGTCGCCTCCATGCTCTATCTCGACTACTCCCGCGAGCCGGGCCAATGGATTCCCAACATCTACGGCGGAAACGAGAACCTGGAAGCGATCTCATTCCTCCGCCGTTTCAATGAACTGGCCCACGAAGTTCCCGGCGCCATGACCATCGCCGAAGAGTCCACTTCATTCCCTGGAGTTTCCAAGCCCGTCTACCTGAACGGCCTCGGCTTCACCATGAAGTGGAATATGGGCTGGATGCACGACATCCTCCATTACTTTGAGCAAGACCCGATCCACCGGAAATACAGTCACAACGATATTACCTTTAGCCTTCTCTATTCGTTCACCGAAAACTTTGTGCTGCCGATTTCCCATGACGAAGTAGTGCACGGGAAAAAATCCCTTTTGGACAAAATGCCCGGTGATGAATGGCGCAGGTTTGCAAACGTGCGCACTTTCCTCGGCTATATGTTCACTCACCCTGGTAAGAAGCTTCTCTTCATGGGTTGCGAGATCGGGATGTATGAGGAGTGGAATTATCAAACTAGCCTGCCCTGGCACTTACTTCAATACAAGTACCACCACGGCTTACAGAGATTGGTGCGGGATTTGAACCTGACTTATCGCTCTCAGCCTGCGCTGCATGAACTGGATTTCCATCACACCGGTTTCGAATGGGTGGACTTTCACGACGTACAAAACTCCATCATTTCCTTCCTGCGCAGGGGTGATGACAAGAACACTTTCCTTCTAGTATGCTGCAGCTTCACCCCGGTAGTCCGTGAGCAATACGAAATCGGCGTACCCGAACCCGGTGTGTATCAGGAAATCTTTAATACGGACGCTCAGATCTACGGTGGCAGCGGGGTCTCAAACGATCACGAGGTGTATTCGCTGCCGGAGAATCGTCACGGAAAGCCGCATCACATCAAAGTGAATGTCCCGCCGTTGGCGATGACGATCTTTCGGCTCGTTCGCTAGTTGAATCTTCAGAAGGTAAGCCCTTCAATAGTTTGCAGGTCGTGATTGCCTGCCCGACATGCCGTTGTGTATGTTCGGCGAGGTGCACGATTAGTCCGATCACGGTGGTCGGTAGCGCCTGCCGGCCTACCGATCGGGGGTCCCGCAATGTCCGCACATCCAGACTTCGCAGAACGTGTGAAGTACGACCAATCGCCTCGTCTACGCCGCCCAGCAGTTCCGCTAGTCCTGCCCCTGCCTCTGGCTCGCTCCGCAGAAAAACAAATTGCTCCTGGTTCAGCGCTCCACCTTCCAGATAAGTCGTCAGCCGATCCAGACTGCCGGCGATATGCCGCAAGTGGAAGCCGAGCGAAGCCACTCCAAATGGCCGCATCCAGGCTTGTTTGTCGATCAATCCGCTTGTATGAGTACGAAGGTCCTCTTGCGCCTGCCGCAAAGCATGCAGCGTCGGCGCGACGGTTGGATCAACCCCATCGATCGGCCCGCGTAGCCAAGGTTCCGGCAGTTCTTCCCGCGCCATTAAAGCGGGGTTACCGTTCTGGTTTCAGTGCCGACGTATACCGCCCGGGTCACCCGCTGATCCGGCGGCGTCGACAGCAGCCGGGGCCGCATCGCGATAATGACGTAGGTCTTAGCCTTGTTACCTGTGAAGTGACTGATGATATGCCCCAGAAGCGGTATGTTAGACAGGAACGCCGGCCCGCTCACCGTTCGCGAACTTGACTCCGAAGTAAGTCCGGCGATCAGCGCCCACTGGCCATTCTTCATGCGGATCGTGGATTGTAGCTTCCGGCTGTTGATGATCGGGATATTATTCACCGAAGCCGCGCCTAGTAGCTTGTACTCCGTATCCACGTCGAGCGAAATCTCATCCATGTCATGCGCATGCGGAGTTACCGTCAGGGAAATTCCCAGGTCTTCAAAAGTAATGGATGGCGCCGGGGAAGAAATCTGACCTCCGCTCGACACGCTTCCGGCGAACTGGCTGGTGATCACAGGATACTTCTCACCCGAGTGAAAAGTAGCTTTCTGGTTCTCCACTGTGACCAAAGTCGTCTTCAGAAGGTTGCGTGCCCGGGCGTCGCTCATCTCCGCGATCACGTTCACGTTCGCGATTCCCAATCCAAATAACTGCCCAACGCTGAACTTGGCAAGCTGGGACAGTGTAATCAGGCTGGATGCGGCGGCCGTTGCGGATTGCGTTGTCGCTGTCCCAGTTAGCACTTGGCCGATGAAGCTGATGGGAAAACTGGTCTGCAAATCGACCCCGAACTCCTGCATCTGTGTCTTATCGAGCTCAATGAATTGCAGGTCGATCGCAACCTGGCTCCGGTAAGAAATCAGATCCTGCAGCACCGACTGCGCGGCCAGCACCCGGGACACGCGGTCGCGGATCACAATCTCATTCGCCTGGCCGTCCCAGAAGATTTTCTCGATACCTACCGCCTGCTTCACCGCCTGACCGATTTCCGTGATTTCCTGGGCTGTAATCACGTTTGGAATCGGAATGGAAAGGGTCTCCTCCTGCTCCAACTCTTTGCGCTTAGCGTCGGTATCGGGCGCCGCGAGGAACAGTCGGGGCCCTAACGGAATGACAAATGAATTCGTGGCCGCCTCCAGCGCGTGCAGCGCTTCGCGAGGCGAACTTCCATCCAGCCGGAAGGCGATACGATGGCCCGGTTGAAAGTCGTTATCGAAGACCACCTGAACGCCGAGCCGGGAGGCCATCTGGGTAAAGAGCGCCTTATAATCTCCATCGATCGAGTAATCCTGGATGCCCGGCTTAGGCTCCAGCCGCGCCGGAGGCAAGAGTTGCCGGTCGTTCGCCAACTCGCGCGCCGTGATGCTGTCGAAGACCGCCTCCGGCCGCAAATCCACTACATGAGGCTCCGCATCTGCTCCACCGGCCGCATCCAAAGCGGGAAATTTCATCTTGCCCGCCGCCGCGGCCATAGATGCCAATGCTGCGGCACGTTCGCGATAGAGCGTCTTGCCCGGATTGGCCGCCGCCGCTTCCGAGTAGTAAAGATAGGCTTGCGCGATGGCGCCCGCGCGTTCCGCTTTCACCCCCAGATCGTAGAGCCTGGACGCGGGTTTGGCCGCGGGTGACGCAAGCGCGCGCGATCCCGGCGCCGTGGCGCTCGCTAGGCCCGCCAGCAGTAGCATCCGGGCCCGGGTCTTCTTCAAGAACGCACCTCCATCTGAGTAGTATGACGATCCAACCCTCGTAAACGTGCATCCCCGCTATGCGATGTTAGGGAAGCATGCACGGTTCCAGCAACAGCCTCTGGCGCTATACTCTCAGCGACTGGCATACGCTCATCCTGCCTCTGGTCCTGCTCGTGGGCACCTTGCTCGCCGGCTGGCTGGTGCGCAACATTCTCTTTCGCATGCTGCGGCAATGGCAGCGGCGCTCCTCTAATCACATCGCCGAGATCCTGATTGAGGCCCTGCGCGGCCCTATCATCATCTGGTCGCTGATCGCCGGCATCTATTTCGCGCTGGAAAGTGCCAGCCTTCCGCCACACCTCGATCGCTATCTCAGCACATCTCTATTCGCTCTTTGGATCATTTCCTTCACGGTAATGGCCACTCACCTGGCGGGCGCCATGGTCAAGTTCTCCGGGCGGCGCAGCGGCGGCGAAATGCCCGCCACCAGTCTTACCAAGAATCTCGCGCAGATCGTCGTCGCTTGCATCGGCGGCGCCATTCTCCTGCGCCATCTCGGGATCTCCGTTACTCCCCTGCTGACCGCTCTCGGAGTTGGTGGTCTCGCGGTCGCGCTCGCCTTACAGGATACTCTCGGCAATCTATTCGGCGGTTTCTATATCACCATTGCGGGTCAGGTTCGCCTGGGAGACTACATTAAATTGAATACCGGCGAAGAGGGATACATCGCCGATATTAGTTGGCGGAGTACCACGCTTCGAACACTGCCCAATAACATGATTATTGTGCCTAACTCTAAGTTGGCCCAGGCGATCGTCACCAACTACAACCTTCCCGAGAAGCGTATGTGGTTGAACATACAGGTTGGCGTCGGCTACGATTCCGATCCGGACCACGTCGAGCGTGTTCTTCTCGACGTGGCGCGCGAGGCCGCCGAGCAAATTCCAGGCATCGTTTCCACACCTGACCCCTCCGTGCGCTTGATTCCAGGCTTCGGCGATTCCGCGCTCGATTTTCAGTTGAACGTTTCCATCAATGAGTTCTCACAGCAATACGTCGCCCAGCATGAGTTGCGCAAGCGAATTCTCAAACGCTTCCGGGAAGAAAAGATCGACATGCCCTTCCCCACCCGGACTGTATACCTGAAACAGTAGCCGCTAGGCTTCGAAGCCTTCCTCGCGTGCCGGTAAGATGTCACCGTTCCCCGCCGTCCAGACATAGAGGGTTGGTAGCAGGAATATGCTGAGCACCAAGGCCAACAGTAGGCCCCCGACGATGACGATCGCGAAGGGCCGCTGCGAGTCCGACCCGATCCCGTGCGACGTAGCCGCGGGCAGCAGGCCGAACGTGGCCACCAGACTCGTCATCATGATCGGCCGGAGCCGCAGGACCGCGCCTTCCACCGCCGCGTCTTCTATGGTCCGCCCACTTACCCGAAGCTGGTTGATGTACTCCAGCATAATTACTCCCGTCTGTACCGAAACACCGAAAAGCGCCAGAAAACCGACTCCCGATGAAACGCTGAAGTTCGTGTGAGTCAGATAAAGCGCGATTAAACCTCCGACGGGCGCCAGTGCCACGTTTGCGAATATCAGCATGGCCCACTTGAGCGAACCGAACATTGTATAGAGGATGATGAAGATCACCAGCAACGTTATCGGTAGAACAATCAGCAGCCGCCGGGAAGATCGTTTTTGGCTCTCATACTCGCCCGCCCAACTAATGTGATAACCGGTGGGTAGTTTCACTTGCTTGCCTACCTTGGAAATTGCTTCTTCAACGGTGCTGCCAAGATCGCGCCCGCGCACGCTATATTTGATTGCGATGTAGCGTGAATTGTTCTCGCGATAAATTTCAGAACCCCCATCCGCCTCGGATATACTGCACAGCTGCGCAAGAGAGACCCGCTCACCGGATGGGGAAAGCAGACGCACGTTCTCGATCGCTTCCTTGGTGGTGCGGTAAGGCGCTTGATATCGCAGGACAAGATCGAAGACCTGTTCCCCCTGCAGGACTTCGCTCACCGTGTTGCCGCCTACCGCCGTTTGAATGGCATCCTGAATATCCGCGACATTGATCTGATAGCGGGCGGCCGCTTCCCGATCCACCACAAAATTCAGATTGGGCTGCCCCAGAACGCGAAATAGCCCAAGGTCCTGCACGCCCTTGATTCTGCCCATGACGTCGGCTATCTGGTCGCCCTTCTGTTCGAGAGTCTTAAGATCGTCGCCGTAAACTTTGACCGCCAGCTCCCCCTTCACGCCGCTTACCGCCTCCTCCATGTTGTCGGCGATCGGTTGGGAGAAGTTCCAGATGACGCCTGGTATTTTCTGTAGCTCTCGATTCATCGCGCCGATCAGATCTTCTTTACTCTCGTGAAACACCGGACGCCATTGCTCCTTCGGCTTCAGATCTACGAAATACTCGGTGTTGAAGAAGCCGGTAGTATCGGTACCATCGTCCGGACGCCCCACCTGACTTACCGATTGTGTTACTTCAGGAAACGACGCGAGCAGTATCCGTGCCTGGTTCATAACCCGCACGCCTTCGGTAGGCCCGGTGCTCGGCGCAAGAGTTCCGCGCACCCATATCGCGCCTTCATCCAGATGCGGCAGAAACTCCGAGCCGATCGCCCCGCTAAACATCAGAAATGCCGCTATGGAAACGCCGGCTAAAGCAATCCCCACCGTAACCAGCCGGAAGCGAATGGCCGAGTGAAGCAGACTCCGATAGCGATTAGTCAACCAGATCATCACCGGGTTGTGCCATTCTTTCGCTCCACCTCGAAACAGAAAGCTGGCGATTACCGGCGCGAGCAGCATAGAGAAAATCAGCGCTCCCAGCAGCGCGAATGCCACCGTCCACGCCATGGGCTTGAACAGCCGTCCCTCCACCCGCTGTAGCGTAAAGATCGGCAGATAGGCCGTTATGATGATCGCGATCGCATAGAACACGGGCCGCTGCACTTCGTGCGACGCCTCCCGAATTTTCTCTATCACCGTCCTTGACCCGTTCTCGCGCCGGTTCATATGACGAACAATGTTCTCCACCATCACCACCGCGCCATCCACCACCATGCCGAAATCAAGTGCGCCCAGCGATAGTAGGTTGGCCGGTATATGACGAAGATCCAGGCAGATGGATGCGAACAGTAGCGAGAAAGGAATGGTTAACGCAACAATTAGCGCGCCTCGAACGTTTCCGAGAAAAAGAAATAGAATGATCGCGACAAGGATGATTCCTTCCGTCAGGTTGTGCATTACCGTATGAGTGGTGAAATGAACCAGGTCGCTGCGATCAAGGAACGCATTGATCTTCACTCCAGGCGGCAGAAGATGCTCATTGAGTTGCTTGACTTTGTCGTGAATGGCCACCAGAGCCGCGTCCGAATCCGCGCCTTTGCGCAAAAGAACCACGCCTTCCACCGCATCCGGATCATTCTCAATTCTCCCGTTTGTAAGATGCCTGGATCTCGCGATCTGCCCTAATCGGATCTTCGGGCCTTGGACCACCGTGGCGATATCTTCAATGCGAATGGGAGTGCCGTGTTGCGTTGTGACTACGGTCTTTCCGATGTCGGTGACATTCTTTACCAGTCCCACTTCGCGAACGTCTACCTGCTGCAATCCCTGCTCGATGAAACTTCCGCCGGCATTCGTGTTGTTGGTGGTGAGCTGTTGCTCCACCTGATTTAGACCAAGTCCATACGCCACCAGCTTCTCCGGATCCAGGCGCGCCTGATACTCTCGTGTAAGTCCCCCGAAGCTAGCCACGTCCACAACGTTGGGGACGGACTTGAATTGTTTCTCAAGCGTCCAGTCCTCCAAAGCCTTTAGTTCCATGACGTCGTATTTCGGATTGGTGCTCGTCAGCGTATACCAATAGATCTGCCCGACGGGGCTGTAATCGGTTCCCATTTGCGGCTGCAAGCCCGCGGGCAAAGTAGCCTGTGACATCCGCTCCAACACCTTCTCGCGATTCCAGTCATTGCTGCCTTCGTCGTCGAAAACCATCATCAGGCTGGAAATTCCGAACAACGATGCCGAACGCAGCGAAGTAAGATGCGGGATTCCGTTCATCGCGATCTCCAACGGCACGGTGACTTGCTGCTCCACTTCTTCGGCCGCGCGTCCGGGCCATTGCGTAATGACCTGAACGTAGTTATTGGCCACATCCGGATAAGCTTCCACAGGCAGAGACTCGAACGAGAGAACTCCCCAGGCGAGAAGAAGGATCCCGAAAAACAGAATGATGAAGCGATTGTTGAGCGCGAAATCGACGAGAGGGCGGATCATTCGCTACTGCTCCACTGTGTTCTGTAGAACCAGCGCATTGGCGACCACCTTGTCGCCCGGCGATAAACCCGAAGTGATTTCCTGCATATTCTGCGGTAACATCTTGCCGCCGACTACTTCCACTCTTCGAAATTTCCTATCGCCTGCGGGAGAGTAGACCCAGTCGCGGTCATGCAGATGAAGGATGGCGTTCGCGGGCACCACTGCGTGTATCTGCTTTTTCAGCCCGTAAAAGGTCGCGTTCACGAACATTCCAATGCGAAGCATTCCGGGGTTCCGTAACTGTAACCGGACCTTCGCCGTACGGATGCTCGGATCCATCACTGGCCCGATGTCGCTGATTCGGCCCTTCAGAATCAAATTGGGGTAAGCGGAAATCCGGACGTCCGCGTATTCTCCCAGCCGCACAAAGCTTAAGTCGTTTTCGTAAACGTCGCAGATAATCCACACTTCGGATAAGTCGGAAATGGTAAATAAATTCGGCGAATTATCCAGCGTCTTGACGCCTCCCGCCGCCGTAATATTCTGCTCCGTGATCACTCCCGAAATCGGCGCTCGGACATCTACAATCCCGCTCGGATTATTCAGATCGGCGCCTAGGACACGCAGCCGCTCAGCCGTCGTTTCCAACGTCACCTTGGCGTCATCTTCTGTGTCCTGCGCCACTTCCACGTCCTTTTGAGCGATCGCGCCCTTTTCCTTAAGCTCCTTGGCTCTATCCAGTTGCGCCTTCGCCAGCCGCTCATCCGCGATCGCTTTACGGTAATCGGCGAATGCGCTGGAGATGTCGGCGCTCTGAACCTTCATCAACAGTTGCCCTTTCCGGACCGTATCCCCGATACGCGCATGAATTTCGACCACCCGCCCGGATGCAAGCGAAATAGCTGGAACCTGCCGCGAGACATCCGCAGTCACTGTTCCCGTTGCATTCAAAGCCGGAGCCGTATCGATCTCCGTCGCAGCCGCTACAGGAAACTCCGTCGGGTTCGCCACTTCGACGGTCTCTGCGTTGGGCGCGGGTTCAACCTGAGCCGGCGGAGGGGCCTCCGCCTTCGGGTCCGCGGCTTCCTTTGAACCGCAACCAGCGGTGATCAACACCGCCAGAACCGCCGGCGCCGTAAACAGCCTTGGTCGGTTCATTGGATTGCCTCGTTGCCCACAGCCTCGTTGAGTTGGCTTGCCGCGGTCAGGTAAGTGCCTATCAGGTTCAGATAACTCAGTTCCGTGTCCCGGTAACTCTTCTGCGCGTCCAGAAAATCCAGTAGCGTCGCCGCGCCGCGCTGGTAAGCATAGGAAACCGTGTCCCGAATCTTGGCTGACATCGGCAGATACTTCGACTTATAGGGCCGTAGTAAGTTCAAAGTGCTGTTGAGCGTCGCGTAGGCTGAGTCCACATCGGAGAACACCTGCGCTCTGGAAGCATCCAGCAAACGTTCATTCCGCGTTACGTCCAGTTCCGTGCGCAGCTTCTCGCCCTGATTCTTGTCAAAGATCCGCAGCGGAAAGGTCACGCTGAATCCCACATAACCGAATAGCGGGGGGTTCCGTCCAATGTCGAACCCGAAAGTCGGGTCCGTGGAGCCGTTGGCGATGGCGAGCCGGTGGTTGGTGTCCGCCTGCTTAACCGACTCCATTTGGGCCTTCAAGTCCGGCCGCGTCTCCAGCGCGGAGTTGCGCAACTCCTGCAAATCCGGAAGATGATCGACGAAGTCGAACCGGCCCGAAACATCGAATTGATCCAGGGGCGTGCGGTCGTTTAGCAGAGTCAGGAGCTGGATCTTTGCGGTGCGCACATTAACTGTGGAGTTTTCAAGATCCGCCTCGAATTGGACCCGCTGCAGTTCCAGCCGATCTTCGTCCACTTCCGAGATATCGCCCGCCTTCAGCCGGTCCCGGTTAATCTGGAGTTCTTTGTCGTAGTAAGTCAAGTTTTCCTGAGCGTTCGCGCGTATGGCCTTTGCCTGCAGCAGTTGGACAAATGCGTTTCGCAGATTGAACAAAAGAGTCCGTCCTAAGTCCGCCTGTTGCGACACGGCGACCTGCGTTCCTTCTTCCGCCGCTTCCCGGCGCAGCTCGCGCTTGTGCTGGCGCTCGTGCAGGTAATTGATCCCCACAATCTGGTCGGCCCCCGCCAACGGCTGAAGCGGGTGAAAGTTGAACTGATCGGCGTAGATATTGATATCGGGATTCGGCCGCAGATACGCGGTAGTCTCCTCCGCGCGCGATTCGTCGACGTTAAGCGCACCCGCGCGAAGCGTTGGATTCACCGATTCGAAACGCTGCCGAATCTCCTGCCACGTATACACCTTCTGCTGCGCCGGCGCACTTTGCGTAAAGCAATTCGTGATCAGGACCCCCAAGTAAAAGGAACGTGCGACGCCCTTCAAACAGCTGCTCCGATTCCTGCCACTTCCTCCACTGTAGCGGCCCGGCAATTCCGTTTGCAGCATTCTCCTCTTCGCTCGCGTTTATCTTTCGGCTATATGGGGCGATCTTCCGTTCCTGAAGGGTGGTTGCGAATCGTTCCGGGATATGCTTGAGGCAATCGTCGGGGGACATTAGCACGGGTACAATAAAATCAATTGTGCCCGGCGCCCCCTTTGGCGCCGCATCTCATGTTGTCGTCACTCCTTCGAGGTAGTCCCGGAAAAATTCTGTTTCGCGCCGGCGTCATGATTGCGCTGATCGGCCTACTTGATTGGATCATCAAGGCCAACATTCCCCTGGGCTTTCTTTATCTGCTGCCCATGGCTCTGGTAGGAACCTCTCTGGGCCGGTGGCACATCGCCGCAGCGGCCGCCGTATGCACCGCGCTCACGGAGGCTTACGATACATTTGAATGGTCCCCGGAGTCGGGCGTTCCTCGCGACATTCTTTACTTCGCCGCTTTTTTCTGCATGGGACTGTTTGTTTACGAAGTGGGCCGCAGCCGCCGCTTGGCGTTGCAGCACCTACAGCGGATCGAAGACGAGATTAAAGCTCGAAGGGACGCCGAGGAGCAATTGAAAGTATTAGTGGATAGCAGCCCCGCGGCTATCTTCACAGCGAACTCCGATGGTGTGGTGCTACTCGCGAATGATGCGGCCCATCGCCTATTCGCCGTCCCCGGAGGCGAGTTACCCGGCCGGTACATTCGGCAGTATCTTCCGGCCCTGGTAAATGTGCCTGCGCAGCGCGAAACGGGCCAGGGATTCCGAACCGTGATGCAAGGCCGCGGCCGCCGCGAGGATGGCGATGTGTTTCTGGCCGACATCTGGTTTTCTACTTACCGGACCAGTTGCGGTGCGCGCTTGGCGGCCATGGTGGTGGACGCTTCGGAAGATCTTCGGACCCGTGAGGAATCCAGCCTGCACCAGTTACTCGCAGGTTCCCGCATCCTGGTGGGCGCCGTGTCTCACGAGATCCGGAATGTATGCGGCGCCATCGCGGTGGTTCATGAGAACCTTGCTCGCGATGGGGCGTTGGCCGGTAACAAAGACTTTGATGCTTTGGGACGCCTCATCCTTGCTCTTGAAAAGATCGCCGCCATGGAGCTGCGGCACGTCGCGGACCAGGCCTCCGGGGTGGATCTTTACTCTCTGTTGGAGGAACTCCGCATTGTGGTCGACCTTGCTCTCCGCGAAGAAGGTGTCCGCGTCACTTGGGATATTGCGCCGGGATTACCTCAGGTTTGGGCGGACCGGCCGAGCCTGATGCAGGTCTTTCTCAATCTCACGAAAAACAGCGAGCGCGCCATGTCCACGCGCGAACGCCAGGAACTCAGCATAACCGCCCGGCTGGAGAAGGATGCGGTGGTTGTGCGTTTCTGCGACACCGGTGGCGGCGTAACCAGTCCCGATCGCCTGTTCCGGCCTTTTCAGCAGGGCGCCCAAGCCGCCGGACTGGGCCTATATTTATCCCGGGGATTTATGCGATCGTTCCGCGGCGACCTACGTTATGAACCGAAAGACGACGGCGCGTGCTTCATTGTGGAACTAAGTCCCGCGTTCTCCGGCTCGGAAGAAAACTATGGTTCAACCAATTCGGATATTGTTAGTGGACGATCACACTCTGTTTCGCGAGAGCCTCAGCCGCTTACTCGAAGCGGAGTCTGAGTTCCGGATCGTGGGGAGTTGCGCGACCGCGGCGGAAGCGCTGAAGATTCTCGCGCTCACGGAGGTCGAAGTCGTTCTGCTCGACTACGATCTGGGAGAACACGAGGGAACGCGGTTGCTCGATGCCGCCAAACAGCGCGGATTTTCAGGGCGCATTCTCATGGTGACGGCTGGGATGTCGGATGCCGTAACCCTGCGCGTTCTGGAAGCGGGTTCGGCCGGAATTTTCCTGAAGCACAGTCCCCCCACGCAGCTCATCGAGGCTATCCAGAAGGTCGCCGCCGGCGGTGTCTGGCTAGACTCCAAAGCCGTGATGTCGCTGGTGGCCGGCGCGAGCGGAAGATCCAACGAGCAACGCACGTCGGAGCCTCTAAACGACAGAGAGCGGTCGGTGCTTCGGGCCGTCTTCGAAGGCTTGAGTAACAAAGAGATCGGGGTAAAGCTTCACTTATCGGAAAGTTCCGTAAAAGCCGTCCTCCAAAGGCTTTTTCAAAAAACCGGCGTCCGCACGCGAAGCCAGTTGGTGCGTATCGCGCTCGAACGGCACGAGCACGATTGGTTGATGACGGAGCCGCCCGCCTAACTACAATCGCGCCGAAAACGATAGCGGGAACGCGTTTCCCGCGGAGAGTGCGACCTCGGCCGCTTCACCCGCATGAATCGTCTGACCAACGGGTGCGCGCACGCGCACCTTCACGTCGCGTGCCGCGATCAGTCTGCCGCCCGTCGCCTGTCCGTTCTTCCAGGTCAAATCCACTTCCACTCCTCCTCGCGCGCGCAGGCCGCGGAACGATCCTTCGTTCCAGTTGGCAGGTAGAGCCGGGAGCAAATGAATCTCCCCGTCATGACTCTGCAGTAACATCTCGCAGATGGCCGCCGCGGCGCCGAAGTTGCCGTCGATCTGGAAGATACTGCCTTTACCGGCCGGATGCGTGTCGAATAGAGTAGGTCCGGTGCTGTGCTTCATGAGCATGGTGAGAGACTCTTCCGCCATGTTTCCGTCGGCCAGGCGCGCCCAGAAAGCGATCGCCCATGCCCTGCTCCAACCTGTGTACGCGCCGCCATTTGCCAAGCGCCTTTCGAGCGACACTCGAGCCGCTTTGGCTAGTTCCGGCGTCTTGCGCGGAGTAATGGCTCCGCCCGGGTACAGCCCGTAAAGATGCGACATGTGGCGCTGTCCCGGCGTCGCTTCGGCGAAGTCTTCCGACCATTCCTGAAGTTGACCGTACCGCCCAACGCGGAATGGCGGCAAACGATCGAGCGCCTTCCGAAGCTGCCCGCCCCGATCCGTATCCACGTTTAGTATGGCCGCCGCTTCGATACAGTTCTCAAATAACTCCCGAATCAACGTGATGTCCATAGTGCAGCCCGCGCTTACCTCGGCTTTTTGACCCTGCGGAGTAAGGAAGTTATTCTCGGTGGAGAAAGAAGGGCACGTTGTCAGACCGCCATGGCCGTCTTCGATCAGCCATCCAAGATAGAAACTTGCGGCGCTTTTCATCAGCGGATAAGCGCGAGCCAGAAACTGACGATCTCCACTGAACCGGTAGTGTTCCCATAGATGCGCGCATAACCACGGCCCGCTCATCTGCCAATTCGCCCACGTGGGCGATCCCGATCCCATGCCCACCGGCGCGGATTGCCTCCATAAGTCGATGTTATGGTGCGACACCCATCCATCCAGCCCATAGTTGACGCGGGCGGTGCCTGCGCCATTGCGGCTGACGCCTTCAATCAAGTCGAAAAGCGGCTCGTGACACTCCGCGAGATTGCACGTCTCCGCCGGCCAGTAGTTCATCTGGACATTGATGTTCGCCGTCCAGTTACAACTCCACGGCGGCCGCACTTCACTGTTCCAGATTCCCTGCAAGTTGGCCGGCTGCGTGCCCGCCCGCGAGCTCGCGATCAGGAGATAGCGGCCGAATTGAAAATAGAGCGCGAGCAGCGCCGGGTCGGCATGATCCGCCGTAGCGGCTAAACGTTGCGGCGTGGTCTGAATGCTCACGCGAGGCGGCCCAAGCTGTAGGGAAACGCGGCGAAACAATGCCTGATGGCCGCGAACGTGATCGGCGCGGAGTTGCGCCCACGGCTTATTCAGGGCGCTGCTCATCGCTCGATGAGCTCTTCGTTGAATCTCGGAGACACTCAGATCCGGAGCCACATCGTAGCCCCGAAAACCAGTGGCGGCACTCACCAGGATCACGCAGGATGTCGCGCCTGTAACTTGAAGCGTATTCCCCTTGGGCGCCAGCGTTCCGTCCGGCGCCGACGCCCGTAAGACGGCTCCGAACCGCATCCCCACCCCATCCGCGTCGCTGTAAGTAATCGCGTTGTCAGAACCCCAATAGTTAGGCACAATATGCGCGGGCGCTTTGCCGTTCAACGTTAATTCGCCGGACCCGGTGAAATTCGTTTCTCCGTGCAACGGGGTAGTAAGTGAGATGGTGAAATCCAACGCGCCCGCGCGGCTTGCACTTACTCGCAGGGCGATCACCTGATCCATCGCCGACACGAACGCCTCCCGGATGATCTCGACACCACGCACCTGAAAATGGACGGTGGCTATGGCGCTGTCAAGATCAAGCGTGCGCTCGTAATGAGTAACTTCCTCCATCGGCCCAAAGTCGAGCAATAAATCGGCCAGCGGCTGGTACGACTCATTGAACGGCCCTTGCATTTTCTTGCAGACCTGGTCCGCCTCGGTATAGTCCGCTTCTCGCAGCACCAGGCGCCGCACTTCCGGTAAGTATTGCCGGGCATCGGGATTGTTGCAGTCGCGTGGGTGTCCGGACCACAGGGTGTCTTCATTCAGTTGCAGGCGCTCCCGCTCCGCGCCTCCGAAGACCATCGCGCCGAGGCGTCCGTTTCCCAACGGAAGCGCTTCGGACCATTCCCGCGCCGGAGCATCGAACCGCAGCGTAAGATCCGGCGGGGTTTCGACCGTCTGACCCTGAAGCGAGAGCGCCCCGGCTGCTAGTGGGACCGCAACTAAAAACTCACGGCGTGTGCGTGTTGACATGAATCCTCCAATCATAATTGCGCCGGGCGCTAGAATCTTACGCATGATGCGACGGAACTTCTTAGCACTGGCGGCGGCGGCGCCGCTCCTCTCCGCGGAACCACCCGCGCCGGTGAAGCTCGGCATCGATCTGTTCAGCCTGCGCTCCCAGAACTGGACGCCTTTCGAATACCTCGACTACTGCGCGCGGCAGAAAGCCCAGGTGGTGCATTTCTCCGAAGTGCGCTTCCTCGGCGGCCTCGATCCCGATAATCTGCGCCGCGTCCGCCGCCATGCCGAAGAGCTCGGAATCGAAATCGAGATCGGCATGACGTCCATTTGCCCGGACTCGAAGATGTTCAACCCCAAGCTGGGTACCGCCGAAGAGCAACTCGGGCGCATGATCGATTCCGCCAAGATCGTTGGATCGAAGATCGTCCGCGCGGTTCTGGGCGGCATGGACGACCGCCATACCGCGCCCATTCAAAAGCACATGGATACCACGGCCGCCGTGCTCCGGAAGATGCGGTCCAAGGCGCTCGATAACGGGATGAAGATCGCCATAGAGAACCACGCCGGCGATATGCAGGGTCCGGAACTCCGGTCGCTCATCGAAGCGGCGGGACCGGAGTTCGTGGGCGCGTGCATCGATTCCGGCAATCCGCTGTGGACCCTGGAAGACCCGCACGTTACCCTGGACGCGCTTCACCCCTACGTGCTTACCAGTCACGTGCGCGATAGCGCCGTGTGGCTTACTCCGAAAGGCGCCGCGGTCACGTGGGTGCGTATGGGCGATGGCAACGTCGGCATCGATGATTACGTTCGCCAGTACGCCGCTCTTTGTCCGGGGCGCGCGCTCTCGCTCGAATCGATCGTCTTCGGACCGAAGAACTTCGACTATCGCGAACCGGGTTTTTGGGACATTTACCGGGACATACCCGCATGGGAGTTCGAGCACTTCGTGGCGCTCGCGGAACGCGGAAAGGCGCGGCCCGATGAAGCATGGATGCGCACGAATGAAGCCGCGCTGGAGCGTGAGGATCTGGAAGCGAGCCTGGCTTACACGAAGAAGCTGCTCAACGTCTCATCGTAGAGGGATTGCCGCGAACTCCCAGGAGACGAAACGGCAGCATGAGCAGGCTGAAAACCAGTTCGAGCACTCCTTCGACGGCGATGCCCGCGATCCGAAACGGCAGCAGGATCAGCCAGACGATGGGATAGAGTACCAACGCCAGCAGCGCTAACGGCCAGCAGAAAAGAAAGAGCAGGAGCCACAATAGGAACGCCAACATATCTACTTATAGGAACGTATCCAGGACCAAAAAGTTCGAACGAAACCGTTAAAAGAGACGAGCGCGACCAGGTTCGATTTATCCGGCCGGGTTGAATCGGTCGAATACTGGGTTTTTGAGTCTGATCTTGGGTTTCGGTGGGTTCCGGCGCGGACCCAAGGATGCGTAAGTTGCCTCCTTTGATTAACTTCCTGGCTTCGGGAAACGAAAAAAAATCCGTGCCCAAAACCGGATAACGCGCATCGCGGGATTGCAGGTGCGGGATTCGAATCGAATGGAAGAAAACATGTTGAATGTAGCGCCCCTATGGGACTCTTCAGGGTAGCGCGCGGGATTGAGCTTCGGAACGGGTTGAACGCGTAAGTTGAATAGATGTAGAGAGATGGAGAAACTCGACCGTGGTTACCGGCCGCGGCTGCAATCCGCAAACCCTGACGATCGCGGAAATGCGGTGGTTGGTTTGGCCCGTGTTCGAAGTTGCCCGGTTCCTTCAGTCAGCGATGCTCGAACGTGCAGCCAGCGATGTTCGAACGTGCAGTCAGCGATGCTCGAACGTGAAGTCGGCGATGCTCGAACGTGGAAGGGAACGCCCTCGCGCCGCTGCAGGAAACTGACAACCTCGAAGAGAGCATCGGCGCGCGGATTTCCGGTTGGTCCGAGCATTCGCATGAGGCTTTTGGACCAGATGGGTGTGGCCGCGGCGAGCTCCGTAAAGCCGACGGTCGCGTTGATGTAGTCCCGTAGAATCATCTTGGCTGTCGCAACATCCCCACTCAGCATGCATTCGATCCCCTCGCGTAGCAGCTCCTTACGGAATTTTGGGTCGCGCTCAACGCGGGCGCGAATGGTTTCCTTGAAATCGCGGGTTAGTGCCATAGCCGTCCTCCTATTTTCTTCGTTTGCCATCCTGCCGGCGAACAACCGCGGTTTCGATGTCGCGCTGCCTGCGCTTTTCCGTGCCGCCGCCGAGGAGGATTAAAGCCGCCCGCCGTCCTTGCCAAAGTAGACCCGGTAGACAGGCCCGAAATCAATTTTGCACCCGAACACTCCGGAACCGACGCCTTTCACGTTCGAGGTATTGCCTAGCGCCAGCCGAGTTACAGGCGATTGAACCAAGCCGCGTAGAGCCCCGTGCCTTTCCGACGTCTTCGGCCGCGCGGAACACTCGATGAGAGTGCGGCCGAGGGCGTCTATGATGCGGGGCATTCGCGCCTATCGATCCCTGAAATGGTCGAGTAAGACGCGCCGCACCGATGAAGAGTTTAACAGGCGGGCTTATCTATAGAACTCCTTGGAAGTACTACCCCGAGCCATGGCCCCGGCCGGCAAAGCGAGGCGGCCCACTTATACATGAATAGGACCGGCCAGGATGTCTTTACAGAAGCGACACAAGTTGGCTGTTCCAATATTCGTTATTCGATGTTGAAAATAAGAGACAAGAACGGCGAGCAACTAATTAAATTGTGGAGTTCAATTCTAATTTGCTCCCGGCCCGCGCACACTTTTTGATGATTAAATCCATTTAGATTTCTCTTCGGCGATAGGTTGCGGCGGCGTTGCAAAAAAAGTTGTTGACAGGACGACGCGAAAACCGCTAGCCTGCCCAACTATGTGCAGGCTGCGGAATCTTATTAGCGCTTTTCCAGGCGCCGTCAGACCCAATTCGAGCGAGTGCGATCTTGTGGGCGGCAGCCTGGTTCGCTTTACTTACAACCGGCGGCGCACAAGCGCAAAAAGTCGATCCCCATTTCACTTACTTTCGGGTTTATTGCGTCATTCCCCTGGCGGGTACCGGGGGCGCGGGAGATCCCGTGCGTCCGAGCATAATACCGGCGGCGGGAATTGCGCCCAGCCAAGAGAGCCCTCAGCAGGGGCCCAAAATTCTGGGGTTCTACCACGAGGTTAGCGACGACGGAAAGTGGGCGCTCGCCGAGATCGTGTTCCACGACCACTCCGCAGCGCAGAACATGGTTCGCGAGCAGCAGGGCACGGGATGGGCGGTCGAGAAGGGGGCTATTCCTTTGATCGAGGTACAAGCGGTTTTCCAAAATACAAAAAGAACGTCGATATGACTCGTTTCGGGGTGCCAGTCCGATGAGAACCGCAATCTTGCTCCTGCTCGGCATGTCTGCGACGGCGAGCGCCGCAACCTACTCGTACAGCACTTACAATCCGAGCGGGGCCGCGTTCACATCGAGCAACATGAGCTCCTGGACAAATAACGCGTCGATCTCCTGCGCGGCTAATTCCAATGGCTGCCCGATCTACAGCTCCGCCGCAAATGGTGGGTCGCTCATTTTAACGTCGGCGCCCCAGGTCGATTCAGAAGTAAATATTACTTTGTCGTCGGCGATCGGAAGCAATGCTCAAGGAGGCGTCGGTGGAGCAGTCATTTATCTGCACGCCAGCGCCACCGCCCTATCCACGCCCGCAGCCCATGCCGACGCCGGCAGCTTCGACGCACTGCAGATTTACCAACCCTGGTGCGCCTCGGACGGGAGTTGTCATGCCTATTGGGCGCTGTATGAGCGGACCGCGGCAGGGACAAGCAGGGTGGTTTCCGCGTCCACCATGCAGTACTGGCCCGGTATGCCGGTCCGGGCAGTGACGTACGGTACCACCTTCGCGTTTTTGGCAAACGGTGAGTTGGTCACGTTACCTGTGACGCTCACCGGGGGCTACCAAGGCGTCGGCGCCTTTGGCAACGCCGGGGGAGCGATAGCAGCCGTGCAAGTTGGCCCGCGCTGTATGACCGTGCCCAATGCGGTTTCTTCCACAAACGTCACCATTTCCGCCTACCCGACCAACATCAGCATGAATTGGCCGGAAACGCCGCAGCCCGCCGATGTTGCCGCGGTAGGAATCACGGAGTGGCTCGCGCAGAAGAACGGAGCGAGTTACGGCACCGTCTCCTTTGCGGCCGCGTGGGACGACCCGAACGTTGTTCCCAGCAGCAGCTACGCCTATGCCATCGCGGCGGTCAGTTTCCATGGTGTTGCGGCCGCGTACTCCGGGACGTTAACGGTTAAGACTCCGTCGGCGTTGAACGTCGACCCCGTTCGCACCGGAGTTAGACCCTTGGGCGCGTACTGGGGATCCGCACCTGAGAATATCGATATGGCGAGCGGAAACCTGAATTTGACCATCCCGCTTTTGCGGCCCCAGGGCCGCGGCGGGTGGAGCGTGCCCATCGCCTTAACCTACAACTCGCAGATTTGGAAGAGTGATTCGGCCGGTATCCAAAATATGGGTCTGGATGTCGGCTACGGTTACGGCTGGAAGATGCTGGCCGGATCGCTCACGCCGTTTTGGAACCCCGCAAGCAATCAGCTCGATCACTACCTTTACACCGATGCAACCGGTGGTCAGTACCGGCTTTACCAGTCAGGGGTCGGCAATATCTGGATTTCGCACCTCTATCCAGCTTCGTCCGGGCTCAGCGGGGAAGCAATCTACGTTTACTACGACTCAGACTCGAACCTGCTGCACTTCCGCGACGGCAGTTCGTGGTACATGGGCTGCGTGTCCAGCGGTGAGGAGCAGGATGCCGGGACCATGTACCCGACGATTCTGGAAGACCGGAATGGAAACCAGGTCATCATCACCTACGTTACAGGTCTCGGGACAGATACTTACAGCGCCAGCCCAACCGGATACGGCCCAAATTCCAGCGCGCGCATTCTATCGATTGAGGATACGCGAGCGACGGGCACGCCGCGCACCACCTACAATTTCACGTGGTCCGCGCCGGACGTGAACGGCATTCAGCACATCGCGTCCATCACGAACACCATCGGGACGAGCGAGACCTACACTTTTTCGTTCGTGCAAGGTCTTGCCTTTCACGACCCGTGGGGCGGAGGCGTTCAAGCCCCCGCGACAACCGGGCTCGGAAAGATCACCAACTCCGCGCTGAACACCTAGCCAAAGAGATTTGAAATTTTCCAGAGGTTGATTCCAGCGGCCGCCTGACCGATGATCTTGTTGACAAGACGAGATCGCGGGAGACGACCGATGGAATTGTTCACCAAGCTTTTTGGAAGCTGGCTTCTCTTTTCATATCACTGTTTCGACCGCATTGTCATGAGCGGGTACTTAATGGGGCTGCAGCGCTGCGGCCAGGTGGTGTACTGGCTGCGGGAAGTGCTGGGCCAGGAAGCGATCGACAAACAGGCGTTGGGCCGGCGGACGAGGGAATATGTCGCGTGGGTGGAGTCCTACATCCGCAAGCGGAAGCTTCCGCTGGAATGGGCGGAACGCGGGGTGAGCAAAGAAGAGTACGTGGCGCCGTACCTGCGACGGATGGAGAAGGCCGGGAAATGGGGCGTGTACTTCGTCTTTCAGGCCATGGAGCAGGGGTGGACGTACCGGCCGGGGCGAAGAGCGGTAACACAACCGGACGGCAGCGAGTATCCGATCCTGCATAAGCACCGGAGCCGTTATCGTTTCTACTACTTCTATCTACGGGATGAAGTGCTGGGGCCGATCGTCGTGCGCCTGGGGACGTTCATTCCATTTGAGGCCAGCTATTGGGTGAACGGGCATAGTTATATCGAACGGGAACTGAGTCAGGAGGGGGTGGGCTTCCGGAAGCGGGACAACGCTTTCGTATGGGTGGAAAATGTGTCGCGCTTACAAGCGGCGGCGGACCGGTTGACGGGAGAGGTGATCCGGAAGCGGCTGGAGCATTGGACGTTCGTGCTGGGGCCGAAGTTCAGTAAGCCGGACCGGCGGGCGGCGAACCTGGAGCGCAGTTATTACGTGCATCAGGTGGAGTACTGCCGGAACTTCCTCTTCCGCGGGAATCGTCCGATCCGGAAGATCTTCGCGCGCAGTTGCGAGTTGGGATTGTGGCGGTTGACGGGGGACAAGATCGAGGCGCTGTTCGGAAGGCGGAGCCGGGAGCGGCTGAGCGGGAGACTGCAAACGACGCTGGAGCGGATGGAACACGGGGCCTATGTGTTCCGGGCGTACTGGAAACACGCGATGCTGAAGCAGTATGAGAAGTATCTGACGTTACTGCGCAACGAGCTGACCTCGAACAACCTGCGGGACTTCGGGTTGCGGAAAGGGCTGGCGCACCTGGGCGAAGTGCGTGAGAAGTTTGTGGGGATACTGGACCGCTATGCCGGGGTGCAGGCGGAGAACCTGAACGTGCATGAGGATTTCGGGCTGCTGCGGCGGATCGCGCTGCCGGTGCACCAGGGGACGGTAAGAACTCCGGGGATTCGGGTGCAGGATGCGCGGGTGATGCGGCTGTTGGAGGTGTTGCTGCACGCGGGAACCGTGCCGGGAGGATGGACGGCGCACAAAATTCATGAGGCCGTGGTGGGCGAGTTCGGGTTGGCGGAGGGCAGTTACGGGATCAACCAATTGCGCTACGACCTGAGGAAGTTGAAGGGGCACGGACTGGTGGAGCGCGAGCCGGGTAAGTACGCATACCGGCTGACGGAGAAAGGCCGGAAGACGGCGATTCTGATGCTGCTGTTCCACCAGCGGCTCTGTGGGCCGCTGGCGGGCAGTCAACTGCAACATCGACCGGACGTGGAGCATCGACCGAAGGAGAGTAAGTTGGAGAAAGCGTACTATCGGGCGGACCACGCCATCGATGGAGTGCTGGCGGCGTTGCGGGCCGCGTGAATGTTACGGCATGTTACAAGGAGGATTGTTGAAGTATTCTTGATTAGAATTCGACAAGGAACAGGTTACGATGCGCTGAAGCGCCTGACCAACGCGACGACGGCGGCATGGACGCAAACGATCGGGTACGACGGATTCGGGAACATTACATCGAAAACGGTGCCTCCGACCTCGGCCGAGCCGGCGTTCCCGGGCGCGGTATCGAGCCAAGAACTGGCTGGCGGGAGTGAGTTACGACCTGAACGGGAATGCGTTCGGGGTGAACGCGTTCGCGCTGCACCTACGACGTAGAGAACCGGCTGGCGACGGCGACATCGGGAAGCGGCGGTGGAGAGCTATTTGTACGATGAGTCCAATCATCGGGTGGAGAAAACGATCGGCTCCGCGGATTACTTTTACTTCTACGGGCCGGGCGGGCGGCTGCTCACGATACTCCAGCTTTGGGCCGGGACGACGAGCCTGGTGGCGAATCGGATGTATTTTGGGGGATTGCTGCTGGGGTCGGCGGGATCATGGGTTTCGGCGGATGTGTCGACTATGACGGACCGGTTGGGGACGGCGGAGACCGGGTATCCGTATGGGACGGACATCGGGAGCGTTTCCGCGAGTAACGATCAGCCGGATTTCGCGACTTATACGAAGGATGCGACGACGGGGTTCGAGTATGCGAATCAGAGATATTATTCGGCGGGGTTGGGGAGATTTTTGACGGTTGATCGATCCAATAGGAACGTTACGCTGCTGAACCCGTATACTTGGAATGGGTTTGGGTATGGGAACGGTGACCCGGTGAATTCAAACGACCCGACTGGGCTCGATGTTTATTGCTCGGGCGGCACGCCCGACGGAGAGGGAATACTACAAGGCGTTTCGTGCTACGACGGTGGCGCAAGTAATAATGGCGACGCGATTTCGGGGCTTCCGGTTAACGGCACAAGCGTCACAGTTACCGACACGCAAGACCCTGTGCTGTACTACGGTTCAACACCCGACGACGACATAGAGGGACCGCTTTTCTTTTCCAGTACAGTCGGCGTACAAGCCGGAGGCTCTCCTAGGGCGTCTGCCCCGAGTAACGCGCTTTTGAGGTTCCTGCTGACATGCGAGGGGTACCGCGGGGTTTCGTACAATGACACCAATAACAATTGCACTGTAGGCTACGGCCACCTTATGCACCTTGGTAGGTGCTCTGCTTCCGACTTCACGCAGCACACCACTCCCGCTCAGGCCTATAGCCAATTTGTATCCGACGTAGACTCAGCGACTAATCTTCTTAACAGCGGCCTCCAAGTCGAACTCAGTCAAGCGCAGTTCGACGCAATGGTGAGCCTCTCGTACAACATGGGCATGCGGCTAAGAAGACACGACGTGTGGCGGGATATCAACGCCGGGGACTCGGCTTCAATACCGGGCGATATTACATCGCTCAGCGGCGGGGGAGCAGGAATTCCCAGCCGACGCGCAAATGAGGCCAACATATTTATCGGTGGAGTTTATGCTAACAATTGCTACGTTGCACCTTGAGAGTCGGTGGCCGTTGGGGAGGGCGGGACTTCAGCTTTTGGTTGCATTGGCGATTGCAAGTTGCGGCGAGGCCGCATTATGCAGAGCGCAGGAGCCGGTCGGACGATCGGCCTGCGACGGTAGCACCGTTGAGGACCTAGGAAGCCCGGAGTACGTAAGAAACGCGAAGCTATTCCTTAAAGAATTAAAGGACGTCGTAAGAAAAAACGATGCGAAAAAACTTTCTACGCTCTTAAAATACCCCGTATCCGTGTTTGCCAAAAACCGGGATTCCAAAATTTTAGATGAGGTAGAATTTGTTCGAAGCTATTCGTTGATTATTACGCCGGAGATCAAGAAGGCAGTACTGGACGAGTCGCCGGACTGCCTTTTCGCTAACTATCAAGGGGTGATGATAGGGCGCGGTGAGATTTGGTTCCAATGGCAGGCAAGCGGTCGGATGAAGATCATTACTATCAATGATCCCAATTAATGGATGCTTCGGAATGGGTGCCTCCGTGGGCGACCAAGGATTTTCTTTCGCCAGCTCAGAGTTGGCGTGCCGCACCAGGACTTTTCAGAATGGAGGATCGTCAACGAGCCTGGTGGCGAATCGGATGTATTTTGGGGGATTGCTGCTGGGGTCGGCGGGATCATGGGGTGTGGAACGATGTCTCGACTATGACGGACCGGCTGGGGACGGCGGTGACGGGGTATCCGTATGGGACTGACAAGGTCAATTCCCCGGGGAACGATCAGCCGGATTTTGCGACTTATACGGAGGATGGGACGACTGGGTTTGAGTATGCGAATCACAGGTACTATTCGGCGGGGTTGGGAAGATTCTTATCCGTCGACCCGTATGGCAATAGCGCCCAACTAGATAGTCCGGAATCCTGGAACCGGTATACTTACGCCTCTGATGATCCAGTAGGTTCATTCGATCCTTTTGGTCTCGGTAACTGCACCCCGGACGACCTTTCCGGATGCGGGGGGAACTGGAGCGTGACCGTGAGCAGCGGAAACGGGGGACAGGCGAATTTTCTCGCCGACGATACTGGAAATACTACGGCGTGCCCGCATGGTTCATTGGGAAAAAAGGACGGAGGCTCTAGCAATTGCGACGGTCGGAACCCGACGACGCCGGTTGCTAGGTTTACCACGTCAGTGCCGTGCCAGACAATCGCGTCTCAAGCCCTTAGTGGAAGTAGTCTTCAGAAATTCTCTCAGGCAGTCGAATCTTTTGCTAGCTCCCTCGTAAATGCCATAACTGGGTTTGAGCAGTTTCAAGACGGAACTCAGGGTGCCGCGACAATGACTTGGCAGTGGGCGACAGGAACCGGACCCGATTCCCAGGTATTTGATCCGAGTTCGCAGCAATCGGCGGACATGGCTGTCTCCGTCCTGGTCGGGAATGCGGTCAGCAAATACCTAAGTACGGGCAAGTTTTATGGTGGTGAGAGTTTTGGGCTTAACGAGCTTGTAGCAGCCGGTATTAATCCGACCCAGCAGTTTGTTGGATCCTTCTCGTACAGCATCGGGAATCGCGGGGATGGAAATATAACCCTCGATTTGTGGAACAACACCAGCTTCACATCGTTGACATATGGAAAGGGACCAAGTTGGACTCGCAGCCAATTTGGCCCCGGCGGAAATATGTCCCAGGAGTACATGATCACCATGCCTTGCAAGTAACGATGGAGATTAGCCCAGATTTGGTCGTTAGCTTACGGCCGCGGCCTCAGGCGTACATTTTCATTCTTTGTACGAAGAGCCTCTGGAGAAAGAATGACGACACTAGCTTGGGAGAAGCCTCGAGAGATCTGAATGCTATTTTGCAATAGGACTAAGGAAGTGCAGTCGGCGTCGCTGCTTCTGGTTTGTGTGATCCTTAACGGGTGTATGGGTATTGGTGACGCTCTGGCGGAGCAGCGTAACATCGGGGGCGATTATTCTCTCGGCGAGTTCGAGGACGGCCGCTTATATTTGTGGGCACGCGGGCAGAGCTCGGATGTCGCGGGGCCGATTTCGAAGGTTGCGTGGGACACGGAATTTATCATCGTTAACTCTCCATTGCCAAACTCAAAATGGATGATTATCCGTATAAAAGATCATAAAATACTAGTTGGTGCTGAAAAACTTGAGGTCGAGCGTGGTCTCCTGGGAACCCTTCATTTATTGACGCCAAACGAGGCGTGGGAAAGGGCGCGGCAGAGGCAGCAGCGATAGCGGGGCTGTCGGGTGTCCGGGTCGTTTGGTTTAATCGGTGCCGCTAAGAGAGGCGTGATGCAGGGCCCGGTACAAGGTCGTTACGCCTTCTCTAGCGAATGTGGCTGTAGAGCGGGGCCAAGTTTTCGCTGTTCAACGGACGAACTTCCCAAGCGTACAATGTTTTCCCCAGCCGTAGCTGCCTGGATAACGTATACGGGCCCTGCGCTTGCTCACCTGCCGGAAAGATGGTGAGGGCTTCGCAGCCTTATGCTCCGGGCGGGACGGAGGTCTGGACGGTTTATACCTAGCCAAAGAGATTTGAAATTTTCCGGAGGTTGATTCCAGCGGCCGCCTGACCGATGATCTTGTTGACAAGACGAGATCGCGGGAGACGACCGATGGAATTGTTCACCAAGCTTTTTGGAAGCTGGCTTCTCTTTTCATATCACTGTTTCGACCGCATTGTCATGAGCGGGTACTTAATGGGGCTGCAGCGCTGCGGCCAGGTGGTGTACTGGCTGCGGGAAGTGCTGGGCCAGGAAGCGATCGACAAACAGGCGTTGGGCCGGCGGACGAGGGAATATGTCGCGTGGGTGGAGTCCTACGTCCGCAAGCGGAAGCTTCCGCTGGAATGGTCGGAACGCGGGGTGAGCAAGGAAGAGTGCGTGGCGCCGTACCTGCGACGGATGGAGAAGGCTGGGAAATGGGGCGTGTACTTCGTCTTTCAGGCCATGGAGCAGGGGTGGACGTACCGGCCGGGGCGAAGAGCGGTAACACAACCGGACGGCAGCGAGTATCCGATCCTGCATAAGCACCGGAGCCGTTATCGTTTCTACTACTTCTATCTACGGGATGAAGTGCTGGGGCCGATCGTCGTGCGCCTGGGGACGTTCATTCCATTTGAGGCCAGCTATTGGGTGAACGGGCATAGTTATATCGAACGGGAACTGAGTCAGGAGGGGGTGGGCTTCCGGAAGCGGGACAACGCTTTCGTATGGGTGGAAAATGTGTCGCGCTTACAAGCGGCGGCGGACCGGTTGACGGGAGAGGTGATCCGGAAGCGGCTGGAGCATTGGACGTTCGTGCTGGGGCCGAAGTTCAGTAAGCCGGACCGGCGGGCGGCGAACCTGGAGCGCAGTTATTACGTGCATCAGGTGGAGTACTGCCGGAACTTCCTCTTCCGCGGGAATCGTCCGATCCGGAAGATCTTCGCGCGCAGTTGCGAGTTGGGATTGTGGCGGTTGACGGGGGACAAGATCGAGGCGCTGTTCGGAAGGCGGAGCCGGGAGCGGCTGAGCGGGAGACTGCAAACGACGCTGGAGCGGATGGAACACGGGGCCTATGTGTTCCGGGCGTACTGGAAACACGCGATGCTGAAGCAGTATGAGAAGTATCTGACGTTACTGCGCAACGAGCTGACCTCGAACAACCTGCGGGACTTCGGGTTGCGGAAAGGGCTGGCGCACCTGGGCGAAGTGCGTGAGAAGTTTGTGGGGATACTGGACCGCTATGCCGGGGTGCAGGCGGAGAACCTGAACGTGCATGAGGATTTCGGGCTGCTGCGGCGGATCGCGCTGCCGGTGCACCAGGGGACGGTAAGAACTCCGGGGATTCGGGTGCAGGATGCGCGGGTGATGCGGCTGTTGGAGGTGTTGCTGCACGCGGGAACCGTGCCGGGAGGATGGACGGCGCACAAAATTCATGAGGCCGTGGTGGGCGAGTTCGGGTTGGCGGAGGGCAGTTACGGGATCAACCAATTGCGCTACGACCTGAGGAAGTTGAAGGGGCACGGACTGGTGGAGCGCGAGCCGGGTAAGTACGCATACCGGCTGACGGAGAAAGGCCGGAAGACGGCGATTCTGATGCTGCTGTTCCACCAGCGGCTCTGTGGGCCGCTGGCGGGCAGTCAACTGCAACATCGACCGGACGTGGAGCATCGACCGAAGGAGAGTAAGTTGGAGAAAGCGTACTATCGGGCGGACCACGCCATCGATGGAGTGCTTGCGGCGTTGCGGGCCGCGTGAATGTTACGGCATGTTACAAGGAGGATTGTTGAAGTATTCTTGATTAGAATTCGACAAGGAACAGGGTACGACGCGCTGAAGCGCCTGACCAACGCGACCACGGCGGCATGGACGCAAACGATCGGGTACGACGGATTCGGGAACATTACATCGAAAACGGTGCCTCCGACCTCGGCCGAGCCGGCGTTCCCCGGCGCGGTATCGAGCAAGAACTGGCTGGGGGGGGTGAGTTACGATCTGAACGGCAATGCGCTCGGGGTGAACGCATTCGAGCTGCAATACGACGTAGAGAACCGGCTGGCGACGGCGACGTCGGGGAGCGCGGTGGAGAGCTATTTGTACGATGAGTCCAATCATCGGGTGGAGAAAACGATCGGCTCCGCGGATTACTTTTACTTCTACGGGCCGGGCGGGCGGCTGCTCACGATCCTCCAGCTTTGGGCCGGGACGACGAGCCTGGTGGCGGATCGGGTGTATTTTGGGGGATTGCTGCTGGGGTCGGCGGGATCGTGGGTTTCGGCGGATGTTTCGACTATGACGGACCGGTTGGGGACGGCGGAGAGCGGGTACCCGTATGGGACGGACATCGGGAGCACGTCGGCGAGTAACGATCAGCCGGATTTCGCGACTTATACGAAGGATGCGACGACGGGGTTCGAGTATGCGAATCAAAGGTATTATTCAGCGGGGTTGGGGAGATTTTTGACGGCGGACGGCGACTTAGCCAGCGTACACGCCGGGAGCCCGGAAACCTGGAATCGATATGCCTATGTGAATGGCGATTCGACCAACTTGTTTGACCCGCTAGGCGCGTGCCCTGTGGATACAGACTATTCTGTAAACGTTTGCGCGGAGCCGGATTTCTTCGGCTCAGATTTTCAACTGGTGATTGGACAGCCAAGCACTCCTGCTGCAAGACCTGCAGCTGGGGATCTGGACGATCAAATCAATAATAAAGAGCTTCCCAATGCGATCAAGAGGGCGCTCAAGTGGTTGAGCAAGAAAGACAAAGACTGTTTGAATTTCCTGGGTGCGAATGGAACCGTTGATCCGATTGCTATTCTTAACAGCCTCAATGCCGCTGGCGACATCAATGCTGGCTATCTCCCATCTCCGGCTAATACGGTGCTAAGCGCCATTACTGCGGTGACGGGTACGTCTACGGTTCCCATATCAGGAGGCAATCAGATTCAAAATACTTCGGTTTCGATCACGCTGAATGACGTGCAAGGCAGCTTTGTCGATGGCGGAACTAATTCTCAAGCTACAACGCTGCTTCACGAACTCGGACACGCCATTTTCGATCTTTACGGACCCCAAGGTTCGAACATTCTACCGCCCGGATACGGTATTCAACCAGACGGAAGTAACGTTCCGCTAAGTGAGAATAACGCCAAGGCAATTCAGGAGCACTGCCACTAAATGAGCGATCACTCACCAATATTAAGACGTGCGCGGCAGACGTGCATTCTAGCAGCTCTTGTTTCGGTGTGCTATGCCCAAGTGGAGACAGCCCCTCAACCGTTAACTGTGTGCGAGGTCCTCGACGCTTTGAAGGATTACAACGGACGTTTGATAACTGTCAGGGGGCTCGATACCGGAGCTGAAGGAAGATTCTTGGCCGCCAACTGCGAAAGACCTCTTGTCACCGAAGACTTCGCTTGGCCCAGCTTCATCGAGCTTCACTATCCAGACCGACTTGCAAAGCGGTTGGAGTTCGACGCCGCCTATAAAAGCGGTCAAGCGATCAATGATGCGTATCGGAAAATGGGAGTGCGTAAGACGGACAAGCTTTTCACAACAATTACGGGCATTCTTTATACCGATAGCGACCTCGGGAGGCGCGTGATAAGCCGGTCCGGCGTGAGATACGGGTCGGGTTTCGGCGCTGGAAATTTTGCTCCCGCAAGTCTAGAAGTTAGATCGGAAAGCGATCCGGAGATTGAACGCTGTATCACCATAAGACCGAGCAATTAACCTTTAAGCGCGGTCGGTGTCCAAACGGAGACATCCTTTACATTTTAGACCGGACACATCCTTTACACTTTTGGAGCTGCCTTGGCGGGGCGGCGGTGTAAAGACAAGGGGCGCGGAAGCTCCGCACCCCGCTTGACTCCGGCTCTGGAACGGCGCCATGGGTTGCGGTAGGGACGAGCATCGCTGCTCGCCCCCCGCGCAGATCCGTACGAGCGGAATTACCGCATACGGCTCCTCCCTTGGATACGAGCGTCGAAACGAACATCGGGATAAGGATGCAGAGTGCGGGGACGAGGAATCCATCGTTCGAAGATAGGCCGTAGATAGTCCCAGTCTGGCTTCCGCCGCTGACTGCGTCGGCGCAGTACATGCCGCCAGTAGCGGCAAAGCCGTTCTCGGAACCGCGAGAGTACAGACAGGTTACCCGGTACCGCGTGGTATTGATAGTAACCCGCCACCACCCGTTTCAGCCACGCTCCGACGATCACTACGGGCTCATGCATCATCCGGCGCAACTCCTGCTGAATCACTCGGAGCTTCGCCCTCATCCGCTTGGCCGCCGTATGCCGCCAGACCACAAAACGGCCTGTCGAGTTCGTGCCACAAAAGTGCGTGAACCCGAGGAACATGAATGTCTCCGGCTTTCCCTGCCCTCTCTTCCGTCGGTCAGACGCCGCAAAGCGCCCAAACTCGATCAGCCGTGTCTTTTCCGGATGAACCTCCAGCCCAAACTTTGCCAACCGCTCCTGAAAGTCTCTCAGAAACCGTTCGGCATCCGCCCGGTGCTGGAATCCGGCGACGAGGTCATCGGCGTAGCGGACCACAATCATGTCGCCCTGCGCGATTTTCTCTCGCCATACCTCGACCCACAGGTCGAATACATAGTGCAGGTACACGTTGGCGAGCAGCGGCGAAACTACTGCCCCTTGCGGTGTCCCCACCGTCGTCTCCGACCAATCGCCGTCTTCCGAAACGCCCGCCTTCAGCCATTTCTGGGTCAGCCGCAGCATTCGGTTGTCGGCCACTCGATGCCGGAGGAACTTCAACAACCACTCGTGACTAACGTGGTCGAAGAAGCCCTTGATATCAGCATCGAGTATCCAGTTCACGCGCTTCCTTTGCAGCCCCGCGTTGAGCGCATCGAGCGCCTGGTGCGGGTTACGTCCTGGCCGAAATCCATACGAGAAGCCCCGGAAGTCCGTCTCGTAGATTTCATTGAGCACGGCCACCACGGCTTGTTGAACAATCTTGTCCTCCAGCGCCGCGATGCCCAACGGGCGTTGTCGCCCATCAGCCTTCGGGATGTACACTCTACGCGATGGTTGTGCCCGGTACGTGCCACGATGGACGCGATTGTGCAGATCAGTGATCCGACCTTTCAACCCCATCTCGTACTCGCGCCATGTCACGCCGTCCACCCCGGGAGCCGCATTCTTCTTCAATGCTTCAAAACTCTCCCGTAGTAGATTTACCGTCACATGATGCAGCAAAGCCGTGAACTGCTCTTGCTTCCTTGCCCGCGCCGCTCGGCGCACGCCGCTCAATCCCTGGGACACCCGTTCCCCGCTCTGTGTCGGACTGGTGCTGAATTGCGCGTCGTTCTCCTTGGGCCGCTGCCTTCCCTCCACCGCCTCCGCCAAGGGTCGCCCCTCGTTGTTCGGCTGCTTCACGGGTACTACGCAACGGTCCGACTCCTGCAGCGCGTACGCGTCCGCCGTTTGGCTTTGCGCCTTCGCTGACCGGCCTGTCTGGTTCACAGGCGCGCCGCAGGTCTCCCGGTTCTCGTGCATGTTGTTTCTCGACGTGCGCGGGGTCTTCGACCACGCCGCGTCCCGCTCAGGCTTGCGATGTGTCGCCTGCGGCGGATGTTGCCTTCCCCGTATGCGAACAAGGTCGGCACGCGGTTCGTCAGTTTTCGGGGCTCAATCGCCCGGCCCGCCGATGCCTCTATCTACGCTTCGCCGTGCGCCTCGCGACGCACCACGCAAGACGCGAGGTCAGAATAGAGTCGCTGCTCCTTTCCTGTAGGGCTCTTTCATCCCCTACAACATGCCGGTTTATCCCGGCGCACTCGCATCCCTGCGGAGCCTTGTCTTCCGTCCAGTAGAACCAGAGTAATGGAGTCGCACTCTGGCCACAAGCGATAAATCCCGGGAGTTCGGGGGCGGAGACCCCGAGCGGTGGGGATACTCGGGTACGGCCCTCGTGCAGACCAATGCATACGACGCGATGAGCAGGTTGATCTCGGTTAGCAACATCGAGGCGCTGGGAACGGTGACGGGCTGCACGCAGGCGCCTCCCACGAGCGGGACGGTGACATGGGCGAGCGGGGCCCAATATAATGCTGCGGGGCAACTGACCGATCTGGGCGGTTCGCTTCGGGGTGGAACACCTGCGCGGGTTTGGCCGAAAGCTATCTGAACGAGAGCCGGCAATACAATAATTTGAACCAGTTGACGGAGATCGATACGAACCCGCAGAGCTATGGGTATCCGGTTTTCATGCGCTCTCACTTCAGCGCCACGGCGAACAACGGGCAGGTGATGTCGGTGGACGATGCGCGTCAGAATGGCGCCAACATCGTCTACACTTACGATGCGCTCAAGCGCCTGACCAACGCAACCACGGCGGCATGGACGCAAACGATCGGTTACGACGGATTCGGCAACATCACGTCGAAAACGGTGCCGCCCACCTCGGCGGAGCCGGCGTTCCCCGGCGCGGTATCGAGCAAGAACTGGCTGGCGGGAGTGAGTTACGACCTGAACGGGAATGCGTTGGCGGTGAACGCGTTCGCGCTCACCTACGACGTAGAGAACCGGCTGGCGACGGCGACATCGGGAACGGCGGTGGAGAGCTATTTGTACGATGAGTCCAATCATCGGGTGGAGAAAACGATCGGCTCCGCGGATTACTTTTACTTCTACGGGCCGGGCGGGCGGCTGCTCACGATACTCCAGCTTTGGGCCGGGACGACGAGCCTGGTGGCAAATCGGATGTATTTTGGGGGCTTGCTGCTGGGGTCGGCGGGACCGTGGGTTTCGGTGGATGTTTCGACTATGACGGACCGGTTGGGGACGGCGGAGAGCGGGTACCCGTATGGGACGGACATCGGGAGCACGTCGGCGAGTAACGATCAGCCGGATTTCGCGACTTATACGAAGGATGCGACGACGGGGTTCGAGTATGCGAATCAAAGGTATTATTCAGCGGGGTTGGGCAGGTTTCTTACAGTTGACCAGTATGGGGGAAGCGCTCGTATAAACGTCCCGCAAAGTTGGAACCGATACGTCTACGTCGAGGACAATCCGACTAATCGTCGTGACGCGTCCGGGTTCATGTCCGAGATAATTGACCTTCCGCCAGAGTACCCGCCGACGGAAGATCTTTTACTCCTTCCTGACTTTGCCTTCCAGCGTCCTCCTACCCCTCCAGCGCGCGAGCCCTCTACGGCCCAAGATGAGTGGGACAACCTGAGTGACAGCTGCAAAAACGGTCTTCGAACGCACTTTGGCGCGCACGCGAGTGTGGAGGGAATGGTGGCGGCGTTGAATAGAGCCAATTCCAATGAGTCAACCGTCGCTCAGGCGGCGGCCGCACATAATATCGATCCTTCCTTGCTTTCGGCGATTGGTCTCCGGGAATCGAACTGGCGAGACGTCACCGAGGTCGATGGCGCGGGAGTCGGAGTCGGTGTATTTCAACTTACGGTAAGTTCCGCATCTGGGGTGACAACAGCGCAGGCCCAAAATCTCGGGTGGTCAGCAAACTATGCAGCGAACATGTTGAGCAGCAATAGGGCCCTGTTGGCTGCAGCCCATCCTAATCTAACGCCAAACCAATTATTGCAAGCAACAGCCGCCTCTTACAATTTTGGCGTCTCCAATATAAGCGGGAACCCGAATACCATTGACAACGGCACAACAGGCAATAATTACGGAAGTAATGTATTGCAGCTTGCTGATTGTTTTGAGTAGCCATGCTTATAGCCTTGAAATGGTCCGCCTTGTCAAGATCATTGTCAGCCTCGGTTTGCGTTGCAGCAATGATGATATGTCTTTATGGACAAACGAAGCCGAGTTCCAGGGATGCACAATCGGTTTCGTTACGACGATTTATGGACGGCTATTTCACTGCCCACAAGGTGCCAAAAGGCAAATCGACAGAATATCTATTTAGCTTCTTTGACTTGAATGAGGATGGTACACGTGAGGCGCTTGTATACCTTAATGGCGAAAGGTGGTGTGGAAGCGGCGGCTGCACAACTCTTGTTCTAGCGACCCAACCCTTCTATAGGATAGTCACCAAGATTACTGTTACGCGACTACCAATCAGTGTTCTTCCAGCTAAATCGTTCGGATGGCACGACCTAGCTGTTTGGGTTGGCGGGGGCGGCATTGGTTCACCGTACAAGTCGAGGTTGTGTTTTGATGGCCGTACTTACCCGGGTAACCCTACGGTCTATCCCGCCCGACGGTTGAAACGGCGCGCTCCCGGGGAGATCGTTCTGATCTCAACGACGCTAGAATCAGCGGAAACGGTCGAGTCCAGCCGGCGATGACGAATGAAACCTGACATCGCCCGTATGGAGAAAAACCGGAACTCATTTTGGGTCGCTTGGTTCTGCAATGATGGTCGCTCGTTCGAAAGCTGCGTCGCCGTATAGGTATAGTTACCGGTGGAGGTCTGGACGGAGCGCGCGCCGAGATGGCGGGATTCGGAATGCGGGATTCGCCACCGTCTTGCCTCGACCGAGCTCGCGAGCGACTCGGAGAGAGCAACGGAAACGACCGGAAGGCGGTATATGGCCCGTTTGGCGGCTCTTTTCGGCGCACGGCCATTAACCGAAAGGCGCATCCGTTTGTTCGAGATAAGTGGCTCGCCGGACAGGCTTCGAACCTACCCCCTTTCGGTAAACGGATAAATGAAGCCAGCACCGGCATCGTGCAAAGCTACCTTTACGATTCGATGAGCCGGCTTACGGGGGTGTCCGACACTGAGGCAATCGGGACGGTGTCAGGTTGTACACCTCCCGCGAGCGGAACGATTACATGGGGAACGGGCGGCTTATACAATGCGGCAGGCCAGTGGACGGATCTGGAGCGGTTCGCCGCCGTGGGGGGAACCTGCACGGGATTTTCGGAAGGTTACTTTAACTGGCTTTCGGGAGTTAGTTACGATCTCAATGGAAGCGCTTTGGCGGTAAATGCCTTCGCGTTGACCTACGATGGCGGAGAACCGGCTGGCGACGGCGACGTCGGGGTCGGCGGTGGCGAGCTATTCTTACGATGAGTCCAATCATCGGGTGAGGAAGGTGTTCGGGTCTTCAGATTATCTGTACTTCTACGGGCCGGGCGGGCGATTGCTGTCGATTCGGTCGGTTTCGAGTGGGTTGACGAGCGTGGTTGCGGACCGGGTTTACTTTGGCGGCTTACTCTTGGGGTCGGCGGGTTCGATGGGGTCGCAGGATGTGTCGACGCTGACGGACCGGCTGCGGACGGCGGAGACCGGGTATCCGTATGGGACGGACATAGGGAGCGTTTTCGCGAGTAACGATCAGCCGGATTTCGCGACTTATACGAAGGATGCGACGACGGGGTTTGAGTATGCGAATCAGAGGTATTATTCGGCGGGATTGGGCAGGTTTTTGACAACAGATCCGCTCAACGGAAGCGGAGTTCTAGCCAATCCAACTTCGCTGAATAGATTTTCTTACGCCGGAGACGATCCCGTTAACCAGAACGGCGGGTCGACCGGAGTTGCGTTCACAACGGGATTTTCACGCTGGGGTAACGTGAACAGCACGATGACGCAATTGCGGAGCGATGCTCTGACGTACGCGCCGGATGGGGCGGGCAACTCGGTTCTCATCCAAGACCTGACCACCGACTATACCGGCCCGTCAGGGAACGTCTACTCGCAGACGGCGTGGGCGGTGGACCAGTATGGAAACAACACCAGCACCCTCACCTGGGATTACCGCACGAGCCTGCCGGGTTCGACGCCGACTCGAACGCTCAGCACCACGTACCAAAACAACTGTTCCAGCCCGTGGGCAGTATGTTGTTCCGGCCGGCTCTCGGTCGGGGAAGAGGGTGGCCAAGATCAAATCGGGAAAGCTATGAATCGTGGACATCTAAGCTGAGGCTGTGAGCGGGAGCCGCCCGAAACGCCTCAGTTGTTTTATCTACAATCAGCGGCTCGCCACATCCAGCCCAACCGCGTCCCGCGCCAACTTCACTGCGCTACCGTGAACGCCGTCGAGCGCCGCACCGCATGTCCATCTTTCTCCACCGTCACCTGCGCCACATACTCGCCCGCGGGCAATGTGGCCGATGCAATCACGGGGATCGATCGCAATTCATCGGGATCGCTCAACTTCGGCTCACTGGACGCAATGGTCGTCCCATCCTTCGAGAACTCGACTGTAACCTTTGGCTTAACGCCATCCGCGCCCGGATACACCACAAAGTAGAGTGACGTGGCGCCGGTTGTTTTGGCGGCGCTATCCAGTTCGGGCGTCACCTTCCCGCCTTCGAATTCCAGCGGGTCGCCCGGATCACGCGGTCCGGAAATCGGTTCCACATCATGAACCAATGCGATATCACTTACAGTCATGGGCCCGGGCCTTGTTACCACCACTACCGAGCGCTTAGTGCCGGCGCGCTTCGTCTCCCCATCAATCACCGCCGCCTCCACGGTATATCGCCCCGGCGCCAATACCACGGGGGAACTAAAGATAATGTCACCGCGCCGGAACTGCTCCAACTTGTCTTGAGGAACGTTTTGATCGATGTCGCGGCTCACCTTGCCGACCACTTCCCCATCCGCACGCTTGACCAGCGCAAGAAAGGTCGCGTGCAGCCGTGCTAAATGCGTTGCTTCGTTCACTTTCGGGGTAATGTTCCGCGTCGCCACGTCGAACGCGACCTCATACCGAAAGCCATCCTCGGCCGGCCGGAATCGCAACGCCTCCACCCGGAATGGAAACGCTTGCGGCATCGGCTTCTCATCGAGCGCATGCAGTCCCGCCAGTTCATAGGGCAGCATCGATTGTCCGTTCAGATTGGGCAGCGCGTAATATCCTTCGCGGCTCTGCACGCTGAAGGACGGGTTCGACACACTTACCGCGATGTGCCGGAAGTGCCCGTCGTAAACATTCGACGTCGGCACATAGGAGATCTCGTAATGCGTTCGCACGTCTTCCATTACCCGCAACATCGCGGCGCCGATCTCATTGGTATTCGCCACCGCGAAGCCGCCCGTCCTCTCCGCCAGCGCCGCCATGTTCAGTTGTGTGTTCCCCACGGTCATCTGCATGATCGTGTCGAACTCTTTCGCGTTTCCGGTGGTAACTATTTTCGGGCGGGATTGTTGCGACCGGCTGGCCGCCGCCGCGCTCGCCGCTAAGTTCTTCGAGAGCGCATTCGCATTGAAAGTACCCAGCCCCCTGACATCGATTCCATAGAAACTGATGTTTCCCCGGTTCGCCGCACTAATCACATCCCGGAAGATTTCGTCCCGATCCGGTGGAAGGTTTAACCCTTCCGACATATAGATCACCGTCTTGCGGCCCGGGAGCGCGGACTCATACTTCACCAGATTCATCAGCGCCATGATGGTCCTCATCCCGCCCTGATACATCGCCACATCGCGTTGATCGGCCACAATTTTCGCCGCGGCCTGCGCTCCCTCATCGATGCTGGTATCCGCTCCCGCCGTCGCCAACTCAGCCGTCTTTGCCGGATTGATCGAGGAACTAATGGAAATTCCACCGGGCCCCCCGGACACCGCGTAATCGGCTTGGTTCAGGATCGCGGCGTTCTGAGTGGTTAAGCTGGAATACTGTCCCACCGCCGCTTGAGACACCGCCCTCGCCAGCAGCGTCCGATCGTCGGTAAAACTCTGGAGCACCGTCATCCGGTAATCGAGCGCAAAGATGGAAACGTATGTATCCGCGCGTAGCTCGTGCTTCAGAAATTGCTCAGTTGCGTCTTGGGCATACTTACGCGAGCCGGGACTGATCTGGTCAAAAACAATCGATACAAAGCTCGGCTCCCGCACCGCTTTCGCCGTCACCGGCTGAGAACTCGATGGCGCCGTACTCACGGGCGCGGGCGGGGCCGGTTCGTTCACAGGCTGCGTATCCGACCCCGAGATAAACCGGAAGCTCTTAATCGTTTGCGGGACGCCGTCTTCAGTCACCGTGAAATCGCTCGCCTTCAGCTTCTTCGCGAGCCGCATATTCTTCTGCCGGACCACGGTGTCCAGCACCACCTCATGCACATTGCTCCGAATCAAGGGCTCATTCGGCTCCGCGTCCGGCGGCTTCTGAGCAAAACCGAACCAGCCGGTCACCACAACGGCGAGCGAAAGCACAAGCATGCGTGTCATACGATTGCCTCTACCGTCAGTCTATGGTGAATTGAGCACCCGTTCAACCGCTTGCAATCGTCAGCGCTTCAAAGCAGCCCGAAAAGCCAGGTAGCACTTGTGAATGACGAAGGGCCCACCCAGCCGCCGAACAGCAACATTCCATTGACGGTTGGGTTGTAACCGAAGGACGTTCCGGACGAAGGGCTGGGAACCTTGGGAGTTTGCACCTGTGTCCAGTTCTTTCCGCCCCATAGCCAGGTGTCATTCAACCGGCCGTCCCCGCAATCTTCGCAAGGGCCCGCCAAGCCTCCGAACATCACCACCGCGTGGAGTTCTGGATCGAAGCTGAGAGCTTCGTCGCATCGCGCGGGCGGCACGGACGCCGGCTCCTGCTGAGTCCAATCGACGCCATCGTAAGTCCAGGTGTCGCCGAAGTAACTATATTGAGCGGTGCAGCCTCCGAATAGCATGACCTGCCTCGATGCTTCGTCGTAGGCGACAGTCGCCTGGCGCGGAGACGGACTGTGGGCCGGGAACATCTCCGTCCACGTTTTGCTGCTCCCGTCCCCGCGCGGATGGGGACACCGGCGGAAACTAATGGGTCCAAGTGACCCCGTCCCACGTCCATGTTTCGCTGGAGTTCGTGCTCCCCAGGGAACCGCCGAACAGTACAGCGGTTTCGGTGGCCGCGTCATAGGCAATCCCGGCGCCTATCAAAGGCGGCGGAGATGAGGATGGCGTCAACTGCTTCCAACCCGTGGTCTTCGAGAACTCCCAGGTATCCGCAAAGATGGTGGCTGGGCTGGTGCTGTAGTTCCAGCCGCCAAAAAGTAGAGTGGCTTCCATTGCGGGTCGTACACCATGGCCGCACAGCATCGCGCGTCAGGAAGTCTAACGAGAGACGGCTTGATCCATTCCAGCTTCTGCGCCGGTGAGCGGCTAACCAGGAGAGTGCAAAATATTGCAGCCCGCCAGCCCCATCTGACGGCATCCACGCGCGGAGTAAACATTGCAGCACCTCGGCGGGAATCTTAACACGCGGAGGCATGCTCAAACTGATAATTTCCGGAGGACGGCGCTTCGCTTCACCCACGGGGGACTCTCCATTTCCCCGCCCTGCTAATCTTTGGAAACAGCCTGCCGCCCGCCAGGGCACAGACGCTTTGAGGATTGATGGGTACACAGGTTTTCCTGAAACACCGCACTTCTTACAAATATGATCGGCCAATCACTCTTGGTCCGCAGACCGTTCGCCTCCGCCCCGCGCCGCATTGCCGCACCCGCATTCTAAGCTACTCGATGCACGTCGTGCCGGCAAAGAACACGCTCTATTGGCAGCAGGACGCCCTGAACAATCACCTGGCGCGGCTCCTGTTTGCGGAAAAAACCGCCGAGTTCACTGTCGACGTGGAACTTGCCGCGGACCTGGTGGCCATCAATCCATTCGACTTTGTTCTCGATCCCGGCGTCACCGAACACCCGTTTGAATACCCGGCGGAGATCGCCAAGGATCTCCTGCCGTATCTCACTCCGGAGCCGCCGGGGCCTCTGCTCCAGACATTTCTCGCGGGCGTCTCGCGGGAAAAGCGCGGAACCGTCGCATTTCTCCTGGAACTGAACAGCCGCGTCAGCGGGGAAATCGGGTATGTCACCCGCATGAGCGCCGGCGTTCAAAGCTGTGAAGATACTCTCGAAAAACGGACCGGGTCTTGCCGCGATTCCGCGTGGCTGCTTGTCCAGATCTTCCGGCATATGGGCGTGGCCGCGCGGTTTGCGTCCGGCTACCTGATCCAACTCGCCTCGGGGGATTCCAGCGGCCCCGCGAAAGACTCGGCCGATTTGCACGCCTGGGCCGAAGCATTTTTGCCCGGCGCGGGCTGGGTTGGCTTCGATGCAACCTCCGGATTGCTAGCGGGCGAAGGTCACATTCCACTGGCATGCACGCCCGACGCGACTCAGGCCGCGCCCGTTTCCGGCACGCTGGAACCGGCGAAAGTGGACTTTCACTTCTCGCTCACCCTGGATCGGATCAATGACGAAACTCTACCATCGGCCGCCTATACGCCGCGGCAATGGGCGCGGGTGGAAGAAGTCGCGCACCAGGTGGATGCCGATCTGCTGGCGCATGATGTGCGTTTGACCATGGGCGGCGAACCCACCTTCGTGGGCATCGATCAGCCGGAAAGCCCGCAATGGAACGGCGACGCCATGGGGCCGCTCAAACGAACCCGGGCTATTACGCTCATCCGTGGAATCGCCGATAAGATCGCGCCCGGCGCCTTGCTGCATTTCGGACAGGGCAAGTGGTATCCCGGCGAGCCGCTGCCGCGCTGGGCGCTGAGCTGTCACTGGCGGGCCGACGGAGCGCCCATCTGGGAGAAGCCCAAATTCATTGCTCAGGAAAACGACGAATACGGGTTCGATCAGGACGATGCTCGCGATTTCATCGAGGCCTTGGCGCGGCGTCTCCAGGTGAGTTCAAAGAATGTCATCACCGCATACGAGGACGCGTTCTACTACGTTTGGAAGGAACGCCGCCTTCCGGTCAATGTGGAAACTCTGGATTCCAGGCTGACCGACGCTCAGGAACGTGCCGAGTTGGCGCGTGTATTCGAACGAGGCTTGATGGAGCCGGTTGGTTTTGTTTTGCCGATCCGCCGCCGGCAGCACAACGGACATCTTTATTGGTCCAGCCAACCATGGTTTCTTCGCCCGGAACGGCTCCTGCTCATTCAGGGAGATTCGCCCGTGGGATATCGCATCCCGCTCGATTCCTTGCCTTGGGTCGCTCCCGACGATATTGAATACGATTACGACGCCGACCCGATGGGCGATCGCGAAAAGCTGCCCTTGCGCCCCGGCCGCCGGAAAGAGCTTTTCCAAAACGAGCCTCCTGAAGATCCGCAGCCGGCCGCTCCGCAGGTGGGAGAATCCGCCAAAGGCATGATCCGCCCCGCGCTGTGCGTGGAAGTGCGCGAAGGGCGCGTTCACGTCTTTCTCCCCTACACGCCGAATCTTCCCGACTACCTGGATCTGCTCACCGCCGTTGAGGATACCTGCGAATATCTCGAACAACCGGTGTGGATTGAAGGCTACCCGCCGCCGGCCGATCCCCGCATGAAATCCTTCAGCATCACTCCCGATCCCGGAGTGATCGAAGTGAACCTTCCGCCGGCGAGCGGCTGGGATGAGCTCCAGCGAATCAACTGCGTCGTGGCCGATGAGGCGCGCCGCACCCGCTTAACCGCCGAGCGCTTTATGTACGACGGGAAGCACACCACCACGGGCGGCGGCAATCACATCGTGCTCGGCGGAACAAAACCCTCCGACAGCCCGCTGCTGCGTCGTCCGGACCTGCTTCGCAGCATGGTGGCTTTCTGGCAAAACCATCCTTCTTTATCGTATCTATTCTCGGGCCGATTCATCGGACCCACCAGCCAACATCCGCGCATTGACGAAGCGCGTATGGACTCCTTGTACGAATTGGAAATCGCGTTCAGTCAACTGCCGGATGGCGACTGTCCCCCGTGGTTGGTGGATCGATTGTTTCGGAACCTGCTGGTCGATGTCACCGGCAACACGCACCGCGCGGAATTCTGCATTGACAAGTTGTTTCCACCGGAAGGTTCGGGCTCCCGGCTCGGGCTTCTGGAATTGCGGGCGTTTGAAATGCAGCCCAGCGTTAAGATGGGCTTGACCGAGCTGTTGCTCATCCGGGCTCTGGTCGCGATGTTCTGGAAAAGCCCTTACACCGGCAAGCTGGTCCGATGGGGCACCGGTCTTCACGATCGTTTTCTGCTCCCTCACTTCGTCAAGCAGGACTTTCTGGATGTGCTTTCCATCCTGCAGGGGTCGGGGTACGCCTTCGATCATCAATGGTACGCGCCTCATCTGGAATTCCGGTTCCCTCAAATCGGCTCGGTCACGGCCGGCGGCGTTGAGTTGGAGTTGCGCCAGGCTCTTGAGCCGTGGCACGTTCTTGGAGAGGAAGCCAGCTCCGGCCAGACGTCCCGTAGTGTGGACTCTTCCCTTGAGCGTCTTCAGGTTAAGGTTTCGGGTTTCACCAACTCCCGTTATGTGGTGAGCTGCAATCGCCGCCGGGTTCCTCTGTTTCCGGCTGGACCGCCCGGCGAGGCTGTAGGTGGTGTCCGGTACCGCGCGTGGCAGCCGCCCAACTGTTTGCATCCGACGATCCCCGTGCACACGCCGCTCAAGTTCGAGATTTTGGACCTCTGGAACCGGCGTTCCATCGGAGGGTGCGCGTACCACGTGATGGATCCCGGCGGGCGGTTTTACTCATCGCCGCCGCTCGATGCGGCTGAAGCGGAACGGCGGCGGCTGGAACGTTTCCAAAACTCCGTGGATCTGACCGAATTCACTCTGCCCGCCGAGGAAGAACCGAACCCGAGCTTCCCCATGACCTTGGACCTGCGCTGGCCGACACCGGACAACGTCAGCCGCATTGGAGTTCCGGCGCCGGGATCATGATCGCGGATTTCCGCCAGGTTCTGCTGCGCGATCCCGCTGTCTTCGACGAGATGTCCGCCGATGGCGTGACGCTTCGTCCGCACTGGTCGCCCTTCATGGACTCGCTCCAGGCGATCGGCCCCGATGAACTGGAGAAGCGATGGAACCGCGCCGAGCGCCGTGTCCGCGAAAACGCCGTCACTTATAACGTCTACGGCGACCCCTTGGGCGCCAGCCGGCCCTGGAAGATCGACCTTTTTCCCCTTCTCATTCCCGCTTCCGAATGGCGTTACATTGAAGCCGGCATCATACAGCGCGCGCAATTGCTGAACCTGTTGCTTGAGGATCTATACGGAAAGCAGGAGCTGCTTGCCACCGGGTTGCTTCCATCCCCGCTCCTTTTCGCGAACCCGGCATTCCTTCGGCCGCTGGCCGGTATTCCGGTTCCGAAACAAACGTACGCTAATCTTCTGGCGGTAGACCTGGCTCGTTCGGCGGACGGGCAGTGGTGGGTGCTGGCGGACCGAACGCAAGCTCCGTCGGGCGCGGGTTATGCGCTGGAGAATCGCACCATCGTCTCCGACGTGCTTCCCGATCTTTTCCGCTCCTCCAACGTGCGGCGTCTTGCGCCATTCTTCCGCGCATTGCGGGACACGCTGATCGCACTCGCCGGCCGCGATCACCCCAGAATCGTGCTCTTGACACCGGGGCCGCTGAATGAGACGTACTTCGAACAATCGTACCTGGCGCGGTATCTTGGCTTCACGTTGGTGGAAGGCGCCGACCTGACCGTGCGCGATCGCCACGTCTATCTGAAGACCGTCGAAGGCCTGCAGCAGGTGGATGTGATCTTCCGGCGCGTGGACGATAGTTTCTGCGATCCGCTGGAACTGCGGGCGGAATCCTACCTGGGTGTTGCCGGACTGGTGGATGCCATTGCGGCGGGCAACGTGAAGGTGGCCAACGCGCTCGGGAGCGGCGTTATTGAGACCGCCGCGATCATGCCGTTTCTGCCGAGCCTGTCACGCAGCCTGCTGGGCGAGTCCCTGAAGCTGCCGTCAGTGGCCACGTGGTGGTGCGGTCAGGATTACGCCCTGAAGTGGGTGCTGGAAAATCTGGATAGGGTGGTCGTCAAGCCGGCGTTCCCGTCGCGGCCCATGGAGCCCGTGTTTGGAGCGCAGTTGGCGAAGACCGAGAAGGCCCGTTTTGCGGACCAGTTGCGGGAGCGCCCTTACGAGTATGTCGCGCAGGAGCAGGTGGCTCTTTCGACGTCGCCGGTCTGGGATCACGGACGCCTCACTTCACGCAGTCTGGTGCTAAGGACGTACGTCCTAAACACCGGAAACGGGTGGACCGCCATGCCCGGCGGGCTCGTCCGCGTGGCGGGCGAAGAGACCTCCGTCGTTTCCATGCAGCGGGGCGGACACAGTAAAGATAGCTGGGTTTTGTGGGATGAGCCGGTGGATACCTATAGCATGCTGCGCCGCCGCGACCAGCCCGTTGAATTGGACCGGGCTTCCGCGGATCTCCCCAGCCGCGTCGCCGATAACTTATTCTGGTTTGGCCGCTATGTGGAACGCGCCGAAAACATTGCGCGCTTTCTAAGAACGCTGTTCATTCGCATCCGTCAGGCGGATGGGGCGGAATTCAGTTGCCTGCTTCGCCTTCATCGCAGCCACACGTCCCGCACGGGGAAGCTTCCGAAACGCAGGCCGCCGACTTCGCGCGAGCTCGAAGTAGAGGCGGTCTCGGTAATGCTGGACTCCAAACGTCCGGATAGTCTGGCTTCCACGCTTGCCGAAGTGAACCGGGTGGGCGGCAATGTGCGCGAACGGCTCTCGGAAGACCTGATCCGGTTGATGGGACAACTCACCAGCTCGATTGAAGGCGGGAGCGATCTTCCATTCGTCGACTACTCGGCCATGCTTACCGGGGTGCTGGAACTGCTTTCCTCCGTCTCCGGCATGGAGCGCGAGAACATCACGCGCGGACCCGGTTGGCTGTTCATGAGCCTGGGACGCCGTCTGGAACGCGCCATGTCCTCGGCAAGGAAGCTGCGCGCCATCACGACGCCTTTGAATGAGCAGGACTGGCCGCTCCTCGAATACCTGCTGGAGGTTTCGGATAGCTCCATGACTTACCGCTCCCGCTACTACACCACCCTGCAGCCCATCGCGGTTCTGGACGTACTGATGGCGGATGAAAAAAATCCGCGATCCTTGAATTTCCAGCTAAGTCATCTGGTGGATCTCTACGGCAAGTTGCCGCGCCACAGTTCCAGCGATCTGGAAGCGATCGGACGCGCCTACCAGTTATTTCACGGCTTCGAGTTGCGGAATCTCGATTACCCGCTGCCCGGAACATCCAACGTGGAGCGCGGCTCGAAAGCGCGTTCCCGTCTGGATAAATTGTTGAGTGAGTTGGAAGGGCTGCTACCTTCGTGGTCGGACAACTTGTCCAACACTTACTTTAGTCACGCGCGTACTTTCCCGATCACGATAGGCGAATGACTTACCAGATTGTTCATCGCACCACCTATAAGTATAAGAACCCCGTCACGGTGGGGAACCATGTGGCTTGTTTAAGTCCGCGCTCTCTTCCCCATCACAGATGCTTCTCCCATTCCTTAAATATTGAGCCTCCGCCCACGGAACTGACACGGCGCACGGACTACTTCGGGAATGAACTCACGCTCTTCACGATTCGAGAGCCGCATTCGGCACTTTCGGTGGAAGCAAGGAGTGAAGTGACCATCGATGAAACTCTCAGGGCGGAACCGTCCTGCCCAGCTTGGGAGGATGTGGCAGAATCGATGCCGGGCGAACGCACGCAGGCCGGTCTGCAAGCGTATCAGTTCGTCTTCGAATCGCCGCGCATTCGTGGCAGCCGGGAGCTGGCCGGTTATGCGGCTCAGTCCTTCACGCCGCGGCGGGAATGGAAAGCGGCGCTGCTCGATCTTACCGAGCGCATCTACAGGGATTTCCGTTTCGATTCCAAAGCCACCAATGTGCGCACGCCAACCGAAGAAGTGTTTCGAAAGCGGCGTGGGGTGTGCCAGGACTTCGCGCACCTGCAGATCGCTTGCCTGCGGTCACTGAACCTGCCCGCGCGTTATGTCAGTGGCTATCTGAGAACCTACCCGCCGCCGGGCCGCCCGCGCTTGGTGGGCGCGGACGCCTCGCATGCCTGGGTCTCCGCATTCTGCCCGGGATTCGGATGGCTGGATCTGGACCCTACCAATAACGTCGTCCCCTCCACCGGGCATGTCACCCTCGCATGGGGACGCGACTACAGCGATGTCAGCCCTCTTCGCGGCTTGATCCTGGGCGGCCGCGACCATACGCTCAAAGTAGCGGTGGACATGAAGCCCGTGGAAGCTTAACGACGCGCGCGCGCCGCCGCTTTAGCCGCCACTTCCTCCCGGTTCCTGGGCGCGGCGTTGGTCTCGAGCTGTTGCAGCAGGCGCGTCGAGACATCGGCGATGGCGTCGACGGCGGCACGAAAGGCTTCCTCATTCGCCTTCGACGGTTTGTGAAATCCGCTGATCTTCCGCACAAACTGCAGTGAGGCGGCCCGGATCTCATCATCCGAGGTGGGCGGCTCAAAGTTGAAAAGGGGTTTGATACTCCTGCACATGGATGACAGCCTCAGTATGATTTGATCGCGCCCGGATAGTATTTGTCGTGGACCTTATGCACGGTTCCGCGGTCGCAGGCCAGCCGCAGTCTTTCGCGGAACGCCTCGTCGTACTCCTCGTTTAACGCGGTCGCCAGCCGTTCCCTGGTCAGCCCGGGTTTCTGCTTCAATAGCTCGGTCAAACGCTGATCGAATTCTTCCATGCCGCCACATTACAACACGTTCAAATCTTACCGCTCACGCGGCTTTGGACAATGCCATTCGAAGACCAGATCGACCGGCACATGTTGCGCGTCCCCGGGTCTACCGATAAATCAAGCTTGACCTTACCGGAAATTCTTGCCTTCAAGGCGAGCAGCGGATACTTCGGCGCAACGTATCGCTTGAAGCGATAATCCGCCGCCTGGACAAGTTCCGGCTCGTATCCGTGAGCTCCCAGAGGTCCGGTATAGTCTTGCAGTTCCTCTCGAAATGACCGCGCACCGCAGACCGTCCGAGGATCGCAATCCGGTGTAAGCCCTGTATCGAAATGCCCTGCGAGGATCTCGGGGCGCGATCAGCTCTCCCTCGCGTTGACGCTCTTCGTTCTGTGCCTCGGAAAGGTTGTAGAAGACCTGGCTGCCGCCGAATGCACGCTGCTCGATTTCCTCTTGGAACTTCCACCACCGGGCGAGTTCCGGGGACGACTTTTTCAAGGCGTCGAGCTTGGCCTGCTCCGGGTAAGGAAGATGGAGTACGGCCTGAGAGGAACCGCAATTTTCCACAATCGTCATTCGCACGGAATCATTCACCTCGGCCCTTCTGACCCGCCCTTGAATCTTGCGCGACAACGAAGCAGCATCGGCTCCGCAAAGGTTGTAGCGCGAAGCCAAATCCGCGGGCGGCAGATTGGGAATCCGCACGCTCGCCGATTCGATAGTAACCGCGTGCTGGCAGACCTGATCCATCGGGGTCATGCGGACATATTGAATGATGGAACCGCCACCATCGCGCTTTGCCGAGGAGAACAAGGAGCAGAGGCGCGAAGAAGGGGTGAGAAGATTTCGCAAGGATGGGTTGCTCCCCGGAAAGCTTCACCATGGTAGCAGCGACGGCGTGATACCTTACCGGGGTGATGACTCGGGAGGCAATGCTCGCGCGCATCGAGGAGATCGGCATCATACCCGCCGTGCGCGTCGCGTCTACGGCTGACGCTCTGTTCGCTTCGGAAGCGGTGTTCAGCAGCGGCATTCCGATCGTCGAGATCCCGGTGACGGTTCCCGATGCCGTGAACGTGATCGCGACCCTGGCGCGCTCTTATAGCGATGTGATCATCGGCGCGGGGAGCATTCTGGACCTCGATACCGCGCGCGCCTGTCTCGACGCGGGCGCTTCGTTTCTGACCACAACGGGCTTGGATCCCGAGATCGTCGGGTTCGCCTCTAAGCATGAGATGTCGATAATTCCAGGGGCGCTGACCCCCTCCGAGGTAATGCTGGCCAAGCGCGCCGGCGCGGATTTCATCAAGATCTTTCCCTGCTTCAGCGTGGGCGGACCCGCATACATCCGCTGCCTGAAGGCGCCCTTCCCGAATATTCGCATGATCGCGTCGGGCGGAGTCACCCAACAGAACGCCGCGGATTACATCCGCGCCGGGGCGGTCGTGCTGGGCATTGGGGAAGATTTACTCCCTCGCGATGCCATCCGCGGCAGAAATCCGGATTGGATTCGCGAGCTCGCGCGCCGGTTCAAACTGATGGTGAAGGAAGCTCGCCATCACGACGGGGGAGACTAGAAGTAGATTCAATGATCCGAGCCCTCGTCGACTTCGCCCTCAATAACCGATTCTTAATTGTCCTTGTAACGCTTCTCCTGCTCGTTTGGGGTGGAATTGCTTTCCACAACTTGCCCGTGGAAGCTTATCCCGACGTGGCCAACAACTACGTTCAGGTAATCACCCAGTGGCCGGGCCGCGCCGCGGAAGAAGTGGAGCAGCAGGTCACCATCCCGCTTGAGATCGTGATGAACGGCATCCCCCACCTCGATCATCTCCGCTCCGTTTCCATCTTCGGACTGTCGAGTCTAAATCTGATCTTCGATGATGAATCCACCAACGATTGGAACCGGCAGAAGGTTCTGGAGCGGCTGACGCAAGTCAACCTGCCGGCCGGGTTGCAGCCGCAGATCGGCTCGGACTATAGTCCAGTGGGCCAGATCTACTGGTTTACTCTGCAGAGCAAGAACCCGTCGATGGACGTGATGAACCTCAAGTCGCTTGAGGATTGGACGATTGAGAAGGAGTTCAAGTCGGTCCCGAATGTGGTCGACGTGAGTAGTTTCGGCGGAAGCACGCGCGAGTACCAGGTGCAGGTCGACCCCGACAAGCTGGTCTCGTACGGCCTCAACATCAGCCAGGTGGAGCAGCAACTCGCCAACAACAACGTTAATGCCGGGGGCAGTTTCCTGGAAACGGGCATGCAGCAGATCAACGTGAGAGCGCTTGGTCTGGTAAGCGATGTGGCCGATATCGGGGACACGGTGATCAAGACCCAGAACGGCACGCCCGTGCGGGTGAAAGACATTGCGACCGTGGTGCAAGGGCCCAGAATCAGGCTCGGGAAAATCGGGAAATCGACTCACCGCGGCGATGGAAAGATCATCGACAGCGATGACGTGGTGGAAGGGATTGTGCTGCTGCGGAAGGGCGCCGATTCGGATTCCACTCTGGTGGCGATTCACGACAAGGTGAACGAGCTGAACGATCACATCCTCCCGAAAGGCGTGAAGATCGTCCCGCATCTGGACCGCAGCGATTTGCTTAGCTACACCACGCACACGGTGATGCACAATCTCACGGAGGGGATCATTCTGGTCGCGGTGATTCTGTTCCTGTTTCTGGGGAACGCCCGCGGCGCCTTTATCGTCGCGCTTACCATTCCGTTCTCACTGCTGTTTGCGTCCATCTGCCTGGACTTGAATAAGATTCCGGCCAACCTTCTCTCGCTGGGCGCTCTGGATTTCGGAATGGTGGTGGAAGGCGCGGTGGTGATGGTGGAGAACATCATTCGGTATCTGGGGCGCCCTCACGAGGGGCGGACGGCCATCGCTTCCATTCGCGACGCCGCGCATGAGGTGCAAAGGCCGGTGTTCTACTCGATCGGCATCATCATCACGGCATACGTTCCCATCTTCACTCTGCAGCGCGTAGAAGGGCGGCTCTTCAAACCGATGGCTTGGACAGTCTCATTCGCGCTTCTGGGAGCTTTGATTTTCGCCATGTTGATCGCACCGGTACTCTGCAGCTTCCTGTTCGGGAAGACGGTGCGGGAGTGGCACAACCCGGTGATGACGGGGCTGACAAATGGTTATGAATGGCTGCTGCGGAGGGCCATCCGATTTCGCTGGGTCACGGTGGCGATAGCCGCATGTGCGTTCTTCGGTTCCATCTGGCTAATGGTGAGCGGAGCGATCGGGTCGGAGTTCCTGCCGCATCTGGACGAAGGCGCCATCTGGGCGCGCGCCACCCTGGCGCCGAGCACCGGGCCAAGTACCGGAATCGACGTGATGGATCGCGCCCGCATCGTGATGACTTCCTTTCCGGAAGTGACCCAGGTAGTGTCCCAGGTTGGCAGGCCGGATGACGGAACCGATACGGCTGGATTCTTCAACACCGAGTACTTCATCGACCTGAAGCCGAAGGATAAGTGGCGGCCTGTCTTTCGCGAGAACAAAGAAGAGCTGATCAACGCCATGGATCGCGAACTGGAGAAGATTCCCGGCGCTCTTTGGAACTTCTCGCAGCCGATCGCGGACAACATGGAAGAGGCGGTCAGCGGGGTGAAAGGACAGCTCGCGATCAAGATCTACGGCGACGATTTAAGAACGCTGGAATCCAAGGGCGAAGAGATCGTGAACGTCATGCGGTCTATCAAAGGCGTCTCCGATCTCGGATTATTCCGTGTCATCGGGCAGCCCAATCTACAGTTCAAAGTAAACCGGAAAGCGGCGGCGCGCTACGGCCTGAACGTATCGGACGTGCAGGACGCCATCGAGACGGCGGTGGGTGGCAAGGCCGTGGGACAGGTGCTGCAGGGGGAACAGCGCTACGATCTGGTGGTCCGTTACCAGAAGCCTTTCCGCAATACCAGGGAAGCGGTGGAGAACATTCGCCTTGTGGCTCCATCGGGGGAGCGCGTCGCGCTCTCTCAGCTCTGCGATGTGCAGGTGCTCGATGGCGCTTCCGAGATCTATCGCGAAGCGAACTCGCGCTATGTAGCCATCAAGTACAGCGTGGAGGGCCGCGATCTGGGCAGCACCGTTGAGGAAGCGATCAGTAAGGTGAGCAAGCAGGTTAAGCTCCCGGTGGGGTACAAGATCAACTGGGCCGGCGAATATGAGAGCGCCAAGCGTTCGCAGAAACGGCTGGCGATCGTGGTGCCGATCACTCTGCTGGTGATCTGCGTCATCCTGTTCACCATGTTCAATTCGCTCAAATGGGTTCTGCTGATTATCGCCAACGTGGCGATGGCGCCGATCGGCGGGCTGCTCGCGTTATTGATCACCGGAACGCATATCAGCGTGTCGTCCGGCGTTGGATTCCTGGCGCTTTTCGGCGTGTCGGTGCAGACCGGCGTCATCATGTTGGAGTACATCAACCAACTGCGCGCGCGCGGTGAAACGATCCTGGACGCGGCCATTGACGGATCGGTGCGGCGGCTCCGTCCCATCATGATGACGATGCTGGTGGCAAGCTTCGGTCTGCTGCCCGCCGCGTTGTCCCGCGGCATCGGATCGGACTCGCAGCGGCCCTTTGCAATCGTGATCGTCGGCGGACTAGTGGCGGCGTTAATACTCGGTGTATTCCTGTTACCAACGCTCTACGTTTGGGTAGCCGGCGATTCGGACAAGTTACCCGCCCATGAAGCGAATACCGGCGACGTTTGATCCGCCACCGGGACAAGAAAGATAATTTTCAGAATCCTGTTGTAAACGTAAGTCGTAAGTGGTACCGTAGCGTCTAACACGAAATCACCCTCTGGGCTACGTGCCGCCTAGAACCTTGATTGCTTACGGGAGAGCCTCGCCTAGCCTTCCCGTACGGTCGCGGAATATCTCAATTCCAATCGAGAAGGATTCCAATGGATAAGTCTATCTTCAGACGTGCGTCTGCACGCGTATCCGTGTTGTCGATCATTATGCTTGGTGCAGCGCTCCTGATTCCGAATGTGGGATACGCACAAGCCGTCAGCGGCGATGTTACCGGGGTAGTAACTGACGCGAGCGGTGCGGCGGTTGCTAACTCTTCGGTTGTCGCGGAAAACGAAGCGACCGGTGTAAAGGCGACGGAATCGTCGAACAACGAGGGGGTGTACCGGTTCACAAACCTTCCGATCGGAAGTTACGCGATTACGGCGACGTCTCCCGGTTTCGCTCCATCGACCTTGAAGGGCGTGCAGGTGAATCTCAACAACGTGGTGACCGCCAACCTTACGCTGGCCGTGGGTTCCGCGGCGGCTACGGTGGAAGTGAGCGCGGCCGGAGCGGTAATCGACACGACGACGGCGCAACTCCAGACTACCTTCGAAGCGAGAGAGGCGCTTGAATTACCTTCCGCTTCGAAGGGTAGCGGCGTCTACAATCTGACGCTGTTAGGCGCGGGGGTGTCGTCATCCGGCGGCGCGGGACAAGGCGCGGGTCCGGCCGTCGCCGGCCAGAGACCGGACAATAACGTCTTCACCCTTGATGGAGTCAGCAACCAGAACCACTACGATCCCGCACCGTTAGTGTATGTGGGCAACGACGCGGTTTCGGAGGTTTCCCTCCTGCAGAACCAGTTCAGCCCGGAATTCGGCGGGGGTTCGGGCGGTATCTTCAACGTGATCGTCAAGACGGGTACCAACGCGGTCCACGGCTCCATTTACGAGTACATGGAGAACCGGGATCTGAACGCGGTGGACGCGCTCTACGCGACGCAGGGACTTACTTCTTTGCCGCGCTACGACAATAATCGCCTGGGCGCCACCATCGGCGGCCCCATCATCAAGAACAAATTCTTCTACTTCGGCAACTTCGAATATAATCCAGTGGGTAGTTCGTCCGTGCCGGGAGCTCCGATTGTCGCTCCGACATCGGCGGGCCTTTCGATGCTCAACGGACTCTCCGGACTCAGCTCCACTAACCTCGGGGTCTTCGAAAAATACGTGCCGGTGGCGCCGGCAAACGACCAGGGCGCCGTCTCGGTGGGCGGGCTGAATATTCCGGTGGGCACCATCTCCACCGTCTCGCCGTCCTACACCAACAGCTACAACGCCGTGGTCGCGCTGGACTACGACATCAGCGACAAGGACCAGCTACGCGGCCGCTGGGTGTACAACCGCAATGAGGGAATCGATACCGGCGCCCAGTTGCCGATCTTCGATGTATCGACTCCTAACAACAACTATTTCTATTCGCTATCGGAGTTTCACAACTTCGCGCCCACGCTGCAGAATGAATTCAGAGCTTCCTTCAGCCGCAACTTCAACCAGCTCGGAGTGCCTACCGCGAAGTTCGGCAATCTGGCGGATTTTCCCAATATCACGATTGAAGATCTGGGCAGCCTCAACATCGGGCCGGACGGACCTTCCGGGTCGATCCAAAACCTGTTTCAGCTGCAGGACAACCTGAGTAAGGTGCTCGGCAACCATACCCTAAAATTCGGGTACCATTTCACGGATGTCATTCTCACAAATTACTTCATCCAGCGGGTACGGGGTGACTATTACTATTACAATCTTCAGACGTTCCTGGAAGATCTGGCGCCGGATGAATTCGGCGAACGCAGCGCGGGTCCCACCAGCTATCCGGCTGGATTCCTCACGAACGACGCGTTCTTCAACGACGATTACCGGATCCGTCCGAACCTCACTTTAAACCTGGGCGTTCGCTACGAATACGATACGGTGCCGATCGCTTCGCGCTACCAAAGCTATAGCGCGGTGGCGAGCACCCCGAGCTTTAACATCGGGCTACCCAAATTCAGCGCAAACGATTGGGCGCCGCGCGTCGGATTTGCGTACAGCCCGGGCACGAACGGGAACTGGGTGATTCGCGGAGGTTTTGCCAAGGCGTATGACTTCACTTATGCGAACCTGACCTCCAACGCCGCGCCGCCGTACTTTCAGCAGACCAACGACGTGGGCACCAACACCCCGCCTACGAACTTCCTGGCTAACGGTGGATTGCCGGGAAACCCTGTTCCGCTGCCGAACACGCAAGCGGCGGCGCTAGGCGCGGTTAGTTCGTTCACCCCGGGCGGGGATCGTCCTTACGGGCTGACGTGGAACCTGGGAGTGCAGCGCATCCTTAAGAAGGATTATGTTTTCGAAGTGCGCTACGTCGGTACTCGCGGAGTTCACCTTTGGAATCAATCGCGGCTCAACATTTATCCTCAAGTGACGCCGTCCAACTACATTCCGACCTTTCTCACGATGCCGTCCGCCGCGACGTTCGCGGGCCTGACCAAGACGCTGGGCGATGTAAAATCCTACATTGTTCCCGGAGGAACCTCGGATTTCCCCACGAATGACTTGGCGAGTTACGGCTCCGATGCCAACATCGTCGCCTATCTGCCGCAGGCCACCTCCACGTACAACGGCCTGGCGATGCAACTGAAGCGAACGTATTCCAATGGGCTCTCTTTCCTTGCGGCTTACACGTGGAGCCATTTGCTGGATGACGCAACCGCGACCAACTTCTCCACCTATCTCTCGCCGCGCCGCGCTCAGGATTACCAGGATCTGCGCGCCGAGTGGGCTTCGTCCGCGCTGGACCATCGGCAACGCTTCACGTTCAGCCCCATCTACGACTGGAAGCCGTTCAAGAACGGCAACTGGTTTATGAGGAACGTGGTGGGTAACTGGAATATTACGGCAACTTACACCTACCAAAGTCCCGAATACGCCACCGTGCAGAGCGGAGTGGATTCGAACCTCAACGGAGATTCCGCGGGCGACCGAACCATCATTAATCCGGCGGGCGCCGCTACCGTGGGCAGCGGCGTGACGGGATACAACTCGGCCGGCCAGGCAGTGAGCGCGAACGACCCAAGCATCGTGGCGTATGTCGCCAATAATCCGAACGCCCGCTACGTGGTGGCCGGGGCAGGCGCGCTCGCCAACGGCGGCCGCAATACTTTGCCGCTGAAACCGGAGGACAACATCGACGCGGCTCTCAGCAAACGCTTCGATTTCCGCGAGCGTTATCACTTCACCATCGGCGGCCAGTTCTACAACGTGTTGAACCACCCGCAGTTCACCGGCGGGTATCTCAACGACGTGGCTCCGAACGGATATACCGGCAGCCGCAACGATCTGGTACCAAGCAACGAGGACTTCACACGGTTCGATCTGTTCTACAGCAGCAACTCACGGGTGGGGCAGGTGTACGGACGGATCGAGTTCTAACCGAAGCTATCCGCGACGGCCGCACATTCGAGCCGGGTCACTTATGCAAGTGGCCCGGCTCTTTTCCGTTCTGGTCCTTATCGTAGCCCGCGCAACTCCACACGGGCAGCCGCGGATACTTCGGATAGCGCGGTTCCGTGAACGATCTCAGGCATTGCAGAAAGATCGAACCGCGGTCGGTCCGGAGTTCCTTCGCGTGCCTGCAGGCGCCGCACAGCCCCGCTTCAGTGGTCATCTAAGTATTGATAAAATAGCAGCTTACCCGTGAATACATCAGAAGAGCGCATTCTGGCTCTGAAAGACCTGCTTGCCACCCGGATTGTTGTGCTCGATGGCGCCATGGGCACCATGCTGCAACAGAAGGATCTCACAGCCGGCGATTTCGGCGGACCCGAACTCGAAGGCTGCAACGAGAACCTGGTCATCACGCGCCCGGACGTGGTGCTCGATATCCACCGCGCGTATCTCACCGCCGGTTCGGACATCATCGAGACGAACTCGTTTGGAAGCACGGCGATCGTTCTCGCCGAGTACAATCTGCAGGACCGGGCTTATGATTTAACGTGCGCATCGGCGCGGCTGGCCCGTCAGGCCGCGGATGAGTTTTCGAAGCCGGGTCAACCGCGCTTCGTCGCCGGTTCCATCGGACCCACCACGAAAGCGATCAGCGTCACCGGCGGGATTACTTTTCCCGAACTGACGCGCAACTTTCACGATCAGGCGGCCGCGCTGATCGAGGGCGGCGCGGATGTTCTTCTCGTTGAAACTTCGCAGGACACCCGCAACATCAAGGCCGCGCTGCTCGGTATTCAACAGTTGGAGCGCAAACTCGGGCGCAAGCTGCCGGTAATGGTTTCGGGAACCATCGAACCGATGGGCAGCATGCTGGCGGGTCAAACGGCGGAGGCACTGGTGGCATCTATCTCGCATGCCGATCTGTTTGCCATCGGCCTGAACTGCGCCACCGGCCCCGAGTTCATGACGGACCATATCCGCACCATTCATGAGATGGCCGCGGTTCCGGTCTCATGCTATCCGAACGCGGGCCTGCCGGATGTGGATGGCAACTACGCCGAAACGCCGCGGACGCTGGCCGATCAACTGGATAAGTTCGCGCGGCACGGCTGGTTGAATATCGTCGGCGGCTGCTGCGGAACCACGGACGCGCACATTCAAGCGATCGCCCAGATGGCGGCGCAGCATAAGCCGCGGCCGCTCCCGACGGCTAAACATCGCGCTTACTATTCAGGCATCGACTTAGTCGAATCGAACGAGAGCACGCGGCCATTGATCGTGGGCGAGCGCACCAACGTGATCGGCTCGCGCGCGTTCAAGAAGCTGATCGCCGACGAGAAGTGGGAAGAGGCCGTGGAGATCGCGCGGCGACAAGTGAAGAACGGCGCACAGATCGTCGACGTCTGTCTCCAGAGCACGGATCGCGATGAGTTCCAGGACATCCCGCCGTTCTACGAGAAGCTGATCCGCATCGTGCAGGCGCCGATCATGATCGATACCACCGATCCGAAGTCGATCGAGCTCGCGCTCACCTATTGCCAGGGCAAGAGCATCATCAACTCCGTGAATCTGGAAGACGGCGAAGAGAAGTTCGAGCGCGTCTGTCCGATGGCCAAGGCCTACGGCGCGGCTCTGATCGTGGGCACCATCGATGAAGATAAGCTGCAGGCGCAGGCCTTTACGCGGGAGCGAAAGTTGGCCGTCGCGCAGCGTTCGGTGGATCTGCTGACGTCGAAGTACGGCATCGTGCCCGAAGACATCATCATCGATCCGCTGGTGTTTCCCTGCGCCACCGGCGACACCAACTACATCGGCGGCGCGGTGGAAACCATCGAGGCGATACGCCTGATCAAGCAGCAGATTCCCTATGTGAAGACGGCGCTCGGAATCTCCAACATCTCGTTCGGCCTGCCCGCGGCCGCGCGCGAAGTGGTGAACTCCGTCTTCCTTTATTACTGCACCAAGGCCGGCCTTGACTTAGCCATCGTCAACGCGGAGAAGCTGGAGCGCTTCGCCTCCATTCCGGAAGAAGAACGGCTGCTGACCGAAAGCCTGCTCTTCAACACTCCCCCACCTGGCATGACGGACGTGCCCGCGGATTGGCGCGAGCAGACGCCGGAACAGCGCGCGCAGATCAACCAGATCCACATCGCCGCCATCAGCGAGTTCTTCCGCGGCGCGCAAGGCCGTCAGAAGGCCGTGGCCGCCGACCTGCCGCTGGACGCGCGGCTTGCCAACTACATCATCGAAGGCACCAAGGAAGGGCTGATCGCCGACCTGGACCGCAAGCGCGCGGAAGGCGCGGCACCGCTCGATATCGTCAACGGTCCCCTGATGGCGGGCATGGCGGAGGTCGGCCGCCTGTTCAACAACAACGAGCTCATTGTCGCCGAAGTGCTGCAATCCGCCGAAGCGATGAAGGCCGCCGTCAACCATCTGGAACAGTTCATGGAGAAGGCGGACACATCCGCGCGCGGCAAGATCGTGCTCGCCACCGTGAAGGGCGACGTGCACGATATCGGCAAGAATCTGGTGGAGATCATCCTCAGCAACAACGGCTACACGGTGATCAATCTGGGCATCAAGATTCCGTCGGATCAACTGATCGAAGCGTTTCGCGAGCATCGGCCGGATGCCATCGGCTTATCCGGTCTGCTGGTCAAGAGCGCACAGCAGATGGTGTTGACGGCGGAAGATCTGCGCGATGCCGGCATCCGCGTGCCGCTGCTGGTGGGCGGAGCCGCGCTCTCCGAACGCTTCACGCACACGCGCATCGCGCCCGCTTACCAGGAAGCGACGCTTTACGCCAAAGATGCCATGACGGGGCTGCGCCTGATGAACCAACTGATGGATCCGAATGAGCGCGAGCAGACGCTGGAGAAGCATCGCTCGAATGGCGCGGTTGCGGTACTGGAGCAGCCGGTGGAAGAAGCCGCGTTCCCCGTCAGCACCGAGCGCAGTTCCAAAGTGCGCGTGGACGTCGCGATTCCCGCCGCGCCTTACCTTGAACGCAGGTGCCGCGTGGTCCCCAACTTAAGCGAGCTTTGGACTTACATCAACCCGTTCATGCTCTATGGGCGGCATCTCGGTTACAAAGGTAATTTCGAGAAAGGCCTGACGCAGCACGATCCGAAAGCCATCGAACTGTTCCACTTAGTGGAAGAGTTGAAAACCGAGGCCGCGAAGTTTCTGACGCCGCGCGCCGTCTGGCAGTTCTTCGAAGCCGAGCGCGACGGCAATGCGATCCAACTCTTCGATCCTGGAGCGATCGCTCCCCGGCACACCTTCCAGTTCGGTCGGCAGCCGCGCGAGAACGGTCTCTGTTTGAGCGATTACATCCTTCCCCAGGCGCACGGGAAGCGCGATCATCTGGCCCTCTTTGTGGTGACTGCAGGCGCCGGAGTTCGCGAGCAGACCGAAGAGTGGAAGCGCGATGGCGAATACTTCCGTGCTCATGCCTTGCAGGCGTTGGCCATTGAAACCGCGGAGGGCTGCGCCGAATGGCTGCACCGGCGCATTCGGGAAGACTGGGGTTTTCCCGACCCGCCGGAGATGACCATGCAGGAGCGCTTTACTTCCCGTTATCGCGGCAAGCGCTATAGCTTCGGCTATCCGGCGTGCCCGAACCTGGATGACCAGCAGGGCATTTGGGAACTGCTGCGGCCGGAAGATATCGGCGTGCAACTTACCGAGGGTATGATGATGGACCCCGAAGCCAGCGTGAGCGCGCTAGTGTTCCAGCATCCCGATTGCGTCTATTTCACGGCGGCGGATGCGGGCGGTTCGGGGGAAGAACAGTAGCGGCTGGTTCGCCTCGCGGCCGTCCCGGTGAGGCGAAATTGGCCGAAACGAAGCCAATTTCGATCAGGTAAATATTACATTATTTATCTACCGATTCCTTTTAGATTGAGTCGTTTAGCGGTTTTTTGCAGCGGTTGCAGATTGGCTTCGTTGCTCAATTTTGAGTTACGTGTTTTGGCTCCGCCTTTCAGCCGAGGGTGAACAAGAAGGCGGCGCGAGTCCTCCTCTTGTCGATGAGTGTATCGCGTGGAATTCGGCAGACGCGCCGTATCTTTGCGCGGCGTTGATTCTATGGGGAAGATTGAGCGGCTGAGGTTGTGAACGCCCGGCGAGCAACAAAGGACGCGCGGAGTGCCGGCGACGGTGGGCATCCCGGGAGTGGACGCACTTGGGTCCGAACATGTGACCGGGATTCTATTCTCCCCGGCGAAACTCCGCAAGGCGGGGCGGTAACCGCGTCGAGCGCACACCGATTGAAAATTGAACGCGGTCATCGGTGGCCGCCCCACTTCCGGATTATGCGCGCCGTCGTTCGGCGATTCGGGAGAATGTTACTTGAATTCGCCACTAAGAGTGAATGGGACTCTTGCTGCGCTCGTATCGGGACTGCGGCGTCTTGGTCGCTCTAGCCTTTACCGCGGGGCCGCTATTCGCCCAGAACTCCTATGAAGCGGAAGCGCCCGGCAATTCTCTTGCGGGCACAGCGGCGGTTTCGAATTGCTCGGCGTGCTCGGGCGGTCAGGAAGTTACCGGGATCGGGGGCGGGAGCGGCAATTATCTGATCATCAATAATGTGCAGGCGTCTCCGGCGGGCGCGGCTATGGTGACGATATCTTACCTGTCGCGCGGGGCACGAACGATTTTTCTGAGCGTCAATGGAGGGCCGGCGACTAGTTACTCGCTGAGCGGCAAAAATCTGCAAACGCCCGTCAGCTCGAATGTGGGAGTCAGTCTGAACGCCGGCCCCAACACCATTAAGTTCTTCAATAACGCAGGCGCGGCCCCGAACATTGATCGCATCGTAGTTACCGGAGGTGGCGGCGGGTTCGGCCTGTTATCGAACGGCTTGCGCGACAAGACGCTCTGGCCCTTCGCGTCCAATGCGGTCTGGAATACGGCGATCGGGAGCGGGGCGGTGTATCAGCCGGCGGGGATTGTACAGAATTCGTCAGGCGGTTCGCCGACGGCGTTCGATGAAGATGGCGATGTGATTGTGATGATGCCCTCAGCCCCGGCGACGAACGTCTACTACAACGGCGCGGGATGGAGCGGTGGGAACCGATGTCCATCGCAAGGAAGCGTTGTGGCGACGGTGCCGCTGCCCGCCAACTACACCTTGGCCAACAGCGGTCAAAATAATTCGGCTGCGTTTCTGCTGGCCGATGGGCAAACTATCGCGCAAAATCAACCGTTCACCCGCTGTTCGGCGGGCGGACATGCCACCACGCTGACGGTTTGCAGCAGCGTCAGTATCTACGGGACTGACCCGACCGGCTGTCACGGAGGAAGCGGATTATCCGACGACGGTGGAACCATTCGCGTGGGGGAATTTACCTCGGGTCAAATTCAGCACGTGATGAAAGTGGAACTGTGGGCGGCGAATTACTACTATTGCTGCACTTACCATTGGCCGGCGATACAGGTGGATGGTTACGCGAGCCCGTCCACGTACGGGGGCACGAACCCGAACTTTGGGCCGGGCGCGTTACTGGCTCTGCCGCCGGGCTTCAACGCGAACGCCATGACCACCATCCCGGGAAAAGTCCTCGCGCAGGCGTTCCAGAACTACGGAGCGTATGTGGCGGACGACACTTCCTGGAACGCGTGGGCGCTGGCCGTGGAACAAGGCCCGAACGGCGCCGTGTGGGATGAATTTTCCGGACTGTACGGATTTTCCATGACGCCGGCGCAGGGCGATCCGTTCCTGAATGACGTGGTTGCGATTTTTCGAGCGCTCCAGATCGTGACGAACAATTCGCAGGCTTCGGTTGGTGGAGGCGGAGTGCCGCGCGTGCCGAGTCCGCCCGCCATCGGCAATTGAAAGCTAAAGGAGTTTCGCGGAACAGCCGATCAAATAATCGAGGACATTTGTGATTTCTTGGTGGGGAAGGCTTTGGCGTGAGGAGAACGGGCAGGATCTTGTCGAGTATTCCCTGCTGCTGGCGTTTATCGCGCTGGCGGCGATCGGGGTGCTCACCAGCGTGGAGGGAAGTTTGAAAACGCTTTGGACCACAGCGAGTACAAAGTTGGGAGCGGCCAACACCGCGGCAAGCACCTGAGTGATTCGGTGGTGGCGGCGTAAGAGTGGTGGTGCAATAAGAGTATGAACGAGACGATTGCACAATACACCGCCCGCATTGCCGCCTTTGCGGAAGGGAAAGATCCTATTGCCGTCCAGCACCGGACGTATGAAACTCTGGCCGGGTTCGTTGAAGGCGCGACGGCGGAATTGTTGGATCGGCAGCGCGCCCCGGGCAAGTGGTCGATGCGTCAGATCCTCGCGCATCTGGCGGACGTGGAAGTGGTGAACACCTGGCGCTACCGGCAGATGCTGGAGCATAGCGGCGTCGCACTGGATGCGTTCGACCAGGATGAGTGGGCGCGGTTGGGCGACTACCGGGTGAGAGATCCCGACGAATCGCTGGTGATTTTTCGCCGCTTGCGCGATAACAATTTGCGGTTGTTCGCGAAGCTGACCGAGGAGGAATGGCAAAAGTATGGAATGCACGCCGAGCGCGGGAAGATGACTGTGCGGGATTTGACGGGCCAGATCGCCGGGCATGACCTGAATCACATCGCCCAGTTACGCGAGATCGTGGGGAACGGGTGACTATGTTTCACGCCGGAAATGTTTCTTGTAAGTTGCGCCAACTGTAAAGGTAGAAGTAGTGCAGTTCCGGCCGGAACCGCATCACCCCGAAACATAGCTGGCTTCTTGCAGTACGAAACTCAGTTTTAGCGATACTGATTTGATCCAACCCTGCAGCCGCCGCCGCAGTTCGATTAGGTCAGCGGGATCATAAGGTATTGGCGAAAGCCCGACTAAGTCGCTGGGCAGACGAGCGCCGGAGTTAATCGCAGCTAATAGGATCGTCGGCTTCCGAAGGGCTTGCGCTAAGCCAAGCTCATACAAGATGTTCGGATTCTGGGTGGTGACATCGACGACGATGACGTCGGCGGAAAAGATCGCATCCTTGACCGCGGCGGCCCGCAGAGCGCCCTCGAACAAGCCGTCGTCCAGATCGATGATCGAGATGCCGCCATCTTCCAATGCGCTCCGTATTCCCGTTGCGACATAGCTCGTTTCGGGAGGAAAAAGAATCAAAGCTTTCGGGGAGGCACTCATAAGTTCAGGATAGCCGACCCCGCCTACTTCGCGGTCCAGCCGCCATCGATCACCACATCGGTTCCGGTGATGAATCCGGCTTCTTCCGAGCACAAGTAAACCGCCAGCGCGCCAACTTCTTCCACCTTGCCCCAGCGCTTCAAAGGCAGCGCCGCCAGAAACTGCGCGTTCAAATCCGCGTCATTCATGATCCGCTCATTCATCTCCGTACCGAATGGCCCGGGGCTGATGGAGTTCACCGTAATTCCCTGATCCGCCAGTTCCAGCGCCAGGGCGCGCGTCAGTCCGAGCAGGGCCGTCTTACTGGTCGAATAAGCGGTGCGCTCAGGCAGCGAGACGTGAGCCATGATCGACGCCAGATTCAAAATCCGTCCGTAGCCTTTCCCGGTCATGTGCGGGATGAAAGCGCGGCTGATCAGGAAAGCGCTGGTCACGTTCGCGTTCATGACGCTGTGCCATTCGGCTGACGTAAAGTCCACCAGCTTCTTCCGAATGTTGATCCCGGCGTTGTTGATGATGATGTCGACCGGCCCGATGTCCCGCTTCACGTTCTGTTCGAGTTCATTCACCTGCTCCTCGCTGGTGACGTCGGCGATGAACACGCGTGCGTCACCGCCGGCCTGGATCACCTCGCCCGCAACCATCTCCAGCCTCGCGCGATCCCGCGCCACCAGTGCGATCTTCGCGCCTTCCCTGGCCAGAGCCAGCGCCATCGCGCGTCCCAGCCCGCGGCTCGCGCCGGTGATCACAGCAACTTTTCCGTTCAAGCGAATTGAGTTCATGGCAATCGTCGGAATTGTACCGCGACCTTATCTGTCATACGATTGAAGGAGATCCCGGAGAACCCTTGGCCTATTCCCGAACTCTTTCCGCCCGGCTCGCGCTGGGCATTTTGCTAGCGTGCTCGCCATATGCGCGCGCGGATTTCAGCTACCAGCAAACCTCCCGCATGACCGGCGGTTCCATGCTGAATTTCCTGAGCATGATCGGTGGCCGCGTCACCCAATCCGTAACCGCCACCATCTCGGTCAAGGGCGGAAAGATGGCGTATGCGACTCCGCATATGATGTCCATCATCGATCTGGAAGCCAAGACCATCAGCACCGTCAACCTGGACCGCAAGACTTATTGGGTGATGACGTTCGATGAAGCGAAAGCGGCGATGGAATCGATTACCGGTCCGGACGGGGTGACGATCACGGATTTTCGCGTCGACATGAAGGATGGTCCGAACACGCGGACCGTCCTTCAGAAGGAAACTCACGAGAAGGTCGTCACGGTGCTGATGGCCGGTACCGACAGTTCCGGCAAGATCGTGAACACGCAGATGGACGGTCATATTTTTGCGTCCGATGAGATCGAGGGAGTCAAGGAACTGCGCGAGTTCGATAAGCGGCTGGGAGGGTTGCCGTGGTCGCCGGGGCTGCAAGGATTGAATAATCCGGAAATGAACAAGGCCTTAGCCGGGCTGTTCACCAAGGTGCGGCAGATCGTCGGATTACCCCTGGTGATCGTGATGACCGTGAGCGGCGCGGTTCCGGGAATTCCGGCGGACATGTCCGGCCTGCAGAACGCTTCGCCCGAAGACCAGCCGACCGGCGGAATGCTTTCGGGCAAACTGGGCGGTCTGGCCGCCGCCATGAAACGCCGGAGCCAAAACGCGGATGGCGCCGGCGCCGGTTCGGGCCCGCTCATCGAGTTGACTTCGGAAGTTAGTTCTTATTCCACCAAACCGGTCGCTTCGGCGGCCTTCCAGATTCCCGACAGCTTTACCAAGACAGACCCGCCCGGTCCGGCCCGGTGACCCTTGCATGGCTGAACTCCTGATCTACACGCCCGACGGCAAAAAGCGTTATGTGATGCTCCAGGGGGAAAGGCTGACGCTGGGGCGCTCGGCAACCGCCGACCTTTCCTTCGCGGAAGATACCGGACTTTCCCGCCTGCATCTGGCATTCGAACTCACGCCCGGCGGGTTTGTGGTACGGGATCTCAACAGTAAGAACGGCACCACCGTGAATGGCGCCCGGGTGGCGGAGCCGCAGCCTCTGAAAGCCAACGACAAAGTTTCCTGCGGCCACCTGCTTATCGTTTTCGACCCGCCGAAGCGCGTCGCCCCCGCGGTGGAGTTCGTCGATGACACCGACACAAACGAGGCCAGCGGATCCACTATCGTCACCAGCCTTGGCGGAGTGATTAACGAAGCGCGCAAAAACGCCGGCCCCGGTTCCCACGTCAGCGCCCTCATCCAGGCGGGCAACGAACTTGCCGGCGAGCGCCCTTTGCCGGACCTGTTCCGCGTGATTCTCAATCTCTCCATGGACGCTGTTTCCGCCCAGCGCGGCGTCCTGCTGACGCTGGAGAACGGAGAGTTGGTGGAGCGCGCCAGCCGCGGCGAAAACTTCAAGATCAGCAGCGCCGTCCGCACGCGCGTGATGGAGGGCAAACTATCGGTGCTGGTCCGGGACACTACTCTTGACGAAGCTTTTCGAGGCCGCCAGAGCATCATCGCGGCCAAGGTGCGAACGTTGATGGCCGCTCCGCTGCAAACGCAGGACCGGGTGCTGGGCCTTCTCTACCTGGACACGCCGAACCTGCGCGGCGAGTTCACCAAAGACGATCTTAGTCTCCTCACGGTGATGGCCAATATCGCATCCAATCGCATCGAGCACACGCGGCTCACAGAGATGGAGCAGAACCGCAAGCTGATGGAGCGGGAACTGGAACAGGCGGAATCCATACAGCGGGGCGCGCTTCCCTCGACGCCGCCGTGTATTGCGGGGCTCGATATCGCCGGCTTTAATGCGGCGTCGCGCACCGTCGGGGGCGACTATTACGACTACTTCCCCGATTCCGAAGGGCGCACCGGCATCATGGTGGCCGACGTTTCCGGCAAAGGCATGGCTGCCGCGCTGATGGTGATGGCGCTGCAGGCGCGCGTTCAATCGCTGTTTGGAACGCTGCCGCTGGCGCCCGGTGCTCTCCAGAGCGCGATGGACCGCCTGAACCACCTCACCACTCTCAATTGCCCGGCCGGCAAGTTCATCACGGTTTTCGCATGCGTGGCCGATGGGAAAACCGGCCGCATCGATTGGTCCTGCGGCGGTCATAACCCGCCGGTGATCGTGCGCGCCGACGGCTCTTACGAGACTTTGGAAGGCGGCGGCCCGGTGATGGGTATCTTCGAAAACTACCGCTATCCCCAGGCCGTGGCCCAACTCAACCCGGGCGATCTGATCGCTCTCTATAGCGACGGCATCACCGAGGCTTGCTCGCCCAACGACGAGGATTTCGATGTGCCCGAACTGTCGAAGGTGCTGATTCGCCATCGTCACCTGTGCGCCCAGGAGATCGTGGAAGCGGTGGTAATGGCGCTTCGTGAATGGACCCGCAACGCTCCCCTGGCTGACGACATCACGCTGGTGATCGCCCGCAAGCTCTAAACCGCTATCGGGTACCATAGGGTCCATCTATGTCGATTACCCGACGCACTTTTCAAGCCGCGCTTGCCGGAGCCGCTTCGGCCCTGACCGCCAAGGCGCAGGACAATCCCGCGAGAAAGATCGGTTTCTGCATCATCGGGCTCGGCCGTATCTCCATGGATGAGTTCATGCCCGGCGTGAAGCTCAGCGAGAACTGCCGCATCACCGGCATCGTGAGCGGTCATCGCGATAAGGCCGACCGGATCGCCAACCAATATGGCGTCCCCGCAACCAGCATCTACTCCTACGCGGAACTGGAACGCATCGCGGACAACCCGGATATTGATGCCGTCTACGTCGCGCTTCCCAACAGCATGCACGCCGAGTACACCATTCGCTCCGCCAAGGCCGGTAAGCATGTGTTGTGCGAGAAGCCCATGGCCGTCAGCAGCGCGGAATGCGAGCAGATGATCGAAGCTTGCAAAGCGGCCGACCGCAAGCTCCTGATCGCCTACCGCCTGCAGTATGAACCGAACACGTTGAAGGCGCGCCAGGCCGTGCAGACCGGACAGATCGGACGCGCCGAGATGTTCGACGCCTCCTTTGGATTTGTGGAACGCGCGGGCGAGTGGCGCTTATCGAAGAAGTTGGCGGGCGGCGGTCCTTTGATGGACGTGGGTATCTATTGCCTGAATGCCTGCCGTTTTCTTTCCGGGGAAGAACCGCTGGAAGTGGACGCTCGCTCCGCCGTCCTCGATCACGATGGGCGCTTCGACGAAGTGGAAGAAAACCTGGTCTGGACCATGCGCTTTCCTTCCGGATTGCTCGCCACTTGCAACACCAGTTACGGCACAAACACGGGCGGGTACTATCGGATGTTCGGCTCCAAGGGCGCGGTCCAGATGGAACCGGCTTTCTCTTACGACGGGCTGAAGCTGAAGATCGGCCAGGACGCGACGGTTCCGGACGTGAATCCTCATCAGTTCACGCGGGAGGCCGACCACTTGGCGGAGTGCATCCGTGAGAATAAAACCCCACGCAGTTCCGGTGAGGAGGGTCTCCGGGATCTGCGCATCATGGAAGCGATTTACCGGTCTTGCAAACAGGCGGGTCCGGTGACGCTGGGATAAGAATTAGTTTCATCCGCCAAGCCGCCCCGCCGTCTTCGTAGTATCCATTGATGCGGCGCTCGCGGATAAAACCCAGCCTGCGATAAAGCCCGATGGCAGGCTCGTTTTCCGGTCGAACCATAAGGACGAGACGCTCTGCGCGTTTGCCGCGGCAGTGCCGGATGACGCGGGAAAGGAGCCGTGTGGCCACCTTTTTGCCCCGAGCCCAAGGCGCGACGGCTATAGAATCCAGTTCGGCCGTGGTTCCAGACTGCACCGAGATGGCGTAGCCGGCGGTGCGGTCACCGCTGAGCGCAACCAGAAACAGGAACTTCGGATTGCGCAGATACTCCCGGAAGCATTCGGAGTCCCACGCGTCCGAATGAAAAGAATCGGTCTCGATCTTCAGGACGCGCGAAATGTCGGGAGGTTCCGCGCGCCGGATTCGCAGCCGCTCGATGGAACGCGGGACTAGGCGCCCACAACTTTCGCCATCGCCGCCGCTCTTTGCTCCTGCACGAACAGATACATCCCGAACAGGGGTTTCAAGCTTCCCCTGCCCCAACGGTTCATCGACCAATTCGCGCGAACGTATCGCACGCCGCGCCTCGCCCCCACATCGAGTAGCATCTGGTACGTGCCGCAGTAGAACTTCTGCGAAAACTTAAGCAAGGGTTTAGTCAGCCAGTTCACGCCATCCTCGGAACCCTGAATCTGTATGTCCAGGCTTTCCTGCTCCAGAATGTGGGTAACCCCAAGCGTGACTGAGAGTAGATCGGGACGATCCTTTTCTGAATCGCCAAGATCGAGAGCCGGACCGGTTCCCGATTCACTTACTTCGCCTTCCGGTACTAAGAACACAGGAAGCATTTCATCCCTCCGGAAAAGAGTGGATCTGAAGGCTGTCTTGTTGAAGCCGCCGATCCGCCTCTTTCAGAGTCTCATAGGATTTGCAAAAACAAAAGCGGAGTTGGCCCGTCCTCTGTCGATTTTCGTAAAAACTGGAAGCCGGCACAGCAGCAACACCGTACTTTTGGACTAGCTCAGCCGCGAACTCCCGATCATCGGCTGTTCTATACCGCTCTGGTATGTCCGCCATCACATAGTAGGCGCCTCCCGGGATGGAACACTGAAAACCCGCGCGCCGGAGTAAGTCGATGAGTAAGTCGCGTCGGCCGGCGTACTCTTCTGTAAGCGCTTTATAGTATTGGGGGCCGGCCGTCAGCGCAACAGCGCTCGCCTGCTGCAGCGGCGCAGCGGCGCCCACAGTAAGAAAGTCGTGTACCTTTCGGACGGTCGAAGTAAGGTCCGAGGCCGCGATTACCCACCCCACTCGCCAACCGGTTACGGAAAATGTCTTACTCATGCTATTTACGAGAACCGTCCGATCGCGCATTCCTGGAATAGTTATCAATGGGATATGGCGCGCGCCGTCATACACAATGTGCTCGTAGATTTCGTCGGTCAGCGCCAACGCATCGTACTCCTGGCACAGCTCCGCGATTAGCTCCAGTTCCGCGCGCGTGAAGACTTTCCCCGTCGGGTTGTGCGGAGTATTGATGATGATGGCGCGCGTGCGCCGCGTGAAAGCGGCCCGCAACTCATCGGCATCGAAAGTCCAATCCGGTGGGTGCAAGCGGACCAGCCGCCGCGCCGCGCCGCAAAGCTTCGTATCGGGGCCGTAGTTTTCGTAGAACGGCTCAAAGACGATGACTTCGTCTCCCGGGTCGACCAAGCCCAGGAGCGCCGCGACCATGCCTTCGGTGGCTCCGCAACAGACCGTGATCTCCCGCTCTGGGTCAATCTCCAGGCCGTAGGTCAACGCGTATTTCGCCGCAATTGCATCCCGCAGCGCCTTTGCTCCCCACGTGATGCTGTACTGGTTGACGTCCGCCAGGATGGCGTCGCAAGCGGCTTGCTTCAACCAGTCCGGCGCGGCGAAGTCCGGGAAGCCCTGCGCGAGATTTACGGCGCCATGCCTAACGGCAAGCCTCGTCATTTCGCGTATGACGGATTCGGTGAAATCGCGCGTGCGTTCGCTGCGGAACCGGGTGGAGACCATCTTCCTATTACAAACCACCTTGCGGCTCTTGCATCGTGTAGTAACGTCCCGGCGCGGCGTCCCGCAGTTCCTGCACGCCTCCGGCCGGCCATTGGACCGTCACCCGATCGACCTTTGCGCATCCCCCCAGGCCAAAGTGCAGCCGCGGGTCGTTTTGTGAAAGGTAGCTACCGCCGTTGCGAACCGTACCCGTGGCGGACGTGCCGCAAAAGCCGATGGCGACACGCGCCCCGATGGCGTCGCGATTGCTCCTGGTGCCGCGTAGTTGAAACCCAATCCACGCGTTCCCGTTGACCGTATCGTTGCGCAAGAGCAGCGGTTCGCCCCCAATCGGTAGAATCACCAAACCGGGCTTCCCGTTGTTCTGGTAGTCCGCCGTTGCCCCGCCGCGATAGGAGTTGTCCGGAGTCGCCGGGTATTGGTATGCGAGATGGAACAATCCGGCTTGCTTCCGCAGCACCGCGAGCGGCTGGAAGTAGTTCGGCGAACGCGGGTAAACGTGCCCGTTCGCAAGCCAAAGCTCGCGATTGCCATCGTTGCCGAAGTCCGCGAAGCCACACGCCCATCCCAACCAGGAATGCGTGAGCGTATTCAATCCGGTGGATGACGAGGCGTCGTCGAAGAAGCCTGATTTGTCCTGCTGAAACAACGGGAAGTAGTCGTTCATGAAAGTGGTGGTCACCAACGCAAGGCGCCCTTGGGCATCCCTGTCGACCGCGACCCCCATGTTGGATTGCACATTCCCGTTGCCGTTCATCGCCAGCCCGCGCTCCAGCCCAGCCTCTTTGAACTTCCCGCCGCCCTGGTTCAGAAACAGCAGATTCGGATCGGAATCATTCGCGATGAATAGATCGGGCTTGCCATCGCCGTTAAAGTCCTCGAAGAGCGGAGTGAAGCTGTGAGCCGGCTTAGCCGCCCCCAGACCGGAGCCGGCTGTGACGTCGCGAAACGTGCCATCGCCGTTGTTGCGATAGAGTATCCCGCGCGCGGGCTTGAGTCCAATGGGACCGCAAAACGCGGCGTACCCGGAATAGGGACAGTTAGGCGCGGGTTCGGCCAGGGACATCGAATGCACGTCGATGTACGCGGCCACATACAAGTCGAGTAGACCGTCGTTGTCGAAATCGCCGAATGCGCTCCCGGTGTGCCACGCGATCTTGCGGCTTAGCCCGGCCGCGGCCGAGACCTCCGTGAATGTTCCGTTTCCATTGTTCCGGTAGAGTAGATCCCGCCCAATGGTGGTGATCAGAATATCGGTGTAGCCATCGTTGTCATAGTCCGCCGCGTTGGCGCCCGTTCCCCAATAAGGATTGGTCAACCCGGACTTTTCCGTTACATCTTCGAATCGGCCGTTGCCCAGATTGTGAAAAAGATAAACGCCGTTGTGGGTAGACGGCGGTGTCTCGCCCGCGACGATCGCCCGCAGGCGGTCCATGGTTGAGCCATTGACGATGAGAAGATCCAACAGACCGTCGTTGTCATAATCGAGCCAGGCCGCCCCGCTTCCGTTTGCTTCCATAATCCAGCGCTTTTCGGGCCCTCCGCAGCTCATTTCGGCGCGAATTCCGGACTGAGCGGCGACGTTGGTGAACTGGATCGCTCCCGGCTGTTGCGCCGCGACCGTGAGCACCACGGCGGGAACCATGAGCAGGAGTATTGCGGCCGCCAAGTAAAGCTTTCGCGTGCGCACGGCGATAGTTTACAGGATGTGAATCATAATCTTAGTGGGATGTGGATCAGGTTTCTTTTGTGTTGTCTGAGCGCCGGCTTTCTGTTCGCGCAATCCGCGCGGGAAAGCAATGACGACTCGCGCGTGCGCGAACTCTACAGCAGCGCGAAAGAGGCTCAGAATCGAGGCGCGCTCCCGGAAGCTATCCAAAAATATGAAGAGATCTTGCGGGTAGCTCCGAACCTTGGGGCGGCCTATAACAACTTAGGCGCGCTGTACTTTCGCGAACGGGATTACGTAAGAGCCGCCGCTGTCTTAGAGCGCGGATTGAAAGTAAATCCAACCATGCGGTCCGCCATTGCGTTATTAGGTATCTCGCTCTACAACACCGGTGATTATGCGGGTGCGCGAGACCGGCTGGAGGCCGCGGTCCGGGCTGACCCGAACGACAACAACGCGCGCCTTTTCCTATCGAAGTGTCTGGCGAAACTCGGAAGCTTCCCTGAAGCGGAGGCGCAGTTGCAGAAGCTGGGCGAGCGCGATCCCCGTAATCAGGAAGTGTGGTACCTGCTTGCCAAGATTCACATGAAGCTCTCCGAACAGGCGCTCGCGCGGATGAATGCGATTGACCCTAACTCCGCCCTGGCTCACCAGCTTTCCGGAGAGGTAATGGAAAGCATGAACAATTACGATGGAGCCGTGGTGGAGTTGAAAAAAGCGGTTACTCTGGCGCCGAACGCTCCCGGCAATCATTACCGGCTGGGTGATGCGTATTGGAACTTATCACAATGGGATGCGGCGACGGAGCAATTCAACGACGAACTGCGCGTTGATCCCGGCAACTGCAATGCCGCGTGGAAGCTGGGAAATATCATCCTGGAGAAAAACGGCAGCGCCGCGGACGCTCTCGCCAGCCTGGATGCCGCTTTGGCGCGCTGCCCGACGCTAACCGATGCGCGCGTCGATCGCGCCCGCGCGTTAGTCAAACTCGATCGCGCGTCCGAGGCTGTGACCGATCTGCAAAAGGCCGAAGCAGCGAATCCGGACGACCCCGGCGTACATTTCCTGTTGGCCAAAGTGTATCGCTCGCTGGGACGTTCACAGGAAGCGCAATCGGAAATGCAAACGTTTAGTAGGTTGGATGAACAAGCCCGGGCCGCCGTGGCGGAGCACGCGCAACAGGTCATCAAGAACCGGGAAGCGTCTCACTAACCCGATTACTTACTCCGTTTCCTTGTCGCTCGAATGATCCTGATTGAGAGCGGAATAAGTTTTGCTCTCGCGCCGCGCTTTCTCGAGCATTCCACGTTTTCGATAGATCTGCGCCAGCATGAAATGCGTGGGAGCGTTGCGCGGCTCCAACTGGACAGCCGCTTCCAGTTGTGCTTGCGCCTTTTCCAATTGACCCGCATGGAGGTAAGCCTTGCCGAGTTGAGTACGGACGCGAAGGTCCTTGGGAGAAAGCTGGACGGCGCGTTGCAGCAAGGGCAAGGCGTCTATGGGACGTCCGGTGTCCACTAACAGCACCCCGAGGTCAAGATACGGACCGAAGTTATGGACCAGGGACACTCGGTCCCAATCGATGGCGGAGCGATACATTGCCTCGGCTTCTTCATTTCTGCCAAGACCCTGATAGGAAAGCCCCAGGTTATCCGCATACTTGACATTCATTGGATCCAGATGAAGGCATCGCAGAAACGTGCTGACGGCTTCCTCGAACCGATTCTCGTTGTATTTCGTGCGCCCCAGATAGTAGAGCGCGGAAAGGTTCGACGGGTCCTCCGCGACGGATTGAGTCAGCCACTTATCCGCGTCCTCGTAGTCTTTCAACAGGACGTAGTCGCATCCCACGGCTTCGAGATCGAGCGCGTTGGGCTTGCGGAACTTCGCGCCTTCGGTGTAAGCGGCCAGCGATTCTCTTGGCTCTTGTCTTTTGAACAGAGTGTAGCCGAGAAGAAAGTAACCGTCGGCGGAATGCTTGTTGATTGTAAGGTAGGCGCGGATGGTTCGCTCGGCCGCGGCAGCGTCCCCGTGTTCTAATTGGAGCCGGGCTTCGGCAAGCTCATGGAGAGCTTGAGCGCTAAGCATACCCGACCCAAGAATTAACGCCACAACCGATCGGAAAAGCATCCGCCGTCCAATGCTCAAATGCTACCAGAGGACCCGAAAGCGCTCCGGCAGGCGTATAGCCCGCCGGAGATCTTGAGAACGCTGTCAGAAGCTTAGAACGAAGTGCGCTTGTCCCTGGCGTCCGGTATTTGCTTGGCTATTGATAACAAGCCCGAAGTTCGGGTCTTCATAGTTGGTATTCGGTCCCCCGAAGACGGTCCGGTTGAATACATTAAAGAACTCCATTCGAAGTTGCGCCCGAACGTGCTCAGTGATTGGAAAGCTCTTGGAAAGAGCAATGTCCTCGTCGAGGTTAAAGGGGTTCCGCATGGAGCTGACGTATCGCGGCTCATTGCCGATTGCATAAACGCCGGGATCGCTGAAGGCCGCCTTGTTAAGAACAGACTGCCCGTTCTTAACAAGACTCGCGTAGTTGCTGAACTCGAACGTCTGGCCGGGCACGACGTTGGGCCGATTGCTAGGCGTATCCACCTGATTGAAAAGCGGATTTCCGGCCACAGTTACTTCTAGCGGTGTACCGCTCGTATACTGCAGCAGAGGACTGATCTGCCAGCCGCCGAGCATAGAATTTACGAAGTTCTTCTTCGACAAGAACGTCTTGCCTGGGCCGATGGGGAGTTCATAAGTCGCTGCGATTTTTACCAATTGGGGCTGGTCATTTCCGTCGACCGACCACTCCGCCGCAAGATTATTCTTGTTCAGTGACGCTGAAGCGAACGATGAGAATCCCGAACCAGTATTCGACATCATCCTGGACAAGTTGTACGACACGAGGAAACTCAGACCGTTGGTGTAGCGTTTTTCAACCTGTATTTGCAGGGCGTTGTATAACGAGGCGCCTGTGTCATTGAAATTGTTGAAGATGCTGGCGTACTGCGGGTACGGCAGCAAAGCCTGCTGGACCGTGGCACTGCCGCCGAATTGCGAGACGAATCCAGGATACGGACTATAGACGCCAGCCGCGTTTGCCGCGGCGGAACCCACCAATTGGCCCAGCGTTGAGCCGAGCGCGAGGTATTTTGGATCCAACTGATTGATCGGGTTTAACTGCCCCGGCAGCCGGATAGCTTTATTCCCCGCATAGGACGCGGTGACAAACATGTTATACGGCAACTCGCGTTGCACGCCGACGCTCCACGCGAGATCGTAGGGAAGAATTCCGTCGCTCGACGAGAACGCATTGATGTTGCTGCCTACACCAAGCGTCGGGCTAAACGGGGTAGGCGAGGGCGCGCCTAATACTTGCGAGTCCCAGCTACCGTACGATGACACAGTGGTTCCCGTGGAGTTGCGGGTGAACGATCCGAGCAGCAGGTTCCCGTAGTTGACAGCGACCTTCGACGTGCCGTACTCGTAGGCGCCGCCGTTCAGGTAGTTCATGGCTAACCCGCCCTGGAAGACCGTCTTGTTATTTAACGCGTAAGAGACGCCGAAGCGGGGTGCGATGTGATTCCACTGCAAATAGGCCCGGTCGTAGCCGGCGCATCCCGTGCAGTCTCCGAATTTCTGGGCAGCGCCGAGCAACCCGCCAGCCGCCGGGTTGGGAATCATAGAGTTGAAAAACACGACGTTATTGTGTTCTTCGGTAAACGGCTGCGCGATATCCCACCGGATACCGAGATTTACGGTTAGACGGGGGGTGATCTTGAAATCGTCCTGAATGTAGGGAGAAATGTCGAGATTGCGCAGCTTCAATTCTTGCGAACCGATCCGATCCGCGCTATCGACAGTCCCAAGCAGAAAGCTCGCAAAAGAGTTGCCCGTTGTGGCCAACGCGGCCGGGTTTGCAGTTTCGTTGTTGCTGAAGGTAAAACTCCCTCCGCACTGCTGGCACTCGTTATCGTCCTGGTAGGTGCGGCGCGCCTCAAAACCGAAGTTTAAGGTGTGCTTCCCTTTAATCCAAAGATAATTGTTTTCGAACACGATACCCAGCTTGCGGTTCGTGGACGTGGTGTTGGCGTTTCCAAAACCGGTGGGCGAAAGAGGTCCAGCGAAGCCGATTGAGGGGGTCTGCCCGGAGCCGGGAGCAGCCGAAAAATCAACGCCTTTCGTCTGCGCGTACTGATCATTGATCTCCCCAACCCAACTCGCGCCCGCGGTCACAATCAGGTTGGGGGCGATGGTGTTCGAGTAGTTCAAGATGAACACTGTCCCCGTGGTCGGATAATAAGTGTAGCCCGATAGAGGATTGCTGGCGGCAAATTGCGAAGAGGAATTCGTGCCGTACGAAGTATACGGATCTCGCCACTCCGCCCAGTGGATCGACTGTTTATCGTTGATCGTGTGATCGATCGTCACACCCCAAGGAGTTTGCCGAATGGGCTGAACTCCTAAGAAAGAGAGCTGATTGTTGGACAGCCCCGGTAAAGTCGGATTCGGGATCGACGCTAGCAAGCTTTGCGACGTTGGACTGATCCGGTTCGCCGGTATGGTGTCATTCGGGAATGGCTGACCGGTTAACGGGTCGTAAATCGTGGCTACGCCGTTGAAGTTGCCGGCCTTCTCCGCCGCGGTCGGAAGCGAAAACTGACTGTTGTTTGTCTGGTTCTCCAGGTTCCACTCGAAGCTGAGATGGAAGAACGTCCTGTTCTTGCCGTTGTACAGCTTCGGTATGGTGACCGGACCACCCAGCGTGAAGCCGAAGTTATTCTGCCGATCTACGGACTTAGTCGCATCGTAGTAGTGAACGCGCGCGTCAAAAGCTTCATTGCGGAGGAGTTCGAATCCGTCGCCGTGATATTGATTGGTTCCGGAAGCGGTCTGGTACGTGACTACGCCTTGCGCCAGTCCATACTGCGCTGAAAAGGAAGATCGCAGCACGTTGAACTGGTTGACTTGCTCAAACGGGGGATTCCAATTCGTCTGGTATCCAGCCGTCTCGGATTGCGCCATCGGAATGCCGTTGAACACGACCTCGTTTTCAAAGTCGCTTCCGCCATTGATGCGGTGACTAAAGGTGCTACCGGTTACTCCCGGCGCGAGGAAGATTAAGCTGTCAATCTGGCGGCCGCGGCCGCCGCTGATTTCGATCGGTAGTTCCGCCACTACCTTGTTCTCGATGGTGGTGTTGAGATCCGGCGTGGTCGTGTCCAGAGCAATTACGTTCTCCTGAACCTCAACCGTGGTCGACGTGGCGCCGGTTTGCAAAGTGGCGTTCACGGTGGATGTTCTTCCGACTTCGACGCCGATCCCATTCAAGACAGAACGCTGGAACCCGGTTAACTCGACTTTGACGGTGTATATGCCCGGAATCAAATCAGTGAAGGAATAGTCTCCATCCGAGTTGGACGTCGTCGTCTTGGAGACATCGGTCGCGTTATTGGTAACCGTTACCTGGGCGTTTGGGACGGTGCCGCCCGAAGCGTCGACGATGTGGCCGGTAATTCCGCTCAAGGCCTGGGCTTGGAGTCCGCTCGGAACCGAAATCAACGCCAGACATACGGCTATCGCGAGGATGATCGGATGCCGATCAGCGCGTGAGGTGACGCGTTGCAATGCATAAAATAGTTCTGATTTCATTGGAGCCTCCTTGGATTTCGCTACCGTGACACAAATTGCAAGTCCGGATTGCATTTTATCTCTAACCGAAACGAATTAGTCAAGGGCCGCGATAATAACTTGAAAAACCGGCATAAGTGATACGAATGCCCTACCGGATGTCACTCGTGAGGGGTTCGTCCACATCCAGAAGCCGATCCGCGCCCGTGTTGTGAAGCGTCTGGATCACGCCGCTCGGCCAACGGATTTGGACGAGACTCACCGACGCCGAAGAGCCAAGCCCAAAGTGAACGCACTTGTCGCTCGAGGACAGGTAACTGCCGGCTGTGGTCACGGTTGCGTATTGACTACCGAGTGTGGTAACGAGTTTGACCTCGGCGCCAATGCCATCGCGATTGCTGCGGTGACCGATAAGCCTGAGAGTCAGCCAATGGTTACCCGAGAGCGTTTCATTGCGCAAGACATGAGCTGATCCATCATTGGTGGTGAAGACGGCGTCGATGCGGCCATCATTGTTGAAGTCGCCTATCGCGAGTCCGCGCCCCGCGAAACGCTCCTGGAATATGGCTCCGGCGTTGGAAGAAACGTCGACGAATTTCCCGCCGGTATTGCGCGCCAGCAGGAGCGGCTCCCGGTAGTGAAGCTGAGACGAAGTCATCTCAATCGTATCCAGATCGTGCCCCTGCGCCACCAGCAGATCCTTCCACCCGTCGTTGTCGAAATCAATGAAGCGTAAACCCCAACCGGAATGAAGCAGCGTCATGGCGCCAAGGCCGCTACTCTTGGACGCATACGAAAAGGCGCCGTCGCCGTTGTTTCGAAAGAGCGCGTAAATCTGATTCGATAAGTCGTCAATGACCAGATCCGGAAGTCCGTCGTTATCGTAGTCGGCAAAATCGATGCCCATTCCGGCGAACGTGCGGCCGTCTTCGTCCACCGCCATCCCGGCGAGCAGTCCGGTTTCCTCAAACTTTCCCTGACCCTTGTTGCGATAGAGAAACTCAGGCATCGAATCGTTGGCGATGGCAATGTCGACGCGGCCGTCCCGATCGTAGTCGCCAATGGCGATGCCGAGACCTTTGCCGGACTTATCGATACCGGACTGCCGGGAGTAGTCGGAGAAGCGGCCATGGCCGTCGTTATGGAATACGAGCGGCACAATGGGCTTATAGGTATCGGGATGGCAGTAAGCCCGAAAGCCTTCTTTATGCTCGCCGCACCAGAGGTCATCGAAATCCCATTCCAGGTAGCGAAGGACTACCAGATCGAGTAGACCATCGTTGTCCAGATCCACCCAAGCCGCGCTGGTGGACCAACCACCGCCCCCTACGCCCGCGGTTGCGGTGATGTCCTTGAAAGTGCCGTCACCATTATTGTGATAGAGGCGATTGCCGCCATAGCCCGTGACATATAAATCTTCATACCCGTCGTTGTCGAAATCGCCGACTGCGACCCCCATTGAAAACCCGATCCCCTGGAGTCCCGCGCGTTCCGTGACGTCTTCGAAACTGCCGTCGGGTTTCTGATGAAAGAGACGATTGTAGTAGTCGCCGGAGGTCTTCTGGGGGACGGTGCCCTTGGGTGTGGGATCGCCGATTGGGGCGCCGTTAGCGAAGAAGATGTCCAGACGGCCGTCATTATCGTAATCGAACAGCGCCACACCGGAACCCATCGTTTCCAGGAGATACTTCTTTGAGGTGTGCTGCGAGACCTGCCGGAATCGAACGCCGCTCGCGGCTGTGACATCCACAAAGTTAGCCGGACGGCTTGGCTCAGCGGTGATGCCCGTTAATGAGGTTAGTAGACCAAAGAGAAGAACGGCGCGAGCCCGCATGTTACTTCCTGCCTACCGAGGCAGAGTCCAATCGGATATCAGCGGAATCAGAGCCGCGCCGTCATTCCGTTTGTTGGCGCGCGTGATCTTAGGAATGTTTGTCAGCGACGTCAACGCCATGCGCTTTAAGTTGCCCTGCGCTTTACGCTGCTCCCCGGCTTGACTCCCGCCCGCAAGCTTGACTTTCCGGTGGAGACTTTCCGGCTTCCCGCACGACGCGCCACCGTATGGACGGCGGCCTTGTGTGTCGGAACACGGGCTCGCGGGGGTGGGGCGGAGCTAATCAACGGGGCGGGCGGATCCGGCTCATCGGTCACCATCGGCGCGGACCCATAGACTTCGTGATAAACGGCCGCGTTGCGGATCACCGCCTGCACATACTCGCGCGTCTCAGTGATGGGGATGGCCTCGACGAACTCCGACGGCTCCCGATAGTTGCTCCAACTCATCCACTCTTTGACGCGGCTCGGCCCGGCGTTGTAGGCCGCGAGCGTCAACTCCCAACGGCCGTTCCACTGGTCGAGCAGAGAGCGGATGTACTGCGTTCCCAAGCGCAGGTTGGTCGACGGCTCATACAGAAGATTGGGTGACGACCACCGAATTCCCTGCTGCCGCGCGAGCATCCGGCCGGTCGCCGGAACAATCTGCGTCAGCCCGTAGGCGTTGGCGTGGGAGTGCGCTCCGGGATTAAATTCCGACTCCTGCCGAATCAAGGCAGCCACCATATAAGGATCGAGATTCTGGCGCTTCGCGCTTCCCACCAGCGCGCCGGAATACGGCAATGGGAACAACATGCGCCAGAACTCCTTCGGGGCGCTAGACACGGGAGTCGAAAGGTAGTCTGGCGCCAAGCTCTTCATATGACGGAGGCTCAAATACGGCGCGGCATCGGTGGTCGCTAACTCCACCGCGAGTAAGTGTGGCTGCCCGTCGGTCTTCGATCCGAACCGGACTTCACTATCGGCGAAATCGGCGAGACCCGCAAGCGCCAGCCAGCGCGCTCTCTCAATGCGCGTCCTCGTCGCTTCATTGGGAGCTTGACTGGAGTAATCCGCGTGCGCCGGAAACTCGATCGCGTCCAGCCATTCCGAAACTTTGACGGAAGCGGTGGCGGCTACCAAGCGCCCCTCCGCCAGCCGCTCCCGTCCGAGTACGGCGTAGTAGAAATTGGGAAACTCCTTTTCCAGCTTCTCGTAGTAAGCGCGGGCAGAGTCACTGTCGTTCTCCATCTCCGACAAGCGCCCTAGATAGTACAGTGCCGTCCCGGCGCGGTTGTCACTCGGATAATGCTCTACTTGCTCCCGCAGTAATTCCTTCGCATCGTGCTTATTCGCAAGGTAGGCGTCCCAGGAAATTTTCCAGTGGCAGTAAGCCGTCGCTGAATCGGCGGGGAAAGTAATCCAGGCGGCGCGGTAAAGAGGCTCATACCTATCCGGCTGATGGGTAAGTAAGTAGCGGTTGCCCGCCGAAACCAGCGCCTTCAATCGCCACACGGAACGCTCGTGATGCCGGCCAAGCTCCTTTACGGCGTCCATCATCGCGTCGTCGTTGTTCGACCGCCGCGCGCATTCCCCCAGGTAAAACCAGCGCTCCGCGTCCGCCTCATCGCTGGGGAGCGTGAGCGTCTTCAAGTATTGCGCGGCGCCCCGGTAGTCGCCGCCGGCATACTGCGCCGCGCCGATCCGCACCAAAGCCTGGTTCCGCTCCACTCCCTGCAGCAGCGGGGCGACCGTGCTGAACTCGGCACGGGCCTTCGAATATTCTTTCGCGTCGATCCACCTCTGTCCCCGCTCCAGCAGTAAGGCTCCCGAAGGCGCTGGATAGGAAGTGCCCAAGGCTTTCCGCAGCCGGTCCATTGCGGTCCACGAATCGGCCGCCATCTGCGTGGCGGGATGCATGAAATACACGCGCTGGTAGTAGGTTGCGGCGTCCACGCCGTCTCCCATTGCGTCGAAACCCAAGGCCAGCGCGAAATCGCCATCCGGTTGGAAAAGCGTTCCAATCTCACTCCGCAAGGCTTCCACGGCGGGCTTGAGGGTTTCCGATCCGCCGACGCCCGCTTTCAGCCGGATCTGGGCATCCAAGATGACCGCCTTCGCCAGAACGGGAGAACTAACCCTGGTGAAATCCTGCAGGGTTCCGAGTGTCAATTGAGCTGAAGCCGGATCATTCTGCGCCATTTGGGCCGCGGCCAAATAGTAAGTGACGTAATCCGCGACAGACGGGAGTTGCGGCCGGGCATGCGCCAACTCTTGCGCGGCGGCGGCGTAGTCTTTGTTTTCGAAAAGCGCCACCCCGAGGGCAAATTGCGCCAGCGCGCCGGAACTCTCCTTGCTATGCGCCCGCGCGTAGCTCTCGATCGCGGCGCGTCCGGCGGGGGTGGACGACTCCCGATAACCGCGCACCAGCGGCGCGAGGTTTGACGTCTCCGGAATCGCTCCAAGTGCGCCGATCGCGAAGGCCATTAGTAAGAAAGAAGTTAGTCTCAGCATGAGTTAGTTGCGTTTACACCAGCGGTCCGGGAAAATCCGCCCCAAGCAGGCGGTCATCATTGCGCGCGAGCCCGCGCACCAATTCCAGATATAAGTAATCGACCATCGTGGGTGAGGCCTTCACGAATTCTTTGCCGAATTCTTCCCGGGCCCGATCAATGGGCGCGCGCAGTGACGCGTACAGATTGCCGCGCTCGACGCCTGCCCGCACCGCGTCCCCGTGTTCGAGAAGCATTTCCGATACGCGCAACCGCGCCATCCGCTGCGCCCGCAGATGCAGTGCCTGCGCTTCCGGCGGTAGATCGGTCCAGGATTGTTTAGCCGATTTGGGTGGGACCGCTCCCGCGATCTCCACCAGATCGGCGCGTTTCGGAGCAACGGCCGGCGTCAGCGACTCCATGCGCATGGCCATTAAGCCCGCGATCAACTCCAGTGGTGCCGGCTGCACCGTTCCCGCCGCGAACAGCAGCGCCTTCACCTCACCGCGCATCGTGGCCGGATAGAGATAGACACGTTCCACAGTTTCGGTTCCTACGCGTTCCGCCAGTTCCGCTGAGATCTCCGAAGGCGTCCCGATGGCCACCACCGGATCCCGCATCTCCACGGCGGATCGAAAGGCCGCGCCGTCATCGGGCGACAGCGCCAGCGGAAGCGGTCCCAATCCCCGCGCTCCCAGCGCTTCCGCGCGCCCGTCCCGAAACAGAAACAGCGCGCATCGCGACGCAAATGGCGCCGTCAACTCCAGCACCAACGCCGCCGCATCCTCCATCGCATCGGTTTGACGTAGACGGCGCAAACCCTGATTCAACGATTCGGCGAGTTGCTCCCGCGCCGCCTCTTTGCGTACGTCCCATTCCGAAGCGATATCTTCGAGGAGCGCTTCGAACTGTTCCCGCGCGCGAGATCTCCACAGAGCCGGCGTTTCATTCATCCTGCTTTATGTTAGGACAGTTCCGCCGATAGTCATAGGACATTAGTTGAGTTACGCCGACTGGTTAGGCTTCGGTTTCCTGACGTCAACGACGATGGTCTCCGCGAGCCGGTCCTGCGCGCACATCCGGTTGCGGTCCCAAAAGAACTGAAGGAATCCCAAGCCACCTTCCAGCACGGCGGCGCCATATCCTAACGCGCGCTCAAGAGATTGCCACGCGCCCATCCGCTCACTCGTCAGCGACAAAACTCTGGTTCGCGCCACCCACTTTCCCGGAGTTTGCCCGTTGCCGAGATAGTTGCCGAGTCCCCAGTAAAGCAACATGGCGATGATGTTTCCCACCTCATGGAAATCCCACTTCAGGACGACGCGCTCCTCATGAATGATGTATCGGCTCCACGCAAACTCCGAGGGGAACCAAAGCATGACGGCGAGTATGACGTCGATCCAATATCCGAGAAGCCTCTGCCAGAAGTTCGCCAGGGGCACGCCGTTGAGCGAGTGCGCGCGAGAACTTTCGTGAGCATGAAAGTGGCGCTGCTTCTTTTTCGGAGATTGGAGCACCGCGCTATCTTCGACCATGACTCACTTTCTCACTTGAGGCATTGTGACGGTGAGCGGTGAAGTCGGTCCTCTTTGCCGGGTTCCCGTGGGGTTTCGGGCCTGATCTTGGGTTCCGGTGGGTTCTGGTTTGGACCCAAGGACGCGTAAGAGGCGTCTTTTGTGGAACTTCCTGGGTTCGGCGAACGAAAAAAATTCCCGCGCGGGAACGGAGATGCGCATTGCGGGAAAGCAGGTGCCGAATTCGAGTTAGTGGAAGAAAACATGATGTTTTAGTGCCCCTATGGGACTCTTCAGGGTAGCGCGCGGGATTGACCTTCGGAACGAGTTGGACGCGTAAGTTGAATGGTTGCAGGGAGATGGAGGAATTCCACCGTGGTTACCGGATGCGGCGCCACTCCCAAACCCGACGATCACGGCGATGCGGCGGTTCGTTTTCGGGCGTTTGGGTTATTTCAAACGCCCGTTGGAACAACGGACGGTGCGGGCAGGCTTGGCGGGGGACGAGAGCCTAAACTTTTCGACGCTTTCGGGGACGCCGGCACGCTCGGTGCGGGTGCGAATCGCGGGAACCTCTGATTTGAGCATTCGCGGCTATCGAGCTCGGAAATGGCCGAGTAGGAAGCGCCGTACCAATGAGGGTTGACAGGCGGTTTACCTATAGAACTCGCGGTAAGTAGTAATCAGAGGCGTCCCCCGGTCCAGCAGATAGGGAGGCCACTCATAGATCGAAACAACCCGACGCGGATGTCTTTACAGAAGCGACACGGGTTTGGCTGCTCCGATATTAATAATTCGCTGTGTAGATAAGAGACGAAAACGACGCAGAAATAATTACTTTATGGGCCTCAATTCAAATTTGCTCTAAGCCTGCGAACACTTTTTGATGTTAAATCAATATAGATTTTTCTTCGGCAGATAAGTTGCGGCGACATTACAAAAAAACTTATGTTGTACCTCGATGATAAAGTCCCCTTGATAGCTCGATAGAAATGTCCCCATCAAACTGGGCCATTTCAGCTACACTTCATTTCAGAACTCCTCGGGCGTAATTGGGGGGAACGGGATACGTCGTCTACCGGCATGAGATCGACGAGCGAACGCGAACGCTGAAGCTGTGGGTTCGTCGCAAGCGCGGTAACAAGGTATTGGTCTGTTCGGGCTGCGGCGGTCGTTGCACCAAGGTTGAGGAGACGCGGGAGCGGGAAGTACGCGATCTGCCGTGGCGCAAGTATCAAACGGTGGTGGTCGTCGAGTTCTATCGCGTGCGCTGCCCGAAATGCGGACTGAAGGTCGAGAAGGTGCCGCAACTGCCGAGCAAAGCGCCTTTCAGCAAGGACTTTGAAGACGCAGTGGGATTAGCTTGCGAATCGGCCGCGGCCCGGCAAGTGGCGCGGCAGTTTAGGCTGGCGGCGAGCACGGTGCGCACGATCGATCAGCGGTATCTGGAGCGCTGGGTGAAAGGGAGGAAGAAACCCGTACTGCGGCAGATAGGGGTGGACGAGATCTATCTCGGCAAGACGCAGAAGTTTCTGACCGTGGTAAGCAACCTGGAAACAGGCGAACCGTTGTGGTTCGGCAAAGACCGTAAACAGGAAACCTTGGACGAGTTCTTCCGGGACGAGTTGAGTGCGATGCAACGGGGACGGATTACGGCCGCTTGCGTCGATATGTGGGAGCCGTTCACGGCGAGCATTCTGCGATGGGCGCCGGAATGCCGGATCGTTTTCGATAAGTTTCACGTGATGCAGCATGCGAACCGGGCGGTGGACGGGCAGGTGTGGTTCCGGTACCATGCCGGGACGGTAAAATCAGAATGAAGGAAGCGTTCATGCATATTGCCCTTGACATCCCGGACGACATCCGAGGCGTCGTCGCCCCCGGCCAGGACCCCGCTCGCGCCGTGCTCGAAGCGATGGCGCTCGAAGGATACCGGAGCAAGCGGCTCGGCGAATCGGCCGTCCGGCGTCTGCTCGGATTCGAGACCCGTATGGAGGTGCATCAGTTCCTCAACGAACACGATGTGTACCTGCACTACGGAATTGACGATTGGGAGCATGATAAGCGCGAATCCGACCGAGTGCTTGCCTTGATACAGGCCAATCGCAGCCTTGAGCAGCGCCCCGGATGATCGTTGTCGCAGACACGAGCCCCATCAACTATCTCATCTGGATCAATGAGATCCACCTCCTTCCTACACTTTACGGGATGGTCATTGTTCCCCAATCGGTACGGGAAGAACTAAACGGAGGTCCCGCCCCTGAGATGGTTCGCGCGTGGATCGCTATGCCTCCGGCTTGGCTTTCTGTTCGCACGCCTACGCTGGCACCCGACGCCGAATTGATCGCAGCCGAACTCGATGCAGGTGAGCGGGACGCCATCCTCTTGGCGGAGGAACTCCAAGCCACCGATCTGATCGTTGACGACTGGCAAGGTCGGATGGAAGCCGAGCGTCGCCAAATCCACTATGTCGGCACCGTCGGCGTGCTTCAGTTGGCCGCCACCAAGCGTCTGGTCAATTTCAAAGACGCACTGGATCGCCTGAGAAAGACGAATTTCCGCATCTCGCAGGAACTACTCGACAGGATTCTAGCGGAGACCAAGCCATGAGCCGCCAGGAAACACGCACCGGAACACTCGAAGGCTTGGGGGCGCCCTGATGGAAGCGGCAGATCAAAGCAACGCCTATCTGCCGAACAACGAATCCACCGGCACCGTGCCCGTGGCACCCGAAATCCTGCCCCCTGCTCCGCCCTCGCCTTCTGGGAGTCTTCCCTCCATAGCCGCCAGCGACTTACCCGCGATCATCCATCGCTCCGGCGCTAATGCCGTTTTTGCAGCGCAAGAATTCTTCTTCGGCACCGTTCGCAATGAGCATACGCGGCGCGCCTACCTTCATGACACGAGCGAGGACTTCGTACAGTTTCATTGATCAAGTCGTGGCCCAATGCCCCGCTACCCAGGAAATCCACATCATCCTGGACAACTTATCTGCCCACAAGACAAAACTCGTGAAGTCCTTTCTCGACCAGCACCCCAACGTGCAACTCCACTTCACTCCAACGTATTCCTCTTGGCTGAATCAGGTGGAGATTTGGTTTGCGCGAGTGGAGCGCGAAGTCATTGCCCGTGGAGTGTTCACTTCCGTCTCCGATCTTGCGCGTAAACTCCGGCGCTATATTCAGGCCTACTCTGCGCACGCCAAGCCGATCAAGTGGAAATACTCAAATCCTACCCGCCATATCGGTAACGTTCTCTATGCGACAGGCCACTAGACCCTGATTGCGCTTGCAGCCTTTGGAGGATGTTCGCTGGTTTACTACAACATAAAAGGACTTCATCGGCGGGCGTAGTCGGGTTGCAGCGCAACCCGACTACGACTAAGGAAATCAGATGTACCGCAAGACCGACGACCAGACCCGCCCCGACCCAGGACGTGACCGACCGCATCTTCGAAGCCTTGGAGGCAGGCACGAAACCATGGATTCGCCCATGGGACCCTGACCAGGCCGCAGGCCCACAATCGCCATTTATGCCCGGCCAAGCTAGGAGGCGCATGTTTCAGAACCGCACGGGTTCACTCACCAAGGCTGCACGTTCACCATCGAGGCCGAAGGATGGCCGGCTGAGGAATCGGCAGCCGCCGCGACCATCGACTTGCAGCTATGGGCGATGGAACAAGACCCAATTCAGACGGCCACTCTGCACAACGCGCTTTCTGACGAAAGCGAGGCGTTGATACACGGTAGCGGTTTCGACCATGACCAGGAGCCGCTACCAGCCGTGAGAAAGGCAAAGCGCCGCGCCGTCCAGAGCGGCTTGTAAGGAAGAAGCGCCCAAGCGAACCAGCAACCGACCGTGATGATCGACGCCTACCAGGTAACGCAAGCCTGAAAGGCAACCTTATACCGCAGCCCAAAGTATTTGCGTGTCGCGAGACAAACTCACTCACCCTTACCGGCTGAATGAGTATCGAATTCTTTGCCACGCCGCTAAGTTGTGAACGGTCCGGTGAACGCAGAACGTTGTCCGGGCCGGTATCGAACGCTGGAATAAAATGTGCCGTTGATCGCAGGATTAGGACGATAGACAGCCGAGCATCCGGCGGCGTCGCTTGAACCCGCTGCGGCAGCCCTGGATTTACTGCTCAGTCGTCTTCATCAGGCGGACTGAATGAGTTCCCTGCCGCGCCATCGTGATAGCCCGCCGCAAAGTGACCGCCAAGATCGTCCCGAAGCATACCAATTAATGCCTCACCGACATGCCCTGCAATATTCTCACCGCCAGTTGTGCGGAAAGACGGTTGGCAAACCCGCCATTTTACTTTAGTCGCTATACCCTGATTCGACTCTTTGGCGGTGTGGCTTGCGGTCTGTAGTGGTTGCTCATTACTTCGAATCAGCCTTTAGGCGAAGGGCCCAGGTTTGAAACCCGGGCCCTCCGACTTACTTAGTAATACCGCACCTGGAACTGGATGACGGTGGTATGCGTGACACCCCCACCGGTACCGGTGATGGTGATCGGGTAAGTGCCGGTCGGGGCGTTATAGGACACGGTGAAATTCATGTCGGATGAGCCGGAGCCTGGCGCCTTAATCGAGGAAGGACTGAAGCTGACGGTGACGCCGGAAGGCACGCCACTCGCGGACAGCGCAATCGCGGAGTTGAATCCGCCGGAGACTTTCGTGGTGACCACCGCGTATCCGCTTTGCCCCTGATACAAGTATCCGGAAGTGGGCGAGACGGAGATGGTGAAGTTACCGGTCGAGCCGGCGGTGACCGTCAGTGAAACAGACGTGGTGTGCGTGATGCCGCCACCAGTTCCCGTGACCGTGATCGAGTAAGTGCCGGCCGTGGTGGTGGAACCCACGGTGATGTTCATGGTGGAACTGCCCGAGCCCGGCGCCGCGATCGACGAAGGACTAAAGCTGACCGTTACTCCGGAAGGTTGGCCGGATGCGGACAAGGCGATGGCCGAGTTGAAGCCGCCGGAAACGGAAGTCGAGATGGTGGATGAGCCGCTGCTACCATCCGCAATCGAGACCGATGACGGCGACGCGGAGATGGTGAATGCCGGGCTTGCGGAGGAGCTTACCGTGAGCGACACCGAGGTGGTGTGCGTAATGCCGCCGCCCGTACCCGTTACCGTGATCGAGTAAGTGCCGGTGGCCGTAGACGAGCCCACCGTGATGTTCATGGTGGAACTGCCAGAACCCGGCGCGGCGATTGACGAAGGACTAAAGCTGACCGTTACTCCTGAAGGCTGGCCGGATGCGGACAGAGCGATCGCCGAATCGAAGCCGCCCGATACGGAGGTGGAGATGGTGGAGGAACCGCTGCTACCCTGCGTAACGGTGACGGAGGTGGGCGAAGCGGAGATGGTGAAAGCCGGAGTGCCGCTCGATCCGCCGGTCAGAGTGGTGAGCAGACCTGGAGTTGGGCTTCCCCAACCTGTTACCAGATCATAACCGGTCACGGCCGAATAGCTGCCGGACTTGCCGCTGGTGATGTCGTGAAAGTCAGTGGCATAGGTGGAAGTGACATTGTTCGCGTAAATCGTTGGGTTGATGAAGCCGATGGTCGGCTGGCCGTTGGCAACCAACTGCTGATTGACCAAGGCGATATAACCGGCCCACATGGGCGCGGCGAAGCTGGTACCGCCGTAGGAATTTGCGGTGCAGGTGGTTTGATCGGCGCAGACGTAGAAGGAGAAGTTCGCGTTGGCCGAGACGTCCGGACCGTTGCGAAGAGTGGTTGAACCTTTATTACTCGAGTTGATCACGCCTGAGAGCTGCTGGTATGCGGGGATTTTAATGCTGTCGGGTGAGATGCCGCCGCCGCTATCCACCCACGCGGTTTCCGAAGACCAGGGACCCGCGGCGCCGGAAGTGACCAAGTCCGTGCCACCGACGGAGACGACATATGCATCGTCGGCCGGCCAGGCTTCATTGCTGGAAGACCAGGTGGAACTATCGCCCGAAGCGGCGAAGAAGTTCTGCCCTTGGGCGGACATTTTCTCGAAATAAGGGTCAAGCGTGCTGGGATCGGCGGGCGTCCATCCCCACGAACAACCAATAGTGGTGGGCAGCGGGCTGTGGGTCGTCATGGCGCTGATGATGGCGGTATCGACGGACCCTACATACATTACGAGACTTGCCAGACCCGGGGCCATTCCGATGGCCTGCGTCATGTCGAGGGTTTGCTCGGTGTCATCGCAATCGCCGCCCGCTTTCGAGTCCACGCAGGAGGTGCTGGTGCCATCGGTGGATAGCAACGTAATAGGCACTTTATTGGTCTGACCGACGTTTGAAAAGTAAGTAGTCAGGTCGGTGAGATCCGTGCCCAAGTATTCGAATAGCCCGAGGTTCTGGCCGGCGCCCGTGAGGGACCCGCCGTAGTAAGCGGCACGCATATCGCTTCCCAGGAAGGAAGCGCTTGGTCCGGAGCCGGTGGTGGCGTGAGATGAAACGTCGCTCCCGGGATGGGCCTTTTCATAGTCGCTTTTCTTGACATAGAGAGGATGCGGGATCGAGTAGTTGTCCAGTCCGGAGATGTGCCAGAGCTGGAACGGTAGATCGACGGTGGGCTCGCGATCGGGAGCGTAGAAGATCCGGTTTTCAGTGGGGTGCTGATAAGTGCCCATGGTCAGGTGGAAAGCAGACTCGACGGCCGAGACGGGACCACGGATCTGGACTTCCATTCCGTCATGCGTGCCGCCGACGACTTCGAAACCGTTGGCTTTCGCGAAACCAATCACGGCGTCATAGTCTTCCTGAGTGGGTCCAAAGCGCGCGGTGAATTCCGGGGGGGTGAGGAAGTGGCGGTAAATCAGGCTGGCCGGATCGTACAGTTCCTTGAGGAAGGAATCGAGCCCGGCCGGATCGCTTAACTTCAGAACGACGTCCAGGTTCATGACCTGAGATGGGGGGAGCTGTCCCACGGCTTTGGCGGCGCCGGTTTGGGTGGCTGCGCGGACGTGGCGGGTCAGAGTGGGTAGCAATTGCGCGTGAGCGGCGGTTTCAACCGCCGGTGCAAGCGCGAGAATCGTCAGTAAAGGCGTTAGTAATTTTCTAATCACGATATTTCATTCCCCTCGCGTTCGTAAATTAGGAGTGGCGATCCACATAATCGGCTGGCGATTTGCCCAGAAAGCCCGTCTTTTTCCGTGAGATGGCCCGACCGGATCCAGAAGCGACACTTCCGGACCTCAGATTCCGGCGAGTATAGCACCAAGAGCATGGCTGGCGTTTGGGATAGGATGTATTCCCAACGGTTCCCAGAAATCAACTTCGCCAATCCCGATACGTGGGTTGGCAGCGCGGCCTTCGGTGGAGCCTAAACACATTGCGGGCATGGGTTATCTTCAACCATGCCTCAGTTTCTTAAGGGCCGTACCGCCCTCGTCACCGGCGCCACGCGCGGCATCGGCTACGCCATCGCCCTCCAACTCGCGCAGGCCGGCGCGGACGTTCTTATCAATGGCCGTAACGACTCCACCGTCACCGAAGCAGCCGGCGCACTGCGTGCCGCCGCCGGGCCCGAAGCCGGCCGCATCACGGGTTTCGCCGCCGACATTTCAAAATGGGACCAAGTCGAAAGTCTGTTCCAATATGTGGGCCGCAATTGGAACAAGCTGGATGTGCTCGTCAACAACGCCGGCTTCGGAATCTTCCGTTCCGTCGCCGATTTCACTCCCGACGAATGGCACCAGGTGATCGATCTCAACCTCAACGGCGTCTTTTATTGCTGCCATGCCGCGATGCCGTTTCTGCGCGAAAGCGGAGAAGCGTACGTATTCAACATCTCCAGTCTGGCGGGCCGCAATCCGTTCGCGGGGGGCGCCGCGTATAACGCTTCGAAGTTCGCGGTAAACGGATTCACTGAAGCCATGATGCTGGACCATCGTCAAGATAACGTGAGACTTACCACGGTCATGCCCGGAAGCGTCGATACTTCGTTCGGCTCGGTTCCCGGTCAAAACAAGCCGTCCGGCGCGTGGAAAATTCAGCCTGAAGACATCGCGGAAGTGGTGCTCTCACTGCTGCGCCTTCCTTCGCGCACGCTTGTCAGCCGGGTTGAAATCCGCCCTTCCAAGCCGCCCGCTTAGTCCCGGGGTAAGTTCGACAACTTAGCGAATCATACTAACTATTACGACGCCGAATGAAATGTTATCAACCTTCTCTCCAACTTGGAACCGGGCGTGCCTTATTTGCAATCCATAAAGGTGACGACAGACGGAATGACTAACATCTGGACGCCGAAACACAGGGTGGAACACGAGAGCTCGGAACAGGGCCGCTCGGAAAATGACCGTTTCCAGCGGGAAGCGTGGGGGGACAAAACGATGCCGCGAACAAAGGTTCTCGATCCAACACAAACCGGACGCGAAGCGGAGAAGCTGAACGCCGATCTGCACAAGCGAATCATCGGTCAGGACGATGCCATCGGCCAGATCGTGAGCATTTACCAAACGTTTCTCTCGGGCATGAACTGCCCGGGGCGTCCGATCGGCAATCTGCTGTTCCTGGGACCCACCGGCTCCGGCAAAACACGCATGGTGGAATCCGTCGCCGAGTCGCTCACGGGCGATATGCGCTCGGTCATTAAGATCGATTGCGCCGAGTTTCAACACAGCCATGAGATCGCCAAGTTGATCGGCTCGCCTCCGGGCTATCTCGGTCACCGCGAGACTCATCCACTGCTTAGTCAGGAAGTGGTGAACCAATATCACACGGACAAGATCAAGATCAGCTTCGTGCTCTTCGACGAGATTGAGAAGGCCAGCGATTCTCTCTGGAACCTTCTGCTCGGCATCCTCGATAAAGCTACGCTGACGCTGGGTGACAATCGGCGGGTTGATTTTTCCCGCGCCATCGTCTTTATGACCAGCAACCTCGGCGCTTCCGAGATGAACTCCATCCTGATGCCGAAGCTGGGCTTCAGCTGCTCGCCGCTCGAACAGAATCCCGGCGATTGCCGTGCCGATGATAAAACCAACGACAAGATCACCCGCTCCGCCGTAGAAGCGGCGCGCCGGAAGTTCACGCCGGAGTTCATCAACCGGATCGACAAGGTAATCGTCTTCAAGCCGCTCGGGTCCACAGAGCTCGAGCAGATCCTGACGTTGGAGCTGAATGCGCTGCAGCAGCGGATTTTCGCGTCCACCACGTCCGCGCCCTTTGTCTTCGAGGTGACGTCCGCAGCCAAGCGATTCCTGCTTGCCGAAGGAACAGACATGAAGTACGGCGCCCGGCACCTCAAGCGAGCCATCGAACGCAGCCTGGTGCATCCACTCTCCAATCTGGTCGCGAGCGGCCAACTCTCCGGCGGTGATCTGGTCCGAGCGGATTACGATCCCGCTCTCAACCAACTCACCTTTACCCGCGAAGCCGAAGGCCTGTCCGCCGATACGATGGCGCAGATCGCCGGCGTTTCCGCCTCGACGCCGCCCCCAACCTTCGCCGCGGCGCAGGAAGTTGGGCTTCCCAAGGCCGTCGGGGTCCGCTCGCGCCGCGCTTGATCATGCACGACGCGCGCAACCAATCCTTACGTGTGCAGCCCCTTCACGTAATCGAAACTTTGTTTTAGACTGGCGATCGGATCGCCCGGTGTCCAGTCCTGCTCTACAAAGTAGTGCTTGACTCCGATCTTCTCGGCGGTTTTCAGAATCGCAGGGAAATCCAAAGTCCCGTTGCCCACTTCCTTGAACGTTTCGTGCGGAACGTGCTCGTTATATTGAACCTGCTGCTCCTGCGCTTTATCCTTTAGATGGAGCAGCGGCACGCGTCCCGCATGCGCATTCAAGAACTCCACCGGGTTCAGGCCGCCGACGCTGAGCCAGAAAACGTCCACTTCGAATTGCACCAGCTTTGCGTCCGTATGCGCGAACATAATGTCGAATACGCGTTTACCATCCATCTGCGCCCATTCGAACGCGTGATTGTGATAGGCAAGCTGCAAGCCGTGCTTCCGCGCCAACTCCCCGGCCTGGTTCATCTTGCTTCCAAACGCCTGAAACACTTCGATCTTGCGCTGATCCTCGGCGAAATAGGGCACCACCGCGTATTTCGTCCCGAGCCCCGCCAAATCCCCGAAAATTTTCTCGATCCCGACGCCCTTGTACCCATCGTCTCCGATCAACCCCACCGGCAGATGGCACGACACCGGGTTTAAGCCCATGCCTTTTGCCATCGCTCCAATCCGCATCAGCGTGGGATAGTCACCCTCCACTTCCCGATACCCGATGGCCGCAATCTGCTTCAGGATTTCGTCATCCTTCGCCGGCATCAGGTTGCGCACCGTATACAACTCGGCCCCCAATTGGGCGGGCGCCAGACTCTTCGCTCCGGCGCGTGACGCGAGAAATCCGGCCGCGGCCGAGGCGCTTAGAAACATTCTTCGGGAAATTGGATGTGTCATGGCGAACAGACTATCAGATTCTTTCGGCCCGTCATCTGTAAAGCGCTTCTCATTGGCCCATCGCGCGCTGACACCTTGCCATGACCAAGAAACACGTAGCTTTACCGCTTCTACTCCTCGCCGGCGGTGCTTGTCTCCTATACGCCAAGGTCACTACCGATTACGATCATGCCGCCGATTTCGGCCGCTATCACACTTACTCCTGGATCAAGGTTCAATCCGAAGATCAGCTCTGGGACTCCCGGATCCAAAGCGCCGTCGATAGCCAGCTATCCGCCAAGGGCTGGCAGATGGTTCCGTCCGGCGGCGATGCGTCCCTCTCCGCTTACGGATCCACCCACAACCAGCGATCTCTCGAAACCTGGTACAACGGCTTCGGCGGAGGCTGGGGTTGGCGGCGCGGCTGGGGAGGACCCGGTTACGCGGTGGTTGAGAACACCCCGGTCGGCACGCTGATGGTGGATGTCTTCGACTCGCAATCCAAAAAGCTCGTCTGGCGCGGCGTCTCCAGCGAGTCTCTTTCCGGCAAGCCGGAGAAGAATGAGAAGAAGCTCGAGAAAGACGTAGCCGAAATGTTCAAGCACTTCCCTCCGCCTGCCAAGGGGTAACCGACACCCCGGGTTTCGGGAGCGGGTGAATCGCCTGTCCCGCTTCGCCCAGTTCCGCCTACCCAGAAGTAAACCGTTACAATCTCCGGATGCGAATATTGCGTGGCGCCGCTCTCTTTTCGATCGCGGCGCAGCTCTTAACGGCGCAGACTTACGACACCGTCATCAAGAATGCTCATGTGATCGATGGGACGGGTTCGCCCTGGTACGGCGCGGATCTATGGATTAAAGACGGGCGCATCGCCGTCATCGGGTATGCCGGCGCAAATGCGAAGGCTAAGCAGACCATTGATGCGCACGGGTTGGTGGCCACTCCCGGCTTCATCGATATGCTCGGGCAATCCGAGCTGACGATTCTGGTCGACCCGCGATTGCCGTCGAAGATCTTCCAGGGCATTACAACGGAGATTACGGGTGAAGGGAATTCGGCGGCGCCGCTGAACGATCGCATGCGTACAGCGGATAAACCAGGTTACGACCATTACGGCATCAAGCCGGATTGGTCAAGCTTCGGCCAATACTTCGATCGTTTGGAAAAGCAGGGAATGGGCATCAACCTGGCGACTTACGTGGGCGCCACGCAGGTGCGGCGGTTCGTGATCGGCGATGACAATCGCGACCCGACGCCGGCGGAACTGGCCGCAATGCGAGCGCAGGTGGGCGCGGCGATGCGCGATGGAGCGATAGGGCTTTCAACCGCGCTGCAATATGCGCCCGCGCCTTATGCGAAGACGGAAGAATTGATCGAGTTGGCGAAAGAAGCGGGTCGATATGGCGGCATCTATGCAACGCACATGCGGAGCGAGGGAGATCAGATTGATGCGGCGCTCGATGAAGCCTTCCGCATCGGGCGCGAGGCGCATGTACCGGTTGAGATCTGGCACCTTAAAGCCGCTGGTAAGCAGAACTTCGGGCGCATGCCGGAGATCGTGAAGCGGATCGATGCCGCCCGCCAGTCCGGCGTGGATGTGGCGGCGAATACCTATGCGTACACGGCCTGGTTCAACACCTTCTCCGCGTTCATTCCACCCTGGGCGCATGATGGGGGCGACGCCAGGCTGGTGGAGCGGTTGCAGGATCCGGCTGCGCGGGCGCGCATTCGACGGGAGCTTCAGACACCGGATTCAAGCTGGGATAACGAGTGGCAGGAGATCCCCGGGCCGGAAGCGATTCTGATCGGCGTGGTGCAGAACCCGAAGCTGTTGCCGGTGCAAGGCAAGAGGCTTTCGGAAGTCGCGGCAATGTGGCACGAAGATGCGATCGACGCGATGTGCGACCTGCTGATTCAGGATCAGGCGTTTACTCAAGTGGCGGTGTTCGGGATGGCGGAGCCGGATGTGGCGCTGGCCCTTCAGCAGCCCTGGGTTTCGATCGACAACGATTCCGAAGGCACTTCGCCGGAAGGACTCTTAGGCCGTGAGCATCCGCATCCGCGCGCTTACGGGACGTTTCCGCGCATTCTGCGGAAGTACGTGCGAGAAGAGCATAAGCTGACTTTGGAAGATGCCATCCGCAAGTTCACGGCGCTTCCAGCGTCGCGGATGCGACTACAAGATCGGGGAGTTTTGAAAGCGGGAATGTGGGCCGATATGGCGATCTTCGATCCGAATACCATCACCGATCTCGCCACGTTCGAGAAGCCGAATCAGCTATCGACGGGGATGGAATACGTTCTGGTGAACGGAGTTCCGGTGATTGAGCGCGGCGTCATGACCGGGAAACTTCCGGGCAAAGTGCTGCGGGGCGCGGGCGGGCGCCAGGGTTTACGGCTAGGACTTGCGGATGCTTACGGACTTATCGAAGAGAAAACGATATTCCGAGTAGCGGCAGTAGCGGCAGCGGTAGGGGCGGAATAGAATCAGGGCAGCCAAACGGGTAACGGCGGTCTGCACCTTGTCTCTGCGAAGCGCCCGTTTGTTGCACTGCGGGCAGCGGACGCCCAGCACCGGCCGCTGCGCGGTGAAGATGCGCGGGCCGGGGTTCAAGGTGGAGGGCGATGGAGTCCGTCCCTTGCAAACGCTATCAATCCGCGCCAACACCTCTTCTATCTGCGAGTTGGTTTTATTGCTCGCCTGCAGGTCCGGGTGCGGTCCCGGGCGTGTATTCCGGGGTTCGATCACAGCCGCTCTTTACCAAACACGGCAAGCCTTCGCCGGGGTCATCGGCTGGCCGGCCTTACAGCCGAAGGCCACTCCTAGTTCAGGCATGTTTTGGACGACGCCATTGACCCGAAACTGCCGCGGCGAGTGCGGGTCAGTCTGTACCTGGAGACGCTCCTGCTGCGGGCGCGTGGACCCGCACCAATCCTGGCCGAACGCGAGAAAGAACTGCTGGATCAAGGTGTACCCGTCCTCTTTCCGTTCCAGGTTCAGGTTTTTTCGTTTGGCGTCCGCCAGAAGCGCGATGTACGCGAGACGCAGGCCGCCGTTGTCCGCGGTGTTCTCGCCAAGTGTGAGTTTGCCGTTTACGTGGGCGTCGTTATCGACGACGAACTTGCCATACTCGTCCGTTTCACACTTGGCTTTCTCGTCGAACTTCCCGCCATCCTCCGCGGACCACCAATCGGCGAGGTTGCCACTCCCATCGAACTGCCGGCCCTGGTCGTCAAAACCGTGCGTGAGCTCATGACCCACGATGCCGCCGATGTGGCCGTAATTCACGGCGTCGTTCGACTGAGGATCGTAGAACGGCGGCTGCAGAATTCCGGCGGGAAAGTTGATATCGTTCATGCTCGGGTTGTAGTAAGCGTCCACCGTCGGGGGACTCATTCCGAACTCTCCGCGGTCCACCGGCCGGCCGATCTTCGCGAGCTGGCGGCGATCTTCAAACTCCGTGGCGCGGACGTAGTTGCCGAGAGCATCGCCGGGCGAGATTTTCAAAGTGGAGTAGTCGCGCCACTTATCGGGATATCCGATCTTATTTGCGACGGCGCGCAGCTTTTCTTTCGCGCGTACCTTCGTTTCCGGACTCATCCAATCCAGAGTGTTGATGTCCTGATCCATGGCCGCTTCGATGTCGCGAACCATTTGAACGGTGGCGGCCTTGCTGGTTCCGGGAAACTCCTGGGCGACGTATACCTGGCCCAGGGCTTCGCCCAAAGCGTTGTCGGTGCTTTGGACGCATCGCTTCCAGCGGGGCTGCTGTTCGGGCTGACCACGCAGTTCACGGCTGTTGAAGTTGAAAGCTTCCTCATCGAACGGCTTGGGCAAAACAAGACCCGGCGTATTGGCGATGAGCTGCCAGCGTAAATAGGCCTTGATTGTTTCCAGGCTGGTGGACGTGAGAAGCGCGTTCAAGCCCTTGAAGAATTCCGGATAAGTCACGTTCAGTTCCGCGATGGGTGGAGCGTCCGTATCGGTGAGCATCGTTTTCCACGAAAAAGCCGGCGCGAGCTTAGCCAGATCGTCAACCGGCATCATGTGGTAGATCTTGTTGGGATCGCGCTGCGAGGTCACGTCCAGCGATACTTTGGCGAGCGCGGTTTCCAGATCCATGATGTTGTGGGCGTCGGAGGAAGCTTGCGCATCCGGCTCGCCCAAAAGCTTCAGCGTGTTCGTAATGTGCTCGACGTACTGCTGCCGGATTTTCTGGTCGCCGGCGCCAGTTCGCAGATAGTAATCGCGTTCCGGGAGACCGAGACCGGCCTGATCCACGATCGCAATCTGTTTGCGCGCGTCTTTAAAATCCTGCTGCTCGCTGAAGTTGAAGAAAGCGGTGATGTTCATCAATTCAAAGTGCGCCATCAGAGCCGGCAATTCTTCTTTAGTTTGAAGCGCGGCAATGCGGTCCAGTTCCGGCTTTAGCGCGGCCAGCCCGCGCTTGTCGATCTCCTGAGCGTTCATACAGGAGGAGTAGTAGTCGCCGATTTTCCGCTCATTCGGGTGACGGTTGGCGCCCCCGGCGGCAGCTTGATCGAGCATGCTCCTCAGAACCGAGACGTTGTGATCGTAGAGCATGGTGCCGATCCCGTACGAGGAGCGATCGGCCGGGATCGGATGAAGCTTGGTGAAGTTACCGCAGGCGTATTGATAGAAGTCGAGGCACGGGTCCGCGCTGGTATCGATGTAGCGCTTGTCGAGGCCCGGTGGGCGATCCCCGGGATTTTGAGCAGGAGCGGTGAGGGGCAGGATCAAAAAGCCTGCGAATAACAGAACACGCGTGTGACGATACACCGTTTGAGTTTATCGCGTGCGGCGGGGACGGAACCGCGCCACGTAAAAGCCACCCATCAGGAGCAGCAGGATTCCCCAATAGATGCCGGCGTGCAGGCGTTCGAGTACCACCGGATGCGCCGGCGGCACAGCCGCGTCGTAAGCCGAAGCCGCCAGAATCAGCGCGCCGTAAACTACCAGCAGAACGCCGATGAAGAACCAGATCGAGATCATTCCTTTGTGTTCATGCATGGTCATTTACCAGAAGATGACGTTTAGAATCACGAATACGACGGCGACGCAGGCCGCCCAGAAGATGGGCCGCTTCCAGAGGACAACGCCGGACTCCGACGGTAACTGGGTTTCACTGTAGACAAGTCCCGATAAATTGCGCGAAAGGTCGGGACGCGTCGCCATGCTGACAACCACTGTTACGATGACGCAGACGATCCACGACCAGAGCGCCCGGTACATGTTCTCCGACATGTCTTTGGCGTCCGGCGAGAGGGCGATGTAGCGGAGCGCGCTGGGATCGAACTTTACCCAGAGATACATGCCGATGGAGGAAAAAGTTCCGCAGAGCAATCCCCAGAAGCCACCCCAGCCAGTGGCGCGTTTCCAGAACATTCCCAGGAGCACCGTGCCGAACAGCGGCGCGATGAAGAAGCTGAACAGCGCCTGCACGTAGTCCATGATGCTTTGGAACTGCATGACGAGATAAGCCGTTCCGATGCTGACCAGGACGCCGATGACGGTGGACCAGCGGCCGACGGCAAGGTAATGCTGGTCGTTCCTGGCGGGCCAGATGGGCCGGTAAATATCGTAAGTCCAAACGGTGGCGAACGCGCTGATGTTGCCCGCCATGCCGGACATGAAACCGGCGATCAGAGCGGTGATGCCGAGACCCAGCAGTCCGGGCCCGCAGTAGCGCGCCAGCATCAGCGGAAGCACTTCGTTGTAGCTGTGAGCACCCGTGGCGGCGGCCTGGGTTTCTCCCACCAGGTGTTCAGGGAGCATCGCCAGACCCAGTAAGCCGGGAAGGATCACGATGAACGGCAGCGCCATTTTGAAAGCCGAGCCGATCACAGGGGCCATCCGCGCGGTCCGCAGGTCTTTAGCGGATAGGACACGCTGAACGACTAAGAAATCCGTCGTCCAATATCCGAACGAGACCACAAAGCCGAGACCGAGCACGATGCCGGTCCAATGCGTGCCCATGGGGTTATCGCTGAAGTGCCCTAATTTGCTCCAGAGATGCGTGTATTCCTGGCCAGGAAAGTTATGGTGAATGCGGGCGATCATCCCGTCCCAGCCGCCGGCGTCGATCAAGCCGATGATGGAGATCAACATGGCGCCCAACCAGATCAGGACGAACTGGAGCACTTCGTTGAAGATGGCCGAGAGCAAGCCGCCGAGGAACACGTAAGCGGCCACCGTTAGCGACGAGATCCAGATGCTGAAGGTGATATCCCAACCGAGCACCACCTTCATAACCAGCGCCATGGAGTACATGTTGATGCCGCTCATCAGCACAGTCATGAGGCCGAACGAAACGGCCGACAGCGCGCGCGCGGGCTCACCGAAGCGAAGCTTCAGATAACCGGGCACGGAGTGGGTGCGGGAGATGTAATAGAACGGCATCATGATGATGCCGAGGAAGAGCATGGCGGGAATCGCGCCGATCCAATACCAGTGGGTGGCGAGGATGCCGTACTGGTAAGCCGCGCCGGCCCAACCCATCAGTTCGAGCGCGCCCAGGTTAGCGGCGACGAAGCTGAGCCCGGCGATCCAGGCCGTCATATCGCGGCCGGCGAGAAAGAAATCTTCTCCGGTAGTGGTGAACCGCCGTAGGTACAGGCCGATTCCAATGACCACGACAAAATAGATGGCGATGATGGCGACGTCCACCGCCGATAAGTTGACCAGGCGGGTCTGGGCGACCAACAGAGCAGGCGTCATCTTAATTGCGCACCTCGCTCATGATGCCGACGAGGCGGTTTTCCGGGTCGCGGACGATACCCATCCAAAGCTCGTGGTCCGGCATCCTGGCGACCATGTGCAAGTCTCCTTCGGGACGCGCGCCCTTATCGAGTAGCGAGCGCCACGCGGATTGAAGATCGTCGACGCGGTAGTAGAGAACCGACTCGTGACGTTCGGGCTCATTGCCGGCGGCGCTTAACATCAGCCGCACGCCGCCCATATCGAAAAAAGCAAGCCCGGGGTATTCGTACAACATCGGCAATCCGAGTACATCGCGATGGAAAGCCACCGATTCCGCCAAATTGTCGACCGTCAATGCGACCTGGCCCAGTTTCATGCAGGATCTCCTAGGGGAGTTTGCGTCCGCGTAGCCGCGGTGATCAGTAAACCAGTGGCGATCACAACGACGGCCCCGATGACGTTGTACCAGAGGAATGATATACCAGTGAACCGCGCGGTTGTCAGAATGGCGGTTTCGCCGGCCAGCATTCCCCAGAAGGCGCCGTTGCCCCCGACGCGTTTGAAGAAGAAAGCCAGGGTGAACACGCCCAGCAGCGTGCCGTAAAAAAGCGATCCGATCATGTTCACGGCCTCGATCAACGAGCCCAGGTGCTTGACGTACTGGGCAAAGGCTACCGCATAGAATCCCCAGAAAGCGGTGGCGACACGCGAAACAAAAAGGTAATGGTGGTCCGAAGCATTCCGGCGGATGTGACGCTTGTAGATATCGATCACCGTCACGGAAGCGAGAGAGTTGACTTCACCCGAACTGGAAGACATGGCGGCGGAGAAAATCACGGCGATAATCAGACCGACCACTCCCGCGGGCAGAAAGCGGGTTACGAAAGAAAGAAAAACGTAGTTGGTGTCGTTGAAACCGGTTACCCGCGTTCGATTTTTGTAGATGGCAATGCCCTGCTCCCGGGCGTCGAGAAGGTCTTTCTGCGTGAGTAGGTAGCGCTGTTTCGCGTTGGCCAGCGCGTTCCAGTCCCCGCGGCGGCGGGCGTTCGCCAAATTGTATGCCGCAGACTTACGAGCAGAGAAAGCATGATCGAAACGCGCTCCCGCAGCCGCGTATTCGGGAGCTCCCTGGATGGCCTGCTGGGCCGTCTTCTGGAATAACATTGGCGGCTGCACGAATAAGTAGAACACAAAGACCATCGCGCCCACGAACAGAATAAAAAACTGCATGGGAATCTTGGCCACCGCGTTGAACAGCAGGCTGAGCTTACTCTGCGCAATACTCTTGCCGGTGAGATAGCGCTGCACCTGGGATTGATCGCATCCGAAATAAGACAGGGAAAGGAACATGCCGCCGATTAATCCGCTCCAAAGGGTGTAGCGGTTGTTTAAATCGAAGTGCGCATCCACCGTAGTTAGTTTTCCGACGGCGCCCGCGAGATACACGGCGTCCAGCATCGAAATGCCCGCCGGAAGCATGGACAGGATCATGATCAGCGAAAGAATGAGGCCGCAGAAGATGATGCTCATCTGCAGCACGTCCGTCCAGGTAACGGCGGGAATGCCGCCGGCGACGGTGTAAACGATGATGAGGACGCCGATCATAGTAGTGGTAACGCGGTCATCCCAACTGAAGATCACCGAGAGCACGATGGCCGGCGCGTAGATGGAGATGCCGATGCTGAGCCCGCGCTGGACGAGGAAGACGATGCTGCCGAGCGCGCGCGTTTTGGCGTCGAAGCGCCGCTCCAGATATTCGTAAGCGGTGTAAACGCCCGCCCGATGAAAGATAGGAACGGCGGTAGCGGCCAGGATGACCATCGCGATCGGCAGACCGAAGTAGAACTGGACGAATCGCATGCCGTCCGCGTAAGCCTGGCCGGTGGTGGAGATAAAGGTTACGGCGCTGGCCTGCGTCGCCATGATGGAGAGGCCCATGGCATACCAGGGCATGGTCTTGCCCGCCAGCAGGTATTGGTTGACGGTCTTGGTGCCGCGTCCCTTGTATAGGCCGAAGCTGATGATTCCCGCGATGGTGAAGACGAGGACGATCCAATCGAGCGGCGTCATGAGAAATGCCGCATGAAGGCGTAGAGCGCGCAGATCACCAGCACCAGGACGCAGAGCACGAAAGTATAGACACGGGCCCAGGTACCCAGAACTGGAGGCGGCTCGTCGGGTTCCGTCACGATTCAGGCCAGGAGTTCGCCTACGAGGACAGTGACAGCCTGGCCGCCGAGAAGTACGCGGTCGCCATCCACGCGAAGTTGGAGAACTCCACCGCGGCGGGACGCCTGGAAAGCGCGCAACTCCGTCTTGCCGAGCTTTTCCGCCCAATAGGGAGCGAGCGCGCAGTGGGCCGATCCGGTCACGGGATCTTCGTCGATACCCGAACCGGGAGCGAAGAATCGCGATACGAAGTCGTATTCAGCGGAGCGGCTGGTGACCATGACACCGCGCACGGGCAGCGTTCTGAGCAGGCCGTGGTCCGGTTCGATGGCCCGCAGGATTTCTTCGGATGCCACTTCCACGAGGTAATCGAACTGATTGCGCCCCACGTAAACGGCTTCCGCTCCGAGCGCGTCCAGAAGCTGGGCGGGCGGATCGGTCTTCTGCTCCGGTTTCGCGGGGAAATTCAGTTCAATCCACTCGCCGCTGCGCCGGGCCGTGAGGAGCCCGCCGCGGGTGTGAAACCGCGCCTGCGTTTGGGAATCGAGACGGCCCGTCTCCCAAAGCACGTGCGCGCTGGCTAGTGTGGCGTGTCCACAGAGGTCAACTTCAATGGTGGGGGTGAACCAGCGAAGCGCGTAGTCGCCGTTTTGAGGATGATGGTTTTGGGGAAGTAGAAAGGCGGTTTCCGCGAGGTTCATCTCGGCGGCAACATGCTGCATCCACTCTCTGGGGCGTTCCTCATCGAGCACGCACACCGCGGCTGGATTGCCTGCGAACGGTACATCGCTGAACGCGTCGACCTGAACCAGCGGCACTCGCGAGACACTCGGCATATGCCCGATTGTACTCTCGCAGCTCTCGCTCGCTTGCGCCGGGCACCGATCGCCGGGCGGGCTACGGCACGCTGCTAACGAACGCGCTTAATATTGGAAAAATGGCCGAAATCCACGCAAACAGGGATTCTGAACCTTCTCCAATTGCGGAAGCGGTGGGGCAGCGCCCGTTACCAGCAGATAATCAGCGAGCATCTCAAACTCGTCATATCCGATGGCTCGTGCGTACTGGCGGATGTAGCTCGTCGCGTAGACTCCGCCAGGAAGCCGGGCGTAGCTTCCGCTTTCGATGGATTCCAGATTTCGGACCGTAATCTTGGTTGAATCTGAAATCGCCTGCAGGGTTAGCCCTGACTTTTGTCTCGCGATAGCAACCGCGAGAGATACCGGATTCGTCACGTTAGGCACAGTGTACCACCACAGTTTTGAATTGTTAAAATTCTTTTATCTTCTTGCTGGACTTCTCTTGAACTTGAAACCCGATCTGTCCACCACCATCTGCGGACTTTGTCTGAGAAACCCGATCATCGCGGCTTCCGGGACGTTTGGATATGGAGTGGAGTTCGAAAAAATTCTTCACATTGAATCTATCGGCGGATTTGTCACGAAGGGTATATCTCTCGATCCGATTGTGGGTAATCCCGCGCCGCGCCTCTACGAAACCACCGAAGGCATGATCAATTCCGTGGGGCTGCAGAACATCGGGGTGCGGGCGTTCGTGCAAGATAAAGTCCCGCGTTTGGCGAGCCTGGGCGCTCCGGCTTTCGTGAACGTGTTCGGCTACTCGGTGGAAGACTACTGCGAAACCGTTCGCGTGCTGGAGGACGCGCCGAACCTGGCGGGATATGAGTTGAACGTTTCGTGCCCCAACACAAAGTGCGGCGGAATGTTCTTTTCCACCGACCCAGCCATGCTCGCGAGCGTTGTGGAACCGGTGCGTCGGCTGGCTAAACGGCCCGTGATCGTGAAGCTCTCTCCAAACGTAGCGGCGATAGAACCGCTGGCGCTGGCCTCCGAGCGGAGCGGAGCCGACGCCATCTCTCTGGTGAATACCTTTCTGGCCTTGGCCGTGGATGCGCGGAACCGCACGCCGCGGGTCGGCAACGGTATGGGCGGCCTGTCCGGCGCCGCGATTAAACCGATCGCCCTGCGCATGGTTTGGCAAGCTGCCAAAGCCGTGAAGATTCCGGTGATCGGGTTGGGCGGCATTTCAACGGGGGAAGACGCGGCGGAGTTCCTGGTGGCCGGGGCGCATGCCGTCGAGGTGGGCACGGCTTCGTTTTGGGACCCGCGATCCACCGCGCGCATCGCACGCGAACTGGAAGTGTTCCTTAAGAATGAGCGGATCGCATCCATTTCCAGCCTGATCGGAACGTTGCGCCTGTGAGTCGCTATAATTCGTCACAATGGATCGCATCGACCCTGCATTGTGAGACGGCGCATCATCCAGGCGCTGGCGGCGATTGTGGTGCTGCTGATAGCCATTGGGATCGCCGCGCCTTTTTTGCATGCCGACCGCTATAGCGGGCGCATCGAAACGGCGCTATCGGCTGCGCTAGGGCGCCCGGTCACGATCGGCGGCATTACGCTGGACCTTTTCACAGGCCCCGGTTTTGCCGTTTCGAATGTGATTATCGCGGGAGACAGCCCCGGCTCGGAGCCCTTCGCGTATGTCGGCGAATTGCGGGCGGTTCCCCGGATCTGGTCGTTGTGGACCGGGCGGTTGGAGTTCTCATCTCTTACGCTCGAGGACGCGCACGTGAATCTGGCGCGATCCACCGGTGACATGACGGCGCCGGTGTGGAACTTCGAGTCACTGTTACGACCCGGCTTGCTGGCAACGTTCCCGACAATCCGGCTACGCGGCGCGCGTGTCAACTTCAAGATGGGGGGCCGCAAAAACACTTTCTATCTGCTGGACACGGATCTGGACGTCACTCCTCGATCGAGAGACGGAAGCGACTGGGACGTGCGCTTTACCGGAGAACCGGCGCGCACCGACCGGCCGGCCAACGGTTTCGGCGCGATCGAGGCGCGCGGCGAGTGGAAGGAGCCTTCGGCCGGGGGTAGCGGCAGGCTGGAGTTCGATGTCCGATTGGATCGAAGTGAAATCGCGGACATGGTCGCTTTGGTCAACGGCCACGACGCCGGAGTGCAGGGGTTGATTTCCGGACGGGTGCATCTCGCGGGCCCGGCGGCGTCGGTGGGTCTGGAGGGAAGCGTTCGCATCGCGGAGCTGCATGGTTGGGATCAAAGTCCCCCGCCGGGCGGCGTGTTTGAGTTTCGCTTGTCCGGTTTCGCCGACACGCAATCCCAGCATCTGGAACTGTTTGCCGAGCCGCGCTCGCAACAAACCGCGGTAAAGGCCCGGCTGGTGGCGGACGGCTATCTGCAGAAGCCAATTTGGCGGTTCGATGTCCATTCGAATGCTCTTCCGGTGGCATCCCTGCCTGGATTGCTACGGAACTTCGGGGCGCGGATTCCGGACGATTTGCAGCTTTCCGGCACGATGCGGGGCGACGTTTCGTATGAGGAATCGGCTGGATGGAAAGGCCAAGCGGCGATTCACGACGCGGCCCTGGCGTTCCGGAACCTACCGGCTCTGCGCTTCGAGGAGGCGTCTTTGGATCTGGCCAACGGCAGCGCGCGGCTGCAACCGGTAAGCATGATTTCCGGGATGGAATCGATCGGTTTTGTCGGGGGCGATTATTCCCTCGCGGACGGATCGTTCGACGTGGCTCTGTCGAGTTCCGGCGGGCCTGTCGCGGGATTGTTAAAAACGTTTCCGATCGAGTCCGTACCGCTGCTCTCCAGCCTGCAATCCGGTAGTTGGGATGGCTTTCTGACGTTCGTCCAGCCCGCCGACCGCGCCGGAGAATGGTCCGGAAAAGGGCTGTTGACCGACGCGACCGCGGCCATTCCGGAGTTAGCCGAGCCGCTGAACATCGACACGGCGCAGGTGCAGATTAAAGGAGACGCGATTCAGATGGATCGCATCCAGTTGAGTTCGGGCGGTGTGAGCGGTTCGGGCGAATATCGCTATGTTCCGGGCGCGCCGCATCCGCACCTGTTCCGTCTCTCGATTGGAAGCGCTAATGCCGCGCAGATGCAGGCGCTGTTTCTTCCGGTGCTGCGGCGCAAAATCAACCTGATTGACATGGCCCTCACACTGGGGCGCGCGCCTATTCCGGATTGGCTCCGCACCATGCATGCGGATGGAACGATTCAGGTCGGAGATTTCGAGGTGGCCGGGTCCGATCTGAAGCGGGTGAAATCGCGGGTGGTCTGGGATGGCGCTCAGATCGTGCTATCGGATTGGCAGTCGCGGTTTGCCTCCGCCGCGCTCGCGGCCAAAATCAATATCGATTTGCGCGAGACCACGCCGCGCTATTCCGCCAACGCCAGATGGACCGGACTGGAGTGGCAGGGGGGCCGAGTGGATGGAAATTTCCGCGTGCAGACCGCCGGGACCGGTATCGCAACGTTGAGCAACCTGAAGATTGAGGGCTCGTTTAACGGACGGGATCTGGCGGTAGAACCGCTTGGCCTGGTGGAGCGGTTGACGGGGCAAGGCCAGATGTCGTGGAACGATAATGGCGCGCACTTCGAGTTTCCGCAGCTTCGCCTGACCAGCGGCGGAGAAACGTGGACGGGCAGCGGAAATTCCAGGAGTGCTTCCCAGGGCGCTTCCCGGAGCACTTCCCAGAGCCCAAGCGACGAGGTCGAGCTCCAGCTTTCGAACAATGGCAGGCAGATGAATCTGGCCGGATCGCTTACCGAACCCGCCAAGACATGGGTGGCCGAGTAAGGCGGCCGAAGGTTAATCGCGCCAGTTCATCGCGAGCGTCGCAAAGGAACGCACCAGCACGCCCGTCGGACCCTTCGCCATGTAGGGCTTGTTTTCTTCAAGCCATGCCGTCCCCGCGATATCCAGGTGCACCCAAGGTGTCTCGCCGGTGAATTCCTTCAGAAACATGGCAGCCGTGATAGCGCCGCCGTCGCGGCCGCCGATGTTGGCCATATCCGCGAAAGCGCTCTTAATCTGCTCGCGGTAATCGGGCCCCATCGGAAGTTGCCACATGGGCTCGCCTTCGTGTTCACAGGCGTGCATCCAGCGGTCGAGCAGGCTGGAGTCGCTCGAAAAGACACCGCTATGGTGATGGCCCAGCGCCACTACCACAGCGCCGGTGAGCGTCGCCGCGTCCACAAGGTGCGTGCAGCCGAGTTTCTTCTGCGCATACGTCAGCGCATCGGCGAGAATCAAGCGGCCTTCCGCGTCGGTGTTCAGCACTTCGACGGTCTTCCCGGACATGGAGGTGACGATGTCGCCGGGCCGCTGCGCGCGCGGGCCTAACATGTTTTCGACCGCGGGAATCACGCCGGTGACCGGGATGGGCGGCTTGAGTAGAGCGATGGCGCGCATGGCGCCGATCACCGCCGCGCCGCCGCACATGTCGTACTTCATGTAGTCCATCTTTTCAGCGGGCTTGATGGAGATTCCGCCGGTATCGAAGGTGACGCCTTTGCCGATCAGCCCCAGATGCGTCTTTCCAGCCGGCTGGTGCTCCGGCTGATAGTGAAGGACGATCATCGCGGGAGGTTCGGCGCTGCCCTGCGCGACGCCCAGAAGCGCGCCCATGCCGAGCTCACGCATGCGGGCTTCATCCAGGCGGTCGAATTTCAACCCGAACTCCTGGGCGACGCTTTCGGCGCGCTCCGCCAGCACGGACGGAGTCATCAGGTTGGCGGGTTCCACTCCCAGAGAGCGTGCGTAATTCTGACTTTCGCCGAGGATTCGGCCACGCTTGAGCCCGGTCTCAAGATCGTCGCCGCCTTCCGGAACTACGACGCTGAGGGACTTCAGAAACTTCGTCCCGGAGCGATCGGACTTATGCTCATCGCACTCGAAATCCCCCACGAGCGCGCCTTCGACTATCGCCGAAACGTGCTCGGGCGTGGCCAGGTCTTCGGGCAGGAAGAACGCCGCGCGCCCCAGAGATCGCGCTTTCAAAAAGCGGATAGCGGAACCGGTGATGGCGCGCAGTTCCGCCGGTGTGAACTTCCGCATCAAGCCCGCTCCCGCCATGAGAATGCGGTGAGCCTTGTAGCCCGGAACGTGGTGGAGAAGAGCGAACTCCTTGGCTTTTCCGGTCAGTTCGCCGGATTCGCGCATCGGCGCATAGCCTTCCGGAAGCGAGGAGTGCTCTTCGAAGTCGAGAATGATGAGCGCGTCCGCCTCAATTTCGGCGGCCGCTTTACGTTCAAGTTGGATGTCCATTATCGGTAGATTATTCCCGGGCTTTGCGCTCGCGGATGGCCGTGCGGGCTTCGTTCTCCGCGGTCTTGGCGCGTTCGGCCTCGCGTTTGTCGTGCAGCTGTTTGCCCTTTGCGACGGCGATCTCCGCCTTCACGCGCCCGTCCTTCAGGTAAACTTTCGTCGGGATGAGAGACAATCCCTTTTCGCGCGTGATGCCCAGCAGTTTATCGATCTCGCGGCGATGCAGAAGCAGCTTGCGGCCGCGCACCGGCATGTGGTTCTCGCGATTTCCATGCGAGTATTCGCTGATATGAGCGTTGATCAGCCATGCTTCGTTGTTCTCAATGCGCGCATAGCTTTCCCGCAGCTGCATCTTGCCGGCGCGGATGGACTTGACCTCAGTCCCGCTCAGCACCAGCCCGGCTTCATAGCGGTCGCTCAAATGGTAATTGTGGCTGGCCTGGCGATTTTCGCTTAAAACCTTGGAGTTGGGGTCGGACTTCTTCATAATCTTCCGCAGGCAGTCCGGGGCTGCGCCGATGTTTTCCGCTCAACGATAACCGCGCTATTCACGTCAGACCATTAGATGATAATACGCCGCCCTATCCTGCCGCAGTTGCGGCCGCTGAGCGTCGCTCTGACGATTCTTTCTTTGGTTGTGCCGACGATGCCCATCGATGCGCGCACCCGCAAGGGGGACCGGCTTCTTGCCGAAGCCCAGATCGCCGAGAGCAAGCAGGACTGGGACAAGGCGCTGATCCTCAGCGAACAGGCGGTGAAGATCGATCCCGCGGATCCGGGCTATCAGCTGGAGTTCCGGCGCGTCCGCTTCGAAGCCGGGTCTTACCTGATCACGCACGGTCAGGAGTTGCGGACGCAAGGCAAGCTCGATGACGCGCTTAGCGCCTTCCAGCGGGCCTATCAGATCGATCCGTCTTCGGACATCGCCGATCAGGAAATCCGGCGAACCCGGCTGATGATCGAGCGCGTAAAGAAATTGAAAGCGGCTGATCCGAACGCTTCCATTTCGCCTGAAGAAGCTTCCAAAACGCCGGCGCAAGTGGCCAAGGATGCGATGCAGGATCGGGTGGATAGCTTGATGCCGGTTCCGGAGTTGCGACCGTTGAATCCGCAGCCGCTCGTGCTCCGCATGAGCAACCAGAAGCCGAAGGTCTTGTTCGACACTCTGGGGAAATTGGCCGGCATGAACGTTCTCTTCGACCCGGATTACGATTCTCCCAGCGGGAAGGCGCAGTCCATCGATCTCAACGGCGCCACTTTGGATGAAGCTCTCGATTACCTGGCCGTCATCACGCACTCTTATTGGAAGCCCTTGTCCGCCAACACGATTTTCGTGACGCAGGAGAACCCGACCAAGCGCCGCGAATACGAGGACCAGGTGGTGAAGGTTTTTTACCTTTCCAATGTCACATCACCGCAGGAACTGCAGGAAGTAATTACCACGCTGCGCCAGGTGATTGAAGTCAACAAGCTGTTCAACTACTCGTCGCAGAATGCGATCATCGTGCGCGCGGAACCTGCGCGCATGGCGCTGGTGGAGAAGATCATCGCGGATCTGGATAAGCCCAAAGCGGAGGTTCTGGTGGATGTGATGGTGATGGAAGTGAACAGCACCCGCTCACGGCAGCTTGCGGCGGCTTTCGCGCCGACCGGAATCAACAGCCAGATCGCCTTCACTCCGCGCACCAGCCTGCAGACTCTCGCCGGCCAGCTAGGCACCACGTCCACTGGCAGCACTACCGGATTCAGCAATAACGGAACGGGCACGAGCACCTCCACTACCGGCGGCACCAGCACCACCACGAGCAGCAGCACCACGACGAACAGTACATCTACGGGAACCAGCACCACCAGCTCCCCGATTCCGCTGGTGAATCTGCAGCATATTTCCACGCAGGATTTCTCCTTGACCAACGTACCGGGCGGGCTGCTCGAAGCGATCATGAGCGACAGCGGAACGCGCGTTCTGCAGCGGCCGCAAATCCGCGCGGTGGATAACTTCAAGGCGGTTTTGAAGATCGGCGAAAAGATTCCCACGGCGAGCGGCAGTTATTCGCCGGGCGTCGGCAGCGTAGGCGTGAACGCGCTGGTGAATACCCAGTTCACTTACATCGATACCGGCGTGAATCTGGAGATGACGCCGAGAGTGCATGACAACGGCGAAGTCTCGATGCACATCGATATCGATATCTCACAGGTGGATAGCTACAACGATCTGGGCGGCATCTCCCAGCCGGTCATCGGCCAACACAAGATTACGCTCGATGTGCGCATGAAGGATGGCCAGATCAACATGATCGGCGGCCTGGTGCAGCTGTCGGATTCGAAAACGATCTCGGGCGTCCCGGGTCTTGCCAATATCCCGATCCTCAACCGCCTTTTCACCAGCGACCAGACGACCACGAGCAAGGACGAGCTGTTGATCTCACTCACGCCTCACATTGTGCGCGGACCCGAGATCACGGCGGAAAACATCAAGGAAGTGTTCGCCGGAAACGCGACGAACTATGCGGTTCGGTATGCGCCACGTGCGATGGCGCCGATGGCGGATGGCGCGGGAGTGGCGCCGGGCGCGGGTGCGAACGCGCCTGGCGGGCCGGTCACGATGCCCGCGGCGTCGCCGATGACGCCGGCCGCCCCGATCGTGACCCAGCCTGCACTGGGCCCGACCGCGCGTGTTTCGTTCGCGCCTTCGCAGCTCGACGCACAGATGGGATCGTCCTTCACCGTCGCGATCCGCGCGGAAGGCGTCACGAATCTGCAATCGTTCGAGTCGCAGCTCAAATTCGATCCCAAGGTGCTCAAGATCAATTCAATCTCCGCGGGAGATTTTCTTGAGCAGAACAGCGGCCCGTTGGTACCGAAGCGCAATATTCTGAATGACTCCGGGGACGCCAGCGCGACATTGGCGCGCGATCCCGCGAAAGGCCCGGTGAATGGTTCGGGCTCGCTGCTCACGGTGGTGTTCGAGGCCGTAGGCAAGGGCCGGACGGCGGTCGTGATGCCAAAAGCGGTCTTGCGCGATGCGGCCGGGGGCGTCGTGAACGGCGGCGGAGCGCCGCTCACCGTTACCGTAAAATGAGCCCCGCGATCACAGGAAGTCTGCGCGACCGGCGCACGGGCATGACGCTCGTGGAGTTGATCGTGGCTTTCACGATCCTTATGCTGCTAAGCACCATGGCGGTGCCGCTCGCTCGTTCGCGCGTCCGCAAGATCAAAGAACGCGAACTGCGGGAAGCGCTCCATGAAATGCGCGCGGCCATCGATAAGTATAAGGACATGGCGGACAACAACAAGCTCGGCCCGCAAAAGGTGGATTCGTTCGGCTATCCGGAAAGTCTGCAGGCGCTGGTGGACGGGGTAAAGGGAGCGGGAGCGGGCGCCGATACAAAGATTAAGTTCCTGCGGCGCATTCCGCGCGATCCGATGACCAACACCACTGAGTGGGGGACGCGCAGCATGCAGGATGATCCGAAATCGAGCGGCGGCGGTGGACAGAATGTTTTCGACGTGCATACCAAGAGTGATCAAAAAGCGCCGGATGGAACTCCTTATGCCGAGTGGTGACAAGGTCCGGAGAAGCCCGCAAAGACTGGGCTTCACGCTGGTGGAGTTGATGATCGTGATGGCGATTATTGTTACGCTCATCGCGATTGCCGTGCCGCAGTATCAAAAGGCGTTGGTACGCTCCAAAGAATCGGTGCTCAAGAGCAATCTGTTTACGATGCGGCAGATGATCGACGAGTACAGCTTCGATAAACAAAAGGCGCCGCAAACGCTGCAGGATCTGGTCTCGGACGGATACCTGAGGGATGTTCCGCAGGATCCGATGACCGGGAACAACACAACCTGGAAGGTGATCATGGAAGATCCTTCCCAGAGCGTCAGCCAGCAGGAACCGGGTATCTGGGATGTACGTAGCGGCTCGGACAAGAATAGCCTGGACGGCACCGCATACGCCGATTGGTGATTCCGCCGGCTGACGTCAGGCGAGTGTATAATCCAGAGGATCTTTTCCTTTAGGAGCGCTCCTCGTGAAACCAAGCCGTTTCTTTCTTCTATCGCCCGCGATCCTGGCTTTAACCGCGGCCGCGCAAACGCAAACCCCTCTGATCGGTATCGGCGACAGCCTGGGTGAAGGAGTTCAGTCCGCCAACGCCTTCCGAGAGAGCCAGCCGAATACCTACCTGAACCGTTTCGCGCAGCAGATGGCGGTGCCGTTTCAGCAGCCTTTGCTCAGTACAAGCCTTCTGGCTTCCATCTTCTCCGACAGCGGGCGGTCGAGAATCGATCCAACGGCTGTGCCGGTGGATCTTGCAGTCTCAGGCGCTACGCTCGACAATGTGTTGACGAGCACCGCGAGCCAGACGCCTTCCACCGAGTACGACCTGGTGTTGCCGCCGTACTTCGGGCTCAGCGAGATCCAGATCGTCGAGCAGGTGAAGCCGGGCATGGTGATCGCCTGGATGGGTACGGACGATCTGATCAGCGAAGTGTTGAACTTCTCCACGCTCAATCAGCCCGACCCAACGCCGCTGCCCCAATTCACGTCCGAGTATCAGGAGTTGATGTCCCGCTTAAAAGCCACGGAGGCCAAGGTGGTGGTGGGGACCATTCCGGACCTGACGAAGATCGCGTACCTGGTGGACAATGCAACCCTGACCCGCTACACCGGGACGGACTACAATTTCCCGGCCGGTTACCGGACAACACTGCCGACGATGCTTCTGCTGGATCTTGGGGTATTCGGACCGGACATTCTGCAGAACCCGGCCTATGTCTTCACCCCTACAGGCCTGGCCACCCTGCAAACGCAAATACAGACCTACAACCAGGTGATCAAGACCGCGGCAGCCTCGGCTGGTTTTCCCGTGGTGGACGCGTACGCGATCATCGACGACTTCGCCTCGAACCCGATCACCATAGAGGGCGTCACTCTTACCAACACTTTCAACGGCGGCGCGTTCAGCCTGGACGGCGTTCACCCGTCCGACACGGGACATGCGCTCTTCGCCAACGAATTCATCAAGGCGGCCAACACGGCCTACAACCTGAATATCCCGCTCATTTCGCACGGCGGGCTTGTCAGCATCCTGAACAATGATCCATTCGTGGATTTCAGCGGAACCGGCGTTGTTCCAGGCCGGCCCTTCACCGGGTTACTCGAAACGCTCGCACCGTTCTTCGGCTTGTCCGGCTCCGGCAGCCGTGCCAAACCAGTTAGCCCGGATGCGTTCATGCGAGAGTTTCGGCAGGCGAAAGGCATCGATCAGAACACGCCGTGGACGAACGCCGATGTCATCGCCGCGGTCAGCGAAATGTTCGGCATCAAGCGGCAGTAACGCCGCGAAGGCACATAAGCGCCGCCGTGCTATTGGTAGACATGGCAAATGTCAAGGTCTACGGCGCGGACTGGTGCTCGATGACAACGCGCTCCATTGAATTCCTCGAAGATTCCGGGGTGCAGTTCGACTACATCGACGTTGAGGACGACCCCGAGGCTTCAGAGTGGGTGAAGGCGCAAAATGACGGGAAAGAAAAAAAGCCCACCATCGATGTGGATGGAGAAATCGTCTCCGAGCCAAGTAACTCGGAACTGCGCGCGGTCCTCGAAAAGAAGAAACTCCTGAAGGCCGGTTAGCTCTACTTCTTCGCGGTATCCTCCAGCTTTAAAATCATCCCTGTGTCGGTGGCGGCCCATAGAGCGGCGCCACCCGCCGATGCCAGCCAGACCCTTTGCGCTACCGCGCGGTAGTCCGCCGGAATGTCAGTCCAATGCAGGAGATCGGAGCTTTTGGAAATTCTCACCTTCCCCGGAATCGGACTCGGATGCACGTGTCCCGGCGTCTGATAGGCCGCAAGGTAGGCATCTCCTTTCGGGGTTTGCAGGATGTCGGTGAAGACCCGGTCCCGTTCGCGTGTCAATTGGGTAACAACATCTGTGGATAGATCCAGGATGCTTAGATTGCTCGCCCATGGAAAAAATTGCGGGAATTCCCAAATACAAAACGTGGGCACTTCCGGGAATGCGGCGATGCGGTACGCGCGTCCGTACAGACCCCGAACCGTGCGCTGCCAGGTCTTTCCACCATTGTGGGTCACCAGAAAAAGGTTGGTCTGATTGTGCCAGTTCCCAGCGCCCATCCCCGGATTCATCCAGTCCGGCTCATACTCCCCTTCCACATCCGGATCGATGACTTCTCCGGCTATTACGCCGTTGCCGGAAGCATCGAAGGCAATGTCGTGGTAGACCGTCAGGTATCTCGATTTCTTTGCGGGAGGCGCGACGGGAGGCGACACCGCGACGCGGGTCCAGGTCTTGCCGGCATCGTTCGTTTCAAGCGGCAAGGCCTCGCGCCCCGCGGCAAACCCGTGCACCGCGGTTAAGAAATAGATGCGCGTGAGTTTGGGCTGCGCGGAGACCTTTTTCCACGTTCTTCCGGATTCATCGGTAAACCAGACCCCGCCCTCGGTCACCATCCACCCAACCGAATCGTCGAGGAAGAAGATCGCGTTGGCGATTTCTTTCATCGCAATCTGCGACCACGTTTTTCCTGCGTCCGCGGTGAGGAGGACGATCGGATCACGTAACTCGCGGGTTCCGATGACGAGATTATGAATTTTCCTGCTGACAAATCCAGCGGCGATTCCTCGCCGAGCCGACGGGAATTTGAAATCGGTGATCACCAGCGAGCTTTCGTTCTGGTCGTAGAAATACCGCAGCTCCCATTTCTGGACTGCGGCAAGGTGGGTGGATAGCAGCAAACCGAAGCCGCCCGCGAGAAGCCGGAGAAACACTCGAGCCCGATCGAAAAAGTTCACTAGAGCCGCGGACGAACCGGTCCGGAAGCAAGCACCAGTTCCACATGATTGGCTTCGGCCACCGCGGTGGGCGCCATCCGCGCGAGAACCAGAGAGCAGCCTACCTGCTCTCCAATCGTAGTGAGCGTCTCCATTTCGCTGCCATTATGCTGATGAGTCTGGCGGTGCTGCACGTTGATGACGCCGACCACGCGATTGCGGGCTATTACCGGCGCCGAAAGAAAAGCTTCATACGAGTCTTCGTCGAGTTCGCCGAAGTACTTGAACCGGGGATCTTTATAAGCCTCGCGAGGAATCGCCAGCATACGGCGTTCCCGCGCGACCCAGCCGGTTAACCCTTCGCTCATCCGGAGGCGCACCTTGCCGATAGTGGAAGGATGCGGATTATGAGATGCGCACAAGACCAGTTCCCCGCCATCGATCAAATAAACCAAGCAGGAGTCGCACTCCATGAATTCGATGATTAGCGCAACGATGCCTTGCAGGACCTCTTGCAGACTGAGATCCCGAACCATGAAGCGGCTGACTTTCTGAAATAAACGCAACTGCTCTTCGGTCCGTTGCAGGCGGATCTCCAGATCTTTGCCCTTTGACACGCCTACATTATAAGCGGTTAATGTTCGCGCGTTCGGCTAAGCGGGGCTTTGCCGGTTCAGCATAGAATCAGAGGATTGCAGATAGACGAACCCGATCTCTCCCAGCTTCCGGAGACCGGATCGGAATCCCCGCGCGTTCAGAGATGGAGCGCGCCCGAATGCCGCTTCGGGATCGACTATTCGACCGAAGTTTTGAGCCGAATCCGAAAACGCGCGGTGGAAGCTTTCCATAGCCTGCCGCACGGCGGTTTGGAAATAGGCGGATTGCTGTTTGGGCGTGTGATGCCCAACGCTGCTAACCCGCTGCGGGTCGAAGTTGCGGCGGAGCGTCCGATCGAATGCGCCCACGCCGCGGGACCGGCGTTCATTCTTTCCGAGGAAGAGATCGCGAGCGTGGCCGCGTTTTTGGAACGAACCCGCTTCGACGCGGAGCTTGCGGCGTTTTCCGTGGTCGGCTTTTGGGTCTCGCATACCCGTTCGAACATCGGGTTGACGCTGGACGATCAGGAACTCTATAAGCGTCTGTTTCCGTATCCCTGGCAGATTGTGCTGGTGGTGAAGCCGGAGAATGCTTCGACCACGCGGGCGACATTCATCTTCCGCGCGAATGGGCGCGTACAGCCGAACGAGCGGTGGCATGAGTTCGGGGCGGACGGATCGTTACCCGCCGCCGTTCCACGGTCGCCCGAAGTTGAGCCCCTAAATGAGAAGTATCAGCCCATCGCGCCGGAACGAAGGAGCGGATTACTGGAAGCGCCCCCAACGGTAGCCGCGTTTGCACAGACCGCAGCATCGTCACCCATGCGGAGGATGAGCGGTGTGTGGCCGATGGTGCTTCTGATGTTCGGTTCCGCGGCAGCCGGTGGCGCCCTTACGTATTACCTGCGTGACTTCTGGCAGCCCGCCGCCACGTTGAAAGGGCATGACCCGGATCTGAACCTGGAGATTTTCGAAACTGCTTCGGGGCTCCTCATCCACTGGAACAGCAATGCGGTCGAGATCCAGGATGCCTCCCGAGGAGAACTCGACATTCAGGAGGGGGGCGACACGCGATCGCTCCCGCTCAGTTTGACTTCGCTGAGGCACGGCTTCCTGACATACAAGACGCGCCGGGGCAACGCGCGTGTGACGATCAAGATCTTCGGGCACGATGGCGCCGTGGAACACGCAAGCGCATACTACCCCGGCAATCAGTAGTTGATTTTCAAACCGAACTGGAACTGCCTCGGTTCAAAAGCCGAAGTGAACGAAAACGGATCGAGAGGCGAACCGACGTGACCTTCGAGCGGGCGCGGAACCATTGACGGATCCGACGTTCCCACCACATTGTTCAGCGTTCGGAAGTTTACACGGTTGGCGAGGTTGAACCCTTCCGCGATGAACTCGAGGTTGCGCTGGCCGTCATGGCTCAACGGGAACTTGCGGGACAACCGCATGTCCGCGCTGATGTAGTCCGGCCCATGACCGACATTCCGCCCGAAACCGAGCGGACGATGGGTAGTGTCGTGATTGTCTCCCACGGAATCGTATCCGGTCAGGATGTTGAATGGCTGCCCCGAATGCGCCTGAACGATAGGCGCTACCAGCCAGTCGCGGAGAAGCTTCTGATGCCAGCTATTGCCGCCGTTTGCCGACGCCGAATCGAACACCGCCGAGAATACAAACTTATGCCGCTCATCGAACGAGGAAAGCGCCTTCTCGGCGCGCGCGTTCAATTGATCGTTCGGTTCGAAATCGCTGTTGAAATCGGTGGTTTCGTCTTCAGCCTTCGAGAACGTGTAGTGGGCGTCCAGTGTCAGGTGATTGGAGTAGCGCTTGGTTACATGCAGGATCAGCGCGTTGTACCAGGAGTTCGCCGTCGACTGCAAGATATTGTCTTGCAAGATGTCGGGATTATAGAATCCATAGGTCGGCTGCCCGCTCGGCAGCCTGCCGGTGTAGTAGAGGTTCTCATCGATCTCGCGGACTTCATGAACGCCGCGGTTAAATTCATAGCTGGCGGAAACGGCGTACTCTCCGAAGGCGTGTTCAAGCTCGAAGCTCACCTGGTGAGCGTAAGGGTCGCGGAACTTCGGATCGATGCCGAAGATGACGCGATCAGGCGAATTCGGTCCGGGCACCAGCCCGAACTGCGCGATGTCGCTCAAGGAAATTGTACGGCTGCCGATTACACCTTGACTCACCAGCTTTGACCAGATGTCCACGCTGGTTACCGGCAGGCCGGTTTCCGGATTAATGACCGATGGCTGTCCCAGCGCAGTCACAAAAACCTGCGCGATCTGCACTCCGTTCAAGGTCGCCGGAAGGTTTGCCACCTGGGCGTCCGTGCGCGAGAAGAACAATCCGTAGCCTCCCCGGATGACGGTCTTGGCATCCCCGAAAGGCGTATAGGCGAAACCGAATCGCGGACCCACGTTCTTGAACTGCGAACGAACCGGCGTGGGATTTGTCTCGATTTCATAGCGCAGCCCTACATTCAAATTCAGTTTGGACGTGGCCTTGTAAGCGTCCTGCACGAACATGTTGTAGCGGCCCGTGGTGCCGATCCAATTCGGATTTCCGAAGCCCTGTTGGTAGTAAAGCGGAACCCCCAGCGCGTAAGCCTGTAGGGAGGTGATCGAATCATTCAGCGCGGAAGCCAGATCGCCGCGCCCGGAAGCGGTAAGAAGCAGGCCCAAATCGGCAGCCGCCGACGAATTGCCGTCTTGCGCGTTGATCAACTGTCCGAGAGACACGCCCGGCCCGAACTGAAAACGACCCCCGAAGAATGTTTCGGAGACCACAGTATCCCTCACTGGATCGATATCCACCCCAAATTTCACCGCGTGCTTTCCGGAGGTGTAGTTGAAGTTCTGAATGGCTTCGTAGTGGCGCTCAAAGGTGCGGGACGGGAGAAAAATCTCGCGGCCGAACGAACCGAATCCTTCAATGTCGATCTGCGGGCCATACGGATCGTTCGGGATCACTTTCAGTTGCACGTCTCCGAACATCAGCCGGGATTCGGCGATCCATTTCGGACTGAACACGTACGTGTTGCTCAGCATCGCCGTATCGTCCAGGACGTCAATCGACCGGCCCCGGCTGTAACCGATCAACGCGCCCAGAGCCGCGTTCTGGTCAAAGCCCGAAGTGATATTGGCGCGGAGGAACATAAAGTCCTTGTCGTTGAACCGATGGTCGATTCGGACGGAGCCCTGATTGTTGGTTTCGCTAAACGGAAATTCTCCGCTGTTCTGATTGAAAAACTGCAACACGGCCGGGTTATTCGCGGGGGTGAGCGCCTGCTGCAACTGTTGTCCGATCTGCTGGAATGACGCGCTGGGCACGCTGTTGAGGTAATTCACAAGCGATTGCTGCGAAGCGGTGAGATTGTAGAAAGGCGTTGGATCCTGCTCGATAGGAACGAAGGCGGTCTCGTGCCGCTCCAGGCGCTCAAACGCGATGAAGTAAAACGTTCTATCTTTCTTGATCGCGCCGCCGATGGTGGCGCCATACTGCCCGCGGGTGAACGACGATTTGGTGGGGTCGAAGAAATTCCGGGCCTGGAAAGCGCTGTCGCGCAGAAATCCGAAGATGTCGCCATGAATATCGTTTCCACCGGCGCGAGTGATGATGTTGATCACTCCGCCCGAAGCGTTTCCGAATTCCGCGGAGAAGCTGTTGCGATTCACCTGAAACTCCTGCACCGCTTCCTGGCTGACGGAAGGACGCACGCCGCCGGAGTTCACGTAATTCTCGGCGCCGTCGATAAAAAACCCGTTCCCGCGCCCGTTCCCCCCGCCAAAGCTCAAGCCCGACTGCGGCGTCTGCACAACACGATAGTCCGTTCCATCCACAATCGAATCGGTTTGAACCACGCCAGGCGTCGTCAAAGCGAGCCCGAGATAATTCCGCTGGTTGATGGGCAGTTCCTGGATGCGTTGGAAATCGACCGTCGCGGCTTGTTGCGTACGGGCTGTTTCGATGGCTGGGGATTCCGCCGTCACCGAAACCACGGTGTTAACCGACCCGACCTCCAGACTGGTTTTCAGGACCACCGTGTCGCCGACGCGGACCTGCACTCCATCGACGTTCTTGGCGCTGAAGCCGGTGGCTTCCACCTGAACGCGGTACGTGCCCGGCGTGAGCGCCGTGGCGCGATATTCGCCGCTCGCATCCGATTCGAAACCCCGGGAGATGCCCTGCTCCACATTGGTGACCGTGACCTTCGCACCGGCGACCGCGCCGCCATTGGCATCGGTGATCTGGCCGTTGATATCGCCGGAATCGCTATGAGCCTGGCCGAAAATCACCGTTGTGAAAACGGCGAATACAAGTAATAGGCGTAACTTTTTCATTTGTAAGGGTAGAAACTAGGGTAGCTTATTCAAATGGCTGAGACCAGCGGCAGCGGGCTTTACCCCGGTTGCAGGGTGAGACTGGGAAGGTATTGATTTGTAAGCTCCCGGAAATCGGCAGGCGTCACAAGGTGAAAACGAAGTGACAAAGCGCAAAACTGTCCGATGCGCGCGGTTGTTTTTTCGCTGGGGAAGTCCGTGCCCGCGACATATAGTTGGCCAGCCACAACGCGAAAAGGGAGAATGGAGTGATCGCGGGACACCTTCGCCGGGAACGTGCGCGTGACCGGTACAGAGATCTCTTCTTCCGCCGGTTTCCCAAGCGGGACATTTTGCTGCAACGCAAGCGCTTCATACAGATGTTCTATCGACAGTTTTCCGCGTTGCAGTAGCCAGTCGCCGATGCGCACTCCCGCCGGCTGCGTTGCCAGGGCCGCCGCAAGGTCCGGCGCCGAAACGTAACCGGAGCCGGTCAGGATCTCCCCGATGCGCCGGCGGTGCTCGACCAGCGCGGCGCGGTTCGGATAGGCGTGCTCGGTCTTCAGCCAGACCAATGCCTGGCCGCGCGCTTTGGCTACGGAGTAACGCTTGATGGCGGAACTGGTGGCCAGAAAATTCACCAGGTTTCCCCACAACACCCGTAAGGGCGCGCCGCTTGCGAATTTCCAGCCATAAACCTGGGCCGAACACCACGTCCGGCCGCAGGTATGGCCGAACTGCAAGACCAATGTCGTTGTGCATACGGGCGCCAGCCAGTGAGGATGCGGCACGGCCGTCAGCCCCCAGGGCGCGTGTAGCGCTTGACTGCAAGACCAGGTGGCAAACCCGTAGACGAAGAGCACATTGGTCAGCGGCGTTACGAGATTGGCGAGTAAGCTCTTCCGGTCCCGCCAGAACCAATAGAGCGAACCCAGAGTATCCCGGAAGCCGTGAAGCTCCCACGATTGCAGCGCGATGCCGGTGACCCAACGCGAGCGCTGCCGCACGGCTTTATCGAATTTTCGCGGGAAATATTCGCGGGTGGCCACGAAGCTTCCGTTGTGGCGGTGGATGGGGATGAACTTCTGGGGAAGGCCGAGTTTATGTATCCGGTAACCGTTCTCATAGTCTTCCGTAAGGCAGCGCGGCTCGAAAATGCAGTTGGCGTGCATGGCGGCGAGCGCTTCGAGCGCCTTTCTTGAGAATCCCGTGCCCACGCCGTTCGATGGAATAAATCCGCCCAACTGCGCGCGCGAGGGCATGTCTTTGTATTGAAACTCGGCGAATTCGTCACAATACACGCCGTGAGTCATCTCGAACATGCCGGTCGGCAGCGCAAGCACCGGAATCTGCACCATGTCGTGCCATTGGGCGTAGTAGTTGATCCATCGCAACGCCTCGGGGTGCACCAGATCCTCGGCATCGTGGGTCAAGACCATTTCAAAGCGCACGCCGTGCTCTTCTTCGAACAGCAGCATGCGCTGGTAGATCCAGTTAAGGCAGTCGGCCTTGGATGTGGGGCCGTCGTTTGCGCACACCGCCAAATGCGCGTTGGGGAAACGGCGCACCACTTCCTTCACCGCCGCCAGGGTGGGCGAGTCATTCGGGTACGCTCCGATGAAGAAGTCGTAGTTCTTGTATTTCTGGCAGGCGATGTTGTGCTCCACCATGTTCTGGATGACGCGATGCTCTTTCCAAAGTGGGACGAAGATCGCCATCCGCCGTTCGGGAACAGCTTCGAGCTCCGCGTCGCCGGGCATGGCTTCGGGATTGCGCCGGAAACGGCGGAACAGGCAGGCGATGTCGATAATGAGATCGTCCAACCCGTTCAGCAGCACCCACAACGCGAGCGGCGCCAGTAAAGCCACCACCCAATGGTCTAGAAGCAATCATTTCCTCCGACCCAACTGAGTGGCCCGGGAACCCGGAAGTTCGCCAAAAAATGCCGGCTGCCAGAATTGGAAGGTGCTCACGATCTGGCTGGCCATGCTCGCGCTCTTCGCTCCGTCAAAAGGAGACGCCTCGTTCCACTTCGCCATTGTGGGCGATCGGACCGGCCGCGCCGTTCCCGGCGTCTACGAAGAGACGTGGCGGGAGGTGGCCCAAACCGGGCCGGATTTCGTGCTTACGGTGGGCGACGCGATCGAAGGGATGAACGCCGCCACCGCGCGGAATGAGTGGAATGCGGTCAAGCGCAGCTGGATGACCGGCGTGCCCGTGTATCACGCGCCGGGAAACCATGACATCTGGGACGCCGCTTCAGAGAAGTTGTATGTCGAACAAACCGGGCGCCAGCCGTTCTATTCGTTCGATTTCCGCAGGGCCCACTTCATTGTCCTGGACAACTCGCGAACCGAGAATCTGGCGGAAGCGCAACTGGATTTTCTACGGCGAGACCTCGAAACGAACAAGGGCAAAACGCCGACGCTCATCGTCTTCCATCGAGCTTTCTGGCTGATTCCATTGATGTTGCGCGACAATGGGTTCGTTTTGCATCAGCTGGCGAAGCAGTATGGGGTGTGCTGCGTGATCAGCGGACACGGGCACCAATTCAAATCTCTAACCCAGGACGGCGTCCTTTATCTGGAAGTGGGCAGTTCCGGGGCCAGCCTCGCGGGAGCGGGTCCGGCCGGCATCGGGTACGACGAAGGTTGGTTTTACCAATACGTATACGGGACGGTGTCGGGGAACTCGGTAACGTTCGAAGTCCGGGAACTCGCGCCGCCTTACGGGGCTGGGCGAGTGCGCGCGATTTCCGCCGGCACCGGGCGGGCGGCAGGCGGCGGACAGCATTGAACGGGGCAGAAATCATGGTTGGGACCGAAGCTTCCCATTGCCCGCTTCTCCGTGGTCTCGCCTACGCGCTCCAGTATCAACTCGCGGATCATCTGGAGAAATCGGGGATGCGCCCCCACGGTCGCCGCGCGGATCATCTGAATACCGCGGCTTTCGGATACGGCGCGCGCTTCCTCGTCCAGATCGTAGAGCACTTCCATGTGATCGGAAATGAAACCGATCGGAACCACCACCACGGATCGGGCATCCGTCCGGCGAAGAACATCACTTACATCCGGTTCGAGCCAAGGCTGAGACGGAGGACCGCTCCGGCTTTGCCAAGCCACCTGCCAATTGCTTAGACCGCTGGCAGCCGCGACCAGGCGGGAGGCTTCCTCCATCTGCTGGCGATAACAACTGGTGGCGGCCATCGACAACGGGATGCTATGAGCCGTGAAGATGACTTGCGGCTCCGAGCCCGGCGGCAGGCAAGCCAGTGACGCGGCCACGCTTTCAATCATCGGCTCAATAAAGCCCGGGTGATTGTAAAACACCCGGAGTTTGTCGATACGCGGCGCGCCTTGGCCCGCCAGTTCACGGGCGTGTTCGATGTTTTCCCGGTATTGCCGGCAGCCGGAGTATGAGCTATAAGCGGAGGTAACGAACGCCAACGCGTTTCTTACCCCGTCCCGCTTCATCTCGCTCACGGCATCGTTAAGGAATGGGGCCCAATTCCGATTGCCCCAATAGACGGGAAGATCGGGCCCTTCCCGTTTCAGCACATCGCGAAGGCCGGCGAGAAGCAGCCGGTTCTGATCGTTAATCGGGCTCTTGCCGCCGAAGTGGTAGTAGTGTTCCGCGACTTCGAGCATTCGTTCGCGCGGAACATTGCGGCCGCGCAGAACGTTTTCGAGAAAGGGCAAGACATCGTCCCGGGTTTCCGGCCCGCCAAAGGAAACGAGGATCACCGCATCGTACCGCATGTTCAACTATGGGATGCGACGCTAGTCGTTCTTGGCGTAGTAGTAGGTGAACTTACTGTAAAGTTCGGCGGCGCGGGCGCCGTTAACGACGATTCCAAGGACGTTGTTCTCGCACAAGGTTTGCATGGCGCGCACGATGTTGTCGTAGGTGGTCGCTCCCACACGAACCACGATGATGGTCCCGTCCGCAATGGTCGCGAGCAGATTCGCATCGGCCGAGAACAGAAGCGGGGGGGAATCCATAATGGTCCACTTGAACAGCCGGGGAAAACGTTCCTCGATGGTCAGCCGGCATTCGCGAGTTCCCAGAAGCTCCAATGGGTTCTTTACGGCCGTTCCGGCGGTCATCAAATACAGGGCGGTGCCGCGGACCTTTCGCAGGCAACTCTCGAGGGGGGCGTTGCCCATCACGTAGTCGGCAAAACCCAACCCGCGATCCATCTGCAGCAGGCGATGCACGGACGGGCGGCGCAGATCGAGATCGGCCATCAAAACGGGGTTTTCCGAGAGCTGCGCCTGGGTGAGCGCCAGATTCAGGGCCGTGAACGTTTTTCCCTCCGCCGGGGAAGCACTCGTCACCACCATCGTTTGCAGTTTCTGTAACGTCTGGAAATGATTCAGGCGCGTTCGCAGGCTGCGAAACTCTTCGCCCGGCATTTCCTGGGGGGAATCCAGGCTGATTAAATGGGCTTCCTCCGCCGGAGTAAACGGTATTTCTTCCACGCGAGACAAGATGCCGGCCAGTTCGTCATCGAAGACACTGGGCTTGCGATCCATCGAACGATCCAGCGAGTTTAGATGGATCGGCTCAACCGAGGGAACGCCCGGCCGATATTCAGGAGTTTCCGGAAGCGGCGCCAAACCCAGTTGCTCCGCTTTTCGAAGCGCGTCATGTACCCGGCTCATAGTAACCTCGTCACGATTGCAGAAGAAAGTAGTGGTAGTAGAGCGACACGCTGATCATCAGCATGCCCAGAAGTAAAGCCGCAGACCATGATACATATACGACACGGCGCCGGCGTTGGACCAAAAGATCGTTTTCCAGCAGCGGAATGCTGCTCAGGATCGGAAGCTGCGTGTAGGCGCGGACATCCTTCAGGTTCTTTAACGAGGTATCCTTCACTTCCCGCAGAACCGCCAGCGACAGGCCCGCCAACGCCCCGATACCGAAACCCGCGCCCATGATCATCCAACGGTTCGGCGCCGTGGGGGAAGAAGGCAGAGAGCCCGGATCCAGAACTTCCAGGTTTTCACCCGCCTTACGAACCTGCGCGTTTTGATTCTCTTCGCTCAAGCTTTGCTTTCTGAGCAAATCCTGGTACTTGAGGTTGGCCTGCTGCTGATCGGTGGTCAGTTGGGCGTAACGCTGCTCGTTGGCCGGAGCCGACTCGAGACGGCCTTGGAATTGTGAGATCTGGCGATTTACTGTGTCCAACTCTTTCATCTTCGACGAGCGGTCCAACTCAAGAGCTTTCAACTGATTGCGGGTCTCGTTCGCACTCAAATCCATCGCGCTGAGCTGGGCGGAAACGTAGGCGCTTTTCCGTCGCTCCGACGCGGTCGCGCCAGTCTTCGTGGATGAAGTCTGCTTCTCGTCATCCTTTTCCGCCTGATCGCGCTGCTTCTTGAGTGTGTCCAGAGTGGCTTGGAGCGCCTGGACGTCGGGATGAGAATCGGTATAGATCTGCTTCTTCGCCTCCAACTGAAGCTCGGTCGCGTCGATCGTTTTGTTCAGGCTGTTGAGCCGATCGCTCTTGCCGCCTACCACGGGGTCGTCGATGTTCTGCTGCGCGAGCGAGCTGTACGTATCCTTCTGCGAGCGAATGGTATCGAGTTTCCCATCGAGAATGATCTTTTCCTGTGAGTCGCGGTTCAACGCGTCGTCGATGGAAGCACGCTCCGATTGCAGGGACGAGAGCGCCTGTACATTCACCTGGGACTGTTCCGGAAGCCGTCCGGCGTTTTCCGTCCGGAACTTGGTCAACTCATTATTCAGGCGGTCCAAATCCGACTTGGCCTGCAACACCTCATCATGAACGAAGTCCTGCGTAATCGAACCCGCGGCGCGCTGGGAGCTGATATTCGATTCCATGAAGCGCGTCACCAGCGCATCCACCACGGCCTTCGCTTTGTACCGATCGGGATAGGAGAATGAGATCGTGAAGGCGGACGCGGGATGGTCGCCCTGGCCCGCGAGTCTGGCGATCTGGATCCTCACGTCTTTCGTCCGCATGGTCTCGATCACATCGTCGAGCGGTTTGCGCTCGCGTTCCTTCTTGTACAAGTCGAGTGACGGGCGCTGGATTAATTCCGACAAACTCGTGCGGCTCAGAATATCCTGCTGCATCTGGCTAATCCGGTCCGCCATCTGCTGGCTGAGGATCGAAGGCAGAATACTTTCCGAAATCTGCGCGGGCGTAATACGGAGGGAGGCTTGCGAGACGTAAGTATTCGGGAGAACCAGCGCCAGAACCGCGCCGCATACCAGGCCCGCGAAAATGGGGCCGAGTATCCATCCGCGATGGCGCCGGACAACGTCGATGTAATCGTTGAGATCCATCGCGCGCCGCGGGATAGAGGAGTAGACTTCCGGTGTCAGCATAGACGGTTCCTAAGGAACGAAGATCTCATCCCCGTTCTCAATCACGATGTTTTGCTCCATGTGCTTGCCGTGGCTCACATCTTTGTAGTTGAACGGCAGCTTCTGGCCGTTCCGCAGTATATACACCTTCTTTGGATTGGCGAAATCGCGGAACCCACCCCCATTCACGATCGCGTCCAGCACCTTTACGGGTGAAGCAAATGTATACGTACCGGGGCGCATGATTTCACCCTGGATCGTATATTTGCGGCTGTTCACCCTCATTAGCTGGACGCTCACCTCGGGGTTCCGCATGGTTTGCAGCAGTTTCTCCCGGATCGCCGCGCTCAACTGCGCCGGAGTCAGCCCGGCCGCCTTGACTTCGCCGATCAGTTGAAGCTGGATCATTCCGTCCGGACGGACGTCCTGAGGGCCGCTGATATCCGGCTCATGCAGGATGCGAATATAAATCACGTCCTCGGGCCCTATTACGAAAGCGTTGCCGGGGGCGGCCGCCGCTTTGTCCGCGGGCGAATCTCCAGCTGTGGGCACGGCTGGAGCGGCGTCGGGTGTTTGCCCCTGGAACACGGTCGCGCACGCCAAACATAGCAAGATGGCGGATTTAATCACGTACATCTTCCTGATCTATCGGCTGATTCTGAAAAAACATGAAGAGCTCCGCTCCCTCTATTCTAAGAGGGACGAGTAATCTCATGCGATATTTTCTCTCAAAGACTGAACCGGCGTCTTACTCCATTCATCAACTCCAATCCGACCGGAAGACGACATGGGACGGAGTCCGCAACGCCCAAGCGCTCAAAGCCATCCGGGAGATGAGCCCGGACGACCGCGTTTTCCTGTATCATTCTGGCGGCGAATCGGCTGTTGTGGGCCTGGCCCGCGTGGCGTCCAGCCCCCGCCCGGACCCGTCCGACGAGAAGCTCACCGTCATCGATTTCGAGTTCGTCAGCTTGATTGAGCCGCCGGTGACGCTGAAGGAAATTAAAGACTCCCATCTTTTTGACGATTGGTCTCTCGTCAGGCAGAGCCGGCTATCCACCATGGCGGCCCCGGAAAGCTTCGTCAAGTGGATGAGGGAGCGATATCCGGGCGTGAAAATCTGACTGGCGGAAGCTACCCCGCTCCCCCGGTTGGGAGTATCTGAAATATGCTTTAAGGGAGCAGCCATTCCGAAAAACCGGATCATAAACGTTTGCCTCTGACCGCAAATAGTTGAAAAGCAACGGATTAAGCGTGCATATCGGTGGCAGTAAAAGTGCATCCTAGGCGCATCCGGAGTTGTGTCTCAGGAACCTAGATGCTCCAGGAGCTGAAATTTCAGCTGTCGACAGCCGTGCTTACCGTGGTTACCGCCGCGGCTTTGTTGGCTGCCATTCTCAACTTCCAGCAGCTTCACAAATTTCATCTGCCGGATGACGGCGTGACGTGGGTGGACCAGCTTGCGGGTCCGGGACAAACGAGCGTGGTGACCGCGCGGAGAGTCGCTTCCGATGGCGGCGCGGCGCGGGCGGGAATCCGGCCGGGGGATATCCTACGGCGGGTAAACTCGGTTGACGTGCGGAATGCCGTTGACGCCGCCCGGATCCTCTACGGACTCGGAGTCTGGCGGCAGGCGAACTACACAATTTCCCGCCATGGCGTCGAGTTCAGCGTTCCCATCATCACCGGGGAAAGCTTTCGCGACCGGGCTTTGTTTTCGGAATATTTCACCGGAGCGGCCTACCTCGCGATCGGACTCTTCGTCTACCTGCGCCGGGGAAGCGCCTACAAATCCAGGCACTTCTACATTTTCTGCCTGATCTCGTTCATCTTCTCCACGTTCCATTACACCGGGAAGCTGAACACTTTCGACTGGATCATTTACTGGGGCAATGTTGCGGCAACCGTACTCGCTCCCGCGCTGCTCCTGCACTTCTGCCTGACGTTCCCGGAGCCGCGCCCCTGGTTCCGGAGCGTGCGTCACGCGCCCCTGATCTATCTGCCGGCGCTCACGCTGATTGGACTGTACGTGGGTTTCGCGACCGGCACCTTCGGCGTGGACACGCCTCTGGTGGAGTTGCGGTATCTCCTGGACCGCATCAGCGCCGCTCTCCTCGCCTGCTACTACCTCATGTGCGCGCTCACCCTGAATGAGGCGTACCGGCGTTCGCAGGACGCCACCACCCGCCAGCAGCTCAAGTGGCTGCGCAATGGCGTCGTCTGCGGATGCGTTCCGTTCGCAATGCTCTATCTTGTGCCGTTCATCGCGGGTGAGGAACCGGCGGCGTGGATGCGCTTCTCCGTTCTCTCCCTGTCGCTGATCCCGCTGACGATTGCGTATGCCATCGCGCGCTACCGGTTGATGGACGTCGACATCATCTTCCGGCGCGGGTTCGCGTACACGGCGGCCACGGTCTGCCTGTTGGCCGGTTTTTACGGGATTGTTTTCTCGCTTGCCAGTTTTGCCCAAAAGAACTTCAAGGACATCGGCAGCGCGGGATTTCTCACCGTAATGCTGATCACCGCGTTTCTCTTTCAACCGTTGCGGAACTGGATTCAGGAGCGCCTGGACAAGCATTTTTATCAGGAGAAGTTCGATTACCGGCGGACCCTGATCGAGTTCGCCCGCGAGCTGAACGCCGAAACGGATCTCGACGCCATGCTGACCGCGGTGGGAGATCGCGTGATGCAGACGCTTTCCGTCCGGAACGTGGCTTTTTTCCTTGCCGACACACCCACGCTCACGGACCGGGAACCGGCCTTCGGCCTTCGAAAATCCATTGGCTCCAGCGGTAAGCCGGTGGACCCGGCGAGCCTGGACCTGACCTTTCTGAACTGGCCGAGAGAGTTCGATTACTTCTTCTTCGAGCGCTCGCGTTTACGCTTCGACGCGGAAGCGCAAACCTGGCCGGCATCCGTGCGAAACACGCTGGCGCAGTTGGACCTCACCTACTTTCTGCCCTGCTCCGCGCGCGGACGCGAAGTGGCGTACCTGGGAGTCAGCCGCTCGGAAAGCGGTGATTTTCTTTCGAGCGATGACGTGGAGTTGCTATCGACATTATGCGGATACGTGGGCATCGCCATCGAAAACGCCAACCTTTACCAGGCGCTGCAGCACAAGGTGGACGAGTATGAACGCCTGAAAGAGTTCAGCGAGAACATCGTCGAATCGATCAGCGTCGGCATTCTGGCGGCCGATCTGGAAGATCGGGTGGAAAGCTGGAATTCGCGCATGGAGGAGCTCACCGGAGTATCGCGGGAGCTGGCGCAGGGGCGCAAGCTGGCGGATCTCTTTCCGTCTTCCCTGGTGGAGCGTCTCGATGTGCTTCGGGAAGAAAGCGGGATTCATCATATCGACAAGTTCGTGATGCGGCACCAGTGGGAGGCGCACGCGGCGAACGGAAACGGCGCGGTTAATGGGAACGGGATCGCCCCGGCGAGAGAATCGACATTCAACATCGCGGTCGCGCCGCTGGTCTCGCGGGACATGGAGCGCATCGGACGGCTGGTCATCTTCGACGACATTACCGATCGCTCCGAACTGGAGCGCCGGCTCGTGCAAGCCGACAAGCTGAGCAGCATCGGGTTGCTGGCCGCGGGAGTGGCGCATGAAGTAAACACGCCGCTGGCCGTCATCTCCACGTACGCCCAGATGCTGACGAAGCAGCTCCAGGATGACGAGCAGAAATCGCGCATGCTGGACAAGATCGCGCGGCAGACGTTCCGGGCGAGCGAGATCGTCAATTCCCTGCTGAATTTCTCCCGCACATCCACCACGGAAAACGGTCCGGTGCAGGTGAACAAAGTGATTCAGGAGACACTATCGCTGCTGGAGCACCAGATCGAGAAGGCGGGCGTGAAGATCAACCTGCGGCTGGATGCGGGGTTGCCGCCGGTGACCGGTAATGCGGGCAAACTGCAGCAGGTTTTCCTGAACCTGTTCCTGAACGCGCGCGACGCCATGGAAGGCTGCAAGCCGGGAGAAGCGGTGCTCGAAGTAGCCACGTTGGCCGATGAGACCGGCATCCACGTGGATATCTGCGATACCGGGCACGGCATCGCGCCGGAGCATCTCGACCGGATTTATGACCCGTTCTTCACGACGAAAGGCGCGCGCAAAGGGACGGGGCTGGGGCTCTCGGTGACTTACGGAATTATCCAGGAACACGGCGGCACCATCGAGGCTTTCCCGCGGAACGGCAACGGTTCGCGCTTTCATCTGGAACTGCCGAACGCGCGCAAGGCCGTGCACGCCTGAGTGTTGATTGCTGAGTGCTGTTAAATAAGAAATGGCAACTACTTTGATTCCGGAATCCACCCGGACCGCGGCAACCGCGCGCGGAAGAATTCTGGTCATCGACGACGAGAGCGAGATTCGCGAGAGTCTGCAAGCGCTGCTCGAGCTCGAAGGCTATGAGGTCGATCTGGCGTTCAACGCCGGCGAAGGCGAGAAGCGCCTCAGCTCGCGCGCCTACGATCTGGTTCTGCTCGACATGATGATGCCGGATAAGTCCGGCCTGGACCTGTTGAAGGACTTCCGCGAACGCGACCACGATACGCCCGTGTTTCTGGTTACGGCCTACGCTTCCGTCGAATCCGCGGTGAAGGCGTTGAAGCTGGGCGCGACGGATTTCGTCCCCAAGCCCTGGAACAACGACAAGCTGCTGATTGAAATTCAGCGCGTAATCACCGGTCAGCGGCTGGCGAGCGAGAACCGCCTGCTCAAGCGCGCGCTGAAGCAACGCTACAACTTTCCGAATATTGTCGGCAAGAGCGAGCGCATGCTGCGCATGCTGGACCTGGTGGAACAGGTGGCGCCCAGCCGCTCGACCATCCTGATCACCGGCGAAACGGGGACGGGAAAAGAACTGATCGCGAAGGCCATTCACTTCAGTTCGCCGCGCGCGGATAATCCGTTCGTCACGGTGAATAGCGCGTCGATTCCGAATGAGTTGCTGGAGTCCACGTTGTTCGGGCATCTGAAGGGCGCGTTCACCAGCGCTTCGCAAACCAAGAAAGGTTCGTTCGAAGTAGCGCATCGCGGAACGATTTTTTTAGATGAAATTGGAACCATCGGCCCGGAGACGCAGGCCAAGCTGCTACGCGTGATTCAGGAGCGCGAGTTCATGCCGCTCGGTTCCACCGAAACCGTTAAAGTGGATGTGCGCATTCTGGCCGCCACTAACTCGGACTTACGCAAGCTAGTGGAAGAGGGAAGGTTTCGCGAAGACCTTTACTACCGGTTGAACGTGATCAATATTATTCTGCCGCCGTTGCGCGACCGCAAGGAAGATATACCGCCGTTGGTGGAGTTCTTCTTCGATAAGTACTGTCAGGAAGAAAGTAAGTTTCTCGACAGCCGCAATAAGTCGACTTTGCGCTTCGCTCCGGACGCCATGCAGTTGCTGATGGAGCATAACTGGACGGGGAATGTGCGGGAGCTGGAAAACATTGTATACCGCGCGGTGGTGCTGGCTTCGGAGCAGGTAATTCCGGTCGATGTGTTTCCGGATTATCTACTGCAGGCGAACGGGGTTCGCGTCCGGCGGGATAACGGACCACTGCCCGCGGATGCGTCGCTGTTTGAGATTGTGGCGGATTACGAGCGGCGCGTGATTATCGAAAGGCTGGAGCAATCGGGCTGGAGCCAGACGGATGCGGCGGAGGCCTTGCGCGTGCCGCTGTCGACATTGAACCAGAAGATTAAGCGGTTGAATATTGAGATTAAGAAGACACGGTGAGTTAGCGCCCCGTAAACTGAAAGACAGGTCAAATCATGCAGGACTACGCGGAGCAGCGTGACGGCGGATACTACATATCCGGCACTCGTGTTTCGACAGCATCGTGCTCGCGTTCAAAGAAGGGGAATCGCCGGAAACAATTCTGCAATCCTTCCCGATGGCGGCCCCTTGGTTCGCGTTTACGGAGCTATCATCGTCTATCTGGAGAACCACGATAAGGTCGAGGCATACCTGAGGGACCAAGAGCGGCTCCGGGTTGAAGTGAAGCCGAAAGAGACCGAGTTGCCTGAGGCCCTGTCACGGCGGCTCCGGTAGGGAAGGGAGCAAGCGGCTCCCGGAACGCATAAACGTTCGCTTCCTCGGACGCTGCGCGACCAGTACATCTTGCTGACCGTCTTGCACCACGAAGTAATGAATTTCTTCAAATAGCGTCTCAAGACGACTTACAATGTACTGTCGCGAGTGCCAGCTGGTGTTGTACCAACCGGGCACCAACGAACGCAGCTTCAGCGAAGCTTGATGCGCGAACCCGGCTTCCGCGAAGGCCGCCGACGACTCGGGAGTAAGTTCGCGCGAAATACTCTGCCCGTACACCGTGATCAAGAGAGCGCCGGACGGATTGACAATCCGACTCAGTTCTTCAAGCCAGGCGTCCTGCATAACTTCATTGAGGTGCGTAAATACCGAAATCGCGTAAACCGCGTCGAAGTAATGAACCGGGTAGTCGAGCGGCGGGAGAACCCCCGCAAGCTGAAAATTACCCCTCCCCCCCGCAAGGTGAGCTTTGCACCAGCCGATTGCTTCGGCATCGACGTCCACACCTTCGAACTCCGCATTGGGAAAGATCTTACTCGCATGCCGGAGTACTCGGCCGCACCCGCATCCGAAGTCCAAAACCCTTTGCAGACTCTCCACAGGAATTCCTACGGCGCGCAAATGCTTCTCGACCAGCATCGCGCAACCGGCGCCGATGCGGTCGAACTCTCCTACCGAAAGCGATTCGCTGACGCGGAACCGCAGCAATGCCGGCGGAACCGCATGGCCAGTGCGGCGCGGCACCCGGTCGGAAAGCCAGCATCGCACAACCAATTGCAGCCGGAAGAAAAGGTGATAGGAACTGCGTGCCAACGGTGTTAGTGCACGCGGAAGTGTTCGTTTTGCGAAATTGACTAACTTCAATCCTCCTCCACTAATCGCTCACGCTAAAATCTCTCGCCTTCCGTTCCTTACCCAGCGCCGTCACCACCACCCCTCCCACGAACACCGTACCCGAAGTCAGCGCCACCGCGTTCGCATATGAAGTATGCTGCGCAAAGAGCGCCTGCACATACACAATCGACCCCGCCAGCAGCACTCCGCATTGATACGCGAAGCCCGGAAGAAATCCGCGCACGGAAGCGGGCGAGAGTTCCGATAAGTGCGCCGGGATCACGCCCCACGCGCCCTGCACGAAGAACTGCATCAGGAATCCACCCGCGATCAGCAAGACTACCGAAGGCGCGTACGCCCACAACGGCACGCACAGGATTGCGCCGACCAACGCCAAAATCATCGTTCGCTTGCGGCCATACCGATCCGAAAGATGCCCCACCAATATGCCGCCCGCGATTGCCCCCACCATCGTAAACGCCGAGATTAACGAGCGTCTTCCGGGCGCGAAATGCCACTGGCGCTGCAGGAAGGTCGGGTACATATCCTGCGTGCCGTGCGAGGCGAAGTTCATCATCGTCATCAGCAGCGTGAGGTACAAAAACAGCTTCCATTGAGAAAGGATCGCGCGCCATAAGCCGGACCAGTCCGCTTCTTTTTTCTGCTCCCAGACTTCGGACTCCTTGACGTTGTTGCGCACAAAGACGGCGAGCAGCGCGGGCAATCCACCAAGGAAGAAGAGCGGCCGCCATCCCCACCGCTCGAACAGGAAGAAGAAGCAAAGCGCAGCCAGCAGGTTGCCGAACGCATAGCCTTGCTGGAGCAAGCCGGAGAGCAGTCCGCGCAGGCGGGCGGGAACTTTCTCCATCGCGAGCGACGCGCCCACGCCCCATTCGCCGCCCATGCCGATTCCAAAGAGCGCGCGCAGTATCAGGAACGCTGTGTAGCTGGGCGCGAAGCCCGGTGAGGATTTCGACGATGGAGTAGAACACCAGGTCGATCATCAGCGGCAGACGGCGGCCGTAGCGGTCCGCGAGCAGACCGAAGATGAACGCGCCCACCGGACGGAACGCGAGTGTGACGGCGATGGAGAGCGCCATCTGCGCGTCCGTCTTATGAAACTCTCGCCCGATAGCGGTGAGGCAGAATACGACCAGGAAGAAGTCGAAGGCGTCGAGCGTCCATCCGAGGAAGCTGGCGGTGACCGCCGCCGCATGATCGCGCGTGGACTGAACGTGCTCCGGCATCCACATCATAGTAAGCGATTGATGAATTTCCGCTAATTTTCCACTCCAGGAACGAATTAGTAGATAGACTAACGATCACTATGAAACAAACTCTGTTTTGCACATTCTTCGCGGCGGCGCTGACCGCCGTGTCGAGCTACGCCCAGGATCCCGCGCCCGCTCCCGCGCCAACCACCGGCGCCCAAGTCTATAAAGATCGCCAGGCTAACCAGCAAAAGCGCATCGCGGATGGCCAGGCCTCAGGCAAGCTGAGCGCGGGCCAGGCCGCCAAGCTGGACCACAATCAGGCCAAGATCAATCACGAAGTGGCTAAAGATGCCGTCAAGAACGGCGGTACTTTGACGCCCGGCCAAAAGATGAAGGTTCACAAGCAGATGAACAAAGAGAGTAAGGACATCGCGAAAGATAAGAACGTGGATCCGAAAGGACCCGCCGTTCAGTAGCGGTTTCTAAGCGCGCAGCTTGCGCCAATTCCGCAGGCACAGCTCCGCGGTTTCCATTTCGGGGTGGTCGCTGCCTTCCTGTTCAATGAGGTAGTATTCCACCCCGCCCTGCGTTTCGGCCGCGTGGAAGATATCTTTCCACGGCGCCACTCCCCCGCCGAACAAAACGCGATATCCCTTATCGGGTGACCAATCCTTGCAGTGCAGGGAGCGGACGCGGCCTGAGTTCTTCTCGATCCATGCCACCGGATCGTTCCCCGTAGCGAGACACGTGCCGACATCCAACTGCAGCATGACGCTCTTATCCGTCTTCGCGGCCAGAATCTCCATCGGCTTCCGCCCATCCACGGGTTTCCACTCTACGTCATGGTTGTGATAGCCGGCGTGCATCCCCACGTCGGTCAGTTTCTGGTCCGCCTGATTCAACGTCTCCGCCACCTGATTCCATCCCGCGATTCCATCCACCTTTCCCGGATGCGCCAACACGACGTATTTCGATCCCAGAATCTTGTTAAGTTCGATGGCTTTCGGCAGGCCGTCCGCGGTGAATGACTTCAATCCGTTGTGCGTCGAAAAGCAGCGCAGCTTAAGCTCGTCGAGCTGTTTGCGCGCCTGCCGGGCGAAGTCCGGAGTCCAGTCGTAATAAGGCGCGTAGAATTCGACGCATTGGTAACCCATCTTCGCCACCGCGCTGAGGGTTCCGGGAAAATCCTTGATGAGTTCATCGCGCACGGAGTATAGTTCCAGCCCCACGGGAATCGGGGCTTCGGATTCAGTCTGTCCGTAAAGCGCTCGACCAGCAAGCGGCGCGGCCGCCGCCACTGCGAGAAAACGGCGCCGGGAGAAGGAATCGGTTCGACTCATTGACTGGCACATTATCACAGGCGGACCTCGAGATATAACAGAGGTGGGCGGGAAACGGTCAGGATATGTTTGTCGGACATTACGCGGTGGCGCTGGCGGCGAAGCGTTTGGAGCCGAAGACCTCTTTGGGCTGGACGTTTCTGGCCGTGCAGTTCCTGGATATTCTGTGGGCGCCCGCAATCCTGCTGGGAATTGAACATGCCAGAGTGCTCCCCGGTTTCCTGCCGGCGAGCCCGCTTTTCCTCTACGACATGCCCTGGACGCACGGGTTGTTGATGGCGGTGGGATGGTCTTGGCTGGTCTTCCGGCTGTCGAAAAGTCTGGTGCTGGGGATGTGCGTGTTCTCGCATTGGGTGCTCGATTGGGTGGCCCATGTTCATGACCTCCCGTTATTCCGCGGCGGGCCGGAGGTCGGCTTGGGGTTGTGGCGTTTCCGGCACGCCACGTTCGTGACGGAGACGGCGCTTCTGTTGATCGGCTTGCTCCTCTACCTGCAGGCCACACGGCCGCGCAGCCGCGCAGGCGATTACGCGGTCCCGGCATTCGTCGTGTTCTTAATTCTGCTGGGCGCGTTGAACCTGTACGGACCGCCCCCCGCAAATATCACGATGGTCGCCATCGAAGCCGAGGCTGCTTATCTTGTTTTGGCGCTGATTGCGGCGGGTCTTGACCGCTTGCGCGAGCCGTTGGGCCCGGAACCGCTGGTGCGTTTAGGTCTCGACGAGGTTTAGGGTTATCCCATTTTGGAAGCAAGCCGAGAGTTGTGATCCCGCCTTCCCACTACGCAAGGGATGCACGACTATTTTTCCCGGCTGTTCGCCACTGACTTCCTTCCCCATGGAGTCTGCATGCGGTGGCAGCCGGAGGTCCTGTGGCTGCACGTCGTCTCCGATGGGCTGATCGCTCTCGCGTACCTGTCGATACCCCTGCTGCTGGCGATCGTCGTCCGCAAGAGGAAGGATATCCCATTTCATTGGATGTTCCTGGCCTTTGGAACCTTTATTTTGGCGTGCGGCGCCACGCATGTCCTCTCAATCGTTACGCTATGGGTTCCCATTTACCGCCTGGATGGCGCGGTGAAGGCCCTAACCGCCCTCGCTTCCATCGTTACCGCCCTGTGCCTTGCGAAACTATTGCCGGTCATTTTGAAAATTCCGACGTCGGCCCAGTTGGAGGCTCTGAATAATACGCTCGCGTCCGAGGTTAAGGAGAAGGAGCGGATCGCCCGGGCGCTGCAAGCGTCCCGCGACGAACTAAGAGCCCGGGTGAATGAGCAAACCCTTGAGCTTTCCTATTTAAATCAGGTGCTTGAGCGCAACATCCAGGAAGAAAAGCACGGTTCCGATCTATTGCGGGAGCGGGAAGAACAGTTTAGGCAGGCGTGCCGCCTGGGACAAGTCGCCACCTGGGTTTGGGATCTGAAAGCGGACAAGTTCTCCGTCAACTGGGCGGGCAACGCCGAGGACGAAGCGGAATATGACGTGTACTCTTCATCCGTGCATCCGGATGATCGCGCATCCGTTCGCCGCCGCTTTGAGGATGCGAGCCGTTGCGCGGGTGAGTTGGTTGTGGAATATCGGGCTCTGCGCGCCGATGGCGCGGTTCGTTGGAAGGCCGCGCGGGGGGATTGCGAAAGTCTTAACGGCAACGTGCCGGTCCGCATGACCGGCGCCATCATCGACATCACAGACCGCAAAAATGCCGAGATGGCGCTCGCCGATAGTGAAAGACAGTTCGAGCTACTGGCGGATTCCATTCCAAATCTCGCGTGGATGGCCCACGCGGATGGCTCCATCTTCTGGTACAACCAGCGTTGGTATGAATTCACTGGCACCACCCTGGAACAGATGCAAGGATGGGGGTGGCAATCGGTTCATGATCCCGCGGCGCTCCCGCTCGTGATGGAACGCTGGCGGACTTGCATCAGTAACCGCGAGCCGTTCGAGATGGAATTTCCTCTGCGCGGCGCCGATGGCGTGTTCCACTGGTTCCTGACACGCATCACACCGGTTCCCGGCCGCGACGGGGAACTCATCCGCTGGTTCGGAACCAACACCGACGTCACCGAAATTCGCGAAGCCCGTGAAGCTCTTCGCGAAAGCGAGAGCCACTTCCGCCAGATCGCAAACTCTCTCCCACAATTGGTTTGGATTGCCGGACCCGATGGTTCCGTTCAGTGGCTGAATCAGCGTTGGTATGACTTTACCGGATCCACCGCCGAGCAGTCCGAACGCGATGGATGGACGCAGTTCACGCATCCCGAGGATTGGGCCTTGCGCGCCGCCAACTGGGAGCATTCCTTCGCCACCGCGGCCCTTGTCGAAAGTGAATCGCGCTGCCGCCGATTTGACGGCGTTTACCGCTGGTTTCTCATTCGCGGAAACCCGGTCCTGGGTCCCAACGGGGAAATCGTCAAGTGGTTCGGAACCTACACGGACATCGAGGATTATAAACATGCGCAGACCGAAATTTTGAACCTGAACCATCAATTGGAAGCCAGAGTGGCGGAGCGCACGGCGGAGCTTTCCGAAGCGAACGCCGAACTCCGCAGAACCCAGACCTGGCTGCGGGCCGTGCTGGATTCGGCCACCCAGGCCTCCATCATCGCCACGGATAACGCTGGAGCGATTACAATATTCAACTCCGGCGCCGAGAAGCTGCTCGGGTTCACCGCGCGCGAACTCGTGGGAACGCACGCGCCATTCCTGCTCGATCCGCGTGACCCGCTCGATGCTTCACATCGGACGCGCCTGCCCGAGGAACAGCGCCAAAGCGGCGAGGAGGCGCTTCATCCCGGCGCCCGGCCGGATGCCGCTTTTGTCCGCGAGTCCGTGTTCATTCATCGCGACGGAACGCATATTGATGTGAGTGTGGCCCACACGCCGATGGTGGACTCACATGGAGAACGCCTCGGAACTCTTTCGATCGCCCTCGATATCCGGTCTCAGAAATCGCTCGAACGCCAGTTGAATCAGAACAACCTCGAGCTGCGGGAACAAACCACGCGCGCCCAGGATGCCAACCGCGCGAAAAGCGATTTCCTGGCGGTGATGAGTCACGAACTGAGAACGCCCATGAACGCCATCCTGGGAATGGCGGACCTGCTCTGGGAGTCGGATCTCGCGCCCATGCAGCGCCAGTATGTCGAGGTTTTCCGGCGTGCCGGCGCGAACCTTCTCACCTTGTTGAACAACATTTTGGATCTCTCGAAGATCGAATCCGGCCAGTTCGAACTGGAGAATATAGACTTTGCCCTGGCCGACGTCGTCGACCGCACCGCTGACATGATCCGGCCCAGAGCCCAGATCAAACACATCGATCTGATCGTGCGAATCTCGCCGGACGTTCCCGCCGTTCTCGTCGGCGATTCCGCTCGCCTGCAACAGATCCTGATCAACCTGCTCGGAAATGCCGTCAAATTCACTGAGCGCGGTGAAATCAAGATCTCCATCACGGCGGATCCGGCCGACCGCGGGCGCCTCCATTTCGAGGTCACCGACACCGGCATCGGGATACCCGAAGACAAACTCGATAGTATTTTCAGCGACTTCAAACAGGCGGAGAGTTCCACCACACGGCGCTTCGGCGGAACCGGTCTGGGACTGGGGATTTGCCGCCGGCTGGTCGCAAGGATGAACGGCAGCTTGGCCCTGAAAAGCAAACTGGGAACCGGAAGCTCGTTCGAGTTCGACGCCCTGTTTGAAATCAGCAGCCTGCAGACGCTTCAGCGCGCGGATCCGCCCGTCGGCCTGGTCGGACGCCGCGTACTCATCGTCGACAACAATGCCACCAACCGCCTCATTTTTTCCGAAATGTGCAGCGCCTGGGGCATGGTGCCGGTCGAATGTGCGGACTCCGAGGCCGCGATGGAAACTCTGCAAAGCGCCGCGGCACGCGAAAATCCTTTCCATGTCGTCATCCTGGATCGAATCATGCCCGGTCTTGACGGCTTTGAGCTGGTGTCGCGCATCCGCGAAATCGATGCCGCGCTGCCGATCATCGTGGCCACCTCCGACAAAGTCCCCGGCGACGAAACCAGGAGCAAGCAGTTGGGACTTGCCGGCTATGCGGTGAAGCCTGTCGGCCGTTCTGAGCTGCTGCGTCTGATCAGCGACACGTTCCGCGTGAAGGCGCTCCAACCTCAGTCCGGCAAGGATGTTGAGAACGCCCCGGTTTCCCACGGGCCGCGCCTGGCCGCGCGTATTCTCATTGCCGAAGACTCCGAGGACAATCGATTCCTGCTCCGCGCCTATCTGAAGGATCAACCCTACCAACTGACCTTCGCCGTCAATGGAGAATTCGCGGTGGAGTTGACCCGATTGCAGCGGTTCGACCTCATCCTAATGGATATGCAGATGCCGGTAATGGATGGTCATACGGCTACGCGGAACATTCGGGAACTCGAGGTGGCGCAAGCGCGCCCGCAAACGCCCATTCTCGCGTTGACCGCCAACGCGCGCACGGAGGATCTTGTGGCCAGCCGTGAAGCCGGCTGCACTGCGCACCTGTCGAAGCCCATCACCAAGGCGGCTCTTTTGCGTGCAATCCGAGACTATATCCGGGAAACCGCCGCACCCACTGAGTCCAAGTCGTACTCGATCAACGTGCCGGAAGGGTTGGAAGAAGGCGCGAAGCGTTACATTCAATCGCGCAGGAACGATGTTTCTCATCTAATTCAACTGCTCGAGACCAACGAATTCGATCAGTTGAAGATCCTTGCTCACAATATGAAAGGCACCGGGACATCTTACGGGTTCCCCGATTTGACGCGCCTTGGGGGCCTGATGGAAGCGTCCGCGGCCGCGCACGACGCAGCCGATTTATCCGAGCAACTGATCGAACTCTCGCGCTACCTCCAGGAGGCTGCGGACTTGGTATGGACGGAAGCGTAAGGAGGCGGGAACCCATGTATTGGATTCCCGCTTTCCACACAGTTTATGTTGTGATCCGGCTTAGACCGCCAGGAACAACTTATGTCCTTCCCGATTGACTAACAGCAGCGACGAACCACTCGACTTCTTCACGGCGCGTCCGAAATCGTCCGTGTTAGTCACTGGCTGCCGATTCACGGATTGAATTACGTCGCCCTGCTGCAATCCCGCGGCCGCCGCTTGGCTAGCCGGATCCACCTCCGTCACCACTACACCGGAGGCGCTGGCCGGAAGCCCGAGCTGGCGAGCGCTGCGGCCGTCGAGATCCTGCACGGAAACGCCTTGCAGCGCACCCTCGGATTCGCCGTTATCGTTGCTTGCGCGCTGCACCTTTTCGCCGGGCAGTTCGCTCACCGTCGTGGTGAAGTTGCGGGTCTGACCATCGCGGAACACTTTGAGATTCACGTTCTGGCCCGGGTTCATCATCGACACCGTCATGCGTAGCTGATTGCGCTCCACGATGGGCGTGCCGTTGATTTCCGTAATCACATCGCCCGCCTTGATGCCCGCCTTCTGCGCCGGGCTGTCAGGAGTAACTTCGCTGACCATCGCACCATCCGGCACGTTCAAACCGATCGCCTTGGCGATGGCGGGAGTTACTTCCTGAACCGACACACCCAGGTAGGAGCGAGTCACTCCGCCATGCGTCACAATTTGGTTCATCACCTGCCGCACCAGGTCCACCGGAACGGCAAAACCGATTCCCTGATTGCCGCCGGAACCTCCCGCCAGAATGGCCGTATTGATGCCGACCAGTTCACCGCGATCGTTCACCAGCGCCCCGCCCGAGTTGCCCGGGTTGATGGAAGCGTCAGTCTGAATAAAGTCTTCGTAATCTTCAATGCCGAGGTTCGCGCGGCCGGTGGCGCTCACGATGCCCATGGTCACCGTCTGGCCGACGCCGTAAGGGTTGCCGATCGCCAAGACCGCGTCCCCCACCTGCAGCTTCGAGGAATTACCTACCGTAATCACAGGCAGATTGGAAGCGTCGATCTTAAGGACCGCAATGTCCGTCTTCGGGTCGGTTCCAATCACTTTGGCTTTGAATTCACGGCGATCCGGCAGGGTCACCTTCACATCGGTGGCGCCGTCTACCACGTGATTATTGGTCAGGATATAGCCGTCCGCGCTCACGATGACGCCGGAGCCTAAGCCGCCTTCGCGATGGGCGCGTGGAGCTTCGAAATTTCCGTTGCCCCCAAAGAACTGCCGGAACATCGGGTCCATCCCTTCCGGAACTTGCATGGCCGCGGGTTTGACTAACTTGGACGCGGAAATCTTCACGACCGTTGGCATCGCGGTCTTTGCGGCCGGGGCCATCGTGATGCGGCTGGGCGCCTCATTGGGGTCGGCCAGCTTTAGGTTGACATGCGCAGTGGATTCGAATGCTGCGTGGGCCGCGGCGAGTCCGCCGCCGATCAGCAGCGCGCACGCGATTGCGAGTCCTTTGCGCCTGGACGTCTGAAACAAGCTTGATATTTGCACCGTATCTCCTGGGTGTTGGGCGTGGGGTTTGGTTTGTATCGCCTAGTGCAGAAGACGTGCGTTAGTCGAAAACGTTAGCCCATTTTTTGTATTAGGCGGAGTACTCGCGCATGCGGGGTAGCAGTCCGAAGTAAGCCAGCGCGGCGATCAATAACGCGGCGATGGGAGCGCTGGTTTCAAATCCGGACACGTCGTTGAAGCCGCGATCGACGGCTTGATTGAAGGCCGTCTGATTCACTAACAGCGTCTTGCCGAGATGCTCGTCGAACTTATTGAAGCACTCTCTTTCGTCAGAAGCCGCTCCACCGAACGCCGATCGGCGATAACGATTGAACCAGTAAGAGGCGTTCCTGGCCGCTTCACGCTCGCCGGGGAACGTGATGTTGTTCAATTCATCGGCGAGAAAACCGGACGTGGCATCCGCGCCGTCTTTACCGGAGGGAACGTGAGCGATGCGATCGGCTTTTTCAAAAAAAGACTTTTCGTCGGCATCGGCCTGTTCGGGGTCAAGAAAGGAGCGGCTCTCATCGGCTCGGGCGGCGTACGCGAGGGCGCGCGCCTGCCAAAGCGCGTGGATGGAGTCAAAGGCTTCTTCCTTCGCCACCTTGAGTTCGTGGTCTTCAGCGCGGAACGCATTCGCTGTATAGACGGTAAACAACATCGCGATCGCAGTGGCGAACGCCAGAAGCGGATTGAGGACACGCCGCATCCGCCCCGCGAGAAACCATTGCAGTGTAAGCAGCACGCCGCATAACAGCAGAGCGGAAAGCAGTAGGAACAACAGAGACGCGGAAGCAAACGATCGCTGCCGGGCGTAGGTATCGTCGAGCACGTCACGATTGGCCTTATCGAGGTCGGCCGCGGCTGGAAGAAGCTGGTCGTCCATGATCTTAGCGGCCGAGCGGTACGCACTGATAAACCGCTTGTCCTTTGCACTACGCAAGTCGTTCGCAAGCTGCGCATGGGCTTCGTAAGAGCCGATGCCGAATGCGAGCTTCTGAAGGGGAAGGCGTTCGGCGTCACCGTACGTGATATTTTCGGCGGCGCTCATCATGGCGTTCACGGCCTCCTGGCGGCTCGCCTCGAACTGGTGAACTACGTCGTCACTCCCGGGAGACAACAACTGCTGCGCCGCATAAGAGTCCATGTCCGCCATGGCCGAACGGATATGCTGCGCCGCGATGATGCTCGGCGCCGCATCCCGCCCGATGGACTGCATCGCTTGCCGATGGCTGCGCGCACCGGTGATCACCGCGATCATGAACAGGAGGCTTGCTCCCACCACGGCATACGCTCCCAGGCGCAAGAGCGCGGGCGTGGTCCAAACCACCGGCGCGGCATGCACCTCGAAAGGTCTTCGGACAATTCTCGCGGGAGCGGGAGAACTCATGCCGCTACGCCCGCGCTCTGAATCACCATGCGCGTCCAGTGGCCGAGCGTGATCTGGTCGCCTTCTTTGAGCGGCGCGTCGGTCATGGGTTGCAGCTCCGTCCCATTGAGTGTTGTTCCGTTCGATGAGCCGATGTCGCGGAGCACCAGTTCCCCGCCCGGCAGCTTGTTGATCAGCGCGTGCCGATGGGAAACGGCATCGTCGCGATCGAGCGGGATTTCCGGAAACACGCCGCGCCGGTCGCTTCGCCGGCCGATCAGATTCGATTCCTTCTCCAGCTTGATGCTGAGCGGCGCAAAATCCACGGGCGCTTCCGGGCTCTCCGAAGTGCGTAGCGATGGATCCACCGTCACCGTTACCTGATAGATTGGCGCGATACTCGGCGTTAGGGCCGGCGCGGGCGCGGGCGGCGGCGTCTCCGGTTTTAGTTCGCCATGCGCGCCCGTGCTGAAGTTATAGCCGCAGATTTCGCAGAAGACACCCCCGGATTGATCCCGCGTGGCGCCGCAATCCGGGCAGGTGGTAACCGCATCGAGCACCGCGGTAGCCGGACCCGCCATCGTCGTTTGCATCTTCACCCCGCACACCGAACAGAAATCCGCTTCCGCCGATTCGTGACCCTTGGGACAGGAAAAATTTGGCATACGCTAGGCCGGTTTCGGGATGCGGCTGGTCTTGGTGGAGCGCGTTTCCAGCGCCATCGCATCTTCCTTCGCCACCCCGCCTTTCAACCGCACCGTTCCTTTCTCTTCATCCTGCACATCCACCACTTTGCGCAGCAGCTTGGCGGTCGCTTCGTTGCCGGATTCATGCGCCAGGCGCACCGCCTTGCCGAGTTGCTTCGTCGCCGCGTCCTCATCGCCGCGAGCCCGCGCTTCCAATCCGTCTTGAATCGATTGCGCCAGCTCCGCTTGTCCCGTGTAGTGCGCCACGCGCCGGTCGATCTTGGTCGATTTCGATTCGTCGTCCGTCCAGATCGCGAGAATGCGCGCTTCCGCCACTTTCGTCTCCACCCCGTTTTGCGTGAATACCAGGCTGGCGCGCCCCGCGAGCATTTCATCGCCCACTTCACCCGCCTTCACTTCCACGCAGAAGTGATACTCGCGCGACTCGCTCTTGCCCCATGCTCCCGTCGGATAATCGCTCACCTGCGGCTTCACCGGCCGGGCGCGCGCCGTCAAATCAACAATCTCCGGACTCACTTCCTTGCAGAACAGAACGCGCGCTCCCACCGGCGTCCAGAGTCGCAGAGAAACATCGCTCACGTCCTTATTCAAGGCCTGCTGCAGAATGGATTGAAAGTCCGCTTCTATCATCGAAGGCTGCGGAATGATGTCCGTGCTGCCGAGCAGCTTGCTCGAAATCTTCTGCAGCTCAGCCACCACCCAGTCCCCGCCGACGCCGCGGCATTCGCATTGGAATACCCCTTCGCATGCGTTCAGGACGGCATTCAGCCGCGGTTCGTCATCCTGCTCGTTTTCACCGTCGGTCAACAGAATCGCTTGCCGGATCGGGTTCGGCGACGTGTTGGACACGGCCCCGAACTGCGTCAGCGCTTTCGCGAGCCACTTCGAGATGCACGTGCCGCCTTCGGCGCGGATCAACTTAATCGCCGCGATGGCGCGCATCTTGCTATCGGAGGTCGCTCGCGCGAAGGGCCCGATCAGGCGCGCATCCTCCGCGCCCACCACGATGAAGAATGACGTTTCTTCCGGCAGCAGTTGCACAATCCGCATCATGGCTTCCTTTGCGGCGTGAATCTTGCCCCCTTCCATGGACCCGGAGTTATCGCAAATGATGCCGATCAGCTTGCCGCTCGCTTGCGGTTTCGATGCCGCCGCGCCGCCTTCCACCGACACGGTCATAATGGCGTGCACCTCGCGCGATCCTTGCGCGAGATAAGCGTTCTGAAACACCTCGGCCTTAAACTGCGTCATTTCCCCTGTTCCAAGCCATCCGGCGCCGACCCATCATCACCAAACGTTAATACGGCGGCGGTGATGTTATCGTTCCCGCCTTTCCCGCGCGCGAATTCCACCAGCCCGCGCGCAACGGTAAGTGCGTCGCCTTCGAGCGACTTCACCACTTCGCCCATCTCCCGCGCATCCGGCGCATAATTCCAGAGCCCGTCCGAACACAGCAGCAGCATGCCTGGCCCGGGAATCTCGAAACGCGCGAGGGACGGCACGGAATTATCCGCGGCATCCGCGCCCAGCCAGCGTGTGATGGCGTGCGCGTGCTTCGATTTCCGCGCGTCCTCTTCGCTCATCTCGCCCGAAGCAACAGCGTCGTTCAGCCAGGAATGATCCGTCGTGAGCTGGCGCGCGCCTTCGGAATTCACCCAATAAGCACGGCTGTCACCGAGCCACGCCACCGAAATCCCCGCGCCTTGCACCACTGCGGCCACGATGGTCGTCGCCGGACTTCCGCGTTCGGAATTTTCCCCAAACGGAATCTCCGCCACCGCTGTTTGGGCGGCGGCGACCGCGGTCAGCATTTCTTCCTCGCCAATGGAATGGCCGTCCCGCAGGGCCTCTTGGAGAGCCGCGCGCGAACGGTCCGCGGCCGCCGCTGAAGCCAGGTCCGGGTCGGTTACGCTGGATACGCCATCGCAGACAATCATCGCGAACCGCGCCGGATCTTCCGCGTCAACCAGCGCGACCGCGTCTTCGTTGCGATGATGCCGCAGCCCGCGATCGGTAACCGCCGCAAACCGCGCCGAAAGAGAAATCTCCAGGTGGTCCCGCCCGCGCTCTTCCCGGCGAAATCCGCACGCCGAACAGAATCCTTCCGCGTCCATCTGACTTTGTCCCGCGCCGCACTTCGGGCAGTGCGGACCGGCCTCGGGCTCCGCCAGGGAAGCTCCACACTCTTCGCAGAACTTATCGTCTTCGGGAACGGACGCGCCGCAAGCCCGGCACTGCTGCGTCAAAACAGCGTCCTTGGTCGCACTCTGTTGGCCTCATCGATCAGCCGGATTTTCTCATCGCCGTTAGCCAAATGCGCCATCGCCCGAAAGGATTTCTCGAGTCCCTGCCGGATGTGAAACTCCTGGAGCGGCTGTCCGAGAATCAGAACGGAAGAACTGGGCCGCACCGCTTTGCTCCTCACCAGCTTCAGCGCCGCCTCGAGCACCTGCTGCGCCAACCGATGCCGCTCCATTCCCTCCAATGCAAGCGACTCGAGAGCGGCCGAGGCGCCGCTCAGGTCTTCCAAACTGGGCAGCGAGCGGCCATTGCTCACCAACGCGCGCGCCGCTTCCACGCGAGCGCAAACGTGCATGCTCGATACCTGCGGAATGCGGTTCAGCGCGGCCACCGAACCCGCTCGGTCACCCTTCTGCGAAAGGCACCGCGCCAGCCCGAAGCACGCCGCTAGATAATTCGAGTCCGTGCGCGATACCAGATCGTACATACGCGTGGCGATCTCCCAATTGCCCGCTTGCTCCGCGGCTATCGCAAACGCGAGCTTGGGCGCGAGTTCGCCCGGCAGTTCGAAGTACACCTGGTCGAAAAGCTGCTGCGCTTCCTTCGGTTTCGCTTCCGCCAGCAGCAGCCGTCCGCGATACCACCGCGAGCGCCAGTCCCACGCATCTTCCGCCTCCAACTGATCGAGCAGGGGAACCGCTTCCGCAAATTTCTGGGTTTCCACCAGGCTGTCCGCAAAACGCAGCTTCGCTTCCGCCGATTTGGGAAACTGTTCCACCGCCTGCCGCAGCGCCGCGACGCGCTTGCCGGCGTCCGCCGGCGTTCCGGCGTTCATCACCAGATTCATCGCCGGGTCCGAGGCGTCGATCAGCGGAACCGGAAGCTGGCGATAATCGGGCGCTACCGGATCGAGCCCCTGCGCCCGCGTGAACGCCAGCATGTCGCCGCTGAACAGCGTGCTTGGACCCGGACGAGGCTCGCCCGTCTCCTCCGCCACAATCTCGCGCAGCACCCCTAAGAGCTGATCCGCCATCTGATCGGCGGATTCGAAACGGTCGCTCGGATTCGCCGCCGTCGCCTTTAACAAAAACCGATAAAGCGATTCGTGCGCCGCAAACAACGGCTCTTCTTCCGGGCCCGGCAGCGTGTAGCGATGATCTTTGCTAAATCCGCGAATCTCTGAAAGGAGCACCGCCAGCGTTCGTCCGATGGTGAACAGATCCGATTCCACTGTCGGGCCTTCCGCCGCTTCCGGCGCGCTATACCCGACCGTTCCATAGATATCGCCCTTGGGATCTCCGATGCGCCGCACGCCGCCCAAGTCGATCAGCTTCACGTCCGTGCTTTCGAGCATCACGTTCTCGGGCTTGAAGTCGCAGTACACCAGGTTCAACTGATGCAGGTAAGCGAACGATCCCAGGATGCGATGGATATAGGCGATCGCTTCGTCGGCGGGCAGCGGTCCGCGGCTCCGGCGAATGTCCCGCAGCGTCTTGCCGCCGACGTACTCCATCACGATGAAGCCTTCCGCGCCAAGCTGCACAAAGTTGTAAATGCCGACAATATTGGGGTGCTTGATGGCGGCCAGGAACTGGCGCTCGGCAACGGCGACCGCGGCCGCGGCGGCGTCCTCCGTGTTGAGCAAGCCCTTCAAAACGACGTAGCGCGAAAGCAGCCGGTCAAACGCGAGATAGATCCAGCCCAGGCCGCCGAACGCCAGCGCGCCTTTCACTTCATATTGATTGACCACCACATCGCCGGGGTGAAGCGTCGGGATGAAGGAATAGCGCTGGCCGCACCCGCCGCAGAAGCCCTTCTCGCGCGTGAGCTGCCGGTCGCAGTTGGCGCAGAAGCGCTTGTTTTCCGGAACCTTGGCCTCAGGCATCACCGCCTTTTCCGGGTCCGTGGAAGGCAGTTCCGGAACGGAAACGAGACCCGCGCCCAGGTTCCGCCGCGTGCTCCGCGAGGAGCTGCGCGTGCCACGCCGGGATCCATTGGTGGCGCGGCTCACCGGCGTAGAGCCCGTGCTGGTGGAGATGGACACGCTTCTTACGGAAGCTTTCGGAGCCGCCGCCGAAGCCGCCGGCGGGCGCGATTTCTGGGCGGCCAATCCGCAGGCGCCGCAGTAACCGTCCTCGATTTCTCCGGCACACCCGGCATGCCTACAGGATTCCTTCGTTTGCATCGCTATAGACAATTTTACGAAGCGTCAGCCACGGCCGTTCAATTTCGATTCGTATTGCGATACCAGATCGCCGGCCTCGCGCATCGGCGTGGGGCGCGCATGCAGCAAAGTACCGGCGCGTTCCGCGATGCCCGTTAGCTTGTCGTCTTCGGCGACGCCGCGCGCCAGCGCTTTCGCTTTCAGCGCGGACAAGCGCCCGCGCAGTTCGCGCCGCAGAGCCAAAGGCGCGCGGTTTTCCATGCAGGCGCGTTCTTCGTGCTCGATCAGTTCGGTGACGTTGGCCATCCAGTTCTCGAGCCCGATACAGACCGGGTCGATCGTCCCTTCGGCCAGTTTCCCTTCCAGCCGCGTCAGCCAGTTGTAGAGTGCCGCGATGCGGTCCAGCTGCACCGGCGGTGTCGCCGGAGAATGGCCGGTGATCTTCTCTTTGCATTCCGCGTACGATTCTTCCACTTCACGCCGGACTTCCACCAGCTTGCGCAACAGTTCGCGGGCGCGCGCCATGTTCTCATGAATGCCGGCACGCTGCTTGATCAACGACTCTATCGCTGTTTGTACGCGCGTCAGAACGGGTTGCACGTCGCCGTCGAACTCCTGGGCGGCGCCGAGCGGGTCATGAATCACGCGCGAGCGGAGAACCTCAATCTGTTGCCGCACCGCGGCCGTTGAAACTTCTGATGCGTGGGCCCGCAGAAAAGAAGCCGCCGCCGCAAGCTGCGCATCCAGCCGTTTCCACACGCGGTCCACTTCGAGCAGCGCGTCGTGCGCCGTGTGGAACGCTCCATTCATATGCGCCAGCAGTTGCCGCGCGGAAATGGGCGTCTGGCCCGGAGCGCCGCTGAGGCCGCCATTGCTCGACACCAGAATGCAGGGTTGCAGCAAAAAGCGCTCGATCTCGCGGATTTTGCCGTCCGAGCCCGGCAGACCGAAGCGCGGAACCTGCTGTCGGGTTTCGACCGCGCGCTGGATAGTTTCCGATAGCACGCCGAACTCGCTGAGAAGCGTCTGGTTGGCGGCGATGGCGGGAGCCAGAAAAGCTTTGGTAGCGCCCGCCAGCTGTACGCTCGCGGCGCCCGAGCCGCCGATCAGAATCTCATAGCTCGGCAGGTTATGCAGCTCCATCAGGTTCTGTGCGGCCGTGTCCATGGTGGTTTTCCATTCGGCCAAAAGCTGATCCAGGCTATCGAGCGTCATCGCGGCCCCGTAATGTTCTAACGCAGGAGCACGGGGATCGGTTCAGGGAAACAAGTCGCGTTGCGTTTATTTCGGATAGCCGCTATGCCCGCGCAGCACGCAATCACAATGCCCGATTCCGAACAAGAGCAGGTGGAGGAGCTTCGACAGCTGCTTCAACTTGGCTCGCCTGAGTTGGTTGGACCCAATGGGAGCGGTCGGGTCAAACTTCCTCCCCTCATCTACACGGTGTTACAAAACGCGGTTCTGAGCCTCCAGAGCGGCCGGACGATTTTGCTCATTCCCGACGATGAAGAGTTCACGACCGAGACGGCGGCCAACTTCCTGGGTGTATCCCGGCCGCATGTGATCAAGTTACTGGAATCGGGGAAATCCCGTTCCATAAGACCGGAAGCCATCGGCGAATTCTTGCTCGGGATTTGACGGAGTACGCCAAGCAACGTGATGCGGAACGAAAGAAGATCCTAGCGGAAATGGCCGCGGATGCATTCGCGAGCTCTCGCAAGAGTTATATGACAAAACGGCTCATATCCCTGATGGTGGCGAAGATGAATGAGGGCTGATGCCGGCGTGGTTCTCGATGCGTGTGTGCTTCTGCCCATGCCGCTGGCGGACACGCTGTTTCGAATGGCTGAGGAACCCCGGCTCTTTATTCCTTACTGGAGTGACCAGATTATGGAAGAGGTTTCCCGAAATCTTGTCTCCAAATTCGGAGCCACGCCGCGCCAAGTTGCCCTTTGTGCAGGAAGTCGCCTAATGCTCCGTAGGGAGGACTAAGTAGTGGAATTCGAAAGCTTTTGTCGGGTATAATCGAGCGGACTCTGGAGTAGGCGCACGATGGTTAAATTCTCGATGATCTTGCTGTTGTTCGTATCTTTCGCACACGCGCAAAATCCTAACAGGGGGCCTTGCAACACAGGCCGGACCCCTACAACCGGTCCCATGTACGCATGCTCGGCGACTACTTTGGTTAGTCCGATCAATCCCCAAGACGGTGGATCGATTGTAGACGGGAACTGGCAAATTGCGTCGCCGTACCCTTCGGCGCCTGTCGGTTCTGCCGTGCCCAATCCATGCGTTCTGTCCTCGGCATACGTGGGTGCCCCCGTGAACATCCCGGACTACGCGTGGTACAACCCCCATGACGGAATTTCCCAGTGGATTGGCCCCAACGGAGGCGGTTCTACACCCGCCGGATGGTATATCTACCGGACGACTTTTCTGGTCCCCGACACCTACCAGGGCTACTCGCCTAGCTCCGTCACGATTACCGGCCAGCTTCTAGCGGATAACTGGGTCCCTGTTGTCTTCCTACAGGAAGTGGGGACCACGTCTCATGTCTGCAATGTGGCAACTACTTTCCCCGCCGCAAACCAATATAATTCCTGGAACTCGTTCACCTTGACAGGCTCGGTTGCACCCGCCACGCTCGAGGCTCTTTATGTTCTGGTCTATAACCAATATTCGGCGACGCCCCTGGAGAACCCGACCGCGCTCAGGGTTGAGTTCCAGACCTTGAACTATTCTCCGAACTGATCAAAAACTAAACCGCGCGCCGATTTGCGCCGCGAACGGGATGCCGACCGTCGTGCCCGGTCCGAAAAAATCCCCCAACGCTCCAGCTGGCACACGCAGTTGATTCAAGCTGGTGATCGGCTGCGTCTGCGTGCAGGCCGGGTTGAGACAAAACGCCGTGATGTTCGCGAGGTTGTTCACGGGATTTGGAAACGCCGCTGCGTTGGTCACGTAGTTCGCACCGGGGTTGTTTCGGTTGAACAGGTTGAAGAACTCGATGAACGGCGTCGCTGTAAACCGGTCACGGAAATTGAAGGGGCGGCTTATACGCAGATCCACCTGTATATAAGGAGTGCCACGAAGCTGGTCCAACCCCGTCTGCACGCCGTTTACGACAGCGCGGTTATCGAGCGAATCGCCGACGCCATTCACATCAATGGGAGTGGTCAGCGTAAACGGCCTCGCGCTTTCGGCTTGACCCAGTAGGGCGAGTTCGAAACCTCCCGGCGTGCGATAGGTTCCGGCCAGAACGAAACGGTGCAGGACGTCTTCACCCGACGGGCCGTAGTCGCCCTTCGCGAAAGCGTGCAGCGGATTGCAAACGCCGTTCACGTAATCGAAGAGTTCGCCGAGAACGCAACCCCACGTCTCGGCGCTCGAAAGCGTGTAGTTGGCGATCACGCTGAAACGCCGCGTGACGTTACCCTGCAGGTGGATGGACATCCCGTCGTAGCGCGAGCGGTTGTCCGTACGGAACACTGTTATGTCCGGGACGTTGGCCTGCTGCGTCGCGGCGTCCTGCGCAAAAAGCGGCGAGAACAGCGTGTAGCCCGCCTGGTATTGGTAACGCCGGTACCCGTGAACTCCTTCCTCGTGCGTCCAATCCGCGCGCATCATCCAATGGGAGTTGAAGGCGTGCTCGAAACCCGCGCTGGCGTGGAGTGCGTAGGGAGTTTTGTAGGCCGGGTCGATCAGCGCGCCCGCGCCGCCGTTCAATGAACCGGGCAGGATTCCCGTTGCCGGCTGATTCACGGCCTGGAACGCGGTCACCCATCCGTTCTGCGCCAGGTCGTTATAGAAGAGTCCGAAGCCGGCTCGCAGCACGGTGCTCCGATTCCCGCCGAAAGCGTAGGCGATTCCCAGGCGCGGAGCGATCGCTTTTCGATAGTCCCGCGGCGCGCCGATATGCCCGAAAAGCGGGATCTGCAGCGCTTCCACCGTGAGCAGCGCCGGGTTATTCAATTGCGATTGGCCGGAGGCGGTAAACAGGCCCAACGTGGTGTCGTAGCGCAGGCCGTAATTGATGGTCAGATGCGAGTTGGCGCGCCAGGAATCCTGCGCGTAGAAGCCGAGCCGCTGCACATTCTGGGAGAAGCTTCCGTCGCCCGCGGGCGTGGTCGAGCAGGTCGTTCCCGGAGTCACAATTCCGGTGCAGTTCAGATCGGCAGTGAACTGCGCGGGGTTGGCGAGGTAATCCGTTGGATTCATCGCGAAGACGGTCAGCGTCTCCTGCGTCCCCGGCAGCGCGCCGCTGAGCACAGGCTCATGAATCACATCCGCGCCGAAGCTGACCGCATGGCTTCCGGACGAGTGCTGCACCGCATAGCGAAACTGGTATTTTTCCTGATTTCGCAGGATGGGAAAGGCGGTGATAGGAGTGACGAACTGGTTGTCTCCGAAGGTCTCGAACCCGGAGATGGTCTGGTAAGTGGAGCTGAACGGAAAAGCCAGCGCGAAGCCGAGGTTCGAGTTGCGCGCTTCGGTCAGGTGCAGGCCGCTGGCATCGAAGGTGAACGTGCCGAGCCAGTTCGGGCTGAAGATCGTCTGTTGACCCAGCACCAGATTCAGATAATTGTTATGTGCGCTGGCGCCGGTGGAAGCAAGCGTGGCCTGCTGCACGAAGGCGTTCCCCGTGGTGTAGTTATCTTCCGCCGCGCGCAGGAACCATTGGGACTTTGCGGACTGCGACCAATCGAAACGCATGGTGCCGAGATAGTCGCGGAACGGCACGGGGACGTTATTCGGGACAGGGATGGACGTGACGCCGGGGATCAGACCCTGCGCGGCGAGTTGAGCCAGCGCGTTGAACTGCGTCAGGCTGGCGGGGCTGTAGGCGATGCTGGCGTCTTCATGCACGCCTTCAAAGGACGCGAAGAACCAGAGCTTGTCTTTCTTAATGGGGCCGCCGAGCGTAGCAATGTAGTTCTGGCGGGAGAACGGCTGCTTCGGAAGCGGCGCGGGATTCTCGATCGGATAACGCGCGTTCAGGTCGGCGGCGCGTTCGTAAAAGGCAGCGTCGCCGTGCCAGTCGTTCGAGCCGCGCTTGGTCGTGATCACCACCGATCCGCCGACGGTGCGGCCGGTGTCCGCATCCATTTGAGACGTGCGGACGGCAAACTCCTGGATCGCGTCCGGCGAGAAGTTCTGCAGAAAGCCGCCGATGTAATCGTCCGAGTTGTCGCCGCCATCCACCGACAGAACGTCGTTCAAACCGGAGCTTCCGCCGAACGAGACGGCAGTGATGCGGGCCTTGGTCGGGTCGGACGGTTCAACGGGTTCGGTTCCCGGAACGAGATAGGCGATGTTGGCGAAGCTGCGGTGGGCGAGCGGAATGGTCTCGAGATCCTTCGTTGTTACGACCCCGCCGTGGACCGCCGTGGTGGTGTCCATCGGCTGCGCCGCGATCGAGGAGCCTTGGCCGGCGACATTGACCTGCTGCTGTAAGGCAGCCGGTTGGAGAGTGACGTCGATTTCACGCGTGGAACTGATGGCCACCGTCACCGGGGAGTGCGCTTCGGCAAATCCCGGCGCCTTTACGCTAACTTCATAGGCGCCCGGCGCAAGATCGTCCAGCCGGAACTCTCCGCGGGAGTCAGTGTGGACGCGGCGCTCCAGAGTCGCCCCCGCCGCGCCTATCGTAACCAATGCGGAAACGATGCGGCCGCCGCTCGCATCGGCGACGTTACCGATCAGGCTGCCCCGAAAATCCTGCGCCGGCGACAGGTCAGCCAAAATGAGAAGCAGAGCGGCCACGGCCAGAGAGCATCGTAAAATTCTCGTAATCATTGTCGATTTTTTAGTGTACTTGACTTATTACCAATTCCGGCTATTCTTAGCACGGGTGCTCCCGTGTCTCGCAAAGTTCGCTGGTCTATCGGACTAGCGGCAATTGTTTCCGTTCTGACAGCTACTGGTTGGGTCTATTGGAAAGCCACTCGCGCCGTCTCCGAGTCGGCTGCGGAAGTAGCTTCCGGTGCGCAGCTAACATTTACTTTCGTTAACCTGGACCGCCCGCCGCTTAGCGGCGTATCTCCCATCCTGACCCCACCGGCTTTTCATGACATCGTCCTGTTTCAAAACAATTTCTATTTGAGCGGCTCCACCGGTTTATATCTGTACCGGCAGGACGGAACGTTACAGCGAACTTATCGCGCCGGAATCGAGTTACCAGCGGCCGAGTTAGGTCAGTTGGCGGTGGCAAGATTACCGGGGGCATCCGAAGACCAACTTCTGATTGCTACGGCGGGTGAAGGTGTACTTATATTCGACGGCGGTCACTTTCGCCAGTTACTTCCCAAGCGGGACGATTTACGAAACGTAACTTCGCTCCTGGCGTTAAGTACGGGAAGGATCTTGATCGGGACGGACCGCGCGGGCGTCCTAAGCTACGACGGGCTGAACCTGACGGCGCTTGATCCCAGATTAAGCGCGGAGCATGTGACGGCAATGGCCGGTGCGGAAGGCGACGTCTGGGTAGGAACGCTGCACAACGGGCTTTGGCGTTTCCACGCCGGCCGCGTGGATCGGTTTACGGATACTCTTCCCGATCCGCAGGTATTGTCCCTGGCCGTGAGTCAGGACGCGGCGTACGCGGGAACGCCGCTGGGCGTGGTTGCGTTTCAGAAAGGGCGGCAGGTACGCACGCTGGCTGCCGGCGTGTTTGCCCGCGCGCTTGCGGCGGATTCGTCAGGCCTTATGGTGGGAACCGAGGACGAAGGCGTCTTTGAGATTGAGCGGAAGGCGACTCTCGCGCCCGATGAAACGCTGGCCGGACAGCCTATCGAGCGGTTGGCTGAGATCGGCGGCGTCCGTGTAGCTTTGACCGCGAGCGGCGTTTATGAGAAAGATGGCTCGCGATGGCGGTCCGTGCTGGGCGCGCCAAAGGGAGTGCTGACGGATCGGCATGTATCGGCGCTGGCGCTGGGACCCGCGGGCAACTTGTGGGTCGGATACTTCGACCGCGGTCTCGACATCGTGTCGGGCGATCTAACTGCCACGCGGCATCTGGAAGACGATCATCTGTTTTGCGTGAACCGCATCGTCTTCGGCGAACAGCGGACTGCGGTGGCGACCGCGAACGGTCTGGTGCTGTTCGACGCGGCGGATCAGGTGCGCCAAGTGCTCGGCCGCAAAGATGGACTGATGGCGGACCATGTTACGGACGTCGCATTTCAGAAAAACGGATTGATTGCAGCCACGCCCGCCGGACTGACTTACATCGATCGCGAAGGCGTGCGCGGATTGTATGTGTTCAACGGGTTAGTCAACAACCATGTCTATGCGCTGGGATTGTCCGGCAACGAATTATTGGCCGGAACTTTAGGTGGCGTATCCGTGCTTGACCATCAGGTGATTCGGGCTAACTATACGACCGCTAATTCCGGATTAAAACATAACTGGATTACCGCTCTGGCGCGCGTGGGTGACGATTGGTTTGCCGGAACTTATGGGGCGGGCGTGATGCGGCTGGATAAAGACGGGCACTGGCATACCTTCCCGGACGCGCGTGAGAAGTATGTGGTGAATCCGAACGCATTGGTTGCCGCTGACGGGCGCGTGTTCGCCGGGACGTTGAACAGCGGTCTCTATATATATGACGTGGCGTACGGGCGGTGGACCAACTTCCGCACCGGACTGCCGTCAAGGAACGTGACCGCCATTGCGGTTGAAGGACCCAACATCTACGCCGGGACGGATAACGGCGTGGTGCGGATTGAGGAGCGTTTGCTGCCGTGAAGTGGCTGGCGTTTGTACTGAGTACGGGACTGCTGTGGGGCGATGCCGGCGTGCTGATTCCGGCGGATAAAGAGCGGCCCGATCCGGCGATCTTTTCGCTGGATGAGATGACGATCGACGTGCTGGTGGACAACGGTTTCGCGCGGGTGCGGATCCGGGAGATCTTCGGGAACCGCACGGACCGTCCGCAGGAAGGCACCTATCACTTCGCGCTTCCGGCCAAGGCAACGGTCTCGGATTTCGCGGTGTGGGATGACGTGGTGCGAATACCGGGCGTGATCCTGGAACGCAAGCGCGCGGGCGAGTTGTACGAGCAGATCAAGGCGCAGATGATCGATCCGGGCCTGCTGCAGATGGGCGAGCGGGATGCAAGCGAAGCGGGTCGGAACTCGCTGTTTACGGCGAAGATCGTGCCGGTTCCGGCGTACTCGACGAAGCGGATTGAGATCGAGTATCAGGAGCCTATCGCGGTGGAGTCGCTGCGCTCAATGGTGGCGGTGGGGATTCATCCCGACGCGTATGCCGCGCTGACGGCGGGGCGTTTGAACGTGACGCTGGAGATTCGGAGCGCGCATACGCTCACGGATTTCGCCGCGGTTGGAAAGGCTTATCCGCTGACGGTTCGAGAGAAGACGGCGAACTTGATCAAGGCTGACTACACCGGGACGAGCGTCGCGTTGAGCGAGGATTTTGCGTTCGGATACGCCTACGATCCGGGGCAGACGGACAAGCTGCGAGTAATCGCCGAGCGCGAGCAGGATGAAGGTTTCTTCGGAGCGCGGGCGCTGCTCGGTCAGACCGCGAGAACGGCACCGGCCGAGCCGCCGCGCACGGTGATCGCGCTCTTCGATACGTCGCTTTCGATGCAGTGGGAGAAGTTGGAGCGGACGTTCCAAGCTTGCGAGACACTGCTAAAGCGGCTGCGTCCGGAGGATTCGTTCAACCTGCTGCTGTTCAATTCTTCGGTGTCGGCATGGTCGCCTACGCCCAAAGCGGCCACGCCGGTGAGCGTGGAACAGGCCCTGGCATTCGTGCGGAGCGGCAAGATTCGGGGCGGCACGGATTTGGAGAAGGCGCTCGATGCGGGGCTGGCGCAGGCGCGCGCGGCGGGTGGGGAATCGTACTTGGTTTTGTTGAGCGATGGCGGCGCGGATGAAGGAACCATCGCGAACGGGAAGCTGGCGGCGCAGTTCAGCGCGAAGTGGAAGAGGACGGCGGAAGCGCGGCGGCCACATGTGTTTACTTTCGCGATTGGGGACGACGCGAACCTGCCGCTGCTGAAGTCGTTAGCGGCGAACAACGGCGTGGCGGAGTGGGTGCGTTCGACCGAGCCGATCGAGTTCAAGCTGGATGCGTTTCTCTCGAAGATGGGGCAGGAACCGATCAAGGGATTGACGCTGACGACAGAACCGGCGTCGAACTTCGATCTGGTTTACGGGCTGGAGGACGCGCACTTTGCGGGATCGGCGGCGACGTGGGTCGGGCAATATAAACAGCCAATGGCGAACGCGGCCTTCACCGTCACGGGATCGCATCCGATGCGGGAGACGGCGGCGCTGCCGGCGCAATCGAGCGAGCATCCGGAACTGCCGCGGCTGTGGGCCAAGGCGCGGGTGGATGCGCTGCTTGCGAAGATCGAGCGCGACGGCGAGGATGCAAAGACCATCGACGAGATCATCCGGCTGTCGAAGAAGTATAAATTCGTGACGCCGTATACGTCATTTCTGGCAGTGCCACGCGCGCTGCTGCGGCCGCGCGTGATCCGGCCGGGTGATCCGGTGCTGCGCATTCATACGGATGAATCGATCGTGTCGGTGATCGCGCTGTTTCCGTTCGGGCTGGTGAAACCGCTGCGCTACTTAAAGGATGAGGACGCGTGGCAGACGCGGTTCTTGGCGCCGGTGGAGATGGCGGATGGGACGTATCAGGTGCGGCTGATTCTGCGGGATCGCGGCGGGCATGTGTATCGGGAGCAGAAAAGTTTCGTGATTGCGAGCAAGCCGCCGGTGATCCGGGTGCGGATGGGGCAACAGCATGTGCGCGGCGGGGAGACTTTGAAAGTGGCGGTATCGGCGTCGGCCAATGCGCGGACGATCAGCGCGCGGTTCTTTGGGGCGGAACCGGTGCGGCTGTATTGGAATACGGCGGCGAAGGCGAACGTGGGCGAGATCCGCGTGCCGCCGAAGCTGCCCCCCGGGCGGTACCTGTTGAATGTGACGGCGGAAGATATCGCGCACAACATTGCCTCGCAGGAGGTGTCCGTTGAGGTTTGGTAGGTGGGCGGCGTTTGGGTTTGCTTTGTTCGCGGCGGGCGTGGCCGCGCGGGGCGAGTTGCAGGAGTGGGTCCAGCACCTGCCGCAAGGGCCGATGATCGCGGTGTTCTTCCGGCAGGTGGTGATGCCGGGCGGCAACCTGCTCATCCGCAGGCCGCCGGCGGAGACGCGTTCGGCGCTCGGAGAGCTGATCGATGCGAAACCAAAAGTGGCTTCGAATTGGCGGCTGCGGGCGCAGGAGGATGAGACCGCGCTCGATTTCAAAGCGGCGGAAGCGGACTGGCGGAAGTATGCACAACTGAGTTCGAACTATACGGCGCTGGCGGACTACTTTCACCGGCGCGAGGAAGGCGCGAAAGAGATCGCGGCGTTGGGCATAGTTGTGCAAGCGAAGACGAACCCGATTGAGCCGTTTACCGGGCAGGCGCCGTGGAAGGCGGTAGGGCGGACGGTGAGCGTGGCGGAAGAAGAGGGCTTGCCGGACTCGGTTCCCGAGACGGCGTTTGCGGCGTGGATCAAGCTGCATCCGGCTGATGAGAACGGCTATCGGGCGGCGGTGGACTTCGATATCGCGCATAAGCGGTACGATCAGGCGCTGGCGACGGTTTCTTTGTTTTCGCAAAAGTTTCCGGATGATCCTATCTATCCCGTGCGCGAACGGGCGGCGGTGGCGGCGGCGCGAGGTTCGGCGGATGGCGCGATTGCAATTTACGACGCTGCTTTCGATCCGCTGTGGCCGTCGGAACTGAGCGCGAGCTATTTCAGTTTGCTCGAACAGCAGGGTCGCCTGCGGGAGTTTCTGGGGGCCACGCGGACCGTTTTGCAAAACAAACCCACCGACCTGAACGCGGCCGCGCGGCTGTTCCTTTACTACCAGAACCAGAAGAATACGGCCGAGGCGCAACGCGCGCTGCAGGCGTTCGGGCTAGCAAAGGAATCTTCGAAGGAAGCATGGACAGCGGCGGAACTGTGGACCCTGGGAAATCTTTTCAAGAGCTTGCCGGATGTGAACGAAGCGGCGCGGTGCTTCTATGCAATGTACAGCGTACCGGGCGCTACTGATTCCAGTGCGGAACAGGCACTGGGTGCTCTCGCAAATTTGTTGTTGAACTCGGGCGACGAGCCGATTTCGTTCGGCGCGGGCGATCTGTCGTTCTTTCGGGACATCGCGAAGGTGGATGAATCGCCCGGTTTTCTGAACGGGATTCTGTCGCTGGTTTTCAATTCGACTTCGGCGACGCGGGAGTATCGCGACGAGAACGTGAAATCAGCGGCGTATTTCCGCCGAAGCACCGGGGCGCGGTTGGTGACGTTGCTGGAGCAGCGGTTTCCAAAGTCGGGCCAATTGCCGGGGTTGCGGGCGGCGATTGTGCAAACTTGTGCAACGTATGCGGACGACCAATGCGTGCTGCGGGACGGTCGGGCGTACCTGAACGCGTTTCCAAATGGGGCGGAACGGGTGCAGGTGGCTATGCTATTGGCCGATGCGCTGGCGCGGGGAAATCAGATGGCGGAAGAGTTTGCGCTTTACGACGGCTTGTTAAAGGAGTTGGCGGGGCGTGCACAAGGCGTGCCGGTCGGCGGGAAAGTGACGGAACAAAGCCAGCAGGCGGAGTCATCCCCCGCGGGGCCGGCGGCGCGGTCGCCCGAGTACGATCGTGTTCTACAGCGGTACATCACGCGGTTGGAAGAGCTGAAGCAGTTTGCGGACGTGCTGCGGGTTTACCGGCGGGAGATCGATCGCAATCCGAACGATCCGGGTTTGTACCGGGAGTTCGCCGCGTACCTGGATGCGAATCATCTGGACGTGGCGTTGGTGGAAACCTATCGGCGGGCGATGGCGAAGTTTCCGGACCGGACCTGGTATCACGAGCTGGCGCGCTGGTATCTACGGGAGAAACGGAAGGATGATTTCCAAAGGCTGACGCGGGAAGTGACGGGGATCTTTTCAGGGACGCAACTGGAGCATTACTTCAACCAAGTGGTGGGACCGGGCGAGATCGGGGCCCAGATGTATTTGCAGGTGAGCCTGTATGCACATCAACGGTTTCCGGATGATCTGGCTTTCGTGCGGGACCTGTTAACCGCGTACCAGGCTCGCGAGACACGTGACGACGCGGCGTACCAAGAGCTGCTGCGGAATTATTGGTTTTACGACGGCGAGTTAAAGCGGCAGTTCTTCCAGCGCCTTTCGGAGAAGAATCAACTGGCGCCAGAGTTGGAGGAGGTTCGCAAAACAAACCCAAGCCTGGCATCGGGGGATTGGAAGAAGGCGGTTAGCGAGAATCCGGCGGCGGTGCAGTTTGCGGCGGAGGCGGAAGCATGGACTTCGCACTTCGAAGCGGCCGCGCCGGGGATGCGCGCGCTGGCGGAAGCGGAACCGGGCAAAGTGGGGTCGACCGAGCGCGCGGCTTCGATCTACCGGTCGCTCGCGGCTTACGACGCGGCGAATACGGGGACGGCGGTGGGGTTGGAAGAACTCGCGGTGAAAGCGAGTCCGCGGGATCGGGATCTGCTGGAGCGCGTGGGCGATATATACGCGGATCGTGATGAGTTGAATCGGGCCGCGCCGGTGTGGAATGCAGTGCTGCGGATTGAGCCGGGCAAGCCGGATTCTTATTTAAGCGCGGCGACGGTCTTTTGGGATTACTACCGTTTCGACGATGCGCTGCGATTGATTGCGGAGGGGCGGAAGAAGTTCGGGAAGCCGGAGCTGTTCGCGTATGAGGATGGCGCGATTGAGGAAGGGCTGCGCGATGATGCGGCGGCGGTTCATGAGTATGCGGAAGGTGCGAGAGCGGGCGATGAGCGCGCACGGGGACGGCTGTTGCGCCTGGCGATGCGGAAGCCTTACGAAGATTTAGTAGATAAGGAGACTGCGACCACGGGAGGCGATTCGGCGGCGCGAGACCTGCGGATCGCGGTGCTGGAAAAGCAGCAGCGGCGCGATGAGCTGGAGAAGTTTCTGAGCGGAGTTCTGGATCGGGCGAAGGATGCGTCGAGCGTGGTGGAGTTGGCGGAGGCCGCGCGGCGTGATGGTTTCGATGGCCTGCAGGAGCGCGCGCTCGAGAAGCAGGTGACCCTGTCCAATGATCCGGTAGACCGGATGCAGCTCGAAATTCAATTGGCGCACTTCTATGCCACGCGGAATAAGGCGAAGGCGCAGGAAATTATCGACGCCCTTTATCAGGCGAACCCGAAGATTCTGGGCGTGGTGCGGGCGGCGGTGAATTTCGAGACGGGCGAGCAGCAGTGGGATAAGGCGATCGGCTACTTGCTGGATGCGGCGAAGAATGCGCGGCCGGATCTGGGGAATGAGTTTACGCTCGAAGCGGCGAGGGATGCGATGAGCGCGAAGCAGTTCGATCGCGCGCGGACGCTGCTGGCCGGATTGCTGAAGGGCGATCCGTACCGGGCGGAGTATCTGGCGGCGTTGGGGTCGACATATGTGCTGGCGGGCGATGACGCGGGGTACGAGCAGTTTGTGCTGACAACGATCAAGACACTGCACGGATCGCCGCTGGCTGCGGAGGATCGAACGGCGCGGGTGGCGGAACTGCGGCGTGGACTGATTCCGACTTTGACGAAAAGGAAAGAGTTCGCTCAGGCAGTTGAGCAGTATATCGAGGTGTTGAACCGCTATCCGGAAGATGCGGGCTTGACGGCGGAAGCGGCGGGCTATGCGGTGCAGCATGGGCGGGCGGAGCAGTTGATCGGGTTCTATCAGAAGACGATCAAAGACGCGCCGAGGGATTACCGATGGCCGATTGTGCTGGCGCGGGTGGAGACGCGCGCGGAGGATTTCCCGGCGGCGATTTCGGCTTACGGGGTGGCGATGAAGGACCGGCCGGATCGCGCGGATGTGGTGCAAGCGCGTGCCGTGTTGGAGAAGCGGCTGCTGCGGTTTGCGGATGCGATCCAGACTTATTCGAAGCTATATGAGCTGTCGTATAGAAACCCGGAGTGGATGCGCGAGATTGCGGAGTTACATGCGCGGTTGGGGCAGACGGATGCGGCGGTGCAGGCGCTGCGGACGGCGGTGATCGGACAGCATATTGAGACGGCCGCGATGTTGTTTGAGATTGCGGATCGGCTGGACCAGTGGGGAATGGTGCAGCAAGCGGCGGGTTATGCGGAGAATGGGGCGAAGCTGGTGGGGACGCCGTTGTTCGTGGTGGAGCATGAGCAGGGCGATACCGAGAATTATGCGGGGGAGATGGCGATCTATGCGCGCGTGATGGCGCGGGCGCGGCGCATGGATCCGCTGTTAGCGAACCAGCGGAATATCACGCCGTCATTGCTGCCGGCCGCGAAGGTGATTGCGGCGGAGTATACGCCTGAGGAGAAAGCGGCGTTGGAAGAGAAGATCAGCGGAGATATTGCGTGGGCGGATTTCGCGCATGAGGCGGAGATGGCGCCGCTGGAAGCGAAAATTTTGCGCGGGCAGGTTTCGGCGGGGGACCCGAACAATGGGGCGTTGGACCGGTTGAACCAGTTGGAGCTGCATCGCGGGGTGTTTGAAGAACTGGCGCGGGAGATGGAAGCCTATGCGAAAAGCGGCATCGGGTGGGGCAAGGCTCTGGGATATGCGGCGACGGCCTACATCGCGGTGGATGAGCGTGCGGATGCGCTGCGCGTGCTGGAACAATTGACGCCCGATGCGGTAAGCGGGCCTTTGCAGGACTGGTATCTGGCGACGGTGAGCCGCGCGTATCCCGACCGGCTGTTAAAACTGGCGCGGTATGCGACGCAGCCGGGCTTGCGCGACCGGGCAACGCAGTACGCGATCGCGAATGGAGATGAGGGGCTGGCACAGCGGGCAGTGGCAGCGCGCGGAACCGGCGAAAATGCGCTGTGGAACCGGGCGTTCACGGCGCTGACCGGACTGTACTTCGCCGATCCCGAGACGATGATCGGGCGGTCGTTTACGGCGGCGCTGGGGAGCGATCCGGATATCGGAACGCGCTTAAAGGCGGCGCCGAACCGGGACGACCAGCTAACCGGGACCGTTTGGTTTTACTACGGCGCCCGGTATGGCGAATATCTGGAGACGACGGCGCGGCGGCCGGAGGCGGTGGCGTTTCTACGGGCTTCCGTGGAAGCCGCGCCTGGAAATCCGGAGGCGTACATGAGCCTTGGACGATACTACGCGGAGAAGAAGCAGAGCGCGCAGGCGGTGACTGAGTTCCGGGACGTTCTGCAATTGGATGCGACTCGGGCCGACGCGCACAATGGAGCGGCGCGGGCGCTGTGGGATGCCGGGCGGAAAGCGGAAGCGATTGCGGAATGGCGGGCGGGCGTCGCGACGTTGGAGCGATTGCAGTCGCGCGGCGCGGCGGTACCGCCGACATTCTGGGCGCAAGGTAGCTTACTCATCACTCATGTAATTGCGAGCGGAGCGGGGCGCGAATTGCGTCCGGATCTGGAGCGATGGATCAGAGAGTATGCGCGAATCAATGGCTCATTCCAGTTGGATCCGCTGCTGACGGCGGCGTTCGATGCATCGCTCGATGCGAAGGAAGATACGGTCTGGGTACTGGACATCGCGGAGGAGTATGCCTCGCTCGAATCCTTCGGGGAGAATCCACGGCTCACAGCGGCGCAGAAGATTGACCTGAAGCAGCGGCGCTTAGAGGTTCTCGCTTTGGACGCGGCGGCTGCAAGCGGGTACGAGCTGGCGCAGCTCGAGCGTGAGACCGCGAGAGTGCGCGTGGCGTTGGTGGGAATGCTGTTGGATAGCGGCGATGTAGCGCGGGCGCAAGCGCAGTGGAAGTTGCTGGGCGAGGAAGCGCCGAAGCGACATGTGGTGGAATGGCTTCGGTTATCCGCAGCGGCGGGAGCGCTTGATCGGGTGCTGGCGGGATATCGGGAAAAGCCGGACGAAGCGCCGGGGTTCAACCTCTTGCAGTCGGCGGCCATGGCGCTGAGGGAAAGGAATCGGGCGGCCTATCTGGACGTGGCTGAGTTTATGTATAGCCGCGAGTTGGATGCGCAGCGGTATGAGCCGGCTAACTTTATCGGACTGGCGGATGTGTATCTGGAACGGAATCGCACCGATGCAGCGGCGGCGCTGCTGCGGCGGATGAATCTGATTGCGGGCGAGCCGTTTGAGGGCTTTGTGAGCGCGGCGGAACTGCTCGAGAGGCATGGGAAAAATGTGGAGGCGATCCCGTTTCTGCGGGATCGAGTAAAGGCGGCGCCGTGGGATGCGAGTGCGCGGTTGGGGCTGGCGAAGTTGTTGAGCGGCGCGGAGCGGGACGCTTTGCTGACCCAGGTGGTGAGCGATGCGCATGCGAGTTACGCAATGCGCGTGGAAGCGGCGGAGGCCTCGCATGGTGCGGGCGCGGCGGATGGGACCGAGTTGAGCGCGCTGGCGAGTGGAGCGGTGACGCTGGATGCGGCGGAGAAACCGTATCGCGTGGCGGCGCGCGTGGAGTTGGCGTCGAAGGACACGGACTCGGCGGTGAAGGTTCGGCTGTTGCGCGAGGCGCTGGCGTTTGCGCCGGATTCGGTTCCGGTGAGGCTGGCTACTTTGAGCGCGGTGCTGGATGCGAAGCGGGATAGCTTAGCTATCGCGACTGAGCAGATGGACGGATCGGTGGTGCGCCCGGGAATGGTCAACAATCCGGAAGCGGCGCTTCCGCTGTTTGGGGGAGACGTTCCTGACCGTGGTGCGTTGGTGGAGGAACTTTCGCACGCCGCGGAACGGATTGATGCGCTTCCGCAGGCGATCGCGTACGAAATGGGCGCGATAAACTTTCTGAACCTGGACTCGAAGGACAGTGCGGCGGCAGAGTCGCGATTGAAGGCGCTGCAAGCTGAGCAGAATCGGCGGGCGCAGAACGCGGCGCGGCAGCCGGCGATCGGGCCGTCGATCGAACAGAAGACCGTGGTGGCGCCGCGGCTTCTGGCGGGGAGTTTCCGATGAGACGCAGGACGGCGGTGATTGCGGGAGTGTTTCTGCTGGCAGGCGTGGCGTGGCTGCAGGTGCTTCCCTCCGGCGCGAAGACCGCCGCGCAGATGATGCCGGCGGGGCCGCTGGTGTATTTGGAGGCGAAGGATTTCGGGCGGCTGTTGGCGGATTGGAACGGGTCCCGCGTGAAGGCGAAGTGGTTGGCGAGTTCCAATTACGCGGTGTTTGCGAACTCCAACCTGCTACAGAAGATCAGCGGCGTGGGGAAGGAGTATTCGGAAGCTTCGGGAATGGCGCCGGGTTTAGCGGAGGTGCTGCAGATTGCCGGAACGGAATCCGCGCTGGGTCTATACGACGCGCGGGAACTGCAGTTTCTTTACATCACCAAGATGCCGAATGCAAAGGTGACGCAGAGTGAACTGTGGACGCTGCGGGATAAGTTCGAGCGGCGGCAGGCGGCGGGAGTTGAGTTTTACCTGCGCACGGATAAGGCTTCAGGGCGTACGGTGGCGTTTGCATTTTCGCAAGGCATGCTGTTTGTGGCGACGCGGGATGATCTGGTGGCCCGGGCTTTGGCGTTGCAAAGCGGCGGGACGGAACCGGCACTGACGGGTGAGAGTTGGTACGCCGATGCGGTGCGGGCAAGCACGGGCGCGGGCGAGCTACGCATGGTGTTGAACATGGACGCGCTGGCGCGGAACACGTACTTCCGGTCGTATTGGATTCAGAGGAATGTGACTGAGTTGAAGGGGTTTCGGGCGGAAGTGACGGACCTGGATCGGACGGCGGCGGAGTATACGGAGCGGCGGGTGTTGCTGCGGCAGGCCGATGCGCCGGATGCGGCGGTGACGGACGCGCAACGCTCGGCACTGGCGCAGTTGGCCCACATGGCGCCGGGAGATGCGGGGTTGTATCGGGCGTGGGCGCGTCCGGATCCGGCGCGGGTGACGGACTTGGTGAGGCGGAAGATTCTCTATCCGGAAGTGCAGGGTCAGCGGGATGAACGGTATGCACCGGGCGCTCCGGTTGAGCAGAGTGCGGGTACGGAGGCGGATTTGGAAACGCGGATCGATGAGGCTCCGCTGCAGGTGCAGGCGGCAGCTTCCGATGGGCTGGCGCGATTGTTGCGTTCGGTGCGCATGGAGGCGTTGCTGGAGGTGCAATCGAGCGAACAGCCGGCGGGTTCTGACTTTCTCGCGATGCCTTGCGTGCTTGTGATTCGAGCGGAGAGCGCCTGGGATGCGGCCGCGGTACGAGCGGCGATTGCGGATGACTTGTCGCGAAGGATTAGTGTCGGCGGGCTGGGGTTGCAGTGGGCGGGCGTAGGATTGGACGGGTTGGCGCCGGTGCGGGTGGAAGCGCGCGGGAATAATTTGTATCTGAGTAATAGCGCTGAGCTCTCAGCGGCCGTACAGAGGCCATCCGGCGATTACGGTCTAACGGACGCGACTTATCTGGCGGGGTTCCGGCACGCGCGGGAGCATGCGGGCTTCGTGCGGATTATGAAGGCGCTGGATGCGGGCGCGGCACCTGACTCTATGAGCGATCGGGGGCATCCCTATTTTTCCGATAACTGGGCGAGTTTGAGCGAGGCGCTGGGAGTGGTGGGGGAAGTGAATGTGAGTAGGAGCGAGAAGGCGGATCGGGTGGGGGAAGTGGTTCGGTATGGGGTGAGGTGAGTACTATAAGGCTTTGTGACTCGCTTCGAGAGCTTAGCTTGCGCGGCGGGCGTTCGGCGTAAGGGAGCGCTTTCGAGCACCCACGCGGGGAGTCAACGCATCTTGGGTATCAGCTGTCCGGGCTCGTTTGATAGCTTCGAGGTGGTCTCTTAGTTCAAGCGCGAATTCCCTACCGTGCCCGTATTCATAGACGATATGTCTTCGGTGGGAAAGGTCGAAATCGACCTGCTCGCCTTTGAGTTTGGTTAAGATCAAATCCTTGCCAAGAGCTATTGCGTAACCCGTCTCGAAGTAGCAGTTCGGGCGTCTACCGCTCAAATCGGCGTAAACGATCGTGCTTGCCTCAATCCGGGCAAGAATTTGATCGGTAATCGATCCTGCGTCTTTGATCTCATCGATGCGAATCGCGGAGTACCCGGCTTCTTCGATGGTGGGCTTGACGTAGAGCTGGTAGAAGTGATCGTGCGCTGGGTCCCCGTATCGCATGACAACGAATACGTCCCGCGAGCCCTCGAAAAGCATGCATAGTTCGGCGAATGCTTCGTCGAACTCGCGATTTCTGAAATCGATGACGCGTTCTTTCAACGGAGGCAAAATCTGGCAGTTGGATACGACTATTGGAAAGACAAACGTATTTCGAGAGTTCTGCTCAACCAAGATGGCCTGTAGCAATTCGTTGACTAGCCAGTCGTCCTGCATATACGGTCGCGAAAGGACGGCGATCATACCGTCATAGCGTTTGCGAAGTTCGTCGGATATTTTTCGAGGATTCTCTTCGCCACAAATTGCTTTTAAGTTCTCTATACGAGGTTGGCCGTTGGTCTTTCGCAGTCCGTTCGACAGCTTAATAGCGAGCTTTCCGTCAGACTTCGCGTGATGGCTGATTAAAACGCGCATGACCGTACCTTAGCAGAATTATACGAGCCTTAACCGGGAAATACTCTCCATTTATAGAGAGACCAATCCTTACCAGACACGGCAGGGGTTCGCCCGCACCATTGGCTGGCCTACTTTGCAGCTAAAAGCCTTCGCGAATTCGGGCATGTTGGAGACTACGCCGTTGACGCGGAATTCGAGCGGGGAGTGCGGATCCGTGATGGCCCGCTCACGGCGCGTTTCCGGCCGCACGTCACCGCAGGCCCATTGCGCCATGCCGATGAAGAAGCGCTGGTCGGGGGAGTAACCGTCGACGGGTTGTAAGTTCTGATCCGCCGTCGCGTGCTTCCACGCGATGTAGGCGAGTAGGGTTCCACCTAAGTCGGCCACATCTTCGCCGAGAGTTAGTTTGCCGTTGATCTTGATGTCATCGACCGCCGTATAACCCGAATACTGCGTGGAGACGCAGTCCACGCGCTGCTGGAATTCCTGAGCGTCCTTGGCGGTCCACCAGTCTTTTAGGTTCCCTTGCGCGTCGAACTGGCGGCCTTCATCGTCGAAGCCGTGAGTTAGTTCGTGGCCGATGGTGGCGCCGGTGTTGCCGTAGTTCGGCGCATCATCGGACTTAGGGTCATAGAGCGGCGGCTGCAGAACGCCGGCGGGGAAATTGATGTCGTTCATCTGCGGGTTGTAATAGGCGTTGATGGTAGGCGGCGTCATGCCCCATTCGCCGCGATCGAGCGGCTTGCCGATTTTCGCCAGATCGCGTTTGGTTTCGAATTGGGAGGCGCGCAGGACATCCCCGAAGAAGTCATTCGGTTTGATAGTAAGCGAGCTATAGTCGCGCCACTTATCGGGGTAGCCGATTTTATTGATGATGGCGTGTAGCTTGGTGAGCGCCTGCGCGCGCGTCGCATCGCTCATCCAGGGCAGTTGCTTAAGTTCGTCTTGCATGGCCGATTCGATCTGCTTCGTCATGGCGAGAGTACGGGCCTTCTGTTCCGGGGTGAAGGTCTTAGCGACGAAGACCTGGCCGAGCGCTTCGCCGAGATCACGGTCCGTCCAGCGGACGCATTTATGCCAGCGCGGCAGCATCTTCGGAACTCCGCGGAGATAAGTTCCGTAGAAGTCGAAGTTCGCCTGGGCAATGGGCGCGGCGAGATAATCGGCGGCATCGCGGATCAACGCCCAGCGGAGGTAGCTTTTGAAATCTTCGATGGAACGCGACTTGAGCTGCTTCTGGAGTTCCTGGTAATACGCGGGCTCCATGACGTTGATTAGCTTGACGTCAGGCAGGTTGACGGCGGTGAAGTAAGAATTCCAGTCATAAGACGGGACGAGCGTTTCAAGCTGCGCGCGCGTCAACTTATGCAGAAGCTTGTGGGGATCGCGGCGCTCGACGCGGGTGAGTTCGGATTTCGCCAGATCCGTTTCGAGCGACATGACTTGATTGGCGTGCGCTTCGGCCTGCGCGGGAGTATCGCCGATGAGGCCGAACATGGTCTGCATGTGCGCGACGTAGCGGGCGCGGATCTCGACCGACTTCGGGTCGGTCTTAGTGTAGTAATCGCGGTCGGGCAGACCAAGCTGGCCATCTCCCGCGAAGGCGATAACGTTCTCGGAGTTCTCGAAGTCCTGGTCGGAGCCGATGCGGAAGAGAGATCCGTCGCCTAGACCGGATATGTGCCCGGCGGTGACGACGCGGGAAAGGTCGTTCAGGGTTTGGATGCCGGCGATCTCTTCGAGGGCGGGTTGAACGGGCTTGATGCCGGCCGCATTGATGGCGGTCTCATCCATGCAGGCGTTGAAGAAATCGCCGATCTTCTGCTGCGACGCGGTGCGGTTTGGCGATGGCTTAGCGGCTTCCTGAAGCAGACCCCAAAGGAACTGCTGATTGTCATAAGCCAGCTTGCCGTAGACGTCCCACGAGGACTGGTCCGCCGGAATGGGATTTTTCTTGATCCAGTTGCCGCAGGAGAAATGATAGAAATCCTGACAAGCCTGGACGTTGGTATCCATGGAAGTCAGATCGAGGCTGGGCGAGTACGGGAGTTGCGTGGTGGGCTGCTGGGCGAGTAAGGCGCCGGCGAGCGCGAGCGGAAGGAGGAAAGCGGTTTTCATTTTGGATTCGGGTAATAGACTAGCCGGGATGAGGTCATGGTAGCAGCACATGATGGCACCAAGCGGACCGGGCGCGGATGGCGGGGTGACGCCGAGGCAAGTGAGATCCGGCGTGCTGTGGATTACCGGAATCAGCGTGCTGCGCGAGGGATTGCAGTTTGCGGTGACGGTGGTGCTGGTGCGGCTGCTCGATCCGAAGGCCTACGGGGAATATGGGCTGGTGAACGCGGTGATCGGGCTGGTCACGGTGCTTTCGTTCCGCAGCTTTTTGGAGTATACGCTGCAGGCGCGGCCGGGCGAGCCGGTGGATTATCAGGCGCAGTTCACGTTCGGTGGGTTCACGCAGTTGACGGCGATGGCCATTATGAACGGGGCCGCGGTGGTGCTGCGGCGCTTTCCGGATTACGCAGCGGTGGCGCCGGCGCTGAGCGTGATGTCGATTTTCTTTCTGCTGGACTGGGCGGCCGAACTACGCGTGAAGATGCTGGAACGCGAGCTGAACTGGAGCCGGCTGCGGCTGCTGGAAGCGGGCGGGCTGGCGGGGAACGCGGTGATTGCGATCGTGCTGGCGATGAACGGCGCGGGGGTGTATGCGCTGCTGATCCCCGGGCTGGTTACGACGCTGCCGTTTATCTACGATCTGTTCTTCGTGGTGCGGTGGCGGCCTTCATGGAAGTGGAACTGGCGGGAGTTTCAACCGGCGTGGCGATATGGTTGGACGCGCATCGCGAGCGGGTTGACGGCGCGCGGGCAGCAGGTGCTCGAGAGCAGCGTGATGGTGGGAATGATCGGGCTGGCGGCGCTAGGCGTGTATGGACGGGCGATCGGGTTGGCGAGCTTTTGTTGTCTGAAGCTGACGTCTTTGTTGACGCTGACGATTTTTCCGATGCTGACGCGGTATGAGCCGAACAGCGTGGGGTTCCGGCGCGCGAGCGCGATGCTGATGCGGGTGACGGCGTGGACGTCGGTCCCGGCGGCGGTTGTTTTGTCGTTGGTGAGCGCGGAGTTGGTGCGGTTCCTTTACGGGAGTAAGTGGGCGGGTGCGGTTCCATTTCTTCCGTGGGCGATGGTGACGGCGTCGGTTACGGCACTGATGGAAGCGGGCGCATTTTTGTTGCTGACCCATCGGGAACCGCGGAAGACGCTGGCGCTCGACTTAGTCAATCTGGCGGGAACGGGAATTTGTCTATGGGCGCTGCTACCGCGCGGAATCATTCCATATATGGCGGGGCTCCTCATGGTGCAAGCGGGGCTCCTGGGGATGGCGGTGCGGTGGCTTCTGCGGAGCGGAGCGATTGAGTGGAGCGGGGTTCGGTCGGCGTTTCTGGTACCGGGGCTTTTCGGATTGGCGGCGGGGGTTGCGGCGCGCGTGGTCACTCCCGGAGTGGGGATGGCGATCGGGATGGGGGTTATTTATGTGATTGCGCTTTGGGCGTTCGAACGGCGGGAGTGGGAAGAGCTAATGGAATTCGTGCCGGGAATGAAAAGCCGGCGCGCATCGAGTTAGTTCGATGAACGCGCCGGCAGGTTTGGAGCGCGGGAATTTAGAAGGTCAAGCCGTTAGGCAGAACATCTTCTTCCGTGCCGGTCACCACGACCACCGAGAAAGGCTGAGTGGTGTTGGCTTGCGGGGAGACGACGAAGCTCGCGGTGATGGTGGTGGCATTGACCACGGTGACGGAGTTCATGGTGACTCCGGGAATGGCGTCGACCGTAGTGCCAAGGGAGGTCCAAGCGGTGTTGGTTCCCGTGATGGTGACGCTGGCGGTGGTACCGGGCGCGATGATCGCCGGGCTGATGGATGTGACTGCCGGATAGTTAAGCGGCAGGAACAGGTTGTAGGAGGAGCGGACCAGCAGGATCGCTAAGTCGCCGCGATCCACCGCGGTGCTCGGGCAGTAAGTGGTGTCGGTGCAGCCGCCGGTGATCTGATCCTGCTTGATGCGTTGGATCCACGGGAAGGCGAAGTAATTCGTCGGAACGTCCGTGAAGTACGGAGTGGGATTGTAGTTAAACGGCGTGGCGGAACCGAGGCGCGAGCGCACCAGGAAGATCGCCATATCGTCACGGGTGACGATGGTGTTCGGGCAATAGTCGCCATTGCCGCAGCCGGCGGTGATGCCGAGCTCGTTGAGCTTCTGAATCCATTGGAAGCCGAAACTTCCCGATGGAACATCGTTGTAGTAGGCTGTCGGCGAGTACATGAAGTTGTCGTTGCCGTAGATGGAACGGACCACGAAAATGGCCATTTCCGCGCGGGTCAGGGTATCGTTCGGGCAGTAGTTGAGCGGATTGGTGCTGCAACCGGCGGTGATCCCCTTGCTGTAAAGGATATTGACGGCGTCGAAATAGTAGGCGCTGGGCGGAACGTCGGCGAAGACCTGCGTGGTGCCCCGTTCGGTGATGGGGATGGTCTGTCCGGCGATCAGGAGATTCCCCGAGCGTCCGAGGCCGGTGGTGTTGGGAGCGATGGTGAGAGTGCCGGTGCCGGTTCCGGTGCCGGATGCGGTGGTGATGGTGATCCAGGGCGAGTCAGTCGCGGCGCCCCAGACACAATCCGGGCTGCTGGGAGTGACGGTATAGGCACTGATGCCGCCGGTGTCATCGACCGTGGTGGTGCCGGGTGCGACGGAATACGTACACGCATTGGGGCCGTTGGTGAGGCTGAAGGGCGTGGACGCGGATTCGATGGTGGCGGTGACAGTGAACGGACCGGCTAGTCCGTTGGCGGTCAGGACAGGCGAGGTGGCGATTCCGTTACCGCCCGTGGTGATGGTGGCGGTTGCGCCGGAACCAGTGAAGAACCCACTCGCGCCGCTGACGGGAGCGGTCAGCAAAACGTTGGCGTTGGCCGCGGGAACACCGAAGCCGACGACCTGAACCTCCAGCAAGGACGGGTAGTTGGTACCGGCCGGAGTGGTCTGCTGCACGCCTTCGATGGACGTCAACGTGGGAGGTCCATCGAGAAGAATCGAGACGTTATCGCTGCCCTCGCTGGCTACGGCGACCTGGGCTTTGCTATCGCCGTTGAAATTCGCGATGGTGAGCGAGACCGGGTTGGAACCGGCGAGATACGAAGCGGGGCTCTTGAAGGAGCCATCGCCGTTTCCGAGCAGGACGCTGACGGTGCCGCCTTCGTTAGTGACGATCAGGTCGGGAATGCCGTCACCGTTGAAATCAGTGACAGCGACGTACTGCGTGCCCGCTCCGGAAGGATAGTTGACAGCCGCGAGGAAGGAGCCGTTGCCGCTACCCAGCAGGACGCTGACATTTTGACTTCCCTGGTTGGCGACGGCGATATCCATCTTGCCATCCCGATTGAAGTCGCCGACCGTGATGGAGATGGGCGCGGTGCCCACGTTGTTAACGACCGGGGTGAGGAAGGTTCCATCGCCCTTACCGATCAAGATCCAAACGGCGTTGGCGGAGAAATCCGCGACCGCGATATCAGGGATCCCGTCGCCGTTGAAATCGCCGGAAGTGACGAAGATGTCGGAAGTGCCGACGACGGTGTTCGTGGCAGCCGTGAAGGTGCCATCGCCGACTCCGAGCAGCGTGCTGACGTTGCCGCTGTTGCGATTGGCGACAACGAGGTCAGGAATGCCATCCATGTTGAAGTCCGCGACGGTGAGCGAACTGGGGCCGGTTCCGGCGGCGTAGCTGACGGCGGATGCGAAGGTTCCGTTGCCGTAGCCGAGCAGGACGTTGACGTTATTGGAGACGGAGTCGGAAACGGCGACGTCGGCGTTGCCATCTCCATTGAAGTCACCCCAGACGATCTGGGTGGGGCCGGTGCCCGCGGACAAGTTGGAAGCGGCCTGGAAAGTGCCATCCCCATTGCCCAGGAGGATGCTGACGCCGGCGTTGGCGACGGCAAGATCGATCTTGCCATCGTTGTTGAAGTCCGCCGACGTTACCGAGATGGGTGAACCCGCGGCATAACCCTGTGGGGCCAGAAGCGAGAAGCCCTGCTGGGCGACCACGGTGATGGGAACGGGCAAGGAAAGGCTGGTGGCGAAATTTCCCTGGCTTTCGTAGCGGGCCGTTAAGCTTTGGAGCCCGGCGGGAAGCAACTGCGTATGGAAGGTGGCGATCCCGCTAACCAGCGGCGCCTGACCGAGGATGGTGGATCCGCTGAAGAACGCGACGCTGCCGGTGACGCCGGTACCGGTGACGCTGGCCGTCATGGAGACGGAGCTCCCGAAAACGGCGGTGGGCGCCACGGTCAGAGTGGTGATGGTGGAATTTTGCGAGATGATGTCCACGACAACAGGCGAAGTGCCCATGCCGTAGGTGCCGTCACCGCTATACACCGCGGTAAGGGATTGAGTTCCGGCGGGCGGAATCGGCACGACCAGGGTGGCGACTCCGGTGGTGACGGTGGAGGACCCGAGCAGGAGCGAGCCGGCATAGAAGCTGACGGTTCCGGTGGCCAGGTTGGGCGTGATGATGGCGGTTAGCGTGAGCTGAGAGCCGGTCGGATCGGGATTGGGCGTGGCCGTCAAGCTGACCGTCACAGGTTGCAATGCGATCAGGATGGCGACGTTATTGGATTGGAAGTTGGCGACTGCCAGATCGTCCTGTCCGGTTCCGTGGAATGAGCCGGCGACAAGCGCGATGGGGCTGCCGCTAACGCCGGACGGGAACGCCAACGCGGCCTGGAACGTGCCGTTGCCATTGCCGTAGAGCAAGCTGACGGTGCTGTCGGTTTCATTGGAGACGGCGAGATCCGGTTTGCCATCGCCGTTGAAGTCTCCGATCACGACCGATTGCGGGAAGTTGCCGACGGCGAAATTAGTGGCCGCGCCGAAGGTGCCGTCGCCGTTGCCGAGAAGCACGCTGACGTTGTTACTCAAGCTGTTGACAACGACGAGATCGAGCTTGCCGTTGCCGAGATCCGCGATAGCGACGGCGGTTTCACCGGTGCCGGCGGCATACTGGACCGGCGTCCCGAAGGTTCCGTCACCGTTACCCAGCAGGACGTGAACTCCGTTTCCGGTGGTGATTACGACGTCGGGTTTGCCATCGCCGTTGAGGTCGGCGACCGCGATGCCGCGCAGACCCCCGCCCACATTGAGACCGACGGACGCCTGGAAGGTGCCATCGCCGTTACCGAGGAAGATCCCCAGATTATTGGTTCCGCTATCGACCACGGCGATGTCGGCTTTCCCGTCGCCGTTGAAGTCCGCTACGGCAACGCCCCAGGGGAGCGTGCTGGAGGCGATATTGGTCGCGGCGCCGAAGGTTCCGTTGCCCACGCCCAGAAGAATGCTGATGGAAGAGCTGGTGTAGTTGGAGACCACCAGATCCTGATAACCGTCGCCGTTGAAATCACCCACGGCGAGGTAGCCGGGGTTGGTCTGGACGGCGTAATTGACGGCGGGTAGGAACGTTCCGTCGCCGACGCCGAGCAGGATGCTGACGTTGCCGCTGTTGTAGTTGGCGATCGCGAGATCTGCGATGCCATCGCCGTTGAAATCGCCGGTGACCGCGCCGTCCGGTTCGGAACCCGCGCCATACGTTACGGGCGGCATGAAGCCATCGCCGGCGACAGCGGAGACCGAAACCACGGAAGTGGCGGACGTGGAGGAAAGGTTACTGACATCGCCGTCGTAGCGAACGTAGATCAGGTGAGTACCGGTGGCCAGCAGAGCGGTGGTCAACGTAGCCGTTCCGGTGGAAACGGGAACTTCGCCCAGAACCGCCGTGCCGTCATAGAACGTCACGTTTCCGGTGGCGTTGTTGGGGGTCACGGTAGCGGTGAGCGCGACCGGTTGACCGAGGGTGGGATTCGACGAGGAGACGAACAGGCTGACGCTGGTGCTCTGTTCGACATTTTCACTGATGATGGGCGATGCGCTGGAGCCGATGGTGCCGCTACCGCTGTAAGTGGCTACCAGGGAGTGAAGACCCTGCGTGAGCGAACTGGTGGAGTACGAGGCCGTGCCGGAGGAAACAGGAACGGTGGCGAGAGTCGTAATGCCGTCGGTAAAGGTGACGGTTCCGGTCGCGTTGGACGGGGACACAGTCGCGGTGAGAAGGACGGTCTGGCCGAGGGCGGCGGGGTTGGGGGCAACACTCAGGGAAGTAGTGCTGGCGAGCAACCCGAGAAGGACGCTGACGGTGTTGTCGCTGCTATTGGCGACTACGAGATCCACTCTCGCGTCGCCGTTGAGATTCACGGCAACGAGATCGCGAGGGCTGGAGCCGGCGGTGAAATTGAGGGCGCTCTGGAACGTTCCGTCTCCGTTGCCGAGCAGGACACTCACGCCGTTGCTGACATTGTCGACGACGGCAAGGTCCTGGACGGTGTCGCCATTGAAATCGCTCACCAATACGTTGAAAGGTCCGACGGCCGTACCGAAAGAAGTGGCGGCGCCGAAAGTGCCGTCGCCATTGCCTAGCAGGACGCTGACGTTGCTACTGCCGCTATTCGCGACGGCGAGATCGATTTTGCCGTCGCCATTGAAGTCGCCGACCGCGACGCCGGTCGGGCTCGTGCCCACGCCGTAGTCGACAGGGGTGTGAAAGGTTCCGTCGCCATTGCCGAGTAAAACGGTGACATAGTTGTTGGCGCCCGAGTAGTCCGCGACCGCGATATCGGTGTCACCATCGTTGTTGAAATCCCCGACCGCGAGGCCTTTGGGGGTGGCGTTAAGGGTGACGTTGATTGCGGCTACGTCAAAATCGCCCGCGCCGTTGTTGAGCAGAATGCTGACGATGTTGGAGTTGGTGCTGCTGACGGCCAAGTCCGGATAGCCATCGTTGTTGAAGTCGCCCACAACGAGGCTTCGCGGGGCATTTCCGACGGTATAGTTGACGGCGGGTTTAAAAGTGCCGTCGCCGTTACCTATCAAAATACTCACGTTGCTCGAGGTCTGGTTGACGACCACGAGATCCGCTTTCCCGTCGGCGTTCACGTCCGCGACGGCCACGGAAGTAGGGCTGGAGCCGACAGCGTAGTTAACGGCGGCGGCAAAGGTCCCATTACCGTTGCCCAACAGGACGCTCACATCGTTGCCGGTCTGATTGGCGGTGACCACATCGGTGAAGTGATCACCATTGAAATCGGCATAGGCGACGGCGACCGGGCTGAGATCCGTGGAAACGGGGGTCGCAGTGCTGAACTGGCCGGCCGCCGCGTCGCTGACGACGAGCGACTGCGAGGCGGACACGCTGCCGGAATGGGTGGAATTGCCGCCGTAACGCGCAGTCAGGCGGTGGGCTCCCGGTTCCAGAAGCGCGGTATCCAGAACGGCGGTGTTCGTCGTAATGGTGGACGTACCCAGAATGCTCGATCCGTCATAGAAGGTCACGAGCCCGGAAGGAGTTCCGGGAGTGACGGTCGCCGTTAATATCACGACGCTTCCGAATGAGGGACTGGCAGGGGAGACCGACAATGCCGTATGGGTCGTTGCCAAAGAAGCGGGTTTCACCATACTCACCTGCGACGAGGCGAGTTGGGAAAGCGCGCCGAAAGCGAAACATACGCGTACCGCCGAAAGACACTTCATTAAATATCAGCTCCAGAGAAAAGCACAACGGTTGAAAATCCAGACTCCAAGAATCCTGTTGGGGGGACGCGACTGAACATCCTATTGAACATAGTGAATAGCGTCACATGTTGCAACCGAGGATGCAATTACTTACTTTTGCCGGGTGAATCACTGAATTGTAATCCCATTCGGTAAAACCGCTTCCTGTGACCCGGTGGTGACGAAGAGGGAAATGGGCTGAACCGGGGCGGAAGGAGAAGCCGTCAATTGCACGGTCATGCTGGTGGGGCTCGTAACGGAGACCGAATCGACCGTGAAATATCCGGCGGTTTGATTGATCTGCGTCACGCCCTGAGCAAAGTTGGTATTCGTCCCCGTGATGGTAAACGTGGCGGTCTGCCCGGGCGATATGGTGTTGGGCGAGACGCTGACCAGCAAGGGGGTGCCGGGAAGAAGAAGCTGATTGAAGCCTCCCCGCATTATAAAGATCGCCATGTCGGCGCGCGAGACGAACAGCGTGGGGCAAAACGTCGAGGGACCGCAGCCGCCGGTAATGTCATCCAGTTTGAGGCGCTGAATCCACGGGAATGCGAAGTAGTAGGTGGGGACATCGGTAAAGTACGGCGTCCCGGGGTAATCAAAAGTGGTGGCGGAACCGTATCTGGCCCGGATGATAAAGATGGCCATCTGGTCGCGGGAAACGTTTAAAGTGGGGCAATAATCTCCGTTTCCGCAACTCGCCGTGATACCGAGTTCGAAAAGCTTTTGAATCCACTTAAAGCCGAAAGCGGTGGTTGGGACGTCGTTGAAATAAGGGGAGGGATTATAGCTGAAATTGTCATTGCCGTGGTAAACGGTGCGGACGATGAAGATGGCCATCTGATCCCGAGTGACGATGAGCGTGGGGCAGTAATCGTCGGTCCCGCAGCCGGCTGTGATGCCTTTGGTCGAAAGCAGATTGGCGGCATCGAAGTAATAGTCGGTGGGAACGACATCCGCGAACACCTGCTGCGTGCCCCATTGAATCACCTGCACAGTCTGTCCACCGATGGTGATGTTGCCGACGCGTTCCAGGCCGGTGGTGTTGGCGGTGAGATTGACCGCGATACTGGCTGTGCCGATTCCGGAAGTAGGTCCGATGGTCAGCCACGGTGAATCGGAGGAAGCGGTCCACGAACAGGAGGGGTTAGTGGAGAAAAGCGTGAGGCTGGTGCTTTCCGCGCGATCGTCATAAGCGAAAGACGACGGGCTGGTGGAGAATCCGCAGGAACCGCCGAGCAGAATATCCAGTCCGCCGGGGTTATTGCCGGAGAAGAGGCTGCCGGAATTGGCCAGTGCGAAATCGGTCACGCCATCGCCGTTAAACTCCCCGGTGGCGAGGCTCACGATGAAACCGCCGGGGTTTTCGATGAGCGGCGGGTAGGCGACGCCGGCCTGGAAAGTGCCGTTTCCGTTTCCAGTGAAAATACTCACGGTGGAATCGCCGCTATTCGCGACGGCGATGTCGGGAATGCCGTCACCGTTGAAGTCGCCGGTGACGACGGCCGCGGGAAGCGTTCCGGTGGAATAGCCAACGGGGGATTGAAAACTTCCGTTGCCGATGCCGAGGAGGACAAGAACCTGGTCGTTCACCGAATCCGGAACGATGAGATCGGGGATCCCGTCTCCATTCAAATCCGCGGAGGTGATATCGATCGGGTTTCCGCCGACGTTTATGGCGGTAGCCGCTCCAAAGCTCCCATTTCCGGCCCCGAGGAACACGTAGACGAGACCGTCGTTGGAATCCACGGTAGCGACATCGGGGTTGCCGTCTAGATTGAAGTCACCGACCGCGACCGCGTTGTCGCCACTGCCATTCTCGTTTCCGGTGCCGTAGTTAGCGGTGGGTTGAAAACCGCCCGCGCCGTTGCCGAGCAGAATACTGATGGTGCTGCTCAGCGTGTTGGCGACGGCCAGATCGGGCAGGCCATCCTTGTTGAAGTCGCCGACCGCGAGCCCCGCGGGACCGATGTTCGCGGGATAAGAGCCGACTTCGCGGAAGGTTCCGTTGCCATTCCCAAGGAAGACGCCTACGCCATTCTGCGAGGAGACGGCAAGATCCTCAATGCCATCGCCGTCAAAGTCAGTGACAACCACGGCTTGAGGAACATTTCCGGTAGACACGGTGGATGGCGGACTGAAACCGCCTACTCCGTTTCCGAGAAAGACGCTGACAGTGCCTGGCGAGGAATTAGTATTCACCACGGCGACATCCTGGTGACCGTCCCGATTAAAATCGCCGACAGCCACAGAGTTCGGCTGATTGCCGGCCGTAAGCTGTTGAACCGTGGGAAACCCGGCCGAGAGGATGTCCGTAACGGTCTGCGAAAGAACAGAGGACAGGCTGGAGGCGTAGGTGGCGTCGCCATCGTAGCGGGCGGTCAGCTTGCGCGCGCCTGGATTCAGGAGGACCGTGTTGAGGAACGCGGTTCCACTTGAGACGGTAGCGAGCCCGAGGATGGTGGAGCCGTCATAGAACGTTACTTTGCCGGTAGCGGCGGATGGGTTGACGGCGGCGGTCAACGTAACGGAGCGGCCGAACTCGGACGGGTTCGGGCTGGAAGTCAGGGTGACGGACGAGAAACCGACACCCTTCAGCGCGAACGCGCTGGGCGACAGAGTTCCGGAGGGATGAGTCTGCTGCGCGTTCATTCTGGGGATAGCAAAGAAAATAAGAAAAATAAGAACAGAAATAGTGCGCAAGGTGGCACGGGCTCCCAAACAGTGATGTATGAAACGTTCACTCGATTGTAAGCCCGTTCGGCAAGATCGCTTCCTGAGTACCGGTAACGGCTACAAGGGACACGGGCTGCAGCGCAGCGTCCGTGTTCGCGGTGAGTTGTACGGAAAGCGTTCCGGCAGAGGTTACGGTGGCCGGACCGATCTGCAGGCCGGGGACGGGCTTAATGGACGTCGAACCCTGGACGAAACCGGTGAATTGCCCGGTGACGGTGAAGGTCCCGCTTTTCCCGTGAGTGAGGGTGGCTGGGGAAATCTTGGTGATCACCGGAGTGCCGGCGGGCAGGAGTTGGTTAAACGCGCCGCGCATCAGGAACAACGCCATATCGGCGCGGGAGACGGCGGTGGTGGGGCAGTAATCGCCGCTACCGCAGCCCCCGGTGATGGAATCGACGGCCATTCGCTGGATCCAGGCGAACGCCCAATAGTTGGTGGGCACATCGCTGAAGGATGGAACGGGCGGAAAGTCGAAAATGGTGAAAGCGCCGAAGCGCGCACGGATTACGAAAACCGCCATCTGGTCGCGCGTTACGGAGGTATCGGGACAGTAATCGCCGCCGCCGCAGCCGGAGGTAATGTTGAGTTCGAAGAGCTTCTGTATCCAGGCGAAGCCGAAGGCATTCGGAGGAACGTCATTGAAGTGCGGCGTGGGAGACCAGGTGAAGTTATCGCTTCCGATAATGGCGCGCACGATGAAGATGGCCATCTGGGCGCGTGTGACCACCAGTCCCGGGCAGTAATCGTTGTTGCCGCAGCCGGAGGTGATGTTTTCGTTTTTCAGCAGATTCACGGCATCGAAGTAGTAAGCGGATACGGGGACGTCGTTGAAGGTCTGAACGGTCTCCCACTCGCCCACGGACGCGGACTGCCCGCCGATTGAAATGGTTCCGGTAAGCGCCTGGCCGGTGGTGTTGGGAAGCGCGGTGACGCTGATGGATTGGGTTCCCGTTCCCGAATAGGGCGACAGCGAAAGAGACGGGCTGGCCGTCGCGGACCAAACGCAGCCGGGGCTGTTGGCCGTCACCGAAAGCGGGAAATTGCCGCCATTGGCGTCGTAAATGGAACTGGCCGGGGTAAGGCTATAAGAGCACGTGCCCGCCTGGCCAAAGAGAACGGCGGCGTTCGCGTCCAGATAATTGGCGACAGCGATATCGGGGTAAGAGTCTCCGTTGAAATCCGCCAGGGCGATGGCTGTGGAAGAGAGTGTGGATGCCGAGGTGGCCAGCGGCGCGGAGGGGGTCTGAAGCGTACCGTCGCCATTGCCGTAGAGAATGGTCACACCGGCGTCGGTCGTCACCACAAGGTCGATCTTGCCATCACCATTGAGATCGCCAGCGGCAATCCCCTGCCCATCGAGCACCGGGCCGGACGAACGCGGGTTCTGAAAAGTGCCGTCCCCGTTTCCCAGTAGGACGGCGACGTTGCCGCCGGCTGGAGCGAGATAGTCCGCATTGGCCGTGGCTAGATCGATTTTTCCGTCCGCATTGAAATCCGCGGCGACGATGCCCGAAGGCGCGGCGAGACCGGAAATAGGAGCGGCGGACGTAAATGCGCCCTTTCCATTGCCGAGCAGAATGTAAACCGTGTTGGAAATGGGATCGGCGATCGCCAGATCGGCATTGCCGTCGCGATTGAAATCTCCGGCGACCAGCGCCATTGCCTCCGCACCGACCGGGTTGGTGACGGGTGTCCCCAGAGTGCCATTTCCGTTTCCCGCGAATATAGTGAAGGAGCCTTGTGAACCGTCGCCGAGATTGGCGGTGGCGACGTCCAACAAGCCATCGCCGTTGAAGTCTCCGGTGATGATCGCGGACGGGTAGTAGTCTCCGAACTGCGAGTTGATGGGCGCGCTGAAGGTCCCGTTGCCGAGTCCCAGAAGAATGCTGACGGAATGGAGGGAATCGTCTGTGTTGGCAACGGCAAGATCGGGAATTCCGTCACCGTTAAAGTCGCCGACCGCCACGGCGTAAGCGCCCCCACCGGCGGGATAGAATTTACCTGTCTGAAAGGTGCCGTTGGGGTTGCCGAGCAGCACGCTCACGCCATTCAACTCACTCGCTTCGCCGACGTTGGTTAGAACCAGGTCAGGAACGCCATCGTTGTTAAAATCGCCGACCGCTATGGAGGATGGATTGGCGCCGGCCGCATAGTCGGAATACCTTGCGAAGCCATTCATTGCCGAGATGAGAATGTTTTCGGATGCAGGAGCGGAGACGCTGGGCGCGTAAGAGGGACTGCCGTTATAACGCGCGGTGAGTGTAGCGGAACAGCAAGGCAGGAACTCAGTGGCGGCGGACGCGTGGCCACTCGCCAGCGTGCCGATCCCAATGACCGAGACTCCGTTATAGAACGTGACTGATCCGGTGGCGGCGCTGGGAGTAACGGCTGCGGAAATGGTCACTTTTTGTCCGAACTTCTGCGAAGTGGGAGAAACAGATATAGAGGTTGTGGTGGCGGTCGCGGCTTCCAGGTTGAACGGCCTGAAGAAGGTCAGGCTAATGGAAATAGAAATCCCGCAACGCATCCACACTCTCCTCCTCACGAAATGGAGAGTGTTGGGTGCTATGCGGGATTCTCTATCAAAATGCTCGAAGGCTAATTAATGGTTACTCGGATGGGGGTGGAAGGAATCCCGTTGGCAACCACGACCAGGGTGCTGGCGCCGGTTTCAATCCCGGCCGGAACATCGAATTGCGTGGAGACGGTGGCTGAAGAAGCAACCGCCATGCTGCTGTGGTTGTGGGTCCGGCAGTAGAACACGTGGCCAGTAGAGGTGTTGGTGACGCGCACTAACGGGAAGTTGGTGGCGGATTGGGCATCATCTCCGTAGGCGGCGCCTTGCGACATGCCGTTGAAGAGAGTCCCTTCGATGCCATAGGTCTTGCCATGCATCAGGGTCTTGGCAACAAGCGTGATGGTGGGCGCCCACGCGGTGTTGTAAGTGCCGGTAGAGGTATAAAGTTCGACGTCATTGGAGCCGTCCGTGGTCAGAATCTGACCGGTTGGGAGGACGACCATCCGGAAATAATAGGACGAATCGCTCGGCGCGTTGGGAGTGCCGGGAACGGGATTCAGGTTGGTCCCATCGAACTCAAAGAAGTAGCTGTCGGTCTCATAGGATCCGGGACTTGCGACCATCAGAACGTTGCCATCGGGGAGCAACGCGGCGGGGCCGTCGGCGATGTCAAGCTGGCCGACGCCGGTAATATCCGGGAAGTTGGGACCGGGAACCCATGTGCCGGTGGCGCCGTCCGCGCCGGGATGATAGACGGAAGTGTATTTCGTGGCGCCCGCATTGAAGACCGTTCCATCGGGACGCAATACGGCCGGGCCCATCTCCAAAGAGGTGCTGGCCAGATCGACGATGGTGCTTCCCGCGCTGCCCCATTTTCCGGATTTGGGCGCGTAGCGTTCGGAATGGTCACCGGTGTTGTTTTCCACGTCCACGGTGAGAACCGTGCCGTCCGGGAGCAGAGTCCAACCCTCTTCGGCGTTGGGATCGGCTTTACCGGTTCCGGTGCTGGTCCAGGTAAGAGTAGTCGCGTTGAGAAGCGCTTGGGTGGATCCGCAGCAGTTGCCCAACATATAGGTTCCGTTGGGGAGGATTACGCTCATGGCGTCGCCGATCTCGCTCCAGCCGGTAGGGCCGGCGAGCGCTGTCCACTTGTTCGTGGTGGGGTCATAGATCGCGCCGAGGTTGGTTTCCACTTGCGCGCCGAAGTTATATTCGCCGCCGTTGATGACCACGCGGCCATCCGGGAGCACGGCGGAGGCGAAGTAGAGAGGGTCGTAGTTGGAAGGCAGCGATGCGATCTCAGACCAGGTTCCGTTGAGATAGCTGCCGGTAATGTCGGGCGTGAGTTTCCACCATGCGGTGCCGGCTCCTTGAACGATCACTGTTCCGTCCGTCAGCAGAAGCGCGGTACCTGCCGTGAAGGGCGCTTTATTGGTGAGCGGTTGAAATTGGGAAAAGGCCGGAGTAGACCCGGCCAGCATCAGGCCGAGCATTAGGGAACCGCAGAGGGAGGCGTTTCGGGTAGATTTTTTCATAGACGTTTCCATTTCGAGGTAGGCAAACGGCGCCGGAGTGCAAACGAGGAGTTACTTTACCACGGAACCGGGATCGTGTCTTTGAAGTGGCGTTTACATCCGCTGTCCCAGCAATGCCTCGATGTGTCCGGCGAGTTCCGCGGCGCGCTGTTCCCAGGTTGCCCGTCGGGCTGCTTCGCGCCGCTGCTCCACGGTTATGGCATCGTTTTGGCGGGCAGCCAGCTCAATCTTGCGCACGAAGTCGGGTGGATCACGGTAGCGGGCGATCAAATCGCCGAAGCGCTCCAACTCCGGCAGCTCGGATGAAACGATCGGGAGCCCCGCCGCCAAATATTCATAAACCTTGATGGGATCGGTCGCGCGGATGAGCGGGTTCAGCAGGAAAGGAATAATGGCGACCGTGAATGAGCACAGGAGTTCCGGCAGGCGGGAGAAGCTGATTTCACCGGCGAGGTGAACATTCGGAAAACTCGAGAGCTTGCCGACGGCGGGGTTCTCCACGCGCCCGGCCAGATGGAACTGCCACTCGGGATGCGCGGCGGCGGCGGCGTGAAGGCTTTCGACGTCGAACCAGGAATCGAGTGCGCCGACATAGCCGACGCGGATGGGATGCGCTGGTTTGGGCTCGGCGCAGTTCGTTGTCAGGAACTCGGCAGCGGCTGCATTGCGGATGAGAACGCAATGGGATTCGGGAACTCCAAAGCTTTGGGCGCGCTCCCTTAATGCATTGGCCGAACAGATCACCAGGTCGCTGGTACGGAACAGTTCCGGTTCGACTTGAAGGATCGCCGGAGCGATGCCGCGGAAGCCGGGAAGGTAATCGTGGCAGTCGTAGACGATGGGCGCGGAGTGCGACTGGCGAAGGATTTGCGCGAGTTTCATCCAGACCGGAAGTGAAACGATCTGGACGATTCGGGAGGGGCCCAGTTGATGCAATAAGCCGCGCGCCGCGTGTGCCAGCAAGCTGGTTTCTTCCGCCGATAAAAGACGATGGTGAAAGACGGGCTCGCGCGGCAGGTGGACGTGGAGTTCGAATAGCCCGGGATGTAGTTGAGTGACCTGCGCCGCGTGGTCCGGGCGGAATCGGCCGGGGAATTCACGGCCAAGGTGAGGGTTCAGATAGACGCAGCGATAGCCGCGCTTCGCCAGGGCCAGCGTGAGGTGCTGGGTTCTTTGCATGCGCGAGTGCCAATCGTTCATGGGCAGGAACACGACAACGGGCCCTCCGTCTGGCTCCGGGCGTACCGGAGGGAATTCCCAGCAGGCGTCGAAGTACGGGGGCTTACGACGCGGGAACAGCGGAAAGTAAATATTGCGGAGATAGAACGGCCGCACGTACTCGCGCAGGCGTTTCAGCATCAGAGCGATCTCGCGTAGTTTCCGCAGCGGGCACAATGGTAACCCTCCGCCAGAGCGAAACGGCCGCCGCCGCAAAGCGGGCAAGGCGGAAGCGTGTAGCGGGAGTTTCCCGTGAGCAAGCGCTCCCAGTGCGAGATCCAGCTTCGCGCGATTGTGTCCCAGGTGAAGGGGAAGGAAGCCGCCTGGCCTCGCACGAAAGCGGTCCATTGGGGATCGCGGCGTAGCGCCAGCATGATTTCGGCGGCTTTCCGATGAGTGGCGGGCGCGGCCGGATCGCCTTCAATCAGAAAGCCGTTGGCGCCGTTTTGGACCAGCTCGCGATAAGCGCCGGCTGGGCTCGCAATTACCATGCAGCCGGCCGCCATGGCTTCAATGATGGCCAGACCGAAAGGCTCCTCACGCGTTTGGAGATGCAGGGAAAAACCGCCGGCGGCGTACGCGTCGATGGTTTCCGATTGGGGGCGCAGACCTTTGTAATGGATTCCGGGGCCGGCGACGGGCTGGTCTTCCCCGCCCCAGAGCCGGTTACCTCCATAGACGTTCAGCTCGAACGAAGGGTCGGCTTCGCGGAGCAGTTGCAGAATGGCAATGGAAGCTTCCAGTCCTTTACACGGATGGCTGGAGTAAATGATGGCCGATTCATTTCTGACGATCCCTTCGTTGGGGCGGCGTTCAATCCCGTGCGGGGACACGAGCAGCGCGCGCGGAAGGCGATCCCATTCGGATCGGACTTGCCGCAGAACGAAATTACTAGGAGCGATGAGGAGATCGGGATCGAAATCCGCCCACGCGATCGGAGGCGCCGCGCCGCTAAGCATCAAGGCCCGCAGCTTCACCCGCAGATCGACGCCGCGGAAAGGCGTGAAATCCAGACCGCCGCCCGAGGTATGCATGAGCAGAACATCCGCTTCGATGCGACTTGCGCGCGCGAGCGGAAGGTAGTGAACGCCGTGGTAATCGACCGCTTCGACGCAATTGCAGATCAGGTCGACGTTATGACCGAGCGCTGCGAACGCGGAGGCTAAGCGGATGCGCACGGTGATCCCGCCGCCCACGCCGATGGCGTCCGGAGTGGAACCATCGTAAACGATGTGACGGTCCGGGCAGAAGATCGCGATTCTCACCCGCGCCGCCAGTGGACCTCGCCATAGTGTTCGAGCAGAAGGCGTTCGATCTCTTCTTCATACCGGCGGGCGATTACCGGCTTCGCGTAGCGCGATCGGACGATCGTGCCGCCGGCCGCCGCTTGCGACTTCCAGGTCTCGCGATCCGCGCAGAACGCGTCGATCGCTTCGGTGATGGCATGGAGATTGGCGGGCGCGGTCCCGGTGGCATAGGCCCAGAGGTTGGAGTCGTTCAGGTGAAGAATGTCCTGGTACGCGGGCGGGAAAACGATCCCCAATCCGCTTTCCTGAATGGCCTCAGGCGCGCCGCCGACGCTGGTGGTGAGGACGGGCAAGCCGCAAAACATCGCTTCGGTCATCGCGAGGCTCCAGCCCTCCGTGAGCGACGTGCAAAGGAGTGCGTCAGCCAGACGATAGAGATCGAAAATCGAATCGGTTTCGGGCAGAATGCGAACCACTTCCTGGAGGTGCAGGTTGACAACGGTTTGATGCAACAGCGCGGCGTAAGCGGTGTCGTAAGGCGCGCCCACAATGATCAGCCGGACGTTGCGGCGCCTTGGCGCAATTCGGGACAGCGCGGCGATCGCATGCAATTGCGCTTTCGTGCCGATCAGCGCACCCACCATGAGAAGAACGGTGTCATGCGGGTCGATGCCAAGCTGGGCGCGCGTCATGGCTGCGGGACGGGCAAGCGCCTCTTCGCAGCGGTCCACGTCGATTCCGTTCGGAATGATGCCGATCTTCCCCGGGTTCACGCCGAAGCGGCGGCTGAAGAAATCCTTCGCGCTTGACGAGACGGCGATGTAACGGCTGACGAACAAGTCGGCACCGCGGATTTCGCGTTCCATCGCTTCTCCGGCCCAGATGTAAGAGTTGTGAACGATGCTCAGGACCGGTATGCCGCGCCGCCAGGCGAGTTCCGGCCCAAGGCTGGAGTAATGAGGGATAAGCAGATCGGGGTGGTCGCGATCGAACAGCGCGGCCAGGCGCGCGGGATCGTCTTGCAGATTTGCGACCGCAACGCCGAGCGCTTCGCACTCCTTCGACATGTCGCCCGACTCGTGAGCGACGGCGACGGAGACTGGATAATCAGCCAGGTGTAGCCAGTGCGCCATGTCGAGGACGACGCGCTCCAGGCCGCCGCGATGAAAGGATCGCGTTTCCAGAAGAATGCGCGGGCCGGGGCGCTCCAGGATTGCCGGATGAGGAGCTTCAGAGCGCGCGCGAGCGAGTTTCCACTTTTGCGCGGCGCGTCCGGCCGGGGAGACGGTTTGGAGGTAAAGATCGGTTAGCTTGAAATCCACCGCAACGCGCAGGGCCGATTCCAATTCGTCTCCGAACGTGAGGTTGGGCGCAAGACGAAATCCGGATTTCGCGACGGCTTCGGTGGCTAGCACTGGCTTGCCGGCGTGGAGGTAGAGCCGGATGGTTTCGCTGATAGCAGCCCCGCCGGCGCGCTCCGTGAAGGGGGCGAGCAGAACATTGGCTTGTGAAAGATAACTTACCCACTCCGCCGGGCGCTTGTATCCCAGAAAGATGACGTTGTCGCAGCCGCTGAGAAGGGCGCGCGGATCTTCGACGTAGCGTTCATCGGTGGAGAAAAAAAGCAGGGACGCGTGGGGAGCGGCTTCGGCAAGACGGCGCAGAAAGGGCCAGTCCAGCGCGTCATCGACCGGGCCTGCGTAGACCATCAGAGGCTGGTTGAACGAGGGGACGTCCCAAAGCGGATAGCGGTTGTCGCGCGCTTTACGGGCGAGAAGCATATCGGATTCGGAAACGCGGTCTCCGGCTTCCGGATCCGCAGCGAAATCGGCGGGAGGTGAGACCCATTTTGCGCGGCGTTCGCGATGGATCTCGATCAGTGCTTCCGCGTTCCGCGCGATGCGCTCGGGGTGACGGCCGCTCAGCGAGTCGTCATGCACGCGATAGGAATAGAGGCATTCGGCAGTATCGGCGTGGGCGATGGTGCCGGCGGATTGCATGCGCAGCCAGTAGTCATAGTCTTCCGTTCCCAGGAGCGAATCGTCGTACGGGCCGAGTGCACGGCCCATTTCCGCGCGGTAGAGAAAACAGGCGCCGATAAAATTGTCATTCACGAGTCCGAGCGTTTCCACAGTGTGGGGCAGATCGAGCTGGTTCGTGGCGCCGGGCCGCTGCGCATGGACGCGGTAGTTGGAGTGAACGAGCGGCGCGCCGCGATCGTCGATCAGGTCCATGTTCCCGAACGTCATATCAACGTCGGGACGGCGCAGCAGGAAGGCCAGCAGCGTTTCGATCATCTCCGGGTGGGCGAGATTGTCGGCGGAGGTCCAGGTCCAGAAATCTCCGCGCGCCATACGGAACCCGGCGCTCAGGGTGCGGGGCAAACCTTCGTGCGGGCGGCGGATGCAGCGGAAGCGCGGGTCGGACTGGAACTCGGTGACGACCGGCACGAGGTCGGCGGTGGAGCCGTCGTCGACCACGATCAGCTCCAGATTCGAGTAAGTCTGATTAAGAATACTGCGAATTCCCGCGCCTAGAAGCTCCGGCTGATTCCACACGGGGAGAACTACGGAGACTAGAGGAAATGTGCCGATCGGCCAATCGGATTTCAGAGGTGCGGCAGTGGATGTTCGAGCCGTCGGCAGCGGCTTCGGCTGAGGTGGGGCGATCCTTTGAAACTCACGCTTCCCCGCCGGAAAAACCGCGTGGTAAAGAGCGAGGTAACCCGGACGGACGGCTCGCCTGAGCCCTTCAGGCGTGATCTTCTGGATCAAGTCCAGCGCGAGGTGGATGGCTTTGCGCATGGCCGCGCGGTCCGGTATGGGGAAACGCCTCGCCGCGGCGGCGCGCTGGGCCTCCTGAACATCGGCGATCAAAGCCTTGATGTGCGCACCCTGCGCTTTCGACCACGCGTGGACGGTGCGAAAGTCGGTTTCGATGCGATCGCGCGCGATCTTGTCGGCGGCCGCTTGCGCCTGGAGACCGGCGATGCTGTTCCGGGCGATATCCCGTTCCCGCCGCGCGTGTTCACGCTCGGCGCTGATTTCGGCATGCGCCGTTTGTTTTTCGATTTCGGCGCGGGCCAAGGCGGTTTCGAGCTGGCGTGACCACCCGATCAGCGGCTCCAGTTCGCGAATGCGCACGGCCAGACTGCGGAGGGATTGCGCCATCACGGGATCCGGCGCAACCGGGGACGTACCCTCCTCAATGGCGGCGGCTGCGCTTGAAAACGCGCCGAGCGCGGATCGCCGCAGCGATGGAACAGCTTCCGCTAATCGCGCCGTGATGGCTTCGCCGTTCGCGAGGGCCTCTTCGATGGCATGTGCCAGTTCCGGCGCGCGCAGCGAGTGCACGGGATGATCGAGATGCTCCAATCCCAATTGCGCGGCGAGAGCCCGCACCTTGGGGTCGTAACTGATCGAAAGGAGCGGTGTGCCGTTCAGAGCGGCCAAGGCGACGGCGTGGTAGCGCATGCCGATTACCAGATCGCACTGACCCAGCGCCCAGCGTGCTTCCGCGGGTGAAAGCGCGTCGGTTATTGCAAAAACCCCGGCGGCGGACGAAAGCCGCTCGATGATCCGTTGCGCGACCAGGCGATCGTCTTCTGGGCCTTCGGCGGTCTGCATGGGCAGAAACACCGCGTGGCCGCCGGTCAAGCGCAGCCACTGATCGAGCGCGTTACCAACCTGCCGTTCCCAAAAGTCGGAGTCCACCCCATGCGTCCATGAGCGAAGCGCCAAGCCGATGCGCGGTTTCCTTTCGTCGGGCGTTTCAAAATGCTGCCGGGCCGGCACCGATTCGAGCGGAACGGGCGGGTAAGCGAACACCAGATCCGCCGCAGCCTCGACGCGCGCGGGATCGGCCCCGGCGCTGAGCAGCACGGCGCGCGAACCCTCATCCCGAACGGTTACGGAGGATGCGAGGTGACAGACGCGCTTCGCCAGATCGCGGGCGATATCGGAATGAAGCGGACCAGCCCCCACCGCCAGGTGGATGGATGCGCGCCCGATCAGGCCCGCAAAAATGGCGATGGAGGAGTGCAGGCGATGCCGCCGGTGCCGGGCAGAAAGAGGCGATCGCCCGCAACTCCGCCGAAATCATGAAGCAATCCACCGAGAAAAACCACGGCGTCCGACGCATACAGGGCGTCCATGACGGCGTCGGGATTGCGCCAATCCACCGGCCGGACATTGGTTTCGCCCGCGATTGCGTCCGGATTTCCGCAAAGAATTGCAAAGCGGGTTTGCGGATCGCGTTCGCGAAACCCTCGAAGCGCGGCTTCCAAAAGCGCCTGGTCACCGCTATTGGCGAAACCGAAGAAGCCGCATAGAAACAAGCGCGCGCCCGCGCGTTTTCCTTTGGATTTCGAGAGATCCTCTATCAAAGAGGCAATTGTACTTGAGTGTCCCGGAACACTGTTCCGCTACAATATGCAGAGAGCTAAACCGCCTGATTTGTGTGATATAGCTCTATCGAAGGCGAGCCCGCTCGGATTGACAAAGCGCTTTAGGCCGTGGTAGGTTAACGGGTATCTTCTTTACTTCCAAGGGGATTTTTGTTTTATCTGAACTGCACGGTTCTCGGTGTTGCCCGGCAAAGTTCCGCGAGCGCTTCCCCGCTTAAGTTCCCCGGAAAGTGAGCTTATGAACTTCAAAGTGACCAGGAAATTCGGCTACGGATTGCTCCCGCTTCGCGGCATCCGCACCTCCGCCATCTCTCTGAGCGCGATTGCTCTGAGTATTCTGGCGGGACTTAGTGTTTCCACGTTGATGATGGCTCAGGTGAAGAATACCGATCCCAACCCCAGCACGGGGAATTTGCCGATCCAGCGGATCGGGCCCGACGATCTGGTGTCGATCCAGGTATACGATTCACCGGAACTGACGCGCACGGAACGCGTGGGCCAGGATGGCATGCTGCGCTTACCGCTGCTTAACAAACCAGTGCAGGCCGCTGGGCTTTTCCCGGTGGATGTGGAAGATGAACTTGCCAAGGCTTTGAAAGTGGAAGGCATCCTGGTGCGCCCCATCGTCAGCGTGACCGTTTCGGAGTATCAGAGCCGGCCGATCAGCGTGGTGGGCGCGGTGCATCATCCGATCACGTTTCAAGCAGTGGGGAACGTGACCCTCCTCGACGCGATCACGCGGGCGGAAGGCCTCTCCGATACCGCGGGATCGGAAATCTTAGTCACGCGGCCCAGCGGGCCGGGGGTTACGGCCCTCACGCAGCGTATTCCGGTGAAGGGGCTGATCGATCATGCCGATGAAAGTCTGGACTTGAAGTTGGTGGGCGGGGAAGAAATTCTGGTTCCCGAAGGCGGCCGGGTGTTCGTGGTGGGCAATGTGAAGAAACCGGGTGCGATTCTGGTGCACGACGTTTCCGAACTTACCGTTCTGCGCGTGCTCGCGCAGTCCGAGGGGCTGCTTCCTTATACCGCCAAGGATGCGTTCATCCTGCGGCATGGAGATGGTCCTAAGAATGAAATATCCATTCCGCTGAGCAAGATTATCGATCGGAAGTCGCCGGATGTGCCGCTGATGGCGAACGACGTTCTCTACGTGCCGGATAGTAAAGGAAAGAAAAACACAGCCAGGATTTTGGAGACGACTCTGGCATTCGGCATGGGCACCATGTCCGGTCTGCTCATCTTCAAGCATTAGCCGTCTCATGCATACCTTTTTGACGCAGACTCTCTAAACACTCTTTTATGGATATGGATACACCGAGGGCGAATTCAGAGACCGAAGCGCTGGTCCCCACCGGCGAGCTGTTGACCCGCGCGCTAGCCGCTTACGGGTCCTCGCCGCGCTTCAGCAACCCCGAGCCCGCCGCCGAGTCGAGTTTGCCGATCGCCCATTACCTGTGGGTGTTCAAGCGCTATCGCTGGCACATGCTGACGTTCGTCGCGATCTGCACCATCGCCACTTTCCTCATCTCTTCGCGCATGAGCCCCATTTACGAATCGACGGCGACCCTCGACGTGGATCGCGACACCCCGCAAGGCGTAGTCGGCGCCGAGTCCCGCAACGCCTCCGGCAACATGGACGCCGATCAGTACATGGCGACCCAGATCCGGTTGATCGAGTCCGACTCCGTGCTTCGTCCGGTGGTGCAGAAGTATAACCTTCTGGGGCAGGAAAAAGCCATCTCCACGCATCAGCCGGTCCAGAACATTCCGGCGCCAAAGGGACCGGTCTCGCTCAGCCGCCTCACGGTGAGCCGTCCGCCCAATACCTATCTGATTCAGGTCAGCTACCGTTCCCCGAATCCCGGTCTCGCCGCTTCAGTGGCGAACGCGATCGCCGCCTCTTACCTGCAGCATAGTTACGAAATCCGCGCGCAGGCGTCGGGAACCCTTTCTCAATTCATGGAACGCCAGTTGGACGAGCTACGCGCCAAGATGGAGCGGTCCGGCATGGCGCTGGCGCAGTTCGAGAAGGAAATGAACATCATCAATCCGGAGGATAAGACCAACATCCTTTCCGCGCGCCTGCTGCAATTGAACGAGCAATTGTCGGCGGCGCAGGGCGACCGGATCAAGAAAGAAGCCACATTTAATTCCAACCCCAACGCTTCCGCTGACGCGGGCGAAACGTCAGCGCAGGGCGACGCCCTAAAGAAATTGGAAGAACGGCTGAATGACGCTTCTGAAAAGTTCGCTCTGGTGAAAGAGCAATACGGTCCGAACCACCCGGAGTACATCAAAGCCGCGGCGCAGTTAAGGGAAGTGCAGTCGCAGTTCGACAACACCCGGCAGGGCGTGAGACGGCGCACCGAGATCGAGTACCGCGAGGCGGTGAACCGGGAAGCGATGCTGCAGCAGACCGTCAACCAAACCAAAGCGGAATTCGACAAGCTGAACGAACACTCCTTCCAGTATCAAAACCTCAAGCGCGAGGCGGATGCGGATAAGAAGCTCTACGACGAACTGGAAAGCAAGATCAAAGAATCGACGATCAATTCCGGTTTCGCCAACCGCGACGTGCGCATGGCTGACAGCGCGCGTCCGGGCGATGCGCCGGTAGCCCCCAACGTGCCGATGAACGTGCTGCTGACGTTCATCCTTTCCACGTTCATTGCGATCGGCGGGGCCGTGCTGGCGGACACGATGGATAATACGTTGCGCGATCCCGAACAGGTCACGCGCGAGCTCCGCACCAATTTGGTGGGAAGCCTGCCGATGTCCCGCGACTGGAAGTTCCGCTTCGCGCCGGTTACAGGCGCTGAAGCAGCGGCCACGGATCTGGTGAAAGCCGATGCGATTTCCGCCGGCACGAAGATGCTGGAGGAATCGGTGCGCGTGTTGCACAGTTCCATCCTGCTGAGCGATCTCGATCGCCGCATCCGCAGCATTCTGATTACAAGCGCATCCCCGCGCGACGGCAAATCGACCACCTCGGCGCTCTTGGCCACCACCAATGCGCAACAAGGCAAGAAGACGCTGCTGATCGATGGGGACCTGCGGCGTCCCAGCATGGATCGATTCTTCGCGGTGACTACTCCGGTCGGGTTGTCGAACGTGGTGCTGGGCGAGATGTCCTGGCGTGATGCCATTACGCCGATTGCACGTGTTCCGAACCTGGATCTGCTGACATCCGGGCCGCCGTCGCACCGCGCGCTCGAAATGGCCGGCGCGGGTATTGAAAGCCTGCTTGAAGAAGCCTCGCGCGAGTATTCCCTGATCATCATCGATTCTGCGCCGCTCATGAACTTTGCCGAGCCCCTGCAGATGGCGACGCTGGTGGATGGCGTGGTGATCGTCAGCGTGGCCGGCGAGACCAACCGCAAGGCGGTCGCCTCCGTATTGCACCGCTTGACGCGGCTGCGTGCGAACGTGATTGGGGTGGTGTTGAACAAGGTCACCAAGAACATGAGTGACAACTACGAATACTACGGCTACGGAAAGTACGCGGCCAATTACTACGCGGACCGTAAGACTTAAGCGGACTTTTTCTTAAAACCGAAAATAGATGAATCCGCTCGATTGCGCCGCCGAAAAAAGCACCACTCCGGCTACGAACACCGCAGCCGCCGCTAATCTTCTTCGTTCCGTCGAGTGTTGAAACGGGTACTCTTCGTCCGCGCTCTCCAGCCGCAGATCGATGGCCATCATCACCGCAGAGAAAACCGCCAGCAGCACCAGCATCGAAGGAAAATAAGGCTGCCATTCCCAGCGGCCGAGGTCGCCGATCATCGCGAACGCCTGCCGCACGGAAGCCGCGCGGAAGAAGATCCACGCCAGACACACGGCCGCGAACGTGCCCAGGCGGCTGCGCCATCGGCGTCCGCGCTTAACGCTCAAGCCCGCGCCATGAATGCCGCCCCACAGAACATAAGTCCAGTTCGCGCCGTGCCATAGGCCGCCCAGCAGCATCGTAATCATCAGGTTCCGGTAGGTCTGAAATGCGCCATGCCGATTCCCACCCAGCGGAATATACAAATAGTCGCGCAGCCACGTGCTGAGGCTGATGTGCCAGCGCCGCCAGAAATCCTGAAGCCCCGCCGCGAGATACGGCTGCCGAAAATTCACCATGAAGTGGAAGCCCAGCAGTTGGGCGCTCCCGCGCGCGATGTCGCTATACCCACTGAAGTCTCCGTAGATTTGCCAGGCGAATGCGTAAGCCCCGATGAACGTCGCCATGGCGTTATGGCCGAACTGCCCCGCAAACGCCGAGTTCGCAATCATCGCGCATTGGTTCGCGATCACGCACTTCCGGAACAGACCGGACGCGATCAACATGCACCCATCGAAGAACGCGCGGCCGTCGAGCGAGCGCCCATGTTGCACCTGTGGAAGCAAGTGGGCAGGCCGCTGAATCGGTCCGGCGATCAGGTGCGGAAACAGGCTGATGAACACGGCGTAATCCACCAGCGAATCCACCGGCTCGATCCTGCGGCGGTACACATCCACCATGTACGCGGCTTCCTGAAACGTGTAGAAAGAAATGCCGGGCGGCAGCAGCACCCGTAGGAAATGCGACGGACCGAACGAGCCCACAAAAAAATCGAAATACTTGAAAAGTCCCAGCACGCCGAAGTTCAAAATGAGCGAAAGGATGAGTAACGCCTTGCGCCGCCCTGGATCGGTCGCCGCGGCCAGATGCTGCGCGATCACGTAATCGAGCACCGTCGAGGCCGCCATCAGCAACAGGAAGCGCCAATCCCACCATCCGTAAAAGAAATAACTGGCCGCCAGGAGGAATCGATTTTGCGCGCGATGGGTCAGGCGCCAATAGATCAGGACCACCACGCCAAGGAACAGGAAGTAAATGGGAGTATCGAACAGCATCCGGTTCTTTTAGCCTGATCATACCCGCGCGCTAAAATAGGACGCTGAGACTTGCTCTTCTAACGAACTTCGTCCCTCCTTATCGCGTGCCCGTTTTTCAGGAACTGGCGCGGCGCGTAGCCGCCTTCCGGGTGCTCATCTCGACCAGGATGGAAGCGGACCGGTTCTGGACGCCGGAGTTCGGTGGCCTGGACGTCCGCGTCCAGCATAACTTCACGATGACCGTTCCCTGGAATCATCCCAGCGGTTTCCAGGAAAAAATTTACGTTCATTTCCCGTACGACACGCTGTCGCAACTGAGAGAGTTTCGTCCCGACGTCATCATCTCCGCCGAGTTCGGGTTTCGGACATTAAGCGCCGTGCTCTACCGAATATCGCACCCCCGGTGCAAGCTGGTGGTGTGGGCCACCATCTCGGAAGAAACGGAAGCAAAGCGGTGGTTCGTGCGCAAACTTCTGCGGCGCTTCATCGTGCGCTTCTCGGACGCCATCATGACCAACGGGCGAAGCGGAATCCGGTACCTGGAACAATTCGACCCCACCTCGCGAAAACTTTTCGCCGTTCCCCAGACCACGGGGATCTCCGCCTTTGCAACCGTCGCGCCCACGCGATCGGGTGAAGCCGCTTACCGCATGATTTATGCGGGGCGCCTCGTGTTGCGGAAACAGGTCGCTGAGTTTATCGAGATTCTGGGGGAATGGTGCCGCGTGCATCCGGATCGCACAGTTGAGTTCTGGGTGGCCGGAGACGGACCGGAGCGTGCGCGCATTGAAGCCGTTCCAACGCCTCCCAACCTTTCCGTACAGTTACTCGGCAACATCGCTTATCCCGAGCTTCCGAAGCTTTACGAACAAACCGGAGCGTTGGTGCTTCCGACTCTGGCGGATGAGTGGGGACTGGTGGTGAATGAAGCGCTGGCGGCAGGTTTACCAGTCCTTGGAAGTCTATACAGCCAAGCCGTGCAGGACATGGTGGAAGATGGCCGCAATGGGTGGACTTACTATATTGACCACCGCGACGAAGTGCTGCGGAAGCTCGATTTGTTCCTCCGTGCCACCGAAGCGGAATTAGATCAAATGCGCGCCGCCGCTCGAGCCACCGCGCTCGAACTAACCCCGGGTGTGGTGGTGGATCGAATGTTTCGCGCGATCCGGTTTGCCGAGCGGTGAAGATACTCCTCATTCATAATTTTTATCAGCAGGCCGGCGGCGAAGACCAGGTGTTCGCCAGTGAGGCAAGCATGCTGGAGCAGGCCGGGCACGAAGTTCTGCGCTTCACCGCGACCAACGATTCCGTTGCCGGGATGAGCAAAGCCGGTTTGGCCGCGGCGACCATCTGGAACCGGCATTTCTACCGCGAGATTTTTGAAATTGTTTCCAGGGAGCGTCCGCAAATCGCGCACTTCCACAACACCTTCCCGCTGATCTCGCCGGCCGGTTACTATGCCGCTCGGCGCGCCGGAGCGGCGGTGGTGCAAACGCTGCACAACTACCGGCTCATTTGTCCCAAAGCGACGTTGTTGCGCAACGGAAAACCGTGTGAGGATTGCGTCGGCAAGCGCCTTCCCTGGCCCGGAGTCATCCACTCCTGCTATCGAAACAACCGGGTTGCGAGCGCGGGCGTTGCGAGCATGCTCGCGGTGCATCGCGCGGCGGGTACCTGGTCGAGGACGGTGGACGCTTATATCGCGCTGACTCTCTTTTCGAGAGAGAAATTCATCGCGGGCGGTCTTCCGGCGGACCGCATTCACATCAAGCCGAACTTCACGGAACCAGATCCCGGCAAGGGTCCAGGCGGCGGCGCCTTTCTTTACGCGGGCCGGCTCAGCGAAGAGAAGGGGCTCAATGTCCTGATCGCCGCGTGGCGCTCGCGAGCGGACATGCCTACCCTGAAAATCATCGGAGACGGGCCGCTCGGTCCGTGGTTGAAGGACCAGATCGCGGCTATGCCGAATGTTGAGTGGCTGGGCCGTCTTCCTCGTGAGAGTGTTCTGGAGCACATGCGGAATTCGTGCGCGCTCGTGCTGCCCTCCATCTGGTACGAGAACTTTCCGGTATCCGTGGTCGAGGCCTACGCAACGGGACTGCCGGTAATTGCAAGCGACGCCGGAACACTACCGGAACTGGTACGTGATGGCCAAACAGGATTTATCTTTCGATCCGGCGACGCGCATCTTCTCGCCGGAAAAGTAATAGGCTTGCACGCCGATTCCAACCTTCAAGAGCGATTCCGTGAAGCCAGCCGTCGTGAGTATGAGACGTATTACCAACGAGTTAGAAACGGTGAAATACTTTTGCATATTTACCGGATGGCAATTGAAAGCAGAGGTTTAGCAAATCGCAAATCTCCACCTTAATGTGCGAGTAATAACACCTCCAAACGGGTTGTTAACAAAAGCGAGAGTGGCGAAAGACCATCGAATTAAGGCATCCTGTTTAGGAGACTTGTGAACTTTCGAGCTTATCCGCCTGTGTGACCAAGGGGGGCTGGCAGGCGGCATCCCGTTAACTCTTACCAATGGCAACCATCGCGCAAATCTCGACGCAGGCGAAGACTCTACTGAAGTCGAAAACGCATCCGTGGGCCAGCGCGTTCGTCATGCTGGGGACGGACTTGTTTTCGCTGGCTCTCGCGGGTTACGTCGGATCGCAGATCTGGCGCTTGCTGATCAACGTTCATGCGCCTCCGCTGTACGTCCATTTTTGGCCGGCCATCGTTCTATTCCCCATCATGTTCGCCACCGAAGGCCTGTATCCCGGGGTGGGTATCGGACCCATCGATCTCCTGCGGAAGTTGTCGCGCGGCGCCACCATCATCTACCTCATGCTTACCGCCGCCATCTTTCTCACCAAGGGCGCGGACGTCCAATCCCGCGGCGGCTTCTTCACATCGTGGCTGCTTTCCTTATTCTTTCTTCCGCTTGCGCGCGCCGTGGTCCATCATTACTTCGCGGGCAAGCCGTGGTTTGGCGTTCCGGTTCTCATTCTGGGCGCTGGCAATACGGCCGCGCTGATGCTGGAAAAATTGAAAACCTCGCCGGAACTCGCTCTGAAACCCATCGCATGCCTGGATGACGATCCACGCAAGCTGGGCTACATTGACGATGTGCCGGTGCTAGGATCGTTAGCGCTCGCCCGATCGGTGGCCGAATCCGCCAACGTTCGTCACGCATTTGTCGCGATGCCCGCCATTCCGCACGAGCAGTTGCTGGTGTTGCTTGAGAAATGTTCGGCCGTGTTTCCGCACGTTTACCTGGTTCCTAATTTGATGGGGCTCGCTAGTATCCCGGTGAGTCCGATGGATGTCGGCGGTGTACTGGCTCTGGAACTGCGGCACAATCTGCTGTTCACCATTAATCGCTACGGCAAGCGGGTGCTCGATCTCGCTTTGGTTATTTTGTTTTTCCCATTCGCCCTGCTGGCCACGCTGGCGGCGGCGTTAGCTGTGTTTATCGTCAGCCCGGGCAACCCGTTTTTCTGGCACCCGCGCGAGGGTGAGCGCGGGAAAGCCATTCGGATTCTCAAACTTCGCTCCATGCACCCCAACGCGGATGATCTCTTGCGCCAGTATCTGGCGGAGAACCCGGAAGCTCGCGAGGAGTGGGAAAGGCACTGTAAGCTGAAAAACGATCCGCGGGTGCTTCCCGGCGTCGGCCACTTTCTGCGGCGCAGTAGCCTGGATGAACTGCCCCAATTCTGGAACATTCTCATCGGGCAGATGAGTCTGGTGGGGCCTCGGCCGTTTCCGGCTTATCACATGCGCCAGTTCCACCCCGCGTTCCGCGATCTACGGACCAAGGTTCGCCCCGGGTTAACAGGGCTCTGGCAGATCTCCGCGCGTAGCGAAGCGGATTTGGATACCCAGGCGAGCCTGGACACCTACTATATTCGAAACTGGTCTCTCTGGCTCGATATCTTCATCCTGAGCCGCACGTTCCGCGCCGTGCTACTCGGGCGCGGTGCGTACTGATAAAACCTGCCACTCCGCCGAGCGCTCTTTAGCCCGCGCTTTCTTCGCGGCCGCGGTGGACGCCAACGCGCCTGCGAACAGAAAGATCATCGCGTCCAGCGAGGGATTCCGCGTCGGGTAATCCACCAGGCAATGCAGGAAAACCGCCGGAACTCCCAATCCCCATAAGTGATTCCATGCGAACCGGCTCACCCATGCGGCGAAGAACAGAATGATGGCCGCGAATCCGATGCCGCCTTCCGAAGCCCACTGCAGCCAGTCGTTATGGGCTTCATTGGCCAGGCGAGCCATATCGAAGTAAGCGAACTGCGGATAGACCGTGCGCCACGTTCCCAGGCCGAACCCGGTCACCGGCTCCGCTTTAATCATTTCCAGCGTGGACTGGACTAATTCGATCCGGTGCTCGAACGGATGCGGCTCCTGGAAGCGCCGGACCAGCGCATCCCACCCAACGATCAGCGTGAAAACGAAGATGAGAATCACCACGGGCAGTGCGATCTTAAGCAGCGTCATCACGGGGAGCTTGCCGCGCGTTCCACTCAGCAGCAGAAGCACGAGCGTTTCCGCTACCGCTACCACCACCCCGCCCCGTGAAAGGCTCGCCACCATGCATGCGAACAACGCCGCGAACGCCACAATGTACGGAAGGCGATACCGGTCACTCGATACAATCTTGTAAAACGTGATGGGCAGCAATAATTCGATGAACACCGCGAAATGGTTCTTATAAATGAACGGCCCGAACGCCATGTAGCGCGATTCGAACACGCCGAATACCCTCATGGGCGAACTGAAGAGGAACAGCACGGAGATGATGGCCAGCGCGGTCCCGGCCCATACCTGAATGGAAAGGAATCGCGCGCGCACGACCCGGTCGCTCAAGGCTGCTTTTGCCACAAAGTAAACGACCGCAACCATCAGCCAGTTGGTGGCGCTATTCCAGGTGTCGAACCGGCTGACGGTCCGGCCGGCGGCGATTTGCAGCGGACCCCACGAAACAAGCAACCCGAGCGCTATGGCGTCGGCCGGGAAAGCGAGCGTCTCCTTCGCAATCATGCGCCGCGCAAGAAAAACGCCGCCAATGATAAAGATGCCGACTTGAAGAAGACTGACGGTCCAGGTCTCCGGCGCCCAGGAAAGAAGCACTCCCAGATAGACGATACTGACCAGCCAGTCGATGAGCAAGAGAGAACTCTATCTTAGCGTCAGACCAACGTGCATCAGCTCATAGAACCCTCGCAAGCGCGCTGTTCCGGGCTGGCGGGCATACGCCAAGCTGAGTTGCCCGCAATCGGTGAAACCGGCCGTCTCGAAGTCCACCGTCACCGTTTTTAATTCGTCTGTCGGCGACGCTCCGCTTGAAACCACTTTCGCCTGGCCGGGAAAAACGCGTCCGGTGCGATAGTCTTTCAGGCTCCAGCGGAGTCCGCTCTGCTCCGGGTTGAAATCGCTCCGAAAGCTCGCCGTAAGCTGCAACTCCTTGCCTGCGGGAAGCGGCAGCACCTCACTCATCAACGGGAACTGCTCCGCCTCGCTGCCATCGAACTCGAAGCGGTAGGAGTGATCCGCGCGCGAGTGGGTGAACAGAACGGATTCGGGAAACTCGCGGTGCCAGTCGAATCCGAAATCACTCGGCGGAGTGGCCAGATCGCCGTTGGTCAGAAAGATTCCCTTCGCCGGGTCAGGCCCGCGCGCCGCCACCGTCCCGCGATCGAAGAAGGAGTGCCACGTTTGCACGGCGTCGTGCATGCGGTCGTTCGCCACCAAAGCCGAAAAGTAAGGGCCCAGAAACAACAGATCCCCGGGCTGGATGATCGGCAGCAGCTTGTTGGCGGTTTCGATCGCGGCGTCCAGGTGGTGCGTGGAATCGAGATAGCCCAGGTAATGATCGAGTATCTGCGGATCGCCCGGCATCACGCGGTTGAGGATTTCAGTGGCGCTCGCGCCGCTCTTCCAGCAGAGGTCGAAGATGGGCGCGGGGTCGAAGCGGCCTTCGGATAAACCCGTTTTGCCGATGATCCTGAGACACCGGTTCGCCTCCGTCAGGAAATGATCGATATCTCCTTGGCGAAAATAGTAGTTGGCGAGCGCCCACGTGGGCCGCAGGAGATGGTCCGTGCTTTGGGCGGTGTGCAGCAGACGAGCCGCCTCGGCTTTATCGCCTTCCAGTTCCTTCTCTACGCTCCAGGCCAGCAGCGCGTCCGAGTAGCGCGGGTTAGCCGCCACGGCCGCCGCAAACTCCCGTTCAATCGCCGGCGAATTCGGCTCGTTCTGCTCAATGGCCAGCGCCGTCGTGTAGTGGTAGAGCGCGTTCGAGGGTACCAGCCGCGCAGCTTTCTCGATTCCTCCCGGCGTCGCCTTCCGGTATTCCAGATCCGCCCATGCGAGAATCACCGAACGGCACCCGGCACAAATCAAGGCGATAACCGCGACTACCCGGAACGTCACCCCGGCGGATCGTTCAAGTGAAATGGATGCCATCCCGTTTTGCCCATTATCGGACACATTTCCCCGGCGCCGTCTTGCCGCCCGGTCTGCGCATACCCTAAGCTAAAGGTGACTCTGGAACATGCGCCGAATACTCTCTAGAGGAGCATCCTGGCCGCTGGTCTTATCCGGTGTCCTGCTAGGATTCGTTCTCGCCTGGCTTTGCCGTTCCATTTGGGTGAGTTGCGGTGGTCACATCGGTTACCCAATGGACGATACCTACATCCACATGGCGATGGCGAAGTCCTTCAGCCGGCATGGCGTGTGGGGCCTGACGCGCTATGCGTTCTCGTCGACGTCTTCCTCTCTGCTCTACACATTCATCCTTTCCGTGTCTTACCTCATCACGGGAACGAATGAACTCGCTCCGCTGCTACTGAATATGGTCTTCGGGTTGCTCCTCTTGTGGTTTTGCGACTATGCGTTGGAAGAGAACGGCGTTGCGCCGCGGCCGCGCGCGTTGGCCCTCATCGTCATCCTCTTCGTAATGCCCTTGCCGGCGTTGATTATCTCGGGGATGGAGCACGTGCTCCACACCCTGTTGACTATGGTCTTCGTCTACGTCGCCGTGCGCCTCTTGACCCAGCCGGTATGGCGGCGTGCGGAAGGAAGATGGCTGTTAGTACTTTCCGCGTTAACTGTGCTGAGCCGCTACGAAGCCCTGGCTCTGGTGCTGGTGACGGCCATTGTCTTCTTTTGGAGGAAGCGGCGCGGATATGCGTTCGCTCTGATGGTCTGCGGCGCGCTGCCGGTCGCGCTCTTCGGATTCTACTCCGTGGCCCAGGGCTGGTTCCCCGTTCCGAACTCGATCGTCGCCAAAGCCAGCCGTCCCGGAATCTCGAACTGGCCGTACGCCATTCACTGGGTCGAACAGCTTTACTACACGCCCGCCGCTTCGTTCCTCGGCGTGTTCGCGGCGGCGCTACTGGCAGCCCTGTACTTCGGCAAGCGCGTCCGTTGGACCGTGGAAGTGACCACTTTCGTTCTGTTCCTGCCCACGCTGCTACTGCACATGCAGTTCGCGCGGGTGGGCTGGTTCTTCCGCTATGAGGGCTATCTACTGGTGTTCGGCGTCTATGCGTGTGCGCTCGGCCTGAGCGCGTTGGGCATGCCTTCCTGGCGGTATGCGGCCGGGTATGCGGTGGCCGGACTCGCGCTCATCGCATGCTGCGAAGGCCGCGTCGCCAATTCTCTCTGGCTTCCACCCTACGCGAGCGCAAACATTTATGACCAGCAGTATCAGATGGGATTGTTCCTAAAGAAATACCTGGGCACGAACACCGTGGTACTCACCGATATCGGCGCCGCGGGCTATCTTTCCGACGCGCGCATCGTCGACTTCTTCGGCCTATCCACCATCGAAGTCGCCCGCGCTAAAGTTCACCACGGCTATACTCGCGATTTCCGCCGCGGCTTGGCCGCTAAGTACGGCGCCCGAATGGCCATTTTGTACAAACACGAATACGATTCCAACGTCTCCCGGAAAGGCGGCGGACTGCCTGCCGAGTGGACCGAAGTCGGCAGTTGGCGCATTCCCGCGAACCAGATTTGCTGGTCCGATACCGTGACTTTCTACGCCATCGACCCGGCTTTCGAAGCGCAACTAATTGCCGACCTGAAACAGTTCAGCCCCGGCTTGCCCCACGGAGTCACGCAGACCGGTTTGTACACCGTCAGCGGTGACGAAAAGTTGCGCGGCCCTATGTCAGGCTCTTGGTAAAATCGGAGCTACCTTTGTCTATGCGAACCAGCGAATGGCCGTTGCCGAATTTTTCCGCCGAGGTTTGGCAGGCTATTCTCCTGATGATGCTGGCGCCCATAACGGTCCTCAGCGTATGCTTCCGCAGCGGTACTGTCCCGCTTATCTTCGAACTTAGCCTGTTCATCATCCTCATCGCCGCGTCCAAGCTGAGGACGGCCAACCTGGTGCTGGCGTACATCATTGCCGATCACCTTTGCCAGTTCCTCAAACGCGTGATCTTCGTGCTAGGGCCGCAGACCCGCATGATCTATTACGGGTTTCAGTTACTCCCCACCTTACTTCTAATGATTGCGGGTTTAAGTGCGCTCACGATCGTCGCGCGCAAGAAACTTCCGCTGAGCGCCAAAATCTTTATCGCCTACATGGCGACCAGCCTCATCGCTTCCTTTCTCAACTTCCGCGCGGTTGCACCCACGGCTTGGTTCTCAGGACTGGGAGACGGGCTCATCCCCTTCGGTTCCATCCTGATCGGGATGGCGCTGCCGTTGAGCATCTTCCGGCGGATCTCGCGGCTGTTCATCTTCTTCATCCTGGTCTCAGTCGTATACGGGATGTTTCAGTTCCTGACAGGGCCGACCGTGATCGATCAGGCCTGGGCGACCGCCACCCACGATTACTCCATTGAGGGCTTCAAAGTCTACGACAAGATGTACGGAAAAGGCGTGGACTTCCGGCCATTCTCCTACTATGCCGACCACACCACGTGGGGTTTATTCCTGGCACTTGCCTCCATCGTCCTGTTTGCCGCCGTCACGATGGAGATGCTGCCGAGGAAAGTACTCTATTTCGTAATTCCCTTCAACCTTGTAGGCATGGTTATCTGCGAAACGCGCACGCCCTGGCTCGCTTTCCTCGCGGCGATTATCGTCTATCGTCTTATCACGACCAGGGCTTTGCGCCGTCCGATGCTCCTGATTTTGGGAGTGGTTGCGTCCTTCGGCATTGTGGTTTCGCTCGGAACTTACGTGACGCAGCACTTCTCCTTCGGCTTCGCCAACTCCATCTTGAACCGCTACGCGACCGTCGGCACGATGGAAGCCCGCACATCCGCTTGGAGGTTGTTCGTCAGAAATCTTCCCGCGCACTGGCTCATCGGCACGGGCTTCGGTTATGCTTCCTCGGATCCGAACGTCTCCATGGCCGAAGAAATCTACTCGCACAACATGTTCGTTTCCATCCTGGTGGTTAGCGGTCTTCCAGGCTTGATCTTATTTCTCGCGTTCTTTTACCAGTGGATCAAGGAAGCTTTCTGGGTGGCCGCCATCAGTAGCACGCCTGTATCCCGGGCGACTCTCTGGATGATTGCTCTCACCGTGGGCATGCTTCTAACCGGAAACGTGCAAGGTCCCCTGTTTATGAGCAACTATCTTTGTATTCTATTCGGCATTTTCAGTGGGGAATGGATACGCCTACGCGCCGAACAATCCACTGTACTGCAGTTTGCCCGTCAGGCCGCGGCCGCCAGATGGAAGACGCCGGCCGGTATACTCCAGCCCGCTCAGCGTTGATCGCAAGTCCAGATATCGAACAGCTTGCCTGAGGCTGTCTTTCGGTAGTGTGAAAGGAACGCCTGCCGGAAGCTCGAATCGAAACCCGAATGATACGTCTCGTAGTAAGTATTGGCTGCACTGAACGGTTGGCCGCCCGACGGCATCAGCCACACCTGTGTGCGGCACTCATCGATATACCGCACGGTCGATTCCGGAATTTCCACGCCCCCGAACTGTAAGTCACGGATCGCCGCCCCGCTGATGGTGTACGGTTGTCCGTCGAACGTCGTCAGATACCCATATCTGGTCCGCATGTCCCGGAATTCGTTGCCGATTCCTACTTCGATCGTTTGCCCTTTGTAAGTGCTCTCGGCTTGACGAACTTCGGCGATAACCTGCGAAGCGCGTCTGGCGCCTCCAAACTCATGCAGCAGGATTCGCAGATGAGTACTCGATAACAGAAGGATGGTAAGAGTCCACGGCAGCGCGAAACGCGCGAAGATGCGATCCGCCGCGTGCTCCGGCAGTTCGCTGCGGAGCCAGAAGTACAAATGCAAAATCGGGACAGTGAATGGAATAAGGTGATAACTTCCCGCGCCGTTCTTCGCGCCCAGAAAACACGTGACAAATAGGCTAACGGTGATGGACCAGAAGTAAACGGCTTGATTCCGCGAAGGCCGCCGCTCGTTCTGTGAAGCGCCGCGGTACGCGATTGCGGCCACCGGCGCGAGCCAAAGAAGCATGTACTGCAGGTTTCGGATCAGGAACTCGGCCACGATCCCGTGTTCGGCGGCCGCGCGTAACGCGAAGATGTAATTGGCCAAAGAGACCTGCGGCGGGAGAAATGTCAGGGGAAATAAAAGACCGCCGAGCGCAACCGAGATTCCCGTGATTCTCCAGCCTTTCCGGATGAACAGTAGAGTCAATACGGGAATCAGGTAAGTGACGCCGGTTATTTTAAAGTTCGGGATGACGGCGATGGAAAGCCCGACCGTGGGTATAATTGCCCAGACCGGCGCTTGCAGGACCGCCCAAATCGAGATGACCACCACGGCCAGAATCAACGGATCGATGCGCCCCCAGAACTCCGCTCCGATATAGCGGAAACCAATCAGCGATGCGCAGCCCAATCCGGCTAGAGCCGCGGCGGGAGTCGCATAAATGCGGCAGATGCGGTAAGTTCCCAGCATACCGGTGAAACATGCCAGTACACCTAATAACTTGAACGAAAAGAGATTTTCACCGAAAACCAGGTAGAACGGAATGTGGGCGAGGTAAGTAAGCGGACCGTAGAGAAGGATGTAGCGCGCCGCCGCGTCAGGAGCGGGATACACCGGTAAACCTCGCAACACCAGCGCGGCTATGCAGGCAATATCCGTCTCAGCGTCTTCAAAGAGAACAGGCAGAAACAGATACGCCGATGCGGCCAGTAGGGCGATCGCGGTGATCCCGGCTGACAGGAACGCCCATGGGACTCGCATTCGATGCAGACGCAATGCCGCCGCCGCCAACCATAAAGCGGTGAAGAGGAGTGCGGGCGCGTAGCTCGATTCCGCCAGCCGATGAACTGTATCCAACGTGCACGATAACATAGGCGCGGTCCGCTCGCCGCGCGGTGTGAAAGCCAAAATTGCGATCTCATACAATGAGCGGAATGCGTGCCGTCCAGTTTTCGGCTGTCCTGGCTTTCACCGCTTGCCTACTTGCCCAGGGGCCCGTGCCCGATAAGAGTTCGCCGCCCGTCGTCATCTCCGCCGGCCGTCTGATCGACGTGCGCGCCGGAAAGGTGCTCACCGACCAGAAGATTTTGATCGTGGATGGAAAAATCGTGCAAGTTGGCGCCACCGTCGGCGCCCCCATGGACGCACGCACCATCGATCTCAGCGGCTCCACCGTGCTTCCCGGCTTGATTGATGCCCACACTCACGTTCTCTTACAGGGCGATATCACGGCGCGGGATTATGACGATCAGTTGCTCAAAGAGTCCATTCCTTACCGGACCATTCGCGCCACCGTATCCGTGCGCACCGCGCTGATGAATGGCTTCACCGCCATCCGCGACCTGGAGACCGAAGGCGCCATGTATGCCGACGTGGATCTAAAACACGCCATCGATCGCGGCATCATTCCCGGCCCACGCATGTTCTGTTCCACGCGCGCTTTCGCGCCAACCGGGATGTATCCGCTTCTCAACTATTCCTGGGAACTCAAGATGCCCGAAGGTGTGCAGATTGTCGATGGCGCGGATAACATCCGGCGTGCCGTGCGCGAGCAGGTAAAGTACGGAGCGGACTGGATCAAATACTACTCCGATCGCCGCTACTATATTAAAGACGGCGTTCTACACTCGTGGGTCAACTTTACGGACGAAGAAGCCAAAGCGCTGGTGGATGAGTCCCACCGCCTGGGCCATAAAGTAGCTTCGCATGCCATGGGGCGCGAGGGGATTGAAGCCGCGCTGCGCGCGGGAGTAGACTCCATTGAGCATGGCGACGGATTGGACGATGCACTTATCGACACAATGAAGCAACGAGGCACATACTGGTGCCCTACTATCTACGTGGGCGTCTATGTGGCCCAAGGCCGGGCTGACGCGGGCGCGCCCATCTGGCTGGAGATGAAGAAGAAAGAAGAGCTGGCGTTCCACCGCGCTCTGGCCAAGGGAGTCAAGATCGCGTTCGGCACGGACGTCGGCGGGTTCGCGTGGACGGAAAATGAGGCCAAGGAATTCACTTATATGGTTCAGTACGGCATGACGCCCATGCAGGCCATTCAGTCCGCCACCCGCGTCGCCGCCGAAATGCTGGATCAGTCGGATCAGATGGGCGCGATCGAGCCGGGCAAATTTGCGGATATCATTGCGGTGCACGGCGATCCGCTTTCCAACATCGACGAACTGCAGAAAGTTCACTTCGTAATGAAAAACGGCGTAGTCTACAAGCAGTAACCATGATGAAGAGGGAACGAACTTGAGACTGATCCGTCTTATCGGCTTTTCCGCGCTCGCACCTTTCACCATGCCGGTCTTCGCACAGCTCCACTCTATTCCTTCATGGCTCATGCGCCCGAGCGCCATCGCGATTACCCAGCCCGCCGAATTTACCAAGCCGTTCAGCGTCGCCGCCGAGCACGGCGCGGTTTTCGGCGAACAGAACGGCGTCTTCGAAGCCTGGGCTTTCCCGGTAAAGTTACTAAGTCATTTCCGGATCTCGGCGGCATTGGACGATTACCCTGTTCCGATCGACGTCAATCAGTACGCCGCCCGTATTGAAGTCAATCCCGAGCACACCACCATCACTTACTCCCACGCCGCCTTCACGGTGCGGCAGCATATGTTCTCGCCCCGCGGCGCTTCCGTGAACGGCGCCGGCCCCGTCGTGTTGTTTGAGATTCAATCCATCCGCCCCATCGAACTGACTTTCCGGTTTACTCCCGAAATGCTTCGCATGTGGCCGGCGCCGAACTTCGGCCGCCCCAGTGCCGAATGGGTAAAGGATTCAGCGTCCGGCGGAACCGGTTTCTACATTCTGCACACCGATAACGATTCGCTCTCGGGAGGTGTGGCGATTCCGGGAGCTACGCCCGGCGTACTCGCGCCCTATCAGGAACGCCCCCAAACCTATCCAGTAGAGTTAAAGCTGCGCTTCGATCCCGCCAAGGATGCCGGTAAGTTCTATCCCCTGTTGATGGTAGCGGGAAGCACCCGCGAATGCCCGCGGCTGCTTCGGGAGTTAAACGATAGAGTCGCCGCCCTTTACCACGCGACCGCCACCTATTACGCGCAGTTCTTCGACCATCGGCTCACGGTGGAAACTCCCGACCCACGTTTCGATCAAGCCATGCGTTGGGCCGAAGTCGCCATCGATCAAGCCCAGGTGCTGTTTCACGATGAGACCGGATTGGTCGCCGGTTACTACACCTCAGCCGATTCCGCCCGGCCCGGCTACGGATGGTTCTTCGGCCGCGATACCGAATGGACGCTTTACGCTATTAACGCCTATGGAGATCTCGCCCTGAGCCGCGCCGCTCTCGAGTTTTTGTTTGCGCGCCAACGCGACGACGGCAAAGTCATGCATGAGTTCTCGCAAACCGCCGACTTAGTCGATTGGAAAAGCACTCCATACTTCTACGCCTCCGCCGATTCGACTCCGCTGCTTGTAATGGCCGTCGAAGACTATGTCAACACCAGCGGCGACATGGTGTTCCTGGGGAAGCATTGGGAACAGGTGAAAAAGGCCTATGCGTTCACGCGCGCGCACGATTCCGATGGCGACGGAATCTACGATAATTCGCAGGGTACAGGATGGGTGGAAGGTTGGCCGCCGAAAATGCCCAACCAGGAAATCTATCTTGCGGCTCTCGATCAGCAGTCCGCGCACTCCATGTCCCATCTTGCCGAGCTGATGAAAGATAGCCCGCTCGCGAAACAATCCCTCGCCACGGCGGAACAGATCCGCGCCAAGTTACCAGAAGAGTACTATGACACGGCTTCCCGGTTCTTTGCCTTCAGCCACAACCCGGATGGCAGTAAAGATCTGACTCCCACCATCTATCCCGCCGTCGCCTGGTGGACGGGGACGTTGTCCCTCCCCGATTGGGGACCCATGTTCAGCCGATGGGCCACCGATGAGTTCTCAACCGATTGGGGCACGCGCGATGTAAGCCGGCAGTCGCCTATCTATGATCCCATTAGTTATCACCAGGGCGCTGTCTGGCCTCTATTTACCGGATGGGTCTCTTTGGCGGAGTACCGAGCGGGGCAAATCATTTCAGCCGAAGCCCACTTATACCAGAACCTTCTGCTAACCTGGGCCCAGGATCTCGGTGGATGTACGGAATTGCTTTCCGGTGCGTTCTATCAGCCGCTCGGGCGCAGCAGCTCCCATCAGACCTGGTCTTCCGCCATGGTGTTGAGTCCGGCCCTCCGTGGGCTCCTGGGCCTTGACTGGGACGCGACTAAGCACGCTTTACATGTCTCGCCGCACTTACCGCCGCATTGGGATCACGTCGGGATCCATAACATCCCGCTCGGCCAGGACAGAGTCGATGTTGAGGTGCTTCGCGAACACGGCCGCTTGCTTGTCCGCGCGAAAGATTCGAATGCTTTTCGTCTATGCGGTCCCGGAGATCAGTGTTCCAGCATCCTGTCAGCGCCCCAATTAACGCTTACCCTGCCCGATGTGGAAGTAGATCTCCTCCACGAAACACCCGCTCCCGGCGCGGTAACCATGCAGATCAAAGCGGTGGAACAGAAGGAACGGTCCGTCACGTTTGAGGCCCAAGGTGGATCGGCTCATGACATACCCATCCGCGTGAACCGCCCGAGCGTAACAATCCGCGGCGGAGTAGTGAGCGGGAATCGCCTCAGGCTAGAGTTTCCTTCCGGAAGCGGGTATCAGCGTTTGGTGGTTAGTTGGTAACGCGGAGCCGTATCGATGGCCGGCACTTAACCTTTGCTCTACTCATCCCCGCTTACGAACCAAGCCATGACCTTACAGCGGCGCTCGACATCCTTTCCCGTTCGGGATTGTTCCAATGCCTGATCGTCGTTAACGACGGCAGTCCCGCGTCTTTTGATCCGGTCTTCGAAGAAGCCGCTCGCATACCGGGCGTCCACGTTATCCGTCACGCAGTTAACTCCGGCAAAGGCGCTGCGCTGAAATCCGGATTCCGATACGCGTTAGACCACGTTCCGAACCTGTCCGGAGTAATAACAGCCGATGCCGACGGACAGCACTTACCCAACGACATCTTAAAAGTAACCGCGGCTCTCGCCGAAACGCCCGATAGCCTCGTCCTTGGGGTCCGCGGCTTTCAAGGCCACGTTCCTTTCCGGAGCCGTTTCGGCAATTACTTTTCTCGGTTGGCTTTTCGCCTCCTGAGCGGTCCGGATATCGCCGATACACAAACAGGCTTGCGCGGAGTGCCGTCGCGGCTGCTGCCGGAACTCCTGCGGTGCGGCGGCAATGGTTACGATTTCGAGTTGGAGATGCTGCTGGCCGCGCGCCGTCTACGATGCGCCACCATCCAGGTCCCCGTCCAAACGGTGTACGCGCCGGGCAATGGCTCGTCTCACTTCCGGCCATTTTTGGATTCCATCAGCATCGGCGCCGTTTTGCTTCGCCCGCGTTTGCCGCTGGTCATCGCCTTCCTGTTAATCGCGACGGGCGCTCTAACCGCTTACGGCCTTGTGCGAAGCAGCATCTTTTCGCAAACCATCTGGTTCCCTCAGGGTGCCGAACGCGCCTTGTGGTTTGCCGCGCTTTCGTTCGCCGTACTTACTCCAGTTCTTGTATTCGCGCATCGCTATGTCTTACCGATTCTTCTTGGATTAGTCCTCGCCTTAACGATCGTGGCGACCGGACCTTGGGCGCCACTAACTGTACTCTTCTTCCTTTACTCGTGCACGGTCCTCGGCGGGACCTTATTCCAAAAAGTCGACCCGCCTGTCGCATTGCTTACCGGCGCCGCTATCTTCATTAGCCTCGAAGAAGCGTTGGTCCGGCTCCCCTGGAATTATCCGTGGACCTATGCGGCACTAATGTTCCTGCCGGTCCTGATCGCGCCGCGCGTCGCATGGCGAACCTTCCAATCCGCGCGGTCGCTTCTGCTCCCGCGTCCACTTTCACCTATGGAGCGCGCCGCGGTAGCGTGCTTAGCGCTCATCCTTTCGGCGCATTGGCTGATGGCGCTTGAGCCCGAAGTAAGCACCGATGGTTTGGCAATGCACCTTGCCATTCCCGACGGCGTCGCCTGGAGACATATATTCGCCTTTGCGCTCCCACGCAACGTCTGGGCCGCAATGCCCATGGGCGGCGATTGGTGCTTTACCTTGGTCTACCTGACAGGCGGTGAATTCGCGGCCCGTCTCCTGAACCTCACCTTCCTCTTGCTCATCGCTGTGCTGCTTTACCGCGGCTGCTTGCGTATGGTCTGCCGCGCTTCGGCCCTCTGGGTCACGGCGCTCTTCGCGTCCACCCCGCTGGTCCAACTGGTCACCGGATCATTATTTATAGAAAACATTCTTGCCGCCGTCTTACTCGGGGGACTTACCGCGCTATGGCGTTACCATGAAACCGGGCGCACGCGTTATGTATACGCCGCGGCCCTCCTTTTTGGGACAGCCCTGCATATCAAATTGAGTGCATTCGCATTCCTGATCCCCGCGCTCATGCTCCTTTGCCTGGAACTCCGCCGCCAATCCGTCTGGCTTTACGCGCGCGCGGCTGTGATCCTTACCCTCGCCGCCGCTCCGCCGTATGTAATCGCCGCGCTTAAAACCGGCGACCCCGTCTTTCCGTTCTTGAATACTAAGTTCCATTCCTCCGTGCTTGCGCCGGATGTGAACCTCGACGAAACCCGCTTCCACGAACCTCTTCGTCTTTCGACTCCATACGCCCTTGTGTTCCACACAAGCCGCTATTACGAGGGGCAGGATGGTTCATTCGGTCTCCAATACTTGCTCCTGCTCCCAACCGGCCTGCTATTAGTCCGTCGCCGGAGCTACGTAGGTTGGTCGGCCACCGTCATCGGCTTAACCGGATGCCTCCTCGTTCTGCTCATTCAGCCCAACCTTCGCTACCTCTACCCGGAACTCCCGTTGCTGCATCTAACGATCGCGTTCTTACTGGCATCCATTCCGAAGCGCCCATTGTTCGCGGGCGCTCTTACCGCTTTCTTGTTCGCCGCGAGCTTCTCCGCCGACTTATATCTCTTTCCTTCATCCAACTGGTATCACAAAGACTTCTATACTGCGCCCCCAACTTACCTGGCCCTGCACGAGCCGCGCCGATTGCTAATCGCCGACTTGAATCAGCGGCATCCGGGCGAAGCCGTCTTCCTTCCGGAAGACAGCGCCATCGCGGACATCCACGCCCCGGTGTTTCGGAATCACTGGCATGATCAGTTGACGAAGCGCCGTTTAGATCTCGCCCACGATGGCGACGAAGTTCTCGAACTCATGCGTCAGTGGAACGTCCAACGGTTCCTCATGCCTGTTCAAACAGAAGGAATTGGTTCTCGCGTGGTCCGGGAGTTTGCCGCTTGCGTCCAACCGGAGTTTCGCATCGGCAATTACTCATCCGGCTATCTCAGCGCCGCGTGCGAGCAGAAGCTTCGTCTCTGGAAGAGTAGACGGGATGCGCTGGCGCAACTCGGAGTTATTCATGACGATTCCGATGCGTTCCTCAAACCAACAGGCCAGTGGGTCCACGATAACAACTTCCCGCTGGCAATCGGCGGCACCGTGACTTACTCGAATCTACCCGGGTCCACCATCCGCTTCACGTTTGAAGGCGTCGGTGTCACCTATGTCTACACGGCTGCGGCCAATCGCGGCGTTGCGCAGATCGAGTTAGATGGCTCTCCGCAACCTGACCTGGATCTTTACCGGAACGAAACGCAGTGGCAATCGAACGCTACCTTCGGCGGCTTGCCCAACGGCCCCCACGTCATCGAAATCACGGTAGCCGGCCTAAAGACTCCCGCTTCGAAAGGCACTTACATAGACCTGGACGCATTTGTCGTCAAGCCTCGTTAACGCTTACGGCTTCGGAATCTGCGCAACGCTCCACCCGCCGCCGAGCGCCTGAATCAACCCTACTGACGCCGTCATGCGCCTCGTGAGTATTCCGATGGCAGTCGATTCCGCCGTCAGTTCCGCCGTCTCCGCAGTAATAATATCGAGCTCCGTATCCAGACCCTGTGTGTACCGTAGTGACGCGAGTTCCACGGACCGCCGCGCCGCCGTAACCGCAAGGTCCTCCTGCGCGCTTTCCGATTCTAAAATCCGCATGGTCGATAAGTTGTCTTCCACGCCCTGGAACGCCACCAGAACCGATTGCCGGTAGGCCGCCACTTGCGCGTCATAAGTCGCCCGCGCCTGCTGCGTCACCGCGCGGCGTTCTCCGCCGTCAAACAATGTCTCCGCAAGCTGCGGACCTACTGACCACACGCGGCTCGGCCAATTGAACAGAGTGCTGATGGCCGAACTCGCCAGCCCCGCCGAAGCCGATAGACTGATCGTCGGATAGTAAGCCGCGATCGCCACCCCGATCTGCGCGTTCGCCGACGCCACGCGGCGCTCCGCCGAAGCGATGTCCGGCCGGCGTTCCAGGAGTTCCGAAGGCAGCGCTACCGGCACCACCGGCGGCTTGATATCCAGTGGAGTCGCCGCAATCGTAAGTGACGCGGGCGGCTTACCCGTGAACACCGCGATTGCGTGTTCGTACTGCGCGCGCGCCACTGAGATATCGATCAACTGTGCTCGTGTACTCTCCAGTTGCGTGCGGGCTTGTTCCACATCCAACTGCGTAGCCACGCCTTGGTTGAACCGATTGATGGTTAGTTGGAGTTGCTTCTCGTAGTCGGCCACCGTGCGCTCCAGCAGCGCGCGCGAAGTGTCGCTGCCGCGCAATTCGAAGTAATCCGTCGCCAGTTCCGCCTGCGCGCTTAGCCGCGCAGTGGCCAAGTCCGCCGCGCTGGCCTGCGCCGAAAAAGTATTCGCCGCAATCTGATTGCGAATGCGTCCCCACGCGTCGGCCTCATAAGAAAAAGTGAACGGAATTTGAAAATTCGAGTAAGCCTGTCCTCGGGCACCGTTACTGGTCGTAGTCGTCGTTCCGGTCGTGGTCTCGCCGGTCGCTCCGGACGTCGTTCCGCCCGTCGTTCCACCGCTCGTCGCCGGCAGTCCGGTCGTGTTCCCCACTCCGAAAACACTGTTCGCCGATTGCCGCGAGCGCGTATAACTGGGAGTCACCCCGATGGTTGGAAACAATCCAGACCGCGCCTGCCGCACCGCCGCACGCGCTTCCTCGAACACCGCCGCCGCCTGCGCGACCGTCTGATTGTTGATGTTCACCTGCTCTTCCAGCACGTTCAACTGGCGATCACCGAAAGCTTCCCACCACTTCCCGCGGATCAAGTCGTCCTTAGGCTGCGCCGGCCGAAACTCTTTGAACGATTCCGGCGGCGGTTCCTTAAACGCGGTCGGAACCTGCACAGGTGGAAGTTTATACTTCGGCCCCACAGTGCATCCCGCCGTCATAAGTCCCAATCCGACTACCGAAATCAAGCTGATGCGCATTCGTTAAGCCTCCGCCGCTTCCGGGTGCGCCGACGCCTCGGGCCGCTTGCGCAGCCGGCCGAGAGAAATCCTAAGACGGTCCATATATAGATAAATCACGGGTGTCGTAAATAATGTCAGCATCTGGCTGAAGATCAGTCCGCCCACGATCGCGATACCCAGCGGCCGCCGCAGTTCGGAACCCACGCCTGTTCCCAAAGCCAGCGGAAGGCCGCCCAGCAGCGCCGCCATTGTGGTCATCGTGATCGGCCGGAACCGCAGCAGCGCCGCTTCCACAATCGCTTCCTCCGGCGTCTTGTTGTCCTTCCGTTCCGCGGAAATCGCAAAGTCGATCATCAGAATCGCGTTCTTTTTCACAATGCCGATCAGTAGAATAATGCCGATGGTCGCGATCACGCTCAGTTCCACGTGCGTCAACTGCAGCGCCAGCAGCGCGCCCACGCCCGCCGATGGAATCGTCGAAAGAATCGTAATCGGGTGAATCAGGCTCTCGTACAGAATCCCCAGCACAATATAAACCGTAATCAGCGCCGCCGCGATCAGCATCGGCTCCGTTGAAAGCGACGCTTGGTACGCCTGCGCCGCGCCCTGGTAGCTCGTCTGTACCGTCGCCGGCAAACCGGCTGCGCGCTCGGCCTCATCGATGCTCTCCACCGCGTCCCCCAACGCTACGCCCAGTTCGGTGTTGAAGGAAAGCGTCACGCTCGGAATCTGGCTCTGATGTGCGATAGCCAGCGGTGTGGTGGATGGAACGTACTTGGTCACCGCGCTCAACGGCACCTGATTCCCGTTCGCTCCCGTCGTGTAGATATAGCGCAGACTATTGGGGCTCTGCAGAAACTGCGGCTCAATCTCCATCACCACGTGATACTGGTTCAGCGGCGTGTACATCACGGACACCTGGCGCTGCCCAAACGCGTCGTAGAGCGTGTTATCCAGCGTCTGCGGCGTAACGCCCAGCCGCGCCGCCGTCAAACGGTCAATCGACAGCACTTCGGATAAGCCGTGATTCTGCAAGTCGGTGCTCACGTCCGTCAGCTTCTTGTCCTTCTGCAGAATGCCCAGCATCTTCGTCCCCCAGGCGTTCAATTCCGCCAGATTGGCATCCTGCAGCGTGTATTGATACTGAGCATTGCTTTGCCTTCCGCCGATGCGCAGATCCTGCGTGGCCTGCAGGAACAGCGTCGCGCCCGGAAAATTCGCCAGCCTGCGCCGGATGCGTCCGATCACCACATCGGCGCTCGCCTTACGCTCCGCCAGCGGCTTCAGCGTCACGAACATCCGGCCCGTATTCACGGCGCTTCCGCCGCCACCCGAACCGCCTGTGAACGCGACCACAATCGCAACCGCGGGATCTTTGCGGACCGTCGCCACCATCTCATTCAGCTTCTGATTCATGGCTTGGAACGAGATCGATTGATCGGCCTGGATGGCCCCCTGCAAGCGCCCCGTATCCTGTTGCGGAAAGAATCCTTTGGGAACGTGGATGTAGAGGTAAACCGTGAGCGCGATGGTGCCCAGCGTCACCAGCAGCGTGACGAACTGCGCGCGCATCACCGCTCCCAGAAGAAATTTGTAGGTCGCCAGAATGCGTTCGAAGAACCATTCGCTCGCGCGATAAATCCGCCCGTGCCGCACCTTCGCTTCATCCCGCAGCAGCAGCGAGCACATCATCGGCGTGGTGGTCAGCGAGATCATCAGTGAGATCGCGATCGCCACCGAGAGCACCACCGCGAACTCATGGAACAGCCTCCCCACCAGGCCGCCCATCAGCAGAATCGGAATGAACACCGCGATCAGTGAGATGGTGATCGAGACCACCGTCGGCCCGATTTCAGCCGCGCCCGCGAACGCGGCTCGCAACGGCGTCGACCCCATTTCCAAATGACGCGCGATATTCTCAATCACCACAATCGCGTCATCCACCACAAAGCCCGTTGAGATGGTGAGCGCCATCAGCGATAAATTGTCCAGGCTGTACCCCGCCAGATACATGACGCCGAACGTCCCCACCAGCGATACGGGAACGGCCACGCTCGGAATCAGGGTGCTGCGCCAGTCGCGTAGAAACACGAACACCACCCCGATCACCAGGCCGATCGAAATCAGCAAAGTCCGCTGCACGTCAAACACGGACGCGCGAATGGTCAGCGTTCGATCGAGCGCCACCGAAAGCTGGATGGTCGGCGGAATCACCGCCGCCAGATTGGGCATCGCCGCGTAGACGCGGTCCACGGTATCGATGATGTTCGCGTTTGGCTGCCGGAAGATGATGATCAGGACCGCGACGTTTCCGTTGGTGGAACCGGCCACGCGGAGGTCTTCCACCGAATCGGTTACATGCGCCACATCGCCCACGCGCACCGCGCCGCCATTCTGATAGCGCACGATCAGCGGCTTGTATTGTTCGGCCTGCAGAAGCTGATCCGTAGCGGCCAGCGCATAGGTGCGCGCGCGGTCCACCGTCTGCCCTTTCGCCTCATTCGCGTTTGCCGCGGCCAGCGTATTGCGCACATCTTCCAAGCCCAATCCGTACTTGTTTAGCACCGTCGGATTCAGGTCCACCCGCACCGCCGGCAGCGCGCTTCCGCCCACCACCACTTGCCCCACCCCGCCGATCTGCGAAATCTTCTGCATGAGGATGGATGACGCCGCATCGTACATCTGGCCCTGGCTTCTGGTGTTCGATGTCAGCGCGACGATCATGATCGGCGCGTCCGATGGGTTTACTTTGCGCCACGTCGGATTTGCCGGGAGGTTGGAGGGAAGCTGGCTGCGCGCCGCGTTGATGGCCGCCTGCACATCGCGCGCCGCCGCGTCGATGTTGCGGCTCAGGTCAAACTGCAGCGTCACCGAACAACTCCCCAGATAGCTGCTGGACGTCATCTCCGTCACCGCCGCGATGTGTCCGAACTGCCGTTCCAGAGGCGTGGCCACCGACGAAGCCATGGTCTCCGGACTCGCCCCAGGCAGCGTGGCGGAGACTTGAATCGTCGGGAAATCCACTTGCGGCAGCGGCGATACCGGCAGCAGGAAATAGCCCGCTGCGCCCGCCATCGCAATCGCCGCCGTCAGCAGCGTGGTCGCCACCGGACGCTCAATGAAGGGAGCGGAGAGGTTCATGCCGGTTGCGGCGTAGCGCCGGGTGGATTCGCTTCCGGAATATCGCCGGGTGGTTCCGGTTCCGGCTCTTTATTCCGGTTGCGCCAGTGCTCGAATTTGACTGCCACCTTGTCGAAGGCCAGATAAATCACCGGCGTCGTATAGAGCGTCAACAATTGGCTGAAGATCAGTCCGCCCACAATCGTGATTCCCAACGGCCGGCGCAGCTCCGCTCCCGTGCCGCTTCCGAGCGCCAGCGGAAGTCCGCCCAACAGCGCGGCCATCGTGGTCATCATGATCGGGCGGAACCGCAGCAGACAGGCTTGGAAGATCGCGTCGTAGGGCGCTTTGCCTTCCTTGCGTTCGGCTTCCAGCGCGAAGTCGATCATCATAATCGCGTTCTTCTTTACAATGCCGATCAGCAGAATAATGCCGATCAGCGCGATCACGCTGAAATCGTTACGGGTGATGAACAATGCCAGCAGCGCGCCCACGCCCGCCGAGGGCAGCGTGGAAAGAATCGTGATCGGGTGAACGTAGCTCTCATAGAGCACGCCCAGAACGATGTACACCGTTACCAGAGCCGCCAGAATCAACACCGGCTCATTCGCCAGCGACGCCTGGAAGGATTGCGCTGTGCCCTGGAACGCATGGTCCAGACTCGCCGGCATATGCAGTTCCTCCGCCGCTTTGTTGACCTTATCCACCGCCGCTCCCAATGACGCATTCGCGGGCAAGTTGAACGAAACGGTCACCACCGGGAACTGGCCCTGGTGATTGATCGTCAGCGGCACAGTGCTCGTTTCGATATGCGAGAACGTGCTCAGCGGAACTTGGCCGCCCTGCGTGGACTTGATGTAGATCGTCTTCAGATCGAACGGTGTGCGCTGCAGAACCGGGGTCGCTTCCAGCACCACTCGGTATTGATTCAACTGCGTAAAGATGATGGAGACCTGCCGCTGTCCGAACGCGTCATAAAGGGTGTCGTCGATCATTTGCGGCGTGATGCCGAAGCGCGACGCCGTGTCCCGATCGATCACCACCTGCGCCTGCAACCCCAAATTCTGCTGATCCGTCGCCACATCTTCCAGCTCCGGCATCGCCCGCAGTTTCTCCAGGAACCGGTTCACCCACGTCTTCAGTTCGCCCGTGTCCGGGTCTTCCAGCGTGTACTGGTATTGCGTGCGGCTCACGCGGTCTTCAACCGTCAGGTCCTGCACCGGCTGCATGTAAAGCGTGATTCCCTGCACGTCCTGCAAGCTGGAAGTAAGCCTTCGGATCACGTCGCTCGCGCTGATCTTGCGCTGCTCCAGAGGCTTCAGGTTGATCTGGATGCGGCCGCTGTTCAGCGTCGCGTTGGTCCCATCCACGCCGATGAAGGACGAGAGGCTTTCCACCGCCGGGTCCTTCAGAATCTGCCGCGCCACGGCCTGCTGGCGCTCCGCCATCGCGGGATAGGAAACGTCCTGCGCGGATTCCGTAAGGCCCTGAATTACGCCCGTGTCCTGCACCGGAAAAAATCCCTTCGGAATCAGCACAAACAAAATGATGGTGAGCGCCAGCGTCGCCCCCGCCACCACCAAAGTAATAATCTCGTGATCCAGCACCACTTTCAAAGTCTTGCCGTAGAACTCGATCACCTTATTGAAAACGTTCTCGGATGCCTTATAAAACCGGCCCTGGTCCGCGGGCCTTTTGTGCTTCAGAAGCTTCGCCGCCATCATCGGCGTCAGCGTCAGTGAGACGAATGCCGATACCAGAATGGTGACGCTCAGCGTGATGGCGAACTCGCGGAACAACCGGCCCACGATATCCCCCATGAACAGCAGCGGAATCAACACCGCGATGAGGGAGATGGTGAGCGAGATGATGGTGAACCCGATCTGCGAAGCGCCTTTCAGCGCGGCCGGCAGCGGCGCCTCGCCTTCTTCCAGATAGCGCGCGATGTTCTCGATCATCACGATCGCGTCATCCACCACAAACCCGGTCGAGATCGTCAGCGCCATCAAGGTGAGGTTGTTTAAGCTGTATCCCAGCAGGTACATCACGCCGAACGTACCCACCAGCGAAAGCGGCACGGCCACGCTCGGAATTACCGTGGCGGCCAGACTGCGCAGAAACAGAAACACCACCATCACCACCAGCGCGATCGAAAGCATCAGCTCGAACTCCACGTCCGCCACCGACGCGCGAATGGTGTTGGTGCGGTCCGTCAACACCTTCACGTTGATCGATGACGGCAGAACCGCTTGCAGTTGCGGCAGCAGCTTTTGAATCCGGTCCACCACCGCGATGATGTTCGCGCCCGGCTGCCGCTGGATGTTCAGGATCACCGCCGGAGTCCCGTTCATCCACGCCGCTTGTTGAATGTTTTCCGAACCGTTGACGATGGTGGCCACCGTATCCAGTTGCACCGGAGCGCCGTCGCGATACGCGATGATCACCGGCTTATACTGCGGCGCGTCCAGGAGCTGGTCGTTGTCTTCCACCGTATAGTTCTGCTTCGGTCCGTCGAAACTGCCCTTCGCCAAGTTGACGTTAGTGGAACTGATCGCCGACCGCACGTCCTCCATGTTCAGACCGAGCGAAGACAGCTTGGTGGGATTCGCCTGCACCCGCACCGCCGGCTTCTGACCGCCGCTGATGCTCACCAGCCCCACGCCCGAAAGCTGCGAGATTTTCGGCGCCAGCCGCGTGTCCGCCAAATCCTCCACCTGTGAAAGCGGCAGCTTATCCGAACTCAGCGCCAGCGTTAAGATCGGCGTGTCCGCCGGGTTGGTCTTGCTATAGATCGGCGGGTTGGGAAGATTAGCCGGCAGATAGGTCTGCGCCGCGTTGATGGCCGCCTGCACCTGCTGCTCCGCAACGTCGATATTCAGCGACAGCGTGAACTGCAGCGTGATCACGGAGCTGCCCATGGAACTGGTCGACGTCATCTGGTTCAGCCCCGGGATCTCTCCGAACTGCCGTTCCAGCGGCGCCGTCACCGATGACGCCATCACTGTGGGGCTCGCGCCGGGATAGAACGTCAGCACCTGGATCGTCGGGTAATCCACTTCGGGCAGCGCCGAAATCGGAAGCAGCCGAAACCCCACTACTCCCGCGAGCAGAATGCCCACCATCAGGAGCGAAGTGGCGACCGGCCGTAGAATAAACGGCCGCGACGGACTCACGCCGTGGGACCTTTCCCCGACCCCGCCGAGTCGGAATCATCCCCATTCACCGCCTGACCCGGCGCATGCACCGCCACCTTCATCCCCTGTTGCAGCTTGTCCGCGCCTTCCGTCACCACGTGTTCGCCCGGGTTCAAGCCCTTCACGATCTCCACCTGGTCGCCTTCGCTAGAGCCCGTCTGGATATCCCGCACTTCCACCGTGTTGTCCGGCTTAATCACGTACGCGAACGTTTGCGTCGGGCTGCGCTGGATGCCGTTCGAGGGCAGAATCACCACACCTTTCTTGATATCCACCAGAAGTTTCGCGTTCACGAATTGGTTCGGAAACAAAGAGTTGTCGCGGTTCGCGAACTCCAGCTTCACGCGCACCGTGCCCGTGGTCTGATCGATCTGATTATCCAGCGTAAGCAGTTTGCCGCTTGCGATTCGGTTTTGCAAACTGCGGTCCCACGCTTCCGCCGCCAGCGTCCCACGCGCGTGCATCGCCTTCTGCACCTCCGGTAAGTTGTCTTCCGGCATGTTGAAGATCATCGCGATCGGCTGTAGTTGCGTGATAGTTGCCAGCGTGGTCGTGCCGGCCGCCTGCACCAGATTCCCGGGATCCACCCCGCGCAATCCAATGCGCCCCGATAGGGGCGCCGTAATGTGCGAGTACGTGATCTGCAGCTTCGCGTTATCGATCGCGCCCTGGTCACTCTTCACCACGCCTTCATCCTGCTTCACCGTGGCCACCTGCGTATCCAACTGCTGCTTCGTCACCGCGCCCTGCTGCACCAGGTTCTGATACCGCGTCAGGTCCACCCGGGCGTTCTCCAGATTGGCTTCGTCCTTCGCCATCGTCCCTTCGGCCTGCGTCAACTGCACCTGATACGGTCGCGGATCGATATCGATCAGCGGTTCCCCGGCCCGCACCATCTGGCCTTCGCGAAAATAAACCTTCATGATCTGCCCATCCACGCGCGCCCGCACCGTAACCGTGTTGTACGCGGTCACGTTGCCCAGCCCAATCACGAAGATGTTGAGGTTCCCACGGCGTGAAGTGGCCGCCGAAACGGGCGTGGGACGCGCGGCATTCTTCCCACCGCCTTTTCCGGAGCTCTTCGACCCACCCTTCCCGGACGACTCCGCGCCCCCGCCGGGTTGCCCCGCCGTGACACGCGGAAACAAACCATACCCCGCCAAAACCACTACCGCCAAAACCGATCCGTAAATCCACCACTTACGGCGGCCTATGTTCTTCTCCTGTGGATTACCCATGCTTTGCTGTGAGCGGCTTCCTGAGACACCTGTTTAACTTGGGACGAGCGCGACAGCCCGCAAGGCACATGCTTTTTGAGATACCTTGGCCGAAAAGTTTACGTCGATTGTGCCATTATGCACAGAATACTTAATTGTATGGCTTGCGGTCGACGCGAATGGCTGCACGGCAGTGACGAATCCGGACACTGAAGTACGACCCCGCGGTAAGAGAATAGAGCGAAAGCTTACTTGACGTCGCGGTCATGGGAGGAGACATGAGGAATCGAAAGACACCGATGTGGACCTGGACGAGATTGTGGCGGGGCGCCAGAATCGTGCGGCTTACTCGACAGCCGGTAATCGCAATGCTTCTCTTCCTCCCGGCTACGGCCTTTGCGGGTTCCGCATCTCTTGAATTTGCCTCCCCCATCGACTACGGTGGCTTCGTTGCACAACGGGTGATCCCCCTTGCCAATGGGAACAAGCTGGTTGTGGGATCTCAAATCTCCATGGCTTCTTTCACGTCGCCGGTAAACGGGTCGTTAGATTTTGACAACCGGCTGGAGGCAGTTGGAGTGTTTCTCGATGCCTCTGGAAATAGCACCGCTGTGTACTTCAACCTCGGCACCGGAAACGATGTGATCGCGGACGCGGCCGTCGACCAGGCGGGGAATATCTGGCTGGCCGGCAACACCGATTCAGACGATTTTCCGCTGGTTCATCCAGTATTCACGGCCAAGAAAAGCTATCAGATGACGGGTTTCGTTGTTGAGTTCGATCCGACCGGAAGAACCATCCTGTTTTCGACGTTCATGGGTAGTCCGGCGTCCGGAAGCGTCAGCGCGATCGCACTCGATCCCGCTGGAAACGCGTACGTAACCGGATCGGCTATAACGCCGGGCTTTCCCTATATCGGCACCGGCGGTATTTACACTGAGTCCGGCAATTATGCGTTCGTCGTGAAAATATTGGGCGCCAGCTTAACAATAGGCTACAGCCTGGAAATCGGCGGAGGCGGCCCGGACTGTGTACCCGGATTGTATTGCGGAGCGACGCAGCCCACGTCCATCAGCGTGGACGCCGCCGGCGACGCGACGATCGCGGGCCTCACCAACGGTGGAGTCCCTACCACTCCGAATGCGCTGCAAACCACCTGCACTTGCGGCCAGGGCGGCGCACTGATCAGCGCCGGCTTCATCACCAGGTTCGCGCCCGACGGCAAGAGCTTGATTTTCTCAACCTACCTCAACGGCACGGACAAAGCATTTGGCTCCGTGCAGGCGATAGCCGTGGATAGCAGCGGCAATGTATATGCATACGGCGTAGCTTCCACTGGATTTCCGGTCACTCCGAATGCCCTTCAGCCCATGGATTTAGAGACGGCTCCGATACCGGGCAGCCCTTTCCTTGCCGAACTGAGTTCGGACGGCAGCACGCTTCTTTACGGCACCTACTTCGGTCAGAGTTCCGGTCAGACAATAAGCGGCATTCACGTGGATAGCCAGGACAATCTTTGGATCACCGGTGCGTCCGCATCCTCCGCGATTCCCACCCTGCCGAACACCTCCGCCCTCGGCAACGACTTCGCCCTGGAGCTGAACACAACAACCGGCGCCTTACAAGGCTATAGCCTGCCAACCGGAGTAGTCACGCAACCGCCCGTATTCGATCGAAACGGCAACCTGTTATTACTGTCCGCAAATTCCAGCTTACTCACTCTGAATCCCGCCGGTCCCATCCCCAGCCCGTCGCTTCTCGCCCTGGAAAATGCAGGCGCGCAGATAGCGGACGGCGGTGTCAACCCCGGTGAACTGGTAACACTCTCCGGTGTGAATCTCGTCCCATCAGCCCCCGTCAAAACGGTACCCGATGCGAACGGTTTTTATCCCACAACCGTGAGCGGGGTGCAAGTCTTATTCAGCGGCACTCCCGCACCGCTCATATTCGTAGGTGGCAATCAGATCGAGCTGCAAGTGCCGGCCGGACTGGCTGCTGGCGCCACCATCTCAGTCGTCACCCCGGCCGCAACCATCGGACCGATCCCGGTTCCTCTGAAAACTTCCCTCGGACTCTTCCAAAGCTCTCCCGGCGTAGCCATCGCACTCAACCAGGATCTGACCTTAAACAGCCCGGCGAACCCGTCGAAGGCGGGTGATGTCGTAGCCCTTTACATCACGGGCGTTGCGGCTTCCACAATAGGCGCGAATTCGCAAGCGGCCAGTCCATTGGATGTGGCGTCCCTTGGCATCGAAGTGACCAATCACAATCAGCCCGGCCCGGTGCCCATCACGTACCTCGGACCTGCCCCAGGGATCATCGATGGAGTATCGCAGCTCAACGTACAAGTCCTGTCGGGTGACGTCGCCATTCCGGAGTCCTTGAATTATTCCGGAGTCGTCGGCGCCCTCCTTACGCTCAGCTACGTGGGACCATCCGGAACGGCGGCTTCGTCCAACTCCGTTCTTGTCTACTTGAAGTAGCCGCATCGCGCGGGAATCGCGCCGCCTTCGCCCGCGTGCTACATCCAAGATTAGTGCGTTGCAAGACGTTCCCAACGCCTTTAGAAATCCAGAAGCAAAACGGTAATCACAATTTAAATTTTCGCGCTTATCATTGCAGCGACTATGTCCAGAACTCACAAAACCCTCGTTGCCGGCGGCGCGCAAGGAGGCGGCCTCCGGCAAGGTCAAATCCGCCCTCGTCCGCCTAAGAACAGCTCACAAGCGCACGGCGGCGTAGCGCCCATCACCGCCTTCTCCCAGGGCTCGCAGAAGTTTCAACCACTCCCCGACCCGCTCGGTCAGCCGCCTTATCACTACGATCTCGCCGGCGCGCTTCCCGATATCGACGCGAGTGCCGCCAAGCTCGGCAAACTGGTCTTCCATTGCGTCGGCGATACCGGCGGAGTAAAGAGTCCGGAGTTTCAGGCCGCCGTCGCCGCATCCATGAAGGGCGATCTCAACAACACCGACGGCGCCGCCCCGAGCTTTTTCTATCATCTCGGCGACGTCGTCTACTTCAACGGCCAGATCACCGATTACTACGCGCAATTCTACGAACCCTATAACCACTACGAAGCGCCTATCATCGCCATCCCCGGCAATCATGACGGCGATCCAATCGATGCTTCGCAGACCTCGCTCGATGGCTGGGTCGATTACTTTATGACGCCGGAGCCTCGTGTCAATCCCGAATCGCACGACGCCCAGCGCGCGACCATGTCTTTACCCAACGTCTACTTCACCTTGAACGCTCCGTTCGTCACCATCATCGGAATGTACACCAATGTGCCGGAGCACGGTTCCATCGACTCGGTCCAGCAGCAGTGGCTCACCAACGAATTCGCCACCGCGCCCCGGGACAAAGCGCTGCTTCTCGCCCTGCATCATCCCGTCTACTCCTTCGACGACCATCACAGCGGCAGCCCGCGCATGGCCGATGCCGTCCAGCATGCCATCAACGATTCCCGCCGCGTGCCCAACATGGTGCTCTCCGCGCACGTCCACAACTACCAGCGCATCGAACGCAGCATCGTCGACGGTTCTCCCACGCCGTTCATGGTGATCGGCAACGGCGGTTACTACCATCTGCACGGTATGAACATCGACCCGCCTTCGAACGAGCCCACCCAGAAGCACCTCAGTCACGGCAAGCATGCCAAGCCGGTCAATGACGCGCAAACCGGCGCAAATCTGATCTTCAGCAATCACACCAACCACGGCTACTCCACCCTGACCGTTGACGCGGAAACCATCTCGGGATCCGTCACGCTGGTGGAAGAGAACAAGTATCCGGCCGTTGCCTCCGCCGATACGTTCCGCTATCCGGCGAAGGCGCTGTTCCTTCCCAAGGACGCGGTCGTAAGCTTGTGATACTCTCAACGCCAAGGCCTTGAGACTACTTACTCTTGCGATACTCCTGTCCGCGTCTCTGCTTCCCGCGGCTGAGACGCCCCACACCGCGCTGCTCGTATTAGCCAAGACGGATCACGCCCTGTTCATCGTCGATCCCGCGACGCTTTCGATCGTGGGTCAGGTTCCTTCCGGGCCCGACCCGCACGAAGTGATCGCGTCCGCCGACGGGCGCACCGCTTACATCTCCAACTACGGTGGAGGCGCTTACAACACCATCACCGTCGTCGACTTAGTCAAGCAAGCCGCGCTCCCTGTAATCGACCTCGGACCTTTGCGCGGTCCGCACGGTCTCGTATTCGTAGGCGGGAAGCTTTGGTTCACCGCCGAAGGCGCGAAGGTCATCGGCAGTTATGATCCCGCGACGAGTAAGGTCGACTGGGTTCTGGGTACCGGTCAGGACCGCACGCACATGATCTGGGTCGCGCCCGATCAAAAGACCATCTTCACGACGAACGTCGCTTCCGCCACCATGACGTTGATTGAAAAAGGAACGGCCCGGCGCGGATTCGGACCGGGACCTGGAGGTCCCCCACCGGGTCAAGGCGGTCCGCCGCCCGGTCAAGGTGGTCCGCCGCCCGGCCCGCCCCAGCCGAATTGGGAAGAGACCGTCGTCCCCGTCGGCAACGGCGCGGAAGGCTTCGACGTGTCTCCCAACGGTAAAGAAATCTGGGCCGCGAACGCCCAGGATGGCACCATCTCCATCCTCAACGTCGCTGCAAAAAAGGTGATTGCCACGCTCCCGGCCAACGTCCGCAGCGCGAACCGCCTGAAGTTCACGCCCGATGGAACGCGCGTGTTCGTTTCCATGCTCGGCGGCCCGGATGTGGTGGTCTTCGACGCCGCGTCCCGCAAAGAGATAAAGCGCGTGAAAATCGGACGTGGCGCGGCGGGGATCCTGATGCAGCCCGATAGCGCCCGCGCGTTTATCGCCTGCACGCCTGACGACGACGTCGCTATCCTCGACCTACACACGTTGGAGGTCACCGGTCACATCCAGGCTGGAAAGCAACCCGACGGATTGGCTTGGGCGGTGCGGGAGTAGCGCGTATCCCGCTAATTGTTCTCATTTGTGCCGCCAGGGTCTCGGCTCAATCTCCCACGCAAGCGAACGCTCAAGCCTCGGCATTCGCCGAAAAACTCGTTGGTCTGCAACGCGCTTGGGGATCGTTCCCAATCCCAACCAGGCGTCCGATAAAGGGTGCGCCCTGGATGCGTTCACCGGCCACGCGGGCACGTCCCCGAAAACTGGCGCGTGAGCTCAACTCCTACTCTCGAATTGATTAGCTCAACCTCTGTTTGTGCGCCGCCGCTCGGATTGCGCGTTTCTCCGCCGCAGTCTCGTATCTGGATTGCTGAATCTCGTACAGGTTCCCTCATGACGGAAGACGATTCCACCTCCCCACCCGACCGCCGTAACTTCCTCACCATCGGCTCGGCCGCCGCGCTAGCCGCATTGTCCGGCGTCGCCGCGAGCGCCCAGCAAATCGAGAAGGTGTCTGAGGCCGAAAAGGGCAAAAGCGCCAGCGATCCCGGCCCTGAAAACAAGCTGCTTCAGGATTCCAACCCGTTCACCTTCACCCCGCCGCCCACCGATCATGGCGAAGTGCAGACCTTCTGGAACTCCTTCTCCTCCGCGCATCGCCGCATTCAGGAAGGCGGTTGGTCGCGCCAGGTCACGGTCGCGGACTTCCCCATCTCCAAAGACATCGCGGGTGTGAACATGCGCCTCACCGCCGGCGGCATCCGCGAACTGCACTGGCATGAAGCGGGTGAGTGGGCCATCATGCTCACCGGCATGGCGCGCCTCACCGCCATTGATAACGATGGTCGCAGCTACGTCAAGGACGTCGCCCGGAATGATCTCTGGTTCTTCCCCACGGGCACCCCGCATTCCATCCAGGGCCTCGCGCCCGACGGCTGCGAGTTTCTCCTCGTGTTCGATGACGGCAAGTTCTCCGAGGGCAACACGACGCTTCTCTCGGACTGGACGCGCCACACCCCGCGCGAGATCCTCGCCAAGAATTGGGGCGTCTCCGCAAGCGCGCTCGATCCCGTCTATCAGGTCCCGCCCGATGGAAAGTATATCTTCCAGGCCGCCGTCCCGCCCGCGCTTGAGTCCGATCGCCGCGCCGCTTCGGGATCGAAAGGTCCCACTTCCGTAGCCTTCGATTTCGCTATGCACGCCATGGCGCCCACCATTAAATCCGCGTCCGGCGAAGTGCGGATCGTAGACCAGCGCAACTTCCCCGCCGCCAACACCATCGCCGCCGCGCACGTTACGGTGAAGCCCGGCGGCCTGCGCGAACTGCACTGGCATCAGAACGCCGATGAGTGGCAATACTTCATTCAGGGCAAAGCGCGCCAGACCGTCTTCTTCAATGGCGGCAAGGCCCGCACCGCGGACTTCACAGCGGGCGATGTCGGCTATGTGCCCAAGACCTTCGGCCACTATATCGAGAACACCGGAGACACCGATCTCGTGTTTCTCGAGATGTTCAAATCCAACCGCTTTCAGGATCTGTCGCTGTCGGAATGGGTTTCGCACACGCCGCCCGAACTGATCCAGCAGCATTTGGGAATCAGTATGGAAACGCTGAACGCGATACCAAAAGGTAAGGCGGCCGTCGTTCCCGTATAAGCCCGTCTTAAGATAAGACGGAATGAAACAGCTGATTATTCTGATCACGAGCGCGTTGCTTCTCCCTTTCACCTTGGCGAGCCAAAGCGAAAACGATTCCACGCCCGCGTCGAGCAACGTGCCCGGCGCGCAAAACCCCAGAGTCTTTCCCGACGGGAGCGTGTCCTTTAGCCTCAAAGCCCCCGACGCCAAAACCGTTCAAGTTGCCGGAGGAGATGGTTTAGGCAAAGGCCCGTTTCCCATGACCCGGAACGCGGATGGCGTGTGGACGGTGAAGACTCCAGCCGCAGTCCCCGGCTTTCACTATTACTGGTTCGTCCTTGACGGCGTTCAGGTGAACGACCCCGGAAGCGAAACCTACTTCGGCTACGGAAAGGAAACAAGCGGCATCGAAATCCCCGAACCCAGTGTGGACTTCTACGCCGTAAAGCAGGTTCCCCACGGCGAAGTGCGCGAAAAGTGGTACTTCTCCAAAACCACGGACGCATGGCGCCGCTGTCTTATCTATACACCACCCGATTACGATAAGAGCCCGAATGCGCGGTATCCGGTTCTCATCCTGCAGCATGGCTCCGGCGAAAACGAGACCGGTTGGACGAAACAGGGCAAAGCAAACTTTATTCTCGACAACGTGATCGACGAAGGAAAGGCCAAGCCGATGATCGTGGTGATGGACCGCGGCTACGCCACTCGCGCCGGACTACCGCCGGTGCCGGTTGGCGCGGGCGCTTCACCCGAGAAGCTTCACGAGGCGTTCACCTCATTTCAGGATGTGGTGCTCGATGACCTGATCCCCGCAATCGACAAGAGCTATCGAACCATTCCAGATAGGGCTCATCGCGCCATGGCCGGCCTTTCCATGGGCGGTATGCAGACGCTGTTCATCACGCTGCATCATCTCGATGCCTTCGCCTATATCGGATCGTTCAGCGGGCCCATCATCCCGAACCTCAATCAGAACGCTTTCGATAGCACGCTCGCGGATCCGTCGGCATTCAATAGAAGCGTGAAGCTGCTGTGGCTCGGCGTCGGGACGGAAGAGAAGCAATTCCGCGGCGGCATCAAAGAAACCGCTGACAAGCTGCGAGCGGCGGGTGTCAACGTCACCTATTTCGAGTCGCCGGGCACCGCGCATGAATGGCAGACGTGGCGCCGTAGCCTGCGCGATTTCGTTCCGCGCCTCTTCCAATAATGTTTCGCGTATCAGTGCGCCCGGGCCGTCATGAACAGCGACGCCGGAATCGCATTAGCCATTGCGGCGTAGCCCGCGGGCGAGGGATGAAGATGATCGCCCGAATCGAACGCAGCCCGCAGGTGTTCCGGATGTTCGGGGTCCCGAGTCACTTGATCGAAATCGACCACGGCATCGAAGTGCCCGGGAGTGCGAATCCACGCGTTGACTGTTTGCCGGTCCGCCTCGCTTGTCGGCCCCGGGCGATAGTAGCCTGATCCCACGTAAGGCAGAATCGTACATCCGATAATCCGCACGCCGTGGCTGTGCGCGCGCGCGATCATCTGCTCATAAGCCGCGATCACGCGCTGAGTAAGTGCGGCATGTTCGGCCGCGCTCACGTCGCCCATGCGAGCCAGCCCGCCAAGGTCGTTCACTCCTTCCAGCACGATCAGGTGTTGAACGCCCGCCTGCGCGAGAACGTCGCGGTCGAAGCGCGCCAGTGCGTTCGGTCCCGCGCCGTCCGTCAGAAGGTGGTTCCCTCCGATGCCCTGATTGAGCACGCCCAAGCGCCGCAAGGCCGGATCAGCCTGCAGCCTCCGCGCCAGCACATCGGTCCATCGATCGTTCCCGTTCGTGGTCGCGCCATGTCCATCGGTGATGGAATCGCCCAGCACCACGATGGATGCGGCATCCGAATCCCCGGCGACATCGATGCCCGCAATCTGATACCAATGGTCCACCTTCTCCGCATTCGGGAGATCGGGCGCGGACACGGCATCCCCATGCACCAGATACGACGTGGCGCGAGAACCGGGATGGCCTGTTTGCTGGTCCGGCGGGTTGCCGTAATGAATGCTGATCGCCAGATCGCTTCCGGGTTCCACTGGATAATCCAACGGATCGGAGAGGAACTCGGCGCCGGCGGGGATCGTCACATCGGAAGCGGAATGGAAAGTAAGTGACTTATCGGTGCTCACATCAATCCCAGGGGCGGGAGTGGAGAGCGGATGCGCGATATGCACGGAGACCAGATGAAGCGGCGCTGTTCCGAAGGCGTTCGAAAGGTGTAAACGTAATGCGCGGCCGCCCGCCGATAAGTGAACAATTTGCCGCAGGGTGGCATCGCGAAGATCGGACGAAGCGAGCGCGTTCTGCGACTCGGGGACCTGCTGCGAGGTGGCCCACGAACCGATCCAGAACAGAGCCTGCGCGGATTCAACGCGGCTATGCGCGCCCGCCAGGAGAAGGACCCACGCACCGATTACGATTCGCATATATTAGAGCTAATCACAAGCTCGTTTGGAGACCACTTCTATGGCATCGATTCGCTACAGGCTCGCGTTATCGCTCTCCCTGGCCGCGTGCTGCGCCGTCTACGCGCCAGCCGATTCCAGCGCGGGATCGCCTCCGCCGCCGGTTACCTTCACCGCCGAACAGGATCATCAGAACATGATGGACCAGCTTGGCATCAAAGCGCTGCGTCCCGGTCCGAGCGGTGATGAGAAGGCGCCCAATCATGCCAACTACGACGAAAGCCTGGCCAATCCGTATCCCAACTTGCCCGACGTGCTGACGTTGAAGAACGGACAGAAGGTCACCACTCCGGAGATGTGGTGGAAGCAACGGCGGCCCGAGATCGTCGAAGATCTCTCGCGCGAGGTCTATGGCTTCGTGCCCGCCAACGTTCCGAAAGTAACGTGGATGGTGGCGGTAACCGATCGGGAGTACGTCGGCTTCAACCCTGTCATCGCCAAGAAGCTGATCGGGCATGTCGACAACTCCGCCTACCCGCTGATCGACGTGAACATCTCCATGGTCTTGGTAACACCCGTCCGCGCGAAGGGTCCAGTGCCGGTGCTGATGATGTTCGGCCGCAGCGCGCTTCCGTCTCCCGCGCAGCCGCCGGCAGAAGAACTCGATCGCGTCAACGCCGCGTTGAAAGCGCTCCTGCTTAAACAAGACCCATCGCTTCAGGCGATCTTCGAAAAGTATCCCGCGTATGCCGTCAACGCATCGGAGCCACCGCCCTCGTTTGGCATGCGCCCGCCCGCCGGCGATCCACCTACGCCGCAGCAGTTGCTCGCCGACGGATGGGGATACGCAATGATCGATCCCGCCAGCATCCAAGCCGATAACGGCGCGGGCATCACGCGCGGAATTATCGGCCTCGTCAACCAAGGGCAGCCGCGCAAGCCCGATCAATGGGGCGCCCTGCGGGCCTGGGCCTGGGGCGCCGCGCGCGGCCTGGATTACCTCGAGACCGACCCCGCGGTGGATTCGAAGCACGTCGGCATCGAAGGCGTGTCACGCTACGGCAAGGCGGCGCTGGTGACGCTCGCGTTTGAGACGCGGTTCGCCATGGGCTTGATCGGCTCTTCGGGCGAAGGCGGCGTAAAGCTCAACCGGCGGAACTTCGGCGAGGCCGTGGAAAGCCTCACGGGCGGTGAGTATTACTGGATGGCCGGTAACTTCATGAAGTACGGAGCTTCGGAATCCACCTTCGGCAGCAAGACCGCCAACGACTTACCGGTGGACTCCCATGACCTGCTCGCGCTCTGCGCGCCGCGGCTGACTTTCGTCAGCTACGGCATTCCGGAACAAGGCGACGCGAAGTGGTTGGACCAGCGAGGAAGTTACATGGCGACCGTCGCCGCGGGAGCCGTTTTCAAGCTGCTGGGCGCGAAGGATCTCGGCGTGTCCAACGATTACCGCACCGAGCAGATGCCGCCCGTGAATACCGGATTGCTTGACGGTGACTTAGCTTGGCGGCAGCATGACGGCGGTCACACCGACGCACCCAACGTGAAGTACTTCATTAAGTGGGCGGATAAGTGGATCGGGCATAACGGCGCAAGTTAGTTATGAATGAGGAAGAGTTTGAGGCACTTATCCAGCCGCGTCCTTTCGGCACTGGCGACGCCATCCGGATGGACGCTCAGTGGCGGCGCATGGCGTCACTTGCAGTAGCGCTTTGGGGCAGAACGTCCAGCGACTTAATGCGTCAACTGGAAGCGAAGCATCCTCAAATTCCCCCGGGCTTCGATCGGGCGGACTTTCGACGGTTGCAACAGCATGCGCATCGGATCGCGGAGGCTCTGGACGACGGGCGATTTGCGTGGGCGTCTCGTTCGTCGCTGTTTTCAACGGAAATCGTTGTCGGTTCAAACCCATGACGGCTTGGGAAGCCCGCTGTGAAATCATTCGCCGGGCGATTGAGTACCTGGAAGATTCGCCTACAACCTGAACGCTATTCTTTCGGCATCACCCGTCTTCATCAGCGGCAACGATCGTCCCCTGATGATAGAGAATCCGCCAACCCTCAAGTGACCGGTTCCAGATCGTCGCGCGGCGGGTGAGACGCTCGCCTTGGAGCAGCGTATACGTCAGGAGATAAGTGTCGGGGCTCAGTTGCCGAAGACCCGTAGTCGTAGCATGTCCAACCTGATGCCGCGGCATCCGCCGGAGGGTTCTGCGCCAGATGTTGAAGGATGAACTCGCGGCTGTAACGGCGGCCGGACGCCCCCACTTCCCAATAGTCCGGCGCCATCCGCTGAGTGAACTCCAACGGAGTAAGTCCAAATGCCGACGTGTGGAAGATCGGTTCGAGCTGGATTAGCTCTGTGAGTATTGAAGCTGACTCAAAATGGCGATCGGTGAAGCCTTTGCTTCCTTGCATAACCACCATTGTAGGCAATTGCAATTTGTGATATCATTATTTCAGATTGTAATAACGCCATGCGACTTGGGGAAAAACTTCGTTACCTGCGCGAGATGGAAGGCACTCTCCGCAATCTTGGACGGGCGCTGACGCAGCAGGAAGTCTCCCGTGAAATCGAATCCAAGCTGCGGAAGAAGTTGTCGCAATCCTATCTTTCGCAGATTGAATCCGGCTCGCGGCCGCATCTCACCAATACGTCGCGCATGCTGCTCGCGAAATTCTTCAAGGTGCATCCGGGTTATCTGGTGGATGATCCGGAGGGGTTTCAAACCGAGCTGCTTTCCGACGTCGGTTTGCTGGAAGACAAGCTCGATTTGTGGTTGGTGAACGGCGCGGAACGGTTCCGGAACGATCCGGCGGTCAGCCGCGCTTTGGTGCGCCTGGCGCGGCATGATGACTCCCGCCGCTGCCTGTTGCTGCTCGAAGCCATTCTCGATAATCCGGGTCTGGCCGAGCGGCTCTTACAAGTGTTGAAGCCAAACGAAAGGATCGGAACAAATGGATTGGCCTAGTGTATTCCTCACCTGCCTGATAGTGGGTTTCGTCTTCAGTCTTCTCTCGGTATTTTCGGGAGCGATTCACTTGCCGCATGTTCATCTGCACTGGCATTTGCCGGCGGCCCATGCGGTGGGGAAAGGTTCGTCGTCGCCCGTGAACCCGGCCACGGTGGCGGCGTTTTTGATGTGGTTCGGCGCGTCGGGTTATCTGCTGGCGCGGTTTGAGGATTGGCGGCTGCGTTTGGTCTTAATTGTGGCCACGCTGTTCGGACTTGCGGGCGCAGGCATTGTCTTCTGGTTCTTCGCGCGCGTGTTGATGGCGAATGAGAAGCCGCTCGATCCGGTGGATTACGACATGACGGGCGTACTGGGCCGGTTGACAGGAACGGTGCGGCCGCAAGGCACCGGGGAAATGATCTTCTCGCAGCAGGGCCGGCGTTGCGGCGTGCCGGTGCGCTCGGAATCGGGCGAGCCGTTGGAGCAGGGCACGGAAGTGGTGGTTACGCGCTATGAAGGCGGCATCGCTTACGTGCGTACGTGGGATGAGTTGCAGAAGTTATAGGAGCGAGGTTTACGACGATGAACGTGATTTTAGCAGTGACGCTGTTGGCGGTGCTGGGCTTGATCTTTCTGATCTCCGCCCTGGCAAGAATGTTTCGGAAAGCGGGTCCGCATGAGGCGCTGATCGTGTATGGCATGCGCGGCACCCGAATCATCAAAGGCCGCGGAACCATCATCCTACCGATGATTGAAACCGCGCGGCAGCTTTCGCTGGAGCTGATGTCGTTCGATGTCGCGCCGAAGCAGGATCTATATACACGGCAAGGCGTCGCGGTGACGGTGGAAGCCGTGGCGCAAATCAAGATCAAGTCCGATCCGGAGAGTATTCAAACGGCGGCGGAGCAACTATTGACCAAGAACGATGAAGAGCGCGAAGGGCTGATCCGGCTAGTGATGGAAGGCCATCTGCGCGGCATCATCGGGCAGCTCACCGTGGAAGAACTGGTGAAGGAGCCGGAGATGGTGGGCGATCGCATGCGCAACACCTGCGCGGGCGACATGAGCAAGATGGGGCTGGAAGTGGTTTCGTTCACCATCAAGGAAGTTCGCGACAAGAACGAATACATCACGAATATGGGCCGGCCCGATATCGCGCGCATCAAGCGCGATGCGGAGATTGCGGCGGCGGAAGCCGAACGCGACACGGCCATCAAACGCGCGGAAGCTCTGCGCGGCGCCGCGGTTGCGAAGTCGCTGGCCGATCAGGAACGGGTGCTGGCGGAAACGCTCTCGCTGGCCAAGCAGGCCGAGAGCCAGCGCGATCTGGAAGTGAAGCGCGCCGAGTATCTGGAGATGGTGAACCGTCAGAAGGCGCAGGCCGACAAGGCTTACGAAATCCAGCAGAACATCATGCAGCAGCAGGTGGCCGTGGAAGCGGTGAGGGTGCGGCAGGTGGAGAAGGAGCAGGAGATCAAGGTGCAGGATGCCGAGATTCTGCGGCGGGAGCGTGAGCTGGTGGCCACCGTGTTGAAGCCGGCCGAAGTGGAACGCAAGCGCGTGGAAACCATCGCGCTCGGCGAGAAGCAGAAGCGCATTTCGGAAGCCGAAGGCACGGCAATCGCGGTCCGAACGCAGGGTGAAGCGGAAGCCGAGATCACTTTCAAGAAGGGAGATGCGGAAGCGCGCGCGATGAATGTGAAGGCGGCGGCTTATCAGGAATACAACCAGGCGGCGGTGCTCGATAAGTTGATCAGCGGGATGCCGGAGATTGTCAAAGCGCTGGCTGCGCCGCTGGCCAATGTCGACAAGATCACGATCGTCTCCACGGGCGATGGCGCGAACGCGGGGATGAACAAGATCACCGGTGATCTGACGAAGATCGCGGCGCAGGTTCCCGCGCTATTCGAGACGCTCTCCGGCATGCCGATGCAGGAGCTGTTCAGCAAGGTCAAGGCGATTCGCAACGGAACCGATCACGAAGAATCGGTGATCACAAAGAGTGTAAAGAGTTAGCGCGAGGTGAATGGAATGGCATTACTCGAACGGGTGGCAACGTTGTTACGCGCGAATCTGAATGACATGATCGATCGCGCGGAAGATCCGGTGAAGATGATGAACCAGGTGATTCTGGACATGGAGAATCAGCTTCTACAGGTGAAGACGCAGGTGGCGATCGCGGTGGCCGATCACCACCTGCTGGAGAAGAAGCGCGAAGAGAATCAAGCGCGGGAGGCCGACTGGGTGCGCAAGGCCGAGATGGCTCTTCAGAAGAAAGATGAAGAGCTGGCGCGGGTGGCGCTGCAGCGGTCGCTTGCGAGCCGAGAGATGGCGAAGAGCTTCGACGAGCAGATTGCGGACCAGCGGGTGCAGGTGGAGAACCTGAAAGCCGCGCTGCACAAGCTGGACGCGAAGCTGGCCGAAGCGCGCACGCAAGGTGAGTTGCTGGCGGCGCAGAACCGGCGGGCGCGGGCGGCGAACCGGGCGGCGGATCTTCGTTTGAACGGGACGGATGGCATCGCGAGGGCGCGCGAGAAAGTGGATCGCGATCTCGCGCTCGGTCAGGCCAAGACGGAACTGCTCAACGGCGACGGCGTGGAAGAGCGCTTCGCCAAGCTGGAAAAGCAGGATGAGATCGAGCGCATGCTGACGGAGCTCAAAAGCCGCAAGCTCGCGTAGTCCGGCCCGCTAGTCTTCCGGGAACAGGACGATCTCGCGATGGTCTCCATCGGTGGCGAGCCGCAGTTCCCGGATACCTCGGACATCGTCCGGTGTGTGAGTCTCCGCGAATCGATACCGCGAACGCTCCAGTAGGGCGGTCAGGGAATCCAGCATCATCCCCGCGCGGGCCATCGCGCGGGGATTGATCTCCATCAGCACGCGCGGCCTCCGCGTTGCCAAAAACTCCGTGGAGCCATGGAGGCAGCGCAGCTCGCTGCCTTCCACATCCAGCTTGAACAGGACTCGTCCGGGAAAGGTACATCCGCGAACAAGGTCGTCCAGCTTCGAAACCGGGACGGTGATGGACCGATGGCGCGAGACTGCGGAAAAGGTTGGAATCAGACCTCCCGATCCGGATGTGGCGAGCGGCTGGAACAACGTTGCGGAGCCGCTTTGACTGCCGAGCGCGACGGCGTGCACCCGGAACGCAACGCCGGTCAGTTGCAGGGTGCGCTCGACGGCTTGCGCCAGGCGGGGCTGCGGTTCAATCGCCACAATGAATCCCCGCGGGCCAACCAGACCGGCCGCGGCAAGCGAGAAGGAACCGTGATTGGCGCCGCCATCCACGAACGTATCGCCTGGCCGAAGCAAAGGCGCGATTTGGGCTTCCGCTTCCTTCACCTCGCCGGGAACACGCAGAAACCGCGGATCGTGAAGATCCAGAAAGACGGTGGAGTTCCGCAGCGTTAACGGCGCGAGTCCATCATGTCCCGACTTGCGGTCTATCGCGATTAAGCTCCGCAGCCAAACCTCGGCGGTTTGCCGTTGAAAGAAAGCGCTCCCGCAGTACCCCGCGAACCGGCGGTACGAATGAGGCAACTGCTTCGAAAGAGACGCTTCCTGAAGCCAGGAAAGATTGCCGGGGTCAAAAAGCCACGAACCCGGCGTCACCAAAGGCCTAAAAACCAATCCATTCAAAGATATCCTGAAATGGATAACGTCTGATGTTGTTGCGCTCCTGGCGCGGGCGGATCGCGGATTGGCGAACCACTCTCACCAATCACTCGCGAACCGCGCTGCTCGACGCCAGATTTCTTCCGGCGTTTGCATGGCCGGCCAGCCTGATCACCGGAGGATTTTCCTGGAGTAAGTCTCACGGCTTGTTGGGGAGAGTGGATCGGCGCGGCCCGCTGTTTCGAACATGGCGACGTGTTCAGGAAAGCCGGCTCCGCCATTGGTGTGAAGCGGGAAGTCCGCAGTCCGCCGCGGACCGCTTGCCGTTTCCCAACATCCCTCACGGCAAGATTTCCGGGCTGGTTCTCAAGCTCCCCGCTCCCGGTGAGAAAGGAGTTTTGCTCTTGAAAAACACAGAACGAATGGATGCCTTTCGCCGAACAACCGATATGCATTCGCTGTTGAGGGACTATCGGCTGGTATTGGAACCGAGCTGGTCCGGTTATGCCGATCCCCGGATTCTCGCATTCTCGGCTTATCGGGAACACCCGATGCTTGTGATGTGTTCCTGCGACGACGACACCGAACTTCTTCAGGCGCTCGGCTCGAATCTGGTTCCCCTCGCTCTGAGCGCGAGCGATTGGGTTCATCCGGGAGTGTTCCATCCGCTGGCGAATTCTCCAAAGAAGTTCGACGCCGTTCTGAACGCCCGGTGGACGCTGCTCAAACGCCATCACATTCTCTTTCGCGCGCTGCGCGAGATGCAGGACCCAACCTTCCGAGTGGCCATCCTGGCGCTGAACATTCCCGGCGACCAAGACCGTGGAACGCTGCTTCGGACTATTAACAAATCCGGGTTCGCACGCCAGATCGAAATCTTCGAAGACCTGCCGCCCGCGCAAGTCAACGAAGTTCTCAACCAGTCGAAGGTCAACCTTCTGCTATCGCGTCAGGAAGGCAGCAATCGATCGTTATTCGAAGGCTTCTTTGCGGACGTGCCAGGGGTCGCTTTCGCAAATCATATCGGGATTCCGAAGCGGCACTTCACGCCGGAGACAGGCCGGCTGATTCCCCCCGGCGGGCTGGCGGAAGCGCTGCGTTTCTTTCGCGAGAATTGGACGCGCTTTCACCCGCGCGCGTGGGCCATGGCGCACATCAGCCCGGAGCGTTCCACGGCACTGCTGAACCAGGCTCTGGAAAGGATTGCGCGGGAGCACGGCGAACCATGGACTTCGGGCGCCGTTGCCAAGTGCAACTTGCCGGATCTCGAATACTACCCGAATCCGGAGGTTGCGCGCGGCTTCCCGACGGTGGAGGACATTGCCGGAGCTACTTGCCGATGCAGAACGTGGAAAAGATCCGGTTAAGAATATCGTCGGCGGTGGTCTTGCCCGTGAGCGTGTCGATGGCATGCAGGGCGGAGTACAGATCTAGCAAGAGCATCTCGTGCGGAATGTTGTTGTCGATCGCGGCGCGGCCTTGGGTGAAAGCTTCCACGGCTTCGCGCAGGGCTTGGTCCTGGCGCAGGTTGGTGATGATGGCGCCGGATTGTTCGAACATTCCGCCGGGTGCGATGGCGCTGATGATCGCGCTGCGTAGGGCGTCGATGCCCTGCCCGGTTCGCGCGGATACGGCCAGCGCGGCCTCGGGAATCTCGGATCCGATGTCGCACTTGTTGGCTACCAGAAGAGAGCGCCCTTGCTCGCGCGCGCGGTCGATCAGTTCGTGGTCGCGGGTTTCGAGCGGCGCCGTGGCGTCGATGATGACGAGCGACAGATCGGCGTCGGCCATGGCGTGGAAGCTACGCTCGATGCCGAGCGTTTCCACCAGGCTTTCCCCTTCGCGAATGCCGGCCGTATCGATGAGGCGGACGGGAATTCCATCGATCGCGGTGACTTCGGAGACAAGGTCGCGCGTGGTGCCGGGGACGTCCGTGACGATGGCGCGGTCCTGTTCGAGAAGCCGGTTGAACAAGCTGCTCTTGCCGACGTTGGGACGGCCGATGATGGCGAGTGAGAAGCCTTCGCGCAGCACTTGGCCATAAGTGAAGCTGCGGGCGAGCGCGGCGATGTCCGCCTGAATGGGGTCAAGACGCGCGCGGAGTTGATCGGCGGTGGCGACGCTGATGTCGTCTTCGGCGAAATCGATGCCGGCTTCGAGAAGGGCGATGAGGTCCAGGAGTTGGCTCTTGACGGGTTGCACGCGGCGGGCGAGCGCACCTCCGGCCTGCTGGGCGGCGACGCGGACCTGGTGCAGGGTGGTGGCGTCGATGAGATCGCGGACGCCTTCGGCTTGCGGAAGATCGATGCGGCCCTTGAGGAATGCGCGCAGGGTAAACTCACCTGGTTCGGCTAAGCGCGCGCCTAAGCGCAGAGAGCGTTCGACGCACTGGCGGAGCACAACAGGCGCGCCGTGACAGGCAATCTCAACCAAGTCTTCGGCGGTGTAGGAACGGGGCTTGGCGAAGAAGGTGATGAGGACATCGTCGATGAGCTGGCCGGTGTCATCGAGCAGTTCGCCGCGCACCGGTGACCAGGATGCGAGCGCGGTGCGAGTGCGAACCAGATGCGACGCGACCTCGATTGCACGCGCGCCGGATAAGCGCACTATGCCGATGCCGCCGCGACCGGGCGGTGTCGCAATGGCAACGATGGTATCGCTTAAATTCAAGAACGGGAGTCGCGGCGATCGCGTTTAAAAGGTGGCTTGCGGTTGTCGCGCGACGGTGGACCCGATGGACGCCGATGCGCCGGCGGCTGCGGAGGATCCGGCAGGCTGGCCATACCGGCGGGGTAGATGACGACGTGACGGAAGCCGCCGACCCCGGCGCTCTCACTGCGCAGGGTGGTTTCATTGCGAAGCGCCAGATGGACAACGCGGCGTTCGCGGCTGTTCATGGGGCTGAAGCGGAACGGCACACCGCCCTTCTTCACCTTCTCCGCGGCGGCACCGGCGCTGAGCCGAAGCTCTTCGACGCGCAGCAGGCGGTAATCGTTGGCGTCGAAAGAGATTCGGGAGTGGTCCTCACTCGGCATGCGCAGCACTTCCATGGTGACCTGTTCAAAGGCGAGCAGCAGTTCGGCGCGGTTGGCGAGCAGCAGGTCCACATCGGGCCCGCTGAACTTCACCATGATTTCGGGGTTTTCGATCTCCGGGTTTGACGACTCGCCAGGCAGAATCCGGTAAGTCAGATGGAAGCCCCCATCGTCGATCATGCGGCGCAGGAACGCATCGATCTTCGGTCCGGTAGCTTCCACCGTGTACTTGGTTTGACTCGCGGGCAGAGTGCTCATCGGCGGACCGGCTTCTTCACCGGCACCCGAGAAGCGGAGGCTTTCACCAACTGCGGCGGCGGCGCGGTAACGATGGTTTTGTTGAAGAAATACTGTTGAGCGATGCCCATCAAATTTCCCGTGAGCCAGTATAATACGAGACCGCTCGACTGGTTGTAGAAGAAGAAGCCCATGATGAGCGGCATGAACATCATCATGCGCTGCTGAGAGGGATCCATGCCGGTGGTAGGCGTCATGCGCTGCATAAGGAAGCTGGTTCCGATCATGACGATGGGCAGGATGCGGAGACCGAGATGTTCGGGCTGCGAGAGATCGCCGACCCAGAGCCAGCTTGCGTCGCGCATGGAGATGGAGACGGCCAGCACTTTATAGAAGGCGAACAGAAACGGCATCTGGATCAGCATGGGCAGGCAGCCGCCCATGGGATTTGCGCCGTTCTGTTTGTAAAGCTCCATCGTCTCCGTGTTCTTCTGCGCCATCCGGGGATCGCGCAGGCTCATGTCTTTGTAGCGCGCGTTGATCTCCGCTATCTTCGGCTGCAGCGCCTGCATCTTCTTCATTGACTTCATGTTGGTGAGGCGCAGCGGGAACAGGAGGAAGTTGATGAAGACGGTGGTGATCACAATGGACCAGCCGTAGTTGTGAACCCACTGCTGATTGAGCCAGCGCAGGACGAGGAAGAGCGGTTTTGCCAGGAACCAAAAGGTGCCGAAATCGACGATCTGTTCGAGTTTGGGGTTTACCTGTTTGAGGAGCTGCAGGTCCTTGGGGCCGACGAATAGCTCCAGGCGATTATCGCCGTCTCCGCCAATTGCGGTCCCGATGAATTGCTGAATGGACTTGTCGTATTGCGTGGGAACGTAATCGTCGTACAGCGTGGTGCGGACGTTGCCGTTACCTTCGGGCAGGAACACGGCGGCGAAGTATTGGTCTTCCAGCCCGACGAACGAGAATTGGCCGTCGCGCTCGACGGAGTGATCTTTGGCGGCTTTCGTACCGTCAGTGACCAGCTTCGAATCGGTGAGGCTGAAGCGGAAGCCGTGCTGTTCACCGAGGTCATAGCGGATGGCGTGCTGGTAGCCGCTGGCGTTCTGAACGGCGAAATCGCCGAAGCCGCCATGCCACGCGAGCAGGTGCGGAACGGGCGCGCCGTTCAACGCGATGTCGCTGTTGATCTTGGTTAAGTAGCTGGCGCGTTCGAAGTGGAACGTCTTCTTGGCGACGACACCTTTATCCGCGAACTCGAAGGTGACGCCAAACCCATCGGGCGTTTTGGTGGCGACGAAGAGAGCCTGATTCAGATCGATGGGCGGCGGCGTCCCCCGGAACTCGACCGCGAACGGGTAGTAGACTTTCGAAGCGGCGGCGTCATTGACCACTTCGAGCGGCTTACCGGCGGCGTTCGGATACTTCTTCAGCGTCCAGCTTTTGACTACGCCTCCGCGGTTGGAAAAGATCAGGTGATAGATATCGGTGTCGATCACGATCTGCTCTTCGGCGTGCGCGGCGGTAAGCGCGGTCGTGGACGACGGAGTTTCCGGAGAGGTGGCGGACGGCGTGGGAGGCAGCGCGCTTTGGGTGACTACGGGCGCGGCTGTGGAAGCGGCGGGTTTCACCGGCGCCGAGGTTTTGGCGTTCTTCACCGGCTGCTGCGGCACGGCGGACTTGAAAAAATAGGGCATGCCGAACAGCACGATGCCCATCAGAACGAAAGCCAAAAGCGTGCGCCGCTGCATGGCGCCATCGTTCTCGCCGGGATTGAAAGGATTACGTTCGCTCATTCAGTTTAAAGGTCGTTTCAGGAACCGGGTCGACGCCGCCGGGATGGAACGGATGGCACTTGCCAAGCCGCTTCAAGCCTAGCCAGAGACCGCGCGCGGAACCGTGCCGGAGGATCGCGTCATGCATATATTCGGAACAAGTCGGGTGAAACCGGCAAGCGGAGCGCAGCATGGGGGAGATGCCCCACTTGTAAGTACGCAGGATTGCGGTTAAGGTTCGCTGCAACGGCGAATAAGGCGGTCGATTTCCCGTTCGATATCCGGGAAGGGACAGTCGAGCGCTTTGCGGCGCGGGTTGATCACAATGGACCACTGGGGATTTAACCGATCCAGGCGGACGCGCAAAGCTTCGCGCACACGCCGCCTGATGCGGTTTCGAACGACGGCGACGCCAAGGGCGCGGGGCGTTGTGAAACCGATATGAGGGCCGGAGGCATCTGTGGAAAGCCCCGGGTCACGGAGAAGAAACGCAGTGAAGAGGGGGCTCGAAAAGCGCGTGCCAGCATCGTAGACTTTGCGGAAGTCTTTCGAACGAAGGATGCGTACACTTTTCGGGAAGCCTGATAGACCACTGGCAACGATTTCGGAGCTACCTCTCCGAACTGACGGTCAATTTTTTGCGGCCGCGAGCACGGCGGCGGGAGATTACAGCGCGGCCATCTTTGGTTTTCATGCGGGTGCGGAACCCGTGTTTCTTGGCGCGCTTGCGGTTATTCGGCTGGAAGGTACGTTTAGGCATCTCGACTCACAACTTAATAGTATAGTTCAGGTTGCGTTACAGGGGCAAACGGATTGGGCTCGCGGCGAGACTTCAGGCCCAGCGGTGCCTCAGATAATAGTGGGCGGAGGATTTTGACCATGAAACAAACATTGACCGCGGGGCTGCTAATGCTGGCGTGCTTCGCCTTTCAGGCCGTTGCGCAAGACTGGTATCACGACCGCGATATGCGCTATCAGGGCGAACAGTGGCGCGGTCATGTATTCGAGCACGTGAAGACGGATCTGGACCACATCGGCAGCGCGATCTGGGCGGCCGGACGGGAACGGCGGCGGCTGGACCGGACGAAGCAGGAACTGGTGGAACTGCAGATCAAGCTGGCCAACGGACGGTTTGACCAACATGAGCTGAATGACGTGATCGATTCGATCCGGAAGTCGGCCGATGACGACCGGTTGTCGCCGCGGGATCGGAACGTTCTCAACGACGATCTGGCGCGGTTGACGGATTACCGGGAGCATCACGAAGGCTGGATTCGGTAAATTTTCGAAGGGCGCGGGCGGGGTCACGCTTTCTTTGAAACGATGGAGGATGAGATCCAGAACCACGCGAAGCTGGCCCCCATCAGGGCGAAGAAGACGGGCAACTTGAGCGTGATGGCAAATCCCAGAAGCGCGGCGGCGTATCCCCAGCACCAGGTTTCGGCCTGGAATCCGTCTTTCCATGCGGGACGGCGTCCGGATGGCGGTACGCGGGGCGAGAGCGCGGGCCAGAGACGCGGCACCGCGCGGCAGTAAGCGAGGTAAGACTCGCCTTGGCCCACCGATAGCTCCGACTCTTCGCGAAGGATCAGCCGGTAACAGAAGATCACCATCGCGGGGATCACGATAATGAAGCCGGCCCGGCTCATCATCGTTCCCAATCCGACGACCATGAGTGCGTTGGCGAAGTAGAGAGGATTGCGTACATGCCGGTAAGGTCCGTCAGCAACAAGCGAGGCGGATTTCAGCTTAGAAGCGTACACCACGCCCGCGTTGAGATAGGACGAGGCCCAAGTGCGGAGCAACGCGGCCGCGCCGAGAACCAACGATGCCAGCACAAATAGGACGCGAGCTAAGTCGTCAGGCGCCATGCGCCAGCGCGACGCGAGCCATTCCGAGAGGGCTGCGACAGCGTTGACCGGGTCGAGTAAGTAGAGCGCGAACGGAGCTCCAACGACAACACCAAACACTAATGCCCGATTAGTGAACTCCCAGTTTGTGGCTCGCATAACGATTCAGCGCTTCCGCCGTAGCAGCCGCGCCGGGTAAGTTAGAACCTTCGCGATGAGAAACGTGCGGGACGCGATGATGCCGCGGATGTCGTCGAGCATCGCCGAGAATTCCTGCTCGCGCTCGTAGAGGAAGCGCATGTGCTGATCGCGGCGCGCGAAGAGTAAGTCAAGTTCGCGCACGTCACTCTCGCCCAAAGTATAGCCTGCGCGGAATCGGTTCGGCATGGGGCGCTGGTAGTAGATTGTGCCGTGCGAGGGTACGGTATCCGGTTTGGGCCGCTCCTTCGTATAGAAGTAGACGGCGAGCGATTTGCGCGAGATGCGGCCGGGCTCCGGCACTTGGACGGTGCGGAAACCGTGCCAGGACATCTCCGTGGTTTCGAAGATGACGGCGCGGTTCAGCAGCGGCAAAACTTCGCGAAAGCCTTCGCCATCAACGGTCCAGGGGTCCTTCAGCAGCTCGAGCAGGCCGCCCCATTCAGGCATCCATTCAGGATTCAGGAAGACGATCAGGTTCAGGCGGCGGTGCGTTTGGGTGGCCGGATGGTAGTTGAAATCGACGTGGATATCGAGTTCCTGGCCGTTGCGGTTCTCGTGCGTGCCGCCGCCGATGTACTGCGGATCATAGAGTAAATTTTCGATGCCGGTGATGTGACCGGCCCACGTGAGGAACGCGGGATCGCGCATGAGAGCGTCGAAACGCGCGTAGGCGGGTCCGAGCTCGGGAAGATTTTGGAAGACACTCTTGCCGCCCACTTCGCCGCGTTCGTTGAGCGCTTGCGCGGTATTGAATGCGGGGAACTCACGCAGGAGGCCGGCGCAGAAGGATTCGTCGAGGAAGTTGTCGATGACGATGTGGCGGAAGGGACGGGCGTTTTGGAAGTCGCGTGAGAGCTCTTCGGTGCGGGCTTGCAGTTGCGGGTTGAGGAGCGGAATCACGATCTCGTATTGTAGATCGCGCGCAAGGTGAAGAGCGCCAGGAGCAGAAGCGTGGCAAGGGACGCGAGGCGCAGAGCGACTGCTTCCGCGCTGAGATGGTATTTGAGTTCGATGGTGCAGGGGCCGGAGCAGCGCGGTTCCACCAGGATGAGGCCGAGTTGGTCGCGAGTGAGCGGGCGCGGCTGACCGTCGACGGTGGCGCGCCAGCCGGGGTGGTAACTGACCTGGACGGATAGAAGCTGGTCCCGGTTGAACGTGCCGTGGATGATAGCGGCGTGGCGGTTGCGCCAGATGAAGGAGGCTTCGGGAAGCGACGGGTCTTCCAGGTCGGCGACGTAGGCACGGACATCGGCGGGCTGGTGCGAGAGGATGTGCGCGAGCGAGCGGGAGCGGCGCGGGATGGAGTAGATCGCGTCGTCGCCTTGCTGCCAGACTTTGGTGGCGATGCGTTCGAACTTACTCTCGCCGTGGAAGAGCTTGTAGTATTCGAGGCTGTGCGGGCCACCGACGACGGCCATGTCCACGCCGTAAGCGCGGAGCCACAGGAGCGCGAGCGAGCCATCGGGATCGCGGGGGTAATCGGGGTGGCCGTAGATGGTGCGGAACGCGGTGCGGAGTTGTTCGTCGGGCAGGCCTTGGTCCGCCCCGCCGCCGAGTTGCGGGACATCGGTGAAGGCGTTCAGCCAGAAGCGAGATGGAACCGGTGGCGTAAGCGCGGCCGGATCCGATGTGGCTTTCGAGCCAGCTTGCGCCGTGCGGAACTCGATGGTGTTCTCTATCTGAATGGGCTGGATGAGCGCGGTGATGAACGTCTTGAAGTTGCGGAGTCTGAATAGCGGCGCAGACGACAGCGACGATGAGCGCGACGGTGGTGAAAGGGCGCGGCAGGCGCGCGAGCACTTCGTGGATCAGGAGGACGGCGAGGAAGCAGAAGGTGAGGTCGAGTTCGAGTTGGTAGCGGTGGGGCTGAAGGACGAATTGAAAGTGGAGCCACTCGGCGGCGATCGGGATGAGGTTGAAGACGAAACACCAGAGCAGTGCGAACTGAAGAACGGCGGGAACCTTTCGCCGGTGGCAGAGAAGCTTGATGGCGATGACGGCGATCAGGAGAAGCGTGAGATGCAGTGGAGTGGAGGCGGCGACCGCGCGAGAGTCGTTCTCGAGGAGCGCGGAGTTGGCGGGGATGAGAAGGATGGTGGACGGCGGAATCCACGGGCAGACGAGCAGGTACGCCGTCGCAGCGGCGGCGGTCGCGAGGAGCCAGCGGCGATTGACCGCGATGAGGTATAAGAGCGCGCTGGCCGCCATAGCGAAGCTGCCAATCCAGTTAGTCAAGGCGATGGCGCTGAGCGCGAGGACCGTCGATATGAAGGCTGACCAGCCAGGGCGGCGGAGGAGCGAATCAAGTGCGAGGAGCGTGAGCGGAATCAAGGCCAGGGCGGCGATGTGCGGCCCATCGCCATTGAGGACGAGCGTGGAGATACGCCACGGATGCAGCGGCGTTCCGATCTCCGCGCGCACCCACGGAATGAAGAGCGCGGTGGGTGATAGAAGGCTGTAGGCGAGGCCGGTAAAGGCGGCTTTCGAGAGTGAGTTGGTGAGGCGCAGAGCGAGCAAGTAGAGAGTGACCGGACCGAGGCAATAGAAGAACGCGGTGACGATGTGATGCGCGTGGGCGGGCGTGATGCGAAGCGTGACCGCGGCCACGGCAACGACGGCGTGCAGCAGCGGCGGATAAGTCTGGTGAACCGGAATGCCGTCATACCAGAGCGGAAACCAGGAAAGGTCCCGCCAGTTATCGATGAAGTAACGGCTGATGGAGATGAAGGTGGCTTCGGCGGACTCAACGCGCGCGCTGTAATTGAGCAGGAATAGCGGGAAGCAGAGAAAGGCGTTGAGGGCGAAAAGCAGGAGCGGGATGGCGCGGCGGAGTCTTAACCGTGTTCGGCATCACAATCGGGCGGAAGTAACCTGATTATCCCGTGAGCACAGTATTCCCCGCGCGCGCGTGGTCACATAGGATCAGGAGTAATTGTGATTCAACGAGTGTTTCAGCTTGGAGTGGCTGCCTGCGCGGTAGTGCTGTGCTCCTGCGGCCGCACGGAACACGCGGCGGCGGGGACGGTTTCCGGGCAGGATCCGACGGTCGGAGTGGTGAAGGTGGCGGACCGCCCGATGAACCAGGACATTACGATCAGTTCCGAACTGGTGCCGTTCCAGGAGATCGACGTCTACGCGAAGGTATCAGGGTATGTGAAGCAGTTATACGTCGACGTCGGGACGCATGTACACGCAGGTCAGTTAATGGCTGTGCTGGAGTTGCCGGAAATGGAAGCGCAGTTACAGGAGCGGAAAGCTTCCATCAGCGCGCAGCAGGATGAGGTGATGCGGGCGCAGAAGATGGTGAACCAGGTTTCGGCGCAGCGCGATGTGGTGCACCTGCAGTATGAGCGCCTGGCGGGGGTGTCGAAACAGAATCCGGGGATGGTGGCGCAGCAGGAAGTAGATGAGGCGCAGGGGAAAGACCTGGCCTCGCAGGCGCAGGTGGAGTCGGCGCAAGGTGCATTGGAGGCGGCGCGGAATCAGTTGAAGGTTGCGGGAGCGCTACTGGCGCACGATCAGGCGATGTTCGACTACTCCAGGATCACAGCGCCGTTCGATGGAGTGGTTACGCAGCGCTATGCGAACTTAGGGGCGTTGATGCAGGCGGGGACCAGTTCCACGCAAACGACTCCGCTGGTGAAGCTATCGCAGGAAAACTTATACCGGCTGGTGATTCCGGTGCCCGAGAGTTATGTGCGGTATGTGCATGTGGGGGAGACGGTGGAAGTGCGGGTGCCGGCTATAGGTAAGAGTTTCCAGGGAAAGGTGACGCGTTTCTCGGTGGACGTGACTGACTCCACAAGGACGATGCACACCGAAGTGGATATTCCCAATACGAGTAACTCGCTGGTTCCCGGGCTGTATGCGGAAGCGGTTTTGACGCTGAGCGATAAGCCTTCGGTGGTGGCCGTGCCGGTGCAGGCGGTGAGCCATGAACAGGGGCAATCCAATGTGATGATCGTGGATGGGAATCACCGCATTCAGGAGCGGCCGATTATCGTGGGGCTACAGACCGCGAACTACGTGGAAGTGACCAAGGGCGTGTCGCCGGGCGAAGAAGTGGTGGTGAGCGACCGCAGCGGATTAAAGGCGGGCGAATCGGTAAAGCCGCAGTTGGTTGAAGCCATGGCTTACGCGCCGAATCGAGCCGAAGAAGCCTCCCAACCTTAAGTCAGAATCGCATGTCTTCTTTCTCAGTTAAGAATCCTTACTTCATCATCGTTATCTGCCTGGTGGTGACGATTATGGGAGTGGTGGGCGTGGCGCGGATGCCGGTCGACTTATTCCCGGAGATCAATCTGCCGCAGGTGGTGGTGGCGACGTTCTACTCCGGGATGCCGCCGGAAGATATCGAGACGAACATTACGTCGCCGCTGGAAAGGTTCTTTACTCTGGCGAGTGGAATCGACCATATGGAGTCGCACTCTATGTTGGGAGTAAGTATCATTCGCGTGTATTTTCAGGGTGGGACCAACGCGGACGCGGACGTGACGGAGCTATCGAACCTGGCGCTGGCAGATCTGAAACGGCTACCGCCCGGGACGTTGCCGCCGGTGGTGCTGAAGTCGGATTCATCGAGCTTGCCGGTTTGCCTGGTGGCGGTGAAGGGACTGGGATTATCGGAGACGCAACTGCAGGACTACGCGCGGTTTGCAATCCGGAATCAGATTGCGGTGGTGAAGGGCGCGGAGATCCCGACGCCTTTCGGCGGCAGGCAGCGCCAGATCATGGTACGGGTGGACCCGTACAAGTTGGCGTCGCGCGAGCTGGGGCTGATGGACGTGGTGAACGCGGTCAACGACAGCAACGTGATCTTACCGGCCGGCGACGTGAAGATGGGACCGCTCGATTTCTATATCTATTCCAATAGCCTGGTCAATAACATGACGCAGCTCAACGATGTGCCGCTGAAGAGCGTGGGCGACTCGTGGGTGCGGGTGGGCGATGTGGGGAATGCGGAGGATTCGAGCGCGACGCAGTACAACATCGTGCGGGTGGATGGGCAGAAGTCGGTGTACATCCCGATCATGAAACAGGGCGGGGATACCAACACGATCGAGGTGGTGAACGGGGTCAGGAAGTTACTTTCGAACTTATACGATGTGCCGAAGCAACTGACCGCGAGCATCTTATTCGATCAATCCACATTCGTGAAGGAAGCGATACAGACGGTGCTGCATGAAGGGCTGATCGGATTGATTCTGACCAGCATCATGATCCTGTTGTTTCTGGGGAATGTCCGCGCGACCACGGCGGTGCTGCTGTCGATTCCGCTTTCGGCGCTGGCTACCTTCTTTATTCTGGGGACGTTCGGCGCGACGGTCAACACGATGATTCTGGGCGGTCTGGCGTTGGCGTTCTCGCGCATCATCGATAACTCGGTGATCTCGCTGGAGAATATCTACCGTCATCTGGAAATGGGGCGCTCGTCGGTAGAGGCGGCGATAGAAGGCGGCAAGGAAGTCACGCTGGCGGTGCTGGCGGCCACTCTGGTGGATGTCGTGGACTTCTTTCCGGTGACCTTCTTATTCGGCGTCAGTAAGTTTCTGTTCTCCGCACTGGCGCTGGCTTTCTGTGTTTCGTTGTTAGTTTCGTTTGTGGTGGCAATGACGGTAATCCCGTTGTTCTGTTCGCGGTTCTTGAAGGCCCCACAGGAAGCGCATGAAGGTGAGCCGGGCAAGCGGGCGGGTTGGTGGGCCAGGTTCAACCACGGTTTTAATAAGGGCTTCAACAAGGTTCTCGATGTGTATGAGAACACCGTGCGGCGGACTCTGGTGAGGCCGGGATTGACTGTGCTCGCTCTTATGGCGGTGTTTGTGATTAGCCTGGTGATTTTCCCGTTTCTCGGCGTCTCGTTCTTTCCACGTACCGATGCGGGACAGTTCACGATCAACTTGAAAGCACCCACCGGGTCACGCTTGGAAGTGACGAACCGATACGTCGCCAAGGTGGAAGACCTGATCAAGCATGTAGTGAACGCCGGGGATTTTCGCATGATTGTTTCCAATATCGGCGTCAACGATGATTTCTCCGCCCTCTATACCACCAACTCCGGCGCTTACACGGCGACGATTCAGACTCAGCTAACTGACGAACACAAGATTGCGAGCGAGGAGTATATGAAGCGGGTGCAGGATGCGATTCATCGGGAATATCCGGAGCTTCGGACGTTTATCCAAAGCGGATCGATGGTGGATGCCGTGTTGAACTCCGGGATGCCCGCCCCCATTGACGTGCAGGTGACGAGCCCGAATTATCATGACAATTTCGCACTGGCTCAGGAACTGGCGGGGCGGATATCAAGAGTGCCGGGAGTAGGTCAGGTTTATATACCGCAGGATGTGGATTATCCGGGGCTGCGGATGAACATCGATCGGGTGCATGCGGCGGAGCTGGGACTGACGCAGAAGGCGGTTGTTGACAACGTGATTACGGCGTTAAATTCAAATGCGATGATTGCGCCGAATTACTGGGTGGACCGGAAGAACGGGAACAACTACTTTCTTACGGTGCAGTATTACGAGCACGGGATACCGGCGATCCATAACGCATTCGACCTGAAAAACATTCCGATCCGCGCGCCGAACCTGAAAGAGCCGACGACGCTGGATGCGGTGGTGAAGTTGGATAGTATCCAGACGCCGACGGAGTTGGATCATTACCAGATCCAAAGATCGAGCGACGTCTATGTGACGACGGCGGGTGAAGACCTGGGCCGCGTTACCGGGAAGATACAAGGCATTGTGAATGACATTGCACACTCGGCGGATGTGCGGGTGAACCTGCGCGGGATGGTGGAAGGAATGAATCAGTCATTCAAGAGTTTCGGCATTGGATTTCTACTCTCGTTCGCGCTCTTGTATCTAATTCTGGTGGCGCAGTTCCGAAGCTTTGTGGATCCGTTTCTGATCATGCTGGCGATTCCGATGGGAGTAATCGGGGTGCTGGCGATCCTGTTCCTGACTAATACGACGATCAACGTCATGAGCCTGATGGGCGTGTTGATGCTGGTGGGGATTGCGAACTCAAACAGCATTCTGATTGTGGATTTCGCGCATCGGCTGGAAGAGGATGGCGCGACGGTGAGCGAGGCGGTGATCACGGCGTGCCGGGTGCGCCTGCGGCCGATTCTGATGACGTCACTGGCGACCATCTTCGGAATGATTCCGATGGCGTTGAAGATGGGCACGGGTTCGGAACAGTATGCGCCGATGGCGCGGGCGATTATCGGCGGGTTGACTTCCTCGGTGCTGTTTACGGTGTTCATCGTGCCGGCGGCTTATTTATTCGTGTACCGGCGGCATGCTCCGGAGCCGGCACGTGCTTAGCCGAGTAGCTCTGTGCGCGGTGTTAGTGGCGGGCGCGATGTGCGGTCAGGAGAAGCTGACGTTGGCGCAAGCGGAAGAGATCGCGCTGAAGAATCATCCACAGGTGGCGATTGCGCGGAACCTGGCTTCGGCGGCGGGGCAGGACGTGGTGGAAGCGCGGTCGGCTTACTATCCGGTGGTGAAGGGGGAAGTGACGGCGTCGCAGGCGGAAGCGCGGAGCCGGATCGGCGCGGGGTCGCTGCAACCCTCGGGGTTGTATAGCCGATTCGGACAGGGCTTGCAGTTGAACCAGTTGGTGACGGATCTCGGGCGCACTAAGAACTTGGTTTCAAGTTCGCGGCTGCAGGCGCAGGCGGCGGAGCAGAATACGGAGGTTACCCGCGCCGACGTTCTGATCGGAGTGGACCGGGCGTTCTTTGCGGCGCTGCAGGCGCGGGCTTTCGTGCAGGTGGCGAGTGAAACGGTGAAGGCGCGGCAGACGGTGGCGGATCAACTGGGCGCGCTGGCGAAGGCGCAATTGAAGTCGCAGATCGACGTCAGCTTCGCGGACGTGAATGTGTCGCAGGCGAAGTTGCTGGTGATCCGCGCGCAGGACGATGTGCAGCAGGCTTATGCGGATTTGTCGCGGGCTTTGGGGCAGGACGTTCCGATCGCATATGAGTTGCAGGAACCGCCGGCCGGCGAGGTGCTGCCGCCGAATGATGCGGCGCTGGTGACGACGGCGATTGAGAGCCGGCCGGATCTGAAGGAACTTCGATTGCGGCTGGATGCGGCGCGGTCCTTCGAAGAGGCGGAGCGGGATTTGAAGCGGCCGAATGTAAGTTTGATGGCTGTCGGCGGGGCGCTTCCTTACTTCGACCAGACGCCGCGATTGGCCCCGCACGATTATGAAGCGGTGGCGTTGAATCTGGAGATACCGATCTTCAACGGGCATCTGTTTTCGGCGCGGCGAGAGGAGGCGCACTACCAGGCGTTGGCGTCCGATCAGCGGCTGCGGGATTTGCGGCAGCAGGTGGAGCATGATGTTCGGTCGGCGTGGTTGACGGCGTCGAACGCGCAGCAGCGGATTCCGGTGACGGAGGAGTTAGTGAAGCAGGCGAACCTGGCGCTGCAACTGGCGCAGGGAAGGTATAACTTAGGGCTGGCCAGCATCGTCGAGATTAGTCAGGCGCAGTTGAATGTAACGCAGGCGCAGATTGAGAACGTGAATGCGAAGTACGAATATGAGAGCGCGTTCGCGGGGTTGGAGTATGTGATGGGGCGGCATTGAGATGGAGTTCCAGACCGTAAAGAACCAACGCTCCTGATTGACAGTTTTGCTAGGTGCGACGTAAGTTAAGTTCGTGCTGCCAATAAATCCTCCGAGCGATCGATTGGGTCAGGAGAACGCTGCGTTATCGTGCCGGGGGACACGCTACCACGTGCCGGACTTTGAAGGCTACCTCTCAATCAAGAGCGTGGTGAGCGGGAGCGCGGCGTGGGAAACGGAGAACCGCCGGCTAGCGTTGAACGAAGACAGCGTTCTCGTTCTTAACGATCGCCAACATTGCACGGGTTTCGAAAGCGTGGCGTCATTCAGTGGTCTCTTTCGCGCCTATTACGGTTCGCCGCCGGGCAAATTTAGCAAGATTCGAGAAGCGCAGGAGATGAAGATCTGAAACTATAGGACATGACTTTCAAGACTCTGACCATCGGTTGTATTCTGGCTGCCGGCGTACATGCCGCAACGCTTCCCGGCCCAGGCACTGAGACGGTTCACAGCGTAGCCCATGTGAAGGCCGGCCATGAAGCTCAGTACCTGAAGGCGAGTGCGGAAGCGTGGACGATATACAAAAAACTTGGTCTGGTGTTGGACAGCCCTCACGTCGTGCTTCGCGGCACCGACCAGAAAGGGAGACCGATGTTCGTGGAAATCTTCACGTGGAAGAGTCCCGACATCCCGGACCATGCGCCCGCGGAGGTTAAGGCGGTCTGGCAAGAACTCGAAGAAGCTTGCGAAGTTCGGGATGGCAGGCCTGGGATTGACTTCTCGGAAGTGACCGCGATTGCGCTGGAGTGAAGAACGGCTACCGCGCTAGTCGAGAGACCGGTGCGGACTTGCGTCATTTAGTAAGTATGCTTTCCGGAACGGATTCTCAAGAACTTCTCAAGGCGGGAGTTCGGGGAAGAGGCCGGGCATCCAGCGGGTTGCGAGCGCGGCGGGGAACGCTAGACGGAACGGGCCGTGGGGGCTGTCGGCGACTAGGATGCCGCGGGATTCCAGCGCGGCTGTGATGCGGCGGGCTTGACGTTCGCCGGTGCCGACCACGGCGGCGGAATCGGCGCGGGGCAGTTCGCCGCGATAGAGGATGGCTTCGAGAATCGCGGCCGAACGTGGGGGCAATGCGCCGAGGCGAGTTTCTTCTTCGGCCCAGAAGAGGATGCGGGCGCGGAGGCGGTTGGGTTGCATGAGGCCTTCCATGAAGGTCACCTGGTCGATGCAGGCGCTTAGGAAGAAGCGGGTGAACTCGGCGAGCGCTTCTTCGCTCAGAGTGCCGCGGCCATCAAGATCATTGCGGCGCGATTGATCGCAGTTGGCGAGACGGGCTTTGTACTCGGTCACGCTGCGGGCCAAGGCGCGGGCAACGGACCAGATGGCTCCGCTTTCGAGCGTGTATAGGAAGATGGCGTGCGAGAGGAGGCGCGCCACGCGGCCGTTGCCATCGAGGAACGGATGCATCCAGAGCAGGCGATGATGTGCGGCGGCGGCGGCGATGATGGTCTCGGTTTTGCCCTGGGCCGCGTAGACGTGCTCGAAGCGTTGCAGGAAGCGGGGCTGAGCTCCGGGGCTGATGGGAATGAGGTCTCCGACGCGGACGTCGCGGGTGCGGAGATGGCCGCCGATAACGCGGATGCGTTCGTTGGTGATCGGGTCTTCGACCCAGAGCAGATCTTCGGGAAGCAGATCGCAGAAGCGTCGATGGGTTTCGCGGATGCCAGCTTCGGTGAAGGCGTCGCGGCCTGCGAGACCGCCTTCGTCGATCCACTGCTGGACGGCAATGTGAGCTTTGGCCTCAAGCTGAAGGTCGCGCTGCCGGCGGTCCGCGCTGAGGTCGTTGTTCAGGGCGCGTTCGATATCGACGGGGTGGGTGTCGTGACCTTCGATAAGGTTGGAGTAATAGCAGTTCATGCCGCGCACGAGAGTGGCGAGTGAGCGAAGCAGCGATTCGGGAAGGCTGCGGCGGAAACCGGCGGACTTGTGGGTGAGTTCGAAAGCGAGGTCAGTGATGGCGGGGCGGTGGCGGGAACCTTCCGCGAAGAGCAGGGGCTCCATGAGGGAGACGAGTTCGCCGCGGTCTTGGGGGGTGGGGTCCGGTTGCATGTCCGCTGTGTTTATTCTGCATGATGTTTGGATTGAGGGGGTTGGGTGGTGGAGTGGGAGGTTGAGGACCGGTCGGATGTCCGGTTGATGACGGGCCGTTCACGCTTCTGGAAGCTAGGTTCGGCCTGCAAGCGCCGGACATGGGCTAGAGCGGGGGAATGACCATGAACGGATTCTGAAAGGTTGAATCATTACGTGACGCGAACTGCCGCCGGGAGCTTCGGCCGCCGTATCGAGAACTACGGACGCAAGTGCATCAAGCTTTCAGAACCCTTCGGCTCATAGCGAAAGAAGAACTGCTTGGATCTTCGCAGCACAATGCTTGGCTTGTTCGTACGCATAGATTTAGCGCTCCAATTCGTTTGCTGAACTAATCATTGGCTTGTAGGAGTGCAAAGACACGCCGGCGCCGTACAAGCTGACTCGAATGTGCAGACCATTTGCGCGGAGCTTCGAAAACTGGCCGGCCTCGGGAAGCGTACCATCTAGGAAGTATGGTTTCCGAAACGAATTCTCAGGAGCTTGCGCGTAAGCCGGTTCCCGCCATTCTGGTGTTGAGTGCGCTGATTGCGGCGTTTCTTGTTTGGTTGATTTACTTCAAGGGGAAAGTTGCCGCGCCGGAGTGGGTCGCGGTGTTGCCGGCGTTGAATGCTACGTTGAATGCGCTGAGCGCGATTTGTCTGGTGATGGGGTACTGGAATATCCGCCGCGGGCGGCGCGAAGTTCATATGCGCTGGATGATCAGCGCCGTCGTGTTCTCCGGCATGTTCTTAGTGAGCTATATTACTTACCATTACTTCCATGGCGACACGAAGTTTCCCGGACAAGGTTGGGTCAGGCCGGCTTACTTCGCGCTGTTGATTAGTCACATCGGACTTTCGATGGTGACGCTGCCGCTCATTTTCGCGACGCTGTGGTGGGCCACACGGAGCCAGTTCCGGTTCCATCGAGCGGTGGCGCGGTGGACGTTTCCGATCTGGCTCTATGTGTCGGTGACGGGGGTGATCGTTTACTTCGTGCTGCGGGCTTACACGAGTTAAAGGGAACTGAAACGCTTACTGACTTCGGGCCAGTTGACCACGCTCCACCAGGCTTTCATGTAGTCCGGGCGGCGGTTCTGATACTTCAGGTAGTAGGCGTGCTCCCAAACGTCAAGGCCCATGACGGCGTGCTTGCCTTCCATGATGGGGTTGTCTTGATTGGCGGTCGAGATGATCTCGAGTTTGGAACCATCCTTAATCAACCATGCCCAGCCGGAACCGAAGCGGGCCGCGCCGGCGGCCGCGAATTTCTCTTTGAAGTCGTTAAACGTGCCGAAGGCGCTGGTGATGGCGCTGGCCAGTTCACCGGTCGGTTCGCCGCCGGCGCTGGGCGCCATGATGGTCCAGAACATGGAGTGGTTCATGTGGCCGCCGCCATTGTTGCGAACGGCGGTGCGGATGTTCTCAGGCACGGCGGCGCAGTTGTTGGCGAGCAGTTCTTCAATCTTCTTGTTCTGTAAGTCCGGGTGCGTTTCCAGAGCCTTGTTCAGATTGGTGACGTAGGCCCCGTGGTGTTTATCGTGATGGATCTCCATCGTCATCGCATCGATGTGGGGTTCGAGCGCGTTATTCGGGTACGGTAGCGGCGGAAGTGCAAAAGGCATTCATTTCTCCTTAGGTTGTACGGATACTATGCTATCGAGCTTTCGAAAGCATGCGCGAGGCGGAACATGCGCGCTTCGTCGAAATGCTTACAAAGGATCTGCAGGCCGACGGGCAGACCGTCCGTGGTCCTACCGGCGGGGACGCTCATACAAGGGATGCCCGCGAGGCTGCCGGTGATGGTGAAGATGTCGGAAAGATACATCTGCATGGGATCGTCGATCTTCTCGCCGAGTTTGAACGCGGGAAACGGGGAGACGGGCGCGAGGATGGCGTCAACGTCAGAGAAGGCGCGGGAGAAATCCTGCGCGATCATGGCGCGGACTTTCTGGGCCTTGAGGTAATAGGCGTCGTAATAACCGTGGCTGAGGACGTACGTGCCGAGCATGATGCGGCGCTTGACCTCCGCGCCGAAGCCCTGGCCGCGGGTGGCGCGATACATGTCCGAAAGGGCGCCGCCGTTGACGTCCGCACGGATGGTGTAGCGGACGCCATCGAAGCGGGCGAGATTAGAGCTGGCTTCGGCGGTGGCGATGACGTAATAAACGTCAATGGCGTAAGAGGTGGAAGGCAGCGAAATTTCGCGCACTTCGCAGCCGAGCCCGCGAAAGCGGTCGATGGAAGCTTCGATGATGGCCGCGGTTTCGCCGGTGGCGTCTTTCATGTACTCGCGGGGGACGCCGAGCTTCATGCCGCGGACGTTGCCATCGAGTTGGGCGGCGTAATCGGGGACGGGAGCTTCGGCGGAGGTGGCGTCGAGCGGGTCGCGGCCGGCGATGACGTGGAGGAGCGTGGCGGCGTCTGAGACGTTGCGGGCGAAAGGGCCGACGTGATCGAGCGAACTGGCAAAGGCGACGAGCCCGTAGCGCGAGACGCGGCCGTAAGTCGGGTTGACGCCGACGACGCCGCAGAAAGAGGCGGGCTGACGGACGGAGCCACCGGTATCGGAGCCGAGCGAGACAACGGCGGTGCCTTGCGCGACGGCGGCGGCGGAACCACCGCTGGAGCCGCCAGGGACGCGGTCGAGCGCGATCGGATTGCGGACGGGACCGAAGGCGCTGTTTTCGTTGGAGGAACCCATGGCGAACTCGTCGCAGTTGGTCTTGCCGAGAAGGATGCCGCCGGCGGCTTCGAGGCGCTCGACCACGGTGGCGTCATAGGGCGGAACGTAGTGCTCAAGCATTTTTGAGCCGCAGGTGGTAATGAGGTTCTTGGTAACGATGACGTCTTTGACGGCGACGGGGACGCCGGCGAGCGGGCCGGGATCTTCGCCCTTGGCGAGGAGTTGGTCGACGCGGCCGGCGGTGACGAGAGCGCGCTCGGACGCGAAGCGGAGATAGGCGTTGGTGGACGGGTTCTCAGCTCCGGCGAATTCGAGCGCTTGCCGCGTGATTTCGGTGGCGGAGAAATCTTTGGCGAGGAGGCCGGCGCGCACGGAGGCGATGGTGAGAGTACGGATATCCATGGGTTTCGTGGTGATGCGTTAACGCTCGATGACGCGCGGAACGCGGAAATAGCCCTGGCCGGGATAGACGGCGTTGGCGAGCGCTTCCTCGTTGGTGAGACAAGGGCGCGGTTCGTCAGCGCGCAGGGTGGCGGCTTCGGCGGCGGGGAACAGGACCTGGCGCATGGGTTCGATGCCCGTGGCGCCAATGGCGTTGAGACCTTCCATGTGCTCCAGAATGGCGCCGAGTTGGCTGACCATACTTTGGACTTCGGGGTCAGTCAGTCGGATGTTGGCGAGATCGGCGACGTAGCGGACTTCTTTTTCAGTCAACATTAAGCGAGTTCTTTCAAACGCGCGGCGCGATAGAGGCGGCGCAGGCCAGGGTCGGCGATGTGGTCGGATTCGTCGAAGGGGAGCGTTGGAGCTTTTGATGCGACGGCGGCGCGTTGGGGTTCGCGGCGGGGCGGCAGGATGCGGAATTCGACGTGGCCGACGACGCCTGGGCCGAGCGCGGACTCGAGATTGGCGAGGATCTGGCGCGAGAGCGAGAAAAGATTGCGCTGCCAGACAGCGTCCTCGACTTCGACGACGAGGCAACCGCGGACAAGCTTGGCGGCGCGGGTGTGCTGGGCGATTTTCTTGCCGACAGCGCGCGGCCAGGAGGCGCAGGCGATCTGCTCACGGTCGAGAATAGGACCGGCGGGCGTATTGGCCGAACGGGTGGTTTTGGAGGCAGCCGAAATCTGGCCGAGAATCTGGCTGGCTCGTTGCATGGCGGGAGACCAGAGGGAATTCTAGCATGCCCTTTGAACAACAATGAATAGGGCGCAGCTCTTGGGACGCAGATCTCGCGCGTGCCCGGCGGACATTCAGCGGTTGGACGCGCGTTTAGACTCCGGTGGGGCGGTTGTGCAGTTTTTCCTGCTGGCGGAGCCACTGCTTGCGCTTGAATTCTTTTAGCGAGCCGGTGAACTGGGGCATTTGCGCGGCCTGTGGCGCGGCGGGTTGGCTTTGTTCCGTCACATTTTCCGCATCCGCTTCCGATTCGGCGTTGCGGCGCTGCTCAATGAGGGCTTCGAGTTCGCGGCGGGTCTGTTCGAGGAGGCGCCCCAAGCGCGTGATTTCACGGCCGATCTGACTGAAGACGCGCACATTCGCCTGACAGCCGGCGGATTGTGCGAGCGCGCGGCGAATGGGCGGGTCCTGCTCGCCGAAGAGGGCGTCGATATTGGTGAGTTGCTGCTGTTCGACCAAGGTGTAGAGATTGTGCTCGTTGGCGACGGCGCGATCGAGCCGCCACCAGGTCATGTGGAGCGCCTGGGCGAGATTCTTCTCCTCGAACGTCTGCGGCTGGTAGCGGTTCTCGATGTTGCGAGCGGTGCGTTCGAAGATTTCCCGGTCTTCGTCGAGGAGGATCATGTCACGACCAGACGAGGCCGGGCGGACTTTGTTCAAGCGAACATGGTCCTGGGATTCAGAGGGTTGTGCGGGTTGTACGGGCGATGTGGCCAAGGGGAGTTCCTTTCGGCTTCACAGTACATGGCGGAAGTGGGGACGCGGGGCGTGGATGGGGTTAAGGGCTTTGGAATGAGCACGAGATAAATTTTGAAATTCGTCATCGGCGGGCGGACTGGCGATTTTGCGGGTTATGTCACGGTAGAGACTTTCGGCGACCGGGTCAGGCGCGCTAAGATCTACAGACGGGTTACGGAAATTCCGGTGACGCAGGTACCGGAGATTAGAGAAACAATCGACATTGATGCGCATTTTGATGCCTAGCGTCATTGACCCTTCGTTGCAACTTGGCGGCGCGTGGACGGCTACGCGCACGTTGGTGAAGCTGCTCCGGGCGTCGCCGGTCTGTGCGGAGGTCGTTTCGGTTTCACCCCGGGAACTTTCTCCGATGGCGCATCGCGCGAGGCGGTATACGGCGCTGGCGAAATCGGTTTGGACGGGACTTCCGGCCAAGTTTCAATTCCAGTATTCGCGCGAGATGCTGACGAAAGTTCAGCATCTGTTACGCGAGGAGGAGTTCGATGCGATCCTGCTCAACGGGTCCGACCTGCTGTGGATGCTGCGCCATTTGCCGCCCGGGCCGGCGAAGATTCTGGTGGCCCACAATATTGAGCACGCGCTTTACGCGGATCAGATCGATTTCCAGTGCCCTTTGACGATTCTGAAGAAGGGCTGGCTGATGCGGGACTGCGCACGTCTGCGCGAGCACGAAATGGCGGGGATGCGCGCGGCCGGGAACGTTCTGTTTTTGTCGACGGAAGACGAGGAATTCGCGCGTCGCGAGGTCCCGGAACTGCGAACGATGTCGATGCCCACACTGATGGCGGCGAACGCCCCGGTACCGAGGCCGGTGGATCTGACTGGCGAGCGGGGAGTTGAGATCGGCATGCTGGCGAACTTCGAATGGTGGCCGGCGCGGCAGGGGCTGGGTTGGTTCCTGCGTGAGATTTTCCCGAGACTGCACTCCAGAATCCGGCTGCACCTATTCGGAAAAGGCAGCGAGGGCATGGGGCCGGATCATGCGCGGATCGTGAAGCACGGATACGTTCCCGATCTAAACGAGGTTTGGTCGACTTGCCACTTTATGATCTGCCCGGAGTTGGCGGGCGGGGGTGTTTCGGTGAAGATGACGGAGGCGATCTGCCGGGGTATTCCGGTGCTGGCGACGAGGTTCGCGACGCGCGGGCTGCCGCTATCCCCCGATCCCGCGATTATGGTGCGAAATGGTTCGGAAGAGTGGGTGAAGTTTCTGAACTCGGATGGGGCGCGGGAACTGGGCCGGCGATCGCCATCGTCACGGATCATCGCGCGATTCCGGCCCGAGGCGCACGTGGAGCGGCTGGCACAGTTTATGGAAGCGGCGGTTGCGGAATCGGCGGGCGCGAGGGTTGCGGAAGAGTGCGTGGATTGACGCGCTCACCTGCGCCGCGCTTCGAGAAGGCGATCGATCAAAGGGGTTAGGTGTTGGAAACGCTCGAGTAAGACGAGAACGTCCTGTTCGAAACGGCTTGGAAGAATTTCAATCCAACCCTGCATCAGAGTTAGCGGCCCGTAGTCCACGCTGACGTTCGGCCACGCGGCCCGCATCGGTTCGAAGCCTTGTCTGAAATCCTCGGCGAAGTTCCTGCTGGCGATGGTATGGCCCTTGAGACTTCTTAGTTGCAAGGCATGGATGTTGTAGTTGGCGCGGCTCTGGTCCGCAGCCTTGTCTTCGGCCCAAATGGAAAAGAAGATGCCGGTGGTGTCCTGGAGTTGATTCATGGGGTGGTTGGTCCAGGAGTTCTTTTGGAGCTTCAATACGGAGCAGTTTTTGTAGAATCCGTGGCGGCATGCGAGACCGGCGTGACGCTCTTCAAAGCGCGAGCGGCATGTGGAGAACGCGGTGAGTATGCTGGTAGACGTCAAGGGGTGTGGCTCCGGATGCTGAGACTTGAACGCGTATCGCGTGCCCTTTGTAGCCCCGGGTTCGGAGATACCTAAACGTGAATTGCTGGTGAAGTTTGTCTTCTACAAGAAGGATGACCTGAGGCGCTGTGGCCACTACTCCCATCCCCTGGCGATCAACTCAGATGCCGAAAGGCTTCCTTCCTGGTCAGGCTGGAACTTTTCGCCTCGAACGTGTCCGTTCTCTTCGCGGTAGAAACGCCAACCATATTCCGCCGCCCACTGATTCAAGGTCTCAGGATGGTGGGATATCAGGATCAACTGACCTTTGTGGTCTTCGACAGCTTCTTCCGCAGCAAGCAACCAGGGCTGGATTTCACGAAGAGCGACGAAATTGTCGGGCTCGTCCAAAAAGACTGTATCGCCTCGACTGATCAGAAAATGCAGGATCATGTAGAGCGCGATCAGGTATCGCTGGCCTGCCGAAAGCTCGGCAATGGAGTAACTGACCCTTTCGTTTTTCGTGGGCGCCAGGAATTCCGTGCGGAGCTTTCTGACGCCGTCTTCCTCGGAAGAAAACCTCAGAGCCTGAAATCCTTCCATACACTCCTTCAGCGAACTTAAGAAGGCTAAGTTCTGTTCGGGGTAAGTCTGGACGAGATAGCGATACCAGCTCGCGAGGTTATCGAGCTCGGAGTCCGGCTGCCGTTCTTCGCTGTCGGCGAGTTCCTCCATCTGGCCTGGGTACGCGTCGATGTCGAAGCAATGAACCCGATCCAACCATTCTACAAAGCGCCGGACATCGGAGTTGCTCAGTGTGGATAGGTGGAGCGCGGACCGATTGGTCTGGAGCGGAACGGCCATCGAACCGCTGCCGTTCGGGAAGAAGCGTATTTGGCCCTCGGCTAGTTCAAAGACGGTGTTTCCCCACACCTGTAGGCGCTCTAAGTTAACCGACTGCTCCCTCGTGTTCGCGGAGAACCCGATTTCCACACGATACTTAAATGGCGTATCCGCGAGGTTGGCTTCGATTTCAAATACCTGAAGAGGGCGATCCTGCCATCTGGTGCGCGTTGATTGCGTGAACTTATTGGAATCGCCTTTTACGAAGCGCTTCAGGTTGCGAATCGCTTCAAGGAGTGAAGACTTGGCGCTTCCGTTGGGTCCGAGCAGTAGCTGTTTCGTCCGAGGCTGGAAATCGAAGTTGACGAAGCTGCGGAAATTGTCGATATAGATTCGGGTCAGCATGAGATTACGTTACTCACTGGCGTGCTCGGAGCCAGCAACGCCAGTTGGCGCATTCGGCAGGAGTGCCATGCTCCAAACGGGAAAACCAAGCGCCCGGAACGGGAAATCGTGCGGCCGTCCGCAAGATCGACCACGAGGGAATCCTCGGTAACATAGACGTTCTGCGCGGTAACTTGCTTTAACTCAGTTTCAGAAGTACGCATGCCAAGCCTCGATAAGTAATGCCGCCTCGTCCGCTACTCGCAAGTAGCCGCAGTTTTAAGGGGTTCCCAATGATCCGTGGAGTAGAAGAAAAACCGATACGGGCCGGAAGGAAAAATCGTCGGCAACCATTTCAGTGTATGCGATTGACTCCGCTAACGCTTTGACGGGCTTTTGGCGGCGTTCTTGGCGGTGGCCTCATCTTGAGCGGCGGCATCGGTGTTTCCGAGCGCGCGGTTGGATTTGGCGCGGGCGCGGTAATCGAAGGCGCGGGCACCGTTAGTCTGGTTGATTACCCAGGTGAAGTCCGCGATCGCGTCTTGGTATTGACCCATCTCGTTGTAAATGGTGCCGCGGAGTTCATGCGCGAGAACGTAGTTGGGGGAATACTGGATGGCGGAATTGGCATCCTTCAAAGCTTCGGGTAACTCCTTCTGTTCTCTGTAAATGAGGGCGCGTGCGTAGTAGGGGTTGGCGAGCGTCGGGTCGATTTGGATGGCGCTTGCGTACGCGTTCAGCGCCTCGGCAGTCTGGTTGTTGGCGGCCAGGATTTTGCCGCGCTGGTATTGATCCCAGGCCTGCGCTTTGGTTTGAGTGGAGCCGCCGCCTTCAGCGCCGGACTCGTTGTTCACGCTGGGCGACGGAGAAAGATGGCGGGTGAGGGTCCACGCTAGGAAACAGGCGACTACCAGCGCGGCGAGTGCGATGTAAATCCAGATGGGGAATTTGCGGCTGGGCGTTCTGCGAACGGGCGTTGCAGCCACGGGCGTTACAGGAACAGGAGGCGGCACTGTGGGTTGTCTGTGAATGCCCGAGGTGTTGGGGATTGGCGGGCCCGCTTTTTGGATCACTTCCGCGACGCAGGCGAGCGCTTCATCGAAGCGCGATCCGAACGCGTCGATCCACTGGATGTTGCCGATGAAATAGAGAAGCTCCGTCGGCGGCTGGACGTCTTCGATGCGGAGGGTGACAATCTTAAGACCCTTGTTATCGGCCAGTTCCGCTTCGCGGGCGATCTGGTGCGCGTTCTTGGAACTGGAGGAAAGGAGCAGGACGAGCGCGCGGCTTTCCTGGATGCCGCTGACAATGGCGGTGGGCCATTCCTGGCCGACGCCGATGTCGCGCGGCGCGATCCAGCAGGAGACGTTGCGGGCTTCCAAGGCGGCGCAGACGCGATTGGCCGCGTCCGCGTCTTCGTGACGATAGCTGATGAAGGCGTCTTTTGCCACGGAACCAGTGTACTTCCGCTATTGGATCAGAATGGAGGCGGTGTTGGAGAATCCGCCGGTAAAATTCCCGACGGAGATCGGCAGCGTACCGCTTGGGAGCGTGGACGAAAGCTGTATGTTGACCTGGTCGAGACCGAGGAAGCCGCCTTGCGTTCCGGCATAGAGTACCGGCGCGAACTGGTTGCCAGCCATCGCATAGAAAGTGCCCTGGTAATCGCGAAGACCGGTGCCGAAGACGGTGAGAATGAGTTGATCGGAGCCGGTGGGAAGCGGTATGGGCCGCGGGGCGATTCCGGAACCGCTGGACTGGTAGACCGGTTCGGTGGTGACGACTCCCGCGGTCACGCGCGTGAGGTAACCGGCGACAAGGTTGCCGCTATACAGAAGAAAGAGCGACGGCGCGAAGGGGACGATCTGCAGGGACTCGGTAAGCGTGCCGTTGCTGGAGGGCGCGGAGAGCTGAGCCGGGCCGAGAGCGATGGTGCTGGGCACGAGATAGTTCACTTGCAAGGGCGACGCGAAGAAGAGACCCGCAGCGGTGGTGGCACCGGTGGAATCCTTGATCGAGACGCTGGCGCCGGCGAGTTCGGGCGGCAAGGGAATTGTCGTGCCGGGCGCTGAGCCGCTGGCCAGGCCCGCTCCGAAGCCGGAGACGATCGAGTTCGGCGTGAGCGGGATATCGACAAACCCGGCGGCGGAGACGGAAGTGAAACCGGATGTGGGCGTGTGATTGATGAGAACGCCAACGCCGTAACCGCTGACGACCGCGAGATCGGGCTTGCCGTCGCCGTTTAGGTCCGCGGCGATCACGCCGCTGGGAGAAGCGCCGGCCTTGAATCCGGCTTCGGTCTGGAAGGTTCCATCGCCGTTGCCGATCAGGTAAGTGGGGCTGACGTCGCCGCAGCAGTGCATGACGATGAGGTCGGGTTTGCCGTCGCCATTCATGTCGGCGATGGCGATGCCGGCGGGACCGAAGTCAGTGGGATAGAAGGCGGCGGGTTTGAAGGTGCCGTCGCCGATTCCGATAAGCACAGCGACTTCATAACCGCTATCAGTAGGGGCGAGCGTGCCGCCGGAAGACAGAGCCATGTCGGGGATGCCGTCACCGTTGAGGTCGCCGACGGCGATGGAGTAGGGGTTGACGCCGACGGGGAGTTCGGCGCCGTTTTGAAATGTGCCGTTGCCGTTTCCGAGGAAGACGATGAGACCGCCGGGTTGGGACGCGTCAAATGCTTGGCCGCTATCGGCGACGGCGATATCGAGCTTGCCGTCGCGGTTGAAATCGGCGGCGACGATGGCGGCGGGGTTGATCGCGGAGATGGGGTTGCCCGACGTAATTGCGATGGGAGTGACGCCGCCGAGATTGGCGGGGCTGGCGAAAGTTCCGTTTCCATTGTTGATGGAGATGGCGACGCCGGCGGGGCCGGGAAGAAAGCCCGCTGTGCTGGAGCCGACGATGAGGTCGGGTTTGCCGTCGCCGTTGAAATCTCCGGCGACTACGATACCCGCGCTGGAGACTCCGGGTATCAGAGTGCCGGGCGAGAAGGTTCCGTCGCCTTTTCCGAAGAGCACGCTGACGTTGGCTCCGGCGATGGCGAGATCTTGTTTGCCATCGCCGTTGAAGTCCGCTGTCGCAAGGTTTGTGCCGAGCGTGGTGGACGTTCCGGGGATGGGAGCGGAGAAGGTTCCGTTACCTTGATTGAGAAACGCGTTGAAGGTGGTTGTGACCTGACCGGCGCTTCCGCCGAAGCTGGTAACGCTGCTGCTGACGATCAAATCGGGCTTGCCGTCGCCATTCAGATCGGCGGAAACAATGCTGGTCGCATCCGGCCCGGCGGAGTAAAAGCGGGAGCCCTGGAAGGTGCCGTCACCGTTGCCGATCAGGGTGGCGATGTTCCCAGAGCCATCGTCGGCGGTGAAGAGCGAAGGAGTTCCCTGGGCGACGGCAATGTCCGGCTTGCCATCGCCATTCACGTCGGTGATCACGAGGTACGAGACATCGGTGGGGCCGAGATAAGCGATGGGCGTTTCGAAGGAACCGTCACCTTGGCCGAGCAGCACGGAGACAGTGCTGTTGTTGGGGGATGCGACGGCGAGATCGGGCTTGCCATCGAGATTGAAGTCGCCGACGGCGGCGAAGGTTACCGGAGATGCAAGCGAGATTAGAGGACCGAGGGTGAATGAACCGGCGCCGTTACCGAGAAGGATGTACAGACCGGCGTAGGTGGTCAGCACGAGATCGAGATGGCCGTCGCCGTTGAAGTCGGCGGCGGTGACTGATCTGGGAAAGATGTTTGAGGGCAAGGTAGCGACGGGTTGTGCGGCGCCGAACGTCCCAGTGCCGGTGCCGGTGAGGAGAAGGACGTTGGCGCTACCAGCCTGGGCGGCTACCACGAGATCGATGTTGCCATCTCCGTTAAAATCACCGGCGGCAACGCTAGTGGCGTCTGAACCGGCGACGTAGTTCACGGGAGTTTCAAAGGTTCCATCGCCCTTGCCGAGCAGGACGGAAACGGCCCCGGCGTTGCTTTGCTCGTTGGAACTCACGATGACAAGGTCGGCGAAACCGTCTTTGTTGAGGTCTACAAACAGGCCGGTAACGGCGTCTCCGGGCAAAGTATAGGTGGCGCTGGTGGTGATCTGAAGGGGAGCGTTGCCGGCGATCACGTTGACGACGGGAGAGTCACCGAAACCGAGCGCAATGGCGCCAATGGTCCAGCCGGCGTTCAGTCGGCCGATGTTGACCGGCATTGAGGCGGCGCCCGCGCTGTAGTCCTTGAATGCCGGGGCGGCTGTGGCAAGGGCGCTTTTCTGATAGCAGTTGATGAGTTGGCGCTCGATGTGAGGGATGATCTGGAGAAGGTTGATGGGCGGCTGCTGGGATATCTGAACGCCGGCCAATGAGCCCGGCGACAAGAGGGCGACGCCTTCGACGTAGGACGGGTCTGAGGCGATGATGGATCTGGATTCGAATTCGACCGTGGAGCACTGCGCGTAAGCAGGGGGCGCGAACGCGATCGGCGCGGTGATTACGGGAAGGAGAAATGCCAGGCTAAGACGCATCATGGGTTCCTTGGAGGTGCAAAACAGTGATATCACGTTTCCCGGCCCGGACGTTTCGATTGATAATGTTCCCTTGCTTACTTTAGTGCTTGCTTCGCAAAGTCCGCGACGGCGTGAGTTACTAAACGCGGCGGGGATGAACCATGTGGTTCGAGTTGCCGGAGTCGATGAGACGCCGTTGCCGGGAGAGACGGCGGTGGAGTATGTCACGCGGGTGGCGCGCGATAAGGCGATGGCTGTGGCTTGTGCGGAAGGTGAAGTGGTGCTGGCCGCGGACACGACAGTGGTGTGCGACGGCGCGATCTTCGGGAAGCCCGCCGATAAGAGCGACGCAAGGCGGATGCTGCGGGCGTTGTCCGGACGAAGCCACGAGGTGATTACCGGTATTTGTCTGCGAACTGGGGTCACGTTGATTTCGGGCCATGAGATTACGCGGGTCTGGCTGAGCGCAATCAGCGAGCGCGATATCGACGAGTACTTATTGACGGACGAGCCGATGGATAAGGCGGGGGCTTATGCGGTTCAGGGGATTGCTTCACGATACGTGGAGCGGTTGGAAGGCAGTTACTCGAACGTGGTCGGGCTGCCGGTAGCGCTGGTCTGTAAGGAGTTGGAGCGGCTTAGAAATTCTCTTTCTTGAGCATTTTCATGTCACGGGGAAGCGCGAACAGTTTGGGATCGAAATTGTTGTTGATGGTTACGGAATCGGCGAACATCTGATAGATTTTTTCGCCATCGCGTTCGCGGCCGACATCCATCGGCCAGGTAATGCCGCTGCCGACGGTCTTGTACTTGGAGAAGCGCGCGATCTCTTCCACGCGCTCCTTGTAAGTGGGATCGAGTCGAAAGTAGCGTTGCATGACCGGTAATTTGTTTTCGATGCCAAGATAGACGGTGATTTTCCGATCGGCGTTGTCATAGACGTCCACGGCCTCAACCTGGCGGTTATCGACGACGTCGATTCCGGCGGATTCAAAGCTGAGTCCAGGTTCATTCATCCGCTGGCGGAGAATGTAGAGGATGTTCGTGATGGTGGCTTCCCGGTGCTTGGTAAGTGTTTCATCAGGCAGCGGGCGCACGCCGCGAAAAGTAACTTCGTAAGCTCCCTCTTCGACGAAAAGAACGGCGTCCTCCTGCTTCTTGCCGAAGCTTTGACGCTCCAGGATTCCGTAGTAACTGACCGGCTCCGGCGATGGCGGCTCGGGATAGCGAGTGTAAAGGTGAGCGACGGCAAGGCCGGATAAATTTTCGCGATAGAAGGAGTAAGCGCGTCCGATCTCAAGGCGATCCTGCATATTGAGGAACGCGCGGCCGCCGAGCGCGAGGATGCATTGGTCGATCAGTTCGCGTCCGCGTTGCTGTTTAGCGGGGTTCTGGGGACGAGCGGCCGCGGCCAACGCGAGCCCGGCGGCGAAGGTCCGTCGCAACATCTACTGCTCGCTATTTCCGCGCGCGGCCGAAGCATCGGGATGCATACCGGGCGGCGTGGGGATCGTGAGATCCACGGGGATGGTCTTGGCGCCGAGCGTGTCCAGAGATTGACCGAACTCCTTGGGATTACCTACGGCCAGAATGACGAACTTCGCGGGATCGATGTACTTTCGGGCAACGCGCAGGATATCCTCACGGGTAAGGGCTTTAATGGCCGCCTGATACTGAAAGATAAAATCTTTCGGATAGCCGAAGTAATAGTAGATGAGCAGCCGGTTGATGGTCTTGGCGGGAGTATCGAAGGCGAATACGAAGCTATTGAGAACGGTCTCCTTGGCGCTTTCGAGTTCCTCATCGGTCACCGGCTCTCGGCGGATGCGTTCCACTTCCTGACGAGCGGCTTTAATGGCGTCGACGGTGGAGGAAGACTTGGTACTCCCGTTGATGACGAACAGGCCGGGATGGTCGTAGTTGGCGGCCCAATTCGCATCGACGTCATAAACGTAACCGAGTTGAGTACGGATGCGGCGAAATAAGCGGCTGTTGAAACCACTGCCGAGAATGTTCGACATCACCTCCAGCGCGGGGTAATCGGGATTATTGCGCTCACCACCGGCTTGGCCCATGATGAAATTCGTCTGGTTCACGTCGGGTTTAGTGGCCAGATAAGTTCCCGGTACGTAGTCAAAGTGAACGGGCGGGAATGGCGGAACGGGTGGCTGTTTGACGGTCCAGTTGGAAAAGAGTTGAGTCAGTTGGGCCTTCATGTCCGCGGCGGCAAAGTCACCCTGTATGCCGAGGATGATGTTAGACGGGAAGAAGTAGCGCTGGTAGAACGCTTGTAAGTCGGCGCGCTGAATTTTGGCGATGGTTGCATACTGCGTGTCCCAGCCATAGGGAGTGTTCCGGCCGTAGAGAATGTCAGCGAACTCGCGCTGCGCAATCTGGCCGGGCTCATCATTGCGGCGGGAGATGACACTCATGAGTTGCCGCTTGACGAGTTCCACCTTGTCAGCCCGGAACTCGGGATGAGTCAGGACGTCTTCAAATAAGCCCATGATGGAGGCGGTATTTTCTTTGAGACATGAGAACGAAACCGTGCCGAAGCTTTCGCCAATGTTGCTCTCAACGGACGCGGCGACGTCTTCCAGCTCGACGTCAATCTGATCGCCGGTTTTTGTCTTGGTACCGCCCGTGCGCAGAAGTTCACCGGTCATATCGGCGAGGCCGACCTTATCGGGAGGATCGAACAGGTTGCCGGTGCGCACGAGAGCGACGCCACGAACCAACGGCAAATTGTGATTTTCCAGAAGAAGTACGCGCATTCCGTTGGGTAGCGTGAACTCCTCAACGTTGGGTAGCGTGAGCGGCTTGAGCGGCGCGTACTTGAGTTGCTTCCAGACCTGAGTGACGGGCGTGGTTTGGGCGGCCGCGGCCGAGAGTAGAACACAGCCGGTGAGCGAGGCGGCGAAGAAAGATCTCACTGAGCACCTCCCGCGGGCGCTTTGATATAAACGACGGTGCGGGTACGGTCGTCCAGATACATTCGGGCGACGCGCTGCACATCATCGGCGGACACCTTTTCGATGTCTTGTATGGAGGTGAAGAGTTTCCGCCAATCTCCGTAGGCGGCATAGTATTCCGCAAGGGTTGAAGCCAGCCCTGAGTTACTGTCGAGTTGACGGATGACACCGGCGCGGGTCTTGGTCTTGACGCGGGTGAGAACTTCGGCATCCACTTTTTGATTACGGAGAGTATCGAGAACCTGGTTCAAGGCTTTCTCATTTTCCGGCAGAGTGCGGCCCATGTTGGGGACAAGATAGACCATGAAGAGGTTGGGGTATTTGGATCCGGGAAGGGACGATTCCGCGCCCGCGTCGAGAGCCATTCGTTGATCGCGAACGAGGGACTTATATAACAAGCCGGTACGGCCGCCGGATAAGATGCCGGAAATCACATCGAAGACCGGGTCATCTTTGTCATATTGATCCGGGCGCTTGTAGGCGATGAGTTCGATGGGTTGGGACGGCACGTTGACCTCGGCGGATTTCGGACCGGACTGGGGCGGATCGAAGGTAGTGGGGCGCGGCGGAAGTGGACGAGCGGGGATGGGTCCGAAATACTTTTGGGCGAGAGAGCGCGCGAGAGTGGGATCGACGTCGCCGACGATGGCGATGGTGATGTTGGAGGGGCCGTAGTAAGTACGGAAGAACTTCTCGGCATCTTTGACGCGGAGATTCTCGATGTCACTGGGCCAGCCCCCGGCGGGGCGGCGATAAGGTTGGGCTTCGATGGCGGTAGCCGTCAGAGTTTCGAAGAGAGTGCCCTGGGGGTTGGATTCCACGCGCATGCGGCGTTCCTCACGGACGACGTCGCGCTCTTTATAGAACTCGCGGTAGACCGGGTCTTTGAAGCGCTGGGATTCGAGGAGATACCAAAGCTCGATACGGTTGGAAGGCAGGCTGTAAAAGAAATCGGTGGAGTCTTCGCCGGTAGACGCATTCAGACCGGAGCCGCCATTTTCTTCAATGATGCGCGGGTATAAGTTCGTGTCGGCGTAAGTGGCGGCTTTGTCGATAGCAGCTTTGAGATCGGCCTGAAGAGTGGTCAGCCTGGCGGAATCGGCAAGGTGCCCTTTAGCGCGTTCGGCGTCAAGAGCGTCATATCGCTGCTCAATATCCGCGATGGATTGCTTTTCGATGACCCAATCCTTACTTCCGATTTCGGCCGTGCCTTTGAAGGCCATGTGCTCGAACATGTGAGCCAGACCGGTTTGTCCCTGAGGATCGTCCACAGCACCGGCGTTCACATAAGTGTGGAACGAGACAACGGGCGCCTGATGGCGCTCCACCACGATAAAGTGCAGACCGTTATCGAGAGTGAACTCGGTGACGTGCTTTTCAAACTCTTTCAGATCCTGCGCGCAAGCCACGACAGGAAGGAGCGCGAGTAACGCAGCCCAGGGCTTAGGTTTCAATGGTAACTCCCACGTCTTTCTATGTTCAATTTAGCAAGAGGCACTGGCGAGGCGTTTTTCAAGCCAGTCCAGAATCACGGCGTCGACCCAGAAACGCGGGGTCCGGCGCGAGACAAAACCCAGGTGACCGCCGTGTTTCGGAGCAAGTAATTCGATGCAAGGGTTGGCGGCAATGGCGGGATGGTGATAGGAAGCGAAAGGTATCAGGGTGTCGTCCTGCGAGGCGATCATCAATACAGGGATATGTATTTGAGGGACGAACCGAAGGGCGGATTGCGTTTCGTAATAGTTATCGGCATTGGTTAGACCGAAGCCGGGCGCGGTAATGCGATCGTCGATTTCATAGATGGTGCGGCATTGGGCCAGAGTTTCGGCGGAGTAGCGCCCGGTGCGGGTGAGCCGTTGCTTCATGCGCTTGACGAAGCGGTCCTGATAGAGGCGATTGGTGGGAAGTTCGATAGCGCGCGCCGAGGCGGCAAGATCGATGGGGGCGGAGACGGAGCAGACGCCGGAGATAAGTTGGCCCGCTTCAGCCGCGGCTTTCAGTGCGACATTGCCACCGAGGGAGAATCCAACAACGAAGACCGGCTTCGGCGACGGGTCCTGGTTGACGAACGCGATGAGATCAGAAGTGAGGCCGGCGTGATAGAGCGTCTGACAGAGGTGCTCGGTGCCGCCGCAAGTGCGCATATGAAAGCGGTGGACGGTGAAGCCGGAAGTAAGGGCGCGATGCGCAAGGCTGACGATGTAGCTGGCCTCGCCACTGCCTTCCAGGCCGTGGAGGAGCACGAGTTCGGCGCGTGGATGGGCGGGGCGCTGGGTCTGAACAAGCACCTGCACGCCGGGTTCGGTCTGAACGTAGCGGGCTTCGGACGGGAAAGCGGAAAAGTCATAATCGCGCGGCCAGAAGTTCCCGAGTATGGTTTGAATGTGAGGGTTGGGGATGACCGGCTGAAAGTCCAACTTCGAGTTTAGCCGAACGTTTTATGATTGTTGGCAAATGAGAAGGCTAATTCTGTGCGCGTTCGGATGTGCGCTGGCGCTGTCGGGCCAGCAGAAAAAGATTGTGGTGGAGAGCCGAAGTGCGGACTTCGTCCGTGAGTTACAAGCGGTGACTACACAGGCGCGGATCGTCGGGGTTGACAATACAAACGTTTTGCAGGAGATTGGCGATGCCGACGCTTTCATCGGTTCGATTTCGCCAGCCGAGGTTCGCGCGGGGAAGAACCTGAAGTGGGTTGGGGTGATGAGCGCGGGCGTGGAAGATGTGCTGTTTCCCAAGGACGGCGGCAGCGATTTACGGGATAGCAACATTATTCTGACCAACAACAAGATTGTGCAAGGGCCGGAGATTGCGGACCATGCGATGGCGATGTTACTCATGCTTTCCCGCAACTTATATAAGTTGTACCGGGACGATCAGCAGGAGGTTTGGGACTGGCGGGGTTTCCACGGGATCGAACTCAGCGGTAAGACGGCAGTGGTGATCGGGGTGGGCGGGATCGGAACGCAGATTTCGATCCGGGCGAGTGCGTTCGGAATGAACGTGATCGGAGTGGATCCCGAAGACAAACCGTTTCTTCCTTTCATCAAACGAATGGTAAAGCCGGACCAGTTGGATGAAGTTCTGCCCGAAGCGGATGTGGTGTTCATTTCAGCGCCGGATACTCCGAAGAGCCATAAGATGATGGGCGCGCGCGAGTTCGAGTTGATGAAGAAGAACTCCTACTTCATTGCGGTAAGCCGCGGCGGGATTTATGAGATGAACGGTTTAGTGAAGGCGATGGACGAAAAGCGGGTGGCGGGCGCGGGAGTGGACGTGACGGACCCGGAGCCGCTGCCGAAAGGGCATCCGCTCTGGAAGTTTCCGAATGCGATAATCACGCCGCATATTGCGGGTAGGTCCGACGCGGATGGTCCGCGAATGGTAGGAACGATTAAGGAGAACATCGCGAGGTTTGTGGCGGGCAGGCCACTGATCAATGTGGTTGATAAGCAGAAAGGCTACTGAACGAGCCAGTTAGGCTAGACTTGTCCCATGGCGACCGCCGCACAGGACGAGTTCAAGAAAGCCAACTACGGACGGGTAGCGAAAGTATATAGCAAGTTAGAAGCGCTGGAGGGAGGGTTCATTGAGAAAGCACGCAATGCTTTCCTGGGAAGCCTGCCGTTCGCTCCGAAGAATCCGATTATTGTGGGGTGCGGACCCGGCGCGTTTCCGGCGGCGTATGTCCGGTCAGAAAAGCCCGATGTTTTAACAATCAACGACATTGCGCCGGAGATGCTGGCGGAAACCGAGCGGCGAGTAGCGGAAACGGGATGGACTGGTAAGTTAGTCGCGTTACAAGGAGATGTTACCAGCCTGGGGCTTCCGCGGCAGTATGACTTCCTGGCTGCGCAATTTTTTCTAAATTGTTTTCCGCAGACCGCGCGGGTGCGGCTGCTGGGGGAATTGCGGAAGGTAATGACGCCAGGGGCGATCCTGATCGTGTCCGATTACTCGAAACCAAAATCGCCGTTCCTGCTTCCGTTTTTCTACTTGAACTATGGTTCTGCGCTGCTGTTGTTTTGGGTATTGGCGAAGCACGCGCCGAATAAGCCGGGAAATATTGAAAAGGCCATTGTCGATAGCGGGTTGAAGATTCAGGAGAAGAGATCGTTCTTGTTCGGAACCTTTTCGTCGTGGCTGGTGATAGTGGATTAGGTCAGGCCGCGGAGTTCGTCAAGCGAGAGGCGTCCCGTATAGATGGCCATGCCAACCGCCGCGTGGATATTCATCGATTGCAGTGCGCGGATATCGTCTAGGGTGGTCACACCGCCGGCCGCGGTGATCTCGTGCTGAGTTAGCGTACGAAGATGACGGAACCAATCGAGGTTCGTCCCTTGCATCATACCTTCCTTATCGACATACGTGCAGAGAAAGCCGGAACAGTACGGCTCGAGCGAGCGAATCACTTCGGAGGCGAGTAAGTTGGTGGATTGGCGCCAGCCACGGACGACGATGTGACCGTCTTTCGAATCAAGTGCGATGATGACGCGGTCGCGGCCGATAGCCTCGACAAGAGAGTTAAGAAACGCGGCGCGGATGGTATCACCTTCGAAAACGGATGTTCCGATAATGACACGATGCGCACCTTGTTCGCGAAGCAGGCGGGCACGGCCGACCGATCGAACGCCTCCGCCAATGCGGGTCAACGCGCGTGAGGCTAAGTCCGCGACTAAGATGTCATTCGCGCCGCGGCCCATGGCGGCATCGAGATCGATGATCTGGATTTCCGGGAAACCGGAGAAGCGTTCGAGGACGGAAATGGGCGAGTCTTCCTCAAGCGCTTTGTCGCGGCCCTGAATCAGTTGGACGGCCTTACCGTCCATAAGATCGATGCACGGGATGATCAACCGGCCGGCCTCACGATGATGCCTTGTTTATCGAGATATTCTTTCAGGTCGGCGATGCGAATTGTTCCGAAGTGAAAGACGGACGCGGCAAGCGCGGCATCGGCTGCGCCGTCGGTTAGAACTCGGGCGAAGTCTTCGGGCTTCCCCGCCCCACCGGAGGCGATCACCGGAATGCGCGTGGCACGTGACACGGCACGGGTAAGATCGCAATCAAAGCCCGTTCGGACGCCGTCGGTATCCATGGAAGTTAACAATACTTCACCGGCTCCAAGGGCTTCGGCGCGTGCGGCCCACGCGACGGCGTCTAAGTTCTCATCGTCGCGGCCTCCGCGCGTGAAGACGTTCCAGCGGCCGCCGGAGATGCGGCGAGCGTCAATGGCGATCACTACGGCCTGCGAACCGAACTCGTTACTTAGGTCAGTGATTAGTTCGGGACGGCGAACCGCGGCGGTATTGACGGAGACTTTATCCGCGCCGGAGAGTAAAATGGCGCGGGCATCGGCGATTGAGCGGATCCCACCGCCGACGGCGAGCGGGATGAACACCTCCCTGGCCGTGCGGGCGACCACGCCGGCCATGATGGCGCGGGCGTCACTGGAAGCGGTGATATCGAGGAAAACGAGTTCATCGGCGCCTTCCGCGTTGTAGCGGGCCGCGAGTTCGACGGGATCTCCCGCATCGCGGAGTTGGACGAAGTTGGTCCCTTTGACTACTCGGCCGCCGGTGACGTCAAGACAGGGAATGATCCGTTTCGCGAGCATTTTATAGTTCGAGGAAGTTCCTCAGAAGTAAGTGCCCGGCAGCAGCGGACTTTTCGGGGTGGAATTGCACGCCAAAGACATTCTCCTTTTCAATGGCGGCCGAGTAAGTGACCGAGTATTGGCACGCGCCGGAGGTCACGTCTGTTTCGGGGACATAGTAACTATGGGCGAAGTAGAACCATGGGTCCGACGGGAACGAACGGAAGAGGCGCGCGCGGCGCCTCGGCTGGACCTGATTCCAACCCATGTGAGGTGCGCGGATAGATCCCGGGAAACGTTGAACACGTCCGGAGAAGATTCCGAGACCGTGGATGCCGGGCGCTTCGTCGCTGCCTTCGAACAACGCCTGCATGCCGAGACAGACCCCTAAAAATGGGACCCCGGCCTGGATGCGATCACTTACAGGCCCGCGCAGACTCATGCCGTCAAGCGAGCGCATCATCTGGCCGAAGTGACCGACACCGGGAAGAACTAGCTTTGCGGCGATGGCAAGGCTCTCGGGCGTCCGGATAAGTTCGTAGTCCGCGTGAAGCGAGTCCATCGCGTTGGCGACGGAACAAAGATTACCGGCGCCGTAATCGATGATACCGATCATAAGAGACCTTTGGTGGAAGGTAATTGATCGCGTAGACGCTCATCGAAGGAGCAGGCGTAGCGCATGGCCCGAGCCCAGCATTTGAAGATCGCTTCAATCTTATGATGATTGGATCGGCCATACATCACTTTGGCGTGTAAGTTGGCGGCGGCGTGTTGGACGAAGCCGTTGAAGAAGTCGGGGAGCAACTCGGTCTGGAGTTCGCCGACGTGACTTACGTTGACTTGGTCTTCGTAGACAAGCGCGGCACGGCCTCCCAGATCGACCGCCGTGACAGCAAGCGTCTCATCCATGGGAAGAACGAAGTAACCGGCGCGGTTGATTCCTTTTCGATCTCCAAGCGCTTGAGAGAAGATCTGGCCCATGACAATGCCGGTGTCTTCGACGGTGTGATGCTGGTCGACGTCCAAGTCACCCTGCGCGGCGACGGTTAAATCGAACGCGCCATGTTTGGAGAAGAGTTCAAGCATGTGATCGAGGAATCGAATGCCGGTGGAGATTTCGTAGCGTCCCTGACCATCGATGTCCAGCGTCGCGTGTATCTTCGTTTCGTTGGTGTTGCGAAGAACTTCAGCGCGGCGGATCATAAGGTGGTTATTGCGCCTTCGAGTTCATTGATGCTTTCGAGGACGGTCAGCGCACCTTGCTGCTTGAGGGCGGCGATAGTCTCGTCGCGACGGGGCGTGGCTGCGCCCGCGATGCCGATGAACGGCACGCCGGCAGCCGAAGCGCTGTTCGCATCATCAACCGTGTCGCCGAGATAGAAGAGACGGCTGTGGGGGACGCGTGATTTGATAAGTAGTAAGCCATCCGGCGCGGGCTTAGGAGTGGTTACGTCGTCGGTACCTACGACGGGATCGAAAAGATCCGGCGCAAAACGAGTCAAGGTAACGTCGGCTTCTTCGCGCAAGCGGCCGGTGAAGATGGCGAGGCGATAGCTTTGCTTCAGGTGCTGGAAGAGGCCATCGCGCGCTATCCATTTCTCCCGTTCGATCAGGCCGGGCTGGCCGTCTTCCCCGCGAAAGAAACGTTGGAATTGAGTAACTACGGTGTCGAAACCAACCTGGATGCCTGCGTCGCGGATCAAGCGGAAGGTTAGTGCCCAATCGTCGTTCCACCCGCCTTGATTCTTGAACTCCTGGATAAGATCGTTGGACAGGGGCTTGCTGGTGAAATGTTCAAATGTCCGGATGGTGGCTTCGCGATACGATTCCGTGACTTCGACCAGGACGCCATCCATATCGAAGATCAGAAGATCGGGCGCGCTCACCAGATACGCTCCAGTTCGGCAAGAGCGCGAGCAGTTTGTTCGCAGGTTCCGGCGGTGATGCGGACCGCACCGGGGATTTCGTAGGATCGGTCACGGACCAGAATCGCCTGGTCACGAAGGGTTGCGCAGATTTCGCGAGCGCGGTCGCCGGCGTACATCAGAACGAAGTTGGCGACGCTGGGAACGTACGTAATGTTGAGCCTATCCAACCCCGCGCATAGCAGGTGGCGGGCGGCGAGAACTTCCGCGACCGTTCGTTGGATGAAACCTGTGTCTTCAACCGCCTCGGCAGCGGCCATTGCAGCGAGCATGTTCACGCTGTAAGGCGATTGGGCTTTGTGCAAGTAAGCGATATTGGCGGCTTGGGAGAAGATGGCGCCGATGCGCATAGCGGCCATGCCGTACACCTTGGAGAAAGTACGGCTGACGAATACGTTTGGGTAAGTTACGAGTAAACTCAGCGCGGTGACTCCGGAGAATTCGAAGTAGGCCTCATCGATCAGGACGGCGGCATGGGACGAGCGCTGGAGGATTGCCTCAATCTGCCGGACTGTGATTCCGACGCCGGTCGGATTATTGGGATTGGAGACTATGATGGCGCGGGTTTGCCCGGTTATCGACTCAATTAGCGCCTCGATCGGGAAAGCTAGTTGAGGTGGAATGTAATCGACTTCCGTTACGCTTGCGGCGGCGAGTTGGGAGTAGAGCCGATACATCGCGTAAGAAGGGCGTAGAAGGATCACTTGGTCGTCGTCATCGACATAGGTGTTGATGAAGACTTGGATTGCTTCATCGGTTCCGTTAGTGAGAAGTAACTGATCTTCCGAGACGGAGAAGTGACGGGATAGGCGGCCTTTCGCGCCGGAGTAGTCGGGGTATACGGAGAGGCGCTCGGGATTGAGTTCTGCGCGTAGGAATTCTATTACACGGGGTGAGCAGCCGGTAGTGTTTTCGTTGAAGTCCAAGCGTAACTTGCCGTAGCGTCCACCCGTGGGAGGAACGTACGGCGCCATTTCAACGACTGCCTGACGAGGCTTGGGAGTCAACCGATGGTCCTGACTTCAATGGAGCGCGCATGGGCTTCCAGCCCTTCAGCGCGGGCGAGAGTAGTTACCGAAGACGCGATCGAGCGGAGCCCTGGCGCAGTAAGCCGTTGGACGGAAATGACTTTGACGAAATCCGCGGCGGACAATCCGGCCCTGGTTCGCGCGGCGCCGCCGGTGGGAAGAACGTGATTCGGGCCCGACGCGTAATCGCCCGCGGCTTCCGGACTGTAAGCTCCAATAAAGACACTACCGGCATTACGAATACGGCTGAGTAACGATTCGTCATAGATGCTGAGATGTTCCGGCGCGAACAGGTTGGCGGCTTCGATAGCTTCGTCCATGGAGTCAAGGACGACGATGGCGCTGTTGTTCGCGATGGCGGACTCCGCCACTTCGCGAGTAGAAAGAGTTGCCAACTGGACCTCAATCGCCGCCGCGACTTTGCGGGCTAGGTCCGCCGATGTTGTGAGCAGTAGGGAGCTCGCTTCCACGTCGTGCTCGGCTTGCGCAAGCATATCGGCGGCTAGGTAGCGAGGGTCGGCATCTTCGGCGATGATCATTACTTCCGTGGGACCGGCTACGAAGTCTATCCCTACTTCGCCTGCAAGTAACTTCTTAGCGGCCGCGACGTAGATGTTACCCGGTCCGACGATACGTTCTACTTTCGGGATGGTTGCGGTGCCGAAAGCGAAGGCGGCGATGGCGTGAGCGCCGCCAAGACGATAAACGCGTGAAAGTCCAAGCAGATGCGCAATACCATCGATCTCATCGACGGGCCGCGGGCAGGTTATGCAGACCTGCGGGACACCGGCACAAAGCGCCGGAATGGCGGTCATGAGCAGAGTCGATGGGAGCGGATAACGGCCCGCGGGGATATAGGCGGCAACGCTTGTGAGCGGCCGCACGATCTGACCGGCGAAGATACCGGGAACTATCTCGGTCAGGTGCTCGCCCGGAAGCTGGAGTCGGGCGAAGGCGCGAATGTTGGAAGAAGCCTGCTCGACTGCGGCGCGAAATGCGGGCTGCAAACCCTCCGCGGCTTTGGCGAGAGTATCCACGCCGACGCAAAACGTGCTCTCGTCGAACCGGTCGAACTTGCGAGCATATTCGTGAAGAGCCTCATCTCCGCGTCTCTGGACGTCATCGACGATCGGCCGCACGGCGTCCATGGCTTCATCCAGCCGCGAACCGCGGCGGTCAAGAATGTCTCCTATGTGATCCGAGTTAAGGATGCGAATCATGTCAAAGAACTATTTTATTCAATGGATACTCGACGATACCCTGTGCTCCGGCCTGCTTTAGACGCGGAAGGATGTCGCGTACGGTAGATTCGTCCAATATGGTGTTCACGGCGAGCCAGTCTTCCTCACTTAGGTTAGAGATGGTGGGACGGCGCAGGGCCGGGAGTACTTCGATAACTTGCGCAAGCGAGTCGCGGTGGACGTTCATCATCAAACCAACTTTTCCTAGCGCGTTGATCGCGCCTTCGAGCAGCATCCGGAGATCTTCGAGCTTACGGCGCTTCCATAAATCCGCCCAGGATTGCTTGTTGCCGATTAGCTGGGTGGTAGATTCCAGAACAGTGTCTATGATCCGGAGCTTATTCGCGCGCAGGGAAGATCCGGTTTCAGTGACTTCCACGATGGCGTCGGCCAGCACGGGCGGTTTCACTTCCGTTGCGCCCCAACTGAATTCCACCTTGGCGGCAACGTTATGCCGGCCTAAGTAACGCTTCGTGGTATTGACTAACTCCGTGGCGATGACTTTATCTCTAAGGTCGTGGACGGAGTTGAACGGTGAGTTATCGGGAACGGCGAGTACCCAGCGCACTTTGCCGAAGCTTTGCTTGGCGTATACCAGATTCGTGATGGCCTCCACCTGCGCTTCATTTTCTTCGACCCAATCGCGGCCGGTAAGTCCAGCATCGAGGATGCCGTCTTGAACGTAGCGGGCCATCTCCTGCGCACGAATGAGCATGCACTCGATTTCAGGATCGTCAATGGCGGGGAAGTAAGAACGGCTGCTGGTGGTGATGTTGTAACCGGCACGGCGGAATAAGTCGATGGTGGCATTCTCCAGGCTGCCTTTGGGGATGCCGAGTTTGAGGGTCACCTGGCGTAGACCTCTTCGGGATTAAAGACGGGTTCGTCCGCCCGGCGCCACGTATTGTTCTCGAAGCGCCAGGAGAAACAGCTTTCGAAGCCCTCGTGGCAGACGCCGGGACCGATAGCTTCGACGCGGAATTCGACGGAATCGAAATCACAATCGGTGCGGATTTCCTGGATGCGGAGCTTGTGACCGGAGGTTTCGCCCTTAGTCCAAAGCCTGGAGCGCGCCCGGCTCCAGAAAGTTACGTAGCCGGACTCGATCGACTTCGCCCACGCTTGTTCATTGAGAAAGCCGAGCATAAGAACACGTCCGGTTTGGGCATCGGTTACGACGGCGGGTAAGAGGCCGTCGAGTTTGGAGAAATCGAGCTGCATCGATTGATGAAAGCGAAAAGCCCGCCTACGTGAGGGCGGGCTACATGAAACCTCAATATAGCAGAGCGCGTTTTTGGATCAGTCGGTGCCAGTGGAAGGCGGAGCGGCCGGTGCGGGTGCGGCTACGATCACGATCGGCGTGCGCGGGAAGGCGAACTTCTTTCCAAGCTGGTCGATCACATCCACCTGACAGGTGTATTGACCGGGCTTGAGATCGGTAAGCGAGGCGGTCAGGTTCACCGGAAGAACACCTTCGCCCCGCGCGCTGAGACGATTAGCCCGGACCGGCTTGGATTCAAGCACCTTCTTGTCACCTTGGTAAAGGGCGAGTTCGGCGGAGACATCGGCGACGCGCATCGGCGTTCCAGCAGTTTCCGGCGCGCCAGGATCGTAGACTTCGAAGTAAACCAGAAGGTTCTGACCGGGGCGGAACACGCGCGTGACGTTGGGGACAGTCTTAGCGCCGTTTGCGTCGATCAAAGGGTTCTGCGCCAGCAACTTCTTGTTGTTCTGTGCGCCGGCAATTTGGGCCTTCACCGGGTCACGCTGGTTGCTCAGAACAACGGAGCTCATCCGCAGAGTGTTTCCCGAGCCGAGATCGGGGACGGTGAATGCGGCTTCGTAGGTTCCGGTTTTCCCTTGTCCATTCTCGCGGGCTACGAAGCGAAGCTTGTATTTGCCAGGTGCGAGCGTAAAGCCGGTGTCGTATTGAATCTGCTTGCGGGAGACTTCGGTGGCCGTGGTTTGGTCAATCTTGAGGGGGATGGTGTCGCGCACGGCGGACATGGCCTTCCCCTTAAGGTCGGTTACCTCAGCGGCGAAGTCGAGTTCGGTGGCGGCTTTAGATCCTTTACTCTTGAAGCTTAGCGCGGAGCCGGGAATCTTGACGGAGACCGGAATGAAATATTTGCCTTTCTGGAGACGGAAGTAGTCGACCTCGACGGCGAGCGGAAGATCGGTAACAGGATTGTCGCTATTCAGGGCCTGCTGAAGCTGAGCTTCCTTATCCGAGCCCTGCATACGCGCGAACGTGGTGGGACCGTAGTAGCCTTCGCGATAAGTGAGTTTGGGTTTCAACGCGGCGATTCGGGGAGCAAGCTTGACTTGTATCCTGCGGTAACGTCCGTCTTCCGCGGTGTTGGTGCTTTCGTAAGCGAGGATGTAATAGCTATCGACATCGTGTTGTACCTGGCGCATGCCGACGGTAAGATCGTTCGAATCGAGCAGGGCTTTGCCGCCGGTATCGGCCGCAAGCGAATCGAGAGTTTCCTGTTGGTTGAAGAAGCTATCCCGAAGGGACTTCTGGCCCGCGCCGCTATATAAGTTCGAGCCGACTTTGGCGGCTACCGACGCATCGCCGCCGGGCGCGGAGGCACTGAGACCACGCGCGTCGATCGGATAGAAAGCGACGTTTGAGCGCACGGCGGTGTTAACGGTGGCTCGAAGCTGCGATTGGTTATCCACGCCCGTCTTTTCCACGCCTGACGAGAAGTAGATCAGCGATTTCTTTTCGGGATACGGAGCCAAGGCGCGCGCCGCGTCTTCGAGCGCCATCAGTTTGAGATCGGTGTTGAAGATGTTGAATTCGGTTTCATCGGCCACGAACTGACCGCTCTGGTCTTCGGCATCCGCGCCGGTGTCGGCCATACCGTTCAGTTCCGCGCCTTCGCCGATGTGAAGCTTCTGTAGCGTGGAGAGCAGGTTGTCGCGATCATCGGTGAATTCGAGCAGAGTGCGCAGGTTGCCGGAGTAGATCATTAGCGAGATCATGTCGCTCGAAGTCATCTGAGTGGAGATGAATTTTTGCGCGGCGGCGACGGAGCGAAGCTGCTCCGGAATATCCATGCTCGAAAAGTCGAATAGGATAACGATCAAGCGGCGATCCTGATACTTACTCAGGGCCGTTTGCATATCCGGCGCCTTCGGCTTAACCGCGGTCAACGGACCCGTGCGGGTTTGCAATGAAGGTTGGATGGGCGCAAGTGCCTTGGCGTCGAGGTGTTGCAGTTCGACGGTTTGTAAGTGCTGGAGCTTGCCGTCTTCGAACACCTGAAAATCATCTTTCTTGAGGTTTTCGATTGGCTTGCCGTCACGGCCAAGAACAGTAACATTGACGACCACCAATTTGACGGTGGTTCGAAAGACGGGATCCTGGGGAGAAGCGGGAGCAGCGAGAAGGATACAGATGAGGAAAATGAAAAGATTTCTCAAAACCGGAACCTCACCACCAGATTAACCGTGCGCATGGCGGCGGTGGCGGTGGGCGCGCCATAGTCGATCGAGTTGACTACGGTATTAACGTTGGTGTAACTCACGTAATTCAAAACGTTGTTCGCTTCAAGCCGGACTTCCAGACGGCGTCGCGACTCATCAAGATTAAAGGATCGGCCGAACGAAAGATTCAAAGCAAAGAGATCGGGGCCGGGAATGGTGTTGCGGCCGGCATCTCCAAAGGTGCCTGGCAGAGGAACACTGAACGCGTCCAGGTTGAAGAATCCGCTGCCGGAGGTAATATCCGCGCCGGTGGCGTTGGCGCGCTCGCTGCCGACACCGTTGGTTTGCGCGAGCGCGGCCGTGTTACCAAGGGCGCGGGCGGTAAGTGGCGTGCCAGTCTCGGCGGTAATGGAGCCGCTCAGTTGCCAATCTTTCAAGAGGCGCGCAGTCCGGCTGTCGGAGGCAAACCGTGAATTTTGAGTGCCAATCGGGGATGTGAGTACCCAGTTACCGGTTAGTACATGGCGCCGGTCGAAGCTGGATAGCCCGCGCTCAGCCGCCAGATCGAGCCAGTTCTGAGCAACCGTGTTGCCGACGCCGCCGAAAGTGGAAGAATCGTCAATGGACTTCGAATAGGTGTAATAGATCTGCCAGGACACTCCACGCCGGAAGCGCTGCTGCACGCGGACTTGCAGCGCGTTGTAAATGGAGTTTCCGACGGAAGAGTTGAGAGTAAAGCCTAGGGCATCGCCAAGCTGGGTGCGTTGCTGGCTCGTCAAGCTTCCCGCGGGACCTTCGTTCGGTAAGGTCTGAACATTGAGATCGGTACCTTTGGTTCCCAGGTAGTTCAGTTCCGAAACGATGCCGTGGCCGAGTTCATTCTGCAGAGCGAAGTTCCAGCTTTGTGCGTAAGGAATTTTGTAGTTCTTGGCTACCGCGTAAGTGTTCGTAAGATCGAGCGGCGACGCGGATATAAACCCGTTGCTCAGATTCAGAATTTGCTGCGGGCTGGTGTTTATTTCATAGGAGACGGCGAACGGCGGCTGCTCGGCAAGCTGTAATGCGAATGGGTTGTAGGCTTGCGTGTTGTAGTAAATTCCATAGCCAGCCCGGATAATGGTGGATTTTTTGGTATAAGGAATCTTCCAGGCGAGGCCGATACGCGGCGAGAAGTTATGATACTCGGGGTTAATGAGACCGGATGGAAAGTTTCCGCTATAAGGTCCGGACGTTCCGGGAGTTACAACCGCCACCGCGCTATAGTCCGGCGCGATATCCAGGTTCGCAATGTGATTGTATTTTTCTGAAAATGGCGGAATGTATTCGTAGCGAAGACCGAGATCGAGGGTCAATCGCGGGTGCGCCTTCCAATCATCGGTCACATAGTCGGAGAAGACGTTCTGAGAAAAGTAAGTGTTGGTATCGCCATAGCGGATGGAACTGGATTGCGGAAAGCCAAGAAGGAAGTCGGCGAAGTCGTAGCCCGTGTCGGCTACTGCCAGGCCGTTCGATCCGATGAGGCTTGTTGCGGTTCCGGTGAAATTGAAAGTGCCCCGGCCATTCTGATCGGTCTGGGTGCTGAGATCGTTGCGCTGGAACTGCGCGCCGAAGGTGATGGAGTGCTGGCCGCGAATCCAGATGATGCTTTCCGTGCCGCCCTGGCCCTGATTGCGGGTGAGCACGGGGTTTGAATCCGTCAAGGACGCAAAGTTAGTGAAGTTCAGATTAGGTGGGCCGTAGTTCAGGGGGTTCGTGGAAGTGCCTGCGATTCCAAGCTCCGCCGCGATATCCGCACCATCGGCGAAGTAAGGCGTCGTTTGATTCACGTTACGGTTAAATTGCACGCGCGCGTTGCTGATCAGATGAATGCTGATGTTACGTGTCCAGGTGAGATCGGTAGTGAGTCCGTAACCGCTGGTCGTATCCGTGAAGCCGAAGGGCTGAAGGGTCTGGCCGTTGCGGTCCTGATAACTAATGTGATAAGCCAGCCGGTCTGACTTAGTGATGTTACGCTGGATGCGCGCATTTAAGTTATCGGTGTTGGCGATGACGGCACTGTCATAGAAGTAATTGTTCACCAGGCCGGAAGCGTTCGGAAACGGGACATAGTTCAGCAGTTTGGAAGCGATCGGATTAATCAACGTCTGCGGAATCACGTTTCCCGGGAACTGTGTGCTGGTGCCCGGCATATAGATCTGGACCGGCTCCAGCACCTGGTTCTGGCCGGTCGCCTGGACGGCCTGCGAGAAATTTCCATCGCGTTCGGCCGCCGTAGGGACGGTGGAAAAGTTCACTTGCGGGTTCTTGGAGCGCGTCCCGGTATAACTGATGAAGAAGTTCGTGCTGGGGTCCTTGAAGATTTTGGGGATCGCTAGCGGACCGCCGGCGACAAAACCAAATCGGCTCTGGGCATATCCGGGTTGAGGCAGATTCGAGCCGCTGAGCGAGAACGGCTTGGCATCGAGCGCGGAGTTGTTCAAAGTAAAGTACGCGAGGCCATGGATCGCTGACTGGCGACGCCGATTGCCGAACTGGGCGGGACCCTGTCCCTGACCGCGTCCCGCGCGCTGACCGAATCCGCCGCCACCACCGAAACCTCCGCCGCCGCGTCCACCACCACCGCCGAAGCCTCCGCCTCCGAAACCTCCACCGCCTCCGCCACCGCCACCGCCGCCAGTGCTAAAGCCGGGCGCGTTGCCGGGCCCAGCCGCGCTCGCGCCGTCACCTTGGAAACCTCCGCCGCCGGGAGGGCCGAAGCCACCATCGGGCGAGGCATTTTGCGCGAGACCCTGGCTGAGGCTTCCGGAAACGAGGAACGATTCATTTCCTCCGGAAGCGGCTGGGGCGGCGACCGGTGCTTGTGTTTGGGCTGATGAAATTTCGTTGTTTAGTTGCGTGTCGCTCTCAGAGGTTCCGCGCCCGGCAAATTGTCCGATACGGCGGGCGACCTGCGATTGGCCGAGTTGCAGATTGAACTCAAGCGCGGGACCAAGCGGCCCGAGGACGGCGGGTTTTGAAAGAGCCTCAAACCCGAACATTTTCGTTTCGATGGTGCCCTTGCCGCTGGGAAGACCGGTGAATTCGTAGTGGCCGTCCGCCCCGGTAACGGTCGAGAACGTCTGGCCGTCGACGGTGGCCGTCACGGTTGCGCCGGGAATCGGCTGACTGCCGGAACGGACTACGCCCGTTTGGGCGAAGAGCGGAAGACATGCGCAAGCCAGAGCGAGCAATGGCGGACAGAGGGGTCGCAACAAGCAAGAGAGATGGCGGTTCGCTTCCGGACGTTACTCGAATTGATAATTAGTACTTTTCGAAATCGCACTACGCTAAATTCGTTCCATGCCCCAGGCGAGAGTAGTTTTAAACGGAACCGCGCGTCCGGCTCCAGCCGATGCGCAGTTAGTAGGCGAGCCGGATGCGAGCGCTCCGGCAAAATTGACCATCGTCGTACGCCGTCGCGCGTCCGACCCGAGCAGCGCCGGTTTCGGCGCGCAGATCACCCGTTCCGACTTTGCGGAACAATTTGGCGCGGATCCGGCCGATCTGCGGAAAGTAGCGGATTATGCCGTTTCTCAAGGCTTGACCGTGGATTCTTCGGATGTGGCGCGCCGAACAGTGGAGGTTTCGGGAACGCTGGGACAAGTGCAAGCGGCCTTCGAGGCTGAAGTGAACTTGTATCAGAAAGCCGATGAAACGTTTCGCGCGCGGACCGGTGAACTGACGATCCCGGCGGGCCTGCAAGGAATTATCGTCGGCATTTTCGGATTCGATGAACGGAAGCAGGCGCACTCGCGGTTGCGGCCGCTCGTGTCCGCGGCCAATGTGTCTTATTCGCCGCTCGACATTGCGGCGCTTTATAACTTTCCGGCAGGCAACGCTTCCGGGCAGACGATCGGGATTATCGAATTGGGCGGCGGCTATTCGGATTCCGATCTGAGCACCTATTTTTCAGGGTTGGGCGTTGACACCGCGCCGACTGTGAATGCCGTTTCCGTGGATGGGGCGGCGAACTCGCCCAGCGGTGACCCGAACAGCGCGGACGGGGAAGTGGAACTGGATATTCAGGTATCCGGCGCGATCGCTTCCGGCGCAACCATCGCGGTCTACTTCGCGCCAAATACGACGATGGGTTTCCTGGACGCGATTACGACGGCCATCCACGATACCAGCAACAACCCGAGCGTGATTTCGATCAGTTGGGGCGGACCGGAAGATTCGTACACCAGCCAGGCGTTGACTTCTTACGACCAGGCTTTTCAGGACGCGATGGCGCTGGGGGTGACGGTGTGCATCGCGTCGGGCGATAGCGGGTCGACGGATGGCGAGACGGACGGTAACCAGCATGTGGACTTTCCGGCTTCGAGTCCGCACGTGCTGGCATGCGGCGGAACGAATCTGCAGTCTTCCAACGGAAAGATCACAAGCGAGACGGTGTGGAACGAAGGTTCGGGCAACGGGGCGTCCGGCGGCGGAGTGAGCGAGACTTTTCCGGTGCCGTCGTATCAGGCTTCGGCGGGTGTTCCGGTCTCTGTAAATTCCTCTGGCTTCGCGGGACGCGGCGTGCCGGATGTGTGCGGCGATGCCGATCCAGCAACCGGTTACAACGTGCTGGTGGATGGGAACCCGATCGTGGTGGGTGGAACCAGCGCGGTAGCGCCTTTGTGGGCCGCGCTGATTGCGATCATCAACGGACAAATCGGGAAGAACGCGGGTTTTGTGAACCCGACGCTGTATGCGAACGCTTCCGCGCTGAACGATATCACGCAAGGCAATAACGGTTCCTATGTTGCGGGTCCCGGATGGGACGCGTGTACGGGTCTGGGCAGCCCTAACGGGACGGCGGTGCTGCAGGCTTTGCAGGCGGCTGCTTCGGCTGCGCCGCCGACGGGGACGACTCCTCCGCCGGCGTCTCCTGGTCCATCTGGTCCGGTGAGTTAGCGGGCTTGGCCGTGCTGGTTGCGCCGTCGACGGGTGGAGAATCAACCATCACGTTGACGGCCTGCGGCGTGAGATCCGCGAACTTTCCGACATCCACCGACACAATGGAGTTCAGCGCGATTTCCGACGGTTTGATCTCCTTGCCCTTGCTGAGGAATTTCGTCTTGCGCGTGCGCACGATGGTGACCGATTGATCGCCTTCGGTGATGATGACGATTTCCTTGGCGCTCAGCTTGTGCAGAATACCGTGCATCGTTGCGGCGGGTTCGTTGTAAGCGCCCGTGGACGCGACGGCGTTGGGCGATGCCGTATGGCGCGGCATGTATTGGGCTTCTATTGGAGCGATGACGGGAACCGTGAGTAAGAGCGAGGCGAGGGCGATCCGGCTCATGAACCCATTGTGACAGAACGTTTTGAATTGCTAACGAATGGAAGCCGGGCGCGTCCGAGTGAAAGTGACCCTGGCGAACCTTCTCCAAGACGTTCGATTCGCGGCGCGAGCCTTTGCTAGGTCGCCGGTGTTTGTAGCTGTGGCGATGGCGTCGCTCGCGCTGGGCATCGGCGCGAACACGGCGATTTTCACACTCACCGATCAAGTGCTGCTGCGGATGCTGCCGGTGAAGAGCCCCGAACAACTCGTGATGTTCACGGCTGTGGGCCAGCACTACGGCAACAACATGGGAAGCAATCGCATTTCTTTCCCCATGTATCAGGACTTCCGCGATAAGAACCAGGTGTTCAGCGGCATGTTCTGCTTCAACGAAGAGGACATGAGCATGGGATATGCGGGGCGGATGGAGCGCGTATCGGGCGAGTACGTATCGGGCAATTACTTTCCGGTGTTGGGCGTGGGAGCGGCGATCGGGCGCGTGTTCACGGCGGACGACGACAAGTTTCAGGGCGCGCATGCGGAAGCGGTGCTGAGCTACGGATACTGGCGCACGCGCTTCAACGGCGACCCGGGAGTGATCGGCCGGAAGATCACCATCAACGGGTATCCGTTCACCATCATCGGCGTGAGCGAAGCGGGCTTCGGCGGGACCGATCCAGGACTCGCGCCGCAGATTCGCGTGCCCATCATGATGGCCCACAAGCTGACCGAGTATACGGATCTGAACGATCGGCGGTCACGCTGGGTGACGGCTTTCGGGCGGCTGAAACCGGGCGTTAGTCTCGACAAGGCGAAGGCCGGTTTGCAGCCGATCTTTCATCGGATACTCGACCGGGAAGTGCGCGAGAAGGCGTTCGCGAAAGCTTCTCCGTATATGAAGCAGCAGTTTTTGCGCATGTCGATGAACCTGTTGCCGGGGTCGAAAGGACGGTCGCAGTTGCGGAGGCAGTTCTCGACGCCGCTGCTGGTTCTCATGGCGACGGTGGCGCTGGTTCTGTTGATCGCATGCGCGAACGTGGCGAACCTTCTGATTGCGCGAGCCACGGCGCGGCAGAAGGAAATTGCGATCCGGCTGGCGCTGGGCGCGAGCCGCTCACGGCTAATCTCGCAACTGCTTGTGGAAAGCCTGATGCTTTCGGTGACGGGCGGACTGGCGGGCCTGGCGTTGGCGATCTGGATCGATCATGTGCTGATCGGATTCCTACCACAAGGGACGGTCCCGATCCGTCTTTCGTCCACCCCGGATTGGCGCATTCTGGTTTTCAATATCGGACTGTCAGTGTTGACGGGGATTATTTTTGGGCTGGTTCCGGCTCTGCAATCGACGCGGCCGAACCTGGCGCCCACGCTGAAGGATCAGGCGGGAGCGGTGGTCGGGGGAAACTCGGCGGGCTTGCGCAAGGGGCTGGTAGTGGTGCAGGTGGCGTTGTCGCTGCTGCTGCTGATTGGAGCAAGCTTGTTCATCCGGAGCCTGCGGAATTTGAAGGACCTGGATCCGGGTTTCCGTACGACGAATCTGTTTTCGTTCCGAGTGGATCCGACGCTCAACGGATATAAAACGGAGCGCTCGCGGGACTTCTACCGGCGCTTGCAGGATAGTTTGAAAGCGCTTCCGGGAGCGAAGGAATCCAGTCTCGCGTTTGTGGCGGTGCTCGATGACGATGAGTGGGATTCCTGGATAACGCTCGATACGTATAAGCCGAAAGCCGGCGAGCTACCTGACCCGCATATGAACTACGTGGCGCCCGGATACTTCAAGACCTTGGAAATTCCGATTCTCGCGGGACGCGACTTCCGCACAACCGATGTGCTGACTACGCCGAAGGTGGGCATTGTGAATGAGACGTTCGCGAAGAAATACTTTGGCGGCCCGCAGGCGATCGGGCATCAGTTCGGGATGGGGATCGACCCCGGGACCAAGACCGATATCACCATCATCGGCGTGACGCGCGATACCAAGTACGAGAACATGCGCGACGAGATTCCGGCGGAGGTGTTTCTACCTTATCAGCAGGTGGATTTCATCATCGGGATGATCGCGTACGTGCGGGCGGCGCGGGACCCGGGCGCGCTGTTTCCCGTGATCCGGCAGCGAGTGCATGACCTGGATCCGAATCTGCCGGTATTCCAGATGATCACGCTGGAGAAGCAGATGGAGAACTCGCTGGTGACGGAGCGCCTGGTCGCGACGCTATCCGCCGCATTCGGATTTGTGGCGACGGTTCTGGCGGGAATCGGGTTGTATGGCGTGATGGCGTACACGGTGGCGCGGCGCACCCGCGAGATCGGGATTCGCATGGCGATCGGCGCGGCCACCCGCGATGTAGTCTGGTTGGTACTGCGGGAAGTGTTGGTGATGTTGGGTATCGGGATTGTTGTGGCGATTCCAGCGGCGCTGCTGGTGACGCGATTCGTGCGGACGCAGCTTTACGGAATACAGCCGAGCGATCCGCTGTCGATGGCGTTGGCGACGCTGGGCATCGCCGCTGTGGCGGTGCTGGCGGGTTATTTACCAGCGCGGCGGGCGACCCGGGTGGACCCGATGAACGCGCTGCGCTACGAATGAAGCCGTTATAATGAACGGTCTGTGTCTAAAGGACCGGGTTACTCATACAAAGACGCAGGCGTCAGCATCGATGAGGCGGACCACGCAGTCAAAGCGATCAAGCGGATGGCGCGGTCGACGTTCACTCCGGGCGTACTGACGGAGATCGGTTCGTTCGGGGCTTGTTTCGAGCTGCCGAAGACGAAGAATCCGGTGCTCATCAGTTCGGTGGATGGGGTGGGAACCAAGCTGAAGGTCGCGTTCATGACGGGCCGTCATGACACCATCGGCGAAGACCTGGTGAACCACTGCGTGAACGATATCGCGGTGCAGGGCGCTGTGCCGCTGTATTTCCTCGATTATTTCTCAGTGGGAAAGCTGGACGCGGTGGTGGCGGCAAGCGTGGTATCCGGGATGGCGCGCGGCTGCAGGCGGAACGGCTGCGCGCTCATCGGTGGAGAAACGGCGGAGATGCCGGGGCTTTACCAGGCGGGCGAGTACGATCTGGCTGGGATGATCGTCGGCGTGGCGGAGAAGAAGAAGTTGCTTACGGGAGGTTCGGTGAAAAAAGGCGACGTGCTGCTGGGCTTGGCTTCCAACGGCCTTCACACCAATGGCTACTCGTTGGCGCGAAAGCTGTTCTTCGAAGTGGGCAAGCTTCAGCCGGATCAGCATGTGGACGAACTGGGACGAACGGTGGCGGAGGAGTTGTTGGCCGTGCACCGGAGCTATTTGAAGCCAATCCGCGGGCTGCATGAAGCCGGGCTATTGCGCGGCGCTGCGCACATCACGGGCGGGGGAATAACGGACAACGCCCCGCGCATGCTTCCCTCGGGTTTGGCCGCGAGGATTGAGTTGCCGGCGTGGAAGGTTCCTCCGGTTTTCGAGATGCTGCGCAGGATCGGCGACGTTCCCGTTGACGATTGGCGGAGGACTTTCAATCTGGGAATCGGGATGATTCTGGCTGTGGCGAAAAAAGACGCGGGCGCGGCCGAGGCGATGCTGCGGAAGCTGCGCGAGAAGCCGATTCGATTAGGTGAAGTGATTGCGCAAAAGCGGGGAACGGCGCGCGTGGAGTATGCGTGAAACGGCTTGGGATTCTGCTCTCGGGGCGCGGCTCGAACTTTGAAGCAATCGCTCGCAATGTGCGGGCGGGATTCATCCCAGCGGAGATTGCGGTCGTGATCAGCAACCGCGCCGCGGCGCCCGGTTTGGAAACTGCGCGGGCGTTGGGATTGCCTGCGGTCGCGTTGCTGTCGCAGGGGCTGGACCGGGAAGCTTATGACGAACGCGTGATCGCCGCGTTGCAAGCGGCGCGCGTCGACCTGGTTTGTCTCGCGGGGTACATGCGGTTGCTCTCGGCGAAGTTCGTGCGTGCGTTTGAAGGCCGAATCCTCAACGTTCACCCCTCTCTGCTACCCGCGTTTCCCGGTCTGGACGCGCAACATCAGGCCTTTCAGCATGGCGTAAAGATCACCGGTTGCACGGTGCATTTCGTGGATGAATTTCTAGATGCCGGGCCGATCGTGATGCAAGCCGCCGTGCCGGTTTTAGATGGCGATACGGTGGACGCGCTCTCAGGGCGGATTTTGGTGGAGGAGCACCGCATCTTTTCAGCGGCGATCGCGCAAGTGATAAACGGGGCGTTCCGGATCGATGGTCGACGGGTCGTTTCCGCTTAGTGGACCGTTCCCATTTTCGCGACCGGCCAGTAGGCGAACACGGCCTTCCCGAAGATCAGGTTGCGCGGCACGGTGCCCCAGACGCGGCTATCGTTCGAAGAAGCGCGGTGATCGCCCAGCACGAAGTATTCACCGGGCGGAACCACCTTTCGCTCCATCGAGGAGCGGTCCCGATATTCTACAGGCAGGTAGGGCTCGGATAGTGGGCGGCGATCGATAAAGATCTGCCCGTCGTCGATTTCGACCGTTTCGCCAGGGAGCGCAATCACACGCTTGATGTAGCTCTTGGAACGATCCCACGGATACCAGAAGACGATGGTGTCTCCGCGCCGGATGTCACTGATGCCAAAGCGGTACGTGAACTGGTTGATAAAGATGCGCTCTTCGTCATCGAGAGTGGGCATCATGCTGGTGCCTTCCACACGCACGGGCCGATAGACGAACACGATGAGAAAAATCGCCAACAGCACCGCCGCGACGACGTCCCGCAGCAGGCGTACTGCGCTGTGCCGGCTGGAATCAGGCTGTTCCGGATCGGGCATTTAGAACCGGAAACTGAGTCCGGCGCGGACGCTCTTCGGAGTGTGGACCAGAAGCAGTTGCCGGCCGTCCGGAAGGGACACGGGCAGGTAGCCCTGGGCCAGCATGTTGGTGAGGTCTACGTTAGCTTCCATCCGGAAGGGAAGTCCAAGCATCGGCGGGACGGGCTGGCGTACCGAAAAGTTCAAGCCCGGCACGGGTTGCAGACTGTCGGTGGCGTAAAGGTGTCCGGCCGTGGCGGCGCGATCATCCATGAACTGATAACTCGCCAGGAATCGGGTACCGGTTCGGGGAACGGTTCCGGCAATCCGTGTGGTTAAAGCTTGCCGCTCGCTGGGCCGGATAAGGTCGCGGAGGTCGTCCGCCGAATCCGCCGTGAGTTGCTGGGACCGAGGCGCCAGAACGCCGACGGAGCCATAGGAAACGGTCACTTTGTAGTTGTCGCCAAGGTTCTGCGTTAAGGCGGCGGTGTAGCCCATCGTGTGATAGTTGCCGGCGTCGAACAACAGGCTATCCGTGTAGACGTCCGGGATAAGGTCGCCGGCGAAAGTCGATCCGTCGGCCCCGGCTATCAGGAGGGCGGCGTTCTGAACATCTTCCCGATAGCCGGAAATGTGGATTTCCCGCGAGCCTATGCGGCGCGAGTAGCCGATTTCATAATCCTCACCCCGTTGCGCGCGAGCTTGCCCCGATTGAAGAGTGACGGGAGTAACGGCGCCGAGCGAAGCCACATCGCGCTGCAGTGCCACGCCAGGATCGGACGAACCCTGCAAACCGAGTCCTGGACGGGAGTTGCCGGACGTGTAGGTCACATCGAATTTTCCATTCGACCCGAGGGAATAGGTCAAGCGCGCGTAGGGGCTGAAGTAATGCAGGTGATCGACGAACGAGATGGTATCGAAGTCAGCGCCGTACTCGATCGAAATGGCATCGGTGATTTGCGTTTTATCGGCAAAGCTTACCGAGATAGATCGCAACGGCGGCACGCCCGCCGCTGGACCCGAGCCCGTGGAATAATTGCCTTCCCAGCGGGGAACATAAAGCTGCCGCAGGGTAACCGAAACCTCCGGAGACTCTTCGCCAATGGCGCGGCTGAAAGTGGTGCGAACGGCGGCGGAAGGCGCGTCGGCCGACATACCGTAGCCTACGTCGCCCGCAAACCCGACCTGATTCGAACCAAGCATGCTGGCCGCAAACGCGAATGCCGTGCCCACTTCGCCAGTCGATCCGGTAGTGGAATCGCCCGCTGAGAAAGAAACCAGCCCTCGGGGATCGGTAAAAATAGCGCTGCGCTGCTGGGACACGGCGATCGCATCCGGATCACTGGGCAAGTACCGGAAGACCGGACGAGTGGCGCTGGAAGAGCGGAGAATCCATTTCCAATCGTCATTCACAATTCCATCGCCCTTGCCGGAGCGTGGCAAGAAATGAATGGAACTGAACAGACCGGAAAGGCTCACATCCAAAAGCCTACTCTGGCCCGCCCGCACCAGGATCTCATCACGGATGGCGGGGAGGAATGTGGCGAGCGTTACGCGGACCGAGTAAACATCCGGCAGCAATCCGGCGAAAACGAACAAGCCGTCTCCATTGGTCAGTTGCCGTTCCACCAGCTTGTCCTGCCGGTTATATAGCTGAACCACGGCGCCCATTTGCGGCTTGCCGGTGTCGTCGCAAACGCGCCCTTCCACCGCGCCGGCCAACTGAATGGGCGAGATCGCCCAGGAAGCGCGAGGAATCCCTAATACTCCGATGATGAGGGCAATTGCCGCCGTTGCGAACTGGGAGTGAGGGGCTCTGGGGATCATTACCCGCCTGACGCCTGAAATCCGAATATTAGGTTACCGTAAAGTTAGCCGACGGCGTGAGCGTTTGGTTACGATTTTTATCGATCACGCGCATTTTAAGCTGATAGTTGCCGGGCTGCATTTTTTCCAGTGGTAACAGTTTCTCAACTGTAACCTGGTTGGCTGAACCCTGCTGGAGCGGCTCCGTGAAATCGAGCACCTTCTCGTTGGTTCCCGCCTTCACTACTTCATACTGAATGGAGGCGTTCGGCTTATTGGTTTTTTCGTCAGGCGCAAGGTTATAGAGCTGGACGTAGATGCCCATCTTCTCATCGCGCCGGAATGAATCGCTCAGGCGCGGGCGAACCTTTGTCGTGCCGACGACGAACTGGCCGGTGCCGATGCTGCGCGTGGGCACCTTTTCAATGAGATCGGCGAGAATCAAGCTGCTGGACGCGAGTTTCTCGTCTTCATAGCGGGGAACCGTCAAGGCGACCTCGTAGTTGTTCAGCGTCCCGGCGACGATGTCCTTGCAGACGACGTTCATGCGGTAGGTCCCTGGCGCGAGCGGTATCGATTCCTGGTAAATCGACATTCGCTTCATCTGCTCAGCAAGCATGGATGGCGCGACGTTCACTTCCACCGTGTGTTCGAAGGTGTTCACGATGCGCCGGGACATGGTGGTGATACGGCCGAAAATGTTGATCTGCGCCTTCTGTACGCCTTCCTTGGACTGGAATTGAAGATCCTTATTTTCAAACTGAATCGTGACATTGGCAAGGACCGAAGCGTTGGTGACCCGGATGAAGTCCGTCTGGACCTTCATCGGGAGAACGTTGTAGGTAACGCGCGAAGAGACCACCGCTTCCAGGTCTTTGAACTTCACGGCCGGCGGTTTCTGCAGTTTTACGAACTGCTCCAGGCGCGAGAACTCATCCATGCTCGCCGGGGTCGCGCCACCGAGCGGAGCCGCGTCATGCGTGCCGTCGGAATTGTTGAAGCGGGCGGTCTTGCTGGTGAGACCCATCTGTTCCGACATTGTCAGCCCGGCGTTGGGCACGTAAAGCAGCGCGTCCTTTTCAGACGGGTCCATCGTCAGGCGGTATTCCCCGGACATGCTGGGATCGACGAACTCGATCATGATGTTGGTGCCAATGCCGTCGATATACCGGTAGCGCCAATCTTCGAACGGATAGGTGGAAGTCTCGCCGCCGCCTTCTTCCGCGGGGCGCTCATAGCTGCCGCCGGACGGGTGGGACTCGATTTCGTCGGGAGGTCCGAAAGTAATGTAGATGCGGCCGCGATCGGTTTTCCATCCCGGGATGCCCGAGGCGTAGTGTTCGTTGGCGTACGCGATGCGGCGGTAATGCTCTTCCTTGAACTCGTTCTCCTGGGTATCCGGCGTGGGATCGCGCCGCAGCCAGAACTGTTCGATGAACTGCTCGCGTTCCTCGTCTGTGCTCAGCGCTTTGAAGGCGCGCCGTTCCTCATCCGTGATGATGTAGGCGACGTCTTCCGTGAGCCATTTCTTGTAAGGCGTTTCCAGTTCTTTCTTGAGGGCCTTCTCGCGCCGCTTCCGCTCTTTTTCCGAAAGCGGCTTGGCGACGGTTTCCTTCTCTTCGCCGGTGGCTGGTTTTGGATCTTGCGCCGGAGCGGAGGAATAGGACGAAATGAGAGCCAGCGAGGTACCGGCAATCCACAAGCGGAGTGATTTCATAGCCCACCTTTAAGGCGTGGAACGTTTGGGAGACGTAACCAGTTTAGCGTAGTCGAAACAATCGTCAATTGTGAAAGAGGCTCACAGTGTGAAGCGTGCATTCGTGGCTAGCTGAACGGGCGCCCCCCATGTACTCGACTGCGAGACAAGGGACTGAGCTTCGGCCGGCAGTTGGATTAATTTCCATTGTTGTCTTAAGCTGGAACGTGGGGGAAGAACCTCCAGACTGCCATCATGGAAACAAACCGCCTGGCGAAAACCAAACTCGAGATTCTGAATTCGGGAGGCTACCGCTATAGCTTCGACCGTCAACTCTACTTCAACCGGGGGTCCAGGAAAGCTTTCAGCGTGGAATTCGTTGAAGACCGTTCCGAGGAAGAGATCTCAAACCTGGTTCGAGATGATTCACCCAGCACGGCGTGGCGGTTCTTCTTCAACAAGAAGCCTTCACCGGGTGTGGAAAGGGAACTCGCAACCGTTCTCGGCTGATGCCCAGACGCACAATTGAGGATTATCTCAGGGAAGAGTACTTCGCTCTCTTACCTGATATCAGGCGTGTTGTAGAACATGTTGAAGCAGTAATCAGATACCATCTCCTTCCGATTTCCGGCACCCTGGACAGGTTCGAACAGGTGATGGTGAAGTCGCGGGCCAAGAGCTGTGAAAGTGCGGTGGACGCCCTCAGACGCCGTCAGGAGGGCGCAACCTTTGATCCGGATTTCCAGGGCTACACCCTCACAAACCTGAAAGACTTGGCGGGTGTCCGCGTTCTGGCGTTCCCACGCAGCCGCCTGAACGAAATCGACACGGCGCTTCGAAAACAGTTTCCGGACTGGTCCGCGGACCCGGTGCTCGGAGATCGTGGAGAGCAACTTGCCGGCAAGTACTCGGGGACGTGTGTTGCAAGTAAACAGGTGGGAGGCGAATATCAGATCGTTTCAATGCTCACGGGTTTGTTCTGGGAGGTCGAACATTCGGCGATATACAAACCATCCCCGCAACTGAGAGGAATGGCTCGTTCGCTGGAGATGAAAGGGCCGATCGCGGAAGTTGTCAGCGCCCTTGGCCGCTTCGAAGACGAATTTGAGCGCCTTGTCCATGAAGCGAAATGACGGCGCAAGTGCCGGGAGCCACACCTACCGAGTCGGGATTAAGTGGCGGCACACGGCTTTCACCGGCCGCCGTTGACGCCCCCGTGACGTTACGCGGCACCTAAGTCACAATCTGCGTCGCCTTCTCAATCAGCTTATCCTCGAACTCCGCATTCAGTACCGGCGCCTTATGATGCTTCAGATACCACTGGTACGTCTCCGCGAGCCCATCCTCGAATGAAGTCATCTGCATCTTCAGCACCCGCTTAATCTTGCCCGCAGCCTCCGTAATCGGCGGCAAATCCAGGTAGATTCCGAAGTAACTCGGGTCGCCCATCGGATTTCCGCCCGCCTCGATGATGCGCTCCCGCGGCACCCGTGCGATCGACGGCTTCTTCTTGCACGCCTTCGCCAGCGCGTGCACAAACTCGAGCTGCGTAATCGGGCGCTCGTTGCCGATGTTGAATGACTGGCCGACCGCCGCAGGGTCGGACATCGATTTCACCATGGCCGCAACCAGATCCTTGATAAATACGAATTGCATCAGCCGGCCGCCATCACCCGGTATCACGATGGTGCGGCCGGCACGCATCCGGTCCCAGAAAAACTGCTCGCGGTAGTACGGATTGTCCGGACCATAGATGAAAGGCGGCCGGAAGCTCACCACCGGCAGACCACCCCGATTGTGCATGCGGAAGAGCATGCGTTCGGTCATCGCTTTATTGCGCGTATAGGGATCGGGATGGTCGTCGGGCGCTAAAGCGTCATCCTCGTAATGGTTGAGGCCGTCGCCATAGGCCGCCACGCTGGAGACGAAGACGTAACGGATCAGCCGATCGTTCAGCGCGCGGACGGTCGCTTCCACCTGCGCGGCCGTGGTTCCGCGCTCCGGATCGTAGACGTTGTCGAAGACGACGTCAAACCGGCGTCCTTCCAGCGCCGAGCGAAGTTGGCCGGCGTCATTGCGGTCGGCCACCAGATTTTCCACCCGCTTCCCGAGCGAGTGCTTCGGCTTCCGGTGCAGGACCGTGACCGCGTGACCTTCTTTCAGCAACTCCGCGACCAGCCGCTGGCCGATAAACAGAGTGCCGCCGATCACCAGGATTCGCATGGGCCGGATCGGAAGGTCGCCCTTAATCGTAGTATTCGAGGCCGAGGTGCGTGATGAGCTGTTCACCCTTCATCCAGCGCAGCGTATTTTTGAGCTTCATTAGCTGAATGAAAATATCATGTTCCGGGTACAGACCGGGAGCCGTCATCGGCGCTTTGAAGTAAAAAGACAGCCATTCCTGCACTCCGCGCATCCCGGCGCGCTGCGCAAGGTCCATGAATAGAACAAGATCGAGCACCAGCGGCGCGGCCAAAATGGAATCGCGGCAGAGAAAATCGATCTTGATCTGCATGGGGTATCCCATCCAGCCGAAGATGTCGATGTTGTCCCAGCCTTCCTTGGAATCGCCGCGCGGCGGGTAGTAGTTGATGCGTACCTTGTGGTAGATGTCCTTATAAAGCTCGGGGTAGAGATCCGGCTGCAGGATCTGCTCCAGCGCGCTCAGCTTGCTCTCTTCCTTGCTCTTGAAGGAACCCGGATCGTCGAGGACTTCGCCGTCCCGGTTGCCCAGGATGTTGGTGGAAAACCAACCGTGCACGCCCAGCATCCGCGATTTCAGACCCGGCGCGATCAGGGTTTTCATGAACGTCTGGCCGGTCTTGAAATCCTTTCCTGCGATAGGCACCTGCCGCTCGCGGGCGAACTCCATCAGCGCCGGCGTATCCACGGTGAGATGCGGAGCGCCGTTGGCGTACGGTACCCCAGCCTTGATCGCGGCGTAAGCGTAAATCTGGCTGGGCGAAATCTCCGGATCGTTCTTCATCAGCCCGCACTCGAAGTCCTTTAGCGTGGCGTGGACGGCGGCGGCTTTATGAAACACCTCGGTGGAGCCGCACCAGATCATCGAAAGCCGGGTGGCGCCGGTCTTCTCTTTGAACTGCCGAATGTCTTCGAGCAGCATCTCGGCGTGATCCATCTTAGATCCCGCGGGCTTCTTGTTGGGCCCGTCGATGCGCTTAACGAAGTCATGATCGAAAACCGCGGGCATCGGCCTGATCGCTTCCAGAGGCTCTTTGAGTTGATCGAGCAGAGGACGATCGAGGACGCCGGCGTGAACCGCGGCCTCATAAGCGTTGTCTTCGAAGATGTCCCAGCAGCCGAAAGCCAAGTCGTCCAGAGCCGCCAGCGGAACGAAATCCTTGATCTTTGGACTGGTATTATCGGTCCGCTTACCCAGGCGGACAGTGCCAAGCTGTGTTAACGATCCGACCGGGGCGCCAAGGCCGCGTCGCACGGCTTCCACTCCAGCGATCAGGGTGGTGGTGACCGCTCCCATGCCGGGGATGAGGATACCCAACTTTCCCTCAGCCGGGCGGATTCGGGGAGTTTCCTTGAACGAGACTTCTCTGGAGTGCGGACCGGTACTGGACGAGCCGCTCTCTGAACTAGGGGACAAGACGGGAGTTTCTCCTTGGTGTGGACGGCCGTTCGCGGCACAAAGTCACGAGGCCGGGGAACGAACAATTTGTTATAATACCAAGTCGATGCGCGAACGCGCGACCGCTACCCTCACGGCCGTTCTGGTCGATGACGAATCCCTTGCCCGTGAAGAGCTTAGGTGGCTTTTGAATGACTTCCCGGAGATCGAAGTCATCGCTACCGCCGGCAACGGGCTGGACGCTTTAAACGTGATCGAACAGGCGGAGCCGGACATCGTTTTTCTGGACGTGCAGATGCCCGGGCTGGACGGGATCAGCGTGGTGCGCCGGCTGCGCGAGAAAGACATTCCCCTGCCCTATTTCGTCTTTTCCACGGCCTACGATCAGTACGCGGTGGAAGCGTTCCGGCTGGAGGCCATGGATTATCTGCTGAAGCCCGTGGATAAGGCGCGTCTGGCGGAAACCATCGAACGGGCGAAGAGGATGCTGTCGGCTCGTGAAGGGGATTTGCCGCCGGTCGCAGCCGGGGAAGTCCGCGCTCGAAGCAATCAGCAGCACGCCAAAATAGTGGTCCGCAACGGCAATCGGCATTTCATCGTGGACGCGCGGGACATCATCTACGCGACCATCAATGAGGGCGTCATTACCATCGTGGCGAACCAGGCGGAAGGCGTGTCAAGCTATCGGACCATCGAGGAACTGCAGGCGAATCTGGATCCCGATCAGTTCTGGAGAGCGCATCGCTCCTACCTGGTGAACATCGACCGGATTCGCGAAGTGGTGCCGTGGTTTAAATCGAGCTACCAGATCCGGGTCGACGACAAAAAAGGGACGGAGATCCCGGTGAGCCGGGTGCAAACCCGGCGGCTGCGGGAACTGCTGAAGCTGTAAACTCGTTTCATCATGGCGATCAGTTCTGAACTGTTGGAGATACTCTTGTGTCCGGCCTGCATGGGGGAGTTGGAGTTGAAGCCCGATAGCGTTGGGTTGCGCTGTCTTGCGTGCCGCCGGGTCTATCCCATCCGCGACGATATTCCGGTCATGCTCGTCGATGAGGCAAGGATTGACGACTAACCGGCTCACGGTTTTGGAACGCTTGGCGCCGGGTGCGCGCATCGCTATCGTCCGCCTGCGGTCGCTTGGTGATTCGGTTCTAACCACGCCCGCGGTGCGCCTTCTGAAACAGGCGCGGCCGGATTTGAAGATCGCCGTTGTGTCGGATCCGCGGTTCATCCCGGTATGGGAAGGAAACCCGGACGTGGACGAAGTGTTACCGGCGCGCATACAGGGGATCCGTGCTTTCCGGCCCGCGCTTTGTCTCAACCTGCACGGCGGCGCCACCAGTGCGCGGCTCACCTTGTTCTCCGGAGCGAAGTTCCGCGCCGGGTTCACCCACTTCCGCTTCCCGCATGTTTATAACGTTCGCATTCCAACGGCGCAGGAAATCCTTGGGGTCGACCGGAAAGTGCATACGGCCGAGCATGCGGCTTCGGCCATCTTCTTCCTTGGCGTTCCACCAGCGCCGGTTCCCCGGGCACAGCTTTTTGAAACCGGAGCGGAGCCGTCGATTGTGGTTCCAGGCCCTTACGCCGTAATTCACGCAATGGCGTCCGAGCCGGCCAAGACTTGGCCCGCGGCCTTCTTCATAAGCGTGGCGCAGTACGCCAAGCGGGAACTTGGACTGCAGCCCGTCTTCATTGCGGGCCCCGGTGAGGACGTCTCCCACTTTCAGATGTGGCCGGTAGTGGCCGGCGCTTCCCTCGATAACGTGAAGGCCTTGCTGGCGCGCGCGGCGCTATTCATTGGGAACGATTCCGGACCTGCGCACATGGCGGCTGCTTTCGGGTTGCCGGTAGTCGTGATCTTCGGACCTTCCGACCCCGTGGTGTGGGCCCCCTGGATGACGGATTCGCAGGTGCTGGTGGCCGAAGGACCCATCGCCAACGTCACCGAAAAAATGGTAATGCGCGCGCTCGACCGCCTGCGGGTGCACGCGTGAAAGATTCACTGCGGCTGCTGCGCTATGCGCGGCGCTACCTGCCGCAATTGATCGCTTCCGTTATTTTAATGGCGCTGGTGGGCGCCGCGCATGCGTCCATGGCGCTGCTGATCCGCCCGGTAATCGATCGTGTTCTCTCCCCGAAGGAAACCTACGCGCCGGTGTTTCTCTGCAACAATCCCTTCACCGGACGCCCGGTCTACCTGGACAATCTGATTCCGTTCGGCGGCCACGACATTTGGGTATTAGTCGCGGTCAGCATACTCGGGGTGTTTGCAGCCAAGGGAATCTTCGATTACATCGCAAATTACCTGGTAAGCTACGCCGGCTTCTCGGCTGTCACCGATCTCCGGAATGAGGCGTTCGACAAAGTGCTTCGCCAGAGCGCGGGGTTCTACGAATCGCATTCCACGGGCCGGCTGATGAGCTCGATCATGAATGACATCGAAAGAATCCAGACGGCCGTTTCCAGCATGCTGGCCGACTCGATGCGGCAGTTCTTCACCGTCGTGGGTCTGCTTTTCGTGGTGCTGCATAGCGACTGGCGTCTCGCGCTCGTAAGCCTGACCGTGCTTCCGTTTGTCTTGATCCCGACGGCGAGAATCGGGAAACGAATTCGCCGCACCAGCCGCAATACCCAGGACGCAACCGGCGACGTCAATCAGATCCTGCAGGAAGCCATCAGCGGCCAGGAAGTGGTCAAGGCTTTCGGTGCGGAGCAGTATGAGTTGGAACGTTTCCGCACCGCTGCGCGCCGACTATTAAAAGGCAATCTCCGCTACGTGATGCTGCAGGCCATCCCCTCGCCGCTGATCGAGTTCTTCGCGGCGGTGACCATCGTGGTGCTGCTGGGATACGCGCGCACGCAAATAGAAAACCGTACCTTGACCGCGGGCGCGTTCACCAGCTTCATCATTGCGCTGCTGATGCTGTATGAGCCGGTAAAGCGGCTGACCAACATCCACAACATCTTTGAGCAGGCTATCGGCGCGTCGCAAAAGGTTTTCGAATACCTGGATACGCCCGAAGGTATCGCGGATGCTCCCGGCGCGCGCTCACTGCGCGAATTCCATACCGGGATTACGTTCGATCGCGTCAGTTTCCGATATCCGAACACTCCCGATACCTTCGCTTTGCGAGAAGTTTCCCTGGAGGTGCAAACGGGTCAGGTGGTGGCCTTGGTGGGGCCGAGCGGCGCGGGTAAGTCCACCTTGGCGCGCCTGGTTCCGCGGTTCCATGACGTCACCCAGGGGGCCGTGCTCATCGATCGGGAGGACCTGCGCTCCTATACCGTCGATTCCTTGCGCGAGCGCATTGCGCTCGTCGCGCAGGACACCTTCCTCTTCAACGACACGGTGGCGAACAACATCGCTTACGGGCGCAAGGTGAAACGCGATGCCCTTCGGGCGGCGGCCCAGGCGGCGTTGGCGGACGAGTTCATCGAGCAGTTGCCGCTCGGTTACGACACCGTTATCGGGGAGCGCGGAACGAAGCTCAGCGGCGGTCAACGCCAGCGATTAGCCATCGCCAGGGCGCTGTTGAAGAATGCCCCGATTCTGATCCTCGATGAAGCCACGTCCCATCTCGACACCGAGTCGGAGATGCTGGTGCAAAAGGCGCTGGGCAATCTGATGGTCGGCCGTACCGTGATCGTCATCGCCCATCGCATCTCGACCATTCGCCGGGCCGACAAAATCGTGGTGCTGGAGCACGGGCGCATTATCGAAGAAGGGCCGCACGACTACCTCATGCAACACGGCGGCATGTATCAGCGGCTGCACAGCCTGCAATTCCTGGAGCCCGCTGGAGTGGAATCCTAGTGAGCGCCCGGAGTATGACAGGCTTTGCGCGGGTCCGCCGGACACTGAGTTCAACCGATTCAACGCTGGGTTCGATAGACGCCGTGGTCAGCCTGAAGACCGTGAATCATAAGGGCCTCGATCTCCATTTCCACATGCCATTCGCGCTCGATCCTTTCGAAGCCACGGCTCGCGCTGAGATCAGGAGCCGCGTGGCGCGTGGCCACATTCAACTGCACATCGCGCTGGAACGACAGGATTCTCCATCGGCGGAGAGTATCTTGAACGTGAAAGCGCTTGAGCAATGGAAACTGGCCTTTCAAGAGGCGGCTCGCATCCTTGGATCGGATCGCCAGCCGGATCCCCACGAGGCGTTGCGCGCCGCTGGGATGCTGCAGCGATCGGAGAACGCGCCGGAATGGTCGCCCGATCTGGAAGAAGCGCTGTCGCTTTGCCTGAACGAAGCGCTTGAGGAACTAAACGCGTTTCGCGAACGTGAAGGCGCGGCCATCGCCGCTGAGATGATCGATCGCGCGGATGCGGTTATGGGTATATGCGCGGGAATGGAGCGGATCCGGGCGACCGCCGCCGAAGCCTTTCATCAGCGTTTGCGGGAAAGGCTGGCCGAACTGCTGCGCGACATATCCCTCGAACCGCAGCGGCTGGCGCAGGAAGCGGCGATTCTGGCGGAGCGCAGCGATATCAGCGAAGAGCTGATGCGCCTCACCACCCACGCGCATGAGGTTTGCATCCTGTTAAACGCGGCCGGCGAAAAAGGCAAAAAACTCGATTTCCTCCTGCAGGAGATGAACCGCGAAAGCAATACCATCCTCTCGAAAACTGGCGGACTGGTGAACCAGGGTTTACTGCTGACGGACTTCGCGCTGAAAGCCAAAGCAGAGATCGATAAAATGCGGGAACAGGCGCTCAATCTCGAATGACAAATCCCGAATGATTCACCAGCCTACGGTTTTCATTATTTCGGCGCCGTCCGGATCAGGCAAGTCTACGCTGGTATCGCGTTTGCTGCTCGAAGTTCCACTGCTCACGTTTTCCGTTTCCTACACCACGCGCGCTCCTCGCGGGGCCGAGCAAAACGGCGAGAGCTATTTGTTCACCACGCGCGCCGATTTCGAAGCGCGGGTGGCGAACGACGAATTCCTGGAGTATGCCGACGTCTTCGGCAACTACTACGGAACCCATATGGGCGTGCTCGAAACCGCCTCGAAAATGTGTTGCGACCTGGTGCTCGATATCGACGTGCAAGGCGCCGCGCAGTTGAAGAAAAAAATCTCACAGGCCGTCACCATTTTCGTCCTTCCGCCATCCAGACAGAAGCTGGAAGAGCGCCTGCGGTTCCGCAGCGAAGATCCCGAAGCCGTGATCGAACGCCGCTTGCGCGACGCGGCTCGGGAGATCCGCAATTATCAATCCTACGACTACGTGTTGATCAACGATAACCTGGAAGAGTCGTCGCGGACTCTGTCCGGAATCATACGGGCGGAGCGCGTGCGAAGGTCTCGGGTGGAAGATCAGATTCAGCCGATCCTGGCCACGTTTCAGTAAACAGATGCGAATCGCACTCGGAGTAGGTGGAGGCATCGCGGCCTATAAATCCGCCGAACTGGCGCGCCTGTTCATCCAACGCGGACACACCGTTCAGGCGATTCTCACGCGCGCCGCGCAGGAGTTCATCACACCGCTCACTTTCGCGACGCTCACGGGCCGCAAAGTGATCACGGACCTCTTCTCGAGCGCCAGTCCGGAAGCGACACTCTCAAGCGCCGTGGAACATATCGGGGTCGCGCAGGAAAACGATGTCCTTGTCATTGCGCCCGCCACCGCCAACCTGATGGCCCAATTCGCCAACGGCCTTGCGACGGACTTTCTTACAACTATGTATCTGGCTTTCACGGGCCCCGTGATCCTTGCGCCGGCGATGAACAACAACATGTGGGAGCACCCTGCCACCAAGGCCAATGCCTCTCTGCTGAGCCGGCGTGGCGTCATCCTGGTAGCACCCGGCGACGGCTTCCTTGCCTGCGGGATGACCGGTCCGGGCCGCTTGGCTGATCCGGCCGAAATCGCCGACGCCGTGGAGCGCGCCTGGAGTCCCGTGCGCGACCTGGAAGGCGAAACCGTTCTCATCACGGCCGGCCCCACGCAGGAGCCGATCGATCCCGTGCGATTTCTATCCAACCGCTCCAGCGGCAAGATGGGCTACGCTCTGGCGGATGTAGCCGCCCGCCGCGGGGCACACGTGATCCTCGTCTCCGGGCCGGTCGATCTCCCACCGCCGCGAGGCGTCGAGCGCATTTCCGTTCGCACCGCGCTGGAGATGCGCGACGCCGTTTTCCAGAATCTGGAACCCGCCACCATTGTCGTGAAGTGTGCGGCCGTCGCGGACTTTCGCGTGGCCCATATCCCCAAGCATAAGATCAAGAAAACGGCCGCGCGGTTTTCGGTCGAGCTCGATCCCACTCCCGACATTCTGGCGGAGCTCGGCCGCAATAAAGGCGATCGTCTGCTCATCGGATTTGCGGCGGAGACGGAGAATCTGCGTCAGGAAGCCATGCGCAAACTGGAAGCCAAGAACTGCGACATGATCGCGGCCAATCTGGTAGGGCAGAGTGAGACGGGCTTCGAAAGCGATGAAAATGAAGTGCTGCTGATGACGCGTTCCGGAAGCGTCGCCCTGCCGCGGGCGCCAAAGCGCGAGATCGCCGAAAGCATCTTTACCGAAGCTCTGAAGCTGCGGTCCTCCCTGAAACCGGCCTATGCACGTTGAGGAAATCCGGCGCTATCTCGAGTTCTACCGGGACCTGGGTGTCAAAGAAATCCGGCGCGTTTCAGCGGCGCCACTTTCGCCCATCCCGGAAGCTCCCGTCCCGGAAGTTTCCGTCCCCGAAATGATCACACTGCCTCGGATGGCGCCCGCCGGCGACACGCTATTCAAAATCGTCGAGGATATGGGAGACTGCACCCGCTGCAGGCTTCACCTCGCGCGGAACAAAATCGTTTTCGGCGCCGGGAATGAGCAGGCTCGTCTGGTGTTTGTGGGGGAAGGTCCGGGCGCGGACGAAGACGAATCGGGGCTGCCGTTCGTGGGCCGCGCGGGGCAGTTACTCACCCAGATGATCGAAGGAACTTCCTCCAGGGAAGGCATTCCCCTCAAGCGCGCCGACGTTTATATTTGCAACGTGGTGAAGTGCCGGCCGCCCGAGAACCGGACTCCGGAACCAGATGAGATGACCACGTGCGGTCAATTTCTGTTCCGTCAGTTGTCCGTGATCCAACCAAGAGCGATTTGCGCCTTAGGTTCCACGGCTGCGAAGGCTCTGCTGGGTGGCAAGGAGGGAGTGACTAAGTTGCGCGGTAAGTGGCATAAGTGGCACGATATTCCGCTCATGGTCACTTATCACCCCAGTTACTTACTGCGTCCTTACAACCAGAACGCGAAACGCGAAGCTTGGGAAGATCTGAAAACCGTTCTGCATTTTGTCTATGACTAGCCTGCGGAAAGTTTTCCTGGGTCTCGCTTCGCTGCTCTACATTGGAGCCGGCGTGTTGCATTTTCTGAAGACGGATATCTACATGAAGATCATGCCGCCTTACATCCCGTGGCCCCGCGCCATGGTGTTAGTAAGCGGCGCGGCGGAAGTTGCCGGTGGAATCGGGTTACTCATCCCCGGGCTGAGAAGGCCCGCCGCATGGGGCTTGGTGGCGCTTCTCATCGCCGTGTTTCCCGCCAACTACTACATGGCTGCGAATAATATCCAGGTTAGTCGGACCGCCATTCCACAAGCGTTCCTATGGGCCCGCCTACCTCTGCAAGCGTTACTGATCTGGTGGGTGCTTTGGTGTACTCAAACGGTCGCGGGTACCACGAACGGCGTCCGGTAATTACGAGTGAACATCGCGTTCGCTTCACTATCGCCCGTCACCTTGAACTCGCCGCCATCAAACTGCAGCGTCCGTCCGGTCCGGTAACTAATGTTGGCGAGGTGCACCAGTTGCACCGAAAGCGCTCCTTCTTCAATCGGCGCGTACTGTCTCGATCGATCGCGGCTCCGCATCACCTCGATGAAATTCGCCCAGTTATCACCGCCTTCGCTCCGCGCCGGGCCCGGTTCGTTCTTCGGCCCCAGGTACGTCTTGTAAGTGCCATAGCCGTCGATCGCCATATATCCTTCGGTTCCATAGAACAAATTCCCGATGGTGTTCGGATCGCCGTTCGCCTTACCGATGCCCGCCTCATTGTTCGTCATCCAATGCCGGACCTCGAACTCCATCATGCGCAGCTTTCCGCTGTCATGAAACTCGTAGGCGACGTTGAGCGTGTTGGGCGTTTCCTGGTCGTCGTCGAACATGAAATGACCACCGATCGCGCTCACTCTGCTCGGGTGCTGCACGCCCAATCCCCACCGCGCCACGTCCACTTCGTGAATGCCCTGATTCCCCAGATCGCCGTTGCCGTAGTCCCAAAACCAATGCCAATTGTAGTGAAAGCGATTTTCGGTGAACTGGTGCTCCGGCGCCGGACCCAGCCACAAGTCGTAATGCACTCCGGGCGGAACCGGGGCCACCGGCTTGCGGCCGATGCTGCCACGCCACTTATAGCAAAGCCCCCGCGCCAAATACACGTCGCCGATCACACCCTCGCGCAGCTTCTGCATCCCCTCGCGCAGCGCCGGGCTGGACCGGCTGTTGGTCCCGTGCTGCACGACGCGGTCATACTTCTTGGCCGCCGCGACAATCTGCTGCGTCTCAAACATATTGTGCGAGCAGGGCTTCTCAACGTACACGTCCTTCCCCGCCTGGCACGCCCAGATCGCCTGCATAGTGTGGCTGTGGTTGGGCGTGGCGATGGAAATCGCGTCGATATTCTTGTCTTCCAGGAGCTTGCGCAAATCGAAATAGCCCGCCGGGCGCTTCTTCCCCGCCGCTTCCACTTCGCCCAGCCGCTTGTTCAGGATGCTCTCGTCGATGTCGCAGATGGCCGCAATTTCCACATTCGGCATCTTGAGATATTCCTTGATGTGGCTGTTTCCCTGCCCGCGCACGCCCACGCACGCGACGCGCACCGTGTCGTTCGGACTCGCAATTCCCCTGGATGCCGCGCCCGCCGCCAAGGCCGCCGTGCTCATAACGAAGTAGCGTCTGTTCATGACACAATTTCTCCGAACCGTTGATACCTGCTGCCAAAAAAGACCAGAGGCCTGCCTTCCCGGTAATTGGTGGAGCGGGCTTCGGCCAATAATATCGTGTGATCGCCGGCTAAAATCTTTTCGACGACCACACCCTCGATCATCGCCAGAGCGCCGGAAATGAGAGGCGCGCCGGTTGCGCCGGGGGCCCAGTCCACCGTGGCAAAACGATCGTCATGCGGCCGCGCGAACCGGGAAGAGAGATGCTGCTGCTCTTCCCCCAGAATATTAATGGCGATGTGGATTCCGGTGGCAAAGACCTGGTTCACGCGCGCCCGGTTATCGATGCACACCAGGAACATCAGGGGATCGAGCGAAACGGACGTGAAGGAGTTGACCGTCATCCCGTGGGGCTGGCCCGATGAATCGGCGACTGTTACGACCGTGACGCCGGTTGTGAACCGCGCGCAGGCCTTACAAAACTCCGCCCGATCGGCCAATGGGGCCGCGACTGGAAGAGGCTCGCTTGACATAGATTTAAGCTCAACTTTATCATCAAGTTGACCGGTTTACCACAGCGGTTGCGCCAGCGAAGTCCCATCCGCGGAGGCTGTCCTTGATCAAGCTCGATATCATCAACGAAGTTGTAAACAAAACCGGCATCACCAAAACGAAAGCCGAGATGGCCGTGGAACGGGTTTTCGAGAAGATGAAGCAGGCTCTCGAGAACGGAGACCGTATTGAGTTGAGAGGTTTCGGCGTCTTCAACGTCAAGCCCCGCAAGACCGGCATCGGGCGCAATCCGCGTACCGGCGCGGAGGTTTCCATTCCTCCCGGTAAGGCCGTGCGCTTCAAGCCTGGCAAGGAACTGCAAACGCTGCAGTAACCCCCGGCGGAAGTTTTGTCGCTACCGGAGTTCCCCGAGTTTTCGACGCACGCGGGTGCGGTGGGCGAAGGGATCAGCCATTCCCGATTCGATCTGAGCGCCAGCTACCCGCGGGTTGCCGCGAAGCCTACGCGCATCTGGCTGCACGTGCTTCTGCTCGCGCTCACCCTGCTTTCCACCAGCGCGGTCGGAGCCCGCATGCAGTCCAATTTCGAGCGCGGCCTTCCCGCCTTTGAGATGGACCGGGACTTGGATGCGTTTTGGGCCTGGTGGCCGCACCCCGCCGTTTTATTGCACGGGCTGCCATTCTCGCTCACGCTGCTCGCCATCCTGTTGGCTCACGAGTGCGGCCATTACGTCGCGTGCCTCTACTACGGCATCGATGCCAGTCTCCCGTTCTTCCTGCCGGCGCCCACCTTCACCGGAACCTTCGGCGCCTTCATCCGCATCCGTTCGCCGATCTTCTCGCGGAAACAGCTCTTTGATATCGGCGTCGCCGGACCCATTGCGGGCTTTATCTTTCTCATGCCCGCCGCCGGCGTTGGTCTGGCCTTCTCGAAAATCATTCCGGGAATCGCGGCCATGGGTACTCTACACTTCGGAACACCGCCTTTTTTCCGCTTGCTCGAAGCTCTCATCTACCCGGGCGTGAATATAAACGACCTTTATCTGCACCCCATCGCCCGCGCCGCCTGGGTGGGCGTGTTCGCCACCGCGCTCAACCTGCTCCCCGCCGGCCAACTGGATGGCGGCCATATCATCTACGCGCTCTTTGGGAAGGGGCACAAGTGGGTAACGCGGATCACCGTTGCGGCGCTGGTGCCGGTCGGCGTGTTCTTTTGGAATGGCTGGCTGCTCTGGGCCGCCGTCCTTTTCTTTCTCGCCCGCCGCCACCCGCCCATCTATGATCTTTCCGAAGTCGGCGCGGCGCGGTGGAAACTCGGAATAGTGGCCCTGTTGCTCTTCCTGCTTTGTTTCACGCTGGCGCCCATCGATTAGCCGCGCCTCCCTATGAAAATCTCAGCCACCATCATTACGCTGAACGAGGAGAAGAACATTACGCGCGCCATCGAAAGTCTCCGTTGCTGCGACGAGATTGTGGTGGTGGATAGCGGCTCGAACGATCGCACCCTGGAACTCGCGTCCCGTCTGGGCGCCCGCGTCGTGGAATCTCAGTGGCACGGTTACGCCAAACAGAAGAACTTCGCCGCCGATCAGGCGCTGCATGACTGGGTGCTATCCCTGGACGCCGATGAAGCCGTGAGCGAAGCTCTCGAAGGGGAAATCCTGGCGGTGAAAAACAATGGTCCGCGGCATGACGGCTATACCATCCCCCGCCTGGCGCAGTACTGCGGAAAATGGATTCTGCATAGCGGCTGGCATCCCGATCGAAAGGTGCGCCTCTACGACCGCCGTCGTGGTACCTGGGTGGGCGAGTACATCCATGAGAGCGTCCGCGTGCGCGGACCCGTGGGGCACCTTCGCTACAATATTCTGCACTTCACTTGTGGTTCCCTCACCGAACATCTCCAGAGCCTCGACCGGTACACGACCCTTGCCGCGCGGGAGATTGTAGCTCAGAGGAAACAGGTAACACCCGCGCGCTTGATAGCGGACCCCGCCTGGACGTTTCTCCGCGCCTACATTCTGCAGTGCGGTTTTCTCGATGGAATGGAAGGCCTAAGCATCGCCTGGATGGCAGCGCTTTATACATACCTGAAATATGCGAAAGCCCGGTACCTGAGCCGTGAATGAAACTCCGGCTCGTACCATTCTGCATCTGGATTCAGGGAAGGAAATGCGCGGCGGCCAATGGCAGGTGATCCGGCTGTTGCGCGGCTTGCGTAAGCGCGGGCACCACAATCTGGTTTTGGCCCGCGCCCACAGTCCGCTGTTCGAATATTGCGTGCGGGAGCGATTCCGGTGTGAGCCGTTGGGAATCGCATCGATACGGTGGGCCACTAAAATGGCGCAGGTCGTTCACGCCCACGATGCCGGTTCCCACACCATGGCGGCGATCTTAACCGGCCGCCCGTTAGTCGTATCGCGGCGGGTTGCGTTTCCGGTTGGAACAGGGATCTTCTCGCGCTGGAAATACAGCAAACCTCGTCTCTATGCCGCGGTTTCAGAAACGGTGGCTCGCGAACTCCGGCGCGTCCGCATTCCGGAAGAACGGATCCGCGTGGTCTATGACGGAGTTCCGCTGCTGCCTGACACCTGGAACTTCAAAGGCCCGGTGGTTGTACCGCGCTTTGACGATGCCCGCAAAGGCAACATGCTCCCGCTTGACGCCGCTAAGCTGGCGAACGCGCCGTCTCTGCGATCGAGCAAGCTCCAAGCCGATCTGGAGGGCGCGTGCCTTCTGCTCTATCTGACCGACAGCGAGGGCTTGGGTTCCGCGGCGCTGCTGGCGATGTCCGCCGGCATCCCCGTGATCGCGAGCAACGTGGGTGGTCTGCGTGAGGTGGTCAAGCACGGCGAGACAGGTTTGTTGGTGCCGAACAATGTTCAATCCGTTGCCGACGCCATCCGGTTGCTTCGCGCCTCCCCGGAAAAATTGCGCGAGATGTCGGCCAATGCCCGGCGCATGGTGGCGGATAAGTTCAGCGAAGAGCGAATGGTTTCGGACACCCTGGCACTCTACGAAAGCGTCCTTCATGCTGTTTGATGGCTTGGGGCTCAACCAAATTCCTCCCGAGCCCCTGTTAGTCGCTTTCGCCGCGGTGTTCGGTCTTCTAATCGGCAGCTTTCTGAACGTCTGCATCTACCGGCTTCCGCGCGATCTCTCCATCGTCCGCCCGCGTTCGCAGTGTCCCGGCTGCGGTGCCCTGGTGCGCGCCTGGGATAACATCCCGGTGCTCAGTTACCTGCTCTTACGCGGGAAGTGCCGGGATTGCGGTAATCCCATTTCCATCCGGTATCCGATCGTCGAGATCTCCTGCGCGATGCTCTTCGCCTGGTTCGCCTGGGACCAGGGAATTACCCTGCTCGCGTTGCGGAGCTGCGTCCTCTCGGCCCTGCTGCTGGCGTTGATTTTTACCGACCTCGAAACCCTCTTATTGCCGGAACAGTTGACGGTCGGCGGGATCGTTCTCGGCCTGATATTCGCCGCGTTTCTGCCGGTCGGGGATGGCGCCGCGGAAGTCTTTGGGTTGCCAGGCCGCGCCGCTTCCATCGGCGACTCCGTTCTGGGAGCGCTCATTCCCGCATTGCCTCTATGGCTCACCGGTTGGCTCTATGAGAAAGTCCGGCGCCGGCAAGGGCTCGGGTTCGGCGACGTCGTGATGATTTCAGAAGTGGGGGCGTTCCTCGGCATCCGTTCCGCGTTTCTCACCTTGTTCCTGGCCTCGGTCGCGGGAACCATCGTTGGCCTGATTATAATCGGGGTCAAAAAGGAAAATGCCGCAACATATCAATTGCCGCTCGGGTCATTTCTCGGCGCGGCTGGAATCCTTGTCACGGCGTTCGGTGACGCGTTTATGCGCGTTTACGTGGGACGTTTCCCTTGATATTGCGTGTAATGTTGCGGGCGAATTGCGTTGTGGGAACGCCGCGGGCCGCCAGTAATTTCGCGATGGTCACGCATACCCCTCGCAGGCGCGGGGAAGGATCGTGAATTCGGTTCAGCGCCTCCCATGCAGCCAGCAGACACTCATTTTCGCGCTCTTCGCCGGAGGGCGGTTTGACGGCCATCCGGCGATTATAGGACACCTCGGCTAACGAGCGGTACGGGTTTTTGAATTTCCCGTGCTTTCGGATGCGATCAGCTTATTGAAATTGCTCACCTGGCCATCGGCCGTATGCTCCTGATACACCAGCGCGAGACCCCGCTCGTCGAACTTTTCGAAGAAATCTTCCCATGAGATTTCCTCCAATTTGTCGTCGTTTGCGTTGGGTTTACCTGGAAATTCGATGCGCATTAGACCGATATCCCCCTGATTTCCGGTTCCGCGTACGCACGCCGGTTTACCGCCGCGCTGTTCCGCCCAATTCCGAATCTCCTCATGGTCCTTCGTCGTGTGCGATAGGTGCTCGCCGCCGCCGGCTTTCGCACTCTTCGGCGGCGCGCTCTTGCCGCTGGATTTCTTTGCGGCCGCACCGGAGGATTTTTTCTTCGCCGCCGCTGCGCCACGCGCGGGAGCGCTTGCTTCCTCCGGCTCGGACTTCGGCTTTAAACCCTCTTTGAGCAGCCGCTTTGCCACGGTGGAAAGCCGCTTGTCGGTCTCGTTTTCCTCTTTCAGTGTTTCCTGCAGAAGGCTGGTCACTTCCGCCTGCTTCATGGCTTGCGAGATCATCAGCAGGGTCTCATAAGCGGCCATCTCGTAATGCTCCACGCGCCGGGCGGCGGCGATCAGCGCCACATCCCCCGCTGGCCCGTCCAGATCCTCTTCGATCGCTTCCTGGCCTTCCTTCACCAACCCCTTCATCGCTTCGCAGGGTTTGCTCTTCGCCTTCATTCCCATCTTTTCGAAGACCTGCTCCAGCCGTTGTACATGACCCTTGGTCTGCTCCAGGTGATCGCGGAAGCCCTGCGCGAGTTCCCCGTCCGTAGCCGCTTTCGCCAGCTTTGGAAGGGCTTTAGTCAACTGCTTCTCCGCATCGTATAAGTCGCGAAGTTGATCGATCATCAGTTCCTGAATTGCGGAATCCGCCATGGTATAGTCTTCACCTCTCGGCTGCTCCTACACTTTTACCGCCAATCAGGCGGCACTCAGAACGGTTTTTGTTGAGAAGATCGCGCGGACTACGCCGCCTTCCGCTCAATGACAGCAGGGTCGACCGGAATGCCTTTCGGCCCACGACGAGCACACCGCAACGTATCTTGGGGCATAATAAAGAACCGCCACGCGTGTGACCATTCACTTAAAACCCGAACAGGAACAGCGCGTCGCGGAAGGTCTGCGTTCCGGTGCCTATAGCAGCCCAAATGAGATGATTGACCGTGCCCTGGAAGTGCTGCGCGAGCAGGACGAGTGGTTAATGGCTAACCGCGGGACGAACAACGCGAAGATCCGCACCGGGATCGAAGAACTGGAGCGCGGCGAGGGCATTCCCGAAAACGAACTGGACGGTTATCTTTTGAAAAGCGCACCGCTGGATTAAACTGAACCCATGCGCCAAGGCAGAACTTCGCCTGCTTGTCGACAACCGTGCTCACCCCCTCTCGACGTTCTTACAACGTGATCGGCTTCCCGAGTTGGTCGCTGATTCGGCTCGATAAGAGTTCGAGCAGCGTCTCTCCGGTGTCCGGAAACACGAACGCGCCGCGCGCCGCGTCCCAATCGAGCTTGAAACTTTTCGAGAGCGCCGATACCCAGATCTGGCGCACCGGCGTGTTCGGGCTCACCACGAACCGGGCGGGTGGATTTTCGAATTCAATGGTGAGTGCGCCGGCATTGAAATCCGGTTCGAAGTCGTCGCCGTCCCCGGCTTCAATCAGAGCCTCATTCAGCGTGGTCAACGCGGCATCCGCGTGCGTACGAAATTCCTGTTCATTCAGCATGCAGTTCTTAGGGTAGTGGACCGGACCAGCCCCGAACGCCGTGGTAAGCTGTAGCCGCGAGGAAGCAGTGCGTCCCTTGCTGAATCGCCGGAGTGACAGATGGTCCTCCGGTGCTCGAATGGATTGGCTTCGTTTTGGACCAAAATTGGCTTCGGCTGAGTCCGCCTATTCCTTCTAACCATTTTTAGATCAAAGACTTACAAAGCTTTGCCGCTGGAGTTGGCCCAAAAAACCGCAGGGCAAAAACGACGGACGAAGCCAATTTCCACTTTCCGGAATTCCGCAAAAAGCCGCGCCTGACTCGCATCGCCGGTCCGCGCGGCTTTCGGATCCTCACCGCGATTCGGGCGCGTCTCGTCCGCGATCACACCCCGCCATCTTTGATACTCCGCCGTAAATGGCTTGACACGGCGCCTCCCGAAGAGTAATCTTTCGGTTACCCATTATGCACCGCCCCGTTGCGGCTTCGGATGTTTTTCACGCCATCGCGGACTCCACGCGCCGGGCGCTTCTCGATCGGTTGCTCGCCGGTGAACTGCCGGTCAACGCTCTCGCGTCTGACTTTGCCCAGAGCCGCCCCGCCATCTCGGCGCATTTGCGTGTGCTTCGTGAAGCCAGCATCGTGACGGAGCGCCGCGTCGGCCGGGAGCGCTTGTACCAGTTGCGGCCGGATGCGCTGAAAGATGTGGATGGGTGGATCGAAAACTACCGCGTGTTCTGGCAGCATAGCCTGACCAACTTGAAGAAGTATCTGGAGGAAGCCAAATGAACAAATCGAAATGGCCGCGATCGATCGCCGACGCGGAGAATGGAGTGATTCTTTCCTCGGTCGAGATCGACGCGCCGCCGGAAAGAGTGTTTCGCGCGCTCACCAGCCCCGATGAAGTTCCCCGCTGGTGGGGATCGGACGACACCTATCGCACCACCTCATGGACCGGGGACCTGCGGCCCGGCGGCGCATGGCAAGCGGAAGGCAAGAGCGCCGGTGGTGAGGTGTTCAGCGTCGGCGGTACGTATCTGGAAGTGGACCCGCCTCGCAAACTCGTCCACACTTGGCGAGCTTATTGGGACGGCGGCTGCGAGACCCAGGTGACCTTCCTCCTCGAGCCCATTCCATCGGGAACGCTTCTCACCTTGCGGCATGAAGGTTTTGCCGGACGTCCTGATTCGTGCAAGGCGCACGCCGCCGGTTGGGAACGGGTCTTCGGCTGGCTCATCGGGTATGTCGCTCCAATCACCGCGTCGCAATACTACTTCTGCCGCCTGCTACCGCCGCGTCCCAGCTTTGCGCAGGATGCAAGCGGCGAGGAACGCGCCATCATGCGGAAACACTTCGAGTATTGGAACGGCCACTTGGAAGCTGGTTCCGTGGTGGTTTTCGGCCCGGTTGCGGATCCCTCGGGCGCTTGGGGCGCCGGGATCGTGCGCATGCCGGACTCATCGGCGATTCAGGAATTTGAAAAGAACGATCCGGCCATGCAAGCCGGCATTGGTTTTCGTTACGAATCGCTGCCCATGATCCGTGCGGTCGTCTGACATCCCCGGCGCCATTGTCTAAGACTTAAAGAAGTCTTGAATGTTAATGCCGGCAAAGGCCAGCGTAAGTCCGATCATCACCACCACCGTGGCCCACGCCACCCAGTTATAGAACGGCGAACTAACCCATTCCTTCATCAGGCTTTTCTTATTGATCAGAAGAATCATAAAGACCAGCACGATGGGAAGTAGAATTCCGTTGATGACTTGCGACGCCAGAATCATCTTGAACAGCGGGAAACGCGGGATCAACACCACGCCCGCGCCGCCCGCGATCAGAAGCGTATAGAGCCAATAAAAGATCGGCGCTTCCTTCCACGTCTTGTTGACCCCGCTTTCGAATCCCAGACCCTCGCATACCGAGTAAGCCGTGGAGAGCGGAAGAATGCACGCGGCGAAAACCGAGGCGTTCAGCAGACCGGCGGCAAAGAGCAGAAACGCGTATTGACCGAACGGTTTTAATCCAAGAGCCGCTTCCGCGCCATCTTTCACGTCACGCGGCTGCACGCTCCAGATAGCACCCGCGCACGCCACGATGATGAAGAACGCGATCACCGACGTCATAATGCATCCGACAATCACCTCGATGCGGGACTCGGCATACTCTTTCGCCGAAATCCCCTTCTCCACCACCGCCGCCTGTAGATAGAACTGCATCCACGGCGCGATCGTAGTTCCCACCATCCCGATCAGCATGCTGATGTAATCGGAATCCAACATCAGCTTGGGGCTCACGCTATAGATCGCCGCCGTTTTCCAATCCGGCTTTACCAGGAAACCGGAGATGACATAAGTGACATAGATAACGCAGGCAAACAGAAAAACCTTCTCAACGCTGCGATAGTTTCCGCGCACCGCGAGGAACCAGACCGCCGCCGCGGAAAGCGGAACGCAGATGAATGGGGACACTCCAAACAAGCCAAGAGAACTGGCCACTCCCGCGAACTCCGCCATGATGTTGGTGAAGTTCACGGCCACCAACAGCAGCATGACGATGAACGTGATCCGCAAACCGAACTCTTCGCGGATCAAATCTGAAAGACCCTTGCCGGTTACCGCGCCCATGCGCGAACACATCTCTTGCGTCAGGATCAGGACGACGGTTATCGGCAGCAGAGTCCAGAGCGGTAAGTATCCCCAGCGCGCGCCCGCCTGCGAGTAAGTGACTATGCCTCCGGCGTCGTTATCCACCACCGCCGTAATAAATCCCGGACCGAGGACCGCGAAGAAAATCAGAATATGATTGCGGAAGCGGCTTAGCATCCTCAGCATCGGCCCGTCATTTCTCCCGGAGCACGGAGATGATATCGTCCGCGGTAACCACTCCCGCCAGCCGCCCATCTTCTTCAACCACTGGAAGAGTCAACACGTTGTACTTATCGAACACCTCGGTCACGCGGTCCCTCTTCATGTTGACGTTCGCATAGATCAGCGTTTCGGATGTTAGTTTCGAAAGTAGAGTATCGCCCGAAGCGGTAAACAATCGCGCCAGCGGAACCACCCCGGTGAGTTTATCCTGCTCATCCACCAGCACCAGCACGTTGAGCGATTCCAGCATGTCTTCGTTCTGCCGAAGCGCGGTCATCGCATCCGCGATCGTTGCGGTGTTCGCCAGCGAAACATACTCGGTGTTCATCATGCCCCCGGCCGTATCCTCGCTGTACTCCAGCAACTCCCGTACCTCTTCGCCCTCGTCCGCGTCCATCTCTTCCAGAATCTCTTCGGACGTTTCATGTTCCAGTTCGGAGAGCGCGTCCGCCGCCTCGTCCGGTGACATCTCTTCGATAATGTCGGCCGCCACTTCCGGCTCGAGCGATTCCAGAATACTCGCCTGCAGCTTCGGATCGACTTCGGAAAGCGCGTCCGCGGCCGATTCGCTGTCGATCGTTTCGAAGATCGACTCACGCTCCGCCGGCCCGAGTTCCTCCACGATATCCGCCAGGTCAGCCGGGTGCAGATGCTCCAGCTTTTCGTTCGAAATGTTCAGGCGCAAACGCCGCAGCGGATCGGCTTCCACGATATTGCAGAATTCCCATCGGATCGAATGCGGTGCGATCCCGGATTGCAGACGGCGGATCGCACCGGGCGGGATGATTCCCTGAAACACGCGCCGTACGATACTGCGAATCCCGATATCGATTTCCATGATGCTCAGGAAATCGCGCAACCCGTCATGGCTTAACTCAAAGCTGACGTCGTTGACCCGCACCACCTTGCGCCCGTTCACGTCGATCACTTGCTGATCCAGAAGATCGCGATCGATGCGCAGCATGTACTCGTCGGAGTGATACGGAAACAGCTTCTCGTCGGAAAGATGAAGCCCCTGAAACGAGATGCTTCGAACCTGGTCAAAGCGGATCGACAGCCATGCGCCGCCCGCGCCTACCAGAAACCGGTCAAGCCGGGAGGGATGGATCAGCGGTACGATCGCCGCATCTTTCACCCGCCCGATGCGCCGTTCCTTGAGATCGTACACCGGCAGTCCCAGCAGCTCCGTAAAGTAGAGAAATTTGTCCGCCATCGCCGCGCGCTCTCATACGGCTAGTGAATGGTCAGCGCCCACGGCGAGATACTGAGGTATCCGCCGCGCAGCCACGCGCGCACCTGCGGCGAACGAAGAAGCGCCGGCAGCGGTGACGCGGATCGCAACCGTAGCAGCGATGTGAGCTGATCTGTAATGGAGGCGTCCGTTCCCGATGAAGACAATAGCATCTCCAACAAAGTTCGCTTCGCCGGATAAGCCACCAGCGTTATTGGTTCATTAGATCCAATGGACGCGCGCTGCTTGATAACTTGCACGGCGCGGTCAATACCGCCCAGCTCATCGACTAAGCCGTTGTCTTTGGCCTGGTCACCCAGCCAAACCCGCCCTTGCGCAACTGGCTCTATCTGATCGAACGGGCGCTTGCGGGAGTCGGCAACCTTCTGCACGAAGGCATGGTAGTTGTCGTCGATTCCCTCGCGCAGCTTGGCCTTTTCCGCATCGTCCAGCGGCTGGTAATCGCTGTCAATTCCCGCGAACCGTCCCCGCGAGATGAAGTCTTTGTCGATGCCCAGCTTGTCGTAAAGGCCATGTAGATTCGGCTTTCCGAAGACCACGCCGATTGACCCGGTTAGCGTCCCGGGATAAGCAATAATCGGCGAACCGTTCATCGCCATGTAGTAACCGCCCGATGCGGCAGTATCCGACATGGAGATGACCACCGGCTTCTTCTTCGCAAGAACGTTCATCGCTCTCCATAAGTCGTCGGAAGCGAACGACTCGCCGCCGGGCGAATCGATCCGGACGATCACCCCCTTCAAGCTCGAATCCGCTCCCACCTTTGCCAGCAGCTTATCGAAGCTTTCCGATTCGATGCCCTCTCCGCTGGTGCTGCTCGATTCCGGATCGCCCCGCAGGATCTCGCCCTGCGCCACCACGAAGGCGATCTTGGGTCGGCTGCTAAAGCTTGTCTCCGACTGAAACGCGCGCACGTAATCGCGCTCGGAGAGCTTGCGAACGTCGGTATGGATGTCGCGTTTGAGCTTGCCGAACATCTCGTCTTCATAACAGAGCTGATCCACCAATCCGCGGCTTTGAACCTGACTCGAAAGCAAAGGGCCGTTGTTGATGGCGTCCTGAACTTCCGCGATCGATTTCTTCCGGCCCACGCCGATGGTCTTAACCAGATCTCCGTAGAGCCGGTCCATCACGCTGTTCAGCACTTCTTTGGTCTCCGGACTCATGTCGGAGCGCGTGTACATGTCACCGAAGTCTTTGTACTTGCCGGCATGCTCCACATCCACGGTGACGCCGAGCTTGTCCAGCGTATGCCGGAAGTACATCAACTCAAACCGGAGGCCCTTGAGGTTGAGCATGTCTTCGGGCGAAAGATAGATCTTCGACGCGGCGGTGGCCACGTAATACTCGCGGGTGCCGGGGGTTTTCAGATACGCATAGAGCGGCTTGCCGGACCGGGCGAATTGCTCGAGATCCGAATGCAACTCCTCCATCTTGCCCCACCCCACGTTAAGTCCATAAGGTTCGACCACGACCGCTTTGATGCGGCTATCGGTTGCCGCTTTGTGCAGAGCCGCGTTCATCTCCAGCATGGTGGACGAAGTCCGCTGGCCGAACCCCTCGAAGGGAAGTTCCACCGGCGCGCGCTCGGGCAAATCGCCTTCCAGGTGAAGGATCAGCGTAGAATCTGTGCTAACCGCTGCGGGCTTACTCCGCAAGCTGGCTATCGCAAAAATCCCGATCACGCCAATCACGATGACCAGTAAAACGCCTACGAGCACCCCAACAAAGAATTTCAGCACGAAACGGATCGGCTCCTTCCCTTAGCGAAGGTAACATGCGAAGGCGCGTTGCGCGCCGCGGGCCCGGCTACTTGTTTTCCCTGGTCTCGTGATATTCCATCTCTGTGTTGACCTGCCACAGATTGGCTTTATCCACGATCCCGTTCGCGATGTTGTCAACCGCCATCATCGCTGTCAACATCGAGTGATCCTGGTTGTTGTATTTATGCATTCCGTTCCGGCCCACCAGAAAGAGGTTTTCGATCCGGTCCACAAACCCGCGGATCAGATCGAAACGGTCGTACGTTCCAAAGTACGCCGGATAGGTTTTCGGAACCCGGATCACGGTCGCGTCCACCACATCGGCGCTGTCCGCGATACCCATCCGCGAAAGTTCTTCCTTCGCCAGTTCGATCAGTCGTCCGTCGGAATAGCTCCAAAGCGGATCGGTCTCGTAACAGAAATACTCCAGCCCGATCCAGACCAGGCCAGGATCTTCCACCAGGTAAGGGCTCCAGTTGTTGAAAATCTGAATCCGCCCCACCAGAACATCCGGTTCTTGCACGTAGATCCAGTTGTCCTTCAGAAGCTTGCTGCCCGGACCGCCTTCATCGGAGATCGTCAATTTCTTAAGAAGCACACCGATCGTAATGAAGTCGCGGTATTGCAGGCCTTCGCTCACCTCTCGAACCTCGCCGGGAACCTGATCGATGCCGCGGATGAGATCCTTGATCGGCATCGTTGAGAAGAAGTAGTCCGCCTCGAAAGTCCTGCTTTCCCCGGTGGTTTGATGAACCGCTTCTACGCCCGTCACCTGGTTGTCTGTGACCAGAATGCGGCGGACGTCCCAGCCGCAGAGGATCTCTCCACCATCCTGCTTCACCGATTCGGCCACATACTCCCAAAGCTGTCCCGGACCATGCTTGGGATAAAGAAACCGCTCGATCAAAGACGTCTCCGTGTCTTTCTGCTGGATGTCGCCTTTGCCCTTGAACTGCGACTTCACGAAATGCGTAATGGCTTTAGAAATCGAAAGGCCCTTGATCCGCTGCGCGCCCCACTCCGCGCTGATCTCGTGGCACGGCACGCCCCAAACTTTTTCCGTATAGCTTTTGAAGAACAGTAAATACAGGGTGCGGCCGAAACGATTGATCAGAAATTCTTCCAGATTCGTTTCCGGCTTAATCGGCGCCGCCATGCTCTTCATGTAGCTCATCCCCGCCACAAAGGTACGCGGCAACCCAAGGTTTTGGATAGTGGTGGGATTCAGCTTGATCGGATAATCGAAGAACTTCCTTAAGAAGTAAATGCGCGATTTGCGGTTGCGGACCAGCATCACGCGATCCTCGTGGTGCGCGTCCGGCCCAACCTCCGAAGTGGCGATGTCCCTGGACTTGTTCTGATAGCTAATCGTCGCCGTACCGTTTGTGACCGACTCAACAGGCATCACATCGGTCCACCAATTCATCACGCGATCCGATTTCGAGAAAAAGCGATGGCCGCCAATATCGATTCGGTTGCCTTTGTAGTTGATAGTTCGAGAGATTCCGCCCATCGCGTCGCTCTTCTCAAGAACGATGGGTTTCACATCCGTCCGTTTCAACAGTTCAAAAGCGGCGGTGAGGCCCGCCGGTCCAGCGCCGATGATGAGTGCTGTCTTCATTTGCGGAAAACTCCCTTGGTATTTCGCGGCGGCTCTCTGAAGACCGGCTCTCATGAAGAGGAGCACCGATCACAAGTGCGACGGGGGTTACTAATGGATAAAACGGTTAGAGAGCGAGCGGTTCCTCTTGTAACAAACTGCTTAGAATCATCAATGTAGCACAGGTTGACCGATCAAATCCCGGATCGGGCCGGCCGATGGCGCGGCGCCGTACAGATTGAGTCGATACCCTTCAGGCATTATATTCGGAGCAGATGCGGAAACGCCTGACTAGAGCCGTCGCTACCACCGCGTGGGTGTGCGTATTCGCAGGGCATATTCCCGCCGCAAGCCCCTGCCTTCCCTGCCATGAAACTCAGGTCCTCGGATACCAGAAGAGCGCCATGGCGCACTCGTTCGCGAAAAGCGTTCAGCAGCCGTCCGGTTCCTTCACGCATGACGAGTCGGGTAGCCGCTTCGCCGTAACGGCCGGTGATGGCGCGGGACGGATTTCGCTTGATCGCGACGGGTTGACGTCAACTTATCCGATCGCTTTCATGATCGGCTCCGGCGCCCACGCCTCCGGCGACATCGTCCGCATCGGCGATTATCTTTTTCAAGCGCCTATCACCTACTTGACCAGCCGGAGCAAGTGGGAGATGGCGCCCGGATATGAGGACGCCACGCAACCGGATTTTACACGCCCGATCACCGGAGAATGTCTCAGTTGTCACGCCGGCCGGCCGCGCCTCATCGCCAACACCGTAAATCGGTTTGAGAAATTCCGCGCTGAAGACGAACCCATAACGTGTGAGCGGTGTCACGGTGATACTTCCGCGCACCTTGCTCATCCCACCGCCGCGACCATCATCAATCCGAAGCGGCTCCCCGCGCGCGCGAGAGACAGTGTTTGCGAACAATGCCATTTGATGGGAGAAGTCCGCGTCCTGAATCCCGGCAAACAGTTTACGGACTTCCGGCCGGGCCAGAACCTGGAAGATGTTTTCTCCGTTTATATAACCGCCGCGCCGGATTCGGGGTCCGCGAAAGGCACGATCAAAGTGATCAGTCACGCCGAGCAACTAAGGCTCAGCATGTGCGCCCGCCGGAGCGAGGGAAATCTGTGGTGTGGCACCTGCCACGATCCGCACCAGAAACCCGCTGACCCGGTTTCCTATTTCCGGGATCGCTGCTTGAGCTGTCATGGGCAGGCTCTGCTGGCGACGCACTCCCAGCCGGCCGAAAACTGCGTAAGCTGCCACATGCGGACGCGGCCCGCAAAGGATGGAGCGCATACCGTTTTCACCGACCATCGAATCTCCCGTTATCCGCAAGCGGATTCGGATAAGCCCGCCACCGATGATGCGGTCCAAAAACTGATCGCCTGGCGCGAACCCGATGCCTCCCTGGTCCTGCGCAATCTGGGGCTGGCGAACATTGAACTGGGGCGCAGGCAGCAGTCCGATCAGTTGATCACCGGTGTTCGCCAACTGGCCGAGGCAGCCAAGTCTCTCCCGCCTGATCCCGTGGTGTTCACGCAAATCGGGCTCGTTCTTCTACAGATGGGTAAGCCCGAAGAGGCGCGCGATCCGCTCGCCTTGGCGTTACGCTTGGAACCGGATCGTGCCGCCTCGCATATTAACCTGGCGGGTGTATACGCAGCCACGGGAGAAACCGATCAGGCCATCAGTGAACTGAAGCGCGCCATCGAGTTGGACCCTTCTCAGGCGTCCGCGTATCGCGCCCTGAATGTAATCTACACGAGCCGGCGCGATCCGGAAGGAGTAGCCCGAACCCTTCGGCTTTACCTGAACTTCATGCCGCGGAATATGTTGGCAAGAAAAGCCTTGCGAGATATGGAATCGCAGAGCACCGGCCAGCATCGGTGAGCCGAGTCGCGGGATCATGTGGAAGAAGCTGAACGCAACAACCGTGCGGCTGCGAGGCGGCAAAGTATCCGTTACCGATGGGCCGTTTGCGGAGACGAACGAACAGATCGGGGCTTTATTATGATTGAGGCCGAAGGTCTAAATGAACCCATCCAGTTGGCTTCGAAGATCCCGCCGATTCGCCTGGGCGGTATCGAAGTGCGGCCCATCAAGGAATTGACCAGTAGCAAACCCTCTGGCCAGGAGCACATGCAATCAACAACAGGAGGAAATCAGTTATGAGCACAAGCGTGATGGAGCGCTCGAAATCCGTCTCGCGCGAGGAATGGCTTGCGGCGCGCACGGAGTTACTTATTAAGGAAAAGGAACTCACCCGGCGGCGGGACGAAATTGACCGGCTACGCCGTAACCTGCCATGGGTCAGGGTGGAGAAAGATTACCGTTTCCAAGGTCCGGACGGTGAGCAATCGCTTGCCGATCTCTTTGCGGACCGCAGCCAACTGATTGTGTCCCATTTCATGCTCGGCCCTGGTTGGAAGGAGGGTTGTGTGGGTTGTTCCTTCCGTTCTGATCATGTCGACGGCGCACTGGTACACCTGGAGCACCACGATGTTTCTTTCGTAACCATTTCACGAGCGCCCTTCAACGAAATCGAGGCATTCCGGCAACGCATGGGCTGGCGCTTCCGCTGGCTCTCGTCGCACGGGAGCGATTTTAATTACGACTATGGGGTTTCATTCACGAACGAAGAAATCGCTTCGGGTGAGGTCAGGTACAACTACGGTTTGCCTAAGTTCGTGAGCGAGGAATTGTCTGGCGTCAGCGTGTTTTACAGGAATAACGCCGGCGAGGTCTTCCACACTTACTCCACTTACGGGCGCGGCGATGAGATGCTCGATACCACCTATATGTATCTTGACCTCACGCCGAAGGGCCGGAATGAAACTGGCCCGCACTTTAACCTGGGTGACTGGGTTCGGCACCATGACAGGTACGGCGTTGCTGGCAACGTGGATGCAGGGGGACGCTTCGTGGATGGCAGGCCCGTGGAGTCTTCGTGTAAGTGCGGTGATCAGTTGATCTGACCGCCTCGACTTTGGGTAGTGAATGAACGTGGCGCGGGAAGGTGAAGAGGATGCAGCGCGGGTACGAGAGATTGCGGATGCTATCTACCGCTCTGAGTGCGCGCGGCTCATCTCCGCTGGACGTTTTATCACTACCTAGGAAATCGCGCGCGCTTTTCTCAGCGCCGCCGCTACAGGTAATCTATCTGGTGTTCCCCGAAGGATACTCTGCAACGTCGGGCGAGTCTTTGGCACGTGCCGACCTTTCCCGCGAAGCCATCCGTCTGGGCCGGTTGCTGGTGGAACTATTGCCCCAACCCGAAGCGCAGGGGCTTCTCGCGCTGATGTTACTCATGAATCCCGCCGCGGCGCGCGAACTTCGCCGTGGGGCGAGTTGGTGTTACTGGGCGATCAGGACCGCTCGCTATCTGGCGCACTCCGCGCAGGCGGATTCGTGCCGTCGCTTGGGAAGAATCGAGAAGGCTCGCGCATCTTATGCAAAAGCTTTCAGCCTCGCACGGCGGGAACCGGCGCGGCGGTTCTTGGCAAAACGGATCACGGAATTAGGGGGCTGAGGCTCAACCACCCCGCATTGCGCTGCAAAGAACAAGGCGGGTGGAAAGATCGTCGCGCTGAGATAAGCTGGGCAAATGACGCCTTTCACCGCGCCGGTTTTTCGGAAGGCGGAACTTAAGGATTTGGATTTGCTCATCGCTATGATGGGCGAACTCTACGCCAACGATCACTCAGCGTTCAATGTCGAAACGTCGCGCCGTGCGGCGCTGGAGTTGATGAATGAGCCGATGTTGGGAGTACTTTGGGTGGTCGAGTTAAATGGTGTGACCGCGGGTTACGCGGTGCTCACGTTTGGCTTCGCTCTGGAGTACGGCGGAAGGTATGGGTTGATCGATGAGCTTTTCGTGGCGGCGCCGTACCGTGGGCGCGAATTGGGCACGGCGGCGGTGCGCTTCCTTAGGAGCGAATGCGCGCGCAGCGGGATTACGGCGCTTTTGCTTGAAGCGGATTTGGCGAACGAGAAAGCCATCCGGTTGTATCGCCGCCTGGGATTTACTGAGAACCGGCGGAGGTTGATGAAGTTACGGGTAAGTTAGTGGCCTTAAGCGGAACAGGCGCGCTGGCCGCCGGGAGCGCCGTTCCGGTAGATTGCCGACAGCTCCGTTTGGCACTTTGCCCGTCGACTGAGTTGCATGGTCCAGAACCTCCACTGCGGCGCAAAAACTGGAGTATGTTGACACCTCGATGATAAAGTCCCCTTGATGGGAAAATAGCAATAGTCCCGATCAAACGGTGAGGTGCAGAGAGCCCGGTTGAATCGGGCGGTCATCGAAAAGCGACAGTTGAACCTTCGACGGGTTCCGGTGGGTTCGATCCCACCCTCAGGACGCCAGACATTGACGCAAGTCCGGAGGCCGCCGACATTCATAGGATAACAGATTGTTCCTGCAGACCATAGCGGCTGTTCTGGGCTGCTTCGTGCGAGTTTGTGGTTTGAAAGGTCTGGTGCATGGCAACGCGGGGCGACGATCCAATCACGGGAAGGCAGCGAAAATCCGTCAACGCGTTTTGGATTTGGTGAAGACGCTGTACGGAGGCGAAAGCGGTTGTGAGCGCTTCGGTCCGACACTGGCGGCCGAGCATCTGGCGGAAGATCATGGAATCGCAGTGGATCCTGAAACGCTCCGCCGCTGGATGCTGGAAGCGGGCCTATGGACGCGCGAGCGAAGCGGAAGACCTATCGGCAGAGGCGGCTCCGGAGAGCGCATTTCGGGGAACTGGTGCAGATGGACGGGAGCTTCGAAAACTGGCTGGAAGGCCGGGGTCCGCGCGGTTGTCTCCTGCATACAGGTCAGATGACGCTACATCGACAAGTTGGGTCGACGTTTGCGGACGAAGAGACGACGTGGGGAGTTGCCGATACGCTGCGCGCCTGGGTGGAGAAGTACGGAGTGCCGCGGGCTTGTATGTGGACTGGAAGAACGTCTATCATCACCAGCCTACGGCGCGTGAGCGACAGGACGGGGTGGTGGGCGTATCGCAGTTTGGGCGCATGTGCGCCAAGCTGGGGATCGAGCTGATTGGGGCCCATTCACCGCAAGCGAAAGGGCGCGTGGAGCGAGGTCATGGGACACATCAGGACCGGCTGATCAAGAAGATGCGACTGCGCAGCATCGGGGAGTATGAAGCGGCGAATCGTTTCGTCAAGGAGATTTATCTGCCGCAGCACAACGCCAGGTATGCGGTGGCGCCCTCGCGAGAAGGCCGACTTCCATTACCGGTTACCGGCGCGAATGGATCTCGATCAGGTGTTCTGTCTGGAGCAGGAACGGAAGGTGGGCAACGATTGGGTGGTGCAATATGGCAACCGGTGGCTACAGATCGAAGCTCAACAAAAGATACCGGTGAGCGCCGGCCACACGGTGACCGTACGGGAGCACCGAGACGGCTCCTTGACGATGTTGCTGGAAGGCAAGGTTCTACAATGGCATGACTTGGCGCAGCGCCCGAACGCGCCGCCGCCGCCGAAAAGGAGGTTTGTGACACGGCCGAAACCGACCCCGGACCATCCATGGCGACAATCGGTTTTGACGGCAAAGCAGAAGGATCGCTGACGATAGATTCGCAGGGCGCCGCCCTTCCGGTAAACCCGTAAGTAGGGTCAAGATCAAAACCCAAACCCTCCTATGAAGGAAAAACCAAGTCCTAACAGGTAGCAGCTGTGGACCGCCTCCCGTTGGTCGGCGGCGTCTATCAAAAAAGGGACATTTCTACTGAGGCGAACAGGGGGACATTTCTATCGAGGTTTGACACCGCAAAAACTGGAGTAGTGACACCCGATGCAAGTTGTGGGAAAATAGCATAGTCCCGACACGGTGAGGTGCGAGAGCGGTTGAATCGGGCGGTCTCGAAAACCGTTGAACCTTCACGGGTTCCGTGGGTTCGAATCCCACCCTCACCGCCAGACATTGAATAGGGCCTAGGAAATCCTTTAACGGCGATCTCTTTTCAGTTCCAGCGAAATCAGATAGGCTTCGTCCGATTTGGCTGTCGCGTAGATCAAGGTAGTTCGGTCCGAAGAAACAGCTAGTCCGCTAGCCAAATTCTATGGTGCCGGCGCGAGTTTGGGGATCAACACGGGAAGCCTAGAATGTGATTGGTCGGGTGTGTAACTTGCCGCGGGTGATCGCCATCGGCCGCCGCGATCCAGGCCCTGCAAAGTTCCGTTGTGGCCGCCGACAAAAGCCAACGAGTGGCCGTCGGGTGAGTATTCCGGATGATATTGGTTTGCCTTCGATGCGGAAATCTTTCGGGGAATACGAGCTCCGACTGAATCGCTTTTCGGCGACATGGCCCAGAGGTCGGCGCCATCGAAAAACGAGGAAGTCACTAGTCGTGGCTCAGGTCCAGCGCACCTCAAACCTTCCAATTGATCGGTCCCTTCCCGACGCGGCGCCACATCCTTGTTATTCGCCGGACGGCCACCAGGTAGCACTCTCATTGGGCGTAGCGGAGGTAAGACTTTGGTAATTGCGTTGATTCCTTTTGACGCCGTATTAATTGGTTTGCCGGACAGAGTGCAGCATGGCCAAGCCCATCGCGACCAGTAGCAAAGGCGCGTCTAAACCGACGACAGGCCACGCGTACATTTTCCTTTACGTAAGTTGAAGCGGAGCTGAGTATGTTCTACCTTGCCGTTTAAGCGGAGTGCCTGGCGCGGAATTGTCTCGATATCGCTCGTCGGCAGGCCAAGCCAAGTCTCGTTGGGCGCCGGGGGTGCAAGTGGGGCCGCGGGATCACCGTCCCGGAAGGAGTTCGAGGTCCAAAAACGATGGTGTAGCCACCTTTTGCAATCTCGATCAGCCACAAACTCATCGCGGCCTTCCTCGGCAAGTACTCGCGAAGACGGCTGCGGAGGCGGCTGGCTTCCGCCCTTAAGGTGTAACACGCGTGCAAGCGCGAGCCGTGCCTCCACGGAACTGATTACCTTTTGTGTATCCAAGCGCGGGCCTTAAGCAAATTGGTAACTTACCAACACAATTCCCGTAATTTAGGTCGGGAACACCGCATTCGCGCTCGCGATCTGCTGCCTCTCCCGAACTACTTAGCGATCGCGATCCCGGGCTCGTACTTCCATGCTGTTTCAATGCTGGCCTTATCAGAGAATCGAGTATCGGTATAATCTTCGAACGCGATCCGCTTATTGAGAACGCCGGTTTCAATCATCAGATCCCGCACCATATCAAAATCCGCCTTTCTTGGACCCAGCGGACTGTAAGTCACTCGAGTGAGCGGCTTCGTCAGCGCCCACCGGAGCAGACCGGGTTTCTGATTGTAGTAAAAACGGCCCACAAAATCCGCAGCGTCCTCGCGATGCGGCTTACTCGTGTCCAGCCACAAACCAGAGCGGGCGATTCCATCCACTAATACCTGAACTACGTCCGGCCGTGTGTCGATCAAGTCCTGTCGAACCACCAAAATACAAGACATATAATCCGGCCAGTATTCCCTGGCTTGAAACAGCACCCGCCCGAATCCCCCGAGTTCCGCCTGGGAAGGAAACGGCTCACCCATCGAAAAAGCATCGATGGCATGCGCCGCGAGCGCGCTCGATACGTCCGGCGGCGCCATCTCGACCATCTTAATTTGACCCGGCTTGATTCCCCAGCTTTTCATCGCGCGAAACACTAGCAGCCGCTCGTCGGAGAAGCGGCTGGGGATCGCGATCGTGTGGCCGCGCATGTCGGCGAAAGTCTTTATCGGGCCGTCTTTGCGAACAACCACCGCGCTGCCGTAGCGATGACCAAGATAGACGATCTTAATCGGCACGCCCTGTGACTTCAAAGCGATCGCCAGCGGCGCGACGATAAAAGCCGCCTGCACACGATTCGAAATGAGCGCTTCCTTAATTTCGGGAAACCCTTGAAACATGCGAGGCAGAAACAACTCGCCGCCTTGGGAGAACTTTGAAATGTAATCCGTCACCGGGCAAGTTAGCTGACACGTGACGGGTATATACGCTACCGTGATCTTTCGTTTCCCAATCGGTTGGTATGCGTTCAACACCGCCGCCCAGTTGACGTTTAAGTAAGCGTGGGCTGTTGTGATCAGCACCAGCCATCCGATGGCTAACGACAGAACTTTGCGCCTAGTGATCATACCGGAATCCCCATCGAACGGACTTGATTTTCTGGATCTGGCGGAAGCACATATCCAGAGCCAGTCCAATCAACCCGATGACCAGCATCGCCGCCACCACTAGATCGTAGTGCTTGCCGGAGTTTCGCGAGTCGATCACCAGATATCCAAGACCGGAATCGACGGCGATCATCTCGCCTGCAACAACCACCAGCCAGGAAACGCCCAAGGCGATACGCAAGCCGACGATGATCTGCGGAAGAGCCGCGGGGAAGATCACTTTCCTAAGAATCTGTACCTGAGTTAGGCCTAGATTTCGTCCGGCGCGCCGATAAGTGGAGGAGACAGTATTCACGCCGTTAATACATGCTACGACAACCGGAAAGAACGCGCTTAGAAAAATCAGGAAGACTGCCGGGGGCTCTCCCACTCCGAATAAGATGATCGCGACCGGAATCCAGGCAATCGGGCTAATCGGCCGCAATAATTGAATAGTGGGATTCACGACCTGATTTACCGCCGGGTACCACCCCAAGGTTAGACCGATCGGAACACCTAAGATGACGGCCGCACCGAAACCAAGTCCCACTCTCCGCAGTGAATCCACAATGTCCGCCCAAAGAAGATGCTTTCGCAGCAGCCCTCCGAGACCTTTCGATACATCCAACGGAGAAGGAAACACCTTGGTGGCCGACCATAGGACCAAGTAGTGCCATGATAGGAGCACTAATCCAACTGTAACTACCGGCCACAGAAGCTTTTCCCATCCGCGTATCTGAGTGGACGACTTCATAGCTCGTAAGCCAAACCAGTATGCTCATACAGCTCGTCCCGAACCTGAAGGTAACCCGCGGAACTGATGTTACGTGGACGCGGAATGTCGATGCGGGTGATCTCTTGAATCCGCGCGGGGCGGGAACTCATGACCACCACTCGGTCAGCTAATTGCACAGCTTCGTCGATATCATGCGTAACAAATAGAATTGTTTTTCTTTCCACTTCCCAGATACGAAGGAGTTCTTTGCGCATGGTAAGCCGCGTGATGGAATCAAGAGCACCAAACGGCTCGTCCAGATAAAGCACGTCCGGGTTCACAGCCAAAGCCCGCGCCACTTGCAACCGCTGCTTCATTCCTCCCGAAAGATCGGACGGATAAGTCTCTTCGAATCCTTTCAAACGAACCAAGTCCACGTAGTGCGCGATGCGTTCCTTCCTTTGCTCGCGGGACAAGTCGGAAAGACCAAATCCGATGTTTCCCTCGACGGTCAGCCAGGGAAACACGCCATAATCCTGAAACACCAGTATCCGGCGCGGATCCGGCGCGCGCACAAGTTCCCCATCTATTGAGACGGATCCGCTGGTCGGAGTTAGGAATCCGCCGATCACGTTCAGAAGGGTCGACTTACCGCAACCCGAAGGCCCGACGACACAGATGAACTCTCCCTGCCGTACTTCCAGATCGATATCCCGCAACACGTGGGTACTCTTGCCGTCCCTCGTGAAGACCATGTTTAGATGTTCCACGCGCAGCTTCGTACCCACGGCGACCGGTATCGTTGAAATCTCCATTAGTTTCAAGCCTAGTCCTCCGAATAACTCCAACGAAACGACTTGACCCTCTCCAGCGAGCGCACTGCAATGTCCAGCAAAAGACCTATAACTCCGATGATGACCATGCCCGCAACCACCAGATCGTAGCGGTTGCCCGCGTTGCGCGCGTCGACAATCAAAAATCCTAGCCCTGAGTTTACGGCGATCATCTCGGCCGCAACGACCACCAGCCAAGCGATCCCCAGCGTGATGCGCAGACCGATGAGTAATTGAGGGACCGACGCGGGAAACACCACCCGCTCCAGGAACTCCGCCGGACTTAGTCCGAAGTTCCGGCCGGCACGAATATACACCTCCGGTATACCCTCCACTGCGCCAATGGCCGTGAGCAGTAGTGGGAAGAAACTACCAATGAAGATCAGGAAGATAGCCGACAAGTCTCCCACCCCGAACCAGAGGATCGCAATTGGAATCCAGGCGAGTGGCGAAATCGGACGCAGGATCTGCAGAAGCGGATTTGCGGCCAGTTCAGCGCGGCGATACCACCCGATAGTTAACCCCAGGGGAATCGCCAAAACAGCCGCTGCCGTGAAACCCCAACTGACCCGGAACAACGAAGCAACCGTGTACTTAAACAATAGCCCATGCCGCAGCAAATCTCCAATACCAGCAAACACTTCTATCGGCGTCGGCAACAGACGATTAGCCTGGCGGACCACCGTAAGGTGCCAGATAAAAAGCAGCACTGCGACAAATGCGACCGGGCGAAGCTGCACGAGGAGAAGGCTTCCGGGTTCCCCTCGTGTCTTCGTTTGAAACTCTGGTTCTAACTCAGCGCGCACTAAACTCCAGTTCCCCTGTTTCGATTTAGGCTATTAGGATGCGAACGATTCGGCAATAACCAAAAACGGCTACTGATCATTTTTTTTGACTAAACGCGAATTCCGAATCTACCATCCTGACCAAACACGTGGGCGCAATCGCCGATTTGTCTCGTTTCCGATACCATTAGGAATGCCGTTTGAAGTGAAGGTCCTGTTCCTTGTTGGAATCGCCGTCGGGGGTTGCCTGGGACAGGTAACTTCGCCGCCCGCCGGGGAAACCTTGGCGATCGTTAGAGACGGTGGTCCGCCGCTGATACTGACCGCGAAAGATCTGTCCGGCATGCCGCGCGAAGCTGTTGCCGTCACCGAGCATAGTGGAGAAAAGGCTTCCTATGACGGCGTTCCTCTTCGCGAGATTCTGAAACGGGCCGGCGCGCCTTCCGGTAAAGAACTGCGCGGCAAAGTTCTGACTACCTATGTCCTCGCCACCGCCCACGACGGATATCAAGTCGTGTTTTCGCTCGGCGAAGTAGATGCGGCGCTCGGGAATGAGTCGATTCTTGTGGCAGACAAGCGCGACGGTAAGCCTTTACCCGAGAGTCTGGGGCCCTTGCGTCTAGTGTGCCGCGACGACAAGGCCGGAGCACGTTCCGTGCGCATGTTGGAGAAGCTGGAAATCGTTCGACTGAGCAAGTAAGTCAAGTGCGCGGGAATCCCGCCGAATGCTTGATTTCCCGGATTTGCAGAATATGCCGCTGGGAATGCGCGGAGATCATGAGCATCCATTGATAGGCGTCGCGGTCCCACTCGGGAATCAGGTGATGCCGCCAGTCATCCTGACTCGATCGGATGTAAGCCAACATGGTCGCCCGGAGGCCGCGAAAGTCGTTCAGCGCCGGACCTATCTCGGTGTAAGTCGACCTGGGCGTCTCGGTAGGGACTGTCTTGGTACGCTCCGTCCGATCAATTCCATACCACAGCCGGTCCAGGTCCGTGGACGGCGTTCCCTTTCGTGACGCCGGGGCGTTCATGGCACTCTTAAGCATCTTCCAGTATTCGGGCTCCGACAGATCCAGGTGCTCGACGCAGTCCAGGATGCTCCACGAAGTAGGAGTCGGGCGAAACTTCAGTTGCTCGGGCGAAAGGTTGGACACCTCGTCGGTTAGCCAACTCTCGGTCATTTCGAAGTGCGCGATTAGACGCTGCCGTTCCAGCGCGTCCGGCGTCGCGCTCCATGCCATGCCGGCGACCGCGATACTAAGAACGGATGTAAGGATGATTCGCATCATTGTTGGACGTTCCTGAAACTTAAGTGTTAGCCGGATACCAATTGCGCATCGCCGGATCTCCGAAACCCGCGATGTTGAACGGCTTAATGGCGCGAATGATTTCCGTGCTTAGCGCAGCCGAGGCCGGCGATTGTATGCCGCTAGCCTGCCGACATAACCTCTCGCACGCGGCACCAAACACCGGATCGTCGCACAGTAGAAACGAGTCCGCCAGATGACTCTTGTTGGAACGCCGCGCCGCCTCTGAAAAACTCGCCGCCACAAAATAGAGCATCGATAGGTCAGCGAACAGGGGGAAATTGCCCATCGCCGAGTATAGCGCGCCGATAAGCCGCGCAGCCGCCAAAAGTTCTCTTCTTGTCTGCGCCGCATAACATTCCAGGTGCTCGTTGAAGCGCGGAGTCCCCCACTCTTGCTCGATGATCTGACTTAACCGCAAAACGCCCCAAAGAGTCAGCGGAAAGCCAGTGGATAGGAGCGGGTCGACGAACCCCGCCGAAGAAGGTAGCAGAGCCCATCGTGTGCGCGCGATTTCGCCACTGAGGAACGGAAGTTTACGTGTATGAACAAATGGGAGCCGCGGTTTCGCCCCGCTGAACTGCCGACTTACGGCCGGCAAACTATCCAGCAATCGATTCCAGGATGGCTCCCCATCCGCAAACCGGAAGCGATCAGCGACGGTTTTGCTTGCCGCCACGCCCGCGCTTGTCACGCCGTTGTTAAAACGTAAAATCCAAATCCAACCCCCGTCAAATACATGATGCAGCGCGGCGTCGTCCGGCGGGTACGGAGGCACTTCCTGGTCACCATCGCCCACCAAGCGGTCCACCTCCGCGAAGTGCGAGTAGAGCGCTTCCGTTTGCGGATAGTCCGGGAACGAAGCTTCCGCCAATCCGAGCGAATGGTGGATGAAACCCCTCGGGCCCGTCGCGTCCACCAGAAACCTTGCGCGGATTGCAACCGGTTTGCCGCGGCGCGTTCCCCGCAACTCGACACCGGTTGGGGCCTCCGTCATCCCGCCCAGAGTTACTTGATCAAAGTAATCCACCCCCTCACTCCGCGCCTCCTGTACCAGGAACTGATCCAGCTCCGCGCGATACCAATGAGTATCGGACGTAGCGTCGCCGGGGCTTGCTGCGACGAGCAACTGGTTTTCCCGAGTAACTATCTTCATCGCGGGATCCCCCAAGCCATGATGATAAAAGCTAAACCCGCGTTTTAGCCCGCATGCCATATTTGGGTAAGTCTTTTGCCACGTGCCCCATTTAGTCAGCGGGGTCAAGCGCGGTAAGTCATACCTCGCGGCAATTTCCTCCAGCAGCAAGTTACTCAACGGCGTAGTCGATTCGCCGATCGCAAACCGCGGATGCTTGTCTCTCTCCAACAGCACGACTGAGCGTCCGGTCCGGCGCGCGGCCATCGCCAGCAGAGATCCACCGAAGCCAGAGCCGGTGATCGCGATATCGTACGCGGCCTTCACCGGACGCCTCCACAAACATCGCACGCAACAGCCGGTTTGATCTTCTGGTCAAGATTCATCGCGCGCATGCGTTCTACCCGGGCTTCGAAACAGAGCGCACATTTCTCACTCGCAGACAGGTCCCAAAGATCCGCAAATACGCGTCCACGCCCCAGCCCGAGCCCGTAAGAAAACGCTTCTTCAAGAGTCCGTAACGCGGGCGGAGAAAAGTCGCCGTTCTGCGCCAGCCGGTCCATCGCGCCATTTCCCGCGCGTGTCGGAATCAATGCCACCGCTGCCGCGCCGCATTCGAACGCGAAGTCCACCGAACGCGCCGACCACTGGCAAGCATCTTCTTCGCGCAAGAACGGCGGCTTCACCAGAACGAATGCGCGCAAAGCAATGCGATGCTTCCGCAGAAAATCCGCAGCCGCAGCAAACTGCTCCAGAGACATCCGCTTGTTCAAGCGCGGCAGTATCTCCGGATGAACGGTTTCGAGCCCCATGGCCACCTCCAGCTTGCCATTCAAGAGATCCTGAAACCGGAGAGTAAGATCGCCCACCAGCGCCGGATGGCTCTCCACAATTACTCGCTCAAAGCCGCCCACGCGCTCCGCAATCGCCGGATAATCTTCCGCCGGTATGGCCGCGCGATCGAAGAAGCTTCCTCCGTTATACAGCTTGATTTGCGACGCGTTTGGAAGCCGCTGGAGCGCATGTTCGATCTGCGCGGGAATGTCCCCAATAGCGACCGATTCCATAAGTGTGTGCCGCCACAGATCACACATCAAACAACGCCAGGGGCACTCCCGATTGGTCAGGAAGATGGTTGCTGTCAAGGCCGGGACTCCGACGTGGGAGCACTCCTCTTCCACGAAAAACCCGAACGGAATCCGCGGATTTACATTCTCCCTGGCCGGCCGCTGGGAAATAATCCATTGATCCCGCTCCAGCGAGTTTTCCGGGTAAACCAGCGGCACGACGCCACTCATTGATAGAGCGACAGAAACTGCCTGCGGTATTCCGCTTCACGGAAGGGCATTTTCCGGCGCATTTCATCCACCGGCATCGCCCCATGCTGGAACCGGCGTTTTGGGAAAACAGGCATGCGCAGTCCGGTCACGGCCGCGATACCGCGGGACACAATCTCGCCCTTCAGCTCATACAGCCGCGGGACATCGAAGTTAGTCAAATCGATAAACGGAATCGCTTCCGCGGCCGCTATAACGGACGGCCTGGTGAATGGACTAAACCCGTTAAAGTGACATTGGCGGCCGGGCGCATAAGTGCGGGTGTAAGATCGGCTCAGGCCGCCGCTATAAGTCAAGGAATGTTTTATCTTGCCTACGCCCCACCCTTCCTGATAGAGCATCTGATTCGTGATCACGCTCCGAATGGTTAGTTCCGGATTCTCCTCAATGGGATAGTCCTTCAGGTTTTCATCGCCCCCGTCGCCATCGAGTAAGTACCGCCAATCGGGATACCTTTCGCGAATGCCTTTACAAAGTGCCAGCGCCATGGCGGCTGACTCTAAATCGAGCGGCTTATAATCTTCCACCGTGCGAATGGTGGCGTCGATCGAAACGGCGGCCGCGTCGGCCTCAATCGTCTCCAGAAACAAACCCAGATCCAGCGCATCCAGAAAGGCGCGCGCCTGTTGCACGTCGGGGCCGTGACCCAGATCCAGCACGAAAGCTTTCAGCCTCGCCGGGTTCATGCCCAGCTTCCGCATAACGTGGTAGGCCACAAGAAAAACGCTTCCGCTATCGATGCCTCCCGAGAAACAAACCCCGATCGGCTCCCGCTCCGGAACATGCTTGAGCCACTGCGCGATTTCATCCGCGAGCGCACCGATATACGCTTCGCCGATCAAGTCCAGATCCTTTGGAAGTACACCGGATTGAGGCGCAAAGAAGCGCGTGTACACGGGGTCGGGATCAGGGCAGCCGATCAGTTCGATTTGGACCACGTGGTGCGCGGGAACCATGCGGGTATAGCTTGGATGAAACTGGTCACTCAATCCTTCCGACTTCAGCCACTCCCAAATGGTATCGATCCGGTGTGCCACAACCAGCACCGGTCCCGCCGCGCGCTTCGCCAGGAAATAACGCATCGGACGGTCGAGCGACCGCGCCATCTTAACGGTCTTGCCTTCGTGCGCGACGATCGCGAACGACCCCTGAATCGCCCGCGAACCTGCCGGGTTCTTGAAGATGAGGGTGCGCGCGTCTTCGAGCGATAGATTGTAAATCTCGTTTGCTTCCGGCTCGGTCAGGTCGACCACTCGTTCCAGATAAGCGTGCTGTTCCATTCGGATAACTCCAAGATAACGTGCCGGCGCAACGGCAGTGGAGGCTCAGGTTCCGGGCCGGTTCCCGGGTTTAATAGGACCTTCATTGCCACCAGATGCCACGAGATGCCACGAGATGCCACGAGATGCCACGAGATTTGAACCCAAGAACAGATAAGTCTTTCTGTTTGTTGCAGTTCCTTGGGTTACCCGCGCCAAAAAACTTTTTCCTTCTGGAAGCGCTGGTTTTGAATTGCCGGACTTTCGGATAACCTTCCTTGTTCAGCTTAGACGCAGAGAGTCGAGACGCGCGAGGCGGTTCGGCCAAGCTGTTGAATCGGCGAGGAAATCTGTGGGTGCGGGCGCGTGACCGTAGGGGCGTCAAGCTTGCGGACTGATGACTTCGAGCAGGATTGAACTTAGTATGGATAGAGAAATTGCTATGAATCTTTCCGTTCCCGAGTTGCCGTTTAGCCGGTATCGACTTGTTCTCAAGGCAGCCAAGGATTATCAATATCGGGGCTTTCTGGGGTCAGCGTGGCGAGGCGTGTTCGGCCACGCGCTCAAAAAAGCCGTGTGCGTGACAAAGTGCGCGGTGTGCCGGGACTGCCTGCTTTACCGTTCGTGCGCCTACCCCTATATATTCGAGACGCCGCTGCCAGCAAATGCGGAGAAGCTCCGAAAATACGAAACGATTCCGCATCCTTTTATTCTTCACCCGGATTGGAGTAGCGGGGCGAGCACAGCTTCCTTGTCGCTGGAGTTTACGCTCATCGGGCGAGCCAATTCCTACTTGCCATATGTTCTTTACGCATTCACGGAGGCTGCCCGCGGGGGATTGCAGCGCGGGCCCGCTATGGAAATCGCGGAACTCCTTCAACAATCGGGACCGGGCTTTGGGGAATGGAAAACGGTTCGACGCGGAACCGGGCCTCTTGAACCATTGCCCATGCTTTCTCGGTCGACGCCGAATACTCCGACGAGTATCCGGATTCGCTTCCTGACCCCGCTACGCTTGCGGTCTAACGACCAATACATCACGCCAGACCGGTTCCGCTTCTCGCATTTCTTTACCAGTTTGCTCGGCCGTGTCTCATCGTTGCAATATTTTCATGCGGAGCGACCGTTGGAGACGGACTTCGCGAGGTTATCTATGCAAGCGCGTGCGATCGAATTTGACTCGGCCGACGTTAGATGGACGGACTGGAGCCGTTACTCATCGCGCCAGAAGGCCGAGTTGCAGATGGGCGGATTACTGGGAACGGTTTCGCTTACGGCACCTGTTATTGAGGATTTTTGGCCTTACCTCTGGCTTGGCCAATTCATCCATGCCGGCAAGGGCGCAACGATGGGGCTTGGCCGCTATGTAGTGGAGGAGACGGGCCGGCTTGCGGACTGATTCCGCTTTTCCGCAACAATACACGAGACGGATACTGCTCGCTGTCTGTGGTCTCACGCCCCAGGTAGTGACCGAAACTCTATATGTATTGGCGGTGAAGTCCGCCGTGCCTTTCCTTCCGACCGAGGTGCATATTATTTCGACCAGTGAGGGCGTTCGCCGCGTTCATCTTCAGCTTTTGCAGCCCGAGCCGGGGTGGATCGACCGGCTCTGTTCCGAGTACAACATCGCGAGGCCGCGTTTCGATGCTTCGACCATACACCCGTTGGCCGCAACGAACGGGGACATGATCGAGGACCTCCGAACGGAGGCGGATCATGAGGCGGCCGCAAACCGGATATTCCAAGTTATGGCGGAGCTAACTGAGGACCGAGAAAGCGCTATTCACGTTTCCATCGCGGGCGGCCGCAAGAGCATGGGATTCTACGCCGGCTATGCGCTTTCCCTGCTGGGACGAGATCAGGATCGTCTTTCGCACGTGCTGGTGCCGCCGCCGTTCGAATCGCATCCCGATTTCTTCTTCCCGACCAAGACGGCGCGAGTCATCTATAGTCCCCCGCCAGACTCGCGGCCTCTGGATACCTCTCAAGCGGAAGTTTTCTGCGCAGAGATTCCCTTTGTTCGGCTCAGGAAATTCCTGCCTTTAAACTACGCCAGGAGTTTCAGTTTCCGGGATGCGGTCCAAGCCGCGCGGTCGATGTTGGACGCGCCGGATTTGGCAATCGATCTCCCGAAACGGCGATTGCGGGCGGCCGGAAAAACGTTTGAGCTACCCCCAGGGGATACAGCCTTTCTCAGTTGGTTTGCGACGCGAACGAAGGCAGGGGACGCGCCTCTGATGTGTCCCAGTGAAGGCGCGCCGGAGCCGACACTTGCGCGTGAGTTTCTCGCCGTGTATAACCAGGCCGCACGCGATAGCCATAGCGGGGACCGCACCCGTGCGGCGCTCCGCAACGGGATGGAGAAAGCGTTTTTTCTCGAACGCAAGAGCCGCTTGCATCGGTTGCTTCGAGTTCATCTTGGTCCAGTTCATGACGAGGCTTATCGAATTCGAGCACTGGGGAGACGTCCGGAGACGCGCTACGATCTCGGACTTGAGCCTAGCCAGATACATTTTTCAAAAATCGAGGAATAGATGCTATCGAGCACCGCATATCCGTCCTTAATTGAGACTTCACTGGGATGTTTCCTGCACGATGTGGGAAAGCTATTGCAGCGCGCAGGAGGATCGAAAGAGAACTTGCCACCCGAGATCCGCAGCCGCGCATCGGATATTCTTCCCTCGGATAAAGGAGGCCGGCATACTCACATTCACGCCCTCTGGACGGACCTCTTTTTTGAACGGCACTCGCGCATCTTTCCCGACTCAATCAACGCGAGGCACGTGCGGAACGTCGCCGTTTATCATCACAAACCGGACTCCGCCTCAAGCGAGATCTGCACGCAAGCCGACCACCTGGCGTCGGGTATGGATCGTAAGGCGCGCGACGAGAACGCCGATCCAATTCTTGAGGAGCCCCGCGCGTGGGATGCGTTTATCAAGACTCCCCTCGATAGCTGCTTCAACAAAGTAACGATCCTCGGGCAACGGGCTGGCAGTCGACACTTCGTCCGCATTGGCAAGCTGGATCCGAAGCAGCCGTTTCCCGGACCGACGCCTCCCGATCCGAGCTCGTTTCCCGCCGCCTACCGGCATTTAACCGAAGAGTACAACTCCGAAGTACAACATCTAACGGAACTTCAGCTATCGGCGCCGGCTTTCTGCGATGCGATGCAATCCATCTCCGAGCGTTACCTGAGCGGTGTGCCTTCGTCCACCCAGGATCAGCCTGATATCTCTCTGCACGATCACGCGCGGGCCGTGGCCGCCGTTGGCGCGGCGATGCACCGGTACCACGAAACCGCCGGGTCGTTGGAAGACCGTCCCGCGATTCGCGACGCAACGACGAAGAAATTCCGTTGGGTCACGGGTGATATTTCAGGCATCCAATCGTCACTGTTCCGCCTCGCCAGCCAGCGCGTGCGGGGAGTGAATAAGATTCTTCGCGCGCGATCCTTTCTGATCGGCTCTCTGCTGGAAGCGGTGCTGCTCGAGACGCGCAACGCGCTTGGCCTGCCGACTTTCAGTTGCGTACAGAATGCGGGTGGGCGCTTTCTGATCCTCTCCGCGAACGTACCGGAACTGGAGGGGATCATCGATCAAGTGCGGCGGAAAATTGAGCCCTGGATCTGGCGGCGCTATCTGGGTGAAGTTGCTATAAACATCGGAATTTCGGAGCCGTTTAGCGGGAGCGATCTCGCGCTTGTAAAATTCCGTCAGGCGTATTCCCTTGCCAGCGAAGCTGCGGACGCCGCTAAACTTTGCTCATTTTCGACGATCCCCGACCCGGTTCACCGGGTTGAGTTTCCTCACGGGGCATGTTCCGCGTGCAACGCGCGCCCAGGAACAAAGCTGATGGAGGATGAAGAGACCGGCGAGGTGACTTACCGATGTTTAGCGTGTCACGACGAGGAGCACCTTGGGCGGCATCTTCCCAAAATTGCCGCGTTCGGCTGGTCGCGCGAGCCGACCGGAACAGTGGACTCGGTCGAGTTCTTTGGCGGGTGGCAACTGAGCTGGATGAACGATCCGCCAAGGCAATTGCGCGCGTATGAATCCGTTTTTCAGATCGCGCGCCCCGGGCCTATGAGCGGAGGTCTTCCAGTCCGATTTCTGGCGAATTATGTTCCCCGAAAAGCGGATTCCGCAGAACTAAAGACGTTCGAGGATCTTGCCGACGCAGCGTTGGAGCCGTTCGAAGGCGAGAAGCTCGGGGAGCGTCTACTTGCGGTGCTGAAAGCCGACGTCGACCGCCTTGGTCTCATCTTCAGCCGAGGCATTCAGGACCCGTCACTCGGCCGAATCTGCGGAGTCTCACGCGCGCTGGACTTCTTCTTCGCCGGCTATCTGCCGGAGCTGTTGCGCACGTCCTTTCCGGACACGTACACGGTTTACGCAGGGGGCGACGACCTGCTGCTGATTGGGCCATGGCGCCAGACAATCGATCTGGCGGGCCGGCTCAGGGAGGATTTCGCCAAGTACGCGGGGAGCAACCCGAGCATTACGATCTCGGCGGCCATTGAGCTGATTAAGGAAAACCATCCTCTTAACAGGGCGGCGCACCTTGCGGAAGACCGGCTCTCATCGGCTAAGGTTGCAGGGCGCGACCGGATCTCCCTCATAGCGGAATGCCCGTTCACTTGGCCGGAGTTTCAAAAACAGCGCGAGATATCCGAACCATTGACGGGGTGGCTGCGAAGCGGGCGGTTATCGCAGGCATTCGTCTATCGAATTCTGTATTTCGCGGCTGAGCGGCGCCGCGCCGAACACGAACACCTGCTAGAGGCGGCCAACTGGCGATCGCGCTGGGGTTATTCTCTGGCGCGCAACATCGAGGTGAAGAATCTGGAGAATCGGCAAATTGTCGCCCGATTGAACGCGCTTCTTGGACTTGACGAGCTCCTGAATAAAAACAAGGAGTTCGTATCGCCCGAGGCGGCAGTAGCCATTGCGATTTATCGGAATAGAAGCGGAAAAGAAAAGGAAAGGAACAATAAGCCATGAGCACATACGGAAGACCGCAGACAGGGCCGCCGAGGCCACCTCAGAGAAGCGAAACCCTGCCCGTGCCCCAGGCAGTTGTCTATCGCGATACCAAAGGGTTAAGAACCGCTCTGGTAGACGAGGAAGCGGAGCAATGGGCAGGGAAATTCGGCGAAATCATGCCCTCGCAGTTACGGCGCTTTTATGAACATGTGTCCAGTTTTCAGAGAAGACTGGATAGCAGCCAAGACCGGGCGCGATGTTTTGATGAACTACGCCCGGAGTTTAAGATGCTCAAAGCAAAGGCGGCCTACACGGCGGGGCGGGACCGCAACAACTCAGCGTTGAGGGAACTGCTGCAGTTCTTTGTGAACCACACGACGGCCGTTAAGACGCTCGAAGACTTCGACGCATTTCGCAAGCACTTTGAAGCTGTCATCGCATTTCATAAGTTCTACGGGAGGAAAGAGTCATGACGATCGATTACCGGCGCACGCACAGCGTCAATGCGGTTCTGGAAGTCAAATCGGGGCTACGGATCGGGGCAGGCAAAGACACGATCGAGATTGGGGGAATCGACAACCCGATCATCAAACACCCGCATCCTCCCCAGCATCCTTACATTCCCGGCTCCAGCCTTAAAGGGAAGCTGCGTTCGCTATTAGAGTGGGCGCTCGGACGCGTCCATATGGACGGCAAAGTGTGGGGCTCCAATATGAGCGAGGTCAAGCCTGGTGACGTGATTCTGCGTGCCTTCGGAGTCACCAACGATAAATGGCATGAAGGGCCCAGCCGGCTCATTGTCCGAGATGCACCGCTGGTTAAAGAGTGGGCCGACGGTATCACGAAGAGCGGCCTGCCGTTTACGGAAGCGAAGACTGAAGTTTCGATTAACCGCATCCAAGGAAAGGCCGCGGGAACGGGCCCGCGGACGATGGAGCGGGTGCCGTCCGGCGCGCTATTCGATGTTGAAATGCTCTTCAAGCAATATTCCGTGGACGACGACAACGGGGCGGGCGACCTGGACGCGCTGAACCGCGTGATCGAGGCGATGCGCCTGCTGGAGCAGGATGCGCTGGGGGGCTGCGGCTCCCGCGGGTGCGGACGCGTGTCGTTTGCGAGGGTGAGCGTTGGCGGGCAGGATATCACGAAAGCTTTCCGGGCAATGCCGCCGCTGGATCGGCAAAAACCCTATGAATTCGTGAGCGGTGACCGGCGTGGATGATCTCGGTGTTCGCATCCGCCTTTCGTCGCCGCTTGGCTCGCCTCTGGTAAGCGGGTCGATTTTCGGACATTACTGCTGGACCTTGCGCCAGCTCCGCGGTGAAGACTGGCTGGAAGCCTTTCTGGCCGGGCTGGAGTCCGCGCCGGTCGTTTTTTCCGATGCCTTTCCAGCGGGATGCGTCCCGGTTCCATTGCTGCCGCCGTACCGTCCAGCCGAAGAGGGAACGCTGGACACAAGCAACGCGAAGATCCTCGCCAGACGGCAATTTGTCACGCTGGATTCGTTTTTGAGGTTTCGCGGGGTGCTCGACCCGCGGCGCGTTGCCGATTTGGCTACAGGAGCAAGTGTTCTTCAGACGCAGCGCACCGCCCATAACCGCATCGACCGGCTCACGGGAACGACGCCGCCGAGTGGCGGACTCTATTTTGTCGAAGAAGATTGGCCGGGCGCGTCCGGGGCCGAACTGGATATATACATCCGAGCCGCAGAGGCGGCCGAGAGCATTTCCGAAGTGTTTACACTGATGGGGCGCCAAGGATTCGGCCGCGACGCCAGCATCGGACGGGGGCAGTTCGAAGTGATTCAGATTGCGCCCGCTCCAGAATTAAAAGGCGCGGGAAATCGTTGGGTAAGTTGGTCACGCGGCTGTCTATCCGAGGCCATTCGTGAACCACGTTACCGGCTGTACACGCACTACGGTAAGCTCGGGGGACTCTGGGCCACTACGGAAAAGCCGTTTAAGTACCCGCTTACGCTTTGGAGAGCGGGCGCCACATTCGCGGCCGCAGAGGCTGCTGCTCCTTTTGGGCGGCTGCTCCACGGCTTGCACCGGGAAAAGAGCAGCATCGTTCATAACGCCTGGCACTTCGCTGTGCCGTATTCGGAGGCCGCATGAATCCTGATCAAGCCCTTGGGATGCGCAATTTTCGGTTTCAGCCGCTGACGCCCATTCATATTGGCTCCGGGGAACGGATATCTCCGGAGGAATACGTGGTGGATGTCGAGCGAAAGGAGATCGTCAGGCTAAGTTTTCCAGCGGTGCTGGCCGCTATGGCGGAACCGGACCGCAAGCGCTTTGAATCCGCCCTGGATCAGGGCAGACTCAAAGATGCCCAGAGCCTCATCCAGCAGACCTGGCGGCAGCGGCCACCCGCCGGGCGCGGAATGCTGGAGCGATACCGGGCGGAATGCGGCGAGCGTTCGTTTCAAGAGCTTCGCCAAGTGATCGAGCAACCCGGCCGATCCGGCGATGTGATGGCTCTGGTGCGCAACCCGGTAACCGGCAACGTGGTGGTGCCTGGCTCGGCAATCAAGGGGGCGATCCGTACCGCCCTGGTAAGCCGATATGCGCAGGGCCTTGCCGACGGAGAAAAGCGCGCTTTCAATACGGGCGCCGCGCGTAATAGAAAGCTTGCGCACGTGATGGAAATGCGTGTCCTCGACTATACCGATCGGGAACTGCAGCGGGACCCCTTTCGCCTGCTGAGTGTGTCCGACGTCGACTGGCCCTCAAATCTTGTCCGAATCGATAAACCCGAACTCCGCAAGTTGGGCAGGGACGGCGGCGAGACATCCGGCATTCAGATGCATTTCGAACGGCTCAAGTCTTTCGTGGACGGGGTTCAAACCGCCTGGCCGATGGTAGATATCACCTTGAATCCAGAGCCTCGGAAATGGGAGAGTGCCGGAAAGAAAATGGATTGGGGCACGGTTCGGGAGGCGTGCAACGACTTTTACTGGAACCGGCTGGACCAAGAGGAGAAGCGGTTCTCGATTGTCAGCGCCAATGCGGAATCCTGGCGACCCAACGCCCTTGACTTCTCCCGCGGCGCGATCTTCCTCCGGGTTGGCCGTCATTGCCATTTCGATTCTGCTTCCGTGGAGGGGTTTCGGCGCAAGCCCGTAGTGGCGTTCCGGCGCGGAACGGAAGAGGATGATTCGTTCCCGGGTCCTCAGATTGGAAACACCCGGACCATGTGCCCGGTACACGTCGGGCAAACGCCATTTGAACTGCCGTTTGGATGGGCTCTTCTGGAGCCGGTGTGATGAACAATGTCAACTTCCCAGGTTTTCGTTTTTCTGAGAAGGTGGCAAGGGGGTCTGTAAGGCATTGCATTGATTGCAGTTAGTTGTTGGTAGGTAAGATGAGCCAGACCTGAATAAGAAGGGAATGAGACGTCCGCTCCGGCCTCCTCCGCGCCCATCCACCAAGATGAGCCAGACCTGAATAAGAAGGGAATGAGACGTGGTGAACTTCTTCACCGGCGTTACGCCCGTAAAGATGAGCCAGACCTGAATAAGAAGGGAATGAGACCTACCGTAGTTTTGATGTCCATCGTTTTCTCCTAAGATGAGCCAGACCTGAATAAGAAGGGAATGAGACGAACGGCTGTCGCCAGTTCGAGCACCCTTAGAAGATGAGCCAGACCTGAATAAGAAGGGAATGAGACGCTGGAGATAGGACTTATACGTTGCATAGCCAAAGATGAGCCAGACCTGAATAAGAAGGGAATGAGACAGATGGTCTCCGAGTCTGTGGTGAATTTCAGCAAGATGAGCCAGACCTGAATAAGAAGGGAATGAGACGGCAGCATCTTGGCGGATTACTACCTTCAGGGAAGATGAGCCAGACCTGAATAAGAAGGGAATGAGACTTCTGCCATTTCGGGGTGAGGCTTCATAAAAAATGAGCCAGACCTGAATAAGAGAAGGGAATGAGACCGCGTATAATTTCTTCTATCGATTCGGTCGCCTAAGATGAGCCAGACCTGAATAAGAAGGGAATGAGACACCGAAAGATGCGCGTATAGGTTCACTCCGGCGTCTAAGATGAGCCAGACCTGAATAAGAAGGGAATGAGACGCGTTCGCACTGGTTGCACGGAGTAGCGGTTCCAAGATGAGCCAGACCTGAATAAGAAGGGAATGAGACGGAATGCGCGGCATGACGTCAAGACAATCGCCAAGATGAGCCAGACCTGAATAAGAAGGGAATGAGACCGCTTCAATTAGACGCAATGCGGCATACAGTCGATGAGCCAGACCTGAATAAGAAGGGAATGAGACGCTAGCAGGGTTCGCGATTATCCGATTGCCGAAGATGAGCCAGACCTGAATAAGAAGGGAATGAGACGGGAGCATGATCGGATATGTGTCTAGCTTAAGATGAGCCAGACCTGAATAAGAAGGGAATGAGACCGCAGACGCTGGCTCATAGCGTTTGAGAGTAGTTGTGGTTCCTACGCTCACCGTAAGATGAGCCAGACCTGAATAAGAAGGGAATGAGACGAATTCCACCCTTTGCCAAGAAAGATGAGCCAGACCTGAATAAGAAGGGAATGAGACGCAATCCGTATCGTTAGTGGTTATTAACATCGTAAGATGAGCCAGACCTGAATAAGAAGGGAATGAGACGTTTCTGAGGGCGACCATCTCGGCATAGATTTTAAGATGAGCCAGACCTGAATAAGAAGGGAATGAGACGTTGCGCCGAGGTGATTTTGTACACGTCTAAAGGAAAGATGAGCCAGACCTGAATAAGAAGGGAATGAGACAACGCATCTTCCACGCGGTTATCTTTTGAGCGCACAAGATGAGCCAGACCTGAATAAGAAGGGAATGAGACGTCCCTGCTGCGGAGGAGCCTGCTGCTGAGGTGGAAGATGAGCCAGACCTGAATAAGAAGGGAATGAGACAATGGCCGTTAACTCGTCGCGGAGCTTCTCTATAAGATGAGCCAGACCTGAATAAGAAGGGAATGAGACGCCGCGTCCGCGTGCATCTTGGCTACCCGAGCTTAAGATGAGCCAGACCTGAATAAGAAGGGAATGAGACGAAGATCTTCAAAGCAAATAAAACTTGCTGCAAAGATGAGCCAGACCTGAATAAGAAGGGAATGAGACCCACCAACTTTTCAATAGTTTTCTCCGGCGTAGTACAAGATGAGCCAGACCTGAATAAGAAGGGAATGAGACTGCCGACCTCAATCGACATGTTGAGGTTCGCGAAGATGAGCCAGACCTGAATAAGAAGGGAATGAGACGATGCGCGCGGTCGGGCTTCAGGAGAAGGTTGCAAGATGAGCCAGACCTGAATAAGAAGGGAATGAGACGTCCAGCTCTTCGTCGGTCTCGATAAGTTCGCGAAAGATGAGCCAGACCTGAATAAGAAGGGAATGAGACGGATCTCACTCCAGCTCATAAAATGCCCCGTAAAAGATGAGCCAGACCTGAATAAGAAGGGAATGAGACGATGGCGGTGACGACATCCTCGGCAATGACCTTTAAGATGAGCCAGACCTGAATAAGAAGGGAATGAGACTTGGTGCTCACCACGGAGCGCGCGATAATCTCATCAAGATGAGCCAGACCTGAATAAGAAGGGAATGAGACAGTCTCTCTCGTTGTAGTAGCAGCCCTCGTCACAAGATGAGCCAGACCTGAATAAGAAGGGAATGAGACATCTCACTGAGGTCGAGGTTCTCACCGGTGCTGCAAAGATGAGCCAGACCTGAATAAGAAGGGAATGAGACCGGCGGAAAGGTGCGTGGCTTCCAGCGTTGCGCGAGAAGATGAGCCAGGCCTGAATAAGAAGGGAATGGGACGACGAGTTCGCGCGTGCTGCAGAGGCGGTCCGCCAAATTGTAGTGGCAAGCTTGCCAACTCTCGACATTCGACTCCGGCGGCGCGAAACTGGGCCTGTGGACGAGAGACCTCTTTATATTGCGGCCTATGACATTTCCGAAAATCGCCAGAGAGCCGCGGCTTGTGAACTTCTCAAGGGCTTTTCGGTGGGCGGCCAGAAGTCCGTTTTTGAATGTTTTCTGAGTGAAGGCGAAAAGCGGAAGTTGCTCTCTGGGATGTCAGGCATCGTTGGGCCGCAGGACCGTTTTCTTATGCTGCGGATCGATCGCCGGAGCGCGATCCGGGCGCTCGGCCGAGGGGTTGTGCCGAAAGATCCGCCGTTCTTCTACATCGGGTGATTGACTGTGGGCAATTTGTATCTGGACAGGAAAGGAATTCAGCTCGAGGAACGCGCGGGTGCCTTATTGGTGCGTATTCCGGATCAACCGGTGCGGAGCGTCCCGCTGACGCTGGTGGAAACGGTGGTTCTCGGGGCCGGCGTTGTGTGCGACACGGCTGTACTGAACCGATGCGTGAGGCTGGGCGTGGAGGTTGTGATGCTGTCCCGGACCGGGCACCGTGCATCGTCTCGGCGATAGGCGGAGGGCGGCATGTGCGGTTGCGTATCAGTCAGCTTCGAGCGGCCACCGATCCTTCATTTCGCAGCCGCTACGCTCGGCGGCTTGTCGAGACGAAACTCCACCATCAGGCCTCCTTTATGCGCGATGCAGCCGAACGGCGGCCCGACCTGGGTTACGAAATGCGCCGAGCGGCGGATCGACTGAACAACGCGGCACGTCAGGTGGGCAGGCTCGAGGCAGATGGGCCTGGCGCTCTCATGGGCACAGAAGGGGCAGCGGCGGCACAGTTTTTTTTGGCGTACCGGCTGTTGTTTGCAAAGTCTCTGGGCTTTACAGGGCGGAACCGGCGTCCGCCGCGCGATCCGGTCAATGCCACACTATCACTGGGTTACACGCTGCTGCACGTAGAAGCCATTAAGGCGGTCAGCGGATGCGGACTTGACTCCGGTATCGGGTTCCTGCACGAGCCGGAACAAGGCCGCGAATCGCTGGCATGCGATTTGGTGGAGACTGAACGCGCTCTGGTTGACGGCTTGGTATGGAATCTCTTCCGCGAGCGTCAGTTACGCCCTGAGCACTTTCGCATCACCGACGGCGGGTGCTTGATGGCGAAGGCGGCCCGGCGCGCATTCTATGAAGCCGTTGAGCCTGTTCTCACAAAAGCCCGTGGGCGTCTGCGGCGGCGGTGCGCATTTCTGGTTCGCCTACTCGGGTCCCGCGCGGAATGAGGAAACCCATCTACCTGGATTGTAAGGAGTCCGCCCACCTGGACCTGGATGGCCCGAGCCTCTTGCTCAGCACAGAGTCACGCGCTGGTATACGGTTTCCGCTGCAACAGATTAGCCGGATTGTCATTACGGGCAATTGTCACCTGCATAGTGACGCCATTCGGGCCTGCGCGGAACGCGGAGTGGTTATTCTCGTCGCGGGGTCAGAGGCTTCCTCAGCCGTGGTCGTGCCTTCCGGGGGTGGACAGGAGCGCCTCAGCGAGCGTATCGAGCGTTTTCTGGAACAACCCGACGCGCCCGAACTCTACGCAAACTGGAAGTCCGGCGGCGAGCGCCGCGAAATTCAAGTTTTCCTGCGCAAGACCCGCATCGTCGCGACGGATCTGAGACCTCACTTCGTTGCCCGGTTAAGAGAAGCCCACCTGCTTCGAATGGGTGAGACGGCGGCCCAAATGCCTCGTCTGGCGAAGAGCCTTTTATCGGCTCGCGCCGCCGAGTGGCTTCTACGCAAGCGGGTCAATATTCAAACGGTCGAGGGCCGGCGCCGGGACGTTTGCTTAGTATCCGACTGCGGCACCATCCTGACGTGGGGCGCCTGCGCCGACTTTCTGAACGGCGCGCCGCGCGTCGCCTCTTTGCGGGATTTGGCCAATTTGCTGGAGGCTCGCGCAAGCCGCGACGCGGGCCGCACTCATGCTCTCCTTTCCTCATTCTGCGAATGGCTGGGAGGTTTGCGATGAGTTGGAGCGAACACCGGGCATGGCTTATCTGTTACGACATCACGAGCCCGCGCCGTATCCAGCGGGTGCATCACTTTCTCAGATCCAAATGTTTCTGGGTGCAATATTCAGCATTTGCGGCGTGGCTCACAGAGCGCGAGATGCAGCGTCTGCTTGCGGGTCTTGAGATGAGGATTGAGGCCAAGGAAGACGATGTCCGCATTTACCCGATTCCGGCCAATTGCGAGACGATAGCGATGGGCTCCCGGTTGATGCCGACAGGAGTTTTGCTTCCGGATCAGCAGTTGCTCCGCATGCTTTCGGGGCGTTGATCCCACATGCGAGTCCCTCGTCCGCACAAGGTGGGAAATCGAGGCAAGTCCGCCTCGCTGATCCCGACGACGGCGGCCAATTGCATGACATGATCGCGGAGTGAAAGGGCCTTTTGGGTAACCGGTTGAAAGCCGTGAGCCAGGATCGACTGATTGCGCGTTTCGAGCAGCGAACTCCTCCGATCCTCAAGTCCGAGCCGTGTGAAGCATTCGCCTAGAGGGTCCGCGACCGCGCTCAGAAGGCGGTAGTCGTCCTGAAGCCCAAGCGAAACTGTTCCGTTTTTTATTCTCGGTCCAAATTCCTCCCGAAGCGCGCCAGGCAATCTCTCGGCCGGCACGCGGCTCGTTCTCGGAATCCCATGACTTTTGGAGAGCGCGAATTGGGCGATCGCTTCCGTAGCCCGATATAAACGCGCAACTCCATCGTCGAACCGCTCTTCTTTGAAGCGACGGTCGGCGTTGGCGAGCAATTCCGCGATCAGTTCCGTGGACACGCAGTTGTTACTCAGCGTTTCCAGTTGCGCACGCCACGCCGGTTCCGCTTCGAGGACCAGTTCTGCGGTCCGGCGGTCAATTACCGCGTTCAGAAGACTGTGATGATGATGCAGATTGTGCAGTTGACCCAACGCCTGCCTAAACTGAAAGCGATCGCGCAAAGCGAATAGGTGCACCACAAACTCGAGGGCGCGCAAGGCGCGCTTCGCATCCTCACCGGACACTCTGCTCTGCGCCTGTTTGAGGACGTCACGGGCCGCCGAATAGCTGGCGCGGTTCGCAAGCGCCAACGCGTCTTCGACGGCCGCGTAGCCGAGTTCGTCCATTGGATTCGTACATTCAGATAGGAATTCCGTGCCAGTCGAGACGACCCCGAGTCCCTCCTTCGAGCGATGTGCGCCGCCGACGTACCGGAACTGGCAATCCCACCGGCGCGCAACGAGCATTAAGGCCGCTGACATGGGCTTTGTGCCGCCAGTTACATCTACGACCAGCGGGTCTTGAGGAGAATTTGTTTGTGCGACCAGATTGTTCAGCGTCTGCTCCATTTCCCGCACGCAGGTGTGGATATTTTGCGGGTCGCTGAGTTCGATGCGGCTGATCCGGCTCGCGTCGAGCGCGAAACCCAGCCGACCATTCAAAGAGAGAGCATCGTCGATAACGGTGGTGCTCCCTTGTGACGAGATGAATATGACTCTATCCGGCTGAGAAAAATTGGCAAGTGAGAACGCGATGGGCTCTGGCGTGCCCCCGACTGTGCAAATCAAGGTTCCGGACATTAGACAGATTATACGTGCGTGGCGCGACTCCCTACAGCCAGCGCGTTCGGCGTCAACGAGGCGGTGGCTCCGGGTTCAAAGATTTGGGTTGGACAGTTTTGGCGACTGTCCCCCACTAGCTCAGGATTCTTGTCTGTGAGACTGCGCGCTGTTCGAGCAATAGATGATAAATGCGATTTGCTTCCGGCTCGGTCAGATCGACCCCCCGTTCGAGGTCAGCGTGCTATTCCATTCGGTTGCCGTTGAGGTGGTGTGCGGGTTCAACGGCGGTGGGGCTAAGGTTCGGGACCGGCTCCGGGTTTGAAAGGATCGTATTTGGCACGGGTTTGGACGAAAGAACGGATAGGTTTTTGGATGATGCAAGGCACAGGCTTCCGCGAGGTGGTTACGCCAATCCGTGAATCGTCGAGGAATTCTCTGGGTGCGGGCGGACGACCCGAGCCAGTTACTTCACTAGTTCCATTAACCTGGCGTAGCTATCGACGACTTCGTACCTGACATGCTCCGAAGTGATTTTGATGAAGACCGTTGTGGCGCGATCGATCTTGCACTTCTTGCTGCGGCGGCCATCTTGCCCGGAACGTGGAACGCCTGAAGGTTGGGAGTGATGTTTCCTTCGACGGACAGATTGCCTCGGTGACATAATAAAACCGTGCCCACCATATTACTGGCAGGGCCTTACCGAATGTATTTCTACAGCCACGAACCAAACGAACCCGCCCATATCCATGTGGACCGGGACGAATTATCCGCAAAGTTCTGGCTGGACCCGGTCGCGCTTGCCGGGAACCTCGGTTTTGGCGCATCAGAATTGGGCCGAGTCCACCGGTTGGTTGTTGAGAACCGCAGCCGGTTGTTGGAGAAATGGTATGAACGTTTCCCGTCTTAATCCTGGAGAACGCGTACGAGATGTACACGTCACGGAGGACTCGCTGGCGGTCGATCTTGTAGACGGCCGAACGATTATTGTGCCGTTAGCTTGGTATCCGCGGCTCCTGAACGCCACCGCGGAGCAGCGTTCCGGGTGGAAGGTCGCCGGCGCGGGGTATGGAATCCATTGGCCGGAGCTAGACGAGGATTTGAGCACCGAAGGCTTGCTTCGGGGCGCACCAGCGGCGGCGGATGCGGCATACTTGCGAAGTTAGAAACGTGCGCGGCGGTGCGGAGCGCGTTGACTTGTCGCGAGCTTAGCGAGTTCCCGAAGCGGCAGGACCGGGCTAAAGTTGCCAGCCGGGAGGAATGGGAATACTTCTTGATCAATACCTCATTTATTCTATAAGGGCCTTAGACCTCTAGAGCGGGGTTGAGAGTTCAGCCTTCGGCCAAGTTAGCTTCTCCTCTTGCTTGGATGCATACCATTCGCCGTTATCGAAATGGCAACGAGCCGCCCTGAGGGTGCAAGCCTCACCTCTCAGGAACTCTGCGAATCGCGCCGCCGCGACGGCCGTTTCTAGTACGGGAATAAGCGCTGCGTGTACCAGATTCGAGGTGCGAACGAACACGACGATTCCCCAAGGCGTTTCGCTGCCGGAGCGGCATACGAAAACGAATTGGTCACTAGCGGTGCCTTGAACGTCGGCTGGTGGGTCAAGGAGCGGGCGCACCATATTAGCGAACTCCGTGGAGTGAGCTCTGGCATTTGCGAGCACCTGGGGCCTGGCAAGCGCGTGGTTACCGAGAAAAAACTTGCCGAGGATTTCCCACCCCAGAAGGTGCCCCCCGGCGGAGAGGGCGTAACTGTAACCCAGCATCTTGAATATGGTAAGGTGAGCGGCTTTTAGTATTGAGACAAGCGCGGGCAGGCGGATGTCTTTCTCAATCACGATACTCCAGTCGTTCTTAATTTCCGTCACAGCGTCGTCTGGATGAATTTTGAGCCCGAGTCTCACGGGACCGCTCGGGCCGCCTACCGCAGCTTCTGTAAAGTTTGCAGGGACTGGCCCACTTGCAACGAAGTGTTCGATGCCTTTATCGCCAAATCTGATCTTTGGGGAGAGGTTTTTCGAAAGGTAAGGATCTGCGAGGATACTCTCTGTAAAGTTTTTCCCGCGATACTGGATATCAACAAAATCGTTTTCGAAGTGGGAACCGTAGAAGTTGTCTAAGTCCTTTCGTTGGACGACCCAGCACCGGTGTGAAGAGGGAAAGGCGGTATTTACAATATGTGCTTTACAAAGTGGAACCTCTTCATCCCTAAACAGGATCGGGCAATAAAAATTCAAGAACGGACTCCCCACGCTGCGTTCGCAGTCTGACCTCAACGCTAGAAGCGCATGCTCGAATTCGAGACTCACTATCGACCTCGTAGACAAGTATCCTAATACTCCTTATTGGAGTTCGGCGAGTTCCGACGTTCTGATTCGTAGCTCAGCGTTGATCTCTACTTTACGATTGAACTGGATCTCGCGGCGAAGACGCGACTCCAGCCGCTTGCATTCCTTTTTCTTCGCCTGGATGCGGGTCACGCGTTCGACCTGATCGCGGAGGGATTCGGCCGCGCGAGGCGGGACGTCAATATAGATGGGATCGGTCGATGGTGCGGAGCAAGTCGGGAGCGAGCGCGCCGGTTTTGAGGTCAATGGAGAAGACCTGAATTTCGTGGATGCCCTGGCGGGCTGGCAGGTTGACGGTTTCCGGCGAGAGTTTGTATTTCCAGACGACTTCGCCGATTTGGGACGTGAAGCGGTCGCGAAGGGCGCGGCTGGGGCGACCGTTGGCGTACGGCTTGGATTTCGGAAGGGAGCGGTTAAGTTCGGCTTGGGGAGGGTAGGCGAACATGGGCGGGAAACAGTTTCCGGGCTGAGAATTCAAGGGGCAAGTGGATCTTCAACGGCTATGCCCGCCTTTCGGGCCGCTGCCGCGAGTTCACGATCTGATGTATGGAGTACCAGATGGTCACCCTTCGCCTCAAACTGCTGGGACAGTTCCCACGAAACGGCGAGGTGAAGAGCGTCGGCACCCCGGAGATAAAACCTGCGTGTCAGATCGACAGCAGACTCGAAGTCCTTCTGGACGGTATTGGCTTGTAGAAAGAGGCTCCATTCCCGGTCGAGTTGCAGTTCGATGACACGCCGGGAACGGTCATCGAGGCGACGGGCCCCAGACTGTCGTGCGATCGCGGCAGCCACTTCGACTCGGCCGAGCCCCGACGAGGCGAGCACTTCCTTTGTTTTGAACAATTCATGCACGCGGGAGCTGCCCTCCTCATCGAGGTATCGTTTTACCCAGACGCTGGAGTCCAGGTAATGGATCGTCACCGTCTTTCCTGAATCAGCTGCTCCGCAGCCGATTCCCCCTCTCCCGTAAGTTTGATCGGGTTAAAATCCCCGTAGTCAGGCGGCCAGATCTCAGGCAGCTTTAGGCCTGGGATGCTTCGCCAGCGCTCACGAGGATCTTCGTGCGAGATTTGTTCCAGGGCTGCGTTGATTTGCGTCAACTGGTCTGGTGTCAGCCGGTCGATTGCCTCGTGTATCTGCTCTTTAGTCATTCGTGTCTCTGAATGCTTTCCCGTGCCGTTTATTTATAGTTTATGCTCCCGGTCTGTGCGGCAAAAGCCACGATTCAGGAAATGCTCACGCTTCAGGTTCGTGTTGTTGCATTCGCCGAGCGATGAACCGAATTGCGTTCCCGACGTCGGCGCATTCGTGAACGTACTGGCTCGATTCTCGTCGACTTGATCGAGGAGTAGCCAGAACTCGAAGCGCGAGCAGTTCAGGGTAACCCGGACGCCATCGTTCTAGGCGTCGAGTAGCACTCACACGGTCCAACCACAACCGAGCCCGAGAGTTCCTGACGAAGCTGGTCGAAATCGACCGCCCGTGTCGACACCACTCGGATCGAAGGCTGGGTAAACTTTCAACGCTGTGGCTGTGGGCTCCCGCGAAAGCGCGCGCAATAGCGGAATCCTCATTTCAAACCCGCTAAAGCATAAAATTGGGATAAGCACAGCCATGCCACTGGCATTGCAGGATGATTTGCTCCGCCCGATGCGGCCCGCAGTATTGGAAGAATGGTTTGCCACGTGCGGCCAGGAATAAGTTCGAAGTGGCGCCCGTTACCCGTAATCATTTCATAGCCATGGTGCAATTGCCGGGCGTCCGATTTCAGGCACTATCAGCCGTACTTGCATCAACGCCAACCCACGCTCGACCATCGGAACGCGCCTGCCGCAGCCATACCGCCCGAGGTGGCTGCTACCGTTTTCTCCCACACCACCCGCGTCAGCGGCTGGATCGGCTCCAGTTTATGGGCCGCCAGAGTTGCGTTAATGGCGGGTAGATTCTGGGCCATTAGTGATTCGAATTGATCGGAGACATCTTTCCGTTCATGCGTGAGCGAATCGATCCGAGATACATAGTAATCCGCGGGACGGCCCTCGTAGAAGACCACGGCCCCATACAACTGCGAGGTCTTTTCGCGAATGCGTTCTTCGCCTGTGATCGCCCCGCCTTCTTTGGTCGCCACGATTTTCTTGCGCGTTTCCTCCGCCTTCGCGGCTACGTCATTCAACTGCTTTGCGAGCGCATCTCCGGCAGATAATTTACCAGCCCGATCCAGAAGGGCTTCCCGCAAACCATTGATGCGGTCGACGTCGAAGCTTAAATCCCGAAGTAACCCGTAAACCCGCATGGCCGCTTCGAACTCCACCTTGCGGTCGCTCGCGGTGTAAGTCGCGCGGCGGTCCAATACCACGTCCAACTTCGTTGTATATGACTCCTTGCCGCGGGTTAGTTTGATGGTATAAGTTCCGGGAAGAACCCTGGGTCCGATCGTCGCTTCGCCCGCGATAGCGGCCGCCGGCGGAACACGCGGCGCTTTCAACCGCATCGGCCACTCCACCCGGCTCAGACCGCGCCGGCTGTTCGGAGACAGAGTATCCACCAGCGCGCCCTTGTCATCGAAGATCTCGATCTTCATCCTCCCGAAGATGTGCCGCTTCTTCTGGTAGTAAGTAATCAGCGCGGCGTCGGGAGGGTTCTGGCCGACAAACGTTGCGTCCCCGTCCGCCCAGCCGCCCTGCGAGAAGATGCGCTGCTGCGCCGGTTTACTTTGCAGAAACACGGCATCCTTGGCGAGAATCTCCGGCGTCAACTGGCGTAACGGCGAGATGTCGTCGATGATCCAGATTCCACGTCCATGGGTGCCAATCACCAGGTCGGAGTCGCGAGGTTGGATCACCAGGTCGCGGACGGCGACGTTCGGAAATTCGTGGCCTTTGTACTGCGCCCAATGGCCGCCCCCATCGAGCGAGATCCAAAGCCCGAACTCCGTGCCAAGGAACAAAAGGCGCGAGGAAACGGGATCTTCCTTGATGACGTGCGCATAGCCTCGAACGGGGCTGTCTTTGCCGATCACCGGCGTCCACGTTTTACCGAAGTCCGCGGTCTTGAACGCATACGGGGTCATATCGCCGAAGGTGTGCCGGTCGAAAGTGGCGTACGCCGTCCCTTCCTCGAAACGGCCGGCTTCCACCCAGGAAACCCAGGAGAACTTAGGCATTCCCGGAACATTCGGCGCCACGTTCACCCAAGTCTTACCCCCGTCGCGAGTCAGTTGTAAGTTGCCGTCGTCGGTTCCCGCCCAGACTAATTGGGGATTCCGCGGCGACTCACTGACGGAGTAGATGGTCGTGTGCATTTCCGCGACCGAGTTATCCACCGTGACCCCGCCGGATTCTTCCTGCTTCTGCTTTTCGGGATCGTTCGTCGTCAAGTCGGGCGAGATCCGGTCCCAGGTTTGGCCATGATCGCCGGACCGGAATAAGTATTGGGCGCCGATATAGATCACGTCCTTATTCGTGGGGCTGATATGGATCGGAGTGTTCCAGTTAAACCGCAGCTTCGTCTCGCCATAGTTCTGCTGCGGTTGGGTGCTTCGGACTTCGAGGGTGTGCCGGTTAATGCGCCCCATAAATCCGCCTTGGGCTTCGCCGTAGATATAGTCGGGATTAGAAGGATCCACGAAAGCGAAGAAACCGTCACCGCCGTAAAGATTTTCCCAGCGATGGTTGGTGATCCCCCCGGGATAAGCGGAATCGCCCACCCACACGCTGTTATCCTGCAGGCCGCCGTAGACATGAAAAGGGTCGCTCATGTCCGCGCTCACATGATAGAACTGCCCGATGGGAAGGTTGTCCGACCGGAGCCACTTGTCGCCCGCGTCGCGTGAATACCAAACGCCTCCATCGTCGCAAGCGATCAACTCACTGGTGTTGTCAGGGTCCACCCAGACATCGTGGAAGTCACCGTGAGCTCCGCCCGCGATGGTCGCAAAGCTTTTCCCGCCGTCGCCGCTGACAATCAGACTGCCACCCGGTTTATATACCTTATTCTCGTCTTTTGGATCGACAATCAAGTTGGCGAAATAGAACGGACGCCAGATCATCATCTGGCTGCGATCGCGCTCCTGCCATGTCTTACCCCCGTCCGCGGAACGAAACAACGCGCTGCGCGCGGATTCGATCAAGCTATAGATCACATTGGGATTCGATGGCGCGGTTGCAAGCGCAACGCGTCCCCATGGTTTCGCGGGAAGTCCCTGGGCAGACTTGTCACTTAGTTCCGTCCAGGTAACCCCGCCGTCTACCGACTTATACAGGCCACTGGCGCTGGGCGCGTCCGGGCCGTCACCGCCTGAACGAAAGGTCCAGCCCTTCCGGCGGAAGTCCCACATGCCGGCGTACAGCGTTCCCGGATCTTTTGAACTCATGGTGAGCGAGGAGCAACCGGTGGAAAGATTCGCGCCTTTCAGGATCTTGTTCCAGGTACGGCCGCCATCCCGGGTGCGGTAAACGCCGCGGTCATCACTATCGCTCCACAGTTTCCCGGGTACGCAGGCGTAGACATTGTTACCGTCACTCGGATCCACGAGAATTTTACTGATCCGTTCGGAATCCTTGAGGCCCATGTTGGTCCAGTTCTCGCCGCCGTCGGTCGACTTATAAATCCCGTCGCCGATGGAAACGCTGTTGCGGGTCCATGACTCGCCGGTTCCCGCCCAAATGATCTTGGCGTTCTTTGGATCTACGGTGATCGCACCAATGGACTGTACCGACTGCTTATCGAAGATGGGCGTATAAGTGGTGCCGCCGTTTTCGGATTTCCAGACGCCGCCATCCGCGGCGCCGATATAGATCGTAAGCCGGCCGTTTTCCCGGACCGCCGTGATTGCAGCCACGCGGCCGCCGGTCTCGCCGGAGCCGATATTCCGCGCACTTAGTCCGGAAATGGTATCGGAGTCGAAAGGTGTCTCCTGCGCGGGTAAGGTAAATGCCGCCAGGAACGCTACAGCAAGAAGCTTTACAGTTCGGCCGATTGTCATTTTCCCGCCCCTTTCGGCATGACGAACAGCGAGTCAGATATCGGGACATTCACTTCCACTTTTTGTAAGGTCAGCTTCACGTGGTCGGAATCTCCTTTGTTCCAGGACTCGATGGCAAACGGGTAATACACTCCGTCCACTTGTTCATAGTCGCCATAAAGAATTTCAGCGTAATGCATAGCGCCGCGGATGTTCCGCTCGGTTTCCACCTTCAATTCCAGAAAGGAATCCGTGTCGATGTAGTAATACCGGACATCGCCAGTGCTGAGAGTGAGCTTGATCTTGTAGCAGTTGGTGCCTTCCACCGAATCGTGGCCGATCAGTTCCGCGCGGTGATCTTTATTTTTATAACCGACTAACTGGCCGTCGATATCCGCTTGTTCGACGAGTTCTTTGGCGTCATCCGGAGACATTAAATCCGGATCTTTCCGGCCGCCGAACGGCATGATATGCCAGCTCATCTTGCCGTCGTGCGCATTGATGGCGGTCATGCCCTGGAGGGTCATCTCATTCCTGACTTTATTGGGCCGCTTATTTTCCTGGACGAATTCGGCGAGCATGCTTCCTTCGCGAAACTCGCCGGTGGCGCGGAGCGTGGAGACTGCTTTCAGCTTTTCGGCGCCGCCGCGCGCCTGGATATTCTTGGCGATGATCTCGTCTACGCTTAGCGCTTGGGCCGGCGCAACAGGCGCCAGCGCAATAGCGAAATACGCGGCCAGGAAGAGTTTTAGAAGCATACGACGCATAAGTATCCTTTTGCCCGGCGATCTTACCATAATGAGTCCACTGGAGTCCCGGAGTTCATTTGAGCGCGGAGGTGTTCCCGACTTCCGGTACGTTAACCTGACCATGGGTTCCACGATGAAGGTTTCCGAACTAGCGGAGGCACTAGGTTGTACGCTTTACGGTCCCGGTGAGCGCGATATTACAGGCGTGAGCGGCCTGGAACAAGCCGGCCCGGATCACCTCACATTTCTATCGAACGCGAAGTACATCCCGAAGGTGAGCGAGACGCGGGCGGGTGCGATCCTGCTTTCGAAGCCGATGGACGGCATCGCCCCCGCCTGCCTGGTGTCGGCTAATCCGTATCTGGATTTTGCGCGCGCACTCGCCTTCTTCTACCAGGCGCCGCGGCCCGCACCGGGAATTCATCCCACCGCGGTGATCGCCGAATCCGCGCGGGTGGGCGAAGGCGCTTCCATTGGAGCGTATTGCGTCGTCGGCGAACGCGTGATCATCGGCCGCGGTGCGACTCTGCATCCGCATGTGGTGATCTATGAAGGCGTCGAGATCGGCGATGATTTCCTGGCGCATGCGCATGTCTCCGTGCGCGAGTTCTGCCAAGTCGGGCACCGCGTGACGCTCCAGAACGGCACCGTGATCGGCGGCGACGGATTTGGATTCGCCAAGCAGGCCGGCGGCGCTCACTACAAGATCGTGCAGTCGGGTATCGCCGTTATCGAAGACGACGTCGAAGTGCAGACGTTAACGTCAGTCGATCGCGCATCCATTGGGGAAACGCGGGTGAAGCGGGGCGCCAAGATCGATAGCCTGGTGCAGGTGGGCCACGCGTGCGTAGTGGGTGAAGACAACATCATCTGCGCGCAGACCGGACTGGCGGGTAGCAGCGTACTTGAAAAGAATGTCCTGCTCGCCGGCCAGGTCGGCGTGTCCGGCCACCTGACGATTCACGAAGGCGCGGTCGTTTATGCGCAAAGCGGCATCGGCGGAGATGTGGATGCGAAGGCGGTGGTCAGCGGGTCGCCCGCATTTGATAGCTTCAATTGGTTGCGTTCCATCACCGCATTCCAGAAGCTTCCCGAACTGGTGCGCAGCGTACGTGATTTTAAGAAAAGGCTGGAGAGACTGGAACGGAAATGATCGACAACGCGAACCCGCCGGAGCGTCCGCCGCTGGCCTACAAGAACGAGGAGTTTCTCAAAGGTCCGGATTCCCGGGCGCTCCGCATACTGTCTGAATATCTGGAGCCGCTCTCGCACTTTCGCCGCCAGCGCATCCAGGATACAGTCGTCTTCTTCGGTTCCGCCCGGCTGTCGGAAACCGGCTCGATGAGCCGGTATTACCACGATGCGCGCGAACTTGCGCGTCAGGTCACGGAGTGGTCCAAACAATTCGCGGGCGATACCTTCCGGTTCGTAGTGACTTCCGGCGGCGGTCCCGGGATCATGGAAGCCGCCAACCGCGGCGCGATGGACGTGCACGGCAAAACCATCGGATTGAATATCGGACTGCCTTTCGAGCAGTTTCCGAACCGGTATATCACCGAAGAATTGAGCTTCGAATTCCATTACTTCTTCATGCGGAAGTTCTGGTTTGCCTATCTGGCCAAGGCGATGGTCGTATTTCCGGGTGGGTTTGGGACGCTCGACGAACTGTTCGAACTGATGACACTGGTGCAGACGCGCAAACTCGCCAAGAAGATATCGATCGTTCTTTATGGGTCGGAGTACTGGAAGGAGATTATCAATTTCGAGGCGCTCGTGAGACACGGCATGATTTCTCCGGCTGACCTGGAGCTTTTTCAATTCGCGGATGATCCGGAAACCGCGATGAAGCTGCTAACGGAAGCGTTGGCGGTTCATATAGAAGCACCCGCTCGGGAAACCCCCGCGATCGCCCACAGTGTGAATCCCGGATAACGCGCCGCCTTTACCCTTGTCATCGCATTGACTTAGTAAACTGAGACCTTGGCCTCGTTCAAAGAGCTTTTCTGGGTCGGGCGTGTCACCGTCGCGGGGGTTTTTGTGTTCTTCCTGGCGGCGGCAATTCTGTGCGCGTTTCTGCCGGACGCGACGGGGTGGATGCTGCTCGCCTCGACCGGAGCTTTTGTGACCGGGGCGATTCTGGCGTGGCGCATTTCAGTAGCGTTGATCCGCAAAAGTATCTGGCGGTTGCGCAATCGCCTGATCGTGACCTACGTCTTCATCGGCGTTGTACCGCTGGTTCTGGTTCTCGCGCTGGTGGCGCTCGGAAGCTATATCTTCGCCGGCCAGACAGCAATGTACTTAGTTAGTTCAGAACTCGATCGGACTCTGGACACTCTCAAGCTCCCCGCGCGGATTATTGCGATGAATCCTGAGGCGTCGCCGGCGCAGCTGCTTGACCAGGCGGCATCCTTCATCCGTCAACGTTTCCCAGCGTTTGAGGTAGTCATTCGCAGGAATAATCAGGTTCTTCACTATCCCGCCGATTCGCACGCGGAGCCGGCCGCGCTGGACGCTCCTTCGTATACAGGACTGACGATCAGGAACGGGGTGTACTACGCGTGGTCGCACTCCACCACAAATGACGGAGACACGGTGGATGTGCTGGCTCCGCTGGATCGGGAGATGCTGGGCGAACTGGTGCCGCATCTGGGCGAGGTTCAGATTTCAGGGGATCATGTCCGCCTGGCCCGCCGCCACAGGTTAACTCCGGAGGAACTGCGCGGGGGCGAAGCGAACTCGGTGCCCGCGCCAAAAAGCCAGTTCGACTTCGCGGTCAACATGGTGAACTTCATCAACATCTCGGAGTGGGGAACGGGAAAGCGAATTCCATCCGCTCATTTTCTTCTGATCACCACGCGTCCCTCGGCTCTACTCGGGGCGATATTCGGCGAGAAGTTTACTCTGGCGCTGGGGTCACTTTATATACTGATCGGGCTGGCGATTCTGTTCCTGCTGGTGGAGATGGTGTCGCTGGTGATTGGAGTGTCGCTGACTCGAACAGTCACCGGCGCGATGCAGGATTTATACTTCGGTACCCGCCGCGTCGCGGAGGGAGAATTCTCGCACCGGATTCAAGTAAAGGGGCATGACCAGCTCGCCGCGGTGGCCGAGTCCTTCAACAGCATGACGGAACGTCTGGAGCGGCTGGTGATCGTCGAGAAGGAGAAAGAAAGGCTGCAATCCGAACTGGAGATCGCGCGCGAGGTTCAGAACCAGTTGTTCCCGCGAACTTCCCCGAAGATGAAAACACTGGAGATCCATGGGCTTTGCCGGCCGGCCAGCATGGTTTCCGGTGACTATTATGATTTTCTCTGCCTGCAGGATTCAAAGCTGGCTATCGCCATCGGGGACGTCGCAGGCAAGGGAATTTCGGCGGCGTTGTTGATGGCTTCCATTCAGTCCATCATGCGGACCCAGCTAACCGGAGCTACTCCCATGCTCGCGGCAGCCGCGAACGGCAACTCGCGGCACGTCTATTCCACATCCCGGATGGTCTCTCAACTGAACAATCAGTTGTATCTGAGCACGGCGCCTGAGAAGTACGCGACGTTCATGTTCGGCGTCTACGATGAGCAGGATCGCACGTTCACTTACACTAATGCCGGCCACTTACCTTCCATCCTGATCCGCGACGGCGCGCCGCGGCTGCTCGAAGTAACCGGAACCGTAGTTGGCGCATTCCCTTCCTGCCGCTATGAAGAGCAGCAAGTGGTTCTGGCGCCCGGCGACTTACTTGTGAATTACACCGATGGAATTACCGAGCCTGAGAATGAGTACGGCGAAGAGTTTGGGGCGGACCGGCTGGTGGAGACGGTGCTGAAGCATCATAAGCTGGAAGCGGACGAGTTGATCAAGCGCGTGATGGATGCGGTCCGCGCCTGGACCAGCGCGCCGGAATTACCCGACGATATGACATTGGTTCTGGCTCGAAGTATCGGGTGATGCAACCGCGCAAGGTACTTACAGCCGCGCAGATGCGCGAGGTGGACCGGCGAACCGGAGAACTCGGCATCCCCGGAATCATTCTCATGGAGAATGCGGCGGCGCGGGTATTCGAGTTTATGCGGCGGCGCTATTCTCCGCTGAACGCGCACCGCATCGTGGTATTTTGCGGAAAAGGAAATAACGGCGGCGATGGGTTAGCCATTGCGCGGCAGCTTTTCACGCTGACATCGCCGAAGTCGCTCGACATTCTGTTGGCCTGCGCGGCGGAGGAACTAACGGGCGATGCTGCGGCAAACTATCGAATGCTGCGGGCGTGCGGCGTGGGCGTGAGTTTTGAGATTGAGCCGCGTATCTATTCCGCTTCGTTGCTCGTGGACGCGCTTTTGGGGAGCGGATTGAATGGACCCGCGCGCGGGAGGCCGCTCGAGTGGATTCGCGAGATCAATACCGGGTTCCCGGCGGCCCGTGTGGTCGCCGTCGACGTGCCGTCGGGGATGGCAAGCGATAGCGGCGAGCCGGCGGGTGAAGTCGCGCGGGCGGACGCGACCGTGACGTTTACGGCGCCGCGTCCGTGCCATGTGTTCGCGCCGAACCGGCGCAAGCTGGGCGAACTGCGGGTTTACCCGATCGGCACACCCCCCGCACTTTATCAGGATGATCGCGCGTTCGACCTTGGGCTCGTGGAGCCTGCCGTTTTTCGGGAACTGCTCGCGCCGCGGGATCCGGATGGGAACAAGGGAAAGTACGGGCACGTCCTGGTGGTGGCCGGATCGCGCAGCAAGACGGGCGCGGCCGCCATGTCCGGAATGGCGGCGCTTCATGCCGGGGCAGGACTGGTCACGGTGGCATCATCCGCTTCGGCGATTCCGGTGATCGCCGCCCACTCGCCGGAGCTGATGACGGAGTTTCTGGCGGAAACGAAGAAGGGCGAAATTGCGACGGACGCGTTGAGCGAGATCCAACACTTGATGGAAAAGCTGACGCTGCTGGCAATCGGCCCCGGGATCGGGACCGGTGACGAGACCGCCGGAGTGGTGCGCGCGTTGTTCGATGATTGCGAGAAGCCGATGGTGGTGGATGCGGATGCGCTGAATATATTGGCCGCTCGAAAGGACAGTTGGACGGCGCCGACCGGGCGCTTGCGGGTGTTGACGCCGCACCCCGGTGAGATGGCGCGATTGACAGGTCTAACAGTGAAAGAGGTGCAGGCCGACCGGGTGAATGTTGCCCGGCGGTTCGCCGCGGAGCGCGGTGTTCTGCTTGTGCTGAAGGGAGAAGGAACGTTGATCGCGTTTGCGGATGGGCGAGTGTGGGTCAATCCCACGGGCTCGCCGGCCATGGCGACCGGCGGCACGGGCGATGTCCTTACGGGCTTGATCTCCGGCATGCTGGCGCAGTTTCCGGATCGTCCAGGCGAAGCCGTCGCCGCCGCCGTGTATCTGCATGGACGCTCGGGGGAGTTGGGCGCGGACCAGATCGGCGAGCAGGCGTTTGTAGCGACGGATCTGCTTCGCATGCTGCCGCAGGCTATGCGCGAGGCGCGGGATGGCAAATCAGGACTGGACGATCCGGACTTCGTCTGAAGCTGAAACGATTGCGGCGGGCGTCGAACTGGGGAAGCGCCTGAGCGGGGTCGTGCTGTTGAGCGGCGATCTGGGGGCCGGAAAGACAACACTGGTTCGCGGGATTGCCGCGGGCGTGGAAGGCGCGCAGGCGGACGAGGTGAGCAGCCCCACCTTCACACTGATCCATGACTATGGCGCGGGCGTGATTCACATTGATCTTTATCGCCTGGATGATGCGCGAGAGATCGACACGCTGGGTTTGGATGAGATCTTCGATTCAGCGCGGCTCGTCCTGGTAGAGTGGGGCGAAAAACTCGGCGCGGCGATGCCGGCGCGGCGGACCGAGATCTCGATTGAACAGCGGTTCGACGAGGGACCGGCCGGCGAGAATGAGCGGTTGATTCGAGTGGTGGAACGGGGACGATAATGCTGCCTGGGCTGGCGCAACTGGAAAGTACACCGGAGATATTCCGGCTCTTATTGGACGGGTTAACTCAAGAAGAGGCCGATTGGAAACCGGGGCCGCAGCGATGGTCGATCGCGGAGGTGATTGAGCATCTCTCACACGTGGAAGGACATGGTTTTCGATCACGAGTGGACGCGATGACGCACGAGGCTTCGCCCGAACTGGCGGAGTACAACCAGGAGGTATTCGCTGCCGGCGGCCAATACTCCGGGCGCGATGTCGAAGACTCGTTCGATCACTGGGAAGATCAGCGAGAAGCCAACATCGAATACCTCCGCGGCTTGACTCCCGACGTTCTGACGCGCACAGGCAGACACGAGAAGCTCGGTATCATCACCGTCTCCGACTTGCTGAATGAGTGGGCGTTCCACGATCTCGGGCATATTCGCCAAATCATCGAGATCTTGCGAAGCTACCGGTACTATCCGCGGATGGGCGCATTCCGATCGATCTACGAGGTTCGCCCCTAGCTCGCGACGGCCAACAAGTGGGTTTTGAGGTTGACGATCGATTCCTCGAAGTTCTGCGCGTGCTCGGCGTCCATGGCTTTGTGCGCGGCCGCGTCGAGAGTGTCAAAAGGAAGTTGCGTGAACAGCTCCGTCAATTCCGGATCGCGCCAACCCATCTTGGCTTCAGCCACCAGCGTTTCCAGAGCCACCTGGGTGGTGTACGCCGGCTTGTAAGGACGGACGGTGGTAAGCGCGTCATATACATCGGTCAGTTGAAGAACGCGCGCCAGCAAAGGAACCTTTGACCCGCGCAGCCCATCCGGATAGCCACCGCCATCCCAGCGTTCATGGTGATTGCGGACGATCGGCAGCACGTGGGAAAGCGAGCGAAGCGGTTTGCAGACTTCTTCTCCCCGGACGCTGTGGGTTTTCATGACTGTCCACTCCTCCGGCGTGAGCTTTCCCGGCTTGAAGAGGATGGAGTCCGGTATGGCGATCTTTCCGATGTCGTGGAGAAAACCACCGCGATGCAGCGCGAGGAGTTGTACCTGGGAAAGGCCGAGGCGCATGCCGAACGCTACGCTGAAGAGCGCGAGACGCTGACAGTGTCCGCCCGTCGTGTGGTCCCGCTTCTCCACCGCTTGAGCAAGCGCAAAAAGAATTGTTTCCGCTTCTTCCAGGCGATCGGTGGCAACTTTGTGGCGGAGCATAGCTCGAATGCGAGCTCGGAATACCTCCGGATGAAGGGGTGTGATCAGGTATTCATCGGCGCCGGCCTGAATTCCCGCAATCTCATCAGAAACGCTGGCTCCGCCGCTCACAATCATTACCGGGGTGAGTTCGTTCCGCCTGCTTGCCTTAATATTGCGGCAGCACTCAAGCACATCCATGCCGCGCATGTCTCGAAACAGGACGACCAGATCCGGACGGCTGGCGGCCAGCATGTCCAGCCCCTCCGCACAGGAACGGACGGCTATCGACTTACACCCCTCCCGCCGCAGCAGCGAGATCAGCATGCGCCGTTCAATATCGCCGTCCGCGATCAGGAGCACTACCGGTGGTTGACTGCTCTGCTCGAATAAAGTTTGCCGCACTTCAGCCAACATCGGCCACGGACTCACGGCCGATTGACTTGAAGGGGGCGCATCGCACGGACCGGGAAATTCTATGGTTGTGCAGCGACTATCGTTTGTGAAATCCATCTTCAGCCCTGTTCGCTACTCTGCCTTCTCTTATCGGTATTTGTGTGGAAATTGTTCAAGTATTCTGCCAATTAATTTTGATTTATTGAAATTGACGTCCACTGCATGGCTCCCGACCCGTCATATGCCCGGACAATCACCACGTTAGCGCCGGGAAATAAGGGAATGCCCGAAGCGGTCCAAGACGTTGTCCCTACGGCGACGCCGGCTGCGCCCGTGTTGGTCTCCCACGTGACTTGCGTGAGTCCGGCGGGATCACCGGCAGTTCCACTTAGGGTGACGGACGCCGCGCTCGTGACGAGCCCGTTCGATGGCGACGTGATGGTGATGAAGGGTCCGGTTGCGGGCGCCGGCGCTGTTCCAGTGGTTCCAGCGCGCGTGATGCGGATGAGACCCGTCGCGATCTGTTGAGAGCTATCGGTGGCGGTTACGGTGATCAGGTTGATTCCGGGAGAAAGCGGGACCGCGGCGACGCTCCACGTTGCGGTTCCGGTAGCCTGACCGGAGCGGCCGGTACTGGTCTGCCATACCACGGAGGCGTCGCCAACCGCATTCAGCAGCGTTCCGCTCATGGTCACCGTCGCGGCCGTAGTTCGTAAACCATTTGCGGGAGACGCGATCGCGAGGGACAGCGGCGCGCCGGATGCCACTGGAACCGTTACGGTAGTCTGGTCTCCCGAAACCGGCTGAGGGGCGATCGACCCCGGTGCACCGTAGAGCGAAACGGCCCCGGCGATATCGTTGGGGCTTAGTGACGGATTGTACTGGTAGTAGGGATACATGACGTCGGCCGGGTTGTCGGTGTGTCCCAGCCCGAGAGCGTGACCGATTTCATGCAGCGCGACGCTGTAGATATCGGTGTTGGCGCCAACGTGCCAACTCTCCGCCGGGTTAAAGTGCATATCGCCCGCAATCGGTTCGGGATTCGGCGGCGCGGGGTAATACGTGTGAGCCAGGATGGCGCCGCCGGGTTCGAACGGCGTGGGATCATTGTTCACTGTGGTCCCGAATTCAATCGCTACGGTTTGCGGGGCGGCGGAGTCCGTCCCTTCTACAAATTGCACGTTGACGACTTTGCTCCACGTCTGCATCGCGCGCACGATTTCCGATTGAACCTCGGCGGTGGGGACGTCATTCGTAAGCGTCGTAAAGACATAGTTGAGGGTGGTTCCATTCAGACTGTTGGGGGTCCAGCCACTGCTGACCAACACGTATTGAGCGGTGCCGCCCCCCTGCGTCAGAGCTCCGGCGCATGGCCGAGCGTTGCCACGGGCAACCGCACGCGAAGCGGGGAATATGTACGCTACCTCGTCCCACTCGGCCAGCGTTAGGAGCTGCGACCGGGTCTCCGATTTCGACGCGCCGGGCTCTCCGCGCACCACCGTTCGATACGGTAGCCCGCGTCCTGACGAAACCAGAATCAGCCCGTTTCGCCGCAGGATGTCCAGAGCATCGCGCGGGAGCACATCCTTATGAAACTCTACGACCCAGCCCGCGCTTGCGGTTTCGGAATTTTCCAGATCCGGACTCAGTTTGTCGCTGGCGCGCAACTCTTGCGACCATTGGATTCCCAGCCCGGCCAGAGACGTCGACTCCGATACGGAGATCATGAGCGCGCGGAGCCCGAGCGCACTGGTGATCTTAATGTCGCGCGCGGCCAGCGCCGCCGTTAAGCCGGGGTTCACTGGCGCCGTGAGTTCCACCATGAGATGACGGCGGGTCGGGTCAAACCGGTGCAGTGGCCGCTGCCAGGAACTGGACGGCTCGGAAGTGGTGTCGATGTTACGGGTCTTCAAATGAATCGTCCCGGCGGTGAGGACGGTCCCGGCAAGCAGCAGGGACGAAATCAGCTTGAGACGAATCATGTGGCTCTAATCGGACGTTTCACCTAGATACTTCATATGCCTTCCCAGGAAGAGGTATAGGCTGAGGAATGGTTGCCGTCGCACTCTCCATCGCCGGATCGGATCCCAGCGGGGGCGCCGGGATCCAGGCCGACCTAAAAACGTTCCACCGCTTTGGCGTCTATGGGGAAGCTGCCGTGACGCTGCTCACGGTCCAGAACACCCTTGGAGTACGGCGGGTGCATGCGATCGAATCCGCGATTGTGCTGGAACAGATCGTAGCGGTTTTGGCGGATATCCCGCCCGCCGCGGCTAAAAGTGGAGCGCTCGGCGGCGCGGAAACGGTGAGCGCATTAGCCGATCTGGCCGGAACATTCACGTTTCCGCTGGTGGTGGATCCGGTGATGGCGGGGAAGCGTGGCGATCCGCTGCTGGACGGCGACGCGCTCGACTCCTTCCGCCGGAAACTGATTCCACGGGCGTTTCTGATCATGCCCAACCTGGACGAGGCGGCGGCACTGACCGGACGCGAAGTGAACACGTTAGAGGAGATGCGCGACGCGGCGCGCGCACTGGCCGGGATGGGCGCGGCGGCGGCACTGGTGAAAGGCGGACATCTGGAAGGCAGTCCGACCGATATCTTGTATACCGGGAACGAGTTCCACGAGTTTCCGGCCCATCGCATCGCCACGCGCCATACGCATGGAACCGGATGCACTTACTCGGCGGCGGTCACGGCGGGCCTGGCGCTCGGCCGGGATCTGGTGGCGGCGGTAGATGAGGCGAAAGCGTTCCTCAGCCGGGCGATCCGCACCAACCCTGGACTAGGGGCGGGCGCGGGTCCACTGAACCACTGGGCCTGACGTTATTGGCCGCGGCTGGCGGGTGGAACAATCCCATTCATGCGCGCATACTCCACCATCTGTCCGTAGTGGTCGAAAGTATGCCAGATGGGCACGTTCGCTAGATTACCGCGGGGCGTCATATGGCCTCCGCCGCCGTCTACCATTTGAGTGAAGTTCTCTTTCGTCAACATGGTTTCGGCCTGGTGGCATTTGGCGAAGGAATCCTTGAGAAACGAAACAATCGCTTCCTTTGAAGTGATGGAATCCGGCCCGTTTTCCGAATTACCCAGGTCGATCGTCAGTTTCTGGCCGAGTACGAGCGCAGCCATTTCGTAATTAACGGCGGCGATGTGTTTGACCTGCTGCGCAAACGTGCGCACTCCCTTGAACTCGCCCTGGGTGGGCGCGAAATTGTACTTATCCGCCGGCATGGCCTCGGCCAGAGACACTACCTCGCCCTCCACTGAGCCGAGTTGTTTGTCGAAGATGCTCCCGATAGTCCCAGCCGACGGTTCCGCCGCCATGATGATGGACCCGGATGCCAGCGCACAGGCCGCCAAAATGAAACGCTTCATGTTGCTTTTCTCCTTGTACAGAGCCGAATTATAGAATTGCACCCAGGACAGCACCGAGCAGCAGGGGACCCACGTGGATCATCGCAATCGCGACGCCGCCCGCGCCCGCGAGAAAACCGAACAGCGGAATTCCAGTCAGCATGGTGGCGAAAACGAAGAACGCCACTCCAAACAAAATAGCGGGCAGAAAGACCGCGATGATGGAGTTCCCCAGGCTTCCCGCTTTCCGGCCGCCCACAAAGCCGGCGATGAGGGGTCCGACGACCGGAACCCAAAACAACAGCAGGGAAAGCACGAACATCCACAACATTGCCGAACCGACGCTGCCGTTTCTATTGGCCACTTGATAAGTCCTTTATAAAGATGAGAATCAGTCCGTATACATCAGTGGTATAGTGGTGGTATTCATCCACAAGTGCACTTTCCGCGCTGCGGCCGTTCGGTTTCCTTAAAACGGCCTGCCACCAGATTAGGAGTATACCGGTAACAGTATGGCGAATTACGCTAAGGGCGCCCAGGTAGAACACGCGAAATTCGGGTTTGGGACGGTCGAGTCTCACACCGAGGATCGTATCGAGATCAAGTTCGATGAGCACGGCACCAAAAAGTTCGTAACCTCTATGGCGATGGGGTCTCTGAAAAAGAGTGATCGCACGCCGCCCGTCGAGAAGCGGGCGACCCGCGCGCGCAAGGCCAAGGTAGCGCCGGCCCCGGTCGCGGCGGCCCAGTAGTGGATTTGAGGGATCCCGTTTGAACGCTCGACAGAAAAGAATGTTTGAAGAGGCCCGGAAAAAGAATCCGGACCTCAAGATGCCGGAAGAGTCGGTTCGGCCGCCCTCGGACCTAACCGAAGAAGATCTAGCCCTGATTAAACAGGGTGTGGGCGACAAGACTTCCCGCCCGCAGCAATCCGCGAGCGGCGCGACCGGGGATGCCGCCGATGAACGAGCCGAGCAGATCGGCGCGATCATTACCTACTTTGAAGAGAAGGGCTTCGGCTTTCTCCGTCCGGAAGGGGGTGGCCGCGACGTGTTCTTCCACATCTCCCGCGTCGTGGAGGCGCAAGCTTCCGACCTGACGCCGGGAACGCGGGTAGCTTTTGAGCTGGGTATGGACCGCACGGGCAAGATGGCGGCGAGCATGGTTAAGCTAGCGCCACCGCCGGCGGCCACGCCGGAAGCTTAACCCACGAAACCCCGTTTTTTCAGGGCAGTCGAGGCTCCCGTCCGCTACACTAAGTCTTGTTCCCTGTCAGCCGAACCCTAGCCCCGGAGAGCTCGCTCGGCGAAACCAATGCGAGCGTAGGCATATCCCACGCGGGATTATGGCGCAGGTTATTCGCTTTTTCCGGCCCTGCCTATCTGGTGAGTGTCGGCTACATGGATCCAGGCAACTGGGCCACCGACCTGGGCGCGGGAGCAAGCCTCGGATACCGGCTTCTCTGGGTTCTGGTGCTTTCGAATGCCCTGGCGATTTTGCTCCAGACGTTAAGCGCACGTCTCGGGATCGTCACCGGCCGCGATCTGGCTCAAGCCTGCCGCGAAAGTTATCCTCGCCCGGTGGCTGTGGCGTTGTGGGCGCTTTGCGAGATCGCCATCATCGCCTGCGACCTGGCGGAGGTGCTGGGCGCGGCGATCGCGCTTACCCTGCTTTTCCCCATTCCGCTGTTCGCCGCTGTCCTGGTGACCGCGCTTGACACGCTGCTGTTGCTATGGCTTCAACGCTTCGGGATCCGCATCATCGAAGCGATCGTGATTTCCCTGATTGTCGTGATCGGGGCGTGTTTCCTGATCGAGATTATCTGGGCGCGGCCGGATGTGGTGCAAATGGCCGGGGGACTGATCCCCCGCATAGGCGGCAAGAGCCTGTACCTGGCGGTCGCCATTCTAGGTGCGACGGTAATGCCTCACAACCTATTTCTCCATTCGTCGCTCGTACAGACGCGCCGGATCGGGAAATCCGAGGCGGATCACCGCCAAGCCTGCCGTTTCAATCTGATCGATTCCACGATCGCCTTGAATGGCGCTATGTTCGTCAACGCGGCCATTCTCATTCTCGCCGCCGCGGTGTTCTACAAGGTGGGAAAGCAAGTGACGGAGATTCAGCAGGCTTTTCAACTGCTGACTCCGCTGCTGGGCGCGAAGGGAGCGAGCATTCTATTCGCGGTGGCACTGCTGTGTTCCGGGCAATCCTCGACGATCACCGGAACCATGGCCGGTCAGATCGTCATGGAAGGCTTTCTGAACATTCGCGTGCGGCCGTGGCTGCGAAGGCTAGTCACGCGCTCCATGGCGGTTATCCCGGCGGCGATCGTGGTGGCATACTGGGGCGCGCAGGGAACCTATCAACTACTGCTGTTAAGTCAGGTGATCCTGAGCGCACAGCTTTCCTTTGCGGTGATTCCGCTGATCCACTTCACGAACGACGCCGGCCGGATGGGATCGTTCGCGAACAAACGGTGGCTTCGTTATGTGGCGTGGGCGAGCGCGGCTCTTATCGCCGGCTTGAACATATGGCTGCTCACGCAAATGCTCACCGAACTGGCGGGCTATGCGGGAGCGGCGGCAACGGTGTTTTGGATCTTTGCCCTGACGGGATCCGTCGGTCTGCTGACTCTGCTCGGCTGGATCACGTTTGCCCCCGCCGTACACGAGTGGCGCCGGAGTCTGCGCAGTCCGGTGGGAATGCAGCAGGCGCGTGTGGAGGAACTGGTTGTCCCGCAATACAGGCGCATCCTGGTAACGCTGGATCATTCCACGCTGGACCAGCAGGCGCTGGCGCACGCGTCCGCGTTGGCGCGGGCTCACGGCGCGGAACTCTTCCTACTGCACGTGGAAGAAGGCGTTACCAGCCAGATTTATGGATCGCTCTCGTCCACGGCCGAAGTAGAGGCGGGCCAGGACTATATGGATTCACTGGTTTCGTCGCTGCGGCACGACAATCTGCTGGTGGAAACCGCGATCCGCCATTCGTCCCGGCCGCAACAGGAAATTGTGCGCTACGCTCGGGAGATTCAACCGGACCTGCTGGTTATGGGGGCGCATGGCCACGGCGGGTTGAAGGATTTGATTTTCGGGAACACGATCGATCCGGTCCGACACCGCCTCGACATCCCGATCCTCGTCGTACGCGACCATAAGATTGGGGCAACTTTGTGACAGCCGTGTCATGAAGTCTCGCCCAGGCGAGGGCCGACACCGCTAAGCCTCATGAAATCACTGAGGAAAACTGGTAGACTGAGTGCTTCCCTGAGAGATGATGTTGAGTAGCCTCCCCCGGCCCTGGGCCCGCATATCGCTCGCTTTGGCGGCTATCGCGCTGCCTGCTCTCGCTTCAATTCTGCAGCAGATGACGGTGGAACAGATGACGGCGGCGAGCACGGAAATTGTTCAGGGGATGGTGACAGGTTCATATCCCGCGCAGAGCGGGGGTACCATCTTCACGCATTACAGCGTTCAGGTGACGCAGCGATTGAAGGGGCCGAATAATCCGACGACGGATGTGGCGATTCCAGGAGGATCGCTCAACGGTTTGCGGCAAAGCTTTCCCGGGATGCCGGTGTTGAAAACGGGCGCGGCATACATGCTTTTTCTGTGGCAGGGAAAGAGCGGACCGAATCAACCGGTGGGCCTGAACCAAGGGATTTTCGAAGTCGGCGCAGGGAATAACAACCAGATCATGGCGTCGCGGCGGGCATCCGGAGAAGCGATGCTGGGCTCGGATGGGAAACCCGTGGTGGACCACCCAGTGCGCATGCGGATGACGGACCTGCGCGGACGCGTGACAGCCGCGCTGAGACCGATTCATAGTGAAGCAACAACGGGCGGAGCGGCGAAGTGAAGCGCCTTCTGGTTTCCCTCTCACTGCTGGCGATTGTTTCCGGCGTGCCCGCGGGGGCGTATTATCATTTCCTGCACTACGGGCCAAACGGCGCGGTGCTCCCGGAAAAATACAACCTCCCGCAATTGCAGAACAGTACGATCACTTTCTTCGTCTCCGATGCGGGCCCGGCAAGTTATCTGGCGAATGACAGCTTCCCCTCCGTAGTGAACCAGATTCGACGCGCGGCGCAAGTCTGGAACGGCGTGACGACCTCAGCTTTGCGGGTGGCGTTCGGCGGTCTCTATACGGTGGGAACGCCGGACAACAGCCCCGGCGGCGTGGTGGTTTTTGAAGATCTTCCACCGGGGGTACTGGCCTATAGTGGACCGACGGTCTGTGAGGATTTGACTCCGAACGGCCCGGCGGCCTGCCAGAGCCAGATTCCTTTCAACACCGATACTTTCCTGCCCATCCTCCGTTCCACGATGCATATGAGCCGGAACCTGACGAACCTACCGGGGCCCAGCTATAGCGAAACGTTCTTCCTGGTCTCGGTTCATGAGATGGGGCATGCGCTCGGCTTGCAGCATACCTTTGCGTCGAGCACTATGTCGACCATTACCACGCGGGCTACTTCGCTCAGCGCGCCGCTTGGGGCGGATGATGTAGCGGGAATTTCGGAGCTATATCCGGCGGCTTCGTTCGCTTCTCAGTTCGGCTCCATCAGCGGCCAAATCACGTACGGGGATGACAATTCTCCCGTTCACATGGCTTCGGTGGTGGCGTTCAGCAATACCGGCCCGACGGTGAGCGCGGTCACGCTGGCGGATGGCACGTTCCAGATGAACGGCGTTCCTCCGGGCCAGTACTACCTGTACGTGCATCCGCTCCCGCCCACGGCGGATATCGAATCTCCGCAGGACGCGGACGGGAATGCCGTCGATCCGAGCCAGCCGTTCGACGCAGTGGTCTACCCGGGCTCGCTCAGCGTACTTAGCGGAACGCAGGTTACCGTTACCGCGGGAAGTAACAGCAGCGGGTTCAATGTCGCGGTCACGCCCCGCGGCGACGTGCCGATTTATGACGTCGCGATGTATAGCTATTTTCCGCCGAACTCGGCGACAGCGAACGCGGTTCATCCGGCCTACATCAACCAGAACTCGAATCCGGGGACTGTGGTGGCATATGGGACGGGCATAGCCGAGAACGGGGCCGAGACGAGCAATCTGAGTGTGCAGGTGTTGGGAAGCGCTTCTCAGGTGTATGCCGTCCAGCCTTATAGCGACGCGAACGGGAACACGTTCCTGGCGCTATATCTGACGCTTTCCAACTTCGGTGCGCCGGGACCGCAGCATCTCTTCTTCTCAACCTCCGACTATCTGTACCTGCTGCCTTCGGCATTCCATATCACCGCCGCTCAACCGCCGAGCCTGGCATCGGCGACGTTGAACGCGGATGGAACAGTGACGGTTGCCGGTCAAGGGTTTGGGCCGGATACCGCGGTTTATTTCGATTCGCTGCCGGGTGCGGTGACAAACCGCGATCTGAAGAACGGCCTGATCACGCTGGTGACTCCCGCCGGAGCATCCGGCCAGACGGCAACTCTCACGGCGTTCAACAGCGATGGGCAGAACTCGACGTTTCTTCTATCCGGTTCACCGGTGACTTTCAGGTATCCGGTCCTTTCGCCAGTGGCTCTTAGCATCACACCCGCGGCTCTTCCGGCGGGCGCCGAGGCGATGGTCACCATCAACGGCACCAACACCAACTTCGTCCAGGGGCAGACCGTGTTCGGATTCGGCACGCATGATGCCGCGGTGAGGAACACTTTCGTGCTCAGCCCGACGCAGGCCATCGTCGATGTGGGCATGCCGACGGGTGCGGCGCTGGTTACTACGCAGGTAACGGCGCTCACGGGCTTCCAACTCAACGTGGCTCCGCAAGCGTTTCAATTACAATCGCCGATTTCCGGACTTCCCGCGCCCTATCCTGTCTTGTTCAACGGCGTTCAGGGGCAGACCGGTTCCTTCGCCGGGGCCATCGTCAGTCTCTACGGCGCCAATCTGCAAGCTTCGAACAGCGCGACGCCGGTGGTCACCATCAACGGGCTGCAAGCGAGCCTGCTTTATTCGTCGCAGTACCTGATCAATTTGGAAATTCCCAGTTCTTTATCGCCGGGAATCGCGACGCTTCTGGTGAATAACGGGTCGCTCAGCAGCTATCCCGTGGCGGTGAACATCGATCCTCCGGAGTCCGTGATTGTAGGCGTGCTGACCGCCTCCAATCAGCCGGTGAGCGCGACGCAGCCGGCGCAAGCGGGACAGGCTGTAGACGTTCTAGTCTCCGGTTTTCCGAATGCCGGACCGACGATTGACCCGAGCAGGGTGCAGGTGAGCGTCGGCGGAGTGATGAACGCGGCGGTGTCGGTTACGAAGGTGGGCACGTCGAAGGTGTACGATGTGAACTTCGTTCTGTCAACGGCGGTGCAGGCGGGGAGTCAAGTGCCGGTCATCGTGTACCTGGATGGCTTGAGCAGCGTGCAGACGACGATTCCGGTCGGCGGTATATAATCCCGTCCATGGATTCCACACAACGGCGCGGCTTCCTGCGGCGCCTAGCCGGTCTCGCGGGCGTATCGGCGATCGCCGGCAAGCAAGTACAGGCGCAAGAAATTCCCGCGGGCGGGCCCACTGAACTTCCAGCCTACGCGCGGCGCATGCATCATCGCTCGCTGAAGCAATCGACGTTCGACCGTTCCGGTGGAAACCACGATCACGCGCAGATCATGCCCGGCGCCACGCTGACGGTGTTCGATTCGCCCGGTCCCGGAATCATCAGTCACATCTGGTTCACCATCGCCTCTGAAAGCGCGGCGCATCTGAAAGAAATCGTCCTTCGAGCCTACTGGGACGGCAACGCCAAGCCGAGCGTCGAGACACCCGTGGGGGATTTCTTCGGACTCAACCTCGGCCAGTATTTCAACTATCAATCGGCTTTCCTGAACTGCTCTCCGGCGAAAGCGCTGAACTGCTATTTCCCGATGCCGTTTGCGAAATCGGCCCGCATCACGCTGACCAATGATGGCGACCAGCGCGTCACCGCCCTTTACTCGAACATCGACTACAAAATGGTTTCCGCGCTGCCCGCGGACGCGCTGTATTTTCATGCGCAGCATCGGCAAGCGGCGCCCAACACCGCGGTCGCGTGGGCTGATCATAACAATGAGAAAAACCTGCTCGGCGAGAAGAACTATGTGTTCGCCGAGATCCACGGCGCGGGGCATTTGATGGGCGTTACGTTGGGAGTTCTGCAGAACGCGGACAGTTGGATGGGGGAAGGCGACGAGATGATCTTCATTGACGATAACTCCAAGCCGGCGATCACGGGTACGGGAACCGAAGACTACATCAACGGTGCGTGGGATTTCGGCGGGCGCGATAATCAAACTCCGTTCGGCTACCTCTATAACGGAGCACCGTATATTTCGTCGGGCGAGCGCGTCGGCGGCCGCACCGTGATGTACCGGTGGCACGCGGACAATCCGGTTACGTTCACGCGCTACTTGAAGCACACTATTGAACATGGGCACGCCAACGATCGCGCGGACAATTATTATTCCGTGTGCTATTGGTATCAGACCGAGCCGTTTACCGACTTCCCCGCTCTTCCGGAGGTGGAACAGCGCATTCCGCGGATGACGCCGACGCCGGAGACGTAGGCTTAGCGATCTTTCCAGAGGAGTTCGGCGTCGGAACGGCGGACGTAGTTGGCGTCCAGGATTGCCGGATCGGCTGATTCGCCGGTGCGGAAGCGCTGGAGCGCCAGTTCCGCCATAGAAGCGGCAAGAGCGCGCGGAATGCGTGTACGCGCCGCGTGAGCAAAGCGCGAAGAGGCGAGGACGGCCTCGAACGGGGCAAAATCGAAGGCGAGAAACTCTTCGGTTTCAGCAGGGAGAATCTCAAGCCATCGGGGAAATGGCGCCACCAATTCGGGCGAAGGCCTTTCGCCGAAAACGCCGCCGTACACTTCCCCGCGGCGCGCATCCATCACGACGGCGCGATGCCCGGCGGTTCCGAAGTTGGCCATCGCCGCCAGGTTGGAAACCCCGTAGCACGGCTTGCGGTTGGCTTCCGCCAGAGCCTTGGCGGCGGTAAGCGCGATGCGCACGCCGGTGAAAGAGCCCGGGCCTTCCCCGGCCGCGTAGAGATCCACCGCGCTCAGCTTCACAGTGTTACGTCGCAGAAGCTTTTCGATCTGCTCGAACAGGACGCCGGAGAAGCCGCCCGGCTCATGCAGCAGAGTTTGTTCCAGCGTTTCACCGCCGTAGCTTAGCGCGAGGCTGCCGAACTCGTGAGCCGTATCGATGGCCAGAACCATCATCGCGTCAGGCCGTAGTTTTGGTCGATCGAGTAAAGCTTGCCCAACGCATTCAGGCCGTATAGGCGTACGTGCAGCGTTCCGGGAAAATTGCGGATGATGTTGGCGGGCACTTGAAGCGTCCCCTGCGCGCCCGTTCCGATCACGCGGTAGCCTTCATCGTCCGCGCTTACTTCGCCGGTCCAGAGATAAACCATGCGACGGCTGGCACGCGTTTCTTTCTTCAAACGGACGGCGAACGAAACCGGCTTGCTCAACGCGAGAGTGTCGACCGCAGGCTGCGCGATTTCGAACGGCACCTTGGGCGGGTCTACTTCAATCTCCTGCAGCACCACCGTTCTGGCCTCAAACCGGTAGCTCTTCAGAGACTCCTTGTGACCCTCGCGATAGATATGCAAGACCCAGTCGTGACTCAAGTCGGGAGGCTCCCCGCTGAACGAATCACTCTTGATCGCGCCGATGTCGGCGTGTTCGCCGCTGATGGGATTAATCCACTCGCCGCTCCACTTGTGCTTGTTTTCCAACTGAACGGTCACCGGGCCGGGCTTCTCCAGGTAAAGAATGAACTCCGTGTTGGGCAGCGAGAGCCCGCGCGCGCCGTCGACTTCGAAGAACGGCTCTTCGTCCCAGAACCGCGTGTCGGCCAGCAACTGCTTCCATACATTGAGCGCTTTCAGCATGGCAGCGTCCGTCGAAGCGGCTTCCGGATAGCTTCCGCTCATAGACGCGTTCCAAAGCTGATGTCGGAATTCATCGGGCGTTTGGGCGCGAATCAGACTCAACGCGGGGATGGAGAACACCTGATCTTCCACATCGCTGATGACCCAGTCGGGCGAGCCATAGGAGCGTACGTTCATCCATTTCTCGTCGGCAAACGCCGCTGAGGTAACCGCCGCACCCACGGTGCGGAGATGATGAAAGGGATCCTCAGCGAGGTAGCCCGCCATTTCGCGCAGGGTTTCATGGGCGTGGTCGACGGTTTCGAACTGATCGAGCAGCACCCACGTTGCATTTCGCGCCGCGCAGCGGGCGATCACGTAGCGAAAATAGCGCTGCCGCGATTCACGGTCCGCGCCGGTAGGTTTGGCAAGCAACAGATCCGCCGTGATTCCTTTGCCGTTGATGAACGCCAGCCGCCCATCGAACTCATCGAAGGCCGGTTCTTCGATCTTGTTCGGAACAGCAATCCGAAGGTGGTTCACGCCCGCAGCCGCGCGCGCGCTCACCGATGCCTCGAAGGCGGCGCGATCAAGCCCGTCCGGTACCTTGTCACCCACCCACAAATGCGCGGCGCGGTCTCCGCCAGTGTAGCGGAAGTGATGAAGGTTCGCCGTCTCGATCCAGCCGGGCGAAGCGGATGCCGTGGCAGTGAAATGAAGTTCCTTATCGTGAAACGCTTCGATGCTGCTCGATATGCGGACGTCCCATGTCCCCGGCTCAAACGGGTTGAAACGGACAATGAGCCGGTTCGGTCCCGACGGGAACGCGCGCAGAAGAAACGTGCGATGGCTGGGGCCGCGGAACTCGGCATTCAGCTCGATATTCGACGGGGTGTTCGCCGGAACGTCGAACGTGATGTCGCAGATGGAGTAGGCCGGCGTGGGCGGGCAAACGGTTTGCGCGGGAAGGCTCGCGGCGAGGAGAACGAGTAAAGCGAAAGAGCGCACTAACTACATCTTAAGTTTGGGTGCGGTACCAATCGAGCGTGCGGCGCATGCCTTCTTCGAAGGTGAACCGCGGATCATGCCCCAGTTCCGTCCGCGCCAAGGTAGTGTCTGCCTGGGAATCGCGGACATCGCCCGCGCGCATTGGACCGTATTGCGCGGGAATACTAACTCCTTCAATCTTTTGCAACAGTTCCCAAGCTTCGTTGAGGGTGATGCGTCCGCCGTTGCCGCCATTGAAGACTTTGCCCGAAACGCCGGCGGCCGCATGGGCGGCGCGGATGTTCAGGTCCACCACATCCTCCACGTAAGTGAAATCCCGGCTGGTCAGGCCATCGCCCAAAATTGTGGGCGCGAAACGTCCCAGGATCGCCTTACAGAAGATGGACAGCACACCGGAGTACGGGCTCGAGGGATCCTGCCGCGGGCCGTAGACGTTGAAATAGCGAAGCGCCACGGTTTCCAAGGCGAAGCAGCCCGCGAACACCGAGCAATAATATTCGCCGGTGAGCTTCTGGAGCGCGTAGGGAGACTTCGGACGCGGTGCCATGGTTTCCACTTTGGGAAGCACTTCGGTATCGCCATAGGCCGACGACGATGCCGCATACACGACGCGCCGCACGCCGTTCTCAGCGGCGGCGCGAAGGACGTTGAACGTCCCGTCGATGTTCACTTCATGCGACGGCACGGGTTCTTTGATGGAACGCGGCACGGATGGGATTGCGGCCTCATGGAACACCACGTCGGCATCCCGCATGGCCGGTGCGATCGCGTTAAAATTGCGAATATCCGCTTCGTGAAACTCGATCCGATCCCGGACTTCATCCAGGTTACGCGCGTGGCCGGTGAGCAGGTTGTCGATCACAGTGACCTGGCACTCTTCCCGTTGAAGCAGACCGCGCACTAACGCGGAACCGATGAAGCCGGCGCCGCCGGTGACCACATATTTCTTCATAAAAGCGATTGCAGATAGCTGATCGAGTTCCTTGCAATGGTCACCGGATCGGGTGCAAAGTCGAAGACTTCGAGCGATACCCAGCCCTGGTAGTCCAAGCGATCCAGTGTGCGGAGAGCCGCCGCGAAGTCGTAGTTTCCCGTGCCGGGATAGCGCCCGTCCATCTCATTAACATGTACGTGGCGGATGAGCGGAAGATATCTCTCGATCAGCGCCGAATGCGGCTCGGACTCATCGACGGCGTTGTGGGTATCGAACATCGTTTGGATTGCCGGATGATCGATTTCGTGAACGAGCGCCGCGGCTTCCGCCAGGTTTTGGACCACATCGCATTGGGCAGCCGGAAGCGCTTCCACCAGCACGGTAACATCGCGGCTCCGCGCATGGGGCGCGAGTTCACTCAATCCGTACTGAAAGCGCGCGGTGGCTTCTGGCGCCGTCGATCGGCCGTCAGTGCCGCGCTGCTGAGGAGATCCGAAGACCATTACGGATGGGCCGCTCGCCAGATCGCCGCAGAGGTCGACCAGATGGTGAACGTGTTCCCAACTGCGCTTGCGGAGCGCCTGATCCGCCGTGGTCACGTGCAGACCGGGCGGACTGACCATTAGCCAATGCAGCCCTACGAACTCGATGCCTTCGCCATTCATCGACGTGCGTAATTCGGCCACCGAGTCCCGCAAAGTGAAAGGCGCAATCTCAATCCCGCTATATCCGGCTTCGCGCAGAGTGCGGCAGACTTCGGCAAACGGTATCTCGCCGAACGCCTCATTGCACATAGCCCACTTGGAGCTCCGCCCATGCGCCAGGCGAAACATTCAGCTCGTGTGATCCTGAATGATCTTCCAACCCTTGGGCGTCTTCTGAAACAGAAGCGTGAACACACCGTCGGCGCTCCCGCCACCCGCGTCCGTGCGTTCCAGATGGAAGTGGCCGACCACATCGACGTACCTGGCATCGAGGACGTGGAACTCCAGTTCGGAGAATGCCAGTTTGCCCATCTTCTCAGGGGTGGGATAGCTGTTCCGGTAGCGTTCCAGCATCTGATCGTAGCCGCGCGCGATGCTTTTGCCGATAAAGAGCGTGTCCGGGGAGTTGTTGTAGCCGGTTGCGAAAGCAGCGATGTCGCCGCGGTTCCACGCGGCTACCTGATCGTCCAGCACCTTGCGAATATCCTGCTCCGGCGTTCCCGCGGCCGCCGCGATCGCGAAGCACGCCAGAAGCGCCGCCACCCTAGTCATCGTTGTCTCCGAATAGATCCGTCACCGCGTGCCAGCCCTTATGCTCATCGCTGCCGTGCTTGTAAAGCGCGAGTTCGCGGCGCATTTTCTGAAGAGTCATGCTCTGCACCACCACGCGGCCCGGCCCCGTCATGTTCGCGAGGAACAGACCTTCACCGCCGAAAATAGCCGTTTTAATGCCGCCCGCGAGTTGGATGTCGTAATCCACCGATTCATCGAACGCCACGATGCAAGCGGTGTCCACTTGAATCGATTCGCCCATGGCCAGATCGAACTCGACGAAATCGCCGCCCGCATGCAGAAACACCAAACCCGGACCGGTGAATTTTTCCAGAATAAATCCTTCGCCGCCAAAGAAGCCCGCCCCGATTTTCTTCACCAGAGCGATGCCGAAGTTCACGCTGGGCTGGGCGACCAGAAACGCGTCGCGCTGCGCCAGAATGGACTGCCCGGGCGCGAGGTCGAAAGCCTGGATGCGGCCCGGATAAGCGCCCGCGAAACCGACTTCGCCCTTGCCGTTGGCGTGGAAGTAAGTGAGAAAAAGCGACTCGCCGGTGATCTTGCGCCGAAACGCCCCGATAAGTTTCTCGCCGATGCTCGCGCCGCTCATGCGGGTGTCCCAGAACACATTGCCGGTCTTGTAAACCATGCGGCCCGCTTCGGCATAGACTTCCTGGCCGGGCTTGAGGTGCAACCGCGCCACCTGCAGGTTATCGCCCTGGATGGTGTATTCGAGTTGCTCGATCGTATGGTTCGCCAACGGTGGAACCACTCCGGAAACCTGGGGCGCTCCACAGCGCGTGCAGAAGCGGTCGGCGTCAGAAGTCGGCGCGCCACAGTTGGTGCAGAAAGCCATTTGGGAATTCTCGCATGCGGGGAGAAGCAGGATCTTTTCTAACGAACAACCACCCGGACCTCCGAAAACACTTCGAAGTCGCCGGCACTAATAGGTGTAAGTTCGCTGAACCCCATTGGCCAGCATAGTCGCGACGATTTGCAAATCAAAAATATCTTTCAACACCCGGCTCAATCGGCATCGTCGTAGATATCTCGCCGGTCTAAGGATCCAACCACTCCCAAGTGGCGAATGGGCAACTCTGGAATCTTGCCGGTCGACTGAGATGCAGAGGACGCTGCTCGAACCGTCCCGATTATGATTTCCTGAAGATAATCATCCAGCGAGACGCCGTGTTCCCGGGCCTGCGTAAGAAGCCCTTGTTCGATCTCGGCATTCAGATTGAGTGTCACAGTCATAGAAAGCCGCGTTCTAATATCGAAGATAGGGCTTCTAGTCGGCGGTTGTCATCTTTTTGATCGCCCGTGCGTCAATCACCAATCGCAAAAACGTAAAACATCTCCTAATAGCCTTCGCCGTTACAATAAGACAACCTCGCGTGTCGAAGCTGATCGCATTCGTTTCCACCTTCATCCTCCTCTTTGTGGTCATCGGCCTCGCCGTGTATTTCCGCTATTACGCGCCGGTTGGCTCCTTCATACACCGGGATCTCGATCCGGCCGCCGTCGTCCAGGAAGTCCGCCAACTCAATGATCTCGTCACCGTGCGGTACGTCGTCCAAAAAGTCGTCGGACTAACGGAGGAGCACCAGCCGCTTGGTTCCGAATCGATTTTACTCATGGTCCAGGGCAAGGTGCTCGCGGGCGTCAACCTTAGCGAAATTAATCAGTACGACGTCCAATCCATCCACGGACATGAAGCCGGCCTGCGCCTGCCCGCGCCGCACATCATTGAGAGCTTCATCGACGAGAAGAACACCAAAGTGTGGGATCGCAAGATCACCTGGTGGACGCCGTGGGTGGCGCCCGATCAGGACCTGGAACACAAAGCCCGGCTGCTGGCGATCGACGACATCCGCCAATCCGCCGTCGATAGCGGCATTCTAAACGACGCCCGGCGCAATGCGCAGGATTCCATTCGTAAGTTTTTGGCGGCTTTCGGGATCACCACCGTGAATTTCACCGAAGTGAAGAATGTCAGCTAAGCTACAATTACGCTTCGATGAAAGCCGTTCCGCGCATCTTTCCCATTCTGGACACGCCCGCGCTCATGCGCCGGGGCTTTGAGGATTGGACGATGGCGGCTCGCGCCATGCTCGCGGGCGGCGCGCGGATTCTGCAGTTCCGGCACAAATCCGAGTGGACCCGCGCGGTTTTCGAAGAAGCGGAACAAATCGCGGAGCATTGCCGGCGCGCCGGCGCTTCCTTTGTGGTGAACGATCGCGCCGATATGGCGAAGCTGCTCGACGCGGGCTTGCATGTGGGCCAGAAAGACCTGTCACCCGCCGATTGCCGCACGGTCATCGGCGAGAAAACCCTGCTCGGCTACTCCACCCACAACGCGGATCAACTGGGAGCGGCCGCCGGAGAGCCCGTCGATTATGTGGCGTTCGGGCCGATCTTCGCCACCGCCAGCAAAGAAAATCCCGACCCTGTCGCCGGTCTGGAGCAATTGGCATCCGCGCGCGGCCGGACCGCTAAGCCACTAGTCGCGATCGGCGGCATCACGCGCGCCACCGCCCACTCCCTCTTCGCCGCCGGCGCCGATTCCGTCGCCATCATCGGAGACCTGCTTCCCGATACGCTCACCGAATCCGCAATTCGCACCCGGATGGAAGAATGGCAACGACTCGCACAGATGTAAGCGCGCCCCACCTCGTCAAAGGTCTCGGCCTGCTGGACGCGACCATGCTGGTCATCGGCTCAATGATCGGCTCCGGAATCTTCATTGTGTCGGCGGACATTGCGCGGCAGGTGCAATCGCCGGGCCTGCTGATTCTCGTTTGGACGGTCACCGCGCTCATGACGATCGCCGCGGCGCTCAGCTATGGCGAACTGGCCGCTGCCATGCCCAACGCCGGCGGTCAGTATGTATACCTGCGCGAATCCTTCGGGCCGCTCAGCGGCTTCCTGTTCGGCTGGACCATGTTCCTGGTGATCCAAACGGGAACCATCGCCGCCGTCGCCGTGGCCTTTGCCAAGTTCACCGGCGTGTTCTTTCCGTCGGTCTCGGCCAACCACTATCTAATCGGTGCAAATAAGATCGGGCTCACCACGCAGCAGCTCGTCGCCATCTGCGCCATCGTTTTGCTGACCTGGGTGAACACGCGCGGATTGCGCCAAGGCGCGATCGTCCAGAACACCTTCACTTTCGCGAAAACAGCGGCGCTGGCCGCGTTGATCGTGATCGGGTTTGCGGCCGGGCGCAACCCGCACGCCATCCAGGAGAACTTCACCAACTTCTGGCGGAAAAGCTCCTGGAGCTTCGGCACCATCGAACTGGTGGGAGTGGCCATGGTGGGCGCGCTCTTTTCATCCGACGCCTGGAACAATGTGACCTTCACCGCCGGCGAGATACGCAATCCGCGCCGCAGCCTCCCTATCTCGCTCGGGCTGGGTGTGGGGATTGTTTCCCTCCTGTACCTGGCTTGCAATTTCGTCTACCTGAACGTGCTGCCGCTCGCGCAAATCCAACATGCGCCGGAAGACCGGGTGGCGACGGCCGCCGCCGGAGTCGCGCTGGGGCCGATCGCGGTGAAGCTTATCGCGGCCGCCATCATGGTGTCGACCTTCGGGTGCATCAACGGACTCATCTTGTCCGGCGCACGCGTCTATTACACGATGGCACTGGACGGTCTATTCTTCAAGAGAGCCGGCACGCTGGATCCGGGCCGCCACACGCCCACCTTCGCGCTTATCATTCAAGGCGCATGGACCGTCTTACTCACTTTAAGCGGCCAGTACAATGAACTGCTCGATTATGTTATCTTCGCAGTGCTGTTGTTCTACATCCTGACCATCGCCGGTCTCTTTGTGCTCCGTCGCACCCGGCCGGATATGGAGCGTCCGTATAAGGCGATCGGGTATCCCGTCTTACCTGCTCTGTATATCCTGGCGGCCGGAATCATCGATATTCTGCTGTTGTTTTATAAGCCGCGTTTTGCGCTTCCGGGGCTGTTCATCGTTTTACTGGGCGTTCCGGTGTTCTATCTTTGGCGAAAGAAAGAAGGCATCCCCACATGAACCTTTTTGCAAAGAAGCAGCTTCCCGCGCTGATTGCGGAGGCGAATCAGGAAAAAGAAGGCGGTCTGCAACGCTCGCTCGGCCCATTCTCTTTGACCGCTCTGGGGATCGGCGCGGTAATCGGCGCCGGGATCTTCGTTCTTTCCGGCTTGGGCGCTCATTACGCCGGGCCCGGCTTGATGTTGTCCTTCGTCCTCTCCGGTTTGGGCTGCGCGTTTGCGGGTCTGTGCTACGCGGAGTTCGCGGCCATGATCCCGCTGGCCGGCAGCGCTTACACATATGCCTATGCAACGCTGGGCGAACTGATCGCGTGGATCATCGGATGGGACCTGACGCTCGAGTACGCGATGGGCGCGAGCACGGTCTCTTCCGGGTGGTCGAACCACTTCATCGAGCTGCTTCGAATTTTTCATCTCGAAATACCTTTGTGGCTGGCTTACGATCATTGGACCGGTTTGCGGGCCGCGGTGGATCAGATCGCCCGCCAGCAGACCATCGCGAATTTCCCGTCCATTCTGCCGGGCACGCAGGAGTTCCTGCACCATTTGGATGCAATCAAGTCCGCGCCTTCCGCCGATATTCTCGCGCGCGCTCATCAGTTGCTGAACGCTCCTCACATCTTCGGGGTGGAAATCGGATTCAACCTGCCGGCTTTCCTGATCGCGCTCGTCATCACGGCAATTCTCGTCATCGGCATCAAGGAGAGCGCCAGCTTTAACTCGGCCATCGTTGTGTTGAAGGTGAGCGTGGTTCTCTTTGTGCTCGCGTTGGGATCGCAGTACATTCATCCCGGAAACTGGGGGCATGACTGGTCGAGTTTCGCGCCTTACGGATTCTCGGGGATAGGTGCGGGCGCGGCGTATATCTTTTTCGCCTACATCGGGTTCGATGCTGTGTCTACCACCGCTCAGGAAGCGAAGAATCCACAGAGGGATCTGCCCATCGCCATCATTGCGTCGTTGGGCGTTTGCACCGTTCTCTATATCGGGGTAGCCGCCGTGCTTACCGGAATGGTTCCGTGGCGCGAAGTCAATATCGAGGCGCCGATCGCCCGCGCGTTTCTCGACCGCAATCTCGGATGGGCTTCCAACATCATCACGGCCGGCGCGCTAGCTGGGCTTACGAGCGTTATGCTCGTGATGCTGCTGGGCCAGACTCGCGTCCTCTACGCCATGGCGAAGGATGGATTGCTACCTCAGAAGTTCTTTGCCGCGATTCATCCGAAATTCCATACGCCCTGGAAGAACACTTTGCTGGTCGGGCTGCTCGCGGCGGTTGTCGGCAGCGTGACGCCGATCGATGACATCGGCAAGATGGTGAACATCGGAACGCTTTTGGCATTCGTGATCGTCTGCATTGCCATTATGGTGTTGCGCAGGACGAATCCGAATCAGGCTCGTCCGTTCCGCACGCCCTGGATGCCGGTCATTCCCATCCTGGGAATCGTTTTCAATGGCTACATGATGTACAAGCTCGGGTGGATCAATTGGGCTCGTCTCATCATCTGGCTTGTCATTGGACTCGTTATTTATTTCCTCTATGGCCGGAAGCACAGTCTCGTCCAAAACCGTCCGGTGGTTGAGACCGTTGGCCGAAACGCCTAGACGATACGCGTTGAGAAGGACACAAACTTTGCTCATGATCACCTGCTTTGCCCGCACCCGAAACAAGGAATGACCTTGGTCTCGTGCTTGGGCCCGGCGATAGGATGGCGTGGCAGACAACAAAGTTGAGTTAGACGAGGGCTTCATGTCCACGTATGTTCTGGTTCACGGCGCATGGCATGGCGGTTGGTGCTGGAAGCGAGTACGAAGTGCGCTTTGGGCGCGAGGACACCAAGCGTTTACGCCGTCTCTCACAGGCCTTGGTGAACGCGTCCACTTGCTGTCTCCCCGTATTGACCTTGAGACACACATAACCGATATCGTCAACCTCATGCGCTCTGAGGAACTCGAGGATGTAATTTTGTGCGGCCATTCGTACGGGGGGTGCGTCATCAGCGCGTAGCCGACCGCGTTCCGGATCGCATCCGCGCCCTCGTTTATCTCGACGCGTTCGTCCTCGAAAACGGGCAAAGTCTTCACGATGCGGTTCCGCCCCAATTCAAGGATATGCAACTCGAAGCGGCACGGCGCGATGGAGATGGGTGGAAGATGCCATTACCTCCCGCAGAGGCGATGGCGCGGCTGGTGAGGGCTAAGGATCGCGATTGGGTTGCGCGGCAATGCACCGAGCACCCGCTAGCTACCCATCAGCAGCCACTCCATTTGACGGGCGCGATCGACCACATCGAGGATCTCACTTTCATCCTTGCGGACGGATATTCTCCTTCGCTGTTCCCGCCTTTCTACGAGAAGGCGAAAGCCAGGGGCTGGAAGGCAATCACAATGTCCTGTGGCCACGACGTCATGCTTGACATGCCGGAAGAACTCACCGCGGTTCTGCTGGCCCTCTCACGTGGTTCTCGGCCTCAGTTCTGAAGTCCTCAAGGATTTCCATGCGCAGCATCCACGGAGGAGATGGGATTCTCCAGGCATAGCAGGCCGGGGATTTTCTGTTTCCGCTTTCCGGAAGTTGTGTATGATGGAGCAACTCCCCCGTCTTGAACGCTGCGTGATGCCTGCTTGAGTCCTGGACCAAATCGAACCATCCATCGAACCAATCTGCCCGGACTGGATCTGATCGCCTCCGGAAAAGTGCGCGATGTTTATCGCGTGGATAAGAGCCGGCTGCTCATCGTCGCCACCGACCGCATTTCGGCGTTCGACTGCATACTGCCGGATCCGATTCCGCGCAAGGGCGAAGTGCTCACCCAGATTTCGGTCTTCTGGTTTGAGTTCCTGAAGCCGCTGATTTCTTCGCATCTGCTGACCGCCGACCACACGCAATATCCAGAAACCTTGCGGCCCTTTGCCGATCAGATCGCCGGCCGATCCATGCTGGTTCGCGAGGCCGAAATGGTTCAGGTGGAGTGCGTCGCGCGCGGATATCTCGCCGGCTCAGGCTGGAAGGAGTATAGAGACAGCGGAACCGTGTGCGGCATCGCGCTGCCTTCCGGCTTGCGTGACGGCGACCGTCTGCCGGAGCCGATCTTCACGCCCGCAACCAAGGCGCAGTCCGGGCACGATGAAAATATCTCAATCGAACAGATGGCCGAAATGACCGGCCTGGCGCTGGCGGAACAATTACGGGACCGTACCTTGAGCCTCTACACGAAAGCCGCGGATTATGCGCGGGAACGCGCCATTATTCTCGCCGACACCAAGTTCGAGTTTGGCTTCATCGACGGTGCGCTCACGCTTTGCGATGAGGCGCTCACTCCGGATTCTTCCCGCTTCTGGCCCGCTTCCACATGGCGGCCGGGCGGCCCGCAGCACTCCTACGATAAGCAATTTGTGCGCGACTATCTGGAGACCCTCGACTGGAACAAGCAGCCCCCCGCGCCGGAGTTGCCGTCGAACGTTATCGAACAAACCAGCGTAAAGTACCTTGAGGCGTACCACGCGCTCACTGGGAGAACGCTATGCATCTAAACTGGCTGGATTTCGTCATCATCGTCGCAATGTTCATCTCCATCGCCGCCGCCGCGCAAAAGGGCTTTTCGCGGGAGGTGATCGGGCTGGCCGCCGCGTTCCTGGGTTTAGTGCTGGGCCTCTGGTTCTACGGCACGGCCGGGGGTTGGCTCGCGCCGTATGTAAGTTCCATCAGCATCGCGCATTTTTTGGGCTTCTTAATAGTGTTCATCGGCGTCATCGTAGTAGGAGCGCTGCTCAGCGCCGTGGTAAGCAGGTTCTTGAAAACGGTGGGTTTAAGTCTGGTGGACCGCGCATTGGGCGCGGCGTTCGGGATTGCCCGCGGGTTAGTGGTTTCGGTGGCGCTGGTTATGATTCTGGTCGCCTTCGCTCCGGGCTCTACCGCGGCGACGCCGCCGGCGGCCGTGGTGAACTCCCGGTTGGCCCCCTACGTGATAGGTACGTCGAGGGTGATCACCCAGTTCGCGCCCTTTGAGTTGAAGGACGAATTTCACAAACGGTACGACCAGATCAAGAACGCCTGGGCGGACAAGCGTACGGCATTAAACAAATAGTCAGGCACGGTGGAATGAAGGATAGGTTCGAGGAACTGGTTGAGCTTTTGATGGATAAAGGATTCTTCCTGGAGGAAGCGGTTGAACTGTTGGAGAAGTCTTTGATCACGCGGGCGCTGGCGAGTACCGATGGAAACCAATCGGCGGCGAGTAAGATGCTCGGCATTCACCGCAACACCCTGCAGCGCAAAATGATCGACTATCAGCTCGATGGCAAGCGGCCTCGCCGTATGCCGCCCGGCGCCGCCAACGGCCATAGACCGAAAGCGACACGGAAGACATCCTAGATGCCGTTACTCATCTTCGATCTGGATGGCACGTTAATCGATTCGCGGTTGGATCTGGCGCACTCCGTGAACGCCACGCGCGCCTTCATGGGTCTTCAACCGCTCGATCATGAGACTGTTTATCAGTACGTGGGCAACGGCGCGGCCGTGTTGATTCAGCGGGCGCTGGGCGATCTCGGGTCCAGCGAGAATGTGGAGAAGGCGCTGCCATTTTTTCTCGGCTATTACACCGAGCATAAGCTGGATTACACGGTTCTTTATCCCGGGGTGCGCGAGGCTCTCGACCGGTTTCTCGCCGCGGGCGCCCCTATGGCTGTACTGACCAACAAGCCCGTGCGCATCAGCAAAGCCATCGTGGAAGAGCTCGGCTTAGCCGGCCACTTCTTTCAGATTTACGGCGGCAACAGTTTTGAGTTCAAGAAGCCCAACCCGATCGGCATTGAGAAGCTGATGGAAGAAGCGGGTGTCGGGCACGCGGACACCATCATGGTGGGTGACAGCGGGGTGGACGTTCTCACCGCGCGCAACGCCGGGGTGCGCTGCTGCGGCGTAACTTACGGCTTTCAACCCGAGACTTTCGAACAGTTTCCTCCCGATATCCTGGTGAATCGTCTGGACGAGTTGAGCCAGCATATATAATCCTAATCCGTGAAACCCGATTGCGTATTCTGCCGGATCGCCTCAGGCGAGATCAAAACCGACATCCTGGCGGAGGACGCCGACACACTTACATTTCTGGACCACAGCCCCATGTTTCCGGGGCATATTCTGATCGTCCCGCGCCGGCATGTGGATACGCTGCTCGATCTTCCGGACGATATGCTGGCGCCGTTTTTCGCGCAAGTGAAACGGGCTTCCAAAGCCGTTGAGCTGGCCCTGGAAGCACACGGCTCATTCGTCGCCATCAATAACAAAATCAGTCAAAGCGTTCCGCACCTGCACGCGCATGTCATCCCACGCCGCAAAGGCGATGGCATGAAGGGGTTCTTCTGGCCGCGTAAGGATTACACCGGCGACACTCACCGCCAGGAAGTGGTGACCAAGCTTCGAGCGGCGTTCGGCTCGCTATGATCTGGCAGCATCAGTACACACCCGCCGGAGGTGTTGGCTCGTCGGCGGCCATTGCCGCGCTGCCCGTCGCGACCCTGCTGGTTCTGCTGGGCGTGTTTCGAAAGCCGGCATGGCTGGCGGCGCTGTGTGGACTGGTAACAGCGGCCGTCGTCGCGCTGCTGCTCTATGGAATGCCGCTGCCCCTGATTGCCGGCGCGGCACTTTACGGCGCCGCGTTCGGCATTTTCCCCATCGGCTGGATCGTCTTCGCAGCTATCTTCCTTTACAACTTGAGCGTCGCATCCGGACAGTTCGAAGTGCTAAAGAAATCGCTCGGTTCCTTAACGACGGATCGCCGCATGCAAGCGCTGATGATCGCCTTCGCCTTCGGCGCGTTCCTTGAAGGCGCCGCGGGTTTCGGGGCGCCGGTAGCCATCGCCGCCTCTATGATGGCCGCGCTGGGCTTTGAGCCGTTTTATGCGGCGGGCCTCTGTCTGCTCGCCAATACCGCGCCGGTGGCGTTTGGCTCCATCGGTATTCCGCTGACGACGCTGGCCACCGTCACCGGGCTGCCACTACTGCGCTTGAGCGCCGACGTGGGCCGCATCTGCGCGCCTGTTTCGTGCGTGCTGCCGGTTTATCTCATGGTCGTAATGAACGGCTGGAAGGGCTTGCGCGGGGTTCTTGGCGCGGCCATCGCGTGCGGTCTCGCCTTCGGAGGAACGCAGTTTGTGGTCTCGAACTTCATCGGGCCGGAGCTGACGGACATCCTTTCGTCCCTTGCGGCGATCCTGGCCCTGGTTCTCGCCGAGCGGCTTTCCGGCCGCGCCCGCGCCCTGCGCACCATCTCCCGCGGCGCAATCCTCAAAGCATGGACGCCCTACGCGGTGCTGGTGATCTTTGTGCTCCTGTGGGGCATTAAGCCGGTCCAGGTGGAACTGCAGCGAGCCACCGTCGCCTTCCCGTGGCCGGGGCTCCACAACCAGATCCAGCGCATGCCGCCGGTGGCCGCTAAGCCGTCCACGTACCCCGCGATTTATACGTTCAACTGGCTCGCAGCCTCGGGCACGTCCTGCATCTTCGCGGTGATTGTTTCGTCCCTGCTGCTGCGCGTGAGCGTCCCCAGGTTCGCCCAGGTCTTTCGCTCCACGGTCCGCCAGCTCTTCGTCGCCGAGGCCACCATCGCAATGGTGCTGGCGCTCGCCTTTCTGATGAACTACTCCGGCGCCACAGCGACGTTAGGATTGGCCTTCGCCGCCACCGGCGCGGCTTTCCCGTTCTTCAGCGCCTTGCTGGGCTGGCTGGGAGTCTTTCTGACGGGCAGCGACACTTCCTCGAATGCGTTGTTCGGCAACCTGCAAGTGGTCAGTGCGCAACGCCTCGGTATGGACCCAATTCTAATGGCCGCGGCCAATTCGAGTGGAGGCGTCATGGGCAAAATGATCAGCCTCACCAGCATTGCCGTCGCGGCCGCGGCGACAGCCATGAAACCAGGTGAGGATGCGCGTCTGTTCCGCTTCACCCTCCGTCACAGCCTCGCGCTCGCCTGCGTGATCGGATTGATCACGCTCGTCTACTCCAGACTCTAGAACGCGAACCGCAATCCGAATTCCAGCCGCCGGTTATTGGCGTTCGATCCGCCCGGGCCGAAGTTCGCGAGCTGCGTTGACTCGCCGAACAGCGGAGAGGTAATGGCGCCGATCGGGTTGGCGTAGTTCACGTTATTGAACAGATTGCGAGCCTGCGCGGTGAGGGTGATGTTATATTTCCGTCCTGTGGAGGTGTCGCCGAACATGCCGCCGCCACCGCCCCGGGGACCGCCTCCGCCACCACCGCCTCCAGGTCCGCCGCCCCCGAAACCCGGACCGCGAGGTCCACCGCCGCCGGAGTTGTTGCCTGCGGAACCCGAGCGTTCGCCGAAGCCCCACGTCTTACTTACCCGCATGTTCACCGAGAAGTAGGAGGGTCCGTTGCCGTAGTTACGCGGGATCAAAGTATCGCCGGGCTGCGGATTGGTCGTGAACTTTCCGTACGGAGTGCAAACCACATCTACGGTGCCGCAGGGTAGCGATGTGAACGCGGGGCGTTCCGTGAAAGCGGTCGTGTCTAGATAGTCGAACCCGTCCGTGATGTTAAACGGCGTGGACGAGTGATAAACGATGAAGGGGCTGAAGCGGACCGCATACTTCGCCACCACGGAACCGCCGAGGAAAATGCGATGGCGGGTGTCGAACTGCGCGCGGCTGTAATCTTGAGAAAAATCGTACTGGTTATCGGGGAAAGTTCCGATGCCGTCAGTGTCGCTTTTCGCGAAGTTCAACTGATAAAACGAGAACAGCGAAACGGCACGGGTAAAAGCCGTATTCACGGTTAGAATTAATTGATTTTGCCGAAAGAAACCGTCCGATTCATAGTTATAGATGTTGCCCGCCGCGGCCCCGTACGGCTGCGCGTTGTTGAGGTAAGGGTCGGGCGCATTGATGTTCACGGTGCGGTACATGTGAACGCCGCGCGTGCTTAAGTAGTTCAACGAAACGCGGGTGTTTCGCGGAAGCGCCCGCTCCACTCCGATCGCGGTCTGAATGTTGTACTCGGCGTGAAAGTTCGGATCCACCTGCTGAATCGTCTGCGGAACGGCGTCGGCCACCAATGAACTGGCGGACGGCGTGTTGCTCAGGAAGAAGTTGGGGTTGGTGATCACGTAGCGCTGAATAGTCCGCCCGTTGTAGATCTCCGCGTTCAACGGATACTGATACGCCAGCCGATCATAGAATATACCCGCACCGCCGCGAATTACGGTTTTGCCCTGCTTGTTGCCTTTGCTGTCCGGCGACCACGCGAATCCGAAGCGCGGCGCCCAGTCGCTGTAGTCGCTGATCTGGTTCTGAATCTCGTAGCGAAGCCCGAAGTTAACCGTCAGATTGGGACGCAAACGCCAATCGTCCTGGAAGAATAAACCGGCGTCGAGTTGCGAGATAGACGCGTTGGGGTTCCCGGTGGAAACCGAATACTGCGAGGGCGTCGCGAACCCGAGGAGCGTCTGCTGATATTGCTGCAGAGACGTTTCGGTGGCGGTTCCCGCGAACGTAAATGTCCCCAGAAAATTAGAAGGTTCATACTGTGACGCCTGATAGCTGCGGATGCGAAGCCCGAACTTCAGCGAGTGCGCGCCTTCGGAAAGCGAGGTATAGTTTTGCAACTCGAAATTCGTCAGCGCCGTGGTATCTTTGGCGGTCGACGATCCGCCGAATGTCTCCGAGTCCGCGATGTTAATGGTGACCCCAGGCGTTGCCGCGGCGTCGGTTTCGTTATCCCGCAGCCAGCGGAAGCGCGTTTCGTTGATCGCTTTGGGGCTAAGAACGGCGGTCTCCGTCACTTGCAGGGAATTCTCGTAAGAGGTCGTATTGATTCCCTGGCTCGCCAACGCGAACTGCCCTACGCCGCTATCGGTGACAGTGTTGCGAAGAAAGCTGTACTTCACCACCAGCGTATTGGAATCGTTCAACTGGTAGTCCACGCGCGGGCTGAAATCGAGCCGCCGCTGGGGCGTGGCGATCGCCTGATTCAAAGACACCACATTGCCACTGGAATTCAAGCCTTGCGCGACCACGATGCCGTTATCGTCGATATCGCGTTCTTCGATGTCAAAGAAAATCGATGTTTTCTTGTTGAGCGCGCCGGTCAGGTTTCCACCATACTGGCGGGAACTGAAATCCGGCTGGCCGGTAAGAACGAAAGGATTGCGCGCGTTGAATACTCCGTCACTGTCGTTTAAGAAAGCCTGCCCGTGCCACTTGTCGCTGCCCGGCTTGGTTAGAATCTCGATACGGCCATAGCCTAGCTTGTCGTATTCCGAGGAGAAAGGATTTTGATTAATGCGAATCTCGCGGATCGATTCCTTCGGCGGTAAACGGCCGCCGGTAAAGCCATCGATATAGATCTGTCCGCCATTGGGGCCGGCGGCGGGGCCGGCCAACTGCTGCAAGTCACTCGCGAGATCGTCCGGATCGTCGGGTAGCGCATCGATTTCCGCCTGCTTCAACACCAAGGCGTTGGCATTCTGCGACGCATCCACGCTGACCGTGCCAACCGAATCCGCCTGCACCGTCACCGACTGCGCTTCCGCCGCCAGCTTTAACTGGGAATTCACGGTGGCGCGCTGGCCGGGAGTAACCGGAACCTTCAATTCAACCGTGGTGAATCCGAAGTGACCGATGCGCACGGTGTAGTTTCCCGCGGGGATGTTAGGCGCGTTAAAGACACCCTGCTCATTCGTCTGCACAGTGCGCACAATCGCCCCGGCTTTGAGAACGGACACGCTCGCCGCTGGAATCGACGCCCCGGTCTCATCGGTGATCTGTCCCGTCACCGAGCCCGCGTTCTGCGCCGACAGCCTCCCCGCCCCAAACGACAGGAAGATCAGCGCCAAAAGCGCGAAAAAGATAGAGTGGTAGCGTCGGAACATCATAGTCCTAGTCATTCGAATCCAATCAATTTGAGAGATTTAGGCGCCAGCAGATCGCTACTGGGGCATGCCAATGTCGAGAGTCATCGCGCCGCTCAGAGCGGACTGCGACGAACCGGAAGGCGCGGCGGCGAAAATGGGTTCCACGCCGCCGATTACGGCTATAGCTGTGACGCGCGATGCGTCCGCGCCGTTGGTACTCGAAATCATCAAAGCGTCGCCGGGTTTCAGATCCGTGAGCGCCATCTGCGGCGCGCGCTCCAACGCCTGGTTCAGATCCATGCCGCCGCCCGGTCTTGCACCGTAGCCGGACGCGCCCGCCGACGGGGTACCACCGGACGAATTGGCGCCGGGTCCGTTGAATCCAGGCTTACTGTCCGGCCCACCCTGCGTTCCGGGATGGCCCTGCCCACCGCCGGGCGTTGCACCCGGAGCGCCGGCGGCCCCCGCGGTTCCGGCTCGCGCACGCGCCGCGATCATCATCGCCATCTGTTGCGGCAGTTTGCGAAGGTTCGTGTCCGCGTTCACCTTCACCACCACCGGCTTCTTGGTTTGAAGATCGTTCACCTTTAGTTCATTGTTGGCCGCATCCACCGAAATGACGGTGCCGGTCAAATTGCGAAACGATCCCGAAACCAGTTCCTCCGCATGCATGGACGCCCCATCCTCGCTGCGGTCACCAAGAACGCGGACGTTGTTACCGGCCGCCAGCGTCGCGAAGTCACTCGGTTGCGCATCGGCGAATTTTACGCTGTCCGGAGCATAGCGGCGAAACGTTGTTTTCGGATCCGTTTGCACCACCAGATCATGCGGACCACCCCGGCCTTGCACTGAGATCGTCACCGTCTTCGCCGCCGCATCGATCGCCTTGATTCGTCCCGCCGCGCCGCGCCGCTGCCACTCCGCCGCTGTCGCCTGCTGGTGCTGGGCCACCTCCGCTTGCGACATCACAATCACCGATACGGCCGGAGTGGAATCCTGCCCTTCCACCTTGCGGCTACGGGCATAGACCCGGTCACCGACTCCGACGTTTTTTAGCTCGATTCGCGTCGCCTTCCGTAAATCCTTCTCGCCCGGTGGCACCTGCATAAAAGAGGTGTTATCGTCCAGCCCCACCGTGACGGGCGTTCCGGAATCCGGCTTGACCACCATCGATTTACCGTCCTGCGCCACCGAAACCACCGCGCCGATTACCTTGTTGTACGCCTGCGTCTTCGCGGCTGCGGACGCGTCTTGCGCCCTCGCTCCCACAGAAACACCGCTAGCCAACAAAATTACGGTCAAGATTTTGGAACTAAAACGAGACATATCGCCCATGCAAATACAATAGGCGCTCCTGGGTAGGGCGAGGTAACACGTTCGTTCCGGAAAAGTTTCCGCCGAAAAGTTCCCACAAGACCAACCCTATGGGAAATCCGTTCACCGGGACGGCCGTACAGCCCGCCAAGCCGTACTCCTACCTCCCGGTTTCGGACTTTGCAAGCCGGAACTCGTCGACAACCTTCTGAGCCGCAGCGATCTCAACGGCCGTACCGCGGCCGATCACCGCACCGGACATTCGGCACGCAAACGACTGGCCGACATGCGCGCGCCGGCGAACGTCAGTAAGAACTGCCTGCAGGTCCAGTTCACTTACGCCGGTGGGCAGATAGAAGACACGGACGGTGTCGCTATCAGCGCCCGGCATCTGGAGGTCGATTGCACCCGCTTTATCGATGGCGATCTCGCTTTGTGTGCGGTCCAGGCTTTGAACCAACCACACCGCTAAGGCCGTCTGCGCGACGGTTCCCCGAAAAACGGCCGCTTTGCGGACGGAATAAAACCCAAGTCTGTCGATCCTTGTGATCAGGCGCAACGTTGTGAGGATTTGCTGGAAATCCAGATCCGGCATTTCCATACGCAAGTAAACAATGGAAGTGGCATCACCGCTCTTGTCCGACGGATACGAACTGGCCGCTGGATGTGACTCGGTCTCAGCCAGCTTATCGGCGATCCACTGAGCCAGAGCGATCTGCTCCTCGGACCCAGTGATCTGCAAGTCCCTCGTCGCCGGGTCGATCGACGCGCGCGGCATCATCGCAACGCTTCGAATCATCTGAACAAACTCTTCGCAATCCCGAGGAGACTTCGCCGAATCCAGGTGAACGTTCCGAGTCAGCGTTCCTTCGGTGGGGCGTGGGACCTGACTGTAAACGGTGCTCACTCCAAGAAAAAAGCAAACCAGGACTGCTCTGGGCATCTCGACTGCATGATGACAGGTTCATGTCACAACGGCCAATAGACCCTTCACGAAACTTGTTGCGACAGCGGCCGGCGACGCGGCCGCGCGCAGCGGAATCTCCTCGCCGTAGCGAGCGCCTCTACGATACCGCTGATCCAGGGTCGGTCCCTTACTGAAGAAGCGGCATAGAGGGTGTCTTAGTGAGCGTCGGGATGATCGTGACGCCAGTTCCAATAAGCCTGTTGCTGGCGCTTGCTGGCCTTATCGAAGACCGCGATTTTGACGTGATTGTCTTGGCGATATCGGTCCCATGACGCGGCTTCGCCGTCGTTCCACTCGTGCTTATCTTTGTGGACGCGATCGTAATAAACCTTGGCGTGATGGTCCTGGTCATGGTGGTCCTGATCCTGCGCCGTCAACAGGGCTGGCGAGACGGAAAGACCGGCGAACAACAGGGTTGCTAATAGTCGTTTCATGATGTAACTCCTGAACTTACGTGGAGCATTTCCGTATCCAGATGTAAAAAGCTACACGTTTCCAGAGGACCCGGAAATGCTGGATGGTCGAGCGAGCTTTCTTCCGCCGAAGGTTAAACTGAAGGTCAAGGGAGCACTCTTGATGCGGATCTTCAGTATTCTCGGAACGCTGCTTCTGTTTATCGCTCCGTGCGTGCGGGCTCAGAACGATACCGTCCCCATCTACAGCATCCAGGTGGTCTCGCGGGCTCTCAAAGCGGTGAATTACCAGCATCGCGGCGGATCCACCCGCGTCGATTTTAAAGGCACGGTGCTGCTCCCGCACGCCGATGGCGAAGCCCGCGTCGAAGCCAAGAGCGGCTACACCGAAGTAGATGCCACCTTCAAACACGTCGAACCACCCACCCAATTCGGCACGGAGTTTCTGACATACGTGCTCTGGGCCATCACCCCGGATGGGCATGCCATCAATCTCGGCGAACTGATCGCCGATGGCGCCGGTAAAGGCAAGATGCGCGTCACCTGTCCTTACTCCACTTTCGGGCTGCTGGTCACCGCCGAGCCTTATTTCTCAGTGCCGTATCCGAGCGACTTAGTCGTATTGGAGAACGCCATCCGGAAAGACACCGTGGGCCGCGTGGAAGACATTGAAGCGAAGGCCGATCTGCTTCCGCGTAAGCAGTACACCCTGAATATTCGCGCGCAGGACTTGCCGTCAGCCCGGATGAAGCATGAAAACTTGGCGTCCATGCCGGAGTATGAGGCTGTTCTTGAGCTATACCAGGCGCGCAACGCCGTGCAGATTGCCCGAGCCGACGGCGCCGAGCGCGTCGCTTCAGATATTTTCACGCGCGCTCAACAATACCTCACCGACGCCGAGGCGCAGTATGCGCAGCACGCCGATATGAACGCCGTGACCACTACCGCGCGCCAGGCCGTCCAGGCGGCGTCGGACGCGCGCGCGATCGCCATCCGCAGGCGGACGGCGGGAAGCTAACGAGCCGCCGCCAAACTTCGAATTCTTCCCGCCTTTTCCAATTCGTCGTGGATAAAAGCGTAAGTCCGGGCCAAGCCGTCTTCAAGCGAAACCTGCGGCTCCCAGCCGAGCACTTCCCGGAGCTTCGAGTTATCGCTGTTCCGCCCGCGCACGCCCTGCGGCTTGGTGAGATCGTGCTCGCGGTGAACCGTTTTCCCCGCAATCTTCGAAACCACATCCACCAGACCGTTGATCGAGATCAGCCGGTCCTGTCCTAAATTCAACGGATGCGGATAATCCGACCGCATTAAACGATAAATCCCTTCCACGCAGTCATCGATGTAGCAGTAAGACCGCGTCTGCAGCCCGTCGCCCCACACTTCGATCGTGCCTCCATCTTCAGCCAACGCCACTTTGCGGCAGATCGCGGCGGGCGATTTCTCGCGTCCGCCATCGTACGTCCCAAGCGGCCCGAAGATATTATGAAACCGGACAACCCTTGTCTCCAGCCCGAAGTCTTCCCGGTAATGGCGGCACGTCCGCTCCATGTAGAGTTTTTCCCAACCGTAGCCATCTTCGGCATCGGCCGGATACGCGTCTTCTTCCTTGAGCGCGGTCACATTCGCTTCGCGCTGTTTGTAGCCGGGATATACGCACGCGCTCGAAGTATAGAAGAACCGCTGCGCACCATTGACGCGCGCCGCTTCAATCGAGTGCATGTTGATCATCGTGCTGTCGCGGACGATCACCGCCTTGTTGTTTTCGATATATCCGATGCCGCCCATTTCCGCAGCCAACGCATAGACCTCGTCGATACCGGCCGTGGCCTGCAGGCAGTTGTCCCATCGACGCAGATCGAGCAGTTGAAAATCCTGCGCGGGCGTCGGTTCATACTCCGGAACCTTGATGTCCACTCCGCGCACCCAATAACCCCGCGCCACCAGATACTTGGTGAGATGGTGCCCGATGAATCCGCCCGCGCCGGTGACCAGCACTCGTTTCGACATGAATCAATTTTCTCCTGATCGGTACCGAAGGATCTTCAACTTCTGCATCGCCCACAGCGGTGGAAAAACGGTGGTAATCAGCAGGTACCGCTTCCACAAGCGGCGCGGCTCGCGCGTGAGGCGGTAAAACCACTCCAGCCCGTTGCGTTGCATCCATGCCGGCGCCTGCTCCAGGCTGCCGGCGTGAAAATCGAACGCCGCCCCCACACCGAAGAGCACCAGACCCGGAAGCCGGTCGCGATGCGCGATCATCCAGTTTTCCTGCTTGGGCGTGCTCAGCCCGACAAACACGATATCGGCTTGCGCCTCGATCATCTGCCGCACATAAGTCTCGTCTTCTTCCGGCGTGAGTGCGCGGAACGGTGGCGAGATCGCGCCCACAATCCGCAGCCCGGGAAATTTGGCGGTCATGCGCGCCGTAAGAGCATCCAAGGTTTGCCGGCGTGCGCCATAAAGAAAAATCCGTTGCCCCTTCTGCGCCGCGGATCGAAGCAGTTCCAACATCAGATCCGGGCCATACACGCGGGTTTGCCCGTTAACACCGAAAGAGCGCATGGCCCAAACGACCGGCATCCCGTCAGGCGTCGCCATATCCGCGGCGTTTAAAATCTCGCGGAAGCGCCGGTCGAAAAACCCCGCGATCACACCGTGAACCGAAGTAACGGTGACGAAGCGGGCTCGATTCGGTGCGATTCCCTGGCGATGCTCATCCGCCCAGCGAGCGCAGATTTCAGCCACCTGCGCGTAGGAAGTCGCGCTGATGCCTACTCCAATGACAGATTGTTTGCGTGGCAGAGCGGCCAAAGGCATAGAAGCTTGGTCTGGGCTGTTCGCCAAAACGATCTTTTATTATAGCTTTGGACCGTCGCGAGCGCCCGCGCGCTTGTAGCGTCTAGTACTCCCGCGTCTCGCAACCTTCGCCGCCACCGCTACGAAGACCGCTCCCATCGACGGCAAGCTCCCTCATTCTTTCTCCTTCTCACGATTGGTGCGGAACCGGGTCAGTTCACCTTCGAACAGCCGGCGAATTTCTTCTTCGGAAAGATGGAGCGCCGCCATCCGCTCGACGGCCGATTCGGCGATACTCTGCGCTTTACGAAACGCGTTCACCTGGCGCGGGCTTGACTCTGTAATGAACGCGCCCGAACCCTGCCGGAGTTCCACCAGTCCGGCATGCTCCAACTCGCGGTAAGCGCGCACCACCGTGTTTGGATTCATCACCAGCTCCTCGGCCAGCTTGCGGATCGGCGGTAACTGTTCGCCGGGCCGCAGCGCACCGGTCTCGATGGCGTGCTTCACTTTCTCGATGAGCTGTAGGTAAAGAGGAACACCCGAAGACGGGTTCAATCGAACCAGCACTGTATCAGTGTACTAATAAACTAATACTTAGTAATAGATTGCTAAGAAATTACTCAACTGCCACAGTGACCGCCGCCGGTGATGAAACTCCGCCGATGGAGAGCACCACAGGCGCATTGCCCCCGGCCGTTGCCGCCGGAACCTGGACGTTGATCTGGATCAGCCCGCTCGCGTAGTACGGCGCGGCCCCGCAATAAGACACCACCGAAGCCTGTCCGCCGATCGTCACCGAGCAGGTCCCCCCCGGAACCGGCCGGATGTCCAGAGCCAACCGCCCGTCGACTCCAGGCGGGCTCGTAGCCCCTTCGCCGGTTGCGTAGAGCACTACGACGTCGCCGGGATGCGCCGGATTGCCCGGCCCGTTCACCGACAAGTCCTGGTTCAAAATCGCTCCCTGCCCGGCGCCCGATGCGTTGAGCGAGAAGATCGCGGGAACCGCGCTGGTTACTGGAATCAGAAACGGATCGGACCGGACCCCTTCCACTTCCACCTGGACCGCGGCGGTCGAAGATAGCCCCGCTTCATATGGCACAATCGCGGCGATCGCTTCGCCTGTTTGATAAACCATCGGCGCGGGTATACCGTCGATCAGCACGCGTACACTGCCGAGCGACGTGGTGAGATAACCGCCGTCGGGCGTAGCCTGTGCCCCGGTAAGCCCTTCCGGACCGAATCCGGTGCCGCCGATGTAAATGAACTCGCCCGGCGAGATGGCGTGCGCATCATAGGAAGCCGCGTTGGCCACCCCGCCCACCACCGGCTTCGGAACCGGAAGCACGGAAGGGTCTGTCGGAACCACCAGCAGGGTCATCGACCGCGCCGGGAACAAGGCGGTAAGGCCGCCGTTGCTCACCGCCACATCCGATACCCGCTGGATGCCGCTCAGGTCCGCGCCGCTGTACTGCCACACCTGGGCGGTCGGCGCCGGCGTGTAGTTCGCGATCGTCACGGGCAAAGTCGCGTCCGCCGTCGTCTTATTCAGAACGGCGATGGTCAGCGTGTTGTCGGAACGCGTGGCCGCGAAAATCGAGATCTGGTCCGGGTCGCTGGTCACCGCCGAGACGCTGGTCTCGCCGAACTGGCTTCCGTATCCGTCGTAATTCAGATAGAGCTTGAATGCGTTGACGCCGGGATCGGGCGGCGCGCCGTTCACGGAAATCGGATTCGGCGGCGCCCACACTGTCGCTAGATCCAGCCCTTCGCGCCCGAAAATTCCCAGGATGTCGGCTTGCGCGATGGCGCCGGTAATGTCGTTCAGCATGCCCCAGTTGTATTCCGTGATCGCCGTCTTGGTGCCGGGATAGTCGTTCTGAACCCACTGCAACATGCGCGGAACCAGATAAGGCGGTTCGCCGCTGGGGTATCCGGCATCGGGCGTGGACCCATCAGGAGCCGCATAGTTGGGGTCCCAAAATACGCGCGTCGACGTCAGGCGCAGTTGATCCTGATCCGGCGTGCTCGTAGTGGCGAACCCAATGCCATTTGGCGCGATGTAGCCGTGAACATCCACGTAGTCGAGCAGACGCAGGCCGTTCTGCTGCTCGTATTGGCGCATCTGCTGCAAGTACCACTCGACGAACGGAATGTTGCCATGCGCCAACCGGTCCACCGGATTGTCATAGAACAGATACGGCGCGGTGCTCCAGCCGCTCACGAAATCGGTCGCTGAATAGAAATAACCCATCCAGCCCGCCGCCACCGGACCGGTCACGAGCGCTGTCGGATCCGCGCTTTTGATTGCCGCCGCGTAGGTCTGTCCGCGGCTGAGCATCTCGTCATAAGTCGACGGGTTCGGGTGGATATCCATATGCACGCCGAACCACCATTCCGGCTCGTTGTCGAGTGACCAGACCTGTACCCCGCCGCGCTCCGCAGTCCCGTATTTGGAGATCACATACTGAATCCATTGCTGCGAGAAGGTCTGATCCACGGTGTAGCTGACGTCGTTCGGATCGTTCACGATTTTCGTCGTGCCGTCAGTCTTGTAACCGTTTCCGCAATCGGGAACATTGGGCGCGACCTTTTGCTGCGGCCCATACTTGGCCACGCTATAGCTGCATCCACTGTCGCGAGACTTCGGAAGCCAGCCCTGCACCGGGATGGTGCCCAGCCTTTTGGTCCCGGTGGTTAGCCCTTTCTCGACGTATTGATCGAATTGCGAACCATCCGGAAGCGTGAATCCGCTGGGCGTAGTGAAGCCATAGCTCTCGAAGTAGTAATCGTTGCCGGAGTTGTCCGCATCGAGCATCCAGTTGTACCGGCTGGTGGCGTCCCCGCCCCATCGCCGCACGCCCACCCGCGCGACACTGGCGAGCCCCGTATCTCCGTAATCGTTGATGCCATAAATATCGGGGCTGATCGGATGCCGGTTTGCGCCCGCGTCGACGGAAAGCGTCGGCGGCGATTGAGCGATTGCGGCAACACCGAAAGCAATGCAGACGAGGATTGGTTTCACCAGAGGCATTTGTGGGGATTATATAACCACCCCCATGTTGACATTTCCCCCGCCATACAGCATGATATATATCAGAGGGCCCCTAACAATGACACAAGCCCAAAGAGCTAAAGTATTCATGAGCGGCAGAAGCCAGGCCGTGCGTATTCCAGTAGATTATCGCTTCAAGTCCGACGAGGTGTATCTGCGTCATAACCCGCAGACTGGAGAAGTGGTTCTGTCACCGGTACCGGGAACCTGGGACGAAGTTTACGCGTTCCTGGATGAGGCGGGTTTTCCTGATGACTTCCTCGCCGATCGGGCGCAAGGCGTTTCGCAAGAGCGCGAAGACATTTGACCCAGCTTTACATGCTGGACACCAACATCGTGAGCTACATCCTGCGCGGCAAATCCATTGCTGCGCGGGTGAAGCTCGCTTATCTGGAGTCTGATCGCGTCGCCTGTCTCTCCTCCATTTCAGAAGCCGAGCTTCGCTACGGTTTGGCGAAGATCCCGGATTCCTCCAAGCGCATCGCCGCGGTCGATTGGTTTCTTTCCCGTTTACGAATACTGCCCTGGGGCAGTCCTGAGGCGGAAACGTACGGCCCGCTCCGGGCCAGGCAGGAAGCAGCCGGGAGGACGATCGGCAACATGGATCTGCTGATCGCGGCTCACGCCATCTCCGTGGATGCGATTCTGGTCACTCGCGATAAAGATTTTTCGCAGGTCCCGGATCTACGTGGGACCGAGAACTGGGCGTCCGACATCACCTAGCCGCCGGCCACGCCCCCCGTCTTAATCTCCAAGCGCCGCCCGCAGCATCGGACGCACCGCGGGCTGTTCCAGTATCCGCATTAAAGCCAGGAACGGAAGCAGCACGCCCGGACCCGTGTCGCCGAAGAAGAAAGATAAAGGGCGGGTTACGCCTTCCTCAGTGGTGAAGTAAACTCGCTGGCACCAGGAGTTCTGGTTATCTGAACGATCGCGATCGTAGCGGAGAATGTCCCACGCCGTTTCAAATTGGCGCAGCCGCAACGGCTCTCGGTACTGCGGCATACAGACCACATGGCTGATCTGATCGTGACGAATTTCATTAACGAACTCCGCCAAGCTACCCGCGCGCGTCAAATTGACATTGGCGTTCGGCTCCCGGCCGTGGCGGTCGCCGCCGGAGATTGCGGGAACCTCGAACGCGCCGGCCAGCGCAAGCACCCGCTCGTTCTCTGCGAGGCGGCGCAGTCCGTTCAGCTCCAGCGCGTGGATCCATTGGCCGTAGTTCCGCAGAAACTTTCCGGCTAGTTCCGCGTGCGCTTCCGATCCGATCAGTCCTTCATCCCACAGCGGATGGTTTAGGACGACCAGAACTTCCGGCAGCGAGTTCAGATACGCGAGTAGCTCGGGCAGGCGTGCCGCCGCGGAATCCGCCGTATATCCGTTCATTTCCGCCACGATTTGCTTTGCGGAAGCGCGCGGCAGATTGTGCACCCCAAGATGGAAAAACGACGGCGCGTAGGGAATGGTCCACTCGATCGAAACCGGAATATCCAGTCCTTCGGCCGCCTGGCAGTTATCGTGATCGGTGATCGAAACGATGGCGGGCAGTTGAAATTGCCTGTGGATTTGCCTCGTTTCGAGATCCACCGCCATCCGCGGAGAAAGCGGCGGCGTCCAGTAAGCGCGAGAGCAATCGAGCGTATTGCCTGTTTGCGAATGATACTGCCATTCGGCGAAGCCCATGATCTTCCCAAGGAACCCGGAACGGCGGGCGTACTTGGGAATAAATTCCAGACTTTCCTTCGAACAGGACGTGTGGCTATGGAGCGAAACACCATGAGCAAACGCTTCAGGTGTAGCGGCACTTCGGCCGAAGTGGTGGATCACAGTGCGGGGCATCTGATCCACCGTAAAAGGCAGGCGATTACGAATAGATGAGAAGGGCGTGAAAAGTCATTTCACCGGCGTTTTATCGAGCTGCTGTTTAGCCCAGATCCGCGCCGGATCGAGAGCCAAAGACTTCTGGAAAGATTGACGCGCTGAAGCATTCTCCTGCTTCTTGCGTTGGGCCAACCCTAGCCAGAGCCATGCCTCGGCGCTTTTCGGATCAAGCTGCAGCGCATGCTGAAAGCTCCGCATGGCGGGATCCGGTCCGCCTCCAAAGCTCGCGGGCAGATAGTAATTGCCCACACCGTCGGCGATCCACACCTCAGCGGACTTTGGATCGAGCTGCTTCGCCTTGTCGATGGCCTCGCGCGCCCGCTTGCCATAACTCAAAGCTGAGAAGATGTTTCCGGGAATCACCTGGCCGCAAAGCGTTCCCAGCACGCGATAGTACTCCGCGTTGCTCCCGTTGAGGGCGATAGCCGCGTCGGCCGCTTTCACTCCGGACATGCCCGCTTTTTCAGCCGCCGCTTTGTCCTTCTGTTCGATCGCGACTTCCGCCAGAATCGAAGAGGCCAGCGCATAGCGGTATTGCGCGTCGGCATCCTTCGGCGCCTTATCCGCGGCTGCGTGAGCGGAGGAGACCAGCTTATCGAGTGCGCCGCGGTCCTGCGCATCCCGGGCGCGGATCAGATCCGGGTCCAGGTTGACGCCGGCCGCTCCCCATCCGTTGGGAATCAGAAGAACTGCAAGCAACAACAATCGATTCATAAAGCCGCTACTTTCCGCTGCATCACTAAAAAGTAAATACCAAGAAGCGAGAGGAGCAAACCGACGACGGTGAACACCGCCGGCGCGGAGAATAATGTAAGGAGATAGCCGGTGGCCAGGCTACCGACCGGCATGCCGCCGCGAAAAGCCACCGTATATACGCTCATTACTCGGCCGCGCATCTCGTTCGAAGTGATCAATTGCACCAGTGAGCTGATCATGGAGAAAGCGATCATGAGCATCGCGCCGCTGATAAACACGAGCACGCAGCTCAGGTAAATGTTGCGGGACAGCGCGAACCCCGTGATGGTGCCCCCAAGTCCCACCAGGCTGCTCAAAGCAAGCAGTCCCTTACTCTTGATGTTGCCGAGCGCGGCCACCGATAACGCGCCCACCACCGATCCGGCGCCCGATGTGGAAAGCAGGATGGTGAAGACCTTGGGTCCGCCATGAAAGACATTCTTCGCAAACACCGGGAAGTTCGTCAGCATCGGGAAGGCGAACATCGTCATGAAGAACGCAATCGCGATCAGGCCGAGCATCGCCCCTTGCTTCTGAATAAAACCGAAACCTTCGCGCATGCTGCTGAGGATGGAGACGGTAGCCGGTCCCGGCCGGAAATCCGTTTTCAGCATAAAGAGAGAGAAGACCACGGCTATGAACGACAAACCGTTCAACCCGAAACACCAGACCGCGCCGAAACCGGTCAGCGCGATGCCGCCCAGCACCGGGCCGATCACGCGCGCCAGATTGAACTGAATCGAGTTCAACGCGATCGCGTTTGGAAGATCTTCTTTGGACACCAGACTAGGCACCAACGCCTGGTAAGCGGGACCGCCAAAAGCCTGCGCGGAGCCGACGACGAAAGACAGTGTCAGGATGTGCCAGACCTGGATGACGTGCGTCGCGATCAGAATCGTCAAAAGAAACGCGGAAGCCATCTGAACGTATTGCGAGAGCAGTAGAAGACGGCGCCGGTCCATCCGGTCCGCGATCACCCCCCCGACAAGAGAGAAAAGAACAATCGGGACCTGTCCGAGAAAAGCATCGAGGTTCAGCTTAAAAGCTGACTTCGATATGTCGTAGACGAGCCACGCCTGCGCGATTTGCTGCATCCACGTTCCGATGCTGGACGTGAAAGAGCCGAACCAGAGCAATCGAAAGTTAGCGTAAGAGAAGGCTTTGAAAATCCGTCGAAGCACAATGGGCGACGTTTCAGGGAAGCGGCGTTTCGCGCTGAATCAGGTGAAGGAAATTGCCGTCGCCATCCTCAAAGAATACGAGGCGATTGCCCAATGCCGCATACGGCTCCGTAATCAACTTCACCCCGTTCGACTGAAGATGGCCCAGCGCTCCGTCGAAGTCGTTAACCGCGATTGCGATATGGCGGATGCCGGGCGTCTTCAGTACGGGGTGAAGCGCGTCGCCTTCACTCGGGATAATCTCCAACATGGTTCCGTCCGCCGCCTTCACGAAGTAGTTGCCCAGGTACTCGAAATTGATGTGGAAGCCCAGATTCTCGACGTACCAGTTAGCCAGTTTAAGAGGGTTCGGCGACGCAAGCGCCGTGTGCTCCACGCCTTTGAACATGAAAACTTAGTGTATCAGCCTGCAACGCCGGGAGACCGTGGAGCATCTCAGGAGGAGATGAAAGGAGTGCTTTGCATAGCGTTACTTTTTGTGGCCGGCAGTTCGCGGGCGGCAACTATTGGAGACGCACAGCGGCTCTTCGATCAAACCAACTATGCCGGTGCGGTCGCCGCGTTGTCGACGGCTAAAGATGCGCGCTCCCTGCTCCTGCGCGGAAAAAGCTATTTGATGCTGCAGGATTACAAGAAGGCCACCGATACGCTGGAACAAGCCGCCGGCGCGGCGCCGGACAACTCCAACGTTTACCTTTGGCTGGGCCGCGCTTATGGCCGGCGCGCCGAAACCGCTTTTGCCGTCGCCGCCCCGGCGCTTGCCGTGAAGGCGCGGCAGAATTTCGAGAAAGCGATTCAACTCGATCCAGCGAATTGGATGGCTGTGGACGACCTGTTCGATTACTACCTGGAAGCGCCGGGTTTCCTGGGCGGCGGCGTGGACAAAGCGGCAAGGCTGGCGGACCGCATCGCACAACATGATGAATCACAGGCGGCCTTCGACCGTGCCCGCATCTCCGAGCAGCGGAAGCAATACGATACGGCTGAAGCGCAGCTGCGTCGCGCGGTAACGCTCGCCCCGCGCGAAGTCGGCCACGTGGTGGCGCTGGCGCGATTCCTTTCTAAGCGCGGCCGCTACGACGAAAGCGACCGGACTTTCGAGCAGGCGATCGCCTCCAATCCCAACGCGCCGAAACTGATCTATATGCAGGCGAACACGCTGATTGAAGCTAATCGAAAACTTCCCGAAGCGCGCGATCTCTTGAAGAAATATCTCACCATGACGCTCTCGCCGGAAGATCCTTCGCGCGGGAACGCGGAAGCGCTTCTGCGGAAAGCATCGGGTTCGTAGCGTCATGATCTGGAGTGAAGCGCTCGGCTTTAGCGTACAGGCCCTGCGCGCCAATCCCGTCCGTTCGTTTCTGACCGCGCTCGGCATGGTGATCGGCACAGCCTCGGTGATCCTCGTCGTCACCATTTCGCTTACCAGTCAGGAATACATCATCAACCAGATTGAAGCGGTGGGATCGAACATGATCTTCGCCTCGTTCGAAGTCGGCGGCGCGCAGGCGGCCAACCCGGAAGTGAATGCGGATTTCATCAAGTTCACCGACGTGCAGGCGGTGCGCGATTTGCTCGGAGACCGCATCGTGGCCGCGACCGGCGTGGAGAATAACTTCGACCGCATCACGGTGGCGGGTAAAGTACAACGCCTCTTGATCATCGGGTCCGATCAGTACTACCAACCTGTTCGAAACCTGCTTGTAACAGCGGGCCGGTTCATCGACGCCGGTGACGTGGAAAATCGGCAGCACGTCGCCGTTCTCACCCAAAAGCTGGCCGTACGTCTATTCGGCGCGCAATCGGCCGCCGTCGGTCAGACCATCAAGGTGTACAACCTGCGATTCGATGTAATCGGAACATTTCGCGAGAAGCAGGATAGCTTCGGGCAGTCCGAACTGAACGATGAAACGGTGGTGATTCCCATCTCCGTGCAGAAGCTGTTCACGCCTTTGGAGCGCATCGATCCGCTGTACGTGCAAGCCAAACGGGCCGACGATGTGGTGCCTTTAACGGGGCTCATCAAGAGCATACTGGAGAGCCGCCATCGCGAGGGCGCTAACTACAAGGTAGAAAACCTGGTCGGGATTCTCACCGCCGCCAAACAAATCGGCGTGGCGCTCCGCGTGGTTTTGATCCTAGTATCGGCGATCGCGCTCATCATTTCCGGAATCGGCATCATGAACATCATGCTGGTCACCGTGACGGAGCGGACGCGCGAAGTCGGCTTGCGCATGGCCGTGGGCGCGTCCCGCCGCGAAATTCTGTCGCAGTTCCTTACCGAAGCGGTGTTGATCAGCGTCGGCGGCGGCGTGGTCGGCATCCTGGCCGGCATCTCGGTACCGCTCGCGGTGGACCTGTTCGCTGAAGGAATTTACATTCCGATCTCCATCGCGTCGATTGTGATCGCCTTCTCGGTCTCCTGCGTGGTCGGCCTGGTTTTCGGTATCCTGCCGGCCAACCGCGCCTCTCAGCTAAACCCCACCGAAGCTCTCCGGTACGAATAATTAGAGAAAATTCGTTCTCTCTATCTTCTTAGTAGACATAGGCTGCTCACCCGTGCTACTGTCATGAAATTCCTTAGGAATCCCCGTAGCAATTCTTAGAAATCGAATTGTCACTTTCGAACGACTTTAAGGGTTACTCATGATCAGCCGATTCTGGAGCAAGTCCTATTCCTGGAAAGACGCGCGCGAGGATCTTCTCGCCGGCGTCACAGTGGCGGCAATTTCTCTTCCCCAGGCCATGGCCTACGCGCTCATCGCGGGCATCGATCCGCGCTTCGGCCTGTACTCCGCCATCGTCGTAACATTCGTCGCGGCCATCTTCGGTTCTTCTTCTCACCTGATCAACGGCCCCACCAATGCGATTTCGCTGGTCGTGTTTAGCGCCATCGCGTTCCTCGACACGGGATCCAAGTTCGACATGTACCAGGCGACTTTCCTTCTGGGGATCATGATCGGGGTGATTCAAATTCTGATCGCGGTCTTCAAACTCGGCGATCTGACCAGGTACATCTCGGAATCGGTGGTGCTGGGGTTTATGGCGGGCGCCGGTTTTCTGGTCGCGCTCAGCCAGGTCGGTAACCTGCTCGGCATCAAGGACAAAGGCACCGGAAGCCAGCATGTGCTGTTGCGCTTCTGGATGACGATGACGCAGGGCGGTGCGGTGAACCTGCGTTCGCTTGGCATCGGGCTGGGCACGGTCATTTTAGTTGTGGGGCTGAGAAAAATTGTGCGGAAGTACAAACTGCCCCAGATGGACATGCTCCTCGCGCTCATCATCGCCTCCTCGGTGGCGGCCTTTTATCACTGGTCGATCCCGGCGGGCGCGGCCGGCAAGACGCTGATCTCCGTGGTAGGCAATGTGCCCGCGGCGCTCCCGATGCCGCACGTCCCCCAATTTCAAGTGGGATGGATCAAAGAGATGTCCGGCAGCGCGCTGGCCATTGCATTCTTAGGATTGCTCGAAGCCCTGGCTATTGCCAAGTCGATTTCCAATCAGACCAAGCAGAAGCTTAGCTACAACAAGCAGTGTCTGGCGGAAGGCTTGGCGAACCTGGTTGGCGGCTTTTTCCAGTGCCTCCCCGGATCGGGCTCGCTAACCCGTTCAGCTATTAACTTTCAAGCGGGCGCGGTAAGCCGCATGTCGGGCATCTTCGCTTCGGCTACCGTGGCCGTTTGCGTTTTGCTGTTTGCGCCTTGGATGCGGTTCATTCGAAGCCGGCGCTGGCCGGGATTCTGTTGGTGACGGCCGCTCGTTTGGTCGACTGGCCGCGCCTGCGCTACGCCGTGCGCGCTTCCCGTTACGACGCGGGTCTGGTGGCCATTACGGCGTTGGCGGCGGTGTTCATCAGCGTGGAGTTCTCCATTCTGATCGGCGTGGCGTTGTCGGTGTTCCTGTTCGTGCCGAGAGCTTCGAAGTTGCGCGGCTGCGAACTGGTGGTCAGCAATCAGCGCGTGGTGCGCGACCGCCGGCCGGACGATCCGCCCTGTTCCTCCATGATCCTTTTCGATTTCGAAGGGGAGTTGTTCTTCGGCGCCGCGCCGGAGATGGACCGCTACTTCGCGATTCTGAAGCAGCGTTCATTGGACGAGGATCTGCGAGTGATCATCCTGCGCCTAAAGCGCGCGCGCAACCCCGACATGGTTTGTCTGGAACGGCTGGAGCACTTCCTCCATGATATGGACCGGCACGGGGTGACAGTGCTGCTCTGCGGCGTTGGCGCCGAGTTCGAGCACGGCATGCAGAACCTGAAGTTCTATGACTGGCTGCGGCCGGAGCGGGTGTTCCACCGGGGAGCAAGAAACTATTCGTCAACCCTCAAAGCGGTGGAGTACGCGTATGAGGTGCTGGGGGAAATTTCCTGTGAGCACTGCGGCATGAACGAACGGGAAGACCGCGCGATGTACTATCTGGCGTGAGGACAATTTACCTTGCCCGGGCTCGCCGATCAAACTCTTGCCCAAGAACAAGCGGCTCTGAGACTTAAGGGAACTTGGCTTTATTTCTATTAGGTTTATTGCAAACTCCACATAGTGGCCGTAAGTTAGCAATGTGATTAAGGCACAACTGCTCGAGGGTAGTCCTATCCCCCTGCTCGTTGATAAGGGTGTAATAAATTTGCCCTACATCGCTGAGTGTATACCTATCTACATCAGTTCCAACCGCAGCCGCGGCTCCTCCGACGGCGAGAGCAAACTGTGCAAGCAAGCTCGCCCCTTTTAAGCCTTTAGAGCCTCCCTTCGTAAGACCCATCGCGCGAAAGCATTTACATACAGGTTCGTTTGCGTTTGCGATCACCTTTTTCCCTCCTTTGGGCCGCTGGTGGTCGATGTCGATGTGGGAAAGGGGCAGCACAATCCCGCAGTCATAGCAGGCCACGGTTTCCGCGGGCGGTGTTGGTTTCACGGTATCGTCCCGATTGCGATAGGTCAAAGGCCGAACTTGCACATTGTAGAGGCCGCGCCAAACCGCCTCTCTAATGCAATTCCGATGTTTGTCGTCCCAATAGCCAAATTCTTCGATAAAAGAGAAGAACTTTTGCATCTGTCCTAAAGTGACTGTTGCCGCCGGCACTATCGGTCCCCAAAGACCGGGGCCCGTTCGCTTTTGAAGCACGGCAGAATTGTCGTTCGCCTGAATGAACACTTGTCGATTTGGCCGGAGGTCCTCGAACTTTCCCGCAGTTATAGTGGCTGCGGCGAAATTGCGGTCCGCAGGTTGGGGCTTCAGGATATTCATTACGTTGTCAAATATACTCATCTCGTACCAGAATATAGGCGATCCGTTGCGTCGATCAAGATGATGTTTGCCAACGCAGCCCAAGTCCGCGAAACCCAGCGTCTCGGGACCTCATGGTGACATAGAGCGAGCGGTCCCACGCAAAAATTCATCGAGCAAAAGATTTCGCAAACTCCATAAAAAGACTCTGTTGACTCTCTCTAAAGAGATAAAGTTAACAAGATTCGGCTTGGAGTTCCCGTGAGATTCGGCTTGTTCGCTCTGATTCTCGTCTCGCTCCCGTTGACTGATCTGGTGCCCGCCGGGTAGGACCTGAGCAGAAAAAAGGCCGCTGGTTTTCGCCAGTGGCCTTCTTGTTTTAACTGTAAATCCGGCTTATTCCGCCAAGCTCCCCGGTCCCATATCTTCGCTCAGCCCGCCTGTATACTGCACCCGCGCTTCGTCTTCGTAGCCGTCCATCATCGGCATGGTCGAAGGCTCCTGGATGGGCTCCTCCACCACGTCCTCGCCCGCGATCTTGACTTGGCGGTAGTATGCCATGCCCGTTCCCGCCGGGACCAGACGTCCCATGATCACGTTCTCCTTCAGACCCTTCAGGTAATCGACCTTGCCGCTGATCGCCGCTTCGGTCAATACCCTCGTGGTCTCCTGGAAGCTCGCCGCCGAAATGAACGAATCCGATAGCAGCGATGCCTTGGTGATGCCGAGCAGCACGGCTTTGCCTTCCGCCGGCCGTTGGTTCTGATCGATCGCGCGCTGGTTCTCCGCGCGGAACCGGAACTTGTCCACCACTTCCTCCGGAAGGAAGTCCGTGTCGCCGATGTCCTCCACTTTCACCCACCGCATCATCTGCCGTGAGATCACTTCGAGGTGCTTATCGTTGATGTTGACGCCCTGCAGACGGTAGACCTCTTGAATCTCGTTCACGAGATACTTCTGCAGTTCCTTTTCGCCGAGCACGGCTAGAATGTCGTGCGGGTTGCGGGGGCCGTCCATCAACGGTTCGCCGGCTTTCAAGCGCTCGCCTTCCTGGACGTTCACGTGAACGCCGCGCGGGAGCGAGTATTCCTTCTCTTCGCCATCGTCGCCGATGACATAGAGTTTGCGCATGCCCTTGCTGACTTCGCCGAACTTCACCACGCCGTCGATCTCCGCAATGATGGCCGTCTCACGCGGCTTGCGGGCTTCGAACAGTTCCACCACGCGCGGCAGACCGCCGGTGATGTCCTTGGTCTTCGTGGTCTCGCGCGGAATTTTGGCGAGCACGTCGGCCGCGTGAATCGTGTCTCCATCGCGCACCATGAGGTGGGCGTGGGTCGGCATGAGGTACTTCTTGTTGTCCCCGCCGCGGGCCGTGCCGCTGGCGTGATCGGGCCGCACCAAAATCATGGGCTGCCGCTTTTCGTCCGGTGAATCCGTGACGACTAACTGCGACATACCGGTGACTTCGTCCACGCGCTCCTGCACCGTGAGACCCTCCTGCAGGTCCTTGAAGTGCACCACCCCCGAAACTTCGGACAGGATGGAGAACGTGTACGGATCCCATTCAAGCAGGATCTGGTTATTCTTGACGGGCGCGCCTTCATCGAGAAGAATCTTCGCGCCGTAGACCACGGGATAGCGTTCTTTCTCGCGCTGCTTGTCATCGACGATGGCGATGATGCCGTTGCGATTCATCGCGATCAGTTCGCCCTTCTCGTTCTTCACGACATGAATGCCGAGGAACTTGACGAACCCATCGGACTTGGCGTCCTGCGTGGATTGCTCCGAGATTCGCGTGGCCGCTCCACCGATGTGGAACGTACGCATGGTGAGCTGGGTGCCGGGCTCACCGATGGACTGCGCCGAGATGATGCCGACCGCTTCACCGCGCTCCACCAACCGGCCGGTGGCGAGGTTGCGGCCATAGCAGGAGACGCAGACGCCGCGCTTCGATTCACAGGTCAGCACGGAGCGGATCTTGACGCGCTCGATACCGGCGGAGTGAATCTGGTTGGCGATGTCTTCGGTGATCTCCTCATTGACGCCGACGATCAGCTTGCCTTCGAAATCGTACTGATCTTCGAGCGCCACGCGTCCGATGATGCGGTCGCGCAACGGTTCGATGATCTCGCCCGACTCGATGATGGGCTCCACGTAGATGCCTTCGGTGGTGCCGCAATCGGTTTCGCTGACGATCACGTCCTGCGCCACGTCGCACAGGCGGCGGGTGAGGTAACCGGAGTCAGCGGTTTTGAGAGCGGTGTCCGCCAGACCTTTACGCGCGCCGTGCGTGGAGATGAAGTATTGCAGCACGTTCAGGCCTTCGCGGAAGTTAGCGGTGATGGGGGTTTCGATGATCTCGCCCGAAGGCTTGGCCATCAAACCGCGCATACCGGAGAGTTGGCGGATCTGCTGTTTGGAACCGCGGGCGCCGGAATCGGCCATGATGTAAATCGGGTTGAGGTAACGGCCGGTACGGTCGTCCTCTTCCATGGCGGCGAACATCTCTTCGGAGACGCGCTCGGTCACCTTGGACCAGATCTCGATGATCTTGTTGTAGCGCTCGCCGTGGGTGATGGCGCCGTCCTGGTACTGGGCACCGACCGCGACGACTTCTTTTTCCGCGGCGGCGACCAGCTCGGGCTTGGATTGCGGCACCACCATGTCATCGATGCCGATGGAGATGCCGGCCCGCATGGCGTAGCTGAAGCCCAGCGTCTTGATCTCATCGAGCATGCCGACGGTGGTCTGCAGACCGAACTTCAGGTAGCAGTAATGAACCAGTTGCGAGAGACCCTTCTTCTTGAGAAGACCGTTGATGAACGGCATTTCCTCGGGAAGATGATCGTTCAGAATCACGCGGCCGACGGTCGTTTCCATATACTGCTTCACGAATTCGATCGGCTCGGTGTGAACGATGTTCTGGGAATCGAAGGCCTTCGAAAGATCGATGACCTTGCCGGTGTAGCGCAGCTTGATGGGCGATAAGGTTTCCACTTCGCCCATTTCGAGCGCGATCAGAACGTCATCGGTGGAGGCGAATGTACGGCCTTCCCCGCGCGTGCCGGGACGCATCTTGGTGAGGTAGTAGCAGCCGAGCACCATGTCCTGCGTGGGGATCGCGATGGGTCCGCCGTGCGCCGGAGACAGGATGTTGTTGGACGCGAGCATCAGCGTCGATGCTTCGATCTGCGCTTCGGGCGAGAGCGGAATGTGAACGGCCATCTGGTCGCCATCGAAATCCGCGTTGAACGCCGTGCAGACCAGCGGGTGAATCTTGAGCGCTTTGCCTTCGACCAGCACGGGCTCAAACGCCTGGATGCCGAGACGGTGCAGGGTGGGCGCGCGGTTCAGGAGGATCGGGTGATCCTTGATGACTTCTTCGAGGATGTCCCAAACCACTGGGTCCTGCTGCTCTACCAGTTCTTTGGCCTGCTTGATGGTGGTGCAGTGGCCGCGCTGTTCCAGGCGGTGATAAATGAAGGGCTTGAAGAGCTCGAGGGCCATCTTCTTGGGAAGACCGCACTGATGCAGCTTCAGTTCGGGTCCGACGACGATCACCGAACGGCCGGAGTAATCGACGCGCTTGCCGAGCAGGTTCTGACGGAAGCGGCCCTGCTTACCTTTGAGTGTATCGGAGAGCGACTTGAGCGGGCGGTTGTTGGCGCCACGCAGCACGCGGCCGCGGCGGCCGTTATCGAAGAGAGCGTCGACGGCTTCCTGCAGCATGCGCTTTTCATTGCGCACGATCACGTCGGGAGCATGCAGCTCCATCAGCTTCTTTAGACGGTTGTTGCGGTTGATGACGCGGCGGTAAAGATCGTTCAGATCGGATGTGGCGAAGCGGCCGCCATCGAGTGGAACCAGCGGACGAAGCTCCGGCGGAATCACCGGGATCACGTCGAGGATCATCCACTCCGGCTTGTTGCCGGACTTGCGGAAGCTCTCGACCACGCGCAGGCGCTTGGCATACTTCAGCTTCTTCTGCTGCGACGTTTCGGTCTTCATGCGCTCGCGCATCTCTTCTGAGAGCGCTTCCACGTCGGCCTTCTTAAGAAGCTCCTTGATGCCCTCGGCGCCCATCATGGCGACGAACTTACCGGGGAACTCCTGATCGAGCTGGCGCTTGCGTTCGTCGGAGATCACCTCGCCGAGGGCGAGATCGGGGATTTCGCCCGGGTCCACCACCACGAAAGCTTCGAAGTAAAGAACGCGCTCCAGTTCCCGCAGCGTGATATCGAGCAGGTGGCCGATGCGCGACGGCAGTCCTTTGAAGAACCACACGTGCGAGCACGGGCTGGCGAGTTCGATATGACCGAGGCGTTCCCGGCGGACGCGCGCGAGCGTGACTTCCACGCCGCACTTATCGCAGATGACCCCGCGATGCTTCATCCGCTTGTACTTGCCGCAGAGGCATTCCCAGTCCGTTACGGGACCGAAAATGCGGGCGCAGAAGAGCCCATCGCGCTCCGGCTTGAACGTGCGGTAGTTGATTGTTTCCGGCTTGGTGACCTCTCCATGGCTCCAGCTCCGGATCTTCTCGGGGGATGCCAGTGAGATGCGGATGCTATCGAAATCCGCGATTAAGTTTGCTCTGTCGTAAGGTGAGGATCGCAAAATTGCCTCCAGTGCAAAAAACTCTTTTAACTGCCGCGGGCGGCGCTATATTAGGGGCGCTACCCGCGGCGAACAATGGCCTCGTGACGCTGTCGTTTCTTAATCGGCCGCCATGGCCGTGTCGGGAATGTCCTGATGCTTCTTCATCAGTTCGACATCGAGACACAAGCTCTGGAGCTCGCGGATGAGCACGTTGAACGATTCGGGAACACCCGGCTCGATGGCGGCTTCACCCTTGACGATGGCCTCGTAAATCTTGGCGCGGCCATACACGTCATCCGACTTCGCGGTCAGCAGCTCCTGCAGAATGTAAGCGGCGCCGTATGCTTCGAGCGCCCACACTTCCATCTCTCCGAAGCGCTGTCCGCCGAACTGGGCCTTACCGCCCAACGGCTGCTGGGTGATGAGCGAGTAGGGTCCGATGGAGCGCGCGTGAATCTTATCGTCGACCAAGTGGGAGAGCTTCAGCATGTAGATGTAGCCGACCGTAACCGGCTGCTCAAACTCGATACCCGTCATGCCGTCGAATAGCTTCGTTTTACCCGAAGTCGGCAGACCGGCCTTGGTGAGTTCGGCCTTGATTTCCTTCTCAACGGCGCCGTCGAAAACAGGCGTTGCGTAGTGTAGCCCGAGCGCTTTCGCCGCCCAGCCGAGGTGAGTCTCCAGGATCTGACCCACGTTCATACGGGAAGGCACGCCGAGCGGGTTGAGGACAATTTCCACCGGCGTTCCATCGGGAAGATACGGCATGTCTTCTTCGGGAAGAATGCGGGACACCACGCCTTTGTTACCGTGCCGGCCGGCCATTTTGTCGCCCACCGACAGCTTGCGCTTCATGGCAATGTAGACCTTAACGAGCTTAATGACGCCGGGAGGAAGTTCATCGCCCTTGCGGAGCTTGGCGATCTTCTCATCGGTGATCTTCTCGAGGACCGCGATTTGGCGGCCGGTCATCTCTTCGATGTCGTCGATCTGATCGTTCACACGGGCGTCTTTATCTTTGACGCGCATGCGCTTCAGATCGCGGGAGCGAACCTTCTCGATCGTGTCGCGGTCGATGAACTGACCTTTCGAGAGGAGCTTCTTGTTGGTCTTTTCGTCGTGCAGGTCGGCCAGCACTTCGCGGCCTTCGAGCAAGGTTCCGAGGCGCTTGGCGCGCTCATCGGTGAGGATGCGGATCTCATCCTGCAGGTTGCGCTGCAGCCGCGCGATTTCTTCATCTTCGATGGCGCGGGCGCGTTCGTCCTTCTCCTGACCTTTCCGGGAGAAGATCTTGCAATCGACCACGGTGCCTTCGATGCCCGGCGGGCAGTAGAGCGAAGCGTCTTTCACGTCTCCGGCCTTTTCGCCGAAGATGGCGCGGAGGAGTTTCTCTTCCGGCGTAAGCTGGGTCTCACCCTTCGGCGTGACCTTGCCGACCAGGATGTCGCCGGGCTTGACGGTTGCGCCGATGCGGATGACGCCGGATTCATCGAGATTGCGCAGGAACGAATCCGCGATGTTGGGAATGTCCCGCGTGATCTCTTCCGGCCCGAGCTTGGTGTCGCGGCTCTCGATCTCGAACTCCTCGATGTGGATCGAGGTGTAATAGTCTTCCTTGACCAGCTTCTCGCTGATCAGGATGGCGTCTTCGAAGTTGAACCCGCGCCAGGGCATGAAGGCGACGAGCACGTTGCGGCCGAGCGCGAGTTCGCCGAAATCGGTGCAGGGACCATCGGCAAGCACGGTGCCTTTAGTGACACGCTGGCCCTGCTGCACGATGGGCTTTTGATTGATGCAGGTGTTTTGATTCGAGCGCTTGAACTTGGTCAGCGTGTAGATATCCGCGCCGACTTCGCGCGAGAGCTGACCTTCATGAGCGGCGCCGTCCACGCGGACAATGATGCGTTCGGAATCGACCGAATCGACGATGCCGGAGCGCTTGCAGAGTACGACCGCGCCCGAATCCCGCGCGGTGACCATTTCCATGCCGGTTCCGACGTAAGGCGCGTCGGCGCGAAGCAGCGGAACGGCCTGGCGTTGCATGTTGGAACCCATGAGCGCGCGGTTGGCGTCATCGTTCTCCAAAAATGGAATGAGGCTGGCGGCAACGGAGACGAGCTGTTTGGGGCTGACGTCGATGTACTCGATCTCGTCGCGATGCTTCAGAGCGAAGTTACCGGCCTGACGGGCGTCGGCAAGCTCCGGGACGATGTGCCCAGTCTCATCGAGCTGCACGTTAGCTTGGGCGATGGTGTACTTGTCTTCCTCCCAGGCGGAAAGATAATCGGAGTGGGCTTCGAGTTCGGCCTGTTGCTTATTGGGGCCAAGCCTGGCGTTCGAGGCGTCGGCCTGCACGCGCGGAATCACGTCGCCGACTTTAAACTCGGTATCGCCGGGATTCAGAATGCGGACTTCGTCGACCACGGTACCTTCCACCACTCGCCGATACGGGCTTTCGATAAAGCCGTAATCGTTGATGCGGGCGAAGCAGGAGAGCGACGAGATCAGACCGATGTTCGGGCCTTCCGGCGTTTCAATGGGGCAGATGCGGCCGTAGTGCGTGGGGTGGACGTCGCGGACTTCGAAGCCGGCGCGTTCGCGTGAAAGGCCGCCCGGTCCAAGAGCCGACAGGCGGCGCTTGTGGGTGATCTCCGAAAGCGGGTTGGTCTGATCCATGAACTGCGAGAGCTGGCTGGAGCCGAAGAACTCGCGGATGGCGGCCATTACGGGCTTGGCGTTGACCAGATCGTGCGGCATGGCCGTCGACATTTCCTGGTACACGCTCATCTTTTCCTTGATGGCGCGCTCCATGCGGACGAGGCCGATGCGGAACTGGTTCTCGAGAAGCTCACCGACCGCGCGGACGCGGCGGTTCCCCAAGTGATCGATATCGTCGACGGTGCCGTTTCCTCTGCGCAGGCGCAACAGGTAGGTGATGGTATCGATGAAATCTTTCTGGGTCAGCGTACGGTTATCGAGCGGCGTCGCATCGGCTTTGTCATGCAGCTTGATGTTGAACTTCATGCGGCCGACGCGCGAAAAATCGTACTTGCGGTGGTCGAAGAACATGCCCTGGAAGAGCTGGGTAGCGGTATCGACGGTGGGCGGATCGCCCGGACGAAGCTTGCGGTAGATCTCAATCAGCGCGTCTTTTTCGATCTTGACCGGATCCTTCTTAAGCGTGGCCGAAATGACGGTGCCGACGTCATCGCGCTCGGGGAAAAAGACGTCGAAGCTGGGAATACCGTTTTCGATAAGACTCGAAATCTTGGCGGGAGTCAGCTCATTATTCGCATCGATCATCACCTCGCCGGTATTCATGTCGACGACGTCGCCGGCGATGAAGGCGCCTTCCAGATCGTTCACGGCCACTTCAAAGGAGCCGATCTTGCTCTTCTCGATGTCGCGCCGGAGCGTGCTGGTGATCTTCTTGCCCTGCCCGACGACGGTTTCACCATTCGGGCCGAGAACGGCATGTGAAAGCTTCAGCCCTTCCAGGTTCTTATCGAGCTTGCCCTCGCTATCGAGCGCGTTCCAGTAAAGCTTCTGGTCGCGGATATCGACTTTGGAGATGCGGTAGAAGGTGCGGAGAATCTGCTCGTCGGTTTTGAGGCCGAGCGCGCGCAGAAAGACCGAACCGTAGAATTTGCGTTTGCGGTCGATACGGACATAAAGCAGGTTCTTGATGTCGTACTCGAACTCCACCCAGCTTCCACGGTAGGGAATGATCTTGCCGAGGAAGTAGCCTTGCGCGGGAACGCGTTCGAAGAAGACGCCGGGCGAACGGTGGAGCTGGCTGACGATCACGCGCTCCGTGCCGTTGATGATGAAGGTGCCGTTATCCGTCATGAGCGGAATTTCGCCGAAGAACACTTCCTGTTCTTTGATGTCGCGAACGCTCTTAACGCCGGTGTCCGGATCTTTGGAATAAACGGTAAGGCGGATGGTGACCTTCAGCGGAGCGGCGTATGTCATGCCGCGCTCCTGGCACTCCACCATGTCGTACTTAAGCTGCAGACCTACCGGGTCACCGCACTTGTTGCAGAAGGTGACGATGTTCTTATTAAAGGTGCCGCAGACGTGGCACAGCACGTCGCCGGGATGAAACGGGTCCGTCTTGATGGTGGCGCCGCAATGGCGGCAGGTGGACCGGAGATGGTGTAAACCCTTGAGGTTGCCGCACTTGCATTCCCAGTTGCCGATCGAATAGTCGACAAATTCCAACTGGCTCACGCCGCGGAAATCGGAAATGGGAAAGACCGAACTGAATACCGTCTGCAGGCCCGCATCGTCGCGTTCATTGGGCAGCAGGTCCATCTGAAGAAACTTCTCGTAGGACTTCTTCTGGACCTCAATCAGGTTCGGAATGGGGATGGTAGTCTTGATCTTCGAGAAATCCACTCGAACGGGGGTCGTCTCTAGCTGAGTCGTCATTGCTTATCAAAAACTCCTAAGGAGCTCTAAAATGCGCGGGATACCAAGGCACGGTGGCGTTGGGCCCGGAAGGGGCCTAGGCGCATGCCCAAGATGAAAACAGAACTGGCGGGCGAACGGGGCTAAAACCCGAACGACCCTCCGGGCGGAGAAAAGTCAAACCGGAAGAAGGCGGCGCAGCCTGTGAGGCGGCTGCCGAAACCCGGATCAAAAACAACGGTATAGAAGAAATCGAATAGCGGGCGCGATGACGCAAGGCACATACGAACAGGCGCAGGTCTACCCTGCGCTTCATATCTGGATTCACGCAATCAAATTGCGGAATCCCGAACGGCCTGAATGTAAAACGAGCAGTCACCAACCCGGCTGCCAAACCGAGCGAAACGGTTGCCAATAGCCCAACTGTACCAGATTTGTCATTCGAAACGCAAATCGAACAACAAAAATTATCCGGGCCGTCACGATGAGTGGCAGCCCGGCGGACAAACTCTCCGGATCAGCTGGGGGCAACCGCCCCGGACGTCGGCTTTACCGGCTACTTGACTTCGACGGTCGCGCCGGCGTCCACGAACTTCTTCTTGATAGTCTCGGATTCTTCCTTCGAGACGCCTTCCTTGATCGGCTTGGGAGCGCTATCGACCAGGTCTTTGGCTTCCTTCAAGCCGAGGCTGGTGACTTCGCGGACAGCCTTGATGACGTTGATTTTGTTGGCGCCGACACCGGTAAGAACCACCGTGAACTCGGTTTTCTCTTCCACCGGAGCCGCTGCCGCCGCCGCACCCCCGCCACCGCCCGCCGCCATCACCGGGGCCGCCGCGGCCGCCGATACACCCAGCTTTTCTTCGAGCAACTTGACGAGCTGAGAAGCTTCCAGCAGCGTCAGACCTTGAATTTGTTCCGCAATCGCGTTGATATCCGCCATGTTCTTATTTCCTTTTCTCTAAACTCTTGAAACCTAACTACTGAACTTGTTTTCCTGGACGCCCTGATCGAGGACGACCGCCAGGTTGCGGCCGGTGGCGCCGATGGTGGTTACCAGCCTCGTCGCCTGCGCGTTGATGAGATACAACAGCTTGGCGAAGATCTCTTCCTTGGGCGGCATGGTGGCGAGATCGTTGATCGCCTTGATATCGATCACGCGCCCTTCCACCATCCCCGCCTTAAAGGTGAACGCCGGATTGGTTTTGGCGTAAGCCGTCAGAGCTTTCGCCAGGGCCACGGGATCGTCATAGGTGAAGGCGATCGAAGTCATGCCCTTCAAATCTTTGAGCGCGCCTTCCGCCGCCGTGCCCTCGCTCGCGATCTCGGCGAGGTTGTTCTTGACCACCTTGTACTGGCCGCCGACGCCGCGAACCGTCTTGCGCAGTTCGAAATCCTGGCTGACTTTGAGCTTCTCGTACCCGGTGACGAACAGGTTCTTCACCTTTTCGAAATCCGCCTTGAGAGCTTCGAAGTCCTTATCTTTCTCGTCCTTCTTCTTCATCGTTTATTCCCTGTCGCCCTTGTTGTCGCCCTTCTCACCCATCTCCGTCGTATCGAGATCGACGCCCGGACTCATGGTGGAGCAGATGGTGGCGCGCTTGACGTATTTGCCTTTGGCCGCGGACGGCTTCGCCTTGACGACGGCGTTGATCAGGGCGGAAGCGTTCTCGACCAGTTTGCCTTCCGCGAAGCTGATTTTGCCCACGGGCGCATGCACGATTCCGGTCTTATCGACGCGGAACTCCACCTTACCGGCTTTCACTTCCTTGACCGCCTTGGCGACATCGACCGTGACGGTTCCGGTCTTGGGGTTCGGCATCAGACCGCGCGGACCGAGAATTTTACCGAGCTTACCGACCGAGCGCATCATGTCCGGGGTGGCGACGACGGCGTCGTAGTCGGTCCAGTTCTCGGACTGAATTTTGTTGACCATGTCCTCGCCGCCGACGAAATCCGCACCGGCCTCTTCGGCTTCGCGCAACTTATCGCCGCTGGTGATGACGAGAACCTTCTTGGACTTGCCGAGACCATTGGGCATGAGGACCGTGCCGCGGACCATTTGGTCGGCGTGTTTGGGGTCCACACCGAGGCGCATGTGCACCTCGACGGTCTCATCGAACTTAGCGAACTTGATTTTCTGGAGAAGCACGACGGCGTCCGTGAGCTTATACGGACGGGTCTCTACCTGCTTCGCTGCGGCGGCGTACTGCTTACCTGGTTTATGGGCCATCAATCCTCCGTGGTCAAACGGTCTGCAAAGGCGCAGGCCTCCCACCGGGTCCTTCACTGCCTGGACAACGAAAGATTAGCACATTGGGAAAAGCACGCGCAATAATAGCGCGATGACGCCGCCTGTAACGACTGCCAAACCGGAGCAGTTGGCAAGAGTGCTGGGACCGGTGCAGGGCTTTGCGATCGTGGTCGGCGGGGTCATCGGAGGATCGATCTTCCTGGTGCCCTCGCTGGTGGCGCAGCGGGTTCCGTTTCTGAGCGGCGTCTTATTCGTGTGGTTGCTGGGCGCGGCGGTGAGCCTCACCGGCGTGCTGACTTATTGCGAACTCGCCGCGATGCTTCCCGAAGCGGGCGGCGGCTACGTGTACATCCGCGCGGCCCTGGGACCGGGAATCGCGTTTCTGTTTGGGTGGACGGACGCGTTTCTGATCCGCGCGGGCGCGGCGGCCACCATCAGCTTTACGTTCGCGATCTACTTCGCCCAGGTGGTTCGCGCGCCCTTCGGGATGGCGCCCGCGGTTTGGCAGGGGGTGATTGCGGTGGTGACCATTCTGGCGCTGTTGGCCGTGAACTATCGCGGGGCACGCGCCGGGGCGAACGTGCAGGTGGCGGGGACCGCGATGAAGATGGCGGCGCTGGCTTCCGCGATCATCCTGCCCGTGTTGTTGTGGCACGGAAAAAACGGCTTGACTTCGTTTTGTTTCTGGCCTTGCGGTAGTGGAACGGGCGGGTTGGTGGCAGCGGTCATCCCGGTTTTGTGGACCTATTCGGGGTGGGATCAACTGACGCACCTGGCGGAAGAAGTTCGCGATCCCGGCCGCAATCTGCCGCGCGTTTTGGCGGCGGGAATGTTCACGGTGGCTTCGCTATATCTGGCGGTGGTGATCGGGATTCACCTGGTGCTTCCATATCAAGCGGTGGCGGCGAGCACGGCGGTGGGGGCGGACCTGTTTCACGCGCTGCTCGGACCGGCCGGGACGGTGATGATTTCGGTCGTGATCATGTTGTCGGCGTTGATCTCCGCGAACGGTGCGGCGATGGCGGGGCCCCGCTCGTGCTTCGCGGTGGCGCGGGACGGATTCGGTCCGGCGTGGTTGGCGCGGGTACATCCGCGGTTCGGGACGCCGGCCAACGCGGTGGCGCTGGTGGGAATTTGGTCGGCGCTATTGATCGCGGCGAGCGTGGCGCTGATGGTGATTGCGCCGCCCGCCGGATTGCCAGGTAGGATTCGTTCGCTATGGAGCGGGCTCCAGACGCGTCCATTGTTCGACGTGCTGATCTCCTATGTGATGTTCGGGTATCTGGGATTTCAGGCGCTGGTGATGGTCAGCGCGCTGGTGCTGCGGCGGACGCATCCGGAATGGCGGCGGCCCTTTCGTGTGCCGTGGTTTCCGTGGGTGCCGATCGCGAGCCTGGCGGCGACGCTGTTCCTGATGGTGACAGTGGCGCGGAGCAATCCGGTGGAAGCGATTGCGGGCACGCTGATCGTGCTGAGCGGGCTTCCGGTATGGATGATTTACAGGGGAAGAGCAGCGAGCACGGAAGGCCACGCTTTGGAATCGGGATCGATCAGATCGAAATGATCGGCACTGGGCAGCTCGATCAGTTTGTTCCGCGGCGAGTCCCGCCAGCGGCGCGCAAGGTAGGTGCTGCTGAAGGCGCAAGGGACGACGTCGTCCTGATCGCCGTGGATGCAGACGAAAGGAACCGTGGACTCGCGATGCGAAGGATCGGCCGCGTGGTAGATGGCGGGGACGTCCTGCAGCGAGCCGCCGAGGAAATCGCGAACCGCGCCGTTTCCGAGATTTTGCTCGTCGGCGAGATCGAGACAGGAGACCGCGGCGAGAGCGATAACGGCTTTCATACTCGAGGTTTCGGATGCGAGCCGCAGGGCCAGGTGACCGCCGGCGGAGTGACCGAGAACGATCGGTTCGGGAGCGCCGTTAAAGTGATGGCGAACGGATTCGAAGCCGGCGACAACGTCCTGAAACGTGGCGGGCCAGCCCCCGCCAGTGGCTCCGACGCGCCGGTATTCAAGGCTCGTGACGGTTCGCCCCGTGGCGGCGAGCGCGGCGCAGAGATGGCTGGCGTGCGTGAGATCGAATGGGGATCGCCAGAAACCGCCGTGGATCATGACCGCCAGACCCGTGGACGACGTTTTGGGTTGGAAGATGTCGAAGAACTGGCTGGCATCGGGGCCGTAAGGAATGCGGTGGGTGGCGGGAATCGCCGGGCGGGACAGGATTTCACGGCTCATGAGTTCACTCTAGCCGTCATTGTTAGATGTGTTGCCTCAATTGCCTACTACCGTGAGAAAAACGCTGCCGCGCGGCGTTCACCGACCGGTTCTTGACCGGACATGACTCCCATCCAGAAGCCCGGCGGAGTTGGCTTCCGGCCCCGACGCACGTCTATCACCGCTGGGGCAAATGCAAGTGCCTCGCGCCGCCCCCTACCCGGATCGGCGTTAGCGCCGAAAACTCTTTTTGCGAAACAAATCGATTTTGAGGGTAAGTTGGTTCTTTTGTGAGCGGTAGCAAGATGGCGCCGTTTTTCTTCGTTACGCGCCGGGCGGGGGATGAGCCCGCCCGCATGGATGAATCCAGAAAGTCACCTCCTTCTATTTTCAACGTAGCAGCCGGAGTTCGGCTTGGAGGGGCAAATCTCGGTAAGTGGTTGCGAGGATTGACAAAAGAATCCTGGCGTCAAGCGGTCCCGCGGCAGCCTGTGTTCGAAAACTAGTTCACGTCCCGGGCGACGCGGAACCCGATGTTCCCGGTGGCGCTATCCGGCGTGTTGGACGAACGCGCCGCGTTCCGATAACGGAAGCAGAAGGAGTGATGGCAGAGGTACGACCCTCCTTTCATCACGCGCGCTCCGTTGGGTGCGGCAGAAGGGCCGGCTGGATCGACATCCGTCCCAACCTGCCGCCAGGCGGCGTCGAAGTTGTCCCAGCACCATTCCCACACGTTGCCGGCGGTGTTGAAGAGCCCGAAATGGTTGGCTGAAAAGAACGGACAGGCGCCGGCTGGGAGAACCCATCGGCGCCCAGGTCGGCGGCGGGAAAGTCACCTTGCCAGATGTTGCACCGGTGTTTTCCGTCCGGAAGAAGTTCGTCGCCCCACGGATAGGTTTTCTGCTCGAGGCCGCCCCTTGCCGCGCACTCCCACTCGGCTTCGGTCGGCAGCCGCAATCCTGCCCACTGGCAGTAAGCGACGGCGTCGTTCCAGGACACGTGGACGACCGGCATCTCATCGCGCCCGTACAGGCTGCTCCCGCGCCCCTCCGGATGATTCCAGGCAGACCCGTTGACGCGAACCCACCACGGCGTGGCGCCCACGGCGGCCGCGCGCAAGTGGCGGGGAACGTGGTTCTGAAACACGAAGGACCATTTGAAACGCTCCGCGTCGGTAACGTAACCGGAAGCGCGCACGAACTCGCGGAACTGCCAGTTGGTGACCGCCGTAGCGGAAATCCAGAACGGGGATAGGGACACCGGCTTAACCGGGCCCTCGCCGTCAGCCACGATCGCTTCGGGCGAGCCGCTTCCCATCAGGAATACGCCGCCGTCCAGGCGCACCATCCCCTCAGTGGATCCGCTAACCGCGCGTGGGCGGGAAGCCGATGCCTGGAGGGACTCGCCTAGCTGGACCAGCCGGACTTTCGATGGAACGCAACAGGCGCGAGGCGGCGGGGACATTTATCGAACGCCTTGCGGCTCGGCCACGCGCTGGATCACCGCCGCGTCCCGCAACCGGTCCATGCCGCGGTCCAGCGCTTCCTGCCGCCGTTTCGCGGTGAGAAAGGCTTCTATTTGCCGTTGCGCCATCCCGGGGTCGCGCACGTCCCCTTTCGATTTGGACCGAAGTTCCGCAATGTGAAACCCAAACGGCGTGCGAAAAATTCCCGTTCGCTCTCCGGGGGACAGAGCAAAGACGGCCTCGTCAAACTCCTCCACCATGACGCCGCGTTCGAAGCTGCCCAAGTCCCCGCCGTTCCCTTTGCAATCGGAAAAGCGCTCCGCCACTTCGGCGAATGGCTCTCCCCGATCCAATTCCGCCAGAGCCGCCTCGATCAGAGTCCTGGCCTGGTCCTCTTTTCGCGTAGCGCGGACGTGGATAATGATGTGCGCGGCCTCGGCGCGCTCGGCAGAGCCGAGCTCTGGCTTAAATCTGCCATATAGCCCCATGACCTCGGCGGTGGTGGGCGCCGGAACTTCCCCGCACAGTTCGTCGGCAACTCGCCAAATCTTCAGGCTCTGCTCGGCCAGACGGCGGATTGAAGCCTCGTTTACGCCGGCACGGCAATTGTTCAGTTGCATCTGTTCCCGCATCTCGACGTCGACCGCGTGCGGGTCCAGCGGGCGGCAATCCTCGTCGGCGGCCTGACGGAGGAGGACGCGGTCGACCACAGCGCAGGCGGCAGCCAGTCGGAGGTTCTCTTGGTTTGGGACAGAGCCGCCGCCGAAGTCCTTCTGTGCCAACTGAATAGTCTGAAGACGGGCAAACTCCTCCTCAACTGCCGCGTCTGGGACGTGTTCTCCGTTGATCAGCATTCCCATTTTAGCAGCGATCAGTTTCCGGCGGGCGTGGCGATTAGCAGTCCGCCGGATGCAGTGTTCAGGCCGGCGATCATCCCTGAGTCCGTTATTCCGACCGGTGTTGCATCATCATACGGGTATGGGAAGCTTAGATCGGTCCATACTTCAGTATTGAGACTGTAAGTGAAAATACCGACCGCCCCTGTCTTCCTCATATAGTAGCTGCCAACAATCAGGTTGTTGTTGTTGATGCCTTGAAAATACGTGTAGGTAGCCCCAGGGAATTCCAGGTAGGTTATATTGCCACTCTGAAGAATAAAACCGCTCAAGTTGTATCCGTAGAAGGTTCCAACTGCAATGTTGTTATCGTTCAATCCGTAAAGAGTGGCCTGGCCTTTCGAGGCGGACGCCGGAAGCGACGTAAATTTCTCATTTTGATACAGAAACCCTGTGCCGTAGGCTGACGATAGGAGCGGGTAGTAGTTGCCGCCGATAACGCCGGAGGCGTTTTGAAAAGACGTGAAGCTGAACGGCACCCCCGGGTAGGACGGCGCAGGGATCGTTTTTCCTCCGGAGATGAGCACATCCTGGGTCTGCGTGTAAAGCGCAAAGATTCCGTTGGTGTTCGTGATGCCTAGATAGGAGGTGCCCCGCCCCCCAAAGGAGTTCGTTTGGCATTTCCCGTTGTAGTAGGTGAACCCGCTCGAGTAAGCGGAGGTGGATGTCTGTGCCTCTCCAACGATTACACCCGCGTTGTTCATCGCATACGGAAATAACGCCAAGCCGTTGCAGTAATTTATTACCTGGAACGTGTAGCTCTGGGCTTGCAGTCGAGGGCCTTTAACAGCCCCAACCAGCAGCATAGAGAACAGAATAAATCTCCAAATCATACAACCTCCAAATGAGTAAGGGATCCTAAACGGCAGTTGCCATCAGCTGGGCCGCACCATTACGAGCTGCAGGTGCCGTTATAAAGAGATTGATAGACGTGCTGATACCACGCCAAGATGCCGGCCTGCGTTGCGCTGGATAGAGTAACGCCGCGATACACCCCAGTGAGCGGTCTTGTGAGAACACTTGCCGCCAAGCCGGTCACCGGGGTGATGGGCCCGGTGAGGGACGACCGCGTGGCCATGTTGCCTAGCGCATTGAGCATTTCGGTGAGCAAGGCCTGCGCTCCCGGCCCGCTTCCGGATATCCCGTGCCCGTCGGCGCCGGCTAGGGCGGTGGCGTAGTCGTTTCCCACCTCGATCCGGTTTTGATAATTCAGGTAGTCGTAATATTCATAGTCCTGAACGATGAGGTCGGTGCCGCCGAGCGACGCATCGATAACGGGATAAGAGTAGTTCATTTGGGGGTTCAGGACCCACTTGCTATACAACGCGAGCTTCGCGCCGGTGTACGCCGTGGTCGGGGTGCTATGGTCCTCGTCGGACTTAGTACGGATGCACATGACGTGATTGCGAAGCGAACAGTCGATGTTCGTGGTGGGTGCGCCGCCGGTGCCCCCGTAGTATCTGTAGTCGGTGTAGGTTTCGTCGGTCGTCGTCAGAACGTAGGCGTAGGCGACTCCTGGGCTGACCGTGAACGCGCGCGTTTCGTTTAAGCTGCCGTTGAGGATGAACGAGAGTATGCTCTGATTTTGATTCGCTGCCTGATCCTTATAGGCATTGTTCGTCGCCCAGTTATACGTGGCGCCGAGCGCCAGTTCCACGACCAGCATGAAAATGTCCGCCATGAAGCACATCTGGTTCAGCGGCGTATTGTACTTCTGGCTTGGAAGCGACACATAGAGGGGAACCCTCAGGACCTCATCGTAAACGGCACCACCTTTGGCGTGTAGTCCGTGGGAGCCTGCGTACTCGCCATGGTCGGACAAAAAGATAATGGCGGTGTTTGCGGACGGATTTTGGCTCCCGGACGACGAGTAGCCCGGGAGCGCGGCGGCAAGTACGACTCCGATCTGGGTGTCAACCAACTGGATCATATAGTAGTACCAGTTCAGAAACGCAATGTAATCAGAGGACCCGAGAACCGGTGCCGTTCCCATGTGGCCTGCGGATAGGTTACAGGACGCGTCCGTGATGTCGGTCTGAAAATAGGGCTGTAAAAAGTTTCCAGGGTCGGTAACCGTCCCCGTCACGTCAATGCTCTTCGCACGAAGAGCAATGGTCGATTCGTAGTTCCAGCCGCTCGGCTGCGACGAAAACAGCGTGGTGGCGAACGTGTTACTGCTTGGGAGGAAATCGCTGCCGTCGGAGAGATTGTTCGGATTTTGGGGGATGCCCTGACTTCCCGCCAAGGCCATTTCGACTGCCGGATAAAAACCTGGGTAGAAACTGATGTCGTGCGGGTTGACGAAGCTTACGCACGCAAACCAAGGTGCAGAAGGCTTCGCGGAGCTGCCCCAAAAGCTAGCAAACGAACCGGCAACCGCCGCGTCACAAGCCAGGGTAGTTACCGTTTGCGGGCTGCCAAGGTAGCCATTGTTGCCGGAGTTGCCCGTGCCGTTAGGGGATCCGTTCACCGACGGCCACGTCACTAATCCTACGTTCGCGCCGCCGTTGAAACCAAACCCGGGCATGGAGTCTACGGGCACGGTCCCCGATGGGTTGTTGACGTTCGACAGGTGCCACTTCCCAAACCATAGGATGTTGCTTGCGTTGTAGCCTGCGATATCCTGAAGCGCGTTTCCAAAAGTTGGAAAGTGGGTGTTCAGATTTGGGGAGGAACCATTGACCTGAGTCTCAAACATTCCGGTCTGCGGCGCATAAAGGCCGGTGACCATAGCGGCCCGGCTCGGGGTGCAACTCTGGGCTGCAACGTAGAAGTTGGAGAACGTGTAGGAGTGTTTCCTCAGGAAGGCGATGTTCGGCGCGATCAAGTCAAGTGTGCCTTGCTGGGTCGGCGTTAGCCAATACTGCGGAACCCGGAGCTGGTCGACCATGATCATCAGAATGTTTGGATTGGTGATGATGCTGGGCGCGTCGTCCCCGGTAGGGTCGTCGTTGAGGTTCCATCCAAAGGCACCGGCGTTCATCTGGGCGGTGGCCGGGTCTTGGGCTTCAGCCAAGACGGCCAGTGGGGAGACAGAGTCGGAGACGATTCCCCCGGCGGCAACGATGCCAGCTCCAATTGCGACTTTTTCAAGAAAGCTTCTGCGGCTTACTGAACTTTTCTCAGGCACTTATGATCCGCTCCAGGTGAGAACTACGGTATCACGGTCTTGCGGTTGTCAAGCGCGAAAAACCCTCTTGATCTAAAGTCTTGAACACATCAATTTGTCATCCGCTGTGATAAGTGCTGTCTCCGCGAGGCTACCCGAGCTCTTGATCCGTTGGAACTAACGCGGAGGCTTCCCAATCGTTCACAACCCAACGCGCCCTTACCCGGATCTGCGTTAGTGAGCGGTTTGCCGGTGTGGCTGTTCTATCGGGGACGGGCTCAGGCCGCGCGAATGGCGGCGAGCCGCCTTGAGAAGCCGGAGAAAACTTTTTGCGAAACAAATCGATTTTCGGGTTAATTGATTTGTTTTCTTTTGCTTGGCTCGATGACTACGTTTCTGGTTGTTTTCGCCGGGCGGGCATCTCGATTGGAAGCGCCAGCCCGGCGTCGATGAGATTCCGAGCACATCCCCTGGCTTGAACCTACCAGCGGGAAGTGAGGCTGCGGGACGGATAGGGCTGTAAGTGGTTCCGGGAGATAGGAATAAGATTCCGGATTCGATGGGACCGATCCGGCTTATAGTTTGGGAAGGACGGAAGAGATCCTGGCCTCCACGGAGGATGCTGTCGAGTGTTACCTGCGCGAAGTCAGGCGGATTCCGCTACTTCGCAGGCGGAAGAGATGGATCTGATCGCGCATATTGCGGCAATCGTTCACAACCCAACGCGCGCTTGCCCGGATCTGCGTTAGCTCGATCGAGACGGTTTCAAATTTAACGCGCCGGGCGGGGGATGAGCCCGCCCCACGAATGAATCCAGAACGCACCTCCTTCTGGCCTCACGCTAGCAGCCGCAAACGCGTTCCTTCGTCCGCTGCGCCGTAAGTGATTGCGGCGATTGAGAAAAAATCGAAAAATTCGTGGATTCCAGCGGACCGGCTTTGCTTTATTATCTGGGCAAGATGAACTTCCCGACGGATCTCTGGGGCGACCCGGTCGAAGTTTACCTGCGCGAGGTTGGGCAGGTTCCGCCGCTCTCACCGGGGGAAGAGCGCGTTCTGCGGGATCGCATTGCATCCGACGCCAATGACGACCGCGCGAAGAAGCGCCTGCTGGAGGCGCATCTTATGTTGGTGGTGGAAGCCGCCCGGCAGTACGGCACGACCGATATCCATCTGCTGGACCTGATCCAGCAAGGCAACATGGGCCTGCTGGACGCGGTGAATCAAGCTTGGCGCTCCGAGGACGAACCGTTCGCACCCTTCGCGGAAATGTATATTCATCGCGCATTACGGACATTTCTCGCAATGCCGAGAAAAAAGATTATTCCACCTCACTTGGAATAATGAATTAAGCTCAAATAGAAACGGAAATGTTGAGGATCGCCGTGGCTGGGTGCGGCCGACTTGCCCGCCACGTTCATCTGCCCGTGCTGGCTCGTTTGCCCGGCGTGGAAGTGGTCGCGGTGATCGACCCCGTTGCAAGCTGTCGGAAAAGCGCTCTCGATATCTGCCCGCGGGCCGAACCCTTTGCACAGTTGCATGAGGTTTGGGATCGGTCGCGCGTGGACGCGGTCGTGATCAGCGCGCCCACGGCCTTGCATCCGGAACTGGCCATTGCGGCATTGCGGCAAGGCGCGCATATCTATCTGGAAAAGCCGCTGGCCGGGAGCTTACGGGACGCGGAGCGGATTCTCGCCGCGTGGGACCAGAGGGGCCAAACGGCGATGATCGGATTCAACTATCGTTTTCACAGGTTGTTTGAATCCGCGCGGCGGGCGATCGCGGACCGGGTGGTGGGAACGCCGTTTATGGTGTCCACCGTTTTCGCGAGTTCGAACACGGCGCGCAACGATTGGCGTGCGCAAGCGGGCGGGGGCGGCGCGCTGCTCGACTTGGGTTCGCACCATGTCGATCTGATTCACTTCCTGTTTGGAGAACGCGTGACGGCGGTGTTCGCGCAAACCTCCGCGGTCCACGCCGAACAGTGCACCGCGACCATGCAATTGAAACTGGAAAGCGGAATTCTGGTGACGTGCGGATTCTCGTTCGGGACGGTGGACCAGGACCGGATCGAGATCTTCGGGGACCGCGCCATGCTGCGGGTGGACCGGTATCTTTCCACGGACTGCGAGATTATCCCGGTGACGGGTCAGCGGCTGCGAATGCGGCAAATGGGGGCGGCGATTTCCTTTATAAAACGGCCTGGAGAAATACTGGCGAAGTTCCGAGCGCCGGGAAACGAGTTGTCCTACCGGACGGCCTTGCTGAAGTTTGTGGAAGCGGCGCGGACGAATACTCCGGTAACACCCGACTTGCATGACGGGTACCGCGCGGCGGCTGTGATCGCGGCGGCGGAACAGTCGATGGACCGCAGTTGCTGGGTTGCGGTGGCCTCATGACCACTCCCCGGATGTCGGTGGTGCTGGTCACTTTGGATCGCTACGCGCCATTGCGGAAGACGGTCTCGTGTCTCGCGGCGCAGACGCGGAGCGGCGAGCTTGAACTCGTGATTGTTTCGCCCTCGGAGCTGCCGGACGCGGAGGACGATCAATGGTCCCGCTTTCAGGGCGTGAAGCTGGTTGGCATCGGGCCGATTTCGAATCCCGGCCAGGCCCGCGCCCGCGCCACGGCGGAGTGTACCGCCGCTGTGGTGAGCTTCGCGGAAGACCACTGTTTTCCGGAGCCGGAATGGGCGGAGACGCTAATGCGGTTTCACGATGAGGGTTGGGCCGCGGTATGCCCTTCGCTGGGCAATGGAAATCCCGGCGCGGTGAGTTGGGCGGACATGATCCTCAACCACGGTTCCTGTGTGCATCCGGTGGCGGCGGGGTCCGTGCTGCAGGCGCCTTGGCACAACACTTCCTACCGGCGGGACTTGCTGGTGGAGTACGGTGAAGGGCTCGCGGACCTGTTGGATGCCGAGGTTCGGCTGCATGACGATCTGGTGCGGCGCGGGTTTCGGATTTACCTCGCGGGACAAGTGAAATCCGACCACGTGAATCTGTCGCTTTGGAGAAGTTTTCTGCATTGCCAGATGGCGGGTGGACAGCTTTATGGGGCGGCGCGCGCGGGCGGATGGAGCGGGCCTAAGCGATGGCTGCGCGCGGCGTCGCTACCCCTGATCCCGCTGGTGCGTGCGCCGAAGCTGCTGGTCAGCGCGCGGAGAACCATGCGGAACGGGCTGAGCCTGCCGTTCCTATTGGCTTGCGCGGCGGGCGCGGCGGCCAGCGCGGTGGGTGAAGTAAGCGGATACGTGCTGGGCGCGGGACGCGCGGCGGAAGCCCGTCTGCCATACGAGTTCGATCGCGCGCACCATGTCCGGCCGGAGGAGCGGTACCTGTTGGCATGACGATTTCAGTAATCATTCCCACTTACAACCGGCCGGCAAGTCTGCGGCGGACGTTGCGGGCGCTGGCCGGTTCGGCTTACACGCGGGACGAATTTGAAGTAATCGTGGTGGATGACGGCGGGTCGGCCGCGCTGGATGGAATTATCGCCGAGCATTCCGAAATGACGGTCCGGCTGATCCGCCAGAAGAACGCGGGGCCGGGGAGCGCGCGGAATGCGGGAGCAAGAGTGGCGGCAGGCTCGATTCTGGCTTTCACGGACGATGATTGCGAGCCTGCGGCCGGCTGGCTCGGCGCATTGGCGCAGGCGTTGCAGGCGCGGCCGGGCGCGATGGCCGGAGGGATGGTGACGAACGCGTTGGCCGGAAACGACTTTGCCGAGGTCAGCCAGATCATCTCGGAACATTGCCAGGCCAATCTGAACGCGGACCCGGGAAATGCGCGCTTTTTTCCATCGAATAACTTCGCCGTCTCCGCCGATCTATACCGGCGCGTGGGCCAGTTCGATGCGGAGTTCTCCATGTGCGGCGGCGAGGACCGGGAGTTCTGCGACCGATGGATCAGCCACGGCCTGCAGCTGCTATCGGCGAAGGACGCGCTGGTCCGGCATAGTCACCAGATGGGCATGCGCGGATTCTGCCGCCAGCATTTTAACTATGGGCGCGGCGCGTGGGTTTTTCGGGTGGTGAAGCAACGGCGCGGCGGACGAGTACCGTTTGAAGGCTGGCGGTTCCACATCGGAATACTCGGAGCTTCGTTTCTGGCGGCCCCGCCGCACCGCGCGATCCGGCTGGCCGCCTTGATCTGCGTATCGCAGGCGGCGGTCGCGGCGGGCTATGTGTGGGAGTGGTCGAAGATGAGAGCCGCACCCCTGGCAGGCGTCGAGCGCTCGATACACTCGAAGGATGCGATTGCGCGCGGCGACGGTTGAAGATCTGGAAGCCATTCTGCACCATCGCCGGGAGATGTTTCGCGAAATGGGCGGCCTTTACGGGGACGCTTTGGAGTCGTTTGAGAATGCCTCGCGGGTTTACTTCAGCGCGGCTCTGCGGGACGGGTCCTATCAGGGGCTGGTCGGCGAAATCGATGGGCGCGTGATGGCGGGCGGCGGAGTGGTGATTGCGGCGTGGCCCGGCAGTCCGTTGAATTTGAATCCAAGGCGAGCCTGGATTCTGAACATCTATGTGGACCCCGCGTACCGGCGGCAGGGCTTTGCGACGCGCGTGATGGATGCGCTGCTGGAGTGGTGCCGGAACAACAGCTTTCAATCCGTCGCCCTGCATGCCAGCGAGTACGGGCGGCCGTTGTACGAGAAGCTCGGGTTCCGGGGTACGAATGAGATGAGGCGGAAGTTCTGACGGCGCCGGGGCGGATCCGGGCCCGGATGAGTAGTCAACTGCCCTGAGGCGCCTTACGGGATTTCTCTCCCAGCTCGTGTATCGCCCGCAGCCTCTCCAACAACCCGTGCAACTTATCCAACCGCAACGCGTTCGCGCCGTCCGACAACGCCCGCTCAGGATCGTCATGCACCTCGACAAACACCCCTTGAACGCCCACCGCCACGGCCGCCGAAGCCAAAGGCGCGATAAATTGCGGCTGTCCACCTGACGATCCGCCCGCGCCTGAGGGCAACTGCACGCTGTGCGTCGCATCGAAGACCACCGGCCATCCGAGTTCGCCCATGATGCGCAGCCCGCGCATATCGACCACCAGGTTGTTGTAGCCGAAAGAAGAGCCGCGCTCGGTCAGGATGATCTGATCGTTGCCCGTCGACGCGACTTTATCCGCCGCTTGCCGCATGTCCAGCGGCGCGACGAATTGGCCCTTCTTGATGTTCACGATCCGGCCGGTTCGCCCAGCCGCGATCAGCAGGTCCGTCTGGCGGCAGAGAAACGCCGGGATCTGGAGAATATCCGCCGCTTCGGCGGCCGCTTCGGCTTGCGCGGGTTCATGAATGTCGGTCAACACGGCGTGGCCTTGCGCGCGCACGCCCGCCAGAATGCGCAGACCTTCTTGCAGACCGGGCCCGCGAAATCCGCTGAGGCTGGTCCGGTTGGCTTTGTCGAAAGACGCTTTGAAGATGAACGGTCCCGCAATCTCGCCGATGGCGCGTGCCATATACCGCACGTGCTCTTCGCTCTCAATCACGCACGGCCCGGCGATCAACGCCAAAGCTTCGCCCACGCCGAACCGTACCGGCCCGGCGGCGGTTGCGACTTCAATCGCCACGCGAATACTCGGGCACTTCGAACAGTCTTGTGGCGTTGATGCGCTGCCGCTGCTGCTCGCAGGCCGCGCCGATGAACGCCTGAAAGAGCGGGTGCGGCTCCATCGGTTTGGATTTGAATTCGGGGTGGAACTGGCACCCGAGGAACCAGGGATGATCCTCCAGCTCGCAGATCTCGACATAAACGCGATCCGGCGTTTCACCCGTAATGCGCAGACCGGCGGCGGTGAGCACATGCTCGAAATCGCGGTTGAACTCATAGCGATGCCGGTGGCGCTCGCTGATCTCCTCCGCGCCATAAGCCTTTCGTGCGAAGCTGTTTTCCTGAAGCTTGCACGGCCACGCGCCCAGCCGCATCGTCCCGCCCAGCTCATCCACGCCCTTCAACTCGCGCAGTTTGAAGATCACGCGATGCGGGGTGCCGGCATTGAACTCCGTGGAATTCGCTTTATCCAGACCGGCGATATGCCGCGCGAACTCAATCACCATGGTCTGCATGCCCAGGCAGATGCCGAAGTAAGGAACGCGGTTCTCGCGGGCATACCGGATCGCGCGAATCATGCCTTCAATGCCGCGGTTGCCGAAGCCGCCGGGGACCAGGATGCCGTCCAGGTTCTCCATGTGGCGGCGCCAGTCGTCACGCTCCAGACCTTCGGCCTCAATCCACGCGATGTTGACCTTGGTGCTGTGGGCCATGCCGCCGTGCAGCAGCGCTTCTTTGAGGCTCTTATAAGAGTCCTCATACTCCACATACTTGCCCACCACCCCGATCGTGACTTCGCCGCGGGGATTGCGCATGCGATCGAGCATCAGGTGCCAGCGCGAAAGGTCACGGTCGCCCGCGGTGATGTGCAAGTGCTTCAGGATGATCTCGTCAACGCCTTCCATGGCGAACGTGATGGGAACTTCGTAGACCGAACCGACGTCGGCGGCCGTGATCACGGCGTGCGGATCCACGTCGCAGAAGAGCGCGATCTTCTCCTTCATGTCATCGGGAAGAAAACGTTCAGAGCGGCACAGCAAAATGTCCGGCTGAATGCCGATGGCGCGCAGATCCTTCACGCTATGCTGCGTGGGCTTGCTCTTCAGCTCCTGCGCGGCCGCGATCCACGGCACCAGCGTCACGTGTACGAAGAGCGAATTCTCGCGGCCCATCTCATGCCGCAACTGGCGGATGGCTTCGAGAAACGGCAGCGATTCGATATCCCCGACGGTTCCGCCGATCTCCACGATGACCACGTCTACGCCTTCGGAGACTTTGCGCACGGCGGCCTTGATCTCATTGGTGACGTGCGGGATCACCTGCACGGTTTTACCGAGATAATCGCCGCGGCGCTCGCGCAGGATAATCTGCTCATAAATGCGGCCGGACGTGAGGTTGTTGCTTTGCGTCAGGTGGGCGTGGGTGAAACGCTCATAATGGCCGAGATCGAGATCGGTCTCCGCGCCATCGTCCGTGACGAAGACTTCGCCATGTTGGAAGGGGCTCATGGTGCCGGGATCGACGTTGAGATAGGGGTCGAACTTCTGGAGCGTGACCTTAAGGCCGCGGCTTTCGAGCAGGCAGCCGATGGACGCGGCGGCGATTCCCTTCCCTAGCGATGAAACCACGCCGCCCGTAACAAAGATGCACTTAGCCATTCGTTGGTCCCGTTACCTCCATTGGCACTCTGACGTTTCCGAGCGCGCGGTCGAATAGATACCGCGCACGCTCTAGGTCTTCGGGTGTATCGATTCCGAAGCTCTCGTATTCGGTCTCCACGACGCGGATTTTGAAGCCGTTTTCCAGCGCTCGCAACTGCTCCAGCCGCTCCGATTCCTCCAGCGGACCCACGGGCAGATCGGAATAGCGCAATAGGAAATCACGGCGATAGACGTACAGTCCGGTGTGCTTGTAGAAAACGGGCTTCTTCGCGCCCAGGCGGACATGCGGAATCGGCGAGCGCGAGAAGTAAAGAGCGTTCTGGAAGCGGTCGGCGGCCACTTTGACGACATTCGGATCGGTGATCTCGCGTTCGTCCTCGATCTTCTTGCTGAGGGTCGACATTTGAATGGCCGGTTCCTCGGTAAGGGGCAGAATGGCGGCGTCGATGGCGGCGGGATCGATCAGCGGCTCATCGCCCTGAATATTGACGACGATGGCGGCTGAATCGGCGGAAGCGACCTCGGCGGCCCGGTCCGTTCCGGAAAGATGATCGGAGCGCGTCATGCGGACCTGCGCGCCGAAGTTGCGGGCGGTCTTCGCTATGCGTTCATCGTCTGTGGCAATGACGATGGCGTTGATGTAGCGCGCCAGGGAGACGCGTTCAAAAACGTGCTCAATGATGGTTTTTCCGGCGAGGGTGGCGAGGGCTTTTCCAGGAAAACGGGAAGACGCGTAGCGAGCGGGAATCACGCCCAGGATTCGGCGTTGCACACGCTATCTTACTACAAACGGGTCGGGCGGGGGTTGGCGTGAGCCGGGCGCGATTCACGGCCCCAAGAATAAATCGCCGCACTCCTTTCAACGACTTCCGCTTCCCGCGCCGCGCCACCCGATTTCCGCGTTCTATCCTATAGCCGGAAGCGTCGCCCCGTCCCGGCGAACCTCGATACACACGCGAACAGCGTGCTCGGAACAGCGCCTTGAAAATTGGCTTCGTTTTGGGTCATTCGCGGCTAAAGTTTCCTGCCAAGAATGAAGGCCACTCAAAGACAACTCAAACAATATAAAGAGCTTATTGTTGCCATCCCCGGTCTCGTTCCCCGCCGCGCCGCTCAAAAGGCTCCTAGCAAAATTGAGCAACGAAGCCAATTTCCGTGCCACGGGCGTTGCGCTGCTAGGCGAGCTCCGAGACGCGAGCCGAGGCCAGAGTACGTGCGACGTGCGTGGTTGGGGACATGGGCTCTTTGCGCCGTTGCGGCATTTACGACGATGTCCCTTGAGCCGGGTGTCTTGGAATGCAAACATTCCCGTCTACGCCGTTAACTCGGTCGCGCCGCTGCACGCAGCCTCACGCGCTCTACTTGAAGCGGCCCTCGATCCTTCGATTAGCCTCTGCGTTACTTCACAGATCTTGTGCGAATTCCACTCCGTAATCACCAATCCCAAGCGCACAGTGACGACTTGCGGGTTTTGATGTAGCGACAGGGCGCGCTCAAAAAACGGGAAGACGCGCGTAGCAAGCGGGGATCACGCCCAGGATTCGGCTTTTGCACACGCTACCGTACTACAAACGGGTGGCCGCCCGTTGCCGGTGGCGACTGCCCTAAGCCCGCTCTGAGCCGATGCGATTCACAGCCCCAAGAATAAATCGCCCCACTCCTTTCAACCAGTTCCGCTTCCAGCGCCGCGCCACCCGATTCCCGCGTTCTACTCTATAGCCGGAAGCACAGACTTCCCAGACGACAATGCCATCAACAATCCTATGCCGCTCGCCCCGTTCCGGCGAACAAGAACACACACGCGAAAAGCGCGCTTCGGAACAGCGCCTTGAACATTGGCTTCGTTTTGGGTCATTCGCGGCTAAACGTTTTCTACCAACAACCAAGGGCATTCAAATGCAACTTAGACAAAACGAAGATCTTATTGTTTCCATTCCCCGTCTCGTTCCCCGCCGCGCCGCTCAAAAAGCTCCTGGCAGAATTGAGCAACGAAGCCAATTTCCGAGGCACCAAATTGCGGCGGCGGTTCACCACCTGACCTTTGAAGACGGCCCGGCGCGAAGGAACGCAACATTGCGCAAGTGTTTCCAGTTAGCCGATAACGTCGATCGCGCAACACCTTCCGTCCGGGTACCTCGATCCATTCCCACCCTATGCTATTCTTAATCGATAACAAGGATGCGGTGAATGCGCATTTGTCAACTTGCCGTTTGCGGGTTGCTCGCCGCGACCCTGACCGTAAGTGTTCGCTCCGCCGAGAACGATAAGCCCGCCACTACCGAACCGCCGAAAGTTAGTATTGAGCCGCGCGCGAAACCGGGCGAGAAGGAAGCGCCCGCGCCCAAGGCCAATATCCGGGTCGACACCACCGTCGTCCAGATTCCGGTGACCGTCACCGACCAGTTGAACCGCTTCGTCACCGGTCTTGAAAAAGAAAACTTCCGGGTCTTTGAGGACAAGATCGAGCAGAAGGTCAGCTATTTCTCGAGCGAAGACGCGCCACTTTCGGTCGGTATCGTGTTCGATACCAGCGGCAGCATGGGGCAGAAGCTCGATAAATCGCGGCAGGCCGTTTCCCAGTTCTTCAAGACCGCGAATCCGGAAGATGAGTTCTTCCTGGTCGAATTTAATGACCGGCCGGAGCTGGTGAATAGCTTCACCTCCAGCCTGGAAGAGATCCAGAATAAACTGACGTTTACGCAATCGAAAGGGCGTACAGCTTTGCTCGACGCGGTGTATCTCGCGCTGCATACCATGAAGAAAGCTCACAATCCGCGCAAGGCGCTGCTGATCATCTCCGATGGCGGCGATAACAGCAGCCGCTACACGGAGAGCGAAATTAAGAACCTGGTGCGCGAGGCCGACGTCCAGATCTATGCCATTGGAATTTTCGAGCCTTCGGGCGTTCGGGGCCGCACGGCGGAAGAACTTTCCGGTCCCGGTCTACTGAGCGAGATCGCCGAGCAGACCGGTGGACGTCACTTTCCCGTAGAGAATTTAAATGATCTTCCCGACATCGCCGCTAAGATCGGCATCGAACTCCGCAACCAGTACCTCATCGGTTACACGCCCGCCAACGCCGTCCGCGACGGCAAGTACCGCCGGGTCAAAGTGCAACTGGTTCAACCGCGGGGCTTGCCTCCTTTGCGCGCGAGTTGGAGACTGGGTTACTATGCTCCGACGCAATAACGCGTTACGCGCCATCGCGCTTGCTCTTCCGTTCGCGGTTTCCACCGGCTTCGCCCAATCGGGCGCGGACTTTACCAGCGATACGCGGCTGGTCATTCTTCCCGCGACCGTTCAGGACAAGACCGGCCATCTGGTTACGAACCTGACGGAAGGGCAGTTTCAAGTCTTCGACGACAACGTCCAACAACCTTTGAAACTCTTCAAGCGTGAGGACGTTCCGGTTTCCCTGGGGTTAATCATCGATTCGAGCGGGAGCATGCGGGATAAGCGCGCGCGTGTGGAATCGGCCGCGATAACGCTGGTGAAGGAATCCAATAAAGAGGATGAGGTGTTCATCGTGAACTTCAACGATGAGGCCTTCCTCGATCAGGATTTCACGAGCGACATCAAGAAAATGGAGAACGGCCTTTCGAAGATCGATTCCCGCGGCGGTACGGCGATGCGTGATGCGATTCGAATGTCGATCGATCACGAAAAGGAAAAGGCCAAGCGCGACAAGCGCGTGCTCTTGGTGGTCACCGACGGCGACGATAACGCGAGCATGGTGAGCCTGGAGAACTTAGTGCGCGAGGCCCAGGGCAGCGATGTCGTGATCTACGCCATAGGCTTACTGAGCGAAGAAGAGAAGCGCGAGGCCAAACGCGCCAGGCGCGCGCTGCTGACTTTGACCGAGGCTACCGGCGGCATGGCGTTCTTCCCAAAGGAGACCGGTGAGGTGGAACAGATAGCGCATCAGGTGGCGCATGACATTCGCAATCAGTACACGCTTGGATATACACCGCCCAGCCGCGCGCTGGATGGCGCTTACCACACGGTAAAGGTAGTTGCGAATGCGCCGAATCATCCGCTGGTACGGACACGAACCGGGTACTACGCGACTAAGGACAGCATGTCCGCGACGCATTCCGGCAACTCCAGCGACTAAGTGCTGGATATCCTCCTGGACCTGACCCGCGGGTACCGCCTAAGACCTTGGGCCAGCCCATACCTCCGATGGCGGCTGGAAACTTACTCCGGCATGCCCGCTGACCAAATCACCTGGAAATGGTTCATTGCCTACTGCTGGAAAACGCGGAGGGAGTTGCTGCGGTACTTAAGGTGGGCCGAACGGATGAGGCGTTAGTGCAAAGGGCAGGCTGTTGGCCCGCCCTTCCAACTAACTACTGAGTTGCGGAACTTAGTCCTGGGGTGGGGTGGTGCTGCTTCCCGATCCGGGAGTGGAACCGGTGCTCGAGCCGGAAGTTCCAGTTGAGCCGTTTGAAGTGGAACCGTTGGTGGTGGAACCGTTGCTCTTCTTATGACGGCTCTTTTTGGTGGAACTCTTGGTCCCGTTGTTGCCGTTGGAGCCGGTCTGATCACCCGACATGGAACCGGTCCCTGACTGGCCGGAGCCCATTGACCCGCTGCCCGTCGAGCCGCTGCCGGTAGAACCGCTGCCCGCCTGGCCCGCGCCAGCGCCCGCACCCGATCCGGAACCGCCCGCGCCGCCGGCCCCGCCCGCTTGAGCGAATGTGGCCGGAACCACGGCGAGAGCCGCTGCAAACACACCAGCGAGAATTTGCTTTTTCATTTGTCTTTCTCCTTTATGGAGGAATCTCTTCCTCTGCTTCTATTTTCGACTGTTTTATCCGAATTGGACGTGCGCAGTCCAGAGCATTGGTGAGGTGCGGCACCTGTGGGCATGGCGGCGCCTGACGATTAAGTATGATCGCGCCCTAAAGAATGAACATGGCGATGGCCGCGGCGCCCATGAAGATGGCGCACGCCCATCCAAGCCACCGAAGTAAAGGAGGATTAACCCAGTCCCCCATAATAGTGCGGTCGCTTGTAAGTAAGACGACGATTACGATCAGCGGGGGCGCCAGAACTCCGTTCAGCACGGCCGATGCAAAGAGCATCTTGACTGAGTTGAATCCCGCCAGGTCAAGGGTGAAGCCGAGGCAAACGGCCACTGTCAATACACCGTAGAACTTTCGGCCCAGCGCGGGACGAGTACTAAGAGACGCCTGCCACGCGGAAGCCTCCGACACGGCATAAGCGCAGGAGCCGGCAAGCACGGGAACAGCCAGAACGCCCGTTCCAACAATCCCCAAAGTAAATAGAACGTAAGCCGCGTTGCCGGCGAGCGGACGCAACGCTTCCGCGGCCTGTTGCGCTGTCTCGATATTCGTTCGGCCGTGCAGATGCAGGGTGGCGGCGGCTGTCAGAATAATAAAGAACATGACGAGGTTGGAGAAGAACATCCCCACCACCACGTCGTCCCGGGCGGCTTTCATTTCAGCGGGTGTGGCGCCGGTGCGCTCTTCAACGGTGGCCCTGCCTTTCGCTTCTTCCTCTTCTACTTCCTGCGAAGCCTGCCAGAAGAATAAATAGGGTGAGATAGTCGTGCCCAGAATGCCTACCAGTACTGATAGGTATTCTTCCGTGAATTCGATATGTGGAACGAAGGTATATCGAAAGACTTCGCTCCAGTTCGGCCGCGCCAGGAAGGCTGCGGCGATATAGGCGAATAATACCAACGTAAGGTACTTAAACACTTTGGCAATCAGCCGATAGGAGTAAACAATCAATCCGAACACGATACCCAAAGCGAATAGTGGCGTCCAGATCACGGCCGGTACGTGGGTCACCATGGCCATCGCGTCCGACATACCGGCTAAGTCGGCGCCGATGTTGAATACATTCGCGATCACCAGCAGCAGACAGGAACCCCATAACACCCAGCGGGGATAACGGCCGCGGATAACGCCCGCTAGTCCGCGCCCGCTCACCATGCCCAGCCGCGCGCACATGAGCTGCACGGCGCACATCAACGGAAACGAGAAAAGCGCGGTCCAAAGCGGTCCGTAGCCGAACGTGGCGCCGGTCACGGAGTAAGTCGAGATACCGGATGGATCGTCGTCGGCCGCGCCCGTAATTAAGCCTGGGCCAAGCTCGTCGAAGATTTCCGTAAACCGCGAAGACTTTCTAAGTTCCGGCAACTCGACCGAGTATAACGCGCGTATACGGACCTTCTACATTGCAGGTTTTGGCCCGTGGCATGCCCTACTGTTGGAGAATGACGGATGGCGCCAGACTAACCCTGCTGCTGGTCGACGATGAGCCTCTCATCATCGACGTGTGCGGCGCAGTCCTTCGTTCCTCGGGTTACAACGTAATCGCCGCTGGTAACGCGAAGCTGGGGCTAAGTTTGTTCCGCGAGCATTCGCATTCTATTGACCTGGTGATCTCCGACCTCTTCATGCCTGGCTCGGGCGGTTCTGAGATGGTGAGTGAAATGACGTTGGAAAACTCCGCGGTGAAGTTTATCTTTATGTCCGGCTATGGCGCGGGCAAGGTGATTCCCTTCAATCTGGAACCGGCGTTCCACCTCATCACGAAACCTTTCACGTCCGATCAACTTCTTCAGGCGGTGCGTATAGCGCTCGTGCAGCGTGTCTCGATATCATCGAGCTCGAGTCGGTAGTTTCGCGTCTACGCCGGTACGGCTAAAATCACAACAGAGAAGATGCGTTTCCGCACCCCCGTTATACCGCTATGTGTATTCGCCGTGATAGGATTCGCTCCCCGCGCTTCGGCGTGGTGGTGTGAAGGCCACGAGGCGGCGGCGCTGATCGCCGAGCACCACCTGACGCCGAAGGCGCGCGCCGCCGTACTCCAACTCCTGAACGCCAACCCGGTAGACACTCCGCGCTTCTGCAAAGACGCGACGAATGACGCGATGGCCATCGCTTCCACGTGGGCCGATGACGCGAAGGAAATCGAGAAGACGGCGTCCTGGCACTTTGTGGATATCCCGCTAGCTCTCAAGAAGGGCGATCCCGAAGCGTATTGCGTCCCCATCGGACCGTCGTTCAACGGCGGCCAGCGTCCCGGGTGCGTCCTCAGCGCTCTTCGATACACCGTGAACGTGCTTCATAGCGACAAAGAGCCGCCCGATGAGAAAGCCAAAGCGCTGCGCTATCTCATCCACTTCATGGGCGATCTGCATCAGCCTCTGCACACCACCACGAATAACGATCGCGGCGGCAACTGTACTCCGGTAAGCTTTTTCGACAACTCCGACCCAACCAATCTTCACAGCATTTGGGACGGGTTGATCATCGAGCGCGAGCTTACGGAGAACGGGGAAACGGTTTCGCAGTTTGCCTCAAGCATCGACCATCGATTTCTTGCGAACGAAACCGCCTGGACAAAAAACGTCCCCCGTTTCGATGAATGGGCCTGGGAGTCGCACATGGTGGCGCGCAAGGTGACGTATGGCGATCTCGCGCCCGAAGCGCCGGTGGAGAAATACGATCCCAACGCCAATTGCGATGCGGAGGCGGCCAGGATGAAGAAGCTCAATTTGCGCGTGGGGCAACCGTATCAGCTTGTGGCTGTGCCGGTGATTGAAGAGCAAATCGCTAAAGCGGGCTTCCGGTTGGCGGCCATTCTGAACGCGCTCTTTCCCGGGTAGCCCGCGTATGGGCAAACAGAAGTTCGACGAGAAGCTGGAGCAAGTGGAAGCGCTCCGTTCCGCGCCTGAGGAGCAGGCCGTGAAGGAGCTTCGGCGCGCGCTGAAAGATCGCGCCAACTATCTGACTGCGAAGGCCGCCGCCGTGGTGGCCGACCGGCAGTTTCGCGGCTTGATGGAGGATCTCCTCACCGCCTTCGAACGATTCATGCGCGATCCCTTGAAATCCGATCCGCAGTGCTGGGGGAAGATCGCGATCGTGAAAGCCTTGCAGGAACTGGGGCACGCGGATCGGGCGGTGTTCCTAACCGGGATCGTTCACATTCAACTCGAACCGGTGTGGGGTGGGCGGCAGGACTCGGCCGCGCCGCTGCGGGCGGCGTGCGCGATGGCGCTGCTCCAATGCGACATTCCGGCTTTCGATCTGCTGGTTTACCTGACCGACTTGCTGGCTGACGCGGAGACGCTGGTGCGGGCGGACGCGGCGCGCGCGATCGGACAACTGGGCGCTCGCGAGGGTTTGCTGCCGCTGCGTCTCAAGACGCTGGCGGGCGACGCGGATCCGGAGGTGATCGGGCACTGCTTCACCGCTTTGCTCGGGATCGGTTCCCGCGATGTGCTGCCGTTTGTCGCGCGCTTTCTTCGCGACAAAGATCCCGATGTGCGGATTGAGGCGGTTGCGGCGCTGTGCGATTCGACCGAGCCGGAAGGGGTCGGGTTGGTGAAGGAATTCTGGGAGCGGCAGTTTGACCGCGAGGTGAAGAAAACAGTTCTTGCGGTTATGGCGGGATCGCCGCATCGGGAAGCGGCCGAGTTTCTTGCTTCAGTAATCGAAGCAGGGCCCGCGGAGCTGGCCATTGCCGCTACGGACGCCCTTTCGAAAAGCCGGTTTGCAAAGCAGTATGGCGGCAAGCTGCCATGAAACTGACCTCGGATGAGTTTAGAAACGCCATCGCCTTCAGTAAGAACCGTCTGGATGAGCTGCGCCCGGTTTCACAAGCGGCGTTGCGGGCGTTGCAGAAGTCCTTTGATGTCGATCTCACTTATACCTCCAATGCCATTGAAGGAAACACGCTGACATTGCGGGAGACGGCGGAGTTGATCGAGCACGGTCTCACGGTTGCTTTGGATGCGATCTGGCACAACGCTCCAATGCGGATTGCATTGAAGGAAACACGCTGACATTGCGGGAGACGGCGGAGTTGATCGAGCACGGTCTCACGGTCGGCGGCAAGCCGCTGCGGGATCGCAACAGCGAGCCCACTCTGGAGACAAGCTTTGACGCGCACTGGACGCGACTCCGGTTGGCCGCCATCCATCCCTTCAGCGACGGCAACGGACGCACCGCCCGCCTCTTAATGAACCTGCTCCTGGTCCGGGCGGGGTACCCGCCGATTGCAATCCGGCCGGTGGATCGCAAAAATTATCTGGATACGTTGGAGCATGGGTCCTTGCAGAATGACCTCGAACCCTTTCAACTCTTCCTTAGCGATCGGTTGTCCCAGACGTTGAACGACTATTTGGCGATCTTGGCGCCTGAACTTTGAATGACGCTACTTGATCTGGCCAGCGCTATCGATGTGCAAACGTTCGCCGCGCCATTCTACTTTGTTGCCCACCAGGCCCGCGGCCCACACGGCAAACCCAAATAGATCGCGCCCCGGCAGCCACCACCAGAGAGCGAGCGCGTTCCGGTCCCGCATCACGCGCGCGGCGATGAATAGTCCGGAGATCGCGCGAACCGCGTAGCAGGCGAGCGCCGTCACCGCGCTTCCAGTGATCAACGCCAGCAAGCACCAGAACACCGTATGCGTGATCCCGTAGCCGTAATAGCCGCCCGCGCGCGAGACGCGAATGGTACGCGCCCAGCGAATCTGGTGCTTCCACACCTCGCGCCATGTCCCCGCCCCAAGCCATGTCTCGACTACGGGCCGGGCCAGCACCACACCGAGTCCAAGGCCGGTCAAACGCTTCCCGAGTTGATAATCATCAGCCAGGTAATCGCGCAGGGCGGCAAAGCCTCCGATCCGTTCCAGCTCCCGCGCGCGGAACGCGAGTGTCGAACCCATGGCGAACTCGTTCACTCCCACCTGACGGGCGACGAGGACGCTGGGAGCGAACTCCGTGGCGATTCCGAGAGCCTCGGATTGCCCCGCGAACGAACCAGCGCTCCCGCGATAGAGGCAAGTCACCAGACCGATTCGTTCATCCCGCAGCGGGGCGATTACTTCGCGCAGGTAATCGCGGGTCACCAGAATATCTCCGTCATTTACCAGCAGGAAAGGAAAGCGGGCTTGCTTCGCCAAGGCGTCGAGGATGCCGGCCTTGCGGTTGGGCGCATCGGTGGGCGTGGCGATCAACCGAATCGGCAAAGATGGATGATCCCGCGCCAGCTTCTCGACTTCCGCGCGCGCGGGATCAGCAGGGTCGGACACGCCGAACAGAATCTCGTACTCCGGGTAATTCTGAACGGCGTGCGAGGCGATGGCCTCGGCAAAGCGCTCGTCTGAACCACGGACCGGCTTCAGGATGGAAACGGGCGGGGCAAAGGATGAAGTAGGCTTCTCTTCACGCAGCCGGCGCAGGGCGGCCACGAAAGCGAACGCATAATACCCGGCCGAAAGAATGGCGGGAGCGGATAAAAGGTTCAAGCCAGCAAGGCGACGCCGCAGGCCACGAAAGCCACGCCCGCCCAACGCTTCCAATCCACCGATTCTCTCAGGACCAATCGCGCCAGAATGGTTTCAAACACCAGGCTGGAAGCGGTGGCAGGCACCGCGAAACTCAAGTCCGCAACAGAAACCAGCGCCAGAAAACTAAAGAAGGAGACAGCCATCGCGGCCACGGATAAAAGCACCCAGCGGTTCCGCACCATAGCCGCGAGCATCCGCCCGATCGCGCCCGGACGGAAGTCGTCGACCTCCCCGTGCTGCTTCATGCCGAGCGCCTGAAACAGATAGCCCGCCGTGGTCGCGGCGACGATGATTGCCACCAGCAACCACTTTATGAACACACTAACTCCGAAGCGGGCGCCTGCTCGGGAGCGGGCGGAACGGCGGCGGCCTTGGGCGGCGTGCGGCTTACCAGCATCACGCCGATGACGATGAGCCAGATTCCGCCCCATCGCTGCCAGGAGACTTGCTCGTGCAGAAAAACGCGGCCGACCAGCGCGGACAATACGTAGCCGATGCTGGTCACGGGCATCACGAAACTAAGATCCGCCCAACTCAGCAGCGTCAGTTGGGAGATCATCCAGACGATGAGCAGCGCGACGCCGGCGGCCACCAGAGGTTGGAATAAAGCCAGAATATAAGCGGCCGGAGGTAGCCCGATCAAGCTGCCCACGCGATGCATTCCCATGCTGAGAAGCAGGTTGCCCGCGACGTTGGTGAGAATAACGATGAGCGTGAAAACGTAGGTCTTGCTCAGCATGCGGAGCGTTCGGTTAATCGCCCGCGTTAGCCGCCGCAGCCGCGTGCCGATGATCCGTCACGAAGCGCTTCCGCTTCGCGCGGAGGGCCATATATTCCTTGGCTTCCTTGGCGAGCCGCTTACGATCCGCGTTGTTGAAGATCGCCTTCCGCACCACGCGCCAGATGGCATGCGGCCGGAAATAATACTCGGCGTAGAAGCGTTCCACCCACTCGACCAGTTCCGCTTCATCGAGCCCGGGATAGATCACCTTCGGCAACTGATGTCCGACTTCATCGGTCATGTTCCCGATGGAGAAGAGGTCGTTCTTTTTGGCGTAATCGTAGAATTCAGTTCCGGGATAAGGGTGGGCGATGGAAACCTGAATGGTTTCGTTGTCCAGCTTCTTGGCGAAATCGATGGTCTTGCGGATGCTCTCGCGCGACTCGCCCGGCAGGCCGACGATGAAATCGCCGTGCACCACTAACCCGAGCTTCTTGCAGTTCGCCGTAAAGCGCTCCGCCATATCGATGGTCGCGCCCTTCTTAATATTCTTCAGAATCTGCGGGTCGCCCGACTCATAACCAACGATCAGCAGCCTGCAGCCGGCTTCCTTCATGGCCTTCAGCGTGTCGTAATCCGTAGTGACGCGAGAAGTGCAGGACCAAGTAAAGTTCAACGGCTTCAGTTTTTTGCAGACTTCGATGGTGCGCTCTTTGCGGTAATTGAAGGTATCGTCGTCGAAGAAGATTTCCTTGATTTGCGGGAAATTATCGATGGCGTACTTCATTTCCGCCGCGATATCGTCCGCCGAACGCAGGCGCCAGCGATGGCCGGAGTGCGTCTGCGGCCAGAGGCAGAAGGTGCACATGGCGGGGCATCCGCGCGAAGTGTAGAGCGAGATATACGGGTTAAGCAGGAACGGAACGTTGTAGCGCGTGACATCGAGATCGCGCTTGTAGACCTTGGTCACCCATGGTAGGGCGTCAAGATCTTCGATGGCCGGCGCTTCGGGATTGTTCACCACGCGGCCGTCTTTGCGATAGCTGGCGCCGGGGATCTCTTCGATCGGTTTGCCGTTGGCGTAATCGACGATCTGGTGATCGAACTCGCGCCGGATGATGAAATCGATCGCAGTGGAACGGTTCAGCGTCTTTTCCGGCTCCACCGTTACAGGCGGTCCGACAAAGCAGACCTTCATCGCCGGGTTGCCGGCCTTCATCATCTCCGCGATCTTCACGTCCACCTCGAAGCCGGGAGTGGAGGTGAAGAGAACGAGCAGCTCGAAATCCTTGCCTATCTCGATAGTCTGCTCGATCGAGATATTGTGGGGCGGCGCATCCAGCACTTTGCTGTCGGGAAGCATGCCCGCCGGATAGCAAAGCCATACTGGATACCAGTACGACTCGATCTCGCGCGAAGCAGGCCAACGGGAACTCGCCCCGCCGTCAAACCCTTCAAACGAAGGCGGATTTAAGAATAAAGTTCTCATGGGTCGGATTCTCTATTGTACGGCAATGGGAGCGAGCAGGTTCCCGGTTTGGGTCGCCAGCGACACATCGTGCAGCTTCACGGTCATTTGCGCCTTGCCGACCAGCCGCGTGTCGATGTTCAAGTCAGTCGATATTGGGACGGCCATGCGGTCCATAATTCGGAATTTGCGGACCATTGTCAGACGCCGCAAAAAGATGGAATGCTGGACAATTTTGCCGGATTCCCGCAAAGGCAGAAAACTTTCGGCGTCAATCCAAAGATCGCCATCGAAAGATCCCTCGCGTTTGTGGCGCGGGCTCACTTTGAAGACGTACGCCTGGCGGCCTTCCAGGGTTTCGCAAGTGCGGTAACGGAACTTGTAATTGGCCGCCGTGAGCGCCAGAAGCTGCAAATCATGCTCATGGCCCAGGTTCTGTTCCGCCGCAAGATAGCGCGCAATGATTTCGTGGCGCACAGATGGATCGCCGCTGAGCTGCAGAGAATCGTAGGTGACAGCGCCGCCGCTGGATATTTTCCGAATGCCTTGCAGACTGGCCGTCTTCTCCAGCCGGGGCACGGTGGCGGTGATGTCGATGCTCATGGAGGAGCCGCGAAGTTGCTGGTCGGACTGGCTGGAAGCGGATGCGAAGCTGCTTAAAACGGCTTCCGGCATATCGGCCGCTCGAACCTCCGTGCACAACAAAGAGAGCCCTAGTAGGGCTAGAGCAGGAGTGAATGACAAGACTCTAGTGTAGATGTCGCCATCTCCGATAAGTTTCAAGCCCGGGCGCGGACAACCGCCTGATTCCATTCGCTAATCAGCCGGTCCCGGGTGGAATCGGAAATATTCGGCTCCCACCGCCGCTCCGCCTGCCAGAAGCTCTCCAGTTCCTGCCGGCCGCTGAAGAAACCGGTGGCCACGCCTGCGAGATAGGCGGCCCCGAGCGCGGTCGTCTCGGGATCGGTGGGACGCACCAGCGGACGCCCCAGCAGGTCGGCCTGGAACTGCATGAGGAAGTTGTTGGCCGCGGCACCGCCATCGACGCGCAACTCCCGTAGTGGCTCGCCCGCGTCGGATTCCATGGCCGCGACCAAGTCGCGTGTCTGGAAAGCGATGCTCTCAAGGGCCGCGCGAACAATGTGTGCTTTGCCGGTTCCGCGCGTTAAGCCGCAGACCAACCCGCGCGCGTTCGAATCCCAGTGCGGCGCGCCCAGGCCGACGAAAGCGGGGACGACGTGAACGCCGCCATTATCCGGAATGGACGTGGCAATTCCTTCTGAATCCGCCGCAGTCTCGATAAACCCGAGTTGGTCGCGCAGCCATTGCACGGCCGCGCCCGCGACGAATACGCTGCCTTCGCAAGCAAACGTAGGGGTGTTCGGCGTGTCTACCGATGCCGCGCGCGTAGCGAGCAGACGGTTCTTCGAAACGGGCGCGCGCGAGCCGGAATGGAGCAGCGCGAAACAGCCGGTACCGTAAGTGTTCTTGCTCAATCCCGGACGGAAACAGGCCTGTCCGGCTAAAGCCGCCTGCTGATCTCCGGCCACACCCGCAATCGGAATGGCCGCGCCTAAATGCTCGATATCCGTCTCCGCGATGACGCCGCTAGAGGGAACAATGCGCGGCAGCATGGCACGTGGCACTTCGAAGATCCGCAGAAGATCGTCGTCCCACTCGCCTGTTTCCAGATTCATGAGCATGGTACGTGACGCGTTGGTGATATCCGTGGCGTGGACGCGGCCATTGGTTAGCTTCCAGATCAGCCACGAATCGATGTTGCCGAACAGCACTTCGCCGTTCGCGGCGCGGGCCGCAATGCCCGGAGTGTTTCGAAGAATCCAGCGGATCTTGCTGGCGGAGAAGTACGCGTCGATGACGAGACCGGTGCGCTTCTCGATCCACCCGGCGTCAGGTGAGGCGCGTAAAGCGGCGCAATCGTCCGCGGTGCGCCGGCACTGCCAGACGATTGCCGGCGCGACCGGTACACCAGTGGCCTTGTCCCAAACGACGACGGTCTCGCGCTGGTTGGCGATCCCGATGGCGGCGATGTCTTTCGCCGCCGAGCCGGTCGACGCAAGCGCCTCACGCGCCGCCTCCATCTGTAGCGACCAGATTTGCAGCGCATCCTGCTCCACCCATCCCGGCCGCGGGTATACGCATTCGAAGGCGCGCGACTTAAGAGCGACGCGGCGCCCCTCATGATCGTAGATTCCGGCGCGCGCGCTGGTGGTTCCCTCATCGAGTGAAAGCACGAATGACATAGCGGAATCATTATAATGACCCGTATGTGGTTCCGCCGCGAGCAGCCCAAGAAATTCACTCTGGACGATTACGTGAAGCAGGTGCGCGAGGCCGGATTTGAGACGCAGCCTTTAGCGGGCGGGCGCATAAAAGTTCTGCGCAGCGGCATTGCGGCGGTGATCGAAGACGGCGGCGGGAAGCCCCGCGTGTTCGAGCGCGCCGGCGTGGTGCTGGGCGATGAAATCGGGACGCTGGTGGATGGCGGATTCCAGAAGTTTTTCCAAACGGCGAGCGGGGTGCGCAAGCCCGCCGTAGCTAGTGAGTTGAAGGCGATACATGAGTTTCAGGAGGATCTGCGCGAGGCGCTGGGGCTGACGAGCTTGTATAACGAGTCCCTTGGGTCGGTGTCGAATTTGTATCTCTATGACCGCGTGGTGGACCGTGATTCCAGCCGGGCGAAGAAGCCGTGGGAGTTGAAGATTCGCGGGCAGAATGCGGTGCCGAAAGTTTAATTCCCGGTGTCGCAGTGGTGGGCGCGCTTCTGGTCACCAGCCCGACTGAGCGCTACCATCGACTGAGGGGAAAGACCATGTCAACGGGCGGCGATCTGCTGGGGGCGTTCGAAGTACACTCACCCGAAGCTATTCGTCGCCTGCTTGCCGCGGGGGTCAGCCCGACCGGGCAAATCAACGGCAAGCGGCCCATCGACGCGTTGATCGAGATGTATCTTCGATCCTCGCGTTTTGCTACGTGCTTACAGGTGGTGTTGGATGCGGGCGCGAACGTGGGCGATCCGCTGCTCCAGACGATACTTCTGGACGATGATGCCGGACTTCGTGCAATCCTCGCCAATTCGCGCGAAGAGCTGTGGCGCAAGCTGAGCCTCTTGTGCGCCTTCACGTCTTGCCGGGGAGTTTCGGCTCTGCACATCTGCGCGGAGTTCAATGCAGTCCGGTGTGCGCGTCTTCTTTTGGAGAGCGGCGCTGACGTGAATGCCCGTGCCGATCAGGACACGGATGGCCTTGGAGGACAGACGCCTCTCTTTCACGCGGTGAATAGCATCTTCAACTATTGCCGTCCCTTGATGGAGCTTCTCGTCGAAGCAGGCGCCGACTTAGACTTGCGGGTGCGGTCGCTTCTATGGGGAGAATCAATGAGCTGGGAGACCGTTGTCCACGACGTTACTCCGATTTCATACGCGCAGTGCGGGCTTTACCGTCAGTTTCATCGGCGGGAGGAGGATGTTTACAGTAATATCGATTACCTCTCTCGTATGCGTTATGGCATGCAAACACCGATGCGGAACGTGCCAAATCGATATCTTGCCGGTGAACATTAGCCGGAGTTACCCACTTACTATGAACATTAGCGGGTTGTATTCGTAAACAGCGAAATCTCAGCAGCCGTGAGTACGGCCGCGTCCGGCTTTCCATCGAGATTGAAATCGGCGATGGCCAAGCTTAAGGGCGAAAGTGGGGTTCCGTAGAACACCGATCCGTTAACAACCGGCTCAAAGGTACCGTCCCCGAATCCAGGCAGCACAACCAGATAGTTTCCGGTTGTCACCCCGACCAGATCAAGGTTCCCATCGAGGTTCATGTCGGCGAGCGCGAGACCACTTAGAAATTGAGCCGCGCTGTAACTGGCCGGCGGCTGGAATGTGCCGTTCCCATTACCGAGATATACATAAACCAGGGAGTCCACCGCGATCGCGATGTCGAGCTTCCCGTCATGGTTGATATCGCCTACCGCGATGGAGCCATTGAAATCGCCGGATGGTAGCGAGACAGGAACGCTTCTCGAAAACGTTCCGTCGCCTTTGCCTAACAGAACCGTCAGCGTTGGAACCACAGTCTCTCCGACGACTAAGTCAAGATTTCCGTCGCCATTGAAGTCCCCCTTGGCGAAAGTTGTGGCGATATACACTCCCGCGTTCGATTGGATCGGCGCTTGGAAAGTGCCGTCGCCATTTCCCAATAGAACCAGGACATCGGACGAACCACGGCTTCCCACCACCAAATCGATTTTCCCATCCCCATTGAAAGTCACCGGCCGTCGAGGCGTTATTGATGGCGCCCGTAAGAACCGGGATCGCCGCCCCAAATGTTCCATCGCCATTGCTCAACTGAACTGCGAGGCCATCCAGTTTGCTGATCACCGCGTCGGCCTTGCCGTCGCCGTTGCAATCGGCCAACGTCAAGGTGTTCGCCCCGGTAAGCGACGGAGAGTAGACCGGCGGCTGGAACGTGCCGTCTCCGTTACCGAGGACAGCTTCAATCGCCCCGCTCTTCGCGACGACCACCAGATCCGGCCGGCCATCGCCATTAACATCTCCCGTGGAAAGGTTGGTCGCCGGGATTGCCGAGGCGATAACGGGCGCCTGCGCAAACCGCCCGTTGCCCAAACCGAACAGAATGGAAATGTCCGGCAGGTTGGAATTCCCGGAGATCACGTCGAGGTTTCCATCGTGATTCAGATCCGCCGCAATGATATGACCGCCATAGATAACGGCGGGAAGTAGCGCCGGTTGGAACGTTCCGTCTCCATCGCCCAGGAACACCGCCACTTCCGCGGTCCCAGGGTTCCCGACCGCCACATCCAACTTGCCGTCATGATTGAAATCGCCAACCGCCAGGGAAGCCGTTCCGCCCACGGAGGCAACGTTTTGGGGCGCACCGAAAGATCCGGTTCCATCGCCGGCTAGAAATGTCAGTTGCTGATTGGACACGCCAATCACCGCGTCAACGACGATGACGTCGGGCTTGCCGTCGCCATTGAAATCGCCCGTTACCAAAGCATTCGGGTAGTCTTCGGCCTTGAACGATTGGAACGGTTGAAAGGTCCCGTCGCCGTTGCCCAAAGCGACGCCCACGTCACCTCTGATTGGGGAATCGATTCCAAACGTGCACAACACATCCGGAACGCCGTCCAGGTTCACGTCCGCCACGGTAAGTCCGTTGACTTCCAGAGGAAGGGTGAGAATCAACGGGCTCTGGAACGTGCCGTTGCCGTTGCCCGCGAGGTAATAGATGGCGCGGCCTCCGATGGCGGCCTCAACGATATCCAGCTTGCCATCCCGGTTGAAGTCGGCGACGGCGACAAATCCGGCCTCGATGGGAAGCCCGATGCTGACCGGCGGCTGAAAGGTGCCGTCACCGTTTCCCAATAAAAGCGCGGGAGCGGCGAGTATGTCGAGGTTTCCATCGCCGTTAAAATCGCCCACTGCAAGGGCGCCCGGCGAAGTTCCGGGATAGAACTCCATGGCGGGCTCGAACGTACCGTTTCCCTTTCCAAGCCGCATCTCGCCAACTGACGAATTTGAGTCAACCGTCACGATATCGAGATTGCCGTCATTGTTGAAATCGCCGGTGGTGATCGTGTAAGTGGCGGCGCTTTGGGCGAAATCGCGCGGCGGGGTATTGAAGCGAGCCGGGTTGGGTGGCGCGGCAACCAGGATTCCGTTGCTCAGGATGAATGCGATGAATGCGGAGCGGCTTAAGGGGCGGTTCATAAAAGAGAAACTCCTCACTGCAAACTATCACTTACTCGCCGAGCGCGAAACCTTTATCGCGTTACAGATGGGTTTGCGGGTTTCTCGTGCGCAGTGGAAGCCCGAACCTGTTCGAAATAGTTCTGCACATAGCCTTGAAGCGCGACGGGGACTTCATCCCGGCTGACATCTCCGCCCGATTCCCCGTGCTTAGCCGCGCTGTGGGTGTAACCGGTCTTGAGCTGTTGCGGTCCGGATTGCGATTCGATGGTCATTTCACCCGTAATATTGGCGGAACGCTTGCCGATGATCTCGCTGAGCTTGCCCATCGCTTCCAGTTGCTCAGCGTCTTTCAGTTCCTTGCTTCCGTCCTGATGGCCCATGCCGCTGCCCGGTTTAGCGGCCGCGTTCTGATCGCTACTCTTGCCTTTGCCCTGACCGGGCGCGCTCTGGTCGGAATCCGATGCAGCGGATTCGTCGCCTTCCTGCTGCGACGGATTGCCTTTGTCACCCTGCTGTCCCTGCTTTTGACCGCTCGGCTGACCCTGCTGCTGTTTGCCGCTCGCCTGCTTAGCCTCCTGCTGATTCGCGTTCTGCGGACTCTGGCCGCCTTGCGGTTTCATCTTCGCCATCAGGCTGGACACGGCATCCTTCAACTTGCTCAATAGCCCGGAGCCGGCCGATGGGGCTGCCGATTTATTCGCGGCCTGCGGACCCTGCTGTTCGCCGTCTCGTGACGATGGCGACTGGTCGCCACCTTCCTTAGCCGCGGCCGCATTGGCGTTGGAAGCTTCCGTGGATTGTCCGGCCGAGCCGTCCTTCGGCGCGCCGGCGGGTTCGCCATTCGCGGTCTTACTCTCCTGACTGGAACTCGTGACGGCGCTGGCGGCGTTTCCCTGAAGATCGTCCGCGTTGGGGTTGTCGGGAGTCGAGTTCCCGAGGCGGTTCATGACGCTCCCCGGTGGAATGGCCAGCGCACGGTTTTTTCGGTCTTGCGGCTGGGCGCTCGCACGGGTCTCCGGCGCAAACGGGTCCAGATTCATGGCCACAATGGGCGTGCGCAGTGCCACGGAATGAGTGACGCCGTAGCGGACGCCGAACAGAATCAGGCTGGTTGCTACAAGACCGGCGAGAACGGGCAACGAGCGCGGGCGGCGATAAGGAAGAGAGCGGGCGAGATCGATGGACTCCGCGGTCTTTTCCGCTTGCCGGCGCTGGGCAACCGCCGATGGAAGACGGGAATCGCGGAAATGGACGGCGGTGGCAAGGGTGTCCGAGAGCGCCAGATTTGTATCGAGCAAATGCGCCACGTTGAGATCGGCCGGACGGCGGCGTGCAGCCAGGATACGGGTAAGTCCGAACGCGGCGAGGCCCAGAAGAACCGGGATCCACCAATCGAAAATCCGGGTTCCCAGAACCAGCAGCAACGCAAAGCCGCCAAACAGGACGCACCCCGCCGTCGCCAGATCCGCAAAAAGCGCGCTTGCCAGAAGCCGCCGGCGTCCGCGGACCAGTACATCATCGAGCATTAGGCCGACCACCGTTGGCTATCATTGTAAAATATACACGCTTAAACCAACCTAAATTATGGACCGTCCGGTAAGAATCCTCATAGTAGACGACGAAAGCAGCCAGCGCGCGGGGCTGGCCGGAATGGTGAAAGCGTGGAGCATGCTCGCCGAGACGGCCTCCGACGGCAGCGATGCGCTCGATAAGTGTGTGACGTTTCAACCCGACGTCATCGTTACCGATCTGAACATGCCGCACATGGACGGGTACGAAATGATGAAGGCGCTGCGCGAACAGGGCGAGATGCCGCCGACCATCGTGCTCACCGCGTTCGGCAACATCGAAACGGCGCTGCGCACCGTGCATGAGATGGGGGCGTACTGGTTTCTGGAAAAGCCGGTTCAGCCTAACATGATGCTGGCACTGCTGCGGCGGGCCGCGCAGCATCAGGGGCTGCACGCGGAAAAGAAGGTTCTCGAACGCCAGTTGCAATACAAGGGAAACCTGGGAGAGATGGTGGGAAACTCCCCGCGCATCCAGGAGATCTATTCGCTTTTGCAGCAAGCGGCACCGAGTAAGGCGTGCGTTTTGATTTCCGGCGAAAGCGGGACCGGCAAAGAATTGGTGGCGCGCACGGTTCATGCTTTGAGCCCGCGGCGGCAGGGCCCGTTTGTGGCGATCAATTGCGCGGCATTGCCGGAGACGCTGATCGAGAGCGAACTGTTTGGGCACGAGAAGGGCTCGTTCACGGGGGCAACCGAACGCCGCGCGGGCTGTTTCGAAATTGCCCAGCACGGCACGCTGCTACTGGACGAAATCGGCGAGATGCCGATGGGAACGCAGGCGAAGCTGCTGCGCATCCTGGAGGATTCGAAGGTCCGGCGGCTGGGCGGCAAGGCCGAGTTCGAGGTGGATGTGCGGGTGGTGGCGGCGACGAACAAAATTCCGGATGAGGCCGTGAAGGGCGGTCATCTTCGGGAAGATCTGTTCTATCGTCTCAACGTTTTTCACATTCATCTGCCGCCGCTGCGGGAGCGGAAAGAAGACATCTCCACGATTGCGGAATCTCTCATTTCCGACCTGAACCGGAAACACGATATGAAGGTGACCGGGTTCGACCCCGAGGTTCTCGATCTCTTCCAGGTTTACGATTGGCCGGGCAACATCCGCGAACTGCGCAACGTTCTGGAGCGGGCGGTGATTCTAACCACTGCGGGCGAAATTCCGGTGAGGAATTTGCCTCTGCACATTGCAAACTTGAAACCAGCGCCAATCGCCGCGACGGTTTCGGTCGGCGGGTCCGGATTGACCCGCTCGGAAGCGGCCGCGGCCGTGGCCGTGGAAGAGCAGCCTGAGTTGAAGGTTGAGAGCTCCGGGGAAGCGATCCGGGTTCTGATCGGAACGACGGTCGAGAATGCCGAAAAGGATCTGATCTTACGGACGCTGGAGCACACCCGCAACAACAAGACGCGCGCGGCGGAGATCCTCGGCATCAGCCTGAAGACTCTACACAACAAGCTGAAAGAGTACGGCGCCCGTGATGTGCTTTAGAGCGCGCGGTTAGTAAAGCCGGTGATAGATCGCGTAGAGCGCGAGTTCCAAACGGTCCTGCACGCCTACTTTTTCGAAGATGTTGTGCATGTGGTTCTTCACCGTCTGCTCGCTGATGAACAGCTTATCCGCCATCTCGCGATTGCGGAAACCCTGAGCGACATAGCCGACAATCTCACGCTCGCGCCGGCTTAGCGCGGCCGGCTTATCGGTCTGGGGAATGTTCCGCGGCATCGGGATGGGCCGTCCCCGAAGCTGCCGGACCACTTCCGCGGTGGTGGTACGGTCCAGCCAAAGTTCGCCATTGCTCACCTTGCGAATGCTCTTCAGCAGCGTCTCGGTCGGGCTTTTCTTTCGAACGATGCCGGCGACGCCATGGCCTACCGCTTGCGACAGGAGTTCCGAATCTTCCGAGGAGGTCAGCAGGATGACGCGGCAGGGAAGCTTCTCTTCGTGCAGCGCCTTTAGAACGCTGAGCGCGGTACCGGTCCCTTCCGGCTCAAACAAAATGACATCGGGGCGGGATTGCTTGGCGAGTTCGAGGATAGACTCCGCGTCCTCGGCTTCCGCCACCACGGTCAAATCGGATTGGGCCGTGAGCAAGGCGCGTAGTCCGTCGCGGAACACCGAAGGCTCATCCGCCAGGAGAATCCGGATCTCGTGCTTCTCGCTGCCTGGCAGGACGGCGGGCACAAGCCCTGGTTCGCCCGCGTTCGCAGCTTGATCGATTTCGAAGTTGGCCATTGTTCCCACACAACCTGTATCGGTACTTTTGTGTGGGAAGTTTAGGCGGGAAAAGAAATTACCCGTGCTTTACCGGAGGATTAGCGGGCTTCGTCCACCACTCCGCGCCGTTTCTGCACCAGGACATCACGAATGGCATAGATACGGCGGCCCTGGCTTTCGAAATAGGTGCGCATCATCATTTCCCCGATCAGGCCCGTGCTGAACATCATCAACCCGCAGAGCAGCAGCAGCGCTCCCAGGATGATCAGCGGACCGTGCACGTCCAGGATGTTCACATTTCCGAACAGCTTGTGTAACGCGCAATAAACAAGGATCAATCCGCCGACCGTGGTGCCAAACAAGCCGAGCGACCCGAAAAAGTGCATGGGCCGCGTGAAATATTTCAGCAGGAAACGGACGGTGAGAATGTCGAACAGAACGCGGAACGTACGGCTTAGCCCGTAGTGCGAATCGCCCGATACGCGCGGCGTATTCTGAATCGGCACCTCGGCCACGCGGGCGCCGTAAAAGCTCGCCAGCGCCGGAATGAAACGGTGCAACTCCCCATACAGGTGCACGTCCTTCAGCACTTCGGAGCGATACGCTTTAAAGGTGGTGCCGAAGTCGCGAAGATCCACGCCGGATGCCTTGGCCATCATCCAGTTGGCGATCTTCGACGGGATCTTCCGGGTTAAGGCGTTATCGATCCGCTCCTTGCGCCAGCCGCTGGCAATGTCGTAGCCTTCTTCAATCTTGGCGAGCAGCGCGGGAATGTCCTCCGGCGCGTGCTGCAGATCGCCGTCCATCGCGATAATGACTTTCCCTTTGGCCTCGTGGAAGCCGGCGGAAAGGGCGGCGGTCTGCCCGAAATTCCGGCGAAGGCGGAGCACCTTCAGGCGCGGATCGGTCTGCACCAGATTTGCCAGCAACTCAAAACTGCGGTCATTCGACGCGTCATCCACGAAGAGAATTTCATACGGGCGGCGCAGGGTCATCAGCACGGCCGTCAGCCGATCATAAAGGGGAAGGATCGAGTGCTCTTCGTTGTGTATGGGGATCACAATGGACAGCATGAGCTTTGCTTGTAGTCTACCTTGGGCCGGGCGGTAATTTGACAGATCGGTTACCTTTTCGCGCCACCACGGGCGCACTACCCTATGATGAAATCCGTGCTCTGCCGGTTTCCATCCTTCTGGACAACGTCCGGTCAATGTACAACGTGGGCTCGTTCTTTCGAACGGGAGACGCGGCGGGAATTACTAAGCTGTATCTTTCCGGAATTACCGCGCGCCCACCCAAGAAAGAAATTACGAAGACGGCCCTGGGAGCGGAAACGTCTCTGCCTTGGGAGTACTGGGCGGATCCCTTGGCCGAATTGCTGCGCGCGCGAACCGGCGGGATGGAGATTGCCGCGATCGAGACCAGCGTTCACGCGGTGGACCTGTTCGATTGGCAGCCGCGGTTTCCGGTCTGCATCGTGTTCGGCCATGAGGTGGAAGGGGTCGACCCGCGGCTGATCGCGCTCGCGGACACCCACGTGCGCATCCCCATGCTCGGTGCGAAACATTCGCTGAACGTCGCCACGGCGGGCGGAGTGGTGGTTTATGAGCTCCTGCGAAAGTACCGCCAGCTTACGAGCTTGGCGCGAGGGAACTAAACTTCAGGAGGATTGGAGTCCGAATCCTTCCGCTTGGTTTCGGTGCTGTCAGGATGAGTCACGGATTCAGTCGCTTCCTTGATTCCGCGCTTAAAGCTCTTGATGCCTTCTCCGAGACCTTTGCCGAGTTCCGGAAGCTTCTTCGGTCCAAAGACCAGGAGAGCAACGGCCAGAATGGCCATCAAGTGTGTGGGTTGAAACAGACCTTCGAACATGTAAAACCTCCGCTGAGTACCGCAATAGAAAATGTGCCGAATTGGCCCGGCGTTGCGGTGGCTAACCGCCTCTACTGCTTACTACTTGCAGCGGAAGCAGCTTGATCACCGAACCGCTTGCGTCCGGCATCCAGCCCATACAGGGAAACTTTCGACTTTCAAAAGTATACCGCATTTCCCGCGCTCAATCCGGGTTCCCACCTAGCGCGGCAAACAAATTCCGCGCGATCCTCCGGATTTTTTCCGGCGTTTGCGGGTCGTCCGGTTTCCCGGACCGGGGAAAAACAATCGTAATTACGCCCGAATCGATTCCTTCGTTGCGCAATTTCCCGTTGTGAACGGTCTCATGTCCGAGCGCCCGGTGCAGAGCGATCGATCCCTCACCTAGCTTGTTCGACGGCCCGCAGTCTCCATACACCGCAAACTCAATGTGGTTGCCGTAAATCACGGCCGCGACGTCGCCGAGATGAATACCGAACTTGTCGCAAAATCCCTTGCACGGCAGAACAAAGTAGGGCACGCGGTTGGAATCGAGCGGCCGATCGTGCGCGTCATGCAGGCTGGTATCGTTCTGCCCGGTCGGGTCCTGATCGTAGTAAGACGACCCGTCGGTATCGAGCTCCAGCGGTCCCTCAAAATACACTTGGCCGCCGGGCAATCGCAGGATCGTATCTCCGCCGTGATCGAACCGCTGGTGCACCGCTTGGGCGCGCTCGATCTCACCCGCGATGCTCTGCAACCGAGCGCTCGACGCAGGTGGCGGCTGATAGGAATTCATGGGCGTGACGTTACTGGATGTGACACTTAGCGCTACCAAACTTAATGTTATTAATGTTATTAGGGCGATCGGCATGCCTTCGTCTACCAGCGTACCGCCCGTCAACTTCTAGCTCCTTGCGAGCGCGGGCCAAGGGCGTACGATTCGCCACCCATGTAAACTCTGGATGTGAGCGCGGTCAGCGTTATTATCCCCGCCTACCGGGTCACCGCTTACATAGGGGAAGCGCTGGACTCGGTTCTCGCCCAGACCTACGGCGATTTCGAAATCATCGTCGTGAACGACGGCTGCCCCGATTCAGTCGCGCTGGAACGCGCGCTCTCACCGTACCGCGGCCAAATCCGCTACATCCGTCTGGAAACCAATTCCGGTCCTTCCGCCACCCGTAACGCGGGAATCCGGGCGGCTCAAAGCGAACTGATCGCGTTCCTGGACGGTGACGATCTCTTCCAGCCTGACTTCCTGGAAGTTCAGGTGGGTCATCTGGCCCGCAACCCCGAAGCCGATATGGTGTTCGGCAGCCTGCTGCTCTTTGGAGATGACCCGTGCGCCGGCATGCCCTTGTCGCAATTCCGTCCATTGCGCGGGGCCGTCACGGTCGCGGGACTCCTGAGCGACGACGTGACGGTGCCGCTCATGTCTCTGATCCGCCGGGCCAGCCTGTATCGCGCCGGTTTGTTCGACGAAGACATTCGCAAATGCGAAGACTTCGACCTCTGGCTGCGGCTTCTGAAATCCGGCGGGACGATCATTTATCACGATCAGGTGATCGGCCAGTACCGGGTGCGGGGCAGCAGTGCCTCGGCCGACGCGGCCGATATGATCCGCCACCGGATGATCGTGCTGGACAAGATGGAACGCGAGATGGAGCTTACTCCGGAAGAGCTCCAGGCGCTAGAACAAGCCCGTGTCCGCTGGGCGGCCGAGCGCGACTTGGCGCGCGGAAAACAGCTCTTCGCCGACGGAAATTATCCAGAGGCGGCGGAGCATGTGCGTAAGGCGAATCGCTATTACCGGCTCACGAAGTACGCGTTTGCGGGAGCGCTAATTGGTCGGGCCCCCGCGCTGGTGCGCGCGGCGGTGGAGTGCCGCGATGCGGTGCAACGGGCCGCGCGTCGCAAAACAGCGGGGAAAGTCAGCGGATCACACGCGCGTCCTTGAGCGCCATCATCGCGGCGAAGTAACCGCACATCCCATGCACCGCGCCGCCGGGCGGCGTCGACGAGGAGCAAAGGTAGACCCCTGCGACGGGCGTGCGGTAAAGGTTTGACGTGGGCCTCAAAAAGAGCTGCGGGAGATCCTGCGCGCCGCCGTTGATATCGCCGCCCACGAGATTGGCGTTGTGCCGCTCCATCTCCCGCGAGTTCATAGCGCTACGCGCGAGAATCGTGTCGCGGAAACCGGGCGCGAAGCGTTCCACCTGGTTCTCAATGATCTCCGTCATATCCCGCGTGGAACCGTTCGGGACGTGGCAATATGCCCAAGCCGTATGCTTGCCGGCGGGCGCGCGCGACGCATCGAAGAGGCTCGGCTGCACCAACAGAACCAGGGGCCGGTCGAAGGGCTTCCCTTCCCACGGGGCGCGTTCCGATGCGGCGATCTCCTCGAGAGTTCCGCCCACATGGACCGTGGCCGAAAGCGCGCAGGCGGCGGACTTCCAAGGGATGGGAGCGTGCAACGCCCAATCCATCTTGAAAATGCCCGGGCCGTATCGGTATCGCTCCAGCTTGCCGCGATAATGCGGAGGCAACCGGTCGCCCGCAATGGCGACGAACTGGCGCGGCGTCACGTCGAAAAGGATGGGCGACGAATCGCCCAACTGTTCGAGGGAAGTCACCGGAGTGTCGACGGCAACCTCGCCGCCGAGCGAGCGGAAATAGCCGGTGAGGGCACGCGCAATGCTCTGCGATCCGCCGCGCGGGATAGGCCAGCCGACCCCATGCGCCGCAAGCGCGAGCACCCAACCGAACGCGGCCGACGCCGGCTTTTCGAGCGGGAGACACGAGTGGGCGGCGCACCCCGCGAACAAAGCGCGCGCCGGTTCGGTTTGGAACAGAAAACGGGCGGCCGAAGCGGCCGGCCACGGCGCCAAAAGGCCGAAACGCGCCAGCAGGTATGGCGCCGCGGGCCAGGCGAGAGGCGCCAAAATCTGTTTCGCCAGATCCATCCAACGTTCCGCCAGCGGTCCCACGTCGCGTTCGTACGCATCGCGATCCGAACCAAGACCAACTGCCGTTTCCCGCACCGACCGATACAGAAGCGCGGAAGATCCGTCGTCGAAAGGATGGGCTAGGGGAACCGGCGGCTGGATCCACTCCAGCCCATATTCGGCGAGTGGAAAGGTCCCGAAGACGGGCGAACTCAGCGCCAGCGGATGCACCGCCGAGCAGACATCGTGAATGAATCCCGGCAGCGTGAGTTCGGCCGAACGGACTCCGCCTCCGATGGACGGCTGCGCTTCGTAAACCGTGGTGGGCACGCCGGCACGCGCCAAAATGATTGCCGCCGTAAGACCATTCGGCCCGGACCCGATCACCGCCGCGCGTGTCAAAGCCACCCTTGCTTCACTAAGACGTCGTGAAAGGCGGGATCGGCAAGCGAAACCGCCGGGAAGTAAGATCCGCTCAGAGTACGCTTCCACCATGCGCCGGTCGTCTTGCGCTCATCGGGTGTGGTGAAGTGATATTCGTAAGTCAGCGCGCGCACGAACCGCGGGGGCCGATCGGGAAACGGATTACTCCCCAGTAGGCTCAGAGTATTGCGATCGTTCTGCAGCAACTTCGCCATAAGATGAAAGAACCAGGGGTGCTGCGAATAGTCTGACATGGCGGCAAACCACATGAGCCAGTCGATGCGCAGATGGTAGGGCGCAATCTGAGGGGGAATGCGCGCAACGTCGCCCGGCTTGGCTTTGAACCCGTACTCCCGCCACTTAGTCGCGGGTGTCAAAACGGTATCATCGGCGCCTTCGATGACTACCTCATAGCGGGTGCGCGAGATGCCGCCGAATGCGCCGTAAGTTCCCACCAGATGCAATGGGTTGTAGCTGGTGTTCATGACCTGATTGGGCGAAATCATGTTCCGGATGGGGTTGACGCTGAGCACAACCACCAGAACGGCGACGGCGGCGATTGCAACCCGGTAGACTAACGCGGGCGGATGCAGAGCTGGCGTCCTCAGTGGAAGGACCAACGAAAGGGAACGGCCGTCGATCATCGGAATGGCCAACACGATGGTCAGTAAGTTCAGCCAGGACAAGTTCCCGCTGGCCATGATGGAAGCTTGAAACACGATGGTGATGATTCCCGCGATGGAACTAATCGGCTGTGGCAGAAAGTAGCCGAACGGAACAATTAGTTCCGCGAAGTGATTGAAGCCGACTCCAAATCGGTGGGTCCACTGCGGCGCCCAGTGCAGATACCAGCTAAGTGGATTGGGCATCGGTTGCGTTTCATAGTGATAATCGAGGCATGTGTAATCGCGCCAGCACGAATCGCCGCGCATCTTGATCAACCCCGCTCCGAACATCACGCGGAACGTGATCCAGCGCAAAATAAGAATGTTGATGAACGAAGGCGCCGCGCGGCGGCTGCCCAGGAAAATGGCGAAGAATCCGGTTTCGAGAAGGATCGACTCCCATCCGAAGCCGTAGAAAACCTGCCCGACGTTGACGAAACTCAGGTAGAGCGCCCACAGAGCCGTCCAGACCAGCATCGAAACCCAGGTGGCATACCGCTCGGAGATGCCCGTGACCGCGAGGCACGCCAGAATGATCCCCAGCCACGCGGCTGCCAGGAATGCGCCGTCTCTCGGAATGAAGTAGAAAAGACTGGGCGATTCGCGGAACGGAACTTGTTTCATAAACTCCGGCGCCGGCAGTAACCCGCGTTCTCCCAGAAGCGGCTTGAATTGATTCAAGGCCACGATAAACGCGATCAGGTAAACGATTCCCAGCCCGCTTTGGAATATCGTTCTCGTCAGCCAGTAGTCTTTCGTCGCGAGCATCTGTTCAACAATTTTAGGGCGTGTTCCGTCATAAGTTTGAATTTCGTTTCGTGAGGAGTAAGTAATGTTGCAAAAAACCGCCGCCTCATTCTTCGCGCTTTGCTTAAGCGCCTTGGCGTTCGCGCAAGCTTCGGCACAGCCGCCGATGAAGATGACCCACAACATCCGGCTGAGTGACGCCGCCAAAGACAGCGCCAGCTTTACGGAAATGGTCCACGTCCTTCAATATGTAGCCGGCGTAATCCCAGGGGGCGAAGACGAGAAGATCGGCAATCTTGCGATCACTGGCTCAGCCGATCAGTTGGCGGCAGCGGACTGGCTTCAGAAGGAGCTCGATCAAGCTTCAGCCGGCGGCAAGCCGGAAGCCACCATTCATCATCAGTTTACCGGCGCGGATGGCAAGAAGACGGACGTGTTCTACCTCGCTAACATGAAAGCTCCGGTAGATACGCAGGAGTTGATCACAGTGTTGCGCCAGGTGGTTCAGACCAACAGCCTCTTTTGGTATTCGCGCCGGCATGCAATCGCATTGCGGGACACGCCTGAACGAGTTGCAACCGCCGAATGGCTGGTGCCGCGCCTGGACCGTTCCTTGATGGGACTGAGCGCCGGCGAACCGGTTCCGAACGCGAAGAGCGAGCGAAGACAGTCGGCGGAACGAAACGAGATTACGGAAATCCTATCTTTCGAGAAGGTGCCGGATCCGCTGGACTTACAAGCACTGAATAAAGAAATTCGGAAGCAGGCACACGTCATGCGGCTATTCTCGCCATATAGCTTGGGCGCGGTAGTGGTGAACGCCACGCCCGAACAGATCGCCGAAATCGATCAGTTGGTCGCAGGTCAAAGCGCCATAAAATTCGCACGATTGACCGAATAAAATTGGCAGTGGGGGCCGCGCTAAAGCTTGGAGGCAATCGAACTTGCTACGTCCGGAGCAATGACCACGCGTCTTGGATTTGGATGCGCGGGCATCATGGGAATTCCGGACCGAAAGGAGTCGCTTGCTTTACTCGAAGCGGCGTATGACTCGGGCATGCGCCACTTCGACGTGGCGCCGATGTACGGAGACGGAGCGGCGGAGGGTTGCGTCGGCGAATTCCTGGCGCGGCATAAAAGCGAACTGACCGTTACCACGAAGTACGGCATTCCGCCCGCGCGTCATCCGCTTTTCCGCTTGGCGCGCCGCGTGGGACAACTGACCGGAGCCCAGCCGCGCGCCCGCTTCAGCGTCGCGGGAGCAGAAGCATCCTTGCATCACAGTCTGAAGGAACTTCGCAGAGACCGCATTGACCTATGGCTGTTGCACGAGGCCGAAGCCTCTCACCTGGGCGGCGACGAGCTACTAAGATTCCTCGAAAAGAGCGCGGCAGCCGGTAAGATCGGTGCATTCGGCGTCGGCAGCAGCGCGGCCAAGGTTCACAAGCTCCTCGCGGAATCTCCGGCTTACTGCGGGACGATCCAATTCGAGTGGTCCATTCTCGACGAGAAGCTCCCGGACACCGAGTCTTTTCGGATCCACCATCGCTCGTTGGCAAGTACATTCAAAAGTCTTCGCGGCGAATTGCTTAAGGATTCAACGCGCTGTAGAAGTTTGTCCGACGCCATCGGCGCGGACCTTTCCCGAAGCGACACGCTGGCCAATCTTCTGTTGAGCGCGGCGCTCGCCTGCAACCAGAAAAGCATCGTGCTGTTTTCCTCGAACAACCGCGCGCATATCGGACAGAACGCAGCGGGTGCATTCAGCCGCGCCTCGCAAGCTCAGAGCGTCCGCTTGTATGAAGAGCTGCGCAAGCGGGCGGCGTAGACCTCAACCCCGAGGGGGGCCACCGCGCGGACCACGTCCCGGTCCCATACCAGGTCCCATGCCCACGGGCGCCGGAACCGCTTCGGGATCGACGGCCAGGGTGACCGTACCCACAAACCCGTTCGAATTGGAACCCTTCGCAAGGCGGTTCAGACTTAGCATGGTCAGGCTGCCGTGCTGTTCGTTATAAACATGATCTTCGGCTTCGGTGGTGCGCTCCACATCCAGCCGCTTGTTATACGGAGCGAGTTTCGAAATATCTTCCGTCACCTCCGGCGGAAAGAAAAGCTGGCCGGTGTGCGAGACGTGGCCGCCCAGATGAACTTTGGTGTGGATATGAATGGCGCGGCCGCTATACCAGCCGGGGTAAAGCGTGCTGAACTCGACCAGACCGCCCGCATCGGTTACCTGAACGCCGCGCAGGAAGCGAGTCTTGTCCACCTTCCGGTTTCGGGGCGGCATACTTCCCGGACGGAATCCGTCCGGCCCGCCCGGCGGCGGCCCTGGAGGTCCGCCCCGCCCGTCGGGATTGGCCGCCGTGAACCCTGAGTAAACGCCCAGCGCATCGCAGTGCCAGATATCCAGGGCGGCGTTCGCCAGCGGCGCGCAGGTTTTCGCATTTACCACGGCCACGCGAAGCAGCAGCGGGACCCCCGGCTTGCCTTCCGTGATATCGCGCCGAAGCTTCTCGTCATCGATATAGTAAGGTCCTTCCTCCTGCTCCGGCGACAGAACGCAGCCCGGGGTGGATGCGATCCCCCGGGCGGAGATCACGCCCGCGGCACCCGCCAGCAGGAAGCCGCGCCGGCTCAGTTCCCAACGAGTGAAATGGTTTTCGCGCATGATTATCAACAGTGTGTCGCAAGTTAATGACGAACCGCCGCATAAAAGGGTTTACCCGCGGCGCCGCTTTTGTAAACCCTGGCTCGGCTTTCTCCGTCCTGAGCTATCGAAAGGACTTATCAAAATGCTCAGACGATCCATTCCCGTTCTCATGCTTGCCCTCAGCGCAGCCATGAGCCTTCCAGCGCAGACCTCGACCGGCACCAAACCCACGCCGCCGACTCCGGCGCAGGCGGCCGCAAATCACGTGAACCAGTTGACCCAGCTCCTCACGCTCACCAGCAGCCAGCAGACGCAAGCCACCACCATCTATACGGCAGAAGAGACCACGGTCGCCGGTCTGCGCGACAGCATGACTACCGCGCGCACCGCCGAGACCACGGCGGTGGAGAACAACGACACCGCCGGAATCACCACCGCCGCGACCCAGATTGGAGCGCTGACAACGCAGCGGGTGGAAGCGCAGGGTCAGGCGGATGCCGCCTTTTTCCTGATTCTCACCGCGACCCAGCAGACCACATTCAAGCAGTTGTTAACTTCCGGCCCGGGTGGTTTTGGCGGCAGCCGCGGCGGCTTCGCGCACGGACCTGGACCCGGCGGTCCGCCTCCAGCCAACTAACTTCAACCGGCATGCGGATGCGGTTTTGCAATCTGCTTTGATGCTCTCGAAGCCTATGGAACTTGCGGCGGCCATGCTAACGTCATCGTCAGTGGCGCCGGATAGCATGGTCTTTGACGCGGTCGTACGCGCCCACCGCTCAAAGGTCTTCCGGTTCGCGCTGGCCTCGCTGCGCGACCGGGACGCCGCCGAAACCATCACGCAGGATTGCTTTCTGAAAGCGCACCGGGCCTGGGACAGTTTCCGGAACGAGTGCGCTCTCGATTCCTGGCTTATGAAGATTGCGGTGAATCTGATTCGGGATCATACCCGCAACCGGCGTCTCCAATTCTGGCGCCGCGCCGAAGCATCCGCGCCCGCTCCGGAGTGGGTGGCCAACCTGGGGGACGCCCGTGAGCGGACTCCCGAGGAACGCGCTATCGTGGAACAGCGGTTGGGTGCGGTCTGGAGTGCGGCGGCGGCGCTTCCGGAACGGCAGCGGACCGTGTTTCTCCTCCGCTTCGTCGAGGGGATGGATTTGCTGGAGATCGCCGCCACTACCGGCATGAAGGAAGGCACTGTGAAAACACATCTTTTCCGGGCGCTCCACGCCGTAAGAGAGCGAGCGGGAATCCCAACATGAACGCGCATCTCACCGAACACCAGATCTCGGAAGCGCTAATCGGCGACGTTTCGGAGCCAAGCCGCAGGCACTTACTCAACTGCGAAGCCTGCCGCAGCCAACTCAGCCGGTTCCAGAACGAGCTCGCGCTGTTCGGACAAGCGGTTCGGAATTGGACGGAAGCGGTTGCGGAGGAGCCGGTGCGAGTTAAGCCGGCGCGCACGGCCACCCGCGCTTGGCCGCTTCCGCGATTCGCGATGGCGGGACTGGTTACGGCGATGCTTCTCGCCGGATTTGCGTGGGTCGGTACTCGCCCGACGCGAACGATCCCATCCGCGGCTGCGCCGGTAACCGATGCGGCTCTGCTTTCGCAAGTGGATCTGGAACTTGCCCGCACTGTGCCGGCTTCCATGGAACCGCTCACGAAGCTGGTTACGGTAGACCAGGCAACGGCAGCGGCGCAGGCGGAAGAAACGAAGCAATGAGAAGCGTGTTAGTCTTGCTGGCTCTCCTTGGCGCTTCGGCTCTGGCGCAGGGGCCGCCGCCCGACGGCATGCACGGGCCTCCGCCGGGTGGGGATTGGGGCCATCGCGATCAACAAGGTCCGCCGCACGGGCATCCTTTCGGCGCACCTCCGGGGAAATGGTGGCGCGATCCCGGCATCAGCCGTGACCTGACCCTGACTCCCGATCAGCAGAGGCGCATGGACGACATCTATTCGCAGAGCCGCGTGCGGCTGATCGATTTGACCGGCGCGTTGCGCAAAGAGGAAGCGACTTTGGAGCCGATGCTGGGGGCCGAGCATGTGGACGAATCACGGACCTTGATGCAGATCGATCGCGTGGCGCAGGCCCGCGCCGAACTGGAGAAAGCGAGCGCGCGGATGCTGCTCGGTTTCCGCGGCGTGCTGAGCCAGGATCAATGGAAACGCCTGCAGGCCGGCCCCCCGCACCCGCCGGGCGGACCTGGCGCCCAAGTCCGCTAAACTCGGCGAGTGCTTGTCTGCCCCGTTCGCGGCTGCCTTCTGCCTTTAACGCGGCAAGAGCGGCGAGCGGTCTGCCCGCGCCATCACTCCTTTGACATCGCGCGTTCCGGGTACATCAATCTACTGCAGCCGCGGGATCGCCGTTCGAAGCAGCCGGGCGACTCGGTTCTGGCGGTGACCGCGCGCCGTCGGCTCCACGACCGCGGGGTTACGGCGCCGCTGCTGCGGGGCATTGCCGAGATCGCACGCGCTTCGCCAGAGGACTCCGTTCTGGATGCGGGCTGCGGTGACGGTTTCTATCTGGGATCGCTGGCCGCGCAAACCGGCTTCGACGCACACGGCGTGGATATCTCGATTCCGGCGGTGGAAGCCGCCGCGCGCCGCTATCCCGGGTGCGAGTGGATCGTCGCAAATGCGGATCGTTTTCTGCCGTACGCGAACGCTTCGCATTCGCTTGTTTTATCTATCACCGGCCGCATGAATGCGGGCGAGTTCCGGCGCGTGCTGCGCGACGACGGACGGTTGCTGGTTGCGCTGGCCGCGCCGGACGATCTCATTGAGTTGCGAGGATCGGGACGCGATCGCGTGGAGCGGACCCGCGAACACTTTGCGGAAGCTTTCACGCTTGCAGGCCGTGATCGGGTGATGACGGTGGCCGATCTCGACGCGGTCGGGGTGAGCGATGTCCTTCACTCGATCTATCGCCCGATGACACCGGCGCGGGTAACCGCCGCGCGCGTGACCTTTAGTTTGGATTTGCTGCTGTTTCGACCGGTGTAGGATGTCGTTCGGTTGGGCGGCGTGGTTTAAGATCGTAGGAGTAATCGAATTGGGCGGTTAGCTCAGTTGGTTAGAGCACCTGCCTTACAAGCAGGGGGTCCGGGGTTCAAGTCCCTGACCGCCCACCAAATATGAGTGTGAACAATAGACTTATACGCGAATGGTGAAAATCGCAAAAGCCGTTTTGACCCTCTGCCCAGGATGATCGGAATGGAAGAATTATTCAAGCAGTTTGTTCACTAATCGCTCAATCGCCACCCGCGTTTTGAAAACAGGACGACTCGGCGGAATCTTAACTTAGATCGACACTCGTCCGTGTCACAACATCCGGAGGAGCGTTAGCATGTTAAAAATGCGCGATCTGGAAGTTCAACTAAATGGGAACAGACTCTGCAGCGCGGGTATTGATGGGGATGACGCCGTCTTGAATGCGATCGTTGATATCGTCGGTCAGGGAGAAGCGGGCTACCACATGCGTCTCACCGTTTGCGGCTTGGGCAATGAAGAGTTCCTTGAGTTGGGGCACGACGACCCTAGCCGTCGGAGATCAAATCTCCATTCGCGTCTTGGAGAAGCCTCGGCGCCCCCCTCGCCGAAACGGAAAGCGAACGCCCCTTCACCATACAAGTAGCACGCCCAAAAATGTAGCGCTGCTTGTGTCTCACAAAGGATGCACGTGCGGGGATCAGGGTCATCAACATTCTGTACCGCGAGCCTACGTTAAGATTTCTATTGGCAGTCAGGGATGATGACCGACCCGTAGTCGTGTTCACTTCCGGCAACTATATGGAGGCACAGTTTGTTGCGTCCGTGTTGAACGGCAGTGCCATCGCCGCGTTCGTTCTGGATGATAATGTTTGCAGCATGTACCCGGCGGTGGCCATGCTCGTAGGCGGGGCGAAGGTGCTTGTGAGTGCTGAGGACGTTGAGCGGTCGCGCGAAGTGCTCGCAGGCGTAGAAGCTGATCAGCCTCCGCTTTCCGGCAAGTTTCTGTCAATCCCGCTTAGCGAATCGGCTGCCCTGATCACGTTTTTCCGGAGGTGGTTGAAAGGCCGTCGGGACTGAGGCGCGAATATGGCGGAACCTATCTGCTGAGAGCCAGGTGCGCCGGTTATAAACTGGGTGCATCCTGGCCATGTCGAATCTGAAATGCTTCGTCCTCCTATCGCTCGCCGCCGCCGCTCACGCGCAAACGCGCCCCGCGATCACCGGCATATCCCACATGTGCGTCTACGCGGGCGACGCCGCGGCGGCTGACAACTTCTACGGCCACATCCTCGGCGGCGCCAAAGGACCGGATCCGCAAGACCCCTCGGGCGCGCGTTATTACTTCAGCTCCACCCAGTTCGTCGAAGTGCTTCCCCTGCCCGCCGGTCAGGACATCAATCGCATGGCGTGTGTCGCCTACAACACCGCGGACGCTTCTGGTTTGCTCGCGTATCTTCATGCCCGCAACGTCGCCGGGTTGGGTGAACTGCAAACCAGTTCCGATGGCAGCCGATGGTTTCAGACCAAAGACCCGGAAGGCAACGTCGTGCAATTCATTCAACCCGGTCAACTTACTGCCCCCGCAGCCTCGGCGCACCCCATCGGAACGCGCGTCATCCATGTCGGCTATCTTGTCCATTCCCGAACCGCTGAAGATGCTTTCTATAAAGAGATCCTGGGTTTCCGCCCATACTGGTTCGGCGCCATGCATCCCGACCATGTCGATTGGGTGTCGCAACAGGTTCCCGACGGTCACGACTGGCTCGAATATATGCTCGTCGGCGACGGTTCCGACGTTCCGTTGTCCAAGGTGGACCAGCGTCAGTTAGGCGTACTGAACCACTTTTCTATCGGTGTCCGCAACATGGAGGAAGCAGTTACCACCCTATATAGAGACGACCGCCTGAGTCCCCGTCATGACGGCCCTCAAATGGGACGGGACGGTAAGTGGCAGGCGAACTTATACGATCCAGAGGGTACCCGCGTGGAACTCATGGAGTTCCAGCCCGCGATGAAGCCGTGCTGTTCCGATTTCACCGCCAGCAACCCGACTAACTAAACCTATGAAACCGATACTGTTCACCCTTCTTTTCTGCACCCTCACGCTATGCGCGCAAGTAGATCCGCTTAAGGGCCTTTGGCAAGGCTATGACGGCGAGTGGGACCATGTGTCCACCCAGCTTGTCTCGCTCGCCGAAGCCATCCCCGCCGATAAGTACTCGTGGCGCCCCGCTCCGGGCGTCAGATCCACCAGCGAAGTTATCATGCACATCGCACTCGCGAACTTCTTCCTCCTGAACGCCACAGGCATCAAACTCCCCGCTGACGAGAAGTCGCTCGACATCGAGAAGACCGTCACCGCCAAAGCCGACGTAATCAACTGGCTCAAGCGGTCGCTCGATGCCGTCAAGACAGCCCACGTGAACGCCACGCCGGCAAACCTGCAACTCCGCGTGCGCATTAATGGCAGGCAAGCCACCGTGGACGGGATCTACCTTCGCATCCTCGTCCATGCCAATGAACATATGGGTCAACTGATCGCCTACTCTCGAATGAATGGAATCGTGCCGCCCTGGTCGGCTCGTAATGAAAAGTAGCGGGCTGCTTCTCTTACTCTGCATCCTCCCACTATTGGCCGGCGCAAACCAACCCCAGGTCATAGCCTATGTATTCCCGCAGAACCGCGTGCTCACCCCTATCGAAATCGCGGCCCGAAAAGTCACCCGCATTAATTACGCTTTTGCCAACATCCGCAACGGTGAAATCGTCGAAGGCTTTCCGCACGATGCCGAAAACTTCGCCGTTCTCAACTCGCTCAAGACCGCCAATCCGGGTCTTCAGATACTTGTCTCGGTGGGTGGCTGGACCTGGTCCGGCGGCTTCTCCGACATGGCGCTTACTCCGGCGTCCCGGCATAAGTTCGTCACCAGCGCCGTTCGCTTTGTCGAGAAGTACAAATTGGATGGAGTCGATGTTGACTGGGAGTATCCCGGCGCTCCTGGAATCGGCAATCGCTTCCGCCTGGAGGATAGTGACAACTACACCGCACTGATGCATGACTTGCGCTCGACGCTGGATGACGCCCAGCAGCGGTGGCATCGCCCGCTACTCACTTCCGTCGCCGCCGGCGCCAACCTGGATTTCCTCGCGCACACAAACATGCGGAGCGTCGCTAACTTAGTAGATAGCGTGAACCTGATGAGTTATGACTACTCTGAGTCAAGTTCCAGTCCACTTACCGGCCATCATGCGCCGCTACTGGCAAACCCCGCCGCTCCCAAACAAATCTCCGTTGACGTTTCCGTAAGAGCCTTTCTTGCCGCCGGCGTTCCCGCGCCGAAGCTGGTCCTCGGCGTTCCCTTCTACGGCCACGCCTGGGCTGACGTAAGCCGAACGAACAACGGCTTATTCCAAACCGGAAAGCCATCCAACATACAGGCCGATTACCGCACCATCGCGGGCTCGCTACTGTCCTCCGGCTACACCCGCTACTGGGACCCGGCCGCGTGCGCGCCTTATCTTTATAACGCCTCGAAGCGCGTCTTCATCTCATACGAGGATCCGGAATCGGTCACCCTCAAAGCCAACTACGCTCTGCGCCACAATCTCGCCGGACTCATGTTCTGGGAATATGGAGGCGATTTCAATGGTGCGCTGTTGGACGCAATCGACGCCGCCTTCGGGATCAAGCCATGAAAGTTGCAAGCTGGAACGTCAACTCCATTAAATCCCGCATGGATCATGTCAAATCCTGGCTGGCCGCCCAGCAGCCCGACGTTTTGTTGCTACAGGAACTCAAAGGCGCCGAGTTCCCGGCAGCGGTTTTCGAGGAGCTCGGTTATCACTCTGTCGCAGTCACTCAGAAGGCATATAACGGCGTCGCCATCTTATCCCGCACGCCGATCGAGAGTATCCACACGGCGCTTCCCGGCAACCCCGAGGACGCCCACGCCCGCTACTTAGAGGTTCTGATAAACCGCGTCCGTATCGTCAACATTTACCTCCCTAACGGCAACCCTCCCGGGAGTGAGAATTTCGCCTATAAACTCGCCTGGACCGATCGCCTCCATGCGCAAATGACCGCGTGGCTCAGGGCGGAAACGCCTGTGCTTATCGGCGGCGATTTTAATATCATTCCGGAGGATATCGACTGCCACAAGCCGGCGTCCTGGAGCCGCGATGCGCTCTTCCAGCCCGAGCCCCGCGCCGCCTATCGCGCCATGCTCGCTCTCGGCTATGTCGACGCGTTCCGTTCGCTCCATCCCGGCGAAGGCGGCCTTTTCACCTTCTGGGACTACTTCCGCCAGGCGTTCCAATTCAACCGCGGCATCCGCATCGATCACTTTCTGCTCTCGCCCAACTTGGCGCCCGCGCTGCAATCCTGTACTATCGACACCGCCCCGCGCATGCTTGAGAAACCTTCCGACCACACGCCCATCATCGTCGAACTCAACCGCGCGGCCGGGTAACGGGCGCCGCGCGAGAACTTCCCCGCTTTTCCCCCACTTCCGTTCTTCAAGTCCATGCCCTTTCTGGTGAACGGCCAACTCGTGCCCGAACAACTTATCCTGCAGGAATCCGAGCGCATCGGGTCCGACCCTCAATGGCAGGCAATCAAAGATGAGCGCGAGCGTTCCGAGCGCCTCCGCGCCGCCGCCGAATGTTCGGCCGCGGATCGCGTTCTCATCGAGCAGGCCGCCGCGCTGGACCCGCGGCCCATTGACCCCGCTCTGCTGGAGCCAGAGGTCGATCGGCTGAAGGCGGAAGCGGGTTGCCGCGCCGCCTTCGATGACACCGAAGTCCGGCGCTTTCTGGAGCGCCAACTCCGCGTCCGGCGTCTCACCAGCGAGATCGTCGCCGGCACTCCGCCGCCCACGCCGGAACAAATCGAAAAGTTCTTCCATCTCCATAAGGAGAATTTCCAAAAGCCCGAACTGTTCCACGCGGCGCACATCGTCAAGCACGTCAGCCCCGGTCAACCGCGGGATGAGGCCCGCGCCGCCATCGACCTGGCCTTAGCCGAACTGGAGCGTGGCGAACCGTTCGCCGAAGTCGCCGCCCGCCATTCCGACTGCAAAGACCAGTCCGGGGACCTGGGCGAATTCACCGCCGGCGTTATGGTGGAGGAGTTCGAGCAGGCCATCGGCGGCCTCGAACCCGGCCAGCGCACGGGCATCTTTTCCACGCCGTTCGGCTTACATATCGCGCAGCTTCGGGGAAAAACTCCCGCCGGAGCGGCCCGGTTTGAGGATGTGCGGGAAGATATCGAGCGCGTCCTCACATTCTCCGCGCAGCATGACGCTTACGCCAGGGCAATCGCCGCCCTGCGCGCGACCGCCGAAATCCAATGGGTGCCAGCCGCGCAGGCCGCTGCTTCTTGACTCCCCCCACCCCGTGCTGCGCTCCCACCAGAGCGCGTAAAGAGCAGATCCTCACTTCCGCCAAGCTTTCCGCCGCCCGTCCGCGCGCATCCAGCGGCTCGCTTCAGGACATGATTCGCCTCGATGGCGGACCGTTTCACATGGGGAGTGAGTCGGCGGACGCCTTCCCGTCCGATGGCGAAGGCCCTGTCCGCGCTGTTACCCTGACCCCGTTCCACATCTCGAAAACCACGGTCACCAACGCGCAGTTCTCGGAATTCGTCTCCAGGACTGGGTACCGGACAGAAGCCGAACGCTTTGGCTGGTCCTATGTTTTCCAGCACCACGTGCCTGACGCCGGCGACGCCCCTCGCCTGCCCGGCACGCCGTGGTGGCTCGCAATTCGGGGGGCCGATTGGACGCATCCCGCCGGGCCCAGTCAGCCGGCCGCGTCGCCCGATCACCCCGTCGTGCAGGTCTCATGGCACGATGCGGCCGCCTACTGCGAGTGGTCCGGCTACCGGCTGCCCACGGAAGCCGAATGGGAATACGCGGCCCGCGGCGGACTCGACCAGAACACGTATCCCTGGGGCGGCGAGCTCACTCCCAACGGCCAACACATGTGCAACATCTGGCAAGGGACCTTTCCCGATTGCGACCGGGGCGAGGATGGCTTCACCTCCGCCGCGCCCGCCGCCTCATTCGCGCCTAACGGCTACGGTCTATTCAACGCCGTCGGTAACGTCTGGGAATGGTGCGCGGACTTCTTTCACCGGTCCTGGCACATCGACGCATCCCCCATCGATCCCGTCGGACCGCCTTCCGGAACCACGCGCGTCATGAAAGGCGGATCGTATCTGTGCCACGAGTCCTACTGCTGGCGGTATCGCAACTCCGCCCGAACGGCGACACCGCCCGATAGCTCGACCTGCCACATCGGGTTCCGCGTCGTCCGCGACCTCTGAACGTTACGGGTGCGGCGGAGGCGGTGGTGGTGGAGGCGGCGCGGAACAGTTCGGGTTGTTAGCCGGACACTTATCGTGAACGCCGCCGGATGTGCTCCCGGGTCCACTGCTTCCTGAAGCGCCGGTCGGGTTGTTCATCAGCACCTGGTAAATCGCGTCACGGCTCATGCGGAGAGCGCGCTGCATCACATCGCCGCGGTCGAACATTTTCATCGCGATGGGTTGATTCTTGAAGACCCGCACCCACTCGCCCGAATTCAAAACGCGCCCGTCGCCGCCCTTGAGCAGGTGGCGCACTTCCACCTGGCCTTCTTCAACCAGAACCAGCGTCGTTGCATCTTCATCTTCCACGTTGACGTCGAAGACCGTGCCGCGCACGGAAATCACGGCCGTGGGCGTGCGCACTTTGTTCGGATTGGGCAAGCCGCCCAGCTTCTCAATCTGCACTTTCACTTTGCCGATCAGAATGTCGAGCAGATCCCGCCAATCGCCCGCGTTGTTGCGGAACACGACGCGCGCGTTCGGGAACACTTCGAAGTGGCTGCCGTCGGCGACCTGAAATTCGGCGTAGCCATCTACACCGGTAATCACGACCTGCGCCGGCTTCACCGTGTCGCCCACGGAGAGCGCCCACGGCACATCATCGCGGAGAATGGAAACTTGACCGGTCATCACCAACACGCGCGCGGCTTCACCGAGAGAGGGATCTGGAGCGCGATAAGTACGTGCCGGGGAAGCTTGCGGAGAACCGCTTTGAGCAGAAACACACGCCGCCGCGAGGAACAGCATTGCGCCGAGACGAGCTCTACGGGCAAAGCTGTGTGATATTTTCGGGTTCACGCAGACACCACAGAATAGCACCAAATGTGCTTAAGAAGGCCGCTTTCCAAGCATTAAATCTCGTGCAACTTGAATTAGGTCAACGTTTTCCCGCTCCTCAGGTGTTCGCCTGGGGTAGAATTGAGACACGCTCATGAGTCAGGTGGCCACAGCTTGGCGGTTGCTCGCCGTCGCGGCTCTTGCCGCCGTCGGCGCGTCGGCTCAAAGCGCTCCGGGTCTGAACTGGCGGCGGCTGGGTCTGCCATCCGTCAATCTCCATTTGGCGGGCGCGGCGTCGGGTCCGGTCGATTCCGTCTGGTATTCCGACGATGGCGGGACGCTCTTCATTCGGACGGCCGCGGGTCATGTGCTCGCGACTGCTGACGGGGAAAACTGGTCACGTACAGACGCAACTCCGCCGGACAATTCGCAGCCGATCATCCCGATCCGCTATCCGGAAGGGCGCGCACAAGCCATCACGATCAGCGGAGATTCGCGGCGGTCCTGGTCGTTGGGGCGCAATCTGTTTGTTTCCGAGGATGGCGGCGCGACCTGGACGAACCTTCTGGGAGCGGAGCCTGCGATTGGAACGGGTCAGCGCGGCGTGGCCCTGAATCCGGCGGTGTCGTCGGGCCTCGCGGTCGCCAACGATTTCGGAATCTGGCAGTCGCAGGATGGCGGTAAGACATGGGCCGGCTTAAACGACAACCTGCCGAACCTGCCGATCAGCCGCATCGTCTCCACCAGCCGGGGGGCGTTTAAGATCGCCCTGGACGACGGGCGCCTGTTGCAACTCGATCGCTCCCGTGATTCGTGGAGAATGGCGTCCGCCGAAAACCTGCGCACCGCCGAAGGCGCCGAACATCAGCGTATCGGGAGGGCGCTCAGCGCGGAAATCACGGCGTCGATACACGTTGGAGATTTTGCATATGCGGGATCGTCCGACGGCCGCGTGTGGGTGTCGCGCGATCGCGGGATGAGTTGGAGCCTGCCGCAGACGGTGGGGACGGGTTCCGTCCAGCGGTTCTTTGTGGATAGCGACGCGCCACGCGCCGCCATCGCGGTGATGTCCGATTCGGGCCCTCGCCTGGTGCGCACGGTGAATGCCGGCGCGGTTTGGGACGATGTGACGGGCAACCTCAGCAATCTTGCCGTTACTGCCGTGGTGGCCGACCGCTCTTCCGGTATCGCGTATGCCGCCACCGACCACGGCGTTTACATGGCGCATGTCGACCTGAATGCGTTTTCCACGCCGTCCGCGTGGACCGCGGTAACCGGTTCTCTACCTGACGCGCGGGCCGTGGATGTCGCGCTGGATACCACGGGCCTGCAACTGTTCACCGCCGTTGAGGGCTACGGACTCTATACCGCTCCGGCCCCATTGCGAGCGGGCGCGGTGCGGGTCAGCAACTCAGCCGATTTCTCCAACCGCCCCGCGGCGCCGGGTTCCCTGATCAGCGTGACGGGTGGAAAAGTAACCAGCGCGTTGGCGGGCTCTCTGAACTTCCCGATCCTGGCTTCGGGCGACGCCGAATCGCAATTACAGGTACCTTTCGAGGCGCCGTCGCAAACGCTTGAGCTCTCGGTGGAATTTGGCGGCGCGGCCGCGTCGAGCGTCCCGCTCGCCATTCGCAGCGTGTCTCCGGCGATCTTCATCGACCACGATGGATCGCCGCTCCTGGTCAACGCCGATACTGGACTAACCCTCGATGCGAATTCGTCCGCTCACCCGCGCGCCCATCTTCTTTTCATGGCGACCGGCCTGGGACGCGTGCAACCGGATTGGCCTACCGGAGTTCCGGCGCCGTCTGAAAACCCGCCGAAAGTCACCGCCTCCGTCCAGGCGTTTCTCGATGGCGTTCCGCTGGAAGTTTCCCATGCCACGCTGGCGCCCGGTTACGTGGGATATTACCTGGTGGAAGTGCAGCTTCCCGCCATTCTTAACGCGGGTCCGGCCGAACTTTATCTGACGGCGGACGGCCAGCCATCCAACAAAGTGCGCGTCCAGTTGGATTCCGAGTAACCCACAGACACAAAAAAAGGCCCCCGGTTTGGGAGCCTCTTCGCGTTCGAGCTGTGAGGGGTTGCTTACAGCCGGCTAACGTTCTCGGCCTGCAGCCCCTTGGGGCCCTGCTTTACCTCGAACTCCACTTCGGAACCTTCATCGAGCGACCTGTATCCGTTCGACTGGATCGCCGAGAAGTGGACAAATACATCATCGCCGCTGCTGCGTTGGATAAAACCGTATCCCTTTGCGGCGTTGAACCATTTCACAATACCTTTTTCTCTCACTACTTTTCTCCTAATGCAAAGGCTTGCCACGGCCGATTGGGCCCCAAAAAAGAAAAAGCTACGAACGTTCTCGTAGCCTCCATTCAGTTAAATCTGCGCGTGGACGAAACCATTTTCTAACTACGTGTTTAGTATTCCAGATCACCGGTTCGCATTGCAACTGTTATAAACACTGTCACAGAAACATGCGCCGGACGTCCTGCCACGAGTCTACACGACGATATCCCGTAACTTCGTGGTTGTGGGGCGCCGAATAGACGATTCCCTCGCCTCGGAATTGTTTGAAATGCCTTGGAGAATCATCGATCAGGAAGTCCGCCGCCAGAATACTTTTATCCCCGCAGAAAACGATGTGACTGGGCCGGATAAACGGGAAATGGCGCTCCAGCCATGTGAACTTGGCGGCGAAGGAGGTGGGCACCTCCATGGCGGAACTCGATATGAAAACCTCGTATTTCCGCGTCAGTTCCTCAATCACCCGGGGGCTGTCCGGCATGACTTCCAGATCGGCGAAAAAATCCTGGGTTTCCAACATCGCGTAGACGGCGGGAAGGTGTTCTTCGGGCACCGCGCCGCGGATCCCACGCCCGAACACGTCACGCTCGATCGAAGCCCCGAACGCCTCGTTATACAGCTTCACGTGCTTTCCGACCGCGTCCGCAATGGTCTCGTCCATGTCGATGGCGATTCTCTTCAATCGATTTTTTCTCCCCCGTATGATTTGAGTTCCGGCCTTCACATGATCGCAAGTCTCAAACGCGCCCGCCTGGGAACCAGCTTGATGTTCTTCCTGCACGGGTTAATTGTTTCCACCTGGCTATCCCGGATTCCCGCCGTGCAGAGCCATCTCGGGCTGACCCCCGGGCAACTCGGACTGGCTTTGCTGGGAACGGCGGCGGGCGCCATGATCTCCATGCCGTTGACCGGCGCCTTTGTCACGCGTCTGGGCAGCCAACCGGTGACCAACGTTTCCACCGCTCTCATGGCGCTGGCTTTGATCCCGCTGCCGCTCGCGTGGGGACAGTGGAGCCTGGGCACCGCGCTGCTCCTCTTCGGCTTCTTCTCAGGAGCGATGGACGTCGCCATGAACGCTCAAGCGGTGGTGCTCGAACAGCGCTATGAAAGGCCGATCCTTTCCTCCTTTCACGCGCTGTTCAGCCTGGGCGGCATGGCCGGCGCATCTTTAGGAGGCGTGGCCGCGGCTTACGGATTGCGTCCGCTGGCGCATTTCTCATGGGCCGTTCTGATCTACGTGCCGACTGGTCTCGTCGCCGGAGGCATGCTGGTTCGAGGCGACAAAGGCCTGCCCGGGCATCCTGTATTCGCCCGCATCACCCGGCCCTTAGCAGGGCTCGGCTGTCTGGCGTTTTGCATCCTTTTGAATGAAGGCGCAATGGCCGACTGGAGTTCCATCTATCTTCGGCGGATTCTGCTTACTTCCGAAAGCACGGCGGCGGTGGGCTACGCGGTGTTCTCGTTTGCCATGGCCGGAGGACGGCTGGCGGGCGATTGGGTGACCGAGCGTTTCGGGCGGGTGCATGTGGTGCGGACCGGGGGATTGATTGCCGCGGTGGGCCTTGCCGCGGGACTGTTCGCGAAGAATGTTCCCGCTACGTTTCTGGGATTTGCCGCGGCGGGAATCGGCTTCTCGGTGATTGTTCCGCTGGTGTTCGGAGCGGCCGGGCGGCATGGTTCTTCGGCGGGCGCGGGGCTTGCGGCGGTGACGACGGTCGGATACTTCGGTTTCCTGGTGGGACCCGCGACGATCGGGCTTACGGCCGACCATACCGGTTTGCATGCCGCGCTTTTTCTGGTGGTGATCCTGAGCGTGATCGTCTCTTCTCTGGCGAACGCGGTGGCGCTACCATGACGGAGCGCGCGATCCTCGATCGGCTCCGCGCGCAAAACAAAGCCATTGGGATTGGCGACGATTGTGCGATCTATCGGCCCGCGCGCAACGAAGACTTGGTCTTCACAACGGACTTCCTGATCGAGAACGTGCACTTCCGCCGGGAGACCCACCGCCCCCGCGATATCGGCTACAAGGCCCTGGCGCGCGGATTGAGCGATCTGGCGGCCATGGGCGCGACGCCGCGGTTCTGTTTGCTTTCGCTGGCTGTCCCGGAAGGCACCGCGACGCGGTATATCAACGGCATTTTTGACGGGCTTTTCGAACTGTCGGCCTCAACCGGGTGCCCGCTCATGGGGGGCGATCTCGCGACGGGTCCCGTTCTGATCTGCGACATCGTCGCGTGCGGCTTCGTTTTGCGCGGTACGGCACTGCGGCGCAGCGGGGCCAAATCCGGAGATGGAATCTGGGTCTCCGGCAAGCTCGGCGGCTCGGCCCTGGGGCTTTCAACCAACCGCGGCGCGGCTCGCCGCAAGCACGTCCGCCCGGAACCGCGTCTGGCTCTCGGCAGCTTCTTGCGGAACAAAGCCACCGCGGCTATGGACCTCAGTGACGGGCTTTCGATGGATCTGGCGCGGCTGTGCAGAGAGTCGGGAGTCGCCGCGAAGATTGAATATCCGCCGATCTTTCCGGGCGCCACGATCGAGCAAGCGCTGCACGGCGGCGAGGATTATGAACTGCTGTTCACCGCGCCGTCAAACGTCAAGATCCCGGTCGCGTTCGCATCCGTGCCGCTCACACGCATCGGCTTTGTTTTGCGCGGGCCGGCGGGAGAAGTGAGGCTGAACGGTGAAAAGCTGCCGCCGCTGGGATACGATCATTTCGCAAAGCGATGAGCATTCATATCGAGAGAGTACCTTACGGCGGCTGGCCGAACTGCTACCGCATGACCAACGGCGAAGTGGATCTGATCGTCACCAGCGACATTGGCCCGCGCATTATGCGCTATGGGTTCGTGGGCGGGCAGAATCTGTTCAAGGAATACGAAGAGACGCTGGGCAAGTCGGGCGAACCGGAATGGCAGCTTCGCGGCGGCCATCGGATCTGGCTGGGGCCGGAAGCGCATCCGCGCACCTACGCGCCGGATAACGGCCCGGTTCAGGTTTCGGTGAATGGCTTTGTTTTGTCGGCCACCCAGCCGACGGAGCCCACCACGGGGATTGAGAAGACCATCATCGTCAAGCTGGCTCCGTCCGGTACCGGGGTGGAAGTGGTGCACCAGCTCCGCAACACGCTGGCCTGGACCGATCGAACTGGCGCCCTGGGCGCTGACCATGATGGCGCAGAACGGCGTGGGGATTACCGGATTCCCGCCGCGCGGCAAGCACCCGGAAATTCTTCCGCCGACCAATCCGCTGGTGATGTGGGCCTTTACCGATCTCACCGACCCGCGCTGGCGCTTCACCCGCAAATATCTCAGCTTGCGCCAGGACCCGCAAAACACGGAACCGACCAAGCTGGGCCACTTCAATCCGCACACCTGGGGCGCTTACCTGCTGAGCGGGGAATTGTTCCTGAAACAAAACAAAGCCAACCCGGGAATTTACCCGGATATGGGCTGCTCCTTCGAAATGTTCACGCGCGACGACATGCTGGAGTTGGAAACGCTTGGGCCGATGCAAAGGTTGGAACCGGGCGAACTCGCGACCCACATTGAACATTGGTCGTTGCACCAGGCTATCGGTCTCATCGATTTTTCGGATGAGGAATTGGACCGCTGGATAGTTCCATTGCTCGGTTCCTGAGCCGATCTTCAAGCTATAATGAAGCTTCAATTCCAGCGTTTTACACCCGCAAAGCACAGTGAGGTTCAATGCGAGTAACGGTTATCGGAACAGGCTATGTCGGTACGGTGACGGGCGTCTGCCTTGCGTATTTGGGTCATCGAGTCACGTGTGTTGACACAGATGCGGCCAAAGTCGCGCGGCTGCAGAATCACGATGTACCGATCTTCGAACCTGGTCTGACCGAACTGCTGCCGCTGGCCGAGCGCGCGGGCGGAATCGACTTCACCACAAATTTGGCGCCTTCCGTGCGCGAAAGCGACGTTATTTTTATCGCGGTCGGTACGCCGCCTCTGCCAACGGGCGAGGCCAATCTGATGTACCTGGAATCCGCCGCCCGCAGCGTGGGCGCCGCCATGGACGCTTCCCGCTTCCGCGTGATTGTCAATAAGTCCACCGTGCCGGTGGGCTGCGGGAACCTGGTCGAAACTCTGGTTCGCGAAGGCATCCGCGAGAGCAGCGCCTGGAAAGAGCGGGAAATCGGATTCGGCGTGGCGAGCAACCCGGAATTTCTTCGCGAAGGTTCGGCGATCAACGATTCGCTTTATCCCGACCGTATCGTGCTGGGCGCGCAGGACGACCGCACGATCAACAAGCTGCGGGATCTGTATCAGCCTTTGGTGGAGCAGCGCTTTACGGAACCGGCTTTTTGCCCGCGTCCGGAGACGTTCCGGCCCGCCGTTCCCGTGGTCACCACCACTTTGACCAGCGCCGAGATGATCAAGTACGCGGCCAACGCCTTCCTGGCGATGAAGATCGGATTCGCCAATGAGATGGCGAACATCTGCGAGAAAGTGGGCGCGGATGCGCCCGAAGTGATGGCCGGCATCGGACTCGATTCGCGCATCGGCACCGCGTTCCTCAACTCAGGAATCGGCTGGGGCGGAAGCTGCTTCGGTAAGGATGTTCAGAGCCTGATGCACATCGCCGGGGATTACGGCTACCAGGCGCGGCTGCTCGAAGCGACGCTGGCGGTCAACCGCCTGCAGCGGCAGTTGGTGATCCAGAAGCTTCAAGAAAAGCTGTTCATTCTCAAAGGCCGTACGATCGGCATTCTGGGACTGGCGTTCAAGCCCAACACGGATGATCTTCGCGATGCACCCAGCCTGCAGATTATCGAGCGGCTGCTGCAGATGGGAGCGCGTATCCGCGCGTTCGATCCGATCGCGATGGATGTTTGCAAGGAGCATAATCCGGGTTTGAAAATCTGCTTCTGCGATTCTGCTTTATCGGTAGCGGACGGGGCGGACGCCCTGGTGCTCGTCACGGAATGGCCGGAGTTCCGCAATCTGGATCTCGCCGAGGTAGCGCAGAGCATGAGTCAGCCGATTCTGGTGGATGGCCGCAACATGTTCGACCCGCAAGCCGCGCGCCACGCCGGGTTCGATTACATGGGCATTGGACGTTCGGACAATTCGCGCAGCAACGGCAAGCGGGTTCCAGTTCAGAAAGTCGCGACGCTTTAACGAATCCGGCTTTCCCGCGCGGCGTGGGACACTGGAGTTCTTACCCACCTGAGATGTCCCGCCGACTGTACACTTGGAAAATCCGTAACCGCGAGATCGCGCTGGGCGATCGCACGCTCATCATGGGCGTGGTCAATGTCACGCCTGATTCGTTCTCGGACGGCGGCAATTACCTCGATCCCGATCGCGCTTACGCGCGCGCCCTCGAAATGGAAGAGCAGGGCGCGGACCTTATCGATATTGGCGCCGAGTCGACCAAGCCCGGCGCGCAGGCGATTACCGCTTCCGAAGAGCTGCAGCGCCTGGTTCCGGTTCTGAAACGGCTGCGCGACAAGCTGAGCATTCCCATTTCAGTGGATACGTACAAGGCGGAAGTAGCGGAGCGCGCGTTGGAACTGGGCGCGGAAATTATCAACGACCCGAGTGGATTTACCTTCGATCCTTCGCTATCGAAACCGATCGTCGAGCATAACGCCGGGGTGATCTTTAATCACATGCGCGGACGGCCGGAGACCTGGGCATCGCTCGGTCCGATGCCGGATGTGATGGGCTCGATCATCAAGGATCTGGACGCTTCGGTGAACCGCGCGCGACGGGCGGGTGTGGACCGGCTGCGCATGGTGGTGGACCCGGGGATCGGATTCGGGAAGCGGCGCGAACAGAATTCCGAGATTCTGGCGCGGCTGGGCGAGATGACGCGGCTGGAGCTGCCGATTCTGGTGGGCCCGTCGCGGAAGTCCTTCCTGGCACAACCGGGAGAGCGGGAAACGGAATTCGCGACGGCGGCGGCGGTTACGTCGGCCATTTTGGCAGGCGCGCACATGGTGCGAGTGCACGATGTGGCGGCGATGAAGGCTGCCGTCGGCGTGGCGGACGAGATCTATCAGGCTACGAAGCGGCTGGCCGAAGCCCGGAGCGCGGAAGCGGCGGATGGTCCGAGCCGGCGCAGCAAGACGGCGCATACGCCGCAGGTGAGTGCGACAGTTCCACGGCCCGCGGTGCGTCCTCCTTTCGCGGCTAAGCCGCCGGCGGAACACAAGCCGGAACCACCGGAATCGGCGGCCCCGCCGGAACGGCCCTTCAGACCACCGCCTCCAGCCGACGGGGATCGGCCAATCCGCCAAGCGTCGGCTAGCCCGCGTTCCCCGTTTCGTTCCTCGCCTTCACGTGGAGACGCGCCGCGTAAGGAAGGCTCACGCCCGTTCGCACCGCGTCGCGATGGACCGCCGCAAGGCGAAGGCTCGCGTCCATTCACCCCGCGGCGCGATGGACCGCCGCGCGAAGGCTCACGTCCATTCACCCCGCGTCGCGATGGACCGCCGCGCGAAGGCTCGCGTCCATTCACCCCGCGCCGCGATGGGCCACCGCGAGAAGGTTCGCGTCGATTCACCCCGCGCCGCGATGGACCACCGCGCGAAGGCTCGCGTCCATTCACTCCACGTCGCGATGGACCGCCGCGCGAAGGTTCGCGTCCATTCACCCCGCGTCGCGAGGGACCGCCGCGCGAAGGCTCGCGTCCATTCACCCCGCGCCGCGACGGACCACCGCGCGAAGGCTCGCGTCCGTCCGGTCCGCGCCGCGATGGACCACCGCGAGAAGGTTCGCGTCCGTTTAAGCCTCGCCCCGGGGGCTCACGTCCACAGGGTTCCGGACCGCGCGGTCCCGGCAAGGGCGGATCTCCTCGCAAGTTCCCGCCGAGGCCGCCGCGCAAGGATTAAGCGGGAAGCTAGGTCACAAAGCCGAGTATTCCCATCACGCAGCCGATCACCGCCAGGATCACGCCGAGCGCCGGGAAGAGCTTGTTCTTCGAAATAAAGAATAAAGACGTCATCACCAAACCGATTTCCAGCAGTCCTTCACCGAAATCGAACTTGAGCGCCTTTTGTTCGACCACCTCGGATTTCTCTTCGATGCCTTGCGCCTGTTCCTGCGCCTGCTTGGACCGCTCGTCGTACTTGGTCTTATCCGACTTATATCGGGCCAACTTCTTTTGCGTGTCGGCGGATGCATTGGGAATCGCGCTGAGCAAGTCCTCACCGAGTTCCAGATTGTGGAACTTCATGCGTTGCGCCTGGTAGTAGGACCACTTATCGTTGGCATCTGTCTTGAGCAGAACGCCTTCGGTATGGGCGCGGTGCGAAGCGATGGTCACCACTCCCAGAAACACCGAAATGATGGCGGCGACGATGCCGATCTTCTTGCCGAAAGGGTCGGATTCATGCCCTTCGTGATGGATTTCCAGTTCAGCCATAGCAGCGATACGCTAGGCCATGGTAGCAACACCGTCCGGCAAAAGCTCACCTTTTTCGAGATGGCGGATTCGCGTGGCGAACTTGGCGGCATGCGGATCATGCGTCACCATCACGACGGTTTTGCCGAACTCCTGATTAAGACGCGAAAGCAATTTCAACACATCCTCCGCCGATTGCGCGTCGAGGTTCCCGGTGGGCTCATCCGCAAGGATGAGTTTCGGATCCGTGACGATGGCGCGCGCAATGGCCACACGCTGTTCCTGGCCGCCTGACAATTGACGCGGGAAATGGCCAAGCCGGTCGCCAAGGCCCACCAGATTCAGCGCGGTCCGGGCGTGCTCGTTACGCTCTTTGCTTTTCAAGTTGGTCAGCTTCAATGGCAGTTCCACGTTTTCCAGCGCGGTCAACACCGGAATCAAATTGAACTGCTGGAAGATAAACCCGACGTTCTCATTGCGCCAGTGCGCGATCTGCCGGTCGCTCAAGCGGCGCAAGTCTTCGCCAAGGACGTCGATCTCACCGCCGGTCGATTTATCCATCGCCGCGATCAGGTGCAGCAGGGTGGACTTGCCGGATCCCGACGGCCCCATCAGGGCGACAAACTCGCCCCGCTGAATTTCAATATCGACGTCCTTCAAAGCCACGACGTGGAAGGTATCGCGAATGAACTCCTTGCTCAGCTTGTGAGTGCGTATGACCGTTTCGCTCATAGTGTTTCCTTACGAAGTTTTGGATTGAACGCGCGCGCCGTCGGTCAGGCCCACGGGCGGATTCACAATCAATTCTTCTCCGCCGATGAGACCCTGTTTGATGGGAACTCCGTTGCTCGATGCGGGGCCGGTCTTCACGCCGCGTTTGACCGCGCGGCCGCCAAGCGCGACGAAAACGGCGTCGTTCTTTACCGCCGTCGCGGGCACATAAATCACGGGCTCCGGACGAGCGTTGTTCGAAATTTCCGCGGGCTGCGCATCCGAAAGAAACGACACGCTCGCGTTCATCTCCGGCCGCAAGTAACTATCAGGGTTCAGCACCTTTACCTTCACCTCAACAGTGGCTTTGGCGCGGTTGGCTTCAGGCGACATCTCTTCAATGCGGCCGTTGTATTTGCGGTCCGGGAATGCATCTGTGGTCACCACGCCGCGCTGGCCCATGTGCAGCTTGGAGAAATCGTTTTGCGCAATATCGAGTTCCACCTGGAGATCATTCAGGTCTGCGAGCGAGACAACGTAACCCTTCGCGCCTTTATCGCCGACGAAGCTGGTGGTGATGAACTCGCCCTTTTCCACGGCCCGCTCCAGAATGGTGCCGTCGACCGGGGCGCGGATCAGGGTATCCGCGAGTTGCGTCTCGGCGAACGCCAGCGCGCCTTTGGCTTGCTCCACCTGGCCGCGCAGAGATTGAATCTCCTCGACGCGCGGACCGATCTTCGCGAGATCGTACGTCTTCCGCAAGGAATTCACGCGCGCCGCCGCGTTGTCATATTTCGCCTGCGCGTCGTCGAAGCCCTGTTTCGAAAGCACCCCGGCTTTGGAAAGTTCCGTGGCGCGGGAAAGCGTGACTTTGGCGTTCTCCAGATCCGCCACGGACTGATTCACGTTGGCGTCGGCGACCGCAATCTCCTCCGGCCTGGAACCATGCTCCAGTTCGGCTAACTTGGCCTGAAGCGAATCGAGCGCGCCCTTCGCCTGCTGCACCTGGGCGCGGTAATCATCGTCTTCCAGGCGCGCGACGACTTGACCCTGCTTCACGTGGTCGCCCTTTTCGGCGTTAATCCACAGCACGCGCCCGATCACCTTCGCAGCCACCTCAATCTTATGGTGGGCCACGATGTAGCCGGAAGCGTTCAGGACCACGGCCTCCGGGCTGCCGGCGCTCGATTCCATCGCATGCACGCGTACCGTTTCCACCGGGGTCGCGGACGTCATCTTCGTATAGGCGAAACCTCCAATGCCGAGCAGGAGGAAAATAAGCACGCCGGTGACAATCCAGCGCGCCGCCCAGTTCGAAGCCGCGGGATCGCGAGGTTTGCCGCGGTCAATGCGAAGGCTTTTGAGGTCTGCGTCCATACTCGTTTAGATTTCCCGCAGCGCGACAAGGATTTGTTTGGTTGCGGCATTCCGGGCGGGGAACAATCCGCCGAGCGCGCCCAGAACCATGGCGAAGCCGATACCCGCAAGCATGATCGGGACCGTCACGCGGAGTTGAAACGCGGTTTCGGCGAAGGTGGTGAAGCTGCCTACGGCCGTGGTCACCCCGTTGAGGGGAAGCACCAGCAGGCACCCGAGCACGCCGCCCAGCGTGGCCAGCAAAACCGATTCAATGAAGAAGCTGAACAGGATACTGCCTTTCGAGAAACCGAGCACTCGGAGAGTTCCGATCTCGCGCGACCTTCTTGAAACCGCCGCGAACATGGTGTTCATCGCCGCGAAGCTCGATCCCACCGCCATGATGACAGCCACAAAACCACCCATGAATTCGATGGGCGCGGCGGAGATCATTTGCTTCGCGTAATAATCCTTCTCGCTGACCGCGTCCAAGTTCAGGCGCTGGTCGGACTTGATGGCGTTGATCATGGCGTCGGCGGCCACCGGATCCGCCGTTCGGATGAGCACGGAGCTGAGCGCATCCAGGCGGTCGTTATCCGCGGCGAGCAGATTGAGATCGGCAAAGATCTCGCTGTTGGTGACGGACTGGCCGGCCTTCATGACGCCGACCACCTTCCAATCGCCGCGGCCGAAGTGCAGGGTGTTGCCCAGTTTGGCTTGCGGAAAACGCGACGCGATGGAATCGCCCACCACCACTTCGCGGCGTCCCTGGGTAAACCATCGGCCCTGTTCAATCTTCAAGTTGCCCCGCAGGTCGATGCCGGTTTGAGTCAGGCCGCGGACGTTCACGTTGATGCCATTCGGCGCGTCCACGCTCGGCAGGTTAATGATGGTGATCATCTCAAGGGAGGCGAGCGGTTCGCCTTTGGCGTCACGTTCAATACCGGGCTTGAATTTGATGTCCTGGAAGTTCGGACGCCTCACCACGCTGGTCAGTTCCGCAGTGGAACCGCGCCGCAAAACGAGAATATTCCGCGGGTCGCCGGTGGATTTCAGCGAGCTTCCGAGTCCGTTCGCCGTCGCCATTACGGCCAGCAACACGGCGACGGTGAGCGCGATACCGAGGGCCGTCATCAGGGTGGTGGTCTTGCGCACGATCAGGTTCCGGATGTTGTAGGAAAGTGGAATGGCCATTTGATTAGTCCGTGTTCTTCAAGGCGTTTAGGATCGGGATGCGCGACGCTTGAAACGCGGGCACAAACGCGCTGATCAGACCGACCAGCGCCGCAACTAAAACGCACAGCAGCGCTACGGCCGGCCCGATATGCAGGGTGTGAAGCTGGCTGGAGTAGTCCGGACCGCGCCGCACCATGTAAGCCAGCACGTTTGCCAGCCCGGCGCCGAGCAATCCGCCCAAGGCTGAAATAACAACGGCTTCGCCGAGTATGATGCCGAGCACCGCCCCGTTCGTGAACCCGAGTACTTTCAGCACCCCGATCTCGCGTATCCGCTCCCGCACCGACATCGCGATGGTATTGGCCGAAACCAGGAGAATGGTAAACATCACGGCCGAGCCCACGATCAGCAGGAAGCCTTTGACATTGCCGAGGAAGGAGACGAAACTCAGAGCGAACGCGCTTTCGGTTTCGGTCTTAGTCTGCTGCGGTGAGTTGGCGAACATGTTGTCCACGGCGGTGGCGATCCGCGGTACATCCTCGGTGGTATCGGCCAGAAGGTACAGCATGTCCACAATTCCCCTTCGTGAGGAAGGTAGCCCTTCTTCGATGTAATCCCGGTTGAAGTAAAGGACGTCGTTGTCTACGTTAGCTTCATAGATTCCGCGAACGGTTAACTCCAGGGTACCCGAATAGATATCTCCCACCAGGGTGATTCGATCCCCAATCTTGAAATGAAGCTTGTCCGCGAGTTCTTTTCCGACGACGCACCCGCGCCGGTCATGTTGAAACGCGCTCATCTCCTCCGGGCTGATTTTCATTTCCGGGCGGATGATGAATAACTTATCCGGCTCTACCGCGAAACGCGCGAACTGGTGCTCGGGTTTGCTGTCGATGTAAGTGCCGCCATACCAGTTGGCAATCATGGCCTCGCGCACGCCCGGAGCTGCCTTGATCTTTTGTTGATAATATTGCGGGATCAGGACGGCCAGGGACACCTTATTATGAGTAATCAGGCGCAGCGCTTGTTCCTGAGGTCCGGCGCTGAGATAGAACGCCTGATACACGGCCATCAGCACCCCTAGCAGGCAGAGCGAAATGCCCATACTGAGAATAGTCAGCACGGTGCGGCGGCGGTTGCGCCACGAGTTCTTGAGAATCAACGGCAGATTCTTCAGCACGGTTCACCTATTCTAGTCTGAGATCTTAGTTTTTTCATACGAGCCACGCTCGTCCGAAGTTCAACATGTTGGATGAATCGTATATGCGGGCTGCGCTGATTCTTGCGAGCGAGGCGGAAGCCGCCGGCGAAGTTCCGATTGGGGCGGTGCTCGTGATTGGGAACGCGATTGTGGGGCGCGGGCGCAATTCACCGATCGCGAATCGTGACCCGACCGCGCATGCGGAAATCGGGGCCTTGCGCACCGCCGCCGCCGCCGTTGGGAACTACCGTCTGGAATCCGCCACGCTGTACGCGACGCTGGAACCCTGCCCGATGTGCGCGGGCGCCCTGGTGGCCGCGCGCGTAAAACGGCTGGTATTCGGCGCGCGCGATTTGCGGTTCGGCGGGGTACGCAGCAAGTTTTGTATCGCCGATTCCGAACTGCTGAACCACCGCGTCGAAATCGTGGAAGGCGTGCTGGCCGCCGAATGCGCCGAGCAACTCAAACGGTTCTTCCAGGGCCGACGGTAAGCCGCGGTCCCGTTCGCGCTAACATTGCCTTCAAATGCAGCCGGTTCTGGAGCTGCGGCGGGTGGTGAAGGAGTTTGCCACGCATCGCGCCGTGGACAACATTTCATTGGCGCTGGCGCCTGGCCGGTTTTACTCCCTGCTGGGACCTTCCGGCTGCGGAAAGACCACCACCCTGCGCCTGGTGGCGGGCTTCGAGACGCCTTCGAGCGGAGAAATCTTACTCGACGGAAAGCGTGTCAATGAAACCCCCGCGTATCGGCGCAACGTCAGCACCGTTTTCCAAAGTTATGCGCTGTTCCCGCACTTGACGGTGGAGCGCAACGTCGGCTTCGGACTGGAACAACGCGGCGAAAGGAACACGCGGGCCAAGGTGGGTCCGGCTTTGGAAATGGTGCGGCTCACGGGAAAGGAAAACCGGTATCCCCGGCAGCTTTCGGGCGGCGAAAAGCAGCGCGTCGCTCTGGCGCGTTCGCTGGTGCTGGAGCCGAGCGTGCTCTTGCTTGACGAGCCGTTGGCCGCGCTCGATCTGCAACTGCGGCGCGCCATGCGAACCGAATTGAAAGAGATGCAGCGCCGGACCGGCATTACCTTCCTGTTCGTGACGCACGATCAGGATGAAGCGTTGGCGATGTCGGATGAGATCGCGATTATGAACGGCGGACGCATTGAGCAATCCGGCACGCCCCAGCAGGTTTATGGTGCGCCGGCCACGCGCTTTGTCGCGAATTTCCTCGGCGCGATGAACTGGATCGGCGATATCGGGGTTCGCCCCGAAACTTTCCGGGTGCATGCGCTTGCGACGAATGGAATTGGCCGCAGGGCGCGAGTGGCCCGTTCCGTTTTCCTCGGAAACTGCGTGCACCTCACGATGCGTCTCGATTCGGGCGAAGAAGTGGTGGCCGAGATCCCGGCTTCCGAAGCGCAGTTCGCGCCGGGCGAGATGGTTGCGGTGGAATGGCCGCGGGCAAGCGAGCTTTATTTCCCGCAATGAACCGGCTGAGGCTGTGGATGCTGGCGCCGTCGCGGATCTGGATGGCGCTATTCTTTATTGCGCCGCTACTGATCGTTGTTGCTTATAGCCTGTTGACGCGCGGCGATTACGGCGGCGTCGAAAAGCCGTGGACTCTCGAAAGCTACGCGCGCGTGATCGACCCGCTCTACGGAGAAATTCTGGTCCGCTCGCTCTTGATGGCCGCCGCGGCCACGGTGATTTGCCTGGCGCTCGGATTCCCGCTGGCGTTGTTTATATCGCGTTCCGGCGCGCGCAGGAATCTATACCTGCAACTGGTGACGCTGCCGTTCTGGACCAGTTTTCTGGTGCGGACTTACGCCTGGCTGTTCTTGCTCCGCGACACCGGTTTAATCAACACGCTGCTGATGCGGGTGGGATTGATCGCACATCCTTTGCCACTGCTCTATAACGATGGCGCAGTGCTGCTGGGACTGGTTTACGGTTATCTGCCGTTCATGGTACTCCCGCTTTACGCCACGATTGAGAAGCTGGACCCGGCCCTGCTCGAAGCCGCCGCCGATCTCGGCGCGAAGCCGTTTCGCGCGCTCTTGCGCGTCACCGTACCACTGGCGTTGCCCGGGATGTTGGCGGGCGCGGTGCTGGTTTTTATTCCGTGCCTGGGCGCGTACCTGACACCTGATCTTCTGGGCGGCGGCAAGACCGTGATGGCCGGTAACCTGATCCAGAATCAATTCACGACCGCACGGGACTGGCCTTTCGGCTCGGCCGTCTCGCTGGCGCTGATGGTTATCAGCATGATGCTGCTGGCGCCCATCCTTCGGCGCGGTGATGAGGTGCTGTGAAACGCGCACTATCCATTTATGCCGCGGCGGCGTTCGCGTTTTTATACGTGCCGCTGGTCGTGCTCGTGCTCTTCAGCTTCAATGCGTCGCGTTTCACGCTTTGGACCGGCTGGTCTTTGGACTGGTATCGCGCCGTGTTTCGTGATGCGGAAATGGCCGAAGCAACACGCAACAGCGTCATCATCGCGCTGCTTTCCGCCACACTGTCATCCCTCATCGGCGCCCTGGCGGCTTACGGCTTGTGGAAGCGCGGAAGCCGCTGGCTGACGGGCACACTGTATCTTTCGCTGGTGACGCCGGAGATCGTCACCGGCGTATCCCTGCTCGCATTTTTCCAACTGATCTTTCGCGTGGTGCACCTGACGCTGGGCTTCTATACGGTGGTGCTCGCGCATGTGGCTTTTTCGATCGCCTACGTCGCCATCGTGGTGGCGGCTCGCTTGAGAACGCTCGATCCATCGCTCGAAGAAGCGGCGCTCGATCTCGGCGCGACTCCGTGGCGCGCTTTCACACGTGTGACGCTGCCATCGCTCTGGCCCGGAATCATTGCGGCCGGCTTGCTCGCTTTGATTGTTTCGTTCGACGACTACGTGATCACCAGCCTGGTCGCCGGGGTGGATTCCGAAACGCTGCCGATGGTGATCTACGCGATTGCGCGGCGCGGCGCGAACCCGACTATCAACGCGGTTTCCACGCTGATCGTGATCTTCCTCGGCGTGCTGATTATCGCCTCCGAGCGCGTGAGGCGCGTGTGAATCGGCGGGTGTTTCTGGCTGCGGCGGCCGCCGCTTCCACCGCCTGCCAACTCGACCGCCGCCCGCGGTTGAACGTCTTCAACTGGTCGAGCTACATCGATCCAGCAACGCTCGATAAATTCACGGCGGAATACGGCATCCGCGTCCGCTACGGCGTCTACGAGAGCAATGAGGAGATGCTGGCCAAGGTGATGACCGGAAACTCGGGATGGGATATCGTCTTCCCCACGCATAGCCGCATTCCGCCGATGGCGCGGCAGGGCTTGCTTGCGCCGATCGACCACGCCCGCTTGCCGCGCCTGCGCAATCTCGATCCCGCATTTCAATCGCCCGTGTGGGACCCGGCGCTGCGCTGGTGCGTTCCTTATATGTGGAATGCGACGGGCATCGTCTTCAGCGCACCGCTGCAACTCTCCGCGTGGCGCGACCTTTGGTCGGATCGCATCCGTGGAAGGATGACGATGCTTGACGATCCGGAAGACGTTATCGGCGCCTGCCTGCTGAAGCTTGGGCTTTCCTTCGACACCACGCGCCGTGAAGACTTGATGGCCGCACGGGCGCAGGCCATCGAAGAGAAGCGATACGTGCGCGCCTATTTGAACGCGGAAGTGCGCGACCAGCTTGTGGCGGGAGATGTAGTGGCTGCGCAACTTTGGTCCACTACCGCGCAGCAGGCTATCAAAGCGCAGCAAGCAAAGCATCCGCTGGCGTTCGCGTATCCGTCGGAAGGGTTTCCGATTTACTGCGATAACGGCGTGATCCTCGCCGAGAGCCGCCGGCGCGAAGCCGCGCATCTGTTCCTGGATTTTCTAATGCGTCCGGAGATCGCGGCCGCCAATGCGACGGTGGGTGAAACGGCGACGTGCAATCGCGCCGGGCGGCTGCTGCTACCCGCCGCCGATCGGGACAGCGTCGTGCTCTATGGGTCGCCAGAAGTGCTCCAACGCGGCATTTGGCCGACTGCGCCGCCGCCAGAAATCCAGCGACTGCGTGACCGCATCTGGACTGAGATCAAGTCCGCTTAAGCCAGTCCAACATCGCGGTTAAAGCTTTGCCGCGATGGCTCACGGCGAACTTTTCTTCTTCCGTCAACTCCGCCAAGCCGCGCTGGAACGGCGGATAGAAGAAGAGCGGATCGTAGCCAAACCCGCCCTGGCCGCGCGGCTCATGCAAAATTTCGCCGCTCACGACGCCGCGGAACGTTTGGATCACATGCCCGTTCTCCGCGAGCGCAATCACGCAGACGAAGCGCGCCCGCCGGTTTGTCTTGCCCGCCAGCCGTTCCAACAACAGCGCGTTGTTTTGCGCGGAAGTGGCATGCTCACCCGCGAAGCGCGCCGAATAAACGCCCGGATCGCCGCCCAGCGCGTCTACTTCCAGTCCGGAATCGTCGGCAAAAAGCGGCCCGGACGCGTAACGGCTATAGTAGGACGCCTTCTGCTCCGCGTTCTGTTCGAAGGTGTCACCATCTTCCGGACTCGGCGGGATTTCGGGCATGTTCGGGAGCATCTGAACATCCGCGCCCAGCAGCCGGAACTCGCGCAGTTTCCCCGCGTTTGTGGTTGCGCACCAGAGTTTCACGAGATGGGCGCGGTCCTCTTCTGCAACGCGATCAGATCGACGATCCCGACGCGGGCCAGGTTCACCAGCTTGCCCATCTGCTCATCGTTGAACGCTTCCTGTTCCGCGGTCGCCTGCAATTCGACGAACCGGCCGCCGCCCGTCATGACGACGTTCATATCCACTTCGGCCTTCGAATCCTCCTCATAGCAAAGATCGAGCAGGGCTTCATTCTTGTAGATGCCGACGCTGGTGGCGGCTAAGTAATCGCGCAAGGGCATCTTCTTCAAGCTCTTGATCGCCAGCATTTTGCGGAACGCGAGGGCAAGCGCCACGAAGGCGCCGGTAACCGACGCCGTGCGGGTTCCGCCATCGGCTTGGAGAACGTCGCAATCGACGATGATGGAGCGCTCGCCCAGGCAATGCAGATCCGTCACCGCGCGCAAAGACCGGCCGATCAGCCGCTGGATCTCATGCGTCCTTCCGGACAGCTTGCCTTTATTCACCTCGCGCGAAGTACGGGTGGCAGTGGCTCGCGGGAGCATGGAATACTCCGCCGTCACCCAGCCTTTGCCCGCCCCGCGAAGGAACGGCGGCACCGAGTCTTCCACTGTGGCCGCGCACAGCACGCGCGTGTTGCCCACCGTGATCAGCGCGGAGCCTTCGGCTGTCGCCAGATAATCGGTCTCAATTGTGACCGGACGCATCTGCGCCGGGGTTCTTCCGTCAACTCGCATATTTCATCACCAGAATTAAAAAAACAAACAATCCAATAACGCCCGCGATCACGATGATCAGGCACGGTAGTCCGGCTCGCGGCGTGGGGGCCGCTTTCTTGGCGCCGGGGTTTTTGTATTTAGCCATTCGAAAACAAATGAGAAGCCACTTCGTTGAAGAAGCGCTCCAGCCCTTCCAAGGAGTTTTCCTCCAGGTCTTTTATCAGCAGCGCAACCACCGGGCGCCCGCGGCGTTCGAGAGCGGTTTTGGTGGCGGCGAATTGAGCCATGTGATAGTCAGGCTCATACGCCGCGCCGGGGAAACGCGCCTGCCGCGCGGATGCGATCAGCGTTGAAAACCCGCCGCCGTGTCCGATGATCATCTCGTGATAGGAGTGGTTCATCGCGGGGCCTTCGTGAATCTCAACCGGCATTTTGAACGGCATCCGGAAGACGCGGTCGCCCGCCGTTTCCAGAATGCGGCGGATTCTCTTCCCCGCTTCGGTGTATCGAAGGTCGCCGAAGAAGGTCAATTCCGCATAGGTGGCTCCATCGCGAATGGCTTTTCGCAAAGCGCCCGCGTAATGTTCCGCGCTCCAGAGCGGCTGACTCGCAACAATCGCATTCCAGGCATCCTGAGACGAGTCGCTATACAGTTCAGCGGCGATGGTTTTATACAACTCCACCGATGGCTGCGTGACGAAGTTCATTTCGCGCAGGTAGGCAAGCCCGAACACAACATAATGCACGAACTGCATCCACGTTGCGAGGGAAGCGTTTTTCGCAAACGTGAGGACTGCCAGCGGATACTTCATGTGCCGCAGTTCCGTGAGCGCTTCGGCTTCCGGATGCGCTTCACCCCGAAGTTGCACGGCAAAGAAGCAGCGGTCCTGTTTGGGATTGCCCGGCTTTTGATAGAACCGCGTCTTTACGCGTTCATGGATTACGATCTTGATGCCGATCTTTTCACTTTTCCCAAGGCTCTCTTCGAAATCCTGCTTGGTCCACAGGACTGCGCCTGACCAGCGGCGCGGCATCAATAACGTGACCTTATCGCGGCCGCTCTCGCCTTGGGCCTGCAAAAAGGCCGCCAGCTTCCACGCGGTCTGAATATCGTCTTGCGTGAGTTGCGCGGCGGCGATCCACGCGGGCAAATCCACGCCCGCCAAGGCCAGAGCATACAGGCTGCCGCGCGTCAACGGCGCGCTGTGGCGGCCCGCGGTGGTGTTGCGCCCATCCAACTGCAGCGGTACCCGCGCGCAATTCCGTTGTTCGGCGAATTCGTCGAGAAGCGATCCGGGCAGTGTCATCACCAGCATGTTCGGCCCCGGAGCGACGCCGTTGCGTTCAAACAGCACGACGATCTTTTCCAGATTGAGCACGGGCTCATACGACGTCATGCCCATCGCCATCCCGATGACCAGCGTCGCCCGCAACAGTTCGGGCATGGGAAGCTGCGCGCGCTCCTGCATGTCGTGGAGGATCGCCTTCAGCTTCCCCGGATCGGTGGAATCCAGGAAGTAAAAGCGCGGACCGCCTTTCAGCATGCCGGCCGCTTCGTAGCCCAGCTTGTCTTCGATCGAGCCGCCCATTCCCACCCAGATTAGAAACCGGAAAGACAGCCGTTGACGAAGTTCGTCGACCTCGCGCGCGATTGCACCCGCCCACTCCGGATGCGCGGCAAACTCGAGCGGCAGATCCAACACACCCCATGAGCCTTCGCCTAATCGATTCAAGGAGGCATCGCCGTCACGCTCGCCGGAACGGAGACGTTCGAGAACGTGTTCGGCTTCGAATCGCGCGGTTAACTCGGCGGTTCGTTCACGCCGCGCATCATTGAGAATGGAGAGTGCTAATGACAGATGAGTTCCGAAAGTGGGTACTTCTCAGTGTACTGACTCTTGCCGGATGCACTCAGCAGCGGGTGGGGGCGCCGGATCTGCCGAAATCTATTTCGCCCGGATGGCGGTTGGCCGGCTTGACCCACTCTTCGGACAACTGGCGGGCAACCTACACTGGGCCGGGGACGGCGCACGTTCGGATCTGGCCCACTCGCGGCGAACCGGAAGGCCTGGATCGCGTGCAGAAATGGAAACCTCGGGCGGATACGGTAGTGTTTTACAGCGATCGCTACTTCGCTGTGGTGGATTGGTCGGGAGTGGATCGAACACAGGCCGGGGTATTGGTGCGAGCACTCGAACGGGCGCTGAGCGTTTCGCGGGATAATTAGGCGTGGAACGGAAGAGCCTCGCGTCGATCGAACGTTTTTTTCAGTTCGCTCTGCTCGGATTGGTGGCAAGCGGCTATCTGGCGATCGCGGGTTCCGGCTACGTCGATTCGCCGACGGTAATTCTCGCCGGTATTGGCTTGGTCTGGCGCGCCGCTATCATCTCCGGCGCGCGGCGTCTTCAGGTCCCGGATCTGGCTGTCACTATCGCGACCATCGCGTACATGGTTTTCGCGCCCATCGATTACTTTCTGTTCTCGCACACCTGGATCACGGCCACGGTGCACGTGGTTTTCTTCGTCGCCGGCGTGAAAACGTTGACCGCCCGCGTGGCGCGCGATTACTTGTTTGTCGCCGCTGTCGCCTTCATCGAGCTGCTTGCCGCCGCGCTGCTTTCGTTGAGCGGAACGTTCTTCATCTGCATGACGGTGTATCTGCTTTGCGCGGTCGCCACGCTTTCCGCATCGGAAGTCCGCCGCCTGGGTCACACGTCCCACATCATCGCGAAACCGGAGCGCTCCTACGCGCCTCTGCGCCTGGCGCTGCTCTCGGTTTTGATGACTCTGGGGATACTGGCGCTCACCGCCGGACTCTTCTTCCTTCTGCCTCGCACCGCCAACGCAGCCCTGCATTTCCTGGCATCCAATCGCTATCACCTCACCGGATTTTCGAACGACGTACGGCTCGGGGAAGTCGGCGAACTGAAGAACGACTCCCGTCCTGTGATGCACGTCCGGCCGCTGCCCACCGCGCTAACGGGTGGAAACTCCGGCGACCTTCCTCTGAACCTGAAGTGGCGTGGTCTCGCGCTGGAACGTTTCGACGGGCATCGCTGGTCGACCGATCCTTCGACCTTCCGCACCGTTCAGCCGGGCCGCTCCGGACTGGTTATGGTCGCCGATGACTGGCAGCGCCGCAGGGTGGGGACGCGGATGCTCTATCGCGTTGACATCCAAAACGTGGATGCCGATGCACTCTTCGTCGCCGGTATTCCCGAGTTCCTCAATGTGGGAGCAACGCGGGTCTCGCGCTCCGCCACGGGAGCGCTTCGCTTCGGCTTCGTCCCCGCTGAAACCGTTCGATATGAGGTTTACAGCTTCCTGACTTCCACGGGGAGTTCAGCGGAACCTCGCCGCGTTTTTTTGAGCGGCGCCGAGCGTGAACAGGATCTGAAACTGCCCACGATCGATCCGCGCATTCCCGCTCTCGCGCGAGCTTTCACAAGAGGAGCAAGCGATGATGCCGGGCGTGCAAGGCTTCTCGAAGAACACCTTCGGCGTGACTACGGATACTCGCTCGATCTCCCCTCGGAAGAGCCGCGCGATCCCGTTGCGAATTTCCTGTTCGACCGGCGCACCGGTTATTGCGAGTATTTCGCGTCGGCGATGACCGTAATGTTGCGAACGCTGGGAATCCCCGCGCGGCTGGTGAATGGCTTCCAAAGCGGTATCGCCAACCCGTATTCCGGTACGCTGGTGATCCGCGCTTCGGATGCGCACACGTGGGTGGAGGCATTCCTGCCGCAACGAGGATGGACGGTATTCGATCCCACGCCGCTGAACGGAAGAATCCCCGTTCAAAACATGTGGACGCGGCTGTCGCTCTACGTTGACGCGGCGGACACTTTCTGGCGGGATTGGGTGCTCAGTTACGATTTGGGGCAGCAGTTAACGCTCGCTTCGCGGGTGGAACTCACCGCGCGCCACATTCAGCGGAATGGGTTCCTCGATGGTCTGCATTGGATTGCGGCGGAAGCGAGGGCTCTGTTTGGAGTGATGCGGAGCCGCGCCATTTGGCTGGCAACGGTTATGGCCTTCGTGCTCGCTGGTTTGGGAGTATTTCGGCAACTGCGAAGAACAATTCCCGCCCGCAAAGCGCGGCTTGGCAAGTCCGCGCCAAAGGACGCGACTATACTTTACACGCGGATGCTGGACATGATGAAGCGCCGCGGGTACCAGAAGCCGGGTTGGTTTACCGCGCAGGAGTTTGCTGGAAGTGTGCGGGCGGACGTGACGGAAGAGTTGGATCGATTCACCGCGGCTTACTACTCGGTGCGCTTCGGCGGGAATTCCGAAGATTCGCGCGCGATGGCGGCAATCCTCGAGCGGCTCTCGGAATAAGTCCGGTGCGGGGAGGTCAATCGAAATGACCAGCCCCGCACCCAGCAACGATTACATCGCGGTAAGGGTGACCGTAAGCGTGGCAACAGTATTCGCCGCGGCAGCCGGTCCGGCGGAAACGTCCTGCAAATAGAATGTCATCCCGCTGGTAACCCAGGTGCCCGTCGTCATGGATCCCGAGTTAAGGTTCTGCGTGAAAAGCGGGCCGGTGGGGCTTCCGATATGAATCTCGATGACGGACGCCGTGGGCGCATTCCACGTCAGCGTTGTCACGCCATCCACCACGCCGGACGCAACCGGAATTGGATTCGGGCTCGCCGTCAGCGAAGCAGCCTCGTAAGCGGGAGGGTTGCCCGTTGACGGAATGCCAATGGCGCCCGCCGCCGCAAGAGCGGTTGCAAGCGAATATGCCGGACCCGTGGACGCCGTCAGGAAGGGCGTGAGCGCGGCAACCGCGGAATTCGCTCCGTTGTATACCGTCAGCAATCCATCGGTCTGCTCGAAGTTCAGGTTGTTGGGTTGGTTCGCGTTCAGAATTACCTGCCCGAGCACGCGATGCTCCGCTTCGATACCCATGATGGATGCGGCCACCTCAGCGAAGTACTGTAACTGAGCGGCGCTGTAAGGCCCGCCATAAGCGCCGTCGGGCGTGCCGGCCGGGACCATGCCTGCCAGCGAGCCGAACTCGCGGATAGCCGTCAGGTATGCGCCGATGAACGCGTTCTCCAGCGTTTCGAGCATCGCAATAAACGGCTGCAGCGTATCGAAAGTGCCGGCCGGGAAGTAGAAAGTCTGGTAAGGATCGGTGGTGGCGTCCGCTCCCAGATTTGCGACAGCGCGCAACAGGTTGGCGTGCGCAATCTCCTGCGCCATGGCAGCCCGCAGATAATCCACGTTGGGCACGTTGCCCGTCGCGCTGGGAGCAACCGCCGTTCCACCCGGACCGGCGAGCGCGGGGTCGGTGATGACTCCGCCAATCAAGCCGTTGTAGTAGAACGTAGTCGCCAGATCTTCGGCAACCACGGCCGCCGTCAGGATCTGGTTCGCTGTGTCCTGCGTCGCGGGACTCGATTGCGCTTTCAGCGTGGGAACGTTCGCTAGAACGAGACCGCCGGTAGCCGCCAATCCCGCCTTACCGAGGTTCTGGAAAAACTTCCTTCTACCCGGATTCATCACGGTCTTCAAAATTTCGTCTGGATTCTGCACTGCTTCCGCTCCTTGGATAAATCACGTGCTCGTGCTTCAAAGTTCATCTGGTTTACGGGTGAGACGCGGAAACGGATTGCGAAAGCGGTTCGCTTCCATTTCGCCCATCCCCCTGAAAGACACTATTGACCCCCAACGAGGCGGATGAAAGAATCGGAAGCGCTCAAAAGGAGAAGCTGCAGCCATGGAACAGCACGACGTAGTCGCGAATCAGAAGATCATTTTAGACAACCAGAAAACCATCCTCCACAATCAGGAGACGATTCAGAAGAATCAAAAGCATCTGGAGAAGATAGTCTCCAACCAGGAAGTGATTATTAAGAATCAGGACAAGATTCTTTCGCTTCTGCAGAAGTAGTAAATTAACTCGAGCAGGTAAGATACGGGGAATGAATGGGCGCCGCGCGGACGATCGCCCGGCGCTAATGACGCCGAGCCGTCCCATAAAATTCCGTAAATTGAAACTGGACTCTCACTCAGTCTTCATCAATCTGTCATTTTTAGCGGACTAAACTAAGCTGTTCCAAGAATGCACAAAAAGAACAGTCACTTAGCCACGAAAGGAAATGATGCGTCGCTTTTTCTCCCGCTCTATCTCCGGCACTCTTTCAACGCTACTCGTTGAAACATTAGTCGCCGGATTGTCGCTCGGCCCTGTTGCCGCCAGCGCTCAGACAGTTGTACCCACAGAGGGAACCACCACTCCCATCAAGCACATTGTTGTAATTTTTCAGGAGAACGTCTCCTTCGATCATTACTTTGCAACCTATCCCTACGCCGCAAATCCGGAAGGCCAGCCGGCATTCACGCCGTCTCCGGCGACTCCCACCGTCAACGGCTTGTCCGGCGGCTTGATGAGTATTAATCCCAATTCGCTGAATTCCGCAAACGGCACGGGCATGATGAACCCGTTCCGCCTGGATCGTTCGCAGGCCGCCACCGCCGACCAGGATCATGACTACACCGCGGAGCAGACCGCGTTCCACGCCGGACTGATGGATCTCTTCCCGATGGCCACCGGTACCGCCGGTCCGCCTCCAGGTACGGCACAAGGCGCCACGAAGGGGTTGGTGATGGGCTACTACGACGGCAATACCGTCACCGCCTTCTGGAATTACGCTCAGCATTACGCCATGAGCGATAACTCATACGGCACCAACTTCGGTCCTTCCACGGTTGGCGCGATCAACCTTGTTTCCGGTCAGACCAACGGCGCCATCAATATCGTCAACGGCACCGGCGCTCTCATCGCGGACGGTAGCGGCGGCATGAGCGACATCAGCGACGCCGATCCCACCGGCGACGTCTGCTCCACTTCCACCGGCGAAACCTTCAGCATGAGCGGCAAGAATATCGGCGACTTACTCAGCGCCGCCAACGTAAGCTGGGGCTTTTTCGAGGGCGGGTTCGACCTTACCGCGACTAACCCCAACGGCACCACCGGTTGCTCGCGCAGCACCACTTCGCTCTACACCGCCGTCAAGAAAGCCGATTACATCCCGCACCACCAGCCGTTCCAGTACTACACTTCCACCGCCAATCCAAAGCACACCCGCCCCACCTCAGTCGCTATGATCGGCCAGGCCGGCGATGCCGCCAACCACCAGTACGATATCAATGATTTCTACGCCGCCGTCACATCCGGCAACTTTCCCGCCGTCAGCTTTCTCAAGGCCCCCGGCTTCCAGGATGGCCACGCGGGTTACTCGGATCCGCTCGACGAACAACAGTTCGTCGTTCAGGTGATCAACTTCCTCCAGAGCCAGCCCGATTGGACGCAGACCGCCGTCGTCATCAACTATGACGATTCCGATGGTTGGTATGACCACCAGATGAGCCCGATCGTGAACCAATCCACTACCAGCGCGGATGTCTTGAACGGCACAGGCGTCTGCGGCTCGGGCACGGGCGCTCTTCCGGGCGTTGTCTCCACCACTGCCCACGCACAAGGCCGCTGCGGCTATGGTCCGCGTCTCCCCATGATCGTGATTTCACCCTGGGCGCGGCATAATTTTGTCGATCACGCCATTACCGATCAGAGTTCCATCATCCGCTTCGTCGAGGACAACTGGTTGAACAGCCAGCGCATCGGTAACGGTTCCTTCGACACCATCGCCAACTCCATCGGCGGCATGTTCAATTTCAATCAGGTGGATACCACCACGTTCATTCTCGATCAAAGCAGCGGCATGATCGTCTCAGAAACCGGCGGAACCACCACCACCTTCGGTAACGATCCCCGGACTGGACTTCGTAAGACCATCAACGTTGTAAAGAGTTCGGATCTTCATTAGAATTAGGTAATTCCATTTGGGGCACGCGGCGGCTTCCCGCAACCGCGTGCCTCTTTCTTTACCGGCCCCGTGTTCATTACTCGACGAAAGCTGCTGCAGTCATCCGGCATTCCACTCGCCGGCCAGTTCGCCCGCAACTTACGAGCGTTCCCGATTAGTCCACCTCTTGACCCGGACAAACTGGCTAAGTACGTCGATCCGTTGCCCATCCCCGAAACTGCTCGAATTCTGGAATACCGCTCGCTCATCCACCAGCCTTCTGTAAAAGTTCCTTATTACCGCGTTGCCATGCGCGCCATTGACGCGAAATTGCACCGCGATCTTCCGCCTACCCGCATCTGGACTTACGGTGGTAGTTCCCCCGGCCCCACTTTCGAGACACGCAGCGGGCGCGGATTGGTTGTCGAATGGGTGAACGAGTTGCCCGAAAAGCACTTCCTTCCGGTCGATCACACCCTTCACGGAGCCGAATCAACCAGACCCGAAGTGCGTGCCGTCGTCCACTTACACGGCGCCAAAGTTCCTCCCGGTAGCGACGGCTACCCGGAATCCTGGTACGTCCCTGGTAAGTCCGCCACTTACTACTACCCAAACAATCAGGAAGCCGCCATGCTCTGGTATCACGACCACGCCATGGGTATCACACGGCTAAACACTTACGCGGGCTTGTTCGGTGTCTTCTTTGTTCGCGATGCGGCTGAAGATGCCCTGAACTTACCCAAAGCCCCTTATGAGATCCCCCTGGTTATCTGCGACCGCCTGCTCCGCCAGGACGGTCAACTCGATTACCCCGAGTCCGGCATTAAAGACAACCCTTGGATATCTGAGCTATTCGGCAATGCGTTTCTGGTCAACGGCAAGATATCCCCGTTTCTCGAAGTGGAACCTCGCTTATACCGTTTTCGTGTCCTCAACTGCTCCAACGGGCGCTTCCTGCAGCTATCGCTTTCCAACCACCAGACTTTTCACCAGATCGGAACCGATCAGGGCCTGCTATCCGCTCCCGTCCCTCTACAAGTCACCCAGGTCGCGCCCGGTGAGCGGGCGGACTTGATCATCAACTTCACGGGCCGCGCGGGAGAAGATCTCATCCTCAACAATGCGTCTTTTGACGTGATGCAGTTTCGTGTGAAGTCATCCGCCGCTGCCCCAGCACCGATCGCCGCCGGCCTTCCCTCAACCCTGCGCCCAATCCCGAAGACGCCCGAATCCGCCGCCGTCAGAAACCGCCAACTCGCGCTGATCGAGCGGGAAAACCTGGTCGGCGAATCCATGACGATGCTCTTGAACGATACCCATTGGGACATGCCGGTCACGGAGAAACCCGTCCTCGATACAGTCGAGATCTGGTCCCTCATCAACACCACGGATGATTCGCATCCTATCCATCTGCACCTGGTTCGCTTTCAAATTCTCGATCGCCGGAATTTTGATGTTTTCGAGTATTTCACCAAGGGCAATCTGCGTTTCACCGGACCCGCGATTCCTCCCCAACCGTTGGAAGCCGGATGGAAGGATACCGTGCGCGCGGACCCTAAGATGGTCACGCGCATCATCATCCGTTTCGAAGGTTATCCTGGACGCTACGTCTGGCATTGTCACGTGCTGGAACACGAAGACAATGAGATGATGCGGCCCTATGACGTGCTACCCGCCGGTCATTGATTCGTGTTGTCGCCGCCGCTGAGTTTTTTTAGAATCGCGGCCGATTCGTCCCACTTATCCTGCCGGAATAGCACGCTCGCCAAGTGCCGGATTACTTCCCCGTTATCGGGATCTTTCTTCAACAGTTCCCGGTAGATCGCCTCAGCCCTTGGGTAATCTTTCTTGCTCTCGAAAACCCGCGCCTGCTCGATCGGGGACAGCGTGCTCGCAGCGTCGGATCGCGTCCCGCCGCCATGGTTGGAAATCCCCGCCTGGGTGAACAGCAGCCAACCGCCGAGCGCCAGAACCACAAGAACTCCCAGCACAAACGCCGGAACCTTCCAGCGCCCGGGCTCTGGGTCCGCCGTCTCGAATACAGGGATCTCCGGATACTCCGCGCTCTCGCCGCCCGCCTCATCTTCAGCCGCAATCGTCCGCTCCGGACGCTTGGCAATCTCCGTCACCAAACGGTCCACCTCACTGACCAGCTTGGAAAGATTCGCATCCGTCCGCTTCATCACTTCGCGGATCTGCTGCGCTGTCCCGCGAAGCTCCAACATTTCCGCTTCCACCGCAATCATGCGGGGCAATACGCGCGAGCTAACGTTTTCCGTCGCCGTATCGAGGATCGTGCCTTGGCCCTCGGCAATTAGCTGCCGAAGCTGCGTCTCCAGCTTTTCCAGCTTGACGCCGACTGCCGCGTCAAACGACTCGGGCAATCGCGATTCCATCCGCTCCACCCGCCCTGCCAGTTGTCCCACTTGGTCGGCTGCACTCAAGTTGTGCACCGAGCGGATCATGGCGCGCAGGTGATCCAGCTCATCTTCCTGCATCCGGAGCCGGTCCCGGAATGTGTTGAACGTTCGTTGCACGGCGCGTGGGTCAAGCGCCGGAACTTCTTCCATATCCCCCGGCGTGTCTCCCCGTCGCGGGTCGCCGTCCTTTGGGTCCAGCCGCTCAGCGCGAAAAGGGTTAGGCATAGTACATTTCTAACTCGATTATAGAGAACCGGACTGGAAGAAAGCTACGGGAAAGCAAGCTACGTGGAAGCAAGCTACGCGCCGCTTAACTTAGCTGTGGTGGTCTTCCTCAGCGGCAATCTGCGCGCTCACCGCGGCGCCGATCACCCCTACCTCGTCGCTCGTCGGAATCACTTCGAAGACGCTGCCTTGTAAGGGCGTCATTTTCACCATTTCATGCAGATACTGATGTAATTGGGAAATTTCCACGAATACGGAATTCGGCCCCGTGATATAAAACCGGCCGCATCCGTCCTGATGCACCAGGTTCGCGGTCGCCGCCGCGAGCGCTCTGTGCCACAACTTACTAAACGCCACGCATTTCGAATCGCCCAAACGCGCGCTCTCGAACACTTCTTCCGGCTCCATGTCCAGAAACCGCAGCCGCATCGCGCGATAACCCATGATGCCTTCCAGGTGCCCGGCCCCGCCGCATCCGCAATATTGTTCCTTCGGATCCAGAGTCACCACCATGTGGCCGCACTCCCACGCGCCTTCCGCCCGCGGATACCGCCCGAACCCGATCCCGTTGCCCAGCGTCCAAACGCGCACCAGCTTCTCCAGGCCCCCGTACTTCACCGCAACGCCCGCCGCCATCGCATCCGCGTCGTTCATCACCAGCACTGGCATTTTCGAGCGCGCTCCGCTCAAAATCGCACTCATCGATTGCGCCAGGTTGAGCCCTTTCGCCTGCTGAACGTTCGGCGACTCTTCCACCACGCCGTCCTTGATGATTCCCGGGAATCCAATCCCGATCGCGCTCAGTGACTCTGCTTCCACGCCTGCTTCCTCACAGACGTAGAGAGCCCGCTCGTAAATCGCACCGGCCAGAGAATCGGGAGGCAATGAAAGCAGATCCGTGATCACATGGACGGAACCCTTGACTTTATGATCTTCCACCACGCCGATCGCGATATGGTCGGACGCAATCACTCCGAGCGCGCGCGTTCCTGACATGGGGGCACCGCTGTTATCGGCCATTCCAGGCTCCTTTTTCTTACTGCAGTTTGGCCAGTTTATTCAACCCGTTGAAAGCCGCGGCTTTATAGCATTCGGCCAGCGTCGGGTAATTGAACACTGTCTCAATAAAGTAATCCATCTTCCCGCCCAGGATGAACACCGCCTGCCCGATGTGCAGCAGTTCGGACGCTCCTTCCCCAATGATGTGGATACCCAGTAATGACCGCGTCTCCCGATGGAAGATCAGTTTCAGCCGGCCGGTTGTATCGCCGCGGATCTGCCCGCGCGCGATTTCCCGATAATACGCCACCCCCACTTCATAAGGAACATCCTCATCCGTGAGCTGCTCTTCCGTTTTGCCGATAAAAGAAATTTCGGGAATCGTATAAATCCCGTAGGGGTAATTCGCCGGATTGGAATGCGCCGCCACTCCAAATGCCGCCGCCGCCGCGATTCTGCCCTGCTCCATTGAAACCGACGCCAGGCTCGGGAATCCAATCACGTCGCCCACCGCGAAAATATGCGGCTGCTTCGTCCGGAACTCCGCATCCACCAGAATGCGCCCGCGGGAATCCGCTTCGATGCATGCCGCCGGCAGGTTCAGATCGTCCACGCTTCCCTGCCGGCCCACCGCGTAAAGCAGCGTGTCGCCCGCAATCTTTTTCTTGCTCGCCAGATTCGCCACCACGCCGCCGCCCGGAACCTCTTCCACGCTTTCCACTTCTTCGTTCAACCGCATCGTCACTCGATGATCCCGCAGATGATACGAAAGCGCCTCAATCATCTCCGCGTCCGCGAACTCCAGCAGCCGCGGCCGCTTCTCCACCAGAATCACGCGCACTCCCAAAGTCGCGAACATGCAGGTGTATTCCACCCCGATCACGCCACCCCCCACCACGATCATCGACTTCGGAATGTCCGGCATCTGCAGAATCTGATCGCTGTTAATGATGGTGGTGTTGTTCAGTGGAACCTTAGCCGATACCGCGGGCCGCGTTCCCGTCGCAATGATGATGAACGGTGCTTCATACTCCGAAACGCCCTTCGTGTTTTCCACCTTTACGGTGTGCGGGCTGGTAAAGCTCGCCGTCCCGAACAGCACCTCAATGTTGTTCCGCGATAGCTGCGCCTGCGTCACGTCCACTTCCGTCTTAATCACATGCTGCACGCGGAAGGAAAGATCGGACATCGTAATCTTTTCCTTCAACCGGTAATTCATCCCGTAGATGCTTTGGTATTGATAGCCGGAAAGATGCATCACGGCTTCTCGCATCGTCTTGCTGGGAATCGTCCCCGTATTGATACAGGCCCCGCCCAGCGCTTCCCGCTTCTCAATCACCGCCACCTTGCGGCCCGATTTGGCTCCCTGAATGGCGGCTCTCTGTCCGGCCGGTCCGGAACCGATCACGATCAGATCATAACTTTGCATCGATGTACTTCAGTCTAAGGGATTCCCCGTGAAGGCGGAGATGAATTCTGGGTTACCTCGCCTCCATCGCCGGCCCTGACCTGAGTATGCTGGCATTAAGGATAAAGAGAATGACAAAAAAGATTGACCTTGGCGGCCCTTTCACCTTCCCCGGCGGCTCGATGACTGTGAACCGGATGGGATACGGCGCGATGCAACTCGCCGGCCCGCAGGTCTGGGCCCCGCGATCCTGACGGCGCAATAGCCGTCCTGCGGGAAGCCGTCTCCGCCGGCGTCAACCATATCGATACCAGCGATTTCTACGGTCCGCATGTCACCAATCAGATCATCCGGCAGGCGCTCCACCCTTATCCGGCCGGTTTGGTAATCGTCACCAAAGTGGGCGCTCGCCGCGGGCCCGACAAATCCTGGATACATGCACTGTCCCGCCAGGAGATCATCGGCGCCGTGCATGACAACCTTAAGAACCTCGGGCTCAATGTGTTGGATGTTGTGAATCTCCGGGTTGGAGGAATGGCCGCGCCCACCGAGGCTTCCATCGAAGAGCCTCTTTCCGTTCTCGCCGAGCTCGTCCATCAGGGCCTGATTCGGCATCTTGGCGTAAGCAACGTCACTCCGAAACAAGCGATCGAAGCCCAGCGAATCACCCCGATCGTCTGCGTACAGAACTTCTATAACCTCGCAAACAGGGCCGATGATGGCTTCATCGGCAGCCTCGCCGCACAAGGCTTGCCATATGTGCCATTCTTCCCGCTGGGAGGTTTCACCCCGTTACAGTCGTCTGTCCTCAACTCCGCCGCCGCTTCGCTGCGGGCCACTCCCATGCAGGTCGCGCTCGCCTGGCTTCTGCATCGTTCGCCCAACATCCTGCTCATTCCCGGCACTTCTTCCGTCGCCCATCTTCACGAAAATCTGGAGGCCGCAAGTCTGCGCCTGTCCCCCGAAATAATCGCCGAACTCGACTCCATCGGCGCCGGCTCCAACCATTCGTAACGGGATATCATAAGTGATCCGCACCATAAGGTAGGCGTTCAACATATGATCAAGCGGGCTCTCGTAACCTGTGGCTTCTGTTTAACAAGCCTCATTGCGCAGTCAGGTGCTCCTTCGGACGGGCCCGCGGCGCCCATTACCGCTCCGGCGATCAAAGGAAATCCGAGATCCGCCGGCTTCACCAGCGAGGTCGTCGCCATCGCGAATAAGTTGCGCGCGAGCGGGGATAAAGACGCCGCCCGAGCCTATCTGCTGAAAGCGGCCCAGATGCAGGAATCGGCCAACACCGCTCCCGTCCGCCGCATCGCAATCCTGATGGATCTGGATAGCCTTTCCGCCGGCCCGGATCACCAAGCCGAACGCGAGTCGTTCCGTTCCAAAATACTGGCCGATTGGACCGAGGCCCTGGGATCCGACGAATTGGTTGTCGCTAACAGCGCCGAGCGTTTGGCGTTCGTTTTGGCCGAAGAAGGAAAGCTCAACGATGCGGACCAACTTTGGGATCAGGCGATCACGGTAATTCGCCGCAACCTCGGTCCCAACCATCCCGCCGTGGAATGGGCCCTGACGCAGAAGCTGAGGCTTGAAAAAGAATCCGATGCGACCGGAGAACTGCTGGAACGCGCGACCCGGACGAAAGCCGAATTGGACACTGTCCGCGCGGCCCGAGGAGTGAACTCCGCCCGGCCGTCCGCGCCAAAAGTGGAGAAAGCCGACGGACCCAAAGAGGGCGTTGCCCGAGCAATAGCTCCGAAACTAATCAGCAGGAAAGATCCGGAGTACTCCGATGAAGCGCGTAAGAAGAAACTGCAAGGAACCGTCATGCTGACTGTTATCGTCGGCGTTAACGGGGTTCCCGATCATATCGAAGTTCTCCAGCCCCTCGGGATGGGTCTGGACGAGAAGGCCGAATCGGCCGTCCGTACATGGCTTTTCGAACCCGGCAGCAAGAACGGCGTGGTCGTTCCGGTTAAGGCCACCATCGAAGTGAACTTCCGGCTGCTCTAACCGGATCTCCTGGACGCAAGCTTGATTCCGCCCTATCGTTTTTTCGCATCCACACGCCCCAGGTAACCGGCCCGGTTTCCTTGTTCCCTATCGGACTCCGCATCTCATCTCCTTTCTCCACTGCATTCTGAACCGCATCCCGCACCGCCGCGGCGCTCTCATCCATCACTTGCGCAATTCGCTCCGGTTCAGCCTCGAACAGCCAGTCGTTCTCCGGAACTCCTCCGGCGAACCGGGGTGCGTCGTCGGAAACGAAGATAAGCCGGACATAAGCGATGAGGGTAAACATTTCCGCAACGCACGGGCTGCCACTCACCGCGCGGGATTCCAGCTCTCCCTGTGGAATCGCTCGCAGTCGGTTGAGCAGGATCGCGTTCTTCCGGTCCCAGGAATCCAATACGACGTCGAGCGGCGACGGGTCGGGCGTACTCGCCAGGTTCGTGCCGAGATTGGAACACAGTTTTCGCGTCATGATCAAGAGGGCGTTGAGAGACGGCGTTTGCCGAGACTTCGTTCCCCCGCTTCCGTCTTACTTATTCTTCAGTTTTCTGACATATCGACCAATCAAGTAGTCGTAATGCCCAGCATTGAACAATGCAATCTCTATTAGCCGGTGGCGATCATTCAGACTTCCGGCAATCACCGTATGAAGATGACCGTAATACTCATGAAGGTCCGAATCTTTGATTTGATTCCTCCCCGTCTGAATCGTCTCAAGATAGCCCGCTGGAACGGCGCGCCGGTAGTGACCCGCAACCCACTTATCGGATGGAATCATCGGTAAGCGCGCGAGGAAAGCGTCTCCCAGGCCCATGTCGTCGATCAGATGCATTTTCGGGCCGGCGAAGTAACCCGCCATGCCAACGTTGCCGATGACGAATGTCGTCACGTTTGTCGCGCGCCAAACACTGCCAATGCGCGCCAGATAAGCATCCGGCCAAATCCATTGCGGACTTCCGGGAACGGGCGGGCCCTGGCAGGAGTACCAGTAAGGAAAGTCCGGGCGAATCAAATGCCCTGCCCACGGTAGTTTCTGTTTATCTCGCCGCAGAACGCCCGCGCAGGGATAAGCATACGCGCGCTCATCGGCGACTTCGGAAGCGGGTTCTACAGGCCAGGGCTGGCCGAACCCCGCCGTGGCCGAAGTGATCGTCGGTGAAGGTATTGTGATGCCTGCGCAAACAATCAGTGCGCCCGCGGCGGCGCTTTCGGGTAATCCCAGCCTCCAATAACGCGCAATCACCCCTACGCTCAACACGAAAGCCGCGGTTAGGAAGCGGCTGGTCATGTAATCGCCGCCCACGCTCACAACGTAAATCGTATTCAGCGCGATGCCCCCCGCAAGCGCCCACTCACCCGCTAAGCACGCAGTCACGCCGCCAAGTACCAGGGTGACGATCGTTGCCGTATCCCAGTGCCAGGCATTTAAGTAGTAGGCGGCGCCCCGCCGAAACTCCTCCATCGCTGGTATTCCGGTGCGTAGTTTCGCATAGGCTGTATTTGGAAAAGCAAATCCGTAATAGTACGTGGCGAAGACCAGCCAGAGTAAGAAGGGCATCCATCCCAGAATCACGCGCTTCCAGACCTTGCGGCCCTTCGACCAATACACAACCGCCAGTGAGGGAAGTAACAGGAGAACACTGTCCTCGCGGTTCAAAGCGGCACACGCCGCGCAAAGCGAGAGCGGCAGCGGATCGCGATTCCTGAAGTACACATACAGATATGCGCCAAGGGCGAAGTGCGTCGCCGGGTTTTCCAGACCGGAGACGGAAAAGTCGACAAAGCCTTTCGAAAAGAACAATGCCAATAGGCCGAGCACAAGTCCCGTGGATGTTGCGCCCCGGAACAGCAGCAATACGGCGCCCAAGGTGAATAGCAACGACACGATAATCGACGCGGTATAAACGTCGTGTATTATCCATACCGCGATCGTGACAACGGCGGAGAACAAGGGATCGGTGTAAGTCTGAACGCGTTCATCGATATTCCATCGTGGGCCGTAACCTGCCAGGATGTTGTCCGTTACCCGCAACGAGATATACGCGTCTTCGGCTACCCAGGCCGAGCGAAAGAGTAAGACGAAGAGGAGAACACCCGTGAGCACGAGCAGGGCGGGAACCCAAAGGCGTTTGCGCTTCGTTCCGAACCACCAAATACCGATGGCCATCGCAACCAACACGCACGCTTCAATCAGAGGCGGGTGCCGCGCCGGTGCCCACTTCAAATCGATAACGCATGGTCCGGAACACTGAGGATCGATCAATACCATGCCAATTGCGTCCGCCCTCACCACCGCCGCTTTTCCATTTACCGTCGCCTGCCAGCCGGGAAGGTAATTCACCTGAACCGAGACCAGTTGCCCCTCGGCAACGTGGGAAAGCATCCGCGCGTGTTCGCTATCCAGCCAGCGGAGGGGGCACTCCGGCTGGGCGTCCGATCCCACCGATTGGACGTAGTCTCTGACCGTCAGGAGATCGATGCCGCTTTCCGGAATATTTTGAATCGCGTCTTTCGCCGCGATCACATGAGCGATGGAGGTCGCGTCGGCTGGAACTTCGTAAACGGTGATATCTTTCTCCTGAAATACCTTCGGAAGAACGCCGTCGAATTTGTGCGGCTTCCAATACGAGCTATCGACGGCGACATAGCCTGCTCCGAAAGTCCGGAGCCACGCAAGGGAATTGCTCAGTTCTTTGTCTCCCGCGTTCTGGCCGGTAACGATTGCCCAAGTCGCGGTACGGTAAATCTGGTTTGGAGCCCAATCTTCGCAGCAGCCGGTGATCTGCGGTGTGTCGCTGAACACGTTGAGCCACTGTCCTGTTTCGCCGGCCGCAAAGACCCGGCGTCCACCCGCGTGTTGATCTAACCAGCGCGAAACGCGGTACTGCGCGGTTTCGGTCACATCGATAGGCTGGAAGCAAATCTGGCTACTCTGAACCAGAGCGCCAAGCCGGTACACAGTCAATCCCGTCAGAGCTACTGTCAAGACGATAACGGTTCGAGAATTGAGGCGCGCCCAAAACCCCGTTGCAACATACACCATTAATGGGCAAGCCGCCACGCCTAACTCCAGCCGGAGCCGTTCGGCGTGGGGAACGAGCCGGAACAGAGAGCATCCTGAACCCCACACCAATACGCCGAAAACGAGCGTAGAGTATGTTAGAACGCGGACAACCGGTGTCGCGTCGAATCGCTCGAACAAATAATGCAGGATTAGAATCGACCCAGCCAGCGCCGTTAATCCGTAGAAGGTGTTGTGAGCGAGTAGGTTACCGTCTGACGCAAGAAGATTTCGCCTCCAAAGCGACAGTGCTTCAACGTTCACTTGCGAATAAGCCGCCAAGCCGCCCAGAGAAACAACACCAGCGAAAACAAGAGTGCCTTTCTTAGTCCGCTCAGGACGTTGCGATACGACGTAGACTGCGGCGACGGCCAGAACACTAATGGCGGCAAGCAAGTCCGTAAGAACAAGGGACGCGAATACCGGCGGCGCGGCCACCAGAGCCCAGTTACGGTTTCGTCGGAGCGCTTCGTTTAGCAGAGTCAACTCGAGGATGGCGAGCAGAACTCCGAGTAGGTGCGGCCCCCCGCCGTCCTTCAGAAAGGAATACCCGGTCGGGAAGAGCGAGTAAAGAAGGGCGGAATAAAATGCGGCCATTCTTCCCATCCTCACTCTCCGCAGCATAACGAACAGTGCGGCTGGAAGCGCACAGCAAGTGGATGCCGCGACCCAATGAAAGGAATGTTGCGGCGTCCAACTAAGCCATCTACCGGCAACGGAAGTGATCCAGGGCATTCCGATTGGGCCGAGCATGTCGGATGGGGCGCCCCCGTACCATAGCCCCATCCATCCCTTTGAGCTCTCCTTACCAAGCCAGCGAGTCAGCGCGAGAAGCGGTGCGTTTCCATCCTCGCCGCTTAGAAATTCGGCGGAGAAGGTCTTCGTCACGCTAAGAGCCGTGAGCAAGAAAAGGACCACGGCAAGGGAGAGCGATTGAAGTAAACCAACCCGGTTTCGTTTTAGTTGCTGGTTAGCCTTCATTTGTGAGCTTAGGGCGCATTCTGCTGAACAAGGAAACCTAGCCGAGACTTCCAGACCACAAAGCGGTTAAGATATACACCACCGTTTCATTTCCGATTATTCATCGGTACGTAAGTCCGATTTCCCTTGGTGTTCTTCTTGATTCGGCATGTTCATCCGAGATTTGAGCACAGTCTCGGCCCGTGATCAATGTGTTGTTCTTCGGAACAGATGCTCGCGATGGTCGATGCTGCGGGTTTCGATCCTTGGCAGGAACGGTTTTTTTAGTAGTGGTCTAGGAAGAAGCCGCGTCAGCATTTCGGCTAGTCATGAATCGGCGGCTGGAGATCTGCGCCCTGGCGGATACAAGCCCACGCGCTGCTCGATCAACTGACCGCCCGCCAAACTCGGCATCGTGCGCTCACTCCTCGCGGTCATGATCGACGATGACGACGAAGAAGAACTGACCGAGGAAGACCGCCTGGCTCTCCGCACCTCCGGCGAGCACTTCCGTAACGGCGGCCAGGGAATTCCCTTTGAGCAGGTTGTCGCCGATCTCGGCTTCACCATGGAGCAGATTCGCGGAGCCAAGAAAGAACATTGAAGCGGATTGGCTTCGAGCCTGAGGTCCGCGCCATCCCGCGGCACATCGCCATGACCATCCTCGAAGCCATCCACCGCGTCCGCAACCGGAGGGAAGTTTACCGCTGACGCCAGCAAAAGGCCACCACCGAGGTGAACTTCCGGCTGCTCTAGAGGGCGGCCGCACCCGCCCTACCACGTCAAATCAGAACAGATCCGCGATGTGACCTTCCATAAAGCTGGTCAGAACTTTTCCATAACTCGTTGATAAGAAGCCGCTAAACTGCAAGCAAAAGCTGCGCCCATATCAAATCATTTTGAGTCAGCCTGAATCGCTTGAGACTCCCCCGAATTGCGGGTAGCCTCATTTCTGTGGCGCTTCGGAGGCGCCTTTGATGAGGATTCGGTCGAAGGTTTCGCTGTTCATCGCCGGAGCAAAACGACTATGATCACCGTCCGCGTTTCACACCCGGACGAGTTCCCGGAAATGGTTCGGGAGTTCCGCGAAGACATTTGCCGCGCCTCGGGGTCGGCGCCCGTCGCTGTGGAAATTGAACCGATCCCTTACGCTCTGTATCTTTTCGCCTTCACGAAGGACGATCCGATTCCGGCCGGAATGCTGGAATTCCTTTTCCTCGACGAGGTCTACCGCCGAGGCCAGTGTCCCAAAATCGGCGCCGCCGTTGTAGAGTCCGGCATTTCGCCTATCGAAGACGTCATTCACGTGCGAAGCTTGGCGGTGCGGGAAACCAGGCAAAACTCCCGCGTGCTCACCGTCCTTTGTCACTCGCTGGTGGACCTCGCGACTTCCCTGGACGCCCGCTGCTTAACGGCCGCCCACTCGGCAGGCAACGAGCGCAGCGCGAGTCTCCAGCGAAAGTTGGGGATGACCAAACTGGCGGCCATAGACGCGGCCGGCCATCAGATCGAGCTTTCGTATTTAGAACTATCGGCGGCTCGCGAGCGCACCAGGGTTTGGCGTCGCCACACGCCGGCCGTTCAGGCGTCTCCTCGGCTTTGCGAGAGTGGATGGATTCCGCGCGGCTCCGAGGATGGATGTTCGGCCGGCCTTCAAGAGTTCCGGATCAATCGGAAGGTTGCAGTCTAAAACAATGAAAGGAGCAACGATCATGAGCAATATTCTTCGCGGCCATTTGTTCGTTTAGTGGCGAAACCTCTCGCCTTGGTTTTAGTGGGTCTTGTGATTCTTCGGGATCGCAAGACCCCTGCTTCCGGTACCCGGGACTTTGTTGTTGTGAGTTGAGATGGAAAGGAGAAATCGTGAACATAACTACTCGAGCGTTACTTACCGCGGCGTTGCGCACCTGCACCATCCTCGCCGCTTTTTTTATGATCCCCTCCGCGGCCACGTCGCAAACACTACTTACTGGCGCCGCGCAATTCTCGGCCGAAAAAGGGGGTGCCCTTTACGAGTATCAGTTTTGGAACACCCTTGGTCTGGATGGTGATTACGATTTGTGGATCGCGCTGGACCCGAACGGGGCTTCTCCGGTGAATGGACCAGATGACGCCGATGCAAACATCTCCGTACCGCTGGCGGCCGGCCAGACTTATACCTTCTACACATTCGCTCAGGAAGGCGCCAGCACCACATTTAGCTACAGCGCGATGAATCTGTTTTTCGATGGAAACAATTCCACCCCGGCGATATCCGTGTATGGTGCTCTCAACAACTCGGCCTTTGCCGCGGATAGCGCGAATACCTTAACACTGCAGGGCACCAACGTTCCAGGTTCAGGCGCCACCGCCGCCAGCGTCGATGGGGTTGTGGTCGCGCTGACCGCCTACACCTGGAACAAACCGGCCGTGCCGCCCGGAAACGTCTGTCAGTCTTTCAGCTTCACGCCTGGATCCACGCCCAACTATTTCGGATCCTTCACCCTAAAGGTGTTTCCGGAGGCTCCCCTGGACTCGGCCGAAACCCAGGCATCACCGTTTACGAAGATCACTTTGAACGGAAGTGGATTCGCGCCTTTGGAGACGATCGATATTTATGGCGTTAGCCTCCTCGCCGGACATGTCCTGACCACCTTTTCCACGGATGCCGGCGGATCTTTTTCGACTACGGTCCCGGTGCCGCAATACCCCTACGGCGCCCTGCAATATTTCGCTCTTGGAACAACCAGCGGAAACATGGGTCTCACCAGCCTCGCCATTGTGCCGGGTCTGATTGCTACTTCCACTTCCGTCGCGCCCGGTAGTCTCACGCCGATAAAAGGGCTGGGATTCGGTGGGGGAGAAGAGGTGCAAATCTTTCTGAACGAGCCTCGACAGTCACTGGGATTCGCCACCGCTAACGGTAAGGGGTCCTTCGGGGTCGCCGGCACACTCAATGTCCAAATCCCCGCAAACGCGTCAGCCGGATCGAATGGATTGACGGCCGTCGGGCAAGTTACCGGTGCGACCGCGACCACCTCGATCTCCGTGCAGTAAGTAAGCTTGGGGGCGAGCCTGAAAGGGTGCGCCCCCGTTTTTGTTCGGGGCTGCTGGATTCAGCGATGCTGCGAGGCTATCCAGGCATTGTAGTGTTTGATGTGGAAAACATAGGCGATCGCATGTCCATCCGGCGAGGGAACCGCCCAACTCGGGATGGCGCCTACGTCCGTTTCGAGAACGGAGACCTTGAGATCGAGAGAAATGGAAAGCAGGCTGACCGCGTCCCGGTTCGCGCTGGAGCAAAAGAAACCTTCGCCATTGGCCCACCAGTTCACGCTTTGAAGATTGCGCACATTTGGCACTGAGATCTGACGCGGCGGTTCGTTGGCTTTTAAGAGAACGATTTGGTTTCCGTCTCCGCCGCGGTTCAGAACCGCCACCGTACGGCCGTCCGGAGATAGATCCCAATCGAGAATCGGCGCCGCGGGCGAATAGTCCCTCCACTTCCCCGTTCTCCCTCGGTCGGGATCCAGATAGGAGAAGGTAGTCCGGTTCCCGCTTTGTTCTCCGATCACGCAAGGCCGGCCCGGAGTGAACGGGCAGTGAAAAATGCCGTCCGCCATGGAGCCTATTTGCGCCGGCGTTCCTCCCTGGGCTCCGATGCGCATAATACGCTCCCGCTGTTGGAACGGCTGGTAAAGCAGCCACTTGCCTCCCGGCGCCGCGGTGGGCCGTATGGCCGGCGGCAGGTTATGAAGAAGGGCTTGAGCCTCCGGCGCGCCGGGTTCCTGCCCAAAGATGTTCCATTTGTCTAATCCGGATAGAGACTCGAAGAGGACGGAGCGGCTGTCGGAAGTCCAACCATGGGGATATGAGTCGCCGTCCTTGAAAGCGAGACGGCGCGGATTTTCAAGCCGCATGTTCCCATCGCGAAGCTCGCCGGTCCAGGTTGTAGCCTCCTCTTCGCCCTCGAGGTAGGCGATTCGGGAACCGTCATTGGTGGCGCTCAAATCGAGCAGCAGAACGCCATGGATGCTTTGCAGTAACGCGGGAGCGCCGGCGGCCATCCCGGTAGTTGCATTGGTCTCCATCTGAAAAATGTCGGTTCCCGTGTCACGCCCATCATTCCCGGTATAAAGTAATCGGTTTCGTGGCAGGAGCACGATCGACAAAAGGCCACTCATTTGTTTGAGGATTTCGGTCTTTTCCCCGGAGATGGGTACAGACTCAATCCGGTTGTACAACAACTCGTTGCGGTCCGTGAAATAAAGGCGCGTGGAATCGGGCGACCAGCGGAGTTGGTGGATTTCGTGCGCGTGCGCCAGAGTGCGTGTTTGCGAGCCATCCGCGGGGGCCAGCCGAACTTCACGTTTATCCGGCCCAATCAGCGCGTAATACCGGCCGTCGGGCGACACGCGTCCGTCTTCGATTCCAGCGAAAAGCGGGAGGGGTGGATAATTTCCCACAATTGAGGCGCGCCACAGTCCCTGACTCACACCGGATCTTTCCGATCCGCCCACCAGGAGATTGGTTGAGTCGGGAAACCAGGAAAGATGAGACGCGCGGACGGAAGCGAGATTCGTGAGAACGCTTACCGCTCGGTCCGAGACCGACATCACGCTGACATGATGCTGGTCCACATAGGCCAGGTATTTCCCGTCGGGCGAAATCGCGCAATCGATCAGGGAGTTCTCGGCCGAGTTGGCAGTGTACTTGACGCCGTCCAGGTTGACGGCCGCCGCCGGCCGCACGAAGAGCGCCACGGCCACTGCAATCGTGCCCAAGGCGGCGGCCATAACGATGAGAACAAGCTTTGCATGGCGGGCGGTTGCGGGCGCTGCGGCGGCAGGTGTTGGGGGAGTTTCCGGCGATCCAATTTCCTCGGGAGCGGGATCGGACTCGCGCGGGATGAGCAGGGCGGATCGTATCTCCGGGCGCGGCACAATCGCGATGGAAAGCGGTTTCGTTTCGCTTCGGGGAGCGGCTAAGCCCACCACCGTGGGTTGCACGGGCGCAATGAAGATATATCCTTTCTTCGGAACGGTGCGGATGAAGCTGGGCGAAATTGCGTCATCCCCGAGGGATTGCCGGAGTTTTCTGACGGTCGAGTTTATAGCGGCGTCGAAATCCAGGAATGCGACACCGGGCCAGAGTAAGGCATGAAGCTCCTCGCGCAAAACCAGTTCGCCCGCGCGGCCCGCGAGGATGCATAACAGAGAGAGCGGCTGCGCCTGAATGCGCAATTCGCGTCCACTTTTGAGTAGTTTCCGGGAATCCGGATCTAAAACAAAACGGCCGAACTTGATCGCTGAAAACTCACCCGTTTGCGGCTCGGCCATCCCTCGCCATAATATAGCGGGTCAGCAAATCGGGTCAGCATAGCGGGGGTAGGCGAACGACGGGGGACGAAGCTAAGCGAGAGCGCGGTCGCTCCGATGAGCAGGCCCGCGAAGGGGATGGTTACACTCTGAGCTTGCTGTTCGCGATCGATCTTGCCGGCCAGCATGGCCGTTTGTTTCGTGTAAAGGTAGATAGTCAAGTCGAGAAGCAAATCCTCGATGAAGGATTGGCGAAGCATTCGCCGCTCCGGAGTCTCGGCTCGATAGATGCCATGGATGAGTTCGGTCAGGCCAACGGAGGAGAGCGCCGCATCCTGATCGCCCGGACAGTCAAGACCCGCTCGAGTAGTTGTCCGACGGTGTGGCCACGACGCTCGGCGGCGACGACGACGCTGGAGTCGAGTATCAGGCCCACGCCATTAGTCCCAGGAGCTTTGAAGCGGCTCTGGGTGGCTGCTGATCACGGCTTCGAGATCACGGGCGAAGCCTTCATCCAGCACGGCTGGGGAGCGGTGCTCGCTGGCCATGCGAAGCGACTCCGAAAGCCGTCGGACTACCGGCTCATCTGCAACGCGCAGCACCACGGCAGGGGATGCTCCTTTATCGATGACCACTTCAGCACCGGCACGGACGCTGGCCAGCAGACCAGCGAAGTCGCGGGCGGCTTCAGCTTCCGACATGTGGATTAAATACCGGCGGCATTTGCGCTGTTAAACAGTATCTTGATGGTCACCACGTTTGTCAGCGGTGGCGCTCATGCGGCCAGTAACGCCGGAGTTGACGGACTATGCGGGTACTGATTCCCGCCATAATCATTCCCGCGCGAATACGTCCCGCCCGGAATCTCTTCCCCAAAGGGCAGGTAATCGTATCTCCGCACCACGTCCCCGTTGCCATTGGTGAGCAGCCGCGTGCTCCCCAGGTGATCCGGCGTGACATAGAGCGTCCCATAAACCGGCTGCGTCTCCGTCGTGTACTCCGCCACCGGAGTGCCGCTGGAATCATAAACGTAGTAGCTCGTGAACGTCGAAGAAGTCTTCTCAATTCTCCGGCCCTCGCCGTCGTACACATGGCTCGTCACGCCCATGTTGCCGATGTTGGACGTCACCATCCGGTTCTCGGCGTCAACCGTAAACACATTTCCGCCATTGCTGTTCTGCGTCTGGTTGCCCGATGCGTCGTAACCCGCCGTACTGGAACCGCTACCCAGCCACCGGTTACCCGTGAACTGCGAAGTCGATGTCGGCGTCAGATACGGAGACGGAGCATACCCGGCAGTGAGCGCGCGGTTGCCATAGGCGTCATACCAGTAGCTCTGGCTCAAACCCGACGTTTCGCTCATGGACAGAAGGCGGTTAAACGCGTCGTAGCCGAAGCTTTGGGTGACGTTGATGCCCGATGATCCCATGCCGCCGTTGGTGCTGATCGATTCCGAAATCATGTTGCCGTTGTTCGATGGCGACGATGGATAGTTGAAGCCGAGTGTGAGCAGCGTCGGACTCCCGTCCGTCGAGTTTACCTGGGCCGAGCGGCCCGTCACCTGGAGACGGCTGTTCAGCGTGGTGTGTTGATGCGTTTGGCTGGTATTGCGGTTCCCGAGGTAAACATCTTCTATGGCCCATTGGGATAGTAAACCGAAACGGGAGGCCACGTCCACGTTCACGGAATTGAAGTTATCGAACAGGGCGGTTAACCACTTTGCTTGATCGTAATTGGTGTTTTGCACCCGCCCGGACGGGAAGGTGAAGCTGGTCGGCTCGTCGGCGTAATCGTATTTATACGACATGGCCCAACCCTGCTTGGCGCCGTTGGGCGCGGTCAGGTACTCGGAGCTCGGACAGATGCACCCGTCGGCTCTCCATCCGAACTGCGGGAAGACTCATCCGAACGAAGTTAACCGGGCAAGTACCTGGCTAATGGTGCGTAAAGTCAATCCCGATAGCAACAACCCAAATCAATGCAACAAACACCCACAAACGCCCGCTACCCAACTGCCTTCGCTTAAGAATGACTACTCCCCAAGGTACATTAATAAGAAGCGCGACGGCAAAAATAGGTAGAACGGCCATTGCCCAAAGAAAGGGCTCACTTGTGCTCGAATCCAGTCCTTTTTCCTGCGGAAGCGTCCAACTGTAGGAGGTCAGCCGGATATAGAATAGAGCGCCTAACGTGTTTACAACCAGCAGAATTACATTCGCCCGCTTCGTAAGTCCGAACCTTTCAGCTAGTGAGAAATCGCTGAACATCGATAACTCCCCTTTCCAGCGGCCACTTGATAGCCACGATTTCTATAAGTTGCCTGATTAGGATCCCCAGCATTTGCGGAAAACAGATCAGCGAAGGTGTTTGCTACAGCCCCGGCTTGAGACTGGCTGAAACCTGCCCATAGAGGTACGCTCCAACAGCAATATTCGAGAAAGGAGTGTAGCCCTCCTAGAACGTAAACCTGGACGGCGTTCCCACTCGCTGATAGTATTAGTGTGTTATAAAACATGATATCTTTCTTGTTCGGCATGACGGCGGAATTCACCGTCGCGGAATATAGATAAACGTTTTTGTGGGCTCAAGGCGAAACACGGCAGCTGCGGCCCGCATGCGCCCTCAGTTCATTCTCAGACAGCGCTTTCTCGATTTGCAGGGTTTTTGCGTCCACCATAAACCCGTAGCAGTAGACGTCCATTGGACCGGTGTTCTGGCTGTAAGTTTCGCCACCCACCGAAATTAGCAGATGTTGTTTGTTCCATAATTTAAAGCTGGGTAGGTAGAATTCGACCTCTCTGTTGCTCCCAAGAAGCTCCCGGAGTTTGCTCCTGATGCTGGCATCCAGAACGTCGGGGCGGCCGGCCGAGGACTCTGATGCTATCGCCTCGGGCGAGAACAAGAGGACCTCGCTTCCGCCGCTCAAGGGCTCGTTAATAACGAGCACCCGTTTGCTATCTGGACTCCAACGAAGGTCAGCGGCTCTCTTAAGGGTGAAGAGATTCCAGGACTTGTTCTGTCCACACTTGTGGAGCGTCACCGGCGTTCGATTTTCATCTGCGTCAAGGACCGGGTGCACTTCGATTCGCCAGGAGTGATCCGGAGACACGACAGTTGACGGCTCGCTCCACTGCAGGATCGCGTGGGAGCGCATAACACCCGAACACTGCGCAAAGGAATTACCCGCGTAACATAACAACAAACCAAGCAGCATGTATCGCATTAGGGAATCTGAGCAAAGCCGGGCGGGCAAGGCCCACCCGAACTCGAAGGGGAGGTAATCGTCACAGTCGTAATTCGCCTTCCGTGTTGTCCGCTGGTCGATTGCGCTGCCTCCAGGACGTTTGAGGTTCTGGGTGACGTGGGGCCGCACTCCCTTCCTCCGCAGGTTCTTCACGAAATCCCGAGTATCGTAGGCCTTGTCGGCACCTACACTCATCGGTGCGCGCGGGCCATGCCTCCGGTTCCGCCGCCACTTGCGGTAGATCATTTTCCATGCGGCTTCCCGCTCCGCAGTGCCGTTAGCTGGAGTGACCACTGCGTCCACGATCAGACCATTGCGGTATACGTGTCCCAAATGACCCAGCTTGGCCTCCTGGCCATGGCCTTTGCGGTATAGTTGGGCTTCCGGATCGGTCTTCGATCGATGCGTTTCGTTGGTCCGCTTTTCGCCGCGAAATTGCGCGCCGTCTCCATCGCCGCCCTCCTTTTTCTGGAAGCTTTTCTGGCTGGCCCAAGCCTCGATGAGTGTGCCGTCCACGCTGAAGTGTTCATCGGACAAGTGCGGCTTGGCCTGCCCCAGTACCCGCCCGAAAAACGTTCTCGCTACGTCCTGATTCAGCAACCGCTCGCGGTTCTTGCTGAATACCGCGTGGTTCCATACCGGCTCGTCCATCTCCATTCCCACGAACCATCGGAACAGCAGGTTATAACTTAGTTGCAGCAGCCGCTCGCTGCGAATGGAATAGAAGATCTGCAACAACAATGCCCGCAGTAGTCGTTCCGGGGGGATCGAGGGTCGCCCGGTCTCGGCATACAAGCCGTCGAACTCCTTGCTCATCGCTCGGAAGATCTCGTCGGCGGTCCTGCGAATGGGACGAAGTGGATGCTCTGAGGGAACTCGCTCTTCCAGCGAAACGTAAGTGAAAACGCCGAACTGCTGATAGTCATCTCCGCGCATAAAGCGGAGACGATCTAAAACGTTTCGAGGCTACAAAAAAATCAGGTTTTTCAACAAGTTCCTAGTGGAGGGAGGGCCACCGGTGAGATGCGGCCGGTCGCGGGCAACCATAAATTACGATAAACACTCTTTCTTCACACCGTCACCCAAGTGCTTCCCGTTATACCGCTATCTGGACCTCTTGGAACCGCCCCTAAGATTTGCACACCTCCCAGTACCTTTCGCATCCGAGATCTGATCTGGCGGGCCACCCCAAGCAGCATTATTGCGCCGCTCAAATGTTCGCCGCAACGCTCCGGCACAAAGGGAGGCGTCGAGAGACCGCTCCAGCCGGGCCGTCGCAGGGAACTGAGCCTTTTACAACCCAGATATTTCCATTAGGAGTCGCGTTGAACGGGCGCTCAGATTGTACAACTTGCGTTCCGTACACGGGAGCCAACAAAGCTTCCGCTAACGTCTCTGCCACCCGGGCGGTCGGAACGAAGCCTTCCTTGGGAACAAAACCGCCATTCGGAACAACGGGAGTCGCAGGGCGATTTTGAGAAAAGCCTAGGAGCAAGCCACCAAGCAACAGTAAGAATATCCGCGCCATGTTTTCAATCCCCCCAGCAGCACTATTGCACTCTTAGCGAAAATGTGATTGCACTAGCGCAATTGCCCACCATCCAATGGCGAGGGTGATCCCGACCCACGCCAGCTCAGCAGCAAAGGCTGTAAGTAACCTCGCGTTTTTCACATTTGTTGAGCGCGCCCCTGACGGAAATACAAAGCTGCTGTGAGCCTTGGCCATTATCGCTGCACAACCCGCACCAATCAATACTCCTGTTAGGATAGTAACAACATAGCTAGGGTTCGAGCCCCTTGCATCTGCCGCGATCCGAAAAGCAAGAAAAATCGGGGTGAGAAAGCAGCACCCGAGGAGAACGACCCAAACCGTCATGTCACTTGCACCCCGCTGTCGTCGCCGCTCCAGCGACCCCCACGGCAAGACCGGCACCGCCTAAGTCGGGCCCTTTTGAGAACGCAGCGCGAATTGCCTCAAAATAGCTTTGCCCGGGGCGGCTGAGATCAATTCCTTTGCCCTTGCCGAAAAAATTTCCCAAGCCGGTTGGAAGGTTAGTCTCTCCAGTAATCGAGTACCTGACGCCGAAGCCGGTCACTCCTCCACCTATAAGGCCACCGATCACAGACCCCGCATTATAGGCCAACCCCGCTTTGTTCCTGTTCTGCACATTATTGGCAACGGATACCGTGATTTTCGCAACCCCATAAGCCGCTCCCACGAGTAGCGCACCCGTCACTACTTCCGGAGCTAAAAACGCTGCCGCAACAGTAGTAGCCGCAGCCACTACAACCGCTCCGGCGACACCGCCTTTTAGCCCTTTGACGAAGCACGGTACTACACTAGACTGCGTCCCTTCGCCACCGCCCGTGTAACCCGCCTGAGCGTAGATAACTTGCCCACCAACCGTGTTCGGGGGTGGAGATGACGCGGCATAGACCGCACATGTTGTCGTCACTTGGAAGATGATTCCCTGCTGTCCGACGCCGCTGGTGGTATAGCAAATCGTTCCGGTGTTCGCATCCAACCCGCTCGGGTCCACATTATCCAGCGGATCGTTCATCACATAGACATACCGGTTCAAGCTCTGCGGATTCGCCAAATCCACCGCGCCCAACCCCGCCGGATCGGGACTCACCCACCGCCCCTGCCCGTCATGATACAGCCGCTCGTCCGCCTGATACCCGTCCGTCATATACGGACTGCATCAGCATCCCCGCGAAGTACCCGCTGTAGCCCGTCTCCGCGTACCGCTCCCCGAACGGCGTGAACGCATTGTCCGCCGCCACGGTCCGCGTTATCGTCGAGTTCACCACCTGGCTGCGCTGCCAGTTCGGATGCCGATATCCCGTCACCCCGAACGCCTACTCCTTCAATTTCTCCCAAAAATTTAACGGCCTAACAAAGATGACTACCTCACCGGGCGTCCACGAGGCGGAGGCCGTACCGCAGGTATTAGCAGTGACAAGACCCTGCTGTAGCAATTGCTTTGTTGAAAATTCCTCCACCTTGAGCCAAGAGTAGCCCGCTCGCTCGGTCTGGCATAAAACATAACCGGCGTTAATACTAACCGAGTCTTCGAACTTGAAAACTGGATTGATCGCTCCGAACTCCCCGCAATCCTTCCAGCGGTCACCGGTGCTCACTTCGGAACTGTTGTCTGTCAAGCGAAAACCAGCAACTCCCTCCTTATTAGTTGGAATAGAAAGTGCATCTTTGCGTTGGTGTCCGACCCACACATTTACACAGGTGTTTGCGACAGGACGCCCGTTGCGACCGTCGATCAGCCTAGCTTTAATCGTCTGTCCGCAAACAACGGAGTCAATCGAACTAGCCATGAGCAAAAGAAACACGCACATTGGTCTAGGAAAAGATCGACCGTACGCTATCAAGGGCATGGCTTATAGCCTCCGACACCTTTCATGTCTCTTAGCAGATGGGATAAGAGCCCAATTGGATTGTAGGGGAACGCCGAATCCAGGTGTGCCGTGAATTGCCCGGCAGTAAACGGTACAGTTAAAGGGCCGTCAGCTCCGCCAGGTCCGCTAGGAATGTGGAGGGTAGCCCCTGCGCCCAGAAGATAAGTCGCTGGATTTACTGGGTAGCGGCCGACAGAAACCTTAGTCGGCTGAGCCGCTGCGGGAACTTTGATATTTAGGTTTAATGTGCCTTGCCCTGCCGGAGCACCCGTTGAGAACTGAAATCGCGCGGTAACGTTCGCATCTGTAAAGCCCGTTTGGAATCTGTTGTTTACGGCACTCAGGATTGCAGACTCGCAAGCCGTCACCGATGGATTCCCTTTACTAGCCGCCGCCGATGTCGGCCCCGAGCCGGCACTCGCATATCCTGCCTGGGAATAAATAACTTGCCCACCCACCGTATTGGCGGGCGCAGACGAACCTGCGTAGACAGCGCAATAGAGGGTTAGCTGAAAGTTTATACCTTGCTGCCCAACCAGCGTCTGTGGAACCGTGTAGCATATCGTCCCGTTGTTTGCGTCCAACCCGCTCGGGTCCACATTATCCAACGGATCGTTCATCACATAGACATACCGGTTCAAGCTCTGCGGATTCGCCAAATCCACCGCGCCCAGCCCCGCCGGATCGGGACTCACCCACCGCCCCTGCCCATCATGATACAGCCGCTCGTCGGCCTGATACCCGTCCTGCATGTACGGATACTGCATCAGCATCCCCGCGAAGTACCCGCTGATGCCGTTGATCGCATACCGCTCGCCAAACGGCGTGAACGCGTTGTCCGCCGCCACCGTCCGTGTCGTCGTCGAATTCACCACCTGGCTGCCCTGCCAGTTCGGATGCCGGTATCCCGTCACCCCGCTCGGCGCCATCGTCACCTGCCCGCCGCCCGGCGAGGGAAGCCGCAATCCCAACTGCCCCGACGTCCCCACCGCCTGCCCAAAGTTATAGTTCAAATCGAAAGGCGGATAGAAGTACTGCTGGTAAGATCCCGACGCCCCGAAATCCAATCTCCGGTCCAGCGCATCGTAAGTGAACGTGCCGCTGTCGATCGTCACCGTCCGCCCTTCCGCATCCCATGCGTACGTGTGGAATCCATCCGCCGTCACGTTCCCGTTCGCGTCGTACACCGGCGTCGCCGCGGGCAGCGTCTGATAGCGATTGGTCGATAAGTTGTAAGTGGGCATGAACGACGTCGAACCCGACTTCGAAATATTTCCGAAGGCATCGTACGAATACGAGCCGGTCCACGCTGTTCCGCAGCTATTGGTAACGATCCGGCTGCTCGTCGTCGTAAGTGTACGTGCAGGTCTGGGTTCCGCTTGAGTTCAGGTTATCCACCGTAGCCACCTTTTGAACGGTCCCATTGGTGTTGTTCGTGATCGTCCCCGTCTTCGTCACCCCGTTCACCGAAGCCGCATAGGACGTCGGCAGGCCCGTGTTGGAACTATATCCGAACGCATCGGAATCGAGCGAGCCATAGGTCACCGCAGTCGGCTGGCTCAGCGTGTTGTAAGTCGTCGCCGTGACCGGATTCTGCCCGGAGGGCAACGAGATCGTCGAAACCCGCCCTTCCCCGTCCGGCGCGTAGGTGATCGTGGGATAACCGGACACGTTGGTGCTCAGAGTATCCAGAAGTCCGTTCGCCCAGAAAGTCGACGAAATATGATAATATCCGCCGCTGTTGGCCGTCGATTCGTAGGTGTCCGTGACCTCGCCCCGGCTCGAGTAGCTGAACCCGAGATCGGTCTTCTTCGACATCACGCTTCCAGTGTACGCCTCCGCCAACCGGCTTTTGGCGTTCGACATGGCCGCGGAATTCACAGTAGCCTGCACGTGACTGCACACTTCGACCCTATTTGGCTGCTTTCGAAGGCTGGGCGCGGAAAGAGTCGACAAATATTCTGAAATCCCGAACGTCATAGGCGATCGCGGGCACGTCAGACTTGACCCCAATTTCATAGATAATGCCAGGCCCTCTTGATTCGTCAATCGGTGATCGATAGGCAACCACAATTTCCTCTAAAGCCTGCCCAGCAGGAGAGGTTGCGACAACGATGCGAAAGGCTGTCAGGCCGTCCAATTCGGTCGACGTTAGGTTAATCGAGCCGCCAGGATGCTCGTCGAGGAGTAAGCCGGCTCGCGAAAGCGCAGCGTCCTTTGCACTTCCTAAAAGGGCTGCATCCCAATGAGCATAGCTCCAGAGTTCGCCCGCATGATGGGCAAGATCGATCGTAACCCCGTGATTAGGCGAATCGCCCAGATGCGGTTCGGCGGTTCCAACCGCTGGTAATCCAACGCAATACATATACGTTGCGTTACAGTAACGGCTTGACTTCGTTTTCTCAGCGGGTTGGGCATCGGCTGAAGTTGGAGCAACAAGCAACATCCCGCCTACGGTAAGCGCGAAAAAGATGCCTAGAACGAGACGTGGCATATGCCCATCCACTTCTGCACGCTGCCGAACTGATTTCTTACGTCTGCCGCCCAAGACCCAGTTTTGTTATTGTAGCCCGCAGCTTGAAGGGCCGCAGCGAACTTAGCGATTGTCAGTGCTCCCGTTACAAATCTTGCGTACCCCGTCCGGTCCCGTCCGGCCTTAAACAACCAAAAATTAGCAGCCGCAGTGTAGGATCCAAATTTCAAATCAAGCCCGCCAGCATTGGTTAGCCCGAATGGGTTGCGCAAGTCCTGCGCATGAGAGCCCAACCAACCGCTCTCGTAAGACGACAATGCAGCGAAAAACGCGGGATTTGTGTTCTTGGTTTCCTGCGACATACCATTGAAGACTGGAACCATCTTCTGAAAAAAGTTACTGATATACGCAGGGCATCCCGGGTTCTGCGAGCCGGGGACTCCCGCCGCGCCACCCCCATGCCCTCCGCCACTCTGCCAATTCAGCGTCGCACCCCCGATCAACTGATTCACGATCGAGTTGCAAGGAGTCTGTCCCGGCGTCCCCGTGTAGGACCAATCGCCGTCGGGATTGCAGATAACCCCGAAACTAAACCGGCTGCTAAAATCCGGGGGCGCAGGAGTCGGCGTCGATATCATCAACCCGCTCGGATCCACATTATCCAGCGGATCGTTCATCACATAGACATACCGGTTCAAGCTCTGCGGATTCGCCAAATCCACCGCGCCCAACCCCGCCGGATCGGGACTCACCCACCGCCCCTGCCCATCATGATACAGCCGCTCGTCGGCCTGATACCCGTCCTGCATGTACGGATACTGCATCAGCATCCCCGCGAAGTACCCGCTGATGCCGTTGATCGCATACCGCTCGCCAAACGGCGTGAACGCGTTGTCCGCCGCCACCGTCCGTGTCGTCGTCGAATTCACCACCTGGCTGCCCTGCCAGTTCGGATGCCGGTATCCCGTCACCCCGCTCGGCGCCATCGTCACCTGCCCGCCGCCCGGCGAGGGAAGCCGCAATCCCAACTGCCCCGACGTCCCCACCGCCTGCCCAAAGTTATAGTTCAAATCGAACGGCGGATAGAAATACTGCTGATAAGATCCCGACGCCCCGAAATCCAGTCTCCGGTCCAGCGCATCGTAAGTGAACGTGCCGCTGTCGATCGTCACCGTCCGCCCTTCCGCATCCCACGCGTACGTATGGAATCCATCCGCCGTCACGTTCCCGTTCGCGTCGTACACCGGCGGATCACTGATCATGAGTCATATATAGAACCTGTCCGGTGCGCCTCGAAATCCAGATCTCAGCCGCACCGCCCGGGCAAACCGCATCAGCTGGGCCGTCACACGGAACCGAGCCCCGCACAACCCAGACGTTTCCCTTAGGAGTCGCCTTGAACGGGCGCTCAGCCCGTACAACTTGCGCTCCGTACACGGGAGCCAGTAAAGCTTCCGCTAATGTCTCTGCCACCTGGGCGCTGGGAACGAACCCCCCCCTTGGGAACAAAACCGACATTCGGAACAATGGGAGCCGCGGTGCGATTCTGAGCGGCGCCCAGGAGCGCGGCTCCAAGCAACAGTAAGAATATTCGCGCCATGTTTTCAATCTCCCCGGCAGACCCTGCTCGTAACTATCGTTGGTGGAACAGTGCTCCCGGAGGGGTAAGGCAGTAACTTCAGAACTCTTCCGGATGGCGTCAACAGGTAGCCAGGCCCACCAACGCGTCTCGTGGCCCCAAGGTCTGCTCCCGAGAACAGTTCGGGATGGGGATACCCAGGCGCCTGCGGGTGCGAGTGATACCATCCCACCAACGTAAATCCGCTTGGTGCCCCCTGCCCACGCTGAACATCGAACGAAGGAAGAGCCCCCGGAGTGCCGCTGAACGCGGGCGAAAAGTAGAAGGAAGTGGCCTGAGAGCCCTTGTAGATAAATCCCCCGAATTCGATACCTTGCGCGGCCGTCGCGGACCGTACATTCCTGGCGGACCCAAATCCGGCACGATCCAACGTCGTAAATGCTCCGGTGAGATTCGCAGCCGTGCCGCCGGTCCCGCCGCCCCACCCCCGTGCGCTCCGCCACTCTGCCAATTGAGCGTCTCGCCACCGATAGGCTGATTGACGATCGAGTTGCAAGGGGTCTGGCCCGGCGTCCCCGTATAAGACCTATCGTCGCCGGGACTGAACACAAACCCGAAGCTAAACCGCGCGGCGCAGCTCATGATGGCGGGCTGCCCCCTTTGGCGCCCTCTATTTTCCCAACAAGCATATGCCTAAGCCGTAAACTTCCGCCGAGCCGCAGACCCGTTTTATGCGAGCGAGACCCGAGCCGACATCCTTGTCGCTGCTTCCTAGCGCCAACCTGTCACATTCGAGTCCAAGCTGCGGGACTTCGCCCGGCTCTATACTCACCCCTGCATCGCTACCCTCGAAAATGAGTCTCTTCAATACCGGAAACGATCGGCTCGATTCCTCACTGCGAAGTTGCGCGAGCAGCCTAGACTGCTCGCGATCGGAAATCCAAAAATGGAGGCACCTGTCGAAGCGAGAGGTGGGATGGTGCCGAACCGTGAACTGCCGGACATCTCGCACCAGGTACACCGCGCCGGGAGGCTCTCCAGCATCGGGCATCATAGGCAACTCCAGCGTATCGCCGTGATCGTACACCCCATGTGCAGCAGCGGAAGGACCAATCTTTTCGTTCAGAAAGCTCGCGAGCCTCGGGATATCGTAGTTGATCCCATCTCGAATTGACGCAGAGAGCGCCGTCCGCGATGAATCGGACGGCACGTCCTTAATCGCCGATGCATCAAGCGCCACCGTAATGCACAGCCTTGGTAAATCAGAGGTTAGTATCCATCGAAGCCGGCCCTTGTACGAAAACATCCACTGGGCTAAAGCATCGAATCGCCCGGTGTCGATGAAACACACCAGACCAACATCGAGGTACGGACTAGGTCGAACAACTCGCACTTCCCCGAGCCTGCTCACCGCCAGCAACAAGGGCTCGAGTTCGGCGCGTGTTAACGAAGATTCCATAAGGGCGTCCTGAGGGAATGTCATTCCCGCTGCAAACATGAGAGCTGCGCTAGCCACGGCCAGTAACCGCAATCGCCTCATACTGGGCCTGGGTACGCCGTAACAACTGTGGAGCAGTTACCCGCAGTGACTAGGGTGTTGATGTTCGTATCAGTAAAGGTTGGAAACAGGCCGAGCAACGGAAGCTTGACAGCGGGCCCACCTTCAAGTCCAATAAAGGGCCGGGCCCCAAAAACGGGGGAGTTCTGGGCCGGTAGCGTCGCTGTAAACGATATGTTTCCGTTGCCCTGGAAAACGGGTGCGGCAATTGTGAATGTTAGTGCGATTATTCGCTGCACGAGCGCCCAATTCTGTGCGATAGTCCCTGGGGGGTCAAAGTTGTACTGGCTTCTCGCAGTGAGCACCCCGCCGCGCTTATAGTATGTTTGAACACGTCCAGCCCCGTTCGGAAGGTAGATCATGTGAAGGGACTCAATGTGGGATCGAGCCGATGCGGAGTAAGTTAGGTTGGCAGCGCTTTTACCAGCGCATGGATTCGAAGAGTTGCTGCCAGAAACACCCAGTCCACCGCCGCCGTGCCCGCCGCCGTTCTGAGCCCAGTTGAGCGTCGCCCCCCCGATCAACTGATTTACGATCGAGTTGCAAGGAGTCTGACCCGGCGTCCCCGTGTAAGACCAATCCCCTTCCGGATTACAGATAACCCCGAAGCCGAACTGATTATTCGATCCGCCCGGCGGCCCAATTCCTCCAGAGGATATAAACAACCCGCTCGGGTCCACATTATCCAGCGGATCGTTCATCACATAGACATACCGGTTCAAACTCTGCGGATTCGTCAAATCCACCAACCCCGCCGGATCGGGACTCACCCACCGCCCCTGCCCATCATGATACAGCCGCTCGTCGGCCTGATACCCGTCCTGCATATATGGATACTGCATCAGCATCCCCGCGAAATACCCGCTGATGCCGTTGATCGCATACCGCTCGCCAAACGGCGTGAACGCGTTGTCCGCCGCCACCGTCCGTGTCGTCGTCGAATTCACCACCTGGCTGCCCTGCCAGTTCGGATGCCGGTATCCCGTCACCCCGCTCGGCGCCATCGTCACCTGCCCGCCGCCCGGCGAGGGAAGCCGCAATCCCAACTGCCCCGACGTCCCCACCGCCTGCCCAAAGTTATAGTTCAAATCGAAAGGCGGATAGAAGTACTGCTGGTAAGATCCCGACGCCCCGAAATCCAATCTCCGGTCCAGCGCATCGTAAGTGAACGTGCCGCTGTCGATCGTCACCGTCCGCCCTTCCGCATCCCATGCGTACGTGTGGAATCCATCCGCCGTCACGTTCCCGTTCGCGTCGTACACCGGCGTCGCCGCGGGCAGCGTCTGATAGCGATTGGTCGATAAGTTGTAAGTGGGCATGAACGACGTCGAACCCGACTTCGAAATATTTCCGAAGGCATCGTACGAATACGAGCCGGTCCACGCTGTTCCGCAGCTATTGGTAACGATCCGCTGCTCGTCGTCGTAAGTGTACGTGCAGGTCTGGGTTCCGCTTGAGTTCAGGTTATCCACCGTAGCCACCTTTTGAACGGTCCCATTGGTGTTGTTCGTGATCGTCCCCGTCTTCGTCACCCCGTTCACCGAAGCCGCATAGGACGTCGGCAGGCCCGTGTTGGAACTATATCCGAACGCATCGGAATCGAGCGAGCCATAGGTCACCGCAGTCGGCTGGCTCAGCGTGTTGTAAGTCGTCGCTGTGACCGGATTCTGCCCGGAGGGCAACGAGATCGTCGAAACCCGCCCTTCCCCGTCCGGCGCGTAGGTGATGGTGGGATAACCGGACACGTTGGTGCTCAGAGTATCCAGAAGCCCGTTGGCCCAGAAGGTCGACGAGATATGGTAGTAACCGCCGCTGTTGGCCGTCGACTCGTAAGTGTCCGTGACCTCGCCACCGCTCGAGTAGCTGAACCCGAGGTCGGTCTTCTTCGACATCACGCTTCCAGTGTACGCCTCCGCCAGCTGGCTTTTGGCGTTCGACATGACGGCGGAATTCACCGTAACCGAGTCGTAAACACAGGTCTTAGTTGGCTCAAGGCGAAACTCGGCAGCCGCGGCCCGCGTGCGACCTCAGTTCCTTCTCAGAGAGCACTTTCTCGATTCGCAGGGTTTCCGCGTTTACCATAAATCCGTAGCAGTAGGTGTCCATTGGACCGATGTTCTGGCTGTAAGTCTCGCCGCCCTACGTCGCGCGAGCGTACCGACCCGGGTTACCTCTCGAGACTAATTGAACCGATGCCCAAACAGAGCACTCCCGATAACCAAGCGCAGCAAAATGACGGCACCGATGCCCAACAGAACTCCTGCTTTACTGCGGGCCGTGAAGATGCAAACCACCGTAATGGCCGTAAATAGAAGCGCTTTTGGTATCACCAACTTCACCGTCGGTTCGTAAAGCAACGCCATCACGATCGATGCGCAGGCAACCCCAATCAGTCCTCGAGCGACATCTCCGCGACTAGCTCCACCCGTTACCAGCATGACGCAAGCCCCACGCCGTACACGGAGAAGTCGTAAATGGCCTTGTATTTTGTGAATGTGCTGAGGACCGCGCCAGCTGTCTTGCCAAGCGCTGTTCCTGCCAAATTTGGCCTGTTCCACGCCTTGACAAAAGAGGAGCCAGCCCCATTAACACCGATTTTAGCTGTCGGTGCCCCTCCGGTTGGAATTGCACCCACCCCTCTCAATGCCAACGAGAGAACATTCGTAGATCCGGGATTACTGAAAATCTCTGATATCGTAGCCCCGAGTGCATTCCTCCCACTTACAATATCGGAGATGCTCGACGCGTCATTGCCAAATACAGTAGAGATGATCGGATTGGCTGCCGAGACTCCCGTTACCGCAGAGATCCCGGCGGCGATTGAATATTTGTTCCCGAAATCGGCCGCACAATTTGCCACCTTCCGCCAGTTGTTCGTCGCGTTATTTCTTGCCGTCCCCGCAGCACCGCCCGCGTAGCCCGCCTGAGCGTAGATAACTTGCCCACCAACCGTGTTCGGGGGTGGAGATGACGCGGCATAGACCGCACATGTTGTCGTCACTTGGAAGATGATTCCCTGCTGTCCGACGCCGCTGGTGGTATAGCAAATCGTTCCGGTGTTCGCATCCAACCCGCTCGGGTCCACATTATCCAACGGATCGTTCATCACATAGACATACCGGTTCAAGCTCTGCGGATTCGCCAAATCCACCGCGCCCAGCCCCGCCGGGTCGGGACTAACCCACCGCCCCTGCCCATCATGATACAGCCGCTCGTCGGCCTGATACCCGTCCTGCATGTACGGATACTGCATCAGCATCCCCGCGAAGTACCCGCTGATGCCGTTGATCGCATACCGCTCGCCAAACGGCGTGAACGCGTTGTCCGCCGCCACCGTCCGTGTCGTCGTCGAATTCACCACCTGGCTGCCCTGCCAGTTCGGATGCCGGTATCCCGTCACCCCGCTCGGCGCCATATTCACCTGCCCGCCGCCCGGCGTGGGAAGCCGCAATCCCAACTGTCCGGACGTCCCCACCGCCTGCCCAAAGTTATAGTTCAAATCGAACGGCGGATAGAAATACTGCTGATAAGATCCCGACGCCCCGAAATCCAGTCTCCGGTCCAGCGCATCGTAGGTGAACGTGCCGCTGTCGATCGTCACCGTCCGCCCTTCCGCATCCCACGCGTACGTATGGAATCCATCCGCCGTCACGTTCCCGTTCGCGTCGTACACCGGCGTCGCCGCGGGCAGCGTCTGATACCGGTTGGTCGATAAGTTGTAAGTCGGCATGAACGACGTCGAACCCTCCTTGGAGATGTTTCCGAAGGCGTCGTACGAATACGTGGCGGCCCACGCCGTTCCGCAGCTATCGGTAACGATCCGCTGCTCGTCGTCGTAAGTGTACGTGCAGGTCTGGGTTCCGCTTGAGTTCAGGTTATCCACCGTGGCCACCTTCTGAACGGTTCCATTGGTGTTGTTGGTGATCGTCCCCGTCTTCGTCACCCCGTTCACCGACGCCGCATAGGACGTCGGCAGGCCCGTGTTGGAACTATATCCGAACGCATCGGAATCGAGCGAGCCATAGGTCACCGCCGTCGGCTGGCTCAACGTGTTGTAAGTCGTCGCTGTGACCGGATTCTGCCCGGAGGGCAACGAGATCGTCGAAACCCGCCCTTCCCCGTCCGGCGCGTAGGTGATGGTGGGATAACCGGACACGTTGGTGCTCAGAGTATCCAGAAGTCCGTTCGCCCAGAAAGTCGACGAAATATGATAATATCCGCCGCTGTTGGCCGTCGATTCGTAGGTGTCCGTGACCTCGCCCCGGCTCGAGTAGCTGAACCCGAGATCGGTCTTCTTCGACATCACGCTTCCAGTGTACGCCTCCGCCAACCGGCTTTTCGCGTTTAGCATCGTCGCGGAGTTCACCGTGGCCGAATCGTAGACAAAGGTCTTTGTCGGCGTTACGCTCGCATACGGGCCGCTCGGATACGTTACGCTCGTGACCCGATGCAGCAAATCATACGCGTAGCAGGTTACGTTTCCCATCGGGTCCAGCCGATAGACCAGATCTCCACTCGACGTGCCGCAGGTGCCGTTCGTATCGTAGTTATAGGTGTAAGCCGCTCCCGCGGTTTCCGGGTTCGTTTCCGACTTCATCCGGCTTAGCCCGTCCCACATGAAGGTGCGGGTTTGCGTCGTCGTCGATCCGGTCTGCGTATTCTGCACGATGCTGGTCACGTTATCGAGCGGATCGTACGCATAGGCCGTCAGAAAGCCGGTCTGCGTGGTGTTCTGCCCGCACGCACCGCTGCCGCTTCCACTCGCTGATGTGATCTCGCAGACGGACGAGATGCGGCCCAGACCATCGTATTGAATCTGCCGCTGCTTGACATTCTCACCCGCGGCCGCGGGCCCGATCGCAACCAGCACGTCGTTATTGCCCTGATAAGTATAGGTCGTGGTTCCACCGCCGCCGTCGGTGATCACGAGCGGGCGATTTAGCGCATCGTAAGTCGTCGTCGTGGGCGCGTTCGAAACATGTCCTCGCGCGGCGGCGGAATACGGCATCGTCACCTGATACAGTCGTCCGCTCGAATCGTAGGTGCTCCAGACCGTGTCGTAGTTGGTCGATGTCGGGCTCTGCTTTACCTGCACCGTGGCCGGGCGCCCAAGCACATCCAGCGTGGCGAGCACGTCCTGGGTCGAGTTGCTGGAATTGAACAACAGCGCGCTCTCCACGGCATAGGCCGGCGAAGTGCTGTAGGCGTAGGTGGTGTTCGCCCCCGTGGGATCTTGAAACGCGGTCGGACGCCAGTAGTTGGGGTCGCTGTAGGTCGTGGTCCAGATCTGGCTATTCTCATCCGTGGTCGTGAGCTGCACAGCCCCGTTGCAGTTCCAGGTATACGACCTGGTGAGAGAAAGCGGCATGGTCGTCCCGGTCGCGAACGAATTCCCGCAGCTTGTGCCCGACCCGTATGACTGAGTCGTCTGGCCGGTGTTAGGATCGGTCACCGTTTGGACGTTTCCCGTATCGAAGTTGGTAATGGTCCAGGAAAGGTAAGTCGATCCGCCGGTTAGGCGCTGGACCTTTGTGACGTTTCCCCGCGAGCCGCCGACGGTGGCGTTGTGCATCGGTGTCCCGGATGTGGCAACTGCCGTCGTTTGGTCGTACTGATACTTCGTCTGGCCATAAATTGTACCGCCTCCGTTATAGACGGTGACGGTGCTGGGGTGGTCATAGATGCCGGTTAAGGCTGCGAAAGCAGTTATCGTTTGCCGCACCAGCGGTCCCGGCGCGCCGCTTCCGATCGTTCCGTTATCGTACTCCGATGTCTGCGTGTTGTTGCCGTAGAAATCGTACGAGCTCGAAACCTTCGATTCGATGGGTCCGGTCGGCCAGATCGTATATTGATCAACCTGCGTGATCGGGACGGAGACGGCGGTGGTGAGGCAGGGCGACGTTGTGCCGTTGTAGCAGGTGTTTACTGTTTGCAGAATCGACGACGCTCCTGAGTGGGTCACTCTCTGGACCTCGTAAGCGTTGATCAGCTCACCAGTGTTCACGCTTTGGAACTTGATGTCTGTTTCGTTTGCCGCCGGATCGGTTAGGGTATTAGTCCACGCGGAAGCCGACTCCGCGTGCGTGTAAACCCAGGTGCCATCGATACTCGCCCGGCTGAGATAAGACGGGCTCCCATCCGTGCAGGTGATCGGATTCGATGTCCCGCTCGATGCATAGGCGAACGTAATCGTTCCCCCGGTAGGAAGCGTCACCGTCTTGAGGCGGCCGGTGACGTTGACGCTGCTCCCGCTCGTCAACTCGTAGGTCATCGTGTATTGGGTAGTGTCCGGGAGGACGACGCTACTCACCAGGTTCACTGAAGTGGCGCCCACTTCGCTCACCCCCGAACAGCCGAAATTCGTTTGCACGGTATAAGCCGTATAGTTCACCGTGTACTTAGAGGTGGTTCCACCCGGGTTAGTATAAGTAAAGGTTTGCGGGCTGGACGGCGTTCCATTTCCGGCCACGGTCAACGCAGTAGTGCCGAGTGTGTCAGCAAAGGTCGTTTCTTGAAACACAAACGCTTTATCGTTGAGTTGCCCCACCGAAGCATATACGGGGATCGTCACGACAAACGCGCCAACTGCGTTGCGAGACACATGAAAGCTAGAAGGCAGCAACTTACATTCGAGACCAACACGGACGTCACGGCAAAATTTAAGGGCAAAATACAAGAACAAAAGTCCCGTATTTTTTCTGTTAGTCAGCGATAATTACCAGATGGTCACTTTGTTCAGTTCTCTTGGGACAACCCAAGCGCACGAACCGCTGGGAAAGAAAACTCCTAGCCGTCATCGCGGCGGCGAATAAAGGCCTCCAGAGCCTTTTGTCGGAATTGAAAAAATAAGGAACGGAGCGGCTCGGCTTCCCCCGGGCCGCTCGAACGACCCAAAAAACCAACGTCGCAGGGCAATTCGCCGGTAGAAACTCTTGAGCGCTCGTCCTAGGAATTAGAAAGAATTCGAATGCCGCTCACGAACGGCTGTTCCGCGCCATACACGCGGAGTTAAAACTGCCCGGGAAGTTTTTCATCGCCACGAACTTAGCCTGAACCCAGCTCCTGCTCCTCCCTTTTTATAGCGGTTGTAAAACACTCCTTCCGGCGCGGTGCCGATGCCGGGGTGCGTACTCGCGCTAAGCTGTTGCTTGAAAAGCCATGCTGGACGAATTGTTCGCCGGGGAACTGGCATTCTGGGATCGTGAGTTGTCGCTCAGAGGAGATTTTGCGGAAGGGGTTCGGAATCGCCTTGACCCTGAGCGCATGCACCTCAATTATCCGGCGGAAATATCGCCGTACATTCAGGACCTGGGGAGCAGAGTCCCTGCGCCGATCCGAGTAATCGACGTAGGCTCGGGCCCCCTTTCAATGCTTGCTCTCGGAGCGAGAAATGGCTCATATGGCCTTACCTGTATCGACCCTCTCGCAGTTCAGTACGTCGAATTGCTCGAAAAGCACGGACATCAGCCTCCATGGCCCCTTACCACGGGCCGAGGGGAAGAGATTGCTTCCATGTTTCCAAGTGAGTCTTTCGATCTCGCGTGGTCCAACAACGCTCTGGATCACGCTCAAGATCCCGCAGCCGTTATTCGTAACATCGCCGATGTTTTAGCTCCGGGCGGAATTGCGATCATTCAAGTGTGGGAGTGCGAGGGTACTGCTCAGGGCTGGAGCGGACTGCACCAGCACGACTTTCAATTGGACGACGAAGGGAAGCTGGTGTTCCGCTCCCGCCTACCGAGCGGGTGCCTGTCTGCCTTCTCCGATGTATCGGCGAACTGCGGCCTGATTCTGACAAAGTCGCAGAGCACCCTGCGCGGAACTCGCTTGTACATCCAGGCCGTCTACCAAAAGCAGAACCAGGCCTGAACCCCATACACCCAGGACGCAATCACGTCCAACTTCAGAATTCTTCCGCTGACTCCAAACCACTTATCCCTCCAGCCGCCGTGCGCCCCCAAATCAGGGTCTAAGATGAAGGCGTCCTAAGGGACTGGCTCACGAATATCGCAGCGGAGAAAAAAATGCGACCCCGAACCCAACAAGTACTTACAAACAAAGCACTTCTTAATCCTTGGGTACCCGTTTTCGTGGCAAATAAACCCGCCGAAACCCACCAAATGCGGGGAAAACCGGCCGGAACCCAGGAAAATTCCAGGCTAACTCGGCAGATATCCGCGCAGCGCCGGATACACCGCCTGGACGAACGCTTCCGCTTGCGCCGTGGCCTGGGCCTCACGGTCTCCAACCACCGGGACCACGATCCGCACCAGCGCCGTGTCGCTCCGGTGATGGCGAATCGAATCCTCCACCAGGTAGAACTTGGCCGCGAATTCATCCGCAATCACCCGTTGTTGCGACTGATACCAATACAGAACCACGCTCTTCGAATCCCCCTTCGACACCACGTAGCGGTTGATGTGAATCGTCTCCCCGCGTGAGGCGATCGGCACATCCAGGAAGCCCGTCGACGAAGGGCTCCAGCCGGAACCCGGTAGGCAATTCTTCGGCGAGTGCGGGCTTTGCCCCGTGCGCTGCGTCTTGAAAAACGCCACGAACAGATTCGCGCCGCCCACGGAAGGGTCCACATACCAGCGCGTCAGCGTATCGTCCGCGCGTAGAATGGCCAGCGTCTCCGGTTCCACCACCCCGGTCTGGACCAGATTCCAGTCGCCGATATGCGCCGGAAACTGATCCAGCGGTCTGGCCAGCGGGATCTTTTCCCCGTGGGAAGCGGTGTAAAAAAGAACCGCCTGGAACGCCAGCACCAGGGTCAGTACCTGGGCGTAGCGGTTACGCCGCAGCCGGCCCAGGGTGTCGCTTATCGGAAAAACGGCCATAGAAATCGATCCCTCGGATGAAAAGCTGATGCAGCGCCACCATGATCAGCAGCGCCGCGATGAAGATGACGCCGCCGGACATCTCGTGGAAGAAGCCTTCCGCCAGTTCCGGTTTATATTCGGCGAGCACCCCGGTAAGGGTGACGCGGTTGGCGTTCGCGATGATCGCGATCGGAATGGTGGCGAAGAAGAGCAGCACCCGCATCCAGAGGCGCCGCTCGAAGAAGTGACCGTATACCAGCGAGAGGAACGTCAACGTGAGCAGAGATCGGATGCCGCTGCAGGCTTCCACCACGTTGAGTGTCTGTTCCGGAAGCTGCAGGATATTTCCTTCCCGCAGCACCGGAATTTGAAGCAGTGTCAGCGCCCACTCGGCCGTTTGCGTCGCGATAATTTGCAGCGGAAACGTGATCCGGTTATAGATGACGGCCGGAATCGGAATCATGAAGAACAGGAGAAACAAAGGGAATGCGAGCACTCGCAGATAGCGCGTGCCGCCCAGGAGCAATACGATGCCGATCAGCGAGAGTACGAAGGCCGTCCGGGCGAGAAACAGTTCCGCGCCCAGCGTTGCCAGATAAAGTTGCAGCGCGGCGTAGAGAACAATCGGCAAACCCCACCAGTTCGGCTTGGGATTGAGTGCGGCAAGTTCCGCGCGCTTCTGCCACACGATGAACGCGGAGATCACCGGCACAAAGAAGCCGTGTCCCATATCCGCGTCGCTGTTCCAATTCTTCACCAGCGCGATCAGAACCGGCGCATAACAGAGGAATAAGAGGATCCCGAACCAACTGATCGTGACCCACGAGAATGGTTGGCGCTCTTGTTCCGCCATCTTTAATAAGGAGGTGCTTTGATCATATCATTCGTGTTCTTTTTATTCCTGCTCCTTTATTCAGAGCACTTTGCGCGAACTGCAACCGCCGCTCTCCGCCGCGCGTTACACTTAGTAGCGACGGGCATGCTTCGCCGCCGCGCCACGTTGATTCAGAGGCCTCGCCGCTTGCTCCTTCGCCAGCTTCTCTTAATCGTCGTTTCCGTTGCAGCCGCTGCTGCCTCGGCCTCGACGGAATTTTTCCCGCTCGCCGACGTTCGAGCCGGCATGCACGGCGTCGGTCGCACGGTTTTCCAGGGCGACAAAGTGGAAGACTTTCAGGTCGAAATCCTGGGCGTGCTTCCCAACGCCGGACCTAAGGAATCGGTGGTGCTCGCCCGGTTGTCCGGCGGTCCGCTGGAGCATACCGGAGTCCTGCAAGGCATGAGCGGCAGTCCCGTCTATATCGACGGCAAGCTGCTCGGCGCGGTCGCGATGGCTTTCCCGTTTTCGAAAGATCCCATCGCCGCGATTCGGCCGATTCAAGATATGATCCGGTCAGCTCAACCAGGCTCGGTCACGCGCACGCCTCATGGCCAAACTGTGGCGGATGCCCTTCAAAAAGGAGACTTCACCGCGGGCCTGGTAAGCGTTCCCCCGCATTCCGATTCGCGGCTCATCAACATCAGCACTCCGCTCGCGCTCGGCGGGTTCACCCAGCGGACGCTCGACGCATTTTCGCCCCAACTGCGCGCCCTCGGTCTGGAGCCCGCTCAAGCCCTGTCCGCCGGTGGTGGATCGGTGAGCGCGGTGTCCGGTGCCTTCGGCGATCCGGCCAGAATCCAGCCGGGCTCCATGATCTCCGTCCAACTGATGGAGGGAGACTTGAACGTCGGCGCGGATGGCACCGTCACTTACGTCGATGGCAATCAGGTCTACGCCTTCGGCCATCGATTCCTCGACGTCGGCGCCACCGCGTTGCCGTTCAGCCGTTCGGAAGTGCTCACTTTGCTTGCAAGCGTGAACACTTCGTTCAAGATTTCCGCCTCGAAGGAACTCATGGGCGTGATCTCGCAGGATCGCGATACGGCCGTCTCCGGGCGCTTTGGCCGGCGCGCTTCCATGGTTCCGCTCGATATCACGGTTCACCGTGCGGGGCGGCTGATCGACACTTACCGGATGAGCATGGTGAATGATCCGGCCCTCACTCCGCTTCTTCTGCAGATGGCGGTGTTCTCAACCCTCGACGCCACCGAGCGCAGCGGAGGTCCTTCCACCCTGGCCGTTCACGGAACCGTCGATCTAAACGATGACGGAAACGGAAGCCGCTCCATCCATCTCAATAACGTTTACGCCGCGGACGCGAACGTTCCCCAACTGGCTTCGCTTTCAACCGCCGCGCCGGTGGCTTACGTGATGCAGGGCGGGTTCGATAACCTCGGCGTAACGCGTGTCTCCATCGATATCGACTCGATGGAAAAAAAACGCACTCTCGATATTGAGGAGGTTGTCCCGGCCGAGCGCGACGTGCGCCCCGGCCACGCGATTGACCTCAACGTCATTCTAACTTCGGATAGCGGCGGCGATGAAGTCCGCACCGTGCGGTATGAAGTGCCGGTGGGAGCGGAAGCCGGCCCGCTCTACTTCACCGTGGCCGATGGAATTCAGACGAGCTTGCAGGACTTGAAGTTCGCCTTAACCACCACGCCGCGCACGCCCGAGCAGTTGCTCAGTTTGATTCGCCGCCTTCGCGACAACAACAAGGCCTACGTCCGGGTTTGGCGTCCGGAAACCTCATTCCCGACCGGTGTCAACGAATTACCCGCGCCGCCGCCGTCGGTCGCCCTGGTGATGGCTTCTTCGATGGGGAGCGCGGGCACGGCTCTCAACACCCTGAGAAATTCGAGAATCGCGGAGATGGAGATTGACGGCGGCGGAAGCATGGTCACCGGTTCGAAGACCGTGCAGGTTGAGGTCAAGCCTTGAAGCGCGGCCTGCTTCTATTGATCGCGTGCCTGCCCGCCTATGGTTCCAGCGTGGCCACGTGGGAGATGTCGAGTTACCAGGATTTTCTGCGCGGCCACTTTCAAAATCTATCCTTAAGCCGCGATGGAACCATCACGCTCTCGCCGGTTCTCGATTCGGTCTTCACGTCCGGCCAGGCGGTGATCTGGAGCGTGGCCCAGGCGCCGGACGGTTCCCTCTATGCGGGCACCGGCAATCGCGGACGCCTGTATCGCATCGATTCCGTCAAGGCGCATCATTCCTCGCTGGTGTGGACGGCGGATGAACCGGAGATTTTCGCCGTAACCGTAGCGCCCGATGGCGCCGTGTTCGTCGGCACTTCTCCGGATGGCAGGATCTATCGCATTCGGGACGGCAAGGCTCAAATTTACTTTGAGCCTCACCAGAAATACATCTGGGCGCTCGCGCTCGGGAAAGATGGCGCGCTCTATGCCGGTACCGGCGATGAGGGCAAGGTCTTCCGCATCACCGCTCCCACCATCGGCGATGTCTACTACGCTACCGGCCAGTCTCACGTTACCGGCATTTCCTTCGATCGCGCCGGTCAGCTCCTCGCGGGTACGGAACCGAACGGCATCCTATACCGCATCTCGGCCCGGGACAAAGCGTTCGTTCTTTACGACGCCAACCTTCCGGAAATTCGGGCGATCGCAAGCGCGCCCGATGGTTCCATCTACGCCGTGGGATTAGGGGGATCGGTCAACCGCCGCGCCCAAACGGCGACGCAAGCGGCCCAGGCCATGCTGCAGAGCGGATCAACTCCGGTGGTAACCACCTCCATCACCGTCACTGCGGCGCAAGCCGGCACGGAAGTGAAGCCTCCGCAAACTTCGGATGCGAACCGGTCCGCGCAAACCGCGGTGGCTGCGGCGAGCACGGCTTTGGCGGCCAACTCCGCGCAGTCCATTGAAGTGTCGGGCGTGGAGAAATCCGCGATCTATAAGATCGCGCCGGACAACACCGTCGAAACGCTCTGGAGTTCCAAGGAAGAAAATATCTTCGATCTGCTCTCCAGAAATGGCGAGGTTCTCTTCTCTACCGACGATGGCGGCCGCATCTATAAATTGACCGATGACCGCAAGCTGACGCTTTTGGCCCAGACGAACGAAGCCGAAGCGACGCGGCTGATTGACTTCAACGGAAACGTCTTTGCGGCCACCGGCAATATGGGAAAGCTGTTCGAACTGGCGGCGGCAAGCGCGAAACAAGGTAGTTATGAGTCGCCCATTTTCGACGCCCAAAGCGTGGCGCGCTGGGGACGCGTGCGCTGGGCCGGACGCGGCGATGTGGCGCTGCAAACCCGGTCCGGAAATTCACTGCGTCCCGACCGCACCTGGAGTGACTGGTCGGTGCCGCTTCATTCGCCCGAAGGCTCCGCGGTCGGCAGTCCGAACGCCCGCTATATCCAATGGCGCGCGCAATTGGCCGAAGGCGGCGACGCGCCCATCCTTGAAAACTTCAGCCTGGCCTACCTGCCGCAGAACGCGCCGCCGGAGATCCGGTCCATCGTCGTCACCACGGGCGCGGCCACCGCAACCACGCCGGCAAAGAGCACCACCTCCACAGGCGGAGCGGCCACTTCGGCTTACAGCATCACGGTCACGGACACGGGCGATGCGGGGCCGGCAACCAGCACCGGAACTCCCACCCAAACCATTTCACGCGCTTCCTCCCAGCAACTGGTGGTGAGCTGGCAAGCCGACGATCCGGATGGCGACCGGCTGGTCTACGCCGTGTGGTTTCGCGGCGAAGGCGAGCGCGATTGGAAACTCCTCAAGACCGCCCTGCACGACAACACCGTAAACCTGGATGGCGACTCGCTGGCCGATGGACGCTATTTCTTTAAGGTGGAGGCTTCCGATCGCGAGGCAAATCCGCCCGATCAGGCGCGGCAGGCGGAACTGGTGAGTTCGCCTGTACTGATCGACAACACCCCGCCGGTTGTGCGCGTCACCCATTCCGCGCGCGAGGGGAAGAACGCCGTCATCGACTTCGAAGCCGCCGACGCCGCGAGCGCGCTCCGCCGCTGCGAGTATTCGCTGGACGCCGGGCCGTGGATGGCGATGAACTCGGTCGATGGTGTCATCGATTCCCCTACGGAACAATTTCACTTGATCACTCCGCTTCCCGCGGGCGAGCACGTCCTCGTTCTCCGAGCCGTTGACAGCGGTGGGAATGCGGGGCTGGCGAAGGTCGTGATCAGGTGACTTTCGTGAGGAATCGCCGCATCGTTTCCGTTACGAATCCGGGCTGCTCCATGATGCAGAGATGGCCCGCGCGGTCCACCTGCACAAACTCGGCGCCGGGGATGGCGCTCGCGATGGCACGCGTATCTTCGAATGCTCCGTCCTCCGTCCCGGCGACGGCCAGCACCGGGACGCTGATGTGAGCTAAGCCCGGGCGCGCGTCCGGCCGGTTTGCCATTCCAATCGCAGCCGCCCGAACGGCGTCGGGATGCTGACTCAGGATGATGTCGCTCACTTGCTTCACCAAGTCCGGTCTCTCATTCAGGGCCGTGGGGCCGAACAGGCGTTGCTTCATCTGCTCCGGCACGAAACCGATCCCTTCTTCGGTCAGCCGTTCGGCCATTTGAAAGTGAGTTTGTTTCTCTTTGTCGTCCGCCGGAGTTGCGCGGGTGTCAAACAGCATCAGCCCTCGCAGGCGCTTCGGATAGCGTCGCGCGAATGACAGGGCGATGTACCCGCCGCGCGAAATTCCGCCGATTACCGCTTGCGCGACTCCGCGCTCGTCGAGCAGTTGAACGACGTCTTCGGCGGCTGTGTCAATCGGGAGTTCTTGCAGACTTCCCAATTGCGGATAAGCGGTTCCGAAGCCGCGCAGGTCCGGGACGATGATCTCGAATCGATCGGAGAGATCGAGGGCCTGCTGTTTCCAGATCCGGCCGTCGAGCGGGAATGCGTGGAGTAGAACGGCAATCATTGGTCTTCGCCCTGAAGGGCGGCGGCGTGAGACCGCACCGCGCTCTCCAAGCCATGAAGATCGTAACCGCCTTCGAGGACGGAAACGATCCGGGATTGCGCGTAGTTCGCCGCAATGGCCATGAGGATTTTCGTTAGATCGGCGAAATCCTCATCGGTAAGAGTGAACTGGCCCAGCGGGTCGCCGAGGCGGGAATCGAATCCAGCCGAGATCATGACGAGCTCGGGTTGGAACTTCCGCATGGCGGGAACCAGCTTCCGTTCGAATGCTCCGAGGATCTCGTCCCGTCCGGCGCCTGCGGGAAAGGGGCAGTTTAAAGTCGTCCCGAGGCCCGCTCCCGCTCCAGTCTCGTTGGCCGCGCCGGTTCCGGGATACCACGGCGCCTGATGCGTGCTGAGGAAGAACACGGAGCCATCGCGATAGAAGATGTCCTGCGTGCCGTTCCCATGATGCACGTCCCAGTCGGCGATCAGCACCCGGCTGATTCCGTGTTTTCGCTGCGCGTAGCGCGCGCCGATCGCGATGTTGTTAAACAGGCAGAACCCCATGCCGCGGTCGGAGGTGGCGTGGTGGCCGGGCGGCCGTACCGCGCAGAAGGCGTTCCGCGATGCTCCGCTCATCACGAGGTCGACGGCGGTGAGTACCGCCCCGGTGGCGCGCAGAGCAACATCGAACGAACGCGGGCTAATGTCTGTGTCGCCGGTACTGAGATGGCTTCTTCCAGCCTCTACGTCCCGGCGCGCAAGTTGAATGTAGCCGAGTTCATGGCATAGCGCGATCTCTTCGGACGTGGCGGAGCGGGGCTCGAATGGCGTGACGGGCCACTCGCTCAACCCCCGAACGGCGGCGTCGAAACGCGCCGGACGCTCAGGATTTTCGGGTCCGGTGTCGTGAAGCTTGCAGAACGGGTCAGCCAGTAATGCGGTCATTTGCGGGGCGCACGCGCACCCCATACTAGAATAGTGATCCACGCCTACGCTGGCAACGAGCGAGTCTTTGGATGAAGCCGGAAGCTCCCGGTAAGACTTTGGAGCGCGTGCTGTCGAAAGCGGGTTTGGGCTCGCGGAAGGATGCGCGCGCCTGGATTCACGAGCGTCGCGTGAAGGTGAATGGCCGGACCGTGGAGAACCCCGATCACTGGGTCCATCAGGACCGGGATCGCATTTCTTTCGATGGCAGGCCGCTACAATCGGCGGATAAACGGTATGTGCTTTTATACAAGCCGAAGGGATATTTGACTACTTATAAAGACCCGGAAAATCGCCCGACGGTCTACGATCTCATCGGCGACGTGGGCGTGTGGGTTTCACCGGTCGGCCGCCTGGACCTGGATACAAGCGGTCTGTTGATACTAACTAACGACACGGAGTTCGCCGAGCGAACGACAAATCCGGACTTTCATGTTCCGAAAACCTATCTTATAAAGTCATCTACACGGCTAAGTGAAGAACAACTGGAGAATCTCCGGACAGGAGTGAAACTAAGTGACGGTCCCACGCGTCCGGCAACGGTGAAGCGGATTCGTGATTCCGGTAAATATACTCATTTGGAACTGACAATCACGGAAGGTAGAAACCGGCAGGTCCGTCGCATGCTGGAAGCGGTGGACAGTAAGGTTTTGAAGCTGGTTCGGGTCGCCATCGGCGGAGTGCAAATCGGGGATCTGCAGGTTGGAAAATGGCGGGAGGTGTCCCCAAAAGAGTTTGAACTTCGCTAATAGTATTGTGGGCGTGTTTTAGTCGGAGGTGTGGGTGAGTTCCGGTAAATGGGATGAGGTGAAATCGCTGTTCTTCCGCGCTCTGGAGCATGGTCCAGCGGGACGCGAAGAATACCTCGCGCAATGTGTCGCTTCGGACCCGGAGATAGTCAACATTGTGCGCGGATTGCTCTCGGCTAATGACGACGCGGGAAGCATTCTCAGCGAGTCCGCGGAACGCCTCGACGACACACGGGCGCTGAACACTCAATTGAACGCCGAGGATACGCTCCAGTTTTCCGACGGAGACGTAGTGGCGGGGCGGTATCGGATCAACCGGTATATCGCCCGCGGCGGCATGGGTGAAGTCTATGAGGCGAACGACCGCGATCTGGGGATTGTCGTTGCGATCAAGGCGATTCGGCCGAGCGTTGTATCCAGTGAAGAGATGCTCGCGCGCTTCAAGCGGGAGATTGAACTGGCGCGCCGGGTGACGCACCCGAACATCGGGCGAATCTATGATTTCGGGCGGCACGTCGGCGAAGACAATCGCGAGATCGCGTTTCTCACGATGGAGTTTCTGCACGGCGAGACGCTGTCGCAGCGGATTAGCCGGGCGGGTCCGTTTCCGAAAGACGAAGCGCTGGCGCTGATCCGCGACATAGCGGCCGGGCTGGACGCGATCCACGAATGCGGGATCGTCCATCGCGATTTCAAGAGCGCGAATGTGATGCTGGTGAAGCACAACGAGCGAACCCGCGCCAAAGTGATGGACTTCGGACTGGCTCGGCCGAGCGGCGGAGAAGGCACGCTCACCCAGACCGGCCAGATCGGCGGCACTCCGGCATACATGCCGCCGGAACAATTCGAGAATGTCGTGACGGCCGCGAGCGACATTTACGCGCTCGGCGTGGTGATGCATGAAGTGATGACGGGTGTTCGTCCGCGTTCGCAGGGAGCGAAATCCAACCCCGCTGTAGCTCAGTTGGATCCGGTCTGGGCCAGGGTGATCGAACGGTGTATTGCGATCGATCCGGCGGAACGATATCAGTCCGGGGCGGAGGTCGTGAAAGCGCTGACGGAGGAGGAAAGCCAGCCGCTGGCCGCGATGCCTCAGCGCAAGCGGCCAAGGCCGAAGGTTTGGGTTGCGTCCTGCCTGGTGGGACTAGGGATCGTAGCGGGTCTGGTTTGGTGGGTTGCGCATAACGTGATCCCGGTTGAGGCAAAGCCGAAGCACCTGGCGCTCTTGCCGATCCACGTCGATAGCAGGGACGCCGCGGACACCGCGTTGTGCGCGGGCCTGGGCGATACCCTTCGCGGCGATCTGGCGGAACTCGAGCCTTCCGCAAACTCGCTTTGGGTGATCCCTTCGAGCGAAGTACGGGAGATCAAGACGGCCTCGGAAGCTTATCGAACCGTGGGAGCGAACCTGGTGGTGGAAGCCAGTTTCATTCGTCTTCCGGACGGAATTGTGTTCAACATGGAACTGGTCGACCCTAAGAGCGACCGCGTAATCAAGTCCGACCGTCTGCGTGCCGTCGATCCGACCGCGCTCCGGGAGGAAGCGCTGCCGCACATCGCGCGGCTGCTGGATTTGCAGGTGAGCCGGTCCGCCTCGCACGAGGTGACGGAGACCACGACCAATGAGCCGGGCGCGTTCGACTTCTATGAGCAGGGCCTTGGCTATATGCAGCGGGAGGGCGTGGAGAATGCGGACCGATCCATCGAGCTTTTTTCCAAAGCATTGGCCAAAGATCCGGCGTATGCGTTAGGGTTCGCGGGACTCGGGCAGGCTTACGCGAAGAAGTATATGCTTACCAGCGATCCACAATGGATGCGTCTCGCGTCGGACAACGGCCGGAAGGCCATCGCTTTAAACGGGAGTCTGGCTGAGGTGCATTCCACCCTTGGCCTGATCTACAGGCTGACGGGTAAGTTTCCGGAAGCGGAAGCGGAATTGAAAACGGCGCTAAAAATTGAGCCATCCTGCCTGCTGTGTTTTTACCGGCTTGGCCGCTTGTATGTGGATCAAGGAAGATTTCCGGAAGCGGAACGAAATTTCCAGGCGATGATCGACCGTCATCACGGCGACTGGATGGGGGTCAGCGGACTGGCGCTGGTCAATCATGAGCTTGGGCATTTGAATAAAGCCGCCGCGCTTTACCAGGAAGAGGTGGAACTAACTCCGGATAGCGCGCACGCGCTCGCCAACCTGGGCGGCGTGTATTTGGAGTTAGGGCGCTTCGATGATGCTTCGCGCGTTTTCGAGAGAGCGCTTCGGCTCAGGGAGAACGACCAAGCGTATTCCAATCTGGGATCCGCGCTCATGTATCAGGGCAGATACAAGGAGGCCGTCGCGATGATGGACAAGGCGGTTCACCTGGCGCCTGAAAACCATATGTGGTGGCGTAATTTGGGCGATAGTTACAGACAGGTTCCAGGCAATGCCGCGAACGCCCGGCACGCCTATCAAGAGGCTTTATCCAAAGCCTCGGCACAGTTGGTAGTTCGCCCGAATGATGCCGATCTTCTCAGCAGCGTGGCCTTATACTATGCGCACTTAGGCGACAATCAAAAAGCAATTTCGTTTGCCTCGAAAGCCCGCGCTCAGAAACCCCTGAGCGGGGACGTGTTGTTCACTTTGGCGATCACCTCCGAACTCCTGGGCGACCGTAAGGATGCAATAAAAACGCTTGCTTCGGCGTGGAAAGCGGGTTACCCTTTACCGAATATCGAGAACGAAGCGGAACTGCGCGACCTGCAAAAAGATACTCGATATCGAGAGTGGGATAAGTCGGCGAAGACTGCGAACCCTGGATAGGCCGAAAGGGTCCGCAGTTATCAGGAGGTTCATCTTGACTAAAGTTTTGTTTCTATTCACCGCCGTTTTGCCGTTCGCAACCGTGGCTTGGGGTCAAACTCAGTGCGGCTCGCCCGGTTCTTCCGGCCAACCCTGTGTCATAACCGTCTCCGTGGACACGTCGAACTGCCCCGGGAACATATGCGCGCTGACGATTGCGTCCCCGACTGGAGATCCGCTGGTGATGTCGGGAACGACGGTCCAGTGGGCTATGTCTACCGGCTTGCAAGGCAAGCTATACGCGATCTTTTTGCCGGACCCGAGCAACAAGGTATTCTCCAAGCCGATTTACGCAAGCTCTCCGGGTACTCCCGGCGGCGGGAAGGCCAGCGCGCCCGGTTCCGGCCGATACACGGCGGAGTATCTGGCATTCTGGACCGACGGAACGCTTCGGGCATTTCTGGACCCGCGGGTAGTCGTAACCGGAAACCCATTCCAATTTTGGCATCACCACCATCACAACTAATCAGGACTTCGAAACGCCTGCCCTGCGCGCGACTTACACTCGAAAGGGGATGATCAGACATGATTGAACGACGTGTAGGCCCACTAGCGTTACTCGTAGGCGCACTGATGGCATTTTCAGCGCAGGCCGCGGTTCCATTCTGCGGGAGTTCCTGCACAATCACGGTCACGGTTACTATTCCGGCGGGGGGTTGCCCGAATAACCTATGCACGATGACTGTCGACAAGCCGGATGTCTGGATGAAATCTGCTTCGATCGTCACTTGGCAGTTATCCGGGACAACGGCCGGAAGTTTCACGGTCTTCTTTGTACCGGACCCGGACAACGTCATCTACGATGCCAGTGTCAATCCAATTTTCACTGGTACATCCGGCTCAAGTGCCGGCGGTAAGGCGGTGGTGGGGGCTGCGGACAGCTCTATTCGGGTCGCGAAGTATTTCATTTCGTGGACGGACGGTACAAATCGAGCGTTCCTTGATCCGCGCGTGGTTGTATCGGGAAACGCGATGATCAATCAGACGCTGAAGCCGGAAGCGCCCGTCAAGTGATTGATGGTCATTCGCGGTTGCGCTACTGAGACGCGAAGGTGTTGCAATCCTCCACTCTTCCCGACTCCAAGCCCTGCTCGAACCAGTGAGTGCGTTGCGCGGAAGAGCCGTGTGTGAATGTTTCCGGGTTCACCGTTCCGCGCGCCATGCGCTGAAGCCGGTCGTCCCCCACCGCCGCGGCCGCGTTGATCGCATTGGTGATATCGGTTTGCGTAATATCGTCTTTCTTCTCGCTGTTGTGCGCCCAGATCCCCGCGTAACAATCGGCCTGGAGCTCCACCCGCACCGACAGGGGATTCTGCTGGCTCGGGTTGCTCTCCTGGAGCCGGCGCACCTTCGCTTCCGTGCCAAGAATTTTCTGCACGTGGTGGCCGAATTCGTGAGCGATCACGTAAGCCTGCGCGAACTCACCGGGAGCGCCGAAGCGTCTGCTGAGCTCCTGGAAGAATCCGAGATCCAGGTAAACCTTTTCGTCATCGGGGCAATAGAAAGGTCCGGTTGCGGACTGCGCTTCGCCGCAGCCGGATGAGGTTTGGTTGCGATAGAGCACCAGATGCGCGTGGCGATATTGGTGGTTGGTCTGAGCCGGCAGGATCTGCGTCCACCCAGCTTGCACGTCATTCACAATGAAGGTCACGAACTGCTTGTCTTTCTCCTCGGCGGCGTCTTGCGCCGAGTTGCCGGGCGCGGTGTTTGCGGGGCCTGCATAGGGAGATCCGGTCTGGGTTTGAGGGTCATTCGAAGCGGAGCCGCCGCTGAAAAGGGAGAACAGGTTCTGATGGAAGACCAGGCTCAGGATGCCGACGACGATAGTCCCGCCCAGGCCCAGATGAATCGGGCCGAGGCCGAAGCCTCCTCCACCACCACCACCACCCTCATCCCGACGATCTTCGATATCGGAGCTATCGCCCCCTGGCGTCCATTGCATACCCGGAAACTGTCAGCACGTCGGATTCCTCTGGGTGGCCGTATAATCTAGTAAGGTCCCAAATGAATAAGAAAGTGAAGTTCGGGCTTCTGATCGCCCTGATTCTCGGTACGCTCGCGTGGATCGGAACCTCAGCCGTGAAGGGCAATCAGAGCTACTACAAAACGGTTTCCGAACTCCAGACGATGCCGGAGGATGCGCGCGCAAAGCGATTGCGGGTGGCGGGCGACGTGGTGAAGGGATCGATCGAACGGAAGAGCGGCGAAGTGGACTTTACCCTGATTCAGGAGCACAAGACGCTGCGGGTGGCGTATAACGGCGAAGATCCGCTTCCGGATACGTTTCGCGACGGGGCACAGGCGCTCGCCGAAGGGCACCTGGGCAGCGACGGAATTTTCCGCGCCAATCATATTCAGGCCAAGTGCTCGTCGAAATACCAGTCCAAGCCTGGACAGGCGCCGGCTGGACTAAAACCCGTCGCTGTGAACAAAGCTTCCATCTAATCAAACGACTATGGAAAACGTAGGCGCGCTGGCTATCCTTCTCGCGTTGTGCGTGGCGATCTACGCGACGGTGGCTTCGGTCACTGGAAAACTGAAACACAAGCCATTTCTAGTTCTGAGCGCTGAACGCGCGGTGCTGGGTGTATGGGTGCTGCTAACGGCGGCTTCCGCAATCCTGGTGTACGCGCTGGTGGCGGGTGACTTTCACTTCGCTTACGCCGCCGGGCATAGCAACACCTCGATGCCGACGCTTTACAAGTTCACGGCGTGGTGGGGTGGACAAGAAGGCTCGATTCTTTTCTGGAGCTGGCTGCAGGCGACGTTCGCCGCCATCGTGGTTCTCCAAAACAAGCGCAAGCATCGGGCGTTCATGCCATATGTGGTGGCGATCCTGAGCGGGATCAACGCGTTCTTCATTTTCTTGAATGCTTTCCTGGTGAGCCCGTTTCAGGTGCTGGCCGTGGACAAGGTCATCACGAGCGTGCCGGATGGGATTGGCCTGAATCCGCAATTGCAGTATCCGGCGATGGCGATTCATCCGCCTATGCTGTACCTGGGGCTGGTGGGATTTTCCGTGCCGTTCGCCTTCGCGATGGGCTCGCTGATTACGCGGCAGCCGGGCGATGCGTGGATTCATACGACGCGGCGATGGTCGATTGTGGCGTGGCTCTTCTTGAGTTGCGGCATTGTGCTGGGATCGGCATGGGCGTATCACGCGCTGGGCTGGGGCGGCTATTGGGTGTGGGATCCAGTGGAGAACGCGTCGCTGCTGCCGTGGCTTTCCGGCACCGCCTTTCTGCATTCGGTGATGATGCAGGAGAAGAAGGGCATGATGAAGGTGTGGAATATGGTGCTGGTGGCCACCACTTACTTCCTCGGCATCTTCGGGACATTTCTTACGCGCACGGGCATTGTCAGTTCGGTGCATGCGTTTGCGCAATCCGCGATCGGAACGTACTTCATCGTGTTTCTGACGGTGGGCATCGGCGGAACGGTGTTCCTGATCGTGCAGCGCCGCAAGTTTCTTAAGAGCGAGTCGCAACTGGAGAGCGTCGTTTCGCGCGAATCGAGTTTTCTGTTCAACAACCTCGTTCTGCTGGCAAGTTGTTTCGCGGTGCTGTGGGGCACGCTTTTTCCCGTGATCTCGGAAGCGCTCTACGACGAAAAGGTCGGACTGAGCCCGGAGTGGTTCAACCGGCTCATTATTCCAATCGGGTTGTTTCTGCTGCTGCTGACGGGCGTAGGTCCGCTGTTCGCGTGGCGGAAAACTTCCGTCGAAAGCTTGCGGCGAAACTTCCTGGTTCCCTGCGCAGTGGCGCTGGCGCTTGCGGGGGTATTGTTTGCGGCGGGCGTGCGCAGCGGGTGGGCGATCGTGTCCTTCAGCTTCTGCGCGTTTGTGATGCTGACGATTCTGTCGGAGTTTTATCGCGGAGCCAAAGCCATTCGCAAGAAAGAGAACTACCGCTGGGGCAAGGCGGTCTTCGCGTTGACGCATCGGAACACGCGTCGCTACGGCGGGTATCTGGTGCACATGGGAATCGTGCTGATGTTCGTGGGCTGGACCGGATCGGCTTTCAATAAGAACCTGAACGCGGATGTCGCGATCGGCGATACTACGCGAATTGGGCCGTATGAGTTGAAGGCGGTGGATTTTCACTCGGGCGATACCGGCAACTACGAGTGGGCGAGCGCCCAACTGGCGGTGAAGAAAAACGGCGAACCTATCGGGGATATGGAGCCGGAGAAGCGGCTTTACACGGCGAGCAAACAGGGCTTGACGCACGTGGCGCTGCGGAGCCGCTTGAACGAGGACCTGTATATCAGCCTGGCCGCGCTGCAGCAGGACCCGGCAACAAAGAAAGTGACGGCGACGCTACAACTGTGGATTTTCCCGCTGGTGAGTTGGATCTGGATTGGGGCGATTGTGGTGGTGCTGGGAACCTTGGTGGCGCTGGTGCCGAGCAAGGTGGCGCGGCAATATGCGCGTACGGAAGTGGTGGGAATCACTCACAAAAATGTCGTTGTTGAAAGTTAGTTTCGTGGCCGCCGTGCTGGCGGTGTCGGCTTTCGGCGACACGGCGCAGATCGATAGCGAGGCGGTTCGGCGAGTGGCTTCGCATATCGCCTGCCAGTGCCAGGCTTGCAAGGAAACCGCCGCCTGCCCGATGTCCATGCAGGGATGCGGGTTCTGCGTGCCGGCCAAGACGAAGATCGTCAAGATGCAGAAGGCCGGTTTTTCCGACCAGGCCATCATCGATTCGTTCGTGAAGCAGTATGGGCCGGACATTTACCGGGCGGGTCCGAACAACTTCTTCTGGCTGATTCCGTATGCGGCGCTGGTGTTGGGAGCGGGCGCGATTCTTTGGTTCGTGCGGGGTTACTCGAAACGCTCGCTAGCGGCGGTTGCGGGCGGACCGTCAGTGGATGACGCGAACATGCTCAAGTATCGCGAGACGATGGAGAAGGAAGTCGGGAGTCTCGATTAGTGGTCGTGGCCTCGGCTTCCGCATTGTTTGCGATCGTGCTGTTGGGGATCCTGTTTCTGCGCGAGAGCGATTTACCGAAGCCGGCGCCGGTTTCGCCGTTCCAGCATCTGGATGAGCGCAAGGCGGCGATCTATGAGAATCTTCGCGACTTGCAGTTCGAGTACCGGGTAGGTAAGTTATCCGACGAGGATTATCAACAAACCAAGACCGATCTGCAGAAGGAATTGGCGCGGGTGCTGGCGGAAGTGGATCGGATGAAATCGGAACTGCAAGTTACGACGAAGATGGCGCCGGCTGCGAAGGCGGCGGCCAAAGCACAGCCCAAGGCGGCGACCGTGTGTTCGAATTGCGGAGCGGAGTTTGGAGAGTCGTTGAAGTTTTGCGGGGAATGCGGCACCCCGATCGTGCGGGCGCGGGGGAATGCGTGAGGCTTTTGACACTCGCGCTGGTGAGCGCCGCGCCCATATTCGCGGTCACTGGCAGCGTGCATAACGGGACCACGGGCAAGGCGCAGGGAAACGCGACGGTTTCGCTTTTCCAGATTACGCAGAACGGTCCGCAGATGTTGGCGAGCGTGAAATCGACGGCGAACGGGTCTTTCACAATCAACCCGCCGGCGGGGGGCGATCCGCCACCGGGTCCGAAGCTTCTGCAGGCGGCCTACGAAGGCGTTACCTATAACCGGATGATTCCCCCCGGGACGCCGGCGGACAATCTGCAGATCGAGGTGTTCGATTCTTCGGGCAAGCCGGGGACGGCTAAGGTGTCGACGCACATGATGCTCCTGGAGCCGCAGGCGGGGCAGCTTACGGTGAGCGAGAGCTTCGTGTACGTGAATCCGAGTAAGGTGACTTATAACGATCCGAACCACGGAACGCTGCGGTTCTACCTGCCCCCAGGGACGGGCGGCAAGGTGGACATCAACGTACTCGCGCCGAACAGCGTGCCGATTCATAAGGCCGCCGATAAGACGGATCAGGCGGATGTGTACAAGCTGGACTTTCCGGTGAAGCCGGGGCAATCGCGAATCGACCTTGTTTACCAGATGCCTTTTACTTCGCCGGGTCAGTTCGACAGTAAAGTGCTGTTCAAGGAGCCGAACACGAAGATGCTCGCGCCGGAGGGCGTGACGCTGGCGGCGAACGGGCTCGCAAACGTGGGCCAGGAACCGCGCACCAAGGCTTCGATCTATAACTTCGACGGGCCGGATTTGAAGATTGACGTGCAAGGTACGGGCGCGCTACCGCGCGAAGGCGGCGGCAATTCGTCGTCTGAAACACAGCAGGATCAGAGCGATCAGGGCAATGCGCAGGTTTCGGAGCTGATGCCGCAGCTTTATGGCAAGGCCAGTCCGGCGGACGGGATTATGGCTTCCGCGAGCGCGGTGAAGTGGATCCTGCTGCTGATCTTCGGCATTCTGGCGCTTGGCTTCAGCTATGTCTACCGGCGGAGCTGACGCCGTCTCCGCCACCCACGTCTGGAAATATCACGGCGACTTCCCCGCCCTTCGCGACGTTTCGATCTCGGCGCCGGCGGGGAGCTGCTTAGCGCTGCTGGGGCGCAATGGCGCGGGTAAAACAACCATGCTGCGCATTCTGGCGGGGCTTTCGCAGGCGTCGCAGGGCAGCGTGAGCATCCTCGGTTCGGCGCCGCGCGAATCGAGCACCAGGAAGCGCGCGGGTTATCTGGGGCACGGAATCGGGATCTACGATGAGTTGACGGCGCGAGAGAACCTGCTGCATTTCGCGCGGCTTTATGGGGTTGCGGATGGCGCGGGGGCCGCATCGCGGTGGCTGGAGCGGGTGGGACTGAAGCGCGTGGAAGACGGGCGCACGCGGGAGTTTTCGCGAGGTATGCGGCAGCGGCTGGCGATTGCGCGGGCGTTCGTTCACGACCCCGAAGTGCTGCTGCTTGACGAGCCTTTCACGTCATTGGACGATCGGGCGATTGCTTTGCTGCAGGAGCTGCTGCGTGAGGCTTTGCAGCGCGGGCGGACAGTGGTTCTGTCGACGCATCAGCTTCGGGAAGCGCTGGAACTGGCGAGCCATGTGGCGCTGCTGGATCGCGGCAAGTTGGCGTTTGCGGGCGAGCGCTCGCAGGACATGCTCGATCGGCCGTCATCCATTTATGAGGATCGGGAGACGGCGAGTTGAACGGGGTGCTGGCGGTCGCGCGCAAAGATTTCCTGGCCGAGTTGCGAAGTAAGGAGGCGATCAACGCGTCGCTTTCCTTCGCGCTGGTGATTCTCCTGATCTTCAGTTTTGCGTTCGAGCCGACGGCCGATGAGACGAAGGCGATTGCGGGCGGCCTCTTGTGGATTGCTTTTGCCTTTGCGGGCGCGCTGATTTTGAATCGCAGCTTTGCGCGCGAGGTACCGAACGATTGCCTGGATGCGCTGATTGCTTCCCCGGTGGCGGGATGGGCGGTGTTCCTGGGCAAGGCGCTCGCGAGTTTCGTGCTGCTGATCGGGATCGAGCTGGTCTGTCTGCCGGTGTTCGGCATCTTTTACCAAGTGCGCTGGACGAAACAATTTTGGCCGCTGATGCTCGTCTTGGCGCTGGGGACCTGGGCGCTGACGGTGCTTGGCGTGAGCTTCGGGGCACTGACGGTGAACATCCGGCTGCGCGAGTTGATGTTGCCGCTGCTGCTGTATCCGGTGCTCTCGCCCGCGCTGATGGCTTCGATGACGTTGACCACCAGCTTGCTTGCGGGAGAAACGCTGACCGGCAATAACGAGTCCTGGCTGCGGCTGCTGGTGGGCTTCGACGTGATTTTTACGGCCCTGGCGCTGGCGCTGATCGAATTCGTGCTGGTGCTTTGAAAGAATAGGAATATGAGCACGCGTCAGAAATGGACTTATGGACTTGCGGGAGTCGGCGGCTTGATTCTGCTGGTGAATCTTTACCGGATTCTGCTGGTGCTACCGGACGAGATGAACCAGGGCGCGATCTATCGGATCATCTATTACCATGTGCCCGCGGCGTTTGCCGGATGGACGCTATTTCTGGTGGCGTTGATTGCCAGCATCGGGTACCTTTGGCGCAAGAGTCTGGCGCTCGATGGCTTGGCGGCGTCCGCGATCGAGGTCGGCTGGGTTTTCTGCACGATTAATCTGGTGACCGGGAGTATCTGGGGACGGATCATCTGGGGGATCTGGTGGACGTGGGACGCGCGGCTCACCACCATGTTCGTTTGCTGGCTGATCTACGGTGGGTACCTGGTTCTACGCGGCGCCATTGACGATGCCGGGCAACGAGCGACCATTTCCGCCGTGCTCGCGATCTTCGCTTTTGCGGACGTTCCGATCGTGCTGATGTCGATTCGATGGTGGAGGACGCAGCATCCTTCGCCGGTTCTCGAAACGGGTGGGCTGGCGCCGGAGATGTGGGCGCCGCTGCTGCTGAATCTACTGGCGCTGCTGATGATTGCGGCGGCGATGACGTTGGTGCGACTTGACCAGGAAGAATCGCAGCGCGAGTTGGAAGGGCTGCGGCGGTACGCGCACGCGATATAATCGCGGCGTCAACCAAGGGTAAATGGATCAACGTAATTTTCAGTTTCTTTGTCTGGGATTAGGGATGGCGTGGGCCCTGGTGGCCGCGTACTTGATCGTGCTGGCGCAGCGCAGCCGTAAGATCCGGCAGGAGTTGGATCGAGTGAAGCGGATGATGAATGAGAGCGAGAGCTAACGCGGTTACGAGCGGGGCGGAGTTCGACGCGCTTCCTTACGAGGAAGGGCGGATGTGGGAGTTGCTGGATGGGGAGCTGATTCCGGTGTCGAGTCCGACTCCCGAACATCAGCTAACGCTGCAGCGGATCTTGTACGCGCTGATGGTTTATTTCGAGGCGAACCCCGGTCGCGGGATCGCGTTCACCGACGCGGAGTTCGCGCTGACCGAGAATTACCGCGTGCGGCCCGATGTACTTGTTTTGCTGCAGGAAAACGCTTGGTCATTGGATTTGGCGAAGGTTCCCGTCCCCGGCGCGCCGGATCTCGCCATCGAGATTATTTCGCCCAGCGAGCGGAGTTCGAACACGCAGGAGAAGCTCCACGGATATTTGCGGCATGGCACGCGTGAGGTGTGGCAGGTTTATCCGAAGTCGAAGTCGGTCGTTTTGCACCGCGGCGATGGGAGTCTAACATTGACCGGCGCTCAGCAGATCACAAGCGCGATGCTGCCTGGTTTCTCGCTTGACGTTGAGCCACTGTTTATCGGCGCGCTCGGCTAAGACGCCCGTCGGCGCTTCGGTTGGCTTTCTTTCGCGACCGGCTTGCGAACCTGTTCGAGGCTCTTGCGGAGAGCTTCCATGATATCGACGACCGGGACTGCCGCCGCGGCCGGGGCTGCGATGGTTTGTGCCGGTGCGGACTTGGCGCGTTCATCGATCAGGGACTTTAACCGCTTCTCGTAAGCGTCCACCAATTCTTCCGGGTTGAACTTGGCCGCGAGCGCTTTGATGAAGGCCTCAGCCATTTTCATTTCGGGGGCGGTTGCTAGCTCCGGATTGACCGCGTGCTGGTCTTCCAGGTGAACCTCGTTCTGATAGAAGAGCGTTTCGAGGATCAGGCCTTTCGGACCGGTTCGGATGACGACAGAGTGCTCGCGGCCGTGCATCGCCATGTGTCCGAGTGCGGCGAAGCCCGTGTGCGAGAGCGAGCCGAAAAGGATGGAGTACGGCTTCTCGCCCGCGGGCTGCGGAACCACATAGTAGGAGGAGTCGAAGTACAGCGGGTCGATTTCGGTTAAGTGGAGGAACGACGCGATTTCGATGGTGGTCGAAGTGGCGGGCTTAATCGCTTTGATCTCTTCGCGCTTGAAGGTGACGTACTGATCCGGCGCGGTCTGGATACCCTTCAGGATTTCAGCTTGCGGAATGGATCTGTTTGGAGCTTCCGGGGCGGCGGCGGTGGCTATGTTATGGACACGCTCGAAGGCGGCTGGCGCTTCCGGCTCGGCGTCACCGGACTCGGACGGTTCTGATTCCGGTTCGGGATCGGGCCGGTAGACGTGCTGGAATTTGACGCGCTCGCGCCGGGCTGCGCGGATCAGCCGGACCGGGATCGAGACCAATCCGAACGCGATGTTGCCTCTCCAAACGGTGGAAGCCATCGGCTAACGTGGAGCAACTCCGCTTCCATTTTCCGAGATCATGCTGATGCGGGCGCTGTGGGCCGGCAACTCGTCGCCGTATTTGCCGGGACCTAGTACTGTTCGCAGTTGCTTGCCGCCGGTATCGCACGCAATGGATGCCGGCTGGTCGGCGTTGTTCATTTCGATGTAGGCCGCGTTGCCACGGGTGTAGACCCATTGCTGCTCGGTGGCGCAGAGATCCCAGGTTTCCGGGTTGTAAAGCGCGGGCGTTGACGCGCGCAGCTTCAGCAACTGGTGCACGTACTGCCAGAGCGAATCCTGCTCGGGGGTGCGACCGGCCTTCGAAAATGCCGCTTGTGGAAAGTCGCGCCGGTTATCGGGATCGCCGCCACCGCGCATGCCGATCTCGTCGCCGTAGTAGATGGTCGGGATTCCGCGCGAAGTCAGCAGCCACGTAAACGCGAGCTTCAGCTTGTCCGGCGTAGCGCCCTCTTCGTTCATGAAGCGGGCGACGTCGTGGTTGCCGATAAACGTGCCCAGCATGTCGGCGCGTTTGTACAGTCCGTCATGGGCCCGCATTCCGGCCAGTTCACGCACGCTCTTGCCGCGGATGAACACGTCGCGCAGTTTGAAGTAATCGGGGAAGTCGAAGACGGTCAACAGGTCCGTTTGGAAGTGGGAGGTGATGGCCGGGTCGGCATCGAAGACTTCGCCGACCACGGAGACGTCCGGGTAGTCGCGCGCAATGTTGTCGCTCCACGCATTCCAAAAGGACTGGGGCACGTAGGGCAGCGTGTCCATGCGGATGCCGTCAAGACCGGTTGTGCCAATCCACCACATCGTGTTCTGCATGAGGTAGATGGCGCAGTCAGGATCGCTCTGATTGAGGTCGGGGAGAATATCAGCGAACCAGCCGTTTAAGGTCTGTTTCCGAAGCTCGCCGGCCGCGCCGGGGTCGAGCAGCGGCCAAAGCTGCCAAGTCTCGGTTATGTGATGCGCGGGGGTTCCGTTGAACCACGTGGGGGTGGGCGGATTGTTGACCCACGGATGATAAGGACCGGTGTGATTGGCGACTTCGTCCTGGATCACTTTGATGCCCATGGCGTGAGCGGCGTCCACCAGTTCGCGTAGCTCTTGCAGCGTGCCGAAGTGTTCCTCGACTCCGTAGAAATCGACTGCGCCGTAACCGTGGTAATCGGTGATGGGAACTTTTTCGGGCATCTCACGCTGGTTCAGATGGTTGACGTTGTCGTACCAGGGAGTGAGCCAGATGGCGGTGACGCCGAGGTCTTTGAGATAGGGAAGGTGGTCGCGAATGCCCTTGAAATCGCCGCCGTGATAGTAGCGCGGTTTCGTCGGATCGAAGAGACCGTGGGAGACGGCGGGGTCGTCGTTCGATGGGTCACCGTTTGAGAAGCGATCGGGCATGATCAGGTAGAGCACGTCTTTCGGCTGGAAGCCGGCGAATCGGCCGTTTGACGGAAGCGGTGCTTTGAGTTCGAACGGCACGACCACCTTTCCTTCCGCCGTCTGAATCGTGATCGGGTAGGAGCCGGCCGTTCCCGGCAGACCTTTGAAGTACGCGATCAGGTAAGTGCCGTTGGCGCTGATTGTGGCGTGATCCAGGCCGAGCTTGCTGCTCACCTTCGCGCCGGTGAGATTCGAGCCGTAGATGAGCACCTGCAGCTCGCTCCACTTCAGGCTGGCCCACCAGTTCGGCGGTTCCACCTTCGTGACGGTGGGCTGGGCCCAGGCGGAGACGGTCAATAAACAAACCGCCAAAAGTTTCATGCCGCAATTCCAGCGGCGGCCGTGGGTGAGCCGTAAACGGCTTCGACCCGATGCTCACGCACCAGCAGCATCAGCACGGCTGCAAGCGCGAGAAAACATCCCCCGGCGAACACGGCCACCACGCGATTGTTGCCGAGTAAGTGGGACATCACCCAGCCGAAGAACAGCGCCGAACAAATTTCCGGCAGCACGATGAACATGTTGAAGATGCCCAGGTAGACACCGGTTTTCTCGGGCGGAATCGCGCCGGCCAAAAGCACGTAAGGCATCGAAAGAATACTGGACCACGCCATGCCGACGCCCAGCATCGAGAACAAGAGCAGGTAGGGGTTGTGGATGAACATCACGGAAGCAAGCCCCGCCGCTCCGCACAGAAGCGAGAAAATGTGCGTCGCGCGCGGGCCGATGCGCTGCGCGATTCCGGGCAGCGCGATGGCGTAGAAAAACGTTACGACGGAGTAGAAGCTGAAGCAGATGCCGCCCCACTCGATGCCTTCCGTGTAGCGCGGCGACTGCGGGTTGTCCGCGCCGAACACGTTGTGCGCTACCGCGACGCCGAAATACTGCCACATCCAAAATAAGCCCAGCCAGGTGCAGAACTGGACCAGAGCGAGTTGTTTCATGGTGGTCGGCATGTTGCGGACAGCGCTGAGGATCTCCGGGACCATGCTGCCCTGACGCTTCGGAACGGCGCCGTGGACAGGTGGATATTCTTTGGTGGTCACGACGGTCCAGATCACAGCGCCGAGGAACGCGACCGCGCCGATCCAGAAAGAGAAGCGAACGGAGAACGGAATGGCGTGAGCGCTATTCGAGCTCTGTCCGACTCCGAACCAGTGCGACAGGACCCATGGCAGGGCGGATGCAATGCTGGCGCCGATGCCGATCATAAGACTCTGCATCGCGAAGCCGCGCGTGTGCTGGGATTCCGGGAGCATGTCGGCCACAAAGGCGCGGAACGGCTCCATGCTGATGTTGATGGACGCGTCGAGGATCCAGAGAAGCCCGGCGGCCATCCAGAGTTGGGCGCAGGTCGGCATGACGATGAGCGCGAGCGAGCTGAGGATTGCGCCGGTGAGGAAGTACGGGCGGCGGCGGCCAAAGCGGTTCCAGGTATGGTCGCTCATGTGGCCGATGATGGGCTGCACGATCAGGCCGGTGAGCGGGGCGGCGAGCCAGAGGATGGGGATCTGGTCGGGTTTCGCGCCCAGGTATTCGTAGATGGCGCTCATGTTCGACATCTGGAGGTTCCAGCCGAACTGGATGCCCAGGAAGCCGAAACTCATGTTCCAGATCTGCCAGAAATTGAAGCGGGGCTTGTCGAAGACTTTCATACGGTGTCCAACTGTCCACCGCGATCGTATAACATCGCGAGGTGTTTTAGGCGAGCGGCAAGCGCCGGAGTTAGTTGTTCTTCACGGAATCGCCATCCCCAGTTGCCACCCAGCGTGCCGGGCGTGTTGAAGCGGGAGTCGCTGCCGAGGCCGAACACATCCTGCAAGGGGACCACCGCGCCGGCCGCGACGCTTGCGAGGAGAAGACGGATCAGCTTCCAGTTCATCTCGCCATCGTCGGTCGCGCCGAGGTAATCGAGCGCGTTGCCTTTCTCCTGATGGATCTGCTCATCGGTGCGGGTGCTGTCCCCGCCCTGTGAATTCCACCAGCCCATCACGGTGTCGTTATCGTGAGTGCCCGTGTAGGCGAAGCGGTCGTGCGGGAAATTGTGCGGCTTGAAGTCGGGCGCTTGCGGGTCCACGCCGAAAGCGAACTGCAGAATGCTCATGCCGGGAAAGCCGAACTCCAGGCGAATGGCTTCCACTTCGGGGGTGATGACGCCGAGGTTTTCGGCGACGATGGGAAGTTCACCGAGCGCGGTGCGGGCGGCGGTGAACAGTTCCTGGCCGGGCGCTTCTTTCCAAACGCCGTTGACGGCTGTCGCTTCGTTGGCGGGGATTTCCCAATAGGCCTGGAAGCCGCGGAAGTGGTCAAGGCGGAAGAGATCGAACTGCTCCATGGTGGCGTGGAAGCGTTCGATCCACCAGTGGAATCCGGTCTCGCGCATGCGGTTCCAGTTGTAGATGGGATTGCCCCAGCGCTGGCCGGTAGCGCTGAAGTAATCCGGGGGCACGCCCGCGATGGTGATCGGATTACCGCGTTCATCGAGGCGGAACAGGTCGGGCGCGGACCAGACGTCAGCGCTGTCCTGGGCGACGTAAATGGGCAGATCGCCCATGATGCGGATGTTCCGTTCGCGGCAATACGCGCGCAGCGCTTGCCACTGGCGCGCGAACTGCCACTGCCAGAACTTCTCGCGCTCGATGGGCACGGCGAGCTGACGCCGCCACAGGTTCAACGCGCCGGCGTGGCGCGCGACTACTTCCGGCTCCCATGCGGTCCAGGAGTGTTCGACACCGTGCTCTTGCTTGAGCGCGATGAACAGGGCGTAGTCGTCAAGCCACGCGCGGCCTTCGCAGTATTGTTCGAAGCCGCGGCGCATGGAGGGGGAAGCGGAACGGGAGAAGTTTTGATAAGCGCGAGTGAGCAGGGCGAGTTTCGCTGGGCTGACGGCGGCGAAGTCCACCTTGTCCGACGGGAATTGCGGGAAGTGTTCCAGATCGGATGAAGCGAGAAACCCGTCATCGCGGAGGCGCTCGAGGCTGATCAGCAGCGGGTTTCCGGCAAAGGCTGAGAAAAGCTGGTAAGGGGAATCGCCGTAACCAGTGGGTCCCAAGGGAAGGACCTGCCAGAGAGACTGGCCGGCGGCGGCGAGCCAATCGGCAAACGCGTAAGCGGCGGGACCGAGATCGCCGATGCCGAAGCGGCTGGGAAGGGAGGTGGGATGAAGGAGGATGCCGCTCGATCGAGTCAGGTGCACGAAACTAAGATTAGTAGATATCGTGGCGGCGCGTAAGAAAGTACGACAAGAACGAGACGCGGTGGGGCAAGTGGAGGCGTGGTTCCACTCGCGCGGCTGGACGGCGTTCCCCTTCCAGCATGAAGTCTGGGACGCCTACCGGCGCGGTGAGAGCGGGCTGATCCATGCGGCTACCGGGACCGGCAAGACGCTGGCCGCGTGGATGGGACCGTTGATCGAGTGGATGGACGGGGACGGCGAAGTGGATCCGCCGTTGCGCGTTCTCTGGATCACGCCGTTGCGGGCGCTGGTGGCGGATACGGAGCAGAGCCTGCGCAACCCGCTATTCGGGATGGATATTCCGTGGGGGCTATCCGCGCGCACGGGCGACACGAAGCCTAGTTTGCGCGCGAAGCAGACGAAGCGCCTGCCGACGGCTCTGGTGACCACGCCGGAATCGCTGGCGTTGTTGCTTGCGCGGGAAGATGGGCGCGAGAAGTTCCGCCACTTGCGCATGATCGTGGTGGATGAATGGCATGAGCTGATCGGGTCGAAGCGTGGCGTGATGACGGAGCTGCTGCTGGCGCGCTTGCGGCACTGGAACCCGGCCGTGTGCACGTGGGGACTTTCGGCGACGCTGGGGAATATCGACGTTGCGATGGAGACGCTGCTGGGCACGCGAGAAGGGCGGCTGGTGCGCGGCGTGGTGCCGAAATCGGTGGTGATCGATTCGCTAATTCCGCCCGTGATGGAGCGCTTTCCGTGGGCCGGGCACCTGGGCGTGAACATGCTGCCGCAGGTAGTGGCGGCCATCGAAGAAGGCCGGACCACGCTGGTGTTTACCAACACGCGCTCGCAGACCGAGATCTGGTATCAGGCGATTCTGGATGCGCGGCCGGATTGGGCCGGGTCGATTGCGCTGCATCATGGATCGCTGGAACGTAGCCTGCGGGACTGGGTAGAAGATGGGTTACGCGACGGGACGCTGCGATGCGTGGTGTGCACATCAAGCCTGGATCTGGGTGTCGATTTTACGCCGGTGGATCGGGTGATTCAGATCGGAAGTCCCAAAGGGGTGGCGCGATTGCTGCAGCGCGCGGGACGTAGCGGCCACCGGCCGGGCGTGCCGAGCCGGATTACGTGTGCGCCAACGCATGCCTTCGAACTGGTGGAAGTGGCGGCGGCGCGGGATGCTTACTATGCGGGTGCGATCGAGAGCCGCGACCCGATTGTGCGGCCGTTGGATTTGCTTTCGCAGCATTTGGTCAGCATGGCATTGGGCGGCGGATTCGATGAGGAAGAGATGCTGCGCGAGGTGCGGTCGACATACGCGTATCAGGGGCTGACGGACCCCGAGTGGGCGTGGACGATGGACTTCATCACGCGCGGCGGCGAAGCGTTGCGCGCCTATCCGGAGTTCTCCCGCGTGGTGCGGCATGAGGGGTTGTACCGCGTGATGGATAAGCAGATCGCGCGGCGGCATTTGCTTTCGATCGGAACCATCACGGGCGACGCGACTCTCGACATCCGTTACCTCACCGGCGGCCGATTAGGCAGCGTGGAAGAGACGTTCATTGCGCGGCTGCGGCCGGGAGACCGGTTTGTGTTTGCGGGCAAGACGCTGGAGTTCGTGCGCGTGCGCGATATGACGGCGTGGGTGAAGCGTTCGAAGACGACGGGCGGCGAGATTCCGCGATGGGATGGCAGCCGCATGCCGCTCTCCAGCGAACTGGCGCGCGCGGTTCGCGTGAGGCTGGAGCAGGCACGGAACGGCGTTTACGAAGTGGAGGAAATGGAAGCCGTGCGGCCGGTCCTGGAAGCGCAGCGGGAGATTTCCGCGATCCCGGCGCTGGATGAATTTCTGATTGAGCGCGTGAAAACGGCGGAGGGGCATCACCTGTTTCTGTATCCATTCGAAGGCCGATTGGTGCATGAAGGTGTGGCGGCGCTGGTGGCGTGGCGCATGGCGCGGCTGAAGCCGATCACGTTCTCCATGTCTTTCAACGACTACGGATTTGAACTGCTGGCGCCCGACCCCGCGCCAATCGAGGAAGCGCTGGCGGCCGGTCTGCTTTCACCGCGGAATCTGGTGGACGATATCCCGATGAGCATGAACGCGGCGGAGATGGCGCGGCGGCAGTTCCGCGAGATCGCGCGCGTGGCCGGGCTGACGTTCAACGGTTATCCGGGCCAGAACAAATCCGTGCGGCAGCTACAGGCTTCGAGCGGGCTGCTGTTCGACGTTTTTATGAAGTACGACCGCGAAAACCTGTTGGTGGATCAGGCGCATCGGGAAGTGCTGGAACGGCAACTGGAGCAGAGCCGCATGGGCAGGACGCTGGAACGTTTGGCTTCGTCCAAGATTCGGATATTGGATATCAACCGGCCGTCGCCGCTCTCATTCCCGCTGCTGGTGGACCGGACGCGCAATCGCGTGAGTTCCGAGAAACTAGCGGACCGGGTACGCCGCATGACGCAGCAATTGGAGCGCGCGGCCGGTTGAGGGTCGACCTGGAAATTGAGTTGGCCGGCGAGCGGATCACGCTGCTTCCGGAGCGCGCGGCTTACTGGGCCAAGCGCGAAACGCTGCTGATTGCCGATATGCACTGGGGTAAAGCGGCGACCATGCGGGCGGCGTCGATTGCGGTCCCGAGCGGGACCACGGGGGAGAGCCTGGCGCGGTTGACGCGCGTGGTGGAGCAAACGGGCGCGAGACGGATCGTGCTGCTGGGCGACTGCATTCATGCCAAGCAGGGGCGATCGGAAAGCACGTTTGCCGAGATCGCGGATTGGCGCGCGCGGCACGCGGGGCTGGATATCGAACTGGTGCGGGGCAATCACGATCGGCGCGCGGGCGACCCTCCCGACGAGTTCCGCATGCAGTGCGCCGATGCTCCCGTGGTGGACGGGCCATTCGTCTACCGGCACTTTCCGAAGCCGTCGGATGGAGGTTACACGCTGGCCGGGCACCTGCATCCGGCGATCCGGCTGCGCGGAAACGGTGCCCAGCGGGCGACTCTGGCGTGCTTCTGGTTCGGCGATCGGGTTGGTGTACTGCCGGCGTTTGGGGGACTGACGGGCACGGCGAAGATCCACCCTGAGCCGGGCGACCGCGTGTGCGTGATCGCGGGGGATGAGGTGATCGAAATCCAGTACTGATCAGGACGAGGTCCGGACCAGGGCGGATCTATCGCTCCGAACGCCGTTTTAGTTCGCTTGCACGAGCCCAGCGACAACCGCGGCAAATTTATCGAGTATCTGGTGCCAGCCCTCGACTTGACCGCTCTTGGTTGCGCTCTCCATGGTTTCATTTCCAATGAAGGTGAGTTTCGTCCGGCCGTTTCCCAAATCCTCAAATGTAACTACGTCGCGCGCATCCTCGATGGCCTCATGTTCGATGCCGTAGTGCGCAGGCTCAACCTTGTTTCCTTCGGAGTCGGAAAAGTACATGGAGGAGACAATCTTCTCGTGCGGAACAATCTCGTGGTACTCCCCGGCGTTCCAGAACTCCTGCCCATCCGGCGTTCTCATACAGCAGAGAAACTTCCCTCCAACGCGAAAATCCATCTTGCAAACGGGCGCGGTAAAACCCTTCGGCCCCCACCACTGCATCACGTACTTCGGGTCTGTCCACGCCTTCCAAACCAGTTCGCGTGGGGCATCGAAAACTCTCGTCACAACCATCCGCTCTGTATCGTTAACCGTGCTTGTTGGCATCTCTGCTCTTCTCCTTCATTTGGTTCACAACCACATCCAACTTGTCGAAGCTCTCTTCCCAGAATTGGCGATAACTCATCGCCCAGTCGCTGACTGTCTTTATCGCTTCCGGCCTAAGCGTACACAGACTTTCTCGTCCACGCTTCGTCTTGATCACGATCCGTGCCCGTACGAGGTACGCGATGTGTTTTGAAATCATCTGCTGCGAAAGGGCAAACGGGTCTGTCAATCCATGGACAGAGGCAGGCCCACGTGAGAGCCGCTCGATCATCGCCCGACGGGTCGGATCAGACAGAGCAGCAAATGTGGTGTTCAACCTATCCACAACCCTATGGTAGTGGATTCCAGGATAATGTCAAGGAGAATATTGCGTTTTCTGATTTTGTTTCCTTGCTCTCTGGACCAAGACGACGAGAGTGTCGGACCACAAGGTGCGCGTCAGCGCGAGCCAGGAGCAATCCGACAACGCACATCTCCGAAAGGCCGACTACCCGTCAAAGTGGATCGGTGTAGACTCGGGTCATGAACTCACCGCAACGGTTGACGGCGATTATCGAACGCGAAAACAACGGATTCGTTGCGTTGTGCCCTGAACTGGATATCGCCAGCCAGGGTGAATCAATCGAGGAATCGCGCGCGAGCCTTGTCGAAGCCTTGACGCTGTTTTTCGAAACGGCATCACCATCGGAGATCACACGCCGGGCGCATTACGATGTGTTCATAACTCGAGTCGAGGTTCCGGTTGGGTAAACTTCGGGCTCTCTCGGGCTCGGCCTGATCGCCCAGCCTCGAAGAATCTCTTCGGAAAGATGGTCCAGGTCGTTGTAGACAGTGAACGGGTTTATATTCACTTTCCGCAGTTCGCTTCTCAGCCCTTGTTTGCTTTTCCCATCGATCCTAAGGGCCATTATCGTCTTGTTCGTCACCGGGTCAGCTTCGTGCATGTGAAAGGTAAAGCATGAACTTTGCTGGCCGATCCGGCCCGGAACGTGGTCAGGACGAACCGGAAGTACGAATGGATTATGGTCCTTCCTCACGTCGCCCCAGAAGGAAACCTCCACTGCATAGGTGACATGTGGGTGACGCATGGTCATGACCGATTGGTAAAGGTCCTTTGTGGCGTTAATCTTTTGGCCCTTGGGAAGCACTTGTCTTGCGTCCATTGCATAGACAACGCCATCAGTTCCATCGTGACCGTCACAAGCGAAGTGCAGCGCGGCCAAGGGATTGGTTGACCAGTCCAGCAATCTCGTTGGCATTCCGTAATGCTGAGCAACAAAGTAAATCTCGGTCAAGGTATGTTGTCGGAGGAACTGAGCGCCGCCAGTTCGGAACTGCGACACGATTTCACGTTCCAGCCTTAATCGCTTTTCCTCAAGGGTTTTCTTCGCACCTGGTAAGGCGCCAGCTCTTTTTTCGAAGTTCTTGCGATAGACACCGGGACAGAGGTTGCCATAATCCTGGCTCACGCCTCTGTACCAGAGCTGGCTCAATGCTCCCGACCCTTTCTGGTCGTGATCGGCGTGCCATTTGCCCGATTCATCCAGATATCCGACCAGAGTCTTTACGGGTCGCTTTTGTGTGCTTGGCACCTCGATATATGGGATCGGCATGAAGTTGATATTCTCCCATCGCAGGCGGCCGTCTGGCGCGACCACAGGCAAAGCTCCTGGCGTGCGCGAAGAAGTCGGCCCCGGTTTTAATAACGTTAGGTGGAATGGAGAAGCGGATCGCCGCTCCCACTAATTGCCGCGCCGGACGGCTGCGGGCATCCTCCTCCTAGCCAGGCTGGGAACGGTATTATCAAGGTCAGTCCTAACGAAAGTTCGTCGGACAGTCGCGATAGCTGGCCCCTCAAAACGAGGGCGTAACACTGTGGAGGCGCAAGAATGGAATACTTTCGGGATCCCAAGAATCAGATTCAGGCGGACTTCGCTTATCGATTGGGCATGATTGCAAACCAATACCGGACCCTCTCTGCGCCCGTTAAAGAGGACTTCTCGGTCACGCTTGACGTCTGCATCCTCCAAAACCTCCTGACAACCTGTACGGAACTACTCAGGTTGATGAAGAGAAACGAAAGACGAGCCAACTACCTGACAGCCGACATCGGGATGGGACTCGCGTGGGGATTAAGACCAGAGATGATTGCAGTCAACACGTTCGATGGCAAGCTTACGGGCGACTTCGTGCTCGGGAGGTTGCGGAACGCTCTGAGCCATCCAACCGCTTTGGATATTGACGATCGTTTCCCTTCTTCGGGATATACAACGATCCCGGATGGGTCCGGCGCGATTCGGCGGTATTGTTTCGTGAATTCTCCAGATGTAAGGTGCGGTCGTCCAAAGATGTTTTCTACGGAGCAAGAAGCTGAGTCTGGACTTGTACGGGCAAGGCGCGATGGCGACATGGCGAAGGATGTGGGGGTCATCAGGTACGCTGGCGAGTTCTGCTTTGGTCGAGGCGACGAACCTTTCGCACGAGTTTTCAAGATCTATCTCACATGCGAAGAGATTCATGGGCTTGTAATCGGGTTAAGCAACCATCTTGCACAACCAATGCAGGAGAATTGGGATGGCGTCACCGTCGCACGTCTCGTTGCGTAGAGCTTTCTATCCCTGTTGTGCCGACGACATCGAGGAGCCGCGGCGATTGCTGGCTGGAATTGTCGACGAGATTATCTACTGCGATATTCGACGTCCTCGCGGATATCGTCACCCGCCTCCAACCAATGGTCTTCCGTCGGTCATGTTTGTGCAAAGAGATCTCAACGCTTACGTCGATTTGTTGCCGCTTGTCCATGTTTTCTTTTATAGAAGAGACTCCCCAAGCGAAGGTGGCAGCGGGCTGTACCTTCTCGGGAAGGAGTGGCTTCCACGCATTCTCAAGCACTTTCCGGACGAAGGGGGACTCATCGTCACTGATGGATCAAATCGTGGGAGCGGTATTTTCAACAAGATGATCCGCCCAACTGGATATCTGAGAAAAACCTGGGGATGTCAGTTCTGGCCAAGTCGAGAACAACCTTGGCTCAACACCCACGGGCTCCATAGGATCGAGATGAAGCGTCGTATCGCCGCCGGTCCAGAATGCGTCTTACTAAATGCGTTTTAGTAGGAGGCTTGATTGACCAAGCGTTCGTGCTCGGCCCGCCGAACAAAGGTGTTCAGCCGCCAAGTCGCTCGCAACGGTACGCCGAAGCAGCGACGCTTTGCTCGCGCGACCTTCGGCTGGCCGTTAAGCCGTTCGTCTTTCGTGTCGTGCCATTCCGCCGATTCCGTAGCCTTACTTCCGACGTCTATAGATATGCAGCGCCCGACGAGCAGATTCTGTCCAGATCGGCCACTCGGGGAATGTGGCCCGTGCGGGGCAGTCGGTAGAGATCAATCCCGTGAAGTCCGAGTGCCGGCAACTTGACCGTAAAATGCGCTTTCCTGAGACGAAACTTCGAGTAGTTAGCCGCCGGGGATTTACAATCGTTGCATGACGGTCTGGCAGCGATACCTGGGTAGCGACCCCGCCATTTGTGGAGGCGATCTTTGCGCCCGAGGCACTCGAATTCCTGTTACCGTGATTCTCGATAACCTGGCAGAAGGCACCTCGCGAGACGAGATTCTGCGAAGCTACCCCACCCTGAGACTTGAACACATCGACGCAGCCCTTGCGTATGCTGCTGAATTGGCGCATGAAGAACGACTGATCCCTTTGCAGGCCCGGTGAAATTCAAGATCGATGAGAACCTGCCTATCGATCTGGTCACAGATCTAAATCGGGCCCAACACGACGCCGACACTGTCGTCGACGAGAACCTGGCGGGAGCGGCTGATCCGATCGTCGTGGCCGCCGCGCTTCGAGAAGGACGCATCCTGTTGACGCTCGACAAAGGGATCGCCAGTCTGATCCAACACCCCGTCAACACTCACGCGGGAGTGGTCTTGTTCCGTCCCGGAGCGTCCGGACGCTCGGCGGTGCTGGATTTCATAAGATCGCATTTGGCTGAGCTTCTCGTCCTGGAGCTTGCGAATCGGGTCACCGTGGTTTCGGAAGGCCGAATCCGTGTTCGATGAAATCGCGCGACGTGCGCAGACCGGCTTGACACCTGGGTAAAACGCGCTAACCTTAAAACCGCCGCCTAGTCCGCGCACTGCTCGCCCGGGTTGCGCACCCTACTGAAGATCCGCGCATGACCTGCGACCGGTTCCGCGCGCAAGGCGGTCCGTACGATCGGACTTGATGCCATGCAACGCCGACGCAGACGAATCCGGAACTCCGGGCTGACGCTCTTCGCCGACCAGCAGGACGTTCTGGACGGTCACCTTTATCTCACTTGCGGATGTGGACCGCAAGTACACCGGAATGCATAGCGAATTGCTCGGACTAGTGGGCAAACCAGAGCTTCACGGCAACGAACTCGGGCTCGGGAGAATCGAGAAGATCGCGGGCCGCCTCGCGTGGTTCATCCGCGAGAAGAAGCTGCGGTTCTCGTTTATCCGCGTTCACAAGCCGTATCTCGCCGCCACGAAGCTGTTCGACCTAGCGTTCGATTCGGGAGCGAATTCCGCCGTCCCGCCGCTCGCATATCGGAAACCGAGCTTCGTCAACGCACCTTACGACACCACCGAGTCGTTACTCTAAGCACCGTTTCCATCCGCTGGGAAGCCAGAACCCGGCGATCGTGCGTGCGGCATAGCAAATCCAACGTGATCGAAATCCGCTACTGATTAAACTGGAACGACTATGCGCAAACTGCTGGCACTGAACCGGGGAGAGATTGCAATTCGGATTATGCGCGCGGCCACCGAGCTTGGCCTGCGTACGGTTGCCATCTATTCGCGGGAAGACCGGCTCAGTCTGCACCGCTTCAAAGCGGACGAGGCATATCTGGTGGGGGAAGGGCTCGGACCCGTGCAGGCCTATATGGACGTGCAGGGGATCGTGGCGCTGGCGCGGGAAAAGCAGGTGGATTTCATTCATCCGGGCTATGGGTTCCTGGCGGAAAATCCGGCTTTGCCGCGCGCGTGTGAAGCGGCTGGAATCACGTTCGTCGGACCCAATTCGGATCTGCTGGAATTGCTTGGAGACAAGACCGCCGCCCGGCATTTGGCGGAGCGCGCGGGCGTGCCGATTGTGCCAGGCACGGAGGAAGCGCTTACCGATCCCGCGACGGCGCAAACGGTGGCGGAGCAGATCGGGTTTCCGCTGATCGTGAAAGCGGCGTTCGGCGGCGGCGGCCGCGGCATGCGCGTGGTGGAGAAAGTGGAGGACTTCGCGGGACGGCTGGAAGAAGCGCGCAAGGAAGCGGGCGCGGCGTTCGGGAATGACGCGGTGTTTCTGGAGAAGTACATCCGGCGAGCGCGGCATATCGAAGTGCAGATCCTGGGCGATCAGCACGGCAACTTGATGCACCTGTTCGAGCGGGATTGCTCCGTGCAGCGGCGGCATCAGAAGGTGGTGGAAGTTGCCCCGGCTCTGGCGATTCCCGCGCAGGTTCGCGCGGATTTGTGCGAGGCGGCGCTGCGGATCGGCCGCACGGCGGGCTATTACAACGCGGGGACGGTGGAGTTCCTGGTCGACGCGGATACCAACGAGTTCTACTTCATCGAAGTGAATCCGCGGGTGCAGGTGGAACACACGGTCACCGAGATGGTTACCGGCATCGATATCGTGCAGAGCCAGATTCTGGTGGCGCAGGGAGCGAAGCTGCACGAAGCGCCGTTGGCGCTGCCGCGACAGGAGGATCTGCGGCTGTTCGGCGCCGCGCTGCAGTGCCGCATCACGACGGAAGACCCGGCCCAGAACTTCGCGCCGGATTACGGCAAAATCCATACGTTCCGTTCGCCGGGCGGGTATGGGGTGCGGTTGGATGCGGCCTCGGCTTATAGCGGTTCCACCATCACGCCCTTCTACGATTCGCTGTTGGTGAAGGTGACGTGCTTCGGGTCGGACTTTATCCAAGCGTGCCGCCGCATGGATCGCGTGCTGCGCGAGTTTCGCATTCGCGGGATCAAGACGAATATTCCATTCCTTGAGAATGTGGTGAACAACGAGGCGTTCCGTTCGGGCGATGTGACGACGTCGTTCATCGATCAGACGCCGGAGCTATTCGAATTCACTCCGCGTAAAGATCGCGCAACGAAGTTACTGACTTACCTTGGGGAAATTATCGTCAACGGCAATCCGGAGTTGGCGGGGAAGACTGCGCCGGTTTCGGTATCCACGCCGCGCGCTCCCCGGACGGACGCGGCGATTGCGCCCGGGACGCGGCAGTTGCTGGACTCCATCGGGCCAAGGGATTTCGCGCGGTGGACGCAGCAGCAACAGCGCCTGCTTCTGACGGATACGACGTTTCGAGACGCGCACCAATCGCTACTTGCCACGCGCGTGCGCACGTACGATCTGGAAGCGGTGGCGGGCTATGTGGCGAGGAGCCTTCCAGGGCTGTACAGCCTGGAGATGTGGGGCGGCGCGACGTTCGACGTCACTATGCGCTTCCTGCTGGAAGATCCGTGGCAGCGTCTACGGAGACTGCGGAAATGCATTCCGAACATCTGCTTTCAGATGCTGCTGCGGGCGTCGAACGCGGTGGGTTATACGGCGTATCCGGATAATGTGGTGCAGGAGTTTATCGCCGAAGCGGCGCGTCAGGGTATCGACATCTTCCGCATCTTCGATTCGTTGAACTGGCTGCCGAATATGGAAGTCGCAATGAACGCGGTGCTGCAGACCGGGCGCATCTGCGAAGCGGCGATCTGCTACACGGGCGATATTCTGGACCCGGCGCGGCAGAAGTATTCGCTCGACTACTACATCCGCATGGCGCGCGAGCTGGAGCGCATGGGCGCGCACGTGCTGGCGATCAAAGACATGGCGGGACTGCTGCGGCCCTACGCGGCGGAGAAGCTGGTGCACGCGCTGCGGCAGGAAGTCGGGATACCGATTCATCTGCACACGCACGATACGAGCGGCATCAACGCGGCGACTATTCTAAAGGCCGCCGACGCGGGCGTGCATGTGGCGGATGGCGCGATCGCATCGATGAGCGGGCAGACCAGCCAGCCGAATCTCAACTCCATCGTGGCCGCGCTCGATAACACGCCGCGCTCGACGGGCCTTTCTCTCAGCGCGCTGAACGCGTTATCCGATTACTGGGAAACGGTGCGGGCGTGCTATGCGCCGTTCGATACCAGCCCGAAGGGGGGCACGGCGGAAGTCTACGAGCACGAGATGCCCGGCGGCCAGTTCACGAATCTGAAAGAACAGGCGCAGGCCATGGGACTGGGCGAGCGCTGGAACGAAGTGGCGCGCACCTACGCGCAGGTCAACATGGCGTTCGGCGACATCGTAAAAGTGACGCCATCGAGCAAGGTGGTGGGTGACATGGCGATCTTCCTGGTCACGCGGGACATGACGGTGGAGGAGTTCGAAAAGCTCGGGCCGGATCACAACCTGCCGATTCCCAACTCCGTGGTCGATATGTTCATGGGTTCGCTGGGTGAGCCGGATGGCGGATGGCCGCCGCACATCCAGCAGATCGTTCTGCGCGGGAAGAAGCCGCTGGAAGGACGGCCCGGCGCACTTCTGCCGCCGACCGACATTGCGCAAAGCCGCGTCGATGTGGCCGCGAAGATCGGCCGCGAGCCTTCGAACGATGAGGTGATGAGCTACCTGATGTACCCGGAGGTGTTCGTTAAGTATTCGCAGGCCCGCGCGATGTATGGAGACGTCGAAGTTCTGCCGTCCGCCCAGTTTCTATACGGGATGGAGAAGGGTGAAGAGATCGCGATCGACATCGAAGAAGGTAAGACGCTGGTCATCAAGTTCCTCACGGTTGGCGAGCCGCGGCCGGACGGACAGCGCACGGTCTTTTTCGAACTGAACGGCAGGCCCCGCGAGGTCGATATCAAGGACCGCGGCATCAAGGAAACGCAGGAAGCCAAGATGAAGGCGGACCCGTCGAAGCCCGGGCAGGTGGGCGCGCCGCTGCCGGGGCTGGTGACGATTGTGGCGGTGAAGGAAGGTCAGGCGGTGAAGAAGGGCGACCGGCTGTTGGTGCTCGAAGCGATGAAGATGCAGAGTACAGTCTACTCGCCGGTGGATGGATCGGTTACGAAGCTTACGGCGCATGCGGGCCAGCAGGTGGAAGCCAAGGACCTGCTGCTGGTGCTTGAGTAGCGGCTAACTTTCGATGCGGACGCCACGCCAAAAGGCGACGTGATCCTTGATCTGGGAAGCTTCTTTACTCGGACTCGGGTAATACCAGGCGGCGTCCGGGTTTTTCTTACCCTTTACGTCCAGGGTGTAATAGCTGGCCTTGCCCTTCCAGGGACAAGTGGTGGTGGTTGAGCTGGATTTGAAGTACTCGCGGTGCACGGAATCCGGCGGAAAATAGTGATTGCCTTCCACGATGACGGTGTTGTTACTCTCCGCAACCACCGTGTTCTCCCACATAGCTTTTGGCATAATTGGATGTTAACTTATGGCCGCGCGGCAGTTTTGGAACGCCCGCTTCTGGAACGCCGCCAACCTGCTGACGACGGTCCGGCTGGTGCTCGCGCCGTTCGCGGTTCTTGAAATTCTTCGCGAGCATCCGCGCCGCGCGTTTCTCCTGATCTTCGCGGCGGGGCTCACCGACCTGCTGGACGGCATGGTGGCGCGATGGACGAAGAGCGAGACGGAACTGGGCCAGTATCTCGATCCGGTCGCCGACAAACTTCTGCTGAGCGGCGTCTTCCTCGGCTTGGCGTGGATCCACACCGTTCCCGCGTGGTTCGTCGGAATCGTCTTTGGCCGCGACCTGTTGCTGCTGCTTAGTTCGTCATTCGTCATGCTCTTCACCCACTACTCGAATTTGAAACCGACCCGGTATGGGAAGGCGAGTACTTTGTGTCAGATCGTGACAGCCGGATTGTTCGTGGCGGCAAACGCGGCGGGCGGGCAGCGGTGGGAACCGTGGGCAAATGCCGTGCTCTGGCCGACCGCTTTGCTCACCTTGATCAGCGGCATGCAGTACGGAATGCGCGGGTTGCTTTACTTCTGGAAAAGGCCGGAGCCGACGCAGTAGTCCGGCCGCTCGAATTCGAAAGGGCCGGCGCTGGGGGTTGCTTGTGCAAGATTGTGCAAGGGATCAACGTGCCAGCAGGATTGCGCCTGGAACCTCAAGCCGCACAAGGGTTGTGCATGATTGTGCATGTTTTCATGCTGCACAAGTTTGTGCAGGTTGCGGCGATTCCGCCGTGGGAGCGGGTTCCGGGCGGAGGTTGCCGGAGTACCAGCGCCAGACGTAGCAATCTTCCAGGATGAACTTGTCTTCGGATTTGGCGAGACGGCGGTCCTGCAGGCGCTCGAACTCTTTGGTGAGTTGGATGAGCAAGCGCGTTAAACGGGATTCGTAGCGGCTGATGGCTTCGAAGGTTTTGGAATAGGTACAGTCGGTGGCCCACGCGTAGGCATGGGCCATGATGCCTTCGGTGTTGGGGTCGCCGGTGGGATTTTCGTTGGACTTCGCGAGGGAGTTGAACGTCAGCAGATTGGTTTCGATGGCGGTGAGACGGTTGAGGCGCCAGTTGAGATCGACGATGCGCTGCGCGGTTTGGGTTTCGCGGATGCCGACGGGGCGGAGTTCCGCCATGTACTCGGCGCCGAGGTGCATGTAGGCGCGGATTTCGGATGCCTGATACATGAGCTTCTGGCCGGTGACGGCGTGGTCGAAACCGCGGAGGGCCAGGCGCTGCCTGGGTTTAGGTGGTTGGGCGGCTTTCGGAAATCGAGGGTCGGGTTGAGAATTCTGTTGAAACATTTGGTAGGTGGACCTCCTGCTCCGACTATGTCAGGCGAGTGGGAGGCTTTGGGAGGCGATTGGGCGGAAGTTGTTGGAATTGCAGTGAAAAGGTTAGGTCGAAGTTTGGTGAACGGTCCGACCGATTGCTGACGGCTATTGCGGCGCGATTACAATGCCGCCTCCCGGGCCGCCCGGGATCAGCCCGATACCGGCGAGTGTCGATCCATCGAATACGCGCGTTCCTTGGATAGAACCGGTTACGAGCACTTTCGTCCCATCCGGCGCGACCGCGATTCCCTCCGGAAGAAACTCCAGAAGTTCGGCTGCCGCCACGGTGGACGAGCCGAAGTCTACGCGGATTACGGCTCCCAGCGACTGGGAAAAAGTAGAGATCTGGCAGGCCATGTACGCGCTGTTCGAGCTGGCCGAGTACGCAATAAAGCAGTCGTAGGGCTGGTAGCCGAGGTCAGCACTTGGGATGTTCACCGATTTCACGCTTGCGAGAGTTTTGGCGTTGACCTCGTCGATGAATAAATAATAACCCAGCCCGTTCGCGGTGGGTTTGGAAGCGACCGCGTAGATGCTGGCGCCATCGGGAGACAGAACATAGGCCCCCGCCGTTCCGGTGGTGCTCCCGGCCGTCAACAGTACGCACGTCGCATTTCCGGGATCGGCAACCGCCTCCGCACAGAGCCGGGAGTTGATGACGAAATAAAGCGTGGAATCGTCAGGCGAGATGGCTAGGCGCGAGATGTCAGGAGATGTGCTGGGCAGCGCCACGAAAGAGCTTTCCAGGGTGCCCTGAGGGAGTTGCAGTACCGAAATCTCGGGAGCAATTTCCCCGGTCACGGCGTCTATGCCTGGTGCCGCTACGTAACCGAGCGAACCATTGCTGTTGACGGCGACCCCGGAAGGGAGCGGGTAGCTCGGCGGTGCGGTTGGCGCAAGAGCGAATTCGCCCGACGACCTGTGTGTTGCCGTGTTCAGGATCGAGACGATAGCTTGGGTGGGGTTTGAAGAGAGGTTCGCGAACAGAGTCAGTCCCGCCACCGTGTTCCCGCTGCTTGAGACGCTGAGCGATGCGGTCCCGAGCGTGGGCGCGACGCGTGTTGTTAAAGTCCCGCTGGACAGGTCCTCAACCAGCGTCATTGAGGGCGCTTCCAAGAGGTAGATCGGCTGTGAGGATGAGGGGCGCTGCAGCGCGCTTATTTCCGAGCTTGGAGAAAGTGTACTTCCCGCGCCGCTAGCGACGTCGATTTGAAAAAGGCCGGGCGAGGAAAGGGGGTAAAGGTCCGGAGAAGGCGAGCGGGTTGCGTAGACGGATGTTCCGCCCATCGATACGGCCAGAGATCCGCCAAGGGCGCCGGGAGTCTTGATTTCGCCAGTCACGGCGTTGGAGGCCGTTGATACGCTTAACAGTTCGAATGTGCTGCCGATATAAACAGTCTGGCCGTCGGGGCTGATCGCCTCGCTAACGATCGCTCCTTGCAGACCCTTCGGCTTGAGGACGGCCGCAACCACCGAATAGGAGGCCGTGTCGATGACCGAGAGCATAGGGGACGAGTTGCCCACCGCGTAGAGGCGGCTGCCGTCGCTCGAAAAAACCAAAGCGACCGGATCAACGACGGCAATAACGGATTTCAAGGCCAGCGAGTGCGCGTCGAAGACGGACACCACGCCCCCCGTGGCGGCGTACACCTCGGACCCGTCCGGCTTGACGGCGATCCCGGGTGTTACTCCGCTGGCCGGGGCTGTGGCGAGCAGGGTTCCAGAAGCGGTGTCGATCGCTGCTAAACCCGAGGCGGCGGTGATGACGTAAAGGAGGGAGCCGTCGGGGCTCAGAACGGGCGCAGAGGGCGACGGTACTGCTGTGATGGTTCCGACCGTCGCGCCGGTGGAGAGGTCCACGATCGTCACGGCGGGCGTTGGCCGATTGAAATAGTTGTAAGACCCAACGTACGCTTTGGCGCCGCTTGGCGAGACGGCGAGGGTTGTTCCGTAGATCCCAGCTTTGGCAATAGGGGTCTTGGCGCCGGTCGATTCACTCAGCGTGGAGACTTGGTCGTCCGCACTTTCCCCGACGTAGGCGACTTGGCAGAGGGCGAGGGTTGCGGTGAGGCTCCCCGTCCCGAGAAACTGTGCGAACCGGGCCATGTTCCGCGCGCGCCCGAGGATTTTAGACCGGGTCATTATTCCAAGAGGATTGTTAGACCGGGTCATTATTCCAAGAGGATAACAAATGCTTAGTACTAACGCTTGGTATTATTGGCGCTTGTAAAGCGGTATGCGCGCGGTTCTGCCCGTGGGTCGGCACCGGGCCGCATGTGGCCCGGTGGTTACGGTTAGAGAAGTGCGGGTCTAAGGTCTAAGGCTTCGTCCGCTCGGCACCTCGCCCTGTCAGAGGCCAGTCCAGGTGCCCGATTCATACTCGACAAACCAGTATCCCACCGTGGCGTAGAGCTTGGCAAAGCTGCCCGGGACGCTGCTTGTGATCGACCCCGTACTGGAGCAGTTTGAAGACGAAGCGCCGGACGCTGTGTGGCACATGACTGCACCGCTTCCGACCTTAACAGTTATGGTGTACGTTGGGGACAGCTCAACGAAGTATACGACTGACCCTGGGGTTGGGCTGGGTAGGTTGAGCGTAACGCTGCTTGTAGCGCTCGCGTTGCTCCAGTAGCTTCCGAGGTCCGTCTCCGCCAGGGGCTGGGTGCCGCCGGTACCCGAGGTTGTGTTGTATGCGAAGCTGACCGGGGCGAGCCCTCCGCCTGGGTTTAGGAATTCCGTGCGCAGTGGCGACGTGATTTTGGTCAGCGAGCCGCTTGTAGTTGTCATCACCGTGCACGCGGTGGTCGGCGTTGACCCTCCCGTTGAGTAGGCGCATTGCTGAAGCGGCTGCGCGTCGCTTGGCCCACCCGTAGTTAGCGGTTCCAAGTCTAAGCCGGTGATAGCGGCACCCGGGGCCGACTGAAACGCAAAGCCCCAGGGCAAGGACGCGGCGTCACTTCCCAAGGCTTGCTTAGCCGCGGCTTCGAACCCGACATTGGAGCCGGAGTTGTTGCAGTTTACGCACGCGCTGAATACCCCGTAGCTCGGCCGCGACGCTTTTGAGGGTGTCGACCTTTCCTCTACATCCGATTCGATACCAATTTGCTGGACGTCGTGATCGGTGTATGTGGTGCCAGATGTGCCGCACTTGGTGCCGTTGCAGCCGGAAGTGTGAGCGTTGATGCCGTACAGTACGATACCGCTATACATGGACGCGAAGCCAGCCTCGTTAAAAAAGGAGCCCGGCACAGAGCCAAGGCCGGTCGTTGTATAGTCGAACACCTCGAGCGTGTTCTCGCGTGTTCCGGGCTGCGTGACTGCGGACAGGCGGAGGAGCTCGTAATCTTCAGGCGCCACGCTGCTCTCGCCGTTCCCCGATAACGTGAATCCGCCGCGGTCAATCCACCAACCAGCGTAGGAGCTCATCGAGCCGAGGGTAGGCAGCGTAGTCGGGCCATACATCTTATAGTTATATGCGTTTGCGTGATTTGTGGAATCCCCGGAAGAGGGAAGCATGTCTTGCGAGAAGCCGTTGATGAGCGGCACCCAGCCGGAGCCGTAGACACCGGGGCCGACTAGCTGCACGTTGGCCATGATCCCCGTGCTGCCCACCGACGCGCCGAGAGAGAGTATTCTTCCCACGATCGGCGTTCCGAGGGGTACGTTCGAGGCCGCCGTCTGGCCGGAGTCGACCGCGTAGCCCGCTGTCAGAGCCGGAATTGGGCACAGGACTAAGTCGCCCACGGTTGGGGGTGAACCGGTAGTGGACTGTGCAATTAGCTGGACCGTCCCGTATTTTGCTACCTGAACGCTTGTTCCGGCTACCCCGAGGGCCACCCCTTCGCATTGGGCTTGGGCGGTGTTCAGAACGGTGGTCCCGTCGGGGAGCGTCGTGGTCGATCCCGTTGCGGTTACTACGTTTCCGCCTGAGTCGACTACCAGGGTATTTGGCGCGATCGTTCCAGAGCCAGTGCGGGTAACCGTGACGGACGTCTGGGCTGTGCATATCAGGGGCACCCCAGCGAGGACCGAGAACAGCGCAAGGGCCACAAACGGCGGTATTGTCGTTTTCATTTGATTTGCTCGTTTCAGAAGTTGGTTATGCCCGCGCTCTCCGGTACCCATGCGGTCAGAACGCCGTCCCAGTAAAAGCACTGCGAGTTGCGGGCGCTTGCGTTCGTGGAAATCGTAAAGAATCCGAGTACGTTGGCGGAGGACGGGGTCGTGGGGAACGTCCGGCCGCCCATTGAGTCTTGGGCAATCAGGACGCACATCCGCTGGCCCGCAAGCCCCGAGCCGATCGACCATGAGGTTACATTGCCGGTAAGCGTGAGGCGTTGCACGGTGGCGGTTGTTGCGTTGAAGGCAACGGTGCCGCTGTAGGCGATGACGACTTCGCTGCCAACGATGGGTATCCCCGTATAGCTAGGGCTGGTGAAGACCCCGTTTACCCCAACGGCGAGGACGTTCGCCGTTCCCGCGTAGTTTTGTAGTTGGAGGAAGTAGCCGGAAGGGCTGGAGTCCGTTGCGCGCCGGGCGAGGAGGGCGGTTGAGCCGTTAGTTAACTGCCGCACGTCTAGAGCGCCTTGCGGCGCGGACGTCCCCACGCCGACGTTCCCACCCTGGAAAACAGCACTGTAGTCATTGGTCGCCCCGGTGGGGGCATTTATTTGTAGGCCGTATCCGTTGGTTGTGTGCGTGAGAGTGTTGGATGCGACGTTTAATGCGATGCCGTTCGTGAAGGTTTCGTTTGTGCCGGCAACCGGCGCGCCGCCGACCGATACGCTGTATGCGTTTGTGGTGGTGACCAACGTGTTCGCAGCGGCCAGCGTGGGTGGCTGAAAGGCACTCAGGACTGCTGCCGGCGCCGTCGCGGAAGCCGCCGTCGCGTTGTCGGTGAAGGTCGAGGGACCCAGGTTCAGGAGCACGCCCGCGGTTCCCGACGGCGATCCCGCGAGCGTCGATGAAGAGAGGTCGAGAAGAGCCACGGGATTGGCCGCCCCGATCCCGATGCGCCCAGTGCCGTCGATTACGAACGGAAAGGAAGATGTTGTGGGCGTGGTGAAGTGCTGGATGAAGAACTTCGGCCCGCTGAGGCCCTCGCCGCTCCAGTTGGGCGCGAGGGCACCAAAGGACCAGTCGTAGGCGAGGGTGCCCATGTCAAAGAAATCGACACTCGCGTAACCGTCGAGGGTGTTGTTATATGTCAGTTCCAGGCCGGAGTAGTCGTACGTCGACTTGAGCAGGAGCTGCAACCGGTCTCCCACCATAGAGGTGTTCGGGCCCCCGATTCCTACGTTGGTACTGGTGTTGATATTGCTGTTTCCGAGCGTTATTCCCGGTGCGTTGACGGGGCCTATTTGAATCTGCCCGGGTGCGGCGGCAACGCTCCCCGTGCTTGCCCCTGTGTCCAGGACTACGTTGCCGATTGTTCCCGTGCCGGTTCCCGATAGCCCGACGTTGCCCGACTGCATCGTTATTGCGCCGGATGTCGAGTTCCCCGACGACGCGGCTGCGGTCCCCGTCGCCAGGCGAATAGCGCCGGACGCCCCCGGGGAGGCGCCGGAAGTCGTCACGCTGTAAGCGCCAGGGCTGGTCGAGAGGTCGAAGAGATAGATAGTTGTCACTGACCCCGCACTCGCCGAGGCCAACACAGTCCCGACCGGGAAGGTTGTAGGATACGCGGATCCGGCGTCGTGGCACTTGCCGGGGGACGTTGTCGACGGGACTATGTAGTCGCCCGTCGTTGAAGCAAACGCGTCGAATAGACACGAGGTCGGACCGTACTGAACGATGTTGGCTGCTCCGGAAGATCCTGCGTTCCCGATCACCACGCCAATAACGCCCGTCGTGGCGCTTGTTCCGCAGTTCACCGCCGCGCCGGGCGGAATCGAGCCGTCCCAACATGCCAATTGGTTGAGAACCGTTGCTCCGCCGGAAAGGGTGTTTTGCTCGACGGTCGATATGGTGAACCCAGTCTGCGCGTGCGAGATTCCTGGAAACCAGTAACAGATAAGATATCCGGAGAGCGCCGCCCTCAAAAGCTGGGGCACTGTTTGTCGAGCCATCGGTAGTAGCAGCATCGCTTTTGAATATGCATGTGCGAAGGTAGCTATTTAGTTCTCGAATGTTTTGGTAGCGGCGCCCGCGCGGGCATTATCGGGGACCACGTCGGTTGCTGCTGCTCGGCGACGGGGCGGCGCGGGAAGCATTTCGGCCCGTAGTAGCAGTCCTGCGATCTGGAGACCGCAGAGCCCGAAGTGCAGGGAATGATCACCATGCTGGGCGCGCGGATGGTGGAGCTGGGCGTGGAGCATGCCCTGGAAAACGAAACTCAACGGATTCTCAAGTCACACCTGTTACTGGAATGAATTGGCATTGAGGAGCTAGGCACGCTGGCGGGGGTTTGAGAGATGCGCGAATTCCCGCGAGGACGTTAGATGTGGCGGTCGCGATGCAGATGTGGCGGTCGCGATCCGGTTTTACGCGAAAGCGGGCATGCGGGGCTCGTGGGGCTGGTACTAGCGGTACCGCCGGCGTGCGCGAGGGCGTCTGGGAACGTTCGGTGTGTGTTGCGGGGCCACAAACAGCGGAGCCAGCTCCGCGCTGATTGGCAAAGCTGCAAAGCAGCCATGAGGGCTCATTCCATCGGTTTGCTTGAGACCCACATCTTAGTTTTCGGACCGGAGAGTCTCCCGTTAAAAATTTCGGAGCAACAGGAAAAAATCTCTCGGTCAGCGTCCGCTAGTAAGGCCCGCGTTGACGCATGATTCCCAGGGGAGTAGGCTTAAGGTGTCAACGCAGTTTCATGACCCGCTACCAGCCTGCTCGCTACTACTTCTATTTCGGGATTGCCGCCCTGGCGCTTGGCATTTTTTCCGCCTGGCTGGGCATGGGCTGGGCACCGGCATTCGTTCCGGCGGCGTTGTTTATTCTGACCGCGGCGTGCATGATCGCGCTGGCGGTGCGGCCCGCGATCGAGGTGCAAGATCCTTACCTGCGGATCGGTAAGCGTATGATTCCATGGATCGACATCCGGCGCGTGGACCGAACGGGCTGGCTTTCTCCGCTGGCTGTGCGCCTCACGCTGTATGACGATTCGCGCGTGATGCTGATCTATCCCGGAGATCTCGACTCCTGTAAAGGGCTGTTGCGGACGCTTCGCAGAATGTCGCGGGATGCGTTGATCGATGGGATTCCGTACCGGCAGTACTGGGGCGAGATGCTGTCTTCGCCGACGGAACGCCGCCAATTGCCGCCCGCCCGCTACCGCGTGCTCCGTCCGGAAGATGAGATGGAAATCGAGCGGCTGTACCAGCGGCTGAAGACGGTTGGACATCTGGACCCGAAGAGCACACCGGACGAGAAGTAGCGAGTGCGGATTTCGCGCCGCGCCGCAGCGGCGTTCGCGGTAATCGGGGCTGTTGTTCTTGCGGCCGTCATTTTCCACGCGACCTGGCTTACCTGGCTCGGTTCCTATCTGGTGGAAAATCAGCAGCCGGAAAAAGCGGACATGATCGTGGTCCTGGGGGGCGACCTGCGCGGGACCCGCATTTTGACCGCCGCGAAGTTGGCGTCCCGGTACGCGCCGGTGGTACTGGTGAGCGGTTCCGGACCGATCTACGGGCAGCACGAAAGCGATCTCGCGGTGGCGTGGGCGGCGGCGAACGGCTACGACGAAAATCGGTTTATCAAACTGAAGTATCAGGCTCAATCGACGTCCGATGAGGCGGAAATGGTGGTGCGCGAAATGCGGCGCCGGGGGGTAAAGAAATTTATTCTGGTGACCAGCTCGTTTCACACGCGCCGGGCGGCGCGAATATTCCGGCAGAAAGCGCCCGATATGGATTTTCGAGTGGTCGCTTCGCCGGACCCTTTCTTCACACCCGATGGCTGGTGGAAGGAACGCGAGGGCCAGAAGACCTTCCTGGGCGAGTGGCTGAAGACGTTCGCAAACTGGCTGGGTGATTAGCGATGCGCGCGCATCTTAAAAGGATCTGGCCGTATCTTTGGAGATACCGGCGCGGGTGGGCGCTCGGCCTATCCTCGCTGGCGTTGAAAGACATTACGGCGGCCTGCCTGCCGCTGGTCATCCGGGCGGCGATCGACGCGCTTACGCATCATCGTCCCATGCAGGCGGTCGCGGGCTTCGCGCTGCTGCTGATCGGGATTTGCCTGGTGAAGGGCGTCTTCCAATATTGGATGCGCTGGATACTGGTCGGCATCTCCCGCGATGTGGAGTTCGACATCCGGAACGACTTGTTTGGCCATCTGACGAAGCTGTCGCCGGGCTACTTCGCGCGCAACCGGACCGGGGATCTGATGGCGCGGGCGACCAACGATTTGAATGCGGTCCGGATGATGCTGGGGCCGGGCATCATGTACTGGACGGAAACGACGCTGACCTTTATTCTGGCGATCGGCATCATGTGCTGGGTGGATTGGCGCCTGGCGGTGCCGGCGATTCTTCCCGCGCCGCTGGTCAGCATCACGGTCATTCTTTTCGGACGGCGCATTCATTCGCGTTTTCAGACGATTCAGGCCATGTTCTCCGACATCAGCAGCCGCGTGCAGGAGAATTTGTCGGGAGTCCGCATGGTGCGGGCTTTCGCGCAGGAAGATGCCGAGATCCGCAAATTCGAGAAGTTGAACCGGACCTACATCGCCCAGAACCTTCGCCTGGCGCGATTGCAAGGAATCTTCGAACCATTGCTGGAAGCGTTGATCGGACTGACGTTCCTCTCCGTGTTGTGGGCCGGGGGAAATCAGGTTCTGCAGCACCGCATCACGCTGGGCAGCTTCGTCATGTTCAACACGTACATGAGCATGCTGGTATGGCCGATGATCGCGCTCGGCTGGGTGGTGAACCTGATGCAGCGCGGGACGGCGTCGCTCACGCGCATTTTAGAAATCATGGATGAGAAGCCGGCGATCGCCGCGCCGCTGATCCCCGTGCCTTTGCCGGAGGTTCAAGGGGAAATCACGTTCGATGGGGCGCGGGTGGACTACGAGACGGGCCGCGCGCTTGGGCCGGTGGATCTGGTGATTGAAGCGGGCACTACCGTGGCCATCGTCGGACGAACCGGGAGCGGCAAGAGCACGATGGTGAGCCTGATTCCGCGATTGCGCGACCCTTCGCACGGCGTGATCCGGCTGGATGGGATCGATCTGCGGGAGTTGGATCCAGCGGTGATCCGCCGCGCGATCGGCATGGTGCCGCAGGAAACTTTTTTGTTCAGCGCCACCATCGCGGAGAATATCGCGTTCGGCGTGGACCAGGCGACTCGCGAGGAGATCGAGCGGGCCGCCACGCTGGCGGGGCTCGCGACCGACATCGCCGACTTTCCCAACGGATTCGACACGATGGTGGGCGAACGGGGGCTGACGTTATCGGGCGGCCAGAAACAGCGGACGGCCATCGCGCGGGCTTTGCTGCGGAACCCGCGGGTGCTGATACTGGACGACGCGCTTTCGAGCGTGGATACGCTTACCGAAGACCGTATTTTGGAAGGGCTGGCGGGAGCGGTTCGAGGCCGGACGGCGATCCTCATCTCCCACCGGGTCTCCACCGTGCGTGGCGCCGACCGCATCATCGTGCTGGATCGCGGGCTGGTGGTGGAGAGCGGCACCCATGAGGAACTGCTCGAAGAGAACGGCTATTATGCGGAGTTGGCGCGCAAGCAGATGCTCGAGGAAGAGCTGGAGGCAATTTGAAACTCGTACTGAAACTGGCTGGATTGTTATCGGCAGGCGTCCTGATTCTGGGATTCGCGAACTCCACGCCGGAGGACAAGGTCCGAAAGCTGTCTGAACGTTTTGTACGGGAAAGCCTGGCACTTTCTCCGGTAAGCGCCACGCAAGCGGGCTATCACGAGCATAAAGGAGCGGTGCTGGATGACCTGTTGGACGATAACTCGGCGGCGGGTCTTGAAAAGGCGCGGAAATTCTTTAGCGAAGCCAAGACCGAAGCGTTGAGTCTGGGCAAGGGGAAGCTTTCACGCGAATCCGCGGCCGATCTCGACGTGATCCGGCTGCAGTGCGATTCCGCGCTGCTGGAGATGGATCAGCTCCAAAGCTATCGGCACAACCCGACCGGCTATGTCGAAACGATCGGGAATGCTCTTTACGCGCCGTATATTCTCCACTACGAACCGGTGGACAAGCGTTTCGCGCATATCATCGCGAGGCTGCAGCAAGTACCGGGGTTTCTTCGAACCGCACGGGAGAACCTGCGGGACTCGCCGGAAATCTGGAATCAGGTTGCGCGCGAGGAAAACGAGGGCAACATCGATCTGATTCAGCACACGCTTGCGCCGAACGTTCCGGTTGCCTTGAAGCCGCAGTTCGGCGCGGTGTCGGCGATCGCCGTTCAAGCGCTAAACGGCTTTAACGAGTTTCTGAAGAAGGATCTCAGCCAGCACACCAGTCCGTGGCAGTTGGGTTCGCGGAAATACGCCGCAAAGTTCAAGCTCACGCTTGTCACGGGCGACACCCCGGAGCAGGCGCTTGCCGACGCGGAGGCGAAACTGGAGAGTATCCGGCAGGAGATGAAGCAGCAGGCTACGGCGGTCTATCCGAAATTCTTTCCCGGCCAAGCGTTGCCGGACGATTTGAACACCGTCGTCTCGCAGGTTCTGGACAAGGTTGCGCAACAGCATGCGACCAAGGAGAATTACTTCGCGGATGCGAAACAGGATCTGGCCGAGGCGACGGAGTTTGTGAGAGATCATCATTTGCTCAAGCTGCCCGCCCGCAACAATCTGGAAGTGATTCCCACGCCGGAGTTTATGCGCGGCATCTATGCCGTGGGGGGATTCTCTTCCGCGCCGCCGATGGAGCCGCAACTGGGCGCGTTCTACTGGATTACGCCGATGACCCCGGATATGACGGCGGAACGGGTGGAATCCAAGCTGCGCGAATACAACCGGTATGGGTTGAAGATTCTCACGATTCATGAAGCGATGCCGGGGCATTACGTGCAGGCGGAATACGCCAACGATATCGAACCGAAGTGGCAGGGATTGCTGCGAACGGTTTTTTCGAACACGCCCTATGTGGAGGGATGGGCGGTTTACGCGACTCAGTTATTGATCGATCAGGGTTATCAGAAAACCCCGGAGATGCAGCTCACTTTTGGGAAGCAGATGCTGCGGGTGGTCTCGAACACCATCCTCGACATCAAGCTGCAAACCATGAACATGACCGATGACGAAGCCGTCGATCTGATGATCAAAGAGACCTTTCAGGAGCGCGAAGAGGCGATGAAGAAGCTGCAGCGGGCCAAGCTATCCTCATGCCAGTTGCCCGCGTATTTCGTGGGGTGGCGCGGCTGGGACCGTTTACGTGATGACTATCAGAAGAAAGCCGGGCCGCAATTCGATCTGGCACAGTTCCACGAGCGCGCGTTGCAGGAAGGCGCGCTACCGCTGCCGGTATTGCGCGGGCTGCTGATGCAGGCGCTATAAGCGAACGGGCTTTTCGGTGCGGCAGGATTCGTAAATCGCCTCCACGATCGCGAGGGCATTGACGCCGTCCTGAACCGAGACCAGCGGTTCGCGTCCGGCGGCGTGGGCTTCCAGCAAATCGCGGAACTGGAGTTCGAAAGGCGCGAGGGAAATGGCCATGGGATCGGATGCGCCGGACGCGGCATTCGCCTGGATGGGCGGCGGATCGCCTTCGTCGTCCTGGACGTCCCAACGGGTTAAGCGGTCGCCCGTGATGATGGCCGACCCCTTGGTTCCGTGAAGTTCGATGCGCTCGGGATAGCCCGGCCAGAAAGCCGTCGCGGCCTGAATCACCCCAAGCGCACCGCTTTGAAAGGTGAGGAGCGCGCTGACCATATCTTCGGACTCGATGCGGTGGACCGCGGCGATCCGCCATCGCGCAGTCACTTCGGCGACGGGGCCCGCCAGCCATCGGATCAGGTCCACTTGGTGGATCGCCTGATTGATCAATGCGCCGCCACCTTCCGTCTTCCAGCTTCCTTTTACGGCGCGGCTGTAGTATTCGCTTGAGCGGTACCACTTCACGTAGCAATCGGCTTGCAGGATGCGGCCAAGCCGGCCGGCGGATATTGCGCGATGCAGGAACTGTGAGGCCTCGTCGAAGCGGTGCTGCGACACAACGCCGATGGTGATGCCTGACGTTCGCGCAACTTCCAGAATGCGGTGAGCATCCCCTAGAGTCGTGGAAATCGGCTTTTGCAATTGAATCGGTTTGCCGAGCGCCGCGCAGAGCGAAACCGGTTCCATGCGGTAATCGGGAAAGGTGCAGACATCGACGAGATCCACATCGGGATGGCGGCAAAGGGCGGCGGCATCCGGCAGAAACTGCGCGCCGAAACGTGCGGCGAATGCCCGGCCGGCGCGCTCCGTCCGGTTGCAGCAGGCGCTCACGCGGCATCCGATGTTGAGCCAGGCTTGCGCGTGCCTGGCGGCGATGGCGCCCGTCCCAATGATCCCGATTTTCACAGGCGTCATTATAATGGGGCATCCATAATGGTCCATTCTCTTAAGGGTTCCGTCCTCGCACTACTCATCGCGGGGACTCTGGTCACAAGCTGCTCCAAGCGTCCAGGACCGGACGTTGCGGCCACCGTGAACAACCGTCCGATCACGTATGCGGACCTGGAGAAATCCTACAAGCGCCAGTTTGTGGTGAACGCCAACAGCTCCAGCGAAGACCAGAGGCAAACGCAGAAGCTGGAAGTGCTGCGGACCGTAATCGATAACGAGATCATGCTGCAGCGGGCCGAAAAGGAAGGTCTGATGGCGACAGATTCCGAAGTGGACACCAAATTCACCGAACTGCGTTCCACCTACACACAGGAAGAGTTCGACCGTTCCCTGAAGCAGCAGGGAATTACGCGGGACGACCTGCGGACGCAGATCCGGCGGGACCTGAGTCTGCAGAAACTGATTAATAAGGACATCGTCTCCCACATCACCATCAGCGACGCGGACGTGACGGCTTACTACAACGCCAACAAGGCGGCGTTCAATTTTCCGGAACCCCAACTGCACATCGCGCAAATCGTGGTCACGCCGCAACGGGATGCCAACGCGCAAAACCTGAAGAACAACAAAGCGCAGAACGAGGAACAGGCGCGCTCAAAAATCGCGACGATCGCGCAGCGGCTGAAGCAGGGTGAAGATTTCGCGCAGCTCGCGCAGAACTATTCGGAGGATCCCGCGACCGCGCCCAACGGCGGCGATCTGGGCTATGTAGGAGAATCGGCGCTCGATAAAGCCAACCCGGAGTTGAAGAAGCTGATCCTAGCCATGAATCCCGGGCAAATTTCGGACGTTATCACGACACCCGAAGGCTATCGGATTTTCCGGATGATCTCCAAGGAACCGGCCGGGCAGCGGGAATTGGCCGATCCGCGCGTGCAGCAGAGCATCCGCAATCTCCTGATGAACCGGAAAGATCAGTTACTGCGGGCGGCGTATCTGGAAATTGCGCATAGCGAAGCGCGCGTCGCCAATTACTTTGCCCAAGGGATTCTGGACCAGGCGGGAAAGCCGGCGAAGTAGCGGGAGGCCGGCCTCAAGAGGTTACTTGGCGGTCGCGGCGTCCCTCGACTTCATGAAGCCGTCCACGTTGCTCTTGTCGATCAAAGTCACGCCGGTATCCACAAACGTGGGGAGCGTCGAAAAAGCATCCTGCTTCCAGTCTTTATCGAGCGAAGCGGGCTTGTTGTGGTACAGGTCATCGAGCATCCTGACCCCGTAGTAAGCCATGGTGAAAGGCTTCTGGGTGATGGTGGCCGTGATCATGCCTTTCTGAATCCATTGCAGGGTACGGTCGTCGGCATCCATGGCTACGATCGTTTTTCCGGATATTTTTTCCCGATCGAGCACGTCCGCGATCTCGGGGCACGCAATCGCTTCCAGGCACACGAATGCGTCGATGCCCTTGGCATTTTTGTGGACCAGGTCGGTCGTGGTATCGAAGGCGATGGTAGCCGTGCCCTTGATGTCCACGGTCTGCACCACCTTGATGCCCGGATGGGTGGCGAAAACATCGCTGTAGCCGTGCATGCGCTGCGCGAGGTTCGCCTGCTCGGGCATGCTGTAGATAACCACGTTGCCCTTGCCGTTGAGTTGCTTGACCAATGCCTGCGCACCCATGGTGCCGGCCTTGTAGTTGTCGGTTCCGATGAACAGGAGCCGCTTACTGGCCTCCGCGTCGGAATCCATGGTGATGACGGGAATGCCGCGTCCGATAGCCGCGTCGATGTCCGGTTGAATCACCTTGGGATCGCTCACCGACACGAGAATGCCCGCGGGCTTCTTGGCGAGGGTAGCCTGAAACTCGGCGTGTTGCGCCTGGGGATCGTAGTTATCCGGCCCGACCATCTCCGTGCGGATCCCTTTCAACTGACTGGTGACGGCCGTCATCCCCGCCAGCGCGGTCTGCCAGTAAGAAACTTTCTTGTTGGTGGTAATCAGGTAATATTTCTCATCCGGATTGTGGGCAGGCGAAGCACACCCGGTGAGCGCCGTAAGGCCGGCGAAAGTGGCAAGACCGATGATGAGTTGACGCATTAGCATTCGAACATTCCTCCACACACAGGCGTAACTATATCGCGACCGCTTAACGCGACTGATCTGGACATTGTAAGCCACCGAGTTTACCGGCCAGCGCCGCGGATCAGGCCGACATCGGTCAAGCCGTTCAGTATAAATTGCACCGAGATGGCGGTCAGCAGCAAACCCATTAAGCGCATGAGAATGCGTATTCCGGTTTCACCCAGATAGTGCCGAACCCGGTCGGCCGCGGCCAGAATCCAGTAGGAGAGTAGCGCAGTGAGTGCGATGGCCACAAAGGTGGCGATGGTGTGCCACCAGGACGGCGCCTGCCCCACCAGAACCATCACGGTGGAGATGGACCCGGGTCCGGCGAGCATGGGGATGCCGAGGGGGATGATTCCAACATCTTCCTTTTCGCTGCCCTCCTCGGCTTCCCCGGGAGTCTCCTTGGTGGTGGAGCGGCGGGCTTGCAGCATCTCCAGCCCGATCAACAACAGGATCACGCCACCGGCAATTTTAAACGCCGGCAGCGTGATTCCGAAGAGACGGAAAATTAAAGATCCAGCCAGCCCAAACGCGGTAAGAACGATGAAACAAGTGAAGGCCGCGCGCTTCGCCATGTGCCGGCGCTGGGCCGCTTCGGCGTGGTCGGTCATCACCAGGAACGTGGGGATGGCGGCGATCGGATCAACCAGAAAGAACACCGACGTTAAGGAGATGAAGAAAACCTGGGCGATGGAAAGCACGACTGGCGGCATAATCGACTGTACCCGGAGCGGGCGACCGGATGATTCCAAGCATCACCCTTTGCATCATATAGAGAAGGACGCGATGCGCGTAAGCTGAAAACAGGCACGCTTAGGATGGAGAACCCAAAACGACCCGCGGCACGTACATTCCAGATCTATGCATGGGGAGTGGTGCTCTATCATCTCGCCGTTATCCTGTGGGGCGCGTTCGTGCGTGCGACGGGATCCGGCGCGGGATGCGGAGAGCATTGGCCGCTCTGCAACGGCGCGGCGATACCTCCGTCTCCCACCCTTGCGACGGTGATCGAATTCAGTCACCGGGTGACCAGCGGACTGGCGCTGTTGTCCGCAGTCGGCCTTCTGGTGTTGGCGTTTCGGACGTTTCCGAAGCGGCATCCCGCGCGATGGGCGGCGGCGGCGGCGGTTGGATTTGAACTGATGGAAGCGCTTATTGGGGCCGCGCTGGTGCTGCTGGGGCAGGTTGCGAAAAACACTTCCACCGGGCGCGGCTATACCCTCAGCGTTCATCTGATCAACACCCTTCTCCTCATCGCGGCGCTTTCCGTAGCCGCGTGGGCCGGCGGGAAGAAAACGTTTTCATGGCGTTCCAACCGCGGGTTCATCCTCGCGTTCGGGATTGGAGCGACTGGGTTTCTGTTGGTGGGAGTCAGCGGAACCATTGCCGCGCTGGGTGACACGCTTTTCCGGGCTACTTCATTTGCCGCGGGTTTCCAGCAAGATTTTGCCGCCGAAGCTCATCCGTTCATCCGGTTGCGAGTGTGGCATCCGCTGATCGCCGCCATTGTCGGCCTTGGACTTGCGACGCTGGCCTATATCGTCATCGCCCGCAAGATCAGTGAAAGCGCCTCCCGGCTCGCGTATGTTGTTCTTTCACTGACCGTCGTACAACTCGGGACCGGAATGATCAATCTCGCGATGCTTGCCCCGGTCCCGCTACAACTGGTTCACTTATTACTCGCCGACTTGTTATGGATTTCTTTTGTGCTGCTCGGCGCGGAAATCCTCATCTTTTGCGATCCAGGTGTAACACAGATTCCGGCAAGTTCGGCGCCTGAGATCGCGATGCCGTCCCGGCTTTGAACCCAATCGGGACAAGAGTAATTTTCCGCCGTCCAATTATTTTTGAATTACCAGTTAAATCCTTCCGGTGTTCCTAAATTAATTTGCAAAAAAAATTGATCTTTCACACAGTGCCGAACCACGTAAGAGGCAAGTTGGTTTGAAAGCAGCTAGAATTTTAGAATTTTTTTGGTAATGTGTAAATTGTCTTAACCGGAAGAAAGCGCGAGGAACGGTTCTTGAGGGTTTGCTTAAACGATAATCCGCCGAAACTGGAGGCCGCGTTGCCGAGCAAAGATCTTGATCTGTCCAAAGATAGTTTGTATGGCGTCTTGTTTACCGCCTCTCCTTTTCCCGCCTGGATTTATGACGCGAACTCCACTCAATTTATCGCCGTAAACAAGGCTGCGATTCGAGAGTTCGGATACACCGAGGCTGAATTTCTAACCATGACCGCTCCGATGATCCGCAGGCACTCCGGCAACTTGAACGCGGATGCTAATGAGGGTCCGGAACAACAGGAGACATACCTTCGCAAAGACGGGTCAAGATTGACCGTAAAAAGACAAGTACATTCGTTGGTCATCGAGGGCCGGTTATGCTGTCTTTGTTTACTTTCGCCGGTTTCACCGCAACACCAGCCTTCTTCCGATTTACAGGCGTTAGCATCCAGCCTGGCGGACGCGAGCGCGGCCGTTATGATCACCGACGCGGAGTCAGGGGACATCGGCCCCAATGTGGTTTTCGTCAACCAGGGATTCAGCTTATTGACCGGATATGCCGCCGAGGAAGTAATTGGACGGCCATTGACGATGGTGCAAACTCCTTTTACGGAGTGTACACGCGCGGATCACGTAAAGAAGGGCTTGGATACTTTCGGTTCGTTCACGTACCAGACTTCAGCACTGGATCGGTCCGGCTCTAAGTATTCGGCCGAATGTCAGGTTACTCCCTTGCGGGACCAATCCGGAACCATTCGGCATTACGTATATCTTCAGCGCGATGTTACCGAACGCAATCGCCTTCAGGAGCAACTTCGGCAAGCTGAAAAGATGGAGGCGATGGGACGCCTTGCCGGAGGGATCGCGCACGATTTTAATAATCTTTTGACAATTATTCTGGGTTATTCCGGATTACTGGCGCTGGAAATGAACAACCCGAAGGCAAAAGAAAAGGCGAGCAGGAACCTTGGTGAAATTCAAAAGGCCGCCGAGAAAGCGGCGATGTTGACCAGCCAGCTTCTGGTTTTCAGCCGGAAGCAGACGTTTCGTCCGAACGTCATCGAACTCAATCCCATCATCAGTAACGTGGAAGGCATGCTGCGAAGGTTGATTGGGGAAGATGTCGACCTTCACATCGTCTTGGATCCCGATCTGGGGACCGTGTTCACCGACTCGGGCCAGGTGGAACAGGTACTGATGAACCTGTCCGTGAACGCTCGCGACGCCATGCCTCGCGGCGGAACTCTGGTCATCGAGACCGGGAACGCCGAGATCACTCCCCAGCAGGCCGCGGCGGAGGGAATCGATCCCGGCCAGTATGTTTCTCTGACCATCACCGATAGCGGCGTGGGTATGGATGACGAGACCCGGGCAAAGGTCTTCGAGCCCTTCTTCACGACCAAAGAATCCGGACGCGGGACCGGCCTGGGCTTGTCGATGACCTACGGATTTGTGAAGCAGAGCGGCGGCGCGATCAAGATCTACAGCGAGCTTGGCTGCGGCGCATCCTTTAAAATTTACCTGCCGCGCGCGGATGCCAAGGCTGAGCAAGCCCACGTCTCACTGAGCCATGAGCCAAAGCGGGGAAGCGGGTTGGTTCTGGTGGTGGAAGACGACGCGGCAATTCGCGAGTTGGTCCGCGAAACTCTGGCGGAATCCGGCTACGACGTTTTCACCGCCGCAAATGCGCGGGACGCGGTTCAGTTTTTCGAGAGCCGCTCCGCGCCGATCGATTTGCTGATGACCGATGTTGTGCTACCGGGGACCAGCGGTCCCGACCTGGCAGCACACATGCGCACTCTTCAGTCCGGTCTGCGCGTTTTGTACGCCTCCGGCTACTCGAACCACGCGCTGGTACGGCAAGGCCTGCTTGCGCAGGGGGATGTCTTCGTTCAGAAGCCTTTCAATACCAACTTGCTGCTTGGGATTGTGAGCGAGATGATGACGTCGAGGACACTTCGGGTCCGGGCCGGTTAGATTGCCGCGTTCGTCCGGCCATCAATCGATCTCAATCTACACGCGCGCTGCTGGAATAATGGCACTGTGCTTTTGATCGGGGATGGTCCTCTCACTCTGGAAGAGTTATCGCGGATAAGCGAAGGGGCCGAATCAGCGGCGTTTTCACTCGCTGCAATGGAAAGGATGCGGGCGTCCCGCGACGCGGTGGACCGCATGATATCGAGCGGCCAGGTTGTCTACGGCGTCAATACCGGATTCGGCCGCTTGTGCGACGTGGCCGTTTCCCCTGATCAGTTGCAGGCCTTACAACGCAATCTGGTGCGCAGCCACGCTTGTGGAATAGGCGAGCCTTTGAGCCCTCGGGAAACGCGCGCCATGCTGCTACTGCGCGCCAACACTCTCGGGCTGGGGTTCAGCGGCTCGCGCCCGCAAGTTGCGCAACTGATTCTGGAACTCCTGCATCGCGACGTTCTGCCGATAATTCCCCAAAAGGGATCTGTGGGCGCGAGCGGCGATCTGGCTCCGCTGGCCCATCTGGCGCTGGTGCTGATCGGGGAAGGCGAAGCGTTGCACAAAGGCGCGCGCGTTCCCGGCGGCCGGGCTTTGCGTGACGCCGGATTGGAGCCGGTGATCCTGGAGGCGAAGGAAGGGTTGGCGTTGCTCAACGGCACCCAAGCCATCAATGCGGTGGGGGGACTGGCGTTGTTTCGGGCGTTGCGGGCAGCGCACGCCGCAACTTTAGCCGGGGCCATGAGCCTGGAGGCTCTGCTCGGGACGCCGGTGGCTTTCGATGACCGGATCCATCGAAGCCGGCCGCATCCCACCCAGATCCGCGTCGCCGCCCTTCTGCGCTCCGTCCTGAGCGACAGTGAAATTCGCGCGTCGCATCTCATCGGGGATCCACGGGTGCAGGACGCATACAGCTTGCGTTGCATTCCGCAGGTGCACGGAGCGGTTCTTTCGGCGCTTGAACACGCGCGCGAGGTGCTGGAAATCGAAACCGGTTCGGCTACCGATAACCCGCTGATCTTCTGCGATCCCTCGACGCCGGAGGCAACGGTCCTGTCGGGAGGAAACTTCCATGGCGCTCCGCTCGGCCTGGTGCTGGATTACGCAGCCATTGCGCTGACGGATCTGGGCGGTATCGGCGAAAGGCGCATTGACCGGTTGATTAATCCCGACCTCAACGAGAGTCTCCCCGCATTCCTGACCGGGAACCCGGGCGTCTCCTCCGGGTTCATGATTGCGCACGTGACCGCTGTGAGCCTGCTCGCGGAATGCAAAATCCTGGCGCACCCGGCAAGCGCTGACAATCTCCCCACGTCGGGCGGTAAGGAGGACCACGTTTCGATGGGGATGACGGCCGCCCTCAAGCTGCGCGAGGTGGTGTCCAATCTGGAGCATGTGGTCGCAGTGGAGCTCCTTTGCGCGGCCCAAGGGTTGGAGTTTCGCCGCCCGCTCCGCGCCGGGCTGGGTGTGGAGAAAACCTACTCGGCCCTTCGCGGAGTCGCCGCCGCGCTCGAGGAAGACCGCTCCCTTTCGGGCGACATTACGGAGGTGGCGACGGCTATCCGGAACGGCCTGTTCGAACCAATACATTGATAGCTGGCTTGCAGGAGCAGGGGTATGGAAACAAGAGTTCTTGGCAACAGCGACATGCAACTTACCCGCATCGGCGTCGGCGCGTGGGCCATCGGCGGTGGCGGATGGGCTTTCGGCTGGGGTCCCCAGGAGGATAGCGAGTCCATGGCTGCTATCCGGGAGGCGATCGATCGCGGGCTGAACTGGATCGATACCGCCGCTGTATACGGGCTGGGGCACTCGGAAGAAATTGTCGGAAAGACTTTGAAGGATGTTGCTCACAAGCCCTTCGTGTTCACAAAATGCGAGCGTGTCTGGAATGACAAACGCGAGATCCAGAAAAGTTTAAAACGCGCTTCGATTCGTCAGGAATGCGAGAACAGCCTCCGCCGATTGCAGGTGGACGTAATCGATCTCTACCAGATTCACTGGCCGGAGCCGGACGAAGATATCGAGGAAGGCTGGACGGCGATGGCCGAGTTGCAGGACGAAGGTAAAGTGCGCTACATCGGCGTTTCGAATTTCAATGTCGCGCAATTGAAGCGCGCGCGGAAGATTGCACCGGTGACTTCTTTGCAGCCGCCGTACTCAATGCTGGCGCGCGGAGTGGAGGCCGAGATACTGCCGTACTGCCTGCAGGAAAGTATCGGCGTAATCGTATACTCGCCCATGCGCAGCGGTTTGCTATCGGGCGGGATGACCAAGGAGCGCGCGGAAAACTTCGCTCCCGACGATTTCCGCCGCAACGTGAAGGACTTCCAGGAACCGCAGCTCTCGCGCAATCTGCAATTAGTAGACCGGCTGAAAGAGATTGGAGCGCGCCACGGCCGCACACCCGGCGAGGTCGCCATCGCGTGGACTTTGGATCACGCCGCCGTGACGGCCGCCATTGTGGGTGTGCGGTCGGCGAAGCAGGTGGAAGGCGTGATCGGGGCGGCGGATTTCCGGTTGTCACCGAGCGAAGTCGATGACATCAAGGCTTACCTGGAAGCCGCCGCAACTTCAGCCGCTTCGTGAATGTGGACGATGCGGTCCGCGCCGACTCCCGTCAAGGTCTGGCGCGCACCGCTCGGCCAATCGATTTCGATTCTGTCAACGGTCTTCGATTCGCCGAGTCCAAAGTGCAGCCGCAGATCGCTTTGCGAGAGATAGCTTCCCCCGCTGCGAACTTCCTGCAACTGCACATGTCCGGCGGTTTGTACGCGCACCCGGGCGCCGATACCGCTCCGGTTCGACTTGGCTCCCGCGAGCGCCAGCAACACCCAATGCCCGGGAGGTTGTTGCGCCTGCTTCAGCAGCGCGGGCGGTTCATTCTGATTATTGATGGCCACTTCGATAGCCCCGTCATTATCGATGTCACCGAACCCCGCTCCGCGAGCCGGATGTTGGTCTGTGATGGCGCTTCCGGATGTGTCGGAGATGTCAGTGAATCCGCCGTGCCCGTCGTTACGATAAAGGATTGCCCGCTCCTTGTACCGCAGGCCATTGTTGAGGCGCCCCACCTCGGGGAACACATGTCCGTTTACCAGCAATAGATCCGGCCAGCCGTCATTATCGAAGTCGAAGAACCCGCATCCCCATCCGACGTAGCGGGTGTTGGCGCCCATGCCGGCATCGCGAGTGGCATCTTCAAATTGACCTTGCCCATGATCGCGGTAAAGCGTCTCGCGCTCATCGGAGAAGTTGGTGCGGAAGAGATCCTGCCGGCCGGAGCCGCGGGTATCGGCCGCCGTCGCACCCATGCCGGAAAGCGCGCGCCCATTTTCATCGAAAGCCACGCCGCGTAATAGCGCCTCGTCTTCAAACGTTCCATCGTGCTTGTTGATGTAGAGGATGGAAGGCGTTTGATCGCAGGCGACGTAGATGTCCGGCCAGCCATCATCGTTGAAGTCTCCGACCAGAACGCCGAGCCCGTAGTTGCCGTTGGGCGCGGATATGCCGGATGCCTTTGAGACGTCGCGAAACCGTGCGCCATCGTTGTGGTAAAGAATATTGCGATCGAACGGCAGGCCGCGCGGCCCGCAAGCTACCGCCAGACCGCGATAGAAGCAGTATGGGTTTTCTCCCGGCCTGGGCGTGGTCTTACTGTCGAACTTCAGATAGTTTGCGACAAATAAATCCAGGCGCCCGTCACGGTCATAATCGACGAATGCGCAGCCGGTGTTGTATCTGGTGCGGTCCTGATCCAACCCCGCCTGGTGAGTCACATCGGCGAAGCGCTTGCCGCCTAAGTTGCGGTAAAGAACGTTCGCGCCATAGTAAGTGACGAATAAGTCGGTAAAGCCGTCGTTATCGTAGTCTCCCGCGCATACGCCTTGCGCCCACCCTTCGCGGCGCAGCCCCAACGCATCCGTCACGTCTTCAAAGCGATCGTGACCCAGGTTATGGTACATGCGGTTAGTCCCGCCGGGTCCGGACAAGACGAAGATATCGAGCAGCCCGTCGTTATCGTAATCGATCATGGCGATGCCACTGCCAGTCGTTTCCACGATGAACTCTTTAGAGGCTACGCCGCCGTTCGGGAAAGTCGCCGTTAAGCCCGCGGCCTTCGCGATATTTTGAAAGTCGGGATGGTAGCCGGGGTTCGCGGTAAGCGCGGCGGAGAGCAGCACCCACCACCACTTCACTGTGCGGGCGCCTTACCTTCCAGCTTCTTGAGGAACTCCGAGAACTCGCCTTCCGGCGGCTTCTGCAGCCGGTCAAGTTCTTTCTTCTCGCGAACCGCATCTTCACTACGCCCGAGGTTTCGATAAGCCAGCATGAGGTTGTAGTGGGCCGCTTCATTATCCGGTTGCAGCGTCACCGCCTTTTGCAGAAGCGGGACGGCCTTCGCGTAGTCTTTGGCCTGGACGCGCGACTTCGCGACGGCAATCATCGCGGGCACGAAGTCGGGTCTGATCGTCAGCGCCTCCTGGTAACGCGCCAACGCGGCCTCCGGCTTCTGTTGCGCGGCAAGAATCTGTCCAACCTGATATTGCGCGACGGCATCGGTGGGGTTGAGCTTCAGCTCGGATTCAAATGCCTGGCGCGCCTTCTCCAGGTGCTCGGCCGAGGGTGAATCCAGGAGCAAACAGCGGCCTAATCGATAGTGCAGGTTCAAGGCATCCGGGGCTTTCTCGATCGCCCGTTCGTATTGCGTCGCGGCCTCACCATACTTACCCTGCGCTTCGAAAACCTCAGCCGAGATCTGCCCCACCCGATAGGAGGACGGCGCTTTCTGATAGAGTGCTTCGATCGCCTGGTCCCATGCCTTGCGATGTAACTTAGCGGCTTCGTAAAGAACGTCGGGGTCAGCCGGAAACCGTTTCTGAATTTGGGAAAGTAGAGCGAACGCATCGGCCGGTTCTTCACATTCAACCGCGGCTAATCCGGCCATCCGCGCGAGCCCCGCATCCGGATTGTGAGAAAACTCGGCCGCCGCGGAGGAGCAGTCGTGCATGGCGGCCTTCGTCATTGCGAGGAACGCGCGTGCCGGATCGTCCTTCGGATTCGCCGCAGCCGCCTGATCCAGATCGGCCCGCGCTTCACCGTATCGACCCTGCCGGAACTCATCGATGCCGCGGCTGGTTACATCCGCCTGACTCACGAGTGCGAGCAGGACTAAGAAGTTAGTGGCCGGCATCATCCACCACTAAGTCGAGATCGCCGAATTGATGCCTCCGCGACCCTTCCATATACCGGAAGCTCAGCACAGGAGGCAAACCCGGCGGCACCGTGGGCGCCTGACCGAGGCGCTCGGCATCGGATTCACCTAGCAGTAGCACGCGTCCGGAATCTTGAGCCAGCCGCACCGCGCGCTCCACCTTGCCGGAGTTCGCAAGAAGAAAGCAAATGAGAAGGTGCATGTTACTGTCTCGAAGCTTCCATTCCAGCGGTCACTTTCTCGTGAGCCGTGAGCTGCGCATGCAGGGCACGCTGTTGGGCCGCCGCTTCGGGTCGATTTAAGCGATCGTAAACTCGCGCCAGATGGTAATGGGTCTGGGCCGCATCCGGATTCAACTGAGCGCTCCGTTCCAATTCTTTTGCCGCTTCTGTGAACTCGTGCCTGGTTTCGAGCAGAACTCCAAGCTCATAGTGACTCTCCGACAAGTCTTTCTTCAAATCGATCGATTTGCGCAGCAGCGTTTCCCGCTCCCGCTGATCGGAGGAACCCGCGGCCAGCGCTTTCGCCAATAGAAGATATCCAAGGTAGCTCTCGCTGTTCGCTTTCTGAAACTCGCGGAAGCGTGTCTGCACTTCGGGCAATCGACTGCCCGCCTGATCGATCATCTTGCCAAGGAAAACATAAGGTTGGACCACGTCGGGAGCTAACTCGATGGTTCGCAGAAAGCAATTGACCGCTTCGGGAAAACGGCGCTGTCCATAGTAGGCGACGCCCAAAGCCAGTTCAATCTGAACACTCTTATCGAATACCTTTTGGGCCGCTTCCAAAGCGTCCGCCGCTTCTGCGAACTCCTCATGACCGAGCAGGGCCTGGGCGAGGTCGAATCGGAAACCCTCTTCGTAGGGACTTAGCCGGATACCTTCCCGATACTCGGCGATGGCGTGCGGAAACTCCGCGTTGGCCAAGTAGATCTTGCCCAAATAATTGTGGATGGCGCCTTGGGCAGGCCAGTCCGGAACCGTATGCGCGAGAGCGACGCAGCGCATAGCCGACTCGCTCCTGAGCTTCTCCTCCCGGCTTCGCGCGTACAACTGAGTCAGCGCCAGACAGACTTGCGGATTCGAGGGAGCTTGGTGGCCGGCGGTTTCGAGGTCAGCCCGTGCTTCGGGCAAATTACCCGAACCCATGGCTTCCAGGCCCGAGCGCAAAAGAGTTTCTGTGGAGGGAGGAGACGCGGAAAGTAACGAGGCAAGAAAGGACAAATACAAAAGACCCTGCATGAAAATGGGCAGCCGGCGAACCGACTGCCCAATCTTACAACAGCTTAGAACTGGAACCGCAGGGAGAACTGAATGTGCCGTTCGCTGCCGGTTTGCGTGCTGGTGATCTTACCGAAGTTGGCGTCACCAAGGGTTCCGTCCGGGGTGCCAAATTGCGGAGTATTGGCTATGTTAAAGCTCTCCGCGCGGAACTGAACTTTGAAGCGTTCCGTAAACGCGAAATCTTTGAACAAAGAAAGATCGAGGGTTCGCGTCGGAGGTGTCGTGTTGGTCTGGAGGCCCGCATTTCCCAAACTCAATGGAGAAGGCGCGGTGAAGGCTGCCGTGTTGAACCATTCATTCGGCGTACGGCCGCCAGACGGTGCGGCATCGGGACTCATGCCCGCCACGAGGTCTGGACTGCAGCCACCACCGTTGACATCCTGGCAGCCATTCGCGCGAACGGTGTACGGATTGCCCGTGCGAAGGCTTAGGATGCCATTGGTCTGCCAGTTCCCCAGGAGCGTACTGACAAACCGGTTCATGTTCCCGCCATACATCTTGCCACGTCCGAACGGTAGTTCGTAGGTGAAACCTGTGGTGAAGTTATGCCGAACGTCCCAAGCGGCGCTGGCGTAGGCGGATGCCGTGTTCAGCGGGTTCGGTTGATAGTATCCCTGAGAACCGCTAAGCGTGGTGCCGGTGTCCGAGAGAGCGTGCCCATAAGTGTAGGAAGCGATGAACTGCAATCCCTGGGACATCCGCTTCTCCAATTTTGCTGTAAGCGCGGCGTAGTTGCCGAACCCGAAGGTGGACGTTCCCGAGATACTGCCGATGTCCGGGTACGGGCGCAACGAATTGCCGTTGATCGGAGCCGTCGTGTAAACGACCGGTCCGGCGTTGAAGTCGGGCTGTAGCAGTTGGTGCGAGGAATGATTACCCTGATAGCCAAGTTCCAGGGCCATATTGCCCGCTAGCTGCTCCTGGACCGCGAAGTTCCACTTTTGCACCATGGGGTTGCGGAAGTCGCTCGATACTTCGCGGAATTGGAGCGAAGAAGCGCCGGTCGTTGTAAACACCGTGGTTGGGTAACCGATGGTCACGCCGCCAATCGCCGCGCCGTTTGCGAAGAACGGATCGGGTTGGAAGGAGTTCACGTTGGACGGGCGATCCAATTGAGGCGACTCGTTGAACGGAGCCGATTCGCCGCGATTCGGGTTGCCACCCTGGTTTTCCTCACCGCCGTAGAAGATACCGTAGGCCATGCGGATAACGGTTCTGGGGCGGATGTTGTACGCGATACCGATGCGAGGACCGAGATCAACCTTGTCCCACGGAATCAGGTACTTGCTGACTTGGCCGCGAGATACAGTGACATTCGGAAACAGCGCAGGATAAGTAATGGAAGTTCCGTTCACGATCGTCGTGTAAGGAGCGTTGAAGTTCGGAGGAAGCGGCGCGTTCTGGTTGTTGCCCGTGGGGATCTGGAGCGTAAGCGTGTCGTAATCGAAATTCGATTGACGTCCGAACTTTTCGCCGATCGGGGACCACAGATCATAGCGGAGGCCGAGATTCACGGTCAGCTTAGGAGTAACCTTCCAATCATCCTGGGCATAAGTCGAGTAGGACTGACGAATCGAGGAGATGAAGTTGGTTGTCGAGATCTGGCCGTTATCGATAGCGCCAATCAGGAACGAAGCAAACGCGTCGCCTGTGTCCGCGCTATAGGTTCCGTTGCAGGTTTTGGAACCGGTGCAACTGTCGGAGGCGTTCGAAGGATAGGCCGTTTCTACACGGTTGAAATTCATTTCGCCGTGCGGATAAGGTACCTGGAAGAATGGGAACTGGATAGGCTTTACTTCGACGCCGAACTTGAAGGAGTGATTTCCTCTTGTCACGGCGACGTTCTGGATAAAGTCCCAAACGTTGTTGTACTCCTTAGTCGGGAGCCAGTCATTCGCACCAACTTGACTATAGTTCTGGATTCCGATTTGCGGAATACCGCCGTTCAGAGTGGTCGTCGGATCGTAGCCGCCGATTCCGACAGCCTTATATTCGTCGGTACCGGAGTTCGCTTGGGTCCGCGCAGTGACCAAGCGGCTGAATCCAACTCGCGTTTCGGAGATGATGGAGGGCGACCAAACACGCGTGTAGCCTAACTGAGCGTTCCGGCCGAGGTCGACTTCGCTGGTTCCGTTGAAGTTACCGCCGTCGAGCGCGCCAGCAAAGGGCTGGAGGCTAGCTTTTGCGGTGTCGGACCAACTGATGCTGCCGAAGAGGCTATCTTTGTCACTGAGGTGGTAATCGACGCGGCCATCACCTTGGTCGGTGACCAGCGTTCCGGGAGTAACGGTGTAGTAATCGTTTTGCGGGAAGCTTCCCCCGGTAATCGGGCGGTTGGGTGCCGGATAGAACGCAGCAATCTTAGCGGACGCCGGGTCGATTTCAGATGGCGGGATCTGATTGTTGGGGTAAGGCGTCCGCGTGCAGTTAGTGCTGCAGCCCGCGGGGCTAGTCGTGGTGGGGTCGAAAAGCTCATTTTGCAGAACCGTTTGACCATTCTGTGTTCCTATGGGGCCACCGAGAAGTCCGGAGAAGTTTCCCTGGATCATCTGCTGGGTAGGAATGGTGTAGAAACCGCCATACCCTAAATTCTGAATGGTGCCGCCGCTCGTGTTGATGCGGGTTCCCTGATAGTCACCGAAGATGAATAGCTTGTTCTTGATGATCGGGCCGCCGACCGCCGCGCCGAATTGGTTTTGTTGGAAAGGGTTGCGGCCTACGCCCGCGAGATTATTCTCCCAGCGGTTCGCGTCCAAGTCCGTGTTCTGCAGAATTTCAAAGAGCACGCCGTGAATCGCGTTGGTGCCCGACTTCAAGTTGACGTCAACCACGCCACCCGCCGCGCGCCCATACTCCGCGCTGTAGCCGTTGGTCAGGATCTGCATTTCGCCGATCGCTTCCACCGACGGGTTGATTACGAAAGACTGCTGATTGATGAAGTCGATGACGTTGACGTTATTATCGACGCCGTTCAGCAGGAAGTTATTCTCACCCGTGGAACGGACACCGTTGGCCGAGAAGCCGCCGCCCAGCGCATCGCGCGCACCCGGTTCAGCCGGCACAACGCCCGGCGATAAACGCGCCAGATACGAGAAGGTACGCTGACCTCCCAGCGGCAACTCCGTCACTTCCGCGGAATTCAAGTTGGCGCCCTGCACAGTGCTTTCGGTCTGCAGCAGCGGTGCGGCCGCGGATACCTCAACGGTCTGAGAGGCGTTTCCGACTTCCAGTCTGATGTTGGCCGCCGAGCGTTCGCCCGGATTCACGATGACGCCCTTTTGGTCCGCTCTGCGGAACCCAGGCGCTTCGACCGAGACGGTGTAGGTGCTCGGCTTCAACAACGGCCGGCTGAACGTACCGGATTCGTCCGACTGCGCTTCGTAAGTGAGCCCAGTGGAATCCTCTGTAATGACGACTCTTGCGTTTGCGACCGCCCCACCCTGCGGGTCGGTAACAGTTCCGGTTATGGTTCCAAGATCGCGCTGACCGAACATGACGGTCACCGCAACCAGAAAGAGCACACATGCCCTAATAACCGCGACGTAGCGATTCATATTTCTCCCCCTGATGGGATTTCCCAGGTGGTAGTCCCAAATTGTAAATTCTGCATGAGCATATCACTGATGGATTTGGGTTAGCAATAGGATCTGCAATTTTCCGCTTTGGCTAGACTGGGATCGCGTGTGGCGCTTCCTCGCTTCTATCCTTTTCTTTTGCCTCGGCTTAGCAGCAATCACGGCGAATGTGACCGTCGATTTTCAGGATATTGCGCGCGGCGCGGGCATGACGCTTCCCAATATTTCGGGAGGCGGCGACCGAAAAGATTTCATTTTGGAGACAACCGGAAATGGGGTCGTCATCTTTGATTACGACGGCGATGGCGCGAACGACGTCTTTATCGCCAACGGCACGACGCTCGATGGACGTGGTTCGCCGTCGCAGCTCTATCACAATGACGGACACGGTCACTTCCAGGACGTCGCCGTTTCCGCCGGTCTGGACCGAATCGGTTGGGCGCAAGGCGCCTGCGAAGGGGATATCGACAACGACGGGCATCCCGACCTATTCGTCACCTACTATGGCCGGAACGTCCTCTACCGCAACCTCGGCAATGGCAAATTTGAGGACATTACTCGGCAATCTGGATTGCCAGTAACGGGCAACCGGTGGGGCACGGGTTGTGCGATGTTCGATTACGATCGCGATGGCAAACTCGACATCTTCGTAGCGAATTACGTCGATCTGGATTTGGCGCACACTCCGAAGCCCGGCAGCAGCGATGCGTGCAAATGGAAGGGACTCTCCGTCATGTGCGGACCGCGTGGTCTTCCTCTGGCGCACAACGTTCTGTACCACAACAATGGCGACGGCACCTTCACCGATGTCAGCGAGAAGGCCGGCATCCTGAAACCCGGGGGCCGCTATAGCCTGGGCGTCATCACCGCGGATTTCGATAACGACGGCTGGCCCGACATCTACGTGGCATGCGACATGACGCCGAGTCTCCTGTTCCGCAACAAGCACGATGGCACATTCGAAGAGCGAGGCATCGAGGCCGGAGTCGCCTACAATGTCGACGGACATCTGCAGGCGGGCATGGGTGTCGCCGCGGCGGACGTCGATGGGAACGGTTTCCTCGATATCGCGAAAACCAATTTCTCCGGCGATCTGATTTCCCTATATAGGAACGAGGACGGGCGCTTCTTTACCGACTCCGCCCAGCCCGCCGGCCTCAACAGCCGCCAGCTTCTGGGGTGGGGCGCCGCGTTCCTCGATGTCGATGAGGACGGATTGCCTGACCTGATCACCGCCAACGGCCACGTCTACCCGGAGGTGGAAGGTACCGGACTGGACAAGCGTCCGATCGTCGGCGACCACTATTTACAGAAGACCCTGCTTTTCCGCAATTTGGGAAGCGGCCGATTCGAAGACATCACTGACCGTGCCGGGTCCGGGTTCGCGACGCCGAGGCCGGCGAGAGGTCTGGCAATCGGCGATTTGGATGGCGATGGCCGGCCGGAGGTGGTCATCGTGAACATGAATGCTACGCCTAGCTTATTGAAGAACAGGACCCCGCGCCGCAGTTGGGTTCGTTTTGCTCTGACCGGAACTGTTTCCAATCGGACGGCGATAGGGGCTCGCGTCACGCTCACCGCGGGTGGCCGTAAGCAGATGAGCGAGATCTTCGGCGGAGGCAGCTACCTGTCGCAAAACGAACCCGAACTGTACTTCGGATTGGGCGATGCGAAGAAGATCGACCGCGTCGACGTGCGCTGGCCCAACGGCGGAACGCAGTCCTGGTCCAATCTTGAAGCGAACCAAACGTACCGGTTCACCGAGCGCGCGAAATAAGCTAATATCCTTCATGCTTTCCCGTCGCCGTTGGCTCTCCCTCACCGCGCTTGCGGCAGCGCCGATCCGCGCCGATAACCCGTTAGCCAGCCGCGTTTCCGAAGCGAGCCCGATCACGCCCGCGGAACGGCTCGAGCGAGTCGAGAAAGCCAGGCGTCTGATGCATGAACAGAAGCTTGACGCCATAGCGCTCACCGGCGGAACTTCGCTCGAATACTTCACGGGCGTTCGTTGGTGGAACAGCGAACGCCTCTTCCTGATGCTTCTCCCGCAGCGCGGCGAGCCGGTCTACGTTGCTCCGGCTTTCGAAGAAGCCCGCGTTCGCGAACAGCTCGGAAACCCGCGGGCGCGGGTGCTGACCTGGCAGGAAGACGACGACCCGTATGCGCTGGTAGCGGCCGGAATGCGCGAGCGAGGCATTACAAGCGGCCGCATCGGGATCGAAGAGACGGTGAAGTTCGTCTTCTCGAACAATATCGCGAAGGCGGTCGCCGCGGCCACCCTCAGCAGTGGGACTCCGGTAACGGCGGGCTGCCGGATGATCAAGACCTCGCATGAACTGCAACTGATGCAGCTTGCCAACTCGGTAACACTGCAGGCTTACGAGTGGGCTTGGCGCCAGTTGCGGGAAGGAATGACGCAGCTTGAATTTTCCGGGCTGATCTCATCCGCGTACAGCCATTTGGGCTTTCCGGGTGAAGCCAGCGTGCAGATCGGCGAATTCTCCGCGTTGCCGCACGGCTCGGTACAGCCACAGGTCATTCGCGAGGGCCAGATGATTCTGATCGATGACGGCTGCCGCGTGGAAGGTTATCAGTCCGATATCAGCCGCAGCTTTGTCTTAGGGAAACCAACGGACAAGATGCGGCGGGTGTTCGACATCGTTCATCGGGCGCAATCGGCCGCGTTGCAATCCGCGCGGCCCGGCGTGCCCTGCGGAGATGTGGACGCGGCGGCGCGCAAGGTCATATCTGACGCGGGTTTCGGCCCTGGTTACAAGTACTTCACACACCGCGTAGGCCACGGGATAGGCATGGACGGACATGAGTGGCCCTACCTGGTTCGCGGCAACCAACAGAAACTGGCGGCGGGAATGTGCTTCAGCGACGAGCCTGGAATCTATATTCCCGGCGAGTTCGGCATTCGCCTGGAAGACGACATGCACATTACGGAGAACGGCGCGGAACTGTTCACCCCGCCGAGCTCCTCACTGGAACACCCCTTTGCGCCTTGAAACGATGCTTGTCGATACCAAATGCGCGGATCTTCGATTCGAGCGTGGATGCGGGTAGTTGCAGCAGGGCCGCCGCGCCCCGTGGGCCCGAGATGCGGCCGCGGCTTTCGCGCAGCGCGCCTTCAATAATTTCCCGCTCCTGATCACGAAAAGCGGCGGAGGAACTGCTTCCCGAGGGCAAATGCGCGTGCGGTTCCGGATCCGCGGAGACCGGCTGCGCCAAAGCCTGCGGCTCCACACGGATCACGCCGTCATCCGCCAGAATCACCGCACGCTCCACAATGTTCTGCAGCTCCCGAATATTGCCCGGCCAGCCGTAGTTCAAAAACAAATCCATCGTCGCGCGATCCACGCCCCGGATGTGGCGACCCATGCGCCCGGAGAACCGCTTGACGAACGAATCGACCAGCAGCGGGATATCCTCCGTGCGGCTGCGCAGCGGAGGAACCTCGATCGGAAACACGTTCAGCCGATAATAAAGATCGCTGCGAAAGGAGCCTTCGGCGATCGCTTTCGGCAAGTCGCGATTCGTGGCGGCAATCAGCCGCACATCCGCGTAAATGGTCTGCGTGCCGCCCAGGCGCTCGAATTCGCGCTCCTGCATGACGCGCAACAACGCCACCTGCACGTCGAGAGGAATTTCGCCGACCTCATCGAGAAACAGCGAGCTTCCTGAAGCCATCTCGAACCGGCCGATTCGCCGCTGTGTTGCTCCCGTGAAAGCCCCGCGCTCATGGCCGAACAATTCGGAAGCAATCAGGGATTCCGGCAGCGCCGCGCAATTCAACTTCACCAAGGTTTTGTTGGATCGTGACGAACGCCGATGGAGCGCCCGCGCCACCAACTCTTTTCCGGTTCCCGTCTCGCCGCAGATCAGCACCGTGGAATCGGTTTTGGCCACTCGCTCGATCGCCTCCTGCAGGCGCTTGATGGCGGGAGATGTCCCCACCATCTCATCGAGGTCGCCAGATTCCGCAATCTCCTGCCGCAGAAAGATGTTCTCCGCCTGTAACTGATCTTTCAAGTTCCGGATCTGTTCGTAGGCGAGGGAGTTGGCAAGCGCCGTTCCCACAATATTTGAGATATCGCTCAACAGGTTTACTTCATCGTCCGTAAACGGGTCAGGCCTTCTGCGGCTGAAAGCCACCGCGCCAATCAGGCAATCGCGCACCGTAACCGGACACACGACGCAGGCTTTGATGCCGAGTTCCACCAGCTTGCGGTCCATTTCGAACGGAGAATCGGAACCGTTACCGCTATTGAATACGTAAGGGCGCCCGAGTTGAGCCGCGTATTCCAGATTCGAGCCGGCCAGAGGCTTGACCAGCGGAAGCTTACGCATGATTTCGTCGGGTGACAAGTCCAGAGCGCGCGCGGCGATGTCGCTGAAAGTGTCGCCTTCCAGGCGCTTCACCCCGGAAGCGTGGATCGAACGCGAAACAATCTTTCCGCTCTCCACCGTTAACAACACCATCGCGTCGATGGCGGCGAGCGGCTGCAGCGCTTTGCCGACAGCGTCGGTTACTTCCGGCAGCTCGAGCGGACCGTTAACAATTCGCGAGATTTCGAGAAGGAGCCTGTACCGGTCCTCGTGGGAAACGATTCCCAGGTCGGCCATGACTGACATCTTAGCGAATCCGGCTCCACTCCTGACCTATCACTTTGGGTAGTTGCCCACGTTATCCGGCGTTGGCGAATTGAGGGCGCGGGCCCAGCATCGTGGTCAGCAGTTGTCGCAATTCGGTGCGCGCTCGGAAGAGACGGCTTTTCGCGGCGGCGACGGAGATGCCCAACGCGCGGGAAAGATCACGCATGCTCAGGCCTTCCATCTCGTGCAGCGTCCATGCCTTACGGAGCGTGTCCGGCAAGCTCCCTAAAGCGCGTTCGATCGCCGCGGCGGTCTCCCGCTGCACAAAAACTTCGTATGGCCCGGGCAGCCGGGAACCCGAAAACACCGGGACCACAGGCTCATAAGGTATGTCATCGATGCTGACCGTCGGCGCGCGCCGTATCTGCCGGAGGCGCATCAGGCATTGATTCACCACGATCCGCCGAATCCACGTGCCGAAAGAAGACTCCTCGCGGAAGGCCGAAAGGTGCTTCAGCGCGTTGCTATAAGCCGCCTGAACCGCGTCGGCCGCTTCGTTTTCCTCATGCAGAATCGATCTGGCCACCCGCAGCGAAGAATTGTAGTGGCGTTTTAGAAGATCATCCAGCGATTCATCCTGCAAAAATCGCTGCGTTCCATGGAGTTCAAGAGCGTTGGCATTATCCATTTCACCGTTAGGTATGGCACGGAGAACGCCACCCGCCGCGAATCTATAAGCGGTTTGCTATTAACTACTTACCGGGCTCAGGATCAAGAGGACCGGAGCGAATTATCGTGATTTCACGAAATTCCGTTAATTCTCGCGGGTTATTATCGCGATTTCCGGTTAGAGGGTTCCGGCAAGCCGCATTCTGAATAGGCGCCAAAGTTGCTTCCGGGCATCCTTCAAAGCGGTCTTACCCAGGCGCGGGCTCGCCGAACGGTACGTGATCGGCACTTCGGCGATGTTCAAATTACGGCAGTAGGTCTTGATCTCGGTCTGGAAAAAGTGCGCGCGCGACTGAATCCCGCGATCCAGCACCATCTTGAGAGCCTTCCGCGAAAACAACTCGAAGCCGCTGGTCATATCGGCGAGGCGGGTGCCGAGGAGGAGATTGCTGGCCGCCGAGCCGCCTTTGCTTACCCAGTAGCGCTTGGTGGAACTATCGACAATGCGGCCGCCGAGCGCGAAGCGAGTGCCGAATACGCAATCGTATCCGCGCTGCATCTTCGCCCAGAACTTCGGAATGTCCTCCGGATCATGACTGAAGCCAGCATCGATCTCCAGAATCCAATCGGAGCCGGCTTCTATGGCCTCACGGTAGCCGCGGATGTAAGCGTCCACCAGACCGCGATTTTCAGGCGCCCAAACCACGTTCAAGCGCGGCTCATGCGCCGCGTGATCCCTCAGCAATTCCACCGTGTTGTCTTTAGTGGCCCGATCGAGAACGGCGAAAAACGTAACGCTTCCGAACCCCTCAGTCTTGGACAGCACCGCCTCTACAAACCGCACCGCCTCTGTGCCTTCGTTTGCCATGGGACATACGATCCCGAGCGTTACGTCAGCGAGGTCGATTAAGCCTGTTTCCGGGAGAACCGCCGATTGAGTAGCCATCAGAAAATAAACAACTTCGGATTCAGTCAGTCTAACATCGCAGAGCGCCGTAATGGCGATTTGCGCTCTGGAAATAGATCCAGTTTTGTACGATCACTCTCCGATTTCCGATAGAAAAAACTGCTGGATCAGATCACGCCGGAGTGATTTGACGGGGCGCGCCAGCGCGATTCCGGGCCGCTGTACACTGAAAGCTCACTCACAATCGATCAGGAGATCCGAACCACATTGGCCACAATTTTGTCTGTTCAGGGGACCGAAATCCTCGACTCGCGCGGCAATCCGACCGTGGAAGCCGACGTTTACCTTTCCGACGGCTCCATGGGGCGCGCCGCCGTCCCATCCGGCGCTTCCACCGGGGAGCATGAAGCGGTTGAACTACGCGACGGAGACAAAGCCCGCTACCTGGGAAAGGGAACGCTGAAGGCCGTCGGACACATCAATGGGGAGATCGCGGAGGCGCTCAAGGGGCATGACGCTTCCCAGCAATCCAAGCTCGACCACATCATGATTTCGCTCGACGGCACCGCCAACAAAGGCCGGCTAGGCGCTAACGCGATTCTGGCTGTTTCGCTCGCTCTTTCGCGCGCCGCTTCGGCCTCCGAACGAACTCCTCTTTACCGCTATCTCGGCGGCGTCGGCGCCTGCGTGCTCCCCGTCCCGATGATGAACATCATCAATGGCGGAGCGCATGCCGATTCGTCCGTAGACCTGCAGGAATTTATGATCGCGCCCTACGGAGCGCCGAAGTTTTCGGAGGCTCTTCGGTGGGGGGTGGAAGTGTTCCACACGTTGAAAGGCGTGCTGAAAAAACGTGGCTACTCGACTTCGGTGGGAGATGAAGGCGGATTCGCGCCCAATCTGAAGTCGAATGAAGAAGCTCTGGTGCTTGTCCACGAGGCCATCGAGCAGGCGGGCTATAAGGCCGGGGTGGATATTGGCATCACCCTTGACCCGGCTTCGAGCGAGTTCTTTTCAAACGGCAAATATATCTTCAAGAAATCCGACAAGAGCGAGCGCACCAGCGAGCAGATGGTGGCCTACTGGGTGGATCTAAAGCGACAGTATCCCGCCATCATTTCCATTGAGGATGGGATGGCGGAAGACGATTGGAACGGTTGGAAGATGCTGACCGAAGCGCTTGGAGAAACCGTTCAACTGGTTGGCGATGACCTGTTCGTGACCAATACGGAACGATTGCGGCAGGGCATTGACCGCGGCATTGCCAACTCCATTCTCATCAAAGTGAACCAGATCGGTACGCTGACCGAAACCCTTGAAGCCATGCAGATGGCCGCGAAGGCCGGCTACACTTCGATCGCGTCGCATCGTTCCGGGGAAACGGAAGATCCGTTTATTGCGGATCTCGCCGTCGCCACCAATTGCGGCCAGATCAAGACCGGGTCGGCCAGCCGAACCGACCGCATTGCGAAATACAATCAGCTTCTGCGCATTGAAGAGAAGCTTGGCTCAGCGGCGAAATTCGCCGGGCGCGGCGCATTCAAACAATAAACCGAAGAACCGGCTCTAAAGCCCGCCCGCCAATCTGCCGATTCAAACGGCATGGGCACAGCGGACTGCGCGGTTTGTATACATGGCTAGGTTCGGAGCCTGGTTTACTCGTCTTCGTCCTCCGTGGTGCCGATATCGCCTGCGTCCTCGGCGGCCACTAACGGAATTACGCGCCCCGCGAAATATTCCCGCAAGCGCGTAATCAGCGTCGCCTCCGTCATGTCCCCGTCCGCGAGTTTTTCAGCGAACTGCCTTCCGTGATGGAGCACATCCCATGGTGAGCGGTATTGCGTAGCGCGGCGCTTGCCGGGGTCCTTGTTCCCGAAGCCGTCGACGACCAGGTTCCAGATGGGCTTGAATTGCTCAATCATCATGTTTTCACCCAGAGGTATCCAGATATCATCGACGACCAGCGACCTGAAATGGAAATCGCCCAGATCAAGGTTGTTCGCCTCATCGACGGAGGCGGCGTGTTGCCTCAGCCGGTCTCGAAGCGCCCTGCCCTTTGCGGCGTCGAACGACAAGCCGCCCTTTCGCGCGCCTTTTGGAACCGCCTTTCCCACATAAATCGGCTGTTCGAAGGCGCCGTCCCGGTTCTTGGCCGCCACCGGCGCGTAGGGTTCGAACTCGCCCGTGTAGTAAATCGCGTACACGCCCGCCCCCGCCCGGTCGGATACCTGCGAAAGCGGTGCCACGGGGCTGAGCAGAAGCGCTTCCGCAACGCTGCGACCAAGATTGATCTTGGCGAGCGGATTGTAAGGGCTGGCCATCCCTAGTTTTCGTTCTTCAGAGACCGCAAGGTCTCGGCCACTGAAGTCGCCACGACTTCCGCCAAGCGAACGGGAACGGCGTTGCCGAGTTGCCGCATCGCCTCCGTCCACGGGCCGCTGAAGATGTAATCATCGGGGAAGGTTTGAAGTCGCGCCGCTTCGCGTACGGTGAAATAACGAACTGTGCCATTGGCGCGCGCGAGCATGTTCTCGCCGCCGGGGACCCCGTGATCTCCCGCCTTAAGCGTTTTGGCAGGTTCGTCGAAAGGACTTCCGGTATGGCCCGCATAGCTGCGCGCTCCCGGATTGAAGCGGTGGTTGGGAACGGGATTGGTCAAGAACTGCTCCGGATCGGGCAAATCGCTGATCGCGTCCCGCACCGTGACCCAGGGTGACCCTCGGTGCCTAAATAGTTCGCCATGCCGGAGCTTTTCGACGCGCGCCAGATGGCGATCCTCCAGCCTGGGGCGGTATTGTTTCGCGACCTTGTGCCGCTCCCAGTATTCGCCGGTGATCCATTTTGCGCGCAAGAGCTCCTCGTCCGAATGGGTTTCCTCCGGAAAGCTCCATTCCGCCCGATATCCTCGCGAAATCCAACGATGAATACTCTCTCGCGCCGCTGCGGCACGCCGAAATCCGCAGCGTTGAGCAGTTCAGCAACGACTTTGTATTCCCGCACTCCGCCTAAGGTTTGATGCCGTTCAAGTCGGCGGCAATGCTCGCGCCACGACTCGGTCTTAAGCCGAACGAGGCTGGGAAAGGTCAACTGCAGCCGGATGTATTCGAAATAGGTCGCGAATGTCTCGCGCTTTAACCCTTTAACGTTTTCAAAGATAAACGCCTTGGGCCGCAACTCGCGCACGGCGCGGACGGCCTCCGGAAACATGTCGCGCCCATCCGTTTGACCCCTGTGCTTACCGCCCACCGAGAACGGCTGGCAGGGGGGGCCGCCGGAAACCACTACGACTTCGCAGCTCAGCTTGCCGTAGTCAAACGCGCGTACGTCGGCTTCGTGGAGCGGCCATTCCTCGACGCGTCGCGTATGATGGCGCTGATTCTCGCGAAAGGTTTCACAAGCGTCGGCATTCCACTCAATGACCGCGGCATGCTGGAAACCCGCGTTCGCCATGCCGATTGCGAGCCCACCCGCGCCAGCGAAAAGTTCAACGCTCCGCATCGATAAACCTCCTTAGTCTTGATGTCAGCCGATCGATATCTTTGAGTTGACACTCCCAGACAATAAGGACCTTCCAGCCCGCCCTCGTCAACGCCTTCTTGTTCTTATCGTCTCGTTCGCGATTTCCCTCTAGCTTCGCTTCCCAGAAATCGAGGCGGGATTTGGGCATACGTGCAAGCGGGCAGTTTGGGTGACGATGCCAGAAGCAGCCGTGAACGAAGATGACTTTGCGCTTGGGGCGAAAGACGAGATCCGGGCGTCCCGGCAGGTCTTTTCCGTGGAGGCGGTATCGGTATCCGAGCGCAAACGCAAGTCTGCGGACCAGCAACTCGGGCCCCGTATCCTTGGAGCGCACACGGGCCATGATTTCCGACCGTTCCCCTTGTGAAAGCGAGTCCACCAATAGGTCATTCTCCATCTGGCGCGACAAAGAGTGGCCGCGTGTCTCTGACGTATTTTTTAACTGGCTCCCGCACCATCCGGGCAATCATATACTTCCTTACTTCGCGAACCCCTTGATGGATGTTTCAAGGTTGAATCCGGCTGACTCTGGTCCAATATTCGGCCGACGCTTACGGCACCGCCGCCACAACAGGCAGTATACCCCCACTCTTCGCCACCATATCGAAGTGTCTACGCGCTACTGCGCCTTTAAACAATAAACCAAAGAACCGGCTCTAAAGCCCGCCCGCCAATCTGCCGATTCAAACGGCATGGGCACAGCGGACTGCGCGGTTTGTAGCATTAAGTCGACCTGCGATTCGGCGGGTATTTACTTGTATGCCCCCACGGAGATTCTTTCGGAACGCGTGGGGAGTGTTCTTTCAAAAAACGGGGTCGAATTCCTGCGGGAGAATTCGACTTTCGCTTTAACCGAAGTGGACGCCGATCAACGTCTTCAAGTGGTGGATTTGCTGCGCACCCAACTTTCGGAGCCGGAAACGCAGGACCTGCGTATCACTTCGGATCTGGTCCATCTCATGGCTGCGACGAACCTGAGCCAGTTTGCGCGGCGCGTCGAGACCAGGTGGTTCGAGGAAGCGCTGGTGACCGATCAATTTATCCACTGGTTCCAACCGATAGTGGACGCCCGGAAGCGGGAACTACGGGGTCACGAGTGCCTCATTCGCCTGGATCGCGGCGAGCCCGGCAAGTGGTACAACGGCGACGAGATTATCAACGCGGCCGTCACCCGGGGAGATCTCCATAAGTTCGATTCCTACAGCAGGGGTAAAGCAATCCGTCACGCGGCAACCGGACATAAGAAGGGCCGCCTCTTCATCAATTTCACGCCGTCTTCTATTTACGATCCGGCGTTCTGCATGGCGTCCACGATGAAGGCCATGGAAAACACCCATCTGGTTCCAGCCGACATCGTCTTCGAAGTCGTCGAATCCGAACGTGTGAGCAATCCGGGTCACTTGAAACGCATCGTCGAATACTACCGCGCCCAGGGTTTCGGCGTAGCGCTTGACGATGTCGGCACCGGATCCAACTCGCTCCAGATGGTTGCGGACCTTCAACCCGATTTCATCAAACTCGATAAATCCATCATTTGGAAATGCGGAACGGATATCGGTTTGCGCACGATCAGGAAACTGGCGGAACTCGGCTCGGAAAGTGGGATCGCGGTGATTGCGGAAGGGGTGGAAACGGCTGAGATGTGCGGGATGCTGCTCGATAACGGGATTCATCTCATGCAGGGCTACTTCTTCGGGAAGCCGGCCCCGGCCTTTTCGAATTTCCCCGAATAGCCGCACGGGCAGGGACCGGAAAACTTAGAGAAAGTCGCTGTGCCGGTCCCACTACGCCTCCGAAGATTGTGGAGATACTGGCGTCCCTTGAAGATCGAGCCGCGCGCATTCCGGACGGGATCGAGAAGCTCACTTTTCTTCGGCGATCCTTGGAGCGCCGCCGGCGCCGTTTTCTTACCGTCTCCCTCTTAGGCCTGACCGTCGCCGCTGTAGCCTCATTCAATTCCAGCGGTACCGCCAAACCGGTCCCAATCCATCCCCCCACCGCGATTGATTCCCAGCCGAAGCTCGCTCCCCTAACGCCTCAATCTTCCAAGGCCCTGGAACCGGTCTGGGTGGCGGAGCAGCGGGACGATTACGCGCTTTACTCCAACGGGCTGCAGATCCGCACGGATTATTTGACGCCCTCCGTCGCTCGGCGGTACCGTGCGTTTTCACGGACTTCGCTGTCGCGGTCCGAGTTCCGGACGGTCCCCGCCGGAATCGTCTATCACACCACGGAAAGTCCGCTGCTCCCGCTGGAAGCCGCCCGCAGTAGCTCTCTTCTGCAGACTCGCGAAGAGATGCTTCGCCATGTGCAGAGAAACAAACTCTACAACTTCGTGGTCGATCGCTACGGGGTGGTGTTCCGAATCGTCGCGGAAGACCAGGTGGCGCACCATGCGGGCCATTCCGTGTGGGCGGATGCGAAATCCGTCTACGTGGACTTGAACGAAAGTTTTATCGGAATTGCGTTTGAGGCCCGCACTGGGTTGGAACCGCGGACGGGCGAGGCGTTTGAGCCAACGGCCGCCCAGATGCGCTCCGGCCGCCTGCTTACAGACCTGATCCGCGGCACTTATTCCATTCCCGAATCGAGCTGCGTCACGCACGCCCAGGTCTCCGTCAATCCCGGCAACATGCGTTTCGGGTATCACACCGATTGGGCCGCGAAATTTCCGTTTCGCGAGTTCGGCCTTTCGAGCGGCTATAGCACCTCCGTTCCCGCCGTCGAAATTTTTGGGTTTGATTACGATCAAACCTTTCTCCATGACATAGGCGGACAAGCCTGGGATGGGCTTGCTATCGCCGAGCGGCGCATTCTTGCAGGCGCCCAGCAGCGCGGCACAACGCCGGCCGCCTACCGTTCGTCGCTACAAAAACAATATCGTTCGCTCCGGAGCCTCAACTATGACCAAGCCTTCACAGCCGCCAATCGGACTTGATATCGGCACAAGTCGTTTAGTCACCGCCATCAAAACTGGGGATGATTTCAGGTATCAGTCGCAACTCAACGCCTTTGTGACTCTGCCATTTTCGAAACTGACACAAAATGCATTGATCAAGGACAATGTCTCGCATCATGCGCAAGGCGATGAGTTGCTCGTCTACGGCAACGATTCGGAACGCTTCGCCAACATGTTTCACGTGGAGACGCGGCGCCCCATGGCCCGTGGACTCCTCAACCCCGGCGAGTCCAACGGGCCCGCCGTCATGCGCCGTCTGCTTTCAACCCTTCTCGGGGAGGACAACGGCAACGGGCGCCGCCTGTGTCTCAGCGTTCCCGGCGCACCCGACAACGCACCCAACGATCTGACGTTTCATCAAGCCACCATCTCCGGAATTCTCACCGACATCGGCTATCAGGTGGAGACCATCAACGAAGGTCTCGCCGTTGTGTTGGCGGAGCTGGAGGACACGAACTATACCGGTATCGGGATTAGCTGCGGCGGCGGAATGTGCAACGTTTCCCTGGCTTGCCTGTCCATGCCGGTCTTCAGTTTCAGCGTCGCCAAAGCAGGCGACTTCATCGATGAAAGCGCGGCTTCCGTACTCGGCGAAGGTCCCACCCGGGTGCGCGCCGTCAAGGAGCACTCCTTCCACTTCAACGGCTTCTACTCCGATAACGTGAAACAAGCGCTCAGCGTCTATTACGACGATATGATCCAGACCGTGATCGACGCACTGAAGGATCAGTTCTCGAAGGCGCGCAAAGTTCCCCGGATCGATCGCGCCATTCCTATCGTCATCAGCGGGGGCAGTTCCATGCCGCCCGGATTCAAAGACCGGTTCGAGAAGATGCTCGTTCCGGCGGAACTTCCCATCCAGATCTCCGAGATACGGATGGCGGCGGATCTGCTGAACTCCACGGCTAAAGGTGCGCTGGTTGCGGCTTTAGCTGAAATTTAGATCCACTAGCCCGCACTCAATAGTTCGCCGAGCAGCATAGCCAACAGAGCCGTACGGTCCGCAATCCTCCCCACCAGAATGCTTTCATTCGCGGCGTGGGCGCCTTCTCCAACAGCGCCTACGCCGTCGAGCGTCGGAACCCCTAGCGCGGCGGTAAAGTTCCCGTCTGAACCACCCCCCGTAGCCGATTCTTCCACGTCCACGCCGATCTCTCCGCCGAGTTCCCGCGACAAATGAAACAGCTTTTCGATGGCGGGCGTCCGCTCCATGGGCGGACGGTTCAGGCCGCCTTCCACGCTCAACACGCACCGGCCGTCCACGGCGCGCAAACCTCGAAAGCGCCAGTCCAGCGAAGCGGCATCCTCCATTTTCGCGATGCGCACGTCGATTTTCGCCCAAGCCTCGGCAGCCACGACGTTCGATCGGGTTCCGCCCGCGATCACGCCTGGATTCACGGTCACGCCCCGGCCGGGATCCGTCCAGTCGGCGACCGTCAACAGTTGCCGCGAGAGTTCCAGCACCGCGCTGGCGCCCGCGTGGAAGTCCACTCCCGCATGCGAGGCAACGCCGGTCACACGCAAGGTATATCCACCCACGCCTTTCCGCGCGGTTTTGAGTTTCCCGGACAGTCCCGTGCCGGGTTCCACCACCAGGACCGCGAGGCTTTTTTTAGCGTTCTCCTCGGTCAGGGTGCGCGATGTGGGGCTGCCCGTTTCCTCATCCGCGTTCAACTGCAGCAGCACTGTTCCGGGAAGTGAAATCCTCAACTCGCGAAGCGCGCGCATCGCCATCAAAACCATCGCGATCCCGCCCTTCATGTCGAGCACACCCGGCCCCCACAATCGCCCGTCGCTCTCCCGAAACGGCATGTTGCGGATCGTTCCCATCGGCCAGACGGTGTCGTAGTGGCCCAGAACCATCACCTGCCTTGATCCGCCCGCGCCAAATCGGCAGGTCAAGTGCCCGTTCGGCGACCGTTCTACTTTCGCCTGGAATTCCGCGGTCACGCGCGTCTCGAACCAATCCGCGAACCGGGCCAATGCCTCAGCGTCGTCGCTGGGCGATTCCATCTCCACCATCTCGCGGATCATCGCAATGGTCTCGCGTCCGTGCGCCGCCGCCCACTCGAGCAAGCCGAGCTGTTTCCAGGGATTTTTGATCACGGGTTGTATAATAGCGGCTTTGCGATGCCAACCCTGGATATAAATGCGATACGGCAACTCCTGCCCCACCGGTACCCGATGCTGCTGGTCGATCGCATCCTCGAAATGGATCGTGAACACATCGTCGGAATCAAGAACGTGACTGTCAACGAGCCTTTTTTCGGCGGTCATTTTCCCGAATTTCCGGTGATGCCGGGCGTGCTGATCATTGAGGCGATGGCACAAACCGCCGGCGTGCTCGTGCTCGGGCAGATCCCGGATCGCGAAAAGAAGCTCGTCTTTCTTGTGTCGATTGAGCGCGCCAAGTTTCGCCGGCCGGTCGTTCCCGGCGATCAGCTTCGCATGGAGATCACCATCATCAAGAACAAGGTGACCGTGGCCAAGATCGCCGCGCGCGCCACGGTGGATGGGCAACTCGTCGCCGAAGCCGAACTGATGTGCAGCCTGCAGGACAAGGTGGAAGAACCGGTAGCTGAAATCGCGGCGCTGTAATGCCCGTTCATCCGACGGCGATCGTCGACTCTACTGCCCGCGTTCATCCCGATGCATCCATCGGGCCGTACTGCATCATTGGACAGGAAGTTCACGTTGGCGCGGGCACGCGGATGCTGGCGCACGTCTACTGCGAAGGTCCTCTGTGGGTCGGCGATGAGAACACTTTCTATCCCTACTCCACCATCGGCGTCGCCGGCCAGGACCTGAAGTATCGCGGCGAGCGCGCCGAAACACATATCGGCCAGCGCAACCGCATTCGCGAATTCGTCACCGTTCATCGCGGCACCCAAGCCGGCGGATTGAAGACCATCATCGGCGACGAGAATCTGCTCATGGCGTACGTTCACGTCGCGCATGACGTAACGATTGGAAGCCATTGCGTGCTCGCCAACGCCGCCACCTTGGGCGGTCATGTCATGGTGGGCGATTGGGCCGTGATCGGCGCATCCACCGGCGTGCATCAGTTCTGCCGCATCGGCCGGCAGGCCATCATCGGTGGTTATAGCGTGATCACGCAAGACGTTCTGCCTTTCTCGAACACCGTCACGGGCCGCGAGGCGAAAGTGTTCGGCGCCAACCGCGTGGGCCTGGAACGGCGCGACTTTTCCACCGCTTCCATCGAAAGCCTTCAAACCGCTTTCCGCTTGCTGACACGCGCCGGGCTCAACACCTCGCAAGCCGTCGAGCGCATTCGCGAGGAATTGCCCGCAACTCCGGAATTAGACGAGCTACTGGCGTTCATCGCCGCGTCCGAGCGCGGCTTCATCAAGTGAGCGCTCCCAGATGAAGTACGCGCTCATCGCCGGCAATGGCCGCTTCCCGATTCTGGCTCTGGAGAGCGCGCGCAAAGCGGGCGATGAAGTGGTGGTCGCGGCCATCAAAGAAGAAGCATCGCCCGAAGTGGAAGCGCTTGCCGCGAGTTGCCAATGGATTTCGCTTGGCGAACTCAGCAAGCTGATCGATTTTTGCCATCGCGAAGGCGTCAACGAAATCATGATGGCGGGCCAGGTGAAGCACGCCAAAATATTTTCCTCGATCAAGCCGGACTGGCGATTGTTCAAACTCCTAGCGGCGCTCGATCGCAAGAATACCGACGCGCTCATCGGCGCGGTCGCCAAGGTGCTCGCTGACGAAGGCATTCAACTGGTCGACTCCACGCGGCTGCTGAAACATCTGCTCGCGCCCGAGGGCGTGCTCACCCGCCGCAAGCCGTCGAAAGACGAGAAGGCCAATATTCAATACGGGCGCCGCATCGCGCATACGCTCGCCACGCTGGATCTTGGCCAGAGCGTGGCGATTGCGGATCGCGCCTGCGTCGCCATCGAAGCCATGGAAGGAACCGACGCCATGCTCACCCGCGCGGCGTCACTGGTGGAAGGCGCGCAGCTCACGCTGGTCAAATCGGCATCGCGCCGCCGCCATTTATTGTTCGACGTTCCCGTTATCGGCGTCAGCACTGTCGAGGTCATGGCGCGCACCAACACGGTCGCGCTCGCGATCGACGCCGGCCGTACGCTCATGCTCGATCGTGATGACCTTGTTCAGGCAGCCAATCAAGCCGGGATCGCCATCATCTCCGGCGAGCCGCTGGACTGACCCCGTCCGCGCCTGCTCTGCTATCCTTGGATTTAACCCGCCAATTCAAATAAATTCCTGAGGAGAGAACGCTCGAAGAATGCCTGTCAAAGTTGGTATTAACGGTTTCGGCCGCATCGGAAGAAACGTGGTGCGCGCCGGGCTGCACAACCCCGAGATCGAATTTGTCGCCGTCAACGATCTCACCGATTCCGCCACGCTCGCGCACCTGACCAAATACGATTCGGTGCTCGGCAAACTGCACGCGGACGTGAAAGTGCATGGCGATCACATCCACATCGACGACAAGAAAATTCGCGTGTTCGCCACCAAGGACCCGGCTGAGATCGACTGGCCGTCATTGGGCGTGGAGATCGTCGTGGAGTCCACCGGGCGCTTTACCGCGGCCGCTGATGCGAAAAAGCACATGCGTGGATCGGTGAAGAAAGTAATCATTTCCGCGCCGGCTTCGGGCGAAGACATCACCGTGGTGCTGGGCGTCAATGACGATAAGTACGAGGCTGCCAAGCACAACATCATCTCGAACGCCTCTTGCACCACCAACTGCCTGGCGCCGTTCGCGAAGGTGCTGCATGACAACTTCACCATTCTGAAGGGTTCAATGACCACCGTTCACAGCTACACGAACGATCAGGTGATTCTTGATTTTCCGCACAAGGATCTGCGCCGCGCCCGCGCGGCGGCCGTCAATATCATCCCCAGTTCCACCGGTGCGGCCAAGGCGATCGGCCTCGTGCTGCCGGAGCTGAAGGGTAAGCTCGATGGCTACGCGCTGCGCGTGCCGACTCCGGACGTTTCGGTGGTTGACCTGGTGGTGCTGCTCGAAAAAAACACCACGGCGGAAGAAATCAACCAGAAGTTCAAGGCCGCGGCGGATGGTCCAATGAAGGGCATCCTCGCGTACACCGAAGACCCAATCGTCTCCACCGACATCCTGCACGACAAGAACAGCTCCATCGTCGACGGGCTGCTCACGAAGGTGCTGGACGGCAATTTCGCGAAGATTGTGTCGTGGTACGACAACGAGTGGGGCTACTCAAACCGCGTCGTGGATCTGGCGATTTTCCTGGCTAAGAAGGGTCTGTAAGATCGCTGGCTGGGCGCCCGGAACGCTCAGAACGTGACTGCCGTAAGCTGCGCAGGTAGAACGCGGGATCAGATATGTCGGCCCGGTTACTCCACATCCCAAAGAAAGGTTGGTCGGTGGTCTTTGCGCTACCTCCGTGCGCGGCCAACTCCCTACCGCAGGAGGGACAGATCTTGTTTTCAGCGGCTTGAAAACCCAGGTGATTTCCGCAGACTGGGCACGTGTCTGTCACCTGGAACACTCAGATCTAAAGTATGTCAAATTATCTCGGTAGGGAGACATCACGGCATATTTCCGGCACGCGGGACGTTCTCTCGTTGTAGCTTCTTACTGCGGCGCGATAACAATGCCAAAGCCAGGACCGCCAGGAATGAATTCCATGGGCGCCAGGGTACTCCCATCAAACACCTGCGTTCCGTTAGTTGACCCGGTAACTAACGCTTTCGTTCCGTCAGGAGTGACCGCAATGCCAGTGGGAGCGTAACCAAAGCGGGCCATGGAAGCCACGCTGAAATCGCTGACATTCACTCGAAGAATAAGTCCCGAGTAGGGCTGAGAGGACGCTACTTCGCAGGAAATATATACACTGCCCGTGCCTGCGGCGTAAGCTATTTGGCAGCCATATGGAAACGGCCCGACATCGCTGTACGGAATTGGAGTTGATAACTTCGTGACAAGCGTCTTCGCATCGATCTCGTCCACGAACAGGTATGCGCCGAATCCGTCTTGGATGGGAATCGACGCGATGGAGTAGATCAAGCTTCCGTCCGGGCTAAGGGTGTAACTTTGCAGCGTGCCCAACGCCTTTCCCGCCCCTATAAACGCGCAGGTAGCAGTTCCAATGGGGGCAATCGGCGCCGAACAGATGCTACCGCCATCATTGAGGTACAGCGTCGAGTCGTCCGGAGAGATGACCAGAGGCCCAATTCCAGGGGTCTGTGCAATATAGCCGATGGAAAAGGTGTTTTCCAACGTCCCTTCGGGTAGCTTGAAAACCTCAATGACGGGGGTGACGCCCTCGCCCAGAGTGCTTACGTATCCCACCGATCCAACGCTGTTGATCGCGATCTGGTTGGGAAGCGCGTCTCCGGTGGGATTGACAGACGGTACCGCGAAGGTTCCCTCCAGCTTGTGCGTCGCAGTGTCGATCAGTGAGACGACCGCTTCGTTTTGCGCGTGACTGTTCTCAACGATGAGCGGATAGCCGCTGATCCCCGCCACCATATTACCGCTGGAGGAAACACTAAGAGAGGTAGATCCAAACGCGGGTCTTACGCCGCTCGTGATCGTGCCGCTCAATGGACTCTCAATGAGTATCGACGGCGGCGCTCCCAGGAGATAAAGCGGCGCGCTGGGCGCCGGGCGCGATATCGCAGCAAACGACGAGCCTGTGTCGATCACGCTCACGGTTCCGGACGGCACCTCGATACTCACCAAGCCTGGGAATGGGGAGCTTCCGGTGGGAGCGTTTCTGGTCGTGTACACCGTGCCGCCGTCCTGAGAGACCGCGAGGGACGGGCCCAGCGCCGGCGTCGGATAATGTGCGGTTATCTGGTAAGTGGATGTCGAAACGGAAAGAAGCTGCGACACGGCCGAAATATAGATCGTTTGATTGTCCGGGCTGAGTACAAGACCTACTATACTGCTGCGCAATGCCTCCGGCGCGCTTACGGTCGCAATGACTGAGTAATTGCTGGTGTCAATTACCGAGAGCATTGTAGAGCAGTTATAGCAGGACGAGTAAAGCCGGCTACCATCGCTCGAGAGTGCCAATGCCTGAGACTTCAAGGGGATGGTCGCCTTTGAAGAGAGCGACTGCGCGTCAAGTACCAATATACTGGTAGCCGTCGCGGCATAAACTTCCGACCCGTCGGTTTTTACAACAATAAACCCCTGAGAAATGTCCTCGCTTAGTGATCCTACCGGAGCGGTGGCCAGTAAGCTGCCGGAAGCGGTGTCGATCTCCGCGAGGATCGCGTCGGAGTAGCTGAAAACGTAGAGCCTGGTTCCGTCCGGGCTGACGGCAGGCCTTCCGGGTGAGGGGACAGCGGTGATGGCCCCGGTCACGGTGCCGGTGGCGAGGGAGACCACCGGCATACTGGATGTACCCGATCCATACGTGCTGTAGGACTGCACGTATGCCTTAGTTCCATCAGCCGAAACGGCGAAATTTACTCCGAAGATGCCAGCCGTTGCGATACTGTTTTGAGCGCCGCTTGCTTCGTTTAGCGTGGAAATGACGTCACTTGAACTGGAACCCACGTAGGCGGTCTGCGCGTTCCCGGCCGAGGCTCTCAATACCAACAGCAGGAGGACGTAAGTTTTCACTCCAGTAGTTTCTCGCGATCTCAACCATGTGTCAAAGACCGCTGGTGGGCTGCGAAAGGATTAGTACTACTGCGCCTTGTACGGGCCGCTGGAAAGAGGACGGTTGAGCGCAGGGCCAAAGTCTTCGAATCCCGTGGACCTCAGGGCCAGTCCATGACGCGCGCTCGGAGGTTCTATCTAATTAACAGAGATCACTTGAGATTCTTGACGGGTGACCCGTTCTTTAAAGCGGCCTTGCAGTTACGGGCCGGCTCTTCCGGAGGTTGCGCAGGTAAGACGCCGGATCGAGTTCGTCCCGGCCACCCCACATCCCAAAGAACGGTTGATTGGTGGTTTTTGCCGGATCACTGGCAGGCGCGGGAGAAGCCCCGGCGACCGGCACCAGCTTCGCCTTCTCCGTCCCTCGATAAAGCACCGTGACAATCTCTCCGCGCTCCAGGGCGCGGAGCACATACTTCATCCGATATCTCAGGTTAATAAACATGGCCTTCATGAGATGTATATCCGCAAGAATACCTTCACACTCACCGAACCTGCTGGCTGCGGCGCGGGATCACGGTCACCGGGCAGTCTTTTAGTAGTGCTAGCCAACTCTCCCCAGTGGCTGACAGTCGAAAAACAAGCGTCACGATCATAGTAGGATTGCTCAACCTAACTCGCCGCGTCGTTAAGCCGCCCGCCCCTTTTCCAACCTTGCGATCACCGAATCGGTAAACTGGTCCGTTCCTGCCCGACCCCCAACGTCTCCCGTCAGATTCTTCCCATCCGCATACACCGCAAGCAGCGCCTTATCCAGTCTTCGCGCCGCGTCTTTTTCATTTAAGTGCGCGAGCATCAGCACCGCGGATTGCATGAGCGCCGTCGGGTTCGCTAATCCCTTACCTGCGATATCCGGCGCAGTCCCGTGCACCGCTTCGAACACCGCGTAGCTCTCGCCCAGGTTCGCGCCCGGCACGATTCCCAATCCACCCACCAAACCCGCCGTCAAATCCGAAACGATATCGCCATATAGATTCGGGGCCACGATGATGTCGAACGTCTCGGGCCGCATCACCAGTTGCATGCAGGCGTTATCGATGATCAGCTCGCTGTACTCGATCTCCGGGAAGCCGGCCGCCACTTCACGGCAGCAGCGCAGGAACAGGCCGTCGCTCATCTTCATGATGTTGGCTTTGTGCAGCGCGGTCACCTTGTGCCGTTCATCGCGGCGCGCATACTCGAATGCGGCCTTCGCGATGCGCATGGAGGCGGTCTTGGTAATCACCTTCAAGCTCTCGACCACATCCGGCACCACTTCATGCTCAATGCCGGAATACAGATCTTCGGTGTTCTCGCGGAATATCACCAGGTCAATCGGCAGGTCCTGAAACCGCGTCTTCAGTCCGGGTAGCATCTTCACCGGGCGGAAGTTGACGAACAGATCCAGCCGCTTGCGCAAGGCCACGTTGGCGCTCGAATGGCCTTTGGCGATGGGCGTTCCAATGGGCCCCTTCAACCCCACATGCGTTCGCGCCAGCGACTCAAATACTGTCTCAGGAAGCACCTTGCCCGTCTCTTGCTCGGCTCTCACGCCGGCCTGCACGCGCTCCCATTCAATGGCGACGCCGGTCGCTTCAACGGCTCGCACAGTGGCGTCTGCGACTTCAGGGCCGATCCCGTCGCCTGGAATTAATGTGATCGCGTGGGGCACGATTCCGATTATCGCTTGCGGGACTAGACTGAAGCATGCCGTTCCGTCTGCGTGCCGTGCAAGGCAAGCTCAAGATCGAGCACAGCATCATCGACGGATTGCGGCCGCTGCTCGAAACATTATTGGGCCAGACCCCGGAGATTCGTTCGATCATCCCCGGCGTGATCCGGCCGGTGCGCGACGCCAAAGGCAAGATCAAAATGCGGGTCACCGTGCCGACTACCAACGGGTGGAAAGCCATCGCGCTGAGCGCAGGGGCGCGCCAGGAGCTTTTTATCAGTACGGCCATGGATCGCGAAGCAATCGAAGCAGCCATTAACCGGTGCGTAGGCGGCTTATAAACGACCGATGTGCAGCGCGACGATACCCAGCGTCAGCCTCTCGAATTTCACGCTATGGAAGCCGGCCGCGCTCATCCGCCGCGCCAGTTCCTCCGCGTTCGGAAACTTCTGAACCGATTCCGGCAGATAGGTATACGCATCCGTCGCGCCCGAGATCAAGGCGCCGAGGCGCGGAAGAATGTGCCGCGAATAGAATCCATAAAGACGCGCGAAGAACGGGTTGGGCGGCTGTGAGAATTCCAGGATCGCGACCATGCCGCCGGGCCGCAGTACGCGCGCCAGTTCGCGCAACCCCGCTTCGTAGCTCGCCAGATTGCGGAAGCCAAAGGCGCAAGTGACGAGGTCGAGAGACCGGTCGGCGAGCGGCAATTGAAGCGCGTCGGCTTCAAACAGCGGCGCGTTGGATTTACGCGCGGCGCTGGTCAGCATCGGATGGCAAAAGTCGCTGCCCATCACCGGGGTGCCGCGTTCGCGCGAGAGCGCCATGGTGAGATCGCCGGTGCCGCAGCAAAGATCGAGCACCCGCGCGTTAGGCCGGCACAAAACCTCACGCACCCGCGCCACGGTACGCCGTCGCCATCCCTGATCAAAATTGAATGACAACAGACGATTGGCCAAGTCATAACGCGGCGCCACGCGGCCGAACATCTCCCGCACCCATTGCGAAGCCTGCTTCTCGGTCTTCGCTCCCGGCGGAGTAGTTCCGGTCAAGCGAGCGCCTGTTCGATGGCCGTCATCACCGCCGCGTCGGGTAACCCACTGACCACTTCGGTCTCGCCGATTGCCACCGGCAATACAAAATGAACCTGCCCTTGCCGCGTCTTCTTGTCGCTCGACAGCCGGCGGAACACACCTGCCGCGGAAATACCGCTGGACTCGGGCGCCGGACCATACTGCGAAATCACGTCAAGCACCGCAACCTCATCCGCCGCGCTGAGTTTCCCGCAAGCGCACGCCAGGTGCACCGCCCCGCGCATGCCCAGCGCGACCGCCTCACCATGCAAGTACCGCGCGTATCCCGTCTCCGCTTCAATCGCGTGCCCGATCGTGTGCCCAAAGTTCAAGATGCGCCGCACTCCCGATTCGCGTTCATCCGCCGAGACCACTTCCGCCTTAATCCGCACGCACTCCGCAATCAGATGGTCCACCACGCCGGGCTCGCGCGCCAGCACCGCTTCCCGCCGCGTGCGCAACAACTCAAACAACGCCGGGCTCGCGATTACCCCGCACTTGATCACCTCATACAGTCCCGCGCGGAACTCGCGTTCCGGCAAAGTCTCCAAGACCGTTGGATCGATCAACACCGCCAGCGGCTGATGAAAACTGCCAATCAGATTTTTGCCGCGAGTAAGATTCACGCCGGTTTTTCCTCCTACCGAAGCATCCACCTGCGCCAGCAGCGTGGTCGGAATCTGGATGACCGGAATCCCGCGAAGAAAGACGGCTGCGAGAAATCCGGCCATGTCATTCACGATGCCGCCCCCGAAGGCAATCACCAGGCTCGTTCGATCCGCGCCCGCATCCACCATGCGTTCCGCCAGGCTCTCCAGCGGCGCCAGCCGTTTGTTCTCTTCCCCGCCCGGCAGGCACAACACCGCATCGCCAACGCCGTTCAGTAAGCTCCCATGCGCGGCCCATATGCGTTCTTCGGTGACCACAAAAACCTTGCCATGCTTTGCCGGAAGATAGTGACGCGCCTGCGCCAGAACGCCGCGTTCTACCACCACCGGATATCGGCCGCCCGCCGTTGTGACTTCGAATACCGGCACGAACCAGTTGTAGCAAAGCCGATCCCGGCTGTTAGAATCCAGTTTGATTGATGCTGCATGCAACCGGGCCCTGGTCCATTCTGTGGACCGCGCCGTTACTTCTCCTCGCATCGCTTTTTATCGCGTGGGGTGCGGAGTCGGCGCAATTCTTTATAGCCCGCGGTTTTGCGCTCGCGATCCTCGCCTGGCTTCAGACCTTTCCAGAATTCGCCGTCGAAGGGGTCCTTGCCTGGCACCAGCAGACCCCGCTGCTCTTATCGAATCTGACCGGCGCGCTCCGCCTGCTGACCGGCGTGGGGTGGCCTCTCATTTATGTGACCGCCGCTGGTTATCATCGGGCGCGGAAACTCGGCCCGCTACGCCGCATCCGCCTGGAGCCGCACGACAGCGTGCAGATTATCACCCTGCTCGGAACGCTTGTATGGATCGCCGTCATCTTCTTCAAAGGTTCGCTCAGCCTTTTCGATTCGGTCATCCTGATCGCCTTCTATGCCGGCTATCTTTGGCTTCTGAATCGCATTCCGCCGGAATCCTCTGAAGCGGTTGACGACATGGAACGCGTCCCACGCGCCATCGTCAAGTCGCGGCCGGCGATTCGTAATATCGCGATAACGGCTCTTTTCATCGCTGGCGGCGGCTTGATCTTCGTCGTCGCCGAACCGTTCCTCGCAAGCTTGCTGGCGGTCGCCGCCAGCGTCGGCATCACGCAATTCGTCGCCGTGCAATGGATTGCGCCGTTCGTTTCGGAGTTCCCGGAAAAGGTCTCCGCCTTCTACTGGGCGCGCACCATCGACCGTGCTCCCATGGCGCTGATGAATATGGTCTCCAGCAACATCAACCAGTGGACCCTGCTCGCCGCCATGCTCCCCATCGTGCTCTCTATCAGCGCCGGTGCTCCATTAGCGATTCACTTCGACCGGGAACAAAGTCTGGAACTGCTCATGACGGCCGCGCAATCTCTGCTCGGCGCTCTGCTCCTGCTCGATATGGAACTCGCCTGGTGGGAAGCCGCGCTGTTGTTTGTGCTCTGGCTAGTCCAATTCGTCTTTTCAATATCGGCTACGGGAACTGCATGGCACGTCCATGAAGCCGTCACGCTCGCTTATCTCGCGTGGTGTGCGCTGCAGGTTGTAAGAATGGTGCTTCGCGGCCGATTTCCGGCGGCATTTAGCGCCTTCCGGGAAACCGGCCGCGCGCAAGCGTTATCCCGCTAAAGCCCCTTTGTATCTTTTGCCGGCGCTGCCGTGGCCCGTGTCGCCTTGAAAGTACCGTTGTATTCGTTGAACGACCAATTGCCGGTAATCGTGTCTCCATCCAGCGTGCCATTCAACTTCAGCGTGCCCGCACCCGCTTCGTCGGTCTCGATTGGAAAAGCCAGATCCATTTTGCCGTCCGCGAAAGTCCCGGCCGCATCCGACTTGCCGTACTTGCCGGTCACCTTACCGTCGTCGACCTTGAAGTCGGCATCCGAGGGACGATCGCCACCCGGCGTATCCAGTACAAAGTGCCACTGTCCGGTCAGATCGGCCGCCTTGGCTGTCTGGGCGGGCAGGGAGGAACTGATGAGAAGAAGGGCCACAAGGCCGATAGTTAAGCTGATTGCGCGTTTCAAGTTTTTTCTCCGAAGTAAGACTGGCTGAATCTCCCGATAGTTTAGCGTGCCTCGCCTTCATGCGACACTCAGTGTTTGTGTTTTCCCGCGTGGTCTGGATCGTTCTTGATAGCGTCGGCATCGGCGCAATGCCCGATGCGGCCGCCTATGGAGACGCGGATAGCGACACGCTCGGCAACATTGACCGCCGTCGCGCACTCGAGTTGCCGAACCTCGGAGCAATGGGTCTCGGCAATCTAAAGTCTCTCGCGCACGTGCCGCCTTCCGATCATCCGGCGGCCGCTTACGGCCGCTGCGCACTCGCATCACCGGGTAAAGACACCACCACGGGCCATTGGGAAATGGCCGGAATCCATCTCGACAAGCCCTTCCCGCTTTTCCCCAACGGTTTTCCCCCGGCCGTCATGAATGAATTTGAGCGCCGCATCGGCCGATCCGCGCTCGGCAACAAGGCCGCGTCAGGTACCGAGATCATCCGGGAACTGGGCGATGATCACGTGCGCACCGGTTCACCCATCGTTTACACTTCCGCCGATAGCGTCTTCCAGGTGGCCGCCCATGAGGACGTCATCCCGCTTTGGGAACTCTACAAGATCTGTGAAACGGCCCGCTCCATCCTGCGCGGTCCCTATGAAGTGGGCCGCGTGATCGCGCGTCCTTTTATTGGCTCGTCTGGACATTACCAGCGCACCGCGAATCGCAAAGACTACGCCGTTCCGCCGCCGCGCGGCATGCTGCTCGATCAATTGGAGAAGGCGGGAATCTTCGTCTACAGCGTCGGCAAAATATTCGACGTGTTTCTCGGCCGCGGGATTCGGGACCACGTGAAATCGAAAGACAACGTGGATGGCATGCAAAAGACAAGGGAAGCCTTGACCGAAGTCTCCGAGGGCCTGATCTTCACGAATCTGGTCGATTTCGATCAGAACTTCGGCCATCGGAACGACGTGGACGGCTACGCCCGCGCTCTCGAGGAGTTCGATCGGTGGCTGCCGTCGTTCACCTCCCAACTGCGCGATCAGGACCTGCTCATCATCACGGCGGATCACGGATGCGACCCGACCACCGCATCCACCGACCACAGCCGCGAATACGTTCCGCTGCTCGCGTGGAGCCGGTCCAAACCTGGCGGTGTCGACCTCGGCACGCGCGCCACGCTCTCCGACGTCGGCCAGACCGTCGCCGAAAACTTCGGCACACACATCGCGAAAGGAACCAGCTTCTTATCCCAATTATGAGAACGCCAGTGATGGCGGGCAATTGGAAGATGTACAAAACCGCTTCCGATACCCGTTCGTACTTCGAGAAATTTCTGCCTAAGGTAAAGGAGGTGCAAGGCCGCGAGGTGGTCATCTGTCCGCCATTTCCCAACCTGGAAGCGGCCGTTGCGGAGGCGCGCAATTCCGTCGTGAAGATCGGCGCCCAGAACCTGTATTGGGGTAAGGAAGGCGCGGTTACCGGTGAAGTTTCCGGCCCCATGATTCACTCCATCGGCTGCACCCACGTCATCATCGCCCACAGCGAGCGCCGCGAATATTTCAACGAATCCGAGCAGGATGTCACGCGCAAAACGAAAGCCGCCATCGACGCCCAGTTGACTCCGATCGTCTGCGTCGGCGAGCGCCTGGCGGAGCGTGAATCGGGCCAGACCCAAACCATCCTTTCCGAGCAGTTCCGCGGAGGAATCGCGCCGCTGGCCCCCGAAGAGTTCGACAAAATCGTGATCGCCTACGAACCGGTCTGGGCGATCGGCACGGGCCGCACCGCCACTCCCGCCATTGCCGAAGAAGCGCATCGGATGATCCGCGATCAGGTGCGCGCCCAGTTTGGCGACGAACGCGCTTCTAAGGTCCGCATCCTCTACGGCGGCAGCGTCAAGCCGGATAACGTGAAAGCTCTCATGGCGATCGAAGAGATCGACGGCGTTCTGGTCGGGGGCGCAAGTCTCGATCCCGTTTCCTTTGCGGCGATCGTGAATTACTGACGTGCGCCGGTCTCCGCTGCTCCCCATCTTCCTCATCGTCTTCGTCGACATTCTCGGCTTCACGATGATCATCCCGCTTCTGCCGTTCTACGCGCAGTCGATGGGCGCTTCGGATTTCGTGGTCGGCCTGCTGCTCTCCAGCTACGCCCTATGCCAGCTGGTCGCCGGACCCATCCTGGGCAAGCTTTCCGACACCTATGGACGGAAGCCGCTGCTCATCATCAGCCAGATGGGCACGCTGGCCGGATTCATCCTGCTGGCTGCCTCGAAGACTCTATGGTTGGTTTTCCTGGCTCGCATCATTGACGGGATTACCGCCGGCAATCTCTCGCTCGCGCAGGCTTACATCTCCGACGTGACGGTTCCCGAGAAGCGCGCGCAATCGTTCGGCATTATCGGCATCGCCTTTGGACTTGGGTTCACCATCGGTCCGGGCATCTCCGGCGAACTCGCGCGCATGGGCTATGTGGCGCCCATTCTGGCGGCGTGCGCGCTATCTTTCACAAGCATCCTCTGCACCACGTTCTTGTTGCCTTCCAAGCCGCCGCTGCCCGAAGGCGTTTCCGAATTGCAACGGACTCCGGCCGAGCGCGTTAGCATCTTCCAACCCGCTCAATACGTGGCCTATCTGAAGCGGCCGGGTCTTGCCAGCCTCTTCATGCAGTTCCTCTGCTTCGCCTTTTCGTTCTCCACGTTCTTCGCCGGCTTCGCCCTGTTCGCCCAATCCCGGCTGCGCTACGGACCCACCGAGGTTGGTCACGTCCTGCTCGCCATCGGTGTGCTCGGCATCATCATGCAGGGCCGCGTTTTAGGAATGCTGGTGAACCGATTCGGCGAGGCGCGCGTGGCCGGCAGCGGCTTTCTCATCAGCGGGCTGGGCGGCTTCGCCGTTTCTCTGACCAGGGACACGCCGACCATGATGGCCTCAGCCGCCACGCTTTCCATCGGCAGCGGCATGGTTCGCGCTCCGGTCACCAGCCTGATCACGCGTCGCGCGGGCCGTCACGAACAGGGCCTGATACTTGGCATGACGCAGTCGCTGCAATCCATCGCACAGATCGTTTCCCCCCCTGTTGCGACCGGACTCATTGGTGCGGGACTGCTGAACGTCTGGGCTTTCGTGGCAGGAATATTCATGCTGATCGGCATGGTGCTCAGCCTGCGCACATCGGCGGAAATTCCGGTAGACTCAAAGGTGTAAGCGATGAGCACAGCGGCAGGAATTTCTCTTGAAGATTATCTTTCCACTCACTATGAACCCGAGTGTGAGTTGATCGACGGCGAACTTCATAGGAAACCGATGGGGACAGCAGACCACTCACGAACCCAGCACCTGTTGGAGATCGCTCTACATCGGTTCGAGACGGACGCCGAAATTCGGGTGGCTCCCGAAGTATCCATCCGAAATGGGAACGATGTCCGGATACCCGACGTAACTGTTTACCGTGCCGATACGCGGCTCTACCGGGGCATCCTTTATGACCCTCCTATCCTCTGCATCGAGATTGTCTCGCCGTCCCAACACCCCAGCGAACTCTTCGCGAAGTGCGAGACCTATCACACGTGGGGCGTTCCCTATTGCTGGGTAGTTGACCCGATCAAACAAACGGCTTGGGAGTATCATGCAAGCGCACCATTGGATCGAGTGACCTCGAGTCTTCATGCGGGAATATTTGAAGTCGTTCTCGATGAGATATTCGAACGCCAATGAGCACCGCGGCCGGCGTTTCCCTCGACGACTACCTTTCCACTCACTATGAACCCGAGTGCGAACTAATCGGTGGCCAATTAATCTCGAAACCTATGGGGACGGAAGACCATTCCAGTATTCAGACGCGATTGGTTGTGGCTCTGTTCCGGTTCGAAGCGGCCGGCAAACTCAAAGTCGGAACAGAGATTTCTTTTAGGCAAGGTAATGAAGTCCGCATTCCCGATGTGGCACTGTACCGCCGGGGTGCTCGTCTCTACCGCCGCATTCTCGATGAACCGCCGCTCCTCTGCGCTGAAATCGTTTCACCATCGCAAAATCCCAGTGAACTCTTCGCGAAGTGCGCGAACTATCACGCGTGGGGCGTTCCATTCTGCTGGGTGCTCGACCCCATCCACCAAGCCGCCTGGGAGTTCCATGCGGGAGCGCAGGTGGAGCCCGTGATGGCACGTCTGCATGCGGGCGAAATCGAAGTCTCTCTCGACGAACTATTCGACCAGGAATGATCCCCGCCCGTCGAACAACTTGCCAGGCACATGCCACTCGACACTTGACTCGCTGAAAGTCAGCGCCCACGCAGTCAGACCAAGCGAGTCACCGCGTCGCCCGTTTTGCGTAGGACATCCGTCTGCCGTCGACCCCCAAATGCTAAACTGGCTTAATTTCAATGCTTCTTGCCCGCGAATTTATCGCCTTTATCGGAAGACGTGTGGCCCAACGCCTCACGCCGGGCATGATCGACACCGCCGTCCCGCAACGCGTTTCCGACCTGGTTTCCGATTTGATTGCCGACGAACTCAACGCCGAAGACAAACTAAACGAGGAAGTACGCTCGCTGCTCGATGATTACAGCGATTACATGCGCCGCGAGGGCGTCAGTTACCAGGAGATGTTCCGCCGCGCCAAGAACACCTTGATCGCCCAGCGCAAAATCGTGCGCGCCACCGGCCGCGATACCGGCGACGCGATGAAACTCTCCCGCGACAAAATTACCGACGTGTCGCATAAGCTGGTGGCCCAGTTGAAGAAGTCGCGCGACTTGCGCCTTAAGAAAGACGCCAACGAAATCCGCCTGGAAATCGTGAAGGTCATGACTGAAATTCTTTCCGCTGAAGAGAAAGTCGATCGCGCCGCCCGCGATAAAGTCCGCACGCTCAAACGCGATATACCCGAAGGCAGCGAGGAGTTCGACCTGCTTCACCACCGCTATTATGGCGAAGAATTAAAGAAGCTCGGCATCGATCTCGGCCGATGACCGGAATCGTCGTCGTCGGGAGTCTCAACATGGACTTCGTCGTCGCGGTGAAGCAGATTCCCGCTCCCGGCGAAACCGTGCTCGGCGGCAATTTCCAAATGATGCCGGGCGGCAAAGGCGCCAACCAAGCCTGCGCCGCAGGGCGTTTGAAAAGCGAATCAATGCGCGTTCGGATGATTGGACGCGTGGGTCTTGACGTCTTCGGCGATCAGTTAAAAGCGAGTCTCTCGGCCGCCGGCGTGGATGTCAGCTCTGTCCATGCTTCGCGAACGCAACCCACCGGCGTCGCGTTCATCGCCGTAGCGCCCGACGGCCAGAACTCCATCGTGGTCGCGTCCGGTGCGAACATGGACCTGCCCGCATCCGATGTGGAAGCGATGCGCCGCGTTTTCCACGGAGCTCATGCCGCGCTGTTCCAATTGGAAAGTCCTCTGGATACCGTCACCGCCGCGCTACAGCTAGCGCGCTCGGAAGGGCTGCTCACCATCCTCGATCCCGCGCCTGCGCAGCCTTTATCCGACGAACTGTTGATGCACGTCGACATTCTCACGCCCAACGAAAGCGAAGCGTTAGGATTGCTCGGCGAACCTCTACGCCGTCTCACTCCATCGGAAGCAGCCCCCATCGCCGCGCAACTTCGCCATCGCGGACCACGCACTGTGATCGTCAAGCTTGGCGATCAAGGCTGCTTCGCCGATGATGGCGCCCACGCCCGGCACTACCCCGGTTTTCCCGTCACCGCCGTCGACACCACCGCCGCGGGCGACACGTTCAACGCCGCGCTCGCCGTTTCACTCGCCGAACAAAATGATTTAGCAACCGCCATCACGTTCGCCAACGCGGCTGCGGCCATCTCCGTCACGCGGCACGGCGCGCAGGCATCCGCTCCCGGTCGCGCCGAAGTCGAAGCGTTTCTCGCCCGTGTTTAAAGCTACATTGGGCCGTGAGCAAAGCAAAATTACCTGGACGACGGAGGACGGCCGGACTGCTCGTCACGCGCTCTGCTTCGCCGCTGCCGGCGTCATCGGCTCCACCTCATAGCCCGCCGCCTGCCACGCATGAAAGCCGCCCGCCAGCGGCCGCACCCGCGTGATCCCTCGTCTTTTCAGTCTGAGCGCCGCCCGGGCGCTCGAAGCTTCGTTCGGTCAAGTGCAGTAGAGCACCACATCTTCGTCCCGCGGAATGTCCCCAAACCCCGATTCGATATCCTCGAAATCGAGCGCAATCGATCCCGGAATTTTCAACGCGCTGTCCTCGCGCTCCAACGAGTTCCGCAAATCGATCACCACTACTTTCTCACCGCTATCGATCAGCCTCTTTAGCTCGGAGGCTTCAATCCTCGCAACCCGCAACTTGTGCACGAACCGCCGCCGCTGAACATATTTGAAAAGGATGTAACAAGCCAGCAGCAACCCGATAAAGGCTAAGACCCAGCTCCCCATTCTCAGCAACGCCACCAGCGCCAGGTCTAGTTGATTCCGGAAGATCCATCCAACCAAACTGTATGAGCCCGCCCACGCCAACGCGCCCATTCCGTCAAACAGACAGAACTTCCAAAGCGGCATCCGGAAGTTTCCGGCCATCGGCGGGAACGCCGCGCTCAGCCCGGGAACGAACTTCGCGAACAGCAGCGCTCGCGCTCCGTAGCGCAGAAAGACGTTCTCCGTTTGCCGGACGCACGAGTCAGGCTCCAGCGAGATCTTGCAAAGCAGCCGCAGAATCGCAGCCCCGCGCCGCCGTCCCATCACGTACCACATCAGATCGGCCATCACCGCTGCCAACACGCAGAGCCCAAGCGCCGCCGGGTAGGACATCTGCCCTTTTCCCGCCAACGCGCCCATCGTCAACAACACGGGTAACGAGGGGATCGGCAGCCCCATCTGCTCCGCCAGCACGCTGGCAAACACCATCAGATAGCCGTGTCTCAGAACAAACTGGAGGGTGTCGTGCATCTGCCGCTAATTCTTCTTATCGATCCGGAAATTATCGAAGTACGCGACCGTATCCGCTTTCGTCCATAGCCCCGTCTTCCCGCCCTTTACCAGCTCCGAATCCTGCGCGTCGATCAGTTTACGGTGCCCAAAAAACAGCGTGAATCGCGGCCCGCGGAACACCACCTTCAGCAGATTCCACTCCTTATCATCGATCTGGTGCGGCACCGACGCGTGCGCCAGCAATGAAACGACGCTGTTCCGAGTCTTGTAAATGCCCACGCTATCCCGGTCCGCGCTGGCCAGAGCGAAGTAGAAGTTCGACATGTCCTGAAAACGCCAAACCACCCCGCCCGACTGCTCGAACTTGCCCGAGATCAGCTTCATATCCACGCTTAAATCGCCGTCCTTGCAGACGTTCTTATCGAACAGCGCCAGTGTGAAATCCTGCTTCCCGCTATGCGAGGAAAGCTGCGCAAATACGTACGGACGGCTTGGTGCGGTCTTGTCCGTCTGCACCTGCCAACGCGCGGGCTTACCCGCATTCGTCGACGCTACGCTCCAGCCCGGTGGTATGAATCCAGGGCGCGCCGCGTCAAACGTCACCGTCTCGGCGCCCCCGAATCCAAAGCCGAAGACCAGCAACACTCCCGCAATACTACGCACCGTCTTCCCCCGATCTCAGTGTAGCCGCTCGGTTAAACTGATTTTTTATGCAATTTCACGAGGTCGTTGAGGCCGAAGGCCATCTCATCGACTCGCATCTGATGGAAGAGATCTTCGACAAGGTCGTCGAGTATCAAGGCCGCTTCGAGGTGGAGCAGTTCCAGATCGGCCGCACCAACAGCGATGCTTCCTACCTGCGCCTGAAAGTGGAAACACCTGACACCGCGTCGATGGAGCACCTTCTGCAACAGCTTCTGGCGCTCGGCTGCGCCACCGTCGATAACTCCGATGCGCATCTCAAACTCATCGAGCGGGATTGCTGCGCGCCTGAAGATTTCTACTCCACCACCAACAACCGCACCTTGATCCGCCACAAGCAGAAATGGTTGGCCGTCGAAAATCAACGCATGGACGGGCTCGTGGTCTTGAAGGAAGGCAAGGCTTTCTGCCGCCGTCTGCGCGACATCCATGCGGGCGATGAGGTGGTCGCCGGCATGCGCGGCATTCGTGTCGTTCCCGAATCGAAGGAGCGCGACCGCCTCGCCTTCGCCTTCATGTCGAACGGCATCTCTTCCGAGCGACAGGTGGAAACCTCCGTCAAACAGACCGCCGCCTTGATGCGCATCGCGCGCGACGAGGGAAAGAAAATCGTGGTGGTCGCCGGCCCGGTGGTTGTCCATACCGGCGGCGCGCGCGGTCTCATCGACCTGCTTCGCGCCGGTTGGGTCTCCGCCCTCCTGACGGGTAACGCGCTGGGAGTTCACGATATCGAAGCCGCTCTGCTTGGTACCTCGCTCGGCATCAGGATGACCGATGGCCGCCAGGAGGAGCATGGTCATCGCAACCACATGCGCGCCATCAACATGATCTACTGCGCGGGAGGAATCCGCGGCGCGGTCGAAACCGGCAAGCTGACCAGCGGAATTCTTTACGAGTGCGTTCGCAACAGCGTGCCCTTTGTGCTTGCCGGGAGCCTGCGCGACGACGGTCCACTTCCCGACACCATTACCGACATGAACCAGGCGCAGGACGCGTATGCCGAGCATCTGAAAGGCGCGGGCGTCGTTCTCTGCCTCGGCTCCATGCTGCATTCCATCGCCGTCGGCAACATGCTTCCAAGCTGGGTGAAAATCGTCTGCGTGGACATCAATCCCGCCGTCGCCACCAAGATCAGCGATCGCGGCACCGGGCACGCGCTCGGCGTGGTCACTGACGTCGGCTTGTTCCTGAACCTGCTCCCCGGCGAACTGAAATTGCAATGAAGAAATCCTATACTGACGAGCACGCCGAAGCCGGCATCACCGCGCCGCTACCCGAAATCGAAACCTGGCCCAACCAGTTCCCCAACTACGAAATCGAAATCGTCATTCCGGAGTTCACTTCGGTTTGCCCCAAAACCGGTCTTCCCGATTTCGGCAAACTCACCCTCCGCTATGTTCCCGACAAGCTTTGCCTGGAACTGAAATCGTTCAAGATGTACACGCTGGCGTACCGCGATCTCGGCATCTTCTATGAGAACGTTGTGAATCGGTTCCTCGCGGATATTGTGAAGGCGGCCAAGCCCGTCTCCGCCAGCCTGGTCGGAGAATTTACGCCGCGCGGCGGTCTCCACTCCCGCATCACCGCGCACTACGCCTCGAAAGCCTCGGGTGCCGGAAAGCATGCCCGTGGACGCTGAGGATCTGCAAAGCGTCGAGATTGCGGAACTTCTCAATCAGATAAAACTTCGCGTTCGCGCGCGGTATCCGTCGGGCAGTGTTCCCGTCGAATCCGGCGGCGCGGCGCCGGTTTCCATTCCCCTCGCCAATCTGCTTCCTTTAGTTCACGCCCGCGATGCCGCGCAATCCAAAGTCGCGGCCATCGGGTCCGTGAACCCGCGCGCCGGCGGACTCCTGAACAAGGGCATTCAAGGCCTGAAAAAGCTGATCGCCCGCTCCCTTTCCTGGTTCGTGCGCGATCAGATCACGTTCAACCGCCAGCTCATGTCGTGCATCGAAACCCAATTGGAAGCGCTCGGCGAAGTGAACCTCGCCATCTCCACGCTTGCCGGACAGTTTCAGGAGCACGCCGCGGTCGTCAACCAGCTTCGGGATGCCCACAGCCAGTTTCAGGAGTGGCGCGTCCATTGGGAACGGACTCTCGCCGCCAACGAAATGCAATTCCTGCGCAGCGTGGCCGACCTGCAAACCGGTTTCTCCCACCGCGCCACCACCATGGAAACCAACTTCCGCGACATGGTCAAAGCTCAGCACGATGATTATCTCGGCGCGCTGGATCGCAGCACCATCGACACCCAAAAACGTCTGTGGGCGGATCTTGAAAAGGTTCGCCTGGAGTATGAACGCCTCATTCACAACGAGCTGCGCGTGGTGCGGCAGCGAGCTCTTTCGATAGCGCCCCAATTGAGCGCCGCTCCCGCGCAGGCTCCCGCTCCGTCAACCCTCAGCTTCGACTACACACGCTTCGCCGATCGCTTCCGCGGCTCCGAAGACTATGTTCGCGAGAATCAGCGCTTCTACGTCCCGTTATTCCGCGAAGCCGGCCGCGTGCTCGATATAGGCTGCGGCCGCGGTGAATTCCTCGAACTCCTTCGCCATCACAACATCCCCGCGCGCGGTATCGAAATGAGCGAGGAAAGCGTCGGCTACTGCCTTTCCAAGGGTCTTGAAGTGGAGAAGGCTGATCTCTTCACCTATCTCGCCGCGCTGCCCGAATCTTCCGAAGACGTCATCTTCTGCTCGCAAGTCGTCGAACACATCGAGCCCGCGCGCCTTCCTGAACTCGTTCGCCTCTGCGCATCGCGGCTGCGTAAAGGCGGGGTCCTCGCCATCGAAACGCCGAACCCCGAATGCCTGGCCATCTTCGCCACGCACTTCTTTCTGGACCCTACCCACACCCGCCCCGTGCCGCATCCCCTGCTTGCGTTCTATTTGGAAGAGTCCGGCATGGGCCGCATCGAAGTGCATCGCTTCGCACCCGCCGCGGAAAGCTTCCCGGAAATCCGCTCGCTCCCCGCCGATTTCGCCGATAAGTTCTTCGGTGGTTTGGACTACGCGATCATCGCGCGCAAGCTCTAACTACCCAGCTTCGCTTTCATCTTCTCCGCGAACCTCGCCACCGTCACCACGAACCGTTGGTGCGTCCCTTCCCCAATCTTCTGCTGCGCGTCGAACGCTTCCACTCGAAAGTTCACGCGCCGCCCATCCACGGATTCCACCTCTGCCCGAAACGTCACTTCCGTCCCCAGCGGCGCCCCGCCCACGTGCGACACATTGACGATCGTCCCCACCGAATCATCACCAGGTTCCAGCATCGGCAGCACCAAATTCCGCGAAGTCCTTTCCATATACCCGATCATGTGCGGCGTCGATAAAACGCGCGCCCCGGGCAGCCCCAGAAAATTGATCGCGTTCTCATCCGTCACCGTCACTTTCTCTTCGCGCACGGCGCCGATCTCGATTCGTTCCATCTAGCTATTTTGGCCCGCGACCACGCCCCGCATGTAAGCGAACGATTGCTGCATTCCCGGAACCGGATCATCCTCATCGATCTCATACTCAAGCGAGCACACGCCCTGATATCCAATCTTCACCAACTGCCGGAAAATCGCCGGAATCGGCAGCACGCCTTGCCCCACCACACACTGACTTTCCTTCGCGCTCTTGTCTTTCAAATCCTTGAAGTGCATCTCGAACAGCCGCGGACCCGCCGCCGCGATCGCTTCCACGATATCTTCACCCGTGCGCGCGGTATGTCCGATATCGAGGCAAAGTCCCATGCGCGGATCCATAGTTCGCACCGCCGCCAGCACGCTGCTCGGCGTCGGAAAATGTTTATCTTCCGGCCCGTGATTATGAATCGCGATGCGCACGTCGTATTCTTTGGCAAGCTTCTCCACAATCGGTAAATTCTCATGCGTCGGCGCGCAGATCATGATCGGAAACTGGCACGCCCGGGCGTAGTCGAAATAGCGCCGAAGACCATGCTCGTCGTTCCCCGCCAGCGTGATATTCCCGCCGCCGATAATCTGAATTCCCGCTGCTTGGAATTTCTTCACTCCATCCGCAAGTTCCGCCGGACTGTCGTTATACGGCAGATGGAACTCCTTCACATCCGCATACGTAATGCCGAGTTGTCGAATCACATGAATCGCCAGATCACGCCGATAGCTCCGCAGCGAGTAAGTCGCGACGCCGAACCGGATGCCGCCGCCGTTCCCGCCCGCGGTCTGCGCCGGAAGCATCGCGCCCGCGCCGCCGGCCGCAATCAAACTCGACAACCATTCACGCCTGTTCATGGGACTTATCATAAGTCAGCTTCAGGGTAGTTCGCAGGAATCCACATGAAAGCGATCATATATCGAAAATACGGTCCACCCGGCGTTCTCCAGTTGGAAGACATCGAGAAACCCGCGCCGGGAGACGACCAGGTCCTGCTCAGGATTCGCGCGGCTTCCGTCAATCCCTATGACTGGCATTTCATGCGCGGCACGCCTTACCTCATCCGCTTGATGACTGGTATTTCCAAGCCAAAATCAATCAGGCTCGGTGCGGATGTCGCGGCGCGAGTGGAAGCGATCGGCAAACAGATTACGCAGTTTCAACCAGGCGACGAAGTCTTCGGCACATGCAAAGGAGCCTTCGCCGAATACGCATGTTGTTCCCAGTCGGAACTCGCGGTCAAGCCGGCGAACATCACATTTGAGCAAGCGGCCGCGGTACCCGTTGCGGCATTCACCGCGTTGCAGGGTCTGCGAAACGCCGGGAAACTCCAGCCTGGCCAAAGCGTCCTGATCAACGGCGCATCCGGAGGCGTGGGCACTTTCGCTGTCCAAATCGCCAAGGCCTTCGGAGCGGATGTAACCGGCGTCTGCGGCACCAAGAACGTCAGCACGGTCCGATCTCTCGGCGCGGATCGCGTCATCGATTTACACCCGGGAGGATTTCACCAGGTCCGGGCCGCGGTACGACATTCTGTTCGACTGCATCGGCAACCATTCGCTCCGAGCATTCGCGCGCGTCCTCAGCCCCCAGGGGATACACGTGGGAGCCGGCGGCCCAAGCGGCCGCTCAGGAGTAATCGTCCTCAGCACCATGATCAAAAAGCTGGTATTCTCGCGCTTCGTCAGCCAGGAATTCGCCACCTTCCTCACGAAGGCCAATCAAGCCGACCTGAGCACGTTGCGCGAACTCATCGAGTCCGGCCAGGTAACACCCGTCATTGATCGAACCTACACGCTTCGCGAGGTCCCCGAAGCCATCCGCTATCTCGAACAGGGCCACGCGCGTGGAAAGGTAGCGATCACTGTGCCCTGATGCATCAACCGTTACAGTATTGTAATGGACTTCCGCAAACGTTTCGTGGTCAAGGGCAAGAAGTTTCAACTCTCCGATCACGACCCGTCCAATACGGCCGGCGTGACGGACGAAAAAACCGCAACGGAACTGGCGGCGAAGAACACGGAACACCTCGCGAAGCTCCAGCAAAAACTCTATGCGGAACAGAAGTGCGCGGTTCTCGTCGTCCTCCAGGGCATGGACGCCGGCGGCAAAGACGGCACCATCAAGCACGTCATGTCCGGCGTAAATCCGCAAGGCTGCTCGGTCACCTCCTTCAAGCAGCCGACCGAATTAGAGAAGGAACATGACTTCCTTTGGCGCGTTCACCAAGCCGCTCCCGCGCGCGGCAAGATCGGCATGTTCAATCGCTCTCACTACGAGGATGTCCTCGTCGTGCGCGTTCACGACTTGGTCCCGGAGAAGGTCTGGTCCAAACGCTACCAGCAGATCCGCGACTTCGAACGCATGCTGCACCAGAACGGTACGTGTATCGCAAAGTTCTTCTTAAACATCAGCAAAGACGAGCAGGAAAAACGCTTCCAGGATCGCCTGAAAGATCCTGACAAAAACTGGAAATCGTCCGCGGCCGATTTCACCGAGCGCAAATTCTGGGATCAATACCAGGCCGCGTACGAAGATGCGCTCATCAAGTGCAGCCGCAGATTCGCGCCGTGGTACGTCATCCCGTCGAACCACAAATGGTTTCGCAATCTCGCCATTTCTCAAATTCTGGTGGACACGCTGGAAGATCTCCATCTCCAATACCCCGCGCCGCAAAGCAAGAATCCGAAGGAAGCCGGCGCGGTGAAACCGTGAGCGGCCGCCACCAGAGCGAAGAAGATCAGAATGCTGCACCCCGCCGCAAGCACTCCCATGTTGCGCGCCGGCCTCTCTCGAAGCACCCATAGGATGACCAGGCTCACCGCGAACCATCCGGCGAAGTTCCCCAGAGGCACGCCGTAGTAAGCGCCGGGCCTGCTCCACTTCCAATAGCCCAGCGTATTTGCCGCCAACGGGTCGACCACCAGATCGAACAGCGCCATCGCGATCGCTCCCGCCCACACCGGAAGCCACAACTGCCGCACCCACGCAATCAGCACCATCCACGCGCCCGCCACCACCAGCGGCACGCCCAACAAGCTCGGCGCCAACGCGCCCGAGTACGCATACCCGCCGAAAGGATATCCCGTCGCCACGCCGATCGCTTCCGCCGCGAACCCCGCGCTGAAAGTAATCAACAGCGCCCGCCACTCGAACGGTGCTGAGACCACCACCAGCAATCCCGCGAGCAGCAGAAACAGCGGCGCGGTCCAACCCATGTTCGCCGGCGTTCCGCCATAAAGTAAGTGGCCGCCCGCGCCGCCCAGCCACAACACGCCATAAGCCAGCCACAGCGCCACGCGCGCAGCCCTACCCGCGTTCATGTTTTTCAATCAGTTTGCAGGTGATCTCCGCCGAAAGCAGCACGGTCGGCGTGCCCCCGCCCGGATGCGTGCTCCCGCCCACGCAGTAAAGCCCTTCGCATTCGCCGCTCTTGTTGCGGGGACGCAAAAACGCATTGCGCCAGCTATGCGAATCGGAACCATAGATCGCTCCGCCCGGCATCAGATAGCGCTCCTCAATCCGCCGAGGCGTCCAGCAATCGCGCACCACCACGTCGCTCGAAATATCCGGAAACCCGCTCTTCCGCAAGCGCTCGAACACCCGCGTCCGCGCGGTCTCCGTCTGCGCCTCGTCCCACTGATCGGAGCGCGCCGGCGCATTCGCCATCACAAACAAAGTCTCGCCGCCTCCCGGAACCAGCGTCCGGTCCGCCCGGCTCGGCATGTTCACATACACCGTCGGATCATCGGGAAATCGCCGCTCCCCGGTGATCTGCGCAAACTCGCGCCGGTAATCTTCCGAAAAGTAAATCGTGTGCGGTCCGAACTGCGGCAATTCGTGCGCGATCCCCAGGAGCATCACAAAGCCCGACATGGACCGGGTCCGCTCCGCACCAGCCGTCTTCCCCAGTAATCCCGTCAGCGCCGCCGCGTCGCCATTCATCACCACCACGTCCGCCCGGATCGTTTCACCCGACGCCAGATGCACGCCGGTCGCGCGTCCGCTGTCAAGGCAAATCCGCGACACGCGCGCACCGGTACACAACGTAACTCCCGCGCGCCGCGACAACTCCACCAACCCCTCAATAATCCGGTAAAGCCCGCCCTTCACATACCATCCACCGAACGCGAACTCCAGGTAAGGAATAATCGCCAACGTCGCCGGCGCAAGATACGGCGACGACCCCACATACGTCGGATAGCGGTTATACATCTGCCGCAAATGTTTACTCTCGAAATGCGCTTCCACCGTGCGGTTGTAATTGCCCCACCCATATCGCAGCGGCATGTTCTTCATCACGCGCCAATCGTCCGCGTTCGGCGGATCGTAGGGCGTGCGCGTCAGAAACGTCCGCTTGGAAACTTCCCACAACCTTGCACCCAACTCCAGGAAACGAAGGAATCCGTCCTTATCCCGAGGCGCAATGCGCTCCAACGTCCGGAGCCAGTCCGGCAGCGACGCCGAGTAAGTGAACCGCATTCCATCGGCATATACATACTCAGCCAAAGGATGCAGCGGGATCAACTCCACATGCTCTTCGATCGCGCCGCCCGCCGCTCGAAACAGATCGGCAAACACCCACGGCATCGTGATCAACGATGGTCCCGTGTCGAAGGTGAAACCAGCTTCCGACCAGCGGTTCATCTTGCCGCCCAGCGTCGGCCCCGCTTCACACACGGTCACATCCCAACCGCCGGCGCGCAGCCGCAGACCAGCCGCCAGGCCGCCCAAGCCTGCGCCGATGATCACCGCCCGCCTGCTCATACTTGGCGCTTCATACCCGGCGCCTCATACCCGTGACGCCGGACGGCTTGCCAGATACACGCGGCCCTTCCACTCCACGCCCCGCCCGCTGCGGCAATGCCACCACGACGAGATGCCGAGCGCCAACAGAATCGCCTCGGCAAACGGATGCAGCAGCACGCTCCACCAAGGCTGCGCGAAGCGTAACACCAGCAGCGCGCGCGAGAGCAGCACCACGCCCGCCGCCGTCCAGTTCCCCATCAGGAACGGCAGTAGAAACAGCGTGAATTGAAACAGCAGAAAAATCCAGAACATCCATCCATGCCGGAAAGCCGGATAGAAGTTCTTCTGAAATCCGCGCCAGATCTCGCCGAAGCTCGCGTACATCCGCACGCTCACCACGCCTTGCCCATCCAGACACAAAGACCGCTCGCCATTCCGCCGCCACCATTGCGCCAGCCGCGTGTCCTCGAAGATCTCACCCCGAACAGAATCATGCCCGCCCAGCTTCCGGTAAGTCGCGCGCTCCATGAACATGCACGCGCCATGCGCCAGCCCGAGCGATGGTTCATTGCGGTGCAGCGAGAGCACCGCCGGGTAAATGGTGAACACGATAAAATTCAGCATCGGCATCAGCGCCCGCTCGGAGAAGTTCACCAGTTGGAATCCCGGCCAGCAACTGAGCATCGTCAGCTTGCGATCCAACGCCACCTGCAGAATCCCCGCCGCGCCGCCATCCTTCAAACGGGCATCCGCGTCCAGGAACAACAGCCAGTCGCCCTCGGCCGCAAGCGCAAGCTGCGAACACGCGAAGTTCTTCCCACACCAGTCCGGCGGCAACGGCTGCGGGGCAATCAACTTGACGCGTTCGTCGCGGGCCGCCAGCGCCGCCACAATCGCGCCTGTGCCATCCGTCGAGTGATCGTCGTAGACCAGCACCTCGCGCAGTTCCGAACCTTGCCGCAGCGCCGCTTCCACGCATTGGGCAATATTCGACTCTTCATTACGCGCGGGAATCAAGATGGAAATCGAACCGCTATTGGCCGCAACCGCCGCCTTCCTCACGCGCGGCCAAAACAGCACGTTGGATAAAACAATCAGAAGAATGACGCTGGTCGCGATGGTTAAGAACAAGCACTCACCAGCCCGGCACGGCTGAACTCGCGGACAATCCCGTCGATTTGCGTCAGCATAGCAGTCGCCGGAGTGGTGGCGCCGAACCGGTCCGTCAGGCTGCGCTTGGCCGTTCGAACCAATTCCATGACGTGCGCCTGGCAGGCTTCCCGCCCATACTCGGCCGCGTGGCTCGGCCGATTATGCCGCGCGTCCTGATGGCACGTCTTGCCGGTATATTCGCAGTCGCGGAACTGATCCAGCAGGTCATCGCACACTTGGTAGGCTTCGCCCAGACATTCCCCCGCCTGCGCCAACGCACCGATGTCGCTCGCCGAACCATCGCACGCCATCGCGCCCGCCGTGAACGTCAGCCGCATAAGCGCCGACGTTTTCCGATTCCGCGCGGCGAACGGATCCGGCGAACCGCCCCCCGTATCCAGGTCCACGGCTTGACCGCCGATCATCCCGTTCATGCCGATGCACGCCGCCGCTTCAGCCACCAGCGCGGGCGATCTTCCGAACAACGCGTACGATTGGTTCATCAACGCCAACCCCGCCAGCAGCGCCAGATCTTCCCCGTACACCAGGTGCAGCGCGGGGTTTCCCCGCCGCACATCCGCGTCGTCCATGGCTGGAAGGTCGTCGAAGATCAGCGAACTGGTATGCAGAAACTCCACGCCGCAAGCCGCCGGTAGCGCTCGCTCCAGGCACCCGCCCACCATCTGCGAGCCCAACAACGTCAGCACTGGCCGCAGCCTTTTCCCACCCGGAAACACCGCATAACGCAGCGCCTCATTCAGCCGCTCCGCCGCATCCATGCGGCTCACCGGAAGATGCTCGATCAGCCCGTGTTCAACTAACTCGCGTAGCTGGTCGAAAGTCTGGGGCACTCAACATCCTTGATGTCGGCATCTCTGGTCTGGGGAGAAAAAATGATTCCGCGTAATACCGAAGTGGCCTCACGAATCGGCAGGTGCCCCGCTCCGCCCAAGCACGTCACCCGCGCCTGCGGCCACATCGCCGCAAATTGGGCCGCCGATTCCCGCACGCCCGCAAAGCTCTTCGCCCCAAACGTCACCTCGATCGGCATCCGCAACCCGCGGAACCGCTCCGCATCCCCGGCCCGGTTCAGCATCTCCAGATAGCGGTACGTCGTTCGATGGTTCACGCGTTCGAAACCCTCCGTGAGCGAAGTGTCTTCCTTCCGCTTCGAACTGAGCGACAGGTTCGTAATCCAGCGCCCAACAGGATTCTCGAAGGTACTGAAGTAGGCGTACCTGCCAAACACCGGGTTCACAAACACGCGGAAGTACCAGGGCCAGAAAGCGAAAGCATCGATCGTCACCATCCGCGCAATCCGTTCCGGAATTCGCTCCGCCACAAAAAACCCGAGGTTCGCGCCGCTACAGTTCCCAATCAGCGTCACCGGTGTTCCAATCGTCTGAACCGCATCCGCAATCTCGTCGGCAACTGCGTCCACGGTCCACTCGCGAGGCGCGGGCGACTCACCGCATCCCGGCAGGTCCGCACTATACAACGTCACGTCGCCGGGCAGCCCCGCCACCAGCGGCTCATACGTCCGGTGATCCCCGCTCCAGCCATGCAGCCCGAAGAAAGCGCGCGGACCCGTCCCGAACCGTTCAATCCGCATGCGAGGCGATCCTTTCCGCGGTCATCCGCCCGCCCAGAATCACCATCGGCATCCCAGTCCCCGGCGTAGTGCTCGCGCCCACGTAGTATAGACCCCTCAGTGATTCCGAATAATTTCTTGATCGGAACGGCCCCATCTGAAACAGCGTATGCGCCGCCCCAAATGCCGACCCGTCATACAGCCCGAACCGCCGTCCCCACTCCTCCGGCGTCCAGACTTCTTCGAAGACAATGCGGCTCGCATCCAGCCCGATCCGCTCCAGCACCCGTCGCTTCACATCCCGCACCGCTCGCTCCCAATCCACCGTCCCCATTCGGCTCAACACCGGAGTCGGCACGAGTACAAACATTGCCGCATCTCCCGGCGGCGCAAGCGCTGGATCCGAAGCCGACGCAATACTTACATAGAACGGAACCTCATCCGGAATCCGCCCGCTCGCCAGTTGATGGAACGCCGCGCGATACTGCTTCGGCAGAAAGATCGTATGATGCCCGAACTGATCCGAGCACCCGCGCACCCCCCAATAGAAAGTCATCACGCCCGGCGTCATCTTCGGGTTCGCAGGTTTGCTTGACGGCGGCTCCAATAACTCCCGGTCCGTAGTCGGCACATCGACATTCGAGACCACCACACTCGCCGGGAACACCGAGCCATCGCGCAACCGCACCCCGGTCACGCTCCTGTTCTCGCTCTCGATCCGCGCCACCGCGCAATCCGTATGAATCGTTACGCCGATCTCGCGTGCCAGCCGCTGCACCCCGCACACCATCCCATACACACCCCCACGCGGAAGCCACAACCCGTACGCCAACTCGCCGTAAGCCAGAATCGTAAACAGTCCCGGCAGTTCGAACGGCGACCCGCCCAGATACATCCCATAAGATCCAAACGCCTCGCGAATATACCGGCTCTCGAAAAATCGCCTGAGTTCCCCGTCAAGCGATCGCCAGACACCGGTCCGCAGCATCTCGCCCGGCGTCAACCTTCCGATCCACTTCAGCGGATTGTCTTCATTCCGCGTGACCAACTTGCCGAATGAAGTGTCGTACTTCCCGGCCGCGTCCCGCATGAATGCCATCACCCGCGGGCCGCAACCCGGCTCCAGCCGCTCGCACTCCGCCAGCATCCTCGTCAGATTGCTCGATAGCGAAAAAACCTCGCCGTCCGGCCAGCGAAACTGCACCGTCGGATCCACCGGAATCAGATCCACATAATCCGAGAACTTCCGCCCCGCCGCCGCGAACAGTTCTTCAAACACCCACGGATAGTTCAGCAACGACGGCCCGGTATCGAAGCGAAACCCCTCGCGCTCAATCACATTCGCCCGTCCGCCGACCGTCGCGTTCTTCTCGAAAATCGTGACCTTGCGCCCTTGCAACCGAAGATGAATCGCGGCGCTCAGCCCACCCAGCCCCGCGCCGACCACAACCGCGTCGGCGGGCGTCTTCAGATCGCCCCCAGGTACGCCAACGGAACGCGCCAATACTTACTCGAAGGCAACACGCGGAACTTGTCGCTCATCGGCACGCTCTCGCGATGCAGAATTCCCTCGCGGCTCTTGCCGATCCGCAAGTTCAACTCCCGATAGACATTGATACACGCCTGAATCGCCATCCGGCAGTCCGGCGCGAACGCATCCAGATTACGCTCCGCCGCGCGGTAATGCTCTTCCGCAATCCCGGACAGCCGCCGCAGCACGCGGTTCAACGCGTCGAACGATCGCTCATCTTCCGCATCCACTTCCGTCAGGCCTTCCGCCCGCAGCATATCGAGCGGCAGATACACCCGCCCGCGCCGCTGGTCTTCCCGGACATCCCGCAGAAAATTCGTCAGTTGCAGCGCAATCCCCAAGTCCCGCGAAGCCGTCATCGCGCGCCCAAATTCCTCAGGCGCGCTCGCCCCGTACACATACGCCAAAAAATACCCGACCACCGTGGCGCTGCCGTATATGTAGGACTCGATCAGATCTTCCAGATCCATGTACCGGCGCGGCGTAACGTCCAGCCGCATGGCCTCGATGAACGCCCGATAGTATTCCGTGGGTATCCGCTTCTCTCGAACCACTTGCGCAAAAGCCGCCGCAAAACAATTCCCGCCCAGCGCAATCGCCTCGTCAAGCGATTCGCACCCCAGGCTCCGCTCGTAATCGGACACCCACAAATCCAACGCATGCACGCGGTCCGTCTCACTAAGTGGAAACGTGTCGACTATCTCGTCCGGATACCTTACCGCCGCATAGATGATCTCCACCTGACTGCGCTTGGCGCTGGGAAGAAACCGCGTCACAATGAAAAAACTGGTGCTGTAATTCCGAAGGATGGAACGCGCCGACCGCCCCACCGCGCGCCATTGCCCATCCGGCGAAGCGGCCGCCAGTGCGGCGCGGTTAGCCGCCCGCTCCAGCTTCCGCCAAATATCCTGGCTCCACGCCGCGCTCATGATTGGTTGGATGACTGCCCTACAAACCTGATTGTAGATAATTGCACTGCTAGACTGGCTTCGTGAGCTTGGACATCGACGAACGCGACCGCGAAGGCATTGCCATTCTTGATCTGAAAGGCCGGCTGGTCATGGGACCGGAAACGACCCGCTTCCGCGAAAGGATGGTCCCGCTCCTCAACACGCAGTCCAACAAAATCATTCTGAACATGGCGGACGTCGCCTACATCGACAGCACCGGCCTGGGCGCGCTCGTCTTTTGCGCCGGCGCCGCCCGCAAGACCTCTTCACTGATCCGGCTCCTGTCGATGAACGCCCGCAACATCGAACTCCTCGTCACCACCAAGCTCGAAACCATCTTCGAAAATTTTTCCGAAGAGCAGGACGCCGTCAACAGCTTCTTCCCCGACCGCGCCGTGAAGAAGTTCGACATCCTCGAATTCGTCCGCGAGAATCAGGACAAAGACGCTTAGAAGTACTGCCGGATCGTTTCCCGAAAGCGCGTATACAATCCCGACGCTCCCAGCAACAACACGCCCAGCACCAGGAACGAGAGGATCCGGTAAGGCGTTGCCAGCACGCTCAAGTCATAGAAGAACAGCTTGAACACGCAGAGTAAGAACGTCGCCAGCCCGCAGAAGCGCAGTGTCCGTTCCCGCGCCGGAAACCCGGCCGCCAGCGTTAGCAAACCCTGCGCTCCCCACGCGACCGTCAGCAAACTTCCGCGCACTTCCGTGTAAAGCAGCGACGCAAGCAGAACGCTCGCCAGCACCGAATAGCCCGCGCGCGCCCACACGTCGATGGGCTCACCCCGTCGCGGCAGCAGGAAAGCCGATGCGAAGAACAGCGCGATCACCGGGCAAGCCGCGACGATTGCCCCCTTGCCGCCGAATACCAGAAACACCCGCGCGAACGTCGCCACCGCGACCAAGCCGGCCTGCCGCCGCAAATCGGGCACCTTCCTGCGCTCGGAGATCAGCAGCAAAACAAACCCAATCACCGCCCACCCGATCGGCACCAGCACCCGGTCCAGTTCGGTCTGCACCACCAGCACCGAAAGCAACGCGGCGATCCACGGATAAACCCGCGTCAGTTGCGGCTCGGACGCCCGCAAGCGATAGCGCAGATAGTAAAGCGACGCGATCACGGGAGTGACGGCCACCAAACTCCGCGACACTCCCCATATGGGCGTCGCATTGAACACGTCGAAGATGAATCCGGCGCCGAGCGCAAACGCCATCAGCCAATGCGCTTCGGACCGGACCGTCTTGATGGAGAACCGGAATCCCGTTTCGGCGAGCAACAGCGCGATCCCCGCCCAGATCGGCGCCACAAGCCAGTCCGGGAGAAGCGCCGCGGCCATCCCCGCCAGCGAGATCGCCGCCAAAGCCGCGCTGCCGCTCAGCGCGCGATTGGCTTCGTTCCGCTCAAGCCGCACGCCGCGCAAGGGAAGCAGCCAAGCGAAGTATGCACAAGCTTGCACAACGGCGGCCGCCTGTGCCGGCCAGGTCAGGAGGCCGACCCGCGCATTCTGAAACAGAACCCAGACCGCGGCCGGAATCGCCACCGTATAAGCGGCCGCCCGCGAATCCACCCAAGCCTCCCGCAACCCCAGCTCCAGCAGCGCCCCGGCCAACACCAGCCACAACACCGGGACCCATTGTGCAGGCGCCACAAAACTGACCACCGTGCATAACAAGGCCACCGCCGCGAACGAGTAAAGAATCTGATTCCGCCGCAGCACCCGGTTCACCGCGAAGATCGCAGCGGCGGCCAAAGCCAACGGCGGCCACGCCCGTTCCGAGTACTCCGGAATATCCCCAAAGACCAGCTTCCCCACCGGCAGCACAAACACCACGCCCGCCAGTTGGGCGAGAAACGGTCGGCCGAAAACCAGCGAGCACCCAAACAAGACTTCCGCCTCCAGCAGCCACGCGCCGTCAGTCCACAAGCCGCGGCAAACCGAATAAATCCCGCCCGCGATCAGCCCCGCCGAAATGCTGACCGCGCCTTCATATCCACCCAGCGCAATGTTGTCGAAGATGCCGGTACCCGGAGAAACGCGCGTCACACGCACGAAGGCACTCCCCAGGTAAAATGCGCCAAGGACGAAACACGGCACCCATATTGTCCCGGTCCGGACCACTCCCCACTGCCCGAGTGAGATGGCCAGCAACGCGAAAGCGTTCACCGCGAATCGCATTCTTAGGAACACATTGTCCGACGTGACTGACCCGAAAAACAGTTCCGAAATTTCAAAAATCAACCAGTAAACCGCGAGCACGATCTGCCCATAAACCAGCCGGTGCGGGTCCAGTCCAATCTTCCCGATGTGGATCAGATAGAGAACGTAGACCGCAATCTGCCCCAGCGCCATCATCGGAAACCACGCGAACCGCCGCGCGGCATAAATCAAACTGGCGGCCAACGGAATCACCGCCACCACCGCGAACGCCGAGAGCGGCGTCAGAGCCAGCGTCCCGAACGTGACGAAATACGCCAGCCCCGTCACTGTCTGCGACCGGTAGCGAAGCGAATGCACAACCATGCACAAGGCGACGCCCAGCAGCAGCAGACTCGCCGTCACCGGGTTATCGATCACGCGCGCCGCCGGAAGCGCATGCGCCGCATACGAAGTGAAGTAGACCGCCGCCCACCCGCCGCCGATCAACCCCCGCGCATAATTCCGCCAACGGTCCCGATTCTCAAGCGCCAGCCCCACGCCCAGCAGCGACAATCCGAGCAAATAGCCCAGCCCCACGCGCCCCGCCGGACCGAGATGCGTCAGCGAATACTGCAGAAACAAAGCCAGCCCGACCACCAGCACGGCGACCCCAGCCTTATTCGCCCAATCCCCGCCGATCAGTGCTTCCCAATCTCTGGCGGGCTGCGGCGGGACGACGGACGGCTCGGGCTCCGGCGTGAAAATCGGAAGCGGTGGCGGCTCGGGCGCGGGCTTCGCCTCGACAATCGGCGCAGGCGGCGGCTCGGGCACGACCACCACCGGTTCGCTTTCCCGCCGCAGCTCCCGCACCTGCTGCATCAGGTCCCGGATCCGCTCGGTGTCTCTCGATTGCGCGCTGTCAACGGACCCCACCACCGACCGCAGGCGCTCAATCTCCTGCTCCATCCGCCCGCTCTGGATCGACAGGTAGCCCACAACGAACACCAGCGCGACCACCGCGAGGAAGAGAAATAACGTCATCCCGTTAGCACGTCCAATATTGATACCACCGAACTACACGCATGCGCGCCGGAATTCATCGATAAAGTTGCGGGCGGACTGGAGCCTACCCGCTTTTTGCAAGGCCAAAACGGGCGGCAGGCTATGTTGAAGAAGGTCGAATCACCTGTGACTCGCCGCACATGACCTTACCGAGCGCACTATTCCTCGCTGTGGTCCGGCTCATGCAGCGTCGAATGGTCCACTGAGTATCAAGAACCTCTTTATGTCAAACGCTTTTCAGATATCACGCGGCCTGTGGGAATTGAAGATGGGAATGGTCAACGCGTACTTGTTAGAAACGATGGATGGACTGGTTTTGGTTGACGCTGGATGGCCGAATAAGACCGACGCCATCTTTAAGGCGGTGCGGGATTCAGGACACAATCCGAGGAACATTCGTCACTTGGTTCTCACTCACGGCCACATCGATCATGCGGGAAGCGCGGCCGAAGTGCTTCAACGCACGGGCGCCCGCTCGTACGCCCATGCCGCGGATCTCGACCTGATGAATGAGGGAAGGGCTGAGCATCCCGGAACTTCCGTCACGCCGGGAATCATTCCGAAGATTGTTTACCGCCTCTTCATCAAACCGGGCGGCACAACATACAAGGCGTTCGCTCTGGATCAGACGCTGCAGGACGGTGAAAGGCTGCCGATGGCTTCAGATGTTGAAGTCATTCATTCACCCGGACACTGCGCCGGACATATCGCGCTGCTGTTGCGGCATGAAGGCGTCTTAATTGCGGGTGATATCTGTTCGAACGTCATGGGCTTGGGCTACAGCGTCTTAAACGAAGACATGGTCTTGGCGCGCAAGTCAATTCTGCGCGTCGCGGAGTATTCATTTGAACGGGCTGTGTTTGGGCATGGCAAGCCGCTTGACAAGCGGGCCAACGAATCGCTGAAGGAAAGATTTTCGGATGCACGACTGAAGTAGCGGAAACGCGCTTCGCTCAGGCAATCCCCTTGGTGGCTTGCGCGGCAGCATCTTGACGCAATTGCCCGTTCAACTACGGTTTCCGAACTCACTCAAGATGGCTATGCGATGAAGGGCGAGGCTCCAGATGTACCCAGACTTCAAACAATTCTTGTCCATTTTGAACGAGCAACGAGTTAAATATCTTATTGTTGGCGCGTACGCCGTTGTTGTTCACGCGCAGCCACGGGCAACAAAAGACCTCGACATTCTGGTAAAAGCCGATGCGAAGAACGCTAAGGCGTCTTCGCGGCCTTAGCGAAATTAACCTGGCGCCATGTCAGTTCTTCCGGCGCTCTTGTCTCAAACTTAGTGCGAAGTTTGCGGACTTGCGGCCTGTGTGACGCCGTCGCCTGAAACTTGGCACAAAGCCACGATGGACGAAGGCCAAGAACATGGCAAATCTCGATTGGCCTCAGTGTCCGGCAGTGGAAAGCATCCCTGGCAAAGTCAGCGGCGCGTGGGTTTTCAGGGCAACCCGGATGCCGGCCCAAACGGTGTTCGAAAACCTTGAAGCCGGGATGTCGCTCGACGAGATCACGGAAGTTTTCGATGTGACGCCGGACGAGGTTAAGCCTGTTCTGCATTTCGTCAGTCAGAGCCTCGCGAAAACGCCCGCGTTCGGCACACGAAAATGTTGTTCGATAACGGCGCACCGAATCCTATTGCCCGGAGTCTCACCGGCCACGAAGCCAACTATGCTCGTCAAATTGGCTGGCATGAGCTGAAAAACGGCGAACTCATCGACGGGCCGAGAAAGCCGGATATGTCCTGCTTCTCAGCACCGACAAAAATGTTCGATATCAGCAGAACCTATCGGGTCGAAAAATCGCTCTGGTCATTCTCGGCAATCAACAATGGCCGCTCGTGAAGTGGCATCTCGATAAAATCAACGCCGCCGTGAACGCCTGCACACCTGGCAGCTATACGGAGGCGGAAATTCCCTTCGAGTAAATTCCGCAGACGTTAGGTTTTTTGGGGAAAAGGCGGCAGTAAAAGCCGGAGTCTTCCCTGGCTGCAACACAACTTATCTCGCCCGTGCGTGGCGGGGCCGGAGATAAAGAAATGAGCTTCTACCCGCGCGGGAATATGATGGCGGCATGGCACTACCATCTGGACGCGAGCGGTGCCTGCCGGTGAGACTCTATTCCGCCACGAATCGTTTTGCAAGCACCGAAGCGTAAAGGTTTTTTCACTGCATGTCTCACAACGGGTAAGTTTCGGGGCGGGACAAGAAAACGTGATTAGGTTTCAGTCAGTGAGACTGTTCATAGACCAGCCGATGGAGTGGGCCGTGGGCATTGGATTGGCTTTATTGCCAGTAGGAGCTACGCCGTTTGAGGAGCGTGCGCTCTGGCGTCGAGAGCATCAGTCCGGTCTTGCCGACGGTTCCCTTAAACTCGATCACAGCAGGGGGGACCGGTTTCCCGTCCTGATTTACCAGGGGCTGCCTTATCGCGAATTTAACGCCTGACGCGCCCGTGACTTCTACCGGCACCAGAAACGGCGGTTCCGGCTCGCCTTCTGCAATTTGCACAGAGGCGTAGTAGCCGCCCCGCGCATATACAATCCAGACCTCGGTTCCGACCACGTCCCCGGCTTCTGTGTAACTCATGTCGCTAAAAAAGCCTGTTACTCGCGCCAGTTGTGGGCGTTGTTGGGCAAGTGAGTCAGAAACGGCGAGGAGACAAAGGCAGCACGCGCAGAACCTCAGCTTCATGGTCCGTTCCAGTTTAGCTGGCGCGCTCGACCATACGCCACTTAAAGCCAGGTTTAGAACTGGACGATGCCGAATGGGCCCAAGCCCGCGCTACGGTGGTGGAGTCGGGGATCGTCTCATAAAGGGTTCTCAATGGCTGCGAAAACAGTGCAAGAAGGTTAAGCTTCAGGGAACCACAATATTCACCGCATTTGTCGCGTGGCATCGGGTCGAGTGCAGAACAGATCGGCGCAATGCAAAGGAGAAGAAGACCGGCAGCCTTACCCTGCTAAAACATTGATACCATCAAAACGCATGCATTCCCGCCGGAATTTCATCGGTAAAGTCGCGGGCGGACTAGCTGGCTCGTTCGCCGCCGGTTCCGTCCTCGGCGCGAATGAACGCATCCGCGTCGGCATCATAGGCCCCGGCGATCGCGGCACCCAGCTTCTGCGCGAAGCCAATCAATGCCCCGGCGTGGAGATCACCGCGCTTTGCGACGTCTACAATAAGCGCCTCGAAACCGCCGGTAAAGAATTTCCCAACGCTCAGAAGTTTTACGATTACCAGCGCATGCTGGAAGACAAATCCATCGACGCCGTCCTCATCGCCACGCCGCAGCACCTGCACGCCGAGCATTTCACCGCGTCCATCGACGCCGGCAAACATGTCTACCAGGAAAAGACGATGGCCTTCACGGTGGAGCACGCCAAGCGCATGCGCGCCGCTTACCAGCGCACCGGCGGCAGGCAGGTTGTGCAGATCGGTCACCAAGCCTGTTCCAGCGGCCATGTCGCCGACGCCACGCAGTTCCTGGCATCCGGCAAAGTCGGCAAAGTGACCGCCATCCACGCGCACATGTTCCGCAATACGCCGCATGGCAAGCCGCAATGGTCGCGGCCGGTCGCGCCGGACATGACCGCCGAATCCATCGTCTGGCCGGCGTTCTTAGGCGCTGCGCCGGAGCATGCGTTTGACGCCCAGCGCTATATCAACTGGCGATTCTTCTGGGATTATTCCGGCGGCAACGTCTACGAGAATATGTGCCACCAAGTCGCCTTCTGGTACAAGGTGATGAACCTCCAGATCCCGAAGTCCGCGAGCATGGCCGGCGGAATTTATCTCTGGAAAGATGGCCGCGAAGTCCCCGACACCATGTCCGTCACACTGGAGCAGCCGGAAGACATGCTCTTCACATGGGACTCGGGCTTCGGCAACAACGAGCTGGGCGTCAGCGAAGAAGTGCTCGGCACCGATGGCACCATCTCGCGCGGCCAGCAGATCCGCTACTCCGCCCAGAAGGTCAATTTGAAAGATGTCGCCGACCAGACCGGCATAACACCCACCGAACCGCGCGCGCACATGCAAAACTTCCTCGATTCCATTCGCACCGGCAAACCCACCAGTTGCCCCTTCGAACTTGGATATAAGGTCGCCGTCGCCTGCCGCATGTCGGTGGAAAGCTATCTCCAGGGCCGTACCGTGCGCTGGGATGCCGTGCGCGAAGAAATCATCTAGCGCGCACTGACTACTTAGAAAAGAGAATCGTCCGAATGGATTTTGAATACACTCCGGAGCAGAACCAACTGCGCCGCGAAGTTCGCGATTTCGCAACCTCCGAAATTGCGCCGCACGTCATGGAGTGGGATGAAGCGCAGACCTTCCCGCTCGAAGTCATCAAGAAGCTTGGGAAACTCGGCTACCTGGGCGCGATCTTCCCCGAAGAGTACGGCGGCGCGGGCCTCGGCTACGTCGAATACTCCATCATCATCGAAGAGCTTTCGCGCGTGGATGGCTCCGTCGGCATCATCGTGGCCGCGCACACTTCGCTCTGCAGCAATCATATTTACAAAGCCGGCAGCGAAGAGCAGAAGCAGCGTTACTTGCCGAAGCTGACTTCCGGTGAATGGATCGGCTGCTGGTCGCTCACTGAACCCGAAGCCGGTTCGGACGCCGCCGGCACTCGCACCACGGCCATCCGAGAAGGCGCACAAGACCATCCCTGCTGGGTCATCAACGGCTCCAAGACCTTCACCACCAATGCCCATTACGCCGATGTCTGCGTAGGCATGGCCGTTACTGACCGCGCCGCTTCCCAGCACGGCATCTCCGCTTTCATCTTTGAAAAGGACACGCCCGGCTATCGCGTCGGCAAGAAGGAAAACAAGCTCGGCCTGCGCGCCAGCGCCACCGGCGAAGTGCTCTTCAACAATTGCCGTCTGCCGCAAAGTCAGATGGTGGGCAAGCTCAACGAAGGCTTTATCGACAGCCTGCGTATTCTGGATGGCGGCCGCGTCTCCATCGCCGCGCTTTCCATCGGCATGGCGCAGGGCGCGTACGACGCAGCGCTGAAGTATTCCAAGCAGCGCAAGCAGTTCAACCGTCCCATCTCGGAGTTCCAGGCGATCCAACACAAACTGGTCGATATGGCGATGCAAATCGACGCCTCGCGCCTGCTCACCTATCGCGCCGCCACCATGATTGACGCCGGTAAGCGCGTCACCCGCGAATCCGCCATGGCGAAGCTCTTCTCTTCCGAGGCGGCCGTCAGCATCGCGAATGAAGCCGTGCAGATCCACGGCGGCTACGGATTTATCAAGGATTATCCGGTGGAGAAGTTCTATCGCGACGTCAAGCTCTGCACCATCGGCGAAGGCACCAGCGAGATCCAGCGCCTCGTCATCGCGCGCCAACTGCTGAAGTGATTTCCTTCCGCGCACTCGCCCGCTCCATCACGGCTTTAGAAAACGGCGACCCGTCCGCCATCGCCGCCCTTCAGCACGCCCAACCCGGCCCGGGACTCATCGCCGGCATCACCGGACCGCCCGGCGCCGGCAAGAGTTCTCTGGTCGATGCCATTGCTCATGCCCTTCGCGCGCGCTCCAAGAGCGTCGCCATTCTCGCGGTCGATCCCTCCAGCCGCGCGACCGGTGGCGCCATCCTTGGCGATCGCATCCGCATGCAGCGCCATCATGCCGATCCCGGAATCTTCATCCGTTCCATGGCCACGCGCGGCAACCTGGGCGGTCTCGCCGGCTCCACGCGCAACGTCGCCGAATGGCTGCGGGCCCAAGGCTTTGACTACGTCCTCATCGAAACCGTCGGCGTCGGCCAGGATGAGATCGCAGTCGCGGGCGTCGCCGATCTCGTCGCCGTCGTTCTGGTCCCCGGCATGGGTGACGACGTGCAAGCCATCAAAGCCGGCGTCATGGAAGTGGCCGATATTTTCGTCGTCAACAAAGCCGATTACGATGGCGCGGACAAGACCGTCCACGAGATTGAAGGCATGCTGAATCTCGCGCATGGCCCCAAGCCGCCCATCCTCAAAACTGTCGCGACCCAACCGCTCGGCATCGCCGAACTCATCGAAACTCTCGATGCGCTCCCGCGCCGCGTCCACCGCCATATCGATCAAACGGCCGCGCCTGGTTTCCTCATCGACCACCTCGGCATCGCCGTCAACTCCATCGACGGCGCCATGCGCTTCTACCATCTGCTCGGCTTCCCCGATCCCGCGCGCGAAACCGTGCCGCATGAGAAAGTTCACGTTGCCATGCTCCCGCTTAGCGTGTCGCGCATCGAACTTCTCGAAGCGTCCGCACCCGATTCGCCCATCGCCAAATTCATCGGCAAGCGCGGCGAAGGACTCCATCACGTCGCCCTGCGCGTCCCCGATCTCTCGCGCGCCGTTCAACAACTCGAATCCGCCGGACATCGCATCCTCAACGAACCCCGCCGCGGCGCGGGCGGCCACCTCTACTGTTTCGTCCATCCCGCGACGGCCGGTGGCGTACTATGGGAACTTATTCAGGATGAAGGAGCGGGTCCAGCTTGAAGGCAAGTATCGGAATCATCGGAGGCAGCGGCCTCTACTCCATGCCCGGTTTCACCGCGCAAGAAGAGATTGAACTCGACACCCCTTTCGGATCTCCCTCGGATAAATACATCGTCGGGCAGCTAGGCGGCAAACCCCTTGCGTTCCTGGCCCGTCATGGGCGCGGCCACACCATCTCCCCATCTGAACTTAACTTCCGCGCCAACATTTACGGTATGAAATCGTTGGGCGTGGAACGCATCCTGTCGCTCAGCGCCGTCGGCTCGCTCAAGGAAGAACACCGCCCGCTCGATTTCGTCATCCCGGATCAGTTCTTCGACCGCACCCGCGGCCGCATCTCCACCTTCTTCGGCGAGGGTCTGGTGGCGCACATCAGCTTCGCCGACCCCATCTGCCCGGAACTCGCCGTCCTTGCCGAGAGCGCGGGCATGGCCGTCGGCGTCAATGCCAAGTACGGCGGCACGTATCTCTGCATGGAAGGTCCGGCTTTCTCCACGCGCGCCGAGTCCCATCTCTATCGAAGCTGGAACATGGACGTCATTGGCATGACCAACCTCCAGGAAGCTAAGCTCGCGCGCGAAGCCGAAATTTGTTACGTCACCGTCGCCATGGTCACCGACTACGATTGCTGGCACGCCGAGCATGACGCGGTCACCGTCACCGATATCATCGCCAACCTGAACAAGAACGCCGCGAACGCCTGCAAGCTTGTCCTCGAAGCCGTTACCAGAATGCCGGAAAGCCGCGCCTGCAAATGCGCATCGGCGCTCAGGCACGCCATACTGACCGCGCCCGAACGCATCCCCGCCGACACTCGCCGGAGGTTGGACCTGCTCGTTGGCAAATATCTCGTGTAGGGAAGCGGCGGAGGAACTGCTCCGTCAATGCGTCGCGGGCGAGCGTTGGAATCCACATTTGGTGGACCACCTCGCGGACGGCGCATGCTCCGATGCGCTTTTCCGGACACTGGTCGAAGGCCTGGCCGATCGCTTCGAGCCGCGGCTCTGTGACGATTACGCGGCTATCTTCTCCCGCATCGCCGAACGCGCCCTGCCCGAACTTCGCGCGCCCGATCTCTACGCCCGCTATCACCGCGTTCGCCGCCCGCGCGTCTGCGCGCTTCACCCCAAGCGTGTGGTGGTTTTATCTCGCGTTACTCTCGGCGCCGACATCGCCATCACCAGCGTGATTCTCGACGCGGTGCATCGCCGCTTTCCCGAAGCCGCGCTCTTCCTCGCCGGAAGCGCAAAGGCCGCCGAACTCTTCGCCGCAAGCGGATTCGTTCAGCACCTCGACGTTCCGTATCCGCGCTCCGGCAGCCTTGCCGACAGGCTCTCTTCCTGGACCTCGCTGTCCGAGCTTCTGGATGGCGAAGACACCATCGTCATCGATCCCGATTCGCGGCTCACCCAACTCGGTCTGCTCCCGGTCTGCCGCGAAGACCGCTATTTCTTCTTCGAAAGCCGGGCGTTTGGCGGCGACGGAAACGCGAGCCTGACCGTGCTCGCGCAGCAATGGGCCGCGGAAACATTCGGCATCGGCGACGCATCGAATCGCATCTTTCCACCCTCCGAAGACCACCCGTCCAAACCGTACGCCACCGTCAGTCTCGGTACCGGCGACAACCCGTCCAAGCAACTTCCGGAACCGTTTGAGGCGGCTCTCATTCGCCTGCTGTGCGAGCGCTTCCCGACCGTCATCGTCGATAGCGGCGTCGGCCCCGAGGAATCCGGACGCGTCGCTCGCGCCATCGCCGGAACTCCCGCGCTTACCTGCAAAGGCAGCTTCGCAGCGTTCGCTTCTATAATCGCGAAAGCCGAATGCTACGCCGGTTACGATAGCGCCGGCCAGCACGCCGCCGCCGCGTTCGGCACTCCGCTGCTCACCCTGTTCAAGGGGTTCGCAAGTGACCGCATGTTCGCGCGTTGGCAGCCTACCGGCCCCGGTCCCAAACAAATTCTCAAGATCGCGGAGGCCATCTCCATAAGCGAAGTCTCCGGCGCACTCGACCGCTTGCTCAAAAAACCTTGATCCGCAGAAATTTCCGCGGATCTTCGCGGAACTCCCGCAGAAACTTCCGCGACTTGCTCGATTGCGCGTTCAGCGAATCGTACAGTTCCCGCGACTGCAGCAGCTTCGCAAACTTCCCATCGCCCTGCGTCAGTGTATCCACTTCTCGATTGATCGACTGAAGCTGCGCCTGAATTTGCCGATACTTCTCGTCGCTCTTCAGCCACTGCGCTTCCGGCCGGTTCGGCGCATCCGCCTTCGTAATCGACTGATGCACGCTTCGTATTTGCGCCACCGCCTGATCGTACTGCGCGGGGTTCGTAATCAGCTTCCCCGCCGGAGTCTCGCCGCGCTGCAACTCCTCCAACGCGTGATCCACATTCAGAACCGGCTGACGAATCTGGTTGTAAAGGTCATCCGTAAACAGCATTTTGCTGATATCCGATTTCGGGTTCGCGTAAGCCTCAATCACCTGATGCAACCCCTCCACCTGCCCCAGGATATTGTTATAAAGATCGCTGCCGCGCACGAACTGCGCCGTCGGGCTGTTGCCTGTTTGAATTTCGGTGAGAATCGCATCCACCCGCTGCACCGTGGTCTGCAGCGAGGAAATCAGGTCCGCCGGGTTGAAACTCCCGTTCGCGATCAGGCTCGCCAGTTCCGAACCGTCGCCCACATGCGCAAGGGCGTGTCCCTTCGTGACGTTCACATATTCGTCGCCGAGCATGTTGTCGGCGGTGAGAGCGGCGATCGAATCCACTGGAATCATGTCCATGAACCGCTGCTCGATTTTCATATCGATCCGCACCGCGCGATTCAGATCGGGCTTGCCGCCGGTACCGGATGGCGCTGCGAACGATACCCGCTGCACCTTGCCGATCGGCACCCCGTTCAGCATCACGTCCGCGTTCGGGCTCAGTCCGCTGCTGTTGACGACGAACGTCCGCAGAGCGAATTTCTTGTGAAAAAACTCCGCGCCGCCGCCCGAAAGAAAATAGAAAAGCGTTAGCGCGATCAGCACCGCGACGATGATCACCACCGCGCTGCGCGCGCGCGTCCCCCCGGGGATGGAGTCCAGTTCTTCTTCGACTTCGACGTCGTCTTCGGGCATGCCGGTCGCTGTCGCTCAGTCTAGCAACCGGCGCCGGGCGCGGACTTAGTTCGCGGTAATCGCCCCGAACAAGCCGTGCTGAAAGTTCTGAATGCCCGCGTTGAAGTACAGCGTGGTCGTAGGCCCGGAATCCGTATTCCCCGCGCCGAACGAAATTGCCCACAACCCCGGATTCACCAGCGGCTGCCCCGATGAATTCTCCAGCACCCCCGCATACTTACCGGTCTTCGGGCTGAAGGCCGCGATTTCCCCGCTTCCCGTATTGCCCACCAGAATGGCGCCGCTGAACGCCCCAAAGCCCGAGGGCGCCAGCGCGACGCCCCACGGCTGGTTGAACCACGTCCCGCTCTGCAATGTCAGCACCTTGCTTCCCGCCGTGGTGAACAGGTCGACATAACCGCTGGTCGCCGGCGCGGGCGGGGCGAACGTCACCACGATATCTTTCCCCACGCTCTGAATGCCGTACGGCGTGTAGCCCGCCGGAAGATTCGGATCGGTAAACGCGCCCGCCGGAAGCGTCACCGGCTTGAAGTTCGAATCGTAAGCTTCGATTCCGCCCTTCGCGTTCGCCACATACAGCGTGGCCGCGCCGTTATAGGTTCCCAATGTCACTCCCGTATAGACCGCGCCGGTACTCGCGTGGTTCACCTGGAGCACCGCCGAAGTGGTGTGGCAGTTCGTGCAGGTTTCCGCCTCCGGATGCACGAACCCCGGCTTGGGCGGACCCGTCGCCGCCAGCCACTCCGAGATAGTCCCGTCGAGGCCCGCAAATACAAAATTCACGCCGTTCGCCACCGTCCCCGTCGGACTGCCCGCGCCCGTCCCGCTCGCCGAAGGAATCGTCACCGTCAAATCATCGATGGTTCCGTTGGCGTCATATAGTGTGGAAACGCCCGTTTTTTGATCCGAAGCCCACCAATGCGCTTCCTTCGCGCTGGGCGACGCGGGCCGCGACAGTCCCCATGGGTTGATTAGTTTGGGATCCGTCGATTGCGCCATTCCCGCAATGTCTGAAATCAGATTCACCTGCGTGTAACTATTCGCAGCGGGCTGCTGCCCCTCTAAGGAAAATCCTGCAGCCAGTGCGCAAATCGAAAGAACGAAATGTTTCATGGAACTCCCTCCAGCCGGTAGGCGTAACGGTGATACGTAGCAAAACCGGAAACGGACTCCATCATATGCTGACGGACCGCATTTACTTCTGCTACACTCCCAAATCGAGCGCGGCGGAGGTGCTATGAAAGGTCTGATTGAAATTTTTTACGAGCCCGGCAAGGTTTTCGATTACGTACGCGAACGCCGCGTCTGGATAGTCCCGTTCCTCGCGGGCTTGATTCTCTTCGCCGCGATGTACTCCTACACCATCGAACAGATCGGCGCCGGCAACGTCACGCGCCACGCCCTCGAAACCAGTAAGTTCGCGGCAAACATGACGCCTGAGCAGAAAGAAACCGCCATCGCCCAGGCGGATTCTCCAGGCGGAAAGGCCCGCACGCTGATCTTCACGGTGATCGGGTATACCGTCATCACGCTCGTGTTCGCGCTGCTCTTTCTCGCCATCGCGGGTGTAGGGGGCGGCCCCATCAAATTTTCGCAGGCTCTGGGAACCGTGTCTTATTCGGGCTGGCCCATTTCCGTAATCCGCAGCATCCTCACCGTGATCGTGATCATGCTCGCGACCGACAAAAGCGAACTGGACCCGCAGCGTCTGCTCGCCTTCAACGCCGGCGCATTCCTCGATAAAGCCACCACGGCGAAGCCGCTCTTCGCGCTCGCTTCGGCCTTCGACGTCTTCGTCTTCGCCCAGATCGCGCTCGCCGGTTACGGCCTCAGCAAGGTGGCGCGCATCAGCATGTCGAAGGCGCTCACCGGATTAGTCCTCATCTGGATCGTCTTCACGGTTATCGCGATGGGCTTTTCGTTGGTCATGTAGCAGCGCGGGTGTGACCGCGCCGTTACCATAGACGTAGTGTCCGCAAGACGTGATTTCCTTCGACTGGCCGCCGGGCTTACTTTCACCGCGCCGCTCATCCCTACCGCGCTCGCCCAGGGTGTTTCCACCCGCCGCGCGCAAGCCCAGCCCCGCGGCAAACCGTCCGGCATTCCCTTCAACGCCCGCTTCACCGATGTCGCCGCCCACGCGGGCTTGACGCAACCCGTCATTTACGGGGCCATCGAGCACAAGAACTATATCCTCGAAACCACCGGCTGCGGCTGCGCCTTCATCGACTACGATAATGACGGCTGGCCCGACGTCTTCATCCTCAACGGCTCGCGCCTCGATGGCAGCGCCGAAGGAGCCACCAACCGGCTCTACAAGAACAATCGCGACGGCACCTTCAGCGATGTCACCGTCAAAGCCGGCTTGAATCGTTCCGGCTGGTCCTCCGCCGTCTGCATCGGCGATTACAACAACGATGGTTTCGACGATCTCTTCGTCACCTACTACGGCCAGAACGTTCTCTACCGCAACAACGGGGACGGGACTTTCACCGATGTCACGGAAAAGGCCGGCCTGCTTCACCCCAAGCCGCGTTGGGGTTCCGGCTGTACCTTTTTCGATTACAACCGCGACGGCCTGCTCGATCTCTTCGTCGCCAACTATCTCGACTTCGATCTCGCCCACGCCCCCGCGCTCGGCGCCAACAGCAACTGCGCCTGGAAGGGTATCCCCGTCATGTGCGGCCCGCGCGGCTTTCCCACGCTTCCGCCATCGCTTTACCGCAACAACGGCGACGGCACTTTCACCGACGTCTCCGCCGTTTCCGGCATCGACAAAGGCCGCGGCAGCTATGGCATGACCGCCGTCGCGGCCGATTTCGATAACGACGGCTGGCCCGACATTTACGTTGCCTGCGACTCCACCCCCAGCTTCCTATTCCGCAACAATCACGACGGTACCTTCAGCGAGATCGGCCTCGAAACCGGCGTCGCGCTTAACGAAGACGGTATGGAGCAGGCCGGCATGGGTCTCGGCATCGGCGACTATAACCTGGACGGCAACCTCGACATCCTCAAAACCCACTTCGCCGACGACACCAGCATCCTCTACAAGAACAACGGTAAGGGCATGTTCGACGACGTGACCAATTCATCCGGACTTGCCGTCGAAACGCGATTCATTAGTTGGGGCGCGGGCATGGTTGACCTGGATAATGACGGTTTGCCCGACCTCTTCATCGTCACCGGCGGCGTCTATCCCGAAGTGGAAGCCAAGCTCCCCGCTTACCCCGTCAAAGGCCCGCGCATCATCTTCCGCAACCTCGGCGGCGGTAAATTCGAAGAACTCCTGGGCGAAGCCGGTCCAGCGATGGCGACGCCGCACGTCGGCCGCGGCTGCGCGTTCGGCGACTTCGATAACGATGGCGATCTCGACATTCTCATCGTGAACCTCAACGAGCCGCCCTCCCTGCTTCGTAACGATGTCGCCGGAACCAATCACTGGCTCAAACTGAAGTTAGTAGGCACCCGCTCCAATCGCAGCGCGATCGGAGCGCGCATCACCGCTCACTACGGCGGCAGGAAACAAGTGCAGGAAGTGTTGAGCCAATCGAGCTATTATTCCGCCGGCGATCTTCGGCTGCACTTCGGTCTCGGCGCAGCGCCCACCGCTGATCTCGAAGTTCGGTGGCCCAATGGCAACATACAAAATCTGACGAACGTAAAAGCCGATCAAATTCTTACAATTAAAGAAGTTTTCAAAGCATGAACAACAAAACTATACGCGCACCAGCCGCAACATAGACGGCTTCACCGGTATCCTTAAACATAGTGAAGTCCGTCTTAATTCCCCTTATTCTTTTCCTCCTTGTATCTCTGCCCGCCGCCGCGCAGGACGTGAGGGTCACTTCCTCGCAACTACTCATCGCGAACGGCGGCCGGGTTACCTGGGGCGCCAAGAACAACCTGCTGGCTTTCGACCAACTTGGCTCTAACGGTTTTTACGACACATATACCAGCAATCCCGATGGTTCCAATGTCACCTGCCTCACCTGCGGAGTAGCCGCCTTGCCGCCTTATAGCAAAGGCAATCCGGAGTGGCATCCTTCGAATCAATTCCTCGCGATTCAAATTCAATATTCCAACGGACCCTTCGCTCGGGACTATACTCCGGGCGTGGGCGTGAATAACGATCTCTATATCGCCGACGCCGCTGGAAAGAATTATTGGCCCGTCACCAAAAACGCGCCCGGAGTATTGCATCCGCGCTTTTCCCCGGATGGCACAAAGTTACTCTGGGTGCAGCGGACCACCGGCAATAATTGGAACCTGATGCTTGGCCAGTTCTCCGTCGTCGGCAATGTCCCGCAGGTAACCGGCGTCCAATCGCTTCCGCCATGCCAAAATGATGTCTTTTGTGAAACCGGCGGCTTTAGTACCGACGGCAACACTGTCTTTTTCACCAGTGACCTGGACGGTCAGGGCGAAGCGGGTATTGATATCTACTCTTATAACCTGCAAACGAAAGCCCTTACCAACCTCACGAACTCTCCGGACAACTGGGACGAGTTTCCCACTTCCTTCCCCAATGCCGAGAAAATCATCTGGATGTCGGGCGTGGAAAAACTCGCCACCGGGCTCCAAACCGACTATTGGACGATGAACTACGATGGGTCCAATAAAGTCCAGTTGACCTATTACAATTATCAGAATGCGCCCTCGTGGTACTACGGCACGGCGGTCTCCACCGCTAAGTTCAACTGGAGTCCGGACGGCACTCAACTCGCGGCGTACTTCATTCCCAACGGGCGAAACGTCGGTCAGGAAGGAAGTATCCACATCGTTAATCTCGAGCCCGCCGCCCCTACTCTATCCGGCGCAACTTATTTGCGCCCGCCGCTCGCTCCTGACTCGATCGTGAGCACCTTCTACTCCAACCTTGCAATCGCAACCACCTCCGCCCCATCCTCCGCGCTTCCCACGAATCTCGGCGGAACATCGGTGTCCGTCACCGATTCGCAAAATAACACCCGTTCCGCTCCGCTGTTCTTTACCTCGCCGATGCAGGTTAACTGGGTAGTGCCCGACGGCACAGCGCCCGGTCCCGCGACGATCCAATACACCAACTCTCAGAACCAATCCGTCCGTGCCACCGTCGATGTCGAACCGGTGGACCCGGGCTTGTTCACCGTCACCGCCACCGGTGCGGGTCCAGCGTCCGCCTACCTGCTTCTTTACCCAGGCGGCACGGGCACGCCGACCCTTCAGAACTCCTTCACCTGCGCCGCCACATGCGTAACCGCCCCGCTCAACCTCGGCGCGTCCACCGATTCCGCTTACCTGGTCCTGTTCGGCACCGGCCTGCGCAACGCCTCTTCGGTCTCCGTCATCGTCAACGGTCAGACACTATCCACATCCTTCCACGGCGCTCAAGGCGCCTTCACCGGAGTCGACCAGGTCAATGTCTTACTACCGCACTCGCTTGCGGGCGCGGGCGCGGCTAACATCAACCTGATCGCGGATGGCATCGCCTCGAATATCGTTCAAATTCAAATCCAGTAACTATTGAACCTTCACCATAATCGGAACCTTCGTCGGTCCGTAATAGATCGTGTAAGTTCCAGTGGTGGCCGCCGATCCGGTTAAGGTCGCGGACCTGGTTTTCACTGACGCGCCGGACAAGGCCTGCAGTTGGACTGTAATCGACGTCGGATCGCAGCTCACTGTATTGTTGCTCAGGTCGTCGCCCGTAAGGGTAACCGTTATCGGCGCTTTCTGCAGATCCGCCAGCTTGATCGTCGGCTTATCGATCGTGATTGTTTGTGCCTTCACGGTGATGTTCACTGTCTGGGTTCCGTTCGAAAGCGGCAGAGTAATCGCGTACGGGCCCAGTGGAAGAAACTTATTGTTCACCGTCTTCAGCACCCCCGTCCGGACGGTCTTATCACTGCCCGCCGCGTCCAGCGTAAGAGTAAGATCCTGCGTCGTTTGCGCGGGGCTCGCCGGCAGCCCGCTGAGATCGCCGTTGGGCGCGGTAAAAGTCACTTTCACACCCGCTGAATCGGCGAGTGCGGCGTCCGTAGTGTCGGTCGGACTAATCGTAACCTTAGCGGGAGTCGAAGGCTGGTCGGATGCCCCGATATGAATCCGCTGTTTGTATTCGATCTCGTCGCCCACCAGGATCATATTCCCCAGCCAGTACTTTACGTCTTGCGGCTCATTCGGATTACAGAGTCTGCGGAATCCCGCTCGGCCTTCGCATGGCCCAACCATCTGCATCACTGAATTCTGGGCGCCATTTCCGGTGTCGCTCTTCTTGCTCGCGAAGTACCTGTCGAGTAGCTTCCGGTCTACGAACACAATGGTCTTGGTCTGCGAATTGTTCGGAATGATCGCGTTATCGTGCAGAGCCAGATTATCCAGCCGGTTTAGGTCGGGAACCGTAAGGTCAGGCCAGACGATGCCGAGCCCCTTTGTAACCGGATCCCCGAAGATGGACACGGATGTGGAGTAAGTGGCCTGATGCCCAATGTTCTTGAAGAAGGGCGTGAGTCCTGACCCTAACAGTGACAACGCCTCCGCGACACTAAGGACATAGGCTCTCGCTCCCGCGATCTGCTCACGTTCCGGCGTAGCGCGCACCACATGATAGTCATTGTTCGACGCATGATTCCACTGTGCCAGCGCGCCTTTCTGGTCGTCGAGATTGCTCAGCGTTCCATCGGGATTTCGAAGCTGAAATCCGATACTCGCAATCTGCAGTTCATAACCGGAATTGTTACCGATCGAGACTTGCACCGCATAATACTTCCTGCTGACCCATCGCCCAAAGGTATCGCTTGTAATGCCCGGGGACAAAATCGTCCAGAACACGTCCACTTGCGGGTCGATCCCCGGCGGGATCGCGCCCGGTACCACGTCCACAATGCTGATCGAACCAAGAAGCTTGACCATACCTTTCCCGGTGTCCGCCAGGATCGGCTGCGGCCCGGTAGGAGCGCTCGGGTCGATGGTGACGCTTGCAATGAGTTGGCACGGCGGCACGATCGTGGGAGCCCCTTGGGACGCCAAGCCCGATCCGGAAAGCGTCACAATCTTCCACTTATCGGTCGGCTGCGTGCTCGCGTCGTCAGCTTTACAGTCCTGCGGAGTGATAAAAAGCTGGAAGGGTTTGCCGTCTTTCACGTGCATTGAAGGGATGATGCCCGCACTGGATTGCCCAAGCTGCACCGTCGGCGTGTTGATCACCTGCCCCGCCTGCTGCGGCGCCGCCTGCGCCCGCCAACAAATGACCACCATCACTGCAATGAATCGTCTGAACTGTGGAATTGACATAGAGCTCTCCAGAGACGCCGATCCGCGGGAATCCTCCCGCCTCAAGTGGCTGTCAACCGGGAAAGCGTAGTTTTTATAAAAATTGGGACATCGGAAAAATCAAACGAAATCCCGCCGCCCCGCATCCAAGGTAATATCCGCCTGTGGAAACCCGGGAGAAACTCACCATCCTTGCCGACGCGGCCAAGTACGACGCGTCCTGCGCCAGTTCCGGCTCCCATCGCAAGCGCGCTCCCGGCGGACTCGGCAACACTGAGGGCATGGGCATCTGTCACAGTTACACGCCCGACGGCCGCTGCGTCTCGCTCCTGAAAATCCTCCTCACCAACTACTGCATCTACGACTGCGCTTATTGCGTCAACCGCATTTCCAGCGACACCCGCCGCGCCCGCTTCGCGCCCGATGAAGTCGTCTTCCTCACCATGGAGTTCTACCGGCGCAATTACATCGAAGGTCTCTTTCTCAGCTCCGGCGTCATCCAGGACATCGACTATACAATGGATCAACTGATCCAGGTCGCGCGCTCTCTGCGCGAAGATCACCTTTTCGGCGGCTACATCCATCTCAAAGCCGTCCCCGGCGCGTCCGAAGAGGCGCTCCGTCTCGCCGGAACTTTCGCCGATCGCCTCAGCGCCAATATCGAACTACCGCGCGAGACGGACCTGGTCCAGCTCGCTCCCGCCAAGTCCCACACCGAGATTGAGCGGTCCATGCAACAGATCCGTTACCGCCTTCTCGAATCCAAGGACAAGACCAAACGCGACGGCACCCGCCCGCATTTCGCACCCGCCGGTCAAACCACCCAAATGATCGTCGGCGCTACGTCCGCCACCGACGCCGACATGCTTACGAAAGCCGCCGGCCTTTACGAAACGCACCAGCTCCGCCGCGTCTACTACTCCGCGTTCAGCCCCATCCCGCATGGCGATCCCAATCTTCCCGCCGCTCGCCCGCCGCTCGTTCGCGAGCATCGCCTTTACCAGGCCGACTGGCTCATGCGCTTTTATGGCTTCGATCGCAGCGAACTCACCACCGCCGCTGAACCCAACCTGTCTCTCAAGCAGGACCCAAAACTCAGCTGGGCGCTCCGCAATCGTGCGTTCTTCCCCGTCGACGTGAACGCCGCATCGAAAGCCGCTCTACTTCGCGTCCCGGGGCTCGGCGTCCGCAACGTCGAACGCATCATCCGCATCCGCCGTCATCACGCGCTCACGCTGGAAGACCTTCGCCGCCTGCACGTTCCTCTGACCAAAGCGTCGCCGTTTGTCCTCGCATCCGGCCCGAATCATGCAGCGCATCATCTGGATCGGCAAGCCTTACCCGCGCTTGTCGCTCCGGCCGAACAACTAAGCCTGTTCGAAGCCGCACAGACGGCCCGCACAGGCGAGATCTAAGATCGTTGTTGAAACCATCAGTAGAACCCATGACCTCCGCCGACATCCTCATTCTCTTCGCCGACCTCCAGGACGATATCGTCAAGCGCGCCAAGACGAACGACGAGAAAACCGTTCGCAAGACCGCTCACGCGCTCGCCCGGATCGCCAAAGCACTCAACATCTCCACCCTCGCAACGGTGGTCCAAACTGGCCCCAAGGATCCCACGGTAATCGAGGAAATTACGGAACTGATCCCGGATCTCGAAACCGTCCCGCGCCGCGGCCCGCAGGTTTTCGCCCATGCGCACACGCGGCAAGTGATTAAGAGTTCCGGCAAGCGCACGCTCGTCATCGCCGGAGTAGCCACGGAGATCGTCGTCCTGCATGCCGCTCTGGGCGCTCGAGCCGAATCGCTCGACGTGCAAGTCCTGCTTGACGCCGGCGCGGGCTTCTCCGAGCGGACCGAAAACGCCGCCATCCGCCAAATGGAGTCGAAGGGCGTCGTGACCTCGTCGCTCGCCAGTTTCGCCACCTCCCTGGTCACCGACTTCACCCAGCCCGATGGCGCCGCCGTCATCCAGTCCCTCAGCGCGCTCTGGTCTTAACCGAAACGCAGAGCGACAATGGGATTGTTCTCCTATGTCGACCGTCACCGGAGTATCTCTACTCGAATATCTGGGAACGAGCTATCGCCCGGACCGGGAGTTTCTGGATGGCGAACTACTGGAGCGCAACGTGGGTGAATGGGACCATAGCCGCCTTCAAACGCTGCTCGCTCGCTACTTGTGCAATCGCGAAAAGCAATTCGGGATCCTCGTGGTTTGCGAGCAACGCCTTCAGGTAAAGCCAACCCGCTTCCGCATCCCGGATATCCTGGTTCTCACCGGCCCACGTCCCTCCGGGGGCATCGTCACCCAATCTCCGTTCCTCTGCATTGAAGTCTTATCCCCAGACGATCGGATGTCCCAGATGCAGGACCGCATCTCCGATTACCTGAACTTCGGCGTCAACTACGTATGGGTCATTGACCCTCTCACCCGCCGCGCGTTCGTCTACACTTCTGAAGCAATGCACGAAGTAAAAGACGGCGTTCTCCGCACCTCCAACCCGGATATCGCGGTCCCTTTCGCCGAACTCGATTAGCCTCCCCTGAGAGTTGCACGGTTCCATCCGCACCAATTCTCTGTGATCACCCCCTTGACTTATAACTACAAATGTAGGTACAATCCCCATTGAGACTCCAATGGGACAACCTCAAGAACATCTCCAACGTCGCCAAACACGGCCTGGATTTCGCCGATGCCGAGCAGGTGTTAGCCGCGCCCTGTCTCACATTTTCCGACTCCCGCTTCGATTACGGCGAGGATCGGTTGATCACCCTGGGGCTTCTCGCGGGCCGGGTCGTCCTCATCGCCCATGCGCCACGCGGCGATACCACCAGAATCATTTCCATGCGAAAGGCGAATAAACGTGAGCAAACCATCTATCACCAGCGACTTGAACAGAATTGACGGAATCGAAGATTCCGATATCGATTACTCCGATATCCCTCCGCTCGACGATTCCTTCTTCACCAAGGCAACCCAACCCTGGCCGCCGCCCAAGCAGCAGCTCACCATCCGCCTGGACGCCGACGTGCTTGCATGGCTGCGCTCGCAAGGCCGCGGTTACCAGACGCGCATCAATCGAATTCTGCGCGCCGCCATGGAAAGCCAACCCCTCGCGCCCACCCCTCACCGCGCTGCCAAATCCAAGGCCGCCGCCCGCTAGATTTTCCGTACTCGCGGTATAATCAGGCGTGCCTTGGGGACCGCTCCCCCGAGCGGTTTGCCGCCCGCAAAAAGAGAAGAGGCAAAAACGACTAACGAAGCCAATTTCTTTTCGGCCATCTTCTAGAATCTTTCACACATAACAAAGGACTTGTTTGTTTCAGTCCTTGAAAAGCGCCTAAATGCAATTGGGTTCGTTTCCGACCGATTTCGACTCCTGGCGTTCCCTCGCGCGCCGCTTCCTCGCCGAAGGAACCACCCCGGAAGACATCCTTTGGGTTCCATCCACGGACCCTCAACCGGCCTTGTTCACGCCGGCCGAAAATGCCGGCCGCGCCGCGGATCGCAAAGCTCCGCGCGTCTCCAAAGCCTTCCTCGAAATCGCCCAGCTCGCCGCCTGCCACCGCGACCCGTCCCGCTGGAGCCTTCTTTACCGCGTCCTCTTCCGCCTGACCCACAGCGAACCGCATCTCCTCGCTATCGAGTCCGATCCCGACATTTCCACCCTGCTCCAGTTCCGCCATCAGGTCCATCGCGACATGCACAAGATGCGCGCCTTCGTCCGATTCCGTAAGGCCGGCGGCGAATACATCGCCTGGCACCGCCCCGATCACCACATTGTCGAACTGAATGCGCCTTTCTTCGTCCGCCGTTTCGGCGCCGCGCCATTCGCCATCCTTACCCCCGATCGCAGCGCTTATTGGGACCTGCAATTGCTTCGTTTCGGTCCAGGCGTCCCGCGTTCGGAAGCTCCGCCTGAAGACGCTCTCGAAGAACTATGGCTGGCCTATTACGCATCCATCTTCAATCCCGCCCGCGTCAAGGTCAAAGCTATGAAGACCGAGATGCCGGTCCGTCACTGGCCCACGCTTCCCGAGACCGCGCTCATTCCCGGCCTGCTCGCCCAAGCCGAATCCCGAGTCGAAAACATGGCTAAGAAACAACCCGATTCCGCCGCCCGCTTCGTCCCCGAATCCCATGCGCTTCCCGTTCTTGCGGAAGCCGCCAAAGGCTGCCAAGGCTGCGCGCTGTACCAGTTCGCCACCCAGACCGTCTTTGGCGAAGGTCCGCCGCAAGCCCGCGTCATCCTGGTCGGCGAGCAGCCCGGCGATTCGGAAGATCGCGAAGGCCACCCCTTCGTGGGTCCCGCCGGACGCGTGCTCGATCAAGCCCTCGAAGAGGCCGGTGTCGATCGGAAAGACGTCTATGTCACCAACGCCGTCAAGCATTTCAAGTTCATTGAGCGGGGCAAGCGCCGTCTGCACCAGAAGCCCGGCGGCACCGAAATTTCCGCCTGCCGTCCGTGGCTTGAAGCGGAAATCGCCGCCATTCGTCCGGAAGTGATCGTCTGCCTGGGCGGTACCGCCGCTCAATCCGTCATGGGCCGAGCCGTGAAAGTGCTCACCGAGCGCGGTAAACTCATCCCCCATCATTGGGCCCCCCAGGCGCTGATCACCATTCATCCCTCCGCTATTTTGCGCGCCCCGGAAGAGCTGAAAGATGAGCATTACCGCGGTCTGGTCTGTGACCTGCAATTGATTTCGAGCGTCATCGGCGGCCATTCTTCAGAGAAAGCGCAAGCCGAGGCGTTACACTAAAACCGGAAAGTGACCGTCAATGGCTCTCGGAATCCTAAAAACTCTAAAATCCGCTTACTCGAACTTAAACCCGGAGCAGGTCCGTCAACTCGCGGACAAATCGCTTTCGATTGAACTGGTGGCCGATGACGAACGGGCGTACTCCTATATGGAGGAATTTCTGCTTCCCGCCAAAACGTCTACCGCCGATCGGGTTGCCGGATTGACGACACTCCATCGCGCCTCGAACCCGCGCACAGCGTCCGACGCCGATATCGTCATTTACGAACAAGGCCTGGCCTGCCCGCGCGGCGCCTTTACCTTTTACGTCGATAACCCGGAACAAACCGTCTGCGACATTCTGGAAGCCCGGTCCGACCTTGAGATCGCGCTGGCACGCCAGTTCCTGCCGTTCCGCCAAACCGCCATTCACCGCATCATTGGCCGCATCGCTAAAGAAAACGCGATGTTCACGCTCGCCACCGCCATGCCCAACATCATCCCGAGCTTCATCGAACTGCCCTGGGCCTTCGGCGAATATGCGACGGATTCCGCTTTCCTCACCATCAATCAGGTGCGGATGGCCTTTCTCATCGCTGCGGCCAGCGGCCGGAACATCGGCTTATCCGAACAGAAGGCCGAAATTCTCGGTATCGTTGCGAGCGCGTTCGGATGGCGCGCCGTCGCCCGCGAGCTGGTCAGCAAGATTCCGTTGGGCGGCGGTCTCATTCCGAAAGCCGCCATCGCCTGGGCCGGCACGTTCGTCGTAGGCCGGACCGTTGAGCAAGCTTATCTCACCGGCGAACGCATCCGGCGCAATGAACATAAAGAGTTGTACGCCACCGCCTTAATCAAAGGCAAAGAGGTTGCCGGCCATCTTCTCAAGACTTGGCGGAAACCGACCGCGGCGTGAACCGCGTCCTACTGCTGGAGGAATTTCAAAAATGCGCTTAACATTGATTGCGGCCACCGCGCTCCCGCTATTCGTGGGGACGCTCGCAGCCGACACGTTGACTTTGCGAAATGGACAAACCATCCAGGGAACCTACCTGGGCGGTTCAGCCCGGGAGATCCGCATGGACCTGGGCGATCACGTGCAAACTTACCCCCTCGACCAAATCTCGAATGTACAGTTTGATTCCGGTGCCGCGCCTCAGGCCAGTATCTCGGGACCGGCGAACGCCGCTCCTCAAGGGAATTACCCGGAGAATGCCGGTCCGCAACCCGCCGCCAACGCGCCCCTGGGTATCACGGTTCCCGCCAATACCGTCGTCACCGTCCGTATGATCGATGCCGTCGATTCCGACTCTTCCTCGCTCGGCCGCACCTATCGCGCCAGCATCGATGAGCCGGTTCTCGTCAACGGCCAAACCGTCATCCCCCGCGGGGCCGATGTGGTCACCAAAATTGTAGAAGATCAACAGTCCGGCAAAATCGAAGGCCGAACGTCAGTAGGTCTCGCGCTTCAGACGATCACCATCAACGGGCAACCGGTCGACGTTACGTCCCAGCAGGTCACCAAAGCGAGTGGCTCGCGCGGCGAACGTAGCGCCAAGGTGATCGGAGGCACCGCCGTTCTCGGTACCATCTTGGGAGCCGTCGCGGGCGGCGGCCGTGGCGCCGCTATCGGAGCCGCTTCGGGCGCGGCGGTCGGCACTGGAGCCGAAGCCGTTACCCATGGACAGCGGGTGCGCATTCCCGCCGAGTCGCGCTTGAACTTTACTCTGACCTATCCGGTCAACTTATAAGAGGGATATCTTTTGGCATTAGTAGAAGGTTGTAAGCATTCCATCGAAGTATCGGTTCCGGTCGACATCATCAATCAGGAGACGGAGAAAGTCGCGGGGGACTTTCAGAAAAAAGTGCGCATGCCCGGGTTCCGTCCCGGCAAAGCGCCGCTCTCCATGGTCCGAAAGAACTTTGAGCCGGATATTCGTCAGAAGGTCGTCGAGAATCTGATTCCGAAGTATCTCGATCAGCAGCTTGCCGAAGAGCAGGTCAAAGTCGTAAGCCGGCCCGATATCACCGACGTTCAGTTCAAACCCGGTGAGCCGCTCGTCTTCAAAGCGGAGTTTGAAGTCGCTCCCGAGTTTGAACTGGGCGAGTACCGCGAAATTGAAATTCCCTACACGGAGCCCGCCGTTTCCGAAGAGGATGTCGACAAGCGCCTGACCGAGATGAGAGAGCAGCGCGCCACTTACGCCAACGTCGATCCGCGTCCACTTGAAGATGGCGATTTCGCCGTCATCTCGCTCGAAAGCACCAGCGGGATCGCCGAGCCGGTGAAGAGCGATGAGATGATGCTAGAGTTAGGCGCGAAAGATACCATGCCCGCCTTCACCGAAGGGCTGCGCGGACTTTCTCCCGGTGATGAGAAAGACATTGAAGTCACTTATCCCGAGGATTACTCCCCCGAAAATTTGGCCGGCAAAACCGTCAACTTCCACGTTCACGTCAAAGGTGTCCGCCGAAAAGAACTGCCCGAGTTGAACGACGAGTTCGCGCAGGATTTAGGCGATTTTCGCACCGTATCGGAACTCCGGGAATCCGTCCGCCAGAGCATTCTGCGACAGCGTGAGTTCGAGGCGCAACAGGTCGCCAAGAACAAGCTGATCGACAAAATGGTGGACGCGCACGACTTTCCCGTTCCCCAGATCTACGTCGATCGGCAAATCGAAACTCGCGTGTCTCAGCGCCTGGAGCAACTGGCTTCGGAAGGGATGGACATCAGCCAGTTTAAGCCGGACTGGCAGAAGCTGCGCGAGGCGCAAGGCGAACAGGCTAAGCGGGAAGTGGTCGCCAGCCTTCTGCTCGGCCGGGTCGCCGAACGCGAAAGCATTCACGCCACTCAGGAAGAAGTGGATAAGCAGGTGGAACAGATCGCCCGCCAACAGCGCCAACCGCTTGCCCTGGCCCGCAAACGCCTGGAAGAGAACGGCGGCATGAACCGGATCGCGAATCACATCGCCACTGAAAAGACGATGAACTTCTTATTCGAACACGCTCGGAAGGTATCCGGCTAACGGGCCAACTTACTGCTGTTGCTGCTGCGCGTACTGTAGTTCCGCTTCTTTATCCTTTTCCAGAAACCGGGACCATTCTTCGTCCGCGGCGAACTCTTCATCCGGTGGAAGCACCGCATCGGAGGGAGTCACGCGCACCCGCACCTGCAACTCGGTGGCGGCTTTTCCCTGCATCGTGCCTATGGTCGGCGGCACGTCCGCATAGTCCCGCCCGATCGCCGTCCGAATATGCCGCGCGGCGGTGATCAGGTTGTTCGTCGGATCGAATCCGATCCAGCCCAGTCCCGGAACTAATGCCTCCACCCATGCATGGGTTGCGCCTTCGGAAGAGCGGTCGGAGTTCTCTAGTCCGTGATGCATATAGCCGCTGACATACCGGCAGGGAATCCGCAGGTTGCGCACCAGCGCGATCATGATATGTGCGAAGTCCTGACAAACTCCCTGCCGTGAGCGCAGCGCATCTTCAATCGGCGAGTCTACGTTGGTACTCTGCTTGACGTAACTTAGTCCCCGGTACAAGCTCGAATTGATATAGCGAAGAAGCTCCAGCGGGTCTCTTCCGTTGCGCCGCTGGACGCCGAGTTCCCGCGCCATCTCATCCAGTTCCGGCGAAGGACGCGCAAACTCGCTGGGCATCAACATATCCCAGTAGTCATCGTTTGCGATCATACTGTCGAGTTCATCCCAGGCGCCCGGTTCCAGCGCCTCCGGCAGCGGCGCCGGCAGTTCTACATCCACCAGCGAGTCGGCGATAATCGTCAACTGCTTGTGGTTACCCGGGATATCGAAGTGGTGAACCATGTTGCCGACGTGATCGCGGAAGGTAAAGATCCGCGCGCGTGGACTTACGGAAAGCTGAAAGGTGAAGCACCTTTGGCTGGCCTCGCTGCGTGGGTGCATCCGCACTTCCATCACGCTCTGCGAAACAGGCCGGCTATAGCGGTAGCGCGTGTGATGACGAATCGCGTAGAACATCAGGCCTCAAGCGCCGTTTCAATGGGATAGTCGATGTAGACTTGGTGCACCGCCGCGTGAAATCGCAGGCATTGGTCAATCACGCTGTCCAGATACTTGCGCAAACCGCCGCCCATAATATCCTGGATTTGCACGTAGGCCAGTGACGAACGCAAACGTCCGATGATCCGTTCCAGATCGCTGGTCTTACGCGCGGGAGACGCTTCGATAATCGCCGCTAAGGCCCGGTTCATCCTCTCTACCGAATAGCGCACCGAGTACGGAAACTCGCGGTTCAATAGAAGAAACTCCGCCACCCGATCGGGCTTCAAGTCCGCCGTATACACGCGGCAGTACGCTTCAAACGCCGCGCAACTCGCCAGCAGCCCCACCCAGTCCAGGTCGTCCGCGCCCTCCAGATGCGAGAAGTGCGCATCGAGTAACACGGATAACTCGCACGCCCGCTCAATATACTTGCCCATCTGGATAAACTGCCAGCCTTCTCCATGGTTCATGGTTGCGTCGGTGACGCCGTGGAACTTATACGAGCCTTCGCGCACCGCGCCCACCAGCCGCAGCGGCTCCAGCGGATTTTCCGCGCGCGTGCTGGCCTGGCTCACCTCATGATAAAGGCTGTTGATCCGCTCCCACATCTCCGAACTGATCTGCTCCCGCACCTGGCTCGCGTTCTCGCGCGCCACCGTCAGGCAGGAAACAATGGAGCCGGGTCTGCTCGCGTCCGCGGTAAGCCGCGCCATGGCGAGTTGCGGATCGATGTCCGGTTCATCCAGTAGACCCATCGACGCGGTTACCCGTTTCCATCGCTGCTCGGCCGAGATCTTCGATGGGTTCAGCAGTAAGTTGTAGTTCGCTTCAATCACCCGCGCGCAATGGTCGGCGCGTTCAAAGTACCGGCTCATCCAATAGAGACTATCGGCCACCCGCGAGAGCATTAGTTTTGTAACACCCAGGTATCCTTGGATCCGCCGCCTTGCGAAGAATTCACCACCAGCGAACCTTTGCGCAAAGCGACGCGCGTCAGCCCGCCGGGCACAATCGTTACCTTCTCGCCGAATAACACGTAGGGCCGTAAGTCCACATGACGCGGTTCAATGCGTCCGTCTTCGGTGAAGCAGGGAGCGGTGGAAAGATTGAGCGTCGGCTGCGCGATGTAGTTCCGCGGGTCCGCCAGTATCTTCTCCCGGAAGTCGTTCTGTTGCGCCACGCTGCTGTGAGGACCAATCAGCATCCCGTATCCGCCGGACTCGCCTACCGCCTTCACCACATACTTATCTAAGTTCGCGCACACATGCTCGCGTTCTTTTTGATCCGACATCATGAACGTCTCCACATTGTCGATGATCGGGTCTTCTCCCAGATAGTATTTGATGATCTTCGGCACATAGGAATAGATGGCTTTATCATCCGCCACCCCGGTCCCCAGCGCATTGGCAAGTACGACGTTGCCCGCCCGGTAGGCGTTGAACAGCCCCGCCGCGCCCAGCGAGGAATCCGCGCGAAACGCCAGCGGGTCCAGGAAATCGTCATCCACCCGCCGGTAAATAACATCCACCCGCTGCAAACCCGACGTGGTCCGCATGTACACCACGTTCTCGTGAATCACCAGGTCCCGCCCTTCCACCAACTCGATTCCCATCTGCCGCGCCAGGTAGGTATGCTCGAAGTAAGCCGAGTTATACACTCCGGGCGTCAATAGAACGATGGTCGGATTCGGCCGGTCATCGGGCGCGAGCGAACGCAGCGTGGAAAGCAGCGCCTGGCTATAGTGCTCAATCGGGCGCACCCCGCATTTGCGGAACAAGGTCGGAAAGATCTGCTTCATCACCTTCCGGCTGGTCAGCATATAGGATACGCCGCTCGGTACCCGAAGGTTATCTTCCAACACCACGAACTTACCGTCCGGCAGCCGGATCAGATCGCTTCCCACCACGCTGACATAGACATCGCGTGGAACTTTCACCCCGCGCATCTGACGCCGGAAATGCTTACAGGTATAGATGATCTCACCCGGAATCACTCCGTCCGATAAGATCTTCCGGTCATGATAAACGTCCTTCAGGAATAGGTTGAGCGCCGTGATGCGCTGGGTAAGTCCGCGCTCAATCGTCTCCCATTCCGAACTGGTGATGATGCGCGGCAGCAGGTCATGCGGGAAAATCCGCTCCGTCCCTTCCTTGCGGCCGTACACGGTAAACGTGATCCCTTGATTGAAAAAGGAGAGATCGGCTTCCTGCTTGCTCCGCCGCAGTTCCTCCGCCGGAAGATTCAGCAGTTGTGCGTAGAGCGCCCGGTACTGCACGCGCGGGCGCCCGGGAGCGCGGAACATCTCATCGTATGCCGCGGCCACCTCGTACTCGGAAAACGGTGCGGGAATAGGTCGGCCGGAAGATTGAATAGAGGTCGCCATCAGGTGAAGATTTCACCGGTAACTCTTCGGACAGGGAACAGGGCCAGTGTTACGAAGAGTATAACGCCAATGTCATAAAGACTCTTTCACCATGTGAACCACGGGCAGCGCTTCGCCGTTTGGAAGCGGAATGTGAATCCGTGCGCGCTCCTCATAGCCCTTCAGCGTGTATAGCGGAACGCCCGTCAAAGTCGAACCCATCTCAAAGCGGCGGAACCCGGCCGTGCGCGCCGCCTTTTCGCAGTGCTCCAAAATCAAGGTTCCTAATCCGCGCCGCGCCCAGGCCGGATGAACGAAGATCGCCCGGATCTTCGCCGCATCCGTAAGCGGATCCAGTAAACCCATCTCACGATGCGGCCCGTGATCGCTCCCGTAAAGCGTCTTCCGTTTGCTCCATCCGCCGCAGCCCGCCATCACGCCGGACCCCGCAACCTCCGCCACGAAGTAGGTTCCGTCCGCCACCAGTTGGGTATCGAGTCCCAACGCGTGGCCCAGCGCTCCTTCAATCTGCGCCGGCGTGTAGTCGTCCTTCTGCAGCCCGCGCACGGACGCTTCAATCAGTGCCCGCAGCGCCAGCTCGTCCCGGCTCACCGCCTGCCTCATTACGAACATGCCGTTACGCCGAAATCTCCTTCGGCGGTGAATGATATTGCACGTCGGGCAACTGTTCCACGGCCCGCCTCAGCGATTGTTCCCAACTCGAATGAATCAGGTTCAGATCCTGGTCGGAAGCCGCAAAACGCCGGTACTGCGATAGTTCAAAGCTGTCCTTCCGGTAAAGCAGCACTTCAATCGGCGGCCCCACCGTCACGTTCGACCGGATGGTTGCGTCGAAGGAAAGCAGAGCATACTTCGCCGCCGTTTCCAGATTGGTGCCGAACTCGACGCCGCGGTCCAGAATCGGCCGCCCATACTTGCACTCGCCCAGTTGCAGGTAACAGGAGTCTTCCGTCGCCCGCAGCGGATTGCCTTGCGGATAGACCAGGTAGAGCCCCGGCGATTCCCCGCGCACCTGTCCGCCCACCAGAAGGTTCACGTTGAAGCTGAACTGGTCGCGCTCCAGCGCCGCGCGGTCCATGTCCGATACCCGCCGCACGCAATCGCCCACAATGCGCGCCGCCTGATACAGCGAGTCGGCCTTAGCTAAACCTTCGCCGCGATCGAACTCCCCGCGGAGCAGCGTGATGACGGATTGGCTGATCGACAGGCTTCCGCTGGTCAGTACCACGAACGCGCGCTCCCCCGGATGAACAAAGCTATGCATCTTGCGGCAGACGTTCACCTGATCGAAACCCGCGTTGGTTCTGGAGTCCGACGCCATGACCAACCCCTCTTCGGTCACGATGCCCAAACAATACGTCATGTTCCTCCCCGAAGTGTTCCAGCCTTCCTCTAATTGTGGCAGTTTCCGCTTTCGGATTCTTGTAAACTAACTGTTCAGACTTGTGCTTAGAGCGAGCCCTGCCTGGTCGCAGACGGCTCCGCGCCCCAACCCAAAATTATGCTGATTCGTTTAGGCTACGACATTCAATTCAGTACCCCAATGCCAGTGGCCATGGTGGCCCTACTGCATGTGCATCCGTCGCGCGTGCGGGATTTGAAAGAAGAGGACATCCTTCGCATTGAGCCGGAGGTTCCCATTACGCTTTACCGGGATACCTTCGGTAACATCTGCTCCCGCTTTCTGGCCCCCGCCGGTGGATTCCGCCTGTTCAACTCCACCCTGATCGAAGACTCCGGAGAACTGGATGCGATGAACCCCGGCGGCCAGGAAACGCCGGTAGCCGAACTGCCATCGGAAGTTTTGCAGTTCCTTCTGGCCAGCCGCTACTGCGAGGTCGACCTGCTCTCAAACGTCGCCGCCGAACTGTTCGGCCATCTAACCCCCGGCTGGGAGCGCGTCCAGGCCGTGCTCACGTGGGTCAATAACAAAGTGGAGTTCGGTTACGCGTTTGCGCGTCCCACCAAAACCGCGCTCGATGTCTACACGGAGCGCGTAGGCGTTTGCCGCGATTTCCAACACCTCGCAATCACCTTCTGCCGCGCTCTCAACATTCCCGCGCGTTACGTCACCGGCTATCTCGGCGACATCGGAGTTCCGGTTTCCGACACGCCCATGGACTTTAGCGCGTGGTTCGAAGTCTACATGGACGGACGCTGGTGGACGTGTGACGCCCGCCACAATCACCAGCGGATCGGTCGCGTGCTGATGGCCACCGGACGCGATGCGGCCGACGTCGCACTGACCACTTCCTTCGGACGCGCGCGCCTCTGGAGCTTCAAAGTCGTCAGCGATGAGGTTGTCGCCTCGCAAACGGCGTAAGCTGAAGTAAGGGCGGTCCCGTGGCGCGCTGGCGTGTACTTCTGTTTTCTGTCTTGGCTCTCAGCTTCCTGGTTAGCGCGGCCACCGGTCCGCGCCCTTTCCGGCAGTATCCGGGTTGGGAGTACGGTCCGGAGGATGTGGTGATGCCGCCCGATTGGCAGCAGCCCGGCGAGTGGGTTTTCGCGCGGCTGATGTATCCGTCCATCCGCTTCAGCGATCGCCCCTACACCGACTGGCTGCAAGGCCGCGCCAACTGGACGATGGACTATCCCCGTTCGGACCGCCACCTGTCGCAGGCCGTGAAAAGGCTGACGCGCATCGCCGCGCGGTCGGTGGAGCAACCCGTCAATCTGGATGAGGACGGCGACGTCTTCGACTGGCCGTGGCTCTATGGCGTAGAGGTCGGCCATTGGGATCTCACGGACGCCCAGGCCGCCAAGATGCGGGAGTTCCTTTTGCGCGGCGGCTTCTTCATGTGCGATGACTTCCACGGCACGCATGAATGGGAAGTGTTCACCGCCAGCATGAAGCGCGTGTTCCCGGACCGGGCTATCGTCGAGATCGACAACAAGGATTCCATCTTCCACACGGTGTACGACCTGGACGATCGTTATCAGGTGCCCGGGGAGCAGTTCGTTGAATCCGGCAAGACGTACGAGCACAACGGCATGGTTCCGAGATGGCGCGGCATCTACGACGATAAAGGCCGCATCATGGTCGCCATGTGCCACAACATGGACCTGGGCGATTCCTGGGAGCATGCCGATAATCCCCAGTATCCAGCGAAGTTTTCCGCGCTCGGCATGCGCATCGGCGTCAACTACATCGTGTATGCGATGACGCATTAAGGGGACGGCGAATGAATCCTACCGGTGATCACAGCTCGCTGCGCTGCTCGTTTTGCGGAAAGGGCCAGCATGACGTGAAGAAGCTGATTGCTTCGTCAGAACTGCCGCGCGTTTATATCTGCGACGAATGCATTGCAGTCTGCGCTTTCATTCTTGAGGAGGATCAACCGGAAGCCTCGGTCGGCGCCCCGAACTGAACACGCATCACACCAAGGTGGCTGATCCTCGAGAACTTTGAAGGGGGAGAGACCCTTGAAGACATCGCGGACAACTTCGACATTCCGGAGGCGGTTAGCCGCGAGGTCCTGGCCTATGCGTTTGGGACCGGGGCAATCCCGGGCAGCTTTCAGACCGTTGCCACCGAAACCGGTTACTCCGCGGACTGACCCAAACCCGGGTACCTGCAACTTTTCCCACCCCGTCCGGGATGGCGGATTGATTACGGTTTCGACTCGGGTGATAATAGGAGTACATCGTCATTGGGCTTTCGGATTAACCGCCGGGGGTGGCGCATCCGGAAATCCCGATGGAACGATCATCAGGAGGAACCGCTTTGAAGCGTGCCGGAACCGATGAAACGCTGCGCTGCTCATTTTGCCACAAGAGCCAGGATGTCGTCGGGAAACTGATCTCCTCCCCTAGCGATTACCCGAGAGCTTACATCTGCGATGAATGCATCGCGGTCTGTAACTCCATCCTCGAAGACGATAAAACCGATCAACCCGCCGCCACATCCAACAAGCTCCCCAAACCGCTGGAAGTCAAGGAATTCCTCGATCAGTATGTGATCGGTCAGGACGGCACCAAGAAGAAGCTGTCGGTCGCGGTGTACAACCACTGCAAGCGCATTCAGATGAACAAGGTCCGCAACCCGGACGTCGAGCTTTCCAAGTCCAATATTCTTCTCATCGGCCCCACCGGCACCGGCAAGACTTTGCTGGCGCAGACGCTGGCGAGAATCCTCGATGTTCCCTTTGCCATCGTCGACGCCACTACGCTCACCGAAGCGGGCTACGTCGGAGAAGATGTCGAGAACATCATCCTGAAACTTCTGCAGGCCGCCGATGGCGACGTGCAGCGCTGCCAGCAGGGGATCATTTATATCGACGAGATCGATAAGATCTGCCGCAAGGACGAAAACCCCTCCATCACCCGCGACGTGTCGGGCGAAGGCGTGCAGCAGGCGCTGCTCAAAATCCTGGAAGGGACCATCGCGAATGTTCCTCCACAGGGCGGGCGCAAGCATCCACACCAGGAATTTACTCCCGTCGATACTTCGAACATCCTGTTCATCTGCGGCGGCGCGTTCGTGGGCCTGGAGAAGATCATTGCGCGCCGCACGGGCAAGAAAACCATGGGCTTCCTCGAAGAGCAGCCTCATTCTTCCGCTCCCGCCGGCCAGGCCAAGACCATCGCGATGCCGGGGCATCGCGATCCGGAACTGCTCAATCAGCTCCAACCGCACGACCTGATGAAGTACGGATTTATTCCGGAATTTATCGGCCGCCTGCCGGTAATCGCCACGCTCGAAGATCTCGACAAGCAGGCGCTGGTCCAGATTCTCACCCGGCCCAAGAACGCCATTATTCGCCAGTACCAGAAGCTATTCGAGTTTGAAAACGTGCGCCTGAAGTTCAACGACGACGCGCTCGAAGCAATTGCTACACTGGCAATGGAGCGGAAGGTCGGTGCTCGCGGATTGCGCATGATCCTCGAAGAGCTCATGCTCGACTTGATGTACTATATTCCGTCGTACAAGAAGGTGCGGGAATTTCAAGTCACGCGAGAGATGGTACTCTCGCAGAAGATCAGTCTAACCCTGCTCGAAAAGGCAGGATAGAGTTCCTTTCCATTCCGTCGTAATCTGAAATAGCAGGCCGGCGGAAATCCCTGGAGATTTCCGAGTCGGCCTCCGTTCTTACCGTATCCTACGAGTTAGAGAGAATGCTCACATCCAAAGAAAAGCCTGATACGCGGCGTTTGCCGATGATGCCCATTCGCGACGTCGTCATCTTTCCGTACATGATGACCCCGTTCGTGGTCGGCCGGGAGTCGAGCGTACGCGCTCTTGAAGATGCCATGGCGGGCGATAAGAAGATATTTCTCGCCACCCAACACGATGCATCGGTTGACGAACCGCGGCCCAACGAGATCTACTCGATCGGCACGATCGTCAACATCGTCCAAAGTCTGAAGCTTCCCGATGGCAACATCAAAGTTCTGGTGGAAGGCGTGGAGCGCGCAAAAGTGATCTCGGTCAGCGATGACGAGGGGTTCTTCCGCGCGGTGGTGCGGGTTTCCAATTACAAGGTGGAACAGGGTCCGCAACTGGAAGCGTTGGTCGGGCGCGTCACCACGCTGTTTGAGCAATACGTCAAGCTCAGCCAGAACCTGAACTATGAGTCGATGATCGCGGCCATCCGCGTCGACGATCCGGGCAAGCTTTCGGACACGGTGGGCGCGAACCTTCAGCTCACGATCGAGGAAAAGCAGGAACTGCTCGAGATTTTCGATCCCATCGACCGGCTGACGCGCGTGGCCGAAATGCTCGACATCGAGATTGAAAAGCTCAACGTCGATCGCACCATTCAAGGCCGCGTGAAGCGCCAGATGGAAAAGGCGCAAAAAGAGTATTACCTGAACGAGAAGATCAAGGCCATCCAGAAGGAACTGGGCCGCGGCGAGAAGAGCGAGATCGATGAGATGAAGGCGCGGATCGAAAGCGCCGGCATGACCAAAGACGCGCTGGAGAAAGCCATGGCCGAGTTGAAGCGGCTGGAGAACATGCCGCCCATGTCGGCTGAATCCACCGTGTCGCGCAACTACCTCGATTGGCTGCTGGCGGTGCCATGGAAGAAGAAGTCCAAAGAACTGCGGGATCTCAGCTTCGCCGAAGAGGTTTTGAACAGCGACCATTACGGCCTGGAGAAGATCAAGGAACGCATTCTCGAGTTTCTGGCCGTGCGCCGTCTGGTCAAGAACCCCAAAGGCTCCATCCTCTGTTTCGTTGGACCTCCGGGCGTCGGTAAGACTTCGCTCGGCATGTCGATCGCGAAGGCTACCGGGCGCAAGTTCGTCCGCATGTCGCTCGGCGGCGTGCGCGATGAAGCGGAAGTCCGCGGCCACCGGCGCACCTACATCGGCGCGCTGCCCGGCCAGATCATCCAGATGATGAAAAAAGCCGGCACCAAGAACCCGGTGTTCATGCTGGATGAGATCGATAAGATGTCGACCGATTTCCGCGGCGACCCATCTTCCGCGCTGCTCGAAGTGCTCGATCCCGAACAGAATTTCATGTTCGTCGATCACTATCTGGACGTGGAGTACGACCTGAGCCAGGTGTTCTTCATCGCCACCGCCAACGTGCTGCACACTATTCCCCCGGCGTTGCAGGACCGTATGGAAGTGATTCGGCTTTCCGGCTACACGGAACTCGAGAAGATGGAGATCGCCAAGCGCTTTCTGGTGCGGAAGCAACTGGAAGCGACGGGACTATCCGCCAAGGAAATCGAGTTTACCGATGACGGCCTCAACGGACTGATCCAGTTCTACACCCGCGAATCCGGGGTGCGGAATCTGGAGCGCGAAGTAGGGAACGTGTGCCGGAAAATCGCCCGCAAGTTTGTGGGCTTCTCCGGCGCAAACAAGATGGAGAAGAAGCTGATCACGGGTGAAAGCCTGGCGGATTTGCTCGGCCCCACCAAGTTCCGCGACCTGACGACGGACCGATTAAACGAAATCGGCGCGGCCACAGGGCTCGCCTGGACCGAAGTCGGCGGCCAGATCCTTACGACGGAAGCGACGCTGATGGAAGGCAAAGGCAAGCTGACCGTCACCGGGAAGCTGGGGGATGTGATGCAGGAATCGGCGCAGGCGGCGATGAGTTACATCCGCTCGCGGGCGCATCAGTTCGGCCTGCCGCGCGATTTCTATCGCAATCTCGATATTCACTTGCATATTCCGGAAGGCGCCATCCCCAAAGATGGACCCTCGGCCGGCATCACCATGGCCACCACCATCGCCAGCGCTCTTACCAAAATACCGGTGCGGGGCGACGTGGCGATGACCGGTGAAATTACGCTGCGCGGCAAAGTGCTCCCCATCGGCGGTTTGAAGGAGAAACTGCTGGCGGCGCATCGCCACGGAATTACCGAGGCCATCATGCCGAAAGACAATCAGCGGGATCTGCCCGATATTCCGGAGCCGATCCGCAACACCATGAAGCTGCACTTCGTCGACTCGATGGACGATGTTCTGCACATCGCTTTGGAGCGGGAGATTGTGGCTCTCACGCTGCCCCCCGACGTTCCGGCCGTGGATATCGCCAGGGCCGCCATCGAAGAGAATCGGGCGCATTAATAAGCGCCGGCGACGGGGCAGGCGAACCTGCTCCGTTGCGGGCTTGCGCGGCGCGCCTCGAGATCATGTATAATTGAAGGCAGAATTCGTAGCAAGCGCTAATGCTCCCGAGCAGTTCCCGGCCGGCGGCCTGCCTGAAATAGCGTTTCTGGGTCGTAGTAATGTCGGCAAATCCAGTCTGATTAACGCCTTGATCGGGCAGAAAGGTCTGGCTTTCACCAGTAGCACCCCGGGTCGCACCCAGACCATCAATTTCTACCGCGTTGACGGCAGGTTTATTTTCGTCGATCTTCCGGGCTATGGTTACGCCCGGGTGCCGAGAGGTATGGCGGATGACTGGAAGAGACTCATCGAAAGCTATCTCACCGAAAGAACTCAATTGGAGTCGGCGTTTCTCATTCTGGACGCGCGGCGGGGCTGGATGGAAAAAGATCTCGAGCTGAAGGATTGGCTCGACCACCAACGAATGCAATACCTGGTCATCGTGACCAAAATGGACAAGCTCAATCAAGCAGAACAGCGGCGGGGACTTGAGCGAATCGCTCAAGTAACTCCTGAACCGCTACCATTCTCGGCCGTGACCGGCCGGGGAGTGAGGGAAATTTGGCAAGCAATCTCGAAGACACACAAGTAGACCTCCCGTTACAGGAAGAGACGCAGGGAGGTCCCGATCTGGAATCTCCACCCGTTACCACCCCCTTACAAAATATGGAATCCGCCGAGCCCCCGGCGCCGGTTTCGCTGGAGCATCCGGCGTCGGACCGGGCGATTCCCCAACAGGCGCCCGGCGACAAGCTGACGGGCGACAAGATCCTGGGCGATAATCACGCCGGGGACAAAGCTGTGGGAAATTCGGAAACGTCCCGGGAAGAGAAAGCGCGGGACGAGCGGCCGCGGCAGGGCGGCGACCGCCACAACGATGCGCCGCGGCAGACCATCGCGTCGCGGGCCGCGGGTGAGCGGGAGCGGCACCATGAACGCCGGGACCGCCAGCAATCTTCCGGCGAACGCCACCAGTCCGGGGGGGAAAGGCCGGCCGAAAAGGTGAACGGACCGCCTTCCGGCAATGTTGCGGCTCCTCCGGCCGCGCCCGGCAACGCACCCTCGAATTCCGCGCCTCCTACGCCCAATAGCGGCGCCGACGGTACGAACGTCCCCGGGGCGTCCACGGGCGCTCCGGTCGCGATTACTTCGCAGGGCGCCGGTCCGAACCAGCCTGGTCTACGGCGGAGCCGCGGGGCTTTACAACAGCCCGCAAAGAATGGCTCTCCGACGCTCGATCTGGTGGAGCTGAAGGACATGAACATCCAGAAACTCAACCAGGTGGCGAAAGACCTGGCGGTACCTGGCGCGGCCGGGTTGCGGAAGCAGGAGTTGATCTTCAAGATCCTCCAGACCCAGGCCGAGAAGAGCGGTCTGATCTTCTCCGAAGGCGTGCTCGAATGCCTCCCGGACGGGTTCGGCTTTCTGCGCGCGCCCGAGTATAACTATCTGCCCGGGCCGGACGACGTGTACGTGTCGCCGTCACAGATCCGCCGGTTCGATCTACGCACCGGCGATACCATCAGCGGCCAGATTCGTCCCCCCAAAGAAGGCGAGCGTTACTTCGCGTTGATCAAAGTGGACGCGATCAACTTCGAACCGCCCGAGGAAGCCCGTAACAAGATCTTCTTCGATAATCTGACGCCGCTGTATCCCAACGCGCGATTCAAACTCGAAACGACGCGGGATAACTTCTCGGGCCGCGTGATGGACCTGCTGGTTCCGATCGGCAAAGGCCAGCGCGGTTTGATTGTGGCGCCCCCGCGCACCGGTAAAACGATGCTGCTGCAGAACATCGCCAACTCGGTTACGGTGAATCAGCCGGAAGTCACGTTGATCGTCCTGCTCATCGATGAGCGTCCCGAGGAAGTCACCGACATGCAGCGCTCGGTGCGCGGGGAAGTCATCGCGTCCACGTTCGACGAGCCGGCTACGAGGCACGTGCAGGTGGCTGAGATGGTGATCGAGAAGGCCAAGCGGCTGATCGAGCACAAGAAAGACGTGGTGATTCTACTCGATTCGATCACGCGTCTGGCGCGCGCTTACAATACCATCGTCCCGCCTTCGGGCAAGGTACTATCGGGCGGCGTCGACTCGAACGCGCTGCAGCGCCCCAAACGCTTCTTCGGCGCGGCGCGCAACGTCGAAGAAGGCGGATCGCTCACGATCATCGCGACGGCCTTGATCGATACCGGAAGCCGTATGGACGACGTGATCTTTGAAGAATTCAAGGGCACCGGCAACATGGAAATCCACTTGGATCGCAAGCTGGTGGATAAGCGCGTTTTCCCGGCCATCGACATCAACAAGAGCGGCACGCGGAAAGAAGAACTGCTGATGCCGCGCGAAGAGTTGAACCGCGTGTGGATTCTACGGAAAGTTTTGAATCCGCTATCGCCGGTGGAGAGTATGGAGTTGTTGCTCGACAAGCTGGGGAAGACGCGGTCCAACGCGGAATTCCTCAGTTCGATGAGCGGGTAACTTTCGCTTCTTCCATTTGATCCAGCAGCGGCCCTTTCGGGGGCCGTTTTTTTTTGGGGCGGGAGCGAGGGGCGACTCCGCGAAACCTAAAGTTTTCGGGCGATCCGCCGATGGGTATCTAGCGAGGATGCTCATGCTCAAAACCCCATTTGCCCGATCAATCTTCGCCACGCGCGGAACCGTTAGACTTCCCGGATTCGCTCCATGCGCAGCCGCCATGGTGTTTACCACGGCCGCCGCGTTGGCCCAATCTCCGTCACCTGTTCCACCGCAGTATCAAAATCTGTACAGCGCACTGGAATCGAAACTGACTGATTTCGCACCGCTCGTGCAACCGCACCGCGGATCGGGAGCGCCGGTGCTCAACTCGGCTCAGTTGCGTTCGGCGTCATCGGACGAGGGCGGTCAGTTGCTCGCGCCGGCACAGGGCGGCACGGTGCAAACCGAAATGCTGGAGTTGCGAGCTTTGGGCGTGGGAGCGGTTACGATCCACGTGGATTTTCCGATTCTGTATGCTCCGTTCTACAGTGACCAGGGTGAATTCCAGCAGTATCAATCGTTCTATTCGGCAGTAGCGGCGCAAGCGCGGGCGGCCGGGTTGAAGGTAATCGTCGAGACGCAGTTGATGAAGTTCGGCGCGCCGGGATTGGCTTACGCGCAAGGGCTCTCCTGGAGCGCATACCAAGCCGGCCGAGCGCAGAACGCAGTCACTGCCGCCGAAGTCATGAAGCCGGATTACCTGGTGGTGATCACGGAACCGGACACCGAGCAACTCTATAGCGGACAGTCCCCGGTGGGAACCATCGCGGGCAGCACCCAGATGCTGCGGACTATTCTGACCGCGTTGAATCAAGCGGGAGTCTCAGGAATTCCCGTGGGCGCCGGCACCGGCTCATGGATGCCGTCGCTAAGCTCCTGGATGAATGCTTTCGCGGCGACGCCGATTCAGTTTCTGGACCTGCATGTCTATCCGATCAACCTCGACTACCTTGAGAATGCGTTGACCGCCGCGGACATCGCTCACGGTGCGGGAAAACAAATCACCATGAGCGAGGCCTGGCTTCAGAAAGTCGCGGATAGTGAACTCACCGCATCCGGCACGGATACGAATGCGCGCAACCCCTATGGATACTGGTCGCCCCTCGATCTGCAGTTTCTGCAAACCATGGTGATGCTGTCCCAGTCCAAGCAGTTTGCGTTTGTGTCTCCGTTCTGGACTCCGTATCTCTTCGCGTACATTCAGGAAACCAGCACATCCACGCAGCAGGAGGCGTTTCAGGCCGCCCAGTCGGCAAACCAGCTCGGCGTGTTTACCTCCACGGGCGCCGGCTATGAGACCGCGATTCTCAACTCACCCGATACAGAGGCGCCTCAGGTTCCCGGACCCGCGGCGCTGTCGGAAATCGGAGGAGCGATCAACCTGACCTGGCGATTCAGCTCGGACAATATCGGCACAGCGGGTTACCGAATTTACCGGAACGGTCAGTTCATCGCGACTAGTTCCACAGTGGAGTACGAGGACGCGGGGCTACCGCCGGGCACTTACACCTATACCACCGCGGGTTACGATGCGGCCGGAAACGTGTCCGCTCTTGCCACTCCAGAGCAGATCAGGAAGTAGGTTGACAAGAATGTACCGTCCTGGCGTCTTGCGTTTCGTATCGTTGACAAATAGGGACATTAACATCCTGAACTCGGATATGAAATGCGATATGTTGGGAATATCGAGTAAGAAAACATCAGAGATTGCGGAGGCGCATCCGCTCGGAATCGCCTCTTCTGATGGTTTAACTTTGATCTTCAAAAACGAGAAAGTCCGCCAGCCGGATACCAGGAGTGTGCCAAATTGAGCCGTTTTCTAACTGTGTTTCTACTCGGTGCGGCAGCCGCATCCGCTCAATCGATTCCCGTCCCTTCGGAGTACCAGGACCTGTATAGTACATTGGCAACACAAATCTCAGGGTTCGACACTACGGTGAAAGCAGGTTGGAATGGATCTCACTATCCGGTGCTGTACGGGCCTCAGTTACAGTCCGCGTCGTCAGATCAGTATACCGACTTACTTGCTTCTTATTACTACTCTAATTCAGTTACACCGGAGTTGGACGAAGAGCAGGCATTGGGCGCGAAAGCGGTGACCGTCCATATCTGCTTTCCGATCCTGTATCAGCCGTTCTACACTGCGAATCCATCACAGTACCAGCAATTTGTGAACTTCTACCAACAACTCGCAACTGATATTCATGCCCGCGGAATGAAGATGATCGTGGAAAATGTCACGATGTCGTCGTTCCCAGGGAATATGGCAAGTTCATTCACCTCTTACTACGAAAGCCTGACCTGGACCCAATACATGGCGGGACGCGCGGCGAACGTCCTCAGCGTCGCTCAGCTAATCAGTCCCGACTATATGACGGTGATCACAGAACCCGATACGGAAGCTGAAAACACAGGCCAGGCAAACGCAGGCACCACGAGTGGAAGCTTGCAACTGCTACAAACCATCCTGAGCACCTTGCAGACCGCGGGCGAGAAGCAGGTGCCCATCGGAGCGGGAGCGGGTACGTGGATCAATTCTTTCACCCAATACATTCAAAATTTCGCCTCGACCTCCGTTCAGTTTGTAGACATGCACATCTATCCGGTAAACAACAACGATTTCCTGAACGCCCTTACCGCCGTGCCAATCATCAAAGCAGCGGGCAAAGAGATCTCGATTAGCGAAGCGTGGGACTACAAGGTGCGCAACAACGAATTGGGAAGGCTGAGTTACACGACCCTTTATGCGCGTGATCCGTTCAGCTTCTGGGAACCGATCGATATCGCCTTTCTGCAGGCTCTTATGGACTTTGGAAACTCCCAGAAAGTTACCTTCATCGCTCCGTTCTGGAGCCACTACTTCTTTGGTTATTTGGATTTCAACACGTACGGCAGCTACTCCAATACGCAAATCATTTTGGATTCCGATTTGGCGGAAGAGAACGCGATCGCCGTGGGGAGTTTTACGCCTACGGGAATCGCATGGCTGAACGGCACTATCGCCGCGCCCGATACGACTAAGCCCGCAACGCCCGCTGCGCCGATCGCGACGGCCGTGCTCGCGTCCACCCTCCAGATCGCATGGACGGCTACTACCGACAACATCGGCGTGGCGGGCTACAACCTCTACCGGAACGGAACACTCATCGATACGAGCAGCAGCATGTTCTCCTACAACGACCAGAACCTCACGCCCGGTGAGACTTATACGTATACCGTAAACGCGTTCGACGCTTCGGGGAACGTATCGGCCACGTCCGCGCCCTTATCCGTCGAGACGACCGACACCACTCCGCCCTCGGTGCCGACGGGCCTGATGGTGACCGGGACGACATCGACTTCAGTGTCCCTTAGCTGGAATCCTTCGACAGGCATCGGGGGCGTCGGCGGCTACCGGGTACTTCGCGGAACGTCGCCGACCGCCATGTCTATTCACGCCAGTCCCACGACAACTTCTTACACAGATTCTTGCCGGCCATCCACGACTTACTATTATGCGGTGGAATCGTTCAACCCGATCGGGATTAACTCCGCGGCCGGTCCGACCGTTCAAGTCACTACTCCGAGTAAGTAACGGCTCGCGGTAGTCCGCGGCCGCAATACAAAAGAACTACCTAAAATTACAAAGAATTACTCGTTTCCGTACGATTCCGACAGTTTCCTCCGCGAGGCGCCGAGAAACCGCGCTCCTCTTGTTTTAGATTTATTTGAAATAGATCAAAGGAAAAAGAGAAAATGATGAGATTTCTTTCGATGTTTCTATTCGGCGCAGCCCTCGCGTCAGCGCAGACAATCCCGGTCCCGCAGCAGTATCAAGACCTCTACAAAACGCTAAGCACGCAAATATCCACATTTGATTCCACCGTAAAAGCCGGTTGGAATGGGTCGAAATATCCGACCTTATACTCCGCGCAACTCCAATCGGCGGCGTCCGACCAATACACCCAATTGCTGGCGGAGTATTACTACACCGACAATGTACTTCCGGAATTAGAAGAGCAGAAAGCACTCGGCGCCGAAGCCGTGACGGTACATATCTGCTTCCCGATTCTCTATCAACCGTTTTATACGTCCAATCCTTCGCAGTATCAGCAGTTCGTCAGTTTTTACCAGCAACTTGCCACCGACATACACGCGCGGGGCATGAAGATGATGGTGGAAGCTTCGACTATGTCCACGTTCCCAGGAAACATGGCGGGGTCATTCACCGCGTACGACGAGAGCCTTACCTGGAGCGAGTACATGACCGGCCGCGCTGTGAACGCCTTGAACGTCGCTCAACTGGTTAAGCCGGACTACATTACGGTGATCACGGAGCCTGATTCGGAAGCGGACAATACCGGCCAGACGAACGCGGGCACCGTAAGCGGAAGCCTGCAACTGCTGAATACCATCTTAAGCACGTTTCAGGGGGCGGGTGAAACGCAGGTGCCGATCGGCGCGGGCGCGGGCACCTGGATCAAATCTTTCTCGCAATATATTACGAACTTTGCGGCTACCTCCGTGCAGTTTGTCGACATGCACATTTACCCGGTGAACGGAAACGATTTTCTGAACGCGCTTACCGGGGCTTCCATCGCGCAGGCAGCCAAGAAGGAGATCACGATCAGCGAGGCGTGGGACTACAAAGTGCGTAACAACGAGTTGGGCGTACTGAGTTACACAACGCTGTATGCTCGCGATCCATTCAGCTTCTGGAGTCCCATCGATATCGCATTCCTGCAGGCGTTAAGAGATTTCGGCAACGCGCAGAAGCTTACCGTCATCTCGCCATTCTGGACGCACTACTTCTTTGCTTATCTCGATTACAACCAGTACGCATCCCAGTCGGATACTCAGATCATCACGGCCTCCGACCAAGCGACAGCCGCCGGGATCGATGCCGGAAAATCCACACCGACCGGAATGGCATGGTTGACGGGGAACCTTCCCGCGCCCGACACAACGCCACCCGATGCTCCGGCGCCGCCTTACACTGTCAACATCTACCCGACGACGATTCAATTAGCCTGGGCCCCAACCACTGACGGCACCGGCGTGGCGGCGTATAATCTGTATCGAAACGGGACGCTTCTATTAACGACCAGCCTGTTAGCCTACAACGATCAGAACCTGATCCCCGGCGAGACATACACCTATACCCTGAGCGCGTTCGACGCTTCCGGAAACGTTTCCGGCATTTCGTCGCCGCTGTCGGTTGAGACCACCGATACGACTCCTCCTTCGGTACCGACGGGCCTCACCGTGGTTGCGACCACAAAGAACAGCGTGTCACTGACCTGGAATCCATCCACCGGGGTCGGCGGCGTGGGCGGGTATCGCGTGCTGCGAGGGACCACGCCCACTAACATGACGATTCGGGCCAGTCCCACAACGACGTCGTACACCGACCCTTACGCATCTCCCTCAACCACTTACTACTATGCGGTCGAGTCCTTCAATCCATTGGGTGTTTCATCGGCGCCCTGCCCCTACATCGTGGTAACCACGCCATAAGTTTTTACTGGCGCGCTCCTCGCTTCCGCGGGGCGTTGCGGGCGCGAGTCTTGACCACGATCGGGGTTCCTTCGAACCCGAAGCGCTTACGGATCTGGTTTGAGATGTACCGCTCATGCGAAAAGTGGAGCGGGGTGTTGCGGTCCGTGAACAGAATAAAGGTCGGTGGCCGAATGCTCGACTGCGTGATATAAAGAATTTTCCGTTCCTCGAATTCCAGAGCCTGGACGAAGCGGTTCAGCTCGCCGGTGGTAACCCGCTTAGAGGCGGATTCGTGCGCCTTACGGATCATGCGGAAAAGGGACTTCACTCCCTCACCGGTCTTCGCTGAGATGAATACGACAGGGGCGTACTCGAGAAACTTCAGATTGTCCCTGAGATCGGTTTCGAACTTGCGCTTAATGGCTTCGCCGATGAGGTCCCACTTATTGACGACGATCAACACGCCGCGTCCCCCTTCGTGGGCATATCCGGCGATAGTGGCATCCAGGCTAAGCACGCCTTCGGTGGCGTCGAGCACCATCAGAACGACGTGGGCCATCCGGATGTGACGGCGGGCCATGACGACGCTGAGTTTCTCCGCCATCAGGTTCGTCTTTCCTTTTCGGCGAATCCCGGCGGTATCGACAAAGGTGTACTCGGTGCCGTTCAGGATCACGGACTCATCCACAGCGTCGCGTGTCGTCCCGGCGATCGGCGAAACGATCGACCGCTCCTGTCCGGTCAGCGCATTCAATAGCGTGGACTTGCCGACGTTGGGCCGGCCGATTATGGCGATCTTGATCTCGGGCAGTTTTTCGGGTGCTTCGCTGGCCGGGAAACTTTCGGTCACGTGATCGAGCAGTTCTTCAATGCCGAGCCCGTGCTCGGCGGAGACGGGGAAGATGTCGCCGATCCCTAATACATAGAATTCGTGAGCCAGCGCGTCGCGCGCGATCGTGTCGGCTTTATTGACCGCGAGCGTAATGGGTTTGCCGAGCCTCCGCAGCATCTGCGCAAGATCGCGATCGGGCGCGGTGATCTCGCTTCTTCCATCCACCAGGAGGATAATGTGAGCCGCCTGTTCCAAGGCAACCCGCGCCTGCGCGAGGATCTGGGTGGGAATGTACTCCTCATCGTTGACGACAATTCCACCGGTGTCGATCAGTTCGAATCTGCGCCCGTTGTGCTCGGCGAGACCGGAGATGCGGTCGCGCGTAATGCCGGGTTCGTCGCCGACAATGGAGCGGCGCTCGCCGGTGATGCGATTGAACAACGTGGACTTACCAACGTTGGGGCGACCGGCGATCACGACCGTTGGCATCACTTCCGGCATGATTCAAAGTAACATCGGAGAAGTGCCTCTTAGCCGCGGACGAAAGCCTGTTGAATCGATGTCCGAGGCCCGGCGCTTCTTTAGCCGGCACGGCGCGCTGGCGAAATGGCATCCGCATTACGAATATCGCTCCGGGCAGGCGGAGATGGCGGAAGCCGTGGAATGCGCCTTACGCGAACGCCGCCACTTGCTGGTGGAAGCCGGTACGGGCACGGGAAAAACGCTGGCGTACCTGGTTCCGGCGCTCCTATCAGGCAAGCGGGTGATCATTTCGACCGGCACAAAGAACTTGCAGGAACAGCTCTTTTTCAAGGACGTTCCGTTCCTGCAGGAACACTTCGACCGCCCGCTTCTGGTGTCCTATATGAAAGGCCGCGGCAATTTCGCGTGCCGGCAGAAGATCTACGAGGCCGATCGCGAAATGGTGTTGAGCGGACTGGAAGAAGTGGCCGATTTCCAGATTATTCAGGACTGGGAAACCAAAACCGTCTTCGGCGATCGCGCCGAAATCCGGACATTGCCGGAGAACAGTTCAGCCTGGTATAAGGTGGACGCGCGGCGCGATCTCTGCCCGGGCCAGAAATGTCCACAGTTCGAACGCTGCTTCGTCACGGCGATGTATCAGCGGGCCGGAGCAAGCGACATCGTGATCGTCAATCACCATTTATTCTTCGCAGATCTGGCGCTGAAAGAAGACGACTTTGCGGGGATCCTGCCGGAATACCAAGCCGTGATTTTCGATGAGGCGCATGAAATTGAAGATGTCGCGGGCCAGTATTTCGGGGTGCAGATCAGCAACTACCGCTTTCAGGAACTGCGCCGCGACACCGCCGTGATGTCGCGCGCGAGACATTTCGGCTCGGCGGAACTGGATCGCGTGCTCGATCGCCTGGAAGACCACGCCACGCAGTTTTTCGCGCGCCTGCCTTTATTCGAAGGGCGCGCGGCTTTTCACGACCGGCGCTCATTTCTTGATGCCCACCGGGACCGGTATGCGGATTTGCTGGCCGCGCTGGAACTGCTATCGTCGCAGTTGACGCTAATCCACGATGCGCCCAGCGAAGTTTCGCCGCTGATCCGCCGGGCCAATGAACTGCGGGAAAGCTTGAAATTCTTGTTGGAAACGGAGGATTCCTCATTCGTGTACTTCATCGAGAGGCGCGGGCGCGGGTGCTTCCTGCAGGCCACTCCGATCGATGTATCAAGCGTTCTCGCCCAAAGGCTGTTCGACACTGTGCCGACTGTAATCCTGGCGTCAGCCACTCTCGCGGTGAGCGGCACTTTTGATTTTGTGGAGCAGCGGTTGGGGGTGGGTAACCCGCGTACGCTGGTGGTGCCAGGCCATTTCAACTACGCCGAACAAGCGCTGCTGTATGTGCCTCAGCATCTGCCCGATCCCAGGAACGCGGCGTTTGCGAAACAAGCTTCCGCCGAAATTGTGCGGATCCTCCGGGCTTCGAAGGGGCGCGCTTTTGTCCTCTTTACCAGCTATCAGCAGATGCGCATTGTGCATGACCGCGTGTCGATGGCGTTGGAACATCCGGTGCTGCTGCAGGGGACGGGTCCGCGCGGGGCGCTCCTGGAAGAGTTCCAGCGGACGCCCAACTGCGTGCTGTTTGCGACGTCGTCATTCTGGCAGGGAGTCGACGTCCCCGGGGAGCAATTGAGCTGCGTGATCATCGACCGGCTTCCGTTCTCCGTCCCGAGCGACCCTGTGGTGCAGGCGCGTGTGAACGCGGTCAGAGAAGCGGGAGGCGATCCGTTTTACGATTATCAGATTCCGCAAGCGGCCATTGCGTTGAAGCAGGGGTTCGGCAGGCTGATCCGCTCGGCGCGCGATCGCGGCGTCCTGGTTCTGCTGGATAATCGAATTACGAAGCAGCGTTACGGGCAAGTGTTCTTCGACACCTTGCCCGACTATGGATTCACCACCGATATCAACGACGTAGAAAGGTTTTTCGATGTTTGAAGTCTGCGCGGAACACAGCTTTGCCGCGGCCCACGCGCTCCGCAACTATCACGGGAAGTGCGAGAACTTGCATGGGCATAACTACCGGATTCAGGTTCGGGTAGCCGGGCCGGAGCTTGACGAGACGGGAATGCTTTTGGATTTCGTGGAGTTGAAGCGGCTGTTGCGGGGTGCGGCCGAACGCCTGGACCATCAGTTTCTCAATGAGATTCAACCGTTTGACACGGTGAATCCCTCGGCGGAGAACATAGCGAAATATCTATTTGAAGAGATTCAGGGCAATCTAAAGACGGAGAATGCGGCGGAATTACAAGAGGTTAAGGTGTGGGAGACCGATATCCAATACGCCTGCTACCGGTCGCCCACCGCACAAAGCTGACTCTTCTATTCGGCCCAGTAACTGACCAGCAGACCTTCTCCGGTAATATCCGAATCGACATAATACTGCGATAGGTAAACTTGGTCGCTGCCATCGGAAGTTTCCAAAAAGAAACTGTCATAGAAGGTGCTGACCTGAGCCGGGGAAAGCACGCGCAGCACGCCCGCCAAGGTGGTCTTATTCATTCCCGACTGACCGATATAGGTCTTCCCGGTGAGCCCCGGAGGCACCTGAAAAAAAAGCTTAGCGATGCGCTTCGTCGTGTCGGTCGACAACGCGACGGGCGTTCCCGGCGCCGGCTGATTGATTCTGCCCAGTGATGTTAAAGTCATGCGATACTCCTCAATCGCATGTTAGGTTTAACAAGTCTTAAGGGAACGAAGGAAAAGGGCTAAGTTATTCCTGTGGAAGATCAAATTCCGCTTCGCCGGCTGTGACTGATCAATTTAGCGGGCGAAAAACTCGGCGTTGATGCGCGTAAAGTCGGACCATTTTTCGGGCAGATCGTCGACCGCAAAAATCGCCGATACCGGGCAAACGGGAACGCAAGCTCCGCAATCGATGCACTCCACCGGATCGATATAAATCATGTCCACGCCGCCGAAGCGCGGGTCTTCTTTCTTAGGGTGAATGCAATCCACCGGGCATGCATCGACGCACGCCGTATCCTTGGTTCCAATGCAGGGTTCTGCGATTACGTAAGCCATAAATATCCGGAAAAACTAGGTATAGCATACTCAAAGCGGCACGGTCCCGCGCGCGTATTCCGACTCGTGCGAGAATCAACGCATGCGGGCCTTAGTTCTACCGGCGGAGCATGGAACTCCCGCCGTGACGGAGGTTCCGAAGCCCGATCCCGGCGAAAATGAAGTGCTGGTCAAGGTCGCCGCGTCCGGGGTAAATTACGCGGATACCATGATCCGGCGCGGACAGTACATGTCCAAGCCGAAATTCCCTGTGATTCCCGGGTTTGAGTTCAGCGGCACGGTGGTGCACGGGTCTGGACCGTGGAGCGAGGGCGATCGCGTGATGGGGCTGGGACGGGCCTGCTACGCGGAATTCGTCAGCGCGCCGGCTTCCGCGATCATGCCCGTGCCCGCCGGATTTTCCGATGACGAGGCGGCCGCTTTTCCCGTGATCTATCTCACCGCCATGGGTATGCTCCGCCTGTCCGTGAAGGCCGAGGCGGGCGACACCATCCTGATCCATGCGGCGGCGGGCGGCGTCGGAACGGCTTCAATCCAACTGGCGAAAGCGCTGGGACTGACCGTTCTCGCCACCGCCAGTTCGGAAGAAAAGCTGAAGCTGGCGCGTGACCTGGGCGCCGATTTCACTTTCAATTATCTGGACAAGAGCTTCGTCGAGCCGGTACGCGAGTTTACGGCGGGCCGCGGGGTCGACATCGTGTTCGAATCCATTGGCGGCGATTCGTTGTTGCAGGATATCGAGGTCGCGGCGCCGTTCGGCCGGATCGTGGTCTACGGCGCGGCCAGCGGCACGGGCTCCGATCCCACCATTTCCGAACTGTTTCGCAATTGCGTCAGCGTGGCCGCCTTCTGGCTCCAAACCCTGGCCCAGAACCAGCGCGAGTTGAACACCGTGCTCAGCGAACTGATTGAGATTGTTGACCGCCATGAACTGCGTCCGGTAATTGGGCGCGTGTATCCGCTGCAGGGAGCGGCTCAGGCGTGGCAGGATCTGGAATCACGTAAGTCCACGGGAAAGTTGCTACTCAAACCCTAGTTTTCACCGACGTAGGACAAAATCGCGATCTTGTAATTATCCTGTAACAGCTACTCGCGTATTCTCAACAATCGTCCGCATCGCGCGCGACCTTGAGGAGGATGGCGTTTGCATCTGTTTGGAGAAAGTCTCAGCGCAGGTAGTGTGGTTTTTTTGTTGCTCGCTCTCGGTTTGGCCTTGAGCTTTGAGTTCGTCAACGGCTTTCATGACACAGCGAACGCCGTCGCGACCGTAATCTACACGCACAGTCTAAAGCCGACGTACGCGGTAGTCTGGTCCGGCATGTGGAACCTGATCGGGGTCCTGGTTTCGACCGGCGCCGTCGCGTTCGGCGTGCTGGCTTTGCTGCCGGTCGAACTGGTGTTGAACGTAGGTTCCGGAGCGGGTTTTGCGATGGTGTTCGCGCTGCTGATCTCAGCCATCATGTGGAACCTGGGCACCTGGTACCTGGGGCTGCCGGCTTCCAGCTCACATACTCTGATCGGCTCCATCATGGGCGTTGGACTGGCAAACTCTTTACTGTCGCCTGGTCACGTATTTGGGGAAGGCGTCAATTGGGTGAAGGCGCGGGAAGTCGGTTTGAGCCTGCTGGTGTCGCCCGTCGTCGGCTTCACCTGCGCCGCGCTGTTACTGCTGCTCGCCAAGGTGATCATCAAGCGCAAGGATCTTTATCAATCTCCGGAACCGGGAAAAGCGCCGCCGCTGTGGATTCGCGGACTGCTCATCCTCACCTGCACGGGAGTCAGCTACGCCCACGGCTCCAACGACGGCCAGAAGGGAATGGGTTTGATCATGCTGATCCTCATCGGCATCGTCCCGGCTTCGTTCGCCGTCAATCAGAACACCAGCCAGGCATCCATCGCCGAGATGACCCAGGCCGCGCAGACTATCTCTTTTCAGATGGATCGCCATGCTCCCGGCATCGCCATGGCCGGCGGCCAAAATGCCGGCGATGAGCTCTCCCAATACTTGAAGACCACCGGAACGCTCACGGACCGGACCTTCGCCGCGATCGGGACGAAGTGCCGCGAAATCTCGGCGGAGCTGAACAACCGCACCAGCCTTTCCACACTGGCGAAGAACGAGCGCATTCAATTGCGCAGCGACCTTTATCTGGTGTCGGAGTCGCTGGGGAAGTTAACGAAAGCTCACAAGTTGGAGGATCCGGACGAACAAAAGGCCGCAACCAAGCTCAAGGGGAGCATGGACCATGTCACTAAATTTATCCCGACCTGGGTGAAGTTCGCGGTGGCGCTGGCGCTCGGTTTGGGAACCATGATCGGATGGAAGCGCATTGTGGTGACTGTGGGAGAAAAGATCGGGAAAGAACACCTGACATACGCGCAGGGCGCTTCGGCCGAACTGGTAGCTATGTGCACGATTCTGGCGGCCGACAACTACGGTTTGCCGGTGAGTACCACGCACGTTCTCTCTTCGGGAATCGCGGGGACGATGGCGGCCAACCATTCCGGCCTGCAGATGGACACACTGCGCAACCTGCTGCTGGCCTGGGTGCTGACGCTGCCGGTCTGCGTGTTGCTCGGCGCCGGACTGTTTTCGTTCGGCCTTTACATCGTGCTCCACGTTCTGGGGCTGAAGTAAGTCAGCGCGTTGATTTAGCCCAGACTCTTGAAGAAATCGCGGGCGGCGGTGAAGTCCTCAGGGCCCAGCTCGTGTCCCATATTGTGCCAGCGGACTTCCACCGACGCGCCCGCGTAGCTCAAGACCTGCGCCAGCTTCTCCGTTCCTTCTTTCGGCAGCACGGAATCATGCTCTCCCGCCAGAATCAGCACGGGAGTGCTCGCCAGGTGAGGAATCGCATCGGGCTGCAAAGGCAGTGTCGCCCGCATCAGAACCGCGCCTGAAAGCAAGCGGGGATGCAACAGCATCAGCGCGGCGGCCATGTTCGCGCCGTTGGAATAGCCAAGCGCGGCGACACGCGACGGATCGAATTGGTATTGCTCCGCCGCGTCACGGACAAACTTCTCAATCTCCGCCGCACGCAGCCGGATATCTTCTTCGTCGAAGACCCCTTCGCGGATGCGGCGGAAGAATCGGGCCATGCCGCGCTCGTCCACTCGCCCGCGGGGGCTCAACAGCGCGGCGCCCGGCGCCAGTCCGCGGCCGATCGGAATCAGATCGTTCTCATCCCCGCCCGTTCCGTGCAAAAGCAGCACGGTGGTGGGGGAGCCGGACGCGGGGACGAATTGATGAATGAAATCAGTTTGCATCGTTAGCCTCCGGGATGCGTAGCGCGGGAAGAATCGCCTCGATTTTTCGGCGATCCGGCTCCAGCCAGGGAGGAAGTTTCAGAGATCGCCCCAAGTGTTCCACCGGCTCATCGATTGTGAAACCTGGCGGATCGGTCGCGATTTCAAATAGAACGCCACCCGGTTCACGGAAGTAGATGGATTCGAAATACTCGCGGTCGAGGACGGGCGTGACGTTTTGTCCGGCCTGCGATAAAAGCGCGCGCCAGTTCTTTTGCACTTCGCCCGATTCCGCGCGGAAGGCGACGTGGTGCACCGAACCGGCGCCCAGCGTTCCGCGCCGGCTGTCCGGCTGGCACAAAACATCCACAATGCGTCCCAGCGGTCCGTCTTCCGCTTCGTACCGGAACCGGTTGCCTTCATCGCCTTGCAGGCGGTAGCGGAACTGGTCCAGCAACAGGGCGGCGGTGGATTCATATCCGGCCTCGGAGAGCGTGACGCCGTGGAAACCGTGAATCTTCTCGTCACCTTCTCCGGAGGCGGCAATTTCCAGAAGCATGCCGTCCGGGTCGGCGAACGCGATGAACTTCTCCCCGAACCTTTCGAGCGGTCCGGTGAAATCGACATTGAGGGCGGCCAGGCGATTCCGCCAGTGCGGCAGTGCGTTCGCGCCCACGCGAAAGGAAGTGCCAACGCACTGCCCCGCCCCGCGCCGGCCGCGAGACATTCCCGGCCAGGGGAAAAACGTCAGAATGCTCCCGGGCGTGCCTTGGTGGTCACCGTAGTAAAGATGGTAGGTGCCGGGGTCGTCGAAGTTGACGGTCTGCTTGACCAGGCGCAGGCCGAGTACCCCGCAGTAGAAATCCACATTTGCCTGCGGATCGGAAGCAATGGCGGTGACGTGATGAATTCCAGGAATCTGCAACATCTTGCTTATCCGTGTCTCTAACGGTATTTTCCGGCCATTTGGTTTCGCCGGATGGACGCGAGATCGAGAAACGATTGGAAACCGTTCCAAAGCCCGACCTTGGTGCCTTCCACATGGCTCCATTTCACCGGTACTTCTTCGATGCGGAAGCCCAGTAATTGCGCGACGAAAAGCACTTCCACATCGAAGCCGAACCGATCCAGCCGCTGTCTGGGAAAAGCGGCTTCGGCGGCGCGGCGGGAAAATAATTTGAATCCGCATTGGGTATCGTGAAACGGCAGTCCGACGAAGACGCGCATCACAAGATTGAAAAATTTGCCGGCCGTTTCCCGGAAGAAAGATTGCCGCACCTGGATTAAACTGCGATTCAAAGCGCGGGAGCCGATGGCAATGTCCGCGCCGCTGATGCGAGCCGCCTTGCATAGGCTTTCGAGTTCCTCGATGGGGGTGGAAAGATCGGCGTCGCTGAACAGCCGCCAGTCCCCGCGCGCTTCCAGCATGCCATGCCGCACCGCATAACCTTTGCCGCGATTTCCGGGGTTTTGCAGAAGCTTGACGCCGGGGTGATTCGCGGCAAAACGCGTGGCCACTTCGGCCGTACGATCGGTGGAGCCGTCGTCTACGATCAGGATTTCGAAAAACTGGAATCCACGGGAGCCGATAAACTCCGACACACGTTCAAGCGTAGCCGGAAGACGCGCCTCCTCGTTGTAGGCGGGGATGATCACGGAGATCGACTGAATCAACGGTACATAATAACAGCGCGCCTATAATGATGGCTTGTCGATTGAAGATGAGTTGTTCGAGCGTCGGCTGGCGCGCGCCCGCGAAATGGAAGCGGAAGGCGGGCGTCCCTATGGAACGCGCTTCGACTTCACGCACCGGATTCCGGAGGTGGCGGCGGCGTTCGGTTCGAAAACCGCGGAAGAACTGAACCCGCCTGGTGAAGCGCCGCTTGCGCGCGTGCGGATCGCCGGACGCGTGATGACCATCCGCCGCATGGGGAAGGCCGCCTTCGCGCATATTGCGGGCGGGGGCGATCGCATCCAGATCTACGTGCGCAAGGATGCGTTGAGCGGCGAAGATAACGCGCTGTTCGAAAAACTGGATCTGGGCGACATCATCGGCGTGGAAGGATACGTCTTCCGCACGAAGACGGGCGAGCTCAGCATCCATGCGGAGAAGCTGACGTTCTTATCGAAGATTCTGCTGGCGCTGCCTGAGAAGTGGCATGGCCTCGAAGACGTGGAGACGCGCTATCGGCAGCGTTACCTGGATTTGATCGCCAACCCCGACGTGCGCCGCGTGTTCGTCACCCGCAGCCGCGTGATCGGCTCGCTGCGGCGTCAATTGGAAGAGCGAGGTTATATCGAGGTGGAAACCCCGATGATGCAGCCGCTATATGGCGGCGCAACCGCGCGTCCATTCGTCACGCATCACAATGTTTACGACGTCGATCTGTTCCTTCGCATCGCGCCCGAACTCTATCTGAAGCGCTTAGTTGTGGGCGGGCTGGATCGCGTTTACGAAATCAATCGCAACTTCCGGAACGAAGGCGTGTCGACCATGCACAACCCGGAGTTCACCATGCTCGAGTTCTATCAGGCTTACACCGATTATCTCGGAATGATGGATCTAAGCGCGGAACTTCTGCGGCGCACGGCGGAAGATGCCACGGGCAGCGCGCGAGTCACGTGGAAAGATCACATTCTGGATTTCGGTTCGGTAACCCGGCTCACCATGCGTGAGGCGGTGATCCATTTCTGGCAGGGCGACCCGAAGCCCACCATGGATCAGGTGCGCGACCCGGAGTGGCTGATGCGGCACTCCGAAGCAAAGACGGCGGGCGAGGCATTGGCGGATCTGTTCGAGCGCGTGGCGGAGCGCAATCTGATCCAGCCCACTTTCATCTATGACTATCCTGTGGAGGTTTCGCCGCTCTCGATGCGAAAACCGGACGACCCGGGCATGGTGGAGCGCTTCGAAATCTACATCGCGGGCATGGAGATCGGCAACGCGTATACGGAGTTGAACGATCCGCAGGAGCAGCGCCGCCGGTTCGACATGCAGGTGGCGATGCGCGCGGGCGGCGACGAGGAAGCGCATCGCATGGATGAGGACTATCTACGCGCGCTCTGTTACGGCATGCCGCCGACGGGAGGCGAAGGCATCGGAATCGACCGGCTCACGATGATCCTCAGCGGCATGCGATCCATTCGCGACGTTATTCTCTTTCCGCAGCTTCGGCCGGAAGGCGATATCGGCTTGGCGGATCAACTGCGCGCGTTGGATCGCGAGGCACAACCGAAATAGAGTGCCGTCCTTCGAACTGTTCGTCGCCGCCCGGTATTTGCGTGTCCGGCGCAAAGAGGCGGTGATTTCGGTGGTCACTCTGATTTCGCTGAGCGGGGTCGCGGCCGGCGTGGCGGCGCTGATCATCTCGCTTGCCATCAACAACGGCTTTCGCGCCACGTTGCAGCGCGACCTGCTCGGCGCCACATCCAACGTGAACATCCTGGCGACGAATCCGGGCGAAGGTATCGGTGACTGGCGCAGCCTGATTGTCCGCCTCCGCCGCGTCCCTCACGTGATCGGCACCGCGCCCGTGCTGTACGCGCCGGTGTTTCTTTCCACCGCGTTCAACCCAGGCGGCGCGATTCTGAAGGGCGTCGATATCGAATCGGAACTGTCCGTGAGCGGCGTCCTGCGGCATCTGAAATCGGGGAGCTTAGCCGCGCTGACCGCGCCGGGTAATAACCCCGGCATTATTCTCGGCTCACGGCTGGCGCAGGATATCGGGGCCGCGCCAAACAGTATTCTGACGGTGATCAGCGCCCAGGGCGAGCTCACGCCGATGGGAGTGCGCCCGGGGTATCGAAAGTTTCGCGTCGCGGGCACGTTTGAGACCGGTTTCTACGATATCGATGACAAGTGGGCGTACGCCACGCTCGCCTCCGTTCAGCATGTCTTGTCTTTGCCGGACGTGGTGAACTCGATCGAGCTGCGCGTCGATGACCTGGAGCGCGCACCCGAGATCGGCCGGACGGCGGAACTGGCCGCAGGACCGCAATACATCGCCACCAACTGGCAGGAACAAAACCGGCAGCTACTTAACGCCTTGAAGATGGAGCGCATCGTCACGTCGATCACCATCGGCCTGATCGAACTGGTGGCGGCGATCAACATCCTGATCACTCTCACGATGATCGTGATGGAGAAGTACCGCGATATCGCGGTGCTGATGTCGATGGGCGCGCGCGCGGCTCAGATTCGTTCCATCCTGCTGCTGCAGGGCTTGATCATCGGCGGCGCGGGAACCATCATCGGACTGGTTCTTGGCTACTCGCTCAGTTACCTGGCCGACCGGTATCACTGGATCCGCCTGGATGAGACCGTTTACGCGCTGAGTTGGGTGCCGTTCGAACCACAAGTGCTCGACGGCGTCTGGGTGGCGTGCGCGGCCATGTTGGTAAGCGTTCTCGCGACACTGTATCCGGCCCGAAACGCGACCCGCATCGTACCCGCCGAAGTCTTGCGTTACGAATGAAATTATGCCCCGCGCGGGTATGATCCGAGCACGCGATGGAAGTCCGCCAATTCGGCCAGATGAGCGACGGCGTTCCTGGCCGCCACATCCTCCATACTCCCCAGAAAATCCAGGTAGAAGAGATATTCCCAGGGCTTTCCCCGGAGCGGACGCGACTCAATCTTGGCCAGGCTCAGATCGCGGAGCGCGAAAGCGCCGAGAGCGCGGAAGATGGCGCCGGGACGGTTCTTCGTCGTAAAAACCAGTGAGGTCTTCCACCCCGGCGCTTTCGGGCGGGCGGCGCCGCGGGGAAGTTCATTGAGATTCCCGCCTTCCCGCATGAGTAAAAAGAAGCGCGTGAAATTTTGCCGGTCGTCTTCAATGGAACGCTTCAGAATGCGCGCCTGGTAATACGCCGCCGCGGCGGACGATGCTATCGCACCGGCATCGGCCACGCCTTGCTCCATCAGCATCTTTACGCTTCCGGCTGTGTCGTAATAGGGCGCCTTCTCAATGGCGGGGTGATCCTCAAAGAACCGCAGACACTGGTTGAGCGCGACGGGATGCGAGTAGACCCGGCGGATCCGGCTGTATGAGACACCGGGGACGGCGATCAGGTTGTGAACGATGCGGACCTGGGTTTCAGCCACAATGAAAAGATCGTGAGCCAGCAGATGATCGTAGTTTTCGTGCACGGATCCATGCAGCGTGTTTTCGATGGGGATCACCGCCGCATCCGCCGTATGGTTGACCACGGCTTGGAATGTGTCTGAGAAGCGCGTGCAGGGAAGGGTTTGAACCTCCGGGCCGGCCAGCTTGGTCGCGGCTTCTTCGCTGAAGGCGCCGTGCTCGCCCTGGAACGCGATGGTCAGTTTTTGGTTTCGGGTCCGTCCCAACGCTTTGCTCCTTCCCGAGGAACACCCAGTAGATCGAGTACGCGGTCGCAGCTATGATCGACGAGGTCGTCGATGGTTTTCGGATTCTGGTAGAAGCCCGGAATGGGTGGGGCGATGATGGCGCCCATTTCGGTAAGCGCTACCATGGCTCGCAGGTGGCCGAGATGGAATGGCGTCTCGCGGACCATTAGAATGAGCTTGCGACGTTCTTTGAGAATAACGTCGGCCGCGCGCGTCATTAGATTAGAAGCAATACCATAGGCAATGGCTGACATGGTTTGCATCGAACACGGCGCGATGACCATTCCGTCCGTGGAGAATGAACCGCTGGCCAGCCGCGCGGCGATATCCTCGTGCGCATATGAGTATGACGCGAGCTTTCTTAAATCCTGAGCCAGTCTGCCGGTTTCAAGGAACAAGGTCTTTTCCGCGGACCGGCTGATCACCAAGTGGGACTCCACCCCAGCGGCGGAGTGCAGGCGCTCCAGGACGCGGATTCCGTAGATAGCGCCGCTCGCGCCCGAGATTCCGACCACAATTCGCAAAAATCCCTCCTTCGCGTTTACCCTGTTCTGAAAATGGAACAGGTCTCATTTCTTAAGCACTGGTGAACGCGCTGGTTTAAGGTTATACTTTCTTTTACGGGACAGCTATTCCAATCCGATAAGCGGTCGAGCGGCTCTCGCAAGCCGGCTCTCGATAGCTTTGGCTCCGGCTCCGGTGGAGGTTCGCATGGGTCTGAACCCGGCCAGAGACTGAAGCGAATCCGCGAGCGTTTGAATCTGCGGTACCGGGATGTGGAAGAGGCCAGCCTCCAGATTGCAACTCGTCATAAGAACGACGAGTTTGTAATGCAACTCAGCCGCCTTTCGGATATCGAAAACAAGGGAACGGTTCCCTCCATTTTCCGTCTGTACTCGCTCTGCACCATTTATCGGCTCGATATGACGGAAGTTCTGGATTGGTACGGTGTCCAAATCGCGCAACAGCCGGGCGACGCCGCTTCTATTCAAATCGAGACAACCCATCTGATCGGGTTTGACGCGGGTGAGAGTGGAGAGGTGCAGGTGCCGTTGGCGCTTGATCCCGGGCTCGACCCGCGCCGAACCAGTTATCTGAGCCGTCTGATCCAAAAATGGGGTAAGCTCCCCCTGTCGCTTTTGAATAGTTTGGATATTCGCAACCATCGCTACGCGTTCATCGGCTCGGAAGACTGGAGCATGTATCCGCTGATTCAGCCGGGCTCGCTGGTTCTCATCGATGAGAGCCAGCGCAAGGTGGTCAATTCCGGATGGTCCAACGAGTTCGAGCGGCCGATCTATTTCCTCGAACACCGCAACGGATTCGCTTGCGTCTGGTGCACTCTCACCGAAGGTCAGATTGTCCTTCAGCCGCATCCCGCTTCCATGTGCTCCCCTGAGGTGTTTCGCTTCCCGGAAGATATTGAAGTGGTAGGCCAGGTGACGGGCGTTGCTATGCGTCTTGATCCGGAGCGCCGACGCCGTTCTCGCGCCTGATTAGTTCCAGCAGCACATCCAGATCGGTCAGGAATAATAGCCTCTCCGACGTACGAGTCTTGGCCGGCACCCAACTGGCAAATGGTTTAACCCGCAGCCAACTCGAGATGATCTCCGCCAGTTGTTCTTCGCGGCCTTCCAGATACTTGTGAATTTCCTGTTTCTGAGCCTGCAGCGGAAACGAGACCCAATCTCCAAAAACCTGTTCGTGGCTGTGCCTTAGCGCCGCTTCGGATGCTTCCGCGCCAAAGCGCTGCCCCAGTCCGAAGTGCTCATAGCGGCCCGTATGAGTATTGCGCAGCGACGCCAGATATTCCAGGCGCCCGAACACCGTTTCGATCTGCGATAGCGTACGGCGCCAGAGATCGTCGACCGCTTTACTCGATGACATAACCCTTATAAGACGCGAGCGCCCGGGCGGCTCGGCTGTTTCTCTTGACTTGTTCCATAAACGAAAAAAGCATTAGTGCGAACACCAAAAATCCGCCTACGGGAATAGACTGTTATCACCGTAACACGAGGATTTAGAAAGAGGAGTTATTCATGATAATCCGCCGCTTACTCGCCGCCAGTTTCGTTCTCCTGCCGATCGCTTTCGGCAGTCCGTCGGGGTTAGATACCCAGAGTACACGAGCAGGTTTCTATGCCGAAACCACCGCTCAGCTCCCGCCTCCGGTTTGTCCCAACACCGGTTGCACCGACGACAACCAATGGCACCAGTCCGCCGCGCTCCTGCCTCCTCCGGTTTGCCCCAACACCGGCTGCACCGACGACAATCAATGGCACCAGTCCGCCGCACTGCTGCCTCCTCCGGTTTGCCCCAACACCGGCTGCACCGACGATAACCAATGGCGCCAGTCCGCTGCGCTCCTGCCGCCTCCGGTTTGCCCCAACACCGGCTGCACTGACGATAACCAATGGCACCAGTCCGCCGCGCTCCTGCCGCCTCCGGTTTGTCCTAACACCGGCTGCACTGACGATAACCAATGGCACCAGTCCGCCGCACTGCTGCCTCCTCCGGTTTGCCCCAACACCGGCTGCACAGACGATAACCAATGGCACCAGTCCGCCGCGCTCCTGCCGCCTCCGGTTTGCCCTAACACCGGCTGCACCGACGATAACCAATGGCATCAGTCCGCCGCGCTGCTCCGTTTGAATGATCCAGCTAACCCTTCCTGGTCCCTGATCGCGCAATCGTAGCCGCCTCGCGGCGAAAAACCTACAATTTCTGTTAAAATCAGGCCGGAGCATTGACGCTCTACCATGGACCCTTACCGCGCGACGTTGATACTTGTAACGGGAATTAACCTGTTTGCCGCAACTCGTTTAATTGCCGCCGGAGTCGCGCGCACCCAGCCGTGGCTGCTGGGTTTTCTGCTCTATCAGCTCGCGCAGAACCTCCTGGGGCTGTCGATGTCCGTGACGTCGCGCCTCTATCAGACCCTCTATACGTTCAGCGAACCGTTGAACTGGGTGTTGTACCTGGTCGTGATTTGGGAGATGTATCGCCTCGCCTTCTCCGGGTATCCCGGGATTGCGAGCATCGCCCGATGGGCTTGCTACGCTTCGGCCGGAATCGCAACCGTGATCGGGATCATCATTGCCGCCGCCGCCCCGCAAACGGCTTTGAGCGCAAAATTCAGCTACGTGGCGTCTTGGGAGAAGTGCACGTGCTTCGCTTTGGCGGCCTTTATTTTGTTGATGGTGTTCCTGCTTTCCCGCTATCCCATTAAGATGGGATGGAACGAGGCGATAAGCATTTTTACCTTCACCGTCTATTTTTTCGGGAATTTCGCGGCATTGGAGATAAACCTGGACGGGAGTTTGCGCATGATGATGATCCGCAACTACGCCGTCCTCGCTTTATGCGGAATGTGTTATCTCACCTGGGGTGTTTTGCTCAGAAGCGCTTCGGGTATTTCCAAGGTTAGGGTCCGCGCAAATCTGAACGCGCTTGAAGAAAGACGTTTGATGGATGAATTGGAATCTCTGAACAGTTTGCTGGTGAAGGTGGCGCGTCAGTGACCGACCAAATTGAATTTCGGGTGATTAATGCAAATTACCCTATTGCTATTTATTCAAAACGCAGATATCCTTGCTTGAGTCGAACAGGAGTGAGCTGATCCCAATGGCCTTTGTCGCCTTCTTCGTTTTAGTACTCTTCGCTGCAATTGCGCTTTCTTTGCGCCCCAAGACGCATGGTTCACCACTGCGGGTTGAGAATCTCGACCTGGAGGCGCTGTCCACTCGCTACCGGCCGATGCTCCGGCTGCTGGATGGTTCGGATTTTGAACTTCTTAACGAAGCGGGCGATCCCGCGATGGTGCGGCGCATTCGCGCGCAGCGCCGCGCGATCTTTCGCGGTTACCTCACCAGTTTGGGCCGCGACCACGCCCGGCTCTGCGCCCGGGTGCGAACGCTCATCCTGGAATCGAAAACCGATCGGGAGGATCTGGCTTCCGCCCTGTTCCGCATGGAACTCACGTTCCAGCGCATGATGTTCGGGGTGCACGTCCGGTTGGCGCTGCATACGCTTGGGATTGGCAGCGTCACCGCGGCACCGCTCATGAAGTGCCTGGAGCAGGTCCGGCAACATGCGGAGTCCCTCCTGAGCGTCGAAGCCGTTACTGCCTGATTCCCGCTAGTAAACGCCCGGCCGTAGCCAGCAGCTATAGCCGGGTTAATATTTCTTTGGCTTTCCCGATCTCCGGGAACGTCGCTTCCGCTGCCTTGAACTCCTTGGTATGAACGCATCGCCGCGCCCCCGTGTGTTTCACCGGAAACTGCAAATGCAGCATCTCATGAAACATCACATAGTCGAGCGGCAGCCGGGGAACGTGCGGTTGATCGAAAATCCGGCTGATCACAATTGTATGGTGCGATGGATCGAAGTGCCCAAGCCGCGTCCGCGATTTCCGCAAGCTCCAACCGAGCGTGGGCCGCGACATCAGCCCGCCAAAGAAGGTCTGATTCAACCCTTCGAACACCTCACTTAGATCGTAAATCGCGCCCTGGGGCGCCAGGCAGAGCTTTCGCCCGCGCTCCTGCCGCGTGCTTTCCAGCCGCTTTCGCATTTCGCGCCGATTGAGAAATACACGATATCGGTGTGAATAAAACGCCGGTATTTTTTTCTTAAACAGCTTTCCCAACAAAATATATGCTAGCGATTCCAAAATTGGCGGCGGCGCACTTTCCAGCAAATCGGTCATTCTAACAGACAATCCGCCGTTTTCGGAGCGGATATGGCTGTCGGCATTGGCGAACTTCTCGAACCGCACCTTGACCGGCGGCACCGCCGAGCGGGGTTTTAGAACCCGGAAAACCCGTTGGTAAATCTGTTCCGGGGTCTCGAAGAGAATTGCGCCCGGCCAGGAACTATCCGGTTTCGCGCCACCCGGCGGAGTGAGACGGAACCCGTCGTCCAGTTGCATTCGAGTCGAATGTAACATATCAAAGGGACGCTCCCTCATCACTCATGACACCTTGCCAGCCGATCATCTCCGCCCTTGCCTGCTACGTCCCGCCCAAGGTGCTCACCAACTTCGATCTCGAAAAGATGGTCAGCACCAACAATCAGTGGATTGTGGAGCGCACCGGCATCAGCGAGAGGCACATCGCATCACCAGACATGGCCACTTCCGATCTCGCGCTGGCCGCCGCGCGCGGCGCTCTGGAGCAGCGCGGGATCTCCGCCTGCGACGTGGACGTAATCATCGTCTCCACCGTCACGCCGGACATGTTTTTCCCTGCCACCGCCTGCCTGGTGCAGAACGGGCTGGGAGCTCACAAAGCCTGGGGTTACGACTTAAGCGCCGCCTGCTCCGGCTTCATCTACGGACTCAGCTCCGCCGCCGCGTTGGTCAAGAGCGGCTTGCATCGCAAAGTTCTCGTCATCGGCGCCGATACCATGAGCCGCATTCTCGACTATCAGGACCGTTCCACCTGCATCCTTTTCGGGGACGGCGCTGGCGCCATGCTGGTGGAGGCCGCCGAGGACGGCAAGAAAGAATTCGGCTTTATCGATTTTATCGGGGAAATTGACGGCTCCGGCGGCGATTTTCTAAAAATGCCGGCCGGTGGAAGCCGCTTGCCCGCTTCTTGTGAGACCGTCACCGGCCGCCAGCACTATGTAAAGCAGGAGGGCCAGCAGGTGTTCAAATACGCGGTCCGCAAAATGCTCGATCTTTCGGAAGAAGTTCTCAGCCGGAATGGGTTTACCGCAAAGGACGTGTCGATCCTGATTCCGCATCAGGCGAATAAACGAATCATCGACGCCACGGCGGAGCGGCTGGGCCTGGGTCCGGATCGCGTCATCGTCAACATAGGGAAATACGGCAACACCACCGCCGCGACTCTTCCGCTCGGAACGCAGGATGCGATCGACCAGGGAAGGCTGAAGCAGGGCGATCTCGTTCTGTTCGCGACCGTTGGCGCCGGCTACACCGCGGGCGCCGCGCTCTGGCGTTGGGCCTACTGAAATCATGGCTCAGCGATCCGCACTCCTCTTCCTCTTCTGTGCCGTCGCCCTTTTCGCCGCCGCGCTCGACGGTACCTGGGCGGCGCGAGTAAAGAGTCCCGACGGAAGTATCCGGGACACGTACTTCACCCTGCACCAGAACGGTTCCGATCTCACCGGCACCGTCGGGATGACGTTCGGCGATCTCCCCATTAAGCAGGGGACGGTGAGCGGCAGCCACTTCTCCTTCGTAGTCGAATCCGGCGAACCGGCCGCGCCTCGGCGCGTCACTTGGGAAGGTGATCTAGTTGACGGCGAACTCCATCTCAAGTCTACGGGCCCCAACCGGCCGCCGGTGGACATGATTGCGAAGCCCGTCGACCCGAGTGCCGTCGCCCCACCCGCCAAGCTCCCCTTGCCTGAACCGAAATCGCTGCCTTGGAACCGTCTGGCCGGCAAGCCGCCCATGGGCTGGAATAGCTGGAACAAGTTTCAGGGCCGCATTGACGACGCCACCGTGCGCCAGATCGCCGACGCCATGGTGCGCACCGGCATGGGCGGGGACAAGGGCGCCGGGTATCTCTACGTGAATATCGATGACACCTGGCAGGGCGAACGGGATGCCCAGGGCCGCATTCACCCCAACAGTCGTTTCCCCGATATGAAAGCGCTGGCCGCCTACGTTCACGGCAAGGGCATGCTCCTGGGCATCTATTCGTCACCGGGACCCAAGACCTGCGCGGGCTATGAAGGCAGCTACGGCCATGAGCGGCAGGACGCCGAAACATACGCCGATTGGGGAATCGACTATCTCAAGTACGATTGGTGCGGCGCCGCGCGGGTCTACAAGGATTCCGAAATGCGCGCCGTCTATCAGAAGATGGGCGCAATTCTCGAGTCGCTGCCGCGCCCCATCGTGTTCAGCATCTGCCAGTACGGCCGCGCGGACGTTTGGAAGTGGGGTCCCGAGGTGGCCGGCAATCTGTGGCGCACCACCGGCGACATTCACGATTCCTGGGAATCCATGTCGTCCATCGGCTTCAGCCAGAACGATCTCGCGCCTTACGCCGGTCCAGGCCATTGGAACGATCCCGACATGCTTGAAATCGGCAACGGCGGGATGACGGACGACGAGTACCGCGTCCACATGAGTCTTTGGGCCATGCTTGCCGCTCCGCTCATGGCCGGGAATGATGTCCGGAATATGTCGAAATCGACCCTGAATATTCTGGTAAATAAAGAAATAATCGCGGTGGATCGCGATCCGCTCGGTAAGCAGGGAACGCGCGTTTCAAAGAATGGCGATCAGGAAATTTGGATGAAGCCACTTGGCAAAGGCGCGGTCGCCGTAGCTCTTTTCAATCGCGGTTCAGAAGCCGCTACGATGTCCGTGAAGTGGTCCGACTTCGCCAAAGGTAAAGGCCACACCATCGTCAAAAATCTCTGGACTTACGAGTTCGTCAAGGTCGCGGGCGATGATGAGAATTGGTCGACCAAAGTTCCGAAGCATGGCGTCGTCATGCTCCGCATTGCCAAATTCTAGGGCCAAACTCGAGGGGGTTATTTGAACGACTATCTGCTGGCCGTGGTCCTGGGTGTCATTGAAGGGCTTACTGAATATCTGCCGGTCAGTTCCACCGCGCATCTTCGTATCGCCGAAGCGCTGTTCGGCATGGATCTCCAGAGCGGGTATTGGAAGATGTTTTCCATCGTGATCCAGTTGGGCGCCATCCTGTGCCTTCCCATTTATTTCTGGCGCAGAATTCTGGATTTTGTTTCCACCTTCCCCAAAGGTTCGCGTGGAAACGGAACCGTTTGGACGCACCCGCTGACACTCACGATGATCGCTTTCGTCTGCACCGCCGGCCCCTCTTATTTGCTGGTGAAGATCATCGGTAAGCACCTGGAAGACATCCGACTCATGGCGGCCGCGCTCATCATCGGCGGGGTGGTTATGATCGCCGTGGACTTGGTCTATGCTTCGGGCAACGGCATTCGCATTCTTACCGGCCGTATCACCGAGCATGTGGAAGAGATGCGGCCTTGGCAGGCCATTTGGATTGGTCTGTGCGAAATCTTATCCGCCGTGTTTCCGGGAACCTCGCGCTCCATGTCCACCATTGTGCCGGGACAAATCGCGGGGATGACACGGTCCGCCGCGTTGGAATTTTCGTTTTTCCTCTCCATCCCCGTGATGGCGACGGCTACCGGTTATGAGTTACTAAAGGCCCTTCACCCGGGAAAAGCGGCGGCGGCGCAAGATATAACCGCGGTTCACATCGATCCACACGGCTGGGTGCTTCTGATCATCGGTGGGGCGGTGTCATTCATCGTCGCGTTGGTTGTGGTGGCGTGGTTTATGAACTGGGTGCGGAAGCGCGGCTTTGTGTCCTTCGGCGTCTACCGGATTCTGCTCGGCATCGCCGTCTGGATCTGGCTCGGGCGACAGGCGTAAGATCTCGCTTACAGTCTCGAAGTTATAACCCCGGTCTTGTAGAGCGGGAACAATGATCCGCAAAGCGTCGAGCATCTCAGAGATGTTCGGGTTAGGACGGGTGTCCCGTCCATCGTGCAGGCAGATAATGCCCCCGGGCGTGACCGCCTTGAGCACCCGCTCCGCGATGCGTCGTGCCGGCCATTCCCAATCGTGTCCGATCACAGTCCAGGACACGGCGATGAGCCCCAGCTTCCTCTGCGCGGCGCCCATGCCGTACCAATTCATCCCGTAGGGCACGCGGACGAGCGTGGGCGTGACACCCGTTTCCGCACAAATCACTTCTTGCGCGCGCGCAAACTCCTGATAGATTTCCCCCGGTTTCCGAAACAGCAATCGCGCGTGTGAGTAAGTGTGATTACCGATCTCATGGCCCGCATCGCGGACCGCGCGGGCGATGTCCGGAAGTCGCGCAACATTCGTCCCGCACTGAAAAAACGTGGCGCGCACCGTGCGTTCGTGAAAGTATGCGAGCAGGGGCGGCGTACTCTCGCTAGGCCCGTCATCGAACGTGAGCGCGAGAGACCGACGCTTACCGTACCCCCGATAGACGGACGGCCCGAAGATCTGCGCGGATTTCCCGCCGACGGCGTAAGCAGAGGCGCCAATAACCGCCGCCAGCGCTGACCCGGCGAGGATCGGCCCTCGTGCCCTACTTCCCGAAATTCGCCGATCGGATCGCAAAGTTCAGCACAGACCCCGGAAAGACTCCCAGGAATATCGTCCCCAGCGCCGGTAACACCAGCGCCATCGCGGTCGACGCGGGTAACGATTCCGCCTCGGGCGTCGTGCTCACCGGCTCCTGCATATACATCACCGCGACGATCCGCAGATAGTAGTAAGCCGCCACCGCGCTGTTCAAAAGTCCCAGCACCGTCAGCCAGACCATGTTGGCCTGCAGCGCCGCTTCAAAGATATAGAACTTGCCGAAGAATCCGCCGGTGAGCGGCACGCCCACCAACGAAAGCAGGAAGATCGAAAACAGCGCCGCCGTCATCGGTTGGCGCGCGCCAAGCCCGGCGAAGTCGGAAAGCTTGACGCGTTTCTCGCCCTTGCCCGCTATGTGCGAAACCACGATAAACGCTCCCACATTCATGCACGCATAGGCTCCCAAATAGAACATGGCCGCGCCCGCGCCGAGATCGGAATGCGCCGCCAACGACACCAGCACGTATCCAGCGTGCGCCACCGAGCTATAAGCCAGCATGCGTTTGATGTTCGTTTGATGTTCGATTGCGCCAGCGCCGCGAAATTTCCGATGGTCATCGACAGCAACGCCGAAGCCCACACCAGCGGCATCCATCCTCCCGCGATTGTTGGAAATGCGGTCAGAAAGATTCGGATAAAGACAGCGAAGGCCGCCGCTTTGGGACCCGCCGACATAAATGCGGAAATCGGTGACGGCGCGCCTTGATACACGTCGGGCGCCCAGATTTGAAACGGTGCTCCCGATACTTTGAACCCCAACCCCACAAACATCATCGCCGCCGCGATCGCAAGCAACACCACCGGAACGTTCGCCTGCGGCCCGGTCACCAAGCCGTGAATCACCGCCAGATTCGTCGAACCGGTAGCGCCATAGACGATCGAAATGCCGTATAGGAAAAACGCCGTCGCGAAGGAACCGAGCAGGAAGTATTTCAGCGCCGCTTCATTGGCCCGCCGATCGTCCCGCAAATAACCGGCGAGAATATACGTCGCGATCGAAGAGATCTCCAGCCCGATGAAGATCATGATCAGCTCACCGGCGCTCGCCATAATGCACTGGCCCGCGATGGAGAACAGAATCAGCGCGTGGAATTCCCCCGTCTCCGCGCGCTCCCGCGAGAGAAATTCATATGAGCCCAGCACCACCACAATCCCGATGCCGATCACCAGCACGCGGAAGAATGTCGAGAAACCGTCGACCACCAGCATCCGAGAAAACGCTTCGCCCGGCATGGTGTTCGCATAAATCGCCGCCCCGATGGCCGCGGCCATTGCCACGATCGAGATGTTTCCGAACACCGGGCTTGAGTGCTTCTTCACTAATGGGTCAAGCACCATCAGCAACGTGCCCACCAGACACAAAATAATTTCCGGCAGGAAGCGCAGATACTCCACGCTCGCCGGAAACAGATCAGTCTGCACGGCGCGCCTCCTGCGGCGGTGCGGGTTGCGGCGCCTCGACGCGGAACGGAATATTCTGCTTGCCGTCTTCCAGAATGTGCGCAGTCGCGCCCGTAATCGCCGGCAGGAACGTCTGCGTGTAAACTCCCAGCCACAGCATCATGGCGATCAGCGGGGCGATGCAGAGCCATTCCCGCGCATCCAGGTCAGCATACGCGCGCGCCGGCTTCGGCCCGTAAAAGAGCCTTTGGTAGAGCCACAGCATGTAACAGGCCGAAAGAATCACGCCGATGGCCGCGAAGATCGCGTATCGGAAATTCGCAATCGCCGCACCCTGCAGCACCAGATATTCGCCCACAAAACTATTCAGCGCGGGCAGCCCGATCCCCGCCAGCGTTGTGATCAGAAACGTCGCCGCAAGCCAGGGCGCCACATGCGCCACGCCGCCATAGTCGACGATGGCCGTCGACTTCCGCCGCTGGATCAGCAGCCCCGCCACCAGGAACAGCCCGCCGGTCGAGATCCCGTGATTGATCATCTGGTACACCGCGCCATCCGTCCCCAGTTGCGTGAAACTGAAAATCCCCAGCACCATGAAGCCCACGTGGCTCACCGATGAATAAGCGATCAGCCGCAGAATATTCTTCTCCGATAGCGCGAGCAGAGCCCCGTAAATAATCGCGATGATCGCCAGCACCATGATCCACGGCGCATTCTCGCGCGCCGCCACAGGGAACAGCGGAAGGCAGAACCGGATCAGCCCCAGGACGCCCATCTTGAGGAGCAGCATGGAGACCGGCGGAGGCGCCTGTTCGTGAAAATCGGGTAGCCATGTGTGGAACGGAAATATCGGTCCCTTGATCGCAAACGCGGCGAAGAATCCAAGGAAGAGCAGCGTCTGTTCGGTGTGCGAAAAGACCAGACGCCCGCCGGAAAGCTGGTTCAGAATCTCCGGCAAGTCGAACGTCTTCGCACGCGTATAGATGAAGATCATGCTGGTGAGCATCAGAACCGAGCCCGCCATCGTATACACGAAGAACTTCAGCGAAGCGTACGCGCGCCGTTCGCCGCCCCAGATGCCGATCAGGAAAATAAACGGGACGATACTGACTTCCCAGAACACGTAGAAGAGGAACAGATCGTACGCAGAAAAGACCCCGATCAGCCCGAATTCAAGCAGCAGAAGCAGGGCGAAATATTCCTTCGCCCGCTTGGCGATCAACGTCCATGACGCCAGAATCGCGAGCGGCGTCAGGAACGTGGACAGCACAATCATCCACAATCCGATACCGTCCGCCGCCACGTGATAATGAATCTCCGGACTCTGCACCCACACGATATCCGTCACGAACATCGGACTCGGCCCCGCATGATAGTTCGTCGCTAAAGCGATTCCCGCCGCCAGTGTCACCACCGAAACGGCCAGCGCAAACAGACGAATGAACTGCCCCTGGCTCTTGGGAATCAGCAGCGTCAGAAGGAAGCCGGCGAGCGGCAAAAGAAGAATGATGTCGAGCAGGTTCATCGCGGGACCACCTGCGAAATCATCCCGTGCGAAATCCATCCCAGCACCACTAAGATGACCACCGATCCCAGCACCACCCACGTCGCATAAGATCGAATGTTTCCTGACTGCAACCGCTTCAGCCCGCCGCCCACATTGCGGATGCCGTCGGCCGTCCCATTCACCAGGCTGTCGATCACGCCATGATCGATGCCATTCAGCAGAACCGCGCGCGACCCAACCAACGTCGGCTGCACGATCGCTCCGTTATAAATCTCGTCGACGAAAAACTTGTTGTAGACCAGCCGGTAAACACCGCCCATGGAACGCGCGAGCGATTCCGGCAGTCCGGGCCGCACCACATACAACGCGTAAGCCACCAATATTCCGATGACCCCCGCCAGCACCGAAACAATCTGCAGCGTCAGATTGACCGATGCGGAACCGCTGGCTTCCGCCATGGGAAACAGGTTCTCCAAATAGCGCGGCACGTTAAACGTGAACCCGCCCGCAAACGAAAGCAGCGCGAGAATCGCCAACGGAGCCGTCATCAGCAACGGCGATTCGTGGGGATGCGCATCGCCCCGGTAAGTCCCGAAGAACGTCAGGAAGATCGCGCGGAACACGTAGAAGGCCGTCAGGATCGCGGTGATCAGCGCCACCACGTACATCCACGGTTGGTGATGCGCGGCGGCGATGAGGATCTCATCCTTGCTATAGAAACCGGCGAACGGCGGAATGCCGGAGATCGCCAGCCCGGCCACAATCAGGCAGATGAAAGTGAGCGGCGTTTTACCGCGTAGGCCGCCCATCTTCCGCATGTCCTGTTCGCCTCCACAGGCATGGATCACGCTACCCGCGCCCAGAAACAGCAGCGCCTTAAAAAACGCGTGCGTCACCAGATGATAGATGCCCGCTGAAAACGCGCCGCATCCCAGGCCGATGAACATGTAGCCAAGCTGCGAAACGGTGGAGTACGCGAAGACTTTCTTGATGTCCGTCTGCGCCAGGCCGATGATCGCCGCGAAGATCGCAGTCAGCGTTCCCACCGTCGCCACGAAATCCATCGCTGTGCCCGAGTGCACGAAGATCGCGGAAGCGCGCGCCACCATATAAACGCCCGCCGTCACCATCGTCGCCGCGTGGATCAGGGCGGAGACCGGCGTCGGACCTTCCATCGCGTCCGGCAGCCAGACATACAGCGGAATCTGCGCGGACTTCCCGCAAGCGCCCACCAGCAGAAGTAGCGCGATCGCGGTCAGCACCCCCGTCTGTTTACCCGGCGCCGCTGTAAACACCGTCGCGAAATCCAACGTCCCGAAGTTGATGACGATCAGAAACATCGCGAGCGAGAATCCGAAGTCGCCGATACGATTCACGATGAACGCTTTGTTGCCCGCGTCGGTAGCGCTCTTGCGATCGAACCAGAATCCAACCAACAGGTAACTCGCGAGGCCCACGCCTTCCCATCCCACAAACAGAAGAAGGAAATTCGCGGCCAGCACCAACGTCAGCATGAAGAACATGAACAGGTTCAGATACGCGAAGTAGCGCGCATACCCCGAATCGTGTTCCATGTAGCCCGCCGAGTAAATGTGGATCAGCGTTCCCACGCCCGTGATCACCAGCAGCATCACGGCGGTCAGCCGGTCCACAGCAAAGTCCACGCCCACCTTGAAATCGCCGCTCTGTATCCACGTGTAGTAATGCTGGAAGGTGCGCGTCTCCAGCGGTTGCAGCGCGCGCAAAACGTACAGCACCCAAACAAAAGAGAAAAGCGCCGCGCCGATGGCGATCGCGCTGATCACGGCCTTGGGCAGCTTCCGCCCGAACAGTCCGTTCAGCAGAAAACCGATCAGCGGCAAAATCGGGATGATCCAAAGTTGCGGCATGCGCTTAGTTATTCATCTCGCTGATGTCGTCGATATTCAGGCTATTGCGATTCTTGTACACGGTCAGCACGATGGCCAGTCCCACCGCCGCTTCCGCGGCCGCCACCACCATGACAAAGAAAGTGAAAATCTGCCCGTCCGCATGGGCGTGCTGATAAGAGAACGTGATGAAGGAAAGGTTCACCGCGTTGAGCATCAGTTCAATCGACATGAACACCGTAATGATGTTCTTGCGGAACAGAAACCCGGCGACTCCGAGCGAAAACAGGATCGCGCTCAGGATCAGATACCAGGAAAGCGGAACGCCGTGCACTTAATCGAACTCCTTGCGCGCTAGAACCACCGCGCCCAGTATCGCGATCAAAATCAGAATGGATGTTACTTCGAATGGCAGTAAATAGGTCTTGAAAAGCAGGCGGCCTATGTTGCGCGCCGAGCCTCCGCTGAAAGCCCCGAAGCGCACCGGAGCGGCACCGTTGAAGTTGGTGGCGAAGAAGTAGCCGATGATGGCGACGAACGCGATCAACGCGGGAAATCCCAGCAGCTTCACCAGCACCGAACGCCCCTGCTTGGCTTCCACGCCCGTGTTCAGCAGCATAATCACGAAGATAAACAGCACCATGATGGCGCCCGCATACACAATGATCTGCGCCATGGCGATGAACTCCGCCCCCAGCAGCAGATAGAGAACCGCCAGCGAGCCCATCACGCCCACCAGCGACAATGCACTCGATATCGGATGCTTCTGCGTGACCACGCTCACTCCGAACGCAACCGCGGCAATCGCGAAAATCAGGAAGAAAAAAGTATCCATGATTACTTCGCCGTGATCGCGACCAGAAAGCCGGTAATCAGAAGATTGATCAGCGCCGCCGGAAAGAGGAACTTCCAGGCGAAGGTCATTAGCTGGTCATACCGGAAGCGCGGCAGCGTTGCGCGCACCCACATGAACGTGAAGAGCAGCGTACCCACCTTCGCCGCGAACCAGAAGAACGGAATCAAAAGCTGGTGCGTGAACGGCAGCAGGAACAGGATGGCGATGATCCAAAACACAATCCCCACCACCGGCAAAGACAACCGGTCGCGCTTGCGCCGCGGGCTCAATCCATTCAGGAGCGCGAAAAGCCCGGCCAGGAAAAAGATCACAACCGGCACATAATTCGATCCCAGCGACACCGGAAACAGCGGCTGCCATCCACCCAGAAACAGAATCGTCGTGATGGAAGTGATAGTGATCATGTTCGCGTATTCCGCCATAAAGAAGGACGCGAACTGCATGCTGCTGTACTCGGTATGGAAGCCGGCCACCAACTCGTTCTCCGCTTCCGGCAGATCGAACGGAACGCGATTGGTCTCCGCAAACCCCGCAATCAGAAAAATCAGAAAGCTGAAGATCTGGGGGAACGGTCCCGCGAAGATCGACCAGCGGGGCAGGAAACCGAAATGAAATCCGCCTTGCGAGACCACGATCTCGCGTAGGCTCAGCGTCCCCGCAATCAATAACGGCGCGGTGATCGCGAGACTCAGCGGCAGTTCATAACTGATCATCTGCGCCGAACTGCGCAAGCCGCCCAGCAGACTGTACTTGTTGTTCGATGACCACCCGGCCAGCGCCACGCCATACACGCCGAGCGAACTGATGGCCAGCACAAACAGAATGCCTACATTCAGATCCGTCAACTGCATCCAGGTGTGATAGCCCCTGATGTTCAGTTCGGAGCCGAACGGAATGACCGAAATCGAAATCAGCGACATCGCCACAGCGATCATCGGCGCCAACAGATAAAACGGGCGGTTCACATACGAAGGGAACAGCCCTTCTTTTGTCATCAGTTTGATCACGTCCGCCAGCGGCTGCATCAGACCGTGCGGACCCACGCGCGACGGACCCACGCGCACCTGCACGTGCGCGATCACCTTCCGCTCCACCCATTGCAGATAGGCGAGCGCGGTCATGAGACCGGCGAAGACCACGAAGATCTTCACGAGACTGATTACGAAATATTCCATTTAACGCTGAATCGTCTCCGGCTCGACGGCATTCTTGTTGTCCGCCCCCTCGACAAGCGATTTTTCCAGGACCGAATTTAGGATTTTAGAATACCGCCCCAGCGTTCCGGAAGCGAATAGATCATTATGCGTCGCGTGGATGAATTCACCGTGACTTTCAATACCGATCCGCCCGTTTACTGGAGAAGTCTGCGCCGCCCCGCCCGTCGCGATCACCGGCAGCGGAACGTCATACCCGCTCACCGTTCGGCGAATCTCATCGAACACGCGCTCCGGAATCCACGGTCCCACCACCGCGGCCAGCCCCATTTCCTTCGCGATGAGCCCAAAGATCTCCAGATCCGGCTTCGCGCCCATGGTGTTGATGCCCTTCTTCAAGCGCTGCACTTCGCCGCAAACGTTGGTGACGGTTCCGTTCTTCTCGTACGCGGAAGCGGCCGGAAACACAACGTCCGCGCGCTCCGCGGTTTCGGTGAGAAACAGATCCTGCACCACGACAAACGCGCTAGACGAAGTCAACGCGGCCCGCGCTAGCGGATTCGCGCCTGTGACCCATAGCACGTCCAGGCCGGGCGCGGCCAGCATCTCGTCGATCGACATGCCCGCTTGTAGCGCGGCGTGATAACCCGGCAACAGATTCGGCGTCAGCCCCATATCCACGGCGCCCCGCGAGTTCGAATAATCGAGCAGCGCCACATACTTCACCGGCTTGCCCAGCGCTTTGCCGAACTCCACCAGCCGCCGCACCGATTCGCCCTGGATGGAATCGTCGAACAGGATCACCAGGTCCGCTTCCGCCGCGAGCCCTTCGCGCAGTTCGTCCAAAGCGCGCCAAACTTCATCGCCCGCCGCGCGCACGGACTTCACCGCATACTTGTCTTCCCGCACCGGCCCCGGCGTCACCGTGTAAACGCGGGCGTTATGATGGCGGAAATTCGCCCGGATCTGGAAGGCCAGGAACGGCTGCTCCACTGAAAGATCCGAGCCGATCACTAGCACCGCTTTCGCTTGATAGAGATCGTCCGTAGTGGCCAGTGAAGCGCCTTCCACGCCGCTCAATGCATCGAACAACGTCACCAGATCGCCCGACCGGTGATGATCGATGTTGCTCGTCCCCAGCCCTTCGCGCGCAAACTTCTGCAGATAATAATTCTCTTCGTTCGTCGTCCGCGTGGACCCGATCACGCCGAAGTTGCCGCCGCGATCCTTCACTTCCCGGAACTTCACGGCCACCGTCTCAAGCGCCTTCGACCAGGACACCGGCTCCAGTTTCCCGCCCACCCGCACCATCGGCGAGAGCAGCCGTTCCGGATGGTTGTAGAAGTCGAATCCGTAGCGGCCCTTAATGCAAAGGAACTCGCCGTTGATGCCCGACCGATCGCGGTTGTTGCCCCGCAAAATTTGATCATTGCGCGTCCCGAGCGTCGTCTTGCAACCGTTCGAGCAATGCGTGCAGATGGTTCCGACATGCTCCATCTCCCACGGCCGCGCCTGGTAGCGATAGATTCCGCTGGTCAACGCGCCCACCGGGCAGATGTCGATGCACATGCCGCATTCATCGCAGTTCAGATGATCGCCTTCATTCGGCGCAATCTCCGACACCGACCCGCGATTCACCACGCCCAGCGCGCCCACGCCCATGCCTTCATTGCAGACGCGCACGCAGCGGAAACAGAGGATGCAGCGCGGCCCGTCATAGAACACCACAGGCGACCATTGCTTCTCATCCACGTGCCATTTGTTCTCCACGAAGCGGCTTTCGCCCGCGCCGTAGCGGAAAACCATATCCTGTAGTTCGCACTCGCCGCCCTTATCGCACACCGGGCAATCGAGCGGATGATTGGTCAGCAGGAACTCGAGCGTCATCTTGCGCGCCTTGCGAACCTGCTCGGTCTCCGTGCGGACGATCATGCCTTCCGCCACCGGCGTCGTGCAGGCGGGCGGCATTTTGGGAGCTTTCTCCACTTCCACCAGGCACATGCGGCACGCAGCCTGGAGCGAATAGCCGTCGTAATAACAGAACGCCGGAATCTCAATGCCCGCTTGCTTCGCGGCATTGATCAGCAGCGTTCCGGGCGGAACTTCCACCGCTTGCCCGTCGATCGTAAGTTTGACTAAATCTGCCATTTCCTATGTCTTTAAGCGTGTGTCAGTTGCAGCAGCGGATCCGGTTGCGACGCCGGCTTCTTCGTATCGATGTACGCCATAAACTCATGCCGGAACTTGTTCACGAACGCGATGGTCGGCATGGCCGCCGCATCGCCCAGCGGACAGAACGTGCGTCCCAGCATGTTCTTCGAAAGCTCGTCGATTAAATCCACGTCCGTCGTGAGCCCCTGGCCTTCATACACGCGCGTCAGAATCTTGCGCAGCCACGTCGTACCCTCGCGGCACGGGATGCACCACCCGCAGCTTTCGTGCGCATAGAAGCGCATGATGCGCAGCGCCACGGCCACAATGTCGGTAGTCTCATCCATCACCACCACGCCGCCCGAGCCCAGCATGCTCTTCGCCGCGGCCAGTGAATCGAAATCCATGTTGACGTTGCACTCATCCGCCGTCAGCACGGGACATGACGAACCACCCGGAATCACGCCCTTGATCTTCCGTCCGCCCCGTACCCCACCGCCGACTTCTTCAATCATCCGCATCAGCGGGAATCCCATCGGCAATTCGTACACGCCCGGCCGGTTCACATGACCGGATAGGCAAAACATGCGCGTGCCCCCGTTCTTCGGCGAACCCAACTTAGCCCACTCTTCGCCGCCCATCCGGAAAATCGAGGGCACCGCGCAATACGTTTCGACGTTGTTCAAAATCGTCGGACTTTGGTAAGCCCCGGCTACCGCTGGAAACGGCGGACGAATGCGCGGCACTCCACGCTTACCTTCGAACGATTCGAGCAGCGCCGACTCTTCTCCGCATTCATAAGCGCCCGCGCCAGTATGCGTCGAAAGATGAAACGTCCAGCCCGACCCGCGCACATTCTCGCCCAAATACCCGCGATCGTACGCTTCCGCAATCGCCTTATCCAGAATGTCGATCAGGTAGCGATACTCGCCGCGAACGTAGATGTAACCCTGATTTGAAGTCGCCGCCAGCGCCGCAATCAGCACGCCTTCGATCAACTGGTGCGGATCGAACTCAATCAGCAGCCGATCTTTACAGGTCCCCGGCTCGCTCTCATCCGCGTTAACGATGATGTACTTCGGCTTGGGCGAATTGCGCGCCAGAAAACTCCACTTCAGCCCGGTTGGAAACCCCGCGCCGCCGCGCCCCCGCAACCCGGAAGCCTTCACAACGTTGACGATTTCGTCCGGCGTCATCTTCAGCGCGGATTCGAAACCCTGATACCCTTCGCTCGCCAGATACACGTCGATCGATTGCGAATTCTCCAGCCCGAAGCGCTTCGATAAGACGCGCACTTCCAGCGGATGCGGTTCGTTGTATGGCATGGATTTCCTAGCGCCCACTCTCGAGCTGCGAGAGCACTTCGTTCAGCTTCTCCGGCGTCACCTGATGATGGAAGTCGTAGTTTACCTGCATGGCCGGCGCCCACGAACACGCGCCGATGCACTCTACTTCTTCGAGCGAGATCTTCCCGTCTTTCGTGGATTCCTTATGCCCGATCCCGAGCCGCTTGGTCGCGATATTCCACAGCTCTTCGCCGCCGTTCAGCATGCAGCTGATGTTGGTGCAGATCTGCACGTGCGCCTTGCCCATCGGCTTGCGATGCAGCATGGAGTAGTAAGTCACCACCTCATCGATGGTGAGCGGCGTCTGCCCCGTGCGCCGGGCAACTTCTTCCACCAGTTCGCGCGTGATCGATCCGATCTCATCCTGCCCGAACAGCAGCATCGGGATCACGGCGGAGCGCTTGCGATCCGGCGGATACTTCGCCAGAATGCCTTGAAACTTGGCTTCCAACTCAGGAGACAAAGTCATCGGTCGGTATCTCCTAAAACAAAGTCCATGCTGCCGATGGAAGCCACCACATCCGCCAGCAGCGTGCCTTCCACCATCTTCGCGGTGGCCTGCAAGTTGCCGAAGCTCGGCCCATGCACAAACACCCGATAGGGCTGCGTGGTCCCGTCGCTCACCACGTAATATCCCAGTTCCCCGCGGGGCGATTCCACAATTTGATAGACCTCGCCTTCGGGCACGCGGAAGCCTTCGGTGACAATCTTGAAGTGGTAGATCAGCGCTTCCATCTCGGTCTTCATCTTGTCGCGATCCGGCAGAACGATATGCGGCGCATCGGCTTTCCAATCGCCGGTGGGCATGCCTTCGAGCGCCTGCCGCACAATGCGCGCGCTCTGCCGCATCTCTTCCACCCGCACCAGGTAGCGCGCATATACATCGCTCTCCGTGCGGGTCGGAATCTCGAAATCGAAATGCTCGTATGAGGAATGCGGATTTTCCTTCCGCGCATCGTACTTCAAGCCGCCGGCGCGCAGCATGGGTCCCGTCACCCCCAGTTCCAGCATGTCCGGAACGCTCATCACTCCCACGCCCTTGGTGCGGCCGATCCAGATGCCGTTGTTGGTCAGCAGACTTTCGTACTCATCCACCTTGCTCGGGAACCCGTCGATGAACTTCTTCACGCGCTTGTGCCAGCCGCGCGGCGGTTCCAGCGCCAGACCTCCGATGCGGATGTAACTAGTCATCATCCGCTGCCCGGAGAACATTTCGAAAATACGCAGAATATCTTCGCGCTCGCGCATGCAGTAAAGGAACATGCTCATTGCGCCCACGTCCAGCGCGTGCGTCCCCAGCCACACCAGATGGCTGTTCAAGCGCGTCAGTTCCACCAGCATCACGCGGATCCACTGCGCCATCGGAGGGATCTCAAGCTGTAGCAATTTCTCCACCGCCAGCGCGTAGGCGAAGTTATTCGAGAGATTAGCCAGGTAGTCGATCCGGTCGGTCAGCGTTACCGCCTGTTGCCACGTCTTCGATTCGAATTCCTTCTCGATTCCGGTGTGGAGATAACCGATATCCGGCTCGGCCTTGACCACCGTTTCGCCATCGAGTTCCAGAATCAACCGCAGAACGCCGTGCGTAGACGGGTGCTGCGGACCCATGTTCAGCAGCATGCGGCGCGGACGGACCGGTCCCTCCGGCGCGGCCGCCCGCTCTACTTCCTGTTCTTCCAGATCGGCTGTTACAAGGTCCATATAGTTCTTTAAACCCGCGGCCCGGTCTTCGGGTAATCTTTCCTCAACGGATGGCCTTCCCAATCTTCGGGAAGCATGATGCGGCGCAGGTCGGGATGATTGCGGAACGTGACGCCGAAGAGATCGAATACTTCGCGTTCATACCAGTTCGCCGCCAGATACACGGAGGTAACGGAATCAATCTCCGGGCTCTTCCCGCTCACCCGCGCCTTCAACCGTAACCGCGCATTCCGCGCCAGCGAATGAAACAGGTAAACGATCTCGAACCGCGGCTCCACGGGGAAGCGATCCACCGCCGTCACCGCCGATAGCCGCTCGAACTTCCCCGCCGTTTTCAGGTAGCGGCACGCCGGAACCACATACTCCGGCGCGACCTCAATGGTCAGTTCCCCGAAGGCGTGCTTCCCCTGAGTGATCGCGCCCGGAAGGGCGGCGTCCAGACCCGTCGCATCTTCGAAACTGTTCAGCTCTTCCGGAAGCATTCTTTCGAGTCTCTCAAATCCGCTTTTCGTCTTTGCCGAGCGCCGCCCAATCCAGCACTCCCTTTTTCCAGATGTAAAAGAAGCCGCACAGGACTAGAACAATGAACACCAGCATCTCGAAAAACCCGAACATCTTCAGCTCTTTGTAAACCACCGCCCAGGGATACAGAAAAATCGCTTCCATATCGAACAGGATGAACAGCATCGCCACCAGGTAGAACTTCACGCTGAAGCGCTGGCGGGCGTCGCCGGTCGGCGCCATCCCGGATTCGTATGGCGAGTCCTTTACCTTGTTTTTCACCCGATGACCGAGCAGGAAGGAGATCGCGATAAAGGTGCACGCGATTCCCACCGCCAGGATGATCTGCACCAGAACCGGGAAGTAGATTTCAGCTTGCGAGTTCGGCATCCACTAATGACTATAATTGACTACGGGTATCGAGTGTCCGCCACTGTCAACGGAAAACGCCGGGAGATCCAAGGCGGCGAGACTTTACTGACGCTGGTGGAACAACTCGGTTTGACGCCGGACCGCCTGGCCATCGAACTCGACCGCAAAATCGTCAAGCCCGCCGCCTGGGCGCAGACCGCCATTCACGACGGTGCGGAGATTGAAATCGTACATTTCGTCGGCGGAGGCTAGAGGCCCCACCGGCGTCTACAACGATGTGTGTCGGCCCGGGCAATCCGCTCCTAAGAAAAGCTGCGGATGGCGTTCGCTTCGTCGTCGCTTACTTCGAACACCGTATACAGTTTGGTGATCTGCAACAGGTCTTTCACCCGCTTCGTCAGATTGAGAAGCTTCAAATGTCCGCCCTGATTGGATACCGACGTAAACCCGGATACCAGCTCCCCGATGCCGGAGCTGTCGATGTAGGAAACATCGCCGAGGTTGAGCAAAATCTTCTTATGGCCGGACGCCACCAGATCCCGGAGAGCGTCTCGGAGCGCGCTCGATCCTTCGCCCAGGGTGATCCTGCCGGAAACATCCACCACTGTGACATCACCGACTTGACGGTTGGTTAGCTTTACACTCACTTGTCTTCGTTCCTCCCTCGTTCTTTTACCAAAGTTACTTCCGTACCATGCGGGCTAACTTTGCGCATGTCGAACTCGTCCATAAACGCACGAATCAGAAAGATTCCGCGGCCCGAATGCCGCAGCAGGTTTTCTTCCGCCAGCGGATCCGGCAGGTCGCCCAGATCGAACCCTTCGCCTTCGTCTCGAATGACCACCTTTATGCGGTCGGACGAAGTCTCAATTGAAACATGAACCCTCTTATGCGCGCTATAGCGGTTCCCATGAACCACCGCGTTTACCAGGCACTCGCGCGCCGCCATGCTGATATGGTGCTGATCATCCTCGTCAAACCCGGCGGCCTCGGCAGCCTCCAGAATCATGGCTTCCGCTTCATCCACGCTCTCCAGCGTGGATTCAAATGCGCGTTCCGTCTTCACCACGCGCTCCCGCTCAGTTCCCATCGGTCGTATAGCCGGGCATCAAAGGCAAACGTTACCACAAACCGTCCCCTGCGCAAAGAAGTTTACACCGGGTCACTTCCGCGCGCACAGGAAACTCCAGCCCCGCGCCGGCCATGTTTCCTTCTTTTCCACCACCCGCAGCCCGCAAATCTCCAGCATCCGGTGAATGTATTCCTCGGTGAACAACCACCACCAGGGCCCGTAATTGATCGTCGTAAACCCGTTCGAAATCCATTCCGGCATTGATCCGTCAAACACCTCAAGCCGCATGTCGAGCTTCTCAAAATGCCGCGCGTAGACCTCCAACTCGCGCCCGCTCACGGCCGGCACAAACACCGCCGTTCCATCCGTCAGCGTCGCCTGCCCCTTTTCGTTTTTTACCACCGCCGGCACTGTGGCGGACGTGAGAATCAGCGTCTCGTTCGTCATTTTCCGCAACTGCCAGAGGGTGTGAATCGGGTCCGGAACATGGTACAGAATCCCCGAGCAATGGACCACGTCGAAGCGCTCCTCCATGTCGTTGAGGTCCGCCACCAGGCTTCTATACCCGGCAATCCCTTTGCGCGCGCAGACATCGCGGAAGCTTTGCCAGAACGGATGCGATTCCGGCAGCACATCCACCATGGTGGCTTCCGACGCCCCGCACTCGATAGCAGCCGTCACCATCTCGTTGATCGCGTCGCCGCCCAACCCGCCGATATCGGCGAACGTCTTTCCCGCGACCGCGTTGCGTATCCAGTTGCGCTTGATTACATTCGTCAAAGCGGCTACCCAATCTCCCGTTCATGGTAGGGTCCGCTACGAACGTGACCCCGCTGAAGTACATTAGCAGGCGGAGGAACTTTGATATGTCAATCGCCCCGTATCTTTCGTTCAACGGACAGTGTGAGAAAGCGTTTCAGTTCTACGAGAAGAGTCTCAAAGGCAAGATCATTTTCATGATGAAGAACGGCGAGTCTCCGATGGCCGATCAGACCCCGCCCGATCGCCGCGACCACATCCTTCACGCCACCATGACTCTCGGCGACCAGACCCTGCAAGGCGCCGACGCGCCCCCGGATCACTACCGCACCCCGCAAGGTTTCTCCGTTTCGCTCAGCATCGACGAGCCTGCCGAAGCCGAGCGCGTCTTTCAGGCTCTCTCCGAAAACGGGCAGGTGCAAATGCCTCTGCAGGAAACCTTTTGGGCGCTCCGCTTCGGCATGCTTGTCGATCAGTTCAGCATTCCGTGGATGGTCAACTGCGCCAAGCCGATGTAAGACGGTGGGCGGGAGCCAGAGCCTCCGGGCTAGACTCCATGGCCCGTAGCCGCCAACTCGGAAGGCTCCATCTCCCGCTGCGTAATAGCGTCAAGCTGGCTCTCCGCATCGTCATCGTAAGCGTGGTTCCACGAACGCTCATAATCCGGCGAGATTCGGCCCCAAATGGAATGGCCGACCGCTATCGAGTAAGCACTCGACACAGCCGAGAGCAACGCCAGCAGTATCGGAACCCAAGCGGCAAGTTTCCCGATCGCCGAAGCCGCCGCACCGGAAGAAAAGAAGAAAGAACATCCCGTGATAATCTGTTTCCGCCGAGTGTACTTAGATGCCAAGTCGGCAAAGTACAGAGCGCGCGTTTCCGCCGACAGCATACCTTCCCACGTACGGTTAATCTGGAAATCGTTCAGCACAGTCGCACCCTGACTTCACGATATAGCGAATCTCCTGTGCCGTCTCAAGCCCGGAATTCTCATCAACAGCGGAACGATCTTGCCCGCTCCCTCGTAAGCAGGAGTTACGGCCAACCGCACCAATTCATTACGAAATTCGAAAGGCTTACATGGCGCTCACCATTACCGATCTCTCGAAGACTTACCCCAACGGCGTTCGTGCGCTGAAGAATCTCTCGCTCACTATCGGCAATAACATGTTCGGGCTGCTCGGCCCCAACGGCGCCGGGAAGAGTTCTCTGATGCGCACCGTCGCCACCCTGCAGGACCCGGATTCCGGGACCATCATGCTCGACGGCCTGAACGTTCTCACCCAGAAGAACGAGGTTCGCAAGGTCCTTGGGTATCTGCCGCAGGAGTTCGGCGTCTATCCCAAGATGTCCGCCGTCGATATGCTCAACCATCTCGCCGTTCTCAAGGGAGTTATCGCCGCGGGTGAGCGCAAGGAAATGGTGGACGCGCTGCTTCAGCAAACCAACCTCTGGGATGTCCGGAAGAAAGCGCTTTCCACTTACTCCGGCGGCATGAAGCAGCGCTTCGGCATCGCGCAGGCGCTGCTCGCCAACCCGCGTCTGATCATCGTCGACGAACCGACCGCCGGTCTCGATCCCGCCGAGCGCAACCGCTTCCTTAATCTGCTTTCCTCGATCGGCCGCGAGGTCACCGTCATTCTTTCCACTCACATCGTCGATGACGTGCGCGAACTCTGCTCCCGCATGGCCATCATCGCCTCCGGGGAAGTTCTTCTCGAGGGCTCGCCCCACGAAGCTTTGGCCGCGCTCGACGGCCAGATCTGGTCCCGCATCGTAGCGACCGACGACGAACTGCGCGCGCTCGAATCCGACCTCCACGTGATCAGCACTCACCTGATCGGCGGCCAGCATGAGATTCGAGTCTTCTCGCCATCTTCGCCGGGCGCCCGCTTTGAATCCGTCGCTTCCGGACTGGAAGATGTCTACTTCCTGCAACTGTCCCGTCACGCCCGCAACTAATCGAGGGATACTGTCATGGCCATGTTTTGGGAGTTCTTCACGTTCGAGCTTCGCTTCCGTTTGAAGAGTGTCTCCACTTACGTCTACTTTCTCCTTTGGTTTACCTTCGCGTTTCTTTCTGTGGCGTCCGAAAGTTTCGGCCCCGTCGGTAACGCCAACGGCAAAGTTCTACTCAACGGACCGTACGCCAACACTTTCAACGATCTTGGCTCCTGCCTGTTCGGCGTCATCGTGATGGCCGCTATCTTCGGCACCTCCATCCTGCGCGATTTCCAGCGCGATACTTACCAGCTCATCTTCACCAAACCGGTTTCTAAGTTCGCTTACCTCGGGGGACGATGGACGGGTTCTTTTGTCACTACCGTGTTCGCCTTTTCCGGCATGTTGTTTGGAACCTTCTTCGGCACATTCGCCCCATGGGCGGACCACGCCCGCATCGGTCCCAACCACCTGTGGTGGTATCTACAACCGTTCTTATCGACCACCGTCGTCCAGATCTTCTTCGTCGGATCGCTGTTCTTCGCTGTCGCCGCGCTGACGCGCAAGATCGTCATCGTCTATCTGCAGGGCGTTGCGCTGTTCATGATCTACGTGATCGGCATCACGGTGTTTTCCGCCACGCGCTCGCTCGAACATTTCTGGTCCGGCATCTTCGATCCGATCGGCCTCATCCTGCTCGACAACGTCACCCGTTATTGGACCGTCATCGAAAAGAACACGCTACTGTTACCGTGGGATTTCAGCGGCAACTCGCCCGGCGTGTTCCTCTATAACCGCCTGCTCTGGAGCGCGGCCGGCCTGGTATCGCTTCTCTTTCTTTGGGCGCGATTCCCCATGTCGGTGGAAGCGCTCACCGCCCGCTCACAGAAGAAGCGCGCGGCGAAGGCCCGCCTGCAAGAAGAGGAGGAGCAGCGCCCGATTCGATCATTGGTCGCGGCGCGCCTGCCGCGAGTACATCAGATCTTCGGCGCGGGAACTACTTTCGCCCAATACCTATCGTTGACGCGTCTTCGGATCCGCACCATCACGCGCGAGATTCCGTTCTGGGCCATCGTCGGTTTGCTGATTGTGTTCGCCGTCAACAACGGGCACTTCGCCGGGCACCTGGGCGACCAGAATGTATGGCCCGTAACCTATCTCATGCTGCAGGCGGTGGAAGGCAGCGCGACGCTGTTCTTCTATATCGTCGCCACGCTTTATGCCGCCGAACTTGTCTGGCGCGAGCGTGACAACCACTTCGACGGAATTCATGACGCCCTTCCCATGCGCGAGAGTACGGATTGGCTTTCCAAGTTCACCGCCATCGCCTTTGTAGAGATCATCCTTCTTGCTCTCACCATGGCGGTCGGGATCGTCATGCAGACTATCGCGGGTTACTACCATTACGAGCCGCTCCAATATCTCAAGGAGCTCTACGTGGTCACCTTTCCGCAGGTGCTTGCGTTTGCCCTGTTCGCCCTGTTTATCCAGACGATCGTCTCCAATAAGTTCGTCGGGCACGGCATTGTTCTCGGTGTATTTGTCCTGCAGCCGATCCTGTTCAGCTTCGGGCTGGAGAACACGCTATTACTGCCCGGCGCCGCTCCCGCGTTCATTTACTCCGATATGAACGGGTATGGGCACTTTGTGCCCGCGCTGTTCTGGGCCATCACTTACTGGACGGCCATCTTCGCCTTACTCGGAGTGGTCTCGATCGCTTATACGCGCCGCGGGGCGGAAGACTCTCTTCAGGCGCGCACGCGCACCGCCCGTGAACGCGCCCCGCGGCTGATTCCGGCGGCCGCGCTCTTCGCGCTAATCGCGGTAGGCGCGGGCTCCTGGTATTTCTACAACGCGCATGTTTTGAATGAATACCTCACGGCCAAAGACCGCAGGGACATTCAAGCTGGATACGAGCGCGACTTCAAGAAGTATGAGCTGCTGCCGCAACCGAAAGTCACCGCGGTGGACGCCAACATCAACATCTATCCAGATCGGCGATCCTTCGATGGAACCGGCCGCATGACGCTGCAGAACAAGTCCGGCGCGGCGATTAGCCGGATCCATATCACCGACGAACAGCAGTCCGTAACCAACCTTAAGTTCGACAGGCCATTCCATCTGGTCAGCCGCGCGCCCCGGGATCTCTACTCCATCTACGCGCTCGATCAGCCGCTGCAACCCGGCGAGATTTTAACTCTTACCTGCTCCGTCGGGCACGCTTCGCGCGGTTTCCGCGACAACAACGAGCTGCCGCAATACGCTTACAACGGAACCTTCTTCGATTCGGGAGTTTTCCCGCAGATCGGGTACGACCAGGGATTTGAAATCGACGATCCGCGACGCCGGCGGGAAGAGCACTTAGGCGCGCTGGAAGAGATGGCGCCGCGCGGCGAGCCGGTTCACTCCCGCATGAACTTATTCATTCCGAACTCGGATTGGATCACCTTCCATACCGTGGTCAGCACATCCGGCGATCAGATCGCCATCGCGCCAGGCTACCTGCAGCGCGAGTGGCGGCAGGGCGATCGTCATTACTTTGAGTACAGCATGGGCGCGACTCATATCGCGGACTTCTTCGCTTACCTTTCCGGACGCTATACCACGCGGAAGGAAGTCTACTCCGGGCCGAATGGTCCGGTCAACCTGGAAGTGTACTACGATCCCGCGCACACTTACGACGTCGACGGTATGCTGGCCAGTTCCCGCGCCGGTCTGGATTACTACCAGACGCGCTTCAGTCCCTATCAGTTCACCCAATACCGCATCATGGAATTTCCACGATACCGCGGCTTTGCGCAGTCATTCCCGAACACCGTTCCTTATTCGGAAGGTATCGGCTTTATCGGCAGGATGCTGAACAAAGACGATGTGGATCTGACTTACTTCGTCACCGCGCATGAGTTAGGCCATCAATGGTGGGGACACCAACTCATCGGCGCCCAGGTCCAAGGTTCCAACATGATGTCGGAGACCCTGGCCCAATACTCCGCTTACATGGTGATGCAGAAGAAGTACGGGAAAGACTACATGCATAAGGTGCTTCGGCATTTCCTCGACCGCTATCTTCGGGGACGTGCGGGAGAAACACGGCACGAACCGCCGCTGGCGTTGGTGCAGCGCGAGCCTTATGTCTGGTACGAGAAAGGCGGCCAGATCATGTACACGCTGGCCGACTATATCGGCGAAGACAAGATCGACCTGGCTCTACATAACTTTCTGATGCAGTATCGGTACGCCAACGCGAACAACCAGGTAGACGCGGCCGAGAGTTCTCACGGGGCGGCCGAGCAGTTTTATCCGGATACCCGGATGCTGGTGGGAGCGCTTCGCGCCCAGACTCCGCCCGAGTTGCAATATCTGATCGACGACGGGTTCAATCGCATCGTGCTGTACGACAACAAGGCTCTTTCGGCAACCTCTCAAAAAATGCCGGACGGCAAGTACAAAGTGACGCTGAACGTCCAATCGCGCAAAGTGCAGGCGGACGGGAACGGTGTAGAATCTCCTATGCCGCTTGCCGACTATATCGATATCGGCGTGTTCACCGGCGCCAAGGACGAGGAGAAGCCGCTGTATCTGAAGAAGGAGAAGCTCACGAAGGAGCATGAAACCTTCACGATCGTGGTGGACAAGCAGCCGACCCGCGCGGGAATCGACCCTTATAACAAGCTGATCGACCGAATCTCGGACGACAATATGATCGATGTGGCCCGGCAGTAGACCCGGAATATTAAGAAGTCTTCAACTCGGGTGTTTACAATCCGCTTTGGAATTCCGGCTGCTCTGGGAATGAGCATGAAGCGACTCTTCCTAGCAACTCTTTTCACATCCGCTGTGATGTTCGCACAGGACCCCGCGCCGGTGGTCCACTCCGATTCGTCGAGCACGACCACGACCAAGGTTCAAGGGAATAAGGTGGAATCGGAAACGACGTCCAACAGCAATACCGTGGACGCGAACGGCACGATGACTTCCGATAGCTCCAGCACGAAGACCAAAGCCAAGAAGAAGCACCACAAAAAAGAAAGCAGCACTACCACCACGAACAGTTCCACCGTGACTCCGCCGCCGCAGGACTAAACCCGAGTCTTCAGATGAAATAGCGGATGCCCCGCGGGCCCGATGTAAACGGGACGCGGGTGCTGCTACAAAGGTGTCCGTAGGATCTGGTGCTTCTCATCCAATTTGCGTGGCGTGACCCGGGCAAACTATAAGCTCTGGTGTTGTTCGACGGTCGATTCGATGCTTGCGCTGGTTCCGCAGGCGCGCGATAGAGCGATCAACTGGCCGCGAAACTCCAGAGCGGTGCTCAATTCAGTATCGGATTGGCTATTGGGCGTCCATCCCGCAGTAGCAGGCGCAAACGTCTGAAGAAGGCTATTCAGTTCCATGATGGTCGTATCGGTTGCACATCGCCGTTTCTTTAGCCGATTTGTGCAGATCAGGCTAATCTTGGGCATTGCCCGCTTCGAGACTTCCACGGACGCTCGGCCTGTTCGACGCCACCATGATCGTAATGGGGGGCATTGTCGGTTCCGGGATATTCATTAATCCTTATGTGGTCGCGGAGCGTGTGCATACCCCGCTCCTCATTTTGGGGGCATGGGGGCTCGGCGGGCTGCTCGCGCTCGCTGGCGCCTTCATATGGGCGGAACTGGCGTGCCGGTTGCCGGACGCGGGCGGCCAGTATCTCTATCTGCGGGAGGCCTATCACCCAGCGGTGGCATTTCTATACGGCTGGGTGCTGCTGCTGGTAATCCAGACCGGTGGAATGGCGGCGGTGGCGGTGACGTTCGCCCGCTACGCGCGGGAATGTACGGGAGCGCCGGGGAACGATTCCGTCATCGGCAGCGTGACGCTGCTGGCACTTGCCGCGGTGAATTGCTTTGGCGCGCGGTCCGGCAGCAACGTTCAGAGCGCCCTGATGCTGCTGAAATCCGCCGCTATCGGCGCGCTGGTGGTGGCCGGTTTGAGTGTCCGGCACACCGCTGCCGCGGCGGCCCAGATGCCAGCCGGACACAATTCGTTCGGCGCGGCCATGATCCCGGTGGCGTTCGCGTACGGCGGGTGGCAGACAGCGAGCTTTCTCGCCGGAGAGATGCGCGATGCGCGGCGGGACCTTTCGCGGGGCCTGGTGCTGGGGGTGCTTGGTGTGATCGCGCTTTACCTCTCGGTCAACTATGTCTGCGTGCGCGCGCTTGGTCCGGATGGATTGGCGGCGACGCGCACTCCCGCGTCAGCCGTGATGCGCGCGGCCTGGGGCGGCGCGGGCGCACGCTGGATCGCATTCGGCATCGCGATTTCCACGCTCGGATTCCTCGGCCAGGGTATTCTTACGGCGCCGCGAGTCTACTATGCGATGGCCCGCGATGGACTCTTCTTCCGCGGCGTGGCCTGGGTTTCCCCACGCACGGGAGCGCCGGTCACCGCCATCCTGCTGCAGGGAGTTTTGGCGTCGATGATCGTCTTTATCGGTAGATATGAACAGATTCTGAACTACGTGGTTTCGATCGATTTCACGTTCTTCGGGCTGACCGCCGCGACCATCTTCGTGTTCCGGCGCCGATCGAGCGAGATCCCGCTGCACCGCGTCCCGGGCCATCCTTTCACCACCGGACTGTTCGTGCTCGCGTGCGGCGCTATCGTGCTGACCACGTTTACGAGCTATCCGGAGAATAGTCTGATTGGGTTGGTGATTCTGCTGGCCGGCGTTCCCGTATATCTCTATTGGAGCCGCCGAAAGCAATTGAGAGGCGCATAATATCAGGGCGCAGCGTGGAATCGGCCGCAAGTCGCGGTTGGGGCAGGTACGGACTTATATGAGACAGCAAGATTCCAGTTACATGCATTGGGCCAAGACCCACAGCCGCGCCACTTACAATTTGGCGACGAGTGGGGTAGGGCCGTTTCCGCTGCGCGAGTTGCCGTTCGATTTGGGGGAGCTTGAGATCTGCGGACCTAGCCGATACGGCTACCAACCGCTGCAGCAAGCCATCGCGGACAAGCACGGCGTTGATCCGGAGTGCGTGGTCGCCGCGGCCGGAACCTCCATGGCGAATCACCTGGCGATGGCCGCGATGCTGCAACCGGATGACGAAGTTCTGATCGAACAACCCGCGTATGAGCTGCTGGTATCTACCGCAAGCTACTTTACTCCGCACGTGAAACGATTCGCGCGGCGGGAAGAGAACGGATTTGCGCTCGATCCGGCGGAAGTGGAGCGCGCGGTCTCGCCGAGAACGCGGCTGATTGTGATTACCAATCTGCACAACCCATCGAGCGCGCTCGCTTCCGAAGCCGAACTTCGCCCGGTGGGCGAGATTGCGAACCGGGTGGGTGCGCGCGTGTTGGTGGACGAGGTCTATCTGGATGCGGTGTATGAGAACACGCCGGCATCGTCGATTCACTACGGGCCGCAGTTTGTGGTGACGAGCAGCCTGACCAAAGTGTACGGACTGAGCGGCCTCCGATGCGGGTGGATACTAGCGGAGCCTGAGCTGGCGCGGAAGATGTGGCGGTTGAACGATTTATTCGGATCGATCCCGGCGTTTCCCGCCGAGCAGCTTAGCGTGGCTGCCTTCGCGAACTTAGAATTGATCCGGGAGCGCGCGCGGAGCGTGGTGGAAGCCGACCGGAAAGCGCTGGAAGGTTTTCTGAATGAGAACGGCGCCGTTTCCGCGGTGCGGACGCAGTGGGGCACCACATCCTTCGTGAAGTTGATGGAGCGGGATTCTCAAGTCTTTCTTCAGCGCCTTCGGGATGAACTGGAAACTTCCGTGGTTCCGGGTGAGTTTTTCGAGATGCCGGACCACTTCCGAATCGGCATGGGCGTGGATCACGAGATGTTCGGGGAGGGGCTACGGCGCATTGGGATCGGGTTGATTTCGTAATCGGCCCCGTTCCAAAGTGAGAGCGGAGTTCACCAGAGCGACGTGGGAGAAAGCCTGGGGGAAGTTGCCGACCTGGCGTTTGGAAACGAAATCGTATTCCTCGGCGAGCAGCCCGACATCGTTGCGGAGCGCGAGCAGCCGGTCGAACACTTCCCGCGCGTCATCATGGCGGCCCTGGGAAACGTAGTTATCGACCAGCCAGAAGCTGCACGCGAGGAACGCGCCTTCCGTGCCGGGGACGCCGTCCACCTGCTCTTCCGTGTTGTAACGCTGGACAAAGCCGCCGCGTAAGAGATGCTTTTCGATGGCGGCGACGGTGCCCTTGACGCGCGGATCGTCAGGCGGGAGGAAGCCGGCTTTCGGCATGATCAGCAAGCTGGCATCCAGGGTGCGGCCGCCGTAGTACTGGACGAAGGAGTTCATTTCCGAATTGAAGCCGAGTTCGCAGGTCTGCTCATGAATGGCTCGGCGCACGGCGCGCCATTTATCGAGATCGCACTCGAGACGGAACTCTTCGGCGCTGCGGATGGCGCGGTCGAAGGCGGTCCACGCCATGACTTTGGATTGGGTGAACTGGCGCTTCGGGCCGCGCACTTCCCAGATACCGGAGTCGGGCTGATCCCAAATGCCGGAGAGATGGTCGATCAGGGAGCATTCGACGGCCCAGCTATCTTCCGGTGAAGCGAGCTTGGCGCGGCGCGCTTCGTAGAGAAGGCTGAGCACTTCCCCAAAGACATCGAGTTGGACTTGGCCGGTGGCGGCGTTTCCGATGCGAACCGGCGCGGAGTTTTCATAACCGGCAAGCCAGGGAATCTCATACTCGTTGTGACGCCTTTCACCGGCGACGCCGTAAAGGATTTGCATCTGATCCGGACTGCCGGCGACGGCGCGCAGGAGCCAATCGCGCCAACTTCGGGCCTCGCCGGTGAATCCGGAATTCATGAGCGCGAACAAAGTGAAGGCGGCGTCGCGCAGCCAGCAGTAGCGATAATCCCAATTGCGCGAGCCGCCGATGCGTTCGGGCAGCGAGGTGGTGACGGCGGCGACGATGCCACCGGTCTCTTCGAAGCTCAGGGCCTTGAGTGTAAGGAGCGAGCGCTCGACCGCCTCGGCGTAGACGCCGCAGGGGACGTGCTGCGAAGTCCAATCCGTCCACCAGTCGCTAGCCTTCTGGATACAAGACGCGGCATCGGGTGAAGGCTTCGCCTCCAGATGCGAAGGGCTCCAGGAGAGGACGAATGAGACTTCCTGGCCGGCTTGCACGGTGAAATCCGCAACGGTGGCCATCCCTTCGCCGCGAACCTCAATGGAACTGGCGAGCACCAGTTGGTCGGGGCCGGCGATGGCGCGCATTCGTCCGTCCGGCAGGCGAGAGACCCACGGAATAGCCGAGCCATATTCGAAGCGGACCTTAATCTCCATGCACATGGGAACGGCGCCGCTGATGCCGCGTACGAGACGGATGACTTGTAACTCTTCGCCATTGCGATCCATGCAGTCGATGAGAACGCAGCGGCCTTCCGGAGTGGAGAACTCGGTTTCGAGCACGAGCGTACTTTTGCGGTAGCGGCGGGTGACGGCGGGTTCGGGGTGGGCGGGAGCGATGAGCCAGCGGCCGTTATCGGGAGAGCCAAGTAAGGCGGCGAAGCAAGCGCCGGAATCGAAGCGGGGAAGGCAGAGCCAGTCGATGGACCCGTTCTTTCCTACTAGAGCAGCGCTGGCGCAGTTACCGATTACAGCGTAATCTTCAATTCTCATGTATGGGGGCGGGCAGGATTAACAGCGGTTAACGGGTGGCCCTTGCGTTGCTCGTAACTTCCTGGGGAGCCGGGCCATCAAACTTAGTGAAGTGGAATGAGGCAAACAGTGATCACTACAACGATTTTAGAACAGCTTCGAAAAGCGGTCGCGGTGGGCTGCGCTTTGATGCTGACGCCGGCGAGCGCGTATTTGATGGCACAAGACCAGGCGCCGCCGCCACCGGAGCAGGAGCAACAGGCGCCGCAACAGGCGCCCGGGCCGATGTTAGCGCCGCAGCAGTTGGACGGATTAGTGGCGCCGATCGCACTCTACCCTGACGCGCTGCTTAGTCAGGTATTAGTGGCGGCTACTTATCCACTGGAGATTGTGGAAGCGAATCAGTGGCTGCAACAGAATCGGAATCTGCAGGGTCAGGCGCTGGTGCAGGCAGCGCAGCAGCAGAATTGGGACCCGAGCATTCAAGCGCTGGTGGCGTTTCCGGACGTAGTGGGACGGCTGGCGCAGGATGTGCGATGGGTAACGGATTTGGGCAATGCGTTTCTGGCGCAGCAGGCGGACGTGATGAGCGCGGTGCAGCGTTTGCGCGAGCAGGCGCGGGCTTCCGGAAAGCTGCAATCAAATCAACAGGAGACGGTGACCGCGCAGCAGCAGGACGGACAGCAGGCGATTGAGATTGAGCCGGCTAATCCGCAGGTGGTGTATGTCCCGGACTACAACCCAGCTTACTTCTGGGGCGATGTCTATCCGTACCCGGCGCTTTACTATCCGGGAATCGGCGTGGGCTGGGGATTCGGGTTCGGCGTCTCGCTGGGACTCTACTTCGGCGGATGCTGCGGCTGGGGCGGATGGGGATGGGGGCCGAACTGGTTCGGACATTCCGTGTTCGTGAACGGCGGGTTCTTCCATCGGTATCAGTTCAACGATTTCCATGGCGCGGGATTCGGGCGGGTGGCGTGGGCGCATAACCCCGAGCACCGGTTAGGGGTGGCTTATCCGAATCGCGCTTTGGCGACTCAGTATCGCGGCGGAGCGGGTAACTTCAATCGCGGGTTTGCGGGAAACAATGTCAATCGCGGGTTTGCGGGGAACGCCAACCGCGGCGGGAACTTCGCGCCGGCTGCGCAGAGAGGTTTCACAGGCAATCAAGTGAATCGGGGATACACGCCGCAGCGCGTGGAAGGACCGAGCGAGCGGATCGGCTCCAGGGAAGTTCCGCAGGCGAATTACGGCAACCACAGCGCGTTCGGGCCGGTGCAGAACGGGAACGCGACGCGGGTGCAGAGCGACCACGGCTATTCGAGCATGCATAGCAACGGCGGCGGGGGCGGCGGTTTTCATGGCGCCCCGGCGGCGCATGAAGGAGGCGGCGGTGGTGGCGGGTCCCACGGCGGCGGTGGTGGAGGGCGGCGGTAATGCGGCGCTTGCACTTGGCGGCATTGGCAATGATGGCGGGCGTTGCGCTCGCGCAAGCACCGAGCGGCGTCAAGACATTTGACTCCGCTCAGGACGCGGCGGCCACGTTGATCCACGCGGCCGCTTCGGACGATTCGGCGACACTCAATTCGCTGTTCGGGCCGGGTGGCAAGAAAGTGCTGGCGTCCGGCGACGAGCAAAGCGATACCAAAGAACGGGCGGAGTTCGCGAAGCTGGCGGAGAGCAAACATCGTTTGGAAGCGGACCCAATGAACCCGAACCGGATGATTCTGGACGTGGGCGCGGAGGACTGGCCGTTTCCGATTCCGATCGTGAAGAAGAACGGGAAGTGGAGCTTCGACGCGACGCAGGGTCAGATGGAAATGCGGGCGCGCCGGGTGGGCGCGAATGAGCTGAACACCATCGAGATCTGCGCCGGGTATGTGGAGGCGCAGCAGCAGTATGCGGCGGCTCACAGCGGGGACGGGATGCATGCTTACGCGCAGCGGATTATGAGTTCACCGGGGAAGCAGGATGGACTTTTTTCGCAGGTATCGAGCGGGCAGCCGCTGGTGCCGCAACGGTTTGCGCAGGCGGCAGCGGACGGCGGGAGCGCGCAGTTGAAGCCGTATCATGGCTATTACTTCAAGGTGCTGAAGGCGCAAGGGCCGAACGCTTCAGAAGGCGCGCATAACTACATGGTGAAGGATGCGATGATCGGCGGGTTCGGATTAGTGGCTTGGCCGGCGGAGTATGGCGTGACCGGCATTCATACGTTCATCGTGAATTTCAGAGGCGAGATCTACGAGAAGAATCTGGGCGCGAGCTCGGCGGCGAAAGCGAAGATGATCACGCGGTTCGACCCGGACAAGTCCTGGACTATGGTGGAGTAATTCCATATGCGTTGGTTGTTGGTGACGGCGGCGGTGGTGGGATTGGCGGTAAGCGGAGGCTGTTCGAAGAAAGGGGCTTCCGAGCCGGGGCGGCAGGCGACGATTACGTTAAAGAACGGGTCGGGATTTGCCGGGACGGTGACGAAGAGTTCGACGGATTCGATCACGATGTCGGCCCCGAATGGGGAGACGCGGACCTATCCGATGGACCAAGTGGCGTCGGTGGAGTATCTGCCGGCGGCAACGGCTCCGCCTCCGGCGACGGCTCCTGCTCCTGCGGCAACTGCGGCGACGGCACCGGTAGCGATGGGGAATGCTCCTGTTGCAAGCGCTCCCGCTCCGGCGGCGGGGCCTGAACCCGCGCCCGTTCCCACACCGGCGCCGATTGCGATTGAGCGGACGGTTCCGGCGCGGGCGCGGATTGCGGTGCGGAACAACGAGACGATCGATTCCAAGACCGCCGCGCCAGGACAGAAGTATTCGGCGGTGGTGGTGCAGAGCGTGTCCGATACGCGCGGGCGGGTGCTGATTCCGCATGGATCGGCGGCGACTCTGGTGGTGCGATCCGTTCGGGATCAGGGCAAAGTGGAAGGGCAATCCGAACTGGCGCTCGATATCGAGTCGGTGTCGATCGACGGACGGCGATATCGGGTGGAAACAACGGACATACTGGAGAAGGGCAAACCGGGCGTGGGCGCGAATGGGCGGACGGGTAAGTTCATCGGCGGCGGCGCGGTGCTGGGAACGCTGCTGGGCGCGGTGGCGGGCGGCGGGCGTGGGGCGGCGATTGGAGCGCTATCGGGCGCCGCTGCGGGAACGGCAACGCAGGCGGTGACGCGCGGACACGGCGTGCGCGTTCCGGCTGAGACGCTGATGACGTTCCGGTTGGAAGCGCCGATCCACGTGCGGGTTATTCCTTAGCCGGCAGAGACCAGGCCAGTAAGTTATTTCCGACGGGCGTCAGTAAGTACTGGCGTCCGTCCAGTTCGTAAGTCATCGGCGAGGCAACCATGTCGGCTCCGACACTTACGTGCCATAGCGTCTTGCCGCTAGCGGGATCGAGCGCGAGTAAGTTGCCGGAATTATCGCCGGTGAAGAGAACGTTTCCGGCGGTGGTCAGGATGCCGGCGACATCTTCGCCTTCTCCCATATCGTGCTTCCAGCGAATTTGACCCGTCTTGTAATCGATGGCGGTCAGGATGGATTCCGACCACAGGTTGCGGTCGCGACCGGCCCAGCCTTCCGGCTTGCCATCGGCGGTCATGTAGAAGATACTCCAAATGCGGCGGGCGCTGAGATAGAAGAGACCGCTTTGGGGATCGAAGCTGGGGGCCATCCAGTTAGTCGCGCCATCGGAACCGGGGGAGACGAGAGTGCCATCGGACTTCGGTTCTTTGGCGGGATTCGGGCGCGGCTGACCTTTCGCGTTGATACCGGTAGACCAATTGGTGGCGACGAACGGCGACGTCAGGATATGTTCGCCGGTGGAGCGATCGAGCAGGAAGAAATAACCGTTGCGGCTGCCTTGCGCGAGTAACTTGCGGGTGACGCCGTGATCGACGTCATTGAAGAGTACGGGAGTCTGGACGGCATCCCAATCGTGGGTGTCGTGCGGGGACGGCTGGAAGTACCACTTGAGTTTGCCGGTATCGGCATCCAGCGCGACGATGGAGCAGGTGTATAAGTTGTCTCCCTTGCGGATATCGCCGTTGAGTACGGGGTTGGGATTGCCGGTTCCCCAATAGATGGTGTTGAGATCGGGATCGTAAGTGCCGGTCATCCAAGTCATGCCGCCGCCGTGCGCGATGGCGTCGGTGCCTTGCGGCCAGGTTTCGGAACCGGGCTCGCCGGGCTTGGGTTCGGTGAACCATTTCCATTGAACCTTGCCGGTGGCGGGATCGACGGATTCGAGAAAGCCGGGGACGTCCGTGGCGTCATCGGAAACGCCGACGACGATGTGGTCGCGAATGACGAGCGGGGCCATGGTGGAGAAGTAGGCCTGCTTAGGATCAGCCAATTCAATGTTGAAATGCACGCTGCCGTCTTTGGCGTTGAGCGAGATGAGGTGGCAATCCGGGGTGACGAAGTAGAGCCAGTCGCCATACATGCCGACACCGCGCTGGCCGATGTGATCGCCTTCGGACTCGCGGAAGTAATGCCAGATGGTGCGGCCGGTGCGCGCGTCGGCGGCCCAGACGTTATCGGGAGCGGTGAAGTAAAGGATGCCGTTGACTTCGAGCGGCGTGGCTTTGATGGAGACCGACTTCAGCGGCGACATCCAGGCGAGCGTGAGCTGGTTGACGTTCGATTGATTAATCTGGCTGAGAGTACTGAAGCGGCGGCCGGAGTAATCGCCGTTGTAAGTGGGCCAGACGGTGGTCGGGGGCTTGAGTAGGGATGCGGGATCGAGACCGTCGGCGGCGAGGGCACGCAGGCCGACCGCGGCAATAAGCCCAGTGATTAGCAGAGGCAGGCGCATTACTTCAGCGTCTCCAGGTAAGCGAATAAGTTGTGCATGTCGGCGTCGGTGAGCTTTTCGGTAAGAGCGCGATGCGCTTCGAGCGGGTCATGAATCACTACTTTGACCTGACTCATGGGCCAGGAACGATACCAGCCGTCAGCGGTTACGATTGCGATGGTGAATTCATCGGAGTGGCGGACGGTTCCGGAGACAGTGGTTCCATCGGGCAGAGTTACGGTTGCCGTTACTTTCGGCTTTGCGGATGGATAAACAAGGTGCTGCTGGAGGTCAATGGGGCGAAGCCTGGCGGCGATGCCGGCTAAGTCGCCCGAGACGGAGTGACAGGCGGTGCATCCGCCCGCGGTTTTGAAATAAGTTTCGCCTTGCGCGGCGTTGCCGGTGAGTAACTTGGCGAGCGGGTAATCGCCGGGGACGTTGGCGCTGTGGAGCGCTTCGTAAGACTGGTGGTGCAGGAAAGTGACGATGGCTGCGATCTGATTTTCGGTTAAGTTCGGGAACGCGGGCATGCCCTGGTCGGGGCGGCCGTTGTGCACGACGGGGGCGATCAGGTTGCCATTGACATCGTGACTTAGTAGCGAGGAACGGATAAGATCCGGGGCGCGCGATCCGGTGGCGTCATCCCCGTGGCAGAAGCCGCAGGAAGACTTGAATTCAGTCTTCCCGCGCTGGACCAGTTGGGGATCGAACTTTTGAGCGGAGGCTGAGGCCGCGGCGGCCGCAACACAGAGGAACGCGGACAGGATTCGGAAGCGCATTGAGCTACTCAAGAAGCTATCAAATCGGGAAGGGAGAACGATTCCGGAGCGGTTTGCGGATTGGCTTCGTTGCTCACTTTTGCTATGACGTTTTCGGCGGGTGCGGCGAGGAGAGCGCGGAAGGTTGGAGCCGCTAACGCTTTTGCTTTCTTAATTTTAGCGTTCACTTGTGACGGCTTTAAATAGCATTTCAGAGCTTCGGATTGACGCAAATCGAAGCCAATCGCAGCGATGGGTCCATGCAGCTCAGGACTGTAGTTTCGGCCGTGCTCGCGTTTGAGCGCCCGGACCTCGGCAGCGAGCGCGCGGCGTTCCTTCTGGAGCATGCGGAGTTGAGCGCGCAGCCGGAAGTAAAGGTTGCCGAGGCGGACGCGGTGACGGCCGATGAAATCAGCGGGATTGGTTCCGGCGCAATCGGCGCGGATGGAGTCGGTCTCGGCAACGACCATCTCGCGGCCACTTAGGCAATAACCTGGGGGAAGAGAATGCTTTGTGAGGACGGCCAAGGTGCGGGAGTTGATTTCGTAAGCGTTGGCGCGATGAATGAGCCAACCGGTGTCGATAAGATACTGGACGAGTTGCTCCTCCTCGGCGCCGATAGGCTTGAGATCCAGGATGAGGCGGACGGCGTGTTCGGTGTATTTGCTGTAATCGTCATCGAACATGAAAGAGAACTGGCCGTAAGTCCGTGACGGCGGGCGTTGACGCTGGAGCGAGCCTTACCTTCGGGAGTACGGGGACCGGTGGATTTAGCCGCGTTAGCGCGATTGATTTCCGCACGCTGTGCGGGCGTGCGCCGAGTGTCGCCGGAACGGGGCGACTGGGCGGGAGTAGTAGGCTGCATGTGTCTTTAGGGGAAGTTAGTGCTTCCGGTTGTAGGGTAGGGGATCCGTTTGGGGTTGGGTGAGGGTTTGGGGTGGAAGTGGTTTGGAATGAGTGGGGGATTTATTTTTGGGGACGTGACCGGGCCACCGGGCTACTGAACTGGCCGGACGCGATGTACGATGATGTTCTTCACGCCGTCAAAGCGTGAGCTACTTGCCATTTCATCTGCCAGCCGTCTCGATCCCGCTCGGACCCGTCGCGTTAAGCGTGCATCCGATCTTTGAATCGCTTGCCTACTTTACCGGCTTTCGCCTCTATTCGCGCCAACGCCGCGCGGACGGGGACTTCCTCTCATCGTCCAGCCGTCTATGGGTTGTCACCGCCGCCATTGCGGGAGCGGCAATAGGAAGTAAGGTTCTTGGATGGTTCGAGAACCCAGCGGAAACGGTGGCGCATTGGAACGATCCGCTGTTCCTGTTGGGCGGAAAAACCATAATCGGTGCACTTCTGGGTGGAACCGCGTTGGTGGAATGGACCAAACGCCGGATCGGGATTCATCGCCGGACCGGGGATCTTTTTGCGGTCCCGTTGGCGGTAGGAACTGCCGTCGGGCGGATCGGCTGCCTTCTCACGGGACTGAACGATCGGACGTATGGCGTGGCGACGAGAGTACCGTGGGCGGTCGATTTCGGCGACGGAGTACCGCGCCATCCAACGCAGGCTTACGAGATAGTATTCTTGCTCGCGCTGGCTCCGGTGCTTCATTGGTTTGGCCGGCAACGGCACCGCGAAGGAGATACGTTTCGATTGTTTCTTATTTCCTATTTCGCCTGGCGATTGGTGATTGACTTTCTGAAGCCCGATCCACGTTTCTTTGGATTGAGTAGTATTCAGTGGAGTTGCTTATTCGCGCTGGCATGGTATTCGCGAGATCTACCGTATATCCTGTTTAGGAGGCCACTTACAAATGGGTGATCGCGTTCGGCCATACCTGTTCTACGACATCGCGATCAGCATCTGCTCGACGTGCTACCGCCGTGCCGACGCGAAGATCATCTTTGAAGACGGCAACGTGTTCATGCTGAAGCGATGCGCTTTGCATGGGTCTGAGCGGGTGTTGATCGCCGACGATGTGGATTACTACCGGCGTTGCCGCGAAGTTTTTCTTAAGCCACCAGAGATGCCGAATCACTACAATACGCCGGTTAAGTGGGGTTGCCCGTATGACTGCGGGCTTTGTACGGACCACGAGCAGCACTCCTGTCTAACTCTGGTGGAGATCTGCGATCACTGTAACTTAAGGTGTCCGATCTGTTATGCGGCGAGCGGGCCGGAACGGACGGAGTTTCGCGACCTTCCGACGATTGAGCGCATGCTTGACGCGATCGTGCGAAATGAGGGACGGCCGGATGTTGTGCAGATCTCGGGAGGTGAGCCGACATTGCATCCCGATTTCTTCCGCATTCTCGATATGGCGCGGGAGCGGCCTATCGAACACCTGATGCTGAACACGAACGGTATTCGCATAGCGCGGGATGAGGAGTTTACGCGACGGCTTGCGAGTTACATGCCGGGCTTTGAAGTCTATCTCCAATTCGATTCCTTCGATGCGGCGGCTCTGATGGATTTGCGGGGCGCGGACCTTCGCAGTATGCGCACGCGCGCCCTGGATCGGCTGAACGAGTTAGGGATCTCGACCAGCTTAGTGGTTACTGTGAAGCGTGGGGTCAACGATCACGAACTTGGGCGGATTATCGACTTTGCCGTCCAGCAACCTTGCGTTCGGGGCGTGGTCTTTCAGCCGGTGCAAGTGGCGGGACGCGCAGATAATTTCGATCCCGCGATGAACCGCCTTACGCTCACCGAGGTGCGGCGGCGAATTCTGGAACAGACGGCGCTGTTCCGGCCCGAAGACGTGATCCCGGTGCCGTGCCATCCCGATAGCCTCGCGATGGCTTATGCACTGAAGGTGGATGGGAAAATCATTCCGCTTACCGGGATGGTGGAGCCGGAGATTCTTATTAACGCGGGGCGAAACACGATTGTGTTTGAGGCTGACACGAAGCTGCACGAAAACCTATTTAAGGTCTTCTCGACAAACCATTCGCCGCAATCGAGCGCTTCCTGTTTGAGCGACTTACTTTGTTGTCTGCCCAAGGTGGTCAATCCGGCCGGCCTGGACTATCGAAACGTATTTCGCGTGATCATTATGCAATTCATTGATGCGCAGAGCTTCGACGTCCGGTCAGTGAAGAAAACTTGTGTCCATATCGCGCATCCGGATGGGAGGATTATTCCGTTTGATACTTACAATCTTTTTTATCGGGACAAGCTGGAGGAGACAGTTCTGAAACCGTTGCGGCGGGAGATGGAGTTTGCTGGAGTTGCGATAAATGGATGAGGAGGAGAACCCTATTAAATCGGTCGGCGACGGGGTGGCCCTAGCATTTGCAAATGTTTTGTTTTCCAGCCTGGCTTTAGTGGCCGTCGGGTTCGCCATTGGCTCTTTGGGAAAGCGATATGGATACGCTTTGGCATTTGTTGCAGTTCTCGGATTTGGGGCCGCTCAGATCCCGGGGGTCATCTTTCTCGCCGTGAAAAACAAGAATAACCCGAAGAGTCAGCAGGGGCTGATTATCACCAGTTCCATACTGTTGCTACTTAACGCCGGGTGCTGGGGATTTTTTCTTACCAGTATGCGCCGGTGAATCCGCCCGGAGAAAAACTGATGCCCAATGAAAACAGATCTAAAGACACGGTGGGCAGCGGTGTCCGTTTAGTATTAATTAATGTGATCGTATTCACCGTGGCCGCGTTTCTTATCGGACCGCTCGTAGACTTTCTTGAGCCCGCTCAAGGCAACGGGTCTTCGGAAGCAACCGGTTTCGGGTTAGTCTGGATACTTTGCATGTTTCAGGTGGGCGTAACTCAAATACCGGGTGCAATCTTTCTTTGCGTGAAGTATAGATCGAAACCAGCGCCGTTGCACGGCTTACCCATCGCAAGCTCCATTATGTTCTTATTGAACGCGGGGTGCTGGGGACTGGTTTATGGCCGGAAGGCTCTAAGTTGACGCCGTCGAACTTGAGTTTTCTCCCCAAGTTGGCAGCGGATTACTTGCCGGCGGCGTTCTGACATTTTTTGGGGTTTCACCGGTGTGGTGTAAAGTGGTGAAGGGGGGGGGGGGCGGCCAACATCATGACGTCGGAAGGCGGGAGCAAAAGGACAAGTTCCAGGGGCACACCAGCCATGCGTGCCTCGATCAGTTTTCCTCCTGACGTATACGAAACGCTTGAGGGGATCGCGGAAGAGAAGAGAGTTTCTTTGGCTTGGGTCGTGCGGGAGGCTGCGGAGCAATACATTGACAGCAAGCGCCCGTTGTTCAGCCGGAAGGCGGGTGAGCAGCAATGAGGCAAAAGGGCGCTCAGTTGGAACTGGTTGCGCCGCGAGCGGAAGCGGCACCCAAAGCAGACGATGCCGGCAGTCCCCTAACGACAATCGACCTCTTCTGCGGCGCGGGAGGCATCACCGAGGGATTTCGCCAAGCAGGCTACAAGTGCTTATATGCCAACGACCGGATGCCTGAGGCCGTTGAGACGTTTCTGTGCAACCACCCGGAAGTATGGGCGGAAGCGGACGACATCGAAAATGTCGACGCGGCTTTGGTCCGTAACCGGCTTGGCCTTCGGAAGGGCGCATTGGACGTCCTCGTCGGCGGGCCTCCCTGTCAGGGTTTCTCGATCAACGCCCCCGAGCGGTTCTTGAGTGACAAGCGGAATAAGCTCTTCAAGGACTATGTGCGGTTTCTGGAAGAGTTCGAACCGAAGGCATTCCTGTTCGAGAATGTTCCCGGTTTACTGTCGCTGGGCGATGGAAAGGTGTTCCGTCAAATTGTCCGGGAGTTTGAGGAGCATGGCTATTGCGTCACACCAAAAATTCTCTTGGCCGCCCATTATGGCGTGCCGCAAGAGCGGTGGCGGCTGATCATCATCGGCTCGCGGACGGGCGCGATCAGGCCTCCGGAGCCGACGCACTATGCCACGTGCCGCGCGAATTTCCGCAGCGGCGGAACGATGACGTTCCAGCTTAACGCCTCGGATAAATACCGGCTCCTTCCGGCGGTGACGGTGGGTGAGGCGATCGGCGATCTGCCGCGGCTCGCGATGGGCGAGGGCGCGGAGGTGGCCGGGTATGTGAGCGAGGCCCACAGCGGGTATGCTGCGATGATGCGGAATCCTGGGGGATTGACTTTCAACCACTTTGGGGCCAAGTTGGCGAAACAAAACATCGAGCGTATGAAACATGTCGGACCCGGCGGGTCCTGGCGCGATATTCCTCACCAACTATTGCCGAAAGGCATGCAGCGGGCAAGGAAATCCGACCATACCAAGCGGTACGGCCGGTTGAGGAACGAAGGCCTTGCGGGTACAGTCATGACTAAGTGCGATCCTCATTGGGGCGCCGTGTTTCTCCCGGATCAGGAACGCTCTCTCACGGTGCGGGAGGCGGCGCGCTTCCAGTCTTTTCCGGACGCCTACCGATTCGTGGGACCGCGTGTTTCTCAGTACGAACAGGTAGGGAACGCGGTCCCCGTGCTGATGTCGAGAGCAATAGCGCTGCAGATTCGCGCGCGCCTGGAAGAGAATGGAGCTAACGCGGCCAGCCTGCCGGAAGCGGTGAACGGGTAACGGTGGTCCGCCTGCGCAGCGGCACGCAATTGAAAAAGGCGCACGGCTGATGGACCGCAGCGCCAATATGCGAGCGATCCGCAGCAAGGATATGCTGCCCGAGCTTCGAGTGCGGAGCGCCGCGCACCGGCTGGGTTACCGGTTCCGTCTCCACAGGCAAGATCTTCCCGGCACACCCGACCTTGTTTTTCCATCGCGTCATAAAGTGATTTTTGTGCACGGGTGCTTTTGGCATTCCCATGGCTGCAAGTCCGCCCATGTCCCAAAGTCGAATCAGGATTACTGGTTGCCGAAGTTGGAACGGAACAGAACTCGGGATCGAAGGAATATCGAGGCGTTGCGAGCGATTGGATGGGAGCCGCTCGTGATATGGGAATGCGAAACGCGTGATGAGCGGGGGGTTGGAAAACAGATGAGGGCATTCCTTGGTAGAAGAAAAGTCAGTGGCAAACAGGTTGTTGCCTGATACGGCGCTCCCGGCAAGTGGGCGTTGGGATATTCTCATGAGATGTTGAGTGGCAGTGCCCGCGTGACATCGGACAATGGCTAATAAGCCGAAAGATATTACCCCGCGCTTTGGGATCGGCGAATGGTTTGGCAAGGTTCTGACGCAAATGGATGCGGCGGACCGCCGCTACTACGCTTCCGAAGTACTTAAGGAAAAGAGGGTCCGCGACACCCAGCCTTGCCCATTCCAAACCCGCAAGCGGGATGCAAAATGCACAAAGGATGGCGGCGTGTGTTCGCTCCGGTTGTACTCTCACACGGCCGATGAAAAAACGGGACGCGCCAGCGGCGAGCCCGTGACTGGACCGCAAGGCGAGCTTCGCGCAACTTGCCCATACCGCTTCCATGAAGGCCTTGACGTCTTTCACTGGGTTGGGCGGACGATCCTAAGCGATGACAACCCAAAGCTTGTCGGCGAGGTGGGTTTCCTGGAAGCAAGTGCCACGACCGATGCCGAAGGCGGCGATGATGTCGGCCGCATTGACATGGTCCTAGTCAGCAACAAGCCAGTTGAAGGTGCGCCGATGGACTGGTGCGCTCTTGAAATTCAGGCGGTCTATTTCTCTGGGGACGCGATGCGCGGCGAGTTTAAAACTTACGCTGACCCGGCGGTGGATTGGGTGATCTTTCCGGCCGGGCGGCGGCGTCCGGACTACCGGAGCAGCGCACCCAAGCGTCTGATGCCACAGCTTCAAATAAAGGTTCCGACGCTTCGCAGGTGGGGCCGCAAGATGGCTGTCGTCGTGGACCGGGCTTTTTTCGATTCCATTGGCGAGATGGACAACGTGACGGACATTTCGAACGCGGACATCGCATGGTTCATCGTTAGATTCGAAGAGGCGCCCGGAAGCAAGTACAGCCGGCTCATCCGCGACGAGGTTCGTTACACGACTCTTGAGAGATCTGTGGACGGACTTACCGGAGGGAAACCAGTCCCTAAGTCGGTTTTTGAGGAGCGGATCTTCCGAAAGCTTGGAGGTGCGCCGTCGCTGGACCAAGCGGAAGAAACCGGTGTTCCCGGGATCGAGCTTCCTAAAGACGCTGATGAGCGCGGCTCATAGGCCGCGGATCCCGACCGTCCCGATGGACTAACTTCGATATATGTACTGGGATGTGATTGAGGTCAAGCCGGAACGGGGTCATCGCCTTTTCGTGCGCTTTCGGGACGGGCTTGAGGGCCGTATCGAACTGCGCTTTGAGGAGTTGACTGGAGTACTTTCGCCGTTGCGCGATCCGGAGTTTTTCCAGCAGGTGTTTATCGATAACGGTGCGGTTGCTTGGTCAGGGGAGATTGAGCTGGCGCCCGATGCAATGTACGAAGATGTTCTTCAGGCGGTTAATGCTTGAGCTTTCCCCGGCGGTAACTCCAGCATAATGCTGTCGATTACTTCCTGTACGTTCGTATGAAAGTTCTTGGTGACGACTCCGGCCAGGTCGGAGGGCATCTCGGTTTCATCCTGTTTGAGCATCAGCACGCGGGTGGGGCCGAATCGGCCGTAGAACCAGCCTAACTCGAAGATCACGTTCGGGCGGGCCTGGAAGATTTTGGTCTTACCCGCCTTCACCATGTCGTCCGGTGTGAAGAGCGCGATCGCGTAACAACATTCGGAAGCGTACTTGATGCACTTATCGATCAAGACCGCTCCGTTGTCGGGCATCTCTTCCACCACAACGACTTCGCGTCCGCGCTTTACCAGGAGATCTTTGAGCTCGCGCCACTTACCTTCGTTGCGTCCGTGGATGATCAGGATCTTGTCGCCGTCCGGGGCCACGTAGCGAATGTCGTCTAACATCGGCTCGAAGTTATGGCTGCGTGTATCGAGCCGATCGGCGAGCGTCATGCAGATCTGGACTAACTGGCGGAAGGTTGGGTTGTTGCTCGGGCGGAGATCCTTCACGGTGCGATAGGCGGCGGACGCTTGGTGCAGAAGGTCGATGTACGCCCGAATGTTGCCCTGATAGCCGGAGAGCTCGGCCTGCGTGGAGATGCGAGAGCCCCGGAGCAGCGCGGGATAAGGGCGCATCATGGGTTCGAAGGCGCTGAGGACTTCCTTGAAAGTGGGGCGGGGCGAGAGCGCGGCGAAGGTTTGCTGCAAAGCCTGGACCATTTGACTGGCTTCATCGATGCGGGCGAGCGCGTCGGTGTAGCGGCCCTCCAGGCTCATGACGAGACCGGTGGCGATGGGATCGAAGAGGCAGATGATGTCGCGGAGCACGCCGAGTAGAGATAACTCGTCCTCGTCGTATTTCTCGCGGGCGTCCTCATAAATGCCGCGGGCCTGGTAGGCGCATTCGCGGGCGGTTTTGGCGTCCTGAACAATCACGGATTGCGACGCGGTTTGGACGAGGGCGACCAGGGTATCGAAGTCGTTCGGCTCGTCGGCTACCGGCGCGGCGGGTGGCTGAACGGCTGTTTGCACGACGGGCGGCGCGCTTACCGCCGTATCGGATGGGAGGACGGCGGGAACTAACGGGATGGATGGATCGGCCATAATCGGTTACCTGAAGGCGTGTACCTAAAACATGGTCAGCATATGATAAGAGCGCGATGAAAGCAATACTGACGGACGCCCATTTTCTTGTTCCTTGCGGAGTGCTGATTGCGGGGATTGCGCTGCTGATGGCGTTGCGTTGATGGAGCGGTCGACGCATCGGCTCGGGGTCGTTTGCGGATTAGTGGCCGGGGTTTGGCTGGGCGCGGCGGAAGCGCCGACGAAGCTGGTGAACATCGGGCTGTCGCCGTTTGCGATTTCGCTGTGCATGGTGGCGGGCGTGTTTACGGCGCGGTGGACTTTCCCAACTCTGCTGCGAGGCACGACTTCCGTGTGGGCGGACCTGACGCGGCGGAAGCATCTGGTCGTGTGGGCGCTGCTGGCGGGCGCGCTATGGGCGGTGGCGAATACTTTGACGGTGTTTGCCATTCGCGATGTCGGACTGGCGATTGCATTTCCGCTGTGGAATGCGAACGCTTTGGTAGGGCTGGTATGGGGGCGGGTGCTTTTCGGAGAGTTGAAAGGCGCGAGCGGGAGCGTGACTGCGAAGGTGCTGGCCGGCGCGAGCGCGATTGTGGCGGCGGCGATTTTATTGGGGTTCAGCAGCATGCATGGAACCGGGGGCGCGGTTACGCATCATGGCCTGCAGGGCGTAATGGCGGCGCTGGGCGCGTGTCTCATGTGGGGCACGATGTACGTGCCCTATCGGAAGGCGTACTTAAGCGGAATGAATCCGCTCTCATTCGTGACGGTGTTTACGGTGGGCGAACTGGTGACGGTGGGCGCGCTTGCGGTGACGCTGGGCGGCGGCGTGCAGCGGATGTCGCGGGAGTTGCGCGATGCGCACGCGGTCCTGTTCTGGCTGTTTCTGGGCGGCTTTGTGTGGGTGATCGGGGATCTGTTCCAACAGTTCGCGGCGAAATATCTGGGGATTGGACGCGGCATTTCGCTATCGAATACGAATCAGCTTTGGGGTTTGGCGTGGGCGGCGCTGGTATTCCATGAACTGGCGGGCGCGGATGCGAACCATAAGGCGCTGGTGATTACAGGCTCGGCGGCGATGGTGGCGGGAGCGGCGCTGATCAGCTCGGCGGCGGCGAAGGGCAAAGAACAGATCGCGCGGAATGAGGCGATCCGACGCGAGTGCGATCGGTATGGGTTGGATTACCGGGAAACGGTGGCGAGTATGTCGGGCGCGGTGGAAGTTGCGGCGGGGGAGCGGCGGTGGTGGGATTATGCAATCGTGCTGGCGGCGACGGCGGTTTTCGTGGCGCTGGGATGGCGCGCGGAAGTGCCGGCGCTTCCGATGAGTGCGGCGTGGACCGGGGTGTTGTGCGCGGTGCTGGTGTTGAGTGTGGCCGCTGGAAGCCTCACTCTTTGGCGGACCACGCGATTCTCGTGACCGGACTTAAAGAGCCGCGATGGCGTCGCGCAGGCTCGCAATGGCTTTGCGCATCTGCTCTGGACTGTCCACGTCGAACACGTGCGGAGTGACGGGCTTCAGAGTTTTCTCGAGTTGATCGGATTCGGGGACGCGTTCCATGCGATTGCGGCGCGGGTCCATTCCACGAGGATTCCCCATGCGACCAAAGCCGCGGCTTTCATAGTGCTGAACTTCCCGCACGACCGGGACCTGGTAGCGGATGTAGAAAACGGGGCAGTGATCGGGCGAGGCTTCGATGGGGCGGAGATCTTCGCCGGGCTCAAAAGAAGTAGCGCCGCTGAGAACAATAACGACGTGTTTGGTTCCGGCGGGAGGATCGGTGGAAATCCGGCGGCTGACCTCCTTGACGAAGAAGGCGGCGTTGCGGCCGCGGTCTTCCAGCGAGTGAACGTCGATGGTGTTGGTGGAGTTTTCGGTGAAGGCGTCTTTCAAAGTATCCCAATCGAGATCGTGGACGGCGTTGCGATGAAGGACGACGCGGCGCAGCGAGAGATCGAGCATGGCGATGTTCATCTTCACGTCGTTGGGCGCATCGCTGAAGTGAAGTTCGGAGAGGATCTGAAGCGTGGGAATGAGCGCGTCCAGAGTTTCATTGCGGATGCGCGTGGAGCCGGACTGGCGCTCGGACGGCGATAAGTTGACGAGGACGTCGACACGGACGGGGCTGTTGGTTCTGGCGGGCAGACTGAGTCGTTCGGGGACGCCGGGGAGCAGCCAGCTTTCGGGCGGGTCGATTTGCGGGACGGACTCGATGGGCGGCAGGCCGCTCCAGGAATCGGGGAGCGGGTCATGGTGGAATTCGGCGAACTGCACCTTTTGCGTTTTTGACCAGTGTTCGTTCGTGGCGGAGTTGAGGAGCAGGATGGCGAGGCGGTACTCGCCCGGAAGTACGAAGAACTTAGTGGAGTAGTTGACGTTGGAGGCGCTCAGGCCTTCTTCGACGCGGGTGAGGTTGACGGCGGTGTGGTTCTGGTAAGTGTTGCCGGCGCCGTCAGTGAACTGGGTGAAGACGACGAATTCGCCTTTACCGCGGCGCTGGGCGAGTTCCGCGCCATCGATTTTCACGTTCACGGTGGCCACCAGGCGCTGGTGAAAGGAAAGCTGGGGGTGAGTGACCTCGGCGGACCAACGGACGCGGGTGGGGGAGTCGGGGCCGGCGATCCATTGCGTGAAGGGGATTCGGTCGAAGGCGGGGTCGTGGGCGGCGACGGGTTGGGTGGTGGCGGCGCGGGCGGAACTGACGGCGAAGAGGCCGAGGCACACGAACAGGGCGGGAGCGAATTGGTTCACAGGTGCTTGTGACGCGCGCCGCGGCAAATTGGTTTAATCTCCCGCGCAATTTTGGATTAGACTATTTCGAAACCGGTGTCCGTGTTTTACAAAAATTTGCGCTTAGTGGATTGGGCGGAGGAATCGAGATGAGTTGCGGGCGAAAGCTTTTTTTGTTGCTGCTGATGATTTTGGGATCGGGAGCGGTGAAGGCGGAGTGCGTCTCTTACCACTTGAAGGTGAAGGACCCGGTTCCGGGGGGAACGGTGTCGGCGACGATGATTGCGGAAGGAACCTTCGAAGACTGCGCCGCACAAGTGCGAAATGCACGGCTCGCAGTACGGAGGATCGGCGCGGGCGGTGGATTTGTGCGGGGGAGCGAACGGCCGTCGTTCGATGGTACGACTTTCGAGTTTACCGTTACGGGCGCACAGTTGGTCACCGGAGACGAAGTCTATATTGTTTCGAGCGCGGGGACGATGTGCAGCGCTGTTGCGGGTCCCGCGCCTTGCACGCGGAATGAAACTTTCGCGCAGGTGCTGCCAATGGTGGAGAATGTTCAGCGGAATGTATTCATTCAACACTCGCCGGATCAGCTCCGACTATCTGTTGCCACGCAAAGTCCGGTGAAGGTCCAAGTGTTGCGGCCGGATGGTTTCCCGAAGTATGACCCTCCGTTCCAGCAGGTGAACTGTGCTCCTGCTTATCCGTATGCTTGCCCGCCGTTTGCGATGCCTGTTCCGGTGAATAGCCTTAGCGACAAGGATCAAATTGTAATCATCGTTGGGGAGGCGCCAACAAAGGAGTACAAGGTGACCGTGGGCGCCACGCTAACGATAACGGCCAAGGGGACGTCAGGCGGCTCGGATACTGCTCCTCCGGCTCCGGCGGCTGCCGCGGCTTCGGCGGCTCCTGTGATGGCAGCCGCGGCATCGGGGTGCGAAGCGCCTTACTTACCCAAAGCACCGAATCCGGGGGGCGGCGTGACGGCCATATTCGGGTGCGTCCCGGCGTCTAACCAAGCGGACGTTAAGCTGCTGGTCAACGGCAAGGAGCAGCAGGCGGTGTGGTCGGAAGTATCGTTAAATCCACTTACTTTCAGCGGTAAGCCGGCGGCGGATTTGAAGGCTGGCGATACGGTGGCTGTTTTCCAGACCGGCCAGCGGGAACCGGCTTCCCCCACGATGACAGTGGCATCTAGGCCGGACAAGCCTAAAACCATTTATCAGGTGAAGGAAGGCGACTCTTCCATTTCCGGCTCGGATAAGTCATTGGACAAAGTGAAGGTGCAGGTGGTGGAGAGTAACTCGGTAGTGGAGGAGCATGAACAGGACGTCGATCCGAAAACCGGACTCTTTACCGCTAAGTTGGACGCGGCGGTGAATCCGGATCAGACCGTGAAAGTATTCGGGGAAAGTAATGATCTCACAAGCGAGGCGGCGGCTCAGGTGGCGGTAGTGCCCGCGGAGTTGGATTGGGGCCGGGTGACCGCTAAGTTTACGGGGGGAGTTCTGATGGCGGCCGATGCGAACAGTTTCAGCAGCACGAGTGCAAGCCCGTTTCTCAGCCTGGATGTGGACAAGAACTGGATGCGGCCGTTCCAGGGCAAGATGCAACGCTATCGTTTCGATACGTTCTTCAATGCGAGGCTGACGTCGATCGCCACCACGAGTTCGACGAGCTCCTCGCCCGGAACCGCGCCCACCACAACAACGACCACTGGGTTTTCGCCGTCGATGCGCGAACACGCTTTGGACGCGGGAACCACCTCCACTGGATCGAGTACTTCTTCCAACCCCGTGACCAACGCATTGCTTGACAGACAGGCGGCGTCATTACAGATTGGAGCGTACTTGCCGCTCATTATTTCGAACTGGTACTACCGGGGAGTTCCTTATTCGCTATATGTGGCCCCGCTTGTCAAGGCGGGTTTCTACACTCTAGATGAATCGACGTCGGAAACTTCCGCCACGCTGAACGCGACCGTATCCACTCTGAATAACGCGAGCTTCTATAAGTTTTATGGTTATGGAGCGAGAGTGGGACACTACCGGGAATATCGTAACTGGGATGGTTCGGGGAAAACAGACCGCGCTCCGGAGCAGCTTACCTATCTGGACTTTCTGGTCGGTAAGTGGGGTAACTTCGAAAACGTGCTGCCATTGGGTACCGATCCGGTGACAGGAGCGAGTTGCGGAATTGCCGTTTCAAGTGTCGGAAGCGGGAATTGTTTGATTCGGGATCGGACTTGGCGGGTAGGCTTTGAAGGCTTTTTGAAAATTCCATACACTCCCTTTATCCTGGGTTTGAGCGCGAACGTCGCCTCCCCATGGGACCGGATCCATCGGCCGGGATTTATCTCACCGCCGGACGATCTCCGCTTCCTATTCGGTGCGCGGTTCGATGCGCGCAAGTTATTCGACTCCGTTACTTCACTGGGCTTTCCAGGCGGTAAATAGCGATGCGCGCACAGGAGTTTCTGACTAAGGCGGCGTGCGCGCTTCTCTGTGCTGGATTGGCGTCGCCACTAACGGCTCAACAGGAGTCCCGTCTCGAAATCGACAGTAGTAAGACAGTGATGTTCGAGGGCGCGCGGACGCCGTTGGCGCGGCTGGAGAACGACATTGGAGCAGTCGACGGTTCGACTGTCATCCCCTATATAACAATCACATTCCGCAGGACGGCGGATCAGGACGCAAATCTCAACGCGCTGCTGGCGGCGCAGCAAGACCGGACTTCACCACAGTTTCACGCGTGGCTAACACCGGAACAATTCGCCGAGCGGTTCGGGTTGGATCAAGGGCGGTTGAACGCGGTGCGAGTCTGGCTGGCGTCGAACGGATTTTCCATCAAAGCGGTTGCGCGAAGCCGCACATCCATCTCGTTTTCCGGAACGGCGGGACAGGTGGAAAGCGTTTTCCATGCGGTACTGCATCGTTACTTAGTCAACGGGGAAAGTCACTTCGCGCCGGCTACGGACTTGCAAGTACCCGCGGCGCTCGCGAAATTAGTGAGCGGGTTGCATGGTTTGGATGATTTTTATCCTAAGCCCGCGGGCGGGGACGCACGAGCCCGCCCGGATGAGAACGGTGGTTCGGGGAGTAACTATCTTGCGCCGGACGACTTTGCGATCATCTATAACATTGCCCCGCTTTACGCGGCGGGAATCGATGGAAGCGGGCAGACGATCGCGGTAGTGGGAGACTCGGACTTCGATGACAACGATATTCGAGATTACCGGGCGATGTTTCACTTACCGGCTTCTGATCCCGTTCGAATCCCTGTGCCGGGGGTGGGCGAAACAGGGTTCACCGGCGGTCAAGGGGAGGCGACGCTCGATCTGGAGATCAGCGGAGGAGTCGCCCGCGGCGCGCAGCTACTGTTTGTGTATGCGCCGGACGTGGTGAATGCGATGGAATATGCGATAGATGGTCACGTCGCTCCCATAATGAGTGTCAGTTTCCATGCGTGTGAGGCGAATTTATCGCCGAACGATGGTGACTTACTCGGAAATTTGGGAAAGCTAGCGGCGGCGACAGGAGTGACCTGGGTGAATTCCGCCGGCGATTCCGGACCCGCCGACTGCGACGCACATGGAGGCCCAAACAGCAGCGCGGCACACGGACTGTCGGTGAACGCGTTTGCGGCGGTCCCGCAGGCCACCGCCGTTGGAGGCACCGAGTTCGCGGCCGATCCGTCCAAGGATAATGGCGTCGACTTACCGGAAGATCCCAGCACTTACTGGCTGGGTGGGAACTCCGGGAACCTGTCATCCGCTACGATGTACATACCGGAAGTAGCATGGAATGACTCTGGTAGGGCGAACGGGATACTTGCCTCCGGCGGAGGATTGAGCAGGCTGTTTCAAACGCCGTCCTGGCAGGAGATACTGGGCGCGATCACGGAGAATCGGCGCGCTGTACCGGACATCGCGCTAAGTTCTTCGTACCTTCACGACGCGTATGCCGACTGCTATAAGAGAAGCTGCGCGAATGGACGCATCGATGGCGGTGGTGGAACGTCGGCGGCCACTCCCGCGTTCGCGGGCGTCGCGGCGCTGCTGAGCCAGTACTTACAGGCATCGGCAGGTTACCAATCCGGGCTGGGGACGCTTAACCCGACTCTCTATGCTTTGAACACGGCTTACGCTTCACAACCCACTTCTCTTATTCCTTTCCACGATGTGCAGTATGGGAGCAACATCATCCCTTGCGAGATTGGAACCGCGAACTGCTTGTCGGGTAGCTTCGGTTACTCGGCCGCGGTAGGGTACGATCTCGTGACGGGATTGGGGTCGATTGACGCCGATCAGTTATTCACCGCCTGGCTGAAGTACCTGAAGCCGCAGCAGCTTGCGACGGCGACGACCATGGGTATGGGTATGAATTCGATTCCTGTGGGCGGAGCGGCGACACTGACCGTCACCGTCAAAGCGACTGAGGGCACGCCGGCAAGTCCGCCAACCGGGCAAGTGAACGTGACACTGGGATCGGTTCGAATCGGGTCGGGGATGCTCACGCCGGGGAGTTCCAGTTCCGTGGCCGTGATTCAAGTTCTTTCTGCCGCGCTCTTACCGGGGACCAACAAAGTGACAATCCGCTATGCGGGGGACGGGACGTTCCTAGCCTCAGAGCTTAAAACTTCACTTATTCTTGATACTATGGCCTCGCCGGCCCTGAAGGGTTTCGTCGTGTCCAGCACGAACCCAACGATCCGGCCGGGGTTGATCTACGAGGAAGGAGGCAGTTCCGGCAGATGGAATTACCGGATCGTGGTGCGCGAGACGCAGGGCGGCACAGCCACCCTGACGAAAGTGCTGGCCAACGGCGTGGATTTGACCGCTAAGTACTTGCCGCTATTCTCATCGGCCGTCTTACCCCGGTTTGGCTCAATTACGGCGTCGGTTAGTGACTTGGCCATCTCGCCTCCGCAGTTGGTGAACTTCGAAGTGGATGCGAAGGATGCTTCCGGAAATGTTTACTCTACTACCTTCACGGCATTGTTCCTTGGCAATGAGGGACAGGCGAGCATGGTGCTCACCGGCATCCCGCGCGCAGTGGTGCGGAATGCCGGCGCGCCGGCGAATTGCCAATGGGAGCAGCAACTAACGTTGCAGGAGGTGGCCGGGACGGCGGTGGCGCTTAACCATTTCAACACCGGCATGATGGACCAGAGTTTGAATATCGCCAACTTTTGGGGATCGACGGAGTTACCGGCGAACGGTACGCTAACGGCTTACGTCTGTTTTGTGAATCCGCCCGTGCCAACGTTGGTCGACTTCCAGGTTACGGGAACGGATGCCGTGGGGAACACCGTGGTGGCGGCGCTCAGCGTGCCCTACCTGGGTGCATCGGCGTCTCCAAATACCCTGGCGATAAGCCCACCCAGTGTAACGCTAGCCAATCGGATTCCGGCTTTGATTACTGTGACCGCATCGGGAGCCAAGCAGGTGTGGACGGTGACGATCAGGTACTCCGGGGCATCCGGCTGGCTTGCGCTCGACCACTACTCCGGCGTCGGGAGTACGCCCGTCATCGCAACGGCGACACAGGGTACACTGGCGTCCGGGAGTTACTCGGCAACGCTGTTTTTTGAGTCGCTCGATGCGGTGCCGCAGGTGATACCTGTCCCGGTGAGTGTTACGTTTTAAGGACATGGCAAGTACATGTTGAGACGCAGAACGTTCCTGGCCGCCGCGGTGGGTTCGGCGATTGTTCCGTCGGCATGGCCGCGGGAGGAAGTTTCGTGGGGCGGACCGGTGCTCGATTCGCATCTGCACTTGCGGCGTGATCCGGATGCCTGTTTTACCCACATCCAAGGCTGCGGGGTTTCGAACGCGGTTTTGCTGACGCAGGCCGCCGATGAGGAGAAAGCCAAGGCGGAGATGGCGCGGCGACCGGGACATTTTGTCAGGTCGGTGGTGACGGACCCATCCCAAGCGGAAGCGGACAGCATGATGCGCGAAGCGCTTCGCGGCGGCGCGGTAAGTATCGGGGAGTTGAAGTACCATCTTGCGCTGGACTCACCGGAGATGCGGCGACTGTATGAGATGGCCGCGGAGATGAAAGTACCGGTAATGATGCATATCCAGAACTTTCCGCATTTTCCCGGAGAGCTTCCGTATAATACGGGCTATCCGCGGTTCGATCAAGTTCTAAGGGCTTATCCGAAGACCACCTTTCTTGGACATGGGGATTTGTTCTGGGCGCATATCAGCGCAGATGTTCCAACGGATCGCGGCTATCCCGCGGGACCGATCAAAGCCGGCGGACTTACCGATAAGTGGCTGACCGAGTTCCCGAACCTTTATGCGGATACTTCGGCCAACTCGGGGAATAATGCGCTGTCGCGGGATAAGGAATTTGCGCGGGGCTTCGTCGCGCGGCATCGGACTAAGTTGGTGTTCGGGAGCGATTGCAGTTGTACCGATGGCAAAGGCTCGGGAGTATCGCAAAACAACAATCCTGAAGCCAATCGGTTGGCGGGTAAGTGCGTGGCGCGGGAGACGCTCGGGTTACTGAAGGAGTTAGCTTCACCCGAAGTCTTTCGGGAAGTTACCTGGGAGAACGGACAGCGTCTGTTTCGGGTATCTTAGCCGTCATCTCCGTCCAGACCTGGCGGGTTCGAGGGACTAATGTTGCGGGCGGTTCAGAAATGCCGTAGCACTGGATGCCGATCGGCCCGCGGTATCCCGCGTCGAAGATCGTTTTCACGAGCGCGGTAACGTCGAAGTCACCTTGGCCGAGGGGTTGAATCAGGCTTTTCCAATCGGCGCCATGACGATCCGCGCCATTAACCGTGACCGCGTACAGGCGCGGTAAGGCCCGCTGGATCAGTGCCGGAAGATTACCTGGAAGTCCGGCCCGAAGCTCATGGCACAGGTTGAAAGTGACACCAAGGTTACTCCGGCCTGCCGCTTCCGCAATGCGCAGGACATCTTCAAATCGGGCGAGGTAAAAACCGTAATGCGGATAAAGCGCGACACGCAAGCCGGAGCTTGAAGCGAGGTCGGCGACATGGCGAGCGGCCATGACGGCGCGCTCTTCCGCGCCAGCTCCGCCGCCTTTCACCGCGAGCCAGACTACCGTGCCGCGTCCCGCGAGTTGACGAATGGCGGACTCCATACCGGGCTCGTAAACGATTGCACCGTTACTTACATCCACCGTCAACCATAAGTAGAACAGTTGGATATGCTGCGAATCGATTGCGGCGAGCCGTTCCGGAATGTGGACCGCGCCATCGAATACGGTTCCATCGAAGTGCGCGTGAGCCACCAAGCGCGCCTGCTCGTCGGGCGCCAGCGGCCCTAATTCGTAAATAAAAACGGGATTGGGAAGAGTGCCCGCGGTGGCTCGCGAGGCAAGCGCGGCGAGATACAGAAACGCGGCGACGTACTTCCGGCGGAAGTCAGTTGGTCGCGGCAGAAACTAACTCCTGGTCGAGTTCCTGGGGATCGATGATTTTGACTTCGCCGCGATAGCCATCGAAAGAGTTGACGTAACGGATCAGATATGCGGGATCGTTCGGGTCTTCCCCAGTACTCTTGCGGTCGCACACAAAGAGGCCGTGGAGCTCACCATGTCTGATCTCGTTTGAACCGGCGACCTCGGCGATATCCGCTTCGATCCGTGCGGTGTGGCGAATCCATTGTTTATAGTGAGTGATTAACTTTTGAGCGTCATCCGGCGGATCGTCTCCGTCGCCTTGCACGGGCGCTGCAAATTGCGTTCCGAAATGTTTACTGTGATACCAAACCTCCACTCTATCGCGTTGGTTGATGAGGGAGTGAAAACGCCGCAACCATTGCGGATCCGGAAACGGCCAGCGAGGATCGCCGGACTCTTCTGAATCCGGGTCAAGAAGCATGAGCCGAACGCTGGCGCCCCTGCCCAGACAGGCTTCTGAGAAAAGAATGCCGGCTTCGGTAGCGCCATCACAGATGGCCAGATCCTTCTCGTGAACCTCCCAATCCTTTTCGACCGCCTGGCTAATTTGTTTGCCGACCAGTGCCAGCCGCGCCTCGGTCAACTTAGGATCGGCGAGTTTGTAACCCGAGTATAGAATCACTCGCTCACAGGTACAGTGAGATGATCTTTTAACTGAACGGACTTGCGTGAGCGCCTTACCTACGAAATCGGATTCGAAGTTTAACTCAGAAAGCAACGCCAGCCGATCCTCGAACGATTGAATCTGGAAGGACGTCTTACCGGGAATGCAGAGCGCTTCCCGGATGCGGGCAAGCCCAGCGTCATGATCCTGCCGCAGCATGGCGATCCCGGCGAGAGTGGTGGTCGCCCAGAACTGTTCGACATAATCCCCCACCGCGATGGCCCGCTCCCGCGCATTCCTGGCGACGAACGCGATTACGGCCTTAAGTTCCTCAATATCGAGCGCGCCGGAATCTTCCGGAACAGGCCGTATGTGCTTGAGCAATGCGCCGAGGATGAGCGCATTGAGACCGGCATAGTAGGCATTGGCATCGGACCGAAAGGCCTTAATGAAGTTGGCGATCGCCATGTCGGCGAGTTGAGCATTGTCAAGAGCTCGCTGGATTCTGTCTTCATCCGCTGCATTCTTCCAACTAAGCCGCCATAAGTGCCGCAACACCTGACCCAGTAAGTCAGAGGCATCAGGATCGTCTTCATGCTGTTTGAGAATATTCCGCAACTCGTGCTCAGCCCCGTCATCGTCACCCTGAAGCGACAAGGCACGCGCGAGCTGGAGTTGAGCTTCGGGGTCGGGCTGGGAGGGGGTAATTTCGCGCAGGACTTTTTCGGCGGCGGAGTAACGGCACATGTTGATCAGCGCAGCCGCCGCTTCCTTTAGTATCTTTGTGCGGTGCAGGCGGGTCGGGGCGTCGTCGGCCAGAGTCAGGATGTCGCCGGGATGCTCTTCGGCCTGGGCCTTGCGGACACGATCGAGCCAATCATCCTGAAGCGTGTGGAAGTGCTGCGCGCGCGAAGTCTGGATGCGGCTCCAATCCGCCGGAACTAATCCGGGAAGATGAGAGTAGACCGGACTCCCGACGGTTTCCTGGTCGCCTGCAATTGCCTGGATGAGAGTGGTGGTGAGTTTCTTGACCTCGGCGTCCAACAATTTGTCCCGTTCGGGTCCCTTGGCGGCGCTTTCCAGGAAGAGAGTGCCGTCATAAGAAAAGCTTCTGTCCTGGGCGATGTCAAAGGCGCGGCCGGGAGTCAGATTTCCAGTGGCGACAAATACGCCCCTGGAGCATACTCCGTGCCGAACACCGAGTTCATAGAAGACATTCGGATTGGAGATAGTAACGTCGGCGAGGACCACATCAGCCGTGACTAATTCGAAGAACATATCGGTCCGAATGTCGCCGGCCAGGGTCTCGCTATCCGCCCGGAAAGGCTTGCAACCGGCTTGCTTGAGCGCCGGAAAAAACAGGCTGTGCCAGACGTCGTTGAAGTCGATGGAGGTCTTGGGATCTTTTTTATTCGGGGCTTCGTTGAAGCCTCTTGGAGACTTCGTGCCGAAGGGCATCACTACAAATGCGTTCAGTTCCATCACAACTCCGCCGGATGGAATTGTATCCGATAAGCCTGCGCGGAAAGTCCTTAATTTGGCTTCATCAGCGGGAAAGACGCGGCCACTTGCCGTTTGTAAGCCGCAGCCTTGTCCAGAACGGCCGGTTCGTCCAACGTCAGCATTCTGCGATCTTCCATGATTACTTTTCCACCGATGATGGTGGTGCGGACATCCGCGCTCTTCAATGCGTAAACGATCTGTGCATAGACGTCATACATCGGCGTGGCGTGCGGGGCTGAGGTGTCCACGATGATAATGTCGGCTTTCTTGCCCGCTTCGAGCGAGCCGATCCGCTTCTCCATATGCAACGCGCGGGCGCCGATGATTGTTCCCATCGCGACCACTTGCGGAGCGGGAAGCGCCGTGGGGTCCATGCGACCGAATTTTTGTAACTTGGCCGCCAGATCCATCTCTTCGAACATGTCCTGGTTGTTGTTACTGGCCGCACCGTCGGAACCAATCCCGACGGCTACTCCAGCGGCTAACATCTCCGGTACGGGACTTAGTCCGGCGGCGGACTTCATGTTACTCGACGGATTAAAAGAGCAACCCGCCCCGAAGTGGGCGAGCGTCGCGATGTCGGCCTGGTCAACCCAGACGCAGTGCGCGCCGAGTAAGTCAGGTCCCAGCACGCCGATCCGCGCCAGGTACTGCACGGAGGAAGCGCCGAATTCGCGGCGGCTGTAATCGCGTTCGTAAGGAGCTTCCGCAAGGTGCGTGAGGATCGGCGCATGATACCCGCGGGCAAGGGCGGCGGAGTCTTTAAGTAACTTCTCCGAACAGGTGTAGACGGAATGCGGCGCCACGGCCGCGGTGATCAGGGGATTGTCTTTCCAATGTTCGAGAAACTTTTCGGTATATGCGAGGGCCGCTTCCGCGGTCTTGTTGTCGGGCGCGGGGAAGCCGATGATAGTTTCGCCGAGGACGCCGCGCATTCCGGCTTCACTCAGAGCCCGGGCGATATCGTCCTCAAAGTAATACATGTCGGCGATGGTGGTCGTGCCCCCGCGCAGCATTTCGAGCATGCTGAGCCGGGTGGCCCATGTTACAAATTCCGGCGTTACATTGCGGGCTTCAGCGGGGAAGATAAACTTCCTGAGCCAGTCGTCGAGCGAACGGTCTTCGGCAAGGCCGCGGAAAAAGCTCATCGCAATATGTGTGTGAGCGTTGATTAATCCGGGAAGCAGAATGGCGCCTCGGGCATCGATCACCTTGCGCGGGCTGTACTTTTGGGCGACTTCCGCGCCCGGCCCGATGGCGAGAATGGTGTCGCCTTCAACGGCGATTGACGCGTCCGGAATCACGCGGCGCTGGGCGTCCATCGTGACCGCAAGACCGTGAGTGACAAGCAGGTCCACTGCGCGCGGGGTCTGGGCCTGCGCCGGCATCAGCGCGGCGGCCAAAGTAATCACGGCTAGTATGGTGTGGATGAAAGTATTCGGCAACTGGATTGAAAGCAAGTGTAGCGGAAAGACGCGATCCGGTCCCGCGGCGCCCGTTCCAGCGCCCCTTCCAGCGCCCGTTCCAGCAATGCTTCTCGCGATACTGGTCGCGGTGTCTCAGACCGGCTGCGTGGTGGTCGGCTACAGCAGCCGCGGTGGATGGTTCTTATGGCCGGGCGGCTTCGGACTTCTTCTGATCGTGCTGCTTCTGTGGTTCCTGTTTAACCGGGGAAGATAACGCCGCTATTTCAGAACAGTGAACGCTTCGTACTTCACGGCGGGCGCGGTTTCCAGTATCAGTTCCGGCATCGGTTTCGCTTGAAACAACTTGCGGCATAGCTTGGCGAGCGAGCGCGCGGCCAGGTTGGCGCGATTGCGGCGCGCGCTATCGGTCGTGATGCCGGTCTTGGCATACATCTGGCGATAGAGCCGCGAAACGAAGACGAAGGCAAGGCGCCCGCGAACGGATTTCACGCAGGAAGAACGCTCCCAAATGGAAGCCCAGTTATAGAAGCGGTCCCACACGCCTTGAGTTCTTTCGCGGATCTCGTCGGAACCCATGCTGGGATGCGGGGTGAACATCTTGGGGCGCAGATGCGAAGGGATCAGCCAGTAGCGGGTGATGGGCACGCCGGCGACATAGGCCGGGTTCTCCTGCTGTGCTTTCTCCCAGCGTTCGAAATCCACGGTGCCGGGAAACGGCGTCATCATCACGAACTGCGCGAAAGTGATGCCCGCTTTCAGTGCCAGCGCGGCGGTCGCGTCGAACGTATCCGGCTTGTCGGTCGGCAGGCCGAAGATGAAAGAGCCGAGCACGTGCACGCCATGCTCCCGAAAGGTTTTGAGGCGCTCCACCAGGTTGTCCCCGGAAAGGTTGAAGTCCTTGTAAACCGCTTTCAGACCTTCCGGGGTGACGGCTTCCACGCCCACCAGCGCTCCGCGGATGCGCGCCTTATTCATGGCGTCCAGAAACTCGGGATCTTCGGCCGCTTCCATGGTGATCTGCGTGTAAAAGACCATGTCGCGGGGAAGCTCCGCCATGCGCTCCATCAACTCGAAGCGCTCATTGCGCATGGCTCGCAGTTGCTGGATGCGCGACGGATTGCCTTGCCGTTCCGCAAGTTTCAGATCGGTCAGCGTGACGGGATAAAAGTTGTCATCCGCCAGAGCGATGAAGCGAAAGCCCCTGCGGCGAAGCTGCACGATCTCATTGATGACGCCGTCCGAGGCGCGCTGGCGTGGGCGTTGGCCGTCGGTGCGCCACACGGAGCAAAACGAGCAGTGCTTGGCGCAACCCCGGACGGTTTGCACGGAGGCCCACATATAACGATCGTCCGGCATAAGGTCCCAACGTGCCGGCAAAAACTGGTCGGGTTCGATGCGGCCGCCGTCATAAAGCGGCGCGAGCGAACCGGTAAGGCAGTCGTTGACGACGAACTTCCAAACCACGTCGCCATCGCCTTTCACCACGGAGTGAGCGCCCCCCAACTGGATTGCTTCGTCCGGGTATAGGGTGGCGTGAATGCCGCCGAAAATGACCCAGGCGCCGCGGGCGCGAGCTATTTTTCCCACCTCATAACCGCGCAACGCGTTGCCCGTGTGGATGCCGATGCCCACTATGTCGCCGGGCCGGATGGAGGCGGGATCCAGCAGTTCCAGGGTTTCGTCGCAGAGGATGGGAGTTCCGGTTTGCGCGGGTGTTGCGGAAGCCAGTACATAAAGCCAACGGGGAGTAATGACGGCGGTGCCGAACGAGATGTCGCTCGGATTGATCAGGTGTACGCTCACGGATCACGGTTCCTTTCGAACCTGAGGGTGGGATGGAGAAAATCCCGTATGGTTGAACAACGGAGAACATCCGTCATAGCGAGCGGCGGAGTAGAAGGACCGATGGAGCTAAAAGAACGGGACGGGGTGCTAAGGTGCAACGGGAGCGTGGGACGGAAAAAGAAGTTCCGAAGCGGCTGCCAGTTAAGACAGTTGGACGATTAAACGAAGAAGAGAGGCCGGATGGCGGCTACAGCTAAGCGGGCTCGTTGCGCTCCTTTCAGACCGCAAGGCGGATCAGCTAGGTTACCGAGCGGCGCGGAAGGCAGCGCGGCGCGGAGAGCCAGCATGATGAGCAGCCCGACACGTCCAATGGTCTTGAACAAGACGCTCTGAGTATACCTCAGGAACGCGGGGGTGCGCCGCTTCACATTTCCGGGGTGCCTTGGCAGCGATAGACTAGGTCCGTGCTGGCACAGAGTCAAAGAAGAGTCGGCCAACGCGCGGTTGGAATCGGCGTGGCGCTGGGGGCGATCACGGCGCTGACACTGATTGAGTTCCGCCTGGCGCATGTCAACTCGCTCACCGCCGGGTTCGGATATCTGGTGGCGATTCTGCTCACCGCCGCGTACGCGGGCGCCACGGAAGCGGTAGTTGCTTCGTTCTTCTCGGTGGCTTGCCTGAATTTTTACTTTCTGCCGCCGGTGTTCACGTTCACCATAGCGGACCCTCAGAACTGGGTGGCGCTTCTCGCCTTCTTAGTGACGGCTCTGGTGGCAAGCCGGCTGGCGAATCAGGCGCGCAAACAGACGCAGGCGGCGCTCGAGAGCAAGCAGGAGATGGATCTTCTGTATTCGTTAAGCAAAGCGATCTTGCTGGCGGAACCCGGGCGCGAAATGGTGAATGGGATCACCGCCGACATCGCGCGGATTTTCGATTTCGCTTCAGTGGTGCTGTTTGACGCCCGGACGGAACGGATGTTTGCTTCGGGCCGGATGGAGGCGGAAGCGGAGCACGACCTGCGCGAATCGGCGATCAACGGCACGTCGCGGGATCATGAGCCGAGCGGGATGCACATTGTTTCGGTGCGCCTCGGCGGCCAGCCGATCGGGAGCATGGCGGTGAAGCCGCGGCGGATTTCGGAGACGGCGCTGCAGTCCCTGGCGAATCTGGTGGCGATCACGCTGGAACGCGTGCGGGTGTTCGAGGAAAGTTCGCGATTGCCGGCGCGCTCCGCCGGGCCATCGGCGAGGTAAGTCAGAGATAATAAAACGCGTGGGCACCAGCCAATTGCGGCGGCCGGATCCGGATCAACTCCTCCGGGAACTCGAGGCTCAGGAACTGCATCAGAGCCGCGGACGGCTCAAGATTTTTCTGGGCTACACGTCCGGCGTCGGCAAGAGTTTCCGCATGCTCGACGAGGGACGTCGCCGCCGGGAGCGCGGCCAGGACGTCGCGGTGGGAGCGATCCAGCCGAAGGTGGACGGCCAGATCGCGCGCGTGCTGCAGCAGCTTGAGATCATTCCGCTGAAACAAGTGGATGGATGCATGGTGATGGATGTGGAGACGATCCTCCGCCGTCATCCCAGCGTCTGTCTGGTGGACGGGTTGGCTTACGATAACCCGCCGGACGCCGCGCACGCGAGCCGCTGGCAGGATGTGGAACAGCTTCTGGAAGCAGGCATTTCGGTGGTTGCGTCGATCAACATCGGCTTCATCACGGAATATCAGGAGCGCGTCTCGAACATCACCGGCAAGCGCGTTTCGCAAACCGTGCCGGTGGATTTTATTCTGGAAGCGGATGAAATCGTGGTGGTGGATGCTCCCGCGACCGTGTGCATTTCTAAGGAAGGCGCCACCGAGCAGGACATGGAGCACCGGCGCGGGCAGCTGGCCGAACTGCGCGAACTGGCGCTGGTTCTGGCGGCCGATGTGGTGGACCGGCAACTGGAAGCCTACCTCCAGCGCAACGGAGTGCGCCAGGGGTGGGGCACTCAGGAGCGCATCATGATCTGCCTTACCCCGCGCGCAAACGGGGCGCGGATGCTGGAGAGCGGGAAGCGCATCGCGGAGAGTTTTCATGGGGAGTTGATTGCCGCGCACGTTCACCAGCGGCAGTTGGACCCGGCCAATCAGAAAGCGCTGGAGGCGAATCTGGAGCTCGCGCGGCAAGCGGGCGCACGCGTGGAGGAGCTCACGGGCGAGGATTCGATCGAAGCCATCGTCGACTACGCGCACACCCACGGAATCACTCAGATCTTCGTCGGCCATAGCATGCGAGAAGGATGGCGGGCGAAGATTTTCGGAACGCCGCTGGACCGGCTGCTGCGTAAACGGCGCGGCGCGGACGTGCGCGTGTTTCCGCACTAAGCGAGGCCGCATGAACCCTCCAGCCGGGCGCGGCAAGCTTAAGATATTCCTTGGCTTCGCGGCCGGGGTGGGCAAAACTTACCAGATGCTCGAAGAAGGGCGGGAACTGCGCCGCGCCGGAGTGGATGTGGTGGTGGGGTACTTTGAGCCGCATGGTCGCAAGGACACGATCGCGCAGATTGAAGGGCTCGATGTGATTCCGCGGCGCACCATGGAATATCGCGGCACGGCGTTCCAGGAGATGGACACCGATGCGATTCTGCGGCGGCGCCCTTCGGTGTGCCTGGTGGATGAGTTTCCGCATACCAACGTGCCGGGGTCCGAACGCGACAAACGGTGGGAGGACGTTCTGGCTCTGCTGAACGCGGGCATCGGCGTCTATACAACGATGAACATCCAGCACCTCGAAAGCCTGAACGATCAGGTGCTGCAAATCTCCGGCGTGAAAGTCCGAGAGACCATTCCGGACTGGGTGATGGAGCAGGCGAGCGAAGTGGTGATGGTGGACCTGACGCCGCGCGCGCTGCTGAACCGGCTGGAGCGCGGCGCGGTCTACAGCCAGGAGAAAGCCAGGACCGCGCTGGATCATTTCTTCCGGGAGAGCACGCTGGTGGCGCTGCGGGAAATGGCGCTGCGGCAGACCGCGCATGAAGTGGGCGCGCGGCAGGCGGAAGAGGTGCAGGATCGCGCATCGAACGGGGCGCGCGGCAAGCAGGCGGCGGGGAAAGCGACCGGGGCGCGAGAGCGGATCATGGTGCTGGTGACGGCGGATCCTTCGAGCGTCGCGCTCATCCGGCGCGCCAAGCGCGTGGCGGATTTCATCTCGGCCGAATGCATCGCGGTAGCGATCGCGAAAGCGGGATCGCGCGCGGAAGCCGCGGATGCCGGCGTGGAACGACATCTGAATTTCGCTCGCAACCTGCATGTGGACGCGCGCCTGGTGGAAGGCGCTTCCGTGCCGGAAACCTTGGTGCAGTTCGCGCGCAACAATGGGATCACCCAAATATTTCTCAACTGGCCGAAGCGCATGAAGTGGCTGCCCCCGTTTGTGCGGAATGATGTGCAGAAGCTGGTAAGCCTGGCTAAGGATATGCAGTTCACCATTGTGGATGAGCGCCCGAAACAGGCGGAGCCGGCGCGATGACGCTCACCTGTCCGCATTGCGGAAAGCCGTTCGAGTGCAACCCGCAAGGCGATTGCTGGTGCAAGAGAATTCCACCCGTGCGCAGCGTCCCCGAACCGGACGATCTCGCGGCGGTGTGTCTTTGTCCCTGCCGGTTGGTGGAGCAAGAGCGATGACCACGTACATCGCCCTTTTGCGCGGCATCAATCTCGGCGGCAAGAACAAGCTGCCGATGAAAGACTTGAAGGAGATGTTCACCGCCGCGGGATGCCGGAACGCGGTGAATTACATCCAGAGCGGCAACGTGGTGTTCCAAGCCGAGCGCGGCGCGGTAAAAAAGCTTGGCGGCATTGTATCGAGCGAGATCGAAAAGCGCTTCGGGCACAAGCCGCCGATGGTCTTCCGAACCGCGGAACAAATGAATGAAGCGATTCGCACGAATCCATTTATCGCGGAAGGAATTTCGGAAGACGCGCTGCACTTAATGTTTCTGGATGGAGTTCCGGACGCGGCCGCGGTGAAGGCGTTGGATCCCGACCGGTCGCCGCCGGATCGTTATCGCGTGCGCGGCCAGGAGATCTATTTGCACCTTCCCAACGGCGGCGCCCGCAGCAAGCTGACCAATGCGTACTTCGATTCGAAACTGAGAACTATGAGCACTGTGCGCAATTGGCGAACGGTGCGCAAGCTGGCGGAAATGGCGGGAAAATATGAGTCTTGAAAAGTTGGAAACCACATGCTGCGTAGTGGGCGGCGGCCCCGCGGGCATGATGTTCGGCTATCTGCTCGCGCGGCGCGGCGTGGAGGTTACGGTGCTCGAAAAGCACAAGGATTTCTTCCGCGACTTCCGTGGGGACACCGTGCATCCGTCCACTCTTGAGCTAATGAATGAGCTGGGTCTGCTTGAAAACTTCCTCAAGGTGCCGCATCAGGAGCTCAAGTCATTAGGGGCCGTGTATGGCGATTTCTCTTTCCAGGCGGCGGATTTCACTCGTGTTCCGGGACCCTGCAAATTCGTGGCGTTGATGCCGCAGTGGGACTTTCTGGATTTCCTCTCGGAGCAGGCGAAGCGGTTGCCGAACTTCCGGCTCTTGATGGAGCATGAAGCGATCGGCGTGAGCCGCGACGCGGAGCGGTTTCGCGCGGTTACGGTCCGGACGAACTCCGGAGAGATGGAGGTGCGCGCGCATCTCATCGTCGGGTGCGATGGACGCCACTCCACCATTCGCCAAGCGGCGCATCTGGCGCTGATCGAATCGGGAGTGCCGATCGATGTTCTGTGGTTCCGCTTGAGCCGGCATCCGGACGACCCTGACGAGGTCTTAGGCAACATCAACTACGGCCGGGCGCTGATCCTGATCAATCGCGGGGATTACTTTCAAGCGGGATTCGTCGTGCCCAAGGATTCGTTCGAGGCATTGAAGCAGCAGGGCCTCGACGCCTTTCACGATCTGTTGCGCAGGATCGCGCCCTACCTCGGCGATCGCGTTTTGGAAGTGAAGGATTGGGACCAGGTGAAGCTGCTGTCCGTGCAGATCAATCGATTGCGGGTATGGCACCGGCCGGGTCTGCTGTGCATCGGAGACTCGGCGCACGCCATGTCGCCCGCCGGCGGGGTGGGCATCAATCTCGCGATTCAGGACGCGGTGGCCGCCGCCAACCTGCTGTGGGAACCGCTGTTGAAACGGAACGTCACCGATGACGATCTGGCGCGCGTGCAGCGGCGGCGGGAGTTTCCCACGCGCGCTACGCAAGGCGCTCAGGTGAACGCGCATAAGGGTTTGGCGTACGTGTTCCGGCAGCAGGGTCCGATGCGGGCGCCGTGGCAGTTGCAAGCGGCGGTGCGGTTACCAGGGTTGCAGCACGTGCTCGCCCGCGGCATCGGCATCGGAGTGCGGCCGGAACATGTGGCGGGCACGGCGAAGACTTCGCCCGTCTCGCGATGGCTGAAGGTGGCGGCGGGATTGGTAATCGGGGCCGCCGCCGTCACGATTGCGATGCGCGTTCCCAAACGCCGGCGCTGGTCGCAGTGACAGGCTGTGCTACACAGTGGAGAGTGTCTCGACTTCAGGCTGCTGTGTTAGCCGCCGCGTTTCTCCTCGCGTCTTCCCTGCCCGCCTGCTCCGTTCCGCAGTTCGATCCCGCTAAGCCGCATCCGCAAGTCTCGCCCGATCAGCTTCTCAGTAACGGGCACTACCGGCTTGCGATGGCGGCGGTTATGGAGAGCCCGCAGGCTATCCCGGCGCCCACGCAGGCCGCGCGGCGCGACTATCTTCTCTCGCGCATTCAGCTCGCCTTCGGGCATGCCGACGAGGCCATGGAACTCGCCGACAAAGCGCTGGCGCGGGATCCTGCCAACGTCAGCTTTCACGTGGGCGCGGCGGCGGCGGCGGGGCGGCTGGCCGAACACGCCGGCATGCTCAAGCAGATTTCTTACGCCAAACGCGTGAAGAAGGAATTGGATACCGCGCTCGCGCTCGATCCGAAAAACGCCGACGCGATGTACGGACTTATGTTGTACTCCAATCTGGCGCCCGCGTTTCTCGGAGGCGATAAGGCCGCGGCACAGAAGCTGGCCGAGCAACTGACCACCATCGACCCGCCGCGCGGTTATCTTGCGCAGGCTTCTCTGGCGCACGATCGCAAAGACGCGGCCGCCGAGGAAGCCCTGCTGCGGAAAGCGCTGGCCGCGGGTCCGGCTTCCTATGAAGCGCACATCGCTTACGCCGCGTTTGCGCAAAAGGCCGAAGCGCGTGAGGAGCAGGCCGATGAGTTGGCTTGCGAAGCGCTCTATCTCGATCCCACCCGCGCGGATGCGTGGCGCATTCTGGTGGAGATGGCGGCGGCATCGGGCTGCACACAGGAAGTGGAAGGCCTGATCGCGACCGAGCAGCGCTTCGACAGCGACGATTTTTCGCCCGCCTACTTCGCCGCGGCCGCGTTGATTCACGAAGGTGGAGACCTGGACATGGCGCGCGCCCTGCTGCAACGCTATCTGGAGAAGCCGCAGGAAGGCGACACGCCGTCGGCCGGGCTGGCGCGCTACCAACTCGCGTTGATTTCGGAAAAGCAAGGCCGCGCCGACGAAGCGCTGGACCTCATGCGCATCGCGTTGAATGAAGATCCGACGCTCGACCAGGCCAAGAAAGACATCAAGCGGCTGGAGAAGCGTTAGCGATGCGTTATCTGACTGCGCGATGTCCGGATATCCGCCATGTGGTGCTGGTGGAAAGCGGCTCGCGGACGGTGCTCGAAGCCGCTATCCCGAAGCTCCGCGGGTCATTCGGGCCAGGTGTCGGGCTGGACCTGGTGACTTGTTATCCGGGCGGCCCGGCGGGGCTGGCGCCCGCTTCGCGCATCTGGCGTACCCAGGACTACGCCGCGGGCGCGCGCCGTGGAGAGATTCTCCGCGAGCTCAAAGCCACCGGAGCGACCGTGCTGGCGATCGTCTGCTCCGGCGATCCGATCATGACGCGCTGGAAGTGGTGGCTCGCCTGGAAGCTTCCCATGAAAGTCCTGCTGATCAACGAGAACGGCGATTCGTTTTGGCTGGATCGGGTGCACCTGCGGACGCTGCGTCACATGGTTCTGCTGCGGCTGGGCTTATCGGGAACACTGGCGGGCCGCACAGTGGCGCGCGTGGCTGCCCTGCCGTTCGTCTTTGTCTATTTGCTACTCTATGCAACGGTTGTGCACGCGCGGCGCGCCCTGCGCTTACGCTTGAGACATGCGGGCGATTCAAGTTAAACAACTCGGCGGACCGGAACAGCTTGAACTGGTGGACGTTCCCGATTGCGTTCCGGGTCCCAAAGAAGCCGTCGTCGCCATTCACGCGGCGGGCGTAAACTTCATCGACGTGTATTTTCGAACCGGTCTTTACAAAGCCGATCCGCCCTTCACGCCGGGCAACGAAGGCGCGGGTATTGTGAAAGCCATTGGGCCGGAAGTGCAAAACGTGGCCGTGGGGGATCGCGTCGCTTATGCCATGTCGCGCGGTTCCTATGCGCAGCTCGCCGCCGTGCCCGCCCACCTGCTGATCAAGCTCCCGGCGGCGGTCAGCTTCGAACAGGGCGCGGCGGCGATGCTGCAAGGCATGACGGCGCATTATCTGACGCATTCCACCTTTCCGCTGGCGCAGGGACAAACCGCGCTGGTGCATGCGGCGGCGGGTGGCGCGGGCGCGTTGATCGTGCAAATGGCGAAGATGCGGGGCGCGCGCGTGTTCGGCACGGCGGGGTCGGAGGCCAAGCTCGCGATCGCGCGCGAAGCGGGCTGCGATGAGGCGATCAACTACAATACTCAGGATTTCGAAGCGGAAGTGAAGCGGCTGACGGACAATCGCGGCGTGGATGTGGTCTACGATTCCGTGGGCGCGGCGACGTTTCTGAAAAGCCTCAACGTGCTGCGGCCGCGCGGGATGATGGTGCTCTTCGGTCAATCGAGCGGCGCCGTGCCGCCGGTGGATCCCAACATCCTGAACCCGAAAGGTTCGCTGTATCTGACGCGCCCGTCGCTCGGCCACTACATCGCCACGCGGGAGGAACTGGACTGGCGCGCCGGCGACGTGCTGACCTGGGTCGGCGATGGCCGCTTGAAATTGCGCATCGACCGCACGTTCCCGCTGGCCGATGCGCCGCGGGCTCACCGCGATCTCGAATCGCGCAGCACGGCCGGCAAGTTAGTGCTAATCCCTTGAGGCCATTCCGCGCTCCATGACGCTGCAAGCGCGCTTGACGCTGTGGTCCGTGTTGGTGATGGCGTCCATCGTGACCATCGTGTCCCTGCTGGATCTGCTGGACGCGATCAACCGCCAGTTCGATGCTTCCCTCCGGCAGGGCGAATTGATTCTCAGTTATGCGGCGTCGGCCACGGATCGCGAGGTGCATGAGAAGGGCCGCGTCCGCCGCGTGGACGAGATCGCGGCCAGTTCCGCGGCGCTCTCACGCGAGCTTTCCGATCTGGCCATGACGTCCCTCAGCATGGTGGATGAGATCGCCATCACGGACAAAGACGGGCACATCCTGGCCGATAGCGATCCGACTATGATCGGCCATCAGTTCGGCGCCCACCCCGATCTGCAGACGGTGGTGAGCCGCGACCACTTTTGGGAAAAGTGGTGGGTGCTCTACCGCGCGCAGGAGCCTTACCGCATCACCGAGAGCGAGAACCGGCAGCAGACCGTGTTCGCGCATGTGCTGCTTTCGCCCATTCTGATCCGCAATACGGTGCGTCCGATTCTGACCCATCATGCGGGCGTGGCGACGCTCTCGGTGGTCTTCGCGGTGCTGGGCACGTTCCTGTTCTCCACCATCGCGTTCCGCCCGCTCGGCAAGGTGGGCAAGATGCTCGACATGGTGGCCAGCGGCGAGTATGAAATCCAGCAGGTCTTAACGCCCGGGGCGGACGAGTTCGGCATTGTGGCTTCCAAGGTGACCATGCTCGGCCAGCAGTTAAAGGGCGCGCAAAGCGAGTTCAGCGACCTGAAAGGCAACTTCGAAAGGCTGCTGGACGAACTGGAGGACGCGGTGCTCATCTTCGGCCGCGACCGCCGTCTGATCGCCGCCGCCGGCGCGGTGGAAACGTTTCTCTCGCGCGGCCGCGGCGAGTTGGTAGGGCTTCCCGTTAATGATGTGTTTCCAGCGGGCACCAGCATCGGGCTGCTGCTGGGGCAGGCGATGCAGCTTGGCCGGCCCATCCACAACCGCACCGTCCCGGTGACGCGGGAGCGCAACGGAGTCAGCCGGCTGAACGTGATGCTGCTGACGGTGGAGTTTCTGGGCGATCAGTCCGGAATGCTGATCCGCCTGCGCGATCCCGAAGCCACCCGCCAGATCGGCCGCCAGCTTCAAACGGCCGACCGCCTTTCCGCCATCAGCCGCTTAACCAGCGGCGTGGCGCATGAGGTGAAGAACCCGCTGAACGCCATCCTCATGCACGTGGAACTGGCGAAAATCAAACTGGCCCACGGCGACTATGATCTGAATCCGCAGATGGAAGTGCTCTCCAACGAGATCCTGCGGCTGGACCGCGTGGTGAAGACGTTTCTAGATTTCACGCGCCCCGTGCAACTGAACCTGACCAATGTTCCGCTGGCGGATTTCGTCCATGAATTGGCCGAACTGGCTCGGCCGCAAGCGGAGGCGAGCGGGATCGGCGTGACCGTGGAAACGAGCGCGGAGCCGGTGCCGATCACCGTGGATCAGGATCTATTCAAGCAAGCGGTTCTGAACATTGTGGTGAATGCGATTGAAGCGATGCCCAACGGCGGCCATCTGCACTTCTGGTCCGGCGTGCGCGCGGACATGGCCGAAATCCGCATCAGCGACAACGGCCCCGGCATACCGTGGGACTTGCGGGATAAGATCTACAACCTGTATTTCACGACCAAAGAGAAAGGTTCGGGCATCGGGCTTTCGATGACGTTCCGGATTATTCAACTACATGACGGGACGATCGATTTCGAGAGCGAGCCGGGTAAAGGGACGACGTTCTCGTTAAGGCTGCCGGTAGCGGTGGCGGCGTGAGCGGCGCCAGGCTCCTGTCGACGGCGCTTGGAATGTGGATCATGGCAGCGCCTGCGTTCTGCGCGGATGCGGTTCTTTGGGGCTCAGCGGATCATGGGCTTCGGCTTGGAATCGACTTCGGGGCTGACGCTTCCAAGCCCGAGCTACGCGTGACGCTTCGGAATGTGGGGTCCGAACCCGTGAAGGTTCTCATTGGCGCCGACGTCGGAAGTGGCATTTCTTTGGCGCTTCGCTTCTTTGGCCTCGCGCCTAATGGAACAGCCCGCGAGGGATTCGAGCGCAATAGCTTTACGCCCATGGCGGGGTTAATGGTACCGATCGCAATCACACTTCAGCCCGCCGAAACACACGAACTGCACATTCCTTTGAGGGAAATCCTTCTAATTGATAAAACGCAGAATACGTTCGAGGACTTACTGTCACAGCGGTTTTCCTTTGAGGTTTCGCTGGATAGCGCCAATATAGGTCTGATGTGTCCGAGCGAACCACCGGCGTGCTGGATTGGTAAGGTCATTTCAGGCAGGCTGACTGCGCCCAGCCGTCCGGCTTGGGCCCGCTCCTGAGCCGGAGGGCGATCCTACTCCGCTGAAACACGCTCGCACTCCTTCCCATCTGCTCGGGAACGGGATTTATTGAGACCTGCCAAGGTCCAGATATGATATGTAGTTAAGCTCCTCGGCAGAACGCCTCAGCGAACGGCGGGGAGAGGAAGTAACCCATGGCACTCGATCTCCAGCAAGACCGCCGGCAGGCCCACGAACTGCTCGATCAACTGCCGCCCGCCAAACTCGGCGTGGCGCGCTCACTGTTCGCAGTCATGGCCGATGATGACGACGAAGAAGAACTGACCGAGGAAGACCGGAGCGCTCTCCGCGCCTCCGACGAGTACTTCCGCAACGGCGGCCAAGGCATTCCCTTCGAGCAGGTTATCGCCGATCTTGCCTACTCCACCTGAAACACGCTCCCACTCGTTCCCGTTCCCGCCGCCGTGGTAATCCCGATCGTCCCCGTCGTCGCCCCGCGCGGTACCGCAAAGGTTACGACGCCGGAACCAATCTCTTTGAATTTCACCGCGACGCCGTTCAGCGTCATCGCGGTCACGTTCACGAAGTGCGAACCGAGCACCTTCACCATGGTTCCCGCCGGCCCGGACGCCGGAGCGAACCCGCGAATAGCCGGAAGCGGTCTGGCCAGCCCGACGTTCAAAAAAAAGGCCGCGCCGGAGTTCGCTGAAGTCGCGCCCGCCGCGTGGGTTCCGCGCAGGTATCCGTTGGCGTCCTGTGTAAGCGGGCCGCTCGGGTCCGTGCCCGCGTTCTGCGGGGATGGATATAGCGCCGGCGCAGCGCCCGCTACATACTGGAACACGGAGTCCGTAGAGGGCTTGCCCGTCGGATTGAAGGTATCGCCGTACCACTTCCCGTCGCTCGCGAGTATCAGCGAAACGGCCGCGTTCACCGCGGGTCGCCCCGGGAACGAGTAGATGACCTGGGCTTGCCCGGCGGCTATCTCAATGATGTTGCTGCAATCCGGCGGACAGCCCGGCTGGGCGTAGTTGGTCTGAATGGAAGTGAACCAGATGCTGCCATCGGGCGCGATTACGATCGGGTCGCTGAAGCTTCTCGAATAAGACTGCGCCGAACTTAGCATGGCCTGGGTCGTGAACGCCAGCGTAGCGATATCGAACGAGAAAAGCGCTGGTTGTTCACTGGGTGGAGAAACGCTGGCTAAACCGAACAGTTCATTCCCGGCGGAGAAGACCGGCGTGCCCACGGGGACGAAGTCACCGGAAGTATCGTAATAGGCCCAGCCGAACTGACCCGAACTAAGATTGATGGTGTAAATACCCCAGCCGCCGGGACTGCTGCCGCCGCCGAATCCATATAAGTTCCCATCCAGGCCTTCAGCCAGCCCGCCTTGTGCCGCGGACGCGCCTCCGGGATTCGAATTGAAGCTATAAACAACCGAGTAAGCTCCGGCGGGAGTAATGCGGAAAACATTTCCCAAATCAGGCAATTGACCGTTGCTCACGCCGTAAAAGTTGCCGTCGCTCGCCTGAATTAATTGATAGGTTCCCGAACCTTCGTAAAGGTGGTAGCCAAGATCGCTCGAACCGTTTGCAAAGGACGCCATCACGGTTACCGCCCCCGCGGGAGTCATCGTGTAGATCATCCGGCTGGCCGCGGCATTGCTGCCGGTTCCCTGCGTTATCCCGATAAACCCGCCGCCGGCAAGCTCCAGCAGACCGAATTGTGGATCGGGACTCTCACCCGGCCCGTTGAAAACGTGAGTGGCGACCACTTGTCCCATCACAGCCGGTTGGGCGGTCAAGCGGCCGCCAAGAGTGCAAAGAGCGAGAAGGATCCAGAGTTTCTTCAAAAGGTGACCTCTATCACAAAACGATACATCAACTTTGCACGGTAATACGAAATGGTTGAAAATCCGCCGAAAAATCGAGCTACGGTACTTTAATTGTTCCGCCGGGCCGTCTGCGCGAGCACACGGCGAAGCTGATCCACCAGTTGTTTTCCGTCGAACGCGCCCTTCTGCAGAACGCGGTCGATGTGCCCGTTCAGCCGTTCCCGGTCTTCGGCCGTGAGGTCGCGGGACGTGAGAACGATAACCGGTATCCCGGCCCACTCGCGGCGGCGGCGCAGCTCGGCTGAAAACTCGAACCCGTCCATCACGGGCATCATCAGGTCCAGCAGAATCAGTTCCGGGCGGTGTGCGGCGATCACACGAAGCGCTTCCTCGCCGTTCTCCGCCTCTTCCACCTTCCACTGTTCGCGTTCCAGCATGTAGCGCAGCAGGCGGCGTGTCTCGGCGTCGTCATCCACCACCAGAACGGGGCAGGGCGGGGTCTCGCAGGCGTACTTGTTGAGCACGCCGGAGAGTTGCTCGCGGTCCACCGGCTTGGTCAGGTAGTCGGAAGCGCCCAGTGAGAAACCGAGATTGCGGTTGTCGATGATGGTGACCATGATCACCGGGATGTTGCAGGTCTCCGGGTCCGCCTTCAAAGCGCTCAACACGGACCAGCCGTCCATGGAGGGCATCATGACGTCCAGCGTGATGGCGACGGGACGCAGTTCGCGCGCCAGCCGCACGCCATCGGCGCCGCTCGGCGCGGTCTCCGGCGTGAAGTTTTCTTTGGCGAGGACGCGGGAAAGAAGGTCGCGCGAAGTCGGGTCGTCATCGATGATCAGGATTGTGCCGCGTGACGCGCCGGCGTCATTGGAAGGGCTCCAGGCCAGCGGGTCCTCCACTGCCGCGTGGGAGGCGCGCCGCGGCAGACGCAGCGTGAACGCCGAGCCTTTGCTTTCCTCGCTCTCGACCGAAATGTCGCCGCCCATCAGGCGCGCGAAACGCCGCGTCAACGTCAATCCAAGCCCCGTGCCGCCGAAGCGCCGCGAGATGCCGCCGTCGCCCTGCTGAAAGGGCTGGAACAGCCGGTCCATGTTTTCGGGATGAATGCCGATCCCGGTGTCGGACAGGCGGAAGCAGACAAACGAGCCTTCCGCGGAGTTCTCGCTCGAAACTTCCAGCGTGACCACGCCCTCGCTTGTAAACTTCGCCGCGTTCGAGAGAAGGTTGAGCAGACACTGCCGGAGCTTCACCAGGTCCGCGAACATCTCGCCGATTCCTGGCGGGATCTCAATCTCGAAGCGGTTGCCGTTCTTTTCCACTAGCCCGCGCGCCGATCCCGCAATATCCAGAACCACCGAAGCGATGTCGAGGGGTTCCGGATAAATCTCCATCTTCTCGGCCTCGATCTTGGAAAGATCAAGGACGTCGTTGATGAGCGCGAGGAGATGTTTTCCGGCGGACCGTATGCGGCGAAGATCCGGCACGAACTGGGGCGAATCCAGATCGGCCGCTTCTTCTTCCAGGATTTCGGAGTAGCCGATGATGGCGTTCAAAGGCGTGCGCAGTTCATGACTCATGCTGGCCAGGAACGCGCTTTTCGCCAGGCTGGCTGCTTCCGCGCCTTCTTTGGCCGCTTTCAGTTCCTGCTCGGCCGCCAGGCGTTCCGTAATGTCGCGCAGCGTGGCGGTGAAGAACAACCGCTCGTCCCCGGAGCCTCGGGTCACCGCCAGTTCCGCCGGGAACTCCGAGCCATCCGCGCGCATCCCCACCACCTGCACCCGCCGATTCAACACCACCGCTTCACCCGTGGCGAGATAGCGCGCCAGACCGCGCCAGTGGTCATCGCGATAGCGCGGCGGAATCACCAGATCCGCCATCGGCCGCCCCATCGCATCGGCGCGCAGATGTCCGAACGTCCGTTCCGCCGCCGGATTCCATTCGATCACCAACCCGTTCGGGTCCATACCGACCACGCAGTCCAGGGCCGATTCCAGAATTGCCGCCTTGCGCGCCTGGTTCTCACGAGTCCGTTCCAGAGATAATTCCAACTCGCTCTGCACCCGCACGCGATCCACCGTCTGCGCGATCCAATCCGCGATCGGCGCCAGTTCCGCCAGAACGTGGGCCGCCAGTTCGCGCCTGGCGAACATCGCCACCACGCCCAGCATGCGGTCGCCTCCCAACAGCGGGTATCCGGCAAAGGAAATTAAGCCTTCGCGCCTGGCCCACTCGCGATCGCCCACGCGCGGATCGGTGACGACGGAGTTGGTCAAATGCGGCCGCCGCGCTTCGGCGATCCAGCCGATCTTGAACTTGCCCACCGGTACCCGGCCGTGCGGGCCGTCGATATGCGTGTACATCCCCGCGCTCGCCTGCAGTTCCAACATCGTGCCGGATTCGTCCGTTGTCCAGATGCGCGCAAACGCAACCTGCAAATGGTTCACCAGGTGTTCCGTACAGGATTGCAGGATGTCGCGCAGGTTCGCATTGCGCGTCAAAGCGGAAGCGACGGCGGTGCGCAGAGCGGAAAGGCGGTGCTGCTCGGCGATCTCGTTCTCGGCGAAAACCAAGGTGGATATGTCGAGCAGCACGCCGCGAAAGTCGCCGCTTCCCGCAATGCCCTTGATCTGTAGACAAGCCGGACCCGGAGCCGCCGGGCGGAAGCGCGACTCGAATGCTTTGGGCTCCGGCGCGTTCAGCGCACCGGTAAGCCGCGATTCGAAGATCCATCGATCCTGGGGATGCACATGACCCAGGAACTGGGTCAATGTCAGCGGCTCAAAACTCTTCGCGCCGAGAACGGATGCGGCACGGGCGGATAAATCAACCTTGCCGCTGGAAGCCTCATACACGATGGTTCCTATGCCCGCCGCTTCCAGGGCGAACGCGTCGCGGACGCCGGTCGATTGCGGAGATTCAGAAGAGGCGCCGGAGCTAATCACTTTATTAAGTCTAGGTTAGTAGTCAGCGGGTTTTGCGGGCCGCGGCGCTGCCCGCCGGCTGATCCCACGTTCCCAAGCGGGAGCTGGAGAGGAAGTCGGCACTCTCTCCCAAGGAGTTTTCCCAATGAATCACACGGAAAGGAAGAGCCGGTTCCACCAGGAATGTCTCGGAAAATCCATCATCGGTGCGCACGGAAAAAACCTCCACCGGACGCCCCGCGGCCACTTTCCCCTCGCTTGCATGAGACAGGGTCGCCTTCTTCCAGGAAAGCGCGCGATGCTGCGAGCGGGCGTCGCGCAGCCGCGGAAGAATCTCCAGCGAGCGCTGTTCCCCGGCGGCGAGCGAGGGCGCTCCCATGTGACGCGCCCATAGCCAGAGAGCGTCCCCGGAAATCCCGTCGTTCGGGTAAGTCAGCGTGATCTGCTCATCGCCCTCACTCTCAAAGAAGCTGTATTGGTGAGAGCGCACGCCGGTGGCGTCGAACAGAAGCTGGTGAAAGAGCTGCCCGTCCCAACTCTGCAGCGAGAAGTCCGTCTTGTTCTCGGAGCCCGTGGGGCGCCCGTCCACCGAAGTGAGCGCTACGGCGGAGGTGGTCATCTCCTCGCAGGATTCAAGACCCTCGGCATACTGCTCGATCCAATTCAACTGGATCACGGGAAACAGATCGGTCTGCGTGGTTTTGGCGCTCTCAATGGGAACGCGCTCGTCTTCCGAATAACGGGTTCGCCGCATCACGGAAGTGGCCGCGCCTTTTCTCAGGACGCCGCCGCGGAGACGCGCCGTATCGTATGTGGAGACCTCGGATAGCCCATCCTCCCAAAGCCGATGAAATGCGGCATCGAACACCGGAGCGCGCAGGGAATGGCTGGGCGCGATGGATGCGGGACGGTCGGGACCGCAGCCGGACGTCCCCATCCAGCAAAGCGAGGCAACCAGGAATAGGCAGGCGGTGCGGCTGGAACGGATCAAGGGCTTCTCCTGACGAGTTTACAGGGCGCCCCAATCCTTCCAGCTTTGATACAGTTCTTGAATACTCAAATCCACCTTATATGACCAGACGATCCGTCCGCGCATTTCTCTTTGCCGCATCGCTTCTCATGTGCACCGGCGCATACGCCGCCGACGCGCTCGACGAAGTCCACCAGGAAGCTCACCGCCCGCTGATCAAACGCTGGCATCCCGATAGCAAGACACCGGTGGGCTATTCACCCGCGCAGATCCGTCACGCTTATGGAATCGATCTCATCTCCAACCAGGGCGAAGGCCAGATCATCGGCATCGTGGATGGATATGATTACCCGAATGCCGAAGCCGATCTGGGCGTCTTCACGAGCACTTATGGCTTGCCCGCCTGCACCCAGGCGAACGGTTGCCTGACCATCGTCTACCCCGGCGGCGTTCCCAAAACCAATCGCGGCTGGACCGGCGAGACTTCGCTCGATCTGCAATGGGCGCACGCCATCGCGCCCGCCGCGAAGATCGTCCTGGTGCTGGCGGAGAACGGCCAAACTTCCACCCTGCTGAAAGCCGTGCCCGTCGCCGTGCAGCACGGCGCCACCGTGGTCAACATGAGTTGGGGCACGCTGCATGAGTTTCCGGGCGAGCAGCAATACGACTCGATGATCTTCGGCAACCCGGCGGTGACTTACTTCAACGCCTCGGGCGACGATGGCAACAATCTCTTCGGCTATCCCGCCGCTTCCACGCTGGTGGTGGGCGCGGGTGGAACTTCACTTCAACTGGATTCCTCCGGCACGATCCTGAGCGAGACCGCGTGGAGCGGAAGCGGCGGCGGCGAGAGCTTATATGAGGCCGAGCCGAGCTATCAGATAGGCGCTCAGAGTTCCGGACAGCGCGGCGTGCCCGACGTGGCGTGGGATTCCGACCCGCGCACCGGAGTCGCGGTCTACGACAGCGAGGACGGCAACTGGGCGGAAGTGGGCGGCACCAGCGCCTCTTCGCCGCAATGGTGCGGACTCACCGCCATCGCGAACAGCTTGCGCGCCCAGGAAAGTAAAGGGACCATTGGCGCGAATTTCCTGCCCACTGTCTACGCCAATCCGCTCGCCTTTCATGACATTACCAGCGGCTCCAATGGAAAATGCGGAATCATTTGTACAGCCGGGCCAGGTTATGATTTCGTAACCGGACTGGGCAGCGCCAACGGACCGGCGGTGTTGGCGGCATTAATCGCCGCACCTTAAATTAATCGCGAAATCGCTTTATTCCAGCGGGCCGGTTTTCGCATAATAGGCTTACTCACCGAGGGAGGAACCGGATGTCGCCGTTTGGTATAGCGTGCCTGTTGCAAGCCGCCTTAACGCCTCCTCCCGATCGTCAGGTCACCAATATCTTCCGTCCGCTGGCGACGCCGGCCGGCGCGGAATCGAATCTCGGCATCTTCGTCCTGGGGATTACCGGCGCCATTTTCGTCATCGTTGTTTTACTACTCACTTACACGCTGATTCGATTCCGCCGCAGGTCCGCCGATACCGCGCATCAGGAGCCGGCTCAGGTTTACGGCAGCACGCAAATTGAAATCGCATGGACCGTGATTCCGCTGCTGATCGTTTTCGTGCTGCTGGGAGTAACCGCGCGCGTGATTGCGTCGGTGCAGGACGCCAAGCCCAAAGGCGTTCCCACTCGCGTTACCGTGATCGGACATCAGTTCTGGTGGGAGATGCGGTATCCGGATCTCGGGATCGTCACCGCCAACGAGATGCATGTGCCGGTGGCGGACGATTCGGGCAATGCGACTTATCTCACGCTGGAATCCATGGATGTGGTGCATAGCTTCTGGGTGCCGCAGTTATCCGGCAAGACGGACGCGATTCCGAACCGCCAAAATACAATGTGGATTGACCCGCGCCACCCGGGTCTTTACCTTGGAAACTGCGCCGAGTTCTGCGGAACCGAGCACGCCAACATGATGGTCCGCGTGGTGGCCCATCCTAAAGCGGAGTTCGACGCGTGGGTGGCCGCCCAGAAGCGTGCCGTTCCCACCGGCGCTACAGTTAGTAAGCCTCGCGCCATGTATGAGTCGCTTTCCTGCGTGAGTTGCCATAACATCGCGGGCACGGTTTCGAAAGGCGTGTTCGGGCCGGATCTTACCCACCTGATGTCAAGAAATACTCTGGGCGCGGGAGTGGTGGCGAACACTCCCGCCAACCTGCGCGCCTGGATCAACGATCCGCAGGACGTGAAGCCCGGCTGTCTGATGCCAAGTCTTAAACTGACTGACAAAGAACTGAACGGCGTAGTGGCGTACCTGGCCACGCTGAGATAGGTCGGGAGAACTTATGGGGGCAATTCACTATCCACTGGAACATCCAAGAGTAAAGGAAGAAGGTTTCTCTTTTTCCGACTCGCTCTACTCATGGGTGGCCACGGTAGATCATAAGCGGCTGGGGTTGATGTATGTGGTGGCCGCGCTGATCTTCCTGGTAATCGCGGGAATTATGGCCGCCGTAATGCGCCTGCAGCTTGCCACGGCAAACGCGCACGTCGTATCACCCGCCACCTTCAACCGCCTGTTCACCATGCATGGCACGACCATGGTGTTCCTGGTCGGCATGCCGCTGCTCGCGGGCTTTTCCAATTACCTGATACCTCTACAGATTGGCGCGCGCGACATGGCGTTCCCCAGGCTGAACGCCTTCGGATTCTGGATCTTCCTGTTCGGCGGCGTACTTCTCTACTCCAGCTATATCGGCGGCGGAGGACTATCCGGAGCGGGCTCCGCGCCCGACGTCGGCTGGTTCGCTTACTCTCCACTAACCAGCCGGGCTTTCTCGCGCGGCGCCAGTACCGATTACTGGATACTCGGACTACTTACCGCCAGCCTCGGAAGTATCGTTAGTGCTCTGAACGTGGTCGCGACCGTAGTCAGTATGCGCTGCCCGGGGATGAAGCTATCGCGCATGCCTTTGTTTGTGTGGCTGATGCTGGTGGATAACTGGATGGTGTTACTGATTCTGCCGCCGCTTTCCGCCGCGCAGATCATGCTGCTCTTCGATCGCTTCCTGGGCGCGCACTTCTTCGACACGCAAGCGGGCGGTTCCGCCGTACTCTGGATGCACTTCTTCTGGATCTTCGGACATCCTGAAGTCTATGTCTTGATTTTCCCGGCATTCGCGACCGTGTCCGAAATCATTCCGGTCTTCTCGCGAAAGCCGATCTTCGGCCGTCCGGCGATGGTAGCCGCCGTGATCGCGATCGGATTTCTCGGCATGAGCGTCTGGGCGCACCATATGTTCACCATCGGAATGACTTCGGTATCGAATACTTTCTTCGCCGCCGCCACCATGCTGATCGCCGTACCGACCGGAATCAAGATCTTTAACTGGCTGGCGACCATGTACGGAGGCAAACTGAGTTTCGCGGTGCCGATGCTCTTCTGCTGTGGCTTTCTGTACCAGTTCCTGATGGCGGGGCTAACCGGCATCATGCTTTCCGTAACTCCGTTCGACTGGCAGTTGCATCAATCTTATTTCGTGGTGGCGCACTTCCATTTCGTTTTGATCGGCGGGCTGGTCTTCGCGCTTTTCGGCGGCATGTATTACTGGTTCCCGAAAGCCTCGGGAAGGATGATGAACGAGAAGCTGGGTAAGTGGCACTTCTGGCTGTTCCTGATCGGATTCCAGATGACGTTTCTGCCCATGCACGTGCTGGGCTTCCTGGGCATGCCGCGCCGCATTTACACTTACCCCGCCGGGCGTGGATGGGAAGACATGAACATGCTCTCGACTGTTGGGGTGCTATTCCAGTCGGCCGGCATTCTCTGCTTTGTATGGAACGTCCTGCACTCGGCGGTCAAGGGCGAGCCCGCCGGCGACGACCCCTGGGATGCCTGGACGCTCGAATGGACCACCAGTTCCCCGCCGCCCGAGTATAACTTCGAGAAGTTACCGGTGGTGCGGAGCAGCCGGCCGCTATGGGATTTGAAGCATCCGCAGGATCCCGATTGGAAGTTTGAGTAAGATGACTTCCCCTACTCTTCCCGTCAGCCCCCAGGCGCTTGAGAGCGATTGGCACTTACCCGACCGTGGATTAGTCGGAATACTATGTCTGATCGCGACCGAGTCCGCGCTGTTCATCATCTTCGTTGTCGCTTACCTCTACTACATCGGGAAGAGTTTGAACGGGCCTTATCCAAGAGACGTTCTGACTCTTCCGACCGTTTCCACCATCTGTCTGCTATCGAGTAGCATTACCATCGTGCTGGCCGAGCATGCGCTCGAGAAGCAGGCCATCGGGCGGTTCAAGCTCTGGTGGGCCTTGACGATCGCGTTGGCGATCGTATTCCTCACTTCCACGGGTCTCGAATGGCGGCATTTGATTCAGGATGAGCACCTCACCATCGCCACCAACCTGTTCGGAACTACATTCTACTCCTTAGTGGGCCTGCACGCCACACACGTGGTGGTGGGTTTAGGTTTTCTCTTACTAACGCTCATTACCACTCTGGCGGGGTTTCCCATCTACACCCAGGCGCGGCGCGTGAAGATGCTCTCGTGGTACTGGCACTTCGTCGACGCCGTGTGGGTAGTTGTGTTTACGGTGGTCTATGTTATCGGCAGGTAAGCTATGAGCGAGATTACGAACCAGGCGCACGGCGAAGCGGGAGAACGCAGCGAGAGTACTCATATTCCGATGCCCGCGCCCAGTTTCTGGCCAATGGTCTGCGCTTTCGGAATCATGCTGGGAATGGCCGGATTCGTAACGCATTGGGCGGTAAGCGTCACCGGCATCGTCATCTTACTGCGCGCGCTTGCCGGTTGGTGGCATGACGTTATCCCGGTGGAAAGCCACGAGGAGATGGCGATCGATGTGGAGCGCAGGCCGGCGCCCATCATGGTGGAAGAGCGCTCGGTGATCCGGCTCCAGGTGGGTGAAGGCGAACATCGTTTGCGGGTTCCCGAAAAGGTGCATCCTTATTCCGCGGGTATCTGGGGCGGATTGGCGGGCGGCGCAGTTATGGCCGCGCTTGCCTGCTTATATGGATTAGTCGCGCAGGGCAGTATCTGGTATCCCATCAACTTACTGGCGGGCGTGGTCATTCCGGGTATGGGTGACGCGACCCTCGCGCAGCTCAAGGCCTTCAACGGAGTGGCTTTCGCAGCCGCGTTCGTGGGTCATGGAATGCTTTCCATTCTAATGGGCGTTCTTTATGCGGCGCTGCTTCCAATGTTCCCGAAGTTCGCTCCTTTATGGGCGGGAGTTCTGATGCCGCTGCTATGGACCGGATTAGTCGGGACGACGTTGGCGATACTGAACCCGGCGCTGAACTCCCGCATTAGCTGGCCTTGGTTCATAGCCTGCCAGTTAGCCTTCGGGTTAGTGGGTGGCTTCGTGGTGGCGCGCAGTACGATGATCACGTCCATGCAATCCTGGGGCTTGGCCGAGCGCGCTTTCGTCCATGCGCCGGGACTAAGACCGGAGCGCCAGGATCCGGAATGAAGGTTGTGTTCCCGATGTTGCTCTTCGTTGGCATGATTGGATGCGGCCGGCCGGAACAGCCGGTAGCTGAAAGTGGAGTGACCGATTTCCACACCTTGTTTCAACAGAATTGTTCGGGTTGCCATGGTGCTGACGGTAAGTACGGTCCTTCCCGGATCCTGCACGACGCGGCATACCTCGCGCTGATTCCGAAAGATACTTTGCGGGCCACGATTGAGAATGGACGCGCCGGAACCGCCATGCCCGCGTTCGCTCAGGCCAATGGCGGGTCGCTCAGCGAGGCGCAGATTGACGCGTTGGTCAACGGGATGGAAACCCAGTGGGCTAAGCCGGTCAACCTCGCGGGACTCACTCCGCCCACTTACGCGGGCGACGGACAACCGGGAGACGCCGTTAACGGTAAGAAGTTGTTCATGAAAGATTGCTTTATGTGTCACTATCCGGGCGGCAAAGTGGGCGTGGTGACGGACCCTTCGTATCTCAGTCTGGTGAGCGATCAGTGGCTGCGCAGTTCCATCATCGCGGGACGCAGCGATCTCGGGATGCCCAATTGGCGCGTGCTGAATGGCGGCGCGCCGTTGACCGACGGGAACGTGGACGATTTGGTTTCTTACCTAACTTCGCTGCGACCCGCAAAACCCAACCAGTAAAGGACGAGAGATGAGCGCAGATATCGAATCCGATCAAGGTAAGCAGAACACCAAAGATCCGTCGCGGCGTAACTGGCTGTTCGCCGTGGGCACCGGACTGAACGTGGTGGCCGGAGTACTCATGGCTATTCCGCTGGTGGGCTATGTCTTCTCAAGCTTCGTGACTAAGAAGGATCCGCGCGATTGGATCTCGCTCGGCAAGTTGGACTCCTTTAAAGAGAATCGGACACAGATGGCGACTTACCGGAATCCGTTCACGAGGCCGTGGGACGGTAAGACGGCGGACATTCCCTGCTGGGTACGGCGCGTTCAGGGCAATCAGTTCCAGGTGTTCGCCATCAACTGTACGCATCTCGGCTGCCCGGTGCGGTGGTTCGAGCAGTCGGGATTGTTTATGTGCCCGTGCCATGGCGGAGCTTACTACGAAGACGGTTCGCGCGCCGCTGGGCCGCCGCCGCGAGGCCTGTTCCAGTACACCTATAAGGTGGAGAAGGGTGAGTTATGGGTGAAGGGCGGCGAGATGCCGACACTGGCTAATCCCGTATAGACTTCCATGAATACCCTCCGTAACATTGCGCTTTGGCTGGATGACCGGCTGCATATCACGGCGCTGTTCAAATCGACGGCGGGACATGAAGTACCGGCCAGTTCCGGAAGCTGGTTCTATGTGTTCGGCAGCGCGACTTTATTGTGTTTTGTCATTCAAGTGATCACCGGCGCGTGCCTATCGTTCGTCTATGTGCCGTCCACTAATGAAGCGTGGACCAGCCTGCAGTACTTGAACCATTCTCAGTTTCTCGGCTGGTACTTGCGCGCGGTGCATAACTGGGGATCGAACTTCATGGTCGCCATCATGACTGTCCACATGATTCAAGTGTTCTTATTCGGCGCTTATAAATATCCGCGCGAACTAACCTGGGTATCCGGCGTGGTATTGCTTCTGCTAACGCTCGGCATGGCCTTCACCGGACAGGTGCTGCGCTTCGATCAGGACGCTTACTGGGGTCTGGGAATCGGCGCTTCGATTACGGGACGCGTGCCACTGATTGGCGCCCAGTTGGTACACCTCTTACTTGCCGGACCCATTATAGCAGGCGAGACCTTATCGCGCTTCTTTACTCTGCACGTGTTCATCATTCCGGGAGCGATCATTGCGCTGGTCAGCATGCACCTGCGCCTGGTCCTGACCAAGGGCATCAACGAATATCCGAAGCCGGGGCATCCGGTACGGAAAGCGACTTACGATGCGGAGTACGCCGAGATCATCCATAAGCACGGCGTCCCGTTCGTTCCGGATGCGATCGGAAAGGATCTTGTCTTTGCGGCGTTGGTGACTGCCGCGATCCTGGGCTGCGCGGCGGTGTTTGGACCGAATGGTCCCGGCGGACCGCCCGACCCGACGCTGGTCCACACCAACCCGCGTCCTGATTTCTACTTCCTTTCCATCTTTGCCGCGCTTGCCTTACTTCCGGATTGGATGGAGGTCGTAGTGCTGTTCGTCGCACCGGCGGTATTGATCGCGTTCCTTTTTGCGCTGCCGTTTATTTCGAACACCGGCGAGAAGAGTTATCGCCGGCGTCCGGTGGCGGTGTTGATCGTCATGTTCATCATGCTTGTATTAGGGGTGCTGACTTATCTGGGTCAGGAATCGCCATGGTCGCCGCATATGGAGGCGTGGACAGGTAACGCGATTCCGGTGACAGACGTGAAAGCCCGAACTCCGATGCAGTTACACGGTGCGGTTCTGCTCCAAAACAAACAGTGCCGCAACTGCCATTCCATGGGTGGAGTGGGCGGTCAGCGCGGACCGGCGCTCGACGCCGTAGCAACCCGTTTGACTAAGGCGGAGATGGTTCGTCAGATCATTCAAGGCGGAGGAAACATGCCGGCTTATGGAAAGAAACTAAGCCCGGCGGAGGTGGAAGCGATCGTCTCCTATATGGGGACGCTTCGCCCGAATTACGAACCGGCTTCGCGCGATTCGGCGGCGCCTGAGAATCCGGGAAGTAAACCGGGAAGAACGACTTAGGTGCCCGGTAGCGCCGCTATCCTTTCCTGGCATTTCGATTGGACTATCGTTAGTCTGCTGCTTGCGGCCGCAGCCATCTATTTAAGAGGGTGGCTCATAGGCCGAAAACTTCTCCGGACACCGCAAGACGAGAACCGGCTGCTTGCGTTCTACTGCGGTCTGCTGGCGATCTTCCTTGCACTGGAATCGCCGCTCGATACCTTCGACAGCCTCTTCATTTCGGCGCACATGACACAGCATCTACTGCTGATGATGATCGCGCCGCCGTTGCTGCTGCTTGGCGATCCGTATGTGCCGCTGCTGCGCGGGCTGCCCAAAGGTCTTGTCAAGGAAGGTCTGGGGCCATTTCTAACCTGGCCGTTGCTGCGTAGAGTGGAACGGTGGATTACGCTGCCGCCGGTAGCTTGGCTGGTGTTTGCGCTGAGCAGTGTTCTCTGGCATGTTCCCCAGTTCTATGAGTTGGCTCTACGCGACCCGAAGTGGCACGCCGCGCAGCACGCGTGTTTCTTCTGGACCGGCATTCTATTCTGGTGGCCGGTGGTGTTTCCGGCGGCGCGTTGGCCGCGTTGGATCTTTATTCCCTACTTACTGCTCGCCGACGGATTGAATACGGCGATCTCGGCGTTCTTTGTATTTTCAGACAGCATTCTGTATCCGTTCTATGGGCCGGATCGGATCGGCGGGCTAAGCGCGCGCGGGGATCAGGCGGCCGCCGGCGCGATCATGTGGGTGCCGGGATCGATGGTGTATTTGATTCCAGCAATCTATATCGGGTTCCGGCTCTTCTCACTTGTTACTGTGCCAACCGCGCCGAGGCTGGTAAACATCGCGCTTCCGGCACGGGCCCGGCGGAAGTGGCCGGTTGCTAAGCTGCGGCGTGGCGCCCAGCTAGCGGTGCTGTTGCTGGCGATCGCGGTGATGGCCGACGGATTTACCGGAACGCAAGTGGCGCCGCTCAACTTAGCCGGAACACTGCCCTGGATCTATTGGCGCGCGCTTTCGGTGTTTGCGCTGCTGCTGGTGGGAAATCTGTTTTGCATGGCGTGTCCGTTCACGTTAGTGCGGGATGTGGGACGGACCTTTCTGCCGGCGCGGATGCGGTGGCCGCGCTTCCTGAGGAGTAAGTGGCTTCCGTCGGGATTGATTCTTATCTATCTGTGGAGCTATGAAGCGTTTGGATTATGGAGCAGTCCATGGATGACGGCGTGGATTATCGCCGGTTACTTTCTCGCGGCTGTGACGGTGGACGGAATCTTTCGAGGAGCGAGCTTTTGTAAGTATGTCTGCCCCATTGGACAGTTCCATTTCATTACGTCGCTGGTGTCCCCGCGCGAGGTTCGAGTGCGCAGCCTGGCCGTGTGCCGCACGTGTATCACCTACGACTGTATCCGCGGGAACAGCCGTGCGCGGGGCTGCGAGTTACAACTCTTTCAGCCGAAGAAGTCGAGCAATCTGGATTGCACGTTCTGTATGGATTGCGTTCAGGCCTGTCCGCATGACAACGTCGCGCTGCTTCCGGTGGCGCCCGCGGCTACTCTAACGGTGGACCCGCATCGATCTTCTCTTGGCCGGCTTAGTAAGCGGACGGACATCGCCCTGCTGGCGCTGGTGATAGTATTCGGGGCGTTTGTGAATGCGGCGGGCATGGCTCGTCCGGTGATGCGGTTGGAACACGGCTGGCACGCGCGGCTGGGACCGAATTCCCTGCCGGCGATTGTGGCGGCCTTCGTACTCGCAGGGGTGGTGGTTCCCGCTCTATTCGCCACGCTGTTGCCAACGTGGCGCCGATTCGCACTGGCGCTGGTTCCAGTGGGCGTGGCGATGTGGGCGTCGCACCTGCTCTATCACGTCAATACCTTCGGAAGTTCCCGGCCGGCGCAGATTCTTTTGCTTGACGCCGGACTGTTGCTGACGCTGTATGTTAACCGGCGCATCGCGAAGGAGTCAATCCGGCACTTACTTCCCTGGGCGGCGGTCTCCGGCGTTCTGTATCTTACCGGGATTTGGATCGTGTTTCAGCCGATGGAGATGCGCGGCATGATTCATTGAAGACCCTGAGCTTACTTTTGTTGGCGGCCAGTCTGTTGAGGGCCGATGGGGGCAAGCCGCAGTGGAGGTCGCGGGCTGGGCCGTACGAAGTCTCCGTCTTCACGGCGCCGGTTCCCCTGCGCGCCGGACCCGCTGATATCAGCGTGCTGGTGGAATTGGAGACTGACAAAAGTCTGGTACTGGACGCGGACGTATCGATGCGGTTCCAAGACATATCAGTAAGCGCCACGCATGCTCTGGCGACGAATAAGATCATGTATGCGGCGAACGTGAGCCTGTCCTCGCCCGGTACGTGGGATTGCGAGTTAGTGGTAAGGGGTCCCAAGGGAACCGGCTCAGCTCACGGCGCCATAGAAGTGATACCGGCGGAGCAGCCGCTCCGGCACTACTGGCCTTACTTCGCGATGGTCCCCGCGGGCATCCTGCTATTTATTTTGAACCAGCGATTGAAAGCGAGGCAGCGGAGAGTTTGAGACAATCTTGTCAAATGAGCAAGTGCCTACTGCTTTTACTGGCGAGCACGTCTTTAGTGCTCAGCGCGCAAACGATGACCAAGCTTAGCTACCCGCCGGCTCCCAAGGGCGGCCAGGTGGATGATTATCACGGGACCCAGATCGCCGACCCATATCGGGGGCTTGAGAACGGGGATACACCCGCTACTCAGAAGTGGGTGGAAGAGGAGAACGCTCTCACGTTCTCTTACCTGGGGAAACTTCCCGGGCGCGAGGCGATCAAGGACCGGCTGACGAAGCTATGGGATTACGAGAAGTTCTCCGGCCTGGAGAAAGCGGGTAGCCATTACTTCTACTTCCGGAATAGCGGGTTGCAGAACCAGTCTGTGCTGTATGTGCGGGACTCGCTGAATGGCGCGCCGCGCGAGTTACTGGACCCGAACACCTACCGCGCGGATGGGACGGTGGCGATCGATGGAACGTCGACCAGTTGGAATGGGAAGCTGCTCGCTTACGCCGTGGCGCAGGCCGGGTCTGACTGGACCGAGTGGCGGATCCGCGATGTGGCAACGGGAAAAGACCTGCCCGACAAGATCAATTGGACTAAGTCGACCACCTTCGCCTGGACCAAGGATGACAAGGGCTTCTACTACTCGCGATATCCCGAGCCGCCGCCGGACAAGTTACTCACGGTAGCCGCCGAAAACCAGAAAGTTTACTTCCATAAGCTGGGCGATCCGCAGAGCGCGGACAAGTTGGTATTCGAGCGGCCGGATCATCCAGTCTGGGAGTTGAATGCGGTTACCACCGAGGACGGGAACTACCTGCTTTTCGTAGTATCACCCGGAGACTTCAGCCGGACGCTGTTGTTCTATGAGGATCTTCGCGCGGCCGACCCGAAGATAGTTGACCTGGTTACGGAAGTGAAGTATCGATATGACCCGATTGAGACGGTTGGGCAAAGGCTCTACCTTTCGACGACGGACGGCGCTTCGCGCGGCCGTGTGATTGCGATGGACCTGAAGCATCCCGAGCCGGGGAACTGGAAAGTGATTGTTCCGGAAAAGCAGGATACGCTGGAAGGCGTCCGGATGGCGGATGGAAAGCTTCTGCTGAGTTACGCGAAGGACGCGCACTCGACCGCCGAGGTGGTGACGCTGGACGGCAAACCGGTGCGGGAGATTGCGATGCCCGGTATCGGAACGGCCTATTGGTCTCCCACGCGGAAGAGCGACAAAGAGGCGTTCTACCTGTTTACCAGCTACACGGCGCCGCCGACTTATTACCGGTACGATTCAACAACCGGCCAGAGTACGGTTTTCCAGCAGAGTAAGACGGACTTCAATGCCGCTGCTTACGAAACGAAACAGGTTTTTTATCACAGCAAAGATGGGACTCGCGTTCCCATGTTCATTACCGGAAAGAAGGGGATGAAGCTGGATGGAATGAATCCGACCCTGCTCTATGGGTACGGCGGATTCAACATTTCTCTCACACCTTCTTTCTCGCCGGCGACCGCGGCATGGCTGGAGATGGGCGGAGTGTATGTGGTGGCGAGTCTTCGCGGTGGAGGGGAGTACGGCGAAGCGTGGCACTTGGCGGGAACGAAACACAATAAGCAGAACGTGTTCGACGACTTCATCGCGGCGGCGGAATACCTGATCGCGAACAAATACACGTCGACGCCAAAGCTCGCGATCTTCGGCGGAAGCAATGGCGGGCTGCTGATCGGCGCGGTTTTGAATCAGCGGCCGGATCTGTTCGGCGCGGCGATGCCCGCCGTGGGCGTGATGGACATGCTGCGGTTCCAGAAGTTCGGATACGGCGCGTCATGGGCGGGCGATTACGGAAGCTCGGACGATCCGGAAGATTTCAAGGCGATCCGGGCGTATTCGCCGCTGCATAACATCCGGCAGGGCGCGGACTATCCTCCGACACTGATTACGACATCCGACCATGACGACCGCGTGATGCCGGGCCATAGCTTGAAGTATGCGGCGACGTTGCAGCAGGCGCAGGGCGGACCGGCGCCGATCCTGATTCGGATTGAAACGCGGGCGGGACATGGCGCGGGCAAGCCGACGACGAAGCTGATCGACGAGTGGGTGGACCGGTTTGCGTTTCTGCGGAACGCGCTGGGGATGGGCTCGGAGATGTAGAGCGGGTCTTAAAGCGAATAGAACTCCTGCGCGGTGAGGCCCATGAGCTTCTCGCGGACGCCGACCGCTTGCGCACCAAGGGCTTGCGTGAGAGCGGCGAGCACCTGCTTCCAGGTTCCGGCGACGAGACATACCGGCCAGTCGCTACCGAACATGCAGCGGTTGGGGCCGAACTCGGTGAAGCAGTGCTTGACGTAGGGCTGGATGTCGGAGGCTTTCCATGTGGGGCCGGCTTCGGTGATCATGCCGCTGAGCTTGCAGTAGACCTGCGTGCAGCGGGCGGCGAGGGAGATGTCTTTGGCCCAGGTATCGATCTCGCGCCTGGCGATGAACGGCTTGGCGACATGATCGATAACCATGCGCAGGCCGGGCACGCGTTCGGCGACGGTGGGGATGAGCGGCAGGTGGCGGGGATGGATGCAGAGATCGAAGGGGATGGAGCGGCGGGCGAGTTCGCGGAGACCGGCGAGCACGCCGGGGCGAAGCAGCCAATCGTCATCGGGCTCGTCTTGCACCAGGTGGCGAACGCCGCGGAAGTATTGATAGCTCTGCGCCTGGTCGAGCGTTTCGCCGAGCTGCGGCGACGTCAGATCGACCCACGCTACGACGCCGAGGATGCTCGGTTCCGAATCGGCCAGTTCGAGCGACCACCAGGTTTCTTCGAGCGAGTGAGTGGCCTGCACGAGGACGGAACCATCGATGCGGTTTAATGCGTAGATGGGCTTCAGGTCGGAAGGCAGGAAGTTCTGGCGGAGGATGGTGGGCGTCTGGTCATTCATCCAAAAGTAATTGAAGCGGTGGATGTCCCAATAGTGCTGGTGCGAGTCAATGCGCATCCGTCCATGATATTGGGTGAACATTGGCGGGTAAAGCAACGTAATTCCTCGTGAATACAACGTGACGTACGCAATCGAGTCGGAAGGCCTGACGAAGGTCTATAAGCAGCGCTGGACGAAGCGCGAGATGCGGGCGGTGGATAACCTGTCGCTGCGCGTGGAGGAAGGCGTGACGTTCGGATTGCTGGGGCCGAACGGCGCGGGCAAGACGACGTTTGTGAAGATGCTGCTGGCGTGCACGCATCCGACGAGCGGACGGGCGCTGGTGTTCGGGCGCAACTCCTGGGAACCGGAAGCGCGGCGCGTGATTGGATATCTGCCGGAGAACCATCGCTTTCCCACTTACATGACAGGGCAGGACATGCTGGAGTTCTACGGCGCTTTGTCCGGAGTGGACGCGGCGACGCGGAAGAAGCGGATCCCGGAGCTGCTCGATATGGTGGGGCTGGATCGATGGGGGTCGACGCGCATCAGCAAGTATTCGAAAGGCATGCTACAGCGAGTGGGACTGGCGCAGGCGATTCTCCATTTGCCGAAGCTGCTGATTCTGGATGAGCCATCCGATGGTGTGGATCCGGTGGGACGGAAGCAGATTCGCGACATTCTGCAAGGGCTGGAACAGAAGGGCGTGACCATCTTTCTGAACTCGCACTTACTGCAGGAAGTGGAGTTGTTCTGCCGCGATGTGGCGATCATCAACCGAGGCAAAGTAGCGCTGCAGGGAAGCGTGAAGGAGTTGACGGCGGGCGGCGGATACCGGGTGGAAGTGGATAAGTTGCCGGACAACCTGACGGTCGAAATGCAGTCGCGGGCGCGGGCGATGGGCGTGCACGACACGACGGTGTCGCTGCTGTTTGCGACGCGCGGGGAAGCGAACTCCGCGGTGGACCTGCTGCGCGCGGAGCATTGCGAAATTGAATCGATGACGCGGTCCTCAAGTTCATTGGAAGAAGTATTCATCCGAACGGTGGAAAAGAAATGAACGGAATGGCGGTGACGGGCGCGTTGGTTCTGGATACGTTTCGCGAGGCGCTGGCGCGGAAAGTGTTCTGGGCGTTCTTTTATTCTTCGACGGCGCTGCTGGTTTTCTTTCTGCTGATCATGCGGATCGACGTGGTGCAGGGGATGGTGGCGTCGGTTACGATTTTCGGACAGGTAGGTCATAACAACCGCGCGATGTCCGCTGAAGACTTAGTGCGGAATGCGCAGGCGGGTCTCTCCAGCTTTCTTTACGTCGTGGGAATGGGACTGGCGATCTTCGCGTCGGCGGGATTAATTTCGGCGGTGTTCGAACCGGGGCGGGTGGAACTGCTGCTTTCGAAACCGGTGGAGCGCTATCACATTCTGCTGGGAAGGTATTTAGGCAATCTGCTCATTGTGGCGGCGAACCTGTTCTATCTGGTGGTGGGGTTCTGGGTGATCTTCGGAATCAAGACGGGGATTTGGCGGCCGCATCTGCTGCTGGCGGCGGTGGTTACACTGGGCGTGTTCTCGGTGATGCTGGCATTCATTCTGGTCACGGCGGTGATGTTTGAGAGCGCCGCGGTATCGATACTGGCGACGTTCGCGCTGATCGTGCTGAGCGCCGTGCTGGCGGCGAAACCGATGCTGGAACGGCTGCTGAGTTCGGAATGGTCGCGCAACACGGTGCGAGGACTGTATTATGTATTTCCGAAATTGCCGGATAGCGCGAACATCATGATGAACATCATTCTGGCGAAACCGGTGACGAGTTGGATGCCGCTGTGGTCGACGGCGCTGTTTGGGTTGGTGATGTTGGGCTCGGGGTTATGGATCTTCCAAAGGCGGAATTTCTGATGCGGATTCTTTTGGCGTTGGTGTTGGCGGTTAGCGCGTTCGGACAGACGCATCCGGATGGCGTGCTGGCGCGCATGGTTCCTCCGGGAACAGTGTCGCTGCTGGGCGCGCGCATGGATCAGATCAAGACCACCGAGATGTATAAGCGGCTGATCGCGCAACAGAAGCTTCCGGATCTGGACCGGTTCACGCGGGAGACGGGGTTCGATCCGCGGCGGGATGTGCGCGAGTTGCTGGTGGCTTCGAATATGACGCAGGGCCAAGCGGTGGCACTGGCGCGCGGCATTTTCAAGGTTGCGGAATTCGGAAATCTGAAAACATTTAAGCATGGAATCTATGTGATTCACGGCGACGAGAAAGGCGGATTCTGTTTGCTGGATGGAACGACGGCCGCCGCGGGACCGCTGCCGGAGTTATATGCGGCGCTCGATCACTGGCACTCGGGCGCGCCGCCGGCAACGCCCGAACTACTGAAGCAAGTGGAGATGGTGCCGGCAAGTTCTCAGATTTGGGCGGTGTCCGAAGGCGGGTTCAACATTCCGGGGACGGTGACCATGCGGCAGGGGGGAACGGACTTCGCGCAGATCTTCCGCGGCGTGGAGCGATCTGAACTGTGGGCGGATTTGCGGAATGGAGTGGACGCGACGATTGAAGGCGACGTGAAGACGGAAGCGGATGCGAAGAACCTGGGCGACGCGGCGCGCGGGCTGATCGGGCTGGGGCGGTTGAGCGTGCCGGAAGATCATAAGGAGCTGCTGCAGCTTTGGGACGGGTTCAAGGTGGAGCAGCATGAGCGCAATATCCGGATCACGATCAAAGCGGGGCAGGACATGATCGACCGGCTGGTGAACTTGTTTCAAAGCGGTGAACTGGGGCCGCACGGCCGGGCGCACTAATGCAGTATCTTTAGTGGTTATGTCACGAATGCTGGACGAGATCCGGCAACAACCTGAAACGCTGGAGCGGACGCTGCACGGGGAACTGCGGCGCATTGAGAAATTCAAAGAACTGGTGGGACGCCGCAAGCCGCGATTGATTGTGCTGGCGGCGCGCGGGACGTCGGACAACGCGGCGCAGTTCGGGCGTTATCTAATCGAGATCACGACGGGGATTCCGGTGTCGCTGGCGGCGCCATCGATCTCAACGCTGTATGAGGCGAAGCTCGATTACCGCGAGGCGATGGTGATTGCGATTTCGCAATCGGGCGAATCAACCGATACCAACGTGGTGGTGGAGCAGGCGAAGAAGCAGGGCGCGGTTACGGTAGGGATTACGAACGAGGCGCGGAGTACCCTGGCGGGTTTGGCCGAACATGTCTTCTTAGTGCGCGCGGGGAAAGAGCGGAGCGTGGCGGCGACGAAGACTTATACGGGCCAGGTGATGATGATGTACCTGATCGCGTATGCGCTGGGCGCGAAGATGCGGCCGGCGGACTTAGAGAAGATACCCGACTTAGTGCGGTTGGCGCTGGGGATGGAAGCGGAAGTGGCGGCGCTGAGCGAGCGGTATCGGTTCATGGATCACGCGGTGGTGATGGGGCGTGGGCTGAATTACTCCAATGCTTTTGAGTTTGCGCTGAAGCTGATGGAGACGTGTTACGTGATTGCGGAAAGGTTCTCGTCGGCGGACTTTCAGCATGGTCCGATCGCGATGGTGGAGCAGGGATTTCCCGTGTTTCTGTTTGCGCCTTCGGGGGTGACGTGGCCGGGATTGAAAGGAATGGTCACCCAGTTGAAGGCGCTGAATGCGGAGATGGTGATGATTACGGACCGGCGGAATACGGAAGCTTGTGAGTTAGGGACAAGGTTGATCTGTATTCCGGAGCGGGTGATGGAGGTGTTTACTCCGATCCCTTACATTGTGCCGGCGCAGTTGTTTGCAGCTAGTCTGGCGGGGCAGAAGGGATTGGATCCGGATAAGCCGCGGACGTTGAATAAGGTAACTAAGACGCTTTGAAGATTGAGATTGTGAAGCGGGCGGACGATGGCGGGGTGCTTCGGTGCACGCGGCGCGATGGGTCAATCGCCTGGCAGAAGCAATCGAGACACGGCGTTCATTTTGCGTTTCACGACATGACGCATTACGCGGTGGAGACGACGCTGGGGCTGCAAGGTTTCTTCGCGTTGGTGGCGAATGGGTGGGAGATCGAAGAGACGACGGGGACGGGCTTGCGCGGAGCGGTACCGGCGGAGACTCTCGAAGCAGAGCGCCTGGTGGGACTGCTGGATGCGGAGCGGGCTTCCGGGACGGTGTGGAGCGTGGAAGAGTTCAACACCTACTCACCGCGCAAGATGGAGCACGGTGAGTTCGAGCGAGTGCGGGCGCTTCGCAATGAGTTGTTCGAGCGCTGGGCGGCGGTGCCAATCGGCGCAAGTCTGGCGCTGGAGTTTCCCGAAGTTACTTGCTGACAACTTGTTGCTGCATTTCGGCGTAAGTGCCCTTGTAGTCTTCGATGCGGTTGTCTTCGAAACGCCAAATGCGGGTGGCGACTTCGTCGATCAAGTCTTCGTCATGAGTGACTAAGAAGACGGTGCCTTCGTAGCGCTGCAGGGCGATGTTGAGGGCGTTGATGGCTTCCAGGTCCAAGTGGTTAGTCGGTTCGTCGAAGACCAAGACGTTGGGCTTGAGGAGCATCAGTTGGCAGAAGATGATGCGGGCGGCTTCGCCACCGGATAGAACGTCAGTCATCTTCATGCCTTCCTCACCTTTGAAAAGCATTTGACCCATCAGGCCGCGCAGTTCTTCCTTGGTGGCTTGTAAGTCGTATTGCTGGAGCCAATCGAAGATGGTCATGCCCTTCTGGATGGCGGAGGTGTGATCCTGCATGAAGTAACCGACCTGGTTTTCGTGTCCCCAGACAACTTTGCCGGAATCGAGAGCATCGGCGGGAATGCGGTTATCGGGAACGATGTTTGCGGTGGATAAGAGCGCGTTGATCATCGTCGTTTTACCGGCGCCGTTGCGGCCCATGAGCGCGATCTTTTCGCCGCGGATTACCTGGGCGCTGAAGTTCCTGATGACCTGGTTATCGCCGTAAGCTTTATTGACTCCGCTGCATTCCAGAATGTGCTTGCCCGACGGGCGTTTCATGTCGAACTTGATGAACGGGCGTTGGATGTTGGAGCGCGCGAGCTCGGTAGTTTGGAGACGCTCGACTTCCTTCTTACGCGAAGTCACCTGACTCGACCGGGTACCGGCGGAGAAGCGTTGGATGAACTCACTGAGTTGCGCGATCTTCTTTTCGCGTTGGGCGTTTTCAGATTCGACGCGCGAGCGGATTTGCGTCTTCGCCAGCACCATGTCGTCATAACCGCCGGTGTAAGTGATTATGGTTTGATAATCGATATCGGCGATGTGGGTGCAGACGTTGTTGAGAAAGTGGCGATCGTGCGAGATGACGATCAGCGTACCGTTGTAGCGATTGAGAAACTCTTCGAGCCAATGGATGGAGTCCAGATCGAGATAGTTTGTGGGCTCATCTAAGAACAGGGCTTGCGGGTTCCCGAAGAGCGCCTGCGCGAGCAGGACGCGTACTTTTTCCCCGCCCTGGATTTCACTCATCTTGCGCTCATGCAACTCGTCGGCGATGCCGAGACCTTGCAGGAGAATGGCGGCGTCGCTCTCGGCGGTGTAGCCGTCTTCCTCACCGACGATGCCTTCGAGTTCCCCGAGGCGGATGCCATCGGCGTCAGTCAGGTCAGCCTTTTCGTAGAGCTGGTCGCGTTCGGCGAGAGCGTCCCAGAGCGGCTTGTTGCCCATGATGACGGTGTCGATGACGCGATAAGCATCGAAGGCGAACTGGTCCTGACGGAGCACGCCGAACTTACGCGGGCGCACGACATTGCCCTTTTGCGCATCGATTTCACCCGTGAGAATTTTGAGGAACGTGGACTTGCCGGCGCCATTCGGACCGGTGAGACCGTAGCGGCGGCCGTCGGTGAACGCGGTGCTGACGTTTTCGAACAGTATTTTGGCGCCGTAGCGCGTTGAAACATTACTTACGGAGATCAAGTTCCTATTTTAACGTGCTAATCGATTTCGTCTCCAGTGAAAACGGGGAGCGGCTTGCCGATGCTGGCGGCAAAAGCGCGGAGCCGCTCATTGCGGGTCAAGGGTTGAGCGGGGACTTTCGCAGGGTGCGAGTCGACCGCGGGAGTAGGTTGCCAATTCAAAGCCAATGCGGAAGTGGTTTTGGTTGTAACGTTTTGCGAGGATTGCAGCGCGGCTTCGGCGGCGGCTTCGGCTTCAGCTTGCGCGGCTTGTTCGGCTTGCGCGGCGGCGGCGGCACGGTAGTGAGCGAGCGCGCCGGAGAGGAATCGCCAGGCTCCGCTTTCTTCCTTCACGAAGGAATCGACGTCCTTCTCGCGCTTGAGGCGCCGGACCTGGAGCGCGTCAAACTCGGCGGTCATTTTGGATAGAGTGCGGGCGATGCGGCCTTCATGACGGCCGAGGGATTCGAGCGCGCGGGGGCCGGCGCAGTCCGACCGCCAGGCATTCGCCTGACCGGCCATGGCGACGCTGCGAGCGTCATCACTGGTGAGACGGCCAGCCTCCAGGACGGTGTCCTGATTGAGAAGATTGTTCTCCATGGCGGCGGCGCGGTTGAGACGCCAGTTACCGTCGATGACCTTCTGCGCGAGCTGCTCTTCGCGGACGCCGACCGGGCGGAGATCCTCAATGAAACGGAGCGCGAGGTCAAAGTAGGGGACGGACTCGTCGGCTTGCAGGCAAAGGTTTTGACCGGACAGGCCGTGCTTGAACGCGTTCATCGACACGCGGTGCTTTCCGGCTTCGGTGCGGGGGCCGGTGGACTTGAGCGCGTTCCGCCGATTGGCCAGAGTGCGCTTGGAAGCAGTGTCTTCGATATTCGGGTTGTTGTTGATTACTACGTTTTCTAATCTCATATCCGATTGTGGAGCACGGATCATATCCGATTGTGGAGCACGCGTGAGCAGGCGGCGGGGGCGGGATGGGCGTAAGTGGCTGAAGGGACGAGGAAAAGAAAAGCAAACGCGAGGGTAACGGCCGGTGGCAGCGGCGTGGATTAGGAGGGTAGCTCGACTTCGATCTCCTGCAGAGTGGAGTTTGGGGAGCGTTCCGCGCTGATGGCGGTCCAATAAACGCGGATTGCTTCGGAAGCGCGGGTGGCGAGGTCTTGCAGCGACGGGGCTGTTATAAGGATGGCCGGGAGTTCCGGCACGTAGGCGCTGTATCCGTTGGCATCGCCCTCGATGACGAGGGAGTAGGTGCGGGTCATTCGTTTGGGTCCTCGATACCAGTTTGCCTTAAGATGGCGCGGTATTTACAGGGGCGGAAATCATCCCCGGCCCGGCCCGAGATCACGGTGATGCGCCCGTCCTGACTTCGAAGGAGCCGGTGATCCCCGGTGGTTCGAACGTGAGTCCAGCCCTTCTGCTCAAGCTTTTTTCTTCATCGAAGAATAGAGGAAAGTGCCTCATCTTGCAACCCTACGGTCTTGGCTCAAGCTTATGCCCGATCCTAAAACATTTGGCGTGATCCGCGCTCGCCTCTTCCAACCAATACTGTTTAGCACTTCGGCAGCTTCGGCATTAGTCGCGTAATCACGCATGGCAGGCAACTGCGATCCGCGGGAATTGCGCATCTGCACGCGGCCGCCGGCTTCGAGTGGGCCTTCCTCGATGCCGCTCAACCATCGCGCCGCGCGCCTAGTCTGCCCTTGGCACATATTTTGGTGGTCGGCCCGAAATATCTTTAGATCCCTGGTTCGCCCGATTGCAGCGGAGATGGCGTTCGACTTCCCTAACATTGCGTATCCGGATATTCTGGAGCAGACAGTTTCATGGACCAAGCTTCGTTTAATGGGCGACAATCAGAAACTGGATCGACGATCTCAACCTGGAGTTCGCCGGACCTGAGTGCTGGGGTTTCTGTGAGTAGAGAAGTCGACGAGTGTTTTTTTGTGGCGTTTCGCCGAAGCTCGCGAAAATGCGGACTTCGGACCTTTGCTTCGAGATAGATTGTGCCGCTTGTGGGGCTTACGCTCTGAGCGATCGAGCTAAGGAAGCTTTGGATTCCGACCATACAGATTTGGACCGTCAGGCGGCAGCGTGGGTGATGAGGGATAGACGCGATCATTCCGAAGTTATCACGGCGAAGGTTTTGGGCACCTTGATTCGTGATGGCTTAAGCAGGGAGCCGGCTCCCTCGGGGAAAATCCGGGCGCTTCTATTGGAGCTTAGCCACAGGTCAAGAGCGTTCGGCCAAGCCGTCGATTTTGACCCGGCCTTGGGTTGGCCCTTGGTCAAGGCGCGCGGCGAAGCAGAGTGTAAGGCTCTGATAGATGTGGAGTAACCCGGCTGAACTCGCCCGCCAACTAGAGAATCGGCTTCGGTATCTCGTCCAGAGAAGTGAAGGTGCTCAACATCACTAGGATTTCTCGATGGGCCGAGCCGGTCATGTCCGACGCGGACCGTAGGACTTGGGGGCATGCCGCATCGCGCCTGGTAGGCGCTTCGCCCATTCTGCAGTGCCCGACCTGCAGGATCCCTTCGTCTCCCGTTCGCTCTACTGTGTCGCGTAGGCGTCATGTTCCCACGCGTGGAGATCCGGATATGCTGCCGCGGACCGTTTTCTGGACCAAGTTTCCGCTCGCCGCCGTCGGGACGGTACCCTTTGTGAAACGCGGCTAAATCATGCCCTCGTAAGCATCGTGTTCGCCAATCCAGAACCACACATAGTCATCCTCAAGTTTCACGGCAACGGCGCGATATTTGAGCGTCACCCGCGCGGACCAGATTTCCTGTCCGTCACGTTCGGTTAGCTTCTTGAATTGCAATGAAGGATGACGCGGGTTTGCTCCAAGCAACGCAAATTGCTTGTCCGCCCGGTCACGGATTTCGACAGGCAAAGCGCGGTATTCTTTCCAAAAGTCCGAGTGGGCGCGGTGCATTGAATGGACCGCTAAAGGGGTTCGGTTCTCCCGGCTTTGTGATCGGCGACGGCACGGGAAATGCGCTCATCAAAGCGGCCTGCGTCAATGGCGGCTTTAAGCTGAATATCGCTCGGCTGCAAGTACTGCTCGTCAAGCCACAAGTACAGTTGTTCCCGCTGCTCGGGTGTTAAAGCGTCAATCGCGCGTTCAATTTCTTGTATCGTGTTTAAGCCCATCGCTGTCTCTCCTCACTGTAGCGAACGGCTAGATAACGCTCGCCCTCTGCCTTTCCGTCGCGTAGTAAAACTTTGCCCTTTGTGCGATTTTGGCGCGTCTGCGGACCCCGACGCACTAGATTTTTTCTTCGGGCGCCTGGTCCGGAAAATAGAACGCATGTTTTCGACATGGAGACGGTGAATGGAGTAGGTCATGTTTTTGATCTTAATCACATCGTCGACGGACAGAGTCCGGCGATACAACCCTGGACATGACTTCCTCATTCGTAGCTAAGGCCGGGATGGATGGGAGGTCCTATCCCGGAGACGCGGAATCTGTTAATATCTTCGCCGGAAGCTCGGTATGAACACCATCCTGAGTAACCAGACAGCGGAATCAAACGGAAGGAGGAAGGGGATGGCTACACAAACACAATCAATACCAATTGACCAAGAGAAGCTGAATACGCTTCTCGGTCAGGCTGTTCAAGACATGGGGGCGGCATTGCACGCCGCTCTGATTCTGATCGGCGACAAGCTGGGCCTCTATCGCGCGATGGCCGATGGGCGGCCGCTGACTCCCGCGGAGTTGGCCGCGCGCACGGGCACGGCCGAGCGCTACGTTCGCGAGTGGCTCAATGCGAATGCGGCAGGCAACTACGTTCAATACCACCCGGAATCAGGTTCCTACTCGTTGTCGCCCGAACAGGCTTTCGTGCTGGCGCTCGATAACACGCCGATTCACTTGCCGGGGTTTTATCATATGCTCGCGTCCGGCATGAAAGATGAAGAAAAGCTCACTGAGGTCTTCCGCTCCGGGAAAGGCTTCGGATGGCATGAACATGAGAAAGGCTTGTTTGAAGGATGCGAGCGGTTTTTCCGGCCAGGCTATCTCGCTAATCTCACAACCAACTGGATTCCCGCGCTGGACGGAGTGGACTCCAAACTGCGAACAGGCGCGAAGGTTGCCGATGTGGGTTGCGGGCACGGAGCATCGACGATCTTGATGGCCCAAGCGTTTCCGAAGTCGCGTTTCTTTGGCTTCGACTACCATGCTGCCTCAATCGACCGGGCACGCGAGAACGCCGAAGCCTCGGGCGTCGCCGACCGTGTGATCTTCGAAGTAGCGTCGGCGAAGTCTTATCCAGGAAACGACTACGACTTTGTGGCCTTCTTCGATTGCCTGCATGATATGGGCGACCCCGCGGGCGCGGCCAGCCATGTTCGCGAATCGCTAGCTCCGGACGGCACGTGGATGGTGGTGGAACCGTTTGCCAACGATGATGTCTCCGCCAACTTGAATCCGATCGGGCGGATCTACTATTCGGCGTCCACTCTATTTTGCGTGCCGGCGTCACTGTCGCAAGAAGTTGGTTTGGGCTTGGGGGCGCAGGCCGGAGAAGCCCGTTTACGCAAGGTGATCACCTCGGGCGGATTTACGCGGTTCCGCCGCGCTACGGAAACGCCGTTCAACTTAGTGTTTGAAGCGCGCCCGTGACAAGACGTCGCTCCCGGTCACTCGACCGGTCACTTTAAGACGAGCGAGACGGAAAGACGCGTTCCTCGGACGGCCGACCGCCGATCCTGTTACGATCAGGATTCATGTACGTCAACCGAGTCAAGCAGGCGTTGAAAGAAGGCCGGCTCCAACTGGGCACGGGCTATTGGCAACTGCGGTCGCCGGAGATTGCGCGTCTGCTGGCGGCGGCCGGATTCGATTGGGCCTTCGTCGATACCGAGCATGGCGGCTTCGATCTGGAAACGGTTCAGGACATTTGCCGCGTGTCGCGCCTAGCCGGCCTTTCGCCCATCGTGCGCGTGGCCGACCTGCAGTATCCCTTCATCTCACGTTCGCTCGATTGCGGCGCGGACGGCATCATCTTCCCGCGCGTGGAAGATCCGGAAGTGCTGGCGCGGGCCGTCTCCTGGACGAAGTTTCCACCGGTGGGCGTGCGCGGCTACGGGCTTTCCGGCCACCAACTCGATTACGAAGCGCACCCGTTTCCGAAAGTCATCGAGCACATGAACGCCAACACCATGGTGGTGTTTCAGATCGAGACGCGCCGCGCGTTTGAAGCGCGCGAAGAACTGCTGGCGGTCGAGGGCGTGGACGCGGTGATGATCGGTCCGGCGGACCTTTCCATTTCGCTCGGCGTCCCCGGCGAGTTCGAACATCCGTTAATGGTGGAGACCATCGAAGGCATCCGCGACAGTTGTTTGCAGCATGGCGTCGCGCCCGGTATTCAGACGCGCAACCTGAAACTGGCGCAGTTTTGGAAAGAACGCGGGATGCTGTTCCTCGGCTGCGGCAATGAGCTTGCGATGATGTCGGAACGGGCCGGCGAGATCGTCCGCACGCTGCGTCCGTAAGTCTCGCCACACTCATGAGACCGCTGTTCCCCGCGCTGGCGCTGCTTGCGGTCCTGGCCCCGGCGCAATCTTCGCTGACCGATCGCATCAGCGCGTCCTCTCTGCGCGGGCGGGTTTCGTTTCTGGCGTCGGATCTGCTGGAAGGGCGCGGGACGCCGTCGCGCGGGCTCGAGATCGCGGCCGACTACATCGCGTCCGAGTTCCGGCGCGCCAATCTCGAAAGCCCGGTGAACGGGGAATATTCGCAGATCGCCGACTTCGTCCGGATCACCGACCAGCCCGATACGATTCAGTTCAGCCTTTCGGGCGGCGGGGAAGCGCCGCGTTATCTCTCGTCGGAGCGCATGTCGGTGGAAAGCCTGCACGCCGCCCGCCTGGTGAATGAGCCGGTCTTCAAGTGGGCGCCGAACGTGAAGGTGGAAGGGTCGCTGGCGGGCAAAATCCTGATGCTGCGTCAACCGACCGATCCGTCCGTCGTGGCGAAACTCGCGTTGGCAGCGCCGGACGCGATTGTGCAACTGACGCGGCATGCGGGCCATGAGGGTTCGCGCTCCGGACGTTTGATTCCGTCGCTGGAAGATCAGGCAAAAGAGCCGGCCATGATCTACATCCCGGCGGTGGATGTGGAAGGCACGTTCGACCGTTTGCCGAATGGCGTGACCGCCGCGCGCGCCACTCTGCATGTGGGCGAGCCGATTCTCACGCCCGCGCTGCTGCGCAACGTGGTGGGAATTTTGCGCGGGTCCGACGCGAAGCTGCGCGATCAGTATGTCCTGGTGAGCGCGCATTACGACCATTTGGGGATTGCTTTGGCCGGCGAGAAGGACCGGATTTACAATGGCGCCAACGACAACGCGAGCGGAGTGGCGACCGTTATCGAACTGGCGCATGCGTTCGCCGCTGAGAATCCGCATCCGCGCCGCACACTGGTGTTTATGTGTTTCTTCGGCGAGGAGGAAGGATTGTTCGGCTCCAACTGGTATGTGAAACACCCGCTGTTCCCGCTGGCGAGCACGGTGGCGGATATCAACTTCGAGCAATTGGGCGAGCCGCAGAGTAGCGAAGGCCTGCTGGCCGGTTACCTCGGCGTGACGGGGTATGACTTGACGGATCTTCCGGAATCGCTGGCGCCAGATCTGGAGCGCGTGGGGGTGAAGCTACGCAATACCAAACATAATGACGATTACTTCGAGCGCAGCGATAACCTGCCGTTCGCCGAAGCCGGCGTGCCCGCCCATACCTTTGTGGCGGCGCTGGAGTATCCGGACTATCATCAGCCTACCGACACCTGGCCTAAGTTGAACTACGACAACATGGCGCGGCTGGACCGCGGTCTGGCGCTGGCGATCCAGGACATAGCCGATCGGCCGGATGCGCCGAAGTGGAAGGAGACGAAGAAGACGCGGGAATATCTGGAAGCATGGCGCGCGCTGCACCGGTAAGGGGCACGCTCGCGTATGTGCTGCCGTTCGCCGTGTTCATCGGCTTTCTGGCTGTGCAGGCGTTTGTGCCGGTTCCGCAGTGGGCGCGGTTTGCGATTGAGATCGCGATCATCCTCGCAGTTTCGCGCGGGGCTCTGGCAACTGGACCGACGCGGCCTTTGTTGAGCGTGCTGCTGGGGATCGCGGTGTTCGCGATTTGGGTGGGACCGGATCAACTCATCACGGGTTATCGCCAGCTTCCGTTATTTAGTAACTCCGTCGTGGGTCATGCGATGGGAACTACCACCGATGCGCAGAAACATGACTTTGTGTTCCTGTTGTTTCGCGTGCTGGTGAGCGTGATCGCCGTGCCTATACTCGAAGAACTCTTCTGGCGCGGGTTTCTCATGCGCTGGCTGATTGACCGTAACTTCCTGGCCGTACCACTGGGTAAGTGGAGCGCGGAATCGTTTTGGATGGTTGCGGTGTTGTTCGCGACGGAGCATGGGCCTTACTGGGAAGTGGGCCTGGTTACCGGCGTGATCTACAACTGGTGGATGCTGCGGACGCGCAACTTGTGGGATTGCATCATCGCGCATGCGGTTACAAATGCGTGTTTGGCGGGGTTTGTGATTGGTGGGGGGCGGTGGCAGTACTGGCTGTGAAGGCCGCGGCCATATGCGTCGAATGTGGACCTTATAGAGAGGAGAGCTTCATGCCGGTTCGTATGCTTCCCCCGATTCATCCCGGAGAGGTGCTCAAAGAGGAATTCATGGCGCCGCTGGAATTGAGTATCAATCGCTTGTCGCGTGAGTTGCATGTGCCGTCCAATCGGATGAACCACATCGTCGGCGGAACGCGGTCCGTCAGCGCCGACACGGCTCTGCGGCTTTCCGCATTCCTTGGCACCAGTCCTGAGTTCTGGATGAATCTTCAGAGCCTTTATGGTCTCGAGATCGCGAGGAGCAAGAGTGCGTCCGAGATAGAAAAGGCAAGTCTGGAAATTGCGGGCGCCCGAAGCCGCGACCTCCAGACCAGCCAATTCACGTCTTCTGCCTGTAAATCGCACTTTAAGGGACGACTTTGAGTTCGGTTCTGGTTGACTGATGCCCAATTGCGCAGTACGCTTACCTGAAGCGTACGATCGCTAAGTTCGAGAGTAAGTGAGGCGACAAACCAGATTATGAGGAATTCACTATTACGACGTTTTTGTGTTTGGCACCTTTGCCTTGGCTTAGCCGCAGCTTTACTTTGTGCCCAAGGTCCCGCAAAGCCTGCCTTGAGGCCTGTAGCTTTTATGTCAGGTTACGGGCAACCGGTAGGGCTTGTCGAGGAAACGCCCGGGGTGTTCTATATTCAGCCAGCTTCGTCGAATCAGTATGTCGCATCCGTCAATTCGCAAGGCGCGCAGAGAGTGGTCGCGTCCTTTTCACCGAGTGCGGGGTTCACAACCGGGGTGCTGGTAAGTGGGCCGGATAACCGACTTTACTCTTCGCTGAACTTCGCCGACGCGGTGTTTTCAGTCGGCACTCAGGGCGGATATCAAATATTTACCCCGCTCAGCGGCATCGCAGGTCCAAGCCTAACGCAAAGCCTTCCGGGCGGCTTGATACTTGGTGTGGCCGCAAACCTAGGCGGAGGCTACAATTTGGTCAAGACCGATCTTAACGGGTCAGTTACAACGATCTACTCTTTTAGTAGTCAGGACATCCTTCCGAACACGGCGATTGTAGCTAGCGATGGGAATTACTACGGCTTCTACTACGCACAAGGAGGTATCTACTCGGTTTACCTTGTAACGCCTTCAGGGTCTTTCTCTGTTATCCACAATTTCCCACCGTCGACCGCAATCGGTTCGCCGGGGCCCGTTCCGCTCCTGCAAGGCAGCGACGGAAACCTCTATGGGGCGGTCCCGAATGGCGGGACCAACCAGACTGGGATCATCTACAAACTTACGACTGGCGGGCAGTATACCCTTCTCTATCAGTTCCCAAAAGGGCCTTACTACACACCCACCTCGTTGATCGAGGCTAGCGATGGAAACCTTTACGGGACCACCTACGGACACGCAGCGGTAAGTCTGCTGTTCCGGATTACCAAGAACGGTGAGTATACAGTGCTTGCTGAGCTCAACCCCAGTTTAGAAGGACAGTGCACTTGCCTCCTAACTCAAGGAAGCGATGGCCTTATCTACGGCACTGCATTAAGCGGGGGATCTACAGGTGGTGGTGTCGTGTTCTCCGTAGATGCCGGGCTCCCCGAGCCCGCCCCCCGAGTACCGTCGTTCGAGCCGCAGTCCGGCCCCGCGGGTACGCGCGTGCTGCTGTGGGGCAGCAATCTGCTTTCACCGTCGGTCCAGTTCAACGGCGTGCCTGCGACGACTGTAGTTAGCAGCGGACCCAACTATGTCTGGGCGACTGTTCCAGAAGACGCGACAAGCGGTCCAATCACACTCACCACACCCGGCGGAACGTTCACTACCGCCGCCAGCTTTTCCGCGCAGTAAAAGTGATCGAGCGTGACCCGACCTTGGCCTGCGATAGCTCGCCCTTCAGGAGGATGGAAGAAGATTAAAAGCCCGGAAGCTTGTTCTTATCTTTCGCCGGCTTCTTTTCCTCCGGCAGGAAGATCAGCGTGATATCGGCGACGTGGGTCTGGTCATCCACCTTAGCAACGGACTTAGTCGGGCCCATGTGGTCGAACAGGCTTTCGTCGGTGATCTGCTTGAGGAAATAGTCAGGGTAGTCTGGATTGTAGGGATCGCCCGGCTCTTTGCCCCATTGCTTGCGCACCGCCGCTTCCCCGTTCAGGTCCAGCCCTTGAATCTTCAGGGCGCCGTATTCGTACTTCGCGCCCCGGTCGATGTTGATCGTGACGGTAACCTTCTTCGTGGCGTCGTCGATCTTGCGGTCCACGCTGGTGGTGGCGTGAATATATCCGGAGCGGCGTTGTGACTTGCGGACCCTCTCGGACGCTTCGTTGATCTGATCGAAGTTCGCAACGTCGCCGAGCTTCAGCTTGGCCATGCTGGTCAGGTTGTCCTTTTCTTCCGCATCGACGCCGGTGAACTTCAGCTTGCCGAGCTTGAAGACCGGACCTTCCACGACCTTCAGCTTGACCACCAACCCTTTCACAGGCGGAGGCGTCGGCTCGGTGGCGATGTCTTCAAAGCGAACCTCGAGCATCCCCTTCGCTTCATAGAGCGGGCGCAACTGGTTGTCGAGAAATTCGCGGAAGTTTTCTTCGGTATAGGGCAGTCCGTAAGCCACCGCGCCGATGGAATTCTGCAGGGTGATTTCGTCGAAGGTTTCATTTCCGGTGAACTCGACGCGGGCGACGGCGGGCAGCACTTCATCCGGTTGGAACTGGAGGATGTAATCGCCGGTTGCGAGGAGAACCATCTTGCCGATGATCTTCTTCGAAGCCGGATTTTTGGCCTGCATCCACTCGTTCAGCAGCTTCGCCCAGTGGTCGATCACGGGCTGCGTCGGCGGCGCGACACCGTTGAACAGCGGATCCCTTGCATGCAGATACGTCCGCAGCTCTTCCTGCCTGGCCGGAAAGCCGGCGAACGTCACTTTGTATAGCGGCTTGGCCTCGCTCACCGTAAATTTGGCGGCGTAGCCGAGCGTCTTGCCGGGGACGGCGGCAAATTCGTACCCGACGCGGTCGAAATAACCGGTATCGACCAGCTTCCGCCGCGCCTTTTCGAACAGCTCTTTGCTGGCGATGTCGCCGACTTTGATGCCGGTCGCCTGCAGAACCGCATCGGTGGCGAGGTCGTGATTGCCTTCGAGCGTGAGCTTCAAGATAGGGGCGGGATAGACGGAATCCTCGTCAGAGATGGGGGACGCGGTGGCGGGCGCGGGCTTTTTGCGCGTGTGCGCGGTCTGCGCCGGAAGCAACGGGCAGAGCAATAAGAACAACCCGCAGACGGCTCGCATCCTCCTATTCTAAAAGTCTTCACATGTAAAATGAGATCTAGTGACATACGATTTGCTGGTGATTGGCAGTGGCCCCGGCGGCTACTCAGCGGCCGTGCGCGCCGGCCAATACGGACTGAAGACCGCACTCATTGAAAAGCAGACGCGATTGGGGGGAACCTGCCTCCTGGTCGGCTGCATTCCGACCAAGAGCCTGCTGCATACGGCGGAAGTTTGGACCCACGTGCAGCACTCCGAAGCGGAAGGAATCACGGTTCAGAACCCCACGCTGAACTTCCCGAAAGTGATGGAGCGCAAGGACGGCATCGTCTCCAAGCACTCCAAGGGCGTTGAGTTCCTGATGAAGAAGAACAAGGTGGAAGTCATCAAGGGTTTCGCCACGCTGAAGGGCGGCGGCAAGGTGGAAGTGAAGTCGGACAAGGGCACGGAGACATATGAGGCGAAGAACATCCTGATCGCCACCGGATCCGAAGCGCGCATGCTTCCGGGACTCACGCCGGACGAATCCATCCTGACCAACATCGAAATCCTGAAGCTGCAGACCGTTCCGAAGACGCTGAACATCATCGGCGCGGGGGCGGTGGGCGTGGAGTTCGCGTCCATGTTCAATAAATTCGGCTCCAAGGTGCAGGTCTTCGAAATGCTGCCGCGCGTGGTGCCCGTGGAAGATGAAGAGATCTCGAAGGAACTGGCGCGCGTGTTCAAGAAGGAAGGCATTCGCATCGAGACCGGCGCAAAGTGCGACAACATCCGCAAGGCAGAGAACGGCGTCGCGATGACGGTGACGCTCGCGAACGGCAAGACGGAAGAGACCGAGTCCGAGAAGCTGCTGGTTGCCGTGGGCCGCGCGCCCAACACGGCGGGCATTGGCTTAGAGAACACCAAGGTGCAGGTGGAGCGCGGCTTCATCAAGACCAACCAATTCATGCAGACCGATGAGCCGGGCGTGTATGCGATCGGCGACGCGGTGGCGGGTATGCCGCAACTGGCACATGTGGCGACGGCGCAAGGAATGGTCGCGGTCGCGAAGATGGCCGGGAAAGAAGCCGTCCCGATCCACCGCAACCGTATTCCCGCCGCGACTTACACCGAGCCGGGCATCGGCAGCGTCGGCCTGACGGAGGCGCAGGCGCGCGCACAGGGTTATAAGGTGAAGGTGGGTAAGTTCCCGTTCGCGGGCAATAGCAAGGCGACTATCGTCGGCATGCACGACGGGTTTGTGAAGGTAATCGAGGATGAGAAGTACGGAGAAATTCTCGGTGTTCATATCATCGGTCCGCAAGGGTATGAACTGATCGCCGAAGCCGTTACCGCCATGGAAGCGGAGGCGACGGTGGACACGATGATGCACACCATTCACGCGCATCCCACGATTTACGAAGCCGTCGGCGAAGCTTTTAACGCCGTCGACGGGCTACAAATCAACGCTTAGAAAATTGCTGCCGCATGCCACGCCGCTGCGAAGTGCGCAATCTCGGGCTGATGGAGTGGGGCGATGCGTTCCGCTTGCAGCAGCTATTGGTTGCGCAGCGCAAGGCGGGTGAAATCGGCGATCAGTTCCTTCTGGTCGAGCATCCGCATGTGGTGACCATGGGACGCAACGGGCACGAAGCGAACCTGCTCGCAACGCCCGACGTCCTGGCGCGCACCGGCATCGGCTTCTATGAAACTGATCGCGGCGGCGACGTGACTTATCATGGCCCGGGGCAGATCGTCGGCTATCCGATTCTTGACTTACGCGACTGGAAGCGCGATGTGCATCTTTACGTGCGCGCGCTGGAGCAGACGCTGATCGATACACTGGCGGATTTCGGCATTCGTGCGGAACGCGTTGAGAAGCTGACCGGCGTGTGGGTAGGCGGCGCGAAGGTGGCCGCGATCGGCATCCACATCAGCCGCTGGATTACTTCCCACGGTTTTGCGTTCAATCTGAACCCGGACCTGAGTTACTTCCAATACATCGTGCCGTGCGGGCTGACCAAGCCCGTGACTTCGATGGAGCGGCTGGGCGCCGGGGCCGCAAAGAGTGAAGTTACGGCGCGCATCTTAGTTCACTTCGCGCGTCATTTCGATTTCGAGTTAGACGATTTTCAGACCGGAGAGTACCCGCATGGCAGACGTATTGATGCCCCAGATGGGCGAGAGCATAGTCGAAGGAACGTTGACGCGATGGCTTAAGAAGATCGGCGATTCGGTCGAGCGGGATGAGCCGCTGTTTGAGATCTCGACGGATAAAGTAGACACCGAGATTCCCTCGCCGGTAGCCGGGGTTCTGGCTGAGGTGTTGGTGGAAGAAGGAAAAACGGTGGGGATCAATACGCTGGTGGCTCGGGTTCAGGAGAATGGCGCCGCTGCTCCGGCGCCGACTGCGGCTCCGAAGGCCGACGCGCCGGCGCCACCCGCACCGGTGGCCGCGGCACCCGCTGCCCCGACCGCTCCTGCTCCGGCGGAAGCGCCGCAGGAACCAGGCGGCCCGCTATCGCCGCTGGTGCGCAAGATGGCGCGTGAGAACAATGTCGATCTCGGCAAGGTGAAGGGAACCGGCGCGGGCGGAAGGGTCACGAAGCAGGATCTGGAAAGCTTCCTGTCGCAGGCTGCGCCGGCCGCGCCCGCGACACCTGCTCCCAGTGCGGCGGCACCCGTCGCGGTAACCGCGGCTCCGACGGCCCCGGCGGCAGCGAAAGCCGCGGAACCGGCGCCCACCGCGTTCGTTCCGCCGCCGGCGACGCCGGGCGCGAAAACCCGCATCGAGCCGCTTAGCAACATGCGGATTAAGATTGCCGAGCACATGGTCGCGTCCAAGCGAACGTCGCCGCATGTCACCACAGTGCATCGCGTCGATATGACGAAAGTGGCGAAGATGCGCGCCAAGCATAAAGACGATTTCGCGAGCCGCTACGGTATCTCGCTCACGTTTCTGCCTTTCGTCACCCGCGCGACAGTGGAGGCGCTCCGCACTTATCCGCTGCTCAATGCTTCCATCGATGGGACCAATATTATTTATCACAACGAGATCAATGTCGGCATCGCGGTGGCGCTGGAGAATGGCTTGATCGTCCCCGTGATCCGCAACGCGGACGAGAAGAACGTGCTGGGACTGCAGCGCTCCATCGTCGACCTCGCGGCGCGCGCGCGTTCGCGTCAGCTCAAGCCCGATGAGATTCAGGGCGGGACGTTCTCCATCACCAACTTCGGCAGTTTCGGCAGCGTATTCGCGACGCCGATCATCAATCAGCCGCAGGTGGCGATCCTGGGAGTGGGCGCGGTGGAGAAGGTACCCGTTGTGATCGACGACGCCATCGCGATCCGCTCGCAAGCGTTCCTCGCTCTCACCTTCGACCACCGTCTGGTCGATGGCGCGCTGGCCGATCAGTTCACCGGCAAGGTTAAGCAGGTGCTGGAAAACTGGTCGGAACAGATTCTATGAGCGGCGAACCGGTGCTCGCGCAGACCTTTCTCGACTACTCGGTGGCGAAGCTGCGGCAGTACCTCGGACGGATCGAGGTCTGCCTGGGCAAGCTGGACGAGGGACAGATCTGGACGCGCGGGCAAGAGAACGAAAACAGCATCGGCAATCTGTGCTTGCACCTGAGCGGCAACGTCCGTCAGTGGATTCTGTCAGGCGTCGGCGGCGAAGAGGACCAGCGCCGGCGGGATGCGGAATTCGCGGCCAGCGGCGGCCAAAGCAAAACACAAATAGCCGAACGTCTTCGGGACACCGTGATCGGCGCCTGCGAACTCATCCCGTCACTGACGCCCGCCCGGCTGCAGGACCACGTAACCGTTCAGGGGTACAGGTTGACCGTGCTCGAAGTGGTTTACCACGTAGTGGAACACTTCTCGCATCACACGGGTCAGATTCTCTTCGCCACGAAGGCTCTATCGGGAGAAGATCTGGGATTTCACCGGCACCTGCAGCAAGCGCACCACGCTCAGAAAACGCCCTGAGCCACGTTGGCCTCCATGTGCGAAACACGGTTTCTTCCTTCGCTCTTCGACTGGTAGAGAGCCTGGTCCGCCAAGGCGATGCAACAGGCGCTCGTGTTCTCGCGATCGGGCCAGATCGTCGCGATTCCCGCGCTGATGGATACGTATAAGAACGGGGAGTCTTCATGGCAGATGGAGAGCCCGATGACGGCTTCCCGCGCGGCTTCGGCAACTCGAATGGCCGAGGCGGATTCGCTCCCCGGAAGAATGATTGCGAATTCCTCACCACCGTACCGCGCCACTAAGTCCGAGAACCGCTTCCTGGTGGACTGGAGCGCGCGCGCTACCAGGACCAGGCACTCATCACCCTTTTGGTGACCGTAGCGATCGTTAAGCCGCTTGAAGAAGTCAATATCGATCATGATCAGGGAAATGGGAGTGGACGAGCGGGCCGCTCGACGTAACTCTTTCTCGAGTGTGATGTCGAACTTGCGGCGGTTGGCGACGCCGGTGAGAGCGTCCTGAAACGAGAGTTTTCTCAAAGCCTTATTGGCCCGCCGGAGCTGAATCGACTGACGAACCACCCAAACGATAGCGCCCATCAGGATGAACGCCATGACGCTCAAAACCCGAAGGGCATTCTCCAGGTTCCACCACGGAGCGGCCTTCAGCACCAACACGTCGGAGGGCGTGCGAAGCAGGAGGCGGAACGACTGCGGCCGGCGATACTCGTCATAACTCAACAGACAAATACCGGTGAGTTGAAGAATGCTTCCCTCACCGAGTCCTTTGAGGATTCCCTGGTTTGCGCCGGGAAGCGTAGCGAGGAACTGTTTTCCGCCTGAAGCGAGCCGCAGCACGCTGCCTACCGATCCGGGAGAATTTTGGAGAAGGGTGCCCTGCATGCGCACCAGAGTCATGTCATGGCGCGAGCTCGCGGCGGAAACATAGGTTGCGGCCGCGCCCGGCAAAACCTGGGAAGCGAGAACTTGCTCGGCCCTGAGGGAAACGGCGGCTAGCGAAACCGCGCCGAAGTTCACCTTACCGGGGGCCGCACGGCAGATGGAATCGAGCAGGCCGGGGCGAGTCTCGAAGGCGCCGGGGAAACCCACGGCATCGATGACGTCTCCCGGTTCGGCGACGCAAGGCGGATCTCCCCGTATCTCATACTTCTCGTCTTTGCCGGCCAGAAACAGACTTTGCCCGGGCTCAACGCCTACCACCACCCCGCGCACGCGGATGCGATGTTCCGATTCCGCATTTCGCCGGTACCCAAGATCGGTTACCGCGGAGGAATCGGGAAGGCTGAAAGGATCGGCTGCGCCCCGTTCCAATATCCGAATCGATCCAGGCGGAACGAATATTCTAACGCCGATCGATTGGCGCTCCTGGTAAGCAATCTGGGCCACCGCTCCTGAAAGACTCACTTTGGAATCGATGAACGATCGGTTCCAATCCAGCGGGTAGCTGTTTAAGACCGCGATTAAACTGCCTCCGGGAACCTTGACGTTCAGGCGTAGACGACCTCGTCCTATCTGTCCCGATCGCACGATTCCCGTGACTTCGACCCAGCTCGAATCGGATTCTCCACTGATCAGATCTTCGAAAGCCGGGCGCTCGGGCTGCGGTAAGGGCCGGACGCCCAAGTGGACGATCCGGGCTTTTGCGATGGCCCCGGAAAAGGCGCCGGGTGTTGTGACGCCATCCACGGAGATGAAATCGCCCGCGGCGAGCGGTCCATCGATCCGTGAGTCCTTCGAGATTATCGATATGCCCGACGTATCATCCTGAACGAACCATCTGGAGAATTGCCGATCGAAGAACGTGACCACCGCCCGGATGGAAACAGGATGTTCTTTCGCGGACTCATTCGCCGGGAGCCGCTTAATATCCAAGGCGTGGGTATAGACCACCGGCTGATCCGGTCCGTTCGCCCGCAGATGGAGTGACCCCGCGGCAAACAGCACCAGACCTAAAGCCAAGCGCGTGGAACAACGAATTCCGCAGGAATCGACGATCATCTACAACAGCTATCGTCAGGACCCCGCGAAAGGATTAGGAACGATTTGGGTGAGAACTTCTTATTTCTTGAAGAGTCTCTCGAACGCGCTCTTGGCGTCGGCCGGATTACGCGGCGGCGCGGCCATGATGCCGGCGATCGCCGAACGGGACGAGGCCCCCGAACCGTTGGTGGAAGTCGCCGTGTCCCTCGCCACGGTCACGCGCGGCATAAATAGGGGGCAATCGTTCTTCTGGTCTTTGAGCGGGATGCGCACGGGAATCGGCTTCACGCATTGAAAGCGCGTCGAAGGCTCGAAATGCGTACATTGTTTGCAACAATGCAATTGGGCAGCGCATTTCGGACACGTTCCGGTGAAGTCCGTGCCGGGTGGAAGCAGCGTCGAGCAACTAAAACAACGCGCCGCTGTTACGTTCTGGACCAGCCGGGGAAGGCGCGGACCCGTAACGTCGAGCGGGGGACGCGGGCCGTGCGGCTTCTGGTGGTCGCCGGATCCGTTGCCATTTTGGCGCTCGGGCCGGCCGTGTTCTTGATATCCGCGCTGAGAATACTTGCGGTCACCGTCCATACGGGATGGTTACTCCTTGAGTTGATCGGGTTTTCGTGCGCGCCACTTGCTCGAAACGTTCTGGTAGCAATCGGATGGAAATCCTGAAAGGAAACGAGGCGGGAAAGCCGAAAGGTCGGGATGACGGTCGGGCTCCGCCTGCTGCTTCAAGTCTATTCATACCACGTTCCTGGAACGTTGTGCATCGAAAATGTGCGTACCCTGTAGTTTGGATGGGAATTCGACTGCCGATCGCCGCCTTTTGTCTTACAATTTCCGGGGTAATGCCGGGGGTTGGCGTTGCCGCGTCCGCCACCTGGTCGAGAGACGTCGCTCCTATCATCTACGGGCATTGCGCGGGCTGCCACCGGCCCGGGCAGCCCGCGCCCTTCCCTCTATTGCATTACGAAGACGTACGCAGGCGGGCGCAGATCATTCGCGGGGTGATCGACGCCCATTATATGCCGCCATGGAAACCGGTGGCGGGCTTCGGCGCGTTTGCCGGAGTAAACCGCCTCACGGCAGCGGAGATCGCGGTCATCGACTCCTGGGCTCGCCAGGGCGCGCCAGAAGGCGATCCGCGCGGCGCGCCGCCGGTACCGGAATTTCCGTCCGGCTGGCAGCTAGGGAAACCGGACGCGGTGGTCACTCTTCCGCAGCCATTCCCGTTACCCGCGGATGGACCCGACCAGTACCGCTGTTTTGTCATACCGACCGGGATTGACCGCGACCGGTACGTTCGGGCTTTCGAATTCGATGCGGGCCGGTCCGCCGCTATTCACCACGCATTAATCTTCGTCGACAGCCGGCGGCAGAACCCGGCGCTTGACCCTTACGAATGCTTCGGCACGCCCGGTTTTCTGCCCAGCGCGGCGCTCGGCGGATGGAGTCCCGGCGCCGGCGCCCTCTCGATGCCGCCCGGCACAGCCACCCACGTTCCCAGAGGAGCGCGCCTGATGGTGCAACTGCACTTTCATCCGACGGGCAAGCCGGAAACGGCCGCGCCGCGGATTGCGCTGTACTTCGCGGAGAGGCCGCCCACGCGGGTGATCATGGACGTCGCCCTCGGTTCCAACCAGATCGACATTCCGGCGGGAGACGCTCATTACCAGGTACGCGATCATTTCGAGTTGCCGGTGCCGGTGCTGGTGACCGGCGTGATTCCGCATGCGCATTATCTCTGCCGGGATATGAAAGCGTGGGCGGTGCTGCCGGGCGGGCGCAAGCGCCGGCTGCTGTGGATTCGGGATTGGGATTTCAACTGGCAGGAGCAGTATCGCTACGCCGAACCGTTTTGGTTGCCGGCCGGTACGCGGGTCGAAATGGAATTTACCTACGACAACTCGGAGGCCAACGTCCGAAACCCCAATCACCCGCCCCGCCGCGTGACGTGGGGAGCGGGAAGCGCGGATGAAATGGCGGGGCTGCACCTACAGGTAATTCCCAAAAATGACGATGAAATGCATGAGCTGGGAGTGGCGCTATGGGGCAAGGTGATGCGAGGTGTCGGGGGCAGCTTCTACCACCGTGGGCCGGTGGTGGAGTAGTGGGGCGAAGTGGGTGAGGTAACGGTTTCGTAACCGCGCGCGCCTAACGAAAAAGCGATGTTTCGATTCCTGTTTTGCCTGATGCTTCTGGCGGGCAGTGCGTTGCGGATGGCGGCGGACGCACGGTCCGATGCCGCATGGGCGCTTATCCGCGCCGGCCTGGGAGACCAGGATTCCGATCGCCGCGCCAAGGCCGTGCAGGTGCTAGGCCTGCTGCAGGGGGAAGATTACGCGCAGAAGTTGGCGGTCAACTCCCTACGCGACCCGGAGCCGCGCGTGCGTGCTTTGGCGGCCGCCGCGCTGGGGCAGATGAAGGCAACGGGCGCGATTCCGGACTTGAAGAACAAACTGAACGATCCCGATAGCCTGGTGGTGTTGGCGGCGGCCGACGCTTTGATCGAGCTCAAAGATGACGCAGGGTATGGGATCGACTATGAGATTCTCACGGGAGAGCGCAAGGGCGCCCGGAGTTTACATGACCAGGGACGCGACCTGCTCGCCCATCCGAAAGAACTCGAGAAGCTGGGAATTCAGGAGGGAATCGGGTTCATTCCCTATGGAGGAATGAGCTACACCGCATTCAAACTGCTCACCAAGGATTCGGTGACTCCGGCGCGCGCCAAGGCCGCCCGCGCGCTGGCCAAAGATCCCGACCCACGCAGCCGGACGGCGCTGGTCACCGCGCTGGGAGACAACAAGTGGCTGGTGCGCGCGGCTTGCGCGGCGGCCATCGCCGAGCGCGACGATCCGACCCTGATCGGGTCCGTGGAAGTGATGGAGCAGGATCCGAACGATGTCGTGAAATACAGCGCGGCCGCGGCGGTGATTCGATTAACCGACGGGGCGAATTTGAAGTCGTCGGCTTTCAAACCTGAACCGGGTGCTGGAACAACTCGGTGAGAGTAGCGCCTGTCAGCAAGTCCGCTCTGGGACCTTGGCGGAAGAGCGATCCGGCGCGCAGTAGAATCACGCGCCCGATCTCCGGCACCACGTCGTGAGCGTGATGGGTGACCATGATGATGGCCGTGCCAGCTTGCGCCAGGGCGCTCACCAGCGATCGTAATTCGGCCTGCGCGCGAGGATCTAGATGATTGGAGGGCTCATCGAGCAGCAGCGTGCCTGGACGATGGACCAGTGCGCGGGCGATCTCGACGCGGCGCGCTTCGCCGGACGATAACTCATCGATGCCGCGGGAAGCGAGGTGCAAGGCGCGAACGCGTTCGAGCGCAGCGTCGGTATCCGCGAGCATCGCGGGGGTGGGACGTTGATGGTTCCAAAGCCCCACGCTGCCGAAGAAACTGGAGACGACCAATTCCCGCGCCGAAACGATGCCCGCGGACGGCGGTAGCAGGTTGTTCTTCACGATGCCGATACGCGCGCGAAGCGTTTCAATGTTCCAGTGTTCTTCGCCCAGGATTTTCACGTAGGCGCCAGAGCGGCGGAGCGGATAAAACTCGCGCAGGATGGTTCCGATGAGCGTGCTTTTGCCGCAACCGTTGGGACCGAGGATGGCGACGCTTTCGCCGGCGCCGATAGTAAGCGTCAAGTTCAGTAGAGCGGGGCGTTGATTACGGAGTATAGTAACGTTACGGAATTCAATGAGGTTCATGGCTTCGAGCGCATGCACAGTTGTCCGGGATGTGCCGGATCTAAGAAATTAACATGTTGGCTTTTGCTCTAGCCGCGTTGGCCCTCTATGTGGCCATACTTGTTCACGAACTTGGTCACGCGGCCGTAGCGCAAATTGTTGGGTTGCGATTTCTGTCGTTTTCGATCTGGCCAATCTGCGCCCGGCTTTTCCGCGGGCGATGGAAACTCGTTCCGCCCCCGTTACACGTGCTGGAGGCGTTGGGGTTCGTCCAAGTTGTTCCGTGTCATGCACGGCAACTTCGGGCGCGAGTCGTCTGTTGCGTGGGCGGCGGTCCCGCTGCATCCCTTTTCGCCGGCGCTCTCGCCATTGAAGCAGCGACCTCCCGAACCGTGAACATTGATGTAAGCGTTTTTCTTTGGGGCCTCGGCCTTTGGTCCGCACTTATTGGGTTATCCTCACTGATTCCGATCACCTCAGGAAGGGCCTCCAGCGACAGAAAGAAACTCCTTGCAATCTGGGAAGGTGAGGCGGTATCCTCCGCGCCTATGCCGTCAACGGACTGCTGAACGCTGCAAGCGGCTTGCCTCCCCGCGATTGGGATGCCGGTCTGGCTGCTCTGGCTTTCGATAGCTCGATTGAATTGAGGCCGCTGGAGCAGAACCCAACTACCCTTCGTCTGGACGAGAGCGAGTTGACGGCCACCCAACGGCGCCTTGAACCAGCTTTGCAGCGCCTTCGCGTGATGTGGGGCCGCGCTACGTCAAATAGGAGAGAAACGATGAAGGGATTGGTTTGGCTATATGGTCACCGATTTGCAGTCAACGAGCGGAAAGCTCGTCAAGATGGCAAACACGCGTTTGGAGCCGGCGGCCAGAATTGAACTGGCGACCCTCTGATTACAAATCAGATGCTCTACCTACTGAGCTACACCGGCTTTAGAGTACCTTAGTTAGATGGATGCCGCGGCTTCGACGGGTCTTTCCGGAGCAATGGACTCTCTTACCGACATTGTACAACGCAACCCTTCATTGAGCTCCGTTGCCCGCGAGATCGCCGGCACCCGCGGGAACGGGATCCGGAATTCTCAACTTAAATACAGTCCCACAACCAACCCCCGCATTCGGGCACAAAGCGTCTCCGCCTTGAGGGGTGCTGCCGTAGAGTTCGAAGAATCCATCCGCGGTCCTGGTCCCGACCAGTCCCGATCGCGGCGCCGCGCCATCAGCGCCTCCGGCAAATTGATAGACCACCGTTTCATTCCCGGCCGCATCGATCTTGAATACGAGACCGCAGCAGCCCGATCCGAGTCCTCCGGAACTGGCTGTGCCGTACAGCGAACCTTCAGAACCTCGAACCAGGGCACCGACCGGGTAGGCCCCGTCCAGCCCTCCGGTAAACGTGTAGAGAATGGTTTCGTTTCCGGCCGGATCCACTTCATACACGACCCCCTTGTTGTAAGCTCCACCGAATTGTGTCACTCCGTAAAGGTTACCTTCCGTATCCAGGATCAGGCTTGACGAAGGATCGTATCCGTCAACGCCGTTGTTGCGGAAGCTGTGAAGCACCGATTCTTTTCCAGACGGCGCCATGACGAACACGTTGCCATACTCGAAAAAGCCGCCATCCGTGGTTGTACCGTACAGATTTCCTTGCTTATCCCTGAGCAGGCTGGTACCGGCCTGATTGCCCGCGTAAGTGCTCGTAAACTCACCAATCACGGTTTCCGTGCCAGCCGCATCCAGCTTGTAGACCACTCCACAACCGGAGGCTACCACGTTACACGCTGTGGTGTATGAGTCGAAGGTGTCGCCATAGAGATTCCCCTCGGTATCGAGTACAGCGCCCGCCGCCGGAAGAATTCCGCCTGAGCCGCCGGGGAAGCTAAAGAACAGATTGTAGACGCCTGCGGAATCGATTTTAAAGACCGTTCCTTCACTGTTCGTGCCACCTACGGTAGTCGTTCCGAACAAATTTCCGCCGGCATCCTGGACAACTCCGGAGAGGGTTGAGTAGCCGTCGGCGCCGCCTGTAAATCTGTACAATATGCTTTCTACGCCGGAGGGTGCGACCTGAAAAACCGTGCCGCAGCCGAGTGCGCCAAACACGCACAAGGTGGATGTGATATCGCCTCCATAATAAGTAGTCCCGTAAAGGTAACCCTTCTTGTTGAGAAAGATTGGACCTGAGGGAGAAGCGCCATCTGAGCCACCGGTGAACGTATATACGACCGAGAAGGTTGCCGTCTGCCCGAAGGCCGGCATACCGGCGGAAGTCAGCACTCCAATGCCGATAGCTGCGGAAACAATCGAGCGCAGGAGAGATTGTTGGAACCTTTGTCTCACTCCGATGAAAAGCATCTTTTTTTCCTTTTGTAACGAAGAGCCAAGCAACGAGGGATAGTGATTCGAGATTGTGCCACGTTTCATCAGGAAAGTAAACATTTGGACTTGTCTAAGACGGGATGGGCGGTTTTCTAGTAATGAAACTTAAAGCGCAGTTCCGCATAAATCTGGCGCGGATCATTGTAGTGGAATCCTCCGAACGTGAGGCTGTTGTCGAGCAAGACGCGCCGGTTCGCGACGTTCAATGCGCTCACTGAAAGGCGATACCGGTCAAGCTCCCCGAAGCTCTTGCCCAGAGAAATATCGAAGGTAGTGTGCGGAGACAGATAGTTTCCCGGATACTGCGCGTCTGGCAACCCATTGGTAAACCCCGAGCCATAGTACACATTGGTGGAAGCCAACACCTGCCACGGGAGTCTGCCGCTCACCCCGAAGTTCAACGTGTTTCTTTGATCGTGGTCCACGGGTGAATAACCGGGCGGGATGGCCGAGGGGCATGACGGGGAAACGGGAATGGGGCAGATCAAGCCGCCGGTGATGGGCGACGTCGCTTGCGCGATCTGATTGGAGTAAGCCAAGTGGACTTGCGCGCGGCGCCAGATGCGGGGAGAACGAAGGGTGGTCTCCCAACCCTGGATCAGCGCGGCCGCCCACGTGATCGGCCAAAAGATGTTGGATTCGCCGATATTACTGTGATCCAGCCAATTCCGCGCCGTGGTTTGAAAAGTATCTTCCTCGAGAACCCAACCGTGGAAAGGAATCGAAACGCCGAATTGGTATTCTTCATCGCGCTCGCCCTTCAGCGGAGCGAAGAGCAGCGTCTGACTCGTGGCTAATTCGAGCAGGGGGCCCGTCGCCGTGAGCAGGGGAGGCGGCTGATAAAACCTTCCGTAGAAGCCATGGAAAACCCAATTGATTTTTGGGATGCGCAGAGCCAGGCCGAAGCGCGGGTCGGTTCCGTTCTCGATCACGCCCGATTCCATTCCCAATCCCGGGGCGGCGAAGCGCGTCTGGCGCAATCCGGCGATCAGCGTCAGCCATGAGGTCGCTTTGAACCGGTCGCTGAGAAACACTTCCCCCACACCACCGGTCACGGAAGCCGCCGAAGGACCGAAGTTGGAGCAATCCAAGGCGCAATCCGTAAACACGTTGTTGAAGTAATTACTCTGGTGTTGAACGAACCCGTAGACACCGGCTTGCATTTCGTTGTTCTTCACGGTGGTGGCGCTCAGGCTGGCTTGCGCGCCGGCATAGTTAGCCGCCTGGCGCACGGAGGAGATTACGGGAACGTCGTGCGGGCCGCCGGTGTAACTGGCCTGATTGTAATGATAGAAAGGTGAAACGGTCAGGAGCAGGTTGGGATTGAAGGTGCGAACCCAGGAGAAAGTAACATAGCCATCGGGTTCACGTTCACTGTCGTGAAGGCCGTAGCTGGGATAAACGGCATTTCCCGCCGAGTTCGGGTCAGGGTCGACCGGGATCTGGTAAGTATCCCGGCGGAGGGAAGCGACTAAGCGGAACTGGTTGGCGGGGCTCTGATTGAAGATCAGCGAAGCAAATCCTCCGTAGCCGTTCTCCGCGTCATGGACCACGTGGCCGATCGGTGGCTGGAGTCCGTAAGCGCCGCGGTTCCCGTTCAGGCTGGCGTAGTAGGCGAACCGGTCCGTGTGTCCTCCGAAGTTGATCTGATCGTTGGTTTGATACCAGTTGCCGGCGGAGACCACCACTTCGGCCTCGTTGTCGCGCTCGAAGCCGGTGCGGGGCACGATGTTAAAGATGCCATAGGTACGGTCGCCATACTCCGCCGCGTAGCTGCCTCTCTGGATCTCCAGGTAGTCGATATCTTTGGGGTCGATCTGCGGGCCCAGGTTGGTGGCGATGTTGGTGTTGGGGATGGGAACGCCGTCGATGAGCCAATTCACCTGATGTCCTCCGCGCATGTGGAGCATGTCATGGGTGACATAGGCGCCGGGAGTAAAGTCAGTAATCATGGCCATGCTGTTGGTGCGGTCCGCGCCGGGAGTTTCGGCGATATCTTCTCGATCCACCAACGTACTCGGCGTGACCGAATCCATCTTAGATTCCTGTGTCTGCGATTCCTGGGCTTGTCCCACCACGACGGCGGTTTGATTGAGCGGCGCGATGGCCAGCCGGAAATGCAGAACGGGTGAGGCGCCGGAAGTGACGGTGATGGTTTCCCCGGTGGTCTCGAACTGAGGCTGGTTGACGGTGATGCGGTAGTCACCCACGGGAACGCTGGTGAACGAAAACTCTCCGTCCGGGTCCGATTGGGCGGTTTGGGAGTACTCCGAAGTCACGGCCGCAAGTTTGATGGATGCCCCCATGACGGGGCGGTGCTGGGGGTCATGCACGATCCCCTGGATCCGCCCGAAAATGGTGGCGTGCAGCAGTGAAGTAAGTGAAATAAGCAGTAACAGAGATAGAGCTATCGAACGATTCGAAGTCTTTTTCATTTGCCCTTGTACTCCTATTGCCCGGTTAAGGACACTTCGGTTCATGACGGAGGTTCGCTCCGAAACAAACGAGCTACGCGATTGCTGTTGGGTTGAGCTATGCGAAGGCGGGAGAAACCGGAGGACCGCGTAGGTGATGAGAGCCGCCAAGAAAGACAAGGCCGGAGATCCGCATCACACTAAGTGCCGAGGGCCGAACGACCAACGGAACAAACGAAGAGGGTGCGAGGGTGAAGACGACTGCGCCGGAGACAGTACCCGAGGCCACCGCGGGCGGGAACGATGGACAGCGGGCGGATCGCACGGCGGCCTCTGACGACGAGTTCACCGCCATGGAGCAATGGTGTTTACCGAGCCGCCGGCAGCATGCGGGAAGACTTGAATCGGAGCCGGCGGACGCGGCTGGGCTAATCAGCGACAAGCTGAAAAAGGCGAGCAGGAAAATGGCCCAGAGGCGCCGCAAGGCTTTATCGTATCTCAGACGTTGGACCTATATGGACGGCTGAGAGCAGAGACCGGTAGGCTCCTGGGGCCGGATGAGCGGACAGATGAAGCCGACCGATTCGCCTACTTCGTCGTATTGAGATAAACGTTCACCACGCCGCTCGCGTCCGGAACGATCAAGTCCGGCTTACCCGACCCCGCGCTTTGCCCATGAGCATTCACGGCCAGCGCCTGACCTGGACTTGAGCCGGTACCGATGGAGACCGATGGCGTATATGTCACCGATCCGTTTCCCAAGACAATGTTGAGATCGCTTCCGCTTTCGATCGTGATGTCCACGACTCCATCTCCATTCACGTCCGTCACCAGCGGTGCGAAAGAGCCGCCGCCGCTCAGGGTAAGCCCGCTGTAAGTCAATGCTCCGGCCCCGTTGTTCAGGTAGATGGCGGTCCCGCCGCTGCATCCCAGAACTAAGTCCTTCTTGCCGTCGGCGTTCACATCCGCGAGAGCGGGCGCATACGGCGCATAGCAGTTACCCACGGTGCTGATCGTGGTTTGCGTGAAACCCTTCTTACCGTCGCTCAACAATACATACACGAGATTGGCGACGAAATCGGTGAGTACGATATCGGTTTCCCGATCGCCGTTCAGCTTGGCGGCGGCGATGCCGACGATGCTGGTGGACATCACATTCGGAATGAACGGCTTCGGTGTCTGGAAGGTGCCATCGCCGTTACCGTAGGCCAACAGGTTGGAGTTTAGCGCGAAGTCCAGTTTGCCATCGCCGTTGAAGTCGCCCAGAACCAGCACGCCGTTCGATGAGAGCGGAGTGGTTTGCGCGACCTGCGTGAACGTGCCGTCGCCCTTGCCAAGAAATGAGACGGCGGTTCCGGTGCCCGTGGTCGCGAGCAGATCGGTTATCCCATCGCCGTTGAGATCGCCCTCGACCGGGCAGCTGTAACCGCTGTAGGAAAGCAGTTCGCCTTGCGTGTAGGGAGCGGAGGCCTTGCCGGTGCCCAGCAGAATGGAAATGCCGTCGCTCACGCCGACGGCGAGGTCCGGTTTGCCGTCGCCGTTAAAGTCGGCGGAGACGGCGCAGTAAGCCCCGCCGCCGGAAACAGGGACCGCTTCGCCGTCCTGGAATCTGCCCTTGCCTTCATTTAAAAGGACGGAAAGCCCGCCGTAATAGTTGAGGAACACGAGATCGGTACGCCCGTTGTTGCGGAGGTCGAACGGTAACAGATAAGTCGCATCGCCGTTGCTGGAGATCGGGTAATAAACAGGTTGCGAGAACTGCCCTTTGCCGTTGCCGAACACGATGTCGCTGCCCCCGCTGATGATGTCCGGGAAACCGTCTCCGTTTACATCCGCGATGGCTACCCAGAACGGGGTCGAATCGATGTAGACCTGCTTATTCAGGGTGAAGGTGCCGTCGCCGTTGCCTAGGTAAAGCAAACCATCGCTATAGTAGTTGCTCACCGAAACGACGTCTGGCCGCCCGTCGCCGTTAAGTCGCCTATGCAATTGCCGACTCCAGCGACACAACCGTATCGAAACGTGCCATCGCCATTACCGAGCAAGGTGGTGAATCCGACACCATTGGCATCACAATATCAAGCTTTCCGTCTCCGTTTACGTCCGACGAGGCCAGCGGGTTAGGAATGCCTCCACCAAGGTTGACCGGAGTGAGCGCCAGCGTTTAGTAAACCGTTACCTCTCCCTGTGAAAAGCCAAATTCCCTCCCTTCCACGCGCCGCAAAAGGGACACCGTCATTATTGAAATCGAAACCAGGAAAAAAACATTGTTGTCACTTCCAGTCTGGTAAAACGTTCCCGGCTGGAATGTCCCATCTCCGTTGCCGAAGGAAACGACAATGCCGCTAGCGGACCCAACCAAAGCATTTACGACCACGTCAGCTTTCCCGTCTCCATTAATATCAAGTGCTACGGAACCCGAGGCTCGAAATGGGGCCGTCGGAAGGTGCCGTCCCCATTGCCCAAAAACGTCGCGAGAACCGTGGGTTCCCCGCAAACCAGATCGGGAACTCCGTCGCCATTGACATCGGCAATTGTTAAGTTGGCGTCGCCGCTAACACATCCTCCATAGTCATACCGGTCAACGAAGGTTGGGTTGGCAGTCGCACCCATCGCTCTCGGCGAGAATGGGGAGCAGGCCACGCAAACAACATGAATGAAACCAGAATTCGCGGACGGGAACATGGCAGCTTCATCTAGAGTTCTCCCATCGCCCGCCAGCAGGTCGTGTTGTTACGCGCGATCGCATAACTGAGTAACGCAGCCTGACAAAAAGCATTGTACAGGCTGGTCGTGTAGGCATTTGGCGGATACAAAGACTCGGGAATCGGTTCGCGGTTTACAATAATCGCCATTGTTATCTCCGCTTTCCTCTATTTCGTCGTATTGGTATAAACATTTACCACGCCGCTCGCGTCCGGCACAATCAGGTCCGGCTTGCCCGATGCCGCGCTCTGGCCGTGAGCGTTCACCGCCAACGCCTGGCCCGGGCTCGACCCGGTACCGATCGAAACCGACGGTGTGTACGTCACCGAGCCGTTTCCCAGAACAACGTTGAGGTCGCTCCCGCTTTCGATAGTGATGTCGACCACCCCGTCGCCATTCACGTCAGTCACCAGCGGAGCGAACGAGCCGCCGCCGCTCAGGGTCAGCCCGCTGTAAGTAAACGCGCCGGAGCCGTTGTTCAGATAAATAGCCGTGCCGCCGCTGCATCCCAAAACTAAGTCTTTTTTGCCGTCCCCGTTCACATCCGCCAGAGCGGGCGCGTATGGCGCGTAGCACCCAACCGTGCTGATCGTGGTTTGCGTGAAACCCTTCTTACCATTGCTCAACAAAACATACACGAGGTTGGCGACGAAGTCCGTCAGCACGATATCGGTTTCCCGGTCGCCGTTCAGCTTAGCCGCCGCGATTCCGGCGATGCTGGTGGACATCACGTTGGGAATGAACGGCTTCGGCGTCTGAAACGTGCCATCGCCGTTGCCGTAGGCCAGCAGGTTGGAGTTCAGGGCGAAGTCCAGCTTGCCGTCGCCGTTGAAGTCTCCTAGAACCACCACGCCGTTCGAGGAGATCGGAGTGGTCTGCGCGGCCTGCGTGAACGTGCCGTCGCCCTTGCCAAGAAATGAGACGGCGGTTCCGGTGCCCGTGGTCGCGAGCAGATCGGTTGTCCCATCGCCGTTGAGATCGCCCTCGACCGGGCAGCTGTAACCGCTGTAGGAAAGCAGTTCGCCTTGCGTGTAGGAGCGGACGCCTTACCGGTGCCCAACAAGAATGGAAATGCCGTCGCTCACGCCGACGGCGAGATCCGGTTTGCCGTCGCCGTTGAAGTCGGCGGAGACGGCGCAGAAAGCCCCGCCGCCGGAAACAGGAACCGCTTCGCCGTCTTGGAATTTTCCCTTGCCTTCATTCAAGAGGACGGAAAGACCGCCGTAGTAGTTGAGGAACACCAGGTCGGTACGTCCGTTGTTGCGCAGGTCGAACGGTAACAGATAGGGCGCATCTCCGTAGCTGGAGATCGGGTAGTAGACCGGTTGCGAGAACTGCCCTTTGCCGTTGCCGAAGACAATGTCGCTCCCGCCGCTGATGATGTCCGGAAAACCGTCTCCGTTTACATCCGCAACGGCTACCCAGAACGGGGTGGAGTCGATGTAAACTTGCTTGCTTAAAGTGAACGTGCCGTCGCCGTTTCCGAGGTAAACCAAACCATCGCTGTAGTAATCGCCTACTACGACTACATCCGGGCGGCCATCACCGTTCAAATCTCCTACGGCAAACGCAGTTTCCAGGATCGACACGACTGTGTCGAGTTCCGGCTGGAAAGTACCGTCGCCGTTACCGAGTAGGGTCGCGAATCCTATGTCGCTAAAAACAACAATATCCAGCTTCGCATCTCCGTTAACGTCTGCGGCTACGACTGGGTGCGGGTATCCATTTGATCTGCCCACCGGGGTGAGCGCGCCAGGCTGGAAGGACCCTCCAATTGCCCCGGCGAAGAACCAGATGCCTTCGTCGGACTGAGCTACAATGTCCGCGATGCCGTCGCGGTTGAAATCTCCTGTTGCCAAAAAAAACACTGAAGTAGCTGTTCCAGTCTGATAGAAAATAGCGGGCTGGAAGGTTCCATCACCGTTTCCGAAAGCCACGGCAACGCCGAATGGTCCGGAAAGCCCGCTTACGGATGCGGCTATCAAATCCGGCTTGCCGTCGCCGTTAACATCCTGAACAACCAGTTCATTCGCTACAAGAAACCCGATACTTGACGAAGGACCAGGACGAAATGTACCGTCTCCATTCCCGAGCAGAGTTAGGAGCGAGTTGTAATCGCCGCAGATGAGATCCGGCACCCCGTCCCCGTTGATATCCGCCGCCGCCAAGTTCGCGTAAGAGCCCGAGCAGCCTCCGTAGTCATAGCGATCAACAAAAGTCGGATTCGTCGTCGCACCCAACGTGCTAGCAGCGCAGGCACACGAGACACCGGCGAGAATAAATATTGCAAGCGCACTTCGCGAACGAATGTTGGGCAGCTTCATCTATTCTCCAGCGACGGAATATCTCCGGTGCCCCGTCACCGCGCTGGTGTGGTCGTAGAATTCGTAGTGCCGGGTTAGCGCCTGATTGACGTTCGACGAAGTCGGCGAAGAGGAAGCGAACTCCGGGGTTCTCGTCAAGATCGATGGCCGATGCTGCGAGCGTTTCACAGGCATTGTGTTACCCTCCGGGCGATGCGAATGGGTCCGAATCGGTAGAACAAGAGTACAACAGCTGCCGACTGTGCAGATCAGCTCTTCATCCAGAATCGGATCGGTCCCGTCAGATCGATCTCTCCTTCCCTCGCGAGATCGATTCATTGACAGGACTTGCCGCCTGGATAGATGAGCGTGGGCGGGGCTCGTCAAGAAACGGTGACCAAGGGGTGATAACACTTGGACACACTGACTTGATCGCGTGGTCCGACTCCCCTGTGTTAATATGCTGCCAATTGGAGGAAGAAAATGGATCTGCGCTCCCGACGTAGTTTTCTCAAGACCGGTCTGGCGGCCGCGGCGATGGCGGGTACCGCGGGCCTGCCCCTCAAGGCTTCTCCGCAAAAGGCGACCGATTGGGTGACGCTGGGGAAATCCGACGTCAAAGTTACGAGGCTGGCCTTCGGTACAGGTACGCATAGCGGGCAAGTGCAGCGCGACCTGGGGCAGGAAGAGTTCACTCGGCTGGTGCGCTACGCGTACGACCAAGGCATCCGGTTCTTCGAAACCGCCGAGTCCTACGCCGAAATGCACAAGATGCTGGGCGTCGCTTTGAAGGGAATTCCGCGCGACAGCTACCGCATCATGTCGAAAGTGACCACGCATGAAGGTGTGGACCCGCAAGCGAAGATCGACGAACTGCGGACGCTTGCCAATACGGAGTACTTCGACATTATGCTGCTGCACTGGCAGCATAAGGCGACGTGGCCGGTCGACAGCGTGCGGTGGCAGGACGGCATTGCGGAAGCGCAGCGCAAGAAGGTGGTCATCGGGCGCGGGGCTTCGGTGCACGGACTTCCGGCGCTGCGCCAGGTTCCGGGCAACCAATGGCTGGAGCTGGCGATGATCCGGATGAACCATACGGGCAAGTCGATGGACGCCGAGAGCTTCGACACGGGCGGCCCGGGAGATGTGGACGAAGTGGTGAGCCACGTCAAGCAGGTGCGCAAAGACGGCATGGGCGTGATCAGCATGAAGCTGGCCGGGGAAGGAACGTTCACCCGGCGCGAGGACCGGCAGGAAGCGATGAAGTTCGCGTTCCGGAACGCGGGCGTGCAGAGCGTGACCCTGGGTTATAAGAACACGGCCGAGATCGACGAAGCGATCGAAAATCTGAACCTCGCGCTGGCGTAGCCGCGGTGATTCGCTACCAGGGAGCGGGGCGGTAATCCTTCAGGAATTGACCCCAGACATGTTCCCCGGTGTTGAAGCCGTGGATGATGGGGTCGACAATGCGGGCCGCGCCGTCCACGATGTCGAGCGGCGGATGGAAACGCTGTTCGGCTTTCTTGCGAGCGGCGAGTTCAAAGGGGTCTTCGTCGGTGATCCAGCCGGTATCGACGCTGTTCATGTGAATGCCATCGCCGTAATAGTCGGTAGCGGCGGTGCGCGTCATCATGTTGAGCGCGGCTTTGGCCATGTTGGTGTGCGGATGGCGCGTGGTTTTCCAGTTGCGGTAGAACTGGCCTTCGACGGCGGATACGTTAACGATGTGTTTATCCCGTTCGGGCGTGCGCAGCATCAGAGGTTTGAGGCGCGCGTTGATCAGGAAAGGCGCGATGGCGTTGACCAAGTGAACTTCCATCAGTTCCACCGCCGATACCTCGGCCATCTGCAAGCGCCAGGAGTTTCGTCCGCGCAGGTCGACTTGCTGGAGATCCTGATCGAGCTGTCCGGCGGGGAATAAATCCGATTGGCCCAGGTAGTCATCGGCGGGGAGATCGGACGACCGGGGGACGACATTGGCGGACGCAGGTTGCAAAGCGGCGTTAACCGGGCCCGCGCCGAGAAGACCGCGCATCATTTCGGGGGCATCGTGAAGCGCCGCTTTTTCGGCGTCCATCATGTGGGCGTAGAATTCCGGCGGGCGGCGAACGGTCTGGCAGGCGTTGTTGATGATGAAATCGAGGCGGGGATAGGCCGCGAGTAGGTGGCGGCAAAACGTGTCGACACCGCGGGTATCGCGCATGTCCAACCCGAAGATCTTGAGGCGATGGCCCCAGACGGAGAAGTCCGGTTCGGCGGCATAACGCCGGGAAGAATCGACCGGAAAACGCGTGGTGACGATGAGGGCGACGCCCGCCCGTAAGAGCTTCAGGCCGGCCTGGTAACCAATCTTGACGCGGCCGCCCGTCAACAACGCGACGCGGCCTCGCAGGTCCGCTAATTCGGTGCGCTTGGCGAAGTTGAATTCCGCGCAGCCGGGACACATCTGGTCATAGAAGTGATGGATGGCGGAAAATTTCCGCTTGCAGACATAGCAGTGGCGGGGTTCGTGCGCTTCGCCGGGTTCCGGCGCGGACCCGTGACCGGGATCGGGCGGGAAGAAGTTTTGGGTGGTGAACACGGGCTTGCGGCGCAGGGCGCGGATGCCGGTGCGGTCGAGCGCGGCATCTTCCCGCCTGGAATGGGCATCGCTTCGCGCGCGCTCGGCCGCCCGGCGGTTGAGACGCCGCGCCTGCGGATCCGGATTATAGATCTGCGCGATCGCATGGTGGAGGCGCTGTCTGTCTCCGGCAGGCAATCGATCGAGCAGGCCCTTGTCGGAGTCGATCCGTTCGAGCAGGTCCGCCGCGGAACGCAACTGCAGCAGGAGCGCGTGGTCGGCATCGGAAGATAGCGTGTTAGTCGGCCTCGTCAGGTTTTCAGTTTACGATTAGCGCGAAGACAGAACGATGACGTTGTCCTCCGAATCCTTTAGTTTCACGAACGTTCCCCAGGGCTGCTTCTGAGGAGTACCGTCAAATTCCACGCCTTTCGATTGAAGATCGGCGAAGGTTCTATCGATATCGTCAACCTCCCACGAGGTGTTGATGAAAGTGCCGATCCGGTCTTCATGACCCTCCGGCGTGAAGAGTACAATGCCGGTCTCGGCGCCAGGAATGGATAGCTCAATCCAACGCTGAGCAGGCGAGAACGGTTGGTCGGTGAATACGCGGAAACCGAGCTTTTCGGTGTAGAAGCGGAGCGCCCGGTCCTGATCCCGCACCGGAATGCCGAGAAACTTTATGCGCTTGATCATGCCTTCAGGATGCCAGCTACTATCCTTCCAAAGCAATCGGCGGCGTTAAGATGGCGGTGGCCCCTGCTATAGCAACCGGTACTATAGCAGGAGTGAAACTCGACCCGTATGTGATCGACACGCTTATGCGCGACTTGACGGCCCATAGCCATTCGCCCGCGGCATTTCTGGTGTATCTGCAGCTTTACCGCCATACCCACGGGACTGGAAAGGAATCAGCCGCCATGAGTCACGCGGTTCTAGCCGATCTGATGGGGCTGTCCAAGCGCACGGTGCAGACATCCATTGGGCATCTGATCGAGCGCCGCCTGATTAAGCGCCGCAGAGCGCGCCCGACGGCGGTTCCGGTGTATACGGTTCTTACACCGTGGCTGCGGGCTTCCGGGCGTATTGACTAACTGTCTGCAGCAGAGTGAGCCGGGAGATCGGTTTCATCAGATAATGCGTACACCCGGCTTCAAAGATTCTGGCAAGCGCCACTCTTGTCGAAAAGCTGGTTAGGGCCGCGATCGGGGTGAGCGGGCGGTTGGCTTGCAGTTCCCAGTGACGGATCGCCAGTGTAGCAGCGCAGCCGTCGATCTCAGGCATCTGAATATCCATCAGAACCAGATCGAACTGATCTTTCTTGAAAGCCTCGATCCCTTCTTTCCCGGTTCGAGCCATTGTGAGCTCGATTCGGGAGTCATGTAGATAGTGGTCGATAACCGCGGTGCAATCGGCGTCGTCATCGACTAAAAGTACTTTACATTGGGGTTTATCGGTCTGAACGGTTTCCATCATGGCCTCCAAGGCTTGAGTTCGTCGCACAAGAGCAGTTCGACGGAGAACCCAAAAAACTTTAGGGATTTCCCTTAACCCTGACAAGTATTGAGAACCGTCTCACTGTTCATCATTTCCGGTCACGGAGTTCCCAAAAGCGGACAGACGTCTGTGTCCGGTCCCCCAAACCGGCTGAAAAGGCGTGGAGTGGGACCGGCGTTCGAACTGCCCAAGGTCACAGCGGTCCTCCATGAATTTTCGGAACGATTCTCCTTACGCCTCACGCAAACCCGGTGAACGCCCCGCCGTCACCACCGCGGTGCTCGCCCTGTTTCAGGATTTCCGGTTTGCCTTTCGCCAACTGGGAAACAATCCCGGCTTCGCATTAACGGCGCTGCTATCGCTCGGTCTTGGTATCGGCGCGACCACGGCGGTCTTTAGCGTTGTTTACGGAGTCCTGGTCAACCCGTATCCATATAAAAATCCAGAACGCATGGTTCACTTGGTGTTGAAAGACCAGGCGGGGCATGAACGGTGGCCGAGCCTCACGGGCAGTGAAATTGAGCGGCTCAGGCAAGAGCCGTGCGTCGCGAGCGCAACGGGAGAGGACGATTGGAGCCTGATAACCACCGGCGAAGACCTTCCCGACGACGTCGCGGGTGTGTATCTGACGCCCAATGCGTTCGATCATTTCGGGGTGCCCGCGCTGGTGGGGCGCGAGTTTGGTCCGTCAGACGCGCCCGCGGGTCGGGCCCCGCAAGCGGTAGCGGTGCTGGGCTATAAGTTCTGGCAGCGGCACTTCGCGGGCGATCGGCAGATCGTCGGCCACAGTATTCAGCTTGTTCACAAGACTTATATGGTGATCGGCATTCTGCCGCCCCGGTTCACGTGGGGGGACGGAGACGTTTACCTGCCGCTTGTGCTGACTTCCGACACCACCAAGGAGTTCAGTCCCGAGATCCGGCTGCGCCCCGGCGTCAGTTACTTCGCCGCCGACGCGGAATTACAGCCGCTGCTGGAGCAGTTCGCCAAAGTCAAGCCAACCCGGTTTCCCAAGCATTTCAAGGTTGCTTTGAAGGGTTTGAACGACCAGTTTGTAGAGCGGCTGGGGAAGACGCTTTTTCTATTGCTGGCCGGGGTGCTCTTGCTGCTTCTGATCGGATGCGCGAATGTTTGCATTCTGCTGTTGGCGCGGGGAACGGCGCGGGCGCACGAATTCGCGGTGCGGGCGGCCATCGGCGCCGGTCGATTCCGCATTGTGACGCAGTTACTGGTGGAGTCGCTCTCGCTATCTTTGGGCGGGGCGTTTCTCGGCGTACTGCTGGCGTATCGCGCGGTTGCGCTGATCGCGGCGTGGCTGCCGGAACGTTCTTTCCCAAATGAGGCGGCGATCGGGATCAACCTGCCGGTGCTGTTCTTCAGCGTGGGCCTGGCTCTTTTGACGAGTATTCTGTTCGGGCTTTCGCCGGCCCTCGCGATGTCACGCCCTGAGATTGCGCAGGTGATCCAGGCGAACACACGGAAGGCGGCGGGCGGCGTAAAGGGTAAGCGGACCAACAACCTGCTGGTGGCCGGTCAGATTGCGCTGACGGTGGTTCTTCTGACCACGGCCGGCGCGGCGATCGGAGGCTTCATTCATCTACTGCGGGCCGATCTGGGATATGATCCGCACAACGTGATGTCGGTCGGAATACCGATTCACGACAACACCTATATGACGTGGGAGCAGCGGTCCACGTACTTGGAGCTGCTACGGCGGCGGATTGCGGCGATGCCGGAAGTCGTCTCCGCGGGCATCTCATCGAACGCGACGCCGCCCAGTAACGGATGGGAGACCGGGTTCGAGATATTCGGGCGAACGGCCAACGAAGCGGCGCAATTGCGTGCAAACTTTATCAGTCCCGAGTATTTTTCCGTGCTCCACATTCCGGTTAAGGAAGGGCGTCTCTGGGACCAGGCGGAAACGGCACGGGGCGCCCGGGTGGCGGTGGTCAATGAAACACTGGCGCACCAATACTGGCCGAACGGCGATGCGCTGGGCCACCAATTGCGCCTGCCCAAAATGAAGAGCGACTCCCCTTATTCTCCGGCCATCCCGAACAGCGACGGTTGGTTTGAGGTGATCGGCGTGGCCGCGGACGCGCGGGATGACGGCTTACGCAATGCAATTAAACCCGCGGTCTACGTTCCGCATACGGTCTTTATGCGGATGTACACACAAATTCTGGTGCGGACGAAAGTGCCTCCGCTCTCCATCCTGCGCGGCGTGCGGGCGCAAGTGCTCGCAGTGAATCCGGAACAGCAGGTATCGGGCGACGTCCGGGATCTGGACCAGTGGATCACCACCCAGCGGGAGTGGGCGCAGCAGCGGTTGATTGCCACGCTGTTCGGTGGTTTTGCGGCGCTCGCGCTCAGTCTGGCCGCGGTAGGGCTGTATAGCGTGGTTTCCTACACGGTGGCGCAGCGGACCAATGAGATCGGCATCCGCATGTCCTTGGGCGCGGAGCAAGGCCATATCCTGATGCTCGTGTTCGGATCCACCGCAAAGAGCGTGGGGTTCGGATTGGGCGTGGGAATCGCGCTGAGTCTCATCCTCAGCAAGTTGTTGCAGGATTGGGCGGAGGGAAGTTCCCGCGATCCGTTGGTCCTCACCGGGGTGGTGGTGCTGTTGGCGGGCAGCGCGGCCGCGGCAAGCTTCTTCCCGGCGCGCCGGGCATCGTCCATCGATCCTATGATTGCGGTTCGTCACCAGTGAGGGCCCGGGCGCGGCGCCGCTCGCGCGCCAGTTGAGCTTCGAACCAAAGCTCGCGTGGGATTCCGACGGTCCGCCGCAGCGTGCCATAGGCGCTGCTTAGGCGGCCGAGCGTGCGCGCTTGCGCCCCCGTGATGCGATGCTCAACAAGAAGTCCCTCGAACCGGGCGCATGCGTTTTGGTAAAGCTCGCGATCCAGAGTGTTGGCCCGCTCAATCGAAGCCAAGGTCTGTGGCGGGAGAGCATTCGTCGCCGGCCGCACGCGGTTGATGTTGATCGAGCGATAAATGACGTGGCGCCAACCAAGCAATGCGCGGCACAAGAGCAACGATTCGTTGAGACGTTCGCTGATTCCGACCATGACCAAACGTTCGCGGAGATTGGTCAAAGCGCGTTCCAGCATCTCGCGGGAGTTTTCGCCTGGCGGCGCGCCGGCGAGCATTCTGGTTTGGGCGTTGTGGACGTCAGCCGACAGCTCGCCGTTCACGAACTGCTCCAGCGAGACCCGATCGCGATTCAGCACCGCGTGAAGTTTTTCGCGGGGACTGCGCAGGCCGAAGTAATACTCGGAGACGACGCGCTCCACAGGATCCCGGACCATGGAGAAACAGATGATCCGGCGGTCAGGGAACAAGTCCCGCCCATACGGGAGATGGCCGCGAACACCTTTGACGCGCGCGCGTTGTTCCGGGCTCAGCGCGTTCCACTGCGCATTCGCCTCGTCCACCGTGACGCCGTTGATGTCGATCGCTTCCCCGCGGCGGAAATGACGGTACATGATGTAAGAGACAGTGGTGCCGGCGGTCTTGCGGAGATGCACGAACACCAGAAGTGGTTCATTGCCCCGCTGCATTCTCGTTATACCGGCTTGCGTGGACCGCGACTTCCGCGCGCCCGCTTTCGATTTCGCGAATCAGACCGTAGTAGCGGCGCAAATGCGCGGGCCGGGACCATCGCTCCAGACAGGCGCGATATCCGCGTTCGGCCATCAGGTCGCGCAAATCGGAATCGAAGCGCAGCCGGTGGATCGCCGCCGCCAACTGGTCAATGTTCTCGTACAGCAACCCGCCTCCGCTTTCGTTGACGATTTCGCGCAGGCCGCCGACATCGTGGGCGATCACCGGCGTTCGATGCGCCAAAGCTTCAATAGCGGTGAGCCCGAACGGCTCTTCAAATCGCGACGGCACGATGCTGGCGCGCGCGTGGAAGTAAAGCGGGGCAAGGTCCGGCGGTGAGACGTGTCCCAAAAGATGAATATGGGGATTGCGGGCGATCCTTTGCCGGATGTGGCCGGACTCGTTGCCATCGCCGGCGATCAGAAGGTCGAAATCGCCGATTTGATCCCAGGCGGCGAGCAGATCGTCGACGCCTTTGAGCGACTCCAATCGACCGGTAAAAAGAAAATACGGGCGCTCGATAGGTCGCGGCAGCGAGTGGAGTTCGCGCTCGGTAGGAACGTCCGTGAATAAAGGCAGATGGTAATTGAGCGGACGGCTGAACCCACGTTCAGCATGGATGCGGGAAACTGCCTGGCTGGGAGAAAGAAAGCCATCGATATGCGTAGCCATTCGATCCAGCAGGCCGGTGTATCTCCACAGCTGCGGCGGGCGGCCGGCGCGAATCACGCATTGCAGACACTGTTCCGATTCGCAGGGCCGCTCTCCGAATTTCCACAGCAGATGGCGCGGGCAGACCAGCCAATATTCGAGAACGGTGAACAATTTGATGGGGCGCGCGCCGGCCGTTTGGATGGCAAGAATGCCGGGACCGAACATGGAAATGTTGCTGAAGTGGACGACGTCGTAGTGCTTGCCTGCAATGGCGCGATCGATTTGCGATTCTCGGCCAACCGGAAAACCGCTCTGGTGGGCCGCGAGCGATGCCAGCAGCGGGAAAGAACTATGCAGCGGATGCACGGACACATTCGGGTGCGAAGGGAGTGCCGGCGGTAGCGGGCGCTTTCCCGCAAGGATTTCATATGAATCCGCGCAGTGGATGACGTCCACCAGATGCCCGTCGCCGGCCAGGCTGTTGGCAAGGCGCCATGCATAGACCGCGTCCCCGCCAAAGCCGTGAGGCGGGTAAAAGGTGGTGAGCAGAAGAACTCTCAACGGCGTTCACCTGGGCGAGCGGCAAGCGCCTCGAAGACTTCCATCAACCGGGCCGCGCCGGTTTCCCAACTGAGAACGGCGGCGCGCTCGAGACCTTGCCGGCGCATGACGAGCCGACGGACGGGGTCCGCCAAAAGCTCCGACAGGTGCGAGTAGAGAGCGTTTTCATCGTGCGGTTCGAAGTAAACGGCCGCATCGCCAAGCACTTCCGGAAGCGCGCTGCGGCGGGTTGCGATCAGCGGTGTGCCGCAGGCGGCGGCTTCCAATCCGCCCAGTCCAAAGCCTTCTTCCAGCGAGGGCAGAACGGCGACGGTAGCGCGATTCAGAGCCAGCACGAGGGAACCATCGTCCAGCACGCCCGGAAACCTGACCCGGCCGATGCCTTCGCAAGTTCTCTGAAGGGCGTGGAAGTCCTTAGGATTCGATTCGTCTGGTGCACCCACCAGGACAAGATAGAGGTCGCGAAATGACAATTCGCGGCAAAGCCTGACAAACACCCTTGCCAGCGCGAGCAGATTCTTATGCGGCGCCAAAGCTCCATGATAGAGAATCACGCGCGACTGAGGCGGAATGCCTAAGAGTTCAGAAATTTTATCGAGCTTCGATTTATCCGGAACCGGCTGGAAAATAGCGGCGGGCGCACCGTGTACCACGCTGATCGCGCTCTCGGCGATGCGGAAATGCCGGGCGACCGACTGGCGCGCGTACCCGGAGACAGTGACGACGTGGCTGGCCTGCCGAACCGCTAGCCGCAGCTTAACGTCCCAGGCGAGCCGCTTCCGGTACGAGGGAAAAATCAGCCGCGGGTAGGACCATGGAATGGTGTCATGGACCGCGACCACCACGGGCACTCGTCTCAGCACCGGAACAAAATGCAAGGGCGACGGAAAAAACCAGAGGTCGACGGGGGTGCGCGCGATGGTCCACGCGAGCCCGATGCGGCCCGGAGGAACGCGAATCACATCCGCGCCCGCAGGCGCGCGCGCATCGGCCTCCATCAACAACGTGAAGGAGCGGCTGCCCGGCAGCCGAAGCAGCGCGGAGACGATTTCGCGGCAAAAGCGCCCGTACCCCGTTTTCCGGTTCCAAGCCAGAGCATCGATACCGATGCGAAGCGACGAGCCGGGCGAATTGGGAGCCGAAGGCGCCGTCAGCACCGCACGATTTGCACAAAGCCACTATAGTGCAACGCGGGCGGTGCTTGAACGAGGTGAAGTTACTGGGCGAAGTTACTCGACGTCGATCACGGCGCCGACAACGTTTTGTTTGCTGATTGTGGCGGTGACGTCATACTGGCCCGCCGGGGTGTTCGCCGGGAGGACGAAGGTGAAGGCGCCGCTCCCGGCGAACGTTCCAACCGAGTTGGGAAAAGCCACGCCCAAAAGGGTCTTGCCGGTTCCGGGGTTGCCGAAGATATCCACGCCAAAGTATGCCCCGAAGCCGACGCCGCTCACCGTAATCGTGGTGCCCGGCGCCGCGCTGGCCGGATTCACCGTGATGTGAGCCTTTGTCGTGAACGGCGCGATCCCTAGCGCACCACTGGTTTGGCCGACGCCGACGATGCTGTTGGGCCCGTAATGCTCCTGTGGATCCGGGACGGAGACGACGAAAGCTCCGGCGGCGTTGCTGAATGCGGTAAAGATTAAATTCGCGCTTGTGCTGTCGGAAAATAGACGAACCTTTTCGTTCGCGGCGAACCCGCCACCCCTGATCATTATTTCCGCGCCCGGAACACCGGTATCAGGAGTGGCGGAGAGAACCGCGGTTTGTAAAATCGCCTGACCGATTTTCGCGTAGTTTTCCGACTCGATCTCCGTGAACCAGATAGCACCGTCCGGTCCTGTGGTGATCCCAAACATCTGCTGGTTGTTCCTGGTGGGAGTTGGGTATGTGGTGATTACTCCGGCGGTGGTGATCCGTCCGATAGAGTCGGCGGTATCGGAAAACCAGAGCGCTCCGTCAGAGCCCGTTGTAATCTGGCTGTCAGTTCCGGTGGTGCCAACCGAATATTGGGTAACTACGCCGGCTGTGGTGATTCGCCCGACCTTTGCGGTTTCCCCTGTATACCAGAGCGCGCCATCAGGTCCGGCGGTGATCCCGAACGGTAAGGTGCCCGGTGGGACGGGAAATTCAGTGAAGACTCCGGATGTGGTAATTCTGCCGATTTGGTCAACATTCAGTTCCGTGAACCAAAGCGCGCCATCGGGACCGGGCGTGATCCACTGCGCCAGAGGGTTCGGGGTTGGAATCGGGTAGGAGGTGAATTGGCCGGCGATGGTGATCCGGCCGATGGCGCTGGGCGAAGTAAACCACAGGGCGCCGTCCGAGCCGGCCGCGATTCCTTGAAGGGACTCGAGCGGGACCGGGAACTCCGTAACGACCCCGGCGGTGGTAATCCGGCCGATGATTCCGGCTGTTTCGGTAAACCAAAGCGCGCCATCGGAACCGGTGACGATCCCGGCGGAAAAGCCACCGGAGGGATAGGAATACTGACTGGTCACTCCGGCCGTGGTGATGCGTCCGATGCTCAGACCGGTGAACCAAAGTGCGCCGTCGGGGCCGGTCGTGATCTGGTCCGGGCTGGATTCGAGCGGCGCGAGATGTTCGACGAAACCGACGTTCTGCGCCGGCAATTGGGCGTGCGAGCCGATGAGGATAAGCGCGAAGGGGATGATGGCCGAGCGCGCCGGATTTTTTTGGTGGGTGCGAGACATTGTTCTGTTTCCTTTAGAGATCGATTTGAGCGGGTTCCATGGGCCGTCACGAAGATATGCGCGAAAGCGCAGGCAAATTTGCGGGAAATTTCGAAGGCGAGATGAGGAGGATCGCAGGTTTGAGCGTTTCCGGATGAGCGAAGGATGTACTTGTTTGATTAGGTCGGCTTTCCTTCGTGGGTTGCCCCAGGGAAGAATAGAGGGTAGGAAAAAGAGCTTACCAAAAACTTCTACGAGGGCCGTGTCCATACCATCAGGTCATAGCCACCCGAGGGCTAAGGGGCTGGCCGCGACGGATCAAGTGCGATAACGGGTGTTTTTGATTTCGGTATTTTGGACTGAACCCCATTTCGGAGGCGTGATCACCGCGCGCAAGGTTCCGCTGTGAAGTATTCGTCGAGGTTGCACCGCCCTGACAGTTTGCCGCGTAGCCCCTGACTCGAAACCGCCGTTGTTCAGAAGATTCGATCCGCCGGCGACAACCGAAGAATCGTCAGTGCCGGCACTTTGGAACCTCGGCAACATCGATTACCTGCGGCGTACCTTGTAGCCGATTGCGAACATTACCGCAGCCAGCGCGATCTGGCCAACGAACGCGCTGACGCTGAGCCGCATCCGCGGCTGGACTTCAAGGCTGACGGCAGAAAGAAAAAGCACCAATGCTCCGACGGCTTAAAACATTCCAGACTTAGACCGCATTGGCCGAGCTACCATCGACTTGAAATCCAGGCTTCTGCGCTTGGCTTACGCCTCGCAAAATCATGCTGAGAATTTCCTTGTGCGCCGGAAAGTCAGCAGGCATGAGCCTCCTAGTTCCATCGAGCATCGTAAACCGGAAAGACGGCCTGAAGACCGGCTGAAGAAAGTAGGAGCTAGCGAGCAATTTCACCTCCGCGCTTTCGACGTCCCGAAATCGGACGCTCATAATCCGGCCAACGGCCGGCTGGTATGAAACAGCCTCTGAACTGACGCTGATCACGCGCCTTGACTCTAACAGTCGCCGTACTAGCAGAGCGCCTGCGAGCGCGCAGAAGAGAGGCCCATCGTGAACCCTCGACCGAAAAAACAAGGCGGCTGCAATCGCCGTCAGTTCAAACAGAATATTTGGGAACAAAACCTGATGGTAAGCAACCGTATCCTCAAGACGACTCCCCTGCACAAGACACTCCTAAAGCGCTCTCGGCCGCTAACATAAAGCCCCCCGAGGGTCGCGACGACGACAGCGGCGCTCGCGAGAGCAATCCAAGCCGCCGTCAATTGCCGTAGGTGATAAAGCCTGAGTACCCGGTAGCCGTACACGAGGCCCAGCACGGCGGAAACAGCGGAGATCAAAGACAAACGAAGGCTCCGGAGCGTCGGTTGTCGTCCGCTGGATCATCGTCTGGGTTAACCGGTAGCTGAGTGGCCCCGCCGATAGGGCTGGATGCCGTTGGAACGGGTACAGGGGAGGCGGACACAGTCGCTGACATGACAGAGGCAGGTAGCCGCTAGCTGAAGAGATCCATTCCGTGCCACCACAAAAAGAGTTTTCGATTTCTCACTCGACACAATGCTGCTGCCGACGCTGCTCACACGGCAGCCGGTGAATGTAGAATCCGAACTTGCTATCAACGGGAAAAAGTTGCTCTTAGGGTGCGGAGAGTACTCAATCCCACAATCCAGGGGGTCCTTTGCTAGAGCGACGAGCATGTTCGCAAGGAACATAAGAGTCTCCCTGTTTCCCTCGATGAGCATCGCTGGCATGCTCTCCGCGTTCCCAGGAATAATGTCCAAATTGAGCTCTATTCCTAAGGCACTCTTTGCATAAATCACAGGGACATCGTCCGGTCTAACTATGCGATCTGAAGAAGCTATTAATGCGGCAAGCTCCTCACCTGATTTTATCCGCTTACTGGCCATAACTGTTGTCCCGGACCTTCGCAACCTCATTGCCGAAGCGTCATTTTAAGTAAATGATGTTGGCCCTTTGTATGCTATTAGTCAGTGGGGAAGCTCAGCCTCAGAATCCACTACAGTAGCATCCGGGGTAGTATCAAACCTCGTGTAACTCATTCATTCTATTGGTCGGGGCGGGGCGATTTGAACGCCCGACCCCCTGCGCCCAAGGCAGGTGCGCTACCAGGCTGCGCTACGCCCCGACATTCTGGTGATCTTCCAATTCTAGTCCATTCGCCACTTCCCGCGCAGTTCACGCGACTCAGGGCACAATCACCGCGGACCCATTCACCGAATCACTCCGGATCGCGGCCAGCGCGTCATTCGCCCGATCGAGCGGGAACGCCGTTACCTTCGGCTGCAAGCCCAACTTAGCCGCGATGTCCAGAAAATCCCGCGCATCCGCCCGCGTCATGTTGGCGACGCTGCGGATCTGGCGTTCGCCCCACAGCAGAGAGTCGTAGTCAAACTGCGGAATGTGGTCGAGGTGGATGGCGTTGATCGCGACCACGCCGCCTTTGCGCAGGCTCGCCAGCGCCTCCACCACGACGTCTCCGCTGGGCGCGAAAGTGATGGCCCGGTCCAGCGCGACGGGCGGCTTGTCACGTTCGCCGCCCACCCAAAGCGCTCCCAGCGACTCCGCAAGCCGCCGGTGTGATTCGCCCCGCGTGGATACGTAGACTTTGCAATTCCAGGAGAGCAGCACCGCGATGGCGAGCGACGCGGAGGAGCCGAAGCCAAACAGCCCGACACGGTCACCCGGTTCGACGCCGGCCACGCGAAGGCTGCGGTAGCCGATGATTCCAGCGCAAAGCAGTGGCGCCGCGTGCAGGTCGTCGAGACTCGGCGGCAGCGGAAATACGAAGTCCGCGCGCGCCAGCGCATACTCCGCGTAGCCGCCGTCGACCGTGTATCCGGTGAACGTGGGCGCGTCGCAGAGGTTCTCCAGATTGCGGCGGCAATAGGGACAGGTTCCGTCCACGCCGCCTACCCAGGAAACTCCGACGCGCATACCGGCCGCCAACTCGGCTGTCGCGCCCTCTACGATTTCGCCGACGACCTGGTGTCCCGGAACGAGCGGCGATCGCAGCGGAGGAAGCTCCCCGTCCACAATATGCAGGTCAGTCCGGCAAACCCCGCAAGCGCGTACCCGCAGCAGCAACTGTCCGGGCTGCGCATGCGGCTGGGGAGTGTCGGCAATTTCAAGTGAGCGCTTTCGTTCAGCGGCCCCGGTCCGTAAGATTGCGGCTTTCATGGGTTACTCATCGATCTCAGTATCGCTGCCCATCGCGTGTTAGACTCGCGTTATTTTGCAGAGTTACCCATGATAGTTAAATTGAAACGGATCGCCGGAATATTAGTCCTATTTCCCGTAGCCGCCTTAGCGGGCTCCACCTCGCTGGAGCTGGTGCCCCCATCCTACTTAGCCGGGTCTTCGGCCGCGAGCGTGATACCGCTTGCGAATGGGAACACAATTGTAATCACCGCTCCAGGCTATGACGTTCTCATCATAGGGTCCGACGTTTTTTCCACAGTGGATATTAGGGGTTTATTCTTCGGACAGCAAGCGCCTCTCATTTTCCTCGACCCATCCGGCAATCCGATTGCGCAACCGGCTTTGACTCTGGGTTCGGGAAGCAACTCTATAGCCGCGGCGGCGGTCGACGCAGCCGGAAACATCTGGATCGCGGGGAATACGAACTCCGATGATTTTCCACTGGTTCATCCGTTTGTTTCGACCAAGGCTCCATACGCATTCTCGGGATTCATCGCCAAGCTGGATCCGACGGGATCCACTATTCTTTTTTCCAGTTTTCTGGATGGTTCGCCGGCGGGTTCCTCGGTAGCCGGGTTGACGCTCGATGGCAGCGGCAACGTGTATGTTGCGGGATTCACGGGCGATCTGGATTTCCCCACAACGGTTCCCGTTCTGGGCGTTGCGGGCGCAGCTGACGCCGGCTATACTTTCGTGACTAAGATCGCCAACGATTATCAAAGCATTCTCTACAGCGTGTTGCTTGGCGGCGGGGCGGCCGGTTACTGTATGTACCCCACCACCACATGCGCCAGTACTTTCGTAGCCTCCATCAACGTAAGCACGGCCGGCGAAGTTACACTCGCGGGAACTACGAATTCCACTCAATTTCCGATTACCCCGAATGCTTTCCAGTCTTCCTCCCCCTGCCAGGATGACTACGGGAGGACATTCTGTCCCGATTATGCCTTCGTCACGCGGATTGCCGCCGACGCCAAGAGTCTCATCTGGTCGACTTACATCGGGCAGTCTACCTATGTCGAGTCCATGGCGGTGGATAGCGCGGGAAATGTCTATCTATCCGGGGGGGCCGATGGAAACTTCTCGGTGACGCCGGGAGCGCTGCAACCGGTCGATACTTCCACGGGGACGGACAATGGCCCTAGTCTATTCCTGGCAAAACTCAGCGCGGACGGAAGCACGTTGCTCTACGGAACTTACCTGGGCGGAATGAGCGGCGCGGAACTAAGCGGGCTGGCATTGGATGCGCAGGGTAACCTTTGGGTAGCTGGTACGACGGCCTCCCCTGATTTTCCGAGTCTGCCGAACACTCCGTTGCTCGGCAACGATTTCGCTTTGGAGTTGAATGCGGACGGCACGGCTTTGCAGAAGCTTTACCGCCTGCCGACCGGCGTGACAACCCAGCCGCCTGTGTTCGATCGGTCCGGGAATTTGCTCCTCCTGTCGTCCGTGGGAAGCCTGTTGAAGCTGGATGTGACGAACGCGGAAACCAAGCCGGCGGTGGTCGCCGTCGACAATGCCGCGGTACTTACAGCGGGCGATGGCGTGAACCCGGGGTCGCTGGTCACGCTGTTCGGATACAATCTGGGACCGGCGGAAGGTTTGACCGGAACGGTGAACGCGAACGGCGTCTATCCGGATACGCTCGGAGGCGTGCAGGTAATGCTTGCCGGACGCCTCGCTCCGTTGCTTTACGTCGGCGCGAACCAAATCAACTTACAGGTGCCGGTTACTTTCGGACATGGCGCCTTGTCGGTCGTAACTTCGGCGGGAAGCGTGACCCCGATCCAAACGAACGTTCAGTTCTCGCTGGGTATCTTTCAAAGTGCGCCTGGTATCGCGGCGGCCCTAAACCAGAACATGACGGTCAACAGTGCTTCCAACCCGGCGAAACGGGGAGAAGCAGTGGTATTTTATCTAACCGGCTTGGCGCTATCGGAAGTTGAGGGCATGATTTCCCGCGCGGCGGAACCGCTTGACCCTGCACTGGACGGCTTCGAGGTAATGTGTTCACAAGCATTGGGGCCTCTGCAGATCTTCTATATCGGACCCGCGCCCGGAATCATCAACGGTGTCGAGCAACTGAACGTGCTGATCCCGGATCTTGCCATTACACCAGGGCAGGGTCCCCAACTTATCTATTTCACACTTACCGAGATTGGACGCGGCTTTTCGAACCCTGTGGGCGTGTATGTGGACTGACCGCGTCCGATAGGATCAGGTCATGCGCTTATCGCGACGTCGTCTACTGCAAGCGGGTTCCGCGTTACCTTGCCTATCTCTAAGCGCGGTGGCAAGTGCGGGTAAACGGCTTTTGCCGGATGTGACGGCGGCTCCCGATGGCATCGATGCGGTGACGGAGGACGGCTGGGTTCCTCTAACAAGAAATGGTCAGAATTGGATCGGGCAGGATATCCTTCTTGAAGCCACGGAGGCGGAGACCGCCGGTCAACACGCTTCAAGTTTGAGCGTAAGTTCTCCACGCCGCGCTCTGCTCCAATTGCGTCTTCGCTGGCGTGGGCAGCCTAGTCCGGACCTTATCTATCTGGGAGACCAGTGGGAGCGCAGCTATGGCGATTTAGGTTGGCGAGGCATTGACCCGGAGCGCGTGCTGCCCTGGTATGCGCTGGCCGCCAACGGTCGCGCGACAGCCGCGGTTGGGGTCAAGACGGGCGCCAGCGCTTTCGCCTATTGGCAGATCGACAGTGACGGCGTGACGTTGGTTCTGGATGTTCGCAGTGGGGGACGCGGTGTCTTGCTCGGCGACCGACACCTACTCGCGGCGACCGTGGTTGCCGAAGAGTATGCCGGCATATCCACTTACGCAGCGGCGCGGCGGTTCTGTAAGGTCCTGTGCGGTGCGCCCCGTATGCCCGCGGCTCCCGTCTATGGCGGCAACAATTGGTATTACGCGTATGGCAAGAGTTCCGCGAAAGATATTCTTGACGATTCGGAACGGATTGCCTCATGGTCGCCGCATTCCGCCAACCGGCCGTTCACGGTGATCGACGATGGTTGGCAGCCTTTTGACACCGCGGGGCCGTGGGACCGCGGCAACGAGCACTTTCCCGACATGCCGGCGCTTGCCGCTGCCATGCGTGCTGCAGGCGTGCGCCCTGGGATTTGGACGCGGCCGTTGTTTACGCGGGATGGCGTGCCGGATTCCTGGAAGTTGCAAAGTCCGGGTGCGCATCGCGAGCAGGCGGAGAGTCGCGGATGGACTCTCGACCCCTCCTTGCCCGAAGTTCTCGATCGCGTGCACAAAGATATTCAAAGGTTAGTGGAGTGGGGTTATGAGCTGATCAAACATGACTTCTCCACTTACGACCTATTCGGACGTTGGGGCTTCTCGATGGGATCCAGTCTGACCGACGGCGGATGGACGTTTGCGGACCGGACCCGAACCTCTGCCGAGATCATCTCCGCCTTATACCAACGCATTCGGAAGGCCGCCGGAGACGCGCTGGTGCTGGGGTGCAATACTGTGGGGCATCTCAGCGCGGGAATTTTTGAGCTACAGCGAATCGGCGACGATACGAGCGGGCGCGAATGGACGCGCACGCGCAAGATGGGGGTCAACACGCTGGCTTTTCGCGCGCCGCAGCATGGGACATTCTTCGCGGTTGACGCGGATTGCGTCGGACTGACCCGCGATGTGCCCTGGGAAGAGAATCGCCAGTGGCTGGATCTGTTGGCTCGCAGTGGAACGCCCCTGTTTGTCTCCGCCGCCCCGAACGCGGTCGGTCCGGAGCGGGCGAAAGCGCTGCGGGAAGCGTTCGCGCGCGCTGCGATCGCGCAGCCTCTGGGCGAGCCCCTGGATTGGATGCGGACCACCGAGCCCGAGCATTGGCGTCTGAATGGGCGCACGATCGTCTACGACTGGTTCGAACAGCCTCCCGCATAGACTTGTTATTGAGTACTTTGTGTTGTAAAGTATTTTTGTGACTTCACGACACTCCCTCTGGCTCCCGCCGGAAATGACTCAAGCTCCTGCTTTATGCGCCGCGCTACCCGCACCGCCGGTCCGTACCCGCTCCGCGCTTTTAATCAATCCCTTTTACCCAAAAGATCCCAACGCGAGTTTCGGTAAGCATGTGCTGACGCCGTCGCTCGCGCTCACCAGCTTCGCCGCCACCACACCGGCTCACTGGGAAATCCGGTACTGGGATGAGAACCTTCTCGATGGCCGTCCGCCTTCTGCATTTACTCCGGAGGTAGTGGGGATTACGGTCCACCTCACTTTTGCCGAAAGAGCTTATGAACTGGCCCGGTGGTATCGAAGCCGGGGCAGCAAGATCGTTCTTGGCGGACTACACGTCTTGTCTTGTCCCGAGGAATGCGCGCCGCACGCCGACGCGCTCGCCATGGGGGATGGTGTTCAGCTTTGGCCGCGAATTCTATCGGATGTCGAAGCCGGGTGTCTCAAGCCGAAGTACATGGCTACTTATGAGAGTGATTATCGCGAGGATCCGCCTGCTTTGCGGAAGCTTCTGCCTCGAAAAAGCTTTCTGACCACCGCCAGCTTGATCGCCACGCGAGGCTGCCATAGCCGCTGCGGATTCTGCTATCTGGCGACGGAAGGTCTGCGGATGCCGTACCGGATGCGGGACCCGCAACAAGTAGCGGCCGAGTTCCTGGCGGACCGTCAACCGTACGCGGTATTCATCGATAACAACTTAGGCTCCAACCGGCCGTATCTCCACCAGTTGTGTGCGGCGCTCCGGCCGTTGAATAAGATCTGGAGCGCGGCCGTCTCAATTGACGTCACTGACGATCCCTCACTGATCCGCGCTATGGCACTCGCCGGTTGCACGGGTGTGTTCGTTGGGTTCGAGTCGCTCACTGATGACAACTTACTTGACGCCAGAAAGAAGACACCCAAGACTGCCGACTACGCCAGGCGGGTGCGCATGTTGCACGACAACGGGATTCAGGTGAATGGTTCTTTCGTCCTCGGGTTCGATCATGACCGGAAAGACGTTTTCGAGCGGACGGCGGAATGGGTGGAAGAAAACCGGCTGGAGTGCGCGACCTTTCACATTCTCACTCCCTATCCCGCAACGCCGTTGTTCCGTCGCATGGAATCGGAAGGACGCTTACTCCACCGCGATTGGAACCGCTACGATACGGCGCACGCCGTGTTCCTGCCGAAGCACATGTCGCCGGAGGAACTCGAGGAAGGCTATGCATGGATCTATCGGCGGCTCTTCTCGCATGCTTCTATCTGGCGCCGCCGGCCGGAAGAGTGGCAGGCCGTAGCGCCGTATCTCGCAATGTCCTACTTATACAAACGCTCCAACCGCTTGTGGCGGTTTCTAATCAAACACCACTTGGTACACGCCGCGTGGCGGCCTCTCATTGAACTTACACGCTTACGTCATCAACGCTTTCGGGCGAAACTGGACGCGGCCCAAGCGGCGAATCCGTCGGGAGTCAACGTTATCGCGCCAGGTGTTTGATCCCGACGTATCGCCGGTTTGCTCTTCTTGCAATGTCCGAAAGCGTCTGTCAGAATCATGACAGCTCATTTCGGAGGTTTTATGAAGTTGCTTGTAAGGCCTTTGTCGCTCGCCATAGCTTCCATTTTCGCGGTCGCCGGATTAATCGCCCAATCGCAGGTCGCGGTTCAGGATGGCGGCGTTCGCCAAACCCTCGAAAGCATTTTCATCCCACCCATGGCGAACGCTCCATTCACTTGTACGCTCCAAACGGAATGGGTGCAGGCGATGGCCGATGGCGGGACGCTCACACTCGTTAACCGGCGCAAGATTGCGCGGCAGAGTAACGGCCGCTTCTATCAGGAGCGCTGGGTGCTGGTACCGAAAAACGGGCAAGTGCCCTCGCAGATGTCGCACATCCAGATCGCCGATCCCATCAGCCATACTCTTTTGACCTGCACGATGGGAACGAACGTGTGTAGGCTGGAGAACTACGGTGGGGAAGTTACAGCGACTTACAAGCCGTCCGCGCCGGTATCCGGCCCGCTGCCAAACGGAGCGGGTAATGTGACGACTGAAGCGCTGGGTGAGAACGTCTTCGAAGGAGTCTCCTCGATGGGCACAAGGGTGATGCGAACCATTAACCCATTGGCCATGGGAAACGACAAGACCTTGACGATTACCCGCGAGTTCTGGTTCTCACCGGCCCTGGGAATCAATCTCGTCTCGAAGATTTCCGATCCGCGTTTCGGCTCGCAGAACTTCACCGTGACGGAGCTGACTCAGGGCGAACCTGACCCTCAACTATTTGAAACGCCGAAGGGCTACACCGTCAAAGACGAACGCCCCGCCCCGGAAGCGCAATAGCTTAATGTAAGCCTTGCGCGCAATGACGAACTGTCAATTTACCCTTCTTAGTTCCGGTTCCAGCGCCTCCGTAAAGAACCTTTCCCCTTTGTCGTTTAAATGGTACTCGTCATAATAATTACTGGAATCGAGCCCGAAGTTAGCGATGGGATGAAGCACTCGGATTTCGGCCAGTTGCGCCGCGTGAACCACATCGCCGTCGCCTTTCTCACGCGCGGGCGGGATCAGGAAAACAAACTCTGAGCCATTGGTTTCACATAGCTCACGGAGTGCCCGGAAGCGCTCGGCTACGCGGTTGATAAACGCCGGATCGGAAGGAAACGGCGGAACCGGTGGATAGAGCTGATCGAAAAGATCGGGCTGGTTCATCAGGCGCGCCAGAAGCACGCTCCGAAGTTCCGGTCCGGCGCCGAACAGCGCGCTGAAGTGGCCGAAGTAGAGTCCTGCTTCAGCGGTGGCGCCGGGATGGATTGCCCGCGAGAGCGCGCGAATGTCGGAGACATCGAAGAGCAGGTAAGCCGAAAGTTGATCGGGCGGCGTTTGGTCGGCGAGGAATCCACTGTTCAGGCAGAGCACTACGGCATCCGGGCGCATGCCGCGGCGGAACAGTCGGCGTAGCGCGTAATACCAGTCGTAGTAGCCGCTGCCTTCGACGACGAAACGGCTCGCATGCATCGCGGGCGCGAGATCGTGGTTCAATTGTTCGAAGTCGAGACCGTAGCGAAGCAGCGAGTTGCCGACGAACAAAATGGTTCGCGCCCTGCTCTGTGCGCCATGGCGCAACCCTTCGGCTTCGTGCGATTCAGCAGCCACGCGGCGATAGAACTTGCTGTAGCGTTGCGCCACGCGGGCCGCCGTTTCACCGCAAAGCAGCAGCACAAGGCAGATGGCGAAGAAGGTCCAGGTAGCGCGGGTAAGACGCGAGCCCGCTTCAACCGGCGGTGACTGCGGAAAAGGGCCATTCATGGCGAGTGCGGGCGCGCAACAGATATGCCCCGACGGCTACTAGAGTCAGGATCACGGCGGGGATGATGAAACGGGCCGTGCTGGAAAACAGAATGAACAGCCAACCCGCGGTCGCGATGATGACGGGCAAAGGATAAAGATACATCGAGAACGGGCGCGGGATGTCGTGGCGGTATCTCCGAATGAGCGGCACGGCGATGCACTGCTGGAGGAACTGCGTCAGGATCTGGATAATGAGCAGCACGCTGATGAGGTCTTCCAGCGAGAGCAGGCTGGCTGCCGCCGATAGGATGCCCATGCTCAGCACGGCGAAAGAAGGAAAACCTTTGCGGTGCACGCGGGCGAAAATAGAAAAGAACTGGCCTTCCAACGCGGCCGCGTAAAGCACGCGCGTGTATCCCAGCAGCACCGTGAATACGGAACCAACGGCGGCGACCATGATCAGCACCGCGCTGAACTGCGCGGCGCGGGAGCCTTGGACTCGCCCGATAAGTTCGGAGACGATTGAGGAAGACTTGATCGCGTCCTTCCACGGCACCACGCCGAGCACGGACAAGCTCATCGCCATGTAGCAGCAAGTAAGCAGCAGGATTGAGATGACCACCGTACGTGGGATCGTGCGCGCGGGCTTAACCACTTCGTCACCAATGAGGCAGACCGTGCAATACCCCTGATAGTCATACACGGCGATAAGGGCGGCCGCTCCCAGACCGCTGAAGAACGCCGGCGACAAATGAAACGCTCCAGCCGGAAAGGAGAAGGCGAGCGCCGGATGGAAGTGCGTTGCGCCGGCGGAGATGATCCAGCCCATGGTCCCCATCAGACATACGAACAGCGCGAAGGATATCGCGCCAATCGACTTGATATTCCGATAAACCAGCAAGGTACCCACAAGACACACCGCAATGGCGAGCGACTTCCCTTGCCAATAAGTCAGGTTCGGGAAAAGGAATTTCGCGTAGTCCGCAAACCCGACCGCGCCGGATGCCGTGAGCAACGGTGTGGCGATGATGCTTTGGAATAAAAACACGAAGCTCATCAGACGGCCCAGTCCGCGTGGACCGTACGCTTCCCGTAGGTATTGGTAAGAGCCGCCGGAGCCGGGCATGGCCGCGCCGAGTTCGGCCCAGACAAGTCCGTCCGAAAGCGCGATCAGCGCGCCAAGGCCCCATCCGAGCATAGCCTGCGGTCCGCTCATTGCGCCGATGATCAAGGGGATGGTGATGAACGGACCTATCCCCACCATGTTGATGACGTTCGCGGCGATGGCCTGTACCAGGCCGATCTGGCCGTGTGCTCCTAAGCGCTCGGAAGAATCTCTCACTAGAAGAGGAACTTCAATCCGAGTTGTAAAATGCGGGCGTTATGCGCGCCGGTGACTGTCAGGAACTGGTTGCCGGGGGTACAGGATGGGTCGCCCGCGGAGTTGTTCGGTCCAGCGAAGCAGGTCGCGGTCGTGTTATTTCCGCCGAACGGCAGCCATTGGGTGTGGTTGAAAACGTTGAACGCTTCCGCGCGGAACTCAAAGCCACGCTGCTCGCCAATGGCGAAGTGCTTGAACAGTCCCATATCGAAATTGGTGCGCGACGGATTGCGAAGTTCATTGCGCCCGCTGTTTCCGTAAGTGAGGCCTTGCGGTTCGGCGAAGGCCGCGGGGTTGTATAGCAGCGGTCCGAGCGTGCCGACGTTGGTTTGCGAGGGAACCGCGTACGGGTTGCCGACGATGTCCAGATAAGATGTGCTGCCGACCGTGTTGCCGGTCCCGGGTCCGTATAGGCCGTTGAACACGGTGAAGGGAGTTCCAGTCTGGAAAGTAGTCAGATCGGAAATCTGCCATCCACCAAGTAACGTGTGCATCAGACCGGCTCGGGTAAAGAACGGCAAATCATAAACAATGCTTGCGTTAAAGAGTTGGCGCTGATCGAAGTTGGAACTGGCGCGCGCTTCCTTCAAGTTGTAGGAATCGACGAAGGTGTTGTCGAACCGGTCGGAAGAGTCGTCAATCGAGTGGCTCCAGGTGTAAGCGAGGCTCAAGGTGAGACGGCCGACCGTGCGGTGCAGCGATGCTTGCAGCGAATTGTAAATTGAGTTAGCGGCGTCTTCTGCTTGAACAATCGAGCTATAGCCGAGGAAGGGGCGATAAGGATTTGGATCAGACCCGCATGCCACGTTGAAGTTCACCGCAGCCTGACCGGAAGGCGCAACGCCATTGACCGTCCCATTGTTGCAATCGGACGCGGTCATGGGCTGTCCGGCGGGGTAAGGATTCTGCGACGACGGCAGGACGGGGATCTGGTTGAGATCGCGTTGCAGTGTCAGATGGGTCCCCTTGGAACCGACATAAGACACCGTCAGAACCGTGGCCGGCAGGATCTCCTGCTGCAGATCTACATGCCATTGCTGCACATACGGCCATTGCACGTGCGTGGGGATCGAAATCGGACGCAAGGGCGGGAACGTTGCCGCGCCGGTACTCGCGCCGATGTTCGCATACCCGTCGATGTTGTATTGCGTCGCGAATAACACGAGAGGTGGATTACCTTCAAGAGCTTCAGTGTTCCCTTCATTTCCGTTGGTAATTTCGTAGAACATTCCATAGCCGCCCCGAAGCGCCGTCTTGCCGTTACCGAAAACGTCCCACGCGAAGCCCACTCGCGGTGCGGGGTTGAACAGATGCCCCGTCATGCAGCCCACGGGAATGCCGCCCGCGCCGCACTGTACGATGCCGTTGAAGGGGTTGCCGGTGCCGGGAATCAGGTTGCCGGCGGAGCCAGTGATATTCCCCGTCGTGTCGATCTGCGGCGCATTCGCGGGGCTGTAGGCGGCTGGATCGAAGTTATAGGCGTTCTTATACTTCTCGCGGTAAGTCCCGTACAGGCTGATGCGGAGCCCCAGATTGAGCGTCAGGTGCTTGGTGACATGCCAGTCATCCTGAATGTAAGGCTCCATGCTCTTCTGGCGGTTGTAGTATTTCAGCTTGTTGTTCGATTGTTCGAAAGAGTAGATATCGCCGGTCAGGAAGTCGGCGAACGCGTTGCCGGTAGAGTTGTTGGCCGTGTTGCTGAAGCTGAGCAGCCCGCCGGGAAGCGCGGACGGGTTGGAAGTCACCTCGTTCTTTTGGCGCGCGGCAAAGTAGAACCCGGCGAAAATATTGTGAGAACCGAGTACTTTCGATAAGTTATCCCGGTAAGTGTACGTCGGGTTAGAGTTGTTCCAGGGAAAGTAACCGGGATCTTCGCCCCAGCTGCCGCCTCCGTACGCCGCGTTGCAGCAAAAGGTAACCGCCGGGATCTGATCGCCGGTTCCGAAGAGATCGCCCGAAGTCAGGCCGGTAGGACGCGAAACATTTTCTAAAGACGTAAGCGAGATATGATCCGCCGTGTAGCTAAATACAAATTCATTCAGCAGCGACGGCGAAATGCTATTGGTGAGATGTGCCACCATGTTCACGCCTGGTCCGACGAAGCTGGTTTGCGCGGTGGGGAAACTCGCGTTGCTGTTTGACCAAAGAGTGGTCGGCGTTACCGTGTTCCAGGAATCATGGATGAACCGGAAGAAGAGCCGCGTGTTATCGGTGAAGTTCTCATCCACCCGCACCAGTTCTTCGCGCCAGTTGGTGGGCTGAGCGGGCGCCGCCACATAGCTACCGTTGTCGTTCGGAAGCGGGATCAAAGCGTTTTCGATGATGGTGGCGTTCGGATCCACCGGTACCTGATTGTTGGGGAACGGCGTGCCATCCGCCATATGCGGGCAATCGGGACCGGGACAAACGTCATTGAAGTTACCGGTGCGTTCGGCGGCGGAAGGTACGGGCTGGTTGAAGGTCTGACCGGCGACGATCTCCTTGCGCCAGTCCTCACTGAAGAAGAAGAATGTCTTCTCTTTGTTTTTGTTGTATAACTTCGGAATAAAGACGGGACCGCCGATCGTGTAGCCGTAGTCATTCTTCCGATACTCCGGCCGTCCTTGGCCGGCCGCGTTCAGGAAATAGTTATTGGCGTTAAAGTCGTCGTTGCGAAGAAATTCGAAAAGGTCCCCGTGAAACTCCTTGGTGCCGGACTTAGTCACGCTCTCGACGGTACCGGAGCCGCTCCTGCCGTACTGCGCGCCGTAACTGGAGGTCAGAACCTTCACTTCGGCGATGGCATCCACGTTGGGGTAAACGTTTAGTGTGGCGTTGCTGCCGTTATCCATGGCGTCTCCGCCGTCGATTTCCCAGTTGTTGTACTCTGTGCGGCCGCCGTTGATGCTCATTTGCACATTGCCATACACGCCCACCTGACCTTCATCCTGGCCCGTCTGGTTGCTCACGCCGGGGACAAGCGTCACTAACTGGGTGAAGTTGCGGCCGTTGAGCACCAACTGGCTGATCTGTTTACCGGTGACGGTTCCAGATAGCTCGGAGGATTCGGTTTCCACCTGCGCCACACTCGCGCCGGCCACTTCGACGGTGGTGTTCACCGCGCCCACCGTGAGGTTCGCGTCAAGATGCGCCTTCTGTGCGATACGCAATACCAGGCCCTTCGCGTCATAACGCTCGAAACCGGCGGCGGTAACAACTACCTCGTATTGGCCGGCCGGTAGCCCGGCCACCAGGAAGTCACCTTGAGCGTTGGCGTCCGTGCGACGTTCGATTCCCTCAGAGTTATTGGTGACGGTTACTTGTGCGTTGGGCACGACGGCCCCGGTGTTATCCCGCACCGTGCCTGCTATGGAACCGGTGTCCTGAGCGAGGACGGGAAGCGCGGCGAATGCGAACAGCAGTCCCGCGAGCAACATTCGTCTGGCGTGCATGGAATTTCCCCTTTGATCCTGAAGACGTGTTTTGGAGATGATAGCGTCTTGGGAGCGGCGGGCGCAAATTGATTCGGATCATCGCGGCCATTCTGTGCGCCTCCGCCGCTTACGGGCAGGAGGCTTATCAACGCGGCGAGGACGCGCTCCGGTCCGGGGATCTGGCTGTGGCGGAGCGGGCATTCCGGGAAACGATTGCTCAGGACGCACAATCGGTGGGCGCGCACGCCAACCTTGCCGTCGTCTTCATGCGTCGGCATCAATGGGTCCCCGCTCTGGACGAACTGCGGAAGGCCGAGCGCCTGGCCCCTAACGTCGCCGGCATTCGGCTGAATATCGGCTTAGTGCAGTATCACCGGGCCAATTATCCGGACGCGATTGAGGCCTTCGCATCCGTGCTGCGGGACGATCCCGCTTCGGTGCAGGCGCGCTATTGGAAGGGCCTTTGCGAGTTCCTGATCGCCGACTACGCGGATGCGTTCGCGGGTTTGCATCCCATGTTCGCGGAACAGTCGGGAAATTTGCAGTACCTCTATGCGCTCGGAATCGCGGCGGCGGAAACCGGCCATCCCGAAGTTGAACGGACGGCGTTGCTGCGGCTGATGAAAGTGGGTGGCGACGCGCCGGAGCTGCACCTTCTGTTGGGAAAGGCGCACCTGTTCCGCGATGAAGACGAGGAAGCCTTAGTGGAGTTTGAAAAGGCCGCAAAGGGTGATCCCAAGCTTCCTTTTGCGCACTATTATCTTGGCGTGGCGGCGCGCAGGAAACAGAATCTGGAGAGGGCGCGCGCGGAATTTCTGGCCGATATCGCGGTTGAGCCGGACATCGCACTTGATTATGAACAACTGGGTGACATCTGCGCAATCCAGGGGGCCGATCGGCAGGCTGAAGACTATTACCGGCAAGCGTTGAAGTTGGAGCCGCGGCTGGTGACTTCCCACTACGCGCTGGCAAAGCTTTATAAGAAAGACGGAAAGCTGACGGATGCGCTGGCCGAAGCCGATGCGGCTGCGGCTGAAGATGCGCAGAGTGCGAGCGTGCACTATCTCAGGGCGCAAATTCTGCAGGGTCTCCATCGAACCGAGGAGGCGAAAATCGCATTCGCGCATTCGGCGGAATTGCGCCGGAAGGTGCGGGACGATCTGGAACAGAAGATCAGCGGACGCGCCATGCGTGATCCGCTTTAAGGCGTCACCTTAATCATCACCACCCCGTGACTCGGTACCTCGGTGCTGAAAGACCCGCGCGCGCTTCCCAGATCCCGATGCGCCCATAGGTCGCGAACGGACGCCGCCAGATGCTCCGGATAACCCAGATCCGTCCAACTCACGGAAATATGTCCGGTGGCGGCGCCGCGGTTCAGCAATGCGACGGCGCGTGAGCCATCCGCCAGCGGGCGCTCCCACACTTCGAAGTCTCCATCCGTGCGCACCTTGCGGCCCTGGACTCCCAGCGGATCCTGATCGATGGCGATCACTTCTTTATTCATCAGAATCTCTTTAGTCGCGGCGTTCATCGTGCGGATATCGTTGCCCGCCATCAAGGGCGCGGCAAACAGACACCACATACTGAAGTGCGCGCGGTATTCCGTATCGGTCATCCCGCCGTTGCCCACTTCCAGCATGTCGGGGTCATTCCAATGCCCGGGTCCGGCGTAGCTCTCCAAGCCGTTTTGAAGCTCGATGATATCGATGGCTCCGAGGCCGCCCCACTTTTCCTTGCCACTCCACTTATCGACAATGTCGCCGGTGGACCGCCAGAGATTTCCGACGTCGCGCGCCCAGAGCCACGGCTTGGTGCTGCCCCATTCGCACAGGCTGAATACGATCGGCCTTCCGCTCTTCTTCAGGGCGTCGCTCATTAACGCATAAGAGGACTGGGAATCCTGCGTACTGTGGTTGCACCAATCGTACTTGAGATAATCGACGCCCCATGCGGCATACTGCCGGGCGTCCTGATATTCATAACCGCGGCCGCCGGGGCGGTTCTGGCACGTCCCGGTTCCCGCGTCGGAATAGACCCCGAACTTCAGGCCTTTCGAATGGACGTAATCGGCTAGGGCTTTCATGCCGCTGGGAAAATTGGCGGCATCCGGAACAATGTTGCCATTGGCGTCGCGCGACGTCTGCCAGCAGTCATCGATCACCAGATACTGGTACCCGGCGTCTTTCATACCGCTGGTGACCAGCGCGTCGGCGACATCGCGGATCAGGCTTTCGGAAACTTTACAACCGAATTTGTTCCAGGAGTTCCACCCCATGGGCGGAGTTTTAGCCAGACCGTTGTCGAGAGCGAAAAGATGGGATCCGGCAAAGGAGATGAAAAGAATCAGACCAGGAACGAAGAAGCGGCAACGCGGCATGCGTAAAAGTATATGCCGTTTCGCAGCGGGTGAAATGGCGTGGCCTAGTCGGCGGCGGCCGCGGCAGCCATGCCCTGCGCCGGAGTACGCTTCTTAAAGCTCTTCTTAACGGGAATGACGCGGGCGGCGAGGAACGCTTCCAGATCCGGTTCCGTTAGACGGAAATTCCGTTCGCGGCCGGCGGCGATTCCATGTGTAAGTAGCGCGCGGCATAGTCCGGGGCCTTCCTGGATGCCGATGTGATATTTGGCGAACAGCGTAAGGTCTGTGGTAACGACGAACGCGATACTCTCGTCGCCCGGGATCACACGTTCGAACCGGTAGGAACGGATATTCTGCTGCTGGTCGAAGCCGAGATAGCGCAGAAACAACGGCTGCTCGCGCCGCCCCTCGCCGGCGGAAGCGCGCGGCGTCTCAACGCTCACATAAGAGGCTCTGGATCCAGCCGCGTTACCCTGCTGAAAGGTTACGGCCTGCCCCACTGCCAGCCATGTGACGTCGTATGCCACCACCACCGCCGCGTCGAATGCTACATCCTGCCCGTTATCATTCTCAATGCAGCCACTGGAAGTGGCGAGGTCATATGATTTGATTCTGCCGGTCATTTTTCCACCCTTATTCCTTCGAGCTGAGGGCGCTCGACAGATGCGTACCAGATGGCCACTTGCCTGATGGCGGAGTCTACTTACTGGTATCTGGAGTGTAGCACATTTGCCGCCTGAAATTGCTCTCTTGAGGATTATGATGGGAACAGGCAAGGCGGTCAGATGAGGCGACGGGTGTTTCGGTTAGCTATTTGCGCGGTCCTTTTGTTTGGTATGATCGGCCCCGGAGCGGCCGGCGAAGAAAGGACGCGCTCGGTATCTGGCGTAGTTACCGACCGCCGCGGGAACGCCTTGAAAGGCGCGGCCGTGCAGATCGAGAATTCAGCCGACTTATCTATACTTTCCTACATCACCCGCGATGACGGGAGATATTACTTCCATCAACTGAACAGGGACACGGATTTCACCATCACAGCCAAGTATAAGAAGTGGTGGTCGAAGTCAAAATTACTGAATAAGTTGAACAGTAAACTGAGTTCCGAAATCAATCTTGAGATTCCGGTGGATTGAACAATGTGGAGTGAACAATTCAGTTAGTGAGTCATGGAATAAACCACATAGTTCACCCCAATGCGAATGGCGAGGTCGGAAAACTTCTCCGGATAGCTTGAGTCATCGGCCCATTCCCAGGCATCCCCCAGATCCGAGTTATAGGATATTGCGACCATAATGCGTCCTTTGTCGTCGTAAATGCCGCGCCAGTGCGCGCCGATTCCGTTGTTCTTGTAGCCGAGCCGCAAGTGCGCGGCGCCGGGAACCTGGTACCTGTCTTTGATGTCGTATACGGTGTGAAAAATAGGATCGTCGTCTTCGATCTCCACGATCGGACGATCCGGAAACACATGCTTCATCGCCGTTTGGAAAACCTCCCATTCCAGCGCTCCATGAAAATCGTCGGCCATGAAGAATCCGCCTCGCAGCAGGTACTCGCGCAGTTCTTTCGCCTGCGTATCGGTTAGACCCCACTCGCCCACCTGAACGGCGTAGAGCCACGGCCAATCGTACGCGTCGCCTTCATCGAGGTTTACCGGTTGCTCCACGGAACGCGCGCTCACGCGCGTAAGACGGCGGAGCGCTTCGGAAAAATGACGGTCCGCGCGAGGATAGTCTTGAGTCCATAGCGACAGTCCTTGCCGCCAATCGCCGTCGTAACGGCCGGCGTATCCATCGTTCGCTCCCGGCGGAAACATCAGACGGCCAAAAGCCCACTCCGCGTTATCGCGCCAATCCGGCGTTAGTTCAAAGGTTTCGTATTCCACCCCGGGGTATTGGCGGAACGGACGCTGGAACGCGTAAAGGGTGCCCAAAAAAACGGCGACGAACACGCATCCTGTTAAGAACCGCCTGAAAACCATACGGAGTTCCCTGCTCCGACGATAGCACTGAGGCCAAAGCGCCCGAAAGAAACCCATCGAGCGGAAATAAATATCAACTTATGGCGCGAAACAGAAAAATCATGTTACTCTCCCCACCAGCGAGGAACCAATGCTGTCACGCAATCCTTTTCTGTTTACTTCTGCTTTCATCCTGTTCGCCGGGTCTTTGAGCGCCCAGTTCAAAGCCGCCCCGAAACTCAGTCCGGCTTCTCCACAGCTTGTCGCGGCGCCTGTCACCATAACGTTCGGCTACACCGGTTCGGTTCAAGGGCCGGTGACGTTTCGCTTCGAAGTGCAAGCGCCCCAAAGCACTAACTTCCAGATCATTAAGGATTACGATCAGGAGCCTTCGTTCTTATGGGCGCAGAGTTACAGCGAAGGTATCTATATGCTTCGGATAACGGCGCGGGATTATGCCAGCGGGGATACGTCCCAGGTTGTCTTGCCCTACACCATCAATTCGCGGGTGACCGGTGGAGCGGCGGTGGTCTCGCCCACCAGCCATCCGCTGGTGGCCCTGTTCAGCGCGCCCGCCTGCCCCGCCGGGAGCACGATGAAGATCAGCTTCTCGCTGCAAAATAATGTGAATCTTTCCTACACGAATTCAAAGCCGTGCGGTTCCGGAAGTATGAACTTTCTGGTCGCGGGGATGCAGCAGCAAACGACTTATTACATGAACTATATGGTGCAGACCGGATCCAAAACGAGTAGCGGCCCTTCCGTCCTTCCCTTCGTTACGGGAGCGATCGCAAAGACCGCGCAGATCGCGCCGGTACAGTTCCCGGTTCCCTATAAGGCCGGCGCTACTTCGGCTACGGAGAAGTACCAGTTCAACAGCTTTCAGGGTGGTTCGCAATCCTTTGCCTTTGATCTGGCCGGCAACACTGTCTGGTATTGGCCGAATGGGCAAGGGCCGCAGATTCATCGCCTCCTCGCCGATGGCACTTACATGGGATCGTACGGCGCTGCGGGCGATTGGACCGGCTCGGGCGTGTGGGGGCATCAAACCAAAGACCAGTTGCTCGTCAACTTCGACATGCTCGGAAACGTGGTCCAGCAAACCAGCGTCGACCGGATCAATGAGCAACTGCCGGCGGGAACCGACCCGATCACTCACTTTAACCATGACTCGTTCCGTTTGCCCAACGGAAATACTCTTGCGATTTCCGACGTCGAAGAGGTGTTTCCCGCGGGAACACAAGGCTCGACCGCGCCGATTGGAATCATCGGCACCATGATTCTGGAACTCGATCCGAATTACCAGTTGCTTTGGTATTGGGATGCGTTTCAACATGATAACGGCGCGGCGGGAAACCTGAACATCAACCGTCCCGCAACATTGCACGATACCTGTGTTCCCGGCGGCGAAGGGTGCCCGCCCGTGTTGCTGACCAATCCCAGCAACGATTGGTTGCATACGAATGCGCTCCAAGTGCAGGCCGATGGAAGTCTCCTCGTATCGATGCGCGACCAGGACTGGGTGCTCGATATCGATTTCGGCAACGGTTCCGGGACCGGCGGCATTTTCTGGCGGCTAGGACTGGACGGCGATTTTACAATGCTCAGTTCCGTTCCGTATCCATGGTTCTCGCACCAACACGACGCCGAATTCCACAACGGCACACAGCAGCTTCTGACGGTGCTCGACAATGGCAACACGCGCCGCGCCGAACTCGGCGGGAACAGCCGTGGACAAGCTCTTAATGTGGATGTAAGCGCGATGACGGCTACCCTGGTGGAGAATCAAGACCTGGGAGCGTTCGCGCCGGGGCTTGGGAGCGCCCAGATTCTGGAAAACGGCGACTATTCGTTCCTCGTTGGCGAGACGTTCACGGGGGATGGAGTGGTATTAAACCGGAATTTGGAATACGCTCCGGCGGGCGTTGTTACGTTTGAGTCGCAGATCGCCGCGGCGGATTACCGCGCCTTCCGTGTCGCCGATCTTTACCGGCCGCCCAACGGCGCCGGGGTGAACCAGTAGCTCGTGTAGGAGGGGGCTTCCTCATCAGCGGGCGCACGTCCGCATCGAACGTTTTTGCCTACGGACAAGTACTGCGCAAGGGCGTGAATCCGAACCTTTGTATGGTACTCTTTCACGAAGCGAGGATCAACCATTTGTTACGCAAAATTCTTTTATTTTCTCTTGGCGTAATGTCTCTTGACGTCACGCTGTTAAACGCGCAGTTCAAAGCTAAGCCCACGTTAAGTCCCGCGTCGCCGCAGTTGGTTGCAACCCCGGTAACGGTGAAGTTCGCTTACTCGGGCACCGTTACGGGACCGGTGACCTACCGCTTTGAAGTGGAGCAGCCCCTAAGCACAAGTTACACCATTGTTAAGGATTATGATCAGGAGCCGACATTTGTGTGGGCTCAAAGCTACGTGGAAGGCGTTTATTCGTTGCGCGTCACCGCGCGGGATCACGCTACCGGGAACACCGCGATAGCTATCATTCCATATACCATCAACACTCGCATCGTCAGCGGCCAGCCGGCGGTCTCCGCGACAAGTCATCCACTGGTGGCGCTCTTCAGCGCGCCCGCCTGTCCGGCCGGCAGCAGCATGAAGATTGGCTTCTCGCTCTTAAATCAGAGTTACCTTTCCTTCACGAGTCCAAAACCGTGCGGATCCGGCAGCATGAACTTCCTGATCGCGGGCATGCAACCCCAAACGGTGTACGCCATGAACTATTACGTGATCACCGGGACCACTACTACACCCGGCCTGAAAGCTCTGCAGTTTACTACGGGCGCCGTCGCGGCGGGCACAAACATCGGACCGGTGACGCTACTGGTTCCTTTGACGCCGGGCGCGACGTCTACAACCGAAAAGTATCAGTTGAATAGCTTCCAGATAGGTTCGGTTCCCTACGCGTTCGATTTAAACGGGAACATTGTCTGGTACTGGTCTCAAGGTGGAAGAGGCCCTGAAATTCAACGGCTGCTTTCGGATGGCACCTACCTGGGGACGTTCGGTATCGACGGCGATTGGACTGGCTCCGGCGTATGGGGCGATCAAACGCACTCCCAGATGCTGGTCAACTTCGACATGGTTGGGAACGTGGTCCAGGAGACCAATACGGACCGGATCAACGAGCAGCTTCCGGTGGGAGTAACACCCATTACTCACTTCAACCATGACTCGGTTCGCCTGCCGAACGGGAACACTCTCGCGATCGCCGACGATCAACTGCTCTTCCCGGCGGGCACACAAGGTTCCACGGCCCCGATTGGCATCATCGGACTCATGTTGCTGGAACTCGATCCAAACTTCCAGGTAATCTGGCACTGGGACGCTTTCGAGCACGATAACGGTACGACGGGTAATCTCAATATCAACCGCACCGCGACATTGAATGATAAGTGCACGCCGAGCGCGGAGGGCTGTCCCGCGGTCTTACTGACAAACCCAAGTAACGATTGGCTGCACGCGAACACTCTCCAGTTCCAGCAGGCCGACGGAAGCCTGGTGGTATCTCTGAGGGATCAGGATTGGATCATCGATATTGACTTCGGCAACGGTACCGGTACTCAAAATGTTCTCTGGCGAATGGGCCTGGGCGGCGATTTCACCATCCAGAGCTCTCTTCCATATCCCTGGTTTTCCCACCAGCACGATACGGAGTTCCACAACGGTGCCTACCAGGTGCTCACCGTACTGGATAACGGGAACACGCGAATTGCCCAGACTCCCGGAGACAGCCGCGGCCAGGTGCTTAACGTGAGTGTAACCGCGAAGACGGTGAGCCTCATCGACAATCAGGACTTAGGCGGCTATTCGCCCGGCCTGGGCGCCGCTCAGATCCTGGCCAACGGCGATTACATGTATTCGCTGGGAGAAGACGAATCCGCCATCGGAGGTGGAACCTCGGTCGCTCAATCCTCCGAATATACCCCGTCCGGAAAAACGACTTTCCAGTCGCAAGTAGTAACCTCGTGTTATCGCGCTTTCCGAATTCGCGACTTCTATACGCCTCCCAACGGAGCCGGAGTGAATTAGGGTCTGGCGGCGTTCCATTTCGCCTGTTCACCGGGTTCGGCGAGCAGGCGAATGAAGACGCCGCCCACTACGCTGCGTGCCTGAAAAGCCTGCTGTTTCCCGCTGACTGTGTCATACCAATCGGTGAGCGGAACGCGTGTTGAGGTTTCGTCGGCCCAGGTATACATCGGCTTTATCAGAGCTTCAAAACCGGATTTGGAGTCGGCGAGAGTGGCGGTCCAAAAAGTCCAATCGAGCTTGGTGTAAGTCTTCCGGCTATCGAGCGGCAAGCCGTACCGCTGCAGCCGGGCCGGATACGACGCCACTTCCTGTTCAATCACCGATTTCGGGAAAAGATGGAGGTCAAGTAGCTTGTCCCAAACCAGGTTGTACTTTTGACTCCAGCTTCCGGCTTCGTCGAACGTAAGACGGTAGTGACCTGGATCTTGCGCCATCGTCACCCATTTGGCCGCGAATTGTTGAGCGATCTTGCGGTACTCTTCGGACTCCTGCTTGTGCCCGGTCCGCTTGCATAACTCCGCGTAAGCGCCGAGCGCGACGATCGCCTTGGCGGATAAGTTGACGTTATGCGCAAGATGGCCTGCAAAGTCATCCGTGCATAACTGGTTTTCAGGATCGAGCCCTTTCTCTTTCAGGTACGCGGCCCACTTCGATAGCGACGTCCAGTACTTCTCCGCATACGCGGGTGTGGGGTCCGGTTTGACCGCGGCGGCCACCAGCAGGATCATGTTCGCGCTCTCTTCCACCGGCATCTGATTCTCTTCCGTCTTCTCACCGCCGCCATAGACCTGGCCGTCGGCTATCGGGTAAGTGCCCAGATCATGCGGCGCAAACGGGAAACGCCATCGCGCCAGCCCGGCATACTCCAGAACCGGCGTGATGGACGCCTTCAGCAACTCGGTGTTGAACAGCAGTAACTGCGGGGCCTGCGGATAGAGAACGTCGACGGTGCTGATGCAACCGTTGCTGAAGTTCTCCTTGGGAAACAGCATGGGCGTTCCGTCGACGTCGGCGGCGAGTTCCTGCGCCGCTAAGCCCTGTCGGTACGCCAGCGATCCGAGAACCACGTAGTCATGGCCGCCGCTCTTTTCGAGATCGGCTTCCAGCGCCTCGTCGAATTTGACGCACTTCTCGATGGTAAGTTCGGGATGGGTCAGGGCGGCGCGCATCAAATCCGCGGCGTCCGCGCCGTTGCGCCGCCAGTACGGGCGCAGGCGGCGGTTCAGATACTCAATGGAAAACAGGTCGTCATAGGCGATTACGGCGTACGCCATAGACGGGTTCGGCGTGACTTGCTGAACGTTGAAGCGGAGCGCGAGCGCGGGGCTGTCCTTACCGGCGGGGCGCGGAAGGTCGAAGTCGTCGGAATCGGAAAGGTCGGCGCCGGCGACGAATTTCGCGAGCGCGTCGTGATGGTCAACGATGGCGCTGTTTGCAGCCGAGGATGACGCGGCGACATAGAGGTAGCCCCAATCGATGCGCAGGTCGTCACCGGACTTCGCGAGTATCGGCTGCGTGGTGGTTCCGGCGCGCAGCACCTGCGCGTTGTTGAGCTTCAGACGCGAGGCCGTGACCACCTGGTCGGGGGTGTTCACGGCGAGCATCGCGGAGGCGTCGAAATAGATCGCGGCGGTGTGCGGAATGCCATCGAGCGAAGAGACCGCGTACCGGATGTAAGTAACGGGGCGCGACAGCAGGTCCAGATCGTTCATCAGCAACGGCGTCGCAAAGGTCATCTCCACCAGTACGCCCGCGCCTTTGAACACGTAGACGCTGCGGGTCGGATGCACGACCACGGAGACTTGATCCAGCGCGGCAATCTGCGCAGGATCTTTTCCCATAAGCCGATACGGCACGCCGTCGATGCGGATGACTGAAGAAAGCGGCTGCGGCTTGCCAGTCCAATGGCGCGTGGTGTCACCCGCGAGCGTATCCGACATCGACCAGACGGAGAAGTAGGGATTGGACGTAATGAGCGGCACCGCCGGCGGACGGAAAGGTTTAGCGGCGTCCTCGGCGAACACTGGAACAGCGAACAGGACTAGGACGGCGAGTGCGCGGCGCATTGAGTCTCCGGAAGTAATTGGTTGAGCCACCGTTCAATCTGATCGAGGCCGGTGCCGTCTTTCAGGTTGGTGAAGACGAACGGGCGGGAGCCCCGCTTCAGTTTCGCGTCGCGCTCCATGACGTCAAGCGATGCGCCCACGTGCGGGGCCAGATCGATCTTGTTGATCACCAGCCGATCTGAACGGACGATGCCGGGTCCGCCTTTACGCGGGATCTTATCGCCGCCCGCGACGTCGATTACATAGATGGAAACGTCCACCAGTTCGGGGCTGAAGGACGCAGCCAGATTGTCGCCGCCGCTTTCCATGAAGACGAGTTCAAGATCCGGGAAGCGGCGTTCCAGTTCGGCGATCGCTTCCAGGTTCATGGACGCATCTTCGCGGATGGCGGAGTGCGGGCAGCCGCCGGTCTCGACGCCGATCACGCGGTCGGCCGGCAGGATTCCCTGACGGAGCAGGAACTCCGCGTCTTCCTTCGTATAGATGTCATTGGTGACCACGGCCAGGTTACGCGCGGGCCAGAGACGGCGGGTGAGTTGGTCGATGAGCGCGGTCTTGCCGGAACCAACCGGACCGGCGACGCCGACGCGAAACGCTTTCATGTGTCGGATTATAACGATGTGGATCTGGCGTTGCTTCAATTGATGCATCTGAGCGATAGCGCGCTGCCAATCGGGTCGGCTGCGCATTCGTTTGGGATGGAGACGCTGGTGGAAGATGGCGCGCTCGACGCCGGGAGTCTGGAGCAGTTTTTGAACGATTGGCTGGAGGAGAGCGGCGCGATGGAGGCGTGGTTTTGCCGCGCGATTCAGCGGGATCCCGCACGGTGGCATGAACTCAATGGCGAACTGAGCGCGGCGAAGATGGCGCGGGAATCGCGCGACGCGAGTCTGGCGATGGGGCGCAGATTCCTAGGGCTTTCCCGGGCAGTGATGGCGTTTGATGGACCGCAGGTCGGGCACCATGCGTTGGCGTTCGGGTTGGTGGGTTGGAGGTTGGGGCTTGCGCAGGAAACGGTGACCGCGGGTTACCTGCATCAGTCCGCCGCCGGATTGATTTCCGCCGCGCAACGATTGATGCCGGTGGGGCAGATGGAAGCCGCGCGGCTCTTGTGGAAGTTGAAGCCGCGGCTGCTGCGGATCGCGAGCGCGGAGTGTGAAGATTGGAGCTGCTTTGCGCATGCTCTCGACCTTGCCTCATTCCGGCATCCCGGGCTTACGACGCGGCTCTTTATCAGTTGACGCCGAGTTGGCGCTGCGGTTCACGCGCGATCATGTGCGGATCATCCGACAGGATCCGCCGCTGCGTGTGGTGCGCGCGTTTGGGCCGCTGGTGCATCTGCATAACCTCTCCGGCGGCGTGTTGAGCGGAGATCGATTGCGGCTGCGGATGGACGTGGATGCGGGCGCGTACGGGCAGGTCACCACGACTAGCGCCACCCGGGTTTACCGTTGCGAAAGCGAGGCACGGCAGGACGTTGTCGTTCAAGTTGGCGCTGGCGGATTGCTGGAGTATCTGCCGGATGCGCTGATTCCGTTTGCGGGCGCGCGGTATCGGCAATCGACTACAGTGCGGCTGGAGCAAGGCGCGGGGATTTTCTGGTGGGAAGTGGTCGCGCCGGGCCGCGAGGCGAGCGGCGAAGTGTTCGGGTACTCCTCGTTGGAGCTGGATGTTGCGATCGACTCCGATCAACCGATTGCGCGGGAGCGCGTGCGGATGGAACCGGCTGCGCGCGGAGTTGGATCTCTTTTGCGGATGGGCGCGTTCCGATATGCCGCCACCTTCTATGTCTGCAAGGCGAGCGAACCGGCGTCCCGATGGACTGGAATGGAAGCCGAGCTGGCGGAGATCGCCGGCGAGCTATCGCGACGGGGAGAAGCAATATGGGGCGTGAGCAGACTGGTTGCGGATGGTTTGGTGGTGCGCGCGCTCGCGATGCACGGGCGTGTCCTGTTGCCCGGATTACACCGATTCTGGGCGGCGGCGAAAGAAAAATTGTACGCTCTTCCCGCGGTGCCTCCGCGTAAAGTACTCTAGACCTCAGCATGCACTTGACGGCGCGGGAGCAGGAGAAGCTGCTGGTGTTCGTTGCGGCGGAAGTAGCGCGGCGCAGGCAGGCGCGCGGACTGAAGTTGAACTATCCGGAAGCGATCGCGATCCTATCGGCGGAACTGGTGGAAGGTGCGCGCGACGGCCGAAGCGTGGCGGATCTGATGACCTGGGGCGCGACCATTCTGAAACGCGAAGACGTGATGGAAGGCGTCCCGGAGATGATCCACGAAGTGCAGATTGAGGCCACATTTCCGGATGGCACCAAGCTGGTGACGGTGCACGATCCGATCCGCTGAAGAGACGTTATGATTCCCGGCGAATACTTTCTGGACGACGCGGCGATTGAAGCGAATCGCGGGCGCAAGACGAAGCGTCTGCTGGTGGCGAACACGGGCGACCGTCCGGTACAGGTGGGCAGTCATTACCACTTCGCCGAAGTGAATCCGTCGCTTCGATTCGAACGCGGCGAAGCGGACGGCATGCGGCTGAATATCCCGGCGGGGACTTCGGTGCGGTTCGAGCCGGGTGAAGAGAAAGAGATCGAGCTGACGGGCTTTGCGGGGGAGCGCGTCGTGACCGGTTTTCGCGGAGCCCACCGGGAGCAAGCCCGATGAGCCTGAGCATTCCACGGCGCGTGTATGCGGATCTGTTCGGCCCGACCGTCGGCGATCGCGTGCGGCTGGCCGATACGGAATTGATCGTGGAAGTGGAGCGCGACGTCACGGCTTACGGCGACGAGGTCACGTTCGGCGGGGGCAAGGTGATTCGCGATGGCATGGGACAGAGTGCTCAAGCTACTCGTGAATCGGGAACGCTCGACCTGGTCATCACGAACGCGTTGATCATCGATCACTGGGGCATTGTTAAGGCGGATATCGGGATTTGCGACGGGCGAATCGTGAAGGTCGGGAAGGCTGGTAATCCGGACGTGATGGAAGGGGTTGATCCGGAACTCGTGATTGGGGCTGGCACGGAAGTGATTGCGGGCGAGAACCTGATCGTCACCGCGGGCGGCGTCGATAGCCACATCCATTTCATCTCGCCGCAACAGATTCCGGAAGCGCTGTCGAACGGCATCACAACCATGATCGGCGGCGGCACTGGCCCAGCAACCGGAACGGCCGCAACCACTTGTACACCGGGCGCGTGGAACATCGCGCGGATGCTGGAAGCGGCGGAAGAGTGGCCGATGAACTTTGCATTCCTGGGCAAAGGAAACGCATCGTCCGAGGAGCCGCTGGCCGAGCAGGTGTGCGCGGGCGCAGCGGGTCTGAAGCTGCATGAAGACTGGGGGACGACGCCCGCCGCGATCGACGCTTGCCTGCGGGTGGCGGACGCATTCGACGTGCAGACGGCGATTCACACCGACACGATTAACGAAGCGGGGTTCCTGGAAGATACGGTGGCCGCCATCGCCGGGCGCACCATCCACACGTATCACACCGAAGGCGCGGGCGGCGGACACGCGCCGGACATCATCCGCATCGCTTCTTACCCGAACATTCTGCCTTCCTCCACAAACCCCACCCGGCCATTCACGGTAAACACCATCGCCGAGCACCTGGACATGCTGATGGTGTGCCATCATCTGAACCCGCTGGTTCCGGAGGACGTAGCCTTCGCCGAGAGCCGCATCCGCGCGGAGACCATTGCGGCGGAAGATATCCTGCACGATCTGGGCGTGTTCAGCATGATTTCCAGCGATTCGCAAGCCATGGGCCGCGTGGGCGAAGTAGTGACGCGGACCTGGCAGACGGCGCACAAGATGAAAGTGCAGCGCGGTCCGCTTGCGCCCGATTCCACCCGAAACGATAACGTCCGCGTGAAGCGCTACGTCGCCAAGTACACCATCAACCCCGCGATCGCGCATGGCATGGCGCATGAGGTTGGATCCATCGAGCCGGGCAAGCTAGCCGACTTAGTGCTATGGAAGCCGGCGTTCTTCGGCGTGAAGCCGGAGATGGTGGTGAAGGGCGGCTTCCTCGCGTGGAGCGTGATGGGAGATGCGAACGCGTCCATCCCGACGCCGCAGCCGGTGCTGTACCGGCCCATGTTTGGAAGCTTCGGCATGGCGCGGAGTTCGATCGCAATCACGTTCCTTTCTCAAGCGGCGCGTGACTTAAGAGTAGCCGAGCGGCTGGGGTTGCGGAAGACCATCGGCGTGGTGCGGAATTGCCGGACGATCGGCAAGAAGGACATGATCCACAATGATGCGACGCCGAGGATCGAGGTGGATCCGGAGAGTTACGAAGTGCGCGTGGACGGGCAGGTAATTAGTTGTGAACCGGCTAAGGTGCTGCCGTTGGCGCAGCGATACTTTCTGTTCTAAGGCCGGAGCGCAACGGCTTGCGTGAGAACACGCGTAGCGCGAAGGCCAAAGCCTGCGCCCGCTGCGTTACTGGAATGCCGTTTGCCTAATTGGCTGACCGGGAAAGTGCCACGGTTACCTACTGGTTGTGGTTCTGATTGATCCGAAACGAACCCAATTCGCGCCAGTGATTTGCGGCGCGAGTTCTTCCGGTAAGTGCTTTGTTTTCTTGGTGAAGAGGCCAATTTAACACTGGAATCAGATTGGCTTCGTTGCTCGTTTTTACCCTTTACGTTTCTCGAGGGCTTCCGGCGAGAGGTGGACTTTGGTAGCCAGCAGCTTTATCCCGGTTTTAGTATAGCGCGTGTGTGGAAATTTTGAGGGGTTTCACGGTGGAGATCGGATGCGGGCTACGATCGCGTCGGCTTCCAGTAGGTGATCGCGGCCTTGGAAATCAGCGAGCTGAATGATGCTGCTCTTGCCTGCGCCGTTCGGCCCAGCGAAGATCGTGAGGACGGCAAGCGTCACACCGCAGCTTCGTGCAGTTCCCTCAGCACTTCGTAATTCCGGTCCCCCGGCGCGCCATCGATAAAGCGGATCTCAAATTTTCGACCGTCCGGAAGCTCCTTGATGTCCAGACCGCTCGTGGCATCTAGATAGAAAACGGGAACTCCCGCTCGCAGAGTCTCAATTCTTGCCTGGGCTCCGGCTAAGCATACCGACTTCTTGAACGCGTCGTCGAAAAAGTAGCTCTCCGCCATAACTTATCCGAGTGTAGCCTGCCGGGGATTGTCAGAAAGAACCGTGCAAAACTGGCGGGCTCCCAGCCGCTGCGGTCGAGTTACTCCGGCTTGATGGTACTCCGACGGCTTCCAGTCTGCATCGACATACGTCCCAGAAGCCCAAAAAGCGCTCTCAGGGATCTGCATTCCTGCTAAGATCGGACCCATGGTTTTGACGCCGGCGGGGAGAAAAATGACACGTGCGGGGCTTACTGTCTTGTTTCTGGGTTCCTTCATCGCCAGCGTGCATGCGGCTACTCCGGTAACGCCGACATTTTACGCGCGGCAGGACTACGTCGGGCTATTTAGTCAGTGGGTCTCGATTGCCGACACGAACGGCGACGGTATTCCCGACATGATCGCGTTTGACACCGGAGCGGCTCAAGTGCAATTCGGAAATGGGGACGGCACGTTTCGAACTGGCCCGGTCAGCCTAACCTCGTGTGAAGATGGGCAGATTATGGTCGACCTGAACGGCGATGGGAAAATCGACCTCCTCGCAGGCTCCTCTAGTTATAGTGGAAGTCAAGCGGGCATTTCCGTGTGCCTCGGCAACGGAGACGGCACGTTCCAACCGGGGGTTTTCTACCCGGCCGGGTCGGAAAGCGTTCACAGCCTCGGGCAGGAGGTTGTAGGCGACTTTAACGGGGACGGCATCCCTGACGTTGCACAGATCGGCGGCAGTGGGCTGTGGCTCTTCACCGGCCGTGGGGACGCCCGGGAGTGATCGCCGCGCCGGTCGAACCGGGCGGCGATCCTATTGCGGCTGCGGATTTCAATGGCGACGGGAAGCTAGATGTGGTCGTAGGAATTAGTTTCTTGGAAGCTGACGGGTTCTTCGTACTGTTCGGCAACGGTGACGGGACCTTTCAGACGCCCCAACACTTCACCGAGCCGAGTCAGCCAATCGCTATTGTCGCAGGCCCACTTGGCGGTCATAAGTTCCCGGGCATTGCGTTGTCTGTTGCGGGCGAGTCTCAGATTGCGCTCTACTTCGGCAACGGCAAGGGCAAATTTGTTGGGCCTAAATACCTCGCGATGGGCGTCGACGAGTTTAGCCTCGCGATCGGCGATGTGAACGGCGACGGAATTTCGGATATCGTCACGGCCAACGGAGAAGCATATGTGGCGCTGGGCAATGCGTTTGAAGGTTTCTCAACTCCCGTCGCTTACCCCGTTCAGGCGGGCGAGGGAATCTACAACCTCGCGCTGGGTGACTTACGCAATGACGGCCGACTCGACATCATCACCGATTCCCAATTCGGCAACTCCGTGCTGCTGAACAACGGCAAAGGCAGGTTTGAGGACGGCCTCTTCACTACGCTGAGCGTGGGAGCCGGCTGCGGCGTGGCGGCGGATTTCAACCGTGACGGCAAACCGGATATTGCGGTAAACACGTCGCAAGGCATCTCCATTCTGCTCGGTACCGGCAAGCCCGCCGCGCTGTTCACCGTCGGGAAGTCCATTACGCTTCCTGGTGCCGGGTGCCTGACTCAGGCGCGTGACATCAATGGCGACGGCATTCCCGATCTGGTGATCACTTCGCCAACCGCTGTTGTGGCCTATCTAGGAAACGGCGATGGCACGTTCACGTTGAAGAGTTCCACTCCGATTACGAATCAGTCTGGGTATATGGTGCTTGCCGATTTCAACCATGACGGGAAATTGGACTTCGCCACCAATGGGAACCAACTCGCGCTGGGCAATGGCGATGGAACGTTTCAAACTCCCGCGCCTTTCGTTCCCAATCCGCCAGCCGGAGGATATGACAATATTGCGATCGGCGACATCAACAATGACGGCTGGGTAGATATTGTGTTAACGAATTTCGATCTTCCGTATTCCAACCTGTACGTTGGACTCAACAACCACGCGGGCGGCTTCACTCAGGTCCCACAGACCTTCGGGGCGGACTCGACCGGGGCTGTTCTCGCGGACCTGAACGGAGATGGATTTCTGGACCTCGTTGCGACTAATCAGGTTTATCTGGGCGACGGCAAGGGCGATTTTACATTTGTGACCGATCTGGGATTCAACGGAGGCGGCACATTTAACATTGTGGCTGACCTCAATGGGGACGGAATTCCCGATATTGGAGTGCTGGGCAACGGGACGGTGCAGATCTACCTGGGCGAAGGCGGAGCTAAATACGCAACGCCATTTTATCTTGGCACCGGGCCCTCCCCCGGGTACATCTTCGCAGTCAACTTGCTTGGCCAGAAAGCGTCCAAAGGACTCCCGGATCTGGTTGCCCCCGATCTAAGCGGCGGCGTGGAAGTGCTGCTGAATCTTACGAAGTGAGCTGAGAAGCCAAGGAAAGACGCTCAGTTCGGGTTATTCCGGGACTACTTACCCATCGAGGCATCCCGCTTCGCCTTGAACTCCGTTCCCGGCTTCCACTCCGGGAATGTCGTGCCGTTCGCGACGTCGAGACCCACGTCGAAGAGCAGCCGCATATCCTGCACTTCGCCCGCTAAGTCCCAGCCGGGCTTGGGCTCGTCGGTGACCTTGTGGTAGTCGTTAGTGGTGTACTCTTCGGCTTTGTCGTGTCCGAAGTTCGCGGGCTTGCCGATGTAGTCGGTGCCGGGATGGATGTCGAGCGCGGGCACGCCCTGCTTGGCGAATTCGAAGTGATCGGAACGGTAGAAGCCACCGCGCTCCGGATGCGGGTCGGGATTCAAGGTGCGGCCGCCTTGTTGATCCGCCACTTGCCGCGCGATGTCGTCCAGCGTGGAGTTACCCAAGCCCACGATCACCATATCGCGCGTCTTGCCCCACATGTTCATGGAGTCCATGTTGAGATCGGCCAGCGTCTTGTTGAGCGGGTAGAGCGGGTTGGCCGCGTAGTATTTGGAACCGAGCAGACCTTTCTCTTCGGCCGTCACCGACAGGAACAGGATGGACCGCTTAGGCGCGGGACTCAGTTGCGCGTAAGCATGGGCAAGTTCCAGAAGTCCAGCGCAACCGGACGCGTTATCGACTGCGCCGTTATAGATCTGATCGCCCTTGAGCGACGGATCTTTTCCCAGGTGATCCCAATGCGCGGTGAAAACGACATACTCATCGCGTAACTTAGGATCGCCGCCTTCCACCTTCGCCACAACGTTCTTCGAACGAACGTCGCGGAACTTGGTGTGGATGTCGAAAGACCATTTGGCATTGAGGTTCACCGGATAGAAATCCTTGGTGATGGCACGCTTCTTGAGTGCGGCTAGATCCTGACCGGCGGCGGAGAAAATCTTTTCGGCGGTCGCATAAGGGATCCAGGAACGCACCGGGACTTGCGAGGCGTTGCGGTCGGGTGTTTGAATATCGAAGTTCTCGTGCGTGTTGCTGCCCACGACGACTTCGAACGGATAGCCCGCGGGTCCGGTCTCATGGATAATCACCGCCGCGGCCGCGCCTAACTTAGACGCGATCTCGTACTTATAAGTCCAGCGCCCGTAGTAAGTCATCGCGTTACCCTTGAACATATTGGGATCGAGCTTGGAAGGATCGTTGGGGTCCGGCACGGCCGGATCGTTCACTAACATCACGATGGTCTTGCCCTTGACGTCGACGCCTTTGTAATCGTCCCAACCGTACTCCGGCGCGATGACTCCATAGCCGACGAAGACGACGTCCGAGTCCGTTACTTTGACTTCCGGAACCGGGCGGATGGTCCATGCGACGTAGTCCTGCTTGGGGACCAGGTCCATCGTTTGTCCGCCGACGGTGACGTGGGATGAGGGGGTGGAGAGTATCCCGAACAGCGGCACGTCCTGAACATAAGTGCCGTCCGGATTGCCGGGCTTCAGGCCGTAGTTCTTGAATTCCTTAATCAGGTACGCGACGCTGAGTTCTTCGCCTTTGGTAGACGGCGCGCGGCCTTCGAACTCGTCGGAAGCGAGCACCTTGATGTGCCCGAGGAGGCGTTCGGATGTGATGAGGTTCTTGGCGGCGTTGGGGTCGAGCGCAAATGCGAGGACGGCGGCGGCGCAGGCCAGCGGAGCGAGTCGCTTCATGAATGCAGTGTAATCGAGACTCAACACCGGCCGTTTGTAAGGTGTGTCCAAGGTTGCCTCGCGTCTGTTTTTCGCGTAACTTGAAGGGCATGGATGTGCATCTCACCAACCCCGATCCGCAAGCGAAGCTCAACCGCTGGGTAACGGAAACCGGACTTGACGCCGAGGAGTTAGTCGAGGACGCAATGGCCGGATATTTCGAGGAACTGCCGCGTACGCGCGAGATGCTCAACACTATGACGGATTGAAAAGCGGCATGGTGAAGCCTATCTCCCGCGACGAGCTTCTTGCTCATTTGCGCGAAAAGAGCGCCGCCCGCCGGACTCATTCCGGCGAATGATCACCTTCGATCTTCGCTTAGTTTCGCGGGTGAGTATCTGATAGCCTGCGCGCCCGAAGAGAAACCCCTCTGGGTTGTCGCCGTGATACATGGAAGGCGTAACGCCCGCGTGATGGCCGCGATCTTGAGAGGTAGGGAGTAGGCCGGCGGATTTCCCGCTTCAAGAATGCGGTGTGATCGAGCGCTTGACTACATCCAGCACAAACGCATCCCGCCGCTTCTTCACCGCGTCGATCCCCTCCTCCGCACCCCGCTCGCGCCAGTTATAAAACCCTTCGCCGACCTTCGCGCCCAGCTTTCCTTCGTCCACTTTGTTGCGATAGAAATCCGGCGCGCGCGGCTCATTGTAGAGATCGGCCGCGATGTAATCGAGAATGCCGAGTCCCATATCCAGCCCCACCGCATCCTGGTGCTCGAAAATGCCGTACACCGGAAGGCGCAAGCCGAAGCCCGTTTTCGCGGCCAGATCCACGTCCTCCACCGAGGCGATTCCCTGCTCCACGATGGCGCAGGCCTCGCGCAGAAGGGCCATCTGCAAGCGATTGCCGAGCTGGCCCGGCCGGTCCTTCCGGATCAGCACCGGGGTTTTTCCGCACTGACGCAGCAGGATCATCAGGTCGTCGGCGACGCGCGGGTCTGTCTTCTCGCCCATGACAACTTCCACCAGCGGCATCAGGTGCGGCGGGTTCCAGAAGTGCGCGGTGAGCACGCGTTCGGGCCGCCGGCAGAGCGACGCGATCGCGGTAATGCTCAAGCCGGAAGTGTTCGACGCGAGCACGGCGTCCGGCCGCGCGATGCTGTCCAAGCGGGCGAAAAGTTCCTGCTTGAAGGCCATGCTTTCCGGCGCGGACTCAATCACCAGACTGGCCTGTGCAACGCTGTTTTCCAGGACGGCGCTCCCCGCAATCTCAGCCGCGGAACGCCCGGATCCGAAGCCGTTTTCAATCAGCTGATTCAACTGGAGCGTGGCTTTGGCCGCGCCATCCACCGCTCCGGCTTCGGTTCGGCTGATGATTGTAACGGGAACGCCACCGAGGGCCAGCGTCGCGGCGATCCCCGGGCCCATCATTCCTGTGCCGATTACCACCGCTTCCTCGAACTGTTTCATGCAGATCCTCTCAATCCGTTGGGGTTTGCTCTTGCGGCCTGTTGTGCGTTGTAGTCTAATGACACTGCCATATGCAACTACGCGTGCTGGGACTTGTGCTGGCGGGTGGTAAGGGAACCCGTCTTTATCCTCTGACGAAAGAACGCGCCAAACCAGCGGTCCCGTTCGGTGGGAAATACCGCATTGTCGATTTCGTGCTGAGTAATTTCATCAACTCCGGAATTTACTCCATTTATGTTTTGACGCAATTCCGAAGCCAGTCCTTGTTACAGCATTTGAGCGAAGGCTGGCAGTTCGGCGGATTGTTGAAGAATCAGTTTATTATCCCGGTGCCCGCGCAGATGCGGTCCGCGGGCGAAACCTGGTATCAGGGAACGGCGGACGCCATCTTTCAGAATATGAACCTGGTGGAGCAGGCCAATCCACATGTGGTCGCGATCTTCGGGGCGGATCATATTTATCGGATGAATCTGATGTCCATGGTGGAGTTTCATGAGCAGCGGAAAGCGGCTTGCACGGTTGCGGCGATCCCGGTGCACAAGCAGCACGCGTTCGAGTTCGGCGTGATTGAGACGAACGACAACGGACGCATTCGGGCGTTTCATGAAAAGAAGCCGGATGCGCCGACGATTCCCGGGCGGCCCGATCATGTATTCGCGTCCATGGGCAACTATGTCTTCTCGACCAAGACGCTGCTGCGAGAGTTGATCGCGGACGCCGAGGACGAGGACAGTTCGCACGATTTCGGGCGCGATATTCTGCCGAAGCTGGTGGAGAAGGAAGAAGTTTACGCGTACGATTTTCAGACGAATAAGATTCCGGGCGAGCCCGCGGAGCAGCCGGTGTACTGGCGGGATGTGGGAACGATCGACGCCTACTACGAAGCCAATATGGATCTGAAGGCTGTCTCGCCGGCCTTGAATTTATACAACCGGCAATGGCCGCTGCGGACTACGGGATTTCCCGATCCACCGGCGAAGTTTGCGTTCGACATGGAGAACCGGCGCGGGCTGGCGATCGATTCAGTGGTGTCGGGCGGATGCATTTTATCGGGCGGCATTGTGCGCAATTCCATACTTTCGCGCGGCGTGAAAGTGCATACGGGGGCTGTTGTGGAGGATTCGATCATCCTCGATAACTGCGACATCGGACGGCGGGCGAAGGTGCGCAAAGCGATTCTCGATAAGAACGTGCGCGTTCCCGCGGACTCCGTGATCGGGTACGACCATGAGAAAGACAGGAAGCTTTACAGCGTGACGGAGAGCGGCATTGTGGTGATTGAAGGCGTTCCGTCCCACGTGGATATTGCGAGCGTGATGATTTAGCGGGTGAACCCGGTCTGCACCTTGAACGCTTCAAGCGAGTTGTAAACGATGGGGCAGTAGGTGGCGCGGTCCACGAACTGCCACATGCGGCTGGCGATGGACCCATTGCCGCGAACCACGTGCGGGAAATCCTGGCAATTGGCCGGGCGCGCGTCATAGATCAAACAGAGGTTGCCGTCGAGAAACACGCAGCCCTTTTCGGTGCGCTTCAGGATCAGGCCTTCCTCTTCGCTCTGCATCGTGTAGTCGTTTAGGAATCGCTGGGGGCTGCTGCGGAGCGACTTCGCCATGCTTTCGACGTCGCGTTCGGTGATCTTCACGGTGGCCACGCGGCAGCAGTTGGCGCAGGCGGTGCAATCGATTTCGTCTTCCACCTCTTCGGCGAGACGGCGGAGGATGCGGTCGGAGTGATCGCGCGACTTTAAGTGGCGGCGGAACCGCTCGTTTTCGTGACGCTTCTTTTCACCGAGAGTTTTGATCTGGATCAGATCGGTAAGCACTACGCACCAGCTTAGCGAAGGGCGGCGATGACTTGTTCCATGTGGTGACGCTCTCATGCAGCATCGGCGATTGTCGAAGGCTTAGGAATGAACGCTTCAAACCGACACGACAAAATCTTAGGGCCAGTGCTACAATACCGGTGTGGGGCGGCTGGGCCCATTCGGGCTTTCAAAGAGATGTTCTACTTCCATTATTGAAACTACTGGGCAGCCTGCTAATGTGGACTGAGAGGAGCAACGAAAATATCATGGAGTATACGACTGGATCGTAAGAGGCTTTTGAGCCAGAGACCATTTCCACTCGAGCAAGTATTCAGATCCAATTACTGGCTTTCGAAGGCTAAATGATAAGCGCTGGCCACTATTAAGCCTTTGGCACTCAACATCCCTCTTTTTCACTCCGCCGAATGTCTTGAAGACCTCTCCTCCTAAGCACGGTCTCTCATGAAAGAAGATGACTTCCAGATTGAAGTCGATGGTCTCGTACTCCACGCTATGCGAGATACCCTCGGTTTCCCCCGGAAATACATCAACCATGTCGTAAGTAACGGTGATCGTGAACTCGGAACCGGGCGTTAACTGGTGATTGAAGTTCTTGCGAAAGTTGGTTCGTCCGCCCTTCGTATAGATTTCGTCAGGGTCTGCACCGTCCAACTTCACGTTCTCGATTTGGCCGTCACCGGCGATATAGCTATTCATGAATGACTCCGCCATGTGATTGACTCGAACCCTAATCACATTCTCAAAGTGGGCGATGCGCGGGTCCGACGTGAAGGTTAAGCGCTTACGGACGGTGAGCAGGGTGAACGTGGGCCTGTCGTTGCGACGCTGGCCGGATATATACTCCCGAAGCAATGCGACGATAACGAGAACAGCAAATATACCGGCCGCCCACTTTCCGTCCGCGACTAAATAGATGATTGGCGGAATCGCCAGCACGATCGCTAACCATCCAAGCACCTCTTCGCGCTTCATCTAGCCTCGAACCGCCTCGCCATTCTCGCTCCGAACTCGCGACCGGAAACGGCCAAAGGCACGTTGAGCCACTTGCATATTGTATTCGCCTTCCGCACCAGCTTAGCGAAGGACGGCGATGACTTCGCGGGCGGCGCGGCGACCGGTGGCGATGGCGCCGTGGACGGTGCCGCTGTGGCCTTCGGTTTCCGTCGCTTCGCCGGCGAAGAAGAGCGTGTTCCCGATGGGTGCGGGGAGTTGTCTTCGCGCGTCCAGATGTCCTGCGCGCGCATAGCTGTAGGCGCCACGCGAGAACGGGTCGGAGTGCCAGTCGTGAAGATGCCAGGAGCGAGTCAGGTCTTGTAGCGCGGCGCGGGTGAGTCCGGTGATGCGCGCGAGTGCGCTCAATGCTTCAGCCGCGACGTCTTCCGGCGAACGGCCGATCAGGTGCTCCGTTCGCGGGCCCGCCGACCACGCCGTAATCGATGCCGCACGGACCGGCAGCGGAGTCCACCACGTTGGAAAGATGGGTTCGTCGGTGAAGAAAAATCCGGCGTCGCGCAGGTTCTCGATTTTGTCCCAGAAGCGTTCGTGGAACTGGAACGTTACGCGGAAGACCTGGCCGTTGGCGATGTCGTTCACGGGCAGGGCAACATGCGGTTGGAAGCGGACATCACCGTCTTGCAGAACGCCTAGCGGCAGCGTGATCACCGCGGCTTTGCATGGCAGGGGCCGGCTCACGCCGCGGACGGAAATCGACACGGAGCCGCGTTCCCACGCCACCGATTCCACCACGCTGTTCAGCCGGATGTTGGTGACGCGTTGCGCGAGCATTCGCGGGATCTGGTCGTAGCCGTTCAGCAGGCGGAACTGGCGGTCATCGTCGATCTCCGCGCCGGCCCGTTGATCCTGCTTGATGGAGGCGACGCTGATAACGCGCGCATCGGCGGCGTTAAAACCTTCCACATAGCGCGTGGCTGCGCGCTTCGCATCTTGATCGGCTTCGGTGTGGCGGAGGAAATCCGTCCAGGTCTCGTCGGGTCCGTCGTAAGTGTCCAAGAGTTCGAAGATGTCCCACATTTTGGAGCTGAACATTTGATCGCTGGGGTTGAACGTGACGTCGCAGAGCATGAGAGCCGCCGCGTTCGCCAGTTCGAGTGTCTCCGGGGGACTGCCGTGAACGAACTCGGCGCCCAGTTCGATGGGAACGGGCGAGAGCGGATCATGGACGGTGAGGATGCGGCCGCCGATGCGATCGCGGGCTTCGAGACAAATGACGCGCAGGCCGGCCCGTTCCAGATCCGCCGCCGCCGCGAGTCCCGACACTCCCGCGCCGATCACGATGACGTCCGCTTCCATCCGAGTGCTAGTCGTCGGACTCGATGTTTCCGACCTTCAACACCGCAAGAAACGCTTCCTGCGGAATATCGACGGAGCCGACGCGCTTCATCCGCTTCTTGCCTTCCTTCTGCTTTTCCAGCAGCTTGCGTTTGCGCGAAATATCGCCGCCGTAGCACTTGGCGAGAACGTTCTTGCCCATGGCCCGGATGGTTTCGCGGGCGACAATCTTGTTGCCGATGGCCGCTTGCAGCGCGATCTCGAACATCTGACGCGGGATCAGCTTGCGCATGCGCTCAATCAGGATCTTGCCGCGATCGTACGCGAAGTCGCGATGCACGATGATCGAAAGCGCGTCCACCGGATCACCGGCAACCAAGACATCCAGCCGCACCATAGGCGAAACGCGATAGCCCGCCAAATGGTAATCGAGCGACGCGTAGCCGCGCGAGACGGACTTCAGGCGGTCATAGAAATCCAGCACCACTTCGTTCAGCGGCATCTCATAAACCAGCATCACGCGCCCCGCGCCGATGTATTCGAACTTGCGCTGAATGCCGCGCTTCTCTTCGAGCAGCGCCAGAATACCGCCCAGAAAATCCTCGCGCGTGATCACGCTGGCTTCAATGATCGGCTCTTCGATCTGTTTGATGTTGGTCGGGTCGGGAAAACGCGTGGGGTTATCGACCTCCACGATGTCACCCTTGGTGGTGGTGATCCGATAGCGGACGCCCGGCGCGGTCGTGATGAGATCGATTTTAAACTCGCGCTCGAGACGCTCCTGCACGATTTCCAAATGCAGCAGCCCGAGAAATCCACAGCGGAAACCGAATCCGAGGGCAACGGAGTTTTCAGGTTCGAAGTTGAACGCGCTGTCGTTCAATCGCAATTTTTCCAACGCATCGCGCAAGAGTCCGTGCTCGTGCGATTCCACGGGATACAATCCCGCGAACACCATCGGCATGATCTCTTCGAAGCCGGGCAGCGCTTCCGCGGCGGGGTTCTCCACTTCCGTGATGGTGTCGCCGATCTTGGCGTCGGAAACGGTTTTGATGTTCGCGAAGAGGAATCCGACTTCGCCCGCCGAAAGCTCCGGCGCGGGAATCGCTTTGGGCGATTGATAACCGAGACCTTCCACTTCGAAGACCTGCCCGAGGGCCATCAGCTTGATCTTCTGGTTCATGCGCACGCGGCCTTCGACTACCTTCATGAGGATGATGACGCCGCGGTAAGGGTCGAACCAGGAATCGAAAATGAGCGCGCGCAGCGGAGCGTCGGGGGAACCTTGCGGCGGCGGAACGCGCTTGACGACGGCTTCGAGTGTTTCGTGAATGCCGATGCCCTGCTTGGCGCTGACCAAGAGCGCGTCCGTGGCATCGAGCCCGATCACTTGCTCGATCTGATCGCGGATGCGTTCCGGCTCCGCCGAGGGCAGGTCGATCTTGTTGATGACCGGGATGATTTCGAGATTGTGATGGAGCGCGAGGTAGGTGTTGGCGAGCGTTTGGGCTTCGACTCCTTGCGACGCATCGACCACCAGCAGCGCGCCTTCGCAAGCCTGCAGGCTGCGCGAAACCTCGTACGAAAAATCGACATGGCCGGGCGTGTCGATCAGGTTCAGTTGATAATCCTTACCATCATCGGCGCGATAGTTCAGACGAACGGCGTGGGCTTTGATGGTGATGCCGCGTTCGCGCTCCAGATCCATCGAATCGAGGACCTGCGCCATCATCTCGCGTTGCGAGAGCGCGCCGGTGGTTTCGAGCAGGCGATCGGCCAGCGTGCTCTTACCATGATCGATATGCGCAATGATAGAGAAATTGCGAATGAATTCGCGGTCCATGCGGTATGATGAGGCTCTGTAAACGCAATTATCCCATATGGATTTCAATCACATACAGTTCACGGTGGATGCGGATGGAATCGGTGTAATCACCATCGCGCGGCCGGAAAAACTGAACGCTTTGAACCAGCGGGTGATGGAAGATTTGCGGCGGGTGTTCGAGCATGCGGCGGGCGATGCGGCGGTGCGCGCGCTGATCATCACCGGATCCGGCGAGAAGGCGTTTGTGGCCGGCGCGGATATTAAAGAGCTGGCCGAGATCGAGCCGACGCAAGCGGAACTGTTATCGAACCGGGGCCAGACCGTATTCCGCATGCTGGAGAAGATGCGGAAACCGTCGGTGGCCGCGGTGAACGGATTTGCGTTGGGCGGCGGCATGGAGTTGGCTATGGCGTGCACGGCCCGAGTGGCTTCTCCCAATGCGAAGTTCGGGCAGCCGGAGGTGAAGTTGGGCATCGTGCCCGGTTATGGCGCCACCCAACGTTTGCCGCGGCTGGTAGGGCACAGCGCGGCTTTGGAGTTACTGCTGACCGGTGAAACAATCGACGCGGCGGAAGCGCACCGGCTGGGGCTGGTGAACCATGTGGTCCCGCTCGCGGACTTGTTGCCGTTCAGCGCGGCTTGGTTGAAGAAAGTATTGGCGAACGGGCCATTGGCCGTCGCGTTGACGATGCAGGCGGTGGAGACCGGCTACGACGCCGGGCTCGAAGCGGGGCTGCGTTTCGAAGCCATGGCGTTTGGATTTTCCGCTTCGACGGAAGACCGGCGGGAAGGGACGCGCGCCTTTCTGGAGAAGCGCGCGGCCGTGTTTACGGGAAGATAGGCTTTGGCGCACAAGATCATCGAAGGACATTTGTCGGCGGCGGGACTGCGTTTCGCGGTCATCGTTTCACGGTTCAACAGCTTTATTACGGATCGTTTGGTTTCGGGCGCGCTGGATGCGCTCAAACGCATGGGCGCGTCCGAAGACCAGATTGAGCTGATCCGTATTCCCGGCGCATGGGAGTTTCCCGTCACCGTCAAAGCGGTCGCCGCGCTGAAGCGGCATGACGCGATCATTTGTTTAGGCGCGGTGATTCGCGGCGACACTCCGCATTTCGATTACGTTGCCGGCGAGGCCGCAACCGGCATCGCGCGCGTGGCTTCCGAGACCGGTATTCCGGTGGCTTTCGGCGTGCTCACTACGAACACGGTGGAGCAGGCGGTGGATCGATCCGGGGCGAAGAGCGGCAACAAGGGTTTCGATGCGGCGATGACGGCTATCGAAATGGCGGACCTGCTGCGGCAATTGAAACCGTAATGCCTTCGAGACACAAGGCCCGGGCGCGCGCGTTGCAGGTGCTCTATCAGTGGGACATGCGCAAGCATCCGGTGAGCGATTCGATCGAGGGCTTCTACGATTCGCTGGCGCGCGAAGTGGACGAGCCCCGCGTGCCGCGCGACCCGTTCATGGAGTTCCTGGTGAAAGGGACAGTGGAGCAGGCGCCGGGGATCGACGAGATTATCCAAAAGCATGCCGATCACTGGCGGTTGGAACGCATGCCGATTGTGGACCGCAATGTTCTACGGCTGGCGGTTTACGAGATGCTGCATACGGACACGCCGCCGGCGGTGCTGATCGACGAAGCGATCGAGCTGGCGAGGCAGTTCGCGGGGGAAGAGTCGGTGCATTTCGTGAATGGGGTGCTGGATGCGGTGAAGCGGGAGAAGGCGGGAGTTTAGAAACCCGGCCAGGACTTTTGTACGAGAAGACGCGCGAGGACTTACGTCAGCCATCTGACAACGTGATAGGCCGCAAACGAACCCACATAAGCCAGAAGTAGCATATAACTGAACTGCGCGGCGGGCCACTTCCATCCGCCCGTCTCCCGGCGCACGACAGCAATGGTCGACATGCACTGCAGCGCGAACGCGAAGAAGACCAGCAGCGCGGCCGCGCCCGCGGGACTCAGATCCTGATGGATGGCGTGCTGCAGGCCACCGGTGTCCGCTTCGTCTTTCCCTTCGGTGCCGTAGATGGTTCCGAGCGTGCTGATGATCACCTCGCGCGCGGCCAGTGAACTCACCAAACCGATTCCGACTTTCCAGTTCAACCCCAGCGGTTGAATGGCCGGTTCAATGAAATGACCCATTTGCCCCGCGACGCTTTTTTCGATCGGCGGCGCCTGCCCATTCTGAAGAGGCACGTGCAGCAACACCCACAACACTACGGCGACCGTCAGGATCACCGTGCCCGCGCGGTGCAGGAAAATCTTTGACCGATCCAGCAGCCGCAGCCCCAGTTGCGATGGCTTTGGGCCAACGGTAGGGCGGCATCTCCAGAACGAAAGGAGTACGTTCACTGCGCAGAATCGAAGACTTCAATAGCCGCGCTGTAAGCACCGCCGCGAGGAAGCCGAGCACATAGAGGGACAGCATCGCCATCGCGCGGACTCCCACAAAATTCCCGAGCAGATGATAATCCGGAATGAAGGTCGCGATGATCAGCGTGTAAACCGGCAGCCGCGCTGAGCAGGTCATCAGCGGCGCGATCAAAATGGTCGCCATCCGATCGCGCTTATTCTCAATGGTGCGCGCCGCCAGCACAGCGGGAATCGCACACGCATATGCCGAAATCAGCGGGATGAACGACTTGCCCTGCAAGCCAATGCGGTTCATGGTGCGATCCGCAATCAACGCGGCCCGCGCCAGATATCCGGAGTCTTCCAGGAACCCGATGAACAAAAAGAGCAGCAGGATCTGGGGGAGGAATACAATCACCGCGCCCACCCCGTTCCACACGCCGTCAATCAGCAGGGCGCGGAACGGCGACGGGGGCAGCAGCTTTTCGAGAAGATGACCGGAGTTCGTGATCATCGCCTGGATTCCGTCCATCATGGGTTTCGCGAGCGTGAAGATGCTCTGAAACAGCGCGATCACGACGGCCAGAAAAATCGCGGGACCGGCTACCGGATGAAGAAACAGCTTGTCCAGCCGCCGCGTCCAAAGAGTAGGCGCCGGGGCCACATAGCCGGACACATGGCTCATCTGCGCAGCCCATTTCCGCGTCTTCGGGACATCGTGCAGAATCGGCAACTGTACCGGCTTTGGCGGGGCCAGTTGCGCGTTCAAAAAATCGTAGATCTCGTCGAAGCCTTTGCCGGAGCGGGCGCTGATCAGCGCGGCGGGCGAGCCCAACTGTTTCGACAAAGTCGGAATATCCACAACTCCGCCGCGCTTGGCCAGATCGTCCGACATATTGAGAAGCACCATGGTCGGCAGTTCGGTGGCAAGCACCGGGGCCGCTAGCATTAGCTGCCGCCCTAGGTTGGTTGCGTCCAGAATCAATAGAACCGCATCCGGCCGGGGCACTCCCGGCATCAGCCCCGCGAGAACGTCCCGGGTCACGCGCTCATCTTCCGATCGCGCATTCAACGAATAGATGCCGGGCAAATCCACCAGCTCGATGTTCAGCGAGGTGCTGGTATCGATGTAGCGAGCCTTCAATCGGCCCATCCGGTGCTCCACCGTGACGCCCGGGTAATTCGCAACCTTCTGGTGTAGCCCGGTCAGCCGGTTGAATAGGGTCGATTTTCCCGCGTTCGGCGGTCCAACCACGGCGACCAGTCGCGTGCGCGGGGCGAACGCCCGCGGCTTCGCCGGCGGCACATGGCAATGCGCGCTGCTCACCTCAATCCACCGTCGAGCGGCGTTGCAAGCAGGTGGGCCGCGGTTTCCCGGCGAAGCGCAACTTCCGAACCGTCGACGCGATAGACGCGCGGATCGCCGCCCGGCGCACAGAATCCAACCTGAATCCGATGCCCCGGAAGAAACCCGAGAATCATCAGGTGCCGCGCCTCATCATCCGGCAGATCGATGGTTTCAAGGATAGCTTCAGCGCCCGCGGCAAGGTCAGAGAGTTTGCGTGTCGGAATCATCCATTCACAACCGGACCGAAACAGTCCTGATTCAGTGTAGCACCGCTATTCGGCCCCAGCCGCCGGGGAACTATAGCGTGGGCGTAGCCAGAAATCCCGCCGTCTCCAACTCAAATTCCCTTCCAACCTCGTACGATCCGACCACCACTCCCAGATTATTTACTCCGTTGGCGAAGGTCACCACCGTTGACGAGTATAGGGGCTGAAAAATTCCGTTCGCGAATACAAAGGCCTGGCCGGCCGGCGCGGTTCCCGGGGGGTTCACGTAGTAGCCGGCAACCTGCCCACTATCGTTCAAACCGGCCACCGAAGTCGCGGTGGCGCCTGGCGCGGCGATCGGGGTAATTCCGCTCTCGCTTAATTCGTAACCGGAGACACTCGAGTCTACGACTAAGTCCCCTCCGTCATTGATTCCGTTTACCAGCAACGCGTCCGAGTGGCGAAACGTCAACGGCGCATAGGTTCCATCGTTGTAGAGGAAGTTACCCACCGGTTCCCCGGTAATTGAGTAATAACCGCAGATGACTCCGCGATTGTTGATTCCTGTGACATAGGTGCTGATCGCGCCCGGGAAGCTGATCTCCGTAAACGTCCCATGATCGTAAGCGAAGCTGTTCGTGAACCTCAATGTGGGGCAGGTTCCGGAACAGAATTGCCCAATGATCACGCCATAGTCGTTGATGCCGACCAGCTTCGTTTCCGCTGCGCCGGGATAGTCGATCGCCGTATATACTCCGGCTTGCAACAGAAAGCCGAAGGGCAAGTCCACGGGAGTATTGGCGAAGTAATAACCGACTACATCGCCTTCATCGTTAATCGCGAACGGCTGGGTCGACCGCGCTCCGGGGAAGTTGAACGTCGTGTAAGTGTACTGAGCCCGGGCAGTGCCGCACAAAGCCCCGGCCGCTATCATCATTGTGATCCATAGTTTGTTTATCGTGGTTTTGTTGATCATGAGTTTGTTCATCATGGTTACTCCGACTTCATAGCCTTCGCAATTGGTTCGCCGGTGGCGTAAAGAAGCGCCGCGCTGGTGTTCCCGTCAGCCTCCTTCGCAAATTGAAGCTTCAGATATTCCGAAAGGTCATCCGGATCGAATAAGAGAAACTCCGTCGCCGATACGGGAATCCCCGTTCGTTTTCTCCCCCGCAGCGTCACCAATAGGTGATCACCGCTAACGGTGACGACGGCCAGATTCCTTCCACGCACAGCTTCGTAAGTCCCGGCATAGGACGCCAGCGTTTCTTGCGGCACCGGGAAAGCCGCGGGAAGCGCATCGTAATGTTTGTAGTAAGGCAGCCGCAAGTCCGCCACGCGCTCCATGACTTCCATCCACACGCCGTCCTGCTTCTTGAGGATATAGGTTGTGCGGCCCCATCGATCAGCGCCGGGCTTGTTCGTCTCCTGGTCGATCTGGCCGACGACATGCCAGTACTCATCCGCGACCGCTACGTTTGCTTCAATGAACTTCACTTTGACTTCAAGGGTTGTATTGGCGGCGTCCTTTTGGAGGGGTGAAACAACATCGTGATAGAAGTGGTCGCGCTTTTTCAAATCGAAATAACGGAGACCGAAAGCGTTCTCCCAGTCGAGGTTGGACGCCATGCGCGGATCAGGAGCACCCGCGCTGGAAGCCGCTACAATTGCCCGGATCGCGGCTTCATCTTCCTTCGTTCCGGTTGGGAAGATTGCGGTTTGGGCGACCATGGAAGCGGCGGCCAAAATCAATCCAAGAACTGTCGCCGATTTCCTGATCATGTGGCCCCTCTCATCGGTGCGTGATTATTGTACAAAAAACTGCTTTCGGATCGCCGCGGAGTTTCGTACGATAGAAAGCTCATGCATTCAAAAATTTGCCTTGTCTCTTTGCTCCTGTCGGCAGCTGTCAACGGCGCGCATGCGCAATCGGGTCCGCCGCCTATTCCTGGTTTGCAGTCGGTGACGCCTATGGGTTATCGTCACGCAGAATCCGGTGGTGCAGGGCCGGGATGGCACTTACAGCGCGCTGATGAATGGCAAGTCCGTGTGGCTGTTCAATGACACGGCGCTTACTCAGAACAATGCCTCCGGGACTAACTTCTTCAGCAACTCGATGGCATGGGCGACTAACCTGAATGCTTCCAACGGGATTACCTTGAACGGCAACTATGTCGATGCGAGCGGCGATCCCGCACAGTTCTTTCCGTTCTTACCTTGGGAAACGGCATATAACGCGGCGCATAGTTCCAGCAACTGTACAGCGACGCCCTGTGGGGCCGAGTTTGCGATCTGGCCTGGCCCGCTGGTGCCGGATCCGGCGCGAAACCGCGCACTTATCTTCTACGATGAGATCTGGCGGTCGCCCACTTACAGCGGGTGGATCAATATCGGCGAAGGCGTGGCGATCTGGCAGAACGGAAAGATTACGCGTCCGGTGGTGAATCCGGGAAGCCAGTATCCCACGTTGATGTTCACGGGAACGCAGGTCGGGTTTAGCGCGGGGTGGGTGGTGTCCGGCGATACTCTCTATATGTACGGTAATCTGGGAGGCTTTCTGATTGAAGACACGCAGGTGGCGCAAGTGCCTCTGGAAAGCGTGACAACTCCGAGCGCCTGGACTTACTACGCCGGGAACAATACATGGAGCGCCAATGCTTCCGACGCGGTGACCGTATTCAACGGCGGCGCGGCGGGGACCTCGGTTTTCTACGACACGTATCTGGGGATGTATGTGGCTATCTACAGCGGGGTATTCAACAGCAATCTGTATTACTGCGTCTCCTATGAGCCATGGGGTCCGTGGTCGTCGGCAACTCAGTTCTATACGGGTTTAGCGGGTTATCAGAACAATGCCGACTATGCCGCGCTGGCGCACCCGGAGTTCGCCCAAGGTAGCGGGCAGACCGAGTATGTGACTTACGTTCAGGACACGGGTTTTCTGGCTCAGCAGCTACAGTTGCTTCAGATTGTTTTTGCGCCGCCGGGAAACTAGGTGTGGTTGCTGGGGATGTGAAGGGTGGTGCGCCCGAGTGGATTCGAACCACTGGCCTTTTGCTCCGGAGGCAAACGCTCTATCCAGCTGAGCTACGGGCGCTTTGCCATGAGTATAGCTCAATGATCGGCAACTCGCGGGGACGCTGTGGGTTGTGCTACTATCCCAATGAACCGGCAAATCCATCCACTGGAGAGGTGGCTGAGTGGTCGAAAGCAGCGGTTTGCTAAACCGTCGTAGGGGGAAACCTCTACCGGGGGTTCGAATCCCCCCCTCTCCGCCATATCAACATTTTCCAGACAATGCTTCTTGTCTTAAGACGAACCGAAAATGGTTCGTTTTGCGGTTTTGCTAATCGTTTGATAATCCGGTCAGCAGTGGCCGTCAGTTCGGGCGGTTCAAGCTCTTCCGGCTGAACGCGGCGGCAAGTTCCGCGTTCGTTTGCCTAGCCGCTTTTTCCTGCACGCCGCGAAGCAGATGAGCGCGCACATCGAGGCGGTTCTCAGGATCGAGTTTAGTCTGTGAGAACCATCCGGAGAAGCCATGGGCCGGAGAAGTCGTTCGAGGCAAGTTCCGATGCGGGCACCTGCGGAAAAAGATATGCAAACGGCGGCCCTCCATAGAACACGGTTGCGGGAGTTTGTGGCAAGCGTCAACACGCGAAAGCCAAAATTTGGAACGTTTCCCGTATCCACTATTCAGGACTCAGCGGAAGACTTGCGAACTCTGCATAAATCGATCGAACATCTTTGGGCGCTCTCTAAGCGGCACGGATTTACCAACCGTACGCTGTACGCCGGGTCGCTCAATGCCATTCGGCGCCACTCGGACGAAATTCTTGACATCGTCGAGAATCTTCAACTCTTGCTGAACCCTCGGACCAAGGAAATCTTGGATCGTGCACGTGAAACACGAGAGATTGTCATTTCAAAGATCGGGCCGCGTGGAAACATCTATCGAGAGTAGACGTTTGCTAATCCCCTGCCAATCCGACTCGCCAACAATGTTCAAAATGGCCACACTGTTTTTAATATATCGGTGACCTAACGTCTACAGGCTGTCAGCGTCTTTCGAGCAGGACGCCATGCACGTCATCCAACGAATCCTGCCGTTCGCGCTTGCAATCCTTGCTGTCGGACCTGCCGAAGCACAAAATCACAACGGCGAAGTCAATACCCAGATCCGCGACGCGGCGTTCCAGCATTCGCAGGTGATGGAGACGGTCGGTTATCTGACCGACGTCATCGGCCCGCGTTTGACCGGCTCCCCCAATCTTCGGAAAGCCGAGGAGTACGCGCGCGACCGGCTTCGCGAGTGGGGACTCACCAACGCTCATCTCGAATCCTGGGGGCCGTTTGGCCGCGGCTGGACGCTGGAGGGCTTGACGGCGAACATCGTGTATCCGGCCTTTAGCCCCCTGATCGCCTACCCCAAAGCATGGAGCCCGGCCACGAACGGCCTGGTCCGCGGGGAAGCCGTGTTCCTGGACGTCAAGACTTCCGCGGACCTCGACAAGTACAAGGGCAAGCTGAAAGACAAGATCATCCTTTTTTCCCCCGAGCGGCCCGTCGATCCCCTCTTTGCCCCGCCCGCCGAGCGGCGCAGCGATGAAGAACTGCAACGCCTGGCCGCCGCTCCCGCGCCGCGCGAAGCGCACCCGTTTCAATTCACCCCGGAGCGGCGGGCGGCTGCGGATCTCAACGACCTGAAATGGCAGTTCATCCGGAGCGAAGGCGCCGCCGTCGTCCTGGAACCGTCGTTTCGGGATGCGGGAACCGTCTATGTCACGGCTGCCACCGTTCCGTCTCCGCCCGGCGTCCCGTTCGATAAGCGCGCGCATGCGTGGGACCAGGTTCGGGACATCGGCAAGCCCGTGGTCACCCCGCAGATCGTGGTCGCGGCGGAACAATATGACCGGATCATCCGGCTCGTTTCGCGAGGGGTACCGGTTCAACTCGAAGTGGGGATCGCCGCAACGTTCTACGATTCGGATCCGATGAGCTACAACGTGATCGCGGAGATTCCCGGCACGGATTTGAAGGACGAAGTTGTGATGATCGGCGGCTGCATAGACTCTTGGCACGCCGGTACGGGAGCTACCGATAACGCCGCCGGCGCCGCCACAGCGCTGGAAGTGATCCGCATACTCCAGTCGTTGCAGGTGAAGCCTCGCCGGACGATTCGGGTTGGATTGTGGAGCGCCGAAGAGCAAGGCGGTCTCGGCTCACGGGCTTACGTGGCTGCGCACCTCGAGCACAAGCCGGAGTCTGAGAAATTCGACGTGTACCTTAACTTCGATTACGGAACCGGCCGGATTCGTGGGATCTTCCTACAAGGCAACGTAGGCGCCCGGCCGGTTTTCCAGGAGTCGCTCGATCGCGTTAAGGATCTGGGCGCCGCCACGGTATCCCTTGAAAATATCGGCGCGACCGATCACATCCCGTTCGACCGGATCGGTCTGCCGGCTTTCCAGTGGATACGCGACTACATGGAAGGGCACAACACGCGCGCCCCGCATACCAACATGGACACCTACGAGCATGTGCTCGCAGAGGACTTGAAGCAATCCTCCGCGGTTGCGGCTTCCGTGGTTTTCGATCTCGCCATGCGCGATGCGAAGGTGCCTCGCAAGCCGTTATCCGCGCCGTAGCCAGCCAATCGGTTCAATGGCGCTGCTCTCCCCTTCCAAGTGTTTTCCTCACGATGCCGCAGCCGCGTCGGCCCTATCCGCATCGACCGCCTGCCACGCCAAAGCGCGATCGGGCGCCCGGCCCGCGCGTACATCCGCATAGAGTTGTGCCGTCCGGGCGGCCATACGTTCCACGGTGAACTCGCTTCGCACGCGCTTCTTCGCCGCCAATCCGAATGCGGCGCGCATGGGGCGATCGGCCAGCAAAGAGTTCAGTCCCCGCGCCAGCGCGGCCGCGTCCCCGGGCGGCACCGTCAGGCCCGTTTCGTTGTGACGGGAAACAAACGGCACGCCTGAATCGAGGCTCGTGTTGACCACCGGCAGGCCGTACGCCATCGCCTCCAGTTGCACGATTCCGAACGCTTCGCTGCGCGCCACCGAGGCCAGCGCAAACACGTCCGCCGCGCGATAATAAGGGGCCAAAATATCATTCTGGATTTCGCCTAACAGGCGCACTTTGTGCCGCAGCCCGGCCGCGCGCACCTGGTCTTCCAGAGACGCTCGCAAGGGGCCGTCGCCAATGATCAACAGCGTTCCGTCTACTCCCTTCATGGCTTCAATCAGAAACTCGAAGCCCTTGTAGTAGACCAGTCTTCCCACGCTTACGATCAGCCGCGGACCGAACTTTTCCCGGATCGCCGCCGCTTTGTGGGATTCGTCGAACCCGATGGCGGGAGCGGGAATGCCGTAGGGGATCACAACGCAGCGCCGTCGGAAATCGGTCAGCACCGGGGACGAATCCATGTACTCCCGGGAGGTGCAGATGATTGCCGCGCTCCGGGCCAGGATCTTTCTGAGAAACGGCTCGAAGAGCGCGCCCAGAACCTTCTGCCTCACCACATCGCTGTGGTAGGTGGTCACCAGCGGTCCGTTGTAACCGCTCGCCAGGACCGCCAAAGCAGCGGCGGGGTTGGGAAGGTGCAGATGCAGAACGTCGGGCTGGAGTTCCCGGATGGCCGAACCGATTTGCGGACAGAACGGCGCGGACGACACGCTGAACCGGGTGGCCGCCCGCAGAACGCGAACCGACCCGTCCATCTCCGCCACGCTCGTATTCCCGTCGTTGGCAACGATCGCATGCACGCGATGGGATTTCGAAAGTTCCCGGCAAAGGTTCTGCAGGTGTGTTTCGATTCCGCCCATGTGCGGAGGATAGAACTTGCCGATGTGCACCACCTGGTTCGATTTCATTGGAATAATTCCTTGTTTTCCGATACCCATTCCTGGAGCCTCTTCAACCCGCACGCGACGCTGGTCCGGGGCGTCCAGCCGAGTTCCGCCGAAATATGACGGATATCCGAGACATAAATGCGCTGATCGCCCGGACGCCAATCCGCCCGCGCATAGCGCAGCTTATCGCCATATTGATCTTTCAAAAACGAGAGCAACCGCAGTAGAGACAGCGCATTGCCGGCACCGCCGCCGACGTTGTAGATCCGGCCGGCCGCGGTGTCGATTTGTTCCGCCGCGGCGTCGTAAGCGTCGATGAGGTCTTCCACAAACAGCACGTCCCGCACTTGCTTGCCGTCGCCATAAACCGTGATCGGCTTGCCGAGTTCCGCCGCGATGATGAACCACGCCACCCAGCCTTGATCCTCAACCCCGAACTGCCGGTATCCATAGATGCAGGACTGCCGGAAGATAACGGTCTTCAGACCGTAAATCCGGTGATAATCCCGGAAATATTGATCCGCGGCCCCTTTGGAGCAGCCATAGGGCGAATGAAAGTCGAGCGGCTGCGACTCAGGCACTCCCAGAGGATGGCTGGTGAAAACATATTGGTCCGCGCCCTCGATTACCGCGAGATTTTCCAGGCCGCCATATACCTTATTCGTAGAAGAGTACAGAATCGGGCACGTCACTTTGGCATTGCGGCAAGCCTCCAGCACGTTGAAGCTGCCGGTTGCATTGATGTCGTAATCCTCGCGCGGGTTGCCGACGGAGGTGGTGACGGCCACCTGGCCCGCCAGGTGAATCACCAGATCCGCGTCGGCGTGCTGCTGAAACAGCAAGTCCATGGCGTGGCGATCGCGGATATCGCGTTCGCAAAACTCAAGGCGGCCCTGCGGACGCAGCCAGTCCAGATTGCGCCGCGTCCCCGTGCGTGAGAGGTCATCGATGACAATCACCTGATGCCCCTGCCGGAGATAGCGCGATGCGGCGTTGCAACCGATGAATCCCGCGCCGCCGGTGATGATGATCTTTCTAGTCATGCTTTGACTAGCTTAGTCATCGGCACGAGTCAGTTTTTAGATAGGACGGTGCGATAAATTTGCGCCATCCGGGCGGCATTTCGATCCCAGGAAAAAGTTTTCGCGCGCGCCACGCCGTGGGCCGCCCGCTGATTCCAGCCACACGAATCTTTCGCGCGCATCGCAATCAGGCTGAGCACTGTCTCCGTCCAATGCTCGATGGAAGCGACGCGGCAGTAAGAAGCGGCCGGCCCCCCGACTTCGCGTAGTGCCGGAATATCCGAAGCCACGGCGCAGGCACCGCTCGCCAGCGCCTCCACTAGCGGCAGGCCAAAACCTTCCGCGTCGGACGTCACCAGGAGCAGCGCCGCGCGCCGGTATATCGCCGCCAGCAGATCCTGACTCAGAAACGGGAGGCAGGTCACCGACTGCTCCAACCCTAAATCGTGAAGCAGCTTGAGTTGATCGGGAGTCAGGCGCGCTCCCACGTGGATGAGCCGGAGCTTCGAATGGCGCTTGCGGCATTCAGCAACCACTCGCAGGAGGATATCGATGCGCTTGCGCGGGATGGTGCCCCCGACCTGGAGGATCTCCACCGTATCGTCCGGCCGGCCAAGCATCTCGCTCGCCGCCAGGTCCCAGTAGGGGTCGGGAACGTGGCGAAATGCGGGATGAATTCCGTTGTGGACCACATGGATGCGGTCCGGATCGGCGATGCCGTGTTTCAGAATCTGTTGCCGGGTGGCGTCGCTCACGCACACAATGGAGGCGGCTTTCTCCAAACCCCGCAGCACATGGCGGGACATGGCGCGGAACCAGTAGGAGCGCGGCTCACGTTCCGGCTCCAGCAGGCAACGGAACGTGTCCGTGTCATGGCAGGTGACGATGGTGCGCTCGGGTGCGAGCCGGTGTACAAGCTGCGCATAGCTGTGATCGATCACGTGATAGAGGTCGAACGGCGCCAGGTGTTTGACGTACCCGGGATAATGCCAAAGCCGGTTCAGCACGCGGTCGGCATTAAACGCTGTCTGTGAGGGCAGGCAGCTCTGGGCCCAGCGCTTCATTAGTGGCTGCACGCGAGTGGCCTGTATGTCTTGCGCGTGCGAGGAGTTGAGACGGTCGAGAAGCATGGCCGCGGCCAGCTCCATGCTGGGCCAGTTCTCCTCGGCGAAGTCGCAGAGAACGGCGACTCGCATGGCGTTCACGCGGCTTGCCCCGCGGGATGAGAGAGCGCGCGCTCGCAGCGGATTTTCTCGAACAGTTCGAGAAGCCGGTCCACGTGAGCGCGCAGTTCAAAGTGGTGGAGAGTGTCAAGCGCGCCGGCCCGAAGGCGCCTGTAAACAGCGTCGTCGCACAGGCAGGCGGCGATCGCGCGGCTTAAGCCCGAGGCTGTGGGGGGATCTCCCGGGGCGGTCATTCCATTCACCCCGTGTATCAACCACTCGGTGACTCCGCCCACCGCGAAGGCAGCCGCCGGCAGCCCGTGGATCGCAGCTTCCGGACCCACCTTTCCAAACGGCTCCGGCCACAGACTAGGCATGACCAGAAGATGGGAATCCGTGAACAGCCGATGAAGGCTCTCGCCGGTGCACCATCCATGAAAGAATGTGCGGATGCTCGGATCTTTCGCCGTGACGCGCCGTGCGATGCGCTGCCAATTCTCACGCTCCGGTCCGTCTCCCGCGAAGTGGACCTCCAGATTTTGGTCTAACGCGGACCGCGTCTGTGGCAGCGCGCGCAGCAGCATCTGGCCGCCCTTCAGCTTTTCCATTCGGCCGACGTAAAGCAGGCGGACAGGTGTGTCGGGTTTTCCGGGCTTGTCCGTTCTCTCGGCCGTCTTGCTTACCGAGACCTCATACGGCAGGCCATGGACGCGCGTCGGATGCAGCCCGTGGCGAAGATACTCCGATTCCATGTGACGGGAGAAAGCGATAATCGCGTCATAGCGCGACATCACCTCCAGCCGCCGACGCTCCACGCCATAGCGCTCGAACATCGTAATCGGGTTGAGCCCGCCGCATCGGCGCGGGAAGTAATGCAGGAGGCAAGCCGGACCGAACGTTCGCTGACAAGGCCGGATCACGGGGAACTGGTGAGTTTTCAATCCGCTGACGCAGGTCCCGTAATAGTTATGGACCGAGTAAGCGGATGCGGCGATCGGAAGAAGTTCGGATTGAAACGCGGGGTCGATCTCGCCATGCACATTGATCACGTCGGGACGGAACGCCCGCAGCCGTTCGAGGGCTCGCGCCGCGCCCAAATCCGATACGGGGATCAACTCGGTGTCCGGACCGGTTCGTATCGGTGCGCGATCGGCCGGCGTGTCGTGAAAGTAAAGAAACTGAAGCTGGTGGCCTCTTGATTCCAGCTCCGGGATCACCACGTCCAGGTTCTGCTCCGTGCCGCCGATTTTCCTGCGGCTGAAGTTGACCAACGCCAGCTTCATGCGGTTGCTTTCAAAATCTTGATCTTTGAGATCTTTGGGATCTTCGGGCGGATGGCGCGGGGGGAAGGCGCAAGCAGCGCGTTCACGGTGTGGCGCACGTCGAACCGCTTTCGATATAGGTCGCGGGCGGACCTGCCTAGCTGATAGCGCCGGTCGCAGTCAGGCAGTAGATTCATCACGGCCGTTTTTAGATCGGCCGCGCTGGTGGAAGGCGCAATGTAAATCGCTCCGGTGCCCGGCCAGAAGTGTTCGCTCAGTCTGCCGAGGTTGGTGATCAGAGGCAGCCCCAGCGATAGCGCCGCCATGGCGGAACCGCGCCGGGTGGAGATGCCGTCCGGGTAAGGCTGCAGAAGCATGTCGCAATCGGAGAGATGGGCGGCCAGACGTGGCGCCGCTTGTGCTCCGGTGGCGATCACCCGTCTGGCGAGATGAGGGAGTCTGGCGATCAATCGCGCCCGGAACTCCAGGCTTCCCGACCCGGCCAGGAGAACATCGATGGTCTTGCTTTCGAGAAGGGTTTCAAGCGCGGGTTCCAGAAGGCGGGTGATATCCGGCCGGAATGAACCGAAGTGTCCGACCAGCGCCTGGCGTTTGGGAGCCAGGCCGAGGTGAACGCTGAGCACGGATTTCGAGGCCGAGCGCGCTTCCAGGTTGCTCGGGACCGGGAGCCACTCGAAGCCCGAATGCTTGCCGAAACTCCACCGCTTGAGGGTCCGCTCCCACGCGGGGATGGCAATCCACACCTTGGAAGCGGCGTCGAGCAGCATGGCCATCATGAGGCGATGCACCACGGCCGCGGCGTTTTGCCGCATGCTACCGTTCCGAAACTCGACAAATGGCTCATGCACCATCAGCTCCACCGCGTCCCGGTTGAATTTGGCGCGCTTCCAAAGCCAGGCGGAGAGGTACACGTTCAAGCTGCGGAGGCCGAAGCTGTGCGGCGTCCATTGCACCAGCAGGCGGCGGGGCTCCGGCATCGCATCCAGTTCGCGGCCAAGACGAGACAGATCGGCGGGGGAAAATCGCCCGGCAGTTCGATGAACGGTCACGCCGCTCTCCAGCGCCGGAACCTTGCGGCCGCGTGTCCACACGTGAACGCACTGGTGCGCCGAGGCTAGTTCGGAGGCCACAATGGCGGAGTAGTCGCCGACTCCGCCGGGATCGGGCGGGTATTCGCCCGTAAGAATGTGAATCATCGTGTGTGCCTCGCCAAGCGAACCCAAAATAGATCGCACTCGACGGATTTCGGATTCCAGCCGCTCGCGATCAATGAATCATAGAGTGGAGTACCAGTGCGCTGAATCTCTAGAGGATTCTTTTCGAGCGCCGGCGGATTTTTCAGCAACAGGCGCAGCATGAGCCAGTTCGTGGCGAACGGCGAGTAGCGCGGATTGAACCGGACATCGTCCAGGTCCAATCGGTTAACGCCTCCGGCGGCCTGACCGGGATAGAAGGCGGTGCGCGGCAGATGGAAGTTGCGGACCACGTAATCGGATGCCAGGGGGTCGACAAACACGGCCAGACTCTGCACGCAAAGCCCGGCCAGAGCCACCGCTGCGGCGGGCGCTGGCCAGCGGCGACCGCCCACAAATTCGACCGCCGGAATACACATAAGCATCACGCCGGGATTGAGAAAGCGGATGCCCCACGCGTCGTCTCCGGACCAGTCCCACCATTTCGCATAGAGCAGAATTTCGGAGATACACACGGACGCGAAAAACCAATAATCTTTGGAGCCGCGGCCTGTGCGCGCGAATCGAACAAGCGCCGCCACGCCGAGCAGGAGCGGCGGGGAATAGAGAAAGATGCTTTTCCCGCTGGAGAACAGGATGCCGTGGAGCCCGGCGAGAAACGGTTCACTAAAAGCTTCACCCGCGTATCCGGCTTCCCGTAAAGTGTCCCAGCGGATCCAGTTGGCCGACGCATTCACGGCCAATGCGGGCAGGCAGGCTAGAGCCATGCGAAGGGAATCGCGCCAATTTCGCGCGATATAAAACTGCCATGCGCCCAGCAACGCCACGGGAACGATGGCATCCGGGCGGATCATGATGGCGAACCCGGCGATCAGCATACCCACCGCCGGGCGGCCCAACTTCAACGTGAGGAAGCCGGCGAACAGAAACGTCAACACCAGTTGCTCGATGGAATCCATGCGGGAGCATGGCAACCATACCGTGCAGAAGCCGAGGAGGATGAGCGCGCGCCCCGTTTCGCGGGGTGCAAAACGCAGCCGCAAATACTTCGCCACCAACGCGAGAAAGACGGCCGCGTTCAGCACGAACAACAACATATAGATGGGCCCTTCGGCGTGAACATGCACCAGGCGCTTCGCCGCTTCGGACGCGAGCAGGAAAGGCATCGCGAGGAGGGAGTGCCCTATCGAGTACTTGCAGAACGAGGCTCCCAGGCCGGCATCATCGATGCGGGCGGTGTGATGGAAGAGCATGGACTTCGCCCAGGCGATTCGATAAGCGCTATCGCCGCAATCGAAATGGCCCGCCCACGTCACCAGATAAGCCAGGGTCAGGCAAGCCGTTAGCGCGAGCGGCCGATCCACCAGCGGACCCGTTACGCGCGATGGCGTGAAAGCCGGGGCGGCGGCCGCCATCTCAGCGTTCCTCCACGGCCGCTGTGAAGGAGGGAAAACCGGAAGTATAAGGTTCCAGATAAGGGCGGAGCGAGGACCGCATTGCCACCGGAAACATCAGCACCGCATAGCCCGCGGCCGTACCCAACGCGAGCAGCGCAATGCCGGTCAACCCGGGATGGGGCATTAAAGAACCGGCCGCGCATGCCAGCCATCCGGCCAACACCATCCGCCAGAACCAACCCGCGAGCGGCTTCGCGAGGTCGAGAAGTGACACGCCGAGTTCGCTCGCCAGCTTCGGCGCGTTGCCCAAACCGAGCACCAGGATGGTACTTAAGATAGATCCCAAGACTACTCCTACCGGGTAGTGCAGCGAGCCGGCGAGAATGATCGAGAAAATCGTACTGAGGACGCCGTCGGCAAGGCTCGTGATGGCGAGCCGGCGTTCATGGCGGAATGCGAACAATGTGTAAATCGCCGTGATATTCAAATGGCGGAGCAGCATTGATACCGCAAACAGCAGGGTCAGTAAGAGTCCGCCATAGTATTGCGGCCCGATCCACCAGCGCACAAACCCGGGGTTCACGGCCAGCGTGACTGTCGTGACAAGCCCGCTCAGCAACAACATGGCGAGGCGCAGGGCATCGGTGACCTTTGCCAGCCGTTCTCTGGATTCGGAAACGCGCATCGCGCTGAGACCCGGCTCCGCCGCGCGCATGATGAGTTGCGGTTGATTGGAAAGAACGCTGATCAGCTTCCCCGTGCAGTTATAAGGAACCACCGCTCCCGCGCCGAAAATTCGCCCGACCACTGTGGCGTCGGTCCCGTAGATCAGAACCTGCGCGGTCTGGCTCACGCTAATCCAGATGCCGCGTACCACTTGCTCCCGAATCCCGATGTTCGAGTTGGGCAGCGCACGGGGAATTGCACGCGGATGCCGCACGCAGAGGCGGATGAGACACGCGCCCGCATCCGTGAACTGGCTCGCCGCCCAGCCGAATGCGAGCGCGGAAAGACCCGCGCCGCCCATCACCAGCACGACGCTTGTGATCAGTCCGACCATCCAACTGCCCATGTAGGACCAACTCAGGAATGCGAGATCCTGAAGCCCTTCGAGCACCCCGCGCGAGACGCGAAAGGGAAACAGGAGACAGAAAGCCGCGGCCGCCACTCCCAACGGAGTTCGGACGTTTTCCCATGACCGCGGCATCGCCCACCAGCCGATGGCGGCGATGCTCCAGACGAGGGGTGTTTGAAAAAGGAGAATCCGCAGCGTCCGCGCCAGAAGCGTGGGGAGTTCCACGGCTGCGTTCTGCTGTCCGGCAATGTATGCCGTTTCGCGAGGCAGCAGCGCCACCACACCGAAGTCCGCCACCGTCAGGTAAACCAGCAGTTGCTGCCCGACGATCCACAAACCATATTCGGCCCTGCCGATGTGGCTGAGCAGAAAGGGAGTGAGCCAAAGTCCGGCGCACATGGTGAGCGCCTGCCCGGCGAATCCCAGAATTACACTTTGCGTGAACGGGCGCGACCGGGCCATTTCAGGCCGGCAGGACGGCGCGGGGAAGTAAGAAACCGGCGCGAATCTGGGCGGCGGAAGGACCGCGCCAGCTCTTGCGCGCCGCGCCAAACACAACGGCGACCAGGAGCCAATATTCCATTCCCAGGGACGTGTTGAAGGCCGGTCCGAAGAAACTCGCTCCGATGATGTTGCAGTTCACGCAGAAAACCACCGTAGCGGCATAAGGAACAATCGCGCCGTAGCGGCTGGAGCGCGCCACCCGAAACAGAAAAAGCATGGACGCAAACAGGCCGCTCCCATAAAGCAGCCACATGGGGACGCCGCCATCGTAGAGCCAGCCGGTGGGTTGAATTTCGGCCCAAAGCGTCGGCGAACCGGGCTGGTCCGGATCGCCGAAGTAGACGTTCATCATGCCCCAGCGCCCAGGCCCGGCGCCGAGCGGATAGGCTTTGAGCGCCTCGTCGAAGGTGTAACGCCAGAACCATCCCCGGCTGCTGTTGAAGTTTTCGGTGACGCTTCGGTCCGTCATGTTCAGGAAGCGATCTCGAACTTTGTCGCCGCCCAGCGAGACGGCCCAGAAAAACGAACCCAAAATCAGAATGACGGCTGTCCCTGCCATCCAGCCCTGGTTCCAAATCTGCTTTTGCGCTAAGCCGAAGAGGGCGAGAAGAAGAATTGCGAACAGCGTCATCAGGGTCAGGGAGCGCACCTGCGTAAGGTAGAGAACCGACACGCCGGCAAGCGCCGCCGCAAAATAAAACAAACGAAGCCATACGGTTATGGACTTCGATGAACTCAGGGCGAACCCCAGAATGGCGGTGATCGATCCGGCTGCGGCGGCGCCGCCGGGAAGGTCGCTCAAACCCGGGGGACGGACCAGCGCTCGCCCGCTGGGGCTGGTGAACGTGAGGGATCGAAGCCATTCCGCAGGCGCGCTCGCGCTGAACTCGGCAGGCAAAAACTGGTCCGGAAAATAAACTTGAAGGATTCCCATGGCGGCGCCCGCCAGGTTGCAGGCGAAGAGAATCCAAAGGAGCCGGGCCAAGCGGCGATCGTTATCCACCAGGCTGGCCGCCCAGAAGACCGGCCCGATAATCGCGGCCTGAAACAGCGCCTGCGAGATTCCGGACCGCATCTGCGTTTCCGGATGGAAGAGGTTCAGGGCTAACAGGACTAGAGCAAGCTGCATAACAAAGCCACCGGGCGGAAGCGGCCGCCGCGCTTTCCTACAAATCCAGACGAGCGAAGCGAGACTCGCCAGGTAGGGAACGGCGCGAATGACGAAACGGAGCGGTTGACTACCCGGCAGTAGCAAAAGGCCGTTTAAGAGAAACAGGATCGGCAGAAAACACTCCAGCCAACCCCACGGAACGCGAGTTCGGGTTTCATCCGTGGTTGCTTCCGTCACGGACGGACCTCGGAAAATCTCGGGACGCGGGCGAGGTTTTCGAGAACCGCCTCATAGCGATCGAGTGCGCGATCGAGCGAAAAATCCCGGCTGCGTTGGAGCCCGAGCGCGATCCGGCGGAGGCGCGCCGGGCGATCGGCCAGCAATTCGAGCACCGCTGGAGCGAAGTCTTTATCGTGCTCGATCAGGCAACCATAGCGGCCCTCGTCGAGCACTTCCCGGCTTCCCGGATTGGCGGTGGCGACCACCGGTGTTCCGCTCGCCAGCGCTTCCAGATACGGCAGACCGAAACCTTCATAGGTGCTGGGCGACGCGAATATCCAGGCGCGGCGGTAAAGCGCGGCAAGCTCGGTATCGGAAACGCCCTGTAGATACTTGACCCCTTCGGCCGCGGGGCCCGGTTCGCAGACCATGCACAACCTTGCACAAGGAAACGCGGGGCGCACGGACTCGCTGAACCATTTCAGTAAGAGGTGCCCGCGCTTGCGCCCATGAAGCGTGCCGACGAACAAAATGAAGGGCTCGGGCGACCTCGCTTCTTCGCAGGGGAAAAAGCGATGGGCGTTGATTCCGTTTGGGATTACGTTGCGGATCGACCAATATCTTCGCTTGGTCGCGCGGCTTACACCGATGGTCGTCTGGGTGGCCACCGTGAGCAATTCCTGAAAGTACACACCAAGTTGCATGGCTTTGCGGATGAGCGATCGCGCGGTCCGCGCTTCATCAAGTGCGCTGCCGTGCATCACGCGTAAGACGGGGATTCCGCGCAGCGGCAGGAGAAGGCTATCGCCATGGGCAAGGAGCACCTGGGCGCCGGCATAGTCCGGCAGCAGCGCGAGCACGTTGCCGAGATAGCCGCTCACCAGGCGGAACCCGAGCCAGCTTTGAATCAGATGGGACACAACGCGGCCACCGGGAAAAGCGCGGACGACGTAAAGCGCACCGTTTGGGGCCGGATCGGCACTCCAGACGGTGACCTCATGACCCCGCCCGGCAAGTCCGTTCGCGAGCTCGTGTGCGACATGTTCCACGCCGCCGCGCTTCAAACCGACCGGGGAGTCGGCGCGGGGCAAGCGGAAGCTGAGGACGTCGATTTTCACGCGGCCACACGGGACTTACGGCAGGACTCGACCGCTTCTACGAAGGTCCGAATCTGGGCGTCGGGATCGCACAACATGCGCGCATGGGACGGACCGGCGCTTCCCAGGTTTTCCCGAAGGTCACGACTTTGGAGCAGTTCGACGATGGCTCCGGCAACAGCCTCAGGGTTCGTTTCCACCAGGAGTCCGCGGCCGGGATGCAGAATCTCATTGGCGCCCCCAAGCGCGGTGGAGACGATGGGCAGACCGGCGTTCAAGGCTTCGATGAACGCAAGGCCGAAAGGTTCGGGCGCGGTGTTGGGCTGGCAGTAAATGTCCGAGGCGCGCATCACGGAAGCCATCTCGCTCGAGTGACCGAGAAACACGACGCGCTGTTCTATACCGAGATCGCAGACGCGGCTATAGAGTTGGTCGCGCAAAATCGCTTCGGAATCGCGCTGCGCCGCACCCGCGATCCAAAGCGTCCAGTCCGGGCGCGAGCGCAGCATGCCAAGCGCATCGATCAGCAATCGGTGACCTTTCCAGGTTTCGAAGCGGCCCGCCTGCAGAATGACGATCTGATCCGCTCCAGTCTGAAAACGCGCTCGTATCTGCCTGCGCTGCTCCGCCGATAAGAGTGATGCTTGCAATTCGACGGGGGGATGAACGGTCCTGACGGGGACGCCTGAGTAGGTGGAATGGATGGTCGAAGCGGTGAAGGCGCTATTGGCGATTACCACGTCCGGGCGGGTGTGGCGCGGCAATCTACTGAACCAGTGACCGCCGGCAAGATCATGCTGATACAAAACCAGGGGACGCGGCCCGGCGGCTGCCAGCAGCGACAGGGACCAGGCGGAATGGACCACCGTCGCATCGAATCGAACGGAGCGGCACAGGTCCGAAATTTTCTTCCGCGCGCGGTAGATGGAGAGCGGCTGACTGGCGTGGACCGGTCCCAGCATCAGAGGTTCGGCTCCGGCATCGCGCAATTCCGCGGCGATGCGGTCCTCGAAGCAGAGCGCGAAATCCTGCTGAAAATTCAACACCGACCCGCGGCACCGGGCCATGGTTCGCAGTACGGTTTCTACGCCGCCGTAGAGATTGCCGCTGTGGAGGTGGAGGATGCGCATGGTTTGCCGCTGAGGATGCTTTGGTAAAAGGAAGAAATCGCGGGCCCGAGGCGATCGCGGTTGAATTTGGCCTCGGCGGTGCGACGGCCCTCCGCTCCGAGGCGCATCCGGAGTGCCGGATCGGCCGCAAGCCGCGCGAGCGCTAAAGCAAGTGCCCGGTGGTCACCCGGTACCGAACTAATCGCATCTTCGCCATCACGGAACAGTTCGGACGCGCCGCCCGCATCGGCGACGACCACGGCTTTCCCGCACGCCATGGCCTCCGCGATCACGAGGCCGAACGGCTCGGGGCTGGTGCTGGCGTGAACGACGATGTCCAGAGCGCGCATCGCCGCCGCCGGGTCCGGAACGAATCCGGTGAATGAAACGCGATCTTCCAGGTCCAGGGATCTCGCCAGTTCGCGAAGCTCCTCGATCGAGTGTTGGCTGTTCTCCGTTTCGTAAATCGGGCCACCGATCACAAAGCCACGGAGGTCCAGCGCGCGAACTTCGGGTTCGGCCAAGGCTCGCAGGAACACTTCGTGCCCTTTCCAACGCGCGAACGTGCCTACCAAACCGGCTCGAATGAAGCGAGGATCGGTACGAAGATCGAGCGCCTGTCCGGATGGATGAAAGCGCGCGAGGTCGACGGCGTTAGGGATCGCCTCAACCGGCAGCCTGTCTCCGAACGCGAGTTGCGCATCGGCCGCCACGCTCTCCGAAACACCGATCGCGCCGCGGATGCGGTAGGAACTCAGGCGGAGCGCCCGCGAGGAAAACGGGCGGTGTGAAACGTAATCATGAAGATGCCAGACCACCGGCGCGGAACTTGTCCAGGCAGCCAGCAGGTGCATCTTGAAGCCGTTCGTGTGAACGATATCGGGTGCGATGCGGCGGATCTCCGACCATAACCGGTTGCAATAGGACGCGGCGCCGGGCAGCACTTCCATGCAGTCGCGAATCAGGTGTACCGGGTCACTCCCGAACACGCTCAGACGAGACACTTGCTGCGGTAAACGCAGGACTTGCGCTTCTACCCCGAGGCGCAGGGCCTCCGGGATGAGCGGACCTTCATGGCCGGCAATCAGGTGCAGCGGCCAATCCGGTTCGGATTGTTTTAAGCTCGCCAGCAGGTCCAGCAGGCAACGTTCGGCGCCGCCGAGTTGCGCGCATGGGCTCAGGTAAAGAATACGCACGAACTGTCAGGCCGATGTGTGTTTGACTAACGGTTGTGGCAGCGAAATGCCCGGCCGAAGCGCCCGGCGGTTCGCGCGAGAAACGTCATTCCAATCGTTCAGGATGTACCCGATCATCGGCGTTGTATCCTCCGCAAGTCTCTGACGAAACGCCAGTACGTCGTCGCGAGTGGTCCTGCCGGAACGAGTCACCAAAACCACTGCATCCGAAGCGCGCCCAATCACACGTGCATCAGAGAACTGCAACAAAGGTGGCGTGTCAATCAGCACAATATCGAAAATATTGCGGGCGTGCTCCAGGGTTTCGGTCAAGCGGGGTGAGTACAGAAGGTCGGGGGAGTGCGGTCCGGTGTTCCCGGCGGGCAAAAACTCAAGACGCGCGCGGGAGGTCTTTCTCAAGAGCGCTGTGACGGCAGCGGGCGCGAGCGGCGCGGGAATGGACAGGAGATCGGCCAATCCGGCGTCATTGGAACTGTCGAACAAAAGGTGCAGCCGCGGTGAGCGCACGTCGCCGTCAATCACGAGGACACGCTTGCCGGTATCGGCCAAAGCGCCTGCGAGTTGCGCCGTGATGCTGGTCTTTCCTTCCGAATGGCGGGGACTGGTAATCGCCAACACGCGCGCCGGCGTACCGGATGAATGCAGCCGCAGAGAAGCCGCAATGGATCGGAAAGGTTCCGCACCGGGCGACCCAGGAATCACGCCCAGTTCAGGGGCGTCGAGACAGGTCCTCACATCTTCGGGCGACCGGATGGTGTGATCCGTCTGCTCCCGGACGATCAAAACAAACCCACCAGCGAAAACACCGCCGAGTAACCCGAGCAACGCCAACTGCGCGAAGTCCGGCCGATAGGGGAGCGATGGAACTTTGGCGGAGTCGAGCACACGCACGTTGCTGCCGCGCATGGTGGCGGCAATGCCGGCCTCCTTCACGCGAGCCAACATGGTGTCGTAGAGCGCGCGCGTTGAATCCACCTCATGCCGAAGCACGTCATAACGCACTTTTTTTTCGGCGTCGGACGAAACCACTTTCGTTTGCTCCCGGTAAGCAGCCGCCAAAATTTGTTCGCGCTCCCGGGCCTGCTCGTATTCGTTGCGGATGCGGTCCATGGTTCCCGCCGTCTCTTTGGCGATGGAAACCTCAAGAGGAATAATCTGCGCCTCCAGCCGTTTCACCTTGGAGTAATTCGACGTGTAGGTGGTTGCGTACTCGGCAAGCTGCCGGCGCAAATCGGTCAACTGCGCCCGCGAGGTTTGGGTCGCGGGATCTTCCAGGACGGACTCCAGATCCGCCGGCGCGCTATGCGCAACCGAATCGAAGCGGGCCTGCTTGAACACCCGGTCGGCTTCGGCGCGGGAAAGCTCTTCCTGCAGGAGACGCAGCTTTTCTTCGCTGACGGCGGTGCGGTCGGTGTTGAGGAACAGGCCGGAGTCGCGCGCTTCTTTTTGCAGAGCCTCCTCGGACTGTTCCAATTTCGCACGGACGTCCTCGATCGCATGCTTCAGTTTCTCCGCCGCAAGCTGACTACCCTGCCAGCGTGCCTCAATATGCTGCGAGATGAACTCATCACTAAGCGCGTTGACGAAGCGGGCGGCGATGCGAGGGTCGGTGGAATCGGCCGCAATCTCGATGATGCGCGTCTGTCCGGCGGGACGCACACTCAGCGAGCGTACGGCGCGCCGAACCGAATCGCGCTGCTTGATTTGCGCGGCGGCGGAATCTACCGCGGGATCGACGGCTGGGTGGCTTTCCAACCGAGCGGCCACGGGCTGAACCAGGCTATCGCTCTGAATAATCCGGATCTGCGTCTGGATGTCCAGAACTTCGCTGTCCGCGCCGGCGTTCGGGTTGCCATCCTGGGATTTCAGGAAATTATCGGTTATTCCCTGGACTTCGATGGTGGAGGACGCGTGGTAGAGCGGCGTCTGGATGGCTCCGAAAGCGAGGGCGGCGGCCATGCCGCACGTGGAAATCGCAACGAATAATTTCCATTTCCGGCGAAGGACGCGCCAATTTTCCACCCAGTGGAGCGCTCCCAATTCTTCCGGAAGCCGCACGATCCGGGCGGGCGGCGGTCCCGGATTTTCGGAAACCACTAATGGGCGCTCCGGAATACCGCGATCGACGATCCAGTTCCGACCAGGGTTTCAAGAGCGCGCGTGCTGATCACTTTCGCTTTATTCGTGGGAATATACAAAATATCCCTGGGGAGAAGCTGGAAATCTTTTTGCTTCCCCGCAAGGAGAAGATTTAAGTCCACGGTGTATTCGGCCGGATCCGTCTTTCCGGGCAGGGTGCGCAGGATTCTGGCGTGTGCGGAACTTGCGTTGCGGTTGGCTCCGCCCGCGAGCGCCACCGCGTTCAACACGGACAAACCCCGGCTGCCTTCCACTTCGTAGCCACCCGGCTTTGCGACTTCACCCAGAATGTAGATCATTTCCGCCGCGGGCACTGTAACCACATCGTGAGCGAGCAGGGGGATATTCTCTCGCGGATTTTGCGCCTGGAGGAGTAGCTGAACGTCGGCGTGAGCCAAATAAAACTCGCCGCTCTCATCCAGGTGAGAGCCGGCGAGGGGAATGGGGCCGGAATCGCGCGGACGCGTCACCGTAACGGATGGGCCCGCTCCGGCTTTGAAACCTCCCGCTTCCGAAATCGCATCGAGCAGAGTCGCGCGGCCCCGAAGATCTTTCACCCCAGGGGAGTTAACCGCTCCGAGGACGGCGACCGAGCGCTCATGAAACGTGGTGAGCGTCACCGTGACTTGTGGATCTTTCAAGACTTCCCGCAGCTTGGCCGCAATCTCCCGCTGGATTTCCGCGAGGGTGAGCCCGGCGACGCGGATTTCCCCGGCAATCGGAAGGTTTAGGTTTCCATCCGCACCAATTTTCAAAGGCTTGTCCGGAATCTCATCGAGATCCAGGACGCGAATCGAGATTTCGTCGCCGGCCTCCAACCGGTAATCACCGGACAACTGGCGGAACGGGATTGCACTTTGCGCCCGGGCTAAAGGGGCCAACTGAGCCGTGAGCCCCGCCCAACACAGTCCGCACGCAAAAAGCGCAAGTTTAGGCGGCATCGGCCGCGAGTGTGCCGGAATTGGCCACGCGGCTTTCAATCAGACGAACAAGACGGCTGACTTCCTGGTCAAGCGTGGTCATCTTTTCGTCGAGTTCCTGGAGACGGCCTTCGATATTTCCCGACGGAGACCGGGACTCCCCGATCACCTTTTGCATCGCGTTCCGCGCAAACTCGGAAACGCTCCGCGAGCCATGCACTCGATACAAGCTGCGAAGAGATTCATACTCTTCGTTCGAGAGCCTCAAACTGATCATCCTGCTCTTCCGCTTGAGAACTGCCATTTAATACTCTCCTACTCCGGCAACGCCGGCATCATACCCGTCCGCTCAATAACCGGGTGGGTAATACACAGAAAATATCAGACTCTTTCGAATTAGAAAAGGAGTTTTTGCAAAAAAAATCCCGGCGGTAACGATTGTGGGCGATTCGCCGGGCTAGCGGAACAGCCAAAAACGGGGTTTTTGTTTGCGCGCGGGAGAGATATTCTGGATCGGAACACCGTCCAAAACGTCCCGAGGGTTTTCGACGAACAGGCGCCGCGCGGTTTCCTCATCGTATTTCTTGGCGACCGCGGCATAAGCGCGGTCCAGCCGCGGCGGGCGGTGCTCCAGGTCATGTCCGTCGCTCGCCACAAAGTGGGCCTGTTCTTCGTCCAGCAGCCGCCACGCGACATCTCTGGCGGTCCTTCCGAAATGTCCTTCGAGCGATTGCGCGGTAATCTGCGCGTAACAACCCGCTTGCAGCCAGCTCGAAAACAACTTTTCATCGCGCCAGAGAGCGCGGTTGCGCTCAGGATGCGTGATCACGGGGAGAATTCCCACCTGCTGCAACCGCTCAAAAATCTGGCCCAGGTCCGGCGGAATCACCAGCTCGGGCAATTCCACCATCAGGTACCGCGCATGGTTGACGGTGTAGGGCCGGGGATCCCGCAACGCGCTTTCGAGGTTGCCGAAGCTCAGGTGGAAATCGGCCCCGGAGTGGATGCGAGGCTTGTTGTTGCAGGCCCGCCGCAGTTCCTGAACGCGCTGTTCAATGAGCGCGGAATCGAAGAGGTAACGATTGTTGGCGTGCGGCGTGGCGACGATGTCAGTCGTGCCCGTCGCGGCGGCAAGCTCCGCCATGGCGACGCTGTCCGCCAAGGTTTTCGCGCCGTCGTCGAGACCCCAGAGAATATGACTGTGAATATCGACCATGGACGTGGGGCAGTCCCATGGTCTCACGAGGTTATTGGCTGAGCTTAAAATTCACTTCGATTTCCGTTATCACTTCGACCGGGTCTCCGTTCAAAAGCACCGGATGGTAGCGCCACTCCCGGACCGCTTCCATGGCGGGACCGGTCAGTAACGGGTGTCCGCTCAGCACGTGCAGGTTTTCAATCCTTCCATCCCGGCTGATGGTGGCCTGCAGGCGAACCGTTCCCTCAATGCGGGCGGATAAAGCCAGTCTGGGATAAGACGGTTTCGGGCAATAGATCAGTTGCGATTGGGAGAGCTTGCTGGATAAACGGATGGGTGAAGGCTCCGGCTTGTGCGCGGGAGCGGGATGGACCGGTGGCGGCGGCGCGACCTTAAGAACGTCACCGAGGCCGCCGATGGCTCCGGCGCCGGAAACGCCCGGCCCGGACAAACCCGGAATGGCGGGGGCATCGTCGAGCGCCACGGAATGCGTGGGTGCGGAAAGGTCTCGGGCGGGAACCAGGCGCAGATCCACCACTCGCGGCACGGACTGGCTGGACGCGCGGGCGGCGGCATGCTGTGTTTCCACCGTCTCTTTCTTCATGGCGGATGGCGGAAGAATCAGGAATCGCTTGCCGGCTTCAATCTGCTGGACGCCAAGCAGCGGCAGCAGCACCAGACAGGTAACCGCGGCGGTTTGAATGAATAAGGCGATCGCGATGGCGCGGTCGCGTTTCGTTTTTCCGTTGACGATGAATGACTGTTCGAACATGGCGAGTTCTCTTCCCGCCACAAATGAGAAAGGCCGGCCGCGCCCAATTGTGCGCGTTGCGTTAAAGTGTGGTGCGCGTTTCTTTTCAATGAGGTAGACACCATTCCGGCGCGGTCTGTTCCCGGCCAGCGCTATAAGCATTATTTATCGAACCATTCTCTTGCATTTGAAAAACTTTGCCGTTAGACTCAACTCAGTGATGACGATTTCGGGTCAACGCGGCACAGCACTTATGTTCGTCACCATTAGTTTGGTCATCGTAGTCGGCCCCTACTGAGGCCTTCCGGGTGACAGCCTAAGGGCCATCGGAGGGGAAAACAGCCCACCTGATGGCCTTTTTTGTTGATGCCCCTTCTTTATACGGTGCGAAGGAAATGAAGCGGAGAACGAAATGTCGAGTTTGATGAACGGCGCGAGAATGCTTCTGGAGTGCCTGGTGCGGGAGGGCGTGGATTGCTTCTTCGGTTATCCCGGCGGCGTCACGCTTCCCTTCTATGACGCTCTTTACGATCACCCGATCCGGCACGTGCTGGTGCGTCATGAAGAGAATGCCTGTTTCGCGGCGGAAGGTTATGCGCGAGCCACCGGCAAAGTGGGCGTATGCTGCGCCACCTCCGGCCCGGGCGCGACCAACCTGATCACGGGCCTGGTCGATTCCATGATGGATTCCATCCCCATTGTGGCCATCACCGGTCAGGTGCACAGCAAGTTGATCGGCAGCGACGCGTTTCAAGAAGCCGATACGTTCGGGATCACGCGCTCCTGTACCAAGCACAACTACATGGTGAAGACGCTGGCGGAACTGCCGCAGATCATTCACGAAGCTTTTTATCTGGCATCGAGCGGGCGGCCGGGTCCGGTGCTCGTCGACATTCCGAAAGACGTATTCCAGGCGCAAGGACATTACACGCCCGTCGACAAGATTCATTTGCGCGGCTATCGGGTGACCACCGAAGGCCACACCGGTCAGATCCGGCGCGCGGCGCAGATGATCTGGGAAGCCGAGCGGCCCATGGTGTACGCGGGCGGCGGCGTGATCGCGGCGGGCGCGGAAAGCGAACTGCGGGAGTTTGTGGAGCGGGTGGACACGCCCGCGGTCTGCACCCTGATGGGCTTGGGCGCACTGCCCAGCGCACATCCGAACTTCATCAGCATGCCCGGTATGCATGGCAGCTACGCGGCAAACATGGGCCTGACCGGATGCGACCTTTTGATTGCGCTTGGCGTTCGATTCGACGATCGCGTGACGGGACGCCTGGCCGCGTTTGCGCCGCACGCGCGAGTGATTCACGTCGATATCGATCCCGCTGAGATCAGCAAGAACCGTCATGCCGATATCCCGATCGTGGGCGATGTGAAGCGGGTGCTGCAGAAGCTGAACAAGGTGGTTGACGAGCTGGAGCCGGCGCTGCGCGACCAGAGTTCGAACGGAAAGCGCGCGTGGTGGAAGCAAATTCGCGAGTGGAAAGAACAGCATCCTTTCGACAGCCCGCATTCGGATTCCGAGATCAAGCCGCAGCATTTGATGGCGGAGATCGACCGGATTTCAGGAGGCGACGCGATTGTGTGCACCGACGTAGGCCAACATCAGATGTGGGCCGCGCAATTGGTACGGTTCAACAAGGCGCGGCTTTGGATCAATTCGGGCGGGCTTGGCTCCATGGGTTTCGGACTTCCATCCGCCATCGGCGCACAGTTCGCGCGGCCCGACAAGCTGGTTTTCGCGGTGGTGGGCGACGGTGGATTTCAAATGTCGATTCCGGAGTTGGCGACCATCGCGAGCTACGGCCTGCCGGTCAAGATCGTGGTCATGAACAACGGCTATCTTGGGATGGTGCGGCAGTGGCAGGAGTTGTTTTATAACAACCGCTTGAGCTCGGTGACGCTCGATTGTTTCCCGGATGCCGAGAAGCTGGCGGGCGCATACGGGTTTACGGGGCGAACCATCGAGAGCCCCCGGGATCTCCGCGGCGCGCTGGAATTGGCGGTACGGGAGCCGGGACCTTACCTTCTCAACGTGAAGGTGACGCCCAACGAGAACGTTTATCCCATGGTTCCGGCGGGCGGCGCGATCAACGAGATGGTGCTGGGCGCGACCGTCGCCGCCAATCAATAGCCGCCCATCAACAAAGGTTAAGATGCTGCAAACCATTTCCGTTTTACTCGAAAACAAACCGGGTGCGTTGATGCGCGTCACCGGCCTGCTATCCGCGCGCGGCTACAATATTGAAAGCCTGACAGTCGCGCGCACGGTGGATCCCGACCTGTCGCGCATGAGCATCGTCGTCGATGTCGAAGACCGGCTGCGGTCCCAGGTGATCAAGCAGATGAACAAGCTGGTGAACGTGCTGCAGGCGACCGATCTGACGGAATGCCCGGCGGTGCGGCGGGAGATGACGCTGTTGCGGGTGCGCGCGCCGCTGGACCGCCGCGCCACCATCATCAAGGAAGCGGAAATTTTCGGAGCGCGCGTGGTGGATTCGTCCATCGACGGCTTTGTAATTGAAGCGACGGGCGATCCCGAAAAACTCGATGAGTTCATCGACGTGATGCAGAGTTACGGAGAAATCGATGTCACGCGGTCAGGGGCGATCGCGGTCTCATTAGAGTTAAAGAAGTTACGGCTGCAACCACCCATCGTCCTGGCTGCGATCGCGCCGGAGGAAGTGGTGGAAGAAGAAACGGACGGAGTGCTGAATGGCTAAACGGTTCTACGAACAGGACGGCGATCTTTCGCTTTTCAAAGGAAAGAGGGTGGCGATCCTCGGCTACGGCAGCCAAGGTCACGCGCACGCGCTGAACCTGCGCGATTCCGGCGTGGATGTGGTGGTCGGGCTTTACGGCGGGAGCAAGTCCTGGGCGAAAGCGGAATCCGCCGGGCTCGAAGTGCTCTCCACCAGCGAAGCCGCCAAGGTTGCCGACGTGATCATGGTGCTGGTGGCCGACCATATTCAAGGCGATCTGTACAAGAATGAGATCGCGCCGCACATGAAGGCCGGGAAGACGCTCATGTTCGCGCACGGATTCAACATCCATTTCGACCAGATCCACGCGCCCGCCGACGTCGACGTGTCCATGGTCGCGCCCAAAGCTCCCGGGCATCGGGTGCGCGAACTGTTCACGGAAGGCGTGGGCGTTCCGGCGCTGGTGGCCGTGCATCAGAATGCCAGCGGGAAAGCGCTTGAGATGGCGCTGGCATATGCCAAGGCGCTCGGCTGCCTCAAAGCGGGAGTGATCGAGACCACCTTCAGGGAAGAGACCGAAAGCGATTTGTTCGGCGAACAAGCCGTGCTGTGCGGCGGAGTGAGCGAGCTGATCCGTGCGGGATTCGAGACTTTAACGGAAGCCGGATACGCGCCCGAGATCGCGTATTTCGAATGCCTGCATGAGCTGAAGCTCATCGTCGATCTCATCTATGAGGGCGGTCTGGGCTACATGCGCTACTCGATCTCCGATACGGCCGAATACGGCGACTATACCCGCGGTCCGCGCATCATCAATGAAGGAACGCGGGCGGAGATGCGGAAAATCCTGAGCGAAATCCAATCCGGCGAATTCGCCCGTAACTGGATTGCGGAGAATAAATCCGGCCGGAAGAACTTCCTTGCTTTACGGGAAGCCGGGCGCGATCAGCCGGTGGAAACCGTCGGGCGCGAGTTGCGCGAGATGATGACTTTCCTCAAACGCAGGAAAAAAGAAGCCGGCGTGCCCGAAGAGCAGGCCGTTTCCGCTTAATTAGTAACGGGACCCATGCGCATTACTACCTTCGATACAACGCTCCGGGATGGCACGCAGGGCGAATCGATCAGCTTCTCCGTTGAAGACAAGCTGGTCATTGCGCAGAAGCTGGACGAGCTTGGCATCGACTACATTGAAGGCGGCTGGCCCGGCTCCAACCCGAAAGACAAGGAATTCTTCGAACGGGCGCGGGAAATCGATTTCAAGCATGCGCGGCTGGTGGCTTTCGGGTCCACCCGGTTTTCACGGAACCCGGTTGAGGAAGACCGCAATGTGAAGCTGCTGATCGAGGCGGGAACTCCCACCGTTGCGATCTTCGGAAAAAGCTGGGATTTGCATGCGCGCGTGGCGCTCGGCGTGACGGAAGAAGAAAATCTGGCGCTGATCGGCGAGACCGTTGCTTACCTGAAGCGGCACGGCAAAGAGGTGATCTACGACGCGGAACATTTCTTTGACGGCTACCAGGCCAATCCCGAGTTTGCCTTGCGCACGCTCGAAGCTGCGCGCGACGCCGGGGCCGACGTCCTGTGTCTTTGCGACACCAACGGCGGCACGCTCACCGGGCGGCTCGCGGAAATTGTGGCCGATGTGCGGAGCCGCTTCGATGGCGTGATCGGCATCCACGTGCACAATGATGCACACGTCGCGGTGGCGAACTCCATGGCGGCGATCGATGCCGGGGCGACCCATGTGCAAGGCTGCTTAAACGGGTACGGTGAACGGTGCGGCAACGCCAACCTCGCGTCCATCATCGCCAATCTGGAATTAAAGCAGGGCCATACCGCTATCGGCCTGGAAAAACTGACGATGCTGACCGCAACCTGCCGGTTCGTGTCGGAGATGGCGAACCTGCCTTTACGGCGCGATCAACCTTACGTCGGCCTCAGCGCCTTCGCCCATAAAGGCGGCATTCACGTCGCGGCCGTGCTGAAAGACTCCGCCACCTATGAGCACATCTCGCCGGAAGCGGTGGGAAATCGCCAGCGCGTATTGGTGAGCGATCTTTCGGGGCGCGGCAACGTTCTTTATAAGCTCCGCCAGCACGGCCTGGCCGACCGGCTTACCGAGGAAGCGCGCCGCGATCTGCTGGAGCGTATCAAAGAAATGGAATACCTAGGCTACGAACTCGAAGCGGCCGAGGGCACATTCGAGCTCCTGGTGAGGCAGGCTCTCCGCCCGAACGCCAGTCTGTTCGACGTAGAAGGCTATGAGGTGACGTTGCGCTCTACTCCGTCGGGCGGAACACGCGCAACGGCCACGGTAAACGTGCGGGCTCAGGATGGTGTCCACTCGGCTACCGCCGCTGGGCACGGCCCGCTGCACGCGCTCGATATCTGCCTGCGCAAATGTTTGTCGTCCATCTACCCGCAAGTCGCGAACGTGCGGTTGACGGATTATAAAGTTCGCGTGCTTGATTCCAAAAAGGGAACGGCCGCCAAGGTGCGCGTGCTGGTGGAATGGTCCGACCACCGCAAAAGCTGGTCCACGGTGGGCGTTTCCGATGACGTCATCGAGGCAAGCTGGAACGCGCTGCTCGACGCCATTCGGCTGGAACTGATGCGCCTAACGGAGACGGATCGCACGCTCGATCGCGCGGTGGAAGATTACTGCTGGGGAGTGTAGTTCAGCTCCGCTCGCGGTATGAATAGCCGATCCCGCCTTCTACCCGCAGCGGGCGCTTATCTTCTGTTCCTGGTCGTCCTGGCGGCGCTGATTGTTCGCGCGCTCGTTCTTTGCGGCGGCCATTTCGGCTATCCGATGGATGACACCTACATCCACATGGCAATGGCCAAGAACTTCGCCCTACATGGAGTGTGGGGCGTCACCCGCTACGGCTTCACTTCCTCCACATCATCGCCTCTTTATACCCTGCTTCTAGCCGGTTGCTACGCGATCACCGGCGTCCGCGAAGCGACTCCTCTGATCCTCAACATCCTGGTTGCCGGCGCGGTTCTATTCTGGTGCAATTTCGTTCTGGCGCGAGTGGGTTTCCGCTTGCGACCCCGCATTGGGCTGCTCGCGCTGCTGGTGTTCGCCGTTCCTCTTCCCATTCTGGCGCTGGGCGGCATGGAGCATGTGCTGCATACGCTGCTCACGTTAATCTTTGTGCATGCGTGCTGCATCGCGATTCCGGCTTCGGAACTACGGCCCACCAATCTTGCGATCCTGCTCGGCTTGGCCGCGGTCCTGGTGATGGCGCGCTATGAAGGGGCGTTTCTGATCGCCATCGCCGGCGGCCTGTTTCTTCTGCGGGGAAAATGGCCGGTCACCCTTGGGTTAGCCGCTGCGTCCCTCATTCCGCTCGCCGCCTATGGATGGATCTCGGTTCGCCATGGATGGTCCTGGGTACCGAACTCGCTGCTGCTCAAAGCTAATCTTCCGTCGGCGAATTCCGCCGGAATGTACCCCGCGAATTTCCTAAGCGGGTTGATAAGAAGCTGGTCGCGCGGCGCGCACGTGGTAGCGCTGATCCTGATCGCACTCGTTCTTCTCCGCCTCCTCGCGCAGAAGAATAACGGCGTTTGGAGCTACTCCGGCACCGGGCTGATTCTGTTCGCAAGCGCCGCCGTCCTTCACCTCCTCTTCGCGCGAACGGGTTGGTTCTTCCGCTACGAAGCTTATTTAGTGGCTCTCGGAATTATCGTAATCGCCGTGGCGATTCAGGACCTGACGCCCATTCGCAGTCCCCGCCTGATTTACGTTCTTGCTGGCATTTTCCTGTTACTGGCTACCGCCAGAACCTCATTGTCGTTCTGGGTGGCCGCGCAGTCCATCGCCGACATCCACGACCAGCAATATCAAATGGGCCTTTTCGTAAAGCAAAACTTCGCGGGCAAGACCGTTCTGTTGAACGATATCGGCGCGGTCAGCTTTCTTTCGGACGCCCGCATCCTGGACGCAATCGGGTTGGGCAGCATGGCCCCCGCAACCGCGCGGCGCACGCGGGCGTACTCGAACGAATGGCTCGTGCGATGGGCCGCGGAGAACAAAGCCGATCTGGCGATCCTGTATCCCAACCTCTCGCCGCCCGCCTGGCGTCCCGTCGCGAAATGGACCATCCCCGGAAACTACATGTCCGGTTCGGACACCGTCTGCTTCTTTGCGGTCAACCCCTCCATTAAACCCGAACTTGCGGCGCAACTCGCGGCTTTCCGGTCTCAGCTTCCGCGTCGCGTCTTGGTCGGCCCTTAGCGGCATGCGCGAGACGCTTTACGCGTATTACCAGGCATACGGGTATAGTCCGCATGGCCTTGTGGCGATTTCGGATAAGGCCTCCGGTTGGGAATCGACGCGCGCACATGGCGCCGTCGCTTATCTTGAAGTCGGGCACACATGGCTCGCTTCCGAACCCCTTAGCAGCCTTCAGGATCTGGAGACCGTCACGGCGGAATTTCTCGAGTTCGCCGCTGCGCGGAAACGATTGGTCGCGTTCGTTCCAGTCACCGAACGGTTTGCCCGGGCCGGCGTAAATGTGGGGCTCGACTGCATTCCGGTCGGCGAATCGCCATACTTCGATCTCACCGGGTGGAGTTCCGAGGGCCGCAAACTGCACACGGTTCGCAAAGAGCTAGGCAAGGCAGGCCGGGCCGGAGTCACCATGGAATGCGTCCCCGGCGCACAATTGCCGCGGGCCGAAGCGGAAGCCCTGCAACGCGCCTGGGTGGAAACGCGCCGCAGTTCCGAGTTCGGCTGGGTCTTCTCGTCGGACACCTTCAGCTTTCCGGAATACCAAAAGCACTTCCTGGCAAGGGACGCGGATGGACGCCTGGTGGGCTTGCTGAGCGCCGCTCCGATGCCCGCCCGGAAAGGCTACTACTTCAAAGACCTGAACCGGCATCCCGACGCGCCCAAAGGAACGTCCGACCTGTTGATGGTCGGCGCCATGGAGTATCTGCGCCGTGACGGCGTAATCCTGGCCACTCCCGGCACCGTTCCGCTGCATGGAATCCAGGACGCCGCGGCGGTTCGCAACGGCAACTATCCCTCCTTGATGCGCGTAATGAGCATCATCGAGAAACGCGGCGAACGGATTTACGGGTTTTCCGGTCTGTATGTCTTCAAAGCGCGCTTCGCCCCAAGCTGGTGGGAGCACGAGTACGCGCTGGCGCCAAAAGCTTTGTTCGCCGGGTTGCGCGTTGGGTGGGCGGCGGCGCGCGCTATCGCTCCGGAGGGTATTATTCGAGCCATCCTGACAGCCGCCCGAAAACGAAACTGACCGGACGCCTAAAGCTTCCACGCCCGCCTTCCGATGGAAGGTTATGAAGGAAAAGTCCAAAGAACAGCGCGCCGAGCCCAGATCGCTTTGCGCGGACTTAGTGCAAGTGGAATGGAAAGACGAGTTCGGGCGCTCGCGCGTACTCCCGGCATTGCTCGAGGACATCTCCTCCAAAGGCGCGTGTCTGCAAATGGAGGCGCCGGTTCCAGAGAATACTGAGATCTCCATCAGTCACGGACCGGACTGGATCATGGTTTGCCAAACCGTGTACTGCGTCTACCGGGAAATCGGCTATTTTGTCGGCATTCGCTTCGATGACCGGACGCAGTGGTCGGAGGCCGCGTTCCGGCCGCTTCACCTACTCAAATTGGCCGATCTTACCCGAGGGATAGTCTCAAGGAATTAACTCCTCCGTGACGAATTCGTGCAGGAAAGCGGCCCGCTACCTGCTTATAATCGGAGAAGAACGCCATCCTAAAGCACCCCATTCGAGGAGCTACTTGTCCCCTTCATCCGGAAATGACGACATCATCATTTCTCACGCCTATCCGAGACCCCAGCTAAAACGCGAAGAATGGGTATCTCTGAACGGGCGGTGGGATTTTGCGATTGATCGGGAAGCCGTTTGGTCGCTGCCCTCCCAGGTAATCTGGGACCGCAAGATCACGGTTCCCTTCAGCCCGGAGACCAGCGCGAGCGGGGTCGGCGACACTGGTTTCTTTCGCGCGGTCTGGTACAAGCGGGAATTTGAAACGCCCCCGATGCCGGGTAACAAACGCCTGCTGCTTCGATTCGGCGCCGTGGATTATGAGGCTACCGTGTGGGTGAACGGCGCGCTCGTCTGCGAACATCGCGGCGGCTATACTCCCTTTGAAGCGGATATCACCGAATTTCTTACGGATTCCGGGTCGCAGACCGTCGTGGTTCGGGCGGAAGACGATGCCTCCGATCTTTCCAAGCCCCGCGGGAAACAGGACTGGATGCTCGATCCCCACTCGATTTGGTATCCCCGTACGACCGGGATCTGGCAAACGGTTTGGCTGGAGGTTCTGCCCGCAACCTATATCGGTTACGTCCGGTGGACGCCCAATATCGAGCGGTGGGAAATTGGGTTTGAAGCCCGATTGGACGGTGTCCGCCGTGAAGGCCTGCGCTTGAACATGAAGATGTACGTGGGCACTCTGCTGGTGGCGGACGATACTTACGCCGTCGTCGCCGGTGAGGTGCACCGCCGTATCGCCCTTTCCGATCCAGGCATCGACGATTATCGGAACGATCTTCTCTGGAGCCCCGCCACTCCGACCTTAATTCAGGTGGAAATGCATCTGTGGGGTGGCCGCGGCGAACTCATTGACACCGCCAAAAGCTATACCGCTCTGCGCTCCATCGGAGTGCAGGGGGACCGATTCGTTCTGAATGGACGCCCGTTTCTGCTCCGCATGGTGCTCGATCAGGGCTACTGGCCCGATACGGGTCTGACAGCGCCGGATGATGACGCTCTGCGGCGTGACGTGGAACTGGCGAAAGCCATCGGTTTCAACGGTGTCCGCAAACATCAGAAGATCGAGGACCCCCGCTTCCTGTATTGGGCCGACACGCTTGGCCTGCTGGTTTGGGAAGAAATGCCGAGCGCGTATCGATACACGAAGCAGTCGATCGAGCGTTTGACGCGGGAGTGGATGAACGTGATCGAACGCGATAGCAGCCATCCCTGCATCGTGGCCTGGGTTCCGTTTAACGAGTCCTGGGGAGTCCCGGATCTCCCGGACAGTCCGGCCCAGCGTCACTACGTGCAGGCGCTATACCACCTGACCAAGACCATGGATCCGACGCGTCCGGTGATCGGAAACGACGGGTGGGAGAGCGTGGCCACAGATATCATCGGCATTCATGACTATGACGACGTTCCGGAGCGCATCGGACACCGTTATGGCGCGAACGAGGTGGAAAGCCGTCTGTTCAAACGCGAACGCCCCGGCGGCCGCCAGTTGCTTCTGGAAGGCGCGTCTCACTCCGATCAACCGATTATGTTGACCGAGTTTGGAGGAATCGCCTACTCGCCCGACGTGCACGGGACCTGGGGATACACCCGGTCGGACTCCGCGGCTCAGTTCGCTGAGCGCTACGCCGCGCTGTTGTCCGTGGTCCGCTCTTTGCCCACGCTTGCCGGATTTTGCTACACCCAGTTCACCGACACCTTCCAGGAAGCCAACGGCTTGCTGTTCGCCGACCGGACACCCAAGTTTCCTTTGGAAGATATGACGCTGGCGACTCGGGGCTCACGAAGTGAGCGCGACCGGCATGAGTGGGCCTGGCGGGAACGGATCATGAATTTCCAGCGTCACCAATACCTGGTTCCTTCCGAGGACTACCGCACGCAGGACCGTCATTGATCATCGAATCCTCTTCAAGATCCGAATCGGAAGCTTCCTCTGGATCAAGCCATCTCAGCCCGCCGGGGTTGTTCCGTTCCTTCTGGATGGGCGGTTTTGAGTGCGCCACACAAATCAACGCCCACGGAGACCGCCTCGACCTGATCGCCGGCACCCAGCATGACGCGCAGGCCGAGCACGATTACGCGCTGCTAAAAACTCAGGGAATGCGCGTCGCGAGAGACGGCGTTCGCTGGCACTTGATCGATCGGGCCGGCAACGGCGCTTACGATTGGTCTTCTTTCGAGGCCATGCTCTTGGCCGCGAATCGCCAGCAGATACAGGTCATTTGGGATCTGTGCCATTACGGCTGGCCTGACGGGCTGGACGTTTTCAGTCCCGCGTTCGTGGACCGCTTCGCCCGCTTTTCCCGCGCCGTCGCGCGCTTCGTCAAAGAGCACTCGGACGAGGTTCCGTTCTACTCCCCGATGAACGAAATCAGTTTCCTGGCGTGGGGCGCATCCCGCCGATTCATTTACCCCTTTGCCGAGGGCCGGGATAACGAGTTGAAGCGCCAGCTCGCCCGGGCGGCCATCGCGGCCTGCGCGGCCGTGCTGGACGTCGATCCGCGCGCCCGCTTCCTCTATCCCGAACCCACGATTCAAGTATTTCCACCCAAACGCCGGCCGCATCTTGCGGCGAAAGCGCGGCGGGAACATGAATCGCAGTTCGAAGCCTGGGACATGATCGCCGGATATCAGCAGCCGGATCTCGGCGGCCATCCGCGCTATCTGGATATCCTCGGCGCCAACTTCTACGAGTCCAACCAGTGGGAGATTGAAGGCGACGGCCATCTGGCTTGGCACGCCGAGCCGCGGGACAACCGTTGGGTTCCGCTGCATCGGCTTCTTGGGGCGATTTACCAGCGCTATCGTCGACCCCTGTGCATCGCCGAAACAAGCCACATCGGAGTAGGCCGCGGCCGCTGGATTGAGGAGATCACTAATGAAGTGATGAAGGCCCGCCGCGATGGAACGCCCATTGACGGGATTTGCCTCTACCCTATCATCGACCGCTATGACTGGATGAATGCAAACCATTGGCACAACAGCGGGTTATGGGATTTCGAGCCGGACCCGAGTGGGAAATTAATTCGCGCTGTAAACCAACCGTATGCAAATGTACTAAGCGAATGCCGGCAACGCCTGGCCACAATTGCATGTGTATGAGATTTGTCAATACCTTTGTGGCTCCTTTGATCTAGAAAAATCCATTTCAGACCCAGACGAGCAGAACGATAAGTCCGATTCGCTACAATAAGTTAACGCTCGTTCACTTTGGCAGCAATGTTGCTTCTACACGCGGGCAGGCACTCCGCGCCGAGCGCCGCATCCGAAGTCATTTCCTGGAGAGCAACGTGCCAAAGACCTTTGACGTCATTACGTTTTCCCATCTTCGCTGGGATTTCGTCTTCCAGCGCCCGCAGCATCTTTTATCGCGACTGGCGCAGTCGCATCGGGTGTTCTTCATCGAAGAACCGATCTGGGATCCTACCGCCGAACCGCACTGGGAAATCGCTCGCCCTCATTCCAATCTCTTTGTTTGCCGTCCCCATACGCCCGTAGCCGGTCAGGGTTTTACAGACGAGCAGATGCCGGCGCTCACCCGTCTGGTGAACGAACTCTTATTGCGGGAGCACGTTCAGGACTACGTCGTTTGGTTTTACACGCCGCTCGCGCTTCCGCTCGCTGACCGCCTGTCGCCCCGCGCCATCATTTACGACTGCATGGATGAACTTTCCGCGTTCAAGAACGCGCCGAAGCAGCTCCTCGACCGCGAGGAAAAGCTTTTGAAACTCGCCGATGTCGTTTTCACCGGCGGCCCCAGCCTCTATCGGGCCAAGAAAAACCGGCACCCCAACGTCTACTGCTTCTCGAGCAGCGTCGATACCAAACACTACGCCACCGCGAAAGCCGCGATCGTCCCCGAACCGTCCGATCAAGCCGCCATTCCGCATCCGCGGTTCGGCTTCTTCGGCGTAATAGATGAGCGCGTGGATCTGGATTTGCTCGCCTTTACGGCGGATTCGCACCCGGAATGGAATCTCGTGATGCTGGGACCGGTGGTCAAGATCAGCGAGTCCGATCTTCCACGCCGCCCCAACATCCACTACCTCGGCCAGAAGCAATACACCGAGTTGCCCGGTTATCTCGCCGGTTGGGACGTGTGCCTACTTCCGTTCGCGCGCAATGAGTCCACTAAATTCATCAGCCCCACAAAGACGCTGGAGTACATGGCTGCGGAAAAGCTGATCGTCAGCACGCCCATTACGGACGTGGCGGAGCCTTACGGCAAACTGGTTTACCTGGGCGACACTCCCGAAAACTTCGTAGCGGCCTGTGAGCGCGCGTTGAATGCCTCCACCCAGGAGCGTCAATCGCGCATCGCCGGAGCTCACGACGTTCTTTCGAAAACGAGTTGGGATGCGACGGCAACCGCAATGGAAGATCTGATCGTCAAAGCGATTCAGAAGACGGACAACCTGGAGGATGGAATGTTTATTCCGGCAACGGCCAAGATCAGCCCGACCGAGTTGAAGAAAAAGCCGGCTACGGTCGTGATCGGGGCGGGGCCAACCGGGTTGAGCGCCGCTTACCATTTGGGGGAAGATGCGATTTTGATCGAGAAGGAAAGCCGCGTAGGCGGCTGGTGCCGGTCCATCGAAGACAAGGGATTTACCTTCGATTTCGCCGGTCACATCATGTTCTCGAACGACCAGTACGTTCACGAAATGTATAAGATTCTGCTCGGCGATAACGTCCATTGGCAGGATCGCGAAGCCTGGATTTTTAGCAAGAACGTCTATACCCGCTATCCTTTCCAGGGTGCGCTATATGGATTACCGGCCGATGTCATAAAGGAATGCATCACGGGCGCCATCGAGTCTCGGTTCGGAACGCTCGCGAAGAAGCCGGCCGCGGTCCCAGCCCCGGTGAATGGCCATGCCAACGGAAAGACTAACGGCGTCACTCCGGTTTCTTCGAGCACGTCCGTCTGTAAGGCCGAATCGATCACCGACTGCTGCGCTGACGGCGTTATGGAAGCGGCGTCCGATCTGGGAAAGCGCCCGGTTGCCGATCCGTCTGCCGAGCCGCGCAACTTCGAGGAGTTTATTTATAAGGTATGGGGCGCTGGAATCGCCAAGCACTTCGCCATTCCTTACAACAAGAAGATCTGGGCCGTGCCGCTCACTGAAATGGAAACCAGCTGGCTGGGGGGCCGCGTGCCGCTTCCCGATCTCGAAGAGATGATTGAGGGCGCTCTTACCCCGGTCGGCAAGCCGATGGGCCCGAACGCGCGTTTCGGATATCCGTTGCGCGGTGGTTTCCAATCCCTGATGAACGGCTTCCTGCCGCACTTGAAAGGCGATTTGAAGCTGAACACCCGGGTTCGCAAGATTTCCGCCAAGGCCCACACGCTTACGCTCGATGACGGCCAGGTCATTCCGTGGGAATACCTGATCAGCACCATGCCGCTGCCCTTGCTGATTCGCTCTCTGGGCGACGAAGCCCCGGCCGACATCCGCGAATCCGCCACCAAGCTGCGTCATACTTCGGTGCGCTGCGTCAACATCGGCGTGGCCCGCGAGAACATCACCGAGAAGCATTGGATCTACTACCCCGAAGACACCGTCTTCCATCGCGTTTTTGTGCAAGGGAACGCCAGCCCGTTCTGCAATCCGGCGGGCGGTTTCGGAATTACCTGCGAGATCACTTACTCCGAGCACAAGCCGCTACCCTGCGATGGCGAAGACCTCATCCGCCGTTGCATCGACGATTGCAGAAAAGTCGGCCTGATGAACGCCGACGATGCCGTCCTGACGGCGAACCAGGTCGACATGCCTTACGCGTACGTGGTTTACGATCACGGCCGCGCGCGCAACGTCGCCCAGATCCGTGACTGGCTGCTCAAGCACGATATTGTTCTTTCGGGCCGGTATAGCGAGTGGGAATACTACAACTCGGATCACGCTTTCCTGGCGGGAAAAAAGGCTGCGGAAACCGTCATCGAACTTCGTCAGAAGCGTGCGATTCAGAAGATCGTTCCCAAGCCTTGGGAAGTTTCGATCACGGTGTCGTAATAATTCAGGCAAGTGCGCGATAAGGCCGGCTACTCGGAACGCGGTAGCCGGCTGACTAGCAGTAGCTTCAGCTGCAATAATTCTCAATCGAAACTTGCACCCGTTGGTATACTAAATATCGGATGGAAGTAACCCGCCGCTATACGCGGTTCCAGTCCGGATCATCCCTCAAACAGCAGTCCACTGCTTGTCATCGATCTCCTTGCGCCAGAAAGTCCGCCGGTAACCGCTTTATCCCTTTGCTCTGCCAATGAATTTGACTCTCCACCATCTTCTTCTCGGGAGGTTGCGCCATTAGCACCATGAAAACCAGCGTTCAGATCACCAGGGGCATCGAGAGCCTTTTCGGCACTCGTGACGAGAACATTCGCGTGCTCGAAACCGGACTGGGCGTCAAGACCAGCCTGGTCGAAAGCTCGCTTGAAATCGAGGGAGAGTCCGACGCCGTCAAGCGCGCCGAACGCATTCTCGAAGATTACGCGGACATGGTCCGTGAAGGCGCCGTTTTCGCGAACGGAGACCTGAACAGCTACTTCCGCGTCGTCACCGAGGATCCCCTGGTCACCTTACGCGCGCTGGTGCAAAGCGGCAAACAGCGCAACTTTGGCAAGAAGATCCTCGCTCCGAAGACGGTGAATCAACGGCGCTACATCGAAGCCATCGAGCGCAATGATCTGGTCTTCGGCATCGGTCCGGCTGGTACCGGCAAGACGTATCTCGCCGTAGCGATGGGCGTTTCCGCGCTGCTTTCCAAGCGCGTGAGCCGCATCATCCTCACCCGTCCGGCCGTCGAAGCCGGTGAGAAACTTGGCTTTCTTCCCGGCACGCTGCAGGAGAAAATCGATCCCTACCTGCGCCCGCTCTATGACGCGCTTTACGACATGCTGGAAGCCGACAAGGTGGAGAAGCTCATCGAAAAAATGACCATCGAAGTGGCCCCGCTCGCGTTCATGCGCGGGCGCACCCTGAACGACAGTTTTATCATTCTGGATGAGGCGCAGAACAGCACGCCGGAGCAGATGAAGATGGTGCTCACGCGCCAGGGCTTCAATTCGAAAATGGTGGTGAACGGCGATCCCACGCAGGTGGATCTCGGCATGGGGCGCCGCAGCGGCCTCATGGACGCCGCCGAAATTCTCAGCGGCGTCGAAGGAATCAGTTTCGTGCATTTCAGCGAGAAAGACGTCGTCCGTCACAGCCTGGTGCAGCGCATCGTCAAAGCTTACGAACGTCACAACGAAGCCGCCGCGCAGCAGCTTAGCCTGAAATTGTCTGAGCCGCTGGCGGACCCGGTGTCGGTGCGAGCCCTTCCGGCTTCGCACGGCGCCAATTAGCCGATGGGCAGTAGCGACCCACTGATAACTTTCCGGCGTGTTCCCGAGCACGCCGGTTTCGATCGGGACCTCCTCGAGTCTTTCGCCCGAAAACTGCGCGACACCATCACCGGCGGCCGCGATTTCCACTGCCGGATCACCGGCGATTCCGAACTGCGCCGCTGGAACCGCGAGTTCCTCGGCCACGACTACGCCACCGACGTCCTCTCGTTTCCCGATGAAACCTCCGCCGGCCACATCGGCGATCTCGCCATCTCCCGCCAGCGCGCCGCCGCCCAGGCGCGCGAGTTCGGCCACACCCTTACCGAAGAACTGCAACTGCTCATGCTCCATGGCGTCCTGCATCTAACGGGCATGGATCATGAGTCCGATCACGGCGAAATGTCCCGCGCGGAAGAACGGTGGCGAGCCAAATTCGATCTCCCGCAAAGTCTCACCAGGCGCTCACTGATCCAAGAGCATTCCCGCGTATGATCCTCGCCAGTCTTCTCGCGCTCACCGCGATCGCGGTGGTTTTGCTTTTGATCTCCACCGTCGAGCAGCTTTATCTCGAAAGCCAGCGTCTGCGCGCCCGCGAACTCCCCATGCAGCAGTTCTTCCGCAGCACCCTCGAAGAACAACTCGGCCTGTCCATCGAAGACGGCACGCTGGCGTTCTCTTTGTTCAAGCACGGCGCGCTGCTCCTCGCCGGAATCTTCATGCTGGCGTTTGTGGTGGATGGCGGCCGTCTCACGGGCTGGTCCATTCTGCAGGCATCTTTCAGCGCGTGGGTTTTCATGATGCTGTTCGCCTACGTCATCCCCCAGCTTCTGCGCCGCACCAGCGGCCACTGGATCGTCCCGCTGGTTCCCGTACTCAAAGGCTGCGCCCGCTTAATGCTGCCCGTGGCCGCGCTTCTGAATTTCATGCATTCCCTGGTCGATATAACGAAAGAAGCTCCCGCGGAAACGGAAGCGCCTTCGCCCGCCGAAAATATTGACGCCTTGATCAATGCGGGTGCTGAAGAAGGCCTCATCGAAGAGGATGACCGCAAGCTGATCCAATCCGTCGTCGAATTCGGTGACACCATCGTCCGCGAAGTGATGACCCCGCGGCCCAACATGGTCGCCATCCGGTCCGGTTCGCCGCTCGAACAACTCCGCCAGTTGGTGATTCACGAGCAGTATTCGCGCATCCCCGTCTACGAGGGCAACGTCGACCACATCCTCGGCTTCGTCCACGTGCGCGACATGTTCGAATTGGACGAAGAAGAGCGCGGCCGCCGCACCATTCAAGACCTGATGCGGCCCATCCGCTTCGTGCCCGAAACCAAGTCCGTTCACGATCTCATGCGGGAGATGCAGCAGGAAGGCGCGCACATGGTGATCGTGATCGATGAATACGGCAACACCGCGGGTCTGGCCACTCTCGAAGATCTGGTGGAAGTGATCCTCGGCGAAATTCGCGATGAGCACGAGCCCGAAACCGACATCACCCTGGACGATCACGGCGGCTACATCGTCTCCGGCAGTTTCGATCTGAGCCGCCTGGCCGATATGCTGGGATTGAAGCTGGAGGAAGATATCGAGTCCACGACGGTCGGCGGATTGGTAAGCGAATGGCTCGGGCGCGTGCCGCGGCAAGGGGAAGCGGTGGAGCGCGACGGCGTCCGCATTGAAGTGCTCGCCAGCGATGAACTGCGCGTGGAACAAGTCCGCGTGAGCAAGGCTCAGGCTGTGACTTCTTGACCGCACCAGCCAATCGCTTCGTCTCCGGTTTCGTGTCCATATTGGGTCGTCCCAATGCGGGTAAGAGCACGTTGCTGAACGCGCTGGTCGGCAGCAAAGTCGCCATCGTCGCCGATAAACCGCAGACCACCCGCACCGCCATCCAGGGTGTGTACACCACCGATCAGGCGCAGATCGTTTTCGTCGACACGCCGGGCATCCATAAAGGCACCACCGCCATCCAGAAGCGCATGATGGAAAGCGTGCGCGCGTCCCTCGATGAACGCGACCTTCTGCTTTACCTCGCCGATGCCACGGAGCGGCCGCGCGAAGCCGACAAAGAAGCGGTCAGCGTGCTGCGCCACAGCACGTCGCCCGTGTTCCTGATCGTGAATAAGATTGACCTGCTGGACAACCGCGAGCAGATGCTTCCCGTCATCGAATTCTTCCGCGGTCTGCACAACTTCGAAGACTTCCTACCGGTCTCGTCCCTGTCCACGGACGACGTCAACAAACTGCGCAACCTCATCATCTCGCGCCTGCCCGAAGGTCCGCCCTACTTCCCCGCCGACCACGTCACCGATCAGCCCGCCCGCTTTATCGCCGCTGAACTGGTGCGCGAAAAGATCCTGCTCGAAACCCGGCAGGAAGTTCCGCACTCCGTCGTGGTGCTGGTTGATAAATGGCAGGAATCGCCCACGCTGATCCGCATCTTCGCCACCATCTATGTGGAGCGCGACGGTCAGAAGGCCATCATCCTCGGCGCTCGCGGGGCCATGATCAAGAAAATCGGCACCGCCGCGCGCGAAGAGATGGAAAAATTGTTCGGCATCCGCATCCACCTTGACCTTCACATCAAGGTGCAGCCCAACTGGCGCGAGAAAGCCGTATTCCTCAATGCCCTCGATTGGCGTACAATGGCCGGAAATGATGAATAAACGCGTCTGCTCGTTCGTTCTGTTGCTGGTGCTCGCGTTTTCCGCGTTCGTGAATCCCTTTCCCGCGCGCGCCGCTTCCAAGCCGGTCTCCGACGATCTCGTCTATGACAACGTGCGGCGCAAGCTTGCCACCGACGATGAAGTCAAAGGCGGCGGACTCGACGTCGAAGTGAAGAATGGCGCCGTCGTCCTCAAAGGCCAGGTGGATTCCGAAAAGAAAAAGAGCAAGGCGGAGAAGCTGGCCAAGAAAGTAAACGGCGTAAAGAGCGTCGATAACGAGATCAAGGTCGTTCTGAAATAATGCTGGCGCGGTTAGCGCTGGCAACTTTCATCCCGGTCCTCTGCTGCGCGCAGGACTTCACCAACTTTCACATTGAGAAAATCGCGACCGGCTTTCAATTCACCGAAGGCCCGGTATGGTCGCGCGATGGCTACCTCATTTTCAGCGACATTCCCGCCAACAAAATCATCCGCATGATCCCACCCCCCACGCTTCAGGACAAGGCGAAAGTCGCGGTATGGCGCGAAAACTCCGGCGGCGCAAATGGCAACGCGCTCGATGTTCAGGGCCGGCTCTACACTTGTGAGGGTCACGCGCATCGCGTCACGCGCACCGATAAGCGCGGTAAGGTCGAAGTGCTCGCGGCGGATTGGCAGGGCAAACGCTTCAACGCGCCCAGCGCCATCATCGTGCGCCATGACGGCCATATCTATTTTTCCGACCCCGCTTTCGGAAGCGCTAACGATTCGCGCGAGCTCGATTTCTACGGCGTCTTTCACCTCACTCCGAAAGGCGAACTGTCGTTGGTAGCCAAATGGAAAACACGCCCCAACGGAGTCGCTCTTTCGCCCGATGGCGGAACGCTCTTCGTCGCCGATTCCGATCTCCAAACCGTTCACACTTTCGACCTCGATCGCGCCGGCGCCGCCGCCAAAGAACGCCTGTTCATCACCAACATCGACGGCGTCCCCAACGGCCTGCGCACCGATGAGAAAGGGAACCTCTACGTCGCCGCCAACGGCATTGAAGTCTACAGCCCGGCAGGCAAGTTCCTCGGCGAGATCCCCGTCGAATCACCTTCCAACTGCGCGTTTGGCGACGCCGATTTCACCACACTCTACATCACCGCCCGCTCCGCCATCTACCGCACCAATCTGGGCGTGAAAGGATCGGTGCAATATTAGCGACCAGCGCACGCATCCCGATCGTCCCTTTCTCGGCGTAGGCGCCGTCATCCTGCGCGGCCAGGAAGTGCTCCTCGTCCAGCGCGGCAACGAACCGTGGAAAGGCTGGTGGTCGCTCCCCGGCGGCGTGGTCAACAGCGGCGAGTTGCTGAAAGACGCGGTTATCCGCGAGATGCGCGAAGAGACCGGCCTTGAAGTCGAACCGCTGGAAACCGTTGAGATCTTCGAAAGCATCCGCGCGCCCGAGCCCGGCGTCGTCCTCTTCCATTACGTCGTGATCGACTATCTCTGCCGCGTGACCGGCGGCGTCCTGAAACCCGGCGATGACGCGCTCGATGCGCGCTGGTTTGGGCTCGATGCTTTGCCCGAGAATTTAACCGCCGGGGCGCACGGCGTTATAAAGAAAGCGTTCGAGCGGGAATGAACTCTAACGGGAAAGAGTAATATCAGAATGTGGAAATCGATCGGACGGGCTGCCCATTAATTGAAGCGGTGCCCGGCTTGCATTCCGGCGATCCTGTGTTCGTTGATTCTCGCCTGCCTGTGTCAGCGGTGGTTGAAAACTACGAAGATTCTTGGCAGAGGGGTTGTCGCCCGAAGACGCCATTGCCAAGACGCTGGAGACATACCCGTGCACACCCGGCGGCGCCGCTGCGATCAGGGCCGTTCTCGAATACCGCGCAACTCACGAACCGCATCTGCAACCTTGAAGGTGATCCTCGACGAAAACGTGCCGCATCAACTGCGGAGCGCGCTCGCTCCACGGCATCAGACGATGACGGCCGCGTACATGGGCTGGAACTGGCGTTCAAAATACTCCGCGGCCGTCGCGACTTGCTGGACTGCTTGAGTCGTTGACAAAAATCATTTGCGGCAGGGTCGAGTCTACGCGACTGGTTTCGGAAGCCTTATAGCTTCTATGAGAGCGGTGAGAGCGGCGGGTTGATTACGACGGCTGGGGTAGTAGAGGAAATATCCGGGGAATGAGGGGCACCAGTCTTTCAGCACCTGAATGAGACGGCCTTTGGCCACCAGCTTTTCCAAACAGTATTCCACCGATGTACCGAGCCCGACGCCATCGAGGACAGCCTGAATGACGAGGTCGGGATCATCGAAGGAGGCGGGGCCGACGGGGCTCACGGTGAGCGCCTTGCGTCCTTTCTCGAACTCCCAGCGGTATAGGCCGTTGCTGAAGCGAAAACCGATGCAAGCGTGGTCTTTAAGTTCCCGCGGATGCCGTGGTGTGCCGTTCGCTTCAAGGTATGCCGGCGAGCCGACCACAGCGAGCCGCATCTCTTCGGTGACTCGCACCGCGATCATGTCACGCTGGATGAACTCCCCGAGCTGAACGCCGGCGTCATACTCTCCTGCGACGAGATCCACAGGATCGTTTGAGGAAGTCACCTCAAGAATGATCTCGGGGTATTTCCGGGTAAACGAGGCGAGCTTTGGAATGATGACCATCTCTGTCGCGGTTCGGGGGATGATGAGGCGGATGCGGCCTGCCGGGCGCTCTCTCTGATTGCGCGTTTCCGCGACCGCTCGCTCAATGCGTTCCAAGGCAGGCGCCAGATCCCGCAGTAAGGCTGCACCGCCGGCGGTCGGTGAAACGCTTCGGGTGGTTCGCGCAAGAAGTTGAACACCGAGCCGCTTCTCCAGTCCCCGCATGGAGTGGCTCAGCGCCGATTGTGAGACGCCCAGCCGTACGGCCGCTCTCGTAAAACTTCGCTCCGCCGCGACCGTTGCAAACGCGGATAGCTCGGCCAGATCAGTCCGGTCCATTCATGAATTTTACTCATAAAGCTTTGCCTCGCGACAGGGATTTGCGGCGTGCGTTTTGCATCTCATACTGTGTAAGGCAAGCGTTCGTTAAACCGCCCTACAGAGGAGCCTTTATGCAGAAACGAACTTTGGGAAACAGCGGTCTCGCGGTATCGGAATTCGGCTTGGGATGTATGGGGATGAGCTTCTCGTACGGTCCGCCTAAAGACACCGCGGAGATGACAAAGGTGATCCATGCCGCCGTGGAACGCGGGGTTACTTTCTTCGACACAGCCGAGGTGTATGGCCCCTACATCAACGAAGAGTTGGTTGGAAGCGCACTTGCGCCTTTTCGCGGAAACGTCGTCATCGCCACCAAGTTCGGTTTTGAGGCGAATCCGGGAGATGGCAAGTGGACGAAGCTGAACAGCCGCCCGGATCACATCCGCGCTGTTGCGGAAGCTTCGCTAAAACGCCTGAAAGTGGACGCAATCGATCTCTTTTACCAGCACCGGGTGGATCTTGAGGTGCCGATAGAAGAGACCGCCGGTGCGGTGAAGCAATTGATCGCCGAAGGCAAAGTAAAGCACTTCGGCATGTCTGAGGCATCGGCGAAGACCATTCGCCGCGCGCACGCCGTGCAGCCGCTGACCGCGCTCCAGAGCGAGTACTCACTGTTCTTCCGCGAGCCGGAGGAGGCGGTCATCCCGGCGCTCGAAGAACTGGGCATCGGCTTTGTTCCTTTCAGCCCACTCGGCAAAGGCTTTCTTACAGGAAAGATGCCGGCCGACGCAAAATTCGACAAGACGGACTTCCGTGGAACGCTGCCAAAATTCAGCCCCGAGAACATGCGGAACAACTACGCGCTAGTAAAGATCATCACCGATTTCGCTGGACGGAAACAGGTGACGCCCGCACAAGTTGCGCTCGCTTGGTTGCTCGCTAAAAAGCCGTGGATCGTGCCGATTCCCGGCACGACGAAGCTAGACCGTCTCGAAGAGAATCTGGGTGCGGCCAATGTCTCGCTGAGCCTCGCGGATGTGGAGGAGCTGGACGCGGCTTCGGCAAGGGTTGAACTCAAAGGCGACCGTTACTCGCCTGTACATCAGCAGCTCGTCGGCCGCTAAGAACGGAACAGATCACCGCGAAACAGGAGATGAAAGTATGGAGATCTCGTTTGAAGGACAAGTTGCACTGGTCACCGGCGCGGCGTCGGGATTGGGATTGGCGACAGCGAAAGCATTTGCGGAGTCCGGCGCGTCGGTTGTGCTGGCGGATGTGAGCGAAAAGGAAGTCATGGCCGCGGCGAAGGCGCTTACCGGCAGAGGCTTCAGGGCGCTCGGTGTGCGCTGCGACGTGTCTGTCGATGCCGAGGTCGAAGCGCTGGTAAAGAAAACCGTAGCTGCTTTCGGGCGGCTGGACGCCGCTTATAACAACGCGGGCATTCAGAACCAGCTTGCGGAAGCGGCGGACCAAACGCGCGAAGACTATGACCGCGTCATGGGCGTCAATCTGCGCGGTGTCTGGAGTTGCATGAAGTATGAGTTGCAGGTCATGCGTCAACAAGGCAGCGGATCCGTCGTGAACTGTTCCTCGCTTGGCGGGCTGATCGGCGGGCCGGAGCGTGGTGTCTATCACGCGGCTAAGCACGGCGTGATCGGCCTTACGAAGAGTGCAGCGATGGAGTACGCGGCGAGGGGGATTCGCGTTAACGCCATCTGCCCCGGCATGATCCGCACCCCGATGAGCGACCAAATGGAAGCTGCGGGCCAGGGAGAAGTCCTCAAGAAGATGCTGGAGCAGAACGTGCCGATGAAGCGCGAGGGCAGGCCGGAAGAGATCGCGGATGCGGTTCTCTTCCTTTGCAGTTCGAAGGCGAGCTACATCACCGGGCAATCAATCTCGGTCGATGGCGGGTTTGTGATGCGCTAACAAGCGAGCCGCCGCCTTACTCCGACGCGTTACCCTGAAATGTGAAGCAAACCAGCTCCGAACTGCTGGAGTTCGAATCCCTGCGCGCTTTAATTGGTCGCTATATCGGAAGCCCCATGGGCCGCGCCCGCCTGGACCGCATCGCCCCCTCGACGGAACGAATTCAACTTGAATCCGACCTCGCCGACGCCGCCGAAGCCATCGCTTATCTCCGCACCGCCGCCCAACCGCAAGTCGCCCAACGCGGCGCGACGATCCGTATCTCCTTCTCGGGTTTGCCGGACCTCACGCAGTCTTCCGAAAAGCTCCGCATCGAAGGCGCCACTCTCGAACCGCGCGAACTCTTCGACCTCATCTCCCTGCTCGATCGCGCCACCGACGCGCGCTCCATCCTGAACGCCGCCGCCGATCGCTTCCCCCGCCTGGGTGCGCGCTCCGCCGTCATCGGCGATTTTCGTCCGCTGCTTGCCGAGATCGAAGGCAAAGTCCTGCCCGATGGTTCTATCGCCGACAACGCCAGCGTCGCGCTCGCGCGCCTTCGCAAGGATATCCAACGCCAGAAAAGTAGCATCCAGGAGTCGCTCGAACGCTTCCTCCGCGCGCATCGCGACGATGGCACTTTGCAGGAAGAGATCGTCACCATTCGCAATGAACGCTTCGTTGTCCCCGTCGTCGCCGGGCAGCGCCGCCGCATGAACGGCGTCATCCACGGCGCCAGTTCCAGCGGCCACACGCTTTTCGTCGAGCCGCTCGAAACCATCGATCTCAACAACGAACTCGTTCGCCTCACAGAGGAAGAAGCACGCGAGGTGCATCGTATTCTTCGCGAGCTCACCGCGCGCCTTCGCGAAAGCGGACCGGAGATTCGCGCCGCCATCACCGCCATGGGCGATCTCGATCTCATCTTCGCCAAAGCCCGATTCGGCGTGGAATTCAACTGCTCCATCCCGCGCTTCAGCCCGGATACCGAGCGCCGCCTCGAACTCCGCGAAGCGCGCCATCCCCTTCTTACCGACGTTCTCAAACGCCGCGGCGGCGCGGTGACTCCCTTCAGCCTGCACCTCGACGCGGATTGCCGCACGCTGCTCATCAGCGGTCCCAACACCGGCGGCAAGACGGTTACGCTGAAGACGGTCGGCCTCATCGCGTTGATGGCGCAATCCGCTCTGCCCGTCCCGTGCGAGAACGCCGAGCTTCCCATCTTCGAACAAGTGCTCGCCGATATCGGTGACGCGCAGAGCATCCAGGAAAGCCTCAGCACTTTTTCCGCGCACATCGCGCGCCTCCGCGAGATGGCGCTGGACGCCACACCGGATTCCCTCGTGCTGCTCGATGAGATCGGATCCGCCACTGACCCCGAGGAAGGCGGAGCGCTCGGCGTCGCTCTGGTCGAACACTTCCGCGCGGCGGGCGCCTTCACGCTCGCATCCACCCATCTGCTCGCGCTCAAAATCTACGGCGCGAACACGCCCACCGTGCTCAACGCCTCCATGGGTTACAACGAGGAAACGCTCGCGCCCACCTATCGGCTGCAGGTCGGTCTTCCCGGGAAGTCCGCCGGTCTCGATATCGCCGGCCGGCTCGGCATGCCGGAAGACATCATGAAGCGCGCGCGGGCCTCGCTCAGCACCCACGAAGCCGACCTATCTCGTCTTCTCGCCGAACTCTATCGCCGCCTGGAAGAAGTTTCAGCACAAGAGCGTGAGATCCAGGCCGAGCGCGTCCGCATGGCCGAAGAGGATTTGAAACTCCGCGCCGAGTACACCAAACGCGAGGCCATCCGCGTTCGCGAGTTACAGGCAAAAACCGAAGAACTGATCGCGCAGTTCGACGTGCAATCCCGCGAGATGATCGAGCGTCTTTCCGAATCCGCGGACCGCCGCAAAGCCGAAGATCTCGCTCAGCGCAAAGTCTCCCGCGTGAAGCGCGAGTTCCGTGAGCAAGTCGCTTCCGCCGCGGCGCCCGCGGCTGCTCAGCCAACTCCGGAGAAGCCCAGGCTCGTTCTCGAAGAAGGAGCGCGTGTGCGTGTACGCGGCATCCGTGACATCGCCCGCGTGCGCCGGCTGTTATCCAACGACGCAGTCGAAATCGAAGCGGGCTTCCTAAAAATGCAGGTTTCCCGTGACGACATCGAAGAAGTCCTTCCCGAATCCGCCGCGCCCGCCAAACCGAAGCTGAGTTCCAACATCACCTTCCGCCAGGGTCCGCAGCTCAATCCGATCTTCCAGGAAATCAACGTGATCGGTGAACGCGCGGAAGAGGCCCGCGACCGCGTCGAACAGTTCCTGGATCAAGCCGTGCTCGCCACCGCCAGCCGCGTGCGCATCGTCCACGGCCACGGCATGGGCGTGCTGAAGCGGGCGATTGGCGATCTGCTCAGCGCCAGCCCTCACGTCGCCCGGCACTACCAAGCCCCGCCCAACGAAGGCGGCGCGGGCGCGACCATCGCCGAACTTCGGGATTAGCCGCAGCTTTCGGTGTCGCAGCTTTCGGACACTGAAGAAGGCAAATCGTGATATCTTGCGTCCCATAGGAGAAAGCCTATGAATCGCCGCCTACTCAAGTCCCTTTTGTGGATCGGGATCATCGCGCTCGCCGTGTTCTCGCTCAAGAATGTCCAGCGTGCCCTCGCTCAGGACCATGTAACCGACGGCAGTTCCGTCGTTCTTCGTGAAGAGTTCACCAGTGCTAACGGTGCCAGTATCCACTCGGCAATCTATACCTTTGCGACTCGATCCGACGGCTCCGCGTCCTCACTCCCGATGTCGCTCGATCCCCAAGCGCATGCCCCACTCCGGTTCGTCCGCCTCGCTTCAGGCTCGCAGGCGGTGGTTTCGGATGCTCACCAGGAAAAGTACACCATGCCTCTACACGCGGACGCCGACCCCGCCGCACCTCAAAATCTTCGCACGCCTGCCGGCCGTTGCCTGATGCCGGCCGCCAAGGAGTCCGCCTCGGGAGAAGAGCAAGTCAGCGGGTATCGCGCCGAGCGGGTCACTGCTGGCAACCGCACTCAATGGTTCGCTCTTGATTACGGGTGCGCCCTCGTGAAGAGTCACTTCGATTGGGAAGACGGTTCCAGGAGCGATCAGTTCCTTGTGATGCTTCGGCCCGGTGAACCGGAAGAGTCCCTTTTCGCCGTGCCTGACGGTTATAAAGAAGTTCCCAAAGAAACCATCTATCACTAATTCTTGATCGTCCCGTGGAGCGGCGCATTCGAGTCGCCGCCCACCCACACGTCCACCGGCCCCGGGTCGACCACCCAACCTTTGGTCTGCCCATCCCAATAGCGCAATTCCTCCGGACCTACTTTGAAGCGAATCGTCTTCATTTGGTTCGGCGCAAGCGTCACCCGCTCGAATCCCTTCAACAGCCGCACCGGCCGCGACGTGCTGCCGCCCTGTTGGTGAACGTAAAGCTGCACGACCTCATCGCCCGCGCGGCTTCCGGTATTTCGTACGTCCACCGATACGCCGCCCTGGGATACCCCTAAATTCGAATACCCGAACGTTGTGTAGCTCAACCCATACCCAAACGGATACAACGGCGAACTGGGAATATCCCAATATCGCGAGGTAAACCCTTCCGCGGTGTCCGGCTGATGCGTCAGATTATGCGCATAAAAGATCGGCACCTGGCCCACGCTGCGCGGAAACGTCACTGGCAGCTTGCCTCCCGGCACCGCGTCCCCAAACAACAGGTTCGCGATCGCCGGTCCACCTTCCGCCCCCGGATACCAGGCCTCCAGAATCGCGGGCACATGCGCAGCCGCCCACGAAATGCTCAATGGCCGCCCATTCAAAAGCACCAGCACCACCGGTTTGCCGGTCGCCACAACCTTCTCCAGTAACTCCTCCTGGCCGCCCGGCAAATCCAACGACGACCGCGAAGCCGCCTCGCCGCTCATGTCCTGCGTTTCACCCAGCACCAGAATCGTCACATCTGCGGACGAAGCGAGTTGCACCGCCTTCCGCATCTCCGCCGAACTTTGTTCTTCCGTCATCGGCGCCGGCGGCTTGTACCCTGTGATGGCGTTGAAGAATGACGGATACACGCGGTGCATATCGCATCCCATCGCCGTCTCGATCCGCACCGCGGAACCGGCCTTCGCCTTCAATCCGCTGAGCACGCTCACCGCTCGCGCGGAATCCGCCGCCAACGACCACGAACCATCGATATCGATCTGCGAATCCGCCAGCGGCCCGATCACGGCCAACGTCTTCCCCCGCAGATTCGCCAGTGACAACGGCAGCAGCGATCCTTCGTTCCGCAGCAGCACCGCCGAGCGCTCCGCCGCCAACCGCGCCGCTTCTCGATGCTCCGGCAGCATCGAAACCGCCGCCGCATTGCTCACATCCACGTACGGACTCTCGAACAACCCCAACTCCAGCTTTGTCGCGAGGATCGGCCTCACCAGCGCGTCGATCTGTGCCACTGAGATCCGCCCGTCCGCCACCAGCTTCGCCGCGTTTTTCGAGTACGTTTCGCTGCCCATGTCCATATTCACGCCCGCGGTTATCGCGCGATATGCCGCGTCGGCGGGATCTTTCGCAAAGCCGTGCGTCACCAGGTCGCGCACCGCGAACGCGTCGCTGACCACGAAGCCTTTGAAGTCCCACTCTTTGCGAAGCACTTCCCGCAGCAGAAACGAGTTTCCAGTCGCGGGCACATCGTTCAGATCCATATACGCGCTCATGATGGTGCCCGCGCCTGCTTCCACAGCCGCGTGGAACGGCGGCAGGTAGACGTTTCTCAAGAGAGTTTCCGAGATCGGTGAGGCGTCATAATCGCGCCCGCCTTCCGCCGCGCCATAACCGACGAAGTGTTTCGCCGAAACCACCACATGCCCGGGCGCCCCGATGTTCGGTCCCTGAAAACCGCGCACCTGCGCACGCGCCATCGCCGCGCCCAGAAACGGATCTTCCCCGGCGCCCTCCATAATGCGTCCCCAGCGCGGGTCGCGCGCGATATCCAGCATCGGCGCGAACGCCCAACGCACGCCGGCGGCGCTCGCTTCTTTGGCCGCGATCGCCTGTCCTTTCTCCTCCACCATCGGATCCCACGACGCCGCCATCGCGAGCGGGATCGGGAAAACCGTCCTGAACCCGTGAATGACGTCGAAGCCGAATAACAACGGGATGTGCATCCGCGACTTCTCCATCGCGATATGTTGCAGCCGGTTGATCGTGGCCGGGTCGGTGATAAACAGGAACGATCCGTAATCGCCGCGCGCGATGCCTTCTTCACTCACCGCGGGCATCCCCGGAATATCCTGGCCGAAGTAGAACAGTTGGTTCATCTGCCCGATCTTTTCGGACAGCGTCATCTGTTTCAAGAGCGAGTCCACCTTCGCCTTCACCTGCTCAGGCGTCAGGCCCGAGGGCGAAGCCGCGCGGGCAACAGTTGCGATTAGTAAACAGGAAATCAAACAAATGGAATTCTTCATTTTCATTTTGTGCTACAGCTTATCGCACCGGCGACTGGTATTCTTCATTCAGGGTCAAGCGTCGTCTTAACCATGGCGTCAATCGTCTACCAATTTTTTCTTGACGTAACTCAAGTTTGGTCCGGCTCGACGGCTCTGCTTACTTGGTCGGCCAGGCCTATTGTATGACCCCCCATGAAGACGACGCGGGCCGATACAACCGGAATATTGCGCAACTGCTAATCGATTATGAAGCAGCGGCTGCCGGGAATGCATCTGGAACGAATACGCCCGTTTGCCGCGTGCTGGAAGCGCTCCGTCAACCGTTATGCACACTAGTAGGGGTCCAGGGTTGCCGGGTCTTACTGGCACGGGCGTTAACTCTCGCTAAAGCGAAAGTGCCCAGCTTGAGCGCGGTCGTAGTACGCCCGGATAGCTCGTTTACAGGCCTAAACGATCTAAGTACGAAGGAAGGCGCCGGACCGGGAATTGCAATCGTCGCACAGCTACTCGGGCTGCTGGCCACGTTCATTGGTCGAGACTTAATGCTGCGCATCGTATTGAGCGTCTGGCCCGATCTGACTGCATCCGACACGAGAGGCTCTGGAGACTTTGGATTATGACTGGAAAAGAGAAGGTGAAAATCAGGAAACTGCCGACCGGGGTTGCGGGCCTGGACGAAATCCTGGGCGGTGGTTTACCCGAATTCTCCTTCAATATTGTCGCGGGCTCCCCCGGGTGCGGCAAAACGACCTTGGCGCATCAATTCATTTTCGCCAACGCAACCCCGGAAAGCCCCGCGCTGTACTTCACGGTGCTCGGAGAACCCGCACTGAAAATGCTGCGCTACCAGCAGCAATATAGCTTCTTCGATCTATCCAAGCTAAACACTTCTATTCGCTTCATCAACCTGGGCCAAACTCTGTTGGACAGAGGGACAACGGGAATATTGGAGGAAATTACCAAAGAGGTGGAACGTACCGACGCCCGCATCGTTGTCGTGGACTCATTCCGGACCGTGGTGCGCGAAGCCCGCGATACCGAGGGTCAGACACAGGCTTTCGTCCAAAACCTGGGACTTCTGCTCGCCAGTTGGGAGGCCACTACTTTTCTGATTGGGGAGTATACGGAGTCCGAGGTGCGCGATAACCCTGTCTTCACCGTAGCCGACGGTCTCTTTTGGCTTTCCCAGGTCGCCGAGCGGAATTCCGTCGTTCGCAAGCTGCAGGTTGTGAAGCTGCGCGGGCAGATGTCCGTTCCCGGATTGCATACCTTCCGCATCACGGATGATGGTCTGCAAGCCTTTTCGCGCACCCTGGGACTCACGGGACGTGACCGAAAAGCCCCCTCGACAAGGCGGCTTTCCATTGGGATTCCGGAGCTGGATGAGATGTTGGGCGGCGGTATTCCTGAAGGCGACAGCCTCTTAATCGCGGGTTCCTCGGGAACGGGAAAGTCGCTCCTTGCCACCCAATTCATCGCGGCGGGCATTCGCGACGGGCAGCCTGGGATCGTTGCCGTGTTCGAAGAACGTCCGGAAGAATACGCGGCACGGGCCAGCGGTTTCGGCCTGAATCTGACGGCCGCGCTCGATAACGGAAGCCTCAAGGTCATCTACCTCCGGCCCCTCGATCTTTCGGTTGACGAAACTATGCAGGAGATTCTCGATGCCATCACGGCAACCGGAGCAAAACGCTTGGTGATCGACTCCCTTGCCGGGTTTGAGATGGCTTTGGCGCCCGGGTTCCGAGCCGATTTTCGTGAGTCGCTATATCGGATGATCTATTCCCTGACTGGAATCGGCGTTACCATCGTGAGCACGGTGGAAATGGAAGAGTCATTCACGGAGTTGCTCTTAAGTACCTACTCGATCTCATTCCTGACAGACGACATCATCCGGCTGAGATACGTTGAGATGGAAGGGCAGCTTTGCAAAGTGCTCATGGTGGTGAAAATGCGAAGGGGCGCCCATAGCAGAGATATACGTCAGTATGAAATCACCTCCGAGGGAATGAGGATCGGCGACCGGATTACAACCCGTGACCAATTGATCACCGGGATTCCACTTCGCATCGAAGGATCTCCTCGAATACCGTAATCAGGAAACATTGGGAATGCCAGGGGACGGATGAAGATGGTAGCTGAAACCAAAAAACTAAACTCCGACGTGCCGGATTTTTGCCGGGCCATGATGGATGGCTCGCCCATGCCGATGGCGTATGTCGACGGAACCGCCCATACCATTCGTTATGTAAACCCCGTCTTCCGTTTGTTGGTGGGCGAAGCAAAGCAGGACCTGGTCGGCGAGTGTTTTTCGCACGCTTTGCCGGGAAGCGCCGAGTGCCTATCCATGCTCGACCGGGTTAACCGAACCGGGCGCGCGGAGACGCACATCGGGCAGGAACACTTTCCCCTTCATCCCGTTCTCTTTTCGTATGTCCTCTGGCCCGTTCTTGCCCATGATGGCCACCGGGTTGGGATCATGGTGCAGGTGACGGAAACAACCCCGTTCCATAACCAAACCATCGAAATGAATGAGGCGCTCATCATAGGTTCCGTGCGTCAGCATGAGCTTACGGAATCGGCTGAAGCGTTGAATGCGCAATTGCAGGCCGAGATCGTCCGGCGCAAGCAGGTGGAATTGGAAAGGGAGAAACAGGCTCTCGAAATTGAAGCGAGCGAAAAGCGTTACCGCGGCCTGATCGAAGCCATTCCCCAAGTTGTCTGGACCGCAACGCCGGAGGGGACGCTTGATTTCGCCAACGCGAAATGGTCGGAATGCTTCGACATCGATTTGGACGCTTTTAATCTTACCGGGTGGGCATCCCTACTCCACCCCGACGACGAACAACGCACACTGGAAGCATGGACCAACGGGTTGGAATCGGGATCGGCATTCGAACTCGAGCACCGGCTCCGTAAGCGCTCTGCAACCACGTTTCGCTGGTACCTTTCCCGCGCGGTCCCGATCCTGAATCCGGATGGGCAGATCGTGAAATGGTTTGGAACAAGCACGGATGTGGAGGAGCAGAAGCGTGCCGAGCTTGCCTTGTTTAATAAACAGAAGCTGGAAAGTCTCGGTGTGCTGGCCGGCGGCATTGCGCACGATTTCAATAATCTGCTTACTGGAGTTCTGGGCGGGGCAAGTTTGGTGGCGGAATCCCTTTCTCCCTCTCATTTTCTTCGGCCCATTGTTAGCAATATGATTCGATCGAGCGAGCGTGCTGCGCACCTTACCCGCCAGATGTTGGCGTACGCGGGAAAGGGTAGTTTTCTGATCGAGCGGATCGACATCAACGAACTAGTTCGAAGCACGTGCCAATTGATCAAGGGTTCCATCCCGAACCATGTACATCTGTCGTTCGAGCTGCGGCAGGATCTGCCGCCCGTGGAATTGGACTCAGGCCAAATGCAGCAAATTGCAATGAACTTGGTCCTGAACGCCGCGGAATCGATCAGCGATTCAAAGAACGGGCTGGTGATCGTGAAGACCACCCTGGTGGAGTTGACTGCTGCTGCTATCTCGAATATGGAGTTGTTTACGGGAAAGCTGGCGGCTGGACCCTACATCGTGCTTGAGGTTCAGGACAACGGCTCAGGGATGAATCAAACCACCCGCGCAAAAATCCTGGATCCCTTTTTCACCACGAAATTTACCGGGCGAGGTTTGGGGCTTTCGGCCGTCGAGGGAATCTTGCGGACACAGAAAGGTGCTCTCGAAGTGCGAACCGAGGTGGGCATTGGCTCAACCTTTTGCGTGTATCTGCCGGCGGCAACCGGAAAGAGACACCATCCGAGCGCCCCCGCTGAGCCCGCTAAACCAGTCGGCATAAGCCGGGTTTTAGTCGTGGACGACGAGGAAATTGTGCGCCGGACTAGTAAGGAAGTTCTGGAAAGAGCTGGGTTTGTGGTTCGCGAGGCCGGCGGGGGCGAAGAGGCGATTCAAATTCTTCAGGCCCAGGAGACCGCCATCTCGCTCGTCCTTCTCGATCTCAGCATGCCGGGGATGAGCGGGAAGCAGGTAATGCAGCAAATCAGGAGCATGGGAATCAGGACTCCCATTTTGATTTGCAGTGGTTACAGTGAAGACGAGGTGTTGGGAGAATTTTCCGGCTTAGACATCGCCGGTGTGGTGGCAAACCCGTTTACCGCTCGCCAGTTGGCAAGTCGTGTCAGCACCGTTCTCCGATCGGTTGCACCATCCAGAGGAGGATTCGCTTAATTCTATGCCGCGTTTCGGACGGGTCACGAAATACGAATTCGCAGGAACGCTTGCTGCTTCCATGGAGCCAAGTAGCTCATTGCAGGCCGGTTAGCCCCAAAACCGATTTGTTTCGCAAAAAGGTCTTTTTCGTCGGCCCGGCGCTTCACACGCAACCCACCTGATATCCTCGTCTTGAGAAGCTATGACCGACCCGATGGCCCGCCCCTTGTCCGAAGTGGACCCGGATATTTTCAACGCAATCCGCCAGGAAACCGAGCGCCAGCATTCGCAGATCGAACTGATTGCCAGCGAGAACTTTACTTCCGAAGCGGTTCTCGAAGCCACGGGTAGCATCTTCACGAATAAGTACGCGGAAGGCTATCCCGGCAAACGCTACTACGGTGGGTGCGAGTTCGCTGATGCCGTCGAAACTCTAGCTAGGCAGCGGGCAAAACAATTATTCGGCGCGGAGTACGTCAACGTGCAGCCGCATTCGGGTTCGCAAGCCAACGCCGCCGCCTACGCCGCGGTGCTCACGCCCGGTGACACCATTCTCGGTCTCGACCTTTCGCACGGCGGCCATCTCACCCACGGTCATAAGCTGAACTTCTCCGGCAAGCTTTATCAAGTCGTCTCCTATAAGGTCCGTCAGGACAACGAACTGATCGATTTCGATGGCCTCGAAGCCACCGCGCGCGAACATCGCCCGAAAATGATCATCGCCGGAGGAAGCGCTTACTCGCGCACCTGGAACTTTCAGCGCTTCCGAGAAATCGCGGATGAAGTCGGCGCGATCCTTCTGGTCGATATGGCGCACTTCTCCGGATTGGTCGCCGCCGGCCTGCATCCCAACCCTTGCGAATACGCGGATATCGTCACCACCACCACGCACAAAACGCTGCGCGGTCCGCGCTCCGGCCTCATTCTCGCGCGTGAGAAGTACGCCAAAGCCATCGATCAGAACGTCTTCCCCGGCGCGCAGGGCGGCCCGCTTGTGCATGTGATCGCCGCCAAGGCTGTCTGTTTCCTCGAAGCGCTTCAGCCGGAATTCGTCCGCTACCAGAAGCAGGTCATCGCCAATGCGCAGGCGCTCGCCGCCGGAATGGCCGACGAGGGTTTCCGCGTCGTCTCCGGCGGAACCGATACCCACGTTTTGCTGGTCGACATCTTCGCCAAAGGCGTTCGCGGCAAGGAAGCCGAAGCCGCGCTCGATCAGGCCCGCATCACCGTCAATAAGAACACGATTCCTTTCGATCCCAACCCGCCTCTAAACCCGAGCGGCATCCGACTCGGCAGTCCGGCCGTTACCACCCGCGGTTTCAAAGAGCCGGAAATGCGGGAAGTCGCCGCGCTCATCGCCGACGTCCTGAACCACATGCAATCGCCTGAGACGGTGCAGAGCGTTCGCCGCCGGGTCGAGGCGCTTACGGAAAGGTTTCCGCTCTACCAGTGGAAGCTCGACGCCGTCCGCGCCTGAGCGATCCCATCCGTGCGAGTCGCCATCGACGTCCGGCGCATCCGTGACTTCGGCATCGGCACTTATATCCGCAATCTGCTCCGTGCTCTCGGACAGGCCGAACCAAGCCATGAGTTTCTCCTGATCGGCTCGGAGAGCGACCGCAAGGAATTCAAGGCGCTCCCCGCCAATTTCCGCTTCGTTCCCCACGCCACCAGCGATCTGCACCGCGCGGATCATTTCGCTTTGCCATGGCTGATTCGCAATCTGGACGTCGATCTCACCCACATCCCGCTGAACCGCGTCCCGCTCCTGCTTCCTCAGCCTTACGTCGTCACCATTCACGATCTTAGCTACGTTTTGTTCGATCAATCGCCTTCGTGGCTGCGCGACCTTCGCCGCTTTCGATTCTTCCGCGGTGTCACGCGGGCCAAGCGAATCATCGCCGTTTCTTCCGCCACCCGGCGCGACCTCGAAAACCTAATCGGCTTGCCGCCGGGGCGGGTCCACACCGTCTATAACGCGCCCGACTCCAGCTTCCTGCACGCCGGACGCCCCGCCGATTCCCGCGCCGCCGGACCGGACAGCCGACTCCTGGAGCGCCGCCGCATTCTGGAGCGCTATCAGATTAATGACCCGTTCCTGCTCTATGTCGGGCACATCCGGCCGCAGAAGAACATTCCGCGCATCATTGAGGGCTTCGCCGTCGCGCGCGAGCAACTCGCCGGCCACCCCGAGTATCGCGCCCTTCGCCTGATCCTCATCGGCGATGAGATTTACCGCCACCCGGAAGTCCGGCGCGCCGTCATTCAAAGCCGCGTCGAACACTGCGTGCGCTTCCTCGGCTTTGTTCCATTCGATACTTTGCGCGTGATCTACGAACTTGCCACCGCGTTTCTCTTCCCCTCGCTTTACGAGGGGTTCGGGCTTCCACCGCTCGAAGCCATGGCCTCCGGAACTCCGGTGATCACTTCCAACGTCAGTTCGCTTCCGGAAGTCGTCGGCGACGCCGCCATGATCGTGAACCCTGAAAACGTGTTCGACATCGCTCGTGGCATTCGGCAGGTCTTGTGCGAGGACGGTCTCCGGCAGACGCTCATCGCCCGGGGACGCGTACGCGCCACTGCCTTCAGTTGGCGGAAAGCCGCTCAGGAGACGCTTCAGGTATATGACGACGCGGCCGGCCGATGAACTCTAATCCGAATCGTCGGCCGCCAGACACCGCGTCAGCGACACCACCCGCGCCCGGACCACCGTATGCGTCTCTTCGATCGGAAACGATTCCCAGGCACTCGGTTGATGCATCCCCTTAGCGTCCGAGCAATACAAACGTCCTTCGGTGAAGAACACATACCGCAGCCGCGGTCCGTACGCCGTCATGACGATGCATGTTTCCTCTCGCCCGGCTTTCCGCATGCAATTCCGGTCGAGGCGCACCGCCAGATCCACCAGCACCAGATCGCCCGCCTGGTAATGCGGACACATTCCCAAGTCGTTACCCAGGCGAACCGCCAGAGGGACACTCGCCCCCGCCGCCAACCGCTCCGGTACCGCAACGCTCCTGTTCGTTCGTTGTGGCCAAAATTCCGCCATTTCCGGACCTAACGTGCCGGTAAGCAGGGGGACCGTTGTGCATTCCGCCGCTGCCGCCGGAATCGTTTCCGTTAAATCCGCCACTTTCATTCGCATTTGCCGCAGAATTTCGTCCGCTAATTCCAATTTGAGAACTTTTACGCCTTTCAACACATTATGAATATGCGGTTGTGAAAATCCTGTGAGGCGCGCCAGGTGGCTTTCTGTCAGTTCGCCGTTGGCTACGCGCTCGCGTACAATTTCGATTAGCCGCTGTTGCATTATGCGAAAAGCCATGCCACTAACCTCTATTCCCAGCTGAAATAGGTACTATTACTTTCTTAAATGTACTAAATAGTACATTTTTTTCTATCTTTTATTCTTTCGCCCCCTCAAACCTAAAGACCCTTTATTTCGATAGTCATAGCCCGCCCGCTTCCCGCACCCATTCCCGCCCACCTGCAAATTTCGAGTTGACGGAATTTCGGTACACCGTACAGTCAAGAACAGGTTGTCGGGCCTGTTCCGATCCGAACGGAACAGCGCCCGGGAAGGAACTTCGACAATGGATTGGAATCGCTCTGAAACGATTGCACTTGCAAGCGACGCATGCACGCTCTGCCATGGTCATGGATTGCGGCACACAGCCCGTAGAGGAAAAGAGGTCCCTTGCAACTGTGTTCTTCGAGGAATCTTTCGTGCCTGCTATGCACGGTTCCGTTATTGTGCGGGCAAGGAGAAACAGATTACCAAGGTCACTTGGCAGTTCTGCGAGGGGGGTCGCGGCGGTGGCCGCACCTGGGGACGCCGCGACGAGGAGTATATCGCGGACTTTTGTCTGGTCACGCAGCGTACTTTGAACCCGTTCGAGTACAAGATCTTCCGGTTTCATTTTCTTCTCGGCGCTGATTGGCGGCTCTGTTGCCGCCAGCTTGAAATCGACCGCGGTACCTTCTTCCACACGGTCTACCGGCTGCAGCAGAAACTCGGGAAAGTTTTCCGGGAACTGGAGCCCTACGCCTTGTTCCCGCTCGATGAGTACTTTGGCGGCACGATCCGCAAGGCTCTTCCGACCGGTTACCAGAAAGTCACTGTCATCACGCCGTCCCCCAAGCCCCGCGCTGTCGTTCGTCCGCCTTGGTGTCAAGTCGCCTGAAATCCTACTATGCGCGTATCAGCCGCCCGGCAATGACAACGTCTTGCCGGGCGTTTCTGTTAGCATTTCTGAACCGGCGATGGATAACCTGACCCACTCCCTTATCGGCATTTTCCTCGCACGCACCGGGTTCAACCGCATCGTCCCCAACGCCACCGCGATCTTGCTTCTTGCCGCGAATGCTCCGGATGCCGACGTCATCAGCGGCCTCGGGGGCGCGCCGTGTCTTCTGCAGTGGCATCGCAATTTCACGCATTCTCTGCCGTTTTCTCCGGTTCTCGCCTTGGCTGTGGTGGCTTTGGTCAAAGCCTTTTCGCGAAACAATCAGGCATGGATCGCCTCCTTTCTGGCCGCTTGGGCCGGGGTGCTCTCGCATCTGGTTCTGGATCTGACCAATAACTACGGCGTCCGCTTGCTTGAACCATTTTCCAGCCGCTGGTTCGAGTGGGACACCACTTACGTCATCGACCCCTATCTCTGGTTCGCGTTACTGTTCGCGCTGCTGGCGCCTTTAGTTGGAGGCTTGCTCGGTTCGGAGATCGGCCAAAAGCGCCGTACTTTTCCCTCCCGGTCCTGGGCCGCCGTGGCATTGGCCTTGGCGTTGTTCTACGATTGCGCCCGCGCCGTTCTTCACGCGCGCGCACTCGCCGTCCTGGACTCCCGTCTTTACAATGGCCAGACACCCGCGCGCGCCGCCGCGTTCCCGACTCCGCTCAATCCCTTGCTCTGGCAGGGATTAGTGGAGACGCCGGACCGTTACTTGCTCTTCCTGTTCAAATTGAACGAGGCGTTTGACCCGGGGGCCGCAAAGGTGTTCTACAAAAACAATCCCGGTACCGCGGTCCCGGCGCTTCAAAAAGAGCGAGCCTTCGGCGCTCTCATTCGCTTTACTCAATATGCCCTGTGGCGGGTGAACAGCGATGAAAACAATGCCCGCTACGCTCTGACCGACCTTCGTTTCGGTGATCCGGTCGCGCAAACCTTCACTTGTTCCGCGAGGCTCGTCAATGCCACCTCCGCCGCCGATGAGCGCTGCGATTTCAGCTTCAGTCCTAATTTCGGAACGGAGCAAGGAAACGGCGGCGGACCCTGAGATCCGCCGCCGTCTTTTGATAAAGGCCGAATTACTTCTTGGCTTTGCTCTCGGACGACTTCTTATGTGCGTCCGTCGAATGCTCATGGGCCGCGGAAGAATGCTTGTGGGCTTCTTCGGCGTGGCTGTGGGCGGCATCGTGATCGCCCTTCTCGTGGTGCTCGGCTGCTGCTTTGTGCGACTTGGCGGCCTTCTCGTGGTGCTCCGCAGCTTTCTTGTGTGCTTCTTTCGGCATGGAAAAAAACCTCCGCTTGGAGTATATGCCGCCGAAGGTGCCCGCGTCTAATGACAAGCCCGTGAATTGGTGACGATCCTCCTACCCGAGGTTGGTCGTCTACAATGTGGGATATGCGGATTCGGGATCTTCTGGCGCTCGGGTGCCCGTCGTTCTCTTTCGAGTTTTTTCCTCCCAAAACGGAAGAAGCCGCGGCGCAACTCGAACAAACCATCTCGGAATTAGGGCCGTTGAATCCGACGTTCGTTTCGGTCACCTACGGCGCCGGCGGATCCACGCGCGAGAAGACCTTGGCCATCGTCAGCCGCATCAAGGCGGAGACCGGCATCGACGCCATGGCGCACCTCACCTGCGCCGGTTCCACCCGTGAGGAGCTTGAGGTTGTGCTCGACCGTTTGGTGGAAGCCGGAATCGAAAACATCCTCGCTCTGCGCGGAGACCCTCCGAAGGGAGAAACGGCTTTTGTTCCGGTGGATGGCGGCTTCCGTTACGCCAACGATCTGGTGGCGATGATTCGCGCGCGCTACGGCGACCGGCTCTGCGTCGGCGGCGCCGGCTATCCGGAACGCCATATCGAATGCGCCAATCCTCACGTCGACCTGATGAATTTAAAGCGCAAAGTGGATGCCGGGCTCGATTTCATCGTCACCCAGCTCTTCTTCGATAACCGGCGGTATTTCGAATTTGTGGACCGGGCCCGCGCGGTCGGCATCCACGTTCCCATCGTTCCCGGCATCATGCCCATCACGAATGCCGGCCAGATCGAACGCTTCACACTGGCCTGCGGCGCCCGCATTCCGTTTCAGCTTGCCGCGGAGCTGGACCGCAGGCGCAGCGATTCCGCGGCCGTCCTCCAGTTAGGCGTCGCCCATGCCACCGCCCAGTGCGTGGAATTGTTGATGGGTGGCGCGCCGGGCATCCACTTCTATACACTGAACCGCAGTACTGCGACGAAAGACGTTTTTCTTGCACTACAGGCAAGTGGGTTCGCGCGCAAGGCGGCTTGAACGCCTCACCGCCGGAAGGAACTAAGATGATTCATTGCACCAATTGTGGAACGGAGTTTGAGGGCCGGTTCTGCCCCAGTTGCGGGACTCCGGCGGCGGGCGCGGCCAATCCCGCGGCTCCTTCCGCGGGTCCCCAAGGAACCGTTCCTCCGCCGCTTCCTCCGCCCGAAGTGCCCGGCCTTCCCAGCAACATGGCGAGCATCATCTGCTACGTCGTGTTTGTCGTCGGCCCGTTGGTCTTCCTGTTTCTGGCGCCTTACAACCGCGATCCCCGGATCCGCTTCAACGCCTGGCAGGCGCTGTTTCTGCACTTCGCCTACCTCGCCGCGGAACTGATTCTTGGCGTGTTTACCGGATCCTGGCAGTTGACGCTGCTCTTAACCCGCATCGTTCATCTCGGGTTTCTTATCGTGATCGTGTTCATGTGCGTCAAGTGTTACCAGAACGAGAAGTTCGTGCTCCCGGGAATTGGACCCCTGGCGGAGAAGCAAAAGTAATTTCATGACGCGACGGAAAGCGCTGGCCGGAGTGCTCGGCTGTGCGGGCGTCTTGCAGGCCCAGAATCGGCTGCGGGCGCAAACCAAACCGTCCAAGCCCAAGCTTCCCAGTCTTTGCGTATCTTCCCGAGCCTTGACCGGCGTCGGCTATGCCGAGATGGGCGATATCGTCAAGCAGCTCGGATTCGATGGCGTCGATATCACGGTGATGCGCGGCGGTCTGGTGGAACCGCAGCTCGCGCCAGTCGACGAAGTCCGCGCCTTCGAAAGTCTTCACGGCGCTGGACTGGAAGCGCCCATCATCACCACCGCTTTAACAACGCCTTATGAACCTTGGTGCCGCACGGTGCTCGCTTTAGCCGGCCGAACGGGCGTCGGTCTGGCCACCCTCTTTCTCAATCGCGCCAACTCCTCGGTTCAGAGTAAACGCGATCTCTACGGCCTCGTATCCATCGGCCGCGAGTTCAAGATCGGCGTCCTGTTGATGGCTGGTTCAAGCGAACCCGAGTTCGATCCGTCCCGCGCTCAAACGCTTCTTGCGGGAATGGAGCCGCAATGGTCCGGCATCAATCTCAACAGCAACATCGCCGACGTGCCGGGCAGGGAGATTCTATCGATGGTCCGGGCGGTCGCCCTGTCGGATGCCGCCGGGCGTGAACCACGCCCGCTCGGAAAAGGATCCACCGACTTCGCGCCTCTCTTCAGCGCTCTCGCCAACATCGGTTTCGTCGGGCCCATCACCGTACACCGGAACTACAAAACCTCCGATGAACCGGGCGCTCTTTCGCGCGACTGCGAGTTCGCCCGGAAGCAGATCCAGTCCGCCTACGCCGGTCCCAAAACCTGATGAGAATGGCCGTCAGCGGTTGCCGACTCCATCGCATCGCGCACGCTAGGCCTTTCTTCCAACCGCACTTCATGCGGGCAGCAATCGCTGCAGCTCCTGCATAAACTGCACAAGTGATCGTCGCAGGTATCTTTGGTGCAGGCCACGCAGATCCGCGTCGATTCCTGTTCACAGATGGTGCAGCGGTATGCCATTACTTTGATTTTAACGCTCGCTGACCCGCGCGCGGGTCTTTACTCAGAATCTCGCGGCAGCGCTGCGCTTCGTGATCCGCGGTGAGAAACTGCGATTCCCGCTCGGTCACGAGATCGAGAACCCGCTGTGAGTAAGCGTCGCGCGCGGGCTTCCCTTCCATTTGCATACCGGCGATCAGTTCGGCCAGAGCCGGGTTTTGATATTTCGCCACTCCTTGCAGCAGCTCGGTCAGGTTCTCTTGAATGAGATGCATCTGTTCCAGTAGCCGTAAGGAGTCCGCCAGCTTTTCCGGCGTTCGCGCCAGGGTCTTCGCCTGCGCAACGAAGTCCTGATTGGCTTGCGTTGTCGCATCCGAGAGAGCGGCGTAGGATTGCGGCGCGCCCGCCGTCCACTCCTTTGGTTTGATCTGCTTCAGCAGCGGTTGCAGCCGCGCACTCTGCGCCTCCAGATCCGAGAAAAGAGGTCCCGTATCCGCGGGCGGCGCCAGACCGGGTTGCTGCGCATAAAGTCCGGCCGCCACCAATACCAAAGCCCACCGCATCTTACACTCGCCGCAGCTTGCTCACGCGCCCCACTTCCACCCATTCGACCACAAAAATGTTCCCGGCATGATCGAAGCACGCGCCATGCGGACACACGAACTTACCGGCTGTAAAATGATCGCGCGAAAGCTTGCGTGTAGCCTTATAGTCCGATTGCGAGTCATCTCCCAGGTGCTCGATCACCTGATTATTCCGATCGAGCAAGGTGACTCTCGCGCCCAGGTCGGGTATCACCGTGTCGCCATTTCTGTAAACGTTGAAGTTACAAGGCAGCCTCGTCCCGGAGACAAAATCAATATGCGCGCCATCCAAGGTAAAGCGCTGGATGCGATTATTGCCGCGATCGGCCACGACCAGCATCGGAGTTTTTCCGCGTATGTCCACCATCAACCCGTGCGGACAATCCAGTTGACCGGCCTCTTTACCTTTACCGCCGAAGGTCCGGATATAATCGCCCTTCGAGTTGTATTGGTTGATGTAACTGGACCCATAACCATCGCCGACATAAATATCTCCATTCGGCGCGATCGCCAGATTAGTCGGGCTATATTTGATGCGGCTCTTGTAAGGCTCCGCCATCGAAGGGTAGCCGAGCATAAAGACTTCCTCGCCGGCCAACGTCGATTTGACGACCACTCCACGCCCGGTGTCGCACAGATACAGAAACTCCGTCGATCCCTCCCGCCGGATTGTCAAGCCATGCGCTCCGCCGCGAAAAGCGCTGCCCCAGGACTTCACGAACTTGCCGTTGGCATCGAACACCACCATTGAGTCGGACGATTCGCTCTTATCGTTCACCGTGTGATGGATATAGATGCGACCCTGCGAGTCTTCGCAAACGCCGTGCGTGTTCCCGTATGTAATGTAGGCGGGAAGCTGTCCCCAATCGTGAGTCACCTCATAGGTGTGGTCGCCGGAACCAATCACGGGCTTGTTCGATCCCGACTTATTCTGAGCGCCCAGTATCAAAGGCGCGGCCAGACCGGTAAGGAAGGTTCGACGGTGCACTGGTAAAGAAGACCGCATTTGGACGAGGCTATCACATCCGACGCCGCCAAAAAGGCAGGAGCCGGACTCCTGGTTGGGAATCCGGCTCTAAGTGAATCGCATTTCTATCGCAGTCCAGCCATGGCGATCGTTACGTTACGCGCGGTGTTCGCGGCCGCCGTCTCCTTCACGCTGTTCTCCGACGCGGTCGGCTTGAGCTTGGTACCCGAGCCCTTGCCGTTCCAGATCTCGCTCAGGAAGTACTCATTCCCGTAGCGATGGAAAACCAGCCGCGGCGTGTTCCTGCTATCGAACAAGTTGCCGGCGAGACCCACCAGGACTCTTCGTCCCGAGGGTGTAATCATCGACTGGACCTGCGTTTCAAGGGGTTTCTCCAACTGGTACGCGCCGGCCGGTAGGCTGCTGGCGCCCAGGTGAAATGCGAACGGGACGTCGGCGCTCATCCGGTAGCTTTGAGCTTGCAGCGCGCTGCCCCAGGCGCAAACCGCGGCGAACGTCAGAAAGAGTTTCATCGTAAGGCGTTTCATGGTGTTTCTCCTTTTTCGGTCCCGGATTCTCCGGGAACGGTTCCGGTAAATGCACCCGCGACGCCAATCGTCATACGTCCATTCGCTACTGAAACCAAAGCCTTTATCGCGCGAGTAGCCGAAATTTTTCCGATTCTTCGAAACCTTTTGTGAAAACCCGTCACCAAAAGGTGAAACACTCAGAATTGCCATGGACGGATCAGAGTGGGAGTCCGGGGAACTGCGTTCGATGCTCCGCATCTGCACGTTGCTGCAATCCACTCGCGCTCTTTACGCTGCGCGAACATCGTCTGCTGTCCGCGCGGTCCTGGAGAAGCATTTCCTCCTGCTCATCCTGGAACTGATTCGAGCCGACCGCGGCGCGATCATCCTGGAAGGAGCCCGCTCCGGCGACTTCGACATCGATCCGCATCTGCTCGATCAGGTAATGAGTGAGCGCGGACTGGTGGCCGTTCAGTCCGCCGGCCGTCAGGTGCTGCTCGCTCCGCTGATGGTTCGCAACGAGGTGGCCGGCGTCATTTACCTGGACAGCCTGGACCACGACGCGCTCGGCGAACCGCAGGCTCTATTGCTTGCGGCCATTACCGAAATCGCCTCGCTTGCTCTCGAAAATGCTTTTCAAGTCGAATGGATGGAAGGGGAAATCCGGAGCCTGGAAAGCGGGCAGGATCTCTCGTCTTCGTTGATCGGCCAAAGCCCCTGCATGGCTGAACTGCGCGACCGGATCGCTCGATTAGCGCCGAGCCATAGCACCGTCCTGATCCTCGGCGAAAGCGGGACCGGAAAGGAACTGGCCGCTCGCGCGCTCCATCGCCACAGCCCGCGCGCACCCAAACCGTTTGTCGCCATCAATTGCGCCGCGCTCACCGAGACTCTGCTGGAGAGCGAATTATTCGGCCACGAGAAAGGCGCTTTCACCGGCGCAGTCGCGCAGAAGCGCGGGCGCCTCGAAACGGCTGAAGGCGGCACGGTGTTCCTTGATGAAATCGGAGAAATGCCGCTTACGCTTCAGGCCAAGCTCCTGCGCGTGCTACAACAGCGCGAGTTCGAGCGCGTCGGTGGAACCCGTTCCATCCCGCTCGATATCCGTATCGTTGCCGCGACTAACCGCGATCTTGCCGAAGCGATCCGCCAGTCGCAATTTCGCAGCGACCTTTTCTACCGCCTCAACGTCGTCTCCATTCGCATGCCCGCCCTGCGCGACCGGCCCGACGACATCGTGCTCCTCGCGACGCAGTTCGCCAACCGGATCGGCGAACGGTGCGGCCGCCGCATCGCCGGCATCTCACCCGAAGCGCGGACTCTTCTTCGCACTTACCCATGGCCCGGCAACGTGCGCGAGCTGGAGAACGCGATCGAGCATGCCGTAGTCCTCGGCCGCACCGACCTCATCCTGGCAGCGGATTTGCCGGACACCCTGCGCGACAACTGCGCCGATCCGTTGACAGAAGGCCCCGGCATGTTGCACGACGCCATTCACTCCGCAAAGCGCGCCGTCATTCAACGGGCGTTGGAACAGAGCGCGCAGGACCACGCGAAAGCCGCGCAACTGCTCGGGGTGCATCCGAATTATCTGTACCGGCTGATTAAGAATGTGAGCTTGCCGGCGAGGAGCGCCGGGGCTTCCGGAAAGGCCAAGAGCGGATAGGGAACGCAGTTTTATCCGCAAGAGTAAGGCTTGGTGCCAAGCTTGCTCAAGGATCACGACGTTACAGCCGTCCCGTCCGGATAACGATGGAGAAGCCGGCGCGCCATCGCCTACTTCAATGGCATGCGAGATCCGTCATCGGGTGAAAGCGCCGGGGAAACTCAATTCGCGGTAACGAATCACACGCGCGCCAGTACTTTGGGCGACCGCGTCCATCTGGCCGGAACTAGCCAGCACCGGCGCACCGGCCTTCTGCGGCACCGCGGCCTGCCGGCGGGATCGGGGCTCTGGATCAACCCGTGCGAGGCTATCCACACGTTTGGCATGAACTTTCCCATCGACGTCGCGTTTCTCGACCGCCGCCATCGCGTGGTGAAAATCCGTCAGGGTCTTGGTCCACGGCGGATCTGCGTCTGCTGGCGGGCGGCCTCGGTACTGGAGTTGCCCGCCGGAACCATCGCCGGCTCCCGCACGCAGCGCGGAGATCTGCTCCAGATCCGGGGCGGACACGCCGGGCGTGAGGCTTCCATTTGAGATTATTCGAGGTCGAAAGGCACTGCCCCGGTGAGGAAGGTGTCTCCGGATGGTTGTCCTACCCGCGATTCTCTATATATTGCTGATGGTGCTTGCGCTGGTCAGCGGCGTCGTGGATTGGCGGGAACACCGCATCCCGAACTGGATCACCGTTCCGGGCCTCCTTCTGGGACTAGCGGCCAATACGATTCTTGCCGATAGAACAGGTTGGCGATTTGCGCTAACGGGAATGGCGGCGGCCATTCTCGTCTACCTGCCGCTCTATCTGATACACGGCATGGGCGCGGGGGACGTGAAGCTGATGGCGGCCATCGGGGCGATCGTAGGGCCCCTGAATTGGGGGATTTTGTTCCTCTCGACGGCGCTCATCGGCGGGCTCGCCGCGCTGGCTCTCATCGTGCTGCGGCGCCGCGTCTACGAAACCTGGTTTAACGTGCAATTGCTGATGGGTTCGCTCCTTCACTTCCGGGCGCCCTACAAGAACACTTCCGCACTGGACGTTCGCAGCACCCAGGCGCTTCGCATGCCGCATGCGCTTTCGATCGCGGGCGGCGCGTTGACGCTGATTGCCGTCTCGTATCTACGGGTTCTGTGACGGACAAAAGTTTTTCCCGCGGCTAAAGAAATTCGCCGGACCGCCGATCACTTCATAAGAAGGCGTACGTTAAACGTCACCGGCAGTTCGCGGGCTCACTTAGTGTTTCGTCCGGTCCATGAAGCTGATTGCGGCCAAAGGAAGAGGCCTAAGAGACCTGTAACTAAAAAAAGGAGAAAGCATGATTACATCGTTCGCGAAGAAGTTTTGGCAGGAAGACGACGGGCAGGATCTCGTGGAGTATTCGCTGCTGCTCGCATTCATTGCGCTGGCAACGATCGGAGTATTGACCACCGTTCAGGGAAGCCTGAAGACACTCTGGGGTACCGTTAACACCCAGCTCGGCACCGCCAATACCGCCGCAACCTAGACACGCGTTGTTGCGACAGTGGTTCCGGATTTACTCGCGTAGGTACTTTGCGGCTACTTGGTTAGGACCCCGCGAAGTCACCTCAACCTGGACCGTGAGTGCGCGCGCCGCCGATCGCAGTCACGGTTCTGATTCCATTCTAATTTCCAAGAAGGCCAACTTCGGTCATAACCATGAATCAACGCCTGTTATCTGTTTTTGTCTTCGCACTCGTAGTGGCAGCCGCTGCAAGCTTTCTGGTGTATCGCCTGATCTCCAGCCACGTCTTCACCGCTACTCCCACTTCGACCGCCACTCTGATCGTGGCCGATCACGATCTTCAGACGGGCGAGTTGATCCACGCGGCGGATGTGCGCAAGGTCGCCTGGTCGGGGCCGGTGCCGGCTCAGGCCGTGTTGAAGGTCGAAGACGCCGTCGGGCGGGGAGTCGTGACGCGGATTTTCAGTAACGAGCCTTTAGTGAGCGGCCGGTTGGCGGCCCAAGGCGCGGGCGCCGGCCTGGCTGCCACCATTCCGGTGGGAATGCGGGCGGCGGCGCTGCGGGTCAACGATGTGGTGGGTTTGGCCGGTTTTGTATTGCCGGGTATGCGAGTGGATGTCGTGGTCGCCGGCGCCCCGCCCGGCGGAGACGCGATTCGAGGGGGAACCGTCTCTCGAACAGTTCTCCAGAATCTCGAGGTTCTTTCGGCTAATCAACGGATTGAACGCAACGCCGAAGGAAAGCCGGAGGACGCGCAGGTGGTGAATCTGCTGGTCACCCCGGATCAGGCCGAAGTGCTGAACCTGGCGAGTGGGGAAGCCAAGGTTCAACTGGTGATGCGCAACCCGCTCGATACGAAAGAGCAGGTGACGCACGGCACCACCTCATACGCGCTGTTCGGAATCAATCCTCCCTCTTCCGCAGCCACGGCGCTCCGAACCATGATGCGGATTCCGGCGGCGGCGCCATCACCAGCACCGCGGCTGATCGCAAAGTCGGCGAAGCCGGATGGCGTGAGCGTTGAGGTATTCAGCGGCACGAAGAGAACGGAACAAAGGTTCGGTGCAAATGCGGAGGAGCAGTAAGTTGCCCGTCAAACGGTTCTCTCTGGCCGCGCTGGCCGTGGCATTCGCGTTGAGCGCATTTTCCGTGGAAGCGGCCGACGGACCCGAACAAGCATCCGGCTCGCTTCCGAAAGCCGAGCCGTCGGATCTTTCGGTGTTGGTGAGCAAATCGGTCGTTTTGGAAAATCCCAACGGGGTGCGCCGCATTCTGGTCGGAAACCCGGACATCGCCGAGGCCTTGGCCGTAAGCGGCACAGAGGTGGTGGTAAACGGAAAATCGCCCGGGGACACGACCCTGGTCCTGTGGGCGGCCAATGGGCAACGTTCGTTGTTCGACGTGCACGTACTCCCCGGCCATTTGAAAGTGGACACCGTGCGCGAGGAATTGTCGCGTGAACTGACCGGACAGGATGTAATCCTGCGGGTAGAAGGCGGCAGTGTCTTCCTGCGAGGTACCGTGAACGATCTCGTCGCGGCCGATCGCGCGGTCGCGATCGCCTCCACTCTGGGAAAGGTGGTGGATTTATTGAGCGTGAAAGTTCCGCCGGCCGAACCGCAGATTCTGTTGAAGGTCCGCTTCGTCAACGTGGATCGGGCGGCGAGCATCGAACTAGGAGCGAACCTGCTTAGCACCGGCGCCGGTAACACAATCGGAGGCGTCTCGACCCAGCAGTTTACGCCGGCCACCCCGGATAAGATCGCCGCGGGATACAACACCCAGTTCAGTTTTTCGGACGCTCTGAATATTCTATTGTTCCGTCCCGACTTGAATCTTGGTGCGACCATTCGCGCCCTTCAGGCCAAGCAGCTTGCTGAAATTTTGGCGGAGCCGAACGTTTTGACGGTGAGTGGGAAATCGGCCAGCTTCCTGGCCGGTGGCGAATTTCCGTATCCAACGCTCCAGGGCGGCGGTGCCGGGGTTGGGCAAATCACTATCCAGTTTCGCGAGTTCGGGGTGCGCATTCACTTCCTCCCGACGGTGACCTCGCGCGGCACGATCCGGTTGATTGTCACCCCGGAAGTGAGCTCCCTCGACTTTGCGAATGGCTTGACTGTTCAGGGATTTACGGTGCCCGGGCTGGCGACGCGCCGCGTGCAAACCGAAGTGGAACTCGCGAGCGGTCAGAGTTTCGCCATCGCCGGTCTGCTTGACAACCGGCTTACCGAAACGCTGAACAAGATCCCTGGCCTGGGCGACATCCCGCTGCTGGGTAAAATTTTTCAATCCAAGTCGGAGAGCCGTAGCCGGAGCGAATTGCTGGTGCTGGTTACTCCGGAAGTGGTGGACCCGATACCCGCCGGCACACCTGGTCCGGACCTCGTGATGCCCAAGCCCTTCATGAAAGGCCTGTCGATGACGGTTCCCGCGAACCCCGTTCCCGCGGCCTCGGCGGACAACTCGAGATGGAAGAAAGACACGCTTCCTTCTGAAACACTGCGGCGGCTGCAGGCGGCATCCAGTGGTACAACCGCGGGAGCCACGGGTGCGGCCGCAGTCCAGCCCGCGTTAGGCAGCCCCAATTTGCCGGGAACAGCGCCAATCAGTCCTATTCCTATGCCCGGGTCCGGAGCGGATCCGTCGAGGAACTGAAGCCATACCACTATGTCGCCCGCCAACGTGATCATCGCGCTCGAAAATGAAGCGCTCCGCGCCCAGGTTTTCCAGGTTCTCGGGGATGCTTCCGAGCGGATGCGGTGGGAGCGGGTCGATCCGCTGAACTGGGGATTGCTGCTGGAGCGGGTTGCCGCCTGCCAGCCGCACTCACTCCTTCTCGATAGCGCGTTTACGTCCGGGGGGCTCGGTCCGGCGATCCGCGAAGTGCAGTCGCGCTCGCCGCAAACCCGGGTGATTGCAACCCATTCGCAAGCCGATTCCGACTCCGTGCTGGCCGCCATGCGGGCGGGTGCCAGCGAGTTTGTGCACCCTCCCTTCGAGGACACGCTATTCGCCGCGCTGAACCGTATCCAGGATGCGTGCGAAGCCGATTCCTCGCAGAAAAGCGGAAAAGTAATCGCATTTCTTTCCGCCAAGGGTGGTTGCGGGTCGACCACACTCGCGTGTCACATCGCCACCGAAATGCAAAAGCAAACCGGCGGGCAAGTGCTTCTGGCCGATTTCGATTTCACTTCCGGGGTCGTCGGATTTCTGATGAAAACCGCCTCCACCTATTCCGTATTGGATGCGGTCAAGAATCTTTCCCGGCTGGACGCGAGTCTCTGGAAGGCCTTAGTAGCGCAACCGCGGCCGGGCTTTAGTGTGCTCCCGGCGCCAGCCGCCATCTCTCATGGAGAGTATCCGGACGAGCAGGATTTCAAGCAAGTCATTCGGTTTATGCGCACGCAGCATGACTGGACGATCATCGACCTCGGCCGCAGCTTGACGCGCACCGCTCGCGTCGTCCTCGACGAAGTGGACGAGCTCTTTCTGGTCGCCACCCTGGAGGTGGTTGCCCTCCATGGGCTCAAGTCCATCGTGCGCAGCGTATCGAATGACGAGACCCTGACCCGAAAACTTCACCTGATTCTGAACCGAACACCCAAGATGATGGACATCACGCTGGAGGAACTGGAGAAAATTTTGGGCAAACCGCTCTACGCTACCCTTCCCAACGACTATCCCGGCCTCTATCACTCGTACGCCGGCGGCACGCTGCTTCCCGCCAATAACCGTCTCGCTGAACAGTTCTCAAGGCTGGCGCTGCGCATTTCCGGCAAAGAGGAACCTAAGCCGGCACGCAAACGCTTCGCCCTGTTCGGATGAGCCCGCGGGAGAAATTGATGAGGAGCCAATGACATCTCAGCAAATCCTGAAAGACGGCAACCCGATCCCCCCCATCGCACGGGCTTCGGTCGCGCTCCCGAGCCGCGCGGTTCCGGGACCGGCGAACCAGGAGATGAAGTTCGCTATCCATCGGAAACTCCTCGACCGCATGAACCTGGAGGCCGTTTCGAACGTCCCCAGCGAACGCGTTCGTCAGGAAATCCGGCCGGCCGTGGGCCGTCTGGTGGACGAAGAGAAAACGCCACTCAGCGCGGGTGAAAAAGACCGGCTGATCGAAGAGGTTCTCGATGAGGTGTTCGGTCTGGGGCCGCTCGAACCGCTGTTGAAGGATCGCACCGTTTCCGACATCCTGGTCACCACCCCTCATCTGGTGTATGTGGAGCGCAGCGGCAAGCTGGAAAAAACGGCGATCGAGTTTCGCGATAACGCGCACCTGCAGCGGATCATCGAAAAAGTGGTGAGCCGTGTAGGTCGGCGCATCGATGAATCGTCACCGATGGTGGATGCGCGTCTCCCGGACGGCTCTCGCGTGAACGCGGTGATCGCGCCTTTGGCGGTGGACGGGCCGCTCCTTTCCATTCGCCGTTTCGGAGGCGATCCGCTTCAGCCGGAGGACATGATCCAGCGCCTCTCGATCACGCGCGAGATGCTGCAACTGGTGCAGGCATGCGTGCAGGCACGATTGAACATTATCATTTCGGGAGGAACCGGAAGCGGAAAAACAACGTTTCTGAACCTATTGTCCGGGTTCATTCCAGCCGATGAACGGATCATAACGATTGAAGACGCCGCTGAGCTTCAACTGCGGCAGGTCCACGTGGCGAGGCTGGAAACGCGGCCGCCGAACGTCGAAGGCAAAGGCGCGGTGGCGCAGCGGCAACTGTTGATCAACGCTCTGCGCATGCGCCCGGACCGAATCATCGTGGGAGAAGTCCGCGGCGAGGAAGCTTTGGATATGTTACAGGCGATGAACACCGGCCACGATGGTTCGCTCACCACCATTCACGCCAATAACCCGCGGGATGCTATCAGCCGGCTGGAAGTGATGATCGGGATGTCGAGCGCGAATCTCAGCGTGCGTTCTATCCGGCAGCAGGTGGCATCGGCCGTGGATCTCTTTATTCAGCTTTCCCGCCTCAGCGATGGGACGCGGCGCGTAAGCTTCATCACGGAATGTGTCGGGATGGAGGGCGAGAACGTGACCACCCAGGACATTTTCGTCTTTGAGAAGACGGGTCTGACGCAGGATCGGCGGGTTACAGGCCGCTTCCGCGCGACCGGGGTGCGGCCCAAGTTCGCCGAGCGGCTGAAGGGAGCGGGAATTGAACTGCCGGCGAGTTTGTTTCAAAGCGCAACCGAGGTGCGTTGACCATTTATGATCGTTGCTCTGATCGTTTTCCCGGTAGTTTTCCTGGTCGTGCTGTTGTGCGTCGGGCTCGGGATGGCTTTCTTCGAGAGCCGCAGGAAGAGCCAGGTGCGGCAGATCCTGTGGACAGCGGATGCGGTTGCCGCCACGGAAAACACCAGCCTGGTGCGCGGCGCGAAGGAGCAGAACGGCTTGCCGGAGTGGTTGGACCGTCTCCCCATTGTCGCCAAGATCACATCCCTACTCTGCAGGCGCATGTCGAATGGACGCCTGCCCGGTTTTTTTTTACGACTTTCGCTTGCGGCGGCATCGGATTCTTTATCGGGTGGCGTTTGAATCTGATGTCTTCGCCTGTGGGAAGCGCGGCGGCGCTGGCGGTACTGGGATTGGTTGGCCCGTTCCTTTATGTCGCGCGAAAGCGGTCCAAGAGCCTGCAAAAGTTCGAAGAGCAGTTTCCGGAGGCCCTCGATTTTCTCGCCCGGTCCATGCGGGCGGGCCACGGGCTCTCCATCAGCCTGGAGATTCTATCGAAGGATGCGGGCGAACCGCTGGCGTCGTCTATTCGCCGCGTTTGCCATGAAATGCAGTTGGGTGCCGCGTTAAATGTTTGCCTGGAGAAGATGGTTTCCATGGTCCCGCTGGTGGATGTCCGGTTTTTCGTTTCCTCCGTCCTGCTGCAACAGGAGACCGGAGGAAACCTCAGTGAAATCCTAAACAAGCTTTCGTTCGTGATTCGCGAGCGCTCCCGGTTGAGGGGTCAAGTGAAATCGCTCAGCGCGCACGGAAGAATCACGGGCTTGGTGCTCCTGATGATGCCGGTTGCCGTCGTACTGATTCTGCTGGCCAGCAATCCCACCTACCTCTCGACTCTGACGACCGACAAGGATGGAAGAATCATGCTTTACGGGGCGATCGCCGGCCAGATCATCGCCTACTTCGTGATCAACAAGATTGTGAACATAAAGGTTTAGTCGATGGCCGCTCTCGTTTCCATTCTTCTGTTTATCGTCCTTACCGCGGCCGCCACTTTTTTCGGCTACTCGCGGTATGTGCGGCCTGGACGCATCCTTGATCGCCTGGCGGAGGCGCCGGATGAGAATTTGCCGGCATCGATAAGTGCGCCGTCGTCGCCGCCGGGGTCCGCAATTTCGAAGCTGCTTGCGTCCATTGGCGGATTGATGCCGATGTCTCCCCCCGACCTGAGGGTGGCGCGGCGGGAGCTCGCATCCGCCGGTATCCGTTCCGAAAGGGCGCCTCTGGTTCTGGCAGGCCTTCGATTGGTCTGCTCCGCAGCCTTCCTTACCGCCGCCCTGCTGTTGCGGGATCACATCACCGCCAATCCGGTACTGCGTATCGTGATCATCTTTGCGGGCTGCGGCGCTGGATACTCTCTGCCCGGATTTCTGCTCGGCAGGAAGATCTCGAAGCGCCGGGAGCAGATCCGGTTCGCGCTTCCGGACGTTCTCGATCTGCTGGTCGTCTGCAGCGATGCGGGTTGCGCTCTCGACCAGGCCATCGTTAACGTCAGCCGGGAACTCGCCAGTGTTCATCCCGCCTTGGCTGAAGAGCTGGCGCTGGTCAATCTGGAGATTCTCGCAGGGAACACCCGTCCGGACGCGCTTCGCAACTTGGGAGATCGGACCGGAGAGGAGGAAGTGAAGAAGCTGGTCGCGATCCTTGTGCAAACGGATCGGTTCGGGACAAGCGTATCCGACGCCCTTCGCACCAGCTCCGATTTCTTACGGGTGCGGCGCCGTCAGCAAGCTGAGGAGCGAGCCGGGAAAGTGGGCGTTAAGCTGGTGTTCCCTATCTTCTTTTTTTGCCTGCCCGCTCTGCTGGTGGTCACCGCCGGGCCGGGAATGCTCCAACTGATGAAAAATCTGCTGCCGGCGATGCGCGAGTTTCACTAAAAATAGCTAAAGCAATCGGGGCAAAAAGCCGATTGTGTCAGTAGCGGATCAGGTCCGCGAAATCTTATAAACAGCGAGGGAACATCATGGATACAACACTACAGACGCTCATCTGGTTGATTGCGGGAGCGGTTCTACTCCTCTATATCAAGCGCCGCCGCAAACGCAAAGTTGTCTAGGTTCCGGATCCGGAGCGCGCTATGGTCGATCGGCTTATCCGCGAGTTGGAGCAGGGGCAGAACGCCGACGGCGGATGGGGATACGATCGTGGGACGTCCTGGACCGAACCGACAAGTTTCTCGCTGCTTGCTCTGAACGCCTGCGGCGGGTCGGCCAGCGCCCAAGCGGGAGGACGGCAATGGCTACGGAGCCGCCAGATGCCGGACGGCGGCTGGACTCCTTCAGCGACGATTCCAATCAGTACGTGGGTGACAACCCTCGCGGTGATTGCGCTTGAGACCTCGCCGAGTAATGGGTCTCCAGTGGAGCACGCGGAGTCGCGGGCGATCCAACGGGCGGTCGAATGGATATATGCTCAGGCAGGCGCGCGTCGGGTCGGGCTCGAAGAACTACGGAAATGGTTTCTGGGTTCGGCCCGGACCGATCCGGAAGGTTGGTCGTTCTTTCCCGGCACGGCTTCGTGGGTGATGCCGACGTCGCTTGCCATCCTGGCGCTGTCCAAATCGCCGGGTTTCAAACAGCAGGCGGCTCTCGTCGAACGAGTTGCGCACGCGAGGAGCTTTCTATTATCCCGCCGCTGCGCGGACGGCGGGTGGAATCACGGGGGATCAGTCGCCAGCGGTGAAAGCGCGGCATCGTACCCGGAAACAACCGGCATGGCGTTACTCGCGCTCCAAGGCGGAGCGCCCGCTGATCTGAAGCGGTCGCTCACGCTGGCCGAGAACTGGCTGGCTCGCACGAACTCAGTGGAGGCGCAGAGTTGGCTGCGGATAGGTCTTTCCGCCTATGGGCGATCCCCTGCGGGACCTGAAATAAATACCCGTTGCCGCACGAACTACGACCGATCCCTTCTTCTACTGGCGGAAGCTTGCCGCCTGAGGAAGAACGGCTTTGCCGCGGGGATGGCATGACCGAAAATATCTCGCGGCGATTCTTCTTCCTTGGCTCGCTGGCTGCGATCGGTTGCAGTCCGGTCAACCGGGCTAAAAATCCGGCACTGGTTTCGATTGTCCGGCAAACCGACTATTCGGGGGACCTCACCGGGACGGTCAAGCGGATACTGCTCCAGCACCGCGTACCGGCTAACGGTCTGCGCGTGGTTCTGAAGCCGAACCTGGTCGAATTCGATTGCGGGCGCCCCATCAACACCAACCCGTATTTGGTCTCCGCCGTAAGAGACGCGTTCCTGTCCATCGGCGCCCGAAGCGTGAACATTGCGGAGGGGCCGGCCAATCGGCGAGCCACTCTCGATATGGCGGAAGCGGCCGGATACTTCACTGCCGTTCCCCGCTTTGAGAATCTCTTTACCGACCTCAACCTCGACGAGGTCTCTCGGGTCCGGCTCAAGAAGCCATTCTCTTCCTTGACGGAACTCTACCTTCCCAACACGGTTCTCAATTGCGACCTGCTCGTTTCGCTGCCCAAAATGAAAACCCACCATTGGGCCGGCGCCACCCTTTCCATGAAGAATCACTTCGGAATCGTCCCGGGCGCGGTTTACGGCTGGCCGAAAAATCTGCTGCACTGGGCGGGAATCGACGAATGCGTCGCCGATCTTCATGAGCTTTTCCCTCGCCAGTTCTGCATTGTCGATGGCATTGAGGCCATGGAAGGCAACGGGCCGCTCCTGGGCAGTTGCAAGAAGCTGGGCCTGCTTGTCGCCGGGAAATATCCGCCCGCGGTGGATGCCGTCTGCTGCCGGCTCATGCGGATCGATCCCGCCAAAATCGGGTACCTGAAACTGGCCTCCCGCCGGAACGGAAGGGGGTTGGACGATGTGACCCACGCAGGCGAATCAATTGAAGACTCGGCGGCTTCGTTCACCTTGCCGCGGGCAATGGAACATCTCCGGCTGGGGCGGGTGGCGTAATGGGGATACTGCGACGAGAAGAAGGGTCCAATCTGGTCGAGTTTTCGCTCGTGCTCCTCCCCTTGCTGGCGATCATTTTCCTGATCATGGACTCGGCCTGGATGATCTTCGCCAAGGCAAGCCTGCAATTCGCCGTACGCCAGGGAGTCCGGTACGCGGTCACCAGCCAAACGATGCCCGGTATGGGACAGGACGCCTCAATCAAGTCCGTGGTGCAGCAGAATGCAATGGGGTTCCTGAGTGGATCCGCGGGAGCGAACGAAATCGCGATCACCTATTACAACCCCACGACTCTGGTTGCAACCAATTCAAACGCGGGCGGGAATGTGGTTCAAGTGGCGGTGAGTGGCGTGTCCGTGAAGCCGCTGGCGCCGGTCTGGCGAAGCGGCTCGCCTATCGTGATGTCGGCCCTTTCCGCCGATGTGATGGAGAGTTCACCTGGAGGAGTGCCTCCCGCACGTTGAAATGACTGTACTTCATCGATGCGGATTACGGCGGGGAAGCGCGCTGGTGGAATTCTCCCTATCCACGCTGTTCTGGATTCCGCTGCTGCTCGGAACCATCTTCATCGGTCTGAATATCGTGCGGTCGATTGAGGTGACCCAGATCTGCCGCGACGCGGCCCACATGGAAGCGTATGGCGTCGATTTTTCTCAGCCCAACAACCAGCAGATTCTCGTGCGTCTGGCCTCCGGATTCACCTTTAGCACAAACGGCGGAAACGGCGTGGTGATCCTCTCGACCATCACGATGATCAGTACTTCCGATTGCACCGCGGGAGGCCAAACGTCTTGCTCGAATGTGAATTATCCGGTCTTTACGCGCCGCATTGTTATCGGCAACTCCAGCCTGCGCACCAGCTCGTTCGGGACTCCTAACGCCGCCGATATCGATTCGAGCGGAAACATCAGTTCCAACTATTATTTGAACGACACCAGCACGCGGGCGGGAACGTTCAATTCGGTTCTGCCGCTTTTATCTGGGCAGTACGCTTACCTGGCCGAAGCCTATTTCTCTTCGCCGGACTTAAACTGGCCCGGTTTTGTATCCGGCTCAGGGAACTACACGCGGGTGATCTTTTGAAGCGCCGTTTACCGCGTGGCGACGCGGCGGCCGCCGATCGCAGAAGCGGCGCGGCACTGGTGCTGCTCACGCTCATGCTGGTGTTGGTGGTTATCCCGATGGTAGGGTTCGCCGTTGATGGCGGCCTTGCGTACATGATGCAAACCAGGCTCTCGGCGGCGGTGGATTCAGCGGCCTTGGCGGGCGCCCGGTCGCTCAGCGTCGGGCTCACTCTCGCTAGCCAAACCGCGTCGGCTCAAGCCACCGTTAACTCCTACCTGAACGCGAACTTTCCAAGCGGGATCTACGGGACCACCAATTTCACGAGCAGCAGCTCGATTCAGGAAACCACGACCAAAACCCGCACCGTTTCCGTGACCGCGTCAGTCACTTACCCGATGCATTTTCTGGAATTCCTGGGGATCAAGACGGGCTCGATTACGGCTTCGGGTGAAGCGAGCCGACGGGATGTGAATCTGGTCCTGACCATGGACCGCTCCGGGTCCATGCAGGGGACGCCGTGCAGCGAGATGATTTTGGCGGCCCAGTCGTTCGCCCAAAAGTTTACGAACGGCCGGGATCGAATGGCCCTGATTACTTTCAAATCCAGTGCGAACCTCGACTACCCGCCGACGCTGAACTTCATGACGCAGAACCCGTCGATTGTGAACGTGATCGGCGAAATCAACTGCGCCGGCGGTACCGGTTCCGCCGAAGCGCTGTGGATGGCTTACCAACAGATTCTGGCGGTAAACGAGCCCGGCGCGCTGAACCTAATCGTCTACTTCACGGACGGACAGCCCGATGGCATTTCCGCGCACTACCAGGTAAAGAGTAGCGCCGACGTCCGGTATGACTCTTTTAATACCTCCACTTTGGTCAACACCCCGGCGTCACCGTGCCAAATCCCAAAAAGCGCCGATGGACACAGCTACCTTGACGGAGTTCTGGATCAGGCCGCTCCGGATGGGGCGACCCTCGGCTACACCGTGGGTCTGATGAGCAATGTGGGCACGAGCATCTCCGTCACCAGCGAGCCGATGATCAGCGCTCCGGGATGCACGTTCAGCGGCGGGGGGAACAATTGGGCTTATGTCAGGCGGGACATCGCCTATATCCCTACCGTCGATTCTTGGGGGAACTCGGTCGTGGGCTACATGCCCGTCGACACGTATCCGGCGGGCAATCCGTATCAGGGGCAGATGCGCGTTGATGAGCCGATCGCGGTGGTGAACGCTTCGACCAATGCCGCGGATTCAGCGGGCCAGCGCATCCGAAGCGATACGACTTTCAGTCCAACCATTTATTGCATCGGTTTAGGCGGCGATGGCGCGATCGACGGCGTGTTCCTTAAAAGGGTCGCCAATGACCCGGGCTCGTCGAGTTACAATCCAGCCCAGCCCACCGGACTTTACGTGTATTCGCCCGATTCCAGTCAACTTGCCGACGCCTTTAACAGCGTCGCCTCACAGATCCTTCGGCTCGCGCAGTAGCCATGTTGGTCGGGCTAACGGTAAACGCCCGTGTGGCCGAGCGAGTAGCGGCCGGGTTGCGGGAATACCGACAGCCCGTGCGGCCCCTTGCCAACTTTGATTCGCGCCAACAAGTGCCCGTCTCCGGTGTCGAACGCGTACACTTCCTTGTCGTAGCGGCCGGAAAGCCACAAGACTTTACCGTCCGCGGAAACTCCACCCATGTCGGGAGACCCGCTGCCCGGGATCTGCCACTTCGCGATCTTCTTGCGGGTCGCCAAATCGAGCACAGTCACGCTACCTTCGCCGCGGTTGGAAATATAGAGCACCTTCGAATCCCGGCTCACATACAAACCGTGGGTGCCTTTGCCCGTAGGGATAAAGCCGATCCGCTTGAACGCGTCCGGTTCGATTACGTAGACACCATTGGCCTTCATATCCGCCACGTAGAAGACCTTGCCGTCCGGGGACGTTTTCACATCCTGAGGCATTCCGCCGTGTTCTAAAGCGATCGTGCCGATCAGCTTCCTCCGGCTCACGTCCACCTTCACCAGTTGCGCTGAAAACTCACAGCTTGCGATGAGGTAGCGCCCGTTCGCCGTGAAATCCATATGGTCGATCCCCGGGCACGAGACGGGTAAACTCTCCACCAGCTTCATGGTTTGCGGGTCGCGAAAATCCAGCCTGTTCTCGCGTTCCGCCACCACGATGGCGAACTTCCCATCGGGCGTGAAATACATGTTGTACGGGTCTTTCACCGGAAACGTCCGCCCCTTCGCCCCGTTCGCCGGATTGATCTCGGTCACGCTATCGCCAAGATCGTTCAGCACCCAAAGCCGCGACATATCATAGGCCGGCGTTACATGCTGCGGCTGGCGGCCCACATTAAAATGGTTGATGATCTTGAAGGTTCGCGGATCGATCACATCCACGGTGTTACTGCCGCTGTTCGGGACGTAAATTCGCGAGGGATACCCTTTCACCGCGGCGCTCAGATTGCCCGCGTGATCGGCGGCATATATATCCGACGGGTCGGTCACCGGAGGCATGCCGGGCAGTGCCGGATTGGTTCCCGAAGTCGGCGGGCCGGGATTGTTCACGGGAACCGATTCCCGCTTCGGCGATCGCGAACAACCCGCGAAAGCCAAACAACAACACACCGCGAACGCGGCAAGCGATCGCGAGCAAAACTGGGATCGAGACAATTTACTGCATCGTAGCAGAGCGCGCCGTTTCCACCTTGAGCGCAAAATAACTGACCGTCTGGCCTTTCGCCAGGACGAACTGATGAGGGGTGCCCGGAGGAATGCGAATAATATCGCCGGCTGAAACCGCCTTTGACCCACCGCCGGAAATCGACGATCCTCGCACCTCGTTTGGCGCGCTGGTTCTCGCATTCGGAATGGTTCCGCCGTATACCAGGGTGGCGTTCCCCTGCTCGATAATCAGGTAGTCCGTCTTCACCTTGTGCAGTTCCGCTTCACCGCTCGCGGTCCTGCGGAACACGGAACAGGACTGACTACCGAACGCTCCCAGCGGTACGCCTTCGATACTCTTCGCGCTCTTATTCGAAGCGAGCTTAGTTGAAACTCCCGTCAGTTCGGTTTGGGTCCAGATGGAGACGGATTCGGCCGCCGATAAACAAATCGTGCTCAGGGCAAGAGCCACAAGCGCCGGGAATACTCTTGAAAGAACCATGCGCCTATTGAATCACGCCGCGGCGACTGGCACAGGTTCGCCGATCATCTCCGCGATGCGCTCCATGGCAAGGCGGGTCACTTGCGCGCGGTCGCGGGCGCCTAGATGCGCGGTCGGAATCGGGTTGCCGACACACAGCCGAACCGTGCCGGCCCGTAAAAGCAGACTATGCATGGGAAGGATCGTGCGCACCCCAACCAAGCCCACGGGGACCACCGGCACTCCCGCTTTGATTGCGATATGCGCCGCACCTTCTTTAAACTCGCGCAGCGTCGTCAGCGACCTTCCGCCTTCTGGAAACAGCAGCACCGAGATGCGTTTTTCCCGGATCTGGCGCGCACCTTCCAGCATGCTCTTAAGGGACGCGCGCGGGTCGTCACGTACCACCGGGAAATAGCCCGCGCGCGACATATGCTGCCCCATCAAAGGGATTTGAAACAACCCTTTCTTCGCGAAAAAACGGAACTGCAGCGGAATGTTCGCGATGATCACCGGAGTGTCGTAATAGCTGGAGTGGTTGGCAACCAGAACATAACTCAGGGCGGGATCGAGCTTCTCGATTCCTTCCGTCTGCACGCGTACGAAACCAATCCTCAAGAGCATGCGCGACCATACGCGGGCGAAGCGGTGCTGGGTATTGCCGGTCGCGTCGAAGAGCGACGCGGCCAGGGACGCCATCGCCATTACCGCCGTCGCCAGAATGATCAGGGGCATCGTGAACACCCAATTCCTCAAGAGGGTGAAGAAGGCGGCCATCTCACCCTTTGACCGGAATATCGAACTTCATCGTGTGGAGTGTTCCTTTGCGCTGGAACTGCAGCCAGAACCGATAGACGCCCGGGCGAGGAAAGTAAACTTCAAACTGAAGGTTGCCGAAAAATGCCGGGTGCGTATGCTCGGCGTCCAGCAGGTCGTGACTTATCCAGAAAGCGTGCGCGTAAGTGCCCAGCCAAAGCTCCAGCCCATCGGCTGGGTTGGCGTTGAAGAATAAGGATGTGGCGCGCCCGGCCATCGGCTCCAGCGGATCCAGTTGCAGGTTTATTTCGACTCCGCCATCGCTCTGCGGGTTCATATACTTGACCTCTGGCGATGCCGGCGATCCCCCGCGCGCGCCGCTGGTGTACCCGCGCAAGCCGCTGGTGTAAAGGAAGCGCGGAATCCACTGCGGTGTGGCGCCAGTGGGATAGAAGTCCGCGAAAACCTCGTACATCCCGGCGGCTGGAAAGGTCACCGGCAATCGAAACACGCCGTCACCGCCCAGCACCGGATGGTCATGAAGGAACCACTCGAGATCCTGACTCACGGCGAAGAAGTGGAACAGCTTTTCATGCACCAGATCGAAGCTCTTCACCGGCGTTCCGGTGTTCGGATCGCTGATCGCAAAACTGAGTTCCACCGAGCGCTTGGCAGGCAGATTCGCCGGCTGTGCGGCGAGGCTCAGCCGGTAGGCTTGCGCTTCCAATATGCGCGCCTGCAATTGCATCCCGCAGCGCGGACATTTGCCCGGGACCGCCGAGTGTACATCCGGGTCCATGGGACAAACGAAATCCGGCTTCAGTTCCGGCTCGGTCGTGCGGGGCGTCCGCTCCTGGGCAAATGAACCGCCCGCCAGCAGGCCCAGCCCAGATACGCGAAGCATTAACCGTCTTGTCCAGAGCATTAGGGATGGAACGGCCAAACAGCGGTAGTGGTGTACCCGCCGTCCACCGCAATGATCTGGCCGGTGATGTAACTGGAACCGGGCCCGGCGAGAAACACAGCCAGCGGCGCGATGTCTTCCGGCGTACCCAGCCGAGGGTTCGCCTGCGAGCCTTTCAGCCAATCGCGCAGTTCGGTGGATTGCCACATCTTCCGGTTCAAATCGGTTTCGATGAATCCGGGAGCGATGCAGTTGACCTGAATGTCATATTGACCCCACTCCGCCGCCAACGCCCGCGTAAGCTGCATCACGCCGCCTTTGGTCATCGCGTAGACCGCCATGTACGGCAGACCCATGAGCGACGCCACGCTGCCGATCGAAATGATCCTGCCGCCTTTGCCGCGGGCGATCATCTTCGCGCCCACCAGCCGGGTCAATTCGGCGATTCCATGCAGGTTGGTTTGCATCACAGCCGCGTAATCCGCTTCGGTGAAGTTTTCGAAAGCTTTCCGAACGTTCGTGCCCGCGACGTTGACAAGGATGTCGACATCGCCCGCTTCGTCCGCGCAGGCGCGTATCGACGCATGCGAGGCGATATCCAGTTCTATGGCGGTTCCATGCAGTTCCGCCGCCAGCGTTTTCAGCTTCTCGATGGATCGGGAAGCCAGCAGTGTATGCGCGCCGGCGTCGGCCATCGCTTTCGCGATGGCCAGGCCGATGCCGCGGCTTGCTCCCGCAATGAGTGCGGTCTTGCCTTTGAGGGTCAAATCGTATTCTAGCCCCGCAGGTTTTGAAATGCCGATTCGATATCGGCGCGCGTCCGCGAATCCGGCGGACAGTAGGGCAATCGCGGCGGCCCTCCATAGTACCCGTTCAATTCCATCGCATACTTCAGGCCGGGCACGCCGTAGAGGTCCGTCACCAGGATGCCCGGATGAGAAATCTTTTCCTGCCAGTCGATCGAGGCGGCTTCGTCCCGCATCCGGAACGCTTCCCAAAGGGTGATGCAGGCGTAAGGAACCGCGCTCGCCAGCGGCAGCAGCGCACCCGCCGCGCCCCGCTGCAGGCTTTCGTGGAGCGAGGTCGAAGAACCCGCGAGTACCGCAAACCCCGGGTCCGCGATCTCTTTAATCTGGGGGATGCGCCCCGCCGGCGTTCCCGTTTCCACCACTGCGATGATGTTCGGATGAATGGAGAGCATGCCGCTGGTCTCCGGCGTCACATCCACGCCCGTGTAGGCGGGAGCATTCTCAATAATTAGCGGAATGGGCGACCGGTCGGCCACGGAGCGGAAATACAAAAGCTGCGTCTCGGCGCCGTACATCATGGTGCGGTAGTGATGTGGCACGCCGCAAACGATGGCATGGAACCCACACTCGGCAGCGCTTTTCGCCAACTGTACGCTGACTTCGACTCCTTCCGCGCCGGCGTCGGCGATGAGAACCTTCCCGGGCGCGGCATGTCTGGCCGCCATTTCCCACAGCGTGACTTTCTCCGATTCGCGCAGCAACGGCCCTTCCCCCGCGGACCCGGCGAAAGAGTAGCCGCTTACCGTAGTCAGGTTCCACTTTTCTATGTTGTGCTGTACTTTAACCTTGTAAATGTTGCCGCGGTAATCGAACGGCGTGGCCGCCGCCACTAAGATTCCCTGCAATTTCATCGATTCTCCTATGTTCTCTCTCTTACTCGATTGCCCGCAAGATCAGCGCGATCTACTCATCGCCGAGTTGTGGGAAGCCGGTGTCGCCGGCATTGTGGAGACTCCATCGGGGATGCGCGCGTTCTTCGAAGACGACGCAACTTCCGGCGCGCTTTCCGCGCGTTTCGGGGATGCGCCGGTTGAATACCCGGAGGACAGGGACTGGGTATCGGAATCGCACGAGTACCTGAAGCCGATCACCGTGGGCAAGCGCTTCTACCTTGTCCCGGAATGGCGGGATGACCCAGCGCCGGTTGGACGCATTCGAATCGTGGTGAACTCCGGCCTCGCGTTTGGCACGGGCGCGCATGAATCCACGCGGCTGTGTCTGGAAGCTCTGGAGCAATTCGTCTGGCCCGGGACTACGGTTGTCGATGTGGGCACAGGGTCCGGAATTCTGGCCGAAGCCGCGAAGAAGCTTGGAGCCGGACGTGTGATCGCTTGCGACATTGACCCTTTGTCGATCGGAGTTGCCCGCGAAAATTTCGCTTCCGCGCGAGTGGAAATTGAACTTTTCGAAGGGTCTATTCAAGGCATTGATTCGTCGGTCGCGGATCTCGCGATCGGCAACATCAGTCCGGAATGGCTGGCATTGCTTGCGCCAGATTGGCGGCGCATTCTCAAACCCGACGGCGTTCTTCTACTGAGCGGACTGGAAGCCCATGACCTGCCTCGCGTGAGGGAGCGGTTGGAAAAAGCGGGATTGGCGATCCAGGAAGTGCGCGAGGAGAATCAGTGGCGCGCTCTGATCCTAAGGCATGTCCGGCGCGGTTAAAACACGAAACCGAGATGCATCTCATATGTTCGTGGCTGTACGAAATGCGTACCGCTGAACGTAGAAAGGAAGTTATACAGCGCCACCTTATTGGTCAGGTTGGCGATCTGGAACTGTGCCGTTACCCGCTGCTTCTCTTTCGCGTGAAGTAAGTTGTCGGTTCCAATCGCAACGTCGAACAAGTTGCGCGGCGCGATGCGCGGCGGATTAGTGTCGTCGTTCTCAGTCCCGGGCGCTGGAATGTTGACCAGGGTTGCGCCGCCGCCCGAGGGGCAACTCGTGATGGGGCTCGTGCGCGTGGCGAAAACGGGTCCGCAGTAGAAGCCGATGGCAGCTTGCTCCGCGCCGGTGAAGGTTAGCGCGGTGGCGACATCCGGAACCGATCCCGCCACCAATCCGCTGTCGAATCTCCAGATAAAGGAGATAAACTCCCCGTTGTTGGGACGCTGGTAGCGGATGTTGGCGGTCGATTGAAACTCCTGATCGTGGTCGATCCGGAAGACGCCCGTCGGCAGAGCGGCCTGAGAGATCAAACCGCCCTCTTCCGGCCCGAAGTATCTTGCCCGGGTGTGTCCCAGAGTCAGGTATGCTTGCATACCATGGTAATTAGTGGTGCTTACGCGCGCGTCCACCCCATCCAGCTTGGAGTTATGCCAGGAGATCGGAAAAGTAATCGGCGTGTTGAACAAAACGTCGAAGTCGTAAGCGTTGTGGGTGTACTTCCAGAAGTAGTCCCCGTCGATGACGATGTACTTACCTACCTTTTGCTCGAAGCCCGTATTGAATTGATTTCGATTGCCCGGCTGGATGGGGTGGTCGGTTGCGCCGAAGGTGTTCTGCGCCAATCCGCCTGATCCGGTTCCGCTGGAAAGGATCAGATTTTCGTTGAAGGGCGTCTCAAAGGTTCGCGAGTAGGCGACGCGGATGACGGTATTCGTGGGTTTATAGAGATAGGAAAGGCCCAGACGTGGCTGAATGCCGTTGCCGGAACTTAGGCCATTGTATTGGTCTTCGCGCAGCCCGGCATTGATAGTCCAACTACCCAGTGTGATGCGATCCTGAATGTACACGGAGTACTCGTTGATGTTGGCTTTCCCATGGAAATCGAAGTAAGTGCCGCCGCGTGTCAGGTCGTAAGGAACCAGTCCGGGTTGCAAGTTAGGGTTGGCGGTGTAGGTCGAATTTACACCTGAACAGGCGGCCGGATTGGAAATGCCTTGCAGTACGAGCGGGTTCCCGTCGTCATCGACGCACGGAGCATTGTATAAAGGATTCGTCACGCCCAAAGTGAACCGCTCAATCAATCGCGTCTGCTGAATCTGCACGCCCGCCTTGATCTCATTCTTACCCTGGATATGCGAAATATCGGCCTTTCCGCCGTAATTGGTCAGGAACCGGTTCTGCGTCGCTGCCACGGGAGTATCGTCGAACGGATCGCGGCTTCCGTAGTAGTTCACCTGATCGCGCCGCGCGTAGATATTCACGGTCAGCAGCGTACTCGCGTTAAAGGTATGCTGATATCCGGGGGCGATGTTCCAGGTCAGCACGCGCTGGCGCTGATCCTGCGATAACTGGTCGTAGCTATTCGGAACCTGGAACCAGTTGCGCGCGGTGAATAAGTTCAGATGGAACGTATCGACTCCATTCGGTTGATAATCCATCCGATCGAAGATACGTTCGTTGTTGCCGATATCGTGAATCGGCAGAAATTCCGGCGTGTCCAGGAAGCGGCCGGAGCGCAGTCCATCCACCGCGACAAATTCCCCGAACTTCGAAGTTCCAAAGCCGAGCGAGGCGTTGCTGCCCCACGTACCGAAAGAAGACCAGGTCGAGTCAATATTGCCAAATGCCTTGGTCGCGCCCAGGCCGGAGCGCGTCATGGCATTCACCACCAGACTCGACTTATCGCCGAACTCCGCGCCGGGAGAACCCGTGACTAATTCCATGCTCTGAATCGCGTTGGTCGGCAGTTGGGTGGAAAACGTTTTGCTTTGCTGGTCGCTCTCCGTCTCGCCATCGATTACATAAGTGACCTGCGCATGGTCGCCTTCCGGGTGAAACGAACCGTTGGAATCCGCCGTAACGCCCCCGACGCTGTAAGTGATCGCGTCGCTCAATCCGGCCGCCGGATTCACAGTAGGCAGTTTTAAGAAAGCATTTCGATCGACGTCGGTGTGGTCCGATGGTTCATTCTCCACCAGAGCGCCGGTTGCCTCCACGTTGACGCTCTGCGCCTGTTCGCCCAGCGAAAGGGCGACCGCAACGTTCTGCGGGATGGACGAGCGAATCTCAACACTCTTGGTGAAGTCCGAAAATCCCGCCGCGCTTACCTTCAAAGAATAAGTGTTGGGCGGAACGTTAGCGATCCGAAATGCGCCGTTCCCGTCGGTCTTCGTGCTGGTTCGGAACGAAGTGACCGGGTTGGTAATATCCACTTGAGCGTTAGCGATGGACGCTCCCGAAGGATCGGTAACAGTACCGATTACAGTACCCGCACTGGCATTGGATTGAGGCGCCGCCGCGGCGAACGCCCCGGAAATAGAAAATAGAACAACTAATAATCGATGCACGTATAGACTCCTGTTTACAACCTGTTCGAGCAATTGCCGCTACTTAGACGTTGGGCGAATCGGACAGGGAAGCAGGCGGAGCCCTTGAGCTCTTGTGCGCGGCGGGCGTGGCTAATACACGGAAAGCAGTCTCGGCTGTCTGCCGCCAGACAGCCGCACGGGAAGGTGGAACATAGCCGGCAATCGACGCGGCGATGACCGGGATGTGCCCGGAATGGCAAAGATCGCAGCAATGCGAGTCGCCTTGTTGGTGCTGATGGGAGACGGAAGCTGCCTGAGTAACTCCAATCGCGCAGAACAATAAGCAGACGAGTAGGGTCCTCGTCCATGTTCCGGTTCTGAGCGGCATTAGTTCTAGTATAGCGGCCCGCCGGCATGTGGCAGGGCGGTCCCGCGCGCCTGCTCCAGCCGGATGGCGATATCGATCACGACTTCCTCGTCCCACGGACGCCCCACAATCTGAACCCCGATGGGCAATCCGTCCGCCGTCATCCCGAACGGAATGACCATACCCGGCATGCCCAGCAGGTTCCAGGGAGTTACCGGAGCCATCGCTTCCAATAGATCGATCGTCTTCCCGCCGCCCACCGGGAAAGACCGTTCGCGGTGCGGAAACGCCGCTGTACCTGAAACGGGCATCAGGATTGCCGCGATGCCTGTCTCCTCCATCTGCCGCAGCAGCGAAGCACGCATGCGGTCGCGCGAGGCCAGCGCCATCAGCAGTTCGAGCGTGGTAACAGGCGGGGCCGCTAGAGCCCGATGCATCAACTCGGTTCCGGACCAATGCGCTTCGCCCTCGCGCCCGGCAATCAGCGTTTGCGTCAGAGGCGCCGACAAGCGCCCAAAGAAGAGCCACCAAAGATCGTGCGCGCGCTCTAAGCCCCTCGGGATGAATTCGTCGGCGCCCATCCCCATCTCCCGCGCGCAATCGGCCGCCCGCGCCACCGTCGCGCTGGTTTCTTCGCTTACCGGGATGCGATAGAACTGCGGCCACACGCCGATGCGGACGCCGTCGATTCTTCCGGAACGGAGCGGAACCGGTGCGGAAAACGGGTCTTCCGGATCATGCCCGGCTAGCGCGGCAAAGAGTAGGCGTACGTCCTGAGCCGAGCGCGCCATGGGTCCGCCTACGCCGAGCAGCCCGCCCGGATGCGAGATCGCGGGAAAATGTCCCACGGCCGGAACACGGCCCGGCGTCGGCTTCAACCCGGCGATGCCGCAGAAATGCGCGGGCACCCGAATCGAGCCGCCCCCATCGCTCCCGATCCCGCCCGCCGAGCAGAATGACGCGATGGCCGCCGCCTCGCCGCCGCTGGACCCGCCCGCCGTTCGGTCCAGGTTCCAGGGATTATTCGTGCGCCCGGTGATGAAGTTGTCGGTCTCATACATGTTGAGAAACTCCGGCGCGTTGGTTTTCCCGAGAATGATCGCGCCCGCCGCTCGAAACCGCGCGGCCGCCGTGGAGTCTTTGCTTGCCACATGATTCTTCCGAAAGTTGCTGCCGCAAAACGTCGGCAACCCACGCATATCGAAGCTGTCTTTTACCGTGAGGGGAACGCCATGCAGTAGCCCGAGCGCATCGCCATGCATAATGGCCCGCTCCGCTTCCCTGGCATCGGCGAGCGCTTGCTCCGCCAGGACGGTCACGAACGCGTTCAGCTCCGGGTTAATCGCCTCAATCCGCCGCAAGTGCGCTTCGGTAAGTTCCACCGGTGAAATCCGGCGGTCGCGCACCATTTGCGCCATCAGCAGTAGGGAAGATCGATTTGGCATGAAGAGAAGGTGCGAACTTTCAGCTTACCTGCGAGAATACGGGCTTGCCTTCCAGCGCGCAAAACGGAGTTGTTCCCCAGGCCATCCCGCTCTACGAAGCGCGCGGCATGGTCTCTCGTGAACTCAATGCCGCGCGGATTCTAAGGGCCATTGAAACCGTAACGCTCGATGCGGCGGACGGACGCGTGCTCGCCGCTGATATTCATGCCGATCGCAATTACCCGGCGCTCGACCGTACTGCGCGCGACGGGTTCGCGGTCCGAAGCGCGGACATGCCCGGCCGTGTGCGTGTGATCGGCGAAGTGCGCGCGGGCCAGCGGTTTGATGGTTGCGTCCAACCCGGCGAAGCCGTCGAGATTATGACCGGCGCAAGCATTCCGGACGGCGCCGACACCATCATCATGATTGAGCACGTTCGGCGGGATGGCGAATTTGTCATCTTTGAAACCAATGCGCCGGCGGGGCAGTTCATCAACTACCAAGGTGGCGAGTCGGCGGCCGGCAGCCTTCTTCTAGCGGCGGGAACGCGGCTCGGGTATGCCGAGATTGGGCTGCTGGCGTCGGTCGGATGTCCCAAACCGCCCGTGTTTTCCAAGCCTCGCGTCGCCATTCTGACCACCGGCGACGAGCTCGTTCCGCCCGACATGGTTCCCGAGCCCCATCAGATTCGAAACTCCAACGCATATTCCCTGGCGGCTCAAGTGAAGCGCGCGGGAGGCGTCCCTGAGATTCTCGGAATTGCCCGGGATGACGAAGCGGAGACGCGCGCGTTGATCGACCGGGGGCTCGCGTCCGACCTGCTTCTGATCTCAGGCGGCGTCTCCGCCGGCAAGTACGATGTCGTCGAACTTGCCTTGGAGTCTCTGCAGGCCCAATTCTTTTTCGACCGCGTCGCCATCCAGCCCGGCCAGCCTCTGGTGTTCGGCCGCGCGAAAGGCCGCTTCTTCTTCGGTCTCCCGGGCAACCCCGCGTCCACCATGGTGACGTTTGAGCTGTTCGCCCGCCACGCGCTGGAAATACTTTCCGGCCAGCTTCCACAGGAGCTCGTGTTTCTGCAAGCGCGCCTGACCCGGGACTTCCGCCATCGCCCGGGGCTCACGCGATTCCTGCCGGCTTCCGTTTCCCCCGCCGGCGAGTTGACGCCTATTTCCTGGACGGGATCGAGTGACATCGCCGCGCTCACGCGCGCCAACGCATTCATGGTGGTGGATTCCGATAGAGCTGAATGGCAGGCCGGAGAAGCGATGCCGGTTTTATGGAAGTAAGCGGCCTTTCGCATTATGACGAGCGCGGTGAAGCGCGTATGGTGGACGTCTCCGGCAAATCCGAGACCCGCCGCACCGCCTCCGCCCACGCGTTCGTCCGCATGAGCGCCGCCGTACTCGCCGCGCTTCCCCAAAACGCCAAGGGCGATCCGCTGGAAGTCGCGCGCATCGCCGGCATCATGGCGGCCAAGAAAACGGCCGAGCTGATCCCCATGTGTCATCCCATTGGTCTGACGCACATCGGAATCGAAATCACCGTGGAACCGGAGGGCGTTCGCATCGTGGCTACCACGGCGACTATGGCGCCGACCGGAGTCGAGATGGAAGCTCTAACCGCAGCCGCCGTCGCGGCGCTAACCATTTACGACATGACGAAGGCTCTGGACAAAGGCATCGAGATTCAGGATCTTTTCTTACTGGAGAAAACCGGAGGCAAGAGCGGAGACTACCGGCGTCGGTCATGATAGACGAATGCGGTCAACGCTAAAAGCCCTCGGTCTTCTTCTTGGATACGGTCTTTGCGTTTCGGCGCAAACGGCCCCCGCGACCGTTACCTTGCAGCCGTTAGGCGCGGAAAGAAAGCTGCCGGATCGCCTGTTTGGCTCCAGCATCAGCCCGTTTTACGAACACCTGATGAGCGACCCGGCCAAGGTCGCGATGCTGAAATCCATGCATGTCGCGCTCACCCGCTTTCCAGGCGGCTCCGACGCCAATTATTATCAGCCGAAGTCCGGTCAACTGGTGGTGCAAGCGGGCCCGAACGCTTCCTGGTACAAGAAGTTCTGGGCCACCGTGGCGCCGCGCATCGACGCCGGTTACCCGAACGGCATTTCCGCGGAAGAGTTCAAAGCGTTTGACGATCAGATCGGCGCGGAGATGATCCTGGTCCCCAATATCGATTCCTCCACGGTGGACGATCAACGCGCCTGGTTCGCCAGAATGGCCCGGGACGGCGTCCTTTCGCATTACGTGGAGATGGGCAATGAGATGTACCTGGCCATGATGAATGACCCGGATACGCTTCGAAAGTTCCCGGATGAGCCGCGCACCCTGGCCATTGAAAAGCAATACGCCGACGCCATTCGTCCCTCATTTCTGCCGGGCACGAAGGTCGCGGTGCAGGCTGCGCCCGAGGGCTTCAGTACCACCCGGGGCTCTCAGGAACCGGGCCAGCGGAAATTCGACGATTGGAATAAAGCCCTTCAGCCGCAGGACTGGTACCAGGCTGTTACCCTGCATCTTTATGCGCCGCTGACCAGCGTGCTCGGCCGAAACCCGTCGACCGATCCGCTGCGTGTCTATCGAGGATTAATGGGCCGGTTCGATGAAGGTCTCGACTGGACTATCGAAACCGTTTCCCGCCGTGTTCCGGGGAAGGAGATTTGGGTTACGGAATTCAATCCGCGCGGTGGACGTCCGGGTTCGCCGGGCGACCCTGAGCCGGTCACGCCCGCCTTGCAGATGCAGGTCACCGCGCGCGCGCTGCTCTCCCTGTTGCGCCATCCGCAAGTTACCGTAGCGCAGTATTTCATGCTGAATTTCGACCCTAGGAATGTCTTTTCGGTTTTCGTTAAATCCGGGGACAGTTATCAGCCGCTGCCCGTGGCCCAAGCCGTTTCCTGGTTCTTCAATGCCGCGAACGGAGGCGCGACGTACCGGGGCTTCGCATCGGGCAATAAGATTCCCGGCGGCGGCGCGGTACCCGATGCGTTTTTTGCGGTGGAAGCCGGCTTGTTCGTAGGGCCGCAAGGAAGAACGCTCCTGGTCCAGAACGCCACGGAGCAGGTGGCGTCGCTCGATCTCGCGCCCTTTGGGGAAGGTCCGCCGAGCCACGTCGACACTTTGGCGACTCCGAATCTTGGCGCCGCGGAGAAGCTTCCCGCCAACCCTGTGCAGATCCCGCCCGCCGGAAAAATTACGCTGCCGCCGTTCTCGCTTACCCGCGTCCTTTGGGCCCGCTAGTTTTCTAGGCCCGCTAGTTGCTACTGTTTAGACGTATGAAGGTCGCGCGATTCCTGTTTTCCTTGGCCGTTACGGTTGGCTCATCCGTTTCCCTGTTTCCGCAGAGCCCTGCGAAATCCACCGAGTCTGCGCAGGATCCCGCGCCTAAGCCCTCGATGCCCGATAATCCCGCGCCTTTGGCTCCGTCAACCGCCGCGCCATCATCCACCGATAGCGCGGAAAATGAATCGGTTCTGTTTCGCGCCAGCGTTCACAACATCACCGCGCCCGTTACAGTGCTCGATAAATCCGGCGCCATTGTCGACGGTATCGAGTCCGGCCGATTCCACCTTTACGACAACGGCAAGCCCCAGAACATCCACGTGGACATTTCCGTGCAGCCGATCTCGCTGGTGATCGCGGTTCAGCAGAGTGACCGTGTCGACGCAGTGTTGAATCAAATCCACAAGATTGGTCCCATGGTGCAGCCGCTCTTGACCGGCGACAACGGTGAGGCCGCCGTAATTTCTTTCGATTCGCGCATCCAAATTAAACAGGACTTTACCAACGACCCGGACGCCCTGCAAAAGGCCATTCAAAACATCCATTCCGGAAATACCCCGAGCCGCATGATCGATGCCGTGGAGAAAGGCGTCCAGATGCTGCGGAACCGGCCCGCCAGCCGCCGCCGCATTATCTTACTGATCAGTGAAACGCGCGATGTCTCGAGCGAAGCGCGCCTGCGGGAAACGCTGATCGCCGCGCAACTCAACAACGTAACCGTGTACACGGTGGACATTTCGCGCATCGTCACCAGCCTGACCGCGAAGCCGCAGCCGCCCGCGGTCGATCCCATGCCCGCCGCGGCTTACAACCTGCCCGGACCGGGTCCGACGACCCCGACGTCCGTAGCGCAGGCTTATCAGCTGGGGAACCGCGCCGAGTTCGTCCCGCTGCTTAAAGAGCTTTATATGGGCACCAAGCGCATCTTCGTGGAGAATCCGGCCGAGGTTTTCACGGAACAGACCGGCGGCGCTCAGTTCACCTTTAAGAAGGAACGCGGGCTCGAAGACGCCATCGCCAGTCTGGGCCGTGAGATCCATAGCCAATACCTGATCACGTATGCTCCGGACGATACGAAGACCGACGGCTTCCACCAGATTCGCGTAGACGTCGATCTTCCGGACCTGATTGTTCGCACGCGGCCGGGTTACTTCCTGGCGGGCTTAAACGCTAAGTAATCCGAGGAAATTTTCCCGGAATAGCCGATTAACGCCGCGCTCTATCTCGTCACGAGCGATCGTGCGTCCATCGTTCGCCAGCCTTTCATAAGCCTCGGTTAGTATCGGCGCCATGGTGCGCCGGGTGTTGTGCCACTTATAAATCAGTTGTTCCAGTATGCGCGCGTCGGAGTGCTGCGGGATGAAACTGAACCCGAGCATCTCTATCCGCTCGCGCGTAATCTCTTCCACAATCGACCCGTTGTTTAGGAACCACCAGCACCCGAACGGGAGCAAATTACGGAACTTGCGCGCGTAAACGCATAACTCATGTTGGTTTTCGCGGCTGAGGACACTGACTAAGAAGCGGTTATCGGGAAAGTCCCGGCAAAGCGCCGCGAGCGCGCCTAAGTCGGCAAGTCCCGATGCGTCGCCTGCCAGCCGCAGAGCCGGGTTCACGGCACGCCGCACCCCAATCATCAACGATAAGGGAAGGCGCCAGTCGCGGCAGGCCGGCAGAACCGCTTCGGCCAGATATGTGTTGCGAAGATCCTCGCTCGGGTAAGTGAACGTGTCCGGTAAAGATATCGCCATATACCGCGGCCGCATGCGTTCGCACCACGTGTCCAGGAATTTCCGCAGGTCCACTATGTTTGCGTCGCCCCAGGCTGCAAGTATCCGGTCTAACCGAAGCGCGGAATGGAACCGCGCGTCGCGCGCAACGCCATTCGTCCAATACCGGGCTTCAACTGGATCCAACGGATCATTCGTCATCACCACCTGTTCCACTCCGGCAAGTCGAAAGACGCGGTTGATGTGATCGGGTAAGCTCTGATCGGCGAAGTACTCTCGCGCCTGTACCAAGTCCGGCGCATTTGGGTCCAAGCCGAGTGCGTGAAGCACATAGACGACGCCGCGGGTCGCTTCTGAAATAGGCGTGTTGTTGACGAACAAGGTCTTCCAGATCAAATCGGCCTGTTTCTTCTTACTCATTTGCCAATACGCGTCCGGCGCCACGTCGGAGAAGCGGAACAACTCCGCCTCTAAGTAGTGGTAAGTGAGCAACTCGTCGATGCCCCATAGCCCAAGGCTGCCAAACTCCGGAGCAAACAGATGCGTGTGGACATCGATGAACGGTGTCGCCGAAAGAATGTGCTTTAGATCCATCGCGGTAGGCTTGCCAGATCCTGTTCTACCATCAGACAGAACATGAAAATTCAGGACATCCGCGCCACCACCGTCACCGTTCCGCTGGAAGCGCCCTTGCGCCATGCCAACGGCTGCCATTGGGGCCGATTCGTGCGGACTATCGTCGAGGTCGAGACGGACAACGGGATCATCGGACTGGGCGAGATGGGCGGTGGCGGCGAATCGGCTGAGGCCGTGTTTCGCGCCATGAAGAGTTACCTAGTGGGGCACGATCCGGCGCGTTTAGAGGAGATGCGGTTCCTGATCGCGAACCCCACGGCGTCACTGTACAACAACCGGACTCAGGTGCTCGCGGCTTTGGAGTTCGCCTGCCTCGATATTCTTGGCCAGGCGTGGGGCGTCCCTGTAAGTGAGATTCTTGGCGGCCGTTTGCGCGATTCCGTCCGCTTCGCCACTTACTGCTTTTTTCGCTACCCTCATCCGAAGACAGGCGCCGGCGAAGTGCGCACCATCGAGCAATTGGTGGAAAGCACGCGTCAGCTTAAGCAGCGGTTCGGATTTACGACGCATAAGTTGAAAGGCGGCGTCTTCCCGCCGGACTACGAGCTTGACGCCTACCTGGCGCTGGCGTCGGCTTTCCCCGGCGATTCCCTTCGTTTCGATCCCAATGGCGCCTGGTCTACCGAACAGGCGATCCGCTTCGGCCGGAGTATTGAGGGCGTCCGCAACGATTATCTTGAGGACCCGGTATTCGGTCTGAACGGCATGCGCCGCGCGCGCGAGATGGTCCGCATCCCGCTTGCGACGAACACCGTGGTGGTGAATTTCGAGCAACTGTCGGCCAATGTTCTGGACACAGCGGTCGATGTCATTCTCCTCGACACCACATTCTGGGGCGGCATACGTCCTTGCGTCAAGGCTGCCGGCATCTGCGAAACGTTCCAACTCGGAGTGGCCGTGCATTCCTCAGGGGAACTCGGCATCCAACTCGCCACCATGCTGCATCTCGGTGCGGTACTTCCCAACCTGAACTTCGCCGCGGACGCGCACTATCATCACCTGAGCGACGACATCATCGAAGGCGGATTGATGCCGTACGACGCGGGCGCGATCCGCGTGCCAACCGGGCCGGGCCTCGGTATCCGGCTTGATCGCGATAAGATTCGTAGGTACAGTGAGCTTTATAAGGAACTCGGCAATTACCCGTACGACCAGGATCCGGCGCGTCCCGGATGGGCGCCGTTAACGCCGAACGATCGCTGGGCCGACCCCAAAGACGATCGCCCGGTTTCCATTCCGTTTTAGCTAAGTGGTAATCCCTTTCCCTTCGATCACGCGAATATACTGATTGATCGGTAAGCTAGTCAGCTTGTCAATCTGCTGACTCGGTCCCGGCCAATGAATCTCCAGTTGATCGATTTTGGTGACCGCGCCAATACCCAGCACCTCGCGCGGATCGTGGGAAGAAAGATAGCTTCCGCCGTTATTCTTCATCCGGAATCGCTTCTTTCCGCCGGCTGTCCAGTAGATTTTCGCGCCGATCGCATCGCGGTTTGCCGTCACGCCTTCCAACTTCAGCCCCAGCCAGTTATTCCCTTTCGCCGCGTTGTTCTTGAGCAACAGCGGCGCACCGCCGTTCACGCAAACCAGCACGTCAAGCGCGCCGTCGTTATCGTAGTCGCCCACAGCCAAGCCACGCGCGTTGTAAGGTTCGCGAAATGCCGGGCCGCCTTGATCGCTCACGTTGTGCAGTTTCCCGTCCGCGCCGTGATGGAACAAGAGCAGCGGTTCTTTCCAGGTGACGTGGAGCGAATACTCGGCGATCATATCGTCCGGATGCCCGTTCGCTAGAATCAGGTCCACCTCGCCGTCGTTATCGTAATCGAAGTACTTCAACCCCCAACCACTTAGTAAGCGAGTGGCTTGCGCAACGCCTTCCATGTTGGCCACATCGCGGAAGCTTTCGTCTTTATTGTTCTGGTAAACGGAGAACATCTCCTGGTCGACGTTGGCCACGAACAGATCCTGCCAGCCATCGCCGTTCACGTCCGCCGCGTCTACGCCCATGCCGGAGCGCGCCTTGCCGTTGTCGCTGAAACCCACGCCCGCCTGCAGCGCGATCTCTTCCCACTTCCAGCCGCGCGGCCCCGGACCGCGATTCACATATAGAAAATCCTGCACCGTGTCATTCGCCACGAACAAGTCCATGCGGCCGTCGTTGTTGATATCGGTCGCCACTACGCCCAAACCTTTGCCAAGCGTCTTGCCGATAATGGAATTCTTCCCGACCTCCGTAAACGTGCCGTCCCCGTTATTGCGGTAAAGGAAGCTGGCGGTTCCATTAAACACGCGCGGGATGCAGTAATAATACTTGCCGAGTTTGTTATTACCGCAGCCGAAACGGTGGGCCGAAGAGTAATCTACGAAGCTGCAGACAAATAAGTCGAGCTTGCCGTCATTATCGAAGTCGAACCAAACCGCGCTGGTGGTCCAGCCAGGCGTGCTTAGTCCCGCTTTGGCCGTGACGTCGGTAAAGGTCCCGTTCCGATTGTTCCGATACAGGATGCACTTCCCGTAGGCCGTACAGAAGATATCCGGCCAACCGTCGTTATCGTAGTCGCCCACGGCTACGCCCATACCGAACGTTCCGCCGGGCACGCCGGCTTTCATCGTGACGTCGGTAAACGTGCCGTCGCGATTGTTCTTATAAAGGGCATTGCGAATCGGCTTGGAAGGTTGAAAGAAATCGCTTGGACCGGCGTTCACCAGATACAGATCCATCCAGCCGTCGTTATCGAAGTCGAGGAATGCGGCGCCGGGTCCCATTGTCTCCGGCAGATACCGGTTGGGCGACATCGCGCTTTCGTGCACGAAATCGATTCCGCTCGCCGATGGCGGAACCTGTTTGAAGAGCGGAACCGGCGCGGCTACTTCAGCGCCCGTCAGCTTACTCCCAGCCAGGCCGGCCGATAGCCAAAGCAGTTCTCTTCGGGTGAACTTCAATCGGCGGTCCGGTTACGGCGCCAACGTCAGCGCGTAAGCTTCTCTGGCCGTTTCCCCGCCCTGCTTCACGATGAAGTTGACGGCGTAGGTACCCGGCTGAAGCTGTTCAATCGGCGCGGTGGCGACGTACTGAATCCTTCCCGAAGCGTCCGGCGAACCGATCGCGGAAGCGCCCACACGCGTCACCTTCCCATCCCGGTTGAACTCGATCGTCAGTTCGGGCTTTTCCGTCCTGGCCGGGTCGGGATAAATCACTAGATAAAAGGGCAGCGAAGTGGAAGCGGACTTCTTAATCATCGGGTCGAGAATCGGAGTCATCATCTTGTCGCCGAACACAAACGGATCGTCGTCGGTGGCCTCGGGCTCCTTTGCCTTCCACTTACGAATCAGGGAGACGCTGCTCAAGGCCAGCACCGGCTCGGGCTTCGGCACCAGCAGGAAGGACTTTCGCGCGCTGGTCTTGCCACTCTCGCGATCCAGCACCGCGGCTTCAATGGTGTAACGGCCCGGTGGCACGTCAAAGTATTCCATATCGGTAAAGCGGGTTTGATGAAAGGCCAGCGCCTGGTCCGGACTCATCTCCACGGGAAACTCCCGCTCCAGTTTTTTCACCACTTCCCCGGCTTCGTTCCGGACAAACGCCGCATAGGAAAGTCCGCCCGCCAGACGACCCGTTCCTTTTTCCTCTTTCAAAGTAAGGTTCTGCAAAGGAACTTCAATCAGAAACTCGCAGATCTGGTTTCGGCCCTCGCTGCGGAAGTGAAGGCCGTTCGATTCGAACGGAAACGTCAGGGCCGGCACTCCCGTGTTCAAGGCCTGGAAGAGCGGAATCTGGTAGACGTCCAGGTCCGCGCCGGGCTTCAGCATCGAAGCGGGCAGCGCGAAGTATCCTGACCGCGATTGCACGCGCAGATCGCTCCGCGAAGTTTTGACACTGATTTTGCGGAAGCTGCCGTCGTATTTCTCCAACTGAGGATAGTAGCTGATCTCGTAATACGTCGAGATCTCTTCATTGATCTTGCGCAGCGGCACGCGGAAGTCGTTCGTATTCGCCACCAGGAAGCCGCCGGTTTGATCCGCCAGAATCGCCAGCGTGTCCTGCGTGTTGTAGTGTCCGCTATCGAGAGCGGTATCCACCGACTGGGCGGACTCGGTGGTGATGTGGTTGTCGCCGATGGGCGTAGCCTGTCCGTTATCGCGGGATGAAATGGCCGCCGCCGATAGCTTCGCCGTCGCGCGGCTGTTCAAGTCGGCGGTGGAAAGGCCGTGCGTATCGATCGCATAGAAGCTGACGTTGTAGCGGTTGGCCGTGCTGATGACTGATTTGAAAGGCGCTTCCATCCCCTGCGACAAAACAAAGCCATTAGAGAAATACAGAATCGTCTTGCGCCCCGGCAACCCATATTGCCCTTGCACCGCCGCCAAGAGCCCGAACACATTGGACCGGTCCGAATTCGCCAGTTCGGAGCGCTCATTGAACCGCAGGGTTTGCAGCATGATCGAAGCCATGAGCTGGTCCATGGCGGCGAACCCGTCCACGGCTCCATTCCCGTCCGAAGGAACCGGCATGGCGTCCACCCGTTCTTCCAGGCTTTGCTTTCCCGCGGTATTCGGTCCGGTTAAGCTCTCGAGTTGTGTGACGAGTTGCGCGTTCACACCCACGAAGTTCACACCCGGCCCGCTGGTCGCCCGTTCGATGGCTTTCCGCAGAAGATCCCGACTATTCGTGAAAGGCTGCAACGCCTCCAGTTTGGTATCGAGAGCGTACACCGCCATGTACACGTTCTGCGGAAGCTCGCCGCCCAGTTCATCGAGCGCGGCCTGCCGCGATAGCCGCAGACCGTCCATATCCATCCGGTCGAAGATGAAGGTAACCAGACGAATCTGGTGCATCGGATCCAGTTCCCGCCGGCCACCGCTGGCATTGACGGCCGACTTTCCCTGCACCAGCCGGAAAGACTGAATCGGACGGAGCTGCCCGTTATCGAAGACCGTAAAATCCGACTGCGTCAGATCGGTGATCGCACGGCCTTTCTTATCGCGGACAATCGCGTCCACCACCACTTCTTCCGTCCTGGAACTCATCTTTTGAGGCGAATCCGATTGCGGTTGCGCCTGAAGACCTGCCCAGGACCCTTGCGCCAAACAGAAACACAGAACCAATAGCGGTTTCACAACTGATCCCTTATGGCTCAACCTTGAACGTCACCGATTCGATCGCCGCTTCCTTACCCTGCTGCGCGATGAAGCGTACCTGATAATCGCCGGGTTCGAACTTCGCGATGGGCGCGGTAGCTACATATTGAATCCGGCCTTGCGCGTCCGCCGGTCCCAGCGGGGCCGAGCCACCGCCCAGTTCCTGCCCATCCTTACTGAACACCATCCGCAACGCGGGTTTTTCGGTATTCGTTTTGTCGGAATAGATCACCACGTAGAATGGCACGGAAGCGTCGGCTGATTTCTTAACAACCGGGTTAAGATCCGGCGTGATCACCTGGTTATCCATCACCAACGGATCGTTCGGCTTTACCGATTTGTCCGCGGCCTTCATGTTCCGCACCACGGCTACGCTGCTGATGCTGAGCGTTTTGTCCTGCACCGGAACCATGAAGCTGGATCGGCGGGTGCTGATTTTCTCGCCCAGCATGTCGACCACCGCCGCATCCAGCGTGTACCGGCCCGGCGGCAGATCGAAGGATTCCGCCTTCATATAGTGGCTTTGCTTCTTAAAGTCTTCCACCTTATCCGCCGGCATGTGGAACGGAACTTCGTTGTTAAACTTCTTGACGATCTCGCCCTTGCTATCTTTCACGATAGCCACATAGGCGAACCGCACGTTGAAGCTGTTGGTCGGTTTATCTTCCTGAACCGTCAGGCTGGATATCGGTACATCCATCACCACGTCGCACTCCGATGCGCCCGAGCTGTCGCGGAAATGCATGCCGCTGGAGTGGAAAGCGAATGTGCGCGGCAACGGCTTGGTATCGAGCGCTTTCAGCAGAGGCACTTCGTAGGGGGCGACTACCTTTCCTCCCGCCGTCAGGGACGGAGGCAGCGCAAAGTAAAACGATCGCGACTGCACTTTGAGATCGGCTTGATCGGTCTTCACGCTGACCTTACGCATGGAGCCGTCATAGTTCGTGATCTCCGGATCGTAGCTGATTTCGTAGTAAGTCTCGATGTCTTCGTTCAAACGGCGGATCGGACCCCTGAAGTCATTGGTGTTGGCGAACAAATCCCCGCCGGTCGCCTTAGCCATGCGAAGTAGAGTGTTCTGACTGTCGGCGCGTCCGCTCTCCAGCGACTTATCGTCCGAATGAGCCATATCCGTGGTGACGCCGTTACGGTTAAGCGCGTTTGCCTTGGAAGCTGCGACCGCGCCATTCAGCATATCGATGGCGCCCTTGTTCGTGTCCGTGGTAGTTAATCCGCGAGCATCGATCGCATAGAAGCTGACATTCGATCGATTGGCAATGCTGATCACCGAGTCGAATGGCGCTTCCATTCCTTGCGGCACCGTGAACCCGGGGCTGAAATAGAGGATCGTCTTGCGGCCCGGGAGACGGTATTGCTCCTTCACCGCGTCGAGCAGCGCGAAGATTACCTGCCGCCCATAGTCGGTGGCTGTGTCTTCCGTTTCCGTGTTCACGATCTGCAGCATCATCTGCGCCATCGCCTGGTTCGCGGCCGCGCCGCCACTGGGAGACGCTCCCGCTCCACCGGAAGCCGAGGCGCCGTTGTTCATGTTGGCCACCTGGGCATCCTGACTGGTGTCGCCGCCTTGAAAAGCGCCGATCATCGTTTGCAACTGCGCTCTTACCTGCAACGTGTCCGAGGTGTAATCGTTGGCGCCGGACGTCGCACGCTCAATGGCTTTTTTTAACAGATCGCGATTGTTGGTGAACGTTTGAATCGCCTGCAGCCGGTGATCGATGGTCAGCACGGAGATGAACACGTTGGGACCAAGCTCCGACTTAATCAGGCTCAACGCCGCATCCCGCGAAAGCTTGTTGCCGTTTTGATCGAGGCCCTGGAAGATAAGCGTGACCAGACGGATCTGGCGCAACGGATCGAGTTGTGACCGGGCGCCGCTGGAACTAATGGCGTCGGCCCCTTCCACCAGCCGGAACGATTTGACGGGATGAGTCTGGCCGTTGTCGGTAACCGAGAAATCGCTCTGCTTCAGATCCTTAACCAGCCGGCCTTTCTTATCCCGGACCACCACATCCAGGACCACTTCTTCCCCGCCGACCTTAAAGGTAGGTTCGGAAGAAGCGGGGGGCGCCGGTGCAGCGGGGGGCGCGGCTGTTTGAGCGCCTAACGCGCCGGCGAAAATACCCAGGCAGATGGCGATAGCTGAAAGATTTTTCATACGCTGTTCCTCTTTCGATTAGTAATCCCTTAAACCAAACTTACTCCGGATAGGCCGAATTGGCGCGCACAATCCGGATGTCGTGATCTGAAAATCGATGGTGCGAACCCGGAAGCTCGACCTTCGGCATATGGCATGACGTGCAATCCTTCGTCCCGACCGTACACGCTTTCGCTTGCGCCTTCCCGCCGCCGTGGCAGGCCTGGCACTTCGCATCATAGTCAGTGGATACTTTATCAACTTCTCGATGAGGGTCGTGGCATCCCGTGCAGGCAATTCTCTTATCGTCCACGTCATAGCACTTGCTATTGGTCAGCCGGTAAGGCTGGAAGCGGACGTTTAAGATGCCTCGCGGACCGTTCATTGCAATCTGATCCCACGTCCGGTGGCACTGCCCGCAAAGCGTGCTGGTTTCTTCGGTGGTCAGGGCCCCCAGCTTCTTCATCGCGAACCCGGCCGCGTCGCCCGTCTTCAATCCCGCCAGATGCTTGTCGGTAGCGCCATGGCAGCGCTCGCATTGCACTCCGGGCACCATCGATGAAAGCGTCAGATGCGTCCCGCTGATCGAGTTGGTGGAGTGGCAGTTGAAACACGCCAGCGTCTCGCGCTCACCCATCAGGCGGCCAGCGGCTTCGAGCAGCGTCGCTGGATGAGTGGCCTGATCGCCCATGGTGATATCGAGGCCGCCGGGCGATTTGTAGTAACTGATGAAGCTCTCGTAGTACTTACCGTCTTTCTCGAGCACATACGTCTGTCCCGCCGAGCCAAGCCCGAAGGCCCAGCCGATCGGCAGCGTCAGAGTATCTTTGCCGTCAGTGACCGAGTAGAAGCTCTCTTCACCCTTGCGCTCGATCCTATAGGAGTAACCGTTCGCGCTGAACGTAAGCAGGGGATGGTCGCGCAGGATGCCGCATTCCGCCACTGTTTCAAGAGCGTGGGCCATAGACGTGGCGGGGTGAGGCTTGGCTTGCGCTGCGTGGCAACTGGCGCAGTTACGGATTTCACGGGAAGTAAGACCGGCGTGCCCGTCCGCCGCTGCGCTGGAACAAACCGGGACGCCAAGCACGGCAAGCGATATTGCGATGGCGAACCTCACGGGGCAGTCCCTTTATTGCCTTCGTCCGCCATCTTCCGCAGCTTCAGGAATTCCTGCCGCTCCTTGGCAGCGTCTTCCTTGCGGCCGGACTTAGTGTACGCCGAGGCGAGCGCCATGCGGACCTGCGGACTGCCCGGAGCAAGCTGCCGCGCGAACTCCAGTTGCTTGATCCCGCGCGCCGGATCGATATCGCCTTCAGATAGGATGCGCCCCAGAATGGCGTGAGCGGGGAACGACCGGGAATCTGTATCCACTGCCTTTTCCGCATACGGCAAAGCCGCCTTGAAGTCCTGCGCGCGCAGGTATTCGGACGCCAGCGTCACCATCGCCGGAAGGTGGTTCGGTGAGATCTCCAACTCTTTCTTGATTTCCGCCAGTCCCTTATCCACATCGCTGAACAGCAGGAAGCTTCCATAGAGGTAATGCAGGTTGGGAAGCGTGGGGTACTTCTCCAGGAGCACTTTAAATTCGGCGTCGGCTTCGGCGGTCTTCAGCGCACTGGCGTCATAAAGCGCCCGGCCCACGTCCATCACCGATTCCCGCTCCACCGGCGGAAGCTCCGCCGGAAGTAGCGGTTTGCGCAGCGCGGCCAGACCTTCCGCCTCAATGTAGTCCGGTTGGTTCAGTCCGCGTTGGGCGAACATTGCCAGAATCTTCATAGCGTCTTCATACTGCGCATCGCGCGTCAATAGAAGAGCGTAGTGATAGTGGACGACGTCCGAAATGTTCTGGTCGGATTCCACACCCAGCGCCACGCCGCGGCTCAGGTGCGCGAGGGAATCGTGATAATCCCGCGTCCGGAATTCGCAGAGGCCGAGCATCGCCCAGCCTAGCGCGAGGTCGGGTTTGATTACGGTAAGGTGCCGGAACGCGTCCCTGCCATTCGCGTAGTCGTCCAGATTGTAGTATTCCGTTCCGAGATACCACCAGCCTTCATCCCACGACGGCTTGAGCGCTACGCCCTTTTTATATAGCCCGATGGCTTCGTCCACGCGGTTCGCTTCCCGCGCCGCGTCCGCTTCCTTTGAAATGCGCTCGATCGCGGACGCTTTGTTCGGCGCTTGCGCCTGCGCCAGGGAAAGAGCAGCTAAAACCGGCACCAGAAGCCGCATCATTTCACTCCAGCGCCGGTGCTCTTTCCTTGCTGGTCGTTGAATTTCGCACCGGGCTGCTGCGCCTGCTTATCGGCGTTCAGCTTCTGTACGATAGCGCGCTCGCGGTCGCCATCTTCCTTACGCTTTTCCCGATAGTAAACGGTGGCGAGTGAAACGTGCGCTTCGGTAAAAGTCGGGGAGGCTTTCACCACCGCCTCGAGTTCCTCGCGCGCCTGATCGGTCTTGTCTTCGGCCAACTTCACGAGCGCGATCTGATACTGCGTCGCCAAGTCAGTGGGACGAACGGCCGCCGCGCGCTGTAGGTACGGGAGCGCATGCTCGTAATCCTGGTCGAGCCGGAGCAACGTGCCCACGTGCAGGTTGGCGTCGAAGTCGTTCGGGTCCGCGGTAAGAGCCTTCAGGAACGCGGTCTTGCTCTCGGCCATATTCCCCGTCGAAAAGAGCGCCAGCCCATAGTAGGACCACGCCTGCGGAAGATCCGGATTGAGTTCAACGGCTTTCGCGAAATCCGCCACGGCGGGCGCGTAATCGTGAGCAGTGAAGCGGGTAGTGCCCATCAGGAGTCGCGCCTCGGCGGAATCGCCTCTGCTCAAAATCTGGTCGATGACCAATTGCCCTTGACTGGTTTGGTTGTCACGCACCAGAGCCGTACCCAATAGGTACGCGATTCCGAGATCATCCGGATTGGCCGCCCGCAAAGGCGTCAGGAGGTCGATGACCTGCTTGTTCTCGCCTTGCCGAAGGCGGCAATCGGCCAGGAGCATGGTGGCCTTGGAGTTCTCCGGCTGCTCCTTGTGAACCGCCTCCAACTCTCGTACGGCATCCGTGTACTGGGCTGACTTATAGTAGGCCAGCGCGAGGTTCAGCCGGACACCTGGATCGGACTTGGCGGCCAAAGCGAGCTTGTACTGTTCAATTGCTTCGTTATACTTTCCCACGCCGACCAGCGCCGCACCCAGGTTGGATCGGACGCCGCTCGCGGAGGGAGCCATATCGAGCAGAATGTAGTAATCGTGAATCGCCTCATCCAGCTTGCCTTGCTGATGAAACGCGAGCGCTTCTTTCAGTAAGTCTTGCGGGGAAGGTTTGTGGGGATCGGCGGCGGTTTGGCCGCGGACGGTGCCCGCAAGCAGGGCGGCCACAGCGAGACGATACATCACTTTGGGTTGTAGGGCCATTCTATCACGCGCCAACGCACCCCTTAGACGCGAAAAAGCGGGGCAGCATCGCCGCCCCGCCTAAAACTACCCGGCCGCGTTCGCGTTCTAGAAGAAGAACTTGAACACAAACTGGATGCTGCGGCTGCCGTTGAGGTAGTCGGCATAGCCGAAGTTGGTGTTCGACAATTTCCCGCTCTGGTTCAGCGTCAGGGTAAGGTTGTTGTCGCCGCCGCCCGGATTGAAAGAGGTGAGCGGATGGTTGAGGAAGTTATATGCGGATACCCGGAACTGAATCTTCTTAGCTTCCGAGAGTTTGAAGTTCTTGAATAACGAAAGATCGTTAGTGAAGAACGCCGGACCTTTGATGTACGGCATAACGTACGCGCCGTTGTGACCCGGGGTGGGGGCAGCGAAGCAACTGCCGTTGATGTACTGGCCGGGAGCGAGGTTGTCACGCGGGTCGCAAGTCAGCACCGGCTGAACCGAGATATTCGGTGTGCCGTTGATGATATCCGACGTCAGGCCGTAATTGTTGTTCGCCGTCGGCACCTGCATGCCATTCGGGAGGACGGTGCCGGGAGCGAGATAACCGCTGAAACCGAAGTTCGAGCTGACGAGGTCCTGAAGAGGAGACCCGCTCTGGTATTGGTCAGTGCCTGAAATCTGCCAGCCATTTACGGCACCCTTCAGGAACTTGTTGCCATTGTAGAGATCTCCCATTTGATAGACCCAAGCTACGTTGATGATATGGGTCCGGTCGTTGGGAAGCACGCCATAGTTGTTGGCGGGGTCGGTCGGATCGCCGACTCCGTTCGATGAGTTTTCACCACGAATTCCCAGGGCCTTACTGAACGTGTAGTTCGCAAGGAAATTCAGGTGACCGCTCTGCTTGTTCCAACTCGCCTGGAAGGCGTTGTAGTTGGAGTAGGTGTTGTGCTCCTGCTGATAGATGGAACCATACTGCGGGTACGCCTGCAGGGCAGTGGTGTTGGGGCTAAGAGTCGCGTAAGAGTTTCCGCCCGAAGGGTTGAACAAGGCGGTATTTGCGCTCTGGAATAACGTCCCGAACGGCAGTGCATTGATGTTTCCGTAGGTTCCATTGCTCGCGTTATTCAGATACTTCGCCTGGTTTCCAACGTAGGAGAACTCAGCCGTAGAAGTCGCCGGCAATCGCTGAGAGATGGTGAAGCTGTAGCTGGTTGTCAGAGGCTGCTGAGTGTCATTCAGATCCAGCACTTTGACGCCGCCAGGCGCAACTTCGGACGCCGTGAGGCCCGCTATGTAGCTATAGGTTGTGGGAACTCCACTCGGGGGAGTGACCGTGTACGTGTAAGCGCCGGCCGCCAACTGGAGAGCGGGCGCCTGTACGTTCTGTTCGTCGTGATACCGATATTGACCCCAGCCTCCGCGAAGGACCGTCTTGCCGGTTCCGAACACGTCGTACGCCATACCGAAACGAGGTTCATAGAAGAATGGCCGGCCCTTTGTTCCGGAAAGCGGAACCGAGGAATCGATCTTGTTCCACTCGAACCCGGTGAGCGCACCGCCGGGAGCGGAAGAAACGTAATTAGCAGGAAGGAACACGGCGGTTCCAATTCCCTTTTCATCGACCCATGGACCAAGGTGGTCGAAGCGCAAACCGTAGTCAAGCGTTAGACGGCGGTTCACCTTCCAGGAATCCGTCGCGTAAAATTCGGCACTCGTGTAGTGCATGGCGATTGTCGGATCGAAGTTGGATTCCGCGTACTGACTCATAATGCCGGTGAGCATGTCGGCATAAGCGTTGCCCGTGGAGCCGGTTCCCCAATTCGAGTAAACCTGTTCTCCGTTCACATAGCTATCGCTGGGTTGCTGGTTCTTGGTGCGTTCGTAATAGAACCCGAACTTAGCCGTGTGCGTGCCCCAAACCTTGGATAAGTTGTCCTGCAAGGTGGGGAGCCACTTATCGGCATAGAGGGTGTTGTTCTGCTCGTAACCGCTCGGGTTGATGATATTGGCAAGACCATCGCTCCAGCCGGTGAGAGTCGGAACCTGATTGTTCACGGTCTGATTGAAGATGTGCTTGTAATAGATCCCTAGGTTTTGGGCGTTGATCTTGGCCGGGTCCGTGTAAGTGAATCCAACATACAGGTTGGTGTAGGTGAAGATCAGCTCGTTGGTGAGCGTTGGGCTGAATACCTTCGTCAGATTGGCTGAGATCGAATCGGAATGATTCGGCTCGCTTTGCGGACTCGGATACGGAACGGCCGGGTTTGTGCCCCACCACAGCGTGCTGTTGTCAAGGTTCATTTCGCGCTGCGCATTGTAGCTGACAAAGAGCTTGGTGTTGTCATTGATGCTCCAATCGATGCGGGGACGGATCTGCCACATGTTGTCCGTGTGGGTGGTGGAATACAGGTAGTTGTCGCCATTGTTTTGCGCGGGGTTGGCGTTCGGCAGCGGGTAAAGCTTGAGGAGGTTCGCGCCGATCGGATTGATCGCGCTCGCCGGGATCTGGCCAGTCGTGGAAATACTGGAATTGTTGCTAGCCGCATTCACAACCGCTCCGCCAGGATTGCTCCCTTGGAGATAGCTGTTCAGATAACTCTGAGTGAAATTGCCGGCCCGCATGTCGGCCGTGGGGGTGAACGAGGTAAACACGTCATGGGCCGGATCTTGCACAGACTGAGCGTAGTACTCATAAGCCAGGAAGAAGAACAGCTTGTCGTGATTGTGATTGAAATGCAGACCCGGGATGAGGACCGGACCACCGATGTTGCCCCCGGGATAGTAGAAGTACGTATCCGGTTTCGGCGCATATTTCAGGCCCGTCTCAGCGTTCGTACCAAGACCGTTATCGTACGCGTTGGTCGCGTCGAAAGTCGCGTTGCGCGCGTACAAGTATGCTTCCCCGTGGAATTGGTTTCCACCTGATTTTCCGATCGCCGCGATGGTCACGGGACCCTTCGCGTTTTCCGCGCCGAAGTTCGACGTCAGAACCTTCAGCTCCGAAGTCATGTCGGTAACGGTGTTCACAGCCTGACCACAATTGCAGCCCGGATCGATGATGTTCGCACCGTCAGACGTAATATCCAGCGCACCGGTACGAAGACCGTTCGCCGAGAAGCTGCCCACGGGACCGGCGCCCGTGCTCTGCTGTTGCGACTGGTAGCCCTGGTTGGTGGTTGAACCACTGAGAGCGAAACCCGGCAGCAGCTTGATGAATTCCGCGGCGTTCTGGCCGACGATCGCGATGTTCTGCAACTGCTGCTGGCCGATAACGACCGACTTTTCGCCCGAGTCGACCGGGGTTAGCTCTTCGGCCGAGCCGGAGACGGTTACTGTATCCGCCGACGATCCGACTTTCAGAGCGATGTTGGACAGGTTTCGTTTATCGCCGGCGTCGAAGTGCACGCCGTCCTGTTGGTACTTTTCGAAACCCTGAGATTGGATGATTATCGTGTAATCGCCCGGCTGCACCGCGTTGATGGAGAAGAATCCATCGGTGTTGCTGACAGTGCGCCGTTCGTCGCCGCTCTGATTATTCTTCATAATCACAGTGGCGCCTGGAATAACCGCTCCGCTTGGATCGGCAACGGTACCAGTGAGGGTACCTGTAACGTTTTGCGCCCTAAGACCGCTACTCAGCAGCCCTAGTACAACGGCCCACACCGCGACGGCGTGGAACCGGAATGACCTCTGAAACATGGAAGCCTAACTCCTGCCCGTTTTGCGGGTATTGTTTCTAACTAGTGAAAAGAAACTATCACAGTGCGCGCCGCGTGTCAAATTTTGGGAAGCCGCATTGTGTGACGTCGAGCCAAAATTCAAATAAGAAATCAATAAGAAAAGTGCTGCCGCTCACCCAACTTCTCGTAGAATGAACTGCTCCCTATGAGAATTGTTCTAGTTTGTCTCGCAATCGTCTTCAATCTGTCAGCCGGAACACTCACCGTCAGAGTGAAGGATCCGAGCGGGTCGGCGGTGGCCGGAGCAGCCGTGGAGGCGCGCGGATCGAGCGGCGCAGCCCAGTCCGGTTCGACGGGTAAAGCTGGATCTGTCACGCTTTCCGAACTCGCCGCCGGCGTTTATCGCGTTTCGGTGCGCAGCCCGGGATTCGCGGATTTTGTGACGAGCGCCGAGGTCAAAGCTTCGGGCGATACGGCGGTCGAAGCGACTCTGGTCATCGCACCGCAGGAAACCTCGGTCGAAGTGGAAGAAAAAACCACGGCGCTCGCCAACTCCGACCCGAACTACCGCAGGCTGCGTGACGCGCAGATCATCGAGACATTTCTCGTCGAGAACCTGGAGTTCCAGCGCGATGCGGCGACTTTTGTTCTTCGGTCCGGAACCCTGAGTTTCTCCGGTCCGGTGCTCGGCCGGGTTCCGATCGCGGTGTTTTCCGGTCACGGTTCGTTCCGGCTTACCCCGGCGGTTCAAATGGAAGCCGAGCACATTCGCCTGATCACCGGACAGCCGGATGTGAACGAAGAATTCGAGAGCGCCGTGTTCGCGTTCACCGATAAGAGTTATGAAGAGCTCAAACAGTCGTTGAAGACGCCGGCGGACGGCGCGGCCAATCAAGCGGTGCTTCGTGATCTACGCCACCTGGTGAGACGCCGGACGGAAACTCCCCGCAGCATCAGCGAATACCTCTTGCAGGGAAGTGATGTCGATAACGTGGAAGCGGAGATTCTTGCCGACCTTTATAATCCGTCCGCCGAGGGGTTCTTCTGCGCTTATGTTCACGGGCGCAAGCGATCCGACCTGCGTTTTTACCTGAAGCCCCGCGGCGCCCTTCCGCAAATGCTGAGCACCGAAGAGGTGGGTCTGGTCAATCTCGATTTCAATAGTCCGCAGGACGGAATTCTCTATTTAACGCACCGAACGTCCGAGTGGCGGAACGGCACGGCACTGCAGGATGAAGACCGGAGGATTGCCGCCGCCCGCCACTACAAGATCGAGACGGTCATCGGGAAGAACGAGCACCTGGCGTCCGTAACGACGCTGCGATTCGAACCGCTGCGCGACGGCGACCGCGTTTTCAAGCTGTCCCTTCTTCCCAACCTGCGCGTTTCACGTGTCTCTCTGCTCGGTTCGGCGGGCGGGAAGGAGATCGGATTCATTCAGGAACCCCGCAGGCTGGATAGCTCCTTCTATTTGGTGCTTCCCGAGTCGGCTGTCCGAGGCAAAACACAGGAAGTCAGGATCGAATACGCGGGCGATAAAGTGATTCACAATGCGGGCGGCGGAACTTTTTCCGTGGGCGCCAGAACGGACTGGTATCCCAGCCTAAATCCCTTCCACGATCACGCGACCTATGACCTGACCTTTCGAGTGCCGCGGCGCTACACGCTGGTGAGCGTCGGCAAGCCGGTCGAAAACGAGCGTGAAGACGAGTTCATGCGGACTCGTTGGATTTCCGACGTCCCGCTCGCCGTGGCGGGATTCAACTACGGAGAATTTAAGAAAAAAGACATGGAAGATGGCGGTTACGGGCTGGAAGTGTACGCGACCAGCGAACTGCCCGACTACATGCGGTTCGCCAGCCGGAACTCCGCGATGAACCCGATGAGCCTGGCCGCATCCACTCTGGTGGACGCCGAGAATTCCATGCGCTGCTTCCGGGCATGGTTCGGCGACATTCCCTATGGCCGCATCGCCATCACGCAGCAGCCCGAATTCAACTTCGGCCAATCCTGGCCTTCACTGGTTTACCTGCCCCTGTTCGCCTTTCTCGATTCCACCCAGCGCTACATGCTCATGGGTTCGCACACCTTTAAGTTTTCGGAGTTCATCGACGAAGTCACGCCGCACGAAGTTTCTCATCAATGGTGGGGCCATCTGGTGGGTTGGAACTCATACCACGATCAATGGCTCTCCGAAGGATTTGCGGATTTTTCCGCTGGGTTGTTCCTGGAGTACACCAACAAGGATCGGAGCGCCTACCTCAAGTACTGGGAGCGCCACCGCAAAGCCATCCTCGAAAAGACCAGCTTCGGCTATGCACCGAACGATGCCGGACCCATTTGGATGGGCATCCGCCTGGATACGGCGAAGACCGCCAACGCTTACAACTCGCTTGTATATCCGAAAGGCGCTTTTGTGCTGCACATGCTTCGCTATCTGATGCAGGATTCGAAGACCGGTGACGCGGACTTTATAGCGATGATGCATGATTTCACGGCCAAGTACGCGGGGAAGAATGCAAGTTCGGGAGATTTTCAGGGCGTGGTGGAACAACACATGAAACCGGCGATGGATCTGGACGGCAACCATCACATGAACTGGTTTTTCGCCCAGTGGGTGTTCGGCGCCGAGGTACCGTCGTACCACATGACCTATCACCTGGCGCCGGAGCCGGGCGGCAAGTTTATGTTTACCGCTAAGATTGTTCAATCGGGGGTGGATGATCACTTCCGCTCGCGCATTCCGATCTACCTTGATTTCGGAATGCCCGGTGGACCGCAGAAGCTTGGGAATGTCGGCGTGAGTGGAAATCAAAGCAGCGAGGAGATTAAGGTGCGGCTTCCCCAGAAACCGAAAAAAGTTATGCTGAACTATAACTTCGATGTACTTGCGCGTGAGGCTTCGTCCGAGGAAATTTGATCCGCGTTCCACCGGCTTGGTTCGCGGAGTGACCGCACCAAGCCGAGTGGACGCGCGAGCCTGACTGGCCCGCAAGGTGCGCTACGGCGCCGTAATCCCCACGCAAGGTGACATGGCGGAAACGTTCTTGGATGCGTCGACTGCGGCCACCGCATAGTAATAGCCCTTACCCGAAGTGATCCGCGTATCGGAGTAAGTCAGACTTGAGCCCGCCCAGATGAGTTGCATGTTGGTGCTGGAAGTGCCGCGGTATACCTGGTACCCTCCCACAATATAGTCGTCGGATGCGGCGCCCCAGCTAAGGTTCGCGACGGGACCGCTCTTGACGGCGACCGAGAAGTTCGGCGGAGTCGTAGGCGGCGTAGTATCCGCCAGCGTGGTTACGCTGACCACCGCGCTCCTGGCGGAATGATTGTTCGCGGCGTCGTACGCGTCAACCTGGTAATAGTAGGTTTTCGACGGCCCCGTTTGCATGTCCATAAAGGAATTTGTCGGGGACGTCGAGTACGCCGAGATGCTCGACGCGGTTGTGCCTCTGTAAATCTCGTATCCGGTGACACCGACATTGTCCGTAGAGGGACTCCAACTCAGGCTGATCTGAATGTCGGAGAACGGAAGGGCTTGCACTCCCGTCGGTGTAGTTGGCGGAGTCTTATCCGGATAAGAAAAGGTAGTTACCGAAAGCGGCGCGGATTGGGGAGACGTGTTCCCCGCCGCGTCAAAAGCGCTTAGCGTGTAGGTATATTTCGTGTTCGAAGACAGCCCCGTATCTCCGAAAACGAGCGGGCTGTTGACCGTCCCGATCAAAGAGCCGTTGCGATAGAGATTGTAAGCGGCGACGCCCACATTATCAGTGGTCGCACCCCACGACAAGCTGGACGCCGTTTGCGAAACCGCCACCAGGGACGGTGCGGCCGGTACCTGAGGCGCCGTCTTATCGGGCGACGGGATCAGGAGGTTCTCCCATGCCGCGCCTGTGGATGTGAAGACCCCAGTCATATTAGCGGCGGTTGCGGCGGAGCTTTCGTCTTGAATAACGGTCGCGTCCGGCTGTCCCCCATAGGTGTTGTAGTCGAGATATGCGTTGAAGTAGTGGCTCCAGAACGGTGCGATGAACGCGAGTTTCCCGTAGTTGGCGAAGTTCGCCATCGCTTGCAGGAACAGAACATCCGTCGGCCCCCAGAAGCTGTACACGTCGCGCGCGTAAACCGTGGTATACGGAAGCCCGCTCGTGTACTCGCTGTTACTTTCTTTGTAAACCCAGAACTCACTAATAGACGCTTGCTTCCCTGCACCCTGAATGATTGGCAATGCCGCCAGCGCGTTCGGGAGATTATTGTTGTTCACAGGGTAAATGTGCATGTCGATCGTACTCAGCGGCAGGGTGACGAAGCTTTGGATGAACTGTAGGAACAAGGGGTTCCATGTGCCGCAACCGGCTACAACCTTAACGCTTGTGGCGCCGGCCGACTGGACCGCGGTAATCATTCCTTGCACCAGTTGGGTAGCCCCGCTCACCGTGTTCACGTTCGGCTGAAAAGTGCCCGACGCTTCCGTGTCGGGCTCCGCCTCCACCACCATGTAATCGGGCTTGAGCACCGTTGCGATGTTCGCCGCTTCTTGCGCGCGCAGGGCCATATAATTGGTCCAGTTCAGGCTCTGATAATAGGAGGTGAAACTCGCGCCGTTCGTACCCGGATACGCTTGCGCCGTCATGTTCTCGATCACCACCTGCATTCCGCGTGAACGAAGCTCCGCCATCAGGGTCGTGTAGAAGCTCGCGTAAGCCTGGTAATCGGATGCATTGCTGTAGTAGGAGGGTAGGAAAGCGGGAAAGTTAACGTGGAATGTCACCGCCTTCGCTCCCAGCGCCTGTAGCGAATTCAGCTCCGACAGCACTGTGTACTGATAGTAGTTCGGCTGTAGCAGGCTGGTCGTGAGATCCGACTGCGCGCTCAAAAGCTGCGGCGCGTACGAAACAGGCGAGGTTGCTCCGTTCCATACCGAACTAAGCGTTGTTCCGAAACTGGTAAGACTGGTATTCACATCCGTATAGGCGGCCTGATACTGCGATGGAATGGACGGCGGTACTTGAGCAAGCCCGGTCCCAACGACACAGCAACAAAGTGCTGCACTAACCACAGAAACTTTCATCTTCGAGAAAACCCTCCAGGAAATCTTGGTGGACAGATCCTGTGCACCGTGGGAGTGATCGTCGGTTTTGGAAAGTTACTTTAGTGTTAGGGCAATTGCGCGAACCGGGGTTTCCGTACTTACCGACACATGCGTTGTTCAGCAACAGCGGTCAAGAGCAGAGCTATGGTTATAGTTCGGGTGGCCGCCTTCCTCGAAAAGCGCCCGTCTCCCAACGATGCCCCGCCTCTCGAACTTTCTCCAGTCCCTCCTTGTCATCGTTGTGGCGGCGGCCGCGCTCCGCGCCGGCTATGCCTGGAACTACCGCGCCACGCATTCCCGGCAGGCGCTAGGGGCTGTTCCCTTTCTGTTCGAGCCCGGGAACATCGCCGCCTCGCTGGCCGACGGAAAGGGATTCAGTTCTCCCCTGCGCGTGGAAAGCGGCCCCACCGCGTGGATGACGCCGGTCTACCCGGTGCTGCTCTCCGCGGTGTTTCGAGTCTTCGGAAAATACTCGTATCACGCCTGGGAAGCGGCCGCGGCGTTAAATATCGCGTTCGGGGTGATGACGTGCATCCCGCTGTTTCTAATCGGGCGCCGCGTCGGCGGCCAGCCGATGGGTGCGGCCGCCGCGTGGCTTTGGGCCATCTTTCCCAACGCCTTGATCATTCCGGCGGAATCGATGTGGGATGCGTCGCTCGCCGCGTTTCTCGGAGCGTACCTCCTTTTATATACGCTCCAACTTGCGGAAGCCCGGAACCATCGCCTGCGATTGCCTTGGGCGCAATTGCATTGGGTAGCATACGGCCTGCTTTGGGGGCTGGCGTTCATGACCAGCGCTACGCTCGCCCTCGCGCTTCCCTTTCTGCTTGGATGGCTCATCTTGCGTTCGCGCTCCCTCGCCGGTCCGGCCCTCGCCGCCGGAGTTCTCGCGCTTTGCTGCGCACCATGGACCGTTCGTAACTACCTCACTCTTCACGCCTTCGTTCCTTTGCGTTCGGTCGCCGGAGTGTCGTTATGGCTCGGGACCATCGACCCCGATCTGGGCCGTTGGCCGCCATCGTTTCATCCGCTCGTCAACTCGCAGGAGCGCGAGCGCTTTCTCGAAGTAGGCGAAATCCCTTATATGCGCGAGAAGTATTTGGCGGCGGAGCAGTTCATCGCCGCACATCCTTTTACCGAACTGCGGTTGAGCGCTCATCGCTTCGCCGCGCTTTGGGCGGGTGGCGCAATGCATCCATGGGATGCCTTCGTCCACGGCAAATCCGCCTGGCTTCGCCTCGTGCTCGTCTTCAATATTGTTCTCGCGCTGGCAGCCTTGGCGGGCGCCGTGCTCCTATTCCAACGGCGGAACACCTATTGCTTTGTCTTAACGGTGATGCCGGTGGTGATTCCGTTCGCCTTTTATCTGACGCTCGCCTCCGCCCGTTACCGTCTGCTCGTCGACCCCGAGGTGATGATCCTCGCGGCGGCCGCTCTTGCCCGCCGCAGTCTCACCCCGGCTGGCTCTGGTCTCGCTTCACCCACCCGTACGCCCGAAGCGAGTTCCTCCAGAAAAACTTCTCCACATGCGCGCGATCCTTTCCCGCCATGAACTCGCTCGCCAGCCGGAAAACGTCGTCATAGCCAGCCCACTGATCGCTGTTCGGCCAGTCGCTTCCGAATAGCAGCCGGTCGGCGCCAAACCGTCCCCGGATTGCGTCCAGACGGTCCCGATAAAATGCGATGTCCAGCGGCACGCGCCCGTCCACTTTCCGCACAATTCCTGAAACCTTCGCGAAAACCAGCGGCCTCTGCGCCAGTCGATCGAGGTCCGCGTCGCAAGCCTTCCGCGCCTCTGCTTCCTCGGGCCGCGCCAGTTCCGGCAGGTGATCGATTACCACTTTCAAATCCGGAAGCGCATCCGTCAATCGCACTACGGCATGCATCAGCGACGGATCCGGATTGGCGGTATCCAGCACCAGCCCAGCTGCGGACAGCAGCTTCAAATCGTCTATGAAGCCAGCCCCCGAAAGCGCGCGGCTTAAGTCGCGATTCCAGAGATTCCCGTAGCGAATGCCGCGGAACAGCGGGTTCCCGCGCAGCCGCTCTAGGTCTTTGCCGAAGCCCGGCTTGCCCGGTTCCAGATCGCCGATCGTTCCCACGATAATTGGATCCCTCGCCGCTACGTCCAGCACCCATTGGTTATCCGCGGGCCACGGGCTGCACTCGATCTCGATCGCGCCGACCACTCCATGCGGCGACGCCCATTTGCGAAACCGCTCCGGCAGCGCGGTTTTGTAAATGGGGCTGTCCTCCGGTGGCCACGGCACTCCCTGCGGCCGCGAAATGTCGAACAAGTGGATGTGGCTGTCTATAACGGGAACGTCGACGGTGCCGTTGGCGCCGACGCCGGCGAACGATCGGGATTTCTCCGCCAGCGCGCCCGCTACCCCCGCGGCTAAGAAAGTTCTGCGATGCACGCGAGCATTATATATATCGGTGATATACACCGGTGGCCCGTCCGTCCCCGCCGATCGGATATCCTAAACCCGTGCCCACACTCGAACCCCAACAAGCCCTCTTCCTCCTGCACAGCGTTTGTCTCCCGAGCCTCACCAATGAGCATCAACTCACCACGCGCGTCCTTGAAGCGATCCCTCTGGACAAGGGCGACTATCGTCCGGACGAAGTCTCGAAAAGCGCTTTGGATCTCGGCTGGCACCTCGCCGCAGCCGAAATGTTCTTCATGAAAAGCGTCTGCGCCGGCGAGTTCAATCCAACCGCGAACCCACGGCCCGAGTCCATCCACAACTCCGCCGATCTTTCGAACTGGTATCGAACCAACTTTGCGGCCGGTCTCGAAGCCGTGACTCAGCTCTCCGGCGAGCAACTCGCCAAGGTCATCGACTTTCGCGGAATGTTTCAACTACCCGCCGTGATGTATCTCGATTTTTTAGTGCATCACTCGATCCACCATCGCGGGCAGCTCTCGATGTACCTTCGTCCCATGGGAGCAAAGGTTCCGTCTATCTATGGCGAAAGCTACGATGCGGCGGCGGCCCGTAAAGCTCTCCAGCAAAGCGCGTAATAGACGATCCGCCTCCAGGCCGAATGCGCCGCCCATGCGAAATGCTCACCGCCGAACCTTCCGCCAGAAACACGGATCGCGGCGGCCGCGACAGCGTCCCCACAAACTCATGTCCGTAAAGGCTGCCGAAGTCGACGTCCAATCGATATCGATTCACCGGCCGCACCCGCCATGCGGGATGCTCCACCGCGTACTCAATGGTGCTTCCATCCCGCTGCGCCGCATAGCCCCAATAATGCTCCGCAATAAACTGATCGAGCGAGCCATTCACCAGAGGCGTTGGCTCACCCTCCGCGTGAACTTGAAGTTGATGCCGCCCGCGCCCAAGTTCCCACCGAAACTCCGCGTCGGTATGCACCGCCGTGTCAGTGACTCGATGGGACATGCGCCCCGTCCGGTAATGTTCGTTATAGAGCGCGTTGGCCAACACCGCGATCGCGCGCCGCGGCACCACTTCCTGCACAAAACTCACCGCCCGCTTCACCAGACCCGCCTCCCGCCGCCGGATGTAAAACCGCAAATTTACTTCTTCGAAGTTGCAATGAAAGGGAATCGCCACCCCCATCACCCGCGTGCGCAGAAACAGAAACGCCACAATCGAGCAAAACGTTTCCCCCTCATACTCGTCGAGTTCCGTGCCATAAGGGACCAGCGGAGCAAGCAGCGCCGGATCCACTGCATAGTTGAACATCGCCAAGTGGCGCCACTCGGCCGTTAGGAAAGTCCCCACGCCTGTTGGATGCGCGCCGATCGGCATTTGCGCCGGGAACTCCCCGGCGCATAAACCTCATTAGAAGGAATAACGGAGCGAAAGCTGTAACTGCCTGGCGAGGCCGGTCTTGCTCGTGACCTTTCCGAAAGTCGAAGAAGTCGGCGTGAAACTGGGGGCGGCCCAGTTCGGATGATTGAAGACATCGTATGCCTCGGCCCGGAATTCAAACGCATTTCGCTCATTCACCGCGAACCGCTTGAACAGCGCGAGGTTCTCATCCTGGAAGCCCGGCCCATAAATAGAGTCGCGCACACCCGGTTGCAGGTTGAACGTCCCCGCCGGCGGCTGGGTAAACAACGGCTGTCCTTGCGAGTTGACCGTCGCGAAGTAAGTCGTGGAGCTTTTCGAGTTGATAGAGAAATTGCCCGGAACCGACGGGGTCCCATTCATCACCCAGAATTGCCCTTCACTGCCGCAGCCGAAGCTGCCGTATTCACCCACGCCCGCAAAATCGTTGTTCGTCCCCACCCCACACGGCGTACCGGTCTGGAACTGGACAAGCCCGCTAAGCTGCCAACCGCCGAGGATCTTCGATGGTAATGTATTCTGCGCGCGGAAGAACGGCAGATCATAGCTGAACGTAGCTACCACCACATGGCGGCTATCGTATTCCGATGGCCCCCAAAGATTCCTCGTGTTATAGCTGTCCGGAACGATATCGCGATAATTCGATCCGTTGTCCATACTCTTCGATAAGGTATAGGCGAAGTTAAAGCTATAGTCCCGGTTGAAGCGCCGATTCCAGGAAATCTGAAGCGCGTTATATGTGGAATTCACCACGCTTCTTTCTTGTTGAATCGCGGCGAACCCACGGTAGGGCAGAAGCGCCGCGATATTTACGCCCGGGTTGGCTTGCAATGCTCCGGCCTGCGCCTGATTTAAATCGAATACTTGCCAGCCATGTAGTCCTCGATGCCCGACATACGCAATGGAAACGACGGAGTTCAGGAACAACTGCCGTTCCACCGTAAAGTTCCAGTTCCACGCCTCCGGCGGTTTCAAATCCTTCGCGAGAGTAGTGAGCGTAATGGTGGCCGCGGTGGTGGAGTTCAGCGCCGCGCCCGGGTTATCCACAGATGCGTTATTCACGGTGACGAATGGTTGAAACGGAGAGTTGCCGCCGGGGAAGATATTATCGAGCAAACCCATCCTGGTAAGGAACCGGCCGCCGCCCGCGCGCAACACTGTCTTGGGGTCAATCTGATAGGCGATCCCAAGGCGCGGTTGGAATTGATTGGTAGTATTCACGTATTGTTTCGGCAGGCTGCTGTTGAAAAGGCCGTTGTACGCGGATGTTGCCGCGGCCACTACGCCGTGAGGAAGCGCGTCGCTCGGAAACCCGGAGAGACCGGGGATTACGACGCCGTTGTACTGATTGCCTGTTCCCACCACCACGGTTCCATTCGATGGGTTGATCTGCACCGCATCCGCCGGGTTGTAACTCGCGGGATTGAAGAAGTCCGCATTGCCCCACGCGGCATGGTACGGGATGTTGATGGTGTCACGAACACCATAGTCGATGTGCAGCTTCTGAGTAACCTTCCAGGAGTCCTGCGCAAACCATTCGTACATGTAACCCTCCCACACCGTATAGGCGCGCGGGCCGATCTCCGTGTACGTGTTCGCCAGACCGAGCGCCAGGTTCGCGATCCCTAATCCGGAACCGCTGGCGTATCCATCCGTAAAGGTGAATGTACCGTTCTGGTTGCTGCTGCCGCCGGGAACGGTGGCGACGTTGATTTGGTCGCGGTCATTCTCCCCCGAGAACTCAAAGAAGAATCCCGCCTTCAACGTGTGATTGCCGGCAACCTTGGTCAGACTATCGTTGAAGGTGTAAATGGGTCCACTCGAGTGGGAAGGATACGGGCCGCCGCTGAGGCTATAGAAAGGACTGGGAAGAGTAACCGACGGAATCTTACCCTCGATGTCTTTGCCTTGCGGGAAGATATACGGATAATCGATCCCGAACAAGCTACGGTTGAATCCCGCCAGCGCCGTGTTTACCGGAATGTAAACGTCGTCGACACTTACTGTCGCGGATAACTGGTTGATCAGGCTGGGGCTGATCGTCCATGTCCACTGGGCGGTGTTGTCCTGATTCGGCCGATTGAAGTATTTGCCGGTGAGCCCGGAACCCTGGTCAAAGGGTTGATATTCGAAGTAAGCGAGAGACGAGCGGCGAAGAGAAATATGTTGGGTGTCGGTAAGCACAAAATCGCCGTTATAAGTCCCCTTGCGCTGGTTAATCGGATGCGCCGCCTGCGCGACCCAATTCTGATTGCCGTTCACCACCAGGCCGGGAATGGCCGCCGGATACGTATTGAGAATCGCCAGACCATTGGGACTAAGTTGACTGGCCGGAATGATGTTGTTCGGATAAGCCGCGCAGGTCTTCTTTCCCGCCACCGTGGTGCAGCTATTGGGATCGGTTACTATTTTGGGCGTGCTGTAGAAAATGTTGGGTCCTAATAACTCACTGAAGTTGCCCTCCCGCATCAGTGCCGTGGGTACGGTTTGATACTGGGTGTCAGTATATCGGTACCGAATCCAATCCTCGGCCACAAAAAAGAATAGCTTCTGGCGTAGGATTGAGGGTAATTTTGGAACCCACATGGGACCGCCCACCGCGAAGCCAAAATCGTTATAACGGAACGGTGAAGCAAAGTCAGTGAGCGTGCTTTGGTTGCGCGACCAGGTATTGGCGTTGAGATCGGAGTTTCGGAAATACTCGTAAGCCGATCCGTGAAAATCCGACGTGCCCGGTTTCGTGACAATCCTGATCTGTCCCCCGGCCGCGCTCCCGTATTCGGCGCTGTAGTCCGCGGTCAGCACCTGGATCTCTTCCGTGGCATCCACGTTCGGCACCCCGATGCTGGTGCCGTTGCCGCGCGTCCGGACCGCGGGCGCACCGTCCATCGTGATCAAGGTGTCGTTGGAACGCGCGCCGTTAATGGCGTACCCGCCGTTGCTTAAGCTGAAGTTGAAGTCGCCGAAAGTTGAACCGCTGCGCACGCCGGGCAGGAGTTGCGCCTGGTAGATCGGATCGCGGCCATTTAACTCCGACGATTGAATCTCCTGTTCCGAAAGAACGCTCTGCACCGCCCCTGACTCGGTTTGCAATAGCGAGGCGGTCGCCGTCACTTGTACCGTTTCATTAGCGGTGCCGATGGCCATATTCGCGTTGAGCGAGATGGTGGTGTTCGAATCCAGCTTGTTGTGAATGGTTGAAAAGGATTTAAAACCGGCGGCTTCCACCTGCATGGTGTACAGTCCCGGCGGCAGGCTCGGCACGGAGTAGAACCCCTGGTCATCGGAGGAGACGGCGTGCTCCTCCTGCGTGCCTTCGTTCCGGATGATCACTTTGGCGGCCGCCATCACCGCGCCGGACTGGTCCTTCACATATCCCGTGATCGTCCCCGTATCCGATTGTGCCGATGCGAGCACGGAAAAAACAACAAGCATTCCCACAGCCAGGAAGGCCGCCCTCAAGATCGAATGTTTCACCTTAGTTTCCCCCCGGAAACAGACTTCAGTGAAAAGTTTTATCACAATTCCGAACGGAGAAAATAACTTTTCGATGACAATTTTTTTAATCGTCACGGTGTAATACGTTGGCGAGGATTATTGGAGATTCAAGAGATTAGGCCCGACCGCGACCTCCTGCCCCGTGATCGCCACCACCGATTCTGGTCCCGCCGGCACGCTCGCATCGCGTGTTGCAAAAGCGCTTAGGTCAGTCGGGCCCGTCACCATAACCGTTCCGATAATCAAACCCGGTACCGTTACCTGGGTGGTTCCTTGAACGAAGTGCGTGTTCGTTCCGCTGATAAAGAGCACGGGGTTCGGTCCCGCGTTATACGCCGCAGTGAAAACTACCGGTTCATTGCTCGGAAGCAGTTGATTAAATAGAGCACGCATGATAAAGATCGCCATGTCACCCCGAATAATCGAACTGTCCGGGCAATAGGTTGTGGGCGTGCATCCAGCCGTAATGGAATCCTCCTGCATGCGTTGAATCCACGGAAACGCGTATTCACCGGTCGGAACATCCGTAAAATAAGGAGTTGGTGAATAGGGAAACAGGGTGGACGATCCGTATCTTGCCCGAATGAGGAATACCGCGGCCTGCGACCGGGTCACGGAGTCATCCGGGCAAAATAGATTTACTCCGCATCCCCCGGTAATTCCCAGATCCTTGAGCTTTTGTATCCACTGGAAGCCGAACGCGTCTGGCGGCACATCCGTGAAGTAGGGAGTGAGGGTGTAAGTAAAGTTGTCCGTGCCTAAAATTCCCCGGACAATAAAGATCGCCATCTCCGCCCGGGTTACCGTATCCTGCGGGCAGAAATCGTTTGAGCCGCATCCCGCTGTGATGTTGTGCTCTTTCAGCAGGTTCACCGCATCAAAATAATAAGCGCTCGCCGGAACATCGGCAAACTCCGGAGCGGTCTCGCGAACAATCACCGGAATCATCTGGTTGGCTACGTCGATTGTTGCGGAAGCGGGCGAACCGCCCGGCTCGTTGTTGGGAGGAATCATCAGACTGAACGAACCGCTGCCGACGCCGTTTGCGGTCGACTCGGAACCGTAAAGGTTGTAGCCCTGCACCAGATTAGCCGACCATTGGCACCCCGGCGCGTTCGCCGTTACGCTCACCGTTGCGCTTCCACCTGCCTCATCGAAGATGAACGACGTGGGAGAAACCGTGAACGTGCATGCGCTAGCCGCTCCCAGCAGGATGCTCACGTTATTCGACCCCGCGTTCGGAACGGCCATGTCCAGTCGCCCGTCGCCGTTGAAATCGCCTACGGCGATCGCGGTCGGCTGCGTTCCGGCTAAGAACGCAATCTCCGGTTGGAAAGATCCGTCGCCATTGCCGATCATCAGCCCCACTGTTCCCGAGGAATTCACGAGCACGATGTCCGTAATTCCGTCGCCGTTGAAGTCCCCGGTAGCTAAATAAATCGGACCCGTCGGAGTGGGATAGCTCCCCGCCGCCGAGAACGATCCATCCCCTTTCCCCAGCAAGACGGACACGCCTGGGTTTGGGTACGAAGCAACGGCAATGTCAAGATTGCCGTCGTGGTTGAAATCAGCCGCGGTGACAATGCCGCTTGAAGTCCCGTAAATAGTCTCTTCGGAGAAGTTGCCGTGCCCATCTCCCAGATATTCGGATGAACTTCCAAGGAGCACATCGGGAAGCCGGTCATTGTTGAAGTCATTTAAGACCAATTGCGAAGAGCCTGTGATCAGCGGTGAACCTGGCGACGGCGTGAATGTCCCGTCCCCGTTCCCAAAAAGAGGAAAACTTTCGCCTACATTGCCGCCGGTAATAACCAAGTCCATCCGCCCGTCACCATTAAGATCGCCCGCGGCGATCGCAAATGGACTATACGAAACCGGCACGGCTACGCCCGGAACCAGCGAACCCTGGTTAGAAAGCAAAATCGTAAGGTTATTAGAACCGGCGTTGGCGATCGCTATGTCGGGGATGCCGTCCCCGTTGAAATCGCCAGATGCCAGCGCGATTGGATTTGCCCCGGTCGCATAGGTCGACGACGTTCCAAATGTTCCGTCTCCGCTGCCCCACAAGACCGAGACGGTATTTTCGTTAGCATTTGCCACCGCTAAGTCCAGCTTGCCGTCGTGATTGAAATCGGCGGTAACAATCGCCGAGGGGCTCGCACCCGCTGGGAACTGAAGCGGACCGGTGAACGTTCCCCCAACACCGCCCGATATCGTCACCGGCACACTTGCCGAAGTCACATAGGCGTAATTGGAATCGCCAAGATACTTGGCAGTAATTTGCTGGAGCCCGTTTGCCGGAAGCTGCGTGGTAAGCGTCGAGACACCATTCACAACCGGCACATTCCCTAGCACTGTCGCGCCGTTATAAAAAGTAACAATTCCTGTGGCCGCGGCTGGCGTAACACTTGCGGTCAGGGTCACGGTCTCACCTGACGTAACCGCGCTAACCACAATTGTGTCCGCTACCGCGCCGAGCAGAGTCGGCAGATCCGCTCGCCCATCTCCGTTGTAGTCAGTGACAAACGATCCCAGAGCGCCTTCCGGCGTAACACTCGCGCTCTGTAAAGTCCCATCGCCGTTTCCATATAGAACCGCGGTGCCGTTAAAACCCGTCACGACGATATCTAAATGCCCGTCACCATTGAAGTCGCTGGCGGAGATAAAGCCCGCGCCGGTTGCTATACCCGGGTAGCTAACGGGAGCTTGAAACGTTCCATCGCCCTTGCCGATCAGCACCGTAATCAGATTGCCCGTCGTTCCCGAAATAACCGCCAGGTCCGGGACCCCGTCGCCGTTCAAATCGGTTGCGGCCATCTGCCCGGTTTCCGTGCCCAACGGAATATCACTAGGCGCTTGAAACGTACCGTCGCCGTTCCCGAGGAAAATAGAAACCGCATTATTGTCGTATCCCGCAACAGCGATATCGGCTTTCCCATCCCCGTTAAAATCTGAGCTCACGATGAACGCACTATAACCATCATTGGTGCCGGGCGCGGCGGTGTCGGTTAGCGGCAAAAACGTTCCATCGCCCACCCCCCTGAGCACTTGGATCTTATTCGAAACATCCATCAGAATTAAGTCTGGGATTCCATTCCCGTCGAAATCGGAACTCGCCATAGCCTGCGCGGTAAATCCTGTATAGATTGGCTGGCCGAAAGTCCCATCCCCGTTTCCAGGGTTGACGTTCACGTCGTAATTACCTGGCAATACCAGGTCAAGCTTTCCGTCGCCGTTCAAGTCCACCGCCACCACCTGCATCAGATAATAGCTATTACTGTAGGGCCAGATGAAAGGCCCCGGTAGTACAGTAAATGTCCCGTCCGTGTGTCCAAGAAGAAGCTCTAGATTGTTTGCATTGTAGTTTCTAACTACAAGATCTTGAATGCCGTCCCCGTTGAAGTCTCCCGCCGCTAGCGCGGTCACGTTGAAGGCGGCTGCCGTAGGCACATAATTAAACGTGGATCCTGCAACGGTGTTGATCTGAATTGCAAGCTCATTCGAGGTAATTCCCGCGGTGTAACTGTTACTGCCCTCATATACCGCCCGCACCTGCGATTTGCCGGCGGGAAGGAACGAAGAAGAAAGCGTAGCGACCCCACTGTTCAAGTTAGCTGATCCGAGTATCTGGGTTCCGGCAAAAAACGTGACAACACCAGTTGCCGCCGCCGGACTTATCGTTGCCGTCAGTAACAGCGGCCGGCCGAAGGTAAGGGTCGAAGCGGACGACGAAAGGGATAGCGACGAGTGTAAACCGGTAATCGTCTCAATGTAATAAGTATCGCTGTAATACGAAGATGGGGCGGTGATCGCGTCGCCTGAGTATGAATACATAATCACCTGACGGTTCGCGGCAAGTGTAGACGTGGTCAGCGTCGCCACTCCACCCACTACCGGCGACGTACCGAGATTATTCGATGCCAGGTAAAACGTCACGGACCCTGTTGCATCGCTCGGCGTAATCGTTGCCGAAAGCGTCACAGGCTGGCCCAGCGTCCCGGGATTCGGATTCCCCGAAAGCACTGCCGTAGAAGGCCGCACACCCGCATAGAGGGCCACGCCATTGCCTGGGATGCCTGCCGCTATACTTACCCGTCCCGTTTGGAAGAAATCACCGAGTGCAATTACCCCTTCGATATCAGTGTACGGATTGTTGAGCGTGGCAGGAGAAAACGTGCCATCGCCATTCCCCGTGAACAGCTGGAGTAAGCCATCCAACCCGCCCACGATGTCTAGAATCCCATCCCCGTTGATGTCCGCCAGCATAAGAGGTACAACGGTCCCGTCCGTATAATTCTCGGCGACCGTGAACTTACCGGTGCCGTCGCCCAGCAATGACACAAAAGATTGGCTGGCACTAATCACGAGATCGAGTTTCCCGTCCCGATTCAGATCCCCGACGGCTATCGCGGTCGGACCTGTAACCTGAGCGCTCTGGATGGGAGCTGAGAAAGCCCCGTCTCCGTTGCCCAGATACACAAGGACGCCGTTAAAACTCGCGGACGGCAAGGACGCGCCAAAAATCAGATCCGGCTTTCCGTCTCCGTTCACGTCCGCAATCGCCATAGAAGCAAGCGAGTAGGTCGAATTGAAAGCGAGCGGCGGCTGAAAACTGCCGTCGCCGTTGCCCAGCAGCACAGTCACCATCGATGTGCTGGCGAGCACAAGGTCCAGGTTCCCGTCTCCGTTTACATCGCTCACGCCCACGTTCTCCTGTGAAATCGCCAAAACCATGCCTGGCCGAACCGTCCCGTCGCCATTCCCGAGCATAAATATCAAGCTCGTCGCCGTTTGCAGGACCACATCCGCGAAGCCATCATTGTTGAAGTCGCCAAAGAAAACGTTGGTCGGAAGTGTCTGGAGCGGGTAAGTATTCGGGCTTCCAAACGTGCCGCTTCCCGTCCCTAAGTAAATGCTGAGAGAAGTGGCCGTTGTCACCATTAGGTCAGGCTTACCGTCGTTGTTCAAGTCCGTGGAATAAACATTGGCATCGTTAGGACTGCCTGGCAGATAAGCCGGGTTATTAAGCCTTCCCCCGGTAAGGGAGCTTACCGTGACTGCAATCATGCCAAAGCTGCTTGCACTGTAACTTCCTCCGCCATCGTATTGCGCAGTTAGGGAGTGCGCGCCGGTTTGCAGAGTGATTGTTGAGAACGTCGCCGTTCCTGACTTAAGCGCGGCAGTGCCCAGAGGATTCCCGCCATCGTAAAAGGTGACCAACCCGGAGGCTGCATTCGGCGCTATAGTGGCGGTAAGCGTCAGTACCTGCCCATAGGTCGGATTGGCCGGACTCGCCGTCATGGACAGTGTTGTCGGCGTCCCTAGAACCAACACTTCTACTGGCGCCGAGGACGCCGCGCGCGTCACGTTGTCGCCCGAATACTGCGCCGAGTAAACCCGATGCCCGGAGTACAGAGCCTTGATCGAAAGCGCAGCGGATCCGTTCACCACGGCCGCACTCCCTAACGACGTCCCGCCGTCGTAGAACGTCACTGTTCCCGTCCCGCTCGCCGGGGTCACAGTTGCCGAAACGTTGACCGTCGACCCATAAGTTGCAGGTAAAGGCGATACCGCCAATGTAACCGTCGAAACATCGGTCCCAAGAAGCACTGAAATCCCGGCACTTCCTTCGGTGATCAAATCTACTTGGCCATTGTTATTAACATCGGCAACCGCGACTAAGTTGTTATACGAATACATTGGCGCAAACGAAACGGTCGGCTGAAACGTTCCATCTCCATTGCCATAAGCGTAATTAGTCGCCGAAACCAGATCGAGCTTTCCATCGCCATTCACATCCGCTACCCCGGTGTAGCCAAAATCGAGGTTAAGAGGAGTTCCGAATGTTCCATCGCCATTCCCGAGAAGTACTACATTTCCGTATACGTCACCTTCTGAAATGAGATCGAGCTTTCCATCGCCGTTCAGATCAGCGGCTGCCAACGAGTAACTGACAAAGAACATATCGACGCCGGGGGCAAACGTTCCGTCTCCATTCCCCGCTGCGAAGTGATCACTGTATTCGCTACTGACGGTAATTACATCCGGCTTGCCATCGCCGTTGAAATCTCCTACCACCAGACCGACGATATCCGGCTCCGGTTGTTCCGTCACCAGCGCCGTGCCAAACGTGCCATCCCCATTGCCCGGCAGCATCGCGACACTCTGGTTTCTCGAAACAAGCAGATCCACCAATCCATCTCCGTTGAAATCGGCCGCCGCAATCGCAAACAAGTTGCCGTCTCCGGGAACCGCAATCGTTGTTGGGCTCGCGAACGTTCCATCCCCATTGCCCAGGAACACTGTCAGCGTATCGGCTTGCGAGGCAATAAAAGCAAGGTCAACATTCCCGTCCCCATTAAAGTCGCCGCTCGCCACACGTATGGCATTCACCGCCAGACTGGTACCCGCGGCAAACGTCCCGTCTCCGTTCCCGAGGTAAACCGTCACAGACGCGTCCTGCTGAATGGTAATCAGATCCGGAATGTGATCGTTATTTAGATCCGCTGTGATGCCGCTGGATACCGTAGTCGACCCAAACACCGGAAGCGCAAAAAAATTAATTGCCGGTAATGACTGCACCGCCACACTTACCGCCCCGGATAAGCTCTTCGCATCGTTGGCGTCTCCGTCGTAGCGCGCCTGTAACCTATGGACGCCCGACGCCAGCGCGGCAGTGGACACGACGGCAACCCCGTTCTTCACCGCCCCAATTCCAACCACCGTAGCGCCGTCATAAAACGTCACATTTCCCGAAGACGGGGACGCAACAGTAGCGGTCAACGTCACCGTCTGGCCAAGACGGGCCGCATTAGTGGAAACCGTTAAGACAGTTGTTGTCGGGTTCGCCGCGAACGCGCAACTCGCGATTCCCGCAAGCACGCAAAATCGGACCACACTGGTTAGCTGATGTTTCAGAATTCTCTCCCGGAACCCTGAGAGTATACATGACTTTGAACCTATCCCCTTTACTTGCCTCGGAACAAAAATACCAGCTCAATGACCAGGATCACCACCACCAACAACTCCAGTACGAATGCCCGCCCTTGCTGGAACTGATCCACCATGAACTCATACAACTCGCCCGCCGTCTTCAGCTTCTTATCCACCAAGTCCCGATAATCCGGCACACCCACCCGAGCCGCCGCCAGCCGATATAAGCGCGCGTAGAACATGTCGCTCAGAAACTTGATTGAATTGTCCGTCCGCTCCGCCAACTCAATCACGTCCAGCCGGATCGTATTCAACCGCGCCGCCCGCGTCGCCATCCGCCATCGCGCCAGAAACCCGGTGCCCTCATCCAACTGTTGGTAAACCTGCTCCAGCAATCCCGTCAGCAGCTCGTCATAATGCCGGTTTTCCAGCAACTGCGTGTTCGCATAATCCAGTAACTGCAGCGTCGGCGCGGCCCCCGTTGAGCTATCGCAAATCAACGCGGCCGACCGACCGATCACCGCCAGATCGTTCGGATAGTACGAAATCCGTGCCCTCAGCACGTCCTCACACTCGTCCGCCGATAGCGCCGTCGCTTCCCCGCGCACAATCTGCGCAATCCGCATCCCATGCCGCTCCAGCAACTCCTGCCCGCTGCAGGGCAGCCCGCATACGTGGACCACATAGTAGTCCTCCGTCAGCCACTGCTGATAAGGTTGGCTCAGCGCCTCCGCTACGCGTTCCAACCGCGGCCGCAGAATGTCCAGCGCGCGCTTCTCTTCATCGGGGTCAGCCACCCACCGGCTTGACCGTTCCACTAACTCCGCCCACGTTCCGCGAAACGGCAGGTCCGCCTCCACGCTGATCACGCCGTAGTCGTAATACTTGATTCGTCCGCCCGGATAATTCTCCACCACCGGCGGATGCTCAAAACGCACATAGTCCGGAGCCGCCCGTGGAAACGCCCGCAACGCTTCTCCGCTGTTCCCACCCAGCAATGCGGCCACCCAATCCAACCGGATCGCGTCCGCCGCGTCGAACATCACCAAGGACCGCAGCGTTACGTCGACAATCATGTGGTGCCCGTCCATCCTAGCGCGGCGTCTCCCGCCGCAACTCAAAGGCGAAACACGGCAAGCGGATTCAAGCCCAGGATCTTCAAGCGGTTTCGGACGTTGACCTGCTGGGCCGGGTGCGCCGCCAGACGAATCCGGCATAGGGCCCCGATTGGTCAATTACCGGAGAGTGCCCTTCCGCGTCTCGCAGGAATGGCCAGAAATCAAGGTCCTGGTCGCCTTCCGGCGCGCTGGACTTGCTCCGGTTAATACGCCGATCCAATGGAATGTATTGCCCTTGCCGTCCGCATGAAAAACCGCGGCGCTTTCAGTGGTGCCGTCGCGAATGTCGTCCTTGGCGTGGAGTCCATTCCTTGGATGGTGATTTGTGGCGCTGACCGGGGGCGCGTAAGCACCCGGTGCGCCGTCGAAGTCAACCGCGATCCTTGGAATCGAGAAACAAATCATCTTGAACTTACTTCCGAAAATACCGGCTGTTGTCGAATAGACCGGCACACGCGCTTTCTTTCCGCTGTGATCTTCAAAGAAATGCGGCTTTACGAATTTCTGCATATCCGGTTCCGGCTGGGTCGGGACAGTGACTGCCTTCGGGGCCGCCCTACAAAGGAAAAGTCGGTGGATTCACGCTGGCTCCTGTTTGGTAATACTTTCAAACAGAATCTGCAAGGAAACCGTTTTTTCGTCTAACCCTACACCTGCTTAGCGCCGCGAGTGCCGGCTACACAGAACGCCTCTGCGAGTAAGTTGGGTGGCTGATCCCGCCACCCACGCAGCTTTTTGCTCGAACGTTCGCAACCTCGGGATACCCTCTAATAGTTTCTGGGCAGAGACTACAAATCTTCGGGACGAAGTCCAGTCTTTTTGACGACTTTCGCCAAAATCGACGCCCCAAGCTCTTCCGAATCGTGAAATGAGAATGGGTAATCGCTCCATCCATCCCGCTTCATGATCTTGTGCGACCCCACGGTCCGATCATGTCGCCATCCAATGCGAAGTAAGGCTGCGTAAACTCGGCGGGCCTTGCTCGAAGGCCAGGAACTCATGCGGCGACGTGAAATGCAGCGTCTGCGGAATCCGAAGGCAACTCGCCATGAGCGATGCGGTCCAGCACAATCTCCCGGGCAGCCGCCTTCGCTCGCGCAATCGCGTCCAGTCTGGACCTTCCGTAGAGAAGGATGTTCAACTCCGGTACCTCCGCGATCCAGCGGCCGTCAGATTCCCGATCCAGCTTGATCGTCAGTTCCATGCCACAAGCTTACATCCCTGACAGAGGTGAAGGTTCCGTTCTCTCGTTTTGTTTCTCGTTTACGCCAAAGCACAACCGCGCCGGCCAGTGGTGGCGGATGCCGCTACTCTTCGTTGTGCTACCATCCATTCGGAAGCAAAGCACCCACCTTACCCTGGGTTGCCACAATCTCCACCCGCTCCTAACCACCAAATCTAAATTCGGTTCGTTTTTGGATGAAAATTAGACAATCCACAACGATCCCCCCGGTTCCAAACCAAGCATCATCAATAACTTAGCACCAAGGCTCACAAAAACACCGGCCTTTTTCCTATATCCAAAATCAACCAACGAAGCCAATCGCAATTCCACTCAGCGCAATCTGTTATATGATCCTAATACAGCCTTTTCCGTACGCGCAGACCGCCCCATGTCGGACCTTCTGCCCGAACCCAGTCCGTTCCCGCGTTGACGGTCACGCGATGCCCTAAGCAATCTGCACCAAAAACTCACAGCACCATAACTCAGCACCCAGAGGTAGCACCTATGAACGAACTTCTAAGCACGGAACATCAGGCGGACCTGCTGAAGCGCGGTTTCTCCCGCCGGTCCTTTGGCCGATTCGCGAGCCTCCTCGCCGCCGGCGCAGCCCTTCCTTTCTATAACGAGTCCGCCATGGCTCAGCTCTCTGACGCAGGCCCCATCCCCGCCGACGCCGTCAAAATCAACGCCAACGAGAATCCGCTCGGACCTTGCCCCGAAGCCGCCGACGCCATCCATAGCATCATTAAGAACGGCGGCCGCTACATGTACGAGGAAACGTCGAAGCTGGTCAAAGTTCTCGCGCCACAGGAAGGTCTGAAGCCCGGCTACGTGCTCCCGTTCGCCGGTTCCAGTGATCCGCTCCATCGTGTCGTTCTCGCCTACACTTCGCCCACCAAAAGTTTCGTCGCCGCCGATCCCGGTTACGAAGCGGGCTTCCGCGCTGCGGAATTCGTCGGCGCCAAGAGTCATAAGGTCCCTCTGACCAAGACCTACGCGCATGACGTTCGCGCCATGGCCGCCGCCGATCCCAACGCCGGCGTCTTCTATATCTGCAATCCCAACAACCCCACCGGCACCCTGACCCCGCGCGCCGATATCGAATGGCTCGTCGCCAACAAACCCAAAGGTTCCATCGTTCTTCTCGATGAAGCCTACATCCACTTCACTGACGCGCAGCCCGGTTCCGATCTCGTCGCCGCCGATAAAGACGTCATCATCCTGCGCACTTTTTCGAAGCTCTACGGCATGGCTGGATTGCGCGCCGGCGCTGCTTTCGGCCGTCCCGACCTGCTTGCCAAAATTCAGGGCTATGCCGCGGGCGCGCTTCCCATCACCGGCATGGTCGGCGCTTCCACCAGTCTCCAGGTCAAGACGCTCGTCCCCACGCGTAAGAAAAATATGCGCGCCATCCGTGAGGACACGTTCAATTTCCTCGCTAAAAACAACATCAGCTTCGTCCCTTCGGACAGCAACTGTTTCATGCTGGATACCAAGCGCAATGCGCGCGATTATATGAAAGCCATGCAGGCGCAAAAGGTCTACGTCGGCCGCGTCTGGCCCGTATGGCCCACGTATAGCCGCATCACCGTCGGCACCGCTGACGATATGGCGAAGTTCAAAGCCGCTACGCTGAAGGCTCTCGCCTAGCCGGTTTGATCCGGCGCGCAAGCTACGTGCCCGATTCCGCAAAGACCCCCTACGGATGGTCGTCTCTAACGGGCGACCTTTCCGGCGGCTTCATCGCCTCCTTGATCGCGTTCCCTTACGGTCTGGCCATGGCGTCCCTCATGGGATTGCCCCCCATTCTTGGTGTCTTCACATCCATCCTCACCGCTCCCATAACCGCAGTTCTCGGCCGCAATCCGGTGCTGATCGGCGGAGTCTCTTCCGTCACCGTGCCGTTCATCCTCGCCGCCGTCCACGCGCAAGGGTTAGCCGGAGCTGCCAAAGTCTCCATCATCGCCGCGCTTGTGATGCTCCTCTTCGGCGCGCTGAAACTCGGCCGCTACGTCGCGCTTGTCCCGCATCCCGTAATGGCCGGATTCTCCTGCGGCATCGGCGGCATGATGGTCATCTCGCAACTCCGCACCATCACGGGTCTCAAGGGTTCATCGCTCAACCCGACCACCATCCTCACCGCTGCCATCGTCATCCTCTTCGCCACCGTCAGCGCACGCATCTCCCACAAACTTCCCGCGCCGCTCATCGGCATCCTCGCCGCCGTCCTCATCGCCGCGCTCTTCGGCTGGACTTCGAAGGAAATCGGCATGCTTCCCACTGGCCTGCCGCCGCTCGCCAATTTCGCCTGGAAGCCCGAAGACTTGCGCACCATCCTGCCCGCCGGATTCGGCCTCGCCTTCGTCTCTTCCGTGAACCTGCTCGTGACCTCGCGGGTGGTCGACCACTTCCGCGGCCGCCACAAAGTCACAACGCCTTCTGACTCCGATCGCGAACTCGGCGCCTACGCCGTCGCCAATCTCGCCGCCGGAATGTTCGCCGCGCCCATGAGCGTCGGCATTCCCGCGCGCAGTCTGGCCAACGTGCAATGCGGAGCCACCACGCGTCTTTCGAACCTCTTCCACGCCGCGTTCTTACTAATGTTTGTTCTGGAAGCGTCGCGCCTGATCGCCCACATCCCGGTCGCCGCGCTCGCAGCCATCACCGCGTGGATGGGCGTCCGCCTCATGGAGTGGAGCACCTGGCGACGCCTTCACAAAATGCGCCGTACCGATGCCGCCGCATTCCTCACCACCGCGCTCTCCGCGGTCTTCCTCAACGCGGTCTTCGCGGTCGCGTTCGGCTGCGCCTTTTACGTCGTGCGCGGCTACTTTAAGCGCCGCGCCGCCGCTCTCAATCCCCGTTGGCGATCTGGTAAATCTCTTCTTCGCGCGGCTGCGTCAGAATCAAGTCCGCCTGTTCCGCGCTGAAATCCTGCACCTTCGACGAGTGGTTCATCGAGCAGAACTTCGGCCCGCACATCGAACAGAACGCCGCGTCCTTGAACCCTTCTTCCGGCAGCGTCTCGTCGTGCATCGCCTGTGCCGTCTCCGGGTCAATCGATAACGCGAACTGTTCCTTCCAGTCGAAGTTGTACCGCGCCCGCGAGAGCGCATCGTCCCGATCCCGCGCGCCCGGCCGATGCCGCGCCAGGTCCGCCGCATGCGCCGCAATCTTATACGCGATAATTCCCTGCTTTACATCCTCGCGATTCGGCAGCCCCAGATGCTCTTTCGGCGTCACGTAGCAAAGCATCGCCGCTCCGTGCCATCCAATCATCGCCGCCCCAATCGCGGATGTGATGTGGTCATAACCCGGCGCGATATCCGTCACCAGCGGTCCCAGCGTATAGAAAGGCGCTTCGTAGCAAAGCTCCTTTTCCTTCTCCACCTGCAGTTGAATCTGGTCGAGCGGTATATGTCCCGGCCCTTCCACCATCACCTGGCAGTCGTACTCCCACGCCTTCTTCGTCAGTTCGCCCAGCGTCTTCAGCTCCGCAAATTGCGCCGCATCGCTCGCGTCCGCAATGCATCCCGGCCGCAGCCCGTCGCCCAGTGAGAAGCTCACGTCGTACTTCTGGAAGATTTTGCAGATGTCTTCGAAGCACTCATACAGCATGTTCTGCTTGTGGTTCTTCACCATCCACTCAGCCAGAATTGCGCCGCCGCGGCTCACGATTCCCGTAATCCGCCCGCGCGCCAGCGGCACATACTGCACCAGCACGCCCGCGTGAATCGTCATGTAATCCACGCCCTGCTCGGCCTGCTCTTCAATCACTTCCAGCATCAGGCTCGCGGTCAGGTCTTCAATCCGCCGCACGCGGTTCAGCGCCTCGTAAATCGGCACGGTCCCAATCGGCACCGGCGACTGTTCGATGATCGCCCGCCGGATCATCGGAATGTCCCCGCCCGTCGAAAGGTCCATCACCGTATCGGCGCCGTACTTCACGCAGTAAGCCAGCTTGCCCAGTTCCTCATCGATGTCCGACGTCGTCGCCGAGTTCCCGATGTTCGCGTTGATCTTGCAGTTCGACCCCACGCCGATGCACATCGGCTCCAGGTTCTGATGGTTGATATTGGCGGGGATGATCATGCGCCCGCGCGCCACTTCCGAACGGATGAACTCCGGCGCAACCTTCTCGCGCTTCGCGACATACTCCATTTCGCCCGTAACTTGTCCCGCCCGGGCATAGTGCATCTGGGTGCGAATCGCGTCTTGCCGTCTGCTCGAAATCCACTCTGTGCGCATGATCTGGTCCCCGTTTTTCTCGTTGGCAACTACTTGGTCTTCGTCGTCTTCTTTGGTTTCTTGGTTTCCTTTTTGCGGTCCATACCCTTGGCCATGATGATTCTCCTTGTGCTGCGATTTTAGCAAGCTGCCCATACCTGTGAGTTAATTGAGAAGAGCGGACGTGCGTAAACACTCATGGAATGGGTGGGCCTATACCGGTCTGCTCGCAACAGCCGCTCTCATCGGCATTCTCCTTAGTTGGACTCCGCCCGCCCGCGAAATCGATCATTACGCGTATGACTTCTTTTTTCGCCTTCACACTCCGCCCGCATGGCCGCTCGAATCCGTCATCCTCGGCATCGATGAACGGACTATGCGCGAATACGGCGGCGTCGGCGGCATCCGCGTCGCGCTCGCCCATGGCCTCAACCTAATCGATCCGGCCAAGCCCAAAGCCGTCGCCGTCGATATCATACTCGCCGAACCCGGCTCGGGCGATGCCGCACTCGAAGCCGCCTTCCGCCAAACTCCTAACCTCGTTCTATCCAGTGACCTTCTCCCGGACGGCCAGTGGGACGATCCCATCCCGCGCTTCCGCCATCTCGCCGTCGGCGTCGGCCAGGTCCACGCGGCGCTCGATCGTTACGACGCCATCAATCGCGAGGTGCCTCTCGAGAAGGTCGGCGGCCACGACCGCCGCTGGGCGCTCGGTCTCGAAGCCTTCCGCGCCAGCCGCCGCGCCGTCATCACCGAATCCCCCGGCGACATTCAAGTCGACGGCATCACCATCCCCACCAAGCGCGAAGATGGCCGCGTGATGCGCATTCGTTACGTCCCTCCCGCCCGCGGCATCCTCACCTACTCCGTCGCCGACCTCGAACGGAACCCTCAACTTATTGGCCAGTTCGCCGGCAAAGTCGTCTTCGCCGGCGTCACCGCGCAAACCGCGCAGCGCGACCGCTGGGTCACCCCCTACGGCGCATACATTGGCGTCGCCATCAACGCCAACGTCTACGAAACCATCGCGCATCGCCTCTTCTTAACCGATGCCGCCGATTCGCTCGTCGCCGCCTGGTGCGCCGTTCTCGTCCTCTGCGCCGGCGTCATCTTCTGGTTCACCACCGGCCGCCTCGCCATCCTGCTTCTGCTCATCGCCCACATCTTCCCCTACTTCGCCTTCACTCGCGGCACGGTCTTCCCTTACATGCCCGGCGTGCTCTGCGCCTGGTTCGCGGTCATCACCGGCGCCACCTGGCGCAACCTCATCACCCGCCGCCAACTCGTCCGCGCGGAAGCTTCCACCTCCCGCTACCAGCGCGCCATGCAGTTCGTCACGCACGAAATGCGCACCCCGCTCACCGCCATCCAGGGCTCCAGCGAACTCATCACCCGCTACGCGCTCCCCGATGAAAAGCGCAAGCAGATCGCGGGTATGATCAACTCCGAATCCAAGCGCCTTGCACAGATGATCGAAACCTTTCTCAACGTCGAGCGCCTCTCCGGCGGCCAGATCCAACTCAAGCGCGAGCGCTTCTTCGCGCCCGAACTCATTAACCAATGCGTCACCCGCGCGCGCCCCTTAGCCGAGCGCAAGAACATCACCATCACCACCAACGCGGTCCCCGACATCCACCTCACCGGCGACCGCGAACTCATGGAATACGCCGTCTACAACCTGCTCACCAACGCCATCAAATACTCGCCCCCTGAAACCTGCGTTACCATCTCCGGCGAGCGGCCGCGCGGCGAAACCCGCCTCTGGGTGGAAGATCAGGGCATCGGGATGAACAAGCGCGAGATCAAGCGCGTCTTCGAACGCTTCTATCGCACCAGCAAGGCCGAGCAGTCCGGCGAAGTCGGCTCCGGCATCGGTTTGTCCATCGTCGAACAGATCATCGCCGAACACGGCGGTTCCATCCTGGTCGATTCCACTCCCGGCCGCGGCTCGCGATTTACTCTGGTATTGCCCGACATCTAACCGTAAAGTAGTTATGACATGCATCGGTTATTAGTAGTCGAAGACGACGCCGGCGTTCGCAACACCATCACCACCTTTCTCGAACTGGAAGGCTATTCGGTGGACGCCGTGTCCACTACCCGCGAAGCGATGGACCGTCTCCGTGACGACGCCTACCCGATCGTCATCTCCGATATCTATATCGACGACCGCACCGGCCTCGATGTGCTCGACGCCGCCCGCCGCAAAGACCCCGGCTGTTCCGTCATCCTCATGACCGCCCGCGGCACCATGGAGACCGTGATGGCCGCCACCCGCGGCGGCGTCTTCGACTACATCGCCAAGCCCTTCGAACTCGACCGCATCCTCGAAACCGTTCGCCGCGCCGAAGCCGTCCGCGACGAATCCGATGAAGACTTCGACGACGAAGCTCTGCCGCCCACCGAGATGATCGGCAGCTCTCCGGCCATGATCGAGATCTATAAAACCGTCTCGCTCGTCGCGCCCACTGACGCTACGGTTCTCATCGAGGGCGAAACCGGCACCGGCAAAGAGATGATCGCGCGCATGGTCCATCGCTTCAGCCTGCGCGCCGGCATGCCCTTCGTCCCCGTCGATTGCGGCGCCATCACCCCGTCCTTGCTCGAAAGCGAACTCTTCGGCGCCATGCGCGGCGCCTTCACCGGAGCCGACCGCGACCGCATCGGCGTCTTCGAGTCCGCCAACAAGGGCACCGTCCTGCTCGATGAAATCGGCGACATCGATCTCAACTTCCAGCTCAAACTTCTCCGCTTCCTGCAGGAGCGCGAAGTCCGCCCCGTCGGTGCATCGCGCGCCAAGCCCGTCGACGTCCGCGTCATCGCCGCCACCAATCGCGACGTCCAAAAAATGGTCGATGACGGCCGCTTCCGCGAAGATCTCTGGTTCCGTCTTAACGTTGTCCGCATCCGCATTCCGGCTCTGCGCGAGCGCCGCGGCGACGTCCCGCTGCTCGCCCGCCACTTCCTCCATCGCTATAACGAGCGCTATAACCGTGACGTCAAGATGACCGACTCCGGCGCCAAGACTATGCAGGAACAGCTATGGCCCGGCAACGTCCGCCAGCTCCAACACCTGATCGAGCGCCTCACCATCCTTGCCCCGCAGGAGCGCATCGATAGCGAAGCCGTTCACGACGCGCTCCGCGCCATGGAGCCTCGCGACACCGGCGGCGAATCGCTCGCCGATACCGAAGCCGACCAGATCCGCCGCGTGCTCGCCGCCACCGGAGGCAACAAGAGCCGCGCCGCGCAAATCCTCGGTATCGAACGCAAAACCCTCTACCGCAAGCTGGAGCGCATGCGATGAGACTTGGCGCCATCACGGACGAGTTCTCGCCGGACGTGGAAGCCGCCGCCGCCGCGATGAAGACGTCCGGTCTTGAAACCGCGGAACTCCGCATCCTCTGGGGCCGCAACATCCTCGACGTCACTGACGAAGAGCTCGACCGCGCCCTGCTCATCCTCGACAAACACGATCTCATCGTCGACAGCATCGCTTCGCCGCTTCTAAAATGCACCCTGCCCGATGCGCCCGCAATCGACACCCGTTTTCAACAGGACGCGTTCGCTTCCCGCCACACCTTCGCCGATCAGCCGCGCCTGGCCGAGCGCGCCTTCGCCGTCGCAAAAAAATCCGGCGCAAAGATCATCCGCGTCTTCTCTTTCTGGCGCACGGTCCAACCGGACGCCGTCTTCGACCGCATCGTCGCCACACTGCGCGACTTAGCCGCGCAAGCCGCTGAGCACAATCTCGTCATCGGCTTGGAAAACGAGCACGCCTGCAACATCAGCACCGCCCACGATACCGCCCGCGTCCTCGCCGCGCTCGATCACCCCAACCTGCAGGTCGTCTGGGACCCGGCCAACGCCTACGTTGCGGGCGAAGACCCCGATCCCGCCGATGGCTTCCAGTTACTCCCCATCGGCCGCATCGCCCACGTTCACGCCAAGGATTACGACGGCTCCGCGTGGACCGCGCTCGGCGACGGCAACGTCGGCTGGAAAGCCCAACTAGCCGCTCTAACCCTCGGCGGCTACCGCGGCGACATCAACCTGGAAACCCACTGGCCCGGCCCGAACGGCGACAAGCTGGAAGCCAGCCGCATCTGCGCCCAAAACCTCCGCCGCTTGTGCGCATCCGTCTGACCACGCCGTGCCTCGTTCACCGATCGCGCAAAAAAGATGCCCTGCCAACAACGTGTTGATTCCCTTGGCAAAAGTTTATCGACGCATCTCCGCGAGGTAAGGCCGAGCATCCAACGCCGGAACGCAAGTGTTAGCATCTAAGCGTAAGTAAGCGGCTCGTAATCGCGACCTTGCACCGCGCTCACACCTCAACGAACGGGGTTTTCTGTATAGGGACTTCCGCCCGTCGCTAATGCCGCAGGAATCCTTCACCATCGTCCAACCGCGATTGACCCAGAGACACCAATTATGTACACTTTATATGAGTACAGCCAAGAAATCGGGAATCGCGATGTCCAGAATTGCTATCGACGACAACAAGCGTATGAACCTGCGGGTATTACCGGAGCAAAAGGCCACGCTCATGCGGGCCGCCGCGCTAAGAAACACGGACCTTACGGATTTCGTGCTTCGGCTCGCCTTGCGCGAAGCCCGGACAGTGATCGAGGAAGCCGAGCGGGTGACGCTTTCCGAACGCGACACGCGGCTTTGGCTGGATCTGCTCGATAACCCGCCTAAACCGAATGAGCGACTGGTTGCTGCGGTGAAGGCACTCTCGAAATCTTGATAGCCCCGGCATGGTACGAAGAGCCCATCGCCAAGAAGCACGACCGGAAAGCTTTCGATTGCGGCCAGGAGGACTTGAACCGTTTCTTGCAGCAATTCGCACGGCAGGCACATGAACACGGGGCGTCGAAAACCTATGTGGCTGTCGATGATGCGGACACCAAAACCATCCTGGGTTACTACACGCTGAGTCCGGCCCAGGTGGATTTTTGCCACGTCCCCGAAGTAGGGCGTCTCAACCTTGGGCGTCACGATGTCGGCGGCTTTCGCCTCGCGCGTCTAGCGGTGAGTAAATCTCTTCAAGGCTACGGACTTGGTGGCCAACTTCTTGTGGCCGCCGCTCGCCGATGCATGCGGGCGTCGCAAGAAGTCGGCGGCACGGCCTTGATGATCGATGCGAAAGACGAGAAGGTAGCGCAATGGTATGCCTCTTACGGAGCAGTTGCATTGCTCGACGCGCCGCTCTCGTTGCTGCTGCCTTACGGAGTGCTTGTGGCGGCGCTACGGAAAGCCGGAAAGGAAGAAGAGTGGTTCGGGAAGAAGCCTAAAGGCCAAGCATAAGCGAGGGCACGTAAGCGCGTGATCTTATCCCGGGGACTCGATCTTCGGAGAGCACGCTGAGACGAACCAGCGGCTTGAGCGCTGGCTTGACGGCAAGATCGACGCGTCGGCCCAGAATCTCGCTTAGTTCTCGAGCCATCGCCGAAACTCCAAGCAGCCCAGGACGCGCATCCGGTAGAAAATCTACGAGAACATCGAAGTCGCTGTCCGGCCACAACTCGCCGCGCTCTTTCACCTGATGAGCGCGGCAGATTTCGGCGATGGCGTCGTCAGGCAACTCGATTCCGTGCGCGATTGTCATTGTGCTCACTCCAGCCACCATTATCATCGGAGTTCCAATCAACGCCAAAGCCTCGGATGAACGGCCGGTCTTTGCGCCGTTTACGCTCCTGGCCGCCGCGCTCTACCCATCGCCCTACAATCAAATAAGCACCATGCGTAAGCGCATCCTCTACGGCTCGGGCATCGTCCTCCTGATCATCCTGGTCGCCCTCGTCGTGTGGCAGGGTTCCTTCACCATCGGCCCCACGCCCGATGGCCCCGGTCAAACGCTCATCTTCTGGGCCGTCTCCACCGTCATCTTCCTGCTGATGGTCACGCTCGGGTTCATGCTCATTCGAACCTTCGTGAAACTCTGGGTGGAACATCGCAGCCATCGCGAAGGCTCGCGCCTGAAGACGAAGCTGGTCGTCGGCGCGCTCGCGCTCAGCTTCATGCCGGTCTTCTTCATGGTGCTCTACTCCTTCGAGGTCATGAACCGCAATCTGGCCAAGTGGTTTACCAAGCCCGTGGAAGCCGAGCGCGTCATCCTCAGCGAAGTGAATGACGCGCTGAAGCGCGAGATGCGCGACAAAGTGCAGGCCCAGGCGCTGCTGCTCGCGTCCATGCCGGAGACGCGTCTTCTGCTCGGCGGCGGCGGCGCCTCGCCCGAGTACCTGTCCCGCTTCTGCGTGGACCAGAACGTCTCCGCCGCCGCCCTCATCCCGCTCGGCTCGCAGAAGCCCGTTCTCGCCTCCGGAAAAATGCCCAAAGCCGGCCGCCTGGAAGTGGCCGTGGCGCGAGCTCCCGTCAACATCGGCGGCAAAGAAGTCGGCGTCGTCGAACTCGCGTCCCAGATGCCGCTCGACGTCGCCGCCAAGCAGCGCCTCATCGACCGCTATAACAATGACTATGCCGCGCTCGCGCAGCAGCAGAAGTATATACGGCAGACCTCGCTGCTGATGCTCTCGCTCATCGCCATCTTCATTCTCTTCGTCGCCACCTGGATCGCCTTGTTCCTCGCCCGCCAGATCAGTGTGCCCATCGCCGCTCTCATTGACGCCGCGCACCAGGTGAGCAAAGGCAATCTGCAATACCGCGTGCGAGTCCGCGCCATAGATGAACTGGCCAGCCTGGTGCGCGGCTTCAATCAAATGACGCAGGAACTCGAAGCCAACAGCCGCGAGCTCGAAGCCCGCCGCCGCTTCACTGAAGCCATCCTCGAGAGCATTCCCACCGGCGTCATCTCCGTCACCGCCGATGGCAAAATCCAGCGCGTGAATCAACCTTTGAAGCGCATCCTCTCGGCGGAACTGGTGGATCAAGCCGTTCATATCGATGATCTGTTCTCGCGCGATGAATCCATTGAGATCCGCTACCTGATGAACCGCGCCCGCCGCACCGGCCTCGCCACAGAGCAGTTCGAAAGCCGCAACGGCCGCCAGCAAAGCCTCGCCATCACCGTGTCGGCGTTGGAGGATCGGCTCACCTCCGGCTTCGTCATCGTCCTTGAAGACACCACCGATCTGCTGCGTGCTCAGAAAGCATCCGCATGGAGCGAGGTCGCGCGCCGCGTGGCGCATGAGATTAAGAACCCGCTCACGCCCATCACGCTTTCCGCCGAGCGCATCGCCCGCCAGTTGGGCCGCACCGCGCTTCCCCATGAGGTCGCCCGCATTGTTCAGGAGTGTACGGACACCATCGTCAGTGAGGCGCAATCCGTTAAGACGCTGGTGGATGAATTCTCCCAGCTCTCGCGCTTCCCCGCCGCCCAACTCACCCGCGGCGATCTTAATGAGGTCGTCGAAAGCGCTCTCGCCGTGTTTGCCGGACGCCTGGAATCCATCGCCATCCGCATCGATCTCACGCTCGAACTTCCCCCTGTCCTGATCGATCGCGAGCAGTTCAAACGCGTGGTCGTGAACCTCATCGACAACGCCGCCGAAGCCATGCAGGAGTCTCTTGTGAAGCAGCTCTACATCGCCACGCAGCCGGGGCTCGCCGGCATGGCCGAACTCATCGTGGCGGATACCGGCTGCGGCATCACCGCCGAGCAGCGCGAGAAACTCTTTCTGCCCTACTTCTCCACCAAGGGCCGCGGCACCGGCTTAGGTCTGGCCATCGTCAGCCACATCCTCAATGATCACGGCGCGCAGATTCGCGTCGAAGACAATCAGCCCGCCGGCGCGCGCTTCACCATTGAGCTGCCCTTACTGGTGGAAACCGCCGCGGAGTCCTTGACGTCCGCATGAAGACCCGGATCCTGATCGTCGATGATGAACCCGGCGTCCGCCAGTCGCTTGCCGGCGTTCTCCAGGATGACGGTTACGAAGTGGATACCGTCGAGAGCGGCGAGGCTTGTCTCGACGTCCTTTCCCGGCGCACCTACACCTTGGTTTTTCTGGATGTCTGGCTTCCCGGTCTCGATGGAATGGAGACGCTCAGCCGCATTCAGGAAACCGTCTTCGAGGATCGTCCCGTGGTCGTCATGATCTCCGGCCACGCCTCCATCGACACCGCCGTGCGCGCCACCAAGCTGGGTGCGTTCGATTTTCTGGAGAAGCCGCTGACCATCCAGAAAATCTCCGTGGTCACGAAGAACGCCATTGAGCACCGCCGCCTGGGGCTGGAAAATACGCGGCTCCGCGGCGAAGAGAGTTCGCGCTACCGCATCGTCGGTGACAGCGTCCCCATGCGCGCTTTGCGGCAGCAGATGCAACTGATGGCGGCCACCAACGGCCGCGTTCTCATCTACGGCGAAAGCGGAACCGGTAAGGAACTGATCGCTCACGCCATCCATGCCATGAGCCCCCGCGCGTCTCAGGCCATGGTGGAAGTCAACTGCGCGGCAATCCCGGAGAACCTGATTGAAAGTGAGCTGTTCGGCCACGTCAAAGGCATTTTCAACGGCGCCCAGGAAGCCAAAACGGGCAAGTTCCAGAAGGCCGATAATGGCACTATTTTCCTCGATGAGATCGGCGACATGAGTCTCCGCACCCAGGCCAAAGTGCTGCGCGCTTTAGAAGAACAGCGCTTTGAGCCGGTGGGCGCGCATGAAACCGTGCAGGTGGATGTGCGCGTCATCGCCGCCACCAATAAGAACCTGGAGAACGAAATCGAACGCGGCAATTTCCGCGAAGACCTTTTTTATCGATTGAATGTAATTCCTTTTCACGTGCCTCCGCTGCGCGACCGCGCCGAGGATATTCCCCTGCTCGCCGATTATTTTCTGCGTGAGTTCACCCAGGCTTACGGCCGCAAGCCGAAAGAATTGACACCGTCGGCTTATCAGACGTTGTCGGATTACCACTGGCCGGGGAACATCCGCGAGCTGCGGAATCTGATTGAGCGCATCGTCATTCTGAACCCGCAGGTGCGCGTCGATGGCCGCCATATTCCGCTACCCGCTTCCCGGCGTCCCACCACGCTTCGCCCCATGGATAGCTTCGCCAGCTTACATGAAGTGAGAGAAGCCGTGGAGCGGGAGTACATATTAAAGAAGCTGGAAGAGACCGGCGGCAACGTTACCCGCACGGCCGAACTGCTTGGCCTGGAGCGCAGCAATCTTTACCGGAAAATGAAAACGCTGGGAATTCCGCTCAAAGAGTCGTAATTGTCCTTAATCAGACAGAATATACTTTGAGGTACAAAATATTAAAGCTAATACTGACAGCAGCATGAACCATTTTCATCCAAGGGGCGTGATCCTCGTGGCCGAGGACGAAAAGGAGTTGCGGCAGCTTGTCGCATCGATCCTTCGTACAGCCGGTTATACCGTATTGGGCGCGGCGGACGGCAAGAGCGCGCTCACCCTAGCGCGCAAACACGATGGGCCCATCGATCTGCTCATCACGGACGTGATGATGCCGAAGCTCGATGGCTTCGATCTCCGCGAGAAGATTCTTCTCGAACGGCAGCACCTCAAAGTCCTGATCATGTCCGGCGCTCTCGATCCCGAAATTAAAGGCGAAGACTTTCCGATCATCCGCAAGCCGTTCCGGCCGGAAGAATTGATCGAACAGGTGGATCGGGCGATCCATAGCGCCAGCCGCAGTTCCGTTGTTTAGTTGGGGAGCTTAGTCCGGGAGCTTAGGTCGGGAGCTTAGTTCGAGAGTCAGGTAGGATAGTTTCGAACGACGATGATCGGGAAGCTGGTTTGCTTACACCTGCTGGCAGCGTGCGCCGCGCTGCCGCAGCTATTCACGCATGTCCGCTTGATCGACGGAACGGGACACCCCCCGCTCGAAGACGCAACTATCTTGGTAACGGACGGGCGGATTGCCGGTTCCAACACACCCGTTGGAACTCGCACCTTTGACCTGAGCGGCAAGACCATCATCCCCGGTCTCATCAACGCGCACGGGCACCTCGGCGTGGTCGTAGGCGCCAAGACCAGCCCGGACAACTTCAATGCGGAAACCGTCACCGAACAGCTCGATCAGTACGCCCGTTACGGAGTCACTTCCGTGCTCGCGCTGGGCCTGAGCCGCGATCTGATCTACAACCTGCGCGAAGACCAGAGCAAACTCCACGCGCTATCGAACGGCGCGACCATCTTCACCGCCGGACGCGGCATCGGAGTGCCCGGCGGAGCGCCGCCCATGAACGTCGGCGCCGATCAGGTGTACCGTCCGTCAACCCCTGAAGAAGCCCGCGCCGCCGTTCGCGAAACCGCCTCGCATCATCCGGACATCATCAAGATCTGGGTGGATGACATCGGCGGCGCCATGCCCAAGATGAAGCCCGAGATCTATCGCGCGGTGATCGACGAAGCGCACAAGAGCAATCTGCGCGTGGCTGCGCACGTCTACTACCTGGCGGACGCGAAGGCGCTCGTCGATGCCGGCGTCAACGTGCTCGCGCACAGCATTCGCGACGCGGCGGTCGATTCCGCGCTCATCAACGCGATGAAGTCGCATAACGTCTCCTACATCCCCACGCTCGAACTCGACGAAAGCTTCTTCCTCTACGCCGACCGTCCGGCGCTGATTCAAGATGCCTTCGTGGCGCGCGCGCTCAGCCCGCAGGTTCGCGACATGATCTCCAATCCGGAGTGGCGTGAGAAAGTGGAGCACGATCCGAAAACCGCAAAGGATCGCAAAGCGTTTACCACCGCCCTTAAGAATCTGAAAGCGATGCAGGACTCGGGCGTGAACATCGCGATGGGGACCGACTCCGGCGCGACGCCGCTGCGTATTCAAGGCTTCGCCGAACATCTGGAACTGGCCCTGATGGTGGAAGCGGGTCTGACCCCGATGCAGGCGCTGGTAGCCGCGACCAAGGGCAGCGCCGGGGTCGCTGGAGCAGCGAAGCTCGGAACTCTCGAGCCGGGGAACGTCGCGGACTTCATCGTGCTCGACGCCAACCCGCTCGACGACATCCGCAACTCGCGCAAGATCTCCGCCGTCTGGCACAACGGCAAGCAACTCGATCTGTCTCTGTCCCACTAGCTCGCGCGTTATCCTCGAAAAGACAACATGACGAAACTCGTGCTGCTCCGCCATGGCGAGAGCGATTGGAATAAAGAGAACCGCTTCACCGGTTGGACCGACGTGGACCTCTCCGAGAAGGGCCGTCAAGAAGCGCGCGAAGCCGGCCAGGTGTTCTTGAAGGAAGGCTTCACCTTCGATGTCGCGTACACTTCCGTGTTGAAGCGGGCGATTCGAACGCTCTGGATCGCGCTGGACGAAATGGATTTACTGTGGGTTCCGGTGCATCGTTCATGGCGTTTGAACGAGCGGCATTACGGTGCGCTGCAAGGCTTGAACAAGTCCGAGACCGCGGCCAAGTTCGGCGAGGATCAAGTCAAGATCTGGCGCCGCAGCTACGACGTTCCGCCGCCGCCGCTCGAAGCGTCCGATGAGCGCTACCCCGGCCACGAACCGCGCTATCGCAATCTTTCACCCGAGGAGCTACCGCTGACGGAATGCCTGAAAGACACCGTCGCGCGCTTCCTGCCTTACTGGGAACAGACCATTTCCACCGACGTGCGTGACGGCAAGAAGGTGCTGATCGCCGCGCACGGAAACAGTCTGCGCGCGCTAATCAAATACCTGGACAACGTGTCCGAAGAGGACATCATCAACCTCAACGTGCCCACCGGCATGCCTCTCGTCTATGAACTCGACGAGAATATGAAGCCGCTGAAAAGTTACTATCTGGGCGATCCGGAAAAAGTGAAAGCCGCTATGGATGCCGTGGCGAGCCAAGGCAAGAAGAAGTGATCAATCGGCGGGATTTCGTCGGCGCCGGCGTTGCGGGTTTAGCGCTGATCCACAAAGCCGCCGCGCAGTCCGCCGCGTCCGGCCGCGTGATCTATCCTCTGAATCACAACTGGCTCTACGGCGGCCGCAACGTGGCCGGGGCCGCCGCGCCGGGCTTCGACGACAGCCGCTTCCAGCGCGTCACGCTTCCCCACACCAACGTTGTGCTGCCCTGGCACAGTTTCGACGAATCCAGCTACCAGTTCATCTCCATTTACCGCCGCCACTTCCGGCTTCCATCGGGCACGCAAGGCCGGCGTGTCTTCGTCGATTTCGAAGGCGCCATGACCGCCGCAACCGTCACCATCAACGGCCATAAGTTCGAAGAGTATCGCGGCGGATACACGCCGTTCTCTTTCGAACTTACGTCCCATCTCAACTGGTCCGGTGACAACGTGATCGCCGTCGAACTCGATTCCACCGAGCGCCCGGACATTCCTCCCTTCGGCGGCAGCGTCGATTACCTGACGTTTGGAGGCATCTATCGCGAAGTCTCATTGCGCGTGGTGCCGCAGAGCTTCATCGAGAACGTCTTCGCGCGTCCCACCAATGTGCTGAGCGCAACGCGCGGCCTCGATGTTGAAGTGTTCCTCAGCGCAGGTAACGTCCGGCCGATCCAAGCCGAACTCCGCGACGGCGATCGCGTCATCGCCGCGCAAAGCAGCACGTCAAACATCATCCGGTTCCAAAGCCTGCCCGCCACCGAGCTATGGACGCTCGACAAACCGAAGCTCTACGACGTGGTCGTGCAAGCCGGCGCGGACGAATACCGCACCCGCATCGGCTTCCGCGAAGCGAAGTTCACCGCCGACGGCTTCCACCTCAATGGCGAGCGTGTCAAACTGCGGGGTCTCGACCGCCATCAGATGTTCCCCTATATCGGCAATGCCGCGCCTGCGCGTCTGCAGCGCCGCGATGTGCAGATCCTCAAAGAACTCCATACCAATGTCGTCCGCACATCGCACTACCCGCAATCGCGCCACTTCCTCAACGCCTGCGATGAGCTCGGCCTGCTCGTGCTCGAAGAGATTCCGGGCTGGCAGCACATCGGGGAAAACCCGTGGCAGGATCTCGCGGTCCGCAATGTCGGCGAGATGATCCGCCGCGATTGGAATCATCCCTCCATCGTTCTCTGGCTCGTTCGTATTAACGAATCGCGCGACGATCATAACTTCTACACCCGCACCAACAAGGCCGCGCATGACCTCGACCCGACGCGTCCCACCGGCGGCGTACGTACCGGCGACAATTACAACTCGGAGCTTCTCGAAGACGTCTTCACGGTTAACGATTTCAACTGGCCGATGAAGCCTCCTAATCATCCGGCTTATCTCAATACCGAATTCGTGGGCCACACCTTCTCCACCAAACGCTTCGACCAAGTGGAGCGCGTGGCCGAACACACACTGCGCCACGCGCGCGTGCACAATCAGTTGGCGTCGAACAACCAATACGCGGGCGGACTCGGCTGGTGCGCGTTCGATTACAACACGCACGCCAACTTCGGCTCCGGCGACCACATCTGCTACCACGGCGTGATGGATATCTTCCGCATCGCGAAAGCGGCTGCGGGCTTCTACAAATCGCAGTGGGACCCGAAGCGCGACGTCGTCCTGGAGCCCGCCTTCAACTGGTCATCGGGCGACCACTCCGTTGCGGGCGGCCCGGGCATTGTGCCGGTGTGCTCCAACTGCGATCACCTCAAGATCTACATCGATGGCAAGCTCAAACTGGAGGCCGATCCCGATCGCGTCAACTATGGCCACCTTGCCTATCCGCCGTTCTTTCTTAAACTGGACGATCTTCCGCTCAGCCCGTGGGGCGATCTGCGGATCGATGGCTACATCGCAGGAGCAAAGGTCGTCTCCCGAAAATTCTCCGGCAAGGGCGTGGACGCGCAGCTACTGCTTGAGCCTGACGACACGCAACTCATCGGCGACGGCATCGACATGACCCGCGTCGTACTACGCGTGGCGGATGAATACGGTAACACGCAGCAGTTCGCCAGTGGCTCGCTCACGCTGTCAATCGACGGACCGGGCGAGATCATCGGCGAAAATCCGTTCGGACTAGTTGGCGGCGCGGGCGCGATTTGGATCAGGACCAAAGAGACCTCCGGCACCATCCGCTTCAGCGCGAAACACCAGTATCTGGGCACAAAGCAGTTCGAGATTCAGGTGACTGCCGCGCCCGCGGAATCAATTTAACGCCACTCGATCGCGCGCGTCTGCCCGTCCTGCGCGCGATTTCCGCCGAACGCATGCAGTTGCAGCTTCGCCCCTTTTGCGTTCAACTCCGCCTCCACCCAGCCCACCGGTTGATCGTCCGCAAAGTTGTATCCCACGGCCGGCAGATTCACCAGATGCATGCCTTCGCGTACGTCGTATTTGTACACATGCGAGTGCCCATACATCACAGCCTTCACATGCCTGATCGGCGTCACGATATTGAGGAATCGATCGGAATCGAGCATTGACCCATCCGCGTCATCGAGCGTGTGATGGACAAACACGATCGTGGGCCGGTCCGCGTGCGCGCGCAGATAGCCATCGAGCCAATCCCGTTGCGCCTTGCCCAGTAGGCCCGCCGAGATGTTGGTCTGATACAACGAATCCAGCAGCACGAATCGCAGCGCCCCGGTTTCGATCACTGACACCCACTTATCGTTCACCGGCTCCTTGTCTCCGGCCGTCTTCGCGAACGCGGCCATAGCATTCTTTCGGTCATCATGATTGCCCAGCGATAAGGCCAGTGCAGACTTCTCGGCCAGTGGCTGGATCGCGCTGGAGAACTTTCGATAATCGCCTTCATGCCCAAACTTCCGTGCCAGATCCCCGTTGACGAGATACGCGTCAAACGCTTTCGCACTCACCTGTCCAACGGCCGTCACCAGATTCTGCGTAAGGCTTGAACCCGCGAAACGTATCGTTCACATCCTCGGGGCAATGCGTGTCGGATAACAGAGCCCAACGGACGGAATCGGAAGCTTGCGCCCGACCGCTCATAGTCACCGCCGCGGCGCCCGCCGCCATCAGAAACTTTCGACGATCGATCAGAATCGGCATCAAAGCCAGTGTACGCCGATCTTGCTTACCAGCGCCGTGCCATCTCTACGAAAGCCGGCCCGCACATCGTCCAATCGTGGAGTGTTGCCGGGTCGAAGTCCGCTCCATTGGGCCATACCAGCGTGTGAACTTCCGCATCCAGGCTCACCTGATTAAACAGACCCACATCCCGTAGGGGCCCGTAGATTTCACCTCTCAGAACGGGAAAAAAATCGATGACTTGTTCGGTGCCGTCATCGAAACCGACTCGCAAGGTATAAGGAGCGACATTCTCAAACTTCAAAACCTGGCAAATCGCGTGCATCATACCGGCCATTATTTCAAAGGCGCGATCGGGCTTGGACTGCGTCCGGCGTGCAGTCGGGACCAATTCGCCAACAGCTCTTCCTTATGCAATTCCGCCCAAGCCTCCACAAAGCGTCGCTGCTTTTGGGAAGCTTCCCAGCGATTAGCTCCACTGGGTCAATCGAGACAACCGCAATCTCATGCTGATAATAGGCGTGAAAATGAGCAGCATGGTGCCGCGAACCGGGTTCGGAAAACATGCGAATGATTATGCCGGAAAATCGGCTGAGTTCCGGCACAACGATAAGGTTATCCAAACACGTCGTTGAAGCGCTCCGAAGCGCCTCCAACTCCGCACTGTCATACTGTAGTCTAGACCTTCATGCATTCCCGCCGCCTCGCCGCTCTGTTGATCGGAGCATGGCTCGCCGTTAGCGCCTTTATGGACTTCGTAGCCATCCAAAACTTTCGTTCCGTTGACCGTTTCCTCAACGAACCGAGCGCGCTTGCCGCCGAACAGATTCATACCATGGGAGGCAAAGCCGAGGCCCGCATCTTCCTGCGCCACCATATCGGCGAAGTGAATCGCTACTTGTTTGAGCAGTGGGAGTACACGCAGATTGTGCTAGGCATCGTGTTGCTCATGGTGCTTATCTTCGGACACGGCGAAGCATCCAAGGCGGCGTTGTCCCTCACTGTGCTCATGCTCGGAATCGTTGCCATCGATCGCTTTTTCCTTACGCCGGAGATCACCCGCCTGGGCCGCCTGCTCGATTATCCGAACACCCCGGGCGCCAACCCCGCGCTCTTCTGGAGAATGCACGGCACGTACTCCGGTCTGGAACTCTTGAAACTCGCGCTCGGGCTCACCGTCGTAGGAAGCTTGCTCATTAAGACTACTGACCGCAAACAGTTCGTCCGGGAGCAAGCCCGAATCGCACGTTCGCGTCCGCGAGCCGCTGTTTAACGGAATGGCTGAAAAACGAAGAATGTGCCCGAACTGCCGGGCGTTCATCACTACCAGCGACAAGGTCTGTCCCTACTGTAAAGAGCCCGTAGCCGCGCGCGCCATTGATGTGCGCGATCCCAAAGCACTTCTCGGCGGCTTGATTCCCGCCTCCAAATTCACCACTTCTCTGATCCTGCTGCTGAACATCGGTGTCTTCATCGCCAGCACATACGGTGGGTACGGCGGCCAGTTGCTCTTCCGTCTTGGCGACAAAGACAGCGCGGCCATTCTCGTTCAGCACGAATGGTGGCGCTTGATCACCGCTGGTTTCCTTCACGGCGGCCTGCTACACATCGGCATGAACATGTGGGTGTTGAACGACCTTGGCGCGGAAGTGGAACGCACGTTTGGCACCGCCCGATTTCTTGTCTTCTTCTTCGCTGGAACGGTCTTCGGCTTTTTGCTCAGTTCCTATTTCACTGCAAACCCTTCCGTCGGCGCATCCGCTGGCTTGTTCGGACTCATCGGCGCGATGATCGCATTCGGCATGCGCAACCGCACGGAAGTCGGCCGACAGATTCGCGCGTTCTATTTCAAGTGGGCGCTCTACGGCGTCGCGTTGGGCCTGATTCCCGGATTCAGCATCGACAACTACGCGCACATCGGAGGACTCGCGGCTGGCATCGGAATCGCGTACATCGCAGGCACGCCGGTGCACTCCAGCCGTGTCTCGGAGAAGTTCTGGAAGGCGGTCGCGGTGGTGTGTGTGCTCGTGACGGCTTATAGTTTTTGGATCGTCTTCCGCGAGTTCATGGCTTTGCGGGCGATTCTGCCGGGGACGGCATAACTCGTCTATCAACCTCGCAAACTCCTCGCGAACTCAGATCCCCGTGCAAACTCTTCCTGCGCCTCGCGCGTCCGCAGGTTCTCGCGCAAATGCTCCAGCTTTTGAATATAAGCCGTGAGCGCCTCCGTAATCGGCTCCGCATTCGTCGCCATAATATCGCGCCAGATTTCATACGAGCTTAACGCCAGCCGCGTCGCGCCGATCAACCCCGGCCCCGCTAGAACTTCTTCGCCATTCAGTAAAGATGCCAACGCCGTCGCGGCTAACTGCGGCAAGTGTGAGCTGAAGGCCACGCGGTAGTCATGCTCCTCCGCGCCCAGCACGATCTCCCGCGCGCCGATGCGCCCCAGCCATCTTCGGAACTCCAGCGCCACTCCGCTCGCCAACTGCTCCGGATCGCTCGGCGTCAAACAATACGGCCGTCCCCGAAACAGATCCGCCTCCGCATTCTCCACTCCGCGCGACTCTTTCCCCGCCATCGGATGCCCGCCCAGAAACGCGCACCGTCGCAGATGTTTGTGCGCGGTCTCGACAATCACATGCTTCGTGCTTCCGGCGTCCGTCACCAGTGCATCCGGACGCACCCACTCATCCAGCAAATGCAGAGTGGATAGAATACGCGCCACGGGCAATGCCAGATAGATCAAGTCCGCCGCGCCCACGGCTTCGGCCAACTCCGCGCCGCGATCGATCGCCCCTACGCCCAAGGCCGCATCGATCGAACGCGCCGAACTCACGCCGATCACTTCACCCGAGAACCCCGCCGCCTTCAGCGCCAGTCCAAACGACCCGCCGATTAGTCCGACGCCGACGATCGCGACCGTCCGCACGCTTACTCCAGAATCCCGTGCGCGCCCGCCGCAATCGCCGCGCGGGTCAACGCTTCGACCACTTCCGCATGCTCGCTCACATCCCTCGGCGCGGCAATTACGGGCAAGTGGGTCAGCCGCCGCAGTTCGGCGATCGCGCCAATATCCAAAATCTTCCCCGCCACGCTGCGCACGCCGCGTTCACAAAGCACCACGCTTTTGTTTCCCGCCTGCAGTATCAAGTCCGCCGCGTAGAGCCACGTATCCAGATCAGCCACTTCCCCGCGCGTCAAAATTACCGGCAGCCCCGCGCGTCCCAACTCTCGCAGCAGTGCTTCATTCTCCATCGCCTGGCTCGGCACAATCAACGCATCGCCATGCGCCGAGAGCACCCGCACCTGCGACGATTCCCAAACTTCCCGGATCACCGCGTCGCCCGGAAGCACCGCCGGTAGGTCGCCACCGATCTCAATCCCCCCGATCCGCACCCGCGTCCCTTCCGGATTCGCCCGCTTGGACGCCAGCTTCCAACGGCTTGTAATCCGTATCGCCTCTCTCACTCCCGGCATCGTCTTGAACTCCGATACATCGAACTTCTGCGCATCTCCGATTCCTCCGAGCACCGTGTAACGCATCCCGCTCGAACGATGCACATCGAATCCCAGCGCGATCATGCGCTCCACCACGCGCTCAATCTCAGTATCGGAAACGCCCGCATCCATCACGATCAGCATTAGCTTTCCATCCGTTCCCGCTGAATCTTGCGCATCTCATCGATGATGCGTTCGAACACGCGCTTGGCTGCTTCGGGCGATAGCGGCCCGTGATTATGTTCCGCGATGTTGCGGAACACCGCGTCTTCGCGGCGCGGCTCATACACCGGCAAGCTGGCCGAAGCCTTGATTTTCCCGATCGATTCTACAATGTCCGTGCGCTCGTTCAGCAGCGCCAGGATGCGGCGATCCACGTCGTCGATCTTATCGCGGCACGCGGCCAATGCTTGCATGGCGGCTTCCAGCGTCATCGGTCGAACCCGCTCTTCAACGTGCGCGCGAACGTTTCCAGACGCTCCTCCAGATCCGGCGCCGCGCCATGCTTTTCAATCAGACTCATGATCGCGCTGCCCACCACCACGCCCGGCGCGATGCGTCCAATTTCCAACACATGTTCGGGTGTCGAGACGCCAAAGCCCACGGCAAGCGGCAAATCCGAAATCGCCCGCACGCGCTCCACTAGCGGTGCGACCAGGTTCGAAACCGACATCTGCTGCCCGGTCACGCCCGTCCGGCTCACCAGGTAAATGAAGCCGCTTGAATACTCCGCCACCAGTTTCAAGCGCCGGTCCGAACTCGTCGGCGCGCCCAGAAACACAGTATCCAGACTCTGCGCCCGCATCACGCGCACGTAATCCGCGGCCTCCTCCACGCTGGCATCGATCAACAGGCAGCCATCGATTCCCGCCGCTTTCGCCTCGCGCGCCAGCCGTTCCACTCCATAACTCTCCACCGGATTTAAATACGTAAACAATAACAGCGGAACTTCGGACGTGGCCCGAATCTCGCGCGCGATTTGTAGTACCCGCGCCATCGTGGTCCCTTGCTGAATCGCTCGGTATCCGGCCCGCTGAATCACCGGCCCATCCGCGATCGGATCGGAAAACGGCACGCCTAGCTCGATCAGATCCGCGCCGCCGCGTACCAGCGCCGCCACCAATCCGGCCGTGCGATCCGGATGCGGATCACCCGCCGTTATATATGCGATCAGCGCATGCTTCCGCCGTTCGAATAACTCGGCAATCCTGGTCGCTCCGCGCTTCACTCGCCGTCGAGTTCCTTCAAATTCTCGCGATAAATATCGATATCCTTATCGCCGCGTCCGGAAAGGTTCACGAGAAAAATTTCGCCCTCGTGCGCGGGTGCCCGCCGGATCGCTTCCGCCACCGCATGCGAACTTTCCAGCGCCGGGATAATTCCTTCCGTCCGGCTCAATCGCACCGCCGCCTTCAGCGCCTCTTCATCCGTCGCCGAGCAATATTCGGCACGCTTCTCATCATGCAATTGCGCGTGCTCCGGCCCCACCAGCGCATAGTCAAGCCCGGCTGAAACGGAATGCGTCAGCGACACCTGCCCGTGTTCATCCTGTAACAGGTAACTCCGCGCCCCGTGCAAAATTCCCGGCGACCCGCCGCTGAATCGCGCCGCATGCATCCCCGTCGCCGCGCCTTTTCCGCCTGCTTCCACGCCAATCAATTTCACTCCCTCATCCGGCACAAACGGATGGAAGATTCCGATCGCATTACTTCCGCCGCCCACGCACGCGAACACCGCATCGGGCAAGCGCCCTTCCGCCGCCAGCATCTGCTCGCGCGCTTCTACCCCCATCACGCGATGAAAATCCCGCACCATCAGCGGATACGGATGCGACCCCAGCGCCGAGCCCAACAGATAGTGCGTGGTCGCAACATTCGTCACCCAATCCCGCATCGCCTCGCTGATCGCATCTTTGAGCGTGCGGCTGCCGGAGGAAACGGCCACCACTCTTGCGCCCAACAGTCGCATGCGGAACACGTTCAGCTTCTGCCGCCGCATGTCTTCCTCGCCCATATACACGGTGCAATCGAAACCGAACAGAGCGCACACCGTCGCCGTTGCGACCCCATGCTGTCCAGCCCCGGTTTCCGCGATGATCCGCGTCTTTCCCATGCGCCGCGCCAGCAATCCCTGGCCCAGGCAGTTGTTGATCTTATGTGCACCGGTATGCAGCAGGTCTTCGCGCTTCAGATAAATCCGCGCGCCGCCTAATTGATCCGAAAGCCGCTGGGCGAAGTACAGCGGAGTCGGCCGTCCCGCATACGTATGCAGCAGATGATCCAGCTCCATCTGAAACGCCGGATCCTTTCGAGCTTCCAGATACGTCTGCTCCAACTCCTCCAGAGGGGACATCAATACCTCCGGAACATATCGGCCTCCGTAAGTTCCGAAGTGTCCGCCCGCATCGGGCTCAGACGTCACGGGTTCGGCTTTCAATGCCTCTGCCTTTAATGGCTCGACAACAGTGCGGGTTGACATAGTTTTAAGAAACGCGCCACGCGCGCATGATCCTTTTTCCCCGGACGAACTTCCAGTGACGAGCAGACATCCACGCCCCATGGCTGCGCCTGCTCCATCGCCTGTTCCACATTCTCTTCACTCAATCCACCCGCCAGCACCACGGGCTTATTTACTCGCCGCGCCGCGCGCCAATCGAACGTCTGGCCTGAGCCGGCGCCATCCAGCAGCAGCGCCTCGCACGGAAAATTCGTATCCAACTCGCCACCCGCTCGAAACGCCTTCCACACCCTTACATCGCGTGGAGTTTCGTTCGCCGCTTCTGACCCATGCAACTGCGCGACATCCAAACCGAGCTCATGGCACACGCGCTCCACTTCTCTTGCCGGGCGATCGACGAAAACACCCACGCGCCACACCGACCCCGGGACGCTATCGATCCACTCCGCTACTTCCTCATACCGCACAAATCGCGGACTGCCCGGATGAAAGATAAACCCCACCGCGCCCGCGCCGCACTCCACCGCGCACTCCGCATCCTCGCGATTCGTGATCCCGCAAATTTTCACGAACATCTTAATGCCTTCAGCGCCGCCGCCGGATCTTCCGAACTCATCAAATGCTCGCCCACCAGAAACGCATCAAAGCCGGCTTCGCTCAGCATCCGCACGTGCGAAGCGTCCTTGATGCCGCTCTCGCTCACGCGGATCACACTCGCGGGCATCTTGGCCGCAAGCCGCAAGGAAGTCTCCAGCGTTACCTCAAACGTTCGCAGATCCCGATTGTTCACGCCGATAATCGCCGCTCCCGAATCGAACGCCCGGCGCAGCTCCACATCATCGTGCACCTCCACCAGCGCCGCCACCAGAAACTGCGCCGCGAACTCCCGATACTTCCGCAATTCCTCGTCGCTCAGAATGGCCGCAATCAGCAGCACGGCGTCCGCGCCGTGCGCCGCCGCCTCCAGAATCTGCGCCTCGCTGATGGTGAAATCCTTGCGCAGCACGGGCAGCCGCACCGCGTCCCGCGCCGTTTCCAAATGGTCCAGATCGCCCTGGAAGAAATCACGATCCGTCAACACCGATAACGCCGCCGCGCCGCCCGCTTCATAAGCCAGCGCCGTGCGCCGCGGATCATAATCATCGGTGAGCAAACCGCGGCTGGGCGAAGCCTGCTTCATCTCCGCAATGATGGCGGGCCGCTCGCGCTTCAACGCCGCCGCGAAAGGCCTGCGCCGTAGGATCGACCGCTCCGCGCGCTCTTCCAACTCCGCCGGCGGAGTACGCATGGCGCGCAACTCTTCCCGCTTCCGTTCCACGATGCGGCTCAGGATGTCGGGAATGGCCGAAGTCAAGATTTATCGTAACAATTCGCGCGGCGATACCACGCGATCCGGAAGCCAACCCGCCACCACGAAGTCCTCCGGCGCGGCGGTGATCACGAGCTGCGGATCATCCTCATCGGCCGCCGGCAGTCCGGCCCTTGGCGCCGATTCCGCCAGCGCCAGCGTGCGCAGAATCTCATACACATCCACCTGATCCGGAAACATCAGGTCCGCCGACTGCGTGCGAAACCGGATGCGCGCCGACTCCCCGCTCAGCATCCACACCAGATAAGCGCAGCACTCCACCGCCCGCTCAAACTCATCCCCGGCCGGAATACGGAGGTCCAGAAACAAATACACGGTCGACCTTTCTTCCCGCGCGAACTCCCGCACCTGCAACTCGCGCGTGTGGGCGGAACTTTTCCAATCCACATACCGCGCGCTCTCATGCAGCTCATACGGACGCAGCCGGTAGAAGTCCGACCCCAGCCCGCGCTGCTCTGTTTCCAGATCTCCGCGCAGACTGCCGAGCAGGTCCGCCGCGATGAACGATCCTTCGAGCGGCGGATAAATGACCGCTTCACTGTGGATGGAGACGCTGACACGCCGCTCCACGAACCCAAACGGAAAGCGCGTCGCGATGACAAACAGATTCTCGTGGTGCAGTCCGCGGCGCGGAAACAGGGACGGGGCATCCGCCTGGACCACGCTCCTTCCCGGCAATGCCGGAAAAACGATATCGCGCCGCAGGATTCGCCCGTCCCAACCCGCCCGGCTGCTGAGGTGAATCGCGAAGGATGGAAACCACTTCAGGTTTCGAAGCTTCAGCCGCGCCGTCACAGCCTGCTTCGCGGAGATGTGCGCGGGCAGGATCAGTTCCAGTTCCAACCCGGCCAGACAAAGGCGGCTGACGAAATCCGAGATGAGCGCGGTCGCCATCATGGCCGCCAGAATCAGGAAGAGCAGATTGTTTGCGGACGCGACGGCCGCGCCGCCCACCAGCAACAAAGCGAATGCAAACAGATACCCCGACCGGGTAATGCGGTAGCGGATATGACGATGAAACGCGGCGGCAATGCGCCGGAGCCACTCGCGCCTGCCGGGCGTCATCTAATGAGCGTGGCCGTGAGCATGATCATGCGCGACGGCGTCATGCCCGGAGCAAACTTCTTCCGGCGGGCAGCAGTTCAGGTGTTCGAACTGCACTGTGGTATGCCGGATCTTGAACTCGACCGCCAGCACATCGCGAATCCCATGCAGAATCACCTGGCTCTCGGACGGTGGAACGTCATTGATCAGGACGTGGCAGCAGAGCGCCCGCGAGCGCGAACCCAGACTCCAGATATGCAGATCATGCACATCCAGAACGCCCGCGACGCCGCGCAGCGATTCCTTCACCGCCGGAAGCGTCATACCCGCCGGCAGAGCTTCCAGAAGAATGTTCAAAGACTCGCCGACGATGCCCCACGCCGACCAAACGATCAACGCGGCGATGGCCATCGAGAGCGCCGGATCCAGCCACTCCCAGCCGGTAAAATGCAGCACCACGGCGCCCAGCACGATGGCCGCCGACCCGATCAGATCGCCCATCATATGCACCAGGGCGCTGCGCAGGTTCAAGTCGTCGCGATCGGTCCGGTGCAGTCCCCATACGATGGCGCCATTCAGCAGGATGCCGCCCATCGCGGTAAACGCCATCACCAGCGCGTTGACCTGTTCGGGATGCGCGATCCGCATCGCGGCTTCGTAGAAGATCCATGCGGAAATCACAATGAGGGTTAGCGCGTTGACCAGCGCGGTTAGGACCCCGGCGCGCTGGTAGCCGAACGTTCGCCGCTCGTCGGGTGCGCGCGCTTCCTGCCGCATGCCGAACCAGGCCAGCAGCAGCGCCAGCGCATCGGTGGCGTTATGGCCGGCGTCGGATAGCAGCGCGAGCGAATGCCCGTAAGTGCCCGCGAAGATCTCGATGACGACGAAGGTTGCGGTCGCCAGCAGCGACCAATTCAAGATCTGGCCGGTGTGCGAATGAGGATGCGCGTGTGAGTGCATCTATGGATATTGTAAATGGATCGGAGCGGGCTACATGCAAACGTATACTGGAATTAAGAACTGGATGTGCAAAAGGCGCTAACTCATGACCCTTATACTCGAATTGCACGATGAGCAGGAAGCCGCCCTGAACGCGAAAGCCAGGGCCGAAGGGTTGTCGGCTGAGCAATGCGCGCGAGAGCTCTTAAGGCAGGCGCTTACATCACCATCATCGAAACAACCGTGATCCTCGAGAATCCGTGATATCTGGGCCGACATGCCGGACGAGGTTCGCGCCAAACTGCCTGCGGACGGCGCGAGTCAACACGACCACTACATCTATAGCGTCCCTAAGAGCGATCAGTGAAGCCGGCGTTTGCCGACACTTTCTACTGGATCGCATTGACGCATCCTTTCGACAGGTACTCTCAAGAGGCGCTACGGATGGATAATCTTCTTTCGAATAGCATCGTTTTGACGACCGAAGAAGTTCTGAGCGAGGTTCTCGCATTTTTCGCGTGGGATAGTTGGCTGAGAAAGCGCGCGGTGGAAACGGTGCGGGCTAGTCTTACCGACGATGCGGTGCACGTCATCCCGCAGAGTCATCAATCGTTTCAATCGGGGTTCGAGCTTTACGCCTCCCGCCCCGATACAGGCTACAGCCTCACCGATTGCATTTCCATGCACACGATGCGCAGAGAAGGTCTGACCGACGTACTCACTAACGACCGGCATTTTGAACAGGAAGGTGTCCGGGCTCTGTTTAGGTCTGCATAACTTGGTTCTCGCCCGCGGCGTCCCCGTCGCAATCAAATCGCCCGCTCACGTCGTTCAAGTTCATGTGGCCGAACACGTGATCCTGCGAAATTGTAAATGGATCGTCGCGCCCACCCCAACGTATACTTTGATCATGGAAAGCATCACCGTGAGCGTGGATGATTCGGTGCTCGCTGCGGCGCGCAGGCATGCCGCGCAGCGGAGTTCCACCATTGACGCTCTTGTTCGTGACTATCTCGCAAGCCTGGCCGAAAGCGACAGCCGCGCAAGCGCCGCAAGGTCGCGACTGCGCGGGCTAAGCGAGCAGTCCTCGGCACAACTCGGCAAAGTATCCTGGACGCGCGACGAACTGCATGATCGCTAAGGTCTTCCTCGATACCAACATCTTGGTTTACTCGGCGATTGGCAGCGGCAAGGACGAGCAGAAGCGGCAGCGCTCTTACCCTCATTGAAGCGAAGGAATTCGGAACTTCCGCTCAGGCGCTAGAGGAGTTTTTCGTAACCTTGGTGAGGGAAGCTTCGGTGCGGTTCTCTCTTCAAGAGGCGATCCGTTGGATCGGGCAGTTTATTCCTTTCCCTCGCCAAGCGATCGACCATCGGATCGTTCGCACGGGACGAGGTAGGCGCCGCAGAGTCATCAATCGTTTCTGTCGGGGTTCGAGTTTTACGCCGGCCGCCCCGATACAGGCTACAGCCTCACCGATTGCATCTCTCGCCTACTGCGGCGGAATGACGATCGCCTGCTGCTGCCCTCCCGCAATCGAACCCACTGGTGCCAGCGTAGTCCCGTCGAATATCTGCGTCCCTTGGGTCGAGCCGGTAACCAGGAGTTGTGACCCGTCAGGCGTGATGGCGAAATCGGTCGCGGGGTAGTTCAAAGGCTGGATCACGGCAACGGTGTACGTCCCCAAATCCACCCTAGCTATTGCGCTGCCTTCATTGAAACTGCGAAAGCCAAGCAAGTACACGCTACTGGTCGCGCTTGAGTATAAGACGCCCAGAGCCTGCGTGGGAGGCGGACCCGCCGTAACGTCAGGAATTTGAAGCTGCCTCAAGATGGTCATGGAACCCGGGTCGACCTCAATCAGGAACGCCGCGCCGCTGCCGATGACTTGCTCGCTTTCAAATACCGGGATGTACACGCGAGTCCCGTCCGCGGAGACGGCGAACGAATACCCGACTGCGTTGAGAGGCCCGTACTTTGCGGAGTCAATCCCAAGGCTCACGCACTTGGAGGTTCGAAGCGTGATCACGCTTGTACTGCAGAGTTCGTCCGACGATACACTTGCAAGCGACAAAAGCGTCGAGCCATCGGGAGAGGCGTACAGGAACCTTACCCCGTACGATGTGAACCCCGTGCCCGTGCCAATTGGGAATGTCTGCTTCACCGACCCGGTGGGCAGATCGATCACCGCGACCTGCGTTTGGGATCCCACCTTTGCGCCCGGGTCATTGAAACCGATATAGCCGAGAGTGCCCGCGCTGTTAAGCGCGAAAGAGTAAGGGGAAACCGTGTCACCGGCCGGCGGGCTGTAAGTGAACTGGCTGGTTACTTTCCTTGTCGCCGTGCTGATCGTGCTCACGATAGCCGGTTGCAGCGTGCTTGAGGTAAACCCGCCGCTGACACCGGCTACAACATTGCCGGAAGACGACGCTATCAGCGCCTGCGTTCCGCCGGCAAGCCCGACTCCTTGCGTAAGCGTCTGCGTAATCAGGTCTTCCGTGCCAACGTTGTAGACTGCCTGCAGAACGTAGACCGGACCTCCCGGGGCGGGGATCTGCTCAGCGATGGCCGGTCCGCCTACCGCAAGGCTCTGAACAGTGGCGGAATCGACGCTGAACCGCAAAAGCCCGGGAACGGCCGAGTCAGCGGGCCCGCGGTTTAGGTAGACGTATTGGCCGTCCGGCGACGGAGTGAGATGACCGCTCAGAGCCGGGGCGCTTATCTGGTCCAAGACCGTGTTGGTGGCGGTAGATATGCGCGTCAAACCCCTTCCGCCGGACAGGTATAACGTTTCGCCGTCCGGGCTCACGGCCGCTCCCAGTACATAGCCCTCGCCGGTTGGTGGGATAGTTGCGACAACGGCGTTCGAAAGCGTATCCACTACTGAAACTAAGGTACTGGTGTCGATTGTGACGACGTAGAGCTTGGATCCTTCCGGGGAAAGCGCCAGACTTTCAAACGTCCCACCCGCGGGCAGCGATGAAATTGTAATTGGCTGATAGGTCTGCCCGTTGAAGGCCTGAACACCGCTGAGAGACCACTCATATATTTCAGTGCCGCCCGGGGTTACCGCCAGCCCGCATGGGCAAGCCTGCTGAACGATGCCGATCTGGACGACCACGCCAAACGTTTCGGTGCTTACAATGAAGACGTTCGTGGCACCCACAAAGTAGAGAAGCGAGCCATCCGCGCTCAGGACCGGGCTTGATTCTACGCCGCCGCTCACGTTTATAGACCCGGAAATCTTTCCGGTAGCCAAGTTCACGGCGCTAATTGCGCCGCCGACGCTTACGTACGCTGTGCTCCCGTCAGGAGAGACTACAAACCCTTCCGCATTGACCCCTGCGGCTCCAAGTTTCGTCAGTGCGCCGCTGGCCGGGTTGAATGAGGTGAGAAACCCTTGCTCCACGGAACTACTTACGTACGCGGTAGGGTCTGCAGCCTTCGTGCAAGGCGCGAGAAGGAGAGTCAAAATAATGCCAAGGTAAACAGACGTTTTTTTCATAAATTTTCCGGGCGTGCCAAGCTTGCGGGCATCGTCCCGAAGCCTCCTTGCTGAGTCCGTCGCAGATTCCAATTTCCCGCATGCGACCCCGGCCGGCGCTGCCCGAACTCCTACAGCGCGAGGGGTACCCAAGCGGTGATGCCCCGTTTATTGCATTAGCTCCCGGAACAAACGTAGTCTATTAAGTAGGTCGCCGCCGTGGTGTTCGCAATGGAAGCGCTTATGATCATGAGGAACTTCGTAGGCGTCGAGTGCCCAACGCCAAGGTTGTAGCCATTCGCCGAACTAATGTTCTGGGAAACAAGGCAGTTCGGCGGATTGGCATAAGGCACTCCGAACGTTATCGTTGCGAGCTGGTGCGACGCGCTAAACCCGACCGTGCTAGAACTGATAGCGAGCGTGCCCTGAACGTCAGTCCCTGAAACAGTCACCGAGGCGCCCGCAGTTGTGAGGGCGGTCCCGGCTGTGGGAGATGGCGCGGCCGCTGTAGCAAGCCCCCCATAGTGAGTTGACTGAAGGCCTGCCGGGTTGATGACCTCGGTCAGACCGGGCGCGCTAATCGTGAACGCGGAACCCTGGGTCGTCGCCAAAGTGGTTTCAAGTTGGTCACCAGACGGGTCGAACGCGATTTGCTCTATCGGCTGGGAGTCAGCGGGCCCAGACAGGGCCAACGGCCATAACACAACCCCAACCAAGGCGCTAGCCGGGGCAGAGTCGAACGCCACCCCCCAAGGCGAGTTGCCACCACCGCCTGGCGTTTTCACTTGCGCGAGAAAGGCTATGTTCGGAGAAAAAGACGCTCCCGCCTGCCCGGAGTTATTACAGTCCGCGCAAACGCTGTAGATTCCGATGCTGGCGGCAGACCGCTTTCCCGAGGTGTGGCCCGTGCCGCTGAAGCCGGATCTCTCCTCTACATCCGATTCAATACCAATCTGCTGTATGTCGTAATCAGTCTGGGAGCCGCCGCACTTGGTTCCATTGCACCCCGAGGTATGTGTATTGATTCCGTACATTGAGATTTGGCTCGGTCCAGTGTAGCTGTTCACACCCGCCTCGTTGAAAAAAGATCCAGGTACTGACCCCAGACCTTGGGTTGTGTAGTCAAAAATCTCAAGTGTATTTTCCCGAGTATTGGCCTGTGTCACGGCCGAGAGCCGGAACAGTTCAAAATCCGCCGGCGCAACCGTCGTCGTGCCCCCAGCTGTACCGTAGCCGCCACGGTCAATCCACCAAGCCGCATACGACTGAGCGCTTAAGGGCGTGAAACTTGTCGGCCCACCCATCTTATAAACATAATTGTCAGTTGACGTGAAAGACGACATTAGCTGCTGAGAGAAACCAAGTGTTACAGGGCGAAGGTAGTTATTGAAGCTGGTGTAGTCCAAAGAAGAGAGGTAGCCGCTTGCGCTTAAAGAAGCCTGTGGAAGCGAGATGGTATTGCCCGTCAACGCCAATGGAGACATTGCCAATAACGAAGAGCCGAATACGCCTGGACCGAATAATTGAATGACTGCTTGGCCAGACGCCGGAGTTGAAATAATCCTGCCCACGATGGTGGTTCCGAGCGCAACCACAGAACTCAACTGGGTTCCCGCGTCGACTGCGGACCCCGGAACCGCCGAGGTCGGGCAGAGCACTAAGTCGCCAACGGTGGGAGTCGGTGAGCTGTTTACCGAGACTAAGGCGGTCCCGTACTCGGCCACCTGAACGCTTGCTCCGGCAGATGCTGCCGCGTTTAGTGCGACACCGCTGCAAGCGCCGCCCGAGGCCGTTGCGATGTTTCCGGTCGAACCGGAGTCGGCTACCAGAGTATTCGGCGCAATTGCGCTCGCTGCGGAGCGCGTCACCGTGACAGATGTTTGAGCATGAGCTATTGCACAGCAAGCAAATACCGCAACGGCGCCACAGCGGAAAATTCTCTTCATAGGAACAACCTGCCTCTTGGTTCCGTAACTACCCTCGCTCACCATAAGAACCAAGCCGAGCCGTTAGAGTACACCCGCAACTCCCCAAAGCCCGCAGTTATATTGAAGTGACCCGAAGTGAACCCCTGGATTACACCTGAAATTACGATAGGATAAGCAGCACTCGCATTCCCCGACTCGTCTTTGATGATGAACTGCTGACCGGCGGCCACCGAACTGGCGCCTGGAAGAGTGATCGTAACGCTGGTCGACGCTGGCTGGGCGCAGGCAATAAGGTAGTCAGAAGCAGCGAAGGTATAGGAGCCGGTTTGCTGATTTCTGTTGGGAACAAACCCGCCTGCCAGTGTTGTCGTGCCGATCACCTGCAGGGCTGTTGATGGCGTCGACGTCCCGATGCCCACGAATCCCGAACTGGCGACCCGCATGCGCTCGCCCAGGCCGCCAGTTGTCCCGCGCGTGGCGAAAACAAGGTCCCCGTAATGATTCGTTCTGTCGGTGAACTGAACCCCGATAAGTGCGGACTTAGGAGGCGTGGATACGCTACTGTCAACAAATCCAATCTCGGCATAATTGTTTGTAGTGTTGGAGCCATTAATCAGGTGCAGTTGGGATGGCCAGCCGGTAAGGGTAGTCGCCGTGTTCGGGCCGTTAATCGAAACAGGCGAGCCCGCAGTTTGATTGAGCACGGTTTCTATATCGACGAACGTGAGCGGCGCCGGCGCGCCCACTCCAACCCCGATAAACCCGTGTGTGGTATCGACGCTAAAGGACCGCCATGCCGGTTGAAAGCTGCTGCAGCTGGATAGCTGAGGTCGAGTCCGCGCCGGGAACGATCACAAGCGGGGCGCTCGGCGACGTGTAGTTCGGGCTGATTAGCGCCCCAGGGTACTGCGCCGATGCGTCACTTGCAACAAAGGACGCAACAATAAGCGTGCTCAGAAGAAACGGCACCGCCGAATGCCGCGATCGTGCGGCCCCCTGACCGAAAGCCGCGATCACTCCATAGCACATGATGATTAACTGTACGCCCCTTCAGGTAAATAAGCAATAGCAAGTCATTAACTATTTTCTAGCGGGCGGGGCCATCGCGCCGGGCTCAGCAGTCTGAGAGATGCCTTCGGATTACCACGGTCAAAGAGAATGAGCATCAACAGGAACGTTCGCGACGGGCCCAACCCTCAGCGCGGCATCAAGACTACGAGCTGTAAACGCCAAGACCTCGCTTATCTGTTCCCGCGTGATATCGAATTGACCGGCGATTTCCTCCACCGTCGCCCCAGCCTCAAGATTCTCAAACACGGCGGACACCGGCATTCGGGTATCGCGAAACACCCAGCGCCGCTCAGCTGGCCCGGAACGCTTTCCACCGCCGGGCACTGAGACCAATCGAGAGTCCCCATAGTCCGAAACCTCCGCTACAGGTTAGCTTTCCCCCACCACCTTATTCCTCAACTCCCCCAACCCACCCACCGACACCACCACTTCATCCCCCGGCTTCAGCCATCGCGGCGGCTTTCTTGCCATCCCCACGCCCGGCGGCGTCCCCGTCGCAATTACATCGCCCGCTTCCAAGGTAAACACACTGGATAAGTACTCGATCAATTCCGGTATCCGGAAAATCAACTCGCGCGTGTTCCCATCCTGCAGCGTCTCGCCGTTTATCTTCGTGCCGATCGGCAGCGCATGCGGGTCCGCAATCTCATCCGCCGAAACAATCCACGGCCCCATCGGACAGAACGTATCGAACGTCTTCCCGATCGTCCACTGCGACGTCGCCATCTGAAAATCGCGCGCGCTCACGTCGTTCAGATTCATGTAGCCGAACACGTGGTCCCGCCAGTCGACGGCCTTGATGTACCGGCCGCCCTTTCCGATCACCACGGCAAGCTCGGCCTCGTAATCCGGCTTGGTCGAAGCGGCGGGCAGCACGATCTCATCTCCCGGCCCGATCACCGACGTCCCAAACTTCGTGAACACCGTCGGCGTTTCCGGAATCGCCATGCCCGTCTCAATCGCATGATCGCGGTAGTTCAGCCCGATGCAGACGATTTTCGGCGGCCTCGGAATGGGAGCCATCAGCTTTGTCCCGCTCAGCGGAAACACCACGTCCTCCGGAGGCTTCGCCAGCAGCACTTCCAACCGCTTCGCCGCTTCCGGGCCGCCTTCCAAATAGGAGAGCATCGCCGGAAACCCCGCGCTCTTCAGGCTTATAATCCGATCGCCCGCAATCACTCCCGGATGCGAGTGCCGCTCATGCTGGAAAGTAACGAATCTCATGGGAAGGTGTAGTGTACTAAATCCGATTCAAATGTTCTGCTGAACTTCCAACGGCGGCCGCTCATCGGCCCGGTAATAAAGCTCGCGACACTCCTTTGCCAGCACACCCCCGACCACCTCGACGTCATCCCGAAACGCATCGGCGATAAAATCGGCTGTGTCCAAGTGACGCGCCTCAAAATACATGCTGTGCACATCCCCTCGCGCCGCCCCGTAAACGATCCGGCTGATCTTCGCCCACACGCACGCCATCGTACACATCCCGCAGCATTGCAGCGTGCAGTAGATCGTGCAGCCGCGAAAGTCGATCGTGCGCAACTTCCGCCCCAGCTTCCGGAGCGTCACGATCTCGGCATGTCCGGTGGGATCGAAGCTGCCCTCCGCCTCATTGAAGCCTTGCGCCAGCACTTCGCCCTCGCGCACGATCACGCACCCCACTTCGCCGGCCCCGGGTTTCGAGTCCCCGCGCCGCGCCTGCTCCAAAGCCAGCCGCATAAACCGCTCGTCTTCTTTCAACTGATCACTCATGTTCTTCAACAGTTATCCGTTCTTATCGCAATTCCATTGCTTCTGCACGCGGGCATCGGTTCGGAAACATCCCAGGCCATCCGCTCTGTAGAGTTGGATGCCGGCCAATGTTACCGGATCCGGGAACTGCAGTTCACGCGCGGTGACGTCCAGTTTGCCCTTACCGATGGCTACGTGATCTTCTCCAAGCCCGTCGCCGGGTCGCCGATCGCCGCTGTCTTCTCGAGCGCCGTCGATGGTGGTGACGGCGAAGTGCTTTTGCTGCCCCCCGATCGCGATGAGCGCCGCCTGCTGGCCATCCGCGCCAATAATCCCAATCTCGAAGAACACCTCCGCGACGCCGCCTTCTTCTTCGCCGACGACACCGCCATTGAGCTGCTGCGGCAAATCCAAAGCAGCGAATGGATGCATAAGGACGAGGCATTCGGCGAGACCATGGCGCGCGCCTATACCTCCATCCTTCGCAACAAAGTGAAAGAGTTCGAAACGCCGCTACTGCTGGATCTTCTCACCGCGCCCCACCGGCGCCAAACCTTCTTCGCCGCGCTGCTGGGCGGAAAAACGCTCGGCGCTTTCGACGTCACCTTCGACGCCCGCTCGCCGGAGCAAGTGCTCGCCGGACGCGAACTGCCTGATAAGTTCGAGCTCTGGACATCCTACACGCCGAAGTCGCTCAAGGGCGCCGTGCGCGAGCCGGACTTCCACGCGGACCAGTATCATCTCGATTCCCGCATCGACGCCAAGCTCCACATGCGCGTCGAAAGCGCGTTCACCGTCGGCGGCCTCAGCCATGATCTCAACGCCCTCTCCTTCGACTTGTCCCGCCAGATGCGCATCATTTCCGCCGAGGTCGATGGCCATCCCGCCGAAGTCGCCGAGCAAACGCAACTGCGCGAAACCGATATCGATCCCGGCGACCGCATCTTCCTCGTCATTCCCGCATCTCCTCTAAAGGCAGGAACCGAGCACGCCGTCAAGGTCATTCACGAGGGCGACGTGATCACGGCGGGGCCGAATCATATTTACTTCGTGGGCTCGCGCGGCCGCTGGTATCCGCATCGCGCACTCGAATTCGCCCGCTTCGACCTGCGCTTCCGCTTTCCCAAACATCTCGACCTGGTGGCGCCCGGCGACCCGGTGCTCGATCAGGTCGACGGCGATGACCGCATCATCGAACGCCGCATCGACACGCCGCTTCCCATGGTCGGCTTCAACCTCGGCGCCTACACGCGCACCGTGGTGGAACGCGATGGCTTCACCGTGGAGATGTGCGCCAACCGCGAAAATTTCTCGGCTGACCCGAACTTGCGGCCCGCCGCGTTAGCTGCGGACATCGCCGACGTGATGCATTTCTTCGCCCGTCGCTTCGGTCCGCCCCCGCTGAAACATCTGATCGTTTCGCCCATACCCGGCACCTTCGGCCAAGGCTTTGGCGGTCTGATTTATCTTTCCACCATGGCCTACATGAAGCCTTCCGGCAAGGCGTTCAGCGAACTTGACCCACAGGGCAAAATCTTTTTCAGCGAACTGATGCAAGCGCATGAGGTGGCTCATCAGTGGTGGGGCAATCTGGTGCTGACCGCGGGCTATCACGATGAGTGGATCACGGAAGCGCTCGCCAACTATTCAGCCATGCTCTACATTCAGGAGCACGATGGACCGAAGCCGGTAAGCACGCTGCTCGCCGCCTATCGCGACAGTCTTCTGGACGTGGATCAGGCCGGTCCCGTCACCGAAGGACGCCGCCTGGAACTCGAAGGCAAGCCCAACGCGTGGGTGACCATCATGTACGGCAAGGGATCCTGGATCATGCAGATGCTGCGCGCCCGCATGGGCGATGAACCGTTCTGGAGCATGCTCGCCGAACTGCGCCGGCGCTTCGAGCACAAAAGTGTGACCACCGAACAATTCCGCGCACTCTGCGCCGAGTTCATGCCCAGGGGCGCGTCCGACCCGAAGCTCCAGGCGTTCTTCGACCAGTGGGTTTACGGGATGGGTGTGCCGAGTCTTAAGTTGGAGACCTCCGTAAAGGGTAACCCCGGGGCCTTACGTGTTGCGGGAACACTGACGCAAAAAGATGTTCCGGAAGATTTCTCGGCTGACTTTCCGGTAGTGATCGAATTACCCGGGAAGAAGGTGGTGAAGTGGGTGCAGTCGTCATCCGACCCCGTGCAATTCAGCGTGCCCGTGACGGCGCGGCCGAAGCGGGTGGACCTGGATCCGGATAACCAGTTTCTGAAGCGGTAATCGTTCCCATGAACTGCGCTATTGCACCAGCGACGCCTTCTTCACCGGCTGTCCGCCATTCCGGTACAACGCCATATGGGCCGCCGCCTTCTTACGCGCTTCTTCGCCGATCTTGATGTTATTCACCACCTGCACCGCGCCGGCGGTGTGCGCCATGCGCGTCGCCGCGCCCTTATGCTGGATCACGTTGGTCTTGCCTTCCCATGTGGCCACCTTGTTATGAACGTGAACGGTAAAGCCTTCCGGCGCCATCTTGGACTTAGCCAGTTTGGCGCGAATAAGACCCTCCATCTGCGTGTCGCTGAGATGAAGGTTGGCAACTTTATTGGCCTTCGTAGTCGAGGCCGGAAGCGCGTGAGTCCATCCCAGAAAGGCGGCGAGCAGAATCATGGCGCGCAAGTTACGAGTCAGCATAGGTATGCCGAGATCGTAACGCGATTGAGGACCGCTAAGCGATATCCCTTATGGGAACAGGAGTATGAACGGCAGCCGCGCTTTGCGCTTATTCCGTCGCAACTTTGAGCCAGTGGAGCTGCACCGGGGTCTGTTCGTCGCGCGTCACGATATTCAACCCATCCGTGCCCACTAAGCGTTGGTAAGGGGTGCTCATGGGAATCGATTCCGGTGAGTCGAGTTTCACGACGTAGGTGTGATAGCCCCCGGTCTGCGCGACGATAGTGCCGTCCGCCGTCATCCCGACTGTCTGAGCGGCGTCCGGAAGACGCAGCTTAGAGCGCGAAAGATACTTCCCGTCGGACGAGAACTCCACCCACTCGCTCGTCTGGCCGATAAAGACGGCGACCTTGGACGGGCTTGCCAGCACCTGAGAAAAAGGTGTCCCGCCGCCGATGTCTTTGGCCGGGTCCATCTGAGTGGCGAAACCGGAACGCGGCAGATATGCGCCCAGGGAGTTACCCATCAGGTCATAGCGCCGAACGATGTTGTAATCGCTCTTGGCTTCCACGGCCGCGTGGTCAACGCCCAGCGCCCAGATTTCCCCGCGGTCGGAAACGGCCAGATGCCTGGTCACGAAGGGGTGGGTCCGGATCTGCCGGATCACGGAACCGTTCTTATCGAGAACCCAAAGAGCCCATGCGCGCTGGTCGTCCTGACTAAGCGCCTGGGTGGCGAGTACAATCTCCCCGCTGGGAGCGACCGCCGCATCGTAAATGGACATCGCCGCGGTTTGATCCGCCCAAACAACCACCTTCCTGGGATCGCCTTGAGGCGGGACAACCGTCAGGTTCGGAAGGATCGCGGACGTCGAGTGCGGAGCAAAGGAAATGAGATATCCGCGGTCAAGCCTGGGGCGCGGAACGCCTGGACCGAACAGATCCTCCGGCGCGGGTTTGCTCTTTACTTCAGTAAGGTCGGAGCCGGCTGATAGATGAGTCGCTGGTCCGAAACATAGGGCGGCGCAGAGTAGAAGAAAACTGTTCTTGAAAGTCATCGTGCGAATTCCCTGGGGATGCTTCCCCGACTGCTCTATTATGGACCGGAATTCGCATCGCGTTCCATCTTTTTAAGTCAACAAAAACACGGCCACTTCCGCTCGCAAATTCGGCGCCACCGTCACGCGCTTTTCTCCCGCCAGAAAGTCGCGGTGCTCGATCCGAAAACCTTTCCCCGTCGCGAACAGTTCAAAGTCAAGCACGCTGAGGAAGTGAATATTCGGCGTCTCATACCACTCATACGGAAACAAGTTGGTGCGTGGGCTGCGCCCCGAAAACAGCATGTTCATGCGCACGCGCCAATGTCCGAAGTTGGGGAACGAAACGATGGCCCGCTTCCCGACTCGCAGCATCTCCCGGATGACCCGCAAAGGTTGATGCGTTTCCTGAAGCGTCTGGCTGAGGATGACGTAATCGAATGTCTTATCGGGAAAGTCGGCGAGTCCCTCGTTCAGATCGCCCTGAAAAGCCGATACGCCGCGAGCGATGGCGCGTCTTACCTGCGCAGGCGAAATCTCCACGCCGCGCGCGCTTACTTGCTTATGCCGGATCAACCATTCGAGTAACTCGCCTTCCCCGCAGCCGAGATCCAGCACGCGGCTCTTCGGAGTAACCAGGCGTCCAATGACGGCAAAATCGCTGCGGCCCGAAAGTGTTGCGGCGACCTCCGGCTCAACGGCGATCATGACGCTTCCAACTCCCGGAACGTGCTGGCCAGGAAGCCGCGGATGAGTTCGGACTGCTCGGCGATATCGACTAAGAACGCATCGTGCCCATAGTTCGAAGGCAGTTCGCAGTAAGCCACGTCGTGATTGCGCCGGCGCAGCGTGCGGACAATCTCCTGCGATTGGTAACTGGGATACAGCCAGTCCGACGTGAAGCTTATCACCAGGAAGCGCGTGTTGACTGCGTCCAACGCTTCGGTTAGCGAGCCGCTGCCATTAGTGGCGTCGAAGTAATCCATGGCCTTCGTGATGTAGATGTAAGAGTTCGCATCGAAGCGCGTGACGAACTGCGTCCCGCGGTAGCGAAGGTAGCTTTCTACTTCGAACTCGGGGTCGAATCCCCCGGGTTCGGTGTTGCGGAGCCGCCGCCCGAACTTCTCCCGCATACTCTCATCGCTCATATAAGTGATGTGGCCCACCATGCGCGCGACCGCCAGTCCGCGGCCCGGCGGCTTGGATTGATAGTAGTTACCGCCGTTCCAATCGGGATCGCCCATGATCGCGACGCGCCCTACTTCATTGAACGCAATCTGCTGCGGGCTATGCCGCGAAGTGCTGGCGATCATGATCGCGGAGCGCACCATGTCCGGGTACTCCACCGCCCATTGCAGCGCCTGCATGCCGCCCATCGACCCGCCCGCAACGGCCAGGAGCTTGGCAATCCCAAGATGGCCGACCAGCATTTTTTGCAAGCGCACCATGTCGCGAATGGTGATGGCGGGAAACGACATTCCCCACGCTTCGCCGGTCGCCGGGTTGATCGACGAAGGTCCGGTGGTGCCTTGGCAGCCGCCCAGGATGTTGGAGCAGATGACGAAATACCGATCGGTATCGAAGGCTTTTCCAGGCCCGATGGAGTTGTCCCACCAACCCGGCTTGCCGCTCTCCGCGCTGATGCCCGCCGCGTGCGCGTCGCCGGAAAACGCATGCAGGATCAGAATGGCGTTGTTACTGTCCGCGTTCAGCTCGCCATAGGTTTGGTACGCGACATCGACCGGCGCCAGTGTTTCTCCACTTTCCAGCGCGATCCCGGCGAAGCGCGCGGACTCGGTCGATACAACCATCCCGAAGCCAATGGTAACAATAGGAGTTGCGAAGCTTCTTAGCGCTGGGGCTGGTTATACCGTTGCTCGCTTCCCTCGACGCGCAGTATCGCGTGGCGTTGCCAGGCTATCGGTATTCATTTCCGCGCGATCATTTCGAGCACCAGGAGTTTCGAACCGAGTGGTGGTACTACACAGGAAACGTGTGGTCAGCGGACGGTCATCGCTTCGGATTTGAGCTGGTCTTCTTTCGCGACGGTGATCGTCTGGGCGCTCGCGGCAACCCCTCGGTGTGGCGCGTGGATGATCTCTACCTGGCGAATGCGGCGTTGACGGACGTAGACGGGAAGCGTTTCAAATGGGTGGAGCGGCTGAATCGCGCGGGGCCGGGAATCGCGGGCGCGAGCTTCGCGCAACAGAGGATCTGGAACGGCAACTGGTCGGATACCTGGAACGGCGAACGGCAGACGCTGAAGGCGGTGACGGAAGAGTTCTCGTTTCATCTGGATTGCGCGCCGGAGAAACCATTCGTGATTGAAGGCGAGAACGGAGTTAGTCGGAAATCGGAAGGACTGGGGCATGCATCTTACTATGTTTCCTTCCCTAGGCTTTCCGCGCGCGGGACAATTTTGGTTAGTGGGCGCGAGTATCAGGTTTCCGGACAAGCCTGGATGGATCACGAATGGTTTACAGGAGAGTTGGGCGCGGGACAAGTTGGTTGGGATTGGTTTAGCGTACAGCTCGATAACAAGACCGAGCTGATGATCTACGATTTCCGGCGCAAGGATGGCGCGGCTGATCCGTTTTCATCCGCCACTTACATCGCGGCCGATGGAAGCGCGCGGCATCTAACGGCGAAGGACTTTTCCTTGCAGCCCGGCGAGCGCTGGCATGGGTATCCGGTAGCGTGGTCGATCCGGGTTCCGTCGCTGCATCTGGAACTCGAGTGCCGCGCGAAGGTGCGCGATCAGGAGTTGCGGGACACGCATGGGGGAACTTACTGGGAAGGCGCGGTGGACTACACCGGGTCGCAGCGGGGCGTGGGGTATTTGGAGATGACGGGGTACGATAAAGCGTTTCGACTTCCGTAAGCAAGCGAGCCGCTTCGCTTTAGAAAGACGGAATGTTCCACTGACGGAGACTTAAGCAAATGGAGATAGTTACTTTGGACAAATGGGAGGACTTTGGTTCTGCCGCGCAGGACTTTATAGCAGACGATGAGGAACCGAGGAAGGTGCCACCTGATGCCACCCTTCAAGATTTCGCCGTCCGGCAATGTTTATAGATGTCATGCGCCGCGGCAGTTGGAACCACACTCCTCGCCCGGTCCGGAACGAGCATAGACGCAAATGCGCGGACGATCCGACTCACTCATGCTATTCTGGGGCTGGGAGCTTAAGCCCTTGGAACCAATAGCGGCGCTCCATAGAGGAGCCCGTAATTGCGGGTGCGCCTCTCAAGACGCAAGCTATCGAAGTTTCAGGCTAAGTGTGTCGAATGCGTCGGAAATTTTGCGGCTAGGCCGCACTTTCCAAGCTTCTGCTGGCACTGAGGCGGCTTCGCATGCAACTTGCTAAATCACGCGACCAGAGTGCGGCAACGGGCCGGATCTCGCTAGGCGTTTCGTGCCGGCTGACGCGTTTCGGCTAAACTACTAGGAGTCCAGTTCTAGGAGAAAGATATTGGAAGCTGCCATCCTCGCCTTGGAAGACGGAACGGTCTTCGAAGGCAGGGCCTTCGGTGTGCCCGCGGAACGCTGCGGGGAAGTTGTTTTCAACACGTCGCTGACCGGCTATCAGGAGATCTTTACCGATCCTTCCTACGCCGGGCAGATTATCGTTTTCACCAACCCACAAATCGGGAATTACGGGACTGCCGCGGCCGATAGCGAGTCGGGCCATCCTTATATTGAAGGGTTGGTGGTGCGGGAATTTTCGGAGGTCACCAGCAACTGGCGATCCGATGAGGGTGCGAACGCGTTCCTCGGCAAGCACCGGATTCCGATCGCATCCGAGATGGACACCCGCGCGATTGTGCGCCACCTGCGTTCGCGCGGAGCAATGCGAGGGTGTCTCTCGACACTGTCTAATGATGTACCGTCGCTCATTGAGAAGGCGCGGTCTTCCCCGTCCATGGCGGGGCTCGATCTGGCCACCCGCGTCAGCGCTCCCGCAAGCTATGCGTGGACGCAAAGCGTGGAACCGGTATCTGCTTCGGAGAAGCTGGCCGCCGCCGCCGAGCCGGCTTATCATGTGGTCGCATACGATTACGGGATCAAGAAGAATATACTCCGCCGGTTAGTTTCTTCCGGCTGCCGCGTGACCGTGGTGCCTTCACTTACTTCCGCTGAAGACGTACTCGATATGCGGCCCGACGGCGTGTTCCTTTCGAATGGTCCGGGCGATCCCGAGCCGCTGACCCCGCAGATCGATAACATACGGAAGCTTATCGGAAAGACACCTGTGTTCGGAATTTGTCTCGGTCACCAGTTACTGGGGCTGGCGCTCGGCGGCAAGACCTATAAGTTGAAGTTCGGGCATCGCGGCGCAAACCATCCGGTGCTGAATGAGCAGACCGGGCGTGTCGAAATTACTTCACAGAATCACGGGTTCACCGTAGATCCCGATTCGCTGAACGCCAACGACGTTGACCTGACTCACCGTAATTTGAATGATCAGACTCTCGAAGGCTTCCGGCATCGCAACCATCCTGTCTTTTGTGTACAGTATCATCCCGAAGCGGCGCCGGGTCCGCATGACTCGCATTACCTGTTCAATGACTTCATCGACCTCATGAAGGAGAGCAGGTAAGTGCCCCGGCGGAACGATCTGCACCGGATACTGATCATCGGGTCCGGCCCCATCATCATCGGGCAGGCTTGCGAATTCGATTACTCAGGGACGCAGGCGGCGAAAGCGTTGAAGGCCGATGGGTTCGAGGTTATTCTCGTGAACTCGAATCCCGCGACCATCATGACCGATCCGGACTTGGCGCATCGCACCTATGTTGAGCCGCTCAGCCGCGCCTATCTTGAGGAGATCATCAAGCGCGAGCGGCCGGATGCATTGCTCTCAACCGTTGGTGGGCAGACCGCGCTGAATCTCTCAGTGGAGTTAGCCGAGAGCGGCGTGCTCGATCATTACCGGGTGGAGTTGATTGGGGCTAAGATCGACGCAATTAAGAAAGCCGAGGACAGGCTGCTATTCAAAGACGCGATGCGATCGATTGGGCTGGAGACGCCATTGTCGCAACTGGTCAGCAAGGTTGACGATGGAGTGGCCTTCGCGAATCGTAGTGGTTATCCCGTGATTCTGCGCGCGAGCTTTACGATGGGTGGATCCGGCGGCGGCATCGCTTACAACCGTGAAGAACTAATCACCATCCTGGAACGCGGGCTTGACCTTTCGCCGGTACACGAAGTGCTGGTGGAAGAGAGCGCACTCGGGTGGAAAGAGTACGAACTAGAAGTAATGCGCGATCTGGCGGACAACGTGATCATTGTCTGCTCGATCGAGAACTTCGATCCAATGGGTGTGCATACCGGAGACTCGATCACGGTGGCGCCGGCCCAGACGTTGACCGATCGCGAGTATCAGATGATGCGCGATGCCGCGCTGCGTTGTCTGCGAGAGATCGGCGTCGATACCGGCGGATCGAACGTACAGTTCGCCATCAATCCGAAGAACGGCCGCATGGTCATCATCGAGATGAACCCGCGCGTTTCGCGCAGCTCCGCGCTGGCGTCGAAGGCCACCGGATTTCCCATTGCGAAGATCGCGGCTAAGTTGGCGGTCGGCTATCGATTGGATGAGATTCGGAATGACATTACCAAAGTTACTCCGGCTTGCTTCGAGCCGACCATCGATTATGTAGTCGTCAAGATTCCTAAGTGGCAGTTCGAGAAGTTCCCCGGCGCGGACACGGCGCTGGGGACGCAGATGAAGTCAGTGGGCGAAGTGATGGCCATCGGCCGCACCTTCAAGCAAGCGCTTTGGAAAGGAATCCGCAGCCTGGAAACTGGTAAGGCGTTTGGCAAAGAGAAGCTGGATCCGGAGCTAATCGCGCGCAGGTTGATCACGCCTACACCGGAGCGCCTCGCATACATTCGGTTCGCGTTCGAGAAAGGTTATACCGTGGATGACGTTCACGAGATGACTTCGATCGACCCATGGTTTCTGGAACAGGTTCGCCAGGTGGTCGCCATGGAGATGGGGCTTGGCAAGAGCTCGCTGGCGGAGACCGAAAGGCCCGGGATGCTGCGTGCCAAGCGGGCGGGTATTTCGGATTCGCAACTGGCCAACCTATGGAACACGGATGAGATGAAGGTGCGGGAGCGGCGTAAGTCGCTTGGAGTAACGGCGGTGTTTAACCGGGTAGATACCTGCGCGGCGGAGTTTGAAAGCTTCACGCCTTATCTTTACTCTTGCTATGAGTTCGCCGATGAGGCTGAGCCGACTACTAAGCGCAAGGTGATGATTCTGGGTAGTGGGCCGAACCGCATCGGGCAAGGGATCGAGTTCGATTACTGCTGCTGCCATGCCTCGTTCGCGCTGCAGGATCGCGGCATCGAATCGATCATGGTGAACTGTAACCCGGAAACCGTCTCGACCGATTACGACACGAGCGACCGCCTGTACTTTGAGCCGCTGACCCTCGAGCACGTGTTGAATATCTGCGACGTGGAGAAACCGGATGGCGTGATCGTGCAGTTCGGCGGACAGACGCCGCTTAACCTAGCGCTGCCGCTACAAAGGTTGGGCATTCCCATCATTGGAACGGATCCGCGCAACATCGACTTAGCCGAGGACCGCAAACTGTTCGGCAAGTTACTCGAAGAGTTGAAGATCCCGGCGCCGCCAAGCGGAACCGCGACCAGTGTGGAAGAAGCATGCGAGGTAGCGCGGCGCATTGGATATCCGGTGCTGGTGCGGCCTAGCTATGTTCTCGGCGGCAGGGCCATGGTGATCGCCTACGATGAGCCGACGGTTCGGCAGTATATGCGGGAGGCGGTGGAGTTCTCGCAGGATCGTCCGGTGCTGATCGATCGGTTTCTGGAAGACGCGACGGAAGTGGATGTCGATTGCCTGTGCGATGGCGACGACGTTTCGATCGCCGGGATAATGGAACATATCGAAGAGGCAGGCGTTCATTCGGGCGATAGCTCTTGCGTGCTGCCGCCGCACTCTTTGCCGGCCGCCGAGATCGCGGTCATCGAAGACTACACGAAACGCATGGCGCTGGCACTGCAGGTGATCGGGCTAATGAACGTTCAGTACGCGATTAAGGAAGGCGTGGTGTACGTGCTCGAAGTAAACCCGCGCGCCTCGCGTACGGTGCCGTATGTAAGTAAGGCGACAGGCGTGGCGCTGCCCAAGGTAGCGGTCGGGCTGATGCTGGGTGAGAAGCTTTGCGATCTGCTGGTAAGTGAGGACCGTGTCCCGAGAAAGTATAGCTTTGTGAAGTCCCCGGTGTTTCCGTTCAATAAGTTTCCGGGAGTTGACCCGGCGCTGGGGCCGGAGATGCGGTCGACCGGCGAAGTGATGGGAGTCGGCGAGAGTTTCGGCGAGGCATTCGCGAAGGCACAGTTAGGAGCGGGAACGCCGTTGCCGGATTCGGGAACGGTGTTCATTAGCGTGAATGACCGGCACAAGCCGGAGGCGGTGGACGTGGCGCGGAAGTTACATGACTTAGGGTTCCACTTAGTGGCTACGCGCGGGACGTCGGCGGCCATTCGGCAAGCCGGGATAGCTTGCCGAACCGTGTTCAAGGTGAATGAAGGCCGGCCGAATGCGGTCGACTTACTCAAGGCCGGTACGGTGCAGTTGGTCATTTACACGGCGGCGGGCGCGTTATCGTTCAGCGATGAGCGGGCGATACGGCGAGGAGCGGTGCAATATCGTGTGCCCTGCATCACGACGTTAAGTGGAGCGCGAGCGGTTGCGGAAGCGCTGGTGTCCAGGAGACGCGATCCGGTGCGGGTTTGGAACTTACAGGAGATCCACTCCACCAAAAAGGAAGAGGCGCAGGCTGTGTAGTCTGCGCCTCAACGCGCGGCAAGGATTTGACCCTATTCTCGCAACTTCTTTGTCCCCTTCTCATCGGGGTATTTTCACTATAGCAGATCAGGTGGAAGTTCTACCGGCCCGCGCGGGCGCGTGGAATGCAGTGGCTCGAAGCGAAGTTCCAGCGCTTCCTGGTATCACGCTACCTTCTCCGCAATCGATTTAGCCTGTAAGAACAACAGTAAGTAATCCGGTCCTCCGGCCTTGGAATCCGTGCCGGACATATTGAACCCGCCGAACGGATGCGCGCCTACCATGGCTCCGGTGCATTTGCGGTTCACGTATAAGTTGCCGACGAAGAAGTTTTCGCGGGCATCGCGGATATGCTCCGGGTTGGTGGAATAGATCGCGCCGGTAAGGCCGTACTGCGAATCGTTCGCCATTTCGAGCGCGTGGTGAATGTCACGGGCCTTGGTCACCGCAAGGACGGGACCGAAGACCTCTTCCTGGAAGAGGCGGGCTTTGCTGTCGATGTCCGCGATAATGGTGGGCTTCAGGAAGTAGCCGTCGCCGTCCGCTTCGGAACCGTCGAGAATGGCGCGGCCTTCACTCTTGCCTATGTCGATGTACTTCTTAATGCTCTTGCGGGCGCCGTCGCTGATGACCGGTCCCATATAGTATTGCGGGTCATCGGTGGGGCCGACCGCGAGTTTCTCGGCGCGGGATTTCAACTTGTCGAGGAACTCATCGTAGATCTGTTCGTGAACAATGGCCCGCGAACAGGCCGAACACTTCTGGCCCTGGTAGCCGAACGCGGAGAAGAGAACGCCTTCGACGGCTTTATCGAGTTCGCATTCGCTATCGACCACAATCGCGTCTTTTCCGCCCATTTCCGCGACCACGCGCTTGATCCAAATCTGCCCGGGTTGGTGTTTGGCGGCGAGTTCGTTGATATGCAGGCCGACATCGCGCGAACCGGTAAAGGAGATGAAGCGGGTTTTATGGTGCTGCACGAGCAGGTCGCCGATGGCCGCGCCGCTGCCGGGAAGGTAGCAGAAACTTTCGGGCGGGAAGCCGGCTTCGAGGAGCAGTTCGGCGAACTTCGCGCCGACGATGGGTGTTTCGCTCGATGGCTTCACGATCACGGTGTTGCCGGTGACGAGCGCCGCGACCGTCATGCCGGCTAGGATGGCGAGCGCGAAGTTCCAAGGCGGAATGACGACGCCGACGCCGAGCGGAAGGTAGCGCATTTCGTCGCGCTCGCCGGGCATCTGGACGACGCCAGGCGGGTTGGCGAACCGGACCATTTCGCGCGCGTAGTATTCGCAGAAGTCGATCGCCTCGGCTACTTCGGCTTCAGCTTCGGGCCACGTCTTGCCGGCTTCGTAGCAAAGCCAGGCGTCGAATTCCAGTTTGCGTTCGCGCAGCATGGCGCCGGCGCGCAGAAGCATCTCGACGCGATCCATGGCGGGCGTGGCGGACCATTTCGGGAAGTAGCTGTATGCCTTTTCGATGGCCTGCTGTGCGATGGCGGAAGTGGCTTTCGAATGGGTGCCGACGATTTCCGCGGGGCGCGACGGGTTCAGCGACTTCAACTTATCGGGCGTGGAGACGCGCTCGCCCGCAACTAAGAGGTCATAGTCTTTGCCGAACTCAGCTTTGACCTTGCGCAGAGCGGCTTCCATTTTTTGGCGATTCTCGGGAAGCGAGAAGTCGGTGTACGGCTCATTGCGGAACTCAGACAATTTGTTCATGAATGTGAAACCTTCCTTTACTATCTTTGGCGATGCGCGCGAAAGCGAGATTGGGGTCGTGAGCAAAACCACACCACCAGCCTTCGCGGACGGCCTGTTCGAGCAGCCGGTTCTTGTTCTCGATGGTAGTCAGGGGATAGAGATCGAAAGCGGCTACCCATGTTGGATGCAAATTGGCGGCGGTAGGAATCAAGTCAGACCAGAAGCAGAATGTTTCGCCCTTGGAGCGGGCGAGAACGATGCACATGTCGCGATTGTGTCCGGCGGCGACGCGCATTTCGACGCCGGAGGCAACCTCGGCGTCGCCGTCAAGCAAGGTCATCCGGCCACCGGTTATGAGCGGATCGTAGTTGACGTCGCGGTAACTCACGGCATCGCGAGCCAGGCGTTCGCGCGCGTGTTCCCATTCGCCTTTCCGCGCGTAGTAGCGCGCCATCGGGAAAGCGGGCGCGACGCGCGCATCGACATCCACCGTGTTCCCGCCGCAGTGATCCCAATGCAGGTGGGAGTTGATGACGGTATCGACCGACGCAGGGTCGACCGGGATCAGGCCGGCATCTTCAGAAAGCGACATGCGTTCGCGCGATTTCGCATCGTGACGGCGGCCGCCGCCGGTTTCCACCAGTATGCGCTCGCCGGCCGAGTTCTCGATCAGGTAGCAATTGAACGCCGCCGGGATGCGATTTTGGTCGTCGGCGGGCATGAGCGGATTCCAAAGCGTCTTCGGGACGACGCCGAAGAAAGCTCCGCCATCCCACCAGTAAACGCCGGCGCGAAGAAGATGAACGCGGAAACTGCCGATTTCGAGCAAACTAACCGCGGACTAGCTCACGGCCGCGTTCGAAGAGTTCGGCGGCTTCCTCGGCGATATGACGTCCGCGCTCGTAAAGTTCGCGGCCTTTCTCGATCAGATCTTTGCTCGACTCGTTGATGGCGCCGAGGTTTTCGTCGGTCTTCTTCCCGATCAACTCGCGCGTATCTTTTCCCGACTTCGGGGCGTAAAGGACCGCCACAGCCGCGCCGAGGACCACTCCCGCGGCGAACCACCCGTAACTGCCGACGCTCTGACTCATAGTTCCTCCCGTGCATAGTTTCTCATGGCGCTACGTTATTCTGAAGGCATGTTGCCCGAAAATGAAGATCCTTCGCACGAACTCGACATGGTGGCGTTCTTTAGCGAAACCGGCCCGATGGCGGAGATGGAAGCGATGTCCATCCAGGGGATTCTGGAAGCGAGCGACATTCCGTCCACGATTTTCGGAAATTCGACATTGCCTGTGACCGAGTTCTCGGTGCAGGTGCCGGCGTCCAGGCTGGAAGAAGCGAAGAGCGTGCTGGCGGCGGCGCAGGCTGCCGGCCCGGCGGCGGCGGAACAGGCGGAACGGGAAGGCGAACTGGCCGGATTGCCGGGCGTACTGCCGGAATAGCTCATTCCCGCCACAGCCGCTGGCCGTCAGTGAAAATAGAGACCAGCCCGTCCTGATCGGTTCGATAGGTGAGGATATGGCGCTCAGCTAGATTGTCCAGCGTGATGCGGTGGGGATGGCCGTACAGGTTGCCGTGACCGTCCGAGATCACGGCGAGACCGGGATGCACGTGGTCAAGAAAGTCCGGGGTGGAGGATGTCTTGCTTCCGTGGTGCCCGACTTTTAGCACGTCAGCGTGGGGCCACGGCTCGGTTTGAGCGAAGTCGGCTTCGATTTGTTTTTCCATGTCACCGGTCAGTAGAAACGAGCGATGGCCGTAAGCGATCCGCATAACCAGGGAGTCATTGTTTCCGGGTTTCAAGCCGGGAACGTAGCCGGGCGATGGCTCCAAGACCTGGATGCGCGCGCCGCCGAAGCGAAGTTCCTGACCGCGCGTGAGGTGGCGAATCACGGTGCCGCGCTCTTTGGCTTTGTTTTGTATTTTGGTCCAGAGATCGCACGGGGGCGTCGCACCCACCCATAGCTCTTTTACCTGGAAGTCATTGAGGATGGCGGGCAAACCGCCCACGTGATCGTCATGCAGGTGAGAGATGGCGATGACGTCTATGTTCTTGAGGGCGCGGGTCCAGAGATAGGGCGCGACGACGTCTTCGCCAATGTCCATGCGAGGTGGGGCTGGGTTTGTTTCGCTTTTATTGGCGAAGGTGGCGATCCCGCCCGTATCGACCAGCATGGTGCGGCCTTCAGGGAACGAGAGAAAAATGCAATCGCCCTGGCCGACATCGACCGCGCTCATTTCGAGGACGCCCAGTTGGAGGTGCGGCGCGAAGGGCGACCAAACCAAGATTGACAAGAGAATCAGTAGCGCGACGGCGGACGCCCAGCGGATTGGCTTTGTTTTCCACCGGAAAGCGGCGATGGCAAGAGCCAGGCAGATGGCGAGCGAGAGAAGGAATGGCGGAGACGGGATCCGCCAATTGGGTTCGTAATGGGCATGCCAGCCGACGGTGCGGCGGGACAGGTCGAGCAGAAACGCGGCGATGGCGGCGATCCAGTGCCATCCGGTGAACAGTGCGACGAAGCCGATGGGGACAACTAAACCGAGCAGCGGGACCACGATGGCGTTCGCGGATAGGCCGGTGAACGAGACGCGGTGGAAGTAGATGGCCATGGGCAATGCGAGCCCGGCCTGGATGATGGCGGAGATGACGAGAATGTCGAAGAAAAAGACGCCGAGGCGCGCCGCGAGGGTGGTGATCAGCAGACCGGCGGACTTCGGGAAGCGGAACACGGCGGAAAGCGTTTCGGCATAAAGGCGCAGTTCGACGCGCTGCGAGGCGACGGCGACCGGAAGGTGAACGTCGCGGCCGGTGTCGTCGAGTTCCTTGAGAGCGCGAGAGAGCGGTTCCGAAGTCGCTTCGATGATGGGGACAGCGAACACGGCCAGGAAGGCGACGGCGAGGAAAGAAAGCTGGAAGCTGGGGTCGAAGAGCTGGTCGGGATCAAGCAGGAGAAAAAACAAAGCCACGGCGGCGAGGATGTTGAGTAGGCGGCGATCGCGGAAGAATAAACCGCCCAATGCGAAGAGCGTCATGCCGGCGGCCGAGCGGATCACGGGCGTTTGCCAGCCGGTGACGAGGGCGTAGAGCCAGGCCGAGCCGACGGTGAGCAGTGTAGCCCAGACGCGCGGGACAAAGCAGACGCGGAGCAGGAAAAGCAAAAATCCGGCGAGGATGGCGACGTGACTTCCGGAAATGATCAGTGCGTGGAAAGTTCCGGTGGAACGGTAATCGTCGGTCCAGAGACGGTCGAGGCCGGAGCTTTCGCCGATGAGGACGGCGTCCATCATGGCGGTGTTGTAGCGGTTGCCGTTGTAAAGGGATGCGACGCGGTCGAGCGCGGCGGCGCGCATATTCGAGATGGCGCGGTCGAACGGGTCGCCGCAGGCGCCGGGTTGAAGCGTGATCTGTTGGGAGGAAAGCGTCCAGAAGACGTCTTGGCGGGCGAGGAAATAGCGATAGTCGAAGGCTTGCGGGTTGCCGAAGTTGTGCGGCAGGCGGAGAAGGCCTTCGACCTCGACGCGCTGTCCGTAGTGGAGTTTCGGCAATTCCTCGCCGGGGTGGGCGAACATGCTGACGCGGGCGCGGGCGTGTTTTCCGATTTCGAGGATGAAGAGTTCGCGGTCGCCGGTGAGCGCGGGAGTTTCGACGACGCAGCCGGGGAGGATGGTGACGGAAAGATCGGGGACGTCGAGGCGCGGGGGTTGTGCAGGATTGTGCACGATCTCAAGGAACGCGCCGGAAAGCACAAGGCCGGCGAGGCAGGCGGCGATGGCGGTGGAGCGGAATTTACGGAACAAAGCCAATGCGGTGAGGAAGACGAGCGCGGTGGCGGCGGCGAGGAGGGTGGTGGAATCGACGGGCCAGGTGTGGGCGAGAAGGATTCCGAAAGCGAGAGCGGCAACGGGGAAGACGAGCGGTTCGCGAAGCACTGGAAATAGGTGGGGTTGAGTGGGCGGGACTCTCCGTATCGTCGGGCGCAAAGCGAGCTTACCGAGCCGGAAGCATTTACCGGTGAGAACATAAGACGGAATGCTAGCCATCGCCAAGGAAATGGGGCTAAGAACCCATGCTTTCGTCAGCCGTAGTGGATTACTCGCGGGTCCCTACCTGACCCTGCTCGGGAGTATATGCAGGGCGCTGCCGGACGGCGGCTGGAAGCAGTTCGTTGCCAATTCGGTTCAAGGCGTTGAATGGCCGGATGTGCGGCTTCGCGCCGTAAGAACAAAATTCCGGGATGTGAGACAGACGGCAGCCCCGAAGTAACGCTGTTCCCCCATCCGGGAGAATTCGAGCCGTAGCGGATTACTCGCGGGTCCCTACCTGACCCTGCTCGGGAGTACAATTGCGCGAATTTTCCCTTTCCGAATTCGGGTTTTCTCGAGTTTCACAAGCCGGAGGGCCATTTACCAACGGATCTCTCGACGCATCGTTCGCGTCTTCCTTCTCGCAGCGAGTCGTTTCGACTCCTGTCTAGTTTCGACTCCTGTCTAATAGAGCGGTACCGCCCCGACCTGGTGATCGAGGTGCTTCCCGTCACGGAAACGGCGCTGAACCAACTTCCGTTCGTGCGCGACGGCGGCTTTGAACTGTTTAACATTCGGCCGGAAGGGCTGGTCGCTCAGAAGGAGTTCGCCGGTTCGGAGTGGCGCGATTATGCGCTGCTACCGGTTGTGAAGTGAAGTAACGGGCCGGGTTGACTTCATGACGCTTGCATACAACGCGAGTGTGGCCATCATCCTCAGCCAGCTCAAACGCGCGATTCAAAAATTCGCATTCCCTGAAAGGATCCGGGCGCCGATGAAAGCGCCCGGATTTCCTCGACGTCTACTGCAGGACCTGCCAGTTAGCGCCGTCGCTCTCGACTCGCTTGAGCGAATACTGCGTTGCCAGCGGCACACTCGTAACCCCGTCGATCAACTGTCCGCTCGTGGTAGCGAGGGAGCAGCTATTCGACGACGCGTCCGTTTTCTTAACCTGGAACGCCCGTCCCTGGATGCCCACCGCGGTCGGAAGAGTAATCGTTACCGCTCCGCCCGTTGCGTTGCAAAGAATGACGCTATCTCCCATGGCGGCGGTATAGTTGGCGGTCTTGGTAACGATCGCCTCCCGGAAAGCCGCGACGTTGAGGGTTCCGGTCAGCAGGTTATTGACCTCCGATTGAACATATCCGGCGATCAACTGCTGCCCCGCGAGTGTTGGATGAATACCATCGCTTTGGAAGTAAGTGGCGTTAGCGTATGCGCCGTCAGCGGTCAAGTTGGGGTCGGTCTGCATTCCATAGACAAAAGCATCCGCGAAACTCGACCAGTTCTGGGAGATCAAGGTGTTGTATTGATCATGGAGCGCATCGCAGGTGGTGCCCTGATAACTTCCCGTGCGCGAGAGCATCGGAAGCACCATTACTTTAGCGCCCTGTCCACGCATGTAACGCGAGAAGGCGATCAGCTTCTGGAATGTCTGGGCGGGAGTCAACGTGTTGGACGTTACGCACATATCGTTCGTGCCCGCGAAAATCCAAGCGATGTTGCTCTTGCCGTTGGGGTTGACGCCGGTCGCGAACTTCGGAGACGCCGTCAACATATTCGCGAGCGTTTCTCCCGACATTCCCATGTTATAAATCTGGAAAGTATCGGAAAGACCCGTCAGCATCGATGGGGCGCAAGCCGGGCTGGCGCCTTTCCCTTGTGTAATGGAATCGCCGACGCAGATCAGATTGTTCGAACTGGCCGGCGGAGTGTACTTGCCTCGAGTCACGCCTCGATATTTGATCCAGCCGTCAATCGCCGCGTCATTCTGGGCGACTTCCGCCGGAGTCAACTCCCGATTGTAAAAGATGGCGCGATAGATCGTGCCCGTCATCTGGGCCGACAGATTGTTGCCGCCGAGGAATAGAGACCCGGAACGGCTTGGCGGGTTGTTACCGCCGCGAGTGTAATAACTCACGCCGCAGTTGGCGCCGATACAAATTGTGTCATTCGTGTTGTCCAGGATATACGTGAACAGATTCGGGCCAACCGCCGGATCTACCTCCTGAGTAGCCGGGTTGTTCACCCATGCGCCGTATAGTCCGCAACAAAGAGGAGTCGAAGCCAACACGTTACCCCAAAGGATTGCGGACGAACCTACGCTGAGGAAAGCCTGAACCTGAGACGTGTTGTTGTAGTTGTTGCCGATCGACATATCGGCGTAGATCTGAACCGTGTTGAAGCCGCTCAGGACCGCCGCCGGAAGAACTACCGGCACGTTCAGCGCGGTCGCCCAGGTGAGGCCCTGTTGCGTCCAGGCGGGGTTTCCACCGGAGGGAACTGTCGCTGAGTTGCCGCTTCCGGAGCAATCGGGTAACACCGTCCCGGAGCCTACCGTCCCGTTGCAGTTGCTCATCCAATAATCGGCGATGAGCCCGTTGGTCACGATTCCGGTAGAACTCTGAAAGGTACCGGCCGCATTGCATTGTTTAAGCGCCTCGCGAGACTCGTCGGTCGCGAAGTAATATTCACCCGACACGCAACTTACCGGCATGGAAGCGAGGGTCCCGGACTTAATAGGTTTGGTGTGCGCCGCGCCTGTGAAGTCTTGGGTGCCGCTCGCGAATGTGTTGCTTTGGTCAGTGTAGACCGTGGTTGAGAACTGCTGTGCCTTAGTTGCGGACCCCGTTACGTTTGCAAGGGACACCTGAGCGCAAAGCGGTCCGCCGCTCGCGTTATCGGCGGATTGGAACTGGCCAGCGGGGCACGCCCCCGCACTTGCCTTACCGGAGAAGGTACTCCAATCACCGGACGCAAGATAGCCGCTGGTAGCCGCGGTGGCCTGGGCGATGGATACATCTGAACTGCCTTTAGCGGGGTCGTCAGCCACGCTGATCGGGCCCGTGAAGTTGAGCGCGCCTCGCGCTGTGACGGACGTTCCACCCGATAACACCGAACTGTAGATATTCGGCGTTCCGGATAGCTTGGCCCATGCCAGCGAAGCCAACCATGTCGGATTTGTATAAGACTGGGTCTGGTCCACCGCATTCGTCACTTGAGAGGCGAGATAGTCGCCTGTCTTAGCGACGACGGCGTTGCCCGTCCGCCCGAAGATGGACACAACCGGCTGTTGCCATCCGTATCCGGCGCCGGTATTTGTACACCATGCGAAAGTGTTTGGTGTCACGCTCGCGTTCACCCAGATGCGTCCGACCACATTGGACGAGGCGCAGCCAGGGTCGGCATAACGTGGAACCATCTGCACACCCGAATTGGTGATCACCATCTGGTAAGAAGGCGAATACGTGTTTCCCGGAGTGAGATTCAAATCAGCGAAGAAATTGATCGAGCCGTCCTGCATGGCGATGGCGTTGGCGGTAGTCGCGCGCGCCTGCCACGTGCCGAGGTCCGTAGTCACCCCGGCAGCGATGGCGCCCCACGACGGGTCGTTGGCGAAGCCATTGCCGAGTAACTGTAGGCCGCCGCCGGCGAAGCCGTATTGGGCAAGGCCGGAAGACTTCTGGATAATCATCCCGTCCGCGAAGGTCTCGAACACGCTCCCACCGGTGGCGTCGTTCTCAACACTTAAGTTGCCCACGCTGAGACTGGCCGCGCCCAATAGGTTGAATATGTTCTTGACGCTGGGTGCGGAACTAATAGTGTTTTCGCCCGGCACGCTCACATGCAGCGGTACGCTGTAATCCACAATCGTCTGACCCAATAGGTCGTCCTGAATATTTACCGGTGACCCGTACGTCACGGCCTGATGAACAATCCCGCCAGTGGAAGTATTCGTAAAGTGGACCAGAGTATGGGTGCTGGGAGTTCCAATGGAGCCGACCCCTAAACCCCAAATATTGTCGACTTCGGCACGGGAGCCGCTATCCACTTTCACGCAATCGATCAACTGCTCGCAATGGATATCCGAAATAGAAGCCTCGGAACTGTTCTCCACAAGCACGCCGATGTTATTGCTGGTGGCTCCGGCGCCGGTGAGAGTTAAATCCCGGATGTTCAAGCGGCTGTTCGCGTAGCTCAGGTGAAGATGAACCAGGTTCACGTTGGAGTCTCCGATGAAATAGAGCTTGTCGAGCGCGAAGTTCTGGCATCCGTAAGTCTGGCAATCAAAGCCGTACTTATCATATTGATACATTGCTACGTTATGCAGGTAAGAATTTTCCTGCATCGTCTGTGAGGCTACCGCGGTGGAGCCTGCGATAAAATTCGCGTTTACGGTTATATCTTCCAAGCCGGCTCTCATGGTCGGCTGGGATGGCTGAGTCAGTCCGGCGTCCAGGTAGGATTGATTTCCCTGCGAGTTCAAGTAGCAAACTGGACCCACACTTACAATCGGTGAGTTCTGGGGGAAGGTGGACATGGCGACGATGGCCGCCGTATGCATGTCCTCTCCTTTGAGCCGGACGCCGTTAGGCACGATGATAGTGCTGGAAACCGCGCATCCGCCCGGGTAAGGCCGCGACGGCACGTGTACCGTTCCGGAACCGATGATGCCGGATACGTAATTCAGAGCGTTCTGAATGGCAACCGTGTCATCGTGCCAGTTCGTGTTGAATGAGTTAACGTTACAAACCGCTCCGAAGTCACGAACGTCGACGTTATCGGATAACTTCGCGGTAACGGTTCGCGGCGTTTCGCCCGGGGGCAGCGTCCCTAAATTGGCGCCATCGTTGTTTAGGTTGAAAACGGCGGGGTTAAGCCAGGCATACCCGGTTGGGGTTGCTGCGCAGACTTCCAACGCATCCGGGTTGGGAGCCGTGTTCATCCATAGCGTGCCTACCTGAGCCGCCGTCGTGCACCCAGGATCGGCCGTCTTACTGGCGATCTGCACACCGGCGGTGCTGATGGACATCTGGTTAGTCGGGGAGAAAAGATTTCCCGAGGTCAAGCCCGTGTTGGACAGAAACTGGAGCATTCCGTTGTAGTAAGTGATGGAAGCCATCTGCGGCGCGTTCGCCACCCAGTTATTCAGATCCGTGAACGCGCCTGAAGTAAGGGCCGCCCCGGCGGGGTTATTCTGAAAGCCGTTGGCAAGCACCTGCAGGCCCCCGCCGAAGTATCCCTGCGTGGTCAATCCCGTTTTCTGAAACATGATTCCGTTGGAAAATGTTTCATAGAGAGAGCCGCCGCCCAGGTCAGCGGTTTGCACGCTGTTGCCGATGACAAGAGCGTTCGCCGAAACGGTGGGATTCAGATTGGCGGCAGGGAGATGGCCGCCGGAATCGAGCGGCGCGTACCCGTTAGCGATTCCTTTATTCGTATTTACTTCGCACGTCGCGCAATTCAGATCGATCCTGCTTTGAACCTGATTGCTGGTCGCGGCGAAAGGTGGAGCGAAGTTCAACGTATTCTGGCTAGTCACAAGAACTCCGTTGCTCTGGACGCCCACGGTTTGCGCCGCGCCGACATAGTTCCAGATCGCGGTGTTCGTGCCGGGGGTTACGTTAGTGTTCGCCGCAACGGCAACATAGGTGGAGCTGGAGTAGGATACGGAATCCAGTGCCGCGTAAGCCGTGGTCGACGACCATATCCCGCGTGCCTTGAGTGCCGGGCTGCTTGGACCTGTCGGCCCGGCCGGACCCGCCGGCCCGGTGGAACCAGCCGGCCCCGTGTTGCCCTGCGGCCCGATGGGACCCGCCGCTCCAGTCGAGCCGGCCGGCCCGGTTAAACCGATCGGTCCGGTGGGGCCGGGCGCACCCGTGTTGCCGACCAGACCCTGCGGACCGATTGGACCCGTCGCTCCGGTCGAGCCGGCCGGACCGGTAGCGCCGGGTGCGCCCGTATTCCCAACCAGACCCTGCGGACCGATTGGACCCGTCGCTCCGGTTGAGCCCGCCGGGCCCGCCGCACCCATGGCCGCAACCTGCGACCAAATCGACGCGTTCGAGCCGGGCGTCACGTTGGTGTTCGCGGCAAGCGCCCACCACGATCCGCCTTGGTAGCTCACCACATCCAATGGATTGTAGCCCTGCGTGCCGCTCCACGCACCCCGCATGTTTGGGGATTGCCCGTTCGCGCCTGGTGCTCCGCTGCTGAGATGCCACGAGCCATTCAGACAAGCAAACAGGTTGCCCGAAGCCAGGGAGATAACGACATTGGGTTTCCCGGCTGACGGGTTCGTACACGCGCCCGAGGGATCGGTTGTCACCGAGGGCGGTATAAATGCGGGCGAACTGCTGAGATCCAACTTACCTGTAATAATGCGATCGCCGTTAATCGAAGTCTGCCCCCATGCGGAAACCGCAATGAGGAACAGCGCAAGTTTCTTCATGCTGAAGATCCTTTGAATTCTGAAATAGGGGTAAGAGGTAGTTGGAAGGTCCCGGCATTGGAGAGCCGGGAGACACTACTCCCCATCGCTTGGTCGCTCCGCTTTTCCAAAGCTCTCAAAAAATTATCCGGAAATTCCTTCGCCGATCCCTCAATATCCTGGAGACCGCCCCATAACCAGACCTAGACAGGCCCGCAAGCGTCCCTGTACACTTAAGGTGACGGATTTACACTTAAACGCAAACCATACATGATTCCAGGCAGAAACTTCCCCCCTCGCCGGCAAAACCGTCGTGAAAATGTGAATGAATCGATCCGGGCGCGCGAGGTACGAGCTGTTTTCCCCGACGGAACAGCCGAAGTGATGCCCACCGCCGCGGCAGTGCGAAAGGCGCAGGACATGGGCTTGGATCTGGTCGTGGTCTCTCCGACCGCCGTTCCTCCCGTCGCCAAAGCGGTTGATTTCGGTCATTACCAGTACGAGCTCAAGAAAAAACAGCACGACGCCAAGAAAAAACAACACGTCGTCCAGGTAAAGGAGCTGAAGTTCCGGCCCAATACCGACGATCACGACTACGATTTTAAGAAAAATCACGCGATCCGATTCCTCCAGGAAGGCAATCGGGTCAAGGCCGTCGTCCAATTCCGGGGCCGCGAAATCGCGCATACGGATCTGGGCAAGCGCCTGCTGACGCGCTTCGCTGAAGATCTAGCAACTTATGGAACGGTGGAAGGCATTCCACGCATGGAAGGCCGGAACGCGCATATCCTGATCAGCCCGAGCAAGGCCGTCGTCAAGCCGGCGGAATCGAAACCGAGCTAAGAATTCGAGGGGATTCGGCAAGGAACGGGGAACCGCCTCGGCGTCCCCGGGCCGCCCGGAAACGTTAGCGCGGCGATCAATAGGATAAACAAAAGCGTAAGGGTGAGCAAATCCGGATCCATGAAAGAATCTGTGGCTGATCTATGGTGGAATCTCAAGTTTACCATCGAAACAAGCCCGGAAAATTTAACGCGTCCCGAACTGCTGTGATGGGTCCGACAAATCTTGCGCTAAACCGGGAAAAACCCCGCCGACGCCCCCACCCATTCCAGGTCGCGGTTGTGATCCACACCCATCATCTTGCCGCGCCCCGTCCGGATGATGGTGTTCACCGGGCGTAATTCCTCGTCCTCCAGCCACACGTACATCACACGGATCTCGGCTTTCGCGACACCCGGAGGAGTGTCGATGGTCGCCGCGAAATCCACGCGCTCCTGCAGAATCCACTCATGCCGCATCTCTTCCGGAATGGCGTCGATTTCGGCTGCGGACGGTCCGATTATCACTCCCAATCCGGCGAACGAAAACAACGGCTTCAGCACCAGCCTTTCCGGCGCCATCGGCAGTTCGTCCACCTCATCCAGGAACCAAGTCCGCGGGACGGATTCGTGTTTCAGCCACGGCAGCGAGAACTTGCTGATCCGAAAAAACCAGTTGGGGTGCCCAGCCCACTCGACGTCCAGGTCATCCCGCAAGTCGAACTGCAGCTTGGCGTCGCGGCGGATCAATTCGTCGGCGATCGCCCGGTTGTAGATCCGGTTAATGGGGCGTTCCACTCCACCGGCGTCGTAATAAAGCTTGTGACCCGATTTGCGAAGGCTTCGAATATCCACTGTCTGGATGCCGCAGATCCGCTCAGTAACTTTGAAATCCGTGAGGGTTTTCTGTTCCAGCGGATCGATCTCCAGCAGAACGACGGTTTCCGGATCGTGATCCGCCACGATGGCTTTGCGTAAGACCCGGTAATAGTCGGTCTCGGTCAAACCGCCGAGCGTCGTCTCAAGCGCGGGATCCAACTCATACACGTCGCGATAAGCATGCGCCAGCGTCAACTGGAACCCATAAAGCGACGGAAAACCCTGGATTTCGACCAGCTTCGGTTGCCACTCGCCATCCGCCCCGCGTACAATTCCGAAATCCGCCTGCACGAATAAGGGCTCCGCCGGACAGTTGGGGACCAGGAAAGCCGGCGGAATTACCCGATCCGCCTCCGCCAGGTACTCCGAGTTGGAGACGAGCTGCCCCACCAGTTCCTTGCCGGCATTGGCAAACCGCTCCAGCATCTCTTTCGGGAAGAAACAGGGTGTTTCGCTACAGCGAAATTTCACCGGTGCGCCGCTCCGGTCGTCCAACTCCCGCAGAAAGCGTTTATACTTCTCGGGGGTGAAACGCGCGTTGAAGTCTTTCCGGTATGCGGGAATCATGCGCCGTTCAGGACGAACTTGCCGTGATCCATAATCTGCCGGTCGTCCAGCCAGATGCTGAATTCCTTGCCCACCACGTCAATGTGGGTGGCCGAATACCAATCCGCCCCGGTATGAAATCCATACGGATTCCCGAAGGCAATATGCACTCCTGGAATCTTCTCGTCCTGAAGAATGTTGCCGATCACATTGTGCAGCCCGATGTTCGTGCCGATGGCGAACTCGCCCACACGGTCGCTGTTTTCGTCAGTGTGGGTGTATTGCCAGAACTCGCTCTCCAGCTCTTTGTTCAGGCTGTGAGCCTCCACCAGCCGGTTTTTCTCAATGCGGACGGTGAGAGGATCGTCCTTCAAATCCCCGTATTTCGCGCAGAGATAATCCCCCACCACGCCGTCGATCACGAACGTGCCGTTGACTTCCCCCGGGGTGGTGAACGTTTCACCGCCGGGAAGATTGCCCCACTTGTTCGGAGAGATAATGCCGCTGGTTTTCACCCACTTGTAGTTCGGGTTCATGTCCGCGGTGATGTCGGTTCCGGCCGGAGTCTTCGCCCGGATCTTGCGCGCCGCGCCCGCGTCCCGGCAGACGATGCTGCTGATGCGATCCACCTCCGCGTAGTCTGCCCGCATGCCATCCAGCATGATCCGCTGATTAATGTTCACCATATGCGCGTGACGGATATGCCGCCGGTTCACCACGTCGGTCATCTGCATCCGCGTCTTCAGTTCCCCATGCTGCGCCTGCACGGCGAAGATACTGACCTGGCTGGTTTCCAGATCGTCCAGGATCGGCTGCGGTTTATTTTCGAGCGGACGAGGTGCGTAATCCTCCAGCACGAACGCCTTGTACGCCGCCCCGAGCTTCTCCAACTCACACACCATGGACGCGGCTATTTCCGCGCTTGCGATGTCCGTGATTACGGTTACCTTCTCCGAAGGCTGAACGCGCAGGCAGACGTTCACCGCGTTGCGGGCGCCCGGAGATAATTCCGGGTCGAATCTCATCTCATTTAAACTTTCGTGCATTCTAGCCGCGTCCTACACCGCGGCCGAGGCGGATTCGAAAACTCCCGCCTCGGTCTCGGAAATGATGTAGTCCACGACACGGTGGAAGTCACCCGTTTCTTTATAAACGCGAAGCTGGCGGTCCGCGCCGCTGCCGTTGCGCAGAATCTCATGGATGTACTGCAGTTCCTGGCGCGACCCGAGTTCATCCACCACGTCGTCGACGAACTCCAGATACTCATCCATCAGCACCCGCAGCGGCACTTCGCACTTCTTGCCGAAGTCGATCAGATCGCCGTCCAGCCCGTACCGGAGCGCTCGCCATTTGTTCTCCATGATCAGGGCGCGGCGGTATAGGCGGAAGCCCTGGTTAGCCGAATACAGCTTGTAAAGCTTGGCCACCGTGGCTTGAATCAGCGCCGCCAGCGCGATGGTTTCATCCACGCGCATGGGCACGTCGCAGCAGCGGAATTCCAGCGTCGGAAAGTTCGGATGAGGCCGGATGTCCCACCAGATTTTTTTCGCGTTGTCGATGCAGTTGGTCTGAACCAGCAGGTTGACGAAGCTCTCATACTCCCCATAGCTCGGAAAATAATCCGGGATGTTGGTGCGGGGAAACTTATCGAATACCTTGCAGCGGTACGACTTCAAACCGGTATCCATGCCCAGCCAGAACGGCGAATTGGTGGATAGCGCGAGAATGTGCGGCACGAAGTAGCGCGCCGCGTTCATGATTTGAATGGCCGTCTCGCGGTCTTCCACGCCGATATGTACGTGCAGCCCGAAGATCAAATTCGCGCGCGCCACCATTTTCAGGTCCTGCACGATGGTGTGATAGCGCTCGTCCGGATAGATCTCCTGATTGCGCCAGTCGGCGAACGGATGCGTGCCTGCCGCCGCCAGCCGCAGACCGTTCTTGCGCGCCAGCTCAATGATGCCCCGCCGCAGTTCCGTAACGTCGCTGCGCGCTTCCTGGATGTCCCTGCAAATGCCGGTGCCCACTTCCACCACCGACTGATGCATCTCGGCCTTCACGCGCTCTTTCAGCAGCAGCTTCCCCTTCTCGAGGATCTCGGCCTCCAGATGCGAGCGCAGGTCGCGCGACACCGGATCGATGGTCTGATATTCCTCTTCGATGCCAATCGTAAAGCTGGGCTGCATGTGTTACCCCCGCAGGAAAGAAGCCCAGCGCATGTCAGCCGCCGGGTTTTCGTTGCTCAATGCCTTCTCGATAGTGAACTTCGCCATTTCCGTCACAATCCACTCAAAATTTTCCGGGCCGACCGAGAAGAAATCCGCGTCCGGCGCCGGATTCAGAAAGTCGATCGCGTACGGAACGCCGTCCTGCACTGCGAATTCCACTGTATTTAAATCGTAACCGAGAGCACGGCACAAAGTGAGGCAGTCATCATGGACGCGTTGCAGCAGCCGCGGATCGACGGGCGGTCCGTCCAACACATAGCGATGCGCGTGCGGCCGCCGCGGATCGTACTGCATGATGTGCACGGAGCGCTGCCCCACCACGTAGCATCGGAAATACTCCTGGAACTCAATCCCCTGCTGCAAAGTCATGCACAGGTCGCCCGTATCGTCGTAAGCCGCGAAAAGTTCTTCGGGGTTGTGAACTTTGTAAACGCTCTTCCAGCCGCCGCCGCTATACGGTTTGAGAAACGCCGGGAATCCGATGTACTGAAACACATCGTTCCAATCGAGCGGGTAAACAAGATTCCGCATCGATAATTCCGTGGTGCCCGGCGGGTTCACCTTATGCGGCAGAATCACCGTGCGCGGCACCGCCACTCCGATCTTAGAGGCCAGCGCGTAATTGAAAAACTTATCGTCCGCGCCCCACCAGAACGGATTGTTGATGACGATGGTTCCATTCAGAACGGCGTTCTTCAGATACGCGCGATAAAACGGGATGTCGTGCGAGATCCGGTCGACCAGCACCCGGTAACCCGACCACTCCGCCATTTTGACGGCGCCGATGTGCACGTGTTCGGCCAACACGTCCTCAATGTGCCAGGAGTTGATGCGGTCCACCAGCGCGCCGGGGAACGTGTTCTCCATGCCGTAAATGATTCCGATCTTTCGCATGCCTTCGCTTAGCTCCTATCAGCCCAAATACTTGACAGCCATTTCCCGCCAGAACGGCCAGTCGTGCCGCACGCCCGCGCCCCAGACGTCCAGCCAGTGCGGCACGCTTTTCGCGCTCAGCACTCGCGCCATCTTGTAATTTTCATCCAGGCACGGATCCCATTCGGAGGTCGCCAGGATCAGCCGGCTATTGGTGCGGTAACGCTCCAGCATGTGGTGGTCGCCCATGTTATGCATGTAGTCCGGCGGGCAGTTGAAATAACAGTTTTCGTCGTAGTAGTTGCCGATGAACTGATGAATATCGAACGCGCCGCTCATGCTCAGGCAGTCGCTGAACGTCCACGGTTGCTTCAGCGCGAAGTTCATCGCAAAGTATCCGCCGAAGCTGCACCCCGTTGCGCCCAGCCGCGGATTCTGGTTCTTGGTCCGGATCAGCGGCACCACTTCGTTCAGGATGTAACTTTCATACTGCATATGCCTGCGCACGCGGTCGCGCGGATGCGCATAGCGGTTGTACCAGCTCTCCTGGTCGACGCTGTCCACGCAGAACGCCTGGACGTGACCCTGTTCGTACTGCCAGTGAATCGCGCCGATCATGCCATTGTTTTCATAATCGTAGAAACGCCCTCTCGACGAAGGGAACGCGATCATCGGAAAGCCGCCATGCCCGAAGACCTGCAGTTCCATATCGCGCCCCAGGGATGGACTCCACCACTTGTGATATTCGCGATTCATGATTGCGCCACCAGTTCGAAGCGATGCGGCTTGGGCTGCGCGGCCTCATGCTGGCGCTCCACCAGTTGCAGTTCTTCCTGGTCCAGCTTCCGCATGTCTTCTTCCTGTTTGGCGGGGTCCTGTTTGGGCGCGCCGTCCTTGGTGGACGGAACCTGAATCTGCCGCCAGCGGATCCAATGCTTCTCGCCGTGCTGCTTCGTCAACTCATGAACCGTCATCGCCTGCCGCATCATCGGAGTAGCGGCATAACTCGCCAGGTTAATCCCCTTCGCCAGTTCCTCACTCGTAAAAATCGCGATCGGCGCATCGTCTATCTTTAGTTGGTACTTGCCCGCGCTCAGCCCGGTAACGCGCAGTGTCTCCTGATTCAGCGCTTCCAGAAAATCGGAAGCCTTGACGGCGAGCACGGTAAGCGGATCGCTCCAGAGAACCGGCATCGGGAGCGACTGCTCCGCCGCCGTCCACTTCATGCCGTTCAGGTCGGTCACCGTAGCATTTGCGGATTGGTCGACATGGTGCGTCTCCATGTTCAACTCCACGTCGCTCACCAGCGCCGGCGCGTGCCAGGCCTTCAAGAGCGCTTCCGCCATCCACAAATGGCCGGAGGCTTCCGGATGCACGCGGTCCTCAATGATGAGCCGCGCATTTGCAGGGTCAAGCGAATAGGCGCGCTTGAGGTCTTCCACCACCGGCGTATTCAAATCCGCCGTGTCAATGCCTTTCTCCGCCGCTTCCTGTTTCACAAACTTCGCGTAACGCAGCAGCACTTCGTTGTAGCCGTCCGCGAACTTCGGAGGCTGCGTCACATCGTCGAACGGCGACGGTTGAATGGCGGTGATCCGCAAGCCGGGTAGCGCGGTCTTTACGACGTCCAGGATGTGTTCGTAACCCTTTTCATACTTGTCCAGCGTCTCCGCGTCGAAGGGCTTGTATCCCGCGTCATTCATCCCCAGCATGATGGTCATCACGGTCGGTCTTATAGGCGATGACGTCGCGCTGCAGACGCACGTCGATGGGTCCGCCGCCGCCGCCCGATACGCGATCACCGCCCCAGCCGGAATGCACGAAGGTGAAATGTTCTGAAGGAAAGCGGGTGACGGCGTAGTCTTCCGTGAACACGCTGTAGAGACGCTGCTCGGTGATGCTGTCGCCGTAGAAGACCACGCGATCGCCGTCGTGCAAATAAAAACCCATCTGCGCGCGCCCAACGCGAAGGGACGCGCTGAACGCGATTACCAGGAGCACAACCGCCCGCAAGCAAACCATTCGACAGAGTGTAACGCAACGCCTGAAAGCGATACACTCACGGAAAACATGTCGAAGCTTCTTGTGCTCGCGCTTTGCGCCGCTTCCACCTTCTCCGCCGCCCTTTCCGCGCAGGTCACTCACTTCTCGGATCCCGAGCGTTGGTTTCTGCACACCGGCAATTCGACTTACGTGATCGGTCTGAATGAGCGTAACCAGCTACAGAACCTTTACTGGGGCGGACGTTTGTATGGCGACGCGGATTTCCCGGCGGCGCACTCGACGCCCGAGCGCTCCTCATTCGACCCGTCCGAAACGCGCACGCGCGAAGAGTTCCCCGCGTGGGGCGGAACGCGGTTCTATGAACCGTCGCTGAAAGTCACGCGGCCTGACGGCGACCGCGACGTGGTTCTGGTTTATGACAGCTTCAAGATGACGCCGGATACGCTCACGATTGAAACGCGCGACATCAAAGACAAGGTCTTCGTCACGCTCGCCTATAAGATCTATGTGGACGGCGTGATCGAGAAACACTCCATTATTCGAAACGAAACTAAAGACAAAGTGTTAATCGAAAGCGCGCAGTCCGGCGTTTGGTCGATGCCGCCAGGCGATGGCTACCGCCTGACTTATGTGTCAGGCCGATGGGCGGCGGAAGACCAGATCTCGCGCGAACCGATCCATCCGGGAATGAAAGTGTTGGAGAGCCGCCGCGGCAACACCAGCCACAACGCCAACCCGTGGTTCATGATCGATGATAGCCACGCGACCGAAGACAACGGCCGCGTCTGGTTCGGAGCGCTCGGCTGGTCCGGTAACTGGCGCTTGTCGGTCGAGCAGACGCCCTATAACCAGGTGCGCGTTACCGGCGGGTTTAACACGTTCGATTTCGGCTATGAGCTATCCCCCGGCGAATCGCTGGAAACCCCGGCGTTCTACGGCGGCTACTCCGATGGTGGTTTCGGCGAAGCTTCGCGCATGCTCCACCGCTTCGAACGCAATTCCATTTTGCCGGGCGGCATGCAGTCGCGCCTCCGGCCGGTTCTTTATAACTCCTGGGAAGCCACTACCTTCAACGTCGATGAGCCTGGTCAGAAGGCTCTGGCCGCCAAAGCCGCGTCCATCGGCGTCGAACTCTTCGTCATGGATGACGGCTGGTTCGGCAAACGCAACAACGATCACGCTGGCCTCGGGGACTGGTTCGTCAACAAGCAGAAGTTTCCGAACGATCTGCAGCCGCTGATCGCCGAAGTGAACCGCCTCGGCATGGATTTCGGGCTTTGGGTGGAACCGGAAATGGTGAACCCCGATAGCGACCTATACCGCGCGCATCCCGACTGGGTGCTGAACTTTACCGGCCGTCCACGCAGCGAACTGCGCAATCAGCTTGTATTAAACCTGGCGCGCCCGGACGTAAGCGCTTTCATCTTCGACGCGCTTGACCGCCTCGCCACCACTTACAACATCAAGTATTTCAAATGGGACATGAACCGCTCGTTCAGCGAACCGGGCTGGCCCGCCGTTCCCGCCGATGCGCAGAAAAAAGTCTGGGTGGAGTATGTACGGAACTACTACGGGATTCTGGATAAGTTGCGGGCTAAACACCCCAAGCTGGCGATTGAATCGTGTTCCGGCGGTGGCGCGCGCATCGACCTCGGAGTTCTGAAGCGCGTGGATGAGGTTTGGACTTCCGACAACACCGAAGCGTTCGACCGGCTTCGGATTCAGGAAGGTTTCAGTTACGCGTACGCGCCGAAGGTGATGTCCGCCTGGGTCACCGACGTTCCCAACATGAATGGCCGCAGCACGCCCCTGCAATATCGATTCCTGGTGGCCATGCAGGGCGCGCTTGGGATTGGCGCCAACCTGAATAAGTGGCGCGACGAAGACTTCGATCTTGCCCGCAAGATGGTGACGCTCGATAAACAGATTCGCGTAACGATACAAACCGGCGACTTATATCGGCTGATGTCTCCGCGCGACAGCGATGTAACTGCCAATGAATACGTGTCGCAGGGTGGGTTCCAAGCTGTGCTGTTTGCATTTCGCCACTCGCAGCAATACGACTTACCCGCGCCTTCCATCTATTTGCGCGGACTGGACGCTAAGGCGACTTACACTCTCACGTTCCTCGATGGGAGAACTGGTTCGCAGACCGGCGGCTATCTCATGCAGCACGGGCTGGATCTGAACCTGCGCGGCGACTACGCGAGCGAGCTGGTCACGCTGACTAAACGTTGAGCAGGCGCGGCGCCCGCGCCAGTTTCTTCGCCAGTCGCGACTCGCGCGTTCGAAGCGCCGGACTTTCCTCAATTTCGAGCGCGCTGCGCGTCATCTCCAACGCCATCGCGTAGCTCCGCTGGCTGTGCTCGTAATATTTCGCGAGCTCTTCGAAGGCCCGCGCGCGGCAGGGATTGCGGCAAGTCGCGATCTCGGTGAACGCGGCGAGAGCGGCGTCCTCATTCTTATGTTTTTTCTCAAGCAGGCCGATATCGAGCAGCGTGCGGAACAGCAATCCGTCCGGTAGGCCGATTTCGATTGCCCGCCTCATCAGCGCCAGCGCTTCCGTCCCGCGTCCTTCGGCGATCAGCCAGCGGCTCAATCCCAGCAGATCCGCGCCATGCCGCACTTCCACTCGGCCCGGATCGCGAAAAGTCTGCGGCACCAGCGCGGTCAGGCACGCGAGCGTCACGATATCCATCACGTTGTGGTGAAAGATGGGAACCAAACTTAGTGCGCGCTGCGTGCGCACGTACTCGAAGTAGAAATGCGGAATCAGCTCGCCCGATATGTCGCCGTGCCGCTCCACTCCCAGAATTTGATGCTCCAGGTACGACAGGCGGCAGTTCTCCAGCCGCAACTTCCACAGACGCCGCGCGCCGAACAGCAGATCCAGGTGCTCCATGCGGCCGAACGGATGTTTCGCGCGCGCCATGATGTACCGCGTTTCGAGCAGCGGCTGATCGAAGGTTTTCCCGTTATAAGTGATCAGCACGTCGAAGCGGCTGAGGTAATCCGTCAACGCCCGGAGCTGCGAGCGTTCTTCACCGTGGTCGCGCATGAAAAACTGGCGCACGCGAAAGCCCTTCGCATCGATGCTTCCCACTCCGATCAGGAACGCATAAGTGCCGCTGCCGCCCATCAATCCCGTGGTTTCGGTATCGAGGAATGCCCAGCGGTCGGGCCGGCTCTTCGTGATGGCGCCTCCAGACAATGCGTCAAGCAGATCCTCGGGCAAGTCGATCAGGTCCGAGATATCGAAGCTCCCGTAACGGCGATGGCGCTCATAGAGCTTCTCGGTTTCGAAATGTTTGCCGTGCTCGGTTTCGACGATATTCCCGCTCAGGACCGTGTCGATGGTTTCGGAATGCTCAGGAAGCCGAGGCGGAGCGGCAACCAAGGGCGACGCGTACTTACGGGCATACTTCCCGTCGATGCGCGCGATCTTGCTCCGGAGCGCAGCCAGTTGTTCGGCAAGGTCCGCCATCTTCGCTTTTTCTTTGCCTACTATACTATACGGCAAGTGCGCACGCGCCTCTTCTTTGCCGTCCTGTTTCTGGCGCTGCTGGCAGCTCATCTCTGCCACGTGCGCGTGCTCTGGACGGAAGAAGGTTTGCCGCTTGCAGCCGCGCGCCAGATGCTCTACGGCAAGGCCCTGTATCGGAACATCTGGTTCGACAAACCGCCGCTGGTTCCGTTGGCTAGTCTATTGTGGGGCGCGCGCATTGGCTTTGTTTTGCGCGTGGCCGGCGCGGTGTATGTCTTCACCTGCTGCTTCGTTGCCTGGCTCTTCGCGAAACAGTGGGGACGGCGCGAAGGCTTCTGGGCGGCGGGATTGCTTGGCTTTGTTTTGACTTTCGATACGCCTTCAGCGGTTCTGCCCCTTGCCGCGGATCTGCTTCTGGTGCTCCCGCATCTCGCCGCCGTCTACCTGGCTTTTCGCGGCCGCGCATTCTGGAGCGGCGTCGTGGCGGGGGTCGCATTCCTGACCAATGTGAAAGCGGCTTTGGTGCTGGCCGCCTGCGCGCTTTTCGCGTGGCCGGCCGTAGTGCCCCTTACGGTTGGCTTTGTTTTGCCGTGCGCGCTCGGCTTCATCTTTCTACTGGCGGCGGGCGCGTGGCCCGCCTACCTCGACCAGGTCTGGATCTGGCCGTCGCTTTACGCCGGTAGCTCTCATGTCTCCGACCCGATTACGAACGGGCTTCTCCGGACGTTGAACTGGACCGGATTCCATCTTGGCCTGGTGATCGCCGCCGGACTGGCCTTGTTTCCGAAAAAAATTCCGCGGCGCTGGAAATGGCTCGCCTGGATTGCCCTGTCCTGCGCGGGAGTCGCGCTGGGGGCTCGATTCTTCCCCCGCTACTACTTCCAGCTCCTGCCCGTCGTCGTGTTGCTGGCGGCCCGTGGCTTTGTTTTGCAAACGCCCCGTATCCGCTGGGCCCTCCTGTCGTTATTTCTGATCCCCGCAATCCGCTTCGGACCGCGCTACCCGATGCTGGCTTTGAATTTACAACCGGACTGGAGCGATACCGCCATGGACACCGATTCGCATGAAGCCGCCCGCCGGATCACCGCCGCCGCCGGACCGGATTCCACGCTCTACGTTTGGGGTTATCGGCCCGACATATTTGTCTATACGGGCATGCGCGCCGCGTCACGTTACCTCGATTCGCAAGCGATGACGGGGGTCCCGGCGGATCGCCATCTAAGCCAAACAAGACCGGTTGCCGTCGCCGGCACCGCCGAAGCCCGCCGTGAACTGGCGCGATCCCAGCCGGATTTCATCGCGGACGGGCTCAGCCTTTACAATCCCGCCCTATCGATGGCCGAATATCCGGAGTTGCGTCCCTGGCTGGCAAACTACCGGGAGTTCGGAAGGACCCGCACAACGATACTCTACCGGCGCGCGCTTCGATAGAATCGCTGTGTGAACAAACCGGGAGCGGGTAAGCGCATCGCAGTCACCGGCGGCGCCGGATACATCGGCAGCCACACCGTGCTGCTGCTTTTGGAACAGGGCTACGACGTGATCGTGATTGACGATCTTTCCTACGGATACCGGCACAATGTGGAGCCGGGCCGGCTCCGAGAAATCACCCTTCGCGACACCGCTGCGGTGGAGGGCGCTCTGCGCGAGCAACCCTGTGACGCGGTGATCCACTTCGCCGCTTTCATCTCGGTCGGGGAATCGATGAAGGTGCCAGAGATCTACTTCCAAAACAACGTTGCCGGCTCCCTGTCGCTCTTCACGGCGATGCTGCGTGCGGGCGTGAAGAAACTGGTCTTTTCCTCGACCGCCGCGGTGTACGGAATGCCAAAATCCGTGCCGATCAAAGAAGACTTTCCGTATGCTCCGGTGAATGTGTACGGTCAATCCAAAGTGATGGTGGAGGAGATCCTCAATTGGTTCGACCCGATTCATGACTTTAAGAGCGTTTGCCTGCGGTATTTCAATGCCTCGGGCGCCGATCCGGAAGGCCGCCGCGGGGAAGAGCATAAGCCCGAAACACACCTGATTCCGCTGCTATTCCGGGCGGTCGAAACCGGCAAGCCCGTAACGATTTTCGGCGACGATTACCCGACTCCCGATGGCACCTGCATCCGCGACTACATCCACGTTTCGGATCTCGCGCTCGCCCATATCGCGGCCCTGGAACATCTGCTCGGCGGCGGCGCTTCCAATAAGTTCAACGCCGGAACCGGAAAAGGATTCTCCGTGAAGGAAGTGATTCGATCCGTGGAACAAGTTACGGGTAAGAAGGTTCCATATACGATGGGGCCGAAGCGCGATGGCGATCCGGCTGAATTGGTGGCCGATTCGACCAAATTGCAAACGGCTCTGAGATGGAAACCTCAGTTCGCCGACTTGAACAAGATTGTGGAAACAGCCTGGAAATTCGAGCAGTCGCGAGCGGCGGGAGCGCAGTAAACCGGGCAAGTTCCAGGCACCCTCACGGTATGATGTGTGAGGGCGTGCCTTCGTGCTCTTGCTGGCTCCTCATTTTTGATCCAACACTCAAAAATGCAGGGGGTTGGCTCAAGTATCGCTGGTGTGCTAGTCCCAGCCGGTTTCCGGAGGGTGACTCCTAAAAGCGTTCGGTTGGCTCCCGCCCTTTTCAAAAAGGGGTCAAAACCGGGAGTTGGCACGGCTCGAGGGCACGCCCAAATTGACTTAGTTTGGCTTGAGAGGAGGGGATGTCCGAATTGCCGTCTTTCCAGCATTCCCCGGCAAAATAAATCGATAGTACAGGTTGCCGAGCCGTGGATCTCGCGCGATCGTGCAAGACGTTTGGCAGCTCACCACGGGCGCCTGGTCCATTTCCGAGTTGTAAATGTACGCATATTGCACTCCCGCAATGGGTCCGTCGGAGGGAAGAGGAGTAAGCGTTACGTTGCCGAGCGGCATGGCGGCCGCGATGTTCGGAAAAATGTAGACAACGGTCTCGCCACCCGCCAGGGTCAGTGTGTCAGTCGCTTGCGAAGCCGGCAGGCTCGCTACGGAGATGCCGGTGGCCTGTAGGCAGTAGCGGGCGGTTCCGAATGAGGCCGCATAAGAATTGAAGGGAACGGTGATGGTGCGCGGCCAGTCGTTGCCATTCACAATCATGAGCATCTTGCCTTCGGGGCTTTGACGAACCGACGTGGTGATATTTCTTCCGTATGTGGGGGCGCTCCCGGCCACCGCGAGCAAGAAAGGTTGGAGCACCCTGGTCAGCAGGTTAGACGCGTAGCCCATTGCTTGCCAGGAAGCGGTCTGCAGGTTGGAGGGATTGGAACCGGTCTGCAGCGCGGTGCCCGGCGGGTCGGCGATGCGGCTCGGAGCATCCGTGGACGGCTCAAAGTAGTAGAGCCGGATGCCCGCGCCGCCCAGTGCGGCGGCATTCATCATCAAAGCGCTCACGTGCGCCGGACTCACTCCCGGTTCAACAAGCGAATCCGTTCCCGGAAGATATATGGCCGAGCTGGATTGCCCTTTGGTGTAAGACGCTCCCGCCAGGCTGACGAGCATAAGCTGTGGACGATTGAGCATTAAGAACGGCTGTCGGCTGAAGAACGCCTGGTTCATGGAGGAAACCATTTCCTGGATTCCTTCGGACCACGGATAAGTGGTCCGCGTCTTCATGGAAGTAAAGTAATTGGACGCGTAATCGCTGATACTTCCAGGTCCCATCCAAGCCCCGGAAACGGTGGCCGGGTCGGTTGCGATGGGCGGGAAAGCCATAGCAACAGGGTTCGGGACGGCCGTCATCCAGCCCCGTATCTGAGATAACGCATTATTCGGCACTTCGGGCGCGCATGGAGTGTTGTTGTTGCAGTAGTTCCCCGCAAACCACAAGTATTCAAGAGCCGGACTGTTAGCCGCGGTAAACGATCCGCTGATCGCGCCCGGAGCCTGAAATTGGAAGCTTTGAGCGGTGGAGTTAGCCGCCGTAAACAGAGCGCCGGGGGACGAATTCATTAGGGCATTCGTCGAACCTTGCATCGCGAAAGGCCAGCCGCTCGAAACGGGGTTATTGGACCAGTCGACGGTGCAAGAACCGTTTACGCAATCCACCTCGTTGAACAGATACGACGCCTGGCCGATAAGGCCGGTGGGCGATGGTCGCGGTCCCCAGATGGAACTGGCCTCGTCGATGCCCTCGATTCCGATACCGACGCCGCTCGCCGCCATCGCGCTTACCGCATGCTGCACCGCCTGCGCCCCGCTGGGCCAGTTGAGTGTGTACCAGGCGTCGCCCCCGATCCGGCGAAAGATGTCGTCGCCGGTAAGCAACAGGTGGAATCCGTTCGTCTGCGCCCAGGAGATCTTCTGCCCTACGGTGGCGTCATAGTTGGTCTGCCAATCCGAGTAGTCCGCGCCGGTATCCCAGGGGTTGACATAAAGTCCAAAACTCAGTGAGTTCACACCTGCCTGCCGGACCTGAGTGAGCAGCGTCGAGTTGCCGTTCAGGAGATCCGCGTCCAGGAAAAACGGCGAGATCACAAAGAGACTTGCCGCGGGGTTGTAGCTCGTCAACAGTTGTCCGCCCCCCGAAAAGTGGGGAACACCCGGCGTGGCGACCACCCAAACTTGCGAAGTGGCGGTCATGGCGCCCGCCTGCAGTTGGATTTGGGTAAAACCCTTTCCGACCGCGCTGACATTGCCATTTGAATCCACTGTGGCCACCAACGGGTTAGCGGAAGAGTAGGCGACGGACGCGCAGGACTGGGAGGTGCCGTCCGTAAAAAGCTGAAGACAACCCACGTTGATCGTCCCGCCTGGCTCCAGATAGGCGTTCTGGATCTGGGGAGCGAGATCCATCCAGGCGTGGCCGTTGTTCACGTGGATCACGCGGTTCACCATGCCTCTCCAGTTCACCCATTGTGGGTTATTGGGACCGGACCGGGAATTCATGGAGATATGCAATTCGTGCGATCCATTGGAAATCTGAGTGGTATCGAGCGAGAAGGAGATGGTTAGCGGACTTTGCCAGGTATTATCCGTCCAGACAATCGATCGTTGTTCGCCATCGACGTTCAGCGTCCAAACTGCGGGAAAGGCTAACGGGTCGGCGCCCGTGAGCGAGATGTTGACGGTACCCGAAAGCGTTTGCGTCAAATCGGGTGAGTTCACAATCAGCGTGACGTTCTGGTTATTCAGCGTCACAACGCATTCGGCGGAGTCGATAAAGTTCCCGAGCGCGTCGAACGAAGTCGCCTGAATCGCGGAAACGCCGTCCATCGCTTCGGCCGAATTCCAGGTCACGGAAAACGGTGGGGCCGGGCTGTATCCGAGCAAGTGAGATCCCATCGTAAAACTCACCCGCGCCGCGGCGGTCGAAGTCTCCGTCGCCGCGATGGAGACGGTCCCCAAAATCGATTGACCGCAACCGGGCGACGTGAAGGTCATGGCGCCGAATACCGGCGATCCGGCGGTTAAAAGAACGAGGAAGAGAAGAGCGTTTCGCATCGGGCGCAAGGTCATTTTCGGCACTGCGCTCTTGTTCGGCGGAATCGGTCGAAGACTGTAGGCGCCTATTGCAAAATCTGCCAAAGATTGCTGAAATCGTCCGTCCACGGACGCATGCCGGGTTGGGTGTCGATGTCGGATTCTTCGTCTTTCATCCACGGAAATCGCTCGACCTCGCGGGCGCCGATAAGAACCCAATCCGATGCGAACGTGCGGGTGACATCGTCGCGTTCGCTCTCGATCAGATGCGCCTCGCGGCCGGTTTCGCGCGCGAGGATGTCGACCGGCTGAGAAAGATCGAGATACTTGTTGGAGGTATGGATCGCCAGGACGCCCTGGGGATTCAGATGACGCCAGTAGATGCGGAAGGCTTCGCGCGTGAGCAGGTGAACGGGGATCGAGTCGCCTGAGAATGCGTCCACGGCCAGCACGTCAAAGCGCTGTCCGGATTCAGGTTCCGGCTCGCGCTCAAGCGATAGGCGTGCGTCACCGAGAACAACGTCCAGGTGCGCGGGGCAATCCTTCAGGTAAGTGAACTGAGAACGGGCGATTTGCAGCACCAACGGATTGATTTCGTAAAAGCGGATCGTGTCTCCCGCGCGGGCCCACGCGGCCATGGTCCCGGTGCCCAGACCGATTACTCCCACATGAACGGGACCCCGCTTTTCCAGGTCGGTCATCAACAGGCCGATGCCGGTCTTGGGCGCGTAGTACGTGATCGGACGGCGACGGCGCACGGGATCGAGATACTGCTCGCCATGGTTGATGGTTCCATGCGCGAGTTCCCGGATCCCGAGGGCATCGTCTTCGGTGACCCGCAGGGCGCCGTAGAAGTTTCTCGCGAGCAAACGGGCGTCCCCGAGATACTCCTGCTGGCCATGTGCCAGATACCCGGCGAGCAGCAGGGTCGCGACGGACGCGCCGATCCACAACGGCCAGAACTCGGCGCGGGCGTATTCGTCAACCCGGCGATTGGAGCGTGGACGGTCCTGAAATAAAACACTCAAAACGAGAGCCGGCGTGACGATGAGCAGAATAGGGAATTCAAACAACGCGGGAAACACAGCGGGCGCCGCGGCGGCGACAAAGAGGCCTCCGATGGCCCCGCCGAGCGCGATGAGGAGATAGAACGACGTGAGAAATCGAGGAGCGGGTTTGCGGCGCGCGAGCTCGCCGTGGCAGGTCATGCAGCAGAAGAAAAGCCCGAGCGCGAAGAGCGGGATCAGGACGCGGAGGTCGCGGATGTTGACCTGAGCGGCTACGGCATATGCCATCGAGCAGATGGATACGGCGAAGAGCCCAAGGAAGAGACGGCGCTGGTACCATCGCGCGCTTTCGAACGTGAGGATGAAGCTCAGGAGATAGAGCGCCAGAGGTAGTACCCAGAGGAATGGAATCGCTGCGACGTTTTGGGTGATGTGGTTCGTAACCGCGAGCAGGAGACCGGAGGCGCAGGCGGAGAGTCCGAGCCATGACAGCCGCCCCGGCCAGCCAGGAGGGGTACTTGCATCGATGGCGCTTCTTTCTTGCGCACTCGCGCGCGCAATGGCAGACTTGCCCGACTCGCGCGCCAGGTAGAAGCAGAGGGCGGCGAAAGCGGCGTAGCTCGCCGACCATACGGCGGCTTGTGTGCGTAGCGCCAGGCGCGGTTCGATGACGACAGGATAGGAGATCAGCGCCAGCATGGAACCCAGGTTCGAGAGCGCGAAGAAGCGGTACGGCACGCCGGCCGCGCGGGTTCGGGTGTACCAGGTCTGGAGCAGGGGGCTGGTGGCGGCCAGCAGGAAGTAGGGCGGCCCCACGGTGACCGTCAGGAGTCCCAGGATGCGCTCCAGCGGAATCGATCCGTTCTGAGGCTTCCACCATTCGGACGGAATAATCGGGAGAAAGAGGATGCTGGCGATCAGCAGCACGCCGTGTATCCAGCCTGCGCGATGGGGGCTCAGCCGGTTCGCGGAGAAGTGCGCATAACCGTAACCGGCCAGCAAAGCCAGTTGGAAGAACAGCATGCAGGTGGTCCAAACGCCCGCTGACCCGCCGAACCAAGGTAGGATCTCCTTGGCTACCAGCGGTTGAACCTGGAACAGAAGGAAGGCGCTCAGAAAGATGGTGAGCGCGTACAGGAGGGAGGACGAACGGCCGGCTTTAGCGGTAGGCGGGAACGCCGGTGACCCGCTCGCCGATGACGAGAGCGTGGATGTGATCGGTTCCCTCATAGGTTTTGACGGTTTCGAGATTGCACAGGTGGCGCATTACAGGATACTCCTCCGTAATGCCGTTCGCTCCCAGAAGGTCGCGGGCGTCGCGGGCGATATCGAGCGCGATTGAGACATTATTCCGCTTCAGCATGGAAATGTGGGCGGGCTCGAGTTTGCCCTGGTCTTTCAATCGTCCACATTGGACGGCCAGCAATTGGGCCTTTGTGATTTCGGTGATCATGCGCGCGAGTTTCTCCTGCACCAGTTGATGGGAAGCAAGCGGGCGATCATCGAACTGCTTACGGGTGACGACGTAATCGCGGGCCGTCTCGAAGCAGTCCGTAGCAGCTCCGAGCACGCCCCAGCCGATACCGAACCGGGCTTGCGAAAGGCAGGATAACGGTCCTTTGAGACCCTTCACGTCCGGTAGCATGTTGCAGCAGGGTACGCGGCAGTCGCTGAAAGCCAGGCTGGACGTGACGGAGGCGCGCATGGACATTTTTCCGTGGATGTCGGAGGTGGTGTAACCGCGCGTGCCTTTCTCCACGAGAAAGCCGCGGATGCCATCCGCGGTCCGGGCCCAGACGATCGCGACGTCCGCGACCGAACCGTTGGTGATCCAGGTTTTTTCGCCGTTCAGCATCCAGTGTTGGCCGTCGCGAACCGCGGTGGTGCGCATCCCGGCGGGATTCGATCCGAAATCGGGTTCGGTCAGGCCGAAACATCCGAGCGCGGCGCCCGATTGAAGCCGAGGCAGCCATTGCTGTTTCTGCCCTTCCGAGCCGAACTTATGGATCGGGTACATAACCAGCGCGCCTTGCACAGAAACAAAACTGCGCAATCCGGAATCGCCCCGCTCAATTTCCTGCATGATCAACCCGTACTCGACGTTGCTCATGCCGGCGCAGCCGTAGCCTTCCAGATTGGCTCCGAAAAACCCGAGCCGCCCCATCTCAGGGATCAGCGCGGCGGGGAAGACGCCGTCACGGTACGCGTCGCGAATAACAGGCATGAGCTCGGCATCGACGAACTCGCGCGCCGTGCGGCGCACAAGTTTCTCCTGTTCATCGAACAGCGTATCGATGAGTAGGTAGTCCGTAAATCCTTTTGTGACCATGCTTTGTGGGCTCTGGGTTCATGGTATCAGCCGCGCTTTGTTTAATTTTCATTAAGAAAAGCATGGCTGTGATCCAGTACATCCGTCGGCAACGTAGACTTTATAGAAAACGCGATTTCAACCTATACTAGTTACGATAGTCTGCCGATAGAAGTACTGATGTCGCGTGTCGCTCTGCTTCTTTATCTGCCGTCAGGAAAATTCTTATGGATATGAAAGCAACCATCAGCTCATTACTTTGGCTGGGCGGCATTGCTTTTCTTTTGTCGGTGATTCTAACGCCTATCATGCGGGACGTCTTTCGTTCTTATGGCGTTGTGGATCAGCCCGATAACGGCCGGAAAGCGCATAAGTATCCGATTCCGCGCGTGGGCGGCATTGCCATCGCAATCGCTTATACGCTGGCCTTTGTCTTTGCTCCGGCGCCGCAGGGTTCGATCCTGCGGGACAATCTTTATCTGGTGTGGCGGCTGTTGCCTGCGGCGGGTGTGATTTTTGCAACGGGAATCATTGACGATCTTTTTGGTTTGAAGCCCTGGCAGAAGTTGATTGGACAGTTCGGCGGCGCAACCATCGCGTACTTCGCCGGGGTTCGGGTGCTGATTGTAGCGGGTGTCACCACAGAGGACTGGTGGAGTTTTCCGGCCACAATTCTTTGGCTTCTGGTCTGCACCAACGCGTTCAATCTCATCGACGGAATGGATGGGCTGGCAGGCGGAATCGGGCTGTTCTCAACCCTGACCATTTTCGTTGCGAGCCTGGTTCATCAGAGTCCTTCGCTCGCGCTTGCTACGTTTCCGCTGGCGGCGTGCCTGTTGGGATTTCTCTGCTATAACTTCAATCCGGCAACGATCTTTTTGGGCGATTCCGGGAGCCTTTCGATTGGGTTTCTGCTCGGGTGTTTCGGGATCATCTGGACGCAAAAATCGGCGACGCTGCTAGGGATGACCGCGCCGCTGATGGCGCTCTCGATTCCGTTGCTCGACACGTGTTTGTGTATCGTGCGGCGCGCGTTGAAGAGGCAGCCGATCTTCAGTCCGGACCGCGGTCACATTCACCATAAGCTGCTCGATCGCGGATTGACGCCGCGCCGCGCGGTTCTCCTGGTGTATGGGGTATGTAGTCTGGTCGCGTGCTTCTCCATTCTGCAAAGCACGGTGCGAAGTAACCGGATCAGCGGCATCATTACGATTGTGTTCTGCGCGGTGGCGTGGCTGGGAATTCAGTATCTCGGATACGCGGAATTCTCGATCGCGGGCAAGATGCTGTTTAGCGGCGATTTCCAGAAGACGCTGAAGGTGCAATTGGAACTGCGAGCGTTTGAGCGCGAGATCGCCCAAGCCGAAAGTGTTACGGAATGCTGGCGAATTCTTCAGGAGACCTCAGCGCGATGCGGATTTGTGTGTGACCGGTTGTGCCTGGGGCAGGATCGCGTGTTAGAAGACTATAAGAGTGAAGATGCGCGTGATTCTTCCGATATAGCGGACGGCTGGCACTTGCGGATTCCGGTGCTGGCGCATGGCTACGTGGAACTGCGGCGCCCGTTCCGCACGGAAATATCAGCGGCGGTGGTCGGCCCGTTTGTCGGAGTGATCCATGGATCACTCGCACCGCGGCTGAGGTATCTGGAAACCCAGGAGATCGAGGCTTCGGCCCGGCGAGGAGTGGTCGGCGCAGCGCTTTCGTCCAACCTCGAAAACGCGCTGTAGCCGCTTTCCCTACGTGGGCAATGCGATCGTTCTCCCTTCTTCCCGCTAATACCGTAGTCGTCCTCATCTGCGACACCCTTCTCTGCACCGGGATCTATCTCGGATGTCTGTACCTGCTGCTCCCGTTCCCTGTTGTCCCTTACCTGGTCAACGCGAACGGCTGGATGCGTCTGCTTCTCGGAGTATTAAGCGTGCTGGGCGGCTTGTACTTCAACGAGCTTTATACCGCGCTCCGTGTTCCATCCCGAGTGGCGCTGGTTCTCCAGCTCTCGCACGTATTCGGCGTTTCGCTGGTGGCGCAAACGATTCTGGCTTACCTGAATGAGAACCTGGCGCTGCCCCGGCGGGTGCTGCTGGCGGGAACGGTACTAGGGCTGCCGGCGTTCTTCTTTTGGCGGGTCCTGTACAGCGGGGTTTTGTGGAAACTGTTCGGTCAACAGACGGTGCTGCTGGTGGGAAGCGGCGGCCTGGCTCAGGAGCTGACCCGGCGCGTGCGGGAGAAGCCGGAGCGCGGAATCGGGTTGGTTGGCTATGTCGGGGATCCCGAGCCCGAAACTAAGATGCAGGCGAACTACCTGGGCCCGTTCGACCAGCTCCCTTCGATCGTAAATGAGTTGAAGCCGGACCGGGTGGTGGTGGCGTGCTCGGACCGGCGGGACGGGGGCTTGCCGATCGAACAACTCCTGACGCTGCGGCGCCGCGCCATTCCGATTGAAGAAGGCGCGTCACTTTATGAGATGTTGTGCCGGCGTATCTGCTCATCGGAGTTCCGCCCCTCGCAGTTTATCTTCGATCAAACCCTGGTGCACCGGCCGGGCAGTCTGGCACTTCAATCCGTCTACATTAATCTGCTGGCTCTTTGCGGCATTGTTCTGATGCTGCCGGTGATGCTGGTTCTGGCGATGCTGGTCAGGATATCCACGGGAGGTCCGATTCTCAGTACGGTCACCTGCACGGGCTATCGGCGCATTCCGTTCACGTTGAAGCGTTTTCGGGTGACGAAAAAGGAAGCCGGAGCGAACCGGTTGGTTTTCACAGGACTTGGAAAGTTTCTGCGGCGGAGCCATCTGGATCTACTTCCCGCGCTGTTTAACCTTCTGCGTGGGGAAATGGCCCTGGTGGGCCCGCGTCCCCATTGCCAGGAGATGGAGGAAGAGCTGAGCAGCCGTATTCCGTTTTACGAGCAGCGGTATGCGCTCCGGCCCGGGCTGACAGGATGGAGCCAGATCAACATGGATGAGGACCGGAGTCCGGCCGACGCGCTCATTGCTCTGGAGTACGATCTGTACTATTTGAAAAACATGTCGCTCTCCCTGGACGCCTACATTCTGCTGCATCGTTTACGGCAGATGCTCACGATCGGTTAGCTTCTAAAGTTTTCCGCACATTCCGCCGAATGAGCCAATATGACCCCGAACCTGTTGCCGCTTTATGTCGCCTGCTTCGCGACTATCGGATTGCTTGCTGGTTTTGCCCGACACAATAAGAGAACCGGGTGGGTGAAGAAGCGCCGTTCGGTTTTCGAGGACCTGCTGGATTTGCAGGCGTTTGCCAAGGATCTGGACGGGGCTGAGGAAACGCGTGCGGAGCCCGCGATGGAAATAAGACTAGAGCCCGCGGCGTCGGTGCCGGAAACGGTGCAGTTCTCAACCCAGCTTGCCGGCTTGAACGCAGGTTTAAGAGCGGGCGCGACGGCCAGCAGTCCGGCAGCCGCCGCGGTGGAAGAGCACTCGATCGTCGAAGAAAAGGAACACGTTTCCGCTTAGCGAGTGCGGCTCTCGAGAACGGATTGGTAGAGGCCGAGCAGGGACCTGCCATACACCTCGGGCGTGAACTGGGATGTCACCGCGGGTCCGGCAGCGGCAAGCTGCGCTCTCAGAGATACGTCCCGCGCTAAGCGCAACATGGCGTGTGCAAGCGCCGCCGGATTCTCCTTAGGGATGAGGAGAGCGTTGAGTTCATTGGTTGCGATTTCAGGAACGCCGCCGACGGCGGTTGCCACACAGGGAACGCCCGCGGCCATGGCTTCGAGAAGCACGTTTGGAGATCCTTCGGAGTGGGACGGCAGAACCATGACGTCGGCGAGAGCATACCAGGGGGCCAAGTCAGACTGGTGTCCCACGAACATTACTTGCTGGGCGATGCCCAGTTCGCGGCAGCGCTTCTCCAGACGGGATTGCTCGGGGCCTTCTCCGGCGAAGATGAAGCGGGCTGTGGCAGGCGGAGCGGTTTTGGCGAACATGGCGATGGCTTCGATGAGGTCCAGATGACCCTTCTCGCGGGACAAGCGCCCGGCGGCCAGGAACACGGTTGCATCCGGCGGGAGGTTCCACCGCTCTTTTAGTTCGCCGATCGCGGCGTCGGGGGGCCGGACGAAAGGCTGAATCATGTTGTGGCGCACCATGATTTTTCCGGGCTGGATGCCGATGGCGGTGAGTTGGCCGGCGAAGGGTTGGCAGACCGTGACGAGACGATCCGCGGCGCGGAGGGACCAGCGATCGAGCTGGTTGTAGAGATGCACCCTCGGGCTGGTCGCGAGGTAGCCGTGGTGGAAGGCAACCCAGGGAATGCGGCGATGCACTCCGAGCAACCGGATGAGTAAGTGGGATTTGATGTTGTGGGTTTGGATGATGTCCGGACGCCGGTCGCGAACGATGGCGGCGAGGTTCTTGAGAATGGACAATTGAAAAGCGCGGTTCTCCGGGACGACATCGACGGTGAGACCTTCCTGTCGAGCGCGCAGGATAAAGGGGGTGGGATCCGGGCCGCGTTGATAGGTGGCGAGCGATAGATCGACTGCGCCGAGGCGCGCGAAGGCCAATAGATTTTTCGCGGGACCGGTCACCATGGTGCCTTCCATCACCGCGAGAACGCGTATGCTCATCGCGGTCCGCGTTCCCGGCTTGCGGCAAGCCAGTTCTCGTAGACGCCGCGGAGCGCATTCCCAATGATGTTCCAGTCGTAGCGGGACTCGATCAGCCTGCGGGCGTTCGAGACCAGGGCGGCGCGAACCTCGGGACGATGCAGGGATTCCAGGGCGGCGAGCCAGGTTTCGGGCTGGTCCGCAACCAGAAGATGATCGCCGGGCACCGCCGCTAAACCCTCCGCGCCGAGGGCGGTGGAAACTACGGGAACGCCGGCGGCCATCGCTTCCAGAATTTTGAGGCGGGTACCAGCGCCGGTCCGGAGAGGGACGACCACGGCGAAGGCATCCGCGTAGAATGCCCGGACGTCGGGGACGGTTCCGGTGACCTCGACCCGCGGTTCCGAAGCGAGCGCCAAGACCTCTGGAGTGGGACTGGCGCCTACCAGCGTGAGGGTGAATGCGGGAAACCGGGCGCGAAGTCTCGGCCATATTTCTCGCGTAAACCAGACGGCCGCGTCGACGTTGGCGTGATAAGCCATGAGCCCGACGAAGAGGATTCGACGCGGGGCATCTCCGGGGTGGGACGCGACGTCCTGGAAGACCGCGGCGTCAACGCCGTTCTCGATTACCGCGAGTCGAGAATCGGGCGCGATGGACTTGAGGCGCGACTCTTCCCGAGCGCTGCAGACGATGTGACCGGACGCGCCGTGCAGTAGCCGGGACTCGAGCGCGGCCATACGCTGTCCGGTCCCGCGCGCGTAAAGGCGCTTCAGCCCGGAACGGGAGGTTTCGGCGAAACGGTAAAGCAGTTCGGACTCGATGTTGTGCCAGTCGAAGACCACTTGGGACTGAGGCGCGCGGGTCTCCAGCAGGGGCAGGTAGGCGGCGAGGTGGGTGGCATCGAGGTGAATAACGTCGAACGAATGGGTCGCGAGCAGGGATTCCAGAGCCTGGGACATATCCTCGGAAAAGTAGTTGAGGACTGTCAGAGGCAATGTGCTCGTGATGCCGCGGATCAGGCGGGCGGCGCCGTAGGATCGCGGTTTCGGGATCGGGATTACATTTTGGCAGAACGGTAGTTCCCGCGTGGTGAGCGGGGCGGAACCGGGATCGGAGTAGTAGACGTAGGTGAGGTTAGAAGCCGCGCCGAGAGCGCGGGCCAGGTAGAAGTCTCTGAGCTTTGCGCCGCTCATCGCCGGATAGCATTGGCGAGGGGAGACGAATAGGACGGAGTTCATCCCGAAAGTTTGGGGCTTTTTACCTGCGAAGGCTTCCAGAGATTCGCAGACGGCTTAAACATGACCGAGGCGGCAAACAGGGAAGCGCCCATGAGCATACAAAAGGTCCGGGCGGTGCAGGAGATTTTTTTGATGAAAGAGCCTTCGGAAAATACACCTTCCAGCGCGGCCAAACCGTAGAACAAAATCTGCGCGCCCAAAGCCAGCGTGGCATACGGTTGCGGTAGAAAGAAACTAGTGACGGCCACAATGATCAACATGTGCGGAAGGAAGAGCCGCGTCATCTTGTAGGAGAAGAAGTGGAACCAGTGGACGCCCAGACCGTAACGGCCGACGAACTGATAGAGGCCGGCGAGGGTTCGGACCTTCCGCTGGAATTCGATGCCCCGGCCCGTGGCGTAATCGAAAGCTTTGGCGTCGGCCGCAAAGACGACACGACGGCGTTTCCGGAGGAGCGCTTGAGGCATGAAGATGTCGTCGCCCAGTGCGTCCACGGGCAACGGCTCGGCAAGATGGCGGCGCACCGCGTATAAACAGCCCGTAACCACCAGCAGAGTACCCATGGCGCTGAGCTGACAGCGAATCCATTTTTCGATCTTCCAGTAGAGCCCGACCGATACCTCATCCTGAGTGGCGCCTTCGGCGATCATCAGCTCACCGCAGACGCCGCCGACGTCGGGGTCGGCAAAACAGGAGACGATCTTCCGGAGACAGTCGCGTTGCAAGCGCTGGCGGACGTCGTTGAAGAAGATAATTTCGCCGGTGGCGCGCGCGATACCGGCATTCACCGCCGCGGCTTTCCCGCTTTTGGGAATACGGATTACCTGCACACCCGTATGCACCTCCGGAAAATCGGCGGCCAGCATATCGGTTTGATCAGTGGAGCCGTCCGACACCACAATCACCTGCACGGACTCGGCGGGATAATCCAGCGCGGCAATGGACTGGAGCTTCGGGCCAATCCATTGTTCGCCATTGTGCACCGGAATTACGATGCTCACGGTGCGGATAATTTGATCTCTTCCCACCGGGCGCGAGTGACGTCTGGCCAATACGGCGAGCAACAAAGGGTATCCAAAAATGGAATACAAGAGAAACGCCGAGGCGAATCCAAACAGGATGCAGGCGAAAAGTACCATCTATCCGGCCAGCACTTCCTGGAACAGGTGTTCGTATCGGGCGACAACCTTCTCAACGGAATACTTCTCGACGACCTCCATTCGCGCGGCCGCTCCCAGGTTTCGGCGGAGAGACTCATCAGAAAGGAGAATATCCAGAGCATCGGCGATGGAGGTTTCGTCGCGCACGGGGGCGATTAGCCCGTTCCCGTTGTGCACAACCAACTGGACGTTGGCGGGGATGCGGCTGACGACGGACGGAAGCCCGACGGCCATCGCTTCCACCAGCGAGCAGGGAAAACCTTCGTTGGAGGACACCAGAGCGAACGCGTCGCTGGCCTGTAACCATTTGATAACAGAGGCGACTGGCAGCCGGCCCGCGAAACGGATCGCGCTCCCGGGCAGACCGGCTTCCGCAGCACACCGCTCGAGTGGGGCGCGATCCGGGCCATCGCCGATGAGCACCAGTTGTGCAGACTTGTGCATGGCTTGCACCCGCACAAATGCACGAATCAGAGACGGAAGTTCTTTCTCCGGCGCGAGGCGGCCGACGAAGAGGACGACCTTGGCGTCGGCCGGAATTTGCAGATCTCGCCGGAGCGCGGCGCGCTGACCGGGACCGGCCGGAGCAAACTGCCGGACATCGACGGGATTGGGCATCCAGACCAAACGGTGCGGGTCGAGATTTGCGGCCAGCGCTTCCTCCGTCATGCCTTCATTCAGAACCATAATGCGTTTGGCCCAGGCGTTGAGCCAGCGGAGCTCCAGCCGCCCGAGGAAAGACCGGGTCAACATCGTAATGATACTGCTGCCCGAGAACTTCATCATGATGGGCAGGCGGCGCAGGCGGGCGGCGGGCAAGCCGGCGGCCAGGTGCAGCCCTTGCATGAGGAAATACACGGCGTCGTACTTCCGCCGGTCCCGAAGAATGGCGAGGGCGACTGCGGCGGCAAACCAGTATTCGCGCCAGCGCGCGGGGCAGCGGCCCCCGATGATGCGGACCGGAACTCCCAGCGGATCGACCCAGTTCTTAACCCAGTTCTCAACACCGGGCATCGGCGGGCCGCCGGCGCACAACACCTGCACACGGTGGCCGCGATGCATGAGGGCTTCGCAGGCCCGCTGCAACTCGACTTCGGAACCGCCGAGCACGGGCGGATACGAGTGGGAAATGACCAGCAGGGACACAGGCTTCACGGCGCCCGACGACCCGGCTGCCTCCATCACCCCGACGCTTGAGACGGTTTGCACCATGACTATGCTAGCCCTTCTTACATTCATTCGGCATGAAAAGAGCTTTACTTTAGGTCGGATTCGGTTCGCCCGAGGCGAGCGGCGGGCCACGATGCGCCCTGCCCGAACCCGAAGATGAATCCAAAATCCTTGGCTTTCTTCGTTTGGAAGTCCCAACTGCCGGTGCCGTCGAAATCGTTCACGTAGGTGCCGTCATAACCGGGATCGTTTGGGGATTTGGCGAACATGGCGGAGTAGATGCCGTCGCCGAAGGCCTTCAGGCGGGGAGAAGGATTGAGCGCGTAGGCGGCGCTGATGCCGCCCAGGATCTCGCCCGCGAGGAATCGGGACTGCTCGGCGTTGCCGCCGTTGCACCAGCCGTTGCCATCCGAAATCGGCTCGCAGTTGGGGAACCCTCTGCCGTACCAGAGCCCACGCGCCGACGGACGGTAGCCCTGAGTGGAAAGCCACGACGCGATTCCGCCGATCCACTTGGGAAGGCGCGCGTCCGCGGTGGCGAGCCAGGCGTAGCGGAAGGCGGAGGTGAGCACGCCGAGCATGAATGGCTGGGTGCCCAGCCCGACCAGGTTGTTGGCTTCCCAAGCGCGGCCGGAGGCGGTCTGGCCTTGGTAGGGGATGTTCAGTTTCAGTTCGGTGGGCGAAACAACCGTGGCGGTGTAGGCGATGGCGTCCCCCGTGACGGCGTCGCCGGTCGAAGTCCAGAAAGCGTTGCCGGCAAACCATGCCGGCTGCCATTGCGTTCCGCTGCCGGTGACCTTGGTGGAACCGTGGGTGACGCTGACGGTACCGGCGGCGCCGTTCCAGGATGCGGTTCCGAACGATTGGTTGGCCCAGACACCGGACGGGAGGATGCCCGGTTCCCAGTGTTTTGCGATCAGGTTCGCGACCGCCGCTTTCCAATTCGCGCGCCGGGGCGGATCGGGATCGAACAACGCGGCGAGAGAAACAAAGGCGGTGGCGTACGCGCTCTCCCGAACGTCGACCATGTTGTGATTCACGGGCGTGCCGCCCATCCAGCCCGCATCGGACGCGATGAGAGCGCGCAAGCCCGGCCACATATCGGGACGGCCATCGAGCGCGCGGGCGATTAGGCCGGTCACGGACTGCAGGCGCGGAAACAGGCAGGTGGCGCCATCGCCATCGGAACACGCACGGCCCTGATCGATCCAGGGCTGCGTCCACCAACGGTCGGCCAGCGTGCGGGCGTAAGTCAGATAGTCGTCAATACCCGAACGATAGTAGAGGCTGTAGAAAGCCAGAACGTTGTCATAGTAATTGGCGTTGGTGCTGCCATTGATCCACGTTCCGGCGGCGGCCTCAGTCATGCGCGCGTACTTGGCATTTGTAGCGCCGGGGGAAGTGATGTAGGGCCGGGTAAGTATCAAAGTGGAGTCGCTCTCACATGAGGAGATGGAGTAAGCGCGGCGACCGGTCTGGTTACTCACGCCGGGCAACGGATAATAGATGACGATGTTGGAGCCGTCCGGTTTGCTGGTACCGGAACAGAACGCCGACTTGAAAGAAGTCCCGGCGCCACTTAAACGCGGGCTGCCTTTCTGAAATGAGATTTCGCCGGGGAGCGCGTTGTTCCAGACATCGAGATAGTCGGTCTTCTGTAAGTTCCCGAAGTAATCGGCGAGCTCTTTATTGGCGGCATCGAAGTAAGGCCAAGGATTTGCGCCGAGGCGAAGCATGGGACCGAACAGCGGGGTTACATACGGGTTAGCGGGTTTAACTACGTCGCGGGCATCGGTGTCCACGGCGCCGTACTTTAAAGTTGCGGAAGAAGACTGACCGGCGGAATCGGTAACGGTCAATTTAATTTTGTAAGAACCGAATGCAAGCCCGTCGATGGTGGGTTGGGCGGTCGTCTGAGAGTCCCAATGAAGAGTAGACGGGCCTGACAATTGTTCCCACCTATACTTCAACGAATCGTCACCAACAAAGGAATGGCTGGCGGCGGCGGTGAGCTTATGCGGCGCGCCCGCGCGAAACACCGTCGGCGTACCTTGCGAGACGAAAGGCGGAAAACCGGGAGACCTGGTGTAGGCCGCGTTCTTTCCCTGGAGTTTGAGAGTTCCGGTCAGGTCGCCTTCGAACTCCCAGTCGGCAAGATCGCCTTTGTGGGAATCGAATGGCGAAGCGCCGGCGGGCAGAAGTGCGGAATACCAACGCACGTAAGCGAGGGAGCAATCGGTCTGGCCGCTGCCCAGGCTTCCCTCTTCGGGGGCCGGCTTGTCCGGAATGCTTTCGAAGTGGATGGCTTGGTCCTGATGAACGGAACCATCGGCATTCCAGAGTTCCGCGGTGAGGGTGCGGCGGCGGACGTCGCGTTCGACGCGAAGGAGAAAGTCTTTGCGGTTCCGAATATCGAGGTAAATGGTGTTGCTTTGACCGGGCGCGAAGGCGTCGAACCAGTCGGTGACGGCGAGAGGCGCGTTGAAGTTGGCGCCCATGAGACGCACCTGGACGACTGACGCAAGGTCGATCACGGTGCCGGTTTGGGCGGCTGAGGGTGGCGACCAATTGTGGATTCGGGTTTCCAGGCGGAAGGAGTTGGCGGGAGTGTAGGGCGACTTGCCGGGAATGTGGAAGGTGAAAGCGGCGGAAGGGGTTAAATGGAGGGACTGACCGGCGAGGGCGAGAGATGCTGTGGTTAGTAGAACGCTGATTACTTTAATCATGTGCGAGAGCGCGTCCTAAAGATCCGCAGTACTGAAGACACACTTGAGACTCGGTCCTTCCTGTAAACTTGGGCGTGTGGGAACGAGACGCCTGTATGAAAGAGTGTTCACGGGCCCGAACAGCAACGATTCGCCAAATCTGGACCTTCTTCGAGCCATAGCCGTAGTATGCGTTTTGCTCTCCCATTGCGCATCCGCGGTTGGATTCAACGGGATTGGAAGTCTCGGACGCTTCGGCGTTGTGTTGTTTTTTGTGCACACCAGTTACGTCCTGATGGCGAGTCTGGATCGGAGCAACGGGGATGCCAAGTCCTTCGCGATCCGGCGCTTTTTCAGAATTTATCCTCTTGCGGCCTTCTGTATTCTTGCAGTCCCTGTGTTTCGAATTCCGGTGGGGCCGGGAATGATTTATCACTGGATGGGGGCGAAAGAGTTCTTTGCTAATTTAGCGCTCGCTCAGAACCTATTTTACGCGCCCTCCGTACTGGGTCCCTTATGGAGTTTGCCGCTAGAGGTTCAGATGTATTGCTTTCTGCCTGGGCTTTACGTAGCTGCGAGACGAGACTTCCGTTGGGCGCTCGGCATATGGGGCTTCGGCCTGCTGTGCGCACTAACGCTTCCGAGAATTAGCGGCCGGGTGGACATGTTCAGTTACGCGCCATGCTTCGCATCGGGAATTCTTGCGTACTCTCTAGCGCGAATGATCGTCCCCAGGAAGTTACCTGGCGCGGTTTGGATAATTACGATCCTGGGCAGCATCCTGCTTTTTAACCCCTTCAACGACATTCCCCTTACGAGTAAGCTTCCACTGGCGTGGGGGTTGTCGCTTGTGATCGGGGTCGCGCTCTCTGTTAGTCGGGAGTTGACCTCGCGTCCACTGCACCGCGTGACTCACTTAATCGCAAAGTACTCGTACGGCATTTATCTTACGCACATTGTCGTTCTCTGGTTTGTTATGGATGTGATGCGGGGATATCCAGTCATATTCCGAATTGCCGTTTTCCTGGCCGGCTTAGTGGGGCTGCCCGTGTTGCTGTTTCATGCGGTTGAAAACCCGATGATTCGTGTGGGGCGCTCGTTAAGTACTACGCGGAAGACGCCAAGCGATGCGTCTCTCACGGGAAGCTCTAAACCTCTTCCCCAAGTCGTCTAGCCACGTTAGTGCGACCTCCCCGCGCGCAGCTTAGCGCATGTAAGAAATAGACTTAGAGGTTTCAAGGTTCATGTAAGTCCCCATCGAAATGGCGCCTTCCCCTGGCGGGACCGGAAGTTCACGGTTAACGGCCGCCCACATTGCCATGACAAGGCTCGATATGGTCAGCGCATAGAACTTGTAAGCAAAGTTAATAAAGCCCGTGGACACGCAATAGGCTACAAAACCCACCGTCAGACAGAACACAGCCGTAACAATCTCTTCATTCCTGGCTGCGATCGCCCGCTGGCGTATCTTGCGGAGCATCGCGAACGTGGTGATGATCGCGCCGAGATAGAACACCAGTTCGGGGATGCCGTTCTCACTCGATACCTGGGTGTAGGTGTTGTGCGTCTCATGCCAGTTGCCGCGCAGGCCCTGGCTGGTCATGGTACTCCCTTCATACATCGAGAACTGGCCGGGTCCTACTCCGAAGATGGGCCTTTGAAAAGTGAAGACAATGCTCTTCTTCAAGAGATATTCGCGGGCTTCGCTCGATTCGATAGCTTCGCCGGTCGACTTTTCGTTCTCGGAGAAGGACATAAGACGGTTCCAGGTGGAGCCGGGAAGGAACGCGATCAGCACCAGGAGTCCGAGCGGTCCGGCGACGGCGATGGTGAGTTTCTGCCGGGACGTTCCGGTGAGGAACACGAATGCAAGCGTGATGACGAGGGCGATCAACGCGCCGCGCGATCCGGTGGCCAGGATGGTGAAAATTCCATAGATGAAAGCGACGAGACCGATCGCGCGAACGATGAACGGGCTGCGCGGTTTCAGGACCACGAACAAGAGAATCGGGAGCACGAGCAGGAGGTGAGCGGCCAGATCATTGGAATTGGCGATGGCGCCGGAGAACTCCATGGCGAGGCGGTCCGTACTCGAAGCCTGCATGAAAAGCCGCGCGGTGGCGAGATTGATCAGGGATCCGAAGGCGATGACGTAGAAGACCTTACGGCAGTCTTTCCAGGTGACCGCGAGGCCGGAGACGACCAGGAGCATCGGGAAAGTGACTCTGACGTAACCGATCCAGTGCAGAAGCGATCCGCCCATCCAGGTGCTGAACGGGACCGCGAGGCCCATCCAGATAACGAACGCGAGCCAGAACTTGCCGGGCTTTTCGCGGAAAGTTCGGGGCAGGCCGCCCGAACCGAGAACGCCGATGAAGGCGAGCGTGCCGAAGATATAGAGAAGGTAAGTGTTGACGCCGGTCAGGAACGCGATGGTTTCGTGCAGGTAGCTGAAGCGGAGGAATACGAGGACCAGGCCGCAGTTGAAGGCGATCCTTTGGAAACCGCTGGGCGGACCGGCGGCGGGGTTGGGGATGGGAGCGCCCGGGCCGATCGGCGGTTGAGTCAGCTGGCGCTCCAGAGTGGTCGGCAAAGCGGGTTCCTGGCCTCGGATTAGGGATTGACCGGCGTGGGATGAAGCGCGGTTTGTAGGTAGTGTTCCACGCGGTCGAAGGAGTCGAGTTCCGCAAGCTGATCCAGATCCATCTGGATCTGGAACTCGTCCTCAATGACGTTTACCAGGGTGATGGCGGCGATGGAATCCCACGCTGCCAGAGATTGTTGGGTGGCCACGAGAATCTCCGCGTCGGATAGATCCGGGAAAACGGTCTGGAAGCAGGTAATCAGGCGTGCTTTAGTTTCATCCATTGTGTGCAATGCTCTCCACTAAGACATGGTGGTACAAGGCGGGGCAGTTCTCCGCAAACTGCGCCGAAGTGAGGCGAAAAGCGCCGTCGGCATGTGGTCCGCAGAGGGCGGTCAGGAAGTCGCGGACCGGTTGATTCTTCGGAGTGGGCGTGAATGGAATTACGATCTCACGGACGGCGTAGTTTTCGAACAAAAATTTGAGGGATTGGAATTCGATGCGGCGGGCGAACGCGCGGCAGCTCATGACCCACGCGTCGACACGGGCAATGGACGATTCCACGCGGCCTTGCATGACGGCTATTTTGCCGAGCGGGCCGAACTTGTCCTGATAGCTGAAACCCAGTGTGAACGCACCGGGATCGTGGGCGCGGCGATGCCATTCGGCGGCCGTGAGACGAACTCCGTTGGTGTTGAATTGATTGGTTTTGTTCACGAGTTCGAGCGCGCGCGCGTCGTCGTTAGCGGAAGCGCCCGGGAAATCGATGGTGATCGCGGCTTCCATGCCGGCAAAGAACGTCTCGGGAGAGGCGGCGGCGCTGGAACGTCGGCGGAATTCCGCGCCCTGGCGGAGGCTTTCCAGGCGCAGCGAGTCGTCCGAGGAAATCTCTTCCTTGCCGCATAGATCGCGGAGGCGGCGGAGTAGCGCGAGACCCGAGGCGGGATCGTTCTTCGGAAATGGAATGCAAGTAATCTCCGGGAAGGCGGCGGCGACTTCGGCCAGTTCGAGGGGGCTATCGTCGACGAAGATCACGGAATCCGCACCGATGTTCCAGGCTTCGAGGATGCGGGCGACCGATCCGGATTTCGGGTTCCAATGGACCTCGATGGGAAAAATGCGGCTGCGCGGCAGCAGGAGATCCGGCCGCTGGAGCGCCTGTTCCACGACAGCGGGATCGTTCTTGCTGGCGATGCGATGAGAACGCCGGCATCGGCAAGGGACGATAAGAGCTTTTGATAGAGACCGTGGAGCTGCTGGTGTCCGGCGAGATCCCACGTGACACCATCCGGGCCGACTTCGCCGACCAGACCATGCCAAAGCGTATCGTCGAGATCCGAGATGACGGCTTTTTTGAGAACGGCTGGAACGAGAAGGCGGGCGAGCGCATGCGCAAGATGATCGGCGTGCGCGGTGGAGTAGGGCAAGCCGGTGGCGAGATCGGATTTGAGGTCGAACCGGGCGGCGGGCGGGGAATCCTCGTTTAGGCGGCGGGGGTTGACGACGGCGGTTCCGCCGCGCCCGATCACCGTGGCGGCGAATTCGGCGACGGCTAGATCGAGGAGAAGTTCGGCTTCGCCCGATTGCCATCCGGGAGTGTGAAACAGCGGCGGAAGCGGAAGCGTGGGCGTCGAGATGGCGACGCGGACGCCGGCGGGAATGCGGGAAATGGCGTGGCGGAGACGGTCCAACGTGAGACGGCTTTGGGTGACAATTTCGTGGACGGCGGAGACGCTCCACGGGCCGCCTTCGCGAAAGCCGAGGCGCGGATCAAGGTCGGGCCACTCCAGAATGCAGGAGACGGCGTCCACGGGGGTATCGGCCAAAGCTTCGAGAGTAGCGGCGAGACTGCCGTAGATGCCGGTGGCGGTCTCGACGCGTCGGAGCGGAAGCTGCGTTTGGAGGCGCGCGCCGAGAAACAATTGTAAATGCAGGGGCGTAAACCCGCAGGCGAGAAATGCGTCGAAGCGGTTATCCGCCTTCGATGCCTGCCGCAGAACCTTGAGAGCTTCGGTTACCGTCACTACCTCTTACTTTAACGGCAGCGTGGAAGAATAACTTTATGTGCGGCATCGCGGGATTCGTGGAGACGGAGCCGTCGAATTCGGCGGAAAGCGCGGCGCGGGAAATGGTAGCGTCGATGCTTGCGGCGATGGCGCGGCGCGGGCCGGATGGCGAAGGCGTGGCGCGATGGCCGCAGGCGACGTTCGGACACAGGCGGCTGGCGATCATCGATTTGAGCGAGGCCGGGCATCAGCCGATGGTGTCAAGGGACGGCCGCGTCGGCTTGGTTTTCAACGGCTGCATTTATAATTTCCAGGAACTTCGGAGAGATCTGGAGGCGGGCGGCGCGGCGTTCCGATCGCACTGCGACACCGAAGTGCTGCTGGAAGGCTATCGGGCGTGGGGGATTGCGGAACTGGTCCGGCGGATTCGCGGAATGTTTGCGTTTGCGATCTGGGATCAGGACTTACGAAAACTTTTTCTGGTGCGGGACCGGCTGGGCGTGAAGCCGCTGGTGTATTTGCGCGCGGGGGGCGCAATCGCGTTCGCGTCCACTATCGATGCGCTGCGGGCGGCGGGGCTGACGGGCGAGATGGATCCCGGAGCGGTTCTGCAGTTCCTTGAATATGGATTCGTCACAGATGAGAGCGCGATCTTCGAGAACGTTCGCAAGCTGCCGCCGGCGACGATTCTGGAGTGGCATGACGGCGCGATTTCGCAGCATTGCTATTGGGAACTGCCCGCGCCGGATAACACGTCGATTTCTTTCGCGGACGCGGTGGATCAAACCGAGAGTCTGCTGGTGGAAGCGGTGCGGACGAGGCTCTGCGCCGACGTGCCGCTGGGCGTGCTGTTGAGCGGCGGAGTGGATTCGACGCTGATCTGCTGGGCCATGGCCAAATTGAACGCCAATATCACGGCGTTCACGGTGGCTGCGCGCGGGGATGCGGAAGACGAGACGGCTGCCGCGGAGGCGACGGCACGCAAGCTCGGTATCGATCATCGGGTGGTGGCGCTGCCGGAGAGCCATCCGGCTTTGATCGATGAGATGGTGGAGGCTTATAGCGAGCCGTTCGCTTCGCACTCGGCGCAGGGGATTCTACTGGTTTCGCGGGCGGTGAAACCATCGGCGACGGTGTTGCTGACGGGCGATGGCGGCGATGACGTGTTCCTGGGCTATCCCTTCATGAAGAACGCGTGGCTGGCGCAGAATTTCGCGCGGAAGCTTCCGCACATGGCGCCGGGCCTGTGGAACGCCATTCGGCCCGCGATTCCGGCGGTGGGAGCGCTGCGGAGGGCGCGGAGTTTCCTCGATTTCAGCACGGCCGGTTTGCGGGGACATGCGCGCGCGCATAACGGGCTGCCCTGGTTCGAATCGCGCGAATTTTTCGGGGAACGCCTCCGCGGTCTGCGGCTTCATTCGCGGGAGATGGAGCCGAGTTTCGAATCCGCGCGGAATCTGCTGCCTGGCGTGCTTGCCTATCACCGGAAGATGCACTTCACGAGCGAGTTCATGACGAAGGTGGATGCCGGAACCATGTATCACGCGATTGAAGCGCGGTCGCCGCTGCTCGATCAACAGCTTTGGGAGTTTGCGGCGGCGCTGCCCTTTTCGCTTCGTTTCCAGGGCGGCCAATTGAAGGCGGTGCTACGCGAGATTGTCCGACGCCGCGTAGGACAAGAGGTGGCCGTGCGCCGCAAGCAGGGGTTTACGGTGCCGGTGGAACGATGGTTGGCAAATCGTTGGAGCAGCGCGCTCACGGACCTGACCGGCGGCACGCTGCTTGAGCGGGAAGGCTGGATCGCACCGGGGCGGCTTCGGCCCGCGGTAGAACAGGCCATGGCGAGCGGATTAGTGCCAGTGCAAATCTGGAATCTACTCGTGCTGGAGCGCTGGCTGCGGCGGCGCCGGGCGACTATCGCGCCGGTTAAGGCAAACGACTTAGCCGCAGCTGGAAACCTCTAAGGTCTACCACTTATTCCTTTGAGAGTTAGTACTGATCACCAATACCAATTGGTTAGCAAAAGTACAAATAAAAACCTCTTTCCCTAGCAGGAAGTTCGGATATTCCTCCGATGGACTCTCAGCTTATGCAGAAGTCCAGGTTGGAATTAGTTCGGCTCTACGTGAACATCACTTTGAAGTCGATTGTGTTTGGTTTGGCGGTGTCATCCGCCGTTGCAGGTCAGGGGATTGTCCTGACGCCCTCACAAACGCTGACATACCCAATTAGTAATTCGCAGCCTTATACCGGTGCGACGTCGACGCGGATTGAGTTACGGATGCATTCGTGGAGTGCGCCGACCGGCACGGCGGTACTGATGGATACTCCGGGGATTCAGGTGCGGCTGATGGGGACCGGGTTCAACGCTCCGTTGGCCATTACGGACTGGCAGGATTCGTTTATATCAGGTCAGGGAAATACGATCTACTTAAACATCGCCGGGTTGAACGACATAATCCTGAGAGTGCAGCGTAACGCGTCCACGAGTCAGCTTAGTGCTCAGGTTTGGAATGCAAGCGGGGCGGGGACGGTGCTGACGGGCAGTCTAAACATAGACGCGATGGTTCCGATGCCGCTTCCGGGGCAAGGCGCTATCGACTGGGGCGCAACTTGCACGCTCGATTATGCCCGCTGGTTTAGTTCGATTGTGCCGACGACGGCGAGCCCTTTCAATAGCGCGGTGGGAAACCTGGCGGACTTCGAGTTTAACGACACACTCGCCGATACATCGCCTCAACATCTGGTACTTACGCCTACAGTAACGGCCGCTTATGGCACATCGCCGAATTACGCGCCGTACGTTTCGCAGGGGCCGCAACGCGTTTTTCGGGCGGGTATCCCGAATACTCTCAATGGGTTGTCGAGCCGGCCTCTGAACGGGTCCAACGTTCTGACTTATAACTGGCTGCAGACGTCCGGGCCGAATACGTTGACGCTCAGTTCCACCACTTCCGCCACGCCGACGATTACAGGACTGGAGTTCGGCTCATACGAGATTCAGCTTACGGTAACGGACTCTTCAGGCCAGTCCTCTTCGTGCATTTTGAAGTACGGTTCGGTGTTCACGAACTCGAACGGCATCGTAATTCCGAGTGAACCCTATATAACGGAGATACTCGGGCCATTACTGATACTGGGGGCAAGCCCCTGGACTTACTTCGACACGAGTAACCAAGGTATGGCTGACTTCTTCGGCGGGCTCCAGGCTTCTACTTATGTCGATGTTTGGAACACGCCCCTCCAGGGAACGGTCACTATCACAAACGGCAGCACGCAGGTCACCGGTGTGGGCACTAACTTTATGTCAACCTTCTGCGGGGGAGCGGCATCGTGGGGTGTAAACAACGCGACCTTGGTGGCGTGGTATCCGGTGGACGGAAGTCCGGGACAGTTCGGAAGAGCTCCTTACCCGGTGTCCAGTTGCCAGAGCGATACATCGTTAACACTAGGCCAGCCTTATGCGACGTCTTCCGGCGGTACTGGAGTCTCTTATGCCTATATGAATAACTCGTCGGTCGGCGCCTGGGCGGGCGGGGGCAACAACGCCAATTACTACGACAACGTGATGGCGTTCTATAGCCTTTACTATCGGTCCGGACTTGACGATTATCTGAACTATGCGCGAGTCCTCGCGGATCGCTGGTATACGATGCCGTGGATCGATCAAGGCCGCGCAACGGTTAACGGATACACTACCCTTTTCCCTCGGCTGCAGTCACTCACGGGATTGATTCTGCGGGCCTTTGACGGCCATCCGGAATATTGGAACGGCATCCGGCTGTACGTGAACTGGGACTATGGCTTCGCTACCAAACCGCCGGCCGGGGGCTACGCCCTGAACGATGTGCGGGAGCAAAGCTATGCGACCGCGTTCGTGTCCATGGCGGCGTTGTTCGATCCGCTGCCCGCGAATCAAACACTGTATCAATCGGAAGTGAGCAACATGATCTCGACGATATGGGCGCCCTCGGTGCAAGCCGGCGGCAATTGGGAAAACATCAGCTTCGGCGCAGCGTCCTGGAACGGATACAGCGGGACGGTGACGGTGACCAACGGATCGACGACGGTGATCGGGAACGGGACGGGATGGCAGCCGAGCTGGTTCGCCGGCAATGCGTTTTGGACGGCGGAATGGGATGGAGTAACGAACGGAGACACGGTAGCGTACACGGCCACCGCAACCTCGCCGACGACGCTCGAGTTGAACATGCCGTATCAGGGGCCGACCCAAAGCGGCCGCGGGTGGGAGGCCAACAATCTGGTAGGTGTCGGTTCGCAGCCTTATATGCTCGGGATAGCGGGACAGGCGTTCCGATTCGCTTACCTGGCGACGAATGATTCGCGGCTGCCGGGTTACATCAACGGCATCGAGAACTGGCTTGCGGCCACGGGCTACAGACCGGATGCGCGCGGACTCTGGTATGGAAGAGGATTTCCGAACTGCGAGCCACCGTCGCCCAACAACGGATGGTGCAACGGGGGCAACGCGGAACAGAGCCGGTTCCTTGCCGGCGAGATCGTGGGAGCGCTTTCCGCGGCTTACCAGCAAACCTTGAACCCCACGGTGCAAAGTTTCGGGGATAACATATTCGGAGCAATGTTCGGGGGCCCGACAGGCGGTCCCGACTCCGATAGCACCTACATCACCGATGTTTCTCCGGGCGGGTGGGCCATGCAGGTCGATTATGCCAAGGATTTCGGATTCTTCTACGGGTTTGGCGGGGGACCGTCCTGGCTGGCTGCCCGGCTGAACCCAGGAGCACCGGCCAACACGCCTCACCAGCACTGATCCCGCAACCCGCGGTGAAAAGAGTTGGAGCCTTCGCGTTCGCAAGCAGCGGACGCGGAGGCTTTTTCACGTAGTCCCGTTCTGATAAACGTTCTCGTTTGGCCTCCTTCTTCCTGGGGTAAGCGCGGTCTCCACTCTTAGCGGGCCGCGCTTTGGGAACGCCTGTTCTAGAAACCGCGAACGATGGTCGCTCCATAGGCAAGCGCGGAAAGGCCGGCGCTCGCCCCACTGAAGTTACACATCCGCACCGCCACGGTTCCGGCGGCGCTCACTCTCATCAGACCCACAAATCCAGCGGGAAGTGCGGGCCATGCTTCCGCCACTCCGTTTCCAACAAGCGCGCCCGAAACGGGAATGGTCAACTCCGCGCTACACGCGCCGTTGTTCATACTGGGGAAGGTGAGTGTCGCAGTCCCGGAAAGAGCGGTCGCGCCCATTCCCACGCCTCCCGAACCGTTCAACACGCAGTTACCGCTCTGCGGATTGGCAAAGGTGATGGTCACGTTGTAGGTCACCGGGTCCACTGTAACGCGGCTCGGCTCGATCAGATTTGCGGGCGTGGAATTGTCGTAGCAGCTCACGATCAGGTTAGGGGTATTCAAGTTGTGCTGCGTACCCGCAATACTCAGTGATGACGCCGCACTGAACGAACCTCCGAAATTGGGGGGAACCTGAAACGCCGTCGGTGTCCAGGCGCCTGTGGAAGCACTCCACGCCAGGAGCTGACCGTTGCCGGGCGTACCGGTTGAAATCGATCGGCCCTGCAGACCGGAAACCGTGAGCGATGCCGGGGCGCCCATGACATCGCCTTTCAGGGTTATCGGCTCCCATTGGCCCGAAGTGCCGTTGAACTTGAGTAGCTGCCCGTCGACCGGGACCGACGTGGAGAGCTTGCGCCCCAGGAGGCCTCCGACGGTCAACGCGGTGGCGCTCCCGGTGACGTCCCCGGAAGGCGTTTGCCAAAGCGGGTTGTTCCCGTCCGTGGTCAGCAGCTTTCCGGCATTGTTCAATAACGAAGGAACCAGGCTGGCCTGCGGAACCGCGGCGCCCTCGGGCGACCAAACGTTCGCCGCCGAACAGCCAAACACATTTTGGCCTGCCGGCGCGGTCGTCAGGAAAAAAAATTGCCCCTGGTTGCAGGTAGGGGGAAGAACCGTTCCCATCTGTGCGGGTTTCGTCGAGCTCGCGCCGCTGAAGTCCACACTCTTGGTCTGTGTTTTCAGGTCAACCTTCGTTTGCCCGAAACTCTGGAGCGCGCAAACCAGCGCTATTGCGGAGCATCTCCGCCACAACTGAAGTCTCATAGGTGAAATCCGATAGGGTTAGGTTCGTATCCGCCAAGCAGTTCACCCCCAACCTGATTTCAGCTAAGCAAAGGAAAGGTCGCGTCCCGGGACCTTTCCGCTCTAAAGCAATGCACCCACTGGACAAAAATTTGAAAATGAGAAGTGATCGCGGCGGCCGGAAGCCCGGAATCGGCCGGAAGCCGCCGCGAAATCCAAGGGCTCACCCAAGTGCCTACCTGGATAAGCCCAACCCTAGATCCGCCCGGCGGCGAGACGCTAGTAGACCTTGACGAAGATGATCAGCAGCGTGAACAGCGCCAGGGATTCCATGAAGGCGAGTCCCAGAATCATAGCGCCGTTGATCGGACCGGCCGCGCCGGGGTTGCGCGCGATTCCTTCCACCGCGCCCTGGACGGCGCGCCCCTGGCCGAGTGCTGCCAGTCCAGACGCGATCGCCATGCCGAAACCGGCGGCGATCACGACATAATCGGCGTGGTTGCCGCTCGGCGCGGGCTGCCCGCCTGTGGATTGGGCGAAGATCGGGCTGGCGAGAAACATCAGGCTCAGCGCGAGAAATACTGTTTTCAGGTTCATTGGTGTTGCTCCTTTTTGGATTGCTTTCTGGAGGTGGTTGCCGTTCACCCTGGGGGATGAGAGCCTCACACAGAGAGCGGGTTGTTCGATGAAAGCCGCAAAAAATCTTAGTGTTCGTGCGAGACCGCGCCCGCGACGTAAACCGTGGTCAGGATGGCGAAGACGTACGCCTGCACCAGCGACACAAACACGTGCAATCCCATAAATACCGCCGGCCCGACGAGATACGTGAGGCTGAGGAAGATCACCGTGATCTTTTCGCTCGCAAACATATTCGCGTAAAGACGAACGGTAAGCGAGAGCGGCCGCGCCAGATGTGTGCCGATTTCGATGGGGAACATCAGCGGCGCAAGCCACCACTTCGGTCCCAGAAACTGCTTGATATAAAAAGGCCCGTGCTCGCGAATGCCCTGAATGTTGTAGTAAAGAATCGCCACCATCGCGCAGCCCGCCGGCACATAGACGATCTGGGTGGGCGAAACGAAGCCGGGGATCACCCCCAGCAGGTTACTGAACAAAATGAAGATGAAGAGCGTCCCGAAGATCGGCAGATGAGAAGCGCCATTGTGGGGGATGTATTCATTGGTCTGTTTGGCGAAGAAATTATAGATCGCTTCGAACGTGAGTTGGAGTTTGCTGGGCGCTTCCACCGAGAGGTTGAAGCGCAGAAACGCGAAGAGCAACACGATGACGGCGACCACCAGGAACTGAGTGGTGATGAAGTTCTGCCAAGGCCGCGCGGGATTCGCGGCATGCAGATGGAACACCGACAAAATGGCGTTGCCCAAGCCGGCCAAATGATCGTTAAAGAGCCGGGTTACCCAGATTTCGCGTTCTTCCATAGGAGTTCGTAAGCGAGTTCGAGACCGATGGCGTAGCAGAAGGCGAACAGGCCCGCGAATAGCGCAATCGGACTAATCTTTGAATATCTGAGTATAACAATCGCTCCGCCGCCAAGGACGATCAGGCGGACGAAGAAGCCGCCGAGCAGCCGCGCCGTGGGCGGGTTGGTTTGGGTAGCGGCTGCGCTGGTGAGCGAGGTCACAGATTTGACGAGATGGGCATAATTCCACCAGGACGCCGCGGCGCCGAGCGCAAATCCGAGCGCGGCGAGCGGACCGGCGAGGATTAGCGCCGCGGGCGTTCCGATCAAGGCAATGGCAAGAATAATGTGAGGGACGCGGTGGTAATCGAAGATCACAGGTTCGTCATCAAAATTTTCCCTGGGCGTTGCGGACCATCGTGGTAAGCCCGCCCACGGCGCCCAGTATCAAGAACACGATATACAGAAACTGCGTGTGAAAGAGCTGATCGAGCCAGCGGCCGAGGAAATATCCGGCCAGGACCGCGCTCGGAATGACGAAGCCGAGCCCGATGAACTTCACAGGCGGCTCCGCTGTTTCTTGTCGCGCAACTCATGAACCACGCGGCCCAGTTCGACGATCATCATGCCCATTTTGGGGTGCGTGGGTTCAAAGTCGGGACTGAGTCCGTGTCCATCGAGCGCTTCCGTGGTGGTGGGGCCGATCGAGGCGATCACGGCTCGGTCGAGGCCTTCGCGTACGGGCCCGACGAGCGATTCGGATTCCGCCATTTCCATCAGGTGATCGGCCTGAACGGAGGTGGTGAAGACCACCGCGTCGAATCGCGCCGCCGCTAACTGGTGGACGGCCCCGCGTAGCGGCCCGGTATCCTCCGGCATGGCCCATTGGTAAACGGGTACCGTGGTGACATCGGCGCCGCGCGCGCGCAAAGCTTCGATCAGGTCGCCATTGGTCTTGCCATATTCCTGGACGGCGATGCGCTTCTCCGGGCGATTTTGAAGGACATCGAGCACCTCGCGCCAGGTGTTGGGCTCGGGCGCGATTAGGGCGACGGGTACGGCAAGATCGCGGCAGACCGCCAGCGGTTTGGGTCCTCGGCAGACGACTGTGACCTTGCGCAGCGCCTCGGCAAACTGGCCGGGCGGGAAGCGGGCGGAGAGGATCTTATCGAGATACCGCGTCCCGACGCCGGTGAGCAGGATCACCATGTCGAACTCCCCAGCAAAGAGCTTTTCGGCGAAGTCGAAAGCGGCGGTATTGGCCTCGATAGGTACTTCCCGCATGGACGGCGCAACGAACGCGGCGCCCCCCTGGCTGGTGATGAGCTTTTCCATCTCGGGTGCGCGGCGGCTTTCGAGCGCGAGCACGTAAAGCCCGTCGAACGGCATGTGGAGATTATAAGTGTTAGCGGGGGGTGATGAGACCGCCGAGCTTGTCTGCGTCGCCGGAGGCGGTGCGAGGGAATCGCGCCGCGTAAGCTTCCAGATATTTCAGCCCGGAGCCGGTGTTGTAAATGACGACCTGATCGTCCGGATGAATAAAACCAGACGCCACCAGCCTTTCGAGCGCCGGAATGCAGGCCGCCCCTTCGGGCGAAATAAACAGACCTTCTTCGGTTGCGAGCCGGATGCCGGCGTCCACCAGTTCGCGGTCGTTCACCGCAATCGCCGTCCCGCCGCTTTCCCGCAAAGCCTGGAGAACCAGAAAGTCGCCGAGCGGTTTGGGAACACGCAGTCCGCTTGCCACGGTTTGCGCGTGTTCGAAGAACTCGCTTCGCGCCGCGCCGCGCTCGAAAGCCCGCACGATCGGCTGGCATCCACTTGCTTGCACCGCAATCATCTTCGGCCGTTCAGAGCCGATCCAGCCCAAAGTTTCCATTTCGGCGAACGCTTTCCACATGCCGATCAAACCGACGCCACCGCCGGTCGGATAGAGAATCGCGGCAGGCAGCTTCCAGTGGAGCTGCTCGGCCAACTCGTAGCCCATCGTCTTCTTGCCTTCGACGCGATAGGGCTCTTTGAGCGTGCTGAGGTCGAACCAGCCCTCGCGTTCCTTGCGCTCCGCAATCATGCGCGCGCAATCGCTGATCAGGCCGTCGACAAGGGTAACGTTCGCGCCGTACGCCTGGCATTCGATAAAATTCGACTGGGGAACGTCCCGCGGCATAAAGATGAAAGAAGAGATTCCGGCGGCGGCTGCATAAGCGGCGGTCGCGCCGGCGGCGTTCCCGGCCGATGGAACGGCGACTTTTGTGATTCCGAGCTCGACGCATTTGGAGATGGCGCAGGAAAGGCCGCGCGCTTTGAAAGAGCCGGTGGGGTTGATGCCTTCGTCTTTAATCAGCAGCCCGGACAAACCTAGACGTTTTCCGGTGCGCGCAGCGGGAAGAAGCGGCGTAACGCCCTCGCCGAGTGAGATAATGTGGTTTGCGTCCAGGACAGGAAGTACCGGTGCATAGCGCCAGATGGAACGCGGCGCAGTCGCCAAGGCTTCGCGATTCCATTCGCGCCGCGCGCGTTCCAAGTCATAGCGCGCCAGCAGGGGTCCGCCGCACTTACAGAGGTTTTGCGGAAGGTCAGCCGGAAAAATAGTGCTGCACAAACTACACTCCAAATGCGTCAGAGTCGATAGAATGAGCGTGTCCATGAATCGCAAGCGCGGGCTTCGCCGAATCTTCGAGTGTACAGGAGCGGTCCTGCTGCTAGCGGTCGGATTGCAGGCCGGTGAGCGAGTGGTTCTGACGTCCGGTTTCGAGATGCGGGCGGACCGTCACGAAGTGGATGGGGACGTGGTTCGGGTGTATAGCGCGAACGGAGTGAGTGAACTTCCCAAGGCGTTGATCGCGGAGTACCGCGTGGAAGAATACACGCCGCCGGCTCCGCTGAAACCCGAAGTGAAACCCGAAGTGAAGCCCGCGGGAGCCGCTGCGAACGTTGTGCAGCAAGCGGAAAACAAGTTGGATCCGCGGGAACTGATTCGGGCTACCGTGGCGAAGCACAATCTTCCGAAGGAGTTGGCGCCCCTGGTGGCGAGTGTGATCCGGCAGGAATCGGGATTCCACGCGAACGCGCTTTCGCCCAAGGGAGCGATCGGGTTCATGCAGTTGATGCCGGGGACGGCACGCGAGTTGGGCGCCGACCCGCGGGATCCCGCGCAGAACATCGAGGCGGGAACGGAATATCTGACCGCGCTGCTGACGAAGTACGAGCACAATGACGATCAGGTCTTGCGGGCTCTAGCCGCGTATAACGCCGGTCCGGGCGCGGTGGATAAGTACAATGGCGTGCCGCCTTATCGCGAGACCCGCGATTACGTCCGGCGCGTTGTGAAGAATTATCTCGACGAGCGCAAGAGCGCTGCTCCAAGCGATTCAAGATAGCTCGTGAAGAGCGCTCGTTGAAGATCGCAACTTTCAATATCAACAACATCAACAAGCGTTTGAACAATCTGCTGGAGTGGCTCGCACGCGAAGCTCCTGACATTGTCTGCCTGCAGGAATTGAAGGCGGCCCAGGAAGCGTTTCCTCTCAAGGCTCTGGCGCAGTTGGATTACCAGGCGGTATGGGCGGGCGAGCGCTCATGGAACGGCGTCGCCATACTTGCCCGCGGCCACGCTCCGGTCCTAACCCGCTCCAGCCTGCCGGGCGCGCCTGACGATTTTCAGGCACGCTACATTGAAGCCGCCGTCAATGGAATGCTGGTCGTTTCCATCTATCTGCCGAACGGAAATCCGCAGCCCGGTCCGAAATTCACTTATAAGTTGAAGTGGTTTGAACGGCTGATCAGCCACGCGGCTCAACTAATGTCGAGCGGTGCGCCGGTTGTCTTGGCCGGCGATTACAACGTGGTACCGGCCCCGCAAGATATCTATGAAACCCGCTCATTGGATGACAACGCGTTGATCCAGCCCGAAAGCCGCCAGGCCTTCGCGCGGCTCTTAGCCCAGGGCTGGACGGATGCGCTGCGGACGTTGCACCCGGAAGGCCCGCTATGGACATTCTGGGACTACAAGCGGGAACGATGGCCGGCCGACAAGGGAATGCGGCTTGACCACCTGCTGCTCTCGCCCGATCTTTCCCGCAGGCTCGCGAATGCCGGCGTTGACCGATGGGTGCGCGGACAGGAAAACGCGAGTGATCACGCGCCCGCGTGGATACAACTGGATTGATCTCACTTGTAGAAGACCGTCTTGGCGTTTACAAACTCGCGGATGCCCGCTTGGCTTAGTTCCCGTCCATATCCCGACCGCTTGATGCCGCCGAATGGGAGCCGCGGATCGGAAGCAACCGGGGCGTTCACAAACACCTGCCCCGCTTCAATGCCGTCGACGAACCGCTCCGTTTCCTTCGGATCGTTGGTCCACACACTGGCGCCCAGTCCGAAGGGAGAATCGTTCGCGTAGTCGATCGCCTCTTGAATATCGCCGACGCGGAAGATCATCGCTACCGGACCGAACAGCTCTTCGCGGAACACAGCCGCGTTGCGCGGTACGCCGGCCAGCACGGTGGGCGGATAATAGTTCCCCGGTCCGTCAGGCTTGATACCTCCGGTGAGCAGCCGCGCTCCGGAAGCCACCGCGCGCATCACCTGCCGATCTAACTCATCGCGGATTTCCGCAGTGGCCAACGGACCGATATCGGTGGTCTCCAAAAAGGGATCGCCCACGCGCAGCGCCTCCATCCCCGCGACTAAACGGTTCTCGAACTCGTCGTAAATCTGGTCGGCGATGAGGAAGCGCTTGGCCGCGATGCAGGACTGTCCATTGTTGATCGTGCGCGCGCTCACGGCGGATGAAACAGCCGCTTCCAGATCGGCGCTTGGCATGATGATGAACGGGTCACTGCCGCCAAGTTCCAGCACCGTCTTCTTGACCTGGCTCCCCGCCTCGCCAGCCACAGCGCGCCCGGCCGGCTCACTTCCTGTGAGCGTCGCGGCCACGACGCGGTCATCCCGCAAAAGTCCCCCGACTTCGTCCGCTTCAATCAACAGCGTTTGAAAGACACCTTCGGCGAAACCGGCGCGCCGGAAAACATCCTCGATCGCCAAGGCGCATTGCGGAACGTTGGACGCGTGCTTCAGCATGCCCACGTTGCCGGCCATCAACGCGGGCGCCGCAAATCGAAACACCTGCCAGAAAGGGAAGTTCCAGGGCATGATCGCGAGAATGGGACCAGCGGCTGATAACGGACAAAGCTGAGCGAAGCGCTGCTGGAGATGATCTGGTCGGCCAGATGGTCCGCGCCATAATCGGCGTAGTAACGGCAGCCGGACGCGCACTTCCGAGCCTCCGCAATTGCCGATCGCAGCGTCTTTCCCATCTCCAGAGTCATGATCCGGCCCAGGGACTCGCTCTCGCCGTCCAGAATGGCCGCGGCGTTTCGAAGCATTTCCGCGCGCGTGCTTTTCGCCACGTGGCGAAATTCCTGAAACGCCTTAGCGGCCAGAGACAGCTTCTCTTCCAACTGATTTCTCGAAAGGGCGGGAAAGGTCTTGAGCGTTTCTCCCGTAGCCGGATTGATCGATGCGATCGCCAAACCTGTGCCGCCTTACCCGGCTGGAGTAGGTCGCCGCTCCAACGAAGCGCGATCCCATTTCGCAAGATCCGCCGCGGCGCCGTAAGAACTTTCCAGAAAAGCGAGCAATAGCTTGTCCGGCTCCTCCGCCAACCTCATGTCCTGGTAGCGCAGTATGTACTCGCCTAACTTGGTGTCATAAGCAGCCGGCGCCGGCTCTATCGGTTGACTCTCCAACCCTGCCGGAGCGGGCGCGGCATAACAGTAGAAAGCCGGCTCGCCGAAGCCTCCATTACCCGGCCAGAATCCGGCGCTGATGACTTCATGCGAATACGCTTCCCGGGTGACTTTGTCCGCCCCGTCACGCGGCGGCGCGGGCCGGCCGGAAAATCGCGTAACCGCCAGATCGAAGCTCCCCCAGAAAAAATGCACTGGACTGATTTTGCCGATAAACCCCGATGAGAATCGCTGGAAGATCTGATCGGCCCGCAGGAGAACCCGCCAGAATCGATGAGCATATTCCGGGTCGTATGCGGCATGCTCTTCATCCCGCTCGAAAGGAATCGGGTTTTGGACTTCAACGGGAGTGGAGTAAAGATGAACCGACACGCCGAGCGCCTCAAGGCACTTCATATACTCGCGGTAAAACTGCGCGACGGATTGAGCGCGGAGCGGCATAGAGATCATCGCCCCGGAACTAAGCCGGAACCGCAGATGGTGGCTGGCGAAGTCAAATTCGATTTCGAGTAACTCGTCTCCGTAAGGCATTGCGGAAGTACTCAGCCCGCGCGCGCTCACATACAGAGGAACGTTCCACCAATGGGCCTGCAACGGCGCTAATGCCAGCCGGGTCTTGCCCACGATCTGCGTCCACATATGCAGCGTATCCGCGGTCTTTTCCCAGTTAGACCATTGGAGTTCAGGCCACGCGTTCTCATTTCTCCGCATGCATGATTGTATGCGCGCCGCTAATGGCCCGGTCACGCGCTAATTTCCCTTCAGCCGCTTGCTCTGAGACATGCCGGAAACCACTTGCGCGTGATTCACCACGGACACCATCGAAACTCCGCCGATGATATTTCCGAGCAGAGTGGGAACCATATAACCGCCCACATAGGCAAACCAACTCAAGCGCCCAGTCATCACGAGAAACAAAACTTCCACCGACCCGGCGATGATATGCGTCAAGCCAGCCAACCCGACAACATACGTGAGAATCACGATGATCGCGATCCGGCCGGTGTCCACCGCCGCTCGCATCCATACCACCATCGCGATCAGCCACCCGGCGAAACAGCCCCGCAATATCGCGGTCTTGAACCCCACGTCCGCGGCTTTCACAGCAAGGGCCCGCAGCGATTCCTGAACGTCCGGCCGGAACGCCGGCGTGTTTCCGATCACCCAGGCGAACACATGCGCGCCGATCAGATTGGCGGCCAGCACGATCGCCCAGAGCCGCAGTACGGAAAACACGGTGCTCATGTTGCGCCGCGAGAGAAGCGGAATAATCGCGGTGAGCGTATTCTCCGTGAAAAGCTGCTGCCGCCCGATGATTACGATCAGAAAACCGAACGGGTACCCGAGGCTGACCACCAGCGGACGCCAAATCGCATCCGGCAGGTATGTTTGCAGCAAAGCCTCCGCCACGAACGAAAATCCCATCGAGAGCCCTGCCGCCAGCCCGGACCACGCCAGAGCGGACATCGGCCGCTGCAGTTCCTCTTCGCCGTCCTTCCGGATCGCCTCATGCACCACGACCGCGCTGACGGAAGTGCGGTCTTCCGCCTCCTGCTCTTGCCGCGCGCTAAGCTCCGGGACGACGGTGTCTTCCGCGATCGGCCGGCCGTCTTCATTCACGAGCATGAGCGCTGCGCCTGCATTTGTATGGCCAGCAGACCGGTGAAAGCAGTATGATGCCGAAGGACATCATGCATCCCTCTACGAACGCGCGCCTTCAGGCCCTACTCGAACATTTGAACGGCCACGATCCCGAAGGCAAGCCGCTCGGTGGGTTTCTCGTTTCCGCGCCGTCGAACATCCGATACCTGTCCGGATTTACCGGGAGTAGCGGGCTGCTCGTGGTTTCGGGGACCGGCGCGACCCTTTTCACGGATCCCCGCTACACCTTGCAGGCCGCTCAGCAGGCGCCGTTCCCCGTCCGCATCGTGACCGGCCCGTTGATCGTCGGAGTCGCGGACTTCCTCAAGCGCCGGAAAATGCGCCGGATCGGTTTCGAACGCAACCGGATCAGCTTCGAAACATTCGATGCGCTCCGAACGGCCCTGCCCGCGGGTTCCGTTCTCATTCCGGTCGATTCCGCGGTGGAAGATCTCCGCATGGTGAAATCCGAGGAAGAGATCGGATTCATCGGACAGGCCGTCGAGACCAACTCAAGGGCGTTCCGGCGCGCGTTGAAAAGTTTTAAGCCGGGCATGCGTGAATCCGAACTCGCCGCCGAAATCGATTACCAGCAGCGCCGCGCCGGGGCGGAGAGTTCCGCTTTCGAAACCATCGTTGCCGCCGGCGTCCGCTCCGCCTTTCCACACGCTCGCCCCACATCCAACAGGGTTGGGGATAAGGGCATCCTTCTGATCGATATGGGCGCCTTTGAGAACGCCTACGCGAGCGACATGACGCGCACGCTCCACATCGGAAAGGCGCCGAAGCGTTTCAAAGCGCTGTACAACGCGGTTCTTGAGGCGCAGCTCGCCGCCATCGATTCCGTCAAGCCCGGCGTCACCGGAGCCCAGGTGGATGCGGCCGCGCGCAGCGTGCTGGACGCCGCCGGCTTTGGAAAAGAGTTCGTGCACTCCACCGGCCATGGTCTGGGCCTTGAGATCCACGAAGCTCCCCGCATCGGCCGGAAGTCCAAAACCGTGCTGCAAGCCGGCTTCGCGATCACGGTGGAACCGGGCGTCTACTTCGAAGGATACGGCGGCATTCGCATCGAAGATACGGTAATCGTCACCCCAACCGGCTGCGATGTCCTCACCCCCACTTCCAAGGAATTGTTGGAATGGTGACGTTCTGCTAAGCTAGACCGTTGCCATGACAGTGGACGAAATCCGGGAACTGATTCAACTGGTGTCCGACACCGGCGTCGCCGAACTGGAAGTGCAGCGCGGAGATAATCGGGTCCGCATCCGCCGTACGGGAGCCGGGGAAGCTCAGGTTTACTCGCCGCTCTTCTATCCGGGAGCGCCCCAGATGCACGCCGCTTCGCCCGCGCCGGTGGCTGCGGCCCCACCTGCCGCGCCCGCGCCTGCTCCAGCGTCCGCTGCGCCCGTTCCGCCGGCTACACCCGCCGTCGATCCCGCCATCAAGCTGGTGAAGTCGCCCATCGTCGGGACTTTTTACGAGAGCGCTTCACCGGGTAGCCCCGCTTTCGTTCGCGTCGGGGAGACGGTGCAAGCCGGCCGCGTGCTCTGCATCATCGAATCGATGAAACTCATGAACGAAATCGAAGCCGACTTCCCCGGCGTCATCGAGAGCAAGCTGGTTCCCAACGGCCAGCCGGTCGAATACGGGGAAGCGCTCTTCGCGATCCGGGCCATCTAAATCATCGTGGCGACCCAAGTCCAATCTGACGCGCTGCCCGGCGCCGGCGCTAAGAAATTCCCATCCCTGCAAAGGGTTCCGGCCAACTTGAACCTGCCCTTCCGCAAGATCCTGATCGCCAACCGCGGCGAGATCGCCGTCCGCGTGATCTCCGCCTGCCGCGATCTTGGTATTCCCACTGTCGCCGTCTACTCGGAAGCCGATCGTTACAGCTTGCCCGTGCGGTTCGCGGACGAAGCCGTCTGCATCGGCCCCGCTAAGAGCGCGCGCAGCTACCTCGATATTCCGTCGATTATCAGCGCGGCCGAGATCACCAACGTCGACGCCATTCATCCGGGCTACGGTTTCCTGAGTGAGAATTCGCGCTTCGCCGAAGTCTGCAAAGACTCCGGTATCAAGTTCATCGGTCCTCCCTCCGCCGTGATTCGCGCCATGGGCGTAAAAGAGCGCGCCCGCGCCATCATGAAGCAGTTCGGCGTGCCGACCCTGCCCGGGTCCGAGGGCGTTCTCGGAAGCGCCGAGGAAGCCATCGAAGTCGCCAACCGCATTGGCTTCCCCATCATCCTAAAAGCTTCGGCCGGCGGTGGGGGACGAGGCATGCGCGTGGTCAACAAGGCCGCGGAACTCGCCCCCATGCTCGAGCAGGCGCAACAGGAAGCCGGTGCTTCGTTCAGTTCAGCGGACGTGTATCTCGAAAAATTCGTCACGCGCCCGCGCCACATTGAATTCCAGGTGCTCGCGGACGAGCATGGCGAAGTGCAGATTCTGGGCGAGCGCGAATGCAGCGTCCAGCGGCGGCATCAAAAACTTCTGGAGGAGTCGCCTTCACCCGCTTTGCGTCCGGAGATGCGCGAGCATGTCGTACAGACCTTGCGCGTCGCTCTCAAGGAAATCGGCTACACCAATGCCGGTACCGTCGAATTCCTGATGGATGAGAACGGCGATCTGTATTTCATCGAGGTGAACGCCCGCATTCAGGTGGAGCACCCTGTCACTGAAATGGTGACGGGCATCGACCTCGTGAAGTCGCAGATCCGCATTGCCGCCGGGGAACGTCTCCAGGACATCATCAGCCTGCCCGTGCAGTCCCGCGGCCATGCCATGGAATGCCGGATTAACGCCGAAAATCCGGATACATTCGCGCCTTCTCCGGGCCGGATCACCGGCCTCAATTTGCCCGGCGGAATCGGCGTCCGCGTCGATACCCATGCCTTCACCGACGGCGTCATACCGCCCTACTACGATTCGCTCGTCGCCAAGCTGATCGTCCACGGCGCCACTCGCGAAGAAGCCATCCAGCGAATGCGCCGCGCCTTAAGCATGTTCATTGTCGAAGGCATCTACACCTCCATTCCGCTGCACCAGAAGATCCTGGCCGACCCGGACTTCCTGGCCGGCGACTACGATACCCACTTCATCCAGCGCATGGCGAAGTAATACAATGGCTCACACGATGACAGGAAAGTGGTGAGATCGAAATGCTAAAAGACTTCAAAGCGTTTGTCATGCGGGGGAACGTCCTCGACCTGGCTGTGGGCGTGATCATCGGCGCGGCCTTCGGGAAGATTGTGTCGTCGCTGGTGAACGATATTCTCATGCCGCCCATTGGGCTTGCTCTGGGTGGCGTTGACTTCTCGAACAAGTTCTTCGTGCTAAAAGGGGGGACTTACCCCAGCCTCGCCGCGGCGAAGGCCGATAAAGCCGCGGTCGTCATGAGCTACGGCGTTTTCATCAATACCGTCGTCGAGTTCCTGATCATCGCTCTTTGCGTCTTCCTCTTGATTCAGGCGGTGGGGAAATTCCTTCCGAAGCCCGCCGCCGTCGTGACCACCCGGGACTGCCCGTTCTGCGCAACCGCCATTCCGTTGGCCGCAAAGCGTTGTCCAAATTGCACTTCCGAACTCGCTTGATCGGGTAAAGAATTTCCGCAAAACGCCGATAGATTCGGTGAGTGACTTCGTTAAAACGGCTTTGGGGCGCGGAAAAGGAGAGCGAAGAGGCGGCGCTACAGCGCGTAATCCTGCTCTTGCTTGATGCTTCGGCGGATCATGCGGCGGAGCTCGACCCCGAAGAATGCGCCTTTTATCGCAGCGCCTTACGCAAAGTCAAAGAAGGCTTTTTGAATTACTCGGCTGTTGAGGATATTGCGACGCTGGGCGGCGGCGCGGCCAAATCGATCGCCACCTACAACGAGTCTGTTGAGAAATACCACCGCGGGCATGATTTCGAACTGCGCGGCATCGTCAGTATCATGGGCGCCGCTCTGCGCCGCCTCTCCGCCGGCGCCGAAACGGCAAGTCAAAACCTGCGCCGCGTGGAAAGAGATCTGGCCCGGGCCTCGCAGATTGATGATATTCGGCTGCTCAAGAGTAAGTTGGCGGCCACGCTGGAAGATATTTGCCATGAGGCCGAGCGCCAGGAGGTTCTTTCGACTGAACTGCGCGCCGACCTGGCGGACCTGCCTGCCTCAGTGGCCACCCCGGATCCCAGCGGTGGTACGCAACAATTGCGCGAAGCGGAGGAAGCCATCAGCCAGGCCGCCGCGGCCGGAAACCACTGTCTTGTGGTTGTCGTTCTGGAGCGTCTCGAAACCATTAACGCTCGCTTCGGCTACGAGGTCGGCGATCAGATTCTTCACGTTTTCAGCAAGCATGTGACGGAATCTTTTCCCGCGCCGGATCAGGTTTTTCGATGGCGTGGACCGTGTTTCGTCGCCATCGTCAGCCGTCCCGCCGGAATCGAGGCGGTACGTACGGAGGTTCGAAGACTCACGTCCGCCCGCCTGGAGCATAGCGTCGATAACGGCGGCAGATCCATGCTTCTGACCGTTGCCCGCAGCGCCACTGTCCTGCCGTTGGGCAGGCGTTTGGATGCTTTGGGCATTTCGAAGAAAATCGATGGGTTTGCGGCGGAACAGAACCGCCGGGCTTAGGGTTCGTCGTCGCCCCTCTCCGGCGCTGACTCGATGGCGGCCCTCCCTGCCGGTGACTTCAGAGCCTTTTCGAGATCGTCGACCGCCGCTTCCGCCTGAGTGGTCGGCGCCGCGTCGGAATCTTCAACGATGTTCAAGAGCATGGAGGCCCTTCCATGGACACGTTCATTCTTCCCGTCGGGCGAGTTCATGATCTCCGTCAACCGCGTCGAGAGGTCGAACTTTCGCCGCAATCCTTCCGGGCTGGTGGTGATGCGCGGATCCAGCTTGATCAGGAGTGTCTGGGTAAATTGTTGGCCGTCCACGGTCAGGCGCACCTTGTATTCCCCTGGCAGCGCCGTCGGCCCCAACGGCAACCGCGGAGTGTTCCGGTAAACCGCCGAGATCGGATATTCATGCTCTTTGGAATAAGGCGGTGAATAGTGAAGATCCCACACGAAACGGTGCATACCGGACTTCGTTTCCACCACCGGCGCGGGGCGAATCCAATAAGTGGGCACGTTCAATTCCGGGTCCACGGGCTCGGCGACGTCGGTGGATGCGTACTGCCGCACCACGTGCCCGGCGGAGTCCAGGATTTCAATCGATGCTTTCGCGGCGTCGCCTGTCAGATAGTAATCGACAATCGCGCCATCGGGGGGATTCTGCCCCACGGGTTCCTCGGGAGGAAGCGGCGTGTCCGGATTGCGGTTCCATCTCCACCGCAGAGCCGTCTGCGGTTTGAAGAGCGTGACGGCGTCGCTTAACAAGCGCGGGGTCATCTGCCGCAGCGGCGTTACATCGTCAAGGATCCAAAATCCGCGCCCATGCGTTCCAATCACCAGGTCGTCGCCATGGATCACCAGGTCCCGAATGGATGTCGCCGGCATATTCAAGCGCAACGATTCCCAATGAGCTCCGTCGTCAAACGAAACCCACACCTGGTGCTCAGACCCGGCATAGAGCAGTCCCTTGCGTTCGGGATCTTCGCGCACCGCGTTGATGGGCGCGTTGTCCGGCAGGCCGTTCGTAATGGCCGTCCAGGTTTTGCCGAAGTCTCGCGTCCGGTAAATATGCGGACGCAGATCGTCCAGCCGGAAACGATTGATCGCGGCATACGCCGTTCCCGGGTCGGAATGCGAAGCGTCCATCAATGACACCTTGCTCCACGGCGTCAGATCGGGCGGTGTCACATTCGCCCAGTTCTTGCCGCCATCGCGCGTGAGATGGATCAGCCCGTCATCGGTTCCGCACCAGATCAGATTGATGTCCTTCGGTGACGGTGCAATCGTATAAATCACCCCGCGGTGTTTGCCCTTTTCCGGATCGAGCGCCGTGAAGACGCCCAGCACGCCGGGCACTTCATAAGCCTCGCGCGTCAGATCCGGACTCATCACGTCCCAGCTATTGCCGCCGTTGGCAGTCCTGAAAAGAACGTTCGAGCCGAGATATAAAACGTGCGGATCCACGGGTGAAAACAGCAGCGGCATGGTGCGCACGAACCGGTACTTGTCGGACCGCAGCGGAACCGGGCTGATGTTCTGAACGTCGCCGGTGGTCTGGTCGAAGCGCGTCGCCTTGCCGCCGTAGATGAAGTTGGGGTTCAGCGGATCGGGCGCCACATAGCCGTACTCCTCAACGGCCACCGGATGCCAGTCGCGAAAGCTGATGGTCCCGTAATCGCTGCGGCTCGCAACGCCCGCCGACCCGCTTTCCTGCTGTCCGCCATACACCCAATACGGGAAGCGGTTATCCGTGATCACGTGATAGAACTGGGCGGTCGGTTGGTTGTACCAGGAGCTCCAGGTCTGCCCGCCATTGACAGTCAGCGTGGCGCCCTGATCCACCGCCAGCAGAATGATATCCGGGTTCAGCGGGTTGATCCAGATGGTGTGATAATCATCGCCGCCCGGCGCGCCCTTGATCGCCGTGAAGCTCTTGCCGCCGTCCTCCGAGCGATAGGTGGACGTGTTCGCGACATAAATCCGGTCCGGGTTGCGCGGGTCCACGCGCACGAACGCGAAGTCGCCGCCGCGCCCCCAAACCCGCTCTTCGCTGTTGACGCGTGTCCAGTTCGCGCCCGCGTCGTCGGACCGGTAAACGCCGCCCAGCTTCGGCGCATCCACCATCGCGTACATGCGGTTTCCATTGCTGGGCGAAACGCCGATCCCGATGCGGCCGAGCCCGTCGGCAATGCCCGGCAAACCACTGGTCAGCGGCTTCCAGGTCGTCCCGCCATCGGTCGATTTGAACAGCCCGCTGCCCGGACCGTTGAACGATCCGCCAATCTCCCACGGCGCCTGCCGCGCCGCCCACAGATCGGCATACACCGTCCGCGGGTCTTTCGGATCGAACGCCAGATCCATCCCGCCGGTGTTTTCATCCTTGTACAGCACGCGGTCGAAATGCCGTCCGCCGTCGGTGGAACGGTAAATCCCGCGCTCTTCGTTAGGTCCATACGGGTGGCCCAGCACGGCGACGAACAAGCGGTTCTCATCGCGCGGGTCGACGAGAATCGCCGGGATCTGCCAGCCGTCGCGTAGGCCGAGATGCGTCCATGTCTTGCCCGCATCCACCGATTTGTAAATGCCGTCGCCCACCGAAAGGTCCGGCCGCTGCAGGCCTTCGCCGCTGCCCGCGTAGATCACGTTCGGGTTCGAAGGCGCGATGGCGAGCGACCCGATGGACCCGGTATCCTGGCCGTCGAAGATCGGCTTCCATACCCGTCCGGCATCGTTCGTCTTCCAAATGCCGCCGTTGTTGGCCGCCACGTAGAACACGTTGGGCTGGTCTGGAATGCCTGCCGCGGCCACCGTTCGGCCGCCGCGAAACGGACCGATGTTGCGCCATTTCATGCCGTCATCGCCGGTGGCCGGAAACTGGGCGTGTGCCAGTGCCGCGAAAAGAAGTAAGAGTGTGGCCGGTCGCATAGGTGGGAGAAAGGCTAGAATGACATAATCCATGCGCTTACTTTTTCCGCCCGCCTTAGTTCTTTCGCTATTACCTTTCTCCACGTTGTTCGCACAAGCCCCGCAACCAGACTCCATTCAACAGAAGCGCCTCGGTGAGAACCCGCCGGAAGAGAAAGACAAAGATAAGGAAAAGAAGGACGAGCAGGGCATGCAGTACCGCTCCATCGGGCCTTTCCGGGGCGGCCGTTCCCTCACCGCTACCGGAATAGCGGGCGATCCCACCACTTACTACTTCGGTTCCACCGGCGGCGGCATCTGGAAATCGACTGACGGCGCGACCACCTGGAAATCGGTGTTCGATCATGAGAAATCTTCCTCCATCGGCAGTCTGGCCGTCGCTCCATCCGACCCCAACGTCATCTACGCCGGCACCGGAGAAGCCTGCATCCGCGGCAATCTGGCGCAGGGCGATGGCATCTACAAGTCAGTCGATGCCGGCAAGAACTGGAAGAACGTCGGCCTCAAAGATTCGCGCGCCATCGGCAAGCTGATCATCAACCCAAAGAACGCGGATATCGTTTACGTCGCGGCGTTGGGCCATCCCTACGGCCCGAACACCGAGCGCGGCATCTTCCGCACCACCGATGGCGCGAAGACCTGGCAGAAAGTTCTCTACGTCAACGAAAACACGGGCGGCGTCGACGTCGCTTTCGATCCTCACAATCCGCACGTCCTGTTCGCCGCCATGTGGCAGGTGCGCCGCCAGCCGTGGCGTATGGATAGCGGCGGCCCCGGCAGCGCGCTCTATCGTTCCGTCGATTCCGGCGATACCTGGAAGAAGCTCGATGGCGAAGGGCTGCCCGAAGGTCCGTACGGCAAAATCGGCGTGGCCGTCTCCGCCAACTCGGACCGCGTCTACGCGCTCATTGAGGCCAACAAGGGCGGACTGTACCGGTCGGACGATGGCGGCGATAAGTGGGAGCTGATCAACGCGGACGATCGGTTCACGCAGCGGGCCTGGTACTACATGCACATTGTGGCGGATCCAGTTGACCCCGATAAGGTTTATATCTTGAACGTGGACTTCCACCGCTCCACGGACGGCGGCCACACTTTCAACAAAATCAAGCTTCCGCACGGTGATAATCACGGGCTCTGGATCGATCCGCTCAACACCAAACGCATGATCCAGAGCGACGATGGCGGCGCCACGGTGACCAATGACGGCGGCGCCCATTGGACCCAGCAGAATAACCAGCCCACCGCGCAGTTCTACCACGTCATTGCCGACGCGCGCTTCCCGTATCACCTTTACGGCGCGCAGCAGGACAACACCACCGTGGGCATCGCCAGCCGCGGTTCCGAAGGGTTGATCGAGCGGCAGGACTGGTACACCGTCGGCGGCGGCGAAGCGGGCTACATCGCCCCCGATCCGCGCGATCCCGACATCATCTACGCCGGCGATTACCAGGGGCAGATCACGCAGTTCAACAAACACACCGGCCAGTTGCGCAGCATCACGGTCAGCCCCGTACTCAGCGACGGCAAAGGCGCGGCCGGGTTGGAGCATCGCTTCCAATGGACCGCGCCGCTCCTCATTTCGCCGCATGATCCCAATGCCGTTTACCACGCGGGCGAACGGATCTTCAAGACCACCGATGGCGGCACCCACTGGGATGCGATCAGCCCCGACCTCACGCGGAACGATAAGGACAAGCAGCAGCCTTCCGGCGGTCCCATCACCATCGACGATACCGGCACCGAGTATTACGACACAGTTTTCGCCGTCGCTGAATCCCCGCTGCAAGCGGGCCTGATCTGGGCCGGAACCGACGACGGACTGATTCAACTCACGCGCGACGGCGGCAAGAACTGGACGAACATTACGCCCAAAGATCTGCCGGAGTGGAGCAAGATCAGCCAGATCGACGCCTCGCCGTTTGATGCCGGAACGGCGTGGGTCGCCGTCGATCGCCACGCCAATGACGACGTCAAGCCGTATATCTTCGCGACCGCCGACTTCGGCAAGACTTGGAGAAAGCTCGGCGCCGGCATCCCCGACGGCTCCTTCGTGCGCGCCGTCCGCGAAGACCACGTCCGCCGGGGACTGCTCTTCGCCGGAACGGAAACCGGCGTCTTCACCTCAAACGACGCGGGTCTCACCTGGGCTTCGCTGCAACTGAATCTGCCCACCGTGCCCGTACACGATCTCGTCATCAAAGACAACGATTTACTCCTTGCCACTCATGGGCGCTCGTTCTGGATTCTCGACGACCTTTCGCCGCTCCGTCAGGCGAGCGCGGAAACCACGAAAGCCGATCTTTGGCTCTACACCCCATCGCCCGCGTTCCGCGTCCATGGAAGTGGCGGCGGAGATGCGCCGCCGTCGCCGATCGGAGGAGAAAACCCACCGGCAGGTTCGATCATCTATGTCTACACGAAGGTGAAACCGAAAGACGCCAAACTGGAAATCCTCGATAGCGCGGGCAAAGTGATCCGATCCTATTCCTCTGCGAAGGCCAAAGAAACCGACGAGCAACTCGATCCCGAGGATGAGAAGCCCAAGAAGGAAGTCGAGCTAAAGGCGGGATTGAACCGCCTGGTTTGGGATCTTCGGTACGAAAGCGTGCCCGGGGTGGAAAACTACTACCTGTACGAATACGAAGGCGGCGCGAAGGGTCCCATGGCGATGCCCGGCACTTACCAGGCGCGCATCACCGTGGACGGCAAGACCTTGACCGCGCCGATCGAAGTGAAGATGGACCCGCGCATCAAGGTCTCGCCCGAAGACATCCAGAAGCAATTCATCACGCTCCTCGAAATCCGGGGCGAACTGGCGCGAGTCTATGAAGTGGTCAATGAGATCCTCGACGTGAAAGCGCAGTTGGCCGATATGAAGAAAAGGCTCGATCCGGTAAAGGCCAAACCGCTCCTTGCAAAGGCGCAGGGCCTCGACGAGAAGCTCACCGCTTTGCAGGACCGTTTGATCGATCTAAAACTGCGCGCCAACGAGGATTCTCTTAAGTACGGCCTCGGCATCGATGGCGATTTGGCTTCGCTGGCCGTCGCGGTCGGCGGTGATGCGGATGCCGTACCTACCGATGCGGCGCTCTCCCAACTCGCAAAAGTGACGGCTCAAGTGAATGGCTATATCAGCCGCTGGTCGGCGATGATGAATTCGGATATCCCGGCTTTCGACAAGGATGCGGCGGGCCAGGATGTAAGAGCCCTGATCATCAAATCTCCGGTAAGTACGGAAGCGGGCGCAACCAGGTAAGCGGTTTTGTAACTTTCACGTTTTTTCAACGTGTTACAAAGGATGCAGGGCCTCAACGCGGCTTAACGCGGGGTGCCTATCCGGGAGTTGCAGTTTTGTGTGGAATCGCAGGCTTTACTCATAGTAGGCGTGTGTTCGATTCGGCGAGCATTCATGCAGCCGTCAAGTCGCTGATACATCGCGGGCCCGATCAGCAGGGTGTCTTCCAGTCCACTTTCGTATCTCTGGGTGCGACTCGCCTAAAAGTGATCGACCCCAACGCGGGCGGCCAGCCCGTGCAATCCGCATCGGGTGACACCGTCCTCGTCTTCAACGGCGAGATCTACAACCATGCGGAGTTGCGCCGCGAGTTGGAAAGCCTTGGTCATCGTTTCCGCACCTGCGGCGACACCGAAGTGGTGCTTGAATCGTTTCTCGAGTGGGACATCGAGTGTTTCTCCCGTTTGCGCGGCATGTTCGCTATTGCGTTGTGGACCGAGTCCGGAAAGCGCCTGGTGCTGGCGCGCGATCGCGTGGGCATCAAGCCGCTTTACATCGCCCGAAAAGGTGGCGAACTCTACTTCGGCTCTGAGATCAAAGCGATCCTGGTTCACCCGGAGTTCGACCGGCAGATTAATCTGAACGGCCTCGATTCCTATCTCTCGCTGAACTACGTTCCCGGCTCATCCACCTTGGTCGAAGGAATTGAGAAACTTCTCCCCGGTCATTGGCTGGAGTGGCGGAATGGAACGGTCCGCTCCGATACATACTGGCGGCTCCCTTTCGGCAGACGCCGGGCGCGGACCTCCGAGGCCGCCCAGGAAGAGCTTGACGCGCTCTTAAAGAATTCGGTTCGCGAACACCTCATCTCGGATGTACCCCTGGGAGTCTGGCTCAGCGGCGGAGTGGACTCCTCCGCGATCCTGCACTATGCGGCGGAGCAGTCACCCACGCGCCTGAAAACATTCTCCATTTCCTTCCGCGGACGTTCTTTCGACGAGACGGATTATATCCGCGCCATGGTGTCGCAATATGGCACGGACCATGAGCAGTTGGATCTGAATGCCGACTGCGGCCTGCGGGACGCGATCGAAGAATTCGCCTACTTCTCCGACGAGCCTAATGCGGACGCGGGCGCGCTGCCGGTCTGGTTTCTTTCCCGCATGACGAGGCAAAGCGCCACGGTAGCCCTCAGCGGCGAAGGCGCTGATGAACTTTTTGGCGGTTACCTTACCTATCGCGCCAATCGTCTTGCCAAGGGAATGCGCCGTTTTCCATCAGGACTGCTCGCCGGCGCGCAATGGGCGCTTCGCTACTGGCCGGTGTCCGACGAGAAGATCAGCCTGGAGTACAAGTTGAAGCGCTTCCTGGAAGGATGCCGCTTATCGCCCGGCCGCGCCCACGTCTATTGGAACGGAACTTTCTCCGACTCCGAAAAGCGGATGCTCACGCGCCTCAGGCTGCCGGGCGAACTGAACCGCATCGTCGGCGAATACGATACCGTCAATGACGATCCCGCCGTGGACCTTTGGTTCGATCAGAAGTATTTCCTCCCCGACGACATCCTCACCAAAGTGGACCGGATCAGCATGGCTCACGCGGTGGAGGTGCGTCCGCCTTTCCTCGATCACCGCATTGTGGAGTTTGCCGCATCCCTGCCGATGTACTTGAAAGTGCGCGGCACCCATCAAAAGGTTGTTCTGAAAGAGTTGATGAAAGGCAAGCTGCCGGCTTCGGTGCTGCGGCGCCGCAAGATCGGCCTGGATATACCAGCGCATGATTGGCTGCGCGGCCCTCTGCGATCCATGCTTTTAGATACATTAATGAGCGGAGCGCGCGAGTATAGCGAGTTATTCCGGGTTGATAGGATCGAGGATTGCGTCCGCCGACACATGGATCGGCGGGCCAATCTCGGCTATCACCTTTGGGGCTTGATGATTCTTTTCCTGTGGATGAAGAAGTGGCGGATCCAGCCGGTCGCAGTTCCGGCGCTGGGTCAGCGCGTCACCGAGATCGCCTGAGTTTCAAGAAATCTTGTATAGGAGTTAAGCGGAAACAAAGATGAAGATTTGCGTGCTGGGCGGTGACGGATATTGCGGTTGGGCGACGGCGCTCTACTTGGCGGCCAAGGGGCACACGGTTTCGATCGTCGATAACTTCGTGCGGCGCCAGTGGGACCACGAGCTGGGAGTCGAGTCGCTGACGCCAATTCAGCCGCTCTCGAAGAGACTGTCCCTGTGGCGGGATCGTACCGGCATCGCCATCGAACTGTTTGTCGGGGACGTGACCGACTATGACTTCCTGGCAAGTACACTGGACGCATTTGAGCCGGATGCCGTGGTGCATTTCGCGGAACAACGTGCTGCTCCGTACTCGATGATCGACCGCAAACACGCGGTCTATACGCAGGTAAATAATGTAGTCGGCACGCTGAATCTTCTGTTCGCGATCAAGGAGCTGCGGCCCGATTGCCACCTGATCAAGCTGGGCACCATGGGCGAGTATGGAACGCCCAACATCGATATCGAAGAAGGCTTCATCACCATCGAGCACAACGGGCGCACCGACACCGTTCCCTACCCCAAGCAGCCCGGCTCTTTCTATCACCTTTCCAAGGTGCATGACAGCCACAACATCATGTTTACCTGCAAGATCTGGGGACTGCGCGCCACCGATCTGAACCAGGGCGTCGTCTACGGAACCATGACGGATGAAGTGGCCATCGATGAAGCTCTCATCAACCGCTTCGATTACGATGAGGTGTTCGGCACCGTTCTGAACCGCTTCTGCGCGCAAGCCGCCAGCGGCCATCCTCTCACCGTCTATGGACGCGGCGGACAGACCCGCGGGTTCCTCGATATCCGCGACACTGTGCGCTGCGTGGAACTGGCGTGTCTGGAGCCGGCGCGTCCCGGCGAGTTCCGCGTCTTCAACCAGTTCACCGAGCAGTTCTCGGTGTTGGAACTGGCGCGCATGGTACAAGCGGCCGCCCGCCGCATGGGCCTGCCCGTAGATATCGACCATGTCCCGGACCCCCGCGTGGAAGCCGAGCAGCACTACTACAACGCCAGGCATTCCAAGCTGATCGATCTGGGCCTGGAACCGCATTTCCTTTCGGAATCGCTGCTGGATTCCCTGTTGAACATCGCCGTCCGTTACCGTGACCGCATCGACACCTCGTTGTTCATGCCGCGCGTGAACTGGCGCAGCGGGGCCAACGATCGTAAGCAGCAGGTCAGTACGCCGGTGCTGGCGGGTAGGAAAGCGGCATTGGACGGTTTGTAAGCAACACCTTGCCGCCGCCTGCCAGAACCACTTGCAGGTGCTCGCCGCCCACCAGCTTGCGCAAGCGCGGCAACGCCTTCTCGCCGGCCATCAGGTAATAGCGCGCGGGCTCGTTCCAAAGCTTGGTCCACTGCGCATCGTCGATAAAAACATCCGGCGCGTCCGGCGCGTAAGACCCATACACTAGGTTGTTAAACCGCCCGTTCAAGAGCAACGCCCGCCGATCCGTGTAGAAGAAAACCGATGAGTACGTGTAGTAGTGGTGGTCGATAATCAGTGTGCCCGCGGGCGAGCGTTCCAGCGCGTCCGCCATCGGCTTCGACGATAGATAAGGGTCGAACACCACCAGCGCCATGGTCGCCGCATAAAAGAACAACACCATCATCAACGCCGCCGCGGCGAACGCGCGACGCGCCGGTGCGCGAAAGGTTCCCACCGCCCCCACCAGGAACGCAAACGAGGCGGCCAGAAGCGGCACACGCAGATAAGCAAAGGCGGGGATGCGCAGGTCCGCCATGTGGCCGAGCGATAGCGTATATGTGCCCGGCCGCTGATTCAACCCCGTTGCAATATCGCCCGGCGTCGGCAGGCCGCGCACCGAAACCCAAAGCGCGAAGCAAACGACCGCGGCCAACGCGGCGACCACCGTCAACACGCCCGTCCCCCGCTTGATCCAGATTCCCTCCGCCGCCATCGCCGAACCGATCAACAGCGCGAAGGCCGGATAGCAGGGCATCGAGTAATACTCCTGCGTGGTGGAAAACGTAAAGAACACCAGCACGAAACCGATCCAACACAAGGCCAGCAACCGCACCCGCCCCGCGCGGTCCACCGGCCGATACGAAAGCTTGGAGGCCCCCGGCAGATACACGCTCCACGGGAACAGCCACAGCAGATGGAAGAGCCAGAAGTAAACACGCGGGACGGTGTTGTAATCGCGCGGATACCGCATGTTCAAGAACCGAAGCAACTGCTCATTGATAAAGAAGAACCACAGAAACCCGTGGTATTCGCCGGGCGCGCTGCGCATCGTGAAATCGAAATAGGGCGGGTTCCGCAGCGTTGCCAGAATATGCCAGGGCGCGGCGATCAGGATCACGATCGCCGCCCCGCCGAAAGGGCGCACCCGCACCCAGGTCCGGCGCACCCACAACTGTCTGGTAAGCGCCAGATAGATCAGCGCCGCCGCAATTGGAAACAGCGCTCCCACCAGGCTCTTCAGCAGTAATCCCGCACCCAGACACAACGGCCAAACCAGCGCCCATCGAGCAGGATGCCGTTCATCTTCATCCAAGACCCGCAGAAACGCCCACAACGCAAGCGCGGTGGTGGCGGTGAGCATGACGTCGGGTATCTGGATACGTGTAAACAGAAACAATCCGACGCACGTCGCCATACACAGCCCGGCATACAGCCCGGCTTTTCTTCCGAACGCCCACGCTCCGAACGCCGCCGTCAGCAAGGCGAGCGCAATGGACGAGAGCGCCACCGGCAGCCGCGCCGCCCAATCATGTACTCCCAACAAACGGTAAGTGCCGGCGATCAACCAGTAAATTAACGGCGCTTTCTCCAGGTACGCCACGCCGTCCAGCCGCGCCGTCACCCAATCACCGGACTCGAGCATATTGCGCGCGATCTGCGCCTGCACCGCGTCCACATCGTCCTGGAGTGATGGCGGAGAAACAATGCAGCCCAGGTATACGGCGGCGGCAACTAACAGAACAATCAGGTACTGGTACTTGCCGTTGCGGGGATTTGCCATGCAGGCCAGAGGCGATAATAGCGTAAGTGAGGGAATCGCCCGTCGCAGACGTCCGCACCTATGGTCTTCTGCTCCTGTTCATTTGTCTGAAGGCGTTCGGCAATCTGGCTCTGGCGTGGGGAACCAAACATTTTCCGCAAACGCTTTCCGGCAACCCCGCCACTTATCTGATCGCGATGCTTCAGCCGTTGGTGACCGCCGGAATCCTGATGCAGATTCTGGCGCTGCTGACGCGTATGGCGCTGCTCAGCGTGGCCGACTTGAGCTTCATCCTGCCCGTAACCGCCGTGGGCTACATTTTGTCTACTCTTCTCGGCATGGCGTTCCTGGGCGAGGAAGTCACGTACTGGCGCTGGCTCGGGACTCTGCTCATCTTCGGCGGCGCCGCCCTGGTAGCGTCGACGCCGCGGAAGGCCGCAGCGCAATGAAGTGGCTGCTACTGACAGTGGTGGTGACAGCAACGGTTCTCAGCGACTTACTCCAAAGCTACGAAATGAAGCGCGCGGGTGAGCAGCGGGTGGATGCGCGTGGGCTGGCCAAACTTATCCGCACCATCTTCCATCGCCGCTATCTGATTCTGTCCATCGTGTGTCTGGCTTTCTCCTTCTTCGCGTTCATGGCGTTGGTGCAGGCGGCTCCGTTGAGCTTCGCCGTGCCCGCCTCAGCCGCCAGCCTGATCGTCGAAACGGTGCTTGCGCGGCTCATCCTTAAAGAAGCGGTCGGCCTGCGCCGAGCGGCGGGCGCGCTCATGGTTTTAGCAGGCGTCATCCTCATTGCCAAATGAAGATCGCCCCAATGATCGTCCTCGGTATTGCGACGTTTCCGTTCATCTATTACCTGCTCGCGCTCTTCAGCATTTTCCGCTTCTTCCGCACCAGCGTCAGCCCACCCAACACGGACTTCACCCCGCCCGTCAGCAACCTGAAACCAATCCGCGGACTGGACCCCGACGCCTACGAAAACTTCGCCAGCCTCTGCCGCCAGGATTATCCCGATTACGAATTGCTCTTCTGCGTCAGCGGCGAAGACGATGCCGCCGTGCCGATCTTAAACCAACTTCAGCGCGACTTCCCCGAGCGCCGCATCCGCATCTTCTTCGGTTCCGGCCGCACCGGCTCCAACGACAAAGTCTCCAAACTCGCTCGCCTTGCCGGCGAAGCCCAACACGAAGTGCTCGTCATCAATGACAGCGACGTCTGGGTGAAGCCGGACTATCTCCGCAGCGTGGTTGCGCCCCTGCGCGAATCGGCCGTCGGCGCGGTGACCTGTTTTTATGCTTCCCGCGACGACAAAACACTGCCCGAAGAACTGCAAACCATCGGCATGATGTCGGACTTCTTCGCGAGCATGCTGGTCGCGTGGGAACTGGACGGCGTGCAATTCGCGCTCGGCACCACCATCGTCACGACACGCACGCGCCTTGCCGAATTCGGCGGCTACGAAGCCCTGGAAAACCGCCCCGGTGACGACCTGCTGGTCGGCCGCCTGATCGCCGAGCAAGGCCACGAAGTGCGCCTGCTTCCGTACTGCGTGTCCACCGTCTCCGACTACGGCTCCTTGCGCGAACTCCTGCATAAGCGCCTACGCTGGATCGTCGTGATGCGCCACATGCGCCCAGGCGGACACTTCGGACTTCTCTTCACGCACGGCTTGGCGTGGTCTCTGGTGGCGATCGCGGTTCACCCCACGGCGGCCATCATGATCAGCTTCCTGGGAGCGTACGCGCTACTCCGGATCGCAATGACGATGCTGGCCGGAACTTGGGGATTAAAAAAACGCGGTCTACTGAAGAAGCTCTGGCTGATCCCCGTCTGGGACGCGGTGGCGTTCGCGCTCTGGCTGGCGAGCTTCACGCGCAATAGTATCCGCTGGCGCGACGGACGGTACTACATCCGCGACGGACGATTGGTCCCGGTCACACCGCGGCCGTTGGCCCCATAGAAGTAGCCATCTACCGACGTTATAAATACTCGATCCGGTAATCCTCAATCACCGGATTCGTCAGCACTTCCCGCGCGATCGCTTCCAGATCCGCGCTTCCCTCGTACTCAATCTCAAAAACCTTTCCCTGCCGCACTTCTTTGATCGAGGTATGCCCCAGACCGTTCAGTGCCGATCGCACTGTCTGCCCCTGAGGATCGAGAACCGTGGTTTTCAACGAAACCAGTACGCGCGCTTTCATCAACCCCGCAGTATAACCGCCCGGCCCGAACTCACCGCCAGACACTTCGAATACTGCACCGGCCCGTCGCTCGCCGCCCGCGTGGCCGAAGGCTTGGTCGCATAGCCGTAGATCACCAGCAAAATCGCGGCCCCGATCACCGCCATGATGAAGCCCGCCGGATGCCCCGCGGGATAGAGGCCAATCGCCCGGCCGAGGAATCCACCCAACCACGCCCCGATAATCCCGATTAGCATCGTCGCGATAATGCCGCCGGGATGCGTTCCCGGCATAATCAACTTCGCCACAATCCCCACGATCAGTCCAAACAGCATGTGCCCCAGCATGTGAATCATCCGTTTCCTCCGTGCGGCGCGCTCACAGTCATGCGGCGCGGCGTACTGAAACTGTACTCTACTTGAGGGCCGGAACGATAGTGGCCCACGGGCGACGCACCCTGTTTCTGTACTGCGGGACCCCGCTAGGCTTGTTTCGCCTTGGCCGCAAGCTTCCGGTTCATCGCTTCCATCAAGCGGCCTTGAACGTCGGCCGGCACGCAGCATGCCCGTTCATGTCCCCGGTAAATCGCCACCGTCTTCCGCGTCGTGTCGCAGATGACCCAGCAGTTTGGGCACTCGGCCATATGCTTCTCGAGCTTCATCCGCAGGTCGGCGTCGATCGTCTGATCCAGATAATCGGTGAGCTCGGAAAGGAAAAACTTACATGTAAGCAAACGCGTCGTCTCCCTTGCGTTTGAAGAATCGGGTCAGCTTCTCTCGTAACTGCAGCCGTGCCCGAAGCAAGCGGCTCTTCACTGCAGGAATGGAAAGTTCCAAGGCTTCCGCGGTTTCCTCCGTTGATAATTCATCGATGTCGCGGAGGATAAAAACGGTTCGATAAGGTGGGGCCAAACTTTGAACGGCGTTATCCAAAATCTCCCCAAGCTGCTCGCGGGAGTACTGCTGTTCCGGATTTTCATCCCATGCGGCGATCTCGCGCACCACCACGTCCTCGCCGGTATCGATCCCCTCGTCCATCGAAACGGTCTTGTCCGTCTTACGCTTGCGCAACTTCATCAACGCCTGGTTGACGGCGATGCGTACCACCCATGTATAGAACTTTGAATTGCCCTGAAATTGATCCAGGTGCTCGTAGGCCTTGAGGAATGTTTCCTGCAGAACGTCTTCGGCGTCTTCCCGATTCTGGGTGATGTGCTGCGCGAGGCGGAAAATCTTCCCCTCGTACTTGCGCATCAGGCCGGAGAACGCCCCCGCATCCCCCTGCCGCGCCAGCGCCAGAATGGCGGATTCATCCTCTATGCCGGCTACACTGCCTTCTGCTGTCATAGAACCTGACCATGATGACACATGAACGTAAGATGGCTTAGTCTTCATCGCCGGTGAACACGGGGAGCGGCCGGCCGATGCTGGCGGCGTAGGCGCGGAGTTGCTCGTTGCGGGAGATGGATTGGTGGGGGGATTGGTGGGATTTGGGCGGATAAACGGCAGGCGTGAGGTCAGCCGCGGGGCCGTTTTGCCAATTCAAAGCCATTGCGGAAGTGGTTGTCTTTGGAGCGGGTTGCGGAGTTTTCTGGAATTCTCGCTGTTCGATCTCGGCTTGCTTTTGCCGCTCAGCTTCCTCTTGCCGCGCGGCTTCGGCGGCGCGGTAATGATTGAGCGCGTTCGAGAGGAACTGCCAGGCGCGGCTTTCTTTGGCGACGAAGACATCTTCGTCTTTGTTGCGCTTGAGGCGGCGGGCCTGGAGCATGTCGAACTCGGCGGTCATTTTGAATTGCGTGCGGGCGATGCGGGCTTCGTGACGGCCGAGCGATTCGAGTGCGCGGGCGCCGAAACAATCGGCGCGCCAGGCGTTGCCTTGTCCGGCGATGACGGCGCTACGAGGGTCATCGCTGGTGAGGCGATCGGTTTCGCGCACGGTGTCGTTATTCAGTAAGTTGTTTTCCATGGCGGCGGCGCGGTTGAGCCGCCAGTTGCCGTCGATGATTTTTTGCGCAAGCTGCTCTTCGCGGACGCCGACGGGGCGAAGATCTTCGATGAAGCGGAGTGCGAGGTCGAAGTAAGGGACGGACTCGTCGGCTTGCAGGCAAAGGTTTTGACCCGATAAGCCGTGTTTGAAAGCGTTCATGGCGACGCGGTGTTTGCCGGCCGCGGTGCGGGGGCCGGTGGATTTGAGCGCATTCTGCCGATTGGCCAGAGTGCGCTTGGTGGGTTCCGAAATCTCAGTAATGCTATCAGGTAATCTCATGTCCGATTGTGAGCATGCGGGATTGGGAGCGGAGCGGAACGGGTAAGGAGAAAATATGTGGGGGACGCGTTAACGCCGGACTTAAACAGACGAGGGGAGCGGCGATTAGCAGGCAGATCCCCGGTACAGCGCCGGCGATTTCTTGCCGGGTGCGACGCTCGAATTGCCAAGCCTTTCAATAGAGCGGGAGCGGCGGACAGGAGTGCCAAGTGGTCTTGTCCTCGAGAATCGCCGGCAAATGAAGCGGATTTTTTGCGCGCGCTGGCTACATTGCCTGTCCGCCTGACCGACCCGGCATCATACGACGAAGTGTTCACCCTGGCGGAACGCCAGGGCCTCAGCATTTACGATGCGGCCCATCTGGATGTGGCGATGCAGGCGTGAGGTCGGCGGCAATCTCGCATTTTGGGGTATTATTTACTTGAGTGGATTCCGCTATTCTTAACTCATGGCGCTACCATCCACCCTTCAAGAAGCAATCATCTACTTCGCGATTCCTGAGAATGCCAACGGTTTCTTAGCCGGTCTCTGGGCGGAGGTACGGTTCGCTGCCCGCGCGGTTCGGATCGCGTGACCTATCTTGCCAGCGTGAACCGCTACAAGTGCTACGGCAAGCACCCCAAAGCTCAATTTTCCCTGAAGGTTGGGACCATCTTCGAGGATTCTCCCATTGGCCTAGATAAGTGGCTTTGCGCCATGTGGCTCATCGTCAATTGTAAGAACGGCATCAGCAGTTGCGAGATGGCCCGCGATTTAGGGATTACCCAGAAGTCCGCATGGTTCTTAGACCATCGCATTCGGTTTGCCCTCTACTCCGGTTCGTTCGATAAGCTCTCTGGCGAAGTAGAGGCGGATGAGACTTTCATCGGCGGCAAGGCTCGCAACATGCACGCTGGCAAACGCGCCCTTCGGATCACCGGCACTGGCGGCAAAGACAAAACTCCGGTAATGGGAATCTTAGAGCGCAGCGGCAAGGTTCGCATCAGCGTTCTACCGAACCGCAAGAAGAAAGCACTTCAGGCGGAAGTAAAGAAGCACGTTGAGGCAGGGTCAGCACTCTACACCGATGCCCTCCTCTCGTATGAGGGATTAGCAGGGGAGTATGCGCATCAGGTTGTAGATCATGCTGCACAGTACGTTGACGGCAAGATTCATACAAATGGGCTTGAGAACTTCTGGAGTCTTCTGAAGCGCGGAATTAACGGTACCTATGTTTCCGTGGAACCGTTTCATCTGTTTTGCTATCTTGATGAGCAAGCCTATCGCTACGATGACCGCAAAGAGATGGATGACTTCGACCGTTTCAAGCTAGCGTGTTCGCAGATTGTGGGCAAGCGGTTAACTTGGGATAACCTCACCGGCAAGAAACCGGAAGAGAAAGCGAGCCTTAACTAAGAAAGAACGGGAACGGCAGGGAAGGGGAAAACGGGAGCTAAAAAAGATTATGAATGACCCACGTCCGGGAACATCTTTTGAAAGCTCAATAGAGCATCTAAAGAAACGATTTCCAGATGCCAACATAGAGCATAACCCTAGCAATGGCATGGTATCTCTAACCGTCCCGCTCAGTCGCGGGCAATCGTTTCGCGCACAACTCGCTTGGCAACAAGCAAAGTATTTGGCATTCAGCGAACTTAGCGGTGACGATCTTAAGCAGGGCCGGTTTCCGGCGGATTGGCCCGCGTAGGATTGGGCTTGCGTTGCTTGCCCGACTTGCCGAACGGGGTAGGCGGCATGGCACTCTTGGGAACCGTCAGCACTTTCTTAACGGCTTGCCGGAATCGCTCGAATGCTTCCGGCCCTTCGATCATTTCGGGATGTGGCTTCATATGTCTAATCTTGGCACGGGTCGGTATGTTGAGTTTCTAAACCTTTCTTCGGGCGGGATCATCTCTCCTTCGCACAGCTTGCAGGAGGTTTTCTTCAGCCCCCTGTAGTTAGCGTTGCCGATGGTGATTTCTTTTGGATCGAGCTTCTTACTCGCGCCGATCTTGCCATTTTCGGTGATGTAGCAGTGGCTTCGCATCACCTCGTTCCTGTGATGTCCCGGAGGAAAGCGCTCATCAAGAATTAATACCTCTTCGCTTCTCACGATGAGTTCCCCATTCATGTCCCTAAATGGCGTAAACGGCTTCGGGTTGGCTTTTGGCCAGAAATACAGCCTAAACTCGCCCGCATCCGATCGCTCTACAAACTTCTCCCGGGTGAAGATTCGGCACAAATGCTCCGGGCACGTTCTGATAATCTCGTAAGGATTCTCTATGTTGACCATTAAAGAACTCTCAATGCGATTGGCCGCGTATCAGTCAGGAAATATCGGCCTTGATGAATTCGAGGACTGGTTCCGCGACAACTCTCGTGGTGCGTATGCGAATAGAGACCGATTTGCTCCTCAATCGAGGGCGCGTTCTCCGAATTCTATTTCGAGGGCGCGACCGAAGCGACACTAAAACAGGACTTGGCAGCCGCCATCGGCCCTTTTGAACATTCATATTCAAGTCGCGGGGGTGTAGAGCCTTGGTTTATAGATTTTGGCGGTGATCCCCGACATCATCACTGGGTAAGCCCGCACTGGGAGCCGGTTGATTTGATTCTGCATGAATCCCTCTTGGTACATGGTCCACCTCAAACCAATAAAGCGCAAGCTGGGTCTTGATGCTAAACATCTTTCCGTTCTCCCCGGAGTTAACCGGCGGACGCGGAAGCCGCAAAGCTTCCATCAGGCTTTCGCAGTCGGACCGAGATGTCGACCTCTCCTGCGCAATAAAACGCGGCGAGAATCCCGATATCTACTTGCCCGAACACCGTTGTGGGAATGATTTCATCAAATTGTTGTGACGGATCGCCGCCCGAAATTCTTAAATTGCGCGCCATAACCCGCGCGTTGATTTGATTTGTTATCCCGAGGGCGGTAGGCAACCCGGTCGTGTCGAACAGAATGTCGCGGCAGATATCAATGAAACGAAAACTTCCGGTTGCGGGTTGTCCATGACCACAGAAGCATATCACACTTGGTTAGCCAAGTAATTAATTGCCCATGTTAGCCTAAATACTTTACTATGAGTAGTCTCCGAGTCACCCTGCCGGACGGCAGCGTGCAATCCGTCCCCGAAGGGTCGCGTCCTCTCGATATCGCCCAGTCCATCAGCCCGCGCTTAGCCGACGCTGCTCTGGTGGCCCGCGTCAACGGTCAGCTTTACGACCTTACGCGACCCTTCGAAACCGATTCCACGCTCGAAATTCTTACTGCCAAGAACCCTGAAACGCTTGAGGTGACCCGGCATTCCACTGCGCACTTGCTGGCCGCCGCCGTGCTCGACCTGTTTCCCGGCACGCGTCTCGGCATCGGTCCGCCCACCGATACCGGCTTCTTCTACGACTTCGAACGCGCCGAGCCGTTCTCGTCCGACGATCTCGAAAAGCTGGAGCGCCGCATGTGGGATCTGCAGGCGCAGGATCTGAAGTTCGAGCGCGTCCTTACCAAGAAGGAAGAAGGTCTGGCCAAGTACCGCGCTGCCGGGGAAACCATGAAGGTCGAGTTGATCGAAGAGAAGGCCGACCCCATCTTCACGGAATACACGCTCGGCCCGAACTTCATCGATTTCTGCCGCGGCCCGCACGTCCCGTCCACGTCCAAGCTGAAAGCGTTCAAGCTGCTCAGCGTCGCCGGCGCGTATTGGAAAGGCGACGAGCACAACCAGCAACTGCAGCGCATCTACGGCACTTCCTTCTTCAATAAGAAGGATCTCGACGAACATCTCGCGCAAATCGAAGAAGCCAAGAAGCGCGATCACCGTAAGCTCGGCAAGGAACTCGACCTGTTCAGCATCCAGGACCTCGCCGGCCCCGGCCTGATTTTTTTCCATCCCAAGGGCGGCGTCATCCGCAAGCAGCTCGAGGACTGGATGCGCGATCAGTATTTGAAGCGCGGCTACTCGCTGGTGTATACGCCTCACATCGCGCGGTCGGATCTCTGGAAGACCTCGGGCCACTATAATTTCTACGCGCAAAACATGTTCAAGCCGATGGAACTCGATGACGCCGAGTACCAGCTCAGGCCCATGAACTGTCCGTTCCACATCCTGATTTTTGCCGACCGCATGCACTCCTACCGCGAGCTGCCGGTGCGCCTCGGCGAACTCGGCACGGTGTACCGGTATGAGCGTTCCGGCGTCCTGCACGGCCTGATGCGCGTGCGCGGATTCACGCAGGATGACGCCCACATTTTCTGCACTCCGGATCAGATTGAAGACGAGGTCGTGAACTGCCTGCAGTTCGCGGTCGATACGTTGACGACCTTCGGCTTCACGCGCTACGAAGCGGAGCTTTCCACGTGGGATTACGGGGTGGGCGGCAAGTACGACGGCACGCCCGAGGAGTGGGCCATCGCCGAAAACGCGCTGCGCAAAGCGACCGAGCGCCTCAACCTCAACGTCATCATCATGCCCGACGAGGCCGCCTTCTACGGCCCCAAGATCGACATGAAACTCTATGATGCGATCGGGCGCAAGTGGCAGCTTTCCACCGTGCAGTTCGACTTTACCCTGCCGCGCCGCTTCAACCTCGAATACATCGCGGCGGATGGAAATCGGCACCGCCCGCTGATGGTGCATCGCGCGCTGTTCGGTTCCGTCGAACGCTTCTTCGGCATCCTTTTAGAGCACTACGCGGGCGCGTTCCCGCTTTGGCTCGCGCCGGTTCAGGTCGCGGTCATGGGCATCACCGACCGCCAGGCGGACTACGCGCGCGAGATCACCGCCAAGCTGACCGGCGCCGGCATCCGCGTCCACCTCGATGACCGTTCGGAAAAGGTCAACCTGAAAATCCGCGAAGCCCAGCTTCAGAAAGTTCCCTACATGCTGGTGGTGGGCGACCGCGAAGCGCAAAGCGGCCAGGTGTCCGTCCGTCACCGGAAGAAGGGCGACTTGGGGGCTCAGCCCTTCGACGAGTTCCTGGCCGCAGCGCTGCACGAGATCGAGACCAAAATAATTTCCGGCTGACCGCGAAACATTCCTCCGGCCGGCGTCGTCAGTACATGCAAGCCGCTAACGCCTGCGTGCCTGACATTCCCCCCCGATGTCGCATCAATGAGGCGTTTCTCTCCCGGGCGCGCGTCACGTCCCCCCACGATGACCCGTGCCCCGGAGTACGGCAACGCTCCGGCTCGTGGCAACATGGAGCAGGGAACCGTAGCCATGAACGCCGAAAAACAACACGCTGAGCAATTACTGGATTTTCTCTCACCCGATCAAGTCGCGGCCGTCGTCCACGTCATGGAACAGATGCTTGACCCGCACAAGCGCAAACTCGCCACCATCCCGTTTGAAGACGAAGAGATCAGCGAGGAGGAGGAGTGCGGCGTCGCCGTGGCCGTCGAATGGCTGAAACACAACAAGCCGATCCCACATGAAGAAGTCCTTGCTGAGTACGGGTTGACGATGGAAGATTTCGAGCGCATGGGACAAACGCCATTGATCGCTGAGATTGAAAGTACCTGCGATTGACGTGGCGAAGAAAATTTCCTGGACTGATCAAGCCAAGTCCGATATGCGGGCCATTGCTCAGCCAATCGCGCTGAGTATCTTATACGCTGTTGATCGCTACCTTGTCGAAGGGCAAGGTGACGTGAAAAGACTCAGGGGTGTCGAACCACCGGAACTAAGACTCCGTTTTGGCGACTACCGAGTGCGCTTTTACGACTACGGCGACTCGATCCAGGTGCTTCGGGTGAAACACCGCAAAGACGCCTATCGCTAATCATCCGTGCGCCCCCAAACCTGCGCCGCACTCCATTTCCTTTCCGTCTCCTCTTCCGACTAAAATCAAATTTCGTGCTGCACGGCTTCGCTACTCCCGCCGGAACCCGCTCCTACACCGAGCAGTTCCCTGCCGCCCTGGCCAACGGCTTCTACCAGATCACGAACGATCTCCACGTTTCCAGCCTCGGTCTCGGCACCTATCTCGGCAAGCGCGACGACGCCACCGATCAAGCCTATGAGGACGCCGCCATCACCGCTCTGCGCTGCGGCATCAACTTTCTCGATACCGCCAGCAACTATCGCCACGGCCGCTCCGAGCGCGCCCTGGGTTCCGCCCTACGCGTTCTCCTCAACGCCAATGACATCCAACGCGATCAGTTCGTCATCTGCACCAAAGCCGGTTTCCTCACCGAAGGCGCGGTCCCCGATTCGCTCCAGCCATCCGACATTGCGGGCGGGAACCATTCCATGCAGCCCGACTTTTTGGAGGATCAGCTAAACCGCAGCCGCGCCAATCTCGGGCTCGACACCATCGACGTCTTCTACCTCCACAATCCCGAAATTCAGTTGAAACATGTCCCCGTCGACGTCTTCGAGCAGCGTCTCCAGGCCGCCTTCGAGCGGTGCGAAAAACTGGTTCACGATCGCCGCATTCGCTGGTATGGAACCGCTACCTGGGATGGGTTCCGCCACGCCGATCTACTCGATCTGCCGCGCATCGTCGACCTCGCGCGCTACGTCGGCGGCGAAGACCATCATTTCCGCTTCATCCAGCTCCCGTTCAACCTCGGCATGGTGGAGGCCTATCAGAACCGGGATGACCAGGGGGTCAGCCTCTTAAAGGGAGCGGGGCGCTCCGGCATCACCGTCATCGCCAGCGCCACCCTCCAGCAGGCCCGCTTCACTCACAGTCTCCCCGAGATCATCACCGGCCGCATCCCCGGCCTCGTCCAGGACGCCGCGCGCGCCATTCAATTCACCCGCTCCACTCCCGGTATCACCGTCGCTCTCGTCGGCATGAGCAGCGCCGCGCATGTTCGTGAGAATCTGGAAGTTGCCGGCATCCCTCCCATGGGTTCGCCGGACTACGAGAAGCTCTATCGCCCTGTTGAAGCCTGACGGTTCCATCGCAGCGTCCGATCTCGCGCCAAGCGACGAAGCTCTTCACGCGCTTCCGCAAGCCCCCGCCGTTTTCCTCGTCTCCGCCGAATCAGGGCGCCCTTATCTGGCCCGCACTTCCCTGCTGCGCCGCCGCGCTTTGCGGTTGCTCGCCCATCGCGAAGGGCCCTCCCGCATCTTCAACCTCCGCCAAACCTTCCAGCGCCTCGATTACTGGCTTGCCGGTTCCGCGCTCGATTCCTCCATGCGCATGTATGAGCTCGCGCGCCTGCACTTCCCCGAAGACTATGCGCGCATCCTGCGCCTCCGCTTCCCGCCCTACCTCAAGCTGCTTCTCTCGAACGATTGGCCGCGCGCCGTCATCACCACGCATCTCAACTTCAGCTCGTCCCTGATCTACGGCCCTTTCCGCAACCGCGCCACCGCCGAGCAGTTCCAGTCCGAGCTGCTCGATCTCTTCCAACTCCGCCGCTGTCAGGAAAATCTGGAACCGAGCGCCGCGCATCCCGGCTGCATTTACGGCGAAGTGCGGAAATGCCTGCGCCCGTGCCAGCTCGCCGTCACTCACGAGGAGTATGCGAGCGAGGTGTCCCGCGCCGGCGAGTTCCTGCGGACCAGCGGTGCTTCCATGATTAAGAGCATCGCCGCCGCCCGCGACACCCTCAGCTCTGAGATGGAGTTCGAGGAAGCCGCCCGCCAGCACCGCCGCCTCGAAAGAGTTGAGGAAGTGCTCCGCTTCCGCGATGAGTTCGCCTTCGCCGTCGATCACCTGCACGCCGCCGCCATCACCCGCGCTTCCGCTCCCAACGCGGTCGACGTCTTCTTCCTGCGCGACGGCTTCTGGCAGGATTCCGCGCGTATCGGCTTCGAACTCGAGGACGGCAAGCCCGTCTCCCTCGATCGCAAGCTGCGCGAAACGTTCGCCGCTGTTCCGCGGCGCCGCTCCACTGCGCGCGAACGTCAGGAACGTCTCGCCGTCTTCGCCCGCTGGTTCTACTCCACTTGGCGTGACGGGGAACTGCTCATCTTCCCCGCGTTCGAAGAACCGCCCATCCGCAAGCTGGTCAACGCCATCTCCCGCGTGATGGAGCGCGATTGAAGACGCGCGCTCACCGTCGCATCATCCATGCAATTGTTGTTCGCAATCCGGTTCTGCGCCGCTTCCACGCCCGGTCCTAGAACCACGCACTTCGCGCTCATCCCAAATCCGCTGACCTCATTGTCTTCCACGATGTTGTCGCGCGTCACCGCCGGCCGGTGCGCCTTATTCCGCAGGTAAATCCCGCTGCGCAGTAAATCCGGTTCGCCCGCCGCGTACAGGCACCCGTAGCGCGCCGCTTCGTCGTTGCAGTGCGCCATGTTCAGATGCGTGAAATGATTGTGGCTCACCCGGTGCCCGCTCCCAATCAGCGCCAGCCCGCCATAAATGAAGCCGTCCAGCGTATTTCCCCAGATCAGGATGTTCCTCGACTCCATATCGGGGTTGCTGTTGTTCATCACAATTCCGAAATTACCGTTCGGATATTCGTCCCGGTCCTGCCGGTTGATACACGAATTTCCGCGCACTTCACCATCGTGAAATCCATCCAGGTCCATGCACTTCCCGTTCACTTCCTCGAACGAGTTGTTCAAATACTTCGTTGCATCCGTGTTCCCCGCCGTATCGATCGCCACGGGTATCGCCTGCGCTTCGTGATCCACCGCGTCCAGCGGATACCCGATCCGCACCCCGGTGTTCTTTTCCACCGTCATGCGCGTCGCATGTCCTACCTGAATCGCGTCACGCGCCACCTCTGAAATTTTGTTCCCCGTTATGCGCCCGTCCGCATCACGCGCCGAGCCGTAGCGCGAGTGCGTCCAGATGCCATTGCCCAACACGTGCCGCAGTTCGCATCCCGATACTTCAAAATCATGCGTGCCTTCTTCCAGCAGAATCCCGCCTGTTCCGTTGTTTCGATGCCGCGCGTTTCGCGATCCGCTATCGGTAATCGTGACGCCGTGAATCCGCACGTTCTCCGATGCGCTCACCAGAATGGGATACCCCGCAATGTTCTTGAACGTCAAGCCTTCCATTCGCAGAATGCTCGTGTTCTCCGCCAGAATCCCGTTGTCCCTCATGAAGCGTCCCACCGGGACGTCCGAAGGCGCCAGGTCACCGACTTCATGATGAATCCGCTCGCGGTTTCCATCGATCGTCAACCCGGCGATCTGGATGTTGTGCCCGCCCGAGACCACGAGCGCCGCGCGCCCCTTGAACTCCGGCGCAAGTTGAATCGTCACTCCCGCGCCGTCCACATGCAGATCGTGCGACTCGCCCGATAGCGTAATCTCCGCGTGCAGCACCACTACCCCCGCCGGGATTTTCACCGATCCCGTGGATTGCTTTAGTAGCTGCTGTAAGTTGCGCTCCGGGTCGGCCGCGCTGATCGGCCGCGACACCAAATCCCCACAGAAAAGCCCCGCGCAAACAAGCGCAAGACACGCCACTGACCGAACCGCGAAGTTCACAACCGAATTGTATGGCATCTCACTCCGCTAGCCGCGTTCTCCGGATATGATGTTGGCCATGTCACCCACCGGTCCCCGTAGACTTCCGGCTCTCGCTGCGCTACTCCTTTTTATCTTCTCCGTCCGCGTTCCCGCGCAAACCACTTACACCAATCCGCTCTCGTTATACGACCCAGTCACCGGACCGGTTATCAGTTGCCCCGACCCCGCCATCATCAAACAACTCCAGGGAACAGCGGACGTATGGTATCTCTACTGCACCGGCGACCCGCTTAACGGTAACGACACAAATCCCGACGGTTCGCTCAAGAACCACTACATCACTCAGTTCACCTCCACCGATCTCATTCACTGGACCTACATTGGCGACGCGTTCCCCACGCCGCCCGCCTGGGCCGACCCCAATTCCCCTCTCTGGGCGCCCGCCATCAAGCACTTCAACAATCGTTACTTCCTCTACTTCACCGCTCCTTCCACGCTTCCGCTCGGCAGCGGCTCATCCATCGGCGTCGCCACCTCTTCCAGTCCCGGTGGACCCTGGACCGACAGCGGCCAGCCCATCATTCCGCCAGCCGCGCGCGCCACCATCGACCCGGATGAAGTGCAGGACGCTTCCGGCCAGCGCTACATCAGCTTCGGCAGCTTCTACGGCGGCATTCAGATCGAGACGCTTTCCGCCGACGGCCTCACCGCCGATGCTTCCTCCATCCAGGAGATCGCCATCGACAATCGCTACGAAGGCGGCAACTTTTATTACCGCGACGGCTATTACTATCTCTTCGCCTCCGCCACCAACTGCTGCAACGGACCGCTCACCGGATATGCCGTGTTCGTCGGCCGGGCCGCCAGCCCGCTCGGGCCCTTTGTCGACAGGAACGGCGTCTCGCTGCTCGCCCCCGCCACCGGTGGCACTGTCGTGACCGCCGCCAATGGCAATCACTGGGTCGGCCCCGGCGGCAACGTCATCTTCGACGACGATTCCGGCCAGACCTACATGCTCTATCACGCCGTGGACGACCGTAACCCGTACTTTCCTCTCCAGCCCGGTTTCACTCGCCGCCCCGCCCTGATCGACGCGGTGGACTGGATCGACGGATGGCCGACCGTCCGCAGCGGCTACTGGTCATCCGCCACGCCGCAACCCGCGCCCGCCGCTCAGCCCGGCGAGACCAGCGGCTTCCGTCCGCCGCGTCCCCGTCCGCAAGACGAGCCCGGCACCCTCATCACCGCGCTTTCGGATGAGTTCAACTCCACCACCCTTTCGCCCCAGTGGACGTTCATCCACCCGTTGGCGGACAATTCCTACACCCTCACCGGAACCGCTTATCAGGTAGTCACGCAAGGCCCCGATGAGAACAGCGATCCCACCCAAGTCTCCATCCTGGCCGAGCCCGTTCCCGCTTCCGGCGACTATCTGGTCGAAACCAGCGTCACTACCTCCGTTCCCTTCGACAACTCCTGCTGCTACAACTTCGCCCAACCCGCTCTCTTCATCTATGGCAACGACCAGAACAGCATCAAGATCGATGTTTTCCCCGACTTCGACACGCGCCAAACCGAGTTCGGCAAGCAGGTCGGCCCCGTCGCTCCCGATTACCCGACCTATGGCAATACCGTGCTCGGACCGCCCGCGCCCACCACTTATCTCCGCATCGCGGTTCACCGTACCCACGGCGCCGGCGAAACGTACACCGGTTACTCCAGCACCGATGGCGTCGACTGGATTCAGGGAGGCACCTGGACTCACGCTCTCGGCGGTGGCGCTCAAATCGGCATCGCCGCCGAAAACTTCGCCGGTTTCACCATGGACTTCAGCTACGTCCGCGTCTACACCCTGGCCGTCAAATCACTGCCCGAATAACACCCCTGCTTCTTCCGTCATGCCCGCCGTTCCGCAACGGTCCCGATGCGATTGCGCCCCAGCTCTTTCGCCCCGTACAGTGCCTGGTCCGCGGCTTCGAACAGCTCCGTCGCCGTCCTGTGAGAATGACGCAACTCAGCGACACCGAATGTCGCCGAAACGGAAAATGGAACGCCTCCTGGAAGCCCGAAGCACACCGACCTAAGACGGTCCTGCACGCGGTTCAGCAGGATCTCGACTTCGTTCGCGCTCGTTGCCGGGAACAGCATGCAAAATTCATCTCCGCCGATCCTCGCCACTAAATCCGTCTGCCTCACGCCGTCCCGCAAGAGTCTCCCAATCGTCATGAGCACCTGATCGCCCTCGGTGTGTCCGTACCTGTCATTGATCTGCTTGAAGTAGTCGAGGTCTCCAACGCAAAGCGTCAGCCGGGTCCCTTCCAGCTTCGCCGCCACTAAAGCTAATTCCAGCCGCCGGTTGAAATGACGGCGATTGGCGAGACCCGTCAGCGGATCCGTCAGCGCTTCCCGCGAAAGACGCTGTTCCATTTCCTTTCTCTTGGTGAGATCGTGCCAGATCTCCAACACCATGGGCCGCCCGCTTACTTTCACTCGCGTCAGCGATACTTCCATTTCCAGTTCGGATCCGTCGAAGCGATGGTTCACGCAATCCAACCGTATCGATCCCTGGTCTTGTAGCTGCGCCAATTGTTCCTTTCGCGCTTTGCAGTAATCGCGCCCCTCACCTTCCAGCCCAAGGGAGAATTCCGCCGAGAGTACGCCCATCAGCACTTCTTTGCTGCTTGCTTTCAGCATCGTAACCGCGGCTTGATTACAGTCCTTCACTTCCGCGCCGTCGATGATCAGGTGCGCATCCGATGATTCTTCAAATACCACGCGGAACTTCTCCTCGTTCTCCAGGCGTTCCGTGATGTCGTTCGCCAGCACCAACCGGCATCGGCGCGAATTCAGTTCCATCGTGTGACTTATCAATTGCACATGAATCACGGAACCGTTTTTGCGCCGGTGTCTCCATCCCTGTGGCCGATCCTTGCCTTCACCTGTCTCGAAACTCCGCTCGATCGCTTCCACTTCCTCGGGCATTCGAATGTCTCTCAACGTAAGGCTTAAAAACTCCTCCCGGGTGTAGCCGTATTGGTCGATGGCCGCCTGATTCACATCCAAGACCGCTAGAGACTCCAGGCAATACACGCAGGCCGGCACCGGATTCTTCTCGAAAAGCTCCCGGTACTGGCGTTCCGATTTCTGGAGCTTTTGCTCCATCTGCACCCTTTCCGTGATCTCGAACGAAACGCCTCCCAGCATGGGAGCGCCTTGTTCGGACTGGAACGGAAACTTAGTCGACAGGAAATGCCGCGTTTCCCCGCCCTCCAGCGGAAGTGTTTCTTGAAATTCCATCGCCCTCCCGCATAAGTGAACCGCCATATCGTGTTCACGGTATTGCCGCGCAGCCTCCTCCGGCCATAACTCGGAGTCCTTTTTCCCGGTCCACGCCGACCTGTGCTCAAACCCGATCTGCTTCCACGCCGCGTTTCCCCACAAGATCCGCCCTGCTTCATCTTTGATGTATGCGATCACCGGACTGTTGTCGAGGAACAATTGAAACCGGTGCTGACTGCGCGCAAGCTCCTGCTCGATGCGCATGCGCTGCCGCGCGTGCCGGACGATTACCACCGCCGCACCCGTCAGGAGCAAGCCCGCGATGCACAGGAGCAGCTTCTCCGTCAACCAGTTCGGCCTTTCCACCACGGCCACGTCTTCGGGCGATCGCAGCTTGATCAGAAAAGACACCGGATCGCCGCTTTCGTCGCGGAACACGCTACAAATGCCGGTAACCCGGACAGTGCTCCCGTTCTCGATCCGCGGCAGCCCGAGGCTGCTTCCCCTCTTCGCGCGCAGGCGAGCGCGAAACAACGTTCCCCCTTCGTGCAGCGCCAGAGTCGCCCCCTCCGGCTCTACGCTGCTGTCCACCAGGCGTCCTTGCACTGACACCAACAGCGATTCGTAGGGAGTCGAAAAGAATCCATCCGGTCGAACGTTAATCATCTTCTCCGGGGAAACGTGGGCAATCACCGGCATTCCGCCCGCGCCAAGCAATCGGATCTGGCTGTCGTCCAGCGCCGGCGTTTGATCGTTGACCGACGCGAATCCAACCGCTTCCACCTCCTGCCCAGGCTTCGCAATCATGTTCTGCGTGGTGTTTACCCGCAATCCGCCGGTGCCGTCCTGAAGATACAGACCCCGCCCCAATGTCTGGTACGTGACGGCGCCCCTGACCCGTACTCGTTTCGCCGGTTCTCCCCCCGCGCCAAATCGCTGCACGTCGCTGATGGAAATGACCGGTGACGAGAACGGGTCCGAGAGAGCGGCGCGGACCACGCGAACGTCTTTCATGCCCGAGACAAACAGCCGGACTCCGATAAGCTGCCGCTTGTCGTTGAAGTTTGTCCCGCACACCCCCCGCGCGCGCACGGTCGCGTCCAGTAACTTCTCGGGATCAACGCCGGCGAACTCCTGTACCCGCGTCTCCACCCGGCCCGTGCCCGTTTCGATGATCAACCGCAGCACCCTACGTCCCCACAGGTCCATCACCGACGCGGACCGGATGACACCACCGACTTCGATCCACTGGCTATCCTGCTGCCCCGCCCGAAGGTGCTCAAAGTCGAACACCTTGGATACAGGGAGATGTCCCTTCCCAAGCACTTTCACCCCGGTCGCTGTGACGTTCGGCTCGAACAATCCGGCCTTTGTGAAGCCCCGGATCTCCAACTCGTCGCCGGCCTCAACGCGAATCCCCGCGCTCGCCGGGTCCACCGAAATTCCCGCGCTCCGATCCTGAAAAAAGAAGGAGTTCTTCCAGCCCGAATTCGCCGTTACTACTCCGCGGAGATGCACCGGTACCGCCTTCGCCGCTTCATCCTCATGCAGAGCGCGTATGCTCCCCGCATCGGTGAGCACAAGTGCGCGTTTCGCCGGTTCGCCCCAAACCAACCCGCCCGTCATCCCCGCCAGTTCCAGAACTACCAAGGCTCGGACCCAACTCAGATTGCATCCACCGTAAGGTTTCACTGGTCGCCGCATCACTGGGAACTTTATCGGTTGGTTGCCTTCGAACCTTTAGGACACGCGCTTCCAACGCGCGCCACCGCGGAAAATACGCTGTGCTTTTCCGCGCATCCTTCCCGCTCCCACATCCCGTCCGTTCAAGACCTGCGTGATATTCTCGAATGCGGTCGAAGGAGAATCCATTGCGAGCAGGCCTGTTCACGCGCGAATATCCGCCCGGAATCTACGGTGGCGCTGGAGTACATGTCGACTATCTCAGCCGTGAACTCGCGAAGCATATCGAGGTCGACGTCCAGTGTTGGGGTGACCAGAACTTTCATCACGGCAACCTGCGGGTCCACGGTTCCACTCCCTGGAGCGAGATCAGCAACGGCACCGAAGGGAAATTCAAGACCGCTCTCGAAGCGCTCTCGATCAATCTCACTCAGGTCAAGGCCCTCACCGGCGTCGACGTGGTCCACACCCACACCTGGTATGAATCCATGGCCGGTCTGCTTGCCAAGAAACTCTATAACGTTCCCTTCGTGCTCACCACCCACAGTCTCGAACCCCTGCGCGCTTGGAAGGCCGAGCAACTGGGCAGCGGCTATGCCATGAGTTCCTGGATGGAGCGCACCGCCATCCTCGAAGCCGACGCCGTGATCGCCGTCTCCCACGGCACCAGGGAAGACATTCTGCGCGCCTATCCGCTGCCCGAAGAGCGTATTCACGTCATCTATAACGGCATCGATCTCGAAGAGTACCGCAAGACGTCCCAAACCACCGCGCTCACGGAATACGGCGTCGATCCCGCCGTCCCCTATGTCTTATTTGTGGGCCGCATCACGCGCCAGAAAGGCGTCACCCATCTGGTCGACGCCATTCGCTACATGCCGCCGGAGACCCAGATCGTCCTTTGCGCCGGCGCGCCGGATACTCCCGAGATCGCCGCCGAAATGCGCGCTAAAGTCGAGGAAGCCCGCAAGCTGAACCCGCGCATCGTCTGGATCGAAAAAATGGTTACTAAGCCGGAAGTTATTCAGCTCTATAGTCACGCGCGTTTATTCTGTTGCCCCTCCGTTTACGAACCCTTCGGCATCATCAACCTGGAAGCCATGGCCTGTGAGACCGCCGTCGTCGCCAGTTCCACCGGCGGCATTAAAGAAGTGGTCGTCGATGGCGAAACAGGTTATCTCATCCCCTTTGAGCAGGACCCCGTTACCAGCTTCCCCACTCAACCCGATCGCTTCGCGCGCGACTTAGCCGCCAAAGTAACGGAACTATTACAAGATCCGGGTAAGTGCCATAAGTTCGGAATCGCCGGCCGGGCACGCGTCGAAGATAAGTTTAGCTGGACCGCCATCGCCCGCCAGACCATCGACTTATACTCCTCTCTGATAAAGGCTTCTAAGCCGTGATGACTCCCCGCCTACTCACCTCCCAGGACCGCCGCCGCCGCGTTGTGATCGAAGCCATCACGCCCGAAGTCGATGGCGGCCGCTTCCCCGCCAAGCGCATCGTCGGTGACCGCGTCCGCGTCGAAGCGGACGTCTTCGTCGACGGGCATGACTCTGTTTCCGCCACCCTTCTTTACCGGCCGGAGCGCTCCGAATCCTGGAGCCGCCAACCCATGCAGGCAATTACCCGCGACCGTTGGTTCGGCGAGTTTACCGTCACCGAAGTCGGCGTTTACCGTTACACCATTCAGGCCTGGGTGGATGCCTTCGATACCTGGCATCGCGACCTGCTCAAACGCATTCAGGCCAATACCGATACCGGCGTCGACTATCTTATCGGAGCGAATCTGATCGACTCCGCCGCTGCGCGCGCTTACGGCGCCGATGCCGCGCTGCTTCGGCGCCACGCGGAAATGCTTCGCGCCTCCGTCGACGTTTCCGCCAAGCGCCAGCCCGCCACCGATCCTTCGCTGGCCGACACCATGACCCGGTATCCCGATCTCAGCTTCTCCTCCGAGGCCGACCGCGAGTTATCCCTTGTCGTCGATACTCCACATGCCCGTTTTAGCTCGTGGTATGAATTCTTCCCGCGTTCTACTTCCCCCGTCGCCGGCGAGCACGGAACTTTTAAGACTTCGGAAGAGCGTTTAAAGTACGCCGCGGAAATGGGCTTCGATGTTATCTATCTTCCGCCCATTCATCCCATCGGAACCACCTTCCGCAAAGGACGTAACAACTCGCCCGCCGCGCAGCCCGGTGACGTCGGAAGCCCCTGGGCCATTGGATCGCCCGAAGGCGGTCACAAAGCCATTCATCCGCAGCTGGGCGGCATGGAGGATTTCCGCCGCCTGGTCAAGCGCGCGTGGGATTTGAAGGTTCAGCTCGCCCTCGATATCGCCTTCCAGATCTCGCCCGATCACCCGTACGGCAAGGATCATGAAGAGTGGTTTCGGAAGCGCCCCGATGGCACCATTCAGTACGCCGAGAATCCGCCGAAGAAATATCAGGATATCTATCCTTTCGATTTCGAAACCACTCAGTCCACCGAACTTTGGCAGGAGTTGAAGAGTGTATTTGTTTTCTGGATCAAAGAAGGGATCCGCATCTTCCGCGTCGATAACCCGCACACCAAATCGCTCGCCTTTTGGGAATGGCTAATTACGGAAATCAAGCGCGAGTGGCCCAGCGTGCTTTTCCTCGCCGAAGCGTTTACCCGTCCCTCCGTTACTTACCGGCTTGCCAAGGTAGGTTTCAGCCAGTCTTACACTTACTTCCCCTGGCGGAACACCAAGTGGGATCTGACCACTTACTTCACTGAGCTGAATCAATCGCCCGTCAAAGAGTTCTTCCGCCCGAATCACTGGCCGAATACCCCGGACATCCTTACTGAATTCCTGCAGACCGGCCTGCGATCCGCGTTTATGATCCGCTACCTTCTCGCGGCCACGCTCGCCGCGAACTACGGCATCTATGGACCCGCGTTCGAACTCCTTGACTCCCACCCGGTGCGTCCCGGCAGTGAAGAGTATTTAAACTCGGAGAAATATCAGATCCGCCACTGGGATCTCGATAAGTCCGGCAACCTGCGCGATCTCATCACCGCCGTCAACCGCATCCGCCATCAGAACCCCGCTCTTCAGCAGGATTGGACGCTCGAATTCCACCCCACCGACAATGACCTTTTAATCTGCTACAGCAAGCACTCACCGGATGGATCGAACTTAATCCTGGTGGTAATGAATCTCGATCCGTACCATACGCACTCCGGCTTCGTACATCTGCCGCTCGACCGCCTCAAAATCGATGAGAACCGTCCCTACGAAGTACACGACTTACTTACCGGCGCCAAATACCTGTGGAACGGCCCGCGCAATTTCGTGCAGCTCAACCCGCATGAGCTACCCGCGCACATCTTCCGCCTTCGCCATGAGCTGAGATCGGAATCGGATTTCGAATACTTCTTCTAGCGCGGATCGAGCGAACCTTCGCCCTTCGCAGCCCAAGAGTGAAACTTTCGCACTATCCATATCAGCACCCGCCGCCCACCCAGTCACAGCAGTACAAATATTTCTCATCCCCGCCACCATTGCCTCCCGCTGTAGGACGTCCCCGTCTTCCGCCCACCCCCTTCTACTCTTCAATCAGGAAGGACTTACTAACATGGCAACCTCACAAACCACACCCGCTCCATCCGATCGCGCCGAAACCAACCGCGCCAACGCCGCTCACTCCACCGGTCCCCGCACTGCGGACGGTAAACAGAAGGTTCGTCTCAACGCCCTGCGCCACGGCTTGTTCTCGTCCGAAATCATCCTCCCCGGCGAGGATCGCGACGCTTACGAACTCCTCGGTCAAATGCTTCTCGAAGCCTACGGGCCCGCCGATGACTATGAGCGTGATCTACTGCAAACCATTCACGACACCGATTGGCAGATTAAACGAATCCGCTCACTCGAATCCAGCGCCCACGCGCTCGGAGTCACCCGTGAAATCGACGGCGTCGATCCCGATCTTGACCCCGCCGTGCGCCAGTCCTTCGCCGCCGCCATCGCTTACGAGAAAAATCCCAAACTCTTCGACCAGTTCAATCGGCACTCCGCCCGTCTCACGCGCCTGCGCGACAGCACCCGCAAAGAATTATTGAATGTTCAGATGGCGCGCCTTAACAGCGAAGCCCGCGCCAAGAAAGCGCCCGTCCCGTTCCCGCGCAAGATTGAAGGTTCGCCCATGGGTCCTGGCTTTGTTCCGGACGAACGGTTTCGCAAAGCCGTATGCGTGACCTTAGGCTGCGAATCCATCAGCGATGATGACCTCGAAAGCTACGTGCGGAACCTATAACGCACTGACAACTTAGTCGAACACCACCGTTTTTCCTCGATACAGAAGCAGCCGGTGATTGAGATGCCATTGGACCGCCCGCGAAAGCACCACCCGTTCCAGATCGCGCCCCTTCTGCACCAGGTCCTCGATCTGATCGCGGTGCGAAACCCGCAGCACGTCCTGCTCGATGATCGGCCCTTCGTCCAGATCTTCCGTAACATAGTGACTGGTAGCCCCGATAACCTTTACCCCGCGCTCATGAGCCGCATGATAGGGCCGCGCCCCACTGAAAGCCGGTAGGAACGAATGGTGTACATTAATCACGCGCTCCGGATAATGCGCCAGAAACTCCCGCGAGAGTACCTGCATATATCGCGCCAGCACCACCAGTTCCACCGCGCGCCGCCGGAGTAACGCAAGCTGCTTCTCTTCCGCTTCGCGCTTGTTCGCCTCATGCACCGGCACATATTCGAACGGCACTTCGTAGAAATTCGCCAGCCGTTCCGCCGCCGCGTGGTTACTCACCACCACCGCCGCCTTACCCGCCAGTTCCCCGTTGCGGAAGCGCGCAAGTAGGTCCAGTAAACAATGTTCATAGCGCGAAACAAAGATGGCCACGTTCGGACGCGCCGCCGAGTACGCTAGCCGCCAGGTCATTCCGAACTCTTCCGCTATCCCGCCGAACTCCGATCGAAGCTCCGCGTCATTCAGATCGAATTCGGCCGTCACCCATTCCACGCGCATAAAGAACAGCCCCAGTTCCTTGTCCTGGTGTTGATCCGCGTGCAGGATGTTCGCCCCGTGCCGGTACAAAAATCCCGACACCTCCGCCACAATTCCCTTTCGGTCCGGGCAATGCAGCAGCAGGATCGCTGAACCGGGTTCGGCCGCCACTTACTTTGTGCTGGCTACCGGCGGGTCGTCCGGCCCGCGCAGCGCTTCGCCGATCCTGAGAAACGGTCCGATCACCCGATGTATCTGCTCCGCCGGCACATCCGCTTCCGTCAATACTTCCTGCAGATGCCGCGCCGGCGCATAGTTGGATCCCGAGCTACGCAGATTGTCCCGAATTGCGCTCTGTACTCCCTCCAACTGCGGCGCCGTCAGGCTCCTACTCCGCAAGGCGGCCGTTAGTTCATTCGCGAAAAGGTCCGCATCGTGCCGGTCCACCGGACGCGCGGCCGTCGAAGCCGACATGATCTGATCCACTAACTTCCCACCCGCCGGCAATTGCTGAGCATGCAAACCCACGCCCAACGCAAGCAGAGCGAACACCAAGGTTTTCATGCTTGCAGTATATACGTCTGGTAGATCTCCTGTCCTATAGAAGGAAACGGCCGCAGCGTAACATCTCCGCCGTCGGCTGCCAGAGTCCAGTCATGGTTCGCCGCCTTCTTCAACCGCGGCGCGCCCGCCCCACGGGCAATTTTCGGCTGCTGCTCCGTTATCGCGAACAGCACCTGCATCCCGCGCACCACCGCTACTTGCCCCGGCGTCTGCGCGTCCACCGCCCGCGTCCGCACCGGCTGATCCAGTTCCAACTCCACCTTGTCGCCGGTCTTCCAACTGCGCCGCAGTTCGAAAAAGCTTCCCGGCATAATCGTCTCCGTCACCCGCCGCCCGTTCACCGCAATGGAAGTACTCTTGCCCGCCCACGCCGGGATGCGGAGATGAATCCGAAACTCGCTCGTCCCCGCAACCTTCATCTCCAGACTGATCAGGTTCTCCGTCGGATAACCCGTCGTCTGTGTAATGGAGTTACCGCCCCACGTCAGCCGTGACGGCACATACAGGTTCACATAGATCGCACGGCCCGCGCGGAAATACGCGTCAATCACATAATCCGCCGCGGCCTGCGGTAGAGTTCCCGAACAGCACGGCCATCGCCCGTCGTGATCCCACGGATACTTCGCGTCCACAATATCCCGATGCTGCGTCTTGAATCCCGACCGCGCATAATCCGAATAGTAGAAGCTTGACCCGTCTTCCTGGATCTCCGGCACTCCCAGCACCGTGTTCCAAAGCACCTGCTCCATGCTGTCGAGATATCGCGGATCGCGCGTCAGCGTGAACAGGTACCGCATCAGCTTAATATGCGCGTACGCTCCGCACGGCGTTTCGAAACTGCGGTGTGTCTCCGTCAGGCTCGCGCCCAAAAGCCCTTTGCCAGGCTCCACAAACCCCTCGTTCGGTCCCCATCCACCGGTCGCATAACTCTGGTCCTTCCAGATGAAGTCCACCGCATTGGTCACCGCGTGCAGATACTTCGGATCGCCTAACTTGAAGTACCCCTGCATCCCGGAACTAAGCGCGTTTACATGACTATAAGCATGCAGCCCGGGCAATACGTTCTCCCCCTGCGACAACGGATCGAAGAAAGTGCGGTCCAGCAAATATCGCTTGCCCATTTCAAAATACGCATGGTCCCCGGTACGGTCGGAAGCCAGGAATAAGTTCTCGGCCAGCGTATAAGTCTCGTCCCAGGTATAAGTCTCGTCCTTATGCGGACGTTCGCTTTTCTCTTCATTCGTAAGCGCCCGCTCCGGCATATGGGGCACGGCCGCGCGCGTGGTCGCCCGAAGCACTTCAAATGCCGTCCCATCGTTCGCGTAGGAATGCGCGTCGATCAGCGCCAGCACCATCTTGTCGTAGGTGTAAGCCGGATACCGCAGGTCCACGAAGAAGTTTTGCGGCCCGTTCAATGTCTCCGCAAACGCCTTTACCAGCCGCTTCACTTTGTCGCGCGTGGGCTGCGAATCGGTCGCCGCCGCAAAGCGCGCCAGCGCCGAGACATACTGCCCGAAGTGCGCACCTGGACAGAATATGTCGTACCACCCGCCCATGTTTTCGCCGGGCGCGGCCAATCCCGTCCGCTGCCGGAAGATCTTTAGCATCCGGTCTTCGCTCAGGTTCAGGAAGAAGGCGTGGTTCTCATCGAACTGCTTCTTCAATGGCCCGTCCCCCAATTGCACCGCGCCATAGGGAAACGGGCTGATCGGCGTCGTAATCGGCGTAGCCGTTGGCTTGGCGATCGCCGCCGAAGCGGTCGCCCCCAACGCGCCCTGCAGGAACGTTCTTCGTGTCAATGGATTCATGGCTGACCTTTCTGTGCCGGAGCAATTACTTCTAAAGCAAAACTCGCATCCATTCCCGGCAATCCCTCAAACCGCACCGTGCTCGTCGCCGGTGGATGCGCCGCGTCCACAAACGCCGGCCTGAGCCGCGCCGCCTGCGCCGTAATCGATGTCGATAGCGAATAGATGTTCAGCACCGCCGCCGTCTTGGTCGACGCCCCGAAAGGCGCCAGCACCCGGTCCATCCGCCGGTACGCCAGCCGCGCGTCATCATCCGAAAATCCATAGGCCACCTGCGCGCCCGTCAGCACCACGCGCTCGGAATCCACGGTGCCCGGACCCGCCGCAGTCGCGCGCGCCACCGCTTCGCACGCCACCGAGCTCCGCGACGCCGCCCGCTGCGTCTGCACCAGATCGAGCGCCGCCCCCGGGAATCGCGCCGCCATCGCCGCGCTGATCCGCGCCGCGTCGTCCAGCAGCGTCGCAAAACAAGTCACGCTCACCGCTTCCCCGCGCCCCGCAAGCTGCGCCGCCACATCCCCCAGGGATTGCTCCGCCAGCGGAACCAGCGGCTGCAGCGGCTGTTCCAAAGGATGTTCGCGCGCCGCCACATACAGCAGCCCCAACGGATTCGCGTCCCGCTTCCCTTCGGACACCCACTCGATCACCACCTGCGCGCCTTCCATCGGCAGCCCGCCCGCCTGCACCACCGTCACCGCCGGAAGCTGCAGATGCTTCTTCTCGGTAAACATCTCGCTGACAATCTGCGGAATGCGCCGCAGGTCTCCGGTCCCCGCCACAAACGCCCGCATCTTCACCACCGTCGCGCCGTTCGCCTGCTTCAGAATCTCACGCACCGCCTCGCGCGTCTGCTGCGAAAGCAGCCCCTTGCCGCTTAGCGCGGACGCATGAAACACGAGCCGCCGCGTCTCCGCCGTCAAGGCCGTCGGCGGATCCGGCAGCACTTCCAGCGTCTGGGTAACTTCGTCCTTGTTCTTCTTCTTCCCCGCCGCCCGATCGCCCGGCAAAGTCAGAAGAATCGCGCCCGCAAGGCACAGGATCGGAAGAGATCTCATCCGGATGTCTCTTATCAATCTATCCTGAGCGCCGCCTCGCCCGATAATAAGACGTGGACCCTCAACCCGGCCGGTTCGGCCACGTCTCGAAGCTCCGCTCGCTGCTTGAAGAAGGAGGCTGGTGGCACAGCTTTGAACTGCCCGATGGCACCGTCATCCGCGGCGCTAATTCCCTTGAAGGCCTGCGCGAACGAATCGCCCACTTCCCCATTCCCGAAGACCTGCGCGGTAAGCGCGTTCTCGATATCGGCTCGTGGGATGGCTGGTTCGCCTTCGAAATGGAGCGTCGCGGCGCGGACGTCATGGCGGTCGACATCATCGACAGTCCCCGCTTCCGCGAGATCCATCGCGTCCTTCAGTCCCGCATCGATTATCGCCAGATGGATGTCTACGATCTCACCCCCGCCAAAGTCGGCCAGTTCGACATCGTGCTCTTCATGGGTGTCCTCTACCATCTCAAACACCCCCTGCTCGGTCTCGAACGGCTCTGTGCTCTCACCAAAGATCTCGCCGCCGTCGATTCCTTCGTTCTTCAGGCGGCCAATGCCGATGGCGTGACCTTGGAACGTCCCCTGATGGAGTTCTTCGAAACCGATGAGTTCGGCGGCCAGGTGGATAACTGGGTCGCCCCCAATGTTCCGTGCCTGCTCGCTATGTGCCGCACCGCCGGTTTCGCGCGTGCGGTCTTGCACAATGTGGGCGAGTTCGGAGCTTCCGTCGCCTGCTTCCGCCAATGGGACCCGCCCGCTCAACCCGATCTTCCCGCTCCTACGCTCGTCTATCTCGCCCACCACACCAATTTCGGCATCAACTTCGATAGCTCAAAAGATGACTACGTTACCGCCTGGTTCAATTGGTCGGGCGCTCATTTATCCCGCGCCGATGTCCGCCCGGTCGTCGGGCCGTTCGGCGTGGCGCCCATCCTGCTGAGACCCCGGTTGGAGTCGCCCGACAGCGGCCAATGGGAGACCGGTTTCCGCATTCCTCCCGGCCTACCCCCCGGCTGGCATGACGTGCGCATCGCCGTCGCCGACGGACCCTCGAGTAACGCCATGCGGCTGGCGCTGGACGTTCCCCTGCAAGTCGATCACGTCGCCATCCTCGGCGCGCGTGACGGGAAGGACTGGACGCCTGGACGGCTGATCCGCCAAAACGGCGACGGGCTTTCCCTCTGGCTCGCCGGTCTGCCCGGCAATGCCGACGCGCACAATCTACGCATCCTCATCGACGGCGTGCTCGTCCCCGTCACCTACCTCGCCGATCCCGATCCGCTCGATCGCCAGGTGAACTGCGTCGTGCCCTCGGACTTCCCTCCCGGCGCGCACACCATTGCCGTTCAAATCGGCTCGGTCCGCGCAGAGACGGTCTTTGAAATTGTTTGACCTCGCTGTACACCATCCATTCTGGTAATATTGGCATGGATGGTCTTCCAGCCAGATCTCGATCCCTCGCTTGAGTTGCCGCTTTATCGCCAGCTTTCCCTCTATTTCGCTCAACTCATCTCGTCCGGCGAGATGGAAAGGGGAGAAAGGCTGCCAGCCACTCGCGAATTGGCCGGGCAACTCGGCATCAACCGGACCACCGTCTCCGCCGCTTATGAACTCCTCGAAACGCAGGGTTTAATCTCCGGACAGGTGGGCCGTGGAAGTTTCGTCGCCGCGGCCGTCCCTACCAATGGACCCGATTGGGCAAGCCTGCTTCCGTCTCCGCACCATCCATCGCCCCGCCTGCACGCCGACCGCGTCCTCATCAGTTTCGCCGTTTCCCGTCCGCCCGACGAGTTGTTTCCGCTCGAAGATTTCCGCCGAAGCTGTGACGAAGTCCTGAGCGGTGACCATCTCGGCGACATCCTGCAGCTCGGTCCCGCTTCCGGTTACGAACCGCTGCGCCAATATCTTTTAGACGAAGCCCGCCGCGAAGGCGCGCTCGGCCCCGATGACGATCTGCTCATCACGAACGGTTGCCAGCAGGCCATCGATCTGCTGTGCCGCGTCCTCGTGCGCCCCGGTATGCGCGTCGCCGTCGAAGATCCCGTTTATCCCGGCCTCAAGAATGTCCTCCGATCCGCCGGAGCTGACCTGGTCCCGCTTCCATCCCGTAGCGCCATCTCCGTGCTCACGCCCAATTTCCAGAACCCCACCGGTCTCACTCTGCCGCTTGAGGATCGCCGGCAGGCCCTGCGCTCGGCCCGGCGGGATGGCGCCGTTCTTATCGAAAATGACATTTACAGCGCGCTTCGTTATCACGGCGACCCTATCCCCTCTCTGAAGCAACTCGCTCCCGATGCCGGAACCGTCCTGCTCCGCAGCTTCTCAAAAGTGGCGTTCCCCGGGATTCGCCTCGGCTGGGTGATCGCACCGCGTCCCCTGATCGCCGCCATGCGCCGCACCAAGCAGGTCACCGATCTTCACTCGGACCAGTTTTCCCAGGCCGTCATGCTCCGGTTTGCGGAATCGGGCCGTCTGGCCGCCCACATCGCCAACATGATCGAAGCCGGAAGAGAGCGGCTCCAGGTCGCGCTTGCGAGCGCCGCCCGTTTTCTTCCCCCGGGCTCGCAGTGGACCCGTCCCGATGGCGGCATGAACCTTTGGGTGACTCTTCCCCGCGAGCTGGACGCCGGGCTGCTCCTCGATCGGGCCGAGCGCGCCGGCGTCGCTTACGTGCCGGGCGCATTGTTCGCCGTTACGCGCCCATCCGATAATGCCTTCCGTTTGAGTTTCGGCGGGGCCGCTCCGGACGAAATTCGCCGCGGCATTGAAATCTTGGGCGGCATCTTCAGCCACGAGCATGACGCCCGCCGCCGCGCCGAACGGGAGCCGGCCGCCGCATTTGTCTAGCTGTGCCCCACAACGATTTTTATAAGGAGAACGACACCATGTTTTTGGACGAACAGTTTCGATTGAAATCCGGTCTCGCGGAAATGCTGAAAGGCGGCGTCATCATGGATGTCGTCAATGCCGAGCAGGCCCGTATCGCCGAACGCGCGGGCGCCGTGGCCGTCATGGCGCTCGAACGCGTCCCTTCCGATATCCGCAAGGAAGGCGGCGTCGCCCGCATGTCTCCCATCCGCATCATCCGCGAAATTATGGAGACTGTCAGCATCCCCGTTATGGCCAAAGTGCGCATCGGCCACTTCACCGAAGCCCGGATTCTCGAAGTCCTCGGCGTCGATTACATCGACGAAAGCGAAGTGCTCACCCCCGCCGATGAAGAGCACCACGTCGCCAAGCGCGATTTCAAAGTGCCCTTTGTCTGCGGCGCCCGCAACCTGGGGGAAGCGTTGCGGCGCATCGCCGAAGGCGCCGCCATGATCCGCACCAAGGGTGAAGCCGGCTCCGGAAATATCGTAGAAGCTGTCCGCCATATCCGGACCATCGTTAAGGAGATGAAACAGCTCACCGTCCTCGGCAAGGAAGAACTGGCAGCCGAAGCCAAGAAACACCAGGCGCCTCTCGAACTCATCGAGTATGTGGCCGAGTACGGCAAGCTCCCCGTCCCCAATTTCTCCGCCGGCGGCATTGCCACTCCCGCCGACGCCGCGCTCGTCATGCAACTGGGCGCGGAAGCCGTCTTCGTCGGCTCCGGCATCTTTAAATCCTCCGACCCCGAGATGCGCGCCAGAGCCATCGTCATGGCGGCGACCTATTATCAGGACCCGGTGAAACTGCTCGAAGCGAGCGAGGATCTCGGAATCGGCATGGCCGGCCTTGAGATCTCGAAAATCGGCGAGCAGGAACTCATGCAAACGCGCGGTTGGTAAATCATGAAACGAGTCGGCGTTCTTGCCCTACAGGGAGACTTCGAAGCTCACGGAAGAACGCTCGCCCAGGCGGGAGCGGTTCCCGTGCAGGTACGGACCGCCGAAGAGCTGGACGATCTCGACGGGCTGATTCTACCGGGCGGCGAGAGCACCACCATGCTCAAGTTGCTCCGCCGCCAGAAGCTGTTCGAGCCGTTGCGCGAGTTCGGCCGGTCCCGCCCTATTTTCGGAACCTGCGCGGGCATCATCCTTCTCGCCAATGAGGTCAGCCATCCCCGCCAGGAGAGCCTGGGTCTGATGGATCTGCTGGTGGAGCGCAATGCCTACGGCCGCCAGATCAACAGCGCCGTCGGTATGATCCAGCCCACAAAGGATTTCGAGCGGCGCATTGGCCCCGGCGAGATGGAAGCCGTCTTCATCCGCGCCCCCATCGTCCGCCGCATCGGGACGGAAGTAAACGTGCTCGCCGGGTTTCGCGGAGACCCGGTATTGGTGGAGGACAAGATGCATCTCGGCGCCACCTTTCACCCCGAGCTCTCGAAGGATGTTCGCGTCCACCAACTGTTCTTGAGTAAATTGTGACTAACGTTCTCTTTGTCTGTCTGGGAAACAGTTGCCGCAGCCAGCTTGCGGAAGGCTTTGCGCGCCACTATGGCGCCGGCGTCGTCAACGTGGCCAGCGCCGGACTATCCTCCACCAACACTGTCGCGCGCGAGACCCTGGAAGTCATGATGGAAAAGGGGGTCGATCTCAGTGAGCATTTTCCAAAGGACTTTGAGCCCGGCATCGCCGCCCAATATGACGTAATCGTGAACATCAGCGGCTTCGTGCTTCCTCATGTTGAAGGCCCCGTCATTCTGGAGTGGAACGTCCGTGATCCCTACGGCAGCGAACTGAAAGTGCACCGGCGCATCCGCGACGAAATCGAGGATCGTGTAAAAGCACTAATCGCCGATATCAAAGAGAATGGGCGGGTTACCGAACGTCTATCCGTTGGCCAGCGGATTGCTCCTGAAGAGTTGAGGAGACCGCGGATATGGCAAAGATTTACCAAGTGGTTTTAGCGGCGCTGCTCCCGTTCTCTTACGCGGCAGCGCAGCAGACGATCACTTTGAATGATGGTTCTCAGTTCCAGGGGCGATATGCCGGCGGCACGCCTGACATGGTTACGTTTGTGGACCAGACAGGCGAGCGCCACCATTTCGGTATCAACCAGATCCAAAGCCTGATCTTCAACGCGCCGCCTCAAAACTACTCGGCCAACGTTCCCCCGCCCGCTTATCAGAACAACGGGCAATACGCGAATCCGCCCGCGCCGCCCACGCAGAACTACTCTTACAATCAACCTCCGCCGGCTTACAACCAAGCCCCGCAGGCGTACAATCAAGCCCCGCCGCAGCAGCAGCCCCAGCAGCAAACCATGTACGCCACGCTGCCCGCCAATACTCAGATTGCGGTCAGAACCGCCGAAGGCATCCACGCCAGCAACGCCACTCCGGGACGCACCTATCCCGCCAGCATCGATCAGGATGTTGTTGACGCTAACGGAAACCCGGTCATCCCGAGAGGATCGAACGCGCTGCTCGTCGTGCGCGATCTCGGCAATAACCAGATCGTGCTTGATCTGCAGTCCGTCAACGTCAACGGGCAGCGCTACGCTCTCAACACGCAGGACATCACCCAGACCGGCCAGTCCCGCGCTGGTCTTGGCGAGAACAAGAGAACCGGTGAATATGTCGGCGGAGGCGCCGTACTCGGAACGCTTCTCGGCGCCATCGCCGGCGGCGGGCGTGGTGCTGCCATCGGCGCTTTAGCCGGTGCGGCCGCGGGCGCCGGCGCGCAGGTGCTTACACGCGGATCGGAAGTGCGCGTCCCGGCTGAAACGGTTTTAACGTTCCAACTGGATCAACCCGTCTATCTATATCAATGAAGCCAGACGAATAACGCAAGGTAAGGAGAATACGATGACTACAACTACGCAGGAGATCAAGAGTTCCAACGCCACCCGCCGGGTGCTTTCAGCCGGGTCGATTACCGGCGACACCGTCCGCAATCAGGCGGGTGAGGATTTAGGCCGCATCGAAGAGATCATGCTGGACGTCGCATCCGGAGACATCGCGTATGCCGTCCTGTCGTTCGGCGGCTTCTTAGGTTTGGGCGACAAGCTCTTCGCGGTACCGTGGAACGCTTTCGAACTGAACGCCGAAAACCACGAATTCATCCTCGACGTCGATAAAGCCACTCTCGAGAACGCACCCGGGTTTGACAAGGATAACTGGCCGGACTTCGCCGACACCTCTTTCACCTCCCAGATCCACACCCATTACGGTCAGGATCCTTACTGGGAAAATACCGCCCCCGTCCGCACAGTGAAGACGTTCGCCGCCGGCCAAACTCTGGAAGACACCGTAGCCGATGATGCGGCCTCCCGGGAGCGCATCCAACAGCCCGACCTTCCCGAAGAGTTGCGCCGCCGCCCCGTCGATGTGACGGACTTCCCCGGATCGGAGAAGGATGCAGATCTCCGCGCGGCCGATCCGTCCCGCACTTACGCGGTGAACGATTCGAACCGCTGGACCCGCAACTCGTAAGAAGGAGACGCAGAATGGCAACCATTGGCATACCCGTTTCCGCAAATTCCACCTTCCCCGGGCGCGTCCTGGCGGCTGGTGTCTTGGCCGGTGAAAGCGTCCGCAATCGCGCAGGGGACGATCTGGGCACCATCGAAGAAATCATGCTCGATTTGGAAGCCGGACGCGTCGCCTACGCGGTGCTCTCCTTCGGCGGCTTCCTTGGGATCGGGGATAAGCTCTTCGCCGTCCCTTGGGAGGCGCTCGAATTGAACACGGCGGAACGCGAGTTCATTCTGGACGTCGACAAGCAGACGCTGCAGAACGCTCCCGGCTTCGACAAAGAACATTGGCCCGATATGGCCGACGAAACGTGGGGCTCTCAGGTTCATGCGCACTATGGCACGGAACCGTATTGGAAGACGTTAGGAAGCAGTGTAACGAGAGGTGATTTCTGATGGCCGATATTAACTCAATGGAAGATCTGTTCCTGGATGAACTCCGGGACTTATACGACGGCGAAAAGCAAATCACGAAAGCTTTGCCGAAGATGATGACCGCGGCCCATTCGCCGCAACTCAAGAAAGCTTTCCAGGAACACCTGATTGAAACGGAAAATCAGATCTCCCGGCTGGAACAGATCTTCAGTGCGATGCAGGAAAAGTCGAGCGGCGAAACCTGCGACGCAATGAAGGGTTTACTCAAAGAAGGCGAGAAGATGATCGACAACACGGATGAAGGCGAAGTCCGTGACGCCGGTCTCATCGCCGCCGCCCAACGCGTGGAGCATTACGAAATGGCCGGCTACGGATCAGCCCGGGAATTCGCCGGCATTCTTTCCCACCGCACCGCCGTATCCCTTCTCGATCAAACGCTCGAGGAAGAGAAGAACGCCGACGCCACGCTGAACCGGATCGCCGTTACGCTGGTGAATGAGCGGGCCCTCAGCGCCGCCAGCACCGGAACCGGCAAAGCGTAACCTGTAAGCCGCGCTAACCAAACTCAAACCTCACCTGAGGCAACTGACCCGAGTTGCCTCTTTTCCTTTCATGGCACCGCAGTTGCAAAGCTCAGCCGGGATGGAGTCGTTTTGGACACTGCTGAAGCGGACCGCCATCGCCTGGAACGATCACGACGCCCAGCGCATGGGGGCGGCGTTAGCTTACTATTCTGTTCTGTCGATGGCCCCGTTGGTAATTATCACCATCGCCATCGCCAGCTTCGCCTTCTCGCGCAATGCGGCGCAAGGTCAGGTCGTGGCCCAGGTGCGCGACACAATGGGCGATTCCGCCGCCCAACTCATTTTGGGCGTCCTCCAGGAGAGCGGCAAAAAGCCCGCGTCCGGCATTATCGCCAGTGGCCTTGGTATCCTTACGCTCCTGCTTAGCGCGTCGGGCGTCTTTACCGAGCTTCGCTCCTCGCTCAACCTCATCTGGGATGTGCCCAAGGCGCAGCAGGATTCCGGCTTAGCCGGTACCGTAAAGCTCTACGTCTTCTCCGTCGCCATGGTGCTCACCATCGGATTTCTCTTGCTCGTCAGTCTGCTGCTCACAACGTTTCTGGAATTATTTGAGCACTGGCTCACCACCCATTCGCCCGCTCCCGCCATCGTCGCGCAAGTCTTCAATTTGGTACTGTCGTTCGTAGTGGTTTCGCTTCTGTTTGCATTGATCTACAAGTTCGTCCCCAACGTCCGGGTGGATTGGAACGATGTCGCGCATGGCGCCGTCGCCACCGCGCTTCTGTTCACCCTGGGCAAGTACGCGCTCGCCATTTATATCGGTAAGATGAGCGTAGGGAGTGCCTACGGGGCGGCGGGTTCGCTGGTGGCGCTTCTTGTATGGGTTTACTACTCGGCGCAGATCTTCTTCTTCGGGGCCGAGTTCACCCACATTTACGCGGGCAGGCAAAGAGAACGACGTTCGCGTCCCTCGCGGTAAGGTGGTCCTCCAAGTGCATCGACAGCTCTGAATTTCTACGTAGAGAAGGGATCGTAATGGAAAATCAATCTTCATCGAATGTGCGCGCCAATGTCGGCAACGTGGAGCGAGGTGCTTCGGTCATCGCCGGATCGCTCTTGATCTACACGGGCATCCGCAGCCGAAGCTGGAGCGGATTAGGCCTCGCTCTCAGCGGCGCGGCGTTGATCGGAAGGGGAGTCACCGGACACTGTTCCGCCTACCAGGCGTTCGGCGTCTCAACCGCTGAACCGGAAGCGGGCCACGTCAGCGTTCCGTACGGAGAAGGCATCCGGGTGGATAAATCCGTCACCGTAAACAAGCCGCGCTTTGAGGTGTACTCCTTCTGGCGCAACTTCGAAAACCTTCCCAGTTTTATGAACCACCTCGAGAAGGTCCGCAACACCAGCGATAAAGTCTCGCACTGGGTCGCTTCCGCGCCGCTCGGCCGAACCGTGGAATGGGATGCCGAAGTCATCAACGACGTTCCGGGCGAGTTGATCGGCTGGCGATCGCTTGCGGGCGCGGATGTCGCCAACGCCGGTTCCGTCCATTTCCGCGACGCCGCCGGCCAGCGCGGCACCGAAGTGAAAGTGGAGCTCCAGTACATCCCGCCCGGCGGCGCGCTGGGCGCGCTGTTCGCCCGGCTATTCGGTGAGAACCCCAGCCAGCAGATTGAAGAGGACCTCCGCCGGTTCAAAATGATGCTGGAGACCGGCGAAACGCCCAAGACGGTGCACCAGTTCCATATCTCGGAAGATACCAGGACCAGGCAGCGGGACAAGGAAGCGGACGTGCACGCCGCGTCCGAAGGCTCGTTCCCCGCCAGCGACGCACCCGCCTGGACCGCATAGGAGATTACCCAATGAAGGCCGTAGTGTGGAAAGGCAATACCGACGTTCGCGTCGAAACAGTTCCCGAACCCAAAATTCTCAACTCGCGCGATGCCATCGTAAAGATCACGCTGACCGCCATCTGCGGGTCCGACCTTCATCTTTACAACGGGTGGATTCCCTCCATGGAGTCGGGCGACATTCTCGGCCATGAGTTCATGGGCGAAATCGTCGAGGTGGGAAAAGACGTCAAGAACCTGAAGAAGGGTGATCGCGTGGTCGTCCCGTTCGATATCTCTTGCGGCGGCTGCTTCTTCTGTCAGCACAAGATGTTTTCGCTTTGCGATAACTCCAACCCCAATGCCGCCATGCTCGACAAACTCTACGGGTATAGCGGTGCCGGATTGTTCGGCTACTCGCACATGTATGGCGGATACTCCGGCGGCCAGGCGCAATATGCGCGCGTCCCGTTTGCCGATGTCGGCCCTCTCTGCATTCCGGACGGCCTTCCCGATGAGAAAGTGCTCTTCCTTTCCGATATCTTCCCCACCGCTTACCAGGCTGCGGAACAGTGCGGCATTGAGCCCGGTGACACCGTCGCGATCTGGGGCTGCGGACCCGTGGGCCAGTTAACCATCCGGTCCGCATTCATGCTGGGCGCGGAACGCGTCATCGCCATCGATGAGGTTCCCGAGCGCCTGGCGATGGCGAGCGAAAAAAGCGGCGCCGAAACCCTGAATCTCAATGACTCCGACCTGCTCTCGAAGCTGCGTGAGATGACCGGCGGACGTGGACCCGATCATTGCATCGATGCCGTCGGAATGGAGGCTCACGGCGCCAGTCTGGACGCGATTTACGATCGCGCCAAGCAGGCCCTGATGCTGGAGACCGATCGTCCCCATGCCTTGCGCCAGGCCATTCAAGCCTGCCGCAAAGGCGGAACGGTTTCCATTCCCGGTGTCTATGGCGGCCTGCTCGACAAGTTCCCTCTCGGCGCGGCTTTCGCCAAAGGCCTCACGCTGAAAATGGGACAGACCCACACCCAGCGCTATATGCGCCCGCTTCTGAATCGCATTGAAAAGGGTGAGATCGATCCGTCGTTCATCATCACTCACCGGTTAACCCTGGACGAAGCGCCCACGGGTTACAGCACCTTCGCCGCCCGTAAAGAAGACTGCATCAAAGTTGTGATGAAGCCATGACCGGGCGTTGGGACAAATGACAAAACGTAACGGCATTCTACTGGGAGCCGCCGCGGCGGCTGCGGCTCTCGCTGCCAAAGAATTCCTGGCCCGGTCCCGCGAAGACGTTCTCGCCGGCGAAATTGTTCTGATCACCGGCGGCTCCCGCGGCCTGGGTCTGGCGCTGGCCCGCGCGTTCGCCAAAGAAAAATGCAGTATCGCCATCTGCGCGCGCGATAAGAAAGAACTCGCGGAAGCCGCCGAGCGCCTTCGGTCTCGGGGCGCGAAAGTCTTCACTTATCCCTGCGATGTCTCCAAACAGGACGAAGTGCGGAGCATGATCGACGCCGTCATGCGCCATTACGGCCGCATCGATACTCTCGTGAACAATGCCGGCATCATCCAGGTTGGTCCGGCGGAGGAATTCCATGCGTCGGATTTCGAAGCTGCCATGGGTGTCATCTTCTGGGGAACGGTCTACCCGTCGCTTGCGGTACTGCCGCGGTTCATCGGCCGCCGAAATGGCCGCATCGTAAACATCAGTTCCATCGGCGGCCAGGTCGGCGTCCCGCACTTACTCCCTTATTCCAGCGCGAAGTTCGCCGTGGCCGGATTCACTCAGGCGCTGGCGGCGGAAATGCGGCCCAAAGGCATCCACGTCACCGGAATCTATCCCGGAACCATGCGCACCGGCTCCTTCGTCCAGGCTTTCTTCAAAGGCGACCAGAAGAAGGAATCCGAGTGGTTCACGCTTGGTGCGAGCCTTCCCGGCATTTCGCTCGATACCGAGCGCGCCGCGCGCCAGATCATCACCGCCGTCAAGCGCGGCCGGACCGAGCAGGTTTTATCCGCGCCCGCCAAAGCGCTGGCGGCTTTCAACAAACTCTTCCCGGAGGGTGCCAGCCGGATTCTCAGCGCGGTGGCGGCCGCCGTCCTTCCCAACGCGAAAACCGGCGGCGCCCGAAAAGGGGGCGAACTTCTGGACAAGATGAATCCCCTCATACGGGGATTAAGCGAACTTGGATTGCGCGCGATGCGCACTTATAACCAGCGGGCGTAAAATTTCTCGCACTTAGGAACTTCGATTGCTTCCGGTAGTGCGAGGTGAAACCATGCTAGGTACAATTCTGATCATCATTTTAGTTCTCGCTCTACTCGGAGCGCTGCCAACCTGGGGCTATAGTTCCAGTTGGGGTTACGGACCCAGCGGCGGTCTCGGACTGGTGGTTCTGATTCTTGTCGTCCTGCTCTTAATGGGCCGGCTTTAACACTCCACCGCATTCACAGCCAGGCCGGCCAGCGAAGTCTCTTTGTACTTCGACTGCATGTCGAGTCCAGTCTGATACATCGTGTGAATGACCTGGTCGAGAGAGACTTTGTGCTCGCCGGTTGCTCCGGCCATGCGGGCGGCGTTGATCGCCTTGATCGCGCCAAACGCATTCCGTTCGATGCACGGAATCTGCACCAACCCGCCGATCGGGTCGCAGGTCATCCCGAGATTGTGTTCCATCCCCATCTCCGCCGCGTGTTCGATCTCTTCGTTGGACCCGCCGCAAGCGGCCACTAAACCACCCGCAGCCATGGAGCACGCCACGCCCACTTCGCCTTGGCATCCCACTTCGGCGCCGGAGATGGAAGCGTTCTCTTTATAGAGGATTCCGATCGCCCCGGCCGTAAGAAAGTAACGGAACAACCCTTCCGCATCCGCTCCGGGAACGAACCGCTCGTAGTAGCGTCCCACTGCCGGAATGATACCGGCCGCGCCGTTGGTAGGCGCCGTCACCACCCGTCCGCCCGCCGCGTTCTCTTCATTCACGGCGATTGCGAAAACATTGACCCAGTCCGTCGGCGCCAGCGGATCGTGGCCCTTCGATTCCAGCCGCCGCGCCAAACCCGGCGCCCGCCGGCGAACCTTCAGCCCACCCGGCAGGATGCCTTCCGTCCGCAGGCCGCGCTCCATGCACTCCCGCATCACCGACCAGATCCGCCCCACTCGCTCCCGGATTTCCGCTTCCGGACGCCATGCCTTTTCATTCTCCAGAATCAGTTTCCAGATCGGCCAACCTTGCGTCGACGCGGTCCGCAGCAGTTCCTCGGCGCTTCCAAACGGATACCGCACAGCCGCCCGCCGATCGCTTCCCGCAGGCTCATTTTGTAGCTGGATAAACCCGCCCCCGATAGAGAAGTAAACCTGCGAGAACAGAGCGCCGCCATCGACGCCGAATGCGGTGAAGCGCATCGCGTTGGAGTGCCCCGGAAGAATCTGATCCCGGTGAAATACAATCCGGCATGGTAGAGTCAAATCGCCGGAGAGCGTGACTTGTTCCGCTCCGCGAATGCGGTCCGCCGCTCCCGGATCCACCTCTTCCGGGGCTTCGCCGGACAGTCCCAGAAGTATCGCCGTGTCGGTGCCATGCCCCACGCCCGTCAATGCGAGCGAGCCGTACAGTTCCACGCGAATCCGGCCGCAGCGTTCCAGTTCCAGGCTTCGCCGCAGTTCGGAAACAAACCGGTAGGCGGCGCGCATCGGTCCCACCGTATGGGAACTCGATGGCCCGATGCCGATCTTAAATAGCTCAAAGATGCTCGTCCGCACTAAGTCAGTTCCAATCCAGGATGACTTTGCCGGAGTTCCCTGAGCGCATCACTTCGAAGCCTTCCTGGAACTCCGTATAGCGCATCCGGTGCGTGATCACCGGCGAAATATCCAGTCCACTCTGCACCATCACCGTCATCTTGTACCAGGTCTCATACATCTCGCGGCCGTAGATTCCGCGAATCGTCAAACTATGAAACACCACCTTATTCCAATCGATCGCGATCGGCGCGGACGGAATACCGAGCATCGCGATCTTGCCGCCGTGGCAGATGTTATCGAGGATGGAACAGAATGCGCTCGCGTTGCCGGACATCTCGAGCGCCACGTCGAAGCCTTCCACCATGCCGAGATCGCGCTGCACCTGGGCGAGATCGCCGGTGCGGACGTCGAGCGCCACGGTAGCGCCCATCTTCTTCGCCAGATCCAGACGGTAAGGGTTCACGTCCGTGATCACGACATATCGCGCGCCGGCGTGTTTCGCCACCGCCACCGCCATGATCCCAATGGGACCCGCGCCGGTGATCAGCACGTCCTCACCCAGCACCGGAAACGCCAGCGCGGTATGCACCGCGTTGCCGAACGGATCGAAGATGGCCGCCACTTCGCGCGGAATGCCTTCGCGGTGATGCCACAGGTTCGCCATCGGAAGGGAAACGTACTCCGCGAACGCGCCCGGCCGGTTCACGCCCACGCCTTTGGTGTGCGGGCAAAGATGGCGCCGCCCCGCCAGGCAGTTCCGGCAATGTCCGCACACCACGTGGCCTTCCCCGCTCACGATGTCGCCGGGATAAAAGTCCGCCACGTTCGAACCTACCGAGACCACTTGGCCGACGAACTCATGGCCGATCACCATCGGCGTCGGAATGGTCTTCTGCGACCACGCGTCCCAGTTGTAAATGTGAACGTCGGTGCCGCAGATCCCGGTTTTCTCCACGCGGATCAGCACGTCATTGATGCCGATCGATGGGATCTCGACATCCTCCAGCCACAATCCGGGCGCTCGCTCGCGCTTCACCAGAGCTTTCATCTTGCCGTGCGGGTGTTCCATGATGGGTACTTTTTCAGCATCCCACGGTCGCGGGAAGCACGGCGCCGGTGCAGCTTCCGAGTCCGATACGGCGGTAGCCCGGCGCTTCACAGTAGCCGCGCAACGTCACTTCGTCCCCGTCTTCGAGAAACGTTCGGGTCTCCCCGTTGGGAAGTTGCACCGGCTCCGTCCCGCGCCACGTCAGTTCCAGGAGGCAGCCGCGATTGGATTTCTCCGGTCCGGAAACGGTGCCGCTGCCAATCAGATCGCCCGGGCGCAGCGGGCAGCCGTTGGATGTATGATGCGCGATCATCTGCGCGAACGTCCAGTACATGTTGGAGAACTCGGAAGCGCTGATGCGAACAGCTTCCGTCATGCGGGCAGTGCGGAACCAAACCTCCAGATTGATCCGGAACGCCGAGTAATCAGTGGGGAGCAAGTACGGAAGCGGTTGCGGATCGGACGGCGGCCGAGGCGGCGGCGCGCAGCGAAAAGGCTCCAGCGCTTCCAAAGTAACGATCCATGGCGAGATGCTGGTGGCGAAGTTCTTCGCCAGAAACGGCCCCAGCGGTTGATACTCCCACGCTTGTATATCCCGCGCCGACCAGTCATTCAGCAGACAGATTCCGAATAAGTGCTCTTCCGCTTCACCGATCGGGATTGGTTGTCCAGGTAAGTTACCGGGACCGAGAAACGCGCCAACTTCAAGCTCGTAGTCCAGCCGCGCGGTTGGCGCAAACTCCGGTGTCTGTCCCCAGGGCCGGGCGACCGGAGTCCCACTAATCACGATGGAAGAAGCTCGCCCGTGATACCCCACCGGCAGCCACTTATAGTTGGGAAGCAGCGGATTCTCCGGCCGGAACATCGAACCTACGTTAGTGGCGTGATGGATAGACGCATAGAAATCGGTATAGTCCCCGATCTCGCAAGGGAGCAAAAGCTGCGCTTCGGATTGCGGGAAAACATAGGGCCGGCCGCGCGCGGGATCGTTCGAAAGTAAGTCGCTGATCCGGCTGCGCAGTTCCCCGCGCGCCGCCCGCGGAAGCGCCATCAAGTCTCTCAGGGACGCGATGCCGAAAGCCGCCGATACGTCGAGCACTTGGCCGCCGATGGCCACGCCCACTTTCGGTTCGTCCCCGGCCGAGCGGCGAAAGGCCGCGTAAGGCAGATTCTGAATTGGGAACTCCGTATCGGACGAATTAGCCGACTCGACCCAGCTCTCTAACTCCGGATCATGCGTCCGGTTCACTGCACATTGCCGCGCAGCACGGTGATGGAAGCGGCCGGAAGCGTGTACCGCACGCCCGCTCCTCCCGCCGCAATGGACGTGACAATCGGTCCGTCGGGCGATGCGTAACCGTCCGCATCCTCCGGATGCCACATATATTGCTCCGGTCCAAAAGTAACTTGAGTAACATCGCCGTTAAAGTACTCGCTCGTCGTTCCGTTCACAAAGGTGGCGGTTACCGCATGCGCTTCCGATTGATCTTTGTTGATCAGCAGTAATGACCATTCGCCGTCCGGCCGCAGCACGGCGTAAGCGGTCACCAGCGCCGCTCCGTTGGAGGCTCGGATGTCCGTGTTGGCGGCCGCTAAGTAGTGCGTGGCGCTTACCGGCTCCGCCCACTCCTGGGTCAGCATATGCGCGGAGAAATATTGCGAAGTGTAACCCAGTATCCGGCTGTCGTTCGTCGCTTTGAACATGCCGAAGTTTCCCCAGGAGTTACATTCGGATGCGGAAAAGAGCGGCAGCGGCTCATACTCGTAGAAGTAGACCTGCTTGCCGCCGCTAGTCAGAAACACCCCGGTGAAGTCGGAGAACCAAAGCGCGCCGAAGAGATCCACCTGCTGCTCCTGGTAATCGTAACTGACATTCGATTCGGTGACGAACACCGGTACACTCGCGGGCAATCCGTCATGCGCCCACGTCGCCAGACTACCCTTCGTATAAGACGGTTCCTCCAGCAGAGCGTCCCAGGAGAAAGCGCACGGGTTATAGGGATAGTGTTCATAGGACATGAACGCGAGATTGCTGAGAGCGCCGTGCGCTTTCAGGTAATTCAGAAACCGATTCAGCCAGGAGATATTGCCGCTCGCGTCCGGCCAAACCGTAACTTCCAGGTCAGCCTGCAGCACCGGCCCGCCCAGCTTTAGTTCCGGGTCCACCGCATGCAGCGCTTTCGCCCATTGCAGATAGAGCGCGGCGTAGTCTTCCGGCAGAATATACTGGCCGTCCGGTTCTTCGCCCATCTCCACGTAGCCGATCACATAGTTCTTACTTTCCAGATAGGCGATCTGATTCGCGGAATCCTGAGGCGTTCCATAGAGCATGGTGACGGGGATAACAGGCGGAATGCCGCGTGTGATGCCGCTGGTGAAGACCAGGTCAAGCCCGGGCTGCTCTTCGGCCGTCTCCTCATCCGCCGCCGTGTGCCACGGGTCAACCGATGAGCAGTAAGTCAGCGTTTGCCCTTGATTCGGCTGATGAATCATCAGGTCCGTAAAGCTACCCTGGGCATCCACCGTCCCGATGCCCATCTCATTCATCGCATAGCCGTCGCAGTCGCGCGGATCATTTGACTTGCCGCTAACACACGTCCCCGATGAAGCCGTCATCCACACGCGAATGTATTCCACCGAAACCGGCGCCGCCGTTAGCTGCAACGTCACGCTTCCACCCTGGCCCGCCGTTACTGTACCCGATGGAAAAGTTATCCAGTTACCGTTCCCTTGATCGTAGATGGCGTCGGGGCCGGTCCAATACTGCACCTGGTAACTGGTGGCATAAGGGTTCGCCCAATTCAGTTGAACCGCATTCACCGGCTTGCGCGCGCCTAAGTCCACCACCACCCATTGCGGATGGCTTGACTCGGGCTCACCCGTAAACGCGCTGCTCAGATAAGGGTTACTCTTCCAGAAGGTGGCCGCGTCCCCGTCGTCCAGGCGCGAGTAACCGGCATCAGTGCCCTGATCCGTGGTGAACCCGCTACGCGGCAGATTGTAACCGTGGGAGTGAATAATCGGGCCCGCGTTCGCCGTGCTGCTGGTCCAATAGCCCTCGCCGCCGCCGCTGAATGTTCCTTTGAGATTCCAGTGCCAGTCCTGCACACTCAGTTCCGTGTAAAGCCGGTAAGTGAGCGGACCGAATCCGGCGGAAAGCATTTGACTAATATTCGGGGGCGTGTAGACCACGTCCACCGTTCCCGTCGGTACGCCATCCACGGCGGATCCCATCGCGCGCATCGGGTTGAAGGAGTTAGTGGAATGGCCGGGGGTAATATCCACTTCCACCTTTTGCGGGAAAAGCAGCGCGGGAGAAAGAAGCAGAGCCAGCAAAGGATAAACGGCGGGTCGCATAAGATGACGCACTTCTTAACCTATCACCGCTTCCGTTCAACGTGCGGAACCGATGGGACGCTTCCGAAGGAATACCGCCGGGTTGCCTCCATGGATCTCGCGCTCCGGCAGATCCTTCGCGGCAATGCTGCCCGCGGTGAGGATGGCCAGGGTTCCCACGGTGACACCCGGACACACCACAGCGCGCGCACCCACCCATCCGCCGTCCTGAATCGTGATGGGGCCGAGCACCAGATTGAAGGAACGCTTCGACCAATCGTGATTACCGGTGCAAAGGTACGCGCCTTGGGAGACGCAAGCGTGCGAGCCGATGCGCACGTCCGCAATGTTATCGATCCAGCAGTCTTCTCCCAGCCACGTATAATCGCCCACCACCAGACGCCACGGATACTTCACGCGCAATCCCGGTTTCAGCATCACCCCGGTTCCGATCCGCGCCCCGAATGCGCGAAGCAGCGCCGCGCGGAAGCCGGAAGAAGGGATAACCGCGCACCGCAGCAACGGCAGGCCCACGAAGAACCAAACCGATCGAGTCAGGATGGAACCGCCCGGGTGGTAGTCGCTGTTGTCGAAAGTAGAGAGATCGACTTCGTCCATTTCTATGGGGAGACGCGCGCCGGACACGAGCCGCCTGCTTTTGTGATCGCGGCCAGGTGAGTTACTCGATAGTCGCGGTTTAAGTAGATCAATACACCGCGGGAGAAAGGATGACAATTCAGATACGTTTGAGCTTCGCTTTGGCTTCCGACTACTTCCACGTTGTGTCTTAAGTAAAACAATAGCTGAGGAATGGCGAAATCGGACGGCATGGTGAACCCGTCGCCGGTGCTGAAGTAGACATCGTCAGGCTGCGCGACGGATTGAACCGCTGAAGCGATCGCGGTGTAAGGCTGCGGGCGATGAAGGTAGGCGGCGTAGTAACCGGCTACTGAAATCAGGACGCAGAGTACTAAACCCGCAACCGCGATTACGAGTTCCCGGCGGACGTTCGTGCTGGTTTCGAGCAAGGCCAGCACCGCGGTGCCCACCAGGATCGCGATGGGAACAAGACTGTTGAGAGTGGTGAAACTCTGCTGCGAAGTATGGTTGGCGAGCACGATGTGGTCGATCAAAACGGCCAGTGTGGAGATCACTAAGGCAAGCCCGGTGCGCGACAGGATTTGCCGCCGCAGATCATCCATCTGCTTCCGACGCCGGATGACGGCGATGAAGACGAGGCTCAAACCCAGAAAGGGCGCGTAGGCAAGATAAAAGCGCGCCATGTTGCGGTAGTAACCGATGGTGTTCAGGCCTAGCCCGGTGGAAGCCGAAGCGCCGACGCGTACTTTGAATCGGCCGAGAATGGTGGTGAGAAACGGCTGGAAGCCGGCGATGCGCGAATCCTGAGCGAAGATGATGGCGCCGGCCAGGACAACAGCCACACAACAAAGGGCCGCGATGCCGAAGGCGATCCGGCGGTCGAGACGCTTGCGCGCGCCTACCGCCAATACCACCACAGCCGCCGACAGCGCGGTAAAGTAAGCCTGCCAGTCCGTAAGGCAACCGAGCAGCAGACAGAGAAAGAGACCAGCCCACGCGATCGGCCGCGGCTTTCTGGTCAGTGCGGTGACGCTCATCAGAACGCCGACGGTATACGGGATCACCAGGATGGTTCCGACCACGGCATTCTGATAGAAGAAGAGCGCGGTGGGGGCAAAGAGAATGACGGAGAAAGCCGCGAGCGCCGCGATGCGCGAGGCTGCGTAACCTTGAGTGAGTTGCCGGACCAGCAGATAGATAAGACCGCAGGTGAGTAAGTGAACCAGGAGCGCGAATATCTGCAGGCCGGGAAGCGTCGGCGATTGGCCGGTAAGACGGAAGAATAAGTACGGAGTCAGGAACGCCAGATGCGGCATGGAAACGTAATAGTAGTTTCCGAATCGGTCGGGCACGCCGGATTGCCATAAGTCATCGATGAACTTATCGGTCGGCGCGGGGAACGTGTAGAGCAGGTTGAAGTGGTGGATGCTTGCGGGCGTCTCGTTCCATAACTGGCTGGTAAGCAGCGTGTGCGCGGAAAGCCACTCCCAGCTTCCGGTGAACTCATGGTTGAACAACGGCCGGCGGATGACGATGGAAGCCGCAAAGAGCAAAGCAGCGATAGCGGCCGCCCGCGCGCGCGACACATGGGGAAGCGTCATTCAGCTATTGGCGGGATTCCATACGCCGCCGCCGCGTAGAGCGAAGTTGGCGATGTGACCGGCGCGTGCCGCCGCCACGCCCACTTCAACGGGCGAGTTCGGAGTCTGCCGGGAACGCACGCAATCGAAGAAGTTCCGCATATGGTCCAGAGCGCCGTCCCGTTCGGACTTGGCGGTGATGGACGGCGTGCCGGGTTCGAAGCTTTCGGTATATCTCGGGAGTTCGGGGTAAACGGCGAAGCCGCTGCGATGGAGCCGCATGGCGCCTTTGGTGCCGCGGAACATCAACCCCCCGCCTTCCACGTAGCCGAGCAGCGCGCAATCGAACTCCACGAGAAAGCCGGGGTATAAGAGCGCGGCGCTCATCGTATCCGGCGTCTGGCGCTCTTTGAGAAGCGCGGTGAAGCCGCTGGCGGTGGCGTGGCTTGGCTGATCCTGCTGCATGAACCATTGCGCGACGTCTACCCAGTGGATGAAGAGATCCGTCATGGCGCCGCCGCCGAAATCCCAATACCAGCGCCAGTGCGCGTATTGATCGGCGTTGAAGGGACGATAGGGAGCGGGGCCGAGGAAGCGTTTCCAATCGAGCTTATCGGTGTCGATGACAACGTCGCTTTGATGGGCGAGGTGGTTCTGATACCAGTAAGTGCGGATCAGGGTGACGTCGCCGATCTGGCCGGAGGCGACGATTTCCTTAGCCTGAATGTAGTGGGCCCAACTGCGTTGCTGGGTTCCGGTCTGCACGATGCGTTTGGAATCGCGGACGGCGGCGATGAGCGGCGCGCCTTCTTCGAGCCTGTGGGTGACGGGCTTCTCGCAGTACACATCCTTGCCTGCCTGGACGGCGGCGATGGTGATGGGCACGTGCCAATGGTCGGGCGTGCCGATGACGACGGCGTCGATGTCTTTGCGGTCGAGCACTTCGCGGTAATCGACGGTGTCGTGAGCATCGGGCGCGCTCTTGGCTTTGGCCGCCAGACGGTGCGGTTCATAAACGTCGCACACGGAGACTATGTCATTATTGCCAATCTTGTTGACCAGCGTGAGCAGATACTGGCAGCGCTGGCCGGTGCCGATGGCGCCGATGCGCATGCGATCGTTCGCGCCCAGGATGCGGTTGTAGGAACTGGCGGTGGCGAGCGCCGCGCCGATGAAGAGGCGACGATTCACAGTATCGGTGAGAGAAGAGGTTGACATGGTATAAGTCGTTTAAGGAAGCGAGAAAGCGACGTAACTACCGCCGCTGATGGCGCCGGATTTGCCGCCGCCCGCGCCGATGACGACGAACTCGCGGCCATCCACTTCATAGACGGCAGGCGTCGCGTTACCGCCGGCGGGTAGCGTGGTTTCCCAAAGCACTGTTCCCGTGAGTTTATCGAAGGCGCGGAATTTGTGGTCAAGATCGGTCGCGCCGATGAAGAGCAGACCGCCGGCGGTGACAACGGAACCACCGTAATTTTCCGAGCCGGTGGGCCCCAGGTTGGCGGCGGCGAGCGCGGGCACTTCGCCGAATGGAATCTTCCACGCGTATGCGCCGGTGTTGAGGTTGATTGCGTTCAAGGTTCCCCACGGCGGCTTGACGGCGGGGTAGCCATCGGGATCCAGGAATTTGTTGTAGCCGTCGATGCCGTACTTAAGCGGCGCGGGCAGCGCGGGCGCCGCGTGTTCTGCTCCGTCGAGAGGCACGATCTCGCCAGTGGTCACGAATTTTACTATCGCACTGACGGCGGCGTCACCGAGATGGGCGAAGCCGGGCATGCGTCCCGCGCCGTGCTGCACCGTGGTGGTGATCTGCTCGTGAGTCAGGCGATCATTGATCTTGATGAGCGATGGGAACTCGGGCGGACTGCCCGCGCGGTCCGGCCGGTGGCAGCCGGAACAGTTCTGGCGATACAGGGTTGCGCCGGTTTGCGCGCCGGTGCCGGATACGCGCGGAACCAGCCGCAGGATCCACGGCATCTCATTCGCGTTGACGTAGAAGAGGCCGGTTTCCGGATCCCACGCGCCCGCGCCCCACTCGCCGCCGCCATCGAAGCCGGGGAACACGACGGTTCCCTCACGGCTGGGCGGAGTGAACTGCGGACCGCTGCGCAGCTTGCGGAACCGCTCAAGCACGGCGGCATGCGCGGCCGGCGTGCGCGTGGTGAGAAGGTCTTCGGTGAGCTGCTGGCGAGCGAACGGCGCGGGTCTCGTGGGGAGCGGCTGCGTGGGCGATGTCTGCTCGCCATCCACATCGGTCTGGGCGACCGGCGTTTCTTTGTAGGGCGTGAGGACGCGTCCGGTATCGCGCTCCAGAAGCCACACGAAGCCGGACTTGGTGATCTGCGCTACGGCATCGATCGTTTGCCCGTCTTTGTGGATTTGCACGAGCGAGGGCGCGGCGGGCAGGTCGCGGTCCCACAGGTCATGGTGAACGAACTGAAAGTGCCAGAGGCGCTTGCCGGTGTTGGCGTCCAGGGCCAGCAGACAATTGGCGAAGAGATCGTCACCCAGTCGATTCGCTCCGTAGAAATCGAACGAAGCGGAGCCGGTGGGAACGAAGACGATGCCGCGCGGGGCGTCGAGCGTCAGGCCAGGCCAGGAGTTTGCGCCGCCGATACGCTGGTAAGCGTCTTTAGGCCACGTGTCATAGCCGAACTCGCCGGGCAGCGGGATGGTGTGGAAAATCCAGCGGAGCTTGCCCGTGCGGACATCGTAAGCGCGGATGTGGCCAGGCGCGGCGGGAAGATCTTCGGCGACCAGGCTGCCCTGAATCAGCAGGTCCTTATAGATGACGCCGGGGCTGGTGGCACGGACGTTGAGGGTTTCGGCGCCGTTGCCGAGACCCTGGCGAAGATCGATGCGGCCGCCTTCTCCGAAGCCGGGGATAAGCTGGCCGGTGGCGGCATCGAGCGCATAGATGTATTCGTCGATGCCGGCGAAGATGCGGCGTTCATGCTTGCCGGCTGAATCGGTCCAGACGGACAGGCCGCGGCTCCGCTGCCTGCCGATAACCGGTTGGCCGCGGTGCGCGTCGAAGTCCCAGAGGAGCTGGCCGGTGGCGGCGTTGAGAGCGATGACGCGCAATCGCGGCGTGGTGGCGTAAAGGACGCCATCGAGGACCACCGGATTGCATTGCATCTCAGAGCCGGGATATTCGTCGTGCGAATCGAACTGCCAGGCGCGGCGAAGCTGGGCGACGTTGGCGCGATTGATTTGGGTAAGGCTGGAGTAATGCTGGTCGGCTCCGGCGGCGAGCGAAAACGCGAGGAGTGAAACGGCGATGAATCGGAAAATCACTGTGGGTTGGATTGTATCGTGACCGGACCCGGAGCCGCGGCGAGCTTCAGAAGCGCGCCGATTCCGGCGATGTTGGGCAGCAATTCGGCGGGAATGCCATGGCGCTGTTGCAGATATTCCGGGCTGTTGTAGGAAAGCCAAACGGATTGCTCCGCGTCCTGCCAGACGAGCGCTTTCAGAGGAAGGTCGATCGCCAGAGTGGGCGACGCGATCATCAGAGGCGTGCCCGCTTTGGGATTGCCGAAGATGAGCACAACGGCGGGCTGCATCCGCAAACCAACGGCGGCGGCCGCGGCGGTGTGATCGATGCGGGCCATGATCGCGATGCCGCGCGCGGTAAGCAAAGATTCCAAACGTTCCAGCGTTTGCGCGGCGGAGTGTTCGCTGCGCAGATGAATCATTCCGTTTTCAGGCAATTTCACAAGGTTCCTCTCTGATAGCATTTATAACGCTTGAAGATTCTGAGTATCGGCGAGATTCTGTGGGACGTGATTGAAGGTGAAGAGCACCTGGGGGGAGCACCCTTCAACTTCGCCGTGCATGCCGCGCGGCTGGGTCATGAATGCTGGCTGTTGAGCGCGGTGGGAGATGACGAACGCGGCCGGCGGGCGCGGGAGGAAATCACCAGGCTGGGAGTGCAGACGCGCTATGTTGGCACCAGCATGCAGGCTGAAACCGGGGTCGCCACGGTGACTAACGATGAGAACGGGCTACCGCGCTTTGAGATTGTGCGTCCGGCGGCTTACGATTTTCTCACCCCGGATGATGAGCTGCTGGCGGACAGCTTCGATGCAATCTGTTTCGGCACGCTGCTGCAAAACTTCGAACCGGCGCGGCGCGCGACGCTCCGGGTGTTGAGCACGTTCCCGAAAGCGCTACGGTTTTATGACGTGAATTTGAGAGCCGGCCATTACGAACTCGAGTGCGTGAAGGAGCTTCTCTCGCGCGCAAGCGTGGTGAAACTGAATGAGAGCGAAGCGGAGATCATCAGCGGAGTGATAGCACCTTCATTACGGGAGTTCTGCGAGACGCAATCGACCTTGTTCGATTTGGAAGCGATGGCGGTGACGCGCGGGCCGGATGGGTGCGTGGTGTTGGAGCGCGGCGAGTATGCGGAAGCGCCCGGACTGCGTGTGAACGTGGCCGATACCGTGGGCGCGGGAGATGCGTTCGGCGCGGCGTTTTTGCATGGATTGTCGCAAGGCTGGCCGGCGACCGAGGTGGCGAGATTCGCGAATCGCGTAGGAGCGCTGGTTGCAACGCATCACGGAGCGACCCCGGCCTGGACCATGGACGAACTGGATGGGTTCGCCCCTCAATCAAGATGAAGCGACTGATACCGGCGGTGATCGCGACGGGGGTTGCGGTTCTGGCGCTGAGCGCGCTCGGTGCGACTCTCTATCACGAACCTTACCGGCTGCAATATCATTTCAGTCCCGCAAGGACGTGGACCAACGATCCGAACGGACTGGTCTGGTACAAGGGCGAATTCCATCTCTTCTATCAGAACAATCCGTTCGGCAATGAGTGGGGGCACATGAGCTGGGGGCACGCGGTGAGCCCGGACATGCTGCACTGGAAGGAACTAAAGACGGCGATTCCGGAGGAGCACGGAATCATGATCTTTTCGGGGAGCGTGGTGATTGACAGTAACACCAGCGGACTTTGTAAGAACCCGGATCCGAAAGATAACTCGTGCTTAGTTGCTATCTATACCGGACATACGCCGACGCTGCAGACGCAGAACATTGCTTACAGTAACGATCGCGGGCGCACGTGGACGAAGTACAGCGGCAATCCCGTGATCGATCTGCACATGAAGAATTTCCGCGATCCGAAAGTCTTCTGGCATCCGGAGAGTAAGCAGTGGGTGATGGCGGTGTCACTTCCGAATGAACACAAAATTCGGTTGTATCATTCGTCGAACTTACTCAAATGGGCCATGCTGAGCGATTTCGGTCCAGCGGGCGCGACGGGCGGACAGTGGGAATGTCCAGACTTATTCGCGTTGGGCGCGGACACCAAGCCGCCCAGCCGTAAGTGGGTGTTCATCGTTAACGTGAATCCCGGCGGAGTGCAGGGCGGATCCGCTACGCAGTACTTCATCGGGAACTTCGACGGTAAGACCTTTCACAATGAGAACCCACCCGATAAGACGTTGTGGGCGGATTGGGGCAAAGACTTCTATGCGGCGGTGACTTACTTGAACGCGCCGACGGCGGACCCGCGGAAGTTTCTACAAGGCTGGTTCGGTAACTGGGAGTATGCGAAAGATGAACCGACCAGTCCGCAGCGCGGCGCGATGACCATTCCACGGCAGATTCTGGTGCGCATGGAACCGGATGGCGCGCGGCTGATCCAGGAGCCGATCGACGAGATGCAGTTACTCCATGGCACCGAGATGAGCATGCGCAACCGCGAGATTGCGTCGGTGAATCAGGATATTCAGACCGAGAAGTTCAAGGGGCACGAAATGGATATCCAGGTGGCGTTCGAACCCGGCACGGCGCAGGAGTTCGGAGTGCTGGTACACAAGGGCGCGACGCAGCGGACGGTGATCGGAGCGACAAATGACGGCCATGTGTTTGTGGACCGGACTAAGTCGGGCGACGTTCTGTTCAACCCGAAGTTCTCCGGGCGATGGACGGCGCCGCTGCGCCAACAGAAGCTGGTGAATATGCGGATTCTGTTGGACCGCTCATCCGTGGAGGTGTTCTTTAATGACGGGGAGACGGTGATGTCGGATAGAGTATTTCCGGCGGCGGCCAGCGATGGGGTCGAGTTCTACACGAAGGGCGGCGCGGCCAAGATAGCGACACTAAGGATGTGGAAGCTAAATTCAACATGGCCGGTCAACTAATGAGCCGCTACGTTTTCGAATAAGTAGAGTCCGCTCTTCCCGCCGACGGCGAAGTCCGGCTTACCGTCTCCGTTCACATCCGCAACCGCGATCTGCATGCCTGCTCCCGTGCGTCCGCCGTAGTCGATGATGTGTTTCACCCATTCGACTTTGCCGTCGACAGATCCACGAGCGGGCTGTAGAAATTCATACCAGTAGATTCCGAGCGGTTCGCGCTCGCCGTTGTCGTGCCCGTTGTGCGCCATGAAGCGTTTGCCGGTGATGAAGTCCATCTTGCCGTCGCCGTTCAAGTCGGCCATGGTCATGGCATGTCCGCCGGCCCAACCGTCGTCGATCATATGTTTGGTCCACGATCCATCGGCGTTGTGCTCCATCCAGAAGAAGCCGTAGTCGTGCGCCATGGTGGTGACCAGATCGTTGCGGCCATCGCCGTTGATGTCGAGCACGTAGATGAAGCCGGTCGCGCCGAGGTCGAAATCGGGATGGAATTGCCAATCGCCGGTTCGCGGATCGGGCGGTGCTTCGAACCAGCCTTTGGGCGTGATGATGTCGGTACGGCCGTCCCCATTGACGTCGCCCGCGCCGATGCCATGGCCGAAACTGTTGGGACGGATGACGTGCTTCACGAACGTGCCGCCTTTGGGTTCATACCAGGTGAGCGGATCGTCTTTACCGCCAAACTCGGGCAGGATGTCACGGCGCTTGCCGGAGTTTTCCAGGTCGACTAAGAACGCGAACTCGACGTTGTGGCCTTCTTCGATGACATGCTCTTTCCATTCGGCATGGGAAGCGAGGCCGCCGCGCCCGGGGTTCTCATTCCACCAGAGTTTCTTGCTGAACCAGGCGCAGTCGACGACGTCGATGTTACCGTCGTTATTCACATCGAGAGGAAGAACGCTGAAGCTATCGACATAGAAGTTAGTGTAGGGGATGGAGCGGAAATGATGCTTCGTCCAGGACGGAGCTTCATACCAGTTCTCGCCGGAGACGATGTCGAGCTTACCGTCGCCGTTGACGTCGGCGAAGGCGCAGGACTCGCTGGCGCCCAGATCGATGGTGTATTTTTCGAAAAGCAAGTCGGGTGGGCGGGTGACGGCGAAGGCGAGAGCGGCGCAGAGAAGCGCGGCAAGAAGGAAGGCTTTCCGCATGGGGAGATGGTATCGCGGGGTGTCGTGGAGCTTGAGTTGCGCGTCATCAGTTTTAGACGAGCAAGCCGGGAGGAGGAGAAGCTAGCTATATGAGCAGCGGCAAAAAGATCAGTCCTGAAAGGCCGGACAAGGGAAACCCTGAGTGGACGTGGGACGATGTGAAGAAGGCCTGTCCCGCAGCCGAAGTTTTGTCTCGGCATATCGGCTCCGATGCAACCGGCGAAGTTTTGCGCCGGGGTAGAGGACGTCCGCCAAAGGAAAAGCGGAAGGTGAATCAAACGCTGCGGATCGATCCGGAGGTGCTGGAAGCCGACAAGCGAATGGGTAGGGGCTGGCAGACGCGCATCAATGCGATTTTGCGGGCAAACATGCCGGAAAACCGGGAATGAAGTTCACCCCTCCAACCTTCCCGTTCAGCCGACTTTCAGGGAGTTGGTGTATCTTCTAATCCGGGACCTTATGCTCAAGCTTCGCTGTTTCGTCACCCTTGCCGCGTTCGTCAGCCTGGGTTCACTCTCGTTCGCCCAGACGTATAAAATGACCGGGTCCATTCAGGTGGGCGGAACCGGCGGATGGGATTATCTCTACGCCGATTCGCCCAACGGCCGCCTGTACGTTTCGCACGGGCCGGAAGTGGTGATGATCGACGTGGGAACCGAGAAGACGGCCGGCTCCATCAGCGGCTTGAAGGGCGTGCACGGAATCGCCGTCGCGGATGAATTGGGGAACGGATTCATCAGCGATGGCGGCAACAATCAAGTGGTTTCATTCGACCTGAAAACGCTTGCGGTGAAAGATAAGATTGCGGCGGGAACGAATCCGGACGGAATCGTTTACGACGCTTACTCGAAGCGTGTTTTCGCGTTTAACGGGCGCAGCAAGGACGCCACCGCGATTGATGCGGCGACGGGCAAGGTCGTGGGGACAATCGCGCTTCCGGGCAAGCCGGAGTTTCCGGCGAGCGACGGCGCGGGGAACGTGTTCGTAAACATTGAGGACAAGAACGAGATCGATCGGATCGATCCGAAGACGCTGCAGGTGACGGCGCATTGGCCGGTGGCTCCTTGCGAATCGCCGTCTGGCCTGGCAATCGACGTGGCGCGGAAAAAGCTCTTCGCGGTTTGCGACGGTAAGATGATGGCGGTGGTGGATACGGAGTCGGGTAAGGTGGTGGCGACTCCGGCGATAGGGGAACACCCGGATGCGGCCGCTTACGATCCGGGAACGCACCTGGCCTTTTCCTCGAATGGCGAAGGTAGCGTGACTGTGGTGAAGGCGGACGGGACAGGCAAGTATGCGGTCGCGCAGACGGTGAAGACGGAGCCCGGCGCGCGCACGATGGCGCTCGATCTCAAGACCCACAAGATTTACTTATCGGCGGCGACCATGGGTCCGGCGCCGGCGGCGACCGCCGCGAATCCGAGGCCGCGGCCGAGCATCGTGCCGGGGTCTTTTAGGATTTTGGTGCTGTCACAGTAGGGTGTCTTGACGATCTTTACAACTTCTTGACAAGTCCTTCACTTGCCACGCGAAACTGTCTGCCTATACTCAGGCATGAACCCACACCGGACACTAGTCCGCAGTATCCTGAACTCCTTTTTACTTACCGGCTTTACTCTAGGTGTATCTTCAGCGCAGCTCTCTTATTCGGTCATTTATCGTTCCCCGGCCCCTGCTAATGCCGCGCAACCGCCGCTTGCCGCCGCCAGAGCCGGGGGCGCGCTTTACGCGACTACGGAAAATGGCACGACGGGAAACGGATCCGTGATCTCCCTGACAAAAGAGCAGGGTAGCGAGTCCTGGACACAAACGGTAATTTACAACACCAGCGCAAATCCGAATGCCGGGTTGGCGATCGGAGCCGACGGAAGTATCTACGGAACGGATTTAGGAACCGCTTTCCAGTTATCTCCGCCCGCCGTTCCAGGAGGATCCTGGACCGAGAAGACTATCTTCACGTTCGAACCGCCCTATCTCGCTACGGGCAATCTGGTGATCGATCCCGCCGGCAATCTCTACGGCACTGTAGAGAGTAATCCGAACGATCCGAATCCTCTGGCGATCTATCGCCTTACCGCTCCCACTACGGCCGGCGGCGCGTGGACCGGAAACCGCATTTATAACTTCTCAAGCTCCGTTGAAGTGGAAGGCGGGTTAGCCGTCACATCGAAAGGTATCGTCATCTCGACGATCGCCAATACTGTAATCGCGCTTCAAGTTTCGCCCGACGGCCAGACTACCACAGCTACCACGATCTTTGACTTAGCAGGCGCCGGGCTCTTTTCTGGTGCTCCCGCCCTTCTACTTCCGTCTGGAGAAATCCTACTTCCGGAACAAAACGCATCTCAATATGGAGATGTAATCGCCTTATCACCGCCTGCGGGAAAAGGGGACCCCTGGACCGAGAGAATGATATTCGCCTTCAGCGGCAATGAAGGGGAATATCCGGAAGGCGCTCTGTCACTGGGCAAGAACGGGGCCATCTACGGAACCACGTTCGGAGGTGGAACCGGGCAGAGTGGAACTGTGTTTCAGCTAACTCCGCCAACTGCGCAGGGCGGCGCCTGGACCGAGAAGGTGCTGCACAACTTCCTCGGCGGCGAATTAGGACAAGAACCAAACTCCGGAACGCTGATCAGTGGTTCCGGGCTATTCGGCCTCGCTGGTATCAGCGGCGACAATGAGAACGTTCTGGCGTTTGAGATTACCGCCGCGCAATAGTCCGGTGTATTGGCGGGTTGTGGTTCGGAGAAAGCCCGCGCCCGCTTTGTTGACAAGATCCGCGCGAAGTGTAAAGATTACCACGGCTTGAGTGTCCGACGAACCATGCGAACCGTGATCCTGTCCATAACCTTGGTTACTTTTGGAATCCATCTTACCGGCGCGGTCCACGCCGTTCTTCCCGGCTGCTGTTCCAACGTTGCGACGATCACGGAGGCCGACCCCGCTTCAGGAGCTATTCAGAGGGTGGTGACAACGGGACCCCTGCCTGGAACGGGAAGCCAAGCAACGAACTTTGTAGTGTCGCCGGATGGAACAGCCGCGTATATTCTGACATTCACCCCGTACAACACGAACGCGGGCGCTTTGATTAGGATCGCGCTGCCGAGCGGGCAGGTGACAGCATCGTATTCCGCTGATTTCGAGGCTTTTGGGATTGCGTTAAACCCTAAGCTGCATCTGGTGTATGTGACTTACACGGAATCCCTTTATGGGCCTGACATACTCGCCGCGCTCGATGCGACGACGCTCGCACCAGTAACTTCCGTCACCGGGGTAATCGGGGGTACCCAAATTGGCGTTGCGCCTTCCGGCAAATACCTGTATCTGGGTCAGGCAGGGGGCAGCGGCTTTGCGATTCTGAATGCTTCCACTTTGAAAACCGTTGCATCGGTCCCGATCGTAGGCGGAGGAGTGCCCGTTGTGTCGCCGGATGGCAGCAAGCTTTATGTCGCGGCCTCGGCCTTCGCTGGATCTGCGTCCATTGTTGTGCTCAGCGCGGCCACGCTTCAGATTACTCAAACTATACCCATTGGTCCAAATACCGGGCTAGGACCGACGGCGCTTTCGCCGGATGGCACTACTTTGTACATCGCCGAGAATATCGAATATGAGGAGGCGCCATACTACATTGGCGCGCTTAACCTGCAGACTCTAATCTTGTCGTCAGTCTCCGTTCCGTTCTTAATTGGCAGCCTGAGCGTCTCGCGTGAAGGAGCAGATGTCTTCATCGGGGCGAATATTGATGTGGATGGGCAGTCCGGCATCGCTGTATACAACGGTCCGGCGAATTCTATTTCTACGATGTATAACACCATAGGTTCCGTGCAAGTTGCGCTGAACCCCGCTGGGACGGTCCTTTATGAGCTGTCTTATTCCAGCGGACCGGTCGCTGCAACGTCAAGCGTGCCATCAGAAACGATAATCAAGACTACGTCCGGGGCGTTCGAAGCGGGCCCCGGGGCATACGACGCGGAGGACAATCTCATTCTGCTGTCGGCGTCTGGAGACCAACTGGGCCTTTACTCTGGAACGAGTCTTTCTCTGGAGAAGATCGTCGGTTTCCCGAGTTATGTCGGAGCGCCTTTAGTCTTCAGCGGAACGGGGTACGTCTTCGGAGTCTCCGACTCAGGATCTCCGTCGATCTATCAGTTCAGCCCGTCCACGACAACGATCCTTAATACTCTAAACTTGCCCGGATACGGAGATTACAGCGCCGCCCCGACCGGAGAGGCGCTCAGCCCGGACGGTAAAAGCTTGTACGTTGCGGTCACTTACGCGTTGATGGGTGATGACAAGGCACCCAGCGGATTTGGCACGATAACGGACTTCTACGTAATCGACACTTCCACCATGACGGTTGTGACTACTTGGGTGCCCCCTTCTAGCGTTACGGGAGCAGTCGCCGTTTCGGGAAACGGAACCACGGGATACTACGTTGGCCTTTCGGAAAATGAGACCGTGTTCCTGGTCGAGTGCGATTTACTCACTGGGGCAGCCAGCGCTTCCGTGCAGATCGCCAATCCTTCAATGAGCATCGCGTCCAACCCGGTTCTGTCCAAAGATGGATCGGTCGTCTATCTCGCCGCGGCGGACCACCTCTATGCCTTCAACGCGCAGACGCTGGCGATAGAGGACCAAGTTGCGACGAGCACCATTGGTGGCCTGAGTCTTACACCGGACGGCGGCACTCTCTATGCGAGTGGACCTACTGGATACTCGCTTTTCGCGGTGCCCAGTTTGGCGGCGATTGGGACAATTGCGGGCGACTATCCCCAGCCGGCGATTTTTGTGGGTAAGTAGCGCGACAAAACGCGACACATGACTGGTGCAATCCGGGCTTCCGGCGCCGCTCCTGGGCCCCTTCAACGTTACAATTAATGCACCATGCGTCTTCCGACCGCCGGGCTTTTCGGTGCTCTTATGTTTATGGTTGGGCCGGCATTCGCCGCCAGCGTGCAGTTTGCGAACTTGCTTCCGCCAAACACAACCGCGTCTCAGGTGAAGACGGATGCGACCGGAAACATCTACGTCGGCGGCGATTACTATTCCAACCAAGGCGCCGGGTTCCTCGCTAAGATTTCCGCGGACGAATCCCGGTTGATCTACTTTTCTCCCGGCCCTGGATTAGGTGACGGGCTTCTCCAAAGCTTTCATTTTGGGACGTTCGCTGTTGAACCGGACGGATCCGTTTACGCGTCTTCCACTCTTCTTTCCCACAGCTTAATGGGGTTCGTCAGCGCCGCGACTATCTACAAGATCAACCCGACAGGCGGAGCGTGGGCGTCGGTTAGAGGCTATGCCGCGGTTAACGATTTGACGGCCGACGCGGAAGGCAACATTTACCTGACCGGAATTGGGGATGGCTACGCAACTTCTACTCCCGGGAGTCCTTCCGGAACGAACGGAAGCAATGACTTCATCCAAAAGCTGGACCCGACACTAAAAACCGTCATATTTGCTATTGAACACTTTGGAGGTTCGCACATAGCGGTAAGGTCTGACGGAGCCATTTACGCGGTGGGGGCCGATACTTTCGGGATAACTCCTACTCCCGGCGCATACCAATCCGGTACGGGCCCGGGGCACTGCCAATACGCTCCCAAAACGTTAACCGGTTTGGGCTGCACCAATCAGTATGTGATCGGGATCGATCCAACCGGCACGCAGATTCTTTTCGCAACTTACTTGAGTTCGGGAAGCGGCGGGGAGTCGCCGAGCGGCATCGTGGTGGACTCCGCTGGGATTGTTTACATTGCGGGATCAACCCAGTCTTCGCAGTATCCAGTTACGGACGGGGCTCTCCAACCCGAGTTCTCGGCGCAGGAGCCGAATGCCAATGGTGAATTGACCTCGGGGTATGTATCCGCTTTAAATCCGACGGGTACGGGTCTCGTGTTTTCTACATTCTTCGGCGGCTCAAACTACGATACGGTTGCTTCCATCTCTTTCGACGAGAAGGACCAACTTGTCTATATTGCGGGCTTGGCTAACTCCGCGGATCTTCCAGGCTTGTTCGGGATTTATCAGAATTGCGTACCGCAGTCCTATGTGGCGCGGATCACCATGGACGGCGCGGCGGTTACGAGAACGGCAACAATTTCGCCTAACTATTTTCCCCCGGCTATCACGATAAATGCAGCGGGCTATGCGGTGTTCGCGGATGAAGGGCAAGTAGCCCAGGTGAATTTTGATTCGATGGACGCTCCAGTCGCCTGTCTGGCGGACTCCGCCGGCGTGTTTGTTACTAACTCCGTCGCACCCGGCCAATTACTCACTATTTTCGGAAATGAATTGGCGACTGCAACCTCTTCAACGCAGCCGGCGAACGGAGTGTATCCTACCTCGGGCCAGAGCGCTGCGGTGACATTTAACGGCCTGCCCGCTCCATTGCTCTACGAATCGCCTCACCAGATTAACGTGCAGGTACCGTTTGAAGTCGCCGGACAAACATCGGTAACCATACAAGTCAGCAACGCCGGCCAGGCAGGTTCTCAAGTAGTTGACTCGCTTGTCGTGCCCGTCGTTACGGCTAACCCGTCTTTGTTTGAAGTCCCCGCGATCTCAACCGAATGCACCGACGCGTACCCAGGGCAGTTGGTTACTCTCGCATTGAACCAGGACGGGACCAGAAACGGTTGCGGGAATCCAGCAAAGGCGGGGTCAACGATTACGGTATTTCTGGATGGGATCGGAATCACTTCGACGGCCCAGACTACCGGCAGCATTGTAGTTACCCCGTCGGCGCTCGGCGCAACCCTGACTTTCGAAACTTATTCCCTTACTGCTAATTCCATAGAGACGGTTCCGGGCGCGATTTCCGGAGTATACGCGGTTCAAATTCAAATACCGGGCCCCGGTCCTTATTTGTATGGGAGCTTGTACGGAGCGTTGTATCCAACATACATGAATGTCGCCGGGAATCTGTCGGTGCAGGTAGTTCCGTGATTCGCCCCGACCTACCCTAACAGCGGCTTCCGCCCTTCGACCAACAACCAAGTTCTCCCGATATGCAGCCCTTTGTGCTCGTCCACGCGCCCGCTCGGCCAGTGAACCACCACGCGATCGGCGCGTTCTTCCCGGCCCATGCCGAAGGTCAAAGTCAGTTCGGACTGCGATAGGTAACTCGATCCGCTCTTCACCAGCCGGGACATCACCCGCGAACTGACGTGCACTTCCACGCGCGCGCCGATCGCATCGCGGTTGGATTTCGTCCCTTGCAGTTTGAGACGCAGGGAACGATTCACCTCCACATCATTGCGGTAAAGGTAAGCCGGCCCGCTGTTGGTGGCGATCAGGATGTCCAGGTCTCCGTCATTATCGAAATCCCCGTAAGCCGCGCCGCGACCCACCCGGGCCTGATCGAAACCGCCGCCGACCGAAGGGGCGACGTCCTCAAACGTTCCGCCCTCATGCTGCAGAAACAATTGCGGACTCTGCGCGTAGGCCGTCTTGGAGGAGCGGCCGCGCACGGCGTCGTCAATATGCCCGTTGACCACCAGCAGATCCAGCAGGCCGTCCAGATTGGCGTCAAAGAAGAAACAGCCGAAGCCGAGCGAGTGCCGCGTCTTGGGCCCGATGCTGGAGTGCGGCGAGAGGTCGATAAACGTTCCGCCGGCCGAGGGGTGATAAAGGCCCAGCATCTCGTCTTCGTAATTGGTCACGACGATGCTTTCACGGCCGGAGTTGTCGTAGTCCGCCGCATCGATTCCCATGCCGGCGCGGGCCTTGCCGTCTTCGCTGAAAGCCACGCCCGCCACGGTGCCAATCTCTTCGAAGGAGCCGTTGCGGCGGTTGCGGTAAAGCTTGTTGGCCTGCGTGTCGTTGGCCACCAGCAGGTCCGGCCAACCGTCGTTCTCATAGTCGAACATGGTTACGCCGAGAGACTTCGAGCTGGTATCGAGCAGTCCGGCGCGCGCGGTCACGTCTTCAAACGTGCCATCGCCGCGGTTGCGGAAGAGCCAGCACGTGCTGCCGTGAAACGCTTCCGGCGTGCAGTAGGATTTGTGCTGTTTATCGGCGCCACAGAAGACATCGAGTTCAGGCGACCACCGAACATAGTTGCAAACGAAGAGGTCCAGATGGCCGTCGCGATCGTAATCGAACCAAAGCGCGGAGGTGGAGAGCGCGGCGCGGCCGCCCAGACCGCTGCGCCGGGTGACGTCGATGAAGGTGCCTTTACCGGTGTTGCTCATCAACCGGTTCTGGCCGAAGCCGGTGAGGTACAGGTCGGGAAACCCGTCGTTATCGTAATCGCCGACGGCGACGCCCAGGCCATAGAATTCGAAGTCGAGCCCGGCGGCATGAGTCACGTCGGTGAAGGTGCCGTTGCGATTGTTCTTGTAGAGCGCGAGCGTGGTGCGGCGGCGCTTGTGGCCGGGCCAGTCCATGCCGTTGACGATCAGGATGTCCAGCCAGCCATCGCCATCGTAGTCGAGAAAGGCGCAGCCGGGGCCGAGCGTTTCGGGTAGATACTTCTGCCCGAACGCGCCGTTGTTGTGAATGAACTGGATGCCTGCCTGCCGGGTGACGTCCGTCAGGCGGAAGCCCGGCATTGGGAAAGTGGCGCCGCTGAGCAGGGGCGCCGCAGCGGAGGCCAATAAGAAATCGCGGCGGCGCATGAGCGCTTATAGCGGCGCGATCAAGCCTTTGCGCATTGCGTAGGTGGCCAGTTCCGCGGCCTTGTGGATGTTGAGCGTATCCATCAAGTTGGCGCGATGAACGGCTACCGTGTTCACGCTGAGGTTCAGAAGCGCGGCGATCTCCTTGTTGGACTTGCCCTCGGCGATCATGGTGAGGACCTGCTTCTCACGGGGCGTGAGCTTGTCGAAGGTATCGTCGGCGGACGGCTGCTGCAACGCCGGGTCGATGAAGCGCTTACCCGACGCAACGGCGCGGATCGCGTCCAGCAACTCCAAATCCTTAGCGTTTTTCAGCAGATAGCCGTTCGCGCCGGCATCGAGCGACGTCCGGAAGTAGTTTTCATTTGAGTACATGCTGAGAATCAGGATGCGGGTGCTTTGGTTGGTCTTGCGGATTTCGCGGACGGCCTGCGCGCCGTCCATTTCGGGCATGGAGTAATCCATGACGAGGACGTTCGGCGCCAACTTCTGCACCAGGTCCACCGCTTCGCGGCCATTGCTCGCTTCGCCGACCACTTCCATATCGGATTCATCTTCCAGCATGCGGCGGAATCCTTTTCGGACGACGTTGTGGTCGTCCGCCAGCAGAACGGTAATCAGTGAGGGGTTAGGAGTCATGATTCGTGGGTACTTCCAGGGACACGATGGTTCCGCCGTTGGGCGCGTTCTCCAACTTTAGTTTCCCATGCACCAGTTCGGCGCGCTCCCGCATGGCGACCATGCCGAGCCCGGTGCGCTCGTCGGCGGCTTTGGCGGTGAAGCCTTTCCCGCTATCTTCCACTTCCAGCCGCAGCAAATCCGGCGCATAGCGGACACGCACGGTGGCCTGCTTGGCGCCGGAGTGGCGCGCGACATTGTTCAGGGCTTCCTGCAGAATGCGGTAGACGTGGATGGCGGCTTCATTCTTGAGCGCGGGCCCGGTTCCGTTTTTCTGATAACTCACGGGTATGCCGGTTTGCTTCTCAAAAGTGGGCACGTACCACTCGATGGCCTTCTCCAGGCCATAGTCGTCGATGACGGCGGGGTGCAGCATCTGAGAAAGCGTGCGCACCTTTTCCAGCGAGCCTTGGGTGATCTCGCGAATCTCCAACAGGTCGGCACGGAGCGGCGAATCGGGTGGCACACCTTTGCGTTCCAGACGCGAGAGCATGGCGCCGATGGCGGTGAAAATCTGCCCGAACTCGTCATGGAGTTCGCGCGACACGGAACGCAGCACTTCTTCCTGGACGGTGATGAGCTTGCGCGCGAGTACACTCTTTTGGTCGGAAAGCGTGGCCAGTTGCCGGAAAATGCGCCGGTTGGAGTAAAACAGCGCGATGCCGGTGACGCCGATGGTGACCGCCGTGGCCAGGAGGAAGGTGTACAGATCCCGTTCGACGCGATCGTAAATGCGGGTGATCTGCTGCGCGGTCTGGCGGTCAAGCTCGCTGTTTTGTACGAGCATGCGGGCGATGCGCGCGGCCAATGCGTCGCGCTGCGGACGCAGGGTTCCTTTGATCAAGGCGACGGCCTGCTTCTGGTCGCCGGCGCGGGCGCGTTCGAAGGTCCGGTCAGTGGTGGCGTCCAGTTCCTGGAGCTGCGCAGCCAGTTGTTCCTGGTCGGCATCCTGCTCGGCGTAAGGCGCGAGCGAAGCTTCCCGCGTGATCGCATCCCGCAGTTGCATGCGCAGGCGGCGGAACTGCGTCTCGAAGCCGGTGATCCCGTAGGGCGTTTCGAGCACGTCGTGGAGAGCGAAGCCGAGCGAGTTCAACGTGTCCTGGATGCGGAGCAATTGCAGCGAGTCGCGGCGGTTGCGCTCCACGATGTCCGACTGCAATGTGCGCAGGCTGGAAACCTGGCGAAGCGTGAACCAGGAGTAGAGCGAGACGGCGAGCAGCGTGACCGCGAATCCGATCAGCAGGCGGGGAGTGGGTGAAGCTTTCAACGCTTCCGAGTGTAACGCCAGGCGGGTTTAAACCTGGAGGCTGCGTGGAAGCGAGTTAGCATAGGCGGATGCCTTCTAACGCTCCGCAGAACTATTCCAACCACGGCCGGCTGGACCCGTGGTATCACTTTTTCATCGCGCCGGTGTTTCTGCTCAATGTGATCGCGGCGGGCGTGCATGCTTACAGAGTTCACACGGTCTGGGCGCACTGGGAGATCGTGGTGTCAGTGGCGGCCCTGGCGCTGGTGACGCTGTTGCGGACTTACTCGCTGAAAGTGCAGGACCGGGTGATTCGTTTGGAAGAGCGCTTGCGGCTGACAAGGCTGGCGGATGAGCGTCTGCGCTCCCGTATTGGGGAGCTGAAGGAAAGGCAGTTGATCGCGCTGCGGTTCGCTTCAGATGAGGAAATGCCCGGGCTGGCGGAGAAGGCGCTCTTGGAGAATTTGTCGGCGAAGCAGATTAAGCAGGCGATTCGCGTTTGGCGGCCGGATCACTGGAGAGTGTGAGCTAGCCGGGACCGCGATGAATCATTTTAGCCGCTGATTAACGGAGATAAACGCGGATACTTCGATGCCTTCACCTGAGCGGGTGCCAAGGGCATTTCCGACCGCGTGAACCGGCATTGTTCTTTTTAACCCTCCTTCAAGAATTCGGTTTTGTATTTGGGCGCGAGAGCTTCGGACTTCGCCCTGAGCGCGGCTTGCTCGGAAGGACTGAGCTTCGGAGGCGGAGTGGTCCGGTCAGCGACGGGGACGCCGACATCCAGGAAGAAATCCTCCTGCCCCGCTGGTGCGCAGAGGCACAATAGCCGCGCGGTTTGCCCGGATGCGTTTCGGAACTGGTGTGGCGCATTGGCGGGGATATTAATCACTTCGCCGGCCTTAACGGTGGTTTTCGCGCCCCGGAAAGTGGCCTCGATCTCACCGTCGAGAACGGTGAAGGACTCTTCGAAATCGTGACGGTGCGGCGGTGGACCTCCTCCGGGCGGAACGTGCATGTCAATGAGGCAGTAAAGGCCGGCCGTGTCCTTTCCGGTCAGAAGAATGGTGTAAGTGTCACCGGCTAATCCGATGTGCGGGAGGTTGGGATCGTCGGATTCGGCGTGGGCGAGGTGGCGTTGGGGATTGTCCGGTGGGATTGCGGGCATAAAGATGTCTATATCATGGCGGCTGATCAGTCGAGCGAAGACTTGGCAGCGGTGTCACTCACTTTTTTCTTGCAGAGACAAGGAACATCGGGTATTTTCATTTCGGAAGGTGCCCTATGCCGCCGAGGGGTAGCATGTTGCGCTGTATGATGCGCCGGAGCGAGCAAGCCGTTCCAGAAGGTGAGGCGATTATTCCGGATGGTCCCGTGGCCACCAGGCAGGATATGCAAGAGTTCAAACGGCTGGCCCAATTTGGCGGATTTGAGGTTAAGTTTGGACAGGCCTCCGCCGTAACCAGGCCTGGTCTAAAAACGGTGGCGGTGACGCCAAATTGCACAGTAGGCGTCCTCACTGACGAATACCTTCACGTCTGGAATAACTTTGCGCAGGCCAGAGGCAAAGCGCGCCGAGTAGCTGGTTAGACCGCAACCAGCTTTGATCAACTCGCGATGAAGAGTGAGAGTGGAACGGGGGAGCGATGCCGTGAACTATCCGCTACCGCCCGTCACCATCAGAACTCCCGCGCCGCGCCTACGGGCAACCGCGACAGAGCGCTTTAGCTTACGCGAGCAATCCGCCGTGGCCGAGCGACGCCACTTCCCACGTCGAGACGCGGTATCGCGCCAGCAGCGGCGGCAGAAGCAGGTCCACGATATTGGGCTTGGTGGAACGGAAGCAGCCCGGCGCCGAAAGGATGGGCGTGTTGTCGCAATACGAAAGCAGCATCAGGTTGCCGGGTTCCACCGGAGCGAGGAAACGCTCCAGATGCCCGCCTAGTTGTGCGAGGGACCGGCCAACCACATCTTCAGGACCGGCCGGCGCGGTGGTGGACGCCACCAATATGGTGGACGGCTTGGAACGCATCAGGTGACCGAGCGAGCGTGTGACGGATTGCTCGTCCTCGATGCAACTGAGCGCGAAGGAGGAGATGAAGCCGAAGCGTTCCAGACGCTGGCGCATGATGCTTTCGAACATCAGGCGGGCGCGATCGCCATTCACCGGGTCGCTATAGAGGACGCCAACAGTGGGCTGACGCAGAGGACGCGCCTGCATGATGGGGCCTCGATCGCGCAGCATGTTCACGACGCCGTCCAGATCCGATTGCGCCACCGCGAACGGCGTGCTCTTGATGGTGGCGATACGCTGGCCGGGGATGGCGAAGCTGAAGTTCAGGGCGGTGGCGATCACCGTCCCCGAGGTGCAGTTTACTTGCTTCAAGAGATCTTCGTCGACAAGGACGCAGCAGTCTTCGGTGGCGTGCAGGTTTGCGCGTCCCCCGGCGGCCAGCTTGATCTCATAACAGCCGCACCCGATTTCGGCCGCCACCGCGCAGACGGCTTCATCTTCGGAGACTTCGCCTTCCTCCAGTTCGGTGACCCAGATGCGGTTCATCCCTTCCGTTTCCAGAATGCGAATATCCTCTTCGCTGATCACATGGCCTTTTGATAGTAATTTCTTGCCGCCGTGCCGGAAAACCGTGCAGCAGAGTATTCTTCCATTCGATGCTTTGACGTCAACGGTCTGAGCTTTCATTCGGTCCTCACCAATCCCTCAGCAGGCGATTTAGTCCGCTAAAACAAACACATGACTTAGAATTCGAATGACCTAGTGCCGACACCCTAAAATCTCTCTCAGCGTTTTATTTTGAGATCCTGGAATGCATGACCAAGTCAATCTTTGTATGTTTTATAACAGAACTGCGGGGCGATGGGAAGTAATTTGCCCTAATTATTTTTAGAAATGTGCCGAATGGTTTAAAATCTGTGGAAAACAGGCACTAATTAACACCTTTAATCGCGGTTCCGGTGGAGTTTCCGGAAATCACCGCCGCGACAACGCCTAAAGCGGCGCCGGGGGCGATCACCACGGCGCCTACGCCGCCTTCCACAGCCGCCGAAGCCGCTTCCAACTTGGCCCGCATGCCGCCGCGAGCGACTTCCTTTTCGATCAGGGCGCGCGCTTCCGCTGTCGTGAGGGCGGCCTGAACGTGCCCCTCGGCGTCCATTACGCCCGTCACATCGGTAAGAAAGATCAGCATTTCCGCCCGAAATGCAAGAGCGCAGGCAATGGCCATTTGATCGGCATTAATATTCCACGCGCGTCCTTCCTCATCGCCGGCGACGCAAGCGATCACCGGAAGATATCCCGCGCCGATCAGGAGGTTCATCAGTGACGGGTCCACTTCGCGGACGCGGCCCACCATTCCCAATTCCGCGCTCATCTGGACCGCGCTGGTCAGGCGCCATCCATCCCGGAAAATCCCACGGCGTTGGCGCCCGCGGCACGGAGTGCGCCCACCAACTGCTTGTTTACGGTACCCGCCAGAACCTTCAGCACCGCATCCACGGCTTCGGCGGTGGTCACCCGGAGACCGTTCACGAAGCGGCTTTCGATCCCGCGCTCCTCTAGGAGTTTTGTCAGTTGCCGCCCGCCGCCATGCACAACGACGACCGCGTGTCCTTCGCGATGGGCGGCGGCGATCTGCCTGGCGACGGCGTCCCGTTGCCCAGCGTCATCGACCAGCGTCCCGCCCACCTTGATCAGGAGTCTCAAAGCAACCCGGCCGTCTCGGGCAGTCCCAGCATCAGGTTCATGTTCTGGATGGCCTGACCGGCGGCGCCTTTGCCCAGGTTGTCGATCGCGCTCACGGCGACGCCGCGGCCTGTTTGCTGATCGAAGTGCACGCCGATGTCGCAGAAATTGGTGTAAGCGACGTGGCGCAGATCCGGCAGCGAACCCGGCGCATGCACGCGGACAAAAGGCTCACCCGCATAAGCATTGGTGTAGATCTCTAGGAGTCGATCCGGCGTGATCCCCTTCGTTGCACGAAAGTAAATGGTCTCAAGGATGCCGCGGCTGATGGGAATGAGTTGCGCGGTAAAACTGAACTCGCTCTCTTCCAGGCCGCTATTCATGAGGACTTCCGGAACGTGGCGGTGATCGAGAACGGCGTAGGGCGAAAAATTTTCGGCCACTTCGCAAAAGCTCGTTTTGAGGGATGCCTTGCGGCCGGCGCCGGACACACCGCTCTTGGCGTCGCAGACGATTCCGGCGGAGCGCTCCACGGCGCCGCACTGCAACAGGGGACGGATGGCGAGGTTCGCGGCGGTGGGGTAGCAGCCGGGGTTGGCGACCAGGCGCGCGCTCACGACGGCGTCGCGATGGAACTCGGGAAGTCCGTAGGCGGCCTCGGCGAGCAGGTCGGGTTCGGCGTGCGCCTCGTGATACCAGCGCCGGTAATGATCGACGGTCTTGAGCCGGAACGCGCCGCTGAGATCGACCACCCGCGCGCCCGCGCCCAGCATCGCGGGAGCAAGTTCCATCGAAACCTCCGGGGGCGTGGCGAGAAAGACGACGTCGAGTCCGGCGGCGCGCACGGCGTCCGCGGTGGACGGAACGCGCTCTTGTTCGCGCGGACGTAGATATTGCGGACCTTCCGGCGGCGCCTCGCGATGATCGAGTAGGACGGTCTCAATATCCGGGTGATGGGCCAGAATGCGGATCAGTTCGGCGCCGCTATAGCCGCGGTGGCCGGCGATGCCGGCGCGAAATGGCATGTTGATATTTTAGGGGTTGGGGTAGTTTCGTCGGCGATTCAGCAGGAATGTACGTCAACCGAATCACGTCGTCGTCGATCGAAACGGCTGGTTCATTCCATATGCGGGCTTTTGCCATGCAAGGGATGCCCCGTGATTTCGCTCCCGCGACCTCCCCGTTCACCTATTCGATGAGAATCGAGCCGATTCCAACCGCTCCCGAGGTCGTGCCGATGCCGATCAGGCATTTGCGCCGGAAAGAGCGTTGGACGGAATGATCACCGCAGGACGGCGCGGATGGCGAAGTCCCGACGAGTGAGCGGATTGCTCTTCACGGCTTGGGCTCATGTTGGCGCGATGGATGAGGTGTGCCGGACGGCAGGCTGCTATAAGGGATCTCCCGCACTTCGCTCCTCGCCCGGCAGGCGATGACACCCTTGCGGGCCCACGCCAGCGCCTCGTCCATGTCAGCGGCTTCCAGGATGCAAAAGCCGCCAACATGCTCTTTGGCTTCCAGAAACGGGCCGTCGGTGATGAGCACTTCTCCGTTGTCTTGCGACCGCAGCGACTTCGCCTCGCCGGCTGGGGCGAGACCGCCGACTAATAGCCGGACACCGGCGGCGATCATCTCCTCGTTGAGCTCGTCGATAGCGCGGACCATCGCTTCGTCCTCGGTGGACGGGTCGTAGTTTTCGGGGAAGTAACTCTCAACCAAGTACTGCGGCATGATTTCTCCTTGATGCTGAAAATGGGCTTCTAATGGCCTACGGGCGGGCCGGTCTGACCTGCCTTCATTATGCCGACGAATGGCAAGGCCCGAATTCTACAAAGGCGCCTGGTTTTTCTTTCACCAATTCAGACGGGCGTGGATCGATCGTTAAGTGGCGTCTGGTTTAGCTTTGCCGTCAACAAGTCTTGCTCACGGCGATTATTTGTCATCGCAAGGGCGCGTTGCAGCTCTTCGCGGGCTTCGGCATATCGCCCCAGCTTCACCAGCAGATCTCCCCTGACGCTGGGTAGCAGATGATAGCTGGCCAGCGCGGGTTCAGCCGCCAGAGCATCCAGCGCCTGGAGTCCCGCGGCCGGCCCTTGCGCCATTCCGACGGCTACCGCGCGGTTCAGCGCCACGATGGGAGAGGGGCTGATCTGAAGCAGCGCGTCATAGAGAAGAACGATCCGCTCCCAATCGGTCTCCGCCGCGGTGGTGGCTCGCGCGTGACACGCCGCGATCGCCGCTTGCAGGGCGTAACTGTGAGCGCCGCCGCCTAGTTGCTGCGCGCGATGGAGCGCGGCCATTCCTCGCTCGACCTGCGCATGGTCCCACAAAGAACGGTCCTGTTCCGGCAAGAGCACGGCTTCTCCTGTCGGTCCGCGGCGCGCCGCCGTACGCGACGCCTGCAGCTCCATCAGCGCCAGGAGCGCATGGACCTTCGATTCTTCGGGAAGAAGCTCCGCCAACATGCGCCCCAGCCGGAGTGCGTCATCGCAAAGCGAGGCCCGCATCCACTCCTCTCCGAAGGTTGCGGTATATCCCTCGTTAAAGATCAAATAGACCACTGACAGCACGGATTCCAGACGCTTCCACAACTCTTCACCACGCGGAGTCTCAAAGGGAACATGGGCCTCCGACAGCGTCTTCTTGGCTCGAAAGATGCGTTGGCCTAACGTCTTCTCGGGGACTAGAAAAGAGCGGGCAATCTCGGCGGTGGTGAGGCCGCAGGCCACGCGCAGCGTGAGCGCAACGCGCGCTTCCACCGCGAGGACCGGGTGGCACGCGGTAAAGATAAGGCGAAGGACGTCGTCATCGATGACTTGGTCCAGCGCTTGATCCATGGCTTCACTCAACCTCCTCTGTTGGGATTCCAGTTCCCGCCCAATCTCTCCATGCTTCAGCTCCAGCATCCGGCCACGCCGCAGAGCGTCGATGGCGCGCCTCTTCGCCGCCATCATCAGCCACGCGGCCGGTTTGTCTGGGATACCTTCGTCCGGCCATCGTTCGAGAGCAGCCACCAACGCATCTTGAGCGAGCTCCTCCGCGATCCCGATATCGCGGGTGACGCGCGCTATGGCGGCGATGAGCCGTGTAGACTCGATCTTCCACACGGCCTCAATCGCCTTAAGGACATCTTCCATGGCTGGTGGATTCTACGGCGTTCCGGTATGCCGCGCCATCGACTAAGTGGCCTTTAACGGCCCGGCGACCTTGTAAGTGTTGAAGCTGACGCCGGACGGCATTGCTTTTGTGCTGACGAGCTCGAGTGAGCGGGCCGGGGTTCCTTCCGCAAAGAAGCGCTTCCCCGTGCCTAACAGGACCGGATAGACGATCAGCAGCACTTCGTCAGCAAGCCCATGTTCGAGCAGCGTCGACGTCAGCGTGGAGCTTCCGGCGAGGATCAAGTCGCGGCCGGCCTGCGACTTGATGCGGCGGACGCCCTCAATAACGTCCGGTCCAATGGCTTCGAACGGGCCCCATTCCAGGCTTTCCGGACGGTGGGTGACGATATATTTGGTTGCCGCATTGATGCCATCCGCAATCGGACTGGCAGGCGCTTTCGGCCAGTAACCCGACCAGCTATCGTAGGTGCGGCGGCCAAGCAGCAGATCGTAGCTTTCGCCATACGCGGCCGTGACGGCGTCCCGGCCCGCCGGAGTTCGATAGGGCCCGGTCCAGTCGCTGTAGGGGAAATCGCCGCCGTCGCCGGAAACCTGGATCACGCCGTCCAGCGAAATGTGTTCACTAAGTTTGAGCTTTCTCATAGGAGTCTCCTTGTCCCTGGGTTGGCTTTCTAGTCTGTTGGCATCGGGAGGAACTCGCGCACCTCGACCGAGGCGCGGCAGGCGACGACGGCTTTGCGGCCCCATGCCACGGCCTCAACCATGTTGGCCGCGTCGAGTATCCAAAAGCCGCCGATGTGTTCCTTGGCCTCCAGGTATGGTCCATCGGTGATGACCATTCCTCCGCCGGCCTGCTTACGCAATGATTTCGCGTGGGGCGCCGATTGCAGGCCGCCGGCGAAGAACCTGGCGCCGGCAGCCGCCATCTCGTCGTTGAGCAAGTCGATATCGCGCATCATCGCTTCGTCCTCCGCGGACGCGTCATAGTTGTCGGGGTGGTGAACAGCAACCAAAAATTGCGGCATCTCGTCTCCTGAAAGAGTTCAGCCGGGCGAGTTGCCCGCCTTCACTATAACGGCGAATGGCGAGACCGGAATTCTACAAGTGGTTCGGAAAATTTTAGTCCGGGGGCCTGTTTAGCGCTCGTGTTTAGCGCTCGTGCGCCGAACGGTGGGCCAGTTCGCCCAGGATCGGCAACGAATAGGTTTCCCCATGCGACGTCTTCACCAGCATGAAGATCCATACGCCCATCAGAATGAGCTGCAGCAGGTTGTCCAATCGGAACACGTGGTGCGGCATGGCGTTGAAGATGGGCTGCACGGCCCAATCCACCAGCAGCCACGCCGCGAAAATGTAGAGGCCCTGAAAGGCATGGAAGCGCAGCGTGAGGTCGGTACGGAACCGGCGCGCGCCCAGCACAATCACGGACGCAATCCACCCGACCACCGGGATGTAGCACATGATCGAGAACGTGCGCGGAGAAATACCCGAAAGCGGGTCGGCGGGCGCGACGGCGGGCGGCGGTAAAGCGGCCGGCTGGCGCATGCCACAGCGCCCGCAGTAGAAATCCGCGGCGCCCACCTGATTTCCGCATTGCGTGCAGAACGGCATACCTATTTGGAACTACGATAGGGCGAGCCGCAATGTTCCTGCAAGTCCACAGTGAGTATGATGGCACTAAACCTTATGGGCATTCTCAAAACGGGCATCTCCAAACAGATCCGCCGGACTCTCGCGTGCGCCATTGCTTTTGTGACGAGCGCTCTCGCCCAAAACGCTCTTCCGAAAGTGGACATTCCCTACCAGGAATTCACGCTCCCCAACGGCCTGCGAGTGATCGTGCATGAGGATCACAAAGCTCCGATTGTAGCCGTGAACACCTGGTACCACGTCGGTTCGAAGAACGAGAAGGAAGGCAAGACCGGTTTCGCGCACCTGTTCGAACACATTATGTTCGGCGGAAGCGAGAACTTCAAAGGCAGCTATATCCAGGCGATGGAGAAGATCGGCGCCACCGATCTCAACGGCACCACGGAGGACGACCGCACCAACTACTTCGAGAACGTGCCGACTTCAGCGCTCGACTATACGCTTTGGATCGAGTCCGACCGCATGGGTCACCTTCTCAACTCGCTCGACAAGAAAGTGCTCGACCTGCAGCGCGGCGTGGTGCAGAACGAGAAGCGGCAGGATGAGAATCAGCCTTATGGAATTGTCGACATCCTCACGCCGCCGAACACTTATCCCGCCGGACATCCTTACTCCTGGCCGGTGATCGGTTCCATGGAGGATCTGAACGCCGCCTCGCTCGATGACGTGAAGGAATGGTTCCGGACTTACTACGGCCCTTCGAACGCGATCCTGGTGCTGGCCGGCGACATCGATCTGAAGACCGCCAAAGAGAAGGTGACGCGCTACTACGGGGACATTCCCGCCGGGCCGCCCGTCACTCACCAGGAGGTCTGGATCGCGAAGATGACGGGGACGCACCGGCAGATTGTGAGTGACCGCGTGCCGCAGGCCCGCATCTACAAAATCTGGAACACGCCCGAGTTCGGCGCGGCGGATTCGGATTACCTTACGCTGGCGAGCCGCGTCCTGGCGCAGGGCAAAACATCACGGCTCTACCAGAGGTTGGTCTATCAGGATCAGGTGGCGACCGGCGTCCAGGCTTACGACGACGCCAACGAGATTGGCGGCCAGTTCATCGTGACGGTCACCGTCGCGCCCGGGAAGGATCCCGCGAAGGTGGAACAGACGCTCGATGACGAGTTCGCGCGATTCCTGCGGGAAGGACCGACCGACGCCGAACTGCAGCGGGTGAAAACGCAATATGCGGCCGGCGTGGTGCGCGGAATCGAACGCATCGGAGGGTTCGGCGGCAAGAGCGATCTGCTGGCTCGCGGCGCCACTTACACCGGCAATCCGGATCAGTTCAAAATTTCCTACGACCGCTCCGGCGCGGCCACCGTGGACGAGGTGAAAAGCGCTTCGAACCGCTGGCTGACCGACGGCGTCTATATCCTGACGGTTCTACCGTTTCCGGACTACAAGACCGTAACCTCCAACTCCGACCGCACCAAACCGCCGGTGCTTGCGGGCACTCCGGATCTGACGCTCCCAAAGCTGGAGCATGCCGCGCTGAAGAACGGTTTGAAAGTGATCCTGGCGCAGCGTCATGGAGTGCCGATCGTCAACGTGGCGCTGCAGGTGGACGCGGGCTATGCCGCCGACGCTTCCTCCGCGCCGGGCACCACGTCCATGACCACAACGCTGCTGGACGCCGGGACCAAAACGCGTAACTCTCTCCAGATCAGTGACGACCTCGCCAACCTGGGAGCGCAGTTGAACGCCAACTCCAACCTGGACACCACCACGGTTTTCCTTTCCGCGCTCAAGACCAATCTGGACGCTTCGCTCGCCATCTTCGCCGACGTGGTGCTACACCCGGAGTTTCCGCAGAAGGAGTTCGCGCGCATTCAGAAGGAGCGGCTGGCCGCCATCCAGCGCGAAAAGAGTACGCCGCAGTTGATGGCGCTCCGCGTGTTTCCGGCGTTGCTCTACGGGGATGGACACGCTTATGCGGCGCCCTTTTCGGGCACCGGCACGCAGGCGAGCGTGAGCGCGATGACGCGGGAAGACCTGGTGAAGCTGCACAACACCTGGTTCCTGCCCAACAACGCGACACTCATCGTCGCGGGCGATACCACGCTTGAAGAGATTTTGCCGAAGCTGGACGCACTGTTCGATGGGTGGAAGCCCGGCCCCGCGCCGAAGAAGAATATCCCCCTCGTCCCGATCGCGTCCACCCCGCGCGTGTACCTGATGGATAAGCCGGGCGCGCTTCAATCCGTCATTTTGGCCGCTGAGATCGCTCCGCCGAAGTCCGACCCGCGCGACGTCGCCATCCAGACCATGAACAGCATTGTGGGCGGCGAGTTCGGCGCGCGGTTAAACATGAACCTGCGCGAGGACAAGCATTGGTCGTATGGAGTGAATTCGTTCGTGCTCAGCAACCGCGGGCCGTCCGCGTTCGCCATCCTCGCTCCGGTGCAGACCGACAAAACCAAAGAGTCGCTGGTGGAAGTGGATAAGGAATTGCGCGACGTGATTGCCGGCAAACCCATCCTGGACGACGAGCTTTCGAAAGCCAAGGTCAATGAGACGTTGAAGCTGCCGGGAGATTTCGAAACGCTCGGCTCGCTCTCGGGCGCCATCGGCCGCATCGTGCAATTCGGCCTGCCCGACGATTACTACCAGACGTATCCGAAGAAGGTGGAAGCGCTCAATCTGCCCTCGCTTCAGGACACGACCAAGTCCGTGTTGCGCCCCAGCTCGTTGACGTGGATCGTGGTGGGCGATCGCGCCAAGATCGAAGCGGGCATCCGCGAATTGAATCTGGGCAAACTAAGCCTGATCGACGCCGATGGCAAGGTCGTGCAGTAAGGTGGTTGCTATGAAAACATGGCTGATTCCGATCGCGCTCTGCGCGTCTTTCGCTCTATCCGCAAACGCGGCTTCGAAAAACCTGGAGATCTATTTCATCGACGTGGAAGGCGGCCAATCGACGCTGTTTATCGCCCCGTCCGGGCAATCCCTGCTGATCGATACGGGCTGGCCGGATAACAACGGCCGGGATGCGGAGCGGATCGTGACCGTCGCCAAGCAGGCCGGTTTGAAGAAGATCGACTACCTGCTGATCACCCATTTCCACATGGATCACGTGGGCGGCGTTCCACAGTTGGCCGCTCGCATCCCCATTGGGACTTATATCGATCACGGAACGTCGGTGGAGCACGGCAAGGACGAGGACGCGCTCTTCAAGGCCTATGTCGACACGCGCGGAAACTCCCCGCACATCCTTGCCAAACCGGGCGATACGCTTCCGCTCAAGGGCGTCAAGGTGCAGGTCCTTTCCGCGGCGGGCGATTTGATTGCACAGCCTCTGCCCGGCGCCGGCCAGCCGAATACGTTATGCGGCTCCGAGCCCCGCCGCCCTGTGGATGAGAGCGAAAACGCGCGCTCGGTGGGTACCCTGATCACGTTTGGAAAGTTCCGCGCGCTGGATCTGGGCGATCTCACCTGGAACAAAGAGATGGATCTGGTCTGCCCCATGAATCGCGTGGGCAAAGTGGACGTTTATATCGTGACGCATCACGGCATGAACATGTCCGGCTCCAACACGGCCGTGCACGCCTTCGCGCCACGCGTGGCGATTATGGATAACGGCGCGAAAAAGGGCGGAACGGCCGAAGCGTATCAGGCGATCAAGTCTTCACCGGGGCTGGAGGATATCTGGCAACTGCATTACGCCGTGGCGGGTGGGGACGCGAACAATGCCAATGAGAAGTATCTGGCCAACATCGAAGGCGAGAAAGATAGCGGCAACGGAATTAAGCTGACGGTGAAACCGAACGGCTCGTTTACGGTGGTGAATTTACGGAATGATTTTGCGCAGGATTACGAGTCGCGGCAATAGGGGGTGCCGGCATCAGGTACTCGAACAGGGTGCCGCTCCAAGAGATCCAACCTCCTCCAAGCCTCCCAAACCGTAACGTGATTCAGCGAGTCAAGCTGCCAAGCCTGATCGAAATAACTTCGGCGGGCGGCGCGGAGCAGTTTAAGGACTCAATGTGAAAGCGCTGAATCGTGGTCAACTGGCCCGCGGCGCCGTCTGTTCAGTCCGGCCTTCCGGGCGTCAATCTGAAAAAGTCGAACGCCCACGCCAAGACCTCCGAGTATCGGGCCGCCCTGCGGCCCTCCGGACCATACACCCGACATCGTCGAACCGGTCGACCTCACGCACCATCGCATGTCTTCTTCGCCTTCGATCACGTCAAAGCATAAACCGTAATCGAAGGTCCCCACACCCCTCAAAGAGATTCCCCCCGCAGGCCCTGATGGTGTGTAGAAGTTCCCGGCAAGGCGCCCACGGTTTTCAGTGAACACGAGACGGAATGCGGCGATCCCTTCGTCGCGCGATTTTGGCCCGGGCTGTTGATGAAAGGTTCCGGCCCATTCGCCTACGTATTGACTTTCAAACTTTGAAATCGCAAGGGCGTGAGGGGTAACCCCTAAGAGGGCGAGGAACACAAGCGTCGACAAAGGGGCGATTATTTGTTTCTGCACCTTAAGTTCTCCTTTTCCCGAGCCCCCAATATCGAATGCGAGAAGGACAGCGGCAACGGCATCAAGCTTACCGTGAACCGAACGGCTCGTTTACGGTGGTGAATTTACGGAATGACTTCGCGCAGGATTACGAGTCGCGGCAGTAGGGGGTGAGTTCGAGTGTTTCTCACACCCCCCCATGGCACGGTGCCGGCATTCTTAGCCGGGCACGAACGTATAGCTCCCCGGAGCCGCCCGATCTACAGCCTGAATGATCCTTGCCATCATGGTCTTGAGCACAGCTGGGTCGTTTGTGGGCAGAGCCACCAGCGCCAAGTGGCGGTCCCGCATGTTCTGCTGATGGACAAGTCCCTGATCGGCCGTGAGCATCACGTCAACCCCACTTTCCTCACACAGCGCGATCAGTTCGCCGTTTTTCCTGCCGGACCATCCCCGATAGAACACGGTCGAAACATCGTGGCCGGGAAGCGCGCGCCGAAGATCGTGCGGCAGGTTTTCGTCGAGCAGAACGATCAACGCTGGGGTTCGGGCTGGTGCGAGCGCGCATAGTCGAGAACGCGCCTGAGCCTGTCGGCGCCCGCGCCGGGATAGTTCTCGTCCGTGTCCGCAAATGCCTGGTCCGGATTCATGCCGTGCCCCACCAGGCTTTCGTAATAGGCCACGAGCATATCGGCCGGAATGCGCGTTTCGCGCAGCAGCGGCTTGCCGGAAACCTTTCCGGGCACAACCTCAATATCGGGCGACTCGGTCCAGTCGACTTCCATGCTCCCAAGTTTATCGGGTTTTGCTTAACACGCGATAGCCGAAAGGAAGCTTTGTTCTTGGGATGAAAAATGGCTGAGTGCACCAGAAGCCAGCAACGGGGCTCTGGACGTTCCAGAGGTGATTGCTGTACCAGTTCCGCCAAGACGTTCGCGTGAGCGTCATCAGCACCTTCATGACGATCGGCTGGACTTGTATTGGCATCGCCCCTCGAGCGCAACTGCCACCCTGATCGTCAATCCACCTTTCATCCCAGGACGGCACTGGTGCAGTCATCGACAGCGAGAGCAAGACTATTACGTAGGCCATTATAGAAATCGCTGCGATGCTGATCGGGATCGGCGTCCTTCATACAATTCGCGTTCACAGTTGAAACACCCCGCGGTTAGCCGTTCGCGCTACCCAACCGGAGAATAGGAGGGACGGTCAAAGCGTCAACTCTGGACGTACTTACCGAGCCCGCGACCCGGGGAGAGGAACAGAGACGAGAGTGAGGCGGTACGTTGGCCGATTCGTCGGGTGGGTTTTTGAGGTCGGCGTCAACCGAAAGCCAACAAGGAATGTACCGGTGCAAACTCGCAGTCTGTGAATGTCTGAATTCACGTTCTCACCGGTATCAAATTCCCTAATTCGCAATCTCCGCTTCGAGCGCCGGCGGCGCCAAGTCTTCCTTCGCCGAAGATAATCCCGCAAACGGTTCTTCCGGCGCCTTCGCGTCCACCATCGCGGGCATCCGTTCTTGCAGCAGCAGTTCCGTCGCCAGCACCGCCGGATCGGAATGAAATAGCTTCTGGATCGGGTTTCCCAGCAGCACATTCGCCAGCGCCAGGAAACTCATTCCCTGGTGATGCGCCATGAACGCCCGCACCACTTCCACCTTGCGCTGGCCGCGCGCGCGCCGCCGGAAGTCGATCGCTTCATAGAAGCCGTACTTCGCCAGCCACCCGCGGGACGCCATCTGGCGCAGATTTTCAATGGCGCCTTGCGGTTCCACCATCAGCGCGAGCACGGTGGCGTAAGGCGCCACCACCAGGTCGTCCGGAAGAATGCGGTCCAACCCGCAGCAGGGTACGCCGAACGCGCGATATTGATAATTGAGCGCGCCGTCACGCCCCGCGTGCGCCGATTCCGAAATGCCCCACGGAATCCGCCGCTCCCGCGCATAAAGCCGCTGGATCCGCACCACCGAACGCAAGCTTTCCCCCAACAGCGTGTCCGCCCACGTCTGCATGAAGAGCGCCGGCATCAGGTACTCGAACATGGTGCCGCTCCAGGAGATCAACGTCCGGTGGCCGCGGTAGTAAGTCAGCTTGCGGCCAAGATGAAACCACGCTTCCCGCGGCGCGTCGCCGCGCGCGATCGCCAGAAAGACTCCGGTGCGAGCCTCCGACGCCAACAGGTCATAAGTGGAGCTGGCGAGCGCGCCCGCTTCCACGTCCCACCCGATCCGGAACAGCTTGCGGCGGTCATCGAAAAGAAAGCGGAAATCCATCGCGCGCCCCAGTTCACACGCAAACTCCGCCTGCGTCCGCAGCGCGGTCTCCAGAATTTCCCGCCGCTCGCGCGCATTCGCCAATGAGGCGCGCACGTCGTTCAACACCCGCAGCGTGGATTGGTGAATGCCGGCGTTCTCATCGCTCAGCCCGTCGATGGTTGCTTCAATCTCGCCGTACACCGCGTTCAGTTGCGAAAGCTTCGGGATGGCCCGCAGCTTCTGCATCAATCCCGTCATGCGCGGATTGCGCAGCGCCATCCGCAGCTCTGTTTCGAACGGCGCTTCCAGCCAGGGAGCGGCGTCGGAAAGGCTTCCGATCGCGCCATTCACCCGCTCCAGCAAAGCCCGCATCCAGTAACGGATCTCCGCCGCCTGCCCAGGGTCCCGCCCGGCCGAATTCCGCGCCACCCATTCCACCTGTTCGGCCAACTGACGCGCCAGTGCAGCCGCTTCGGTGAGCACGCCTTCCCAGAAAAACAGATCGTCCGGTTCGCTTTCCAGTTGCCGCCGCAGCCCGTCCAGCAGCCGGATGACGTTGGAAGTGCGCGACCCGAATGGGATGGATTCGTGAAGCCGCAGCAGATGATCGCGCAGCGCGTCCAGCGTGTTGCGCGCGATCAGCGGCTGGTTCAGAATCGCCAGGCAGCCCTGCCGGGTCACAATCAACGACGCCGCCAGATTGCCGCTATCCACCGTCGAGAGGAAGCGCGGCGGCAGCGGCGCCAGCGTGCGCGTGTCATACCAGTTATAGAAGTGTCCGCGATCCCGCTCCATGCGCCCCAGCGTGCCGTTCACGCGCGCCAACCGTCCGGCCAGTTCGGCATGCGTGAGGTAGCCGAACTCGTGGGCCGCCAGCAGCGCGTTCAACTGCAGACCAAGGTTGGTGGGAGACGTGCGGTGCGCCACCGCCGGCGGATCCTCCTGCACGTTGTCCGGGACCAGCCAATTTCCCTCCTCTGTCTCATGCTCCAGAAAATAGCGCCAGGTGGAAAGCGCGATGCTGCGCAAAAAGTCCTTCTCCGGCGCAGAGGCGGTGGATGGTGCATCGGCCTGGTTCAACCACATCATCAGAACCGGAGCGCCCACCCACGTCAGCACAATGGTGAAAGACAGCGCGTCCGCCGCATCCGGCAGAAGCGTCAACGCCACGCCGCACGCAATGGCGAATAGCACTCCGAGCGCGAGCGTCTTTTCCGGCGGATTCCATCCCCGCACCAAGCGCGCCAGTTCGTCCAAGCTCGTGACGCCGGAAAGCGTGATCTTATTCGGACCCGCCATTTCGGCCTGTGCCATGCTTTCCCATTCGAGCAACTGGCAACGCTTGATGAGGCGGCGGTAAAGCGTCCGCACAATCGCGTCCACCATCAGAAACGCCTGCGCCGGTAGAAACACCAGCGTGAGCAGCGCTTCCAGGTGAGACCGTACAAAATCCGAGAATCGCGTCCACGCCCACGGCCGGATGAATCGCAGCGGCGGCAGGCGGAACAGCGAAATCACCACTTCGGCGTATATCGAAACGAAGAGAAGCGCCACGGTAGCTACTGTGGCATCGCTCGCTTCCTCGCCTAAAAAGAGCCACCCCGCCACGAACGCCAGCGTGTAGAAAATCTCCACCAGGCTGCGCCGTAAATTGTCCAGGATCTTCCAGCGCGAAACGGCCGGCAGCGGATTCGGGATCCAGTTCCAGCCCGCATCCGGCACGCGCGGAAGCAGCCACATGGCGATCTGCCAGTCACCGCGGACCCACCGATGCTTGCGCTTGGAGAACGCCTGGTAGCGCGAAGGATAGTCGTCGATCATCTCCAGATCCGTGACCAGCCCCGCGCGCACGTGTTCGCCTTCGATCAGATCATGGCTCAGCAGCGTATTGTCCGGAAAGCGTCCGCGCGTGGCGCGCTCAAACGCCGCCACATCGTAGATACCTTTGCCCGTAAACGTGGCCCTTCCGAACAGGTCCTGATACACATCGGAAACCGCCGTGGTGTACGGATCGAACCCGGTCTGTCCGGAATAGATTGCGGCGAAGCGCGACTTTCCAGCCGATTCCATGCTGATCCCGATGCGCGGCTGCATCAGCGAATAGCCCGCGCGCACGATCCCGGTGGTCTCATCGAACACCGGCCGGTTCAGCGGATGCGCCATCGTGCCCACCAGCTTCCAGGCCGTGTCGCGCGGTAGCTGCGTATCGCTATCGAGCGTGATCACGTACCGCGTCCCCGCAAGCTGCTCCAGCTTCCCCGTCGTCAGCGCGAAGCGGTTTTCATGCCCCAACAGAAAATGATTGAAGTCATCCAGCTTGCCGCGCTTGCGCTCCCGCCCCATCCACTTGCCTTCACACGCATTCCATTCGCGCGCGCGATGGAACAGGAAGAACGGCTCGATATCGCCGTCCCGGTAGCGGCGATTCAGATCCTCAATACCCGCAACGGCATGCTCGATCAACGCGTCGTTCGGAGTTGTCTCCGCATCGGCATCCGCCATGTCCGTGAGCAGCGCGAAGAACAGGTTCCGGTCGCGGTTCGCCAGGTAGTAGATCTCGAGATTCTCGATCAGCCGCTGGATGCCGCTCTTGTTCAGCAGCAGCGTCGGCGCCACCACGATGGTCCGGCATTCATCGGGCATGCCGTTCCGGAAATCCATGCGCGCCTGCACGCGCGGCGTTAGGAAGTAGCTGACCAGAAGGTTGGTGATCCCCAACGCGGAATGCGTTGCGGGAATCAGCAGCAGCGCCAGGAACCACCACGGGAACGGTCCAGCCAAGCGTTCGATTGCCAGGAGCAGCGCCGCCGTAATCAAGGCACCCGTGCCCAGGTAGATGAAGCTCGGCGTCTTCAACGCCAAGTCCCGCGCCCACGTGGAGAAGGATCGCCGGCTCCGCACCGCGCGCCGCAGGTCCCGCACGCCGCCGCCGATCACGAAGTAGCCGACGTGCCGGTCCGCTTCCCGCGCCAGTTTGATGGCCGCTTCCGCCACTTCCGATTCCGGCCGCGAGCTATGCCGCGCAACCTCTTCCACCGCGCGCCGGTACTGATCGCGCGTGTCGAAATCCATATACGCGTACGCGCCCGCCGGGTCCGCCCGCAGAATACGGTCCGGCACGCACAGCCCTTCGACGAACTCCGGCCACATCATCTCGTCGAGGGCGCGCAGGGCGGAGATGATCGACCGCACGATCGTTTCCGTCTCCGTCGATTCCAACTGGCCTGCGGTTAAACCGGCGCTCAGGCGGGCCAGCAGCGCGATCTTCAGCATGGGCCGCACCGCCCACAACTCCGCCAGCGTCAAAACGGTTTCGTGCTGCCAGTTCTCGAAGAACCCGGTGAGCGATCCCGCGTCCATCCGCCCGGCCAAATCATCACCGCTTTCCAATACCAGCCGCTCCACGGCCGTATAGATCCGCGGCTCAATCCGGTTTGCCGCGTCGCTCGGACCCAGCGGCAATCGCCGGTAATAGCCGCGCGGCATGGACTCGCGCACCTCTCGGATCTGCGTCCGCAAATACGAGTAGTTTTCGAGCAGCCACTCGCCCGCCGCGGAACTGGCGCGTCCGGCCCGCGCGCCCGCGATAATCTCCTCGCACGTGCGCCGCAGCAGCCGCTCGAACCCGGGCGCCACGCTGAGCAGAGGAGGCCGCAGCAGAGACGGGCGCAGTAAAGATGATCGAAATGATCCTTCCACCAACATGCGTTACCTGTAACTCGATGCCTGCAACTCGAACATATCCGCGTACTTTCCGCCGCTCTCGATCAACTCCTGATGCGTGCCTTCTTCGCGGATCTGTCCCTTCTCCAGCACCACGATGCGATCGCACATTCGCACCGTCGAGAAGCGATGCGAAATCAACAGCGCCATCTTGCCTTCCGTCAACTCCGCAAAGCGCACGAAAATCTCATACTCGGAGGGCGCGTCGAGCGCCGCCGTCGGCTCATCCAGAATCAACAGTTGCGCATCGCGGGCATACGCGCGCGCCAGTGCGAACTTCTGCCATTCCCCGCCCGAAAGATCCACGCCGCCTTCAAACCGCCGCCCCAGCATCTGGTCCAGACCATGCGGCAGGCGCTCCATAATATCGGACGCCCGGCTTTTTTGCGCCGCTTCCCTCAACCGCGGTTCCTCGCCCAGATACTCGATCCGCCCGACGCCGATGTTCTCCCGCGCCGTCATGTCATAACGCACAAAGTCCTGAAAAATGACGCCGACTTCGTGCTGCAGGCTGGCCAGGTCATACTCTCGCAGGTCGATCCCGTCCAGAAGAATCTGCCCTTCCGTCGGGTCATACAGCCGTGAAATCAGCTTCACCAGCGTGGTTTTCCCCTGACCATTTTCCCCTACCAGAGCAATTCGTTCGCCGGGATGGATGCGGAAGTTCAGCTTGTTCAGCACCCACCGTTCCGTGCCGGGGTAACGGAACGACACCTCGCGGAATTCGAATCCCTCGCGGATGGGATGCGGCGCGGACCGCGCTTGTCCGGCCGTCCGGATGTTCGGCTGCACGGCGAAAAATTGCAGCAAGTCCGTCAGAAAAAGCGCCTGATCGGCGATGGAAGTGAAGGTGGAGAAAATGAGCTGGATCTGGCTGCTGGTCCCTTGCAGCGCGCCGGCGAGCAGCGTCAAGTCCCCAATGCTCAAGTGCCCCAGCAGCGCTCGAATCACCAGGTACGCATAAGACGCGTAGTAGCCGATGGAACTGATCAGCCCCAGAATCGATCCCGCGATCACGCGCCGCCGCAGAAGCTTCCGGTTCTTGCCGATCACTTCATCGTTGATCTTCAGAAAACGGTTCTGCAGGTACCCGCCCAGCCCGAAAACCTTCAACTCCTTGGCCGATTCCTTGCGCGTTCCCAGGTCGCGCAGGTAGTCGAGTTCGCGCCGCATCGGGGTCAAACTGAACGCCAGCGAATAACCCAGAAACGCGAAGTGGCTCTCCCCGATGAACGCCGGAATCACGCATGCGAGCAGCACCACGAACAGAATCGGCGAATAGTAAACCACCGCCGCGGCCAGAGATATCAACGTGATCGCCTGCTGGATCAACCGGCCGAGCGCGTTCAGCATGCCGATCCGGTCCGTCGCCTGCACCCGCGCGCGCTCCAGCTTGTCGTAAAACACCGGGTCTTCGAAGCTCTGCAGATCGAGCGACGCCGCGTGCCGCATGATCCGCAAGCTCACTTCCCGCGCGAACTGGTCGGCCAGCCGCGCGTCCGTGTAGTCGATCACCCGGCTCAGAATATTGCCCAGCCCCGCGATGGCGAACTCCGCGCCGATCAGCCACCAGATCACCGGCGGGATCGGGCCCGGATGCTTCACCGCCGCCACCACCAGGTTGATGATCAAGCGTCCCACCGCAAGCGCGGCCAGCGGCAGCAGACCGGTGAGAATCCGCAGCACCATCCCGAGCGCGCAGATCCCCGGCCCGGATTCCCATACGATCTTCAGCACCGGCGGGATATTGCTGAGCGCCTTGACCCGCTCGCGCCACGCCTGGATTTGCGCCTCGACCGGCTTCAGCATGAATACCCATTAAAGCGCGCCGGGCCCGCGGGTTGCTAACATGATCGGCGTGATTCCACGCTTACTTCCCTTACTCTTGCTCGCGATCGTACACTTGAGCGCCGCCGACCCCGGTTTCACGCCGCTGTTCGACGGCAAGGATCTCAAAGGTTGGAAGGCCGGCGATAATCCCGATTCCTGGTCCGTCCATGACGGCGCGATCGTCGCGCACGGCGCGCACAGCCACTTGTTTTACGTGGGCGATTTCAAGTCCCATATGTTTCAGAACTTCGAGCTCAAGGTGGACGTGATGACGAAACCCGGCGCGAACGGCGGCGTCTACATCCAGACCGAGTTACAACCCGGCTGGCCCGGCAAAGGCTTCGAGATTCAAGTGAACAACACTTATACATCGGACCCGCGCAAGACTTTTAGCATCTACGAAGTGAAGGACGTGCACGAGCAACTGGTCCCGGATAACCAATGGTTCACGGAAGATATCACCGTGAAAGGTGACACGATTACAGTCCGGTACAACGGCAAAGTAATCGCGGAATGGTCGCAGCCGGAAGAGTGGGCCGGCACATCGGACTTCGCCGGACGCAGAATCGGCGCGGGGACGATCGCGTTGCAGGCGCACGATCCAGGCAGCGAAGTCTGGTACCGGAATATCCGCATTAAGCCGCTTGATTAGAATGCCGGGAATTGACCAGGAAGCGTTGATGGCCATTCAGCCCGAGTTAGCCGGCGTTTGGGGCATTTCGCTCCTTGCACAAGTTTCATTCCGAGACACCCCGGGGTTGATGAAGCCGCAGCTTTTGTATTTCTCGTAGCTGGCCAGTATCTTATCTGGGGTCGATTTCTATTCGCGGCATGGAAGAAAAGTCCATTTACTACGCTGTTACGAATCGGCGGGTAATCGCCGTGCGAAGAAGCAAGGCCGAGCGGGGTTCTACCGAACGCTACAGTTCTCCGAGCCGCAAACAATTTCGCGGCGCCGGAATTTTTGGGGCACGGAGACGGTTGGATTTGTCCCTGAATTCCTGGACATCGAGGACGTGGATTACGTGTACCTATTGATCGCCGAACTTAGAGAGAAAGCTACCAAACAAAAGTAAGAGACTAACGCAACGCCGGGCCTGTTATGATCTTGTGAGTTTTGTTGAACATGAAACTCACCGCCGTTTTTATGAAGGTGCCTGAGGGCTACGTGGCGTTCGTCGAGGAGTTACCGGGCGCGAATACGCAAGCCGGGACGCTGGAAGAAGCTCGCTCCAACCTGAAAGAAGCGGTCACGCTGGTCCTCGAAACGAACCGGGAGTTGTTCAACAGCGCCCCTTTACTCTGAGCCGTCTTTCGCAGGCTGGAAGTAAACGTCAAACCCGACTGTAAGGTGCCGGTCGGCCAACATCTTGGACATCTCCACCGACAACTCAAACCCCCGGTTGCCTGCCAAACAGAACAGTCCGCAGAAAACATCCATGTTGCACGACCTACTCAACTCATCCCAAATTGCAAGGTCGCCGGTCACCCGGCCTAGCAGCGTTTCAATCCCGCCCTCAACGTCAGTGTCAGGACACTCCTCAGATTTCAGCCCGACGGACCAGCGCCCCGTCCGCGGGATTCGATTGAATCCACTCCGGGTAAGATAAGCCTTGCCTTTTGTCTCCGCTCTTGCGGGATCACACCCCATCAACGATGTAATATGATTGGGGTCGACATCGTCACCGGCGATGCGCAGGGTGACCTCAAAACGATCTACCGAACCGCTCAAACCAATACATTCCTACAATAAGCCACGCACCTTCTCATCTCCGTCACCGTATCCTTCCCCGGATACTCATATTCGATCATGGCGGGTATCGGCCACCGATTATTCTTCAGTAACAACAGCGCCCCTTTGATGTCCGTCTTCCCTGTGCCCCACACCACATCGTCGCCCTGTTGACCGTTATGCGTTGCGCCCGCGTTCGGCGTCCGGTCCTTCAAATGGATCGTCACAATCCGCGCGTGGTGCGACTTCAAAAACGCAATCGGATCCCAACCCGCGGCCACCGCATGTCCAATATCCAAATTGATACACAAGTACTTCGACTTACCCGCCAGCGCCTTCTCAAAATCCTCCGGCGTCGCAAACTCATTCGGAATCTTATTCGCGTGGTTATGAAACCCGACATAAGTCTTATACTTCTGCGCGTAGGGATCCAACCGGTTGGCCGTCGAAACATTCGAGGAAGCCGTGATCTTATCCAGGCCCATCCAATTCGTCATCTTGAAACCGTAATCGATCTCGGCGTCGGTGAAGTCTTCACGGAAGCTATAGTTATATGCCACTAACCGCACGCCCGCGCGGTCGAACTTATTGCGCACATCCGCAAAGAAAGACTGCGGCGCGCCCGTCCGCCACTTCTTCAACGCCGCCTTGTCCTTCGGCTCCAGATGCTCCGACCACAACTCCGCATACCCGATTCCGCTATCGACATAGCCTTTGATGCATGCGTCGAGCGGCATGTCCCGGAAGCTATAACTCTGCGCTCCGATCTCGACGCCGGCAAACTTGGAATCGATCCACTTGCCCGTAGCGCCCACACCCTTTTGCGCCGCGGCCAGCGGGGCGGCGAACAGCGCCCTGGCAATATCCCTTCTCGATATCATGACAGCCGAGTTTATCATTACGCGTTTTTGGCGCTTGTTCGCATGGAATCTCCGGCTATACTCCTAAAATCCGGAAAGGCAGGCGATTCGAAATGAAACCGATTTGGGTGCTCGCGGCCATGGGTTTAGCCTTCGTTGCTTCAAGTTCCAGCGCTAGCGGTGGTATTCCAGCCCGGCTTATGGAACGAACTCCAGACTAAGCGGGACAAGCTTTTGTCATTGCACGAGGAGTTCGACGCGGACCGAACGATGACCTCGTCCGGCGGTGACCGGACCATCGAATCGAAGATGACCGTCGATATCGCGGGAGTCCGGTGTCGCGAAAAAATCGTCACCGGTTCCAGCACCCGCGTGAGGATTTTCGACGGCGAGAACCTTTTCACGCTGGAAGAGGGAGACGACGAGTACATCAAGCCCAAACGCAACGCGAAAGACGACGCGCCGCTGCCCGCTCTCTATGTTTTGCACGACGCCGATTGGACCAAGGCCGAGGACGTGGAACGGCGTCCCTGTACCATCGGCAGACTCGAACACCGCTGCGTTATCCTCGACGCCCCGCTCAAATCGTGGATCCGCGGCAACTCGGACCGGACTCGGACGCGCATGCTGCAAGGGTCGGAACAGGCCATGGTCGATCTGGAAACCGGCATCCTTCTTTCCGCGCGGAAGACGGAGCTCATCCAAAACGAACGGCTGAGCTACCGGTCGCAAACCGTCTACAAGCTCGTCCGGATCGGCTACGGCCAGCCCGCTGCGGCAGGCTTGTTTCAAGTCCCGGAACACGCCCGCGAAGTGAAATCGTTCCCGGTCTGGGACGTGGCGAGAATCCGAAAACAGTTGGCCGGCCGAACCGCTCCCGATCTAACGCTCACCGACCTCGCCGGCAAATCGCTCACGCTTTCCAGTTTCAAGGGGAAGACCGTCCTGCTGGACTTTACTCGGCGGATGGATCGTCATTCACGTACTTGACGGTAGATAACGAGACGGAAGACACAACAGTTCATTCCTCCTGGAATACTAGCTCCACAAAAGGATGCCAGTTCTACATTACGGCCTGGAGCGATCGTCTGATTACGTTAATTCCTAATCTGATGCCGCCAAGTCAAAACCCTTACGAAATGTACAACGGCCTTACCGCCTTAACTCAGCTCGGTGACTTAACGCCGTTCGATTTCTACGCTTCCCCCTACAATTCGATGGCAACAACCTATTGCCCAATCGCCACCGGAGACCGGATCAAAGTGACTGTTGTGAATCCCCAAACGGCGGCCTCGATTATCTCGGCGCAGTTCTCGGTTTCAACGCTTTCCGCAACGCCGTACCAGGTTAAGACGAAGCTCACGTGTGAATCCTGAGTCACCGAATTGTAAGTTTATAAACGACGCCGAAACCGGCTCGCCCGCCGTCCGGCGTTGAACCGTAGAGGTTGCCGTGGGAATCGAGGGTGACCTCGCCGAAAGGGCTTGCACCATCCGCAGGGCCGCCAGAAAAGGGGTATAGCACGCTGTATTGCCCGGCACTGTACTCATACACAACCCCGCACCCGCCAAGCGCACATGTCAGATCACCGCCGCTGGTCGTGGTCCCTATATAGTTCCCGAGCTGTCGAGGGTTGGACCCGCAGCCGGTGCCGCGCCTGTTTCGTCGTAAACAAATTGATGAAGGACAATCACTGCACCCGACGGCTCCAGTTTGCAGAGAATTCCCAAGTGCGCAGTGCCCCCTCCGGCAGTGACGCCGTATAGATTTCCCTTACTGTCAAGAGAGACCTTGCCCGTCGGGTTAGCTCCATCAGTACCATCGAACGTGTGCAACACGGTTTGGCCACCGCTTGGACTGATGCGGAAAACCACGCCCGCGCCAGATCCGCCGTACACTGTAGAACCGTACACATTTCCCTTCTCATCCAGCGTCAGCTCATAATTCGGATCCGACCCGTCCGAGCCATTGAGAAAGCTATACAGAACGGTAAACTGACCCGATGGGGAGAGGCGAAAAACCAATCCGCTCGGCGCTCCGCCCCCGGTGCTCACTCCATACAGATTGCCCGACGAATCCAGCACCACGCCTAGCGGTCCATTCCCGTCCGTCCCCCCGGTGAAGGTGTACAAAACGGTTGAAATCCCATCCTGCGACAGCTTGTAAATGGAGAGAGGCATCGCTGAGTTCGGTCCCCCCGTAAAGTAGAGATTTCCCTCACGGTCGCGCGCCACGCTTCCGCCAACTACACCGAGGTTCGGCGGCAGTACAGTCTCTCCCGAGGAATTCAGTTCGAACAACACGCCTTCATTCACCGGGCCGCCGTTAACCGTAGTGCCGAGCAGCCCGCGGGAAGGATCGACCGTCAGCGGTCCCAGCGGCGCCGAGCCGTTCGGCGCGGGTGGAAGCTGGTGCAACACCGTCTCCACCCCCGCCGCGCTCAACTCATAAATCGTTCCTCCCGGACCGCTTTCATGGGTGATGCCAAAGAGAGTTCCGGCTTGATCCGTCACGAGGCCGGGGTTATGAGGCAATAGCCCGATTCCGCTAACCGCGCTGCCCGCCGGAAACGCCGGGAACTCATACAGGATTTTCGGATCACGCGATCCCGGGCTGACCTCGAACACCGCCCCAAACGGCGCCCCTTCTCCCTCCGTCGACGTTGGCGCCGTCGTCCCGTACAGGTTCCCCTCCGCATCCCGAATCAGCGATGATGTCACCGTTCCGCCCATCGCGCTCAAATTGAAGATCGCTAACTCCGTATAACGCCCCGTGGGCGAAATCTTGAAAACGTAAGGGCCCGCGGAACCGTACAGGTTTCCCTTCGCGTCCAGAATCACGCCCGCCTGCAGCAGGCCCAGCCGTCCGCTGTAGAGCACGGTCTCCTGCCCGGAGGGCGTCACCTTGTACACCCATCCGCCGTATACCGGGTTGCCGGTCTCCGTGGTGCCGTATAGATTGCCCGCCGCATCCAGTACCACCCCGGCGAATGGGTTCCCGCCGTCCGCGCCGCCCGTGAAGGTGTAAAGTACGCTCTCCGTTCCGGCCGCATCCAGTTTGTACACCACCCCGGCGTTGAAAGTGCCGCCGTAGAACGTGGTTCCGTACAGATTGCCCTCGCGGTCGATCGTCACGACCGCATAGGGGTTCGCTCCGTCAGTCCCGCCCAAAAACGTGTGCAGAATCGTTTCCTGGCCGGACGTGTCGATCTTGTACACCACGCCCAGGTTGCTTGCGCCCCGAGATAGGTGGTGCCGTAGAGGTTGCCTTCGGGATCGAGCGTCAGGCCTGCGTAAGGATTCGCGCCATCCGCCCCGCCGGCGAAGCTATGCAGCAGTTTGTAGCCGCCCGCCGACGAGAAGACGAAGGCGGTGCCCAGATTGTCATTGCCGCCGAAGTAAGCTGTGCCGTACAGATTGCCCATCGCGTCGCGGATCAGCGTGCCGCATGGGTCATCGCCCTGCGGGAAGTAGCCGAACGATTGCAGGATCGTTTCGGTGACGGTCTGTGCGTTTAATGGATTTGCCGCCAGGGCGGCGGAGAAAACGATGGGAAGTACGGCTCGGAAGATTCGTCTCAGCATTTCTACCTCACTGACTTGACCGAAAGGATGTGCCCGCCGCGGCGCGGCCCCGGGCTGCTCCGTTCCCGTTCCCAGCCGCCTTTACTGCTCCCGCTAATGATACCCTCATGGTCGAATGCCGCCGCGCACCATCCTTCAGGTCCTAGAACAGACCGTCTCCGCTCATGGGACCAAGCCCGCTCTCAAGCAGCCGGTCCCCGGCGAACGCGGTAAAAGTCATCGAACCTGGACCTGGAACGAACACCGCCAAGCTGTTGAAGAGATCGCCCTCGGTCTCGATTCCATCGGCATTCGCAAGGGCGATATCGTCGCCACTTGTTCGGAAACGCGCGCCGAGTTCTATCTGGTCGATATCGCCGCCATGGCCATGGGCGCCATCTCCGCCGCGCTCTATCAGTCCTACCCCGTTCGCGACCTGTTGAAGACCGTCGAAGCTTCCTCCGCGCGCGCTCTCTTCGTCGAAGACCCGAAGATGCTCGAAGATCTCCGCGCCGCCCGCGTCGAGTTCTTTCTGCTGCTCTCCGGTTCGGCCGAAGGCGCCATCTCGCTCGAAGACCTGCAGGCGCGCGGCCGGGAGCGCAAATCGAAATACCCGTTCCGTTTCATCGAACTCACCGCCGCCGTCCTGCCTGACGATTACGCCATCCTCTATCTCACCTCCGGCGCCACCGGCGAGCCCAAGATGGTGCTCACCACCCATGCCGCCATCGTCTCCAACATCGAGATGGGTCCCACGGTGCTGCCCATGAACACCGATGACGTCACTATCGCGTTCCTGCCTTCGGCCCACATCACCCAGCGCATCGTCGGCGAATTGCTGCCCATGTTTTCGGGAACGCCGGTGGTGTTCTCGGAAAGCATTCTTCAGCTTCCGAATGAGATTAAAAGCGTGCGCCCAACCTTCTTCGTCGCCCCGCCGCGCATGTGGGAGCGCGTCTACGCGTCGGTCTGCACGGAGATTCGCAAGAAGCCGGCCGCCGTGCGCAAGCTGTTCTACGGCGCGGTCGGGATGGGAATCGCCGCCGCGCGTTATCGCCGCGAAGGCAAGCGCGTCCCGCTCTACATCAGCGTCCCGTTGAAAGCCGCCGATAAGGCCATCTTCGCCCCCATCCGCGCTCGCCTTGGCGGGCGCATGCGCGTTCCCGCTTCCGGCGGCGCGCCGCTTGGTAAGGATCTCGCGGAGTTTTATGCCGCCATCGGCATGCCGCTCGTGGAAGGCTACGGGCTCACCGAAGGCGGCGTCGTCGCGTTCAATCCGCTCGGAAATCCGCGCGCCGGCAGCATCGGCAAGTTACTTCCCGGCATTGAGGCAAAGTTCGCGGAAGACGGCGAATTGCTCATCAAAAGCCCGTGCCTCTTCTCCCATTACTTCAAAGATCCGCAAGCCACCGCGCAGGTGAAAGAGGATGGCTGGCTGCGCACCGGCGATATCGGCCACATGGATTCAGACGGCTTCCTCTACATCACCAGCCGCAAGAAAGAACTCATCGTCTCCTCCACCGGCAAGAAAGTTTTCCCGTCGCGCGTGGAAAGTCTGTTCAAGTTTGAGCCGCTGATCAGCCAGGTGGTGCTGGTGGGCGACCGCCTGCCTTACCTTACCGCGCTCTTCACCATCAACGCTCCGCTCGCGGAAACGCTCCCCGGCATGGAGGCCTGGAAAGGCAAGCCGGTCAGTGAGTTGGCCGCCGCCGCGCCGGTCACCGCCGAGGTGCAGAAGATTGTGAACCGGGTGAATAAAGATCTCGGCGACTTCGAGAAAATCCGCAAGTTCCGCATCCTCCCGCGCGATTTCTCCATCGAAACCGGCGAACTCACCGCGACGATGAAGGTGCGCCGCCCGCAGGTCCTTGAACACTTCCACTTTGAGATCGATTCCCTCTACGCCGAGAAGGCTGTTCAGGGTCTCTGATGGCGGCGTGGCGTGAGGCCATCCGCCTCTACATCGCCAATGAAGCGAAGCCGGTGGAGAAGTTTGGGCACCAACCGCGCCTTTACGCGCTCACGCGGCTGATCGGCGCTGGTCTCCAAGACGGTCTTGAATATGACGACGACGTCGTGTACGCCGCCGCCTGGATGCACGATCTCGGCGTATTCCAGGGCCATCGTCCCGAAGATCGGGAGGCGCTTGCGCGTTGGGACAATGTCCAATACGCCATCGGGAAAACGCCGCTAATTCTCGAAAACGCCGGATTTCCCACAGCCAAAATCCCGGCGGTGCTGGAGGCTATCGGGACGCACCAGCCGGCGGCTGAGCCGGTGACCATCGAAGCCGTCATCCTGCGCGACGCGGATATTCTCGAACAGTTGGGCGCCATCGGCATTCTCCGCGCCGTCTGCAAGATCGGGCGCGATACGCGATATACCACTCTTTCCGATGCGGTCCAGGTATTGCGTAAAGCTTTGGAAACATTGCCGCCGCGCATCAAGCTGGAATCCGCTCGCGCTCTCGCGCAAAGCCGGATCGTCCTTCTGGAAGAGTTCCTGAACGGCGTTGATCGCGATGCCCTCGGCGCGCTGTTTTAAGCGCTCCGCGGCCTCCCGAATTTTCGTGGTAAAGGTTTCGTTCCACTCGGACGATGTTGTTCTTAGTGAGCGCGTCGAACATCACTATTGCCGTGGTCGCTCCACAGGAACCGTGCGAGTTTTACCAGTCCTTCTGGGAAGGGGTTTGGAGCGCCGCGCATGAACTCGCGCCTCTGGGCGTGGCAGTCGTTACGGTGTCCACTCTCGGCCAGGAGGGCGACGAATGCGCGCGTGCGCTGCGTGAACTGGCCGCGCAGGAAGTACACGCCATTGTGCTCTTGCCTGGGCCGACGCAGGGCTTAAGCGCGGCTATCGAACTGCATGCCGCGCGCAAGCGGCCCGTTATTACCGTATTCAACGACGCGCCGCTAAGCCGCCGAACCGCGTTCATCGGCCCGGATTTCCGGCTGTCCGGCTTTCTCGCCGGCGAACTGATGGCCCGGATGGTCCGCCCGAAGAGTCATATTGTCGCGCTCCGCGGCGCCGGAAACGCCCCGCATCTGGAGGAACGATATGAAGGATTTTACGAAGCGCTCCGGGCCAGCAAAGTTCCTCTCGGCCTCACCAATCTGAATGATCCAACCGTGTTCGCGGACGTGATTGCGGGCCACGGCCGCGCCTTCGACGCGCTATTCCTGGGCTGTTCGGAGACCATCGACGTCCGCGCCGTGCTGGAGAACGTCAAGCGCCCCGCGTGCTGCATCGCCTTCGATCTGACGGATTCCGTAAGGCCTTTCCTCGAATCGGGCGTGCTGTCCGCGGTCATCGATTCCAGCCGCTATCACCAGGGCTACCTCGCCGTGCAGAAAGCGTACGAGTGCACGCAGTCGAAAACCCATCCGTCCCACTCGGTTCCAGTCCCGTGGTCGGTTCTGCTTCCCGGCCATCTCAGCCCGGCGGGTGAGCGCGCCGCATCGAATCCCGCCTTTGAAGCGCTTGTGCGCCAGCGGACTTCGGAGCTTCGCCACTATAAGGAAGCGCTCGAATCGGCCAACGCCCGGCTGATGCGGGTGGCGGAGACGGACCCGCTCACCGGGCTCCTCAATCGCCGCCGGTTCGAGGAACTTCTGGAAGCCGGGGTTGAGGCCTCCGCACCCGATGCGCCGCTTTCCCTTCTGCTCCTGGATCTGGATCACTTCACCTCGCAGAACGATCTTTTTGGTTATCCCGTTGGAGACCTGACACTCCAACTGGTGGCGGGCAAACTTCGCTCCACCTTTCGCGGCGGAGACATTCTGGCTCGCTTTGGCGCCGATGAGTTTGCCGTCATCCTCCCGGGCACTGAGGTGGAAGGCGCGCGCCAGTTGCGGGAACGTCTCGAGAAGGCCATCGGCGACGCGCGTCTCTCCATGCATCCTGATATTCGCCTTGCCGCAAGCGTAGGGCTGGCCACCCTTTCCGGGCCGGGCCTGTCCGCTCAGGAACTCCTGAAAACCGCTACCGGAGACCTTTTCGATATGAAGCGTAAACGGTCCCGCGCTTCCGTGCTTCGTCTCTCCCGCATCGGGTGAGCCCGCGGTGATCGGGCGAGCCTAACGCACCACGAAGTTCACCAGCCGGTCCGGAACCACGATCACTCTCACCACGGTTTTTCCGGCCAGCATCGGCGCAATCTTCTCATGCGCCATCGCGCGCTCCTTCAGTTCTTCTTCCCCGGTCCCAAACGGAACCGTCATGCGGCCGCGCACTTTCCCGTTGACCTGCAGCACGATCTCCGCGCCGGCTTCGCGCGCGCGCTCCGCATCGAACACCGGCCACGGCTGCTTGAACACCAGGCCGCTGAAGCCTTGCTCCGTCCATAATTCCTGCGCCAGATAAGGCGCGAACGGACCCAGAATCAACGTCACCGTCCGCAGTACTTCCGCCATCGCCGCCGCGGAGATCCCCGGCTCCTCCGCGTGAAGTTCATTCATCAGCTCCATCACGGCCGCGATCGAAGTATTAAAGTGCCAGCGCGCCGACAAATCTTCGGTAATCTTCCGGACGGTCTGGTGCAGCTTCCGCAGCACTTTGTCGTCGCCCGCGCCATCGCCCCCTGCCGCGCCGATATTCCGCGTCACAAAACGGTAAACCCGGCCAAGGAAACGCGCGATTCCCTCAATCCCGGATTTATTCCAGTCCATCTCTTTCTCGGGCGGCGCCGCGAACAGAACGAACATCCGCGACGCGTCCGCGCCGTACTCCTCGGCCACGTCATCCGCACCGATCACGTTGCCCTTGTTCTTCGACATCTTCGCCCCGTCGCGGATCACCATGCCCTGCGTGAAAAGCTTCCGGATCGGCTCTTCATTGGTCGTGAGGCCGAGATCGCGCATCATCTTCGTCCAGAAGCGCGAGTAAATCAGATGCAGAATGGCGTGCTCCACGCCGCCGATGTATTGATCGATCGGGAACCAATACGCCACTTTCGCCACGTCGTAGGGCAGCGCGGTATTGTGCGGATCGCAATAGCGGTAGAAATACCACGAGGAGTCGACGAACGTGTCCATCGTGTCGGTCTCGCGCTTTGCCGGCCCGCCGCAGAGCGGGCACGGCACGTTGACGAACTCGGGCACGGAATCGAGCGGCGAACGGCCTTCTCCCGTGATATGCACCTGGGCCGGGAGCACCACCGGCAGATCGGTTTCGGGCACCGGAACCACGCCGTCCAGCGGGCAGTGAATCACCGGAATCGGGGTCCCCCAATACCGCTGGCGGGAAACTCCCCAATCTTTCAAGCGGTACGTGATGGAAGCTTTGCCGAAGCCTTCCGCCGCCGCACGCGCGGTCATCAGGCGGCGCGCCTCCGCGCTGGTCAAACCGGAATATTCGCCGGAATTCTCCACCACTCCGTCAATTTCCAGCGCCTCGGTCATGGCCTCATCGGACCCGCCGGCGCCGTCCGCCGCCCGCACCACCGGGCGCACCGGAATTCCATACTTCCGGCAGAATTCGAAATCGCGTTGATCGTGCGCGGGCACCGCCATAATCGCGCCCGTTCCGTAGCCGGTCAACACGAAATTGCCCACCCAGATCGGCAGATCCTCGCCGCTGAACGGATTGCGCGCTTTTAGGCCGGTGTCGAAGCCTTCCTTCTCGAAATCCCCGGGACCTTGCGCGGCGCGCGCGTCTCCCATCGCCTTGGCTTGCGCCTGCATCACGGCGGGAAGCCGTTCGGCCACCAGCGGATGTTCCGGCGCAACAATCACGCACGTCGCGCCGTAGATGGTGTCGATGCGCGTGGTAAACACCCGCACGCCTTCGCCCGCGCCGCTGAAAACCACTTCCGCGCCTTCCGACCGCCCGATCCAGTTGCGCTGCATGGTGAGCACGCGCTCCGGCCAGTCGCGTTCCAGCAGGCGCATATCGTCCAGCAGCGCGTCCGCGTAATGCGTAATGCGCAGGAACCACTGCTGCAGGGACCGTTGCTCCACCGGCGTCGTCTCATGCCGCCAGCAGCACCCATCCACCACCTGTTCATTGGCCAGAACCGTGCAGCATAGGGGGCACCAGTTCACCAGCGCCTGCTTGCGGTAAGCCAGGCCGCGCTCCAGCATTTTCAGGAAGAACCACTGGTTCCAGCGGTAATACTCCGGCGCGCACGTGTTCACCTCGCGCGACCAGTCATAGGAGAAAGCGAAGCGGTGGTACGTCCGCTTCATCATCTCGATGTTGCTTTGCGTCCAATCGCGCGGCGGGCGTTGATTCTTGATGGCCGCGTTCTCCGCCGGAAGCCCGAACGCATCCCACCCCATCGGATGCAGCACGTTGTAGCCGCGCATCCACATGTGCCGCGCCAGCGCGTCCCCAATCGCATAGTTCCGAACGTGTCCGATGTGCAGCGCTCCGCTCGGATAGGGGAGCATTTCCAGCACGTAATATTTCGGTTTTTCCGAATTCTCTTCGGCTCGATAGAGCGAATCGTCCCGCCACGCGGCGGCCCACTTCGTTTCGATCGCTTGGAAGTCGTACGCCTTTTCCGGCATTTTGAATACTCTTTTTCGGTTTCTAATCGTCAGCAGGCCGGCTTCGAATCTTCTGGCCGGCCAACCGCTTCAACATCTCGATATTGCGGCGATCGTCGCCATCCTCATCCACCGGCGTTTCCAGAATGAACGGCTTGCGCCGTAAGGACGGATGCCGCAGGATCCGGCGGAACGCTTCCGCGCCGATACTGCCTTCTCCAATATTGGCATGCCGGTCAAGCCGGGAGCCCAGCGCGCCCTTGGAATCGTTGGCGTGAATCACTTTCACTTTGCTCAAGCCCAGCTCGCGGTCGGCCGCCGCCAGCGTCTTCTCCAGCCCGGATTCAGTGGCGATGTCGAAGCCCGCCGCCAGCAGGTGACAGGTATCCAGGCAGTATCCGATCGGCACGTCGCTCACCCGCTGCGCCAGATCCCGGATCTTTCGCAATTGTGCGAACTTGCCGCCCAACTGCGCGCCCCCGCCGACGGTGTTCTCGAGCAGGATCGTCAACCCGGGCAGTTTCAGCCCCTCCATCGCGTCTTTCAACCCGGCCGCGAAAGCCACCGCCGCGTTCGTCGCGCCGCAGGTCCGGTAGTTTCCGGGATGCATCACCAGGTACTCCGCGCCGATCGCCGACGCGCGCTCAAGTTCCCCCCGAAAAGAATGGATTGAGTTCACCCGGATCGCCCGGTCGAACGATGCGAGATTAATTAGGTAATTCGTGTGAATTACCAGCGGACGCAGGTCGAAACGCTCTCGCGCCTCCCGGAATCGCCGCACATCGGCGGGGTCGAGAATGCTCGGCCGCCACATTCGCGGACTCGATGAGAATATCTGGAAGGCGTTCGCTCCTAGCTCATGTGCCCGGAAAGCCGCCTTTTCCAGCGCTCCGGAACGAGAGGTGTGAATTCCAATACGCAGGAAGACATAGTACCAACGTGGTATGCATCGAAGTGTGAGGTTGTATATAATTCCCAAGGATTGTTCTGCTAAACTAAAGTCCTCAAAGGGGCTTAGCTGCACCGCTTTATCGCGCGCATGGTAAGAGGAATCCAAAGAACCAAGGTCACGGGAGCGTTGTTCGCGCTCGCCGCGGGTTTGCTGGCGGCGGGTGCCACTCCGCTTTACGCCGTCGGCTGGATCGCCGCCGGGCCATTTGGCGGTAACGCCGAGTGCATCGCGGTCAGTCCGTCGGATCCTCAGCGCCTGATCGCCGGAACCAAGAACGCCAACTTATTCCTTTCGGATGACGCCGGGGAAACCTGGAGGAACATCGCCTTCCCGCGCCAGTACACCGCGATGCTTCACACCCTGGTCATCGATCCGGTGCACTCCTCCACCTTCTACGCCGCCATCGCCGATGAACCGCGTCCCGGTCTTTACCGCACCACCGACGCTGGTAAGACGTGGAAAGCGGTCGAAGGTCTCGGCGGCGAAGAGGTCTACTCGCTCGCGTTCTGGGGTAAGGATTCCAGCGTGATGGCCGCCGGGCTCCGCCAAAGCGTTCGGCTCAGCCGCGATGGCGGCCGGACCTGGAAAGTCATCTCCCCGTCCGACAACATTGAACTCCAGCCCGTCGTCTCCGTAGCTTTCGATCCCAAGGATGCGGATGTGATCTACGCCGGAACGCCCCGGCTTCCCTGGAAGACCACCGATGGCGGCGCCAACTGGAACCTGATCGCCGAGGGCATGAGCACGGATTCCGACATCATCACCGTGCGGGTGGATTCCACCAAGCCTTCGCGGGTCTTCATCGGCGCGTGCAGCGGCTTTTGGCGCAGTGTGAATAGCGGCGCGGAGTGGTCCAAGATGGCCGGTATTCCCTTCACATCTCGGCGCACTTACGCGTTTGTTCAGGACCCCGAGCGCCCCGAAGTGATTTTCGCCGGAACCAGCCGCGGCCTGTACCGCACACGCGACGGCGGCAATGACTGGCATGCCATCGCGTCGCACGAAATCAAATCGCTCGCCATCGCGAAGCACATCCTCTACGTCGCCACCGCCGATGCCGGGCTCTTCAAAAGCACCGATGAAGGCGCCAGTTTTCAGGAGATCGACGAAGGCTTCACCAGCCGCAACTTCGCGCGGATCAGCGAGGCCGGCGAGCACCTCTATACCGGAACCGCCTTCGAACAGGATGCGGGTTCCGTCTTCGCCAGTTCGGACGATGGGCTGCACTGGTCGCGGTTGAACGATGCTGTCAACCTCGGTAACGAGAGCGTCATCGCCGTAGTGCGCAGCCAGGCCGGAACGCTGGTCGCCTCCACCACCAGCGCCCTTTTCCGTTCGGCGGATCTCGGCAAGACTTGGACCCGCGTCAAGAACCCGCCCGTTCGTGTAACTTCTCTTTGCACCCCCGAAAGCGGCTTGCTCGCGGGCACCGACTTCGGAGTCTTTCGGTCAACCGATGACGGTTTGACGTGGACGGCCGCCGGACCGAATCAGCCGGTTCGCTCGCTATCGGTTTCCAACACTGTTGTCGCTTTGCTGGCGCATGAGTTGATGGTTTCGAGCGATGGCGGCGCCACCTGGGCTCGTCGTCACCTGCCCTTCTTTGCGGAGGTCTACGATATAGCCGCGTCGGGTGACCGCATTCTCGCCGGAACCTCGCGCGGCGTCTTCCACAGCGAAGACGGCGGGGTCATCTGGCGAGCCGCCAAGTCCGGCATCCCGGCCGCCAGCATCACCGGGGTCGCCATCGACCCTTCCGATGCTAACTTGGCTTTTGCCTTCGAATATGGAAACCTTTATCAATCGCGCGATGCCGGGCAGACCTGGCAGCTTTACGACCACGAAGGTCTCGGAGGAGCTTTCGTCCGGAGTCTCGCGATTACCAAACAGAGCCCGCACAATCTTGTCGCGGTGACTGCAACCAGGGGGATTTTTGTTCGTGAAATTGAAACTAACACCGCGATTCAAACGAGTATTTCGCCACTCGAGCCCAGAGTCGAACTTAGAAAGGACGGATATGTTCCAAACCAGCAGAACCACAAAACGCCTGCTCTTTAGCTCCGTGGGAGCGGTTCTGGCGTTTGCCGGAACCGCGCTCGCCCAACAGCCGGCCACACCGCAGACATTTGAAATCGGTATAACAGGTGGTGCGAGTTTCTTCCAGCAGAAGAACGACGCCCTTCAGACTGAGCTCATGCCCAGCGGGATGATACAAGGCAATCTTACCGAGAACTTCGCCAATTATTTCGGGTTGGAACAGAGCTTCGGATACTCGCAGAACAACCTGCGCTTCCACGATATCTTTAACGGCGTGGCGGAAACGATCACGCTCTCGCAGCACCTCTATCAATTCCAAAATAATGTGCTGTTCTATCTTAAGCCGAAGACAAGCTACATCCGGCCATACTTCTCCGCGGGCGTCGGCTTGGTTTCCTATCAGCCGACCGATGCGGCTAAGAGTGAATTGGCGCAGCCGGTGGCCGCTCCGCTGGGGGGATCGGCTTTCCAGAACGATACCAAGCTGGCCTTCACTTACGGCGGCGGTATCAAGGTTAAATTGTCGGAGCACTTCGGCGTGCGCGCGGGCGTAATGGGTCTGCTCTCCCGTGAGCCTCATTATGGATTCGCCAACTTTGGCGCGCTGCCGCAAATTACGATTCCGCCCAATGGCTTCCTCAATGGTCTCGAAGTTAGCAGCGGCTTAATGCTGGTGTTCGGCCGCAAGCCGGAGATGATCATGACCACCACGACGGCGGCCGCTTTCACCGACGTCACCATCTCGCCGGCCGCTCCCACCGCGGTTTGCGCCAACACGCCCGTCACGTTTACCGCCACGGTCGCCAACGTCGGTCCGAACCACACGCCCTCCTATCGCTGGACCGTGGACGGCCAGAATGCCGGAACCAATTCCGCCACGTTCGCTTACACTCCCACCGGGGCCGGCTCGCACAGTATCGGTTTGACGGTGCTCGACAACATCACCCAGCTCACCAAACAGGCTGCCGTGGTTTCCGTGACGGTGAACGATCACTCCGCGCCCACCATCACCGCCAACGCGGATAAGACGGATCTGGCCCTTGGCGATAAAGCCATGCTTTATCCGCACCCGCAGGCCGGCAACTGCCCGGGCACCTTGACCGTCACCTGGACCGCGTCCGAAGGTTCCGTGAGCGGTTCCGATCCGGCGACCTACGATTCCTCTTCGGTGCAGTTCGACGCCAGCAACGGCGGCGCGCAGACCAAGCAGGTAACCGCCACCGCGACCGTGACCGATAGCGCCGGCGGCAGCGCCTCCGCTCCCGTAACGCTGAACATTTCCAAGCAGCCGTCCTTCAACCGTCAAGACGACATCATCTTCCCGACCAGCAACTCGCGCGTCAACAACTGCGGCAAGCGCCTGCTGATCGACGTGGTTTACCCGGCACTGACTTCCGGTCAGTATCAGAACTACGACGTCGTTCTCGTCGGCCACATGGGCAATGAACCGCCGATGAGAGAGCCGAAAGCCCGTGGACGCCGTGGACGCGCCGCTCAGGCCGCCGCCGATCTGGCTACCGAGCGCGCCATGCACGCCGCGGAAATCCTCGCTTCCGGTCTGGGCATCTGCCCGAAACCGGGAATCGATCCGAGCCGCATCCGCATCGCCACCGTGGGCCCGAACGCGGGCGCCGAGCTTCGCAAACCGATCTGCGCCGCCTCCATCCGTGAGCGCCGTGGTTCGAAGATCACCAACGATTCCGACGACATGCTGAAAGATCAGCGTGTGGAAGTCTGGTTCGTTCCGAAGGGCGCCACGCCGCCTTCCGCCACCAACGCGCAACCCGCGCCGGACAGCATCAAGACCGCCTGCCCGAAATAAGCGATTAGCGAATCGTTGACGTACTTAAGCCCGCCGGGGTCAAACCTGGCGGGCTTTTTCTTTTGGGCCACATCTGTCTCCTGCGAGTCACGCCGCCCGTCCCACAAGTGCCGTTGTCTCAGCACGGCTTTTCTCTTGCTCCAATCCCGTAATGTTCCGTTTGCTAGTGGCGCTGGCTGTTGGACCGGCGCTCTCTTTCGCACATGCCCGCGGCGTTCCGCCCGCACTCGTATGGGATGCGCTGAAAGGAAACTGCCCCGCGGGTCTCGATTGGCCCGATCTTCGCGGCAAAGTGATCGCCGTTTCCATCACGGAAGAAGGGATATCGCCTGACGACATCGCCGATTGGAACGAGTTTGCCGTGAAGTTTGAAAAGGATGCCGTGGTAAGCATCCGCGTCGCGGCCGGATCGGAGTTCCTTCTCGATCAGGCTCTCAGCCGCAGAGCCGCCAAACCTTGCATCCTCTTCGATCCGTCATTCGCCAACCAACGGAACTTCCAACTGCCGCGCGGATTCCTGAGAACCGTCGTCATCGATCAGTCCGGTCTCATCGCCGGCTACTCCCAAGGCGACCCGGACGAGGATACCATTCGATCCGTTCTCCATCATGAGACCGCGGCAGAGCTCACGGACGCGCCGCCTATGCCGCGCGAGATTGACCCGGCTGCCGGGATCGATCCCGTACCCTCCTTCGAAGTTCATATAACGCCATCGAAGCCGCGGGAGATACGGGAGCTTGGGGCTGGTGGCCCGGACTGGTACATCGCCCGGAACCAGCCGCTAAACGTCATCATCATGGACCTTTGGCAAACCCCAAGCTCGCGCATTCTGTTCCCCGAGAAGCTGGACAAAACCGCCTACACCATCACCGCTCACATCCCGGCGCCGGACGGCGACCTTCTGCTCAGGCTGACGCGCGAAGCGGTCATGAAGCGCTTCGGCCTCGCTATCGAAAAGCAGCAGCAGGTTCGCCGTGTTTACGTGCTTCGCGCCGTTGGGGACCGTACGCCGCGCTTGCGGACCGCGGCCGAGAGTGACGATTCCCCGATGACCGGTGTCTCCGAAACCTCCATCATCGGCACGGCGCAACCGCCCGAAGAGATCGGCAAGGCCTTCGAAGGCTGGTTGGACGCTCCGGTGATCGACGAAACCGTGCTGAAAGGCCTGTTCGACTATTCCGCTTCGAGCAAGCAATCGGGAAGCGCGGGCGCATTCGACATGGCCCGCCAACTTGGATTGGAACTCCAGGCGGAAGATCGGTCAATCGAAGTGCTGGTGGTGCGTGAGACGCACTAGATACTACTTCTTCTTCAACTCCTCGATCAGCGCGGGCACTACTTGAAACAGGTCGCCGACAATCCCGTAATCCGCAATCTCAAAGATCGGCGCTTCCGCATCCTTGTTGATCGCGACCACGGTCTTCGAACCCTTCATGCCCACCAGATGCTGAATCGCGCCGGAGATGCCGATCGCCAGGTACATCTTCGGCGCCACCGTCTGGCCCGAGCTTCCCACTTGCCGTTCCATTGGCAGCCAGCCGTTATCGCAGATCGGCCTTGAGGCTGCGATCTCCGCGTTCAACGCCTTCGCCAGTTGCTCGATCAGCGGAAGATTCTCCGGGTCCTTAATACCGCGCCCGACCGAAACGATGATGTCCGCCGCGCCCAGATCCACCGCGCGCGCCGACTCGCGGAACAACTCCAACGGCTTCGACCGCACCTGCTCAGCCGCAATCGCGGGCGTGAACTTCTCAATCGCCGCCGTGCCCGCTTCCCGCTTATCCGCGCGGTAAGCCCCCGCCTGCACCGAAGCGAAGAACGGCGGCTCGCCGGTGAACTTCACGTCCGCGTTCACCTTGCCCTGGAACAGTTGCCGCACCAACGTGACGGCGCCGTTCTCCACGCGGTGCGTCACCACATCACTCACCAGCACGCGTCCCATCGACGTTGCGAGCTTCGGCGCATAGTCGCGCACCTGGTAGGTGTGCGGGAAAATAACGATCTTCGGATGGTGCTGCTCAATTAACTGCCGCACCGCGATTGCCGCCGCGTCCGCCGTATAGTCCGCCAGCAGATCATGCTCGATCACGTGCACGCGTTCCAGTTTGCTCGACGCCACCTGCGCCGCAGCCTGCTCCGCGCCTTTGCCGAAAAGCGCGGCATACACGGGAACACCAAGCTCCGCGCCAATCTGCTGGCCGGCCGCAACTGCCTCCAGCGTCATGTTGTTCAGCACGCCCTCGCGCTGTTCGCCCACAATCAGGATGCTCATATCACGCGCGCCTCAAACCGCAGCTTCTCCACCAGCTTCGCCGCCGCTTCTTTGGGGCTGCCCTCGAACAACTGCGATTTCTTGTTACGCTCTGGAAAATAGACGCGTTCGATCCGCGTCGTCGACGCCGCAAGCCCGCCCAGTTCCGCCGCCGTGACGCGCTTCAGCTCTTTCGACTTCGCTTTCTTGATTCCCATCAGCGTCGCGTAGCGCAGCTTGTTGCTGCCGCTCTGCATCGTCAATAGCGCGGGCAAGGGCATCTCCACATGCTGGAACCAGCCGTCTTCCAGCTCGCGCTTCACCTTCATCGTCTTCCCATTGACTTCAATGTGCATGATGATGGTCGCGTGCGGGATGCCCAGCAGTTCGGCCAAAATCACCCCGGTCTGCCCCATCCCGAGGTCGTCCGATTGTAGACCGGTCAACACCAGATCGGGCGCTTCCTGCTTCAGCGCCGCGGCCATAAGCTTCGCCGCTGCAAGAGGATCGCCCCCGCCCAGATTTTCTTCTTCGATGTGAACGGCTCGGTCCGCGCCCTTGGCCAGCGCCTCGCGGATGGTCTGTGCCGCGCGCGCCGGACCCGCGCTCAACACCACCACTTCGCCGCCATATTGCTCTTTCATCTGCAGGCCGGCTTCCAGCGCATACGCATCCGGCTCATTGATTTCATAACTGAGGTCCGCGTCCTGGATCCACTTGCCCGCCGCATCCACGCGGAGCAGGGAATCGCGCGCGGGTACCTGTTTAATCGCGACAACGATTTTCATATGAGTTGTTGTGAGCTTTCTATTCCTCGAAGCGCTTAAAGATCAGCGCTCCATTGGTGCCGCCGAACCCGAACGAATTCGACAACGCGTGATCGATGCGCATGGGCCGCGCGCGGTTGGGAATGTAGTCGAGGTCGCACAGCGGATCGGGCACTTCCAGATTACGTGTGGGCGGTGCGATCTGATCACGCAAAGCCAGCACCGTGATGCCCGCTTCCAGTCCGCCCGCGCCGCCGAGCAGATGCCCGGTCATGGACTTGGTGGAACTCACGGCAACCTTGTAGGCATGCTCGCCGAAGGAACCCTTGATCGCTTCCGTCTCCAGCCGGTCGCCCAATTCGGTCGAAGTCCCGTGCGCGTTGATGTAATCGATTTGTTCCGGCCGCAGCTTCGCATCTTTCAGCGCGTTGTTCATCACGCGCGTGGCGCCTTCGCCGTGTTCCGCCGGAGACGTCACGTGATACGCATCGCTGCTCATGCCGTATCCCACGATCTCCGCCAGAATCGGCGCGCCCCGGCGCTTGGCGAACTCGAGTTCTTCCAGGATTAGAATGCCCGCGCCTTCGCCAACGACGAAGCCTTCGCGATCCTTCTCGAACGGCCGGCTGGCGTGTTCCGGGTCGTCATTGCGCGTGGAGAGCGCGCGCATGGCGGCGAATCCTCCGATGCCCATCGGCGAGATGCAGGCTTCCGTCCCCCCGCAGATCATCACGTCCGCCGCTTCGCGCTGGATCAACTTATAGGAGTCGCCCACCGCATGAGCGCTGGTGGTGCAAGCCGTTGCGGTAGCGGAGTTGGGGCCCTTGGCGCCGGTGCGGATCGAGACCTGGCCGGAAGCCAGATTCACGATCGTCGCCGGAATGAAGAACGGCGAAATGCGGCGCGGGCCGAACTCCAGCAGGTTGCGGTGCTCGCGCTCAATCACCTCGAACCCGCCGATGCCGCTGCCGATGTAAACGCCCACCGATTCCGCGATTTTCGGCGTCACCTTCAACCCCGCGTGCGCCACCGCAAAGTCGCTCGCCGCCACCGCGAAATGGATGAACCGCCCCATCTTCTTGACTTCTTTCTTGTCAATGTAAAGAAACGGGTCGAAGCCTTTCACCTCACCGGCGATCCGGCAGGCGAACGCGGAGGCGTCAAATTGGGTGATCGCACAAATGCCGTTCCGGCCTTCGATTACGGCCTTCCAGGTCTCTTCCGTGCCAATCCCCAGGGCGGACACGAGGCCGACCCCTGTAACCACAACTCTACGGGAAATACCGCTTGCTCCTTAAGGCAGACAGGTCCTAAGCAGTAGATTACTTCTTCGCGGATTTCGCTTCGATATAGTCCACGGCGTCTTTGACGGTATGGATCTTCTCGGCGTCTTCGTCCGGGATCTCGAGGTCAAAAGCCTCCTCGAACGCCATCACCAGCTCGACGATATCGAGCGAGTCCGCGCCGAGGTCGTCTACGAACGACGCATTATTGTCGACCTGGTTTTCATCTACGCCGAGTTGCTCGACAATGATCTGCTTTACCTTCGTTTCAATCGGAGAAGCCATCTTTCCTCCTGGGGGAAAAGTGCACGTCGTTTCCAGAGTGCAAAGTTATGATTCTAGCCGTGATTAGCGCAAAACCGCAAGCGGAAGAAGTACAGTTCCGCATGGCGCGCCTACACGCCAAGCTTCTATTGTGCCATTGCGATGCCGAGCACATTCCATGTGGATGCGCCGGGCTCCGTTTCGATGTCAGGAAATCCGCTGAGGCGGAGGAGTTTGAACCCCGCGCGGTCGAGCAAGCGCTCCAGTTCATCCGGGAAAAAGAAGCGCACCGTGTGCGTTTCCGAGAACGTGCCGTGGGCTTCGCCGCTGACCTGAAATGCAACGCGGCAGATTTGATTCGCGGCGTCGAGCGTGCTCGAAGCGCGGCGCGTGAGGCCGTCCACTTCCTTCACCCGGTCGCCCGGCAACTGCGCCAACACGGCGGGCCCGTACCAGACGTCGAAGGCGAACAGACCCCCCGGTTGCAAATGCCTCCGCGCCGTTTTCAAAGCGGCGAGAGCGTCGCCTGGTCCGGTCTGATAGCCGAGCACCGCAAACATCATCAACACGGCGTCGAACCGGCGATGCAGATCGCAGGTTCGAATATCCTCCTCAACGAACGCCGCGCCGGGCAGCTTGGCTCGGGCTTGCGCAAGCATGCTCTCCGACCGGTCGACGCCCGTTACCGTGAACCCGAGTTCCGCGAGCGGCACGGCGTGGTTGCCGGACCCGCAGCCTAAATCGAGAATCGTCCGCACTGGGCTTTTTGCATATCGCTCGAACAACTCCCGGATGAGCGCGCATTCGCCGGCGTAGTCCTTGTCGCGATAAAGCGCGTCGTAGACCGCGGCGTAAGCCGGCCCGAATTCCTCGCTCACGCCAGAATCCGGTGCAGCGCTTCGGCGACTTGTTCCAGTTGAGTCTCGCCGGTACCCAGGCCGGAAGGCAGATAAAGGCCCTGCCGGGACAGCCGCTCGCATACCGGATGGCGCTCATTCAAAAACAGCCCACGCTCATGGAACACCGGCTGTTCATGCATCCCGGCAAAGAACGGGCGCGTGTCGACGCCTTCGTGCCGCAGGCGCACGCCAAGCTCAGCCGCGTCCATCCGGCGGTCTTCCTCGAGCACGACGCCATACATCCAGAACATACTGCGCGCCCACGGCATCGCGGGCGGAAGCGCCAGTCCCGGAATGCCGTCAAGCAGCCGCGTGTACGTTTCCGCCAGGCACCGCTTGCGCCGCAGCAGCTCCTCAATGCGATGGATCTGCGAAAGCCCCAGCGCCGCCTGCATGTTCGTCAGGCGAAAATTGAACCCCATCTCGCGATGCAGGAAGCGGCGGCCCGGCTCAAAGCAGAGATTGCGAAGCGCGCGCAGCCGCTCGGCCAGATCGGCATCGTCGGTTAAGACCATGCCGCCTTCACCCGTCGCAATCAACTTGTTGGCGTAGAAGCTGAAGCAGCTCATCTCGCCGAAACTTCCGCAGCGTCTCCATTGACCCGCGCTCCAATACTCCGCGCCGTGGGCCTCCGCGGCGTCTTCAATGATCGCGAGCCCGCGTTGCTTAGCGAGCGCGACCAGCGGGTCCATATCCACCGGATGCCCGTAAATATGCACCGGCATGATGGCGCGCGTGCGGGGACCGATCTTCGTCCGCACCAGGCTCACATCCATGCACCACGTCCGCGGATCGGAATCCACCAGCACCGGAACACCGCCGCTATAGATGACGGCCAGCGCGCATGAGACGATGGTGAACGAAGGCATAATCACCTCATCCCCCGGCTGTAAATGAAGAGCGGCGACGGCGGCATGCAGCGCGGAAGTTCCGCTGCTCATCGCGATCCCGAACCGGCGTCCGCAGTAGCCCGCCCACGCTTCTTCGAACGCATCCACCGACGCGCCCGCTGAAGATACCCAACCAGAACGAACGCATTCGGCAACCGCCGCCGCATCTTCTTCCGTGAACCACGGCTCACTGACGGAAATCATCAGAAGCGTTCTTTCTCCTCCAGCCCGAAGTACGGCCCCTGCTTCACTTCGGCCAGCACCGTGTCCTCACTCATGCGAAATCCATGGCCGCCCGCAAGCTGCAGGATGGCGTCACCCGCGCGCAGTTCCACGGTGGTCACAAGCCGGCGCGCGTCATCATAGATATCGATCTCACAGCGGCCCTTGCGCACCCAAAGGAATTCGCTGGTACCGGTGATGTTGCGCTCCACCGGCATATGCACGTGGCGCGCGATCGACTTCCCTTCCCCATATACCACGAAGCCAAGCTGCAACGGCGCCTCGGCGGGGCTGACGAAGGTCGTCTCGTCGAACTCCGCTTCCCGCCGGATCAGATACGCGAGCACCTTGCCATCCGCCGCAACTACTTCCACGTCTCGCGCGCCTCAAGCGCCTTCAGCACCTTCGCGAAGTTGGCGGAGAACTCATAATGACGGCGGTAACATTCGAGCGCACCCGCGCGGAAACGCGCGTAATCCCGGGCAATCGTTTCGAGCGCCGCCGGGATCTCCTCGACGCTGCGAACCGCGACGCCGCACCCGTATTGTTCCATCAGATCGCGCATGCCGGGCAGGTCCGAACAGATCACCGGAACCCCATTGCGAAGGTAGTAGGGAATCTTGCCGGAAGCGCTCACGATGAGGCTATAGTTGGGTCCGAGGTCGTCGCGGTACGTCGCGAGGCCGACGTAAGCGGAAGCGATCAGGTGATCGAGTTCACTGGTGCGAACGCCCTGGTTCGAAAGAAACAAGCGCGGCTCATCGATGGCCAGAATGCGGCTGATGTAAGGGTCATCGAGCGGTTTCCAGAAATTGCTGTGCAGCACCAGGCAATACGGCTCGGGCCAGGAGCCGACCGAAGCGGCTAGCTCATAAGCGAGCACTTCCGGATCGAGCATGCCGGCGTGCAGCACGATGCGTCGATCGCGTGGGATGGCGAGCGCGCCGTAAAGATAATCGGACGGCCGCGTGGCGCCTTCGCCTACTGGCGCATTGGGAACGAACAGCGTGCGCCGATGGCCGGGGCGATGTTCGTCGAGAAAGGCTTGCGCGCGCAAGTGATCTTGAATCACGATGAACGCGGCCCGCCGCGCCGCCCGCCGCTCCAGCGATTTCAGCAGGCGCTTCAACGGATGACGGACATCCTTCTCGAAGGTCAGTTCCAATGACCAGTAGAAGAACGGAACCTTCTTCCGCGACGCGATCAGCTCCCCGATCGCTCCGCCGACGGCGTCGACCCCGAAGATGACGTCGTACTTGCGCCCGCGCGTGGCGTTCAGAACGAAGGACAGAAACGAAAGGCTGCCGACCGTGGTGCCGAGCTTCGCCTTGATGGTCTTGCGCGCCGTCTCCGATGAGATGCGTCCGGCGAATTCGGCTTTGAGGATGCGGACATTCGGCGGCACATCGTCCAGGGCCGGAAGTTCTTCATCGGCCCCGCGCACCAGCACGTCCACTTCGTATCCGGCTTCGGCCAGCATCCGCATCGCGCCGACGATGCTGGGAGCGATGCTGAGATGCCCTTCCCAGAAAACGATGGCGGCACGAAGGGGCTCCGTAGGCGCGATTCTCGTAATGTTCGGGCCGCCCTCGTGCTCCCGGGTGAGAATTTGCATTCCTTGGTGACGCGCTGTGCCCGTAAGATCAGTTTAGTTCGTCTTGAAGTACAGGAATAACAAGCCCGCTGTAACGTTCAGCGATTGCGCTTCACAACTCCGTAAAGGCTTCGCCGGAACAATCCCGGGATGGGCGACGGCTCCGCTCTCAAACCAAAGGAGTCCCATGTTATGCCATGGTTAAACGAACCATCACTTGAAACTTCCCGTCAGGGCTTGGCCGCGGTCACCTCTGATGCATCTTCTCCCGCTTCCGGATACGTCATCTACGCCATCGGCGGTGATGATGGAACCGCTCCGGTGCCGACGGTGGAGGCCTACGACACGCTCGCAAAGAGCTGGTCCATGGCCAAGCCCATGATCACGCCGCGCCTGAATCTGGCCGTCGCGTCCGGCCCCGGACGCATCTATGCGCTGGGCGGAACGGATGGCACCGGACCGCTGGCGACCCACGAAATCTACGATCCCGCGGCCGACACCTGGTCAGCCGCGCCGTCGGTACCAACCGCGCGCTCGGGACTGGCCGGCGTAACCGATCACAACGGGACAGTGTATGCCCTGGGCGGCTACAACGGCTCGTACCTGGCGAGCGTGGAAGCGTTCGATCCGGCGTCCAACTCGTGGAATGCGGTTGCGGCCATGCCAACAGCGCGGTCCAACTTCGCGGCGGTCACCGGGCCGGACGGACGCATCTATGCGATCGGCGGGCAAAACTCGACCGGGTACCTGGACGTCATGGAGATCTTCAATCCGGCGACGAACTCATGGACCACCGGATCATCGCTCCCCGCCACGCGCTTCGGTCTGGCGGCGGCGTTGGGGCCCGATGGCCTGATCTACGCGATAGGCGGCTATGACGGCGCCGGAATTCCCCAGACTACCGTCTACAGTTATGACCCGGCTACCAGCGGTCCGTGGACGGTACAAGCTCCGATGCTCACCCCGCAAGGTTTTCTGGCCGCGGGCACCGGCCCCGACGGGCTCATCTATGCCATCGGCGGTCAGAACTTCAACTCCCCGGCGCTCGGGACGGTGGAAGCATTCACCGTCGGGACGGTTTTGACGAAGCCCGACCCGTACATCGGCGACGGCACCTATCAAAGCCCCGACATCATCCTTCTCGATCCCAGCAACAATCCGGTTCCGATCGGTGGAAAACCGGGCGGCGCGTGGGACACGCTTCTCATCCCGAACACCCATTACGGGATCAAAGCGATCGTTTATAACGACTCGACCGCCGCTGCCCCGAACACCGTGGTCCGGTTCTGGCATTTCCCGGGCGGCGTCGGAACTCTGGGGGCGCAGATCGATGTGCAGACAGTGACCATCCCGGCGAGCGGTTCAATGGTGGTGACGTCGGCGAGTCCGTTCAAGAGCGGCGGCCCGGGCGAGCACGAATGCGTTGCGGTCAGTGTCGCCAACTCCGAATCCTCCTATTTCAGTTCCGACCCCACGATGGCGACGGCGGTCATCAGCCCGACAGTTCCGCACCCTGCGAATTCCGATCACTTCGGGTCCGCCTGGCGCAACACGAATTCGATTTTGATGGCTCCGGGCGGCATGTGGAGCTTCCCCTTCAAGGCCTCGCTTCAAAACCTTGAACCGGTCCGGGTGAAGATCGCGGTCACGGCCAACAAGGTCGCCAGGGGTTGGGACCAGACCGGCGAACCCGCGGGGTTGCGCAAGGCACTCGAAGTCACCGGAGCGGATCTGCGCATGCCGTTGTTCATGGTTCCGGAGCTCCGTTCGCAATTGCCTGTGGCCGACTTGAAGCTGGCCATCAACCTTCACGGCAAAGCTCTGGCATCCGGCGCGGTGGAGCAGCACGTTACCGTTGAACCCGGTGTTGCGACCACCTTCAAGGTGTCGGGAACTGTTCCCAAGGATGCAGTGTCCGGCGACCTTTACCTGTTGAATGTGGCGGCGCAGTACCCAGCCACTTCCAAGTCGCAGGAAGCGGTGGTGGAGTACCTCGAGTTCATCTACGTGAAGTAGTTCCTGTGCTCAGGATGACACGGCTCCGTAGCAATACGGGGCCGTCTACTTGTTCCGGTTAACGTCCCGCGCCTTGATAGTACTGGAACGGGGCCCAATAAAAAGGCCGGTTCAAGTGTGACTGGCCGTGGACGAGCTTCAGTTTCGCGTCGCGCAGTGCCGCCGCTGGGGACTCGCCTTTGACGATGCGGGCGTAAAGGTCACTCATGATATCGGCTGTGGCGTTGTCGCTGGCGTCCCACAATCCGGCGATCACGCCGTGCGCGCCGGTCTGCAGGAAAACCCAGGCGAAGCCGACCAATCCTTCGCCATGATACGAACGCACACCCGCGCTGCGGCACGCGGATATGGTGACCAGTTCGGCGTGGATCGGTTTGGCGAGCAGGTCGTGCGCGGTAAGGCTGCCCTTGGAAAGGATGACGGCGGAATCGAGCGGGCGCTCGGCGTTGGCCGAAGCGTGGGCGGCGAAGTGAATGTACTGCGCGGAATCGGGCGCGCTCAGATAGGCTGCCGGAGTCGCCCGCGCGCCTTGCAGAACGGTGCTCCGCGCGAATACGCCGGCCACGCTTTGGATCTCGCGCGCCGCGTCAGGGAGCTTTGGGAAGTCCGCGGTGGGTTCCGCGTCCCCCACAACCAGCGCGGCGGAGTCGGCTTTCGGCCGCGATGAATTTGCGGCCGTCAGGATATTGAGCGACGGGGCGACGGTTATGGTTGCGTCATCGATCCAGTAGTGGCCGTTGACGGGCAGCGTCTCGAAGTTCAGCGCGTGCAGCGGGCCGTCGGGAACCACAACCACGTCCTTCGCATCGCCGAGCAGGGGCAACACGGGATCGAGCACGGCTTGGCGAAGCTGTTCGCCGGAACCGTTGCCGGCGTGGAGTGGGTCGCGGCGAGCCGTTAGAAAGTTCCCGTACGCTTCCACCAGCGAGGCGATCCGGTCTTCACCCGGCAGAGGACGGACTTCCACCGATTGAGGATTCACGATCCAGACATAAGAGATTTCCGGCATGAGCCAGTAAGAAACCAGCGTGGCGTTCCGCGCCAGGCGGCGGTAGGCGGAGACGGTTCCGCGGGAGGCGGAAGGCGCACCGCCGATGCGCTCCGTCATCAGACGCGCGCGGCTGGACTCCACCGTTTCCAGAGCTTCATCGATGTGGTGGGCTTCGATCAGGAAGCGGACCCACTCCTGGGTGAGCGAGATCCGGCTGCCGTACCACGCGAGCTTATTTTCGTCGTTGTGGATGCCGGCTCGGACGCTTTCGGATAGCGCGATGGCCGCGTGGTAGTGGGCGCGGGCGCGAGCCTCGTCCTTCAGCTTCCGATAGATGGAGATGTACTCCTGCTCGGAATCGACGTTGGGGGGCACGCGCGCGAGCGCATCGAGCGCATCCGGGTAACGGGCGCGCCCCGCCAGTACGCGGGCCTGGCTGACTGCCGTCGCCTGTTGCGCCTCGGCGTCGTTCAGATCGCGCTCCAGTTCCAGAGCGCGCCGGTTGTAGTCGTCGGCGCGGCCCCAGTTGCCGGTCCCGATGGCCGCAAGGGCGAGATTCCGCAAAACCTCCGACTTCCTTTTCCGGGCGTCCTGTCTCTGCGAGAGATCCAGCGCGCGGCTCAGGTAGTCTTCCGCCTTCTGAAAGTCGCCGCGCTCCAGGTAGTTCAGACCGGCGGTGTTCAGACAGATCTGCAGGGTCACCGGATCCGAAGCATCGCGCAGGAGCAACTCCGCTTTGAGCGTGCAGGCGAGCGAGCGTTGCAGGTCCCCAAGCTTGTAGTAGATGGAGCCGAGGTTGTTGTAGATCTTGGCCAACTCGCCCGGATTCTTAGCGGCCTCCAAGTCCGGCAGCGCGCGTTCAAACGATGCCGCGGCTTCCTCAAAGCGCGCGGACTGGATCAGCATGTAGCCATAGGACGTAAAGACGTACGCTGGGCTCATGTTTCCGGGTGATCGGCGAATGCGCGCGAATGCCGCTTCGGCGGCGTCGAACTTGCGCTGCTCGTCGTAAACGAAGGTGCGGCGCATATCGATCTCGGCCAGCAAATTCGCTTCGCGCGGGCCGGACTGGCGCGCTTCCTGCTCAGCCATGTCGAGGTAGCGCTCGGCTTCGGCGTAGTTGGCGCGGCTGTACTCGGCCCAGGCCTGTTCCATGCGCCGGTTGCAGCGCAGGCGGGCGAAAGCCGGGCCTCGCGGGGGGTCCCGCCGCAGGATGGCCAGGGCCGGCCCATATTGCCCCGCGCGATTGAGAATCTCCGCCTTACTGGAATCGAAGGTCCAGTAGATCTGCGCATCCGCGGACGCCGGGCACGCGCGCATCCCCTGTTCGGCCAAGGGCAAAGCGGCCTTGTCGTCGCCGCGATCGAGCACAGAATCGAGCTGGTCTTCCAACCTCTGACACGCGGACCGGGGGTCCCGATGACAGCCCGCGAGTAACGCGGCTAATGCAAGCGCGGCAAGACCGGCGCGCATGGCTACTTGCTGTGAGGCGGTGGCATCGGCTGGCCGCTGGTCGCGCCGCCTCCAACAGTGACGTCACCTCCCAACGAGGAACCGAAGTGTACGCGGATCATATCGATGGTGGCGCCATAGGGACCGGGCAGGTACTGCGCCAGGACGATGGTGCCGAACTGCGGAACATGAATGACATGGGCGCGTGAATCAAGACAGCCGTCCGGCGTGCTCACGCTCTCGACCAACGATGTGGCGATCACGCCTCCTTTGTTGGGGATCTCCGCGGTCCTCTCGCGATCGTGCCAGGGAAAGAAAGGGCGGTGCCGGTCCAGGATCTTCTCGGTTTCACCGATGTACTGCGAGGCGTCGTAGCGGGTCTTGAAATCGCTCGAGGGGTCTTCGTAGGCGTCGGCGATTTTTTGATGGGTGTCGAGATTGCAAAGCAGATCCCGATTCCAAACGATATCGGCTTCCACGCCCGCGATCACCAGCCCGTCGATTTGGCTGCCGAGCGGGCGGATGGAATCCGGACCGAGTTGCGGGTCGCGGAAGTGGCGGGTGGCGATGCGGGCGACCACGCGCTCGGCCTGCACCACGCCGAGGATTTCCAGGCCTTCGACGGTGGACGTGACAACCGTGTCCCAGGAGTCCGTGTCCTCGCTGAAATCGCCGATGACCTGGGTGGCCGCGGAGCGGAACGAGATGACCTCTTTAAACCGGAATCCCGGCACGCGCGCGCCGCTATAGCCGCCCACTGAAGAGAGCGCGCTGGGCGCCTGGGATTCTATAACGTGCTGGAACGGGTTGGTGATGTGTCCGGCCAATCCAGTGGCCGATGCGTTGAATCGATATCCGTGCTTCATGGGGGTTGCGCCTCTACTTTATATCCAGCGTGAACTGCTCGACCGGAGTGACACCGGAGTCTCCGGTAATGGTGACGTGATACTCGCCGGGGCGATAACGCGCCGAAGGAAGAAGGATGTTGTACGGCGTGTCACGCGAGTTCTGCTTGAAGTGAACGGTGGCCGGAGCGACGCCGTTCCCTTCGATGTGAAACGTGTAACCGGGCGATCGATCGGGCTCGATGTAGAACGATATCGCGGACGACTTTCCATCACGCGATACCAACAACGGCTGGGCTCCGCGGGTATGCTCGGCGCTTACGCTGGTGAACGATTGCGGCTCATTCAGTTCCGCCGACAGACTTTGGTGATCGCGCATCCACAGGGCGGAGACGGCGGCGAGAGCGAGAATCGGGAGGGCGAACGCGGGTTGGCGCCAATTTATTCGAAAGGAATCCAGCCAGGAACGTCTCTTCCCGTGCACGGGACTTTGCAGCGGAGACGCGTGGAATTCAGCCGCCGCATTATCCAGGAGGAGCACGCCGGTCCGGACGTCTTCGGCGCAGATGGCGCACTCGAAGAAGTGTTCTTCGAAATCGTCCCGCGCTTTCCCTTCGAGTTGATCGAGCAGATACTTCTCGGCCGCCTGCGATCGGGAAGCCTCCAGATGATCCATTTAATTGCCCCTGCTATTAGCTGTCATAAGAGGGAAAACCGTTACAAATCATATAAGTATGCAAAGCGAATTCTAACCGGCGGCGGCGCCCTTTTCCATGAGAATGCTCTTGAATCGAAGACGCGCGCGGTGAAGCAGGACACGCAAATAAGCAGCGTCGATTCCCATTTCGCGGCAGACCGTTTCTTTCTCGCGCTCTTCAAGAAAGACGGCGCGCAGAAGGTCACGGTCCTTCGGTTTCAATTCTTCAAGGACGGAGCGGACCAGGCGGCGGCGCTCGGCGGAGACGAATTCGCTCTCCGGATCGGGACGCCAGTCGACCTGATCGGGAGCGTCCTCACCGGACTGCATATGGCGCTTCTGCGCGCGATAGGCCTCCAACAGCACGTTGTTGCAGATGCCGTGGACGTAGGCGCCGAGGCGCTCGGGATTGCGCAACCCGCGCTCGCGGCGGATGCTGGTGAGCACCCGCATCAGCGTTTCCTGGCGGGCGTCCTCGGCGGCTTCGGCGGAGCGCAGACGGGAGCGCAACTTGGCCATCAGCAGCGGACCGAAGTAGGAAGCGAAATGCCGCTCCGTTTCGGAGTCGCCCGAAGCCAGGCGGGAAACATACTCGGAATCGAACGCCTGTAGTTGCAGTGGTCCTCGCTTTGGAAGATCACGATTATACTGCGAGTCAGAAACCTTCCCAGACAAAGGCGGGAAAGCGGCGCAGGGAACGAAAACCGAGGCGCTGGTACAACTGGATGGCGTGGCGGTTGGCGCTGGTGACGGTCAGGCTGACGCGCCGGCAACCATTCAATCGCAGAAGGTGCAGGCTTTGCCGCATCATTTCATAACCCAGTTTGCGGCCGCGGGCGTCGCGGGCGAGGCAGATTTGCGTGATGTGGCCCACCTGCGGGCCGACGCTACTGGTGAGGCATAGGCCGATGAGCCAGCCGGTCTCGCGCTCGAAGGCGGCGAGCGACGCGGGTTGGAGAAACGTGCCGCATCCGGGGAACTGGAGAATGTTGAACAGGAACCGGCGGGCGCCGGCGACGCTGCGGTATTGATCATTGATGAGCGCATCGACATGGCCGCTATAAGCGCTGGCGATCAGATGGGCGGCGGCATCCTGGTAATGCTGGGCCCACGGTTCGATGGAGATGCCGGGAAGCGGCGCGGGCGGAAGCTGGTCGACAGCGTCGAGATCGATTTCGAGAAAGTCGCGATCGAACGACTGGAGCTGCGAGGCGCGCGGCAGACGGCGATCCCGATTGCCCATCAGGATAAGCTGGCTCTCCACGCGGCGCACAAGAGGCGTGGCGATCAATTCTTCCACGACGCGCGAGAGGAGACGAAATTCATTCTCAGGCGAGCGGAAGCCATGGCGGACATACAGGTCGCCGACGATGCCTTTGTGTTCCTCAATGACGGAATAGCTGTAGCCGGCCACGCCGGAAGCGGAGATGAGCGCGGCGCCGCTCAGAGCATGCATGTCAATGAAGCGGCGGACGAGTTCGGCGGAGCGCTCGAAATCCCAGTCGATCGTCTCGCGCCAGTATTCGGATTCCTCGTCGAGAAGCGGGGATAAATCGGCTGCGGTTAGACGGCGTAAATCGCAGAGTTCCAAACCGGATTGGAGAGCGGCCGCCATATCCGTTCCGTTTATAGCAGACTTTTGACGGCTGCGAGCACATCCGCAACCGGAATTGAATCGATCGGGGAGCGGTGGATCACGCGAACGAAGGGACCGCGGGGCGCCCAGACGGCGGGATCAGTGGGACCGAAAATGGCGACGGTGGGAGTGCCGACGGCGGCGGCGAGATGGGTGATGCCGGAATCGTTCCCGATGAAGATGCCCGCGCGGGCCAGCCATTGAGCGAGGTCCCAGAGGTTCGGGATGCGGACCGCGCCATCCAAAGCCTCCTCCGGACCGGCGCACCATTGGACGTTTTCCAGGCAGACGGCGAGCTCCCGGAAGCGGGTGAGAGGCCAGCGCTTGGCGGGGTTGGAAGCGAAGGGATGGAAGACGGCAAAGTTTTCCCGAACGGCTGTGACCGGGATGCGGGGAAGGGCGACGGGAGCGCCAACCTGGGTGCAATAGAACGCGGTGGCGCCGACTCCGCCCGCGGGAGGAATGGCGTCGTAGAAGGAGAACGGAAGACCGGCGACGGCGGCGCGGAAATCGGGACGCTGGGCGCCGTACCAAGAGTGGATCTCGTCGAATTCGGAAAGGCGCTGGAGGGCGTCCGGCGCGGGGAGGATGCCGACGCGATCCAGGCCGGAGGACACAATGGAAAGGGCTTGATTACAGAAGCGGGCCAGCGGGACGTTCTGTTCCGCGCACCAGACTTCGATGTAGCGGGCTTGCAGGAATTCGAGAGCTGGGAGGGAGACGATGAAATCGCCGATAGCTCCTGGCCGGATCAGGAGACGCCGCATGGTGAATCGACCCGGCCAGGATCGGTTAAGAAGGAGTTATTCGACGCCGAACTTGGTTCCGCCGGTAGCCAGTACCGTGCCCGAGGCAGAATCGATCGCTTCGATGAAGATGGTTCCCGAACCGGTGACGCTGGTGGTACCCAGGAAGTAAGCGTAGCCGATATAGCCGGGACCGAACGGACCGCTGAATACAACGGTCTGATCATCCACGACCGCGCCGTTGATGGTGGTCTTCTCGACAATGATGGGAGTTCCGGAGTATTCGCTCGAATAGAACTGAGCGACGATCTGATACTCGGTGCCGGTGGTGAAGATGGTGATGGGATAGGGGATGGCGATGGAACTGCCGGGCGCGCAGAAGAAGCATGGAAGACCAGAGGCGGTTCCGTCATAGCCTATGGTGGTAGCACTGACATAGAAGCCGTTGCCGGTGATAAGATTCGGACCGACTTTCATGCCCGCGGGAACGGGGAAAGCGGCGGTACGGGGAGCGGTCGCCGCGCTCGCTAAACCAGCGACCAGAAAAGTACCTGCGAAAGCTGTCAGTAACGAAGTTCGTAAGTTCATTTATTTCCTTTCGGGGAACTCGCCTATATCGGAAGGCGTTGGGTGAGTATAACAAGACTGTTGAGTAAAATTTTGTTAAGAGCGTACTTGACCGTACAAGAAACAAACCGAGTACTTCAACTTATAATGAGAACTGTGAAATGAGATCCGCTGGATCACTTCTTCGCGGCGCGAATAGCCTGCTGGAAAACATCGGCCATACACCTTTGATCCGCTTGCAGCGTGTGACCCGTGACTTAGACGGCGTCGAGATATACGGCAAGGCGGAATACTTCAACCCGGGAGGTTCGGTAAAAGACCGGGCTGCGTCCTGGATGATTGCCGACGGGGAACGATCCGGCCGTCTCACGCCCGGGAAGATCATACTGGATGCGACCAGCGGCAATACGGGGATCGCTTACGCAATGGTGGCGGCGGCGAAAGGATATCACGTACGGCTGTGCCTGCCGCGTAATGCGTCGGAAGAGCGCAAGCGGATTCTTAAAGCGTATGGCGCCGAGATCGTATTTACCGATCCGGGAGAAGGATCGGACGGGGCGATTCGGAAGTGCCGGGAGATCTACGCTGCCGATCCGGACGCTTACTTTTACCCCGATCAGTACAACAATCCGGCAAACTGGCGAGCCCATTTCGAGACGACGGGACCGGAGATACTGGAGCAGACTGAAGGACGAATCACGCACTTTGTGGCGGCGCTGGGAACGAGCGGAACGTTCATGGGGACGACGCGATTCCTGCGGCGCGAGAAGCCTTCCGTGGAGTGTATCTCGGCGCAGCCTTCGACAGGCTTCCACGGACTGGAAGGTCTGAAACATATGCCGACGGCGATTGTGCCGGGGATATACGATGCGTCCCTGGCCGACCGCAACTTATGGCTGGAGACGGACGAAGCGCACGCGATGGTGAAGCGGCTGGCGCGCGAGGAAGGTCTGCTGGTGGGAATCTCGGCGGCGGCGAATGTAAACGGCGCACTAAGAATTGGACGGGAATTGGTGGAAGCGGGACGCGCCGGAGTCATCGTCACAATACTGTGCGACAGCGCGGACAAGTATCTCAGCGAATCGTTCTGGGATGAGCCGAGTCTAAGCTAGAAGATAACCGGGATGATTCATATTGAAGAGCAGCCGTGGCGCGCGATGGTGGCGCACGCGGAAGCGACATATCCAAACGAATGCTGCGGCGTGATGCTGGGAAGCGTGGACGAGGTGAAGATTGTGCGCGAGTCCGCGGCGCTGGACAACGTGGCGAAGGGCTCGCAGCGCGCACGGTATGAGCTTGCGCCGGAAGATTTGATTCAAGCGGACCGGGAAGCGCGGACGCGCGGGATGGATCTGATTGGAATCTATCATTCGCATCCGGACTGCGACGCGTATTTCTCCGATACGGATCTTAAGAACTCCTGCCCCTGGTATTCGTTCGTGATCTTATCCGTGCGGGACGGGCGGTTCGATCACGCCGGAAGTTTCCTGCCGAATGCCGAACAGACGGAAGCAATCAAGGAAGAGATGACATGGCCAAAGTATTAATTCCAACACCCCTTCGACAGTACACGGAAAAGCAGAGTGAAGTAGAGATGGAAGGTACGACCGTGGGCGACGTGTTGAGCGCGTTGACGGAGCGATATGGCGATCTGCGGAAGCAGTTATATAACGACGCGGGAGCGCTGCGCAGTTACGTGAACGTGTATGTGAACGACGAGGACATCCGATATCTGGAGAAGAGCGCGACGCCGGTGGCGGCTGGAGATACTTTGACGATTGTGCCGAGCATCGCGGGTGGAAGCGTGTTGGAAGCGGCGGCGCCGGAAACCGCGACGAAGCTTACCAAGGAAGAGATTCTACGGTACAGCCGGCATCTGATTATGCCGGAGATGGGAGTGGAAGGGCAGCTACGACTTAAGAACGCGAGCGTGCTGTTGATTGGCGCGGGCGGGCTGGGAGCGCCGCTCGGACTGTACCTGGCGGCGGCGGGAATCGGACGCATCGGACTAGTGGACTTCGACGTGGTGGACCACACGAACTTACACCGGCAGGTGATTCACGGGACAAAGGATGTCGGCCGGAAGAAGCTGGATTCCGCGGCTGACCGGATGCGGGACATCAATCCGAACGTGAAGCTGGAGTTACATGACTTAGCGCTCACTAGCGAGAACGCGCTGGCGCTGCTCAAAGACTACGACGTGATTGTGGACGGAACGGATAACTTTCCGACGAGGTATCTGGTGAACGATGCCTGCGTGCTGCTGGGTAAGCCGAACGTCTACGGCTCCATCTTCCGGTTCGAAGGACAGGCGACGGTGTTCGGGTATCCGGGCGGCCCTTGTTACCGGTGCTCTTATCCCGAACCGCCACCGCCGGGATTAGTACCGAGCTGCGCCGAAGGCGGGGTGCTGGGGATTCTGCCCGGGATGATCGGGGTGATCCAGGCGACTGAAGCGGTGAAGTTGATTCTGGGAATCGGCGAGCCATTGATTGGAAGGCTTCTGCGGTACGACGCGCTGGAGATGCGGTTCCGAGAGTACAAGGTGCGGCGCGATCCGGACTGTCCGATTTGTGGGGACCATCCGACAATCAAAGAGTTGATCGACTATCAGGAGTTCTGTGGTATTCCTCAACAAGTGACCACCAACGAACCGCTCAAGGGTGAACTGGATGTAACGGAAGTGAAGCAGAAGCTGGACCGGGGCGATGACTTTCTGTTACTCGATGTGAGAGAGCCGCACGAGTACCAGATCGCGTCGATTCCACAGGCGCTGTTGATACCGCTCGGCGACTTAGGAAAGCGGATTGGAGAATTGGAAAAGGGTGCGGAAATCGTGGTGCATTGCAAGAGCGGGGGCCGTAGCGCCAAGGCCGTGGAACTGCTGAGACAGCAAGGGTTTCAACGGGTGGCGAACATGCGTGGCGGCATATTAGCGTGGGCCGATAAGATCGACCCACGCATGCCGAAGTACTAGGACCACGTCGTTAGACAGCCCGGCGTCCCGAGATCAACTGAATCACAAACACGGCGATGGCGATAACCAGAAGTACATGGATGAAGCCGCCGAACGTGTAAGAAGTGACAAGTCCAAGCAACCACAACACCAGCAGGATAACGAAAATCGTCCAAAGCATTTGAAACCTCCTCGAGCGAATGAGCGCGTTTTCACGCTCGCCAGCAACTCAGGAGCAGTTGTGGTGCCAAACACACCTCCGCTAGAAGCGGAGGTGTAACGCCAGTTGGATGATCCGCTGTGGGGACGTGCTGGAGACCTGACCGAAATTGGGATCGGTGATATTGGTGTCCGGGTTGTCGAACTGGACGGAGTTGGTCAGATTAAAGATGTCGCCCCGGAGTTCGACGTTAAGCTTTTCGCCCACGTAGAAGTGCTTGGAGATGGAGAGATCGATGTTGAACCGATCGGGTCCGCGCAGCGAGTTGCGGGGAAGCGAGCCATAGGTGTACTGGCCGATGATGGAAGTGGGATCGTTGCTCACGGCGTTATCGAGCGCGATCGCGCGGGCGTTGCTGAAGTTATTGGGGTTGAAGTAGTAATTGCCGGTAGTGGAAGACCCGCCGCTGTTGCTGTTGGCTAAGGTTTGGGAGTTCTTGGGGTTGTAGGTGGGGATGGAGGAACCGACGAGGTCGGCGCGCACTTCACCGGCTTGGCCGTCACCGGCGGGACCGGGATCGCCGTTAGATGTGTTCAGACCGGCGAAGACATCCAGGGGGAATCCGGCGCGGTAAGTAATGATGGGATACAGGCTCCAGCCTTTGGTGAGTAGCTTCGGTCCACCGATCCACTTATCGAAGGGGAGTTCCCAGCCCCCGGAAAGAGACAGAAACTGGCGGACGTCAGTATCGCCGGAAGCGCGGAATTCTTCATGATCGTAGGCGGGGACGGCGGAGTTGCGCTGACGGAAGCCGGAGACGTTATCAATCTCATGCGACCAAGTGTAAGCCAGGGTCATGAAGGTTCCACCCAAGCGGGAATCGCCGCCGCTAAGACGTTTCGTGAGCGTGGACTGCAGACCGTTGTAGTTAGCCCGGCCGATGTTTTGAAATTCATCGAGATAACTAAACTCGGAATTGGGATTTAGGTTGAGTACGCGAGTGCCGGTTCCCAACACATAGGGATTCACGTCGACCAAGGAGGTGAGCCCGTGGGCGGAGTAACCGATGTAAGCAACCTCGGCCACCAAGGTGGGGGCGATCTGCTGCTGGAGCGAAAGGTTGTACTGGTAAACCTTCGGCGTCTTCAGGTTGGGATCGACAAAGAATACGCCGCCGCCGCCGAACGGAAGAAAGCCCGCATCGCCGAAGTTGATGTTGGATGCCGGCGGTTTGGAGGGGAAGGGGTTGGGCGTGCCGTAGACGTTGGTGGAGAAGGGTTGCTCAAGGAAGCCGGGGTTGCCGGTGTAGCCGGAGTTAGAAGAGCCGTTCGAACCGGCGGTGGGCGCCTGAAAGAAGATATCGGCGAATCCGAAAAACGGGGCCTGACCATTGAACTGCAGATTATCTTCGCCCTTGAGGATGTCATAGAAGATACCGGCTCCGCCGCGAAGGCTCGTTTTCGCGTTGCCGAAAACGTCCCAGGCGAACCCAAGGCGCGGAGCGAAGTTCGTCTTGTCGGGGAAGTTGGAGCCTTTGGGTGCGCCGGGATCGCCGGGGAAGACGAGATCTTCGGGAGCGTTGGGAAAACGCGTGGATTGAAGGCCGGGGATGATGGAGAAGCTGCGGCCTTGCGTATCGAACTTAGGCTCGGAGTACTCGTAACGGAGACCGTAGCTGAGAGTCAGGTGCTTGGTGGCGTGCCATTCATCCTGCGCGTAGCCGGCGTAGGAGTGGGTGCGGATGTTGGACGGGGCGGACCCGAACTGAAGGTACTCATCGGGCAGGCCCAGCAGGAAGTCGGCGAGATCGGTACCGGAACCGGCGCCGGTGGACTGACCGTAGAAGAAGAATTCGCCGTTGACGTAGAAATCGTACTTGGTGTTGTTCTGGTAAGGCGAGAAGTAGAAACCGTACTTCATGCTATGGCCGCCTTTGGTCCAGGAGAAATTGTCGTAGTAGGCGTAGGTATTGTTGATCAGGCTGGTGGGACCATTTGGGCTATAACCGATGTTGAGACCGGATCCGCCCAGGCCGATGAGGGTTGGACCGGTGGACTGATCGGGAGTGATGCCGATGCCGAGCTGCGCGGGAGTGATGGTGGTAGACCCCTGGGGGACATCCTGGACAAGGTTGTTGCGCTGCGCCGTAACTCGAAGTTCATTCAAGATGGTGGGCGAGAAGGTGTGGGTGTAACTGACGTTGCCGAAGTAAGAGTCGGCAGTGGTGCTAACTGGATATCCCACGACGCTGGCGGCGTTGAATGGGACCGTCTGGGGATTGCCATGGGAAACGAACGTGGCGCTGAGAGTGTCCTTGTCAGTAATGGTGTAGTCGATTTTTCCGAGATATTCGTCGTCATTGTTGAGCGAGGAGGCTTGCGGGAAAAGGAAGCCGGACGTGGAGGTGGGGATTAGTCCGTTCTTGAAGTACGCGGCCGCGACGGGATCGATTTTAGTGGGATCAATTATGCCTTGGGCGGCGAGCGCGGGATTCCCCTGGAAGTACGGATTGGCCTGGAGGAACGAGACGACGTTAGGGTCAGGACCGCCGTTGACGGATTGAGAGAAATTTCCCTGCGCCTGCAAGGGGGTGTAAGTATTGACCTTGCCGTTCTGTTGCAGTTCGGTCTGGCGCTGACCCTGGTAAGAGAAGAAGAAGAAGAGTTTGTTGCGACCGTCGAAGACCTTGGGGATAAAGATGGGGCCGCCGAGGGTACCGCCGTATTGATTGCGTTTCAGGACGGGACGTTCAAGACCCTGCTCGTTGTTGAAGAAGAGGTTGGCGTCCAAATCATTGTTTCTAATATAGTCATACGCGGTTCCGTGCAGGGCGTTCGTACCGCTGCGCGTGACGATGCTGACGATGCCGCCGGCGTTGCGACCGTACTCCGCGGAGTAGTTACTTTCGAGGACGCGGAATTCGGCGATGGCGTCTGGATTGGGATTCGAGACGAAGCTGTTATTCAGTAAGTTGTTATTGTTTCCGCCATCCAGTAGAAAGGTTACCGAGTCCGTGCGGCCGCCGCCGATGCTGTAGCCGGCTCCCTGGCCGGTGTTATCCGGGTTGCTAGGAGTCACTCCGGGTTGGGTGGCGAGAAGATCCAGAGTATTTCGTCCATTGAGAGGAAGCTCAAAGATGGCATTACCGGTGACGGTGCCGCCGACGGTGGCGTTTTGGGTTTCAACAATGCTGCCCGTACTTTCGACGGTGACGGTTTCGCCGACCGCGCCGATGGTAAGAGCGACATCGACACGAAGGGTTTGATTGATCTCGAGCGCATTTTGCGGACGCGATACGGCTTTGCTGAAACCGGGCGCTTCGGCGGAAACTTCATATGTACCGATGGGTAGCTGAAGGACCTGATAATAACCCTGTGTATCCGCGGTTGCCTCCTTGGCGGTTCGCGTTTCGAGATTGGTGACGACGATGTGGGCGCCGGGCACAATGGCACCGCTAGGGTCAGTTACATTTCCCGCGATTTTCCCGGTGGCATCCTGGGCTGAAGCGGCGCTCGCAAACAGAAGAGCGATGGTGGTCAATAACGCAACACGGACGTGAAGAGCGGTGGACTGCATGTTTTCCCTCCAAAGATTTGGAAGTTCAGCAGGCCGGGGTCGACGTGGAAGGCCTTAAGAATCTACCCTTGGCGTGTTTGCGGCACCTACACGGGGCGCACCACGGAAGCGAATTTCCAGAGAGTAACACAAAAACCGGTGCAGCGGAGACACTTCGGGCGTTACGCGGGAAATGCGCGGCGGAGTAGGAGACAATCCGAGTGATTCGATGGCCGGTTCGTCGTCTTATTCCGTGAAGCGCGGGAGCGGCATGCCGATGCTGTCGGCGTAGGCGCGTAACGCGTCGTAGTGAGAGGCCGGCTCGGGCTCGATTTCGTCTTCCGGCCAGTGCCAATCGCAATTCAAAGCCATTGCGGAAGTGGTTTTGATTGGTATGGGTTGCGGCGTTTCTTGTTTGATTTCTTCTGGGGTCTCTTCCGCGATTTCTATTTCTTGTTCTTTGGCTTCGCGCTCGGCTTCTTCGGCGAGGTAGTGTTTGAGCGCGGCCGACAGGAATTTCCAGGCGCGGCTTTCGTGTTGTACGAACGAATCGACGTCTTTGTCGCGCTTGAGACGGCGGGCCTGGAGCGCGTCGAACTCGGCGGTCATTTTGGAGAGCGTGCGGGCGATGCGGCCTTCGTGGCGGCCGAGGGATTCGAGCGCGCGGGGACCGGCGCAATCGGCGCGCCAGGCATTGGCTTGACCGGCGACGGCGACGCTGCGCTCATCGTCACTGGTGAGGAAGTAGGCTTCGATCACAGTGTCGTTATTGAGGAGATTGTTTTCGATGGCGGCGGCGCGGTTGAGGCGCCAGTTGCCGTCGATGATTTTCTGGGCGAGCTGTTCTTCGCGGACGCCGACGGGGCGGAGGTCTTCGACGAAATCGAGCGCGAGGCGGAAGTAAGGGATGGAGTCGTCGGTCTGCAGGCAGAGGTTTTGACCGGAGAGACCGTGTTTGAAGGCGTTCATGGCGACGCGGTGTTTGCCGGCGGCGGTGCGGGGGCCGGTGGATTTGAGCGCGTTTCGGCGATTGGCCAGAGTGCGCTTGGAGGGTGATGCTTGTGGCTCTTCAGTGATTGGTGGTACCGAGTTTAATCTCATATCCGATTGTGGGGCGTGAGGGATTGGGCCGACGGCGGCGGGTGGGCGTAAGTGGTTCAGGGGATGGGGAAAAGAAAGTAATTTCCGGCGTTAATGAGATTCCGAACTACGCCGGGCTCGCGAAGTTAGTCGGTTTTGGACGGAATGCGCTCTACTTCCACGTTTTCCTTGCGAAGCGTGACGGTCGCGCGGTGATGAGTGGTGCGCTGTTTCTTGATCAGGTGAATTTCCTCGCGGAGAATGAGCCTCTTGATGACCATCGTCTGCTCTTCGTAGACGGGGATGATTGTGGTATCGCCTTCCACGCGCGTGGGAAATGGCTGAGTCACCACCCGGTTCGCTGGCACGCGTTCAATTTCGTATTCGTCACGGACGAGCGGCTCATCGATGGTGAAAGGTTCCCGGGAGACCGTCTTACGAACCCGGACTCGGCCCGTTTCGACGACGCGTTTGGTGAACGTCGCCTGCTCCTGTATCACAGGCATTACGACATCGCCCGGCTCAGTGGGAGCGGATTCGGGAGCAAGTGGACCTTGCGAATCGGGTGGGCGGGGATCGACTGTTAAGTCCAGATAGTAAGTTCCGTCGGTCTTTAGGTGGAGATGCGTGCTTGGGACCATCACCTCACGGCCACTTTCAAACACCACCGATTTTTCGGGGCGCTCATCGAGGAGGCGCGAACTGGTGAATACCTTTCCGCGCACCCCGTTTTTCGAGACCAGCGGCACAGCCAATAATTCGCTCATACGTCGGGTTTGGAAGACGGACGGATGGGCCCGTCTTCCGCACTCCCCTCTTAGCTCTTCCCCGTGACTTTGTCCCAACCGTGGCGAACGGCGCCGCTGACTTTGGACCAAGTGCCGCCGGAGTTTGAGGTGGAATAATCCTTCTCGATGGAGTTCTCAACATCGCTCCAGTTTCTGCCCTTGTAGCGCGGATCATTCGCCATGCGATACCCATACTCGTATGCGGGTCCGTAAGCGGTGTAGTCGGCATCGCTCATGGAAGAGTATCGATTCTGATAGTCCTTACGGAAATCTTCTTCCATTTCGGGCGAGATCCGTTCGACCTCAACATCGGTACGGCGGACGGTGTCGCGAACGGTCTGCGTGCGATCGGTAGCGTCTTTTCCGATAACCACCTCTTCCACCACGCGAGCCGTCTTTCCGACCACGGCTTCCTCACTGGTTTCGATGACCTCGATCACTTCGTCCTTCATATTGAAGTCGGCCGCGGTGGCCGGGCGGTCGACGGGGCGGCGCTCCACGCGCGCACGCTCTTCGTGCAATGTGACGCTCTCCTCAACCGGCTGTTCGGTAACGTGCGAATAAACGCGGACGCCGCCGCGCTGCACGGCACGCTTGCCGATCCGCATCTCTTCCTGGACGACAGGTATGGTGCGGTCTCCGGTGGCCGTGGAGGAAGTGCGCGTGTCCGAGCCTTTGTAACCGTTGGCGGGAGAGGATACCGCGCTGTCCTCAAGGTTGAGCGGATTGTAACGGTTGAGGATTTCGGTCGCGGTATCAACCTGGGTGTCATCGGCGTCAACGGTCAATACCGCGTTCCCTCGGGTAACCGCCTCGGTATAGCGTCCGCTGTCTTCGTGGTCCGAACCGAACATGCGGTGGAAAAAGCCGCTGACGCCGCTTTCATGGGCCGGCTCAGCGGCGTAAGAGCTCCCGCTGGCGGCAGTCTGGACGCGCGGTTTATCGGGTCCTGTGATGGTGATGCCGTCGCTGGAAAAGCCTTCTTGCACTAATTCGTTCTTTGCTTTAGTCGCGGTTTCGAGATTCTGAAAGACGGCGACGAGATGTGTCTGTGAGGTGGTCATGATTGCTGCTCCTATGACTTGCGTAACGTGCTTCCTTGCACGCACGCATGTAAGAGCAGATGGCGAACCTTGGGGGGCGACGGGAAGGCGGTGTTCGTATCGAATCGTTCGAGACGTTTGTAAGCGTATTTCGTTTGGGCTGTAAGATTCGCGTATGCGGATGGCACGTTATGATCGCTGGAGTGCTGACCAGTCTTCAGATAAAGAACTTCAAGAAGCTTGAAGACGTCACGATCGAACTTGGGAAGACGGTGGTCTTCATAGGGCCGAACAACTCCGGCAAGACGACGGCACTGCAAGCGCTGGCACTGTGGGAGATCGGGTTGAGAAGGTGGGTGGAAAAGCGTTCGGCGAGGGACACGCCGGAGAAGCGGCCGGGCGTGACGATCAACCGCCGGGACTTGATCGCCGTGCCTGTGCCCGATGCAAATCTTCTGTGGAGAGATCTGCATGTCCGTGCCATACAAAAAGGCAACGGGAAACAGGAAACGAAGAACATTCGAGTGGAGACTCTGGTTACCGGCGTGACGGCCGGCGTCGAGTGGGAGTGCGGGTTTGAGTTCGACTATGCCAATGCGGAATCGTTTTACTGCCGACCTTTGCGAGTCCGAGACGATCCGGGGCTTTCGAGTATGGCGGTTCCGGAAATCGCGGCCGATGTGCGCGTGGCTTTTTTGCCGCCGATGTCCGGAATGGCGGCGACGGAAGACCGGCTCCCGGAAGGTGCTGTTAACGTTCGTATCGGAGAAGGCCGCACGGCCGAGGTTCTGCGAAACCTTTGCTACCAGATACACGACGCCGAGGACCAGACGAGCTGGAAGTTGTTAGTCGGGCAAATACGGAATCTGTTTGGAGTGACGCTGAAGCCGCCGGAATTTATAAAGGAGCGGGGTCAGATCACGATGTCCTACGAGGAGTCGGGGATCGAGTTAGACCTTGTGTCCGCAGGACGAGGTTTGCAGCAGACTTTATTGTTGCTCGCTCACCTATATACACACCGCGGAACTGTTCTGCTGCTGGACGAGCCGGACGCTCACTTAGAGATCCCGCGGCAGCGCCAGATTTATCGAGTTCTGACGAACACGGCGGATTCACAGGGTTGTCAGGTAATTGCCGCAAGCCACTCCGAGGTGCTGCTCAATGAGGCGGCGGACCGCGACGTGGTGGTGGCATTCGTGGGAAAACCACATCGGATTGACGACCGCGGGCGCCAGTTGCTTAAGTCCCTGCGGGCAATTGGATTCGAGCAGTATTATCAGGCGGAACAGAAGGGCTGGGTCCTTTACCTGGAGGGTTCCACCGACCTGGCGATTCTTCAGGCATTCGCGGAGATTCTGGCGCACCCGGCGCGCGAAGTTCTGGAGCAGCCGTTCGTCCATTACGTAGCGAATCAACCTGGAAAGGCGCGGGACCATTTCTTCGGATTGCGGGAGGCCAAGCCGGATCTGGCCGGAATCGCGATCTTCGATGCGATTTCTCAGGAGCTCAACGAGACCGGCCCGCTTGGTGAATTCCAGTGGAAGAAGAGGGAAATCGAGAACTACCTTGGCTACCCGGAGACGCTGGTGGCGTTTGCCGATGAAGTGGAAACCGGGATCGGATCTCTTTTTGCGCCACCCTTGCGCGATAGACAGAGAGCCGCGATGGAACAGTCGATTCAAGAGATCAGCGGCGCGCTGCGAGTGCTAGGCCGCGCGGACCCATTCGGAGCCGAGATCAAGGCGAGCGACGAGTTTCTGAGGCCGGTATTCCAGCGCTATTACGAAAAGCTGGGCATACGGAACCTGATGCAGAAGACGGATTACCATGCGCTGGCGCGCCTGGTTCGGCGGGAGAAGGTGGATCCCGAAGTTACCTCGAAGCTCGACCGGATCGTCGAGGTTTCCAAGCGGGCGAAGCCGGTTCAGTAGCAAAACTAAACCGGTTGACATCGTGGAGCCGCACGGGGCATAATTGCATAGTTTCACTAGGTATGTCTAACTATGGCACCAACCCTTGTGCGTGACGAGATCCCTCCGGGGACGCTCTACATGCTGGTTTTGAAGACCCTTGCGCGGAAGGGGGAACTGCATGGATACGAGATCGCCGATGCGATTCAACAGGTCTCGGATCAGGTGTTGCAGGTGGAAGAAGGCTCGCTGTATCCGGCGCTGCAGCGCATGCTGCTCAAAGGCTGGGTGACGGCGGCCTGGGGTGTAACGGCAGGCAACCGGCGGGCGCGCTACTACAAGCTGACCACGGCCGGACGGAAGCAACTGGCGGTCGAATTAAGCCGGTACGACCGCGTCAGCATGGCCATTCAGAAAGTAATTCAACCCGCTTAGTTGAAGGGAGAAAGCATGTTCGGTGAGATGTGGCGACGGCTTCAGTTTTTCCTCCGCAGAAAGCAGTTCGAGCGGGACCTGGCGGAGGAGATGCAAACGCACCTGGCACTGCGGGCGCTGGACGAGGGGAGTGAAGCGGCGGCGCAGCGGCGGTTTGGGAACGAGGTTCTGTTGCGCGAGAACAGCCGCGAAGCGTGGGGCTGGACGTTTCTCGAAACGCTGTGGCAAGACCTGCGCTATGGCGTGCGGAATCTAAATGCGAGCCGCGGGTTTACGGCGATTGCGGTGTTGTCGCTGGCGCTCGGCATCGGGGCCAATACGGCTATCTTCAGCATTGTGAACGCGGTGATGCTGCGGTCGCTGCCGGTGGAAGATCCCGCGCGTTTGGTGCAGGTGCGGACCGGAGAGCGGAGTTACTATACGAATCCGCTGTGGGAGCAGATCCGCGATCATCAGACCGGCTTTGCGGGCATGCTGGCATACTCGCAAGACCGCTTCGATCTGTCATCCGGGGGCGTGAGCCAGTATGCGCAGGGGCTTTGGGTGAGCGGCGATTACTTCCACGTGCTGGGCGTGCCGGCGCTGCGCGGGCGAGTGTTTACGCCGGAGGACGACCGGCGCGGCGGGGGTAAGTACGGCGCGGTGGCGGTGATCAGTTACGCGTTCTGGAAGTCACGGTTTGCGGGGGATCGGGATGCGGTGGGGAAGATGATTCATCTGAACCGGCATGCGTTCCAGATTGTGGGGATCACGCCGGAGTGGTTTCACGGGCTGGACCTGGATCAGGGATATGGCGTGGCGATTCCAATCGCCTGTGAGCCGATCCTGCACGCCGACGGAAGCTGGCTGGATGCGAGAAGCACATGGTGGCTGAGTGTTCTGGGACGGCTGCCGCCGGGAATGCCGATGAGCGAGGCGCAGGCGCGGCTGCGGTCGATCTCGCCCGCGGTGTACCGCGCGACCTTGCCGCCGGATTGGGATGCGGATAACAAGAAGGATTACCTGAAGTCGGTGTTGAGCGCAACGCCTGCCTCGACGGGTTTTTCGGAGACCGGCGGGCACTATCGGCTCGCGCTTCTTGCCCTGATGGGCGTGGTCGGATTGGTGATGCTGATCGCCTGCGCGAACGTCGCGAATCTACTACTCGCGCGGGCGACGGCGCGGCAAAGGGAAATCGCTGTGCGGCTGGCGATGGGCGCGGGACGGCTTCGCGTGATCCGGCAGTTGTTGACGGAAAGCTTTCTGCTCTCGGGTTTAAGCGCGGTGGTTGGACTGTTATTCGCGCTGTGGGGCAGCCGCGCGCTGGTTCATCTGCTGTCCGAAACGGGCAACGAACTGGAGTTCGACCTGTCGCTCGATGTTCACTTGCTGCTGTTCACTATAGGCGTGGCGGTCGCGACCGGGCTCTTGTTTGGATTAGCGCCGGCGGTGCGGGCGACGCGCGTGTCGCCGAACGAATCGCTTAAGGAGGGCGCGCGCGGAACGTTGGCAGGATCGTCGCGTTTCAACCTCGGCAAGGCGCTGGTGATCGGGCAGGTGGCTTTGTCGGTGCCGCTGCTGGTGGGGGCTGGGCTGTTTCTGGCGACGATGGGCAACCTCATGGGAATCGACGCGGGGTTCGACAGGCATAATGTGCTGATCGCGAAAGTGGACGTGCTGGAGGCGGGAGTTCCCAAGGCGGCACGCAAGGCGATGTTCGCGGCCGTGGTGGAGCGGCTGCGGCATGCGCCGGGTGTGATTTCGGCGTCGAGTTCGGCGCTCACTCCGATCAGTCATACGACTTGGAATCAGCAGACTTATCCTCAAGGCAGACATGCGAAATCAGCGGAGGATCAAGACGTTTATCTGAACCGTGTGTCGCCGGGATACTTCGCCACGATGGGAACGCCGCTTTTGCTGGGGCGCGACTTTTCCGAGCGGGATACGCTCGCGTCGCCGCAGGCCATCGTTCTCACCGAGACGACGGCGCGCGCGTTCTATGGAACCGAGAACCCCGTCGGGAAATTGCTGGAGACGGATGACGGTCCGGGGAAGCGAAAGGCGGAGTTGGTGATCGGCGTGGTGAAGGATGCAAAATACCAGTCGCTCGATCAGGACAAGTCATTAAAGAGCGCGTTTTTAGCCGCGAGTCAGGACGCCGACCCGGGGTCCGGAATTAGTTTTGAAATCCGGTCACTGAGCGGGCCCGAGAAGATTGAGCCGGTGGTGCGTGACGTGATTTCGAAGATGAACGCGGGTGTTTCGATCGAGTTCCGTAACTTCGAAACGCAGGTGAACGACTCCGTGCGGCAACCGGAAGTGGTGGCGATGCTTTCGGCATTTTTCGGGGTGCTTGCGCTGGTGCTGGCGATGATTGGGCTCTATGGAATCACGGCGTATTCGGTGGCGCGGCGGCGAGGTGAGATCGGGATACGAATGGCGCTGGGGGCGCAGCAAAGGGCCGTAGTCTGGCTGGTGTTGCGCGACGTGGTGCTGATGCTGGTGGTAGGCGCGGTAGTGGGGACGGCGGTGTCTCTGGCGCTGGGAAGACTGGTGAGCAGCTTGTTGTTTGGGGTGAAGCCGAACGATCCGGCGGCGTTGGGAGCGGCGGCGGTGGTGCTGGTACTGGCGGCGGTGCTGGCGGCGTATGTACCGGCGAAGAAGGCGGCGGGGTTGGATCCGATGACGGCGCTGCGGAGCGAGTGAAGCGGGATAGCTGGAAGCCGGCTGAGTTGTGCGGTTATGATATGTCGATGAACAGAACCCTACTGGCGACCGCGTTTTTGGCGTCACTCCTCACCTTCTCCTCGCACCCCCTGTTCGCCGCCGACGAAGCAGCGGAGTATTGCACCAAGACTGGCGGCGAGGTGTTTATTCGTCAAGCTGCTTACGGAACCAATAATCCGCTTACGGAACTCCTGCTCGCGGCCAAACGGCCGTTCTGCCAATATACGTCCGCCTCGGACGGGTCGCGCATCAGCCTGCTGCTTTCCACGCTAACCACGACGGAACCCACATTGGCTGCGCTGGCATACTACGCGCAGGTTCCGAGCGGATCGTGCTCCGGCAACCCGGCTTCCTGCTACTGCTCGCTGCTGGGCGGCAGCGATCTATTCGGCGGCATCAACGCAGCCGGCGGCGGATGGGTCAACAACAAATCGGAAGACGCGACGCTGGAATCGTGCATCTTCCCCGATGAATCCTCGATCGACTCGTTCGGCCTGTTCTACCATTCGGCCGGGATCGTGCGTGGGATCGACCTTTCGACAGTGCTTCGCTACGCGAATCCGAATCCCTCGAGTGTAAGTTCCGGAAAATAGCTGGGCAGACGAAATGGCCGATGAGTTTTTGGGGGACACTACACGAGTAGCTTGTTGACCACTTTGCCCGCTACGTCGGTGAGGCGGAAGTAGCGGCCCTGGGATTTATACGTGAGCCGTTCGTGATCGACTCCGAGGCAATGGAGCAGGGTCGCCTGGATGTCATGGACGTGCACGGGATCGGCGACGACGTTGTAGCAAAAGTCGTCGGTTTCGCCGATCGAGGTTCCCGGCTTGATGCCGCCGCCGGCCGCCCACATGGTGAAGCAGCGGGGATGATGATCGCGGCCGTAATTGGTCTCGCTGAGGCGGCCCTGACAGTAGACGGTGCGGCCGAATTCGCCGCCCCAAAGCACTAATGTGTCATCGAGCATGCCGCGCTGCTTCAGGTCCTGTATCAGGGCGGCGCTGGGCTGATCCACGCTCTCGGCTTGGAGGCGAAGGTCGCGCGGCAAATCGTTGTGCTGATCCCATCCGCGTTTATAGAGCTGAATGAAACGGACGTTGCGCTCGGCGAGACGGCGGGCGAGCAGGCAGTGCGACGCGTAGGTGCCGGGCTTGCGCGCATCCGGACCGTACATGTCGACCACGTGATCGGGCTCTTTGGACAGGTCCATCAGCTCCGGCACGGAAGTCTGCATGCGGTAAGCCATTTCATACGATGCGATGCGCGATTCGATTTCGGGATCGCCATACGCCTGCTCGCTCATTTGATTCAGGCGCGCGAGGCCGTCCAGCATGCGCCGGCGCGTGCCGCGGTCGAGACCATCGGGGTCGGACAGGTAAAGGACGGGATCACCGGCGGAGCGGAACTTGACGCCTTGGTGATTGGACGGAAGAAAACCGCTGCCCCAGAGACGGGAGAAAAGAGGCTGATCGATATTGAGCGCGCTGGCCTGGGAGACGAGCACGACAAAGGTGGGAAGGTTTTGGTTTTCACTACCCAGCCCGTAACTCACCCAGGCGCCGATGGAAGGCCGGCCGGGCTGCTGGCTGCCGGTTTGGATGAAGGTGATGGCGGGATCGTGATTGATGGCTTCGGTGTTGACGGTCTTGATGAACGCGATATCGTCGACGATCTTGGCGTGATGAGGAAGCAGCTCGCTCAGCCATGCGCCGGACTTCCCATATTGCTTGAACTCGAATAGGGACGAGGCGACGGGGAGCGAGGATTGGCCGGACGTCATGCCGGTGATGCGCTGGCCGTTGCGCACGGTGTCAGGCAGTTCGGAGCCCTGCATCTTTTTCAGCTTGGGCTTGTAATCGAACAAATCGATCTGGGAAGGCGCGCCGGATTGATGGAGATAGATGACGCGCTTGGCTTTGGGCGCGAAGTGGGGCAAGCCGGGAAGCGCGCCCGCGGCGGCTCCGAAAAGCTCCGGCGAAAACAGGGACGCGAGCGCCATGCCGCCGATGCCGGTGGCGTTGCGGGCGAAGAACTGGCGCCGCGTGAGGTGAAGTTTCAGCTCCGTTTCCGGTGACATAGCGCTACTCCCGCGTAATGGTCTCGTCCAGATTCAACATCATGCTCGCGACGGTGGTCCAGGCGGCGAGCTCGGCGTGATCCAGGCGGGGATCGGGTTTGGCTTCGCCGACAGCGAGGAGCTTTTCAGCGGAGGCTTGATCTTTCCGGTACATGGTTAACTCCTGCTCGGCGAGGTCGCGGAAAATCTGACGCTCGCGCGGCTCGGGCTTGCGCGCGGTGGCGAGGCGGAAGCCGTAAGTGATGCGCGAGCCGGGATCGCGTCCGCCTTCGAGGATCATGCGCTGAGCGAGGAAGCGCGCGGCTTCGACATAGGCGGGATCGTTCAACAGCTCCAGGGCCTGCAGCGGCGTGTTGGTGCGGGTGCGGCGGGCGGTGCATTTCTCGCGGTCGGGCGCATCGAAGGTGGCCATGGAAGGCGGTGGCACGGTGCGTTTGATGAATGTGTAAAGGCTGCGGCGGTAAAGATCCGGCCCGTGGCTTTGGACGTAGGTCTGAGCCGAGTATTCGCCGCCGAACGCAAGATCTTCCCACATTCCCTTGGGTTGATACGGGAACACGCCGGGACCGCCGGGCTGATCGACAAGGAGGCCGCTGACCTGGAGCGCGTTGTCGCGAATGGCTTCAGCGGGCAAGCGGAAACGGGAGCCTCTGGCGAGGAGACGATTGCGCGGGTCTTTGTCCAGCAGGTCCGGCGAGACGCGGGCGGATTGACGATAAGTGGAGGAGGTGACGATCAAGCGCTGGAGCGCCTTTACGTTCCATTGGGATTGGACGAACTCGGTGGCGAGCCAGTCGAGCAGAAGGGGATGCGTGGGCGCTTCGCCCTGGGAGCCGAAATCCTCAGCGGTCTCGACGATGCCGATGCCGAAGTACATCTGCCAGAAGCGGTTCACGGCGACGCGGGCGGGAAGCGGGTTGGCGGGATCGACGATCCAACGCGCGAGGGTCAGACGGTTGGCCGGAGCGTCTTTCGGAAGCGGGGGCAGGAATGAGGGAGTGCCCGGCGTGACCTTCTCTTTGGGGTTGTCGTATTGACCGCGGCCGAGCACGAAGCTGTCACGCGGCTTCTCCATTTCACTCATCACCATGACGGTGGGGATGGCCAGGTTCAGATCATGCCGGCGCGCTTTGAGTTGCGTGAACTCGGCATGTTCGGCACGGAGATCTTCGGCGGCGGCGTAAGTGAGGAAGTATTCGTTGATCGCTTCGTTATGTTCCTTCTTGCGCTTGGGTTCGGGAATGGCGACGAGGGCTTTGATGCCCTCATGAAGAGCCAGTTCGTCTACTTCGGCGGGGGTGAGCGCGCGGCCGTAGATGCGTAGATCATCGACGCCGCCTTTGTATCCGTGAGCACGAGCGCCGATGGTCAGGGCGGACGTGTTTGCGATTGAGCCGTGCAACTGATCAAAGCGGACCACGGTCTCCGCGGGCTTGCCGTTCAACAACAGCGTCAAGCCGGACGCTGTGCCGGAACCATCGTATTGGATGGCGAGATGGTTCCACTGATCGACGGTGATGCGCTGTTTGGTCTGGATCTCAATACCCTTATCGCTGCCATCTTTCAGGCGAAGAATGAGATGCGTGCCGTAGTGGAGCTCGGGAATCACGAGGTACTCGTCCATCGCGAGCTCGATGCCGCGGCCGGATTCATCGGCTTTCCGGAACACGCGCACTTCGCCGTCTTTCGTGCCGCCGGGGCGAAGCCACAGAGCAATGGTGAATGGGCCATTGAGGGCGACGCCGTTGGCGAGGGAAATTTGGGCTTCGCCGTTCAGTCCGATGGAGCGGTCCACGGCGCCCTCGCCGAAACTGGGGTCGCCCGCTTCGATGCGCGCAGTGCGGTAACCGCCGGAGGAATCGAGGAGGTTGCCATCGAAAGCGTAATGCGCGAGGAGAGCTTGACGCGGGGCTTCCGGAAGGTGATCGAGCGCTGTGCCGGCCCAGGCTTGCGCGAGCGGGCTTATGGTTTTCGCATCCAGGCCGACGGACAAAACCTTTACGCGAGCCTCGATACCATCGAGTTCGCGCCGCTGTTCATCGGTGGCGATTTGCATCACGGGGGCGGCGTTGCCGTTCTTGCCGTCGAGACCTTTTTCGGGGATGGTGTTGAAGAACGAATAGAAGCGATAGAAATCGACCTGCTTGATGGGATCGTACTTATGATCGTGACAGCGCGCGCAACCCATGGTGAGACCGAGCCAGGTGGTGGCGGTGGTGTTGGCGCGGTCGATCACATACTCGGCCTGATACTCCTCCGGAATTGCGCCGCCTTCGAAGTTGATCATGTGGTTGCGGTTGAACCCGGTGGCCAGCTTCTGTTCGGGAGTGGCGTTGGGCAGAAGGTCGCCGGCGATCTGATCGATGGTGAACTGATCGTAGGGCAGGTTGCGATTAAACGCGCCGACCACCCAGTCGCGCCAACGCCACATGTCGCGATGGCTGTCAATGTGGAAGCCGTGCGTGTCGGAATAGCGGGCGAGATCGAGCCAATCGACCGCCATGCGCTCGCCATAATGCGGGGAAGCGAGCAGGCGATCGACAACCTTTTCGTAGGCGTTGGGGGAGCGGTCCGCGAGGAACTTATCGACCTCCGCAAGGGTCGGAGGAAGGCCGGTGAGGTCCAGCGAAACGCGGCGGATGAGAGTGGTCTTATCGGCTTCCGGCGACGGGGTCAGATGCTCCTGCTCCAGGCGGGCCAGCACGAAGCGATCGATGGGGTTACGGGACCATTTCTGATTGCTGACGGCGGGCGGATCAGGCCGCTTGGGCGCCACGTAGGACCAATGGACCTGATACTTGGCGCCGTCTTCGATCCAGCGCTTGATCAACTCAACCTGTTCGGGCTTCAACTGGCGAGGCGCGTAGGGCGGCGGCATGCGCATGGCCGGCTGATCGGCTGAGATGCGTTGGTAGAGACGGCTTTTTGCGGCGTCACCCGGAACGATAATCTTGTAAGTTTTGCGATCTTCGAAGGCGCCTTCGGGAGTGTCGAGACGAAGCTTCGCTTTGCGCTGCTTTTCGTCCGGGCCATGGCACATGAAGCAGTTGTCGGAAAGGATGGGGCGGATGTCGCGATCGAAATTGAGCGTGGCGGCGGGAGCGGAGGAGAACGCGAGAGCGGCGAGCCAGAGAAGGTTGCGGGCGCGCATGGGGGTGGAATGATTATATAAGAGTGGGCAGGCGGGCTAACCGTAAGAGAGCGATTAGCGGCGATTATGCTTTGCGGTGAGGGAGGTATAGACCACTCCGAAGGCCTCTGGTAGCGTCGGAAGTCAAGAGGTGGAATCGGTGCTGCGACAAAAACAGTATGATATGTTCTACGGCATGAGCGCTAAGCTGGTGGAACTTCCCCAAAAATCCATGCGAAGCGTTACGCCGGTTTTTAGCACCGCTCTCGGCGCAGTGTACAACACCGATTGCCTGAACCTGTTCGCAAGTCTGAACGATGAATCAATCGACACTATTTTCGCGGATCCGCCGTTTAACATCGGCAAGGACTATGGGCACGGCAAGGATAAGGACGAACTGGACGGTCAAGAATACCTGAAATGGTGCTACGGGTGGATGGACGAGGCAGTCCGCGTCGTCAAACCGGGGGGAGCGATTTTTATCTATAACCTCCCACAGTGGGCGTACCACCTGGCGGCGCATCTGGAATCGCGCCGTATGACTTTCAAGCACTGGATTGCCGTGTCGATGAAGGGCACGTTTCCTCGCGGTAAGAAACTCTATCCAGCACATTATGCGCTTTTATATTTCACCAAAGGCGCTCCGAAAACGTTTAATCGAGACGACGTGCGGCTGCCTGTGCCGATCTGCCGGCATTGCAAGAAGGACATCAAAGACTACGGCGGTCACAGGAAGGCTCTGAACCCGCTTGGCCTTAATCTCACGGACATCTGGGATGACACGTCGCCCGCTCGTCATAGCCAGTTCAAAGCACGTTGGGGTGTCAACGAGTTGAAGCCAGTGATCCCCACTCGCTGTATCCAGATTTCCACTGACGAGCATGACATCGTTCTGGACCCATTCGGCGGGGGAGGCTCGACGTTCGAGTCCGCGGAAAGATTAAATCGACACTGGATTGGAACCGAGATCGTTGATTGCGATCTGATCCGGGAGCGCTTCCATCGCAATTTGCCGGATGCGACAGAGACGGTGCCGCTGGAATTAGCAGAACTGTTGAAGGAGCCGAATGGAGAGCTAAGGATTCCGGTGGCCGCATGCCAAAAATTGTTGAAGAGCAATCCTTCGATGGAGCAGAAGCACTTATCGAGCGACTTGGGCTTGATGAACTCCTCGCTGAAGTCCGCGCTATCGTAACCGACTTCCCGCTACTTATTGAAGAGAAAAAGGACGTTAACGGCGCGGGCGCACTGCGGAAGACAATTGATGAGCGGTTCCATGCCGCCGGAGGCTGGGTCAAAAAAACTTCAGGTGGAATCGATTGGATAAAAAGGCAAGCAATCAATGGGCGTCCACGACACATTTGCATCGGAGTCGAAATCCAGGTCTCCGGCAGAAGTGATCTCATCTCCGTGGACCTTATTCATCTGAGGAATCAACTGCTGCAAGGTGCGATCGATCTCGCGGTTTTAGTTGTTCCCAGCGACAAGCTTGGTTTCTATTTGACAGACCGCGTGGCCAAGCTCTCGGAAGCCATGCGGCACATTAGCATGGGCCGATTTGAGGACATGCCCTTCGTTCTGATTGCGTTCGAACATGACGGTCCTGGGCCGCGACTCGTCAAGATGAAGTATAGGAGCAAATCCTAGCCAGGTCTCAGAAGCTGCCGATTCGTTCACGCGAGAGCGGCGAGCCAATTTAAAGAGATGACGATTGAAGAACGGGCCGAATTCCTGATGCGGTCGATTGAGTCTCATGATCGCCAGATTGGTGCGTTGACAGAGGCCATCGTCAAACTCGTTAAGGTCACAAATGAAGACGCGAGCGCAATCCGGATGCTTGCCCGCATTGCCGATGCCCACAAAAGTCGGATCGGCGGGCTGGAGAGGGATCTGTAGGCGATTCCGGGTCAGTCGTTGGGTGTAGTATTCTGAGAATCGAAACAGGGGCGCGTAGCTCAGCTGGTTAGAGCGCCTGCTTCACACGCAGGAGGCCCGGGGTTCGAGTCCCTGCGCGCCCACCATTTTTAAGCGTCCCAAGATAACAAAAGAGGTTGCCGCCCCGCCGTAAGGTGGCGCGAGCAATTCGCAGGACCCCTCCACGCTTTACGCTTGCGTACTCCATATCCAAACTTGATGATGTACAATCGCTAATCCCGTTGCTTGCCGAAGAAGTTGTGGTGTCCTTTTTTTGAAGCATTTGACGCTCTTGTCATTAGAGATAAGCATGAAAACCTGCCGCTACTATCCCTTCATAGTTCTTTCATCCATGCTTTTCCTGACGCTGATGCCAAGCGTGTTGAAGGCGCAAACCACGGCGCCCAAACTCGTCCGGCTTGCGAACACCACCCATCCGCGTGCGACCTCGGCGTCCGATCGCGGCAAAGTACCAGACGACTTTCCTATTAATCGGGTTCTCATCGTGTTGAAGCGCTCGCCGGAGCAACAAAAAACACTCGAGACTTTTCTTTCGGCCGTGCAGAACCCCGCTTCCCCGGAATATCACCGGTGGTTGAAGCCGGAAGAGTTCGGTCAACAGTTCGGCGCGTCTCAGAAAGCCATTTCGACAGTCAAGGCGTGGCTGACGGCGCAAGGTCTGCAGGTGAATCGAACCGGCAAGGGTGGGATGGACATCGAGTTCTCCGGTCCGGCCGGCCTGGTTGGAAACGCGCTTCACACAGAGATTCACAAGTACTCCGTAGAAGGGCGCGACCATTGGGCAAATTCCACCGATATCTCCGTTCCGGAGAGCATCGCCGCGGCCATGGAAGGTGTTGCGCTGCTCAACGATTTCAAAGACTATCAATCCGGCGCGGTACTGCAATTCGAGCCGGAGGGCAAAGTTCTCGATCGTTCGAAACCGCTCTACCGAGGAGCCAGCGGCAGATACTACCTACTGCCGTCCGATTTTGGAACCATTTACAGCATTCCCAACACGTATACAGGCAGCGGCGTGACGATCGGCGTGGTGGGTGACGCGGATTTCGACACCGACGACGTCGACGATTTCCGCGCCCGCTTCGGACTGCCCGCGAATACACCGGTGAAGCTATACGACGGCATCAATCCTGGAACGAACAGCGCTACCAGCGAAGCAATGTTGGATGTGACCTGGTCCGGGGCGATCGCCTCCGGCGCGACGGTCGCGTATGTGGGTGCGACGTCGATCCTCCTCTCGGAGGAGTACATCGTCGATAACAACCTCGCGGACATCCTCACCGAAAGTTTTTTCAGTTGCGAAGCAAACTTCTCCGGCGCCGAAGAGACGTTGAGTTTGTTTAATAGTCTGCGCGCGCAAGCGGCGGCGCAGGGTATCACCTGGGTCGGGATCACGGGGGATTCCGGACCTTACAACTGCGAAAACTTTCACCGCGAGTTATCGTACTCCGCGTCACCCGTGCTTGCGGTCAACGCATTGGCTTCATCGCCTTTCGTGGTTGCCGTCGGAGGTACTCAATTCAACACTACAGGCAGTTCCACCAATTATTGGAGTACCAGCAATTCCGCGCTCGGCTACTTCCCGGAAGCGGCCTGGAACCAGAGCTGTTACTTCAACGTCGCCTGCTTCACCAGCATCGTGGCCGGGGGCGGCGGACAGAGCACGGAGCCGGGCGGCAAACCCTCCTGGCAGACCGCCGTGGGTGTAGGGCCTTCGATGACAAACGACAACACACGCGACCTCCCGGATATTTCATTCACCGCGTCGTGGCAGATCGACCCGTACGTGATCTGCATGAACCGAAGCTGCAAGAACTCCACTTCCTTCGGATTTTATTCGACAGGCGGAACTTCGGCGGCGGCCCCATCGTTCGCCGGAATTGTGGCGCTGGTGGAACAAAAAGCCGGCGGGAGACTTGGCGCCATCAACCCGGTTCTGTATCAGCTGGCCGCTAGCCAGTTTTCCCAATGCTTAGGGGTTGCTTCCTCCACCTCCGGCTGCGTGTACAACGATGTCGTGACGGGGACGACGGCAACTCCCGGGGCATCGAGCGCCTACTACCCCGCCACACCGGGCTACGATATGGCGACGGGGCTTGGATCGGTCAACGTGACCAACCTTTTGAACCTGTGGAGCGCGGGAAATCCGATCAAGACGACGACCCAGCTTTCGATCTCGCCCACTACTCTGGTGCATGGGAGCGCCGCTCAAGCGGTGATCAGCGTGGCGCCCCAATCCGGAAGCGGCGTACCCTCAGGGCCTGTTACGTTGCTGGCGGGAGCAAGCCAACTGATCTGCCCCGGTACCGTGGCAACCAGAACCATTCCCGATGGGTGCGTGAGCGTCGCCGTTCCATCTCTGGCGAATGGCAGCAGTCAATCCGCGGTCCAGGGCTTGCCTGGGGGATCGTACACCGTGACGGCGGCCTATGGCGGGGATGGCTCATTTGCGCCCAGCCTGTCCTCGCCCGTCCAGGTTGTCATTAGCCCGGAGGCCAGCAGCGTTGGGCTTACCACATCCATTGCCACGGCCGCTTACGGCACGGGGGTGGCACTGATTGCAACGGTGGTGGGCACGTCCAATTCCGGCATTCCCACCGGACTTGTGACGTTTTACGATAACCAGACACTTCTGGGTACGGCCGCGCCGAACACATTCGGAACGGCAACTTTTGTAGTCGCGACGTTCTCACCGGGCAGCCACTCCATCACCGCGGCGTATAGCGGAGATCCAAGCTTCAACGCGAGCGCTTCAGCGGCCGCGGTAGCTGTTCAGATTCAGGCGGGCGCCACCTCCCTGAGCCTCGGAAACGCGTGCGCCTCGGCGGGCGGCATGGTAATGCCGACGCTGCTTTATTCAGGCTTGGGGGCGGCGCCAACGGGGTCGATCGCCTATTCGGTGGCAGGCGTGGCGATTGCCACCGTCCCGTTGAATGCGCAATTTCAGGCGCCATTTACGGTGCCGGCCGGACTGACTCCTGTGCCCGCCGCTATTCAGGTCTCTTACAGCGGCGATGCGAATTATGCTCCATCGGCGCCGTCGACGATCAATGTGGGCTTGACCGATTGCGCAGGCGTGATGGTGGACAGCGCGACCAGCACTCACTTCGCGGCGATCGGAGGACTCGCCACCATCTATGGAATTTCGATGGCGCCCGGAACGGTGGCCGAGGCGACGCCCGCATGGCCGACGACCATAGGCGGTACCACGGTAAGCATCACGGACTCGAACAATCAAACCGCGCTGGCGCAACTTGCGTATGTGTCGCCGTCCCAGATTAACTTGTGTGTTCCTTCTTCGCTGAAGCCCGGGGTGGTGACGGTGCAGGTAAACGGTTCCACGGCATCCAACCAATTCCAGGCGACCGTTGAGGCGTCTTCGCCGGTAATCTTCGCCGCGCAAACTATAGCGGTCTCATCGGACGGGACCGTTTCCCCAACCGAGCCGCTCGCCCCGATCGTGATCCCCTCGAAAGGGACCGTCTATCTCATCCTGTACGCTACCGGCGTCCGCAATCACGCGGCGACATCGGTGGTGGAGGTCTTGATAGGGGACACCCTCGTCGGCACCTATCCAGTGGAACCCGCGTATGCCGGGGCCGAAGGTATATTTCCTGGACTAGACCAGATTAATCTTCAGATCCCCAACGCGCTGGCGAGAAGCGGGAACGCCAACGTGGCGATCACCATCGTCGATAGCGGGAACGGCTCGGTTCTCCAGGAATCGAATTCTCTGGCACTGTCTTTCCCGAATCAGTAGCGGCTACTCCGCGCGGAGCGCCGCCATCGGATCAAGATGCGCGGCGCGGAAAGCGGGAATGAAGCTTGCGGCAATTCCGATGAGTACCAAGACGCCCGCCGCCGTCACGAGCGTAAGGGTATCGTAGGGCTTCAATCCGAACAGAAGAGCGTTGGCGCTCCTTCCGGCGGCGATTGACAGCACCACGCCAATTATTACTCCAGATACCAACAGCCCTCCCGCTTCGCGCATGACCATTGCGATCACCTGACCGCGGGACGCTCCGACGGCTACCCGAATCCCAATCTCATTGCGACGCCGGGCAATCCGGTAAGCAATCAGACCGTAGAGACCGATACTGCCGAGAAGAACGGCGAGAAAGCCGAAAAATCCCGAAACCATCGCCATCAAGCGGTCGCGCACGAGGCCGTCTCCGATCTGCGCCTTGAACGCCCGAGTTTGGACAATCACCTCCGGATGGCTTTCCGCGATCCGGCGCTTCACCGCGTCTTCGATCACGCGCGAACTCTGGTTGGAGTGAACCATGATGGCGGTCCACGGTCGTTGCGCAGGTAGCTGCGGACCGGGGGCGAACGTCATCGGAGGCATCCCACAGCGAAGGCATGAATAGCTGGTATTTGGGATCACGCCGACAATCCGGTACGTGGTGGCCGGATAATTCGGTTCAGGATGCGTCCGCATGATTCTACCGATGGGGTTGATCCCGTTCAGGTAGCGCCTGATAAATTCCTGATTGACGACGGCGACGCCTTCCGATGTGCTGGTATCTCTATCGTTGAAATCTCTTCCAGACAACAGCGGAATGCCCATGGTCTGAAAGTATCCCGGGCTGACCCACGTAAACTGCGAGCTGCCTTGCATGGAGCCGATTGTGACTTCGTGGCTCCAACTGCTCCCGAGAAGAGGCACCATGGTGGTGGTGGCCGCGCTGAGCACGCCTGGAATGGACTGGACCTCGTTGAGGAGCGTGCGCTTGAAATCGGAGATGTGGGAGGGCGGGATGTGGGAGGGTTGGAAACCGATGAACACGTCGGTGATGTTGTCCTCCCGCATGCCTGGGTTGAAGGTGAGCAGGTTCACGAAGCTTTTCACGAACAGGAGCGCAGCCACAATAAGGACCATGGAAACGGCGATTTGCGTAAGGACCATGAGACGCTGCCCGGAATAGCGTTCGCGGCCGGCGGTCATGCCACGCCCACCTGATTTCATGGCATCGACCGGGTCCGCGTTGGACGCGCGGACGGCCGGGATGGTGCCGAAGACGATGCAGGTCAGCGTAGCCGCGATTGCGGTAAACAGGAGCACGCGCCAATCGATACCCATGGCGAGCGTGACGGCGGAATCGTCTGACGTGGAAAGCGACCTCACCATGACGCGGCTCAGGAGTTCCGCTAGCGCGAGACCGAGAGCGGCGCCAGTGACGGCGATGAGGGCGCTTTCCACGAGTAATTGCCGGATGAGCCGAAAACGGCTGGCACCCAGCGCGAGCCGCAGTGCAATTTCCCGCTCGCGGGTGCTTGCCCTGGCGAGCATGAGGTTCGCCAGATTCGCGCAGGCGATCAGCAAGACGAGGCCCGTGATGCCGAGAAGCAGCCAGAGTGAGGCCGAATAGTCTTTGCGGAGATTGCTTACTCCCGCGTTGGCGGAAAACGCATTCAATCGGAACGCGAGGTATTTGTTGAGACTGCGAGCGTCGTAGCCGGTGATTTGCGTTGCGGCCATAATTCCGGGACTCTGGGCGAGCAGTTGCCCCGACGCTTTCTCCAAGGTCCAGCCCGGACGGAGGCGGCCCATCACGGTGATGTCGAAGACGTTTCTTGCCAACTGCGTCGGCCGGCAAAACGGAAAAACGACGTCAAAATGCTCGCCCACGGCAAGACCAAGAAACGAAGGTGGAGTGACACCGATGATTTGCGTCGAGGCGCCGTCAATCATCAGCCGGGTATTGCTATCGATGGGCCGCGCTCCCATTTCGCTTTGCCAGTATCCATAACTCACCATCGCAGTCGACGCGGGGCAAGCATGGTTATCGGCGGCGGATAGCAGGCGCCCGCGCGAAGGCGCGACCCCGAGGACGTTGAAGAAATCGGCGGACACATTCAGGACGCGAACGAGCCGGAAGTTGGCGCCTTCCCCGATGCCGCTCTCGCCGGGGCTCCAGGCAAACATCCCGGAGAATGCCGGGTGGCTGCGCTGCAATTCTTCCCACATGGGCCGCGTGAGCTCCCCGTAGGCGCCATTCTCGCCCAACCCGCCATTGCCTCCGGCGATTCTCACTTCCGCCAGTTGCCGTGGATCATGAACAGGTAAATTCCGGAGCCGCACGGCGTCAAGCAACTGGAAGATAGCCGTATTGGCGCCAATTCCCAATGCAAGCGAAAGGATGGCGACCAGTGCGAATCCAGGATCCGCGATCAGTAGCCGCGTCCCATAGCGCAGATCCTGCCACGCGTTCTCAAGCCACGGAAGTGTATTCATCTGATAAATCTCCTCTCGGACGTACATGGGATTGCCGAACTTGCGCAACGCCGCTTCAGCGGCCTCCGGGGGCGGCATACCGCGCGCCAGGTTGTCCGCGGTTTCCATCTCGAGGTAAGAATCGATTTCGCGAGATCTCTCGTGGTGCCACGCCCGGCGCCTGAAGAATTTGAGCCAACTCATGCGGCCATCACTCCTCCACGGGCTTTAGCACCCGATTCACAGCGCGAACTACACGATCCCACCGGCTGGTTTCGGCCATCAACTGTTTCCGTCCGGCAGCGGTAAGGCGGTAATATCTCGCTTTGCGATTGTTCTCGGACGTTCCCCAAAAAGATGCAATCCAACCCCTGTCTTCAAGACGATGGAGCGCGGGATAAAGCGAGCCGTGCTCTACCTGTAGAACATCTTCCGAACGCGAAGCGATAACGTGAGCCACAGTATGGCCATGTGCCGGCCCGGCCACGAGGGTCTGAAGGACCAACATATCCAAGGTCCCTTGCGGGATATCGGTTCCAGTTGGTGACGCCGCTCGTACCGTCATGATCACCAAAATGATAGCACTCCCATAGAGGCTCTACCTAAGAGTGTGGACGCCCGCACGAACGGGCCATTTCAAAGGTTCGGACGCGGACCTGCGTCGCGACGCGATCGCCCGGCTGGAACAAGAGCCCGCGGGCTCACTTGGATTCTGAGCTGAGGTATTGTCCGGCTACCCGAGTAGCCACGGCACGAGAGCGGCGACGGCTTCCGCGGGTCCGGACTTTATAATCCGCCCCGATCGGAGCGCGATCCCGGTCTTTCCGTCCACAAGCCAGACGGCAACCTCGAGTTGAGAACCGGGGCGCCGCAGACTACCCTCCACCACGAAGTCCGCCCGGCATTCGGCGGCCAACTCCCGCAAGTCTCCCAGCCGATTGCGATAGCCCAACGCCGTCGCGGGGGCGACCAGATCGAGCGTCCCGCTCTCCCCGAGCCCAAGCAGAACGTCTTCCAGAATCTGCTCGGCAACGTCGGAATGGGACCGAAACGGGAGAACCAGCCAGCAAGGTTTGCGGTGCGTCAAGCTGGATGGTTCGGCAAGCGCAAACCCAAGTGAGTAACCGGATGGAGCAGTGATCACAACCGGGTCGCCGCCCCCTTCCAAGCTATAGTACTTTGCCAGCTTCTCGCGAAGGCGGCTCATCTCCTTGCGTACCAGCGAATCGGTTTGAGGGTCAAAGTTGCGGCGATTGAGAACCGACTCGGCGATCTCTTTTTCCGACGGCGAATCGGCCATGGGATCAAGGGAGCGCGTCCCGAGAAAGTGGAGGAGCCGCTGCAACTGACCGGCTTTTGAGAACGTGTGGCTTGAGGTGATCTTGAGGATCTGGCCGCGGCAGAGCGAATCGGGCGGGCTACTCTCGGGAACCGGGGGCGGCACCTGAGGGTGCACGAGCATTAAGGCTTGTGGCGTCATCTGGAGACGTTCCACCCGGGAACTGCGAGTGGGGATTACTCTTCGAATCATACGTTTCCGGGCGGCCCGATGCACTAAGTTCCGGGGTCATCAGTGCAAGTTGAGGTTAACCCGGGAATTAACCCCCACAGGAACCTGGCCGCCGGCTTTATTTCGGGCCAACTCATCGATGAGCCAGCTCTTGGCGAAATCCCATCGGCGCTTTACCGTTGACCGCGAACAACCCATTTCCACGGCGAGCTCGCTGTGCGTCAATCCGCCGAAGATCTTCCTGTCTACCACCGCCGCCGCGAGTTCGTCCCGGCGCCGAAGCCGATCGAGCAATTCCTCCACTTCGGGCGCGCTGCAGTCCGTAAACACCGCGAAGCGGCAGGCTTCCTGGAAATCCACCTGTATGCCGGCCGCGCGCTTCGCGGCACGGCGCCGTCTGCCTTGGTCAATTAAGATGCGCTGCATTTGGCGCGCGGCGATGACGAAGAAGTGCCGCCGATCCAGCCACTGCACGCCCACGCCGACGGAAATCCGGATATAGGCTTCGTTTACCAGCGCAGCCGGCTGCATAGCGTGTTCGGCGCTCTCGCGCGCGAGGAAATAACCAGCGATACCGCGAAGCTCAGAGTACGCGGCTTCCATGAAAGTGTTGGTGGAATCCGCATCGCGCCCGGGTTGAAAACTGTCGTTGGGGAACATAGGCTTTCGACATTATTCCCGACCGCGCGATCCGATGTAAGTGAGTAACTTCCAACTCACGGCAAGGACCGTGGAGGTAACGCCGGATTGATTGGCTGCGGCTGAACTCTTTGTGAAGCGTCAAACCACACTTCACTTAGTCAAGCTTTCGCAAACTTTAATGTGAACAAACTAATCAACTAACTCGCGCTAACGGGGCATGACAAACAACGCCCCGCTCGAATTTTTCGAATCTCACGATCAGCAGCTCCTCGCCGAATACGTGGAACTGCGGCGACGTGTCTTTCACGTTCATTACCCCACGCTGCCGGAAGACTTCGGCCGGCGCGACGAAATAGACGACATCAGCGGCATCGTACTCTGCCGCCGTGATTTCGTCCTCGTCGGTGGCGCGCGCCTGACCGTCTCACGGCCTGAAGCGCCGCGCGAACTTCCGTTGGAGCGCAACGGCCTTTCCATTCGCGAGGACGAAGATCTGCGGAAGTTGAAGCTGAACGCGCAGCCTTACGCCGAGATCTCGCGCATGGCGATCGCTCCCCATTCCCGCACGCTGGCGATCTCGCTGGGACTTAGCCGCAAGCTCTGCTCGCTCGCAGGCAGCCTCGGCATCGACGTAATCCTGAGCATTTGCCCGGACGGCGCCGCCCGCCTGAATCAGATCAACAGCGCGAAACTCGGCGTCACTTTCCACAACGTCCGGAAGATCCAGACGGAGTTCGGTATGGACATGTGGCTTTGCGTATTCGCCGGCATCCTGAACCACTACTCAAGGGAGTCCGCGGCATGATCTCCAACCCGTTTTGCCTGACTGCGGCGATTCTGAATTGCTCCGGCTTTGCCTGGGGGATGTCCGCCCATTTTCAACGGGCGGGCGCCCCCTCGAAAGCGATGAAACTTACCGCGTTGCTGGCCGCGGCGTCCACTTCATTGCAGCTGTACGCGCTGGCGGCCAGGCCCGCCTGGCATACTCACATCGCGCTCGCGCTTTACGTTGCAAGCGCCGCTCTATATTGGTCCGCCATTGCCCATACACGAGGGAAATTAGCCGCTTGCGGTCAGGGCATCACCTCACGGCAACTGGTTCAAAGCGGCCCTTACCGCGTGGTCCGCCATCCTTTCTACACGGCGTACAATCTCACTTGGATCGCGGGACTCGCCGCCACGGGATGGGCGCCGTTGATAATGACGGTGGTGGTGATGGCCGCCGTTTATGAGCGGTCCGCGCGCGCAGAGGAAGCTGGATTTCTGCAAGGCCCTCTCGCGTTGGAGTACCTGCGTTACAAGCGCCGCGCCGGACGCTATTTACCCGGACTTTCCCGGCGGTGGTGGCTCCGCGTACCAGACCAGTCCAATGCGATCGATTAGTGCGCGAAACCTGGTGTTCCCGTGCAAGTGACGAAAAAATGGGTAGGCGTGGAACCAAACCGAGAGCGGATCGCGATCCTCCGCGGCCCGCTCCAGCCAGCGAGCCGCTTCGTCCACATCTCCCGCGCCCAGCCAGCATGCCGCGAATTGGCTGGGCGGAATATACTTCCCTGTTTTCTGAATGGTCTGCAGCCACTTGATTCGCCGCCGCGCCACGCCCGGCGCTCCGCTGAGTCCTGCGAAAAGACCGCGCAAACCCCACGTCACCGGGCGCTCCATCAGGCTGAGAGGAGTTTCATCGAGCACCTTCACCGCGGCCGCCGCGTCGCCTTTCGCTTCCATCAATATCGCGCGATTCATATGGTGCTGATAGTAGCCGGGCGCCGCTTCGATGGCGGCCTCAATCGCCTCGCCCGCCGCTTCGTAGTCCCGCGCCAGCATCAGCAGCATCGATAAATCGCCGATGAATGTCGGGTTGCTGTAACCGAAGTGGTCGATGTTGCGCTGCAAATGAGTAACGGCTTCGCGAGGACGGCCGCGGCCCACCAGAAAAGCGGTGTACCAGACGTGGGTTGCCGCCTCGCCGCCGCTGATTGCGAGCGCCTTCCGGTACGATTCCGTGGCGCCCGCCCAGTTCCAATCGAGCGCCTGCTGCACAATTCCCATGGACAGCCAAGCCTGCCAGACCGGCGTATCCTGGGCTACCGCGCGCTCGGCCAACGCTTGCGCCGCCTCAAGATGCGGCCGCGGCTTGGCTCCGTGAATCGCCATGGAAGCCAAAGCCTCGGCTTTCAATGCCAACGCTAAAGACAAGCACGGCGCCTCCGCGAGCACCTGGTCCAAATGACGGACGGCGACTTCGTACCCGCTCACCGTTCGCGCCTCAATCGCCACCCGCGCGCTCCACAGCTTGCTCGACGCCGCGGGTGAAAGCGACGCCCGGCGGGTGAACTGGGGCACATACGTGCCCTTCGGCAGTTCGATCACGACGGGATCCGACTGGCCGCGCCCCGCGTAATACGCGAAAAGACTGTTTCGAAGGTTTACCGCCGTCGTTCGCACAATGGAGTGCGTGCGCGGTTCGAACTGAAGGATGTCGCGGCCGAATACGTTCTCGGCCACGGTTTTCTGGCTGATGGCCTCGCCGCGCCCGGCCAGCGTCTCTTCCACCGCGTAGGTGAGAAAGCGCAACTCATTCTGGGTGAGACTCGCCCCGGTTCGAATTTTCTCCAGGGCGTGAGTAACTTCGTACACTTCCGGGGTAGTCACGTTAGGGGTTAACCACTGGATTATCCCTCAACGTTCCTCTCGTATTGCGGTCAGAGGTTGGTCGCGGCGTGCTACTTCAAAAGTTGATGCGCTCGCGCTCCACCACCAGAGGCCGCCGATGCACGCGCGTGTGGATCGCACCGATATACTCCCCCAGAATCCCAACCGAAATTAGCTGGACGGAGCTGAAAAAGAAGATCCCGATCACCATCGGCGCCATGCCCACGGAGAAGCGGTTCCAGAACAAGAGCTTGTAAACGAAATACGAGATCGCCACCAGAATGCAAAGCGCCGCGCAGGCGAAACCCGAAAACGTGACCAGCCGAAGCGGAACTTTCGAGAGGTTTGTGATCCCCAGCATGCCCATGTCATAAAGCGTGTAGAAGTTGTTCTTGGTGATGCCGCGCTTCCGCCTGGGCTGATCGAAGTCAATCCTGGCATGGGGCAGCCCGATCTCCGCAAGCATGCCGCGGAAGTAGGGATACGGGTCGTCCATCTCGCGGATGATCTCCACCACCGACCGGTCATAGAGGCCGAACCCGGTGCAATTCTCGAACGTTTCAAAAGACGCCAGGTGATTCACCAGCCGGTAATACCTTCCGCGCAGCCAGTAGACCACCCCATTTTCCTCGCTGCTTCGCTTGCAGGCGAGGACCATGGAGTAGCCGTTCTCCCATTCGCGGATAAACTCGGGGATCATCTCCGGCGGATCCTGCAAGTCCGCTACAAGTCCGATTACGGCGTCGCCGGTGGCCTGCAACAGAGCATGGTGGGGCGAGCGAATGTGTCCAAAGTTACGCGCGTTCACGATGATCTTAACGTGCTTATCAAACTCGGCAATTCGCTTCAGCACGGAAACAGTGTTGTCCCGCGAGCAGTTGTCGATGAAAATATGCTCATAGCGGTACGAACTCAGTTTCCCCATCACGGCACGGACGCGGGAGCAAAGCTCTTCCACGTTCTCCTCCTCGTTGTAACAGGCCGTAACCAGGCTGATGGTTTTCATACGATGGTCCAGCCACCATCGACAACCAGCGCCTGGCCGGTGGTAAATGACGATGCGCTGGAAGCCAGGTAAAGCAATGCGCCCACCAGTTCGCGAGGCTTGCCGATCCGGCCGAGCACGGTACGCGCTTTCAGTCGTTCGAGGAACGGATCATCCTCCGCAACGGCGTTGTTGGAGCTGTCGTCCGTATTCGAGAATGGTCCTGGAAGGATCGCGTTGGCACGCACTCCGAACTCTCCCCAAAACGATGCGGTGTATCGGGTAAACGCCAGGAGCGCGGCTTTTGCAGCGCTGTAACCCGGAGGATTCATGAAAGTGGTTCCCTGGTAGAGCTTTGAACCAGGCGCGACCGTTGCGTACATCGTAGAGATATTGACGATGCTGCCCTGTCCCCGTTTCTTCATGCCCACTCCTATCCTTTGCGTCGTGAGCGCAGCCCAGTAAACGCCTCCCGTAAGATTGCGCATCCAGCCATCGAAGGTTGCGTCTTCCAGATGACCTTCGGGAACATTGAAGCCGGTCCGAGGGCCCAGCTCGTGTGCATTGTTGACGATTACGTCGATCACCGGGTGATCGCTATCGATGCGGTGAAGCACGCGCTCGAAAGCGGGAATGTCGTATAAGTCCACTCGATAGGCATGTACGCGATCGCCCGCGTGTTCCCGCGTGTTGTATTCCAGGTTCAGCGCTGCGGCTTGTTCCAGTATTCGTTCCGATCCGCCAATCCCGATCACGGTGGCGCCGTTGTCGAGGAGCGCCCGCACCATCGTGCGTCCCAGATGACCGCTCGCCCCGGTCAACAGCACCGTCTTCCCGTGGAGTGAGAAAAGGTCAGCAGCGGCGAACTCTACCATGCGGTGCGTCCTCCGTCGATCACCAGATTTTGACCGGTCATATAAGATGACGCGTCGGAAACAAGAAACACAACCGCTCCCTGATATTCGTTCCACTGCGCCATGCGGCCCATCGGAATCAGGTTGGTCAGCTTCCGCACGAACGATTCGGGTTGGCCGTTATAAATGCCTCCCGGCGAGAGCGAGTTCACCCGGATTCCCGATTCCGCCCAATACGTCGCCAGATACTTGCCAAGCGCCACCAGTCCACTCTTCACGACCGAATAACTTACGGGCTTGACAGGCTGCAAATGTTCGGCAGTGCCGTCTTGCCGGTAGATGCGCTGGTCGGGCGCAATCACCGCCAGATCGGACGCGATGTTGAGAATCACGCCGCGCCGCTTATGCTCGCGAAATGCTTCCGCCATGCACGTGCCGAAGACTTGACTGCAGAGCATCGCCCCGGTTAAGCCTACGGCGATGTCGGCTTGCCATTGATCCAAAGAGAAGTGTTCGAAGCGGGAAAAGTTAACGTCGGTCGCGTTCTCCACCTTCGGATTATTCGCGGCGTTGTTGACGAGGATATCGACACGGCCGAAGCGGCTGACTATCTTCCCCAACACAGCGCCCACACTTTCCGACCGGGTAATGTCACAGACGTAGGAGGCTGCCGCGGCAGGCGCATCCACAAGATCCAGCGACACCGGAATCCCGCCGTGCGCCGCGATGATCTCCGCGTTCCGAATGCCGAGCATGCCCGCGCCGCCGGTAATCACGGCGACCCGTCCGGTGAGATCGAAGAGATCGGTCATCCGCGCGTTTGCCCTCCATCCACCACCAGGCACGCACCAGTGATGAACGCCGCCTGTTTGGACGCGAGGAAAACGGCGGCCGCGCCAATCTCCTCCGGTGTCCCGAATCTCCGCAGCGGAACTTCGCGCGCGATCATCGATGACACTTTCTCGGAATCGGCATCTAATTTCGTCTGCCAGCTCCCGCCCGGAAACAGAATGTTGCCAGGCGCCACCGTGTTCACGCGAATTCCGAACTGGCCCACCTGACGGGAAAGGTCTTTGCTGTAGCGCTCCAGCGCGGCCTTCGCTGCGCCATACGGAAGAGGCGCGCCCACGCTTTCCATTCCGGCGATGGAACCGATCATCACGATAGCGCCCCGGCGCGCCTCCACCATGTCCGGAAGGAAGGCTTGCACCAACCCAACGGTGGCCCAGAAATTGATATCGAACGCGGCATCCCAATCTGCTGCGCGATCCAGATTCCACCCATTCCGCACGGAACCGCTTCCGATGTTGCAGACCAGGCAATCCACCGGTCCCCACTGCTGCGACACCTTCCGCTTTGCCAATGCCAACACTTGCGGCGCGCGGAGATCCCCGGCAAAGCTCATCACCTGACCCGGCCGTCCCGCCGAGAGTTCCGCGGCTGTTTCCGATACCGAGTGCTCGTCGCGCCCGGTGATCCATGCGCGCGCGCCTTCATTCAGAAAAGCCGACGCGATCCCTTTTCCGATTCCCTGCGAACTCCCCGCCACAAAAACGCATTGACCCTTGAGCCCGAGATCCATCTAGCCCAGATACCTCGCGAGAAAGGTCACGTTGCGCCGAGCCCACGCGACCTCGTCGCCTGCTTGGCCCCGCGCAACCTGCAACACGAGATCGCCGCCATAGTTCAGCCGGCGAAGTCCCTTGAACACCGCCTCCAGGTCCGCGTCTCCCGTCCCAAGGGGAACGCTTCCGCCGCCCAGCAAACGGTCTTTGACGTGAACGCTGCCGATCCGTTCTCCATATGCCGCGAACTCTTCCGCTGGACGATAGCCCAATGACGCGCTGTTTCCGGAATCGTAGTTGACCTTGACCAGCGGGTCGGGTATGCGTGCCAGGAGCGCGGCGAAGTCATCCGGCCCTAACGAGGTTTCGAGGTGAATTTCGATTTCCGCCGCCCGTGCAGCCGGCATCACTCGCATGAGGCTATCGATCACAGCATCGCGATCGGCGGCATCGTGAATGGCGGAGGCGTCTACGAAAGGCAGCACGATTCGGCGTATGCCTGCTTCCCGGGCTTTGCCGATTAGCGAGATCAACTGATCGATGCGTTGGAGCCGATCCCCATCCGTTGCCCGAATAAGCGGGAACTCCATGAAATAATCGGCACACACCGAACGCACACCGACGCCGTGCTCCGCCGAGAGTGCGCGGATTGTCGCAATGCCTTCAACGGTCTCCATAGGATTTACGCCCGCGCTGGAGCTGTCATAAATCCACTCGATCGCTCCGATCCCCCCCGCAGCCGCGTTCGGGAATTCCTGCTGCCAACCTGCGAGCGGAAATGCCTGAAGCTGATCATGAACCGGCCGCGTCAACCTTCCTTGCATCATGCACAGCATTGCGGTCATCGCTCGTCGAAACACAACAGCGCGGGATCAATCGACTGCTTCCGGGACTCGTACCATCGGTAAAGCCGCGCGAGGGAGTCGTGAATGCCGCGAAACGCAAATCCGGGAAGCTCCGCCAGCAGCCTGGAGTTGTCCGCGCTGTACTCAGTCCCCATTTCGCTGTCGCGAGTCCGAACACTCAGACGTTGGCCGGAGACCTGGACCACAATCCCCGCCAGTGCTTCTAGGCTGCATGCGCGGCCCGACGCGAAGTTGTAATGTCGATACCGCGGAGTGTTATGCAGAAATAGTTCGAGGATGTCTCCGAGGTCTTCCACATCCAGATAATCGAACAACACATTCTGGCGAATCAGCACAGGCATTCCAAATACAGCCCGGCAACACGCGTTCGATGGAAACCGCACTCGCCAGTCTTCGTACGGCCCGAAAACGCCGAACAGCCGCATCTCATAAACCCGCCGCATGCCCGCGATCGCTTTCGCGCAGAGATACTTCGAGAAACCGTACTCGTCCTCGGGAACGTGCCGATCGAAGTAGCTCTCCGCCATCCGCGGCTTCCAATGCGCCCGGCTGTAGACCGCGCCGGAACTGAGGAACAACATTCGCCCGAACCGCCGCTCGTTGCGCGCCAAATTGAAAAACATACGGCAGTTCCGGTCGAGCAAACCGGGCGTGCTTCCGATCGCCCGATTCGCGCGTTCGGTGGCGGCGTGGATCACCACATCGAACCGGTGCTGTTCCAGATATGCGCTCACGGCGCCGTCATTCAGCAGGTCGAGTTCGGCCCGGTTAGGCGCGGCGACCTCGTGACGAACCGCGAAGTGCGCCGCTAAATTCTGGCCGATAAATCCACAGCCGCCCGTGATGAGGAGCTTCAGAACCGTGATTCCTCCAACGGCGGAACAATCATATTTGCGAGGAATTCCTCCCGGTCCAGAAATGGCCACAGATCTTCCAGCGGCTTGGAAACCAGCGAACCATCCGGCCGCTGCATCGTGGAGATTCTCGGGCCGCGCACTTCATCCCGAATCACATGAACATCGCAGATGACGGGACCCGGTGTCTCCAGGACTCGCCGTACCTGCTCCCGAAGATTGATCTGATTGTCGATGCGTGCCGGAGTGATGCCATACGACACGGCCACTTTGCAAAGGTTGGGAATCATCAACCCGGTGCGTTCATCGCATCCCACCTGCGGTGTTCCGAAGAAGTTCGCCTGGGAAGCGCGAATCGACGCGTAACCGTCGTTGTTGAGCACGAAGAACTTCACCGGTAGATTCAGGTAACGCACCGTCGCCAGTTCCTGGATGTTGAATTGAAAACCGCCGTCGCCGTCCACGCAAATCGTTCGGCGCCGATCGCCCGCCAGGCACACGCCAATGCTAGCCGGCAAAGCGCAGCCCATGGCCCCCAGGCCCGCGGTGTGAAAGATTCTCTGCCCGGCACGGGTTGGAGACGCGAAAAGAAAGATTTCAATACCGCTGCCCGCGTTACCGGAGACCATCAGATCATCGGGCTCGGTTTCCTGTGAGATCACCTCCGCCAGGTGATAGATGCTGACCAATCCCTCGGACTCGCGGTGCTCAGGCTGAATAACCGGGTAGCGAATCTTCCAATCCGCGCAGCGCTCAGCCCACGGAAGTCTTTCGTTACTCTCAATGCTGCCGCGCTGAAGGAGCATCTCGCGGAGGAATTCGCCCGCGTCGGCAGCCACCGGCACATCGATGTAAGGGTGCAGCTTTTGGATCTCCGCTTCGTCGACATCCACCATCACTTTGTGCGCGCCCCGCGCCAACCGGTCGGGCGCATAGCCGGTAACCGAGAAGTCGAGACGGGCGCCGATGCTCAGGAGAAAGTCGCAGTTCTGCAAAGCGAAATTTGCACCCCGGCTGGAGAGCGAACCGGGCCGCCCCACGAACAACGGGTTCTCACTCGAAACGATATCGGCCGCACACCACGTGGTCTCGACGGGAATCCGCGCCACCGTCAGCAATTCTCGAAGTTCTTCTTCCGCGCGTGCCAGGCGCACGCCGTTCCCGATCAGGAGCAGCGGCCGTTCGGATCGATTGAGCGCTTCGATGATTTCCCGCACCTGCCCCGGCAGGCGGTTCCCGTTCGTCTGCGCCTCGGGCACAAAACCAGCGAGAGCGGTCTCGTCGATGGGCGCCGCTTGCACGTCCAGCGGAATGTCAATCCACACCGGTCCCGGCCGCCCATGCAACGCGGCGTGTACCGCCCGTTCCAGGTGATAACGGATGCTTTCCGGTTCCATCACCGTCACCGCGTACTTGGTAATCGGCTTTACAATCGACACGATATCCACTTCCTGCACGCCCAGTTGACGCATGCCGAGCGGCGAACCATCCGGAGCGAACATGCGATCCGGCCGTTTCACCTGTCCCGAGATAATAAGAAGCGGCGTGGAGTCAAGCCACGCTCCCGCCACCCCCGTGATCGCGTTGGTTCCCCCAGGTCCGGTGGTAACCATGGCGACGCCGATATGATTTGTGGCTTTCGCGTAGTTTTCGGCGGCGATCGCGCTCGCCTGTTCATGCGAGTTGCAGATGGGCTCAATCGCCGCGCACTGGGCGAGCGATGCGTTCAAGTGCATGGCGCCGCCGCCCGTCACCAGAAAGACGTGCTTCACGCCCAAGCGCGCGATGAACTGGACTACGTAGTCGGATAGCTTCATTTCGAGGCGGGAATCAAATCCGCCAACTCGCGTACCGCGCGAATCGTTTCCATCTAAGCCGCTTCACCTTGCACGCGCCGCAGCTTTTTGATCATGGGCTGCTCCCGTTCCACCACGCGCTTGACTCCATCGCCTAGCGATTGTTCCACCAAACGGATGTGGCTGACCATCTTCGAAATCCCGTTCGGCTCCAGCGAAGCGGCCTGGTCGGAACCCCACATGGCGCGATCGAGCGTGATGTGCCGTTCCACGCAGCAAGCTCCCAGCGCGACGGCTGCGATTGTCGCGGGCAACCCCGTTTCATGTCCGGAGTAGCCCACGGGCACACGGTAGCGTTCGCGCAGGGTGGTGATCGCTTTCAGATTCAGTTCGGGGTAATGCGCGGGATAGACGCTGCATGCGTGCAGCAGGACAAGGTCCTTCGTGCCGAGAATCTTTACCGCGTGATCGATCTCTTTCACCGTGCTCATCCCGGTGGAAAGGATGATTGGCCGGCCCTTTGAGCGCGTATGCCGCAGCAGACGGTCATCGGTCAGGGAGGCGGACGCAATCTTATAGCAGGGAACCTGAAATTCGCCGATGAAGTCGACGGCTTCCTCATCCCACGCCGACGCGAACCACGGCATCCCAAGCTCCCGGCAACAGCGATCGATCAGACGATACTGCTCCAGGCCAAACTCCAGGCCGTACTTCAAATCGCCGTTGGTTGGGCCGAACGGATTCTCGCGCGGCTTCCTCAACTCATCAGGCGAGTAGACCACGTCCACCGTGCGCTTCTGAAACTTGACGGCGTCGCAGCCCGCCGCCGCCGCGACGCTGATCAAGCGGCGCGCCACGTCAATATCCCCGTTATGGTTGATTCCGATTTCGGCGATGATGTAGCACGGATGCTCTTCGCCGACTGCCTTATCGCCGATCGAAACCGCCGGATGGGTATCGATCGTCCTTGTCTCGCGCATGCAAAACTCCTGCCCGAATCTGTTCGAGAGTAGTCCGGTTCGCGGCGGAATTCCAGACGTTTTGCGGCGATGGTCACGCCGATCCACTTTAATTTAAAACATTTCGAGTTTTAAGAAAACAACGTTTAGTGTATATTCGGCTTTTCAGGGACTCGGAAAGAATAATTCTGCAAACCGCCCGCGATCGGAGATCCACGGAGGTGACGTTCCGCCCGGCGTCCCCCCTGCAGCGAATCGTTGAAGCGCTGGAAGACCGCCCGCTCTTTATCCTGGCTATCCTCACCGCGCTCTACGCGCTGATGTTATGCCCGTTTGCAGCGCGGCCGCTCTGGCACGACGAATTGTATACGTTCTATATCGCCAACGCGCCGACGCCTCAGCGCGCTTTGGAAGAAGTCCGAACTCTCGACCTCAATCCACCCTTGCTTTACCTGCTAACCCGTCTTTCCAACGCACTGCTCGGCATGAGCCCGCTGGCGACACGCGTACCATCGTTGTTCGCGTTCTACGGATTTTCGATTTTCTTATTTGCTTTTGTACGCCGCCGGTTATCGAATCTTTTTTCGGCGGTGACGGTGATGCTCTTCTGGTCGGGATACTTCTTCTACTACGCAATGGAAGCGCGCCCCTACGCCCTGCTTCTTTTCTTCTCCGGGTTGACCCTGATTTCTTATGACCACGCCATCTTTCGCTGGGGCCGTAAAGCCGCTCTAGCCGGAATCGCCGCCGGAATCATCGGCATGCTTCTCAGCCACGTTTTCGCGCCCTTCACCATCGCTCCTTTTTTCATCGCGGAAGCGTACCGCTCGTTTCGGAACCGCAAACCCGATTGGCCCCTTTGGGCCGTTTTGGCTTTACCGCTGGCGGCGGCCGCAATCGATATTCCTCTTGTCCAACATTTCCACGGGCTCATCTTTCCGGCTGCCTTTCAACCATCCGTGCCGGTGCTCTTCCACTTCTACTGGTTGATCGGAAGGCGGAGCATCTTCGGCTATCTCGCGGTAATCCTGGGTGGCGTTGCCGGCGCGGCCGCGGGTTTCTCAGCGGGACGCCGGGCGGGTTGGAAACCAACTGACTTCGCGCTCGGCGCGGCCTTTGCGGTGATGCCCGTCGTGTTGGGTCTGGTGCTTCTGCGGACGCATGGAGCATTCTGGGAGCGCTATTGCATCACCACCGCGGCGGCGCTTTCCGTAATCGCCGGGGCCCTGCTCGCAAAGTGCTTCCGGCAAAACAAGGAAGCCGCGTTCGGTAGTTTCGCTGTTCTGCTTGCGGTATTGCTCGTCAGCAAGGTCGCAAAACCGTTTTATACGCTCCGGTCGGAACTTCCCAACGCAAGCATTCTAGAAGCGATCCGGCCCGATCTTCCGCTGGTTTCGGCCAGCGGCATCACCTTTCTCGAAATGGACAATCACGAATCCTCCTCGATGACCCACCGTCTGTACTACCTGCTGGATCCGGCGGCGGCGATGCGGTATGCGCACTCTTCTCTGTTTGACGGATTCGCCATTTTGAAGAGGGACTACTTCCCGATCCGATCGAACATCGAAACCTTCGGCGCATTTACCAGCGAGCACCATCGCTTCCTGGTTCTGAGCCGTCCCGATTATCCGGAAAATTGGTTGTTACCCAAGCTAAAGGATGACGGCGCCACCATTCGGGAAGCCGGTAGTTTCAAATTGCCTTACCCGGATAAAGAGCTGTATGAAGTGAATCTCAGAAACACCGCTCCATAAACCGCTCCATAAAATATTTACCAGGCGCTATACTTCTCAACAGTGAAAGTCGCCATCCTTTGCGGAGGCCTTGGAACAAGGCTGCGCGAAGAGACGGAGTTCCGTCCGAAGCCATTGGTGGAGGTGGGTGGGCGCCCGATCCTCTGGCACATCATGAAGCTGTATGCGCATTACGGATTCCGGGAATTCGTTCTGTGTCTCGGCTATAAGGGCAGCATGATCAAGGAATATTTCCTGAATTATGAGGCCATGAATAATGATTTCACGATTTGCCTCGGCAGGAACTCCAGAGTCTCGTACTGCCATAGTCACACAGAACAAAATTTCCAAGTCACTCTGGCCGATACCGGCGAGCAAACCATGACCGGCGGCCGCATCCGGAGAGTCGAGAAGTACATCCACGACGAAACCTTCATGGCTACTTACGGCGATGGAGTCAGCGATATCGACATCGACCGTCTGCTCGACTTCCATTGGAATCACGGGAAGTTGGCGACCGTCACCACCTTCCGCCCCTGCTCGCGCTTCGGCATTCTCGATATTCAGGAAAACCAAGTCATGAATTTTGCCGAGAAGCCTCAATCGGGCGGGTGGGCGAGCGCCGGATATTTCGTCTTCAATCGCCGCGTATTCGACTATCTTGACGGGGATGCCTGCATTCTGGAGCAGGAACCGCTCGAACGCCTCGCGCGCGAGGGGCAGCTCATGTCGTACCAACACGACGGCTTCTTCCACGCCATGGATACTTATCGGGAGTTTCAGTTGCTGAACAGCCTTTGGAGCAGCGGCGATGCCCCTTGGAAGTTATGGGACTGAATCACTATTGGAGAGACCGTCCCACGCTGGTGACCGGCGCTACCGGGTTGCTCGGAAGTTGGCTGGTCAAGTCGCTGCTTGCGAACCGCGCGGATGTCGTGTGTCTGGTGCGTGATTCTGTCCCGCAATGCGAAGCGGTACGTTCCGGCGCGCTGGATCGCGTGAAAGTCGTGCGCGGAGATATCCGCGATCGCGAGTGCGTGGAGCGCACGATCGCGGAATACGAGGTCGATACCGTCTTTCATCTGGCGGCGCAGACCATCGTCGGCATCGCCAATCGGAATCCGATTTCAACCTTCGAGAGTAATGTTGCGGGTAGCTGGAATGTACTGGAGTCCTGCCGCCGGTCGCCATCGGTTCAATCTATTGTGGTCGCCTCCTCCGACAAAGCTTACGGCGAACAGGAGTTTCTTCCCTACTCCGAAGATAATCCTCTGCAAGGGCGGCATCCCTACGACGTAAGTAAGTCGTGCGCCGACTTAATCGCCCAGACTTATGCGGCCACTTATCGCTTACCGGTGGCGATCACGCGCTGCGGAAACTTCTATGGCGGTGGGGATTTGAATTGGAGCCGCATTGTCCCGGGCACGGTTCGCTCCATTATCCGCGGCGAGCGGCCGGTGATTCGTTCTGACGGCGAGTCCATCCGTGACTACTTCTACGTGGAGGACGGCGCGGAGTCTTACATGCTGCTGGCGGAACGGCTGGCTTCCGACCGTGCGCTGCGCGGCATGGCATTCAATTTCTCGAACGAATCGCAGATCAGCGTGATGGGCCTTGTAAGAAGCATTTTGAAGCAGATGAATTCCTCCCAGGAGCCGGAGGTTCGCAACGAAGCTTCGCATGAGATCAGGCGTCAATACCTGAGCGCGGAGCGCGCCCGCTTGGTGCTCGGTTGGCGCCCATCCTACTCTCTCGACGAAGGGCTGGCGCGGAGTATCTCCTGGTATCGCGATTACTTTGGAGGCAACGATGAGTGCTTCGGCCGAGAGCTTGCGTCTGCGCATACTCGATCTCGTTAGCGAATATCACCAGGCCGCGTTCCCGCCGCAGTCCTTCGCCGCGGGCATCACGCCGGTTCCGGTATCCGGCCGCGTCTTCGATGCCGCCGACATCTGCTCCCTAATCGATTCCTCACTCGACTTCCACCTGACCACCGGCCGCTTCGCCGCCCAGTTCGAAAAGCAGCTTGCCGCCTTCTTCGGGGTTCGCACCGCGGCGCTGGTTAACTCCGGTTCTTCCGCCAACCTGCTGGCCGTAACAGCGCTCACTTCTTCCAAACTTGGGGATCAGCGCCTGAAACCCGGCGATGAAGTCATCACGGTGGCGGCCGGTTTTCCGACCACTCTCAATCCCATCCTCCAGAACGGTCTTGTACCCGTGTTTGTGGATGAGTTGATTCCCACTTACAACATCGATGTAAGTCAACTGGAAGAAGCGCGATCCAGTCGAACCCGCGCCGTCGTAATCGCGCATACGCTGGGGAATCCTTTCGACCTCTCGGCGGTCGGGGACTTCGTCAGGAAGCATGACCTGTGGCTGATCGAAGACTGCTGCGACGCCGTCGGCGCAACTTACCAGGGCCGGAATGTCGGAACCTTCGGAGATCTCGCCACCATAAGTTTTTATCCCGCCCACCACATCACGACGGGTGAAGGCGGCTGCGTGCTCACCGGCAAGCCGCCTCTGCGAACCATCGTCGAATCCTTCCGCGATTGGGGCCGCGACTGCTGGTGCGAGCCCGGTAAAGACAACACGTGCGGGAAGCGTTTCGACTGGCACTTGGGCGATCTTCCCCGCGGATACGATCACAAGTACACTTACTCCCACATCGGCTACAACCTAAAGATGACCGACCTGCAGGCGGCGGTGGGCGTGTCGCAAATGAGCAAGCTCCCGGCGTTCATCGCCGCTCGCCGCGGCAACTTCCAGGCGCTGCGCGAGGGAATGCGGGATCTCGAAGAATTCTTCATCCTTCCGGAGGCGGCTCCTCAATCGAACCCGAGCTGGTTTGGATTTCCGCTGGCGGTTCGTCCGGGCGCGCCCTTCAACCGCAATCAGGTAATCGCGTTTCTGGAGTCGCGGAAAATCGCCACGCGATTGCTCTTCGCCGGGAATCTGCTGCGGCAACCGGCGTATCAGGGAATCTCGCATCGCGTGGTGGGCACTCTTCCCAATACGGATTTCATCATGAACAACGTCTTCTGGGTCGGCGTCTATCCCGGAATCACCGCGCCGATGCGGGACTACATGCTCGACGCGTTTCATCAACTGGCCGCGGCCCATGAAAGCATCCGACTACATCGCATCGGCTCTTCATAGGCACGGAGTCAGGCAGGTGTTCGAGGTCTCAGGCGGCATGATCACGCACCTGCTCGACTCGATTCACAAGCGTGGTGATATCCAGTTGGTCAGCGTCCACCACGAACAGGCGGCGGCATTCGCGGCCGATGCGGTGGGAAGAATGACGGGGATTCCGGGAGTCGCCATGGCAACCAGCGGGCCGGGAGCCACCAATCTCCTTACCGGAATCGCGAGTTGTTTTTTCGATTCCTCGCCGGCCGTTTTCATCACGGGCCAGGTGAACCGGGACGAACAGAAGGGTTCAAGGCAAATTCGCCAGCTCGGATTTCAGGAAGCCGATATCGTTGCGATGTCGGCCCCCATTACGAAGGCGGCATGGAAAGCGGAAACGGTGGAAGCGCTTCCGGGTATGATCGACCGCGCATTTGCCTTGGCGACGATGGGCCGGCCCGGACCGGTCTTACTCGATATTCCAATGGACCTTCAGCGCATGGCAATTGCGGATAATGCGGCGCGGGAGCCGCTGCCACCAATCGCGCCGCCCGGCCTCGATTTCAAATCCATTGAGCGCGCGCTCGATAAGGTTTGCGCTGCGCGGCGTCCCTTGGTGTTGGTCGGCGGCGGTATCCGCTCCGCGCGAGCGGCCGAACTGCTTCGCGAGCTGGTGGCCATCCTCCGCGTTCCTGTGGCCGCCTCGCTGATGGCCGTCGATGTCCTGCCGCACCATCATCCTCTTCGCGTGGGGATGATCGGGACTTACGGCAACCGCTGGGCAAACATCGCGATGACCAATTCCGACTGCCTCCTGGTGCTCGGAAGCCGCCTCGACGTACGCCAGACCGGCGCTGACACGAAAGCATTCATGGCAGGACGGTGCGTGGTTCACGTGGATTGCGAACCGGGCGAAATCAACAATCGCGTGAGCGGCTGCGAATCCATCGTCTCGGAACTGCCCGCGTTTCTCAACGCCGCTATCGGGATCGCTCGCCGCATCGCCCCACCCGAGCATCCGGAATGGCTGCATGCCATCGCGCGCTGGAGGGAAGAATGGCCTGACACCCATGAATTAACGGGAGTGCCGGGGATCAATCCGAATGGGTTCATGCATCGGCTCTCCGCGCGTTCAGCCGCCGCTTCGGCCTTCGCCGTCGACGTCGGCCAGCACCAGATGTGGGCGTGCCAGTCGCTGGATTTGAATGCGGATCAGCGCCTACTCACTTCCGGCGGTCTAGGCTCAATGGGCTTTGCCTTGCCTGCTGCTATCGGCGCGGCAATCGGTTCCGCGCGGCCCGTGGTCGCCGTGGCCGGGGACGGAGGTTTTCAGTGCAACGTCCAGGAGTTGCAAACCGTGGTGCGCAACCAGCTTCCGATTAAGATCGTGATCGTCAATAATCGCTGCCATGGCATGGTTCGACAGTTCCAGGAGAGCTACTTTGACGGACGTTACCAATCCACCCTTTGGGGTTATGACGCGCCTGATTTCGCATCAGTGGCCCGCGCGTATGGCATACAAGCGGCAACAGTAAGCGACCCGTCCGGCATCGAAGACGGAATCCGCCACCTCTGGGAAAATCCGGAAGTGCCGGCTTTGCTGCAGGTCATGGTGGACACATACGCCAACGCATACCCAAAGATTGCCTTCGGACGGCCGATGGATGAGATGGAGCCTTCGGCAATGCCTTCGCTTCCCGACGAATAAGTACTGGCATACACTGACATTTAGGTAGGTATGGCGGACGACGAAACGATCCGTATGAATCCCGCTGCGGACGAACTGAATACAGAGGCGATTGGAGCAGATCACGAGCCGCCTGCCGACAGTCTTCCTGCGCGAACACTCCTGAAAGATCGGTATCTGCTCATCCGTCAACTCAACCGTGGTGGCTTCGGCGCCGTTTACCTGGCGCACGACAAACAGATGCACGATCGAGCGGTTGTCGTGAAAATTCAGATGGAGCACGCCGCCGACGATCCCTGGTTCGACCGCAAGTTTAGTGAAGAAGTTCGTGCGCTCTCGATGATCGATCATCCCGGCGTGGTCGTCGCCATCGACAGTGGACGTACGCCTGATGGCAAGCCTTTTCTGGTGATGCAGTTTGTCGATGGCGTGACGCTGCGATCCGTTCTGAACCCGGAGGGAATGCCGCTCGATCGGGCTGCGGCGATCCTCCAACAGGTCGGACACGCGCTCGCGGCCGCGCATAGCCGGGGCATCCTGCACCGCGACCTGAAACCCGAAAATCTCATGCTGCAAACGATGCCCGATGGCAGCGAGCGCGTACGGTTGATCGATTTCGGAATCGCCAGCGTTGCGGATCTTGAAAATAAGTTCCAGACCAGCACTCGTGTGTCAGGCACGGTTTTTTACATGGCGCCCGAGCAGTTTGAGGGTCAAGTCTCGGAGCTCACCGATATCTACGCGATGGGCTTGATCGCCTATGAAATGGTAACTGGGCGCCGGCCTTTCATCGCGGCCAAACCTTTCCAACTCGCAAAATTGCAACGCTCGGGAGTAAGACTCAAACCATCCGATCTCCGGCCGGAGCTTCCCATTCCCGCTGAGCGGCTGATCCTAAAAAGTCTGGAGTACCAGCCGTCCGCGCGGCCATCCAACGCGCGCGACTTCGGCGATCAACTGCGGGATACTCTCCTGGGTTCCGGTCTCGCCGGCGCGCCTACAAGACGCGTGGTAAAGACTAAGAAAGAATCCCGCCGCGTTTGGATCGCTGCCGCCGTGCTGTTGACCGTCGCCCTGGTAAGAGCGGGGTTTTTGCTTCGCAACCACGCTGAAGCCCCCAAACCGCAGGTGAAAGTCCAGACCGCTCCGAAGGATACGAATACCGACTCGCCTGTCGAATCGGCATTTTGGGAGGCGGTGAAAGACTCATCCGACCCGCAGTTCTATCGCGAGTATCTCGCAAAATACCCTCAAGGCCGCTTCGCATCGCTGGCGAAATTGAAGTTGGAGATTCTCGCGAAGCGGGCCGCAGCGAAGCCGCCCGGCAATCCAGCCGAGCCGGTCAACGGCGCGCGGGAGGAAGACGCTGACGACGGTTTCCAGAGGGAGATTCAAAAGAGCGCCGATCCGAAGCTCTATCAGCAATATCTCAAGGAGTATCCGCCCGGATATCTCTCGGGGTTGGCTCGCAAGCGTGCGGCGCAATCCAAAAACAACCCGCCCGGAGTAATCCCGCCCCGCGTGCCCATGCCGGCTATGCCCGATCTTTCGAACGTACCTGGCGTAAATCCGAATATCTCCGCGGAATTAGCGTATTGGAATGCCATCAAAGATTCCGACGAACCGCAGCCGTTTAAAGACTACCTTAAGAAGTATCCAAACGGCATGTTCACGAAATTGGCGGAGCTTAAGATTGCGAACTTGAACAAAGAGCCTGCCCAGTAAACGGCATGAAACAGTTGCGTCTTATAGTTACTTAGAAAAGCAACTTCAGGCAAAATTGTATCTGCCGCGATGTGGTTGCGGTCGAAGTAATCAACCCCGCTGAAGGGCTGATGGCTCCGCTCGAAAACACGGTGGCGTTTGGAGTTCCGAAGTTCGTCCGGTTCAGTAAGTTGAAGAACTCCGCCCGGAATTGCAGCGTCGTTCGCTCCGTAATGGCGGTGTTTTTGAACAGCGAGAAGTCCACATTGGCTAATCCGGGGCCGCTGTACACGCCGCGTCCTAAGTTCCCGTAAGTGCCCGCGGTGGGGAGGATGAACGCGTTCGGATTGAACCATTGATTGGGATTGCCCAGGACCACCGGTCCGGAGAAAGAGGGATTAAGGGACGGCCGATCCGGATTCCTGGTGTCGCCGTCTCCTGATCGGTTGGACCCGATTACCGGCGTGAACGGAAAGCCATCCAGCAGCGAAACAATGCTGTTCACCTGCCACCCGCCGAGCCGCCCCTTGCCGAAAGGTAAGTCATAAGTGCCGGAAAGGCTTGCCTGGTTGGGAACGTTGTAAGCGGATGGTCCCCAGTCGCGGCGCAGATCGTTACGGTCCAGCACCATCTGGGATTGGTTGTTCGCCTGTGCGCCGGTAAGTCCGGAGTTGATATCGAGGTCTTTCGACCATGTGTAGTTCGCGCGGAACTGCAGGCCTTTGCGGAAGCGGCGGCTGATATCGATCTGAAGAGCGTTGTAGCTGCTGTTGCCCTCGGTGTACCAGAAAAAGCCCGCGCCGAGATTGGGATTTGGCCGCGTTGCTCCCGGACCGGGTATGTACTCCGCGCCTTCGGATACAGTGTGCCGAATGTTCGCCAGGCTCGCGGCGGTCGAGACGCCCCCGGCCGAACAACCGCCGGCGTTCGCACAGACTTGCGCGGGAATCGTGTTCGGGTCCACGCTTAAGAGCCCGTGATAGCCGAATGAGCCGACATAGCCGACCCGTAGAACTGTGTCATGAGTCAACTGCTGTTCCGCGGTGAAACTCCACTCTTGTACTGTCGGGGTCTTGGCATTGGGCTGCACACCTTGCGGAGCGAAGATAGTGCCCGCCGGCGGAGTAACGCCGGGGGTAATCGGAACCAGTGCGGGAAGCGATCCGGTCTTAGATACAGACCCGTTATACGGCGGTATGGAGTTCAGCAAATAGCTTAAGTCATCTATTAGTGAGTAATAAGTTCCGTAGCCGGCGCGAATAGCGGTCTTTCCGTTTCCGAAAACATCCCAGGCCAGCCCGGCGCGCGGACCCAGCAGATGTGTCGCATTGTTTTGCGTGTAGGCCGAATTGCCTACTTGCGGCGCGGTGATCAGGACGCCGTTCGCACCGGTCAGATAATTGGCGGCGCGGCCGGATTCCTCGTTCCACCCAGTCGTGAATTCGTAGCGGAGACCCACGCTGAAAGTCAAGTGCGGACGCAGCCGAATTGCGTCTTCGAAGTAGCCCGCCCCGAACAAACTTCGCCACCCCAACTCGTTCGGATCGGGTACTACCTGAAACGAGGTCACTGTACCTTGCAGGAACGTTTGCAGGCTCGCGAAACTGGCTTGTCCCAACTGCCGCGATGCATCGTTGTCATTATCCTGGACGCGCTGGAACCAGACTCCGGCACTGATCTGGTGGCGTCCTTTTGTGACCTGAACGCTATCGGAATAGGTAAAGAGGTTCCTGCGATTTCCCACGTCCGCGGCATTGTTCGGGCCGGCCGATGTAATCGTGCCGCCCCCGGTTGTTGTCACGCCGCCGCCGATCACGATGCCGCCCGGTCCCAGCCCGGTTACGAAATCCGTGTTCGCGGGAAAGGACGCCAGGGGAAATGAATCGTAGTTGAACCCCGATCGCGAGAAGCCCGCGCGAAAGGTATTCAGAATGTTCGGGGAGACCACGCGCGTCTCTTCCAGGCTGACGACCTGGCTGCGCAGTAATTCGTAGGAACCAAAAAGCGGGTCGGACAACGGAACAAGACTATCGCCATCGTCCACCGTGTAGCTTGCCGAAAGCGTATCCCGATCGCTAAGAAGATAGTCGGACCGCATGGTTCCAAAGTCTTCGCGGATACTCTGCCTCGGGTTGTTGTAAGATAGCGCCGTCCCGCTCGGTAGGCCGGCGACGGTTAGTTCAGGTCCATTGGGTTCAGGCCAGAGCTGGGTATACTTGAGCATCGCGGGATTCAACTTAGCGACTGTTGTGTATACGCCCGCTGCGTTCGGCAGTAATCCCTGCCGGGCTTCCAGATCGGGAACGACGCTTACATTGCTGACCGCCAGCGATTGCCGGAAGCCCTCATAATTGCTAAACAGAAACCACTTGTCCTTGCGCAGCGGACCTCCCAGCGCACCGCCGAACTGATTGCGGCGGAACGGAGGAACGAAGGCCTGATCGAAGAAGTTACGGGCGTCCAGATCGCTATTGCGAAGAAACTCGTAAACCGATCCATGCAGTTGATTGGTTCCCGATTGAGTGATCACGCTGATTTGAGCGCCGGCGCGCTTTCCGTATTGAGCGCCATAAGTGTCCTCGAGAACGTTGAACTCCCGTATCGCGTCAATACCCAGCAGTTCACCACTTACTCCGCCCGGAGTAATCGCTAACTGACTGGTCCCGGTGTATTCGATTCCGTTCAGTAGAAACAGGTTCTCGTAAGTGCGGCGCCCATCGACGGAAAACGTGTTGCCATTACTGGTGCTGGTTCCCGCGCTTTTCAATGCGCTGTAACTGACCGCGCCCGGATTGAGAGTCATCAGATTGTCGAAGCTGCGGCCGTTGAGCGGCAAGTCCTTGATCTGCCGTTCGCCTACGACACCCGATACCGAGGAAGTACTCGTGTTCACCAGCGGCGTTTCATCCGACGTGGTCACCTGCTGGACAACTTCGCCAAGTTCCAACTGGACATTGACCACCGCCTGCTGTCCAACGACCAACGCGAATCCGGTTCGGACCGCCGTCTTGAACCCCGCTTTTTCGACCCGTAATTCCTGGGCGCCCAAAGGCAGCGCGACGAGTGTGTAGCCGCCCGAATCGTCAGTAGTGACAGTCCTTGAAGATCCCGTTTCCAGGTTCCTCTCTGTGACTTTGGCACCCGGTACAAGGGCGCCCGACGCATCCTCCACGTTTCCTGATATCGACGCGGAAACCTGAGCGGAGGCCGGGATCGCGAGGGCGCACACACCGAGCGCCCAAAGCATAGAAAAGCGTTTATGGATCTTCAAGAAATAACCATCGTAGCCTATGTTCGTTCGCTGGGGCTTCGTCCACGGAGCGGGCGCCGAGTTGTATACCATTTGCCCTGTTCCGTCAGGCGCAACAGCCACTTGGAAAAGAAGCAATTGTTCCGCCTAGGTGAGTACACTCGCATCATATATCCAGGAAAATCAAAATGCCCTCAATAGAACAACGTTTACAACGATTGGAAGATGAAGCGGCGATCAAAGAACTCGCAGCCAGATTCGCCGATGCCGCAACCCGGAACGACATCGAAACGATCAAGACTCTCTTCACCGAAGATGCGGTCTTCTCGATCAAGGAGCCAAATTCGGCCGCGGCTCATGGTCCTGCGAGTATCGGAGAGCTTATTCAGAAGCTGGAATCCGGAAAGGCTTTCTTCGTCCAGTTCGCTCACAGTGGGCTGGTGAAAGTGGACGGCGACAAAGCCTCCGCACGGTGGTTGATTCGTGAAGTGGCTTTGGGCGCCACGCAGGACGGCGGCGGGAAGAGCTATTACAACAACTTCGGCTATTTCAATGACGACGTGAAGAAGATCGATGGGAAGTGGCTTTTCAAATCGCGGACTTACCAATACATTTATCTCGACACGGATCCGTTTACGGGCAAGGCCATTACGCCGTATGCCCCAGTTAGCTTCACATAGACCTGTGGTCGATGGAGGCATGTTTTCTCGTTTATCCACTCACAGTGCTTCCCCCGAACACCGCATTTTGACGCATCGCGGGTGTGAACAGGTTATAAAGTAGGCGTGGCTCGGCGGAGGCGCTCACTTGATCGAGCGCGGCACGATGCTCGGCTGAAAGTACGATTTTCAGAGCCGCGGCGTTGTCCATCACCTGCTCCGCCCGGCTGACGCCCATAAGCGTTGAGGTGACCCCAAACCGTCCGCACACCCATGCCAGGGCGACGCGAGCAGGGCTTTCACCGGCGTCTGTGGCGACCCTCTTCAGTTCATCGACAATCTTCCAATTGCGTGGTGTGAAGAGAGAATCGCCGGACGGATTGGCGCCATCGAGCCGCTTGTCCCCTTCGGGGCGTTTGGCATCGCCGGTAGCCGCGTCTCGTGGCAACCCACCCGTGCGTGAAGGTGCGGCTTCAACGGTCGCACGATCGTACTTACCGGTCAGCAGACCAAAGGCGAGAGGACTCCACGGCACGATGCCCAGGCCGAACTCCTTCGCAAGCGGCACATGCTCGTCTTCGATGTCCCGGTTTACCAAGGAGTAAAAATACTGTAAAGCAATCGGACCCGAAGCTCCGCGCAGAGCGGCCAATGTGGCAAGCTTTGCCACGTACCACGCCGGAGCGTTCGACACACCCCAGTAACGGACCTTTCCGGCACGCACCAGAGCAACCATCGTTTCAAGCAGCTCTTCCGCGGGAGTGACGGAATCCCACACATGTATCCAGAAAAGATCCACATATTCGGTGCGCAGCCGCTTCAGCGATCCTTCGAGCGCGGCGTGAATGTGCTTTGCGCCATTCCCGCCTGCGTGAACACCCCGGCCCGCGGCAAACCCCGCCTTGGTGGCTACGATGATCTGGTCGCGAAGCTTTCGCTCCGCAATGAAGCTGCCCAGCATCTCTTCGCTGCGGCCACCGGCGTACACATCGGCCGTATCGACGAAGTTGCCTCCCGCTTCCACGTAGGCGTTGAAGACGGCTTCAGATCCGGCTGGATCCATCCCCCATCGTGCGGTGCCGAACGTCATGGTTCCGAGGGCGAGCGGGCTGACTACGAGGCCGGAGCGGCCCAAAGTGCGATAGTTTGTCAACGTCATTTGCATTCCTTAGTGTTCGCCACGAAGACCGCGGACATCCATACTCCGCAGCTCTCATCGTGATGCCGTCCCGCATTAAGCGATGCTTTTTTTGGCCGCGCCGCCCGCAAAGTCTATGCCGTTAAGCTTGGGTGTAGCCCGCGCCTGACGACCAGGATCAACAGATGCAACTTGAAGCCAGTATCCTGATCCATCGAACGCCCGAGGACGTGTGGAAGTATCTGTCCGACGTCTCGAACGTGGCGCGATGGGACCGGGGAGTTGCCAGTGTGCGCACGAATCCAACTTCCTCGCCGGGCGTCGGATTCGAGTTCGATACCCTTGCTCATCCCAGAGGTTCTGACGCCGCTGGCGAATGGGGCAAGATGTCGTATCGAATCACCGAGGCCGATCCCGCCGCCGGTTGTACCGTGAGCCTAACGAGTTCGTCCGGTAACGCGCGATTTTTCAAGACGGCGGAATGGCGGTGGCGCGTGGACCCCGTTACGGAAGGCTCGATGGTAACGTGCGTAGCCCACTTCCGCCTACGATTTCCTTACGTCTTGCTTGCACCGATTTTCTATTCGATGAAGAAGGGTATCCAATCGGACCTCCAGTATCTAAAGCAAACGCTGGATAGTGGATAGCCTACGGCCTGTTGGTTGCGGGGGCAGGATTTGAACCTGCGACCTTTGGGTTATGAGCCCAACGAGCTACCAGACTGCTCCACCCCGCGAATCTCAGCATAGCGCGGCTGTCACGGAAACGTCAATTGCTTCTGGCATTGTGCTTCTCGCAACGTGCGCTCCCATTGCACGATTCCGCGTTCCGGCGCGTCTTAATTGCTGTGATCCGTTCGCTTGCCACCGGTGTGCTCGCCATCACGTTCGGCGCGTTCCTCCGCGCCGCGCCCAAACCGCCGAAGGTTCACGACGCCAAGCTCGATCCGCTCCTCCACGCCGTCGAGGAACGCTACAACCACGCCCGCACCCTTTCCGTCCGTTTCACTGAAAGCTACGTCGCCGGCACGCGCGCCAAGCGCACCGAGTCCGGAACCCTCGAGTTGCGCAAGCCCGGCCGCATGCGTTGGGACTACACCTCGCCTGAAGGAAAAATGTTCCTGTCCGATGGCAAGCGCTTCTACTTGTATACGCCCACCACACAACGCGTCGAAGTCTCGTCCATGCGCGATACCGAAGACCTGCACGCGCCGCTTGCATTTCTATTGGGCAAGTTGGAGTTCTACAAAGAATTCAGCGGCTTCGAACTGCACGGCGAGGGGTCTGACCTGTGGATCGCGGCCGAGCCGAATTCGCCCGTGCTGCCTTACTCCAAGGTGGAGTTTCTGGTCACGCCGGAATCGCGGATTCGCCGGATGCGCGTGACGGAGGATGATCTTTCGGTTTTGGATTTCACCTTCGAGGATGAAAAAGTCAACCCGCCGCTGAATCCGGATCTGTTTGTTTTCCATATGCCGGCCGGCGCCGAACTCGAGGACAACACAAGATAATGTCCGAATATCTTCTGAAGTACGCCGACACGCGCGGCGAGATTCACCAACTGGTCACCCAGGCGGGGTCCGAGCAGGAGCTTCGCGAACGCTATACCAAGCAGGGGTTTCTGGTTTACACCGTAAAGCCGCGAGGCGCCGTCGCCGGGCTCGCCACCGCGCGCATCGGCGGCCGCAAGAAGCTCAGTATTGAGAAGTTCCTGATCTTCAACCAGCAGTTTGTCACCCTGATCCGCGCCGGGCTTCCCATTCTGAAATCGCTGGACCTGCTGGCGGATCGCCTCACCGACGCCAAACTTGGACCGCACATCAAGAGCGTGCGCGATGAGGTCCGCCGCGGCACCATGCTTTCCGAATCCTTCCGGATGCAAGGCGTCTTTCCGAAGATCTTCGTCACTTCCGTCATGGCCGGCGAAAAGAGCGGCAACCTCACCGAAACGCTGGATCGCTTCATCACCTACCAGCGGCTGTCGCTCGCCGTGAAGAAGAAGGTGATCGTATCGCTTCTCTATCCGAGCGTGTTGATCGTGCTCACGATCGGGTTAATTCTGTTCCTGGTCACCTATGTCGTCCCGAACTTCGCAGAGCTTTACAGCAGCATGTCGGCCAAGCTGCCGGCCATCACTCTCTTCCTGATTGCGATCGGGACCACGGCGCGCAGCTACATCTTATTGGGTGCGATCGCGGTCGCCGTCGCCGGCGCCGGACTTTACTTCTGGGCCAAAACCCCGAAAGGCCAGGAGCGTCTCGATTACGTCAAGCTGCGCACCCCGTTGTTCGGCGATATCTGGGTCAAGTATCAGGTGGCCCAGTTCTCCCGCGTTCTCAGCACGCTACTGACCGGCGGCATCCCGCTGGTGCAGGCGCTGGAAACCGCGGCCGATTCGCTCGGCACCATCCTGCTCAAGAAGACCCTGGAGCGGACCGGGAAAATGGTGCGCGAAGGACAGTCGTTGTCCGCGTCGCTGGGAGCGGCGAAGTTGTTTCCGCCCCTGGCCATCGACATGATCGAGGTCGGCGAATCGACGGGCGCGCTCCCGCAGATGCTTAACAGCGTCTCCGAGTTTTACGAGGACGATGTCTCCACGAAAATGACCGCGGTACTTTCTCTGATTGAGCCCGCCATCATGATTTTTATGGGCGCGTTTGTCGCATTCGTGTTGATTGCGCTTTATTTACCCATCTTTTCGCTGGCCGATACCATTCGCTGACGAACGGATAAGTACTGTATAGAAGTGTGGCGGGGAATCGAATTCGATTGCCCGTCCGCTTCCCGCCGTGATACCCTCGCATAAACCAACACCTTATTTTGCGAAGGACTTTCAGATGTTCGTAAGATCTTTGTCATCACTTATCATTTCAGTAGGTTGCCTGTGCGCGCAAACCATCACCGCGCCTCCGCAGCCTTCATCCGGTCCCGGCGGCAACGCCTACCTATTCGGGGTCGTTCAGAACGGTCCGTATAACGCGAAGCATGACGTCGGTACGGATTCCTATACCTACTACATCTTTACTCCGATCGGCCTCACGCCCACGGCTTCAAACCCGAACCCGCTGCCCACGCCGGCCACCGCGCCGGTGGTGTTGTTCATCCACGGCTATGACGGGGACACCCTGGCGCCGTATCAATACTGGATGGAGCAGATGACCGAGATGGGATCCACCGTGATCTGGGTCCTGTATGACCAGGTAAGCCCCAATGATTTTGCGAGCGCCGTGATCACGGACTACCAGAAAGCCTTGAAGGCGATCACCGAGCCCGGTCTCATCCCGCCCACCCTCGCGCCGGACGGGCAGCCGCTCACCATGATCGTCGGACATTCCTCGGGCGCATGGCTCTCGTATATCGTGGCGTCGGAAGCGGCAAGTTCGAGCCTTCCTATTCCCATGGCGGTGCTCGCGGTCGAGCCGGGGCAAGGCCAGATCCCTACTTTCGACGCGTCGAAGATCAACGCGAACACGCTGGTTCTCACGGTGGTCGGCGACGAGGATAAGACCGACCGCATTTGTCAGGGCGTCTCCGTTTACAATGCGCTAAAACAGATTCCCGCCGTTCAGAAGCCTTTTCTGCTCGCCCGCACGGACAGCTATGGGGTTCCGATTCAGGAGGGGAATCACTGGTTCCCGCTGACCGACACCAATAAGGACACGGTTGCCGGGCCTTACAGCGTGGATGACCGCGACTACAACATCACCTACAAGTTCGGCGTCTCCATGATGGCCTGCCTGCTGCGCGGGCAGTATTGTGATTACGTTTACGGCAACGGTCCCACGAACTCGTACGGGGCCACCACCCAGACCGATATGGGCCGGTGGAGCGATGGCACGCCGGTTACTCCCCTGGCCCTGATCCAGGATCCGTCCTCGTATTTCCCGACCTGCAGTTCCGGCGGGTCGTAAAAGCCGCTACCTGTTTCCCCACGGAGGTTTCCCCGGGCGGAGGTTTTGCGCTTCCGCCCGCTCAACGTTTCCACCCCATCCCGCGTCATTCTAGAGTAAGGCTGTCGGAATCCGACCCTACCTCTATGGCAACTGAACGCACTCGTATCCTCGATCCTTCCGGCGAAACGGCGGCGGCGCAGGCGGTCGCCACCCGCTATCGGTGCGAATACGTGGACCTTCGCGAAACCGCGATCGATCATGATCTGTTCCGGCACATCCCGGTGGATCTGATGTTCCGCTACAACTTCGTCCCGCTGCAGGGCATGAACGGCGCGCTCGATATCGCGCTGGCGGATCCGCGCAACCTCAACACCATCGACGAACTCGGCCTGCTTCTGAACAAGAAGCTGCGGGTAAAGGTCGCCACGCTTTCCCAGATTTCCGAGCTGCTGAAGAAAACCGAGCAGAGCCAGCGCGTTCTCGAAGAAGTCACGGAAGGCTTCGCGCTGGACGTCATCGGGGATGACGAGAATTCGGAAGAGACCCTTTCCATCGACAAGCTGACCGCCGGCGATAGCAACATCGCGCCGGTGATCAAGCTGGTGGATACCACCATCTTCAACGCGCTCGAACGGCGGGCGAGCGATATCCACATCGAATCGCGCGATCAGGAAGTGGCCATCAAGTACCGCATCGATGGCGTGCTGCATTACGCCATGCCGCCCATCGCGAAGGACTGGCATAGCACCATCATCTCGCGCATCAAGGTCATGAGCGAGCTGGACATCGCGGAGCGCCGCGTGCCGCAGGACGGCCGTTTCCGTGTCCGCTACAAGGGCCGCCTGATCGATTTCCGCGTTTCCATCATGCCCACCATCCACGGGGAAGACGCCGTGCTGCGCGTGCTCGATAAAGAATCGATGAGCGAGAAGTTCGCCAAGCTCTCGCTTGAAGTGGTGGGCTTCGCCGCCGCGGACCTGGTCAAATTTCGCCGCTACATCATGGAGCCGTATGGCATGGTGCTGGTCACCGGCCCCACCGGTTCCGGTAAAACGACCACGCTTTACGCGGCGTTGAGCGAGATCAAGAACGACGAAGACAAGATCATCACGATTGAAGATCCCGTGGAATATCAACTCAAGGGGATCACGCAGATTCCGGTGAACGATAAGAAAGGCCTCACGTTCGCGCGCGGGTTGCGCTCCATCCTGCGGCACGATCCTGACAAGATCATGGTGGGAGAAATCCGCGATAAGGAAACCGCCGATATCGCCATCAACTCCGCGCTCACCGGGCACCTGGTGTTCACCACCGTTCACGCCAACAATGTGCTGGATGTGCTCGGCCGCTTCCTCAACATCGGCGTGGAGGCTTACAACTTCGTCTCCGCGTTGAACTGCATTCTGGCGCAGCGGCTGGTACGCGTGATCTGCGAGCACTGCAAGCGGCGGGTCCACTATACCGATGCGCAGTTGATTGAAAGCGCACTCGATCCGAAGGAGTGGCAGGAGGTTCCTCTTTACGAAGGCGCGGGCTGCTTTGAGTGCGGCGGAACCGGATTCCGCGGACGCAGCGCGATTCATGAACTGCTGGATCTGAGCGACAAGATCCGCGAGATGATTCTCGACCGCCGGCCGGCTTCCGAGATCAAGCGCCAGGCGCGCGAGGAAGGCATGACGTTCCTGCGGGAATCCGCCGTCAATAAGATTCGCGAAGGGGTCACCACGTTGAAAGAGATCAACAAGGTCACCTTCATCGAAGGATAAACAGCTTCCCCGGAATGCCTTCACTGCTCAATTCTCTTTCGCGGCTGCTGCAAGACCCGCCGCCCGAGCTGGTCTTTGAAATCGCGCCGGACGCGGTGCGCATGGCGCGCGTCGCGCAGCCCCAGGCTATCGTCGAGGAAGCGCTTCCGCACGGCGTGGTTTCGCCGTCGCCGCTCCATGACAACATCGCGCTTCCGGAGCCGCTGAATGAAGCGGTGGCGCGGCTGAATCCGAGTGGCAATCGCGGCAAACGGCGGACGGCGGCGCTGCTGCTGCCGGACCATTGCGCGCATGTCTCCGTGCTCGATTTCGACAACCTTCCGGATAAGCCCGATGAGCAGATTTCGCTGATCCGATTCCGGTTGAAGCGGAGCGTTCCGTTCGATGTGGAAACGGCGGCGCTCAGTTATTGGGTGCAGGAAGCGGCGGTGCTCAAGGGCCGGCGCGAAGTGGTGGTGGCGGTGACGGCGCTTGAAATCGTCAGCCGGTATGAAGCTCCCTTCCGCGCGGCCGGCATTCATCCCGGATTGGTGACGCTCGCGCCTTTGGCCTGTCTCGACCTGGTTGCGCCGAAAGGGATTGTGGCGATCGCGCGGTTGAGCGGCGCCGTCATCACCATCCTGGTGAAGCAGGAAAGCACCCTGCGCGTGATCCGCTCCATTCAACTCGACCAGATTTCGCTGTCGGAACTTGCCGGGCATCTGCACCAGACGTTCGTGTATATCGAGGACAATCTGGGCGCGCCCGCACAGGAGCTGCTGCTCGCCGGATTCGGGTTGCTGGAAGGCGAAGCGATGGAGAGTTTCCCGGTGGAGTTCCAGGTTCCGGTGCGCGTGCTGGGCGGCCGCGATACCGGCATTCGCGGATACCTGAAAGGATTGGCCGCGTGAGGGCGCAGATCAATCTTGCGAGCGAGCCGTTCCGGGGCGATCGTGTTTTTCTGGTGTCCTCGGCAGCCGCGGCGGCGGTGCTGCTGGCGTTGCTGCTGGGGCTCTCCATTTACGCGCTGAACGATCGCCGTCAGATGCAGGCCAGCCTCACGCAACTGGACCGCTTGAGCCGGCAGGTAACACTGATGAACACGCAGCAGCGCAAGCTCGAAACCGGCCTGCGTGAAGCCGGCAACGCCGATGTGCTCGACCGCAGCCAGTTCATCAACAAGCTGCTGTACCGCAAGGGGATTAGTTGGACGCGGCTGTTCGCGGATCTGGAGAAGGTGGTGCCGCCGGACGTGAGCATCATTTCCATCCGCCCGCAGGCCGATTCGCAGGATCATATCTTCCTCGATATCGTCGCCGGCGCCAAGACCCAGAAGCCGTTCATCGATCTGCTGTTGAAGTTCGAAGCGTCCGATCTGTTCGGCTCCACTTCGGTCTACGGCATCATCCCGCCCTCGCAAACCGACCCGCTGTTCCGATACCGCCTGAGTGTGAACTATGCCCAGAAACTTTGATTTCGGAGCGATTGCGGCATCGGCGCGGAATGCCAATCTAAAAGACCCGCGCGTGATGGTGCGCGCCGTGCTCGGGCTGCTGATCGTGGCGAACCTGGTGGCGGCGGGCTTTGCGTTTCACCTGTTCGGCCGCTCGGCGCAGGATGTGGAAGATGAGCTAAGGGCCATGCGTCTGAGCGTGATCCAGCAGCGGAATCAGTTGCAGCGCACGCGGCAGATTGCGGACAAGGTGCAGAAAGCGCGCGGCGAGGGCGACCAGTTTCTGGCTTCGTACATGACGCCGCGGCGGACCACCTATTCCACGATCGTTTCGGAACTCCAGCAGAATGCCGAGTCCGCGAACCTGACGTGGAAGGAAGGGACTATCGCGCCGCTCGATCCGGTGAAGGGTTCGGACGATCTGAGCATGATGACGATCACGGCCTCCTTCGAGGGCACCTATCCCAACCTGGTGAAGTTCATTAATCTGCTCGATCGGAGCCGGCGCTTCCTGATCATCGATCAGTTGGCGGCGACGCCGCAGCCGAGCGGGAAAACGCTTTCGGTGACGATCAAGGTGAACACGTTCGTACGGGACGACAGCGGAGGGTCCATATGAAATTTGGAGCGGACCGGAAGCGGCTCGCCCTGCTGGCCGGACTGGTGCTTGTCGGCGCGTACGTGATCTGGAGCAATCTCGGGTCGGACTCGAGCAACGGACAGGCCGCTGCATCGCGCCCGGCAGCCGGACCTGCCCAGACCGGGGCCGCGGCCGGCAAGTCCCGCACGGTTACGCGCCGCGCGAAGGGGCAGAACCGGCCGGGCGAGTGGAGCGCGGCTTACGTCGACCCCGGGGTGAGCATCGATCCGGTGAAGGTGGATCCGACGCTGCGTCTGGACCTGTTGGCCAAGGTGCAGCAGGTGGAAGTGAGCGGAAGCCAGCGCAACCTGTTCCAGTTTGGAGAATCGGCGCCGACGACGCCGCTGGCACCGCTGCCGCCGAATCCGGGGAAGATCAAGATGCCCGGGGGAAAGCCACCGGTGATGCCGGTCGTCGACGCGGGGCCGCCGAAGCCGCCTCCGCCGCCCCCGATCACGCTCAAATACTACGGGTACTCCAACCCGCGGAACAGCACGCGGCGGCGCGCGTTTTTCCTCGACGGGGAAGACATCATCGTGGCGAGCGAAGGGGAACTGATCAAGAAGCGCTACCGGCTGGTGAAGATCGGCGTGAATTCGGTGACAATGGAAGATACGCAGTTCAAGAACGAGCAGACGCTTCCGCTCGCCGAGGACGCGATCGCGGGTTAACTCCTACGCATGCCAAAGCCTCTACGCAATCGCGAATCCGGATACGCGCTGCTGTTCATATTTCTGACGATGGCGATCGTCGGCATTACGTTATATGCGGCGATGCCTCGGGTGGCGTTCGAGGCGCAGCGGGACCAGGAAGAACTGCTGATCGACCGGGGCGAGCAGTACAAGCGCGCGATCCAGCTTTACTACCGCAAGTTCAAGAAGTATCCGGGCAAGATCGAGGACCTGGAGAACTCCAACGGGCAGCGCTTTCTGCGCCAGACGTACGTGGACCCGATGACGGGCAAGAGCGAATGGCGCGCGATTCACGTGGGGCCGGGCGGCGTGCTGACGGATTCCCTGACGCAGAAAGCGAAGCAGAAGACGCAGGACCAATCGAGCGTAAACAACTTCATCACCGTGCTGAAGCCGATCGACGGCGGGGGAGACACGGGAAACGTGGGGACCAACATCGGGCTGCGCCGGAGGCCGAGCGATCAGGGAACGGCGGAAGGCGTGGACCAAGCGTTTTCGTCGGGGACGACGGGTAACGCGCCCGACCCGAACGCCCCGAACGGGAACGTGAATACCGCGCCGAGCTTCGGCCAGGCGGCGATAGATCCCAACGCGAACGGCGCTGTTGCAAATGGGGTGGTTGCCAACAACGCGGCGTTTAACAACAACGCGGCGGCGAACAATGGACAGGCAAACGTGGCGCAGCAGCCGGGCGGCGGCGCGGACATGATCCGCAACCTGTTGACTTCGCCTAGGCCGGGTGGTCCGCCGCCGGGCGTCTTTGGAGCGGGACAGGTGAACGACGTCGGATTCGTCAACGGCGGCAAGACCGGCCCGAGCTGGCCCAACGGCACCGGCAACTCCGACCCAACGGTGGGACAGCAGACGTCGAGCGTTTTCGCTAATAATCCCGGCCCCACGCCGCCCGCGAACAATCTGCCGACAGCCTCCAATGTTCAAAATGTGCAGACCTCCGCGTTCTCCAACAGCACGGCGGGCGGTTCCGGCTTGAACAGCGGCAGCACGCCGGGGCAGACCATCGGCGGGGGAATCGCGGGTTTTGCCAGCAAGTCCGAGCGGCCGGGAATCAAGATCTACAAGGATCATCAGAAGTACAACGAGTGGGAGTTCATCTACGACTTCGCCAAGGACACCACACAGGGCGGCGGCCAGGTGCAACTCCCGCAACAGCAGCAGCAGCAGCAACAACAGCAGCAACAGCAACAACAGCAGCAACAGCAGCAACAGCAAAACCCAGGAACGGCCGCGACGGTGACGGCTACGCCCACGTCTCCCGTGAATACGGCGCCCGGTCCGTAGGACGGGGTATCCTACTGAGTTGTTGAAGCGCGCATGGCGATCGTGATCGCGATTGACGGACCGGCAGGCGCCGGCAAGAGCACCATTGCGCGCCGTCTGGCGGCACGGCTCGGCTATACCTACATCGATACCGGAGCGATGTACCGCGCGGTGGCCCTATGGGCGCTGCGGCAGCCGGTGGATCTGACCGACATGCACCGGCTGGATCAATTGGCGCAGGCGGCGGAGATCGAGCTCGATTCCGAGCGCGAACGGGTAATGCTCAACCACGAAGACGTCACCGAAGCCATCCGCACGCCGGAAGTGGCGGCGGCGGCATCGCAGGTGGCGGCGGTCCCGGCGGTGCGAAGGGCGATGGTGGCGAAGCAGCGCGCTTTCGCCGAGCGGCGGAACGTGGTGATGGAAGGGCGCGACATCGGGACGGTGGTGTTCCCGGACGCCAAGCTCAAGATCTATCTGGATGCCGACCCACACGAACGCGTACGAAGGCGCGCGACGGAAGCGGGAGCGGAAGCAAGTTCAGTGGCGCAGCAGATTGCGGAACGGGATCGCCGCGACCAGAACCGCGGAGATTCGCCGTTGGCGCAAGCGCCTGATGCCGTCTATATGGATACCACACAGTTGTCTCTGGAAGAGGTGGAAGAAGAGATCCTGAAGCTGCTGCGGGCACGCACGACGAATGGCAAGGAACAGCATTGAAAGACTTGCTGGTCATGAAGTTCGGGGGAACGAGCGTGGGGTCGGCGGAGCGCATTCAGGCGGCGGCGGAATTGGTTGTGACCGCCCGGCGGACGCGCCCCGTAATCGCGGTGGTTTCGGCGATGGCGAGGATCACGGACCTGCTGTTCGACACGATGAAGCACGCGGAGGGCGGCGATCGGGCGGGGCTGCAAGCCAATCTGGAGCAACTGGCCCAACGGCACCACGAAGCTTGCGAGAGCCTGCTGCAAGGGGACGAGCGGGCGGCGGCGATGGCGCGGATCGATCAACTGATCGGAGAGTTCGAGCGGATTGCGGGCGGGATGCTGATGCTGGGGGACCGTCCGGCGAAGTCCGTGGATGAAGCGGTGGCGATCGGGGAACGGCTTTCGAGCGTGTTGACGGCGGCTTGTTTGAACGCGGCGGGGACGGCGGCGGAAGCGGTGAACGGTTCCGATGTGATCGTGACGGACGCGGTGTTCGGGAACGCTTCACCGGTGATGGAGCGGACGGCGGAGCGGGCGAAGCGGGTGTTGCACCCGCTGCTGGAGAAAGGCGTGGTTCCGGTGGTGACCGGATTCAACGGGTCGACCATCGATGGCCGGCCGACGACGTTGGGACGCGGAGGGTCGGACTTCTCGGCGTCGATTCTGGCGGCGGCGACGGACGCGGCGGAGCTTTGGATCTGGACGGATGTGGACGGGATCATGACAGCCGATCCGCGGCTGGTACCGGGCGCGAAGGTGCTGGGGGAAGTGAGCTTTCAGGAAGCGGCGGAACTGGCGTATAACGGGGCGAAGGTGCTGCATCCGCGGACGCTGGCGCCGCTGGCGGACAAGTCGATTCCGGTATGGAGCAAGAACAGCTTCGCGCCGGAGAAGACGGGGACGCGGATTGTGGGGCAGCTTTCGACGTCGCAGGGAGCGCGGGCGGTGACGTCGATGAGCGACGTGGCGTTGATCTCGCTGGAGACGGCGAGCGCGGCGCTGAGCGGAGTGCAGGTGATGGCGCGGGCGCTGGACGCGGTGGCGCGGACCAATATCGAAGTGCTGGCAATATCGGGATCGAGCTACCGGCAGAGCTTCTGCTTCCTGGTGCGGACGGGCGAGCTGCGGCGGACGATTGAGGCGCTCGAATCCGGACTGGGGCTGGAGATTGCGCACGGGTATGTGCGGCCGATCGACGTGGACGAGGATGTGGGATTGCTGGCGGTGGTGGGAGAAGGAATGCGCGGAACGCCGGGACTGGCGGGGCGGGTGTTTACGGCGATCTCGCGGGAAGACGTGAACATCATCGCGATCGCGCAAGGTTCGAGCGAGCTGACGATCGCCATTGTGGTGAGGCGGAAAGGCCTGGAGAAAGCGGTACGGGCGGTTCACGCGGAGTGCCACCTGTAGGCGATACAATAAGAAGTTCCGAAGGTCTGAAAGGAATCCTGGATTTACATGTTCGACTTGTTTCGCAGCCGCGATAAGGCTGTGCGTATTCTGCTGGGAGCGATCCTGGCCGTGGTGGCCATCTCAATGGTGACGTACCTGATCCCGGGAGCGGGCGGCGGGATGCCGGCGTCGACCGACGACAGCGTGATCGCGAAGATCGGCGACGAGACGCTGACCCGGGACACGGCGATGGCGTCGGTCCAGAACATGATGCAGGGGCGGCACATACCGGCCACGATGCTGGGGTATGTGGCGCCGCAGGTGATCGAGAGCCTGATCAATGAGCGGGCGGAAGCCTACGAGGCGACGCGGCTTGGCATCAAAGTTTCGGACGACGAGGTGTCGGCGGCAATCCACAAACAGCTTCCACCGGCTTTCCTGAACAAGGACGGCAGCGTGAATCAGGAGCTGGTGGGGCAGGTGCTGGGGCAAAAGAACCTGACGATTCCGCAGTGGATTGAGGAGACGCGGCAAGGGATCATGGCGGACCGGCTGCGGGCGCTGGTGGGCAGCAGCGTGGTGGTGACGAAGGCGGACCTGCAGGCGGAGTATAAGCAACGGAACGAGAAGGTGAAGATCGACTACGTTCTGGTGAAACCGGCGATGCTGGAGCAGGACGTACAGGTGACACCGGCGGAAGTGGACGCATACTTCAAGGCGCACAGGCAGATGTACCAGACGCCGGAGAAGCGAAGCCTGGCGATCATCCTTCTGGATCCGGCGAAGGTGGAAGCGGGGATCAACCCGAGCGACGCGGACTTGCAGAGCGTGTACAACAGCAGCCTGGACCGGTTCCGCACGCCGGAGCAGGTGAAGGTGCGGCACATCCTGATCCCGATCGACGCGACCACAACGGACGCGGCGGCGCAGGCGCAAGCGGCGGACGTGCTGAAGCAATTGAAGGCGGGCGGGGACTTCGGGGAACTGGCGAAGAAGTACTCGAAGGATCCAGGTTCGGCGGCGAAGGGCGGCGAGCTGGGATTGGTCTCGAAGGGGCAGATGGTGAAGCCGTTCGAGGACGCGGCGTTCAGCACGAAAGTGGGCGAGTTGAGCGGGCTGGTGAAGACGACGTACGGGTATCACATTCTGCAGGTGGAGTCGAAAGAAGAAGCGCGGGTGAAGCCGTTCGCGGAAGTGAAGGAGACACTGGCGACGGAGTATAAGAAGCGCAAGTCGGCGGAAGCGATGCAGCAGATGGCGGACAAGGCCGCGGCGGAATTGAAGAAGGACGCGGCGCATCCCGACAAGGCGGCAGCGGATACGGGCGGGGAGTTGATCCGCGTGGATAACGTGAGCCCGGGCGCGCCACTGCCGCAGATCGGGGTGAGCCAGGAACTGCAGGCGGCGCTGAACGGTTTGAAGCCCGGTGGGGTGACGCCGCCGGTTACGGTGCAGGTGAACAAGGTGGCGCTGGCGGAGGTGACGGCCGACGTGGCGGCGCATCCGGCAAACCTGGACGACGTGCGGCCGCAGGTGGAAGCGACGGTGCGGAAAGACAAACTGGACGCGCTGGTGCAGAAGCGGGTGAACGATCTGAAGGCCAAAGCGAAGGCGGACAACGGAGACCTGGCGCAGGCGGCGAAGGAGATGGGGCTGGAGATGAAAGAGTCGACCGACTTCAACCGGCAGGGCGCGGTGGAAGGATTGGGCGCGGCGAGCGCGATGGCCGATGCATTCACCGCGAAGGACGGAACGCTGCTGGGACCTTTGAATGTGGCGGGCGGCTCAGCGGTGGTGAAGGTGATCTCTCACACGGCGACGGACATGGCTGGATTTGCGGCGCAGGAGACGGCGCTGCGGAGCGAGATGCAGGACAAGATCTCGAAGGAGCGGATGCAGCTTTTTGTGGATGGCGTGCGCAAGCGGCTGGAGAAAGAAGGGAAAGTGAAAGTCCAGCAGGACGCACTGAACCGGCTGCTGCAGGGACTACGGGGCTAAGTGATTCATCAGCTACTGGATCTTTTCAAATCCTTAACCGACCCACAGAAGCTGGCGGGGCTGCTCTCCGGGCATTTTCCGGGATGGTTGGGATATGGTTTGCTGTCGCTGATCGTGTTCGGAGAAACGGGATTGCTGGCGGGTTTCTTTCTGCCGGGGGATTCGCTGCTGTTCACGGTGGGGGTGGTGTGCGGGTTTGGATTTCTGAAGCTGCCGATCGTAATCGGGACGTTGATCTGCGCGGCGATCATCGGGGATAACACGGGGTACTTTCTGGGGCGCAGCGCGGGACCGCGGGTGTTCAGCCGGCCGAAGTCGCGATTGTTCAACCCGGAGCACGTGGTGAAGGCGCGGGAGTTCTACGCCAAGCACGGGGGACGGGCGATCGTGTACGCGCGGTTTGTGCCGATCATCCGGACGTTCATGCCGTTCATGGCGGGCGTTTCCTGTATGCACTATCCGCGATTTCTGACGTTCAGCCTTTTCGGCGGGGCGGCATGGATCACGGCGATGACGCTGCTGGGCTACCAGTTGGGGAGCTTTCATTTCATCCAGAAGAATATTGAGCTGGTGATTCTGGCGGTGGTGTTCCTCTCGCTTTTGCCGGTGGGGATGCAAGTGTTGAGAAGCCGCAACGCTCCGGCTGCCTGAGGGGAATTGGGGTGGCGGGCCAGCATGGCGGAATCTGGCGTAACCTGCCGTTTCTTCTTCGGCGCACGGTGGTGGCGGCGGGCGAGGATGGGTGTTTCAGTATCGCCAAAGGAGCGGCGTACTCGGCGCTGCTCTCGTTCTTTCCGGTGTTGACCTCAGCGGCGGCGGTGCTTGTGCAAGTGCGGGCGGATTACGTCACCGAGCAACTGACGGGCTTTCTCTCGCAAGTGCTTCCGCCGGGAACGGAACCCGCGGTGTTTTTGCAGTTCACGCATCGGGGCGGCAGGCCGATCGGATTGCTGATCGGCGCGAACCTGCTGGCGCTGTGGGCGGCTTCGAGCGTGGTGAAGAGCTTGATGGAAGGCTTTCACGCGGCTTACCGGGTTCCGCGGAACAGAACGTTCCTTCACCAGAGCGGGGTGGCGATCCTGCTGGTGATCGCGGCGGGACTGCCGTTTGCGGTGGCATCCGGGCTGGTGCTGTTCGGGCAGCAGGCGGAAGCGCAGGCGCTGCAGTGGTTCCGGGTGGATCCGATTTTGAATCCGCTGGCGCAGGTGTGGGAGTTCCTGTCGCGGGTGGCGCGGTACGTGGTGGCGATCGGCGCGAGCGTGGGGCTGACGACGATCCTTTATTACTTTGCACCGTACCGGAAGCAGAAACTGGGGCGAGTGATTCCCGGCGCGATTCTGGCAACGATCCTGTGGATGGGCGCGACTTTGGGATTCGGATACTATGTGCGGGATGTTTCGAATTACAACGTTCTTTATGGCAGCATCGGGACGGGGATCGCGCTGCTGGTGTGGATGTATCTGCTATCGGTGATCGCGCTGCTGGGGTGCGAGTTCAACGCGGAGTATGAACGGATGCTGGCGCTGGAGGGATAACGTTGTGCAAGGTTGTGCATGTTCCGCGTGCACAAGCGTTGTGCATGATTGTGCATGTTTTTATGCTGCACAAGTTTGTGCAGCTTGCGGCGATTCCGCCGTGGGAGCGGGTTCGGGGCGCAGGTTGCCGGAATACCAGCGCCACACGTAGCAATCTTCCAGGATGAACTTGTCTTCGGATTTGGCGAGACGGCGGTCCTGCAGGCGCTCGAATTCTTTAGTGAGTTGGATGAGCAAGCGCGTTAAACGGGATTCGTAGCGGCTGATGGCTTCGAAGGTTTTGGAATAGGTGCAGTCGGTGGCCCACGCGTAGGCATGGGCCATGATGCCTTCGGTGTTGGGGTCGCCGGTGGGATTTTCGTTGGACTTCGCGAGGGAGTTGAACGTCAGCAGATTGGTTTCGATGGCGGTGAGACGGTTGAGGCGCCAGTTGAGATCGACGATGCGCTGCGCGGTTTGGGTTTCGCGGATGCCGACGGGGCGGAGTTCCGCCATGTACTCGGCGCCGAGGTGCATGTAGGCGCGGATTTCGGATGCCTGATACATGAGCTTCTGGCCGGTGACGGCGTGGTCGAAACCGCGGAGGGCCAGGCGCTGCCTGGGTTTAGGTGGTTGGGGATGCTGCGTTGGATTCATTGGATGACACTTCCTGATTCGACTATGGCAGGGGAAGCGGGGGTGCGCGGGCAGGATGGGCTGGAAGTAGTTAAGACTGCTGGGAAAATTCCGTTGAGAAACGCGTGACGGGGGATGGCGGGAGCTGGTATGTTGCTCAGCGCGGCTCAGCAATTTGCGGCGATTCGGGGCGGAGACATGCCTCTAGTAAGCTTGCGCGCATCTAGGCGCGCGCCCAATCCCCGCAGGTAGCGGATGGACCAGCCCCAACTCCAGCCCCGGCTGCCAGATGTACATCCTGAAGTGGACTGATAAGTCGATAACGGTTGTGCCTAACATTGAGCTAAGTCCAAATAGCGGCGAGGGAAACCCCATCTCGCTGATTCTGGAGACTAACCCGTTCAGCCTGCTCGCTTCGACGAGCTGCCCGGTAAACGCATCAGACAAGATCCAGGTGAGTATCATTAACCCTCAGACGCCGATGGGGACGCCCGCCAGCTTGCCTGAGCCCGTTACCGTGAATCCCTTTACCGGAAGCTTAAACTGAGAGCGCCCCAAGGAAGGCTCCGATGGACGCTACGGCGTGATCCTATAGATCGCGCCGTAGTCCGCCGGGCCCCCATACGAAGTCGACCCGTAGACGTCGCCATTACTGTCCAGGACTGGCGCGGACGATGGCTCCGCGCCGTCCTCCGCGCCGCCGGTGAAGGCGTGCAGGACCAGATACGACCCTGAAGCGGTAAATTCGAATACAACCCCACATCCGGCTGCGCCCTCGCCCCGAAGCGGCGAGCAGCTAAGGTCTCCGCCCGAGTAAGTGGTGCCATAAAGGTCGCCCGCTGCGTCGAGCGCGGCTCCCGTCGCGGGGCCCCCGCCTTCCATTCCTCCGAGAAACGCATAGAGGACCTGATAAACGCCGCTCGCGGATAGCCTATATAACACGCCTTGAGAGTTCGGCCCTTCACCACCAGCTGCTCCGTAAATATTCTCGTCCGCATCGAGCGTCACTCCCGCGCTCGGCTGTGCGCCAGTCGCTGGAATAAAGGCGTGCAGGATCGTTTCGGACCCTTGCGGGCTGATGCGAAACAAAACTCCTCCTCCGCCAGTGCCGCCGTAAAACGTCGTCCCGTAGACATCCCCCTTCTTATCCAAGGTGATCTCCGAGTTCGGACTTCCGCCGTCGCTTCCGCCACTGAACACATACAGCGAAGTGAACTCCCCCGTGTTGCTCACCCGAAACACCTGCCCCTGCGGTACGGAGCCGCCTTCCGAAACTCCATACACGTTCCCCTGGGCGTCCGCCGTCACGCCGAGGCAGTTGCTGCCATTGGTAAATGTGTACAGCAGCGTCGATGTTCCCGAAGACGAAATTTTATAGATGCTGTAAATCTCCTGAGCCACCACGCCGCCGCAAACATATAGATTCCCCTGCGCATCCTGCCCAAAGTGCGGTGCGACTACCTGTACCGGGAGCGGCAGCGTACGCTCTACTCCCGACTCGAGTTCGTAAAGAGCCCCACCGTTCCACGTTCCTCCGATCTGCGTAATCCCGAATATCACGCCCGAGCGGTCGCGGATAATCTGATTCGGCATCGAACCGCCCCGCGCAGCCGGAAACCGGTACAGGGTGCTCTCCGCTCCCGTCGCCGCCGCGATCTCGAAAATCCCACCGCCCAACCCGAAATACTGTGAACTCCCGTATACGTTTCCCGACGCATCGGTCACCACCCCCGGCGCGGCCTCGTTGCCTTCCGGACATACGCCGCCCGGCATTGGCGCTCCTTCGTTCGGCGGACCCGGGAAGTTATACAAATCGGTTACCGTTCCCGACGAAAGGTTCACCTGGAAGATTCCGCCGTACTTTGGACTCGCTCTCACGTTCCCCACGACACCCGTGACCGCGTAGAGGTTTCCCGTTCCGCTCAACGCGACGGTCCCACCGATTGAGCCTTGCACATGGCTCGGCAGATTGAACTGCGTGTACACTCCTCTCGCGCTCACCTCAAATGCCGCTTCCACCACCGCCCCGTACAGATTCCCCGCCCCGTCAATCGCCAAACCCGACTGCGGGTACGTCTGCGGAACCTTTGTGAAGTTGTGCAGCAGCGTGACCGCGCCCCCCGGAGTCAGCTTGAACACCGTCCCCAGGTTCAGCGTCGCCCCGCCCAGCGACGTCGTGCCGTACAGGTTGCCTTGCGCGTCCAGGGTCACGCCCGCGTCCGGGTTCGCGCCATCGCCCGGAGCGCCCGCGAAGTTGTACAGCACCGTGAACTGACCCGCCGCCGAGAACTTCCACACGGTGCCGTAGTTCAAGCTGCCGCCCGCTTCGGCCGTTCCGTACAGATTGCCGGCCGCGTCGAGCGCGACGCCGCCGTAGATGTTGGCGCCGTCGGTGGTTCCGGTGAATGAGTACAGCACGGTCTCCGCGCCGCCCGGTGTCAGCTTGTAGATCGTGCCTTGGTTGTAAGCGCCGCCGGCGGTGGTGGTGCCGTACAGATTGCCGGCCGCGTCTTCCGTCACGCCGGCGTTAGGCAGGGCGGCGTCCGGTTGGCCTTTGAAGCTGTAGAGAACGGTGTATGTGCCGGATGCGCTGCGCTCAAAAACGACGCCGTTGTCGGTGGCGCCGCCGACGATGGTGGTGCCGTAGAGATCGCCCGCGCCGTCGCGGAGCAACGTGCCGCAGGGGGATACGCCCTGGGGGAAATAGCCGAAGTTGTGGAGAATGGTTTCGGTTTGAGCCTGGGCGGAGGCGTGGAAGAGACAGCGAATGAATAAGGCAAAAAGTATGCGGAAACGAAACATGCGGAAAGCCCTCCCGCGGCTTCGCCCCGCAGGTTAGCATGGTGCAATGCGTGAATTAGGGCTAGAGCAAGCCCATGCCGGGGTAGAATCGTAAGTCGCTTAAATCTGGGAGTTTGTTTTTCGTGAAGACATTTACTTTTGTGTGCGCGCTGGCCATTCTGTCGCCGGCTATGCAGTTCGCTTATACGCCGGCGTGCGCGGGTTATACAGGCTGGACCAATGAGACTAACCCACCAACCGACGCGGTGGGGATGGCGAACACGAATTTTCCCGAGGCCAGTTCGACCAGTTACTGGTCGTCCCAGTTGACGGGCACACCGGGGTCAGTGATCACGATTCACGGGCAGTACCCTTACGGGCGCTTCATGGGAATCGATATTTACACGGCGGACCAACTGTTGGACTACATCAACGATGTGAGCATTCTTCCGGATCCGGGGCAGAACAATCCGTTCGTGTCGGGGACGACAAACGGTACTTTCACGGTGTACGCGGTGTTCGGGCCGAAGCCGGCGAATCCCGCGCCGAACACGATTTATGCGGGGACGCTGACTTACATTACGCTGGACTACCGGATTTACCATGCGACAAACCCCAACGATCCAGCGGCGGGGGCGACCAATCCGGTGCTGCCGCAACTGAGCTTTAATGGGCAGGCGCTGGTAAATTGTCCGGTGCAACCTTATATTGAACCGCCGACGACGGTATGGGACCGGCTGGCGACGAGCAACTGGATGGGAACACCACCGACGGGGTCGCAGATCCTGAAGAGTTCGAGCACGGCTCCGTGGCATATTCAGGCGCCGGCCACCGGTCACTTTTTTCCGAATGGGGCTGACTTTTACATGGGCGCGCAGTTGAGCCGGCAGTATATGAAGCCGTACGGGCCTACGGATCTGTTCGTGGTGCGTTTTCTGGCGGCGACGTTTCCGAACACGCGGGCGGGGGAACCGGTGTATGAGAACCGGCAGGTGCGTTTCTGGTCGCTGTGTACGAACGATCCGTATACGACGAACGTGAATCGGTGCGTCCCGGACGACGCGTCGTTATTGGACGCGAACGGATATGCGACGTTCGTGATATCCGACCCGGGGTCGGCGCCCAGCGCGGCGGTTCTGAAGCAGTACTCGGCGGTGTGGCTGCCGTGGGGAGCGTTGAACCTGACGACGGACGCGGTGTACGACCGGACGCGCACGGCGTGGGGAGTGAATACGCCGGTGCAATATTACAATACGCTGATTTACCGGCAGACGATCGCGAACTCGACGTTCACGCAGTCCATGCAGAACATTTCGCTGCTTCCTTTAGATCAGCAGCAGGCGGCGATGGGGGCGTATTGGCCGACGGGCGGGTACTGCACACTGGCGCACTTCCAGACTTATGGGAGTGGCTGTGTGGGTCAGGCGAAATGACGAAGCAGCACGAGCTAATCGGCAAAGTACTCTCCCACGGCGAAGGATCCGGGTTCATCCGTTTTCATCAGCGGCTTATTCCCGATTCTGGCCGCCGATGAACGGAGATAAACGCGGATTTTGGGCGAGCCGTTCAAGTTCCAGACGGAATCGCCGGCGATTGTTTTTACGGCGCAGTCAGACGGGCGGGTACTGCACGCTGGCGCACTTCCAGACTTATGGGAGTGGCTGTGTGGGTCAGGCGAAATGACGAAGCAGCACGGGGGAATGATGAAGCAGCACGAGCTAATCGGCAAAGTACTCTCCCACGGCGAAGGATCCGGGTTCATCCGTTTTCATCAGCGGCTTATTCCCGATTCTGGCCGCCGATGAACGGAGATAAACGCGGATTTTGGGCGAGCCGCTCAAGTTCCCAGACGGAATCGCCGGCGAGTTGTTTTAAGGCGCAGTACGAACCAGCGGATGAACGGAGATAAACGCGGATTTTGGGCGAGCCGTTCAAGAGCGGGGAGGTTCTTCACGGATTCCGTTTACCGAGGCGAACGAGTTGGTATTGGGAAACCGCGGAGGGTTCCAGAGCGTGGCAGGTGAGGAGTTCGGTGTAGTCGGATTGAGCCGTGCGGAATTCGACTTCGTGGATGGCGCCTGTTTTCGGTTGGGAGAATCGGACGCGCCATTGGTCTTTCGTCAGCGGGGTGTTATCGAGCCAGAGTAAGTCGGCGATGCCAAGGATGCCCGTGCGCAGGCGGAGTAGATACTCGGCGACTTGCGCGGGACGGGAGTAAGAGGAACGGCCGCGATAATGCTTGAGGGAAATTTCGTTGCGCTGGCCGGCGTCGATTAAGGCCGGAACATCTTCGGGGAAAACGTTGCCGTAGTAAATTGCTTGGGGCATGGCGAGGACGTTGGCCGCAAAGCGGTCGCCACCGACGTGAGAGCATTCCCAGACGGAATCGCCGGCGAGTTGTTTTAACGCGCAGTAAGTGGCGAAACCGAATTTGGCGCAGCACTTATCGTGCTTGCCGTGAGTGCAGACGAGATAGCGGGGCGAGGTTTCGGGCGGCGGCGCGGTAGTCAGTGCGTGGCTATCAATCGCTAAGAGGTCTTCGTAAGTGGAGAGGCGAATGCGGTGAGTTTCGCCCGCGCGAATGAGGAATAGCGATAAGTCGCCGTGATGGGTGTGACGGCGGCGGATGAGCAGGCGGCGGCTGCGAGGGATTTGTCGCGCGATTAACTCGAAGTGTTTGATTACAGCGGCGGGGAGGCGATCGAGCGGGAGTGATTTCGCGCTCCATGCGCCCGGAGTTTCAAGGAGCAACCAGGAATCGACGATGGGGGCGGTGCCGAAGATTTCCTCGCAATGCGCGCGGGAGCTTTCGGAGCAGAAGAAACGTTGGGGCGTCATTGATCGAGCGCGGCAAGACCGGAATCGAGCAACTCCTTGACGAAGGCCCGCACGGCGGCGCTACTCAGAGTGCCGGATGCGGATTGAAGTTGATCGAGGGAGCAGCGGGATTGGGCTTGTAGGAGTTCGAGCAGAGGCGCGGCGGCGGCGGCGAAAGTCCACTGCTTACCGTTGAAGGTGAAGGTTACTTTGCCCGGTTGGTTGGTTTGGAATTCGACGGGGCGGGGCGCGATCCATTTGACATGCCATTGGCCATGCGTGGGAAGCGTGAGGATCGACGGCAGGCTGAAGTGGGGACGCGGCTTGGTGCGGGCGTCGGTTTCGGCGAGGAACGCGGAGATGAGATCGGGGGACCAGGCTTCGCCGATGGCTTGGCGGATACGTTCGAGATGCGCGGCCTGCGCGGCGGGGGTGGCGAAGCGGGGCAGGTCCTGACGCACGGCGACGGAGTTGTGGAGACGCTCCGTGAACCAGGCGAGGAGATCGACGCCGCTCGGTCGATGGACGCCGCAGGTGAGGTGCAGCGTGGGCTCGTCGAGGGGGACGGCGACGTGCCACCAGCCGCGCGGGATGTAGAGATAATCGCCCTCTTCGAGAAGACCTTCCCAGAGCGGGGATTGGGGCGCGTTTGCCGGAGCTTTGGAGTCGCCGGCGAGCGGATATTCGCGCGTCATCGGATAGACCTTCCAGTGCTTGCGGCCGGCGATCTGGAGCACGATGACGTCGTGATCGTCCCAATGGAGATCGAAGCCGCGGGAGGTGCGCCAGCCGGCATACATATTGACCTGGATGCGGGCGCGGAGAACCTGCTCGAAATTTTCGGAGAGCCGGGTGACGGGTTCCTGGAGTTCGTCGACGGAATCAATGATGAGAGTGGCGCCGTCGCGGAGTTTGGCGGTGAGTTCGACGGGGCGGATGCGCGCGATGCGGGATGATTTGCCGGCGCGGTAAGTGAGGAAGGATTCGGCGGGGATGGGGCGGCCGTCCTGAACGACGCGCAGGCGGGGAACGTCGAGGCGATGCTGGCGGAGGATGCGGTTGACGTCAGACCAGGGGAGAAGCCCGGAAAACTTACCGGGCTGTCCTTTACCGAGGAAGAATTGTTGGCCTAGATAGTTGTGGAGAAAGTCGTCTGTTGAGAGAGGTGCGAGGACTTCAGCGAGGGTAGCGGGCACTAGAGGGATTTCTTGTGGCCGCTATCGCCGTCGGTACCGTCGCCTTCGGCTCCATCGCCGTCGGTACCGTCACCTTCCGCGCCATCTCCGTCGGTCCCGTCACCATCCGTGCCATCGCCATCCGTGCCGTCACCGTCGGTGCCGTCGCCATCTTTTGCTTTCAGGGCGAATTCTTGTTCGTCGAGGTCTTTGACGCCGAGCAGAAGCCCGGACTCGTTCTCGTTCATTTCCATGGTGCACCTCCAAGTGTGCAAAGCAGCTTTAATTCTAAAGCTTTGGGGCGTCGGCTTTCCGGGCGGGGTGTGAGGAAGCGGACGCCTTGAAGAGCGCTTGGCCGGGTGGACAGTGGATCAGGCGACGTTGGGTATGGACTGAGCGGGCGCGGGCGGCTCGCTGAAGAGAGCGGAGTAAGTGAGTCCGGCGATGGCCGCGCCGATTAGGGGAGCGACCCAGAATAGCCAGAGTTGTTGTATGGCCCAACCGCCGACGAAGATGGCGGGGCCGGTGCTGCGCGCGGGGTTCACGGAAGTATTCGTCACCGGAATACTGATGAGATGGATCAGGGTTAGTCCGAAGCCGATGGCGATGGGAGCGAAGCCTTGCGGAGCGCGGCGATCGGTTGCTCCCAGAATAATCATGAGGAACATGAAGGTGAGCACTACTTCCGCGACTAAGCACGCGAGCAGGGAGTAACCGCCGGGGGAATGCTCGGCGTAGCCATTGGAGGCAAATCCGCCGGATAGCGAGAAGCCCGCTTTGCCGCTCGCGATGACGTAGAGTACGCCGGCGGCGGCGATGGCGCCTGCGAGTTGCGCGATTACATAGGGTATGAAATCCGACGCTGGGAAGCGCTTGGCTACTAATAAGCCGAGCGACACGGCGGGGTTCAGGTGGCAGCCGGAGATGTGGCCGATGGCATAGGCCATGGTGAGGACAGTAAGTCCGAAGGCGAGAGCGACTCCGGCGAACGCGATCCCCAAGCCGGGGAAAGCGGCGGCGAGCACGGCGCTGCCGCATCCGCCGAAGACCAGCCAAAACGTTCCAAGAAACTCCGCCAGCACTTTCTTTGGCAGCGACATGACTCACCCCTGGGCGCACGTGAAGAAGCGCGACAGGAATTATAACCTATACAGTTAGTCGAGTGGTTTGGCGGCTTTAAAAATAAGGCGGTAAGCGGTGGCTCCGGTTTCGGGCTGTAGAATTTCGACGAGTTCCCAGCCCTTGGCGCCGTATTCCGCCAGAGCCGTTTCCAACTGCCGGTCGACATCATCGCCCGACTCAATCTCAATCCGATGAATCTGGTACTGCCATTCAGGCATAATCCCTCCGGCTCAGTATACGCTTGGGCTTAACGTTTCGCCAACGCTTTGGCGGCAGCCTTTTTCCGGGCTTTCTTCAGCTTACGGGGCAGACGCGACTTATTACTGGGGGCGAACTTAGCCGGCTTGGCGGGCGGCTTGGGAGCGCCGGCCGGCTCGGTGGCGTCCGGGGAAGCGACTTCGCTCGCGGGCGCATCGGGTTTGACGTGTTTTGCAACAGCGGCTATCTTGCCCGCGGCTTTTCCAACGGCCTTGGCCGCCGCCACCAGGATTCCTGACTCTTCGGTTTTGTCTGACATAGAAACTCCATTGTTTCACTGTTGGGGAGACGAAGTGTCGACGACGTGCCGCATGGCGAGATAATACGGACTGGCGCGGAGCAGGGCGATTCCCATGGTGGTACCGAGACGATCGGACGGAATCCATTCGTAGTCTCTCTTGAAAACGGCGTTTTGTTCGAGTTCCTGATTCATCCCGCGGTAACCGGGGTGTGGCATATAGATGAGGTCCGGCCGGTAGTGTTGGAAAAGCAGGTCCGCGGAGAAGCGATGATGAGTGAAGAGCGGGTCATTCAACCCGGCTAGATCGATAATCTGACGATGGAGATCGAGGGCGGCGGGATGACCGACTTCGGTGGTGGCGAGGGTGAGATCGGATGGAAGTGAAGAGAACTTATCGAGCGCGAACCAATAATCGGAAAGATAGGTTCGGTATTCTTTGGCAAGATCAAACGACGCGATGTCTCCTTTGGCGATCCGCTGGACTTTAAGGAAGCCGCCTACCTGTGGCGGGAAAGTTAAGAGAGTCAACGCGGCGGCGAAGTAAAGATAACGAGCCGGGATGAGATTTGCGAGGCGGGTCCAGAAGGAATCGGCCGCATGTAAGAGACGAATCGCCGCCATTCCAGCGAGATAGATGATGGCGGGAAGAGTGGGGTAATAAAAACGCGCGCCGCGCGGCATGATCTGGGTTACGGCGAGCAGGAAGTAAGCGATGTGCAGGACAGTTGCGATCAGGAGACCGCGCTCCAGAGGTTCGGATTTATTCCACCAGCGGCGAACATCGAGCGCCAGACCGGCGGCGATAAGTAGAAACAAGAGCCAATAGGAGAGGAGATAGTCGAGGAGGTAATGGAAGCTGGTAATTCCGAAGCCGGTTAGCCCGGCGTAGGGATGCAGCGCCTTAGCGTAGAAGGGCAGCGGCAAGGGAGAGTGGAAGTAAGTCAGGGCGGCGATTACTTGCGAGACGAGGACGATTCCCGTTGCGGCGAGCGTTAGGAAGCCTAAGCGTCTTTGGCCGGTTTGGAATTCGCCGACCAGCGAGGTAGCGGGAAGGATGATCGCGAATAGGAGTAGATCTGGGCGTGCGCCAAACGCGAGGCCGCCTAGTATGCCGGTCAGGATGGCCGATAAGATGGTTCGCGAGCGGGAGTGCCAGGCAAACAACGCGATGTAAAGCGTGAGATAGAGCATCCCGAAGTAAGTATCCATTCCGCTGATGAGATGCATGACGAGGTCCGACGCGGATCGGGCGAAAGCAAATGCGAGAAAGATATAGAAGACGCGCCGGTAACGCCTGGGTCCGGGTAGGACGCGGGGAAGCACGAGCGCGAGGGTGATAAAGAAAAGGACTCCCGAAAGGGAGCTGGAGGCGACGGCCATCCCAATAGGATTGGTGGTTACGAAGCGGGCGACCGGGACGACTATCAATAGAAAGTAATAGGGACAGGTTAAGCCATAGGTGGCCGGACCTCCGGGATTCCATGAGATCAGTCCGGAGGTCAGCAGATTGTGCGCGTACCTCGGCAGCATTAAGGAATCTTCCCAGACGCCGAAGAACGGTTGCGGACCTACAAAGTGATCGGCGGCGCCGAGAACAACGGTAAGGAAAGCGCCGGCAATCGCAAGATAGAGGCACAGTGCGAGACAGCGGGAGTACGCAGGAGTGGTGATTCTTTCGACGGTTCTGTTTTCCATTCTTACGCTTCGGTTTGCCTGAATGTTAACAAATCATGTAGGCAGCGGATTCAGCTAGACTGGAGCAGACGGCTTACAGATTTTCAGTTTCGAGGTGCGTTGGAATTTCTTATAAGTGAGAAGCCCACCATGCCGTTTCGATCGAGAACGGGATGGTCGCCTGGGGCGTTGGCAATCCCTGGTCTGGTGATTTACAGCATCCTTCTCAACCTTGGGGTCTTTCAGGCGGACGCGCCGGTTGCGGCCGATAGTCCTCCGTTTCTGAGAGTCATCGAGTTATTGAGCGGGAACTACCACGGCATTGTCGCTCCGTTTCGGATCTTATACCCGGTCTATCCGTATTTAGCCTGGTTAACCGGGAGGTTTGTGCCAGACGTATTACTGTCGGCGAGGCTGGCGAGCGTAATCGCAGCAGTGGTATGCCCGGTGTTGGTATTCGCAGCATGCCGGATATTGAGATGCGGGCGCGGACCGTCATTCCTGGCGGGGTTCATTCTCGCGTCATGGCCGCCTTTGATCGGCATCGCCCGCGTTCCACTCTACGATTCTACTTTCGTTTGTATGACCGCGGCTTGCCTGGTAAGTATTCTTGCCGCACTGCGATCCCGATCTACGCAGGCGTTCCTGGGAGCGGCGGTGGTTTGCGGAGTCGCGGCGGCGACGCGGGGCCCCGGTCTATTCTTCCCGGCGGCGTTTCTGGTTCCGTTGCTCGCAACCGGCGGAGTGACCGTCACGAGGAAAGCTTTGATTGGTTTGGTGGGAGCGCTAGGGTTCGTGTCGGCTTTGTGGGTGGTCCGCCTTCCCGCCGAACGGATGGCCGCCGCGTTCGGTCCAGACAAGCAGGAATGCGTCAGGCAGGTGATTGCGGACGGGATCCTGATGTCAGAAGGTATCCGGGATAGCGTGACTTACACGGTGGGATCTAATTGCGCGGAGTTCGCAGATCCGACTCGAAGAGCATGCGCGCTAAGTTGGCCGGACTTTATCAGGATGTACGGCAAGCGGTGGGGAACGATGACCCTGAGGAACTGGAAAAGACTTGCCTTTGAGGACCTAACGAATACTCTTTCGCCGTTTCTTGTCTTCTTTATTCCTTTAGCTTTGGGGATTTATCAAAGGTTGAAGTATGCAATCCCTGGGAACGCGGCGACACTTGCGATCGTTTTGATGGCGTTTCCTTTGCTGGTGATTGTGCCGGCGATGCAATCGCAACCGCGGTACTTTTATCCCTTGATCGTGTTCGTTGCGGTGATTGCGGGGTGTGGATTCGACTTCGCTCTGCATACGCTGAGCCGAAGAGCGAACGCGATTCTGGTGGCCGGTTGTCTGGGGTTGGCTTTCGCCGCCGCGGTAGATACCGCCCGTAACGATATGCGAGCCAATCCCGAGTGGGCCAATTACCGGGCGGCCTCGACCTGGATTACGCGGTCGCCCGACTACTCTTCATCCGCAAATGTAATGGCGAGGGAATGGGGGCTGTATCCATACCTTGGGAAGTCTGTTACGAAGATGCCGGTTGACAAGCTGGACCGGCTTCTCTGCAATGCGAAGGCGAACGGCGTGCGGTTCATCCTGGTCGGGCCGACCGAGCGGGAACATAGCGCGTATGTAGCCGCCTACCAAAACGTTCCGGGACTTCAGCCCGTCCGGAGCTTTGGACAAGGTTCCGACGCGGTGCAGGTACTGCGAGTACAGGATTGAGCGCCTAAGCTAACTAAGACATCCGTTTTGAGATGTTGCGCCATGTCAGCAGCCCGGCGAGTACCGTTCCGGCGGCCACCGCGAAAACGGGAGCGCCCAAGGATAGGAGCCACCACCAGGAAAGGATGACGGCCGCGGCAAACAGGGTCCACTTCATGGACGCCAACCTACGGCCAGCGCGGAGGCAAGTAACATCAGCGCGAGGGCGATGAGCGGAATCAGCAACGGCTTCGATAGGACGGGGCGAAGGTTCCCAGCTTTTGTTAGAGACCGAATTTCCTGGAGTTGTTTGCGCGCGAGGGAAAGCTCCCAGGGTTGGGCGGCTAGCTCCAACGCTTGCACGGTTTCTTCTTCGGCGCGTACCAAGGCGCGTAGGCGGTAGAACAGTTCGGCGTACTTCAACCGGGCGAAGAAGCTGTGGGGATCAAGCTGGACGGCTTCTTCGAGCGCAAGCATGGATGGGGGCACATCGAAGTTCATGGCGTGCGCGATGCCGAGGCAGGTGCGCAGATCGGCCGAGTGGGGGTGGAGTTCGCAGGACGCCCGAAGTTCCTGGATGAACCGGGCCAGTTGGGCGGCCGGGACGGAGTGCGGGTCGCGCCAGGGGACGGGCGGTAGGGAGCTCGGAGCAAGGGGAGCGAGGGCTATGGATTCGGGAAAAGTTTGCATGTTATTCGCAGGCTCAATCAGCCGCAACCGTATTGGTGCGGATTTCAAATTCGGGGTAACAGAGCGAACCCATTTCCGGTAAGTCGAGACCCTCAAGCTCCGAGCGGGCGCTGACGCGTTGTCCAACGACTAAGTCGATGAGTAAGTTGAAGACGAAGGAAAGGGTAAAGACAAATCCGATGAGAGCGGAGACGCCGATGAGTTGGGCGACAAGCTGGCCGGAATCGCCGTAGAAGAGTCCGGTAACGGAACCATTGACGCCGTTCCAGGCGCCGCCGTAGTTACTCTTGCCGTCGGCGAACAGACCGACGGAGATGACGCCCCAGATGCCGCAAGCGCCATGAACGGAGACCGCGCCGACGGGATCGTCGATCTTTAGGGACCGCTCGACGTACGCGACGGAGACGCAGACCAGCAGCCCGGCGAGGAAGCCGATGATCACGGCGGCGACCGGGTTGACGAAAGCGCAGGGAGCGGTGATGGCGACGAGGCCGGCGAGGAAGCCGTTGCCGGTCATGGAGGCATCGGGCTTGCGGTATTGAATCCACATGTAGAACATGGCGGACATCATGCCGGAAGCGCTGGCAAGCATGGTGTTGACCGCGATGGAGCCGATACGGAGGTTGCCGCTGCCGGAAGCGCCGAGAGTGGAGCCGGGATTGAAACCGAACCAGCCGAACGCGAGGATGAGGCAGCCAGTTATTACAAGTACAAGGTCATGCGCGAGGATGGCGTGAGGTTTGCCGGTCCCGCTGAACTTACCGATGCGCGGCCCGAGAATCATGGCGATGGCGAGAGCGGACATGCCGCCGACGGCGTGGACAACGCCGGAGCCGGCGAAATCCACATAACCTTTTCCGAGACCGAAGTTTGTTCCGAGATTGGCAAGCCAGCCGCCGCCCCAAGCCCAGTTCGCAAAAAGCGGGTAAGTGAAGGCGGCGAACAGAAAGGAACTAGGAATGAAGCCGGCGAATTTCCAGCGCTCCGCTGCGGCGCCGGTGGGGATGGTCGCGCCCGTATCCATAAAGACCATCTGAAAGAGAAACAGGACCATGACGGCGACATCGTAAGTGCCGTTGTGCATTAGGAAAAATCCGTTACGGCCGAATAAGCCGAACGGTTTTCCGAAGAGAGTAAAAGCGAATTCGTTGACTAAGGTGGGAGCGCCGCCGAGATTGGCTACGCCGCCGACGCCGCCCATCTGAATAGAAAAGCCGATGATCCAATAGGCCAGCATGCCGACGCCGTAGACAACCATGTTCATCATCATGGTGTGGTTGGCGTTTTTGGCGCGGCACAAGCCGGTTTCGAGCAGGGCGAAACCGAGTTGCATGAACATGACGAGATATCCGGTGATCAGGGTCCAGACGAAGTTGACGGCGATTTTGTTTTGGCCGATCTGATTGAGAATGTCGGAGAAGGTCAGGCCTTTCTTGGCATCGTTCACGCCGATATCGGAGACGTTGCCGGTGAGAGATCCATCGGGGTCGCCTTTGGCGCGCGCGTCGGCGGAAGGCGTGGCAGCGTTTTTCAGATCGGCTTCGGTGAGCGCGGTGGGCTTAGCCGGCGCGGAAGTAGCAGGCGTCTGGGCGAGAGCGGCGGAGCTTAGCAGGAAGGCGAGCAGAAGGGTGCGGAGCGTCTTCATCGAGGCTGCCTCCAGTTGGCGTTCTTAACATAGTGCCGGTTCAGGATGCCGATGATACCGAAGAGGCTTACCGCAATTCCGAGTAACACGAGGATGAGGCGGCCGGTGATGCCGGCGGTCAACGATAAGCTGAACACGCTGATGAGAAAGCCCACCACCGCGACTAATAAGCCGATCAGGATCATATGCGGTCTCCGTTTTCCAAATGCTCCCAAGGCTTGGCTTTACGGAATAGAAATATGGAAACAGCAAGGGTTACTAAACCGGCCAGAATGGCGAGGAAGCCGTAGCCCTGAGAGCAGCCGAAGGCAATGAAAACGAACGCAAACATGAACAAGAACGAAGCTATGGCTTGTGTGGGATTGGATCCCATGAATCCCCCTAATCAGAAGTTTAGACAGATTCAGACGGGGAATCCGGCAAAAGATGAGTGTAGCTGGTTCATGACTTTAGCACTACTGGTTGGGGATGTTAAGAGTGTTTTCCGTCGTTTAGGAAATCTTTATGTCGCCTTGAGGGTTCGTTAAGGATCCGAACCGTAGACTTCAGACTGAAGCCTTCGGCTATGACCAGATTACGGAAAACGCGTTTACTTTTGATTGTTCCAGTGTGTTTGCTGTTGTGCGCCGCGCCGCGGGCGGATGGGCAATCGGGGGCCGCGCCGGATGAGCAGGCCGCAAGACCTTCGTTTCTGCAGCGGTTTGGGCAGGCGTATTGGTCGGACTGGCATCCGGCTCCGGCGGCTTCGGGTGCCCCAGCGGACGCGACTGGTTCAACGGCCGATGCGGCGCCGGCGTTCCGCGGATATCCCGCGCCGGAATCGGACCCGCCGTTTCCGTTCACTGTATGGCCGATCGGCGGGACGGTGACCATTGGGCAGCCGTTTGTGATCTCGACCCCGCTGATGACCGCGATCTACGGCGGGGCGGACGGGGATTGGTGGAAGAAGAGCAAGATCGACGTCTATGGATGGGTGAACGCGGGGTTCAACTTCAGCACGAGTTCACAGGCCAACGGAAAGTACGGCAATGCTCCGGCGGGGTACAACCAGATCCCCAACTCCTTTCAACTGGATCAGATCGCGCTCTATGTCGAACGCCAGCCCGATACGGTGCAGACGGACCACATCGACTGGGGATTCCGGCTTACTCAGATATATGGGCTCGACTATCGGTTTACCACGGCGAAAGGCTACTTCAGCGATCAGTTATTGCATGTGAAGAGCGATGGTACGCTGGGCAACCAGTACGGATACGATCCGGTGATGTTTTATATCGACGTGTATTTTCCGCAGGTGGCGCAGGGGATGAATCTGAGGATGGGCCGTTATATTTCATTGCCCGATATTGAAGCCCAACTGGCGCCGAATAATTACACGTATATGCACTCGTTGACTTATACGTACGACTGCTACACGCAGACGGGCGCCAACGCGACGATCAAGCTTAGTAATCACTGGACGATCCAGGCGGGTGTTTCGCCCGGCTGCGACACAGCCGCGTGGAAGCCGGATGCGCAATGGACCGGCAACGCGTGCGCCGCTTATACGTGGAGCAACGGCGGGGATAACGTTTATCTCTGCGCCAATTCGATCAACCGGAGCAGGTACGCTTACAACAACCTCGCCGCGTACTACATCACTTACTATCACAAGATTAACGAGAAGTGGCATACGGCGACGGAGAGTTGGTATCAATACGAAAGCCATACGCCAAACTCGACGAATCCAGCGGCTATTCCGTCGATACAGCTCAACACGAATGGCGCGGTGTGCAACAACAACACGGAACTGACCTGCTTCGCGCCGGACTACTCGATTCTGAATTACACCAACCGCCAGTTTGGACCACACGATTTCATCGGCTTGCGAAATGAGTTTTTCGACGACTTGCGAGGGCAGAGAACAGGGTATAAAACCCGGTATGTGGAAGACGGACTATCCTGGAACCACTGGATCGGGAGCACTCTCTTGTTCCGGCCCGAACTGCGATGGGAACATGCGTTCGACGCGAACGCTTATGACACCGGGCACAGGCACTCGCAGTTTATGTTCGCGGCCGACGTGACCGCATTCTTTTAGTACGCGGGGACGGAGCGGTCTGTATACTTGGGTGGGGAGAATGCCGGCAAGTAATCACGGACTATGCCGTTCCGTCATCAACAAGTTCTCGGGACCGCGGCCGGGTTACTAACAATCTTAGTGCTGGTTGCGGCACTCACCGCGGTTGACTTCAAGATATTCCATGTGAATAATGCGACGGCAGCGTTGTCTTACCTGCTGATCGTATTAGGAGTGGCGACGCGCGCGGGGCTGCGAGGGTCGATCGTGGCTTGTGTGGGGAGCGTACTCTGCTACAACTATTTCTTCTTACCGCCGATCGGGACTTTCACAATCGCCGACCCGGAAAACTGGGTGGCGCTGACGGTGTTTCTCATTACAGCAATTACCGCGAGTCAGCTTTCGGCCAGTGCCCGGCAGCGAGCGGAAGAAGCGGGCGCGCAGCGGCAGGAGATGGAACGGTTGTATGAGTTGAGCCGCGCGTTGATGCTGGGTGATAATGAGCGGCGGCTGGCGAGTCAGATCGCGCAACAGGTGGCCGGGTTATTTGCAGCGCCATCGGTGGATTTCTACGAGGCTTCGAGCGACACGGTATTCCACAGCGGCTCCCAAGCAGGTGGTTCTTCAGCGCCTATCGGGGATGCGGCGGGAATTTTACGGGAAGTCAGCCAAACGGGCCGGAAGTTGCGGTTAGATAAGCCGAGGGCATCGGTGCATCCGGTTCAGTTGGGAGGACGCTCGTTAGGCAGCCTGGCGATAGCGGGAGGGGATTTATCCGAGACCGTTATGACGGCGATCTGCCAACTGGCGGCGATTTCGCTTGAGAGAGCGCGGGTGCAGCAGGTTGTGAACCGCGGAGAGGCGATGCGGCAGAATGAGCAGTTGAAGTCGACGCTGCTGGATGCTCTTGCCCATGAGTTCAAGACGCCGCTGACCTCGATCAAGGCGGCGATATCGGCGGTACTCTCGCAGCGGAGTCACGATCAGGTGGAGAGCGAGTTACTGACGATCGTCGACGAAGAAGCGGACCACCTGACGCACTTAGTAACCGAGGCAATCCAGGTAGCCCGGATTGGAACGGGGCAGATGAAGTTACGCTTGCAGGCGTATCCAGCGGCAAAACTGGTAAGTTCAGCGCTGGAGGATTTGCGAGCGATGCAGGACGGGCGCGAGATCCGGGTGGAGGTGAGTGAGGAACTGCCGGAGCTTCGCGCGGACCCGGATCTAACCGAATTGGCACTGCGGCAATTGATTGGGAACGCATTGAAGTACGCGCCGGCATCGGCGAGGATCGCGGTTTCCGCCGAACGGGAAGGGGACTTTGTGGCGATTCATGTAGGGAATGAAGGACCCGGTATTCCGCTAGCGGAACAGGAAGCGATTTTTGAAAAGTTCTATCGCGGGCAGGATGCGCGCGAACGCATTCCGGGGACTGGGATGGGACTTACGATTTCCCGCGATATTATCCAAGCGCATGGCGGAAGAATCTGGGTGGAAAGCGAACCGGGCCAGGGAGTGCGGTTCTCGTTTACTCTGCCGGCCGCACCAGTTACTGAAAACGGACACGGGACGTTACATCCGGCAATATGACAACCGCTAAGATTTTGGTGATTGACGATGAACCGCAGATCAGGCGCGTGATGCGGACCAGCCTTACGGCGGAAGGTTATCTGATTATCGATGCCAAGACGGGCGAGGAAGGTCTGGAAAAGTTTGGGCAGGAACGCTTCGACCTGGTGCTGCTGGACATGAATATGCCGGGTATGAACGGCATTGAAGTCTGCCGGATGATGCGCGCCGGTTCCGACGTGGCGATCATCATGCTGACGGTGCGCAACTCCGAGGCGGATAAGGTGGCGGCGCTGGACGCGGGCGCGGACGACTATATAACTAAGCCGTTCAGCATTCCGGAACTAATGGCGCGAATCCGGGCGAACCTTCGCCGTAGCCCGCTTTCTCCCACGAACAGCCCGGCAAAGATTACTTTCGGCGCGATAGAGATCGACCTGGCGACGCATCATATTTCCGTGGACGGGAAAGATGTTCGATTCACGCCGAAGGAATTCGACTTACTGCGATACCTTGCCGCTCATCCGAATATCGCGATTCCGCACGGGAAGCTATTGCAGGCGGTTTGGGGACCGGATTACGGAAACGAAGTCGTGTACCTTCACGTATTCGTCAACCAGATCCGCAAAAAGATCGAGCCGAATCCGGGTACTCCGCAATATCTCTTGACGGAACCGCGCATTGGATACAGGCTCAAGATGCCGGAGCCGGCATCTCCTTTAGGAAATCCTTAGATTTTCTTTAGGGCTTGCTTACGTCTCCGGCGATAGGATGGAGAGGTCATGTTCGACGCCATCTACTTTCTGATCGCCATCGGATTTTTCGCGATCTGCTGGGTATTTACCAAGGTCTGCGACCGATTGTAGGACAAAACAATGGATTTCATTATTGCGGGAATCGCCTCACTGTTTGTCTTCGCGTATCTTCTCTACGCGCTGCTTCGTCCTGAGAAATTCTAACAGCGAGAACCCTTATGACCGGCAACGGACTTATTCAAATTCTGGTTTACTTCGTAGCGCTGCTTCTGATTACGAAGCCGATGGGATTGTTCATGGCCCGGCTGTTCAGCGGGGAGCAAACCTTTCTGCACCCGGTGGTTCAGCCGGTGGAGCGACTGGTGTATCGATTGGTGGGAGTGCGCGAAGATACGGAGCAGCGGTGGACGGAGTATGCGGCGTCGCTGCTGGCATTTAGTCTGGCGAGCTTCGTATTCGCCTACCTGATCCAGCGTCTACAGGGTTTTCTTCCTCTGAACCCGCAGGGCTTCAGCACGGCGCATGCTCCATCGGGCGCAACCGGGATGACGCCGGATCTCGCATTCAATACAGCGGTCAGTTTCGTGACGAACACTAACTGGCAGGCGTACGCGGGCGAAGCAACCCTGGCGTATTTTGTTCAGATGGCCGCGCTCACGGTGCAGAATTTCGCCTCGGGCGCGGCTGGAATCGCGATTGCGATCGCGCTAGTGAGGGGATTCGCGCGCCAGCAGGCGAACAGCATCGGGAACTTCTGGGTAGACCTGACGCGCGGGACTCTTTACATTCTGCTGCCGTTGTCTTTGATAGGAGCTCTGTTCCTGTGCTCGCAAGGCGTGATTCAAAACCTGAAGCCGTATCAAAAGGTGACGACTGTGGAAGGCGCAACGCAGACGATCGCCCAAGGCCCGGTGGCTTCGCAGGAAGCGATCAAGATGGTGGGGACGAACGGCGGCGGGTTCTTCAACGCCAACTCCTCGCATCCGTTTGAAAACCCCACGCCGCTGGTGAACTTCGCGCAGATGCTGATGATCTTCTGTATTCCAGCCGGGTTGATTTATGCGTTCGGCAAGATGGTGGGCGACACGCGGCAGGGATGGGCCATCTTCGCGGCGTGCTCAATCATGTTTCTGGTGGGCGTGTTCGTCACCTATCCGGCGGAACAGGGCGGGAACCCGCTGCTGGGACGGTTCGGGATTCAAACGGCGGCATCGGACACGCAGCCGGGCGGAAACATGGAAGGCAAGGAAGTGCGGTTCGGCATTGCGGCGACTTCTCTGTTCGCTGTGATCACGACGGACGCGAGTTGCGGGGCGGTAAATGGGATGCACGATAGCTTCACGCCGATCGGCGGGTTGGTTCCCCTGTTCAACATCCAAACCGGCGAGGTGATCTTCGGCGGAGTGGGCGCGGGACTGTACGGGATCCTGCTGTACGCGATTCTGGCGGTGTTTATCGCCGGGCTGATGGTCGGGCGGACGCCGGAGTATCTGGGGAAAAAGATCGAAGGCAAAGAAGTGAAGATGGCGATGCTGGCGCTGATCGCGACGGCGGCGAGCATTTTGGTGTTCAGCGGAATCACTTCGGTGGTCCACTTCGAATGGGATAAGAGCCAGTATGTGAATCCAGCGGTCGCCGGCACGAAACCGGCGCCGGCCACGAGCGTTCCGGCAACGGCAAATCTGAACAATAACGGTCCGCACGGATTCAGCGAAATTTTGTACGCGTATTCGAGCGCGACGGGCAACAATGGAAGCGCGTTCGGCGGAATCAACGCGAATACGCCCTGGTACAACGTGACGCTGGGGCTGGCGATGTTGATCGGACGTTTTCTATTTCTACTTCCGCTTCTGGCGGTGGCGGGCAGTCTGGCGGCTAAGAAGAAAGTCGCATCGACTACCGGAACGTTTCCGACTCATGGGCCGCTGTTCGTGGGGCTGCTGGTGGGAACCGTGGTGATTGTGGGGGCACTGACGTTTTTCCCGGCGCTATCGCTTGGGCCGGTGGTGGAACACTTCCTGCTGCACGAGGGAAAGCTGTTTTCTTCAATTGTGATGTCTCACGGGTGGTGGAGCTAGGCAGATGGCTACGACAATGAACCCTCCGGCGGCAAGCGGACCAACGGATCTGATTCCGAAGCGGCTGGCGCATGCAAGGCCGCTGTTCGATCCGGCGATCGTGAGACGGGCTCTGCGCGAATGCTTCCTCAAGTTGAACCCGGCGACGCTGGCGAAAAATCCGGTGATGTTCGTGGTGGAAGCGGGCGCGTTGCTGACGACCGTGTTCCTGATCCGGGATGTTGCGATCGGTGCGCGCGGCATTGGATTTACCTTCCAGATCGCGCTTTGGCTTTGGTTCACAGTGCTGTTCGCCAACTTTGCGGAAGCCATGGCGGAAGCTCGCGGTAAGGCGCAGGCGGATGCGCTGCGCAAGACGAAGACGGACTCGATGGCCAAGCGGCTGTTGACCAATGGAAAGACGGAAGAAGTGGCGGCGTCGAAACTGCGGTCGGGCGATGTGGTGATGTGCGAAAGCGGCGACATTATTCCCGGGGACGGGGAAGTGATCGACGGGATTGCGACGATCGATGAATCGGTGATCACCGGGGAGAGCGCGCCGGTGATCCGCGAGTCCGGTGGAGACCGCAGCGCGGTGACGGGCGGGACGCGCGTGCTGAGCGATCAGATCAAGGTGAAGATCACGTCCAATCCGGGCGAGACGTTTCTCGACCGGATGATCGCATTGGTGGAAGGCGCGGAGCGGCAGAAGACGCCCAATGAGATCGCGCTCAATATTCTGATCGCCGGACTGACGTTGATTTTCTTATTGGCGGTGGTGACGCTGGAACCCTTTGCGGCATACAGCATTGGGTCGGCGGGGAGCGGGAGCGTGCCCTCCGTGGCGGTTTTGGTGGCGTTGCTGGTGTGTTTGATTCCGACGACGATCGGCGGCCTTTTGAGCGCAATTGGAATTGCGGGCATGGATCGGGTGATGCAGCATAACGTGCTGGCCATGAGCGGGAAAGCGGTGGAAGCTTCCGGGGACGTCAACACGCTGCTACTGGATAAGACGGGGACGATCACGCTGGGGAACCGGCAAGCGGTGGAGTTTCTGACGGCGGAAGGCGTGCAGCCGGAGGAACTGGCGGATGCGGCGCAGCTATCGAGTTTGGCGGACGAAACACCGGAAGGGCGTTCGGTGGTGGTGCTCGCCAAAGAAAAATACGGGCTGCGGGGGCGCGAGTTGTCGGAGAAGGAAGCGCAATTCATTCCCTTCTCCGCCTACACGCGCATGAGCGGAGTGGATCTGGATGGGCGGCGGCTCCGTAAAGGGGCGACGGAAGCGGTGATCGCGTTTGTGGAAGAACAAGGCGGGCGGGTCCCGGCGAACTTCCGGGACCTCTCGGACGGCATCTCGCGTTCGGGCGGTACGCCGCTCGCGGTGGCCGACGGGCGGAAGCTGATGGGCGTGATTCATCTCAAGGATGTGGTGAAGGGTGGGATGAAAGAACGGATCGGGCAGCTGCGGGCGATGGGCATCCGGAGCGTGATGATTACGGGTGACAATCCTCTGACGGCGGCGGCGATCGCCCAGGAAGCGGGGGTGGATGACTTTCTGGCGCAGGCTACGCCGGCCGACAAACTGAATTACATCCGGAAGGAACAGGCCGAAGGACGGCTGGTGGCGATGACCGGGGACGGGACGAACGATGCGCCCGCGTTGGCGCAAGCGGACGTGGGTCTGGCGATGAATACGGGCACCATGGCGGCCAAGGAAGCGGGAAACATGGTGGATCTGGACAGTAATCCGACGAAGCTGATCGAGGTGGTGGCAATCGGGAAGCAACTATTGATTACGCGCGGGGCGCTGACGACGTTTTCGATCGCCAATGATGTGGCCAAATACTTCGCGATCATCCCGGCGATGTTCATGGTGACGTACCCGGCGCTATCGCACTTGAACATCATGCGGCTGCATTCGCCGGAGAGCGCCATTTTGTCGGCGGTGATTTTCAATGCGCTGATCATTATCGCCTTAGTGCCGCTGGCTCTGCGTGGAGTGAAATACCGGCCGCAGAGCGCGGCCGCGCTGCTGCGCCGGAACCTGCTGATTTATGGATTGGGCGGCATTATTGCGCCGTTTCCGGGAATCTGGGTCCTTGACCAGCTTCTCTATCATTTGCGGCTTGCGTAGTCTGGAAACTCAGGACGGATCATATGTGGACACAATTAGCGCCCGCCTTTCGCATGACACTGCTGTTCACCGTACTTACGGGGCTGGTTTATCCCGGCGTGGTTACGGGAGTCTGCAAGGTGTTGTTTCCGTATCAAGCCAATGGAAGCCTGGTCTCTTCGCACGGGCGCGTGGTAGGCTCCGCTTTGCTGGGGCAGAACTTCGCGAAGCCGGAGTACTTTCATCCGCGCCCGTCGGCAGCAGGTTCGGACGGATACGATGCTTCCAGTTCCGGCGCGAGCAACTACGGACCGACGAATCAGAAACTGGTGGATCGCGTGAAGGCCGACGCGGCGAAGTTTCGGAAAGAGAACCCGCAGTATACGGGTCCGATTCCGGCGGACGCGCTGACGGCATCGGGCAGCGGGCTTGATCCCGACATCAGCCCCGCGAATGCGCTGGCGCAAACGGCGCGAGTGGCGCAGGCGCGAGGGATGTCACTCGACAGCGCGAAGCAGTTGGTCGCCTCGCACGTGAAAGGGCGGGAATGGGGATTTCTGGGCGAGCCGCGGGTGAACGTGCTGGCGCTGAACATGGCGCTGGATCAGAAGGCGCCCGTTAAGTTTCAGTAAGGATAGCGCGCATCGGGCCGTAACCCGGAACTTGCGTGCGGTCAGAGGGTTTTCTAATATCGTTAGACCTTAGGAGAAAAACGAATGAGACTCTTTGCAGGGATTTTGGTTCTGTCCGCTTGTACCGTGATGCTGTATCCGGGAATCGGCGCCGCCGATACACCCGGGCATCACCCGCACTACATCCACGCGCGGGGCGATCTGCAGGAGGCACGAGCTTTCCTGCGGGGGCCGATTGAGCCGAATGTGTCAGCGGATTTCAGGTCAGCCGATTCCGAGATTCAGCAGGCGATTCAAGAGATCAACCGCGCGGCGGCGAACGATGCTAAAGATGTTTATAGCCGGTCGCATCCGGACGCGCATCCGGATCGAGTGGGGCGGTTCCGCAATATCGCGAAGCTACTGGCGAGAGCCCGCAAAGATCTGGCCGCGGAGGAAGACAATCCGGCGGCGATGGGTTGGCGCGACAATGCTTACCGGCACATCGATGCCGCTATGGGATTTGTGCAAAAGGCCGCGCGCGATATGAGGGTGGATCGGCAATTGGGCTGGTAAGGATGTGGGAACCCGGACGGCCTTCCCAATAGCGGGAAACTGGACCGGGTGGCTGCATCACCTCGACCAACCACGATTTATGGACGGGGCGTAATGAGGCTCCATGGCGGCGTGGGTGGGGCGCGCTCTTTTCTCAAAGGAGAGGGCGCGCTTGAATGAATTCCATGTGCCGCGGATCGGATTTAGCATGAAAGCTCCACAACCAAGTACGAGCAGATAGACGGGGACGATCTCATCCGGATAGGAATTTTCCTCAAAACCTTTTTGCGGAATCGGACGGTTCGTCCCAAGTAGGGACGGCCCGGATGCGTTGAAGCTCCCGGCGCCCTTTTGTTTACTTGCAGTTCCGGCGGAAAAGGAACGGATATCCTCTTGCGCATTGCCGGACGAGGGGAGTGCACCGATGCTGGAACGAGAACGACAGACTGCTCCAGGATGGCCGACGATTGAGGAACTCGTGCGCCGGAAGAGAGACGGCTGGAATTTGGTGGCGATCGATTGGGAGCGTGAAGCGAGCGCGGACGATCGGGCGGCGGGTCCGGTGGAAATTGAAATTCCTTATGGTTTCCGAGCGGCGACGGATGGCTTCCACATGGTGGACGAACCGTCGGAGCGGCAGGCGCTGATGATCATTTTGGATTCGATTGTGGACGACAGGCCGCTGTCACACGCGGCGGCGGATTTGAACCGGGCAGGAATCAGGGATCGGCAAGGGCGCGAATGGACGGCGGCGACGGTTTTCGAACTGCTGCCGAGGCTGATCGAGGCGAGTCCGGCGATCTTCGCGAGCCAGGATTGGATCGCGAGACGCGAGAGGAATCATGTACGGCGGTGATCAAGGCTAGCCTTCATTTTTTGGGCGAGCACTTGGACGTTGGGTTCTTCGAGAGACGTGACGTGGTTGCCTGGGATGTCGTATGCGGCGAATCCGCCCGTGACGAGGCCGGTCCAGCCCAGCGAATAATCGACGACGGACGGGCGATCGGCGCCCTGGAAGAGAGCGACATGGGCATTCAAAGGCTTCGGTTCATAGCGCAGCGCCAACTCTAAAAGAATGCGTTCGAACCCGGGCGGCTGTAGAGGGATCCGTTCCTTAAGCTGGTAGCGCGCGCGGTCCATGAGGTAGCGCGGAATTCCCATCAGATCCAGGCGCTTGAGATGGGCCCAGTGGTGCCGCACTTTACTTTTCACGCGTTCGCGTCTGGGGATGGAGGAGTAATGGTGAGGATTGGGAGCGCCCACCAACGCTACGAGGCCCAATTGCTCTCCTTGAGCGGTTAATTGAACGGCTACTTCGTAGGCCAAAATTCCGGAGATGCACCACCCGCCGATGTTGTAAGGACCAACGGGCGAGTTGGCGCGCATTTCGTTGACGATCAGGCGGGCGACATCCTCCAAACGGTCCCTGGCGGTGATCTGGGTTTCGATCGCATGCGGCAACGAAACGCCGTGTAAACGGTAGTCCGGCCGCAGATGGGAAGCCAGATAGCGGCAATATGCCCCGGCGTACATCCAGTGGAGATATTGTTGCCCCGCCGCTACATCGGATGCGGGGGGACGGTCCGGGTCAAGCAGAGCGGAAAGTGCGGCGATGGTGGGGTGCTCGAACAGGACGGAGATGCTGAGCTTGATCCCGAATTCGGCGTCAATGCGCCGTAACATGGTTGCGGCGAGTAGCGAATGACCGCCAAGATTGAAGAAATCCTGATGAATATCCGGGTTGGTGAGGTTCAGCGACGCCGCCCAAATGGCGGACACGCGCCGTTCTGTGTCGCTGGCGGGACCGGCGCCTGCGGATTCGACCGCAAGGGACGCGAGATCGTTCTGGAATGGATTGGGAAGTAGTTTGCGATCCAGCTTGCCGTTGGGCGTGAGCGGGAGCGATGGGAGATCAACGAAGCGGGACGGAACCATGTAAATGGGCAGCTTGGAAGCGAGAAATGTCCGCAGATCGTGGGCTTCCACACCGCCCACGCAATAGGCAACGAGAGAGTTTTCGCCGGAGGCGTCCGGCCAGGCTTTGACGGCCGCGGCTTGAATACCGGGGAACTGCAGCAGGGCCTCTTCGATCTCCTGGAGTTCGACGCGGTGTCCACGGACCTTAACCTGATGGTCAATGCGGCCGAGGATTTCGAGAGCGCCATCGTGTCTTCTGCGGGCCAGATCGCCGGTGCGATAGATGCGCCGGCCGGGAACGAAAGGATCGGGCAGAAAGCGCTCGCCGGTGAGAGTCGAGCGGCCAAGATAGCCGCGCGCGACGCCGCTCCCTCCGATGTACAGTTCACCCTTGATGCCGACCGGCAGAAGCTGCAGTTGGCGGTCGAGCACGTAGACCTGGGTGTTATCGATGGGCCGGCCGATGGACACGGCGTCCTTACCGTTCTCGACCTTTTGGACGGTCGACCAGACGGTTGTCTCGGTGGGGCCGTACATGTTCCATAGCTCGCGGCAGCGCGGGAGTAGCCGGTTCGCGAGGCCGCGCGCAAGGGCTTCTCCGCCGCACAGGATTTTGAGTTGCGGGCCGCCTTCCCAACCCGCATCGATGAGAGCGCGCCAGACGGCGGGAGTGCCTTGCATGATGGTGCATCGGGAATCGCGAATGGCCTGGATCAGCAATTGCGGATCGGTGACCGTCGCGCGGGGAGCGAGGACCAGCTTTCCCCCCGAAACGAGCGGGAGAAATATTTCGAGGACCGCGATATCGAATGAGAGCGTGGTGATCGCCAGAAGAACGTCGGTGGAGGAGAACCCGGGTTCGCGCTGCATGGAGCGCAGAAAATTCACCACGGCGGACTGCGGTACTTCCACGCCTTTGGGAACGCCGGTGGATCCGGAGGTGTACAGCACATAGGCCAAACCGGGGGAGACGCAAGATGGTTCGTCCCGAACGCGGACGATCTCGAGCTTGGTGGAGGTGACCTGAAGAAGAGGCTGGGCGTCGCCGAAGATGAAATCCCGGCGTTCTTCCGGAAGTGCGGGATCGATGGGGAGATAGGCCGCTCCGGACTTGAGTATGCCGATCAGCGCGATCAGCATCTCAAGGGAGCGATCCATGGAGATAGATACGAGGGAACCGGGCGTTGCTCCCGCGCCGCGCAGCCTATCGGAAAAGGCCGTGGCTTGTTGGTCGAGTTCGCGGAACGTTAACTGTTCGGCGCCGAAGAGCACGGCCGGCCGACCGGGGAAGCGCGCGGCTGTGGCTGCAAAGAGGCTGTAAATGGTGTCCTCAGAGGGAATGGTGGATGGACCGGCACCCGCGCGTAGGGTGATCGCGCGCTCGTCATTTGTGAGATAGGGGAGAAGTCCGACGGGTTGATCGGGGTTTGCGACGAGGCTTGCGAGAAGCGATTGCAGATGCCCGATCATGCGCCGGATGGTCGGTTGATCAAAGGAAGCGCGGCTATAGACAACGCGGCCCATCAGAGTTTCGGGCCGATCCGCAAAATCGAAGAAGAGATCGAAGCCGGAGGCGCCGCAGTGAACGTCGAAGTCGGTCAGATCCCAGCCTTCGGGAAAACCGGCGGCGGACGGACGAAGGGAGAAAAGCACCTGGAACAGGGCGTTGCGGCTGGAGTGACGCTTGGGCGCCAGTTCACGGACGACAGCATCGAACGGCACGTCGCTATTGGCAAGAGCGTTGAGTACGGTATTGCGGACCTGCTTGAGAAATTCGCGGAAGGAAGACGAAGGATCGACGTGGCTCCGCAGAACGAGAGTGTTCAGCAGGAAGCCGATGAGGGTTTCGAGTTCCGGCCGATTCCGGGTACTGACGACCGCGCCGGTAGTGATTTCGGGTTGTTCGGAATAACGGTAAAGAAGGATGTGAAAGGCCGCAAGCAACGCCATGTAGAGAGACGCGCCTTCGGCAGCCGCAAGCTGTTTGATGGCGAGCGAAAGCGGCGCGGGCAGAACCAGCGTTTCCATGCCGGCTCGCCAGGGCGTCTTATCAGGAACGCCCTCGTTCACGGGGAGTGCGAGTGACGGGGCGTCGGGGTTGAGGGTCCGGCGCCAATAGTTCAACTGAGCCTCGTACTCGCCATCGGCCATTTTCTTTCGCTGCCATGCCGCGTACTCGCCGTACTGAATTGGCAAATCCGGCAAGGAGGCGGGCAGCCCCAAAACATGGCATTCATAGAGGCTCGCCAGTTCGGGGAGAAAGACCCGGTAAACGGAGACGCCATCGAAGACGATGTGGTGGAAGGTGAGGTACAGGCGATGATCCGTCTGAGTCAGGCGGATGAGGCGCGCGCGCAGTAGCGGCGGCTTTCCGAGATCGAAGGGGAGTCTTGCGTCTTCGCACGCGATGCGGACGGCTTCGGCTTCGGCACGGGCGAACGGGAGATGACTGAGATCCAGGAGCGGAATTGGCAAGGGGACATCCGCGTGCACCACCTGGACGATTTTGCCGGAAACCTCCCTAAATTCGGTCCGCCAGATGGAATGGCGTTTAACTATTTGATTGACGGCGGCAACTAGCTTCACTGGATCGAGCGGGCCGCTCTTGCGGATGGTGATCGACTCGTTATAGATGGGAGCGTCCGGCGCAAACTGCGAATGCAGCCACACTTGCTGCTGGCCACACGAGAGGGGGATGTCTTCCGCTGACGATGGTTGAGAGATTAGCCCGGATGCGGGGCGAGCGAGGGTGGGCGGCGATTGTCCCGGGGATTGGAGTTCCCCCTTGCGCAAACGTTCGAGGAGCTGACGCCGCAACTCCGAAAGGGGTTCGACGTGTGTCATTGCTTGCGTTGAAGAACCCATGGCTTAGTTGAGAAACCCGAGGTGACAATCGACCGCGACTACGGGGCCAGGATGGAAGCGAACGGGTAGAGCCGTCAATCCGCGAAGACCGAGGTTTTCGTGCCAGACGACGTGGTCCGAGGCCAACTCCAGATTTTCAAAACGCTGGAACAGGAGGCTGAAGGCGATTTGGCCCTCCATCCGCGCGAGCGGGGCGCCAAAACAGTAGTGGGTGGCCCAACCGAACGCGAGATGGCGGTTATCGGAACGCGTGAGATCGAGAACGTCGGGTTGGTTGAATCGCTCCGGGTCACGATTGCCAGCCGCGATCACGGCGATAACGGATTGGCCCCGGCGAATCCGTTTTCCGCCGAGGGTGACATCTTCATGGGCGACGCGAGCCGTGTGCTGGATGGGGCTTTCATATCGCAGAAGCTCCTCGACGGCGGGCTGGATGAGCGCGGGATCGTCCATAAGCATCCGCATCTGGGCGGGATGGCGAAGCAGGGTAAGCACGCCGCTTCCGATCAGGTTGGTGGTTGTTTCCTGTCCGCCGATCATGGTGAGGACGCAGTTGGCGATGATTTCTTCTTCGGTCAGGCGGCCTCCATCGGGGGCGGCGGCTGTAAGCGCATTTACCAGGCCTTCGCGAGGCGTGGACGATTGCCGGCGGATGGCGGCGCGAAAGTAGGCCGTCATCTCCTCGACGCTTTCAAGCACGCGCGAAACGCGATCGGGGTTGTGTTGGAAATTGCCGAGGATTTCGGCGAAGTCGATGGACCAACGCTTTAAGGACTCGTGGTCTTCTACGGGCACGCCGAGCATCTCGGCGGTGACGATGGCGGGCATGAGGGCGGCGATATCGGCGACGATGTCGGCGGCCCCGGCGGTGATGCAGCGGTTGATCAGACCATTCACAATCCGGCGGATATGGTTGTGCAGGGCGGCGACGCGGGAAGGTGTAAAGGCGCTGGCGCATACGCTTCGCAGCCGCGAGTGATAGGGCGGATCACGAAAGAGCATCTGACGCTTCATCACTTCCACGATGGGGGCGAGCGACTGCAGACCCATGGCCGTCAACTGTTCGGTGGTGAGCGTGCGATCGGCTGAGAAACGCTGCAAAACGGTGACGACGTCGGCGTAACGCGTGACCACCCACGCGTGAAGGAACGGATCCCAGAAGACCGGGTCGGATTCGCGCAGCTCCCGGTAGAGATCGTAGGGATTGGACATTACGTCCGGCTCGAAGAGACGGCACAAGCTAAGAGAGGATTCCATGGAGTCGCGGGGGTTACGAGCGCGAGGTCAGCCGGCGAGAAGCTGCGCCACCTGTTCATCGGTGAGCGAATCGAGACGCGCGATGAGCAGGCGGTCGACTTCGGCGGCAAGCCGCGCGACGGTTCGGGCCTCAAACAAGTGACGGGGGGTCAACTGGACGCCGAAGCGCTCATGGACGCGGGACGCGACCTGGGTTGCCAGGAGGGAATGAAGGCCCAGCAAGAAGAAGTTCTCGTCCGCGCCAACGCGGGCTACTCCGAGCAGGGCGGCGAGAATGTTCGCGACCTGCTCTTCGGTGACCGTCCGGGGGGCAAGATAGCCGGTGTCGCGGATGAGATTATCCGGCGCGGGGTCCGGCAGTCCGGCGCGGTCCAGTTTGCCGTTGAAGTTCAGCGGGAGCGCGGGGATCTGACTGAAGCTGACGGGAATCATGTACTGCGGCAGAGACGCGGCGAGAAAATCGCGGAGATCCGATGCCGACAAAGGGGAACCCGCGCGGGGGACCACGTACGCGACCAAGCGTTTGCTGCAGCATTCGCCGAGGGCGACGACCGCGCTGGCGGCGACGGCGGGATGACGATTCAGCACGGAGACGATTTCATCGGGTTCGATGCGGAATCCGCGGACCTCAATCTGGGCATCGGCGCGGCCGCAAAATGCAATCTGGCCGTCCGGCAGGAAGCAGCCTAGATCTCCTGTGCGGTAAAGGCGCGCACCGGGAACATCGCTAAAGGGGTCGGGCAGGAAACGCTCTTCCGTGGCTTCCGCGCTGTTGCGGTAACCGCGGGCGACGCTGGTGCCGCCGATATAGATTTCACCAGTTTCGCCGGGGAGAACCTCATTCCGGTTCTCGTCGAGGATGTAGATTCTGGTATGCGCGATCGGCTTGCCGATGGAGGGGGACGCGAGGGTGGAATCGGCGGTCGCGTCGAACGGCGCAACTTTTCCGGAGGTGGCGACGACGGTGCATTCAGTGGGACCGTAGTTGTTGACCACGGTGACCGGAAAAGACGGAGATGGCGCGCGATGGAGAGTATCCCCGCCGGTTAGCAGGTAACGCAGCGCCGTTCCCGTGGGCCACGCGTGGGCGAGAATGGGTTCGGCGAGCACGGTGGGCACAAACGCGACGGTGATCTTTTCCTGGACCAGCCAATCGCGCAGGAGATCTGCCGATGAGCGCGTCTCCTGGGCGGCCAGGACCAGGGTTGCGCCCGCGGTGAGGTTCGGCCAGATTTCCCAGACGGCCGCGTCGAAGGCGAGCCCCGCCAGATGACTGGCGCGATCAGCCGACGTGATTTCAAAGAAACGCCGATGCCAGAAGATCAGGTTCAGGAGATTGCCATGCGTGACCTCGACCCCTTTCGGCTGGCCGGTTGAACCGGACGTATAGATGATGTACCCGAGGTTTTCGCGTGTAACCGCGACGGGGCTGGGCAGTGGGTCAAAACGAAAGACCGCGGCGTGATCGGCATCCAGATCAATGAGTTTCGTTCCCGTGCCCCAGGCGGAACCGGCCAGGGAGCTTCGTGTAATCACGAAGGGCGCGCGGGCATCCGCGAGAATTTGCGCCAAACGTGCGGGGGGCCAAGCCGGATCCAACGGCAAATAAGCGCCGCCGGCGAGGAGTACGGCGAAGGCGCTGGTGATCAGGTCGAAGGAACGATCCAAACAAAGGGCCACCGGGACATCCGGGTCGACGCCGATGGACACGAGGTAATTCGCGAGACGGCGGGCGCGAACGGTCAGATCCCCGTAGCTGAGCGTTTCCCGGCCGGATACGATGGCGGGCGCATCGGGATTCGCCCGCGCAGCCTCAATAACCAGATGGGCGACGCAGGAACGCCGACGACAGACCTGCCCGGTGGGTAGGGAATCCGACTCATCGGAGCCGCTTTCAGAAGATTTCGCCGCAGCCGCTTCCATTGTCTCGCCCGTCATCTCAATTACGTCCCCTACTTGCGCTATTTACTCCTTTCAGTACGTATCGTCCGCGACGGATTTCATTCTAGTTTTTTTTGGACTGGCGGCGTCTGTGTATAATTGCGGGTTCGTGCCGAGCACGATGCCGGCAGCATTCTCTGGAGAATATCCCCATGACGGTGAGAGTTTTCGGATTTATCATTGTTTTATTCGCTCCTCTTTTGACAGGGCAGGTGGCTTTGGCGCAACAGGCGGGGACGGCCGCAAAGCCTGCAAACTGCCCAGCCGATGGGTTTCAGGGGGGATTCAGCAAAGGGTGTCCGCAGCGGCAGTACGCCAACCCCGCCGATATCTCGGCGATGATGGCGGCGCTTCCGGATAAACCTTACGCGACCCCAAAGAGCCTGAGGCACGTGCTCGTTTTGTGCAGGGCCGTCGGATGGGTGCATACTTCGATTCCGCTCGCCGCCAAGATGGTGGAGTACCTGGGCGACAAGACGGGCGCGTGGATGACGACCATCACGTACGACCCGGCAGCGATTACACCGGAAAATTTGAGCCAGTACGATGCGGTATTCCTCGATAACACCACGGGAGAGTTTCTGGACGACTCGAACGACAAAGCGGCAACGGCGATGCGCCGAAAAGCGCTGCTCGATTTCGTAAAAGGCGGGAAGGGGCTAGCCGGAGTTCACGCGGCCAGTGACTCCTACCACGCGACCAATCGTGGAACTTCGGCGGAGTCCGCGCCGGTTCTGACTGGCACCTGGCCCGAGTTCAACGAGATGATCGGCGGCTTTTTCAAATTTCACTGGACCTACCCCACGCTGATTCCGGTGAAAGTGGACGATCCGAAAAGTCCGCTGACGGTCATGTTCCCGCCGCGTGGATTTGAGATTGTGGACGAGACTTATACGTTCGCGCAGGACTCTTTCAGCCGCAAGCGGGTGCACGTCCTGACCAGCATCAATTACGCGAAGATGAGCGCGGAAGACAAGGCTAAGGAACCGGCGGCCACGAAGCGGACGGACGCGGACTATGCGCTGAGCTACATCCAGCACGTCGGGAATGGCCGCGTGTTTTACGAAGCGCACGGGCACGACGAAAAGGTTTACTACTCGCGGCCGTTTATCCTGCACATGCTGGCCGGAATTCAGTATGCTCTGGGCGATCTGCAGGCGGACGACAGCCCGAGCGCAAACTAACGCGCTACCCGCCCTTCTTGTGGGCTAAGCGGCTACACGCGTCGGGAGTTTGCAACATCTTGATGGCATCTCCGCCGGATTCGATCGTGTCGATCCTGCCTTCGCTATTAATGACGAAAGTCACCCGGTTGGCTATCGCGTATTTCGGGATGAAGACGCCGTAGTCCTGCGATACTTTGCGGTCGACAAAATCGCTCAAGAGGGGGAATGACAAACCTAACTGAGCGGCAAACGCTTTCTGAGAAGGACCATTGTCAGTGCTGATACCGAAAACCTTCGCTCCGGTCTCTTCGAAATGTTGCATACCAGACTGGTATGCTTTCATCTCAGCCGTTCAGCCACCGGTGAAAGCTGCCGGGAAGAAGGCGATCACCACGGTGCTCTTGCCGAGGTAGTCGGCAAGATGCACGGCGCCTCCCGCTGTGGAGGGAAGCGTAAAGTCAGGGACCTTGTCTCCGACTTTCAAAGTTGAGGATGGGGGAGCACTGGTTTGTCCGAGGAGGGACATCCCGATTCCGAAGCCGATTGCTACTCGTCTGGTTAATCTCATCACGCCGCTCCGATGGGTGATGGTAGCACGAACACCGAGCGAGGATCGGGCTACTTCTTTTCCGCTTCGAATCGATCGGCCTTTAGAACAAGGGTGTGTTTTTCGGAATCGGAGAACTTGATCAAAGTACGGGCGGGATAGATGCCCGCGTCCATCTGACGGTAATCGGAGAACTCAACCCTGGCGGGGACGTTCGCTCCGCTGGAACTGGGAGCCGCGATGGACGATGGTTGAAGATCGGAATTCAGGGTAACGACCTGACTTCCTTGCGAGGTGGGAATTTCCATCTCGGCCGATCCCGAGTTTGAGGCCGGATTGGCATGCGACTTAGCGGCGACCCCGGGCTTTGACAACCGATTGAGCAATGCGAAGTATTCGAAGGCGCTCCACATGTCGATATTACGAAGCAACGCCGCTTCGGCCTTGGCTTTCTCGTCGCGGGAGCCGCGGAAGGGAGATTTGCGGGACGACCGAACCTGCCAGAATCCCGCCGATGAAGAGTAGCTGACCTTGCCCTGTGCGCTTTCGAGGTCCACGCTGTCGGCCCCGCTGCCGGACAAATGGGCGGTGAGTTTCCATTCGGTTGAGGCGGGGTCGGAAATCGTCAATGTTCCCGAGACGGTAGCCAAGCCGGCCGGGACCTTGGCCTTGGCGAGGACGGAAGCGAGAAGGGTTGAGCCCCAGACGCTTTGGGTGTCCGCGGTTGGGGAGAGCGTGATCAGATGCTGGAACGCGCCCGAAGAAGGTAGAACGGTGGGGTCCAGTGAGACGATTTCCGTCTTGGTTTCGAAGCCGGGCTTTTTCGCGTCGAGGATGATCCGGCCCGCTGTGAGATTGAGGAAGGTGGTTTTTCCGCCGACCGTATCGCGAAATTCGCCATCGCCGACGCGGGTCTCGCACTCCGCCGGTGCGCACGTGACCACCAGCGTATAGCCGGGCTTGACCGGTTCGGCGGGCGCGGGCGATGGGGGTTGCGGCGGGTTCAACTTCTCAATCGCTTCCAGGACGGGCTCGGCCGCTCCACTGTTCATCAGCCTCGCAAGGTTTAGTTCGGACGGAGGAAACGCGATGCCTCTGGACTGAATGGCCTCAATCAACTGGGACTGTTTGATTCGACCGGCGTGAACAGATCGCAAGAGCGAGACGATCTCGCCGATTTGCAGCTTCGCGCCTCGAAGGAAGCTGGTATCGACGCTCTTCGCGGGCTTGCGGACGGGCGCCGGTTTGCGGCCCGGGGTAGGAGGCGAAGCCGGAGCGGGCGCGGATGGCGGCGGCGTTTGACTTGGGGCCGGGGTTTGGGCGGTGAGATGGGCTGACAAAAGAATCAGCAATCCGCTGAACGCTTTCCCACGGGGATTTAGGAACATAGGCAAAATGTGCTCGGACTTGCCGGGAACGTGATACTATCATGTCCCAAACACTCTTCCGAATTTGAAATGGGCGTCGGCAGCGAACACGTGTGACTGAAAAAGAAGGCTATCGGATTGTTGAGCAGCTCGGGACCGGCTTGGCTGGGCCGGTGTTCCTGGCCGAATCGGAAGCAGGACAGGTGGCAATCCGCCACTTTCAACCGCAATCTCCCCGGGGAACAGAACAGGCGGCATTTGAGCGGCTTCGGTTCGTGCAATCGGCGCGCAGGGCTTCGACTTTGAGACAAGCCGGGATTGTTTCTGTGCTGGAGGTGCTTGATGAAGGCGAAGACTCCTTCAGCGCGGTCGAGTATGTGCCACACAAAACCCTCAAGGAAGCCCTGGAACAGCAGGCTTTCCCGATCGAAGAATCGACGCGTTTGATTCGCCGGGTTGCGCGGACGCTGCATTATGCCAATCAAAATGGAGTGGTGCACGGGGACTTTAAGCCGTCGAATGTATTTCTGCTGCCGGCGGACGAAGTTAAGGTAAGCGATTTCGCGGTGTCGCCGCGAGCATGGCCGGACCCGCGGGTGCTTCCGGCGGAATGGGCGCATGCGTATCTCGCACCTGAGTACTATTACGACCGCGACCGCGTCGGCCCGCGCTCCGACCAGTATGCTCTGGCAGCCACGGCTTATCATCTGTACACTCAAAGGCTGCCTTTTCGCGCGCCCTCGGAGACAATCGGCGAACGAAGAGGACTTCCGGCCGCGTCCAGCATTCGCCCGCAAATACCGGCGGCGACAGACGCGGTCCTCGCAAGAGCTCTGTCGAACAATCCGAATGATCGTTTTGGGTCCTGCCTGGAATTTTCCGAAGCGTTGACAGCCAGTTTCGTTCCGCCGGTACCCGCGCCGGCAAAGAGTGATCGAAAGCCGGCGCTGATACCTCTTCTGCTGGTAGCGGCGGGAGGCGTTCTGCTTGTTCTTCTCACGGTGTGGCTGTTGCGGTCGAGGCAGCCGACGCCTACCGCGCATAATGTGGCGCCGCAGCCGGCGATCGCGCCCGCAGCGCCTGCCCCGAGTTCCCCGCCCCAACAACCGGAAATTGCCAGTCGGCGTCCGGAAAAGAAGCCCGATGCGCCGAAGGAGAAAGCGCTCCCGCCTCGGCCTCGCCCAGCGGAACTTCCGCCGCCCCGGCAGAAACCGGTGGGATTGACTGCTTTGAGGCAAGTTCCGGCCGCTCCTGTTGTTCCGGTTCCAGCGGCCGCGGAAGAAAACAAACCCGTCAATCTGGAAGTGTATTCGCGCGACCGGAAAGTAGAACCTGGAATTACGTTCTCCGCGAAAGACTGGGTAATCGGCGAGATGGGCCAAGGCGATTTGAAAGCGGTGGTTCGGGGGCGCCCGGCTAAGGGCAGGCTCACGCTCGATTGGTACGTGGATGATATACGGATGGACAGTTCCGAAGTGGTGCCGAACAAGGTGGTTGCATACGGCAATGAACCGACGGCGGGTAGTTACCGGGTCGTGCTGCGCCAAAATGCGAAAGAGCTTTCCAGATTCACTTTTCGGATCACCCAGTGAGCGCATGAGACACTTCCCGAGAGCTTCGATCGGATTTGCGATGCTGCTCTGCGCCGCAGTGTGCGCCGCGGCTCAATCCGACTCGCCGGGGCAGGCTCCGAGCAGCTCGCCCGCCGTACCAGGCGCTCCAGTCGCATCGTCGCCAGTTGCGAACCCACCAGTTGCAAACCCGCCGGCCGCGAACGCGCCCGTCGATGCGCCGCAAGGGGAAGGAGATCGATTCCAGGGCTTGCGGGATATCGCAGCGTCGGCGCGGGAGTCGTATAGCGCTTTGCACCGGCAGTCGATGCCGGAAATCGACCGGCTGCTGAAGACGCGCCGGTGCCAGATTAACCGGATCGGCGGTCTGCTGGATCGCGTGTCGGACAAGATGCATGAATGGTCGCAGGCGGAACTCACCTATTGGACCAAATGGGGGGAAATCGAGGAGGTTCGGGTTACGGACGAACGCAAGAAACTCGCCATCATGGAGACGGACCAGCAGCGCACGCAAGAGGTGATGGACACGGAAACCCGGGATCGGGAGGAATTGCTCCGCAAGAAAGCCAACCTGGAGAAGTACGGCAAGCGCAGCCAGGACGTGATTCAGCAGGTGGATGCGCTCGTCCAGGAGATTCGGGACAGTGAAACGCGGCTGGCCGAAGCGAAAGCGAAGTTCGACGACATCACCATCCGGGTAAAGAACATGGACACGCTGATAACGGCGAGGCTGGTGCAGATTCGCCAGTACCGGGCGGACGTGGAAACCATGGTTTTGAAACAAACCTCGGAATATGACAACTTGCGAACCGAGGCCCAGGACATGTGCAACACCAAGAAGCCGGTGACTCGGAAATCCGCCTCGGCGAGCCAGAGCAATTAGAGGGAATGCGGACCATCCGGTTAGGCGCGCTCATTGTTTTTTCTCTGGGGTTAGTTGGACCTTGGCTGAAGGCTCAATCGGTGCAGATCGCGCCGAGTCTGGCCGTCGCCGAGGGCCAGTATCGCGAAGCGGAAGAGGCGTGGCTGCGAGCGGATTCGACTCTGGAATCGGACCTTTTCAAGAGTTCGCCCGAAGTGATGCGGAAGCGCATCCGGAGGGTGGCGAGTTTACGAGACGATGCAATGGCGAAGAAGACCATTTTCCTGGACTATATGGTCAAACGCATGGATGATCTGCAAAGCCGGATTGTCTCGGAAAAGGCGCTTGCATCGCCCACCGAGAGCTTCCGGAACGACCTTTCAGAGGAACAGGCCCGGCTTCGGGAGGAGCAGAGCCGCGTCGAAGAACGGCTGCGGCAAATTCCGAAAAGCGAGGAGTATTCGCAGGTGCGGAGCACCATCGAGGCGGAAGAAGCCGACTTATTGAATATCCGGCAAACGGTGGAACAACGGGTTCACGCTTTGGATGAATTGACCAAGGCGCAGGAGACGGCGAGCGGACTCGCCCAGGAAGACGACTCCGCTACCAAGATGGCCGATCTGCGTAAAATCTGGGAAGGTGAGCGGGACCGGTCCGAGCGATCTCGCAAGATGTGGGCGAAGTATTACGAGGAGCTCGAGAACTCCCTGAACAAGAGCGGGGCGTCTAAGCATCCGCGTCCCCATTAATGCAGGACACATGGCCCATATGGCTTGACCCGAAACCGGCGGCCTCCAGGCGGGCGCTGGGATCAAGCGTGGCGCTTCACGTCCTGATGTTTTCATTGGCGCTTCAATGGTTTGAGCCGTGGGGGCAGCCTCGACCGGATGCGGAAGATCGGCGAAGAGTCACACGCTTATTCATGCCCGCGAGAGTTCCGGAAAGGCAGGCAAAGGTGCGCGTGAAACGGGTTACCCGCAATTATCCGTCGATGCCCCGGCCAGCGCAACCGGATGAACGGGAAGCGCGGTCGGTAAAGAGCGAACCGAGGGTCGACTTGAACGCGATGGAGCTTTCATTCGAGGACGACGGTTTGAATGAACTGCCCGGCGTGGTGCGCTCTTTCAATGGAGTTTTTGCTCTTATCGACAAGGGCGACCCGTCATTTGCGCGATATATTCTGGAGCCGCCCAATTGGACCATCAAGGAAGTGACGTTGGATCTGAGCGGGAGACTGCGGTTCACGATGACTCCGGCGGACAAGTGGGCGGTTCTGCGCGAAGCTGCGCAACGCTATGGGCTTGACTTACACGACTACAATGTGAGCGCGCTCTTCGAAGGTACGTATGCGAAGTGTCTACAGCAAGCCATTCGCGAGCGGGCGATGGCGGCGGATGCGGGAGCGAATCGCCGCGTGAAGTCAGCGAGGCTGGCATTCGCGTCCGGCAAATCGTGCGGGATCGAGGTCGTGTCGATTTCGACGGCGTCGACGCTTTAGGAAGCTGCGGATGAAGACAAACGCCGTTGTGATCGCTGTGTGGCTCTGCGTATCGGCGCCGGCGGCGGAAATGCCGAAGCCTTCGGTGTTTGGCCGGGCGGACCTGGAAGCCCCGGCGGACGCAGTGGTGGAAGCGTGGGCGCGGTGGGAAAAAGTCTCGCGGGACTTTGAGCGCGAAGCTATGGCTTCTCCGAGGAGCGAAGGACGGGACCGCGTGCGGGGCGCCTACGCGGCATCAATGGACTATCTCGAGGCGCGCCGGATCTATTCTGAGGCGGTCCGTTCCGATCTGGAATCGCGGGCGCGCGGCATGGCTATCACCTCCAGCGCGGTCAGCAGCGAAGAACTGGACCTGCTGGGCGCCCAGGTATCGGAAATTCAACGGCGTCTGGAAACTCTTCGAAGCACCACCGAATGGATCACGATCCGGCACAGCGTGCAGAAAGATCGAGACGCCATCGGCAAGTTGCAGGACACCCGGCGAGCGATGATCCCCGACGGTTTGCTCTCCACGCGAGCCGGCGTTGCAGAGACGATCACCGCCGCTTCCTATCAAGCATCCGAGCAGGAAGTGCGGGGGGCAATTCGGAGCCTTTGGACGCACTATTGTCAGGCGTTGTTGAATCTGATCTACCAGCAGCCGGAGGGATCGATGTCGCCGGAAGTGCAACTGGAAGGAAGCGAGCCGGCAGGTGTGGAATCCGCGCAAAAAGGCGGAATGCGGCTAGCCGGCGCGTGGACCTACATCGAGAACTCGCGGAAGTTCGAAGGGGCCGCTGAACCGAAGCGCGTGTTACTGGAACTCTGGGTAGAGAACGGGCAACTCGCCGGCCGGTACCGGGCGGATCTGCTGGAACAAACCGGATTACGCCACGTGGACTTGAGGCTCAAGGGCAAACCGAGCGCGCGCCACGCCCAGTCGCTCGAGTTCAGCACCGCTGATTCCCGGGCAACGGGAACGGTGACGCTTCAGCCATCTTCGAATGGAATGGAGCTAATGTTTATCCGGCCGTCAGGAGTAGCGGAGGTGCCGGGCGGGAAGGAACTGCTCACCCGGCGGTAAGCGGCTAGAGGTGCGGGCCGATGTCCGGCAAAGTAGGACCTTGATGAACGGGTGCGGGAGGAACCGGCGCGGTACTCTTTTCGAGCGGCGCGGCAGGGGCCTGACCACCAGGAGAGGCCGGCGCGATGCCCGGATCATCGGGAGATGTCGGCAGTACGCCCGGCGCGATCTTCTGATACTGCGCGAAGATGCTTTCCGTAGAGAGGAAAGCGTTGGTCTGAGCGGTTAGTTCGTCGTCGTTCAACGCGATGAAGGGAGTAGTATCTTCGACTGTGTCGGGAGCGGGTTTCGCGGCCAGGAGCATTTCAGGGGATGCGACATTTTCCAGGGTTTTGGCGAGAATGGCGGCGGGGTTCTCGCCGGACTCGGGCAGCTTCGCAGTCCTCGCGGCAGTTGCGGACTCGCGGGCTCGCTCTGAGATCGGCCCCAACTTGTCCAGCATGGCCGTAGCCTTGGCAGCTTCGCCGTCTGAGCCGATCTGACGGAGGCGGCTCAGACACTCGACGGCGGGAGCGATCTGATCGTCCAGCAAGTAACCGTCCGCCGCCTGAAGTCCGATGGAAGTGGCCGCCGGGTTGACTTCCCAGGCCTCGGCGTAGAGTTTGGCGGACCTGCCGAACTCCCGCTTGTCCCACGCCTCATCCGCGTCACCTAGCAGCGTCTGATAGTGGGCCTGACGGCGGGCGATCTCCCGCGCATTCATCAATTGCGGCCGGCGCTCAGGGGGCGCGAGGCGGATGGCGGTCTCCAGGGCAGCCACGCTTTCGGGCCAGTGGTCCATGTCGGCGCTCAGCAGGCCGACCACAGCAGGCGCTTCCCAGCGAGTGGGATCATTCTGCGCCAGACGGCTGGCCGCGTCCGCGCCGACGGCGGGATCTTTACGCATTGAAAGAGCCTTCACGAGAGCCGCGTCAAATTCCATGCGACGTCTGCCCTCGGGCGAACCTTCGAGGGAGGCAATCAACTGCACGCGGGCGAGTTCATCGGCGGCGAGCTTGCGGACTTCCGGAGTGCTGTCGACGAAAGGAACCAGCTTGAGGAAGCTCTGCGCGTCGCTCCATCGGGAGGCTCGCGCGCAGACTACGGCAAGGTCGTAGAGAACCGTTCCGAAGGCGGGATCGCGCTTGGCGGCGATCAAGAGCAGGTTGAGCGCGCGATCGTTCTGGCGGGCGGCCGCAGCGAGGTTAGCGGCTTTCAGCGCGGCGATCGCCGCTTCATGACGGCTCGCGTACATGCCGGCCGGATCCGTGGCCCCGACCGGTTGCGCCGGAGTCTTCGAATCATGCCGACCGCCGAGGTCCGGAAGCTTCAGCGTTTGAGGGCTGTCCTGCGCGAAACCGGAAAGCGAAAAGGAAATCACGAGGATGAGGAGATTCGGGCGGCGCATGTCTTAATCCTGACTACTCGCGAAACGTGACGCGGCGCGAACGGTTGTCGATAGATGCGTCGTTGTCGCATACAGCCTCCGTCAATCGATCGCCACGATATTTGTATTCGATGCGGCTGTCACGCCCTCTGAACTGAATGACTTCTCCGTCGATTCGATTTCCCGTATATTGCATGGTGCGTTTATATCCTTCGGGCGAACCGGTTTCCGTGATCGCCATTAAGCGATCTCCGTCCCATTGAAAGCTGAAAGCATGCGGCGTGGTGGTGTGGATTTCGCGTGCCGATTGGACGCGGCCCGCGCTATCGTACTCCGCCAAAAAAACGTGAACGCCGTCCCATACGAAGGGGTGGAAATACGAGTTGCCAGACACGATCACCCCGACTTTTTGTTGCAGCAGCTTTTCCACGAAATACGGATTCACGCCGGGATTGTTGAACATTGCCGTATATACGCCATCGCCCGGCCCGACGACTCCGTCGCCGGTGAACAGGGCCGCCACGTTGGGTTTCTCCGGCGTCAACGGCTTGGTACTCAGGCGCTTGATGCCCTTGCCGTCAACGAAGTAGTCGAAGAAAACCCGGACCTCGCCCGCGCCGGCTTCGAGGGTGACGGTGTTGGCTGAAACCAACTGGCCAGCGTTCCATTCGAAGGTAGCCGTCTGTTTGTGAGAACCGCGAACTTCCTCCAGCCGCGGGTTGGGGAGAAGACTGATCGGACAGTAGAACGATCCAGCGGCGGAGGGGCAGCCAGTAAACGAGTTGAGCGCATTTGGCGGAGCGGCGGATTTCGAGGCTGCCTCAATCCCGGGTAACCAGCTCACAACGTCAGCGCGCTTCCTGGTTTCCGAAACGATCGGGGCGGAAGCGGAGAGGTAGTCGCGGAAATACCCCAGCGCATCCTGTTCGTGTCTGCCGATGGCTGAGAAGAGACCCGCATCGTACAGGAAGGCGGGTTCCCTGGGAGCGACTTTCACAACGGCCAAGGCGGCCAGGCGAGCCTGGTTGAAATCTCCCGCTTTCAACGCTTCCGCGATGGTGGTTCGATACTTGTCTTTGCCGCGTTTAATGGCCGTTTCGATCTGGTCGCGCATGTCGTACCCGGCCGAAACCTCATCGTCGCCTGTAACCACGCCATCGTACTGGTCCAGGACTTCGATCGCCTGGGCGAACTGGTCATTGGCTTTGAAGAACCTCGCCCGCGTTAGAAGGACCCGAGGCGAGTCGCGATCAATAAGCGCCGCCTTATCTATCTCGCTACTGGCTTCCTCGAATTTCCTGTCTTCGATCGCGCTTTCGGCGTAGTGGAGGTGCTTCATGAGAAGCACTTGCTCAGGAGACTTGGGGTCTGGACGTTTCTTCTTGATCAGGGCTGCGTGCGCCTGCGCCTCGCTGATGCGGATCTTCTCAATTTCGTCGGAAATCGACTGGTCTCCGGGCCTGCGTAGAAGCGCAAGTTTTAGTTCACGCATTGCGAGTTGGTTCTGCTTGTCCCGCCGGAGAGATTCGGCCCTTTCCAGATGCATGTCCGCACTTTTCTGCAGGGCATTGACGCGAAGCGCTTTAACGTCGGTGAACTCGGCATCGTAGAATTCGAAATCGCCGTACTTGTCCACGAGCGCGTCATACTGGCGGCCGGCATCCAGTGCGCGAAGAATGGCGATGCGGCGATCGATCCAGGCTTTTCGCTCGCGAAGCTGGTCGCGGGCGTGCCTCTGTTGGGTATCCGAGGGAAACGCCTTCTCGGAAACATCCGCGACGCGCAAGCCGCGCTGAATATCGGAGTACTTGACGGCCCCGCTACTCGAATTCTGAATCGCGCGATCCATCGCGGAGAGGAGCATGGTCTTTAGCTGCGGCGAGGTTCCCGCAGGCGATTTAGCCACAGCGACTAATAGCGCCATGCGCTCGTCGAAGGCGGCGTCAGGATCCTTCTCGCCGACACCGATGAAGTTCGATTCGTCCTGTAGGAACGCAGCTGCCGCTTCCGCTGCATTCTCTCCCGGGAGAATGGCGAACACAGACACAGTCCCAATGTCAGGCTCTTTCCCGCCGCCAGTCTGGATCTGGACGCGCGCGCCCGACCAGAGCAAGGCGGCAGTCGTCGTGTTCTTCACGCCGCCGCTTTCCGGGAAGGCGGTGACCCAGCCGGGGCCGGAACGGGCCAGCAAGTAGCCGGTGTGATGGACCCGCAGAATGGAAGATCCGATTAGAAGCTCCGTGGAGCGCTTGACGTCATCGCCTGTCAATTCGATCTGGCCGGCGCCGGCGACGCGCACCTTGTTCTTGCCGTTGATAAGCAATCGCGCGGCGGGTTCCACTGTCCAGGTCGCCGCATCCGGATGCAAAATGACGACGACTGGCTCCGCGGCGAAGGCGAAACCGACGGCGCTGAGCGCGAGCAATGCAACGGTTAGGGGATAGCGAAAAATCATGACGGAAATCCTGCTTCGGTTTGGGCGAAGCGCCGCACCGATGTGAATCTCAGATTATGTCTTGGGTAGCGCCCATGCGCAAGAGAGAAAATCGGCGTTCCCCATTTTCACTCAAACCGCACCAGGATGGAAGAGACATTGTCCGGGCCGCCTGCCGTCTTGGCAGCCTCAATCAGGCGGTCCACCGTTTCTTCGAGGGATTTGCGGGAGGTGAGGATCGCGGCGATTTCGTTTTCCTGGATCACGGAGTGAAGACCGTCGCTGCAGATGAGGTAATGATCTCCACTCTCCGCGGAATCCTCGCGAATATGAACTTCGAGCGCGTCCTGGGATCCGGCCGCCTGGGTGAGAACGTTGCGCATCGGATGGTTGCGAATTTCGTCCGCCGTCAACCCGCCGCGCTGAGCGATGTAATTCACGAAAGTATCGTCCTGACTCAGTTGTGTCAGCTCGTTGCGCCGGAACCGGTAAACCCGGCTGTCTCCAACGTTCGCCGAAATGATTTGGAAGCCGCTGATCAGAAGGGCGGCGACGGTGGTACCCATGCCCGAATACTCCGGACCTTTTTGGGCATACCGAAAGACATGCTGGTTGGCGAGTTGAATCCCAGTGGTCAGGCGGTTGGCGTCAACCGACAAATTGTAGTCGTATCCGAACGGCCAAGTTACATCGAAGCGGTCCTGTGACGACTCGAGATAGTAGCGCAACGAGGAAACGGCTAATTCGGCGGCGATCTCTCCGTGCTTTTGGCCGCCCATCCCATCGGCCACGATGAAAGCGCCGAGGCGATGGTCGGCGAAAATGCGATCCTGGTTCTCGCCGCGGACGCAGCCCACGTCGGTTCGGGCGAATGACTCAATCACGCGACACCCGTGGGTTTGCCGCAGTTATCGCAGAAGCGCGCGCGATCCGGGAGAACGGTACCGCAGTGGAGACATTTGGGTTTCGCCGGTTTTAGTTTGGCGGCGAGCACGCCATCCACTTCCGCCCGGATGCCTGGAGTGTTCGGGTTCGTGGGGGTAGTCTGAGCATTGGAGACGCGCGCCTGAATCTCCTGAAGCGCCTTCTTCAGTTCAGGACGGTTTGGAAAATGCTCATTGAGCTTGCCGATAATTCCGTCCGATCCGCTGCCATCCCGGCCCGCTGGAGAGGGGTCTGGCGGGCGGGACCTCGCAGGATTTTGAGGTTGATTTTGCATTTCCGCTTCGACGGTCTTTAGCAGAGCGAGAGCGGGCACGTTCGTCGGGTTCTCGCGGACCAGGCGTCGAAGTAGCTCGGTGGCTTGATCATAGCTGGCACGGTTGCGGAGATCCTCCGCCTTACGCAGGTCGGCGAGGAAGTTCTGGCGGCCTTCCAAACGCGCTTTCTCCGTTTTCCATAGGTCATCCGCTCCGTAGACCGGCTCGAGTTCGGCCAGTGCCACAGCCGCTCCCTCCAGGTTTCCGCGTTGCAGGTGCTCCCTCACTGGCCCAAGGGCGGTATCGGCCTCCGCACTGCGCTGCCGTTTGGCGACCTGGGCTAGGAGTTCGTCGAAAATGATCTGGTCGGGAAATTCCTGCTGTGCCTGGGTGATGTTGGTACGGGCCCGGTTCCAGTTGGATTGATCAATGGCAAGCTGCACATCCCGGACGGTCTGGGCAACTCTGCGGGAACGCTCCGCGGAGGCGATGCGTTCGCGCAAGTTAGCCGCGGATTGGAGCAGTTCCTTGGAAGTCGGGAGCTTTCTTAAGCCTTTGGCAACCTCGTCAAGGGCGCCGTTCAGGTCACCGGCGTCTTCCCGTTTCGAAGACGCCGCCAGCACCGCCGCGACTATCTCGCTCTCACTATGGCGGGCGCTGCCTTCTTCGGCGGTTGCCAATAGAAGTTCAATCGAGGGTTCAGCGGGAAAGTGGGTGCGGGCCTCGCGAACCAGGGCGAGCGCATCCGCATATGACCCCGCTTCGAGCAACTGGCCTACGTCGCGCCGGTACTGCGCCAGCCGTTCAGCGGATCGCCGATCATCGACTTCCAAGGTAATCACGCGGGCCAACCCGGAGAGAGCGGCATCCTGCCCGTGCGCGCGGATGCCGTTCCGGATCAGATCCTGGGCCTCCTCAAGCTGACCGTTTTTCTTTAGTAATTTGCCACGGGTGAGAATTTTGGATACGTTTTCGCGGCGCTGCAACTCAGAACCCAGTGCGCGGCAGGCGTCGAGAAGCCGCTCTAACGCGGCATCCGAAAGAAAACGGGTTCGGGCCTGTTGCAGGAGTTTGATGGCGTTATCCAGGTCGCCGGCCCACATCATTTCGCGGCCTTTAGCAAGAATGTTATCGAGCTCCTCAGCATTGCGATCCGCGGCAATTTCCTCTTCGATGGCGATCTTGAGATTCTCCACGGCGGCGATGCCGGGGAAGTCGTCCTTGAGCGGTTCAATCGCGGCCAGAGCCTCGGGAAGGCGATCCTCCCGCCGGAGTTCTCGCACCCGCGTCAATCCGGATTCCAGATCGTGCAGGCGCTGGCGCCGGAACGCTTCCATCTGACGGGCCTGGGTACGTTCGTGGAGTTCTCTGACCTGCTGAACGCCGGGGAATGCCGCTTCCAGGGACTCGATTTTCCCGAGCGCATCCTCGAATCGATTCTGGGCGAGGATCGACTCGATTGTCTCCAGCTCGGTCTGGAGCCGGCGGGCTCGTTCCAGCCGATCGATTAAGTCATCCAGATGCTTGATCAGAGGAGGCGCATCGGGATGTTCAGAATCCGTCTCGAGCGCACGAGCGGCGAGAGCGCGGGCTTCGTGGACGCGCTCACGCTGAGCCTCTCTCTTTGCTTCGGACAGCAGGCGCGACGCCTCCCGATTGGCCTGCATCCGGCGCTGAGCGTCGCCGATCAGCTCGCGAAGCCGCGTATCGTCGGGCTTGAGGCGGATGGCAGCCTCGAGCTTCTGGATGGCTTCGCCGAAAAGACGGCTCACCAAGCTCGCGGCAGCCTCTCGCTGCAAGCTGGCGACGGCCTCCTGAGTCAGGCGGCGGCTGCGCTCTTCCTGGATGGTTTCCCGAACCCGGCGTGCTTCGCGGTTAGTAGGATCGAGTTCCAATGCAAGCCGCAATTTGACCGAGGCTGCTTCGAAATCGCCGTTCACCATGAGACCGGATACTTCCGTCATCAACTGCGCGGCCTGGTCGCGCCGCAGGTCGAGGAGTATCGGCTCGGCATCGAAGATGACATCTTCGAGCGTGGAATACCTTCTGGTGCGATCCTTGGCAAGAGTTCGGGACACCAACGTTTCGAGCGCTTCCGGGGTGTCAGGGGCGACTTCGCGCAGGGGCAGCGGGTCAATCGACATGATCCGGTAAATCGTGGCGCTTACGTCGTTGGCGTTGAACGGATGAACGCCGCTCAGAAGCTGGTAGAAGATCACTCCGTAGGCGAAAACATCGGTTTGGACGTCGGCGTCGGCTCCCCGAAACTGTTCGGGGGACATGTATGACGTAGTGCCGAGGAGATCGCCGCCCCGGGTCCGCCGCGAGTTGCCCATAGCCACCAGGCGCGCAATACCGAAGTCCATTACCTTGACGAGCCCGCTGGGAAGCAGCATGATGTTGGCGGGTTTGACGTCCCGGTGGACGATTCCGGCGGAGTGCGCGTACTGAAGGCCTTCCGCAACCTGGCGCATGATACGGAGTTTGTCGAGTAGAGGCAGCGGCTTTCTGTTGTCAAGAATGGTCTGAAGGTTTTCCCCTTCCAGGAGCTCCATTACGATGTAAGGGCTACCGGCCTGCTCGCCGGAGTCATAAACAGTAACGATGTTCTTATGCTGGAGCTTTCCGGTGAGCCCGGCTTCCGCGCGAAATCTGGCCAGCAAGTCAGGCTCACCCTCGGATGTCAGGACTTTAATCGCGACCGCCCTTCCCATGGAAGGGTCGTACGCGCGATAAACTCTGCCGAATCCGCCGCGACCTAACTCGGCTTGGATTTCGTATTTGCCGACCCGGTCCTCCATAGGCGATCCTCCAACTCCAAGAGACTAACAGATTGGCGTGTTATCCGGTCACACAAAGCTTTCAGGAAGCCAAATTCAGGATCAATTTAAACGTCAAATGATTTCTATTGACTGGCTTCCGAGACGCCCATATAATCAAATGCCGATGTTTCCTTTCGGCAGAAACGCCGTTCGATAGCCGGTTCGATGCGGATCGGGTGTTTTCGTTCTGAGCGTAAGATTCTTCAAGATGGGATCCCTGGGCAAATATAATCTGATCGAAGAGTTGGGCAGCGGCTCAATGGGCACAGTTTACCTTGCCCGTGACACGGTTCTCGACCGGAAGGTCGCTCTAAAAACGATCCGGACAGGTAACGAAGTGGACGAGGAGGTGCGCGAGCGTTTTTACCGCGAAGCGAAGACCTGCGCGCGGCTCCAGCATCCTTCCATCGTTTCGGTGTACGACCTGGGCGAACAGGCGGACTATGCCTATATCGCAATGGAGCTCCTTCTCGGAAGCGATCTCAAGAAGCACATTGAACAGCGATCGAATCTGCCGCTGGCGGTCAAGCTCGAAACGATGATTCAGATTTGCGAAGCGCTGGCCCATGCGCACCGCGAAGGCATTGTTCATCGGGATGTGAAACCGAGCAACCTTTTTCTGACGAACGACTTCCGGGCCAAAGTGCTCGACTTCGGAATCGCGCGCCTGCCGAGCTCAAGGTTAACGATTGTGGGCCGCGTGCTCGGCACCCCGAACTATATGGCGCCCGAACAAATCCTCGGGAACAAGTCCGACGGGCGGGCCGATCTCTTTTCGGCGGCGGTCGTATTTTTCGAGCTTCTGGTGTATCACCATCCGTTTCAGTCCGCGCTTATCCCGCGACGCATTGTGGATAGTGAGCCGGATTCGATCTTTGACCGCGATTCCAATGCGCCGCTTCCGTTCGAACAGATTTTCAAGAAGGCTCTGCATAAGGACCCCGAGCAGCGCTACGCGACAGGAACCGAATTCGCCGCCGACATCCGCGCCGTTCTGGAAGGTGTGCGGCTAAACGCGTCTCCCACGTTTTCCCGCGTGTCACTCCCTTCCGCGCGATCCCTTCCGGTTGAACCGATTCCGGAGACTCCTATCTTCAATGAAGCTCCGGAAGCGGGCGATCCGGAGGAGCAGCGGCTTTCCGAATTCCTGCGGATAATCCCGTACTTCGAAGAAGCGGTTGACCGGGAAGCATACGGCGAAGCGAGCGCGGCACTGGACCAATTGCGCGCGATTGAGCTTGTAGACGCGCGCTTTGTCGAATCGGTACGCCTCTGCGAAAGCCGCTTGGCGAGCATCGATCCGGGGGCGAACGCTTCCGATGGCCCGGCCAGCTATTCCATTAGCTCGAGCGACGAACCGGAACAAGCTGGGGAGGGGGATGCGAAGTGCGCCGCCTGTGGAGCGATGAATCGGGGTGGCGCTGCGTTCTGTTTCGAGTGCGGGGCGCGCCGATTGAACGCAAACCATAAACCGCCCCGGGACGAAGGGACTGTTCCGGTTGCAAGTACTCCGGGTGACGGCACTCCGGGAGGCGAGCCGACTCTTCTGTATGTGCCGGAAGCGGGCGCATCAAAGCCCGCGCAAGCGGCGAAGATTTTGAGTGCCGGAGCAATGGCCGCCCCAGCCGCGCCCACGGGAAACCGGAAAACTGATTCGGCAACTTCCTGGCTGACACGTACAGCAAGGACAATCAAACAGCAAGTGTCAGCAACAAGTCCGGGTTTCAGAATCCGGCTGGCGATCTTCACCGGTGCGGCTATTGTGATTATAGTGGGACTTATGTTGATGGTCCTATTGCGCGGCCCGGAAGTCCAGCCGTTCCTGGCGACCGCGAGAATAGGCGCGGATTCCGCAACGCTTTATCAAAGCCGCGACTCGTCACGACCGATCGCGACAGTTCCACAGGGCGGTGTTGTGGATCTCCTGGAGATTCCAAACACCCATACCGATAAATGGCTGAAAGCGGAGTGGGTGGTGTCAGGTAAGCCCAAAGCCGAAGGCTACGTTCAGCGCGGCGCCTTGCGTGACCTTGATTCGAAAGACGGGGAAATGCTTTTGCGTTTAGCCCGCACTGAGGGACCTGGGGAGTCCGGTAGCGGCGCGGAGTTGGCCGATCAGGTGGCGGCCTACGAGACCGTGGAACGCAGATTTCCCGGCACTAATGCGGCGCGCGCGGCCGCTGAGGAGTCAGCTAAGTTAAATCGGGCTTTGGCGAACCTGCGGGCGCTTGAAAAGCCTATAGCGCCGGCTGCCGATCCTGGCCCGGAGCCCGGACCCGCCCAGCCACCGACGCCGCCGAAACCGATTGTGGTGAAGGACGAACTCGCGCGGGCGAGATCGCTTTATACAAAAGGCTCCTACCCCGAGGCTTCCAGGGCTATCCGCAGGGTTCTTGGCGCGGATCCCCACAACAAGGAAGCTTTGGATCTCAGGGTCAAGGTCACAGAGGCTCAGAATGCTGAAAAAGAGCTGCATTAACGGCGCTGCCATTCTGGTATTAATGGTGGGCTTCCTGCTGCAACCCGCAGCCGCTGCGCAGGCCAGGAGAAGGCAGCCGTCGCCGCCGGCTGTTGTTGAAAAGCCGCTGACGATCGATAACGTTATTCTGCTGGTACAAAAGGTGGCGATCGAGCGTGCCCTGGACATCCTGCGAAGGCGCGGGATCGACTTCATAGCCACTGACGAAAATATGCGCCGTCTTGCGGAAGTGAACGCCCCAAAAGATATCGTTGATGAAGTCCGGAAAGAGTCCGAAGCCAAAGAGAAAACATTGCCTGCGAAGGTTGTAAAAACCGATCTGAAATTGCTGGTTGTGTGCGTTCCAGCCGAATGCGAGATACGGCTCAACGACAAACCCTTCGGGACAGACAAGGGGCAAATCACATTCGACAATTTAAATCCCGAGGCTTACAAAGTCACGGCGTGGCGCGAGGGCTACGAAATCGAAAAAGATTTAGTGGATATGCGGTCCGTCAAGGCCGGCGAGGTGAAGCGGCAGGAATTCCAGCTCAAACCCACGGAGGTTCGCCAGGGGAAGTGGGGCGATACGCTTCTGCAGGGAATGCTGGCCACGGCGAAGATCAGCCGCGATCCAAAGCAGGTCTCGGGAGTGCTAACGATCAAGGAAGCGCAAACCGTTCAATGGAACGTGGTGGCGCATATCACGGCGCCGGGCGCGGCGGAATTGGAAATGTCCAGTTCTCAGGTCCATCTGAACGTCTCGTGCCTGGACGGGGGTTGCCAGATTTCCACAGCCAAAGGTGGGCTGCTGAAACGCTCGGGTTTCAGCGGCTCCAAACAAGAAAAGATGCTGCAGGAGCAGTTTCTTCTGCGGCATACCGAACGATGGCTGGCCAATGAATACGATTCATTCATTCTTCGCCTGACCGGAGTACGAGTCAACTCGACGTCCAAGACAGATCCAGAGAGCGCTCCGCCGAAGGAGTTCCAGGCGGGGACGAATGCGGGCGCGTATACGATCAGTCTGGACGAGAACATGAGGCCGGCGTTGGTCAAGTTCGCGGCCGCTGCCGGACTAACAGGGGCTACGGTGGTTACCTACTCGAACTTTCAGGGAGCATACCCGGCGTTGACGGAGATCCGATTTACCGATAACGAAAAGCAGTTCATGTCATTCGCCGCTAAAGGGATTGATAGTTCCGGCGGAAACGCGGCTCCCAAGAAATGAGTCTATGGGTGGGGTGAGCGGGTGCTAACCGGACCCGCCAGAGGATTATCAAAATCGAAGCCGAAGAGGCGTGGGTTTTCGCCGATCACCGCGGCTGAAGTGATGTAGAAGACATAGTCGTAGGTCTCCTGGGGAATTTTGTCGCGGTAAAGAGCCAGCAACCGCCAGAAATTACGTTCCCGCGGATTGAGGGGCATGCTTTGCACGAGCGGGAGCACGCGTCCTTCGCCCCAGTTGTAGCAGGCGGCAACCAAGAGTCCTGAGGCTTGCGCGTCGGTCCCGTACAGGTCTTTGATATAGCGAGCGGCTGCTTTAGTTTCGAGGTCCCAATGGTGGCGATCGTCGCCGGGATCTGGGCGCGCAAAGTCCTTCAATGGACCGATGTGCAGTCCGTACTTGATCGCAGTCTCAGGGATGAATTGCCACATACCCTTCGCGTAGCCCATGCGGGTCATCGGTCCGGTTGTGTACTGATCGAAGTCGCTCTCCTGAAGACCGAGGTAGAAGAATTGCGGCGGAAGGTCCTGCGCCAGGAATTCATCGGCGATCCGCTTCGTGTAGCCTTTCTCGTTGGCGAGCGCGATGGCGTTCTTGAAGCGGCTGGATGATTGCCACTTTTGAATATAGTTGTTCACCTCCGCAATGAACTGGGGCGGAGCGGCAAGTTCGCATTCACCAAAGATTCGGGCTACACGGAGAATCAACTGCTCGCGCTGATCGAGCTTTCGATCATAAAGGTGCATGTTCGCGAGAAAGCGATCGTAGTTCGCCTGCATCTCGCGGCGGCGGGTTTCGAAGTTCTTTACTTCCTCGCGGCCTTTCTCAGAGTTCGAGTCAGCCACCAATTGCTGGATGCGCGCGATATCGACGTCGAGCGACTTCATTCCGTAGAAGAGATTCTCGGCGGTCTCCCGCTCCTGAGCAGCGGTGCGATGCTCCCGATAGGCGATTCCCGCTCCAACGCCGGCCAGCGCAAGCAGCGCAACTATCACGATCCAATACCGTGAACGCTGCTTGGTTTGGACCTGGGCGAAGGCTTTGCGGACCAGCATGGTGTGGTCGCCAAAGCTCTCATTGGCGGACGGTTTCTTGAAGTATCGATCAACGTAAGCATTCACATCCGGTTGTTCCGCCACGGCTTTCCGGACGGGAGCGGGTTCGAGTTGAAAGGATAGTTGGGGTCCTAGGATTCCAAGCTTAACGATGGCGCCGTCGGATATAGCGACCGAGGCAACACGTTCGCCGGCGGAGAAAATTCCGTTGCTGCTATTGAGATCACGGATAACCCAATGCCCACTTCCAAATTCGACGGCCGCGTGGATGCGGCTGACGTGATCATCGATGATGCAGACCTCACACGGCTCGACGCGCCCGATCCGAAATGACTTTTGAAAACGATATTGAGCGGGGGCGGCGGGTGGGCCTACGCGGACCGTAAGAGCGGGAATTGAGGAAGACTCGAAATTCGTTTCAGCGGGCGGCATTGCGGGTCAGGTCCAGCGATCGGGAGCGAGACTACCAGCATTCATCCTACGCCATGCCCGCGCCATTCGCGGTGTCATTCGCGGTCCCTGGCCCGCGATGCCGATGGTAAACTGACGAGGGATCGAAATGCAACATCCAACGAGAATCGGGAAGTACGATCTCGAGGAGTTTCTCGGCGGGGGGATGTCCCACGTGTACCGTGCACGGGACACGGTGATCGGCAGAACTGTAGCGGTTAAAATTCTCACGCCGGCCGGCTGCGAGGATCCAAGTGTGCGCAGCCGATTCCTGCTTGAGGCGCGGATGGCGGGAAACGTCAGCCATGAGAACGTGATCTGCGTCTACGACTTCGGCGAGGACGACGGGAAACCGTTTCTCGTGATGGAGTTTCTACGCGGGGAAACGCTTCGGAACGTAATCAAAGACCAGCGGAATCGGGACATGCGCGCCAACCTTTCCATGGCGCTTCAATTAGCGCGAGCCCTGGACTACGTGCATGCGCAGAACATTGTGCACCGGGATATTAAGCCGGAAAACGTGCACGTCAGCGAGCAGGGCTTAGTGAAGCTGATGGATTTCGGCATTGCGAAAGCGCAGGGGTTCGACACAACGCAAGCGGGGTTCATTCTGGGCACACCCTTTTATATGGCGCCCGAACAGGTTCGCGGGGAAGAGATCACGCCGCAGGTGGACGTGTTTTCGTTCGGCGTCCTGATGTACGAACTGTTCACAGGCGACGTGCCCTGCGCGAAGGCGGACCGCGCCGAACGCGTGTTCTACTGCATTGTGTCGGAGCCTCCCAATCCGGAACCTTTGCGAGCGGCGGGCGTTCCCGAGCCGGTGCAAAGCCTGATCATCCGGTGTCTCAGCAAGGAGCCGGAAGGACGTCCACAAGGTTTTAAGGCGCTTTGCGCCGAACTGGCCGAATTGCTGGCGATGGAGCAGGGTTACCGGACCGCTGAGGCACGGGCCTCCCATGCACCTCAGTTCGCAGGTGAAACTGTATCGATGGGTGCGGTCAGTACCGCGACGGCGGCTGCCAAGGTACCGGCGCGTTCGCAATCGATTTGGTGGGCCGCGGGCATCGTGGCCGCCCTCATCGCGATCGGACTGTGTGTTCTGTTCTTCATCACGAAGCCTGGAACGAAAGCGCAACCCGCCTCGGCCGCCGTCAAGAATTCCGAGCTTCCACCGGCACTAACGACTACCACCGGGACTATGTTACTTGTCCCCGCGGGCGAGTTCATTTATGGAGACCCGGGAAGACGCATCAAGTTACCCGCCTTCTATGTGGATAGAACCGAGGTGACTAACGGAAGGTACGCGGCCTTCTGTAAGGCAACAAAGACGTGTGTTGCGCCGGCGCTCGACGCCGATTTGCCGGTAGTTAGTGTGTCTATCTCCGAAGCGAAAGCTTACGCGGCGTGGGCGGGCAAGCGCCTGCCGACCGACGAGGAATGGGAAAAGGCGGCGCGTGGTACGGATGGCCGCAAGTATCCATGGGGTAATTCGGCTGATCCCTCCAAGTGCAATATCAATTCGAAAGGGTTGGTGAGTGTCACGGCTTTTCCGCAGAGTGCCAGTCCTTATGGAGCGATCCAGATGGCCGGGAACGCCGCGGAAGTGGTGGATACCTCCCGCGTTCCCACGCCGCGCGCGGTGGGTTACTTCTCGAAGATGAAGCCCCCGGCGACGGCGTCGGAACCGTGGGTAACTCTTCGCGGCGGCGACTTTCTGCCAGGGGCGGGGCTACCAAGCGTCGTTACCTGGGAGTGGAGCGCTATACCCGCGAGGCACGTTTCGCGCGACATGGGATTCCGCTGCGTGAAAGATCCGGAAAAGTAAAGACTACTGAATCGCCTGGATCGCGTGGTCGATGTTCGCAATGTTGCGCTTGGCGATAGCCGCTTCGGCGAGATCCGGATTAATGGTGAGCATGGTAGCGAAGTGCTGGCGCGCCGCTTCAGCCAGACCAACATTGTGCTTCAAATTGGCTTCGTAAGCGTAGCTGATACCCAGTAAGTAGTGGACCAGCGCGCCATCCGGGCTGTACCGTAGCGAGCGGGTGCAATCGGAAATGGCTTCATCAAAATGGGACAAACGATGCTCGCAATCGCAGAGACCAAAGTAAGCGAGACCGCGCTGATCTTTCCAGATATCCTGCTGCGACGCGCGGCTTCTCTTGCCTATGCCGAAGAGAGAGCCGAGCACATAGTAGCTGACCTGACCGCCCAGCTTACTGTCGAAGTCACTTAACCGCAGATATTCGTTGTATTCCTTAACCGCCGGGTTCCACTCTTTGGATTGGTGCAGGCTCTCGGCCAGCCAAAGGTGCGCCTCACCGTTGAAGGGGGTGATCGCGACCGCCGAGCGTCCCGCCTCGACGGCGGGCTGATATGCTCCCTTACGGCAGTATGCCTGGGAAAGCAGATACCAAGCCTGACCGTTCTTCGGTTCCCTCTGGTTCACCAGGTTCAACTGACGAATGGCTTCGTCCAACTGTCCGGTGTCGAGCAGTTCGCCGGCGAACGCGGTGCGAGCCTCCATGTAATCCGGATCGATTGCAATAGCGCGGCGAAACGCGGTAGCGGCTTTCTCTTCATCGAAAAGCGCGTTGTAAGCGCGGCCGAGGTAAAGGGCGGCCTCGCTGTAATTGGGATCAATCGCCAAAGCCGCGTTGAAACACTGGACTGCCTGCTGATAATTCGCTGCAAAGCCTTTTCCGTAGAACTGGACACCCCGATCGAGTTGGTCAGTTGCCGCCTGCGAGCGGCGCCGGGGAATAACCAGACGCAGACTTACGGTGGTGTCCTGCCCGGGATACACAACTTCCTCCCGCGGACCATCCGGCTCATATCCCATATGAACCGCCTTTACTGTGTGCGGACCGGGAGTAAGTCCGGGGATCGGAAGCGGTTTGCCTTTCTCGACGATGCCCACCGAAGTGCCGTCCAGGAACACTTCGGTTTTATCCATGTTCGATTCGAAAATGAAACCGCCGTTTTTGGATGGCGGCGTTTCCGGCCTTACATGTGAAGGCACGTAAGCCAACAGCATTTGAGGATCGTAGCTGCCGCGTTCCGACGTCGGATTCTGACGGGCGTTGGTGGCCTCGCGAACGTTGCGGCGGACGTATTCGGCTAGCTCATCGGCCGTTACATAGCCGTCGCCCTTTTCGTCGGCGGCACCCTGCATGCCTTGCACGACGTAATAGGTAAAGACGCCGTGGCCGCCCTCGAGATCCGGACTTTCAAGAGACGATTCCCGATCGCGGCTGGCGGTCAGAGAGAAAAGCGATTGGTCGAGACTGACCAGCTCATGGTTCATCTCCTGTGCGGCTTCGGGAGCGATGGCGCCGCTATGGCAGGCGTCCGTTAGGAGCACCTTGTATTTGGCTTTGATCGAATTTTGGACCACCTTTCCAAGCGTCTCCATTGAATAGCCGGTCTCAGCCGCGTCCTTGATGCGGAAATCGTAGGGCGCCAGGTACGCGCGCCCGGTGGAAGGTATGAGAAATCCGTGGCCGGCAAAGTAGATGAACACCAGGTCATCGGGCTTTGCCGTGGTGGGCAGCCAATCCTCGAGTTCGTGACGGATGTTGGCAAGGGTCGCTTTCGGCCCCACTAAGCGGTGAACGTTCTCCGCCGGATAGTTGCCGCCTTCGGGGCTGATCAACATCGCGAAAATAGAATCCGCGTCGCGCTCGGAATACTTCAGCTGGAGGTTGGGCGGCAGGTTAGGGTACTGACCGACGCCGATCACGACCGCGTAACGCCGCGGCAATGTTTTGCGGCCGGAGATGATTGGATTGTTAGTGGGCGCGGGGTGAAGCGGTTCCACTCTGAGGTCGCGCTGGTTTGCGCCGGAAGGCGGGGAAGGCTGTTGAGCAAATGACGCCAGTGCGAATGAGAGAAGGACAAATAGCAACTTACGAAACATTCTTTCCTGCTTAGTGATGGGATATTCGAAACTCGTAAACGATGGGCGCGCTCGATCCATCCTTTGTAGCGACAACGGACTGGTTATCTTCGCGCAGGAAGACGAGATCGGACGGACGCGATTTGGGTTTTATCGGCGTGGGCAAATCTCCTTCGACGTCGATCCCCCGGGCGCCCGCGGTTGAATCGATGCATTCGCCGCGCGCGCGGAGCAACGTGTCGTCGCAGCGCGGTGAAAGCTGGAGCGGCGTGCGAGGAGCGGTCGGCGGAGTCCCATATCCTGGAAGGCTGACAGGACTCACCACCCAATAGATAACCTCCTGGCCGGCCGGCCCGGCAATTCGGAAGACATCCTCCTCGCGCGGGATGTGGCGGACCTGGCCCGGCTTGATTTGATTATCAGAACCGAGTTCGGCGGATGGAAACAGAACCGAGTACTTGCCCGAAGAATCGTAATTCATGACGTACAAAAAGCCCTTGAGATTCGATTCCATACGGAAACGAACCTTATCGCCGCTATTGAGGACGAGCCCGGGATCGACCGGCTTCCACGTTTTGTCGTCGAGGCGTTCCAGCACCAGCTTGATCTTGCGAGCGCCGGACGGACTCACTTGAGCCGACAAAACCAGGGAAATCAAGCCGGCAAACATGAGGCGGAACAAGAATAGGTTCATAAGTCACTCATGTTTGAAAGTGATGTTGGCTACTACGTGAGAATCCGCGCTACCGGACGGGTTGACGACGTACATCGATACGGCCTTTGGATCCGGCTCTGAAGCGGAAGTACTCTGCGGATCGGAACTGCTCGCCTTTTCGACGATCAGATCACGGGCGTAAACGTTGGTGAGATGGTTAATATCGCCGTCTCCCAGGCGATTCATGGCCTCCATCACGCGTTCCTGCGACTTCGGGCGTGGGGAAGCGGCCGAAGCCATACCCTTTTCGCCCGACATTTGCATCATCAAATCCTCCGAACTACTGATCGGCTGGCGAGAAAGAAAAAGGAAGAGTTGTTCCTTTCCGGCAGGTTCGTAGAAAGTGATTACGTCGGTGTCGCCGGGCGGCATACGGTAGGCGCGGCCCGGGATCAAATGATTCGCTTCGGGCTGGGCATCGGACCCGGGAAAAAGCGTGCTCCATTTGCCGCTAGCCCCGCGCGAGACGATGTAAAGATAGCCGGGCGAACTCACTTCCATGGTGAGCTGGATGTGTTGGTTCGAACGGAAAATCTGATCGGGATCCACCGGCAATCGTTTGCCATCGGCGTACTGAAACACGGAATACTTCAAGCCGAGCGCGGGATAAGTAGGGTTCGCGACCTTAACGATCACCGGACTATCAGATGAATCCGCTGAGCGCGTTGCTTGGCCGGAGGAGGGTTCCGGCGTTGAACTCGCCGGTACGGCCGCGGATTGCGCGGAAGGGGCGGCGGAGGGAGCGACCGGAGTAGGCTGCGCGACTGGTTTGGGCTTGCGCTTAACTACAGGTTTCGGTTTAGCGGCCGGTTTAGCGGCGCTTCCGCCGTCATTCGAGTCGAGGGCGACGTAGAACACTTCGCGTGCAGTCATCACCCGGTCGGTCTTGGAGGGACTCACGGTAGAAGTTGGGCTCTGCCCGTGGCTTGCGGCAGCCAACGACAGGGATAGTAATGCGAGAAGAATGCGATTCGGATACATGGACTTGGTGACTAGCATTAATTTACTCTTGCTTTGGGAAATTGTCGATAGACCTATTTGGCCACCTCGGCGACGCACGCAAGCGACGAGAGGTATCCTTTCTGGAAAACGGGCGGGTTGCCCCCCATATCGAGCTCATAGCGCAGCGTCAACGGGCGGTCGCCGCCCGGCACCGTCATTGGAACATTCCGCGCGCCGCGAATATACCAGTCGACGGTGGTCGGGGAACCCTGGGGCTGCCTCTCGGCGCTGTTGAAGAACCTAAACACGGCCCAGAGTCCCTGTTCATCGGCCCATCCGCCCATGGTCACGCTGCCTTTCACTTCGTGAGTTGCGCCCGGCCATACAAACTGTTTCGCCGCGGCTGAGGACGGGGAGAACGTGAGCGTCTGGCCGTCGATTACCAGCGTACTGTTGTCGATACCCTCGGTCTTAATGGGCTTGAGGCTATAAGTGAGATGCGGGTCGGTCGCGCCGGCCGGATAAAGCGCGTTCGAGAAGGCCGCCGCGCGGTTGAAGAAGCCGACAAAAGAAGGAGTCAGGTGTACCGGGGACGCCGCGTCCGCCACGTATTGCGCACCCTGTTTAGGCAGAGCTTTCTGAAGGCTCTCCGCATAGAAAACCCAGAGAGCGCCGTCTTTCGGCCGGAACACGGCGTTCACATCCGCCAGAGCCGCCTGGGCGGTTGCATTGGGATTGAATGGGTACTTAGTCGAAAACAGATGGAACTGGTCGCAAAGCTTCTTTCCCTTACCGTTCAGTTCCGCGCCGGGAGGCGGTCCCTTCAGCAGGCCTTGCACCTGAGTAATTGGATCTTCGAGTAACTTGATCACAGTGGGCGCCTCGGGATCCGCGCCGAATTGCTGAGACATCTCGCGCGCTTCGCGGTCGGCGCTCCCGGCCTGCTTGACTGCGGGGTCGGCTGCGGCTTCCGTGATCGGAGGGGGCTGACTTGCGACCGGTTCCAAGGCCAACTCTAGATCGAGGAGCGCTTTGTAATAGCTTGCGTTGGTGGGCTTCGCAAAATCCTCAGGCGCGGTTCCGGCCGGCACAACCGAGTGCAAGGCCCTGAACGCGTTCTGGACATCCTGATCAACCGCGGTGTTCTGCGACGCGAGCGCGAACATAACCAGCAAGGGCGATTGCGGTCCGGAGATGGACTTCAGCTTTTCCACGGCGTCGGGAAGCCCGGCGTACTTGACCAGCTTGGAAGTTTGCAGATACGTGCGCCATGCCTTGATGAAATCCTGCGAGTAGCGCGCGCGAAGAGTGTCCATGCCGCCCGCTTCGACGGTGTCCGCGCTAAGCGTATTTCCGACCACCCAGGGTTCGCCCGAGGTTCCGCGTCCCCCGTCCTTAAAAGCTTTTTCCATGGTAGTCCACCCACCTTTAGTGAAAGCTCCGGGCACTTCGTATCTATTCACCAGGACTTGGTCGGATTTCGGAAATTCCCGGTTGAAATTGACCGGCGGATTCTCACGGCTCGCCTGGGCCAACATCGCCTGGTAGACGCGCTCAGTGCCTTTGAATTGCGCAAGATAGCTCCGGGCATGCTCCACCGCCAACTTATCGTTATCCGGCGAGAAAGGGTTTTGACGGATTAGCTCTTGACTATAGAGATCGAATTGGCGGCCGGCGAGTTGGGCGCGCTGGGGATCCACACCGCCCGCGCCAGACCAATGCGCAAGAAGCTGAGGTGAGAGATAGTCACGCGTGCTCTTCTCGTGGTTCGAGGTTGTAATCAAATAAGTCCGGAGAGTGTCGTAGGCCGGCTGGTACTCGTCTTTCTCGCCGGGCGCACGAGGCAATCCTCGCAGAGTGCCGAGCATCGCCGCCTGCGTTGGGGCGAGCAGCAACTGCCGAAACTTCTCAAAGTAAATGGCGCGAACATCCGGATAAAGGCCCGCCCCGGAGTAGAGTCCCCAGCGCAATCCGAGCGGCGGTCCCTGTCGGTCGTAGATGGCCAACCGCTCAAACGATCGGCGCAAAAAATCAAGCTTCTGCAAGCTGTCGAGGGACGCGAGAGCGAATCCTTTCGCCCCTTCGACTGAAGAGATACCGTTAGCGGCGGAGATCGCCGATTGCTCCAGGTCGCGGTTATTGGAGTAAGAAACGAGCAGAGCAATGCTATAGAGGACGCACAGGCCGGCGACGGTTGCGAAAAGGATGCGTCGAAGGTTACTGGTCTTCGTGCTGGTGCCGCTAAGACCAAGGGCCGTACGGTCTTCCAGCAGGACTTGCTGGAAAAACTTATTGACAAAAACCCACTGCGGAACTTTCTTCGTACTTCGTTCACTTCCCAGCGTCTCCCGCGCGGGCATAACGGACGGGTTCTGGCCCAGGTGGAACATGCTGGTGGCGCCCGGGTCGGCCTGGAACGCTTGCTGAGCCACGGGGCGGGCGGCCGGCTTTGCGATCGTCTCCTGGACAATTACCGGACGCACCCCGCTGAAGTAAAAGCCCCGCAGGAAGGGACCGATGGATAACTGGCTGGGGCGGCACAGTTCCACCAGCATCGGCACCAGCGCCGACCGCAGCTTCCGAAACTCGCGTGGGAATTCGTAAATGGAGGCCGCGCTCAGGTTGTCATTTTCGCGGGCCAGGAACTCCGGGCGGTGATCGCAGAGCGAGTAGAACAAGCGATTAAAGCTCTGGGTGAGACGAGCCGACTGTTCCTCCGCGTACGGTCTTTTCGGGTCGATGCCAGCCACCGGAAGCGTCACGCCTAACACCTGGTGGGCTTCTTCGTCGGTCAGGTTTTGGACGTATTCCCGAAAGAACGGGACACGATCGGCTTTCGTGAAAAGCGCGTAAACCGGAGTGCTGATCCCAAGCGTCTGCGAAATCCGGGTGAGCCGATCATGCAAAGTCCTGGCGACGGAAGCCGTGTCCCCGGACTTCAACAAGCTTTCGGTATCGATACAAACCAAAGCGGCCCTACCCGCTTTCCCAGCTTTGCCGACGACCGTGCCGATGCCGCCGGGCATCATTCTTCGGACCAACCTAACCCAAGAGTCCGGCGTGGCAAAGAGTTTCGCCCCTGCCTCGACAACAAGGGCGGTGCGGGCATACCAGATGTTCAAGAACTTGGTGGGTACGACGGCGTTCTCCTGAATGGCCTGGCCGGTGAGGAGTTCCGCTTCAATACCTGCCTGCATCACGTTGGTGGTCTTGGCGGAGCCTTCGGGCCCAATCAGAAAAATAGTCAGGAAATTAGAGAAGCTGGCGCCCTGGCTCAGCCGCGCGGACGAAAGTTTCGATTCGGCTTCGCGCAACTGCGTCTCCAGCTCGTCATTCGTCTTCAGTGGTTTCGGCTCGGCGGGAGGAGGTTGTTGAGATCGTTTGTAGAGGGCGAAAGCCACCGCGGCAATCAGAACCACGGCGGAGAGTCCGATCCTCAAAATCAAACGATCGTTCCCGCGATCCGGCAACAGGTACCCGCTCAGGAAGGCGGCAATTAGTCCCACCAGGGCGGCGAAGGCCGTTAGAATGTATATTTTCTTCATGATCGTGAATGGGCGGTCATGATCATCAGTGCGCACCGCCGGCAAGCGATGCGAGCTGGGCGGCACCGGCATTTAGCTGGAGCTTAGACACGGCGAAAAGGACAACCAGAACCACCACCGCCGCGATGGCCGTCCACATCAATATTCTTGCGATGCCGTCGGATTGGTGAACAACCTTTTCAGTTTCGAGAAATGCCGAATCGGGCGACAGAGGTCCGAGAGTTCCCCGAATGCGCCGGATGCGTTCGGTAAGCTGCTGCTGGATACCGTGAATTTCGCCACGGCCGGAACTTGCGTAGCGGCCGCCATATCCAAGCAACAGACAGAGAAGATAAATTTCCAGGATGTCGGCGAGAGCGGAGGTATCGCTTGAGGAAAGGAGACGATCGATGGTTTTGAAGAAGATCTCGCCCGCAACATGCTCCCGGAAGATTTCCTCCTGAAGCGGCCTGCGCGGCCAATCGGCGAAGAGAGGGTTCTTTGAGTTGAGGATTGATTCATCGAGGAAAGCAACGGCGGCGAACAAGCCGACCCGGATGTCCTCCGGAGCATAGCCCGCGCTCCGGCCTTGTTCATCAGCGCGGCGGATGGCCTCGCGAATATGCCCGCGGAACGATTCTGCATCGCTAACGGCCTGGCGATTGGCGCGGATGCGAACCGTCGCCGTCAGAATCTCCTGAAACACGAGAGCCATGTTCTCGCTCTGACGAACCACCGCTTCAGCCATAAAGTTTCACCCTCAACAGAGTATGGTTTTTAGTTGTCTATAACAACCAAAATCTCGATTTCGGGGTTCAAAAATTCCCCGGGCACATAAACCCCGATGTTCCTGGTTTCGGACAGATGCGCCCAGCACGGGCCGCTCTTGTTCAAAGAGAAGTACTGCGTCTCGACGCGGGGATTAACGGCGGCGGGCGGCGTGACAAGATGCGTCATCGCCAATCCGGGCAAAGCGCGCCGAACCAATTCCGGAACGAACTGCCGCGAGCAGACCTTTACCAATTGCGGTGTACGGCTGATCAACTCCGTCTCCGCCAGGCTGGAGTGAATCGCAAAGATCCAATTGGAACGCCCCAATACGCGCTGGTCGCTGATTTCGCCGGCCCAGTAGAATTCGCCCGACGGTACAAGCGCGATTCGAATGCAATTGGTCGGCAACACCGTTTCAAGATGTCCGCGAATTCGGCGGTCCAGGAGTTCGAAGACCTGGTCGGGATTGTCGTGATCGTACAGTGGAATGTCGCGTGGCGAAGCGTCGAGAGCAAAGGTACAGAGAGACCCCGCAAGGCGCGCGAGATCGGTGTAAAGATCCTCCGGGTGACCGCGCTTGGTGAAGAATAGGTGACGAAGGGTGCCGAGACTATTATTGAGCGCGTGGCGGAACCAGTAATTCGCGATCTCGCGGGCGGAGTAACCGGACTGGGCGCTGGTGCGGCTTTGCGATGCGCCGATCAGCGACGCGCTCTTTTCTTCCATCAATTCGATCAATTGTTGAAGCAGAGTCATCAGGCGCGCACTCGCGCTTACCTGAAGACAGGCGGGGACGAAGTTGACGTCGTAGATGTACTCGCCCGATCGCGAACGTACAACGCGCGCGACTGCAAGATTCACGGTATCGGCGGGCAGCCGCTTCTCAAACGAAAGCGCGATGTTTTTGCGTCCCACGTTCACCGGCTTTTCGTCGCGGCCGTCAGTTTCATCGAAAATGATTTCCTGTTCGGCGACATAGCGCGTGCGAGCCCCAGGCAGCTCGTTCGCCGTCGTAGTTTGTCCGTTGCTCAGCCTTGAGGGAATCGTGAGATAAACGAGCATCGAATCCGTAGTGGGACCGAAGGCGTCTCCAATGACACGCGCGGGCGGCAGAGGATCGAGCTCAGGCATCTGAAACACCAGCCCATCCCGGAAAACGCCTCTCGCGTGGAGAACCGCTACCGTCCCGTTCCTAAGGGCTTCGCCATCCATTTCGTAGCCAAGCAGACCATAGCCGTGCGCGAACAACGCGGAGGTGGCAAAGTGGATAGACTCCTCAAAGTACCGGTTCTGCGCTTGAAAGTGGTGCGTACCCAGATACATCCCTTCAGACCACACAACACGCGAAAGAGACCTCATAGGTAAACGGCTGCTTGCAAGCGTACCATTCTATATCCAGCGGGAGCCTGAGGTATTGTTACGATAGTGCTCACTCGAGCACAGCAGCATTATGGAACGTTTTGGCCGATTTACGATTCTAGAGGCGCTCGCCCAAGGACGGATTCGCAGCTATCGCGCGTGGGACCCCGTGGCGAAACAGGTAGCGGTCCTCCATCTCGGTTGGGATACGGATGCGGAGATCCCAGCTTTACCGCCGGAGTCCTTTCGAGAGAAAGGCACTTCTGATAACCAGGCTTATTTGCTGACGGCGGATCTGCCCCAGGTTCAAGATCTAAATGCGGCCGCCAAACCGAGCCCGATGGGGACCGGAGGCGCCGAACAAAGCGGGGGAGAATTTACACGGATGTTCCGGCAGTGGCAAGAACCGGGAGCGGCTGCCGGAGGTGTTCCGACCGGCGGAAGCGAGCCCGCGGCACCGCAGCCGAAGCCCGCTTCTCCGCCGATCGACCCCGATGCGACGCGCCTCATGCCGGCACCCAGATGGACACCGGAAATGGCAAAGGCCAGCCAAGGCGGATTATCGGACGGAGCGAAGCCCAAGTCGCCCGCGCCGCCGATCGTTAAGCAGATTATCCGAGTGGGTCCGTCCCGCGCGAAGGTGAGCGATCAGATAAGCAACCCGGCGCTTAGTCTCCCTGATGCGACCGTAGAAAAGCCATCCTCCCGGCCGGCTACGCCCGTATCGCAACCTGGGGAATTCACAAGGGCGTTTCAAACTCAGGGAGCGGGTTTTCCGCCCACGCCGAAGCCGGCGGTTCCCGCGCAAAAACCAGCGGGTGAATTCACTCAGCTGTTTGCAGAACCTCTCCCGGCGAGCGCGCCGCAGCCGCTCGGGCGGACCGGCAATCCGGCTCCTCCCATCCAGGCAGCGCCAAAAGACCCCGGTGAGTTCACACAGCTGTTCCAGCAGTCCGGCGGGCCGGCCGAGTTTAAGAGGCCTGTGCCCCCCGCACCACCCCCGGACAATACGGGGAAAGATCTGGAAAGGCTATTTCAGTCTCCTCTGCCGGATAGCGGCCCTGAGATCGACTTCGATGCGCTGGACCGGAGGCCCATCCAGAAAAGCGCTCCGCCTCCCAAAGCAGCCGGAGCGTTCACGGAGATATTCGGGCATCCGCTCTCGGTCGATTTTCCCCGGTCTCCTCCGGAACGACGGAGTCCGATGGAAAACGCGAATGCCACCGTCCTATTTGAAGCCCCGGCTCGTCCGGCGCCTAGATCCGATCCAGCGCATGCCGGCGATTTCACTCAGGAGTTCGGACGGCCCTCAACGGGATTGGGAACTCCTAAGGCCGCAGTGCCGGAGACGGCTGCCCCAGCGCCGACGCCTACACCTACCAAGATACCGGTCGGAGCCTTGATCTTAATCGGGGCGGCGTTGATCGTCATCGTCGTCCTGCTCTTTCTCTTTCTGCTCTTGCGACGCTGATCAATCTTCCGGGAGCAGGATAATCAATTCCATCACGGGGTTGGGGATCTCACCCGGGACATATGCGGCGATATTGCGGGAACGGCCCACAGCTTCCCACGCGACCCCGGTCTGCGAAAGGCTGAAGTATTGGTAATTCATCTTCACCGGAATCGCGTTCGGCGGCGAGGGCACGTGCGAGAGTGGAACTCCCGGAAGCGCCTGCCTCACCAGGTGTTCAACGTGGCTGGCGGAACACATCTTAATTAAACCTGGTACGCGCGCGGTGAGTTCGGCTTGAGGCATCTCCGCCTGAATCGCCAGATACATGCGGGTGTTCTTCAGCAGCCTGTCATCGGCTAGCGCGGCGCCGTAGATCGAGTTTTGGATCAGCTTTAGCGGTAACGACACGACGTTGGTTGCGACTACGGTCTCGAGCAGCCGGCGGAGTTTTTCATCGAGTTCGAAGAAACAGGCCCAGAGATTATCGTGATCGTACTTTGGCAGATCGCGCGGATGTAGATCGGTGGAAAAGGTGGTCAGTGCTCCCGCCAACTCCAGCGCGGCGGCGAAGTAGCGCTCCGGATGGACCGTCTTCGATTCCAACAAATGATTCAGGACTGGAAAATGCGAGTTGACGGTATAGAGAAGCCAGAAGTTGGCAATGTCGGATGCGCTGAAATCCGCCAGGCTTTGACTCCTCTGACGTCGCCCAGCGGCCAATTGGCTACTGCGCGAGCTCAGGATTTCAATCTGACGGCGCCCGATGGTGTTCAGGAATTCGCTTGCGTGGAAGTCGAGTAACGGCGGAACGAAGTTGGGCTCGAGCGAATAGACCCCGGAAGATGACCGGTGCACGCGGGCGGCGTGTAGCGCCGTGGTTCCCTCCTGGAGTTCACTTGCCGCGAGCAGGCGAAAATTCTTGCGCGCCAACTGCACGGGCTTTTCCGTCATGCCCGTGTTTTCATCCCGCAGAAAAACAATGTCGGCGACATAGCGGGCATCAACACCGGATCGTGGCACGGACACATTTACCGCGCGGTCTCGATACTCGGGAATCCCGAGATAGACATCAAGCGTGTCCTGATCCTGTTCGAAACAGGTCACCAGCGGTTTCGGTACGGGCACGTCGTCCGGGCCGGGCATGTCGAAGAGAAGGCCGTCCGCGAAAATTCCGGAAGCGGCGGCGATGGCGAGATTGCCACCGGCCAACGCTTCGCGATCGATCACGATGGTACGGAAACCCCACGGGCGGAAGTGAAGCGCGTCCAAGCGGAATTGGAGACTGCTCTCGATGTATCGGTCCTGGATTTGGAGATGCTGCGGAGTAAGGAACGTTCCCTTCGACCAAATCACCGGTTGCAGTCGCTTCATAGATGACAACTTATCAGCCTTTTCAAGAGGAAGTAGTGATATTCTTTGCGTGATATGCCGTTACAGGTTTGTATGGGTGCTCAAATGATGTGCAGTTTTGGAGCTGCTCCCAGCGCTCTAGTCGTATTGCCGAAGAACCAGGTGTTCACGGGATATGTACCCGACGCCAACATCATGGATCATATTCCCATGGTGAATATCATGCCGTTCGGCGTGTGCAGTTCGCTCGCAAACCCGACCGTGGCCGCGGCAACATCGGCAGCTCTAGGGGTGCTGACGCCGATGCCCTGCATTCCGAACACCCCTGCGCCATGGGTTACGGGCGCGCCAACGGTACTGCTGGGAAACTTTCCCACACTCGACAATGTGTCCAAACTGAATTGCATGTGGGCCGGGATTATCCAGTTCACCGACGCGGGGGAAACAACGGTGGACGTACCGTAGGTTTTACCCTGAGTTGTACCTTGGAAGGGTTGAGGCGTCTGGAGTGCCATCCTCCGGAGACGGACTTGGCGTCGGATCAGGCACGGGCAGTAAACCCGGCAGCCTTTAAATACCTGACGCCCGCGTCAAGAAGAGCCTGCGCCTTCCATCCAGGGGCGATTCTTTGTTCCAATATCCGAGCCGCCCATCCATATTGGCGTTTCTCTTCGAAATACCGGCCCAGGACTACTAAGACGTCGATGTACTTACATACATCCCGTTTCACGGTAAGTCCGTGCGACGCCGCGCGCGCGGTACCGAATTGAATCGTTTCCCGCAGTCTCGCTTCTCCCATCGCATTGCATTGACTCGGGAAAAACTTCCTCAGGTGTTGCACCATCCAATCCTCGAACTTGCGGACTTCGGACTTCGAGAACATCGACCACTGCGCACTCCGGATAACCAACATGCCGCCGTGGCCCCGATCGGGTTGAAACGAGCTTCGTGTTCTTTTCCCCGGCGCGGGAATGTCTTCACCGCGATTTGACACAACCGGCAGCTCTCGCGTGACGAGTTTCTGACCGGTGAGTTCGAACTCGACAAGCGTGTCCCCGCCGATCCCTTCCGTCCAGAAACACTCGACAGGTCCGAACACGCGCTCCAATTCCTCGGAAGTACAACTGGGCAAATACGGCCGGAGCACGCGAGGATCGTAGTGACGAAACAGGACGCGATTGCCTTTCGGATCTCTGACCCAGAGAAGGCTGCGAAGGTGGCGACGCACTGCCTCCATACGCGCGTCGCATCGCAAGAACACTCCCCAGCTATTCCCGAAAGCTCTGGAAAGAAAAGTCTGCGTCTTGCGGTCATCATATTCAAGCTGGACGAGGTAAGGCGCGGTTACCTGCAGCGCTTGCGTGAGTGGACCGCTAAAAAGACAATAATGATCGGAGTAGAAATAGTCCAGAAGAAGACCGTAGATGCGGCGATCGCGCGCCGCATCGGCAATCATCCACACACCACGCCGGGAACCCTCCGGCCACAAATAGTCCTCCATCCGGCTCATGACTTGATCCGTCATCTATTGTCCATCGCTCGGCGACTGACCGTCGCCCGTTTGGCTTGTTCATTCGGGACAGAATGGCTTGCCGTCGGCGGCTGCCGCCGTTAGCGTGGCGGCTTGAGCGGATGCATCGTTGCCGGCTGAGAAAGTGGGTGCATCCGACGGCGGGCTTGCGGAACTCGGGCCTGCCGGGGCGGGACCATCGCTCGACTCCGCACTCGACGCGCCCTGGCCCGGCGGGATATTCGTCAGGGTCATCGTACTTAACTGCCCAGGGCTGGCTGTTGGAACCGAATTGCTGCCGGCGGTCGCAGTATCCGGGTCGGCTGGAGCCGTTGGCGCAATCGGGCTCACGGCACTTCCAGCCGAACCCGGAAGCGCCGCACCGCCGCTATTAATCATCACCATGCTGCCCTTGATCTGAATGCCGGATGAATTCAGCGTGATGAAGTTGCCGCCCACGTTAATCGTGAGCCCTTCCGTCGCTTCGATGACTACCTGCTGACCCTTCAGGTAGAGGTTTTTCGTCACTTGGCTGCTGTGATTGTTCTGGAAGACCTCGATGACGTCGCCTGTCACAGTAAGCGAGTGCGACCCACCTATACTGATCGCTTCGTTACCTTGAACCGCGCGGTGGTGGTCCGCGCCAGTCTGATCCCGGCGATTGCTGACCACGTTGCTGTGGCTATCGCGTCCGATTTTCTCCAGCTTGTCCTGGGTTACCTCCAGATGCCGGTCATTTCCAATGGACTCTTTGCGATCATTCAAGATCCGGATGTGCTGATCTTTCTGACCATAGACGAAGATCTGCTCCGAGCCGGCCTTATCCTCCAACCGAATCTCGTTAAACCCGCTCGCACCCTTCGAGCTCATCGATTTGATGGTGCTCTTCGTCTGCTCACCCGGCAGCGCGTAGGGAACGGTCTGATCCGCGTTGTATACCCGTCCCGTGATGATCGGCCGATCCGGGTCACCCTCGAGAAAATCGACGATCACTTCCTGTCCCACGCGCGGCGTGAAAATGCCGCCCCAGCCTTTGCCCGCCCAAATCTGAGCGACCCGAATCCAGCAGGAGCTGTTTTCGTCCATCTTCCCGGCGCGATCCCAACGGAACTGCACGATCACGCGCCCGTATTGGTCGGTCCAGATTTCTTCTCCAGCCTTCCCGACCACCACCGCCGTTTGGGATCCCTGAATCAAGGGCTTTCTCGCCAACCGCGGCGGCCGGTACGGAACAGAATTGGGGATCGCGTAGAACTCGTTCCGGTAATCCGGCGCCGTGTTGCTGTCATTCGACCGATAATAATTGTCGGCGAAATGATGATCGATCCGAATCAGCGAATAGTCCACATTGGCATCCGACTGGTAGTAGCCGGTTAGCCCGAACTTATACCCCGCTTGAAACGCTCTGCAATTGCTGCGTCCCGATACCGTCAGGCGCCTGACTTCCTGATCCTGCAGCCTGATATTGGAGTAGTTTTCGCCATCGCTCTTGGTCACATACTTCGCGGGATACTCGAATATTTCCCCATCCCCCGTTCCTGTGACGGTCGCGAGGATGGATGTGTTGGGCTTGGTGAAATCGTAGTCGTTTACGGTATAGGTGGCGCTGCGGGTTTCCTGCACGCGCCTCATGGAAAGAACCACATCTTCGTCCTGCCAACCGCCCGCGATTGTGTCGTACGCCGCGCTCGACTGGCCCGGGCATGCCAGAAAAGCCGTCGAAGCGTCCGCCAGAATGAGTGTGTGCTCCGAGTCCGTGTGCTTAAAGAAGTAGAAGATTCCTTCTTCTTCCATCAATCGCGAAACGAAGTTCAGATCGGTTTCACGATATTGGACGCAGTACTCCCGGGTCATGAATGAGCCGGTCGTCTGGTCCTGGAAATCCGAAAAGCCTCTATCGGAAAAGACCTGCTTGATGATTTCCAGTGCGCTCTTGTTCTGAAAGATGCGGCAGTCTTCGAATAGCGATAAATACCAAAGCCACGGCACCATATGACCGCGGAAAGCGAAAAGATTTTCTAATCCGCTTTCCACTTCTTCGATGCGATTGAAATAGCCGTGTATGTTGCGCTCGGAATCGTCCGGAAGCCGGACCGTGATCACGATCGGTGTGTCCAACAAGGCCTTGGCGTTGATCCCGGCGGATTCGGCAAGCATCGCCACTTCGTACTCGAACGGCATGGAGACGCCTTCTACGCCGTCAATCCCTTCAAGCAATAGGATGTCCTGGCCTAGTTGGGTGTTAATCCGGATCAGTCGCTCCGCCTGAGTAAACAATCGCGCCTCGTGTTACTCGTGCTCAGGAAGTATAAGCAAACTGGCCGTTCTCGCCGACGCTGACATGAATCGACGCCGGACGCAATCCCTCCGCCATCTTCCCCAGCAACTGCTTGGACATCTCCGGGAGCAGCGTATTCGTCAAGATGTTATCGACGTTGCGGGCACCGCTTTCCACCTCGGTGCAGCGCAAAGCGATCTCGTCGATCAAGGCTTCGTCATAAGTCAATTGAATCCGGTGGGTATCGGCTACCCGCCGTTGAATTTTTCCGAACTTCAAACGCACGATTTTCTTGAGCGCCTCGTCTCGAACCGGGAAGTACGGAATGATCACCAACCGCCCCAAAAACGCGGGCTTGAATACTTTGTCGAGTTCCGGCTTCAACGCTTTGACCAATCCCTCAGGGCTCGGCATCGTCTCGGGATCCGCCACCAGCTTCATCAACGTGTCGGTTCCGGCGTTGGAAGTAAGAATGATGATCGTGTTGCGGAAGTTGATCTCGCGTCCTTCGCCGTCCTCCATCCGGCCTTTGTCGAAAACCTGGAAGAAGAGTTCCAACACGTCGGGATGCGCTTTTTCCACTTCGTCGAGCAGCACCACCGAATAGGGACGCCGCCGCACGGCTTCGGTCAAAACGCCGCCTTCCCCATAGCCCACATAACCCGGAGGCGAACCCTTGAGCGTCGATACGGTGTGCGCCTCCTGGAACTCCGACATGTTGATGGTGATGATGTTCTGTTCACCGCCGTAAAGAAGGTCGGACAAAGCTAGCGCGGTCTCGGTCTTACCGACGCCGCTAGGCCCGACTAACAGAAACACCCCAATCGGCTTATCCGGATCGTCGAGGTGCGCGCGCGAGGTCCGAATCCGCTGGCTGATCCCGTACAGCGCATGCGACTGTCCAATCACCCGTGAACCGAGTTGCTCCTCAAGCACCAGAACGGTTTTGATCTCGTCTTTCAGCATCTTGCCGACCGGAATTCCGGTCCAGGCCGAGATCACTTCGCCGACGATTTGCGCGTCCACCGTTACGCCCACCAGCGGCGATTCGCCCTGCAGTGCTGTCAGCTCCGCATTCAGATCCGCAAGTTCCCCGCGCAATCCGACGAGATCCGGCGCCATTTGTGTAGCCGCGCCGGAAGCGTTCGAGCCGCTGGCCGCGCTCGCCGTACTCGAAGCTCCGACCGCCAATTCAATCCGCCCGCGCACTTCGCGAATCCGGTTTACCAAATCGACTTCCTTCTTCCAGCGTTCGTTCAACGCGGCCAGATTCGCCTCCGTCGCTGTCTTCTGGGCGGCCAGCTTCACCAAACGCTCTTCATGATCGGACCCCATCGCCACCTCGCGCTCCAGAACCCGGGTCTGCACCGCGACATCGTCCAGAGTGCGCTGGGCATCTTCAATTGCGGGTGGAATCGTGTTCTGCCCCAAAGCCAGCCTGGCGCAAGCCGTATCCAGCACGCTGACCGCTTTGTCGGGCAGTTGCCGGTCCGGCAGATAGCGATGCGAAAACTTTACCGCCGCCAGCAGTCCTTCGTCCAGAATCCTCACGTTATGATGCTTCTCAAGCGTAGCCACCACGCCGCGCAGCATGATGCGGCATTGCTCCTCGCTGGGCTCTTCCACTTTTACAAGCTGGAATCGCCGCGCGAGCGCCGGATCCTTCTCGAAGTATTTCTTGTACTCCGACCACGTGGTTGCGGCGATTGTCCGCAACTCGCCTCGAGCCAGTGCGGGCTTCAGCAGATTCGCGGCATCGTTCTGTCCGGCTTGGCCGCCCGCACCGATCATGGTGTGCGCTTCGTCGATGAAGAGGATGATCGGTTTGGGCGATGATTTGACTTCCTCAATCAGGCTCTTCAGGCGATTTTCAAACTCACCCTTCACGCCCGCGCCGGCTTGCAGCAGCCCAAGGTCAAGCACGCGCACATCGACGTTCTTCAAAACCTCCGGCACATCGCCCTGCACGATGCGCGAAGCAAAACCCTCCACCACCGCCGTCTTGCCGACACCCGCTTCTCCCACCAGAATCGGATTGTTCTGACGCCGCCGTGTCAGGATGTCGATCACCTGCCGAATCTCGAAATCGCGCGCGAGCACGGGATCGATCTTTCCCTTACGCGCGTTCTCTGTGAGGTTGATGGTGAACTGATCCAGATTGGGCGTGCGTCCGCCCAACTTGGGAGCCGTGCCCGCTTCCCCGGCTGCCGCTTCCGCCGGTTCGTCGATCTCGTCTTCGCTCGAACCGCCGACGATCTGCTGGAAATCCTTCTTCAACGCGTCCACCGTGATCTTGGCGAACTCCTTGGTGCTCTCGCGAATGATCCGCGCCAGCTCCTCGTTGGTCGCGAGCGCCAGCACGGTGTACCCGGACCGGATCTTCGACGCGCCGTAATCGATCGATCCGATGGTCCAGGCCTCCGTCATCATCTTGAGGATATAAGGGCTGAGCGCGGGCGTGCGTGCATTTCCCGTCTTCAACTTATCCAGGGCCCGATTCAGTTCGGACGCAAGGCGTGACCGGTTGATGTCGAACGCGGTAAGTATCCTTGCGAAATCGCTGTCGGTCGCGTCCAGCATCTTCACTAAGAAATGCTCGATTTCGACATCGTAGTGAGTTCGCGACAGACACAGGCCGGCGGAGCCCTCCAGTGCCGTGCGCGTTGTGTCGTTCAGCTTGCCGATAAGGGATCGAAAGTTCACAGACATTTAGGGAAATCCTCGTTTTTCCAGTTTCTAAGCGACCTCGAGCACCGTCTCGCCCGGATCGCGCGCGAACGGCGCGTTATTGATCCAGGTGGTCCAGGAAAGCATCGGCCTCTCGCCGTCCAGCGCGCCTAGCTGGATCCGCGGCACCTCATTACGCTTCAGTAAGAGTTGCGCCTCATAACTAATCTCCCGGTTGGAGAAGAACAGCAAGATAGACCGAAGCGGTGCGTTCGCCGAGCCGCCCGGCAGAAAATCCACATATCTCTTGAGCGGCATGGGACCGATCACGAGGCGGGCGCGCGACTGCACATTCCACATCTCATCTCCGGCCACCGCCCCCAATCCAAGTTGAGATGAGAACGGTTGCTCGTTCCCGATCTCACATTGGTCCGGCGGCGGCAGGCTGTACCAGGCTCCGATGAATTGTTCGATTTCAATCGTAACGCCGAAGAAGTCTTCGAGCACGCCTTTTAAAGCCGCGGCGGAACGCGGCTGGAGCGATAACAACCCGGTATAGAAGATGAGCGCTTCGTCGCGCACCCGCTGGCGGTTTTGCAATCCCTCTGTGCCGATGCCGATGAAATCCTGTAAGTACAGCGTGACGCGATCTTTCTGATCGCGCTCATACCTTACCGGGAAACGGTATTTCTCCCACGCCTGATAAAAGAAAGAGATCACGCGGTGGTTGAATATATCCAGAAAGCTTTGAAGCGTCGTGTCGCGGGCGCGGAGGCGTTCATTGATGTACTCCGAGAACGTCAACGGAAGCACGCCGGAGTGCCCCATTAACCCCAGAAAGTTCACCGACATTCGAGGCTGATCGGCGCCGTCCCATTCCAGGGAAGAGATCTGGCTGGGCGGAAATTGCAATGCTGGGTTTGACCGGAACCGCACCACCTCCTGGCGGGGGTCGCCGAATTCTCCCACAGGCGTTCGGCCGCCGCTCAGGCGCTCCAGAATGCGCACAAGCTGGAAAAATTCAAAGCTCCACGGCTCCTTGCGGACAATCGCTTCCACCAAAGGCCACTTTGGTGTCAGAGTAGGCTGGTTCGCGCCGGGTTCCCAATCGGTAATCACATCAGAATCTTGCGGCCCGCTCTCGGTTGCCATTCGCGTAATGCCTCCTTTCGCTGCCGCGTTGAAACCTCCAACTGGCTGAAGCTGTTTAGCGAGGAATACTGCGCCAGGAAACGCTCGATGACGGCGGCGAATAAGTACGCGCCGTTGCCTGTGTATTGTTCTTCATCGAGCATCATATGAACTTTTGTCCCGCGAGCGAAACTGATTCCCTGCTCCGACACGACACGCGCAAATTGCCGGCTGCTCGAGACGTCCACAATCCCCTCGATCATCTTGCGCGAAAAACTCGAATTGGTGAAGTTATATAGTTTGAGAACCTGCCGCAAGGCCTCCCGACCGTCTTCCACCAAAGACAGATAGTTCAGCGAAAGTTGTGAAATCAGACGCCAAAGCGCCGCCTTCCCCATAGGCGGGCGAATGGGGGCGGTGGGCTTCTGCATGGTGGCGATACGCTTGACAGGCAAATTGGCCTCGATCTCGAAGTCACCGTCTTCGCTGCCGAAAGGAAGGCGCGCGGGCAGATCCCGATTGGTACAAAGAGTGCGCACCGTTAACGTGTCGCTCTCCGGATAACGCGGGCGCATCGAAAGATCCACCAGCGACAAAAAGATATCCGTGCCATCGTCGTTCAGCCGAGCCGACGATCTCCGGTTCGCCAGCCAGAATGTATCCAGCTTGCTCTCGTCGGCCGTCTGCCGGAATGCGTAGAAGGGCTCGTAGCGGCGAGTCTCCTTAGTCTGAGGGTTGAGGCTCACCACCTCTTCCACGGAGAAGATCTCCATCGCGTTCGGCCGCCGCACGTCCGGAGTAACCCCGTATTCGTACTTCTGCTGGCTCAGTAGAATGGGTTCGCAAGTATGCGGAAACAAATTGATCGCGGGCGTGCATCCAAGGCGGAATGTCCTTGCCGAAATCCCTAGTTCCAACCGCTGTTTGTAATCGGGTTCGATGTTGGAGATCAGAAAAATAACTTCGACCCGCTCGCTAAACCCCTGCGCCCATGCGGGTTCCAACCCAGTGAGATCGAAGAACTGAAACTTTTGAGGAAAGGCGAAATACTCCTGCAGCAAACGATAGCCGATGAAGGAACGCCGCGAATAGGGCAGAACCTCTTCGTGATCTTCAAACCCCGTCGCCCGTAGGGAACTCGCCGGCAGCGACACCGGGCCGAGCTTCGATTTCGGGCTCAGGTCCCGAATGACGATCTGGCTCAGGCGCGAATCGAGGAGTTCATAGATAGTGTTCACCACCGCGCTTTCCCCGTTTAGGAAGAACCGGAGGCTATCCATTCCAAGCTTGGGGAAGCGAACGTCGGGTGCACATTTCAGTTCCACTCTCAGCGCGCCCTGGCAATTCGGCGCGAACACAGGCGGCTTCAAAGAATCCGGCGTACGCCACTCGGCGGCCTCCACAGTGACGGGCCAAAGCACCGTTTCGTAGCACGTCCGGAACTTACAGGGAACACCATTTACCGGACGCGAGTAGAGCATGGAACCCCGGGCGATCGGCAGACCGCTCATAAGCTTTCCATTCACCGAATCCAGTTGAAATTCCACCATGGTCATGGAGGGAATGGGCCGTACCAGCTGGGGGTACACCAATCCCAGGAGCGCCTCGCTGATTTCCGGAAACTCGTCGTCTATCTTAAGATGGACCCGCGCGGCGAGGAAGGCGAACCCTTCGAGAATGCGCTCCACATGAGGGTCTTCGCACTTATCGGTTTCCAGCAGAAGGCGCGAAGCGATCTTCGGATATTTCTCCGAAAACTGGGTTCCCATGCGCCGCAGCCAGGTAAGTTCGCGCTCATAGTAGAAGAGTAGATCGTCACGCATCGGATCGCACCTGAAAATCCCCGGTGGTCAGTTGCAGAACGGTGTCGAAGGAAACGTGCTCCGGAGTCGGGTCCATTCGCAACATCCCCTCCAGCCGGAACCGGATGCTCCTGGTTCCCTGGGCATTTGCCTCAACGAGGCTCAGGCGCACGTTGGCGAGACGCGGCTCGAATATTTCGATGGCACTCTTCAAGGCCCGTATCAGCCGCCCTTGATCCTTCGCGGTGGCAATGCTATAGGCGCTGAAGTCAGGAATCCCGAAAAGGTAGACGCTGCGAACGGTCTCCGCCAGAGATGCATCGAGATCGCCGGCCGAACGGCGCGTATTTAGAAGCCACTCAAGATCGCGGCGCACCCCTGCCTTGAGACGCCGCACCGATTCATTGCGGCCCAACGGCGCCTCCGAACTCCGGTCCCTTGGATCGAGATCCGTGAGGCGATCCAAAATCGACAGAGTAACTGCGGAATCATGACTCGATCGCGGCAATTTCAATTCCTAGCAACTGAGAGCCTGTACCGGATCCAAGCGGCAAATCCGTTCAAAATATTTCTGTTTCTCTTTAGCATCGCCCTGGATCTTCTTGCTGGCCTTCATGATGGTGATCAGTGCTCCGGCGATGCTGGATCGCTCTTCCCACTCTTCGAGTTTGTGCGCCTCGATGGCCGCCAGCAGATCTTCGAGAAGCGGCTGCGCAATGGCCTCCTTACCGGCCGCAAGGCACAGCTCAACAAATTGGAGCCGCCGGTGAAACCGTCCTCTGGCGCTGGTTTGAGTGGAAATCTCGTGGTGCAGAATCTCGAACGCGCGGCTCTCTTGCCCTGAGCGGAGCGCTTCCTTCGCCAACGCGTTGCTGTCGACGAACCGTTTCTGCCAAAGCTGCGCACCCCGTTCCCCTCCCGCGCCGTTGCCGTTCGATCCGTTTCTGCCCGGATCCTTTCCAACGTCGGAGGGTTCGCTCAAAAGGGTCAGCAACCACGCCCGGGTTTGATCGTTGGCGGCCGGGGTGTCGTCCAGCAGCGTCGCATGAAGCAGTTGCGGTAAGTCGCGCAGGAGAGCCCGCAGTTCGGAGCGGATCGCAATCGCGATCGCGTCGTAGTCCGGTCCTAATGCGGTCAAAGCTTCCACAATCAGCCGTTGCAAGTCCAACCATGCGCGGCTGCAAGGGAGCGCCATGGCGGCCTCGGCTACTTCCAGAAGTTCCTTCCACTTTTCCGCATTGGCGAGCCGCTTGATATGCTGCCGGACCTCTGTTGGCGGAGCTTCCAGAAAATTCGGGTCGGCGAGCGAAGCGGCCGCGCGCAGTTCGCCCCATCGCAAGCCGCGCAACAGCAGGTACGGCGCGGGGCTAAGGGGCTCTCGAAGCCGCAGCGTGGCAGCCACCCCGGCGACCTGCGCAACCAGCGCTTGACGCGCCGCCGACTCCGACGAATTCGCTACATTGAACGTCAACGATCCCGCCAAAGCAGTCGGAGCCGCCGACCCGACAATTTGCTGCTCCCCGGCCTCTGCGCCCTGCGGCGTGGGCGCCGCCACTTCAATTACGGGCGTTTCTTCCACCGGGTCCGGATCAGTCTCCCGCTTTTTCTGCAGAAGCGCGTGAATGACATGACGCACTTCTTCGAGCGTCGTTTTCAGCTTGCCGAACGTCGGGCCGTCTTCCTTAAACTTCTCATCGCAGATTGCGCCGAGCTTTCCGATCTCAACGATGGACGCATCCAGATTCTTCTCCGCGCCGGCGTAAAAGGCCTTCGGGGTGTCGTTGAAATCTTTGTCGAATACTTCCGGCGCCAGCTTGCCTTCCGCTAGAGCTTTCTCGCGCGCCTTCTTGGCGACGTTGTCTTTTGCCTGGTCTTCGTATTGAACGGTCCGCGATTCACGATACCGGTAAAATCCATAGCCACTCGCGGATATCGGGACCATCCTGACGGTGGCGTCTAGCTTCGTCCCAATCCAATCGAGCGGTGAGGCTCGAAGTTCGGAGTCGCCGTCTTCGAGTTGCGGGTACAGGCTTTCCCAGAAGGTTTCGATCAAGCCCCGGCTCAGAATTAGTCCCTGCTGGAGTCCGGCGAATCCATCCCGGTGCAACCACGCCTCCGTTAGCCACGCGGCAATCTGAAGATCTTTGCTCCGGTTTTTGATCGCATCCGTCGCGATCCGGACAACCTGTTGCCAGTCCGCCGCCTTGCGATCATGCTGCCAGGCGCCCTGGTTTAAATTATCGTCTTCGCGCCGGGCTTCGCGGATGTTGTCATAGACTGGCGTGTAACGGAGATCGGCGCCGGACGGCGATTCGCCCGCTATCGGTTGCAGCAACTCATCCACGAGCGCCATACGGATTACGACTGCACCGCGGCATGAACAGCCGTGAACTCGAGTGATCGGATTTCCAGTAAAGGAATCTCCTGATCGTCTACCAGAAACGTTTTCTGTCCGAGCGGATGTTCCACTCCATCCTGATCCCGAACCCAGTCAGTCACCCTGCCGAGCCACAGGCTCTCATCCGGGTCCTGCCAGGAGAACGGATAAATCACCGGAATCAATACTTCGCCCAGTTCCGTTCCTTTGAAGGACGGCCCAGTAAGCACCTCCGCCGGCGCCCACAACATGTCGCGCAGTTTCCGTGGAGCTTCCATGCGGATCGACTGAATATGTTCGAAGCCAATCCACAAGTAAGCGCCGGCTGCGAATATCTCCAAACGTGCGCCCAACCGCGGATCCGCATCGCGAATCGAAGAAAATGGTTTGCCGTTAAGCGCCCCATGATGCCCCGTTGCTGAACCCGGTGAAATTTCGGTCAAACTCGCAAACTTTTCATTTCGAGAACGCTCGGCGTGGAGCGCTGAGAAATACATCACGGCGCCTAGCTCGGATGGACCGCCCGCTGCCGCGAGAATATTCAAGTGTTTCTCGGCGCGATCGTAATCGCCCGAGAAACACAGGAGCTCAAAGAGAAACGTACGCTGACGGATATCTCCTGGGTTATCGCGAAGATAGGCCGAAACCGCCGCCTGCGCCTCCCGTACACGGCCCGCATCGAACAATTGTTTGGCATTCATAGTTGAGCATTCCGTGCGTACGAACGGTTTCGGCGCGATCGAATCGGGGACGAAACGAATGGAAATTACCCTGGGAAGCCCGGACCCGCGTAGCTCGAAGACAGCGTTTCCAGGTCGTAACCCTTTCTTTGCGCCGCATCCAGACTACCGTCGTCCTTTTCCGGCTTGTAACCGATTTCCACCGCTTGATAGGCAAAGCTGATGGATTCCGTCGGATTTTCGGAGCTGCCGGAGTGTTGAATCGACGTGATCAGCGCATCCTTGAGATTGATGATGTAGTAGTCCTGCTGCTTATCGCCGACGGGCTTGTCGAAAATAATCGCAACAGTCTTCAGAATGTCGCCGGATACGCAGTGACTGAAAAGCGTGGGGGATGTTGCGTCCAGCACCTTCATGATATTCACGTCGGCGAGATTTGCACGCCCGGCCTTGGCCTCTTTGCCGGATGCGCCCGCTCCGTACGTAGAGCTATTGGACGCTCCCCACGAGAACGATAAGATGTCGATTGCGCCGGTTTTACTGGTGCTCGGACCAGTGACGCCGTCGATGGTCAGATACGCGTTTACAGCCATTTGTTTCTCCTTCTTGCTTCAACTTCGTTGATAAGACCCGGCGTTATTTCGCGGGAGCGGGAAGCTCAGCGACTAAACGCAAGGAAACTGTGAGTTCGTCCAATTGGAAATGTGGACGAAGGAAGGCCACCGCGCGGTAGACTCCCGGCTTTCCCGGAACCTCGGCAACGTCCACGCGAGCTTCGCGCAAAGGACACGCCGCCTTCATCGCCGGCGACGCGGAGTCATCCGGGATGACATACTTCGAGATCCAACGGTTCAGGAACTTCTCCGCTTCATCGCGGGACATGAAGCTTCCGATCTTGTCGCGCATCATCGATTTCAGATAGTGCGCAAAACGCGAGACCGCCATGATGTATGGGATCTGCGTCGAAAGTCTGGCATTTGCGTTGGCCGAATCGGTATCGTACAGCTTGGGCTTCTGACCCGATTGCACGCTGAAGAAAGCCGCGTAATCCGTCCCTTTGCAGTGCACCAGCGGAACGAACCCAAGGTCCGCCAGCTCTTTTTCCCGCCGGTCCGTGATCGGAACTTCGGTCGGGCACTTCATGGCGATATCCCCATCGTCGGTGTAGAAGTTATGGACCGGCAAACCTTCCACCAATCCCCCGCCTTCCACTCCCCGCATGGCCACGCACATCCCGTACTTCGAGAAGGAATTCGTCATCCGCGTCGCCAGTGAGTACGCGGCATTCATCCACAAGTACTTGGAATGGTCGGTCCCGTCCACATGCTCTTCGTACGAGAAACCCTCAACCGGCTTGGTGTCCTTGCCGTAAGGGAGCCTGCCCAAGGTGCGTGGCAGGCACATCGCCACATACCGGGAATCTTCCGTTTGCCGGAAGCTCTTCCACTTCGCGTACTCCGTCGTGTCGAATATTTTCGCCAAATCGCGCGGCGCATCCAGGCTGGTCCAACTTGGAAGATTAAACAAGTCCGAGCCCGCCGCCGTCAGGAACGGAGCGTGGGCGGAAGAAGCGACGTTGGAAATCTTCTCGAGAAGCTCGATATCCTCGGGGTGCTTACCGAACTCATAGTCACCCACCAAGGCTCCGAAAGGAGCTCCGCCGAAGACGCCATACTCTTCTTCGTAAACTTTTTTGAACAAGGCGCTCTGATCGAATTCGGGAGCGCGTTGCAGGTCTTTCAACAGCTCCTTCTTCGTGCAGTTCATGACCTTGATCTTGAGCATCACGCCCGTTTCGCTCTGATCCATCAGGTGCTTCAACCCGCGCCAGGAGCCTTCCAGCTTTTGGAAAGACGCGTGATGCAGGATCTCATTCAGTTGAATCGAAACCAGATGGTCGATCTGAGCGATGCGGGTGTTGATCATCTGCTCGGCGTCGCGGCCGATGGTCATCTGCCCGTCGAGGAATTGCGACACAAACTCTTTGATCAGGTTCTTGCCGCGTTCCTTGGAAGCCGGTTCGAGTCCGAAGCGCCCTTCTTCAACGATCTGGTCGAGCAGTCCGCCCTTTTCGAGAGTTACCGCTTGCGCACCCTTCGCCGCAGTCTGAGTATCCGCCATGATTATTCACCCCCACCCATTTCGGACTTGATCTTCTCGAGCTTCTCGGTGTTTCCCACCGTCTCCAGGAGAAGTTCTTCCAAGCGGTCGTTCCCCTGTAGACTGCCGCGTAAGTCGGCAAGACGCGAACGTAAATCCAACAGCTCCTTCAACGGTTTCACCTGGCGCGCCACATTCTCCGGCTCGAAATCCTCCATGCTGCGGAACCGCAGATCCACCTTAAGATTGGCGGCCTCCGGATCGTCGCTGAGCTTATTCTCCACTGCAAATGACAGATGCGGTTTCATTCCTTCGAGAACCGAATCGAAATTATCGGGATTCACTTCAACAAACTTGCGCTCCTTCAGTTTGGGAAGGGGCTCTTCCGGCTGCCCGGTGAAATCACCCAGTACGCCAACGACAAAAGGTAGTTCCTTCAACTCGATCGCGCCGCCGATCTCCACGTCGTACGTAATCTGGACTCTCGGTGACCGGACACGGTCCAGCTTGTGTTGCGTGCTCTCTCTCGCCATAATCTCTCCTTAAGTTCACGCGGTAGGCAAATGAATTCTATGCGGAAGCCGGAAATCAGTCAAGTCCAGATTTTCAGGACGCCCGCAAGTTTTCGCCGCGGCTTTCCGGCAACGCGCGCCTGCGCTCAGCTTTTCCGGGTCTACGCTTCGACTCTCACCCTGCCGCGATTATGGTTCCGCGCTAAGCACGATGGAAGAAGTCGCCCCGCCTTCCACCGTATTCCGAACTATCGCGGCGATAGGAGCGGCCACGGAGGCTACCACCACTCCTCCAATCAATACAACGCTTGTTCCGGAGATTCCACCGGCCGACGCTCCCGCGGATCCAGCCGCACCCGCTGCTCCAGCCGATCCCGCAGCCGCGCCGGCAGACAGAATCTGATTGGTCTCTGAGAGAAGATATTCCGCTTTGCGGCCACCCTTAGTTGCCGTAATCTGGATAGTGAACTGTCCGGAATTCTCTGGAGTGAACGACGCTTTCACCCGGCCCGCATCGTCGGTTACCAGATTTACAACTCGGCCGCCGGTCGAGAAAATACCTGTCGCGCCGGACCTCGGCAGCAGCATCGTCACCGCCGCCTCCGACACGGGATGATGGTTTTCGTCCTCCACGCGCACGATCACTTCCCGGGTTACGCGCTGCTGAATGTCATTGACGGCGTTGTCGCCTTCCTCGATCACGATCGTCAGCGCAGCCGGAATAATCGCCGCGCCACCCGCCTGAGCGCCTGCTCCCATGCCATCCAGAGGTGCCATCCGGTTCACCGCCAGCAACTCAGCGCCATCCGCGTCAGCGCTCAAGTTCCCGCTTAGTTCCACGCGTCTCCCAGTAAGGCCGCTAACTTTTTCACCCTGTAGCCGGAAGTTTAAACCGGATGTCTCGTCGCTCAGGAGTTCTCGTCCACCCTCCTGACGCACGCGGCCCTTGACGGTCGTGCTCCTGGCGTCCGAACCCGCGGTAAATTGGAGACTCTGACTCGAAAGGACCCTGCCAACGGTCAGATTGCTTGCATTCCGTACGCTTGCGGCGCCATTCGAGACGGAAACCTGAACATGGTTTCCATCCAGCCGCACTTGCTCTAACGTGGAACCCTCCGGCGCAATCTGCAGAGAGCGGGCCAGGAGAACGTACGAACCTTTCGCATTCAAAACCACAGCGCCCGACTCAATCCGTGCGTGCTCGGCAAAGAGCCGCGCTCGCGTGCGGGGAGCTAGATACACCATGTCGCCCGTCGTCATTCGCAGACGCGCCGGCGATTCCAGAGTTTCGATCAAAGTTCCCGGGAAGATGGTTGCACCCGCGCCCGTGACAACATCGTTGATTCGCAAGGGGGCCTCCGACATCGCAACCCCGATGAACCGCTCCGCTCCCCAGGCAGACCACCCGGCCAGCGATGTAGCGGCCACTCCGCATAAAACAAACATGTAAGCCAGTCTTGCGGCAACCGCCCGCCGCTTCCGATTAGGGTCACCCATAAAGCCTCACGATCTCATGTGACGATCCAAGCTGCCGCATATCAACCACTCTTTGCGGCGCGACGTCATTCGATGAGCAAGTATACGTCATCCTCGCCGGATCCCGTCTGTGAATTTGGGACTTTTTTTCATTCCCAACGTAGTTCGTTCCCGACGGACCGGCCCCGTTGCGTGGCCAGCCCGAGCGGGCGGGTGGTCCGATTCCGGCGAACGCTTCGATATCCAACAGCGTTCTTCCCGGCCGTCCGCGATCCGGTCTTAAGGTTCCCTCAAAATAACGCCTCGATCTCTTCCAATGTCTTGCCCTTGGTCTCGGGAAGAAGGAAGGCGGCGGTGATGAAATAGATCACCGTGAAAGCGGCAAAGAGAAAGAACATGCTCGAATATCCATACCTGCTGACCACCGGAAGGAAGATGGCGGCAAGCGTCGTCGATACCAACTGGTTGATCACGAGCGCAATGCTCATTCCATTGGAACGGATTCGCGTCGGCATCAGTTCCGAAAGCGCGAGCCAGACGCAAACGCCCGGACCGAGCGCGAAAAATCCAATAAACGAATAGAGGCACATCGCGACCAGCCATCCATGGCGCAAGCTCGGAACGGCGGAGATGAAAGCCCTGTCGATCACCAGTCTCGCGGTTCGGGCGCCCGCGAAACTCGCGAATGGATTCCTGAAGAATGCCTCGACTTTGCTGGAAGGGACGCTGCTCTCCCGCGTGATGCGGATCGGCGCCGAGGCAGTCTCTCCCGTTCGCGCGATGTTCGTTGCCCCAGTGAAGTCTCCATACGAGTAGATGATCACCAGGGATGCGCGCGAAGTGCTGATCATCGGGCCGCGGGCTGTCTGGGCGCTCAATAGTTTGGCCGCCTCGGCTTCGTCGAACTGCAAGGTAAGGGTCTGGTCCGGGCTTACCAGAGATTGAATCGCGCTGCCGCAATCGAGTTTTTCCCGTTCCGTCTGCAGAAACAGCGCACCCAAACAAAGGAGCGACATCGTTACGCCCGCGGTTCCCAGAACCAACAAGAACTTGCGGCCCTTGCGGTCCACCAACATCAGCCCCACCACCGTCATCAGAAAGTTCACCCCGGTGAAAACGACGTACCCCCAGTGGGCGCCCAGGTCGGAGAGTCCACTCTGCAACAAGATTCCGGTGTTGTAGCCAATCAACGAATTGACCCCGGTGGCGGTGTTGCAGAAAAGAATCAGGCACGCGAGGAGAAACGGGATTACGTATTTGCGGCTTAGAAGTGACTTGGCGCTTACTAAGGTTGCACTTGAGTCATCCTCCCCGCGGCTGCGTTCCATTTCCGCTATCGCGCCCGCCGCCTGTTCCACGGATCCGGATCGCAGGAGGGCTTTGTATGCGGCGTCTCTTCTTCCTCTTTGAAACAGCCATCTTGGAGATTCGTTCAGAAGGAGACTACCCGCCACAAAGAGAATCCCCGGAGGTAGGGACACCCAGAAAATACGGCGCCACGCTTGATCCTCAAAGGCGAACAGAGCCCCGGGGCTACCGGTTCTCGCGGCATCCTGGACGCGGTAGCTGTAATAAATCCCGATCACTGCGGCGGCGCCAATACCGAGAGTGAGAAGCCACTGGAAAATGGCGGTCCCCTTTCCACGGCCGGATGCGGCGAGGCACTCAGCCAGATAAAGGGGAACGACTACGCCGATGAGACCACCGCTGATCCCTTGCAGCAGCCGGCCGAGAAACAAAGGTCCGTAGCCGTGCGAGAGAGCGATCATCGGGATGCTTGCCACAAACGTGATCCCGCTGAGGGTCATCAGCGGCTTTCGACCCAGACTGTCGGCGAGCAATCCCGCAAACAGCGTGGAGATCACGCTTCCCAGAAGCACGGCGGCCACGATTATCGAAAGCTGCCCGGCGTTCAGACCCGAAGTCGCTTCAAGATAGGGGAGCGCTCCGCCGATAATGCCGACGTCGATTCCATAAAGCAATCCTCCGAGTCCGGCCACCAGAAGCAGAAGCCGGTTGTAGCCGTTGTAATCCCCTAACGTATTTGGCATTGACGTTGATCCAGCATGTGTCAGCCTATAACAGGAAGCATGGCCATCGACTCAAGCCCGGCCCACACCGCCAAAGCGTTGTTGAAACCGCTCGAATCCTCCTTGCTTCATTTGCTGCGGTCCTTGGTGCGCATAGACACGGTTGCTGTTCCTCCATCCGGCAATGAAGGGGCGGGGCAAGAGCTACTCAAAACGTACTTGGAGACGCAAGGCCTTGCACCCGAACTCTACGATGTAGGGTTCCTCAAGAACTCATCTCATCCGTACGTCCGGGCAGATCGCGACTACACCGGCCGTAACAATTTGCAACTGCTTCTTCAAGGCGCCGGACGCGGCAAGAGCCTTTTACTGAACGGACATATGGACACGGTTCCTCCGGGAGTTGGCCCATGGTCCGCGGGGCCATGGTCTGGACACATACAAGACGGCCGCCTCTATGGTTTAGGTAGTTTCGATATGAAAGCCGGTCTGACCGCTCAGTTCGGAGTCGCTTGCGCACTTCATCGAGCGGGCATTCGATTGGGAGGCGATCTCGTTTGCGAATCCGTCGTCGATGAAGAGTGGGGTGGCGGCGGTGGCACGCTTGCCGGAAGATTGCGAGGAGCGGGCCTGGATGCCTGCAACATTGCGGAAGGGACTCAACTTGAGATCTATCGCGCGACCCGCGGCGGCGCGGTAATCGATCTGACTGTGGAAGCCGGTGATCCCCGCAATTACTTCTCGCGTTCCGAACTCATCAGTCCCGCGCCGCACCTCGGGAGGCTGCTGCATTGGGTCGAAACCTGGATCGAACGCCGCGCGCGCGTCAAGGCAAGCGGGCCGTATTCTCATTTCCCGGACCCCGCACCGCTTCAAATTCTCGCGGTCGAATCGAACCTGATTAGATCCGACATCCCGCTGAGCGTGCCTCACAAAGCCGCCATTCGGCTGTACTTTCAATTCCTCCCGCACGAAGATGCGGCGGCGGTGCTGGAAGCCGCACGCGATTCGCTTCAACAGTTCGCGCAATCCGACGATTTCTTCCGGGCTCACCCCGTCACCTGGACTCCGTTCTATGACCCGCCACTGCTCGGACACGAACTGGCGCAAGAGCATCCGTGGACGGCCTGCCTCGCACGCAACGTGACGGAGTGCCTGGGTGAACCGGCCACGGTGACAGCCGCGCCCTACCCGTGCGACGCGTTTGTGCTGCAACGCGAATTCGGTATCCCGACTTTACTCTTCGGCCCCCGGGGAGCGGGAGCGCACAACCCGGATGAGTACGTGGAAATCGACTCCGTGATGGCGGCGGCTGAGTCTTTATTGGCGGCAGCTCTTGAGTGGTGCGGCGCTTAGCCGAGCGCTACAGCCGTTCTAGGCGCGTCTCCGAATCACCGAACTGTTCCAGCTTAATGCCGAAGCGGTCCATCAGCGACAGATATAAGCTGCACATTTTGCGATTATCCTCGCCCGCATCCAGATAGTTCAGGGTGCGTCCGGTTTCGAGTGTCCCTCCAAGACCTCCCGCAAGAACCAGCGGCAGGCGGAAGTTGTCGTGCTTTCGGCCAATCCAGAGATTCGAAAGAAACATCAGGCAGGTGTTGTCGAGAACGGTCCCGTCGCCTTCCTTCATGCTCTCCAGCTTCGAAGCCAGATAGGCGAATTGGCTCACATGGAAGCGGCTAATTCGTTCGTACCCATCCGAGTTGTTGTTGTGGGACGCCGAATGATGCCCTTCTTTGACATCGAGGAACGGATAGTACATCGCCGAAAGATCGCGGGAGATGATCAAGGAGGCGACTCTGGTTTTGTTGGTCTGGAAAGCGATCGCGATAATATCGCACATCAAACGCGCGTGATCGCGAAGGTCTTCGGGCAGTCCGTTCGCCGGCCGGTCCATGGTGGCTGCAACCGTGTTCTTCGCCTTGGCGGCGTCTTCCGCATCTTCTTTGCCTTTGCGCATGCCCTCGACGCGTTTTTCCACTTCGCGCACGCTGGTCATGTACTCATCCAGTTTGCCCTTGTCGCTGGAACTGACCTTCAGACTCAGAGCTTGAGCCCTGTCCCGGACGCGGTCCAGAATGCTGATATTCCGCAGGCTGCCGCGATTATCGAAGAGGTTGTCCCACGCAAGCGAAGGATAAATCTCCACCGGCACCGGCGAATCCGGCGTCTGCCAGGAGATGTGCGAACTATACGCCATTGAGAAGTTCGTCTCGTGGTAGCCGGTCATCGGTTGATCGCACGCGAGCACGATGCTCGATTGCTGCGTGTCGTCGCCCACATGGCCCGCGATCATCTGATCGATGCTGATGCCCGAATGGATGATCGCGCCCTTTGAAATATGCGCTCCCGATAGCAGGCTTCCGGTTTGCGCGGGATGAATGCCCTGGCCGGTGAGCGCTTTGACGTAAAGGCCGTCGATGACATTGATCTTCTGCTTCAGCGGCTCCAGCGGCTGAAGCGTTTTGCTGAGCTTCATGGCGGCGCCCTGGCCTTCGGCGCTCCAATGATCTTCGTTGATGCCGTTCCCCAGGAACACGATGCCGAAGCGTTTTGGAAATGCGGAGGCAGCCGGCGTATCGGCCAGCGCGTTCAGTGACTCGAGCCACGGCAGCGCCATCACGCACCCCGCTCCGCGCAAGACCGTGCGGCGCGAAAGCCGGGCTGCGGGGTTCTTCTCCGGTTCAGACATAGCTATCCACCTTTCCTGGTCTCCGGCTCCAACTTCTCACGCTCTTCCGGCATTCTTTTATTCAGAAATTGCGGGCTCGCAACGATGGTTTCCACCAGCGAATCGAATCGATACTCTTGCGCCGCCAACCGGGTTTCCATGCGTTCCAGAATGGTTTCATCCGACAATTGCAGCGACCGGTTTAATGCGTAGGCTAGCAATTTTCGACTGAGGTTTTCCACAAATTCCTTTTCGCGGTAACCTCGAATGAAAGCCTGCAACCCCTCGAACCCGGTTCCCTGAAAGCCGCCTGGGTAACTGACGCTGGTATCCACCGTGCGTCCGGCCAGATCTTTCGTGCGCGCCCCTCCGACCGGCCCATAGCCTTCAAACGCCAACCCGAATGAATCGAATCGCGCGTGGCATGATGCGCACATCTGGTTCGCACGATGGTTGGCGAGCATGTCGCGCACAGGAAGATCCGATTTCGCTTCATCGCTCGGCAGCTCCGGAACCACAGGCGGGGGCGGCGGAATCTTTTCTCCTAACACCCGCTGCACCACCCAGTTTCCGCGCTTCACCGGGCTGGTCCTCAGCCCCGGGGAGTTTTGGGTTAAGAACACGCCCATTGGGAGCACACCGCCGCGTCCAAACTTTCCCGCATCGTCCACTCTCACCCACGTATTCAAATCGCCCTTCACCTCCGGCATCCCGTAGTGTTTAGCCAGCGGGGGGTTCACAAATGTGTAGTTGCCATAGATTAGGTCCAGTACGGAGCGGTCATTGCGGACCGTATCTTCCATGAACCGGATGGGCTCCTCGAACATGGCCTCCCGCAGGTCGTTGTTGAAACTGGGGAAGCGCTCGCGATCCACCGTGTTATTCGTCTCGAAGTGCCGGAACGCCAACCAGTTCCCCGCAAACTCGGTCGCCATTCCCCGGACTCGGTCATCCTTCAGCATTCTGCGCGTCTGCCCCAGCAGGACTTCCGGCCTTTGCAGATCGCCCGCGGCGGCGTGTTTCAACAACTCCTCGTCGGGCATGCTGGACCATACGAAATAGCTCAGCCGGCTCGCCAGAGCATAAGAGGATAACGGCTGGCTGGAGATCCCTCCGGAAGTCTTCAACGAAACTGCGTGAATACCTGAGGAGTGACGCGATGTCGTAATGGGGAGCAGGTCGAGCCGGTAAAGAAAATCGGGCGACATGAGAATGCTGACGATAGAGTCCCGGATCGCGTCTTCATGCGACAGTTCGCTTTTCGTCCGCAGGTCGCGATAATACGCGAGTAAGTCATTACGCTCCGCCGGAGTCAGCGGACGCCGGTACGCGCGCGCCGCAAAGCGGAGCAGAGCGTCCAGATGCTTTGGCTCCGCATCCGCCCGCTCTCTTTCCAACGTTCTTAACGTGGTATTCACCCGGTTGAAGTGTTCCCGGATCGCCGTCGGCGCGATAGGATCATTCTTCCGATTGGCCGAAGCCTTTGTCAGGTATGCATCCCGCATCGCGAGGATAACCGCCGCATCGGTGATCTCGTGATCGGGCGGCCGCGCCGTCCCGGATTCCGCTCCTTTACCCTGCACCTCGCCGCTTTGATTGAAGAAATACTGCACCCAGGTGCGCGCCGTAATGTTGGCGGTGAACTCGAACTCTTCCCAAAGCCGGTCGAGTTCTTTCTGTTCCTTCGCGTCCAATATCAATTCCACCAGCGGCCGGTCATCCCGGAAGTAACCCATTACGCTGTGGTAACCCGCGCTAAGCAGACGGCCTTTGTCTTCGGAATCATCCGGAAAGTAGCGGCCGCGCTCACTTACGTAGAAGGCGTCCGGGAACACCGAAGCGAAGCGCGCGAATGCGGCCTCATAGCGGGCGCGTTCTCCCGCGGGAACCACAAGATCGGAATCACCCGCGCGGGCCTTCGCCGAAACAGCGGCCCATCGCGGCGCCGCTTCCTTGTGCAGACCGGGATACTTCGGAATCTCGGGAATCGCCAGTGCCGGGTCGGTATCGTTGCGCAGATCGGCAGGGTCACTCTCGCGCCGATGCGCGGCAAACTCCCGCAGCTTCCAGTTAAGCAGAGGCTGCGAACCGGCCGGCAATCCCTCCACCACCGGCGCGGCAAACTGCATCGCGGTGTCTCGCCGGATCTTCACGACGAAGTCCCGCATCTCGACACACTTCACGTGAACCACATCCGGCTGGTTCGCTTTCGCTGCGGGCAGATCCCGCCACATTTTCTGTAGCTTCGCCACCGGACCAACCGCGCCGCCTTCGTGCAGGATTCCCCAGACCAACGGCAGATACTTCGCGCTCACATGCGCATCCGCCGCGGTTCGCGCCAGCGTGGTCTCCGGCTTGCCCAAAGCCGCGCGATATTTAAATCGCCACGCGGCCTCAAAGTAATCCGCAAAGTCGGTGGGCTGCCGGTAGTAAAAACTGACGATGCGCTGGATGGCGTACTTGTCGCGATCCGTTTCCACCAGCATCGGCCAGGGCGCGAAATCGATCGAATCCGGCGTCAGCACCATATGGTCCGCCACGTCGCGCGCCCCTTGCAGATACTTGTTCAGCAACGCCGGAGACATGGTTAAAGATTCGCCGGAGTTGTCGAAACCCGCTGGATTCGCGGGGTCCACCGGAAACTCGCGCGTCACCTGCATATCCTGGCCCGTGAGGTCGCGGATGGTGTAGTTATATTCCGCGTTGCTCAATCGCCGCGCCAGAACCACTCCCGGATCACCCGCGCTCTTCCGAATCTCTTCGGCTCGCACCGCTTTGATCCAGTCGATCACCTGCCGCCGCGCTTCCGCGGGCGGCGCAGGCATCGGCTTCGGCGGCATCTCCTGCGCGTTCAGCCTATCCATCACGACCGACCAGCGTGGATAATCTTGCGTGACCTGTTCTACCGTCGTGTAAGACTTGAGATCGAACTGAGCGGCGGGCATTTTGCCGCTGTGGCATCCAACGCAATATTTGCTAACAAACGGTCGAACGGTTTCCTGGAACTGGCGATCAAGGGCGTTCGCGGCGGCAGCCGATGGGATTACTGCGATCGCCGTGATGAGCGGGATGAGTTGAAAACGCCGCGCGCACTTCATTCTCGTTCAAGTTCTTACTCATTATGATACGGGGCTTCGCTTCCGCCCGCGGCCTAACTGGCGGGGGGCGGTACCAGGAACGTCCCCGTGACGCCATCGATGGTGAGCGTCGCCGTCACTGGCTGTGTGGAAGCGGGAACCCCCGTGGGATAGATGAAATTCAACTGATCGATCACTTCATACGGCGCCACGCCGCAATAAGTCACGGTGGCGGGCTGGTTCCCCACCGTCAGCGCGCAGTTCGTGATCGACCCGCTGACTGCTGGAACCCCATCCTGCGCGGGCACGCTGGCGGGGCCGAACCCGTTTCCGTATAAGACACAGGTAACGCCCGGCGTAATGGGTCCGTTCGGGTAAACCGCGGTAAGCGCCACAGCGGTTGTATAGTCCAGGAAAACCGAAGGCGCCGCAGGTGTAACCGTCACCGGTTCGGCGAAGCTTGTGACCCCGGCGCGCGTTACTGTGACGTTCACGGCCGCGGGCGCGAGCGGTGTCTCCCACGGCACTTGGAAGTTGATCTGGTCAGGGCCCACATAAACCAGAGGAGCGTTCACTCCATTCACATTCACGCTCACGCCGGAACTGGTCGCCGAAATAAATCCGCCGCCCTGAAACAGGTCCGTATACGTGGCGTCCGCCAGGTTGATTCCATACACCGAAGCGAGCGCTCCCGGCGCGATAGTGCCGAGTGCTGACGCTCCATTTAAAATCCCGCCCGGCGCAATTCCTGGCGTGTTGGACGGCAACGTGACCGCGTGATAAACGCGAACATAATCGACCAGCATCTCTTGCGGAAACGGCGTATCCGGCGTGGGCGTCCCCAGGAACGTCGTGTCTCCGCCGATCGCCAGATTCAAAAGGATGAAGAACGGATCGTTGAAAACCCACTGGCCGCCGGCGGGCAATGACGCCGGATCGAGCTTCTGATAGTTGGTTCCGTCCACGTAAAGATCAATCGAATCCTGCGACCACTCTATCGAGAAAACATGAAAATCGTCTGGGAATGTCTCGGAAAACGGAAGCTGATAAGCCGCCGTGACCCCCGTGTCCTGATAGTTCGGACCGTGAATCGTTCCATGGACAGTCGACGCGTTGTCGATGTTGGCCCCGAAATTCTCCAGGATGTCGATTTCTCCGCAGCCCGGCCACGGGACCGTCTCGATATCCGCGCCGAGCATCCAGAACGCCGGCCAAACGCCCGCTCCGAACGGCAGCTTGATGCGGGCTTCGATTTTCCCGTACTGCCAGTTCACATTCGCCGTATCTGTTGCTGACGTCATCCCGGAACGAAGCCGCGCGGAAGTGTAATTTCCTGAGCTATCTCGCAGCGCCCGAATGACCAAATGCCCTTGGCCGTCCTGGAAAGCGTTGTTGAGCGAGTCCGTGTAGGTCTCCTGTTCTCCATTCCCCCACCCGCCGCCGCCCAGATCGTAATTCCATTTCGTGGGATCCGGCGGAGTATTGGCGGCGCCGTTGAACTCGTCGCTCCAAAACAATTGCCAGGCATTGCCGGTTGCCGTTGAACTCTGCCCGAAAGCAAGAGTGGCGTTCAGTAGGACCAGGAAAATCGCGCGCATAGCAGTAGCATTATGTCGCATTTCCGCCGATCCGTTAACGGGTCCGAAGTGCGGTCTCGCTCTTTATCGAAGTCATCTTTTCCGGTAGCGCGAAAGAAAACACAACGCCGTGCGCACCCACCAACACAAATTGACGCCCGTCCAATTCATAAGTAATCGGAGGACCTTCGGCCTGGCCCCCGGCAAACGTATGCCAGAGCGTCTCGCCGGTTGCCGCGTCCAGGGCCAAAACATTTCCGTGCACGTCCCCGGTAAACACCAAACCTCCCGCCGTGCTCAGCGCTCCCGCCCAATCCCACCCTGATCCGAGCTCATGCTGCCAACGGATCTTACCCGTCTGATAGTCGATGGCCTTCAGGTAACATTTCGACCACACCGTAAGATCCCGCCCGCCGAATCCTTCCGGTTTACCGGTGGAAAAAGCATAGTACAGGCTATAAGACTTGTGGCTGTCCACGTAGAGTAATCCGGTATCGGGATCGAAACTGGGCGACATCCAGTTAGTCGCCCCAATCGCATCGGGCTCGACCAACGTCCCCGCGGCGGAAGGATACTTATCCGTCTTACCGATTGGCCGCCCTTCTTTATCGACTCCCGCGCTCCAGTTAATATCTTCGTAAGTCGTGGAGAGCAGCGGTTTGCCGTTAGTCCGGTCCAGAACGAACAGGTATCCGTTACGCGAAGCTTGTATCAAAAGCTTGCGCTGCGTCCCCCCAAAAGGCGCATCGGCGACCACCGGAGTCTGCACAGCATCCCAGTCATGCACGTCATGCGGAGAAGCTTGAAAGTGCCAGACCAACTGCCCGGTGTCCGGATTAAGCGCCACGATGGTGCAGGTAAAGAGATTGTCTCCGGGGCGGCCAGACCCGTCTAATACAGGATTCGGATTCGCTGTTCCCCAATAAAGTAAGTTTAGTTCCGGGTCATAGGTTCCGGTAACCCATGTCATGCCGCCGCCGTGCTGTATGGCGTCGCTATTCGCCGGCCACGTGCTCGCGCCCGGCTGCCCGGGATGCGGAAGGGAATCCCAGCGCCACTGCCGCTTGCCCGTATCGGGATCATAGGAGTCGATGAATCCGTGCAGATCGTTGAAGTCTCCCGAAACGCCGACCAGCACATGGTTACGGATCACCAGCGGCGCCATAGTCGCCCAGTAGCCCAGCTTAACGTCCGCCAGTTCGATATCCCACAGCACCTCACCCGTTCGCGCGTCGAGCGACAACAGATGAGCGTCCGGCGTCTCGAAGAAAAGCTTATTCCCATACATGCCCAGCCCTCGCTGGCCGATGTGCAAGCCTTCATTCGCGTGGTAGCGATAATGCCAGTTCTGTTGGCCCGACCGCGCATCCACCGCCCAAATATCATCCGGCTCCGTGAAGTACAAGGTCCCGTTCACCAGCAGCGGAGTCGATTTCAAACCGGGCCCGGTGCTCACATCCGTTTGAAACGCCCACGCCAGCCCGAGGAAATTCACGTTGTTCTTATCGATCTGCCGGAGGGTGCTGAAGCGCTTCCCGGAATAATCGCCGTTGTGGCTCGGCCAGCTATCGGTTGAAGGATGCGCGATCACCGACGGGTCCAGACCCTGCGCCCCCAGCACTGAGCAAACCAGGAGCAACCCAAACGGGCTCTTCATTTCAAGGTCTCCAAATACGCAAACAGATCATGGACGTTCTTGTCTGAATATGTTTGCAACAGCTTTTCGTGACCGGCCAGCGGATCCGTTTCCTCCGCCGCCACCTCCTTGCGTCGCCACGTGTGCAGCCATCGATTGGAATCGCGCAACGTGATCACAAACTCGTCCGCATAAACTTCTTCCCCTTCGAAGCTCTTGCCGGACGCGTCGCGAACCTTGAGCGTCGGCTTTGCGCCGGAGGGAAAAGCGATTCGCGTCTGCAGATCGAACGGCTTATACTTCGCCGCAATGTGCGAAAGATCGCCCGTCACGGAGTGACAGCTCGCGCAATGGGCGGCGAAATATTCACGCCCCTGCGCGGCATTCCCTACCAGCAGCTTTTCCAGCGGATATTCCGATGGAATCCGCTTCGCCACTGACGCGGCACTATTCGCCTCGCTATGCAGAAAATCCGCAACGTGCTGGATCTCCGCATCTGAAAGTGGAAACGCGGGCATTCCCTTCTCCGGGCGCCCGTTACGAACCACGGGACCGATCAGGTTTCCCTTCACGTCATGACTCACCAAGGACGAACGAATCAGGTCCGGCCCGCTCGCGCCACCCCGGCCGTCCAGCCCGTGACAGAAACCGCACGTCGGCTGGAACAGCTTCTTGCCTGCCGCGGCATCCGCGGACGCTTGCTCCGCGCGCACATCGTCGGGATCTTGCGCGTGGAGCCCCGCCGCAAGCACCATCGCAAGAGCCATCAGGAGGACTTTGCGCACGTAAAGCACTCCTTCGCCATCTCGTTCAACAGCAAGGATTGCTGCCAGCGGTCGCTCTCTTCGACGCCCCCGAACGTCCGTGCGTAATAGATCTCTGGGGCGAGCAGTTCCGGAGTGAAGCAGAGGAACGCCGGCGCCTCATCCCTATTCAGAAACCCCCGAAACGCCATAGTCCACATCTGACGAAAGTGATCGACATACTCCGGGCGCCCTTCGGTCTCCGCCTCAACCGCCACCTGAATACACCCGGGATTGGCGATGCGCCCATGGATGAAACCCACGCGATCCAGCACCGGACGAATGAATGCCAGCTTACTCGCGAAACCGCCGTACACCATTTCCTGTCCCGCGTACCAATGGGAGAAGTCCCCGTTGAACCGCATCTCCGGAAACCGATGGACAAACTGCACCGTCCGCCATATGTCCTGACAGATGGTGGCCCGATGGGTCTCGATGTATAAGGGAATTTTCCAACGCGAAGCCGCGCCCAGAACGCTTTCAATCAGCGCGCTCGCCGCCGCGTCGTCCTCCAGTCCCCAACCCAGGTGAAGCGTGGCGCTCTCATACCCATCGCCCGCCAACTTCTCTGCTAGCGTCCTGACCTCCGGCACTTCGTTGATCCGGGCGCCCGATGTAATTCCCATGTGAAGCCGCCGGCAATCCGCAAGAGCCGCCTCGCCGCCAAAGCCCGGGAATTGCACTCCGGAAAAACCAGCGTCCTTAAGAGTTTCAATCCCTTCCTGGAAAGTGGAGCGCCGGAGACCCCGGTTCGGCGGGAAAGAATCGAACGCCATCAGATTCATGTAGAAGCGCAGTTCGCGCTCCGCGCTCATGAGGAAACGGATACGGCTTCGGTCGTTGCGCTGAGGACTCGCGCGCTCTGGTCCGCCTTGTCTTCCAGCCACGCGACATCCGAATCCGAATCGGCGAATCTTCGCATGCCCGCTTCCCGTATCGCCGAATCCGGAACTTTATTGAGCGGCGTGTACCGTGGATGATGCGCTTCCTTGTACGGATCGTTGGATGCCGCATTGTAGCAGCAGATCATCGCCCAACGCGGATTCTCCGAACGGTTCTGGTCGGACCGATGCAACAGGTTCGCATGGAAGAACAGCACGTCGCCCGGCGCCATTTCCACATACACCAGCTCCAGCCGCTTCTCCGCTTCGCGTACGCGCTCCATGTCCGCCCCGGCCTGGTCGCCGGTGAGAACATGATCCACCCGTCCCATGTGATGCGAGCCGCGAAGCACCTGCATGCAGCCGTTCTCGCGCGTCGCCGGATCCACCGCGATAAACGCGCTGGTTAAGTTCGGAAACAGCACTCCGTTCTGATACCAATACCCGTAATCCTGATGCCAAGCCCACGCGCCGCCCACCTTGGCATCTTTCATGATCATCTTGGAGTGATAGTGGTACACCTCGCCGCCGAGAAGCCTTTCGGCCGAATTGACCACCGTTTCGCAGCGCGCGAACATGCCGTAGATCGTATCGCCCGGATGATTCCAGAGCGATAACCGCACCGTCCCGCCTTCCCCGTCCCCGCGTCCGAAGGAGTGCTGGTCGAGCGCTCGGTCCTCCTTCGCGCAGCGGCGGAGCAGATCGATTTCGGCTGCTTCAAACATATTCCGCGCGACCACAAAACCGTCGCGTTCGTAGTCGCTGAGAATGCTAGCTGGAAGTGGACCGTTGGCCATATGCGAGTTCCTTTTTCTCCGAACGAATTCCCAAATCGCTCATCAGCCGGTCGGCTGCCTGATAAGCTTCCCGAACCCACTCCACGATCTTGGCGGGTTCCGGTGAATACTCAAGCTCTATGCTGACAGTTCCGTCGAATCCCGCGCGCTCCAACGCTTCCAGATAAGGAGGAAACTGCACCACGCCGCGGCCGGGCGGCAGATCGCCATGTTTTTTTCCGTCGCAATCCGACAGGTGTACATGCGCAATGCGTCCCGCCAATTCAGCGATGCGCTCCGGCGCGTCTTTCGCTAGAGCAAGGTGCGAGATATCGATGTTCGCTTTCACATTACTCGCGTCCACATCTTTAAGGAAGCGCGCCATCTTCGAGATGTTGTTCAAGATCGAAAGCTCAAATGGCTCGATCTCCACCGCGATTTCCAGTCCGAGCCCCGCCGCGTACTCGCCGAGTTCCCGCATCCCTTCCACCGCAAATCGCCATTGCTCCGCTTCTGGAATCACTTCGCGATTCCAGATGTATTCTCCAACCACTATCAGCAAATTGCGTCCGCGCAACTCATACGCGAGATCCAGATATTCCTTAGCCCGCCTGATGTGGAAGTTCCGCACCGGGGCGTTAAAGTCCGCAATCCCGAGCGCGCAACACACCGTGGAAATCACCGGGATGTCAGCCGCGCTGCAACTCTCGCGGATCGCCCGTCGCTCTACCGGCGTGATCTCCATCGGGTCGGCAAAAATGTCGATGGTGTCGAACCCGATTTCTTTGGTGAGCGCAATACCGCGAGCCGTATCGATTTCAGTCCCGAGCCACGCGGAGTTAATCAGGCCAAGCTTCATAGCTGAAGGCGATGGTTGAAGACGGGCGAATCAACTGCCCGAGGTGATAGTATCATAGGCCTTCTTAAACTCGCGCCCGCCTCATGTCCACACCCCTCGATCTGAACTTCGACCACGTTGCGCCACGCCCTGTTCGAACGGACTTCGGCATCGGCGCGGTCGGCGCCGGTTTCATCATGCGCGATGTCCAGCTCAAGGCCTATCGGGATGCCGGATTCAAAGTCGTCGGGATCACGTCGCGCAACGCGGAGATGGCGAACGCCGCCGGGGCCCGTTATGCGATCCCCAAACGTTTCGGTACGCTGGCGGAGATGTTATCCGATCCGGCAGTTCAGATCCTCGATATCGCGCTTCCTCCGGACCGCCAACTCGACGTCGTCGCTCAGGCGGTTGGGAGCGGCGCCTTCTTGAAGGGCATCCTCGCGCAAAAGCCGCTCGCGGTTCATTACAAGGAAGCCTCCGAAATTGTGCGGCTTTGCCGGAAGCGCGGTCTCCCTTTGGTGGTCAACCAGAACATGCGGTACGACCACTCCATTCGAGCGCTCAAAACCATTCTGGATCGCGGATATCTCGGCACGCCGGTGCTCGCCACCATCGAAATGCGCGCTGTTCCGCACTGGCAGCCATGGCTCCAGGATTATCACCGCCTCACGCTGTTGAACATGAGCGTGCATCATATCGATTGCTTCCGTTATCTTTTCGGCGAACCTGAAGCGATCTTCCTGAGCGCGCGTAAGGATCCTCGAACTCCGTTCGCTCACGAAGACGGCATCTGCCTCTATATCCTCGAATACGCAAACGGCTTCCGCGCGAGCGCGTGGGATGACGTCTGGGCCGGCCCGCGCACCGCACAGGATCATCTGGAACCCTATATCAAGTGGCGCGTCGAAGGCACCGAGGGCCTCGCGGAAGGCGCCATCGGATGGCCGGATTACCCGAATCACACGCCCAGCACACTCACCTTCACGAGCTCGCGCTGGCCCGATCTGAAGATCGCTCCCAAATGGCGCGAAGCGTGGTTCCCCGACGCGTTCCAGGGACCCATGGGGGAGTTGATGAACGCCATCGCGACCGGCGCCGAACCACCCACCGGCGGCGCCGACAATCTAAAAACCATGGCCGTCATCGAAGCCGGATATCGATCGCTGCGGGATCGGCGCGCCGTGTTGATCAGTGAGGTGTTGTCCGGCGCATTATGAGAATCCCTTTCCAACTTCTCTTCTGCCTCTGTCTGCTGGCCGCTTGCCCGCGCGCCAACCTTCTCGCCGCCAACGAAAGCGCGGCCGTCGCGGGTGTTACGTATACGGGTACCCACGGCCCCGGCCTCGGCAAGCATATTGTGCTTCTGGCCGGCGACGATGGCGAATATCACTCCGAAGAAGCGCTCCCCGCGCTAGCCAAAATCCTCGCGGTGCGCCACGGTTTCACCTGCACCGTTCTGTTCTCCATCAACTCGCATGACGGCACCATCGATCCTCGCGAGAAACGCAACATACCGGGCCTCGAAGCGCTCAAGAAAGCCGATCTCCTGATCCTCTTCATTCGCTGGCGTGACCTTCCCGATGACCAGATGAAGCCAATTCTCGATTACGTGGAGTCCGGCCGCCCCATCATTTCCCTCCGCACCGGCACCCATCCATTCGCGCAGAAGACCAGCAAGACTTATGAGAAATGGTCCTGGAACAGCGTCATTCCAGGTTGGGAAGGCGGCTTCGGGCGCAAAGTTTTAGGCGAGACATGGGTGGCTCACCACGGTCTCCACGGCCAGCAAAGCACCCGCGCGGTGTTCGCTCCCGGGGCGGACGGCAGTCCCCTTCTCCGAGGAATCGGGAACGGAGAAATCTGGGTGCCCACCGAGGTCTATGAAGTTCGCTTGCCGCTTCCCGAAACGTGCCGCCCCATTCTGCTGGGAGAAGTGCTTTCCTGGGTTGGCCCCGATAGCGAACCCGTTCCCGGCAAGCCCAACAATCCGTTGATGCCCATCGCCTGGACCAACGCCTTCCAATCGGACTCCGGCAAGATCGCCCGTGTCTTCACCACCACCATGGGCGCGGCCGATGATATCGAAACGGAGGGATTGCGCCGGCTCATCGTCAATGCCGTCTACTGGTGTCTGGGCATGGAGTCGCGCATTCCCGCTATGGCCGATGTCGCCTTCGTGGGGAAGTACGATCCGCACTCGTTTTCCGCCGAAGTCTACACCGCCGGCGTTAAGCCTTCCGACCTGAAATAATGTTTCTGCAATAACATTTGGATAGGACAAGCTCACACATGATTACGCTCGCAGACGCAAGAAAGATCATCGCCGCCGCCGAGGAAAAAGCGCATGCGATCGGTCAGCCCATGAACATCGCCGTCGCCGATCAAGGCGGAAACCTCATCGCCCACGTGCGCATGGATAAAGCCTGGATGGGGAGCATCGACATTTCCATCAAGAAGGCGTGGACGGCTCGCGCGTTCGATATCGCCACCAAAGACCTCGCGGGGTTCTGCCAGTCCGGCGAGCAATTCTTCGGGATTCACGCTTCGAACGGCGGTAAGGTGATGATCTTCGCCGGCGGCGTCCCGCTCAAGCGCGGTGGAGAAGTAGTCGGAGGTCTCGGCGTTAGCGGCGGGACCGGTGAGCAGGATCAGGCCGTCGCCGAAGCGGGCGCCAAAGCTTTTTCTTAAGCGCTAAACGGCGTCCGACACGCTCGCAAGATTGAAGTCGTCCACCACCATCGCCGGTGCGATCATCGTTCCGCCTTCCGACCCGAGTTCCCTCGCCGACCGTGTCATCTTTTTCGTGTTTTGCAGAACTCGCACCGGGCTCTCGTTCCATCTAAAGTTCGTCACCGGATCGGTAATCTTTCCCTTTTCCACCAGGAACACGCCATCCCGGGTCAGCCCCGTCAGCTGCATCGTCTTCGGCTGCAACACCCGTATGTACCAAAGCCTCGTGATCAGCAGCCCGCGCTCAGTGGACCCGATCAGATCGTCCAGACTGTTATCCTGTCCATCCAGCACCAGGTTGGTCGCCGAAGGCGTGGGAGACTTCCCCGCTTTGCCCGCCCAATAGCGGTCGTACGAGAGATTCTGAACCACTCCGTTTTCCACCCAGGTAATCCGGTCGCTCGGCACCAGACTGGACCCGCCTCCGCCGAAACCGCCGCCGAATCCTCCACCGCCGCTCCACGGCAGCGCCGGCAATTTCGGGTTGGTTGGATCGCTTCTCAGCGTGATGTAATCCGGAAACAACTTGTCGCCGAGGTGCGTCCCGCCGCCATCCTTACTCAAGAAGGATTGCCCCTGCTCCGCCTGCCGCGCACCCATCCCGAATCCCAGAAACTCCACCAGATCGCCCGCACCGGAAGGCTCCAGGATCACGGTGTACCTGCCCGGGTCCAGCTTTCTCTTGGTTCCCGCGCCGCGCAAACACTTGTCCGCCGCTGTGCGCCCCACCACCGCTCCATCGATATCTTTCAAACTGACCGAGGTCGCCGCACCCCATCCCGAACTCGTGCCGCCCGCGTTGCGCACCGTCGCCGATAAGCCCGCATCCGTCACCGTGTGATATCCGAACAGCCCCGCCTTATTCCCCACCGCAATCGCGCGTGCGGACCGTTGAATGAATCCAGCCGCAACCAACTTCTTTTCGCGCGCGCCCTTGATCACACGCACGTGCGGAATCATCACGTCGTCGCGCGCGCCCTCGATGATCACACGCACGTGCGGAATCATCACGTCGTTCCGCGCGGACCCGGTGAACGCGTCGAAGTTCATCAGGTCGGGATATTTCTGTGGACCCAGCGGCGCCACGTTTTCCGGATCGGGCCGCGAAATTGCCGCCAGCGTTTCCGCCTGCTCCACGCCGCCCTTCAACGCCTCCGCCGTCAACTCGTTCACCACCGCGCTCGCCCTGCGATTATCGTCCGTCGTGCTGGTGATCGAGACTGTTTGCGTCAGTGTGTAGCCCGACGTCGTAATCCCGTTATTGGCGAACCGGATCGAGGCGTTTTCCTCCCAATTCAGAATCACCTCGCACCCCGGCAGCTTCGCGTAACCGGTAATCTGGTCGATGAGATTCTTTGCGTCCTTCTGCGTCAGCATCGTCATCTTCCACCTAGTCCGTCAACAGCACATTGATCTGCCGGAAGCGGCTCGGCGAGCAGCCATGGCTCACCGCGTTGATCTGCTCCGTTATTTATGTTCGCCCTTGCCGTCATTCGGTGCTCCGAACTGCTGCCAATAGCTCGGACCCGCGATGCCGTCGCAAGCGTGCCAGAAGTCGGTGGTCTTTGATTGATACGCCACTCGCGACACCATCCCGCGCTTCCTGCCGCCTTTAATCTCCCAGAACGCATCCCCGCCGAACTGGAAGTTGTATCGCTGCTGATCGATTGAGAAACTTCCATCGCCTTCAATCAAAATGCCGTCATCCACGCCCGCAATCAGGTCATCCGCCGTCACCGTCGGCGGACCCGCCGCCAGCCATACATTCGGCATCCGTTGGAACGGAACGCTCGCCCAGGAATCCGCATAACAGCAACCCCGCGATTCCGTCTCCCCGATCAGGTGAGCCTGGTCCCGAATGGTCTGGTAATGCTTGAACACACCCTTTTCGATAATTGGAAACTTGGTAGTGAGGACGCCGTCGTCGTCATACTTCATGGTGGCCAGACCCCGGTCATTCGTGCGGTCGCCGAAGATGTTCACCAGTTCACTGCCTACGCGGAAGTTGCCCATCTTCTCCGTAGTCAGAAAGCTCGTCCCCGCGAAGTTAGCTTCGTAGCCGAGCGCGCGATCCAACTCCGTCGAGTGCCCGATCGATTCGTGAATCGTCAGCCACAAATGGCTTGGCAGAAGCACCAGATCTTTCTTCCCCGCGCTCACCGGAGGCGCCGCCAAAGCTTCCAGCACTTCGGCCCGAATCCGCGGCGCATTCTCCCCCAGGTTGGCTTTGGGAATCGCTTCCCAACCTTCCGAAAGCGGCTCCACCTTGTAGCTCCGGGTGCGCGACAAACCCTTCTGCCGGTCCACTGCCGTCGCACTCAATCGGGGCGAAGCCTGCACGTTGTATTGCTGGATGGAAGAGCCCTCGCTCGACGCGAAATATTTATCCTCACTCCGGAATCCCAGCGCTCCGTTCGCCGCAAAAACCTTCGGATCTTTCTTGATCGCGGACGCCGCGCCATGGATCAACTCCAGCTTTTCGTCCATCGGCACGCTGAATGGATCTCGCTCGAACGGCGAACTCCATCGGTCGACATAGGCCTTGGTGGGCGCGAGTTCCAGGGGCGATCCCTGCAGGGAGGAGTTGGCCTTGGCCACCACAATCGCCTCCCGCGTAATCCGTGCAATTTCCTCCGGCGTCACGATGGGTGAAGCCGCAAATCCCCACTGCCCGTTCACGATCACCCGCACGCCGAACCCGAAGCTCTGGCGGTCCGTTACGATCGGCACTTCATTCGTTTTATTGCTTCCGCGCTCGGGGGAGAGCCGGTATCCCGAGAGTTGATTGCGGTATCGCGCGATCCGTATATCGGAGTACGTGGCGCCTTGCTTCTTCGCCTCCGTCAACGCCACCGCGCCCAGCTTCACCAGCGCGGGATTGGGCCGCTTGGAATCTTCCGTAGCCGATCCGAATAGTTCATTGACCGCGAGCACCGAAGCGCTGGTCGCGGCAGCCGCCAGAAAAGTTCGCCGGGTGAATTGCCGGTGCGCGTTCGGCCGTGTCATAGAAGTCATGATAAACCGTAATCGCGCACAGCGCGGCAATGGCAATTAGCTACGCCGCAAACGATCCAGCCAATCGAACACGCCGTCCATTCCCTGCCCGGTCTTCGACGAAACTGCAAACACCCGCATTCCGGGCCGGACTGACTCGATATTCCGACGCGCCGCTGCGGTCGAAAATTCCACCGCTTCCACCAGATCCATCTTGGTAATGGCGGCCACGTCGGCGGTATGGAAGATCGTCGGGTATTTCAACGGCTTGTCTTCCCCTTCCGTAACCGAGAGCAAAACCATCCGCGCTTTCTCGCCGAGATCGTAGCTGGCCGGACACACCAGATTCCCGACGTTCTCAATGAAGAGGAAATCGAGTTCATCCAGATGCCAGTCTTCCAATGCTGCGGCCACCATGAAGGCGTCCAGATGACAAATGGTTCCCGTCGAAATCTGCTTCACCGGAGCGCCGCTGCGGGCCAGGCGGATGGCGTCGTTCTCGGTGGCTAGATCTCCCACCAGCGCGGCCACTCTGCGCGACGTTCCCAGGCAAGTGAGAAGACGTTCCAGAAAAGCGGTCTTGCCCGAACCAGGGCTCGACACCAGACTGATCACCGACACGCCCGCCGCTTCGTACCGCTCCCGCAGCGCGCGCGCCGCCATGTCGTTCTTGTTGAGAACCTTCCGGCGCACTTCCACCAAGCGCGTAGGGCTCACGTTTGTAACTCCAAAGCGGTTACTTCCATTTGATCACCCTGAGTGACTTTGCCGGCGGGCGCGCCGCACCGTCCGCATTTCAATTGCTGCATGGAAACCGGTGCTTCCTCGCCTTCGCAAACCGCGCAGTAGACACGCAAAGGAACGTCTTCAATCACCAGACGCGATCCTTCCAGCGCCGTCCCGTCGCACGCGAGTTCGTAAGAAAAAAGCAGCGCGTCCTTCACCACGCCGGAGAGCGGGCCCAGCTTGATGTGTACGGCGCACACACGTCCGCCCCCTTGCCGTTCCACTTCTTCTTCCGCTCCTTCAATAATGCTCAGTGCGACCGAAAGCTCGTGCACCGGCTCACTACATGGTGCTGATCTTGATATAGCGCTGGATATCCGGAAGAGAAACGACGATCGCCGTAACGGCCAGAGCAATCGCTAATCCGCCAACTACTTTCATAAACATGTTTAGACCTCCACCATTTCTTTTTGAATTAAGTCGACAACGATATTCGCAGCTTCTCCCACCGCGGCTGCAACCGCCGGAGTCAGTCCCATGCGGCCGTCCTCGCCACCCAGATCCTGCGGCTCGCAGCCCACCAGCAGGACGCGCCCTAGTTCACCACCAAGCGACCGCGCCATGCGGAGCACGCGCATCGGATCCAGCGCATGCGCTTCCAGCGAAACGCCTTCCGCACTATCCAGCTTCTCGACATCCGGTTCCATCGTATACACGTCGCCGGGCGAGCCGCCTTGCCGCGTAGCGTCAACCAGGATCGTAAGCTCGGGCTTATCGATCAGCGCATACGCCAGATCGATGCCGCGAATTCCAAAATCGACCACGCGCACATCCTCGGGAAGCTTCCGCGTCATCAACTCGCGCGCCACTTCACAGCCGAACGCATCGTCCCCTTCGAAGATGTTTCCGATCCCCGCCACCAGAACGCTCATACCAGTTCCACATCTTCCGGCGAAAAGAAGAATCGATGGCCGATCTGCCGCGCCATCCCCAGATCACGCCCTGGATCGTCTTCCACCGTAACCGCCAGATGAACCCGGTCTTCGAAGTCGCACTCCACCGATTCAATAATCGCGATCTTGCCGTCCAACGCGATATCGAAGATGTCCGATTTCTTCCGCGGCCGGAGACGGACTCGATCCCCTTCGCGATACGCAAGCTGCGTGTTCGTGCGCAGCCCGCGTATCGCCCCGTGCAGCTTGGCCAGCTCCGCCGCCGGGAGTGATTCCGTGCGTTCCAGGATCTGCCGGCCGCGTTCGCTTCCTTCGCGCACCTCGCGCTTCTCTTCATCGCTCAGCGTAAGCACTCGCAGCGACAGCATCTCATCGATCTCCGTACCGTCGAAGAAGTCGCCGTGGCTTTCCGGCGCAATCTGGGGGTAATCGTAGAGAATGATGGGCGAGGATAACATCAGATTGCGATCGCCTTCCGCCCCAGCTAAAACCGGCCACGTGCCCACGTTCTTGCAAGCGGCAGCGGCGGTTCGAAAAAGTTCCGGCGGATCGAGCAATGAAACGAAGGCTCCGTTTTCCACTGCAAGCAGCGTGTGAGCCGAAAGCATCAGCGCAAGCGGACCCGACGCCGGACTCACGTTGAGAATGCGCACGGTAAACCGGTAGAGCTGTTCCGAAACCCCCGTGGACGCAATCTCCAGCCTTCCCTCGATCGGCGGAAAGGAGAACGAAATGACCTTTGAATCGTTACTGACCTGAATGCGCTCGACGGGAAACTCCCGTTCCACCTCGTCCTGCAGAAAGCGGACTTTCAAATCCACCACCGGCGCCGTTTGAACCAGCCGTTCGATCAGACATTCCGTCTGCGTCTCCGAAGGATTTTCCCCACCCGGCGGCCCCAGTGTTCCGAAATGCCAGCGCTGCAAATTCTTTGCGGCCGAGCGGCGATACGGGTACAGCAAAAAGCCCTCGTACAAAACGGCGTTGGCGATCTTCTCCAGCGGTTGAAAGTTCACAGCGCAGCCTCCGCCTTCATCGGAAGCAGCGTATCGATGGCCTCTTCCCAGGTAGCGAGTCCCAGATTTCTCTTGTGCTCGTAGAGACGCTCAAACACATCCCGCCGCAGACGCAGCCACGCGCTGTTCGGATAGTAGTGGTCCATCATGTCGCGCCACACTTGCGGCGGCATGCGGAACCTCGCTTCCTTGTCCCAGGAGATCTGTGAGATCTGCAAAGCGCCGTTATCATCCAGGTAGAAAATCGTTCCGCTGAACTGGAAACAGAGTGGCAGCGCTTCATCCGATTGCGCGCCATGAAAATATTTGGCCGCGCCCACGTTGAAGTCGAATGTACAAGACACCGGCAGTTGGACGAGAACGCCGCCAGTGAACTCCGGCAGGTTGACGGCCGCGTGCGACCAAAGCAAGGAACGGAGCGTCTGGCTCCATCGCTCCGGTTCACCGAACAAGTCGCGCAAGCTTTTCCGCTCCGCCGGATTGTAGATTCGCTTGGTTGCTTCGATGAGGATTTGACACCGCAAGGCGACGCTTTGGATCGTCTCACCGGCGTTCGCATTGGTCGCGCGCAAGTCGAACGCAATTGTGGGAGCGGCGGCGAACGGAAGCGCTTCGGCCTTCTCCACGGAGAAGCTCAAGTTAGGCATGCGCACCGCGCTTTCGCAGATTTTCAAAAAACCGCTCGATCTCACCCCACACCAGCGCGCCTCCCGAAAGCCCTCGCCAGTGAATCCGGATGATCCCCACCAGCTTGTAGCATTCATCGATCGGTACCACGAAGTATTCTCTCGTGTTGCCCACGCGGTTCACCAGCAGGGCTTCCACGTCCGGCCGCATCTCGTTAAGAATCGGATTGGCGGCAGCAATCTCCCGCCACGCGTCGAGGCGCAATGACGATTCCGCCGCGCCCGCGGGCCCGGGATAAAGCGCCACCACCCGTTTAGCCGGCGTCTGATACGCAAAGAATGCCAGCGAGATCGGGATCGTCAAATCTTCCCATTGCGCATCGGATAGTTCGAAGTCCGGCAGCGGCAGAACACGGCTCGGAACCGTAATGTAAGTGGCGCCGTCAAGAACGGCGCAGGTATCGCACGCACACCGGAACCGGCGCGAAACCGGATCGAACTGATGGATGTGCTCGGACGCTAAAACGGATCCGCAAGCGTCGCATTTCTCGGCGGACTCGCGCAGTCGCACGAACTTGCGCAGCGAAGCTATCGAGGCTTGCGCCATTCAACCCTTCGTGGAAATCGTTTCCAGGTCCGCAAACGGATCAAGCGAAGCGAGAGGAACAAATCCGTTCTGCGGGATGCTTTCCATAAGGATGATTTCCGCCGCGTCCGGAAGCGCCTCCCGCAGCGCAGCCTCCAGTTCGCTCATCGAGTCGGGCGTCCAATGGCACCCGCCCGGAGTCACCCTGACGCGCACGCTACCCTCGAAGCACCCGATCACTTCGGCATGCGTGGATTGTTTGGCGAGAACTTGCCGCGCGCGGGTTTCAAGATCGTCGGGATGTAAGCCATGGAGCACCAGCACGCTCGCAACCACCGGATCGTTCGCGAAGCGCCTGAAGATCGTCTCACTCGCTTGCGGTGATTCGGAGATCAACTCCATCATTCGATCGATGGCCCCGCCGTGCAGCGCGAGAATCGCCTGCGTCAATTCGCTCGTGATCTCCCGCGCTTCCGGGTCCGCCAGCAAATCGACCCGGCGAACGAGTTCGTCGATCAGCCGGATCTGATCTTCATCGGCTTGTGTCATGAACCTAATCGGTGTCGCAGGAGTGCCCTTGTACCCCGAACATCGGCGAATGCCGCACATCCAGCATCTTGCCTTCGCCCAGGTACATATGAACGCCGCATGGCAGGCACGGGTCGAAGCTTCGCACCGTACGCATGATGTCGATACCCTTGAAGTTTTCCGGACCGTTCTCTTCGAAAATCGGCGTGTCCTGCACCGCGTCTTCATAAGGTCCCGGAGTTCCATAGACGTCTCGCGGATTGGCGTTCCACGGTGTCGGAGGATAGGGATGATAATTCGCGATCTTACCGTCCCGTATCACCACGTGATGCGATAGAACTCCGCGCACCGCTTCGTGGAAACCGCAGCCGATCGCTTCATCGGGAACCTTGAAGTCGGTAAACACTTTCGTGTGGCCCGCATGCAGCTCCGCCATTGCTTTCTCCGCGAAGTAAAGAGCCGCCGCGGCCGAGTAAGCCTGGAAGTAAGTGCGGGCGCGATCGCGTTCAATCGCATTGCTCCACTTGGGGATCTTCCACTCGAACTCCGTCTCGGGCGCTCCCGCCGTCTTAGGTAGATAAATCTTGACGCTGTGCCCCGTCGCCTTGATATAACCGATATCCACTTGACCGGCCAGCGCCGTCGCCCAGAAGCGCGCCAGCGGGCCGCCGCCGGTATCGAGGGCCAGGTAATCGCCCGTGCGCTTGTCATACCATCGCGGAGACATCACCCACGAGTAGTTTCCCTTGAAATCCCGTTTTTGCGGACGCGGCGTGGTCGTCTGGTTCCATGGATGCCGCTGATCGATCGGATTGCCGAGAGGATCCTTGGAGACGAACGTTTCCCCCTGCTCCCATCCATCGTAATAAGAACTGCCGAGAAGGATGCGCAGCCCCACATTGATATCCACCAGGTTAGTCGTAACTAACTCGCCGTCCACCACAACTCCCGGAGTGACGTACATCGCGTTACCCCACCTGTCCATGTTCTTGTAGGTGTAGTCGCAGACGTCGGGGTTCTGGAACGAACCCCAGCAGCCGAGCAAAATCCGCCGTTGGCCGACTTTCTCGTAACCCGGAAGCGCCTCATAGAAGAAGTCGAATAGGTCATCGTGCAGCGGCACGACCTTTTTCATGAACTCGACATATTTCATCAAGCGCACGATGTAGTCCGTAAAAAGCTGAACCGTCGGTACCGTGCCCACCCCACCCGGATAGAGCGTCGATGGATGCACGTGCCGCCCTTCCATCAGGCAGAACATTTCCCGCGTCATGCGGCTCATCTGCAGCGTCTCGCGATAGAACGATCCCGTAAACGGGTTCAACGCGCGCATAATGTCCGCGATCGTTTTATAACCATGCGCTTCGGCGTGGGGCGATGGCGTCTTTTCCGCCTTCGCCAAAACGCCCGGATTGGTTTCCTTGACCATCTGCTCGCAGAAATCCACCCCGACTAAGTTGTCCTGATACAAGTTGTGATCGAACATGTACTCGGCGGCTTCACCGAGATTCACAATCCACTCCGCCATGCTGGGCGGACGAATGCCGAACGCCATATTTTGCGCATAGCAGGCGCAGGTGGCGTGGTTATCACCGCAGATTCCACAGATGCGGCTCGTAATGAAGTGGGCGTCGCGCGGGTCTTTGCCCTTCATGAAAATGCTGTAGCCCCGGAAGATCGAAGAGGTGCTGTGGCACTCCGCAACCACTCGGTTGGCGAAGTCGATCTTGGTATAAATGCCGAGACTTCCCACGATCCGCGTAATCGGATCCCAATTCATCTCGACGAGACGGCGTTGCTTCGATTCGATGGACGCGGCGGGTTCGGTTATGGTGGCCATTGATTTGTCCTTTTCGCCTATCTATACGTGTGCGGCGTGTATCCGGTGGTAAGTACTCGGCCGGTGTGACGCCACTTCGGTTCTTTGTTCACCGTATGGTTGGTAATGCTGCGCAGGGAACGGATCGCGCTGCCGTAAACGCTGATCGCGGCGGCGGAAATCCGTGCGCCCGGCGGCTCATCCATGAACGGCATGAACTTATCCGGAAAGCCGGGCATCGTGCACCCGATACAGATGCCGCCCACGTTTGGGCACCCGCCGATTCCGGCCATCCATCCGCGCTTCGGTACATTGCAATTCACCACCGGTCCCCAACACCCGACCTTTACCAGGCACTTGTGCGAGTTATAATCTTCCGCGAAATCACCCTGTTCGTAGTAAGCCGCGCGGTCGCACCCGTCATGCACGGTTGCACCGAAGAGCCACTTAGGCCGCAGCTGATCATCCAACGGAATCATTGGCGCAAGCCCCGCCAGTTGGTACAACAGGTACAGCAGCGTTTCCATGAAGTTATCCGGCTGTACCGGGCATCCCGGAACATTCACGATCGGCAGGCCGGCCTTGGATTTCCATTTCCAGCCAAGATAATCAGCCAGCCCCATGCAGCCTGTGGGATTGCCCGACATCGCGTGAATGCCACCATAAGTGGCGCACGTACCGGCCGCAACCACTGCTGTCGCCTTGGGCGCCAGCCGATCGATCCACTCGCACGTGGTAATCGGTTGGCCCGTGTCTGGGTTATTTCCCAACGCCGCCCAATAACCTTCTTTCTTGATCTTCTCGTTCGGAATCGAACCTTCTATCACCAGGACGAATGGTTCCAGCTTGCCTTCGTCCGCCTGATACCAATACTTCATGAAATCGTCGCCGACTTCATAAGCGAGCACGGGATTATGAAGATGAACTTTGGGAAGCCCCGGAATTGCTCCGAGAAGAACGTCTTCTATGCTGGGTTGGGTAGCGGCGGTGATCGAAATTGTGTCACCATCGCAGCTTAAACCGGCCGTGATCCATAGGATATGGACCTCTTTTACGGCGGGTGCTTTCTGAGTGGAACGACCGTATGGAGCGACTTCTGCCGGCATGGGCAACCTTCCTCCGCTTCCGAGTTAATTACTCTCCCGATCAAATGTCAATAGCGTAATTTCATTTAAAAATTAAATAAACGAACCACATCTAAGCAAACGGACGCTACGTAACATATCAAAGGTTTATCTAACAGATTCGGGGTAGCTGCTCCGAGAACGGCAGGTCCAGAATTCGCCGTCCTCCAATCTCCGTCTTCAACAAAACCATTGACGGGTGGTCCTCCACCACGCGGCCGATCACTCGAGCGTCGCGCCCCGCCGGCTGCTCTCTCATCGCCGTCACCATCGCGTGCGCACACTGCCCGGGAACGAACGCCACCAGCTTGCCTTCATTGGCGACGAACAGCGGGTCCAGCCCCAGAATCTCGCATGCTCCCTTCACGTCCTCCCGCACCAGCACCGCGCTCGCATCGATCTCCACACCCGCTTTCGAGGACGTCGCGATTTCGCATAACGACGTGGCTAGCCCACCACGCGTTGGATCCCGCAGCACATGGATCTCCCCCGCGTTGCGCATCGCGTGAACAAGTTCATAGAGAGGCGCCGTATCCGAGCGAATTTCACTGTCAAACTCCAACCCTTCCCGCACAGACATCACCGCCATCCCGTGATCGCCGATCGAACCGCTGATGATAATCGCATCCCTGGCGCACGCATTGGACGCTGAGATATTAACTTCGGCTTCGATCAACCCCACGCCGGAAGTGGTCACGAACAACTTATCTCCCGATCCCTTGTTGACCACTTTGGTGTCGCCCGTGACAATCGCCACGCCCGCCGCCCGCGCCGCGCGGGCCATCGACTCCACCACCCGCGCAAGTTCTTCAAGCGGCAGGCCTTCCTCAATAATGAACGCCGCCGACAGAAACAGTGGGCGCGCGCCGCTCATCGCCAGATCGTTCACCGTCCCGTTAACCGCCAGGTCCCCGATGTCCCCGCCCGGAAAGAACAGCGGCGTAACCACGAAAGAATCCGTCGTGAAAGCCAGCTTCGCCCCGCCCGCCGTCAGAATCGCCTGATCGTCCAGCTTGTTGAGATACGGATTATCGAAAGCCGGAAGAAACAGCTCATTCACCAATTGCGCCGTCAGCTTGCCGCCGCTCCCGTGGCCCATCACAATGTTCTTGCGATCCGTAATCGGTAGCGGGCAGGAGAGGACGAAATCTTTCACCATTGGTTAAACCCTCACCAGACTTCCCGCATTCACCAGATGCCGACCGTACCCGTAGTAGGCCGCGCAAGCCCCTTCCGCGGAAACCATCGTCGCCCCCAACGGGTTCTCCGGCGTGCATCGCTTCCCGAAAGCGGGGCAGTCGTGCGGCTTCTTCAGCCCTTGTAGAATCTGGCCGCTGATGCAGATGGCCGGCTCCGTCGCGTGAATCCCCTGTACTTCAAAAATCTTCTCGGCATCGTAAGCCGCAAACTCGGGGGTGAGCGTGAAGCCGCTCTGCGGAATAACCCCGAGTCCCCGCCACGCCCGATCGCAGACCTGAAACACCCGGCGAATCATCTGCTGCGCGGCCGGATTCCCTTCGCGGCACACCGCGCGCGCGTACGCATTTTCAAGCTCCGCGCGCCCTTGCTCCAACTGCTGCACCGTCATCAACACACCCTGCAAAATGTCCACCGGCTCGAACCCCGTGATCACGATCGGCACCCGATACCGCGCCACAATCGGCTCATATTCCGTCCAGCCGGAAACCGCGCACACATGTCCGGGCCCTAGAAAACCCTGCACCCGGTTGTGCGGCGAATCGAGGATCCCCGTCATCGCCGGCGGCACCAGCACATGCGAAACCAGCACCGAGAAATTCCCGATGCCCTGTTCCTTTGCCTGCCATACCGACATCGCGTTCGCCGGCGCGGTGGTCTCGAACCCGATCGCAAAGAACACCACCTTCTTGTCCGGATTCGCCCGCGCGATCTTCAGGCAATCGAGCGGCGAGTACACAATCCGGACATTCCCGCCTTCCGCTTTGATCTTGAACAGATCGCTGTGCGAACCCGGCACGCGCAGCATATCCCCGAACGAACAGAAGATCACGTCCTTCCGGCGCGCGATCGCATGCGCCCGGTCGATCATCTCGAGCGAAGTAACGCACACCGGGCAGCCCGGTCCATGCACCAGTTCCACCTGTTCCGGCAGCAGCGCATCCAGCCCGTACTTCACAATCGAATGCGTTTGGCCGCCGCACACCTCCATCAGCACCCACGGCCGCGTCGCCGTCCGGCGGATCTGTTCAACCAGTTTTCCGGCTACCTGCTGATCGCGGTATTCGTCAAGGTACTTCAAGATAGTTCTCCTCCTCGCCGTCGTGCAGTTCGCCCAACTGGTCCATTTCAGAGAGGTATTGATAAGTGCGCGCGGCTTCTTCCTCATCCACGCGGCTGATGGCGAATCCCACATGCACCAGAACGTAATCGCCGACGCGCGAGTCCGGCAGATACGACATGCACGCTTCGCGCGTGATGCCGCCGAAATCCACTTTGGCCATCGGCACGCCGAGGTTGTCGTGCAACGCGCTGATCTTACCGGGTATGGCGAGGCACATTCAATTACTCCCTGGAAAGTGTTCCTTGGAAAGAAAGTGGGCCGCGATCACGGCCTGCCCTAGCGAGAGCCCGCCATCGTTCGGTGGGACTTTGGAATGGAGAAAAACCTCGAAGCCTTCCCGCCTGAGACGCCCCACGGCGCTGGTGAGAAGCGTCCAATTTTGAAAAGTGCCGCCGCTGAGACAGACTTTGTCCACGCCGCTCCTCTCACGAACCTTGGTGCAAACGACTTCGATAATATACGCGATCGTGTTGTGAAAGCAACGGGCGATGAGCTGAGGCGATCGGCCGGATGTGATGGCCCGCGCAATCCACTCTACTGTGATTCGAGTATCGATCACCCATGGATCTACGCCGCAGTCCAACTCGACGGGCGCGCGCTCATCCGTGTCCACGCCCGCCGCGGCCGCTTCCAGCAGCATCGCCGACTCCCCTTCGTAGTTGCTTTCCTGGCTGAATCCGCATATGGAGGCAACAGCGTCAAAGAGCCGTCCGCAGCTCGAGGTGACGATTCGTCGCTTGCTGATAAGCTGCTCGACCACTTTCCCCGTGGAAGGCTTCGCCGCGCTCCAACACGGCAAGTCCAGGTTACGCGCGTCGTCCCCAAAAGCGTCACGCAAGTGCGAAGCGGCCATCCGCCAAGGCTCGCGGGCCGCGCGGTCACCGCCCGGCAACGCTACATATCGCAGATGCGCCGCTCGTTCAAACCCGGAGAAGTCGCACAGCAAAAACTCACCGCCCCAGATCTGTCCATCCAGACCAAGACCCGCCCCATCGAACGCCACCCCGATCGCCCGCGCATCCAGACCGTTCTCCGCCATGCAACTCGCGATGTGAGCGTGATGGTGCTGGATGGCGATCTTCGGTTCCGGCCGCGCGTGCGCCCATCGGCTGCTCAGGTAATCCGGGTGAAGATCATGCGCGATCAAACGCGGCGTAGCCTGATACACGCTCTGCAAATTACGCAGACTTTCCTCGAAAAAGAGCAAGGTCTCGTAGTTCTCGAGATCGCCGATATGTTGGCTCATAATGGCGAACCGCCCTTTCGTCAGGCAGAACGTATTTTTCAATTCTCCGCCGCACGCCAGGATCTCGCCGGCTTCCTGTGCGAGCGTGATCGCTTCCGGCGCAAACCCGCGGGCCCGCCGCAGCACGCGCGGCACCCCTTCGAAAACACGCACCACCGAGTCGTCAACCCGCATGAAGATGTCACGATCGTGCTTTACAATGCGGTCCGCCAGCGTGCTCAGTTTTTTGTCCGCCTCGCCGTTGCCGATGACGATCGGTTCCTCGCTGATGTTGCCGCTGGTCATCACGAGGCAGCGAGTCTCATCCGTGAACAGCAGATGATGCAGCGGTGTACTTGGCAGCATCACCCCAATCTCGCGCAATCCGGGAGCGACGCTCGCCGGAAAAGCGCTCGGGTCCAGCATCGGGAGCAGCACAATCGGCGCGGCGGCGCTCATCAGCGCTTTCGATTCCGGTTCACTGACGGCGCAGTTCTCGCGGACCGTTTGCACATCCCGCATCATCAACGCAAACGGTTTTCGGCTGCGGCGCTTGCGCACGCGCAGCAGCTCAACCGTTTCCGCCAAGAACGCGTCACACGCCAATTGATATCCACCCAAACCTTTTAGCGCGACGATGCCGCCGCCTTGCACGAAAGTGCGGATCGCTCCAGGATCTTCCGAGAGCCGCGGCCCGCACGCCGGACACGCGATCGGCTCCGCATGAAAGCGCCGGTCGTCCGGATCGCCATACTCCCGCGCGCAATCGACGCACAACGGAAACCGGCGCATCGTCGTATTTGCGCGATCGTAAGGCGTGGAAAGCGTGATCGTATAGCGCGGGCCGCAGTTGGTGCAGTTGGTAAACGGATAACCGAATCGCCGGTCTGCGAAATCCCGCAATTCCCCCAGGCATTCCGCGCACGTCGCCAGATCCGCTGAGATCAGGGTGAACGCCTGGTCCCGCGCCGCGCTTGCCAGAATCTGGAAGCCTGCATACTCGGCATTCCGCGCAAGCTCCTCCATCGCACAACGTTCGATTCGCGCCGCCTTCGGAGCCTCCACTCGAACGGCTTCGAGAAACATGTCGGCTTCCCGCTGGCTCGCCGCCGCCAGCTCAATCACCAATCCTCCGGCCGTATTGAACGTGATCCCGTTGATACCCAACCGGTCGGCAAGTCTCTTCACAAATGGTCGGAAGCCGACCCCTTGCACTACGCCCTCCAGCGTAATCCGGTATTGTCTGACCGCACCTTGTGGTTTCACCTCGGTGCTCAGTTTATACTCGACCCATTAGTGCTTCCATCGCGCAGAAGATTCGTCAAGACCACCGCGGCTGCTTCCGTTGGTGCAATAGCCGCCGCCGCTCCACCGGTCAGGAAGCCTCCAGCCCCCGCCGCTGGGGCCACCAAAGATACGCCGCGCCCTGACATCCAATTCCCGCGCATCCACACCGGACGCCGGCTCGCCCGAATTTCCTGTCCGCTCGGCGGCATCGGCACCGGCGGAATCGGCCTCGGCGGCAGGGGCAATCTTCAGGACTGGGAGATCTTCAATCGCGCCCACATCGGGAACGTGCCGGAGTTCGCGTTCCCCAGTCTGTGGGTCCGGCCATCCGACGGCAAGCCTTATGCCGTCGTCCTCGAACGGCGTCTGCTACCTCCTTATGACCTCTTTCCCGACGGTCTTGGCGCCGCCAACGTCCCGGGTTTGCCCCGCTTGGCCGAAGCGCGCTTCTTCGGCTCCTTCCCAATCTCCCGGATCGAGTTCGAAGATCCGGAGTGCCCGGTCAATGTTTCGCTCGAAGCCTTCTCACCCTTTCAACCCTTAGACGCCGACGCCTCCGGCCTGCCCTGCGCCATCTTGAGTTACGAAATCCGCAATCCTGCTTCGGTTGCCGCTGATGTCGTGGTCGCCTGGTCCATCTCCAATCCGGTCGGCGGCGCTCCCACCCGCGAAAATGAAATCCAAACCGCGCCCGGCATCAGCGGCCTCTTCATGGTCGATCCTTCGCTCGACCCGAACGATCCCATGCACGGATCGTTCGTCCTCGCCGCTCTGTCTTCGAATGGCGCCAACGTGCGGATGCTGACCGCCTGGCGCGCCAGCATGTGGCGTGACGGGCCGCAGCACTTCTGGTTCGACGATTTCGCCCCTAGCGGGGAACTCGGTACTCCAGTCGATCCTTCTTCTCCGGTTGGCTCGGTCTCATTACGGCAAACCATCCAGCCTGGCGAAAGCAATGTTTTCCGCTTCCTGCTCGCGTGGCATTTTCCCAACCGCACCCCTGGCCGCTGCGGCTGGGACGCGCCTCCCGGCCGGAACGACTCTCAGATCGGAAACTACTACTGCACCCGGTATAAGGACGCGTGGGCTGTAGCTCAATACGTCACCGCCAATCTCACCTTTCTGGAACAAGGCACGCGGGACTTCGCCGCCGCCGTTAAAAGCTCCACTCTGCCGGACGCCGTCAAAGACGGCGCTACCGCCAACCTGACCACGCTGGTCTCCAACACCAGCTTTCGTATAGCCGATGGCAGCTTCCAGGGCTTCGAAGGGTGCGGCGACGTCGGCGGTTATGGCTTTGGGACTTGCGCTCACGTGTGGAACTACGAGGTGGCCACCCAGTTTCTGTTTCCCACGCTCGCCCGCTCGATGCGCGAAATCAGCTTCGGCCACGATACGGACGCCGAGGGTCATATGGACTTTCGCCATACCCTCCCTCTCGGCCCGGAACGATGGGGAGCCGCCGCCGCCGACGCCCAGATGGGCCAAATCGTAAAGCTGTACTTCGATTGGACTCTCACCGGCGATGATGCTTGGCTGCGCCGCCAGTGGGCCGCCGCCAAGCTCGCTCTCGCTTTCGCCTGGCGTCCCGGGGGGTGGGACTCCAGAAAGTCCGGCGTCATGGACGGCGTCCAGCACAACACCTTCGACATCGAGTTTTACGGACCGAACCCGATGTGCGGGACTTGGTATCTCGCCGCCTTACGAGCCATGGCGATTATGGCGGACGTGATGGGTGAGGCGGACTTGGCTACGGAATGCCGCCGCATGGACGAGCAGGGAAGCCGCTGGATCGATTCCAACCTTTTCAACGGCGAGTATTATGTTCAGCATATCCAGGGCGTCCCGAGAAACCGCATCGCCAGCGGTCTTCAACAGGGCATGGGTTCAGCCGACACGGTTCATCCGCAGTTCCAGGTCGGCGACGGTTGTCTCGTGGATCAACTGATCGGCCAGTATATGGCAACTCTCGCCGGTCTCGGGCCTCTTCTGGATCCCGCCCACATCCGCGCCACTCTCGCTTCCATCTATCGTTATAACTACAAGCGCGACCTTTCCCATCATCCGTCCGTCCAGCGCGTGTACGCCCTCAATGATGAAGCGGCCCTCGTCATCTGCGACTTCACAAAAGGGGTCCGTCCTGAAGTCCCGATGCCTTATTACGCGGAGGTGATGACGGGTTTCGAATATGCCGCCGCCACTCTAATGATTGCCAACGGAATGGTGAGCGAAGGCGTGGAATGCATCGGCAACATTCGGCGGCGTTATGACGGCGAAAAGGCCAACCCCTTCTGCGAAGCTGAATACGGGCGCCACTATGCCCGCGCCATGGCGAGTTGGGCCGCCATCCCTGTTCTATCGGGGTTCCACTATGACGCGCGCCGCGGCCGCATCGAACTCGCGCCCAGGATTAATGCCGATCGCTTCCAGTGTTTCTGGTCCACGCCCGTCGCCTGGGGCAGCTTCGCACTTACTCCAGCCGGTGTGACTCTCACACCTTCGGCCGGTGCTATCTCCCTCAAGGAACTTATGGTCGTTCCCGCTCTCCGGAACTCGAAAGGTCAACTGAAAGTAACCGCGGGAGACGCGGAGATTGCGCACTCCGCTACCTCCAGCAGCGAAGGGACCCTGATTCGTTTCTCCCCGCCCGTCACGGTGGATAAGTCAAAACCGCTGGCAGTAAAGACCTAGGAATGAGTAGGGCCCCGAGGATCGTCTACGTCCAATACGCGGACCCTGCCTTGTATCCTCCCCTGGAGCATAGTTCCCGGATATTTGCGGACCGCGGATGGAAGGTGTTGTTTCTTGGAATCGGCGCCTGGGGCGCGCCTGGCATTCACCTTCCCCCACATACCGGGATTAAGGTCCGATATCTGCCTTTCTGTCCTCCGGGAATTCTTCAGAAGTTCCATTACTTCTTGTTTTGCGCCTGGTTACTCTTCTGGGTAGTCGCGTTCCGCGCGCAGTGGGTATACTGTTCAGACCCGCTGGTTTGTCCAGCCGCGCGGTTACTGAGCAGAATTCCCACTCTACGAATGATCTATCATGAGCATGACGCGCCCGGCAAACAGGATGGCGCCGGCGCGCTCTTGATGAGCAGCCGGAAAGTAATCGCTAACCGCGCTTGGTTGAATATTCTACCCAATGAGCACCGGGCGGAACAGTTCAGGATGGACACCGGCACAACTCGCCCCATTCAGTGCGTGTGGAACTGTCCGCGGCGCGAAGAAATCGCCTCGCCGCGTGCGGCCGAACTATCCGACGACATCTGGATTTTGTATCACGGGTCGCTCGTTCCTGACCGCCTGCCTCTTATCGTCCTCGAAGCTTTGGCTAGCCTGCCTGAAAAGATCAAGCTAAGGATCATCGGTTACGAGACGATCGGAAGCGTGGGTTACACTGACGTGATTCGCACTAGAGCGCGAAATCTAAGCATCCCGCATCGGATAGAGTTACTGAAAGCCATGCCGCGCCATCAGCTTCTTACCTATGCATCCGCATCGGATATTGGTCTTAGCTTCATGCCCATGACCACTAGCGACATCAACATGCGCGCGATGACGGGAGCTTCCAACAAAGCCTTCGACTACATGGCTCGTGGCATGGCGTTGCTTGTTTCTGAACTGCCTGACTGGATCTCTTTCTTCGTGCAGCCCGGCTATGCCCTGTCTTGTGACCCGGCGGACGCGGGCAGCATCGCCGGCGCGCTCGGGCACATGGCCGCGAACCCCTCGCTGATACGCGCTATGGGCGAGAGCGCGCGTAAGCGCGTAGAAGAGGAATGGAATTACGAAGCGCAGTTCGCTCCGGTTTATGCCGCGATAGCCGGTAAGTGACTTCTTATTGCCCGGATATGTCTGCCGCGCCCTTCTTTTCCGTCTGCATTCCTCAGTACAATCGAACCGGCTTTCTTATCGAAGCTTGCCGGGTTCTCGCGCTTCAGACCTGCCGCGATTTCGAAGTCTGCATATCGGATGACTGCTCGCCGGAAGCCCGTCATGCGGATATCATCTCCAACCTGGAGAACCTCGGATTGGCTTTCACTTACAGCCAACGAGAGAGCAACGGCCGCTATGACAAGAATCTAAGGTCCGCCCTGGAGTTGGCCAAAGGAACCTACTGTTTCCTGATGGGGAATGACGACTGCCTGGCGGATCCCGGCGTTCTCGCGGGATTGAAAAGCCGTTTGCTGGCGAATCCCGAAGTCGGTGTGGTTATCACCAACTACGAGGAGTACGCGGAGCCGATCGTTTACCGCCGCGTAACCCGGACGAAAATTACGGCCGGCGGCCCGGATATCGCCAGCCGCGTGTTTCGCAATTTCAGCTTTGTGAGTGGGGTGGTGTTGCGGCGCGATCGAGCGCTCGCTCATACCACCACAGTGTGGGACGGCAGTGAAATGTATCAGATGTATCTCGGATGCCGTATCTTAGCGGAAGGGCACGCGCTTATGGAGGTCGACGAAGTCGCGGTGCGGAAAGGGATTGTGCTCGCAGGGCAGATGGTGGAAAGCTACGCCACCAAAGCCGTGGAGGAGCATCGCGGCACAATCGAAATCGTGCAGCCATTCACGCGGCTGGGAGGACTCGTATGCTGCGCCATCGAGCCGTACGCGGGCGGACGTCGCGGATGGCTCGCGCTCACCGTCTTCGGACAGGTGCTCTGTTTCCCCTATCCGTTTTGGATCATGGAGTATCGGCGGGTGCGGTCCTGGCGGTACTCCCGGGGCATCTCGCTCGGCATGCGTCCCCGGCATCTGTTTGCCGAGTACCAGCCGCCGCCAATCGCGCGCCTTGTCCTAACTTGCCTTTATGGTGTTGTCACATCCATTGCCTTGGTGATGCCGCAGCGCCTGTTCTTCGAGACAACCCCCGCGTTACGCCGTTTCGCCAAGGCGTTTCTCCGGCGAAGAGAGTGAGGCAGTATGTTTGAACTTTTGCCGGAACTTGCTTGCCGGCAGTTCAATCAGGTAGTAAGAGAGCAACGCACAACCAAATGACTCCGCCACGTTAATGGGAAATAGGTGCCTGGGATCATCGGGGTTCATGAAAATCTGCTGCCACAAATACAGGGAGTAACTCAATCTCCCGACATAACTAATCCCCGGCAAATTGAGGAGCTTGCCCGCAAAGCCCCGCGGGAACTCCGTGTAGCGCACGATCGCGTAGCAGATACACAGGTTCAGTACGGTTTCGGTGATCCCGAAGTGGATACGGGGGTGGTTGCGTCCCAGATCCAATAGCAGGATCACGGGAATGACAAGGCCACCCGCCGGACTTGCGAACCACCGGAAGCCCGGTTGAACCCGAAGCCACGGGCGGATCCCCGCTAGCACGCATCCCGCCGCAATCGCGTCGGCAACGAACGGCATGTACATGGAGAGGCTGGCGCCTGCGTTGGTGTTCACCAGGTACACTCCCAGGCAGGTAAGCGGCGCGGCCGCGGCAACCATTGCGGCCATCCATAGCGCCTGCCTGATTCCCGCAAGCTTCAAGGTCAACGGCCATACAAGATAGAACTGTTCCTCGACGGAAAGCGACCATAGATGGTTGGTGACCCACACCTCCATTGGAAAGTAGTTCATCGTGAACGTTACCGCTGCGAGGAAGTTGGCGGCGGGTACCTTGAGAGCACCCAGCCAGGCCGCGATCGCGATAACGGCCAGGAACCCATAAAGCGGTGGAAAGATTCTTAAGGTCCGCCGGGCGTAAAACAATCCGAGTGAAATGACTCCTGTTTTACTTTGCTCCTCCATCAGTAGCGTTGTAATCAGGAAGCCGGAAATGACGAAAAAGATATGGACGCCAAGCTTGCCATGGTTGGTCAAGGCGCTCGGTATCCAGGTGGGGAAACCGGGCGTTCCCTGTGCGTGCGCCAGCATAACCAGCCCGATCGAGACCGCGCGTAAGCCGTCAAGCGACGGTATATGCCTTGTCCGGGCCCGCGTCCCTAACGCCTGCGTGCTTGTCTGCACCGGCTCTGAGATACTATCTGCTACTAATGGCGCCACGTTCATGGATTTGTTGATCGTCGGAAATCGCGGCGGCAGTAATGTGGGGGAAAGTTTCGAACGCGCCGCGCGGGAACTTAAACTCTCGTCGATCTACCTGAATGCGCTGACGGCCATGGCGGGCCCACTCCTACTCAGGCAAGCATGCTGGCATCTACTGCGCCGGAGACCCTTGTCGCTGGCGGCGTTCAGCCGCGACGTCCTCGAAGCTAGCCGTCGCGTAAGGCCCCGCATACTCCTGACCACAGGTATCGCGCCAGTTGACGCTCGCGCACTCAAGTCCATAGGGGACTTAGGAACGGTCCGTTGTAACTTCCTGACGGACGATCCCTGGAGTATCAGTCATCGTAACTCCTGGTTCCTGCCCGCGCTTCGGCAGTACGATGTCCTCTTCACTCCGCGCCGGTCCCTGCACTCCGATTTGGCGGGCCACACGAGTGCACGGGTTGTCGACCTGCAATTCGGCGTTGACCGGGAGTTATTCCACCCGGTGTCGCTCACGGCGGAAGAGGAACAGACATATAAAAGCGACGTGATGTTCGCCGGCGGCGCTGATCGGGACCGTGTTCCTTATCTCGCTGCTTTGCACCAGGCCGGCCTGCACACGGCTCTATATGGAGATTATTGGGAGCGGTATGCGGAAGCCCGTGCCCTTACTCGGGGGCCTATATCGGTGTCACACTTACCCAAGGCCATCACCGCCGCCAAAGTCGCCTTATGCCTGGTGCGCCGCGCCAACCGTGACCAACACTGCATGCGCACCTTCGAAGTTCCGGCCGTCGGTGGCTGCATGTTGACCGAAGACACGGAAGATCATAGGAACTTATTCGGACCGGAAGGCAGTGCGGTTTTGTATTTCAACGGCATCGCCGAAATGGTGTCAAAAGCGCGGTGGCTCGTCGAACACGAAACGGAACGCGATCGGCTCGCCCGTGCAGCTCACGCGCTTGTCGCGTCCGGGCACACTTATAAAGATCGGCTACAGTCCATCCTTAGAGAGTCGCACGCTATCGATCCAGGCCGTCCCGCTAATGTTGGAGTCGAACCGTAGTGACGGCTTGCGGATCACGCGAATCTCCAAAATGGTTGTAGGACTCCTGACCGCAATCTCGCAGGTTATTTTAGTCCAGTCATGCGATCCTGTTACCGATTCCGTCAGAACGGTCAGGCGAGTGGGATCCTCGGAGTCGAAAATACGAAAGCCAATCCCTTCATCCGTCGTGATGCCGCTGGTACGGACATATGCCTCAAACCGATACGCCCCCGGTGGTACGAAGGCCACCTGTCTCACCTGCTGGTAATCCAGATTCTGCTTGCCGTCGAACGTAAGTCGAAGAGACTGGCGCCCGCTGTAAAAGACTTGCCGGTCCAGCGCCGTTGTAACATCGTCGCGCTGCTGGATTTCCCAATCGAACAGCGCGCCCGAGAGCTCCGCTTCAAAACCGCCGTTGTAAATCCAGTTTGACTCGAGGTAACCATCACGCCGCTCGCCCAGAAAAGCGGCCCACGCGTGTGCGGCACTCTCGTAGTCGAGTTGGCCAGAGAGGACGTTTACATAATCGTGGGCGAGCGACTCGTTCGCATATGAGTGAGATAGTAACCACTTCCACGTGTCGGCCGCGCCGCTAAGATTCCCCGCCCGCAGCAGGTAACTGAAATAGTCCCGGGATGCATGTTCATTGCCGGCCAGCGCTCCATCTCGCACGACGTGTATAGGCAGATGATGCAGGTCGTACCAGTTGAAGATGGTGTTGTCGTAAGCGCTGGTTTTCTTTAGAATTCGCGAAGTCAGAGCGATTGCTTCGGCGGTCCGATGATGGTTCGAGTCGAAGGCTGCCGCCCGCAGCAGCACAGGCGTCAGGAAAGGCCCAAACATAACCGCGTTCTGAAAGCTCCTTGTAGCGTCCGCGCCGGACCGGTCCAGCGATTCGCCGAGATCTCCCCAGAGATAAGGTGAAGCAGGATCGTGTATCAGCAGCGTTCGCAGCTCCGCCGCCGGCATCCCCGTGGTAACCGCCGCTACGTCGCCGCGGTGGAGGAAGACACATGCCGACGAGTAGCTGAGGAGAAGTACGCTCAGACCAATCAGACTATTGCGGAAGGTAAATGGAGTATGTTGCGAGCGCGAATCGACGCGGCGCGGACCAAGCGTGAGGCTGGCCGCAATGCCGAGTATCCACACGAGAACCGCGGCGTTGGCAGGAATATAAAGATTAAAGTCAGCGAAGCTGTGAAGGCCCATCGCCGCGATCGCCCCCGCGCACCCCAAAGCGACGTAGCGCACCTGTGGCCGCGAGTACCTTAGCGCCACGCGGAAGGGCCGCACGGCTAGCGGAACAACACCGGCGGCGAGGATCAGTAAGCCCGCGATTCCCAGTTCCGCCGTTAGTTGAAGGTAGTCGTTATGAGCGAAGGCGAAAGTATTGTCGATGACGCTTGTCTGAAACCTTAAGAACGCCGTCTGATAGTTCCCCAGTCCACAGCCGAACACCGGGAAAGCCTTGATCAGGTTGACGGTATCCAACCAGATCGGCCAGCGCCCTTCTCCCGCATTTTGGGAAGAAGTCAAGACGTTGCCGAACCGGGTGACAAGTTCGTCGGACGGTAGGAAAATCAGGCCGAACAGGCATAGCAAACCGATGCAGGCAAGAGCCAGCAATCGATGCCAATTACGGAGACGCGAGAGCGTCCAGAGTACGCCGATCACCGCCAGCGCGCCCACTCCGGCGATAAGACCCATCTTCGATTCGGAATCGAGAAGAGCCGCGAACAGCACCAGGGAAGTGGCTGACAGGCAGGCGGTCTCCATCCAGCGGCGGAATTGGGACTCGCCTCCGGAAGCTTCCGAGAAGCAGAGATAGAGAACCCTGGCGGCCGCTAAAGGAAGTACCATCTCCAGCAGACCCGCGAAGTGGTTCTTATTCGCATAGCTGCCATGCGCCTCCCCGCCTTGGAGACGTTGTCTAAGTCCCCATCCGGCCTCCACCAAACCTATACCTATTAGTGGAGCTACGTTGAGCCACGGGCTGCTGCTTTGGAGTGTTCGCGAAGAGAACTCGCGCACCAACAGAAAGAGGAGGAGATAGCCGATGATCCGGAACAGGAACAGCGCGGTGGTGTCCGGGTTGACGCTGAGCGAGGCGAGCGGACTGGAAACTCCGATGCTTCTCAGCGCATCCACGATGGCTCGCTCGCCGGGCGACACAAGTTGGACGAGCGCGGCCGGCAGCGGAACCAGTTGCAACGCGACATAGGCGGGCAGAGCCAAAGCCGCGAATTGCCGCAAGCTACCGCCATGCGCACCTTCGGGTTTGTGAAAACACCAGTACGCCGCGGATAGAAGTCCGATGGCGAGCAGAGAGTAGTTCCATTCCCGCGGTTCGATGGAACCGGAACGGAATACTCCGAGCGCAACCGCGGCGCCGAGAAGGGCAATCCCCAGCCTTACCGCGAGCGAAGGCTGCTCCGGCGGTGAGACTCTCGCCGGACTCCATGGGTGAAGCCTTACACTGGGGCCGGACGCGGCTATCCTCCGGCCAAAGTTCGGCATTGGGACTGAACAAACTACTCTAGGAGGTCAGGCCTTGGAGGAGTAACATCTTCCCTTGTAGCAACTCAACCCCTTAGCGCAGCATACACTGCCGCAACAGGATTCGCCGGACGAGCAGGACGTGGTGCCGCAGCACACATTGCCATGGGGAGCGCAGAACGGGGTGGTTGCCGTGCGGCAGCACGTCTGTCCGACCGGACAAGATACTGTTCCGCAGCAAGTGGCGCCGATCAAGGCGCAGAAGTAAACCGTGCCGTTGGTGCAGCATTTCTCGGTTGCGGTGACACAGCAGATTTTTGTGCCACACGCCGTCTTCAGAGTCCCGCAGGCCCCGGCCGCCTGCAACGTGCTGGACTTACTCAGGAAGATCCCGGCCAATGCCGTTCCGGCCATTTTAAGAGCCTGTCGCCGCGGCAGAGGACTCGCCAGGATGCGGGAAACATCGTCGATAAAGAAGCTCATCTTGTTTTAATCCTTTCGGTGGTTAAGGCTTCGTTGGCTAATGTCGTGATGGCTTCAACACCGATGGCGACATTCTTCTTGATCACGCCATTCTCGCCAATCAGGAATGCTACAGGGGTGGAAAAGATCCCGTACTCTTTCGATAGCTTCCATTTCTCCTGGAGAAGTACGGGAAACTGAATACCGGATTGCTCCGCTTTATGCCGATTCTCATCGACGCCGCCGCGGCCGACCATCACAAAATCCAGTCCATTATTGGCGTGCGCGCGGTGAAGTTGGGCAAGCTTGGGAGCTAACTCATCGCAGGGTCCGCAATGCGGGTCGCTGAACACGAGTAACACCTGACGATTCTTGTAGTCATCAAGCGATACCGTTCGGCCGCTAAGATCCGGTAACTGGAACGCCGGCGCGGTGGTCCCCGCCTTGATTCCATCGCGCACGATGCGGCTCTCACTTACCGGCAACTTACCGCGCTTCACCCCCGGAAGGATCCGTTTCGCCAACGCCGGTACGTCATCCGAACCAACGGCGATAGGTTCGGCGATGCGCCCTTCCGCATCAAGCAGGTAGGCGACCGGAGTTCCCTGATACTTGAAAGGCTCCGGGATTGTCTCCGGCGTCATCAACAGGATGGGGCAGCGCAGGTGCTGCTCGGCGGCGAGCTTGCCGTTGGATTCCGCATCGTCGTGAGCCAGCAGCAGTAGCTGAAAGGATTCGTGTCCCCACAGGCAGCCGCGCCAGTTCCGGAGCAATCATCTCGCAGTAACCGCATCCGGAGCTCCAGTTCACCAGCAGCACTTGCTTGCCGCGGAACTCTTCGAGTCCGACTCGCTTGCCATCGAGATCGTTCAACGTAAAGTCAGGGAACGGTTCTCCTACCGCAAGACCCTGGGGCTGAGCAGGAGCGCTCTCGGGCGAGGTTGGCAATTCCAACTTATCCAGACGAATCAGTATCCGGCCCTGCTGTTGCAGGATCAGAAAGAAGCCTGTCCACAGACTGCCGAGGATCAGGACCAGAAGAATATCTATGAGCATAATAAGACGGTAAAGACCATTCGCAGCGCGTGCAGCGGGAAGTATAAGATCGATAGAAAGTCAGGTAGCGGGATCAGCCTGTAATCTTTCTCGGTCGGCGCCCAAGCCAGGCTTAGGCAAACGGCAATCCGGTCGCGCAGGCGCTCACGCGATCGTAAGAACCAGATGTGACTCGACAGGAACGACTCTCCACGCCCCAGGCCGGACAAGGACGCACGCGCCTGGTTAGCCAAGCGGACGGCCGTGCGGTCCCGCCGGCAACTATCAAGAATGGCAGGCGGTACGGACGCGTCCAGCACCTGAGAGGCCAGCAGCAAACCAACCCGAAGTAATCTTGAGGCGCCTTGAGACGCGGTCTCCGGTAGCGCCGGCTTGTCACCCATCTTATCGAGCAGGCGCGCGATATCGCGGATATTGGTTAGTTCTTTCCACTCGTGCTTGGCGCCATGGATACATAGCATCAACAGAAGATCCGCGGGGGCCAGAGTAAGGACGTCGCGTCCGAAAAACGTTGTTCGTTCCGCACGGTTCCAGATACCGCCGTAGTCAAGATTCAGGCAATAAGAAGGCGGGACGAATGACTGATGAATCTCAATCGGGATGTTATGAGACGGGCTGGTGAAGTGGAGTTCATAGCGGGTCCGGATATAAGTTTCCTGGCCGCGCGCGTCCGGCGGCAGGTCCGTGCCATAACCTTCAGCGGCAAGGATGGCGGGTACGCGCCGGATATCCTGCTTGCGGACCAGAAGGTCGAGATCGCAGGACTCTCGCCCGGCGGGATCGCCATAGAGCGCTCCGGCCAACACGGGTCCCTTGAAGGGCATCGCGGGAATGTTATGGCGCTCCAGAATATCGAGAACCCGGAGTAACTCCGCCGATAACAGAAGATTCCAGCGAACGCGATCGAGAGGAATGTCTTCCACTGTTTGCATGCTTAGCAGCTAATTTGAACCAGATCGTGCCGCACCGCCGCCATTCCCCGCGCAATCATATTGGCGCTGGGAATACCGGTGCGGGCGAACGATTTCTCGCAATCCTGGGTGGATGGGCCTCGCATATCTCCCGCCATGAAAGCCAGACCCGGGCAGCGCGTACATCCGCCCACGTGCGAGCAGGTGGAACAAGTAGGCATGTCGCGCGGACGAATGGAGCGCACTTCATTCATCTGCGGCGAGTAGCGCCAGATATCGAGGAATTTCTGCTGCCGCACATTTCCCGTCGGCAGCGGAAACTGGACGCACGGGAACACGTCCCCATATGGCGAGATGTAACAGTACGTGTGGCTGGCGCTGCACGGTAACTCGTCCAGAACGTCGGCGTCCACGGGCGGCGGCGGCGCGCAAAAATCACCTACATCGCCCACCAGGTTGGAATCGCGGAACACCTGCTTCAGGTCTTCTCCGCCGATGCCGAGACCCAGAATGGAACGGTCGCCATCCATCTTCGGCGTGATGGTGGGGTCAATGGTGGACTCCACGCCCAGCTCACGCGCCAATGCCCGCACGCCTGGATAATCACCGAAATTCTGTTGCATGAGAACGTTGGCGATAATCACCTTCACGCCGCGCGATTTCAGCCGGCGAATGGCGTCGATCGACTTCTTGAGCGACCCCGGCAACTTCGTGATGGCGTCATGCACTTCCGGCTTATGCGAATAGATACTGACCTGGATCGACTCCACGCCGAGGTCGCGCATCCGGTCGGCTTGCTTGTCGCCGATCATGCAGGCATTTGTCTTCACCCGAACGCAGAAGAGATGGTTGCGCGCGTATTCCAGAATGGCGAAGAAATCCCGCCGCATCAGCACTTCGCCGCCGCTCAGCGTGAGGAAAAACGTTCCGGCGGCGGCTAACTGATCGAGCACGCCGGTGATCTCGTCGAAGGTCATTTCGCCGTGATCGTCATGATCCAGATAGCAATGGACGCAGCGCTCATTGCACCGGTAGGTGACATCCAACTGCACGCCGAGCGGAACGTTCAAGCCGGCCGCCCGGTTGTTCATCTCCTGCAACATCGCGCTCATTGAGAGCCGCCCGCGGCGCGATCCGAGACGCTGACAAGGTTGTGCCCGGCAAGCTGCTCCAGAAACTCGTCGACATCTTTTTGCGCGGCTTCCGGCGGAACATCGAATTCGCGGCACACGCGATCCACGATGGCGGATAGCGGCGTCTTGCCGTCCGCCGCCTGCCAGATCACCGCCCCAACCTCATTCAGGCTGAACAACGTGGCGTCGCGCGGAGACATGATCATCATTTCGCTGCCCAACATGCGTGCGGCGATCTGGGTACTTCTGGCGGGGTACATGGCGTTCATCGGATCAGCTCCCATATGCGGGCATCTGGCGTAAACACCAGGTTGTGGACAGGTACGGCGGCCGTGAAATCGAGCGCGGATTGGAACACCATCTCGACCAGGGACTCATCGTGAGCGAAAAACAAAATGTTGCGCAGCAGCATCTGGGCGGCGCGCACGGGATCTATGGGTTCAATCGCATTCTCGGGACCCTGCACCAGGAAGTAAAGGGCTCCGAGCGGCGCCGTGAGATTGGCGCCAATGCGCGCCAACTCTCCAGCGAATGGAGTGCCGCAGGCTACGTAGCCTGACTCCGTACGGCGCACATAAGAAATTTCATCGGTCAGGACCACGGCATCGGGCGGCGCGAGGCGCGCCATGGTGGTCTTACCCGCGCCGGAAACGCCGGAGAACAGAAACCCGCGCCCGTTGCGGACCGCGCTGGACGCATGCACCAGAAATCCGCTTTGCGGCGCGAGCAGCAGCGAGTGCAGAATGCGCAGCACTCCATCGATCGAATACGGGTTGCAACTTTGCCGCACCCAGCCGCGCCGACGGACGGGATCGCATTCGGCATGGAAGTCGCCGCGATCCATAATCCATCTGCCCCGCTCCACGCGCACGGTGAGTTCGGCGTCATCGTAGATGGTCACGGAGGGAATCAGTTCCACATCCAGTTCGAACGCGGAACGCGCGCTCCCGCTGACGAAGCTGCCGTAGCGATCCTTGAGCAGGTCCGCAAATTCGGAGCTATCGGTGTTGACGGTAATGGGGATTCCGCCGATCTCGATCGGCAGTCCGTAAGTGGAAATTGCGGTCAAGATCGTATCATCCTAGCAAGATAAAGCGCTGCGCGGGTACCGAAATCGGTGCGGCTCAGAAAGGTTGCGGCAGCGCGCGAGAGGAAGCCGGCGTTCGGGCCAATCTCGCGGCCGCTTCGTTGGATGGAACAGACCCGGCCAAGGATCGCGGATCGTGGCACCGGCTGATCCGAATGACGCAACCGATCCCCGCGCGTGATGATAAAAGCCCCTGTGCAATCGACAACGCGATGGGCCACCAGCCGGCGATGGCGCTCAAACACCACGACGTCGCCTTCCCGAATGGCTTCGCCGGAACGGCTGATCGACAGCACGTCGCCCGGGCGCATGCACGGAAACATGCTGTCACCGGTCACCGGAAGACGGGCTTCGCCGAAGGAAGTGAGAACTTCGGCGGCCAAATCGAGCTTGAGAGTTTCCAGCATTGTAGGTCCCAGCGGGCCTGCGTCTATTTGCACGCTTGTGCATCTTGTGCACAAGCCGCTTTCAGATTCAGCTCCGCTTGTGCATAATTGGGCACGATTTGCAGCGCGGCTCGATACTCCACCACGGCTTCCCGCAATCCGCCGGGAAGCTGAGCCAGCGCGCGGCCCAAGTTGTTGTGCGCCTCCGCGGAATCCGGTTGATTTTTCAGCGCCGCCCGAAACTCCTCCACGGCTTCCGGCATGCGTCCCGGCATCTGCGAGAACGCTACTCCGAGCCCGCTGTGCGCCAGCGCATTGTTGGGCTGGTTGTGCAGGATTGTGCGGAATTGTGCAACGGCTTCGTTCCGCCGCTCGGGAATTCGACCCAGGGCATTGCCCAAATTCATCCGGAACTGCACATTATCCGGTTCACTTTGCACGGCCGCCTGAAATTGAGCGGCCGCCTCAGAAAGGCGATCCGGCGCTTGCAGGAGCGCGACGCCTAAATCATTGTGGATCTGGGGATCGTATGGTCTCAGTTGCAGCGCAATTTTAAACTGTTCGACGCTGTCTTGCAGCCGCCGGGAGTCCCGGGCCAGCGCGTTGGCTAAATTCTGATGGGCCTGGGGAAGCCGCGGTTCCAGGCGGATGGCAGTTTCAAATTCGTGGATCGCCTGCGGAATCCGGCTGGGCGTGCGCCCCAGGGCGTTGCCGAAATTGTTGTGCGTTTCCGCGTCGTCCGGGTTCAACCGCAGCGCGGACCGGAATTCTCCGAGCGCTTCCGCGACGCGCCCGGGCTTGGCGAGAAGATCGACCCCGAGATTGTTGTGCGCCATCCAACTTGCCGGATTGCGGACGAGCGTGGCGCGATACAGCGTCTCGCTATCGCGGTAAATACTGCTGTCACGCCAGGTCAGAATGCCAAGGATCGCGATCAGAACCAGCGGAAGCGCCACGTCGGCCGGCTTGCCCAGGAACTGGACACCCTGAATGAAAAGCGAACACAGGGGGACGATGATCGCCAGACAAGCCAGATATTGGAAGTGGTCCGCGACGTAAGAGAACAGAAACGGATACACGTTCAGGAAGCCGAGAACCGGTAACAGCGGGACCACGAAGAGCAGCATGGCGGCGAGCGGTCCACGGCGGCGGCGCGCCAGCAGCGTCAGCGCGGCCAGCACGGCGAGCGCTCCCGCCGGATACAGATATTGCGGCCAGGAAGCGGGATCGAGCTTCCATCGCGGGTAAGTAAAGATCAGGTTGGCGGGCCAGATCGCCTTCGCGGCATAGAACCAGACCGCGCGGCCCGCCAGTAAAACGCGCTGGATGACGGTGAGATCGAAATGGGCGCCTTGTGCACCGATGATGGTGCGTTCCATCCATGCGGTGAAGATTCCGGCGGCGGCGCCCAAGCCGATCCACGGGGCTAACGGGAGGACGTCGCGCTTCCAGCCAAGGCGTCCGCGCTGCCACCAAAGAATGATGAGAATCGCGATCGGCAGCGTGGCGGTCACGGTCTTCGTGAGCAGCGCGAACACGAACAAAGCCAGCGCCCAACCGTAGAGCAAGCGGCGCCGGGTGCGGTGGAAGCGCAGATAAAGAAGCGCGGAACCCAGATAGAAAACGCCCGAAAGCGTGTTCTTCTGTTCGGAGATCCACGCGACCGATTCCACGCAGATCGGGTGCAGGGCAAACACCAGGCCCGCCAGCCAGGCCCCGGATAGTTTCAGATAGCGTCCGATAGCCACCACCAGGCACGCGGCCAGCGCATGTTGTGCAAGATTGGTCAGGTGGTAACCGAGCACCGCGTCACCCCACAGGCGGTGCTCCATCCAGAAAGCGGTGTGCAGGAGCGGGTAGTATTGCTGGGTTGCGCCGGGCGAAAACCAAATGCGCCAGAGGCCGGTGAGCGACTGGAGCTCGGGCGAAGTGACGTGCGCGGCATCGTCCCAGAGCAGGGTTCCGCTGAGGGCGGGCCAGTAGGCGGCGAGCGCGGCGGCGAAGATGAAAGCATAGATCGGCCAGGAAGCGGGTGAAGACTCGGGCACGGGAGCGCGGCGGGCGCGGGTGGGCGCCTTGTGCACTTTTGTGCGTGTGCGGGTTTGCGTGGCTACTGCCATGGCGGACAAAAGACGGGTAGCGAGCGGGGTCGCTGCCTGGAGATGGAAGAACGGGTTTTGGCGAAGACTGGTTTGTTACTGGCCGCCTTCTAGACGGTTGATGCGGTTTTCATGAATCTCGGCGATATGCATAAGGCGGGTGATCGCTTCCATAATCTGGCCGAAGCGCTCCCGGCTCTCGGAAGCGGTCTGGCGATTGTTTGCCGCCATCAGCTCCACGCTTTGCGTGAGGGCTTCGTGGCGTTCCTTCAGCCGTTCCAAGCTCTCTTCGAAAGTCATGCTGTGCTAAGTATGTCACGGGAAAGGGCAGGCCGAAGCCGGTTCAACCTGCCCGATTGCCCCGTTAAGGCGCGGACTGTATCACCTGCACCGCACAGCCGCCCGAGCCGGAAGTGGTGCACGTGGAGTTCAGCGTGGTGGAGTAATAGATGTTCTGGGCGTAAGACAGCGAGTTGTCGACGACTACGCCGCTGGGGCCGCCCTGCGCGGCGATGGTACCCGTTGCCGAAGTGCCGGCGGAGATGGTTCCGGCGGTAACATCAAAGCCGGAGACTAAACCAACGCTGGGGTTTGACAAAGCCATGAGCGCGCCCGCGAAGATGTAATCGTTAGTGCCTGTATAGAACTCGGTCACCTGGAGTCCGCCGGCATAGAAGCCACCGGAGTAATTACCGGCGACGGCCGGCCCGACGACCGAGGGACCCGTGAGGACGCCGGTGCTGACGGGCACCTGATACAGCGTGTTGTTCTGAGGTCCGGTGCCGCCGACTACATATAGGTTGCCGGTAGCGGTGTTGTAGTAATTGTTATCGAACGCGCCGGAAAGCAGGAATTCATAACCCGATCCTACGGAAACAGATGAGCCGGTGGCGCCGGAGGAAAACGTTTCGACGAATTCGACCACATCGGCGCACGGGCCCGTGCAACTGGTCGTGTTATCCGCACCGACAAAGGCGAAGACGGTCCCAATCGTGGGGTCGACGATGGGGCTATCGACGATGCCGTATTGATAATCCAGTTGGTGTGTCTGGGTGACGGCGCCGGTGGAGCTTACGGAGTAAAGATATCCGCAGGAGCCCGCTAAGTTGGTGGCCGATGGCTCACAGGTGGAAGCGTAGTTGAGCAGGTAGTCGCCGACAAAGACGAGGCCGGTGGAGGCGTCGTAAACCGGGCTGCCGAGCGAGCCGCCCATTGCGGCGGAACTAACCTGTACCGGGAACGCGCCGGCGAGGGTTTCCGCGGGAGTGCCCAGGAACACGCCGGTGAATTGATGAAGCACGCCGCTATCGTCGCCCACATAGAGCGAATCCGACAAGTAGTCGTAGAACGGCGACGAGTAAGTATCGCTATGTCCGTTGCCGAAGGCCACAAACGTTTGGCAGGGGGCCGTACACCCGTTATAGTTGGCGTTGGTAACTATAGTCGGCGACACCGGACTGGAGACTGATCCGCCGGTGTTCGCGGTCCGAACTATCATGAGACCGGCAGCGCCCCCGGAATTTCCCTGCATGTAGGCTACTTGGGTGCCATCGAGCGACATGTCAACAGATGTCAGCACGGCGGGTGCGCCGGTGTTGTAGGCGAAGTAAACGGTAGGTATGCCGCCGTTGCAGCCGGCGTAGATGTTATTGAAGGCGACTACATTCGCCTGGGTGGAAGACCCGGCGAGGCCGGTGTTATAGACGGCGTAGTCGGTCATGCACGGCGTGGCCGTCTGGGTGAAGGTAGCCGGGAACTGACCCAGGCCCACGGTTCCACCGGTACCGAGCCCGATGCTCCAATCCTTGTGGATGCGTTTGTTCGGCGGCGCGGTTGCGGGAGGCATGGCTTCCTTGCCGGTGGGCGGGATCAGGGCTTTGGTAAGACCGCGCGGCAGAGGACCGGTGAAGGCTGGAGCGGCGGACGGCTCAAAGGAAGAGCTTAGTTTGGAGAATGGCGCGGCGGGCATGGACGCCGGTGCGGCGGCGGCGGCGCGAAGCTGCTGCTGCAGGATGTAACGCGGATCGTTCTTGATCTTCTGTAAGTGCGCGGTTGTGCCCTTAGTGGCGGCGGCTGGGTTGGAGTAGACCACGTGGTGCATGGACCAATCCTTGGGGATGCCGCGCGTCGGTTTCGAGGCCTGACCTGACAGCGACAGGGTGGAACCGAGTACGAGGGCCAGGGTGACCGCCGCCGTGGACAGCCGGGAAGGGATAAGTTGTTTCGTCATCTGATTGCTCCTCGTGATTCGATCGGATAAGTGATTGGGCATTGGTGGTTACCAGGCGGGATTGATGGCTAGGTTATAAGCGTTGACGGAGCCAAGGCCGGTGGCGAAGTCCCAACCGGGGGTAGCGCCCCAGGCGGGCTGATAAGATGGGGCGGCCGTTGTCGTGGTGGCTGCGGCGACACACGTGGCACCCGACCCGCCGCCGCCCGTCAACGCGCAGGCCGTACCGCCTGCGTAGCCCTGTCCGCCATTGGTGATGGTTATCGAGTTTACATACCCTGGGTTTTGTCCATTCGATCCGCCGCTAAAAGTAACGTCGGCCGTGTTGCTCGATCCTAAAGCGAAGTTCCCGGCGGTCCCAGCGGTGCTCGCGGTGAGGCTCACGACATTTGAGGATTCGGTTGCAGTCGCGGCACTGTTTGCGGTTTGACCCGTGTAAATGCAACCGCTGCCGCCAGTGCACTGACTGGAGTTATTGTTGATAACGGCTTCGAGGTTCTTAGCGGTATCTGTTTTCTTTGTGCTAGTGCTTGATCCCGACGTGTACAACAGGACTTGATTCGGGGCGGTGAGAGTGGTTTCGAAAGTATAAGTTGTCGCCCCGACCGTTACGGTAACGCCGGCGAAGGCGGCGGACGGGGTTCCCGCGATTGTAAGCGATCCAGTGGCAGGAGAGGCTGTAGTTGCTATGGTCGCAGTGCAAGCTGCCTGACTACCCCCCGCATATATTACCGTATTCTGCGGCGAAATGTACTGGTTCAAATTGCTTGGTGCAGCAAGGGTGCACGTTGGCGCGCTAGTGTAGCCAGTTCCGCCAGATGTAACGGTTCCCTGGTTAAGCGGCTGAGTGCTGATCGCCCCCTGTACTGTGGTTCCGGTAGTTGGGAGATAACAGTTGACCACCTGAGTGCCATTTGCACGGCAGTCGACGTTGTTGTCGCCCTGAGTAATGTCCTGAAAGGCGCAACTTGTTTCCAATCCGCGGCGGCCGGGCAAGTTTACCGAATAGCACGCGGTGCCGGTGTTTGCGTATTGGGCTTTAGCGATAGCATAGTAAGTCGGGTTTGGATTGCCGATCCTATTTAGGTTTTGGTATTGATTGACGAGAGCTTGGACGCTTGCCATTAAAGGAGTCGCCACCGACGTTCCACCGAAGCCGCTCCAGGTGCTGGGTGCGCCCGCGCAGGAAGTGCCGCCTTCTGTGGTGTCTGAGAAGCAAACCACGGCGTAGTGACCCCAGAATCCGTTTGACGCGAACATCGATACGTCCGGCACGTCGCGGACGCCGTCGGCGGGATTGCCGAACGTGCCGGCTTGCCAGGAGGGTTTTGCGTATCCGGTGCAGCTGTCAGCCACTTCGAGGTAGGAAGTTTGATCAGTGTTAGTTCCTCCGGTGGCGCAAGCGCTAGGCCCGCCTGCCGCGGCCCCGGTGCTCAGGAATGCGTTGTTGGTTTTGGCGAGCGTGCTATTACAGAATCCTCCGCTACCAGCGGACGCGGTGTACCCTTCGTAGTTATAGATGAGGTAGCCAGCGCAGGAGTCGTTCCATGGGATCTCCGGTACGTAGGACTTCGCGGAGCCGTCGGTAGGCGTGTTTGTGCTGGCGAAGTAGGTGGTTGTGGGAAGCCCCCCGTTCGCCGGCTTATTGGCATTGTAGACGTCCTCGTAATCGGTGCCGCCGACGGACACGTTGTAGATTGATTCACCCCAACCAGTAATGCCGATCCCAGGATAAGCGTAGAGAGTGCCATTCGTGAAGTCCCCAGCGCACTGAGAGGATCCAGCGTCGCCTGTCGATACAAAGATGGAACTTCCGGCCGCCGCGGCTGTCTGGAAAGCCGAACTGAAGGCGATGTTGGAGGGCAGGTAGTTGGCGGCCTCACAAACACCGTAACTCATGCTCACGATGGACGGAGGCGTTACTGAGTTCACTAAATTTTCAAGCGCGAGGAGACCGCCGAAAGTGGTGGTGTCCGCGCAAGCGGCGATTACGATCGTAGCGTTCGGCGCCATGGCGCTCGCGACTTCACCGTCGAGGTCCGCCTCGCCATCCGCGGCGTTCGTACCGGGATCAGTACAGGTGTTGGACCCGGTTGGGTGGGTGGTGGTTACCGTACCCGTATATTTGCTAAGGAAGGTGCTCCGGTAAACGGCGACGTCCGTCTTGTAAGTGTCGCTGTCCTCGACGATGGTGATAGTCTGGCCCTCGCCGTGATAGCCTTGTCGGAACAGCGGGTTTATATTGTAGATCGTTTCGAAATCGGCGGGTACCAGCGGATTCAGTGTTGCGCTCACGTAGTAGTTGGGCGAATAAGGTACTTTGTGCATATCCGGCGCAAAGTCGTGGATCTGAACAAGTCCGACAACTACAGGCAACAGCGCGGCCGGGAATTTCGGGTTGGTCATGTTGGCGAAGTGTTGCACCCCGTTGACGTTTAGGAAGTCCACCTGCGTGTGGAAAGCAGAGCGCAAGGTTGCAGCGGTTGCGGAAACATCGATCACCATGCGATTGGGCTGAATCCCGTTCACGGTCAGACCGTGCGACTGGAGCCATGTCGTGATCGTCGCCAAGTCGTCCTGCGTCGGCCCGTATTTCTCCCCGATTTCCTGCGCGCTGATCCACTTACGGAAGTTTGGTGACTTTTTATCGGTCAGAGTCTCGATATACTGCGCGAGCTCAGCTTCCATCGTGGGAGATCGTTTAAGTTGCAGAAGCATATGAGGCAGTGGAAAAGAATCGGGCACTGGGCCGCGATCGTTCAGCGGGGTCGCTTCGAAGCGGGTGCTCCGGTACACGGTTACGAGCTTGCTTTCATCGATCGGTTGAGTGATCAGGTCTCTCGAGAACTGGCCGAAAATCGGCGAGTAGAGCAGTAGGCCCAGAGCCGCCAACCCTCCCATCGTAAGGGCGACGGAAAGCCTGCGAGTTGTATGATGGCTGAACTTCATCTTCGGTTCTCCTGTAGTTCGTAGTTCACGCGGGTAGTAGCGTCCAAGGTGCTCCGGCGGGACGCCGCGCCGACTGTGTTGTTAGTCGAAAGAGTGGGATTTGAGCGGCTTCCATCGAAACCGCTCGCGTCATTGGCGTTGAAGAATTTAAAATTACCAGGCGGAGTTCATCACTAAGTTGTAGGCGTTTACTGAGCCGAGGCCAGTGGCCATGTCCCAACCGGGAGTGGCGCCGAATGCAGGCTGGTACGAGGTGGCGGCCGTGGCAACGGTAACTTGCGGCGAGCAGGTTGCACCCGATCCGCCACCGCCGGAGATCGTGCAGCCGCTACCGGCGGTGTATCCGGAGCCCCCGCTAGTGACGGTGATGGACGAGATGACGTTACTCGCGCCTTGAACGGTGATGGCGGTGGCGAAGGTGCTGCCTCCGTTGTTGGTATTGGAAAGAGTGAAATCTCCACCCGCACCGACGACAATAGCGGTTACGGTAATCGGGCTGCTGGTACCGCTGGCGGTTGCGCTCGCGTTGGCGACAGTACCGGGGCCAAAACAAGGTGCCGTGGAGCCGCAAAGCGTGCTATTCGCGTTGATGGCCGCCGACAGATTCTTAAGAGTGTTGTTGCGGCCTGTACTGCCGTTTGAGGTGTTCAGGAGAACTTGGTTGGCTGTGGTCAGCGTGCCAGTGGCGAAGGTGTAGGTTGTTGCGCCGACCGTAACTGTAGCTCCGGCCCACGCGGTAGACACAGTGCCCGATGAAAGAGTGACTGTGCCGACTTCACTGGAGGACCCTACTGACGCTGTACATGTTGCTTGGGTGCCTCCGGGCCAGAGCGTAACTCCAGTTGGACTCAAGTAGGGACTCAGGTTAGCGGGAGCTGCGAGCGTGCATGTCGGCGCGGTGGAATAGTTTGAACCGGGACTCACGACCGTGACCGAGCCTATGGGTCCCGTGGTGGTCGAGCCGTTGGTGCTTCCGGCAAGATAACAGCCGGCCGGGTCGCTGCTGGCGATGCAGTTTACTTCAATATCGCCTTGGGTAATGTCGTAGAAAACGCAGTTTGTATCAAGGCCGTGCCGCCCGGAAGGTTGGCTAATCGAGTAACAATTGCTGTTTCCGGTCGAACCGAATTCCGCGTTGGCAATTGCGTAAAACGTAGGGTTGGGATTGCCGCTACGGATGCCCCAACGTTGGTTGATCAGAGCTTGGATGGAAGCTTGCACCGGGGAAGAAATCGAAGTCCCTCCGAAACCGGCCCATGTGTCCGGTGTTCCGGCGCATGAGGAACCCTCGTCCGCAATATGGCTATAGCAGACGACAACATAGTGGCCCCAGTCGCCGTTCGCCGCGAAGTTAGAGACGTCCGGAATATCGCGAACCCCATCTGCAGGATTGCCGATAATTCCCTTCTGCCACGAGGGTTTGGGATATCCCAGGCAGGTTCCGCTCACCACGCGGGAGGTAGTTGTCGTGCCGGTAGCACAACCGCTAGGGCCACCACTACCGGAGCCGGTGTCGAGGTAGTCGGCGCTAGTCGTGGCGATAGAGGATTGGCAGAAGCCGCCCGCTCCATAACCCGTGGAGTAACCGAGGTAGCTGTAAATCTCGTAATTCGAACACGAATCGTTCCAAGGCATCTCCGGGATGTACGACACGGCTGAGCCGTACGTGCTCACGTTCGTCGAACTCCAATAGTTTGCATTGGTGTTCAAGTAAGTGTCCATGTAGTCTGTACCACCCACCGAAACATTGTAAGGCGTTGAGGTATATCCGCTGACGCCGATCCCGTACTTGCTGTAGTCAGCGTTGGCCGAGCAGCTGGTTGCGCTTTCGTCGCCGGATGAGACGAAGATGGATACACCCTCGGCGGCGCCCGTTTGGTATGCGGTGTAGTACGCCAGGTTGTTGGCCGCCCCGTTCTGGGTTTCGCATTCGCCATAGCTGATGCTCATGACGGTGGGTATAGGCGTGCTATTAGTGCCATTGACTAGGTTTTGGATGGCAGTTAAAACGCTGGAACACGTGGCGAGGTTAATGGTGGCGTCAGGTGCGATCGCCCCCGCAATTTCGGCGTCGATGTTAGACTCCGAGTCGTCGGCGTTATCGCCAGGGTCGCTGCAGCTACCGGGATGGGTGGTTACAAATGTACCGGAATACTTGCTAAGGAATGTGGTCCGGTACGTCTGGACGTCATTACTGTAACTGTCGGAGTCGTCAACCACGACAATCGTTTGACCTTGGCCCAGAATGCCTTGCCTAAACAAAGGGTTCAGGTTGTAGATTGTCTGGTAGTCGGAGGGAACCATGGCGTAACAGTTCGCCGGAATTGTAGGGAGGGGAGCGTAGGCGCAGCCCCCAAAAGTGAACTTATGAACTCTCTTAAACATCGGGTGCGGCTTGAAGTCGTGCAGTGCCGTAACCCCAGCTACTGCCGGCGCCAGAGCCTCCGGGATTTGCGGGTCGCTCATGTTGGCGAAGTGCGTCTTCCCGTTTGCTAAGAGCGAGTGGATCTCCGTGTGGAATGTTTGGCGAATGGTCGCCACGGTCCCTGAGAACGAGATCACCATGCCATTCTCATAAGTGTGCTCCACGGTCAGACCATGCGACTGCATCCAGTTGCGGATGACCGATAGATCCTGGTCAGCCACCCCGTATTGACCGCCAATTTGCTGCGGCGTGAGCCACTTATGATAATTAAGCGATGACTTATCGGTGAGCTGCTCGATGTATTGCTGAAAGGCCGATTCGAGTACGGGCGAGCGCTTGAGCTGGAGGAGTAAATGCTCCATGGGAAAGTCATCTGGAAGCACGCCGCGGTCATTCTCATCGGTCGCCTCCGGACGGGTATTGCCCGCCAAGGTGACAAGCTTCGATTCGTCCACCGCTTGGGTGATCAGAATGTGCGACGAATCGGCCAAAACGGGCGAGTAAATCACCGCGCCGCAGCCAATGACGGCCAAAGCGGTCGCGGCGAAAGACACAATACGCACGGCGCCGCTGCCAGCTTTCACTCGATAAGGACGCGCGCCCATTAAGACGTCTTCCTGTTTTGGTGGCAGCCCGCTTGAGTGGTCTGTACCTTTCCGCAGGTCAGCGCCGAGGTTTCGAAAACCTTCTCATAGCGAACTGCTGGCTTGGTATACGGTTTTTTCGGAGCGCGCTCCGAATCGGGAGCGGCCGAGCGGCGGTTCGTTTCTTCAGATTGGTTCATCATGACTCCTCTGACTTTCGTGTGCGGAAAGGTTAATGTAGCTTAACAGTTGTATGGCGCTTGCGAGTATGGTTACTGAACAGATTACTCTACGGCCGTATATTGGTGCGAATGTAAGAGTGACTCCGCCGCGACGGTTGGCATCGTGGTCCCCAGTAAGGGTTCCGCGGTGTAGGATGACTCGATTACATCCGCGAAGCTTGAAACTAGCGTGTCTTGCGAGTAATCGCATCCGGCCAGACGCATCGCCGCATTAGGGAGCTTGTAGTGCGCGGCGTTTTTGATGGCATCTACCAGCTTCTGCACCTGACCGTGCTGGACTTGAAGCAAGGGAGCATCCGCGTAGAGCGCCGCGATATCGCCGATGTGGCTTTCCGGCGGACCGATGTATACCACGGGCGTCCCGATTCGCATGATGTTATAGATCTTCGAAGCATGCACGATGCCGACGAACGGTTCGCCCATCACCACCAAATGTAAGTCCGCCGCCGACAGCGATTGCGAGAGCACGGGTAAAGGCTGATAAGGAAGGCAAAGGATGTTATCCAGCGCGTGCTTTCGCGCGAACTCCTCAACCTTTACGAATTCGCTTCCGCCGCCGACAAAACAAAACTGGGTTTTCGTGTCGCTCCGGGAGGCCAGTGCCGCCTGGAGAACGGTATCCAACGGGTGGCAGGGTGTATGGTTGCCGGAGTACATGACTACAAACTTATCCTGGAGGTTGTGTTTCCGGCGAAACGCGTTACGGCCTTCGGCGTCGAAAAACACCACGTCCCCATGGGACCACGGCGGAATAATGCGGATCTTCTCTGCCGGCACGCCCTTCGCGGCGATTCGGTCGCGCATAAACCGGTCCAGAACGATGATGGTTTGCGAAGCGTGTAGGCTGAGAGTCAGCACGGCGTTCAAAGCCTTGGCCGCGGTGGAACCTTCGCGCAGCCACCCGGCCGCCACTGCTTCATCGGGATTTAGATCCATCACCCAGAAGAGGAATTTTCCTCCGCGTAGCTTGACGAACAGCGCGCCCACGAATGAGATCAACGGCGGCGTGGTCAGGCTCAGCACGATATCGAACTTCTTGAGCCGCACTAACCGCGCGGCGCAACTAACGAAGAAGCTGCCGAAGTTCACCATCCGGCGAAACTTACTCTTTTTCCCGAATCCGAAACAAGGAACACGGAGTATCTTACATCCGTTCCACGCCTCTTCGTTGGCGAAAGCCGTGTCCGAACCATCGTAAGCCCGCCGGCTTGTCACTACCGTGACTTCATGGCCCCGAAGCGCCAGAGCTGAGGCCAGGTCAGCCGCATACTGAGCGGTGGCCACAACATCGGGGTAGAAGCACTGGTTCAGCATAAGTACTCTCATTGGTTTGTACTCATTCGATTCCCGCCGCCTTTAAACCGCTTTCCGTTCCCGTGACGCCGCCTGGTTCAGATGGGTATGAGCCAGCGATCCACCTGTTTTATTCGACGCGAAATTATTTCGCAGCAATGAGAGTGAGGCTTCCGGCAAAGCCGCAGCCGGTCGCGCCGGACGCGAAGCAACCTCCGCCACGCCCTTCTTGACCGCTTCTCGCTGTTCGAACACCAGAGCATCCACCAGAAACCGAAACCAGAAGCCCTGGAGGAAATGGAAGATCAGCCCTTCTTTCCCGTCGAGAAATCCTACGCGGAAGATATAGCGATAACTCCAGTACGCAAACGGCCGGAAAAATAGCGGGCACTGGGAGTAAACGCACTTGAACCAGCGTTTGCGTTGTATAGGATTGCCGAATAACTCCGGGATCACTTCATCCCCGCTGTAAGGATGGATCAGTTGCTCGGCTTCTAATTGCGCCCATCGGCGATGACGCAGCGTCCAGGTGCTAAGATCCGCGCAGATAACATCCAGATAATCATTCTTCAGGCGTTCGATCGTCCCCGAAGTGATAAAGTGCTGATCGTAAAGCCGCTCTTCGCATTGTCCTTTGTCCCTACGAAACAGCCGAAGGTGATAGGAGGGATAGTGGCCGCCGTGCCTTATCCACCGCCCGAGAAACAACGTGCGCTTTCGCAACAGGAAGCCGTCCACGCCCGTCAAGGGTCCGCGCAACTTCCTGTTTATTTCCGCAACCAGTTCATCGGTAAGGCGCTCATCAGCGTCCAGATGCAGTATCCATGGAGCTTTGCTGGGAAGAAACGATTGCGCCCAGTTGCGTTGGATCGCGTAGTTCTCAAAGGGATGCGAAATAACGGTCGCTCCAAACGAACGCGCAATTTCGACTGTGCGGTCCGTACTGCCGGAATCGATTACAAAGACCGACCCTTCCAATCCGTTCAGGCTGGCCAGGCAGCTAGGTAGATTGGCTTCTTCGTTGTATGCAAGAACAACAACCGCGAGCGGCGTGGATCTCATAAGTGTCTACTGGAGGACGGCGGAATAAGTATCGAACAATTCGCGGCTGACCGCCTGCGGAGAAAAGAGACGCTGTACCAGAAGCTTCCCGTTTTCGATCAATCGCTCGCGCAACGGTGCGTCGGATAAGATTTTGAGTAGTGCCGAGGCTAACTCGCCCACGCGGCAGGGCGTAACTAGTCCAGCGCCCGAGCGCTGTAACTCGCCGTGAATACCTACGTTGTCGGACACCACGACGGGGCATCCATAAGCGAGCGCTTCTACGGCCGCAACCCCAAAGTTCTCAGAGTAAGAAGGGAGAACAAACACATCGGCGTTGGAGAGCATCCGGACTTTTTCCTCACCGCCCAGAAAACCCGTCCAACGGATATGCGAAGCGATCCCGAGTTGCTCCGCCTGTTCATGAAGATGCCGCGTCCACTCCGCTTCGCCCGCGCCCGCGAGCACCAGAAGCGCTCGTGGATTTTGGGTGCGCACTTCCGCAAAGGCGCCTAGTAACAGGTCAACGCCTTTCTTCCGGTCAAGCCGGGAAAGAAAGAGAATCACCTGCCGCCCATCCCATTCCGGGGGGCAGTTTCGTTCGTAAGCATCGGGCGCATCCACCGGGTTCGGAATCACCAGGGACTTACCGGCGACCCTGAAGCGCGCCGCTTCTTCCATCTCTTGCTGGCTGGTATAGTGAATTCCCGCCGCTCGCGCAAGCACCCGCCGCTCGATTAGTTCGAACGACAACCGTTTGAGCAGTGGGCGACGATTCTCAAATCCCCAGCGGTTCAGCGTTCCGAGTGGCCTGATGATATAAGGTACGCTCGCGCCATAAGCCGCGAAGGCTGCTGCAATCGCCGGAAACGAAAAAAGCGCGTGAATGTGTACTAAGTCAAATTCTTGAATGTGGCGCTGCAACCAGAATGCAAGCGGCCATGAGACGGTGTAAGTGCGGGTCTGGCGGGGGAAGTACCAGAAGGTTGCGCCTTCCTCGGCACACGGTACTCCGTAAGAAGCCACGCGGCGTCCGCAACCGTCGTCGTCGGTCGTAACCACGTGCACTTCCAGGTTCTTTTGTGAAAGCGCGCGCGCCAGAGTACGCATAACGAAGCTGGGTCCGCCGCGGCTTGGACTCACGGAGGGAATAACATGTAGAATTTTACGTGTCCGCATCGCGAAGTTACGCGGCAAGAAGTGCCGAGTTTAGGCGTTTGTGAAAGTGCGCCGCCGTAAATTGACTCTCGTAGCGTCGGCGCGCGGCTAGCGACCATCGGTCCCACTCCGGCCCGGCGGTCAGCATCCGGATAAGCGCGTCTGCGATTTGATTCGCGTCCGCCGGATTCACCGCCATTCCGGCGCTCGGCGCGTCAACGACTTCGCGCGCCGCGTCCTGATCGCCGATGAGACAAGGCCGCCCGGCGCGCATCGCTTCTAAGTAAACAAGTCCAAAACCTTCTCCCCGGCTAGGCAAAGCTAGACAACGCGACTGGCAAATCAGTGTTTCTTTTTCGGCATCCGAAACAGTTCCAAGAAAGCGGACGCTTGACGCCACCTTTACCTGGGCCGACATAACCTCAAGCTCCGGGCGTAAATCTCCGTCCCCCGCGATCCATAACTGCGCATGCGGCATTCGACGAATCACCAGCCGCCACGCCTCGATCATTTGCCGATGCCCCTTATAGTCTTCGGAGCGCAACATCCTCCCGAGCATCAGCGCGATGGGAGTAGCGGACGGAACTGGAGGAGTATCCCGCACCGGCTCACCGGCGCCTAAGTGCACCGTGGCATGGAGCGCGTTTCGGAACGACGGATTCGCCGCCGCGAAGCGCTCCCAGGTATAGCTGCTGTTGGAAAGAATCAGGTCGGTCCGGCGAAGCACCGATGCTGTAACCCGGTCTACCTTTCGCCAGGCTTCGATTCCATGCAGAAACACGACGGATCGGCGGGCCTTGGTTAAGCAGGGAACTAAGCGTAGCAAGCCAAGATGCCAAATCAAAACGAGATCCGTTTTCCGATGATTCCGAACTGCCGATAGCACCGCGCGTACTTTACCTGAAGCCGGTTCGTAGCGGAACAGAAAGACATTTTCAGTTCCGTGGTCATTGGCTATTCCTCGCCACGCCTCCCGCCCGCTCGCCTGAACGCCGCCGAGCAGCGCCATCGACGGGAAGATCCCGACTATTTCAGAATGCATGAGTACGCCGAGACTTAGTACGCGCTTGGGACAGGAACAGCCGGAACATCCAGCCGCCTGGATTGGAGCCGCTGCAGAGATTTAGTAACTAGAAACGCGACGATCAGACTGCCAAGAGCGCTGGCGGTAATCTCCACTAACTGGCCCCCCACCTGCAAAAGGCTAAGTCCAGGCAGATATCTCAGAACGAATCCCTGTGCGTCCCCGCTGTTCAGATGCTCCGCCGCGCGCACATCTAGCATTGTAATAACCACTCCGAAGACCAAGAATCCCACGATTACTCCGGATGTCCCGAAGTTCGCATAGAACTCCATCACCTGCCCGATTCCCACACTCGTACCTTCCGAGAATTCGATTCCAGTGAATTGGGTAACCAATGTTCCGCTGCCGGCTTCAATCGGCTTGTCCGCCCAGATGGCTCGTGGGACAAGCGCCAACATCGCTTGCCACAATGTGTCCCCGTTGGCAAACTCATGGTTGTCGGTAAGACGATTGACGGCGGCGCCGACAAGGTAGTTCTGATTGAGCCGGTCGTCCACTCGCTCCAGATGTTTATGATTATTCACATCGAACCATTCGAAGGTGGACATTGTCTCGGAAACCCGGCTCAGGCGGTTCTCATAGGACTCTTCGCCCCACACGCTCTTCCGAATTTCGCTTCGGTCCCGCATGTAACTTACAAAGAGCGACAGACCGAGATAGGTCAGCGCCGTGCCGCCCGCCAGAACCTTCCACGGAGAACTAACCAGCCCGATGGCGAATGTCATCACTGTAAGAATTGCGACGATGCCATAGCCCAGAAACCCGCTGGTCAGCACTGTTGTTATCGGCAGGAGAAGGGACACAGCCATCCATCCCGCTACCCTCATTGGTTTGCGCTCCCTCCAGGCCCTCCAGCATAAGAGCACCAATCCCGCTACAACCAGTTGCGGTCCTGTGGAGATGATTGCGGACGCCGAGGGAAGCGTTCCCAGGGACGTCATCGACAGGACATACAAGAATGCCCCGCACCCCATTAAGGCTTTCGGCAGGAGTGGGTTGACCTCGCCGCTCGCGAAGCCCGATTGCGCGCTCGGCTTACGCCTCAAGAGCCATGGTGCAATAACAAGCGCACCCGCTGCGAAGGCCGCCGCGCCGTAGGTACTCTCTGCGAAACCTAATTCCGTTAGACGCGCATCTTGACTTTGGAACCCCGGCAGCAGGTAGATGGCGCCGCCGATCAGGTGATTTAAGGACAAGTTTAGAAGATACGCCAGCACAAGTCCCGCTCCAGGAGTTTTGCGCCGCCTTTGAGCCACGATAACGATCGCGACTGTTAGTATCCAGACCGCCACGAGGCCGAATAGCTTTTGATTTTCCATTACCGCGCTGCCGCCATCGATCTTCCGTACTGTGGGATTACCTGAGCGTAAACTTCGTCGATTTCTTTTGCTACTTCCCACGTCGTGTGCTGTCTGACGATGCCGGCGCGCAGGCGCCTTAGTAAAGACCGGTCAGAAGCGAGATCGCTGATCGCGGCGGCCCAGTCTCGAACCGAACTAGCCTCAATCAACAACCCGTCCACATCGTGCCGAACCAGTTCGGCGATCCCGCCCAGACGCGATCCGATGACGGGTATGCCGGCCGCAAAGGCTTCCATGACTACCATCGGTCCGGTCTCCAACCATTGGGAGGGTACAGCAACCACATCGTATTGGCGTAACGTTCCTAGAAGATCTTGTCTCGCCAGGAGCCCGCGAAAGGAAATTCTTTTGTCTTCTATTAGGGTAGTCTGGCTGCTGACAAAAAGCGGCTGAAGCGAACCATAAATGTCTAGTGTGACGTTTGCCGCTGGGATGGCGCGGAGGGCCCGAATCAAAACTGGTAGCCCTTTCTCCGGAGCCATCCTCCCCAGGAAGACGATCCGCAGAGCAGAAGCCGGTTGAGCCGCAGGGCTCTCGTGAGATAGTTGAGCAGGCACACCTTGGCGCGAGAGAATAATCTTTCCCGCGGGCACCCCATTTAGCACTAGCAAGTCTCTCGTCCATTCACAGAGAGCGACAACGAAATCCACCTCGCGCATAATTGCGCGAAAAGCGGAGTGGCGAAGCTCAACAAGTTCGCTCATCCGAAACGCCGTTGCGACTCTTCCGGCGGGTATTCTCTGGCCGATTACTCTACTTACGCCCGGCGGCAACAAACCCAGTGCGGCGGCGACCGGATGGGGCGCCCCGAGGCTGTTCAGGTTGCATGACGTGCACGTCGGTACATCCAACAAACCTGCGCAAGCCTTCGCGCCGTCTCGTAGAAGAGTTCCCCGGACGCAACTCACGGTCGGCGTGTGATAGCTGAAGATGGTTGCAATACCGCGGCTCTTGGCCTCCCGGATGAGCCGCGGGGAAGCGCCGCGCGTAAGTGCATGTAAGTGGACGATGTCGGGTTGTTCTTCATCTAGAATTTCGCCGAATCGGGTTGCCGCGCGTTCGTCTCCCTCGCCGTAGGAGTCTGCAACATCCCTTAAACTCTCGTCCACCGCAAAGCGGCGAACACGCAAGCCTTGATGAAGATAGGAGGAGTCAGTGCTCGATGGCGCGCAAATGAGAACTTCATGACCGTCGCGCTGTTGCTCACCCGCCAGCGATCGCACGTAAATCTCCGTACCTCCGACCGCGTCTGGATAGAAGCAGAAGGGGATATGAACTATTTTCATGCGGCCGTAAACACTCGCTTAGCGCGCCGGTAACTGAGCGCGATTGACTCCCCCGTCCTGTATCCGGTTACTCGAGACACGGCTGCGAGAGATTTGGGGGAGCTTGGAATGTACCTGGGGTTAATTCGTTCGAGCGCAATACAGGCGGCGTCGAATATAACGCGGTATGCTTCGTAACTCGCACGCGCGATATGTCCATACACTTTTAAGAGTGCGCGTCTCCTCATCTCCGAAAGTCCGCCGTGCTTGCTCCAGTATTGCTCCACCTGCTCCGCGTTCCGAAGCTGATCCGAAAGTGCCGCCTCCATGCTACGCGTTGAAAGCGAGCCGTCCCGATGCGCCCGATAGCTCGCCACAACTCCCGGAACGTACGTGAACTTGGCGCCGTTCAGCGCACAATCCAGCGTGAAGCGCGCATCCTGAATCACCGGCAGGTCCGCGTTCCATGAGTTCACCTTGGTCACTGTTTCTTTTCGGAACAGGTACGCCGCGAGCGGACACCAGAAGTCCGTGAACAAAGCTATCTCTGGTTCTGTTTCCATTTGCCGGTGGATTGTTTCACTGACCCGGAAGTTACCGTCGGCCGAAGCTTCCAGGCGGTTCCAATCGCCATAACTCACGTCCGCCCCCGTCTGAGTCATGGCGGCGATTTGCTTCCATAACTTACCCGGCGCGAGAAGATCGTCCGCGTCCAGGAACTGTAAGAACGCGCCCTTCGCGACGCTCATGCCCAGGTTCCGCGCGTGGCTTACTCCGCGGTTCGCGGTTTCCAGCAAACTGACAAATCCGAATTGCTCACGAATCACTTCCCCCGTATTGTCGCTGGAGCCGTCGTTCACCGCGATGACTTCGACTCCGTCGAGACCCTGGGCGGCTACTGACTGCAAGGTTTCTGCAATCCAGCGCCCCGCGTTGAAACAGGGGATCACCACGCTTACGCGAACGCTCATGCGGCAACCAAATGTTTGACCAAGCCGAGCTTCTCTTGCGGAACAGCAAGGTAGTTTCGGACGTCCGGATACGCGCTTCGCCGCGCGTGTGGACTAAGACGTCCGTCCTCCCGAAAGGCAAACCAACGATAAGTCAAGTCGCCCAGGTAATCGATGGACGCCACTCCCGCTCGTCCCCAGGGTTCGGCGACGGCGTCAAGCACTTCGCATAGGATCATCGGCCGATCGCGCTCAATCGTTCGCTCGGCGCCAAGGAAGATATCTAATTCAGCACCTTCGGCGTCTACCTTCATCAGGTCGATTCCAGTTAGCCGGACGTCCGCCGCATAGTCGTCAAGCTTCATCATGTCGACCTTCACCTCCACTACCGGCGTCTCTACAGTCGGCGGACGAAGGCTATTCATCGTCGTGTAACCGGAAATCACGACGTAAAAAGAGGCCGGTCCCGATTGTGCGCCCAGCGCAAACGGCTCGACGGTTATCTGTCTCGCTTGATTCAGAGTCTTGTTGAACTGCAATCGGCGGCGGTCCCGCGAAGATGGCTCGAATGAAACTACTTTTCCCCGCCACCCGACGCGCCCGGCCGCAATAATCGAAAACAGGCCATGATGGGCGCCTACATCTAAAACCGTCATCCCGGGCTTCAGAAAGCGAACCAGAAATCTTAGTTCCGGATTATCACTGCTGACATACTCCAGAAGCCTTGACTCCGGAGTCATGCGCGGCTCGAACCGGTGCCATACAAACCACTCGTCGCGCTCCGGGTCAACCGCTAACCGCATCGGAACAGGGAACACCGGCAGTCGCGAAAGCGCTTGCCCTGCGTGGAAGCGCAGTGACAGGCGTTGCTCAGCGAACGGCTTTACGGCGAAGCTTCTTAGTCTTAAGACTTGAGACACAAAGGGGAAGGTTCAGATTGCTCGGTTGCGGCCGTTGCCGCCGACCACGAGCTATCGCACAGATAAAGACCGTGCCGCCAGGACATGTCGAACCCGTAGCTGGTCAATTCACCTTGTTCCATGGTGAATGTCAGCGCGTCAGGTACCCAATCTAGTTCCTGGTGTTCATTCTTTCCAATCCATAGCGACACTACATAAGACCCTGGATACAGACCGCATTGCGGAATACGGCACTGCATGGTCGTTCGCCCATGCGTGTTCAAAGCCGTCCACGTAAAATCGGCCGGGCTCGGAATGTGCAATACCGTGATGCCCGTAATCGTGCGGATCGCAACCGTACTTAGAAAGGAGGGAATTCTCCCGGCAGCTTCCAGTTCCATCTCCAGACTTACTTCGCCCTGGCATTCAAACCGGTCGGACGGCACTCCGTAACAGTCCACAAGCCTCGCCGCCACAATGCGGACTTCTCCGCTACCCCGGCGGCATTCTTTGTTCTCGCGAAGGTTTGTTTCGCCCTTCGATTGATTGATCGCGGCCAGGTACTGATCGATGCAGGCCGTCGGCTTACCTTGTAGCGCAACCGTGCCGTTCTTCATCAGGATTGCCGATGTACAGAGCGTCGCGATCGACGCCATGCTATGACTTACGAACAGAACCGTTCTTCCGGACCTCGCGACGTCGCCCATCTTTCCAATACACTTACTTTGGAATGCGGCGTCTCCCACCGAAAGCACTTCGTCCACCAACAGGATCTCCGGTTCCAGGTGCGCCGCAACTGCAAACGCGAGCCGCATATACATACCGCTCGAGTAATGCTTCACCGGCGTATCCAGAAACTTCTCCGTCTCGGCGAACGCCACAATTTCATCGAAGCGCCGTGCGATTTCCGCCCGCTTCATTCCAAGAATCGCGCCGTTCAGGTAGATATTTTCCCGCCCGGTCAGTTCTGGATGAAACCCTGTGCCAACTTCCAGAAGCGAACCGACGCGTCCGAATATCTCGACGCATCCTTCCGAAGGCTCGGTAATCTTCGATAGGACTTTCAACAGCGTGCTCTTACCCGCGCCGTTGCTTCCGATGATCCCGATTACTTCGCCTTGCCGGACTTCGAAAGAGACATCTCTTAAAGCCCAAAGCAGCTCAGAATCCGCCCCGTCGCGTCTGCCGCCACGCTGAAAGCACCGTGTCAGCGATTCGGTGATACTTTCCCGGAACGTTTTATATGGGCCGCGTCTTCCAATCCGGTAGACTTTACCCAGTTGGTCGACGCGAAAGGCGAGATCGCTCATTGAATTTCGCTATACAACGTCGGCGAAGGTAGCTTCCGTCTTTCGGAAGTAACGCAAGCCTGCTACTAAAAGCACTAACACCGCGAGCACGGACACAATCAGCAGAGGCCCGCTTCCTGTCGATCTCCCCAGCAACGCCCATCGGAATCCTTCCACCACGCCGGCCATCGGATTCAGTCCGAACAAAGTCCGCCAGGGTTCCGGGACAATGCTACTCGGATACGCCACCGGCGTCGCGAACATCCAGAATTGCGCGAGAAATGGAATGGTGTAGCGCACATCCCGATACTTGACATTGAGCGCGGACAACCATAATCCAACCGCCAATGCCGTCACCAAAGCCAGAAGTAAGAAGGCCGGTAGAAAAACAATGGCGCGCGTAGGATAGATTCCATACCACACCATAAGAACCAGCAGCACCGCGAACGCAATGGCGAAGTCTACTAGCGCCGCCAGGACGGCCGCGATCGGAATAACCAGCCTCGGGAAATATACCTTGGTTATTAGATTTTGACTTGCCACCAGGCTGTTGCTCGATTCGGTAAGCGCAAACGAAAATAACTGCCACGGTAACAGTGCGGCGAAGACGAACACCGGATACGGAACGCCATCCGATGGCATCTTGGCAAACCGTCCAAAGAAAATGCTGAACACCAGCATCGTGAGCGTCGGTTGAAGGATTGCCCACGCCGCGCCCAACGCCGTTTGCTTGTAACGAACCTTGATATCGCGCCAAACCAGGAAGTAGAGGAGTTCCCGATAATCCCAGAGTTCGCCAAGATTCAGGCGTATCCACCCGGATGACGGTCTAAGTATGGAAACCGGCAGTGCCTGCGACGCCATGTCTATTTGCCTGCCCCAATTACCGATAACATCCAGGCGCGCGACCAGTGTAGACGGCCCATGTCGAACTGTCGCCAGAGCCGGCTAATTGCACGGCGATCCAACTGGCCGCCGGCCAACGCCATCTCATTCAAGTCAGGGCTATGCGCCTTCATCCACTTCGCGAATGGAAACAAGAAACCGCGCTTAGGCCGAAGACCCGCTTCGAACACACTTTCCTCCGCCACTGCTCGAGTCAACCTCGGCTTTGTGCCGCGTCCCTCGAATTCGAGAGCCCGCGGAAGTCTCGCCACATGCTCCAACACGACGTGATCTAAGTACGGAACGCGTACTTCTATCGAGTGCGCCATAGCGAAGACATCGGTATCGCGGAGTAACTGGTCATGCAGATATCGTTTACACTCGATATACCGGAAAACACTGCTATCGGAACTCTCCACCGCGAGATTTGGAAGGAAGCTGAAGCACTCCTGAGCGGCGTTGTTGAGTTCACGCTCTCCTATCCCGAGCAACTGGCACACCTGAGTCGGCGCAAAAAACCCCCGGACCGCAAGATACAGTTCTGAACCACTCACACGGTTTCCTAAACAGGAAAGACGCATGAACTTTTCGCGCCCGCGCATGCGGCCATAGTTCACTCCCGCCTGCACCACCACGCGCCTAAGTGCCCGAGGCAGCTTAGATACGGCGCGAATCGACCGTCGCCGCTTCGCCAGCCAACGGTGATGCCGGTAGCCCCCGAATATCTCGTCTCCGCCAAGGCCGGAGAGCGCTACAGTAAGCCCCGCCGACTTCGCCGCCCGCGCCACGAAGTAACTGTTCACACCGTCGGCGGTTGGTTGGTCCATGGCTCGCAGAAAGTTCGGAACCTCGTTCATGAAGTCCTGACTGGTAAGCCGCACTTCCCTGTGATCGGTACGATATCGATCGGCGATTGATTGCGCTTCCTCATGTTCGCTGAACTCTTGTCCGTCGGATGCAACGGTCAGAGTAATTAGCTTTGCGTTTGCCCGGCTCGCCAGCGCCACCAAGGCCGCCGAATCTACTCCGCCGCTTAAGTACACTCCCATGGGAACGTCGGAAATCATGTGGGAGGCTATGCTGTCTTGAAGCAATCGCCCGAGTTCATCACCCGAGGATTGCCGCGCTTTGGCCGGCTCCTCATGCATGTCCATGTCCCAGTACTTCCGTTCGCTCAACCCGTTTCTGTCAGCCCGCAGATAAGTACCGGGCATCAGGCAACTTACTCCCGCGGTGGAAGTCAGCGGCGCGGGCACCGAGCCGAAGAGCATTAACCCTGCGAGCGCCCGAGTATCCTTAGCTCCCGCGACTAAGCCCGCTTTTACTAAAGCCCTTACCTCGGAAGCAAAGGCCAGCCGCTGCTTGTCAACAGAGTAGTAGAGCGGCTTGATTCCTAGTCGATCCCTCACCAGATAGCAACGCGGCGAGTCCCCGCGTGAGTCGTAAAGCGCGAAGGCGAACATCCCGCGCAGTTTTTGGAGCAGGCCGTCCATGCCCCACTCTTCGTAGCCATGAACCAATACTTCGGTATCGCAACTCGATTGAAAGCGATGGTTGGAAAGATGCCTTACGAGTTCCTGGAAGTTATAAATCTCGCCGTTGAACGTGATGTGAATGGAGCCGTCCTCATTCGACATCGGCTGCCTTCCCATCGGCGATAAGTCGATGATCGAAAGCCTCCGATGGCCGAGCGCTATATGAGCATCGCAAAAGAAGCCGTCGTCGTCCGGACCTCGATGCACCTGCGCAAGCGTCATTGCCCGAACGGCATCCTGGTCCGCGGGACTCATCCCGTTGGTTTGAAACACGCCGGCTATTCCGCACATACTAAATAATCAGGCGCTTTGCGCCCGCGGACGTTTCTGATCCCCGGACTCGCTCTGGTCCGCCGTTTTATCCGCCGTCGTTCCGTAATACTGTGCGTAGTTCGCGTAGTAATTGTTGTAAGAAGAACTTCCCGCCTTCGGGTTCCAGTCGTTTAGAATCGCGCCCATGATCGGAATACCATCATCCAGGAAGCGCTGCTTCGCCACCAGGGCGGCGTCCCGAGTCGTCACGGCTGATCGCAGCACCAGGATCACCCCGTCCACCTGCCGGGCAAGCACCCGCCCATCTGGAATGTGAATGATCGGCGGTGTGTCGATAAGTATCCTGTCGAAGCGGTCCCGCAGCGCCGCAATCAATTCCGGCAGCCGTTCGGAATGCAGGAGGCTGGCGGCATTTACGCGCGCCATTCCGCTCGGGAGTACGTGCAGTCCGGGTATCTGCGTGGGTTGAATTGCGGATGTTAGTGCGATCGGGTCTATGTGATCGTTTAGTAACAGTTCTGATAACCCATGCCCATCGTTGAACAGTCCGAAGATACTATGGATGCGCGGCCTGCGTAAGTCCGCGTCTATAATCAGAACTCTTTGATTGATCTCAGCCAGAGCGATTGCAATATTGGAAACGCTCGTAGTCTTTCCTTCGCCGGGGCTCGCGCTCGTTAACAATAAGACCTTGGGTCGTTCGCTCGTGCGCGAAGAGAAAAGGATTGAAGTTAGTGCCGTCCGAAACGACTCGGCGATTTGGGAGTTCTTACGGAACCACGTCGCCAGCTCAATGCGTTCCTCTATCAGTTCTTCGCTGGACGTAAGTCCGGGCCGTGAGCGCCCGCGCACCCGCAGGCCCCTCTGGCTGGAATCGATGGATGAGGCTGGAATAACCGCCAGTTCCGGAAGATGAAGATAATGGCTGATGTCCCCGGGCTCATGGATCGTTCGGTCCGCCCGCTCCTGAAGGACAACCATTCCAAACGCGCAACCGCATCCGAGCATCAGACCCGCTACCACATACCGAAACACGTCCGGCTTATAGGGTACGGACGGGATCTCCGCCGGATCTACCACCCGGATGTTACTCGCCCGTAACGCCGATGTTACGCTGGCTTCTTTAAGCCGCTGCAGCATCGTGTCGTATAACTGGCGTGAGCTATCCACCTGCCTCTTCAAGATGTTGTAGTGGCTGGTCTTCATTGCCTGGTCATCAACCAGCCTCACCTGTGTCGCATACGAAGCGGTAAGAAGCTTCTCGCGGCCCGCGGCGGCTTCATACTCGTTCTCAATGCGGCTCAGAATCTTAGTCCGCTCTTTCTCCAGAGTCGATTCCATTACGGCGATTTGCGCTTGAATTTTGCGTACGTCCGGATGCGTGGGGGTAAAGTTCACGCGAAGCTGCGCGTACTGCCGCCGCAACTCCGTCAGGTTGCTTTCGTAATCGCGGAGCGTCGAGTCATCCAACACGTCCGGCAGTGCTTCCGGCGGGCTGTTCTTGGCCATCTCATATTTCGATTGCTTAGTTACTCGATCATCCTGCGCTTGCAGCAGACCCTTTTGCAGCGCCCGCAGCTTTTCATCGTCGACGCTAGTCTTCTCGTCCGTAAAGGTAAGTCCAGAAGCGCGCGCGTACGCATTCAACTCGTCTTCGTCTTTTTCAAGCTTGATCTTAATATCTTGAAGCTGCTTCGTCAGCCACACGCCCGTGTATTCCGTGCTCTTCCATCTGGCTTCCAGATTCTGCTGGATGAACTCGCGAGTTAGTGTATTGGCGAAGGCCGCCGCGACGGACGGCTGCGTCGAGTCGCAGACGATCTGTACAATCCGATTTGTTCCCGACGCACGAATTTTCAAGTCCCCGGCGGCGGTATCGATCGCTTCTTCCCACAGATCCTGTTGCGATGTCGGATTGATGCCCAGCGCCTTCTTCCAAGCGGAGAGCCGGTCGGGCGGCCGCAGATCCGACGGCCGTTTCTCGCGGTCCAACTGCTCCACCACGCTCTTCAACAATGAGCGGCTCTGGAGTATCTTTACTTGCGTTTGTATATCGAAGTCCGGGTAGTAGCTACTGGATGAACTTACCGTCGGACTTACGTTGTGCATCCCGAGAAAGTCGTCATTCAGCCCCTGAATTTCGATAGTGGTCTGGGCCTGATAGAGACGTTCCTGCGGAAGTGTATAAAGAAATCCCGCCAGCGCTCCGATGATAACGATCGCGATTACGGAAGCTTTATGCCGCCGCACCATGCGCCAGTACTCGAAGACCCCGGCCGGTTCGGCTTTCGCATCGTTACGCGCGGAATCCCCGGTTGACGGGCGCACGGAGACTACCTGCCTCGGAGCGATCCGGGCAAGACTCCGATCAGCGGGGGTTGGCACTGGTGTCAACGGATCCATCAAGTATTCCGCAAGCTTCTAGCGAACGATTCCATTTAGTGAACGATCCCGTAGGAGGCGAAAACAGTCCCCGCCTGGATCGCCGCTTCCAGCGTCCGCAGGGCCGCGCGCTTCCCGGTGCTTCCCGGAACCACCAGCACATCCCCCGCGATGAGTTGCGCGTCATCGGACTGGCCCGCCATAATCTTCTTGACGTCCACCGGAATCTCATTCCGCCGCGATTGCCCCGCGGCAAGTCTTAGAATCATCGAGTGATTCGGCGCCGCCGTTCTCAATAGACCGCCGGAGGACGAAACCGCTTCAAGCACCGACATCGACTGCCCTTCACTGAGCGATAGCGAACCCGCTTTACTGACTTCCCCGATTACATAGACCGATTCGGCGCGCGCCACCGAAAGAACGTCATGCGGCCGAATAACAATGTTGTACTCCGGGTTCCTCGCTTCGCTGACTTGTTTTAGGTTGATTGTCGCCACACTGTACTGATGAGTGGCGTCGTCCTTCGCGCCCGGCACGGGGATCGGCCCATATTCCAGCTTGCGCGTGATCGCCACGGTCGGTCCCGCGTCGGACCGCAGACCGCCGGCCACGGCGAGAATCTCCAGAAGCGTCTTACTACCTTCAATTTGATGCACGCCCGGGCTCGTGACGGCGCCGATGATGGATACCGGCTGGCTCCGGTACTCCGAAATGCTGACCGTAACTTCCGGCTGTTCCAGATAGTTCTTCAGCCTCTTTGTAACTTCTGTTTCGAACTGCTCCACCGTAAGTCCGCCGGCTTGGATACGTCCGGCCATCGGTAACTTGACTTGCCCGTCGGCTTCCAACCGGAACGCTTTTTCGCTGATGTCCGGCGCGTTCGGAACGTGTAGAGTCAGCACGTCATCCGGGCCCAGAACATACTTATCGCGCGTCCGCTCGGAGGCGAATCCCGGCTCCGGCGCCGCCTGGCCCGCGGCGAGCCCGGTAAGTGCCAGAAGGCTCGCGAGTACATACAGAGTTCTTCGCCTTTTCGTGATCACGGGTTTCTACTTGGAGTTCTTGAAAAACTGACTTTGGAATTAAGCTGTGGCGCTATGCCCGCCGGCGGCAAACGCCGATTCCACCGGCCGTATCCATTCCCGGGGAATCGATACCGCCACCGAGCGTTGGAGTAGCGTGATCGACACCACCAACTGATCGGCCCCGTTGATCTCCGTGAGGATCCCGCTAACGTTCTGCAGCGGACCTTCTTCGATCGAAACGCTTTGGCCCACCTTGATGAAAGGCCACGGCCGCACCAGCAATCCGGAATGAATCACCGAATGAACCGCGTTCATCTCGGATTCGTCAACGGGAATCGGAGTTTTGCCGGTTCCAATAAACCGGATCACGCCCGGCACAATCAACACGGGTAGCCGGTTGTTGATGTTCAACCGGCAAAAAACGTATCCCGGAAAAAGCGGTATGTCCACATCCTGGTAGCGGTCTGACCACTTACGGCGGGCTCGATAAAGCGGAAGAAACGATTCGTATCCCCTGAGGGTAAGGCCTTCGCAAACGGCCTTTTCATACTGGGAACGAGTGTGAACTGCATACCAACGATGCAGCGTTGACGACACCATGTCTGAGACGACTCCAAGCAAATTTTGCGCACGCTACCGCTAACTTGGTCACTTGAAACACATTCAACATGGAACTGTGAATTACCTGAATTTAGTAAACCGGGTGGCGCTTGTCAACCATTTTGTTGGACAACGGCCCCTGTGCCGCTCGTCAATTCTTACAATCTCCTTTAAAAATAAAGGACATAGCGGTCTTAAATAAATCGACGAGACTGGCGGTTCTAGCGGTTCGTGCGCTGTGGAGCAATTTGAAATCGGCGAGAAAACCTTCGTGGCCTGCTGAAAGAAAAAATAACTTCGAGCGTTGTTCTTTCTCTTCCACCACGCGTCCCCAAAAGAAAAAGATCGAGTTTGTAAAACGTCGGGAAGCAATTTAAGTGGCTTTCTTATAGCGTCCGCAAAAGAGCGGTGACCTTCAGAACACCCGAAGTTTTCCTCATCCCCTCAACCACTTACGCCTACCTGCCGCTTCCAGCCCACCACCCCATGCCCCACAATCGGAGATGAGTGTAATTACAGCAATCCCAAACATCCAAGAAGCTGAACCTGAACCCGAACCCTCCAAGCGCACTCTGGCCAATCGCCGAAACGCGCTCAAATCCACCGGCCCCCGCACCGCCGCCGGCAAACACCGCGTCGCCATGAACGCGCGTCGCCATGAACGCCTTCAAACACGGTCTCTCAGGTCAAAACCTCTGCCTGCAGACCGACGACTCCGTCCCCTACTTCCGCCTCGCGCTCGATTTCGTCGAAGACCTCCGCCCCGTCGGCGTCCGCGAAGAACAGCTCGCCCAGAAAATCATCGACGGCAACTGGCGCCTCAACCGCGCCGCCGCCATCGAAAACAATCTCCTCAATAACGACACTGTGATCGAAGCCTACTTCCTCACCAGTGACGACGAACGCAGCGCCGCCATCGGCCGGTCAAGCCAATGCCTGGCGTGCCGATTGCGCCGGTCCCCGCGCGCTCGAATCCCTCGGCCGCCACGAAGGCCGCATCGCGCGCACGCTCTCCAAAATGACCGCCGAGTTCGACGCGCTCCAAGCCCGCCGTCTCAAGCGCGACAAAGACGTCGATTCGTTCGTACAACACGAAAGCCGCGCCTGGAAATTCCTGTCGACCGCGCTCAATCATCACCTCGCCGAAGAAGCCGAGCGCGAGGCCAAAGAAGAAGAAATAGAAATCGCGGAGGAAATCAAGCAAGGAACGCCGCAACCCCTACCAACCAAAACCACTTCCGCAATGGCTTTGAATTGCGATTGGCACTGGCCGGAAGACGAAATCGAGCCCGAGCCGGCCCTCTCACTACGACGAGTTACGCGCCTATGCCGACAGCATCGGCATGGCCGCTGCCCCGCTTCACGGAATAAGAGGGTCATCAGGGCCTTCGATCCCCGGCGCCAGTTCCTTCTGATAGCAGAAGAACCGCAGCCCCGGCCGAAATCCCAGCCCGATCTCCCCGGCAAGCACGTATCCCAGCTTCGGAAACAACCGCTTCGTCGCTTCATTGCCGGTATTCGTATCCACCCGCAGCTTGGAGATCCCTCGCTCCCGCGCGACGTCCTCCGCCTGACGCAGCAGTTCCTGCGCGATGCCCAGTCCCCGGCATTCCGGATGCACCGCCAGCCGATGAATCACGATCGCCCGCTCCTGGATGTCCCAACCAACGTCGGCGTACTCGGGCGATTGGTCCATCGTGATCGCCGCCATTCCCCCCACGCGCCCGTCGACCTCGGCCACCCACAGTTCCCCGCGCGCAATGTCCTCTTCCAGCACGCGCGCATTCGGGTACGCTTCGTCCCACTGCAAGTTTCCCGCGGCCCGCATCAAGGGAACCACCGCCGCCAAAACTGCCAGCAGGCCGGGAATATCCATCTCAGTCGCTAACCGAATTTCCATCGCCTTCCAACTCGAGTTCCATAAAGACATCCGAGCGCGCATACGCCATCCACGGCAGCCGCTCCGGCCCCACATGCCGGAATCCCAGCGATTCGTACAAATGCACCGCGTTTGGAAGCTTCGTGCTGCTGCCCAGGCTCAGCCGTTTGGCACCCATCCGCCGCGCTTGCTCGATCGTAAATTTCAGCAGTTTTGCGCCCGATTCCCCGTCCGCGCAGCTCCGGCGAAACCGCCATTTTCGAAAGCTCATACACGCCTCCGCCCACCGCCAGCAGCGCCACGCATGCCACCGCCTGCTCCTCGTGGTACGCCAGATATACCCGGCCGCCTTTCCGCCAGGATCATATTTTCGGGATCCTCCAGCGTCTCCCGATCCTTAGCCTCCAGCGTGAAGTAGCGGGTAATCCACTCCTCGTTCAGCTTGCGAAACGCCCCGTCGTCCTCACCAATTTGCAGGGACCGAAATTCCACTTCGCCACCCGGATCGCTCTACGGTTCAACCACAAATGGCACGTTGCCGGAAACAGTCCCGCTGGGAGTGACCACCTGAAGCGTCCCCGTAGTCGCGGTGCTTGGCACTTTGGTCAGAATCTCCGAGCTGGAAAGCACTTCGAAGAATGCCGCTACGCCATTAAAGGTAACTTTGGTGGAACCAGTCAGACCGGTTCCCAGAATCTTGATCGCCGCGCCGGGCTTTCCGAAACTGGGCCTTGCCTCCACAAACGGGCCTAGACCTACTGACAAACTGAACACCGTCCCCCAGTTACCGTCCGCTCCGCCCAGGTTAGTCGTCCCGTACAGAGTTCCATTAGTATCTTCAACTAGACCCGAGTAAGGCTGCCAACCGTCCGCGCAATTCGCTAAAGTGCAGAACGAATAGAGCGTGCTAAACGCGCCGCTCGGAGTAATTTCAAAGATCGTGCCACAACTTCCCTCATTGCAGGAGAAGTTTCCGTTTTCGCCGCCGCCATAGGTTGTTGTCCCGTAGAAATCTCCATTAGTGGCCTGGATCAGCCCGGCTGGTACGTAGCCGTCGGTACAGTTGGTCTTAGAGCAGAAGCTGTATAGCGTGGAAAGCGCGCCGCTGGTGGTGACTTTATAGATTGTTCCTTCGGTTGAAGTCGTCGCGCCTCCGGAAGAAGTTGTTCCGTATAAGTTCCCGTCAGTGCCTTGGACCAGTCCCGTCTCCGGTTCCGCGCCGTCCGTACATCCGCTCTCCTGACAGAAGTTGTAGACAGTGGTCAATACTCCGGTCGTAGTAACTTGGAACACCGTTCCTTCGCTGAAGCTCCCGCCCAGATAGGTTGTGCCATAAAGTTCCCCATTGCTGGCCTGCACTAATCCCGCTGCGGGAAATTCGCCGTCGGCGCATGCGCTTAGGGAACAGAAGCTATAAAGGCTGGCGAACTTACCGCCCGTCGTAATCCGGAAGATAGTCCCCGCCGAGTTGGCCCCGCCAAGGTAGGTTGTCCCGTAGAGACCGCCGTTGCTCGCCTCCACCAGTCCCGCGATCGGTTCCTGGCCATCCACACATGGCGTTACCGTGCAGAAGGTATGGAGCACCGTCAAGGCGCCGCCGCCGGTTACCTTGAAGATCGTTCCGCAGCCCTGAGGGCAACTGGAATTGTAAGAACCGCCAGCGGTTGTAGTGCCGTAGAAAACCCCGTTCGACGCCAGGAAAAGCCCTGCCTGCGGGCTCGCGCCATTGGTGCACGGCGGTCCCGCCGAACAGAACGTATACAAAGTCGTCAGAGTTCCGCTCGGGGTCAGTTTAAAGATCGACCCGCCGTAACCCGCCAGGCTTCCGTATGTGGTGCCGTAAAGATTTCCGTCAAGCGCTTCAACCAGCGCTCCTTGGGGATGTTGGCCGTCGCTTCCATTAAAGCTCAGTACCGTGGAAACAGTTTGCGCGGCCATGCTGGCCGATGACATCGCGCAGAGAACAAACCCGGACAAGAACAGCTTCATTCTAGGAGAGTATAACGTCCGCCGGTTGCAAGACGGAATGTCCTGCAACCGGCACACGGCTTGCATAGGAACGGAGCCCGATTCGGTTGTCCGTGTGGTAAGCTCAATTCGGGAAGCGGAGAGGGGTTGCTATCAACCCACTCTCCGCGGTTCCTCACCCGTTGACCACGTCCTAGAAGATAATCTTCGCTCCCAGTTGGACGTTACGGTCGCCGTTATACAGTCCGGTGATGGTTCCCGCTCCACCCGCGATGTACGCCGCGCCCGTGTTCACAATAAAGTTGGCATGGTTCAGGGCGTTGAATGCTTCCAGCCGAAGCTGTAAAGAACAACGCTCCGTAAACTGCAATGACTTATACATGCCTAGATCCAGATCCAGTGTGCCGGGCGTCTTGAAGGCGTTCCGCCCCGTCATGTTAGCCGGGAAAGGTCCGAAGTCCGAACTGCCGGTCAGGGGGTTGATATACGATCCCGTATTGATGTTGCTGAAATCGTAAAGCGTGTACGTATCCGCGCCGGAGGGCGTTCGCGTCGCCGCGGGCATGGCTTGGTTCAGAACCACCCGCGTATAGATGTACTCCGTGTTCGTCAGATCGTAGATGGAGAAAGGAGCGCCTGTGCGCGCGGAGAACACCGGCGCCAGTTCCCATCCTCCGAACAGCATCCGGCGGACTCCCTTCAGATTCCGGCCGAACGGGATTTCCCAAACCGCCAGAAGCGCGACCCGGTGGCGATTATCGAAATTCGAGCTGCCTTTATCGACCGAAGGATTGGTAAAGTCCGTATAGCCGAGGTTGAATTGATTCGGAGAAGCGCTGAACGTATCGCTGAGATCGTCGATCGTGTGGCTGTAAGTGTAGTTCGCGCGCAGCGTGAGTCCATGCAGATTGGCGATGTCGTACCGCACGTTCAGTGAGTTGTAAGTGGAGTGGCCACCCGCGCCGCGCAGATTGATCGACGAGTACTGCGGATTCAAAAGCGCTGTACAGCCGTCGCTTCCGCCGGTCAGAGTATCGGCCGGGTTACAGGGTATGCCGCCATAGACATTGCCGGTGCCGGGGAAGTTGGCGTAGTTGATGTCGTATTGGTTCTCGCCGATCGAAGCCGAGTAGTCGAGTTCGATATGATGCGTCCCGAACAGCGTATGTTCGAGCGAGGCGCTGATCAGATGGGCGTAGGCTTGCGGAATATTTGGCTCGACCGCCCGGATGGATGATGGCGGTAGAGCCGCCGAACCGGTCGTACCGGCTAGTGGTCCGGCGTTGCTGGTGCTGATCGGTATCGTTCCGATCCCGTTGCTTCCCGAGGTAAGATCGACAACCGCGTAATTGGGCGGGTTAAACAGCACGTTGAAAGTAACGTTGCCGAAGTTTCTCTCATACCCGATTCCGTATCCGCCGCGCAAGCTGGTCTTACCGTCGCCGAATACGTCCCAGGCGATTCCCACGCGCGGGGCGAAATTCGTCCACTTGGGCTTCCATAATTCCCCGATCGGGCTGTTCGGAACAGTCTCTACTTGTCCCTGCTGGATATTCTGAATGAACAGCGGATTAGTAGGTTGTACATTGTTCGGATAGTAGAAATTGGAATCGACGTTCCGGTTGACGTTGTGCTGCGCGCCGTAATATTCCCAGCGGACGCCCAGGTTCGCGGTGAGCCGCTTGCTTATCTTCCAAGTATCCTGGAAGTATGCCGCTCCCTCGTGATACCTGTTGCTCCGATCGAATTGCGGCGGCCCTACCGGTAGAGTAATCGTGCAAGCCGGGGTCTGTACGGTGCCTTCGCAGGGAAACTTGCCTTGCGGGTTGACCGCCGCCGAGAAAGAGTACACATCCCCGGCAATGAAGTTATCCAGCCCGCCGCCGATCGTATTCCCCAGGACGTTGCTCGCCTCTTCATAAGCGCCAAAGGTCCTGTTATCGCGGGTGTAAGTCAGCGAAGCGCCGAATCGAAGGCTGTGCTTGCCCTTGCTGTAACTGAAATCCTGATAGGCTTGGGCAAGGTTCTGGGGCCCGCCGAATGGAATCGCGCTGCCTGGGGTGAACGGACCGTAGCCCGGCAGTGCGACGTCGTAGTTCCCCAGCGCCGTGCCTACATTGGCGCTTCCGAGAAAGTATGACGGGACCACTCCTGTCGACGAGAGTGGTTCATTATTGTTAAGCCGGTTGAAGTCCAGCTTCGATTGCGAGACGAACGTCGGACTAAAAGTATGTGTTACTGACGCGATTGCGCTGTTGTTGAAGAAGATCTGACCGGTGTTGAAGCCGCTGTATGGGCTGTTATCGACCGAGCCCGCGAAATCCGACTCGCTGAAGAGCGCGTAGCGCGCGTACATCTGCGTCTTTTCGCTGAGGTTGTAATCCACTCGGCCTACCGTCGAGTAAGTGTTTTGAGGAGTGCCGGGACCTCCGGAAAAGCTGGACGCCACATTGTAGTTCACAAGGTCGAACAGCGGGGCATTGGGGTTGTAACCGACGCAGCCCCCGCCCGCCGACGCGTTCGAGCATGGATCGTTTCCCGCGGCGATCAACTGATTCCGGCTATACGTGCCGAGCACGTTCACACCGGGTGCAAGTTTTCCGTAGGTTGAAAAGACCGCTTGTGTGGCTGGCGAAGATGCGGCGATAAGAGCCGGATCGGGGACCCACGCCTGCGTGTTCGTCGCGGATCGAATGCGCGTCCACTCCGTGCTGCTAAAAAAGAATAGCTTGTTCTTGATGATCGGACCGCCCAGGGAGTAACCAAACTGGTTTAAGTCATAGATGGACTTAGGTATATCGGTCGCATCGTTAAGGAAACTATTCGAGCCGAGCGCGGAGACGCGGTTGAACTCGTAAGCTGTTCCGTGGAAGCCGTTCGTCCCGGACTTCACGGTTACGTTGATGATACCCGCGGACGCGCGGCCCACTTCCGCAGTAAAGTTATTCGTGACGATCCCGATCTCCTGCACCGCGTCGAGCGGCACGGATTGGCCCACCGACGCGCTAAACTCGTTGTTGTTGGACACACCGTCGAGCAGGATGTTGGTGCTCGAGGAACGCAGGCCGTTCATCGCCACTCCCGCGCCGCGGCCGGAGGGATCGTCTTCACTGACGTTCCCGGATGTCATCACCAGCGAAAACGGATTCCGCGAAAGTGTGGGGAGTTCCAGGATTTGTTTCGTGGAAAGCGTTTGCTGCACGGTCTGAGTCTCGGTATTGACGGACACCACCGAATCGGACACTTCCACAACCGTGCCCGTCTGGCCCAGCTTTAACTGGACATCCAGCCCGAGCTTTGACCCGACCGTTAGAGTGACCCGGGCCTTGTAAGTTTCAAAACCCGGCGCGCTCACGCTGACGGAGTAGTCGCCGGGCAGTAAGTTGGTGACCGTGAACAGGCCGTCTGTGCCCGCCGTCGTATCACGCGCACCCTGCGTGGCGTCGTTGGTGACCACTACGGTTGCGCCCGCGACTCTGGCGCCCGACGGATCTACAATGTTACCCGTGATCTGGCCGGTTTCGGCCTGCCCGAATAAGGGAATGGCTCCAAAACAGAGAGCGATCGCAAAGCATACTAACGCGGAAAGCTGTTTCATGTTTTACCCCTTTTACCTCTGAGTTACCTTGCATGATCACCCTGAAAGTGGTCGAGGGCAATGACCAATTGCTTCCATTTCGCTAAGACCACTATGATGAACATATGAGCAGGACGACCGGCGCTTACTCGCCGGTGATCACCTTGGATCGAAAGGCCGCCAAGCCGCTACACCGTCAGATTTACGATGCTTACCGCGCCAGAATTATTGGCCGCGATCTTCAACCCGGGCAACAGGTTCCCTCCAGCCGCGCTCTGGCCGCGGAACTGGGGGTGTCCCGTATTCCCGTCCTCGACGCCTATTCGCAGTTGTTGGCGGAAGGTTACTTCGAAAGCCGCAGGGGCGCGGGCACATTTGTGTCCAGTGACTTACCCGAGCAGTTGATCGCCTGCGAGTCTCATATCGAGCAGTCTTTTAAGGATCCCGGCCCTCGAATTACTTCCCGAGGTTCTTCGCTCCTGCTAAGCCACGAACGCGCGCCGTGGGTAGTAGGTTCGGGCGCGTTCAGCGTTGGTCAATTGGCTTTCGACCACTTTCCTTTCCAGATCTGGTCGAACCTGGCATCGCGGCGCGCGCGCAAGGTAAGGGCCAGCTCTTTGAACTATGGCGATCCTATGGGTTCACTCGAATTTCGTAAGACCCTTGCGACTTATCTTAGAACCGCTCGCGCCGTACAATGCGAAGCGGACCAGATCATATTAGTCAGCGGTTCCCAGCAGGCCCTGGATCTATCCGCGCGCGTTCTATTGAATCCCGAAAGTACCGTGTGGATGGAGGAACCCGGATACGAACTGGCGCGCTCTGCTCTTACTCTCGCCGGTTCTAAGCTGATTCCGGTTCCCGTCGATGGTGAGGGCTTGGACGTATCCGCGGGTATCCGGGTTTGCCCCAACGCTTCCGCCGCCTATGTAACACCGTCCCATCAGTTTCCGCTCGGGGTGGTGATGAGCGCTTCCCGCCGGCTTCAACTTCTCGATTGGGCCCACAACTCGGGTTCCTGGATCATGGAGGACGACTATGACAGCGAGTACCGGTATGAGAGTATGCCGATCGCATCTCTACAAGGAATGGATCACGGCTCCCGCGTGATTTACATCGGAACCTTCAGTAAGATTCTTTTCCCGTCGCTGCGCATGGGGTATGTCGTAGTCCCGCCCGATCTCGTCAGCCGCTTTGTCGCCGTTCGCCGCATCATGGATATCTGCCCATCGCATTTCTATCAAGCGATATTGGGGGACTTCATGGATCAGGGGCATTTCGCTCGCCACATACGAAAGACCCGTTTGCTATATGCCGAGAGACGGGATGCCTTGGCGGATTCCCTGCGAAATGAGTTCGGCGACCGCCTGGAGATTGTCGGGGCGGAAGCCGGCATGCATCTGACCGTCACGCTCCCGCGAGGGACCCGGGACTACGACATCGCCGTGCAGGCCGCTGCCAGACGCTTGTGGTTGTGGCCGCTCTCAACGTCTTTCATGGGTAAGACCCGCCGCCAGGGATTTATTTTGGGCTTCGGCGGGACGAAAGCCGCGGAGATGCCGGATAAGGTCCGGCAACTGAAGGAAGTGCTCGCGTCGTCGGGAGGCTCGGCATAGTGGTTACATCCTCGCCGGCTCGATTGGTTATTGTGCCGCCGTACGCCCCTTCTTACAATCACGAGATGCATTCGGCCGGGATATTGGGAGGTCCATCTGTTTACCGCATTTGTATTCTGGCCACTGTTCACCGGTCTGGTGTTCCTCGTTCTCGGCTTACTCTCGATTCGGACAAGGCTGATAGTCGCGCCCTGGCTCGACAAGCTTGTCGCTTTGGGCCCGGTTTTCTACGCGGTTCCTTTGGCCGTCTTCTCCGCTGAGCATCTGGTAGGTCCGCGGATTATGCAAGTACTGGTCCCGCGCTGGATTCCCTGGCATCTTTTTTGGGTGTACTTCGTCGGCTTTTGCCTACTCAGCGCCGCCGTCAGTATCCTGATAAACCGCTACGCGGGCTTAGCCGGGCTCTTACTGGGGATGATGTTCTTCCTGTTTGTCGCTCTGCTGGACCTACCCGGGACGCCAACTAAATTCGGTAACCGGCTGTTCTGGGCGTATACGTTTCGAGAGCTCGCTTTCGGAGGCGCCGCGTGGGCGCTCGCCGCAAGCCGGGCTCCCGAATGGCGGTACTCCCGTTTCCTCATGAGAACGGGCCGCCTTCTTGTTGCGCTTGCCACTCTCTTATTCGCAACCCAATTTGTCCTGCATCCGGTTACCGCGCCCGGTGTACCGCTGGAGTTGATCACGCCCCCCTGGGTCCCTTGGGCCCCCCTCTGGGGCCTCCTGACGGGGACGGTTCTTCTGGTGGCTGGGCTTGCAATCCTACTCGACCGGACTAGAAGGCTCGCGGCAGCCTTGGCCGGCTTGGCAGTCACCCTGCCGGTGCTACTCCTTTACCTTCCGCTGCTCATCCTGGCCAGGCAGCCTTCAGAAATCAACGACGCTACGAATAACCTTTTCGACACGCTACTCTACGCTGGGACTCTTTTGTTGGTTGCCGATGAAGACTAACGAGCCCGCTTGCTGCTCGCGCTTCGGGGCTTCGGCTTACTCTTGGCTTGAAGATTGAGCGCCACGGCGTCGCGGATGAGTGTCTTCAACGCCGCCTCATTGATCTTCTCGCCTTCGTGGATGTCGATCGCCCGCCGGACATTTCCGTCAAGGCTGGAGTTGAATAAGCCGGATGGATCTTCCAACGCGGCGCCCTTGGCGAATGTCATCTTGACGACGCTCTTGTATGCCTCACCCGTAGAGACGATGCCGCCGTGGGACCACACGGGAGTGCCTCTCCATTTCCACTCTTCGACGATCTCCGGGTCCGCCTCGTGCATGATGGCGCGGACTTTCGCCAGCATCTGCCCGCGCCAATCTCCAAGTTCTCTGATCCGCTCGTCAAGTAATGCGGAAGCGGATTCCACCGCAATCGAATCCTTCATGCCCCACTCTCCGCAAAACGCGCTCCACCTTCAGGTTGGCGGCGCCACAAGAAGTAGGAAAGCGCCCACAGCACACTGGTGCCCGCGGCCCAGCCCCACGCCGCCGGACCATCGCCCACTGCGAAGTGGGCGATGAGCGCGGAGATTAAAGTGATCGCAAACCCGGCGTAAGCCCACTCCTTGAGTGTCGCCGGAGACGGCGCGAGCAGCACCACCACGGCGAGGAGTTTGGCCCACGCGAGTTCCACCCGGAAGTAGGCGGGGAAGCCGTAATGGGCGAACGCCGCCGAGACCTGCGGAAGGCGCAGTTGCGCGTACGCCGTGAATCCCATCTGCAGGCATAAAAGCACGGTGAAAATCCAATACAGAATGGTTTTCGTCTGAACGGAGGTTTGTTGTTTCACGCTTCACTAAACTCCTTCGCGTATGCGGCGGTCAATTTCTGCCAGCCGCTCAGCTTCATCGCGTCAGGCCCGGCGATTCTTCCCATCGGCTCACCCGCCAGAAGCCGCTCAAGCACGTCGAAACTGATATGCCAGCCCGCGGCGCCCCAGGAAACGTATCGGCGGTCGATGCTTTGCCACAGCGTCAGGCGCGTGCCGCCATCGGAGGGTTCCAGTTCCCACCGGAGATCGCTGTACTCCAACGCCTTCGGAGGGTCGGCTCGCGTCACCGTTATCTGTTGCCCCGCCGGCGCTCCCAGCCAGGTGAAATTCACTGTGTTCCCCTCCGTACCCAGACTCCCGTCCGTGTCGAAGGGCGCCCATTGCCGCAGATCCGCTGGATCGGTAAGCGCCCGCCAGACTTTTTCCGGCGAATGGCGCAGTTCTCTTACCAGAATGAGCGTCCACTTCTCCCCGTTCTTTCGTACTTGCGCCCCGCGGGCGGGACCCGGTTCGTACTGCTCGCGTTCGGTCATCATCTCTTGGTCTTCCTTTTCGTTGGTTTCTTTGTTGGTGGCGGTTGATCCATGCGGTCCAGGTGGCGTTCCAGAGCATCGACGTGCGCGGACCAGAACCGCCGGAACGGCTCCAGCCACGCATCCAACTCCTGAAGCGGTTCGGGCTTCAAGCGGTAGAGACGGCGTTGCGCGTCTACCGTGGACTCCACAAAACCGGCGTCTCGCAGCACCCGCAGATGCTTGGACACGGTCGGCTGCGGCATACCCAGCAGGCGCTCGATCTCTCCCACCGACTGGTCTGACGAGACCAGCAAGTTTAATATCGCGCGGCGGTTCGGCTCCGCAATGATCTCAAACACGGATTCCACCCCTTCGGTATACCGCACCGAGTATATACGTGTCAAGGCATATTAAGTGGATATAGGAAAGACAGGCAAAGTGGTGATTGTGGCCCCCCGCTTCCGGCGTGATCCTAAGGACAGCCGGATTTAGGAGTCTCCCATGCATTCTGGAACCGCTGTCGTGACGATCGCGCTCGCATTCACCGCGTGCGCGGGATTGGCGGCGGCTGCGCCTTCCGCGCAGCTCCCTACTGAAATGCGGGGCGATATTCTCATGGCGCGCAAGATGTACCGCGAGGCCATCGCCGTCTACTCCCAGGAACCCGAAACCGTTGCAACCCGCTGGAACAAAATCGGAATCGCCTATCATCAGCTCGCCGACTTAAGGCTGGCCAAGAAATTCTACGAGACCGCGCTCCGCATCGAGCCCCATTATGGCGAAGCCCGCAACAACCTGGGGACTGTGTACTACGCCGAGAAAAGCTATCGCCGGGCCGTCCGGGAATACAAACGGGCGCTTCGGGAGCTTCCCGGATCGGCGTCCGTGTACAGTAATCTCGGTACCGCGTATTTCGCGCGGCAGGATTACAAGCGGGCCGGGGATTCGTATCAGGAAGCGCTCCGTCTTGATCCCGACGTGTTCGAACATCACAGCACGTTCGGCGTTCTGATGCAGGACCATACGGTAGCGGAACGCGCCAAATTCCATTACTACCTGGCGAAGATGTACGCCAAACAGGGCAGCACGGACAGGGCACTCCAGTATGTGCGCAAAGCTCTCGAGGAAGGTTTCAACGAACCGCGAAAATTCATGGAAGAGTCGGAGTTCGCTGGGCTGCGCGGGAACGCTACATTTCAGCAGATCCTGAAGTCTGATCCGCGCGTGCTGTAAGCAAAGGGCGCCCATTGCACAATAGAACTTGTGCTGCGAGCCCTTCTTGCCATCGCACTCGCCGCCGCGGCCCAGGTGAGCGAAACGCCGCAAGCCCTGCTTGACCGCGCATCGAGAAAGATCTCTGCGAATCTTGGCCGCCTGCCGAACTACACTTGTGTGCAGACGCTCACCCGTTCTTACGCGGAGGATAGCAACCCGGCGGTGGTCCTGAGCAGTTGCAGCCAGATTGCGGACAGCGTCGCCGACCGCGAGAAATCCTCACTGACGGTTTCGTGGTTGGACCGCTTGCATTTCGATGTGGCTGTATCCGAAGGCCGGGAGATTTTCTCGTGGGCCGGGGACAAGCAATTTCAATCGAATCGCAACGCCGATTTCGCCGAGGAAGGAACCATCGGCACGGGAGACTTCGCCGGCTTCATCACCACCATCTTCGGGGGCCACAACGCCACTTTCGATTACCAGGGACGGCGCGACGAATCCGGTGTGTCGATTACGGAATTCGCTTACAAGGTGCCCGTCGCCAAAAGTTCGTATCTGCTGCGATCGGCGGGTGCCAGCTACCAGGTCGGATTTCATGGAACATTTGCGCTCGATTCCGCTTCGGGAGACCTCCGGCGCCTGACCGCTGTAACCGACGATCCGCCCGCGGCAACGAAAATCTGCGAGGCGACCACCACCATGGAATACGGGGAGGTGAAGATCGGCAGCGGTACTTTCCTCCTGCCCCGATCGACTGAACTCATTGTCCTTGGAAGCGACGGCGCCAAATCCGATAACAAGACCTCTTACACCTCGTGCCGTCAATACTTGGGCGAATCGAAGATTCACTTCGAAGACGTCGCGGACGATCAGCCAACCGCTCGCGTCAAGAAAACCCTGATTATTCCGGCGGGTCTGAAACTCGACATTCGCCTGAAGTCTCCCATCGATTCGGACACAATGATGGCGGGAGACGCCATTACCGGTTCGCTCACCAAGCCGCTGAAAGATCAATCGGGCCAGACCCTTCTTCAGGGCGACGCCATTGTCCGCGGCCGCATTGTGCGCATGCAGAAGCGGCTCAAGCCCAACCAGGTATTCGTAGTCAGCTTGCGTTTCGAATCGGTGGAACTGCCTGACGCGTCGGCCGCCCTGGAGCTAACGCCGGTCATCGATAAGAACGGAGGCGGTCTCAACAAACCCGGCAAAGACGACCTGAAGGCACTCGAATACTCCACCAGGAATACCAAGGCGGCGGGGCAGACCTTGGGAACCTATCTGTTCCCCGGCGGCCACCTGCTCATCCACGCCGGGGCTTTGACCCATTGGAAAACAATAAGGGCGGCGGAATAAAGTTCCGCGTCATCGAGTCTCATTCTGGGAGACCGCCGGAGAGAGGTGCAATTCGAGCAACTGATGCTTCCGCATTTGGACGCCGCGCACAACCTTGCGCGATGGCTGACCGGAAACGATGCCGATGCCGCCGACATGGTCCAGGAGTCGTATATCCGGGCGCTAACTTACTTCGACGGCTTCCGCGGGGCGGACTCGCGATCGTGGATGCTGCGCATCGTTCGCAACACCTGCTACACCTGGCTCCGCAAGAACCGGCACATGAACCTTTCCACCACGTTCGATGAGAGCATGCATAGCCATCGCGACGAAAGCGAGGACCGCAGCCCGCCGCTCGCGATCGATCCGGACGCGCTCAAAGAAGCCATTGCCGCACTCCCGGTGGACCATCGCGAGGTTCTGATCCTGCGCGAAGTCGAAGAGCTTTCTTATAAAGAGATCGCCCACATCGCGGAGATTCCGATCGGGACCGTGATGTCCCGCCTGGCCCGGGCGCGCCAGACGCTGCGCGCGCGCCTGAAAGGACCGGCTCAATGACCTGCGAGGAGACGAGAAACCTGCTCGACGGCTACTTCGACGGCGAGCTCGATCTCCAGACCAGCGTGGCTATCGAACAGCATATCAACGGGTGCGCGGGCTGTTCCTCCGAACTGGAATCCCGCGCGGCACTGCATGAGGCCATCTCCCGGCCGGAGCTTTACTACCGGGCGCCCTCCAAGGTGCGCGGCAAGGTCCGGGCGTCCCTGCCGGGTAAGTCGCGCAAGTGGGCGTGGACGTTGGGGGCGCCCATTGCAGCCGCGCTGGCCTTCCTCGCTTTCCTGCTTCCGCGCCAAGGCGGTTCCGCGCTGGACCACGATGCTCTTGCCGCCCACCTGCGGTCTCTTACACCCGGCCACCTGATCGATGTTCCTTCTTCCGATAACCATACGGTGAAGCCCTGGTTCAACGGGAAGGTCGACTTCTCGCCGCCCGTCGCCGATCTCAAGGCGAGCGGGTTCGCGCTCACCGGCGGGCGCCTCGACTATCTGGCGGAACGTCCCGTGGCTGCGCTGGTCTATCAGCGCCGCGCGCACATGATCAACCTTTTTGAGTGGCCGGCAAGCGGGCGGGATTCCGGCGTCTCGGCGGAGAACACGCGCGGTTACAACGTGCTCTCGTGGACCCGTTCCGGCTTCCATTACTACGCCGTTTCGGACCTGAATGCAGAGGAGCTCCGCGAGTTTGCCAACCTGCTCCGCTCGTTATACTGAGGCTTGAAACCGGTTAAAGCCATTTGTCTGCTCAGCGGAGGACTGGATTCCTCCACCTGCCTCGCGTTCGCCAAGCGCGAAGGCTTCGAAGTTTACGCGCTTTCGTTCGACTACGGCCAGCGCCATCGGATTGAACTCGAGTCGGCGGCGCGTGTAGCGAACGCGATTGGAGTCGCCGCGCACCGTACCGCCGTCTTCGATTTACGGATGTTCGGGGGCTCCGCCTTAACCAGCGAGACGGAGGTTCCCAAGGGCCGTTCCGCACACGAGATGTCGCGTGAAATTCCGGTCACGTATGTTCCGGCCCGCAACACGATCTTCCTTTCGTTCGCTTTGGCGTGGGCCGAAACGCTGGACGCGTCCGATATCTTCATCGGCGTGAACGCGCTCGATTACTCCGGCTATCCCGATTGCCGTCCGGAGTTTCTGCATGCCTTCGAGCGCATGGCGAATATGGCGACCAAGTCCGGTGTTGAAGGACGCATGCGGTTGAAGATTCATGCGCCGCTGCTGGAGAAATCGAAGGCCGATATCGTGCGGCTGGCGGTGGAACTGGGCGTCGATCTTTCACTGACTCATAGCTGCTACGACCCCGATGAGAGCGGCCGCGCGTGCGCAGAGTGCGACTCGTGCCAACTGCGAGCCAAGGGGTTTGCGGAAGCCGGAGTGCGCGATCCGATCTTCCTTGCTGGATAACGGGGCCGGATGAAGATAGCCGAGATCTTCTACTCGATTCAAGGCGAAGGCTCGCTCGTCGGCGCGCCCTCGGTCTTCGTTCGTACCAGCGGCTGCAACCTGCGCTGCGTCTGGTGCGATACGCCGTACACATCATGGAAACCGGAAGGCCAGGAGATGAGCGTGGCCGCCATCTGCGCGCGCGTTGCCGGCTTCCATGCTCCCTATGTCGTGGTTACCGGCGGTGAACCGATGATTGCGCCGGGGGTTGTTGACTTGACTCACCAGTTGCGCGCGCTCGGCATGCACATCACGATGGAGACGGCGGGGACGGTTTACCATCCGGTGGAGTGCGATCTGATGTCGATTAGCCCGAAGCTGAGTAACTCGAAGCCCGAAGGTCCGTTCCAGGCCCAGCACGAGCGGCTACGCATCCAGCCGCAAGTACTTAGCCAACTGATGGCGGCTTACGACTATCAACTGAAGTTCGTGGTGTCGCGCGCGGACGATTTGAGCGAGGTGCGCGAGTTAGTTGGTGGCGTGAAGGCGAACCCGCGCAAAGTAATCCTCATGCCGGAAGGCATTGACGCCGCCCAGTTGCACGACCGTAGCCTGTGGCTGGCGGAACTCTGCAAGCAGACGGGCTATCGTTATAGCCCGCGCCTGCATGTCGATCTCTGGGGCAATCGCCGCGGAATCTGAAGCTACCTGCGTCCACCGGCCAGCGGCAGCGCTTCCGGAGTGTCATCGCGGAACTTCTCCGGGTTCATCATCTTACCCAGCAGGTAGTCTTTATTGGTTTGGGAGATCACTTCAATCTTGATCTCCTTCGGACATACCGCCTCACACAGGCCGATGTTGGTGCACTGTCCGAAGCCTTCGGCGTTCATCTGGTTGACCATGTTCCTGGCCCGCGCATAGCGCTCGGGCTTACCTTGCGGCAGCATGTTCAGGTGCGTTACTTTGGCCCCGGTAAACAACGCGGCGGAGGCATTGGGACACGCCGCGACGCAAGCTCCGCAACCGATGCAGGCAGCCGCGTCCATGGACTTATCCGCGGCGCGCTTCGGCACCGGGATGGCGTTACCATCGGGCGCGTTTCCGGTCCCGACCGATATGTATCCGCCCGAAGCGATGATGCGGTCGAAGGCGCGCCGGTCCACCGCCAGGTCTTTGATGACCGGGAAAGCCGCCGCGCGCCACGGTTCGATGAACAACGTATCGCCATCCTTGTAATGGCGCATGTGTAGCTGGCAAACGGTGGTTCCCCGCTCCGGCCCGTGCGCCACGCCGTTGATCATGAAGCCGCACGATCCGCAGATGCCTTCACGGCAATCGTGCTCGAACGCGATGGGCTCTTCGTTCTTCCCGATCAGCCCTTCGTTTACCACATCGAGCATTTCGAGAAACGACATATCCGGACTAACATCGGGCGCATCGTACCGCACCATCCGGCCCTTGTCCGCCGGGTTCTTCTGCCGCCAAACGTGCAGGGTTAGTTTCATTCTAGTTACCTTTACTTGTGGCGCTACTTGTAACTACGCTGGCTCGGATGAACATATTCAAACTCCAGGTGCTCCTTGGTGAGGGACGGCGGGGAGCCTGATCCGTTCCATCCCCACGCCGCCACATACGCGTAATGATCGTCATCGCGCAGCGCTTCGCCATCTTCGGTCTGATACTCCTCGCGGAAGTGGCCGCCGCAGCTTTCATTGCGATCGAGCGCATCGATGCACATCAACTCGGCCATCTCCAGGAAGTCGGCGACGCGGCCCGCGCCTTCCAGTTGCTGATTGAAGTCCGCCCCGGAGCCTGGAACGTTCACGTTACGCCAGAACTCATCGCGTAGCTCGCGAATCTTGCCGATGGCGAACTCAAGCCCTTGCGCATTGCGCGACATCCCGCAGTACTCCCACACAACCTTGCCCAGTTCCCGATGAAAGTTCGCCACCGTGCGCTTGCCCTTTACGGCCAGCAGCCGGTCGGTGATTGTGTTCACATTGTGCTCGGCTTCGAGGACTTCCGGCCGGGATAGATCTACCTTGTCCAGCTTAGTGGTCGCCAAATAATCCCCGAGAGTATAGGGAATCACAAAGTAACCATCCGACAAGCCCTGCATGAGCGCGCTGGCGCCTAAACGATTAGCCCCGTGGTCGGAGAAGTTCGCTTCGCCCAGAACGAACAAGCCGGGGATGGTGCTCATCAGGTGATAATCCACCCACAGGCCGCCCATCGTGTAATGGATGGCCGGATAGATCCGCATGGGAACCTTGTAAGGATCTTCGCCGGTGATGCGGTCATACATGTCGAATAAGTTGCCGTAGCGCTCGACGATGGTGTTCCGCCCCAGACGCTTAATGGATTCGGCGAAGTCCAGATAGACGCCGAGCCCGCTCTCACCCACGCCGCGGCCTTCGTCGCACACGTGCTTGGCGTTGCGCGACGCCACATCGCGCGGTACTAAGTTACCGAAGCTGGGATACCTTCGCTCCAGGTAGTAATCACGGTCGGCTTCCGGAATCTGATCGGGCGAGCGCTTGTCGCCGGCCTGCTTGGGAACCCAGATGCGCCCGTCATTCCGCAGCGACTCACTCATCAGAGTGAGCTTCGATTGGTAATCGCCCGATACCGGAATGCAGGTTGGATGAATCTGCGTGAAACAGGGGTTGGCAAACAGCGCGCCGCGCTTGTGCGCCCGCCAGATCGCGGTGGTGTTCGATCCCTTCGCGTTGGTCGAAAGGTAGAAAACGTTTCCATATCCGCCGGTCGCCAGGATCACGGCGTCGGCGATGTGCGACTCGATCTTCCCCGTCGCTAGATCGCGCGTGACGATGCCGCGCGCTTTGCCATCCACCACGATGAGATCGAGCATTTCGGTGCGCGGGAACATGGTTACTTTGCCCTCATGCACCTGCCGCTCCAGCGCCTGATAGGCGCCCAGCAGAAGCTGTTGTCCGGTCTGCCCGCGCGCATAGAATGTCCGTGAAACCTGCGCGCCTCCGAAGGAGCGATTGGCCAGCATGCCGCCGTACTCGCGCGCAAAGGGAACGCCCTGGGCCACGCACTGATCGATGATGTGGACGCTGATCTCAGCGAGGCGGTAGACGTTGGCTTCGCGCGCGCGGAAGTCGCCTCCCTTCACCGTGTCATAGAACAACCGGAAGACGCTGTCGCCATCGTTCTGATAGTTCTTCGCGGCATTGATGCCGCCCTGCGCCGCGATGGAATGTGCGCGCCGCGGGCTGTCCTGAAAGCAGAAGCACTTGACGTTGTAACCCAGCTCGCCGAGCGACGCGGCGGCCGATCCGCCGGCGAGTCCTGAACCCACCACGATGATGTTGTACTTGCGCTTATTGGCGGGGTTCACCAGCTTCATATCGAAGCGCGTTTTTTCCCACGCCTGCTCGATGGGTCCCGCCGGTATCTTCGAATCGAGAATCATAGCTTGTGCCTCCTTATAGATGAATGACCCCGGCCATCACGCCGATGGGGATGGAGATGAACCCCAGCGTAATGACGATCGCCAGCAAGCGCGCGAACGTCTTGATGAGCGGCGAGTAAGCCGGCGACGCGATACCCAGCGATTGGAACATACTCCAGAAGCCGTGGCTCAAATGAAATCCCAAGAGCACCATCGCAACAATGTAAAGCACGGAAATATAGGGCTGCTGAAACGTGATCACCAGATTGTCGTATATGTGGCCTTCCTGAAAGCGCGGGTCGCTTAGCAGAAACGTGAACTGCGCGAGGTGATAGATGACAAACGCGGCGACAATCGGGCCGCTCCAGTACATGGTGCGGGACGCGTAGCTTGCAACGTGATTGTCCTTCTTTACATATGCGATCGGCCGCGCCACCTGCTTCAGACGCGCCAACTGAACCGTGGTGATGATGTGCAGCGTCACGGAGATCAGAAGCGTGATGCGCGCGGCGTAGAGCGCGGCCGGCAGCGATCGTAAAAAAACTCCGTAAGCGTCGAGCTTCTCGCGGCCTTCAAACGCCTGCAGATTTCCGGCCAGGTGTCCGATCACGAACGCGAACAGAATGGCGCCGGTGACGGCCATGATGGCCTTCTTGCCTACAGTCGTCTGATAGAACCGGTAGGCGCGGTTGAACGGAGCGGGAACGGCGATGGAACTCATCTGTTTACCAATTCGATCGTATTCCATCCGAGGGACGAAAGTAACGCGGGGTGAAAACGATCGGGTGGGGGAATGTCCTTCATTGGTTTGGATTCATTCCGACGCGATTGGGATGGATGAAAACACTGGCGAATGACCTGCTGGCAACGGGGCATGCACGACGAACAGAAAGCAGATTTCGGCCGGCGCGGCTTCCTGGGCGCGGCCCTCGGCGGGATTGCGGCGGGCGCGGTCCAAATGGCCGCGGCGCAGGCGCTGACCGCCCAGACTTCCACGGGCGCCGGAGGCTCGATCGGTCCGATGCCGGCCGAGACGCGCAAGGGGGACATGATTTATCGCACTCTCGGCCGCACCGGCGAGAAGGTTTCCATCATCGGGGTGGGCGGTTCCCACATCGGCCAGACTTCGTCCGACGATCTCGCCATCCAGATTGTCCGGTCGGCCGTCGATCACGGCATCAACTTCATGGACAATGCCTGGGATTACAACAACGGCAACGGCGCCGCGGAAACGAAGATGGGGAAGGCTTTGCGCGACGGCTACCGCCAGAAAGTCTTTCTCATGACAAAGATCGATGGGCGCACCAAAGAAGACGCCGCCAAGCAGATCGACGAATCCTTGAAGCGGCTGCAGACGGACCACGTCGACCTGCTTCAGTATCACGAAGTGATTCGCATGGAAGATCCCGACCGTATTTTCGCTCCCGGCGGCGCGCACGAAGCGTTCATGGACGCGAAGAAAGCCGGTAAGCTGCGCTACATCGGATTTACCGGGCACAAAGATCCGACCGTTCACCTGCGGATGTTGGAAGTGGCGGCCCAGCATAACTTCCACTTCGACGCGTTGCTGCATCCTTCCAACCCGATGGATTATCACTTCCGCAGCTTTGTCCACCAGGTGATGCCGGTGGCGTTGAAGGAGGGTATCGGCGTGCAGACCATGAAGCCGATGGGAGGCAAGTTCATATTGCAGAGCAACACGGTTTCCGCCACCGACTGCCTGCACTACGCAATGAGCTTTCCGGCTTCGGTGGTGATCACGGGGATGGACAAGATGGAGTATCTGGATCAGGCGTTGAACGCGGTGAAAGGTTTCAAGCCTTTGAATCAACAGCAGATTGCGAGCATGGTTGCGAAGACCAGGCAGGCGGCGTTCGAAGGCAAGTACGAGTTATTCAAGACCAGCAGCCACTTCGATTCGACCGCGAAGAATCCAAAATGGCTGGGGGCGTAAGCCTTCATTTCAAAGGGCTCGCTTCTCCACGCGCGCAGTCTGCCACTTGACGATGGTGACGCCGGCGAAGATGATCACCATCGCGAGCCGTTCGCGCGCTCCGAACGGTTCGCGATAGAAGAGCCAGCCTAGAGTGACGGCCACCATCGAGTTGACGTAAGGGTAAATGGAAACGATGGCGACGGGCAGCTTTGCGATGGCATAGGCATAGGCGCTGTAGCCCACGAGCGAGCCGAAGATCACGAGATAAACTACGGCCCATGCCGCCCGCGTTTCCCAGACAATGGGCGCATGCGGCACGAGCAGTGCGATGGGCGCGAACGATAAAGAGGAAGCGAGTTGCTGGACGGCTCCGGTGACGATGGGATGCGCGCGCGTCACTTGGCGCTTTTGATAGATGGATCCGAGGCACCACGAGATGATTCCAACTTGCAGCACGAGGAATCCGGCCAGCACGCCTTTCGTGGTTCCCACCGAACTTGGGAGAAACAGCAGGGCGGTACCGCCGAATCCCACCACCATGCCGAGGATGGTGGGCGCGTGGAGCTTGACGCCGCCGGGAAGCAGGGCTTCGAAGATCACGAACCAGAATGGCGACAGGGTGATGATCAAGCTGGCGAGACCGCTGGGAAGCCACTCTTCGGCGTAGGCGAGCGCGCCATTGCCGACGCCGAGCACTAAGACGCCACTAAGCGCCGTAACCCATAGCTCGCGTCCGCGCGGCAGGTGCGCGCCGGTAAGCCGCGCGGCAATGAGGAGGATGACGCCGGAGATAAAGTAACGAACGGCGACGAGCACGGCGGGAGGAAACATCTCCAGCGCCATGCGGATGCCGAGGTAGGTGGTGCCCCAGAATATGCAAACCGCCGCAAGTGCAAGATAGGCGGCGGCTCGCGACGGTGATGGCATTTTTCAGGTTAGCAAGGGGTGCTCCGGTGGGTTCGGGTGCGAGCGGTTTCGCGGTGTTGGAGGATTGTGGGGTATGGAAAGTCTTGCCCGCTCCCACTTTGTTAGACTTGCTCGATGTTCCGATCAGCCACCCTGCCACTCTTTTTCTCTTGTGTCTCATTCTTATCGGCTCAAAGCTATTTCATTACTACGTTGCAAATTCCCGGCAACTACCCAAGCGTCAGCGGAATCAACTCGCAGGGCGATGTGATCGGGGATTTCCAGTTCACAGCCCCGGACGGCAGAGCGGACATTCGGGGGTTTTTGCGAACCGCGGACGGGGCTTTCCATAAGATCCCGCCTCCCCAGGCAAGCAGTTTAACCGCTCCGACGGGTATCAGCGACAGCGATACAGTGGTCGGAAATTATGGGGCGCCCAACACGACCACCGCGAAAGAAGCTTTCATCTATACCGATGGGGGCTTTAAAGTATTTCAGTATGAAAATCTAATCACCTATCTTTGGGGAATCAGCACAGACGGTAAGATCGTCGGGACCGTATATCAGGATCAGAACGCCACTTCCTTCACGAAAGCACCGGGCGGAATTGGTCGAATTTTACCTGGTTTGGAGGGATATCTTGTGTCACCGTACGGAATCAACTTCAGTGGCGAGGTGGTGGGAACCGCGCGTTTGGAGGGGACGCGCGGGAGCCTAGGATACCTGCAGGATCCTGACGGCACTTATCACATGATCAATTACAATAATCAAAACCGAACAGAGCTGAATGGGATCAACGATCTCGGAGTAGCTATCGGGAGTGCCGAGGGTATCGGAGCGTTTCTTTATTCGAACGGTCAGTTTACCGCGTTCAGTGTTCCAGGGAGTCAATCGACCGGTATCTTCGGGATCAACAACGCAGGTGTTCTGCTGGGACAATACATAGATACGGCGGGAACTGTGTATTCGTTTATCGCGACGCCGTCCAATTAGCGGCCTAACGATTCTGGTGCGGGCGGTTTCGCGGTGATGGATGATATGGCGATTCCGCAATTTGTTCACATTATTGAGCTCACACCGAAGCAAGTAAAATTGTGGATGCCTTTCCGAGGCAGATCTCCGCACGGGTGATTAGGAGCCGCAAAAGTCTTGACAACAAATTCCGGTACCTACCATCCGCAGCGTCGCTTCCACGCTTTCGTCTGTGTTTTTCTGATCGCCGTTTCCGCCTCAGCGCAACAAGCGAGCCGGGATCTTAGAATGGTGAGCGGGCGAAGAGTCGCTCTGGTGATAGGGAATGAGCGGTATCCGCAGTCTCCGCTGCACAGCGCAGTCCATGACGCCGATGCCATGTCGGACGCGCTGAGAGCAGATGGTTTCGAAGTAAAGGAAGCCCTCAACGTAGGTTTGAAAGAGCTTGAATCCTCCATCGACTGGTTAGTCAAGAAACTTACCCCGGAAGACACCGCGTTGGTGTACTACGCCGGCCATGGCATTCAACTTGACGGCGAGAACTATCTGATTCCCGTCGATTTCGCCGCCAAGGACGAGGCTGACGCCAAATACGTAAGCTATTCGGCGTCCCGTATACAGGACCGTCTTCAGGCGACTGGGGCGAGGCTAAAAATCCTGGTCTTCGACGCTTGCCGCACAAATCCATTTCGGGTCTCGCGCGGATTTCAGGGCGGCTTGGCGGCCATGGATAGCGGACGGGGCACGTTTATCGCGCTGGCGACTTCGCCCGGGCACGTGGCCGAGGAAGAAGCCGGGAATGGAGGAATCTTCACCCAGGCGCTTGTAGGTGCTATACGGCAGCCCGGACTGACTTTAAACGAAGTGTTCGACAAGGTGCGCGCGGACGTCGATTCGCGGACTGGCGGACAACAGCTCCCCTGGACCTCCTCAAGTGTGATCGGCAGCTTTCAGTTCGCGGCCGCGCCCCGGGCCGAGAAGCCCGATTCCGATACAAGTTCCGGTATTGATCTCTATCGTTTGGGCCAATACACGCAGGCCTTGGAGTTCTTCAACAAGCAGTTGGCGATCGATTCCAAGAACGCTCTCGCCTTGCGGTACCGGGGAGACTCAGAACTCGCGCTGGGACGTACGTCCAAAGCGATTGAAGATTTCACTCAGGCAATCGCTCAGCAGGAAAGACCTTCCGAGATATACGAAAGGCGCGCCGTTGCGCTGATGAGAGCGAATAGAACGGAAGAGGCCATTCTTGATCTGGAGCGGGCCGTGAAGATCGATCCAACATACGGCGGGGCCTGGGATGATCTCGGAATGGCGAACGATAAGTTGGGTAAAACGAAGCAGGCTCTTGAAAGCTACACCTACGCTATCGTTTTGAATGATCTTGACGCCAAAGCCCACTTCCGGAGAGGCCGGATCTACGCCAATATCGGGAGTTACGACGATGCTCTTAGGGACTTCGATGCAGCCGCGGCGGTAGCGCCTTCCGCGCAACTGTATATCGAAAAGAGCCTTATTCACCTCAAGCGATCGCAATTTCAGGACGTGATCCTCGATTGCAGCCATGCCCTGGAACTAGAGCCCGCACAGACCTGGGCACTGAACAACCGGGGCTTAGCCCGAATGAAGTTGGGCCAGTACGACCTTGCGATTGCGGACTACACAAAATCCATTGCGGCGGATCCGGAGAATAGCACGGCATATCGAAACCGCGCGTTCACCTATCGAGTCTCGAAGAAACCAGATCTGGCTGCTGCTGATATGGCGCGCGCGCTCGAAATCGAAAGAGAAACGCCGTCAGCCGCTCACAAGCCCGTCGTCGAAGCGGCCGCGTCAAAGGATGCGAAGGCTTTGCCGCAGAAGTGAGTCGGGGCTCCTTGATTCGCGAATCACGCTACTCCGTCCGCAGCGCTTCCAACAGTTCTATGCGAGCCGCGCGGCGCGCCGGCACAACAGAAGCCGCGAGTGCGATCAGAAGGATCGAAGTGGCCGCAAGGACCAGAATGAGCGGGTCCAACGAATCGACTTGAAAGAGGAGCGACCGCAGCAGCCTCGTAGCAAAGACGGCCGCGACGGCGCCGAAAGCACAACCCATCACCCCCAGCTTTGCGCCGGATAGCAGAATCAGCCGCACCACGCTGGAGCGCTGCGATCCGAGCGCCATGCGGATCGCAATCTCCTGCGTGCGCATTGCCGTCGAGAACGCGACCACACTGTAGATGCCTACCAATGCCAGCAACAGGGCCACAGCGGCAAACGTGGAGATAAGCGCTGTGTTGAAGCGGCGGGGCGCCTGGCCTTCCGCGATCACGCTATCCATCGACTCTACCTGGGTGAGCGGAAGTTGCGGGTCGATGAAGCGGACGACGGCGCGCAGGGAGCCGGCCATCTGCTCCGGGGGCAACTGGCCACGAATCACAATGGAACCCGCATTTCCGGAAAGAAAATTGCGCGGGGCAAACGATCCCGCATCGGCCCTGGTCTGGCTGGAGGGCATATAGATCTGTTCTTGTGTCGGTAGATCGGCCGCCAGCTGTTTGATGTCGCCAATTTCTCCAACCACCGTGAGCCAAGGTAAATCGGCTTCTTTCGGACCGCGGTGCAGGCGCTTGCCGATGGGGTCCTGTCCAGGCCAGTAGTGCTCGGCAAGGGTTCGATTGACGATGGCCACTAGAGGAGAGTTGTCGCGGTCGGCTTCACTGAAGGCGCGACCGCGAATAATCGGAATTCCCTGCGCCTGAAAGTAGCTGCCCATCACCTGTGGGATCCATGCAAGATTCAAACCGGCTCCTTTGGGAGGAATGTAGCCTTCGGGAGTAAAGGTGCCGAGGAACTCCGCACCAGCCGCGGGCAGCAGGGAGGTAACGCCCACCGCCTGCACTCCCGGCAACTGCTCCAGCCTGGTTCGCAGGGTTACATTGAAGGCGTCAACGGCCGGCTGCGTGGAATATTGCAGGCGCGGCAGGTTGTAGGAAGCAGTGATTGTGTGGTCGCTGCGGAAGCCGAGGCCGACCGAGCGCATGTTTTCGAAGCTGCGCATCAGTAGACCGGCGGCAATGACCAGCACCAGGGCGACCGCAAGTTCGGCAACCACCAGAGCCGACCGCAGGCGCGCGGAAGCTCCGCCCGCCGCACCCGTGCGTCCACCTTCCTTCAGCGCTTCATTGACCCCGGTGCGCACAGCGGCCCACGCGGGAACCAAGCCGCATAGCACCCCGGTAAGCACCGCCAGACCGATGGCGAAGGCCACCACCTGCCAGTTCAGTCCGATGGAGTTGACGCGCGGAAGCGTTTCAGGAAGGAAACCAACGCCCACCCGAACAGCGACCCATGCGAGCGCCAATCCGAGCAATCCCCCGGAGATGCTGATCAGTAGTGACTCGACCAGAGATTGGCGGAGAATGGTTGCCCGCGTTGCCCCCAGCGCGAGGCGCACCGATATCTCGCGGCGGCGCCGGACGACGCGCACCAGCAACAAGCCCGCAAAATTGGCGCACGCGATAAACAGAACCACGGTGACGGCAAGAAAGAGAGTGGTCAACAGGGGCCGGGCTTCCGCCACGGTGGACTCATCAAGCCGCTGGACCAACGGATGAATTCGACGGCTGGAAAGCGCCGGCGGAAAGCTTCGCATGATCTCGCGTGCCGCGGCAACAGCATCCTGCTGGGCCAGTGGCGGAGTGACGCCGGGCTTCAGTCGTCCGACCAGATAATAGCCCCAATTGCCCGCGCCCTGGATCAGTTCGGCCGGCGTGAAACTCATGGGCGCCCAAAGCTCGCTCCGGTTCAACTGCCCGGGCGTCAACGGAAACTCGAAATCGAGCGGCATGACGCCGATGATCTCGTACGGCTTGCGATCGAGAATGACATTCCGCCCCAGTACATTGGCGTCGCCATGGAAGCGGCCGCGCCATGTCCGATAGCTGAGCACCGCGACCGGGTGGCCGCCCTCATCTTCCTGCTGCGTAAAGAAGCGGCCGAGGAGTGGTGAAACGCCAAGCACAGGAAACATGCTCGCGGTGAGCCGTGCGGCGTTGATCTGCGTCGGGATCCCGAGGCCGGAGAGCTCATAGGTGGAAGCCCGGTAACCGCCTAGATGGGAGAAGGCGCGCGTGTCGCGGATATAAGTCCGGACCCCGGGCGCGGTGACACCGGGCGCGTCGGCGCCGTAGCGCACGCCCTCTAAGATGTCGCCGAGCGTGACCAGCGCGGTCTGATCGGCAAAGGGCAAGGGCTGCAGCAGTATACCCTCGACGACAGAGAAGATTGCGGTGGTCGCGCCGATACCGAAGGCCAGCGTTAGGACCGCGGTCAACGTGAAGCCGGGCGAGTTGCGCCATTGACGCAGCGCGTACCGGGTGTCTTGCAGAACGGCTTCCATTTCCAAATTGTAGAGCCGGTCGCCTCTACCTAAGGGGACCGCGGTTGGAACAGTCCCCTCACTTTTTGGACGCCCGCTTAACTCCTATCTATTCGAATAGATGCCGGCTAAGGAAAGATTCGGCTGCTTCATAGGCCTTTAGCCACGTATCGTACTTTAAAAAGTCATGCGTCTCATCCGGAAAAATCAGCTCTTCAAAAGGTACGTGCTGTTTCCGGAGTGCTTCCACGAGAATCTCCGTTTGCCGGAAATTTACGTTCCGGTCGTCATCGCCCTGGATGAGTAGAACGGGCGAACTCCAGGTGTTCATGTAAGCCAGCGGCGAAGATTGCAGCGCGATCCGCGCCAACTCCAGCCGCTTCTCCGGCAGGTCCGCGGCGACATCGTTCGACATCTCATCGTTCCAATCGTGCACTCCATGCAGATCCACTCCGGCCGCGAACAAGTCCGAAGCGCGCGCCAATCCCAGCGCCGTCAGATAGCCGCCATACGAGCCGCCCCAAAGTCCGATCCGGTCCGTCATCACATCGCCACGCGATCGCAGGTATCGTCCCGCCCCCAGCACGTCATTAAACTCGCTGCCGCCCGCTGGACCGTAGTTCAACGCCTCCCGAAAATTCAATCCGTAGCCGATACCGCTACGGTAATTGATCGAAAGCACCACATATCCTTTGCTCGACAGATACCGGTTGAATCCGTAAGCCTGGTGATAATAAAACATGTAATGCCAGCCGAGCAGCATCTGCCGGCGCGACCCGCCATGAATGAATACCACCGCGGGATGCCGGGCCGATCCATCGGGCGGCAGAAACAACTGGCCGTGCACTTCCATTCCGTCGGCAGCCTTGAAAGTGACAGCGCTCACCCGCGCGTCCGGGAGCTCGCTTGTAGGAGGCCCGTCCGAAAGATCCACCGTCCCCTTTGACGCACTACGAAGAGCCACCCGCCCCGGCGTCCGCGAATCGGAATGAATCATCGCGAACTCTTCCGCGTTCACAAACACCGGCGCCAACTCGATCCCTTTTCCACTCGTCACCTGCACCGGAGCGCCGGCGCCATCCACGCTTACGCGAAAAAGATGCCGACGCTCCGGATCGTTGAAGTTGGAAGAATAAAGCACAGAGCCGCCATCGGGCGCGAGCGCCACATGCTCCACCTCAGACAGCCCTTGTCCCGCCATCAGATCTTTGGCCTCGCCGCCCGCAGCCGACGCTGAATAGAGATGCAACCAGCCCGACCCCTCCCACGGAAACACCAGCCGACCGCCCGCCGCCCAGAAGACTTGATGGGCCGACGTCACCTCATGAAAGAAGCTTCCCGGCCCCGGCCGCGCCTTCCACACTTCGCGGCCTACACCGGTTTCCAGATCGGCCACGCGGATCGACCAAGGTTCCTCCGCCGCGCGCCGCACGCCGTACATCTGCCAATCGAAAGTGGACGGCACCCGCGTGAATGCCAACCGCTTGGAATCGGGAGACCAGACCGGGTTGCGATCGAAGTCCGAACCGGGATCGATGAACTTCAGCGCCTTGGCGCCCAACCGGTAAACCGCGATGAGCGAATGCAGATTCCGCTCACTTGTGAACGCCAGCGACAAACCATCGGGCGACCATGCCGGATCGCTCGACTGCCCGCGATTGTGGGTTACCTGCCCCGCCGCCGCGCCGCCATCGAGGGGCGCCGTCCAAATCTGCCCGCTCAGCACGAACGCCACCGTCTTGCTGTCCGGCGATATGGCAGGCGAGTGCCCGCGTCCCAACTGCTTCGGTGCCGCGGCACCCGCGAACGGCGCAGCGAACACGGCCTGATCGACGCCCGCGACGAGGTGCCCTGGATTGGGGAACTCATTCTGCGCATTGGTGCCTTCCCCGCGCGTGTAAACGACAAAGTTCCCGTCGGCGCTGAGCGAAAGCTGTGAAAGCTCCATCCCATCGTCTTCGGTGTAGCTGGTGATACGCCTGGGCGACTCGCCTTCGCCGGCGGCCCAGATGTTTCGCACGCCGCGCTCAAACCGCACCCACGCGATGCGCCCGTGCCCGTTGCCAACCAGTTCGGAATGGAAAGGGACGCCGAGCGTTTGTTCCAGCGTGAGGGGTTCGGCGGTGATCGATGGAACCGCGCAAAGAAACAGAATTACGATTGTTCGTAGCAAGCGCTACATTTTATAACGGCCGAGGTCCTCGTCGTTCAGGCCTTCGAGCCAGCGCTTCAGTTCCTCGTTGTTGACTTTATCGGAAACCGACGCGGTCACCTTCGAAGACTTTAATACTTCATCGTCCACGAAGATCGGGCAATCGAGCCGAAGCGCCAGAGCCAGCGCATCGCTCGGACGGGAATCCACCGAAATCATTTCGCCTTCGCGCTCCAGCCAGATCAGCGCGTAGAACGTGTCGTCCTTCAACTCGCTCACCACCACTTTGCGCACGCCGGTCGAAAGACCAAGCAGCAGGCTCTTGATCAGATCGTGCGTCATCGGACGCGGCGTTGAAACTTTTTCAATCTCCAGCGCAATCGCATTGGCTTCGTAGATTCCGACCCAGATGGGCAGCACGGTCGCGCCGCCGACGTCCTTCAGGATGACGATGGGCATGTTCGTTACAGGATCCATCATCAGCCCACGGATTTTCATTTCCACTTCCATCCCGGTCATCCTCCTCTTTCCAGTTTTATTACACCACGCGAATCACGCGGCGCTTCCGCCACGGCTACGCGAGGCAAGCTCCGCCGACCAGCGAGTTGGGACCCGCTCGCGTCACGCGCACCGGAAGGTACGTGCCCACCAGTCGCAAATCCCCGTCATCAGCGTATGTGAAGTTCAGCGTCTGGTTCTGCGACGTGCGTCCGATCCACTGCCCCAGCGCGGGATGCCGACCTTCCACGTGCACTTCTTCCACCGTGCCCAGCAGTTCCGAGTTGCGACGGATCTGAATGGCGCGCTGCTTCTCCTGCAGGATCATGAAGCGCCGCGTTTTCTCTTCTTCGGGAATGGCGTCGGCCATGGTCTGCGCCGGCGTGTTCGGGCGCGGCGAGTACTTGAAGATGAACAGCGACGCGTACTCCACTTCATCGAGTAGATGCAACGTCTCTTCGAACTCGCGCTCCGTCTCGCCCGGGAAGCCGATGATGATGTCCGTGGTGATTGCGATCGACCGTTGCGCGTTCTTCATCCATTCGATGCGGCGCATGTACTCATCGCGAGTGTACTGCCGCCGCATGGCCGAAAGCACACGAGTAGACCCGCTCTGCACCGGTAAGTGCACGTGATTGCAGAGCGCGGGATTGGCGTCGATGGCATCGATGATTTCTTTTACGAAATCGCGCGGATGCGACGTGGTGAAGCGCACGCGGCGGATGCCCGGAATCTCGCCCGTGCGAGCCAGCAGCGTCGCGAAATCCCACCCGGCGGGCGACGGATCGCGATAGCTGTTGACGTTTTGCCCGAGCAGTTGAATTTCGGTATAACCTTCGTCGGCGAGCCGGCGCGCTTCGGCCATTACGCTCGCGCTGGTGCGGCTGCGCTCCGGGCCGCGCGTGAACGGAACCACGCAATACGCGCAGCTTTTATCGCAGCCTTCGATGATGGTGAGATACGCCCGATGCGGATTATCGCGCTTGGTGAAAGGCGTTTCGAAAGCTTCCTCTTCATCGAACGTCAAGCCGGTGACGCGCCTGTTGCCTGCTTCGAGTTGCACCAGCATCTGCGGCAGTTTGGCGTAGCTGGCGGACCCGGCGACCAGGCTGACATGCGGCGCGCGTTCGAAGATTTTTTCGCCTTCTTGCTGCGCGACGCACCCCAGCACGCCGAAGATTTTGCCCTTGCCGGCGGCGCGCTTGAACGTCTCGAGACGATGAAACACTTTTTGCTCGGCCTTGTCGCGAATGGAGCAGGTGTTATAGAAGACGTAGGAGGCGTCGGCGGGCTCGGCGACTTCGCGATAACCTTTCTCGAGGAGAACACCGACGACTTTCTCAGAATCGTGCGCGTTCATCTGACACCCGAAGGTCTCGATGTAAAAGGTTTTTTCCACGGTAGTTCTATTGTAACGGCCTGCGTCCAGCGAGGCGATCCGGCTAAGGCCGTACGATGCCCTTACAACCGGGGCGTTGCGCGGCGCGAGAAAAGCTATCTAGCTGGAGTAATCCTAGATCTCGAGAACGCCGAGCGCCTTAACGCTGACTCGGCCCGCAAAGGTTAACCGTGGGTATTGGCCCCCTACAAATCTTCGGGAGTTAGCCCGGTGCTCTTCGCAATCCTTGGACAATGCTGCTGGTCCGACTTCTTCACCATCATGGAAGCTGAAAGGGAAGTTCGGCCACCCAGGACGCCCCATCTTGCGATGAGAGCCGGTCTGCTTCTGAAGTGTCCAACCAATGCGCAGTAAGCGGCGTAGAGCCGCTTAGCCTTCGCAGCCTGCCATACATTCACGCTGCAAAGAGAACCTCGAGCGGCTCCGGAAGGTTTTAGCATTGCTCTCGGGCCGCCCTCATCCCAGAGGATTCACCCACTTCACTCCCCCAAACCTCATGAAATCCGTATCCGACGTATGCACCACCCCGCGCGATTCAATCGCCAGCGCCGCAATATGCGCATCCGTCGTCAGATTCCCGCCCTTCCCCTCACTCCTCAAGAACCCAAACAGCAACTCCGCATGCCGCGCTCCGGGATGAATCATCCTCACCACCCGTCGGTTCATCCAGGACTCCACATGCGCCGCCGCCCGATCCACCGGCATTGGATTTGCAAACACCCCTGGGTTCGTCCATAAGCGCACGAACCCGAGCGCCACCACCCACGAGAGCCCCACGGGCGTCGTTCCCGACATGCAGGACACCCACCATTTAGCAGCTCGCTCGTGCCATGGCGACGTCGAGTCGTACGCGTAGATCAGAAGGTTCGTATCGGGGACGATCACAGACCGGGTTCAGGTTCCCACGCCAGTTCGTTGAATCCGCGATCGTCGATGCCCGGCAGCAAATTACCCGCGTGCGGCTCAATCCGGAACTCCGGTTCAGCCGCCGCAGAGTCCGCCAGTCCGCGCCGCAGAACCGCGTTCACCACAACCTTGAAGGGCTGACGGGATTCCCGCGCCACGTCCGCAAGCTTGCGGGCAAGGTCCTCTTCCAGCGTCAGTGTCGTCCGAGTACTAACATCATGATGCTTTTGGTCAATCACCATATAAGCATCATGATGCTTTTAGCTTAAAGTGTCAAGCCTCTATCGCATTCCACCCGAAGCTAATAACGTCTCGCCTGTCAGCCATCCCGAATCCGAAGACGCCAGGAAAACCGCTATTGGGGCGATATCGGTCGGCTGACCCAGCCTTCCCAGGGGTGTCTGCGCCACTAGCTGCTTCTCGAAATCGCTGCCGATCATTCCGAACGCATGCGTTCCTTCCGTCTCCACACCACCCGGATTAATCGAGTTGACGCGAATCTTTCTCGGTCCCAACTCCTTCGCTAACACATGAGTCACCGCGTCCACCGCGCCTTTCGTAGCCGTATAAACCACGCTCGTGGGAGGCGCCGTCGTGCTCACGGTCGAGCCGATATTGATGATGCTCCCACCCTCCGGCCCGAAGTGCTTTACCGCCTCCTGCGTGACCAGAATCAGCCCAAGAACATTCGTGTTGAATTGCCGGTGAAACTCATCTTCGGTCACCGCCTCTATGGGCGTGAACTGGTAGACCCCGGCATTGTTCACGAGCACGTCCAGCGTCCCGAATCTCTTGCTCGTCTCTTCGAAAATGCGCTTAACGTCGGCGGCCTTCGATACGTCGCCCTGGACTGCTATCGCCTTGCCGCCATTTGCCGTAATCTGTTGAACGACGCGGTCCGCGCCTTCCCGACTCGAAGCGTAATTCACCACAACCGACGCTCCGGCCGCGCCCAATTCCTGCGCGATCCTCGCGCCGATCCCCTTGGACGCGCCCGTAACCACGGCCACTTTCCCTGTCAACTTGCTCATTTTTGTATTCTCCGAATCGTCTTTGTCATTTCGACGATTATGCAACTATGATGACCGTACGCCCTCTCGTGATTCAGGGCCGCTTCATCTAAATCTTCGAAAGTTGCTGAGAATAGGCTTTCAGCACGTCCCGCTGCAGTTTGAATTTTGCGAACTTCCCCTCGCGCACGATCTCGATCAAACCCGCGGTCTCCAACTCTTTCATATGGTGGGAAAGGGTGGCCGCACACACGGTGTGTTTCCGCTGCAGAGCGCTGCAAGCCATAGGCTCGGCATGGCCGCCGATTTCCGTCAGGATGCGGAAGCGCCGCGGGTCGGCTAAGGCCTTCGAGATCAACACGGATTGCCTCGGGGTCAATCGAACCTGCTTGGCGGACGCCATAAGTCCAAGTTACACCGGATGCCCCTACGGGTTAAACCTGCATAACTACTCTAAAGTGTTCCCGGCAAACAGCCGACAAGCAATTGAGGGAGGCGTGCCTCCAGGTCTGAGAGCCGGAAGCGATGGAAGGGATGATCACAGAGCCGCGAAGGGAGCGCCAACAGAGATCCCGCATGTTCACCATCTCAACATTTTGGCTCTGCGTCGTTTCGGCCGGCGGACTGATGGCCCAAACGTCCGCACCCCACCTGCCAACGCTAACCACCGCGCGGGAAGCGCACGAACTCACCCTGGAAGAGGCAGCGAAGTCTTACCCTGTGCGCCTGACGGGCGTTACCACCTATTACGATCCCTACCTTGACACTCGTCAGGGTATTCTGTTTGTTCACGACGCCAGCGGCTCGATATTCATTCGGGTATTGCGGCCGCTTCCACCTCCCCTCCGCCCAGGCACGCTGGTCGAGGTAACGGGTGTCAGCGCAACCGGGGACTTCGCCCCGATTGTCACGGACGCTCAAATCCGCGTAATTGGAAAGTCAGACCTTCCCGCGGTCGCTCCGCCCGTGAGTCTCACGCAGTTGTTGACGGGCCAGTTCGATGGGCAATGGATCGAAATGGAAGGAGTGGTGCATTCGTTCGAGAAATACGGAATGAACCTGGATTTAGACCTCTCTACGAGCGCTGGATCGGTTCGAGCCACCACGCTGTTTGAGCCAGGAATGGATTACAACCGGCTCGTCAACGCCACAATCAGGATTCGCGCCAATGCGGCTCCGATTTATAACCGGAACCTGCAGTTGACGGGCGCCCGTCTCCTTTTCCCAGGCCTTGAGGCGCTCACCATCGAGCAACCCGCGGCCGCAGACCCTTTTTCGCTGCCCATCACGCCGGTCGATCGTCTGCTGCGATTCCAACCGGGTGTTACCTACCAGCACTTGGTTCATTTACGAGGCCGGGTTACTTTGCTGTGGCCCGGCCGCATGCTATGTATTCAGGCCCCCACCGATGGACTTTGCGTGCAGACCGCGGAAACCACCCGACTTGCAACGGGGGATATAGTCGATCTCGTCGGCTTCCCAGCCATGGGTGGAATAAAACCGACTCTCACCGACTCTAAGTTCCGATCGGTTGGTAAAGGACGGGTGGTCACCGGCTTACTCGTTAGCCCCGACAAGGTGCTTCAGGGCGATCACGATTCCGAACTCATCCAAATCGAGGGTAGGTTGATCGGCGAAGACCGGGGCTCGTCCGATCCCACCATGGTCCTGGAATCAGGCAATTTTCTCGTCCCCGTCGTCCTTCCACAACGGGCGGGTAAATCCAGTTCTCCGGTCTGGGAGGATGGCAGTACCCTTCGGGTAACTGGCATTTGCTCTGTTAAAACGGAGCCATCGAAAACAACCCGCCAGGGTTTCTCGCATCCCAAATCGTTCAAGATCCTCCTACGAACCCCTGACGATGTCTTCGTGGTAAGAGGGCCATCGTGGTGGACGGCCGCCCATCTGCTCCCTGTGCTTGCTGTCGTCCTGGTAGTCGCACTCTGCGTGCTTTGTTGGGTCGGCGTACTCAGGCAGCGCATCACCGAGCAGGCCAAAGTAATTCAGGAGCAAAATACTACTCTTCGAAGACTCTCGTTTCAGGATGGCCTCACGGGAATCCCGAACCGCCGCAGGTTCGACGAAACGCTGGCGGCGGAATACGGCCGGGCTGCCGAATCAGTCTCGCCCGTCTCGCTGCTCATGGTCGATATCGACCATTTCAAGGCGCTCAACGACGCCTATGGACATCAGCGCGGGGATGAATGCCTTGTCCATGTCGCCCGCGCGTTAGTAGCCGCGTCGGTGCGGAAAACGGACATGGTTGCGCGCTACGGCGGAGAAGAGTTCGCGGTTGTGCTTCCGGGCTGTGACACCACCGAAGCGTTCGCCATTGCGGAGCGAATGCGTGCGGCGGTGATCGACCTCGAGATCGCCAACGCCGGCTCGCCCATTCACGGTCGCGTCTCGGTTAGCGTTGGCGTGGCGACTGTTCGACCCGCTCACGGGGCCGACTCCGCGACGCTGATCGCCATGGCCGATGGAGCGCTGTACCAGTCAAAACTCAAAGGCAGAAATCGGATAACGGCCTCGATTGCCGGGAATCCAGAGGGCGGCAACCGGATGGTTTCATGCAGCGCGTGAGTCGTTTTGTCGAGTTTCGCTCTAGTCTCCATCTGGCCGGGAGACAAAATGCCCACTAAGCCACTTAGTTGACGCACCGTATGCTCTCCGTATCCGATAGCGCGCTGTTGTTTTTTTCTTTTCAGGGCCATGATGCTGTGGTCGCCTCCCTGGCCGTAGCAGCTACAGCCGCCGCTTCATCTTTCCACCGGCGCGCTAAGACGGTCTCGAAAGCATTCCTCCACGCACACCACAGAGGTGCGCGAGACCTGTGAAAGCCCCGCTGAAAATCAAAGTGAATTCCAGCAAATCGCCGATAGCATGCCGCAACTCGTGTGGGTAACCCGTCGTGACGGCGCGATTACCTGGTGGAATAAGCAGTCGCGGTCCTATTGCGGCAAAGCGCTCGACGAAATTAGGAACGCGATGGGTGGACTGCTATCTTGCATCCCTGACGATCTTTCGCTGGTCCAGGAAAAATGGCGCGCCTCGCTCGATTCGGGAGAACCGCTCGATGCGGAATCTCGCATCATCCGCCATGATGGGCTCTTTAACTGGTTCCTCATCCGAGGCGTTCCGGTACGCGGTCCCGACGGAGTCATTGTGAGATGGTTCGGAACCGCCACTATCATTGAAGACTATAAACAGGCGGAAGCCGAGACTCTACGGTTAACCGAGGGCTTGGAGAATCGCGTTCGCGAACGCACGGGAGAACTTGCCTCGGTGAATCAGGAACTCGCGCATGTGCAAGCGCAATTTCAGGCGATCCTCCACTCTGTCACGCGGGTATCCATCATCATTACTGATCCGCAAGGGCATCATTATGATGTTCAACAAAGGCGCGGAAATGATGACGCAGTACAGTGCAGCTGAGGTTGTCGGTGTTCTCAATAACCAACTCCTCCATGCGCCTGCCGAGATTGAGGAGCGGTCCCAAGTGCTTTCCCGCCGAGCTGAACCGTCCCATCCGCGGCTTCGAGGTCTTCGCTCAACCGGCCCTGCTGGGGATGCTGGATGAGCGCGAATGGACTTACATCCGGAAGGACGGAAGCACTCTCGATGTCAGTCTCGCTCGTAAGCGCGATCCATAACCTCGATGGCTCCGTCTCCGGGTACTTCGGAATCGCCAACGACATCTCGCGTCAAAAATGCCTGGAGCGGGAGTTGCGCGACAACAACGCCAAGCTGAGCAGGCAAACCGCGCGAGCCGAGGAAGCCAATGTCGCCAAGAGTACCTTCCTCGCCGCTATGAGCCACGAGATCCGCACGCCCATGAACGCCATCCTCGGGATGTCCGACCTCCTCTGGGAGTCCAACCTGGATGCCGACCAGCGGCAATACGTCGAGGTATTCCGCCGCGCCGGCAATGTTCTCCTCGACTTGATCAACTCCGTACTGGACCTTTCGAAAATCGAGGCCGGTCACCTGGAGTTGGAAAGCCACAGCTTCGATCTCGAAGACGTAATCGTGCGCACCGTGGAACTGCTCAGCCCGAAAGCCCTGGCCAAAGGGATTCGCCTATTCTATGGAATCGCCGCTAACGTTCAAACAAAATTAATCGGAGATGCGGTCCGGCTTCAGCAGATTCTCGTCAATCTGGTGGGGAACGCGGTCAAGTTCACGGAGACCGGCGAGGTGGTCCTCCGCGTTTACGAGGATCCTGCCGGCGGCCCTGGCGCTTTAGACATCAGCGTCAGCGACACCGGGATCGGCATCGCGCCCGACCAGGTCCATAGCGTTTTTGAAGACTTTAGCCAGGCCGATTCGTCCACCACCCGAAAGTATGGAGGCACCGGTTTGGGCCTGGGCATTTCCCAACGTCTGATCGCGTCCATGGGTGGCCAGCTCTTTGTGGAAAGCGAGGTTGGCGTGGGAAGCGTTTTTCATTTCACCATCGCCCTGAAGCCCGCATTGGAACGCCGCCAATCTCCTCGGGACGAAGTCAAAGACCTCCACGGCCTTTCCATTATCGTCATCGACAACAACGAGACCAACCGTTTGATTCTGCGGGAAACGCTCATTTCCTGGGGTGTGAATAGCACCGCCTGCAACAGTGCCGAAGAAGGCTCCCGTGAAATCGTTCGTGCCAAAGGGCAGAACACGCCGTTCGCGTTGGCGCTTCTCGATTGTCAGATGCCCGACGTGGATGGTTTCGCGGCCGTACCCCTCCTCCGCGAGGCGGATCCGGAGATTCCGATCGTGATGCTGACCTCTGACAATCGGCCCGGCGACGCCGCAAGGCGCGCGGCTTCCGGGTTATCCGGTTATGCGGTGAGGCCCGTCAAACGCGCCGAGCTCCTGCAGCTCATCTGCAACGCCGTCGGAACTTCCGGTTCACACCCTGGCGCCGCCCCGGACGATGAGGCGGAGGCTGCCCAATCCAGGGATTCCCGCCCCGTTCAGGCGCTCCGAATACTGATCGCGGAAGACTCACCCGACAACCGGCTTCTCCTTCAGGTGTATCTCAAGAAAGATCCGCACGTTCTCACCTTCGCCGACAACGGCGAACAAGCGGTCGAGCAATTTATGATTGGGGAATTCGACATCATCTTGATGGATATGCAAATGCCGCGCATGGATGGATTGACGGCCACCCGCGCCATACGCAAGTACGAGCAAGCCCAGGGCCGGCCCCCCATTCCCATCGTCGCTCTCACCGCCAACGCTCTAGCGCATGACGCCCAGGCCAGTTGCGCAGCCGGATGCAATGCGCATCTCTCCAAACCCATTTCCAAGCAAAGGCTTCTGAGCGCTCTCGAACAGTATGGCCGTTCGGCCGGGGAACTCGCGCCCTTTCCGCAGGTCTGGGTCCCCGCGCCGGTTGGGATGGAAGAACTCGCCCCCAGATACCTCGAGTCCCGCCGTCAGGAACTCCCGCTGCTCGAGCAGATGCTGATTACCTCCGAGTACGCGGAAATCGGCAAAAAAGCGCACGATCTTAAAGGAACCGGATCGGCCTTCGGCTTTGCGGAGATTTCCAGACTTGGCGCCGCTTTGGAAGTCTCCGCCAAGAACCAGGATCAGGGCGGCGTCTCCCAGCAGATTAGAGAGCTAAGCGATTACCTGTCCCAAGTCCGGGTTTCCGCCGCGACCCCCGTTCCAGTTCCCTAGCCTTTTCGATCATCGGCCAAATGAGATCGATTACTTGCGGGACAACTCGCTCGGCCACCGGGCGGCGCGCGGCCCCGAACCATTGCTTCACCGCCCCATAGAGCGCGCAGCTTGCCGAGGACGCTATCATCGCCGTTTCGAGCGCCGGCTTTGGCCGGGAATCAATTCCCGGCAGCAGTACCCGCCGGATCGCAGTCACGATCGCCGCGTCCATTAGCGGCTCGAATGCGTTCTGGCGTTCGCAAGAACCCTTGGCGTGCATCTGCGTAAGGAAGTCGCAGGCCGCCAGCACCACGGCCCCCATCGCATCGCGGCACGTTCCGTCAAATGCGATTCCCCTCTCCCGCAGTAACCGGTGGAACCCGCCCGCCACGGTCGCCTCCAACAGCGCATACTTGTCTGGGTAGTGGTCGTAGAAAGTCGCGCGGTTCACCGTCGCCGCTTCCGTCACGTCCTGTACCGTGATCTCGTCGATGCCTTTCGTCTCCATCAGGGTCTGCAGAGCGCCCTGGAGAAGCTGCCTCGTGCGCCGTATGCGCGGATCCGTTACTTGACAATCGGCAAGGGGCAACTCATAGTATAAAATAAACGACAGATGTTGCCTAAACATCGAAGGTCGTTTAAACAAAAAAAGGAGACGTCTATGAAAATCGTAACGGCAATCGCGCGGTACTTGCTGGCGCTGCTCTTCCTGGTCTTTGGCCTGAATGGGTTTCTTCACTTCCTTCCCATGTCCATGCCACCCGGTCTGGCCGGGCAATTCGTGGGCGCTATGGCCGCATCGCACTATATGGTGCTCGTGTTCCTCTTGCAGATTGTCGGCGGCGCGCTCCTGCTGATCAACCGTTTTGTTCCCTTGGCGCTGGTGCTGCTCGGGCCGATCATCGTCAACATCATCCTGTTTCACAGCACGATGGCGCCGGAAGGTTTGGCTCCAGGACTATTAGCGCTGGTTCTGTGGGCGATCATCTTCTACAGCGTGCGCGGCGCGTTCTCAAGCATTTTCGTCGCCCGTTTCCCGGAGGGGTAGAACCACATTCCCAAATTGGACCACTCTTTCAGCCAGCGCAATGGCATCGCCGCCGCTGGCTGAAAGATTCGCTTAACACCCTGATAAATGGGGTGACGCGGACTTACCGCGCCGCCAACTCCGGCCGTGTATTCGCGCCCAACTCGGAAAGCCGGTGCGCCAGCACTTCCTCGAGCTCCCGCAGGCTCTTGCTGAATCCTTCGATTCCCTCGGAAAGTTTGTCGTTCGCCATGCGGTCGGCCTTATGCATCCGCTCGAAAATCTCGGCGTCCATCGGTATACGCTCAATCCGCAGATCCTTCGCCTTGTCCGGGCTCAGCATGCGCGGCAGGTCGGCTTGCGTGCTGTCCAACTCGGCGAGTAATTTCGGCGCGATCGTCAACAGGTCGCATCCGGCCAGCGAAATGATCTCCCCGACGTTGCGGAAGCTCGCTCCCATTACCACCGTCTGATAACCGAACTTCTTATAGTAGTTATAAATCGCGGTCACCGACTGCACACCGGGATCGTCCGCGCCTTCGTAGTTCTTGCCCGTGTCCTTCTTGTACCAATCGAGAATGCGTCCCACAAACGGAGAAATCAGAGTAACCTTGGCTTCCGCGCACGCCACGGCCTGATGCATTCCGAATAGCAGCGTGAGATTGCAGTGGATTCCATCTTTCTCCAGTTGCTCGGCCGCCTTGATACCTTCCCAGGTAGATGCGATCTTAATCAGAATGCGCTCGCGCGAGACCCCGGCTTCGTCGTATTGCTGGATGATTTCCCGCGCTTCCCGCATCGTGGCTTCGGTGTCATAAGAAAGACGCGCGTCCACTTCGGTCGAAACGCGCCCGGGCACAATCGCCAGAATTTTCTTGCCGAATGCCACCGCCAATCGCTTAAACGCCAACTTGGCGACATCCTGGTCTTTCGCTTCGTCGCCCAGTTCATCCTTCGCCTGCTTCAGAACGTCATCCACCAGGGATCGATAAGCCGGCAACTGCGCCGCCGCGGTGATTAAAGAAGGGTTGGTGGTGCTGTCCTGCGGCTTGTACTTCAGGATGGACTCGAACTCCCCGGTGTCGGCAACCACCTTAGTCATTTCGCGAAGCTGTTCTAGAAGTGTTTTTGGCATAATTGACGCCTTCCTCTAAACACCATTATCGACCAACCCGATCGCCTCCGCTATCCCGGCGCGGCCGTCACCTCCCGCGCCGCGCGCAGCCCCGAATGCAGCGCGCCCTGAATCCACCCCGGCCACGGCGAAGTGTGCTCGCCGGCAAAATGAATGCGCCCTTCGGCAGTCGCGGTATATGGCAGGACCGTTTGGAATTGGCCCGGTTTCGTCACCAGGTAAGCGCCTTTCGACCACGGATGGTTCAGCCATGACCACGTCGCTCCGCCTTCGAAGTTCTCCCGCATGCCCGGGTGAATCCTCTCGAATAGTTCCAAAGACGTTTCCAATCGCGTGTCCTCGCTCATTGCGGAATACTGAACCGCCAAATCCTCGTAGATATACGACATGACAATTCCGCGCGTGCCGGGCGCCTTGTAAGTCGGACTCCAGATCTCCATGGGTTGATCCACTTCGGCAAATCCGTTGCGCCCGTCCGCTTCCCAAAAACGACTCTTCGTTTGCGCAAATACCCGCGTAACCGGGCCCATGTATAAGTTCTGAATCGCAAACGCTTTGTTGGCTGACCACGGCGGCGTCACTTCAATTCCCCGCAGCACCGTAAACGGCAGGGTACAGATCAGCCAATCCGCCGCCACCACACGATGCGCGCCCGCATTCATATACGTGACCTCGACGCCGCTGGACGTTTGAACGATCTTCACCACCGCCGCGCCATATCGAATTTGCCTGCGAAGTTTGTCCGCCATAGCGCGCGGCAGTTGGTCATTTCCGCCTCGGATCTTCCAGAGCATCGGGACCGCGTGGCTTACGGAATCGTGTACGAAGTCGAGCAGTGCGCTATCTTCGAAACCCTGCGAAAGATACTGAATCGCATCCGTTGAAGCGCCGTGTTGACGAAGATAGTCCCGCAAGCTGATCTTCCCTGACTTCAGACCCATTGGGTACGGCCAGCCATCCGCCGGCAATGACCGAATCTGATCTTGGAGCGGGAGCAAGTATTTCTTCGCCAGACCGCCGAAGCCGGCCTTACGCTCTTCCGCCGTGAAGTTAACATCCAACTCACCCAGATCCGGATCATGCCCGAACGGAACCACTTGGCGCTGCTCGCGCCAGAGAAAGACATTTGCGCCGGCTTGCGGAAAGAACGGGTCGAGTTCAAGCTTGAAACGCTTCACATAGTCGAGTGTGAGATGGTGCGTGCTGGGAATGCGGCCCGCGCCAGCCTCCGCGTAAAGCCCATCCGAGAACGGCGCCCGAATCGTGTACACGCGACCGCCAGGACGCAACTGCGCTTCGAGAATGGTAACGTCGTGTCCGGCCTCCGTCAGGTGAAGTCCAGCCGCCAACCCCGATACGCCCGCCCCGAGGATTACGACCTTCTTCGCCGGCCCCGCGCGCAGATCCACCCGGCCCATCAGACAGAGTGAGGTCAATCCGCCAAGCTGCAAGAACGCGCGTCGATCCATTGAATAAAAGATCACACACTCCACTTACGCCCGCTCGGCGGACTTTAAGCGAGAACCTGGTGATCGGGACACTCGAGCGTCACGTGATCGTACACGTAGCGCACCAGATCCGGTCCATGTTGCGCGATCAGCGCCGGAGCTGAATAGAGGCGTTCCTGTAGGCGATGCCTTGGAAACAACGAGTCGGTAAGTGCGCAGATGTCGCGGCCCGCGCGTTCATCGCGGATCACCGCTTGCCGCCCTACTTTGCGCGCGATCTTGCCAAACTGATACTCGATCTTGCGGCGGCTCTTCTCCAGCGCTTTGGTGATGGACGGATCAAAGTTTTTCAACTCGGAAGCCATCCGTTCCAGGGATGTAACTGCCGTTGCGCGCGTCTCGTCGATCCGCGCCGCAAGTCCCGGATCCACCAGCATGCGCGATGCTTTCTGGCGGACCGCTTCTTCCCCGTGGAAGAAATCCGGAAGCTCCAACCGATACCGTTCGAGCAGTTTGGCCGCGCGCGCGTCGAGCAGCGTGAAGCTGGCACGATGCACCGCGATCGGTTGCCGCCCCAGAAGGTTGCGGTACAGCACTTCCGATTGCGCCAGATAGGCAAGCTCCGCCGGTCCGCCCACATACGCGATTGTCGGAATCATGGAATCCTGCACCACCGGACGCAGCAAAGCATTGGGGGATAGTTGTTCCGGGTGGTCCGCCAGTTCCCGCGCTGAAATCTTCTCTTTTCCTTCGAAATAATCTCCGTTGTGGCGGCGCAGAGCGAGGCGCTGCCCGTCCCGCAAACGGAAGAACAATGAGGTCGATTGTTCCACGTGCACCTGCGCGTGATAACCCGCCGCGTTCAGTTCTTTATTCCGTTGAAGGATCGCCGCCGTCAGCGCGGGCGCCTTCGTCACGGCCTTGCTCAGCAGCGGGGCCGCCAGAGCACGAAACTCCGGAAGCATCGGATCCACGCGCAGTATCGGAAACCCCTCGAGCAGACGGCCGAGAAGCGCAGCGAATGCTTCCCCGAATGCAACGCCGGGCCGATAGGTGGAGCGGATCAGTTCAAACGCTTCCTCCGCATAAGGAAGTCCTGCGAGAGTTTTGCTGACTTGTTCAAGATCCACGCTCTCGATCACCACCCCGCCCACGGGTTGGTTCGCTTTGGGTGCGGCTTGCGCTTCGAACCGCACCGCGCGATGCGCGTCATCGAATAGCCACGCTTGGTTTACTTCCGGGAAATCGTGATCTTCGGTCGCCAGCCAGAATATGGGAACCGCCGGAATACCATCGACCGTCAAATTTTCGGCGAGGCGGATCGCCGTGAGCGCCTTATAAATCGTGTAAAGTGGCCCGGAAAATAATCCGACCTGCTGCCCGGTAACCACCGCTACCGTACCCGCTTGCGCGAGCCGGTCCAGCAGGGGATTCCCGTGATTCTGTATCCTGAGCGCAGCGACCAGATTCCGGCGCTGCTCGGGGGAGAACTCGATTTGTTCAGCCGCGCGGCGAAACGAACCGGGTTGCAGCGGAAGATATGGGTAAAACTCCGCAACGCGATCGGGGTGATAAGTGAAATCCCCAAACAGCTTCGTAATATTCGGCAGCGCGGTCTGTCGGATACACGAGGGTTCCATGCGGGGTCAGATTAGCAGATGCGTTCGGACAGGGAACTGATTCAGGCAGAGGCTCTAACCCTGCGTGAACACCTTTGAAATGTCGTTGTAAAGGGCGAAGACGACGATCGCCATCAGGAAAACGAAGCCGACCTTCATCAGTCCTTCTTTGAACGCATTGCTCAGGTCGCGGCCGAGCAGCATTTCGATCAGCAGTGTCAGGATCACGCCGCCATCGAGGATCGGGATGGGCAACATGTTGACGATCGCCAGGTTGATACTGACAGCCGCCATAAGCGTGAGGAAATCGGCTGCACCTCGGGCGGCCGCGCGGCTCGATTCCCGCGCTATTCCAATCGGCCCGTCGAGCGCCTTGGCTGACATCTTGCGCTCCAGAATGCCGCGCAGAAACTGGAAGATCAACGTCGCCGTACGCGAGTTCTGGACAATCGATTCCCGCAGCGCCGCCGGCAGGGAAAGCCGTTCTGTAACCACGTCGTACTTGATGCTGGGCGCAACCCCGATCAGATAATGCGACTTGCCGTCCACGTTACCCATCACCGGCGTCATCGTCACTGTATGGTCCGCGCCATTGCGCGAGTACTCAACCGCGGCCGGCGCTCCGCCGCCGCCGCGAATAATCTCTTGCAACTTGTAAGGCGAACGGATCGGCTGTCCGTTCACGGAAACCAGCAGATCGCCCGGCTTCAGCCCCGCTTTATCGGCCGGCATACCCGGCGTCACGTCGTGAATCACGATAGGCCCGCTCGATTCCCACCCCGCCGTGGCCACGCCCAGCCTCTCGTCCAAGATCGGATAGACCGCGGTCTGAATCAGCTTGCCCTGGCGCTCCAATGTGACATCCACCCTGCGGTCCGGGCTCGCCACCTCATGGCGCACAATATCGTCCCAGGTCGGGTTCCGTTGGCCTTCGATCTGAATGATCTTGTCGCCGGGCAGCACGCCCGCCTTTTCGGCCGCGGAGCCCTTGTCCACATGGCCGACGATAAAACCGCCCACGTCCAACACGTGTTCGTAATGCACCATGAACAAGCCCGCGAGTAGCCCGACGGCGAGAGCGATATTAAAGAACGGTCCGGCGAAAACAACCAGCAGTCGCTGCCAGCGCGGCTTCTGCAGAAACGCTCCGGGATCGGTTACCATGTGCTCGTCCCCGGGTTGGTCGCCGGCCATCTTGACGTAACCGCCGAACAGGACGGCCGAGAAACGATAGTCGGTATCGCCCCGCTTGAATCCGAATAATCGCGGACCGAAGCCAATGCTGAATACATCCACGCGCACGTCAAAGAAGCGCGCCACCAGGAAGTGTCCCAGCTCGTGGATTAAAATCATCACTCCCAACAACACCAGGAGCCAGAAAATACTTTGCAGAACAGAAATCATGTTTAACCTTGCTGCCTAGACCCTGACGGAGCTGCTCCGCTCCGAAGCCTGGGATCGCTTGATAACCAGTTTGCGGGCCAGGGCTCGTGAATCCGCGTCTAGCTCTAGAATATCCCCAATTGAACCTGCGCGCCGGGGAGGAAATCGATCAAGCGTTTCGGACACAATGTCCGCGATATCAGGGAACCCGATTTCCCGTTCGAGAAACGCGGCCACGGCCACTTCATCCGCCGCATTCAGCGTGCACGTTTCCGAGCGGCCCGCCGCCTGGGCCTCGTATGCCAAGCGCAAAAGCGGGAACCGCTCCAGATCCGGCGCGCTGAAATCCCACTGCTTGGTTTGCGTCCAGTCGATCTTCGGAACCGGCGCCTGCAGCCGGTCGGGCCACGTGAGGGCGTACTGAATCGGCATGCGCATGTCAGTTGCCGAGACTTGCGCCAGAATGCTGCCGTCGTTGTACTCGACCATTGCGTGCACGCTCGATTGCGGGTGAACCACCACTTCCACCTCAGAAGGCCGAAGATCGAACAGCCAGCAGGCCTCGATCACCTCGAACCCCTTGTTCATCAGCGTCGCCGAATCAATCGTGATCCGATTGCCCATCTTCCAGGTCGGATGCTTCAATGCCTGCTCGGGTGTTATATCGGCAAATAGATGTTTTGGCGTAGTGCGAAATGGACCGCCCGAGGCCGTGAGGATCAGCCGGGTCACTTCCGCCCGCGCGCCCGCCCGAAAGCATTGGTGCGCCCCGTTGTGCTCGCTGTCAATCGGCAGCAGGACCGCGCCGTGCGCCCGCACCGCGTCCATCACCAGGTTTCCGGCTGAGACCAGCGACTCTTTATTCGCCAGCCCAATCCGCTTTCCCGCCCGCGCGGCTTCAAATGTCGCTTCCAAGCCGCCCACTCCAACGATTGCGGAAACAACCACGTCCGCTTCAGGCGCGGTGGAAACATCGATCAGGCCTTTCGGTCCCGCGAAAAGCTCCGGCCAATCCTTTCTTCTCACGCCCATCGACGCCAGGGTCTCCGCCAGAAGAGGAAGCAGTTCCGGCGCGCTCAGCACTGCTACCCTTGGACGGAACTCGACGATCTGGCGTGCGAGTAACTCCGTGTTCTTGCCAGCCGCTAGAGCAAAAATGTGAAATCGATGGGAGTTTTGCCGGACGACGTCCAGAGTGTTCGTGCCGATGGAACCGGTGGACCCTAATACCGATACGGATGTCATGCGTGACGATGTCGCGATCATAACATCGGCAGGATTGAAGCAAACCCTTACGGGCGCCGGGGAGGTTTGCTTCAGGGGTCTTGATTTAGAGGTTAGTCTCGCTTTGGTGGGAGTTTTTGTCCTCCCCGGCTTGATTCCAATATTAGGATATTACCCGATCACTGTCAACCAAATTTTGTATTCCAATTTTGGAACCTTGTATCGTGAACTACTTTTTTCTTACTTCCACCTTGGCCGCTTGTTCTAAAGGCCTGATTGTAGAGCAGATATCTTCCTCGCCAAAACCTTGAGAGATTGCGTTCTGGAAAATCTGGTGGGTCAATCCCGTAAGCAACAGCGGCACGCCAAGCTCTTTTCCCGAATCCAGCATCAGACCGATATCCTTGTGCATCCATTTTACGGAGAAGTTGGGTGAGAAGTCGCCGCGCAGCACAAATGGGGCTTTAAACTCCACCAGCCCGGATTTCGCCGCGCTATTCGCCAAGACTTCCAGCATCAGTTCCGGATCTACACCAGCCTTCGTACTCAGTACCAAACCCTCGTTGAATGCCTGCAGAATGTTAGAAAGAAGCAGGTTCTGCGTTAGTTTGACATGTAGTCCCATGCCTGGACCGCCGCAATAGTAGATCTTCTTCCCCATGATCTCCATCAGGGGACGCGTCTTGTCGAAGGTCTCGCGCTCGCCCCCAACCATCCACGTCAGCGTCGCGTTTTCCGATCCCGGCTTCGATCCGGTGATGGGAGCTCCCAGAAATGGAATCCTCTTCGCGGCGAGTTCTTCCCCCACTCGGCGGCTGAAACTAGGACTGACGGTACTGGTGTCCACCACTACCGTTCCCGGCTTGGCCCCGTGAATCACACCTTCGGGACCGAGGATCACGCGCTCCGACATACCCGAATCGCCCACGCAGATGAAGACGAACTCGGCATTCTGAGCGGCTTCGGCCGGCGTCTTCGCCGCGGCCGCGCCTAAATCGTCCGCCAACTTCCTGGCTTTCGCGGCGGTGTTGGTCCAAAGCGTCACCTGGTGTCCCGCTTTGATCAGGTGTCCGGCCATGGGCGCACCCATGATGCCTAATCCGAGAAATGCAATATTCGCCATGAAATTACCAGCCAAGCACCGCCGCAAATACCAGCGGCGCCACGATGGATGCGTCTGACTCAATCATATATTTCGGGGTGTCTATGCTGAGCTTCTCCCAGGTGATTTTTTCGTTCGGGATCGCACCGGAGTAGGAACCATAGCTTGTGGTCGAGTCGCTGATCTGGCAGAAGTATCCCCACAGCGGCGTGTCTTCGCGCTCCAGATCCTGCCGCAGCATCGGAACCACGCAGATCGGAAAGTCACCCGCGATGCCTCCGCCAATCTGAAAGAAACCGATCGAATGCCGCTTTGAGGTCTGCGTGTACCATTCGGCGAGTTCCATCATCACCTCAATCCCTGTACGCACCGTGTGCACATTCCTGATGTCCCCCGCTACGTTATGGCCGGCATACATATTGCCCAGCGTAGAATCTTCCCAGCCCGGCACGAACATCGGCAGGTTCTTCTCCATCGCCGCGTAAAGCCAGCTATCCCGCCGATCGATTTGGAAGCTCTTCTCCAGTTCCGGATCGCGCAGAATCCGATAGAAGAACTGGTGCGGGAACAATCGCTCGCCCCGCGCATCCGCCGCCATCCACTCCTTCAGAATCACAGCTTCAATGCGCCGCATCGCTTCCGCTTCCGGGATGCACGTGTCCGTCACCCGGTTCATGTGGCGCTCCAGCAAACCCTGCTCGTCGGCAGGCGTCAGGTCACGCCAGTTTGGGACGCGCTCATAGAAATCGTGCGCCACCAGGTTGAACACGTCTTCCTCCAAATTCGCGCCGGTGCAGGAGATGCCGTGCACCTTGTCCCGCCTAATCATTTCCGCCAGCGAAAGGCCAAGCTCGGCCGTGCTCATAGCCCCGGCCAGCGTCAGAAACATTTTCCCGCCGCTTTCCAGGTGCTTGGTATAGCCGTGCGCCGCTTCCACCAGAGACGCGGCGTTGAAGTGGCGGTAATGATGTTCGATAAACGCGGTGATTGGACCTTTTGCCATTTTTCTTAAGGGTAGCGCGGGCTTGTGGCGTCAATGCCAAGATGAAGACGACATGCGTTATCTGCAAATCGGCCGCATGGTGGTGACCGGCGGCGCGGGACTGATCGGCAGCGCCCTGACCTGGGAACTCAACCGGCGCGGCTTCCAAAACATCCTGGTATGCGACCGGCTGGACCGGACCGAAAAATGGAAGAACCTGGCGCCGCTCCGCTACGAAGATTACTTCGAGGCCGACGACTTCGAAAAGCTACTCGAAGATGACCGCGATCTGCCATCCGACATCCACACCGTCTTCCACTTAGGCGCCTGCTCCTCGACCACGGAAACCGACGCCGCCTACTTGGTCCGCAATAACTTCGAGTACACCAAGAAACTGGCGCACTGGTGCCTGCGCCGCAACGCGCGCTTCATTTATGCGTCGTCCGCGGCCACCTATGGTGCGCTGGAAACGGGCCTCGTCGAAACCCGCGATCTGCAATCACTTCGCCCATTAAACATGTATGGCTATTCCAAACAGATGTTCGATCTTTGGGCGGAGCGGCACGGCTATCTCGATCGCCTGATCGGGCTGAAATACTTCAACGTGTTCGGGCCGAATGAGGACCACAAGGGCGAGATGCGCAGCGTGGTGCACAAAGCCTTCCACCAGATCCTAGATACGGGAAAAATGCAACTGTTCCGTAGTTACCGCCCGCAATTCGCCGACGGCTGCCAGCAGCGCGACTTCCTCTATGTCAAGGATGCCGTGCAGATGACCGTTCATCTGGCCGAATCCGTATCCGCGTCCGGTTTATTCAATGTTGGCGCGGGACAGTCACGAACCTGGCTGGACTTGGCGCATGCGCTCTTCGCGGCAATGGGGCGTGAGCCCGTTATCGAATTCATCGATATGCCGGACTACCTGCGGCCGAAGTATCAATACGCGACGTGCGCGGTGATGGACCGCATGCGCGCCAGTGGATACCAAAGCAAACCGTTGACGCTTGAAGCGGCAGTGGAGGATTACGTCCGCAATTACTTAATCCCCGGTAACAGGCTGGGAGATGGCTAATACTACGGTTCTACTCGTCTGTTGCGGCGATCAGCGCCAGCCCGGATCCAATCACAATCGCATCCTCGATCAGGGCAAATACGAGATCGGGCAGCTTCGTAGCGATGCCCGCGCGGCGGCGTAGTTCGTAGGCCGCGTAAGTGGCGCCAACGGCTGCCGCGCCTCCCACGATCGCGCCCATCAGCCAGTTCCCTTTGCGCGCTTTCGCAACCGACGCTCCCGCGAGCGCGCCCGCTCCAAAACGGCCGATAAGCGCGGGCGGGTCTGTGCGATTCGGGATGAAAGGGGTCTTATCCGCGATCAATTCCCCGACGGCCAGTGCCGCCAGAATGTGAGCGCCATTCGCGGTGTCGGCGAAAGCCAGCGGAGTTCCATCAAGATCGAGATGCTCGGTGCGAGCGGCCCGAGCGACCGCGAGCGGGCCCATGAAAGTTCGCGATCCGGCAAGTGCGCCGAAACCGGCAGCCAAGGGAAGAGTGCGTGCGTCGTCCATAGCCTTCACTGTAACGCCGCCGTTGTGACACACTCTTTAACGGCTATGGCGCGAAGAGTATTTGGCGGCATCGAAGCGGGCGGGACGAAGTTCGTGTGCGGCGTCGGCAGCGGGCCGGATGATCTTACGGCCGTGCAGATTCCAACTACCACGCCGGCTGCGACGTTGCATGACGCCATCCAGTTCTTCCGGGGTGAAACGCATGGAAAGCTGGAAGCGATCGGCATCGGATCTTTCGGCCCAATTGATCTGAACAAGAGGTCGGCCACCTACGGTTGCATCACCTCAACGCCGAAGCCGGGCTGGCGCGACTGCGACATCGTAGGCGTGATCCGCGAAGATCTCCATGTCCCGGTTGCTTTCGATACCGACGTGAACGCGGCGGCGCTGGCTGAAGGCCGTTGGGGAGCGGCGCAGGGGCTATCTGATTTCCTGTACCTTACGGTCGGTACCGGTATCGGCGGCGGCGCGGTCGTAAACCAACAGTTGGTTCATGGCATGGTGCACACCGAGATGGGACACATTCCCATTCCGCACGATCTTGCGCGTGATCCGTATTCCGGCTTTTGTCCTTACCACGGAGATTGTCTGGAAGGCCTGGCCGCCGGTCCCGCGATGCACGCGCGATGGGGGAAGCCGGCCGACGCGCTGCCGGCAAATCATCCGGCCTGGGAATTAGAAGCGTACTATCTTGCACTTGCTCTCGCCGTGTGGGTCTGCTCGCTCTCCCCGCAACGCATCGTGATGGGCGGCGGCGTCATGCAACAGCCGCATCTCTTTCCTTTAATCCGAGTTGAGATCGCGCGCATCTTAAACGGCTATGTTCGCGTACCTGAAATTACCGAGCGTCTTGATGAATATGTGACGCCCGCGCAGTTAGGCGGACGCGCCGGCATTCTCGGTACGTTCCTGCTGGCCGAGCAGGCATATACTTAGCTGGTCCGACACGCCATGGCCCTATCCTCCTCTCTCGTCAAAAGCACCATCGTCGCCGCGCTCGGCGGGTTATTGTTTGGATTCGATACGGCCGTTATCGCCGGGACCACGGACGCACTCACGCGCGTTTTCGATCTGTCCCCACGCGGTCTCGGCTTCACGGTCGCCAGCGCGCTGGTCGGAACCATCCTTGGTGCGTTTCTGGCGAGCATTCCTGGAGACCGCTACGGCCGGCGCGACAGCCTGCGTGTCATGGCGCTGCTCTATCTCGTCTCAGCCGCGGGCTGCGCAATCGCGTGGAACTGGCCCGCGCTGCTGGTCTTCCGGTTCATCGGCGGACTGGGAATCGGCGGGTCGTCTGTTCTGGGACCCCTGTACATCGCCGAGATCGCGCCGGCCAAGTGGCGCGGAAGGCTGGTGGGATTCTTCCAGTTCAACGTGGTCGGCGGGATTTTACTGGCCTATCTTTCGAACTTTCTGATCGGCCTGGCGCAGTTCGGCCCAACCGAGTGGCGGTGGAAGTTGGGGATCTCCGCGGTACCCGCGCTCTTCTTCTTCTTCATGCTGTTCGCGATTCCCCGCAGCCCGCGCTGGCTCGCACAAAGAGACCGCACAGCCGAAGCACGCGCCGTGCTGGTGCAGATCGGAGAAGAGAACATCGAGTCCGAACTCCACGACATGGCGATGGCCAGAGCGGCCGCTCAGGAGCAGGGCAAACAGCCGCTCTTCGTCTGGAAGTACCGCTTGCCGATCTTCCTCGCGTTTTCCATCGGCATGTTCAATCAGCTATCGGGAATCAACGCCATTCTCTACTATTTGAATGACATCTTTAAGCAAGCCGGCTTCAGCAAAGTATCGGGCGACTTGCAGTCGGTGGCGATTGGCGCGACGAACCTACTCTTCACCATGCTGGCAATGTCTTTGATCGATAAGATCGGGCGCAAGACGCTGCTCATGATCGGCGCCGTCGGAACGGCGGTTTGTCTCTCGGGAGTCGCCGCCATTTTTTTCGCGGGCGCTTATCAGAACTTGCTGGTGTGGCTGTTAGTCGGCTATATCGCCTTCTTCGCGTTCTCGCAAGGCGCGGTAATTTGGGTTTATATCAGCGAAGTATTTCCGACCGAAGTCCGCGCTAAAGGACAGAGCCTGGGAAGCTTCACGCACTGGGTCATGAACGCGGCCATCTCATTCGGCTTTCCCGTAATCGCCGCTAAGTCCAAGGGTGGACCGTTCGTCTTCTTCGCCGCGATGATGGTCGTGCAGTTCTTCGTAGTGCTGACGATCTATCCGGAAACGAAAGGCATCGCTCTCGAAGACATGGAGCGGAGATTAGCGATCCACTAACCCATGATCGGCGGCGCGACCCCGCCCAATCCCGTATAGCCCGTCTTCATGCGCTCCTCGATAATCGCCCAGACTTTCGGGTCGCATCCCTGCCAATGAGTTACCGCGCGATTGCCTAGATAAGGCAGATCCGCAACTCCCATCTTGCTCGAGTAGAATCCGCTCACGGTCAGGTCGCGGAACTTAGTGAAGAAGGTAGCCCAGATGTGGTCGGCGGGCGCGGCTTTTTCCGGCCAGGCAATGCGATCCAACATCTGCTTCTGTTGTTCTACCGGTGCGTTGGCGAAGTTTTTACCAAACAGCCGGTTGGATTCGAGGTCAAGCCACGTCAGCCCGCCTAGTATCTGCGCCTCGAAGTTAGCGTTGCCGTCCTCGTGTTTACGGAAATCGATCCAGTCATCGATGAACTCCGGCACTCCGGCATCCGTAGCGCTGCCGCTGCGTTCGTCCGCGGGAATGATCAAATCGCACACCACGTGAACCGTGCGCCATTGGTGATCGTTAAACACCTTGCGCTGATAAGGACCCGTAGGGGTGGCCGTCTTCGCCGCCGCCATGGCGGCATGGTCGTGCGTTTGCGCCCCCGCCGTGCCCGCTGCCGCCGCAAAAGCCGGAGCCGCGCCGAGAATCTGAAAGATAGAACGCCGGCTGATGCCGCCGTCTTCTAGAGTCTTAGGATCGGATGGTCTAGACACTTAAGTTCCTCTTCTTGACTTGTTCCGCAATGTACTCGGACGTCCGCCAGCCGAGCGCCGTAATACTCAGCGTCGGGTTCTTATCGGCGTTGCTGACGAACGGCGCCGCGTCCGTGATAAACAGATTCTTACAATCCCATGCCTGCGCGTATTGATTCAACACGGAAGTCTTCGGGTTATCCCCCATCTTTGTCGCGCCGACTTCGTGGATGATCTCCCCGCCGCGCGAGATTCCACCACCGCCATGCCGCCCTGACTTGTAAGTGACCTTCCCACCGCAGGCGTGAATAATTTGCTCGAATGTATCCTGCATGTGTTTAGCTTGCAGAATCTCGTCCTGGCTCCATTTGAAATGGAAGCGCAGCACCGGAATGCCCCATTGATCCACCGTATCGGGGTCGATCTCGCAGTAACTGTCTTCGTTGGGAATCATTTCCCCGCGGCCGCTGAAGTAGACGTTGGCGCCGTAGATCTTGCGCAGGTTCTTCTTTAGCTCCGCGCCGTAACCTCCGCCGAGAATGCGCTCAGAACCGCCGAGTTCACCCGCTCCCGGCAAGCCGCGTCCGCCGCCGATTTCAATGTGATAGCCGCGCGAGAACGGCATCTTACCGGCCTTCTGCTCCTGATACAACCACCACGGCATATACATATGCATGCCGCCGACGCCGTCTTCGTTCTGCGGTGGAAGATCTTCGAGAATCGGCAGATACCCGCCGACATCCGAACCAACGGTATCCATGATGTACTTCCCGACAAGCCCGGAGGAGTTGCCTACGCCGTTCGGGAACTGCGGACTCTTCGAGTTCAGCATGATGCGAGCCGTCTCGCAGCAACTCGCCGCCAGCACCACGATGCGGCCGTACACGCTCTCTTCCTCGCGGGTTTTCTTGTTGACGTAAGAGACGCCCCGCGCCATGCCGTCCGCACCGACCAGAACCTCGCGGACCATCGAGTTCGGGCGCAGTTCCAGATTCCCCGTCTTCATCGCCGGAAAGATATGGACGCCGGGCGAGTTGAAGTTCGCGTTCACGGTGCATCCCCGTCCGCACTGCGAACAGTAATGGCAAGCGGGACGACCGTTCAGCGGCTGCGTAAGAATCGCCAGGCGCGACGGGATGCAGGGAATCTTGAGCTTGTCGGAACCGTACTTGATTACGCGCTCGTAACCGCGCGGCGGCGCGGGTGCGGGCTGGAACTTACCATCGGGCGTATTTTCCAGACCTTCGTGCGTGCCGAATACCCCGATCAGTTCCTCTGCTTTGTCGTAATAGGGCGCCAACTCCTCGTAGCTGATCGGCCAGTCGAAGCCTTTCCCGTCGCGGCTGTAAGGCTTGAAGTCGTAAGGTCCCATGCGCAGGGAAATGCGGCCGTAGTGATTGGTGCGGCCCCCGAGCATGCGCGCGCGCCACCACATCCAATCCGACCCCGGCGCGTTGGTATACGGTTCGCCGGGAACCTCCCAGCCGCCGACCAGCGTCGCGTCGAAATAGCCGAACGGCTTTTCCTTGCTTCCCGACGCCCGGTGCGGCGCGTTGTACGGCCACTTGAACATGTCGGAATCCTTGGTGCAGTCATACATGTCACCGGCTTCCAACATGCAAATCTTCGCTCCCGATAGCGCGAGCACATGCGCGGCAACGCCGCCGCCCGCCCCGGAGCCCACAATAACGACGTCATACGTCTTCGGAGTTGCTTTAACCTGCGCCATAGGATTTCGCGATTCCGCTTCGGGAAGTAGTGTATCAGGAGATCGAGGCGCGTGGGCGCGCCCGCCTCGCCTTGACAGCGCCCGCCTCGCCTCGCGCATGCCGGCGCGAAGTAGAAATGTCCTGAGGATAGCGAAATTGAAACGTTCTATTGCGAAGGCCCGTTCCGGATGCTGAAGGTAGTGGACAGGCGTCGACCGGGGTGCGCTTATGCCAGAGTCCAAGGCCGATGCGATGCGACGGACTGGCGGAATTGGCCAGTCCGGAAACTACAGGTCGGCTATAATCGAAAAGCCCCCGGGAGGACTGAGAGCGAAAAAGTTGTGTCGAAGAGCCATCCAGCCAAACTGCCTCCTTCACCCGTTACAATTGAAAACACCATCCACGCCATCGAGGCCAGCGTCCGGCAACTCATCGCGAATGGCAACGTTCGGACCGCGCTCGAGAACGCCAAACAGTTTCACAAAGCCCAGAGAACCAGCGCCTCCGAGCGTCTGCTGACCGATACTTACGCGGCCCGGATTCAATCGCTCCTCGATCAGAATCTCGCGCTTGAGGCGCGGTCTCTTCTCGATTTAGTACGCGAGCGCTTTCCCTCGGCGAAAGCCCGGCTGGACGCGCTTCAGATGACGGCGTCGTCGGGCGTCGGCAACCTTACCGCTTTGCTTAGCCCTTTGAATGAGCCGGAGCTGAGCCGCGAACGCCGGAGCGCTATCGAAGAGACCGTGAAGAATCAAATCACGGATCTTCAAGCTATAGCCGACTGCCCAGCCTTGCTTCCGGAACACCCCCTTCGCCAAGCGGCGGCAGCGTTAGACAGGGCTTTTACGGCCGTGACCACCGGACCGGTTACGCCGGAGCAAATCGCTCTTCCGGAAGTGTCTCACCGGAGCCCGCTTGCCTCATGGAAACTGTTGATTCACGCGATCGCGCGTTTCTATCGCGGCGACGACGAAGGATGCTTGGATCATTTGGCGGCACTCCGCCCGGAGTCCGTTGCGGCGCGTCTCGGGCCTGCGATGCGCGCCATGCTGGGAGCGCAAGAACTTGACGCCGGGAAGGCCGAAGGAAAGAACCGCGCCCAAAAACCGGCTGAGCTTGCGCTGATCGGCCGAACCACGGTGAGCAGGATGCAACTCCAAAAGGCGCTGGTGAACCTCGACCAGGCGTTCGATGAGGACGAAAGCGCCAGCCGCATCTTCAAGGCGGTCCGCACGGCGGTTAGGGAGTGCCAGCTTGTCATGCCGGACCAAGTCATGAAACTCAAGCAGCTCATCACCGTGCGGGCTGGAGTGGAATACATGGACACGGACCGACTGACAGCGGCGCTCGAAGGCGCGGCCCGCCCGGACGCGGTCTTCTACCGGATGTATGCGCGCGCCATGGAGGGTACAGGCGAACCTGACGACCTTGCGGAGGCTTGCGAGTTGTGGCACGAGTTTGGCGCCCAAGCCGTTCGCGAAGGATGGTTTCGGGCCCATAGCGCGGAAGCGGCCACGGTCTACCTTCACATCGCAGGCTTGTTGCGACGGATTCCCAGCTCAATGCTTTTCGATTTGCGGGACTCCTACATCTCAGGCCGGGAGAGTTCGCGCCGGAAGGCATGGGCCGAGGAGCGTTATTTTCTGTCTCCGGACGAGCTTTACCGCCGCGCCTGCGAAATGGATCCACATCCCGAATCGTTCGAGCAATGGATGATATGGGCTGCGGAACGTTCGGCCTCCGCGGCCGAGAAGGTCGCGCTCGATTGGAATCGGGCTCGTCCGAAGGACATTGAACCGGTTCTGCATCTTATGCACGGCGCGGAGAAGCGCAGCGCGATTCCAACGGCGCTTTCGTATCTCGCGAAGGCGGAGCGCATCGACGCGGTGCATTCCGCGGTTCGCGCCGCGCGATTAAGACTATTGGCCGCCGGGGCCATGCGCCACCTCCAGCAGAATAGGCCGCACCTCGCCAAAGAAAAGCTGGCGGCGATCACGATACTCCCGCAATCCCAACAAGGGGACCGGCCAGCGTTGCTGGCTGCGCTGCTCCACCTGACCGCGGTAGCCGATCAGAACCCAATCACGATTGCCGAGACCCGCATGGAAGTGGAACACTTGCTGGGCGGTCGAATCCCCGCGTACCTTCTGATTTTCGGCTTAGGGTCAATCTCGAAGTCCTTCAACTCCGATTATTTGCCGTTGTTGAACGATTTGGAGCGCGAGGAACGGAAGGCTCTTCCCGTTTCGCTCGCGAGGGTGATTGCCATTGCGGACGACGTGGGAATTCGAAACTTCAAGCTTCCCAGCGGCTATATCGACGAGGCGGAAAAGCAATTTCTGGGCGTGCGCAACGCACTCGATTCCCAACAACTCCGGCTGTTGGGCGAGTTGGGGGCGATCTCGGAACGGCACCGATTAGCTTGGGAGGCATCGCAAACCGGCATGGAGCGCGGCGGTCCGGGCGAAGCGCGTTTTCTGTTATTGCGAGCGCGCGCGATGCCGCCCGGTTTCGCCCTGCGCAGTGTGGTGGTCTCGGCCGCGGCAGCCGAACTCGGACGGCTGTATCGTGATATGGAGGTGGTAGATCGGGCGGTTGAGATCGGCCGCAACCGCGCAGGGGGCGATGGGTTGTCGCTGACCATCGAAGATGCCCGGGAAATTTTGCGATTGGAGATGGCTTCGGAAGTATTTCCCACCCGCTTCGAGCCCGGGCCGGATTACAGTCGGTATTTTCGGGAGTCCCTTTGCGATTGCCAGAACTGCCGGCGCAGAAGAGGGGGCGGAACCCGCTTACCCGCTGATGAGGGCGACGATCCCGATTTTGAGATCGAGGAACTTGAAAAGTCGATCAAGCGCCAACTTCCCAAGGGAATGCCGCCCGATATTGCCGACAAGTTCCTTGAAGTGCTGCAAGAGGGTTTCTTAGCAGGTGAAACTCCCGAGGAAGTGCTCCCACGAATTTTCGGCAACGCAGGCGAAAGGAAACACCAAGGGAAGAGCAAAGGACGGCGGAACACATGACGGCAATTGAAATTCTCGGGGTGGCGGCCAAAGCCTCCGAAGAAGAAATTCGGGCCGCTTATCTGCTCAAGGTGAAGGAGTTTCCGCCCGACCGGGCACCGGAGGAATTCGAAAGGATTCGCGACGCTTACGACGCTCTGAGGGATCCGCGCGAGCGCGCGAGGGCTCTCCTGCTCGCCTCGGAACGTGGCCCGCTCGCCTCGCTGACCGAAAATAGCCGACCCCGCCGAATCTTCGCCGGACCGGAACCTTGGCGCGAGGTACTGAAATTAAAGTGATCGCGGGAATGGACCGGCAGGAAATTTTGCGGCGCTTCGAGGTGTTGCTGGATTCCGCCATGTCCTCTGAGGATCCTCCGGGAGGAATTGATGCTCAAGTGCTCGCATCGGTGTTGGAGACCGGCGATTCGGCAAGCTTAGGCGCTTCGAATCCGGCTTGCGATTCCTATACGCTGTGGGCGGCGATGACGTCGCTGACGCAGGAGATCAAGCTACAAGGCAGGGCGTTCCAGGAACTCAATCGTACGATCGCCGGTCAAACCGACAAAGTGGCGGACGAACTTGGCGGACTTCGTGCCGACCGAGAGCGGACGGTTGAACGCGAATGCGAGCGGCGCTGCCGCAAAGAAGCTTTAAACGCCTTCATCGACCTTCGCGACCGTCTAGTCCGCGGGCGCGAAACGGTCGCCGGCTGCAAACGTAAGCCGGCCGGCGATGTCCATGTTGGCTGGTGGGCCCGGATTTTCCGGAAGGATTCAACGGAACCGGCGATCGAGTCCGTCGCCGCTTTGACCCGAGGTTATGAACTCGGCATCGAACGATTGGACCAGGTGCTCGATGAATTCAACGCGCGAGAGATCCGGTGTCAGGGCGAACCGTTCGATCCCCGCCGGATGAATGCCATCGACAGCGAAGAAACATCGTCGGTTTCCGCGGGAACGGTGCTGGAAGTCTACCGGAGCGGTTTCGAATGGAACGGGGAATTGTTTCGTCCGGCTCAGGTGAAGGTGTCCCGCGCCGCGGCTGTCTCCGAACAAGAACATGAGTGACTTGATTGTTGGAATCGATTTAGGAACTACGAACTCCGAAGTAGCGGCGTTCCTGGACGGAAAGGTGCGCGTGCTCGGCCCCGGGGATCAGAAGATCTTGCCGTCCTGCGTCGGATTTTCCGATTCGGGAGAACTGCTGGTGGGAGAGCCCGCGCGCAATCAGCAGGCGATCTATCCCGAGCGGACCGTGCGAAGCATTAAGCGCAGGATGGGCAGTACGGAATCGGTAATGCTGGGTGGCCAGAGCTTCACTCCGCCGGAAATATCGGCGGTGATTCTGCGTGAACTCGTCGAATGGGCGCGGCTCTCGCTGGGACGGAGTCCGCAAAAGGCTGTCATCACCGTGCCCGCCTATTTTTCCGACGCGCAACGGAGCGCCACGCGGGAAGCCGGCGCGTTGGCGGGTCTTGAGGTGGTACGCATCCTGAATGAACCCACCGCCGCCAGTCTTGCTTACGGATACGGCGATGGATCCCGCCACACAGCCCTAATCTACGATCTCGGTGGCGGCACGTTCGATGTTTCCGTGGTGACGATCGAGGGCGACGTTACGGAGGTGCTGGCGAGTCATGGAAACAACCGGCTGGGCGGCGACGATTTCGACGATCTTCTTGCCGAACGCCTTGCGCAGGAGTTCCAGAAACAGCACGGAATCGATGTTCGGCAGGGTCATCCCGCTGCGCGCGCGCGGCTTTGGTGGGCTGCCGAAGAGGCTAAGAAGAAACTGAGTCAGGAACCGTTTGTTCTGGTTCGGGAAGAAGCCCTGGTATCCAGGACGGGAACGCCGGTGCATCTCGAAACGGAGATTACAAGGCCGGACTATGAGAGCCTGATCCGGCCTTTGATCGAGTCGACCCTTGACAGTGTTTCCAAGGCGCTGCAGGATGCGGGCCGAAAGCCGGGTGACATGGATGCCGTGTTATTGGTTGGCGGGAGCACGCGGACGCCGCTGGTTTTCCAGTTACTGAGTGAACTGATCAGGATCGAGCCGAGACAGGACTTGCATCCCGATCTGTGCGTGGCACTGGGCGCCGGCGTATTGGCTTCGAGGCTGGCGGGGCGGGACGTAGACCGTGTGCTGGTGGATGTTTCGCCGTATTCCTTCGGAGTATCGTATCTGGGCGATCGAGGCGGAGTTCCGTATCCGCATTGCTACAAGCCGATCATCCGCCGCAACACACCGCTCCCGCTAACGCGAACGGAGGCGTTTTTTACGAGCCGCCCTTTTCAAACTGAAGTTGATGTTCAGGTGTACCAGGGCGATGACGAGGATGCCTTGAAAAACATTCCGGTGGGCGATTTCCGCATCGGAAATTTGACGGAGACCAAAGACTCGAACGAAATTCTGTGCCGAATGAAATTGGATCTAGACGGCATTCTGGACGTAGCAGCGGTGGAGAAGCGAACCGGGAAGTCGAAGCAGATCACGATTGCCAATGCGCTGCAGGCTAAGACGCCCGACGAGATTGCGGCCGGGCGCAAACGCATCCAGGAGCTTTACGCGGCCCGACCGGTGACCGTCCAGGCGGAAGAACTTCCTGAACCGGATCCTGAGGAAGCGGAGGCCGACTTTGAAGCGGAACGCGACCTTTTGCCGGGCGAAGTGGAGGCGGCCGAACTCATCGAGCGCTCGCGCAAACTCTTCGAGAAGATGCACGCGGAAGATCGCGAAGAGGCGATCGATCTGCACGAGAAGATTGCTGCTGCCCTGGATTCGGGGGATGCAGCGGCGCTGGCGGGAGCTTCCCGGTCCCTCCGGGAATTGCTCTTCTTCATGGAGGGCCGGCCGAATTGAGCGAGACCGGCCAGTGCCCGGTATGTCGAGCCCGCTTCCGGGGATGCCGCATCTGTCCGCGATGCGGAGCCGATCTGAGCCGGCTGATGGTTCTAACGGCGGACGCGTGGCGTCTTCGACAGGCGGCGCGGCAGGCCATCGGCAGGGGCGAGTTTGAACACAGCCGAATCCTGGCGTGCGAGGCGCAAAATACCCAGCGCACGCCGGCCGGAGACGCGATAGGTAAAATCGGGAAACTCCTCGAACTCTGCTTCTCGGCTTCGGATTCGGTTAGCAGAGGCGACGGGGGTGTGAATGCAGCTGATGGCGTGGAGAGAAGCGTGCAACCACCGGACACTTCGTCGATGCCAGTCGACGGAAGTTGGATCGGTTGACGAAGCGTTCCCTGGCGCGAACGCTTGAGTGAGGCGGCGCAGAGTCGAGGAAGAGCGCGATGCGGGTGCTGATTTCAAAAGACCGTTTCCCTTCGCTGCTCATCAAGCCGGACATGCTCAGTTCGAGCGATCGTCGCATAATCGCGTCGAGTAATGCAAAGCCGAGATACTCCTGAAATCTCCGCGCTTTTGTGAGATTCAAATCGGCAGAAAAAAGCCACGGAAGCTGAACATTCCGATATAATCCAACCGAAAACCTCCCTTAAAGGACAAGGATCATGGCAAAACGAATTGCGTTCTGTGCGGATGGCACGTGGGACAACGCAGACAAAAATACCAACGTTTATAAGCTATACAAGGCCCTGAATATCACCGGGGACCAGATACCTCTTTACGACGACGGCGTCGGCGCAAGTGGCGACCCCCTTATCAAGCTGGTGGGCGGCGCGTTCGGAACGGGCCTCTGGCAGAAGATCAAAGATGCGTACGCGAAGATCTCCCACGTTTACGAGGCGGGCGATTCCGTGTATATTTTCGGATTTAGCCGCGGCGCGTACACGGCTCGCAGCCTGGCCGGGATGATTGCGGCGGTGGGTCTGCCCACCCAAAATTTCACCAGCGGCTTGGTCGATACCGCGTTCGATGCTTACCGCGAACGCGTTCCCGCCGCCCGCCAGGAAAGGCTGAACAGTCTTGCGAACTGCGCTATGGATAACAATCCAGACATCGCGATGGTGGGCGTGTGGGACACGGTTGGTTCGCTTGGCATTCCCTCCGCGATCGGAATATCAGACCCGATCTTTTACGGATTTCTGGACACGAGTCTCAATTCGAAAATCAAAAACGCTTATCATGCGCTGGCCATCGATGAGCGCCGGGCTCAGTTTCCCGCAACGCTTTGGGAAGGCGAACCGCGGGCGGGCCAGACTCTTGAGCAGGTGTGGTTTACGGGCGCGCATAGCGACGTTGGCGGAGGCGAGCCGAGCGACGGATCCGGCAAGACCGCGCTTTCGGATATTACCCTTGGGTGGATGATGAATAAAGCGGACGCGCTCGGGCTCGAATTCGACGAGGACGTCTTTAGAAGCTATACTCTACCGCTCGATGCCGCTTACGCGCTCGATACGTTTCATGAGTCGTGGAAGATCTTCTGCGGTTTCCCAAGACGTCGAGAAATTCCGGCGAACGCGTCCATCTCAAACAGCGTGGTACTGCGGTGCATGGAAGAAAATAGCTGGCGCCCGCGCAACCTCACCTTCGCGGATGACGCGCTCTCAACGGCTTATCGAATTGTCAACGTTCTCAAGGATCCTGTGGCGGTGGCCAAGGCGGCAGCGGCATCCAGCTTATAGGGTCTTCAGATATTCGATCAACGCGGTCTTCTCCGGAGCGCTCAGTCGAGTGCCCCATAGATGACCGCCGTTGCCGTTACCGGGGACGGCGGTGTCAAAGCGAAACCCGATTCGTTCCGCGTCCGGTCCACTCGATACGAACCCAACGTTCCGGGTATCCAGCACATCATACCCGCGATAGAAAACCCTGGGGCGATTCGCCGGTTCCGTGAAAAGGTCTGTAAGGGTCGGCACAGAACCGTTGTGCAGGTAAGGCGCGCGCAACCAAGTCCCCTCCAGCGGCACATTCACATAACCATCCTGCTTCACAAAGTGACTTAGCTTCCAGGCATGGCCGGATCCGTAGTTGTTGTACGCGGTCGCCGAATTCTGCGTCCACATATCGAGCCGATGCCGGTCCGTGGCCAGCATCGGGTTAGTAACTGGCTCAACATGACCGGTACGCGCGCCTTTCGGGTCATGGCAATCGGCGCACTGATTCTGATACAACGCTCTTCCCGTGGAAGCCAAGGACGCGTCGATAGGCGAAGGAAATTTCGGGGGCTGCGCCGTGCTGATGTAATTCATCACGCGCCTCAAACTCGATTGGTCGCCCGGCTGTTTCCAATCCTTATCGACCCATTCCGGAGGCGTGCCGTCCCCGATCGCGGATGAAATGACTACTTCCTGTAGGTTGGTGTTCAGCCCATCCCAGTGGAACGCGTAACCCTGATGCGCGCCTAGATTCCACAGCGGAACCATATCCGAGTTCCCGATACTTCCGTCCACCGGCTGATTGAGAACCCGGTACTTAACGGGGTTAAAAGGATCGATGCGGCCGTAGCCCCACGGCGGATTGCTCTTCATCCATCCGTACTGCCGATACTGATTCTGTTGCTGCAACAAAGTAAATTTTGTGAACGGGATCAGCGCGAACCGGTAGGTTAGCCGATCGAGCAGTGATAACCGGTAGTTCTTGGCGATCTCCGCCATAATCGTCGACGAGTTAAAACGCGGGTCGGACGCGCAGGCAAACAGGAAGCGTAAGTAATCCTGAGGGCTGGTGGTGTTACTCGGAGCCGCGGGCACCATCACCGGCTTGTCTCCATCGTGAAGCCGATAGGTTGCCGTGTGGCAGAATGCGCAATTAATCCCGACACGGTCAAAACCGATTTTCTGTTTGGAGAAGCCAACGGGTAAGTCGCGTCCTTCCTGCGCCACGATGCCCAGAGACTCGTATCCGCCAGGGTAAGGCAGTTTGTCCGGGAATATGCGGGGCAACACCAGCCAAATCCAGTAAGGTACGCCGGCTGTTCCCTCCGTGCCAATCGATCCGTAGAGGAAGTGTTCCTCGTCGCTGGCAAAGTAAGTCGGCGGTACAGTTCGAAAGAATTGAAAGTAAGTCAACAGCGCGCCGATCACGATGAGACCTACCGCGCTCGCCGTGAAGATTCCCTTCCAAACTCCCAGCGAACCGGGCGGCAGGTTCGTCCCTGGCGTTGCGTCGGCCATGGTTCGACCGGCGGCTCCCCCCCTGATCATTACTCTTTCCTGTCGAATGGCCAAGGTAAGAAAAATGGACTCGGGAATTAGGAAGACAAGATCGAAGAATCCGAACATCAAGTAGTCGCGATGGAAAATGCAGAAGAAGATAACACCGGCAAGGCGCGCCAGCACGGTCAACCACGAGACCAGTGGGTAATAAAGCGGCTTCAACGCGGCCGGAACATAGAAGAGACTTACAAGCATCAGTAGTAAAGCCGCGAAGCTCGGCCACATGCTGGGTGACGCGGAAGGGAGCGACATCATCGCCAGCATCTGGTCCGGTAAAAACAATGCCGGCAACGCAAGCGCGAAGTTGGCAATGATTCCCAGCCAGACGACTCGACTGAACCACCTCGCGTAGTTGCTCATAAGGTCTTCATGAACTCGATCAGATTCCGTTTCTGATCGTCTGAAAGCTGCGTGCCCCATAAGTGCCCCGAGTTACCGTTCCCGGGCAGAGTTGTATCGTAGAGCGTTCCCATGGCGCGAGCTTCCGGAGTGTCGGAAACAAAGCCGCCTTTTTGCTGGTCGTAAACGTCGTAACCGCGGGCGAATTCTTTCGGTCGATTTGCCGGATCCGTCAGTAGATCGAGGAGCGTGGGGACGGATCCATTATGCAGATAAGGAGCTCGCGCCCAGACACCATCCAGCGGTTGGTTTGCGTAGCCGTCGGTCTTACTAAAATGAGTAAACCGATATTGGCTGTCCGGATATAAATTCGCCTGGTTCAAACAGAAGATGTAAGTGTAGGAGTCCAGCCGGGAGCGATCGGTATTCACGGAGTCCAGACGTTCCACGGTGCCGGTTTTCCCGCCGGAGAAGCTGTGACATTCCCCGCATTGCTCGTTGAAGATCGCCTGTCCCGCGAGGCTTCGGGTCTGGTCAATGGGAAATGGGTATCGCGGCGGCGGCAAAGTCCAAATCCAATCGTGGATGCGCTGAAGGCTTGGATGATCCACCGTGACCGGCGTCACTCCAGCACCGAGCGAAGCACTAAGGTTGCGTTCATCGACGGAGGTGTTGTCCCCATCCCAGTGCAGGTGCATTCCTTCGCGCGGTTTTTGGTTCCATAGCGAGGGAAAGTCGGATGCGCCAACCAGTTCCGAATGCGGAAGAGACTGAAGATCCCAATGGAACTGGAGAGCCTTATACGGGCTGAACGTATCCACGCGACCTCTGCCCCATGGCGGAAACGGTCCATTGAAGGCGTAACCCATCCGGTTTTGCAGTTCAAGAGTCTGCATCTTGAGGGTCTGGATCAGCCCGAGGTGCAGCAGCAGTTTCTGCATGATACTGACATGGCCGGTTTCTTCGGCCTTCTGAATCACGTTCGCCGCTGTCAGGCGATCATCCAGACTGCACGAGAGGATGAACTGGAAGAAACGCTCCAGATCAAGTTGATGGGCGGGCATCCCGAGGACGATCATGGGCTGGCTACCCGGCGTTGCGCGCACCGTCCCGGTGTGGCAGACCGCGCAGTTCAGACCTACTTGTTCCGTTCCCAACCGCCAGCGGCGCGAGACACCCACGGGAAGATCGCGGTTCGCCTCGAAGATCAGCCCGAGCGAAGCATAGCCGCCCGGCAGTTTTTCCGGGCAGATCTTGGGTAGCGACTTGAAAATCAGGTAGGGCGGAAGGAGCCCTCCGACCGGCGTAAGGATGCTCCCGCCAGGCTCGCTCCCGATGGATCCGTATTTGAAATGCTCCTGAATGTCCGCATATTGCCGAGGACGATCCGAGGTGAAATACCAAACGAGAATAAGAATGACGATGGCGAACAGAATAAGAGGAATCAGCAACATCCAACGCCGCAGGCGATGCTGCCATTCGTCGACGGGGCTTGAGTAGACCCGGTCGACCAGTTGTCCTTCCGCGGTTTTGATCACCATCTCATCGGGCATATTCGAGCTCCATCACGGTGCGCTGGGCGAGAATTGCGATGGGTGAAAGACTTCCATGATCTGTGCGACCATCGCCTCGTGATTTTCAAATCGCCGAACGTCATAGCAGCCGAGAGGATTGGCAATCGCGTTAACCAGACATCGGTTGCAGAAGGAACACGGCTTTTCCGGAACTCTATTCGCAGACAGGATCTGAGGCAGATCGCGGTTGGCAATCAGGGGACGCGCCATGGAGACCGCGTCCGTGTATCCACCTGAAATCACGCGGCGAATCACTTCCGCATCCTGGTATCCGCCGGTGTTGATGATGGGAACCTTGACGTGCTTCTTGACCTCGCGGCAATACTCGGAACTGACCGCCTCAACCGGATGATCTTTCTTCATGCGGCCCCAGAAAAATGAGAACAGCGGCCGTAGAATTTTGAAGTGGAACATCGTGTAATTGAAATAGCCGAGGACTCCGCTGGAAATCATGTTGCCGTACCACCAGTTGAGCTCGTCCGGCGGAAAGCCTCCGGGCGGCATCAACGGATGCGGAAACATGCTGCCGAGCGAGACGTGAATGGCGTCAACGCCTGCTTCTTCCGCCCACTTCGCAACCTGTATTCCATCCGCGAGCGTGTTGCCTTTTTTCTCCCACGGGTAGAGCGCATTGTTGAAATCCACCGCGTTCAGCTTGGCTTGCAGATGGAAATCGGTTCCGGCTTCTTTTCGGATCGCCTGAATAATTTCCAGCAGAAACGCGGCGCGGTTGCGAAGACTTCCGCCGTATTGGTCGCTTCGATCGTTAATTCCCGAGCTTAAGAACTGAGTGATCAAGTAGCCGTGGGAGGCATGCAATTCCACACCGTCCAGACCGGCTTCGCGAGCCCGGCGCGCGCCATCCGCAAAGTGTTGGATCGTGTCTTTGATCTGCTGCAGGGTCATTGCCTCGCACAGGAATCCATGAAAGGTGTCCATGCGATCGGTTGACGACAAACATTTCTCCCGGAAGTTTTCTACTCCCGGGTTATCGCGCTGCCTTCCGGAGTGACTGAGTTGCACGATGAACTTGCAATCGTGCCGATGTACCGCTTCGCCGACTGCGCGCCAGAACGGGACCTTTTCGTCACTGTCGATCATGGCGTAATTGGGCAGGATGCGGCCGCGAATATGGACCGGAACGAAAGACGAGATAATCGCTCCGACGCCACCCTTGGCGAATGACTCTTCCCAGTTAATGCGCGCTTGTGTCCCGGAGCCGTCGTAGTTATCGAACCTGCCTGAAACGTTCGACCGGAACAGGCGGTTCTTTACCGTCAGGTTTCGAAAGTGAAGAGGCTGAAAAATAACATCCTGTTCCATGGCCAAGCTCCGATTCGCTAAAACGTCTTCATGTACTCGATCAGCGCGCGCTTCTGATCGTCCGGCAGGTTGGAGCCGAATGTATGGCCGTGATCCTGAATGAGATCGGGCGACTGGCTTCGGGCCAGGAGCAGTGGAACAAAGTCTTTCAGTTCGTCATCGTATTGACCCTGATTGTTCAGAGCTTGCGCCAATCGCACCAGAAGCTTGGGGTCTCGATTCAGCCGCTTCAGGATTTCCAGGGCCTGCCCGGGTTGGGCGGACGCGTAAACGTTGATGTTGGCCAGCAGATCGATCGGCGTCCCGGCAGGGATACGAATTTGAATTAATCCCACCTTCAGGATTGAATCTGTCCCAGTGACCTTAATGGTCGCCTTCCCTGCGCGCTTCTCCGGCCACAGCAGCTTTTCGGCGGCGTCGTTAAAGGCCGCCATGCGTCCGGCCACGGAAGGATCGCCCGTGTATTTACCGAGCATGTTGTTCGAGAAGAACGGCGCGGTGGCCCAGCAGTTGATGAGGGACGGCGTCCGGTAGTAACCTTCGCCCTGCGGGACCTTAAAGCTGATCTTTTGCGTGCTATCGAACGGATTATCTAAAGCGAGAGTCCCCGGCGAAGGTAGCTGCTTGAAGGTCACGGAGGAGAAATTCTGCCAGATGTGACCGGTCTGCGGGTTGGTTCCCAACGCGCGATTCGCGTTGGTTCCGATCGCCTGACGCGAATCGGCAGAAACCAGCGGATACCGGTTGTCATCCGACAAAAAGTTGTTGACGAGAAAATCGCTGGTCTTCACGAGCTTGATCCAGGCGCCGGCAGATTGAGGAGAATGTTTGTCCAGTCCACCTTGCACTACTTCCGCAGGCAGTTTGCTCGAGTGACAGCGGGCGCATTCCTGGCCAAATGCCGTCCTGCCAACGTTTAGGATTGCCGGGTCGTTATTCATGTAGCTTCCGGAACCTGGCGCATCCTTTAAGTAGTAGGGTTTGTTGGCATCGAGGAAGTTGGCTGCATCGCCCATCTTCGCCGCGGTGAGTTGCCAATCGACGCAGTCTTTTTCGGCCTTAGCGAGGTCGAAGGGATGTTGAGCCGTCGGATTAACGGCATCCGAAGCCAAAGGCAGGGGCCGGATCGCGCCGACGAAGCTATCTTCCAGGCTATAGCGGTAGTCCGGGCAGGTTCCGATGTTGACGTATACGCGAAGCGCGGCGCCCGCCGGGCCAATCGAATCGGACCCATCCTTCAGAATGTGGGGCACGTCCTGCGTGGTCCCGTCATTCATGACTTCGGAGTGTTTCGGCCGAGCTGAAAGAAGATACCAGATGGAGTTAATAGCGTTCGGATTGTTGATGAAATCCGTACTGATCCGGCTGGTATCCGACGTTCCCGGCTGCTGCGAATCGAACACCCAGTAAAGAAAGTCATTCTTGGTTAGGCGGCCCTTGAACATCTCGCCTTCGCGAATATATTGATTGCCCAAAGCCGGAGCGAAATTTTCCCATTGCGGATTCTCGGGATCGGCGGGCGGCTTGGTTGGATTGAAAGCGATATGGCAGAACCCGCAGGTTAACCCCGCGAGATAAGGAGGCTCGATCCTCGAATCGAAGTTGAGAAACTTATCCGCATTCCACGTGGCTGCATCGAAGTCAGGATTCGGGAACAGACGAATTCCCATAATGCCGCTGGAGTAAGGGTCGGAGCAGTTATCGAGCATCAACCCGTAGGCGTCGGGCTTAGTTGCCGCCTTGCATCCGGGATCGCTCAAGAGTCCTAATTTCTTGAAGCGCTGTCCTCTTGGAACGGACGTGATATACCTCAACATGCTCACGTCGACGGGTAAGTCCAGCAGGTTGGATATCAGCCAGAGCTTCTTCTCCGCCATCCGCCAGAAACGTGGATTGCCCCGCGCATTTTCCGGGCTGCCTTCGGTGCGCAGAGGATCGCCACCAGTCCACAGATACCAGGTACACGCGCCTGATTTCTGGGCGTCCGTCAGGTTATAGCCGTAGTGGTCGGGAACGTATCCGGGAATGCCGCCGCAGTTTTGCGTGTAACCGGCAAAATGAGAAGCCGGATTTGGATATTCCGTGGACTTACTCTTTTGTTCCGGGCATCCCGTGAAGGAACAACAAGCCGCCGCCGTCACTAACAACAACCAGCGCTGCTTTAATAAAGACCCGAGACTTGGCATTTCGACTTCTCCTTACCTGGACGCGACCGGGATCATATCTCAAGTTCTGCTCGCACGCAAGGAAAATTTGATCGTGAACCCGGCTAATAGTGAAAGCTCCTATTGAAACGTTTCATGCCCGCGCGGCACATACTGGCGAACGACAAAAAAAATTAACCATCTGCTCAGCACCGAGAGTATAATTCGCTCCATCCGGACTGAATGCGAGGTATCGAATGAAATCAGCACCAGTGTTTGCTATCGGCTTTCTACTCTTATCTCTACCGTCGCGCGCGCAAGACAACCCCCAAAAAGACTCGGGAATCGTTGTTTCCCCACGGACGCCTCCGGTATCGCGATGCGACTCCTATACGATGGCGAACCTTCCGCGTCTTGGTTTTAATCAAAAGGCATGCTACTGGCGCGCCCAATTATTTACCGGATCGGCTTTCTTCGGCGCGAGCTTCTTTAGCGGTATCGCGATGGCCGAGCATTCCCCGTCGGAGTGGCCAGAAGGCGCGAAGGGTTTCGGGTATCAGTTCGGCACGCGTTACGCGCAGGGAATGCTGAAGAGCACGGTGACGTTCGGCGTCGGCTATCTGATGCATGAAGATCCGCGGCCGAAAGCGCCGTACGATATCCGATGTGGCGACCATCAGCACCCACCGCATTCGAACGTGTGGACCCGGCTTGGGGCATCGGTAACGCGGGTAGTGTGGACTCATCGCGACGATAGCTGTACCGACACAATCGCCTTTTCGCGAATCGCCGGATCTCTTGCCAGCGGATTTATTCAACGCGCTTACCTACCGCCCAGCAGGAATACCGTTGGGGTAGCGTTTGAGGGTACCGGCAGCGCGCTGGGCGGCTATGTCGCGAACAGCGTCTGGACCGAATTCCAGGGCGACCTGTTCGGTTGGCTCGGGCGGCGGATCGCAACAGGCAAACCCAAGCCGTAATCCAAGGAGATATCATGAAAGCAGCCCTGCTCGCGTTACCGGCGTTGTTTCTCGTCTTAGCCGGATGTGTTCCCAACAAGGCGTTCCAGGCGAAGACGCCCACGGTGGATTACCGCTATCCAGATGACGATTATTACCAGCCAGCGTCAGCCGGTCTCGCTTTCATCGAATTTCTCCAGAACGGCGCATTGGCCGATGACAAAGAGCGTGACGCCGCGTTTCAAAAGATCGAGGAATATAATCGCCTTAATCCGTCCAAAGGAGCCATTGTCTTTGTATTCGTCCACGGTTGGAAGAACAACGCTTCTGAGCAATCGGGGAACGTCTCGGGATTCCGGCGGGCTCTGGATTTCATGGCGCGCCGGACGGTCAGGCCGGTATTGGGCATCTACATCGGCTGGCCCGGCGTGGGCTGGCCGGGACAGAATACGGGCTTTGCCGAGAATGTAAGCTTCTCAAATCGGGAAAGCGTTGCGTATGCAGTGGGGGCGAAACCGCTTCGTGAAACGCTGGTAGGAATTCTGCGGCACGCGAAGGGACCGGAGTTCGACGGTAATTCCAGCGTGATCCTGATGGGACATTCGTTCGGTGGCCTTGTACTCGAAAGCGCGATCACGCCCGTGTTGAAAAGCCGCTTGGATCAAATAGGCACCCGCGGAAAAATCAGATCTCCAGCCGACTTGATTCTACTTATCAATGAAGCGGCATCGGCGGAGTTGGCCCGACCGTTACTGTACTACCTGCACGATCAACATGTGAAATATCGTGACGATCACGGGCGGGACGTTCCCCTTCTTGTATCGATCACCTCCAAGGGGGATACCGTTACCAAGTTCGCCTTCCCTGCCGGGCAATGGATTTCGCCAAGCCGTCCGAAGGACCTGAAGAAAATCGACCCGCCCGACGCGTTCGGTATCGACAACGAGAGAACTTACTATCTACTGACCACCGCAAACACAGTGGCGCTGCAAAACCACGAGTTCAAAAGACGGCCCTCGAATGGCCTAAGCGATCCTCCGCAAGCCGCGTACCTGACGTCCAGAGTTAGTAGAAAACTCGTCTTCGATTTTGTTCCTATCGCTGATCCAAAACCGCGGAACGACACGCCATACTGGGTTGCGCAGCTTCCTCAGGTGTTCGTACCCGACCACGGAACCGTTTTTGGGTACGAGTTCATCGGATTAATCAATGAATTTGTAATCAAGTCTCAGGTGATCGAGTCAGGTTCCAACAAGGTCAGGCGGCGGCTATTATTGGAGAAGGGGGACTAACACGGTTCGGGTGGGCGGCTGCGCTCGGACGAAGGTGAAGCGGGGCCGCGATTCCGAGCACACGCAGCCCTATCCAGTCGATCCAAACAGAAGATTTCCACGAGCCTGTACGCGCGTTCGCCCTGATTCTCCGTGTTTATGTGCTCATGAGTGCGTATCCATCATCGCCCATGTACCAGACTAAGCTGGAGAGGCTGACCGCACTTTGAAAGCTTCGCCTGCGAACTAAAGACGGCCCTGGATGAGAATGTGGAACGGCGCGCAATCTAAGCCGCTTTTCTCAGGACGATGAATTCGTTATAAAGGGGGCAAGTCCATTGGTCATTGCAGCACCTTCTTATCCCAGCTACGGTTTGCGCGAAAACCACGATTACGTCCCTTCCGCTTCGCGCAATCAACTAAGGCGCGTTCTCGACCTCAACCAGCGCAAGCGCATTCGGCTCCAACGTCAACTCCAGCCCATTTGCGTTTAGGCGCTCGGCTTCTGAAGCGGGTAGAGCCGTCATCTGGTTCATGCGCTCCACTTGCTCTTCCGTGGGGTAACGCGGACTGCCGATCGCTTGGTAGGCCGCCAGCGTGTTCCCATGCCGATCATCTACCCGGCTCACATAAACCCGAGCGTTTTTCGCGACGCCATCTATCGTCAAACCAATTTTCTTTGAGCCGCCGCTTTGATCCGGATCGACTAAGTTCCAAACCGCAATCGCCAGCGTTCCGTCTTCCCGCTTGGTCACAAGCGCGTTCATACTTGGGTTGGCAATTCGCTGGTTACCCAGCCGGTGCAAGAGAGCAAAGTCGTAATAGCTGGGCTTATTGATCCCGCCCTTCGCGCGTAAGCCGAAATGGCCCTCGAAGGTGTCGCGAATAGGCCCGTCTTCTTCGAAGACGTCGGAGAAAGTCCAGAACGACATCATATCGACCATGCCGTCGCATTCGCGAATCGTATTGGCCAGCGCTGGACCTACGTAGGATGTATCGCGCACACCCTTCATTCCAGGAACGTTCCACTCCGTCCAAAGCAGAGGCAATTTCGGAAAAGCCGAACTCTGGATCTGCTTTTTCACTTTACCGATCGCCCTGCAGACGCGATCGTCCATCGGAATAATCTCGCTGGTTCCAAACAGGTTCTCCACCGTATCGTCGGCGTAAGCATGACTCGACACAAAGTCCACGGGAATCCGCTCATCAGACGCATGTTTTAGAAAATCGTCCACCCAAGCGGCGGCAGCCGTCGCCGGACCACCCACGCGCAACCGCGCGCTAACCTGTTTCAGATCGCGAGTTGTATGGTCGTATAGCTCGAAGTAGCTTTTCTCGCGCGGTATGCCGTTCCAGAAATCAATGTTTGGCTCGTTCCAAACCTCGAAATACCATTGCGCGACTTCGCTCTCGCCGTAGCGCTCCACCAAGTGGCGTGCGAACGCGGTTATTAACCCGTCCCACTTCTCCCAACTCTTCGGCGGAGAGACATTCTGCTTATACCAGAATGGATGCAGCGCGTCCGGGTTGAAGGCCAGCTTCTTCGGCATGAAGCTGATCTCCACCGCCGGTCGCACGCCGTTTTTTAACAGCCCGTCATAAATCTGGTCCACATACGCGAAGTTATAGACCGGATTGCCATGCTCGTCCTCGTTGTAGATCCCGGTCTCATCCTGCAGAATGGCGTGAAAGCGCACGTACCGGAAATCCGTAACCTGCTTAACCGCCCGCAAATCGTTCCGGTAGCTCTCCCGTAGCGAGAGGATCGCGCGTCCGGATCCAAACATTTCCTCCCAGAAATGCGCGAATGGCGTGGTCTTTTCCTTCGCGTCAATTTGCACCAGCTCTTGCGCCTGGCAGCTAAAAATCAGCGCCGATGCCGCTAGCAGACCCACCGCTCTCGTTGTCATCACTTTCCAGATCTCCCTTACAACTCACCGCTAGACGCCGATCAAAATTGTTGATGCAGCCTATTCATGATAAGATCATGCGCAAAAGCCTATTCGGGGAACTTCATGAACTTACGCAGCTCGTCCACACTTTTCGGTGCTTCCTTCCTTCTGTTCGCGACCCTGGCTCAAGCTCAATTCAGAGCCTCGATTCGCGGAACCATTCTTGACCCTCAAGGCCAAGCCGTTTCCAATGCATCGGTGACGCTGATAGACACCAGTGACGCGCGCGAAACCAAGACGACGTCGGACGCGAGCGGTATCTATCAATTCAACGCGCTTCCCGCCGCACCTTACCAACTCACCGTTGAGGCCCCGGGGTTTAAGAAGAAAGTTCTGGAGCGGTTGCAAATCATCCCGGAACAGCCCAATGCGCTTGATGTGAAACTCGAGATTGGCGAAGTGCAGCAGACCGTAACGGTTTCCGACACCACGCAGACCCTCGATACTGAAACCGCGTCGCTGAGCCAAACCATCAGCAGTAACGAAATCCAGCACATGCCTTCGTTCGGTCGTGACGTGTTCCAACTTATTCAGTTGACGCCCGGCGTCACTGGCGACGGCGCGCAGGGTGGTGGAGGTGGCAGCTTTAGTCTACCGGGCACCCAAGGCCCAGGCGCCACCGGCGGAAACCAGGGCATCTTTGCTACAGAAAATGGGCCGCAAGCTCTCGCGATTGGCCAGCAGTACGAGAACAACGGTATCTCCGTTGACGGTATTAGCACAGCGAGCGCGGTTTGGGGCGGCACCAGCATCATCACTCCTTCGGAAGATTCCGTGGATAGCGTTAAGGTGGTCTCGAACAGCTATGACGCCGAAGTAGGACGTTTCAGCGGCGCCCAAATCGAGGTCACGTCCAAGAGTGGCAGCAACGATTTCCACGGCAGCTTTTTCTACTCGGGCCACCGGCCGGATTTCAACGCTTACCAGCGGTTCAACGGCCAGGGTAATTCCGTGCTCCGCGATAACAACACCTTCGATCAGCTAGGCGGCAGCGCTGGTGGCCCAATCTGGAAAAACAAACTCTTCTTCTTTTTCAATTACGAGACTCTGCAAGAGCCGAATAGCACCACCACCTCGAATGGCTGGTATGAAACTCCGGCATTCGCCAAGTTAGCTCGTCAGGGAAGCATCGCTTACACCTACCTGAATTTCCCTGGAAACGGTGTCGCAACCCAGTCTATCAATCCGTCCACATGCCAGGACGCGGGGCTTGTCGAGAACGTAAATTGTAGAACCATTCCTGGTCAGGGCCTCAACATTGGATCGCCGCTAACCACGGCGCTGGGCACGCAGGATCCCGGCTGGGTTAGTCAAAATAGTCCCGGCGTGGGCGGCGGACTGACCGATGTCGCCGATATCGCGAACTACACCGTAGTCAACAACACCACTTCCACAAAGAGCCAGTACAACGGGCGACTCGATGCAAACCTGTCCAGCCTTGACCGCCTCGCTTTCGCGATCTATTGGGTTCCCCAATCGTCTTCTTTCTTGAACGGCGCCGCTCGCGCTTACAACTTTTTTAATCATGACCAGATCAACGAAGCCTATTCAGCGATCTGGAATCACACCATCAATCCGACTCTGTTAAATGAGTTCCGAGCCAATGCCGCCGGTTGGAACTGGAATGAAATCTCGTCCAATCCACAGCAGCCGGTTGGGCTTCCTATGGATTCTATCGGCCAGATTGGCAACATTAACATTGAGCCGTTCGGAGCTTCCATCGGCAGTATTCTCAACCAATGGACCTTCACCATAAAAGACGTGGCCACCAAGGTCGCCGGACGCCACACGATCAAGTTCGGCACGGACATTACCCGCCTTTACTACCTAAACGAGTGCGCGGGCTGCGGCGTGCCCAATTATCAGTTCTTCAATATCTGGGACTTCCTCAACGATGCTCCTCATTCTGAAAGCAGCAGCTTTAACCCTTCTACCGGCGTTCCCACCACCCAAAAGCAAAGCGACCACACCAGCGTGTGGGGATTGTTCGTGCAGGATGACTTTAAGTTCCGGAGGAACCTGACGATCAACGTCGGACTGCGTTATTCCTACTTCGGCCCGCTGGCCTCTTCCCAAGACAACATTTTTCGGGCCTTCCCCGGCTCCGGATCAAACTTCCTGACCGGGCTTGCGATTCGCAAAGCTGACTCCTGGGATACGCAAAAGGGTAACTTCGGCCCACAAATCGGGTTCGCATGGAGCCCCCAGCTCTTTAAAGACAAACTGGTTGTCCGCGGAGGCTACGGCTTGAACTACAATCAGGAGGAAATAGCCATCTCGGCGAATATAGCTGGAAACCCTGGTTTGGTGGTATTTCCTACCTTCAGTTTCTCCACTCCCGGTGCTCCGAATCCAGGTATCGTCTATGCGATCTCCAATAACGTTCATTCGCTGACGAGCTACCCTGCGAACCCCAACGCCATCGCGCAGTTCGGCTCGAACGGTCTGCCCACCACCGGCCAAGTGAACGTCAGCATCTTCCCAAGCACCCTTCCCACCATGCTGGTGCATCATTTCTCATTCGATACGGAATATGATTTCGGGCACAATTTAGTAGCATCGCTGGGATATCAGGGGAGCCAGTCCCGCAATCTTTACTTCCATGAAAATCCCAATGCTGCGCCTGCGGCACTTGGCTACGCTCTGAATCCGCAGATTGGCGGAGGGGATTATTGGGGCAATGCCGGATGGGGCAACTATAATGCCCTGATTGCTGACTTGCGCCATACGTTTTCCCAACAGTTTATGGCCGAGGCGCAATTCACCTGGTCGAGGAGCATGGACACTAGTTCCGCTCCCTACTCTGAGCAGCCATACCCCTACAATCTCAATCTTGACTATGGCCGATCGGATTACAATTTACCCCTGGCTTTCAAACTCTTCGGCAACTATCAGCCGGTCTTCTTCCGCGGGTCGCACGGCTGGCTCGAAAAGGTCGTGGGCGGATGGTCGCTAAGTGGCATCTTCAACATTCACGATGGTTTTCCCTGGACTCCGCTTGTGAGCGTCAACGGCGGCAGCCTCTATTGCGGAACTTGCAACTATACCTCTCTCTATCCCGCCGCCTATCTCGGCGGCGCTGGTACCGGCACCAGCAACGATCAGTTTAAAACCGGTTCCAACTATCCCAAAGGTGGCCAAGCGTACTTCTCAAATCCCACCTACACCCCATATACCGGCGCTGCATATGGATCCGCGCTCCCGCAGGCGCCTGGGATACGCCGCAACTCGCTGGAAGGACCCAGCTATCGGGATGTCGATATCACTCTGGTGAAGGCTTTCGGTCTGCCCCGCTTACCCATACTAGGCGAAGGCGCTAGGGCGGAATTCCGGTTCGATGCCTACAATATTTTCAACAACCTCAATTTCAACCCGAACAGCATTTCCACCAACATCGCCAACTCCAATTTCGGAGAAGCGACCAGCGCGCTGGCCGCGCGCGTCATCACGCTTGGAGCTCGCTTCCATTTCTGATCGCCGAGGCATCTTTAGCAAGTAGTGCGCACCAGGCGCGACTGGCCTCCCCTAGACGGGAGGAAAAGCAACACCATTAACGATTCAGCATCACCTACTAGAACTGGAGAAGGTCAGCTTCACAAATGTGTTGCTGTCCATGACGATTGCCCCCAGCCAATTGCAAGCACGACGTACCTGACCGGTCTTCGGCTCCAGAGAGGGTTATGGTGCAAGCTTGAGAGAGGCAAGTCAACGGTTTCTCCTGTGCATGAGGGGGTACAATTTGCACCGCCGAGGCAGCTTGCCACATCTTCGTCGTTGCCCCCCGCTCCAAGCCCAAAGTCTTTTTTCTTGGCGCTGCGCTCGTTCCGTTCGGCGATTTGGCGGGTGCGACCGCAAGCGTTTCGGCAAGGTCTCGGCACTGCCGCCCGCGCCCATATATACGGTTCCCGATCGGGCAAACCCTGTTACCGTTGCACCGCCCTCGACGCACTGGCTGCTCCTCCTCTTTCTGGGCCTTCTTACGAGCGGTGTTTTTCTACTGTTCTGGATATTTGTGCAGGCGTCCTGGGTGAAGAAAATCGATACCCGGAACAAGTCCACGCTCTATTTCTGCCTTTCCATCACAGCGGATCTGAGTTCGATTTTTATTCTTCTGACAGCTTTGGCGCTGGAGTGCGTAATCGTGCTTTCCGGCCGGTCGCCGCGCGCTTAGACGTGATCCGCCGCGAAAACCTGAAGTGATATAGTCGACGGGTTGTTTACCAGGCTGCTGGCCTTCGTTCAGAGATTGTGTGCATGGGTGGCGCTGCTTGCGCCATGCACTTCCGGCTTTGCGGCTGGCTCAGAAGCGCTGCGTTACGCCGGCCCCCAAGTCTGCGCGAATTGCCACCGGGAAATCGCCGCGGCGCAGAGCGTTACCGCTATGGCAAACACATGGGATGCGGCTTCGACACTGCCTCTGCCTCCCGGCTTCCACGAAAAGAAAGTCGAAGGCACTCCTCCTGGTTTCGGTTACGAGGTGAGCACTTCCGGTGGCAAATTGGAATTCTATCTTACCGATCCGAAGGGCAGCAAACTCGTGTTGCCGGTGGAGAACGCGATCGGCGGGAAACGCCACGGAATTAGCTTTCTCGTCCGGGTCAGCGACTTGGATGGTATAGCGCTCGCGCGCCCGTCGTTGATCGAAGCTCGCTACGCCTACTCGCCTCACGGTTCGCTGGTCCTTTCCCCCGGGTTTCCAGCAGAGACACCGGCCAGCCTGGAAAAAGCAATGGGACGTGTGCTGAGCCCAACTTTCGAACAGAAATGCTTGACGTGCCATGGGCAGCCCGGCACGTTAGGCGCGGGGCTGCACGGAGGAGTTCGGTGCGAGAGTTGCCACGGACCATCCGCCTCCCACGTTGAATCAATGAGGACCGTCGGCGCGCAGTTGATTCGGCCGGAAGTACTCGCCGGATCGAAAAGTATGCTGACTTGTGCCAGGTGCCACACCGGCCTCAGCAATATCAATCAAGCGGACCCGGTTCCCGGAGATCTATTGGTCTCAAGCCAGGTTCCGGCGCTCCAGAATTCCGAATGCTTTCGGCAAAGCGGCGAAAACATTAGCTGTACCAGTTGCCACGATCCTCATCGCGATACTCCGAACACGGCGGAGCGCGCGGCTAAGACCTGCCAGCACTGCCACTCGGCGACGAATCCGCAACACGCGTCCATCTGCCCTGTCAACGCGTCTTCGGGATGCATTGAGTGCCACATGCCGTCCGTCCCGGTCAACGGATTCAAGGTCGCGGATCACTGGATTGCCGTTCATCCGGAACAAAAGATGAACGCCGCAAAGATGGGTGCGGGCTTGCGCTCGCTGGTGACGCCCCAACGGGAGTATCTGGAAATTCTGGGCACCGAAGATCGTGCCAAGGCTGAAGGCGCGCTCCTTCGCGTGGCGGGAGGCGACTCCTTTTACGACGTTGCGCGCGAAAACTCGACCGAAAGTATAGCGGCGGCAGGCGGATATGTCGGGGACGTTCGATTGGCCGACATGGATCCGCGTCTGGCCGAAGGGGCCGCACGCCTTTGGTACGGAGAAACCAGCGGCGTCATCCAGCAGGGAAGCCGTTTCGTGATCCTTCACCGCCTGCCGCGCGATTTCAAGTGGCAGGCAAATGACCTGTTCCTTCAGGCCATCCGGCTTCAGGCGACGAGCGACCGCAAAGCCGCCATCGCGAAAGCGCAAGCGGCGCTGAAGATCTATCCGTATTTCTTACGCGCCCATATCTTCATGGGTACGCAGATCGGAGCGATGGGAGATGCTGGACGAGCTACCAATATTCTGTCCTTCGCTGTGCAATCCTATCCAACGGACGCGTTCGCGCAGTTTCAATACGCGCTCAGTTTACGCGCTCAGCCCGGTGGTCAAGTTGATGCGCTTCGTCGCGCGATCGAGCTCGAACCCGACATTGTGCCTGCTTATGAGAACCTTGGCGCGGCGCTCGTTTCGTCGGGCGATCTGGCGGGCGCTATGCAAGCGTTTCGCCAGGGTCTCGCCGTCGACCCGCTGTCGGCTGCTCTAAACTACGATCTCGGCGCAATGCTCGCGGAGCAAGGCGACGAGGCCGGCGCAAAAAAATGGTTGGACTTGGCTGCCAAGCTAGATCCGGGAATTAGCATTCCGGCGCCCGCCCGCTAGAGAGTATCCGAAGAGGAGCTCTATTTCGGTTCCGTTTCCGCCTGCGGAGAACCGACGATCAAGGCTTGCTCACGTTCCAGGCTGTTCCTCCGGAGATTCTGCGAAAGCAGCAACTCCTTCTGAGCGCGTTCAGGCTGGCCGAGCTTTCGATATGCCACAAATAGCTGATAGTGAACGTTGCCATAGTGGTCGGAAGGCGCCGCCTTCTCCAGCTTCGAAATGGCATTCGCAAATTGTCCCAATCGCAAATAGGCGGTTCCCAACAAGCTGTTCGCTTCGGCCAAGTCCGGTTGAATGCGCAATGCCCGCTCCAGATATGGCAGAGCTTTTTCGTTATCCTTCTCTTCCACAAAAACGCGTCCCAACAGATACAGAGCATGCGTCCGCTGGGAACCCGCCGCCAACGTTCGCTCCAGTTCGCGCTGCGCATCCTCGAAGTTATTGCCATCGAGATAGAGTTCTCCAAGCGCTTCATGTAGTTCCGGTTCGTCAGGGCGCAACGCCAGAGCCGCCTGGAATTCGCTAAGGGCATCCTTGACACTCCCGCGCAGGGCGTAGCTCTCCGCCCTCAGTTGACGGGTTCGCCAGGAGTTCGGGAATGCGTCTTCCAGTTGCGCATAGGTCTCCGCCCCCAGCGCCTGATAACTCCGTTCCAGCCAGTAGCTAGACTCGGCGCTTTCGGGCGCCGCGTCTGTGACTTGAGACAGAGCCCCGGCTGCGGATTGGTATCGCTGCAGGGTGTGACGCGCTTTCCCTAGTTCCAGCCATCCGGAATTTGTTAAGTGCTTTCGCGCTTCCAGCGAATCGATACAGCGGGAGTAGGCATGGTTCTTGCACGGGTCCCGATCGCCAATCGGAGCGGGTGCTTGTTTTTGCCAGAATGAGAATTCAGCTTGAAAAGACTTCCATTCGCTATCCACCCCGCCGGAGTCACTTAGCGTCGTAAAGAGGGCCGCCAATAGGAAATGCTTCGGAGCTGTTTCCGTCGCATCTTTTAGTCCCGCAATCACGGCTCCAGCCGATTCCCGAGAGAGTTCGGTCGGCGGAAACTCCCGCTGAACCGCCAGAAATTCCGGGGAGATCCGCCAGACCTTTTCGAGATCCTCTAACGCCGGCGTGGCGCGATTTCTGGCCAGCTCCAGACCCGCAAGACCCAGCCACGCAGACTCACTTTTTGGATCGGATGCAAGCTCACTCTGAAACTCAGTTTCGCCTTTCTCAAAATTTCCTGCATGCAAATAGGCCTGACCCATTGCCACATGCAAGCCGGGTTGTTGTGGATCGCTGGTAAGCGCTTTCTGATATTCATCGACCGCGTGTTGCCAATTCGACCGCTGATACAAGAGATCACCGAGAAAGCGATGTCCCCACGCCGAGTCGGGATACAGGTGCGCTCCTCTGTAGGCCAAACGAGCGGACAGGTCCAGGTACTCGTGTCCGAGTCTGAACAAAGCCTCGGACTTATCGTTATTGAGGACGGCGATTTGGCGAAACTGTTCCGCCGCGTCCTGGAAGTTGTCCTGGGTCAGGTACGACGAAGCGAGCGCCTCCCGGGCATCGCGATTGGACGGATCGAGCTTCAGCGCGGTCCGCAAGAATGGAATACCTTTGTCCGGGGAACCCAGCTTCACGTAGTCCATTCCCACAATTACGGTGGGTCCAAGCAGATTGGGACGTTCCCTCAGGGCTTTTATAAGGTAGTGAGTGGCGGAGTCGTACTCTAGAAGGCCTTGGTATGCGAGTCCTAGATTAACTTCCGCTTCGAGCAACGCCGGACTGAGTTGGAGCACTTTCTTGAAGTCTTCCGCGGCGCGGGCGAACTGCCCTTGCCGCATAGCCATCTGGCCATCGTGAAAGGACTGCTGGATTCGCTCATCGGATATTTGGCAAAGTGCGGTTCGGAAGAACAGCGGCCAAAAAAAAGTGAGCGCTGCGAGCGCTCGATAACGATTGCACATTTGAACCCACGATGAAGGGAGGCCACCATCTGAAGAGTGGCCTCCCACCGACTATCTTAGAACCTCAGAAGCTTAGCCTAAGAGCGAACTGGATATTTCGTGGCAGATTATACTGACCCGTGACCTGGCCGAAGCTCGCCCCTCCGCAACAACTCGTGTTGGGCGGATTGAATTGCACTCGGTTGAAGGCGTTGAAGAATTCTCCGCGGAACTGAAGATCCATACGGCCTTCCGGAGCGAATTTGAAGTTCTTGAAAACTCCGAAATCGAAGTTTTTCACGCCGTCGTCACGCAAGTTCGGCTCCGTGCGGGAATCGTTTCCATAGCCGTAATAATCCGACGGCCCGGACGTGAACGTGGCGGGATTGAACCAGTGGGCCAGTCTTGCGTCCAATGAGCCAGTCGTCATCTCTTCGGGTCCAACTCTGGTTGCCAGTGCACAGCCTACATTTGGGATACCGGAGTTGCTAAGAGCTCCCGGACAACCGCCGATAATGATGGGGAATCCGCTCTGGAAGGTAATGATAGAGTCGACCCCCCAGCCGCCGATCACCGCATTCTCGACTGCGTTCATATTGGCCATGTATTTTCGGCCTTTGCCAACGGGAATATCGAGAACGGACGCGATAACCAGCCGTTGCGGAACGTCGAATCCATCCAGACTTCGCGCGCTGCGGATGTTGTAAGCGTTGGAGTCTCCCCACGTGGGAGATGCCGCCTCCAGCCAATTAATCTCTGAATTGGCGTTGTCGATGAGCTTCGAAACGGTGTAAGTTGCGAGCAACGTCGCCCCCGCCGAGAATCGTTTTTGAACCTTCAACTGCATGGAGTGATAGATCGAATCCCGGTCGTCCACTTCCGCTTCGGAAACATCGTCGTATTGCGGAAAAGGCAACAGAAGCTGAGCTGCTTTGATGGTCGGATTCGAGCCCACGTTACCCGATTGCACAACGCCGTAAAAGGGGTTGGGAACCTGGGCGGTTAGCGCCGCCACCTGCGCCGCATTCGTGGGCAGGTACTGTGTAGGCAATTGATCGAGATCCTGGCTATGGTTTGGCAAGTGCGTGCCTTTCGAACCAGCGTACGCGATATCTACTAACACTCCGCCCGGTAATTGCTGCTGAATGTCGAAGTTCCATTGCTGAGCGTAAGGAGGAAGATAGTTGCCAAGAGCAGCGGAGTTTCCATTCCCCTGAACATTGATGAACGCCTGATCACGGCCAGGGGCTTGATTAATGCCGTTTGGAAACGGATCAGAGATCGGGTTCTTGGGAGTGACGCCATCGGCCTGTGCGGTGATCCAGGTGTTGCTGATCGAGTTGATGAAAAGGTTATGAGGCGCGTCATCCCAGCGAACATCGACCGGCAAATAGAAGATGCCGTAACCTGCCCGAATTACGGTGTTGGCAGCGAGTTGGTAAGAAAGTCCGATGCGCGGCGCAGCGTTTCTCCATGAAGGGAACGCAGTGCGGCTGGGATGGTTGGTTGTATCCACCAAATCGTAGGCACCCTTAAGTCCGGGTATCCCCACTTGAGCGGCAATGGGACTCGTCTCATTCGTGTTGAAGACGAGATTGCGGTTATATCGTTCCGTCCAGTCTCCCTGGAAGTCTAACCGGACCCCGGCATTCAGCGTCAGTTTCTTGGTGATTCGCCAGGTATCGTTACCGTAAACGGCTCCATATCTGATCTGGTCCGCTGTTGCCGCCGGTTCAACCGCGGAGCTCCCGTTTGTGGTACTTCCATACCCGAGCAGGAAAGAGGCGATCCCGTTTCCCCCGACTCCTGAGGTAGTACCGGGCTGTCCATTGTTCGGATTCGCCGATGTCATGCCAGCATCGAATTCGTAGAGGCCCGCGGGCTGATTACTTTGGTAGTAATTGTTCCGAAGCAGCCGCACCTCTCCGCCAAACTTGAGGTTATGCGCGCCAGCCAAGTGCGTCATCGTCGGCTCAAGGCTGTAAGTGTCGTCGTGCGCGCCAATGCCGCTACCCGTTCCCGCCGAGCACCAGCTCCCGGCGCCGTACCGGTCGTCACCTGAAACCTGAGAAATACAAACCGTTGGGATGTGTGTGTAGGTAAATTGTGGCGCCAGCGCGGCCCACGCGGGGCCGAACTGCGAAAGATCGATGCCCTCGCTCAGCGGAGTGCGCAGATACACGTAGCGGGTGTAGCCGAGGTGAATGTCCAACACGGTTGTCGGAGAAATGGTAATCGTGTCCCCAAAACCGGCTTGGTTGGCGGTTGTATTTTCCGTGCAGCGATCGCTACACACCTGGCCGAAGGGCGCGTCCGGAAGCGATAAAACATTCGACCTCGTATACCGCGCGAAAATTCTTTGCTTCTCGCTGAAGTTATAATCGCCACGCTCATTGATCTGGTAGACGTTACCACCCGTGCTATAGTTCTCGACGAAATTTCCAAACGGATTCCCGATTTGGTTCGGAAGCGGGAAGTATTTCAAGAGCGCCTGCGCCGTTGGGTTCAGCCGGCTAGCCGGGATAATGTTCCCGCTGAACTGAGGCCGGCAGGCGGCGACACCGGAAACGCAGTTAACGCTCTGTGTCGGATCGTAAATCGGGAGCACTGAGCTTGTGCCGCTTGAGCCGATTTCCGAAAAGTTGCCGGTTCGCTCTAACGCCGTGGGGACCCACGTCGTCAAAACATTTCCCTTCCTCTGCCGGAACCCCTCGTAACTCGAGAAGAAGAACAGCTTGTCTTTGATCAATCGACCGCCTACGTTGGCGCCAAATTGGTTTTGGGTAAAGGCGGGGCGGGGATTTCCACCCGCGTTCGAGAAGAAGTCGTTGGCGTTCAGGACCTTGTTGCGCAAAAACTCATAAGCCGAACCGTGGAAGGCGTTCGTGCCCGACTTGGTGGAGAGATTGATGACGCCCCCAGCAAATCGCCCAAACTCCGGACCGAGATTGTTGGTCTGAACCTTAAATTCCTGAATCGCATCCTGGGTCGGAATCACGGTTACAACGTTCAAGTAAGCTCCGTTGGTTGGGACGCCGTCAATCAGGATTTCACTCTGGCCAGCTTGGCCTCCGCCGATTTGAAAGTCTCCGGCGGCAAACGGATTCGCGCCGACCGGGTTACCTGTGGAGGAGTTTCCAGCGGATGGCTGGCCTTGCGGCACCACCCCTGCCGTCAGAGCAACCAGAGCGAGCGGATTGCGTCCGTTCAGTGGCAACTCGGTGACAGTACGGCTTTCCACTACTTGGCCCAGCGAGCTCGTTTCCGGCTGCAGTAGCGGGGCCTCGGAGGTTACCTCAACAGTCTGGTTGACTCCGCCAACTTCCAGCGCGACGTCGACCCGCAGCCCACTCTCAATCTCGACAATAATCGGTTGGCGGATAAACTTTTTGAAACCCGCGTTTTCGACTTCTAACTTGTATCGGCCAGGCAGGATGTTCACAAACGTGTACTCCCCCGAACCGCTGGTGACCATGTTGTGAGTTTCCGCCGTTTCCATGTTTGTCAAAGTGACGGATGCTCCGGGAACGACGGATGCGCTGGAATCGGTAATGGTCCCCGCAATAGAGCCGTAGACGTTTTGACCGAAACTGGGCTGCGGAGCGAACGCGGCGAAAATCACGAGCGCCGCCGCCAAAGATAGCCGGGTGCTACTGAATTTGGACATTCGTTTTAAATCTCCCAGGTGAATACAGCCGCACCCGCTTGACGGCACTTCAAACGAGAAGCGGGCTGCAGATGATCGATTTCTAGTCGAAGATACTTGGACTGGAAGCGCGGCACAACGCTAGATACGTTCTTAACGTGGCGCGGATCTTATTGAATTTTCATGGTTAACCTTCGTAACTCAGAAGTTGGCGAGCCGCTTTTCACGTTTGATCGCCGATTATTCGGCAGGGATCGCTTGTGATATGCTTTGCCGGAGATTCGGTGCCAGGGAAACTCGATCAGGCGAGTCACGAGGCTGCGATAGCGAAGATTGCCGGGGCCTTGCCGTACTCCAGCTTCATCAGGACACATCTGGGCGAAGTTCTGAACGGCGCCTCTTTTCACGGTAGCCGCAGAAGTCAGGAATTCCTGACGCACGTTGTCGAATGTGCGCTCGCCGGGCAATGGGAGCGGCTTAAAGAGAGAAGTCTCGGAATCGATGTTTTCAGCCGCAACCCTTCTTACGATACCGGCGGCGACTCGATTGTGCGTGTCACCGCCAACGATGTTCGAAAACGCCTTTTGCAGTATTATTCCGAATCCCCGGGCACGCACGCTTTTCGCATTGAGATTCCGGCGGGGTCCTATATCCCTGAGTTCGCTGGACTGAAGCAGTCTGTGGCCGAGGCCGCGCCGGTCGAAGACGCGGTCGCTCCGTCCAACGGTACGGGCCGGATCCTTTCGATTGATCCCCCTGCGCCTCGCAAGAACCGCGTTCGCACTGCGGCTTTATGGATTCTGGCCGTCGTCTTGGGGTGCGCGCTCGGATGGGCGTCGGCTCGATTCATTCCCAGTTCGCCCGCCAAGGTTGAACCCCGCTTCGGATTTTACCGCGAATTGCTCGGACCGATCGTGACCGATCCCGCCCACGAAACCGAGATCGCTCTCAGTAATCCGCGTCTATTGCGTTACGTCGGAACGAATGATCGCGAAACTCCTTCCTCCCCAACGGCCCTGAATTTGCGCGTTCCGCTCGCGCTCGAACCCGGACTTGAAAAGGTGCTGAGCCCTTCCGCCAGTGACCCGCAGACGCAATACCGGTTCCATTTCCTGACCCTTGCCGATAGCGAATACACGGAAATCGGCGACGCGGTATCGGCGTTTAATTTGTCCCAGTTAATGCGAAGTCTCGGCCGTTCCCCGCGTCTGACCGAGTCGCGATTCGTCAACTGGGGAGCGATGCGCAACGTCCACATGATCCTGGTCGGCACGCCGCAGATGAGCGCGTGGACTCAGGAAGGGTTGGAAAAGGCGAACTTCAGCATGGAACATGATGCCATCTTGAATGCGCGCCCGCTGGCCGGTGAACCGAAGATGTACGAGCGTTCGGTCAAAGGGAAAACTCTCGAAGATTACGGGCTGATCTGGATGGCGCGTTCGCTTTCCGGTTCTCGACAGTTGCTGATGGCCGGACTCACCAGTGCGGGGACAGCGGGCGTCAGCGACTTCTTCTGCGATCCGGATCGCATGCGGCCGGTATACGAGCAACTGCGCGCCGCCTCGAATAAGGAGCCGATCGTCTCAGAGTGGCAGGTGTTGCTGCACATCCATGCGCGAGAGAATGTACCGCTACAGATCAATCTCGTCTCGCTGCGGGCGGGCGGCGTGAGCCGGTGAATGTATGTATCTATGCTTCGCCGCTTCCCATCGGGCAGAAGCGGACCTCCACAAGTGAAGTCACGTTTCCGCGTAGGCGCTGAACTCGGACAGGATCGGGCACGCCGACGCGCGGGAGATTCTTAGACGGATTCGAGTGGTCATCGTAAGTTCCGGCGCGCGAAGAATTCGGCACATCCCGATGCTGGTTCCAGATGCGAAGTTACGCCAATCGCCGTCGCGCCACGCGTCAATACTGAAGGCATCGACCCGCTGGCCAAGAGCGATACACTCGCGCAGCCGGACCAGGTTGAACCGCACCGGTTGCGCAAACTCGAAAACGACCTGCGCCTCCGTTACTCGGTCGTCGGTTGCCCAGCAGGTTTGGCGATGGCCGTCCAGCAGATGGTGCGCGCTCCATTCGGGCTGGTTGCCGCGCACGTTGGAGGCGGTGATTTTTGCATGTTTTGCCAGGTTGGTACGGAAGGTATTTTCGCGCAGTTGGCCGAACCCGCGCAGAGAAGCCGCATCGGCTTCATGGATTAGTCCGCGCCGATCCGGTGGAACGTTGAGTAGCAGACTGGCGCCGCGCCCCACGGAATCGAAGTAGAGATCCAGGAGTTGTTGCGGCGTCTTCACCCGGCTGTTCTCGGCTTCGTGCCAGAACCAACCGGGCCGAATGGAGACATCACACTCCGCGGGCATCCAGTACTCGCCATTTCTGGTTCCCGCAGTCGATTGCCGTTCGTTGACATCGCCGGGAACGGCGGTACCGCCGTCGGTGGACCTGGGCGAGTAAGTGGCCCATGAAGTTTCCGCGGCGACGCCGTTCTCATTGCCGACCCAGCGGACGTCAGGTCCCACGTCACTGAAGATCACTGCATCCGGTTGAAGCTCGCGCTCCAGCTTCCAGGTGTTTGCCCAATCGTAGTAGCGGCGCTTGTCGATGACGCGCTTCTCTCGCGCCCCGCCGTAGTAGCCATCGCCCCCGTTCGCGCCATCGTGCCAGATCTCAAAAATAGCCCCGTAGTTAGTCAGGAGCTCGCGGAGTTGGCGCCGGTAGATAACTAAGTAAGCGGGAGTACCATAAGTGCTCTGATTGCGGTCCCACGGTGAAAGATAGACTCCGAATTTGAGTCCGTGGCGGGCGGCGGCTGCGGAGATCTCTTTTACGACGTCTCCCCGGCCGCTTCTCCAAGAGCTATTGCGAACGCTATGTTCGGTCGTCTTTGTGGGCCATAGACAGAAACCGTCGTGATGCTTGCAGGTGAGAATCACGCCGGTGCTGCCCGCCGCCTTGAGAGTTTCGACGATGGCATCGGCATCGAAGGAGGTGGGATTGAAAAGTGACGGATCTTCGTCGCCGGCACCCCATTCTTTATCGGTGAAAGTATTTACCGTGAAGTGAAGGAAGTTATAAAACTCCATTTCACTCCAGAGAAGCTGCCGGTTGGATGGGAGCGCGCCGTACCCTCCTGGTGGTTTAACGGGTTGGCCGGTGCGGGCCGCCGATAGCAGCAAAGGCGCGGTAAGTAGAAAGGAACGCCGGTCGGTAAGCATGCGAGCTTTGTTATGGGTTCACCTGGAGGTTGGCCATCATGCCCGATTGCGCGTGGTGAGGGTCACTGCATTCCAGGACGAATCTGCCGGCGGCGCGCGGGTCGCGAAAATCCATCTGCAGCGTTACGGTTGGGAACGGGCCGTGGCCTTCCCAGGCCGGAAGTGTGACGGTGTCGCGCAGTTCCGGATTGGGAAGCTTATGCCCGTTCTCTTCCAGTAAAAGGAAATGCGCGCCGTGGAGGTGAAAAGCATGGGTCTCGCCGGAGTGGTTGGCGACCGTCCAGTTCTCTATCGACCCTACTTTGGTAGCGACAGCGGGCGGGGCGGACGGGTCAAACTTCCTGGGCGTCTGTCCTTGAACTGTCAGGAAAAAGTTAGTTGGACCGTTAGTGCCGTTCGGTGCTTCCGCAAAATAAAGCTTGCGAAGCAAAGTGGCGCGCGCTTCCGGACGCGGCACGAATGGAGAAACGCCTCCGCGAATGGCGGGCGGCTCTTCGGCGTTCGGCACGGCCACAATCTTCGCCAATTCCTGTTGAGGATTTTCGAAGGCAGTGCGCCCGGATTCAAATTCGGTTTGCATGAGGCGGGCGGTCTGACCGGCGGCGGGTCCGTTCACGATAAACTCCGCGCGGCCGCCGGGAGGTAATTCGATGGTTTTGCGGGCAAAGTTTTTGGGCAGCGATGCCCCGTCCAGCGCGACCAGCGTCACGGTCTGAGCAGCGTTACCGAAGACCACTTGCAGCGCGAGAAACGCCTGGGAGGTAGCGTTGGCGACGCGCCAGAATTCTTTCGCGCCGGGTTTCATCTGAATGATCGGCGACGGGAGTTGCGGGAAGAATGCCGGTTGGAAATTCAAACTCAAGCGATATTCGCCGGGCGGCCACGAATCGGGCTCATCGAACTGCTGGCGAACGATGAGAACGCGCTCAGGAAGGCCGGCGACCTCCGGCTTCGCCTTTTCCATTCCGCCGATGATCAGAGCGCCCGATGCGCCGCCATTGAGTTGCAGGGTGGCGGAACCTTGCCGGTCAGGATGATACCAGTACAAGCCGGGTGGATGGTCTTTCGGTATCTGAAATTGATAGTCAAACGGTGGATCGGTGTTCTCGATAGTAGTGGCGGATACTTCGCCGGCGTGACAACCCGGCGGGATAACCAATCCGTAAAATTCGATGTTGGTGGAAGTGGTGGCGGTGGTGCCGCCGCCGCAGGGATTGTGCGGGTACGGGCTGGATTTTGGAACTGGCTGATGCGGCCGCACGTAACTCATGCGGTCCGCAAGCGACAGGTCGAGTAGGTCGCCGGGATTCAGCCGCAAGGTGGGAGACTCCACCGTTAGGGGACCGGCCTCGTATGCGTAGCACACCTTTAGGGGCAGCTCCATCATCTCCCGGCTGCGAAGGGTAAGCGCGATTTTCAGAACGCCGTTGGACGAATCCACATCCGGCGGGTTTTTCACGATGGTGTTGGGGTAAGGGCGCCCTGGGCAGTCCTGAACCGGCCCCACGGCACCGTTGCAAGCCGCGCACGCCAGAACATACAGAGCGATCTTATGAATGAATCTCATTTAGAACGGCCTTGGTGGGTACACGCCGATGGAAAGCAGCGAAGTGGAACCGCCCGCGACCGGCGACTTGTCTGTCTCCGTAAGCGTGCATCCCGCACCGGCCGGCGCGAAACGAAGCACTCCGATAGAGGACTTGCCGCTTCCCCGAACTCGGGGACATAGAGAAGACCCCCGGTGCCGGTTGGGAACTCCGTGGCCACGCCGCCAATATACGTGAAGCCGGTGTAGAAGCCTTTGAGCGGAGCGGATGTGCAACCCGGACGCACCTTGCCAGTGGCCTTATCGAAAAACGCGGCGGTGACGCGGCCACCGGAGTTATTGGAAACAAACAGCATGCTTTCGTCTGGGCTCAAGTGGACGCTGCCGGAGTTCCAGGCAGTGCCCAGTCGGTACACGGTTGTGGCGGCGAGCTTCCCGGAGGCTAGATCGGAAACCTCCACCGCGGATGCCGTCGAGCCGCCTCCGAAGATGGCGTAGCGGCCATCGCGGGTGATCTCCACCGCGCCCGGAGTCAGATCGTCCTGGGATCCTGTGGAGTTTTGCGCGTCGCCGTTCGAAACAGGCAGGTCTCCAGAGGTGTTGAAAGACTCGATGGAACCATCCCCGTAGGCGACCACCATGATGGTGCCCCGCGCGGCGATCCCTTCAGCCCTGCCGTGGTTCAGCCCCTGCGCGTGAACGTCACCCACAAACTGGAGTTTACAGCCGGGCTGAACTTGAAACGTTCCGATATTGCCGGCGCCGGAGAACGTGGCGTAGAGACGGCTGCCGTTCAGGACCAATCCGACGCCGTCACGCGCCAGCTTGTTATCGGCGCGGGAACCGGGGAAGACGCCTACGAATTTTTGAGCACGCGCGTCAATACCCGATATGTTTTCGGATTGAGCGTTCGATGCATACACGCACACGTCCGTGCCGTCGGCCGCCGTCACCAGCCGGTTGATTCCGAAGTAACCGCCGGCGATGCCGTTACCTCCCGTGGATACATGAGTGGGACTGGCCAGGCTGCCGTCCGCGCGAATCGGGTATATGCTGACGGTGCTCGGCGGGAACGAAACCGATGTATCGTCATTCGCCGCGACGAAATGGATGGGCGCGTGGGTGTCCGCGGCCCGAACACCCACGCTTAAGGCAGCCAACGTCGCGCCGAAGATCGCCAGTATCGCGGAAGTGTATCGCCGTTTATGACCGTCAGCCCGCATCAAACGGGCTATTGTACCGTCACGCTGACGTCATCGACGTACATGTACACATAGTCAGACGAATAGCCGTTACCGTGGACGGCGAAGTAGACCCGGATTGTCTCACCAATGTAGCTGGCAAGGCTGTAAGTGACCTCTTTCCAACCCCTCGCGTTACTTGCCACTTTGAGTACTGTCGCCAACGTACTTCCGGAGTTGTTCTGGATTAGAACCTCCTGATAGGCGTAGCTGATGGTATCGTTCGTTCCCGGGTAATAGTAGAAGTTGAGCGAGGCCGATTTCGCTGTGCTGGGGATGGTGATGGTTTGGTAAATGTAGCTGGTTCCATCGTCTTCCGGAGCGGACGTGCTGCCCAGGAACGCACTGTAGCTTCCCGTATGCTTCTGTGCGGTGGATACCTTTGGCTCAATTGGGCCGCCGATCTTCCAATCGGTGAAGCTGCCGGTTTCGAAGCCGCCATTCTGGATCAGGTTCTGCGAGGCGCCTGTAACGGTGAGGATTACCGTGGTGTTTTCCACGACACCTCCAAAGCCGGTACCGATTACGTTGATGGTGTACGTTCCGGGCGTGGTGGTGCCCGCGACCGTCAAGGTCAAGACGGTGCTGCCGGATCCGGGCGCCGGAATGCTCGCCGGGCTGAAGGCGGCGGTGACGCCGGTCGGCATGCCACTGGCTGACATGGCGATGGCGCTGTCGAACCCGCCGGAGATGGCGGCCGTGATGGTGGACGTGCCGCTGGACCCGGCAGCCACGGTAACGGCGGATGGATTTGGAGTCAGCGTGAAGCTGGGAGTACCGCTGCTGGAAACTGTGAGCGAGACCGTGGTGGTTTTATTTATGCCGCCGCCGGTCCCGGTGACAGTGATGGGATAGGTTCCCGTCGTCGCGCTTGAGCCAACGGTTAACGTGAGCGTGGAAGAGCCCGACCCCGGCGCGGCAATGCTGGTGGGGTTGAAGGCCGCGGTGACGCCGGACGGAAGTCCGCTCGCGGATAGCGCGACGGCGCTGTCGAATCCGCCGGAGATGGTTGCGGTGATTGTAGAGGTCCCATTAGTGCCTTGCTGAACCGTTAAAGATGCCGGGCTGGCCGCGAGAGTGAACGACGGCGTCGCGCTTGAAGTTACGGTGAGCGAGACCGTTGTGCTTTGGTTGACTCCGCCGCCCACGCCCGCCACGGTGACGGTGTAAGTTCCAGGAGCCGCGCTGGCGCTTGCCGTTAGAGTAAGAGTCGAAGAACCGGATCCTGGCGCGGCGATGCTGGTGGGAGTGAAGGCCGCGGTGACCCCGGTCGGCAGACCGCTGGCTGACAGAGCGATGGCGTTATTAAAGCCGCCTGAAATGCTCGCCGTGATGGTGGACGTCCCGTTCGACCCTTGCTGCGCTGTAACGGTTGCGGGATTGGCTGCAAGCGTGAACGAGGGATTCACGGAGAAAGTGAAACATTGCGTCAGATTCCCCGTGGCGGCGTTGCCGTCGCGCGGCGGAAAGGGTAAGCCGTTGGTCGAGTTGTTTGTCAGCGGAGTGCTTTTGTCGAAAGTGTGGTTGATGGAAGCCAGCGTGGGCAGACCATAAACCGCTTCGATGAACTTCAGGAACGAACCGTGATCCTGGAAGACGGTATCCACATAGCCTTTCTTGGCGAAAGGGGAAACGATCAGCATGGGCACCCGAACGCCCGGACCGTAGCCATCCAACTGTTGCGGGGCGATGTGGTCGAAAAATCCGCCGCCTTCGTCCCACGTCAGCAGAATCGCGCTGCTGGCCCACGCCGGGGAAGCCTGCACGGCCTGAATGATCTGTTGCATCTGCGCTTCGCCGGTCTGAATGTTTTCGGGCGGATGCTCGTCATTGGGGGATTCGTTGGTGATGAATACGACCTGGGGAAGCGCGTTGTTGGTACAGTCCGTGAAAAACTGAGCCTGCGATTGGTTGAGCTCGTTGTTGGCGCCGCCGGTCGCCCAGTTGGACCACAAGGCCAGATAAGAGTAGTTGTCCGGGACGCCGAAGTTGTAGTTCTTGAACGTGACGCCATACATCTGGAGCAGATCGAGAATGTTCGGATAAGTGGAGGAGTCGAGTGATCCGTTGCTGTTGATACAGTCGCAGCAGTTTCCGCCGCTGGTTCCGGAATAATAGATCATGCGGTTCGGCTGCGTGTCGCTAAGCATTCCCCCGCAATAGTTTGCGCACAACGTGTACTGCGGAAAAAGCGAATAGTAGTAGGCAAGGTCCGCGGAAGTGTAATACCCCAAGGTGTCAATTCCGCCCGCCGCATACCAGCCGTCCATCTTCCCGTTGTCGTAACCCTGGTGAATGGCGCTCCAACTATGATTCGGGTCGTTGTTGTTGTCGGTAAGGCTGGTGAAATGGAAGGGCGACTGGCCGCCGCTGGTGTAATTGGCGGGTATCCCGTAACCGCTGGGCAGGCCCGAGTAGCTCCCGAAATAATGATCGAACGAGTGATTCTCCTGGCACAAACAAATGATGTGATTGATTTGGGGAATGCCCGCCGCCCGCGCGCGAGGGCTGGCCGCGGAGCGCTGTTCGAGGAGCGGAGCCGCGAAAGCTGATAGACCGGCGCCACCGACTTGCCGCAGAAAACGCCGGCGGGAACTGAGCTTTTTCTGGAGTTGCTTGATAACTGACGGGCTATCCTCGTTTTGCACTTTATTTACTCCCGCGGCGGACAATCGCGATGGGACTCCGCGATGCTCCTGATAGCCTCACAGAATCTCCAACGCCTTGTCAAGAGAAGTATTTTTGGGTCAGCGGGTGTCATTCGATCGACACAAAAGCGCGTCCCCGATCACCGGCTCAACTTGACGACCCACGCCGGTTGGCTCATCAAGGCGGGCGGCATGTCGGGTAAACCGATGAGAACGGAATCGCCTTGACTGTTCACTCGCAGATCGCCTGATCCGCCGAGCAGGGTAGCCGATTTCACCGGCTCCGTTCCGAATTGTCTGACGGTGAAGCTTCGTCCCGGCCAGCGAGGGAGAATCACGTAGACGTCCCGGCCCTTGCTGGTGAAGAAAGCCTCGATGGCCGCCTTGCCGGGTGCGGGCATTTCGGTTAGCTTACTCACGTCGTAGTTCGAGTTGAACTCGGCATTGTAGTCTACTTTCGGAACTTCACCGGTGCTCCACTGCCGTGTTTCTTTCCAGGGCTTGCTGCCATAGATTGCCTCGCCATTCACCTTCAGCCAGTTTCCAACCTGAGTCAGCCGGTCTTCCATGACCACGGGAATCGTGCCGTCGGCGGCCGGTCCAATGTCCAGCAGTAAGTTACCGCCGCGGCTTACCAGATCGCAGAGAAGCACCACTAACTCGCGGCCGGTGTGATAGTCCTCCAGGCGCTCCGCGCGATTGTATCCGTATGAGAATCCCATCCCGCGGCTTTCTTCCCACGGGTGATCCATCCCGCTCATGCCGGGCGTATACTCCGTGGTCCAATAGCCGCCATGTTTATGGCGGGTATCTTTCCCCCAGCGATCGTCCACCACCACTTCATCCTTCACCGGAGAATCGTTGTAGAGCCAGGAAAGCAACTCCGCGCTATGCCAGTCCGCGGAGGGCATCTCCCACTCGCCGTCGCTGAAAATGATGGACGGCTTGTATCGGGTCACCAGATCCTTGAACTGCGGCATCATATGCTCTTTCACATAGCGGGGCTTATCGGATAAGTAGAGTGGGTTGTACCATTCATAAAGCGAATAATAGTAACCCATCTTGAGCCCCTTCGCCCGCACCGCCGTCGAAAGATCCCCCAGTAGATCGCGCTTCGGTCCTGTTTCGACTGCGTTCCAGGGACGGCCCCAAGTCCTCGAAGCTTCCGCGCTTGGCCACAACGCGAAGCCTTCATGATGTTTCGAAGTCAAGACCACATACTTCGCGCCGGACCGTTGAAATACATCCGCCCAATGGTCCGGATCGAATAACTCCGCCCGAAACAGCGGAGCAAAATTCTGGTAAGGGTAATCCGCCCCATACACCCGCTGATGAAACGCCCACGTACCGGCTTCCACCGGATTGGCCGTCGCCTTCTTGCCTTCCGTCATCTGGTGCCAGTACCATTCGGCATAGGCCAGCCGTCCCGGAATCACCGGCGCATACGCGGGCACGGAGTAGACGCCCCAATGGATGAAGATGCCGAATTTCGCGTCGGTGAACCAGGCCGGGATGGGCCGCTTGTCCACCGAGTCCCAATTGGGCTCATACCGTTCCGCCGCCACCATTCCGATGCAGCACAAGAAGCAGGAGATACAGACCAGCCGTTTGATCATCGCAGGAGTTTCCCCATGCAGTTTAACCTGAGCGATACTCGAACTACGATGGCGCTAAGCGACACGTCCGAAAAAGCCCGTGAGGTTTACTTTCAGAGGCTAGAACAAATGACTCCTTCCGAACGGCTTCGCCTGGGCGCGTCGCTTTGGAGATGGGAGACGCCCTGCAGCGCGCCGCCGTGCGGCGGAAGCACCCGCACGCGGACGAAGCCGAAATCAAGTCTCAAGTTGCGGTGATCCGGTTTGGAGCGGAACTGGCGTGTAAGGCTTGTAGAAGGCCTCTACAGCAACATGCGTCCGTACGAGGCGTGCGCGACGATCTTTCAGAGAAGGCGCGCAATCAGAACCCGTAAATTCCCCCGTCACCATACCCTCAGAAGTCGTTATCTTTGAAAGCAGACATATCCTCGGGAGCTTCGCGCGCACTAATGTCGTTGACAGCATCAACCAAGAACTTCAGGCGAACAGTATCCGTCCCCGCGGGCACACTTTGTTTTGCGCGCGTTGCAACCGGTTGAACAGGACGGTCTGACGATTCCCAGTACAGTCACTTCACGTCAACTTCGAATTCTTCGCCGGCGAGAACCTCGCATGTGGCTTCCCCCTGTGTATCGACATAGCGGAGGAGAGAATCAACCGGGACTTGCGAATCTGAGGAGCGGCTACTACATTGCACGCTCGCGTTGATCACCGGTCTTCCATCAGGCCATTCCACAACCACTTGAATGCGGCGCGTTGTCTTGCGTTCACCGATCTGGAAATTGAGGCCATCAATCGTTTTCGCAGCCGATACTTTCACAACTGCGGCCTTAGCCTGTTCGGCAACCCCGGGATAAAATCGAGTGCTGTATGGGAGCTTCGAGTCAATTCCATTTATATTGACTCCCAGGAGATAGTCGCCGGGCGGAATATTGTTGAACTCGAATTTTCCAGACGGATCTGTTTTTGACTCCGCTAAAAAGCCTCCCTCATCGGAAGCGGACATGAGCGCAACCGTGATCTGCGCTGAGGGCTTGCGGTCCGAACCGATTAGATGGCCGGTCACTCGGCTTGCCGTCCACATCCCCAAATCCAGTTCCTTACAACTGTTCGGGGCGACATCCAGTTCATAGTTTGGATTGGTTGTAGCGTGTTCCGCCAACTTCGCTGTGATCCGATAGGTTCCGCTTCCGGCAGGCGCAGTTGGTAGGACCCTGAGGGATCGGTTGAGGAGGTGTAGGTCTGTCCATCTTTCGAGGCTGTGACCACCACGCCGAATAGTCCAGGCCGGTGCTCCTCATCCAATTCGTACCGCACGCCGGAATTTTCCACGTTTTCAGCGGCCCGCCCTTCCACCATCGTTAAGCGTTCGCCGCGCGCCAGTGCGCGAAAAAATCAATCGATGCCGCAAATCGTTCGGCAGGTTCACCGAAGGCCGCAACAGTCCGCCTCCCATCCTCGGAGTAGACGAAGACGAGGTAACGTAGACCGGTCTTGTATCCGGCGCCGCAAGGACCCGGCGCAACCTCAATTTCCTCGGTTCCCGGCTTTATCCCCTTAAGAACCTCGTCGATTCGGAGATGACACGGGCCAGAGTCGGCGCCCCTGCCGGTAAAGGTCCCCACGAAAATCTGATCGCTTATGCCGCCCCACTCGCAAGGCGGAAGGGGCTCTACGGATTCGAAGGCCAACACCTCTGTCAGCAAACCTAAAAAGGCCGTCAGCAAACCTAAGAATGCCAGCAACTTCCGCATCCCGCCTCCTGTCCGCTTCCACAGTATTTCATTTCACTACGTCCACTCTTCGGGAATGGTAGAAAAGAACGTGCTCAACCGCCTCCTTGATCGCCGAAGTCTGCTGACCGGTATCGCCCGCGCCGGGGCGCTCGGCCTAATCACGCCGCGTCTCGAACGCGCGCAGGACTTGGTCGATCGGGCAATGCGCGGAATGCCATCGCCCAGGATCGCCAACATGGAGGTGATCGAGTGCGAACCTTCCGGCGTGCGCCTGAGCGTCGTCAAGATTACAACCGACCAGGATGGCCTGCACGGCTTCGGCTGCGCCACCTTCACGCAGCGCGCCGATTTAATAAAACCCGCGGTGGAGAACTACCTCAAGCCCTTCCTCATCGGCAAGAACACTGACCGCATTGAAGACATCTGGCAATCCTGCTACAGCAGCTCTTACTGGCGCAACGGCCCGGTTCTCAACAACGCTGTCAGCGGCGTCGATCAAGCGCTGTGGGACATCAAAGGCCGCCAGGCCGGCATGCCGGTGTATCAACTCACCGGCGGGAAGTGCCGCGAGGCGGCCGATTGCTACAGCCATGCCGATGGCAAAGAAATTCCGGAGGTGATCGACAACGCGCAGAAGCTACTCGCTCAGGGTTTCCGCCATGTCCGGGTGCAGATCGGTGTTCCCGGAATGGCCGCGTACGGAAGCCGCGCGGGTCAAACGCAAATTCCGGCCCTTCACGCGGGTCCCGTCTTTGAACCGGCGGCCTACATGCGCCGAACGCTGCGGATGATGGAAGCGGTTCGCACTCAGTTAGGTGATGAAGTGGAACTGATCCACGACGTTCACGAGCGCGTGTCACCGCATCAGGCCGTGCAGTTCGCGAAGGATCTGGAGAAATTCCGGCTCTTCTTTATGGAAGACGCCTTGGCCCCGGAAGACATCGCGTACTTCCGCCAGATCCGCGCGCAGTCCACAACGCCTCTTGCGATGGGCGAGTTATTCAACAGCCCACATGAATGGACTCCGCTCATATCCGAACGCCTGATCGACTACATCCGCTGCCATGTCTCGCAAGCGGGAGGTTTCACGCCATGCCGGAAGATCGCGGTTCTGGCCGAATCTTTCGGCGTCCGCACTGCATGGCACGGTCCCGGAGATGTTTCGCCTATCGGCCACGCCGCGAACGTCACGCTGGATCTGATCAGCCCCAACTTCGGGATTCAGGAATACTCCAGCTTCAACGACGCAACCCGAGAAGTCTTTTCGAACTGTCCCGTTATGAAGAACGGCTACTTATACGCTAACGATTCGCCCGGGTGGGGAATCGAAGTAGACATAAAGGCTGCGGCCAAATATCCGTTCGGAACAGGCGAGCAGGGCGAACGCGGCCGGTTGAATGGCGGATGGGGAGAAGTGCGCCGTCAGGATGGAACCGTTATCCGCCAGTAAGAACTTTGCTCTTCCGCATCACCACCAACAAGGATTGGCCAAACGGCGGCGCGGCCGCGCCTTCCAGGCGTGACAAGACCGGCACTACAAAGCGATCGAACAGCACAATCTGTCCGGCCGATTGCCACTCGCGCTTAAACACATGCGCATTCACCCACCAGCCGAACAGCCCCACCGCGTTCATGTAGCGCAAGCTTTTGATCTCCAGTCCCGCGCCTGCCGCCAGCTTTCGCACGGACGCTCGCGTGTAACGGCGGCAATGCCCCAAATGCCTGTCAATCGGGCCGTAAAGCATCGGAAAGGCCGGCACCAGCAACACGATGACGCCGCCGGGATCGAGGATCGATGCCATTCTCCGCAGCGCGTCCAAGTCATTCTCGATGTGTTCCAACACATTCAGACACACGCAGGAATCCGGCCGAAACGCCCGCAAACGCGGCAAAAGACGATACTCCCAATCCGCTGCTCCCCAGTCCGCCGCGATAGCTTCCAGGTTAGCCGCGCCTGCATAACGCGCGGTTAGTTCCGCAATGCATTCCGGCTCCAAATCTAATGCCATGACCGCGCATTGTTCAAGCAGCATTCCAGTGAAGTTCCCAATCCCGCAACCGACCTCCACCACGCGCGCTCCCACTTCGCGCATCACTAACCGGCGCTGCCAGGCGAAGTAATTCCTCGCCGGCGCCATCAACTGTTGATCCCGGATGGCGTAGTTCGAAAGATCGCTACTGTGCGGCGTAACCCGGCTCCTCGAATGGCGATCTGGTCTGCGGAGCCGCGGACGGCGTCCAGCGCGTTGACGGCAAGAGTGCAGGCACTCGTGTCACCGCCGGTGCCTCCGCGGGCGTAACCGGCTCGGCGGGCTTCTCTACTCCATAGGGTGTCAGCCTGGGTAGCGGCTTAAAATCCGGCTCGAGCAGCCACGCACGCCGATCGCGATAATACGCCCTTAGTTTTTCATTCTCTTCAAGCCCCAGATCGCGCGCCCACACGACTCGCGCGCCATCAATCGCGGCTTCGTTCCACACCCACTCATCCGCCGAGGAATGGTTCGGATAATAGCGGACGAAGACGAGATCCTTGCCTGGAGCCGCGGCCAACTTTCGCGCGACGCTAACCCGTCGCGGCGCGAATTGATGGTCGATGGCATTCCAGGCGTCGTAACTCACCAACTCCAATCCCACATTAGTCGATTCCAATAAGTGCACCGTATACCAGAAGAGGAAATGCGCCGCGCAAAGAAGGAGCAGCCATCGCGCCGCGTCAGCGCCCACGGGCAAGCCGCGGATTTGCAGGCGGCCGATCCGCTCCAGCCCGTTCACGCTCACAAGCACGAACAGACAGGTCACCGCCGCTAAGTAGTGAAACTGGAAGGCCGGAAAAAAGTTCGATCCCAAACTGAACAGCGCCAGAGTGGTTATGATCCATGCCCAACGAAAGGTCCGCTGCAAGAAGAAGAAAGCAAGCAAGGCCAGATAAAGCGGAGGCAGAAAGAAGAACCGATAATAATGAACGCGATACTCAAGCCGCTCCAGGTAGGTGAATAGCGTCTCACCGTCCTTCGGTTTGAAAGCCCGCTGGATCTCGTACTCATTCTGTTGTTGTGATGTCAGGGCCGAGTGCGGCACGGGGTCCGCCTGGAACGTCAGCGACACGGGCACGCCATACTGCTGCTGGCTTAGCGCATAGGGCAGCGTCGTCCAGTTCCCCGTCACGGCGCGATTCTGCAACAGGATCACCAGCAACGCGAACACGACCGGCGCAAACCCGATCGCGCATTTCCTCAGAGCCACTCGCCGCTGCCGCATCAACAGGGGCCCGAAAAATAGTCCGATGCTTGCCGCCAGCATCACCGACTCGAATGGCCGAGTGAATAGATGCAGCGCAAAGCCCGCGCCCAGCAGCAACGCATCGCGCGCGCGGCCCCGATCCGCCAGCCGCGGCAGCGCACCGAACACCAGACACCCGGACGACGCCGCGAATGATCCGCCCCAGTAATCGTTCATCCACAAGCACAGCGGACCGAACTCGAACACCGCCAGCATTCCGCCGGCCAGCGCCCAACCCGCTGTTGTCCAACCACGCAGCATCCAATAGCAAAGCGCACAGAAAGCCGCCGTCGATAGCAAAACGCCCGCCCACGGGAGTCCGAAAATCATCTTCCCCAATGCGAGCGGAATCCCTTGACCGATGGGATAGATCGAACTGTAAGTGGGCTGCTGCAGAACGAAAAACGTCTCGAAAAATCGATGAAACGGATGTTCCGGATTCGCCAGACGAAAATGACGCAGCGTATCGGCAACCAACAAGTGGCTGAACTCGTCCCCGACATTGGGTACCGGAACCGGATGATGCGCGAACAATGCGAGCCGCAGCACGATTGGCAGAATGGCGAATACCGCCATGCACCATTTCGTCTTGGGGGCCAGCCATAATCCGAACGGCTGAAGATAAGGAATGGTGAACAGCGCGCCCGCCAGCAAAACCAGCGCTAGCAGGAGCTCAAAAAAATCGCTTGCGCCGAAGCCGATCGGGTTCGCCGCCGGCAGAAAAGAGCGGAAGAGGTCGAAGAGAAACACGCGCGGTCCTTGCTCCAACCTACACTGCGCGGTGATAGAGTTCGCCGCTGGGCACTAATGCCGCTTAAAGTCAGCATAGTCATTCCGGTTTATAACGAGTTCCACACCTTCCCCGAGGTCCTGGATCGCGTGCGCCGCGCGCCGTTGCCCCAAGACTGCACGCGCGAAATTATCGTGGTGGACGATGGTTCGGCCGATGGCACCGGGGAACTGCTTCGCGAGTATGCTTCGGCCGCTCTGCTGATCGCGCATCACTCCACGGTCAATCGCGGCAAGGGCAGCGCCATCCGCACTGCTATCGCGCAGGCCACCGGGGACATTCTGATCATTCAGGATGGCGATCTGGAATACGATCCGCAAGACTACGCGGCCATCCTGCAGCCGATCGTCGATGGCGAAGCCGATGTTGTCTACGGCTCGCGCTTTCTGGGCCGGCCCATTGGAATGGCCTTCCCCAACCTGATCGCGAACCGAATCCTGACAACCGCGACCAACCTCTTATTCAACGCCCGCCTAACCGATCAGGCGACCGCTTACAAAGCTTTCCGTATGTCGATTCTGCGCGATATTCCGCTTGCTTCCAAACGCTTCGAGTTCTGCGCGGAAGTTACCGCTAAGGTTCTGAGCCGAGGTCATACAATCCACGAAGTTCCCATTCATTACAACGCGCGCGGCATCGCGGAAGGCAAAAAAATACGCGCCCGCGACGGCTTCGAAGCGCTCTGGACTCTCATCCGGAATCGCTTCTAAAACTTCGCGGGCGCGTTCAACTTAGGGCTTAAGATACTTAGTTGTTAAACGTTAGCTTGGTCTTGGTGCCGCCGAGATCTATCGCAATGATGTGATCGAAACCGTCGCTGCCTTTCGCCACTTCCAGTTGCGTCTGATCGAATTTTGTGTTCGACGCCTGAATCTGCCCCGTTACTTCCACCTTCTTCTGGTCAGGTCCGTTAAACGTCGCCATCGTCCCATTTACTTTCACTCCGTAATCACCCGCTTTTAGCGGGGTTCCGGCAACCTCGGCGTGATCGGGCACCGCGACATCGTAAGTCTTCGCAGATGCGATCCCTAATCCGGCTGCGGCAAATAGGACAACTAAGTTCATCCGGCTAATGCTTTTCATATTGGCTACCTTTCTTCTCCACCTACAGAGATGAATAAGTAAGAGTCGTGGTTACGTGGAATGCCGAGTTAGCGGGCGCGCCGGTGTTGCCTGGGTGTTTAACGGTACCGCATAAAAAAATTCTATTTAGGTGTTTCCGCGCTTAGCTTCGTCCAGCAACTTGTCGCATCCGCGCGTCGTGAGCGCCATCATCGTCAGCGTCGGATGCTTGTCTCCCGTTGACGGAAACGCATTCCCGCCGAACACATAAACGTTGGCGATATCGTGCGTCCGGCAAAAGGAATCGAGCACTCCATCTCTCGGACTCACGCTCATTCTGGCCGTCCCCACTTCGTGAATCGAGCTCCCCACGCGATCCACCGGCGGCGCGGCCGCTTTCGCCGGAGAAACATCGGGCGACCCCGGGGCTCCCGGAAAACCGATCGGTCCGGTCTCGCCCATGCCTTCCATCCTGATCCCGCCCGCCTTGTGAAACAACTCCTCCGCCGCAGCCTGATAGTGCGCCAGAAGCTTGCGATCGTTATCGCAATGCGTGAAATGAATCTTCAATACCGGAATGCCCCAGTGGTCTTTCACCTCGGGATCCAGCTCCACAAAATTCTCTTTCCGCGCCAGCATCTCCCCGCCCGCGATCCATACGCGCGCCTGCGCCACATAGCGCGACTTCACTTCCTTCTTCCATGCGCTCCCGAACCCCGGCAACGCGCCTGCGAACAGCGGGTACTCCGTTTGCCCGCCGGTTGCGTTCATCACATAGCCCCGAATAAAATCCTTCCGCGCGGTCTTTGCGTTGTAATTGACTAAGTTCGGGATGGTGATTCCGGCTAACTTGCCATCGTCCAGCCGGCTGGGTCCACCCTTCAGCTTCGGAAGAAGGCCCTGCACTCCGCCGCCGCTGACCTGGTCCGCCATATAGTGCCCCAGCGTGCCGCTGGAGTTCGCCAGCCCGCCCTTCGCCGATAGCAGCAGCAGGCGAGTGTTCTCCAGGGTGGAAGCCGCCAGCACCACATACTTCGCGTCCACATCGACGGACTTACCGGTAAACCGCTCGATGTAAGTGACGCCCTGTGCGCGGTTCTCGGCATTCATCCGCACCGCGGCCACCACCGAATCCGTTTTCACGTCCAACTTCCCGGTCTTGAGCGCCGGCGGAAGCGTGGTCGATACCGTGCTGAACATTGCGCCGACATCGCAGCCGTTGATGCAGTTTCCGCAGTAATGGCAGGGCGGCCGCAGGTTATGCATCTGCGTCAACTGCGCCAGCCGCCGGTGCGTCGTCGGCCAGCCCATGCTCTTGCAAGCCGCCGTAAAAATCGATTCCGCGCAGTTCAGCGGCATCACCGGGAGAAACGCGCCGTCCGGAAACTGCTCGAACCCTTCGCGTGCGCCGCTCACTCCGATGAACCGTTCCACGCGGTCATAGTAAGGGCTCATGTCCGCGTAACTTACCGCCCAATCCATTCCATATCCATCGCGCGAGGCGGCCTTAAACTCGTAATCCGCCATGCGGTCGCTCGCTCTCGCCCAATGCAAAGTGCGTCCGCCCAATACCCGCGACCGTCCCCATCGATACACGGTATCCGTCGGCGTCGTATACGGGTTCTCGCTGTTATCGATCATGATCCGGTAGTTGCGCTCGCTCCCGCTGTACTTGCGGAACAGCCCAGGCTTACCCCGGCCGCGATAATCCAACTGGTAAAGAAAGATGTGTTTGAAGTCGCGCGTCTCGATGGGGCTTCCCGCCTCCAGCATCAACACCCGCATCCCGGCTTGCGTGAGTTGCATCGCCGCCCATCCGCCGCACGCGCCGGACCCTACTACAACCGCGTCATATTGCGTTGCCATTTCTCGACCAATGTCTAAACGGTCTGATGTTCCGGATGGTTACAAGCGGGGAACGTGAGGTTATAAGAATTCCCCTTGTAATCCAGCGTCTCAATCATGCCCTTGCGGCTCGTATAAAACGCAAACGCGGTCTGTTGTTTGATCAGCCGGTACGCCGCAACGGCCGGATGCTTTGGCGACGCGTCCATCTCCGTCACGATTTCCAAACGCTGGTTCGCATCGGCGGCATGGAATCCCGCGGCCTTCAGCATCGCCATCGCGGCGCGCCAGTTGGTCTGCGTTTGCGGCATATCGCCTGAAGCCTGCAGCACGAAGTCGATAAACTCCGCGCAGTACGCATCTCGCGCGCCCGGAGTATCATCAGTGGGAATCAGGATCTCGGTAAACGCCTGCAGCGCCGCGAAGTCACCAGCCTCGAAAAATTTCGGTTGATAGCCGCGCAGTAACTCGGGATCGGGCGGGGCGTCGGATAGCGCGTGGTGATGCTCCTGCGCCCCCAGCCACGCCGAAAAGAACGCCGCCGCGCCCGGTAACGCCGTCGCCCGCAACGCCATCTCCCCCATCTCCCGCCTCGTCAACATTACCTGGGTATCCATGGCCGCCATCCTACATATTCAAGTTTTGCCGCGCGTACTGGATGCACGCCAGGTTGTAATCGTCTTCCGCTTTGATCTGGTCCGCCACTGGCATTTGGCTCACTCTGGGCAGAGGCGTCTTTGGTTTGTTGTTCTTTACCAGCTCAAGCACCTTGGCTACATCGCGGCCGGGGATTTCGGTTGCGGGCGAGGAGAAAGTCGCCCAATACTTGTCGGTATAAACGGGAATGGATAACGGATCGCGCGTAATCATCTCCAGGCAGAACAGCATCTTCGGATCTTTGCGGCGGAGCTGTTCCACGCGCGCTTTCAGATCGATCACGCCCTGCCCGAACGGCACTTCCGAAAGTAGAAAGCCATCCGGAGCTTCTTCCACGCCCATGTCTTTGATGTGCGAAAAGATGGCATACGGGGTCAGCGCGGCGAAAGTCTCGTCCGGCATCTCGCACAGCGAAATGTTATTGCCCATGTCCAGACAGACACCTACCCATTCGCTGCTGATCCGTTTCATCCAGGCCGCTTGCTCGGCTGCGCGCCAGCCTTTGTGATTCTCGATCGCCAGCCGCATCTTGTGTTTCCGTAACACCGGTTCAGCCAGAGCGATTGTCTTCTGGCACTGGGCGAAGTTACTTTCGAAAGCCGCGAGCGAATCGAACTGCTCGTAACGCCGTCCCGTCATAGCCGTATGGAGCGCCACCGCGCCCGCTTCTTTGCAGGCCGCCACGGCCGAATCGAACTTCGCCACATCGCCCTCGCTCTTCGGAAGGGCGGTGTTCAGAATCAGGATCATCCGATATTCGTCAACTTGCTTGCGGATGGCCTTCACCGCTTCCGGCGTTGGCTGCATCAGCACCGCTTCCGCGCCCGCAAGCCCTAGTTGATGGCAGTGCTCGATCACGTCGAACGGCGTCCCGCTCTGCCGCGCCGCTCGTACCCGCACGCTGAATGCGGTCGGCGCGCCGCCCAGCAATGCTTTCCCGTCCGCCTCGTCCGCGCGGGCCGGCCGTAACGCCATCATCGCCGAGACCGCTCCCGCCGCCAGCATTTCCCGTCTGGTCATCACCGTTATCATATTCCCGTTCCCGCTTCCAAAATTAACTGAACACTTCGCCGGCCGCCTTGGTCTTGCTTAGTGAAAGAGCATGGATGTCCAATGACGGCCAAGCCAAAGAACTCCGCTTCGAAGCGCTGGTGCATCGCCAATCGCGCTTCGTGTTCCGCGTCGCCTATGCCGTGCTTCGCAATCCCGATAGCGCCGAAGACGCGGTGCAGGAAACATTTCTCAAGTTATACCGGAATGGAGGATGGGAAACCATCGAAGATGAGAAAGCCTTCCTTGCGCGTGTGGCCTGGCGTGTCTCCGTCAACCGTCTGCCGCGCCGGGAGCGAGAAGGCGAACTGCTCGATCACGCTTCCCACGAAGATTCGCCGGAATCGAGCGTCATCAAATCAGACTGGATCGCGACCGTGCACCAGCTTCTGGACGCCTTACCGCGGGACCTCCGGGAAGTGATGGCGCTCTCCGGAATCGAGGGCATGAACTCAACCGAAATTGCGCAATCCATCGGCATCCCGGCGGGAACCGTCCGCACGCGCCTGATGCGATCGCGCGAAATCCTGAAGCAAAAATTGTCCGCGCTGATGAGGAGCAGCTCTTGTGGAAAGGAATCGCGATGAGATCGACCACTTACTTGAGGAAGCGATGCGTTCCTACACACCGGAACCGCGCCCTGGCCTCGAAGCCCGCGTACTCAACCATATCCGTCTTGACGGGAAGCGCAGACGCCTGGCTTGGCTGCCCTTCGCGATTGCGATTCCACTGCTCACGACGCTTTTGCTCGTTTTCCACTCTCCGCGGCATTCGCCCCGGCCGCCCACGATCGTGGCGGCCGCAGGTCATTCGCCCGCGCCGGCTTTGCCCGCAGCCCTCGCGGTAACTGGGAAACGTCACGTGAGACGCGCCCGCGTTGTAGCCACGCGACCGGATCAGTTCCCGACCCCATCGCCGCTCACCCCCGAAGAGCAAGCTCTACTCCGATTCGTCTCCCGGCATCCGGCGGAAGCGAGCGAAGTAGCCGCTCGGCAGAACGAGCCTGAACCGGCGCCAATTGATATTCCCGCATTACAAATCCCGCCGTTGTCTAACAGCGGCGGATTCTGAAGGAGAAAATATGAAACAAACGACAGCCGTAGTCTTTGCGATTCTTACGGTTCTTTGCGGATCCGTGTCCGCTCAGGACAAAGCGCCGGAACCGAAGCCCGAGGACAAGTTTTTTCGACTGAATCTGGCCGTCAAAGAGTCGGAGGAGGGGAAGGTGATCAACTCGCGAAACTACTCCACCGTTGTATCAACCGGTAGAGCCTTCAACAATCAATCTCTACGAACGGGAGGTAAGGTGCCGGTAAGTAAAGGAAATAGCGGAGACTTCACCTATATCGATGTGGGTGTCAGCTTCGACTTCGTGTTTCCCACGGTCGCCGGGAACAATCTGACGCTCGGCCTGGTTGCGGACGTGAGCTACGTTCCGGCTGGTAGTTCGGAGGACACCAGTCATACACCGCCGCTGATTCGTCAGAATCGCTGGAGCGCACCAGTAACCCTGCCGCTGCACACTCCGACTGTCGTCTTCTCATCGGACGACGTTAGCTCCAAACGCAAGCTTCAGGTGGAAGTAACCGCCACCCCAATTACGCAGTAACCGGAGTGGCGTAAATAAACTTAGGCGGTCTTCCGCGAAGCCGCCCAGCGCTTTCTCTGCGCTTCAGCGATCCGCTCCCGCGCTTCCGGGCTCATGGTCCGCTTCTTAGCGCCCTTGGTCTTCGCCGCCGCTTTAGCTTTGGCGGGACCTTTGGCCTCCGCCGTAGTCTTAGTGGCGCTCTTCTTCGCGGTACCCTTCGCGTTGGCCCAGCGCGCTCTTTGCGCCTGCGCAATCCGCTCCCGGGCTTCCGGGCTCATCGTCCGCCGCTTGCCCGCCCGCTTCCCTGTCGCAGGTGAAGCGGGCGCCGTCGCCTTAGGAGCCGACCCCGTCCCGCCCAGTAGCTGGCGAATCTCCGCTATCTTACTGTCTATCTCATTCCTGCGTTGCTCCAGACCGATCAAAGCAAAAGGCAGGTAGTCTTCTTCCATCGAATATGTTGCCATTAGTTGCCACATTATCACGAACTAGCTTCTCTGTCCTACTAAGGCAAAAGTTTTATCTGGGCTTGATCACCCACTCTAAGCACCGTCTGCCCAAGATATTATTAGCACTCTCGCCCGTAGTGTGCTAAATCTTATAGAGACAGGACCTAATCGCCCTTTCAGTACTCCCCGAGCCCCGGAGGCTCAAATCACATGAAAATTCGTCCATTGTACGATCGCGTGGTAGTGAAGCGCGTCGAGCAAACCACCAGCATGCAAGGTGGCCTCTATATTCCCGATTCCGCTAAAGAGAAGCCCCAGGAAGGTGAAGTCATCGCCGTCGGCAAAGGGAAGCGCCTGGAAAACGGGTCCGTCGTGGCGCTCGACGTCCAGGCCGGCGATCGCATTCTCTTCGGCAAGTATTCCGGCTCCGATATCAAGCTGGATAACGAAGAGTACATGATCATGAAAGAGGATGAGATCCTCGGCATCTTAGATACCCAGCCGGTGGCTGCCAGGAAAGCGAGCTAACAGAATGGCGAAACGCATTGTTTACGCGGACGACTCACGCCAGGCAATCCTGCGCGGAGTGAATCGGTTGGCCGACGCGGTCAAAGTTACCCTCGGGCCCAAGGGTAGAAACGTGGTCCTCGAGAAAAAGTTCGGCGGTCCTCTGATTACTAAAGACGGCGTCACCGTCGCCAAAGAGATCGAGCTTGCGGATCCGCTCGAAAACATGGGCGCGCAGATGGTGCGCGAAGTAGCTTCCAAGACTTCCGACGTCGCCGGCGACGGAACCACCACCGCGACTATCCTCGCTCAGGCTATCTTCCGCGAGGGAGTAAAGGCCGTAACTTCGGGCGCGAATCCGATGGCCATGAAGCGCGGCATCGATAAGGCGGTTGAGATCGCCGTTCAGGCGGTTCAGGGCATGTCGAAGCCGGTTTCCGGCGACATGATCGCTCAGGTCGGCACTATTTCCGCCAACAGCGATCACACCATCGGCGGCATCATCGCCGAAGCCATGCAGAAGGTCGGCAAAGATGGCGTCATCACCGTGGAAGAATCGAAGACCATGGTGACGGAGTTGAACTTCGTCGAAGGTATGCAGTTCGATCGCGGTTACCTGTCTCCGTACTTTGTGACCGACGCGGATCGCATGGAAGCGGTTCTGGAAGATCCTTACATCCTTCTCCATGAGAAGAAGATCGCGAACATGAAGGATATCCTCCCGCTGCTCGAACAGATCGCACGCACCGGCAAGCCGCTTCTCATCATCGCGGAGGATGTCGAAGGCGAGGCGCTCGCCACCTTGGTTGTGAACAAACTGCGCGGCACGCTCAACGTGTGCGCGGTCAAGGCGCCGGGCTTCGGCGACCGCCGCAAGGCCATGATGGAAGACATCGGCGTGCTGACCGGTGGTAAGTCCATCATGGAAGAAACCGGCATCAAGCTGGAAGGCGTGAAGCTGGACGACCTGGGACGGGCCAAGCGCGTCACCATCGACAAAGACAACACAACCATCGTCGACGGCGCGGGTCAGGCCAAAGTGATTGAGGGACGCATCAAGCAACTGCGCGCGCAGATTGAAGACACCACTTCCGACTACGATCGCGAGAAGTTGCAGGAGCGGTTGGCGAAACTTGCCGGCGGCGTCGCGATCATTAAAGTGGGCGCCGCTACCGAAACGGAAATGAAGGAAAAGAAGGCCCGCGTGGAAGATGCTCTACATGCAACGCGCGCGGCTGTGGAAGAAGGCATTGTGCCGGGCGGTGGCGTGGCGCTGCTGCGCGCTGCAACCGCATTGCAGGGCCACAAGCTGCCCGGAGACGAGCAGTTCGGTCTCAACATCATTCGCCGCGCTTGCGAAGAGCCGCTGCGGCAGATCGTCCATAACTCCGGCGATGAAGGGGCCATCGTGCTCGAGAAGGTTCGCGAAAGCAGCGATCCGAATTTCGGCTACAACGCGGCCACCGAACAATATGAAGACCTGATCGCGGCCGGTGTCATCGATCCGACCAAGGTCACGCGTACCGCGCTCCAGAACGCGGCCTCCATCGCATCCTTAATGCTGACGACGGAAGCCATGATCTGCGACTATCCCGAGAAAGAAACCGCAGCCGCGTCAGCCGGCCATGGGCCCGAAGGCATGGGCGGAATGGGCGGCTACTAAACTGACTCCGCGGGGGTGGCGTACCGGCCGCTCCCGCTCTTCTTACAACCAATCGAACTCTTGTTTGGTTACGCGTTCACGGTGCTATGCGCGCAATACTTCTCGAACGCCGCCGTCAACAATTGTGAAATCTGCGCGGCGTCGCGCCGTTCGATGTCGCCGCGGTGGATCATATACACCGGCTTGCCGTTTTGAAACAGCGCCATGGAAGGTGAGGATGGTGGGTAATCCGATAGGATAGAGCGCAAGTGAGCCACGGCCGCTTCATCTCCGCCCGCAAATACGGTAGCCGTCTTCGCCGGGCGCGCGGCATTTTGCAACGCCATCCCGATCGCCGGCCGCGCCTTACCCGCCGCGCATCCGCAAATTGAGTTCACGATCATCAGTACGGTGCCCCCGTCGGGGCTCAGCAGACGGTCGACATCCGCCGGCGTCCGCGCCTCTTCCACTCCATACCGCGTCAGGTCCGCACGCATCGGCGCAATGAAATGTTCCGGATAAGTCATTAGTTCGCTCCTAAGCCTGCTTCTATTGGATCACACTACATTGGATCAAACTGCTCTGCTTTGAATCAGAGCGCTCGATAAGGAAACTGCGCTTTCAACCGGAGAAAATGCTTCTCGATCAGATTCCAGGAGAGCCACGCCAGCCCGTAGGAAAGAGCCGTTCCCACCACAATGGAGACCAGCGCCGCGCCCAGTCCGCCTCCCCAAGCTATGCGCGTGCGGAAGAACTCGTCCACTTTCAAACTGAGCGGCCATTGAATGATGTAGATGGCGTAACTGTACTTTCCGAAACTCCTCAAGACGCCGCTACGAAGAGCCTTCGGGAAGAGCGCGTTTGATCCGGTTCGTGACCGCGCATAGAACACCACCGTCGCGCACACCAGCGCGATCGCGCTGAAACCCCAAACATCCATCAGATTCGTAAACGGTTGAATGCTCCGGCCAGCCGCGACAACCGAGATCGTCGCCAGACAGCCGGTTAGAAAAGCGGCCCCCAACCAGCGATCCGCCAACGCTGCTAGCGGCCGCCGCCTCATCACAACCGCGGAGAGCGCTCCGAACGCGAGACTATCCACCCGAAACGGCGTGAGCGCGTAGAGGAACTGATAATACTGCGCATGTAACGCCTGAAATGCGGGGACGTTGCGCAGCCCGAGCGCGGACAGAATGAAGCCGACGCATACCCACAACAGCGCGCTTTCGGGGACCAGGAAAACCAGCAGCGGCCACACCAGGTAGAACTGCTCCTCGATCGCCAACGACCAGAAGTGACTCAGCCCAACCAACGTATCCGGGTCATACGCGATCCGCCAGTTCGCCAGGTAAGTCCAATACCATACCTGCTCGGACGCGGGAACCTGGCCAGGACGGATCAACCAGAAATAAACGGCGACCGATAAGTAGTAGAGCGGCAAAATGCGCAGAACCCGCCGCATATAAAAAGAGCGGAAGTAATTCGGCGAACCCTTCGCCTCCAGCAGGATCCCGGTAATGAGAAAGCCGGAAAGCACGAAGAAAAGATCCACGCCTACCCAGCCGAAGTCGAACCCGGCCCGCAGCGCGTCGGCGATCGGAATCCGTTGGGTCGGAACGTAATCGCCGAAATGCACCAGGATCACTAACAGCACCGCAATGCCGCGTACGCCATCCAATTCCGGAACGTGCGGCTGCTTCAACGCACCTCACGTAGCGCCAGGGCAAAGAAACCCAGGCACGCGACGGCGGAGATGGACGTCCAGAAATAGAGGAATCCCGGCGAGTTCGGCCAGTTCCCCCCATGCGAAATATAGGCGGCGCGAAGAACCGTGACAGGAACGGTATAAAGAAACGCCCAACAGGCGATCAATCCGCTTAAGCGATGCCACGCGCCTCGCACCAGCGCCCGATTCATCAAGATCGCCGCACCAGGATACTGCAGCACTTCATAGTGGGTCCAACAAATCGGCGAAGCCACCAGCGCCAAAGCGATCGATGCCGCGGCCACGCTCGGCGCCGACTTCGCGGGTAAGCGCCCATGACTTACATAACCGAGTGCCGCCAATCCGCCGAGCATCACGATTGCGCTTACGGCGATCGAAAGGACGCGGTCTCTCGCGCTTAAATGAACCTCCGCTAAGTTGCTATCGAGCCAACTCACCGGAGGCTTTCCATCCGGGCCGGGAGGCTGCGCCGCCCGCAGCGCGAGCGAAGCGGCGGACCAGCTTAAGAGAGTTGGCGAACCTGCGAGAAAATGTGTGCTGGCCGGAGCCCTCGGTCCCTCTAGGAACCATCGCACGCTCAGCCATGGAGTCACTAACAAGAACGCCGTCAGCCCGATCGTCCAGACCAAGGTCCGCCATTTCCGCTCCAGAGGAAGTACAAGCGCAAGCGCGCCCGGTAGCAACTTAATCGCGCCGCCCAGGCTTACCGCCGCCGCTTGCAAGCGTCCTGGAAACGAACCTATCGCCACCAATAAGGTAAGCATCGGTCCAATCTGGCCGAGCGCGACGCTTTCCTCCGCCGCGCCTCCGCTCGCCCACACAAATCCAACTACGCATGCGCTTCGCCAGCCCCCGCCCAATCGTCTCCACACACTCCAGGCGGCGGTCAGCAGAGCGAGCTGACTTACCAGATACCAGACTCGGCGCGCGGCAACGTAATCGAACGCGGCCAGCGGAGTAAACAGGAAAGCCGTCAAAGGCGGATAGATATATCCAGTCGCCAGATACGGCGAACGACCTTCTAGTATGTAATGAGCGGCGCCGTAATACCAACTGAAGTCACTGGGACCCGCGCCCGCGCCGGGGTAGGTGTCCACGATAACCCGCAAGATGTACCAGCCCGCGACGAGCGACAAAAACACTCCGGCGAAGACGCGCCTTCTCACCGCCGCGTGCATCTTCGGCTCTCTCGCCGCCGTTGCCGTGCTGTTCTTCGCCAAGCCCCTTTTCAATTCGAGCTACATCTTCCCATGGGACTTCCGCTATGTCCAGATTCCGCTCATTTCTCTGCTCGCCGATCAGCTCCATGCCGGCCACTTCCCCCTCTGGGATCCCTACACCTACGCCGGCAATCCGATCTACGCGAATATCCAGGCCTGCTTCTTCCATCCGCTCGTCCTCTTCGCCGCGTTCGCGAGCGCTCCCGATTCTCTGCCCATACTTCTCGAGTGGATGGTGGTCGCGCAAGTGGCGATGGCCGGATGCGCCACTTACGTCCTCTCCCGCGATCTGGGAGCCACGCGCGCCGGCGCATGGGCGGCCGCCGTCATGTGCGAGTGCGGTCCCTACTTCGCCTCCCGCGCGGAACATATCGGCGCGATGATGGCCGCCGCCTGGATGCCGCTCGCCTGGCTGGCGGTCTGGCGTTTGCGGAGTTCACATCCCGCGCGATGGCTTTCGATACTCGCCGTGAGCCTGGGAATGTCTGTCCTCGGCGGTTCGCCCGCGGCTACCGTGGCCGTCTTCGCCTCCGCGTTCGCGCTTGCTCTGCTGCGGGCCGACCTCCGCGTGATCGCCCTCACCGCCATCGGCTGCGTCCTCGGACTGGGTCTCTCGGCGGCGGAATTCATCCCCGCGTCCGAGCTGACTCAAAACAGTGTCGCTAAATACCGGCTCGACTGGCTCGGCGCCGGCGGCGGCATGAAACTCGAAAGCCTCGTCTCGCTGGTTGCCCCCGACCGTTACCACATCTTTCACCTGAACGCCTTTCACGGTCCCGGCGATCCTAGCTTCCTCTATTTGTATTGCAGCTTATTGGGCTTGCTCCTTGCCGTGTTCGCAATGGCCCGCATCCACAACCGAACCGTCGCCATCTTTGCCGTTCTCGCCGCGTTTGGCTGCTTCTGGATGCTGGGCGATTCCACGCCGCTTTGGCGCGCCATCTACCCACTTGTTCCCGCTTCCATCCGCATCGGCATTCATCCCGAATTTACTTACTGCATCTTTGCGGAGTGCATCGCCATCTTAGCCGGACTCGGTCTTTCGCGCCTTCCCGCCAGATCGACGCTGCATTGGACGGCCGCGATCATCATCGCCGCCGATCTGTATCTCACGGGGTCCGGCCGCCCCATGAACTGCTCCTCGGTGCATGACGAACCCGGTCTCACGCCGAATTCGCTCGATGGCAGCCGCGAACTCTTGACCAGAGTGAGGTCGCTCGCCAATGCGGCCACGCCGCCTGCGCGCATCGACACCGCGGGGACGTCAATCGACTGGGCCGAGTGCGCGCCGCTTACCCGCGTTCCCACCGGTAGCGGCGCCAGCCCGCTCGCACCCGAACGGATCATTCAAGTGCGCCTGGCGCAGACCGCTCCCACCCTGCCGTTCGGCGGCCGCGCCGGATCGTTCTACCCCGCGGACCACGTGAACTCGCCCGTGTTCGATCTACTCGCGGAGCGGTATCTTCTCGCCGGCACTGGAGCGACCCTTGAAAAGCTCCAAACCAGCGCGCATTGGAAGAAACTCGAAACGCTGCCGGGAAACACCGTATTTGAAAATGTGCACGCACTGCCGCGCGCGTTCCTGGTCACCAAGGTGAATTATGTCGACTATGCCGGCGCAATCCGATTTGTTCGCAACCCCGCCGCGAACTTCTTCGAAACCGCCGCGATTGAGGGCGCGAGTGAAGACGCCTCGCGCGAGTCTCTCGATCCCGCTTCAACTCCTGGGCGCGCTTACTTCGAAAGTTACTCAAACGATCAACTCACTCTGCGAACCGAAGCTCCCGCGCGCGCACTTCTCGTCATCTCCGAGGCCTGGTATCCGGGTTGGATAGCCGACATCGACGGCCGCGAAACACCCATCTACCCGACCGACGTTGCGTTTCGCGGCATCTTTGTTCCCATCGGATCGCATCGAATCCACATGAAGTTCCGTCCAAAAATCCTACCGGTGTCACTTACCATTTCGGGCTTAACGGCCTTGGTTTTATTGTTGCTGGTATGAGGTACGACTTTCTCATCGAAACTTACGAAACCGAACGTCTCAAGGTAATCTCCGCCTGGAGCATGTTTACTGACGCCGATCTTTCAGTCCGTCCCCATCCCACCGATCCCAGGGGACGTAGTGTGCACGAACACATGGTCCATCAGTGCGTGAGCGAAGACACCTGGTTTCGCACCATGCTGGGTATTGATGTGGGCTTGGCGTCTGGTTTTTCACCCCTGCCCCAGGAAGAGCTCCGGCTGGAATTCATGCGGCGTTACTCCGAAGATAGTGGCGCACGCCTGAGCGCTCTTCGCCGTACGGAGGAGCCCTGGTGGGAAGCTGAAACCCAGTTCTTCGACGTGCGCCGTTCGCGCGCCTGGGTATTCACCCGCCGCTTGAACCACACCGCTCACCATCGTGGCCAGTTGCTGGCGCTGCTTCGCGTGGTGGGCCGCGACGAATACAGCACCTACGGACCCACGGCGGATACCGGCGGCCTGATGCGGGATCATGCTTCAACCATCTACGCGTATCCGGCCCTCGACGCCATGCTGCAAGCATCGGGCAAGACGCCGTTGCCCGCTCCCAGCGGCAAGCCTGTCACGGAACGCCCGTCAGCGCCGGCCACCGCACCGCAATCGTAACAGCGGCGGCATGTTGCAAGCCGTCGCTTGCGAAGGCGCTCCCTAGAGGCGCAACAACTGATCCGCCAGGATCTGCTCCAACGGCATCACTTCCGTTTTGGCGTCGATTTTGAACCGTTCTTTGCCGGGGTAAATCACCATCTGTCTGGTCGCCTTTACATCCGCGCACCCGATATAGAATCCTTTGCCGGGCGAAGGATCGCTTAACGATCGTTTGACCTCCACGGCCCAACGCTCTCTCGGGTTGAATTCCACGATCAGATCAATCTCCGCTCCCCCCGACGTCCGGTAAAACGAGGCCTTAGCCGTTGAGGGGAGCGAGTCCAGAATGTTCTCCAGTATCCAGCCTTCCCAACTTGCGCCGACAATCGGATGCCCCAGCAACTCTTCTTTATCCCTGATGCCCAGAAGCCCATGCACCAGCCCGCTATCTCTTACGAAAACCTTGGGGCTTCGCACCAGGCGCTTATTCGCATTCGCCGACCACGGCTGAAGGCGCCGCACCAGCAGCAAATCCACCATGATGTCGAGATACCTGCCGACCGTGGTTCCGCTGACCCCAAGACTAGCCGCGATCTGGGCGCCGTTCAGCATCTGCCCCTGGTTGTGCGCCAGCATCTGCCAGAACCGCCTCAACGTTTCCGCCGGCACGCGCGGCCCCAGCGCCGGCACATCCCTTTCCAGATACGTCCGGATAAACGAAGATCGCCACCCTAGACTCGACGCGTCGTCCGGCGCCAGATAGCTGTCCGGAAATCCGCCCCGCACCCATAACCGGTCCGCCGCCCCGCGTCTGCGGCCCACCTCTCGAATGGAAAACGGAGTCAATTCCTCATACGCGATCCGGCCCGCCAGGCTTTCCGCGGACTGATTCATCAGATCGATCGACGCCGAACCCAACAGCAGGAAATGTCCGTTGCGCCTGACGCCGCGCCGCCTCTGGTCAATCAGGCTTCGCAGCGTTTGAAAAATTCCCGGCACTCTCTGAATCTCATCCAGCACGACAAGCCGGTCCTTATACTGCTCCAGGTAAAGTTCGGCATCGGCGAGTTTCGCCCGATCGGAGGGAAGTTCCAGATCCAGGTATACCGGCGGATAGTCTTTCGTCCCGAAAAGCGATAGCGCCAGCGTCGTCTTCCCCACCTGCCTCGGGCCCAGCAGCGCCACCGCCGGAAAGTGCCGCAGCCGCTCCTCCAGCCTCGGCTTGATCGCCCTCGTCAGCACCATGCAATCATAACATCAAATGTTACAATTACAAGGTTCCATCAACCATGCATTCCTAACATCAAATGTTAGAATTACATGGTTACCCCCAACCCTCAATCTCATCCATGCGCGTAGCCGCGGCCCCAAACAGGTGCTTCCCCGGTTCGCCGCCTACGTCACCGCGCGCCTCCGCCGTGAAGCGAAAATAAAGCACATGGCCGCTCCCTTCCCAAAACTTGCGCCGGCCGCGTCCACGGCCCAATCACTGCTCGACATCCTCGAACTCGCTCTCCATTCCCGCGCGTCCGAATGGCTATTCCTTCGTGAACTGCGGGTGGGCACGGGACGGCACAATAGCGGCGCGCAGCGGCTGGACGCATTCGCCTTAAACTGCTTTCCGCATAACGGGATGAAGCGGGTCTGTTACGAAGTGAAAGCGTCGCGGGCGGACTTCCTGTGTGAACTGAAGCATCCCTTGAAGCGCAGAATCGGAATGCGCTACTCGAACGAATTTTACTTCGTGGTTCCCGCGCTCATGCTGGAGGCGGCGGAAGTTCCGGCGGAATGCGGCTTAGTGGAAGCGGGATTCGCAACGTTCGAAGAATGGAAAGTTCTGATCAAGCGCCATGCCGGTTTTTTCTATTTCAACCCGGAGTGCGGCGCCTACTGCATGATCACGGTCCCGGCGCCGTGGCGTGACACACCGGGACCGACGTGGCAGTTTGCCGCCGCCATGCTTCGGAATCAGCGGCGGCGGATGGAGTACAACCCGCCGGTTCCACCGCCGCAGCAAAAGCTGGATTTCAGTTAAGGATTAGTAGAGTCTACTGGCGCAAGCTCGCCGTAGCTTTCGGAAAATTCGGATCCGCCTCCACTTCTCGAATCTGCAGAGTATGCCGCGCCGAGTGCGAAGCCATCAACAATAACGCCTGATACGCGTCGATCGGTCCCGCTGGACCGGGCCCCACGTGCACCCGCAAATCCGCATCCGTCGTCTTCGCATACGCGATGCTCTTATCCCGCGCTTCGGTGAACGCCTTCGCCGCTTCTTCGGGGGTTGCGAACTTTCCCGACGGCACCAAAGGCTCCGGCGCCGTCAACTTATGACTCCGATCCGTCACCCCCGCCACCAGCATATGATCCACTTGCGCATTCGACTTCTCCGGCCGCGGCACCGCCGGCGTCTCCATCACCTTCTGCGCTCCGCCGAAAATATACCCTTCCGACAAAACGATATGTTCCGCGCACTGCTGCACCGACCACTTATCCGGAGCCGCTTTAAATGTCCACTGCGTCGGCGTCAGCCCCGCGATGCTCTCCAGAACGTTCTTCTTTGTCTGCTCGAGTTGATCCACCAGATACGTCCGCTCGGCGTCCGTCATCTTCCCGTTGTCGGCGGCCGCCAATGTAGCCGCGTTAATTAGCAGAAGCGCTGCAACAAGTTTCATTCGTATGTCCTCTTGGGACGGCCAAGCCGCCTCGCGTGGATTTTATCAGGACGCGAATTGAAATTCATTTCCCCCGTCCACATCCTGCGCCCAAGCCCAAGCCCTCATCAGAATCCACGTCCCGCAAACACCAGAATCGTCGAAAGCACCACCAGCAGCCCCGCGAACTGCATCCAACCGGTGTTGTCCGGCGTCTCCGCCGCATCCTTCGTGAACAGCCGGTAAAATCCAACCACCGCAACTCCCAGCAGCATCACTTCCGACGTCGCCAGCCACAGCACCAGCGCTGCCCCCGCGATCGTCTTCCTCTGGAAATTCGTCAGCGAATGGAACCCGCGTGCTCCATCCAACTGCCACACCGGAATCAGATTGAACACATTGATCACCGCGCCCAGATGCGCGATCGCTCTCCAGATCGGCGCCCCCGTCACGTAGTAAGCCGCCAGGCAGAACAGCGCCGCGCCGCATCCATACAGCGGGCCCGCCAACCCTACCCGCGAATCCTCTACCGGACTGATTGCCAGCCCGCGCATCTGAATGATCGCGCCGAACCCCGGGATGAACATCGGCGCGCCCGCCGGAATTCCAAAACTCCGCAGCGCTATCACATGGCCCATCTCATGCACGTAAATCGAGAGCACCAGCCCCACCGCGAACGGCCAGCCAAACAGCGCCCAGTACACGCCGATCGACGCGAACAGCGATAGCAAGGTGCTCAACTTCGTCAGCCCCAGCAGAATCAGCTTGCCCTTCGTCAGCACGATCAGCGCCGCCGTCTTGAACTTCCAAATTGCCAGCGCCACCGGACCCAGCGCGCCCGTCCCGCGCTTCCACAAACTCCCGCGCGCCCCGCTCGCCGTCTCCAGGCGCCCACGCAGTTCCGTCACCTTTTTCTCGACGCTCAGCCTTTGCACGCTCCCCGCCGGCAGCATTGGCAGCGCGCTGTTCCAAGCTGTCAGCGCACCCTGCGCGTCGCCCGAGCCTTCCGCGTTGCGCGCCTGATCCGCAAGTTGCCGAAGCGTTTCCGCATGCACCAGTTGTTGGCATGCCGGGCAGGTCAAATCTCCGTCCTTTAGCGGACCCCCGCAAGCCGCGCAAGCCGCCATCCGCCTACGCCGCCTCCGAGTAAGGTCCCGTGATCACCACATTCGGACGCCCCGTCATCTTCCACGCCCGCCACACGCCGAAGAAAATGATTACCAGCGAAAGCACCGCGTTCGGATGATTCGCCACCGCCAGAAACGGACCCGCCACCACAAACAAAAGCATCGGCAGAATCATCGCGCTCAAATCGTTCCTCGAACTGTACGCCACAATCACCACGTAGCTGCTCGAAACCGCGAAGTAAGTCAGCACCGCCGCCAGTATCTGCTGCGGCCTGCCGCCCAATCCTTTTGACCCATACCGCACCGCTCGTCCCACCATGTACCCCACCAGAATCGCCACCAGTGCGAGTTGTAAATGAAACACCATCTCAACCGCGGCATAGATCGCGCAGCCCGCCGCCGCCGCGCCCAGCCCATACAGCGCCGCCGTGCCCAGTGAAGACGCGGGCGCCGATCGCACTCGCCCCTCCAGTGCCTTCGCGCAACGCTCGCATACCGTCTTCCCCTGCACTTGGTAGTAACGCGCTCCCGTTGCCTGTTTACACGCAACGCATATCCGCCCGCCCACCGGCGCCGCCACTTCCGCCCGGTCGAACTGCAGTTCATCCGTGCTAGGCACTATTGCGGACGGCACGGGCTGATTCACATTCGAATTCGGCGGTTCACTCGGATCGGGCATGCGGGAGTCTAACGCTCAAATGGAAAAGTTGTCAATCCGCAGCCGCAAAATTCCCGTCCGCTTGCAGCGTCAACAGCAGCCCGGAGTGAATCGCGAACCATGCCCCGTGCAGCCGCAACTCCCCCGACGCGACCCGCGCCGCTATCCACGGAAACGTCATCAGATTGGCCAGCGATAGCTTGACCACCTCGTATTCGCAGCGCCGTTGACGCTCCTCGTTCGGCATCGGACTCATCACCCGCCATCGCGCCATCTCCGCAATTGACATCCACGGACCAACGAAATCCCGCGCGTTTTCCGGCGCGCCTTCCAGAAGCGCCTTCACCCCCCCGCACAATCCGTGCCCCAGCACCACCAGGTCCCGCACCTCCAGCACCCTGACGCCGAACTCCAGCGCCGCGCTGGTTCCGTGATAATTCTTGTCCGGAGAATACGGAGGGACCAAATTCGCCACATTCCGCACGGTCAGTATCTCGCCCGGCCGCGCATCGAAAATGATCGCCGGATCCACTCGGCTATCGACGCATGCCACCACCAGCGTGCGCGGACGCTGCCCTTCCTCGGCCAACGCTTCGTATTCCCTCCGCCGCTCCGGCCAGCCATTCGCTCGGAAACGCCGGTATCCGGCAATCAATCCCTCCATGGTGTCTAGTGAGCGGCGGCCGCCGCCATGGCTTCGTTCAGCCCGTTGAATATCGCTTCGTAATGCCCGCTCTCCGCCGAGGACCGCATCGGCTTCACCTTCTTCACGCAGATCTCCGTCGCCATCGGGTGTGTGTTGATCGCCACATCCAGCGTAGGAAATTCCCGTTCCATCTCCTTCGCCAAAGCCCGGATGTTCGACGCGCTCTCAATATCGAGCGCCATCGATTTCATCCCCGGATTTGCCCGCGCAGTTTCCTCCGGCGCTTCGTTGCGCCTGCCCTCGATGATGACCGGATTCCCGTTCAGCGCATGAAACGCCTCCGCCAGCGCGCGCCCTATCCCGGACCTTCCGCCCGGGATCAGAATGGTGTTGTCGTGAATGTTCATTCTTGTTCTTAAACAAGTATCGGACAGGCGCTTGATTGCGTTTTCGCGTAGGCCCCGCTTCGCTACAATCGCGGCTATGAATCACACCGAGTCAGGGCTGGTTCGCATCGGGCACCCGGAAGCCTCTCATGTGCTCATCCGCGTCGTAAGTCCCGACGGCACTGGCGAACCGCCGATCTAGAAGTGTCCTGCGGTGTATGGAAAGGCGTCTTTGGCTGGGATTTCTTCAATGGCGAATTGCGGCGATTTGGACGGCAGGTCCAGGAACTGTATAGAACTCCCTCAGGGACGGCGGTCCTGGAAACGCATGAGCCAAATCTTACGCTAAAGATGACCGTCGACCGGCGGGGCCACGTTCGGATCGACGGCAGGGCTGCATCGAGGTCTACATGGGAAGGCTTGACGCTGCCGAATCCGTTAGTTGAACCCAAATTCCCGAAGGAGAACGAGATCATCCGGCTCGAACCAGCCGTTGCCTGAAATCCGGGGGTCGGCAAACCGCCCGTCACGCCGATCGCCTTCGCGCCAGCCCCAAGATTCCAAACAAGTTGCGCTTCAGCAAAGCCCGGAAACTTGGCGAAGCGCGCTATCCTGATTAGAGGTTCACCGGCGGTGGAATCCCCGAAGGATCTCCTGACGAATCAGGGCCTGTAAATTCGGTTCGTTTTGGCCCCTGATCGGAGTAAAGCTGCTCCGCGAAACGGCGCGTTTTCAGGCACGCCGGCACGCGGAAAGTTCCTTGTTAAATGACTCATTTCAAATGCCTTGTTCTTGGGTCATCCAGCAAAAAGCTTACCCCATGGGACCCCGCCGGCACGGGAAAGGAGTCAAGAAAATTCGCACCTTAAATTGACGAACGAAGCCAATCTGCAAGTTACTGCTGCGGCGCGGTCGCCGGCTTCGAATCCGGGCCGACTAACTCCTTCATGCGTTCCTGCATTTTCGGAATCATCGTCTGCATGCGCTGCTGAACCAGCTCCATGGTCTTCGTCATCACGATCGGCATCTTATTCACGAAGGCCTGGCCCGCCGGAGACTCATAGAATTTCACTAACCCGTCCAACTCCTCTTCCGTATAAGTATCGGCATAGATCCGAATGAAGTCGGGTTTAAGCGTCTGGTAGCTCATGCCCGCGGTCGCTTCGTCCGTGATCGCCTGTTCCACCTTGGCCAGCTTCGGATCGTTTTCCATGGACGGAGCCGCTTTCAAAAGGGTCTGATGCATCAACGCGCGAACCTGCTGCTGTTGCTGTTCGATCAACTGCTCGACGTGGCTCGCGGTCAAAAACTCTTCGATCTTGGCTCGTTTGGAAGCTTCGTCCGCCTTTAAACCGGGCGCGATCAAACACGCGCACAATGCGATCAACACTAGCTTCATATGTCTTTTCCTCTAACTTATAGTTTAAGTTGCAGCCTACTTGCGTGCAAATCGGCGTCGATTCCGGCGGAACGTTCACCGACTTCGTAGTGCTCGACGACACCGGAGCCCTCAACGTATTCAAGTTGCGGTCAGACCCCGATCATCCGGCTGCCGTCATCCTCAGCGGAATCGAGCGGGCGCTTCGCGGCCGGAGTTTCGGCGCCGTCGCCATACTGCACGGTTCCACGGTCGCCACTAACGCGCTTCTCGAGCGAAAGGGCGCGCGCACCGCGTTCGTCACTTCGCCGGGGTTTCGCGGCCTGCTCGCCATCGGGCGTCAGAATCGCGTTTCCCTCTACTCGCTGCGTCCGGAAGAACGCGTCAACCTGATCCCCCGTGAGCTTTGCTTTGAGTGGACCGGTGACGCAACGGCGCTCCGGCGCTTTGTGGAAGCATCCGGAGCGGAGTCCGTCGCGATTTGTCTCTTGCGCGCCTACTCGGACGCGTCCCAGGAGCAGCTCGCCGAACAGGCTTGCGGCGCTGACTATGTCTGTCGATCTTCTGAAATCGCGCCGGAGTTCCGCGAGTATGAGCGCGCTTCCACCACCGTGTTGAACGCATACGTCGGTCCGTTGATGGATCGATATCTTTCACGGCTGGAAGCCAGTTGCCCTTTTCCGATCCAGGTGATGCAGTCGAACGGCGGCCTTCTGAGCGCGGGCGAAGCGCGCCGGCATGCCGTGCGCACCATTCTTTCCGGACCAGCGGGAGGCGTAGTCGGCGCCGGGGCGATGGCGCGCCGCGCGGGCTGGGAGCAGGCCATCGCATTCGACATGGGCGGCACTTCAACGGACGTCAGCTTAGTGGAACTTCCACTTCACTTCACCACGGAAGCCTGGGTCGAAGGCTTGCCGGTGCGCGTTCCGATGCTCCCTATCCACACCGTCGGCGCGGGCGGCGGATCGCTGGCCAATGTCGACGCTGGTAAACGCCTGCGAGTGGGACCCGAAAGCGCCGGGTCGCGCCCCGGGCCCGCCTGCTATGGAACCGGTGAGCGGGCGACCGTGACAGACGCTCATGTGGTGTTGCGGCGGATCTTGCCTGAACATTTCCTCGACGGGTCTTTGAAGATCGACGTGTATCGGGCCCAGAACGCCGTCGCCGCGATCGGGCGCGACCTAGGCTTGAGCACGGTCGACGCGGCGCGCGCGATCATCCGCATCGCCAACTCCAACATGGAGCGCGCAATCCGCGTGGTGAGCGTGGAACAGGGACGCGATCCGCGTGATTTTCCACTCGTCGCGTTCGGCGGCTGCGGCGGCCTGCACGCCTGCGAGATCGCGGCGGAACTTGGGATCGCGACCGTCATCTTTCCTCCGTATGCGGGGGCGCTGTCGGCGCTGGGCATGCTGCTCGCCGCGCCCGCGCGGGACTATGCCGCCGGCGCATTGGGCCGCGAAGACTTCGAAGCGATTTTCGAAGGCCTGTCCGACAAAGCGTCCGCCGGCATGCCCGGCGCGGTGATCGAAAAGTTTGCCGATATCCGCTATCGCGGGCAGAGTTATGAGCTGACGGTCGACTGGGACGGCAGCGCCCCTCGGCGCAACTTCGAGGAAGCTTACCAGCGGATTTATGGTTTTAGCGATCCCCAACGGCCGATCGAGGTCGTGACCGTGCGCGTTCGAGCGACGCTGGTGCGCGACACAAGCTGGTTCGAGCGCCTAGACCCCGGCCGCGCCGCTTTAAGCGCGGGCAAAGGCCCGGTCCTGCTCTTCGATTACGGATCCACTGTATACATTCCGGCGGGCTGGAGGGTCGAGCCGCGGCCCGGTGGATCACTGGTTGCGTTTGCTGAAAACCTCGACGCATTGTCCCGCCCCGCATAGGCGGAACACGCTCTCCATTCCGGTGAGCCGCGGAACGTCGGCGGGCTCAACCTGAGGAACGTAACCGTAATAGCGGGTCAGCAGCGCGCGCCACCACGGTTTCTTCAGCAGGCCGGACGCGTCCCACAAAGTGGAGTAAAGGATGAGAGCGTCCGCCTGGCTGCGCACCTTGCCCGTCAGATTCGGCTCGCTGAAATCGTTGATTTCCAATACCCGAAGCGGCTTATCGACATAGCCGAACTCGGCCCGCCGCAGTCCTCCCACGTAGGGAAACGTGGTCGCGATTTCCTTGTTCGCCAATGCTACGGCGGCGAAGCGCGACGCTTGCTTTTGAAGCGTGACGAATGTCGTCCACGCCAGGTTGTTCTCCATGGGAAAGTGGTACGGCGGGTTGACGACGCACGCCACCAGGAGGCAGGCGGTCAGTGCGAGCGCAGCCAGCTTGCGCGCTTTCGGCCGCAGCGCCCAAATCGCCGTGCCGAAAGCGGAATAAAGTACGGGAAGCGCCGGGAGTAGATACCGGTCGAGAACCGCTCCACCCAGTACGCTCGTCAAAGCCACATGCAGGGCGACGAAAGCAAAGACGAGCCGCCAGCCGTCCGTCAGCGTTCGCGGGCGGCGGCGCAGCCAGAGGACCAGCGCAATCGTGCCAATAATATGGCCGCTGCCGATCAGCAGATAGTAGCCGCGGCGCAATAAAGCCAGTCCCAGTCTCACCGGGTTTAGCGGGTAGAAGAGGTTGTAGTCGGTAAATTCCGGGCTCCCGAACAGGTGCCCGGTCGCGTTCTTGAGCACAATCAGCCAGCAGCAGAGCGGAATCAACGGCAGCGTAAACAGAAGAGCCCGCTTCACTTGGCGGCGGCGCAGCAAAACAAAACCGAACAGCGCGGGGGCCACAATAGCCGTTTCCTTGGCCATCACCGCGGCGCAACAAACCAGCGCGGCCGGTGCCAGCCGGCCTTCCAGGAACAGCGCCAGGGCGATTGTGGTGAAGAGCATGGCGGGCATATCGAGTTGCGCCATCGCCGCCTGCGCGAAGAAAAGGGGGGAACAGAAGAGGAATAAGGCCGCGAACCAGGCCGCGCCGGCCGTCCCGCTGAGCGTGCGCGCCAGTCTCCACTGGGCCGCCAGCGCACCGGCTGCCAGTATCAGCATGGCCAGCCGGGTGTTGAGGATGGAATATCCCGCCACGCGCCAGAACAAAGCCAGGTACAGCATCAACCCCGGCGGGTGAACGTTGGGAACGGTCGTGTAGGGAACCCAGGCCCAGCGGTGGTAGATGTCGAGCGCGGCGGGGACGAATTGACCCAGTTCGTCCCAGTAGAACGGCAAGCCCAGGATCGGGTAGTGAGTGAGCAGCAACAGGGCCAGTGCCGCCAGAAAGGCGAGCGCTATGCTCGAGGCGCGGCGCACTTACTGGACGACGCCGCCGGTTGCGGCTGCGTGGGCGGGCTCCAGCCGAATCTCACCGAACGCCGTTTCGTACTGGCTCACGTTCTGCTGAAGAACGTTTAAGAGCGCTTTCGCCTGCGGCGGGCTGACGTAGATGCCTTGAAAGTTCTGGATGGAAACGTTGTCCTGCGCCGCCTGGCTGATGGTGCCGAACATCAGGAAGAAATCCCAGAGATTCACGCGAACCTGCACGCTGTTGGCGTAGCTCTCCCGATAGTCGTGGGTCTTGTCGAGTCGGATAACCGGCTGCGGAGGTGTTGTCATAAGAGCCTCCATAGTGACAGCGGAGAACGATTCGCGTCAAATCCCCGGCCGCTACACTGGCTCCTACAAAAAAAGTTTTACTTTGGCAGAACCCTTGCTAACAATGTCGCGTCACTTGAAGTGCACAGTTTGAAACAAGGAGGTTGCGATGATAACCAGCACAAGCAAACCGATTGAGATCCGGACGGCGCAGGCGAAAGTCTACTGCCCGATCTGCACTCACACGGTGGAAGTGGCGGCACGCACCGACGGGAAGAGGGCCAAAGTGGTCGCGGGGCAGAGATGTCCGCGTTGCTCCGGCTCCATCGACGCCGGCATTGTGATGCACATCCCCCAGGCGGCTTAGTAGGGCCGCCGAGTAGATGCAGCTTAGTAGGGCCGCCGAGTAGATGCGGCTTAGTAGGGCCGCGAGTAGATGCGGCTAGTAAAGATAGTAGTCGCGCCAGGTTGTAGAGAGCCGCGCGATCTGTGATAGTGGGGGAAGACCGAACATGAAAAAGCCGCCCACCAAACGCGCCGTACCACTTCCAGCGCCATCCCCCGTTGAAGATACTGCCGAACGCGAGCCCGAGCAAAGGCTGATCCGTTGCGTCGTGTGCGGGTCGGACACGCAGGCGGGCTCCACCGACCAGATGTGCTGGGTGTGCCGCCGTCTGAAGATCAGCGCCTGGCGGGACGTCGAGCAGCAGGTCCCCGCGCAGGAATAGGTTCGGCAGACAACCTGCTCATCGTTCAACGATGAGCGTCCTATATCGAGTTACGTTCCGAAAAAGATTCAATCAGCAGGGTGAAGGGGCGGATTCTCCGGTCAGTTTCCTCAACTTGGCGGATGGGGTGGTTCTCGACAGCACCGTGGTCGGGGATATCGAACCCGAAAATCTGCACGGCGAGGAAGACATGGAAGAGGATGACGATTTCCTCTCGCTCGGAACCGAGACGTGGGACTTTGACGTCGCGGAGCATGCGCAGCAGGAGTTCAAGGACGCGCTCGTGAATAGCGGCGTGGTCATCGAGTTTGAAGAGTTGGACGAAGAGGACGATGACGTTCCGGCCGAAGCCTGACGCAACCAACTGTGCGGGCGTACGTCAACCTAACTGCGTTCCCAGTTGTTACACTTGAAGTACCCGGAGCCTTTCCTTTCATGAATAGCCGCGCGAAATACTTCGTTGTTCTTTCTTCCACGCTTTTCGTAATGGTCCTCGTCATCGGAAACATGATGGGCAAGGGCGCCGCGGCCACCCCCGTAGCCGATAGCACGCCCGCCAGTGTGTACCGCCATTTGGGGGTTTACACGGAAGTTCTTTCCCGGATCAAGAGCGACTACGTCGAAGAGCCCGATATGAAAACGGTGACGCTCGGCGCCATCAACGGTCTGCTGGAGTCGATTGACCCCTTTGCGAGCTATCTGAACTCCGATCAGTACAAGGAATATCTCAAGGATTTCGACACCTACCGCGGTGATGTAGGCATGGTGTTGTCGAAAAAATACGGTTATGTCGCCGTCGTGGACGTGGTCCCGGGATCGCCGGCGGCGAAAGCCGGCCTTTCCACCGGAGACATGATCGAAACCATCAAGGGCGTGGCAACCCGCGATATGCCGCTCGCCTACGCCTCTCTGCTGCTACGTGGTCAACCGGGTAGCAACATCGATCTCACGGTTCTAAAGCGCAAGCCGGAGCCGGTGAAGGTGACGCTGACTCGGGAAGTGGTGGCGAACCCTCCGCTCGAAGCGAAGATGCTGCCGGATCAGATCGGGTATGTGAGGCCGGGAACACTGACCGGAAGAAAAGATCAGGAGATTTCGGCGGCGGTTAAGGAACTTCAGAGTAAGGGAGCCAGGAAGCTCATCCTCGATCTGCGCAACTGCGGCGAGGGTGACGTGGATCCCGGCATCGATCTGGCGAATCTGTTCCTCGATAACGGCATGATCACGTATGCGCTCGGTCAGCGTTATCCCCGGCACGACTTCAAGGCGGAGGCGTCCAAACAGATTTCCAAGCTTCCCCTGGTGGTAATCACAAACCGCGGCACTGCCGCCGGCGCGGAGGTTGCGGCAGCGGCTCTCGAGGGCGACAAGCGCGCCGATGTGGTGGGCGAGCGGACCTACGGCGATGCGTCCGTGCGGCGCACCATCACCATGGATGACGGATCAGCCGTGATCCTTTCGGTGGCGAAGTTCTACTCACCGGACGGGAAAGCGATTCAAGACAATGGCGTCGTTCCGACGGAACAGGTGGCGGAGCCGGATGCGATGGGAGACGTGGATGAGGATGGTGAACCGATCGCCGGACACGCCGACACTAAACCGGTCGAGGATCTGCTTCTGAAGAAGGCGGTGGAAGTGGCCGCCAAACTGAGCTGAAGAACACCTGCAGCTAAAAACGGAGCGGGCGGCAAGAAGTCTTTCGGACTGGTTGCCGCCCGTTGGCATTTATAACGTCTGCAAGTACGCCATCAGATCTTTTTTCTCGTCATCCGAAAGAAGATCCTTATAACCCGGCATGCCGTTGCCGCCCTCATTAACCTGCTTCAGAACGTTCTCGTAGGTTGGTTTGTTTCCGTTGTGCAACTTGTCTTTGGCAAATAGGCCTTTCAGACCGGGGCCCATTTTCTTTTCCGTGCTATCGGCGTTGTGGCAGCCGGCACATTGATCGAACACTTCCTTGCCTTTCGCGGCGTCGCCCTTGGGTGCGTCCTGGGCAAAAAGGGCCGAAGAACCACATAATAGAGCGGCGGTGAGAGCAACGTAAGTAAACTTGCGCATCGAATCTCCTCAGGGACTTGGAATCAGTCTATCCGATCAGACGCTTTGTAGGGTGGTCCTGGCGCATCCGGGATCATTAAATCTACTTGATCTCCGCATCGGCGGCGGCGGCTGGCTCCGGACCGCTATGGGCATAAATCCCCTGGCTCTGATCGGAGATCACAGCACCTGCGGTCCAAATGGTACGGAAGAATTGGGCATAGATGGTAACGCGGTCACCAAATCTACTTGAGCACGGGGTCGGCTGCAGTTGCCTGCTCCGGACCGCTGTGGGCGTGGATGTTCTGGCTCTGATCCGAGAAGAAGCTTCGCCGTCTATCGCCCCCGCGGATGACCGGATCGGCGTTGATGGTGTATCCTCCGGGTGAGGCTTGCAGATTGTATCTATAGCCTTGCTTTTCTCCCTTAGCGAGATCGTCGGAAATCAGGTCGGCTGAAGCGGCGCTCGGGTTCCCACTCGCGGGCCTACTCAGTTCCCGCAACGACGCTGCATAACGACCGTAGGTTGAATAGTATTGAGACTCGGCCGAATGCAAGGTCTTGATGGTGACCTGGGCAGTCGAGTCGCGACCGAACGGTCCGTCAATATTAGCGCTAATGAACTCGGCACGCCGGACAAACATGGAGAGGCCGACCACGGCAATTACGACGCAAAGCATAACGACAGGCTTGCGCATCAATCCCTCCAGCCAATCCCGGATCGCTGATCTACTTGATCTCGGGGTCGGCGCCGGTCGCCGGTTCTTGGCCGCTGTGGGCGTGGATCTCCTGGCTCTGATCGGAGTAGAACGTTCGGCCGCCGCTGTTGCCGTAGGTTAGAGGATCGGCGTTGATGGTGTACCCGGTCGGTGTCGACTGCAGATTGTACTTGTAGCCTTGCTTTTCTCCCTTGGCGAGGTCGCCGGAGATCAGGTCGGCTGAAGCGGCGCTCGGGTTGCCGCTCGTCGGTTTACCTAACTCCTGCAGGGATGCGGCGTAACGGCCATACGTGGAATAGTACTGGGCTTCGGCCGAGTGCAAAGTCTTGATGGTGGCCTGCGCCGTCATCTCGCGAGCGAACATGGTTGCCTTATTGAAGCGTGGCAGCGCGATCGCCAGAATAATCAAAATGATCGAGATGACAATCAGAAGTTCGATAAGCGAGAATCCCCGCAAGCCGCGTTTCTTATTCATTTGCAATGACTCCACTCAACAGAATATGACGAACTGGTCCGTCGGAATGTGGAGTCAAACGTGGGATCTCAGGAATTTCACGCCTTCGAAAGCGATCACCTCTGGAGAGGATTCGATATCCCGCCAGATCGACGCGGCGGCGGAAATTTCGCCGAGCGCGAAGCCGAAGCTCTCGATCGTCAGGTGACTGTCGTACTGGATATCCCGAATGGCTTGGAATACGCCCGGCCAATCCACGTGTCCCGTTCCCGGAATGCCGCGGTCGTTCTCGCACGTATGCAAATGCTTAAGATGCGGAGCGGAGAATCGGAGTGCGTCCGGCACGCTCTTTTCTTCGATGTTCGCATGGAAGGTGTCGAACAGAATGCCCACATGGGAGTGATCGATTTCGCCGCACAGACGGACGGCATCCGCCGTGGTATTCAGGAAGTAGGTCTCGAACCGGTTGAGCGGCTCGATGGCGATGGTCACGCCGGTTTCCGCCAGCGTGCCGCCGAGGGCCTGATACGTTTCCACAACTCGTTTCCATTCGTCCCCGGTGCGCCTTTGGCCGGTCATGTACCCCACCGGCGCGTAGAGAGGTCCCGCGACAATGCCAACGCCGGCTTCAGCGGCCGTCTCAGCCGTTTCTTTCATGTGCGCCAGGGTACGGGCGCGAACGGAGGCATCGTCGGAAACCATGCTGAGGCCGCCCGTGAGGACCGAGCAGATCGTGACATCCAGGCCGTTCTCAGCGGCGCCGCGGCGGATGGCGCCGGCCGGAAACTCAGCCGGCCGGAACAGCGGGACCTCCACGGAATCGAAACCGGCCTCTTTCAAAACCGGTAGCAGCGGGAGATTCTGGGTGGTGAAGGAAGCGGACCAGATAAAGGTGTTGACTCCGAATCGCATGGGATTATCTTGACACCATGCTCTCCGCGGCCTTAGGCGGCGATAATGAACTGTGGATCTTGCAACCGCTCCGATTCTTATTGTCGACGACGATATCGGCTTCACCGAGCTTCTGAAAGAACTGCTTTCGGCGGAAGGCTTCACCATTGAGGCCGTTCACAACGGCGATGCGGGACTGGCCAGGGCGTTGACGGGCCACTACTCGATGATTGTGCTCGACGTGATGCTGCCAGGCCGGAACGGCATGGAAGTCTTGCGGGCTTTGCGCAAGGAAGTCGCTACGCCGGTCTTAATGTTGACCGCGCGGGGGCACGATACGGATCGAATCCAAGGTCTCGAAAGCGGCGCGGACGATTACCTTCCGAAGCCGTTTCATCCGCGCGAATTGCTGGCGCGCATCCGGGCTATTCTGCGGCGCACCAACGCTCCGACGGCGGCCGCCGCCGACAACGTCATCCAGACCGGAGACATCTCGCTCGATCCGAAGACCCGGACGGTGCGGGTGGAGAACGAAATCGTGGATCTGACTTCGGCTGAATTCGATCTATTGCGGGCGCTACTGGTGGCCGCCGGCCAGATTGTGACGCGGGAGGAACTGTTCCGAGCCGTGCTCGGGAGGGAGTTTTCGGTATTCGACCGCAGCATCGACAACCACGTGAGTAGTCTGCGCAAGAAGCTGGGCGCCCGCGTCAAAGGAATCGAGCGGATCAAAAGCGTGCGCGGTACCGGGTATATCTACGCGGGTGTGGAACGGGTCGCGATCGAACCTTGATCGGGCACTGCGATGAGAAGCCTTTTCTGGCGGGTCTTCGCCTGGTATCTGGGGATGACGGTGATCGTGCTCGGACTGGGCATCGGGGTCACGATGCTCACCGACCCGGAGTTCCGATTCCAGCGCGCCGTCGGCATTTCTCAGGCGACTATTCAGAGCCAGGGGCAATCGGCGGTGGATGCGTGGAACAAGGGCGGCGTTAACTCACTGGTTGCGGAATTCGCCAAGGCGCGCCGGCCTCGGTTTCTCTTCGATTCAGCCGGCCGCGAACTCTCCGGAAAGCGTGTGCCGGCTCATCTGGACGAGCTGGTGAAGCGCACTTTCGGAAGTAACGGCATAGAGCTGGAGATGGTTCCGCAGACCACGTATGCGGCGCTGCGAGTCAACGCTTCCGGGAAGACTTATGTATTCGCGCGAGTCCTGGCTGCGGAGAACAGTTTTCACCTGATCCCGCATCCGCTGCCACTCTGGGCGCGCGTGTTCCTGGGACTGTTCACGGCGTCGCTGATCTGCGTTCTTTTCGCGCATTATGTGACGTCTCCGATCCGGCGGCTTCGGGCGGCCACGCGGGAGTTCGCCGGCGGCAATCTGGAGGTGCGCATCGGGACCGCGAAGCCGTTCAATCGCAAAGATGAGTTCGCCGATCTTGCGCATGACTTCGACAACATGGCGGGGCGGATTCAGGACTTGGTCATCACCCAGCAGAGGCTGATGGGCGACATCTCGCATGAGCTTCGGTCGCCGCTGGCGCGGCTGCAACTGGCGCTTGAGATCGCGCGCCGCAAGGCCGGTCCCGACGCGGAAAAACCGCTGAACCGAATCGAGCAGGAAGCCGAGAAGCTGAACACGCTCATTGGTCAGATCCTGCGTTCGGCGCGCACGGAACAATTGAGCCCGGCGTCGAAGAAGCTGTTCGATCTGTCCAACCTGGTTCGCGAGGTCGCGGGAGACGCGGACTTCGAGGCCAGCGGTAAGGACCGGCGGGTGCTGGTGGATACCAACGAACTCAGCCTGGTGCATGGCGATCGGGAACTATTGCGAAGCGCCATTGAGAACGTGGTACGTAACGCCATTCGCTACACGCCCGGCAACACCGACGTCCGAATCGAGTCGAGGCGCACCGGCGAGGCGCACGCCACGGTAACGGTGCGCGATTGCGGCCCGGGGGTTCCGGCGGAGTCATTACCGCACCTTTTCGAACCGTTCTATCGCGTAAACGACGCGCGCGATCGGGACAGCGGCGGGGCCGGACTTGGATTAGCAATCACGCGGCACGTGATCGCGGCCCATGGCGGCGCCGTGCGCGCCACCAACCGGGATGGGGGGTTTGAGATCCAGATCGACCTTCCCGTGAAAGTGCCGGAGATCGCGAGCCGGAATGGGATAAAATTTCGAGCATTGTGAAACTGCTCGTACTTCTTACCGGGATCGTTCTTGCGGGTTCGGCGACGGGCGCGCCGGCCGATACAGTGATTAACGTAGATGCCGGTAAGCTCTCGCCGGACGTGATTCCGCGAACCATCTTCGGGACCTTTCTGGAACCGATCGGTGACTCGACCTATAACGGCCTCTGGGCGGAACTGCTGGAGAACCCGAGCTTTGAAGACAACCTCTGGAGCGCGGGCGCGATCGTGAAGATGCTGCAGAAGCGTCCGGAACTGGAACAGTCTTCGAACATCGGGTTGCCATTGCCCTGGCAGCCGCTGTACCCGGAACAGGGTTGGCGGTATGAGCCGCGATGGAGGGATGCCGCAAACTCCAGCCGGTCGCTCCTGATCATGGCGCTTCCCACGGGCGAGACCGGGGTGCGTCAAAGGGTTTATCTTCCGGCGCGGCGCGTGCGGGAATACCGCGGAAGTTTATATGTGAAGCTGGTCAGCGGCCCGGCGCAGGTGAAGGTTTCGCTGCGGCGCAACGGAAAGGCCGCGGAGACATTTTCGGAAGCGGTCTTCACAATCAGCGGGGCGGATTGGGAGAAACATGAGTTCTCGCTTTCGGTAAAGGCCGGTCAGATCGCGCGGCTGGAGCCGGCGGACTTCGTCATCTCCGTGGACCACGATACCCGCGTTCTGGTGGACGAAGCGTCGCTGGTTCCCGCCGACGCGGTGGACGGACTGGATCCGGAGATGGTGAAGATGGCGCGCGAGATGAATACGCCGCTGGTCCGCTTCGGGGGAAATTACACGTCCGGCTATCACTGGAGCGACGGGGTGGGGCAGAAGGATCAGCGGCTGACCATGCTGAACCAGTCCTGGCAAATGCCTGAATATAACCAGTTTGGCACCGAAGAGTTTCTGCGGTTTTGCGGCTTGATCCAGTCCAAGCCGCAGATTGCCCTGAACCTCGGCAGCGGGACGCCGCGTGAAGCGGCCGATTGGGTCCGGTTCGTGGACGTGAAGTATGGCGATCACCACGGCGGACTGACCTGGGAATTGGGTAACGAATTATGGGGCAACTTTCAGATCGGATATCCCACTATCGAAGAGGTTGCGGGACGAACGAAGGCGACCAGCGAAGCGGTTCGCAAGGTGGATCCGAAAGCCGTTTTGATTGGAACGGGCGCGGATTGCGATCACTTTGATAAGTGGAACGCGGCGCAATTAGCTGGAGCGCCGGGCGCGTACTCCTATTTATCGACGCACTTCGTGGTGAGGCCGGATACGGTGAAGCCGAACGCGACGCCTGAGTTTATCGCGGATGCAAGTTTCGCGCTGCCGATCGGGATCGAGCGAAAGCTGCAATTGATGAAACAACAGATCGACGCGGACCCGCGGGCGCGCGGCAACGTGAAGATTGCTTTCACCGAATGGCTCTTTGTCGGGGATGGGCATCGCGTTCCGAACTACACGAACATGGGCGGCGCAATCGATACGGCGGGCTTTCTCAACATGCTGATCCGCAATGCGGAAACGGTGCCGATCTCCGATATGACGGGGCTCATCTGGTTCGGCGGTATCTGGAAGAAGATGGGACAGGTTTACGGCACGCCCGCCTACTGGGCGTTCCGGATGTATGCGAACGCGGATCTGGCGAGGCGCGTGGATGTGTCGACCAACAGCGCAACTTACGACATCCATGACGGGAACAAGAGGATTCCCGAGATTCCGAACGTTCCGTATCTGGATGTGGTGGCGGGAGTCAACGCGGCCGGAGATAAGCTGACGTTGTTCTGCGTCAATCGCAAGCGGGACGGGGAAACGCGGGCGTCACTGCGCGTGGCCGGATTTTCCGCTGGGCATACCGTGCGGGCGAAGCAATTATCGGCGGCGGACATTTACGCCGTGAACGATCAGACGAATCCGGAAGCGGTGTTGCCGAAGGATGTGGAAGTGAATTTGGACGCGCTGGCGTTCCCTCCCGCAAGCGTAACGGTGATCGAAGTAAGCCGATAAGGCTGCATGCGGTTTTAGCATAACGAGTCATATCTTACCCAAAATTAGATGTTCTTGGGTATAATATGACTTGTTATGGCACGGAACACTCCTCCGGCTCTTCCCCGTTTAGCTCGCCTCCTGGCGGGGGTTGGAGATAACATAAAGAAGGCTAGGCTGCGCCGCTCCTTTTCAGCGGAGACGGTCGCCCAACGCGCTGGGATCGCACGGAAAACCTTGTACCGCGTGGAGCGTGGCGATCCGGCGGTCTCGTTGGGAAGTTACGCCAGAGTGCTACAAAGTCTGCGGCTGGAAAGCGGCCTCGCGTCGATTGCGGCGGACGATGTGCTCGGGCGCAAGCTCCAGGACGCGGGTTTGGAACCGAAGCGGCGTGCGCCGAAAAAGCGTGGCGGCGCTGCTGAGCCGCGAGCCGAGCCGAGTGGCAAGACCGGTGACGCAACATGAACCCGCGCAACTTGCGGACGGTGGACGTGTATGCCGACCTCGAGATCTTCGATCAACCGCTATTGATGGGGTCTTTGCGCTGCCAACCGAGCCGGACCGGAGACATTTTCTCTTTCGAATACGATCCGGCGTGGCTGCAACACTCTGAGGCGCTCACGTTCGATCCGGACCTGCAGTTGGTCCATGGCGCTCAATATCCCGCGTCCGGCCGCGCGAATTTCGGCATCTTTCTCGATTCGTCTCCGGACCGATGGGGGCGCGTCCTGATGCAGAAGCGGGAGAACATGCGGGCGCGTCTTGCGGGACGCAAGGCGAGATCGCTGACGGAGTGGGACTTCCTTCTGGGAGTACATGATGAGACCCGCTTGGGCGCGTTGCGCTTTCGGGATAGCGAGACAGGGCAGTTCATCGACAGCGATATGGAATTCGCGGCGCCGCCGATTTCCTCCCTGCGGGAGCTTCAAGCGGCGAGCCTTGAATTTGAAGCGCATGCGGATGAAGAAGGCCGCCCCGAATACGAGAAGTGGCTCACGCAACTGTTCGCTCCGGGGTCGTCCCTCGGGGGAGCGCGGCCCAAGGCTTCGGTTCGGGACGAAGAGGGAAGGCTCTGTCTGGCCAAGTTTCCAAGCCGCCAGGACCGGCGCGACGTCGGTGGCTGGGAACTCGTCGCCCAGCGGCTGGCGGCGAAGGCGGGAATCCATGTGCCGTATACCCGGGCGGTACGGATAGCCGAGAGCGCTTACACCACCTTCCTCGCGAGACGGTTTGACCGGGGTGCGCAAGGCCGCAGATTAGCGTTCGTTTCGGCTATGACGCTGACCCAGCGCGGGGATGGTGAACCCGGCGGAAGTTATCTGGAGCTGATCGACTTGCTACAGACGCAAGGTTCGGACACGAGAGCCGACAGCATCGAGCTTTTCCGCCGGGTTGTTTTTAGCATACTGGTGCACAACACGGACGATCACCTTCGGAATCACGGGTTTATCATCGGCGAGCGGGGACTTTCGCTGTCGCCCGCGTACGACATCAATCCTTCCATCGACCGCACGGAACTTTCGCTGGCGATCAACGAAGTCGAGACCGCCTGCGATATATCCATTGCGTTGGAAGCGCGGGCGGATTATGGTCTCACGAAGGTGGAAGCTGACCGCGTGATCAGGGAAGTGCGGACGGCTGTGCAATCGTGGAGGAGCGAAGCAACCAAACTGCGCATTCCGCAAGCGGAGCAGGATCTGATGGCGCGGGCGTTTGGGTCTTGAGTCAGTGCCGGAAGTGGCGCACGCCGGTGAAGACCATGGCGGCGCCGAGGCGATCGGCGGCGGCAATTACTTCGGGGTCTTTCACGGAACCGCCGGGTTGAATGAATGCGCTCGCGCCGTTTTTCGCGGCTTCTTCCAGACCGTCGGGGAACGGGAAGAAGGCATCGCTGCCGACCACTGAACCCGCAAGCGGGAGCACGGCTTTGGCGGCGCCGATGCGGACGGAATCGACGCGGCTCATCTGACCGGCCCCGATGCCAACGGTCTGGCCGGCGCGCGCGTAGACGATCGCGTTCGATTTCACGTGCTTGGTGACTTTCCAGGCGAACTCGAGTGCTTCCCATTCGGATTCAGTCGGCGGCCGCTGGGTGACGACGCGAAGATCGGACCGGCGCATCTGGTGGCGATCTTCGGTCTGGGCCAGAAAGCCGCCGGAGATGCTCTTGACCACCAAACCCGGGGCGGAACGTTTTACTTCCAATAAGCGCAGGTTCTTCCTGGCCCGCAGGATTTCGAGAGCTCCCGCGGAGTAGCCCGGGGCGGCGACGGCTTCGGCGAATAGCTTGGCGATCTCGCGGGCGGTGGCGGAGTCGACTTCGCGGTTGAGGCCGATGACGCCGCCAAACGCGGAGACTGGATCGCATTCAAGCGCGCGCAGGTAGGAATCGAGAAGCGTGGATTGCTCGGCGCAACCGGCGGGGTTGGTGTGTTTGATGATCGCCGCGGCGGGGGAGTGAAATTCCTCGATGAGCGCCCAGGCCGCATCGAGATCGACCAGGTTGTTGTACGAAAGCTCCTTGCCGTGAAGCTGGCGCGCGCCGACGATGCCAGTATCGCCCGTGCCGTACACGGCGGCTTTCTGGTGAGGATTCTCGCCGTAACGAAGGCCCGACTTTTGAGAGACGCGGATGTCGAGGACGGCGGGTAGCTCGTCCGGCGAAGACTCGAAAGACGCGAGCGTGCGGGCGATGGCGCGATCGTAATCGGCGGTGCGGGCGAAGGCTTTCTTCGCGAGCCGCCAGGTTGTTTCGCGGCTAAGATGGGCGTGGTTGGCGCGCAGTTCTTGCAGCACGGGAGTGTAGTCTTCGGGCGCGGTCAGGACGCCGACATCTTGGTGGTTCTTGGCGGCGGAGCGGATCATGGTGGGGCCGCCGATGTCGATGTTCTCGATCAGATCGTGAAGGTTCACGCCGGGTTGCGCAGCCGTTTTTTCGAACGGATAGAGGTTGACGACCACCAGATCGATCGGCGGGATCTGGTGCGCTTCGAGCGAATGCTGATGCTCCGGGTTGTCGCGAACGGCGAGGATGCCGCCCGTAATCTTCGGGTGCATGGTCTTTACGCGGCCATCGAGCATCTCGGAAAATCCGGTGACCTCGGCGACGTCCTGAACGGGCATACCGGCCTCGCGCAAAAGCCTGGCGGTGCCGCCGGTAGAGATCAGTTCGATGTTGAGCGCGTGCAACCCTTGCGCGAAGGGGATGATTCCGGTTTTGTCGGTTACGCTGAGCAGGGCCCGGCGAATGATCGGCATGTAGACATCATGTCAGGCGGCGCATTCGCCTCGGCCGAGTTGGAGGGAGAAGGCGGTTTCATCGCCCCAATCGTTGTAGATCTCGGGGAAAAGCTCGGGTGGCTTGGCCAAGTCCGCCGTCATGGCGCGGAAGAATTCGATCTTGTGGCGCAGGACGTATTGGCGGAATTTCTCGTCCGGCTGACGGTCGGCGAGATAGTGATCGAGAACGCGCTGGACGGCCGTGGGCGCCAGCCGCGCGGGAATGCTCTGGACGGCGAGTCCGAATCGAAGATCGCCGTTCTCGTCGTGGCCTCCGCCGAGCAGCATCTGGTAGTAAGGAACCTCGCGGCCGTCAATCTTACGGGCGTTGCCGTAGAAGCCGAAGTCGGCGATCCAGTGCTGGCCGCAGGAGTTGGGGCAGCCGCTGATCTTGACGTGCAGGGCGCGGGCTTCGGGCTGGTGGTACTCGCGCACAACGTCATGGATGGCTTTGCCGAGATTCATCGACTTGGTCAACGCGAGATTGCAGGAGTAAGCGCCGGGGCAAGTGGTAATGTCTTCAAACTCGCCCGCGCTGGCTTCGCCGAGCCCGATGGCGTCAAGCGCGGCGTGCAGGCGCGGAAGCTGCGCGAGCGGGATGTAGCCGATAAGAATGTTCTGGTCGATGGTGATGCGAAGCAGGCCGTCGCCCGCGGTTTCGGCGATCTTCGCTAGCCCGCGCATCTGGTCCGAAGTCAGATTGCCCTGATCGATGCGGACACGCGCCATGGTGTAGCCGGTCTGTTTCTGTTCCTCGACGTTGGTTTCAAGCCAGCGATCGTAACGGGGAGCGGACGCTTTGCGGGATCCGAGTACCGGGAGCAGATCGCCGGAACCGAGCGGGCGCGGCTGGGATGTGAAGCCGCCGAAACCTTCGGGAACTTCAGTGGGCGTCGGGATGCCGCCGTTGGCGAGCACGTCCGCGTATTCGATCTCGATGTTCTCTTTCAGCCAATCGAACCCGCGTTCGCGGAGCACGAACTTGAGACGCGCTTTGTTGCGGTTCTTCCGGTTGCCATGCTTGTTGAAGACGCGCAGAACGGCTTCAATACGGTTGACCAGGCGCTCTTCGGGAAGGAACTCATCGAGCACCTGCGCTTCCGTGGGAAGCGGACCGAGGCCCCCGCCCATGACGACGCGGAAGCCGCGTTTGTCGTCTTGCATGCGGGCGAGCAGACCGATGTCGTGAATGCCGCCCAACATGCGGTCCGAGTGGGGATCGAGCGTGCTGCCGCCATCGAAGGCAATCTTGAACTTGCGCGGCATGCTGTCGGTGAGCGCCTGGCGGAGGAAAGCAAAGGCGACAGTGCGGGCGTAGGGCAGAACGTCGAAGACTTCGTCGCGGCGCAGGCCGGAATCGGGTGAAGCGGTGACATTGCGGACGGTGTTGAAACACGCCTCGCGGGTGGTCATGCCTTCGTCCGCCAGCAGGTGCATCACATCGGCGGCGGCGGCCAGCGGAACGAAGTGGAACTGCATGTTCTGGCGGGTGGTGACATGGCCTCGACCGCCGGCGTAATCGTCGGCGATGCGGGCTAGCTGGCGCATTTGGCGGTCGGTTAGAACACCGCCGGGGAACTTGGTGCGAACCATCTGGACGCCGGGCTGGCGCTGGCCGTAGATGCCGTAGCGTAGGCGGAAACCGCGGAAATCGTCATCGGTAATGGCGCCGCTCAGGAGTTCGTTGGCGCGAGTGCGGAAGAGTTCGATTTCGGTGCGGACCGTGCGATCGTAATTGGCTTCGTTCTGCTCTCGGGAAGAGGACATGGAAACACCCCGTACTCTATCGAGATTATCGTATTAGCCGAAAGGTTTCAGAAAGCTCGCGGGCGTTAGTGGCTCAAGCGACGAAAGTATTCGGCGACAGCGGCGGAGTAGCCGGGCGGTACGTTTTGGGGCGCGGTAGTGCGGACGCTCCCGTGTTCGTCGTCGAGCTTGCGGCGGAGTATCAGCTCGGCCATCTCGGAATCGGCCAGGATTTGTTGTTCCAGGGCGGCGAGTTTCTGGGGGTCGGCGTTGAAGCGGCGCGGGTCGAGTCCCTGCAACTGACGGAGAAGGTCCGCCATGTCCTTGGCGGTGGCGGGATCGGAACGAACCGATTGCTGGAGGCGGCTCATTTCGCGGACGGCCTCCTCGTACTCGCGCTGGGCGGTAGCTTTGTCAGGCGGGGGGCCGCCGCCGAAGTTCATGGCATTCCAACTGCCGCTTCCGGCGGGGCCGACCGGACCGAGACCCCCAAGGCGCGACTCGCCGCTGCGGGAACCTTGGGGGGCGCCTGATTGAGAGGCGGACTGCGAACCGGGTTCGGAACCGGGCTGCTGCCCCTGACCGGATTGTTGCCCCTGACCCTGCCCGGGCTGCTGACCGTCACCGGTCTGTGGAGTTTGGCCGGGCTTCTGGCCGGCCATGGCCTTGAGGTCCCGATTCAGCTTTTCCGCGCGGGCGAGCGCCTGCCGCATCGCATCGTTCCCGGCGCCGGACTTGCCATCCGGGTTGGCGCCCATCGCTTGCTGCGCGTCAGCGAGTTTGTCTTTCAGCTCGTCCAACTCGCGCGTGACCGGCGCTTCGCGCATCACAGCATAGCTGCCGAGGCCCTTGTTAAGCGCTTCCGCAGTCCATTTCATGCGGGATTCGAGTTCATCCTGCTGCATCTGGCCAATGGCGTCGCGTAGTTTCTTTGAGGCTTCGGGCTGCGTGTTCTGGGTTCCGCGCGCCGCTTGCTGCATGGCGTGCTCGAGGTCGTGGAGATCGTCGATCTCCTTACGTTTTTCGTCGGCCATTTGCGATTCCATCTGATGATTTTGCTGATCGGAGCGGGAACCGGACGCTTCGCCCGCGAAGTTGTGGCGGAGGCGGTCATCGAAGCTCTTCTGGCGGGCGGCAAGTTTGCGGGCCTGGTCGAGCATGTCGCCCATCTCCGAACCGTTCTGCTGGTTACGCATGCGGGACATGGCGGATTCGGCATTATTAAGTTGCTGAGCGGCGCGCTGAGCCTGCGATGGATCGCCGTGCGAGGCGGCGTCACTCATCTGGCGCTCGGCTTCGCTCAGATTGCGAAGAGCCTGCTCTAAAGCCTGCTGCGTGGCGGGAGAGTTCTTTCCGCCGCTGCTGCCTTTGCTTTGTTGACCGGAGAAGCTTTGCTGGCCGGAAGCGCTTTGCCGGCCGGATTGCTCTTGCCCCTGCTGCCCTTGCTTGCCCTGCTCGCCTTGCTGCTGAGAAGGGGATTGCTGGCCTTGCTGTTTGTTCTGTGCCAACTGCTCCAGCTTTTGACGGAGTTGCTCAGCTTCGCGCCGCAACATTTCCTGTTCCCAACGCTGCTGGAAATTCTGTTTCGATTGCTGCTGTTGGGCGAGTTCCTGTTGGCGTTTGGCCAATTCTTCCAGCTTCTTGAGCGCTTCATCGGCTTCCTTCTGTTTCTGATCGGCCGCCGATTGCGAGCCGCTTTCGTATTGGTTCTTTTGCGTGTCGAGCTCCAGGCTGGTCAAGCCCTCGAGGTCACGGCTGGCACCACCGCCGCCGCCTCCGCCGCCCGCGCCTTTGGAAATCTGCACCCGAATATCGCGCGAGATGGCTTCGGCGCGGAGCAGGTATTGCAGCGCTTTCTGCTCGGGCGAAAGAGCGTCGTGCCACTTCTCGCCCTTGAGTTGATCGGAAGCCGGACCCATGTTGGCCACGGCGCTTTCCATGTTGGTGACGAACTGTTGGAACGCGGTGCTGCTGCCGGCGATCTGGCGAGCTTTCATGCGATTGGAAAGCGACTGAGCTTCATCGCGCAGCTTGGCCTGAACGCCCGAAAGGTATTTGGCGTTTTCGGATTCCGAGGCGGCGTCGCGCTTTTGGTCTTTGATCTGGTTGTAGGTGGCGGCGATGATTTCCTTCTGGCGCTCGGCGATCTTGGGTTCATCCTGCGCACCGCCGTTACCTTGCCCGGACGCCTGCTCCTGGTGATAGCTCAGTTCGAACGGGCGCGCCTCGATGAAGTAAATGTCGGACCGGGAGGTAGAGTTCGCGTCCCTGGCGGTGGCGTAGATGGTGACGACATCGCCGGGGACAAGCTTGAAATCTTCAAGCGAAAGGAGCGCGCTGCCACGAGCTTCCTTAGCGCCCTTGTTGTTGAGGACGGAGCGAGTTTGTTCGGGGCCGCCGTTGACGGAGTAGTGGAGTTCCAGCGCGTTGACGCCGTAATCGTCCGCCGCCTGGATATCGACGGGAACCTCTTCGATCGGTGTGGCGCGAGCGTCGCGATTGGGCCGGAGGATGGAAACAGTAGGCGGTGAATCGGGCCGCGCTTCGATGAAGTAGTCGTCGCTCAAACGGACTTGCTGGCCGCTATCGATGGTGGCCACGTGGTAGGCGCCGTCCTTCTCGATGGAGAGGCTCGCGTGATGCATGCGTCCATCGCCCGAGAGATCGATCCGCTTGCCGTCATCGAGGGTGATGGATCCGGAAGCGAGCGGGCGATCGGTCTCGATATCGAGATCGGCGACCGTGCCTTTGAGAGCGCGGAGATCGCCGCCGGGATCTTCAATTTCATCTTTGCGGCCGTAAGCGCGCGGGAAGTGATAAGTGACGCGGATATGCGTGACCTGCGGAAGATCGACGGCGGTGAGTTTGGCGGTGTCCGAACGGATGCCGTTGGAGACGACGTAATAATCGACGTCTTCCGGGAGACCGACGAGAAGAAATTGAAAACCCGCGCCATCGGACTGGGGACGCATGGCGGTTTCTTCCCAGCGCGTGGCGCCGGCGTAGCGCACGAACAGCGAGGCCTGACGGGAGAAGAAGCCGTGGAGTTGCGCGGCGATGATCTGGTCGGAGTGACGGCGTACGCGCTGGTTACCTGGCTGGACGGAGACGGAGTAAAACGGCTTGGACTCATCCTTCGGAACGCCCCAAAGAAGCGACGTGCCATAGCCGAAATATCCGGGACCGCTGACGGCAAGCCACAAAAGGCAAACTGCTGCGGCGGCGGCGAGCGACCCGAACGCCATGGCGCGGGACGGAGCGGCGATCGCGTCGGGACTCGCGGCGGCGGTGTACGGAAGCGAGTCAGACGCGAGGAGCGGCAGGAAGGGATCATTCGAGTTGCGGCGCTCCACGAAGGTGAGCAGGCGCTGGCCGAGTTCGGGATGGCGGCGCTCGGCTTCGTGGACGGCGCGTTTCTGATTGAGACGCACCAGCGGGTAAACGAGCGCGGCGGATAGAGCGGCGGCCAGGATGAAAAAGAGAATGAGGCGGGAATAGAAGACGCTGGGATCTGAGAACGAAAGCTGGTTCATGATCACGACCAGCGTCACGGTGACGAGCAGGGCGGCGCCGAACAGGACGGCCGATCCGCGCGCTAGCGCCATCAGGCGAAGGTTGCGTTCGATGCGGCGCAGGTAATCACTCAGTTGCTGAAGAGGATTCATCAAGTTCCTTCTTTCACTTCCAGATGCCGGTTGCCAAGCACGGATTCCGCAATGGCCAACGCGAGGGCGCAGAGCAGAACCCACCACCACAATTCGTTTTTCTGTTGCGTCGCTTCACCGCCGGTTCCAGCCACGCGCGTATCGTTACCTGTATTCTTCCAGAGTGCCAGAGTATCGGCGGGCAGGATGGTGAAATCCGACTCGCGCCGATCCGGATTGACGGCGGCCAGTTCATGGCGTCCATTTTGGCGGCGGATGTCATAGAAGCCTCGCTGCTCAAGCGGCAGCGTGCGCGCGCGCGTGGATTCGGAAAGCGAGAGCACGCGCTCGCCATGGGGTCCGGTGACTTCGATGGGAGCTTCGGCTTGCGTGGCGCTCGAGCGGAGATCGTAGAACGCGCCGGCAGTGTAGTTGCCCGTGGCGGATTCGACGCGGCCCAGATAATCGGTGAGCTGCTGGATAAAAGGGACGAAGAGCGGATGAACAGGAAGATCGTTGTCGAGATTGTCGAGCGATGAAGCGAAGATCATCGAGCGGCCTTCCCCTTGGGGTTGTTCGATCAGGAGCGGATTGCCATCGTCCAGGCGCAGCAAAACACGCGCGGCGCCGGGCTGAATGGAAGCGGTGCGGAAGAAGCGGATGCCGTCCCAACGCGACGCGATGTGGAGCGCGGGGTGCGTGGCATCCACCTGCGAAACGGAGGCGTATCCGCCCTGGCGCGAGGGGCCGTTGGCGTGACGGCCAAGCAGGATGAGAGCGCTTCCGCCATGATTCACGTACTTGCGTACGGCGTCTTCGAAACCCGGCGGATATCCGGGATCGCTTAAAACAACGAAGGCGAAACGGTCGAGGGATGTGGACGCGGCTTGCGCGTACGTGGTGGTGGTGAGCGTGAAGGCCGGCTGATTCGAAGAGGAGAGCGCGGTTTGGAAGTAGAGCGCGCTTCGGGTGTCACCGGGATCATGCACGAAGAGCGCGGGCGCTGGGTCGGAGCGTTCGACGGCGAAGTAGAAGTGATCGTCCTCGGGGAATGAATCGGCGGAGTCGATGCGCACTTCCCCGCGATTCAGACCGAAGGGCGCGTCAAGGCCGGTGAAATCGACGGTCGCGCGACCGCCCGCGGCAATGGGAACGGACTTGGTTTCGGCCAGATGATTGTTCAAGACGAGCGTGGCTTGCCTGACGGCGTCCTTATCGGAGTAGCTCACGATGGTGGCCTGGACGCGGCCGCTCTTGGGAATGAAGACGCGCCGAGGGGCGATGACATTCTCGACGGCGAAGTTGGGGATGGACCGATCGGCATCCGGGTGCGGAACCAGTTGCGTTCCTTGCGGCAGTTGCAGGTCGGCGAAGTTTCCTGGCGCGGAAGTCTTCTGCATGTCCGAGAAGAGATGCGCTTCCACTGGTGACTTAGAGGACTGTGCCAACGAACGGACGGAGCGGGCGACTTCGGCGTAGGAGCTTGCGCCATCGCCGGGCGCGAGCGATTGGATGGCGGACTGGAGCGCGGTGCGATCACTCGTGAGATTCGTCAGTAAGCGCGTGGGTCCGCCGAAAGCGATGACCTGCGCGCGATCGGCCGCATGCATACCGTTGACGACGTTGATGGCGTCCTGTTTGGCGTGCGCGAAGCGGTCACCCTGGCGCATGCTGAAGGAATCATCGAGAAGCAGAGCGAGCACGCGGCCGTTGTGAGCGGAGGCGATACCGGTGGATTCGATGACGGGGCGGGCGAAAGCCAGCACGATTAGCGCGAACAATAGCGCGCGCAGGGCAAACAGAACGCGGTACTTCAAACGGCGATGCTTGATGGAGCTTTGCACGCGACGCTCGAAAAACATGAGCGAGCTGAACGGACGCGGCGTGGTCTTGTGTTGACGTAAGAGGTGCAGGTAAACCGGCAGCCCCAACGCGACCGCACCCACTAAGAACCAGGGCGCCAGAAAGCCCATTAGAGCCTCCTCTGGCGCAAGGTTAAATACTCGCGCAGACCGTCGTCCAGCGGGCGCGAGGTGTTCATCAACTGGTAGTCGAGACCGGCGCGCTGGGCCGCGGTTTTCAAAGACTGGAGATGCTGCTGGAAGCGCTCACGATATTCTTTACCGGCGTATTCGGGAGACACTTCGAGAGTGGTTTGCGTTTCGAGATCCTGCAACAGAACGGGATCGCGGAAGTCCGGTTCGAGTTCGTGCGGGTCGACGATGTGGAAGAGAGCGACGTCGTTACCGTGGTAGCGAAGCGGCTCAATGTGACGGATCACGATCTCGGGGTCATCATAGAAATCCGAGATCACCGCGACGATGCCGCGGCGGTGCAGGTACTGCTGGAAGTGCAGGAAAGGTTTGGCGAAATCGGTATTGGTGCCGGGAACGGCGGATTCGATGGCGTGCAGAACGCGCATGAGCTGGCCCTGACGCGCGGATGGCTGCACATAATTCTTCACGTCGTCATCGAAGACAATTACTCCCGTGGCGTCGCGCTGGATGCTCCCCATGTACGCGAGCGACGCGGCGAGAAAGCGGGCGTATTCCAGCTTGGAAAGCCGGGCCGCCCCAAACGACATGGAGCCGCTCACATCCAGCAGGAGGAGCAATTGAGAATTGGTTTCCCCGCGGTAGCGCTTGAGAAACATGCGTTCGGTGCGGGCGAAAACGTTCCAATCGATGTGTCGCAAGTCGTCACCGGGCGTGTAGGCGCGATACTCGGCGAACTCCTGGCTGAACCCGAAATCGGGAGATCGATGAAGACCGGCGACGAATCCGTCCACAACGGTGCGCGCCACCAGTTCGATGGACGAGATGGTGGAAAGCACCGCGGGATCGAGGTAGCGCTGCATGAGGATGCTTTCTCCGCTAATCGCGCGGAGCGGGCCGATTGTCGAGAAGACGCTTCAAAACGTCGTCGGTGTTGAGGCGATCGGACTCGGCGTGGAAGTTCAGCAAGATGCGATGGCGCAACACGGGAGTGGCGAGCGCGCGCACATCTTCGAAGGAAACGTGATAGCGGCCTTTCATCAGGGAGCGCGCTTTCGACGCCAGAACCAAAAACTGAGCGGCACGCACGCTGGCGCCGTAATTCACGTACTTCTTGATGAAGTCCGGCGCGGAAGCGTCGCGAGGACGCGTGGCTCGAACGAGGTCGATGGCGTAGCGCGAGACGGTGCCGGCGATCGGCACCATGCGGACGAGCTGCTGGAAATCGAGGATCTCCTCGGCGGTGGTGACGGGGTCAGCTTTGGCGACGGCGGTAGTCGTGGTGAGGTCGATGACTTTCATTTCTTCATCGGCCGAGAGGTAATCGAGAACGGTGTTGAAGAGGAACCGATCGAGCTGCGCTTCGGGAAGTGGATAAGTGCCTTCGAGTTCGATCGGGTTCTGGGTAGCGAGGACGAAGAACGGGGCGGGCAGCATGTAATGATTGCCGCGCACGGTGCAGGCGCGCTCCTGCATGGCTTCGAGTAACGCCGATTGTGTTTTGGGCGGCGTGCGGTTGATCTCATCGGCGAGGAGAACGTTGGCGAAGATGGGACCTTGCACAAAGGTCCAGGTGCGGCGGCCGGTGCCGGGTTCTTCTTCGATGATGTCAGTGCCGGTGATGTCCGAAGGCATTAGGTCCGGCGTGAACTGAATGCGTTTGAACTCGAGGCCGAGCGTTTCGGCTAAGGTTCGGACCAGGAGCGTTTTCGCGGTGCCGGGAAGGCCGGTGATAAGGCAGTGGCCGCCGACGAACAAGGCGATCAGAACCTGTTCGAGGACTTCGTCCTGCCCGACGATGACGCGCCGGACTTGCTTTACGATTTCGGACTCGGCCGCGCGAAAGCGTTCCACACGGCTCTTCAGAATTTCGGGTTCCAGTTGAGGGGTCACGGTAGTTGACATGTTAGTCCGATGAGGGCGAATCCGTCATTTCGAGCAGCATTTTTTGAGCGGGTTTAAATCCAGGCGCGGCTTCCAGCGCTTCGAGCAATTCGTCTTTGGCTTGCTTATCCTGATGAGCTTCACGGAACGCGCGGGCAAGTCCGAAATGCGCGGCGGCCTGATCCTGCGCTTTACCGAGGACGAGCGCGCGGTATTCGCGAATGGCGCCGGACGCGTTGTTGAGCGCGAGATCGCGTTCGCCGAGCATGACATGAAGCTGCTCATCCATGGGAGCGATGTAGATGAGGCGTTCCAGCACCTGCGCGGATTCTTTGGTTTTGCCTTGCTTGGACAAGAGCGCTGCGAGATCTTCCAGCGTTTTTGGATTTCGGCCGCCGGCATGGGAGTAGCGCAACAATTCGTCCGCCGCGTCATTGTCGTTGCCTGTGGCTTTGTAAGCCTCGGCGATCAATTCGTAAGCGCTGCCGGGTTCGACGAACTCCGGATAGAGATCCCGCACGGCAGGCCCTTTCGCGATGACTTCCTCGTAGCGGTGAGCGGTGGCCGCGACGGTGAGCGACTTGATCTGATCTTTCCAACGATCGAATCCGTCCACGGTGGTTTTCGTGGCGGCGTTATTCCAATCGAGGAATTTCTTATCGAACTCCTCCGGCTTCATGCCGAGCTGCTGGCGAATGACGTCTTCGGTGGAATCGGTTTTCGAGAAGGCGTGGGCCATGTCTAGCAGTTTGTGTTCGCCCCACTGGTGTGAGATGAAGTCGCAGATACGGCCGCCCTCGTAATAAGAGACGACGACCTGGCCGGGATACGAAGGGTGAATGAAACCGCGATCGAGTTCGGCGACACCGAGCAGCTTCTTTTGTTTAATCGCCTGGATGACATCGGGGGTCAGGCGGTCACCCCAATCCGGAAGAACCTGCGTTTCCTCGTGAACAGCCAAGCCTTCGGTGAACCAGCGGGGCGTCCGCTGTTTGGTGATGCTGAGGATGTAGACGTGGCTCAATTCATGCCACATGGTGCTGGCCCAATGAAACTCCCCGGGTCCGCGTCCGGACGGGCTATCCATCGCGACGACGTCCTGAAAAGTGACGCCGAGCGCGCCTAAACCGGGCATGCCCATGGTGCGCACGGCGAAGTCTTCATGATCGGGATAGACTTCGAGCTGCACGGGACGGGGAAGCGTGAACTCGTACTTCTTCTGGTAAGTGGCGATGGCGCGCTGGAGCTCCGGCTCCATATACAGGCGCAGAACGTCCGCTTCTTTGTTATGGAGGCGAAGGATGGTGGTGCTGGTTTTGAATGTGCGGAAATTCTTATAGCTATCCATCAGGCGCAGGGTGTTCACCGTTGGATCGTCGCGCCAGTGGTTTTTGTACGAGAGTTCGAGTTGCGTCCGCGCCTCCGTTTCGAGACCGAGGCGCATCAGGTTGACCCCGAGTTGGGTGTGCGCGCTCCAGAGGTCCGGCTGAACGGCGATGGCTTTGCGGTAATAGGCGATGCCGTCTTCGTAGCGGCGGTTGAGCTGGAGGAAGTAGCCGATGGTTTCGTAACCGCGGCCATCGTCGGGATGTTCGGCGGCGATGCGGGCGAGCCATTGATCGGCGGGAAGATAATCGAGCAGGTCCGCGGAAGCCAGGATGGATTCGGCGCCAAGGGAGTGGGGATCGAGCTTGAGCGCGGCGTCGGCTTCCGTGCGGGCAAGTTTGGGATCGTTGTCTTCGAGCGCAAGGCGGGCGAGCAGTTCCCGGGCCTCGGCCAGCTTGGGATCGGCGGCTAGCGCTTTGCGGGCGAGATCGGCGGCGGACGCGTTGTAGCTGCCGGCGGCCAGGAATGCCAGCCCGAGCATCGCACCGGCGTTGTTCTTGTCGCGCTCCAGAGCTTCGTTGAAAAGAGCTTCGGCGTCCACGGGGTTGTAGCGCTCCAGCAGAAAACGGCCCCAGCGGACGCGGTAGTTGGCGTTTTCGGGATGATGGGCAACGAGATCGCGAAAGGCCTGGTGGGCGGCGTCGTACTTATGGGCGCGCCAGAGCGCTTCCGCCTGATCGAGGGTTTGGGCGGGCGCGGACGCGGCGAGAAGGATGAGAGCGAGTATGGTTCTCACTTGTCGATCTGCTCCTGCGTGCGCGCGAGTTCGATCAACAAGCCAGTGAGTTGGGCCTTGTAGCTGCCGGGATCGAGCGTGTTCTTCTGTTGCTTGAGGGCGTCGATTTTGGCTTCCAGGTCGTCGCGTTTGGAAACGAGCTGCTTCTTGGCGGGATCGGCGGCGGCGGTTGCGGCGGAACCGAAGCGGATCACGGCGAAGGTTCCGGCGTGCGCGGTGTCGCTGAGCAGGGGATGCTCGGTGGCGATGCGCTGCTGCTCCTTGTAAAAGGCGTCGGTCTTGCGCTGAGCGTAGTTGAAGGCTTCGAGCGCGCTGACGGAATCGTTCTTGTCGGTATCGGCGGCGGAGTCATGCAGGGCTTCGATCCAGAAGCGCGCGAAGACAGTGGCGTTGCGCTCCAAGCCATCGCGCGTGGCGGTTACGACAATCCGGCCGGCATGTTCCAAAGGTTTTACGATGGCGCCACTCGCGCTGGTGGTATCGACCACGAGTTGACGGGTCGCGCTGATGCGATTCAACATATCGGCGAGTTCCTTCCCGGCGAGGTCAGGGCCGGGGAGATTGAATTTATAATCCGTTCCATCGAAGCTGCCGTGGCCGATCATGAGGACGATGAGCGTGTCGCGAGGAGTCGCCGATTGCGCGATTCGATCTAAGGACGACCGGATATTGGATTTGGTTGCCTGCGCGCCTTTAAGGGTCGTGACGTCCACGTCGCCGCCGGGGGCACGCTCGGACTTGTCGGCTTCGGCGGCGAGGCCGTCGAAGCGCTGCTCATAATCCGGCTCACCGCCCAGACCGGCAATGGTGAGGTAGAAGGTCTTCGCTTGTGAAGATGCCGGCAGAGATGCGGCGAGTAGCGCGAGGCAGAGGATGCGCTTCACACGACCCCCCATTTCCGGCGCAATAGCCACTCGGATGCGCGCAAGGCAAACGCGAGCAGAAGCACGATGGGAAGATCCCAGAGATCGAGGGTTTCGCGCGTGGTGATGCCCGCGTCCGAGTAGGCGACGTCGTCGGCCAGATGGCGCGCGTCGGACGGCTTATAGTAACGGCCGCCGGTTTGCTCCGAAAGCTTTTCGAGAAGATCGCGGTTTTGGGTGGTGCGGAAATTTTCGGCGACGCCATCGTCGCGACGGAACGTAACGACGTCGCGGCCCACTTCCTTGCCGGCGTTGGCAGCGGTGACTTCGGCTAGATACGCGCCCGGGTGAACGGCGGTCCAATCCCCCGCATACACGCCTTCCTCGGCCGCGACAGGCTGCAGCTTGACGATGTCGGAGAGGTTGTTGGGTCCGATGAAATGCGCTTCGACGTTGGCGCTGCCGAGCGGTTGATAGGTGTTGTCGCGGACTTCGACGCGCAGATGGACCTGATCCTCATCGGCCAACACCTGGCGCGGCGTGGTGGCGCTGACGCTACCGGGAGTATCGTTCACCAGCCAACGGAGCATCTGCTGCCAGAAGATGGCCAGCGTTTTATCGGTGTGTTCCAGGCGCATCTGCCAGCGCCACATGCCGCCGGTGGCGAGGACGGCGGTGCGGCCCCGGCCATAAGGTTCGGTGACGAGCAGGGGCGATTTGCGATGACCCGGCGGAACCACTTCCGCAAGCACGGCGGCTCCCGGTTTGGCGTCGCCCACCAACTGCCAATTGGCGAGCTCGGGCATTTTGCGCCAGCGTTCCACGTTCTTGTCAGGATCGTCATCCAGCCGGCAAAGGGCGCTGTCGAATCCGCCGGGGGCGAGTTCGGCGGTGGAGTAGACGCGCTGGAAAGCGGTGGCCGAACCGGGCAAGTGAACGGGCAGGATTTCAGCGAGGGGCGTTGCGGCATATCCGCCGTCGCTGAGCGCGAAACGCCCGCCGAGGAACAGAATTCCGCCGCCGCGGCGACCGGCGAATTCCTTGATCATGTCCTGCTGCGCAGGCGTGAACCAGCTCGCTTCCACGCTACCGATGATGAGACCGTCATAGGCGAAGAGTTCCTCGGGCTTCGTGGGAAAGCCAGCTTCGAGTTCCGATGCATCTTTGACGCCTTGGCGATAGATTTTGTTGGGCGTGGTGCGGAGCATGCTGACAAGTTCGATTTGAATGTCGTCATCGGCGGCGCGGCGCAGGAATTTGTAATCCCAGCGAGGTTCGCCTTCCACGTAGAGGACGCGCGGGTGTTTGGCGGAAACGTTGATCACACGGCCGAGCGCGTTGTTGGCGGTATTCTCTTCGCCGGGCATGGGATCGGCGGAGGCTACGAGGTTGAGAGCGCCGGCCTGGCCCGCGTTGAAGACGAGCGCGACGGATTCGGATTCGCGATCCAGGGGGACTACGCGGGAGGCCAGGACTTTTTCGCCGTCGCGAATGGAGATGCGCGCCTTTTCGCCGGATAGACCTGTTTGAGTAAGCGCCACGCGGGCTTCGAGGCGCGATCCGGCGAGGGCGCGCTGCGGAACGGAAAAATCTTCGATCTCGATATCGCGCTTCAGCTTCTCTTTGCCGAAGCCCACGGTGTGGACGGGTATGCGGCTTTGGCGAAGGCGCTGGATGGTTTCAAAGTCGATGCCGCCGGCGTTTTCAGCGCCATCGGTGAGGAGAACCACTGCGCCAAACGGCAGCGAGGAGGATTCGGCGGCGATGGATTTCAAACTGTCCGCAATGCGCGTGACAGGCGCGTCAGGCGGGGCGAAAAACTGCCCGGGATCGACGCGTTTGGCATCGGCGCCGACGCGGTACAGGCGCACTTGAAACTTCCGGCCGAGGGAATCGAGCAAGCCGTTCTGGAGCAGGCGCGAAGCTTCGTCGAAACGGGAGCGGCCGCCGTCATCGCGAATGGACATGCTGCGGGAGGAATCCAGCAGGACGGCGACGATGTTCTGCTGTGGGCGAAGCGTGGCCACGCTGATCGCGGGATGCCAGAGCAGCAGTAGAATGAGCGCGACCAAGGCGGTTTGCAAAGCCCAGATGCCAATGGTCCGCGCTTGTGAAAGCAATTGCCGATGGCGGCGTACCTGCCAGAAAAGAAAGCCGCCCGCGACGCAAACGAGCAACAGGAGCAACCAAACAGGCCACGGCGTGAGCAGAACATAATGTCCACGGGAGTAGACCGCCGGCGGGTACTTGAAGAGGAACTCAAACATGAGCGGACCCTAATGGGTCATGGAATAGATGATGTAATTGATTCCCAAACGGTAAGCCTGCGACGTGTACTTTTCAGGGTACTGCGGGTTGTCAGCGTGTTCCCAAGCGTCGCCGTCATCTTGATTGAAGCACATGGTGACCATGAGACGGCCTTCATCGTCATAGATGCCGCGCCAGTGGGGCACAATGCCATCTTTTTCGTACACTTTGCCGCTATAGACGTATTGGAGTCCTGGAACCTGGACGCGGTTATCGAGGTCGTAGAGTACATGAAAAATGGGGTCGGCATTCTCGATTTCGACGATGGGGCGGTCGGGGAAGATGCGGCTCATGCTGGCGACGAAGACCTGCCATTCGTAGGTGCCGTGGAAGTCATCGACCATGAGGAAGCCGCCGCGCAGGAAATATTCGCGCATCATCTTGACCTGTTTGCCGGTTAGATCCCAGTGTCCGACTTCGACGGCGTAGACCCACGGCCAGTTGAAGATTTCGTCGGTATCGAGATCGATGACCTGCTCGGTGGAGCGGGTGTGGATGCGGGTGAGGCGGCGAACGCCTTGTAGGAACTGGCGGTCGGCCTTGGGAAAATCGGTGGGCCAGGTGCCGCGCTCTCCGGAATACTCGGCGTAGCGGCCGGACGGATACTTGAGACGGGCGAAGGTCCACTCGGTGCGCTCGAAGGCGTTGGCAGGGACGGCGGTGGGGTTGTCTTCCTCACCCGGATATTGCTTGAACTGGGCCTGGAATGCGAAAACCGCGGTGATGGAACAGCAAACGACTACGATCGCCGGCAGTGCGATTCGGACCCGCATCGGGAGAACTTCGGTAATGTCCGAAGAATAGCATGGGATTTCTAGACGCTACTTGGGGAACGACATTAGCTATGGCGAGATTTGGCAAACGGCGCTGTCCGAAGTCACTAGATAGACAACAAGTCCAGAGTTCATTTGTCCTCCCCCCCCCCGGACGTACGCGACATACTTCGTTTGCCATCCGGCGTTCGCCGGACGATAGAGCACCCGAGCCCTTCGACTTTCCCCGCTTGGTCGGCCACAACGATCTGGCGCTCCTCGGGGAAGTGCGTCTCCCCGGCGGCGAGTACGCCCTCTATCCGAAATCCTCCATTCTTCAAGAGCGTGACCCCACTAGCCGTTCCCTTGCAACTGCTTGCGACCTTGGGAAACAGGTCTTTCAGATTTCGGTCCATCCAGGATACCCGCGCGTCGTGAAAAAAAGTGAGGCGATGTTTCTTCATGTAGGGTTCCAGGCCGTCAAGCCTTTCCTGGTCAGGGAGGATCGTGTACATAAACGTTTGATCGGCAACGCCTACTATAAGCCCTGCGGCCGCGACGTCCATCTTATGGTGGTACTCCAGCCACGCAAGCGACATGTCAAACTGGGACGGCACGGCATGCAGTGTCAGGTAGGCAACCACTCCCGCCGCTAGCGTGCGTGTAAGGTACGCCGTCCACCCGGGGCAAACTCCTAGCGTCAGCGCGAGCGCCGGTCCCCAGAAGAGAAGCGGGATCGCCATGTACCGGCTAGGGAGGATTAATGAACCCTCGTTGGCCGCGAACCACTTCGGACTTATTCGCGCGCAAGCTACGCCGAACGACGTCAGCAAGAGAAAGAGGCAGAGACCAGCCAGAACTCCTTCGGCCTGTGAGATACGGCGCCCCGCGATTCGCTGGAACGTGGGAACGAGGATTAGAATACCCGCGAGACCGCAGCACTCGCCAGCCCGGACGTTCTGGTTCGCAATAGGGCCAGCGATGAACAGCGATGCGATTTTGATTGTCTCGATAGGTCTACGAAACGCCTCTCCGAGCGTAAAGCCACACGCCGCATTGCTGTAGCCGTACATGTACGCCGCTCCAAATGCAAGCCCGATGGCGAAGATAGCGGCGAGTGCCGCGGTTGGAGCGCGCAACCGAAACAAACCGCGAAAAGCACGGGACAAAGGAAGATCCCGGACCCAATCGATAGGGCGCAGACGAAGGCGCAGGCGAGCGCGCGAGCGCAAGCGCGCCCGGAAAGCGCGCCTTGTTTTTCCACTGCGCGTGCCGTGAGAGCCACTGAGCCGAGCGCCCCCAACATCCCGACTGTGTACTGCACGCCCATGCCGTACGAGAGGTTTTCCATCTGGAGGGAGCTTAGCGCCAGCTGAGCGGTCGCGGAAGCAGCGAATAGCGCCACCCACGCCGGGGCCGCGCGAAGGACTCTCCACTCGGCGATTACGAGCAGCCCTACCGACGAGAACTGCGCAATGATGTTTGTCAGGACGAGCGGTCTGTCGGAAAAGTGAAATAGATACTCGTCAGCCATCATCAGCAGGCGCGGAACCACAATGTGGTGGCCCCAATACGGTGCCCATAGGTACTCCAACCCCGACTTGCCCTCGTGAAAAAGCCTCAGTTCTCCGATCATCGACAGCTCGTCGGCCCTCACAAAATTGTTCGTTGAGTAATAGAGGATCCATAGCATTCGGGCTATCAGAATAAGCTATAAAGTGCGAAGGCCAACGCACTTCCGAAAGCGGCAAGACTCGTCACCCGGGAGTGAGTTGGGCGGAAGTCCTTTGGCGTCATCCAAATAGGTTTAACGGTGCCGAAAGCGGCTGAAATGGCGACCCAGTGGAACTGCACGCGCGCGATGACCCCGCAGGTGCGAGCTAATTACGATGGTATTCTTACACGTACCGATACGCGGTACACTAACGAATGATCCGAACGCTTCGTCATCGCGGGCTCAAACGTCTGTTCCGCGACGGTGATTCAGGCGGTGTCAAGGCGGATCAGTTGAAGCGGATTAACGACGTGTTGGCTCACCTGGATGCGGCCATTCGGTTGGATGATGTCGATCTCCCTGGCTATCGTCTTCATGCGCTCAGGGGTGAGCTGCGGGGATTCTGGAGTATCACGATTAGCGGCAACTGGCGAATCGTGTTCCGGCTTACTGACGGCGATTGCTTCGATGTTGATTTGGTGGATTACCATTAGAGGAAAGGGGAATCTAAGGCGTTGATGAAAAACCCTCCGCATCCCGGCAATTCGATTAAGGAAGCCTGTCTCGACGCGTCCGGCTTGAACGTTACCGCTGGGGCGGCAGTGCTTGGAGTCGCGAGGCATACCCTCTCACGCGTCATCAATGGTCAGGCTGGCATCTCGCCTGAAATGGCAATCCGGCTTGAAATGGCCGGCTGGTCAAACGCGGATCACTGGCTGCGGTTGCAAGCGGCTTATGATCTCGCGCAAGCCCGGAAACGCCAAGGCAAAATCAAAGTGACGCGTTACGAACACGAGACCGCGCTGTAAATACGCCGACGCTACTTCAGTGACGAAATGCGCGGGCCGATCATCTTGGGCGCGGATTGGAACAGCGAATCGGGATCGGCTTTCGCGTCGATCACAAGTTCGAGAAAGGCGATGTGCATTTCATCCGTGGTTTGGTCGCCCCAGTGGACCGTGGACGAAGGATCGGGATTGAATTTGTTGCTCTCGGAGTTGTCGTACGTGGCGACGGAGTCGAGCCGCGTCCCTTGCGGGAGTTTAACGGGGTCCTCAAAGACGTAGGTCGTCTGCCAGTGGAAATCGTATTTGGGGACGTTCAGCAGCGTTTCCTCACCGCCGCTGGGGTAAATGGCGCGCACGGTCATGGACTTTCCGCGCAGATGCATATGCGGCTGGATGGAAAGCAAACGCGCGCTTTGCGCCAAGGTCATGGATGCGTGCGAGACGTAGTCCCGGACGTCCGGCGGGATGGCGAGATCGAGATCGCGCAGGGTGTCGACCGCCAGAACACGATACGCCGGAGGCTTGGGCGCGAAGTACAACGCGAGTTCGGAGTGATCGGTCACCTCGCGGCCGTTCGGCGTGTAGTGCATCTCAAAGACGACGTCGGAACCGGCTTTGACCAGCTTGGCACCGTCTTCTAGCCAAGGCCTTGCGATGTAACCGGGCTCGTAGCCTTGAACCAACTCCCTTCTGTCGAACAAACGCTCGCCGGCGCGACGGCTGCCTCGCTCAACGACCGTGGGAACGAAGACTTGTCCGGATGGAAAACCGGCGAGGAAACTCGATCCGGGCGCACGGACAAAGGCGTTAATGTGGTGGATCACGCGGCGGTTTTCGATGCGCCACTCGGCGGCGCGAATCCAGGTGTCGCGTGGGAACAGGCCGGGGAAGATCAGGAAAGAATAGGGCAGCACGCCTTCTTTCGGCACGGCGTAGCCGGGGATCTGCAAGACCAGATCCGGCTTGCCCAGCTTCCAGCCTTCCTCGCGGGGCGCGGGCGTGAAGTGAACGGGCGTGCCGCCTTCGAGCGCGCCGGTGTCCACCCAGGCGACGAGCGTGTCAATCTCCGCTTGGGATAAGCGGCGGACATCGCGGAAGGGGTGATTGGTTGCGGGCGCGGCGCTCCAGGGAGGCATCGCCTTAGAAAGCACAGCTTCCCGGATGGATCGGGCCCAGGGCCGCGCCTGTTTATAGCTGGTGAACGCCATGGGCGCGATCTCGCCGGGCTGATGACAGCTGATGCAATTCTTTGCCAGGATGGGCCAGACGTCGCGGCCGAACGTGGGATCGGCGGCGAAGGACGGCGCGGCGAGCAGGGAGGCAAGAGCGAGGAACCGGCAAAGGTAGCCGCGTAACATTTGGACTAATGTTATCTTGATTCACGCTGGGAGGTAAACCATGCCGGACTTATCGCCGCTCGCTGGAAAGCCCGCTCCGAAGGAAATGCTGATTGACTCGCATCGGCTGGAGGCGGACTATTATGCGCAGAAGCCCAATCCCGAGAATCCGCTGCAATTGGTCAGCTTCGGGACAAGCGGGCATCGAGGAACTTCGACCAACGGCACCTTTACCGAAGATCACATCCTGGCGATTACGCAGGCGATCTGCGAGTACCGGCGGATGAAGGGTTACACCGGCCCTGTATTGATGGGAAAGGATACGCACGCACTTTCGGGTCCGGCGCAGCGGACGGCGCTTGAAGTTCTGGCGGCACATGGGGTGGAGACGCAGATCCAGGCAGGTGACGGCTTCACGCCTACGCCGGTGATCTCACGCGCGATTCTGGCGTACAACGACGGCCGGGAGTCCGGCCTTGCGGACGGCATCATCATCACACCGTCGCACAATCCGCCCGCGGACGGAGGGTTCAAGTACAACCCGCCCGATGGGGGTCCGGCGGACACGGACGTGACGGGTTGGATACAAGACAAAGCCAACGCGATTTTGGGTGGAAATGGCGAGATCGCGCGCATGCCGTACGAGGCAGCGATCAAAGCCGGAACCACCCATGAGGAAGATTTTGCGACCCCTTACATCGAGGATCTAGCGAATGTGATCGATTTCGATGTGATTCGCTCGGCCGGCCTGCGGATTGGCGTGGATCCGCTGGGTGGCGCCGCGGTCGCATATTGGGAGCCACTGGCGCAACGCTACGGGTTGAATATCACGGTGGTGAACAAGAAGGTTGATCCGACGTTCGGATTCATGACGGTGGATCACGACGGCAAGATCCGGATGGACTGCTCGAGCCCTTATGCGATGGCTGGATTGGTGAAGCTGAAGGATGACTTCGACATAGCCTGGGGCAACGATCCGGATGCGGATCGGCACGGAATCGTGACGCGTTCCGCGGGCCTGATGAACCCGAATCATTATCTGGCGGTCGCGATTCGGTATTTGCTGGGAAATCGCCCCGACTGGCCGATAACCGCGGTCGTAGGGAAGACTCTGGTTTCGAGCATTCTGATTAACCGAGTAGTGGCGAGCCTGAAGCGGACGCTGTGGGAAGTTCCGGTGGGGTTCAAGTGGTTTTCGCCGAGGCTGTTCGACGGTAGCTGCTGTTTCGGCGGCGAGGAAAGCGCCGGCGCGAGTTTTCTCCGGCGTAATGGAAAGGTCTGGTCCACCGATAAGGACGGACCGATCATGGGGCTGCTTTCGGCGGAGATGACGGCGCGCACGGGACGGGACCCCGGCGAGCATTACAGCGACCTGACGAAGGAGTTTGGCGTTTCGTACTACGCGCGAGTGGACGCGCCCGCCACGCGCGAGCAGAAAGCCACACTGTTGAAGCTTTCGCCGGAAGCGGTAACGGCGACCGATCTGGCGGGCGATAAGATCACCGCGAAACTGACGCGGGCGCCCGGCAACGATGCGCCGATCGGTGGGTTGAAGGTGGAGTCGGAGGACGGATGGTTTGCGGCGCGGCCTTCCGGAACCGAAGATATTTACAAGCTCTATGCCGAAAGCCTCAAGAGCAAAGAACATCTGGATACGATTTTGGATGAAGCGCAGCAGATGGTCCTGAAAGCGCTGTAGCCATCCTGGTGCCGTTCTCCTGGATTTCCGTCTCCGGCGGTTCGCCGTACTTCGTTGACGAAGGCGGGCTCGCGTTTACGCCGATCGGGCAGAACGACGCGATTGAATGGCCGGAACTGGCGGGGTTGTTCCGGCGGCGGGATCTCGGCACGGTTCGCAGCTATTTCGCTCACCTGCGGGCTTCCGGAGTGACCGTGCTCCGGTTGATGCTGGAATATTGCCATCACGAGCACCGCTACTTCGAGAAACCCGCGGGAACGTTTCGTCCGGCGATGCTAAGGCTGTGGGACGACCTTTTCGCGATGTGTCAAGAATTTGGGTTACGCGTTTTGCTCACGCCCTTCGATACCTTCTGGATGTGGCGCCGATGGGGACGGCACCCGTATAACTCGACGAACGGCGGACCGTGTGCGCGCCGGAATCAGTTTTTTATATGCCGTGATACGCGGGAATGCGTGAAGCGGCGGCTCGAGTTCGTCACGCAGCGCTGGGGTGGGACCGGTGCGATTTTCGCCTGGGATCTATGGAACGAGTTGCATCCCGCGTACGGGCAGGATTCAGTGGCCTATGCGCGGGATTTCGTGACAGATATCAGCGAACACCTGCGGGCGACCGAAACGCACCTGCATGGGCGCGCGCATCCGCAGACCGTCTCGATGTTTCTCCCATTGGCGCAGAAAAAGCCGGAGTTGGCGGAGCTGATTTACAACCACCCTCAGCTCGATTTCGCCACGACGCACTTCTACGAGGAAGGCACCATCGATCATCCGAAAGACACGGTTCAGCCGGCGATCAGCACGGCGAAGCTGGTGCGGGAAGCGCTGGATCAGACGCCGCCCATGCGGCCTTTTTTCGATAGCGAGCACGGCCCGATCCACACATTTAAGGATCGTCATCGCACGCTCCCCGAGGCATTTGACGACGAATATTTTCGCCATATGCAGTGGGCGCATTTTGCATCCGGCGGCGCGGGAGGAGCGATGCGCTGGCCCAATCGCAACCCGCATTGTCTGACTCCGGGAATGCGTAAGGCGCAAAAGGCGCTTTCGGAATTCTTGCCGCTGATCGATTGGACCCGCTTTCAGCGGAGCAACTGGAACGGAGACGTGCGGATTTTGAGCGAAGAGCCTTGTGTTGCGTTCGGATGCGGAGACGAGTGGCAGGCTATCGTTTGGATATTGCGGACCGGCATCACGCGCAGGGATGGAATGCTGGACCGCGACGCCAGACCGATCGCAGTGGAATTCGCGGTGCCGTGGAATGGCAGTGCGTCAATGAGAACTCCGCCATTCGTAACAGATCTCGCAGTTGCGCTTCGCCGTCCTGAAGATGGGTCCGATATACTGCAACAGTTTGCGAGGGCAACCGGCTAGATTCTTATGAGCATCATCGTCGCGGGCGCGGACTTCGGGACGTTGAGCGTTCGGGTGTCAATCTTCGACAGCGAACGGGGACGGCTGGGCGCGGGAGTTTCGCCGTACGAGTTGCATCGCAAAGACAGCGATCCCGATTACGCGACGCAGAGCCACGAGGATCACATGCGTGCGCTGGCCGATGCGATGCATAAAGCCATGGCGAGCGCGGATGTGAGGGGTTCCGAGATTGCCGCGCTGGCCATCGATACCACTGGTTCAAGCGTGATCCCGGTGGATGCGCACATGCAACCGCTCGACGAGTATTACCTTTGGTGCGACCATCGCGCGTGGCGGGAAGCGGCGGAGATTACCGCGAAAGCGAAGAGTTCCGGTCTGGAAGCGATCCATTGGTCGGGCGGCGTTTACTCGTCCGAGTGGGGCTTCGCCAAGGTGCTGCACTGGCTACGGCACAATCCGGATAAACGCGCGCGCCTGGCATCCGCGTTTGAGCACTGCGACTTTATCGCCGCGACTCTTTGCGGGATCGACGATCCGGCGAACGCGGCGCGCAGCGTGTGCGCGATGGGGCACAAATGGCTTTGGAACGAATCGCTGGGCGGCTTGCCTTCGGAAGAATTTCTGATTTCGGTTGACCCGCTTCTGGCCGGGATTCGCGAAACATTGCAAGGGCGCTATGCGACGTCCGACGTGATCGCGGGGAGGTTGTCCGTCGAGTGGGCGGAGCGGCTGGGCCTGCATCCCGGCGTGCTGATTCCGGTGGGCGCCTTCGATGCGCATTGGGACGCCATCGCCGCCGGCGTGAAACTGGGCGATCTGGTGAATGTGATTGGCACGTCCACGTGCATCATTGGACTCAGCGACAACACCACGCTTGTGCCGGGAGTGTGCGGAGTGGTTCCCGGTTCGGTGGACCCGCATCTCACGGGGATCGAAGCCGGTCTTTCCGCCGTGGGCGACATCTTTGAAGCCATTGCGCGGCGCGCCAACACCAGCGTTCCGGAATTATCCGGGCAGATTACGAAGTACCGCGCGGGGCAGACCGGTCTGCTCCGAATGAGCTGGGATAACGGCGACCGGACGGTTCTAGTGAACCCCGAATTAGGCGGCGTCACGCTCGGCTGGCATTTGATGAGTACGGCGTCCGATGAGCTATTCGCGGCCATTGAAGGCACGGCGTTTCATACACGGATCATCCTGGAGCGGATGTCGGAGCATGGGGTTGAAATAAGGCGCGTAATCAACGGCGGCGGGATCCCGAAGAAGAACGATCTGCTGAATCAGGTGTACGCGAACATTCTCAACAAGCCGATCCTGGTCCCGCAAGGCGATCTCACCAGCTTAGGTTCAGCGATCTTCGCGTTTCTTGCGGCGGGAGCGTTCGCGAGCATTGAAGAAGCGCAGGCCGCGCTGTGCCCGCCGCACCGCGTGTTCGAGCCGCAATCGGAAACCGCGCCGATTTACGAGAAGCTTTTCGCAATGTATCGAAGCCTTTACTTTGGCTTCGGCCAGCGCAATTCCGCGGCGGTGCGGATTGGGAACGTGCTTCCTGAGCTTCGCGCCATCGCGGCGGGAGTGAGAAGTCAAAATGCAACTGCAACAGCTTAGAGAGGAAGTGCTGGAGGCCAATCTGGAGTTGGTGCGCCAGGGACTGGTGATCTTCACTTTCGGAAACGCCAGCGGATTCGATCGGGCGAGCGGACTGGCGGTGATCAAGCCAAGCGGCGTGCCTTATGCGCAACTGACTCCGGAGATGCTCGTTGTGACGGATCTTAACGGCCGCATTGTGGAGGGAAATCTGCGTCCATCATCCGATCTTCCGACGCATCTGGAACTGTATCGCGCATTCGCGGGCGTGAACGGAGTGGTGCACACGCATTCGCGCTATGCGACGGCGTGGGCGCAGGCGAATCGGGACATCCCGTGCTTCGGAACAACACACGCGGATTACTTTCGCGGTTCCATTCCCGTGACACGTCCCATGCACGCACAGGAGATCCAATCGGGGTACGAGTTGAATACCGGATCGGTGATCATCGAGCGTTTTCATGAGCTAGATCCTCTAGCAACTTCCGCGGTTCTGGTATCCGGCCACGCGCCTTTTTGCTGGGGACGCACAGTAACCGACGCGGCGCACACGGCGGCGGTTGTGGAGGAACTGGCGCACATGGCATTTCTCACGCTCGCTATCAACGCCGAAACCGTATCGCTGGATGCAACGCTTCACAACAAGCACTTTTCGCGCAAGCACGGACCCAGCGCTTACTACGGCCAAACAGGATCGCGCTAATGAGGATAGCGCTTGCGCTTTGCCTGGTGACGGCCGCGGCAGCCCATGCGCAACATGCGTATGAGCTATCGGGCGACTTCCGGGGCACGCACGATCCGTCGATCATCAAGCAGGGCAATACCTGGTACGTTTTTGCGACAGGTAAGGCTCCCGATGGGGGACAGTTCGCCATCCGTTGCTCGGAGAACCTGACCGAGTGGCGCCTCTGCGGACACGTCTTTGACTCCATTCCACAGTGGATTCATGAAACCAGTCCCGGCACTACGGATTTATGGGCGCCCGATATCTCGTTCAGCAATGGCCAATACCGCCTTTACTATGCTTACTCTTTGTTCGGTAAGAACCTTTCCGGAATCGGGTTGGCAACGAATCAGACTCTGGATCGAAAAGACCCGCGGTATCGGTGGGTGGATCAGGGACTTGTTTTAAAGTCTATTTCGGCCGACAACTACAACGCGATCGATCCGAACTTCATCGCCGATGCCAAAGGTCAAAGCTGGTTAGCTTTCGGGAGTTTCTGGGGCGGCATCAAGATGGTTCGCTTGAATGCGGCAGGCAAAGCATCGAGCGTGGACACAACCATTTATCCGCTCGCTTCGCGTGAGAAGCCCGAAAACGCAACGCCCGCGAAGCCGGGCTTGCCTCCAGACTGGCAAGCGGTGGAGGCGCCGTTCCTCACATGGCATGACGGCTACTACTATCTATTCGTCTCCTGGGATCTCTGCTGCAAAGGCGCGAACAGTACATACCGAACCATGGTGGGACGAGCGAAAGAGATCACGGGACCTTACCTGGATGCGAACGGAAAAGCGATGACGAAGGGCGGCGGTACACAGGTTCTCGCGGCGAACGGCACTTGGGTTGGGCCAGGCGGCGAATCTGTGCTGCCGGGGGCGCCCGATGATCTGCTCGCATTCCACGCATACGACGCGAAGACCGGAAAGCCCGCGTTGCAGATTTCCACCATCGCGTGGGTAAATGGTTGGCCGCGGGCGGCGCTTGAAAGCAGGCAGGAGACGAAATGAAAAGTGCAATCGATCTGGGTGAGCTCGAAGTTTGGTTCCTGACGGGAAGCCAGCACCTCTACGGCGACGAAACGCTGAAGCAAGTGGCGGAGCACTCGCGTGCCATGGTGCGCTCGTTGAGCCAGGAGAAGAGCATTCCGGTAAAGATCGTGTTCAAGCCGGTATTGACTGACCCGGAAGCGATTAGCGATCTCTGCCGGGATGCTAACGCGGCGAAGAACTGCATCGGCCTCATCGCCTGGATGCACACGTTTTCGCCGGCGAAGATGTGGATCGCGGGACTTACTTCCCTCACCAAACCGCTGGTCCATCTGCACACGCAATTCAATCGGGATCTGCCATGGAGTTCCATCGACATGGACTTCATGAACCTGAACCAATCCGCGCATGGCGATCGCGAATTCGGGTTCATCATGAGCCGCTTGCGCATGGAGCGCAAAGTGATCGTGGGATTTTGGCAAGATGCGGAGGTCATCGCTGAGATGGCAGTCTGGGCGCGCGCGGCGGCGGCGTGGCACGATGCACAAAATCTGAAAGTTGCGCGCTTCGGCGACAACATGCGTGAGGTCGCGGTCACGGAAGGCGATAAGGTGGGGGCGCAGATTGACCTGCGCTATTCCGTCAACGGATATGGCATGGGCGATCTCACCAGCCTCATCGACGCGATTCCCGATGCCGACGTCAACAAGCTTCTGACGGAGTACGACGACACCTACTCGGTGGCGGACGGGCTTCGCGCAAACGGAGCGCAGCGCCCGGCGCTTCGCGATGCGGCCAAGATTGAGCTCGGCATGCGCGCGTTCCTTGAACGCGGGAAATTCAAGGCGTTCACCGACACGTTCCAGGATCTACATGGGATCGCGCAACTTCCCGGTCTTGCCGTGCAAAGGCTGATGGCGGATGGATACGGTTTCGGCGGCGAAGGCGACTGGAAGACGGCGGCGCTGGTGCGCACCATGAAGGTGATGGCGGCCGGACTTCCGCAAGGTACTTCGTTCATGGAAGACTACACGTATGATTTCGGGAAGAATCCCAAGGTCCTCGGCTCTCATATGCTGGAAGTCTGTCCATCGATCGGCGCGGGAAAGCCATCGCTTGAGATTCACCCGCTTTCGATCGGCGGTAAGGCCGATCCTGTCCGCCTCGTCTTCACCGCGCCCAGAGGACCGGCGATCAATGTTTCGCTCGTCGATATGGGTAACCGCTTCCGCATGATTGTGAATGACGCGGATGTGGTGGACCCGGATGAGCCTTTACCGAAACTGCCGGTGGCGCGCGCGGTGTGGATTCCCAGACCGAATTTGAAGACAGCGGCGACGGCCTGGATTTACGCGGGCGGCGCGCACCACACCGGCTTCAGTCAAGCGCTTACCGCCGAGCACTTACAAGACTACGCGGACATGGCGGGCATTGAATTCGTGCGCATCGACGCCGAGACGCGCGTGCCGGAGTTCAGAAACCAGTTGCGCTGGAGCGACACGCACTACGCCATGCGCGTGCGGTGATCTTAGTGAGCGCCTTTCGGTCCGGCGCCCGGCACGTTCTTCTTCATTAGGAATGCCATCGGCACCATCACCGCGCAGACGCAGGCGAACACCCAGATCGTATCGATATATGACAACACTCCGGCCTGCTGCTGCAGCATGCGGTACATCTGCCCGTACGCCTGGTGGGTGGCGTCGGCGGGATTGGTTCCCCGCCCGACAAACGTCTGAGCGAGACCATTCGCGGAGTCTCGAAACTGCGAGCTGTAAGTGCTGAAGTTCCCGGCCAGGCGATCCTGATGAAATTGCGAACGGCGCGCGAGAATCGTTTCGACCAGTGAGATCCCGATGCTCCCGCCCACGTTGCGGAACAGGTTGGTCATTCCCGAGACGGCGTTGTTTTTCTCGCGGGGAATGCCGACATACGACATAGTGTTTATTGGAACGAACAGAAACGCGAGTCCCACTGCCTGGAACGCGCGATATTTTACGGCTTCTCCGTAACTCATGCTCAGGTCCAAAGAAGTCATATGGTACAGTGCAACCGCGCTCGTCAGGAATCCAAAGGCGATGAGATAACGCGCGTCCATCTTTGAAACGAGAATGCCGACGACGGGCATCAAGAGAAGTACGACCACACCACCGGGGGAGAGCACCAATCCGGCTTCCGCGGCAGTGTAGCCAAGCAATGACTGAAGTAACTGCGGGATCAGCACCGTAGTGCCGAAGAGCGCAAGACCGAGCATCAGCATCATGGCGCAGGAGATGGCAAAAGTCCGGTTGGCGAAGAGCTTGATATCCACGATGGGATCGGGATGGAAATATTCCCAAATGATGGTGCCCAGGATGCCGACTACCGCCATCACGGTGAAGGTGACGATGAAGTTCGAGCCGAACCAGTCATCGCGCTCGCCTTTATCCAGCACGACCTGAAGCGACCCGAGGCCAAGCGCGATCAATCCGAGCCCGATGAAGTCGACATTCCACTTCTTACTCTTGAGCCGCTTCAACCACGGCGGATCTTCCACTAGCCGGTGCGTCAGAATGAGTGAAAGTATAGCGACGGGAATGTTGATGAAGAAGATCCAGCGCCAGTTGTAGTTATCCGTGATGTAGCCGCCCAGGGTGGGGCCGATGGCGGGCGCGAGCACCACCGCAAACCCATAAAGCGCAAACGCCATGCCGCGCTGGCGGGGCGGAAAAGTGTCGGCCAAAATGGCCTGCTCACTGGGCGCGAGCCCGCCGCCGCCAAGGCCCTGCAGCACGCGGAAGAAAACCAGCCAACCGAGCGACGGCGCCAGCCCGCACAAGAACGAACTGATTCCGAACAGCGCCACGCAAGTCATGTAGAAGCGCTTGCGTCCGAAGATTGTGCCGAGCCAGCCGCTCATCGGCAGAATCACCGCGTTCGACACCAGATAGGAGGTGAGCACCCATGTGGCTTCGTCCTGGCCGGCGGAAAGATTGCCGGCGATATGCGGCAACGCGACGTTGGCGATGGAAGTATCGAGCACTTCCATGAACGTCGCCATGGTGACGGTAACAGCAATCAACCATTTGTTGTATTTCGGCTGCCAGTTATCGTTCGCCGCGGCGGCCTTCGCGACCGCCGCTTGCGCGCTTTGTTCTTCGACGGCGGTGGGCATTACCGCAGATAAACTTTCGGCACCACTGACATTCCCGGCCGCAGCAGATGATCGGGGTCCTGGCCCGCGTCCAAGCGGATCCGTACCGGGACGCGCTGCACCACTTTCACGTAATTGCCGGTGGCATTTTCGGCGGGCAACAGACTGAATTTCGAGCCCGCGGCGGCAGCGATGCTTTCCACTTTGCCGTTGTAATCGCGCCCATAACTATCCACGTGCACCACGGCGCGCTGCCCCGGCTTCATCTTGCGAAGCTGGGTTTCTTTGAAGTTGGCGGTGATCCAGATATCATCGCTGGGCACAATCGCCATCAACTGCTGGCCGACGCTCACGTTCTGGCCCACTTCGACGGACTTCCGTCCGACGAGTCCGGAAACCGGAGCGACAATGGCGGTGTAACCCGCGTTCAACTCCGCCTGATCGAGCGCGGCCTGAGCCTGGAGAACTTTGGCCTGAGCCGATTCAAAACGCGCGCGCGTCGCCGTCACCTGTTGCGGACCGGTTAGGGCCGTGTTGAACTGCGTATGGGCCTGGGTAAGGCGAGCCTGCCCCTGCAGCACTTCGGCCTTCGTCATTTCGGCGTTCTGCTCAGCCTCGGCCACCGAAGCCTTCGCGGATTCAACAGAGGCGAACTGCGCCTTGGAAGCGGCAAGCGCGGAATCGTATTGCTGTTTGGAAATTTCTTCCTTATCCACTAATTGCTTGTAACGCGCTTCATCGGCCGCCGCGCGGTCATAGTTGGCTTGTTCTTCCGCCAACTTCGCGCGAGCCGCTTCAATCCGCGCCATCGCCGCATCGTAAGACTTTTGGGAGACCGCGATACCGCTCTGGGCGTCTACTTCACCGGCCTGGGTGTTGGCAAGCGTGTTGGTCGTGGTGGCTGAGGTGATCGGTATATTTGCGCCGGCCGCTCTGGCTGAAGCCACCGCATCGGCCAAATCCGCCTTCGCCCGCGCTACGGAAACCTCGTAATCCCGGGCGTCGATCTGCACCAGCAAAGTCCCGGCCTTTACGTATTGGTTATCGTCCACGTTCACCTGGGTAACGTTGCCGCTCACGCGTGAGCTGATCGCGTTGATGTGACCATCGATCTGAGCGTCGTCGGTGGACTCCGTGGCACTACCGAAGTAAGAAACGGCGCCGAATATCGCGGCGGCAACCACAAGGAGGATGAGAACGATCCTCAAGACGTTGCGCTTAGGCTTGGCGGCGGGAACGGGAGTCTCCAACACAGGTTCAGTGGCAGCCGGCATCTACTATTTGTTTCCTCCCACAAATTTGGTCAGGTTCTGTTCGGTAAGCCCGAGTGAACGGGCGAGCTCGATCTTGGCGAGGTTATGCTGATAAGTCGCGTTGATCAGATTGGCGTCCGCCGTCACCACGGACTGCTGGGCCTGCACCACTTCCACGTTGTCGGTCACGCCCGCTGTGAAGCGGTCGCGGGATTGCGTCAGCGTCTGATGCGCGAGATCCACATTCCGGCGAGCCACCGCAACCTGGTCGGCGGCGGATTGAAGGTCGAGCAACGCCGAACGCACTTCCTGATCGATACGGCCGCGCAGATCGCCAATCGCATCTTTCTGCTGCTGCAGGGCCACGTCGGCCTGCTCGATCTCGGACTTGATCCTGCCTCCCGAGAAGATGTTGAACTGAACCGCTCCGGTGACTCCGAAAACATTGTGGGAACTGGTGAGGTATGAGCCCGCGTCCCCGAAGTTGCCGCTTACATTCAGCGTTGGATAATACTGCGCAACGGCGGCGCTGCGGGACAGCTCAGCGGCGCGGAGCTGCTCCTGCGCGGCTTTGAAATCGGCCCGGTTCGCGTACGCCTGCTGCAGCGCCTGGTCGGTTCCCATTGCGTCTAAGGGCGCGAAAGGAAGGGTGTCGGTCAAGTTGAACTGCTGACCTGGGGGCAAGCCAATCACGCGGCCCAAAGAAATCTTATCTTTGGCAAGCTGGTTTTGCGCGGAAAGCAGAGACTGCTGGTCCGTTCTCAGTTGCACTTCCGCACGCAGTTGATCGATGGCGGGGGCGGTTCCCGCCGTGCGCTGGTCGGTGGCCCGCTGGAAAAGCGTCTGCGAAGTATCCACCTGCGCCTTGATTGAATCCACGCGCGCCGCGTCCGAGATGATCAGCAAATAAGCGTTGCCAACCGCCTGTACAACAAGGTCGCGGCTGTCTTCGATATCCAGGCGTGAAGCCCGAACGCTCGCGTCCGCCGACCGCAAGTTGCGAAGACGGGTAAGATCGAAAACCGATTGCGTGAGACTTGCGCGCGTATCCACGGAGGGAAATGTAACAATCTCCGGAATCTGGACCGGCGAGTTCGCGGGCAGTTTGAATCCCTCCGCCGCCAGGTTGACCCGCTGATAATTTTCGGTGAAGTTGCCCGTAACGTTCGGCATCAACTCACTCAGAACGCGCCGTCTTTGAGCGCGAACGTTCACTGACGATTGCGCGCTGTTCAGAATGCCCAGGTTGGTTTTCAAACCCCGCTGTATCGCGTCGCGCAAGGAAAGATCGATGGGAGCGGCGGTGGCCTGGCCTTGAGCCACGCTCCCCTGGTAAGACGAGTTGTTTGCGCCCATTTGCACAACCGGCGGCTGCGCGGGCGCGGACATCTGGGCGGTGCCCGGTTGCGGACCCAATTGCGCACTCATCGGACCGGCTGACGCGACCATCGCCAGGCAGGCATAAACCTGGATTCCACTCATTCCCACTGAAACCTTCATCTGTTTGGTATTCATTCTAGATGCCACGCCACCCCTGAAGTTTCGGCAAGATGGAGACTTCTCCAGTGTAGGAGCTATGGAACAAATGTTGCATCCCCGTTTCTTCCGGGTTGGAAGACGGGGCGCTATCATGTTTTAGGTTCGCCGCGAGTGACGGCTTGCCGAGGAGAAACGTCTTGAAAGTCGTAATCGGGTCAGACCATGCGGGCGTGGATTTGAAGAAACTGATTACCGAAGATCTCGCGTCCCGCGGTTTCGAAGCGGTGGATGTCGGCACATATACATACGAGAGCGTCGATTATCCCGATTACGCGCAAAAAGTCGGAAAGGCGGTTCGGGAAGGGGTGGCGGAGAAAGCCATACTGATCTGCGGCAGCGGGATCGGCGCGTCCGTGGCCGCCAACAAGATGGAAGGCATCCGGGCGGGTCTGGCTCACGATTTTTACTCCGCGCATCAAGGGGTGGAGCACGACGATATGAACGTTCTGGTGCTGGGTGCGAGAGTCATCGGCACGGAGACCGCCAAGGAACTGGCGCATGCGTTCCTTTCCGCGAAGTTCAGCGGGGAAGAACGACACGCGCGGCGCTTGGCGAAGGTTCATCAGCTCGAAGAAACACGGGGCATCTAACCCCCGGCGATGCAACCTTCGATTCTGCACGATTCGACGCAGTTCGCCCGCAAAATCTGGGCGCGCGATGCGTCGCTATGGACCAACGGGGATGAAGCGCAATGGCTGGGGTGGCTGGACATCGTGGACCAGCAACTTGCCCGCGGAGGCGAATTCGCGGCGTTTGCGGAGGAAGTAAAGGCCCGCGGCTTTAGCCACGCTGTGCTGCTTGGAATGGGCGGTTCCAGCCTGTGTCCGGAGGTTCTGGAACAGACGTTCGGCAAGGCTCCGGATTTTCCCCAACTGCTGGTTCTGGATTCGACGGACCCCTCGCAGATTCTTAGGCTGCAGAGCAAAATCGACATCGGCCGCACACTGTTCATCGTTTCGAGCAAGTCCGGAACAACCCTGGAACCGAATATTTTCAAACAATACTTCTTCGATCTGGCGAAAGATCCTTCCCGCTTTATTGCGATCACGGACCCCGGTTCGAAGATGGAGCAGACGGCGAAGGACGACGGGTTCTGGAGAATTTTCCGTGGTGTTAAGAGCATCGGTGGACGCTATTCCGCGCTGTCGGATTTTGGAATGGTGCCCGCGGCCGTCATGGGCATCGATGTCAATCGATTCCTGCAAAGCGCAAAGAAGATGGTGGAGCGCTGCAAGACGCTGGAGGCGTCGGCGAATCCGGGCGTGGCGCTGGGAATGGTGCTCGGCCAGCATGCGCTAAGCGGCCGCGATAAAGTGACGTTAATCGCATCCCCCGCGATTGCGGCTATCGGAGCGTGGCTTGAGCAACTGCTCGCGGAATCCACGGGGAAGATGGGGCGCGGACTGATCCCGGTTGACCGCGAACCGCTGGGATCGCCCGCCGTATATGGGCACGACCGGCTCTTTGCCTACGAGCGTTATATGCCCGGCCCGTCAGGCGCGCAGGAATCCGCGCTGGCCGCGCTGGAACACTCGGGGCATTCCGTCGTGCGGATGGAGCTTGCGGAGAAGTACGATCTTGGCCAGGAGTTCTTCCGCTGGGAAATCGCTACCGCCGTCGCGGGAGCGTTGCTGGAGATTAATCCGTTCGATCAGCCCGACGTGGAAGCGAGCAAGATTGTCACGCGCGAGTTGACCGACACATACGAGAAATCCGGGTCGCTTCCGCCGGAAACGCCGATCTTTGAAGAGGACGGAATCAAGGTGTTTGCGGACGAGCACAGCGCCGCGGAACTCGGAAGCCATAAGTCGCTGAAAGGGTATCTGTCAGAGCATCTTGGGCGCATTTCTCCGGGCGACTACTTCGCCATCCTGGCCTACATCGAGAGGGATGAGGAGAACGAAGAAACGCTGCAGGGTATCCGGACCTTTGTCCGGGACAAAACGCGTGTGGCCACCTGCGTTGGATTCGGTCCGCGGTTTCTGCATTCCACCGGGCAGGCTTACAAGGGCGGCCCGAACTCGGGTGTATTCCTGCAGATTACTTGCGATGCGGCAGTGGAACTGCAGGTGCCGGGACAAAGGTACACTTTTGGGGTTGTGGAAGAGGCGCAGGCGCGGGGAGACATGGAGGTGCTTTCCGAGCGAAAGCGCCGGGCATTGCGCGTACATCTATCGGCAGACGTCGCGCGGGATTTAAAGAAGCTGCAAACCGCGGTTCAGGCCGCGCTCTAAGGAGAAACGATGCAACTCGGAATGGTTGGACTTGGCCGCATGGGCGCCAATATGACGAAACGCCTGATGAAAGCCGGGCACGAATGCGCCGTCTTCGATCTGGACCCGAAGCGCATTCAGGAGCTTGGGGAAGAAGGCGCGAAAGGGGCGCCCAAGGTTGAAGACTTTAAGAACGTATTGAAAGCGCCGCGAGCCATCTGGGTGATGGTTCCGTCCGGTGAAGCGACGGAAGGGATGGTCAAGTCGCTCATCGCAACGCTGGATCCCGGAGACATCATCATCGACGGTGGAAACTCGTTTTATAAAGACGACGTGCGCCGGTCGAAAATGGCCAAAGAGCGCGACATTCACTACGTCGATGCCGGCACCAGCGGCGGCGTTTGGGGCTTTGAGCGCGGCTACTGCCTAATGATCGGCGGCGAAAAGGAGATCGTCGAGCATCTGGACCCGATTTTCAAGTCGCTTGCGCCGGGGCCGAGCGGCGTTCCTCACACTCCCGGCCGGAGTGTTAAGAGTACGGCCGAGGATGGGTATCTTCACTGCGGCCCTAGTGGCGCCGGTCACTTCGCCAAAATGGTCCACAACGGGATTGAGTACGGCTTGATGCAGGCCTACGCCGAAGGTCTGGACATTCTGAAGAACAAGAATTCGGAAGCGCTCGAACCCGATCTGCGGTACGACATTAATCTGCCGGATCTCACGGAAACGTGGCGGCGCGGCAGCGTCATCGGGTCGTGGCTGCTCGACTTGACGGCGATGGCGTTGATTGAAGATCCGGAGCTTTCGAAGTTCACCGGCTTTGTGCAGGATTCGGGTGAAGGACGCTGGACGATTGAAGCCGCGATTGAAGAAGCGGTTCCGGTGGACGTACTCGCCGCCGCTCTGTTTGTCCGCTTCCGCTCGCGCCAGGATCACACTTTCGCCGAGAAGTTGCTATCGGCGATGCGCAGTAAGTTCGGCGGACACGTGGAACTGCACGCGGCTGGACATTAACGGGACCGCGAAGGGACAACGCCTTGAACCATAAGCCAGCCGAAAAAATATCAACGGAAACGCACGGGCGCGCCGGCGATCCATGCGTAATGGTCATCTTCGGCGCGTCCGGCGACCTTACCACCCGCAAGCTGATTCCGGCGCTCTACAATTTGCGCAAAGGGCATCTTTTACCGGACGACTTCGCGCTGCTCGGCGTGTCGGTCGATCAAATGAGCGAAGAGGATTTCCGGGCTAAGGTTCGAAACGATATACGGGAATATGCCGGCGCGCCAGAAGAGTGCAAGCATTGCGACTGGCTGGTGGAAAGGCTGTATTACTCTACCGGAGATTTCCGCGATGCGGGGACATATCAGCACATAAAAGAGAAATTGGCCGAGCTGGACAACAAACACTCCACCAACGGTAACTACCTCTATTACCTCGCGACGGCTCCCGCGTTCTTTGCGGAGATTCCCACCCGGCTCGGCGCGGCCGGCCTTACCGAGGAAACCGACGGGCATTGGCGGCGCGTGGTCATCGAGAAGCCGTTCGGTAGCGACCTGGATTCCGCGCGTGCGCTCAATCGCGATCTGATGAAGACCCTGTCCGAGAAGCAGATATACCGCATCGATCACTACCTTGGAAAAGAAACCGTGCAAAACATATTGGTATTCCGGTTTTCGAACGGGATCTTCGAACCTATCTGGAATCGCCGTTACATCGACCACGTGCAAGTTACTGTGGCGGAAAGCCTGGGAGTGGAGCGGCGCGGCGGCTATTACGACCATGCCGGCGCGCTACGCGACATGGTGCCCAACCATATTCTGCAACTGGTGACGCTGACCGCCATGGAACCGCCGATTTCCTTCGAGGCGGACGCGGTGCGGGATGAACAGGCGAAAATTCTGCATGCGATCCAAATTATGACTCCCGAGGAAGTGCTCACCCGCGCGGTTCGTGGGCAATACGGTTCCGGCACGGAGGAAGGTAACAACGTGGCGGGTTACCGCGAAGAACCATTAGTGAATCCGCAATCGAGCACGGAGACCTTCGTCGCGCTTAAGTTCATGATCGACAACTGGCGCTGGGCGGATGTGCCTTTTTATATCCGCACCGGCAAGAGGCTGCCGAAGCGTGTGACGGAGGTTGCGATTCAATTCCGCCGCGCGCCGTTTGTGTTGTTCCGCGACACGCCTACGGAACGCCTCACACCCAATCTTCTGGTGCTGCATATACAACCGGATGAGGGGATTTCGTTACGGTTCGGTGCGAAGATTCCCGGTCCGATGGTACGGGTTGGGTCAGTGAATATGGACTTCGCTTACGTCGACTACTTCGGGAGTGAGCCCAGCACGGGGTATGAACGATTGCTCTATGACTGCATGATTGGGGACGCAACGTTGTTTCAGCGGGCGGACATGGTGGAAGCAGGCTGGAGTGCCGTTGCTCCGATTCTAGATGTTTGGCGGGCGCTGCCGGCACGCGCGTTCCCCAACTATGCGGCGGGAACATGGGGCCCAAAAGAAGCAGATGATCTCTTGAAACGCGACGGGCGTTCCTGGCGAAAAATCGACTGAGTAGACATGAAAAAGGAGGCCCTTTCGGACCTCCTTGGCTGCTGACGGAAGGGTATCGAATTTAGAAGTAAAACTTCGCCGATACCTGGATAGCGCGTGGATTGCTCGAGAACACCTGGCTCCAATTGGCGAATAACGGAGAGCTGGGAATCAACGCATTGTGAATATCGGTGGAAGTAGCGCCGATCGGGGCAACGTCGTTGATATAGCCGCCCGTATACTGCGGGTGATTCAGCACGTTGCTGAACCGGCCGCTGAATTCAAGCAGTCTGTGCTCACTGAAATTAAATCTCTTGAACACGGCGATATCAATGTCATCGATGGGTTCAAGCATTAAGGTGTTACGTCCGGCGTTGGCCAGAACGCCCTTAGGGGTGGCGATATAGCCTGCGGCGGGATTATTGACGAGGTAAGCCACCGTATCCCCGGCGGTGTTCTTCAGCGGGGTGGTACCGGAGCCGATGTTCGGATTTCCACCCGAATTCACCAAGGCGCGATCACCCGCGCTGTCTGTATTAAAATTCGAGTCGACACCGGACAAAGCGGTAGCGAGTGTACCGGTCTGGTAGGTGTAGATCGGAGTGAGTTCCCAGTTGCCAACCAGATTTTTTACAAACCAGTTTCCGGAGTGGCTGAAGAAGGGCATATCGTAGACGGCTTCATACGTCAGACGTTGGCGGTGATCCAAAGCGGAACTGGAGCGGTCCGCTGCTATGTCTCGACCGTCCTGCGGGCGCCGAGGCGTCGTGTAGGTGCTGAAAACGTCCGCGGTGGAATCGTCGATATTGTGGCTCCAGGTGTAGGCGCCCTTGAATTGCAATCCGCCCGTAAAGCGGCGCGTTACTTGCACAGCAAGCCCATTGTAAGTGGAATTCCCCCATTGCTGGAAGGAAGTCAGTGTTCCAGTGAAGCCCGCGCTCGCATAAGCGGGGACAAGATACCCCCCGTTGTCATAAGAAGTAGTCAAAGCTGACAAGGTGTTGGTGAGCCCATCGAGGGTGCTCTGGCTGGGCGCCGAGGTATAAATCGGAAGCGAATTGCTCGCGTTCACCACGGACTGCTGATTGAGCCGATCCTGCACGGTAAGATGAATGCCGCGCGTCCCAAGGTACGTGGCATCGACCGTATAGTTCTGAGCGAAGACATGCTGAATGCCGAAGTTCCATTGAAGCGATTCCGGCCGCTGGGCGTTTACCGGAAGTACTCCACCCGTTTCCGCTCGGAGATCCGAGATTGAAGGAGACGCCGGGACGGCACTCAGCGGGATTCCGCCGCCGGCCAGGAATCCGGTGCCAGGAAGGCCGGTCACGTCGATTGTGGAACTGAATTGCGGAACCGCGGCATCGAGACCGAGGTTATCCCGATTGACGTCATAGTTGATGCCAAAGCCCGCGCGGATGGAAGTCTTACCGCTGGTTCCAGGCGAATAGGCAATGCCGATGCGGGGCATAAAGTTAGTCTTCTGCGGGGTTGGCGCCGCGAAGGAGATCAGGCCGGGTACGCTCGCCGCATCATTGAGATCCTGTTGGCGCTCGCCCAGCGGAATCGTCTGATATTCGTAGCGAAGACCGAGGTTCACCGTCAGGTTCGGACGCAGCTTCCAGTTGTCGTTGGCGAAAAAGCCAAAAAGATAATTGTTGCCGTAATACTCCCGGCCGCCGACGTTGCGTTGAGCAAGGTAATCCGGATAGTAGTCAAACAGGTAGTCGGAGAGATAGCTCCATTCGTAGTCGCCTCGCCCGCGCTGGGTAAAGAACTGCGGTGAAATCGAATCCGTACCGTCAAATCCGAACTTGAAGGTATGCGCCCCGTGAATATAGGACACGTTATTCGCCAGTTCGTAGATATTCTGGATGCCGCCCTGGGGAGCATTCGGATCGGGTCCGATATTGACGTTCAGCTCGTAAATGGTGATGTTCGGAAAGACATCCAGACCCGGAAACGTCGGGTTGGGCGCGCCGTCGAACGAGTTGTTCCGGTTGTAACCGAAACGGAGTTCGTTGATCAAACCGGGAGTGAAGTTGTGAAATTCCGTGAACGTCGCTAAATACGAGTTGTTCGGGTTGATCTGATAGAACGAAGAAGGGTAACCGGCCGTGTCGATCGACCCTGTGCGGTTGAGCGCGAACCGGCCGCGAAGGTTATCGCTCGTTGAGATGTTGTAATCGACTGTCGCCACCGCGTTTTCACTGTTTGAGAAGCTGGGCGAGGCGGTCGTGATTTGGCCGAGGGGAAGAGAAATCGCAGAGGCGGTTTGCAGCCCGGCGGCTTCGTTGCCGCTTCCGATCGTTGGATAGGCGCCAAAGCCAACCGATGCCGCGGGAGCGGCGGTTGGCGCGGTTCCTAGATACTTCTGCAAAATAGCCAGGTTGTTCTGGTTTATACCCGGGATCGCAGCCAAGGTGCTATAGGCGGCAGCCGTGGGCGCATAAACCAATCCGCCGGAAGCGACTGAACCCACCGGGTTGTACTCATAGTCGACGAAAAAGAACAGCTTATTCTTAAGGATGGGACCGCCGACGTTTCCACCGAAACGGTTGTTGTCGTAGCGCGGGTGAAGCGGGTTGCCGTCCACCTCATTCAGGTTGTCCGCCGCGTCCAGATTTCGATTGTTCAAGTACTCGTAAAGTTCACCGTGAAAGGAATTGGTGCCGCTCTTCAGCACCTGGTTGAACTGACCGCCTGAGGAATGGCCGAAATCGGGTGAGTACTGATTCTGAATCAGGGTAAACTCGCCGACTGCGTCATTCGGAATGAATACGACAGGCCCGGTGACCGAGCGATTATTGTTGTCGATACCTTCGATGGTGAAGTTATTGTTCGCGGGACGTTGACCGCCGACACTGGGGCCGGATCCGATTCCTACCGTGCCGCTGCTCGCGACGCCGGCCTGTAGCAGAGAAAGGTTGATGACGCCGGAACCTGTTGATGCAGTTGGCAGATCAGCCATTTGCTTTGTGCTGAACGTTCCCGTAATCTGCGCGGTTTCGGTATCGATGGCCACGGCGGCGGACGTCACTTCGACGGTACCGGCGGTCGCGCCAACCTGCAACGTTACGTTATTGGTGGAGATTTGATTCAGCGTGACCTGAACGTTTTTGAGTTCCGCTCTGGAAAAACCGGAAGCGGTGACGGCAAGAGTGTAGGTGCCGGCTGGAAGATTGGGTATCCGGTATTCGCCGGTTCCGGTCGTGTTCACGGATGTGGTGACGCCCGTTCCGTCGTTGGTTGCGACGACAGCGGCATTGGGGACGGCGGCGCCTGAAGCGTCAAAAATGGATCCAGACAGGTCTCCGCTGGTGGTTTGGGCAAAGCCTATAGAACCAACCAGAAGTGACCCGAGCAGAATCGCGGATATGCGGCAATAGCGGGAAAGACTTCTTCTCATGGGCCGCGATAGGTGCAATCGGAGGCCCAGTCGTTTTTCTTTTAGAATGAATAAGATGCGATTGTATTTACATCCCAATTATCTGGAAAAGTGGAGTATACATTACAAACATTACGAGTACTCATAGATTCTCGGTCGAGCGATTGTAACCTGGCCGATGGTTCGTCGCCCGTCCTTGAGCCACCAATTCCTATCGGGTGGTCACCTAGGCGGATTCGCTCGCGTTCCATTTCTCCAAGCTTGCATCCACCTGGTAAAGGGACCGGATGCTCCGATCCCCCAGCGGGCCGTGAGGCTAGAAGATGAACTTGGCGCCGATTTGCACGTTACGGTTGCCGTTGTAATATCCGGTGATCGTACCGGCGCCCCCGTAGACATAGGCGCCGCCGGTGTTCACGATGAAGTTGGCGTGGTTCAAAGCGTTGAAAGCCTCCAGCCGGAGTTGCAGAGACAGGCGTTCGGTGAACTTGAGCGATTTATACATTCCCAGATCGAGATCCAAAGTGCCGGGGGTCCTGAACGCGTTCCGTCCGGTCATGTTGGCAGGGAAGGGTCCGAAGTCGGAACTGCCGGTTATGGGATTGATATAGGTGCCGACGTTGATCGTACTAAAGTCGTAAAGCGTGTAGGTATCGCTGCCCGAAGCCGTCCGGGTGGGCGGCGGCGCAGCCTGATTGAGGACGACGCGCGTGTAGATGTAGTTGTCGTTCGTGATGTCGTAGATCGAAAATGGAGCGCCGGTGCGGGCGGTGAAAATAGGAGCAAGCTCCCATCCACCAAACAGCAGCCTTCCGACTCCCTTCATGTTCCTACCGAACGGAATATCCCAAATCGCCAGGATCGCCACGCGATGACGATTGTCGAAGTTCGCGCTGCCCTTATCGACGGAAGGATTCTGGAAATCGGTGTAGCCCAGGTTGAACTGGTTGCCCGAACTACTGAAGGTGTCGCTTAGATCGTCGATGGCGTGGCTGTAAGTGTAGTTAGCCCGTAACGTGACTCCGTGAAAGTTGGCGATGTCATAGCGCACATTCATGGAGTTATAGTTCGAATGACCGCCTGCGCCGCGCAAATTGATCGAAGAATACTGGGGGTTCAAGAGCGATTCGCAGTCGCCCGGTGTACAGGGAATTCCGCCGTAGAAATTACCCGTACCGGGGAAATTGGCGTAGTTGATGTCATACTGATTTTCGCCGATTGAGCCGGAATAATCGATCTCCAGATGCTGCGTCCCGAAGAATGTGTGTTCGAGAGAAGCGCTGAGCAGATGGGCATAGGCCTGGGGAATGTTCGGTTCCACCGCGCGAATGGAAGAAGGAGGCAGCGCCGCCGAGCCAGATGACCCGGAGAGCGGGCCCGCGTTGTTGGTGCTGATCGGAATAGTGCCGATCCCGTTGCTTCCCGATGTCAGGTCAATGACCGCGTAGTTCGGCGGGTTGAAGAGTACGTTGAAGGTAACGTTCCCGAAGTTCCGCTCATAACCAATCCCGTATCCGCCGCGAAGGCTTGTTTTCCCGTCGCCGAAGACGTCCCACGCCACTCCAATCCGGGGAGCGAAGTTGGTCCACTTGGGTTTCCATAGTTCTCCGATTGGGCTGTTCGGAACCGTTTCCACCTGGCCGTTCTGGATATTCTGGATAAATTGCGGATTCGAAGGCTGGACGTTGTCTGAATAGTAGAAATTCGAATCCACGTTCCGGTTCACATTATGCTGAACACCGTAGTACTCCCACCTCACGCCAAGATTAAAGGTCAGCCGCTTCGTGAACTTCCAGGTGTCCTGCGCGTACAGAGCGGCCTCGTGGTAACGATTGCTTCTATCGAACAGCGGAGGCCCAACCGGAAGCGTGACCGTGCAAGCCGGAGTCTGAATGGTTCCCTCGCAGGGGAACTTTCCCTGCGGGTAAACCGCCGCCTCAAATGAGTAGACGTCGCCGGCGATGAAATTGTCCAACCCCTGCCCGATGTCCTTTCCGAGGACGTTACTCGCCTCTTCATAGGCTCCAAAGGTACGGTTATCCCGAATGTAAGTTAAGGAACCGCCGAACCGTAGACTATGTTTGCCTTTGCTGACGCTAAAATCCTGATAAACCTGAGCCAGATTTTGAGGACCACCGAAAGGGATTGCGTCGCCGGGCGAGTAAGGTCCATAGCCGGGAAGCGCAACATCGTAGTTTCCGATTACCGTCGCGACGTTCGCAGCCCCAAGGAAATACGAGGGAACCACGCCTGTGGAAGAGAGCGGTTGGTCGTTATTGAGACGATTAAAATCGAGCTTGCTCTGCGACACAAACGTAGGACTGAAGGCGTGCGTCACCGAAGCGACCGCGCTGTTGTTGTAAACGATTTGTCCCGTATTGAAACCGTTATAGGGGCTGTTGACCACCGAACCCGCGAAATCCGACTCGCTATAGAGGGCGTAGCGGGCGAACATTTGCGTCTTATCGCTCAGATTATAGTCGACTCGACTTACCGTTGAGTAGGTGTTTTGGGGAGATCCAGCGCCAGCATTCGCGGGTACATTGTAGTTAACCAGATCGAACATAGGAGCGTTCGGGTTGTAAGCCAGACAACCTCCGCTGGAGGCTGAATTCGCACAAGGATCGTTACCGGCGGCAATCAGTTGGTTGCGGCTAAAGGTGCCGATCACGCTGGCTCCGCTCGCCAATTTCCCGTATGAGGAAAAAACCGCCTGAGTGTTCGGCGAGGAAGCGGCGATCAGGGCGGGATCGGGCACGTATGCCTGCACGTTGGCGCCACTGCGGATTCGCGTCCACTCTGTGCTATTAAAAAAGAAAAGCTTATTTTTTAGAACCGGCCCACCGATCGAATAGCCAAACTGGTTGAAATCATAGGTCGACTTAGCCACGCCGTTCGCGTCGTTTAGGAAGCTGTTTGAAGCTAAGGCTGAAACGCGGTTGAACTCGTAAGCGGTGCCGTGGAACCCGTTGGTTCCAGACTTAATCGTTACATTGATTATGCCGCCCGAAGCCCGTCCAACCTCCGCCGTAAAATTATTAGTGACGATACCAATTTCCTGAACCGCGTCAAGCGGCACGGATTGGCCCACTGACGCGCCGAATTCATCGTTATTGGAAACCCCGTCGAGCAGGATGTTGGTACTGGCGGAGCGTAAACCGTTGATAGCGACGCCTGCTCCCCGTCCCGATGGGTCGTCTTCGCTGACGTTGCCTGAAGTCACGATGAGCGAGTACGGGTTTCGCGCCAGTGTCGGCAGTTCCAATATCTGAGTTGTACTCAGAGTCTGCTGGACGGTTTGCGTTTCCGTGTTCACGGTAACCGCGGATTCGGCCACCTCGACGACGGTGCCCGTTGTTCCAACTTGCAGCTTTACATCCAGCCCTGTCTTGGAACCGACCGTCACCGTGACTCGGCTCTTGTACGTATCGAAACCCGACGCCACCACAGTCACCGCATACTCGCCGGGAGGCAGGTTCGTGACGGTGAATATTCCATCGGTGCCGGCTTTCGTTTCGCGTTCTGCGCCGTTCGCAACGTTCGTGACAGTGATGTCGCCGCTGGCGACGCTTGCGCCGGACGGGTCGATGATGGTCCCGGTAATTTGGCCCGTCTCCGCCTGTCCCCAAAGGTTCATGGTTCCAAACGAAAGAAGCACGAAGAGGGCGAGTAAAACGGATGTCTGTGTTTTGCCCGGTTGCGGCTGGATAAATCCAGGCGCGTGGATCGGGCAGTGGTAGACGTCAGCCATAACGGTTTGGTTTCGGGAAAGGCGTGTTGTCATGGGCGCTTCGGTAAGCATTTTTTTGGCCAATTCCATTGCGTTTGTTTTGTTTGCGTTCCGGCATCAAAGCTCTTCGGAAATGTGAAACTTGAAATTCACAAACCACAACTCTCCACTAATACATAGAGGTTAGGGATAACGAGGTCATCGAGCCGGCGTTTCCAAATTACCGAGCGCTCTCTCCATCGCGTCCGCGATTCGAAGCAGCGAGCTCTCCCCAAAAGCCTTGGTGACAATTTGCAAGCCGATAGGCATGCCGGCCTGGCTGATTCCGCAGGGAATCGAAATCGCCGGAATCCCGAGCACGTTGAAGGCGCGAGCGAAACGGGTGGACGCGATCCGGACATCTTCGGAGCCGCCGTCGATCGGCACCGTCGTTGCACCGATCGCCGGAGCGGTAATGGGAGCGGTGGGCGTGAAAAGGCAATCCACGCGCGCCCAGATCGACGCGAACTCCCGCTGCATTTGCCGGCGGAGTCTTTGGGCGTTGATGTAATAGGTCGCGGGAAGAAGACATCCCTGTTCCAGCAACAACCGCACGTCTTCCCCGATTTCTTCGCGCCTGTCGAGAAAGCGCGCCAGCAGTGCGGAAGCTTCGCTCATCAGGATCACCCGGCCGGTCAGATTAATTGCTTCGATGTCCGGCAGCCGGAGCGGAATAATGTCCGCGCCGAGTTCCCGCGCCAATTTTGCCGCGCGTTCCACGGCCGACTTCACCTCGGGCTCGATACGTTCGAAAAAGAAGTTTTCCGGCCAACCCACCCGAATGCCGCGCATCGAAGGCTCAGCCGGCGGAGTGTAGTCCTCTACCGGACGGTGAGACGACGTGTCATCCCGGTGATCGTATCCAGCGATCACGTTCAGGATCAGAGCCGCGTCGCGTACAGAGCGTGCGAGCGGGCCTGCGTGGTCGAGCGAGAAATCGAGCGGCATCACCCCGAAGCGGCTGACCCGGCCGGCAGTCGGCTTGAGACCGACCGCACCGCAGTAGGCGGCGGGGATGCGAATCGATCCGCCGGTGTCGGTGCCCATGGCCGCAAAGACCATTTCGGCGGCGACCGCAACGCCTGAACCTCCGCTCGATCCACCCGGAATCGCGTCCGGGTTCCACGGGTTGCGAATTGTTCCAAAGTGCGGATTGTTGGAAGTTATCCCGTACGCGAACTCGTGCAAACCGGTCTTGCCAATCAGGATCGCTCCGGCCGCGTCAAGCTTCTGTGCAACGGCGGAATCGTAATCCGGCACGTGGTCCGCGAAGATCTTCGAACCACAGGTGGTGCGAATTCCGCGCGTGCGGAAGACGTCCTTGAGTGCCACGGGAATCCCGCAGAGCGGTCCGCAGGGAGCGCCGCTCGCTCGCCGCCGGTCCATTTCTTCGGCCTGACGAAGAACGGCATCTGGGTTAACGGTAATAAAGGCGTTCAGCTTCGGGTTGAGACGATCAATGGATTCCAAGGACGCGCGGACCAGTTCCACGCTGGAAATCTCCGCGGTCTGGAGCGCGTGGGCCGCCTCTGTGATCGTCATCCGCCGGCGACCGCCGCATCGGAGAGCACGATCGCGGGTTCGACATCATGTGGAATCTGTTGTGCAAATGGATGAAAGGCCGACTCGATCGCCTGGAGAACCGGCACGATGCGGTCGAGTTCGGCGGCATCCAGAGTGAGCCCGCTCGCTTCCGCCGTCCGTCTCCAATCCATTCGGTTCCGTGTGCTCCTTGGGCGCTATTCTACGGCATCACTCTACCGCATCACTCTACCCTCCGCGCCGACCATTCCGCGCCGGCTAACACGACCATCGCCGAAAGGAAGCTGAGTAGCAGAATCGCGACCGAGTTATGAAACGGTCCGTACTCGCGCTCCAGTTTGGCCACCAGGATCGGACCCAATAGAAGGAAGATGTATTTAAGCAACTCCAGCGCGAGCCCCACATAGATGCTCACTGGGATCAATGGAAGCGCGGGAACCCGGCGGTTCGGCAAAGTCCAATAAACCACGAACAGGGCGATGACCGTCATCGGCAACGCCGCCACTTTGAAGACGATCCAGGTAAGCCAGGGCGGAAGATTGTGGAGGTGGAGAACGTCCCGCGCCAATTCCTGATTCTTCGCTGTGAGCAGCAGCGAAACCATGACTAACCCTCCGCAGAACAGAATCAGTCCAAGGCTTAGGAGTTGGTTTTTGAGATACGAACGGTTTTCCGCGACGCCCCACACGCGATTCAGCGCTACTTCCAAGGGCTCGAAGACTCCGTTGGCGGTAAACAACAGTAAGAGGATAGAAACGATTTGCGTGGGTCCGTTGTGGGCCACCGCGGCGGAAAGGTTACGTGCGACGAACGCCCCGACCGCGGAGGGGAAATAATCCATCAGCGCAAGATTGATCGCGTCGACTGCCGCGGGCCAGTGCAGCGTATAGCGGCAGATGGAAGCGACAATGATGAGAAACGGGAAAAAGGACAACAGGACGCTCGCTGAAATCGACAGGGCGTAGACGTGGCTTTCCGTCTGGGCGAGGAAAACGGCGGTGGGCTTCCATCGCGCGAACCGCGACATCTCGATTCCTTTTTGCAGCGCCGCACGCCAGCCGGGCAAAGGTTCCGTCAAGACCACCGGATCGTAGCATGTCGGGTGGATCGGCAAGTTTTGGTATACTTGCAGCGTTGTGATTGCAATTATTCTCCTTACCATTCTGCACGTTGTCGTGTGCCTTTTCCTGATTGTTGTCGTGCTCCTGCAGAGTGGAAAAGCGGCTGATTTGGCCGGCGCATTCGGTGGCGCGGGCTCTCAGACGGCATTCGGCCCACGCGGTTCGGCGACGCTGCTGTCAAAGGCGACTACCATTTCGGCGGTGGTCTTCATGATCACTTCGATGTCGCTATCGATTCTGGCTACCAGGGGATCAGGCTCCAGCAACTCGATTCTGGATCGTAAGACGGGGACACAAACTTCCGCTCCGGCCGTTCCTGGAGCGAAGCCAGTACAGCGATCGGCACCTTCTCCGGCGCTCCCCAAGAAGTAATCCGAGCACGGTCACCTGCGGAGGTGGCGGAATTGGCAGACGCACTAGCTTGAGGTGCTAGCGGGAGCAATCTCGTGGGGGTTCAAGTCCCCCTCTCCGCACCATATTTCCCCTTTTCGTTTCATTAGTTTACGGGCCCAGTTTTTTCACGTGACTGGTTTGTGACTTGGTTCGCGTTCGGGACCGTCTGGAAGTGGCCCGTCATGAGCCGGTCGATGCTCTCCTGCCGCCCTTTAGACCACTTTCCGTAGTGCTTGCGAACGACCTCGGGTGTGTTTCCAAGGATGTCCGCGACAATCTCGTAGGTGGCTCCGTTTTCGAGAAGTCGCGTTGCTAGCGTGTGCCGGTACCGGTGGGCGTGCGCTTTCGGTACCCCCGAAAGCTTGAATACTCGCGACAGAGTCCGTTCCGCCGTTCCGATCACAGCACGCTCCGAACTGACGCCGTTCCAAAAATAATAGGGGCAATCGCGGGGCGAGTTCCGCGGTGCCGGCAAGACATCGAGTGCCTGCTTCACATCGTTTGGAATCGGCAGATGCACCGGCTCCCCGGTCTTGGTGGTTCGCACCCGAATTCGCCAACTGTCCCGATTCCAGGAAATCGCATCCTTCCGAAGCTTGATCACGTCCGAAACGCGAAGCGCCGTGTGGCGCAGGACAAGGATGACGGCCTTCGCCCGAAGCCGCTCGTAGATGGACTCGATCCTCAGATAGCGCCCGCCGCCGATCTTGTCGCAAGCAGCGAGGATCCGGATCTCATCATCTTGTGTATAGGGAACTACATCGTTCGGGGTCAGATTCCGTGGACCCTTCATTTCGGCCGCGCAGTTCGACGTGATCCATCTTTTCCGAAGACAATAGCCGAAGAATGTACGAAGCGTTTGCAACTCCGTTTTCCATGTCCGCTGGCCAATCGTCCGTGTCTGCCGGTATTGCTCGATTTCGATGGTGCTGATCCGTTCGAGACGTTCGATCCGCTTTGATTTGCAAAATTCGCAAAAGTGGCGGAGCGAGTTCCTGTACTTGCGCCAACTGGAATACCGCAGATCACCCGGATTCTTTCCCGTCTTGTCGATGATGCCGTAGCTCCCGAGGAAGAATTCGGCGGCCTCCGCGACGCTAGGAATTTGGACGGCGGCGGGAGCGCCTGAAGCTCCGTCGAGTTCTGCGGCATACTGCTCGGTCAAGCGCTTTGCAATCGCAGCGACTTTTTTATCCGCGATCTGGCGATTCCGCGTTTGCAGCGAGCCGCGGACGCGCTTGCCGTTGTGCTTCCCATCTATGTGAAACGGGCAGTTACATTTATCGAGTCGAATATCGCGGCCGCCAGGGCCGAAATATTGGCATCGTTCGAGGTGTCGCCGGTATGCGTATAGGGGGTTATCTACTTTCACGACAGTAACTTACCTCTTGTTTAGTGGATTCAGTCACCACGCGCGGCACAATGCTTTTCGTATACACGGGCAGCTGCGCGCGCGGAAATCATGAGGGTGACGTAATCCCGCGTCTTTCTGCGTCCGGTGTTCGCGTGCCGCAAGATCCCCGGCCCGTATTCGTCCTGGAACCATTCCCGAATCGTTTTCGCGCTAAATCCCCATAGTTTGGACCAATGCGCGACTGGGAAGTGGCACTCGGTAAATGGCTGAGACTCCGCTTGGGCACCATCAAGCAGCGGCTGATTACAGCCGCTAATTTCGAACTGCGTGCCTTTCACGGCTCTGAATTGTTTGGATAAACAACAAAGCCGCCCAGGGAAGACGGCTTCTTCAACTAACCTGTAATAGCGAAATCTTATCGAGAAAAAACGGCGGTTCTGCTAACGCTAATCGCCTTTGAGGGCGGACGCGGAGCCTTTAACTGTTCCGGCTCCTGAAGCACCTAATTGGTATATACGCAAGATTTTCACAAACGGGGAAAGAACGGGGACAAGACATGCGTAAGTATTTGGAACTAAAGCGAATAAAGTTTTTCCAGACCTTACTTTATTTTTCTCGGCTCTTAGGCCTGTCGCTTTCGGGAATGAGCCAGTTTCCATCTTGCATTAGCGTTCGGCCCGGCTTTTTGACCGCAAATCGCTTGGCCTTCGATTCAAGTCGCGTAGCATCGTCGAACTCGCCTTCTCGCGTCAGGAAACTCTTAGTGTGTAGCGGAGGTGATTCTCTCTTCGCTTTAGCACCGATGGGACCGTGATTAGCATTCCAGGTCCTAGCCATTCGTTCTTCGAAAGCCTGATTCTGAGGGTTGTCAAGCAGCAGTGCACGTATCTCCTGAGAATGAGAAGTGATGCGGCGCCAAGCAGTCTCATAATCTCGGCGTTGTTTCTGGCCGCGAGCCGAGGCAACAACTTGCTCTCTCGACCAGCCGAGTGCGAAACGCAGATCCATGACAGTGGCCGTGTTTTCGTCGAATCCAAGCTTCTTCGCAACTTTTTGCCAATCCACGGCTAGCACTTGGAAGCTATCGACGGGAGGACGCTCACCGTCAGCTTGGGATTCAGCGGATGCGTCCGCGACGCGAGTTTCGAGGTACGTGAATTCGGGGTCGACACTACACAGCAGGCGAGAAACGACGTACGAGATGCCGTCTTCGACGAACTCCCAAAGTTCCCCTGAATCACACGCCCCCGGAACGAGCTGGTGAAGCCCTGGCTGCTCCATCCAGTCACATGCGTCAAATCGGCTCCCGGTGAAATATTTAGAATCGGAGAGATCTGGAAGCTTTAGGTTAAAAGCATCTACTTCGCCAGCAACACAGGCGTGCCCGCTCTCCAATGCCTCGCTCTTTGACATCAAGCCGCACGGGCATTTGCGGGAACGGTCCACGGGACCCTTGTACTCGTCCTCATTCAGGCCCATTCGAACCGCGATTCGATGGGTTGCCGTTTTTACGTAAGCTATCGGATTTGGCTGCGTGCGCCAACGGTCCTGTCGGATTGCTTCCTGCGCGGCAGGAGCCATCCAAACTGGCAGGCGCAAAACCTCGCTCATGAACGGCATCCAGCCGGGATCGTCCGAGGTTAGGGTTGCGACGGATTCGATTTGATCGTAGCCCGGAGGAATCGTTTCAGTCAGTCCTCTTTTCAAACCGTAACACGGCGAAATTGTTTTACGCAAGGGCTTACTGTGGGCGCGGTGCACCTTTCCTAGATACCGAGTGTTGCGCACCGGCGCTAGCTCACCCGTCAAGTTGCAAGGTGAGAAGGTCTCGCCTCGGACATAGGGTAAGAATCCAGCAATCCAAACCGACAGCACTTCGGAAGTAGACAACCAGTCAGGATTGAATTGGTTGCTGGCGGAAGCCGGTTCTCACTAAAACACTTACCAACCAATGAGCTCAATCAGACCCGGGCGCAATCCTGGGGTCACGAGAGATTTCATTTCCAGTGGACCTAAACTTTTCCTCTGCAATCACCGGACTCGTAGCGACAATGCGGATTATCAGGAAAGACGACGGACTTTGAATTACGGAACGACGCGGGTGAATCTCGGCAGACCTGTGCGCTGCATGGAGACGCAGATTTGCACATCCCATTTTGTTCATCGCCAGGGTGGTCGCGTAAGCAGCTACGAACTCGTGGGACTGTCTGCAAGTAATATCATGGACATTTCGGTCCTCTCTTTGACTTAGATGCGGCGACCGTTTTCCAAAAAATGGCTAAGCTCGAAGATCTCACGCGCGGTGCCGCCGTTGGGGGCATATTGCCGGACTGCCTGGTCACGGTGGTCGACGTCAAATGGTACGGCTCCGCTGCGATTGAACTGACGTATAAGGACCCTGCCGGGAAGCCGAACGTACTCCTCCTCTATCGCGACCGCGAGCCGACGCTGGAGATTGTCGAGACCGGCAGTCCCTGGAGCTTCGACGGTGACGGAAAGCTGTTCCGTGTGGTTTCCGAAGCCCACCGGATCAATCTCGCGCACCTTTTCGATCCGCTGCTCGCCATCCACACTTCGATGGTCGACCCGCTTCCACACCAGATCACTGCTGTGTACGGCGAGATGCTGCCCCGGCAGCCGCTCCGGTTCCTTCTGGCGGACGATCCCGGTGCCGGAAAGACGATTATGGCCGGGTTGCTCATCAAGGAACTGCTGATCCGCGGCGACCTGCACCGTTGCATGATCGTCTGCCCCGGCAATCTCGCCGAGCAGTGGCAGGACGAACTCTATCGGCGATTCCAGTTACCCTTCGAAATCCTTACGAACGACAAACTCGAATCGGCCCGCACCGGCAACTGGTTCGCCGAGAACCACCTGGCCATCTGCCGCCTGGACAAGCTGAGCCGCAACGAGGATGTTCAGGCAAAGCTTGCCAACACCGACTGGGACCTGATCGTCTGCGACGAGGCCCACAAGATGTCGGCTACGTTCTTCGGCAGCGAGGTCAAATACACCAAGCGCTACCGGCTGGGCCAACTCCTCGGCCAGATCACGCGGCACCTGCTGCTGATGACCGCGACGCCGCACAACGGCAAACCGGAAGACTTCCAGTTGTTCATGGCGCTGCTCGACAGTGATCGTTTCGAAGGCCGGGCGCGCGACGGCGTGCACTCCGTGGATGCCTCAGACCTGATGCGCCGGCTGGTAAAGGAACAGTTGCTCAAGTTTGACGGAAAGCCGCTGTTCCCCGAACGTCGCGCGTATACGGTCGGGTACAAGCTTTCCGATGCAGAAGCCACGCTCTATAAGGCCGTAACCGATTATGTCCGCGAAGAGTTCAACCGGGCGGATTCTCTGGGTGAAGGTCGCAAGGGAACTGTAGGATTCGCGCTGACCATTCTCCAGCGTCGCCTCGCGTCTTCGCCCGAAGCGATCCTGCAGTCCCTTCGTCGCCGCCGCGAGCGTTTGGAACGGCGTCTCCGCGAAGAAAAGATCCTCAAGCGTGGGGCGGATCTTCAGGAAACCGACTTGAAGCCCCTCACAGAAGAGGACCTCGACGATCTGGAAGACGCGCCGGATTCCGAAGTGGAGGAGACGGAAGAAACGGTCGTCGATCAGGCAACGGCTGCGCGTACCATCGTGGAACTTCAGGCAGAAATCGAAATTCTGAAGAACCTCGAAGGATTGGCTCAGAAGGTCCGACGCAGCGGCACGGACAAGAAGTGGGAGGAACTCTCGTCGATCCTCCAGAACCAGGCCGAAATGTTCGACGCGCATGGCCATCGCCGCAAGATGGTCATCTTCAGCGAGCATCGCGACACGTTGAACTACCTGACCGAGCGACTCCGCGCACTTCTTGGCGCACCGGAAGCGCTCGTCACGGTTCATGGCGGGATGGGTCGCGAGGAGCGCACCAAGGCTCAGGAGGCGTTCAAACAGGACAAGGACGTTCTCATCCTGCTGGCCACCGATGCTGCCGGCGAAGGCATCAACTTGCAACGCGCACATCTGATGGTCAACTACGATTTGCCATGGAATCCGAACCGGCTGGAGCAGCGTTTCGGGCGCATTCACCGCATCGGCCAGACCGAGGTTTGCCATCTGTGGAATCTGCTGGCGGAAGAAACGCGTGAAGGCGACGTGTACAAACGCCTCCTCGAAAAAATCGAGCTTGAGCGGGAGGCTCTCGGCGGAGGCGTCTTCGACATTCTGGGCCAGCTGTTCCGGGAACAGCGGCTGCGCGATCTGCTCATCGAAGCCATCCGATATGGTGATCAGCCCGACGTCAAGGCACGCCTGCATCAGATCGTCGACAATCTGACCGACCGCAAGCACTGCCAGGAGCTTCTTGAGGAGCGGGCACTGGCGAACGACAGTATGGATGCGTCCCAAGTCCAGAAGATTCGGGAAGACATGGAGCGCTTCGAAGCGCGGCGGCTCCAGCCCCACTTCATCGAATCGTTCTTCCTGGAGGCATTCCGTCTGCTCGGCGGCAATATCCGCGAGCGGGAGTCGAGACGTTACGAAATCACCCACGTGCCGGCGCTCATCCGTCAACGGGACCGTTTAATCGGCACCGGCGAGCCAGTCCTCGGCAAGTATGAGCGGATCACCTTCGAAAAGTCACTCCTGGCGGTTCCCGGCCAGCCACTGGCAACGTTTGTCTGTCCCGGCCAGCCACTTCTCGGCGCGACCATCGACCTGATACTCGAACGCAATCGCGATCTCCTGAAGCGCGGAGCCGTCCTGATTGATCCTAACGACGCGGGTGAGGACGTCCGTGCGCTTTTCTATCTGGAGCATACGATTCAGGACGGCCGCACCGACAAGGCGGGCAACCGCCGCGCCGTCTCCCAGCAACTACAGTTCGTTGAAACCGATGCGGCCGGTTTCACGAGCAGCGCCGGATACGCTCCGTATCTGGACTATAGGCCAGTCACGCCTGAAGAGCGGGCCAGTTTGGATTCCACGCTGGGGTCGCAGGCATGGCTTAAGAGTGACCTCGAGTCGGTCGTGGTGGGCCACGCCATAGTCGACCTTGTTCCGGTCCACATCAAGGAAGTCCGTAAGCGCCGGGAGGATCTGGTGACACGGACGATGGCCGCCGTTAAGGACAGGCTGACGAAGGAAATCACCTACTGGGATCATCGCGCCAACCAGCTCAAGGACCAGGAACTGGCGGGAAAGGTCAACGCCAAAATCAACTCGGGAAAGGCCCGCCAGCGCGCCGATGAGCTACATGTCCGCCTTGAGCGACGAATGGTCGAACTCGAACTCGAACGCCAAATTTCGCCGCTGCCGCCAGTCGCTATAGGCGGATCGCTCGTGGTGCCGGTGGGTCTGCTCAAGAAGATCAACCCCTCATCCGATCCGCAGGGAGTGGCCAGCGAAGCTGCGTCTGCGGAAGCTCGAAAACAGATGGAACTGGTCGCCATGCGGATGGTCATGGACGCCGAGAAGTCGCTCGGCAATGAGCCGACTGATGTGAGCGACAAGAAGTGCGGATATGACATTGAGTCGAAGGTTCAGGCAGATGGACGACTGCGCTTCATCGAGGTAAAAGGCCGTGTTTCTGGCGCACTTACGGTCACCGTTACGAGAAATGAAATCCTGACGGCTCTTAATATGCCTGACGACTTCATACTTGCCATCGGTCAGGTCGAGAACGGGCAGGAAAAGCTTGTCTATGTTCGTCAGCCTTTTCAATTGGAACCAGAGTTTGCGGTTGAGAGCATCAACTATAACCTCCAGGAGCTTCTTGGTCGCGGGGCGGTACCCGTATGAAACGGCCCTCTGAAATGCGTCTCAAGGCTGTTCTTAGGGCTCGAAACTATAACCACATAAACGACCCTGCGTCGACCGTTGTTCCGATTGAGTCGATCCCATCACTCCAGATTCTTCACGATGAGTTTGATGCGTTTAGAGGCGAAGGACGGATAAAGCATTGAAAAGAAAACTCATTGAAGTAGCATTGCCTCTGGAAGCGATTAATAGACTTTCGGCGGAAGAGAAATCTGTTCCCAGACGAGGTCACCCACAAACGATTCACCTCTGGTGGGCGAGACGCCCATTGGCAGCGTGTCGAGCCGTTCTGTTTGCATCGCTGATCGATGACCCGTCAAGCAGTCCAGAGAGGTTTCCTGACGAGAAGTCCCAGGCCGAAGAACGACAGCGGCTCTTTAAACTTATTGAGAAGTTGGCGAACTGGGAAAATTCACGAGGCCGAATAATAGACGAAGCCCGAGCCGAAATACTCAAGTCCTGTTCTGGTCGCCCGCCCGTCGTGCTCGATCCCTTCTGCGGAGGCGGTTCGATCCCGCTTGAAGGTCAAAGACTGGGGTTGCAGGCTTATGGCTGCGACCTAAATCCGGTCGCTATCTTGATAACGCGCTCTTTGATCGACATCCCCGAGTTATTCGTCGATACTCCAGCGGTCAACGCGGCCAGCAGGGAAGGTCTTGCAATACCGCGCTGGGTGGGGTTTGGCGGTCTAGCAGCTGATGTTCGTGCCTATGGAGAGTGGGTTAAACATCGCGCTGAAGAGAAGCTGGCGAGCCGGTATCCGCCCGGACCGAACGGCGAACGGGTCTTGGCGTATCAATGGGCCAGAACTGTTCAATGTGGGAACCCGGCATGCCTGAGAACGGCCCCGCTTACTACCACTTTTCTCCTTTCGCAATCAAAGAGCTCAGTATGGTGGGCTCAGCCCGTACTCGATCGGACTTCTGGGGCATTGACATTCGACGTAGTTACCGGCGCGGGCACGCCACATGAAGGTACGGTGACGAGACGTGGAGCTACGTGCCTTTGGTGCAACACAGTACTTTCGTTTGACCATATTCGTGCCGAAGGGCAGGCGGGAAGACTTGGCTCACAGTTAATGGCGGTCTTGGCTGAAGGTCGCAACGGGAGAATATACCTCGCGGCCAGTCCCGAACAAATAGCTGCTGCCCAGGTCGAAGCCCCAAACGGTCTAGAGACGGACATACCCGACCAAGCTCTCGGATTTCGAATCCAAGTCTACGGAATGAACAAACACCGGGATCTCTTCACACCGCGGCAACTCTCATCGCTGCTGACATTCAGTGAGCTAATTCCTCAGGTGCGAGAGCAAGTACTCGCTGATTCAGAACGGATATTGCCGACTGATGCTAAACGGCTTTGCGAGGGCGGTCATGGGTCCGCAGCTTACGCGGATGCCATTGCGGTGTATCTGTCTCTGGCCGTTAGCAGACTCGCGACCTATAGCAACACGATTTGTCATTGGAATCTAAAAGGCGGCAGCATCCAGTCAATTTTTTCCCGCCAAGCAATTCCCATGAGTTGGGATTTTATGGAGATATGCCCGTTCGCCGCCTTCAGCGGCAACTGGACGGGTGCCATTGAATGGATTGCTGACGTGTTGAACGAACTGGTTCCAGGTCCGCGAGGAATTGTCGATCAACAGGATGCAGCCCATTCAACTGGACTCCCCAAGGCCATGGTCTCTACCGATCCCCCTTATTACGACAATATCGGCTACGCGGACCTATCAGACTTCTTTTACGTCTGGCTGAGGCAGTCCTTGGCCACAGTTTATCCAGACCTATTTTCTACGCTCCTTGTCCCGAAGGCGCAAGAATTAATCGCATCGCCATATCGGAACGAGGGAAGCAAGGCGAAAGCGAAGAAGTTTTTTGAAGATGGCCTCAAGTCAGTATTCCATCACTCCCGAGAGATTCAGGACCCTGACTTTCCGATGACCGTCTACTATGCTTTTAAGCAAACTGAAAATGAGGAGGATGAGGTAAAGGGCCTACAGTCTGCCTCAACAGGCTGGGAGTCGATGCTGATGAGCTTGATCAGCTCCGGCTTCAGGATTACCGGTACATGGCCGATTAGAACTGAGAAGCGAGGGCGGATGGTTGCCGTTGGCACCAATGCCCTGGCCTCGTCTATAGTTCTTGTTTGCAGACCGAAGGACAATGACGCGGCCGTCTGCACCCGTCGAGACTTCTTAACCGATTTGCGCGCCGAGCTACCGGACTCCTTACGGCAAATGCAGCAAGGAAACATCGCACCAGTCGACCTGGCTCAAGCATCGATAGGGCCGGGCATGGCGATATTCTCGAAGTATCGGAACGTTCTGGAGACAGACGGATCGTTCATGACTGTTCGTACAGCGCTGAACCTCATAAATCAAGCTCTCGACGAAGTCCTTTCCGAGTTGGAAAGCGAATTCGACCCTGATACTCGTTGGGCGCTAGGGTGGTTTGAGCAACACCAATTCGACGAAGGTTTATACGGAGAGGCCGAGGTGTTGGCGACGGCGAAGGCACTGAGCATTTCTCATCTTGTTGAGGCTGGCATTCTGAACTCGCGGGCGGGGAAGGTCCGGCTCTTGCGGCGGAACGAGTTGCCGGAAGAATGGGACCCTACAACCCGTGCCAAGTTGACCGTCTGGGAAGTGACGCAGCACCTGATCCGGTGTCTCGATCAAAAAGGTGAGAAAGAAACGGCGAATCTGAAGGCAAAGATCGGCGGAACAGCCGAAATCGCCCGTGATCTCGCCTACCGACTCTATATGCTATGCGAGCGCAAGGGCTGGGCGGAAGAGGCGGGTTATTACAACAGCCTCGTGGTGGCATGGCCGTCCATGGCATCGGAAGCATTTGAGCTTCAATAGGAAACCCGAGTCAAAATACGATGGCAATCACAAATAGCGAACGAGTCGGTAAAGCGCTGGATCTCCTGAAGGACGGATTGCGCCCTTACGTGGAGCGTGAACTGAAAGCGACTTATAAAGACCGCTGGCTTGAGACGGCGCGGCCAAGCTTCCCTGACTGGCAGCAAGGCAAAGACGGCAAAGCGCTGAATTGGGATAGTCAGGCCATCCTCCAGGTGATGTGCGACCTGTGGAACGACTGCTTCAGGAAGATCCTCGGCCCTTCGGATCGAAGCGTCGCGTTCGAACTCCGTGACGTCCGAAACAAGTGGGCGCATCAGAAGGCTTTCTCAACCGATGATGCTTACCGCGCTATCGACAGCGTTTCTCGATTGCTGTCGGCTGTGTCGGCGGAGCAGGTCGAAGCCGTTGAACTAATGAAAGCCGAGATCCTGCGCGTCAAATTTGAAGAACAACTCAGGAGCCAGAAGCGTAAGGAATCGAGCATCGCGGTTGAAGGTAAGCCTGCGACCGGACTTCGTCCCTGGCGAGACATTGTGATGCCGCACCCGGACGTGGCATCGGGACGATACCAACAGGCCGAGTTTGCAGCCGATCTCTGGCAGGTTTACTTGCGCGAGGGGTCGGATGAATATAAAGACCCCGTCGAGTTCTTTAGACGGACGTTCATCACGGAAGGCTTGCAAAAACTGCTCGCGAACGCAATGATGCGGCTGGCCGGGAACGGCGGCGACCCGGTGGTGGAGTTGCAGACCAACTTCGGCGGCGGCAAGACGCATTCGATGCTGGCGCTGTGGCACCTGTTCGCTGGCGTGCCTGCCGGGCAACTGCCGGGCCTGGAGACTGTAACGCAACTGGCAGGAGTATCGCAACCGCCGAAGGTTCGCCGCGCGGTTCTTGTGGGTAACCGGCTATCCCCGGCAGATGTACACAAGAAGCCCGACGGGACTGTGGTGCGCACGCTGTGGGGTGAGTTGGCGTGGCAACTGGGTGGCAAGGAAGGCTACGAGATGGTGCGGAGCGCGGACGAAAAGGCCGTCAGCCCCGGCGACTCGCTGCGGCTCCTTTTCAATAGGTACTCGCCGTGCCTGATCCTGATCGATGAGTGGGTTGCATACGCGAGGCAACTCTACAACAAATCTGATCTGCCCGCTGGCGACTTCGACGCACATTTCACTTTCGCGCAAACGCTGAGCGAGTCGGCAAAGCTGGCGGACAAGACCCTGCTGGTGGTCAGCATTCCGGCATCGCAGAACGAAATCGGAGGCGAAGGCGGATTGGCCGCATTGGAGCGCCTGAAGAACGTCATCGAGCGAGTTGAGACATCGTGGCGTCCGGCCAGCGCGGAAGAAGGTTTCGAGATCGTTCGGCGGCGGTTGTTCCAGCCGATCACAGACCCGGAACTATTCACGGCGCGAGATGCGGTGGTGAAGGCGTTCGCCGACGAGTATCGAAAATTTGCGCAGGAGTTCCCTTCGGAAGCCGGCAAGTCCGAGTATGAGCGCCGCATGAAGGCGGCGTATCCGATCCACCCGGAACTGTTCGACCGGCTGTACAACGACTGGTCGACGCTCGACAAATTCCAGCGGACTCGCGGCGTGCTGCGCCTGATGTCGGCGGTGATTCATACGCTGTGGGAGCGCGAGGACAAAGGACTGATGATCCTCCCGGCCAGCGTGCCTGTGGACGCGCCCTCTGTCCAGAGTGAACTGACGCGATACCTGCCGCCCGTGTGGGACCCGATTATCGAAAAGGACATTGATGGAGCGAACTCGCTGCCGCTGAAGATCGACCGCGAGAACCCGATGTTGGGGCGCTATTCCGCGACGCGCCGAGTGGCGCGCACGCTATACCTCGGATCGGCCCCGACTCAGGACGCCACAAAGAAGGGTCTCGAAGACAGGCAGATCAAGCTCGGGTGTGTCCAGCCGGGAGAAACATCAGGGACGTTCGGCGATGCGCTGCGGAAGTTGGCCGATCAGGCGACGTACCTCTACGTGGATGGCAGCCGCTACTGGTATGCGACGCAACCGAGCGTAAACCGGCTGGCCGAAGAACGAGCGGAGCGATACCACCCCGAAGATGTGGTTGAGGAAATTCGAAAACGGCTTACGGAAGAAGCGAAGCACCGGGGAGACTTTTCGAAGGTTCAATCGTGTCCGACCGGTTCCAGTGATGTCGTTGATGAACCCGAGGCGAAACTGGTCATCCTAAGCCCGGATTATCCGCACAGCGCGAAGACTGATTCCAGCGCGGGCCGGCAATCGGCTCTGGAGATCCTGAATCGCGGATCGGCTGGCCGGAACTGCGGCAACATGCTGGTTTTTCTGGCAGCCGACAAGACCCGCCTTATCGATCTTGATAAAGCGGTGCGTTCCTACATGGCGTGGAAATCTATTGACGTGGAAAAGAAGCCGCTGAATTTGGACACATTTCAGAGCGATCAGGTGGAGCGGCGACTCGCCACTGCCGACAAAGCCGTGACGGGGCGAATCCCGGAAACGTATGTCTGGCTTCTGGTAGCGGGGCAAAAGCGCCCGGAGACAGGCCAGGCTTTTCCTGCGGTTGAGTGGCAGGAGTTCAGGCTTCAGGGAGAGGGGTGGCTGGCAGAGCGCGCATCGAAGAAGTTGAAAAACGACGGACTGCTGGTCACGAGCATGGCAGGGACCATCCTGCGCTTTGAGATCGATCAGGTCCCGTTGTGGCGAGGGAATCACGTCGGCGTGAAGCAGTTGGTGGATGACTTCGCGAAATACCTCTATCTGCCGCGCGTCAAGAACGCTCAGGTGCTTCTCGAAGCGGTTCAGGATGGGGTGGGCCTACTCACGTGGTCGCAGGACGCCTTTGCTTACGCAGATCTCTACGACGCTGCGGCCGACCGGTATCGGGGTCTTGAGGCCGGTCGCCGCCCGACTGTCCAGTCGAATGCAACTAGCGTTGTCGTGAAACCGGAAGTGGCGGTCGCGCAGCAGGAGAAAGAAGCTGCGCCAGCGGCGGCAGCAACCCGGCCAACTTCGCCCACAACTGCCACAATGCCGGGTGCCCCGGAAAGTGGTGCGGGCGTTGCGTTGCCGGGGACGATGCCCACTGGCGGAAGCGCTGGGCCTGCCGGTGAACCCAGAAAAATCGCGTTACGACGTTTCCACGGCACCGCGCGGATCGACGCGACGCGTCTTTCGCGGGATGTCGATCAGATCGCCAGCGCGGTTGTGCAACACCTCGGTGGCCTGCTCGGGGCGAAGGTGAATATCACGCTAGAAATTGAGGCAGAGATGCCATCCGGCGCGCCGGACAACGTAGTCCGCACCGTGACCGAGAACTGTCGGACACTCAAGTTCGAGAACTCGGGCTTCGAAGAGAGTTAAAGAAGGCGTTCATCGCGGAAGGAGTTCGCCTTCCATCTCGATCAGCACAAAACGGTCCGAACGTCCGGTCAGGCTCGTCGAAATAGCTTGACATCATCGCCGGAAATGACGATGATCGTTCCATGCGATACCCGGGTGGCAAGGGTAAGTGCTATCAGCACATCATCAACGTCCTTCCGCCACACGCTACCTACATTGAAACGCACTTGGGCGGTGGCGCGGTCCTTCGGAACAAGAAGCCTGCGCGAACGAGCATCGGCGTCGACCGAGACGCTGCGGTCATACGCAGTTGGCAGAATCTTTTCCCGTTGCTTGCTTCTTACGTCGAGGCTGATGCAGTGGAGTTCCTCGCGTATCAACGTCTCGCCGGAGACGACTTGGTGTACTGCGACCCACCGTATCTCCCGAGCACGCGGCGGCGGGCGCGCGTCTACAGACACGATTACCGTGAAAGCGATCACGTACGGCTGCTTGAGGTGTTGCAGAAGCTGCCTTGCCGAGTCGTTTTGTCGGGCTACCCCTCCGAGTTGTATGATCAGTTCCTTTGTGGCTGGAATTCACAGACGTACCCGGCGAAAGCACATGACGGAATTCGTCAGGAAAAGCTCTGGTTCAACTTCGAACCCCCAGCCCAGCTACATGACGCCCGGCACCTCGGACAGAACTTCCGCGAGCGCCAAACGATCAAGCGTCGCCTTCAAAGGCTACAGCAACGAATTTCCACACTCACTGCGCAAGAGCAGCGTCTCTTGTCGGAGTGGCTGGACGATCATCTCCGGGAAGAGGAGGGCCATGCAGGTCTTCTACTTCCTTAAAGGTGATGACGTCGTTGAGCGACCCATACCGCCGCCCGAGGTGTGCGCGGTGGCGGGGGTGCCCTGGGGTCGGCCAGACGAGCTTTTCACTGCTGCGTATTGGATGACGCAGTATTGGATGCACGAGGACGACTTTCCAACCCGGTGTCACCGTCTCGGTCGGACCTTCGAGGAGGAGGTTGTGGCTTGTCTGCTGGGCGGCCACGGCATTCCTGCCGAGGTAGGAGTGGCTGCCTTCGAACGGTTGCGCGACCAAGGCCTGATCGCCGGGCCCTCTCCAAGCGTCGAGGTGCTTTCCGACAACCTGCGAGAGCCCCTAGCGATAGAAGGCCGTGATACGGTTTATCGGTTCTGGTCGCAGAAGGCTCGCTATGTTTCCGGCGCGCTAAAGACCCTCAAAGAGCAACCTGCGCCTCTGGACTCGCCTCGCGCCCTGCGAGACCACCTGCTCCAGCTTTCGGGGATCGGTCCTAAAACGGCTTCGTGGATCGTTCGCAACTGGCTTGGGTCGAACGAGGTAGCAATCCTTGACATCCACGTGATCCGCGCAGGTCAGCTAATGGGACTATTCTCTACCATAGACCGGGTCGAGCAGCATTACGTGGGGATGGAACGGCGATTCCTCGATCTCGCGACAGCCATGGATGTGCCCGCCGCCAATCTGGATTCGCTGATCTGGCATAAGATGCGCACCAGTCCCCGACTCGTTGCCGGCCTTTTCGGACAGCCTGACAACGCGGATCAGGCCCTCAAGCCGCGGACGCGCCGCCTATCCAGGCAAGGCCAGTTGCAACCGGCCTAAACGGCACGTCCATCATCAAACGCTCGACAAGAGGAGCCCCGGTGCTTCCCAGGATTCTGAAGCCGAGTCCAAGCGCTGCCGCCACAAGAGCCGCATGTCCAAACAGAACGCCCGAGTCCCGAAGCATCAGGGAGAGCGGGTTCAGGTAATAGTGAGCGGCGAGATCGAAATCGCCGATCAGTGCGACGAGGGTCGCATCTTCAGTCCGAAAGCATTGTTGCGCCTTCGCGCGCAGTGCCGCTGCAGTAACTGGGTCGACGTGGAGGTCGCAGATAGCGTGTCTCTCCGGTACATAGGCATTCCACGTACCGTTCGGACTCCCCACAACGATGTGCGCTGGATGCAGGGCACCAAATGACGCCACGTACCGGCGCTGCCGATTCGGGTCTTCGGAATTAACGGCCTGAACCGAGGTCGTGTAGTGGAGCCAAGTGGCAAGCTCGCCGGTCGAAATGGGCGTGAAGACCTCAGCTGAACGCCGATTTGCGAGCGCCGCGATGACAGATTCTCGAAGTTCGAACGGCGACGGAAGGGGCGTCTCCTGATACAGCGGCAACTTACGCCGAATGTAGGGACCCGGAGCTTCGAGTCTGATTGGCTCGTCTTCAATACTCGCCATAACCCAACTCGCGCATGCTCTCCCTGTGCTTACAGCATCCCCGACAGCGGCCGCAGGCATACTCAGAGACGTGGCACGAATGCGACCAGGCGAGGATCTCGAACGGGACTGCGACGCGTCGGCAGAGCGAAACCGTCGTGTCTTCAACCGCTGGTGCCTCTAGCACAATTTCACCTTCCTGCATTTGCAGCAGTTGGTTCATCTGCTCGAAAAACTCGCGCCGACCGTCCGAGTGTGACGAGTCGGATGCCACAGCGGCGATTGCCAGACTGGTCATCCTTGCCTGAATCGCGGCAGCGGCAGCTAACGTGATGATGAGTTGATTCCGGAATGGCCACCATTCGCTAACGGGCGCGAACGCCAGTGAGTTGGTCCCGGCCATGTCCCCGGACCCAAGGCTTCGGCAATCGACCGTAATCACGCGATGCTCAATGCCAAGCGCCGCGCACACAGCAGCCGACGCACGGATCTCGCCAAGGGCGGCCAATTGTCCGTAATCGATGGTAATTCCAATATCTGGCCGAAGGCCCCACGCGAGCGCCGTCGAATCCATCCCGCCGGAGAGCAGGAGCGCGCGCCTGGTCAAGCTCGCGCCGCCCATGCGGCTCGATAGAGCGCCGTTACGAAGTCGGACACAACTTCACACGAGGTTCCAGTCAACATCTTAAGCGGTTCCTCCGGCGTCGATTGTGCCAGCACGATGACCGGCCTGCCCAGACAGCGAGCGTATCCAATCTCGAACAAAGTTCCAGAGTCCAGTCCGTCGACCAGTGCCAAAACGGATCGGCTGACCTTGAGTGCTTCTATGTCCTTTGGGGCAACATCCTGCGCGTGTCCCATACCGACATCATGGAGAGGTGAGAAAACCCGAAGGCCCATCCCGAGGAGCGCCAGGCGCGACTCCTCCACCAACCATCTCTGCGCGATGTTAAAGAAGGGACCGGCTAGATAGACGTGGAACGCGCCTACCGGGAGCGCCACTTCGTCGAGCAGAATGGGGCTGAACGGGAATGAATTGGACGCGTCCAGGCTCTCGGGTGCTATCGGCAGCACGCGGTCGTTAACGTATAGGGCGGCGGCACGAGAGGCCTGCATTGCGGCATCAATGGCCGGTAAGCCGTCTCCTGCCCACTTGGCCGCAAAAACAGCAGCAAAGACATCTCCTGAACCAATGGGCCAGATTTTGTTCGTTTCGTATGCGGGGATTCGCTCGGTACGTCCGCCCTCAAGTACGAGGGCTCCCCATGCGCCGCGCTTCACGACGACGACCTCAGCGCGGCAGTCGGCAGCGATCTTGCGCGCTGCCTCGTCTGGATTCGAAGTCGCGCCGAGCTTGGATGCCTCCGCGCCATTCAGGACATAAGCTATCCGAGGCGAAGATCCTGCCGCTGGGCTGAAGGGCTCGGGCGAGAGTGGATTCTGCGGATCGTAGACTATGCAGTTGGCACGCACTTCCGCACTTGCCTCAAGCATGCCGAAAACGAGTGCATTCTCCTCATTGACGCTGATACGGACGTTGTCGCCTTGTCCTATCGGCGGCCAGATGACCGGTGATGAGAGCGCGTGGTCATACTGGAACTGTCGGGTGACCGCGACGCCGGTAGCAACGGTCTCGAACCGAAACGTTTGCGCAAGGCTTGCTAGGAGTCCTTCGGTATCCTTATCAATCGCGGTGTATAGGGTTGTCTGAAGGCCGAGGCCGGAAATCACAGCAGCAGCGCGTCCGCCGCTACCCCAGGTTTCGTCACTGTTATATGGAAGGCGGCAACGCTCGCGATACACACCGCCAACCACTGCGAACCGACGTTTTACTTCACTCGAATCCGAATCCGGCATGCGCCTCCCTGAACGTCGATGACCTCCGCGACGTATTCGTAACCCTTCTCGATGCACTCGGCTATTTGCTGAATGATTGACGCGGTAATCGTTCCCGCCACTTGTCCTTTGAAGAGAGCCTCGATTGTGACGGCCTTCCCGGTTTTGTTGACGCAAACGTCGAGCAGGGTTCCTTTTGAGATTTGACTCAGGACTGTCCGATCAGGCGAGTTCAGAGTGGTCTGCTGGGATAGGTTCGCACAGCTATCCCCGGGTTGGTCAATCCACGTACCGCCGCCAGATCCAGACACGCCTTACCTCCAGTTGAAATTGTCTAACCGAACAATTATGACGATATCGCGTTTCCCCGGGCGACCACACTGCGCAAAGCGCTTAGCACCCACGTGGCTCTCTTCATTAGGTCGGCCTAGTATCAGTGCCTTGTCGCTCGGAAAATGACAATCTAGACAGCCAACTTCAGCTTGATCGCGTCATTCGGCGCGTGCGCCAAGTCCTGCTTCGTCCCCAGGTAGCGCTCCGTAGTTTGGACCGAAGCGTGTCCGAGCAGCATTTGAATCTGCTCCAGTTCGCCGCCGGACGCTCGGCAAAGCTTCGCGCACGTGCGCCGCAGATCGTGAGGGGCTATGCCGGGAACGCCGGTTGCGCTCGCATACGCGACCAACATCTGCCAGACCACCTTCGCGCTCATGCGGTCCCCATGAACGTCGTCGCCCCTATTCACGCACCGGAACACGTAGCCGTCGATTAATCCCGTGGGACCCGTCCACGAATCTATTGCCACCTTCACCCACGCTGGCATCGGCACCGTTCTGACGCGACCGTGCTTCCCAACCAGATCGACAATGCACCAGCGTCCATCCCGCTGCTGAATATGCGCGAAAGTGAGCGCGGCTACCTCGGAACGCCGCAGTCCGCAGCCGAGAAGCGTTGCCAGGATCGCGCGATCACGGAGTCCCTTCAGCGTGGTGACATCCGGTGCGCTTACGAGCGCCTGCGCTTGCTTTAGCGACAACCAGTTGCCCATCCGCACGCCTCGCGTTTTGGCGCTTTTCACGCGGAGGATTCCGGCCGCCATCTCGGGCGCGAGTAATCCGTTGTCGGTCGCCTCCACGGCAAGCTTCCGAATCGCCGACATCCGCACGATGATCGAGGAGGACCCGAGCTTGCGCTCTTCAAGCGACACGCGCCAAGCGCTCACGGTGGCCTTGCTGAACCCGGGCCGCGGCTCCCGGGAATACCACACGATAAATTCGTCTAGCGCCATGTTGTACACGCGGCGGGTGATCGGAGACGAGACGCTATCGAGCACGATGCCCTTCAAACGCTGCCATTCATTGGGTTTTACTACGACAATCAGGTCGGTCATAAGGTCCTGTTATTGGCTGTTATCGCTAGCCATTCAGACCTTACCTCTGGGTGGAGCGGGTATCAAGTCAGATCTGCTACCGGACACGGGCGAATCCTCAGTGCTCGTTACACCGACTCCTCAAAGCTCCCCTTCTGCTTGCCACGGAGATCAATTCCGAAGATTTACAGGCGCTACTCCTTCGCGAGTTGCTCCAAAACACGGGCTAGCAAACTCGCGAGGGAAAGGTAATCATGCGCTCTTATGGGATCGTTAAATAGCCGATTTGAGTGAGCCTTCGAATTCCTAAGACCAACAATTCCTTTAAAGAAGAACATAAACCCTCTCTGCTCGTCTCGTTCCGCGTCATTGGAAAGCGCATTGAACTTCAAGACCGGCACCCTTCCTCCATCACATCCAAAAGCTTGATTCATGAGATTGTCGCCCTCGACGGTCAGGCCAGAGCGCCTTTTCACTTCTTCGATGACCCAGATGTAGGCTTCGAAAGCCGCCTGCTTGTAATGTCCGTCTCGGAATAGATCTCCGCTTACCCGCTCGACTTCAGGATGAAATCTGTAGGTGCCTGCTGAGACTTGCGCAATTGGTGGTGCGAGGATCTGAAGCTGTTCAACGGCTGAGTCAAGAGCAGCCTTTTTTCGGATCATTGATTCCCGATGCAGGCTCTCATAATACGCATCCTGGCGACCAGTTTGCATCGGCCCATCCGTGTAAATAAAAGATCTAGCCACTGCGTGGAGCTCACCATTTGGTTTGCCGAAAGCGGCGTTGATGACACCCTCGGTAGTGGATTTCCATTTCTGTACTTCCGGATCGCGACGATGTAGCTTAGTGATGTCCTCCAATTTGACCAACTGCTCGCGCAGCAATTCAATAGCTCGTTGAGATGTAATTGTAGGCGGTTCAGGGGACGGTTGCGGCCTTTTACTCATTGATTTCGAGTATACTTCTCATCACTTGATCCGAAATGATCCGAGGAACTGGGTGGCGTCCGTTGCCGCTGGCCTTCGTTTACGTTCCTTACACGCATAACGACGGCCAGTCAAAAACACAAAACACGTCGCGATTCGCGTCGCCCTGGCGTATTCTGGATCCGGAGCCTAGATCATCTTGCATCGTAGACGGGAATTCCGGAGTGTAATCATCGCGCCAATTCTTGTGTTCTGATCGGGGCCGGAATCTCCGCAACTGCGCTTCAGAATGCACGAAGACAGAGACGAGCGACCGTAAACGCGTCGATGGCTATCGACGCACCGAAGTTGGTATGCGAGAACTCGACTGTTGAGCGGTTGAGCGCAGAACACGAATGTAGCCAAGATCGCCTGATGTTGGGCACATATTGCGGCCTTCCACCGCGCGGACGCCGGTTGACCAAGCGGTCCGACGCGCTGGTGCACTCACTCCCAAGGTAACGCGTGACCTGCTTAAGGCGCGTTCCGGCGGTTTGGGAACTCACGGCTCTTGAATGCCAATCAAGTCTGAGTCTCGATTTCTGGTCGGTCGTGCGAACAGGTTCGGGACAATGGTGCCGTGAAGAAGAACATAAATGTTAATTACATCAAGCAAATCCTTCAGAAACTTGGGATGAAGGTATTTATGGCTCAGGAGACGCAGATGAGCGTCACTTTTCCCGGAGACCCCACCCCGGAGTTGATTCGTCTCTGGCCTGCTGGGTTTTCATCCGAGATCAGCTGGGCACATCTAGCTGCAGCCGACGAGATTACATCAATGACCGATTCTGACCCGCATTGGAGCCGCTCGACAGTGCAAGACATTCTTTGGCGTTTCATTAGTGCCGTATCCGGGGTGGACTTGGAGACTCGGGAGAAGGTTCTGCGCGATGAAGTCGCGAAGACCATAGAAGTGTTTGGTCGTAAACCTCTACGATGGAGTGTCGAGCGCCTGGTTTACGGAATGCAGGAAAATTGTGCGGGCACCTCCTTCGGGCGGATTCGACTAGTTGGTACCGAGTCCAGGGACCTGGACTATCGTTCAATAATCCCTTTCGAAGAGTTTCCGAAAGGAAAACTGCTTTTTGCCCAGTTGGAAACAGATGCCGTAGATACAACATCAGCGGTTGCGCGGGCTGGGGTCATTTTAGACGAGCATCTACTGATTTTGAACTCGCTAGCGGGAAACGCAGGCCATGACCGGGTTCGCTTATCTCAACGCGACTACTTAAGGCCGACTTATTCCGCTTATCGAGCGGCTCGGAAGGATGATTCAGAAGATCTCGCTTGGACGACAACAGGCACGACCGAGAGATTTCCGCTGACACGCGATCACCTCGACTCCTTGTTGCGGTCAAAACTAGGACAACGTTTGAGCGAAATGCTTGCAGGCGCTCCGACTGAGATTAGTCAGCGCATCCTTCATGGGTGGGCGTTAGGCGGAACGGCAGAAGTTGATGAGCACCCAGAGCGGCGGTTTCTAATGTTCGCGATAGCACTCGAGAGTACCGTTTTAGGCGGAAGTGTGAAACCCGAAATAACGAACCAACTCGCAAACCGCGTGGCGCACCTGATCGGCACAGAACTCGCTGAGCGAAGGGCAGTCGCCGACGAAGTGGTGCGACTTTATGCGCGCCGTTCACGAATTGCCCACGCTGGAGAATATGGAGTTTCTAGGGCAGACGCGGCGCTCATTCGTTTCTACTGTCTTAGTGCACTACAGATCTTTCTGATTTCGCCAGCATTTACGGACATGGTCACGAACAAAGAGATGGAGGATTGGTTCAGTGGCAGAATGCTGGAAGGGGCTCGACATTTCACCCCGGAACGCGACTGGAATTCATGACGATGAAGAACCCGCGCGGAGTGTACGACACTGATTAATGTATTGAAGTTCTCAATCGACATCCGCGCCAGAAGTCGTCGATGTAAGCAACAAAATCGACTTCCGCATGGACAGGTTCTACAATCTCTTGAACTCGTGCAGTTAACAGACTGAAGCTGGACACTTTGGCCCTGTTCTCCCAATGGGAGCGTTCGATTAATTGATTTACACGAGGACGACTGTCCGTCGTCGTTTGCTCATCGCGGCGGCCTTCCGACAAACTGGGAACGACGAGGTTATTCGTGCAAGTAAGATACTCGCTTTTTGAATCCGGGCTTGCGGACATGGACTTTCCGGGGAGTCCGCTGGCGTTGAACGCTTGCCTCAACTCGCACGGGCGATATGATCCCTTTCGTTGTGTCCTGCGACTTTCTCCCGAAGTGCATCGTAAAATCAACGCGCTGCAAAAGGACAAAGCGGCCGGGGTAATTTCGTTCGACGGGGTCCGGGCGTTTTCCACATACGTTCATGAAACCATCCACTGGTGGCAGCATGTTGGATCAACCATTGGCCTCATAATGAGCCTGAGCTATCCAGCACAGGCACACGCAAATCTAGCGTATCTCAAGTCGTTGGTGGCACGGATCGGGCCGAAGAAGTCCATCCGTCAATTTGTCGAAACGCTGCATGGGCCTGGTGGCGATCCGGAAACATCGGCCGGGATTGCTAGCATTATCGTGAATAACTACTTCGACTTCGAGTTCTTCCGCAGGTTGGTGTTCAACCCGATGCTCGCACGTGAGGCCGTCCATCATCCTTACTTCGATTGCGTCGGCCATTCCTACCAGATCGCTTACGGAAGCGTTGGTCTGACCCTAGCTACCACCCTCGACCCTGACTTCCTCGTCATGCCGGATGCGAGAAGGTGGTCACCCTCCTTCGCAACGATGCGGTCAGAGAAGCGAGAGGGCCATTACTTTGGCTCGCCAGTCAGCATTGCGCCTATCGGCGTGCATAAGATATTCGAGGGGCAAGCTCGATTCGGTCAGTTGCAGTATCTCTACTTTGCTTCCGGCGGGACACTAACCTGGGATGATCTCCGGTCGATTGGGATGCTCACAGGCGTCTACAGTGAGGCATTTGAAGGATTTCTCCATTATTCAGAGCTAGAATGGCCTCCGTCCATCGACCATCCGGTTGTAGCCCTGTTCCTTCTAGTCTGCGATATCGCAGTCAATCCGGGCGCGGGGTTTCCGATGCCCCTGCGCAGCTTCAATACCTTTGTCGAAGATGTCGACCCCGGGGTCCGGTTCGTGTTTCTGTGCCGCACAATCGCCAAACAGAGGCCGGACTTAGCCGGGGCGATAAAAAATTACTCAAGAACGGAATATGGCGAAGTCGCTGGCGCACTGACTGCGCTCCTTCTCGTCGATCACCAGCTTGTCGTTGCGACGGAAGTAACCGGCTGGACACGCAAGAGCGAGCGCCTTGGCCAGTTGATGGAAGAGCATCGAGGAGCAAGCTATAGCCCCGTGAACCTGCCTGTGCATCTACTGTTCGCGCATTACCTCGCGTTCTGCGCCGACAAGCTCGCTTATCCGGAATTCTTCTGTTGGCCGGGCGCCTGGATGGCGGGCGATAGATTATCGGAAAATATCTTGGCGGTCTTCGCGCGGCACGAAGCTCCGTTCATCGATAAGGCTGACGATGGAGGCATTTATCCGCGCCTTGTGCCCGGCAAAGATAAGAAGGCTGTACACGCCGCATTCGAGAATTTCTACGCAATGAATGTCGCCTACGATCTCACTGGTCAGTGGATCTCGAAGCCAGGCCCGTTCATCTATGATTACCGATGGCTGTCCTCGACTGCCACCGAAGCCGAAATGGAAAACTTTGGAGCGCGGCACTTTGAGCGCATCTACGGCCTCCATCCGAATAGTATCGAAGTTCTGTAGTTGACTTCTCTTCAACCGAACGGAGTAACACGGGTGACAACCAGAGGTTCTTACAAGATGCGAGCACGACCATCATCTGTTTGGTCGATGAGCTATCTCGCCCTATATCATTCATTATCGGTAGGTTTGTTGGAAGCTACCCCTTAGCCCAGAAGTGCAGACGGTCAGAAAGTCACTTTCCGGTGACAGGACTCTTTAGGCTCGATCTCCCGGAACGCCGTTTCGCGGGAGCCCGGCGTCGAACCGGCCCGATGTTCCAGTTTCCGAGGATTCAAACACACAGATTTAGCGCGAATCCGGGCTCCGGTAATCCGACGCCGGAAGCTTGACCGATTGGGAGATTCCGCACCTCCTTGGCTAGCGGCCTAATCTCCCAGCACGTAGGCCTGAGTGGGCATCGCAGACTTGCCGAAATCGCCCGGGAGTGACTGGCGAAATTTCTCAAGGTCGTCGAGCAAAGAGCGAAGGTCCAACGGGATCTCGGTCTGACTGAAGGCGCTAACGATTTGGTGATCAGTCAAATTGATTGAGAAACGAGAATGAAGCTCTTGCCGAAAGGCTCTAAGGACCTCCTTGCCGGGCACAATCTCCATACGCGTATCGATGCTTTGCCATTTTAGGTCAAACATCTCCATCGTCTCTGCAGCTATTGTCGCGGAATCGAGATTGCTGTGTTGCTTCCGGAGAAAATCCGTACGTCGAGCCACGTATTGCGATTGGACCTTGGTCCGCATCGGGACACTTACTTGATGGAGGATCTCGGAAATAACATCTGCGGGTGGCGATTCGATTCGTTCGTTGCCGCTGACACGCCGGCGACGCTCCTGGATCGCGACAGTGAAGGCTTGCGTGAGAACTGACGGGAGTAGTAAGTAGTTTTCAATTTCCTTCCGGCGGTGGATGTGCGCGAGGCTAACGGTGCTTTTCAGCTTATCCAGAACCTCCGCCAATTCTTCCTGACACCAGTAGTCGCGGTCATAAACAACCGCTATAGCAAGTTCCTGACCCAGCGTTCGGCCTATTCCCCATCCCAATGCCTGGACGCGCTCCCAAGACGAGAATCCCCCTGATGCTACGGCGGTGATGTCGGTCCCGGCAGCTAATTCGGTGTAGCCAAGCTTTGACGCAAATCGGCGCAGGACGACAAAATCTGATTCGTCTTCGACGAAAACCACGCGGCGGTTCCGAGCGAGCCTAGTTAAGGTGATATTCTGCGAGGATCCAATTTCTGTCAACACGGCCTGGACAGATTCAACATCTCGCAGACGCTGGCCGGCCCTCTTTTTCTTATCCACCAGAACAATCTCGGACGGATCTGCTTCTCCAATGATTTCGGGCGAGTGCGTGGCCATGATAACGTCACACTCGAGGTCGCGGAGAATCCCGACGAGTTGGCGCTGAACGTCCGGGTGAAGATAGATCTCCGGCTCATCAACGACCAGAACAGTGCTGTCCCGACCGTTGACGATGTGAGTAAGCAACTGGCACCAGACTTGGAATCCAGAGCCCGCCCAGTAGAGCTCTCTGGATATGCGTTGCTCTAAACAAAACATGGTGAGCCGTGGAGGCTTGTCGGCGACAAGCTCCGGGAGAGAGATGTCCATGCCCTTCCACGTGAGTGCCACCATGTCGGAGAAACCGCTAAATGCTTCAGGAAAATGATGCCAATAATTCCTAAAGTGCCGAGAGGCACGGTGGGTTTCCAGCTGCCGCTGGACGGTCTCCTTCATTAGAACCTGCTCCTCGTGTTCGACAGGTCCTAGGACCGGAATCACCGACACGGTGATGGGAAATGCATCCTTGAAGAGGGCCGCAGTCGATACAGCCTTGCCTTCCGGAAGTGGAATTAACAGACATCTTCCAACGTCCGGAAAGTAGAGTTGAAGACGGTTTGCGTTCGAGAGCCGGAACGTAATTGTAGTTTGCGTATCTTCGTAGTCAGTGTGGGCATTCTCCAGAGAAATCGGAATGGTATCGGCTGATAGTTCGTACCCGTATACGCGGCCTGTCGGACCGGTCAGGATGTCAGGTTTCCTGGCTCTTGCTCTGCGAAGGGCTGCGGCGAGGATCTTCATCGCTCCTATTAACGTTGACTTTCCGCAATTATTGGGTCCAACCAGAACGTTCATCGGCTGTAGCGCCAGCGAGTAGTGCCTGAAGCCTTTGTAATTTCGAAACTCGACGGAGGTAATCGTTACCCTTCTTGCGTTTGCCAAGATGTGCTCTTCAAACCAGAGTATACGCACCAACGAGCAGCCTAGTGACTCGATGGCCCAACGCTCCCCCAAGTCCGGTTGCGGGAAGTGTGGCGGCATTCAACAGATCAGTTCGTGTAATACCGCCAGCACGCCTACTCGCCGCGCCCGGCAATCCGGGATCGCTCCCGGAGAACGGCGTTACTGCAAGGCAGCACAATCGAGGTCAAAATCCGAGGGCGCTCTTTGCCGCCGCGGTAGCCACCCCAATGCCTATCTTCGACGCCACGTCCCACGCCCAGACCCCGGCTTTCTTGAGGTGCTGGAGCGCACCAGGTCCATCGCCGGTTGCCGCGGCTTGCTCCGCCGCCGCGACCTCTCCAATGGCTACGTAATGATCGGGCGCAGCCGCTTGTCCGGCCAATGAAGTTCGCAGTGCCGTCAGTTCGACGGCGAGCTGTTGAACATCGATCTTGCCTGCGCTCTTATTCCAAATTTGGTTAAAAGTAATGTTGCTCGCCTGCGAGCCGGGCCCAACCGCTCCGGCCTGGCCGACTTCATACCGATCATTGGACATGGTCACGTTACCTCGATTCAAGAATACCGATAGTGTCGTACCGGAGACCGCCGCTCCGGCCGTAAGCTCAAGAAGACCTTCTGTGCCCGACAGCCCAAGGATTTGATTCGACAATTCCCTTAGTTGATCAAGAGCTCCACGAACTGCGCTCAACTGGCTGGCGGCGAAAAGCGTAAGCTGGTTTAACGTCGTCGGTTCGACGCGGCGAAGCCGTTCCAGCAACTCACGCGTCGTCTGATGAACGAGGTTGATCAATCTGCCCTCATGCTCGTTGATCAATCCAAAGATGCCTTGCCAGCTATGGCCATCTTGAACACCACTGACGAGCGGCGCAATCTGCTGGTGGTACTGATCGCTCAAATGATGTAGGCGGCTGCAGATCTCTTCAACGTCACGATACCTGCTCCGGACCGTCAGCAGTTCGATTTGTTTCTGCAATTCGTGAATGCGCGATGAATTGAGATCGGCTGCGGTCATGTATTTAACGTCGACCAACAAAGCGACGACATCTTGCAAAGCCTGTTCCGCCACTTGGGACACTTTGGCGATAAACGCCAGGACACGGCGCAAGTCCGGCGAATTCAGCCGCTGTATCGCAAGCACGGAGTTCGTGAAGTCCTGCAGTTCGTGGGCGAGCGCATTAAACGGTTCACTCTGCATGGGAGCAGCCTCTTCAAAGAATCCGACAGCCAAGACGGGGTCTATAGGAGGTCGTCATTTCCGCTAATCCGATGAAACGACGGCGCATCGCCGGCACTCGTGGAACTGCCAAGACTCTGCCGGAATGCAAGGTTTTCAGCATTAGCGTTTGGCCCAACAGCACCGGCTTGGCCGCTGATCACGTATTGATCGCCCGTGCTCATGAAGTGCTGCACAACCACTTTTTGTTTTTCCTGAAGCAAGTACTCGTAGGTGCCCAGATGCGAGCCGTACTCGGCAGTCGTCGCATCTTTGAATGTCGCCCGCGGAAACCGGTCCGGTGAGACTTCGAAATCAACGTCGAGGACGAAATCGAAAACTCCGTGCGATGAGCGGCACTCCAGATACAATGTGAATCGTCGTCGCTGATCGTCCCGAACGACAGTCTTCCTAAACTCGCGGCCAGAACGAGGGTCGGCAAACCTCACCGAGCCCGGTATGGCAAATTCGGGAAGGCTAAGCGCGTAGTAACTGAGTCTATGGCGTTCGGTAGGGATACCCGCCCATGAGGTGCGCAACAGAAATCGGTCATCGACCCTGCGAAACCGGCTGACCCCCAATCTCCTGGCCCTGCACTCGGCAAATGCATTGCGAAAAGCCTGTTCGTGATGAGTGTCAAGGAAGTGAAACGGCCCGCTGCGTTCGTCTTCGTAAGCATCAGCAAACGAAACCGTCAACCGCTCGCCGAAGTCGGCGTGCATCCGGAAAGTGCGCAACTCCCCGTTCGCCTCAAGCTGTTCCACGAGTACCGTGGCGACATCCATGAAAGACCTGCTTTCGCCAGATTCTATCAGTTTTTAAATCTTCCATAGGGCAGGGATGGAGGCAATCCCGGTTGTCCGCTGATGACGCGAACCCAAGCCGATTCGAATATTGCGCCTGCCTCCCCGCATCGGTGACGGTTAACCCTGGGTCCTTTCAGTCCGCGTTCCAGAAGCGATCTTCCGGCGCGACGGTTGCCAGCGAGCCACTCGGCTCCCGACCAGAGTACGCGCCCAGTTGACGGGCCCGATCAAGTTGACGTATAAAGCCCAAACTGCTGAAGTGCGCTGATTCCGAGCGGAACGGCGGCGATCCGGAAATTAGGCCCGGCGATACCCCGGAAAAACCGCCGAAGTACCGGCGGAAATAAGTTGCTGGGCCGTTAAGTAACGTTATCGGTAGGTATAGCTGGAGGCAATCCGTCCACATCGACGGCACAAGGGCCGGAAAGCGGCTCCGAATCCGTAGAGCGGGCTGAAAATCAGTTCTCCCGCACCGGATGTTCTTCGCTCCAATCAGCGCCAGCGTCGTCCGCCGCTCTCTGTGTGCTGAACACGCCCAACAGCACCGCTGCAGGCTCATCTTGATGCTTTCCATGTTGCCATGCCAACCACACCGTAGTAGCCATCGTTCTTCTCTCCTCGGTTCCGCATCGGGGACGTTGCCACATTCATCACTCCAAAGGAGTAACGAAGCAAGCGAATGCGCCGCCCATCTTACGGGGGGCGTAGCGCATCATCGCGGGACCTTTTGCGGAATAATCCCGTTGTCCGCCAGGATGCACCACTCTTGCTTGAGCCGCTCGATTACTTCCTCTGGATCGATAGTCTCGGCCTGTCCCATGCCGGACCATCCAAACTCACCGAGCGAACCAGACTTCATCGATTCTGATGTACCCGGATCGCCACGCGGGAAACGTCAGGAGGAGAATTGTCTCATCGGCGATATCTACGATTCATCGGATGACCGCACGCGGTTTGGATCTGCGGACGGGATTGATCCAGCACAACGGTCATCGTGCTATCTACCTCGCCCGTCTCCGTGACGAACTGAAGGATCAGCGTGCGTGGTGCTTCCGTGGTCGGCAGTATTCGGGCTTCCAGCCGCTCCAGGCGCTTGTTTAAGGTGGATCGGGTCACTTCGGCTTGTCCAGCGACTGTTCCACAGCCGCGAGCCGCATCTCCAGGTCCTCGTCCTGGAAACTCCTCTGCGCGATCTGCATCACGGACAGCGCCGCCCGGACGCGGACGGATGCAGGAACATCCTGACTCACCATCGTCTTGAGTAGCGTAGCGGCCGCAAACCCGGCATTCTGCTGCATGCGCGCGTTTGCCTGACTGACCACCTCGCGGCGAGCGTCGAAATAGCTCCTGTGAAACTCCGGGATCTTCAGCCAGCGGTGCAGCGTCTTGACGGAAATCCCAATCGAGCGCGCGGCTGCTTCGAGGCTCGGCTGGCTCAACATCGCGGCAATGGCTTCTTCCTTCTTACGTCCGAATTTTGCTCCGTGTCCGGTCATCTGAGACCTCCTGTGGGAATCTGCGCCACTTTCTGAAAGATTGCCTTGCCTGTTCGCAGCCCCGGAGTGATGAATGTGATCGTCGCGGACGAGTCCGCGCAAGGAGAACCACCATGAAGACCTTTGGGATCAACGCCGAGAACAGCATCAACATTTACGAGGGAGCCGCCACGCGCCCCGACGAGATCATCTTCAGTACCGAGGACCAGCTGGCCCTGGTAGCCGAGCTCTTCCCGACCAGCCGCTTGGTCGAGATTTGGAACGCCCTGCCTGGCGTCACGCCGGTCAAGAAGTTCAAGGACCGCAAGACTGCCATCAGCCGGATCTGGGCTGCGGTAATCGCGCTCGAAGTCCCGGGCCAGTCCGTAAGCGATGCAGCCGAAGTCCACGAGGACGAGGCCCAGGAGACACAGCCGGAACCCCAACCAGAACCCGCGCAGGAGCCGGAAGCCACGGTCGCCGAGGAAGCGCCACAGACGCCCGAAGTCGCGCCCGAAGGAACGGAGTCGGCTGACAACGCCACCCCCGCGAAGAAAGCGCCCGAGACGCCGCGTAGCGCCAACGGCACGCGCCAGGGCAGCAAGACCGTCCTCATCCTTGAACTCCTGAAGCGCGAGGGCGGCGTTAGCTTGCAGGAGTTGATGAGCGCGGCGGGTTGGCAGGCGCATTCGGTCCGGGGTTTCCTTTCCGCCATCGTCAACAAGAAGATGGGCCTCACGGTCGTATCGACCAAGCACGAGGACGGCACGCGCATCTACGCGATCAGCGCTTAAGCACGGGCATCGTTTGCATCTCCAGCCGCCGGAGTCGAACCCGGCGGCTTTTCTCGTCTCCGGTCGCAGATTCAGCTTGATCATCTTCAGCTTTCGAGCGATGAATGGTCCGACGAGGAGAAACGAATGAAACAACTGACAGAGGAAGCAAACGCGAACCAAGCGGTGGACGAGAGCAGAGAGCTTGGCTTCGGAAGCCTTTTGGTGGCCGAAGACGAAGAGGGCGGGTACGAACCGGTAGCCCTGGTCAGCACATTGCGCGAAGCACGGGAGCTGGCAGCCGAGGATTTCCGAACCCGGCTTGCGGATGTCGAGAACGGAGAATCTCCGCTCTGCCCTGACCGCTACGCGATCTGGGTTCGGCGCTCCGCGGGCTATACGGTTCTCACCGCGATCGAGCCGGACTAAGGGCGTCAGTAACATCAGCCCCGCTAACGTGCCCGCCCGGTGATCGCCGTGGCGGGTTTTTTCTCTTCCAGCAGGATCATCCGCAACTCCTGCGACCAGTCCGCCAGTGCCAGCAGTAAGCCCTGAAGTTCCGGACGTCCGTTCCGGAGTTGGCGTGTGATGTCCGCGATCTCGCGGTGGCATCGGGCGATTCACGCTGCCACCCTCAGCCGGGCTTCCGCGAGGGCTTCGAACGTTCGTCCGTCTCCATCGAGAGTCGCCTGCTTGCCCGTCAGCTGCTGCCAGCGCTGCACGACCACGTCGGCATACTTGGCGTCCAATTCGATGCCGTAACAAATGCGCTCGGTGACTTCAGCTGCGGCCAGCGTGGTGCCACTGCCCAGGAACGGCTCGTAAACCAGCTCGCCGCGATTGGTGTGGTTGAGGATCGGACGCCGCATCAGTTCGACGGGTTTCTGCGTTGGGTGGTCGTACTTCTCTTCATCCGATCCGCCCATGATAAATTTCGGCGACGGCGAATGCCAGATAGTCGAGTTCTCACCGGCCTTCCCGAACCACGGCGCATTCTTCTTGCGCACGTACCAGCAAGGCTCGTGCTGGAACCAGTAGTGGGTCCGTGTGAGCACCGTGCGGCCCTTGTCCCAGATAATCTGCTGGTGATGCAGGAAGCCGATGCGCAGCAGGCCGTCCAGGACTTCGCGGGTGAACTTGGATGCATGCCACACGTACGCGGATTGAATGCTCGGCACCAGTTCGAATGCTTCCGACCAATCCGCCCGCGTGTCGCCGGAGATCGTCGTGCTTTCGTGGCCTTCGGTGCGGTGCTTCATGTAGCTCGGCTCAGCAGCACCGCAACCATTCAGTCCGGCTTTATCGCGCCACTCCGAATCGAGCTCAATCCCGTACGGCGGGTCCGTGACCATCAGCAGCGGCTTGCTTTCGCCCAGCAGTCGCGCCACATCTTCCGGCCTGGTGGAATCGCCGCAAAGGACTCGATGGCGTCCGCACAGCCAAAGGTCGCCTGCTGCGGATGTCGGCATCTTCGGCACTGGCGGGATTTCATCCTCGGCCAGATTGGTTTCGAGCGTGAGCGCGTCGATCTCCTTCGCGCTGAACCCGGTTAGCGAGAGATCGAAATCCTCCGTCTGCAGATCCAGTAACTCGAGGGCCAGAAGCTCTTCATCCCAGTCGGCCCACGTCACGGAGCGATTCACCATCAGCCGGAATGCTTTGACCTGCGCGGGCGTCCACTCGTCGCAGAGGATGACCGGAACTTCAGCGAGTCCCAATTGCCGCGCGGCTTTTAATCGCAGATGGCCATCGACTACTTCACCGTCCGCGCGAACCAAGCAAGGAATCTTGAATCCGAACTCTCGGATCGATGCCACCATTTGACTGACGGCGGCGTCATTCTTGCGCGGGTTGCGCGCGTAGGGGATCAGCTTATCGAGGCGCCACGTTTCGATTCCGTGATCTATTGTCGTTGTCATAATTCTCCTTTTGCCCAGGCGGCTGCACCGGGTCGCGCACCGATCGGGTCAATTCGCGATTAAAATCGAGGCGATTTCTTTTTGCCCCGCTTATTTTGGTTTCTTCGACGTTTTTCGGTAGAAAAACTAAGAAAGCTCTTATGAGGTAAGAGAAACTCAAAAAAAAGCTCCTGCAAGAGAGAGCATTCGGCTGGTGAGGTTCAGAGCGAATACACGGAGATTTTGACCCCGTGTCTCCGCTCTACGAAGTAACATTCGGCCGGAGCCGGTCCGTCGCTTCATACCGCAGCTTGGGCATCGCGGTTACCCGCGATTTCTAGGACGCTGCGCGCCTTGCATGTCTATAACCCGCTTGTTTACCAGCAGCCGGAAATATTCCGTGCTTCACGCGCTCAGCAGAGCGTGGCTGGATAGCCTGACGGATCGGGTTGAGGTCAACGGAACGGCTTCCGCTTTATCGCTTCGCTCGGGATGAGCTTGCCGTTCCATCCTGGGAAATCCCAAATGCGCCCCTTGACATCCGGTCGCCCTTGCGAGCGACACATATAGATACTGGGGAGCTTCGAAAAATGTCTACCTAAATTTTTCTAATGGCGACCGTTTCTTCGCGTGCCCTAAACGGCGGGTAGACGAAAAGCCGCGTCGCGTAAATTCTACTTTGAGCTGGGCGATCAGTTGGTACACGCGGGCTCTTGATTTCCCCGTCGTTGATGCGATCTCTTCTACGCTGTTGTGACGGAGATGTTTGGCAACCTGCTGTAGATTCTCCGGCACGTCCGAAAGAATCTTCTCGACATCAACCTTCGAGTGAATGGCCGTGTCTTTGAAAGACTCGCTGTATTTCTCCAATACGCCGTCCGGCAGATCTGTTGTCTCGCGCCACTGTTTAGGTTCCGCACGGATCAATTCAGATGCCCGGTTCCGCATGACTCCCGTGATGAAGCCCGCCCACGAACCCCGCGCCGGATTAAAGTAGCGGACCCGGCTGATCGCGTCCAGAAGCAATTCCTGCCGGTAGTCTTCGAAGTCGTCACGGCGTAGCCCGTGAATGGAGACGAGAGACCTCGCCACGCTCGTGGCGCGCTTCAACATGAAGGGATCAATGCCAGCAGCGGCTGCGAGCAACTCAGGATGGTAGAAATCACGATTCATAATTGTCTGCCTCGATGGAGAGAAAAGACATCGATTCGCTCGATGGCTCGGGAAGGATTGGGAGTGACGTCTGCGCGAGCAGCGGTTTTCCGGGATGACCAATAAAAAGCGCCGAACGGCTCGGCGCTTTGTGGTGGAAACTATCTCAATGCCGGCTTATCGATCTGCTTTCAACAAGACAACCCGGCCAGTTGAGTTCGCCAGTCCGCCACTCTAAAGAGTGGCTGGACACTGGCGAACTAACTTTTCTGGCTAGTTCGCCGAGTTCGCCGGGCGGGGGGCGCGAACTGGCGAGCTGTTTGCAATCAATGATTTACCTTGTGTTTAGATCGTTGAGCTCGCCGATCATTTCCAGTTCGCCGGCGAGCTCGCCAAGTGAGCACTTTCAAAGGTCGAGCGGCGAGCTCAATTCGCAATGATTAGGCCGTTGTAATATCAGCTTTTTCCTTCGGTAATAGGCGCGGCCCAGAGGTGGTGAAGCTTGTTATGCGGCCCTTTTTCAACAACGATCTTCCCGGATACTTTGCCATTCTCCAGGAACTGCCGCGCCCCGCTGCGGCTAACGCTGATCTTTTGAGCGAGTTCTTCAAATTCCCCCGCAATGACACGCGGGTTGGCGATTAGTAATTCCGCCAACAGCTGTTCGTTCGTCTTCGCGACCGGGCGGCCGTCGATTTCGAACCCGTCGCCGGTGTAATGCAGGATCGCCTCTGGCAGGACGGCGATACGCACCTTGAATGCTCGCAGTCGCAGGTTGGACAGACGGGAAAAGTCGCCGAGGTTCGACAAGTGGTATCCCACGTCGAGGCCCGCCTTGATATCGGAGCTGCCGCGGTAGTCCTTGCTGGATTCGCCCTTTCCGCTGTGGTGGAGAACGATGACCGATGCGCCCAAATTCGCAAGGTAACGGAACTTTTCCGTGTACGCTCTTACCTGCGTCGCGTCGTTCTCGTCGCCCGTGTTGAAGGCCACGAAGGAGTCGACGATGATCACCGGTTTCGGGTCCACGGACTCTACCCAGCGGATTACGATTGGCGAAACCGGGTCCGGGGCGTCTTCCCCGCACCACGCTCCCCAGACAATATAGTTCGGCGAATCGTCGATCCCGAGTCGATCGAACCGCTCCGCCGTCACCGCAAGCGGGTTTTCCCGATCAAGAATTAGTACGGGGCGCCTTTGCGTCTTTAACCCTGCGAACGGAACGCCCCGTTCGATGGCGCTCCCAATGGCGGTAGCCAGTGTCGATTTGCCAGATCCCGATTCACCCGTTATGGCGATGACAGCGCCTGCCGGAATCAGACTCTCGACGACAAACTCGATCTTCTGGCCAGCAAAGGTTCTGAGCGAGGGAATTTCCGCTATGGAGGTGATCTGACGTCCAAGTCCTGAACTGGCGGTGGATGACTCTTCCGGCACACGCCACTCGTTGGCCAGCTTCTGCACGTCCGATTCGTCTACGACTTCATATTTCACTTGGTCACCTCCTGGCGCTCGATTAGAGCAATCAACTCGAGCTCGCTGTGGCCTTGCTGGAACCACTCTGTGACATCCTTTGCGTGATCAAGCACGAGAACGGTTATCGACCGGGCATTGTGAATCAGCGCCCTGCCGATGTTCAGGACTCGGTCCCGCCCGGGCGGATCGTTATCGGGAATCAAGATCACCTCCCGGTTTTTCAGAGCTTCGGTGAACTCCGGCAGCCACGGCGCTTTCGCCCCGCCCGCGTTAGTGGTGGCCACGAAACCGTATTCTCGGAGGGTCTCGGCGTCTTTCTCGCCCTCGACCAAAAAGACGATAGGAGCTTCCAAGACTTCCCGGAGCCGGTAAAGCACCTGGCGCTCGCCCTTTTTGTTGGTCCAACCGCCGTAACCGTCCGGTCGCCGCTGAAAGAAACGCTTAGGCTCGCAGCGCACGACCTGGTAGAGCAGCGTTCCGCTCTCGTCGCGGTAGTCGTACTCAGCCACGATGCGGTTGTGTTCACGCCTAGCGCTGTCCGGCCAAAGTCCCCTGGCCTTAAGTGCGGCCACCACGATGGCTTGTTCGCATCCCGCATGGCACTTCACCAGAATCCGACCATCGCGCTCGGCGAGGCTGAGAGAAGGAGTGCGGTCGTCGTGAGCAGGACATCGCGCCATCCAACCGGTCGGCGATTTCCTACCGCCGAGACGATCTGCAATACGCGCGACAGTCACGGGTGAGTGGTCGTTTTCGGATCGATGGGATGGGGTCATTTCAGGCTTTCTGGGAATGAAAAAGGCGGCCGATTGGCTGGCCGCCTTTTGTCTTGCTTCGGTTTTTGATGAAAGGGCGCTGGGCCCTGTTGCTCGTGCTAGATTAACGACTTGGGTGGTCTATGGTGGGCGTGTGACTCGTGGCGTGACTCGATAGGGTTCTTCTGGAACTTTTAGCGCTTTTGGACGTTCTCTATGTCTATAAGTCCTTTAATATCAATCATATAGCGTGGAACAAGTCCCCCTCTCCGCACCAAATCCAAACCCAGTCGACCCGCAATCTCGCGTTCTCCCGCTTGTTACAGTGGGCAGTACCCGAAATCGTCATGCTTACAAAGACCGCGACTACCTTCGGCTTCCGTCCATCGTGCGCGAGAGTTTCAGCGGGCGGCGCTCGGAGAACCTTCATAATAAGAACCGTCACCATGGCACCTGGGGAAAAGCAACTGTACGAAATCGTGATCGTGGGTACCGGCGAGGGATCAAAGTTCCTCGCGTGGACGCTTGCCAAAGAAGGCAAAAGCGTGGCTGTAATCGAGCGGAAGTACATCGGAGGCTCCTGCCCGAATATCGCCTGCCTGCCCAGCAAGAATGTCATCCATAGCGCGAAGGTTGCGTCTTACGTCCGCAGGAGCGAAGAGTTCGGAATCGCGTCAGCGGACTTCGAAGTGGACATGACGGTCGTGCGCGATCGCAAGCGCAGGATGGTTGCGGATCTCGTGGGTATTCACGTCGCCAACTTCAAGGCAAGCGGCGCCGAGCTGATACTGGGTTCGGCGAGATTCACTGGCCCCAAGACGCTGGAAGTATCGCTCAACGATGGAGGCACGCGTACCATTCGAGGCGAGAGAATCGTGATCGGCACTGGTACCAGAGCGACCATCGAGGACATTCCGGGGCTTCGGGCGGCGAAGCCGTTGACTCACGTCGAAGCGCTCGAACTGAATTATGTGCCGCAACATCTCGTAGTGCTTGGAGGCGGTTATGTCGGCCTGGAGCTTGCGCAGGCGATGCGCCGGTTTGGAAGCCGGGTCACGGTCGTCGATCGGAATCATCGCCTTGTCAGTAGGGAGGATGAGGATGTATCCGCGGGACTCGAGAGCCTCTGCCAAGATGAAGGTATCGCGCTCGCAATGGGTGCGCAGGTCTCACAAGTTGAAGGAACTTCGGGGCAAGGAGTGAGACTGCGGATCCGGCAAGGCGCCGCCACCAGTGTCATCGAGGGCACGGATCTTCTGGTGGCGGCCGGCCGCACTCCGAACACGGCTGAGATCGGCTTGGAACTCGCCGGGGTTGAGCTCACAGATCGGGGATATATCAGGGTCAATGACCGCCTGGAGACCACCGCCCCGGATGTCTGGGCCATCGGAGAATGTGCCGGCAGTCCCCAGTTCACCCATGCGGCTTTTGACGACTTCCGAGTCATTCGAGACAATTTTGCCGGACGTAACCGCGTGACCACGGGGCGCCAAATTCCGTTCTGCCTTTTCACCGACCCGGAGCTGGCGCGCATTGGGTTGAATGAAACGGAGGCGAAAGCGAGCGGAACGCCGTATCGGCTGGCGAAGATTCCAATGGCCGCCGATCTCCGGACGCGCACGCTGTCCGAGACTCGTGGATTCATGAAAGCATTGATCGACACGAAGAGCGATCGCATTCTGGGCTTCACAGTCTTCGGCGTGGATGGCGGTGAAATTATGGGCGCTGTACAGATCGCCATGATCGCTGGTCTTCCCTACACTGGATTGCGCGACGCTATTCTCACGCATCCCACACTTCTCGAAGGACTCGTCGTGCTGTTTTCATCGGTACCACCGGCATGAAGAAGGTAGCCGAGCAGATCAGCGGATACACCTACGGGGCGGCCGAGCGATCCGCCGTCACTTTGGAGGACCTGGAAAACCTCAAGATCAGTGTGGGGTGGACGGAGGAAGATGAACACTATCGTCATGCGGCGGGCGAGGTGCTTGCGGACCAGACCAAGCCGTTGGTAGATCACTGGCGGCGCGGAATCATCGCAAGCATCCCCAATCTCATTCGCCATAGCCGCACTCCTGACGGCGATCCAATTCCCGGCTATCAGGAGAAAAGCGGGTTGCGTTTCGAGCAGTGGATTCTCGACACGTGTTTTCGCCCGTATGACCAGGACTGGCTCAATTATCAGCAGGAAATCGCATTGCGGCACACAAGCCGGAAGAAGAATACCACCGATGGGGTCGATTCGACGCCGTACATTCCCTTGCGCGACATCATCGCTTTCATTGCAGTGATGAACGCGACGATCAAGCCTTATCTTGCCGCCAAGGGGCACACGGAGAGCGAAGTGCAAAAAATGCATGAGGCGTGGTGCAAGTCTCTCCAACTGCAGGCTGCGCTTTGGGCCCAGCCCTACGCGAATCGTGAATGGTAATGACGCAGGCCTGTTAGTGGCTCAAGATGTGCAACCCGTATCCGGATCAGTGCCACTGCCTGTTTCCGGCCGTGGATATCATGTGGTCCAATTGCGCTGGATCGACGCGATCGACGCGAGTCTGGCGGCACATCCCGGTCTTTGGCTAATCGCCTTTAGCGCGCTTTATTTCCTTGCGGCGATCGCGAGTTCACAATCCAAACCTTTGTGGTTCGATGAGATTTTCACTTTCTCCATTTCAAATCAGCCGGGCTTTTCCAACGTGCTTGCCGCGACCCGGTTCGACAGTCATCCGCCGCTCTCGTTCCTGCTCACCCACATCTCGCAGCTTCTTTTCGGCCCAACGGATCTCGCGACCCGTCTGCCTGAGACTGCGGGATTCCTGCTCGTCTGCGTGTGTCTCTACGTGTTTGTGCGCCGCCGTAGCCGGCCGCTGTTTGCGCTCCTTGCCGCGACGTTCCCTGCTTTTACTTCGGTTTTTTCCTACGCGTCGGAAGCGAGGCCGTATGCGCTGGTTCTAGGTCTCGCGGGCGTCGCGTTGATCAGTTGGCAAGCTACCACCTGTGGGCGCCAGCGCTACCTCGGCTTGGCCTGCCTTGCAATTAGCATCGCGGCGGCACTCTGTTGCCACTACTACGCTTTGTTCGACATCGCTTTTCCGTTGGCATTGGGCGAAGCCGCGCGCACATGGAATCGAAAACGCATCGATTGGGGCGTGTGGTGCGCGTTCGCGCTCTCTGCCGTGCCTCTCATCTGGCTCTGGCCGCAAGCCTCCGCGGCATCTGCTGTATTCGCCGAACACCTCCGCGCCTCACCTGTCTTTTGGGCGAAGCCCACGCCCCTGCGGTTATTCGACCTTTACTCGGAATTGTTTTCGCATGCCATTCTTCCGGGGGTGATTGCTCTCGGCGTGATCGCGCTGGCCGGAATGACGCGCTTCATGAGAGCTGCTCCCGTCTCCCGTCCCGACCCGCCTTTGCGGCCCACGCACGAACTTGCGGCGGCCATCGGTTTTCTGCTCGTTCCCGCCGTGGTGCTGGCCTTTACCTACTTGCGCACCGGATACTTCATGAACCGCTACGCGCTCACGGCGGTGCTCGGCGTTGCGATTCTTACCGCTTACCTCCTCAGTTCGGCATGCTCCTGGCCGGTGGCATCTCTGTTCATCCTCGCCTTCGTTTGCTCCGCCACCGGGCTTCGTTCGATGAATGTAGTCCACTTGATCGGGTACCTGCGCGGCCACGCACACGGTCCGGCGTGGGGCGTTCCAACAGGGATCGATCCCGTGCCGGGCAGTCTGCCTGTTGTCGTTTCCAACCCGCTCATATACCTGCAATCCGCCCACTATGGCGAGCCTGCGCTTCTGAAGAGCATGGTTTACCTAACCGACGTGCCGACAGCATTGCAGCAGGTGGACCCGTTGCCCGAATACTCGCTTTATGAGGCCCGCGCCATTTTGCCCGGCCGCACCGAAGACTGTGCCGCGTTCCTGAAACAGCATGATCGCTTTTGGCTCTACTACAGCGGGAATCCGGGTATGGAATGGTTGCTTCCAAAACTGCTCGACGCGGGTTACGCGGTACAAGCAGTGAAGCAGCGCGGTATCTTTGTCCTATTCGACGTTCGGAAGCCGTCTGAACGTCTGATTAAATGAGTAGTGCTTCCACGAATTGTCAATAGAGCGGTTCTTCTTAAAGTCTTGCTGTTTGGTGGTGCGTTCTGCGCGGCCGCCCAAACAATCGACTGCACCGTTTCCAATTCGGCTTGCAGGCCGATCGTGATCCAAGGCGATCACCCACAGCCTAGCGGCTTTCGCGGATACGCCGATCCCAGCATGCGGCGCGATCCGGCAATTAAGCGCCTCTGGATGTCTTATTCATGGCCCCATAATCTTGCCGATGCCGCTAAGACCAAGGCAGTCGATATCCATCTCTCGCACAGCGACGACGATGGAGATAGCTGGACCTATGACGGGCCGCTTTGGACTTCGACACCGCTCAACGGGAACGCGGGCCAGTTTCACTCGCACGAGGTTTCCAATCTTTACCCGTTCCGCAAGCAGGACGGGTCAGTGGTTTGGGTCTCGGTCCGTCTGCACTACCTCGTGAAGCAGGGCGCTTTTATCTACCAGGAACTGTTGCCTACCAACGAACTCATCCTGAACGAGGCGGACACCCCTCCACATTTAGCGCAGGCGCCTCAGCAAACGTTGTCGTCAGCCGGTACAGCAGCCCGGATGAATTCGGACGTGAAGCTTGCGTCGCTGAGCCCGGATCTCGCGGGATGCAAAATCTGGAACGAGCCGGCGCTTACCCAAGCAGGTGAACAGTTGCTGCTTGCGGTGCAGTGCTTACAGGGACCCGCGCGCAGCAAGAACGATTTCTACGGGGTTTTTTCCACCGGAATGGCCGGGCCGATCGGCGCCTGGAAGTGGAAATACGAAGGGCGGTTTCTCGGGCCCGACGTCGCGCATGAGTTCGGCTACGAGTCGATCATCCAATTGGATCTGGCAAAAGGTTCGGATGGGACGCTGCTGGCGACGCTTACGCCCAACAGAATGGTACAAGGCGGGTTGGGTAAGCCGAAAGCGTTTCACGCCGGTTGCCGCATCGTGAAGCTCACGTCGCTAACACCTCCGGCGATTGCTCGCGACGCGGCAGGGAAGATACCGATTCTGGCCGAAATCAATTCGTCCGATTCCAAGCCGCTCGGGCCGGGCGCTTGCACCTATGAGCCTTCCTCGCGCACCGGCGTTGTGATCGCTCACAAAACCGTTAACAACCAGACCGGATTCACAATCGGGCTATACGCAACGGGCGTTCGGCCGAAGTAGTGCCCAGCGCGCTTAAGCCCCCCACTTGATTAAGCTCGGAACGGGACGGGTTAACGGATCGTCGAAATGGTTCGGGCTCACCCGTAGCGCGTAACCGAGCCTGCCGGTCTGTCGCGGTTCCAGATCCTTGGCGTACTCAGTCACCGAACCCTCCTGGCCGGTTGGCTTCAGCACCGTAACTTCGGTGTTCTCCAGTTTTCCGTTGGGGCCGACATGCCCCCACACCACTTCCACGCGGACATCATCCGGCGTCAGCCCCGCCAGGTCCACACGCGCGCTGATCAGAAGCGATTTGCCGCTGGTGAGAGGCGCGGAAGGAATGGAACCGGTGTCCACGAACCGTACGTCATTCCAAACCTTCCGAATCTGCTTGGCCCAGGCCGAGCGATCGCGCGCCTGCTGGAACTGATTCTTCTTCAACGCCACGTAAGCCGCGTGCGCCGGTTCATAAAGCTCCGTATCGTAATCATGGACCTGGCGCCGGGCGTCGAACATCGGCGAAAGCGACGCGATGGATTGTTTCGACCGGCGAACCCATTCGGAAGGACCGCCCGTCCGCCGCTCATAAAACATCGGCACTATTTCATTTTCGAGCAGGTAGTAGATCATGCTCGCGTGCATCCCGTCCTGATCTTCCGAGTACGGCTCGCGATCCCCGATCGCCCACCCGCCGGAAACCTCGTATGCCTCGTCGAACCAGCCATCCAGGATGCTGAAGTTCAACACTCCGTTCATGGCCGCTTTCATGCCGCTGGTTCCGCACGCTTCTTCTCCGCGGCGGGGCGTGTTGAGCCACACATCAACGCCCTGGATCATTTCGCGTGCAACCTTCATGTCGTAATCTTCCAGAAACACCACGTGCTTCCACAGGTCGGGATCGCGGGAATACTGCGCGATTTCGCGAATGAACGACTTTCCGGGGGCGTCTTTGGGATGAGCCTTTCCGGCGATGACGATCTGCACCGGACGTTCTTTATCGAGCAGGATTTTCTTCAGGCGCGCGATGTCCCGGAAGAGTAGCGTCGCACGCTTGTAGGTGGCGAACCGGCGTGCGAACCCGATGGTGAGCGCATTCGGATCCAGAACCTCCGAAGCGTACTTAATCTCCATAGCCGCGGCCTTCCGCCGGGATGCCGATTCCATTTGGCGGTCGCGGATGAACCCGATCAGCCTTCGCTTGCGGCGCTTGTGCGCTTCCAGTAGTTCCTCGTCCGGGATATCTTTGATCTGTTCCCAAAAACTCTGGTCAGGTGTCCACTCGCGCCAGCCCGACGGCAGATACTGATCGAACAAATCGGCCAGATCGCCGTTGAGCCAACTGGGCAGATGCACGCCGTTCGTAACGGACGTGATCGGAACTTCCCAGGTTGGAAGTTCGGGCCACAAACCCTGCCACATGCTCTGCGAAACTTCGCGATGCAGTCGGCTGACGCCGTTCCGATAAGCGGAAGTGTTCAGCGCCAGAATCGCCATCGAAAGGCGTTCGGAGCGGTCCTCGGGATTCTTGCGGCCAAGCGCCATCAACTGGTCGAACGTGATGCCGGAATCGGCGCAATATCGTTCGAAGTAGTGATAAACGAGGCCGGGATCGAACAGATCGATTCCAGCGGGAACAGGCGTATGGGTGGTGAAGATGTTGTTGGAACGCGCCGCTTCCAGGGCTTCGTCGAACGCCAGCCCATGCCGCTGCATAAGGACGCGGATGCGCTCCAGTGCAAGGAATGCCGAGTGGCCTTCGTTCATGTGGTATGCGCTGGGCTCCAGGCCCAGGGCCGCCAAAGCCCGCAAACCGCCGATGCCCAGGACGATCTCTTGGCGGATACGCGTATCGTTATCGCCGCCGTAGAGTTGGTCCGTGATCGCGCGGTCTTCGGCACGCGCGTTTTCCGGCACGTTCGTGTCGAGCAGAACCAGTTGTACGCGTCCCACTTTAAGCAGCCAAATCTTGATTTGCACCGCACCGGTAGGGAGTTCCACCTCGACGCGAAGTTCGTTCTCATCCGCCCCGAACGCCTGCGTGATCGGGAGCGTGTAGAAGTCACTTGCGGGGTTTCGCTCCTGCTGCCAACCGTCGGCGTTCAGGAACTGCCGGAAATAACCGTGCTGATAAAGCAGCGCCACTCCGACCAGCGGAATGTCCAGATCGCTGGAGGATTTGAGATGATCGCCGGAGAGCACGCCCAAGCCGCCCGAGTAGATGGGAATGCATTCCGTAAGCCCATACTCGGCGGAGAAGTAGGCGACAAGCTTGCCGCCCTCGTCTTTCGCCGGGCGCTGCATATGCGCGTCGTAACGCGCGCATGCCACGTGATACTGGTTCAGGTAACGCGGGTCTGCCGCGGCGCGTTCCAAAGTGGCCTGCGATATTCGGCCCAACATCGCGACCGGGTTGTAACCGGAGTCTTTCCAGACCGTTGCGTCAAGCCGCCGGAAGAGCGAACGTATTGTCGGCTCCCAGCTCCAGACAATGTTGTAGGCCAGCTCCGGCATCCGCGCCAAAGACGATGGCAAGGCAGGACGAACCAGGAACTCCCGAAGCGGCTGTATCTCAAAACCCATGTGAGCCTTCCATTATAGAAGGCTCAGAGGGATTATTCCACGTTGACGGTGGTGCCGTGAGTATTGGGGTCGCGGGAAAGCCGATCGATGCCCGCGTCCAGTATGGTGCGAAAGCCCTTCAGAATTTCGACACCGGCTTTGCGGAAGTGCTCGGCCGTTAGATTGGAGCCAAACTCACGCGTCTTCTGCGTGAAGCGCGGGCCCGCACCGTCACAGAAACAACTGCCCTGCGTACTCGATTGAGATTGCTCGTTCATGTTGTTACTCCTTAAGCTCAACGACCAGTTGCCGGTTCTCCAGGCGCGCGCGCGAAGGGCTCAGGTGGATCATCGACGTGGGCAGTCCCACGTGGCGCCGCAGTGTTCCGATTTCGATTACCAGTTCGTCTCCCTTCTTAAATAGTCCCACGTCTCCCTTGGCGGCGAACGGTAATTCCATAACCACTTCGTAACGCGAATCGACTTTACGGAACTGGAACGGCGCCGCCGTGCGCGTGACCTTCGCCGGATCACTTGCGTTTTCATAGATGCAGTTCGCCAATGTTTCCAGACGCGCGGAACCCAGCACCTCCTGCGCAAACAGCGGCACGCGCTTCACCGGAACGGGCGCGAAGTAGGCGTCGATTTCTTCCAGAATCCGCTGCTGCGAGGCGCGCCAATCGCGAAAGAATTCATCGGTGACCGCAGCGGGAATCACGCGATTCACGATGATCTGATCCACCGTGAGACCGTGCAGCGAGAAGTAAACGTAAGCCCTCTCGGTTTCGCGCAGCACCATCTTCTCGGCGTTCGTTACCAGACGCACGCTGGTTACGTTCGGATCTTCCAGCACTTCACCCACGCCATCGAGCTTCGAGAACAGTTCCTGCACGTTCGAGAAGTAACTGTCCTTCGGCATCTCCACCGGCGACAGGTGTTTCGCGATCGGACGGAAGGCTTTGATCAACCCGCGCTGCATGGGGAAGACATGCTTCATGTACCACTCCAGCGTGGCCGGCATGCTAATGAAGCGCATGGATTCGGCGGTGGGCGCGCAATCGAGCACCACCACGTCGAACTTGCCATCGCGCCGGTATTGGTTCACATACATCATCGCGCTCAGCTCTTCCATGCCGGGCAGGATGGCCAACTCTTCGGCTTCCACGTCTTTGATGCCGGTGGTGCGCAGGACGGAAACGGTGTAGGCTGAGATCTCGCGCCAGTGGCGGCGGATTTCATGCTGAATATTCACTTCCTGGATATGTAGGCGGTCGTTGATCTGGAACGGGTCGCCGGTGGCTTTGTGGAAGAGCGAGGTTTCGAGATCGAAGGAATCGGCGAGGCTGTGGGCGGGATCGACGCTCATTACGAGAGTGCGGTGACCGCGCTTGGCGAGCTCGAGCCCGGTGGCTGCGGCTACGCTGGTTTTGCCGACGCCGCCTTTTCCGCTGTAGAGAAGAATGCGCATGTGCCGATTAGAGGTACGCGCGGGGTGGGGGTTATGTTCGATTCGCATTTCAACAAATACGATCGACTTGTATCCCTACAGACTCACGCGCTTCGTCGCAAACATTGCTGTCACCTCTGCAGCCGACTACTCCGTCGGGGTTCCTAATTTGGGCGGCATCGGGCTCTATTCTGTACGGGGGTCTCGGTTATCGGCGTGCAAATAGCTGCCGAACTTCCGCTCCGGATAACGCTGGCTGGCGTGCAAGTCACCGTCGGTGGAATTTTCGCGCCGCTACATGCAGTTGCGTCGTTAGGGAATTAGCAGCAGATTACTTTCAGGTTCCATCCAGCGCTTTCGTTGGGTTTGTTGCGGGCAGCACGGTCGCGGTCACGGTCTCTCAGTTTTCACAGTCTGCTGCGGCGGATATAACAATCCTCTACGGTCCCGGCCAACCCTTCGGCTCATCCGGATCTACCCCGGTGCCCAGCGGCATCTTCCAAAATGACAGCAATTACTCGTTAGTAGCGCAACCAGTCCCGCCAAGGCCGGCGAGAACATCACCGTGTACGGTTCGGGATTCTTCGACCTTACTCCGCTCCCCGTGGATGGAGCCCCGGCGAGCGCGGCTCCTCTAACTGAGGCCGTTTCGGTTGATATGCCGGGCTTCGGCATCCTGGACACGTTTACGATTCTGATCGATGGAACTACTGAAGTTACACCAGAGTTTATGGGCTTGACTCCGGGCGCTGTAGGATTGGACCAGATAAACTTCGCTGTGCCTTCGCTTGCTGCGGGCACCCATCAGGTGCAGATTAAACAGGACCATCGCCAGGTGTCCCCGTTCAATCTTCCAGACGACATCTACCTCAGCAAGCCGGTCCTTTTATATAGGGAGTGAACGGATTCAGAGAGCGCAATTTTCACCCGCGTTCCAACCGAAGAGACCCGCACGGATCGTAGGAGATACTCGGTTCAGTGGCGTTGAGCGACACATCCGAAAAGGCGCGAGACGTATACTTCCGGCGGATCGGAGAATTGACCCCTTCCGAGCGCGTTCGTTGGGGTGTCGAACTTTGGCGGGCAGGGGACGCTCTTCAACGCGCGGCCATCCGCCGCGAGCACCCAACCATGGACGAGGCTGAAATCACCTTTCAACTTGCAGTCACGCGGTTTGGAGTGGAGCTAGCGCGCAAAGCGTATCGCCGGACATGATCTCTCCGGATGAGGCGTTCGAGCCCTTGCGGACCGCGCTGGAAGCCGCTGGAGTGCGCTTCGCGATCGGCGGATCATGGGCCTGCACTGCGTTCGGAGAGCCCCGTTTCACCAACGATGTGGACATCCTCGCTGAATTCAGTCATGAAAACCTGAAGCAATTTTTGGCCGAACTGCCGGCGAGCTTCTACGTAGATGCCGAAGAGGCGTCGGCCGCAATCCACGGTGGCAAACCCTTTAACGTCATCCACATGCCGATGGCATTTAAGTTCGATTTCTTTCCAGCGGGCGCGTTCGCGCTTGGCACGGATGAACTGGACCGCGCGATTTCTCTCAGCGGCACCGGCATTTCGAGAGGACCAGCTCCATTTGTCACGCCGGAGGACATCCTGCTTGCAAAGCTTGCCTGGTTCCAGTCGGGCGGTGGAGTGTCGGAGGTGCAATGGCGCGATGTCGAGGGTATCGTGCGGGCGCGCGCCAAGACTCTAGACCGGCATTATCTCGAGCAAGGAGCCGCGAGAATCGGGGTTTCCGATCTGCTCGCTCGTCTGCTCGGAAAAGTCGACGCGTTTAACGAACTGTAGCCGCGCGTTGCAGCCGGTCGCGGACGCCATCCCAGTTCGAACCTGCGGGTACGCACTCGACCGCAATCCACTCCAAGCCACGCCGATCCAAGTCGTGCAGCGCGGCGTAGATGCACGCGGCGTAAGCACCCGGTTGGTGGGGCATTCTCATAGAGAAGCCCGCGTTTGCCGAGGACGACAGATAAAGAAAAGCGCCGCTGCCGTCAGGGGGTGGTTCGCCCGCGTTCACCAGGAATAACGGCGTGCGCGGCTGATAATGGCGCGTGTGCTGACCGGGCGATCGGCTGGCGGTCTCACGGGCGATTTCGATAGGTCCGATTACCGCTTCCATCTTCTCCCGCGTGACCATGCCGGGGCGCAGCAGTTCGGCTTTCTTCCCGGTGAGCGCTATGACGGTGGATTCGATGCCGACCTGGGTTTGCCCGCCATCAAGCACTAACACGGAGTCGCCAAAAGATTTGTGTACGTGTTCGGCGGCGGTTGGAGAAAGTTCGGTGAATTTATTCGCGCTGGGCGCGGCGATGGGCACGCCCGATTTTCTAATGAGCGCGATCGCGATATCGTTCGCGGGCATGCGCAGTCCTACCGAATCGAGACCCGCCGTCACGTTGTCCGGGATGACGGCGCGCTTCTTCAGGATGATGGTGAGCGGCCCCGGCCAGAAAGCTTCCGCCATTTTCCGGGCGCGATCCGGCCATTCGACCGCGAGTTCCCGAGCCTGCTCGATGGAAGCGACATGCACGATCAGCGGACTGCTCATCGGCCGTCCCTTCGCTTCGAAAATGCGCGCCACCGCTTCCGGATCAAGCGCGTTCGCACCCAATCCATACACCGTCTCCGTGGGGAACGCCACCAACTTGCCCGCGCGAATGGCTTCGGCCGCCGCGCGCATAGCACTTGGGGAGATCACTGAAGGGAGATCACTCGGAAGATCAATCGGGGAGATCATCCTTGCCGTCCCCCGCCGTTTTGCCGGTCTTGCGGAACACCAGATACGAATGAATCAAGGCCTCGAGATCGCCTTCCAGAACGCGGTCCACATCGCCGATCGAGAGCTTGGTGCGATGATCTTTGATCATGCGGTAAGGCGCCAGCACGTAGCTGCGGATCTGGCTGCCGAAGTTGATCTCCAGCTTGGACGATTCCGTTTTGCGGGCTTCCTCGCGCTTCTTCTCGAGTTCCCGCTCATAGAGCTTGGCGCGCAACTGCTTCATCGCCGTGTCGCGGTTCTTGTGCTGCGACCGCTCGTTCTGGCACTGCACCACGGTGTTGGTCGGAATGTGCGTCATGCGCACGGCGGAGTCTGTCATGTTGACGTGCTGGCCGCCCGCGCCGGACGCGCGGAACGTGTCGATCCGAATATCTTCGAGGCGGATATCGATCTTGATCTCTTCATCGATCTGCGGGTACACGAACACGGAAGCGAAGGACGTGTGCCGACGTGCCGCCGAGTCGAACGGCGAGATGCGCACCAGCCGATGCACGCCAATTTCGGACTGCAATAGGCCGTATGCGTTCGGCCCGTTCACCTCGAACGTGACGGACTTTATGCCCGCGCCTTCACCTTCCAGCCGGTCCGTGATCACGGTGCCAAAACCCTGGCGCTCCGCCCAGCGCAGATACATGCGCATCAGCATCTCCGCCCAATCCTGGCTTTCGGTGCCGCCCGCGCCGGGATGGATCGTCATGATGGCCGGGCGCGCGTCATTCTCACCCGCCATCAGCATACCGGTTTCAAGCTTTTCCAGAAGTTCGGAAAACGGGGTGAGCGAGCGCTCGATCTCGGCGGAGACGTCTTCGCCTTCCCTGCCAAGTTCGAACAGCGTGTCTATGTCTGAGGTGAGTGCGCTGATCCGGCTGTCGTTCTCGATCGCTTCTTCAAGGCGCTTCCGGTCCTGCATAATCTTCTGGCTCTTTTCGGAGTTGTTCCAGAAGTCAGGTTCGGCGATCATTTGTTCGGATTCGGCGAGCTTGCGCTTTTTACCGGCGGCGTCAAAGATAACTCCGGACGGCAGTTGCCTGTTCGCGCAGGGGTAGATAGACGCGTTCGAGTTCTTCAAATGTCATGGGACTAGAACTATTTTACAGCTACGCTGATGCGGCTACAGCGCGAGATGGCTGAGGCACAGTCAGAGATGGGTGCGCGATTCGATGCCCCAGCCGGATTGCGGGACGCTCCACGAAATAATAACTCCCGCACGCGCAGGCCAGCGCCAGCATCACATTCAAAGGAAAGCGCTGTAAAGACCCGTGGTGATATTGCGACACGAACGGCTGCTGCCATAAGTAGAGGCTATAAGAAAGGTGGCCGAGCCAGCGCAGCGGCTGCCATTCGAGCGCGCGCCCTAGCCAGCTCCCGGGTTGGTTGACGGTGACCATCAGTAAGATAGGGAGCAGCAGAGACTCGGCCACCATATAAGATTGCGGCTGCACCACGTCGAACGCGATGGTCGCGATGAGCGCGCCGGCGGCAAGAAGGCTTGCAAATTTTCGCGGGACAAAGCGGCGCAGATCGACATGCGCGGCAATCAGCGCCAGCGTGCATCCCCACAGCAGCGCATCCATTCGGTAATCGCTCCGCAGCGGCTTATTTCGCAGCGCTTCGTTATGCAGCATCGACGCGACCCAGCCGTGCCGCAAATCCACGCTGCGCCACACGGAAAACGCGATCGCGAGCGCAGGCGCGATCCACTTCGATTTCCTGACGCCCGCAAGTACCAGCACCGCCGGCCAGAAGAGATAGAACTGCTCTTCCACCGCGAGCGACCAGAAATGGCCGGTGTACCAGCCTTGATGCGCATCGGCGCCCCAGTAATTGCGCGCGAACACCAGGCAGCTCAAAAGGTCGACGCCGGAGGAATAGATCACGCCCGCAGCCGCAAGGAGCCCAATCACGGCCAGATAGCAGAGCGCGGGGGGTAGGATGCGGAACGCGCGCCGAAAGTAGAATTGTGTCAGCGAAATGCGGCCGGCCTTTTGGTGTTCCCCAAGTAGCCGCGAGGTGATCAGGAAACCGCTGATCGCAAAGAAGAGGTTCACGCCCAATGCTCCATGCCGGGTCCAGTACGTGGACGCGAACGAATGCGAAAGAATGACCCCGAGGATCGCCACCGCGCGCCATCCATCGAGCGTCGGAATATAGTTTGGCCGGTCCGTGCCCACCCTTAATGGATCGGGCGCCAGCGGCGAAACTTTATGGATTTCGGTTGCCGGGTTCCACGCGGCGCCATTGCTTGCCGGCCTGAAGCGTGAACGCGGATTCGAGGAGCGGCACGGAGATTTCGGTGACGGTCACGCCGTCTATCTTCACCGCGCCCGCCTTGATCTTCCGCGCGGCTTCACTGACTGACGCCGCCTGCCCCGTTCTCGCGAGCAGCTTATCCATTCGAATCCTTCCGCCGGCGACATCGATCGGCAGGAGCCGTACGGTCTCCACTTCGGCCGGCACTTCCTTATTCCGCACGACGCGGGTGAACTCGTCCTGCGCGCGCTGCGCGTCCTCCGGCGAATGGAAATTCGTCACGATCATGCGGCCCAGGCGCATCTTCACGTCCATCGGCTTCGGATCGGCGCGCAGTTGTGCGATCTCCGCGAGGCTTACATCCGTCAGCAGTTCGTAGTAGCGGAACATCAACTCGTCGCTGATCTGCATGATCTTGCGGAACATCACTTCCGCGGGCTCTGCGATGCCGACGTAGTTGCCGAGCGACTTCGACATCTTCTTCTCGCCGTCGAGGCCCTCAAGAATCTGGACGGTTGCGATAATCTGCGAGGGCTGATTAAAGTCTTTCTGCAGTTCGCGCCCGACGATAAGGTTGAACCTCTGATCCGTTCCGCCGAGTTCGACATCGCACTCCAACGCCACCGAATCGTAGCCCTGCACCAGCGAATAGAGCAGTTCGTGAACGGAAATGGGAATGCCTTCGCGGTAGCGCTTGGCAAAGTCATCACGTTCCAGAATGCGGGCGATGGTGTACTTCGAGCACAGTTTCACCACATCCTCGAAACCGAACTTGTCCATCCATTCGCTGTTGTAACGCACCTCGGTCTTGGAGGGATCAAGAATCTTAAAGACCTGGGATTTATAAGTTTCGGTGTTCGCCTGAATTTGCTCGCGGGTGATCGCCGGCCGGGTGACGTTGCGGCCCGAGGGGTCCCCGATCATCGCGGTTGCATCGCCGATCAAAAAAATAACGGTATGGCCGAGATCCTGAAAGTGCTTCAGCTTGCGGAGCAGCACGGTATGACCCAAATGCAGGTCCGGTGAGGTTGGATCGAACCCCGCTTTGACTCGCAAAGGACGGCCTTTCTTTGCAATCCGCTCCCGTAATTCTTCTTCGCGAATCAGCTCCGAAAAGCCCTTTTTCAGGTACGTAATTTGATCGTCGAGGGACGCCACTAAACCATTCTGGCATCCGCTGCAACGCTAGTACCCGTGTAACCGAGAAACCCGAGCAGCCAGCGGTCCGCCACCTCACTGCTGAACCGTGATCTGCACCACATCACTCGCGCCGTTATAAAGCGATGTATTCTGCGGCGTGAAATGCACACCCAAACTATGCGTGCCGACAGCCAACACCGTTCCCGCCGGAGGATTATAAGTGAAGGTGCCGGGCACATTGGCCGTCGCATCCAGTTGCATCGCACCCAGCGGCGTCCCTGCCTTAATCGGGGCGGGCGTGTTCCAAATGATCACCGCCGTAGCCTTTTGCACCACTAGCGTTGCCTTCGCGTTTACGGTATTGTAGTCGGTCGTATCCGATGGCGTAAAGACTGCCGAAAGTTGCTGGTTGCCGGGCGTCAGGACCACCCCGAAGGTGGGCGTATAGGTAAACGTGCCGGGCACGCTTGCGATGGCATCCAACTGCGCGGAACCAAGAGGGGTCCCGTAAGTTAGGGAGGCGGGCGCCCAGGTGACCGTGGGAGTAGCTTGAGCTACTTGTAACGTGACACTCCCCGAGGCTGAAGTGTACAGCTTCGTGTTAGTCGGCGTGAACTTCACTGACAACTGCTGCGATCCTGCCGTTAAGATCGTACCTGCCGCTGGCATGTAAGTATATGTTCCCGCCACGTTCGCCTTGGCATCGAGTTGCTTGGCGCTTAGTGCGGTTCCGTAAACAATGCCACTTGGCGTCGCCCATGTGATGACTGGCACGGCTTGCCAGTTAACGCTTACAGAGCTTGACGTGACCTGACCGGATGAGGCTTGGACCGTATCCGTACCTGGAGTGCTGCCGCCGGAATAGGTGAAAGAAGTCTGTCCATTGGATCCAGTTACACTCGTTCCCGTAACACCCGCGTTCGGACCGGCAGTGACGGTAAAGGTAACGGTCGTATTCGGGACCGGCACAGCTCCGGCGCCTGTGGCCTCAACGCTCAGCGTATACGGAGTATTCACCACGTTGTTTCCCGCTGAGGGCTTGAGCGTGAGGAAAGTGACTGTGGGCAGGTTGGTCAGCGAGAATGTTGTTGTCACCGAGTTCACACTTGCTGTCACCGTGTAGGTACCCGCGACGGCATTGGCTTTCGCGACGACGCTGGCATGACCATTCACATCGGTGGGCTTTGGAGTACTGAATTTGGCGCTTGCGCCTGAGGTCGGCGCACTGAATATTACAGTCGCTCCAGAGACCGGATTGCCCTGACTATCGGTTACCTGAATCACTAGCGGCGCGACAAATTGAGTACCAACCGCTGCGCTTTGGCCCGACCCGCTCACGGCCGACAGCTTAATCGCGCTTCCCGTTCCCTGCAACTGCATCGTCTGCGTCCCGCCCAGATAGAGCGAGTTGTCCGTCACCGTAACTGATCCTGTCATCGAGCCCGACGACAGCGGCGCGAACGAAACCCGGATGTTGCACGATCCGGCGGCCGCTACCGGCGTCCCTACGGCACAATCGCCGGCATTGCCGCTCAGCACGCTGAAGTTCGTATCGCCGGCATCCAGCGCAATCGCCGTAATGGTTAGTGGCGCATTGCCCGGGTTTGACAGCGTGGCGCTCTGGGTCGCGTTGCCGCCTTCGCGCACATTGCCGAAGCTCAACGGACTGCTCAGCGAAACCGCCGGATCGCACTTGCCGTAGGCGCCCGCAAAATAAACCCCTTGCACTTCCGAGGCGCTCAGCGCCCGTGCGTACACGGCCGCTTCGTCGATCAGTCCATTGAACGTGTACCAGCCGTTCGACCCGTTCGGCCAGGACGTGTTGGTGAAGCCGGTGCCCAACTGGATTTGATACGGCGCCGAGCCGTCCGCCGACTCAGCGAAGTTCGCCAGCAACCCGATCTGCGCGCCATCCAGATACGCGATCTGGTTGCTGCCGTCGTAGGTCACCGCCACGTGGTGCCAACTACCGTCGTTCACTACTCCGCTGCTCACGCTCTGCTGAATGCTCTGGTTGTAGAACATCTGCGCGTACAGCTTGCCGTCGGTTCCCACGTAGATCCCCGGCGTGTAGTTCGGCGGCGTGGCGTAAGGCGTCGCTCCTGCCGATTGCAGTCCGATGATCACGCCTCCGTGCTTGGTACTGAACCAAGTCTCGAAGCTGAACGCGCTCGAAGCGGGATAGGGGAACGCGGTGCTTGGAATCGTGACGGAGGGACTTAGCGTGCCGTCGAAGGAGAACGCCTGGCCCACTTCGCCGATGCCAAAACTCACGTCTCCGCCAGCCGCGGCGTTGAAAGAACCGGTTACATCGCTGAAGTTGCCGTCGCCTTTCCACCACGCCGTCAGATTGGCCGGCGCGGCTACACATGCCGTCGGCGGTGGCGGCGTTCCGTTGTAGACGTTGGTGAGCGCAAACGTCGCGGATGCGTTGATGCCTGAGAGGATGGCCGTCACCCCATAATTACCGAGGATGCTGTCGGCTGTCGCCTTAACGCTGGCGAGTCCGTTGGAATCGGTAGGTGACGGAGCGCTCAGTGCCGCGCTCGCTCCCAAGGGAGGTGCGCTGAACGCCACCGTCACGCCTGGCGCCGGATTTCCACCGGCATCGGTAACAACAACTGTCAGAGGTTGGGCGAACTGCGTCCCTACGGCTGCGCTCTGGGGAGTCGTGCCCCCAAGAACGGCAATGTTGGCCGCAACCTGCGCGACGGTAACTACGCTGCTTCCCTTTGCCGCGGTACTCACGTTAATGTGGACGGGATCACCGCCGCCAAAAGCAAGGGCGGTATTCGTTATAGACAGAGCCGATGTCGCGGGCACATTGACGAGAAGATGAATGAGCGGGTATGCTTGGCCGCCCGCAATCTGTGCGGTGGCGCTGCAAATTGCAGTCTGGGTGCCTGCGCCCGAACATGTCCAAGTCCCCACGTCGGTAGATCCAAAGCCGCTGACGGCGTAGCCGGCCGGCAAGGTGTCCTGCATGGACACGGCCGCGCTGGTGGCAATGCTGCTAGCCGCGTTCGATACGGTGACGTCCCACTCCGCCGTGGCACCTTGTTTGAATCCGCCGGCGGCGGTCACAGCGACGGCGAGTGTTGCGGCCGGTTGAGTCGATAAGTTACCGCAGATATCGGCGTCGTCTTCGCCGGGGCACGTCGCGCCATTCACATACGGCGCGGCCGAGTTTCCGATCCCCGGCGATCCCGCATCCGGCGCGGTATTCGCCGTGAAAGTAGATCCGTTGTTGTAAGCTGTGGCTCCGTTGTAAACAAACAGAGCGCCGCCCTTACCTTGGCCGTTGCCGGTGTTCGAAACGCCGCCCATCGCGGAGTTGCCGGTGAACGTGTCGTTTACGAGAGTGAGCACGCCGGCAAATTCGAAGATCGCGCCACCGAAGCCTGCGCTCGCCCCTCCGGCCGAGGCGCCGGCGGCTGCGCCATAGCCGCCCGTGCCGGCACTGACAGTGCCATTGTCGTAGGTATCGGTGCCGCCACCGCCGCCACCAAAACCGCCATTGCCGCCGGCGCCGCCGCCGCCTGCGAACCCCCCACTACCCGAGGGGAAACCGCCGCCCGCGCCAAGGCCTCCCGTGCCGCCAGTGCCGCCCGTAACGCCGTTGCCACCCATGCCGAAGAGATCACCTCCCGGGCCGCCCTGGAAACCGATAGAGCCGCCCCCGATGCCCGCGCCACCCAGGTACGCGTTGATCAATGCTCTTGTCCCCTGCGCGCTATTGCCGGAAAAACTCACGCCGGTTAGGTTTACCGCGCCACCGTTCATGAAGATGGCTCCGCCCATTCCCGCCGCCGAGCCCCCCGCGGCGCCCGCGGCGCCGGACCCGACGCCATTTGCCAGCGTCAGTCCGCTGATTGAAACTGTCCCGCCGCCAATGAAGAAGATCCGCGTCATACTCTGGCCGCTGACCGTCAGGGAGTTTGCGCCCGGTCCGGTGATGGTCAGATTGTCGTCGATGCGGATGCGGCTGTTGAGCGCGATAGTGCCGGAGAGGCTTGTCAGGTCGATGGTTGAGCCTAGCATGCGTTGTCAACCCCATAGCGCAGACTTCCCGTCCCCGAGTCGCTTTGGTTCGTGACGCTCGGAGCCACACACTGCGTAGTGGCCACATTGAAGGTCACGGTCTCATTGCCATCGCTTGCAGTGACGGTGAACGAGCCCGGCGTGCCGTTAGCGATCAACTGCGGCGACGTGGCATAACCGTTGCCATCGGTGTTCACCGTGATGGAGGAAAGTCCGCCTCCAAAAGTGCCGCCCGCGCCGTTGCTCGGAACGACGGTGAAGGTGATCGAGTTCCCCGCGATTGGACTGCCCGCCGTCTGCAGAACGAAAGGCTGCGCCAGAGTGCGCGTCGTGGCGGCTGTTTGGTTATTGCCCAAGACGCTCTGCAGATTGTTGCCGTCCACAATCGTTTGGCCGCCGTTCAGCGTATTGGAAGTACCTGCGAAGTTGGCATCGCCCGAGTACGTCGCAGTGACGGTGTGATTTCCAAACGATAGCGTGGAAGTACCCAAAGACGTGGCGTTGTACGACGAAATCGTCACGGGCGAGCCGAAGTTCACCCCGTCAATGGCGAACTGCACGGTTCCGGTGGGTATTCCTCCGCCCGAACCCGGCGTAACGTACGCGCCGAAAGTGATCGTTTGCCCGTAGTTGGACGGATTCGCGCTGGAGCTTACGGAGAGCATGCTCGGCAACAACGTGGTAACTTCATTGACCGTTTGGCTGATGGATGCGCCGCCGGGAAGGTGTCCGCTGTCCCCGAAATAGTAGGCCGTTACCTGATCGGAGCCCACCGGTAGAAACGTAGTGGTGCAGGTAGCGGTTCCCGGATTACCGGTTACCGCAGAGGTGGCGCAACCGGTGTTCGCGCTCCAATTGACGGAGCCGGTTAGACTTTGGTTGTCGGTCCCGCCGATGGTGGCCATGAATGTCACCGGTTGCGCATAGACAGACGGATTTGAGCCCGCGGTGAGAGCAAGTTGTACGGAGGTGGTTCCCGCGCACTTTCCATAGCTGCCCGCCTGCGCGATACCAAGCACTTCCGCCGCGGTCAGCGCGCGTGAGTACACCGAGGGCTCATCGATCAAGCCGTGCAAGGTCTACCAGCCACCATTACCAGCCAGCCACGTGTTGGTGTAGCCCGTTCCCAATTGGTAGGACAGCGGGGATCCGTTCAGCACTTGGGTATAAGACGGAGTTTGGCCGATATTCGCGCCGTCGAGATAGACGACTTCAGAGCTCCCGTCGTAGGTCACAGCGACATGGTGCCACTGGTTATCATTTACCGGGGCCGGGCCCACTGATTGGTTGACGCCGCCGTTATCGAACATCTCGACATACAGATTGCCGTCTGTGCCGACGTAAATAGCCGGAGTCCACCCCGCCGGGGACGCCGCGTACGGGACACTGGACTGTTGCCCGAGAATCACGCCGCCATTGCCTCCAGAGGTTTGAAACCAGGTTTCGAAACTGAAAGCACCATTACCCGGTTGCGGCGGAAACACACCCGCGGGAATGGAGACAAAGGGACTCTGCGTGCCATCGAAGCTAAACGCGTTGCCCACCAGACCCGGCGCGAAACTCACATCGCCGCCCGCCGTCGCATTGTACGCGCCGGTAACATCGTTGAAGTTGTTTTCGGCTTCCCACCACGCCGTCAGATTAGGCGGCGTGACCACGCAGGCCGTTGGCGCAGGCCAGAAGTTCGCAATGACAGTTGTCGCTTGATTCATGTTTACCGTGGTTGTAATCGAATAAGGAGACGTCACCGTACCCGTCCAGTTGTGGAACACGTAACCTACGTAAGGATAAGCCGTCACATTGACCGCCGTGCCCGAGTTGTAGAATCCATTTACATTCGAGACGTTACCCCCGACGCCTGCATTGGCCGTTAGTTGATATTGGGTGCCGAAACTGGCACTGACCGACAGGGCAGAAGAGCCGACGGTGATGGTGTGCGAAAGAGCGCCGCCGTCTGACCAGGAGCTGAACGTCACCTGTTGATCGCCTGACGCGCCCGATTGCGGGCTCGTCGTGGAGAGCGCGTATTGTCCCGGTGCCAGCGGTACGACCTGGGGACCGGTGTAATTGACTCCGTTTAGCGTGAAAAGCACGCCAGGCGGCACGTTCACGTTAACCAGTTGCGTTGCCCCGAAGTTCGCCGCAACGGTCTGGGGCGCATTCATCGTCACAGTGGTCGCCTCCGAACCTGACGCCGCCACAGCGCCTGTCCAGTTTGTAAATGAGCTACCCGCATTCGGCATGGCATTTAGATTTACCACCGAACCAGAGTTATAGTAACCGCTGCTAGTGTCATGTCCCGGAAATAACTGAACAAAGTCGCGCGAGCTTGGCGAGGATGGACTCGGAGGTCGCAGCCCAGACGAAGGGACGAGTCGAGCGATTGTAATGCTGAACGAACGACTCGATCTTCTCGATCAGGTCCTTTACGCTGCGGAACGAGCCTCGGCGGATGGCACGCTGCGTGATCAGCCCGAACCAACGTTCCACCTGATTCAACCATGAAGAGTATGTCGGAGTGTAGTGGACATGGTACCGCCCGCGCTGCGCCAGCCAGGTGCGCACCTTCGCGTGCTTGTGGGTGGCGTAATTGTCCACGATCAGGTGAACCTCGAGATCCTGCGGAATGCAGGCGTCCAGCCGCCGCAGAAACGACAGGAACTCCTGGTGCCGATGACGAGGTTTGCACTCTGTAAAGACCACTCCCGTGGCGACGTCGAGTGCCGCGAATAAGGTGGTCGTTCCATGGCGAACATAGTCATGGGTGATGCCCTCGACGTAGCCCAGCCCCATCGGTAAGACCGGTTGGGTTCGGTTGAGGGCTTGAATTTGGCTTTTCTCGTCGACACAAAGCACGAGTGCATGATCGGGCGGGTTCAGATACAGGCCAACCACGTCGCGCACCTTCTCCACGAAGAACGGATCGTTGGACAGCTTGAAACTGCGCGTGCGGTGCGGCTGCACCGCGAAGGCCTGGAACAACCGATGCACCGTCGTTTTGGAGATTCCACTGGCTTGAGCAGCCAGGCGAACCGTCCAATGCGTTCCCGCCGTGGGTTTGCGGGAAAGCGTTCGCTTCAGAAGCGCGGCCACCCGCTCTTCCTCGATGGTGCGCGGCCGTCCCGGCCGTAACTCGTCGTATAGGCCGGCGAGTCGACGGTCGATAAACCGTTTCCGCCATTTCCCGACGGTGGCCTTAGTCCATTGCAGACGCTCCGCAATTTGGGTGTTGGTTTCGCCCTCAGCGGACCGCAGCACCACCTTGGCGCGGGCAACGAGGGAATGCGGAAGAGTTCGCGACTTCGCCATTGTCGACAGCTGAAGGCGCTCCTCATCGCTCAGCTTAAGCGTGGTTTTGGGGCGGCCGAGAGGCATACCCCAGGATAACCGAGTCCATTCTACTTTTGCTAGTTATTTATGGGACATTACACTAGCAGGGACGGTTACTCCCCCCGGCCCCGCTGAAACGGTCAATAGAAACTGCGTGGCGAACGCCGCCGTAATCGATAAGCCACCCGGACCCACGGTAATCGTATGAAAGGCCGCGCCCCCGTCGGACCACGAAGCGAACGCCGATTGACTTCCCGCGCCCGTAGCTTGCGGAGTAGGCGCTGCAAGCGTGTACTGCCCCTGCGGCAGGTTCAACGTTTGAGAACCGGTGTATTCAAGGCCGTTGATCACAAACATCAGGCCTGCTGGGATGGTAATACTAACTGCGACGGAGGAGGTGTTTCCAAATAACCCGCAGATATCGACAGTATCCTGGCCCGGGCAGGTTGCACCGTTGGTGTAAGGGGCGGCCGAGTTACCGTTACCGGGAAGTCCGGCGGCGGCCGCAACATTGCTCGTGCCATTGCTACCGAACGTGGAACCGTTGCTGACTAAAACGGCGCCGCTATAAATGAAAACTGCACCGCCTTTGCCCTGCCCGGCCACCGTCGGTTGTCCGCTAAGTCCCGCGAGCGTGCCACCTACCGCGGAGTTACTCAAGAACTGAACCCCATTCAGAGTCAGTTGTCCGGCGTACTCGAAAACGGCTCCGCCAAAGCCGGCGCCGCTGCCGCCAAAGCCAACATAGGGTGAACCGCCCGGCTCGTAGCCGTTTCCAGCGCCATAGCCGCCGATTCCCGCAATCACTTGAGCCGAACAACTGGGAACCACGTTTTCGCACCCGTAGTACCCGCCCGCTCCCCCGCCTCCAAACCCGCCGTTGCCGCTAGACGTCAGTCCACCGTTGTAGAAGCCGGATCCCCCGCCCGCGCCAAATCCGCCGTTACCGCCACTCCCCGAGGTGCTGGCGCTCAGGACGCCGGTTCCGGCACCGCCCGCGCCGATGCCGCCCGAAATGCCATTCGAGGGGCCGGGCACGCCGAACAGATCTCCACTAGCGCCGCGACCAAGCTCAAGCGAGTGCTGGTGGCCTGGACACTAGCTTCGGCATCGGAGGAAAAGTGGTTACCCGCATCTCCACGACGGCCGCTCCCTTCTCCGCTTTCCTGGATGCCGCCCTCGACTCGCAAGGCAACATTATTGTTGTCGCGTCCAGTGCGGGCGGCACTTCAGGCGTAGTTGCTCGCTTCCTCACCAACGGAACGCTCGATCCAGGTTTCGGGACCAACGGAATCGCGACTCTACCCTTCTCTCTCGCGTCTGACGAACTCGCCGTTGCGATCCAGTCGAACGGCCAAATTGTGGTCGGCGGGAGCACCTACGTCAGTAGCGTCGGCGCCTTCGCTTTGAGCAGGTACAACACTGATGGAACCCTTGATCAAAACTTCGGTTCGGCCGGCCAGGCGATTACCAGCTTCCCCGGCCTGAACGCCACCCTACAGGTCATGCTTGTTCAGCCCGATGGCGCCATTCTGGCGAGCGGCGAAACGTTCACACTCGCTACCCCAGTTTCCGCTGGGGCCGGTCTCGCCCGCTACACCGCGGACGGGTCGCCCGACCCCACGTTTGGAATCGGTGGTACCGTGACCCTAGCGACTGTAAACCCCGCGACCGCGTTGGCGTTGCTCTCTACCGGGCGGACTGTTTTTACTTCCAACTCCCTAGGTCTGTTGTTGAACGCGAACGGGAGCGTCTCGGCAACACTTCCCGGTATCGTAGCGGTGGCGCAGACCGGCAGTATGGACTTTCAGTCGAACGGAAAGCTCATCTCCGCTTTCCAGGAGCAGACGCAACTCCACGGTGAAACGGAAGCCGTTTCGGCCGTTCGCACTAATCCGAACGGGCTTCCCGATACCAGCTTCACCGCGCCCCTCTTCTACTTCAACACCGGAATACAGTTCCAGGAATTTAATCAGAGTACTCCCGAGGCAGTTCTGGTTACGCCGAGCGGTCAGATCCTCGTGGGCGGCTCTTCGTCGACTAACATGACCGGGCCCGTATTTGGCCTAGCGCGTCTCAACGCGAATGGCAGCCTGGATTCCACGTTCGGGATTGGAGGCGTGGTGACCACCTCGCTTTTGAACGACGATACCGTTCAGAAGATTCTGGTCCAATCCGACGGCAAAATCGTCGCCGTTGGCTCGGCCGGTTCCGCCGTGGCGTTAGTGCGCTATTTGGGCCATTAGCCGTCCTCAGAAGAATTTTCATGCTTCAAGAATGAGGCTAAGCCTTTCAGAATTTGGTGGCTCCGGCGCTTTCTATCCCATCTCGAAACCGTCTTCTCGCATCTTGAGCCGAGTCTGTCAAGAGGACATTTCTACTTGGCGCCATTAGGAAATTTCTATGTCGCTGCGGCAAAAAACCGCCCTGTAAGACCTACCGCACTCGAAGTTGATAATATGCGCTAATGCCGTTTCGACCGCATCTCCTCGCACTCCTACTTCCGCTAACTCTCGCCGCGCAAACCTATACGTTTAAGACGGTAACAGGCGGCGCCCTGCCGGTGAATCTGCCCGCGACATCAGTAGACATCGGACGAGGCTACGTGGCCACAGGTCCTTCGGGCGATGTTTACATGTCTTTAGCTCAATACAACATCGTCGTGAAACTATCGGCAACTGGAAGCCTGGAACTTGTCGCCGGAAACGGCTCGTGGGGCTATTCGGGCGACGGGGGTCCCGCTACAAGCGCACAGATCGCTGCCGGGCCGATAACGGTGGACAATTCCGAAAACCTTTACGTGGTGAGCGGTTCGAGAATCCGCGAGATCTCGAACGGAACCATCATGACGATTGCAGGGACAGGCGAATACGGATACAGCGGTGACGGGGGACCGGCTTTTCAGGCCGAAATCGGCTCCGTGGACGCGATTGCCTCGGACTCTTCGGGAAATATCTATTTCACTGACATGCTGACCACCTCCGCATTTCCCTCACCGGTGAATCACCCTCGTATCCGAAAAATATCGGCCGGCATCATCATCACCGTCGCCGGTAACGGTACTGAAGGCAGCGCGGGCGACGGGGGACCCGCCACCGCCGCGGAGTTGAGCGGTTTTGAACCGGGTCTGGCGGTGGATAGTTCGGGCAACATCTTCATCTCCGATAACGGTAACTTCCGCATTCGCGAAGTATCTGGCGGCATCATTACTACCTACGCGGGAAGCACGCAGGTTCCCGCGTACGGTCAACCCAACGGTGATGGAGGGCCGGTCGCGAGCGCGTTGTTCTCCAGTCCCGGCGCACTCACTTTCGATTCGCACGGAAACCTGTTTGTAGCAGACGGCGCAACTGTTCGCGAAATCTCGGACGGGGTCATCCAGACCGTGGCCGGAAACGCCAAGATCACCCCCGGCGGCGATGGAGGCCTAGCGACCGATGCCGGGCTTGGTCCACAGCCCGAGTTGGCAGCCGATCCCGCTGGGAACCTCTTTATTTTCGATAACCCCGGTGGTCTCCGGGAGGTGTCCTCAGGAGTAATCAATACGATCGCCGGAAACGGCGGCCTCTGGACTCAGGACGGAGTTGCCGCCACCGGCGCGCGGCTGCTTTCGCCCAACGCAATGGCTGTTGATGCTTCCGGAAATGTTTACCTTGCTTCTTATGACCGCATCTTGCGCGTTTCCGGGGGTATCATTTCCACGTTTGCGGGGAACGGTGCGTGCCAGTACTCCTCCGCCGTTTCCCTCGCTTCTCCATTCGTCTGTGGCGTCGACTCGATTACTTTCGACGCCGCGGGAAACCTCTATTTGATGGAAGGCGGCGTGATCTACGAGATTTCGCAGGGCACCATCACCACGGTTCCCGGCTCGCAGCAAATTGGTTATTTCCAGACCGGGTTCGCCGTCGATTCAACCGGTAACATATACATTGCCGATACCGAAGATAACCTCATCCAAAAGCTCTCGAACGGCGCTCTAACCACGGTGGCGGGAGTCAAAAAAGCAATTTCTATCGGCACCAATGAAATAGTGCCTTTGGGGGGCTGGTCCGGCGACGGAGGTCCCGCGACACAGGCTCAGCTCGACTACCCGAACCAAATTGCGATCGACTCTCACGGGACCATCTACTTCACGGACTCGGGGAATAATCGTGTTCGCGCTATCGCCAACGGCGTGATCACAACCGTCGCCGGCAATGGATCTTATTCCTACTTCGGCGATGGCGGACCGGCAGTGGATGCCGGAATCGCTTTTCCCGCGGGGCTTGCCATCGATGGATCAGGGAATCTCTACATCGGCGACTACAATGGTTTTGTTCGCAAAGTATCCGGCGGGATCATCACGACCATCGCCGGAGGAGAAATAACCCCGATCAATCCCAGTGTATTGTCTGTCGATCCTTCCGGCGACGTTTATATCGCGAGTAACGAGGATAACCAAATCGACGAACTAATTCCTTCCGGCCCGAGTTGCAGCTATAACGTTCAACAACCCGCGACCACCGCACCCACGTCGGGAGGCGCGGTTAGCATCGACGTACTGGCCGCTTCGGGTTGCAATTGGGTGGTCGGCAACCTGCCATCGTGGATCACCGGGGCCATCTCACCGTCCGGTGCGTTGCTCACCGTCGCGTCGAATGCCGGCGCGGCACGCAGCGCGACCATTCTCATAGCCGGCCAACCTGTCGTTGTCGCGCAGAATGGACTCACCGTGGCCATCTCCACCGGAGGGATCGTCAATGCCGCCAGCTATTCGGCCAACGTTGCCCCTGGCAGCATCGCCGCGGTATTCGGCTCATTCCCAGTCGATCAGCCCGCCGGGGGCGCAGCGTTCCCGATTCCATCCAACCTGCAAGGCGTCTCGATGCAGTTCAATTCGCTTTTCGGCGCTCTCTTCTACGTAGGTTCGAATCAAATCAACGTGCAAGTGCCGCTGAATCTCGTGAATTCCCCTTCGTACGCGGCCACCGCCGTCACCGGGTACGGCGCTTCCGCCGCCGTCGCCATGAGTGTCGCGGAGTTCGCACCCGGCATCTTCACAATCAACGGACAGGGCACCGGCCAGGGCGCAATCCTGAATCTGAGCAACCAGCTCGTCGACGCCACTCATCCCGCCATTGCCGGCGACTACATCCAGATATATTGCACGGGCCTGGGCGAAGCCACCAATAACCCTGACACCGGACTCCCAGCGCAGGCCGACCCCCTCTCGGTCACCCTAACCACGCCCACCGTGAGCATCGGCGGCGTCAGCGCCTTGGTTCAGTTCTCGGGACTCACGCCCGGCACGGTCGGTCTCAACCAGATCAACGTACAGATACCGGCTGGTGTCGCAGCGGGAACCGCCGTTCCGGTTTCCGTATCGATCGGTGGCGCGGTGTCTAATACGGTAACGATCGCCGTGGAATGATATCCGGCGGAAATTACAGGCTTATAGAGAACATTGCCATTTGGAGCGACGGAGCACACGTTTCACCCTGCGCAGCAGTTGTTTGTGGACGATCTTTCCAAGCCCTCGATCTCCCGGATTCAATGGAACCGATCCGAGTGTAGGCTGATCGATTGCGGTGAGTCAAGATCGCAATTGAGGAGTTCAGCAAAGATCTCGCGGCAACCAATGCGGGTCACCGCGCACCTGTATCGGCATGCTCAGCCCATGTCGACTGAGGCGGCAGGATCAGTTCGAATCCGGAAACGGGTTTGGGTCGCCGCCGTTTCGATAAACTGTTCCTCTGGATAGCAAAAAGACTCGGCAACTTTTCGCGGGCATTTCTAAACGAAGCAGCTTGGAGGCTTTGAATGCGGCACATGGGAAGATTCGGGGCATTCGCGCTCCTAGCTTCATTAAGTCATTATCGTTTGCTCTCACGAATGTGAGATTTGATGTCGCCCCCGAGATTTATAATGTGCCGATCACTGTCAAGACGGGCGCACAGGTGACCGGCGACCTGAACCACGACGGTATTCCCGATGTGATCGTGGGTGGAATCGGAGGAGTTCAGGTATTGTTGGGCCGAAAGGGTGGCGGCCTTCAATTAGGAAAGACCATATCCGCATCCGACCCTGTAGCTCTGGCCCTCGGCGACCTGAACGGGGATGGCAATCCGGACCTGATCACGGCAAGTTATCAAGCCAACAGCATCTCCGTTCTGCTCGGTAACGGGGACGGCTCTTTCCAGCCGGCTGTCAGTTACTCCCTCAAAGGCGCCCAAGCCGTAACGGTGGGAGATTTTAATCGCGACGGCAGCTTGGACGTGGCCGCAGTGGCGTTCTCCGGCGACATCGAGGTCTTTCCGGGTAATGGAGCCGGGGCTCTGGGTCAGCCGATCCAATCTGCCGCGGCACCCTCTGTTGTATCCGTCTATGCGGGCGATTTCAATCATGACGGCACGCTGGATCTGGTCACCATCAGTCAAACGAGAAAAGTTTTTTCGATTTTGCTGGGCAACGGCGACGGAACGTTCGGCTCCGAAGCGACATACCCCTCCTCGCTGGAAGCGTTCGCCTTGGCCGACGTTAATGGTGACGGGAATCTGGACATTGTGGGCGCCGGCGAAATTGGACAAGGCTCGGCAGAGACGGTTTCTGTTTTCCTCGGCAACGGTGACGGTACGGTCCAGCCGCCGTTAATATCGAGCACGTCCGTGCACGCGTACGCCATCGCCGCCGCCGATTTCAATGGTGACGGGCGAATGGATGTTGCTGTTGCCGGAGACCTGAATTACTTACATGGCTCCGCGCAGATTCTTTTGGGAAACGGGGACGGCACCTTCACGGCGGGGACGCCGGTCGGGGTGCCGCTCGACTCGCTGAGTATTTCCGCGCTGGATTTGAACCAGGACGGGAAAATGGATTGCGTAATGGGGAGTTCCTCGCTCGTAGTGTCTGCCGTTTATGGAACCGGCGACGGTTCTTTTGCCGGACCGCCCACTTACGGGGTTGCGCAATCCGATTACATCTCGGCAATTGCGCAGGCGGATCTGAACGGCGATGGACTCACTGACATCGTTACCGTGAACACCACGTTGAGCAATGTCTCCGTCCTGCTGGGAACCCCTTCGGGATTTCAGCTCTCGGGCACGTTCAGTGTCCGTGAGGAACCTAACTCGATAGCGATCGCCGACTTCAACAATGATGGGATTCCCGACATCGTGAACAATTCGACTTACACCGCCGGCATAACACTTCTTCTCGGGAGAGGCGACGGCACTTTTGAACCGGAGATCGCGTTCGACCAGGAAGGCGGAGCTTCCGCACTTGCCGCGGGGGATGTAAATGGCGACGGAAATCAGGATGTGGTCGCGGGAGTTTATAACTTGGTGGAGGTTTTTCTTGGATCGGGAACGGGTTCTTTCGTTGTGAAGTCCTATCTGCCGGTGGTGGGCACTCCCGATGAGTTAGCGCTGGTCGATTTCACGGGTGACGGCAAGCTGGACCTCATTAGCTTTTCCTACACGAATTCCTATACTTATCTGTCGTTCGCGCGAGGCAATGGAGACGGAACTTTCACCTTTCTGAATACAATTCGGGAGTTGTCCACCTACGGCGGCTTGTTCACGGTGGCTGACATGAATGGCGACGGGATTCCGGACATAATAGTGGTCTTCGACGGAGTGTTAAAAGTCTTACTGGGGAACGGCGCGGGAGGATTCTCCGCCGCGTATTCTACCAACGTGCCCGAGTACACTTCCGTAGCGGCATGTGACCTGAACGGAGACGGAATTCCCGACGTTGCCGCTTTGACCAGCGATGGTGTCCAGCTTTATTTGGGAGTCGGGGGAGGAATTTTGCAGCTCGCGCAGTACGGTTTCAGCGGCGGTCTCTACCCGAGCTTGATTCTGTGCGGAAACTACAGCGGTCAAGGCAAACCGGACCTTGTCACCGCGGTAAGCAGCGCCGTTGTTCTGCTCACCAATAAGACCCGGTAGGCGCGGGCAGCGGGAGTTCTGGCCCTCTTCGGGTTGCCAAGGAATTTGTGGGGTCGTCGAATAGCGCGTTGGAGGCGTCAGATGCATGGATGTTGGTCGCGCGCGTCCACTTCCCCACCCATCGAAAGCCCGCACCATCGGTCGAGCGACCAATCAACCTCTACCGGCTTTACGGCCTCGACTTCCTGAAGCACCCATGGCCGGAGGCGCACGATTACAACCGCATCCGCGCACTGGCCCGCGAGGCGTCAATTCGATGGCCCGGAAACGCAACGCAAATCGTGGTCAGTTTCTCCGAGCTTCGGCGACGTTGTTCCGATCATCCGTTCCGCGCTGGTGTCGAACATCGCTGGAGGGACGCATGACCAACTCGACCATCATCCCGCTCAGCGCGCATCCCGACAACTTCGATCCAAGCGCAACGCTGTCGCGTCCCTGACTGAGCTTCGGGGGCATCGCCGGCACTTCCAGACGTTGGAAGCAGCCCGTGCCGCGCAGGCATGCCTGGCATGACCCGGTACCCATTCATGGACCGCAACATCGCTTTTCCATGTGGCGAGCAGGTTGCCAACAAGAATGCGCCCAAGCAGGGTCGCAAAGCCTGGAGTTTTCGTTTGAGCCGCATGTAGCGCGGCGGCAGAAATCTTACACCGATGCTCGATTCCGCGCAAGCTGATCGTGGGACTTCATGTGCAAGATGCAGTCAACCCTTCGTACCAGCCACTTGGAGAGTCAGAGAAACGGGCCCTTTGACCCCCAACGTCTGGCGGCAATCGCCGAGTCAGCGGCCCGGAGATAACAACAGAGAACAGATGCGGCGGTATAGGTTTGTTGACGGGACGGCGGCCCAGTTAACCAGTGGGACTGATAGTGGACACGGTCCGGTGATCTGAATTCGAACCGGCCGGTGCCGAAATGATGAACCCGCCGACGACGGCGGTGTAGATTCGAATTTGGTTTCCACGTGGTGGTACCCGCAGTTTGGCTTTGCACACGACATTCATCCCTCTGAGTTCCGGCACATGAAAAGTCTTTAGACAACCCCATCTTAAATCTCTTCAAGCACGCGTGGTCCATTATCGCGAGCCATGGCTGTTTACCACGGAGCGCGGCTACCAAGGCGCCCTCATCGTTGCAACCAGATAAATTCGCCGCTGCACGAACACGAATGCTTAACAGCAGCGTGAGGGCTCGCCATCTGGCAAGCTCAAACGGAGCGCATTTCAGCGCCCGACGCGGAGCGCGACGTTCAGTGATTTTCAGCGATCTCACGATTTCTCATACCCACCGGGGGCAGCCGCCGTGCGCACCGAGATCTTACCGTGGAAAGTGCAGGGCCAACGAGCGTAAGCGCGAAGGACGATGTCTTCTCGCTACTTAATTTTCGAGACGCGAATACAGCCAGGCACGCGCAAATTCCCAGTCGCGGCGGATCTTCGAAACATTGGTACCCATGATGCTGGCGCATTCCTTATCGCTATATCCGCCGAAGAAGCGTAGTTCTACAACTTTCATGGCGTCCGGATCGACCTCCGCCAGTTCCTTCAACGCATCGTCGAGAGCTACGAGGCTAGCCTCCTGTCCGCTGAAAACGTGATAAGCCTCATCGAGCGGGAGTTTTATTCCCTTGCGCTTGCCCGCATTCCCTTGGCGCGCGTGATCCACGAGAATGCGGCGCATCTGCGTGGCGGCGACAGCGAAGAAGTGGCCGCTATTGTTGAGCTTGACCGGGTTCTCTGCACCGAACAGCCGCAGATAAACTTCGTTGACCAAGCCAGTAGTTTGTAGAGTATGGTCCTTGCGCTCACCGCTCATGTAATGGGATGCAAGCCGGTGGAGCTCAAGGTAAACCAGGTCAAGTACCTGCGCGGCGGCCGCCGAATCACCCTTTCCGGCGGCCTCCAACAGTTGCGTTATGTGGGGCGAGGGTTTTCCCTGCAAAATCGGGCTCCTTCCGGTGCAAGAACTAGTGGTGAAGCTTAATGAGATACCCTGTTCACTCTTAGTCGACGGAAGTGACTTTGTTGTTGACCACCGTCAAGCGAAAGTCGGGATAAACCAGGACTTTCTTCGGGCCGTGGGTCTCGATGTTGGCCGGTTTACCACATGCCTTAAATACCTGCTCTGTCGTTTTTCCGGAAACATCCCCACAATCCCCGGTTGGACCAGCAGTCTGAGCTACGGCGGTTGTTGCCGGAGAAGCATTGGCGGGAGGAATCTCCTTCACTGCTTTGTCGGCTTCTTTGAGTTGGCGATCAATGTCCGCGGCCCCGTTCGGATCGGGTGGTGGAGCTTGAGCGGCGAAAGCCGTTTTCACCGGATCGGGGCGGGCGGATGGCGGAAGTGGGGGAATTCCGTTCTTTCCGTTCTGATCGTGGAGAACGGTCATGCCCTGATCGATGGTCTCCCGCATATGGTTTTGCATCTCCTGAATCTCGTCGAAGGCGACGGAAACGGTAAGGCCGGGGTGGCAGTCCGGATCGCCTTTACTGGCAAGCACGACCAAGTCCGCAGAGGTTGCCGCCCCGGGGGGTAAGGGTCCGTTGAGGCGGAGAACATCGCCTTCGGTGACGGCGCATTCCAGTCCGGTCGCATCTACAACGTCGATGCTGCGGCCCGCGAGAAATACATGCTGAGATCCATCTGAGAGCGTCCGGCCAATGCCGCTGAGAGACGGGTCGATCTCCTGATTGGAAGCGCTTTTGGCCGCCTCATCGTTTTCCAGCGCAACCTGCCGCTGCACTTCGTCCGAGATTAGTTGCTTGGTTTCCGGACTCAATTGCGACGATGGAGCGGATGACGGAACATTCGACGGGTCAGTCGCGGCGGTACGGGCCGCGTACGATGCCGCCAGACTTTGGGAAATCATATAGTCGGTCAGCCACAACGAAGCCGTGGGATAAACAGTGGCCGGCGCGAAGTAACCTCCGTAATAGCCGGACCACGGTTGGGCGTTCCACCCCCACGTGTAATTGACGGGTTGCGTCCACGGATTATAGACCCAGCCATAGTAATAGGGCGTGTAGTAGTATGGCGGAGCATAACTTTCCACCAGCACTCCGCGATACCGGTAAGGGCGGTAGTAACGGTCGTAAACCCGGCCGTTGTAGTAGTAAGATCGGCGGCCATATTCGCGTCCCTGATAGTTATACGAATGCTCAATATAGCTGGGGCGGCCGCGCTCCGCGTAGAGGCGGGAGCCGTCGGGGCGTTGCATGGAGATGTGTTGTCCGCCGGCAATGTTGCGGTGAACCAGCAGGTTGCTGTTTGGTACCTTAATGTCGGAAACGCGACCGTTCCTCGTGGTCATCTGGGTCCCGTTCGGCAACGTTTTGGTTTGAGTCGCGATGGTGGGTTGCTTCACTTGCGGTGGGACTATGGGGGGCTTTTGGGTCTGACGGCCGATAGGCTGCTGCGCCTTGGTCGCCGGCTGGATGGGTTTTTGAACCGGACGGCCCGGCAGAGTCAGCCCGGGATGGCCTGGTATACCTACCGGCGGTTTGACAGTGCCGGCGGTTCCAGGCTTAACGGGTGGCTTTGCCAGGGGCGGCTTTGCCGCGGGCGCCTTTGCGGGCGGGGCTGCAACTACCTTGTTATCACCAGCCTGGGCGTGAACTCCAAACTGGGTACATACAATAGCCATCCCCGTTAAGCAACGGAGAGAGAAACACTTCAGCTTGCTTTGATTCGACATTGCGTTCTCCAAAGAGTTGGACTTCCAATTCCGGCAATTAGTCAACGCGGCTTACCTTGCCGTCGACAAAGGTTATTTTCCTGGTCCCGTAGAAATAAATTTCCTTACGGTTCGCTTGCATCTTTCTATCGGGCTTGCCGAGGGCAGCCTCAACCTCCTGCTTGGTCTCGTTGATGGTTACCGGCGGCGAAGCGAGCGGCTGATCCGGCGGCGGTGGAGGGGGCGCAATCGGCGGGGGACCGGGGGCCACCGCCGGAACAACCGGCTGAGAGATATTCTGGACCGGGTTGCTCGAGGACGGCGGAGGCGTTCCGGAACTGATGGTTTGCTCTTGGGCTTGCACCGAGAAAACCTCGGCTGCCACGCTCTGCGCCTGTTCCGGCGTAGGTGGATGGCCTTTGGGGAAAGGCAGTTTTACGATACCCTTGTACCGTACGTCGTTGATCGGATCGGAAAAAACGTCGAAATAGACGCCATCATCCTTAACGGCAATATTAGTCACCCACATCGTTTCGCCGCGCACGAACGTGTGCTTATTGGTGAGTAGCCTCCCGATCATTCCCGAGGAGAGCTTGCCATCTTTATAGGTATTGGTCACAGGCACTTTTATCGTCCCCGTCACCGGTGCCATATCGACGGAGTTCTTGAGCAGCAACAGAAGGGCGCCGGTACTGACAATCTGAGTGTTGTCCCCGCTCGGCTGCGTCAGCGGGTAACGCAATTCGAGAGACTTCACAAGTGAAGCGTTCTGATCCTGGGCCGAGACCGTGGGGCAAGAAGCGATTAGAATCAGCACCGCCGATGCGGCAAGAATTACGTTCGTTTTCAAGACTTGTTCCTCCCGTATTCAGGGCGCAGGCGGCTCATTGCCGGTCCAGCCGACGCCGTGGGCCAACCTGCTCCCAACATGTATAGCGCAAAAACTCGAGTCGTGTACTCAGAAAAGTGGGGAAGTAACGCCCCGCCGGCCGAACTTGTTCCGCGTCCAGAATGCGTCAACGCGCCATTGCAAGGTAAAGTAGCGTATTGTATTCCGACGAACGTGCGAGGAAATGTCCTCAACCGATGGTCAAATGAGCCGCTGAATTCCGCTTCTCCTTTTGGGGGCATATGGGAAATCCGCAAGTTGTCAGCCAGTACATCCTAGAGCGCAAACTGGGCGAGGGCGGCATGGCCGAAGTCTGGGAGGCCCGCCACGTCTATCTGGGCAACCATTCGGCAATCAAATTCCTGCTTCCGCGCTTTGCGGGCGACCAGGAACTCGAAGCCCGCTTTTTGACGGAAGGAAAACGTCAGGCGCAGCTTCGCCACCCGAACATCGTCTCCGCAATTGATTTCCTGCAGGTGGACGACCGCAGCTACCTCGTTATGCAATATGTCGAGGGTCAAAATCTGGAGACGCGGCTCAAGCACCAGCAGGGACCGCTTTCTCTGGAAGAGATGCATCTGATCGCCTGGGATGTTCTTAGCGGGCTCGATTTCGCTCACTCGCAGCACGTGGTTCATCGCGACATTAAGCCTTCCAATATTCTTTTGGATCAATCCGGGCGTGTTCTCATCAGCGATTTCGGGATTGCACTGGCAATGCGAGACGAGCCGCGTGTGACTCGGACCGGTCTGGCGATTGGGACAGCCGAGTATATGAGCCCGGAGCAGATCTTGCACCCGCGCGCGGTGGATTACCGCGCCGATATCTACAGTTTCGGATGTGTTCTGTTCGCGATGCTGTCGGGCGGCCCTCCCTTCGGGGGAGAAGAATCGACTGAGTTTTTCATCAAAGACTGCCATGTTCGCAATCCGCCTCCTTCGTTGCGGAATCTGAATGCCGAGGTCTCGCCCGAAGTCGAAAGCGTCGTGCTCCGATGTCTGGAGAAGGATCCGGGTAACCGTTTTCAGAGTTGCCGCGAAGTAATGCACGCTTTGGACGCCGCGATCCAGGGCAGACCGATGGAGCACTTTAGTCCCGCCTGGGCGCCATCAGCGCCGATAGACGACGCCGCGGTCGAGGAAAACAAAGCGCCTGAGCAGGTGCTTGCGGCGCCAACCCCGGTCATTCCGGTCCCGGCAAGCGACTCTATCGCGAGCCAGCGCAAGTCCAGGAGTAAGGACTGGCTGTTTGCCGCGGCGGCGCTCATTGTTCTGCTGGCCTTGGCGGCATGGGGCTATCTGCAACTGTCGGGAGGAGGCGGCGAGACGGTTCTTACCATGGAAGGTTCGACCACAGTCGGACTGGCGTTAGCGCCTGGACTAGTGCAGGAGTATCTCAAAAGCCAAGGCGGCACGGAAGTCAGGCAGGTAGATGGAACCGGTGCGGAAAAAGGTCACTTTCTAATTGGCGCGAAACTGCCGGGCGTGTTCCGGCGGCAAGACTACAAAGTAATTGCCGACGGCTCCGGACGCGCCTTCACCGCACTCGCCAACGGGACTGCAAAAATTGGAATGGCCTCTCGCCCCATCAACGACGCTGAACACGCCGCGTTGTTGAAAATAGGCGATTTCCGTTCATTCGCAAGCGAAAATGTAATCGGGCTGGATGGCATCGCGGTGGTTGTAAACCGCGCGAATCCCATAACGGAGTTATCGCGTTCTCAGGTCCGGTCAATCTTCAAAGGAGAAACGGCGGATTGGTCGCCGATCGGCGGGCATAGCGGCGCCATTCACATTTTCCGGCGCGACAACGAATCCGGCACATTCGACTCTTTTAACGCGATGGTGATGGATGAAAGCAACGGCGGAAAGACAGTACATTCCAAAATCTCCGAAGGGGCCGAGGTCAGAGACAATGGCGAGGACATTGCCGCCGCGGTGGCCGGGGACATCGACGCCATTGGCTTTGTCGGTTTGCCGCAGGTCGGCGGCGCGAGGGCGCTGGCTGTGTCCGATGGCCCGGGGACGGAGGCACTGGTTCCGAACAAGCTCACGGTTTCGACGGAAGACTATATTCTTTCCCGGCGATTGTTCCTATACACAGCTCCTAACGCGGCACCTGAGGTGGAAAAATTTGTGCGGTTCGCGCTCAGTGATAGAGGCCAGGAAGTCGTCCAACGAATCGGTTTCGTCCCGCTGAGCGCGACACTTCAACCGGTTTCCGCCCCGCCGAACGCTCCGGCGGATTATCGCGAGGCGACGGCGGGCAAGCGCCGGATGCGGCTCGATTTCCGCTTTCGGCCGAACAGTTTTGAGCTCGACAACAAAGCGCTGGCGGACGTAGGCAGGGCAGCTTCGATGCTAGGGAACGGTAATACCGTGTACCTGCTCGGATTTGCGGATAGTGTGGGCAGCTACGAGAAGAATTTGGAGTTGTCGCGCAAACGCGCGGAAGTGATCGCGGACCGGTTCCGGCAACAGGGAATCACGGTCGATCCGCGCGGATTTTCGTCCGAAATGCCGGTCGCGGACAACCGGACCGAAGAAGGCCGCCAAAAGAACCGGCGCGTTGAAGTGTGGGTGCAATAGATCGCAATACTTGCAGGAGGCGGGAACTCGATGGAAACGCAACAGATCGGACAATACATTCTCGAAGAGAAACTGGGTGCCGGCGGGATGGCGGAAGTCTGGAAGGCGCGAAACGTGAATTTGGGAAACTACGTTGCAGTCAAGTTTCTCAATCGCCAGTTTGCCGGAGACCCGGACATTGAGCAGCGCTTCCTGGGCGAGGGGAAACGGCAAGCCAACCTGCAGCACCCCAGCATCGTCTCCGCCTTTGACTTTCTCTATATCGAAGGCCGCAGCTATCTCATCATGAAGTACGTCAAGGGCGAAAATCTGGAGGACCGGTTGATCCGGCTGCGGACGCCGCTACCGCTTCCGGCCGTCGTGTCCATCTCGAAAGACGTGCTGGGCGCGCTTGAGTACGCCCATTCCGAGAATATCGTTCATCGCGACATCAAACCCTCGAATATTATGCTGGAAAACAACGGACGGGCGCTGGTGATGGACTTTGGAATCGCCGTGGTGCTGGGTGAGCAGCGTGTCACCCGCGCGGGTGTGGCCATCGGAACGCCTCACTACATGAGTCCGGAGCAAATCGTCGGCGCGAAAGAGTTCGATCAGCGCTCGGATATCTACAGCTACGGCTGCGTGCTGTACCAGATGTTGACGGAAAGGCCGCCGTTCGATTCGGTGGAAGGTGAAGGCGACACCGAATACTTCGTCAAGCATCAGCATGTGCTTAAGCCGCCGCGTGCTTTGCGCGAGTTGAAGCCCGACATCCCCGAGTACGTGGAGAGCGCAGTGCTGCGCTGCCTCGAGAAGAGTCCGGCGGATCGTTTTACCACCTGCGGCGAACTGCTGGAAGCGCTCTCGAATCCGCCTTCCGTTGCGTGGGCGCGAACGCAAACCATGGTGGAGTCTTCGGTTCCGGCGGCATTGAAGAGCGCGTGGCAGACGCAGATCGATACACCCGCTCACGCAGCGGCACCAGCGCCGCCGGTGTCGGCTCGAACGCTCGTCAGCCCGCAAGCGGCTGAAACACCGATTTCAACTTTGCCTCCGATAAGCTCGACGGAGCCAAATGCGGTGCGAAAAAAGCCGATTGCCGCCATGTTGATAGGGCTTCTGCTGCTCTTAGGCGCGGGCGGCGGCTTTCTGTGGTATCGAAACCGGCCCGCGCCAACCGTGGTGCCGGCGGTTGTAACGACGCAACCCAGTCAAGCGGCCGAACAAGTGCCCCCGCCGGAAGTGCACGAGCCGAAAGTGCAGCGGCCAGCCGGGAAGAAGGGTGGTTTGGCGCCTGCGCCAGTGATTCCTCAAATCAAGCCGACTAAGACGGCTGAGTTGAAGAAGCCACCGATTGCCAGCCCGACGCAGGTGCTCCCGCCCCCGCCCGCGGCTCCGACGAAGGAACCTTCAGCCCCACCGGCTACCCTGGCCGCCGCCAACCCGACCTCCGGGGTCCTGCATTGTCCGGGCAATCCGGTTCATCAGGGGGAAACCGTGGAGTTTCCGAACCAACCCAAAGAACGCCGGAGATACTCCTATGACCAGAATGCCTGGAAGCTCTACAACCGGAACGGGCTGGACGGCACGAAAACGCTGGTGCTCGAGTCGAAGCTCCCGGGCGTGCAGACAAGCTGCACGGTTTCGTGGCAATTGGCTCGATAAACCTACATCCGTTCTTCGAAGCTGAGACTGCGGGTCATCGACATTCCCAAGGTGGATAGAGCGACGGTGCCCTCGCAGCGCGCGGTGACTCGCCGGTCAAGCTGTTCGAGTTGAGACAACGGATCGGTGATCCGCGGATTCAGACGCAGCATAACGTTTGACGATCCTTTGGAAGGAATGCGAACCGGCGGCTCACCTTGTGAAGGCCATGAAAGCTCGGCTAGTCTTGATTCCGCAGTCCGGCAGTCGAATCGAGCGCTGCGCAGAGTAAACGGCACAACACTGTCGTTGCGCATGTTCACATTCAGGAGCAGATAGAAGTTAGTGAGTGGCACTAGGCTTCCGGCTCCGTCGAAATGGGCCGAAACCTCGTTGACCGACACAGAGACGCGAGAGAGAACGTAGTTGCCCATTTGTGCATAGGCGCCCACCAGTGAGACACAAACGGCAACAACGGCGGCCAGGACGATCCAGCGCCGTTTGAGCGCCGGGCGTTTCGAGGCCGAGCGCTTTGAGGTAGGGCCTTTTGTTGAGGCGACACTAAGGGCTGCGCCATCCTGGTCGCAGTAGACAAAGTCCTCTGGAAAGGCGACGCCGCATCGGGGACAGGTCTTCACGGATTTGGTTACTCGGCGGCGGATCGAGGCTCGCCATCACCCGATACCGATATAAAGGTGAAGTGCGTTGACCCGCAACGGATGGCCGCGTGATTCGGGAGCTTGCAAAACTGCTCTTCAATCGAAACGCCGTTGAGGTCAGTGCCCATCATGCTCACCATGTCTCCGATGACAAAGCTGCTTCGATAGGTAATATGGCTGTTGACGCCGGATAAGGTTGCATCTTCGGGAACGGAGACCTCGCAGGTGGCATCACGTCCGATCAGATTGCGGCCTTCGCGCACCTCATACACTTTACCTTCGGGGTGCCAGCTGTATGTAACCAAGACTCCGACGATCTTACGGCCTTTGGCGGCGCTCGGCGGCTGGACGGGCGAAAGCGTCGAGGCGAATACAGTCCGGCCCCGGTTGGGCGCGGGCGCGGCCGGAGCGGCGGCGTTGGGCGTTACCGGCGATGCGGGTCCCCCCGCTCCCATGGGAAACGGGCGCGGCGCTGGCCGCGGCGGAACGGGTGAATCTTCGCGTTGCGTTGGCGGGCGGACAGACGGCGGCGGAGGCGGACCCGCGGAAAAACTGTTCTCAACGACCGTCTCCTTTCGACCCCCCGGCGGTGTGGCTGCTGCGCGCGCCAACGGGGGCGGCATCACCGGCGCGGGCCGGGGCGGCAAAGACGGAGGACCTACCGGTCGCGGTGTTCCAGCAGCGGCATCCGCTTTGCAGTAAGCACATTCCGCCCACATCGGGTCCATGATGTGCTTCCCGCTCGGGCAGGCTCTTCCCGCGCCCTGCTGGAGCGGGGAAGAACACAGTTTGCAGAATTTGGCGTCATCGGCATTCTCCGCCATGCATTTGGCACAGGATTTCATGGGTTCGCTCCTCTTTGGTCCTCGCTAGATTCCATCCGCCTCCGCTGGAGGGACAACTCTTTTCTTCTTCTTCGTTCTTACCGGAGGTGAACTCCGCGGGAGGCTGGGTCTTGATTCCAAACTGTGCAGGTTGCGGTGGGCCTGATTATACGCGGACTGCTGGTCCGAAAATCCCTGAGACGCGGATTTGTAGCTCTTCGTGAATCGGTCAACTTTTGCAGGATCGCGGGAAGGCGGCTGAGTTGTGTCCTTGACGCCTGGTCCGGGGACCAACAGGTTGGGCAGCGCCTGGGTCTTCGCCTCAAGGTCATTCATGGCGCCATCCAGCTTGCGAAAGGTCTCCTCGAGTTTCCCGAATTCGGGAAGCCGTGAATCATCGGTTCCATGATTGACGTGTAATTTTACTTGTTCCAAATCTTTGGCGACAAGGCCTTGTAGATGGATTACCAAACTGTTCAAGTCGCCCGCCTCCCTCATCTCTTTGCTATAGGGACCAGCAAAGGTCGGGGAGGCTGTAAATAGCGTGTGGCGGAAAGCGAAGAGTCCCCCCGCGACAAGCGGGAGCGCGACCGCGACCGCCGGCAAAAGTCGACGTGAACCGCGCCTCAGGAATCTTGCAGGCGGTTCGCCGGCCGGAAACGAGAGCGCTTCCGCTTCTGGTTGCGTCTTGCGGTTCCGGCGCGGAGGCACGGGCGGCTGTGGGGGATTGCCTAAACGCACGAACTGCACCGTGACGTTATCGTCACTTCCACTTGACAACGCCAACTCAACCAGCGCTTTGGCGCAATCGGAAGGACTCGGGTGTTGCCTTACCGCTTCTTCGATGGACTGATGCGGAACATAGCCCGACAATCCATCCGAGCAGAGTAGAATGCCATCCCCGTCCGCTAGTTGAATCGGCTCGCTTATATCGACAGATACCTCGGGGGCTTGTCCCATCGCACGTGTCAGGATACTCGCGTCGGGGTGAGTGCGAGCCGCTTCCTCGTCGATGATTTTGGAATCGAGAAGCTTCTGCACATAGGTGTGGTCCTTTGTGAGAACCGACAACCGCCCGCCGCGCTCAAGATATACGCGGCTATCCCCAACATGGGCGGTGACGCACTGCATGCCGGAGTCTCCTCCGCCGATCACAACCAGCGATAAGGTTGATCCCATGCCGGCGAAATTAGGGTCGCCGGACGCATTCTTGTTATAGAGATCGTGGTTGGTGAATTGCGCGGCCTGGCGAACGGAGTCGGCGAGAGATAGGTTGTCTGGTGCTTCAAGGAGGTGAGTGCGAACGCCTTCGGTGACCATGCGGGAAGCTTCCGCTCCCCCCCGGTGCCCGCCCATCCCGTCCGCGACGACATACACTGCTCCGAACCGCGACGTGAAGCCGGTCATATGATCTTGATTCTCTTCGCGCCGCCCAGTCTCTGACTCCGCCCCGACCACGATCGGCAGGCTCTTGTAGTGGTCGCTGGAGTTCAAGGCTTCGCTCATCCTAGCACCTGCGCATTCGACGCCGCCGGTAACATTTCGAAGGTCATCGGCCGGGCGGCGGCCAACCGATTCACCGCGGAACACAGAAGAGCGATCATCGTTGGACCGAGTGCAACGAATTCGATCCAGAAAGCGTAGCCGGCGACTTTTTGGTTTACGAACACAAGAACGGGCACAACCAGGAACTGGAAAACGTAGAAAAACCAATAGAACCAGATTGGCTGCCGAGGGCAGCCCAACCGGCGTTCCGCGATAAAGCGGTTATAGTCCGCCGCGAACCCCGGGTAGGCTTGCGATCCCCAGTAGACGCCAAACATTGGGATGAACAGGCGGCCTACGGCAGCGGGCGCCGTGGTGCGCCGCTTTCCGTCCCGAATGGATTGCCAAGCGATAAACAGAACGCGCCGTTGCACGAAAACAAATCCGACCCAGCCGAGCAGAAAAAGGGGTACGAAAAAGTCCTGATGAAAAGATACGAAGGGCAAGCCAATACCGGCGAGCGAGAGAACGATGGGCGGCGGGATCCTTGAATCCGAGGCGGCACCGGCTTCCGCTGGCGAGACGTCCAACTCCGGGAGCACGGATTCCAAAGCTTTTCCGAAAGAACCGCAACCCGCAAATCGATCCTCCGGCGCTTTCGCAAGCGAGGTTTGCACGATTCGTGCGAGGCGAAGCGGAATATCCTCTCTGCGCTCCCGCAATGGAACCGGTGGTTGGTCGACGTGTTTCCGGTCGACATCGAACTCGCCGGCTTCGGGATCTCCCACGAAAGGTGGAGAGCCGGAAACCATTTCGTAAAGGACACAGCCAAAACCGTAAACGTCGGCTCGATAATCGACTCCCTGCGGGTTCTGAATCTGTTCGGGGCTCATATATTCGGGCGTGCCCATGACGCCGAAACCGGTGGTGAGGCGGGCTTTCCCGATGGGTAACGCGATTCCGAAATCGCTGAGGTAGGCGGAGTTGTTTCGAGCAGGATGTTGGAGGGCGTCACGTCGCGATGGATGAGACCGTTCTGATGTGCGTGATCGAGCGCCGTCAAACTCTGCTTGGAAATCTCGATGGCTCGCCGCGCGCTAAGCCTGCCCTCGCGCTCGATTAAATCCTGCAATGATCCGCCCGGAATGTATCGCATAACGAGGAATAGGCTGCCGTCCTCCTCGAAAAAGTCGTGGATGGGAACGATGCAGGGATGATGAAGACCGCGCTCTGCTTCGGCTTCGCGTTGAAATCGAGCTTTGAATGACGCGTCGGTACGGAAATCAAGGGCAATGGTTTTCAATGCAACAGTCTGTCCGGCGGACTCGAACGCGCGCCAGACTTCGCCCATGTTGGTCCTCCCGATTGGACCTGCTGGCACGAACGATCTAATCTGTTGGCCGGCGCTGAGAAGGCTCATATAAGCGCTCGTGAAGGCGCGAGAGTAACTACGAAAGTGGATCGTCCGACGCGGACCCGGTCGCCCGGCCACAGAAGGTGCCTGTGACCGGCGATGCGCTGCTCGTTCACCCAGGTTCCGTTAGTGGAGTTGTTGTCGATAATTCCGAGGCTGCCTTGCTCGAAGACGATGCAGGCGTGGTTTGCGGAAACGGTTTGGTCCTGATCGAGAGCGAAGTGGTTGTTGTCGAGCCCTCCCAACCAGAACTCCGCCGCATGAATAGGGACGTCAACGCCGGGCGCAACGCCCGATTCGCAGTGAAGCCATGCGGCCGGCTGTTCCGCCGAAGGTGGCGGAAAACGAGCGGCGACCTGCGTTTTCATCGACGGCAGGGAGTTGCCAGGCGCCTTTACAGGCGCAGGCGCGGGAGTAGGCGGCGCCGGGGGACCGGATACAAAGGGCTTGGGCGCGGGCGGCCGAACCGCGGTGGGAGACCGGAATGGCGGCGGTGGCGCAGCGGCCGTTGGCGCGGCAGCAACGGCGGCAGGCTTCGGTTTCCGGCGAAAAACATAGAACACAATTAGCGCGAGGCCCAGTACCGCGGGTACGACGAGCCACCACCACGATGTTTCCTTGCTTGTTGAAGCGAGTTTAGGCAGCGGCGCCGAAAAGGTTGCGGCGGTCTCAACACCGCCATGCTTCCAGGTAACGCGAAAGCGATGCACTAGGCCATCCGCTTTGATATCGCGGGCTTGAAACGTAGCCAGCGGCCGACTTCGCGAAATGCGAATCCCGTTCGCGACCAAGTCCTCCAACTCCCGCTCATCGGCCGCGCGCCGATAGTGTCCGCCGGTCTGGGCCGAAAGACTCTCTAGCGACATCAGGTAGGCCGGGTTGCTTCGGGTGAGGCCGATGGCGTCAACAACAACGCGGTGCGCGAGCGCGGCGGTCACGACCTGGTCTTCGGTCCGCGCCGACCCTTCGTCATGACCATCTGAGACGACCACCAACCGGCGTCCGGGGGGCTGGTTTGAGTAGCTTCCGAGAGCTTCGAAGACCGCATCCCAGAGGCGGGTGAGCTTCCCTCGGGTCTTTAGATTTTCGAGTGCCGATCGAAGCTGGCCGCGCGGGGCGTTCCATTCGGAATCCCAGTGACCCTCATCGGCCACGGTCTGAATGGCGATGTGATCGCGAGGTCCCGCCTGATCCACGAAGCGCACAAGTCCCCGGCGAACCGCATTCAACGGTGCGCCCTTCATACTCCCGCTTACGTCGATCGAGAAAGCCGCCGCTAGACCGTGGCCCGATGCCGAAAACGCGTCCAGTTTGGTCGCGGTTCCACAGTCTTTACCGTCGATGCTGAGCTTTAGGCCGTTCGCATCCGGTTTAACGCTGGCATCGCCTGTATCCAGAAGGATCTGCACCTGCGGAAACACGGGGGACGGGCCATCGGCACTGGCGGCGTTTTCCGAGCCAACGGTGTATAGGGGTCCAGCGTGCAGGGTTTCCGGAGGAGCGGCCGCGTGGACGTTGGCGCACGCTACGACTACAAGCAAAATTGGGGCGTGCCGCGTCATGGCTGGTTGGGGCCGAACTTGTCTAAGGTGCCTCATTGTTAAAAGCGCAATCCGCGGCGCGACTCGCTCAAGTTTTTTATCTTAAGCGAGTTCTTAAAAATCCGATTGCACCTTGGATCATTTTTTCAGATGACGTGATAGGATTTCCTAACGCGAGATCCTCCAAGCTATGTCTGCGTCAACTCAAGAACCGATTCAATCCTGGCTGGTAGGTAGCTCACCCGAATGCGACATTACCGTTGCACAACCGTCCATCTCCGGAAGACACTGTCGGTTGAGCCAATACCCGGACGGTTTTGTCCTTGAGGATCTGGGATCCACCAACGGCACGTATGTGAACGGCCATAAGTTGAGCGCGGGCGCGCCTGTCTACGTTTCGCCTTCGGACGTTACAACGCTGGGTCTAAAGATTCCAATTCCGTGGCCCGCCGCAGCCAACGGCGGATCTTCACGCCGGCAGGATGCGCGATCCGCCAACGCGACCGATTCCCGCGTTATTACGATCGGCCGGGATCCCGAAAGCGACGTGCAGTTGGATTACCCCATGATTTCCTGGCAGCACGCCCGGGTAACACGGACCAGCCACGGAGCGCAGATCGAAGACCTGGGTTCGACCAACGGCACGTCTCTCAACCGGGTCGACAACCGGATCACGCGGGCCGAGTTGCTGCCGACTGACGATATCTATCTCGGCTCGTACAAGATCCCGGCGAGCCGGGTGCTTTCCGGAAAGCACATTACCCGCGGCGAAAGCGCGTTCGAACTGGTGAATTTTCGTGGGGACCGCATGGTGCTGGGCCGCGATCCAGCCAGCGATTACCCTCTCGATTACCCAATGATCTCCTGGCAGCACGCGCAATTGCTGCGCACGCCCCAGGGAATTGTCGCCGAAGATCTCGGTTCCCGCAATGGCACTTACGTCAACGGCCAAAGGATCAGCGGAAAGGTGCCCGTCAAACCTGGGGATGAAGTCGGGTTGGGGAGCTTCCGTTTCCAGATTCTGGAGGGCGGCTCGCTCGCGAAGCGCCAATACAACGGGAACGTGACGATCGAAGTGGCCGGCGTAGCGGTGAATGCCCCGAACGGCAAGCCGCTGCTGGAGCCCGTTTCGCTCACTGTGTTCCCGTCGGAGATTGTCGCTCTAATGGGACCCGCCGGGGCGGGCAAGACAACGTTTCTCAAAGCATTGAACGGCTATACTCCGCCTGCCGCGGGGCAGGTTCTGTTCAACGGAGCGGACCTGTATAAGTTCTACGACCGTTTCCGGCAGCAGATGGGCTACGTGCCGCAGGACGACATCGTCCACTCCCAATTGAAGGTACGGGAAGCGCTTTATTTCAGCGCGAAGCTACGCACCGACCTGACCGACGCGGAGATCGAGAAACGCATTGATAATGTTCTGGAAAGCCTGGGTATTCCCGATAAGAAAAATGACATCATCGGCTCGCCCGAAAGAAAGGTCTTAAGCGGAGGCCAGCGTAAACGGGTCAACATCGCGATGGAGTTGATTAACGACACGCCGGTAATCTTCCTCGACGAACCGACCTCCGGCCTATCCTCCTACGATGCCGAGGGCGTTATTAAGTTGTTGAAGAATCTCTCGACTCAGGGCAAGACAATCATCACGACGATTCACCAGCCGAGCCTGGATATTTTCAGAGAGTTCGACAACCTGATCATGCTGGCGCGCGATAAGGGAGGTATCGGGTCTCTCGCGTACTTCGGACCCGCGTTCCCCGACTCAATTGAGTTCTTCGATCAGGAAGGCGTTAGAGCGGTTCGAAGTCAGCCCGGCAAAGAACTTAATCCGGAGATGCTGCTCACCGGCCTTACTAAGAGGAAGGCGCCGGAGTGGGCGAATGCTTACTCGCAGGGATCGCTGAAGAGCCAATTCGTCACGGAACGCTCCGGGAAGATACCGTCTACGCCAAGCCAAACCTCCGCGTCCGCCGTTCGCGGTTTTGGATTCGGACAGTGGATTACGCTGGTGCGACGCAACTTCATTCTGAAGATGCGGGACAAGGTGCAAAGCACCATCCTGCTGGTTCAAGCGCCATTATTTGCGATTCTGGTCGGAGGCGTTTTCCTGCATCTGCGGGAGCCCGCCGGCAATCTCGCACCGGACAAGTTAGCCGCGGAATGGCAGAAGCTGGGCGGGGAGATTGTGGGCATCGAGTTCCTGATGGTAATCGCCGCCATATGGTTCGGCTGCAATAACGTGGCGCGGGACATTGTCGGCGAGTGGACGGTCTACCAGCGGGAACGCATGGTCAGCCTGAAGCTCCCCTCCTATTTATTCTCAAAGCTAACCATTGCGGCGGGGTTGTCACTGGTGCAATGCTTCACCCTGCTGCTGATCGTCACGCTGATGTGTCAGTTGAAGGCGAACTTCTTCGAAATGCTGGGCATTCTCTACCTTGCATCGATGGTGGGTTCGGCGATCGGGCTTTGCATTTCCGCGATGTCGGAAACCACAGAAGCAGCCATCGCCATGCTCCCTCTGGTTTTGCTTCCCATCGTCGCGCTAGGAGGAGGAATTCGGCCCATCAAGGACATTAAGCCGCCGGTGCAGCAGATCGTGAACGTTGTGCCGTCACGGTGGGCGTTTGAAGCGGCATTTTTGAAAGAGGCCAGGCTGGAGCATGACGAGAGTGAAACCTCGCCGCGAAAGTACACCGGAACGCAGCGGCCCAATCTGGCCGATAATCAGTTCGACCCCGCGAAAGCGCATAGCGAGCAGACGGTTTTCGCGGTGCTGTTCGGGATGTTTATCGTCCTGATCGGAGCGGTACTCGGCATTCTGCGGAAGCGCGATATCCAATAATCCGAGCGTTTATTGAGTGAAACGGCCCGTTTTCTACGCTTGCAGAATGTGAGATCCGCCCAGGAACATCTTCGTCAGCCTTTAGTCGCGTCTGTTGGGGTGCAGTGCCACGCCGGAACGGTGCGCACGGATAACCAGGACCGCGTTAGCCGCGCTTCCACGCCGCTGGGAGATTTGTACATCGTGGCTGACGGAGTCGGCGGCTATGAAAACGGCGCGGAAGCCGCCCAGGCGGTCGTCGACGGCTTCGCGCGGGAGCTGTCCCAGCATGCCCGCGCCAATGCCGCCGATGCGCTGAAATCCGCCGCGCAAACCCTCAATCGCGAGCTGGAGCAGCGCGGGGGAACGAAAAATCCACCATCGAAGATGAGCTCGACGGTCGTGCTTGCACTCGTCGCGAACCGAGCGGCAACGATAGCCCATTTGGGCGATAGCCGCGCGTATCTTATTCGCGCGGGCAGGATGAGCCAGCTTACCCGGGACCACTCCGTCACGCAGCGTCTGATCGACCAGGGCCTGATGGGTGCATCGGAAGCGCGTGAGCATTCGAGTGCCAGCGTGCTGACTCAGGCGTTGGGTCAGCCTGGCGAAGTGGATATCGGGATCTCAGAGCTTGAGCTTTATCACGGGGACGCGCTTTTACTGTGTTCCGATGGCTTATGGGCTTACGCTTCGGACGGGGATATTGAGGCGATTGCTTCCTCGTCCGAGCTTTCCCCTGGCGGCGTGGCTGATGCTTTGATGCACCTGGCGCTCCAGGGCGGCGGCGGCGATAACGTCAGCGTGCAGTTCCTGCGGTTCTCGGCTACGCAAGCGCCGGTGGTGGTGCCCATGCGTTTTTTGGGAGTTCCAGCGCGCGTTGCCCTTCCATTAGCAGCAGCGTTGGCTATTGCCGCCGCAGTCGGCGCCGGGCTAACGGCATGGAACTTGACGCATAGTCCTGCTGCCGCGGCCTCGGAACCTGCGTTGAGTTCCTTCGCAGCGGACCCGTCCAGACCTGACTCGCCAAGGTTGGCTCCCGTCCACGTGGTGGTCGACAATGGCGCCCGGGTGCGATGGATCGGGGGATTGCGGAAGCTCAAAGACATTCCGGCTATGGAGATCGAACCGTCCCGGGGATGCCGAGCTCTCGAGCGCGACCGCGACACTCTCTACTATCGAAAACCGCTCGGCCTCGCGACGGCCAAGCGGCTGGAGAAAGATCTGCAGTTGCGGCCCGAGGACTCCCTGGAACTCGAGCAGGAGAATCTCGATTGCGGACCAGAGGATGTATTTGCCCTGCCTGCCCGTCGAGCTGCGTTACGAGCGATAGACCCAGTTGGCAAGGCAGCGCAGTCGATAGAAGACCAATTGAGCAAGCCCTGATCGCGCGATTAGAACAATCCGGTCAACATGGTTCCGGAGCGCTCGCCCTGCACCATCGCGATCGCCCCGCGCGGGGTAAGCACCGGCGATCCGAAGGCGTTTTCATCGATGGGTGTGTCCAGCACCAGCCGGTTTCCGCTGCGATGTGCCTGCACGAAGACCAGTTCCGGCCGCACCTGATCGCTGAAGCGGAACAAGGCCACGCGGTCCCATTCCTGATTTTGCAACTGGTTGTTCGGGGCGAACGGCATTGGGTAATGGGAGGCGTCCTGCGAATTGGTGAACTGAAAGGTTGCGAAGTTGCGCGGCGAATCCCGGCGTGCTACCCGCACCCGATCGTAGCCGCCCGGTTGAGGGATTTCGATAGTTTCCTCGGCCTCTTTGCCGCCGATGACGCGGAATGCACCTTGACTGTAGGTTCGCCCGTTCCGCTGCTCTACCGGAACATTTCCCGGCCACACAGACAACTCGAAGCGATCGGAAACCAACCGCGCCTGATTGTTCTGCAGCATGCCCGCAACTTCCGGGTTGTATCGCCATGGGTTGAGCATCTCCGCGGTCAAGACAAATTTCTGGCCGGGAATACGAAATCCGACGCCGTCCTGAACGAGGTCCAGCGTGCGTCCATCATTGGTGACCAACGAATAGCGGGTCTCGGCAAGAATTAAGGCGGCAGTATACTCGCGGCCAATGTCCTGCGTCCAATCGATCTGACTCTGCCGAAGAGAGGCCAGCGCAGAGCCGGCTACATGCAGGCCCATATCCGTCGCTCTTAATCCCGCAATGGCCGCTAGTTTGCCGAACTCTCCGCCCGGTAAGGATAACGGTACGCCATCGTGGATCGCGACCTCGCTGCGTCCGGACCATTGGCGCAACGCGATCTTCTGGAACAGATTAAGCTCGAACTCCACCCGGGCATAACCGTCGACGCTCAACTGGCCGTCGCTCACGGCCTGGATAATGGGCGACAGGGAATCTAAATCACGGTAGTAGACGGTAAGCGGGATAGAAGATATAGGTTGGGAAGAGCGTGCGCGCAGGTCGATCGGGCCTTCAATGGTCCCCATATACACCGGTACTCCGCCCAAACGCATGCCTTCAAAGCAGATGCGATGGACCCTGAGGTTTCGGTCCGCCGAGGCGTCAACGCTTACGTTGAAGAGAAGGTGGTCGCTTGCGGCGTCCGCCAGGTCAACACGGGCGATCGAAATCTGCGCGACAGGACTTTGGAAGTCGCGCTGTGCGAGCAATGGAAGCGCGGCGCATAGAACAATCGCGACGGTGGTAAATGCTTTCATGAAAATCTCCTCAGAACAGCAAGCGTAAAACGTCTCCAGGTTTGATCAATTTTTCATGAAAGTTGCGCAAACCGTGACCAGGTTACCGCTATCCTTTACGAGAAACCGATTTTGGCTATGACTCCTTCGCGAAACCGCCGGATCCGCGAACTCTTCGATGCCGCGGTGGGGAAAACGCCCGAGCAGCAAGCGGAACTCCTCTGGCGGGAATGCGGGGACGATGACGATCTGGTTCGCGCGGTATGGAAGCTTCTCGGCGCTAATCGTAAGAGCGACGGGTTTCTTTCCTCGCCTATGTGGAAGCGCCGGTCCGCGTCGTCGCTTGGGGAGCCCGGCTCAGCTGTGGGCCCCTATAAAATCGTCCGGCAACTCGGCGCCGGCGGAATGGGAATCGTCTACCAAACCGTTCGCGCGGATCAGATTTTCCGGCGCGTGTTGGCGCTGAAAATTATACGCCCGGACTTTGTAAGCGACCGGCTGGTCGCCAGCTTTGAGCAGGAGCGCCGCATACTGGGGGATCTAGAACACCTAAATATCGCCCGCATTGTGGACGGGGGGGCGACCGAAAACCTTCCCTATTTCGTAATGGATTACGTCGATGGCGTCCCTATCGATAAATTTTGTCAACAATGGCAGCTCACCGTTATTCAGAAGCTAAACCTGTTCCTTCAAGTTTGCGCGGCCACCTGTTATCTGCATCACAACAGCATTGTGCACGGAGATTTGAAGCCTTCCAACATCCTGGTGACGGCGGATGCCATCGCAAAGATTTTGGACTTCGGTATTGCGCGCGTGATCGACAAGACCGGAATTCCCAATCAAGACGGGGCCGTGTTGCCCGTGATGACTCCGAACTACGCGAGCCCTGAGCAACTGCGCGGAGATCCACCTGGTTATGCGAGCGACATCTTCTCGCTGGGAGTTGTCCTGTATGAGCTTCTAACCGGATCTAAGCCGCACGCTCGGGAGCACAGCGCGCCCGATGAGGTAATAACCTCCATAACCACGCGCGATCCGCTTCCTCCTAGTTCGGCGGTCCATTTGGCTCAACCCGGCGGTGAGGGTGGCACGGCGAGCCTGAGAAAGAGCTTGCGCGGAGACCTGGACTGCATCGTCATGAAAGCGCTGCGCCGCGACGTCGCCGAGCGCTACCCGACCGTATCCGCGTTCGCCACTGACATTGACCGGTACCTGCAGGGCCGGACCGTCGGCGCGCGAAAAGGTGGGTTACTCTATCGCACGTCTCGCTTTGCGGCGCGCAACCGTGTTGCGCTTGCGACGGCGGCGATGTTTGCCTTCCTGATCGGGCTTACCGGGTGGCAAGCCGTCGAATTGCAACGAGATCAGTACATTCGAGAAGCATTGGAGCGGCAGATTCAGGATCAACAGAAGAACGCGATATCTCATCTGACGGAATTTACGGGCGAATTCGGCGACACTCAGATGAGAGACCTCCGAGAACTCGAGGAGTCTTATCGTGTGCGGTTCCCGGAAGCGCTGCACATCTTGCCTGGGCCGACTCCCAGCCGCCTGGGGTTGGTGGACGACGCGCAAAATTATCTGAACGAAGCTGAGCCGCTGGTGGCCAATGATCGGACTGCTCGACGGGAACTTGCGTTTGCCTGGCTGCTGGTTGGCGATGTACAGGGCAACGCGCACGCACCTAGCTTGCGCGACGAACCGGCGGCCGCCCGGAGCTACCGCGAATCGGCTCGCATTCTTCAAGAGTTGCTACAAGAATCTCCACGGGACGAGATGTCGCGGCAACTGCTTGACCGCGTGAACGCTCGCGCGGCGCAACAGCGAAACGGTTGATCCTCAAGCCGAAAGAAGGCCGCCGGACTTTCGCCGGGCGGCCTTGAGTTCGAGTGTAACGGAGGTCTCCTGTTATCGCAAAGCCGTCCCCAGTTCGCACAGTGCAAGAAGGCCGTCGTTCAGCACCCAATCCGCACCGGATCGGAAATCGACGTCTCGCACCACGCAGGCATCTCCGTCCCCGTCGACCAGCTTAACGTCGTACCAGCCGGGATAAACCCGCAGTGTCATGTAATAACCGGGGTACAGCGTGCCGGAGCCAAGGCGGTCGTAGCCCCAATCGTTGGACCAAGTACTGGACACGTAAATCTGTTTGATGTCGTACCGGGTGTGGTTCTCGACTTCAAAAGTCCGGGTCTGGGCGGACGCGGCGATCGATCCGGAAATCAGCAGCACGGCGGTGGTCAGCGCTTTTCTCATGATGTTCAGCATTTCTTCGTTTCCTTTCCTGTCAGTGCATTGCTGCCTGATACCCCGTAAGCGGGCGGCGAGGCGGAAAATGACCAAAATAAAGCGGCAATCCGGATTTCACGTCCGATGATTCTTGGTCGTTCCGCGAATCCTTTTCCGCTTTAGTTAAAGAGGATGGAGAAACGACGATGAGCTGTTTTATCAACCGCGGTGGTGAGCAGTTTGGGCCCTACTCCTGGGATGAGGTAAATCAGTACGTTAATCAAGGGTATATCAGCATGACCGACTTGGCCAGAATTGGTCCGGATTCGCATTGGACTTCTTTGTCGCACTTGCTGGCCGGTGTCGTGGCACTGCCGCCCGCGCCCATATACACGGTCCCCGATCGGGCGAACTCTGTAACAGTTGCGCCACCCTCGATGCACTGGCTGCTCCTCCTTTTTCTGGGCCTCCTTACCAGCGGTGTCTTTCTACTGTTTTGGATATTCGTGCAGGCGTCCTGGGTGAGGAAGATCGATCCCCGAAACAGGTCCACGCTCTATTTCGGCCTTTCCATCGCGGCGGATCTGAGTTCGGTCCTTGTCCTTCTGATAGCCTTGGCGTTGGACCGCGTAATCGTGCTTTCGGGCCTGTTTGCGCTGGCCGGCTACGCATGCATACTTGCTTCGCCGGTGTTCGCGTTCGCGGGAGTCTTCGCCATGAAACATTCTCTTGAGCGCTACTACACGACGGTGGAACCGATCGGGCTGCGTTTAAGCGGATTTTTGACATTCTTCTTGAATGTCTACTACTTTCAGTATCACTTCTCCCGGATCGCCGATTGGAAACGCACCGGCGTGTTAGCCGGGTGAGGCGCATCGACCTAAGCCTTGGCCCGGCTGGTCGCATGCCGCGACGTGACAGAATGAAAAGCCCGAGGGACGTTGAGGGATAGTTGATTGATTACGCCCCCTAACCTGACCGGGCCGGAAGCGTAGTTGTTTCTCTCAAGTAAGTGGCTGTCGCGGTAGGAATACTGATCGCTCGGAGGTGTGGCATCTGGAAGGTGCGACGGTGATAGGCTGCTTGGATTTCAAGCAAGGAACACTCCGGGTTGTTTCGCAAGCGTCACTTCGCGGCTTGCACGATCCTGGGTCCGTACATTGGTACCTCCGATATTCGCTTTCGCTGCGGGATATAGAATCCGCGATGGCGGAGCGGGACGTGAGCGTGGATCACACAAAGGTTTGGCGGTGAATTCAGCGCTACGCGCCGGAGTTTGGAGAGTGCCTGCGAAGCAAGCTGAGCTGCACCGGCATATCTCAGGAACAATCTGTAACCTATGTGTCCGGTCCGGACAACAAGATAAGTGGCTCCCTTTCGTGGGCGACTATCGAACCTTTCTGTCGTGTTCCGTTGAGTACACCGAGCTGCTCGCAGCGGCTGCGTCCTTTTAACGTCAGGTATTCAAGTCGCTTACAGGCACAAACATTTCTCCTGAGATTGCCGCGCCTTCGAGGGAGGATCATAAACAAAATGACAAACCACATGCGTTAGCCGTATCGTTTTACAATGGCTCGACCGGCAGATGCCAAAGCACGACGCCTTTCTCAGCTTTAATCACGCGGCCGACGGCAAATTGGCTGGGGAGCTCTCTGCCGAGCTGGAGCGGTTTGCCAAGCCTTGGTACCAACTGCGTGCTCGAAGGATTTTCCAAGACGCCGGCAAAATATCCCTTGCAGCACAAGACGCTATTCGCGAGGCAATTCAAGTCTCTGGCTATTTCATTCTAATCGCATCTCCGGCAAGCGCGTCATCAGATTGGGTTAGGCATGAACTGACTGCCTGGATTCAATCGAGACCAGACGCCAGAGAGCGGATTCGCATCGTTCTGAGCGACGGGGAGATCGTGTGGAACGAGGCTCGACGCGATTTTGACTTCGACCGTTCCACGGCTTTAAACTCCGCGCTCGCCGGCGTATTCAATAGCGAACCAATTTACGTCGATCTCCGTTGGGCTCGCGACGCACCCAGAAGGGTCGGCAGACCGGAATTCGCCGAAGCAGTCGCGACACTCGTCGCAGCCATCTCCGATCAGTCGTTGGAGACAGTTTATGGACGTGAGTTCCGCCAAAAGCGAAGAGCCAGAGTTTCGCTCATCGGCGTAACTGCTTCATTAATACTGTTGTCTGTGTTGGCTACATATAGCGCGCTCGAAGCCGCGTTGCGCGCCAACGAAGCCCGCCGAGAGGTGGCCATAGCGAGAAGCAATGAGAGAGAGGCTCTACAACAACGGAAAATCGCTGATCTGACCCAAAAAGAAGCTGAACAACAACGCTATCTCGCAGAGACGTATCGCCGCGAAATTCAACGTCTTCAAAAAGGCCAAAACCCTAATCCTTCAGCAGACGATACGCAAACGGGTAATGGTGCAAAGTTGAGGGAGGGCAAGTCAGCGGTTTCTCCTATTGGATGAGAGGTTCCAGTTAGGCCGCCAAGGCAGCTTGCCAGATCTTCGCCACCGTCGCTCGGTTTCCTCCGAGCTTGCCGATTTTGAACTGGCCCTTCTTGATCTTCTCCACCAATTCGATGCCCCCGATTACGACTGCCGCAGTCTTAAAACTCTTCAGCCCGAGCATCGGCCTGAGTCGCTGCTTCACCCGCCGGTGATCCTGCTCGATCGCATTGTTGAGATACTTACTGGTTCGCACTCCAATCCGCTTCGGTAAGTGACCGCTTTCCTTCAGGTCCGCGATTGCCCGATGGGACGCAGCATAGGCATCCAGCGTGATCTTGACCGGGGTCCGTTGTTGCTTCATGGCTTTCCGCAGAAAGGCTTTCGCTGCGTTGACGTCACGGTTGCGGCTCAAATAGAAATCGACGCTCTTCCCGATCTTATCGACCGCTCGATACAGATACATCCATTCGCCCTTCACGCGGACGTAAGTTTCGTCCATGCGCCAGGATCCTCCGACCGAACGGGCGTATCGTCTCCAGCGCCTCTCAAATTCGGGCGAGTAATGCTGGACCCACCGCAGGATCGTCGTATGCGCCATTACGATGCCGCGTTCGCCCATCATGGTCACCAGATCCCGGTAGCTCAGCTTGAAACTCAGATACCAGCGGACGCATAGAATCACGATCTCCTGGTCGAAATGCCGGCCTTTGAACAGCTCTTCGATCGGAACGAATTGCGGCATCGCTCTATCATCCTTCACCGCAAAACCGTTTGCACCAGAACCTCCTGCACGAGGTCGTCCACCCCGTCGGATCTGCCGGACAGCATAATGAGATAGCGAACAAGCCGATATTGGTATCGCTCGACCAGCGCCTCAAGGAGCAGGACTTGTCTCTGGCGCAATCCGATCGCGATTTGCCGCGCGTCGCTCTCCATGGAAGCTCCCGAAGTCAGCTCATACTCGAACATACGTGGTGTATACGGATTAGGGAGCGAGAATTACGAAAAGACAAATTCCGCCGAACTAAGGCCCGCTTTTGCCCGTACATCCGATCAGGATTTAGCGCGCGGGTTGAGTCGCGATGCGGATCAGGAGTTGGCGAGACGGATGAAACCAAAGAATGCCACCTTTCTTTACCTGCTGGTTGTCCTGAGCGTTTCTACATTACCGGCCAACGCGCAATCGGCCTCGCAGCCGGACCCGCTTTTTCAAACGATTCGGGCGCTCGATACAAAGCTTTTTGACGCGTATAACCACTGCGATCCGGCGACGCTGGGCGCGATGGTGTCCGACGACCTGGAGTTTTACCATGACCAAACAGGGTTGTCTGTGGGGAAAGCACCGTTTCTGGCCGCGATCAAGCAGAATATCTGCGGAAAGGTGGAGCGGACGCTGCTACCGGATACGTTAGAGGTGTACCCGTTGAACGGATATGGAGCGGTGGAAATCGGGATCCATCGTTTCCACCATCCCGGGCGCCCGGAAGACGGCGCAGGAGATGCGAAGTTTGTGATGCTATGGCAGAACAAGAGCGGCGTCTGGAAAGTGACACGCGTGATCAGTTACTACCACAACCATGGATTACTGGCGAAGTAAGAGCGCTTGGTCTCGTTAGCTACCTGCCTTTCGCTAAAATCAGAGATATCTGTCCGGCATGATTAGAAGTGTGAAAGAGCGCGTGCGCAAACAACCTTACTCTGGAAACAGTGCCAAAGAAAGGAGTATCGACCGGTTTCAACCAATCCTCGTCAGAGCTTTCTTTGACGAGGTCTTGAAGCATTTGGTAACCTCGCTCAATCAGATCTCTGCTAACGCCGACGTCGTACCGCTGACCGGTATCGACTTGCCCTATCGTCGTGTTTGTTACATCACTTTGCACGCCGAGCAATTGGCCGAATAGGTTGATCGTCTCACCAATATGACGATAGATAAAGCCGATTGATGCTGTATTCTCGTTCAATTTGAGATTCGAATTTTTTTCAGTAACCCGGTCGAAAGAGAAATGGCTTGTGTGCTGGTTTTGCTTCACCAGTTCTAATAGAACGTCTTTTTGCACTTTGTTGTCCTTCCAGCCCCCCAGCATACTTGACGCGGCTCAGCCCCGCGCTTCGCCTACCTACCATGGTGACGATAGAATGCACGTTGAAGAAAAACTGGAGTCTAATGTGGGTATGGTTCGAAAAACCCTCTCCGCCTTCCTGCGCGCGGGCTGCCCAGGAGTAACGTAAAATGGCACAAATTCCAAAGGCGCCGGACATCGAGGCCCAACGGGCGGCCATGAAAAAGCTCGAGTTTCTGATCGGAGAGTGGTCAGGCGAGGCTTCGGTTCTTCGCGGGCCTGGCCAGTTCGTGGACATGGCGCAGACCGAGTCAGCTCAATTCAAGCTGGACGGTCTGTTACTCATGATTGAGGGCGTGGGCCGCGCGAAGACCGACGGCCGCGTCGCCCTTCAAGCACTCGGGCTGATTTCTTTCGACGACGACGCGGGAACTTATCGGATGCGAGCTTTCAACGACGGGCGCTGGCTTGAGACTGAGGTCAAGTTGGCTGAAGGCGAGGGCTCGATTTCGTGGGGGTTCGCGCTTGGTGAATTCAAGACTTCGACAGTTCTGCGCATCAATGATAAGGGGGAGTGGACTGAGTTGGGGCAGCTAACCATCGGGGATCGGGCCCCGCAGAAAATGATGGAACTGAGGGTCAGCCGGATGGCCCGTTGAACGTACAATTGCCTTCGTTAGTGAGGTGTCAGGTGTTGCGGGTGTTTTGGTTCGGCGGGGCTGGCAGGCTGTTGCGTTGCATCCACCGGCTGAACTCTCACCGCGCTCACTGTCAGGTCCGGTATTCCGAGCCGCGTTTGCAGGCTATGCCGTACCATTGTTATCGGAATTTCTCCCAGAGTTTGCGCCGCCTCATAGTGAACGGTTATGGAAACGCCCGCGGGGCCGCCGAAGGCGACAGCAAAATCATGAATAGGCGCATCAGCGGACGGCCAAATTTCGCGAAGCGCCGGACGAACTCTGTCTAATACATCTTTTTGCACTTCGTCGAGATCTTTCTCTTTCGCGACTTCCGGAACTGGCCGTGTCAGGCGTGCCATGACGGCCGCTAACTCGCGTTTACTTGCAACCGCCTCAACCGAAATTTGAACGTCTTGACCGGTCCGGCTCATTAACCGCTGACGCATCTCAGCCACTTTTGCCTGAAGGATAGGTTTGATCGAAATGAGGCGAATTACGATACCTTCCTCGCCTATGCTCACTTGCTGCGAGACCAGGGTATCCGCAGGCGCCAGGCGCTTCAGTTCATCCTGAACGGCTCCGCGTGTAAGCGTTTCGCTCGTGACCTCGATCAATGCTCTCCGCAACGGCACGGAAATGGCGGCGAGCAGCACTAACATCATCAGGATGCGCCACCACAGGCGGCCCCCTGTTGACAGTATCCGCTCACCGCGGCCATGTGAAAAGATGCGTCCCGGAAGCCCTTCTCTTCGGGATTCCATCATGACTGTATGAACTGCGGCTGTATTCAGCCCGACAAGGAAAAATACGAGAAACGCGCTCGCGACGATGGCGACAAGGTTGGTGAGGAAAAGAAGCCCCGCGCCGCCCATAATCTCAACGTTTGCCCCGCTACCCAATCCGAAGCCCATGACGCAAAGGGGCGGCATCAGTGCCACGGCGATAGCGACTCCGGGCAATGCGGCTGCACGGTCGCCGGTCCCTCGCGACACCACCACGGAACCCGCCAAACCGGAGAGAAGCGCAATGGCCAAATCGAGCAGGTTGGGAGTTGTGCGCGAAAGGATTTCAGGCGTAGCGGAATGAAACGGCAACAGCCAGACCAAGAAACCGGAGAACGCAATGGAAACCGCAACGCTGGCCACGAGGTTTAGTACCGCTTTAATTCCCAAAAAGAGATCACCAATCGCCAGCGCCAAGCCGGCGCCCATGATCGGCCCCATAAGCGGCGATATCAGCATGGCGCCGATGATCACAGCCGGGCTACTCTCGACCAATCCAAACGTAGCGATGCCGGCTGAGAAGAAGATTTCCAGCCAATAGCTCAGGCTGCCGATTTCGGACGCCGTAAGAATCTGGGTGTAGACTTTGGGCTTCGCTCCCGCTTGAATGCCGAGCCAGGTCTGAAGCCGTCCGACGCGATCCGCGCTAGCCGTTCGAATGTTCTCCGAAGGATTCGTCATTTCAGTATGCCGCAAGCGGGCGCCCGGCGAGACCTCCAAGCCTGGTCACGCGGATCCCTGTATAGGGCTAAGTTTAGGGAATCAGGAAAGGACGCCGCCGTTCAATTCTGACGGACCCCAAGATAACGCGAGAGAAAGCTCAAGACCTCTTGAAATGCGGCGGCCACCTTGCGGTTTTGAAGCCCTATAGGTTTCGCTTCCGGCGGGAGTCCGTCGGGAAATACGTCAAACAGATGATTGAAACCTTTCATCTTGATTAGCCGATGTTCGACGCCTTGCCGCTGAAGGGCAGCGGCCATTCTTTCGGACAACTGATAAGGAACATCGGAATCCCGATCGCCATGCAAGAGCAGCGTTGGTGGGTAACGAGGTCCCACGAGCCGCTCCGGACTGAGATTGTTGAGCTTCTCGGTCTGTGTGAGCGGATCAAACCCTGCGATTTCCCGCGGCCAAAGTCCGTTTTGACGGCAGTAAATATAGAAGTCTTCGCGCGGGCGCACCGGGCTTTGCGAAAGCACCCGATCGGAAACCACTCGAAACGCTTCTTGCTTTGTCACCCGGCGTTGGTTTAAGAAAGATGCGCTTGGGCGGCCGTACCATTCGCCGGCGATGTCCCCATACCCATAAAAAGAAACGATCGCTTTAGGGGATGGGTGCACGCGAACTCCCGCCATTAACGCCAAATAGGTGCCTGCCGATTGGCCGACGATAGCGACTCGATTAGGATCCGCGGAGAACAGAGTAGGACCTTTCTCTTGAATCCACCGATAGGCATCGTCGACATCTTGAAGAATCAACGGTAGCTTGGTTTCCGGCCCGAGACGGTAGTCGACAGCAGCCACGACGTAGCCTGCTTGAAGAAATTGCTTTCGTTCATCGGCTGGAAGCATGCCGCGACCGCCGAAGATCAGACCTCCGCCATGGAGCCATAAGATAACCGGCCGCGGCTTGCTTCCCCGCAGACGATAAACATCGGCATGCATGTCATTGTTTTCGACCCGTTTATAGGTGAACGTTTTTGGCGAGATTCCGGCGCCGGCGATAGAGTTACTTTGGCACAGCGCGATTGAACTCGCGAGGGCAAGAAGTACCGGAAGGCGGAACACGTTCGCAGAAGTACGCGCGGTGCCAGTATGGCGCAAGAGGACATTTCGGGATCGGGGACGAGCCGGATTCCGGTTAGTGGACCGCAGAGGACCGCCGATCTATCAATACTTCGCTGACTTGAAAGGTTGGTTCGATATCGGTGTAATTTGTCATGTCGGCTCGAAGCGCCGGGAGATGCGGTGAAACGGCTTGCATGAAGTCGTCGAGCGTCTCGAAAAGGAAATGGCAAACAGCAAGATAGGGAGCGTCAGTGCCGGGGTTGGAGCTTATGCCCCGGTCCACCGAGACCCCTCTGAAACCCGGATGCGCGCTTAGGAGAGCGATTGAAAAAGGCATATGCTTCTCGACATAGTAATCAAGATCGAAGCGCGCGTTTTGGGAGTTTGGATAGAGGAAGCTAATCCTGATCATTGGAAGCAGAGACTAGCATATCCCGAACATCGAGCGGGCGAAAGGGGATTCTCTGACGCGCGCACTTGGTTACGCTCATTCAAAGGAGTCATGTGATCATGAAAAACCTGTTCGATGCGGGGATGGCGAATCAGGTAAAGGCCAGGCTGAGCAAATTGGAGCCGCAAAGTGAGAGGTGCTGGGGTACGATGACGGCGGCGCAGATGCTGGCACATTGCTCGGTGAGCATGCAGTGGGCGGTGGGAGAAGTGGCGCCCGACAAGGGATCGCTATCCGAACGCTTGATGGGGCGGTTGGTGAAGCGCATGGTGTTTGGGAACGACGACCCGATACGGAAGAATTCGCCGACGGCCAAGGGCCTCATTGTGTCCGCCGAGCGGGATTTCGCCGAGGAACGGGACCGGTTATCGGGATTAATTGACAAATTCGTCGCGGGCGGGACGGCAGGGTGTACGAATAATCCGCATAGTTTCTTTGGGACGATGACACCGGAGGAGTGGGCGATTTTAACTTACAAACATCTTGACCATCACCTGCGCCAGTTTGGGGTGTGAGCGTCGCGAATCGGTGCTTCTTGCCAGGAAGCTACGATGAAGAGCGAGAACAAGTATGAGACCATCCGAAGCCCTCATAGCACACCGCGAGGAATTGCGGCAGCTTGTCAAGCATGCGGTCTATCGCGCCCCCGCGTATTCGGGTCGGTTCTCACTTGAGCCGACACGGAAGAGAGCGATCTCGACGTCCTGGTTGACCCCGCACGATCCACCAGTCTGCTTACCATTGTGGGTTTGACGGACAGACGCCGAGAATCTGCTTGGAGTGCCGGTATCGGTTGTAACGCCGAACGGATTGCCGCCAAAGTTCCGCAACGAGGTACTGCAAAATGCGCAGCCCCTATGAAACCTCCGGAGCGCGTCGAAGATTATCTTGAACACATTGCCGGAGCGATTGAGCGCGCGACGAACTATCTTCAGCCGATTCCAGATCTCGCCGGATGAATACGTTATTGAAGCGATAGCGCAGATAGTGGCTTTCGATTCCTCAGGAGTTTGAGAAGGAACTGCGGGATTTCGCGTCAACCAAAGCGGAGCTTGCCTCATCGCTGCGTTTGACGTATCTTGAGGGCATGGAAGTCCATTTCAACCCCGACCTGCAAGCGAAGCTCACACAGCGGGCGACCCAGCAAGGCCGCGACCTCAATGAGACTGTGCAGGATGTTGTTGCGAGTTACTTCGAGGAGGAAGACCGCTTCTTTGAGGCCGTGAAACGGGGCGAGGCTGCTCTTGAGCGAGCCGAATTCCTGACTCATGAACAGGTGGGCGACCGGCTCCGTCGCTTTTTACGGCCCTGAGGCAAGTTCGTTGGTCTCTGCCGGCGGCCGAAGACCTCGAACGCATCTGTGCATGGATAGAGCGCGACAACCCGGAAGCATCCAGACGAGTCGCCAAGATCATCTATTACGGTTGTGGCCAACTAAAGAACTTTCCTGATATGGGCCGGGCCAGTGGCCGCATGATCGGGCGGCGCGAGCTTACCTTTCCACCCTTACCCTATATCGTCGTGTACCAGGTGAACGAACACGCCGTTGAAATATCGCGCGTGCTTCATGGGGCTCAGGACTGGCCCTAAAGAATCGCGAAAGGGTGCTTCTGTGTGGTGCGTGTTCGGCCGGTTCTCAGAGAAGCCGCGTAATTCCGGGTTAGTCACTTCAACGACACCGCCGGGAAGTAAGTGCCTGTGGGTTCGCGCGTCCACCAATCGCCGGTTTTCCGGCGCGTCGCGAAATCGGTGAAGCGGTATTCGTAAGTGATCGCGCGGATGTACTTCGGCGGCGTGCCGTGGAACGGGTCGCGCGCGAGAAGCGCCAATACGGGCTTGGAACCCTGGAGGAGTTTGAGAAGGAACTGCGTGAACCAGGGGTTGTCGTGATAATCGCCCAGAGAGGCGAACCACATTTGCCAGTCCAGGCGTGGCTGGTAAGGAGCTACCCACGAAGGCGAGCGATTAAGTGGGCCGGCTTTGTCGGGGAAGAGGTAGGGTTCCCAATGAGTAGCGTCGTTCGAACCTTCGACGGAGATTTCCGGGCGCGTGGTGGTCATCGACGCGAAGAGGCCGTATTGGTTGATGAGGCCGAAGGGAGCGATCTGTCTCGCTACGATTCGGATGGGCGCGGGTGGCGCGATGCTGAACATTTCGAGTAACTGGCTACCACTGATCACCGCGACGAAAACGAGCAGGGCGATGGAGACGTAGCGGTTGGCGCGCGGAGTGGCCACAGGCCGATTGTGAAAAAAACGATCGTCCAGTAAGAAGAGACAAAGCGCGATCGTTAGCCAGTTGAAGAAGGTATAGTTCCCTGTCAGTAAGATAAGCAACTGCAGTACAACTATCCCGGCGGCCGCGGCCTGTTTGAAGCGGCGCGGCGCGAAGATCATGAACGGGAGTATCAGTTCCACCGCGAAGACAAAGACGGTCGAGGTCTTTTGGAACCAGAGCGGCAGTTGCGCCATGTACCAGGCGAGCGGCGTAGGGAGCGGCTGCGTTTGATAGTGGTAAGTCAGCGCGGTCAGGCTGCTCCAGGTTGCGTCATGGCTGGTTAGTTTGACCACGCCGGATTCGAACACCAAGCGGAAGAGCAGCCATTGGAAGAGCCAGATGCGCGGCAAGCTGGGGACGAGGAAGATCGCGAGGAAGCCGGTTTCGAGAAGCAGGTAATCCCACTGGTAGCCCATGAAGATCTGGCCGGCGCTGACGAGGGAGAGATAGAAGATGAAAAGGATCGCGAAGGCCGCGCGCTGAGCGATGGAGTGAGACTTCGCGAGCGCGGCGGCGATGGCGATGACTGCGCCTGACCAGCACACGGCTTGCAGCGCGAAATCGGTGTGGGCCCACCAGAAGACGGTGGGCACGTCCCAGAATGCGCTTGATCCAGCTTGCCGCCAAACCGCGCCGAGGAAGACCGGGACCGGAAGGATTCCGTTCGAGCCAATTAGCCCATTGACCTGTACGCCGCAGGACACAAACGCGATCAGATAGATGATCCCGAGAGCCTTCGCAAACAGCCCGGCCGCGATGCGGTAGTTCACTTGTTGATAATATGCAACGATACCGAGTCCCAGGTTGGGCTCGCCAGGAGTCCTGTATGATCCAACCCGCCGCACAACGAGGCGCTACGGCCGCGCCGGCTCAGCACTACGGCGCCGCGCTATCGATACTGACGACGCTGTTCTTCATGTGGGGCTTCATTACGGTGCTGAACGACATTTTGGTTCCTCATCTGAAGGGCATTTTCGAATTGAATTACACGCAGATCATGCTGATTCAGTTCACTTTCTTCTCGGCCTATTTCATCATGTCGTTTCCGTCTTCGCGGATTATTACGGCCCTGGGGTATCAGAAGTCGATTGTGACGGGCTTGGCGGTGATGGGCGTGGGCGCGCTGTTGTTTTTACCGGCGGCGAATATTCCCTCCTATCCTTTGTTTCTGGGCGCGCTGTTTGTGCTGGCTTCGGGCGTAACGCTGTTGCAGGTGGCGGCTAATCCGTATGTGGCGGAGTTGGGCGCGCCGGAGAAAGCTTCCAGCCGATTGACTCTGGCGCAGGCCCTGAACTCGCTCGGGACGACGATCGGGCCGAAAGTCGGCGGGCTGTTTATCCTGTCGGCGGCGACGATGACCACCGCTCAGTTGCATCAACTGACACCCGCCCAGTTTCAAGCGCATCAGGCGATGGAAGCGAGTTCGGTGAAGACGCCGTATCTGGTGATCGGGATTTTGCTGTTTCTTTTGGCGGTTGTCTTCTGGGTCATCAAGCTGCCGGTTTTGACGCAGATCGACGAAGCGGCGACGCATGAGAAAGGCGAGCGCAGCGTGTGGAGCTACCCGCACTTAGTGCTCGGCGCGGTGGGGATTTTCGTGTATGTGGGCGCGGAGGTTTCCATCGGCAGCTTTCTGGTGAATTACTTTGAGCTGCCGAACATCGGCGGCTTGACCGAGCAGGCGGCGGCGGGATATGTATCGTTCTATTGGGGCGGCGCGATGGTGGGCCGGTTCATCGGGTCCGCGTTGATGCAGTATGTGAAGCCGAACCTGGTGCTGGCCGGCGCGGCGATCATGGCTTGCCTGCTCGTGATCCTATCGATCGTGAGTACCGGACAAGTTGCGCTATGGAGCATCATCGGCGTCGGTTTCTTCAACTCGGTGATGTTCCCGACCATCTTCACGCTCGGGATTGACGGGCTTGGCAAGATGACCGGCAAAGGTTCGGGGCTGCTGGTGATGGCGATTGTCGGCGGCGCGATCCTGCCCGTGATCCAGGGCGCGCTGGCGGACCGGTTCGGCGTGCAACTGGCGTTCATTCTGCCCGCCGCGCTTTATCTCTACATCATGTTTTATGGGTTCCGGGGCTCACGGCATGGTGATCTGTCGATTGAGCCGGCTTGACAGCGATCGCCATCACGGTTTCGAAGTGCGGCGGCTGCGATTCGCGATGCAGGATCGCGACGTCAGGCTGGTGGAAGCCGGCTTGGCGGAGTAAGTCGATCAATTCGGCCTGGGAGAAGCCGAGCCACACGTCGGCGTACATGTCGCGCGCGGCTTCGAGCGAGTGCTTGAGCAGGTCCATCACAACGATGCGGCCGTTGGGTTTCAGAATACGCGCGGCTTCTGCGATGGCACGGGCCGGGTGCAGGGCGTGATGCAGGCTTTGATGAAACAGTGCGAGATCCACGCTGCTCGATTCGATCGGAAGTTCTTCAAGGTCGCCGAGGCGGTATTCGAGATTTTTCACGCCCGCGCGCTGGGCGACGCCGGTTCCGTATTCCACCATCTTCTTTGAGCTATCGACGGCGATGACCTGTTGGGCGCGTTGCGAGAGCTTGAGCGAGAGCGTGCCTTCACCTGCGCCGAGGTCAGCGATGACGAGCGGCGGGAGCAGGCGGAAGAGCATTTCGCTGGTGGATTCCCAGCTTCGGCCGGGCACGTAGTCGCGCCCGAAACGTCCGGCCATTTCGTCGAAGTAGTTGCGGAGTTTGTCTTTGCGGCGACGCAGGATGAGCTGCAGGCCTTCGTCATCGTGCGCGGCTTCGGCAATTTCCTCGGTGCTTTGGCGCAGGACTTCCGTCATGATCCGGCGCTCGGCCGGCGGCGCGTGCAGGCGGTATAAGCTCTTGGCGCCCGCGCGGCGGACTTCCACAAAGCCGGCCTGCTTCAGCTGCGAAAGCTGCATGGAGATGCGGCTTTGGCCCATGCCGAGGATCTCCTGGAGATCGGCGACGCTCAGTTCCTCGCGCTGGAGAAGGCGGAGAATGCGGACGCGCGCTTCATCGCCCAACACGCGCATTGCTTTGAAAAATTCCGCCATCGGATCTAGCTTATCAATGAATCATGATATATTGATAATCATTATGAGCACCGCCGTTATCGAACCTGCTGTAGCCGAATATAAAGTCGCCGACATTCGCCTGGCCGATTGGGGCCGTAAAGAGATTACGATCGCCGAGCAGGAGATGCCCGGGCTGATGGCGATCCGGAAGAAATATGCGAAGAGCAAGCCGCTGGCGGGAGTGCGCGTCACCGGGTCATTACACATGACCATTCAGACCGCCGTGCTGATTGAAACGCTGGTGGAACTGGGCGCGAGCGTGCGCTGGGCCAGTTGCAACATCTTCTCCACGCAGGATCATGCGGCGGCGGCGATCGCGGAAACGGGCGTTCCGGTGTTTGCGTGGAAGGGCGAATCGCTCGAAGAGTATTGGGAGTGCACCTACCAGGCGATCAGCCATGCGGAAAGCAAAGGTCCGGAACTGGTGGTGGATGACGGCGGCGATGTGACGCTGCTGCTGCACAAGGGCTATGAGTTGGAGGAAGGCGACGGCTGGGTGAACACTGCGTCGTCAAGCCATGAAGAGCAGGTGATTAAAGATCTGTTGAAGAAAGTGTATGCGGAGAATCCGCGGCGCTGGCATGAAGTGGCCGCGGATTGGAAGGGCGTCTCCGAAGAGACCACCACGGGCGTTCACCGGCTTTACAAGATGCAGCAGGATGGCAAGCTGCTGGTGCCCGCGATCAACGTAAACGATTCGGTGACGAAGTCGAAGTTCGACAACATGTACGGCTGCCGCGAATCACTGGCGGATGGAATTAAGCGCGCGACGGACGTGATGCTGGCGGGGAAAGTGGCGGTGATCTGCGGCTATGGCGACGTGGGCAAGGGCTCGTCGAAGTCACTGCGCGGGATGGGCGCGCGCGTGATTGTGACCGAGGTGGATCCGATCAACGCGCTGCAGGCCGCGATGGAAGGCTACCAGGTGGCGCCGATCGAAGACACGCTCGGAACGGCCGATATCTACGTGACATGCACGGGCAACGTCGATATCATCACGCTGGAGCATATGGAGCGGATGAAGGATCAGGCGATCGTGTGCAACATCGGGCACTTCGATAATGAGATTCAGGTGGAACCGCTGAACCAGGCGCCGGGAGTAAAGAAGATCAACATCAAACCGCAGGTGGATCAATACACGTTCCCGGATGGCCACAGCATTTTCCTGCTGGCGGAAGGGCGGCTGGTGAACCTGGGTTGCGCGACCGGGCACCCGAGCTTCGTGATGTCCAGCAGCTTCTCCAACCAGGTGCTGGCGCAGTTGGATCTCTGGGAGAACCGCGGCGCCTACAAGACCGGCGTTTATACGCTGCCGAAGAAGCTGGATGAGGAAGTGGCGCGGCTGCATCTGGACAAGATCGGCGTGAAGCTGACGAAGCTGACGCCGAGGCAGGCGGAGTATATCGGGGTGGCGGTGGAAGGTCCTTACAAGCCGGATTCGTATCGGTACTAGGCACGTGCGGGTTTCTGTGATCATGCCCTGCCGGAATGAGGCGGGGCATGTCGGGCGGGCACTTACGTCATTGCTTGGCGAATGGCGTGAGGCGGATGCGATTGAGGTCATCGTGGCGGATGGCGCGAGCGAGGACGGAACTCGCGCGGTAGTGGAAGGGCTGCGGAAGCGGTGGAGTTGCATTCGGGTGATTGCGAATGCGAAGCGTACCGTTCCGCATGGACTGAACCTGGCGCTGGCCGAGGCGCGCGGCGATGTGATTTTGCGTGCGGATGCGCATGCGGTTTATCCGGCAGGTTATATCGCGGGCTTGGTTTCGTGGTTGGAGCGGTCCGGGGCGGATAACGTAGGCTGCGCTTTGGAGACGGTGGCGGGCGCGGATACGATGGTGGCGCGGGCGATCGCGTTCGCGCTGTCGCATGCGTTCGGGATCGGGAACTCGCGGTTTCGGTTGGGAACGGCTTCGGTGAGAGAAGTGGAGACGGTGCCGTTCGGGTGTTACCGGCGCGATGTGTTTGAACGCATCGGCAAGTTCGATGAGGCGCTGATCCGGAATCAGGATGATGAGTTCAACTATCGCTTGCGGCGCGCGGGTGGAAAAATCCTGCTGATCCCCGGCATGCGCGTGCAATATTTTGCGCGATCCACGTTTCGGGAATTATGGCGGATGGCGTTCGGATACGGATTGTATAAGCCGCTGGTGCTAGCCAAGGTGAGGCGCGTTTATGCGATGCGGCCGCTGGCTCCGGCGCTGCTGGTGCTGTGCCTGATTACGCGGTGGCGCGGGCCGTTGCTGCTGTACGCGGGGGCGAATCTGGCGGTGTCGGTGAATGCGGGCAAGCCGATGGCGGCGGTCGCGTTTGCGATTCTGCACGTGGGCTATGGGTGCGGAGTTCTGATCGGGCTGTTCAAGTTGCTGCGTGCGTAACTCGCTGTTTGAGCCCGGCTATCAGTTCACGATCCAAACACGCGAGCGCGCGGTGTTGCGGGTGCTCGCGGCAAACGGACATACGGACTTGCGGAGAGCGCGCGTGCTCGAGGTGGGAACAGGGACCGGCAATTGGTTGCGGGATTTCATTCGCTGGGGCGCGGCGCCGGAGCATCTGTTCGGAGTCGATCAGGATTGCGAACGGATTACGATGGCGCGGAGGCTGTGCCCGCCATCCGTTACGCTGGAGTGTAGAGACGCCGTAAAGCTCGATTATCCGGATGAAATGTTCGATATCGTGGTGCAATCCACGCTGTTCAGTTCGGTCCTGGAACCGGAGCGCAGAGAGGCGATCGCGCGGGAAATGGTGCGGGTGCGGAAAGCGGCGGGTTCGATTCTCTGGTACGACATGCGGGTGAACAATCCGGCGAACGCCATGGTGCGCGGCATCGGGAAGGCCGAGTTGCGGAAGCTTTTTCCCGGGCAGCGGATGACCATAAGAAGAATTACGCTGGCGCCGCCGATTGCGCGCAGGCTCGCGAAACATGCCTGGATGATGGCGGCGCTGCTCGAAACGTTCCCGCCGCTGACGTCGCATTACCTGGCCGCGATCCAGTCCGCCGCATGAGAACCGTTCCGTTTCACCTGCCCGACATCGATGAGGAAGAGATCGCGGCCGTGACGGAAGTGCTGCGGTCGGGGTGGCTTACGACGGGCCCGCGCGCGGCGCAGTTCGAGCAGCGTTTTCGAGAGTACACGGGCGCGCGTCATGCGCTGGCGGTCAGTTCCGGAACGGCCGCGATCCATCTGGCATTGAAGGCGTTTGGGATCGGTCCGGGTGATGAGGTGATCACGACGCCGATGACGTTCTGCTCCACCGTGCATTCGATTCTGCAGGTAGGGGCGACGCCGGTGCTGGCCGATATCGGGGAAGACTTGAATATCGATCCCGCGATGGCGCGCGCGCTGGTGACCGGCCGGACGCGCGCGCTGCTGCCCGTTCACATGGCGGGCCTGGCATGCGACATGGATGATCTGCGCGCGACGGCGTCCGCGCATAATCTGGCGATTATCGCGGATGCCGCGCATGCCTGCGGTTCGGAGTATCGCGGCGGCCCGATCGGCGGCGCGGAGGCGGACGCGACGGCTTTCAGCTTCTACGCCACTAAGACGATCACGACCGGGGAAGGCGGCATGTTGACCACGGAATCGGACGCGGTGGCGGGCACGGCTAAGCTGATGCGATCGCATGGAATCGATCGCGATGCCTGGAACCGGCGCGCGGGTGAAGGCGCCTGGTTCTATGAAGTAGTCGAGGACGGGTATAAGTACAATTTGCCGGATGTGGCGGCGGCCATCGGGCTGGTGCAGTTGGGCAAGATGGAGCGCATGCGGGAGCGGCGCACCCGCATCGCGCGCGCTTATGACGAGGCGTTCGGGATCTTTGAGGAATTGGAGTTGCCGCCGCGCCGCCCGGAGAGGCGGCATGCCTGGCATCTGTACATTCCGCGGCTGCGCCTGGAGGCTCTGTCGATCTCCCGCGGTGAGTTCATCGAAGAGTTACGGCGGCTCGGAGTAGCGTGTTCCGTTCACTTTATTCCCATTCCGCTGCATCCCTACTTCATCCATAAAGTGGCCATGCCGATGGGATGCGCGCGGGCGCTGCGGGAATACGAGCGCCTGGTTTCGCTGCCGCTACACCCGCGAATGTCCGATGAGGATGTCGAGCACGTCATCGAAGCGGTTACCCGGACGGTAAGCCGTTACGCGGCGGTAAGAGTGCATGGCTAAGCGCCTGATGGATATCGTGGTGAGCGCGGCGGCCTTGGTGATTCTTGCGCCGGTGCTGGCGGCGATCGCGGTTGCGGTCGTGGTGAGTTCCGGAATGCCCGTGTTGTTCTCGCAGATTCGCGTGGGCCGGCAGGGGAAGCCGTTTCGCATCTGGAAATTCCGCACCATGGATGCGGGCCGCGTAACGAGTATTGGAAGACTCTTGCGGGTCTCCAAGCTCGATGAACTTCCTCAGCTTTGGAACGTAATGCGTGGCGATATGAGCCTGGTGGGGCCGCGGCCGGAGTTGCCGGTCTGGGTCGCAAGATTCCACGATCGGTATGGAAAGCTTCTCACCGTGCGTCCCGGCCTGACCGATCCGGCATCGCTGACTTTCCGGCACGAAGAAAGAATTCTGCGAGCGGTCCGCAACCCCGAGGCTTACTATGCGGATTCGATCCTGCCGGAGAAGATCAGGCTTTCCGAAGGCTATCTCCAGCAGAGAAGCCTTGTAAAAGATATGGGAATTCTTCTCAAGACGGCGGGTGTCTTATTTCGATGACGCGCCGGGTTGTGCTGTTCGAAGCGCGCGAAACCGGCACGCGTCTGCTCTCCGGTTTACGCGAACACGCTCCCGATGTCTCGTTTGCGGGGTTTGCGGACGAGGTCAGCATCGAGCAAACCGGCGAATTATTCTGCACGCTTCCCCCCGCTGACGAGATCGACGAAACCATTCGCCTGGACTTACAACTGAGAGCTGTCAGGATCGAGGATCTTTATCGAAAGCCCTGGCCCGCGCTCAGTCCAGACCCGGTCGCGCCGATGCTGCGGGGACGCGTGGTCATGGTCACAGGCGCGGGCGGTTCCATCGGGTCGGCGCTTTGCCGGGCGATGGCGCGGTATGAGCCCGCCGCGATCGTAGCCTTCGATATTTCCGAAGCGGGGCTTTTCCACCTTGACCGCGAGATGGCGCGGCGCTTCCCCGGCGTGGCGTTTTATTCGGAGATCGGCAGCATCCAGAACCGCACCCGCTGCGGACGATTGCTGCGCAAATACAGACCGGACCTGGTCTATCACGCCGCCGCTTACAAGCACGTGCCGATGCTGGAGCGGCATCTGGTGGAAGCAGTCCGCAACAACGTGATCGCAACGTGGGATCTCGCGTCGCTATCGGCGGAACATGGCGTCGACCGGTTTATTCTGGTCTCCACCGATAAAGCCGTGCGCGCCAGAAACGTTCTCGGGCTCACCAAGCGCACAGCCGAAGCGGCGGTGGAAGCCGTCGCTCAGACCGGCTTGCCATACTTCGCGGTGCGTCTGGGAAACGTCCTGGGAAGCAGCGGCAGCGTGTCGCGCGTTTTTCAAATGCAGATCGAACAGCGGCTGCCTCTCTCTCTCACCGACCCGCGCATGACGCGCTACGTCACAACGCTCACCGAGGCTTCCCATTTCCTCCTGGACGCTTCGGCGCTTGGAGCGGGTGGCGCGATTTATGCCCTGGAGATGGGCGATCCGGTCTCGATCGGCGCGCTGGCGCGGCGCATGATCGCGTTGAACGGGTTGGCGCCGGAGGTCGATATTCCGATTGTGATTACCGGAAGACGCGCGGGCGAAGAGCTGACGGAGGAGTTGTTCCACCCCGGGGAAATTGCCGCGGCCTGCGGGCACCCCAGAGTGCGGCGCATTGATCGCATCGATCCCACAAGCCAAGCGGCGCCGTTGCCGCGCATGGAGGCCGCGATGCAATCGATGCGGGAGCTTTGCGAGACGGATCGCGCGGACCGCCTTCGCGAAGCCATGGATGAGATCTGCTTTGCCGGCGCCGCGTCATGATTCTCCGGCCGCTCATCGAATCCGACCGCGCTGAGTGGGATGTGCTTTGGCGCGCGTATCAGGAGTTTTACCGCGCCCAGATCCCGCCGGAAGTGACGGAACTGACCTGGCTGCGTTTCCACGATGCGAAGGAACCGATGTTTGCGATGGGCGCCGTTTTGGATGGGCGGCTGGTGGCGATCGTCCACTACTTGTTTCACCGTTCCTGCTGGTCGGCGGGACCGTATTGCTACTTGCAGGATCTCTACACGGCGGCGGAGTATCGGAACCGCGGCATCGCGCGGGCGCTGATTGAGGCCACTTACGAAGCAGCGCGGGCGGCGGGGGCCAGCCGCGTCTACTGGCTTACACATGAGACCAATGCCGACGCCATGCATTTATATGACAAGGTTGCGGAAAAATCCGGGTTTCTGCAGTATCGGAAACTAATCCGCTAAATTCCCTTTCAAAAAACGATTTTTCGAAACTCTAAGGGAAAAGCAGTAGAATAAATGGCATGCGGAATCAATATCAGCTTTTCCTCGCATTTCTTCTTGCCATTATTCCCTTACATGCGGCTGTAATTACCAATCAAGCGTCCGCGCCGGTAGTCGTTCAGGGAGATCTGGTGAGTGTGGTGGTCGGTGTTTCCGGAATCGTCGGCACGGATGTCGGCGTGTATGACCTGAACGTAAACTTCGACCCCTTGGCGCTCAGTTATGACTCAGTTTCTTTCGGCGATCCGGTTTTGGGCGATGAGTTGAATGAATACGGCTACGGTTCCGAGACCAACGTGGACGCGAGCGGCGCGGCGTCGGGTACCGTGGACGTGTCGGAGCTTTCCTTCGATTCTCCGCAGGATCTTGCCAGCTACCAGCCGTCGGACTTTGGGCTGTTCACGGTGACGTTTGAGGCGGTGGGCGGCGGTTCCACTTCCGTTTCGAGCACGGTGAACTCGCTGGGCGATGGCGGCGGCAACAATCTGAGCTATACCTACGGAGCTCCGGCGACGATTGACATCGCGGTGCTGACACCGGAGCCCTCCACGATGGCGTTGTTGGGAATCGCGCTGGGCGTGGTGATGTTGTTGTATCGGCGCCGGATTGTCCGCGTGAGTTAGCCGGGAAGCCGGCCTTTCTCCGCGGCGCCCGTCCTTCGTTTAAGTACCAACAAGTCCTTTCCGTTGAAGTCGATCACCCGATCATAGTACGCGTACGATTTTTCGTCGGGCTTCACCTTCATCATCGTGGGGCGGTCGACGATTAGGTTCCGGTCATGATATAGCAACTGCATCATTTGCATCGGGCCCCAGGACTCATCCGGATAGGGGCAGCGCAGAAGCAGAATATAGGCGCGGGGCGGCAGGCGTTCTTTCAGGCGCATGATATCCGAGTAGGTCTCAGCCACGGAAGCGGCGGACGAGTGCGGAACCATATTCGTGGAGAGATCGGTGTTCCGGCCGAGCGCAATCAGGAATGCGACCGCCGCGAATGTAAAAACCCGCTCTGGCTGCCAAGCGCCATAGGGAAGCGGAGGCCGCTTCCACAATACCCGCCAGAGCCAGTCTCGACCTTTCACGATCACGGAAGCCGCGAAGATCGCCCAACCCGCCATGGGCAGGTACATGACAAAGAATCCGCGGTACGGGATAAATACAACCGGCAGCGGCGCCAGGAGCGCAAACCATGCGCAGAACCAGAGATATTTCTTGCGCGTGAGCGCGGCGATCAGGAACAAAGCGGCGTAGCATGCCACCACCAGGGCCGTTGTTGCGCCGCGGCCGGGCAATAGGAAGAGATCTGAAATCAATCTGCGTTCATGCCCGAAGAAGCGTCGCGACGTGAAGGAGGTCTCATAGAGGGCTTGCTGAAAGAAGGCACCCCCCGGCCGGCGTTTACCCCAGAAAGCCAGGGCAGCCAAAATTGCGAGGAAGCCCGCCGCGCGGCCGTTTTTCGAGAGCCACCGGGCGAGTCCGTTGAATTTTCGAGATGACGGCGGATAAAAAAGCCAATCGTAAATAAAGAAGATCGCGGGAAGGATCGCCGCCATTTCTTTAGCGTTCACCGCCGCGATGAACAAAGCGGTCATCAATGAGAACTCCCACCATTTCCAGGATTTATCCCGCTCTCTCAGCCGCATGTAATAGAGGAGCGCGAGCAGGCTGAACGTGCCGCAAAGGACGTCATAGACCGCGCCGTTGCTCATATAAATCTCTCGCAGTTTCGGGTGGAAACTGAAGATCAAAGCAGCTAGAGCGGAAGCCTCAAGGGACGCTGTCAACCTTCGGGCCAACCAATAAACCAGCCATATGTTGACCAACACAAATACGAACGTCACCGCGCGAAACGCCGCTGGATTCCAGCCGAACAACGCAAAACAAATCCGGTAATAGGCCGCGCCCGCCGGTCGGTACAAAGGCGTGAACGGAACCAGGTTGCTCAACACCAAAGCGCGCAGCGGCGGACTCCAGGCGACGTGCAGGTTCATTACGTCGTCGTCGTCAAAGCCGATGAACAGCCCGGGCCAGGTGCAGTAGAAGAAGAAAGCGGCGATGCAGCCGGCCACCGCGGCGGCGGAAAGACGGGCGCGCGAGAGGCGCGGAAAAGATAGGTTTCTGAGTCCTGAGCTTCTTATAGACTGTAGTGTCGCATGGGGATTTACCCGTGAAACTACCGCGCATGATGTGGATCGTCGGCCTGCTGTTGTTCCTGGCGACCGCCGTCAATTACATGGACCGCCTGGCACTGCCGATCGTCTCCCCGGAAATCCGCAAGGAGTTCGGGATGAGCGAGACCGATTACGGCCAGGTCATCACGCTCTTCCTTCTGGCCTACGCCATCATGTATGCGGGTTCGGGCTATGTGGTGGACCGGCTAGGCGCGAAACGCGGCTTCGCCGTCTTCATCTCCTTTTGGTCGGCGGCTTCCATGCTGCATGGGTTGGCGACGGGGAAGTGGTCGCTCGCGTTCTATCGTTTTCTGCTGGGGCTGGGTGAGCCGGGCAACTGGCCGGCCGCCGCGAAGGTGGTGAACGAATGGTTTCCGGCGCGGCAGCGGGCATTGGGAATCGGCATCTTCAATGCCGGGTCGTCCGCCGGGTCCGCCATCGCGCCGCCGCTCATCGCGCTCCTCACGCTCCGATTCGGTTGGCGTGCGGCGTTTCTGGTGACGGGCGGCGCGGGTCTGATCTGGTTGGTTCTGTGGTTACTGCTTTATGATTCCCCTCATCGCAGCCGCTGGATCACGGCGGCGGAATATGAGCGGCTAAAACCGGAGATTCCGACCGAGCGCCAGACGAAGCCGGAGGGCGCGGCCCGTGTGAACTGGCGCGAAGTCGTCACCAGCCGTGCGTGCGGCACGCTCATGCTGGCGCGCTTCTTTACCGATCCGGTAATCTATTTCGTCATCTTCTGGCTCCCGGAATACCTGCACAAGGAGCGTGGTTTCGATACGGCGGCTATCGGACGCTATGGGTGGGTGCCGTATTGCTTCGGCGCGGTCGGGTATCTGACCGGCGGGCTGATCTCGGCGAAGTTGATCCGTTCCGGATGGCCGCTCCCCAGCGCGCGCAAGGCGGTGATGCTGTTGGGCGCGGCTCTCATCCCGGGCGCCATTCTCGCGCCGCTGGTCCCCAACGCGGCGCTCGCCATCTGCGCCATTTGCCTGGTGACCATGGGCCACGGGTTCTGGACTTCCAACCTGCAAGCCATGCCAGCGGACCTATTTCCTGCCAATGAGGTGGGAACAGCTACCGGTTTCTCCGGCGCGGGTGGCGCGGTTGGCGGGATGATTGCAAATCTGGGAACGGGTTGGATCGTGCGCCATTTCAGTTACTCGCCGGTGTTTCTCATCGCCGGGTTGATGCACCCGCTCTCCATTGTGATCGTGATGGTGCTGCTTCCCAATCGGCGATTTAGTTCTTCGCTTGCAAGTTCTCCGGCGCAACCGGCTTGAAGTCGTAGAAGAACATCTGCTCATGAACCGGGTGGTCTTTCACCAGCAGGATTTTCGCGTCGCCGTTGACATCGATCCGGCTGGGCATCCAGTATTTGTCGCTAAGCCGGGTCTGTTCCAAAAGCATAGTCGCGCCCGGCTCGAACCTCGCGAGAATCCAGCCGATGGAGATGGTCCCGAGCACTTTCGCTTCGGCTTTGGCCCATTGGATATCTTCTTTGTCGATCCAGAGCTTCGCTTCGATATGAGCGAGCATGGCGGCATGGCTGTCGCGCGGACGGAAGCCGGGTTTGGGAGTGCATCGGATCACGAACGCCGGACGGCCATTCACGGCCTCCTCGCCGATCAATTGGAATGTAAACGCGTTGGGAACCTCATTGAGAAACGCCATCGACTGCTCCCGCTCGCGCACGCGCTTCGCGTGGTCTCCCGCGCTCTCGTTGCGCCGTTTTTCCAATTTGTCGCGTTCTTTGGCTTCTTCGGACGAACTCAACGGCTGGCCGTTGCGGCTGACGGCCATTTCAAACGGTAGCCCATTGACGAGCATTTCGCGGTCAACCGAGGTCTTGGAATTATCGACATCGCGCTCCAGGTAAGTAAAATGCGTGATGCCTTCGTGGAAATCCCTTTGGTAGTTTTTGAGGGATTCGCGGATCAATTCATCCGGGGAAGCGGCGGGGAGCAATCGGGTTGTCAGCAACGCCAGAAGGGCAAACGTCGCAATTCTCACGAAAAACGTGAGAGCAAGAATCGTGCCACAACGCGATTCGAACTTATGCGATCGTTATCGGGATTCTATGCGGTAAGCTCTTCGAACCGCGAACCCGGCCGCGCGACGGTCTGGTTGCGCTCCGGTCCGAGTGAAACGCAGCCGATTTCCACTTCGGACTGGGCTTCCAGGAAGTCTAGATACCGTCGCGCTTCAGACGGCAGCTTGTCCCAGGTCGCGATCGCGGAAGTGTCCGTGCGCCAGCCCGGCAGACATTCATAAACCGGCTCCGCGCCGGCGAGTTCGCCGCAAGTCGCGGGCATCTCGTCGAGCAATTTAGATCCGCTTCGGTAGGCGGTACAAACCGGAATCTGGTCGAGGTGATCCAGCACGTCCAATTTTGTGATGACGATGCTGTCGAAGTGATTAATGAGCGCGGTATAGCGAAGCAGAGGCGCATCGAACCAGCCGCAACGGCGCGGACGGCCGGTGACGGAACCGAACTCGTTTCCACGGCGGCGGATCTCATCCCCGGCCGCGCCTTCCACCTCGGTGGGAAACGGTCCGCCGCCCACGCGCGTGATGTATGCTTTCGCGACGCCGAGAATGCCGTCGATCAGGGTGGGCGCCACGCCTGTTCCGATGCATGCGCCGCCCGCGGAGGCGCTGGAAGAAGTCACGTAAGGATAGGTGCCGTGATCGATATCGAGCATGGTCGCCTGCGCGCCTTCAAAAAGCACGTTCTTGCCGGCTTGGATGGCGCGGTTCAAGAGCGCGGCCGTATCGCAGACCATGGGGCGCATGCGATCCGCCAGCCCTAGGTACAGGTCGCGCACTTCGTCTAGGTCGTAATCCGGATTAATGTCGAACGCGCGCAGCATGGTCTGGTGCTCGCGGGCGAGTTCGTCGAACTGCTCGGTGAACCGTTCGCGGTCAATCAGATCGGCCACCCGCAAGCCGCGCCGGCCGGCCTTATCCTCATAGCACGGTCCGATCCCGCGTGAGGTGGTGCCGATGAAGATGCGCTTCTCCATGGCGCGATGGGCGGGCAGCAGGATGTGAGCGCGATTGCTGATGCGCAGATGGGCGGGTACATCGATGCCGGCTTCGATCAACTGGTCAATCTCGGTGAACAGCGCCACCGGATCGATCACCAGACCGTTGCCGATCACGGCCGTTTTGCCGGGCCGCAGTATCCCGCTGGGGATTAGTTTTAGAACGAATTTCCGGTCGCCGATCTGGATGGTATGGCCAGCGTTGTGACCGCCCTGAAAGCGGGCGATCAGATCGAACTGGTCGGCCAGTAGATCCACCAGTTTTCCCTTGCCTTCGTCGCCCCATTGCGACCCCAGAATGATCAGGTTACCCATGGCCAAACCCTTGATTGTAGCGCAGTTGGCTGTGTTACTCTGCTAGCGTATGCAGATCTCGGACGTCTTCGTCCAGTTAGGCGATGACGCCTTCGGCCAGCTCCTCAAGGGCATCTCGATGGGAAAGTTGAAGACCTATCAACTTTACGAGCGCTTCAAAACGCGGACGCACTTGAACAAGTTGAACACGGAAAACCTGAGGAAGTCCGGCCCCACGTTGATGGCGCGGCTGCGCGAGCATGATGAAGAACTGGCGACGGACCTTTCGCAGGCGATTCTGATCTCTCATTTCGACATGATCGTGGCGGTGCTGGACTCGCTGACGATTCCGCATGAGGAAGGGTTTTTCGTGAAAGATCTGGATCCGAAACCGTACCTGAATGAAGGCTGGCAGGAGCGCGTGTACACAGCGTTTCAGGGCCGGTTCCCGAACGCGCTGCTGCTGTTCTACATCAATCATCTTGGGATTGAACTGGCCGGTCAGGAAAGCGCCTACCTTCCGGCTGCGGCGTAGTTCAAGCGCTGATGGAAGCCTCTCTCAACGAAATCGGGGAACGGACTCTGCGCGAGATCGCCGCCGCTGAGACCGCGGTGGAACTGGAAGCGATCCGTGTGCGCGCGCTCGGCCGCAAAGGCGATCTGGCGGAGATCAGCAAGGGCATGGGCAAACTAGCGGCGGAGGAACGCGCGCGCGTGGGCATGGTGCTGAATACGGTCAAGAACTCCATCGCGGAGGCGATCGCAACCCGGCAATCGGCGTTCGATGAAGCTGCGTTGACCGCGCGTCTGGATGCCGAGTGGATCGATCTCACGCTTCCGGCGGCGGGTGTGAAGCCGGGCAGTCTGCATCCGCTGACGCAGATCCAGCAGGAGATTGAGGACCTGTTCCGCTCCATGGGGTTCGCCGTGTTGGACGGCCCCGAAGTGGAGGACGAGCACCACAACTTCGACGCACTGAACATTCCGGCGGACCACCCGGCGCGCGATATGCAGGATACTTTCTGGCTGGATGGCGGCGCCCTGCTGCGCACCCACACATCGCCCGTACAGGTGCGCGGCATGGAACGCCTGCCGCTGCCGCTGCGCATGATCGCGCCCGGCCGGGTGTTCCGCAATGAGAGCGTGGACGCTTCGCATGAGCACACGTTCTATCAGGTGGAAGGCATGATGATCGACCGCAATGTGTCGGTCGGAAACCTGATCTACTTCATGCAGACGCTGCTCACCGCCGTCTTCCGGCGAAAGGTGACGGTGCGCCTGCGGCCCGGATTTTTCCCGTTCGTCGAACCGGGTTTTGAACTCGATATCCAATGTCTGATTTGCGGCGGCGCGGGCTGTGCCGTGTGCAAGCACTCGGGCTGGGTGGAGCTGCTGCCGTGCGGTTTGATCAATCCCAACGTGCTGCGGATGAACCGGATCGATCCGGATGAGTGGAACGGTTTCGCCTTCGGGCTGGGACTAACCAGGTTGGTGATGATGCGCTACGGAATCGATGACATCCGGCTGCTGCAATCGGGCGATCTGCGGTTCCTGCGGCAGTTCTGAGCGCCATGAGATTCTCCTACCAGTGGATCAAGGATTTCGTGCCGGGTCTGAGCGCGTCGGCGGAGGAACTGGAGCACCTGATTACCGTCCGCACGGCGGAGTGCGACGGCATTCATCCGGTGGGGCAACTGCTGGCCGGGGCGCGCGTGGCGCGGGTGCTTACGGCGGAACGGGTTGGGGAAACGCACATCACGAAGACGACGGTCGATATCGGCCTGTCCGCGCCCATCACCGTCGCCTGCGGCGCGCCGAACTGCCGCGCGGGCATGACGGCAATTTGGGTGCCCATCGGAACGAAGACGATTCAGGGCGTCGAGAGCAACGGCATGCTCGCGAGCGCGCACGAGCTGGACCTCAGCCGCGACCACGCGGGCGTCATCGAGTGGAATGAGCCGGCGATCGATCTGGCGCCCGACCAGATCATTGAGATCGACAACAAATCCCTCACCCACCGGCCCGATCTTTGGGGCCATCTCGGTATGGCGCGTGAGGTGGCCGCCATCACGAAGCGGCCGCTGGTGGACCCGGTGGATATCTCGCTTCTTCCGGGTGGCTCGGATTCCTACGACATTCTGGTGGAAGACTTCGACCTATGCCCGCGCTTCAGCGTGGTGGTGTTTGAGAACGTGACGGTGCGTCCGTCGCCGGCGTGGCTCCAGTACCGGCTGACTTCGGTGGGTCTCAATCCGATCAACAATATCGTCGACGTCACCAATTACGTGATGGCGGAACTGGCGCAGCCCATGCACGCGTTCGATCGCGACAAGCTGCGGGGCGACCGCTTGATTGTGCGCGCCGCCCGCGCCGGTGAAACGCTGATGGCGCTCGATAAGGAAGAGTACCCGTTGACGCCCGCGTATGGCGTGGTTGCGGATTCAACCGGACCTGTTTCCCTGGCCGGCATCATCGGCGGACTGTACAGCGCCATTTCTGAAACCACCCGGAATGTGGTGTTTGAAAGCGCCAACTGGAAAGCGTCAAGCATCCGCAAAACTTCGGCGGCGTTGAAGCTGCGGACGGATGCCTCCATGCGTTTTGAAAAGGCGCAGGACCCGGCGAATACCGTTCGCGCTTTGGCGCGGGCGATCGCGCTGATGAAGATCGTCTGCCCGGAGGCGTGTCTGGCGGGCAGGTTGACCGACGTCTATGAGTCTCTTCCGGGTCTGCGGACGATCCGCCTAAACCTTGATGTGCTGAACCGAAAGCTGGGGCGGGATGTTCCGGCGGCGGAAGCGCGGGACATTCTGGAACGTCTGGCATTTTCGGTGGATGATCGGGAACCGGGAATCTTCCAGGTGGTTGTTCCGTCGTGGCGCGCGACGAAAGATGTCAGCGTCGCCGACGATCTGGTGGAGGAAGTCGGCCGGATGATCGGGTATGACAGTATCACCCCGGCCGCGCCGCTGGTGGAGTGCACCGTACCGCCGGATAATCCCGAACGCGCGTGGCATCGCGAGTTGCGTGCGTTGCTCGCCGCGCGCGGATTCACCGAAGTTTACAACTACTCGTTTCTGAGCGATGAGCAGGCGCATCAGTTCGAGCTTTCTGAAGGTTCGGTGCGGGTGTTGAATCCGATCGCTTCCGATCAGAACCTGCTGCGCTCCTCCTTGATTCCTGGCATCTTTCACAATCTAAGACTTAATAGCAAGCATTTCAATTCGTTTCGTTTCTTCGAAATCGGCCGCGAAATCCATGGCGCGCCGTCCGGGTTATTGCCGCTGGAAGTGACGCATCTGGCCGCCGCCAGTTACATCGCCGATGGAAACGCGGAGCCCGGTTTGTTCCAACTAAAACGGATAGCGGAAGCCATTGTGCCCGGCGTGCAAATCAAACCCACTTCCGAAACGCGCTCTTATGAGCACCCTGCGCGAACGGGAAACGTCATACTGAACGGCAACGTGATCGGCCGCCTGTTCGAAGCGCATCCCCGGATGCTAGAGGGCCGGGCGGCGGTGCTCGATGTGGATCTGGACAACATTTTTGCCAACCGCCCCGCAGCGGCGAAATATACACCGATTCGCCGGTTCCCTTCGAGCGCCTTCGACCTTTCGATCATCGCTCCAAAGCGCGAACTGGCGGGGGATCTGGAAGCGCGGCTGCGCGGGTTGGCGGGGCCTCTTCTTGAAAGTATCATTTACCTGCGCGAATACACCGGCCCGCAAGTGCCGGAAGACCGGAAGAGTGTTTCTTACCGGCTGACGTTGGGGGCGCCGGACCGGACACTTTCGTCAGAGGAAGTGAACGCCGTCCGCGCTGGCATGATTGCGAAAATGCGCGGACTGGGATATGAGATGAGGGAATGAATCGAAGATCCTTTTTGGCTTCGGCCGGATTCGCCGCTCTGGGGAGCAGGTGCGCTCACGCCACGATGGCGCCGATGAAGATCACGCGGATTCGGTATTACCATAATCCCAACGGACGTCCACTGTTCAACCAGAGCGCGAACGTGGTCACCATCGAGACCGACGCGGGGCTTACCGGAATCGGCGAGGGCGGCGCGAAAGACACGGTGGAGCAGTGCGCGGCGATGCTGATCGGGGAAGATCCATCGCGGATCGATCACCTCTGGCAGATGATGGAGCGCGGCTACTTCTATCCGGCGGGGCGGGAAAAGCTGGATGCGTTGGGCGCGCTCGATCTGGCGTTGTGGGATCTGAAAGGAAAGGCGCTAGGCGTTCCGGTTTACGAACTGTTGGGCGGCCTGTCCCGTGATCACATCGAATGCTACTCGACCGGTTTCCCTGGCAAGGGATCGCTGAAGGAAACGGCTCGCGCTTGCGTCGAAGCCGGCTTCCGCGCTTACCGGTATTCCGTGGCGGACCCGGCCCAGGGCGCAGCTTTCAACTCGCACCAGATCGTACGGGAGACGGCGGAGCACTGCCGCCAGATCCGCGAAGGGGTGGGCAAAGACGGCGACTGGGCGATCGATTATCACACGCGCCTCGATATGCCGGACGCCATCCGGCTCAGCACGCTGATCGAAGACCTGGAGCCGTACTTCTGTGAGGACCTGATTCGTTCCGAGAACCCGGCGGTATATCGTCTGCTGCGGCAACAGGTGAAGGTGCCGATCGCGGTCGGCGAGCAGTTCGGATACAAGTGGGACGTCAATGAGCTAATCGAGAACCACTTGATCGACTACGCGCGGGTGACGGTTCCCAACGTCGGCGGGATCACGGAATTTATGAAGATCGCCGCGCTGTGCGAGACGCATTACGTAGGCTTGATCCCGCACTTCACGGGACCGATTTCGGAAGCCGCGCTGGTGCACGTGTGCGGCGTGTTTTCCGGTCCGGTGCTGATGGAAATGACCGGGGATGGAGTACGCCGCAATCAGCCGCACCTGCCGGAGTGTTACGATTTTCGGGACGGCAAAATGTATCCCAATCAACGTCCAGGTCTCGGGGTAACGCTCGATGTGAAGCCTTTGGAACTACAGGCTGAGATCACCAAGCGGTTCCGGTTGACACCGATTTTCCAGCGCCCTGACGGTTCCATCACGAACTGGTAACGATGCTGCGCGTGGTGGCGGCGGTGATCGAACGGGACGGATTGGTTTTGATCGGGCAGCGTCCGCCGGGCAAATCGCACGCGCTCGAATGGGAGTTTCCGGGCGGCAAAGTGGAAGCGGGAGAATCGCCGCGCGCGGCGCTGGCCCGCGAGTTGCGCGAGGAGCTTGAGATCCGAGCGCAGATCGGCCGCGAGGTCACGCGCTACCGATTCACTTATCGGACCAAGAACCCGCTGGAACTGATCTTCTTTGAAGTGTTGCGGTTTTCGGGCGAACCGGTAAACCGGGCGTTCGCGGAAATCCGATGGGTAAAGCGGGACGAGCTTTCAACCTACTCATTCCTGGACGGTGATCACGCCCTGATCCGGACGCTCACCGGAAGCGCTACCGCTGCGCCGGAGTCAAGCTGAAAGACATGTTGCGGTCCTGATTCAGCTTCTTCGTGAAGTCCACATCGATCAAGCTGAGGTCGGCCTGATTGTGAGTGTTCTGCGTGGTGACGTAATTGAGCGTGTGGTCCTCAATCCAGTAAGCCAGCGCGGAATAGACGGAATGATCTTTGTACGCGATTAGATACGTTCGCGGTTCCGGTGCGGCGGCAGGGGCGGATTCCTTCTGCTGGTCCGAATAAACCTGAACGTTGGGATCATCCTGCGGGCCACCCGGCCCGGGCGCTCCGAAATACTGATTGATGACGACGGCCGGAGGAGCGGGGGCTGCCCCATAACCAGGGGCCGCTCCATAAGCGGGGCCGGCGGCTAGCGACGGGTCGCCATAGCCCGAGTAATAATCCCCTGAAAGGCCGCCGATGTACACAGGGTAAGAGGCGATTCCGTAACCGTAACCGTAGCCATTGCGCCCGCGATATCCGCGGCTATAAGCGCTGGAGCCGGGCGCGTTCGGAACGGGACGGCCTAAAGCCCCGATGGTGGGAGGGTGCAAAACGCCCCCGGAGACATAACCGGATGATCCCGCGAAACCTCCGCGCTGGCCGAAGCACAGCGGCGCGAGGCCGAAGGAAACCGTCAGAAAGCCAACTAAGAAGGTGCGTTGCAAGTCACAACCTCCGCCCACTAAAGATTAGCACCACAAACTGCCCTCAGGAAACAAGACGCACCGCGGCGCCCGTGCGTTTACTGCGGACGCGCGATACCGGAAGCCGGGCGGGAAGCGGCGGGTCTGCTGGCCGGTGGCGCCGTTGAGGTAACCGGGGATGCGGGCAGCGAAGCCGCGCCGGCATCGTACGCCGCAATGACATCGCGGGTAATATCGATAGTATTGGAGGCCCAGAGCACCGGGGTCTGCTGGCTGCTCACATCCAGCACCAGCACGTAGCCTTTCTCCGTGGCGTACTTGTTGATGATCGCCAGCATCTTGCCGCCAAGATCGTTCATCAGCTTCTGGTTCTCGGATTCCAGATCGGCATTGGCGTCATCGGTATCGCGGTTCAACGCCTTGGTCGCGGTGTCGACGTCTCGCGCCAGCTTGGCCTGCGCTTCCTGCGACATGGTGCTCTGGCCCTTGCGAAGAGTGTCTTCGTTCTTGGCGATCTCCGCGCGCTTCGCGTCCAGCTTTTGCTTCACGGGGTTGAACTTAGCCTGGAGTTCCCCCATGGCCTTCTGGCCGTCCTTGGTTTGCAGAATGGCGTTTTGAATTTCGATGACCGCCACTTTTCCCGCCACTGGAGCGGCGGCTGTTTGTGCCTGCGCGCTCAATCCGGCTGCCCCGGCGGCGAGCATGAGCAACGCCGCGCCCGTCACCGGACGAATGTTTAATTTGCTTCTCACGTTCTAACTCCTTGAATGGGTAACTCTCATACTAACATCCGTGGCGCCGCCGGGACTCATTAGCGTTCCATTTAGAAAGTACGGCCGACGGTGAACTTGAAGATTCCCCTTCGTTCAAAGAACGGATAGGATTGCCCGTAGGTATTGAGGTATTGGTCGTAAGTGGCGGTGTTCGGGAAGAACGAGCGATCACCCACCACCGGCGCCTGCAGATACTCCCGCACGTTCAGCGGATTGAAGGCGTAGTAAACGCGGAATGGTGCGTTCACCACCGGCAACACGACCTGAAGCTCCAACCCGGTCGACATGCGAATCTTCTGCGTGCCGGCGGCGAGCAACACCTTGGTATTGAAATCGGCCTGCGGGAACTCGCCGTTCAGCGTCGCGATGCGGCCTGGATCTACGCGTAACTGGTCCGGAAGCAGGATCTTATCGAGCCCGGTGTCGACGAACGGCACCAGCGCCACAGGTCCGAGGATCGGAATCCGGTACTCCAGATTGGTCACGATCTGCGTATCGCCGCCCGGAGTGATGAGCTGGTAGTAAGGGACGGTCATCATGACGGCGGTCTGCGTCGGGACGCCGTTGACCAGCGAATTCAGGAAGCGCTGGGTGCCGTTCGCGTTGTAAACCGCGACCTGCGCCGTGTTGGGAATGTACCCGACCGGAGTAACTCCGTAAAAATCAAAGCCGCGAATGTCCTGCTCGCCGCCGATGAAAGAGCGCGAGAACGGCGGAACTACTTTGCCGCCGTAACCAGTGACAAACGAAGTGAGGTAATGGAAAGCCAGGGTGTTCCGGTGGAAGTGGGGAGCGGGATGATAGTACTGGAAGTCGAACGACGGCCGAATGGTATTGACGTTACCGCCGAGCACGCTGCCGGCAAACTCGGTGGAGAAGTAGATGCTCTTCCCACGCGTCGGATTTAGGGGGTTGTTCTTCGAGTTGTATTGATAGGACGGAACAATTTTGCTCGTCCGGATTCCCTGCAGGGAACTGGGGCCGGACACCGTTTCGAACGTCAAATACTGGAAGTAATTAGTGGCGCCCGTGGTTTCCGGAGTGATGTTGGAGACATCGTAGCCATAAGTCAGGCCCAGGCGAGCGAAGCTGCGCTTGATCGGGTAGCTGACCGAAACCGTCGCGCCCTTGGAGTTCTGTAGATAATTTAATAAATTGTTGCTGCCCAGCGAGTTGTAGAACGGGATGAGGTTTTCACCGCTGAGAATGGACTGCTGGCGCGCCTGATCGAAGTTATAACGGCGGATATACCCCTGGATCCCAAACTGCATGCGGGTATCGAGGAAGTAAGGTTGCGTGAAGCCGAGATTGACGCTGCGGAGCGTGGTTCCCAACTGCGCGGATAGAGACAACGTGTCGCCGAAACCGAGAAGATTATTCGTCGAGTAATTCGCGCCGACGAAGGTACCCGCAAGGCCGGACACGCCGCCGTTTAAACCAATGGAGTTCTTGCCTTTCTCTTTCACTTTCAGAGTGATGTCGATGGTATTCGAATTCGGGTTCCGGGCGAGCGTATAGGATTCGTTCTCCTTCAGCGGCTCGAAGTAGCCGAGCTGGTTGAGGCGCAGAATGCTGGCATCCCACAAGCGGCCGCTATAGATGTCGCCTTCATCGAGCAGGATTTCGCGGCGGATGACCTTATCGCGGGTGGTGGTGTTGCCGACAAAATCGATGCGGCGCACAAAGAACTGCTTGCCCTCATCCACGTTCAGGGTGAGTTGAATGGTGTTGGTGCCCTTGGGGCCGGGGTCGATCGCGGGCTCGGGGACGAAATCGAGATAGCCGAAATCGGCGTAGAGCTTCTTCATGTTCTCGATGCCCTTGCGAAGTTTAGCGGTCGAGAAGACGTCGCCCGGCTGCATCTGGAAGAGCTGCTTGGATAAAACGTCGGGAGTGCGGAAGAGTTTTACCCCGACATAGTCGATCTTGGCGAGAGTCTGCTGCTGCCCTTCCTCAATGGTGAGCTTGAGGTCCGCGCGCTTACCAGGCTTGTCTTTCAGAAAGAAAGGCAGCGTGCGCTTGCCACCGGGCGTGTCCCGCAGAGTCACCTGCCCGTTGACTACCTTGGCGTACCAATATCCTTTATCGGTATAGGCTTGGCGAATGCGTTCCTGGTCTTCCGCGAACTTGCTGGCGTCGAAGGTCTTTGCGAACAGATTCTCGAAGAAGATGGAATAGGGAATTCCGATCGGCTTCAGATTCTTCATCGCGCGAATGACCTCGATGTTACTGAAAACCTCATTCCCTTCGGGCGAGATGATTCCGACTTTGACCTTGGGACCTTCATCCACCTTGAAGATCACTTCGAGCGAATTGGGCGGGATGCGGTGCAGTTCGGGCGTGACCGTGGCGAACTGGCGGCCGCGCTCGGCAAGATACTCCTTGATGACCACGGCGGCGTGCTGCACCTTCGCCGGATCGTATTGAGATTCCACCGAGAGCCCGACCTTGCGTTCTTTAAAGCGGTCCAGAATCTCAGAGGTGGAGACGGACTTATTTCCGTCGTAATTGATGGTGCGGATGACGGGGCGCTCGGTGAGAATGAAGCGGATGATGGCGCCGCCGTGTTCGCCCGGCTCGGTCTCCAGTCGAATATCGTCGAAGCGATTGGTATTCCAAAGAGCGAGAAAGTCGCGATGGAGCGCCTCTTCGTTGTAAGGATCGCCCGGCCGGGTGTAGATTAATGCGCGCAGCGTGTCGGCGGGAACACGGCGCGAGCCGCGAAATTCAATGCCTTCCACCAGACCGGCTTGATTGGCATTCTGGACGGCGCCGGGTGCGGGAGCAGGCACGGGCTTCGGAGTTTGCGGCGCCTGGGTTTCCGGAACCGTCTCAAAAGGATTGTTCTGGGCGGGAGGCGGTGAAGCCGGAGGAGCTTGCGTGGCCGCTGGCGCTGGAGGATTCCGCGGGGGCGCCGTTTGAGCCGGCGCGGCCTGCGCTTGCAACCGAATGGCGCTCGTCCCGAGGAACCCCGGAAGACAAACGAACGCGCTGGTCAGGCGCAACCGCCTGAGACAATTCATTAAAACAGGATCCTTTCCACTTTTGGCCGACCCATCTGGGACGCAGCCTGTGATACCGGCGTTACTCTATAAACATGCCTGCGGCGCTGATGAGAACTCCAGTTTAGCGGATCACCCCCCGCGCAACAATTGTGCGCGCTTTCCACAGGTGAAGCGCGCCGCGCCACATTACGCAAGCGAGAGGCCGCCGTCACAGACGAGCACCGCGCCGTTGATGTAGGACGCGGCTTCCGAACAAAGGAAAAGGCAGAGGTCGGCGATGTCGTCTTTGCGGGCCAGGCGGCCCAGGGGAATGCGCGAGAGCACCGCTTCCCGCGCGGAAGCGTCGGGCGCGAGCCGCCGCATCCCCTCGGTATCTTCGACCGCGCCGGGGACGACGGAATTCACGCGGATGCCCGCGGGTCCCCATTCGAGCGCCATCGTTCTGGTCAACATGTCCACGCCCGCTTTAGCCGCGCACACGTGAGATTGCATGGGCATCGCGCGAAATGCCTGCCCGGCCGATATATTAATGACGCTGGCGCCGGGCTTTCGCAGGTGTTGGTATGCCGCACGGCAGGTGTTGAACGTGCCCAGAACGTCAATGTCCATCACGGCTTTGAAGCCGTTCGACGACATGCCGAGAATGGGGGCGGGAAAGTTGCCGGCGGCCCCGGATACAAGAATGTCAATCAGTCCAAAGCGGGCGCCGGCGGCGGAAACCGCTTGATCCACCGCTTCGTAGTTTCGGACATCAAGAGGATAGCCGTGACTGGCTTGGCCCATGGCGGCGACGGAGTCATCCAGTTTCTGCTGAGAACGCCCTGCGATGGAAACCCGGGCACCGAATTCCACAAACCGCTGCGCGATCCGGAGACCGATACCGCTGCTTCCGCCGGTGACAAAGGCGTGGCGGTTCTCTAACAAATCAGGAGCAAACACGGCGCCCATGGGGAACCGTTGGATGATAACAGGTGGCGCGCGCCCGGACGTTTACCGGTTGATGACGATGACGGTCCAACGACGGTCGTTCGTGCCGGAACCGGATGCGGCCGGAGGGTTTGGCGCGGGGTTTGAGATATCCAGCCACCCGCAGTAACTGCGCCGTTCCAACTCCTTCGCCACCGCGTCTGAGAATGTAACGCCGCCGTGCATATCGCCGACTACTGTTCCGGCCGGCAGTGAACGCGCTTCCGCAATCGTTTGAACGCGCGTCACCACGGAGGAAAGATCCACTTGCGTCCGTGTTCCGCTACCCGACATTTGCATGTTTTATTTTCCAACGATGGACGGCCAGATTAAAGTGATGTTCATTATTCAATTGTGGAAATAATCACGTTTTGTCTCGTCTTGCTATTATTTGTTGTCGACCGATGCCGAATGAAACGGAACGTCTGCTGAATCGTATTCGCGAGTTGGAAGCGGAGAATAGCGAGTTGCGGGATAAACTCGACTTGATTTACGCGATCGTCGCTCCGGAAGAAGCAACCGACGACGACGATTCCGATGGTGGATTAGTGCAGATTGGCGGCGTGAATTAGGCCTTGCGGCCGCTGCTCCACTTCCACCAGACGAAACCGGCCAGCGCCATCACGGCCGCCGCGATTAAGATGACGCGGTCCACGGTTCCACCGATCTTCGACCACTGCGACCCGGCGAAATAGCCGACGGAAAGAAAGCTAAGCGTCCAGCAGAAAGCACCGGTGTAGGCGAACGGCCAGAAGTCGCCGTAGGACATGCGTGAGATTCCCGCAAATAACGCCGTGAAATGGCGGACGCCCGCGACGAAATAGCCGAAGAATAGGGTCCACTTTCCGAAGCGCCGGAACCATCGTTCCGCCTTGATGATGTGTTCCTGGACAAAACGATGGGCCGCGGGCCAGACACGGTCGAGCGATTCGTAGCCGTACAGGCCGATGGCGTACGAGAGAGAAATGCCGCAGATGCTGCCGGCGGTTCCCGCGGCCAGCGCCGGAAGAAACCGCATTTGCCCGGTATGCACGAAGATGCCGCTCAGAACCAAAATCGTTTCATCGGGGATAAGCGGTCCCACGATGCCGAGCATCAAAAGCGCAAAGATGGCGAAGTATTGGTAGTGATGAAGAAACTGCTCGATGCCGTTCATGAAGTGGCGAAGAGCGTCTGGGCAACCTCTTCGCGAAGCGATTGCAAGGCGGCGGCGGGGTCGGCTGCGCGCGTGACCTGGCGGCCGATCACCAGATAATCCGCGCCGTGCTGGAGAGCTTCCGCCGGAGTGGCGAAGCGTTTCTGGTCGCCTGTTTCCGAACCGCGTGACCGCACGCCGGGAGTAACCAGGAGCAGGTCCGGACCGGCAACGGCGCGGATCGCGGAGGCGTCCCGGGGTGAACCGACAATGCCATCCATCCCCGCTTTCACGGCGTTGTTCACGCGCAGGTTCACCAGGTCGCGAAGGCCGGCGTGATAGCCGTCCTCAAATAAATCGTCCTGATCGACGCTGGTCAGAACTGTCACGGCAATTAGTTTCAGGCTCGCGCCGCCGCGTCCTTCCCTCGCCGCGCGCATCACCTGACCGCTCCCGTGCACGGTGAGAAACGTCGCCCCCGATTTCGCCACCTGGGCCGTGGCGCGTTTCACCGTCTCGCCGATATCGTAAAACTTCAGATCGAGAAAAACGCGCTTGCCTTGCCCGGTCAGTTCCTGGACGAACTGCATTCCAGTGGCGGAGTAGAGTTCCAGGCCAACCTTATAGAAGGATGCGTGCGCGCCGAGCGTCCGCACCAGAGAGCGGGCCGCTTCCAGCGTCGGGACGTCGAGGGCGATGATCAGCGGATCGCTAGTCGTCATATTCAGAGCACCAGCATGGGCTTGGGGCCGCGTTCGGTTACGCGGCCGATCCGGTACGCCTTCGGATAAGCCCGCTCAAAGGCGGCGGCGTCGGATTCAGCCATTGAGATTAACAGCCCGCCGGAAGTTTGCGGGTCATACAAAAGTTGATCGACGTCGGAGGGAAGCTCGTTCCGGTATTCGACGCAGGAGTAAGCGAAATCGCGATTGTTTTTCAGACCGGCAGGGATCGCGCCCTGACGCGCGTAGTCCAAAGCGCCGGGCAGAAGTTGGAGTTGGGTGGAATCGATTTCGAGAGTTACGCCGCTCGCGATCGCCATCTCGCGGCCGTGCGCGATCAGGCCGAAGCCAGTGACGTCGGTGCACCCATGGACGCCGAACCGGAGCATCGTTTCGCAAGCGGTCCGGTTGAGTTCAAGCATGGAAGCGGTGGCTGTTCGCACGTCCGCTTCGCGCGCGATTCCGCGCTTCAAGGCGGTGGTGATCACGCCGGTTCCCAGACGTTTGGTGAACAGTAATGCGTCGCCCGCGCGCGCCCCGGCGTTCGCGAGAATCCGTTGCGGATCGATCAGGCCTGTCACGGCGTAGCCGAATTTAATCTCGGGGTCATTGACGCTGTGTCCGCCCAGGATGGCCGCGCCCGATTCGCGAATCTTTTCCGCACCCCCGGCCACGATCCCGGCCACCACGTCCATATCGCCCGACGCGGGGCAGGCCAGAACCGAAAGCGCCGTGATGGGGTTGCCGCCCATGGCGTAAACATCGCTCAAGGCATTGGCGGCGGCGATGGCGCCGAAGGTAAAAGGATCGTCCACCATGGGCGTGAAGAAGTCGATCGTTTGGACAATCGCCAGGCTCGGCGTGAGCTGGTAAACTCCGGCGTCGTCATTCAGGTCAAAGCCGACGAGCACATTGGGATTGGTGACGGGCGGGATGCCGCGCAGAACGGCTTCGAGTAATCCGGGGGCCAGCTTGGAGGCACACCCGCCGGACTTGGTTTGCGCGGTCAAGCGAACTTCGCGAATTTCCGTGTTCATCCGACTACAATCATAAGATGCGACGTGCGCTGGTTCCATGTGGCCTGCTGTTAACCGCTCTGATGATGTGGCTGGGTGCGCGCGAGCCGTTCGCGGATCCGCGCCTTCACAACTGCTACCGGAAAGCCGAGCAAAACGGCTGGACATTCATTCACCTGGAAGGCACGCCGAATGAGATTGGCTATCAGCACGGAGTTCTGCTGGCGGCGGAGATCGAAGACGGCTTTAAAGTGCAGCAGATCGAACTGATTCACGATGGCAAGAAGGACTGGAACTTCTACCGCAAGGCTGCGAAGGACGTGTTGTGGCCCCACATCGAGCAGCAGTATCGCGAGGAACTGCAGGGCATTTCAGACGGAGTGAGCGCGCGTGGCGTGAAGCACGATATCTGGGACATCGTCGCGCTGAATGCGGCCGAAGAATGGTCTTACTACGTCAAGTATTACGACAAACTGCACGGCATCAACACCGGCAAGAGCGCCGCCGCGGCAGCGCCGGATCATTGCAGCGCGTTCGTGGCGACCGGTTCCTATACGAAGGATGGCAAGCCGGTGATCGCGCACAATAACTGGACTAATTATCTGGACGGCGAGCGCTGGACGATCATCTTCGACATCGTGCCGAAGCAGGGGCATCGATTCCTCATGGACGGGTATCCGGGACTGATTCACAGCGCCGACGATTTCGGGGTGAACGACGCGGGGATTGCGATCACCGAGACGACCATCGGGAGTTTCTCCGGGTGGGATTCGAACGGGGTTCCGGAGTTTGTCCGGGCGCGCCGCGCGATGCAGTATTCGAGCACGATCGATGAGTTTGCCGGGACGATGAAAGATGGAAACAACGGCGGGTACGCGAACGACTGGCTGATTGTGGACATCAAGAACAACGAGGTGGCGCATCTGGAACTGGGGTTGAAGAACGTGACCCTGGAGCGCACCAAGGACGGCTACTTCGCGGGGGCGAATTTCCCGAAGAATCCGAAGCTGATCAAGGAAGAAACCACCTTCGATCCAAAGAACATGAGCCTGAGCGCCAATGCCCGCCACGCGCGTTGGGATCAGCTGATGGAAGAGTATAAGGGCAAGATCGACGTGGAATCCGCGCAGAAGTTCCTCGGCGACAAGTACGACACGTTCGACAAGAAGACGGAGCCGAGCGAGCGCACCCTCGATGGTGAAGTGGATAAGAGCCCGCGCGGAATGGAAGACTGGCAGCAGCCTTACGCGCCGGCGGGAGCGGTGCAGAATAAGGTTGCGGATGCGGCCATGATTCAGCGGCTCTCCTTTACGGCGCACGCGGGTCACGCCAACGGTGACGATTTCCGTGCGGCGGAACTGCTCAAGAACCATCCCGAGTTCGATTGGCAGAAGCCGTATCTGCACGACATGAAGTCGCAGCCGTGGACCACATTCGAGCAGTTGAAGCTGCCGCAGCCGGTGTCTATGCCCAACGCTTCCGGATCGAAATAATCCGGGCGGAGCTACCGCGATCACTCACGAGTTTTGCGACGTCAGCCTGCCGGTGCCGCTGGACCAGACGTTCACGTATTCGCTGCCGGTGACGCTGCGGCATCGGGCTAAGATCGGCTCGCGTGTTCTCGTGCCGTTCGGGCCGCGAAAGATCACCGGGGTCATTCTGGAGCTGCATGACGATGCTCCCGAACAGGCCGCGCGGGAAGCGCTGCGGCTGATCGATGAAGAACCGGTGCTCGACGGGCCCCTGCTCGCGCTGGGGCGATGGATTTCGGCTTACTACTGCTCGCCGCTCGGGGACGTGCTGCGGTCCATGCTTCCGCTTGCGGCGGAGATCCGGTCGGGTAAGGTTTATTCGCTGACGGATTCTGGCCGGGACGCCGCGCGGCAGTTGATGCTGGAAGCCGCGCCGGACGATAACGCCGCGCAGATTCTGTCGCTGCTGGAGCGGCGGACGTTGTCGGCCTCGTACCTGAAGAAGAAGTTCCCGCTGGCGGGGAATGTGGTGCGGGCGCTCGAGAAGAAGGGCTTCATCGCCGCCGAGGATGTGCAGAGCGATCGCGATCCTTTGCGCGCGCCTTCGGAGAACTTGCGGGTGGAAGCGATTGAACGCCCGGGAGGGCCGGACCCGAAGCTTGCCAAAGCCGAGCGGGAGTTGCTGGCCTTTCTCGATCTGCACCCGGGGACGCACAATCTTGCCCAACTGGAATCGACCTTAAGGAATGCGAGTCTGGCGGCGCGGGCGTTGGGGAGGAAGGCGCTGATCGCCGTTACGCGGGAGCCGCTCAGCGTTCTGGGCGCGGTGGAGCGGCCGCCGCACCGGCTAAACGCGTCGCAGCAGCAGGCCTTCGAAGAGATTCGGGCAGGCATTGAGAATCATGAGTTCCGTACATTTCTGATCCATGGCGTTACGGGTTCGGGGAAGACGGAGGTGTATCTAAGTGCGATCGACGCGGCGCTGGCGGCGGGACGGAGCGCGCTGCTGCTGGTGCCGGAGATCGCGCTGACGCCCGCGGTGGCCGGGCAATTTTTCGGGCGCTTCGGACAGCGGGTGGCCATTCTGCATAGCGCGTTCAGTGACGCGGAACGGGCGGAGCAGTGGCGGCGGATCAGTTCGGGAAAAGCGGGCGTGGTGGTGGGGACGCGGTCGGGAGTGTTCGCGCCGGTGCGCAATTTGGGCCTGATCATCATCGACGAAGAGCACGACGGGAGTTACAAGCAGGAGGAAAATCCGCGCTATAACGGACGCGATACGGCCATTGTGCGGGCGCAGCATGCCGGTGCGTGCGTGGTGTTGGGGTCGGCAACACCGAGTCTCGAAAGCCGCTACAACGCGGAGCGCGGCAAGTACACACTGCTGACTTTGCCGGAGCGGATTGCGCAACGGCCGATGCCGAGCGTCGAGTTGATCGACATGCGGCGGGAGTTTGTGGACACGCGGAAGCAATCGACGTTCTCGCGGGTCCTGATCGATGCGGTGACGGAGCGCTTGTCGAGCGGCGAGCAGACCATGCTGCTGCTGAACCGCCGCGGGTATTCGAGCTTCGTGGCGTGCCGATCCTGCGGACATCGAGTGGAGTGCGTGAACTGTTCCATCACGCTGACCTTTCACCGGCGGGACCGGAGGTTGCTGTGCCACATGTGCAACTACGCCACGAAAGTGCCGGAAGTCTGCCCGCAGTGCCAAAGCGAGCATATCTACTTTTTGGGGACGGGATCGGAGCGCGTTGAGGATGAACTGCACACGCTATTTCCGAACGCGCGCATTGCCCGGCTGGACCGCGATACGGTGACCGGCAAGAAGCATTATGAGCAGATTTTGCATGGCTTCCGGGAGAAGAGCTTCGACATTCTGGTGGGCACGCAGATGATCGCCAAGGGCCACGACATTCCGAACGTGACGCTGGTGGGCGTGATTTCCGCCGATGTGGGATTGGGCATGCCGGATTTTCGGGCGGCCGAGCGAACCTTTCAGTTGCTCACGCAGGTGGCCGGGCGCGCGGGCCGAGGCGACCTTCCCGGGCGCGTATTAGTGCAGACGATTAATCCCGATCATTACGCCGTCCGCTTGGCGGCTTTACAGGATTACGAAACGTTTTACCAAAAAGAACTCCAATTCCGGCGCGTGATGCATTATCCGCCGTTTACCGCGATGGCCAATATTCTGGTGCGCGCGGCGAAGCAGGAGGACGCGCTGCGAATGGCGACGGAGTTGGATTTCCATCTCAAACCCGCACCGGAACACATCAAGATTATGGGGCCGGCGGAAGCGCCCGTGCTGCGTATTAAGGCGGAGTTTCGCTATCAGTTTCTGATCAAAGCGACCAGCCGGAAAGCGTTGAACGCGATCTTGCAGGCGGCGCGCGAGTACGCCCGCGCGCATAAGTGGGGCGCGACCGCGCTGGTAATTGATGTGGACCCGCTCACGTTGACATAACTCGGTAATCAGAGCTATAGAAAATATTCATTGATTCGAAATACCCGGGTCTCTATTATGGAGAGAATCCAAGGGGAATGCTTTTGAAAAACAGGATATTGTTGTGCACGCTTTTGTGTGCCGCGGTCATCGGTGCATATGGTCAGACGACGGCTGGGTTAGGCGCGATCACCGGAGTCGTTCATGACGCTTCCGGCGCAACGGTAAGTGGAGCGAGCGTGGTGGTCGAGAACGAGGCGAAGGGCATTCGCCGCACGCTTGAAACAAATGGCGACGGCATTTTCAATGCGCCCGCGCTCGTGCCGGCATCGGGCTACAAAGTGACGGTGAACAAGGCGGGGTTCGCGCCTTACGAACAGACTGAGGTCACGGTGCTGGTCGGGGAAGATGTGGACCTACCGATCAGTTTAGGAGTGGGAACGGAGGCGACGCAGGTCACGGTGGAATCGCGCGCTCCCATCGTGGAAGACACCAAGAGCGATGTGTCGCAGGTGGTGGACAGCAAGCAGATTCTGGATCTTCCCATCAATGGACGCCGCGTGGATTCGTTCGTTCTGCTCACGCCCGCCGTAGTGCCGGATGGAACGTTTGGTCTGGTGAGTTTCCGCGGCGTTGCGGGTGGCAACAGCTTCCTTACCGACGGCAACGATACCACCGACCAGTTCTATAACGAGAACGCCGGCCGCACCCGCATCAGCAGCCAGATTTCGCAGGACGCTGTACAGGAGTTCCAGGTGATCTCGGATAACTATTCGGCGGAGTACGGGCGCGCGATGGGCGGAATCGTCAACACGCTAACCCGGTCCGGCACCAACGATATTCACGGTACGGCTTTCTGGTTCTTCCGCGATCAGGACTTCGACGCGCGGGACCGGTATGCGAACGTGAATCCGCCGGAACATCGCGACCAGGTGGGCGGGGTGGTGGGTGGCGCGATCATCAAGAACAAGCTGTTCTACTTCCTGGATTACGAGAAGACGCTGCGCAACTTTCCTTTAGTCGCTTCGTTGACCAGCGCGCCTTTGTTTAATCCGAGCGGAGTGTTTCAGACCACCGATTCTTCCACGGGCAAACCTACCTGCGGCCCGCCGGCGACTCCGGCGCAATGCGCGGCGGCCATTACCGAGGTGACGACGCGCAACTTCGGGATTGTGCCGAGGACGGTGGATCAGGACCTCGCCTTCGCCAAGATTGATTACCGGCCGGAAGAGCGGAACAGCTTTAGCTTCAGCGGCAACTATCTGGATTGGCTTTCGCCCAACGGCATCCAGACGCAAGCGGTTTTGAACAATGGAAACGGAATCGGGAATAACGCGAACTCCACTGTTCGCGACCGGTTTGGGCGCGCGGACTGGACGTTTGTCGCGACACCCACCTTCATCAACGAAGCGCGTTTCGGCTACTTCAAAGACCGCCTTTACGACTACCCGGACCCGGCACTTACGTCTCCCGGGATCGGGCTGGCGCAGGTAACGGTTGCGGGCGTCTCATACCTGGGCGATCCGACCAGCTATCCGCGCCTGAATCCGAGTGAGCAGCGCTTCGAAGGCGCCGAGAACATGAGCATCTCCGCCGGAGCCCATACGTTTAAAATCGGTCTAGACATCGCTCATACCGAAGACTACCAGAACCAATTGATCAATCAGAACGGGAGCTATAGCTACTCCAACACCGGTAGCGGCGCCAACCTGGTGACCGCCTTTACGAACTTTGCATTGGATTACTCCGGCAATACCACGGGAGCGAAGCACTATTCGTCTTACTCGCAGGCCTTCGGGAATCCCATCGTCGACACGAACCTGGTGGATTACGGAGTCTATATGCAGGACCAATGGCGTGTGTCGCGGAAGTTCCAAGTTAACTTGGGCGTCCGCTACGATTTTGCCGATATCCCGCAGCCTACGGTGTACAACCCCGCTTACACGCAGACCGGCTATATTCATAGCCCGACAGCCGACTTCGCGCCGCGAATTGGATTCGCGTACGATTTGGGCGGTAAGACGGTGCTTCGTGGCGGCTACGGCTTGTTCTACTCCCGGTTTCAGACTTCGTTGATTAATACGTTGTTTCTGTCGAATAATCTTTATCAGGAGTCAATTACCCTGACGGCGGCGGCGGATATCGCCAACTTAGGCCCCGTATTTCCGAACCGCTTGGCCGGAACGACGAAGACTCCGCCGCCCGGAACAACCGATATAACGTTCGCCGGTCCGGATCTCAAGAATCCTTACACGGCGCAGTGGAATGGAGCGGTGGATCAGGAGATTACTCCGACTCTCGGACTTACTGTGAGCTATGTCGGAAGCACCGGAATCGACCTGTTCACGGTGAGGGATCTGAACGTGGGGCCGCTAAGTTCCACGGTGGTCACTTACAACATCGATAACTCCGCCAAGCAGGTGATCGGGACTTATTCAACGCCCGTTTATTTGACGGCCAACCGAATCGACAAGCGTTTCCGCCGGGTCAACGAAGTGGACAACGGCGGGAAGAGCTACTATGACGGGCTTGCCGTGCAACTGAACAAACGGTTCGATCATGGCTTCCAGGCGCAGGTGGCTTACACCTGGTCCCACGCCATCGATTTCAACCAGGGCGGAGCGAGCAACAACCTTTATTTCAGCAGCGGTCCGACAAGTTACTACAACGGGGACTACACGGCGGAGAAAGGCTCATCCGCGCTGGACGTCCGCCATCGCGCGGTGATTAACTTTGTCTGGCAGCCGGTGTTCTATCACGGCGGAAACTATTTCACGCGCTTGCTTGCCAACGGGTGGGAGCTTTCGCAGATCACCACCCTGCAATCCTCGCCGCCCGCTCAGGCGACGATCAGCGCCAGCGGATTTGCGTTCCCCGGCGCGGCGTTCCAAGGTTCGCTGAACGGACTGGGGAGCGTGACCCGCGTGCCTTTTGAGCCTGTGAACGGGCTGAATATCGACGACGAATTCCGCGTGGACGCGCGACTGGCGAAACAAATCCCGCTGGGAGAACGCGTGAACCTGTTCCTCCTGTTCGAAGGCTTTAATATCTTCAACACGCCTTACGACACGGGGACGAACACGACACAATATATTCTGAATGCGGCGACCGAGACGCTTACTCCGGTAGCCAGCTTTAAGTATAACAACGCTTCGCAAGCTTTTCCAGATGGGACTAACGCCCGCCGCGCGCAAATCGGAGTGCGGCTGACATTCTGATTTACCGCCTTGAGCTACTGCTGTTTGTGATAAACCAGCATCTGGTCTGACCGGATGCCCTGGCTTTCATAGTGCCGGTGCACAGTGAGCATGCTGCCATCGAGCGAGAGAGTCCAACGATCATCGAACCCGGTGTCGTTGGACTTTCCGTGGGTGGCGGTGTGAATTACTAAATCCTGGCCATCCCATTTCGCAACCGAATCAGTCTGCTCACCGAACGCGGTGTTGCTGGACAAGCGCCCGTCGGTGGTGTATCGATACGTTCCGTTCCGCGTGCCGTCGGCGGTGACCTGCTCGACCTTTTCGGTGAGGCTTGGATCTTTATGTTCGATCAGCTCGGTCTTGCTTTTCGGGCTGGACTTGCCGGCGAAGTCGCTTTCCTCCAAGCTGAGTTTCCACGTGCCGGAAAAGTCGGGATGATCCTGCGCGAGAAGAGACACGGCGGAGAACAGGGCAAGGACGAACGCGTGGCGCATCCTCATAGTCTAACCAGAGGCTTTGTTAACCTAAGCCCAGATGCTTCGCTACAACACTCCCGGCGGCATCGTTGTGGAACGCTCGTCTTCGCGCGCCAACTATGAGCGCGGCTTGAAGTTTCTGCTGCGCGACCTGGATCGCCACCGCGGGATTTATCTTTCATCCGGCTACGAATACCCGGGCCGTTACTCGCGTTGGGACATCGGCTCCACCCGGCCGCCGCTGGAGATCACTTCCAGGGATCGGGAGGTGACGTTTTCTCCCTTGAATTCGCGTGGGGAAGCGGTTGTCCAAATGTTCGAAACGTTCCTGCGCAACCACCCGCACTGGGACGATCTGCAACTGCGCGGAACGGTTCTTCGCGGAGTATTGAAATCCATGCCGGCGTTGTTTCCGGAGGAAGAGCGATCCAAGCAGCCATCCGTGTTTTCCATTCTCCGCGCGATCACGGACGAGTTCCGCCACACGGAAGACAGCCGGCTGGCGCTGATCGGGCTGTTCGGCTACGACCTGTTGTTTCAATTCGAGCCGATCGAAAAGAAGCTGCCGCGGGACGGCCATAACGACCTTCACCTGTTTCTGTGCGATGACATCTACTTCGCCGATCGCAAGCGCGAACAGATTGAGCGATTTCGTTACGAGTTTACGCTCGGGCCATTGACGACGAAGGGGCTTCCGCGCACGGCCGAAACGGTGAAGAGCGCGGCGAAGCGCGGCCCCGGCCCGATCACCAGCGACCACACGCCGGAACAGTACATCGCAAACGTGGAGACGGTGCGCGAAGGCATGCGCCAAGGCGATTTCTATGAAGTGGTTCTGCGGCAAACGTTCCAGACGCCCTACTCCGGGAAGGCCAGCGCGCTGTTTGAAAAGATGCAGCAGGCGAGCCCGAGCCCGTATGAGTTTCTGGTGCAACTGGGTGATGAGCAGTTGATCGGCGCGTCCCCGGAAATGTTTCTGCGCAGCGAAGGCCCGCGCATCGAGACGTGCCCCATCTCGGGCACCGCGCAACGCACGGGAGATCCGCTGAAGGACGCGGAAGCCATCCGCGATCTGCTCAATTCGAAGAAGGAAGAATCCGAGCTAACCATGTGCACGGACGTGGATCGCAACGATAAGTCGCGCGTCTGCGATCCGGGTTCGGTGAAGCTGATTGGGCGGCGGCTGATCGAATCGTACGCGGGCCTGTTTCACACGGTGGATCACGTGGAGGGACTGCTGCAGCCAGGCTTCGATTCGCTGGACGCGTTCCTAAGCCATATGTGGGCGGTGACGGTGATCGGCGCGCCCAAGAAGGCGGCGGCGGTTGCGGTGGAGAATCTGGAAAAGAGCGCGCGGCGCTGGTATGGCGGCGCTGTCGGCGCACTGACGTTGAACGGCGATATCAATACGGGAATCCTGATCCGCACGACCTATTTGCGCGACGGCATGGCCACCTATCCCGCGGGCGCGACGCTGCTCTACGATTCCGATCCGGCCAGCGAGGAACGCGAGACGCGCCTCAAAGCGACCGGTTTTTTCCGGATACTCGGGGACGCGAGCAAACGCGACGTGAAACCGCCGGCCCCGCAAGTGGGCAAGGGTTTGAAGCTGCTGCTGGTGGACCACAACGATTGCTTCATTCACACGTTGGCTAACTACGCTCGTCAGACGGGGGCTGAAGTGATTACCTATCGCGCCGGGTTCCCACTCGCGCTGCTGGATGAGATTGACCCGGACCTGGTTCTGATCTCGCCCGGGCCCGGGCGGCCCCGCGACTTCGGTGTTCCGGAGCTGGTCCAGGCAGCCGTAAGCCGCGGCTTGCCGGTGTTCGGCGTGTGTTTGGGATTGCAGGGAATCGTGGAAGCGTTTGGGGGCGAACTGGGCATCTTGAAATACCCGGTGCACGGAAAGCCGTCTGTGATCCGTCATCGCTCCATTGGAATCTTTGCGGGGTTGCCGGAGGAGTTTTTGGTGGGAAGGTATCACTCGCTGTACGCCCTGCCGGAGCAGTTGCCGGCGCAACTGGAGGTAACGGCGGAGTCGGATGACGGCGTGATCATGGGCGTCCGCCATCGGGAACTCCCGGTGGAAGCGGTACAGTTCCACCCGGAATCGATTCTCAGTTCGAATGGGGATGTTGGGCTGGAGTTGATGAGGAACGCGGTGGAACGGCTTACGGTAGCTTCCAGAATTACAGTTGTTTGAGTGGTGGAAAAGAAGCAGATCGGTTGTTGAGAAACACCAGAACGGCGCGGGGATGCCGAAGCATCCCCGCCCAACCAAGTCTACCGGCGATATCCGAAATGCCGCCAGCCGCCGATCCCGATTCCAACGCTGACCGCCGGATAACCGTAGCCGTAGCCATACGGATAACCCGCATAGGGATATCCATAAGCGTACGGGTAGCCGTAATCGTAAGCGTAGGGATAGCCATAGCCGCCGTAATAGCCCGGATAGAAGCCTAACCCTACGCCATATCCGCCCCAACCATAGCCGTATCCGCGGCCATAACCATAGCCATAACCGCCGCGATAACCACCGTAGCCGTAGCCGCCCCGGTAGGCTCCACCATAACCATAACCACCCCGGGCGCCGCCGTAACTGTAGCCGCCGCGAGCATACCCGCCGCCACCGACTGACCGTCCGCCGCCCGCGGACATAGTGTGTCCGCCGCCGCCACCACCAGAGTGTCCGCCGCCTCCGCCGCGCTGCGCGAAGGTGGTTGTTGCCATTGCCAAGAAGAGTACAACGATTAGCTTACGCATAAAATGTTCCGTTTCTACAACCATCCTTAGGCAAGTTGATTTCCAGTTTGCCGATGCGCCGATCCGCACCACTTAGTAGGATGGTGTCTTCACATGTTTCGATTGCTCTCTTTCGCCTTGACCACAGCCTCATTGGCGCTTGCGGCCGACCCGCCGCCGAAGCCAGTAGTTCTTTTGTGGCCCAACGGCGCGCCCGGAGCGCTCGGCTCCACGCCCGCCGATCAGCCCAAGTACACCGTTTATCTGCCGGTGACCGCGGTTCGAACGGGCGTGCTGGTCTGCCCCGGCGGGGGTTATGGGACGCTCGCGATGGATCACGAGGGCGATCAGATTGCCAAGTGGCTTAACGGGTACGGGATCGCGGCCTTCGTTTTACAGTACCGGCTGGGCCCGAAATACCACCATCCCATCGAGATGAATGACGCGAAGCGCGCCATGCGGCTGATCCGGTCGAAGGCCTTCGAGTACAACATCGACCCCAATCGTCTGGGAATCTGGGGCTTTTCCGCGGGCGGGCATCTGGCCGCAACAGTCTCCACGCATGTCGATAGCGGCGACTTCTCTTCCATGGACCCGATCGAACGGTTTCCGAGCCGGCCGGATTTCGCGATCCTGGCGTATCCGGTGATCTCGTTCACCGCCCATCCGCACCAGGGTTCCGTACACAATTTGTTGGGGGACAATCCCGATCCGAAGCTGCTGGAAGACCTCTCCAACGAGAAACAGGTTACCCAGCGAACGCCGCCGACGTTCCTGTTCCACACGACAGACGATCCGGTGGTTCCGGTGCAGAACAGCATTTCCTACTACACGGCACTACAGAGCCTGGGAGTGCCGGCGGAATTGCACGTTTACGAACACGGCCCGCACGGCGTGGGCCTTGCGACTTACGATCCGGTGCTTTCGACCTGGCCCGGACTGCTTGCGTTATGGCTGCGCAGCCACGGCTGGCTTACTCGACCCGCACGGTGACGATGTGCTGCCCGCGCGGCAGCATGAGGGCATTGCCGATGGCGTTCGCGTGAACGGCCGCGCCGTCCACTTCCAGATCGACCGGCGCATGGTCAAGCAAAGCGACAGCCCGGCTGGCGCTGCGGTAGCTGATCTCCAGGCGGTGATTGGCGAGATCCTCTGCGCCCATGAGCGTGCCGTTGAAATCGAGCAAATGCGTCGCTTCGGTTTTCGATCCCTTTTCCACGGAGTGGGTTCCGGCCGGCAGCCAGAGAGTGGAATCGCTAAGAGCGGGCCAGCTTCTGCCATCCACCAGCGCCGGGCCGTGCCATGCAATTCCCACACCGTAAGGCGCGTCGATCATCGTCTTGGCCCCGATCTTCTGGACGCGGTTGACCACGGCAGCCGCGGAAGGAAGCAGTTGCAGATCCGGGCGCAGGATGGAGTTTTCGAAGTACAAGGTGACGCGCGGAAAAGCTTCAGCCGCCAGATGGACCAATTCGAATAGCTCGGTACCGGTCTGTTGCTTGGTGGGATAAACGTCCTGGTAACGGTCGACTACGTTGATGTCGATGGCCAGACGCTCGGGCTTAGGCGTGATGGGTTCGTAGCGCTTGGCGATTTCGGGATAGCGCTGCGGCCCCAGGTTCCAGACGGTGGCGGGATCTTCGATGAGAAACGTGAAGTCGCGCGTCTTCAGCATGGGGAGCACGCGGCCCGCGTCGGCGCCGATCGCGTCTTTCATGCCTGAATCGAAGCGGTCATCGACATGGGTGAGGACGATGTCGAGATCGGGGCGAATGGAGCGGCATTTCTCGACTTCGGTGAGCCATTCCTCCTGCATGCGGCGGACGAGATCGGCGCGGTAGTCGAGGAACGTCCGGAGCGATGCGGCGTCTTTCTTGTCGGTGTAGATCTCGATGGGATCCCAGCCCTGTTTGGCTTTGAACTCGGCCCGGACATCGTCGTTCATGGGCGTGAAGCGGGCGGGGTTGGAAGCGCCTTCGAGAGACTCGAAATACAGCTCGGCCATGTTGACGCCATCCCAATCGAAGCGGCGCACCATGTCTTGGATGCCAGTGCTCACGGCGCGAAAGCAATCGCGATTGGTCAGGTTCATGAGCTTGCGCCAATCGAGTTGGGCGTCCTGGAGGACGGCGGTTTTTTCGCGCCACTCGGGATGATCGTTCCAGAATTTTTCGCTGACGTGCGGCAGTTCCACCCAGGCGTAAACCGTGATGGCCTGTTTGTGGCAGGCTTCGATCAGGCGCTTCAGGTACGCGTCGCGCTCGGCGTCGGGTTCGTAGAAGTGCCATGCCGCCACATGCAGTGCGCCGATTCCGGATTTGCGCCAGCGGGCGGCGAAATAATCGAGATCGACGCGCGTCCGGTAGGAATAATCGAAGAACGCCCAGAGCCGCTGCGACTGGTACGGCGTCTCCATCCCAAGGTCCGATAAGGCGTGTAAAATGTATGGGAAGCGCTCATAGCCGTTCTTGCCGGGGTTGGCGACGATCCACAGCACGGCGCCGGGTCCGCGCCGTTCGCCCGCGATCAGGGGAGCGCTGGTCCAGCGTTCCTTGGCGAAGATTTGCGCATCGGCGGGAACTTCATACCGATGCACTTCCAAGGCGGTTTCGAAGACGATCGGCAAGTTGGGACGATGCACGTCCTGGAGGCTGGCGACTCGGACGAGATCTTTGGTAGGCCGGAAACCGAAACTGGCGGCCAATGGCGATTCGCCTTCCATGATGAGGATACAACCCGCGGCGAGTTTCGCGTTCCAATTGGGCGACGCCGGAGCGCCCGGGCGACCGACGAAGATCCGCGCCTCCATTGCGGGCGACGGATGATGGCCGATGGACGAAAGAATCTGGATCCACGGGCCGGGATCGGTTCCGATGATGGAAAATCCAGAGGCCCAGACCGCGTGGGGTGCGAGTAGAAGCGCCGTCAGTGGAAGAAATCGCAACAAATGTTCCTCACAAGGCTTAGTGCGTCGGAGGGAGAAGCCTCTCGCGAGAAACTCCGACCGCGCTTGGGCGGCGCGCAGCCGTGCGGCGTGCAGCGATGCTCGCGGGGTCGGTTCCAGGAGGCAAGCCGTGATGGGTTATGATGCGAAGCACGGCGAATGGCTAACCAGTATTACGAGCCGGCGCGGAACCGTTTCTCGCTCGACCTGCATGGCGTGTTGAAGCGGGACGCCGCGCGCGTGATCCGGAAACGGATCGAAGAGTGTAGCCGGTTTGGAATTGCAACCTTAGAGATCATTTACGGTACCCCGGACATCTTCGACGGCAGCATTGCGAGCGTTTTGCACGGGGTGGTAAGGGAATCGCCTCTGGTGGATGCTTCCAGACTTCCGCGCGAGTTTGTGGAAGATTGCGCGCAGTACGCGTGCCGGATCGCAAAGATCGATCTCGCCTTACGAAGCACCTTCGCGGCGTTGCCGCGCAGCGAATGGATGTTCGCTCCCTTCCCGGCTTCCCGGGAGCCCGACATATGGCTGCGGCGGCGTTGCGAGATCGCGTTTAATCCTTTTCAAACGACCTTCTCCAAGGAAGATGCCGCGCGGATTACCGGACGGGGGTGCCGTGCTGACGATCTTCCTTCGGATGCGCTCTCTTTGGCGGACTTGGAAACGTTCTGCCGGGAGTGGGTACCGCCTGTGCTTGAAACGGCTGCGGCATTGCCTGAACCAATCCCGGCGTCGGCGCCTCCCGCCGAAGAGCACCTGGATCCGGCTACCAGAGCGGAGCGGGGGTGGACCGCCATCTGGTCCGAGGCGGCCGATCAAATGGAAAAAAAGAACTGGCGCGCCTGCGAAGCCGGGTTGCAGCGATGCCTGGATCTTTCGGCGCAGACCAAGGATCCCCGTTTTCTGGCGAGGACGCTGGGAGCGCTCGCCATCGTTTCGGCGGCGAAGCGCAACCGGGAGCAGTCAAAAGCTTATTACGCATCCGCGAGCGCAGCTTACGATGACCATTCGGGGCCTCCCGACGGGGAGCTGTTTGAGGTGACGTCGCGTCTGGTGGAGGGCATGGTCAACGAAGGCCGTTTAGCGGAAGCCGCGGTTCTGCTCGGCGGGGAGCGCGAACGTTTGGAACAAGACCCGCAAGCACCTTCGGACCTGCTCGCCTACGCGTTCAACTTCGAGGCGTCCCTGTATGCGCGATTGGGACAACCGGAGCGGGCGGGCGATCTCTTCGCCCGGGCACTAGCGCGCATTGAAAGCGATCCCGCCGTTTCGCATGCGGTGACGGCCAATCTGCGCTTTCAGCTTGGGTTAATCGCGGCGGCGCGTGGAGACGCCCGGCCCGCGTTGGCCTATCTTACGCAAGCCGCCGAGGAGTTTGACCTTGCACCGGAGACATCTCCGTTCCAGCGTTTTCTGTGTCTCCGCGAGGTTGCGGCGGTAGCCGACCAGCTTGGATACGGCGACCGGTCGCAGAAGATCCTGAGCGACCTGGTAGCGACGCCGGCCGAACCCGGTTCCCTGTTCGATCTGGCGCGCGTGGAAGCTCTGATCGACCTGGGAAATCTTTACTTCCGACAGCACTTTTGGGCGGAGGCGGAACGGCGTTACCGGCAGGCCGCCGAATCGCGCGCGTTGCCCGCCGATCTCCTGTTCACCATTCACGAGAACCTCGGCTGCATTTATACGCATACCGGGAGATTGCAGGAAGCCGAGGCGCAACTGCTGCACGCTTTCGCCATCAGCCGCGAAACTCCGCCCCAAACCGAATTTCGCGTAGCGCACCTTCGCCGGAATATGGCGGTTCTGTTTGAGCGGACAGGCCGCTTCGCGGACGCGCGCGCCGCTTACGACGAAGTGCTGCGGACTTTCACGGGCGCGATGTCCAAACATCCCGAGGCGGCGGAAGCGCATTTTGGATTAGGGCTTTTGTTCGCGCAGGATCGGGATTTTGAGGAAGCCGAATATCACCTGCGGCTTGCGCTGGGCCTCAAGGAGCATGTCTACGGCGAGGGCCGCCCGGCGACGGCGATCAACCTAATTAAGCTGGGCCACGTTTTGGCGGAGCGCGGCGCCATGACGCAGGCGCGGCCTATGTTGGCGCATGGCATCCGCATTCTGGAAGAGCATCGGATCGACGCGGCGTTGCTGTGGGAAGCTTACTCGCGCCTGGCCAGCGTGCAAGCGGCGATGGGGCAACATCGCGAGGCCAAGAAATCGATGGACAAGGCTCAGTTTTACGGGCGCGCGGTGCACGATTCCAACCGGGCGGTGTCGGCGAGGGTGAACTAGCGGTGTGCGTTCGAAAGTTGGTTGCGTCCGATCTAAATCGAAGCCAATTCGCATCGGGTAAAGATTAGATCATTTCTTGATGGTTTCATTTGTAATCAAGTAGTTAGCGCTGGGTTGGAGCTCTTGCAAATTGGCTTCGTTGCTCAATTTCGAGTGGCAGCTTTTGTTCAGGGCCTCTAGAGGCAGGGAGATAAGGAGGCGACACGGATCCGCCTCTCTTGCCGATGAGTGTAGCAGCGTGCAAAAGATTGAGGGGTTGGGGCTGTGACCGGGAGAATCGTTATTGGCCGCTGATGAACGGAGATGAACGCCGATTTGAGCTGAACCCGGATTGGAATTTCCAGCTCTAGCAGTCTTTGCAAACTTCGCGATAGACGTCCTCATACATCGGGATGATGCGCTCGGTGGAAAAGCGCGCGACGGCTTTCTCGCGGGCGGCATGCGACATGCGCGCGTGCAAGGCGTCGTCAGAGAGAAGTTCGGTAACGCGCTGCGCCTGAGCGTGCACATCTCCGACGGCTTCCAGGAAGCCATCGACACCATCGGTGATCAGTTCCGGAATCCCGCCGACCCGAGTGCTTACCGGCGGCACTCCGCATGACATCCCCTCGAGGGAAGCGAGACCGAACGATTCCATCTCGCTGGGCATGAGCAGCACGTGCGCGAGGGGAATGAGGCGCTCCACGTGACTTTGCTTGCCAAGGAAGGTGACGTGGTCTTCCACGCCGAGATCGCGCGCCAGGTCTTCGGCCGCGCCGCGGTCGGGTCCATCGCCCGCCATCAGGAGATGCGCCGCGACGTTCTTGCGGACTTCCGCGAGAATGCGGATGCAGTCGAGGACGCGCTTCACGGGGCGGAAATTCGAAAGGTGGATGAGCAGCTTCCCGCCATTCGGCGCGTACCGCGCGGCATCGCGCTTTTCGAAATCCGGGCGGTACATGTCCGTATTGACGAAATTGTTGATGACGTGGATCGGGTTCGTTACACCGAATACTTCCACGGTCTGCTTACGAAGATCTTCACTAATCGATGTCACCGCATCGGATTGCTCGATGGAGAACTTGGTGATCGGAAAGTAACTGCGGTCGGTCCCGACTAACGTGATGTCGGTTCCGTGCAGGGTGGTGATGAAAGGCAGGCGGCGCTTGGGCGCGGTCATCTGCTGAGCCAACAGCGCGGAGATGGAGTGCGGAATCGCGTAGTGAACGTGAAGCAGGTTCAGTTGGTGGCGGTCGGCGACTTCCGCCATGCGGGAGGCGAGCGCCAGCGTGTAGGGCGGGTACTGGAACAGCGGATAGGGAGTTACTTCGACTTCGTGGTAGAAGATGCGCGGCGTGCCGGAATCCAGGCGGATGGGGTTTGCGTAGGTGATGAAATGGATCTCATGGCCGCGGGCGGCGAGTTCCAGGCCGAGTTCGGTGGCGACGATGCCGCTGCCGCCGTAAGTCGGGTAGCATGTGATTCCGATCTTCATTGAACGGTCCCGGGCGCGGCCGCGCGCAACTCGCCTTCGCCTATCTGACCGTTCAGATTTTCATCAGGGCGCGCTTTGTCGCCGCCGCCGAACCAGAAGCGGGTTTTATCGTTTTCGACGAGGACGGTTGGATCGCAGATCACCGCATGGTCCCATTCGGCATTTCCATGAATGTAAGAGCCCGCCTTGATCCAATGAACTCCCTCGCGTGACCGCATCGGGATCAGCGATCGCTCCTCCGTTCCGCCGCGTCCTGTAAGAAGCATCCAATACCATCCATTCGATTGCCATACCGCCGGTTCGCCCAGGCCGTTTTCATCAGGCAATCCCGCTCCCGGCCACGGCATCGTCACCACGGGATTCGAACGCAGCTTCGTCCAATGCATGCCGTCCTGCGACCGCGCCAACCCAATCTGTTGCTGATGCGCACGATTCTGCCCCAGGTAGTAGACGTAGAAAACGTCCGCAAGCTTCAGAACATACGGGTCGGCGACGCCGCGTTCGTCCCAGCTTCCGCGCGGGCCGGGAGTTAGCACCGGAGCCGGCTCTTTGCGCCAGGTGCGCGCGTCGCTCGATCGGGCAAGACCGATCGCGGGGACGTCGTGATCGCCGGCCTGATACCAATACCAATACGTGTGGCCGTCGAAAAGGGCGCTGCCGTTGGCGGCGATGTAGCTTCCTTCCCACGTCGCCGGATCAGGGGAAAGCACGCGGCCCTGCTTGGTCCAACCGCGCCCATCGTTCGAAGTAGCGAGCGCGGTGCGCCAAGTGCGGCCATCGAACTCCGAGTAGAGGTTATCGAACACGCCGCCATTCTTCACCACGGACGGATTCAACGCGTCATGTGCACCGGCGCGAGTCAGAACGGGACCGGATTCCAGAGCCGCGGCAAGCTCCAGGTCCGGCGCTTTCGGCAGTTCCGGTAAGGTAAATTCGGCGTAACGTCCGCAACCGGAAAGCGCGCCTAACATCAAAGCGAAAGAAAGCACAGACGCGCCGCGGCCGACGTGAGATGATCGCGCCAGACCCAAAATGAATTCAGACCCGATTGTGAAGGTTCTATGACAGAAATCGCTTCCGCGCAAGGCACTCCTCTCGACCCCGAAGAACTCCGGAAAATGAACGCTTACTGGCGCGCCGCCAATTACCTTTCGGTCGGCCAGATCTATTTGCTCGCGAATCCGCTTCTGCAGGAGCCGCTCAAGATCGAAGATATCAAGCCGCGCCTGCTCGGCCACTGGGGCACCACGCCCGGTCTGAATTTCGTTTATGTTCACATGAACCGGATCATCAAGAAATTCGATCTGGACATGATCTATGTTTGCGGTCCGGGCCACGGCGGTCCGGGCATGGTGGCCAATACGTATCTCGAAGGCACTTACTCGGAATATTATCCAGCCATCGCGCAGAATGAGCACGGGATGAAGAAGCTGTTTAAGCAGTTCAGTTTTCCGGGCGGCATCCCAAGCCACGACGCGCCGGAAACTCCCGGGTCCATTAACGAGGGCGGCGAACTGGGTTACTCGCTGGTGCATGCGTATGGCGCGGTGTTCGATAATCCGGGTCTGATCGCCTGCTGCGTGATCGGCGACGGGGAAGCGGAAACCGGCGCGCTCGCCACCAGTTGGCACTCCAACAAATTCCTGAATCCGGTTCGCGACGGCGCGGTTCTTCCGATTCTGCATCTGAACGGTTACAAGATCGCGGGACCGACCGTGCTCGCGCGCATGGAAGACGAGGAATTGGTGAACTTATTCGAAGGCTACGGATATAAGCCTTACTTCGTCGAAGGGCACGAGCCCGATCTGATGCATCAGAAAATGGCCGCTACGGTGGACCAGATTATCGGCGAAATTCGGCAGATTCAAACGGACGCCCGCGAGCACGGAAACCACGGCCGCCCTTGCTGGCCGATGATTATCATGCGTTCGCTTAAAGGCTGGACGGGTCCGAAGTTCGTCGATGGCAAGCCGGTGGAAGGCACGTTCCGCGCGCACCAGGTGCCTATCGAAGATCCGGCCAAAAATCCCGAGCACCTGAAGCTGCTGGAAGACTGGATGCGTAGCTATCACGCGGAAGAGCTCTTCGACGAACACGGCACGTTCCGCGCGGAATATGCGGAACTGGCGCCCAAAGGCGAACGGCGCATGGGCGACAATCCGCACGCCAACGGAGGGATTCTTCTGAAGAATCTGATCACGCCGGACTTCCGCGAGTACGCGATCCAGGTGGATCCCGGTAAGAGTATCGGCGAAGCCACGCGGGAGTTGGGCAAACTGCTCCGCGACATCATCGCGCTCAATCCCACGAACTTCCGCTTGATGGGTCCGGATGAAACGCTTTCCAATCGGCTGAACAGTGTTTTCGAAGTGACCGATCGCGTCACCATGGAGCGCGTGGATCCTAAGGATGAGCATGAAGCGCCCACCGGGCGTGTGATGGAAGTGCTGAGCGAGCACCTCTGCGAAGGCTGGCTGGAAGGTTACCTGCTCACCGGGCGCCATGGCCTGTTTAACTGCTACGAGGCGTTCATCCACATTATCGATTCCATGTTCAATCAGCACGCCAAGTGGCTCAAGGTTTGCCATGACATTCCGTGGCGCCGGCCCATCGCGTCATTGAACTACCTGCTAAGTTCGCATGTCTGGCGGCAGGACCACAACGGATTCAGCCATCAGGACCCGGGCTTCATCGATCACGTGATGAACAAGAAGGCGGACGTGATCCGCGTGTATCTTCCGCCTGATGCCAATTGTCTGTTGAGCGTGGCCGATCATTGCCTTCGCAGCCGCAACTACGTAAACGTGATCGTCTGCGGGAAACAGCCCGCGCTGCAGTATCTCGACATGGATTCCGCCGTGAAACACTGTACGGCGGGCGCCGGGATCTGGGAGTGGGCGAGCAACGATGACGGCATTGAACCGGACGCGGTGGTAGGATGCTGCGGGGACATCCCGACGATGGAAGCTCTGGCCGCGGTCGCTCTTCTGCGGGAGCACGTGCCGGAGCTGAAGATACGCTTTGTCAACGTGGTGGACCTGATGACGCTGCAGCCGCAAAGCGAGCATCCGCACGGCATGTCGGATACGGACTACAACGCGCTGTTTACGGCGAATAAGCCGATAGTCTTCAACTATCACGGTTACCCGTGGTTGATCCACCGCTTAACCTACCGGCGCGTGAATCAGGACTTGCACGTGCGCGGCTATATCGAAGAAGGAACCACCACGACGCCTTTTGACATGTGCGTGCTGAATCGAATCGACCGGTTCCACATCGCGATGGAGGTGATCGATCGCGTCCCGCGGGTGGCGAACACGGCCGCGCATGCACGGGAACGGTTCCGGATCAAACTGATGGAGCATCATCAATACACGCGCGAGATGGGCGACGATATGCCGGAGATCAAGAACTGGAAGTGGCCATACTAGATGCATGTACTGGTCTTGAACTGCGGCAGTTCTTCCCTGAAGTTCCAACTGATTGAAACCTGCGCGGAACAAATCAAGGCCAACACGGATCGGGTGCTGGCGCATGGGTCGGTGGAACGGATCGGGTCCGCCGATGCGAAGCTCACGTACCAGGTTGCGGGCGGCGAAAAGGAGCAAAAGACGGCGCCGATCCAGGGGCAGAAAGAAGCCATTCAATTTGCCTTCGATCATCTTACGGGCGGGGGAAGTTTTTTAACGGACCTGAAGCAGATTGAAGCTGTGGGACATCGAGTGGTCCATGGGGGCGAAGCGTTTACGGAATCGGTGTTGATCGACGATGCGGTGCTGCGGCAAATCGAAGCGCTTTCGGACCTGGCGCCGTTGCACAATCCGGAGAACCTGAAAGGCTATTACGCGGCGCGCGCGCTGTTGCCGGGGGCGCAACAAGTGGCGGTCTTCGATACGGCTTTTCACCAGACGCTTCCCGTGCGCGCGTTCCTCTACGGCATTCCGTATGAGCGGTATACACGCGACAAAATCCGCCGCTATGGATTCCACGGGACTTCTTACCGGTATGTCTCCTACCGCTACGCACTGCGGCAGAACAGCACGCGGGATCACTTCAAGCTAATTGCCTGCCATCTGGGAAACGGATGTTCGGTGTGCGCGATCGATCACGGCAAGTCCGTCGATACGTCCATGGGCTTCACGCCGATGGACGGGTTACTGATGGGCACGCGCCCGGGGGAGATCGATCCCGGGGCGGTGCTGTATATGGCGCATAAGGACGCGAAAGGCGCATCCGGCGTGGAAGACATGTTGAACCACAAATCCGGCCTGCTGGGGATTACGGGCGGCACGAGCGACATGCGCGATCTTCTTGACCAGCGTACCCAAGGCAACGAGCGCGCGCGCGACGCCATCGACATCTTCTGTTACCGCGTGATCAAATACATCGGCGCTTATATCACGGTGATGAACGGCGCGGATGCGATTTTGTTCACCGGTGGAATCGGCGAGAATGCCGCGCCGATTCGCGCGCAAATTTGCGAGGGACTGGGATGGCTGGGCGTTGCGCTAGATCCGGTGCGCAATGATGCGGCTCGGGGGACCGAAGCGCTGATCACGGCCGACACTTCCCGCCTTCCTGTGTGGGTGATTCCGACCGATGAGGAGTTGCTCATCGCGCGCGATGCGTTTCGCTGCGTGAATCGGATCCCGCACCCTTAAAGCGGCGTGTCAAGCCTCAGGGGAGTCGCACGCGGCCGAGCCAGATCGACTGTTCCTGTTGCCAATATTGCTACGCCTCCGGTTTTCGCGTACCTTGAAGGCATGGAAGCCCATTTCACGCCCGAGCAGGAAGCGCAGCTTTCCCAAATGGCCACATACGCCGGAACCGACGCCGAGCGATTGGTGAAGGAAGCGGCTGTGCGCCTGCTGCAGGGAGAGGCACGTTTTCGCGTCGCCGTGAGGGAGGGTGTCGCGCAGGCCGATCGGGGCGAGTTCATCGAAGAAGAAGAAATGAACGCCCGCTTCGAGCAGATGTTGCGCTCGTGACATGCGCATCCGCTGGACACCCGCTGCCGCAGCGGACTTGCAGAATATTAGCGTGACCGCCGCACGTTCACTCTCTTCACAAAGCTTGCGTCCGGTGTGCTTCAATATGAAAACTTATGAGCGCCGCCCAGCCGTTTACCATCCTTTGCCTTGCCAGCTATGAGAAGGGTCACGATTTTATGCGGCAGGCCAAAGCTTTGGGTTGCCGTGTCTTCCTCCTGACTTCGCTCAGCATTAAGGAAAAAGCGCGCTGGCCGCTTGAGAGTATCGATGAGATTTTCTACATGCCGGATGAGGACAATGTCTGGATCCGCGAGGATACGATCAAGTCCATCACCTATCTGGCCCGCTCGCAGCGAATCGACCGCATCGTTCCGCTCGACGAGTTCGATCAGGAGATCGGCGCCGCGCTCCGGGCCCATTTCTGTCTGCCCGGCCTGGACGAGACGACGTCGCGGCGATTCCGCGACAAGCTTTATATGCGCAACACCGCGAAGGCCGCGGGCATTCGCGTTCCCGAGTTTTCCGGCGTCCTCAACCATGCCGTGCTGCACGAGTTTACGCAGCGGGTTAGTCCTCCCTGGGTGCTCAAGCCGCGCTTTATGGCGGGAGCGATCGGCATCAAAAAAATTCCATCAGCCGAGGACCTATGGGCCGCCGTGGAACTATTGGGCGATCAGCAATCCTACTATCTTCTGGAGCAGTTTATTCCGGGCAATGTTTGTCACGTGGATTCCATCGTCTGGGACGGTAAAGTCATTTTCCGTTTGGCGAGCGCTTACGGGCGTCCTCCGCTCGACGTCTCGCATGGCGGCGGAGTGTTCGCGACGTCGGTGCTGCCGCGCGGGTCCGTTCTCGAACAGGACCTGACCGCGTTGAACACGCGCGTGCTGGCGGCGATGGGCCATTCACGCGGGGTGAGCCACACCGAGTTCATCGTGAGCCGAGAGTCCGGCGACATCTACTTCCTGGAAACGGCGGCGCGCGTCGGCGGGGCGCACATCGGAGACCTGGTCACGGCGGCGACCGGACTGAGTCTCTGGGGCGAATGGGCGCGCGTGGAAGCGGCCTCCACCGAAAATCCCTACGTGCTTCCCGAATTCCGCGATGGCTATGCGGCGCTGATCGTTTCGCTTGCGAATCAGGAGCATCCCGACACTTCGGCCTACAATGCGCCGGAGGTGGTCTGGCGGATGGACGAGAAACATCACGCGGGCTTGATCGTCGCATCGCCGGATCATGACCGCGTGGCGGAACTGCGCGATGAGTATGTGCGCCGCATCGGGGAAGATTTTGGCGCCGTGCTGCCGCCCAAAGATCGACCGAGCCACTAAGATTGCGACTCATCCCGAGTCACTGAAACTGCGAGTCATTAAGATAGGGGTTGCCGGTTCCCGCCATCGCCGTCGCCATCCCGTCCCTGCGGGGCGGCCCGTTGCTTGAGGCCTGCCTGCAAGCCCTCGCCGGGCAGACCGGAGTGGATTTTGAGGTGATCGTGGTGGATAACAGCGGCACCGGCGCAATCGAACGCGAGAACTCGACGCGTTCGACACCGCTGCGGTTGCGCGTTCACCGGAGTCCGCGAAATCTTGGATTCGCAGCCGCCGTGAATCTGGCATGGTCGTTTTCGGAAGCCCCGTACCTGGCCACACTCAATGACGACGCGGAGCCGCATTCCGGCTGGCTTGCCGCTCTCCTTCGCGCGATGTCCGCCTCACCGGATATCGGCATGTGCGCTTCGCAAGTGCGGCTGCATGGATGCGATGAACTCGATTCCGCCGGCATGCTGATTTACGCGGATGGTTCCAGCAAGCAGCGCGGACAAGGCCGGCCCGCGCCGGAATTTTCCAGGCGAGAGCAAATTCTGTTGCCCAGCGCTTCGGCCGCGCTTTACCGCCGCGCGATGCTCGATGACATCGGACTGTTCGATGCCGATTTCTTCCTCTATTGCGAAGACACCGATCTGGGCCTGCGCGCCCGCTGGAACGGATGGGAATGCGTCTATGTTCCCGATGCCGTGGTGGAGCACCATTACTCTCAGTCTTCCGGCGCGGCATCGATTCTGAAGGTCTGGCACATCGAACGCAATCGCCTCTGGGTCGCGTTCAAGAATTTCCCGATGCCGATGCTGCTCGCCGCTCCCTTTTATTCCGCGGCGCGTTATCTCTGGCACGCGTTCTACCTGCTCAGAGGAAGGGGAACGGCGGCGCAATTCCACCGCGAAGGCAACGGCATCGCGTCGCTTCTTGGCATCGTCATCCGCGCCCATTGGTCGGTGATTTCTCACTTCGCGGAACTACGACGGAAGCGGCGGGCGATCCGTGCCGGCGCACTGATCACCGGAAGGCAGTTTACCGCGCTCCTGCGAAATCACTCGATTCGCGCACGGGAAATCGCCGGATTATGATAGCCCCGCGCGGACCCGATTCGCTTCTTGTCGTTGTCCCGGCGCTGAACGAAGAAGGCGCGATTGAAGCCGTTGTTCAATCCATCCGGCGCGAACTCCCCGGCGTCCCGGTGCTCGTCATCGATGACTGCTCCACCGACGCGACCGTTGAGGCTGCCCGCCGGGCCGGGGCGGAAGTCGTCACGCTTCCCCGCCATCTCGGTCTCGGCGGCTGCGTGCAGACCGGATACAAGCTGGCGTTCGAACTCGGATTCGACTACGTCGTCCGCGTGGATGGCGACGGGCAGCATGACGCGGCCGACATTCCGCGCATCTACCAGCGGTTGCTCGATTCCGGCGCCCACATGGTGATCGGCTCGCGTTTCATCGAAAAAAACGGCCAGCGCACCACCCCGATGCGCGGCTTCGGTATTCTCTTCTTCCGCTGGATGCTTCGCGTGCTTCTGGGCAAACCGGTCCATGACCCCACGTCCGGTTTCGTCGGCGTCAACCGCACCGCCCTTCAGGTTTTCAGCCGCACGTTCCCGCTCGAATATCCCGAAATCGAGGCGCTCGTGGTTCTCCAGCGCCGCCGATTCCGGTTCGAAGAGGTGCCGTGCCGCATGCTTCCCCGCACCACTGGACGCTCCTCCATCACCCCTATGCGCTCGGTGTTTTACATCATTCACGTGCTGCTGGGCATTGTGGTGAACGTGCTGAAGTATGATGCTCGTATTAGCCGTCCGCCTGAGAAAGATTGATGTCCCGCCTGCTCTTTTTTACGAGCGCCCTCAGCGTGCTCCTGTTTCTTCTGGTGCTCTTTTCGGTCCGCCGGTCGCGCATTCGCGTGGAGTATTCGGTGGGGTGGCTGGTAGCGGCCATTGCACTCTTTGGGCTTTCGCGATCGAGCTGGCTGCTCAATGGCGCGGCGCGGCTGCTGCATATCGACCAGCCCCCGGTCGTGTTGGTTCTCGGCGTTTTCGGAGTCTTTCTGCTGCTGTTCTTCTGGGCGTCGATTCTGATTTCCCAGTTGCGGGATGACACTATCGCCCTGGTGCAGCGCATCGCGATTCTGGAGTTTCAAATTCACGACCTTCGCAAATCCGTCACGGTGACCGATGGCCAAAGCGGCTAGAATCGCCCGGGCCGCCGCCAGAACCAGGACTTCCGCATCGGGGCTGGCCGCCCCCACAAAGCCGATCCGGACGTCCGCGCCAGCGCTGATCACGGCGGCGGCCGTTTTCATCTGCGCGCTCATCGTCGGCTTCATCGTCTACTCCCCATCGATGAACGGGGATTTCGTCTTCGACGATCGCGCGCTCCCCATGTTCAACGCGGATGCCGCAACGATGACGCTGCATGCGTGGGCGGGCGCTCGTCCCCTGCTGATGGCTACTTATTGGGTGAACTTCCATACCGCGGGTCTGGCGCCACTCGACTACCACGCGATCAACGTCTTCCTGCACGCCGCGTGCGCGGTTCTGATCTTCTTCGCCGTCCAGCGCCTTCTCCAGTGGTCCGGCGTCACTCAGCGCACCCGGTTGTGGGCCTCCGTTCTCAGCTCCGCTCTTTTCCTGCTGCATCCCGTGCAAACGGAGTCGGTCAGCTACATCGCCAGCCGGTCCGAAACCCTCAGCGTCTTTTTGTTCCTGGCCGCCTTCAACGTGTTTCTGTACCGGCGGGAAAGCGCTATCGGCGTCCGCACCGCTGTTATCGTTATCTTCCTTTACGCCTGCGCCATGAGCTGCAAGGAGCACACCGCCGTGCTCCCACTGGTCCTTCTGCTTACCGATTACTTCTTCAACCCCGGGTTTTCATTCACCGGAATTCGCCGCAACTGGAAGTTGTATGTGGCGGTCGGAACCCTGGGCGCGGCGGCCCTGCTTTATTTCGCAACCCATATCACCAGCCAGAGCAATCTCGGGTTCAGCCTGCGGGACCTTACCTGGTACGAATATCTGTTCACGCAGTTTCGCGCCATTTTTATTTACTTCCGGCTGTTTGTACTTCCTTACGGCCAGAGCGTCGACTACAACTTCCCGATTTCCCACACGGTGTTGGAACACGGGTCGCTGTTCTACGGCCTGATTCTCCTCGGGCTGGCCGGCTGCGCAATTTATTTCCGCAAGCGCTTTCCGCTTACCTGTTACGGATTTCTGCTTACGCTGATCTTGCTTGCGCCCACCAGTTCGTTCATGCCGATTCGCGATCCGCTGGTGGAACGCCGTCTGTACCTACCGTTCATCGGTCTGTTGCTGGTGGCGTGCGACCTGGCGCTTCGCATGCCGATCCCGCGCAGAACGCTGGCGTGGTCCGCCGCCGCGGTCTGTCTCCTGTTCGCGATTCTGACGTTCCAACGGAATGAAGTCTGGGTGAACATGGACTCCCTCTGGCGGGATGCTTATTCGAAAAATCCCGATAACCCGCGCGCGCTCATGGGACTGGCGGATGCGTACGCTATCGGCGGCCACTGCGCGGAGGCCATCCCTTACTTCGATAAGGCGGCGAAGATGCAGCCCGGCGATTACAAAGCCACCTATAATCTGGCCAGCGCTTACGATTGCGCGGGCAGTCTCCCCGCCGCCCTCGCCGGTTATCAAGCCGCCATCCGCATCAGACCCAGCCCCGAGGGCTGGGATCACCTCGCGATGATCCAGATGAAGAGCGCGCAATTCGACGCCGCCATGAACTCGCTGGACAACGCGCAGCGGCTGAATCGGGACTATCTCCTGACCTATACGTACCGGGGCGTTCTTCTGCTGGCTGAATCGCGATTCTATGAGGCGGAAGCCCAGTTCCGAAATGTCCTGGCGAATATTCCGACCGACGAGATGGCGCTGAGGGGGCTGGATCGCGCGCAAAAGCATGTGCGCCAATTTTGATCGCCGCGGCTCCCATGCGGATCGGCGTGAACGCGCTTTACCTGCTTCCGGGGCGCGTCGGCGGAACGGAGATTTATCTTCGGAACCTGCTTTGCGCGCTCGCTGAAGTCGATTCCGTCAATCAGTATTTCGTTTTCCGCAATGGCGAAACGGATGCGCAATTGACGCCCGGCGCCGCCAACTTTCACGATCGTCCCCAGCCGATTCGCGCCGCGTCCCGTCCGGCCCGGATTCTTTACGAACAAGTGGTGCTGCCGTGGCTGGCATCGCGTTTGCGGCTCGACGTCCTCTTCAACCCCGGCTTCACCGCGCCGCTGCTCTGTCTGTGTCCGATGGTGACCGTGTTCCACGACCTGCAGTACCAGCGCCATCCCGAATTCTTCCGCTGGTTCGATCTGCCTTTCTGGCGCCTTCTGCTCCCCGCTTCCGCGCGCCGCTCCCACCGCGTGGTGGTGTTGTCGGAAGCGGTTCGATCTGACGTGCGCGAATTCTATAACTTGCCGCCGTCGCGCATCGAAGTAATTCCGCACGGCATCGAACCGGAATTCGCTTTTATCGCCGGCCGCCGCCGGCTTCCGATCACTTCGAAGCTCATCCTGAGCGTTTCCACACTGCACCCGCATAAGAATCTGGACACGCTTCTAGCCGCCTTCAAGGAATTCCAGATGCGGCACCCGGAGTGGAAGCTCTGCCTGGTGGGATTAAGAGGCTTCGATGCGGCGAATATCGAGGCACGCCGGCGCGATCTCGGGCTCGACGATTCGGTCACCATCACCGGCTGGATCTCGCGCCAGGCGCTTTACGACCTTTTCGAATCCGCTGCAGCTTTTGTTTATCCATCACGGTTTGAAGGCTTCGGAATACCCGTGTTGGAAGCGCTGGCATGTGGAATCCCAACCGCCTGCTCGCAGCTTCCATCGCTGGTGGAGATTGCCGGAGACGCCGCCCGGTTCTTTGACCCCAACCGCATTGAAGACATGATCGCCGCGCTCACGGACGTCGCCTGCGACGAAGCCTTACGAACGCGCCTTTGCCGGGCAGGTCTTGAGAGAGCGGGCGCCTTCGACCGCCACAACTCCGCCCGAAAGCTGGTTTCCGTCTTCGCGGAAGCCGCTCAATCCGCAATCCGTTCGAAGAACTCCCAGGACTGACGCGCAATGCGATCCCATCGGTAGGTCTGCTCCGCGAATGCGCGTCCGCGCGCGCCCAGATCTTCACGGAGACCGCTCGAAGTTAATAAACGAAGCAGCGCCTCGCGGATCTCTTCCGTTGAGTAAGGATCAATTAGCAACCCGCCGCCTGCCGACACTTCCGGCATGCTGGAAAGATTGGACGTGAGCGAGGGAATGCGGCAAGCCATCGCCTGCGCGAGTGGAAAGCCGAATCCTTCGTACAACGAAGGGTAGGCCAGCACAGTGGCTCCGCCGGTGAGGCCGGGAAGATCCGCTTCCGCAACGTAACCCAGGTAGCGAGCGCCGGAGGAGGCGTCGCGCAATCGGGCCAGAGTGGCGTCTGCTTTCCAGCCCCCCGGCCCGGCGATCACCAGATCGAATCGTTCACGCACATCCACCGGGAGCAACGCCCAGGCATCCAGCAGCCGATCGACGTTTTTGCGCGGCTCTATGGTGCCGACGCACAGCACGTAGGGTTTGACAAGACCGAGTTTCACGCGCACCTTCCCGATCTCCCCAGGGCCGATCGAAAAGTATTCTTCCGGAACCCCGTGGTAAAGCACCATAATCCGTTCCGGCTTCAGCCCCACCAGCCGCACTGCGTCGTCCTTTGCGCTTTCCGACGCGGCGATCAGACCGTCCGCTTTGCGCCACACGTGCTCGGCCATCTGATGCAAGGATCGGGCGTTCGCCTCGGTATGGACTTCCGGCATCAGCCAGCAGGTCAGGTCATGGATGTGGGAGGTCAGGCGGCGCGCGCGGAGCGGCAAGCGCGCTTGGGGCGATCCATGAAAGACGTCGAATTTCGGAACGGCCAGCCGCGCCAATGGATTCAGGGGCCCGGTGTTCATCGCCGCCACCAGGAAAAGCCGCCAGTTGGGAATTCCCGATTCCAAACCCGAGTCGTGATTCAGTTCGGGAAGATCGGAGATGTAGGGGTAGAAACGAAGCTGGTGGCAGGGCGCTCGCGCCGCCAGCAAAGCGCGGCTCCAGTAAAATAAGTGATTTTTTATTCCCGCGCTTCGCAGCAGCATCGGGGAGATATCGAGAGTCAGTTGCATGCGGGAGACTGATTCCGCCAGTCTCCCACGGCTATCCCTCGATCATGTTTCTGGCCGCGTTTAACAACGTGGACGTCCAGAACGAATTGTATCCGCGGGGGCTTATACGACGAGCCTCTATAACGCGTACTATCAAGCGGCGCTTGGTGGCTATGCTCTCGCTGTAAACAATACGGCCCGCGGGTATTAGCGGCAGCGTCGAACAACGTTTCTGAGCTTTACCGGTGACGGCATTGCCGAAGTCATTGTGCAAGAGGAACTCGATCTGACCATCTTCCCCGGCGAAGGCTCGATGACCTTCGGGCCGGGAGTCGCCATCGGGACGGGCGCGTTCCCCGGCCCCGTGCTGGCGGTGAACGCGCACGGCCAGAAAACAGCATCGGGCAAACCGGACCTGATCGTTCCCGACGCGAGCGGTGTCGTGAACGTCTACCTCAACACAACCAAGTAAGCACGGCTATTGCTCTCACCAGCCTAGCTGGCTGCGGAAGGGCGCCTGGAAAAGCGGCGCGCCGCCGCTGGAATGGCGATTAAACCCAATCCCAACAGAAATACGGTAGACGGTTCCGGGGTCACGAGGATGAACTCCTGCACCTGGCCGGCCCCCGTGAGCGTGGGATTCGGATTGGTGAGGATGGAGAATGCGGAGTAGTTTAACGTTCCGATACTCGCCTCGGCGGCGTAGAGGTAAGATTCGGTCGAGGGTAAGGGTGGATTGGAAGCTCCATTGCCCGCGTTCGGGTTGAAGAGATCCCAAATCGTATCCTGGACATCGCCGCTCTGCGGTGCGCCGACGACCAACTGCGTGGTCAAATAAGCGGCCATTTCATACAACTCCAAGCCGTTATATTGAGCCGTACCCGTTTGGGTCTCCAGCGTTTGTGTGATGCTCCCGTAGCGGGTGTTGGTGTTGTCCAGGCTGTCGGACAGGCTGGTGACGTTCGCGGTCCATACCTGGCCAGGGCTGACCTGGTTGGCGAAGTCGTCGCAGTACAGTACGACGGGGTCCGCGCCCGACCCGGAGTCGATGGTCCCGTAGTAAGGACTGATGAGATTGCCAGAGGCGTCGGTTTGCCCGTTGGCCCCGATGAAAGTCGCGGTAACAGACGATGCGGCCAATTGGCCGACCGCGGTTGCCGTAAGAAAAATGCTTGCGATGAACTTGTTCAAAACGTTTCCTCCTGATACAGTCCGTCACCCGTTTTCGTATGACGCCGGAACGATGCCTTGCTTACTCCCTCTACGGCAACCACGGGCTACAGGATTGATATTAGAGCGAGTAGGACAAATGACAACAGGATGTTATGCCAACTGAATGTATTACAACTAACAAACGGGAAGATCAGAAGGTATGTTAAATTACATCCATGCGATTTAGGCTTTTGGCTCTCGTCGCGGGGGCGTTCGTTGTTCTTGGACAACCTGCCCGAACCGTTGAAACCGATCCGGTCCACGTCTTCTATATCGGAACGTACACCTCCTCAGGCAGCAAAGGCATCTACACTGCGCGCTTCAATGACCGGACGGGAACAATCTCGAACGTGAGATTGGCTGCGACGGCCGTTGATCCGTCGTTCCTGGCTTTGCACCCGCGCCATCCGTTCTTATACGCCGTGAATGAGGGAAGTTCGCAGGTAAGCTCGTTCGCGGTCGCGCCCGATTCGGGTCAATTGAAGCCTCTCAACCAGCTTTCTTCCGGCGGCGCGGGGCCCTGCCATCTGGCAGTCGATCGTACCGGCCGCGTGCTACTGGTGGCGAACTATGGAGGAGGCAGCTTTGCGTCGATATCGATCCGCGAAAACGGGGAACTGGGCAACCTCACCAAAGTGGAACAGTTTGCCGGATCTGGTCCTAACCGCAAGCGCCAGGAATCGCCCCACGCCCACTTCGCTTATGTGACGCCGGATAACCGCTTCGTCCTGGTCACGGACCTGGGCACGGATCGAATCATGATTTATCACCTTCATCCGGAAACGGCGTCGGTGGAACCTGACAAGCCGCCCTTCGCTGTAGCGGATCCCGGAGCAGGTCCCAGACATCTCGTTTTCAGCCCGGACCAACGGTTTGCCTACGTCTTGAATGAGATTAATTCGACGGTGACGCGCTACGCTTACGCGTCCGCGACGGGAACGCTCACCAAGCTGGACTCTGTTTCCACGCTGCCGCCAGGTTTTCACAGTGAGAATACAGCGGCGGAGATCGTGGCAGCGCCCTCGGGCAAGTGGCTCATGGTCTCCAATCGCGGCGACGACAGCATCGTGGTGTTTCACGTCGATTCTTCCGGCGCCCTTCATCAGACCCAGCGTATTTCCTCCGGCGGCCGTGTCCCCCGGAGCTTTACCTTTGACCCGTCGGGCCGCTGGCTATTGGCGGCTAACCAGGAATCCGGAAACATTGCAACTTTCGAGTTCGAACCCGCTTCCGGACGTATTACAGCAGCCCTTGGCGCCGCCCGGATCGCATCCCCGGTGTGCCTCCTTTTCGGTAGGTAAAGACACGCCCACGGGACTCTGGAGCCCGGTACTTTCAGCGTCCGTGTTGGGCTGAGAAACCACCCATTCGTGTTACACTTCTGTTCTCAGCGTCCTCAAAAATACACTAACCCAGGGCATAAATGTACACTTCTTTTCTTCGGCTAACCGCTTTTGCGGCAGCTCTGTCCACTTTTGCTTTCGCCTCCCCGATCTTCGCTCAATCGGCGGGTTGGCCGTTCGCCGGCTCTGATATCCATAACTCCCGCTGGAACTCCAGCGAAACCATCCTGACTTCCTCCAACGTTTCCGCCCTTGTCCAGCAGTGGTGCTTCCAGACGCAAAATGATGTTTCGGCCACACCGTCAGTGGATCCGGTCACCAACGGCGTGTATTTCCCGGATTGGTCCGGCAACATCACGAAGCTCAACGCGGCCACGGGCGCGGTGATCTGGACGCAGAACATGTCGAATTATGGTTTTCAGCCGGGCGTCATGTCGCGGACCACGCCCACTTTATCCGGCAACGCGGTGATCGTGGGAGCGAGTACCACGTTTGCGGCGGCAATCCCCAATTTGGGCGCGTACATTCTTGCGCTCGATCCCAACACGGGAAATCTACTGTGGAAGACGCTGGTGGATTCCACTACTCTGGCTTTGATCACCGGCTCTCCGATGATCTACAACGGAGTGATTTATGCCGGCGTCTCGTCCGCGCAGGAGAAGCTGCAAAATCCCACGTTTCGGGGGAGCGTCGTCGCGCTCAATCTCACCACGGGCGCCGTAATCTGGCAAACCTACATGACGCCCACGGGTTATTCCGGGGGTGCCGTCTGGTCGGGCACTCCCGCGCTCGATACCAAGCGCAGTCAGCTTTACGTGACCACGGGCAATGATTATTCGGTGCCTCAGTCGGTACAGCAATGCGAAATTGCGGCCGCCGGAAATCAGGCCGCCGTGGTGGCGTGCCAGGCGCCCAACAACTACGAAGACTCGATTGTGGCGCTGGACCTCGCCACCGGCAACGTGAAGTGGGCGAGGAAGTGTTCCGTGACCGACGCCTGGAATGGCGACTGCGGCGCGGGAGCTGCTAATAAAGGCGGCTGTCCCACACCCGCCGGGAAAGATTTCGATTTCGGCGCGGGCGCGAATTTCTACACCACCACCATCGGCGGCGTTGCGACCGACGTCGTGGGCGCTGGTCAGAAAAGCGGCGTATATTGGGCCTGCAACCCCTCCACGGGGGCATTGATCTGGAAGCAGACCGTCGGCCCCGGCGGCGTTCTCGGCGGAATCGAGTGGGGCGCCGCGACGGATGGCCAGCAGGTTTACGTGGCGATCAGTAACAGCAGTCATGCGGCCTATACCCTGCAGCCTTCCGGAACTCCGTGGACAGGCGGTTCATGGGCGGCTCTGAACGCCGCCACCGGAGCTATCGTTTGGCAGGTGCCCGACCCTGGGTCCGATCCGGTGCACCCCGGAAATCCTTCCATGGCGCTCGGTCCGGTGAGCGTCGCCAATGGCGTTGTCTACTGCGCGGATATGGCCGGCCTCATGTTCGCGCTCAACGCCAGTTCGGGAACCACCTTGTGGAGTTTCCAGGCCCCCGGCTCCGTCAACGCCGCACCCGCGATCCTGAACGGAGTGGTTTACTGGGGTACCGGTTACCATAACTTTCCGGTAAAGGGTCCGATCGGAACGCCCAGCAACCAGTTTTACTCTTTTGGGCTTCCGCAATAGGTACCATTTCTTCGGATAGGACTGGAACTCGCGGTAGATTTGCCAAGAACTGTAAGCCGCCGGTCAGGCGCTGTAAAGCAGAGTATAATTCGATCTAATCTTTCGCAAATTGAATTCGTAATTTGAATAGGAGTAAACGTGCACCGCAGCCTCATTCTGCCCATTTGTTTGTTCGCTTCACTGTCGGCTGGCTTTGGCCAGACCGCCACGCATTACATGGGGATCGGCGATAGTCTTGGAGAGGGTGACCAATCGGCGAATGCCTTCACCCTTAGCCAGCCGCAGACCTATCTGAACTATGTCGCCACGCAGGCCGGCTTCCCTTTCGTTCAGCCGTTGATCAGCAGCACATCGGTAGGTTTCGTCGGTAGTTCCGTTGGGCGCGCTCGCATCGATACGTCCACAGATCCGGATGATCTGGCGGTTTCCGGCGCGAAGATTTCGGACATCCTGAACACCACCGCTTCCAAACTTGGCGGACGCGAAGTGGATCTTGTCCTTCCGCCTTATTACGGCATGAGCCAGATTCAGATTGTGGAGCAGGTCAAGCCTCTGGTTGTTTTTTGCTGGGCCGGGAATGACGACGTCATCAACTATGTGCTCGACTTCAGCAATCTGAACAACCCGAGCGGCATCACCCCCCTTACCCAATTCACTTCGGAGTATCAGAGCCTGATGTCCCGGCTGAAAGCCGTCGGCGCGAAGGTGGTGGTCGCCAATATTCCGGATATCACCAAGGTCGCGTTTCTTTTCGATAACAACGACGTCACCAAGTACCTGGGAAAGAATTACAACCTGCCACAAGGTTCAGTGACAACGCTCGGCGCCGTCATCCTCATCAAGCTCGGTGTGGATAGCGATAGCGTTCTTTCCAATCCCGCTTATGTTCTATCGGCAAGCCAACTTACCAATATCCAGACGCAGATCACGGCTTATAATCAGGCGATCTCGCAGGCCGCCGCGGCCGAAGGCTTTCCGGTGGTGAACGCTTACGGCATCGTCCAATCCGAAATCAGCAGTCCGGTGACTATTGAAGGCATCACGATCAACACCCACTTCAACGGCGGCGCCTTCAGCCTCGATGGCATTCACCCGTCCGACACCGGGTACGCCCTGTTCGCCAACGCCTTCATCAAGACCGCCAATGCGACCTACGGTTCAACCATCCCGGTGATTTCACAAGCCGGCGAGGTGGCTATCTTTAATGCCGATCCATTCGTCGACTTCAACCAGAACGGCGTGGTTCCCGGGCGGCCGAATACGGGCCTTTTGGAAACGCTGGGACCGAAGCTCGGTCTTTCCGGTGATACGGGCGATCAGCCTCCGTCCGCCGCGAACTCGCCCGCGAAGCTGGGAGTGAGCGTCAATCCCACCGCGAAGATAAGCGCTTCAGAGTTTATGCGCGCCTACTATACGGCTACCGGTCGCGACCCGAACACCAGTTGGGTCACCGCGGATGTGGAGAACGCCGTGAAGGAAATGCTCGGCGCGCCCAGATAAACGCGTTTAGCGAGACGTATCCGCACGGACGGCCAATGATAACCCTGGCCGTCCGTGCGTTTTTATTGGTTCACGCCGCTCGCCAGAAACCCGCCGTCCACCGGGAGCACGACTCCGTTGACGTAAGTGATGGAATCGGATGCGAGGAACACCGCCGCCGCTGCAATCTCATCCACCGTTCCGAATCGCCCCATCGGAGTCCGCACCAGAAATTCCTGCCCGCGCATGGTGTCGTCCAAAAGCCGTTCGTTCAACTCCGTCCGTACTACCCCCGGCGCGATGGCATTCACGCAGATGCCGTGCCGCGCCCACTCAATCGCCAAGGACTTCGTGAGCGAAGCGATCGCCGCTTTGCTCGCCGAATACGCCGCCACCTCATACAACGCGACAAAACTGGAGAGCGAGGCGATATTGATGATTCGACCGTAGCCGCGCTCCATCATATGCCGTCCGAAGATCTGGGAGCAACGCAGCGCCCCGGTCACATTCACATCGAAAATCCGGTTCCACTCTTCATCGCTCACCTCGATGGTCGGCGTGCGCTTCGTCGTTCCGGCGCAGTTCACCAGGATATGCACCTGTCCGAAGGCCTCCAGCGCCGCGTCGCGCAGTTCCATGATGGACGCCCGCACGCTTACGTCCACCGGCTGCGCCAGCGACCGGCGCCCGCGCGCTTCGATCATGCCCGCGATCTCCTCGCATTGCGCATGCCTGCGTCCCGTGGGAACCACGTTGGCGCCCGCATCCGCCAAGGCGAAGGCAATCGCCTTGCCGATTCCTGACGTCGCCCCCACCACCACCGCGTTGCGTCCTTCCAGATCGAATCGGCTGCTCATTTATCCATTCACCTCAACAATAATCTTCCGGTAGGCGCTGGGGTTGGCGCTCCAGGCTTCGAATGCTTCGCCCGCCTGCTCCAGGGGGAACACATGCGAGACCGCCGCTTCCACCGGGAAGTCTCCTCTCCGCATCATGGCGATCACGGCGGCGAAGTCCTCCGGCTGTGCATTGCGCGTCCCTAAGATGTCCAGTTCCTTCTGCACGAACCACCGCGTTTCATAGGTCACCGGCTCTTTGGCATATCCGATATAGACCACCCGCCCGGTCCATGCGACTTCTTCAACCGCCGCGCGGAAGGTCGCCGGCAGTCCAATCGCTTCGATGATCACATCGGGGCCGAAGCCCGCCGTCAAATCCCGCAGCCGATCATGCAACGGTTCCCGCGCCGAATGGATCGTGTGCGATGCGCCCGCCTGCCTGGCGAGTTCCAGCTTTGCGTCGTCGACGTCGATTCCGATCACCGTCGCGCCTCGAAAGGCCGCACCGGAAACCGCGCCCAGTCCCACGCCGCCGCAGCCGAACACCGCCACGATATCGCCCGCTGTCACCCGCCCGCGGCTGACCGCATGGAACCCGACCGTCAGCGGTTCCACCAGGCTCAGATGCCTTACCGATAAACCCTCGGCGACCATGAGCCGCGAAAAAGGAACTGCCATCCATTCCGTCATCGCGCCGTCCCGCTGTACGCCGAATGTTTGATTGAACTGACAAGCATTCGCGCGCCTGCGGCGGCAGGAAGCGCACTTCCCGCAATGGGTATAAGGGGACACGGCCACGTTCACCCCACGCCGCAGATCCCCCGGCGCGCCGCTACCCAACGCTTCGATGGTGGCCGCAATCTCATGACCGGGTACGCGCGGATACGTGACCAGCGGATTCCGCCCCAGAAACGTACTCAGGTCAGTTCCGCAAAGTCCCACGGCCCGCACCCGCAATAAAGCTTCCCCTGGACGAACTTCCGGCTCATGACGTTCTTCGAAATGGAACCGGCCTGGCTGGTCGATGACTAGCGCCTGCATCGCATCCATGTTAAACCGGGCGCTAATGGCGTCGAACCCGGGCGTTAGAACCGCAAGCGCCGGATGCTTCGGTAGAATCCGAATCCGATCAAGCCCAGAAACCCCACGCCCCAGACTTCGAAAGATGCATCGAGGACTTGCGACTCCACGGAAATCGCGCGCAGCAATAGCGCGAGCATTCCCATCAACAGGCCCGTCGCCATCCAGACGGTCAGCATGAGCAGAAGCGGCGCGCTCTTCCACATGCGTCCCGCGCGGGCCGTCAGTTTTCTACCCACTTGCGCGAAGGCTTCACGCTTCCCATCCGGCCTTGCTTGCGGTGCGGCGCTTTCGCGGCCGCCCTTTCCCGTTAGCGCGACACCCGCTCCCGCGACTGGAAAGGGTCCGTAGTACGCGATTACCGCCTGGGCAAGCTCCGCCGACAAAACAATGTTCGCGTACTGACCGGATTCAACCAATCGCTCCGCAATCGAGAGGACGTTCTGCGGATTCATCTCCACCCGATGCGCAGAGCCATGCGCACCGCTCCGCATTTGGACGGACGCGGATTCGATCTTCGCTTCCGCATCGGCTCTCGCCGCGGAAGTCAGCCGCTGAACCAAACCCTCCACCTGCGGTTGAATCGACGCGAGCGCCGGCTCATGCGGGAGCGCCTCGGCCCGTCCCGGATGGGCACGCACCAACTCCGTTAACGTCGAGAGCGCTCTGGAAACATCTCCCGCGCGCGCCGCCGCGGCCGCCGTTTCCAACAAATCGCCTGGCGGGTCCGCGCGGACCGCCAGCCGATGGGTTTCAATGTCTTGAATTAAGTTGGATATTTCCGGAGCCGCCAATTGTTGCAAAACGCCGGCTACGGTATCCTGGACGGCGCTGGCGCCAACGGTAAAGTTACCGATCGGCGCGGAAACAGCGGGTGGCGCGGCGGGCTTCGCCAGCCCGTGGGTGTGCGCCGCGCCACCGCCAATCCCGCTAACGTCCATTCTTCCACCTTCGCATAAAAGATGGAAGCTGCCAGCCTAGAACACGTAATCGAGCAGCACGTAGGGGTAGGTGTAGTCTTTCCCTTTCGTGGTCTTATCGAGAAACTCCCCGTCGAAAATGTGCCCAATTCCCGCGCCGGCCTGGATCTGCAGCGTGGGCTTATAGATCACCTGCGCATCGAACTCTTCGCCGATATGCGTCCCGGACTTTCCCGTCAGATCCTTCGCGACCACGGAACCGCGCGTCGGATAAAGCGAATCGTGCGCGTTCGCCAGCCAGAAATCATAGCCGCTCACGTTGAGCGCCCACTTCTTCGTCGGACGCAGATCCAGTCCCAGCCGGGCGGTCCGGTTGTTCCGCCAGCCGATTTGATCCGCTAAACCCAGTTTGTCGTGGCTGCTTGGGTAGATCGGATCGAACGTCTCCGTGGTGGAGAGATTCTTCGAGTTCGGGTCTCCCGACGCGTAATCGTATTCGAGGAACGGGCGAAAGCCCCAAAACTGCGGCACCGTATATCCGATCAACCAGTGTCCCGTCCACGCCTTGATGCTGGCCGGACCAAGATCCCCGCGTTGAATCGCCATCTCCGTCCGGTAATCGAAGTTGTCCGGCAGTTGCCCCAGCAGGCGGAACCCGTATGTCCATTCGTCCAGATGCCCCAGCTTGCCGGTCTTTAAGGTCGCGCCCTGTTGCACATGCCAGAACGTATAAGGTTCCAACTGAGACCGGCGTCCCACCTTGTCCTTGATGGTTCCGTAAATCCCGCTTAGGTTGTTTCCCTGGTTATGATGGTCGATCACGCCATCACGCGCGATGACTACAGACGAGATAAACGCATCCACCCGGTAGTCGGTATGCTGGTAGCTCCCCCGCACCGCGTCGAAGTTCCGCGAAACATTCTGCCACCAGGAGTTACCGATCAGCCTTCCGTTGCCGAAAAAAAGCTCCTGCCGTCCTACCCTAAGACCAAATCCGCTGCCTTCCGTTTGTCCCAGTTCGAAGTAGGCCTGGTTGATATCCCACTCGTTTTGGTAAGGCGGGATAGCCGGTTTCTTTGCGAACACCTGGGAGTCCTGCGTGGCGATGAAGAAACGGATCCATGACGCCGGCTCGATCAGCATCCCGATTCGCAACCGGAACAGATCGTATTCATCCGAGGAATTCGGCTTAAAGCTCGCGTTTTCATATCCTTCCGCCCGGTCCCGCACTTCTCCGGTAAACCGAAGCCACTTCGGTAGCAGCTCGTTGAAACGTTCCGATAACGAAGGCTGGCCGCTGGCGACGGCGATGTCGCCGGTTCGATAGGGCAGGGGACCTGTAGTCACGCCCGCCGTCAACGGAATGTTTCCCGGGGGCTTCGACACCCCGGCGATCGCGCGGGGCTGTCCCGGTTCGCCTGCCTGTTCGGGTTGCGTACCTGAATCATCCGTGGTGTCCACAGCGGACGCGGGCCCTTCTTGCGCAATTCCCGCGCTTGGTATCCAAGCGACTAAAACCAAAGCACTTAAAGCTCTGGCGAGCCAATGAGAACCATTCAAAACGTTTAGAGACACTAATCCTCCCGACATCGTAAAGTGAATTTCGCGAAACTACACTGCCCCTATAGAACGAGTCGAGATAGAATGACTCTCGAAGCCCGCGCGCAGCTACGTGGCGCTATTGAGCCAAATGTTTATCAAGTGTACGGAGATATAGTGAGCGTTGGCAAGTCTTTTTTCCTTTTTTTTGCGGAACCGGTACGGATCGTACGTTGACAGTGACCTTGCCATGAGAATCATCTCGAAGAAGACCAAGTATTGTCTTCGCGCGCTTTATAGCCTCGCCCGCAATTATGGGCACGGTCCGATGCTCGTCCAAAGAATCGCCGACGAGGAAGCCATCCCCAAGAAATTTCTCGAACTCATCCTCCTTTCCGCCAAGGCGGGCGGTCTGGTCGATAGCAAACCCGGCCGCGGCGGCGGTTATCACCTCACCAAGTCCCCGGATGAGATCACCGTGGGCCAGGTCATCCGCCTCATGGAAGGACCGCTCGCCCCGCTTCCCTGCGCCAGCGAGAGTGCCTTCCGCCGCTGCGAGGAATGCGTGGATGAGAATACCTGTGGAACCCGCCTCGTCATGCGGAAGGTCCGCAATGCCACCGCCGAGATCCTCGACCAGACCACCCTTTCCGGTGTCTGCCACATGGTCGACCTGTTAAAGGACCACGAGCCGCAACCCGACCCCATGTACTTCATCTAGGCATGACCTTCAGCAGCCAGACGCGCAAAACCAAAATCCTTTTTGCCGTCTCGGACATTTTCCTTACCTGTCTCGCCTTTCAGGCCGCCTTCTACACCCGCCTCGCGCTCCCGTTCCAGCACGAGTTCGACATTCCGGCCCGATCGCTGGTGCTCGCCTTCTGCGTCCTTACCTGGGTTTCCGCGGGATGGTGGCTGAACGTTCATGAACGCCTCGGTCACACCGGCTGGCGAGTCGTGCTGCGCGATTCTTTCCGCCAGGCCATGCTCGGCGCTCTCTGCCTGCTGGTGTTTGAGTTTTTGCTGCGCCTGGAACTGAGCCGCTTCTTCATCGGCATTTTCGCCGTCTATAGCGGAATTCTTTTGCTGCTGTTCCGTCTCTTCGCCGTCCGCCTGACTGGAACCGTCCGCCGTTTCGGCCGTCGCTACGTCCTGGTGGTGGGAACCGGCGAGCGCGCCATCCGGCTTGGCCGCATGCTGGAGCGCGCCGCCGACGATGGGATCACCCTATCCGGCTTTATCGCCACCGCATCCGCGCCGGCTTTCCTTCAACTGGAACGCGCGCACAGCGTTCGCCCGGTGAGCGATCTGCAACAGATCCTCCGCCAGCACATCGTCGATGAGATCCTGTTCGCTGTCGAGAGCCCCGAACTCGCCGCTCTCGAAGAGGTTTTCCTGCTGTGCGATGAAGAGGGCGTCCGCACGCGCGTCGCCGTGGATTTCTTTCCCCACGTCAACAGCCAGATCCGCCTGGAGCATCTCGGGGAGACGCAGCTCCTCACCTTTTACGCCGCGCCCGATGACGATCTTCGCCTGCTCGTCAAGCGCGCCGTCGATCTATCCATCGCCGCCATCGTACTTGTCCTGGCTTCTCCCCTGCTTGCTCTCATCGCCGTGGCCGTACGCCTGACTTCTCCCGGCCCCGCTCTGTTCCGCCAGGAACGTTGCGGTCTCAACGGCCGCATGTTCCGCTGTTACAAATTCCGGTCCATGTCCGCCGACGCGGAAGAGCGCAAGCCGGAACTCATTCACCTGAGCCGGCGCCAAACCGCAACCAAGATTCCCAACGATCCGCGTTTGACCCAGCTAGGCCGATTCCTCCGCCGCTTCTCGCTTGACGAACTGCCCCAGCTTTTCAATGTGATCCGCGGCGAAATGTCCCTGGTCGGTCCGCGCCCCGCCATCCCCAGCGAGGTCGCGCAGTATCAACGCTGGCAGCGCCGCCGCTTGCGGATGCGGCCCGGTCTCACTTGCTTGTGGGCGGTGAACGGCCGTGATCTGGTCGACTTCGAAACCTGGATGAAGCTGGATCTGGAATACATCGACAACTGGTCGCTGGGACTCGACTGCAAGATCCTGCTTCGGACCATTCCGCACGTACTCACCGGACGCGGCGCTAGCTAGAGGCCGCGCCATAATAGTGCAATGCGGACCAATCTCTTCTTCAAAGTGGAGCTGGAGCACGAGTCGGAAGACGATCTGAAGGCCATCGCCAATCAGATCATCCGGCAACTGCAAAAGGTCTATAGCGTCAGGTCCGCCGAGCTTTCGAGCGCCACGTCGGACGAGTAGACCCGGTCGAAGTACGTGTCCGTCATCCCGGCGATGTAATCGCACACCACCCGATGCAGCGGCCCCCGCGCCACCGCCTCGGCGTAGTTCGCCGGCAGCAGGCTGGGCTTGCGCAGAAACGCCTGGAACATATGACCGATGCGGCGCGTCGTCGCCAGCCGGTCCGCTTCCAGTTCCGTCGAACAGTACATGAACCGGTGCAAAAACCGACGCATCTCCGCCGCGGCCTTCGCCGTCTCAGGCGTGAACCGGGCCAGCCGTTCCGGCGCCAGCCGCACATCTTCATAAGTGCGGACGGCCGCCTTTTCCGCCGCCTCCGCGGTCCCCGCAATCAGACCGTTCACCATCCAGTTGAGGATCGCGCGCACCGCTTCCAGGAACTGCTCGCGCCCGGACGCTCCCGGGTACTGCATCTGGATCGTTTCCCACGCATCCCGATAGGCCGGAACGTGTTCCGCGATTAGTTCTCCACTTACCAACTCCGCGGAAAACGCGTCTTCCAGATCCGACGTATCGTAAGCGATCTCATCCGCCACATCGATCAACTGGGCTTCCAGGGTGGGCCGCTGACCCGGCAGGTACTCATCGAGTTCCGGAATTTCTCCCGGCTCGAAATCGCGCGAGTGCTTCACGATTCCCTCCCGCACTTCGAAGGTCAGGTTCAAGCCGGGGAAGCGCGCGTACTGCTGTTCGAACGTTTCCACAATGCGCAGGGCGTGAACGTTATGGTCGAAGCTGTCGCCGAAGCGCCTCATCTGCCGGTCCAGCTCGCGCTCGCCGGCATGCGCGAACGGCGGATGTCCGATGTCATGCACCAGCGCGAGCGCTTCCGTCAGGTCTTCGTTCAGGCCCAGCACGCGCGCGGCGGTGCGCGAGATCTGCGTCACCTCGATGGTATGCGTCAGCCGGTTGCGGAAATGATCCGAAATGCCCGCCGCGAACACCTGCGTTTTTGCTTCAAGTCGCCGGAACGCGCGCGAGTGGATCACCCGGTCGCGATCGCGCTGATAGGGATTGCGATAGGAATGGCCGGTCTCGGGATAACGCCGGCCCAGGCCCGCTTCGAACGGAAATCGAAGATGGCTCAACATGGATCGCTGTTCGGGGTCCTGGTCGGGTCTATGTTCGACAGTCTTATGCCCGGCAGTCTATTTATGAATATCGGCCTGGGCCGAGGTCGCCACTTGACCCACGTCGCCGGTTTCCGCCATCAGCGGTTTCAGCAATTCCCGGGCTTCCGCCGGCCGGGTTGGAGCAATCATCCGCGCCAGGGTGATGGTCGCCTGCGGCTTGGAGACCACCGTCGTCGGATGATCCATCAAGTCCCGCAGGAGCTTCTCCCCATCCGCCGGCTTGCCGTCGGAAAAGTCGATTTGTGCGAGCGCCAACTTCGCCAGCGACGCGTACTCTTTGTCTCCGGAATCGATTGCCGCGGTGAACCGTTTCCTCGCTTCGTCTTCCCGCCCCGCCGTTACCGCCATCCCGGCCAGCGTGTACTCGGCCACCGCGCCTTCGCGCGTTCCATGATACTGGCCCGCCAGATCCGAAAAAACCTTCAGTTCCGCTGAGTCCTTAACCGCCTGCGTCGCATAGCTCAGCCCGCTCCCCGGCGCCGCCGCTGGTCCCACCGGAGCTTCCGCCACCGCCATCGCCTCCGCCAGTTTCTCCGTCCGGACGCTCCGCGCGTGCTGCATCCAGAGAAAAATTCCCAACCCCAGCACCACGGCCAGCAGCACGCCTCCCGCGATTTGTAGAATCTGCCGCCGGTGCAGGCCGAAGTAGTCCGCCGCGTGTTCTACACTTACCGTGAACGAGTCTGACTTCAGTTCTCTGCGTGTTAAATGCTCTGGCACCTAAAATCCTTAACTGGCTGGAAACTTACAGGATATCAGAGCCGACAAAGCCCTTCCGGTCTATGTACAATCAGTAGTCGGCTGTAGCTGGCCGAAACAGAGGCAGGGCAAAATGTGGAAAGCGAAAAAGCCATCGCGTCCCGCGGCTTTCAATCCGGACGAGGTCTATACCTCCAGCGAAGTGGCGCGCATCTCGGGCGTCAGTCTCCGCCAATTGCAGTGGTGGGATGAACGGAGCGTCGTCTCGCCGCGCCAGCAAGGCCATCGCCGCGTGTACCTTCCCCAGGAAGTGGTCGAAGTCTCCGTGATCGCGGCACTCCGCAAGAAGGGCTTCTCGCTCCAGAAGATCCGGCGCGTTCTGCGGTTCCTGCAAAAGGAAATGGGCAAGCGTTTAGCCGACGCCGCTTCCGATCTCGACCTGCACCTGCTTACCGACGGCAAGAGCATCTACCTGGAAGATCAGCCCGATCGCATCATTGACGTGATGAAGAACGCCCGGCAGCCCATGTTTCTCGTCTGCGTCTCCGATCAGTTGCGCCGCATCAACGTCGCCACCGCCCGCAAGCCGGTGAAGGCGGAAACCGGCGGGGTCGCCCGGAAACGTTCCGTTCCGCAAGCGGTCTAGCCGCGGCTCGCCGGCGCGCGTGGGGGTGAGAAATCAGGCGCCCGCGCGAAAAACCACAGCCAGTAATCCTGCGTGCCCGCGCCATGCGCCGCGCGCAACTCGAAACCCGCGTTTTCGGCCAGTAACCGCGCTTGCTGTTCCGAGTAGCCCACCCCAACCCAGGTATCGACGGTATCTTCGGGGATCGCGACGCCCTGCAACTGGAACTTAAACAGCGCCCCCGGGCGTAGGCATTTCGCGGCGGCCGAAACACAACTCTGGATAACATCCCGGCTCGGAATGTGCTGAAAAACAATCTGCGAAAAAGCGAAATCGAAAGGAACCTGCGGGAGCACGTCCAGATCGCGGCCGTTGTTCTGGTAAACGTGCGCGTTCGGAAATCGGGCGGTCGCTTCGCGCGCGCGGGCCACCATCTCGCCGCTGATATCCACCGCGTGAACCTCCCCGAAGAAGCGCGCCAACGCGCACGTCACCCGGCCGGCCCCGCATCCGATTTCGAGAACCCGCATATCCTCGGGTCGCTTACCCTGACAGACATTTTGCAAATCGTTCAGGATGTAATTCCGCACCGTTTCTTCGCCGGACGCATAGAACTCTTGGTCGTCCCAATCGGATTGAGAGGAGGCCACGTAGTATCGGGCATTTTCCCGGGCGCGCCGATCCCAATCCTCGCGCATCCACTGCAACTGGTCGTCGATCGTCATTGGTATTGCGTACCAACGACATCTTACAAGATGGATCGTTCTACTTACCGGACCCCGCGTACCTGATCGATCAATTCCGCCGGAACCGTCTGGGCCGCGATTTCATTCTGCCGGATGGTCATCAGAAGCTCGCGGCGCAGCACCGGAATCTCCCGCGGGGCGCGGATGCCGAGCTTCACCTGGCTCGCGCCGATCTCCAGCACCTCGATCTCGATATCGTTTCCGATCAGAAGCGACTCGGCCACGCGCCGGCTGAGCACCAGCATCAGTTCACCGCGGCGGTGCCCAGCGATAGCGGTGCCGCGTGCGAGTACACCCCGTCCGCCCGCACCGCCTGCACGCCCCGTTTGATGGATGGCCGGATCGCGATAGGCGCGAGCATGTTGATGGTCGCTATCGAGTCTTTGGAAATGGAGACCACGAAGTAAACGGATAAGCTCGCATGCGGCATGCGGGAGAGCTTGAGGCCCGCGGCATCCTCCGGGAATAGGATGTCTCTGTCCCACCTCTCCATAGCCAATTGATATTCAGGATCCACCACTTCCGCCGGCACTGCCAGGAAGCGCGGGTAAGGATAGGACAAGCTTTGGAGGTAAACCAGCGGATCGAGCGCGGCCGGCTCGAGCAAAACGAATTCCCGGTGCTCCTGGAATCCCGGGAGTCCGCCGGGAAAGCTCAACACCTCTTCCGGTGAAAACTGGATGGGTCCCACTCGATTCGACTCGATTTCCTGAACGGGCATCTCTCTTAACCGGAAGTGGGGTAGCCGTAAAAAAAATTCTCAAGAAATGCTAGCGGTCCTTGACAAACTCGGGAGTGGGCTTATAGTAAACCATATGGTTAAGTGTTCGCCGCCCGCGTTGGACGCCACTTTCGGCGCTCTCGGGGACAGCACCCGCCGCGGGATTCTGACGCAACTGCGACGCGGTGAAACTTCCGTGAGCGATCTGGCCGCCCCGTACCGGGTTTCATTGCCAGCGGTATCCAAACATCTGCGCGTGCTGGAGCAGGCGGGACTGATTGTCAGAGAGAAGAAAGGCCGCACGCACTATTGCCGGCTTTCGCCGGACCCGATGCGCAACGCCGCGGAATGGCTGGACCGCTATCGGCGGTTCTGGGATGGGCGCCTGGCGTCTCTCAAACGGTATGTGGAAGAAGGGGAAGAACCCAACAAAGTAGAGGAGGATGTATGAAACGGAAACACAGCAAACATTCGATGGCGGCCGCGTTCGGAGCGATACTCCTGGCGGCGCAGCTTAGCGCACAAACGAAACAGGCTACACCATTCGACAGCCTTAAGGATCTGGTCGGAACATGGCAAGGCGACAGCCCGGATGGCGGCGGACTTACCAACTCCATCCATCTGGTTTCGGACGGAACGGCGATTGAGGAAAGCTTCCAATCCGCGCAGCATCAGAACATGGTGACGCTTTACACCGCCGATGGCGACCGCATCGCCATGACGCACTACTGTTCCATAGGAAACCAGCCGCGCATGGAGACGGCCGGCGTCCAGGCCGGCGCGCACCGGTTCTCGTTCGACTTCGTGGGCGCCACGAATCTAAAGGATCGAACGGACATGCACATGGACCATTTGGTTCTCGAAATGAAAGATCCCGATCACTTCACGGAGACCTGGACCATGGCCGCGAACGGGAAACAAATGGAGTCGAAGATCGACTTCGTCCGAAAGAAGTAGCCTGTCCGTCAAACACCTCGGTCCATCAATTAGGTCCGGCGCGGCGGACTGCCCGAAGCAGCGCCGCGCCGCGTACGTCGTATAGTAAGCGCAGGCTTGCATTCCTTCACGGCGTTTCTCGGATCCCTCTGGCGCAACCCCGCGCAGGTGGGATGTATTGCACCCAGTTCACAAGCTTTGGCGGGAAAGATCGCTTCGCTGGTGGATCCCGATAGCCGCGCCGTGATCGAGATCGGAGCGGGCACGGGTGCGGTGACGAGGGCTCTGATCGAGCGCGGCGTGGCGCAGGAACGGCTGTTTGCCGTGGAGCTGGATCCCGGGCTGGCGGCTTATCTGCGGCAGCAGTTCCCCCTTGTGAATGTGCTTTGCGGGGACGCCGCGCGCTTGAGCGAGCTATTGCCGCACGGGGTTCGCGGGTGCGTGAGCGCGGTGGTATCGAGTCTTCCCCTGCGGAACATGAAGCCGGAGGTCCGCACCGCCATCGTCACGGCGGCGTTGAAAAGCCTAATGCCCGGCGGCCAGTTGATTCAGTTCACGTACCGGCTCCGCTGCCCCGTCCCGATTACCAGCGTCCGCGTGACGGTGGAGCGGGTGCAGAGAATCTGGAACAACGTTCCGCCCGCCACCGTCTGGCGCTTCCGTAAGGTATAAACTTGCTCCAATGATGGCCAGGGGCAGAGATAGGGCGAACGGGCCGCTTGTGGCTCGCGTGCTCGGGCTCGTGCTGTTCGTCTTGGCGCCCGCCATCGCCCAGCAGCCTGCGGACAACGCGAATCCGGGGGAGATGGTCACGCACGATGCGTCGGTCACGTTTCAATCGGGAATCAACCTGGTGCTGGTTCCGGTGGTGGTGCGCGACAAGAACGGGCACGCGGTCGGCACGCTGAAGAAGGAAGACTTTCAGCTCTTCGATAACGGCAAGCCGCAGGTGATCACCAAGTTTTCCGTTGAGAAATCCGCCGGGCGGGCCGCTTCCGCGCGCGCGGTGGAAGCCGGACCAACCCCGGAGGCTAAACCCGCGGGCGAGCCCGAGCCCACCATCCCGGAACACTTTATCGCGTATCTGTTCGATGATCTTCATCTGGAATTCGGGGATCTGGCCCAGGCGCGGGCGGCGGCGGAGAAGGTGGTGTTCGGCGCGCTCAACCCAACCACGCGTATTGCCATCTTCACCACGTCCGGTTTGCACATGCAGGATTTCACGGACGATGAAACGAAGCTGCGGGATGCGCTGAAGCGCCTGCAGCCGCAAACCAGAGCCTTGCGCGGCCAGTGTCCGGACGTCAGTTACTACATCGCGGATGCGATCGTGAACAAAAACGATGCCAACGCCCTGCAGGCCATCGCCGCGGAAGTGATGGCATGTCTCAGCTTGCCGCCGCAAGCGGCGCAATC
>CBDDBV010000004.1:0-16933 GCA_965225785.1 Bryobacteraceae bacterium | reverse complement strand
GAGCATATCTGCATCGAGAAAGATGACCTTGTCATACCCAGTCAGTCTCCATGCGTGTAGCTTGGTCAAGGCTGCCCCTGCTCCCTCGCCAAGATCAGGTCGACCTAAAGAAGAAAAGGCAAGGTCAGTAAAGAATTCAGAAGTTGTTATATAGCGCCGACATACCTAGAAGGGCCAGCTTCTTCCGACTCTGAGCTCTTGCCTTTCTCGCTGCTCTTCTCTCCTCTGACCGGCTAGAAGGAGATGTCTTGCCCTTGCCTTTATTGAGTTGTGCGGCGGCAAATCCAGCAAAATTGAGTGGTTCCACGCCGACTACTTTGTCAAATGCTCGCAACAGAGCCTTGACACTCTTTACGCTAATCGAGGAAGGAGTTACAAGACATACAAGTTCCACTTTTGGCTCGACGTCAACATGACTTGACAGACCAGCTGGTCCGAGGTTGGCAATATCGGCTGGTGTGAGTGTGCCGACTGGATTGTGAGCGAGTGAATGAGCGCGACGGAGGCTGTGTGCGAGGACCAAGGCGCCTGGCAAATAAGCATCCGTCGTGAGCAGCGTCACAAAGGCATACCGAGATGTTGCCAAAGTGTCACGGCTCATAATGGCAACCAACTCTTTGAGAAGAGAGCGTTCACAGTCGTCTACGGGAGGCAGCAGTCAGAAGGAAGCAGTGCAAGGTGAGATTCTACTTTCAAACTGCGAGCGAGACCCTGGCTCGATTTGATGTAGCGCAGATTTCCACATGGCCTCTCCGAAAATCTAAAGTGACCTCTTGACATCCATCATCATCCGACAGCTTCGAGCGACTCTCCTCTCTTCCACGCAGGCGGTCATGTCGAGGACGGGAGCGAAGAAGAGTGCTGGCAGCGGGTCAGCAGGAGCCCGATCGGTAGCAAAAGCTAGCGGAGCAAAGGCGCAAGTGACATCCAACAATAAGTCCAAAGCGAGGTTTACCTCACAAGGAAAGGCAAAAAAGACAGTCACCCGAAGCCAGGACGAGGATATGCGGAGGAAGCTCGATCAAAATCTGGGACGTATGGCATCTAGACAGAGTGCCCAGCCCTTGTTGGTCAGTCCGCTTTGAAGATATACCGTACTCTTGTTCTGACATGGGCATCTCTTTCTCCCAATTAGAAGTCAAAAGCAAGACAACCACTGTCGATGGACGCTACGATTCAGAGACTACAAGCACTGTCCCAGAACGACTAACACCCACTGAATCAAGCATACCTGTACCACCAATCATTACATGCCTGTATACTATTCATTGCTCTGCTCATCACCATCGCTTCTGCCTAGAGACATTTCTTCTTGAGAGGTTAGCTGACTAAGCCTTTTTCGAAGGTCTCGTTTTTGGCCAAGGCCCTCCTTTTACCAAGGGCACTGCTCTCCCTTCACCATCACATTGCGCTCACGACATGTCCAAAAAGGGTGGTGCAAGTGTCGCTGCTTCTGTAGTGCAGCTATTGGTACCAGCTGGTAAAGCCAGTGCGCAGCCTCCAGTCGGTCCAGCACTTGGTGCAAAGGGAGTCAAGGCGATGGACTTTGCAAAGGTGCGTTGATTAGGGTACCTCGAGCGATGGCTGTTTTGAAAGCATGACTAACAGTGTGTCGTCATTCATGATGCAGGAATTCAACGCACAAACATCACATCTGGAACCAGGTCTACCGACACCAGTCATTGTCGAGATACAACCAGATCGTACATTCAAGTTTCAAATAAGGACCCCACCTACTACACTCCTTCTGAAGAGAGCTGCTGGAATCACCAGTGGGAGCGCCACTGCAGGAACACAAGTGGCAGGAAATGTCAGTCTCAAGCATATCTATGAGATTGCAAAGATCAAGATGAGGGATAGCGGGCAGAGTGTGGGCGAGGAGCAGGTGGGTCTAAACAAGTGCTTCGCTGCTCTACAATGCTAATCTCGTCCTTCTACTTCCACAGATGTGCAAGACTATTGTAGGAAGTGCAAAGAGCTTGGGCCTGCGAGTGGTGCGGTGAGAGAGCGACACTCTCAGCATGTGTATACTATGATAGATTGGTGGTACAATACTTTTACAAAGCTGCTTCGCCTATGCCGTCTAAGGCAGCTCGACGCTGTAGAAATTAGGAAAGACGAGCTGAGGCGGGGAAAGACAAGGGTAAGCAGACAATTCTTCTCCTGGCTCTCAAGATTCTCACCTCATCGCCAATGGCCTTGCGTACAAGTGAGACAACGAATCGCTCTACCTTGGCGACATTACGCAGGACATGTTTATCTGCTTGACCTACGCTTGTCTCGAGAGTAACATTGGACAAGATGCTTTCCCCCGGCGTCATTTGCTGATCGAATCCAAAGCCAGTCCCACTTGTCGGTGTCACTGTCGGCTTGATTCGCACCGGAGGCATTGTCAGATTACAATTATCTAGAGTGGTCTTTTGTCCCAATTCTACTCCTTCATCCTGCCCTTCAACGGCATCCTCTCCTTCTTCCTCGTCTTCCACCACTAGACAGAAGTGTCCTCTTCTTGTATTTGTCACTTGGTCCACTTCAAAAGCCAGCAAACCACCTGCTTGGAGTACCAGGCCGGTGATTGTGATGCTCAAAGGCAAGCTCATGAAAGCAGGGCTGGGGTGATTGATCAGCAGACTGGTAGCCACAGTGACTCGTATCGACGAAGTGTTCCAATGCAGTGACAAGTGCAGCTGAAGAGATGGCAAAGAAGAGGATGCAGTAGTTGATGATGATGGTAATGCATCTGCTGCTTCACGACCGTCTACTGTTGGCGCACGGGTGGAAGATTGCTGATGCTGATGTATGACGGAAGCAGACGATCGTCTCCATGTTTGAGGTTTTTGTGCGGTCTGTGAGCGGTGACTCATCGAAGGTGGTGCTCCTTGCCAGGCAGAAAAGTAGCCTCCTGCATTTGAACCTTGTGAAGAGAATGGTCGATCAGCCGGCAAGAGACCGGGACCCCAGTGACTGCTAGCAGGCGTTTGGGGCACAGACAGCGTCGCATCAAAGCTTGAGACGGAACCAGTCTCGACTAGTTGTGCATTACCGGAGTCTGAGTACTGCCTGAACGTCTGCAGTCGACCTGCTTTGTTCCGTCTAGATGATTCTCGAGCTCCTTGCTCGACAGCGGTGAAGGGTAGATTTTTTTCTGCAAATTTGGCAAAGTGATCCTGTGACGAGCTTTCGAGAGGAGACTTAGTGTAGGGACCTGGCCTTACTTGCGATCTGGTGCGTTGTGGTGAAGTGTCTTCTCCTTGACCTCGATCGAGGAAACCCTGCCACACATCGCCAATGTCGACTATGCTCACTTCGGGTGCCTCGTTGCCTAGATGGAGAGCCGAGAGGTAAATTGGGCCTATAAAGTCGGGTCTAGAAGCTTGATGAAGGGCATTGTCGAGGGTGGTACGGAGATGTGAGGTGAAGTCCTCATCTAAAAGTGCCCACGACAGATCCAGTGACATGATCGAGTGCAAGGGTATACATGCGAGGTAGAAGAAGAGGAGGAGGAGGAGATGAGAGCAGGGAGGAAAAGGTCAATTCCTCAACCTTAATCGCTCCACTCGACTGGACCGCGCTGCAACCAGAGGAGAAGGGGGACACTTTCTTCTCAACCACCACAACCACTCACCGACATCCCTTGCTCACCATCAGACTGGCAAGACTGCTGCCATGTCTGATGAAGCCGTCGATCAGGGCAAGGGCAACTCAAATGAAGACGCGGACGAGGACTGGCTGGAGTCGGATGATGATACCGCTACCCACTCTTCTGCAACTCAGCTTTCCTCGATGAAGGTCGATTATGCCATGGCTAGCAGGGACAGCACGAAAGTGCAGGACAAGATGTACGACGTAAGTGCAAAGATGTAAGAGTACAAATGAATGCCTTGTGTACACAGCGTTGACCTCTTCAGATTGTTTTCTATGTAGGACGGATATCGCGAGGGCATTGGGATTGGGAAAGAGGCAAATATTCAAGTTGGTTTCGATCAAGGGTACAATGAGACTGGTACACCAGCTGGGCAACAGTACGGACATCTTCTAGGCACAGTCACTGCAATGGAGCAGTACGTCAGCAAGATGGGGCTGAGAGAATTGGCAGATGAAGTCACCTCAATAAAAGCTACAGTCAAAGGATTGCAGATCAGTGACTTGGTAGAGCCAGACTGGGAAGCACTAGAGCATGAAAGGCAGCATGGTGGAAACATATCGCACATGAATAGGGAGACGGAGGAAGACAAGAGCAAGAGAGAGTCAATACTGAGTTCTCTGCAAGCCAGAGCAGACGACTTGACTCGGCAGCTTCTGCAAACGCAGGCAGAATAATTGTCGAGCAATTGTATCATACCATCACATTCAATTGCATCATAGAATCAGCGGAACGTACCGAAGTCACAGACACATATCGAAGCCGTCTTTACATGAGCAGAGTGGTGGTGACCATGATGTCGGTGACCTGGTAAGGGTCAATGTTGGAAGCAGGTCGTCGCTGATGAAAAGGATTGGCAATTAGTATATAGGCTGCTGAAGACGCTCACACCCTTTGGAGACTCACGTCTTCAAAGTAACCATAGCCCTGAGCGGCTACGTGTCGAGGGATACGAATAGAAGCTCCTCGATTGGCTACACCACTGCTGAACTTGCCAATGTGACCAGTCTCGTGCTTTCCAGTCAATCGAAGCTCATTGTCGGATCCATAGACGGCAATGTGCTCGGCATGTCGCTTGCTAAGCTTTTCAATGGCAGCTTCAATGTGCTTCATGCCTCCTGGCTTGCGCATCTCCTCGGTCGAGTAATTGGTGTGGCAACCAGCACCATTCCAGTCACCGGGAACAGCCTTGGGGTGAATACTGACCTTGACACCCCAGTCTTCAGCCACACGAGTAAGCAAGAATCGGGCCATGGTCATGTCGTCGCCCATCTTGATTCCTTCGACGGGTCCGACTTGGAATTCCCACTGAGAAGGAGACACCTCGGCATTGATACCAGAGATTGTCACTCCAGCATACAGGCAGGCCTTGTAGTGCGACTCGATGATGTCTCGAGCAAAAACCTTTCCAGCACCTACACCACAGTAGTAGGGTCCCTGAGGTCCAGGGAAACCATTCTTGGGCCAGCCATAGGGTCTGTCGTCCATGTCAAAAAGCGAGTATTCCTGCTCAAGACCAAACATGGGCTTGTGCGAGGCCACTCGTTGCATGCTCTTTTCACAGCTGTGACGGTGGTTTGTCTTGTTGGGCGTGCCGTCGTTGTTCCAGCATTCGGCAATGACTAGAATATTGTCACCTCCTCGGAAAGGATCGGGGTAGATGGCAGCTGGACGGAGAAGAACGTCCGAGTCGTCACCGGGTGCTTGGTCTGTAAATTCGAGTGTAAGGGACAGTCAAGAGCAGCTGAAGAGTCGAAATACTCACTGGTCGAGGAGCCATCAAAGTTCCACTCCTTGAGGTCCTTTACTGACGAGACCTTCTTGTCGAGAGTCTGAGAAGAGTGTAGAATGGAGTGGTTAGAAAGATGCAGTGCTACTTCAAAGCGGCAAACTTTACTCACCATTGTCTTGGATCGGAGACCGCCTGGAAGAGAAGATGGGAGAGAAACAGCCTCAGTCGAAGTGAATTTAATTTCTTTGCAGCTACCGAACACCCACCATCACCATCAATCCAGATGTACTCGGCCATGATCTTTCCTAAATTGCGAAAAGACAGATAAGAGTATTGTCAGAGACACTCTCGCTATTAAGCTCAACTGCGCTGGTCTACGCACCCTTCTGGTCGAGACCATAGTAGGCGGCAGCAAGGCCTGTCATAAGGAGGAACGAGGTCGGCGGTCAGTATCATGTCGTTCAATCAGTGCAATTGGCTTCTCCCAAGGTGGAGTATTTGAGCGGCAGGACTCACCTGGGTTCTTGAGGAAAGGTACAGCCATGTTAAAGATGTGCTTTGTCGAGTCTACAGATAAAGTGGAATAAGCAGTGTTGTCAAAGGGCAGAGGTAGTTCCGCGCCGTTGAGAAGATGGTTGATGTGGGAGCAGAGGAAGAAAGGAAAAGGCGGACTGGCTGGCTCTGGGCCTCACTGCCCACTGATACGCCAGGTCGGCAACTGACCCCAGCCAGCCCCAGCTTGAAATTGAAAAATTGGAACTTGAGCCAGAAATGAAAGTACTCAACAAGTTTGAATACAAGTCTGTCTCTTTTGATTGGACGTTTGGTTTGTTCGCCTGACTCTGGCTTAAAGGAGAGATAAGGCCGTCCCCACGCTGGGACGACATGATGATCGCAAGTGTCAAGCCTTCCGGGAAGGGACTAAGGCTTTCAAGGCTCAACGGGACAGTCTACCGCTTCATCGTCATCGTCATAAATACATCGAGACAGAGAAAAGCGTCAGTACTTGGAGCATATAGACATGCCGGCATCAACCCCACGTGGCAGTGACCTATACCTAGACGCTCTGGCAACAGACACTCTTTTACCCCCTGACCTCGACGACTTGCAAGGATGGCCCGACACATTCTCCATAGAATGCACAGGTAGGGGCAAGAGTGGGAATGGGCGAGGGTGCCAGTCTCCTGCGGCTACCCCCGGAAGTACATCGTCTTATCCTAGATGAGCTGCCTTTATCGAGCCATTTGCTCTACAGGACGCAGGTATGCTCCTACCTGCGGACTTTATTTGATGGCCACCTGATACTATGTCAGTCGCACCGCTTTGACCTGGTGGAGTGGACCAGAGCGCAGAGAGAGATTCGAGTTCTGCTCGATCGGCAGGATAGGACTCAGAAGCGTGCTTCAGAGAAGCGACATTCATGGACTCAGTCCGACAGAAGCAAGTCCATTTGGGACACTAGTCCGACTGCTACACCTCGACCGGCACCAGCCGCTTCAGAACCTTCGTCAATACGCCTCTCCGATCCGGCAAAGTTTGGAGTACACCATCGCAACGCCCAACCTACTGAGGTTATGGAAGACAGTCTCGTCCATGGCGACCACCACGATGTCGATCTCTTTGTACGCTGCATGCAGATGCTTGGCAAGATGGGCTCGAGTCTAGGTGCAGCAAAGGTTGAAGGTCCTCTGCCTGATCTCAAGAGCGACAAGGTCACCGTTCTCAGTCTGTTGAGTCGCAGCGGCTTCAAGGTGGCATCTTTAATACAGCTCTTGGAATCGCAGCCCAGCCTATACCACATAGAGACGATCTTTATGACCACTGCAAGCTCTAATGATGGGTGTGAGTGTAGCCGCAGTAGCAGAAGAGGCAGTCAGACTTTCTAACACAAATTCCCAGTCTTCTGGTCCTTTTTCACACCCCCTAAGCTCATGCACAGGAGAGCAAAGCTACCTGCTCGTGGGTCAATCCCTTTTACTTCCGACGACCTGCACGGCAATTGCGTCGACACGGCTGCAATTGTGATTCCAGGTCCCTTTTCAGAAAGGGGTCAAGGGCTTCGAAGTGGTTTTAAAGGCTTGTGCTTCAACTATCGCATTGATGTTCAAGAAGCAATCAACGAATCTCACGACGAAAAGACGGCTCTATTTCACGTCATCTTTCACGACTACTATACCGAAGAAGAGGCCATTGGCACAACAGACATGCTGGCCAATAGCGAGATATCCTGCAATACCTGCAAGAACAAGATACGCTTCTAACTAATCCAATCTAATACTATGATCCTATATTACAATGGCGAGGTCATCTAGTAGTGCCAGTCGGACTCTTGCAGACCAGCATCTGCATTCCACCGCTTCCACATCTTCTCATCGATGCCGTTTGACGAGACATGATTGAACCAAGGACATGTGATGAGGTGATAACGCTCGTAAAAGCCACCAGGCTTGAAGCCTTTATCCGTTTGAGCGAGCCATAAAGCGCCTTGGGCTCCCTGCTTACAAGTCAAGGCAATGATGTTGAGCACCGAGGGTGCAATGGCCGAGATTTTATTGGCCAAACTGATGGTAGTAAAGATGTTTGTAGCTACGGTGCCCGGATGATATGATGCAGCAATCTTGCTGCGATGATTATTTAGATCAAATCGACGTTGGAGAACATTGGCAAAGACGATTTGCATGGCTTTCGATTGGCCGTAGAAGCTGCCGCCGCGCGGAAGGATAGAGAGGTAGTGAAAGCCGCTCTCCATTGTGTTTTTGCCTTGAGATCCAACATTCACTCTGCGGGAGAAGCCAGCAGAGAAAGCAGCTGCTGATGAGGTCAAGACTACTCGAGCACTTGGAGCTAGAAAGGGGGAGAGCAAACCTGTGAGGAGGAATGGACCAAGATGATTGGTGACGCTTTGAAAGCAATAGGAAATCTCAGTCTCTGCGGCCCTTTTCTCCTACTGGAAGCTTCCTTTTACTCACTACACAAATTCAAAGCCTTCTTCAGTATAGTGAGAAGTCCCATTGCCAATACTCGCAATGCCAGCATTGAGAAAGAGATAGTCGACTTCTCTGCCCGAGGCTTGCCATCGACTTGCAAACGATCTAACACTCTCCAGCGAGCTACAATCGACAATGGCAATTTCCAAACGGCCCTCACCTCCCCCTTCCTTCTGGAATATGATAGCTCTTTTGTCCCCTGCTACCTTTCCCGATGATGAAGAAGAAGCTTGAGCGGCATCCTCGTCCAAGATTCTTGCCTTTGCAGCTTCAGCACGCTCTCGGTTACGACATGCAAGGACGACGTGACTGCCAGCTAAGAACTGCTCTTTGGCAATCTCGTAGCCGACGCCCGAGTTGGCTCCAGTGACTATCGTTACTTTGCCATGTAGATTCTTGTCCTTTGGTAAAGCGGGTTGAGGGACGAGAAAAGGGAGAATCTTGCCGACAAGGAAGCCCAATCCAAGTTGAAATGCAGAAAAGATCAAAGACAGCCATGTCCACTGCAGATGAGCTCGAGGAAGCTGTTCTACTGCCGAAGTCGATGCTTTCCCTTCCTCAGAATCGACGTTGCCTCGCCTTCTCTCTCGAATGTGCGGCGACATGATGTCCTCGAGGTGTAAAGGTGAAAAGCAGACGGGGGTCCATTACGGTATTTTGACAAATCAGAGCTCTAATTTTTTCGAGTTGAAAGGACAAGGTCCCTTTGGTGAGTGACAACGAGTGACTATGCATGATTATATGGATTCAATTGGCAATCGCTTGGTCATTGCTGTATAGGAAATTGTGGTACAGAGACAGCATGACAAGATATTCTAGATGGGAGATATTCCAAAAGGGAGTAGCAGGAAGAGTGGAGTGGGATGCACAGTACCGGGTGAGGGAGCTGGTACAAGTATAGAGGTGAGTGACATTGCTAAGTCTTGTGCGTGTAGGACAACTTGCTGCGAGGGGGAGGGGTTGATATAAGAGAGAAAGAGAGAGAGAGCAAGAAAATGTATTGTTGTGATTATGGCGAGCTTAAAGTCGAACGCTGAATTTGTTGAGAGCAGCCAGGTCGAGCTCTCTTCGCTTTGGTGGGCCCTTTACATGAAGACCTAGTCCAACGGGCGATGCAGAAGTGGGGGATGAAGTGGAAGAGGATGATGCTTCAGGGGCCTGAATAGGTGAAGATACTGTTGCAGAAGCCTTCGCCTCGACTTGAGTCGATGCAGGAGCAAACTCAGGAGTCGTAGCGCTGCTTTTGCCTGCCAAGCTGAGCAGTGCGCCCACGGCATTGGCACAGTCCTGAGATTGAGTAGGCTTCATTTCACAAGCACTGTCTCGAATGGCAGACTCTCTTGGGATAGTCGGACTTAGGAGTGCTCGAATGGCACTAGATCGTCCACGATTGTTGGTCGTCACCGACAGTCCTCCGTGCCTATACTTTGGCTCCTTGCTTCGAGACATTGACTCCGAGGGAATAGACGTGGCCAAGGAAGAGTTGCTCTGCAGCGAAGACTCATTGCCTGTCCTTTCCGACGAATTGACTCCAGATGAGTTCATTCCCGATGACTGGAGCCCAGACATACTCGACGATCGAACTCGAGAAAGTCGAGGCCGGACCGACTTCTGAGTCGAATTCAACTCTTCTTCTTCTGCTTTAATTGAGCGCTTCCTCTTCGGGTCGTCCTTCTTGTCCAATGCTCCCGCAGAGACATGGCGAGAGGGCGACGGTGATCTTCGATCCGACATGTCTGACAATTCACTTCCTTCTTCATCGCCTTGATCGCGAGAGGCAGAAGTGTTGCCCATGTCACCCTGGCCATGATGACGACCAATTTGCTGCATGTCGGGAAAAGAGTATTCCTGCTCATCCACCTTGAGACCCCACTCTCCGCCTCCCTCGCCTACAAAGCGAGGATCCTCTCCTACTCTACGCAGACGGCCTTCGCGAATATCCCGCTTGGTAAAGTAGGAGATTACGTGCAACTTGCGACCTGAAGATGTGGTGATTGAAAATGACTGCTTGATGAGACCATCTGGCTTGTACTGATTAGTGGCTGGTCCATCGACCATGGCAGAGCCAGATGAGCCAACCTTTTTCCTCGCCTCTAGCTCTCGGTAGGTGAGAAAGCATCCGCTGACCCGACTGGCACTCCAAACCCGTCCATCGGTCCATCGCTTCATGCCAGCTTCCTTTTCATCCCACACAAACACACTGCCACTTGCTACCAGATCGGCTCGCTCAGCATCCAGCAGTCTTCGTGTCACTCGACGAGGAGGTGGCAAGACATTTTCCCTGCTGTTTGCATTTGGAGAGACTGGCGCTGTTGCTGGGAGATCACACGCAGAGAGGAGTAGGATGGCGTCGTTGGCAGATTTGATGTGGCCTACATAGGTCGGTTGCTGATCGCCCAACGCCATGCCATACACGTCGCCTGCAGAGTTGTTTTCTTTGCTTCCTCGATTGATCTCGGTAAAGGTATGAGGCTGTTGTTGCTTGCCATAGCCAGTCGGTGAAGGGACAGGAGCTTTTTGAGCGCCAGGACCATACGTATAGTGGCGTTGTTGTCCATAGCCATAGGGATTGAAAGAGTAATTATGATGGTCGTCGGTGATTTCCGTCTTTCGTTTCATGGACCCTCGAGAAATAGGGTCCGTCTGCACCATCGTTGGAGGAGGTGGGGGGTAATGCGCCATGTATGGGTGCTGTTGCTGCGGTTGCGCTGTAGGGTAGTACATGTGAGCACTTGATGACTGCAGGTGAGGGTGCAGGGCTGCTTGATGCTGATGCTGCGATTGTTGTTGGTTAAAATCTGCACTGATGGACGAAGGATGTGGCGGTGGTGGGACAGCATAGAAAGATGGCGGGCTGGGCACATCTCTGTTCGGCATGCCATTTCTGGAGTAGTGTGTAGAGCGAGAGACCGCATCGTAGTCATCGTATGGGTGATGGTGGATCATTGTGGTGGTTGATGTGAAAAGTGGCAAAATTGACGAGGAGTAGGAAGTAGATGCGGTAAAAGTCCAATAATTCTGCCTCCTACCTCGCAAAAGATTCCCTGCTCCGATGTTTTTTGTTCAGCGGGATCCAATCGAATGTTGATGATGATGATGGTTCAGATCCTTTGCTGAGTCCTCGTCGTCGTCGTCGTCGTCGTCGTCTTCGCTGCGAGATGAATTGAGAGCGGAGAGTGGTTCCCAGGGTAGTGGGCCTGGATGGAAGTAACCTTGTCGAAGGGTCCTTTTTGACTTTCCCCTTTTGGCGGTGCCCTCTGCTTGCACTTTTGGCGAGGGGACAAAATAAAGTTGAGGGGTCGCACACTCCTCCTGCTGCTGCTGCTGCTGCTGCTGCTGCTGCTACCTCTACCGCTGGTTGCCTGTATGGTTGGATGCCCTTGGGTATAGTAATCCTTTGTACAGCGTGCAAAGGGTGAAGAAAGGACGGACTCAAATGATTAATGAGAAGGAGGGGATGGAGAGAGAGGGACACACAGGACGGGAATTGAAAACGAAAGCGAATTTATTAGACAGGGTCCTTAATACTATACGCTAAGCCTAAAAAAACGCTCTAATTAGACTCGCAAAGGGAAAAAAGGAGAGGAATGATGCAAGGCGGCTCTGGTGCCTGTCTGGCAATCTGAGGTGAAACGTAATATGATTCTACTGCGTCTTGCTGCCTAACTGCCTCGACCCTGGTGGGGAACGATGCCCGTATGGAAAAAGCGGGTCTATTCTTTTAAACTCTGCCTTTGGGAGCAATCAGCGGCAGCTCCACAAAGTGTATCCTCCCGATGTCACTTTCAGTCTTAGAGGCCTGCTGTGCATAGCATGGGAAAGTACAGAGTAACCAAGCTGACTTAATGCTATCATCGGCCGATCGTTTCAAGATAGCAGACCAGCCACAGACGATGATTGACCTTTGCCCTCCAGCCACAAATGATGAGTGACCCTCAAGGGCGTCTGGATCAATACTCTCTTGCTTGCTATCTACCGCACTTTTCACCTAATGGAACACTAAGCTTCAATTAATCTGACCCCACCCTTACACAAGCAGCATCTGGCAGTGTGTCATTCCATCATGAGAGAGTGCACAGTCGAAATGCCTGGAGGAGTCAAACGGACCCCGCAAAATAATCTTTCATCGAGTGATGGACCCGTTGTCTAGATTAAGCATCGGGTCATACATGACTTGAGCCTAATGGCTTTAGTTGGTTCAAGATGAAGAATGATGCGATCGACGACAGCATACGTCACTTCTCACTTTTACTATTTAAAAGACGACGCAATCATGACCTGTGGGTTTCTCCTTCTGCAACAATGCCATCTCCTGAGCAAGTCGCACTTCCTCTGCAGACGTCAATAGACCCTTGGCATGCCTCGCTTGCAGTGCCTTGAGTGCTGACTCGTGCTCCAATCGAGCTCGTCTGCGTCGAGAAAAAATTTTGTTTCAGCGGAAATTCACCAGCGTTATCCACCCTCTCCTTGCCATCGACTTTGATATCAAGCCTTGCCAAAGAGGGGAACAGGCACCCACTTGTCCATCTTGAGGCCCTTGTGCACGGCGTTAATTGCTTGCAGTGGATTCGACTTGCTGGCCGACTCTTTTGGGTCGGAAGGCTTTTCCCTCTCGTTTTTCGCAGTAGAAGAGGGAGCATTTGACTGCGAGACGACGCTGAGCAGCTTCGAATTTGCGTGCTTGGCGCTGGAAGATGCAACAGGAGCGGTTTTTACTTGCATGGATGGGCATGCATGCTGCACTGGTGCTCGATGCGAAGGGCAAAATTGCAGCCTACAAGACGGGCATGTAATTGGCACAATCATGAGCTTCCTGCACTTGCGTTCCCTGCATTCATTATCCCTTTTTTGACGAGGCCGCTTCCCCTTTGCATCATCTCGCACAATCCCTTGCACATCGACAGCCTGGCATTCAATCTTCCCAGTTCGAGGATTAGGCGAAAGGTGTAGAATCATGGCAATATTTGGATCCTCGTCTCGCTTCCAGTCTTTCGGTGGCTCGTGGCAAAGGGGACATAATGGGACCAGGAAGGTGGCACTGGCGTGAGCGCACTGGTGTTCGGCCGTCTTGTAATGATCAGAGCAGAATTGATGGTGGCAATCTGGGCATCGAAAGGGGAGAAAGTCTTCTCTGTGGCATGCTGAGAGATGACATCGCTCTCCAATGAACATCATTTCGCTTTGATACTGCCTTTCGCCCGCCTTGATTGAAGCTGGTGAAGTCGTGTCATTGCTTCCTGATTGCAGCGACGACGAAGGCGAAGTGATTGTCATTGAGGATGGTGGTTTTGGTCGATAGCGAACAGATACCGCATCGAGTTCCCTCCTGCCTCGACTCGCCGCTCCCTTGAGTCCCCTCTGGCCAATACCGAAGGTTCCTGAAGCCAAAGGGCGTCGTCAGCGCAGTCAAGTTCAGTCGGCGTAAGTCAATTTTCAAACAGCTCGCAAGAGAGCAGCCAAATTGCTGCTTGGTGTCGCTCACGTGTCACGACGAGGCATTGAGACACTTGCCAGCGCCCTCTTGCTGTTGCTGTACGCCGCCATGATGCTGAGCCGAGGGCGAAGCGATGCATGCAGCATTCGGCCAGAGAGGCAAAGTCATCGCCGCTCACCTCTATGTATGAAGAGTGCATGAATTTCAGGCGGTACATGGCTAGCCGTCAGCTGTGTCAAATGGGAGCGCCTTTCTATGCCGTCGAGACGCTGTGCCTGTCGGGTGCAATTGCTACCATAAGGGGAGACAATAGGTGGCGGAACTGAGAGTCGACAACACTTAGAGCAGGCTTGATTACTCTCCTTCATTGCAGTTCTTTTGCTCCCATCGCCCCTGAGCTAGAAAATACCAAGGCTTCCGGAGCTGCGCACTCAATGGTCATCTCGGTGATGATGATGCTCTACAGGTAAGTAAGTCTATTCAAAGCTGATACTTCTCAACAATTTCTGACCTTCTGCGCTAGCCTGACAGCCACTGTCTTGACCAGTCCAATAAGACCTGTAGTCGGTGTTTGTCTGCCCGATGAAGTACGTTCTGGAGAGTCCAAAGTGTCGCCAAGTCAACGACAGTCGCCACACGACAAGCCCTCCGCCTGGATTCAATACCAGAGAATTAGTGATCATCTCGAGCATATTGAGGCGGCAATCGTTGTAGCTGCCTCGCACGCTAGTCTACTCGACACATTTGAGGAGCCGCTACAGAAGTACGTAGGAAGTAAGGCATTTCTTCCTAGGCGAAGAGGGGCAGATCGCTTTAGCACCGAGATCAAAAGGAAACATAGCCACCTGCCAAGACTGGGCTTACATGTCTCGCATTCGCCGGCGAGCTCGTTCTATCGAGATCATCGAGAAGCAAGCCAAAATAATGAAGAGCTGGCAGGACTCAGTAGAGCAAATCAGAATGCAGTATTAAGAAGGTGACTAAACATGGCAAGCGAAGCGCACGACAAGCTCAATGAGAAAGTGCACCAGATTATGTACGACGTCGAAAGGCACAGGGCTCACAAGTGATTGAATTTCCCGACAAAGTCAGTCAAGCCCCCATTGCACGTATGAGATCTAAGAGAAGATGCCGAAGTGGAAAAATATGGCCCACCAAGCTGCCTCTCAATAAGCAAGAGTAAGGCTTGAAGATGCAAAGATGAAATGTACTTTACCTTCGTACCCGCCTCGCCGCCTCCCTCTCACGGTCCGATCAAAGTCGGACCTTACAAGCAAGAGATTCGCAAGCAGCTTTATCAGGTCTACTGAGCGGGTCTGGAGGAACCTCGCAGTGAACAGTCGTGACGAGGTGAAGCGCTCAGGGAAGAGTTTCTGACCTACTTCCAGAGACTAAAGCACGGAAGGGTGACATTGCTCTAAAAGTGTTTATGCACCCGAGCGTCATCAAGAATGGAATACTGACGTACAAAGAATGTTCAGTGTAAACGCTGGACGCTGAAAGAGGTGAAGGAAAACGGCACCGTCATCGACAACCGAGGCTGTGCAATGGCACAGCAGCCTTGGAGCAAATGAGAGGGAGGATCCGCCATTTCCTTGCATCGATGCACGACTCATCAGATTAGGTTCCGGAGCCGAGAATGACGTTGCATGCTATGCACATGCATGTGCATAGCAGCGGAGACGCAACACAAAGTGCGAAAGTTGAAAGAACCTCAGGCAAAGTGACGATGAGAGGGACAAATGAGCGTCTACATTGAAAGCGGCTTGCATAAAAGCGGTTCCGAAGGACAAGCAAACAAACGAGCGGAATGTGAAATTTGGCGATGGATGAGAGGTTGTCTCACCTGAGCTTGGCTCCCCTCTATTTTCTTTTTATTTTCCCACTCGGCGACTCGATCGCTAATGGTGTTACGAACCGGGTGCATACCCGCTTCAATACAATGCCGGGTCTGTCTTCCCCCCTTGTCACACGCAGGAAGGAAGCTGGCTAAAGACAAGGCCGGGAGAGGTATCGCGAGCCGGTCCGATCCTGCTGGCAAGCCACTCACTCGACCTTTATGCAGCCATCTTAATTGAGTGAGAGAGGCAGCGCAGTAATCGACTTATTCCCAAATCTGTCCTTGAGTGCAGCAGCTATTCCAAATTTAGAGTTGCTCCTTTACTTCTAATACCAAGGTGCGGTTCCGAAGTATTTAATCTCCGCTTAAAATAAACAGTCGAAAAATGATTTGAAAGGAGACTCAAGACAAATTGCAAGCAGCGAGCCAGCGAGCATAGCGACTAAGAGTGGCGCCATTCGGCAGATGACGACTATAATTCAACATGGAACCAGAAACCGTTGTGGTCGAATATAGCCCTACGCATATGATGCCTTGCATTGCACTATTTTCTTCCCCCTTGCGCACTGCAACTCGGCCCACTCCCCTTTAGCGAGCCAAGTGACTGGTGGCAGAGTCATGCTCTCGACACTATCGAAAGCTAGGAAATCGTTTCAGTCGGTCTTTCGCCGGGTCTTTAATTCTCCGGCTTGTCTGCCTCTCCTCGTCTCTTGCTTTCTCTCTTGCTTGTGGACGTACAGACAGTCGGAGTTTTTACTTCTTTTAATACATGTCGATAGGCTTTCACTTGCAGACTGCAGGTGTGGCGAAGTGGTGCATCCCCTTTTTTGATTTTACCTCTGTAAAGGATGTTGTCCCCTCCTCTTTCCCCCTTTTCCTTCCTTTTTGCCAGCTTGCTAATGCTGATGCTGCTCCTATGCCCGTCTTTACAATTGACCGAGTTCCGCGTCTAGGCACCTTTGTAAGTTGGTATATCCCACTTGTTTATGATTAATATCCAAAGTCGACTCGAGTCCTCGCACAAGATCTGCGATATAATCTCCGCTTTCTTCCTTGTCCTTTGCCTCTACTCTCTCTTTTTTCTCCTCCTCACCTTTCGTTCTCATCAGCATCGTCTTGCCTTCGCCCCACTCCTCGATTAAGGTTGACACGTCTGGTTGTCTGAACAGTCTTTAATAACCCGAAGTCCAGTCCAGCCCAGCCCAGCCCAGTCCAAGCCCAGCCTTAGCCTTTCAAGCAAGATCCTATCCTGCCTCGGGGATCGGAATTGGCATTTGGGCAGCAAGTAGCAAGCAAT
>CBDDBV010000003.1:0-6903 GCA_965225785.1 Bryobacteraceae bacterium | reverse complement strand
GACCCCAAATCCGCTTCAAGGACGCGAACCGCGTTTATAAACCAACTCTGAACAGCCCCGACCCATACGAGGGGCCCACATTCCGATAACGGGACTCTTCAGGCACAATCAGTGAACGCTGCGCCGTCAGGCGCGGGTTTGCCGCGGCTGGAGCACCAGGTCGGCCGCTTCCTCAGCGTCTTTGAGGAGCGTCTTGCGCGACGTGCCAATCAGCGCACGCATGGTCAGGCCACGAGCAAAATCCGTGACTTGGATCGCGCGTTCGGCCACCGGAAAGTCGGACGGGATTTCGCCCGCGCTGATCGCGTCCCGGAAACGGCGCTCCACCAGCGCCGCGCCGCCCGCGACCGCGTTCTGCAGGAACCGCTTAACCTCAGCATCGTCCACGAGCGGCGCGACGCAAATCAGAAGGCAGCCCCGGGCGGACCCTTTCTCGGTCGCACTTTCGACGGCGTACCTCAGAAAGCCCGCGATCGAGTCGCGAAGACTCTGGGGCGAGAGGAGTGCCTTCGCGGCTGTCGCGCCCTTCCGTTCTGCGTACGCCTTAACCACGCGCAAGAATATCGCCCGCTTGTCCCCAAAGACGGCATATAGGCTCGGCCGTCCCACGCCCATCCCCTCGACGAGATCGTCGATCGTCGCTGCCGTCGTAGCCTTTCGACCAGAACACCTGAGTCGCCTTTTCCAGCGCCGCCGTCTCGTCGAAGCTGCGCGGTCTACCCCGGGGCCTAGAAGTATTTTGAACCATTCAGTTCAAAAATCCTTGACAAATTCAGTCTCACCAATCAATATATAACTGAACAGTTCAAAATTAGCAAGAGGCCTCACGGGGCTTCACGATCAACATTCATCACGGAGATGCCCATGGAACATTCGATCGCGCTCGTCACCGGCACCACGTCCGGGCTCGGTTATGCGGCAGCCGGCTTGCTCGCCGCCAAGGGCTACCGCCAGGTCATCGTCACCGGCCGCAGACTGGCCCAGGTCCAGCAAACGGCCGCTCAACTCGCGGCTGAGACCAAGAAAAAACTTTTCACGCCGCTGGAGCTGGATCTGGACTCGCCGTCCAGCGTTCAGTCCGCCGTCGCCGAACTGGTCAAACGAGGTCAGCCGATCGATTTCCTGCTGCTCAATGCCGGGTTGGTCCCCTTCAAAAAGCGTGCGCTCACTGCCGAGGGCATCGAAGCTTCTCAGGCCCCGCTCATCGGCCATCATCAACTGACTGTCGGGTTGCTCCGCGCCAACCTGCTGAGCCCCAACGCGCGGATTGTTATCGCCGGTGCGGAACCTGCCCGAGGGGGCGTACCCATGTTCAAATACACCGATCTGCCAGCCTTCGCGACCAAACGGTTCCAGGGTAATCGAAGCGCCGCTGTTGAAGCTCTGCTACGCAACGGGCCGAACGTGAAGTACGTGCCCAACAATGCGTATGCCGACGCGAAGCTCATCGTCGCTTGGTGGACCGCGGCGCTGGCCCGCCGGCTGCCTTCCGGCATGGCCGTGTACGCCGTGTCGCCCGGTGGCGCGACCGCCACCAACGTCGTGCGAAGCGCTGGCTGGGCGTTGAGGCATATCTTTATCCCAATTGTGAACCTCATTCCCGGCATGAATCAGACGCCGGAGACCGCGGCCCGTCGCTACGTCCAGGCCGCGGAGTTCGGAACCGACGTCTCGGGGCAATTCTTCGCCTCGGCACAAGGGAAGTTCTCAGGCCCAATTGAAGTGCAGCGCCAGCCGCACTTACACGATCGCGCCAGCCAGGAAGCCGCGTGGCAGGCCGTCGTCAAGGTCTCTGGGGTCGATTTATCTTTCGCACCATCCTTGAGCGCGGTGTCCTGAAAGAGCAGCACTGGATGCAAAAGATCACCGCCCACGGCCCTAACTTTGGAATTACGGCGACAGAACGAAGAAACCCCACACGCAAGGAGAAATACACATGAAACGATACGAAGGGAAAAAGGTGGTTATCATCGGCGGCACGAGCGGCATGGGGCTCGCTACGGCGAAGATGCTGCTTGACGGAGGCTCGCGCGTTCTGGTGACGGGCCGCTCGAAGGAAGGCCTGGAATCGGCGCAGAACGAGATTGGGAATGACGCCATCGTGGTTTCCAGCGACGCGCGGTCGTTGACGGACATCGACGCCCTCGCCTCTAAGGTGAAGGCCGAGTTCGACACCTTCGACCTGCTCTTCGTCAACGCGGGGTTCAGCATCCGAGCGCCTCTTGAGAGCATGACCGAGGCTGTCTACGACGAGATGTTCAACCTGAACACCAAAGGGCCGCTTTTCGCGGTGCAGAAGCTCACGCCGTTAATCAACCGGGGAGGCTCTGTCGTGTTCACGACTTCGATCGCCAACGTCAAGGGAATGGCCGGTCAGGTCGCATACGGAGCTGCCAAGGCGGCGCTGCGATCCTTTGCTCGGACGCTTGCCGCCGAGTTGATTCCTCACGAGATTCGCGTCAACGCGGTGACGCCCGGTCCCATCGACACGCCGATCCTCGGCAAAGTGTTTCCCGATAAAGACGCCGTCGCCCAGATCAGGCAGCAGATGGCCGGGATGGTTCCCATGAAGCGCTGGGGGAAGTCGGACGAAATTGCCAAGGCCGTCCTCTTCCTCGCGTTCGATGCAACCTTCACGACCGGAGCCGAGCTTCCGGTAGACGGAGGATGGTCTCAACTCTGAGGTGTAGACCATCTCTGGCCGTGGCCTGGAACGAATTAGCTGACACATTTTGAGAGCCCAAAAGGAGTCCTATGAAAACAGTTGTTTCGAGTCTTTCTTTCGTTCTGTTCGCCGCTGCTACTGCCTTGCGAGCGCAGAACATCATGACCGCCGAGGTAACTGGAGTCTACAAGGGAGTTAGCGCTAATATCCTCAAGGCAGCTGAGAAGATGCCGGAAGCAGATTACGCGTTTAAGCCAGCCTCTGAGGTCCGAACTTTTGGACAACTGATTGCGCATGTCGCCGACGCGCAGATGGCGATGTGTAGCATTACGAAAGGTGAAATGAAGCGGGGCGACGCCGCCTCAAAAACAAGCAAGGCCGATCTACTTGCCGCGCTCAAAGCGTCCGCCGAACTGTGCTTCGACGCTTACAGCGAGATGACCGACGCCGACGGCGCGGCGATCGTCAAAACGCCGCTCGGCAATAAATCAAAACTCGGCCTGCTTAATTTCAACGTGGCCCATGATAACGAGATGTACGGGACCATGGCGGTTTATCTACGACTAAAGGGACTTGTGCCCCCCTCGACCGAGGAAGCGGCGACTGCCCAGAAAGCAAAATAAGCGTCATCTCGTCGACCTTGCGGCGCACCAATGGAGGCCACTCGAGGTGATTTGGCGGGATCGACTAGCAAAGTACGCCACCCAGAGCCCCAAAGGAGTCTTATGATAAGAGTTGTTTCGAGTCTTTCTTTCGTTCTGTTCGCCGCTGCTACTGCCTTGCGAGCGCAGAACATCATGACCGCCGAGGTAACTGCGGCCTACAAGGGAGTGAGCGCTAATATCCTCAAAGCAGCCAATAAGATGCCAGATGCGGATTACGTGTTCAAGCCCGGCCCTGCATTCCAAACTTTTGGTCGACTGATTGCTCATGTCGCCGACACGCATATGGCGCTATGCGGCGCCGTAAAGGGTGAGATGAAGCGCAGCGACGCCCCAACAAAAACGAGCAAGGTGGACTTGGTGGCGGCGCTTAAAGCGTCCAGCGAATTCTGCGACAACGCTTACAGCACGATGACCGACGCCCAGGGTGCCACCATCGTGGACACCAAGTTGCCGCTCGGCGGCAAATCGAAATTGGGCGTGCTTAATTTTAATGTTGCCCACGACAACGAGATGTACGGAGCCATCGAGGTTTATTTACGACTGAAGGGTCTTGTGCTGCCCTCGACGGAGGAAGCGGCGGCGGCGCGGCACGCAAAATAGAGGTCCCTCGTTAAGCTGACGAGGCACCGAAGAGACCACCCGAGTTGCCTTTGGCGGGAACGACCAGCGAACAGCAGAGCGAAATGTCGATGAGCGGCAAGACGGTCGTCATCACGGGGGCAACGAGTGGACTCGGGTTGGCCACGGCTATGCTCCTAGCGGAACGTGGTGCGGAAGTCGTAATGGTGGGACGTGATCGAACCCGGTCGAATTTCATGCGTACGGAAATCGCGAAGTGTGCTGCGGGCAACGCGCCGATCTTGTTCCTCGCAGACTTGTCGTCGCAGGCAAAAATCCATCGTCTTGCTGACCACCTTCACCGATGCTTCTCACGGATCGATGTCCTGATCAACAATGCCGCCGCTGTGTTCGCAGAAAGAGAATTGACGCCGGATGGTCTTGAGAAAACCTTTGCCGTTAATCACCTTGCGCCGTTCGCGCTGACTAACCTTCTGCTCGATCTTCTCCGGGCTGCGCCCGCCGGAAGAATTCTCACCGCATCCTCGGAGTTCCATAGCGGTGAACTGGATTTTTCCAATCTCCAGGGTCAGCGGCAATACAACTGGTTCGGGGCCTATAAGCGCTCGAAACTTTGCAACATTCTGTTCACTTACGAACTGTCCCGGCGCCTAACAGGATCGACGATTACCGCGAACTGTTTTAGTCCCGGACCCACGCTCACACGCTTGGGTGACAATATGCGGGGTCTACCTGCAGCAGTCCCGTGGTTGCTAAAGCGCATTCCATCTTTGCTTGCACTTCCGGAAGGCGCAGCGAGCACTCCCGTCTACGTCGCGTCCTCGCCCAACCTCGCCCGTCTGTCCGGCAGATTCTTCTTGCGGTGCCGAGAGACGCGCACCAAACGGATTACGTACGACAACAGCATCGCAACCAAGCTCTGGAACATAAGTCAAGCACTGTATGAGAGCCGTGCCAGCGCCGGATCGCGAACAGAGTAAGAAAGGAATGTTGATAGAGAAAACGGTCTCAGGCAATTTTCCTCACGAAGGCGACCCAATAGAACGCCAGCTAAATTCCCTCGTCCGGGAACCCGAGCATGAGAAGCCGTTCGACCAGATCTTGCCATACCCGCGTGTAGTCGCGTAGTGTTTACCTGTGGCCAATGGCTCTCGGGTAAGCTCCACTCGGAGAAATCTCAATGCGGCACTGGATGGATCCCGAACAACGGCGTTACAAGACTGGGATGTTGTCCCAAGTCCGGTTCTGGAGAAGCGAGGCCTGTCGACGCGATCAGGCGGCCGCCAGATTGATCTCGTCATTGCTGCGTTCCTCAGTTTCTTCTTGCAGCCGAGATATCGCTCGGTCGTCTGTAACGAGACATGCCCGAGAGAAATTGAATTTGCTCCAGTTCTCCCAACCGCCAAGTGACATAGGGCGGTTGAAAGGTTAAACCGGAAAAATCCGCAGTAACACCGCTACCACGGTCATCACAACGGAAGCTCCAAATAGAAAAGGAAAGCTGAACTTTTGGTGATCCCGCAGTTCTATCCCAACGAGTCCTACCAGAAGGAAAGTAGCAGGCGTCAGGGGGCTGACCGGAAATCCGGTGGTGTGCAGCCCCAGCACCGCCGCGTCCGCCATCTGCACGGGCGTGATTCCGGCGCTGCGCGCTGCTTCCGCAAGCACTGGGAGCACTCCGAAGTAGAAGGAATCCGGATCGAACAAAAAGCTCAACGGCATGGAGACGAGCCCCAGGGCAAACGGCAGGTGCGGCGCGAAGCCGGAAGGTGCGAGCGATACGGTGAACTTCGCCATGGCGGCCAGCATGCCCGAATCCCTCAGAATTCCGGTGAACGATCCCGCCGCGAATAGAATAGCGGCCATGGTCAGCGCCGCGCGTGCGTGCGCGTTGATGCGCTGGCTCTGCATCTCGAGATCCGGATAATTTACCGCCAACGCAACCACCAAGCCGACCATGAATGCGACCACCGGATCCAGCCGGGCGGCAATCATACCTCCGATTACCAGGAGCGTGAGTGTCACGTTGATCCAGAATCTCTTCGGGCGCCGCAAGGCTTTCTCGCTTTCGTCCAGGTCGCGGCGGAACGTCTCGCCCTTGGCTCCGGTCAGCCCCAGCCTTCGTGTCTCGCGTCTTCCCAGCCACCACGCGCTTCCGAACACGAACACCAATCCCGATGCCTGAACGGCTAGCAACGGCTGGAAGATCGCCAACACGGATATGTGGAGCGAGGCGGCAGCGCGGATCACTGGACCGGTCCACGGGAGAAAGTTCACGCCCGCGGCCATCGACGCGGCGCAGGCCAGAACGCGCTTGTCCATTCCCAGTCTCGTGTAAAGAGGCAGCATCACGGGTACGGTAACCAGGAACGTCACGGCGCCGGAGCCGTCCAGGTGCGCCAGCAAAGCGAGTAAGGCCGTCCCCATCACGATGCGAGTGGGGTCACTGCCGGCGCCACGCAGAATTCCATCGACTATTGGGTCGAGCAGACCCGCATCGCTCATAATTCCGAAGTAGAGAATCGCGAAGATAAACATCCCCGCGACGCCCGCCACGTTCTGGATTCCGTGCACCATGAAAGTCGCCGTTCGCAGACCAAACCCGCCGGCCAGCGCCGCCAACAACGGAAACGTAATCAGCGCCGAAAGGATCGACATCCGGCGGCTTAGAGTCGCCCCCAATACGCAGGCGATTGTCGCAAGACCTAGAACGGCAAGCATGCAGACCTTTATGCTTCGAAGATCACCTGACGAGCGGCCAGATCATTCAGCTCCGCATCGTCGAGCGAAAGCAGTTGCTTCAAGACATGATGCGTGTGCTCGCCCAACAATGGAGCCGGAGACGATGGATGCCCCGGTGTTTCAGATAATTTCACGGGCGTGCCCGTCACGCGATGGGTACCGACCGTGGCGTGCTCCATTAGCGGGAACATCTCCCGTATCGCGCATTGTGGATCCTCTGAGACTTCCCGAAAGTTGCGAACAGGCGAACAA
>CBDDBV010000002.1:0-36202 GCA_965225785.1 Bryobacteraceae bacterium | reverse complement strand
CAGCAGAAGCTGGACGTGTTCGCAAACGATGTGATGATCGACGCGTTGCGCGAGAGCGGCAAGGTCGCGGGAATCGTGAGCGAAGAGGACGATGAGGCTATCGTTTTCGACGCGACGGGTGCGAAGTACGTGCTGGCGTTCGATCCGCTGGATGGTTCTTCGAACATTGATGTGAACGTGAATGTGGGAACGATCTTTGGTGTTCGCGAGCGCGCGGGCAGCGAAGGCCTGAAGGCTACGGTGCTGCAGCCTGGGGCGAAGCAAGTAGCGGCAGGGTATGTGGTGTATGGACCTTCGACGGTGCTGGTGATCGCGCTGCAAAGGCAGGGCGTGACGGCGTTCACGCTGGATGACAGCGATGAGTTCGTGCTTTCGAGCGAGAACAATGCGGATGCCGGAGCAGGGGCCGTACTACTCGACTAACGAGGCCAATGCGGCGAGTTGGCCGGCGGCGTATCGCGAGTACCTGGCGATGCTGCTACGCGGCGATCTCGGAGGCAAGGCTTACAGCGCGCGGTATATCGGCAGCCTGGTCGCTGACTTTCATCGCACATTGCTGAAGGGCGGCGTGTTCCTGTACCCACCGACGGACAAGGCGCCGAAGGGCAAGCTGCGGCTGCAGTATGAGGGCAATCCGCTGGCGATGATCGCTGAGGCGGCAGGCGGCGCAGCGGTGAACGGGACGCAGCGCATTCTGGAGATCAAGCCGACCGAGATCCATGAGCGCACGCCGCTGATTGTGGGCAGCAAGCGCGAGGTGGAAGCGCTGCTGAAGGCCGTGGCGGAGGCGAAGTAGTGGCCGCGGCTGACACGGGCACTCCAGTAGCCGAGAGGCTCTACTACACTTCAGCGGAGCTGGAGTTCACGGCTGTCGTGACGGATATTCGGCTGGTGGCGAATGAAGCCACGGATGGCGGCGGCAAGGAACAGGTGTGGCAGGTGGCGCTGGACCGGACGGCGTTCTATCCGGAGAGCGGCGGGCAGCCGTGGGACACAGGCGTGCTGGTGGCCACGGCGCGCTCCGGTGCGGTGCTGGAAGTGCCGGTCGAACGCGTGGAGGAGGACGAAGGCACGGGCGAGGTTTGGCACTTTGTGCGCAAGCCGCTGGTGGAAGGCACGGAGGTCGTTGGCAAGGTTGACGCTGCGCGGCGCATCGACCATGAGCAGCAGCACTCAGGACAACATTTGCTGAGCGCGATGTTTCTGCGTGAGCTCGATGCGCGGACGGTGTCGTTCCATCTTGGTTCCGATAAGGGCGGCGAGGAGTCATCAACGATAGACCTGGCGCTGCGTGAGGGCATGGAGCGCTTGAGCGTCGAAGACCTGACGCGGGTGGAGGAAGCGGCCAATCGCGTGGTGTTTGAGGGCCGGCCGATGCTTTCGCATTTTGTGGAGCGCGAGTTCGCGGAGATCATGCTGGCCCGCGGCGACCTGCGCAAGTTGCCGGATCGCCCGGGTCGCATGCGTATCGTGCAGATGCAAGGCATCGAGTTCAACGCCTGCGGCGGAACGCACGTGGCTAACACGGGCGCGATCGGCGCGATCACGATTCGGCGCGTGGAGAAGGCTCGGCAAGGGTGGCGTGTGGAGTTCTGCTGTGGCCTGCGAGCGGTGCGGGCGGCGCGGCGGGACTACGCAACGCTGGGGGAAGCGGCGGTTCATTGAGCGTGGGCATGGTGAATGTGCCTGAGCGAGTGCGCGTGCTACTGGAGGAGTTGAAAGGCGCGGGCAAAGAGCGAAAGGCGCTGCTGGAAGAATTGGCGGGCCTGGAAGCGGAGAGGCTTGTCAGAGAACAGGGAACGGGGAACAGGGAACAGGAAGAGACTCTCGTGATGCAGGTGGTGTTTGCGGGACGGGACGTAGAGTTCTGCAAGCGGGTGGTATCGCGGGTAGTGGCCGGTGGGTTTGCGTGCGTGGCCGGCAATGTGAGTGGCGCTGATGGCGTGATTGCGGCGGGCAGGCCTGCGGGTGCTGGCGTAAACGTTGGGCAGTTGTTGCGCGAGGTGCTTACGGCGGCGGGCGCGCGTGGAGGTGGGTCGGCAGAAATGGCGCAGGGCGTTTGCAGGGGCGAGCAGGTGGAGCAGCTTGTGGCGAACCTTGGCGAGAGACTGACCGGCGCCGGCTAAGCGATTGTGGTCTTCGCTCACATGGGATCGTGTGCGGCGGTTTTGTAAAGGTGAGCGCCCATGTCTACCTTGTCGCCGCGAAACTCTACGCCTTCCATGCGAAGGCGAGCACGTTGTTCTTTGGCAGAGGCGCCGGAGGTCTTGAGGGCGCCGTCGGCGCCCAGCACGCGATGCCACGGCAACTGGTCCCACTGATCTCCTCGCAGCAACCTGGCGACGGCGCGGTGGTAGCGCGGATACCCCGCGGCTTCAGCCACACCGCCATAGGTGCTTACCTTGCCGGGCGGGATGGCGAAGATGGCCCGGCGGAAGGCTTCGTTCATTACGGAAGAGTCAGATTGCCCGTCTCCGGAACTCCAATCGCGCGCGGACGAGCGCTTACTTGGGGCGGCGTTCGTCTTAGATCCGGTGGGCTTTGGCATATTGGTCGCTCTTCGTAAGGGGTAGTACAAAGGTTCAATTTTACGAAGAGCACTATCCGAAGAGGCCTGGATCGTGGCCTTCAAGATGGAGTAAGAAAGCCTTGGCTTCCAAGCCGCCAGCGAAGCCGGTGAGCTTGCCGGAGGAACCGATGACGCGGTGGCAAGGCACGATGATGGAGATGGGATTGCGTCCGTTGGCTGCGCCTACCGCACGCGTGGCGTTTGGGTTTCCCAGCTGCGTTGCGAGTTGACCGTAACTCCGCGTTTCACCGAACGGGATGGCCTGTAACGCTTGCCAGACCTGCTTCTGGAAGGGCGTGCCGCGCATGTCAGCGGGACGGTGAAGACTTGTTGCTTTCCTGCGAAGTATAGCCTGAGTTCTTTTTCTGCACGAAGGAGGACAGGGTGTTGGGGGTCTTCTTTGGGATCTTCGAGGCGAACGCGATGCGGACTGTCGTTCTCCCACAAGATCGCGACTAAGCCGGCGCCGCTGGCGACGAGCTTGAGACTCCCGACAGGCGAGTCGATGTATTTGAATGCAAGGCTCATTGGCGTGAAACGCTTGATCCGACCCTCTACATTCCCTCAGCGGCTAAAGCCGGATTCGTCTTCCTAGTTTGTTGTCAGGGCTGAAGCCTGACCTACCGTTCGTAGCATTGGCTAAGCTTCTTCAACTTGAAGCTTTCGCGCTGCTGCGCTTCGCTTTTGGCTTCCCTTTGCCTTGCACGTTGAGCGCAACGGCGGCGCGAATGAGTTTCTTCAGGGCCGCTTCGTTGAGCTCTTCGCCTTCATGGATGTCGATGGCGCGGCGGACATTGCCTTCCAGGCTGGAGTTGAACAGGCCGGTGGGGTCGTCCAAGGCAGCCCCTTTGGCGAACGTCAGCTTGACGACGGCCTTGTAGGTTTCCCCGGTGCAGACGATGCCGTCGTGGGAGAAGACGGGAACGCCCCGCCACTTCCACTCCTCGACGATCTCGGGGTCTGCCTGATGAATGATGGCGCGCACCGTGGCAAGTGTCTTTGCACGCAGTCTGCAAGGTCTTCGATTCGTGCGTCGATGAGGGATGAGGCGGATGGTGGAGCGTCTACGGTCTTCATGTGTGGAGCCAGCTTCGCGAGCAAGTTTGCTGCGAATAGCCTAACTCCACAAGGCCGCAAGGAAAAGCGTCTTCCCGCCCCGGCTCTCGCGTGAACTGGAAGAGGCTGAGCGAACAGATGCTGAAGCTCTAAGTGATCGGCAGATAGGCTTTGGCTGATGCTGAGTAGCCTGCGGACGTGGAACCGGAGAGCGTCATCAGGGTTGTGCCGTCTTCCTGCTGCGCGTACACGCGGTCGCTGGCGTTGGTGACGGGGTTCTTGCCTTCTGACGAGTAAGGCGAGACGGAGGTATCGAGCGTGTCGATCAGGGTTTGATCGAAGAAGACCTGCATGGTGTTGGTACCACCGGTGCTGGAGGAGTCATACGTGGAGCGAAGACGGAGATGGATGTGCGTGGTGCGCCCGGAGTACCAACCCGGGATGACTGTGGTGAACTGCACCATCCCGTTGGCGTCGGTGAGTTGATAGCCGCGCAGCCAACTCTTGGTGGAGGTCGATTCGGAGCTTTCCGCGGAGTAGATGCCTGCCGCATTGCAGTGCCAGATATCCACCTGGACGTTTTGCATGGCGGCGCAGTTGTTCTTCGCGTCGTAGACGTAAAGCGTGAGCGCGAAGGGTACGCCGGTTTGTGTCTCTGTACCATCGAGGTTGGAAAGGATGTTGCTGCGGTTGTAGCCGGTGGCGCTGTCGTCTACGAAATACGGGCCTTCTTCTCCTTCAAGCGACTGGCTGCTGCAGGTAGCCGTCCCGGTGACCGTGAGAGTGACGCTGGCGGAGGTGCTGGTGGCGTAGGTGGTGTCGCCGCTGTAGACCGCCTTCAATGTGTCCGTGCCGCTGCTGCTGAAGCTGGTGGTGAGCGAGGCCGTACCGGAACTGAGGGTCTTGCTGCCCAGCGAGGTGCTTCCGTTATAAAACGTCACAGTCCCGTCGCTGCCGAAGACGTGACCGTTGCGTTCAGCGTGACGGTGGAGCTGGTGCTCACGGACCTTGCGGATGCAGTCAACACAGTCTCTTGGTGGCCGTCGTGCCTGAGGTCGTGCTCGACGAACTGGCCGTGCCGGTATTGGCGCAACCCATAGCGCCCGCGAGCGAGCTGAGGCTGAGCAGTCGCACCGCGGCGCGGCGATCCAGCGGCGGACACCAGTCGTGCGGATCGTCTTCATCGTCACCGTCAACCACAATGCTGAAGAGATGTTTTGATACGTTGTTCAAGGGACCTTCGGGGGCTTTCACTGCTCTGTTGCCTTGCCGAATCCGACGTGCGTTGGGCGAAGAATGGTTACATTCGTTCGAGTTCGAAAACAGCAAAAGTGCCCGTGTTTTGGTGTGAAAATACCGTGTCGCGACTTATCGACCGCGAGCGCAAGTAAGCTTGAAGTTGGATGAGCCTATACTGCGATGTCGCCCTGCCGGTGCCTTTGGACCGGAGCTTTACCTACGAACTGCGAGGACAGACGGCGGTGGTGGGAGGGCGCGTACTGGTGCCGTTTGCGGGGCAGCGGCTGCTTGGTGTGGCCGTGGGGCTGCACGATGCGCGGCCTCCGGCTGAGGTGGAACTAAAACCCGTGGAGCGCGTGCTGGATGACGACGCGCTGCTTTCCGATGAGTTGATGGAGCTGGGCCGGTGGATCGCGGAGTACTACTGTGCGCCGCTGGGTGAAGTGCTGCGTGGAATGATCCCACTCACTGCCGAGATACGGCGGCACTGGCAGTACCGCATCGCAGAGGGGGGGCGGCGCGTACTATACGAAGGCGCGACGAAGGGCTCGTCGCGAAGGTCGCGCCTGAGCGCCGAAGACCAGAACCGCGAGTATGCGGTGTTGAACTATCTCGAAGCCGGCGATGCGGTAAAGCCCGCGACCATTCGCGCGGCTACCGGCGCGAATAAGGCCCTGCTCGATGCCATGAACCGCAAGAAGTGGCTGCTTCGCGAGCCGGTAACGCAGGTGAGGGACGCGCGGCGCTTGGAGCAAGTGGCGGTGCTGGAGCAGCAAGTCAGCAAGTCAGCGAGTCAGCAAGTCAGTGATAGCGCCCGACGGCTGCCGAAGCTGAATGAGAACCAGCTTGCGGTGATGGCGGAACTGGCGGGTGCGGGTGGGCGCTTGCGGTTGCGTGAGTTGCGCGAGCGCATCACGCGGGCCGGTGTGCCGGAGTCGAGCGTCGGCACGCTGGTGCGGCGCGGGCTAGTGCGTATGGAAGAACAGGCGCAGGGCTTTCATGTGACCGGGCTTGGCGAGGCCTTCGGCGGCGCAGGCAAGAAGTTCGCACATGAGCACTCACTGAATGAAGAGCAGATGGAAGCGCTGGCGGCGATTGCGACGGCGATGGATCGCAGCGAGTCAGCAAGTCAGCGAGTCAGCAAGTCAGCGGGAGAGCAAGTTCGCGAGTCCGAGAGTCAACGCGTTGGCGAGAGTGGCTTCAAGCCGATATTGCTTTATGGCGTCACGGGTTCGGGGAAGACGGCAGTGTATGTCGCGGCTATGCAGCGCGCGTTGGCTGCGGGCAAGAGTGCGTTGCTGCTGGTGCCGGAGATCGGGCTGACTCCAGGCACCGCCGCGCAGATGGTGGCGGCGTTTGGAGACGATGTCGCGCTGTTGCACTCGCAACTGACGCCGGACGAGCGCGCGGAGCAGTGGCACCGCATTCGGCGCGGCGACGCGCGTGTTGTGGTGGGCACGCGATCTGCGGTGTTTGCGCCTATGCCCGACCTGGGGCTGATCCTCGTAGATGAAGAGCACGACAGCAGTTACAAGCAGGAGGAGACGCCTCGCTATCACGGGCGCGATGTAGCCGTCATGCGCGCCAAGCTTCGAGGGTGTGTGGTGGTGATGGGTTCGGCGACACCTTCGTTGGAGAGTTGGAACAACGCCGAGCGCGGGCGCTATGAACTGCTGGAGATACGTGAGCGCGTGGGCGCGCGGCCGTTGCCGGTGGTCGAGACGATCGACATGCGCGAAGAGTTTCGGCAGGTGGGTCAGGAGCAGGTCTTCTCGAGGCAGTTGGTGGAAGAGACGCAGGCCACACTGGACCGTGGCGAGCAGGTCATCATCCTGCTCAACCGTCGCGGCTACAGCTTCGTGGTGATGTGCCGCAGTTGCGGCGAGAAGCTGCAGTGCGAGAACTGCGCCATCTCGCTGACGTATCACAAGCATGGCGACGAGCGAGAGTTATCGGGTGAAGCAAGAGTCGGCGAGCGGCTTGAGTGTCACTACTGCGGCTTTCGGCGTGGCGTGCCGAAGACGTGTCCCACATGCGGTAAGGAACACCTGTACTACATGGGCGCGGGCTCGCAGCAGGGCGAAGAGAAGCTGACCGAGCTGTTTCCTGGAGCGCGCATCGGGCGCATGGACCGGGATACCGTTCGCACGCGCGGCGACATGGAGCGCCTGCTGGCACGGCTGCATTCGGGCGAGATCAACCTACTGGTGGGCACGCAGATGATCGCCAAGGGGCATGACATCCACGGCGTGACGCTGGTGGGCGTGGTGGGTGCGGACTTCGCGCTGGGCCTGCCGGACTTTCGTGCGGCCGAGCGTGTGTTCCAACTGCTCACGCAGGTGAGCGGGCGCGCAGGCCGTGGCGACAAGCCGGGCCGTGTACTGGTGCAGACGTACCAGCCGGAACACTACGTAAACAAGTTTGCACAGCAGCACGACTTCACGGGCTTCGCGGCAAAGGAGATGTACATGCGGCGCGGCGCGAGGTACCCGCCGTTCGCTGTGCTCGCCAATGTAGTAGTGCAGAGCGAACGGTTGGAGGAGGCGCTCGCGTGGTCTTCGCGCTTAGGGCAATGGCTCGCGCGCCGCAGGCCGGAGGGCGTGCGCGTGCTGGGGCCTGCGGCTGCGCCAATCTCGCGGCTGAAGCGAATCTACCGGTATCACTTTCTCCTCAAGGCCGAGCGGCGCGATGTGTTGCGCAAGGTTTTGCGCGCGATGCTGGCGGAGTCCGAGGCCGCGGAGATTCCGCGGCGTGCGCTGGTTGTGGATGTTGATGCGCTGCACCTGATGTAGCCGACTGGATGGTTCAGGCACAAGCATCTATAGGCCGCGCCTTCAGCGCTCGATGCTTGTGGCTTGCCTGACCTGGGGCTTCGCCCCAGGCTGTTAGAGATCGCGCTTTCAGCGCTTGGTTCTGTGAGGCGCATCAGTCGAGGGGCGCTGCCCCTCGCTGGAATAGATTGCGCCTTCAGCGCGGAAAGACGCGGACTTGGCTTAGTGCTCCTTGACCATGCTCTCGACGGCCTCATGTAGTCCCGCGCCGTTTTGCGAGCGGGTGTAGAACATGTGGCCGCCGGGAAACTCGCGAATCTCCACTTGTTTCTGTAGACCGTAGGGGAGTTGGTTGGTGGTGATGACCGAGCCCATGAACGGGCAGGACAGATCGTTCCAGCCATGCACGATCAAGACCTTCAGCTTGGGGTCGGCGGCGATGGCTTCGCGAAGGTCGGAGGCGGACTCGCCGCGCTGGCCCTGGTCGCGCGTGAAGCGGACATCGTAGTTCAGCGCGTGGTAGCGGGCATCGGTCTTCCAGCCCACGACACGCGTGACAAAGTCCACCATCGCGGTGGTCGTCGGCGCGATGATGCTCTCGAGAATGGGATCACTGCCCTCCTGTTGCGCGGAGTAAGGGAAAGGGTCGGGCAGGGTGACGTTGGAGTCGTAGACCGAGCCGATGGAGCCCTGGTCGCGGTGGACCTCTCGCAGGTACGCGCCGGGTTCCAGCCGGCCGCCGGAGTCGCGAACGAACTTGGGATCGAGGCCGGTCATCTCCGTGACGCGCTTGACCATGGCTTCGTTGCGGGCCTTGTCGGCCGGCCCGAGGATGAGCGCTGTGGCGTACTCCTGCTCGGTGTACTCGATCACCGGCTTCATGGCCGCTGGGGTGAGCTTGCCTTCGTTCTCCAGGTGCGCGGCGGTGATGGAAGGCAGCGTGACCATCCACGGCACAGGTGAGATGGTGCTGTCGCCAGTGGGCGGGCGCAGTGCCGGGCTGACCAGTTTGACGCCGTTGAACGCCACACCGATCTGCGACTGCAGATAGTGCGCGATGCGGGGACCGCGATAGCCGCCATAGCTTTCGCCCACGTAATACTTCTTCGACTGCAGGCGCTCGTTCTTGACCAGCCACTTGTACATGACCAGCGAGAGGTACTGGATGTCCGGCGTGGAGGCGTAAAAAAGCTTGCGGGTTTCGTCTTCGCTGACAAGGGAGCGCGAGAAGCCCGTGCCGACGGGATCAATGAAGACGAGGTCGGTGAAGTCAAGCCATGTGCCCGGGTTGTCCTTGAGATCTGTAGGGTCGGAGGCCGAGTCGCCCTGGTTGGCGAAGGCTATGTGCTTGGGCCCGATTGCGCCGAGGTTGAGATACACCGAACTGGCGCCGGGGCCGCCGTTGAGCGCGAACGTGATGGGGCGGTTGGGTCCGTCAACAATGTAGGCGATGTACGTCACATCGGCGGTCGGCTTGCCGGTATCGTCCTTCAGGCGAATGGTGCCGACCGTGGCGGTGTACTGGATCGTCTTGCCGTTCACATGGATCGTCTGCGGAACGGACTTGTCGGCGGGAAGCGGATCGAGGTTCATGGCCGCCTTCGGGCCGCTATCGGCGGCGCCGCTCACCGTGGGGCCGCCGGCTGGGGGCGCACCGCTGCCTGCGCCCCCGCGCTGTGCTGTAGCTGTGACGGCAAAAGGGAGAGCGAGCAGTATCGCGGCTGCAGGGAACAGGCGGCGTGAGGTCATGGGGCTATGGTATCCGGTTCGCAATCCGGGTGTCCGTTCAGCGATCCTGGAAAACGGGCACGCAGATTGCGTAGATTCCATCCGCGAATTACGCGGAACACAGCAAGAACATCATGTGAGGCGCTGGCTGGGCTGGGTGGGTAGCGTGAAGTGGAACGTGGAGCCTTCGCCGAGTGTGCTCGTTGCCCAGATTTGTCCGCCATGTTGCTGCACGATGCTGCGGCAGATGGCGAGGCCCAGGCCCGTGCCGCCCTTGGCGCGGGAGTCCGAGGCATCGACCTGCTTGAAGCGCTCGAAGATCTGTTGCAGCTTTTCGTGGGGGATGCCGCGCCCGTGGTCCTCCACTTCGAGCACGGCTTCTTCGGGGTTGAGATAGCGGGCGGTGAGCTTGATCTCGCTGGGGGTGGAGTCCTGCGGCGAGAACTTGATGGCGTTGGAGATAAGGTTGGTCAGCATCTGCAAAACACGGTCGGAGTCGGCCCATACCTGTACGTCGTCCGCGTCGATGGTGAAGTAGATGTTCACCTTGGCGGCGGAGGCTTGTAGCAGCTGGGTAGCACGGTGCATCAGGTCGTTCACCGAAAAGCGCACTACCTGCAGTTCGGCCTTGCCGGAACCGATACGCTCCAGATCAAGGATGTCGTTGACCAGCTTAACCAGGCGATCGGTGTTGCCCACGGCAATGTCCATCATCTGCCGTGCCTTGTCCGGGCGCGCGGTGAGTGCGCCCCCGGCTACCAAGCCGAGCGCGGCACGCAGACTGGTAAGCGGGGTACGCAGTTCATGCGAAACCGTGGAGATGAACTCGTCCTTCATGCGGTCGAGCGCATTGCGTTCGGAGATGTCAGTAAACGCGACGACCACGCCGACCGCGCGTCCGCGCGGGACTTCCAGGCCGTTTCCGCGAAAGGCGCCTTGCACAGACGCCCCATTGGTTAATTGGCTATTGCCGATCTCATGCCGTGGCTGATGGCGCGATGTCTCGTTGACCTCCGACTCGATCTGCGGGCGGGCCACGTACTCCACCGGGAAGCTGCTGCCGTCCTTGCGCCAGAAGACTTCATTGGACACGCGGATGGTCTTGAGATCGGAGAGGCTAGCCTGGATGGGCGATTCGCTGAGTGAATAGGGGGTGCCATCGCCGCGGGTGTGGTGGATGAGCTCATGGATGTTGCGGCCCAAAAGCTCGGAGGGCCGATAGCCAAGCATCTGCGCGGCGGCCGGGTTCACCACCGTGGCACGGCCTTCCAGGTCGATACCGAAGATGCCGTCGCCCACCGACTCCAACACGGAATTCGATTGGCGGATGAGCGCGCGCAACTGCTCTTCCGCGCGCATCTGTTCGGTGATGTCGATGGCGAAGGCGAGCACATAGGGGTCATGCCCCGGGGGCTCAACCAGGCGGTTCCTGTACGCGAAGGTGCGGTCTTCGCCGCTGACGTGCCGGACGCGCAGCAAGCCCTGCGCTTCGCCCGTGCGCAGCAGTTCGCGCAGGTAGATCTGGATGAGCGGCAGGCGTCCGCGGCTGACGAACTCCTGGATGCGATGGCCGACGACGTCCTCGACACGCAGGCCCATACCGGCTGCGCCGTACTCGTTGATGGAAAGGATGTCGCCCTCCATGTCATGCGTGCAGACCAGGCCGAGCGAGCCTTCAATGAGTTGGCGATAGCGTGCTTCACTATCGCGGATCGCGTTCTCGGCGGCCCGCTGCACCGTCACGTCGATGCCGGTAGCGATGACGAAGGCGACCTGGCCCTGGGAGTCCACCAGCGCCGTAGCCGACCACGAAATGTGGCGGCGTGTGCCATCGGCGGCGAGCCAGTGATTCTCATACGTCGTGGGGAACTCGCCGGCGCGGATGCGCTCGAAGCTGTCAATGTACCCGGGGATGTCCTCTTCAGGGATGAGGCGCTCCCAGGCGTACTTGCCGACGAGGTCGGTGGAGTTGTAGCCGGAGATCATCTCGCAGGCGCGATTGAAACGCACGATGCGCCCGGCGGTATCGAAGACGACGACCAAAGCGCCGACGGTATCGAGCACGGCGGCCACGAAGTTGCGCTCGACCGTAAGCGCGGTTTCTACACGCTGGCGGGCACGCGAGGCACGCTGCTGCTCGCGGATGCGGTAGAGCAGTTCGAGGCGTGTGGTGACCGCATCGCACACGCTCTCCAGCGACTCCATCTGTGCAGGCGAGAGCTGGCGTGAGGCGTGGTCGAGCACGCATACGCAGCCAATAGGAACGCCGCGCGCGGTGAAGACCGGAGCGGCCGCGAAGAAGCGATATCGCCGGTCGCCCAGCGGGATGCCTCCGGGTGAGTACTTCGGGTCGCGGCGCGAGTCCTGGATCTGGTACACGCCATCGCCGCGCAGCGTCGTCTCCCACGGGGCCAGATTCCGGCGGGTGGTGGAGATCTCCACGCCGAAGCGTCCCGCAAAGCTGATCCGGTCCTTCTCCATCAGCGTGACCGCGCCTACCGGAGCGTTGCACAACTGCGCCGCCAGCCGGGCCAGATCATCCAGCGCCGGATCGTGCGGCATGTCCAGTAACTCGTACTGCTCGAGCGCCTCGAGACGCACGCGGTCCTCCGCGGGCGTGCGCGGACCGGAGGCGCGCGTGTGCTCTTCGCTTATGGAGGTATCCGCCATGGGCAAGCTGAGGGTACGGGATAGAGAACAAAAGCGCAGTCCCACTTTCGACTTACGGAAACGTGGGGTAAGGAAGTGCAGTTCGTGCGTGTCAATCAGCAGGGTACTGCAACGTCAGCGCTTCCGGGAAGATAAGCAGAAGGCTGGCGCGGGAACGAGGGGCGGAGAGCCTGCTATCCTCGGGCAAACAATCTCATGAAGAGACGAATGACGCGACAGGAAGTAGTTTTTCAGATGGCAGGGCTTGCAGCCCTGACTGCCGGGGCGGTGCTGCAGGCGCTGCACGGTCCCCACGCCGGCTCGGTGACGCTGCGGTGGCTAGGCGTGCTGTCCCTGGTCTGCTTTGCGATGCTGCGGCGGAGCATGACGCCCTGGATCTTCGTTGCCATGGTGGCCGGCGCGGAATTGGGTTTCGACAAGCCGGCTGTAGCCGTGCAGTTCAATGTGCTCTCGAACATCTTTCTGCGGCTCATCAAGACCATCGTGGCCCCACTCATTCTGGCGACGCTGGTGGTGGGAATCGCGGGGCATGGCGACTTGAAGGGCGTGGGGCGCATGGGGGTGAAGGCGCTCGTGTACTTCGAGGTGGTGACTACGCTCGCGCTCGGCGTGGGGCTGCTGGCGATCAATATCTCCAAGGCCGGTGTAGGGCTGACTGTGCCCGTAGCGGGTAGCGCAGGCATCGCGATGAGCGCGCCTCCGCCCACGCACTGGGACGACTTCCTGCTGCACATGTTCCCGGAGAACATCGCCAAGAGCATCGCCGACGGACAGATCCTGCAGGTCGCCGTCTTTGGCGTGTTCTTCGGGATTGCGCTGGCACGGCTGAGTCACGCCAAGCGCGAGCCGGTGCTGCGGCTCTGCGAAAGCCTGAGCGAAACGATGTTCCGCTTCACCAATGTGGTGATGTATTTTGCGCCGTTGGGGGTTGGTGGGGCGATGGCCTATACCGTGGGCCACAGCGGTCTGGGTGTGCTGGTGAACCTGGGCAAGCTGCTGCTGACGCTTTATGGCTCGCTGGCGCTGTTCGCGGTGCTTGTGTTGCTGCCTGTGGCATTGCTGTTTCGCGTGCCGGTGGCGCGCTTCCTGGCGGCGGTGGCTGAGCCTGCGACTATCGCGTTTGCTACGGCGACAAGCGAAGCGGCGCTGCCTCGTGCGATGGAGCAGATGGAAGCGCTTGGCGTGCCTCGGCGTGTGGTCGCGTTTGTCATTCCTGCGGGGTATAGCTTCAATCTGGATGGGTCTACGTTGTATCTGGCCGTCGCTAGTGTCTTTGTGGCGCAGGCTGCGGGTATTCATCTGTCCCTGGGGCAACAGTTGCTGATGATGGCTACGCTTGTGCTCACGAGCAAGGGTGTAGCAGGCGTGCCGCGTGCGACGCTCGTGGTGCTGCTGGCGACGGCCAGCACCTTCGGCCTGCCAACCGCGCCGATCGCGATGATCCTCGGCATCGATGCGCTGATGGACATGGCCCGCACGATGGTGAATGTGGTGGGCAACTGCCTGGCCAGCGTCGTGGTGGCGAAGTGGGAAGGCGTCTTCGGCACGGAGCGGCCGAGCGCGGTGGTGGTCGAAGGAGCCGAGGCGTAAGGCATTGGCGGAGTTGAACCCATGGAACCATAGCGTTCCCATGGTGTGCTGCAGTAGCAGAGAGCAGATTCCCTTCGGGAATGACAACAAAAGAGGCCGCAAAGCGCGGCCTTCTATCGAGATGACAAGCATTCTTACAACTACAGGAGAGTTGCTCTAGCTGGGAAAGACAGGTTCAGGGAGGGACTCGAAGCCGGGGCGGGCGAAGAAGTAGCCCTGGAAGAGGTGAACGCCTTCATCGCAGAACCAGGAGAAGTCGTCGTGGGTCTCGATGCCTTCGACGATGAAGTCAATGCCGAGGTCGCGGCACACCTGCGTAATGCCCCGAACAATGGCCTGGCGCGGGCCGAGCTTGGTGATGCCGCGGGCGAATAGCTTATCCAGTTTCAGCGCGTCGGGCTGGAACTCGGCGAGGAGGTTCAATCCCGAGTAGCCGGAGCCGAAGTCATCCAGAGCCACATGCATTCCGAAACCCCGGTAGCGCTCGGCAAGCTGAATGAAAAGATCCTCATTCCCGAGGATCTCCTGTTCGGTGACTTCGATCACGATCGATTCGAGGGGGATGCCGTTGACGCGAGCGGCCTGGCGTGTAGTGGCAAGGCAGTCGGTGTCCGTGAGCACGGATTGCGGCATCAGGTTCAGATGAAGGTTGCACGTTATGCCGAGCTGCGCTGCGCGCTCGAGGGCGACGGTGCGGCAGTGCTCATCGAAGGTAGCCATGAGAGCAAGAGGGATGGAATTGATGATCTGGCTGGCCGATTCTCCGCCAATACCCCGAACCAACGCTTCGTAGCCCATCACGATCTTTGCCTTCGCGTCGACGATAGGCTGAAAGGCGCAGGAGATGGGAGGCAGCAAGGAAACCGCGTGGGAGTGGTGCGCGGACAAGAAAGAGCCCGCAGATGGGGTCATGCAGCTACAAGCTTGGGCACAGCGCCAAGGCGTGGGTGCCAGCGCCCATTCGAGAAGGCACGAAGAAGCTTCTTCGCTCGGCCCTCCTCGATCGAGGCGAGCAGGGCTTCCCGTTCGCGGGCGTTTCCGAAACCGAGGATATGCGCCAGTTCGAGGGAACCGATGTTTGCAAGCCCTATGGTCCACTCCCCGAAAAAGCGGCGCGGGACGGCTTCCAGAATGATGCGGGTGACACTTGTATGGCGAGGGTCGAGGACGATCCTGTCGTAGAGTTCCTGGACGCTGTTGGAATCACCTTCCAGAACTTGAATGAAACAGCCGTCCACGTAGAGCAGAATCCCGGTGATGCCGTGGCGTCCGTTGAAGGCGCGTGAGTGCTCTACAAGAACATCTATCTCGGCGGCCGACATTGGGCGCGTTGCGCGGCTGGTATAGATGCAATGTACGAGCGGAGCGATCATGAGGCATCCCGCCAGGAACTCGTGTGCGCTGGCCAACGCGTATCTGCTTACTGTGTGGATAAAAGTGTCGACCCAACACAATGCATTGTCAATGACCCGCTTAGAGTTCCATTAAGAACTGCTTCCATAATGGAACTTTGCTAAGCGATGCGAAGTGCAGTTACGGAAGACGGGCGGCTTCGGCGAGGGCGTCCCAGTGGTCGGAGCCGGCGAGGAAGTGTTCTGGCGTATAGGCTTCGGCTTCCTTTGCAGTGAGCTGGTGCGACCAGGGGGCGCGGGTGGATGGGCTCGCGCCGGGGCCGCTGTTGTTGTACTCGGCGTAGAAGGCCTTTGGGGTGGGGTCGTTCTTTGTCCAGGCCGACCAGCCGGCTGGGTTGAGCGAGGCGGGCAGGGTGGAGTTCATGACAATGACCCGCGAGTAGAGGCGCCAGGGGCGTCCGAGGAAGAAGGTCACGGGGCGCGACGTGGCTGGGCCGTCCTGGAGATGGCTCGGGTCGCCGGGACGCAGGACGAGGTCGTTGGTATGGGCCTGGCCGGGTTGGGCCGGGGGCAGGGCCGCAGCGGGCGGCATGGGCGGGGGAGTGGGTGCGGCGGTGATGCGGACGTGGTCGAGCACGTAGCCGGTGGTCTGGGATTCGGCGGTGCGGGACTGCGCGGTGAGGTAGCCGCTGCGGATGGCGTGGATCTCGCCGCGCTCGAAGACGGCGGTGGCGTTGCCGAAGATGAAATCGACGCCGCCTTCGATGTAGCTGTCGAGGTAGAGCTGGCGGCCGTAGTCGGCGAAGAGGGTGTCCTGGTCGCCGAGGAAGCGGCAGTGCTTGAAGACGGCGCGGTCGGAGCGGACGGCGGCGGCGACGGCCTGGCCGGTGGGCCCGGCGGCGTTGGCGAAGGTGATGTTGTCGGCCTCGAAGGCTTCGCCGTTGATCTCGGCGGTCTCGGTGAAGAAGGTGCCGCCTGCCGACTTGGCGTTTTGCGAGGCAGTGATGACTACGTCCTCAGGCCCTTTGCCTTCGCCGAGGAGTGTGACGCGGGGGCGGTTCTGGGTGACGTGGATGCGCTCGTTGTAGGTGCCGGGGACGATGTGGATGAAGATGCGGCCATGCGGGGCTTCGGGGGCGTGGTCGAGCGCGTTCTGGATGGTTTTGTAGTCTGTGGTGCTGGCGATGGAGCCTGGGCCGTTGGGGTCGACCTTGACGTGGACGTCCTGCGCGAGGGCGGATGCGACGAAGACGAGCAGGAGAACAAAGCGCATGGGGAGGAGGGTACGTCGTGATGCTGGTCGCGAGCAAGGCCGCCAGCGGCGCGAACTTACCGAACTTGCCGATTTGCCGATTTGCCGATTTGCCGATTTGCCGATTTGCCGATTTGCCGATTTGCCGATTTGCCGATTTGCCGATTTGCCGATTTGCCGATTCTTTGCCGGTCTCACGGGGCCAGCGACAAAAGGTTGGTACTCAGCACGTTCATCGTTAGCGCAATGCGTGGTTCGCGGAAGTTATTTCGTTCAAAGCGATTGTTCTCCAGGGTCCCGCACAGATGAAGGAAGAATGGCGCAGCCTGGATTGTTAGAGGAATCTTGTGGCGCCTGGAAGTAGGACCCTCGCGACCGAAGGAGCGTGATGACGTTGGGATCCAGATCGCCAACCACAACGGCAGTGCCAAACAGATTTTGATTCTGCAAGACCTCCCATTTGGAAGCAGCAAGATGTCCCAGGATGTAGCTGGTGCGTTCCAGTCTGGCGGCCGCTGCGATCACCTTCTCTACAGCTTTCTGGACATCTTCAGTATTGGGTGGGACTCGACCGCGACATATAGGTCATGTCTGAGTGGAGGTTAAGCCTTTGCTGCTTCTTGAAGAGTTCCCGGAAAGGACAGTGCTGATTTGTCAGGAAGTCTCGCGATGAGAATTGCTGGTTCAACCGCGCAGTTGCTTCAAAGGGGCTTCCTGTTCTGAGAACGATGTTCGCTACGTCCGTCACGGAGGGGTCCTTCGCTCCCCCGTCGGCAAGATCATCCTGATTCAATGCTTTTGCGTGCCTGGCATTCAGCACAGCCAAGGCCGAAAGCTCTCCTGCCGCGCGGGCGAAACTCACCGCAGCGGTCTTGTTCATGGAGATGAGCGGGGCCACAGAGTAGGTGGGATTCTTTGACACCTCCTTCGCGCAATCGCATCGAGGACCGCTGAGTCATCTTCGACGGACAGGCGGCCGACCAGGAGTGCCATGGTCTCTTGCGGCCTCGCCGCAGCAATGGACGCGGAACTCTTCGAGCTAAAGAGATGCTCGCTGTAGGACCGGAAATCGGTGGGCCCTTCGGGAGCCGCGAAGTGGTCTAAAGTCGTCACGGCACTGAGTCGCTCCGATGCATTGGAGCTTGCCAACTGCGTCGCTGCCCGGTTGTAGAGATCGTCGTTCTGGTGGATGCGCTCTGACGCATGGGAGCCGAACCACCCGACAAGAAACAGAAGAACGGAACCGAGGGGAGCCAGGACCGAAAGCGTGGCCGTGAAGACAAGCTTTGATCGCCATGCGCGAAGTTCCTGGATTTCGATACGAAGTTTACCGATCTCTGACCGGGTCTTCTCTTCTTCCAGCTGTTCGCTGGTCAATGCCGCCAACCCGCCCTCAGGAGGCAACTGCTGGGCGGCAGGGTTGCGACGCTCTTTCTGCCATCTTATGAAATCTGCCATCCACCTAAACATGGTTGCTCAGCTCCACGGGCGGACCGTTTCGGTTGCCTTGGGTACGCACTTAGAAGTCGGTGCGGTAGTGGCCTTGCGGCTTCACCTTGTGTTCGTCCACTGGGGCCAGGTCGCCGGTAGGCGAGAATTCGCCATTGAGAAAAAGTTTGATTTCGACCTTGTTCTGCCTGGATCGAGAAGTGAACACCTTTATGCGTGCAGCTTCGACCCCTTTCTCTCGAACGAGGTAATCTTTCACGTTGATCGCACGCTGCTGAGCACGTGCGACCGCCTGCGGGCTGTCTTCGGCATCCTCTCCGACCAACAGAAGCGAAGCCGACGGATTTTGAGACAGGTTCAGGGACACATCGTCCAGACACGCCTTCGCTTCGTTATCCACGCGAGTCGGCCGATTCTTATCTCTGCCAAAGCCCACCGGGCACAGCGCGGTGTTCTCAGGAAGGCCAAGCATCTCGCCAGCCGCTACGTGCAAGGAAACAGTTTTCCGAGGGAGGGACCACAGAAGCTGAGATTCCACTCGTTTCAACGCGACGGGAAGCCGCCCCGATGTTGGATGGTTCACAGCCCTGATCCCCGTGCGACGGCGAGGAAAGGTTGCAGCATGTGACGGCCAAAGCAGCCTGCCCAACGACTGCTCGTGAGGCGGTAAGGAGATGTGCCTGGGGAGCCCCAGGCACACTCAGAAAGACGCTGAGACAAGTGGCTGCCAACATCTTCAACCTCAGACGAGATATAGAGATCTTTTACGGGACGCACTCCGTTTATGCGATACCGTCTTCCGTTTGTCAAGCCGGGCAACAGGCAGCTTGTGAACCGTTCGATTCATCCTGGCGAGTATTCGATCCTAGTTATGAACGACCGGTGCGGTTCTTGTCAGTGATTGTTCTCAACGAGGTCCGCTGGGCAGAGCTCAACAGAAGATCGAAGTGTTCACGCAATGCCTTGACTGTGCGATCAAAGGGGTGTACGGACCTGTATGAGCGCGAGAGCATGACACCACCTTCCATAACGGCGAGGACGTAGGTTGCGAGCGCCTCGATATCCGTACCCTCGGGCAGGGCCGCTACGAGAAGATACTCACGCACCGCATCGATCCATCCCTGGAAGTTTTCGGCGATCAGCTTGTGGGCCGGGCGGTTCTCCGGATCGATTTCCAGAGCGAGGCGGCCGAGCGGGCATCCATACTGCGCCTCTGTCATGAGGATGCGTTCGCGGTATCCGGCGAGGATCGCGAAGATGCGATCGATGGGTGTTGTGGCTGCGGCGTACGCGGGTTCCACGATCATCGGATACAGTGCATGCAGATACCCTTCCAAGACTTCTCGCAGCAGCGCTTCCTTGCTGTCAAAGAAGTGATAGAAACTGCCTGAATTGACGCGGGCATGCGCCAGCAGATCGGCCATGGAGGTCCCTGCAAAGCCTCTTTCCCAGAACAGGTACCGCGCGGACTCTACCAGCCGCTGACGGCTGGCAGGTCCGATGGACTGTACCAGCACAGGTGTCCTCGCTGTCGCGGCCGCAATGCTCTTCTTCATAGAAATCTCCAAAGGGGGCTGACGAAAAGTACTTGACAAGAAAGCATAGCGTCGATTTACTTGAACGACCAACCAAGCAGGAGAGCTATTTTCATGAAAGCTGTCATCATCGCCACACTTTTTTTTGCAGCCACTGCGTGTGCTCAGCGCTCCACGCAGATGCCTGCAGCTTCCCCGCCGTCTGAAACTTCCACGAGCGCGTTGGTGATCGAACTTTCCATTCCAGCCCCGCTTCATGATGTCTGGGAGGCGTTTACTACGGATGCCGGTTTGAAAACCTGGCTGGCTCCCGACGTGTCCGTTGAACTCAAGCCCGGGGGAGACTGGCTGGCCAGATTTCCAGGGAGCACCGGCGGAGGCACGATTCTTAGCTTCGTGCCGGAGAAGGAAGTCGTGATCAGCGCACTTGCGCCGGACCGATTCCCGCATGTGCGTGCAGCAAGAACCCGCGCAGCTTTTCAGTTCACTGCGAACGGAAACAGCACCGTTGTCCGCCTGTCGCAGACCGGTTGGCAACGCGGCGCGGAGTGGGATGCCGCGTATGAGTATCTGGCGGCTGGGAACGCGCAATTATTGGGGATGTTGCATCATCGCTTTGTCGCGGGCCCCACGGACTGGCAAAAGATGATGGCGCATCCCGCCGGAGAGTCTTCTAAATAGCTGGAAAGGATAGAAAGTTATGAGCAGCCATTTGAATTATTGGGCGATCCTTGCGGCGGCTGTTTCCGCGTTTGGTCTGGGTGGCGTCTGGTACAACGTGTTCTCCGGTCCCTGGAAGAGAGCGAACCAGTTCAGCGAAGACCCTCCCGCCGGCAACCCCGCAAAGATCTTCGGAGTAAGTTTCCTATTCAGCCTGGTGATGTCCTTCAACCTGGCGAAGTTTCTTGATAGCCCGACGACGACGGCCGCATGGGGCGCAACCGCCGGTTTTCTGGCGGGCTTTGGATGGTGCTTCATGGGGATAGGGATTATCTCGCTGTTCGAGCGCAAGCCCTGGAGCTATGTCCTGATCAACGGAGGATTTCTGACGGTGGCGCTCACCGTCATGGGGCTGATCCTGGGCGCGTGGCGCTGATCCTGCCAGCTTCGCGGCGCGAGGGCAAGGTGATTAGAACTCCCAGCGCAGGAGGGTGGCGCCGACGGTAAAGCCTGCCCCGACGCTAGCGAGGAGGACGAGGTCGCCCTTCTTGAGACGGCCTTCGTCGATGGCTGTCTTCATGGCGAGGGGGATGGTGCCGGCGGTGGTGTTGCCGTAGCGGTCGATGTTGATGATGACACGCTCGATGGGCATGCCGAGGCGCTCGGCGGTGGACTCGATGATGCGCTTGTTGGCCTGGTGCGGGATGAAGCAGCCGAGGTCGGCTCCGGTGAGGCCGTTGCGTGTGAGCACGGTCTCGGAGGCTTCGGCCATTTTGCGCACGGCGAACTTGTAGACAGCGCCGCCGTCCTGGTGAACGAAGTGCTGCTTCTTATCGACGGTTTCATGGCTGGCTGGGAGCAGGCTGCCGCCTGCAGGCATGTTGAGGGAGGGCGCGCCGGAGCCATCGACCTCGTGGTAGAAGTCGATGAGGCCGATCTCGCCTTCGTCGCAGGGCTCGATGAGGACCGCGCCTGCGCCATCGCCGAAGAGTATGCAGGTGGAGCGGTCGGTGTAGTCGATGATGGAGCTCATGACGTCGGCGCCGATGACGAGGACTTTCTTGTGGGCGCCGGACTCGACGAGCTTGGCGCCGACCTGTAGCGCGTAAGGGAAGCCGGAGCAGGCGGCGGAGAGATCGAAGCCCCAGGCGCCCTTGGCGCCGAGCTTGTTCTGCACCAGGCAAGTGGCGGAGGGAAAGACCATGTCCGGGGTGACGGTGGCGAGGATGATGGCGTCGACCTCGGTGGGCCCAATGCCGCGTTGGGCGAGGCAGGCGCGGGCGGCTTCCACGGCAAGATCACTGGTGCCGACACCCTTGTCTACGATGTGGCGCTCGCGGATGCCGGTGCGCTCGGTGATCCACTGGTCGTTGGTATCGACCATTCTTTCGAGGTCGGCGTTGGTGAGCAGGCGCGGCGGAACATAAGTGCCGATGGCGGAAATCTTCGCGCGAACGGAGATCCGCGGCTTCAACGTCAGACTCACGTGACAACATCCTCCAGGGCCCGCAGGGAGTGGCGAGCAACACGGAGAGTGTACGCTTTCAGGCTGCGGGAAGACGAACAACAGGCTGGGGTGACCGCGCCGGCAAGATACAGGGGTCTCTCCGCTGCGGCCGCAAGGAACGCGGCCTTCGGTCAAGATGACAAGCTTTGTTGGGAAGGAAGTGGAGGAGAGAACCGGGTGGCCCCCCTGCGCCCGCGTGGGCCCGTTGCCGTTGCTTCCTTCCGGACCTGGCGGGGTTGGCGGGTACGCGTCGCGGGGGACCCGGCAGAGCTAGTTTAGCAGAGCAGGCGAATGCGTGGCTTTTTTGCCGGTGTGTGACTACTCGTCGAGGGTGCTGAAGGCTTCGAGGACATCCAGGTCGAATGGGCGTGCCGGGGACGGTGACGAGGCCTTCGCGGTGCTCGGTGATAGCCGGCGGCGGAAGTACATTACGTGATCAGGCACGATCTCTTCGGTGTTGACGAACCCAAACCGCGAGAACTCCCATCTCGAGAAACTCCTCACACTTTGCGCTTGAATGCGGTTGAGGGGCGGTCCTCCGGCGAGAGGATTTCGATACAGAGCAGAGGCGGGGTACGGAGCATTTGCTCGCGGGGCACATCGGAAGCGCGAGTCACGCAGACATCCGGCAGACGGGAGCGTGTGGACATGGTCTGGGTGCGAGGAGCGCCCACCACGCGTACGCCGCACGCTTTGGCGAAAGGACGAAGCAGCATGATGACCTGGGCGACCATGTCGGCGTGATCGAATTCAGGCACGGGGCGTTCTTCAATGTAGCCATCGACGTACTCGGCGTCGTACTCGAAGGTCATGTGGAGATAGCCTTCGACGCTGACGAAGGGAGCTACCGGGGCTGTGGCCATGCGCGCCTCCGAATATGTTTCGAGTATAAGCGGTGGGAGGCGTGTAGGTTAGGTGTGGAGTGATGCGCACCTCCGGCAGTAATAAGCAGCATCCAAAAGCGCATGGCGGTTGGGCCGCGTTCATAGGAAGAGGATGGCGTTGAGTGATGTGGTGGTGGAGATCGCGGGGTTGCGGAAGGTATATCCGGGTAAGGAGCCGGTAACGGCGATCGACGGGATCGATCTGCGTGTGCACGAGGGCGAGTTGTACGGGCTGCTGGGACCAAATGGCGCAGGGAAGACGACGACGATCTCGATTGCGACGACACGGGCGCTGCCGACTGCAGGATGGGTGACGATCGCGGGAGTAGATGCGGTGGCCCGGCCCGCGGCGGCGCGGCAAGCGATTGGTGTGGTGCCGCAGTACAACACGCTGGACCGGTCCTGTACCGTGGCGGAAAACATCCAGTTCCACTGCCGGTACTTCGGGTTCACGGCCGCAGCTGCAAAGGCCCGCACGGTGGAGTTGCTGGAGCAGTTCCGGCTGAGCGACCGAGGAACGGCCTACCCGCAGCAACTGAGCGGCGGCCTGGCGCAGCGGGTGCAGATCGCGCGGGCGATTGCGCATCGGCCCAAGGTGCTGTTCCTGGACGAGCCGAGCGCGGGGCTGGATCCGCAGAGCCGCCTGGCGATGTGGGAGGCGGTGCGCGGGCTACGCACAGAAGGCATTACCGTGATGCTGACGACGCACTACATGGAGGAGGCCGACGAACTGTGCGACCGATTGGCGATCCTCGACCATGGAAAGATCCTGGTGGAGGACACGCCTGCGGCGCTGAAGGCGGGCCTGGGCGGCGAGAAGGTAATCGAGCTGAAGTTGAGCGATGGCGCGGATGCGTCAGCGTTGAAGCAGCGGTTAGAAGCGGTGTCGGGAGTGGCAGGCGTAGAAGAAAGCACGGCAGGCCTGCGGGTGTTGGCGCGCGCTGAAGATGGCATTGTGGCCCGTGTGATCGCGGCGACGGAGGGCTTTGGCGTCGCCGACGTTTCCACCTCTGAAGCGAGTCTGGAGACAGTGTTTATCCGGATGACCGGGCGGGAGCTGCGGGAATAGAGGAAGGCGAGTCTGCTGTCGGGTTGTTGTTTGTCAGTTGTTAGTTCTCAGTTGCGGAGATGAGTGGTGGTGATTGGAACAGTGAGCTACGCGCGGGCGTTCGGGGGGCTGATGCTGCGCGACCTGCATGTGCTGCGGCGGGAGTTGGTGTCGTTCGTTGTGCGCGTGGCGATGCAGCCGCTGCTGTTCCTCTTTGTGTTCACCTACGTGATGCCGCACATGAGCGGGGCCGCGGCGGCGAGCAATCCGATGGCGGGTATCGGCGGGCACACCGCGGGTGGATTCGGCACGGTGCTGCTGCCGGGGCTGATGGCTGTGGCCATCATGTTTTCAGGGATCGCTGCCGTGGCGCTGCCGCTGTCTACCGATTTCAGCATTACGCGCGAGATCGATGACCGGGTGATGTGTCCCCTGCCGGTAGCGGCGGTAGCGATCGAGAAGGTGGTGTTCTCTTCATTGCAGAGCCTGCTGGCGGCGGGCGTGGTGTTCCCGATGGCGTACTTTATTCCGAGCACCCCGGTGGTGGCGCATGTGACGAGCTGGTCCTTTCTGGCCATAGTGCTGGTGCTGGCGAGCCTGGTGGCGGGTGCGCTAGGACTGGTGATCGGAACAAGTGTACAGCCAAAGCAGATTGGCCTGGTCTTTGGAGTGGTGGTAATCCCGATTACGTTTCTGGGATGCGTGTACTACCCGTGGACCGCGCTGGAGCATATCAAGTGGCTGCAGTGGGGTGTGCTGGTAAACCCGATCGTCTACTTCAGCGAAGGGCTGCGCGCGGCGTTGACTCCTCAGATGGGGCACATGGGGTACGCCGCCATCGTGGGGGCGTTGGTGTTCTTCCTCATAGCGCTGACGTGGGTGGGCGTGAAGGGCTTTGTGCGGCGGGTGGTCAGCTAAAAAGTCATCGGCGTGCAGGTGAGAAGCTGTGGGGCGAAGACTGCGTAAAGACTTCTAGCATTCTCCACGCCATGAATTATTCGGCGGCTACCGTGTGCTGCGGAGCGATCGGTAGGGCGACTTTGCGGTGGGTGAGTTTGTGGGCGAGGTCGGCGGCGATGAGGTCGCCGTGGAAGCGGCCGTTTTCGATGAAGATCTCGTTGGTGCGCTCGCCCGCGACGACGACTCCGGCGACGTAGAGACCCTTCACGTTGGACTCCAGCGTTTCCGGCCGGCAGATGGGGCAGCGAGCGTTGCCGGGATCGAGATGTACGCCGAGGCTTTCGATGAAGGCGAAGTCTGGCCGGTAGCCGGTGAGCGCGAAGACGAACTGGTTCGGGATAGTGAACTCGCGAGGATCGTCGTTCTTCGAGGAGAAGATGTCTGTTTGTGCTGCGGAGTCACGTGGAGAGGATGTGCGCAGCGTCACGGTGTCGTGATCGATGTTGGTAACGACGGTGTTGAAGTAGGCCTTGATCTCGCCGTGCTTGATGCGGTTCTCGATGTCGGGCTTGATCCAGTACTTGATGTGGCGATGAAGCGCAGGGCCGCGATGCACCAGCGTGACGCGCGCGCCGTGACGCCAGAGGTCGAGCGCGGCGATGGCGGCGGAGTTCTTGCCGCCGATGACGAGGACGTCCTGACCGAAGAAGGGGTGCGGCTCGTTGTAGTAGTGAGCGACCTTGGGCAGGTCTTCGCCGGGGATGTTGAGGTGGTTGGGGAGGTCGTAGTAGCCAGTGGAGACGATGAGCTTGCGGGCGCGGTGGATGTGCTCGCGGTCGAAGCGGTCGACAGTATGGACGGCAAAATCGCCGTCCTGCCCTGACACCTTGTCGACGCGCTCGTACTGGCGGACGTTGAGGTTGTAGTGCTGGGTGACCTTACGGTAATACTCGAGGGCTTCGGCGCGGGAGGGCTTCTGGTTGGGCGAGGAGAAGGGCATGTTGCCGATCTCGAGAAGCTCCGGTGTGGTGAAGAACGTCATGTTCGCCGGGTAGTGGAAGAGCGAGTTGGTGAGGCAGCCCTTGTCCACGAGCACGACACTGCAGCCTACGTTCTGCGCGGCAATGGCGCAGGCCAAGCCGGTGGGGCCGGCGCCGATAACGAGGACATCGTGGAGTGGCTGGTTAGGCATGGGGTTATGGATGCTTCCGAGCGGGTTTGCGAGTCAGCAAGTTAGCGAGGTGCGTTTCGGGCTCATCGCTTCGCCAAATACGGGGGTCTCTCCGCTTCGCGCTGCGCGCTTCGGTCGAGATGACAAGCATGAGAGGCCTTCGGCCTCCGGTCAAGATGACAAACGTACAACGTTATCGCTGGTTGATGAGCTTGATCATGTCGACGAAGAGGTCGGCGGAGACTTGCAGGCTGGCCGTGCTGATCTTGTCGATGGTGTCCTGCGCGGTGTGGTGGTAGCCGTCCGGCAAGCTGGAGGTGCGGGGGCCGTAATCTACGTCGATGATGTCGAGGGTGGGGATGCCGCGTTGGAGGAAGGGCATGTGGTCGTCCTCTTCCGCACCGGAGGTTTTGTAGACGTTTGCAGTGTGGCCGGTATCGCGGGCGGCCTTGCGCATGTCGTCGCGCAGCCAGTCGGTGGACTGCGTTTCTTCCATGATGTTCAGGTCTTTGTCGCCGATCATGTCTGCGATGAGGACGGCCTTGATATGTGCAGCCGTACCGTCCTGGCTCCACTTGGCAGCGAGGTGCCGCGTGCCGTAGAGGGAGTTCGAGGCGGTCCACTGGCTGGGCTCGATGGGAGGGTTGGCGATGGCTTCTTCGCCGTCGTCGAAGACGAGCCAGACGGAGTAGCCCTGGGGCGGGTTCCTGCGAAGGTAGTCCCCGATGGCGATGAGCAGAGCGGTGGTGCAGGCGCCGTCGTTGGCGCCGACGAAGTTGATGTCCTTGAGCGGGTAGTTGGTTTCGTAGTGGGAGACGAGGACGATGATGCCGTCCTTCTTGCCGGGGAACTTGGCGATGTAGTTGGTCATCGGCAGCATGCCGAGGGGAGTGCGGGCGGAGAAGCTGTCGGCGACGAAGTTGCCCTTGGCGGCCTCGGGCTGGAAGTGGCTGCGGAGGAACTTTTCGGCGGCGGCGTGGCCCGGTGAGCCGATATAGCGCTTGGGCGCGGCGGCCAGGTACTGCTGGGTGAGCTTCATGACCTCTGCGCCGGAGACGGCGTGGGCCTGGGCTTGCGCGCGGTCTGCGGCGAGGATCGTGGCGAGGAGGAGAAGAGCGGAACGCAGATCGCGCAGGTTCGAGCGCAGATTTCGCAGAGAGTGGTTCATGCCGCTGGCCTTTCGTGCCGGTGGGTGCCTGTCCCTCCGGGGCTAAAGCCCCATTCTTTCATGGGCCTGTTGACGGCGGGGCTGAAGCCCCGCCCCTTCAAAGCTGAAGGCCTGCGGCATCAAGCTGAAGCCGCGCGGCATCGGTCGAGAAGCAGATTCCCTTCGGGAATGACAACAAGAAAAACAATGACAACAAGAAAGCGTCGTTAGCTGAAGGCGTGGGCCTGCTTCATGCAGCCGAGGCTTGCTTGAGGCGGCGGTTTGGGTGAACGAAGTAGGCTACTGCGACGCCGAGGAAGTAGAGCACCAGCATGGGCGAAGCGAAAAGGCACATGCCAATGGGGCCGGGGTCAGGGCAGATGAACGCCGCGATGAGGAAGATGGCGAGGATGGCGTAGCGGAAATGCCTGATCAGGAACTTCGCATCGACGATGCCGAAGAGCGCGAGGAAGAAGATCAGGATAGGCAGCTCGAACGTGACACCGAGGCCCAGAATCACGGCGAGGAAGAAACCGGTGTAGTCCTCAATGGTGATCATGTGGGTGAAGTTCTTGCCGAAGTCCTGAATGAGGACGACCATGGCGCGCGGCAGCACGTAGGCGTAGCCGAAGAAGGCGCCAGCCAGGAACAGAAACACTGTCGCCGACATGAAGGGGATGACGTACTTCTTTTCGTGCGAGTACATGCCGGGCGAAATGAAGAGCCAGACCTGGTACAGGATGAATGGGCTGGCGAAGATGGCGCCAAAGACGAAGGACGTTTTGATGATGAGGTTGAGCGCATCGGTGGGATGCGTCATGGTCATCTGGAGATGAATGTCGTTGAGCGGCTTTTGAATGAAGGCGATGAGGCGGTTGTGGAAGGCATAGGCGATGCCGCAGCCGACAACGAGATAGCCGATGGCCCAGAAGAGACGGGTGCGGAGCTCCTGAAGGTGGTCCATCAGGCTCATGCCTGGGAGCTCGGCGCGGTCGGAGACAGCCGAGCGCGCGCGGTCGAGGATGTCAGCCATGCGCGGCGGTCTCCTGCACTTCGGGCTGATGGGCGGGTGCCGAGGGATCGGGCGCCGCTGGATCCGATATTTCAGGAATGGACTCGATCAGACCGCCGAGGGGGTCAGAGCTTTCCTTGGAGCGGCCGCGCGGGGTGGGCAGGCCGGTGCTGGGCGGCATGATGTTGAGACTGCCGGAGGTGGCGATGGGAAGCGGTTCCGGACGAGGCTCTGTGTGCGCCTCTGTGAGTGTCCCGGGGTGCTCGCTCACCGGCGGCTCCGCGGACGCTTCCGTCGTGACGTCCGTCTCGGATGGCTGGTCGCGCAGGTGTGGGTGGTCGGGCTCCGCCTCGATGGGCGGCGGGAGCGGAGCGGCGGCTTCCATGGCGGCAATCTGCTTCTGGCGATCAGCCTGCTCGGACTGGCGAAGCTCTTCTTCCATCTGCATTTTGAACTCGTTGGAGGCGCGGCGGAACTCGCCGATCCACTTGCCGAGCTCGCGGGCCAGGACGGGCAGCTTCTTCGGCCCGAAGAGCAGAAGGGCCAGAATGAAGAGGAAGATGCTGTCAGAGAAACTGGGCATACCGGCTTCCATCATACGGTGTACCCCGTCCAAACCGGAGAGCCCGTGAGGCATGGCAGCAAGATCGGACGGCCTGCGACAATGAAGAAGTTGCGGCACGGAGGTGGCTCCTGCCGCGAGCCGGGGAGTGGATTCGGATGTGGAATAAAGCACGCGGGCCCTGGTGGGTACGAGTAGCGTTGATGGCTGTGTCCCTGGCCGCCTGCGGGGCGCTTGCGGGCTGCCAGAACTTCTTCGTGTGCGACAAATCAAGCTGCACGAACTCCGGTTCCGGCTCCGGTTCAGGTTCCGGCGGCTCCAACACCACAGGCGACTACGCCTATGTAACCAACAGCACGAGCGGGCCAAACTACATTTCTGAGTACAACATCGGCAGCGGCACGCTGTCGGCGATCTCGGGTTCACCGTTTTCGCTGGGGTTCACGCCTGTGGCGATGAAGGTTTCGCCGAACAATTCGTTTCTTTATGTCGGCTCAGGCGCCGGCGGGATTTACCTGTATACGATCAGCTCCTCCGGAGTGCTAAGCGGATCCAGCAGCCCGCAGCTCAATGTGAGCACGGGGTCGATGTCCTCCATGGACATCTCGCCGGACGGAAAGTTCCTGTTCGTGATGGATGGCAGCGGCTTTCTGCTGAGCGAGTATCAGCTCAACACGTCCACGGGCGCCCTGACCGGGCCGGCCGCCACCTTTTCGACACCGGGCATAAGCTGCACGGTGGCGGGCACGCCGGTGTCGCAGACCTGTACGGTGGCGGTGTCGCCGGGTGGGAACTACGTGGCGGTAGCGCTGAATACGGTGGGCACGATCGTCTATCCCTACTCGAGTGCGAGCGGGATCACATCCGCCGCGTACACCGCGTCCATTCCGTGCTGCAGCAACGTTGCGAGTCCTTCAGGCGACTACTCACTGGCGTTCGACAAGAACAGCTACCTATACATCGCACGCACCGCAGCGCTTTCGTCCTACGGTACTGTGGGAACGAACCCGCCGACGTATGAGGGGAGCGTGACCTACAACAGCGGGGTGACGCCGCGGTCGGTCACGCTTTCCACGGGCTACAACTACATCTTCACGGCCAATGAGGGGGCCAGCACGATCTCCAGCTTCGGACTGAGTGGTGCAGCGCAACTCGCCGCCGTAGTGGGATCCCCATTCAACGGGCCGACGAATGTTTCGGCCCTGGGCGTGGACAACTCAGGCACCTACCTGACCGCCGCGGGATACAACTCAACGACCGGCCTACAGCTTTTCAAGCTGAGCTCGGGAGCGCTGGGGTCTGCGGTGGCGTCGGCAGGGACCGGAACCAACACTACTTATCCAGCGCTGGTCGCGTTGACGCACTAAAGATGTTCCTCAGGGACAATCTGAATAGGACTCCGGCATTCCCTCAGCGGCTGAAGCCGGGTGCATTCTGCAACCTTTCTTGTCAGGGCTGAAGCCCTGAACTACCGTTTGTGCGCCGCCTATTCAGAGGCTCCTCCGAACGAATTTCGTACACTTCTTGAGGCACATCAGCTACGGCATGTTCTCGACATCACAAAAACCTAAACGGATGAAGCTCCCCGCCTCGCTGGCTTGCGGCCTAGCCCTGTGCGCAGGCTTGATTGGCTGCGCGCGGATGCATAAGGCGCCCGAGGGTAAGTACGTCTACCTGACGGCGAAGCAGGCGTACCTGCGGGACCGCGTGGCGGCTGTGTCGAACCGTACGGGCGAGGTGCAGAACGGCGAAAAGCTGACAGTGCTGGACCACGCGCGGCGCATGATCAAGGTGCGCTCGCCGCGCGGCGAGGTGGGGTGGCTGGAAGAGGCCAAAACGGCGGACCAGGCGCTGGCCAACAAGTTCGAAGACCTGAAGGCACAGCACGCCAAGGACCAGACCATTGCCACTGCCTCGACGCGCGACGAGGTGTATCTGCACATTGCGCCGGGGCGGGAGACGGACAAGTTCTACCGGCTGGCCGAGGGTGACAAGCTGAACCTGCTGGTGCGGGCGAGCGTGCCGAAGCCCAGTGTGCCGGGAGCTCCGGCGGCGACGCCGGCGACCGCTTCGAAGGGTGCAAAGAGCAAGGGGCCGGGTGCGGACGATGCCGGGGACACCCCGGCGGGGCCTCCGGAGCCGGTGATGGAAGACTGGTGGCTGGTGCGCGACGGCAAGGGTGAAACCGGCTGGATCTACGCGCGCATGATGGACGTGGACGAACCCGACGCCCTGGCGCGCTACGCCGAAGGGCAGCGCATCGTGGGCGCATACATTCTGGCGCACGTGGAAGACCCGGAGTCGAACATCGTGAGCAATGGGCAGACGGTGACGAGCATTCCGGAGTACGTGACGGTGCTCTCGCCGTTCAAGGCCGGGTTGCCGTACGACTTCAATCAGGTGCGGGTGTTCTCGTGGAACGTGAAGAAGCACCGCTATGAGACGGCCTTCCGGCAACACAACATTGCCGGATACCTGCCAGTTGTGGTGTCGACCAAGACGAACCCGTACGAGAAGGGTGCGATCGGCACGACGCCGCTGCCGGCGTTTACCTACAAGGTGCTGGCGGGGGATGCGGCCATCCCTGCGGCTGATCCTGCGACCGGATTGGTAAAGCCCGGGAAGACCATTGAGAAGACCTACCGGCTGGAGGGAAGCAACTGTTACCGCATCTGGCCCGCGGACCAACCGGCGCCGGCGGAAGCGCATCCCGATCCGGAACCGGAGAAGAAGCATAAGAAGCGGTAAGGCGACCAGCGGTATGTGGCAGGCCAATGAGCCGGGTCAATGGCCCTCAAAGGTGGTCTGATCTCTAACCCAGCCCTCACGGGCTGGGCTGAAATGTGTCGCGCCTTTGGCCCTATTTTGGTGCACACGTTCAATCTGATCTTCACGCGTAGAAGCGGCGGATGGCTTCGACGACGGTTTCGGCTTCGTCCTCGCGTAGCTCGGGATAGATGGGCAGGGCGAGGACTTCTTCAGCGGCGCGCTCGGAGACGGGAAAGTCGCCAGGTTTGTAGCCGAGGAAACGCAGGCTTTCCTGCAGGTGGAGCGGCAGCGGGTAATAGATTTCGCTGCCGATTTTCTGCTTGGCGAGGAAGGCGCGCAGGTCGTCGCGGCGCGGGGCGCGGATGACGTACTGGTGGAAGACGTGCACGGCGCGTGGGTCGGTCCAGGGGAGGACGATGCCTTCCCCGGTGGTGGGGCCGGTGAGGCCTGCTGCTGTGAAGAGCTTGTCGTAGAGCGCGGCGAGCCCGCGGCGGCGGGTGTTGCCGGCTTCCACGCGCGGGAGCTTGACCGAGAGAATCGCAGCCTGGATGGAGTCGAGGCGGGAATTCCACCCGATCTCGTCGTGGTAGTAGCGGCGGCGCATGCCGTGGGCGCGGAGCATGGCGGCGCGCTCGGCGGTTTCGTCGTCGTCCGTGGCGACGAGGCCGGCATCGCCATAGGCGCTGAGGTTCTTGGTGGGGTAAAAGCTGAAAGCGGCGGCGGCACTGAGCGATCCTGCAAGCTTTCCGCTCCAGCGAGCACCGAAAGCTTGTGCCGCGTCTTCCACGATGGCGAACTTGTGGTGGCTGGCGAGGGCTTGGAGGGCGTCCATGTCGGCACACTGGCCGTAAAGGTGGACGGGCATGACGGCCTTCACGGGTGGTTGGCCTGCGGGCAGGCTGCTGAGCGCACGAGCTACGGACTCTGATGAGAGGTTGAACGTCCGCTCGTCGATGTCGGCGAGGACAGGCTGAGCCCCGGCGCGGAGGATGGAACTGACAGTGGCGAAGAAGCTGAACGGCGTGGTGAGGACGGCGTCGCGCGAGGTGACGTCCTGCCCTATGCGGAGCGCGGCGAGCGCGAGCCAGAGGGCGTCTGTCCCGCTTCCGCAGCCGATAGCGTGCTTCGCCCCGCAGGCCGGGGCGGCGGCTGCTTCGAACTCTGAAACTGCCGGACCGAGGATGAAGCGCTGCGAAGCGCAGACGGCTTCGATGGCGGCGAGTACGGGTTCGCGGATGGCGGCAAACTCGCGGCTAAAGTCCAGCATCGGAACAGGTTGTCCGGACATCTTCCGCCCATTGCTCATCATGTTTGATGGTATCGCGGGCCGGTCTGCTAGAGGCATGGTGGGTTTCGTACCCCTACCGTGCCCATTTTTGGTACGGTAGAAGGCCTGAGCCTCACGCACTTTCGAGCCCTGAAGTAATTGGAACCCCTCCGCTCCACCATATGGAGGAACTTCTGAAGTACTTACCGTTTAGCAACGAATGAGAAGAGGAGATCGGCCCCATGGATCCAAAGCCGGCACAGAATATTCAGGACACGTTCCTGAACACGGTCCGCAAGGACAAGAGCCCCATCACGATTTATCTGGTCAGCGGCGTGAAGCTGACGGGCCGCATCCGCTCGTTCGACAAGTATTCGGTGCTGCTGGAGAACAACGCCCAGGAGCAACTGATCTTCAAGCACGCAATCTCTACCGTGTGTGAGTGGCCGGGCGACAACTCACGGCAGCGAAGGGCGCGGAATGACGGGCGAGCCACGCCAGTCCGCAGGGCCGGCTGCAGCCTCGGCTGGGGCAGACAACAACTAAGGCGAGCTGGAAGAGCCGTCCGGTACTTTCTTGTCGCAGGGAAAGCAAAGCTTCGATCACGGCGCGGCGGATGCGCGGGAAGGCGCGCACCAGCCGGCCGCGGAGGTGCGTCCGGAGATGGCTTTGCGGCCTGACGTGCGGCCCGACTTTCGCGAAGAAGCGTTTGCTGCGCTCGCGGCAACGGTCGTCCGGCGAAAAGGCCGTGCTGGTGGCGCTGGAGTTCACCGGTACTCGCCGCCGGCTGACTCCGGCAGTTCTGCAGGCGCGGGCGGCGGCGCGGATCACGGAACAAGCGAACGCTGAGGCGGAGCCGGAAAGTTCGGCAGCGGCTGAATGGCGAGGCGCCGAGCCGGCCGAACCGGACTTTGACGCTTCGCTGGCGGAGTTTCAGGAGCTGGCGCGATCGGCCGGGGCGACGATCAGCGCGGTGCTGGTGCAAGCGGCGTCCGAAGCCCGACTCGGCCACCCTGGTGGGCGGCGGCAAGCTGGACGAGATCGTGGCGACGGTGGCTTCGACCGGCGCAAGCCTGGTGCTGTTCGACCATGACCTGACGCCGACGCAGGCACGCAACGTGGAAGCCCGGCTGCCCTGCACGGTGATCGATCGCACGCAGCTCATCCTGGACATTTTTGCGCGGCACGCGCGGACGCGCGAAGGCATGCTGCAGGTGGAACTGGCACAGTTGGAGTACCAACTGCCGCGACTGGCGGGCAAGGGAAAAAGCATGTCCCAGCTCGGCGGCGGCATCGGCACGCGTGGGCCTGGTGAAACGCAGCTCGAGACGGACCGCCGCAAGATCAACCTGCGGCTGGACCGCATTCGGCATCAGCTCGAGGCGGTGCGGCGGATTCGCCGGCAGCAGCGCGGGCGGCGCGAGGCCGTGCCGGTGCCAACGGTGGCGCTGGTGGGCTATACCAATGCGGGGAAGTCGACGCTGTTCAACGCGCTGACTGGGGGCTGATGTGCTGGAGTCGGCGCGGATGTTTGCGACGCTCGACCCGAAGCTGCGGCAACTGACGCTGCCTTCGCGGCGCAAGGTGCTGCTGTCCGATACGGTGGGCTTTCTGCGTGACCTGCCGCACAGCTTGGTGACCAGTTTCCGCGCGACGCTGGAAGAAGTGGAACGCGCCGAGTTGTTGCTGCACGTGCGTGATGCCGCGAGCGTCACGCTCGACGAGCAGCGGGCGCAGGTGGAGGCGGTGCTGGAGGAGATCGGCCGTGGGTGGCAAGCCGACACTGCAGGTGCTAAACAAAATCGATCTGCTGCCGGAGGGAACTGCGTTTGCGGCGGACGAATTGCCGGTTTCGGGCAAGACGGGGCAGGGGCTTGGGGAGTTACTGGCGACCATTGATGCGGCGTTGACGGCTGATCCGCTGATTGAGGCACGGTTCCGCGTGCCCGCAGGCTGAAGGTCGCGTGCTGTCGGCTCTGGAGCGGGGGGCAACGCTTTCGGGGCAGAGATTTGTGGGCAACCTGACGTACTTCATCGCGGTAGGGCCGAGCTCTCTGCTGGAGCGGTACCGGAAATATCAAGTGAGGGATGAAGGCCCAGAAACAATACAGGCCGCCTGATGTGGGGAGCGGAGGTGGGGTCCCCGGATCACGCGGCCTGCACGACCCGAACGGGTCTTGGCTGGTAAGTTTGATACTACGCCTGGGGCGGTGACCTGTGGTGACGAAAGTTCGTGAGAGAGGCAGAGATGTGCGTGGGGTGAAAGCGACGATAACCGTGGTGCAGGCGCGATAAACGCGCCACCGTTTTTGACCGTCCAAAGGCGTGTTTGTTACAACTAGGGTGTACCAACTCCTTCCTTTTGTCACACATCTAGCTGTGCACAGGCGGGCGAGAGCGGACTAGAGACAAAGCGCACTCACCCTGGTACCAAGGCTTGCATGGATATCCTGAATCAACTTGGCGGTCTCCTACTCGGCGCTGTGCCGACGATTGTGCTGTTTATTCTCCTAGTGATCGCCTACAACCTGCTGGTGCAGGGGCCGCTGGAGAAGACCCTGGCCGAGCGCCGGGCGCGCACCACGGGTGCTGTGGAGCAGGCACGCGGCGCAATCGCCGCGGCCGAAGCGGAAACGGCTGTTTACGAAGACAAGCTGCGCGCTGCGCGCGCAGAGGTGCTGGCGGAGCGAGACAAGCGTCTTCAGGCACTGCAGGCGGAGAAGGACTCCGCATTGCGTGATACCCGCGAGAGCGTGCAGGCACGTGTGCGCAATGAGAAGGCCGACATTGAGGCTTCAGCGGAAGCGGCGCGGCGACAGATCGAAGACGCCGTAGCGCAACTGAGCGATAGCGTTTTGCGCGCGGTGCTGCCCAAGGGCGCGAGCCTCGCGGAGGCGCACCAGTGAAAGCCATGAAGAGTTTGCGTGCCTTGCCGCTGCTGGCGGCATTGATGATGTTTGGCGTAGGGCCGGTGGCGACGCCGCGCGCCCAGGCTGCGGTGGCGCTGCTACAAGGGCGGCCAGCGGGTGGAGAGCGGACCGAGCCTGCGGCGCAGTCGCGGGATAAGAGAGAAGAAGTGAAGGACGAGAATGCGGAGTACCGCAACTCGCCCGCCGTGCAGAAGCTCGGAAAGATGCTGGGCATGAGCACGGACAAGGCCGCGACGGTCTTTACGGTGTTCAACTTCGCGGTGCTGGCCGTCCTGGTGGGCGCGTTCCTGCTGAAGGCGCTTCCCAAGACCTTCCGCAAGCGGACCACGGACATCCAGAAGAAGCTGGTGGACGCGCGCACCGCGACCGAAGAAGCGAATGCGCGGCTGAACTCCGTGGAAGCGCAGGTTGAGCAAACTGGACGCGCAGATCGCCGATATGCGCACGCAGGCCGACAAGGACACGGTCCGCGATGAGAAGCGTATTCGGGAGAGCATTGAAGACGAGAAGATCAAGATCCTGGCGGCGGCGGATGCCGAGATCCAGGCCGCGACCGCAACCGCACGACGCAATATCGGGCAGTACGCGGCGGAACTGGCCATAGAGCAGGCCGCACGCAAGCTGATCGTGACCGCTGAGACCGACCGCCTGCTGGTGAGGACGTTCGCGGAGCGCCTGGGCGCGAAGAACGGGAGCGAGAACTAATGTCGGTTGTCGACCTACGCTACGCGCGCGCGTTGGCCGCGGTGGTGGATGAACAGAAATTGGACAACGCTGCCGTACAGACGCAGCTTGCGGACTTCGCCGCGACCCTGGGCGATAGCAAGGAACTGCGCGAGGTGCTGGAGAACCCATCCATTCCCGAGGCGCAGAAGCTGAAGGTGCTCGATGCCATTGCCGGGAAGCTGGGAATGTTTCCCGCGGTACGCAACTTTGTTGCTGTGATCACGCACCATGGCCGCCTGCCGGAGTTGAATGACATGGTGCAGGCGTATCACCTGGAAGCAGACCAGGAGTCGCACATCGCCGAAGCGGAGATCACGACGGCACGTCCGCTCGATGCGGGCGACAAGCAGATGCTGGAGCAGCAGGTAGCGCAATTGGCAGGCGGAGCGCAGGTGCGGGCGACGTATC
>CBDDBV010000001.1:0-17000 GCA_965225785.1 Bryobacteraceae bacterium | reverse complement strand
AGATAGAATGGAACAACGGTGAGGTGCGAGAGCGGTTGAATCGGGCGGTCTCGAAAACCGTTGAACCTTCACGGGTTCCGTGGGTTCGAATCCCACCCTCACCGCCAGCTTTCTTATCAACAAGTTACAGCATTTTCCCGGAAATGGTGGGCAATGGTGGGCAACGGTGCTAAGATCCCATCATCGCCATGGCTCTCAATTTGTATCGCCGTCACCTCCGCATCGCGGGCAAGTGTGTCGGGGGTCATGAGCCCGATTCGCGCAACTACGAACCTGACGAGCTGAGGCGCGGTTGGCGCAGGTGCTACTGCCCCATCTACGTGTGCGGAACGCTCAGCGGCCAGTTCAAACGTCGAAACAGCGAGCACTTTACCTGGGACGACGCGAAGGCGGTCGCAAGGACGTTCGAGACGGCCGACTCGTGGGACGGCAGGGCCCCTTTCAATCCAGCGGTGCCCGCTCCCGAAAACCAGCCCGTAAGGGTCAGGATTTCCGAAGCAATCGCCGTCTTTCTTTCTCTGCGCGAGGACGAGAAGATAGCCGGCGCGACGCTGCGCAAATACCGCACGTTCACCAAACAGCTCCAGGCCTTCGCCGATGACCGGGGCTACGTTATGCTGGACCAGCTTGCTTCGGGGGACGTGGACGCTTTCTATTGCGGGATGAAGCTGGGATTGCGCGCGAAGGCGAAGCGGCTCGGAACGATTAGGTCGTTCTTTCCGTTTCTGCGTGAACCGGAAGTGGCTCAAGGAATCGCCCGTAAGCAGCGACTTGAAGGCTCCCCAAGGGTCGGGCCGCGTCGCGAACAAGATCCCGTTTACCGATGAGGAGCTCGACCGCATCGTGTCCGCATGCGATCTGCTCGGCGAAGTGAAATGGTCCAATTGGCAAGGGCAGGGGGCGTGGACCGGAGACGACGCCAAGGACTTTATCTGGACGCTGACCTACACCGGCTTGCGGATTTCGGACGTGGCCTTGCTCGATATCAAGCGGCTGCACGGCAATGAGGTGTTTCTCCGCGCCAAGAAGAACGGTGGCGATGTCTTCGCCTACATTCCCGACTGGCTTCGGGATCGCCTGGTCAAAAGATCGACAACCTGGGGCTCGATGCTGTTCCTCGTCGGCGAATCCGAGCGGCTGGAGACCGTCACTGACACCTGGCGCCGGAAACTAAATAAAGTGTTTGATCTTGCTGGGAATTTCGAGACTGCCCCGACGCCCCACCGGTTCCGGCACACCTTCGCGCGGATCCTACTGCAGCGCGGCGTGCCCGTCTCCGATGTTGCCGACCTGATGGGCGACGATGAAGAAACGGTACGCGAGCACTACGCCCGTTGGGTTCCGGAGCGTCAGGCGAGGCTAAGCAGAATCCTGAAAGATGCGTTTAGTGGCCACTCGAAGCAGAAACTTGGAACTGCACATAAGTGACTTCTGAAACCCAAGCTGCGGTATTCTATAACGATTATGAGCTTGGAAGATGTACAGAAACGTCTACAAGACGAGCGTGGAAATCTGGAGTCGGTCGCTGCAGACCTTAATACGTTAATCCATGCACAAGGACATTCTGCGAATTCGTCCGCGTGCCCTAAAGTAAGTGTCTACAATCATTTCGCTATCTTCAGAGACTACGTTACTCATGAAGATGAACTTATCAACAGTCGCTTATTGTGGAACATAAATATTCAAGGCTTCTTGTTCGCAACGTATGGTTTTTCGCTGCAGAAGCTAGCGGAAGTCCAAATGAAGCAGGGGGCGGAGATTTCTGGAGCGAGAGCTTTGTATTGGCTAATCGGGATATTGCCGATCTTTGGCGTCGTGATCAGCTACACCTCTTATAAAGGAGTACAAGCGGCCCAGCTTGCTATACAGACTCTGAATTCACAATGGGACGAAATCTGTATAGCTCATTACAAACCAGACGACATTGTTATGGTTCCAAATCTGATTGGTGGTGGCTGTCCTAAAAGCGACAAGTCTAAAGCGCTGGCGATTAAGGCTCATGGGTGGGGTTTGCACGCGCCGATGTCGTTCCCTTGGATATGCATCGTGACTTGGGGTCTCTTACTCTTGAGTTACGGCTTCTTTGTTTTTATTACTCGTCGACTGGGATTTGGCTGCGCTAGGAATTTAAGAGCCGGGTGTGGATGCGCCTTGCCGCCGACTCCGGCACGCTATACGTGGTGTGGGCTTTCTTTCGCCCGACGCGGATCTTCACCACGCCCGGATCATCCTTCACGAGCTTGCGGATCGTCTCGCGGCCGAGGCCCCATAGCTGGGCAAGCTCCCCGATGCGGTAATGCTTCTCAAATGCGGAGGCGTCGCTCGACATCAGGTTAACTCCCCGCAGGCGCAAAAATGTTCAGCTGCCGGTGAGCGGCGGCGATGCGCCTGCAGGCAAGGTCGAAATAGTCCGCGCGCTTCTCGATGCCGATGAATTTGCGCCCCAGATTGGCGCAGGCGATGCCGGTCGTACCGCTGCCCATGAAGGGGTCGAGGATGGTCTCTCCCGCATCGCTGAATTTCAGCACCCAGTCGGTGATGAGCTTCAGCGGCTTTTGCGTCGGGTGTTCGCCGTGCTCCACATTGACGACCCACACCGCGTGATGACCGCCGCCATTCCAGTGCTTCCTGCCGGAGCGGTGCAGGATGGCAATGGCCTCCCACCCGACGCCGGGCCGGTCGCCGGTGAATTGCGGCGCGCCGTTGGGCTTATGCCAGACGCCCAACCTGACCAGGGGAAGGGCCGCTTTCTCCAACAGCGCGGCATGCTGCCAGGCGCAAGACATTACCACCCACCGGCGCGCCAGCAGGACCGCGTGGGCGCAGAAATCCGTAAAGACCTCGTCGCTGATGCCGTCGAAGTCGATAGGGGAGACGGCCAGGGATTTCGCCGAGCGCGCGCCCTTGTGCGTTTTCGGGTTGTAGGGCGGATCGGTGATAATGCAATCGACCTCATCCAATGTCGGCATAACCGAAAATGCGTCTCCGCGTAGGAGCAGGCATTGGCCAATCTGTTCTTTGCGCATCAGTATCCTCCAAATGTCCGCAAGCGGTTACCCCGACGGCTGACATCCCGGGCAAAAGACATGCGTGGTTGCGGTCTGGGGCTCAACGCGGGTCGGCGGCACGGGCAACTTCTTCCGCAAATGCACGCTTGAATAGTCTGGGCGCGTGCTGCGGGGTGCCGCGCGAGGCGAACCGCGACGCCGAGGAACAAGGCGCTACTAAGAAGAAAGAGCGCCAGCAAGCGCCGGAAGTGCCTAAGGTCCGGATCAAGGAAAGCTTGATAGGTCATCTAGACTCCTGTCCTGGCCGCACGCAGGGACGGCCTTAGCGGTCCACATGCGATAACCGGTTGGCGGGCGGGCAGGGGCGGCAAGCCCCGAAACTTGCCGCTTCTCATCCCGCTGATCTGTGATCCCGAGACACGCAGTCCGCGTGCTATCTCCGGCAAGGTGAGCATCCGTCGATCGTTCGCGGCTTTCATATTGACCCCGTCACTTCGCGCGCATCATAAGGATTTCTCCGCCAGAGCAATCCTTCTCCGTCCACTTGAACGCCACGCTTGACCCAAATGGGATCAATGCCGCCGAGGTCATCGCGCAGCCGCTTGTGGATTCGCGGACGCCTACCGTGTCCTTCACGCGAAAGACGATGGAATCGCCCTTGGGATCGCCCAGAAGAATCGCAGCCGCCGGGTTTAGGCCGCCAGCGCGAGCGATCGCCTCCATGCCGCCGGTGGCGGTTCCCGATGGCCTCGACGGCATACAGGAGACGGTGACATAGCCGGAATAGGGCGCTTCACCCGCGCCATTCCGAACCTCTAGATGTACTGTGCAAAACGGGTGATTCGGCAATGAGCCCATACCCGTCCATGTGCCGAGCAGTCGCGGTGGAACGCCCGATACTGCCGGTGCCGCGACAGGAGCCGAGGCGACGGAGGCAGGTTGAGCTACGGCCGGCTTTCCGCTCTGCGCGACCGGTGCTCGCCGCAGGTCCTGCATGCGTGGGCGACTTGGAGGAAGAAAAAACCGGACAATAGCGCCAGGCCCGATATACAGGAAGGCGAGGACGCCGATGACGATGAGGATGATGCGCTTCTTGCGCGTTTCGGACTTGGTTGCTGTTTCGGTAGGTGACATATGTCGCCTCCTTTAGGCAGACTGGCTTTTCAACGGGCGAGATAAGCCGTTCGATTTCCGGTGGCAGGCCCGTTATCGTCTGCCGCCACGGCTGTCTTGATTTGAGGGCTGGAGCATTACTGCGGGAAACTGCGAGACAGTTGCACGCTCGCCAGCTCTTCGTCTTCAGCTAGCGTTTCGTTCTAGCAACCTTGGCGAGTAAGCGGCCTCGCGAATTGACCTGATCCATGAATGTTGCGCAGGTGCTCCCAGAAGGTGCTGATACCATTCGCACGGAGTTCTTGGCGAATATTGCGATCACCGCCGCGATCTTCAGAGGTACAGCGCGACCGTACCATTCGGTCGATCAGAAAGAAATGCGAAAGAAGGATCGAGGCGGAGAAGCACCCCGAGCGGCTCCCACACGATCCGGACGAACCAGTGAAACTGATTACCCTTAGGGGAGCCATCGGAAGAAATGGCAATGCGCGAATTCCCCTCGAACCGGCTGAATGCTTCCTCCTTCTGCGGGATTCAGTCATTAACCGAAAGGTGCGGAAATTGTGGTAGACGCCCGTCAGGAAATAGGCCAGGAAGAATATGTTGAAAGTTGACCAAGCCCGGCGCGAGGCGGTGCGCCATAGCGGCCGAAACGGCATCATTCGCACCGAAGCCCGTGCCATAGAGACGTGATGACGCCGGAGAAGAACACCATGACCACGAAAGAGAAGAAACTGGGTGACGGGGTGGACGTATCTTGTGCCGAAGTTGGGTCTAAGCCAGATATTCAACAGGAAGTTGCGAAAATACTGCCGATACCAAATACGACAAGCTCGATGCCCATCGTCGTACAGGTTATTGATCGGATACTCCTTGCTGCGGATGGTCGTTGCTGGTTGATGTCATTCATTGACTTTGCTCCTTTGATATCCCGCGAGAAGGCCACGCGGATGTAGTTGCGCCCTTCCGGGCAGTTAGCGGACTTAGTGGCCTCGAATGCTAGCGGCCACCGACGTAGCACGACGGTTTCAGCCCAAGGGTTAGTGAGAGTCTAGGTTTGATCGAGTCGAGAAAAGGCGCTCGGCTCCATCTGGTAAACCAGTTGGTGGCTCACCTCCGACACTCGCCTGCTGGTGCTGTTCATGGCCTTGCTGACCCGAGCCGGCGTTGAAGTTTTCGGGAGAAAGCGATACTCCTTCCCTAGTTGGTCCGCCGGCATAGGTGGCGCTGGTAAAAGCTTCGTTCTGCTGTAAGAAAAAACTTGTTGGCTAAGTTGCCGAGGAAAGCCTTTCGTGCGAGTCTTACCGGTTCCGGGCTCGTTTTCGGAGATTGCGTTCTGAGAGGCCTAATATGTTTTGCGTGAGGCAGACGACGGCCACAAGTGAGCTACGCGCAGGTCTGCTGGAAGAGGTTATCCAGGGATTTTTCTGGGTTACGAAGAGTTGAAATTCGTCCTGAAAAAGGCACAGTAAGATTAGCGGACTGCCTTCGAAAGGTCGCGCCTGAAGCCAGGCGCGCTTTGGAAACACGGTCTTCAGGATAACGATTTATGAAGGCTTACCGGTTTCTATAGCCGTACTCAAGAACGGGCCAGTCGCATGATGCATCCACTTATGCTCTGATAAATTGCATTGCTCCGGCAAAAAGGTGCAGCGGCCATCCGAGAAGACCTCGCGTAAGCGGAGCGAATAAGAAAGCGTGTCGGCCATCGAGGAGAAACGTCATTTCGATCGATGATTCTTGGCTTTACGTCGTAGGCCGGCCAGCTTCTCAAAAAGAAACTCGCGACGCGTACATTTAGGTCCCGCCCACTGAACTTTCTGTGAGCGTATCTTTGCGGTCGCGTATAGAACCTTAGCAGCTTGACGGAAAAGTGCGCTTCTGGCCGATGCTTCCCAATGCGGGATCATCCGCTTGCTTCCGGTGCTTGTGGCAAGCGACTGAATAACCTCGTTTATGCTGGTCAACGAGATGCGGCTTCTCCGGAAAGCGCGAGCAGCACGATTACCGTGCCGCATCAGGCTGCTGCGACACGCAGAGCGTCCAGAACCGATCTGTATTGAGCGCCGACCTGGTCTGCTTCCCCAGGCTTAACAACACGTCTCAAAGAACTCAATGATGCGTTTCTAAGGTCACCGGCACCCGCGGCCCGTGAATTCCATAGATAGAACAAGCGGATCAAACGCGTGGCTGCGACTCCGCGGTTGAAGATAATCAAATCGTCGGATGTTCTTCCGCATTCCTGCCGCAGTAGCGCCGCCAAGTATTTGTATCCTCGATCCTTTGCCGGTCAGCACGACTCCACCGGAATGCTGGAGTGTTGAGTAGAGCATAAAGCGATGTTCTTGCCTACATTGGCGGTCTTTGCCGGAGCCCGGGAGCGCCCAATGACAAGCGTCCCTTCAACGGCGTCTCTGAACGGTCCAGGGAGTCGAGTCGCGAGAAAGCTTTAATCAACTCCCGTGATCGAGAATGATCATTTCGTTGGTGACATATGGTCCTCTTAGAAAAGGGCGCGCGGCTTTAAAGAGAGCAGGCGCGCCCGTGATTTCACTTCTGGGGAGTAGCGCTGCCTTCGGATCAGGAGGGCAGGTGGGCGCTGGGAATGTTGTCGCCGGTCGAACCGATGTCGATGCCGGTCGACTTAGCGACTCCTCTGGCGAAGCGCTTCTCCCAGATACCGCTTGAGGGCCTTGGGAATCTTCGTGCCTGTGGAGCAGTTGTTCTGGCCTTTACTGTTCGGCTGCGCAGTTTGCGCAACTGCGGGGCGTACAGCAGGTGGGGCGATGGCGATGCCGGGCTTCACGATGACCCGCCCATCGGCGGTAAGGGCGAAGTCGGAAGGCTCGCCTGCCGACTTGATGGCGGTGACGAAGTGCTTGTCGATAAAGATGCCGCGAGCGCTCCCGTTGGCATCTTTGAAGTCAGCCTCGAAGGCAACCCGTCCCCGCGCGTTGATGGCCAGAGCCGAGGCCCAGACACGCGTGATGGTTTTACCTTCGATGACTTCCCCGTCGCGCGCGACGAGGCGTTTCGATGTGATGACGGCGGTCCGTTCGTTGCCGGGATCGCCGGAGTGAACGACGTAGGCAAGCTCGCCCGCGTCGCTGAGCGATACGCCTTCGACGTAACTGTTGGCGTCGAAGGACGGGGTTGGAGTCATACCCGCTTGCATACCCGATAGGGGCTGGTAAGCGGGTTGGGGTTGTTGTTGGGCGTTGATCGCCGATGCGGCGGTCAATGCGGTTGCGATGAAAAGCAGTTGAAGCTTGGACATGCTTCAACGCTAAAATTTTCGATCAATTTTTTCCTAGTCAAACGATGTCAAACGGGCGAGGTGAACCCGGGATGAGGGTTTTGTCGTGACCACAGAAATATGGGAAGCGGCTTAATCTGCCTCATTCAAAAAAGTTTGACGAAGGCGCGATAGAAGGCTATTCTGCGGGGCAGCTTTCAATGAGGATGGCGGGCATGGCCGGCGACGAGCCTTCTTCCGAATCAAGTTACTTGAGTCCAAGCGATCTGCGCTCCTGGCTTGTCGAGGAAGTGAAGAACACGACCAAGGAATTGCAGCTTCGCCTGGCCGAGGCCGCCGCCTTTGTCACGGCATATGGCCTGGGTGAGTTGACGGATTCGGAAGAAGCCACCGAACGGTATCACCGCTATCAGCACCGATGGTTCCAGCCGCTCGACGGGCACCAGGCGTCCTTCTTCCAATCCGACGAGGATCTGCTGGCCCGCATCGATACGACGCGAGGAATGGTATTTCACGCTGCGGGAAGACGAGGAATACCGGAAGAAAAGTTCTGAGCGCCTCAGGAACCGGGGAGGGGAGAATACCCGGTAGGCGGCGGGACGCAGGTTTCAGGCTGTGCTTTATCACGCCATACATCGAGCGTGACCAGGGAAGCTAATCGGTCACTCCCCCGGGACCAGCCGAAGGCGCGAAAAGGCATTTAAGAATCGCCCGCAAATCCATCTCTAGCGACCTGCTCGCCAAAGGACGGATGTGATTGCCGGAAAAATCCAGCACCCTTCTCGCCTTGGGATTTTCGTGCGGAACTTTTGAAAGGATGGCGTCTCCTACTTCGCGGGTCAGAAGATGTCCCTCATCGAACAACGCCTGTCCCGCCTCGAATATGTCCCTCGCGAATGTTTCCCACCCTTCCGGCTGGAGGCGGCAGGCGGCGATGGCTTCGAACATGAACGCATCGGCAAGATTTGCGGCGCTGAGGCCTTCGGCTTTAAGAAGAAGCTTGTCCTTGCGGAGCAATCGTCGATAGGTGAGCACGAGCGGCAAGAGATGCTCATAGGCCTGTTTAACTGCCTCCGGCGATTCAAGCCGAAGCCAGCGCGCGGCTTTCATGACCGAGAGCGTAAGGGCCGGGTTCTGGCCGGGATCGGCATGCTCCTCGGCCTGTTCAATCAAGTCGGCAAATTGTTTGTCGGTTGGGTTTCTCGTGGCCAGCAGCAAGGCCTTGCGGCGCAGCTGCGCAAAAGGATGGAGCGCCGCGCGTTCGTCGAAGTACGTCGCGAAGGGACGCTCTAAACTCCCCGCCGCAAAACTTAACCACTGTTCCGACTGGTCGAGGAAGCCCGATTCACTGGCGAGGCCCGCGAGTTCCAGCGACAACCGGTAGGCGACGAGCGGATCGATGGAATCCATGCTTGACAGCAGCGGCAAAAGGCTGTGGCGCAACACATATCCCAAGAGGTCGTGGCTGAAGCAGTGCCGCGCGTAATAAAGCGCGTCGCGGAGCGTGAGCAGGCGCGTACCGTCCGGCGTCTCGCCGAAGGGCGGCTCTCCCAAATAGAACGCGAGATGCGCGCATCCGTAGGCCCGCGCGTTCTCCCAATTGGCAAAGCATTTGGGGCGCGATCCAATCGACGAGCCGTTTAGGGTCAAGCTCCGGAAGCAGCGATTGCTTTTTCCCGGCGCGCATGGCTTTGAGATGCAGGTGGAAGCGTTCGGCAAGCGGGATCAAATTGCCGGGCTGCGTTATTAAGGGCGTTGCCGTCCAGATGATGCCAAGTGGCTGCGGACCGGGTGACGACGCATCGCGGCGGCCCTGCTTCCGTTATTCCGAAATAATCCTCCATCGCCGAAAAGAAGCTTAGGCCGAAGGAGGGCAGAGGGCTTGCTTCGACGCGAGATGCGTCCGGATTGTAGTAGTAAAGTGCCCGATGAGGTCCGTTGGGAACCTCGATGATAACGGGATCACGATCCCCGGTCCGGCGTTTCAGATCGAGCAACCGCTTTTGCAGGTTCACTTTGGTCTGCCGGACCAGGGTATTTTCAAGGGGCACCCAATCCTTCGGTAAACCCAGCGCTTCCATGCCGATTTCATATTCTGTCAGCGTCCGGTCATTCACCGCCGCCACGACCAGGGTCTCCAAAAGGCGGCTCGCTTGAGGCGACCGCGCGAGCTCCTCGGCGCGAAGCATACGCCGGAGCTGGTGCAAGCACTTCTTCCCGCGTGGGGACATCGTCCTGTGGCATGCGGCAAGCGGTAGGCGCTTCAGCGGCATTATCCCTTAAAGTAGTTTGACGTTTGACCTCGTTTGACTTTTGCCCGGGGTGCTTCCGGCGTGACCATCGCGTTAGAGGCGAAACGCGTGGCACTCCGAGACTTCATCAAAGAGCACTACTCATCCCAGCAACAATCCGTTGCAAATCAATCGCAGGAGCGGCAGCCGGAAAACGCGCGAAACAGATGTACGCGCGGGAGACGGCGCAAGAAACGTCAAGCCGCAAACCGGTCGAGCAATTACCGGACGCGGTAAAGAGAGAAGCGGTGGAGGCCGCGCGGCCGGCGGCAAGCGCTATCGATAAAGCCAATGAGCCGCGCGAGCAGGGGCATTCCGCGCCTTCGGAAAAAACGGATGGCAAGGAAGCGCTTATCCGCAACCAGGGCGATCAGGGCAAGACGCAGAAAGCGCTGAGCCCGACCGATCACGGGAAGGCCCGGACGCAAAGCCAGGAGCGTTCGCGCGGTCGCGGAATGGAGCGCTGATATGGGGCTTCTCGATTGGGTGAAGAACCGGAATAGGTCGAAGATCCCCGTGGAGCCCGGCTTCGATCCGAGGGAGCACGGGCATAAAACTTGGAAGGGCGTTTTCGCCGAAATCCGGCACGACGAAGCGCTGGCCAAGCGGCGCGATGCGACCGGGCGCGAGCCCGAAAGCAGCCACCCCAAAGTGAAAGCGGATCGCGGAAAGTCGGTGGAGCGGTGAGGTGCCTTAGCTCTGCTAAGGGGACAAGCCTAATCGCTTTCATGACCCTGAATTTTGCCGTTGCCACTTACGCCTTTTGGTTGTATCGCCTCATGACTTCCACATCCGGGGAGCGGCGATGATTTTCATCAACCACTTCAAGAACGCAAAGGCCGCGCGGGACTATTTCACGCAGCATCTTTCGGCCGGCGATTATTACCACGGCAAGGATTCCGCCGAGATGAAAGGCGTCTGGAACGGCAAAGGCGCGGAGCTTCTCGGACTTGCCGGAGAGGTGCAGAAGGAAAGCTTCTTCGCGCTCTGCGAGAACCGCAATCCAGACACGGGCGAACAGCTGACGCCGCGCATGGATGACGACCGCAGGGTCATCACCGATTTCACCTTCACCGCGCCGAAGTCGGCGAGCCTCATTTGCGAGTTGGGCGGCGTTGACGGAAAAGGCGATGGGCGCGTTCTGGCCGCGTTCCAAGAGTCCGTCCGCGAAACCATGGCGCAAATAGAAAAGGATGCGCAGACCCGAATCCGTAAAGACGGCAAGGACGAAAACCGCCTCACGGGAAACCTTATCTGGGCGGAGCATATCCATCGCACTGCCCGCCCCGTGGACGGGCTTCCCGACGCGTCGCTTCATTGCCACGCCATTATCGTCAACGCGACCTACGACGATATCGAGAAGCGCTGGAAGGCGGTACAGCTCGGAGATATCGTCCGGGACAAAGCCTATTACCAGGCTGCCGCCGATGCGCGGTTCGCGTTCAAGCTGAAAGCGCTCGGATATGGCGTCGAGAAGGAAGGTAAAACGTTCCGGATTGCCGGGATTGAGAAGGCCACCGCCGAGAAGTTTTCGCGAAGGACGGCCATCATCGAGGCCGAAGCCGAAAGGCTGGGCATTGAGGATGCGGCGACAAAGGGAACACTCGGGCGAAGGACGCGCGAAAAGAAGGCGGAGAAGCCCTTGAGCATGTCCGAGTTGCAACGCGAATGGGATAAGCGCCTCACCGACGATGAGCGGCTCGCCATTCGCACGGCCGGTTCCGGTTGGGAGAAGGGTGACACCGTGATTACCCCCGGGCAGGCGAAGGAGTACGCGCTGGAGCACTCCTTTCGAGCGCGCCTCCGCCGTATCCGAACGACGGCTACAGGCGGAAGCATTGATGCACGGCGTCGGCTCGGTCAAGCCGGAGGATGTTGCCGATTTAGCACAGCACGCGGAAGTCATCGCGGAAACACGCGGGGGGCAGTTATTCGTTACCACGAGGACGGTTCTCAGAGACGAAGTCTCGATGCTGCAATTTGCCAAGGATGGCCAGCGCAAAGAGCAGCCGCTTGTTAGCCGGTCGGTAAAAGCGAACAACTCCGAAGGCATTGATCTATCCGGACTATCCGAAGAGCAAAAGAAGGCGGCTCTCCACGTCCTGAATAGCCGCGATACGGTGACCGGCGTCGTCGGGAAAGCGGGTACAGGCAAGACGCGAATGATGCGCGCCACGGTCGATGCAATAGAAGCGGAGTCCGGCAAAAAGGTCTTTGTATTTGCGCCGTCGTCGCAGGCCAGTAGAAAGGTGCTGAAAAAGGAAGGTTTCAAGGACGCCGAAACGCTCGCCATGCTTCTGAAAAACGAGAAGCTTCAGGAGAAGACCAAAGGCCAGGTGCTCTGGGTCGATGAAGCGGGTCTCGTGTCGAGCAGGGATATGCGCGCCCTGATGGCAATCGCGAAGAAAGAACGGCAATCGCGTGATTCTCTCCGGCGACTATACGCAACATTCGAGTGTCGAGGCCGGCGATGCTTTTAGGCTCCTGGAAAAAGAAGCGGGCGTGAGACTCGCGCGCTTAACCGAGGTGCGGCGCCAGACCGAGCCCGGCTATAAGAAGGCGGTCGAGAGTATTTCCGAAGGAACGGGTCAAGCGGCGCAGAAGGGCTTCGACGCGTTGGACAAGATGGGCTGCGTCATCGAGGCGTCCGGAGAAGAGCGCCACGCGATGCTGGTGGACGACTACCTCAAAGCCCAATCGGAAGGCAAATCGGCGCTTATCATCGCGCCTACCCACGCGGAAGGCCACAAGCTGACCGAGGAGCTCCGGGCGGCGCTGAAAGACGGCGGCGCGCTCGGAAAAGAGAAGCGGTTCGTCGCATGGCGGTCCACCGGGATGGACGGAGGCGGAAAAGGGCGACATTCGCAATTACGCGCCCGGCTTGGCTGTCGAGTTCCATCAAAACGCCAAGGGATTCAAACGCGCTGAAAAGACCGTGGTTGCCCGGGATGATAACGGGCTTTACCTGCAAAAGCAGGATGGTACGAGAGCTGAGGTTCCACTAGCTCAGGCGCAGCGCTTCGACGTATTCCGTGCCCGCGACATCGGGCTCGCGCGCGGCGACCGCATCCGCATCACGAAGAACGGCGAGGCTAAGGTCGAGGGGCAGGCAAAAGGAACGCGGCTTTATAACGGCGACGTGTTCACCGTCGAGGGCTTCACCAAGGAAGGCGATATCCGGTTGGAGAACGGGAAGCTGCTGCCCAAGGATTGGGGGCATCTGACGCTCGGCTATGTCGATACCAGCTATAGCAGCCAGGGCAAAACCGTCGACCGGGTGTTCGTCGCCACCGGCAATGAATCGCTTCCCGCCACCAATCAGCAGCAATGGTACGTGAGTGCTTCGCGCGGGCGAGAACAGGCAAGGCTTTACGTTGACTCGAAGAAGCGCGTTCGCGAGGCTATTGCTCAAACGGGCGAGCGTCTTTCCGCCGTCGAGTTGACCCATACGAAACTGCGCACTAACTGGCGCGATCGCTTCCATCAATCCTGGGAGCGGAACCGCGTGCGCGGCTTTCTCGCAAACCGCGCCAATGCCGTAGCAGTTTACTGGCGCGAGAAGGGCAGGGGGAGGGAAGGTTATGCATGAGCAGCGCAGCAAGACGCTGGAGAAGATATTCGCGGAGAAAGGCCCCGCCGCCGAGACCGAGAAGTCTTTTACCAGCGAGCGGCAACCCAGCGCCCAGTCGTTCAGCCTGCATCTTGACTTTCGCGACGGCCGCGCGAGCGAGGGTGTCGCCTGGTCCCAGTTCGGGCGCTACCGATGGGCCGACTTGGGCGAGCATGAAAGGCTCCGCATCGTGTTCGGCCCGATGTGCGCGATCGAGATTCTGGGGCATAACCTCGGCGCGCTGGTCGCGGAAATCCGCGAAGGGCAACTCAACGGGATACGGGAAATGGTGACCGGGCAAATGCGGCTGGCACTTTCGGAAGGCGATAGCACACCCATCATATTGAGCGTCAAAGCCTATCCGGACTTTGATCAGCTCTTCGAAGCCATTCAGGAAGAAGGAAAGGAAGCACATGAAACTCGACACGCTCGACGCATTGAACGATGACGATTTGCGCGCCGTCATCGGACGCGCAGAAGCATTACTGAAGCAGCACGACACCGAGCGGAAGGACAAGGCGCTTGAGCAGGCGCGCGCCATCCTCGAAAGCGTGGGCCTGAGCCTGAAGGATGTCGCCGGAAAGCCGCAACGGAGACGCGTCCAGGCAAAAAGCGCCGCATATCATACGGGGCGAACCTATCAGCACCCTACCAATAACGCGCTGACGTGGAATGGAAAAGGCAAGCGACCCGCTTGGATCTCCGCCTTGGAGGCGGAGGGCAAGACACCGCTGGCCCTATAAGAATGATTCGTCGCCCAATCAGCCGATGTCGGAGGACTGGGTGACCAACCGTTACTGTTGAACGGTGTTCAAGCAAGCATGATGGTTCTTGCTTCAGCGCTTTTTTGCCGCTTCGCACTCCCGGCGCTCCTGGTTGATGCGATGCGTGTAGAGTCCCTCCGAGATGAGCGCGACCGATACGGAAGCGATGCGCGTGAATCGCCAGCGCTTGTCCGGGTCGTGGACGAATTCGCCAATGACCAGCGGGGCGAGAATGCCTGCCGTCCGTATCCAATGGCCGGTGCTGGAGTGATGGCGCCGCGACACCCGCTCAACGTGTGTTCTTTCCTGCGGTTGTGATGCGCGTGACTCCATACGCGCGAAGGTTAAGCGGCATCGATTTCCGCGTCAAGCGATTTGCGAACGTTCGTTTCAGGTGGAAAAGGGACGGCTGAGGAAGATGGAAACTGGCGTGTATTATTCCAGGTACTGGCGAGTATCGATGTGCTTGAAAAGAGATTTGCCGGTCACGCCTTGATAGCCCATGAACATGTAATTGCCGGCGTAATTGGGCGAGTTCTCGTCTTCGCTTAATCGACCCGCAGCTATGGCTTTGCCGAAGGCTTGGCTCGAATCGTTCGCTTCTATTTGCGCGGTAGCGTGGGTGTCTAATTTGAATTCTTCCGACATTTTGAGTCTCATGATTTACGCCGGGTGTCACGGGAGAACGTCATACCGGCGTTTCGAAATGTCAACGGAAAGTTGAAGGCCAGTCCGAAGACCGGCCCTCCTCGATTATGCTTTTTTCGGCATGAGCTTCCGGTAGAGGAGCTGGTAGGCGCTGATGCCCTTGTCGGATTTGACGAGCTTGTAGATTCCGGGTGCCAGGCTCGGTTCCTCGAATGCCAGGGAGATGAATGAACCCCAGTCTTCGTTGCGGTTCCAGGCGACGCCAATCTCGTTCTGGCCGTGGAGGACGATGTAGTCCGGGTGTGAATCCTTTTCCTTGTCGTCGTTGGGCTGAAGCGTTATCGTTGCCTTGATGGCGAGGGTTTCGAGCTTGCCCGTGAAGCCGTGTTCCGTCTTTTGGAATTCACCGATGATTAATGCTGATTTTTTCATAACTCTTCTCCTTCTGGTTTGTGAAGCCACGTCATGCAGCTTCGTTACGGTGACACTGAGGCGCGCGGACAAGGGAGGAAGTCATAGGATTTTGTTTTCGCGGATGAATCGACCAAAGGGAGAGAAGGAAAATCCGTTATTGACTTCCGAGCGACGCGCGCATAGTCGCCCGTAAACAAAGAAGCAGGCATGGGTGTGGCGGAAAATAAGAAGAGAGGGAATAAACCGGACGTTCTAATCGGTATTCAGAGAAGCCGAAACGGGTGCGGGGTACTGGATGCCCCGGAGCTCGTCGAAGCGGCGAGCGCGGGTGCGCGGTCGATCCGAATAGCAGGACGTTTCTTTATGTGGCGGACTATCTCGGCGACGCAAGGCCAGTCAAGAGCTGCGATGCGAGGCTGAAAGGCGAATGTCCTTCAGGGTGACGGCCGGGAAAATCGCTCGATCAGTGGAGCAGATCATGAGCCGACAGTCCAGGACGCGAGGCGCCGCTAAGCGGGAACACGGCCCGGGGGGAGCCGACATCAAGTTAATAAAGTAGTCTTGTCGGAGGTTTCTTCCATTCAGAAGAACCGGGACACCACCGCAGGCCCGACAGCGATGTTCGGAACTTCTCGTTCTACGTTGTGTTCGGTAAAGTTGTTGGCGAGACCTACGGTAGAAATCTTCAGATCAAGACTGGCAGCCTTAAACGCTCCAATCAGGTCAAGCGACCCTGAAGGTAAGTTCTTGGCATCCCTCACTACTAGTGTCAGGCCTAGCTCGCTCGGATTTTGAACGGATTCATCGTAAATTGCTCGCCAACCGGCCTCTTTTAACATCACGGTTATAAGCTTTGCAAACTGTTTCTGCTCCTCTGATCTGGAATCTCTGGCCCACACTCGAACTATTCCTTTTTCTCGTGGTGCCAAGTATTCTTTCACCGCTTCACGCTGTTGACTGGTGAGCTCGCGTGGCGCTAGCGCTTGTGCAACCAAATGGTCAGCTTCATTCTTGGATATTTGCGCGATCTCGGGCTCTAAACCGTTCACGATTCGCTCTGTTTCTTGCGTAAGCATTTTCCTTATAAACGGCTGTTGGACACTCGTTTCCTTAGATACTGCGCCCGCGACCTGCCTCTGAATGGCATCGGTTAGTTGTGCGGCCGTTCTTGTCCGGAGCTCCTGTTGAACAATCGCTTCCAGATTTGCGTGGTCGAGTTGCTGCCCGATCTGACTTTTGACCTCTTTATCCATCTCGCTTTTCGTAGTAGTCATGACTAACTCGCGTAGGTTGCTATAAGTTGTCCAGCCGAAAAATGCGAAGATCGCCAGGGCAGCGAATAAGATCCACTTGAACATGGCGACGGCACGGTTAAATAGGCGTTCGATGTTCTTGGTTTCTGCGTCGGCTTGCTCGCGAGCGAATTTCAGTGCCTCTCGCCAAAGGTCCGTTGAAAGCGCGGGGCTGGATGCGCTTTCGTTTGTGGGTTCGCTCATCGTGTGAAGTTCACAGCCTACACGACAGTGCTATTTCCGCGCAAGGCAGGTGGATCGTGGAGTGGTGATGAACGTGGTGCTTGCTAATGGACGAGCCACTTGAATGCCTCAGATCGCGGGTGCAGCAATGCGACGTGATTCTGTTGTGCGCTCTGCGAACGTGGCCCTCTCGCTTCCTTGCGATTCGTCCGCCACCACCTGCGCGTCATGCTTATCTAAATCCAGGACAGCATTGAGTTGCGCCTGCTTCGCTAGAAGGTCTTTCAGCCGCGCCTCGTGCTCGAAGGTCCGGTTTAGCTGGGCCTTATACTCCGCCAGCGCCTTCTCCGACCGCTCGATCTCTCGGGCTTCTTCCTCCGCGCGGCGTTCGAAGCTGCGTAGCGCGCTATCGATGCTCATG